>NZ_JASZYR010000001.1 GCF_030316855.1 Variovorax sp. J22P240
CAGACCCTCAGCGATACTGCACCCACTCGGCTGTCCGCAGTGGCACGCTGAGCACCGTGCATCTCAGCCCTGTCCGGGCTGAAGACTTACACCATGCGCTGGGACGTGACCCACCGTACGCGCAACGCGCACTGGTGAGGGCGCACTTCGCGTTGGTTGAAGGCTCACGCCAACTGAACTGACGCTGTTGAAGGAAGAGCGTCACTCGGTCGACAACAGAGGTCATCCGAAGACCTCCGAGCAGTACCTACCTTTTCCGCAGAGCTTGCTGTTCTCAATCCGTTGCTACGTCAAGAACCATGGCGCTGACTTCCATGCGGATACTGGAGGCGAGGGCTGGGCTGCGATGCGAAAGGCTACGGAGATTCGCAGCAGAGTGACCCACCCCAAGTCCGCTCAGTCTCTCGAGCTTTCAGACTACGACCGCCAGGTTTTCGTAGATGCGGCAGCATGGTGGAAACTGACGATGCTGAATATGTTTGTGGCTTGCAACGAGGCCGATGACTTCTGGCGCAACCAATTGGGCCGCTCCTCGTGAGACCTGGCGTAAGTCAGAATCCGGCCAAAAGCGGAAGTACGTCACGCCCTGCCAGTTTCTGTAGACGGTGGTGCCGGCTTGCTACCGCGCCGGCGAGGGTTGCCTGAATTTCCTCGCTATGCTTTACGAGACCGCGCTTGCGAGATAACTCGAATGTCCCGGATGTTACAGTCAGTGTATCTAGCCCGTTTGCCTCGCGTAAACAATCCCGTAGCCAGTTTCAATAAAGAGGAAGAGTCAAATTGACCGCTCAAATTCGTAAGGCATTCACGGTTTTGAAGTCAGTTCCCGAAGTTCGCAGAATTGCAAAGGGACTGACAGGTTTGGCTGTGGCAATTCTCGTAGTGTTTGCTGTGCTTCTAATCGCGGTTTGGCGCAATCCCCCGTCAAAGGATTCTGGCGCTACAAAATCATCCCCGCCAAAAGAAATTGTGGCCGTCGAATCGCATCCAGAAGATACGACAGCACTTAACATTCTCAAATTACCAGAATTGTGGGGCCCAACGTGCGAAAAAATTAAAGACGCGAAAGTTGTCGAACGAATTCGTGGAACCGCCTCAGCGAACAATCATCCAGCGTACGTCGTCGGCTACCAATTCGTCTGTGTCGACAGCGTAGCAGGCAACAAAATGTGGCTCCAATATGTGGGTTGGATGGAGAATACCGATACGCAGCGACTCCAGTGCATTCACCACAACCAAGAAAGAAATCGGGTTGTTGGGGAAGGCTGGCACTCCTGCGGCGGCAATTTCAAGAGTAATTGATATCTCACCGCAGTGGTGCCGAGAGGGTGGTCAAAAAGCCTTTCAATCGTGAGCGTCCGGCCACTTTCAATCGGCAGTGCACCAAGTCTTGCATCGGTCTCAATCCTGGACGACTGAGCACCATCGAGTACAGTTACTCCGCGTCGGGCGCCGGACCACTATTCCCAAACGCTTTCCGGTGGCAGCCACTTGCAGACACCGGTCACTTACAGTCGACCTTACTACGTGAGTTAACGGCGAGTTGTGGGTTACGAGTTACCCGGTGATGCCGTTGGCGTTGCCAGGCAGAACAATCGTAGGCATGGCATCCAGGTTTAAGAAGGCCGAGAAGGGGTTAGTCCCTCGGATTGCAGACCTGACCGAACCTGCGTGTTATCGACGCCCGCCCGTCCCGACGGACCACTGATTCATTCACATGTCGTCGAATGACGACTTCGGAGCAGGGCGTACAGCCGCTGTGGGCTGCGGATTCAACCGGTCCTACGTCGGACTCCAAACCGGCCAGATCCGCATGAGCAGATTGCTCGGACAGAGCGAACGTCGTGTCATTGACCACATGGAAGGCGCGCCGGCGCGCCGCAACCCTTGCGGTGTTCTTTGGTGGCAGCAGGTCTGACACTGGGCGGGCTTCCGCCCATGCCTCGACCTCACGCACTAGCCATGCCACGCGTCGACCTGACAGGATGCGCGGCTTCGGAAACTCGTTCTCGCGCACCAGCTTCTCGACTGTCGATTCGGAGAGGGCAACAGCTTCGGCCACGGCGGCCTTGTCAAGGTAGAAGGCTGCCATCACGCTCTCCCTTCCACATCGGTGACAAGGTGCTCGGCAAGCCTGATGCGACCGCAGAGGACGTCGAAGCCGCCCTGTCGTCCGGAGTGCTGACCGGCGAGCAGATCGTCGCGCTCAAGGCCGCCGAGCAGTCCTTCGCGCTGGAGATGGAGCGGGTCTACGTCGGCGACACCCAGAACGCCCGGCAGCAGACCGTTGAGCTCGCCCGGGCCGAGTCCCCGCTCGCGTGGGGTTCGGCCATCGTCTCCACGCTCATCGTCGCGGGCTACTTCTTCTGCATCTACCGGCTGTTCATCGTTCAGATCGACATGCCGCCCAACGTGTTCCAACTGCTCAACGTTATGTTCGGCGCGCTGTCTCTCGCCTTCGGTCAGGTGTGCAACTACTGGCTCGGATCGTCGGCTGGGTCCAAGCGCGCCAGCGACAGCATCCGCAAGATCGCCGAGCAAACGTCGCGTTAGGGGCGCAAAAAAAGCCGCCCGAAGGCGGCTTATGCAGAGCGATATTGCTTAGCGGCAGTTGGCGGGAGCGTAGCGAGCTTCCAGCGTACCGGCGACTGCAGGAGCCGCAGCACCGGCTGCGCCGCATGCCCACGAGATCGAACCTTCCGGGGTCGCGTACCCAGCGGTAACAGAGGTCGGGAGGGCGACAGGCGTGCCGACCGGGCCTGTGAAGGGGCGAAGAATCAGGGTCGCGGCGCCACCGGTCTGGACGGCGGCGGTGTAAGTGATTGTGACCTGGCCAGTGGTGTTGCTGATGCCAACAGAAGTCACTGCGGCGGTCGCGGACGGCGCAACGAAACCAGCGTTGTACGGCCGGCTATTTGCCGCATTTTCCGCGACGAGGGCCTTTGCCGCAGAAGCGAGCGACAGGCCTTCGGTGACCTTGGCGCGCTTCACGTAGTCTTGGTATGCCGGCAGAGCGACGGCGGCCAGAATGCCGATGATCGCGACCACGATCATCAATTCGATAAGGGTGAAGCCGACTTGTGCGCGGCGAGCGATGAAACGACGGTTCATGTTGGAAACTCCAGTTTGTGTTCGAGACGGGGCCCCTCCCCGTGCCGGTTCATTTACCGCAGCATGTGTGCCAACCCGATCGTCGAAGTCCCATCCGTGAAAGGCGTGTAGTTCTTCACGGATGCGTCGCGTCGGACCGACAAAAAACGGCCACTCAAAACCCGAAGGTGACGAGTTTTGTCACACTTTTGTTCCTATTCGTCACTTGCGCTCTGGAGGCGAATTTTGCAGAGGGAGACGAGCAAGGGCAGAGGGTCATCGCCTGATGGCAGGGCGGCGCGCCGAACGGGCGTCCACCGATGAAAGTCTCTTGTGGCCAGTGTTGGCGACGATTCGGGACCACCAGGTGCACAGCGCCGGCATGCGGAACTCGTGAGATCGATCACTCCGGAGCAACCGACGAAATGGAGACGCAAAAAAGCCACCCGAAGGTGGCTGTGCAGAGCGAGCGATATTGCTTAGCGGCAGTTGGCGGGAGCGTAGCGTGCTTCCAGCGTGCCAGCAGTCGCAGGTGCTGCGGCGCCAAGGGCGCCGCATGCCCAGGAAATCGAACCAGCCGGAGGCGTGTAGCCTGCAGCGGTAGAGTCCGGGAGAGCGGCCGGCGTGCCGACTGGGCCGGTGTACGGGCGCAGAATCAGCGTAGCAGTGCCACCGGTCTGAACGGCAGCGGTGTAGGTGATCGTGACCACGCCGGTCGTGTTCTCGATTCCAACGGAAGTCACAGCGGCGGTCGCGGACGGAGCAACGAAACCAGCGTCATACGGGCGTCCATTCGCAGCGTTTTCGGCGATCAGGGTCTTTGCCGAAGAAGCGAGCGACAGGCCTTCGGTGACCTTGGCGCGCTTCACGTAGTCTTGGTATGCCGGCAGAGCGACGGCGGCCAGAATACCGATGATCGCGACCACGATCATCAATTCGATGAGGGTAAAGCCCTTCTGAGCGGTGCGGGAGATGCGGTTCATTGTGAAAACTCCAGGTTTGGTTAAGCCGGGGTTCCTCCCCCGGGCGGAGTACCAAACGCAGCATGCATGCCAACGCTCACAATCTGTTTCACTTCTAAAAAAGTATGCAAGATTTCTCAATTCAGTAAGCATTGTGACAAAATGCGTCACAAAGGACCGACGGTATTCGGCAGCGAATGACAATTTTTGCTGGTTCTGGACACCGATCTCCCGGCGCTATGCTTCGCGGCATGAGCGAATCGAAAGTCCCTAACCTTAAGAAGCTACGCAGCGAACGACTTCTGACGCAGGTCCAGATCGCCGAGGCACTCGGCACGCACGCCCGTACGATTGCGCGTTGGGAGACCGGAGACGGCGAGCCAGGCGCGTCCGAGCTTCTGAAGCTCGCCAGATTCTTCGACGTAGGCATCGACCAGTTGATCTCTGATCTGCTGCCCGCTTCCGATGCCTTGTCGGTAAGAGTATCGAAGCTGGTCGGGCCCGAACTTGACTACTGGGTGGCGAGGAGCGAAGGGCTTTCGGCCCAGTTAACGGAAGACGGCCCGGTCTTCTATGTTGCTGGTCATGGGCAGAGTCCTATTCCTTCGTATTCGAGCGAGTGGCTGCATGGCGGCCCAATCATCGCGCGGGAGCAAATCCACTTGCTACCGATCGTCGCTGGCACAAGGTTCGACGGCAAAAAACTGGACAAGGACGGGTGGCTGGCGCGCTGCTCCGAGCATCCTTACACCGAGTTTGGCGACACCCCCCTTATCGCCGCTATGCGCGCCCATGTCGCTCGGGACGGGCCGCAACTCTTCAGGTAAACGTCGCCACGGGCACTGCTCTGTCAGCGTCGCTGTTCTGATTTCGCGGAGGGACCCGCCCGATCTAGATACTCGACGGTGTTCAGGCGAGAAAACCCCGACCCGACGTACCAATCGGCTTGGTCTCGGCATTGGCGAAGCGGCTCGCGGCAAGCATTCATGAACGCGGTTCGCGCCTCGTAGAGTCGCAGGACCGATTGTCTGGTGGCGCTGTGTTGCGCTGATCGCCCGGGCATGGCCGCGCAGTCATCAATGCTGTCCTTGCCCATTCGGAGGCACAGCGCAACAGCCTCGGCGGCGGCATCTTCCAAAGGGTGTGCAGCTATTGAAGCGGCGGCCAAGCACCCGGCAATCGCCGTCAGCAGTCTGTGACAATTTTTGTCAGTCCGTGCCATGGAATGTTCAATTGGGGAGCGAATTTGGTCCCATTGTCGCGCCGGCTGTGATGAAACGCACACTTTTTGTAACAGTTCGGTGCTGGCATGCATGCTGCGTTTCATACCGCGCCCCGGGGAGGACCCCGGCTTAACCATCCTGGAGTCTCCACATGAACCGTGCTATTCGTTCCGCTCAAAAGGGCTTTACCCTCATCGAATTGATGATCGTGGTCGCGATCATCGGTATTCTGGCCGCCGTCGCTCTGCCGGCTTATCAAGACTACGTGAAGCGCGCCAAGGTCACCGAAGGTCTGTCGCTCGCTTCGGCAGCAAAGGCCCTCGTCGCAGACAATGCCGCGAACAGCCGCCCGTATGACGCTGGTTTCGTTGCACCGTCCGCAACCGCCGCAGTGACTTCTGTTGGCATCAGCAACACCACTGGCCAGGTCACGATCACCTACACCGCCGCCGTTCAGACCGGTGGCGCCGCGACGCTGATCCTGCGCCCCTTCACCGGCCCAGTCGGCACGCCCGTCGCACTTCCGACCTCTGTCACCGCCGGATACGCTACGCCGGAAGGTTCGATCTCGTGGGCATGCGGCGCAGCCGGTGCTGCGGCTCCTGCAGTCGCCGGTACGCTGGAAGCTCGCTACGCTCCCGCCAACTGCCGCTAAGCAATATCGCTCGCTCTGCACAAGCCACCTTCGGGTGGCTTTTTTGCGTCTCCATTTCGTCGGTTGCTCCGGAGTGATCGATCTCACGAGTTCCGCATGCCGGCGCTGTGCACCTGGTGGTCCCGAATCGTCGCCAAAGCTGGGCATGAGAGGGTTCCATTGGTGGATGCGGTCCGGGCGGGGGAGGCCCCTCATCAGCCATGAAAGCTCTCTCCCTACTTCAGCTGCCTCTGGAAAAATTCGCTTCCAGATCGCATGTGACGAACAGGAACAAAAGTATGACAAAACTCGTCACCTCCAAGCTCCGAGCGGTCTTTTTTGTCGACCCAACGCGATGCATCCGTGAAGCACTGCACGCCTTCAAGCAGACGGGCCACCGACGATGGGTTGGCACGGATGCTGCGGTAAGTAAACCGGCACGGGGGAGGCGCCCGTCTCGATCACCAACCTGGAGATTTCCAACATGAACCATCGTTCCATCGCTCGCCGCGCACAAGTCGGCTTCACCCTTATCGAATTGATGATCGTCGTCGCGATCATCGGTATTCTGGCTGCCGTCGCGCTGCCGGCATACCAAGACTACGTGAAGCGTGCCAAGGTCACCGAAGGCCTGTCGCTCGCTTCTTCGGCAAAGGCTCTCGTCGCGGAAAATGCGGCGAACAGCCGGCCATACGACGCCGGTTTCGTCGCGCCGTCCGCGACCGCCGCAGTGACTTCTGTTGGCATCAGCAACACCACTGGCCAGGTCACAATCACTTACACTGCCGCCGTCCAGACCGGTGGCGCCGCGACCCTGATTCTTCGCCCCTTCACAGGCCCGGTCGGCACGCCTGTCGCCCTCCCGACCTCTGTTACCGCTGGGTACGCGACCCCGGAAGGTTCGATCTCGTGGGCATGCGGCGCAGCCGGTGCTGCGGCTCCTGCAGTCGCCGGTACGCTGGAAGCTCGCTACGCTCCCGCCAACTGCCGCTAAGCAATATCGCTCTGCTCAAGGCCGCCTTCGGGCGGCTTTTTTGCGTTTGCTCGGCGTTGTCTTTGAGCGCGGTAAGGCGCGGCGGGCGACCACGGAGCGCAGGCCGTTGGGCCGGCGCTGCCTCCTCGTGCTCTTACCGAGCGAGCAAGATCTCGCACTTCCATTCCTGCAAGACCCAGGCGAATTCGACCTTCTCAAGGCCGACGATGGTCAGTTCGTTCCCCGCGACGGCCTTGATCTTCGGGTCGTAGAGCGTCGGCCCCCCCGTGGATGCCGATGGCGGCCATCATGCATTCTTCCTTCTCGACCCTGAATGTCATCAGCTTGCCAGCGAACTCCCTCGGTTTCTGGTTCCAGGTGCGCCAGCGACCGGCATTGCGCATGAGCGAGACTTTGACCTCCATACTGGACGAATATACAGCTTTCGGCGACGGCAGAGTGTCGACGACAAGCGCCGCGATGCGCTGGTGAACGAACAGTAGATCTCGGCCTGCTTCATGGCTTCCCCTTCATCGCGATGAGCACGGCTTCGAGCTGGACTTCCGTAAACGAGCCATCCAGGCGGACATAGCCCTGCTGGAAGTCAACACGATTGCGCGCGCCGAAGGGATCGGCTGGCGGGGTATCCTTGGCGACTGGCTCATCGTCGACCTCAGGCAGCACTTCGGCGCTTGGGTCGGCCTTGGCCGAATGGCCCGGGCCCGAAGAGTATGTGATGCGCGAATCCTTCGCGAGCAGCAATCCCCGCCGGAAGAACCGGAAGCGGTCGCCGGTGGCCAGGTCCATGAATTTCATGCCCAGCAATGCTATGAGAACCGGAAGTCAGTCGTGGAGGCCGAGTCTGTCACTTTGCCCATGTGACAGACACTGATGCCTCGCAGCTCGTGATGCCTGTGAAACCATTGCGGCCCATGCTCAGACGGATACGCTGCTCGTTCACGGGCTCAATCTTCCGGCCGCGCCTATCGGCCTCGTCGAATGCGCCGGCGGTCAAGGCTTGCTTGCATGCTGCCTGCACCGCGCTGCTCTCCGGGATGAACTGATAGCGCGAATAGGCGACTGAGATGGTGAAGCCGTCCGAGCCGTCCGTCACCTGATAGGAGGCGTTTTTATCGGGGGCGCCTTGGGGCGACGGTGTCGCACACCCAGCCAGAATGGAAACAGTAGCCAGCGCGAAGATGCGATGCATCGTCTTCTCCTTCTTGTGTCGTGGTCGGCATCGTAGGCGGCTTTGGCGGCACCATTTGCGGAACGCTTCGCTGCACGAGAGTGGCTGCTAGAGGCGCAGCGCGCCTATTCCCGTGGTGCCCGGGGCCGGAATCGAACCGGCACGCCTGCGTCGGGGGATTTTGAGTCCCCAGCCGGTAGCAGAGGCAAAAAGATTGCCATCGGCGCCATCTCCTAAGCGGCTTTGGCGTATGTTTTGGCGTAGCTTTTCGCCAAAATTGGCGTTCTTCCCAGCGACACACGGCGGGCCATCATGGGCGTGTGAGGTGCGGTGGCGGGGAGAGTCATCGGAAATGGATCGGTGCGCGGCCGACGGCCGGCAGGCCCGCATCATAAGGAACGGGGCCTGTCCCTCTGCGACGACTGCAGAGGGAGGAACAAAGCGGCTGGACGAAGCCGCTCAGACTTGGCCGCGGCGCCTGCGGGCGACGCGCACGGCGTCCACCCAGGTATCGACGTTGAATCGCTGGCCGGAATCCGCGATGCGGGCGGACGTGATCCGGTGCAGCGGCACGCGCCGGATGTCGCCCGGCAATTCGCCGTGCCCCGTGATCGTCTTCTTCTGCACATCGAGGTGGTCGACCTGCAGCGTGCATTCGACCTTCCTGTCATGGGCGTCGAGGTAGCGAACCCGGATGCGGGGCGTCTCGTCGACCACCGCATGTTCACCCTTGCCCTGGATGAACCATTCGGGGAGGGTGTCGGGCACCGAGTCGCCGGAAGGGTTCATGCCACCGCGCACGGTGGGAATCTCCAGCGGTACGTGGCCCGATCGCACTCGTGCCGCTTCGATGCGGCGCTCCGCCTCGCGGCGCATCGCGGCGCGTCGCCATGCCCACGTCACACCCCACAGCAGCAGGACGCCCGTCAGCAATGCCACGAAAAATTGCCACTGCATCAGCCCGATGCTCATCTGTCGGCCCCCTTGGATTCCTAATGCCTAAGTACTCAGCGGCGGAATTTTCGACCCCCCGTTCGGGATAGTCAAACTATCGCCTGGCATAGCGCGTTTGGGGGATGGGGCGAGCTTCAGTCCTCGTGGGTGTCATGCGTGGCGACCGCACCGAGGCGCCAATAGCCCGCCGCCTTGATCCACTTGGGATTCGCGCCGCGCTCGCCGACCAGATGCGCACGGAGAGCCTTGGCTGCGGTCGACTCGCAGGCTACCCAGGCGTGGAAGTCGCCCTCCGGCAGCTTGAGCTTGCGCAGCGCGTCGAGCAAGGGTGAGCCCACGCCAGGCTCGGCATCGCGGCGGTGCACCCATTGCAGATCGAGCTCGGCTGCAGTTTCGAAGGCGATCTCATCGGCCTCGCCGTCGACTTCCGCCAGCACCACGACGCGCGCGCCGGCCGGCAACTCGGCCAGCCGACGCGAGATCGCAGGCAACGCCGTGTCATCGCCGATCAGCAGATGCCAGTCGAAAGCGGTCGGAATGATGAAGGAGCCGCGCGGGCCACCCACGCCGAGGGTGTCGCCCGGTTTGGCGGTTTCCGCCCACAGCGTGGCGGGGCCGGCATCGTGCAGCACGAAATCGATTTCGAGCGTGCCGGCCTCGGCGTCATGGCGGCGCGGCGTGTAGTCGCGCATGGCGGGCTTCTGGCCAGCCGGCCAGGCGGGGCCGTCGGGGCCGACGCTCGGCACGACCAGCGCACCGGTCTTCTCGTCGGGAAAGAAGATCTTGGCGTGGTCGTCGAAGCCCGGGCTGGTGAAGCCCGCGAGATCGTCGCCTGAGAGCGTGACGCGGATCAGGTGCGGCGTGACGCGCTGCACCTTCTGCACCTGCAGCTTGCGAAATCGCAGCTCGTGGCGCACGCGCCGCGGCAGGCGGTCGGGGGTGGAGGAGGGTGTCGAGGTTTCGGTCATGCGGGAGTTTTCTAGATGCGTTCCAGTTGTTGGGCGGCGCTGTCGAGCACTGCGGCGAATTCGTGGGCTTGTTGTTCTGTGAGCGGTTCGCGCGCGAGGCGCATGCGCATCGCGAGCTTGAGGTTCTCGATGGCACGGATCACCTGCGGCGGCCGGCCGGCCCGGGGGCCGGCGCCGTCGACGCCGCCGTCCATGCGGGCCATCATTTCGTCGGTCGTTTCGCGGTTGGCGGCGAGGAAATCCTTGCCGCCATCGGTGACCGTGTAGCGCTTGCGCCCACCGCCGTCGGCGGTATCGACGCTCACGTAGCCGAGTTCCTCGAGCAGGGTGAGCGTGGGGTAGACGATGCCAGGGCTGGGGCTGTAGCGGCCGCCGAGGCGCTCCTCGATGACCTTGATGAGCTCGTAGCCGTGGCTGGGCTTGTCGGCGATCAGCTGCAGCAGCACGAAGCGCAGACCGCCATGGCCGAACACCCGGCCGCCGCCGCGCCCGCCGCGCGGGCCGCGCGGGCCGGCATGGTGCTCGCGTCCGCCGCTCAGGCCATCGCCGTGTTCACCGCGCTGGGTGCCGTGTAAAAAGCGTTTGAAATCTCGCATGGGAGTCTTTTCTGTGTCGTTATCTGATTTGCTAAAGATATATCTAAATAGTGTCGAAGTCAAGTCTGACCTTGGGCCGCTGCGCGCGCGGAGCGGTGCGTGAGCAGTCCACGCCATGCCTACGTCGCGCGCATCAACCGCGTGATCGACCACATCGACGGCCACCTTGCCGAACCGTTGGATCTCGCGAGGCTGGCGGAGGTGGCGAACTTTTCGGCGTGGCATTTCCACCGTGTGTTCCAAGCCATGACCGGCGAGACGCTGGCTGATCGCGTCCGGCGGCGCCGGCTGGAGGTGGCTGCGGCCCGGTTGCTGTTCCTGCCGCCCGAGCCCGTGCTGGCCATTGCGCTCGATGTCGGCTTCGGATCGGCGGCGGTGTTCACCCGCTCCTTCAGCGCGCATTTCGGCGTCACGCCGACGGTCTGGAGGCGGGGTGCGTTCCGCGCGTGGGCGGAGACCCGCCGCATCCAGCTTGGCAAGATTCATCAAGCGGACCGCAATCGGCATCAAGCCGTCGCGGAAGCCTTCCTGCACGATGAGCGCTCCTGGCCGAAGGGCCATGTTCCTCACGGTGCAGATTCAGGAAACGGACAAATGAAGGTCGAACTCAAGACGATCGCGCCGGCCCGCGTGGCCTACATGCGGCAGGTCGGGCCCTACGGCAGCCCCGAGATCACGCGCACCTGGCAGCGTTTTGCGGCGTGGTGCGAGCAGAAGGGGCTGATGCAGCCCCGCCGCGTGATGTACGGCATCAGCCACGACAACGCAGACGTGACGCCGCCCGAAAAGTGTCGCTACGACGCGTGCATCGAGGTCGACGACGCTTTCCGACCCGAGGGCGAAGTCGGCGTGCAGACCCTGCGCGGCGGGCGCTTTGCGTGCGTTGCCTTTGCAGGTACCGCCTCGGAAATCCACGCGGCGTGGGTGCAGCTTTGCGACTGGCTGCCCGACAGCGGCTATCAGGCCGACGATGCGCCGCCGGTCGAGGTCTATGGCAAGGACTTCGCCGTCGACGAAACGACCGGCGCCTTCGCTTGCGAGTTGTGTATGCCGGTGCGGGCGTTGTAGTGGCAACGACGATTCCGTGACGGGTTGCCCGGTTCGCTGCGGCGCCGTGGTGCGGGTATTGAAAGTTCTAGGGTAAACCCTTACAATACTACTTATGACCTCTTCCAACTGGTACTTCCCCCGCAACCCGAAGTTCACCGACTCGTTCGAGCGTGAACTGGCCGGCGATGACGCTCGCCATATCGGCCGCGACGAACCCTCCATCGCTCGGCCCGCGTTGAAGGTTCTTGCCAAAGGCTTCGACACCGTGGTTCGCACCGTGCGTTTCCTGCGCGCATCGGCCCAGCAGCCGGCACTGGCCCTCAAGGCCAGCTGATCCTGCCGCGCAGACGCTAAAAAGCCCCTCACGAGGGGCTTTTTGCTGTCTGGCTCATCGCTGGGGCATGTCCCCGGCGGAGTAGCCAAGGCTCACGGTCGCATCCTCCGGAATTGGCGGCATCGTCGCGTTCCAGGCGAGCCAGGCGTCGCGCATCGCGGCCAGACGCTCGGGCTGCTTGTGCGCCTGGTTGGTCCGCTCACGCTCGTCGCCCGGGATGTTGAAGAGGTATTCGTTGCCGTCGACCTGCAGGTACTTCCAGTCGCCGTCGCGCATTGCGCGTTGCCCGCGGTGGTTCATGCGCCAGTGCAGGGGCCGCGCAAAGGTCTGCGTGGCATCGCGCAGCACCGGAAGCAGGGAAACGCCGTCCAGCGGGTACTGCGGATTCGCCGCCACGCCCGCCGCTTCGAGCATGGTCGCCGACCAGTCCATCGTCATGCAGTGCTGTGCGCTCTCTCCGCCCGCGCCGATGACCTTTGGCCAGTGCGCGATCCATGGCACTCGGATGCCGCCTTCGGTCAGGTCCATCTTGCCGCCGACCAGCGGCCAGTTGTCGGAGAAGCGTTCGCCGCCGTTGTCGCTGGTGAAGACGACAAGCGTGTTGTCGGCCATGCCGTGCTTTTCGAGCGCCGCCATGATCCAGCCGATGCCTTCGTCCATGTGATGGATCATCCGGCGGTAGGTGTGGATGTTGCCGCCCGCGAGGTCGAACAGATTGTTCTTGACCGTGGGCGCCTTGGCCTCGTCCTCGCGCGTTTCCCACGGCCAGTGCGGTGCGGTGTAGTGCAGGCTCAGGAAGAAAGGGGCTTCCTGCTGCGCCATGCGCTCCACGTAGTCGACCGCGCGTTGCGAGAGCAGATCCGTCAGGTAGCCCTCCTGCCGGCAGTCTTCCTCGCCGAACCACAGGTCATGCCTGCCGCTGGAATCGCAGTGGGTGAAGTAATCGACGCCGCCCGACATCGGCCCGAAGAACTCCTCGTAGCCCGAGCGCAGCGGCCCGAAGGCCGGCGGAAAGCCCAGGTGCCATTTGCCGACGAGGGCGGTGCGGTAACCGGCGCCGCGCAGCAGCGAGGGCAGGGTGGGGTGCTCCGGCGGCAATCCCAGCGATGTGCTGCCGCGGCTCTTGCTGTTGATGGGCTCCTCGGCCGCGCCGCGCAGGCGGTACTGGTAGCGCGCGGTGATCATCGCGAAGCGGGTGGGCGAGCACACGGGCGAGTTCGCATAGCCCTGTGTGAACTTGATGCCCTTGGCGGCGAGCCGGTCGAGCACCGGCGACACGGGGCCGAAGGTGGCGTCCCGGCCCCCGTAGCAGCCGAGGTCGGCATAGCCGAGATCGTCGGCCACGATGAAGATGATGTTGGGTTTCTGCATGGGTTTGCTCGCTCAGTCGCTATCGGATCTCGCGCGGGCGGAGGCGCTCGCGCGACCATCATGCTGCCTCAGTCGACCTTCATGCCGGTGGACTTGACGATCTTGCCGTAGCGCACGCTGCTGGCGTCGAGATGCTCGACAGCGGCATTGCCGGTCTCGCCCAGCGCCACCATGTCGAGTGTTGCCAGTCGCGACTTGATTTCGGGCAGCGCCATCGCGGACTGCAGGGCCTTGCGCAGCGTCTGCATCACCGGTTCGGGCGTGGCGGCGGGGACCATGGCGAGGTAGAGCACTTCGAACTCCAGATCCTTCAGGCCCAGTTCGCCGACTGTCGGAACCTGCGGCAACAGCGGCGAACGCTGGCGACCGGTGACCGCCAGCGGACGCACCTTGCCTGACTGGATGTGCGGCAGGAGACCCGGCGTCGCAAGGATGCCGGCCTGCACTTCATTCGACAGCAGCGCCATCACCGCCGGCGCGTTGCCTTTGTACGGAACGTGCGTGATCCTGGCGCCCGTCGCAGTGGAGAAAATCTCGGCAGCGATGTGGCCCGGACTGCCGTTGCCCGCGGACCCGAAGGTCGAGGCTTCGGACTTGCTCTGCGTCACGAACTCCGGCAGCGTCTTCGCGCCGACGGAAGGGCCGACACCGAACGTCAGGCCCGACGAACTGAAGATCATCAACGGCTTCAGGTCCTTCGTCGCGAAGGGCATCGATGCGTACACATGCGGATTGATGGTGAAGGTCGTGTCGATCGTGAGCAGCACCGTGTAGCCGTCGGCCGGGCTCTTCGCGACCAGATCGGCGCCGATGTTGCCGCCGGCGCCGGGCCGGTTGTCCACCACGAAAGGCTGCTTGAGTTCCTTCTGCAGCGGTTCGGCCAGCGCGCGGCCGAGGATGTCGAGCGGGCCGCCGGCCGGGAAGCCGGTGATGAACTTCACCGGTTTGGTGGGGTAGGCCGTGTCGGCATGTGCAGCCTGCGTGATCGGGCCTGCAGCCAACAGGGTGCAGGTGGCCATCAGGCCAAGGCGGCGCAGCGCGCCGAAAGAGTCGTGGCTGGTCATGTGTGCTTGTCTCCGTGATCGACGCGGCGGCGTCGGCCGCTGGTCCGTGGGGGCACTCTAGGAGGACGACGCTGCCGGCACAACTGAAAGCTCTTCCACCAGCTATTCCGGATGGTTATATTGGAGCGCCTGGCTCCCCAAGGGGCGGCACATTCCAGCCATGAACTTTGCTCGCCTCAAGCTCAGGCACCTGCAGTGCCTTGTGATGGTCGGTCAGGAGCGCAATCTCGTTCGCGCAGCGAAGGTGCTCGCGCTCACGCAACCGGCAGTCTCCAAGACCATTGCCGAACTCGAAGACATCGTGGGTCGTCAGTTGCTCGTCCGGCGGCGGCGCGGGGTCGAGCTCACGCCGGCCGCCGATGTGCTGGTGCGCCACGCCGTTGCCGCGCTTCGCGGACTGCGAGAGGGATTGACCCTTGCGCTCGATCAGCCGGAACTGGACCAGGTCCGCGTCGCCGTCGGCGCGTTGCCCAACATGGCCGCGAGCCTGCTTCCAGAGGCTGTCGCGGCATTGCATGCGTCGACGCCGGCATTGCGCGTGCGTGTCGCGAGTGGCACCAACGCGCAGTTGATGACCCAGTTGCGCCAAGGCGAAATCGATCTCGTGCTGGGGCGCATCGCTCAGGCGTCGGCGATGGCCGACCTCGCCTTCGAGCAGCTCTACAGCGAACCGCTGCTGCTGGTCGCCCGCCCCGGACATCCGCTCGCCGTGTCGCGGCGGCCGACGCTCGATGCGCTGGCCGAATTTCCGATGGTGATGCCGGTGTCCGGCACGCTGATCCGGCACACGGCGGACGCCTTTCTTCTCGCGCAAGGCATGGTGCCGCCGCGCTGCCTGATCGAGGCGACGGACACGAGCTTTGCGGTCGGGCTGATGCGGCGCTCCGATGCC
Organism: Variovorax sp. J22P240; assembly: GCF_030316855.1. GTDB lineage: Bacteria > Pseudomonadota > Gammaproteobacteria > Burkholderiales > Burkholderiaceae_C > Variovorax. The sequence continues at coordinate 15,301 of NZ_JASZYR010000001.1, forward strand.
GTCTGGTTTGCGCCGCAGGGGGCCGTCGAGGCCTATCTGGGGCGCGGCGAACTGTCTCGCATCGCGATCGATACGCACAGCACCGAAGGGCCGGTCGGACTGACGATGCGGCGTGCGGGCGAGCCCAGCGAGGGCGCGCGCCTGCTGATCGAGGCGATCCACGGCGTGCTCCGGCAACGCGCAGCCGCCGCTGCATCGGCGCCAGCGCCGAAGCCCGCGCAACGCACTCGACGGCCCTCCTGAAAGGCGAACCGGTTCAGCGCGGCTCCATCGCCCCGGCAGCAGCCCGCGGCTCCGACTCGCTGTCGAAACGCACCTTCGGCAGGAACTGCGGGTATTCGCGCTGCATGAAATCGATCAGCCCTTCGCGCACCGTGCAGCGCAGATCGAATGCCAGCGCCGAAGAGGCAGCCGTGCAGAGCACCCGGATCTGCATGGTCCGTTCGGTCGCGTCGGTCACGCGCAGGTTGAAGAAGCGGCCGTCCCACTCCGGCGCCGCTTTCACGATGCGTTCCACCTCGGCCCGTAGCGGCGCAAGCGGCATGCCGTAGTCGGCAAAGACGAAGACCGAGCCGAGCAACTGCGAATCGTGTCGCGTCCAGTTCTGGAACGGCTGCTCGATGAAGTAGGTGAGGGGCAGGATGAGCCGGCGGTCGTCCCAGATCCGCAGCACGACGAAGGTGCCATTGATTTCCTCCACCCGTCCCCATTCCCCCTCGACCACCAGCACGTCGTCGAGACGGATCGGTTGGGCGAGCGCGATCTGCAGGCCGGCGATGAGGTTGCTGAAAACGGGCTTCGCGGCCAGACCGGCGACGATACCGATCACCCCCGCCGAAGCCAGCAGGCTGGCACCGACCTGGCGCGCGCCCGGGAAGGTCATGAGCATCAGTGCGCCGCCTGCGACCAGCAACACGGAGTTCGCGGTGCGGGCCAGCACGCGCGCCTGCGTCAGCACGCGGCGGGCCTCCAGGTTGTCCCTCACGTCGGAAGGATGCTGCTTGACCATACCTTCGGCGAATCCGCTGACCGCACCGACCGCGAGCCACGTCGCGGCCGCGATCAGCAGCAGCCCGTTCAGGTGCCGCACGTTGCCGACGAAGCGCAGGTCATCGGGCGCAGCCTGCCAGATGAGCTGGAGGGCGACCAGCGGCAGCACGACCTTGGCGGGCAGCTTGATGCTCAGAAGCATCGTGTGCAGCGCCGGCACCGAGCGGGTGACGCGCTCCAGCACCATGCCTCCGATGCGGTGGATCAGCAGTGACAGCGGCACGGCAATCAGCGCCGCGACCAGGGGTCCAAACCACGGGTTGGCGAGCAATTCTTTGATCATCAGGTTGCCTCGGGGGCATTCTCCGCGAGCGATTGCAGGATGCGTGCCGCATCGTCGCGCAACTGCCCCGCAATGACCGTGGCCAGATCCAGGCGGCGCAGCAGCCAGGGCGTGATGTCGTTGTCGAAGGGGTCGGGCAGAGGGATCGGACCGGCGAGGGTGCTCGCGGGTGAGCTTTCGGGCATGGCGGGGCCGCCGGTGGGTGGGGCGCCGACCATGGCTTCGATGCGTTGGGCCGTGCGGGCCAGCGGTCCCTCGATGTCGGCCGGTGTCAGCCGGTCGCGCCGCAGGACCAGCATCGATTTGACGGCACTCAACTGCGCCAGCAACTGGTAGCTGTGGGCCTGCAGATGTTCCAGCGGTTCGAGCGGCGGCTGCACGGCGCGTGGCTCCGACAGCGAGCGTTGCGTGGCCTGCACCAGCGCCGAAAGACTGTCGTAGGCCTCGCGGCGCGCCAGCCGCCATTCGAGCTCAGGGCTGGCGTCGACCGAGCGCAATTGCCCGAGTCCCAGTGCAAGCCGTGCGTGGCGCGCTTGTGCGGTGAGGACGCGCGCGACGAGCGCCGGGATCTGGCCGCGCTCCCACGAGGGGAGCACGTAGCAGAAGGCCCATGCCACCGCCGCGCCGATGAGCGTGTCCGCCACGCGCTCGAAGAGCGCGAAGGTGGTGCTCATGCCGGTGTTCAGCATGTGCGCCTGAACCAGCCCGAGCACCGTGGCCGCGACGGAGGTGATGAGATAGCGCCGAACCGCGAAACCGTGCGCGATCGCCTGCGCCAGCGTCATGGCAAACAGCAGTGCCAGCGGCGTCGGGTGTGCGGAAAGCAGGGCGACCGCGAACACGCAGCCCAGCAAGGTGCCGGCCACGCGGCTGTTCCGGCGTTCCAGCGTCTGCGACAGGCTGCCGCGCAGCACGACCACGATGGTCAGCAGGATCCAGTAGTCGTGCGAGCCCCAGGGCATCGCCAGTGCGATGCCGTAGCCGGCCGCGATCGCGAGCGCGGCCCGGATGGCATGGCGCAGCGGAGGCGCGTCCCATTTCCACAGGGCAAGGAAGGGCCGCCACGACCAATCTGTCGGGCTCACGAACATCTGCCAGCTGGCGCGCACGACGGCCAGGTTCGGCTCGATGTCGCCGCGGGCGAGTGCCGAGAGGCGCAGCACCTCGTCGTTGATGTGGCCGATGCGGCTCGCCAGGCCGCGCGCGAGCACGGCGGGCGTGGGGCCCGTGTAGCCGCCTTTCGGCGCTGCGTCCTCGACGAGGCGGATCGCCGCGAGCTGGGGCCGCCGGTCGATCACCACGGCCGGCTGGCGCCCGAGCAGTAGCGCGTCGGCCAGCGCCGTGGTGTCGCCAGCCAGCTCTTCGAGGATGCGCCGCATCTCGACCAGTGCCGCGGCATGCCCGGGATGCGCCTTGAGCGCGTCGATATCGAGTTCGCTCGCCAACAGCAGGTCGCGCAGTTCGAGCACCGTCATCAGCATGCCGGCGAGTCGCTGCCGGCGCGGCGTGCGCGGCGATTCGAGAACGATGTCCCGCGCGGCCTGCAACTGGTCGGCCAGTGCGGCCTGTTCGCGCAGGAGGCGGCTGAGCAGCGAGGCAGGCACTTCGCGCACGTCGCCGGATTCGTCCATGGGCGTGAACTGGCAGGCCTCGGTGCGCATCAGCGCGGCCAGCGACAGCAGCAGGTCGGCCATCGTCTGCACGCGGTAGCGGGCGTTGAGGAGCTGATTGGCGAGCGTGGCGTAGATGACGTAGAGGCCCGCCCCCAGGCCGAAGTACAGCGTGCGCTCGACGGCTTCTGCCATGCCGGTCGGCGTCGGCGTGGCCATCGAGAAGATCATCGAGAACATGACCGCGATGGCGATCGGAATGCCCCGCTTGCCCCAGGCCATCGCCAGGAAGGCGATGAATGTTGCCGGCACCAGCAGCAGGCCGAGACGCAAGGGCGCTGCATGCAGCAGCTGGACGCAGAAGAACAGCGGCAGCCCGATCAGCGGCGCCGGCAGCATCTGGAAGAACTTGCCCCGGCGTGGGGCGGCAAGATCGGGCGGTGCGGTGACGATCACGCCGACCGAGGCGGCGGACGCCGCGAGCGTGCCCAGGAACAGGTGCACGCCCCCCGAGATCAGCAGCAGCCCGAAGGCGACCGACACGCCGTTCGCGATGTACTGGCTCAACGCCACGCGCATCGCGGCGCGGCTACGGTCTGCGGCCGCGCGATGCGCGTGCATCACTTGGCGGGGGCGTCGCCCTCGGCGGGCGTGGCGGGAGCCTCGCGGCGGATGCGCGTGAGCTTGCGCTGCACGGGCGCTTTTTCCGGGGGGGGCTCGGCCGCCTCGTCCGTGTCGGAGCTCATGTCGACGGTGCTGCGCGCGTAGGTGTCGCCCGCGGAGGCCGAGGGATCGACGGCGCGCACGCGGTCGCTGGCGCGCAGCTTGTCATCCACGCTGGCGAACTTCGAATACTTGGCCAGCAGCGGCACGAGTTGACCGTAGATGCGCGGGGCGCCCGCGAGGCACTCGCGCTGTTCGAGGAAGTCGGGCTCCCCGGTGAAATTGCCGATCAAGCCACCCGCTTCGGTGACGATCAGCGAGCCGGCCGCCACGTCCCAGATGTTGAGCCCCGTCTCGAAGAAGGCGTCGGTGAAGCCGGCCGCGACGTAAGCCAGGTCGAGCGCTGCCGCGCCGGGGCGGCGCAGGCCCGCCGCACGAGGCATCAGGTCGGCCATGATGGCCAGGTATTGCTTGAAGTTGTCGCCCGTGCGGAACGGAAAGCCTGTCGAGATCAGGCATTCATGCAGGCGCGTGCGCTTGCTGACGCGCAGCCGGCGGTCATTCATGTAGGCACCACGGCCCTTGGTCGCTGTGAAGAGATCGTTGCGCGTCGGGTCGTAGATGACGGCCTGCTCGATCTTGCCGCGGACCGCCAGCGCGATCGAGACGCAGTAGACCGGGAAGCCGTGGATGAAGTTGGTGGTGCCGTCCAGCGGATCGATGATCCACACGTAGTCCGAGTCCTTGGCCCCGTGCTGGGTACCCGATTCCTCGGCCAGGATGCCGTGCCCCGGGTAGGCGGTCATCAGCGTTTCGATGATCGCGTGCTCGCTCGCGTGGTCGACTTCGGTCACGAAGTCGTTGACCTGCTTCTGCGAGATGCGCACGGCTTCGACGTCGAGCGCGGCGCGATTGATGATGGCGCCGGCGGCGCGTGCGGCCTTGATGGCCACGTTGAGCATGGGGTGCAGGTTGGGGGACGACATGAATTGTGTGAAGAACGATAAAGGGCGGCATGTGGATGCGGCCCCCTGGAAAGCGGCCCGGCGATGCGGGCAGCGAGAATCGGGGGATTTTACCGGCTCCGCTCCGCCGGCACCTCCGCCTTCTTTTTTCCAGCTTCCATGCGTACCCGATTCATCCTGATCCAGACCAGTCACGCCGGCAATGTCGGCGCCGCCGCGCGCGCCATGAAGACCATGGGCTTCGGCGACCTGGTGCTGGTCGCGCCACGCTGGGCCAACGTGCTTCGGCGCGAGGAAACCATCCAGCGCGCAAGCGGTGCGCTGGATGTCTTGGCCAACGCCCGCATCGTCGAGACCCTGGACGAAGCGCTGGATGGCGTCACGCACCTGTGCGCCACCGCGATGGTGCCGCGCGACTTCGGCCCGCCGACCCGCACCCCGCGCGAGCACCTGGAGCCGCTGGCCAACGGCGCGGAGCAGCACGTGGCCTTTCTGTTCGGCTCGGAACGCTTCGGCATGCGCAACGAGGACGTGTACCGCTGCAATGTGGCGCTCAGCATCCCGACCGACCCGAAATTCGGGTCGTTGAACCTCGGCGCCGCGATCCAGGTGATCGCCTATGAATGGCGCCTGGCCCTCGGCGGCTACGAGGTGCACGATGCCACGGCACCCGTGCGTGCAGCCGATGCGCAGGCGGTGGCAGGCATGCTCGACCACTGGGAGCGCTCGCTCGTGGACATCGGCTTTCTGGACCCCGAGGCTCCGAAGAAGCTGATGCCGCGGCTGCAGCAGTTGTTCAACCGTGCCCAGCCGACGCAGGAGGAGATCCACATCCTGCGCGGCATCGCGAAGGCGATGAGCGATGCGGCGCGAGGCGGCCCGAAAACCCCATCCCCTGTACGCGAAGACCCGGGGCTATAGACTGCCCGCCCCATATCCATATAACAACAAGCAAGCATGTTTTCGCGACTGCGTTCCGATATCCAGTGCATCCTCGACCGTGATCCGGCGGCCCGCACGCGCTGGGAAGTCCTGACCCTCTACCCGGGCCTGCATGCCATCGTGCTGCACCGGCTGGCGCACTGGTGCTGGACCCACGGCCTCAAGTGGTTCGGACGCTTCGTTTCGCAGTGCTCGCGCTGGTTCACGGGCATCGAGATCCATCCCGGCGCCATCGTCGGCGACCGCGTGTTCTTCGATCACGCCATGGGCGTCGTGGTGGGGGAAACCGCCGAGATCGGCGACGGCTGCACGATCTACCAGGGTGTGACGCTGGGCGGCACCTCGCTCTACAAGGGCGCCAAGCGCCATCCCACGCTGGGTCGCAACGTGGTGGTCAGTGCCGGCGCCAAGGTGCTGGGCGGCTTCGTGGTCGGCGACGGCGCCAAGATCGGAAGCAACGCGGTGGTGATCAAGCCCGTGCCCGCCGGCGCGACGGCCGTGGGCATTCCGGCCCGGATCATTCCCTCCAAGACCGGTGAGAGCGCCGACGTGGCCCAGCCGGCGGCCAAGTTCTCGGCCTACGGCGTCACGCTGGAGGACGACCCAGTCAGCCAGGCGATGAAGGGACTGATCGACAACGCCGCGGGCCAGGAGCATCAGATTGCGTTGCTCTGGCAGGCGATCGAGACCCTGTCGACACAGCCTGGCAAGAAGGATTGCGTGCCGTGCGATGCGGCGAAGGATGAGTCGTTCGAGGCGGAACGACTCACCCAGTTGATCGGGAAGTGAGCCCGGATCACATCCCCACGTAGTTGGGTCCGCCTCCGCCTTCGGGCGTGACCCACACGATGTTCTGCGTCGGGTCCTTGATGTCGCAGGTCTTGCAGTGCACGCAATTCTGCGCGTTGATCTGCAGGCGTTCCTTGCCAGTGTTCGTGTCGGGAACGAATTCGTAGACGCCGGCAGGGCAGTAGCGGCTTTCGGGACCGGCGTACTCGGGCAGGTTGATTTCGGTCGGCACCGCGGCGTTCTTCAACGTCAGGTGCGCCGGCTGATTTTCTTCATGGTTGGTATTGCTGATGAACACGGAAGAGAGGCGGTCGAAGGTCAGCTTGCCATCGGGCTTTGGGTAGTTGATCTTCTTGGATGCCGAGGCCCGCTTCAGCCGCTCGTTGTCGGACTGGTGGCGGTGGATGGTCCACGGCACGTGTCCGCGCAGCACCAGTTGCTCGATGCCGGTCATGATCGTGCCGACCGTCAGGCCCTTCTTGAACCACTGCTTGAAGTTGCGCGCCTTCTTGAGTTCGGTGTGCAGCCAGCTCCGCTCGAAAGCTGCCGGGTAGGCGGTGAGTTCGTCGTGCTGGCGGCCGCCGGTGACGGCCTCGTAGGCGGCCTCGGCCGCGAGCATGCCGGTCTTGATGGCCGCGTGGCTGCCCTTGATGCGGCTCGCGTTCAGGTAGCCCGCCTCGCAGCCCACCAGCACGCCGCCCGGGAACACGGTCTTCGGCAGCGACAGCAGACCGCCAGCGGTGATGGCGCGTGCGCCATAGCTCAGGCGCTTGGGGGCCTTCAGGCCCTTGTCCTGGCCTTCGAAGTACCAGCGGATGTTCGGGTGCGTCTTGAAGCGCTGGAACTCCTCGAAGGGGCTTAGATAGGGATTCTGGTAGTCGAGGCCGACCACGTAGCCGATGACAATCTGGTTGTTCTCCGCGTGGTACAGGAACGAACCGCCATAGGTGTCGGAAGGCAGCGGCCATCCGGCCGTGTGCACGGCCAGTCCGGGCTCGTGGCGCGCCGGGTCGATCTCCCACAGTTCCTTGATGCCGATGCCGTAGCTTTGCGGGTCCTTGCCCGCGTCGAGCTTGTACTTGGCGATGAGCTGGCGGCCCAGGTGGCCGCGCGCGCCTTCGGCGAAAACGGTGTACTTGCCGAGCAGTTCCATGCCGAGCTGGAAGTTCTCGGTGGGTTCGCCGTCCTTGCCGATGCCGAGGTTGCCGGTGGCAACGCCGCGCACCTTGCCGTCTTCCGTGTAGAGCACTTCCGCTGCGGGGAATCCGGGGAAGATCTCGACGCCAAGGGCTTCGGCCTGCTGCGCCAACCAGCGCACGACGTTGCCGAGGCTCACGATGTAGTTGCCTTCGTTATGGAAGTTCTTGGGCAACAGGAAGTTCGGCGTTCGGGTGGCGCCGGTCTCGGTCAGCATCAGGAAGGTGTCCTGCGTGACGGGCTGATTGAGCGGGGCGCCCATCTCTTCCCAGTCGGGCAGCAGTTCGAACAGCGCACGCGGATCCATGATCGCGCCCGAGAGGATGTGCGCGCCCGGCTCCGAGCCTTTTTCGAGCACGACGACCGAGATGTCCTTGCCATGCGATGCGGCCAGCTGCTTCAGCCGGATCGCGGTCGAGAGGCCGGCAGGGCCAGCGCCGACCACGACCACGTCGTATTCCATGGCTTCGCGGGGTCCGAACTGGGCGAGTATTTCGTCGTGCGTCATGTGGGTCTCGTCGATAATGATTTGAGGGTGCGAGGCACCGCGGTGGGCCGGGCCATTTTATGCGTCGGTTGCATGCACTCGGGGCCGTCGCATTGGCGACTCCAACAGGAGCATCTCCATGGCTTACAGCATCGATCTTTCAGGCCGGGTGGCCTTCGTCACCGGTGCATCGAGCGGCCTCGGCGTCCAGTTCGCCAAGACCCTGGCCCGTGCCGGTGCCGCGGTGGTGCTGGCCAGCCGCAGCACCGACAAGCTGAAGGAACTGCGCGCGCGCATCGAGGGCGAGGGTGGAGATGCCCATGTGGTCGATCTCGACGTGACCGATATCGACAGCATCAATGCCGCCGTGGCGCGTGCCGAGACGGAGGTCGGCCCCATCGACATCCTGGTCAACAACTCGGGCGTGAGCACCACGCAGCGATTGCAGGAAGTGTCCGGCGACGACTACGACTTCATCTTCGACACGAATGTCAAGGGCACTTTCTTCGTCGCGCAGGCCGTAGGCAAGCGCATGCTGGCGCGTGCCAAGGGCGCGGCGCCGGGCACCTACATCGGCGGTCGAATCATCAACATCGCATCGGTGGCGGCTCTCAAGGTGCTGCCGCAGATCGGCGTCTATTGCATGAGCAAGGCGGCGGTGGTGCAGATGACGAAGTCGATGGCCTTGGAGTGGGGCCGTTTCGGCATCAATGTCAACGCGCTGTGTCCCGGCTACATCGCGACGGAGCTCAATGAAGAGCACTGGGTGACCGACGGCGGCCAGAAGCTGGTGGGCATGCTGCCGCGCAAACGGGTCGGCAAGCCCGAAGACCTCGATGGGCTGATCGTGCTGCTGGCGAGCGGCCAGAGCCATTTCGTCAACGGCGCGGTCATCGCGGCCGACGACGGCTTCGCACTTTGACGCGGCACGGCGAGCCAACCCCTCACGCCTGGGTTCAACGCGGACGCGCAACGGGCGCCGTACTGTCGACGGCCGGCCTGCCGTCGAGCGCCAGGGTGGCGTTGAGCGCCAGCAGGTCGTCGGCCGTCAGCGTGCCATTCGCCTGACGCAGGCGCAGGTCGCCCAGCAGCACGTTGTAGCGTGCCAGCGCCAGGTCCCGTTTGGTCTGGAACAGCTGGCTCTGCGAATTGAGGACGTCGATGTTGATGCGCACACCGACCTGGTAACCCAGGCGGTTGGCGTCCAGCGCCACCTGGCTCGATGCTTCCGCGGCCTCGAGCGCCTTGACCTGGCTGGCGCCCGACACCAGCCCGAGGTAGGCGGCGCGGGTCGACACCGAGACGCTGCGCCGCGTGTTGTCGAGTGCGGAACGCGACTGGTCCTCGAGCGCCAGTGTTTCTCTCACCCGGTTCTCGGTTGCGAAACCCGCGAACAAGGGCAGGTTGAAGACCACGCCGATGCTGGCCGCGCGCACCCGCACCTTGCCAGTCGAGATGCTGGTGGTGGTGCCCTGCGGATTGTTGGTGGCGTTGTAGCCCAGCTGCGCGTCGAGCGTGGGCTTGTGCCCGGCCTCGGCCTTGCGCACCTCCAACTCCGCGACCTCCACCCCGAGGGCCGCCTGCACGATGGCTGGATGTCCGGCCTCGGCCTGCGCGAGCCAGACATCCACGTCGCGCGGCATCAGAACGGGCAGCACGACGGGGGCCGCGAGCGGCGTCGGCACGCTGCCAGCCTGCCCGACGAGTTGGTCGAGGACGATCTTTTTCACCTGCAGATCGTTCTCGGCGGCGATCTCCTGTGCCACGACGAGATCGAAGCGCGCCTGAGCCTCGCGCGTGTCGGTGATGGTCGAGGTGCCGACTTCGAAATTGCGCTTGGCGGAGGCGAGTTGTTCGGCGACGCCGATCTTCTGCGCCCGCACCAGCGCCAGGCTGTCCTGGCTCGCAAGCACGTCGAAGTAGGCCTGGCTCACGCGCACGACCAAGTCCTGCTCGGCCAAGGTCAACTGCGCTCGGGCGATCTCCTGCTGCCGCTTGCCCTGCTGGTAGGCCGCCCAGTTGGCGGGTCGATACAAGGGCTGGGTCGCATTGATGCCCGCGTTCTGTGCGTTGAAGCCGCGCGAGAGCGAGTTGTTGTCGGTCGTCAGATCCTGATCGGTGTAAGAGGCACCTGCCGTGACACCCACCGCCGGCAGCACACCTGCGCGTGCCTGCGCCGCCCTGGCCACGCTGGCCTCGTACTGGGCTCGCGCACCCTGGTAGACCGCGTCATAGCCTTGCGCCAGACGGTAGAGATCGACCAGGCTCTGTGCCTCGGCAGGCGCAGCGGCGAGCGCCAGCAGCAGCGCCATCAGCGCAGTCTTCGATGTAGCGTGGCAGCGTGACAGATCGTGACGCATGGATACGTTCCCCGTAAGTTGATGACGATGACGCGCGCAAGAACGACTGCACAACTCGGCTACGCCGGGTCATGAACACTTGCTGTCTTGAGGCGCAGGCGACTGCACACCTTCAGGAGAAGGCGTTGCCGCTCGATGGCGCTATTGACGAAGCTTGTGCCTTCGCCCATGCAGGCAACGCAGGGCCGCAGCCTGCGAGGGGTCGGGCGGTGGCGGGAAAACCTGGCGGGACCGCTGGGTCCGCAAAGGCGGACGCCAGCCGGATGCGATTCGGGAAAGGTCTTTCGACGACTGCATTTTTCATCTCCTCCGGACATTGATCTTCTCTGGACCGATGTCGGCTCGCCGACGGTGTTCTGCGCGCGCAGGCGACCGGCGGTGGTCGAGTGCCGCATTGCTTTACGCAACCAGCGGTGTCGAATGTATGGGAAGGTTAATCGGAATAGCAAACCTTTTTTCTTACCGATTCACGATCGCTCCAGCCATTGCCCCTATGGCGAACTATCACGGAAGTACTACCAATCACTTAAGGAGATCTTAAGAGTCGGCATTGAGACTGTCTGTGGCGTAAGTAACGCTTTCGAACCATCGGAAACAACCACCCCAGAGGAGACGCAACATGTCAGTGACCGTCAATCAAGCAGACCTTGAGTTCATCCTCGCGCAGATCAAGATCGCGGAGGATCACGCGGCGGGGCAGCCGCTGTTCGGGCCCAATGGCCTGGTGCCGGCGTACAACCTCAGCTATGGCCTGCGGACGGTGGATGGCACTTACAACAACCTGCTGCACGAGACTTGGGGGGCGGCGGATCAGCAATTCCCGTCGCTGATGGATCCGGTGTACCGGCCCGCCGATGGCACGCCGTTCGATCCGGACGGTCCCGGGCCCGCGCCCTCCTTGCCGACGGCGCCGAACTACAACCCGAGCAACAACCCGAACTCGCTCGTCTTCGACTCGAGCCTGCGGACCATCTCCAACCTGCTCGTCGACCAGACCCTGGGCAACCCGGCTGCGATCCTGACCGCCCTGGAGCGCGCGGGCTCGGCCAACGCCATGGCCGATCTCGCGGCCGTCACCGCCATCTACGAGACCTTCAAGCCCGCCTCCGACACCGAATACCAGGCCCGTGTCGTGGCGCAGAACGCCCGCGCCGCCGCGGAAGAACTCGGTGACGGCGATCCCGCCACGCCTCCGAGCGCGGAGGAACAGGCCGCCCTCGATGCGTCGGTCGCCGCGGATGCTGCTCACGCGCTGACGGTCACTGCATTGGAAGCCGCCCGCGTGATTCGCGACGCCGCCGTCGAACCCTTCGGCATCGTGATGGAAGGCGACAACGTCAGCCTGCCCAACGTGTCGCCGGACGGGGGCCTTTCGGCTTCGTTCAACTCATGGTTCACGCTGTTCGGCCAGTTCTTCGACCACGGCCTCGACCTGGTCAACAAGGGCGGCAGCGGCACGGTCTTCATTCCGCTGCAACCGGACGATCCCCTCTACGTCCCGGGCAGCCAGACCAACTTCATGGTGCTGACGCGCGCCACCGTGTCCGCGGGAACCGACGGCATCATGGGCACGGCAGACGACGTCGGCCCGGTGAACACCACCACCTCCTTCGTCGACCAGAACCAGACCTACACCTCGCATTCCTCGCATCAGGTGTTCCTGCGCCAGTACACGCCGACCGGCCCCGGCGGCGCGCCGGTCGCGACCGGCAAGCTGATCGAAGGCGGCAACGGCGGCATGGCGACATGGGGCGAAGTCAAGACGCAAGCCTTGCTTCTGGGCATCGAGCTGACGGACTTCGACGTGGGCAGTGTGCCCTTGCTCCGGACGGATCAGTACGGCAACTTCATTCCCGATCCCCTGACCGGGTTCGCACAGGTCATCACAGGCATCGGAGCCGACGGCATTCCGAACACGGCGGATGACACCGTCGTCTCCGGAACGCCAGACAACCCCGTCAACCCGACGACCGCACTCGCGCTTCGCACCGGCCACGCGTTCCTGGCCGACATCGCGCACGAAGCAGTGCCGATCGGCAAGATCGCCGATGGCGACATCACGATCGGCCTGGCCAATCCGGGCAACGGCGATACCGAGTACGACAACGAACTGCTCGACGCCCACTTCATCGCCGGCGATGGCCGCGTGAACGAGAACATCGGCCTGACCGCCGTCCACCATGTCTTCCATGCCGAGCACAACCGCATGGTCGATGTCAACAAGGAGGTCATCCTGGGCACCGGGGATCTGGCCTTCATCAACGAGTGGCTGGCTGTCGATGTCGCAGCGGTGCCCACAACCGAGGCACAGATAAACGCCCTGGTCTGGGACGGCGAGCGCCTGTTCCAGTCCGCCAAGTTCACGACCGAGATGCAGTACCAGCATCTTGTGTTCGAGGAGTTCGCGCGAAAGATCCAGCCACAGATCAACCCCTTCGTCGTGCCGGATGGCTTCGACGTCACGATCGACCCGTCGATCGTTGCCGAGTTCGCGCATGTGGTGTACCGCTTCGGCCACTCGATGCTCACCGAGTCGATCGATCGCCTCGATCCGAATTTCAACGGGGATGACATCGGGTTGATCCAGGGCTTCCTCAATCCGGTCGCGTTCGACTCCGTGAACGGCGTCGCGCATGGGGTCACCGACGACATCGCCGCCGGCGCGATCATCCGCGGCATGACGCGCCAGGTCGGCAACGAGATCGACGAGTTCGTGACCAGCGCGCTGCGCAACAACCTGCTCGGACTGCCGCTCGACCTGGCGACCATCAATCTGGCGCGGGGCCGCGACACCGGGGTGCCATCGCTCAACGCCGCCCGGACCCAGTTCTACAACGCCACCAACAACGCCGCGGAGCTGAGGCCCTACGACAGCTGGGTCGACTTTGCCGGCAACCTCAAGCACGAGGCGTCGATCATCAATTTCATCGCAGCCTACGGCACGCATGCATTGATCACCGGCCAGACCACCATCGAAGGCAAGCGGGACGCGGCACTCACCATCATCACCGGCGTGTCGGTCGGTGGCCTCGTAGTTCCGGTGGACGCCGAGGACTTCCTCAACGGCACGGGTGCATACGGTGCCGCCGGCGCACGCGGCGGACTCGACACCGTCGACCTGTGGATCGGCGGCCTCGCCGAGAAGATTCTTCCGTTCGGCGGCATGCTTGGCTCCACGTTCAACTTCGTGTTCGAACAGCAGATGGAGAACCTGCAGAACGGTGACCGCTTCTATTACCTGCAGCGACTCGACGGCCTGCACCTGTTCGGCGAGATGGAGAACAACTCGTTCGCCGAGATGATCATGACCAACACGAACGCGACGCACCTGCCGTCGGACGTGTTCTCGACGCCAGGCTTGATCCTCGAAATGGATCGGACCAAGCAGTACAACCCATTCCCTGAAATCCCCGGACTTGAAACCGCTGGCGCGGACGGCATCCTCGTCGATGACCCGACCACGGCAATCGATGAATCGGCCGACAACGTGTTTTCTGGCGACCCGACCGGCGGCGGCATCCTGACGCCGCTGGTGGTCCGCAACAATCCTGCGACGAGTGGCCCGGACACCAACTACCTGAGGTACACGGGCGACCAGCACGTCGTGCTGGGCGGCACCGACAACGCCGACATCATCATCGCGAGCGAGGGCGACGACACGATCCACGGCGACGGCGGCAACGACAACCTCGAAGGCGGCGCCGGCAACGACATCATCAACGCCGGCGACGGCGACGACATCGTTCGGGATCTCGGCGGCGACGACAACATCAAGGCCGGCTCGGGCAATGACGTGGTGCATGGCGGCCCCGGCCTCGACCTGATCATGGGCGGCGACGGCCAGGACTTCATCGTCCTGGGCACCGACGCGGGCTCCGAAGTCTTCGCGGGCCAAGGCAACGACTTCATCCTCGGCAGCAAGAACGCCGAGCGCATTCTCGGCAACGAGGGCGACGACTGGATCGAGACCGGCACCTTCGACGGCGCGCCCGGCGACAGCTTCGACGAAATCTTCGCGGCCGACAGCATCGTGGGCCACGACGTGTTCCTGGGCGATGGCGGCTTCGACGAGTTCATCGCCGAGGGCGGTGACGACATCATGGTGGGAAGCCCCGGCCGCGGGAAGCTGGCCGGCATGTCGGGCTGGGACTGGGTGACCTACAAGGACAACACCTTCGGCGTGGATGCCGATCTGACCCGTGCCATCGTGTTCGACGAGAACCCGAACCCGCCGCAAAACGGCACGCTCGACGGTTATGAGTCGGTCGAAGGCCTCTCGGGCTCGCGCTTCAACGACGTGCTGACCGGCGCCGACACCATCACCGAAGAGCGTCTTCCCTTTGCGCAGGGCGGCACAGAAGGCTTCACCGGCAGCCGGCTCGACGGGGCAGGCATCGCGCGCATCGCCGGCCTGCAAGCCGTGCTGGGCACGGGCGTCACCAGCTACATCGCCGGCGACATCATCCTGGGCGGCGACGGCAGCGACATCATGATGGGCCGCGGCGGCGACGACATCATCGACGGCGACAAGTGGCTGGATGTGCAGATCGGCGTCTTCGCGACCGACGACCCCAACCACACCGGAACGCCCACGGCGTTGCACAACAGCATGAAGACGCTGGTCAACGCCATGTTCGCGGGGCAGATCAACCCCGGCCAGTTGGCGATTGTGCGCACCATCCGCACGGACGCCACGGCGGGCGACACCGACACGGTACGCTACCTAGGCCCGCTGTCCAACTACGCATTCGGCACGGACGCGGACGGCAGGCTGACGGTGACTGACGTATCAGCCGACCCGATCGAAGGCACTGACACGCTGAGCAACATCGAACGCCTGCAGTTCACCGACGCCGTGCTCGGCATCGTGACCGGCACCAACGGCCCTGACACGCTCACCGGCACCGCCGGCGATGACCTCTTGCTGGGCCTGGGCGGCAACGACACCCTGAACGGACTGGCGGGCAACGACGTGCTGGTCGGCGGCGCGGGCACCGACACGCTCAACGGCGGCCTGGGCAACGACACCTACGTCTTCGGCCTCGCGGATGGCAACGACACCATCAACGAACCCGTCAACGCGACGAGCGGCGGCGACGCTGACCGCATCGTGATCCAGGCGGCTGGCACGGCGCTCACCGGCCTTAATGCGCAGGACAACAACACCAACACGGCCAACGGCAGCCTGGTGGTCAACTTCAACGGCCAGTCGGTCACCGTTGCCGGCCACTTCACCGGCGGCAACGCGCAGACCGGTGTGGAGCGCATCAACTTCAACGACGGCAGCTTCGCGGGCTACCTGCTGGGTGTGGACGACTACATCATCAGCCGGCAAGACCCGACGGGCGGCTCGCGCACGCTGGACTTCTCCGCCTCGACGGTGAACAACTTCATTGTCGGCGAGCAGGGCACCAGTGACGTCATCACCGGCGGCAGCGGCAACGACCTGATCTTCGGCGGTACCGGCGACAACCAGCTCAACGGCGGCCTGGGCGACGACCTGCTGGTGGGTGGCTCCGGTGCCGGCGACAACGACGTGCTCGACGGCGGCCTCGATGCCGACACGATGGTCGGCCTGAACGGCAACGACACCTACATCGTGGACGACGTGGCCGACGTGGTGGTCGAGGCGCTGGCGCAGGGCACGGACGAAGTCCAGACGGAACTGGCCGCTTACTCGCTCGAACTCATCGCCAACGTGGAGAACCTCACCTACACCGGCATCGACGCAGACCAGTTCGTCGGCACCGGCAACACGCTCAACAACGTCATCAGCGGCGGCGACCTGGCCGACACCCTCAGCGGGCTCGGCGGCAACGACACGCTCAATGGCGGCATCGGTGCCGACATCCTGGATGGCGGCGACGGCAATGACACGCTCAACGCCGGCGATGACGACGACACGCTGCTGGGCGGCATCGGCAACGACACGCTGAACGGGGGTGACGGCAACGACACACTGGACGGCGGAGTCGGCAACGACGCGATGAACGGCGGCGCAGGCGACGACACCTTCCTCGTGGACAGTGCAACCGACACCGTCATCGAGGGTGGAGGCGGCGGCACCGACACCGTGCAGTCGACCATCACCTACACCATCACCGACATCGACGTCGAGAACCTCACCTTGCTCGGCACCGGCAACATCAACGGTACCGGCAACGGGGCGGCCAACGTGCTCACCGGCAACGCCGGAAACAACGTCCTCACAGGCGGTGGCGGCAGCGACACCGCGAGTTATGCCACTGCGACTGCGGGCGTTACGGTGTCACTGGCCATTGCTGGCGCCCAGGCGACCGGTGGGGCGGGCACCGACACGCTCGCGACCATCGAGAACCTGTTGGGCAGCGCGTTCAACGACACGCTCACCGGCAGCGGGACCGCAGGCACCGGCATCGTCAATCTGCTGAGCGGTGGCGCGGGCAACGACACGCTGGGCGTCACGATCGACAACGTGCGCGACACACTCGATGGCGGCGCCGGCACCGACACGGCCAACTACACGGCCTACGCGGCAGCACTGACGGTGAACCTGGGAGGCGCGGCGCCGATCGTCGTCACAGGCTCTGGCAACAATGCGGCCAACTCCGACGTCCTGGTGGGGATCGAGAACTTCACCGGTGGTGGTGGAGGCGACACGATCACCGGCAGCACGGCCAACAACGTGCTGAACGGCGGCGGTGGCAATGACACCATCAACTACGCGATCGGGGGCGGTGCCGACACCATCGACGGCGGCGCCGGAACGGACACGCTGAACATCACCGGCGTGGGCAACAACGACGTGCTGGATGTGGTGCTCACGGGCACGACCATCACCTCCATGGAAGGTGGCACGGTTACGGGCGTCGAGTCGGTCATCGCCAACCTCGGCGGCGCGGCCGACACGCTGTCCTACGGCGCGACCACGACGGCGGTCACCGTCAACCTCTCGGGTGCGGTGGATACGGCAACGGGCTTCACCTCCATTGCCAGCATCCTCAACATCACCGGCGGTGCCGGCAACGACAACCTGACCGGTGATGCCGGCGCCAACACGCTCAACGGCGGTGCGGGCACCGACACCATCAACGGTGGGGCCGGCGGCGACATTCTCATCGGCGGCATCGGCGCGGACACCATCAACTCGGGTGCGGCGAACGACAACGTGCAGGACATCTTCCGGTTCAGCGCGACGACCGAGTTCGGCGACGTTGTCACCAACTTCGACGCCGACGGCGCTGCGGGTGTGGACGACCGCATCGAGTTCACCGGCGCGCTCAACACGGCCTGGGACGACGGCAACAACAACGACGCCTTCCTGTTCTCCTCGGGTAACGGGGCTGCCGGCACGATCAATGTCACGGTCGGGCAAGGCAACGGCGACGTCGAGGCACTGTTGCTCACGGGCGCCGGCGGTGAAGGCGTGACGACGGCGAACCTTGGCAACGCGGCGCTGGTGGCAACGGCATTCAACAACGAGTTCGCCATCACCGCAGCCAACGGCGAGGACGCGTTGCTGGTCGTCAACGACACCAACGGCAACAGCTTCAGCCTCTGGCAGTGGACCCAGGCCGGCGGTGGGGAGGTGTCGGCAGCTGAGCTGACCCTGATCGGTACCTTCACGGCCAATGCCACGGTGACGGCGGACAACTTCGACTTCGTCTGATCGGCACCAAAACGAGGGACGGGGCAGGGCGCGCGAGCGCCTTGCCCCGCGAACCGGAGGAGACGAAAAAATGAAGCCGATCTGGACCGAGCTGAAGCCGTTGTTGTTCCATCTGGCGCTGTTCTCGTTCGTCATCAATCTGCTGTACCTGGTGCCTGCGCTGTTCATGCTGCAGGTCTTCGATCGGGTGCTGCCCACCAACAGCCGGGAGACGCTGTGGGTCTTGCTGGCGGGCGTCGGGGCTGCGCTGGCCATCCTGTTCGCGCTCGACTACGTGCGGCTGCGCCTGCAGCACCTCATCGGCAACATCGTCGATGAGCGGCTGTCGCCACCGGTGGTGCATGCGGTCGTCACCGCTGCCGCCCGCTCGCCGCTTCATGCGCGGCCCGATGCGATGCGCGACATCGCCACGTTGCGGAGTCTGTTCTCGGCCAACGGATTGACGGCACTGATGGATGCGCCGTGGATCGTGGTCTACGTGGCCGTCATCGCCGTCTTTCATCCGGCGCTGGGCTGGGGCGCCGCCGGGGCCGCAGCTCTGATGATCGGACTGGCTTGGCTCAACGATCGCATGAACCGCAAGGCGCTGGACGCGGTGCAGAAAGAAGCGCGCCAAGCGTCGCGCTACGTGGAAGGGTCGCTTCGCAACGCCGAGGTGCTTCAGGCCATGGGAATGACCGAGCGCTTGCTGGGCCGCTGGCGCAAGCAGCAGGACGAGGCGCTTGCCCTACAAGCGAGCACCAGCCACGCGAGCGTCAGCTTCAGCGCCGCGTCGAAATTCCTGCGCCAGGCCGTGCAGGTCATGATGATGTCGATCGGCGCCTACCTGGTTCTCACGCAGGCGGCCTCCGCGGGCGTGATGATCGCCACCACCGTGCTGCTCGGCCGCGCATTGCAGCCGGTGGAGCAGATCGTCGGCAGTTGGCGCGTGCTGAACGAAGCGCGTTCGGCCTACCGTCGCTTGCGGGATCTGTGCGGCCACTTCAAGGACGAGCCGCGCATGTCGCTGCCTCGGCCGGTGGGCCATGTGCGGGTCAACGGGCTCTCGTTCCGCCCGCCCGGCACGGAGAAGCTGGCGCTGTCAGGCGTATCGCTGAACCTCGCTGCAGGCGAAGCGCTGGCCATCATCGGGCCGAGCGCGGCCGGCAAGTCCACCCTGGCGCGCCTCCTGACGGGCATCTGGCAGCCGACCATCGGATCGATACGGCTCGACGGGACGGACCTGTCGACCTGGTCGCGGCAGGAACTCGGGCCCTGGATCGGCTACGTCCCGCAGGACGTGGAGTTGTTCGACGGCACGGTGGCCGACAACATCGGCCGTCTCGCGGAGCCGGATTCCGAAGCGGTCATTGCCGCCGCCAAGCGGGCCAACGCCCACGACATGATCGTGCAACTGCCGATGGGCTACGACACGCCCATCGGTGACGGCGGAGCGCGCCTGTCGCCCGGCCAGCGCCAGCGCATCGCGCTGGCCCGCGCGATGTACGGCGACGTGCGCCTGCTGGTGCTCGACGAGCCGAATGCGAGCCTGGACGCCGAGGGCGAGATTGCACTGGCGCATGCACTCAGCAGCCTGCGCGCCGAAGGCGTCACGTCGATCGTGGTCACGCACCGTCCTTCGCTGGTCGCGCACGTGGACAAGATCCTCATCCTCGATGCGGGCCAGGTGAAGCAGTTCGGGCCGGCCGGGGAGGTGATGAAGTCGATGCAGAAGCAATCGCAGGCAGCGCTCAACGAGCGCGCTGCATGAAGGCTGGAGGCAAGATCAAATGACGCACGCACAGGCTTTACCACTCGGCGGCATGGCGCCGCGGCGCCAGAGCAGCGAACAGCAGATCAGGCGCCTCGTGCGCATGGGGCTGTGGACGGTGCTTGGCATCGTCGTTCCACTGGCCGCGTGGGTCGGGCTCGCCCCGCTGGCGATGGCGGTAGTGGCTCCGGCGCACGTCAAGGTGGACTTGAACCGGCGGCCCGTGCAGCACTTGGAAGGCGGCATCGTCCGCCAGGTCCTCGTTCGCGACGGGCAACTCGTCAAGGAAGGCGAGCCGCTGGTCATCATGGGCGATGTGGGCGTCGACGCCGACCGCAACCGGCTGACCTATCGCCTGGCGGTGGAGCGCACGACACTGGAGCGGCTCGACGCGGAGCAGCGTCGTGCCGGCAAGCTGGTGTTCTCCGAGAGCCTGCGGGCCGAGGCGCAAAAGGATCCTCGCCTGCAGGACGCGATGGCCAAGGAATCGGCCCTGTTTTCCGCGCGTCTGCATTCGCTGAGCAGCGAGCTGGCTCTGATGAAGCAACTGCGTCAGCGCGTGCAGCAGGAAATCGGGGCGCTGGAGGCGCAGGGCACCAGGGCGCAGGAGTCCCTCGCGCTCCAGCAGCGCGACCTCGAGGCCAATCGCGACCTGGTTCGAGAGGGCTTCGTCTCGACCGCACGAATCAACCAGATGGAAGCATCGGTGGCCGACTACACGTCGAAGCTGGAGGAGCGCCGCTCCGAACTCGCACGCGGCCACGGGCGACTGATCGACGCCGACATCAAGAGCAATTCGATCGTTAATGAATACCTCCGCTCGGCCAGCGACCAACTCAAGACAGCGGTGGCCCGGGTCAGCGAGATCGAGCAGGAGTTGCGCAAGTCCGACGACGCCACCACGCGCCAGGTTGTCCTGGCGCCCGCGGCCGGCGAGATCATCGACTTGAAGTTCACCTCGCCGGGCGCGGTCGTGCGGCCCGGCGAAGCCATCGCGGAGATCGTGCCGAGCAACACCGCGCTGATGATCGAGGCGCAGATCCGCCCGGAAGAAGTCAACAACGTCATGGTGGGGCAGAGCGCCCGCATCAAGTTCACTGCCTTCAAATACCGCAACGCCACGATGGTGACGGGCAAGGTCACCTATGTATCGGGAGACCGGTTCACAGACAAGGCGACTCAGCTGCCTTACTACAGCGTCTCCGTCCTCGCCGACCCGGAGTCGGTGAAGGCGGTCGGTGACCTGAAGATGCAGGCCGGCATGCCGGCCGAGGTCTACATCGACGGTGGATTCCAGACCGCGCTTCAGTACCTGCTGGACCCGGTCACTTCCACATTGCGCAGGGCGGCCCGGCAGATGTGAGGCGCCGCCGGAAACCGGACCTCGGCGCGCAGGCCGCCCAGCGGTGATTCGAGCAGACGCACCACCGCGTGGTGTGCCTGCGCCACCGCCTGCACGATCGCCAGCCCGAGCCCCACGCCGTGAGCATCGACGCGGCCGAGGCGGTTGAAGCGCTGGAACGCTTCGGCATGCCGGCTGGCAGGGATGCCGGGGCCGGAATCATCGACGGTGAGCAGGATGGCCTGGGTGTTCAGCACACTGCCGACTTCGATGCGCCCGCCGGCGGGCGTGAAGCGGATCGCGTTGACGAGCAGGTTGTGCATCAACATGTGCAGGCCGAGCTCGACAGCCAGCAGCTCGTCCACCTCGAATCGCGCCTTCAGCGTGACGTCGCGTTCAGCCGCCGTCGGACCGAGTTCGGACATCACGTTCCAGTAGACCTTTTCGAGCTTCACGGTCCCCAGGACATGCCCGCCGGCCACCGCAAGGCTGTCGATGCGGGCGAGATCGAGCAGCCGGTCCAGAAGGTAGCTGGCCTGGTCGATGCCCGACATCAGGCCGCGCAGGGAAGCCGACAGCTCCTGCGGCGAACCGGCCAGCGTGGCGGCCAACTGGGCCTGCGCGCGCAGGCCGGCCAGCGGCGTGCGCATCTCGTGCGCCGCAATGGCCGTGAATTCCCGCTCGACAGACAACGTCTGCCTGAAGCGGCCGAACAGGGCATTGATCGAATCGACCATGGGCTTGAGTTCAGCGGGTGGGTTCGTCGCATTCAACTCCGTGAGGTCGAGCACATGGCGTTCCCGAAGCTCGGTAGCGTAGCCGTCGACGGAGTGAAGGGCGCGGTTGAGAAACCACCAGGTGCTCACGAAGATCAGCAGGAGCGGAATCGCCAGGAAGGTGAGGAAGTAGCCGGTGGTGATGCCGACAGCGGCTTCCCGGTCGCGCATGCGCTCTGCGATCTGAATGACCATGCCGGCTTGCTTGGCCGCTTCGGCGTAGGTCCGGACGTCCTCTCCATCCACCATCGCTTCGCCGAAGCCACGCTCGGCAAGGGGCCGCATCGGTCCGCCCGAGGGCGCCTTGTGACTTTGGTGCAGCAGCCGTCCGTCGAGTGACCAGACCTGGTAGTGATAGCGCGTGCCGAGCGAACTCTCGGTTTGCCTGACCGCGTCGCCGAGGCCTTGGGTGAAGCCTTCCTCTTCGATCTCGTGCTCTGCGAATGCGAGTACCGTGTTCGCCAGCGTGACGAGCCGGGCATCCAGCACATTCCTGTCGGAGATCTGATCGGCCCGGTGCATGGCGACGCCGCCCGCCAGCAAGGTCGCGGTGCAGACAAAGAGCGCGATCGCCGTCACGCGGCGGCGCAAGGACCACGAAGCGATGGGCCTATTCATTCCGGACTCGTGGCTCGGGTCCGAGTTGATACCCGACGCCTCGCACCGTCTGAATCAGATCCTGCGAGAACTTGCGCCGCAAGTAATGAATGTGGACCTCGACCGCATTGCTCTCGACCTCGGCGTCGAAGGTGTAGAGCGCCTCCTCGATCTGGGCGCGCGAAAGCACTTGGTTCTTGCGGCGCACCAGGATTTCCAGCAGCCAGAACTCCTTGTTGGTCAACGGTACGACTTCGCCATGCCACGTTGCCATGCGGTGCGAGGGGTACAGCTTCAACGGGCCGTGCTCCGGCTCGGCCGAGCCGGGCGCCTTGCCGTGTACCCGACGCAACACCGCCCTGACTCGCGAGGCCACTTCGTCCAGGTCTAGAGGTTTGACCATGTAATCGTCAGCACCCATGTCGAGCAGACGTACCCGATCCTCGATGCCGCACCGTGCCGTGATCACGATCACCGAAACGGGGATGCCACGCGTGCGAATGTTCTTGAGGACTACGTCCCCGGAGGCATCGGGCAAACCGAGGTCGAGGAGGACGCAGTCGTAGTTGCAGGACGCGAGCGAAGAAAGGATCTCCTTACCTGAACGGGTCCAGTCCACGGCGTAGCCGGCCCGCACCAGACCCTTGTGAACGGCCGATCCGAGTAGCTCGCTGTCCTCGACCAAGAGCAGGCGCATGGATTCTCCAGACAGTGTGAGACCTTTCGAGCAGCGGATCCCGAGCGGCAGCGGCGCACAGCCCGGGCAGCAGCGCGGGTTCGTCGCTCGCCGCCTTGAGGCGAGTGAGGACAACCGGTGGGCTTGTGGTGAACGCGACTGGGCAGCCTGCGCGATAAGACGCAGTCGCGCGATGGCGCTATAGACGGAGCTTGTGTCGTCGCCCGCGCAGATAGCGCAGGGCCGTGGCGCGCGAAGGTCGGGCGCTGGGATCCGCACCGGTGGGGCGCCGGTCGGACCCTGATCGAAAGATGACTTTCGACGAGTGCATTTTTGTCTCCTCCGGACATAGATCTTCTCTGGACCGATGTCGGCTCGCCGACGATCGCCTGCTTGCGCGGCGACCAGCGGTGGTCGAGTGCCGCATTGCTTTACGCAACCAGCGGTATCAAATGTATGGAAGGTTATGAGAAATAGCAAACCTTTTTTCTTACTATTTGATACCTGACCGAAAGCTGACTTTCGCGATTTCCAGCCGCTACGCGGGGCGCAGCACGATGCGCGCTTCGAAGCCGCTGGCCGCGCCATGCGGGGGCGAAGTCAGTTCCAGCCGTGCGCCCAGTTTCTCGACGATGGTGACGACGATCGACAGCCCGAGCCCGTAGCCGGCGCGATCGGACCCGTGGCGCACGTGGCGCTGTTGCAATGTGCGCAACTGTTCGGGGCTGACACCGGGGCCGAAGTCGCGTACCGACAGCGTGCAGGGCGCCATCACCTCGATCACGACGCGCCCGTTGCCGTAGCGAAGCGCGTTTTCGATCAGGTTGCGCAGCGCGATCGCCAGTGCGTCGACATCGCCGAGCGCCATCGGCGGTTCGTCCTCGGGCACTTTCAGCTTGAGGCGCTCGTTCGCACGGGGGTCCTGCCAGAACTCCTGCGCGACCGTGCCAGCCAGTTGGACCAGGTCGATCTTCGCGCGCGTCAACGAGGCGCCGGATTCGGCCCTCGAGAGCTGCAGCAGCTTCTCGGTGCGATGGCCGAGCACCTGCAAGGCCTCGAGCGCGGCCAGGACCTCGTCGCGCTTCAGGTCGTGTTCGAGCGCGGTCTGCAGTCGCAGCCGCGCGGCCGCGAGAGGCGTGCGAAGTTCGTGCGCCGCATTCGCCGCCAGCGCCCGCTCGACGTCGAGCGATTGCGAGAGTCGTTCGAGCAATTGATTGACGTGGTCGCCGACAGAGCGGAGTTCCTTGGGCAGTCCGGGGAGCTGAATCGGGCGCAGGTCGGTGCCGCTGCGTTGCTCGATCTCACCGGCGAGTTGCTGCAGCACGCGCAGCTCTGTGCGCGCAACGTTGCGCAGGACGAGCGCCAGCAAGGGAAGCACTGCGCCCAGCGGAATGATCAGGCCCAGCAGCGTGCGATTGAGCGCGGTGCGGCGCTCGTCCAGCGGATCGGCGACCTGGAAGAACAGGTCGCGCGAAGGATGCCGCACGGTGTAGATGCGCCAGGGCTCGGTGTTGGCGAAGCCGGGCGCGAGCGGTACGTCGAAGGCGTCGACGGGCGCCTCGGCGGAACGCAGCAGCACGCGCTCGTGCGTGTCGACCACCTGGTAGATGACGGCATCGGTCGAGAAGAGTTGCGGCGGTGCGATCAGCGGGGAGCGTGCGTCGGGGTTTTCATGCCGGAGTTTTTCGAGTTCTTGAACGGCCATGTCGAACATGCGGTGCGAGACTTCCACCAGCTCGTTATCGAAGTTGTGATTGATTTCCCGGTCCACATACCAGACCACGCCGAGCACGCACAGGAGCCAGACCCCGCCCACCCAGACGATGAGCGTGCGCGTGAGACGGCCTGCGAGCGAATCGCGCCGCCCCAGCGGTTCGAGGCCGGCCTGCCTCAAGAACCTGAAATTCATTCGTCTTCTTCTTCCGGCGCAAACGACAGCCGGTAGCCCAGTCCGCGCAAGGTCTGGATGTGGTTGCGGCCGAGCTTGCGTCGCAGGCGGCTGATGAAGACTTCGAGCGTGTTGCTGTCGGCTTCGTCGCCAAAGCCGTAGAGCGCGTCGGCGAGGTTCTCGCGCGTGTGGATGCGGTCGGGGCGCGTCGCCATCACGCGCAGCAGTGCCCATTCCTTTTGCGTGAGCGTGACGGGCATTCCGTCCTTGCGCACCATGTCGCGCCCCAGGTCGATCTCCAGCGTGCCGAGATGCAGCACCGGAGAGCTGCTGGCGCTGCGTCTGCGCTCCACGGCGCGCAAGCGTGCCAGCAGTTCGGCGGGGTCGTAGGGCTTGATCAGGTAGTCGTCGGCGCCGGCGTCCAGGCCGCGAATGCGGTCGGTGACCTGGTCGCGCGCGGTCAACACGATCACGATGGGGCGCTCGCGCAACGCACGCACGGTCGGCAGCAAGGACAGGCCGTCGCCATCGCCCAGGTGCAGGTCGAGCAGCACGGCGGCGTATTGCACGGCGGTAAGCGCGGCGCGCGCATGCGCGAGGCTGGGTGCCACATCGACCACGAAGGCCTTGGCCTCCAAGTAGCTGCACACGGCGCTCGCCAGCGCGGTGTCGTCTTCGACCAGCAATATGCGCACGGCGCCATCCTTTCAAAAGTGAGGAGTCTAGTGCTGCTTCAGGCTAGGTTCAGCCGGTGAAACTAAGCTGGCGGCCTTCATGACCCGCTCTGCCGTCTCCAGCTCCAGCCCCCTCGTTTCCACACTTCTGGCTCTGACCCTGCTGCTCATTTGGGACGCGGCCGGCCTCGACGTCGCGCTGGCCTCCTGGGCGGGCACGCCGATGGGCTTTCCGTGGCGCGAGCACTGGTTCCTGGTCAAGGTGATGCACGAGGGCGCCCGGTCCTTGAGCTGGGTGCTGGTCATTGCGCTCTTCATTTCCATTCGGTGGCCGGTCTGGATCCTTCGCCGGTTGAGTGCGGGTGAGCGCGCGCAGCTTGCGGCGACCACGCTGGCTTCGGTCATGGTCGTTTCCCTCATCAAGTACACCAGCACCACCAGTTGCCCCTGGGACCTGCAGGCCTTCGGCGGCGCGGCGCACTACGTCTCGCACTGGGCCTGGGGCGTGCGCGACGGAGGCGGCGGCAACTGCTTCCCGGCGGGCCACGCATCCGCCGGGTTCGCTTACCTCGGAGGCTACTTCGTCTTCCGACGCTCGTCCCCCGGCGTCGCCCGAGTGTGGCTTGCATGCGCGGCGGCGGCGGGGCTGGCGCTGGGTTTGTCGCAGCAGTTTCGCGGTGCCCACTACATGAGCCACACGCTGTGGACAGCCTGGGTGTGCTGGGTGACGGCCTTCGCCATCGATGCGCTGGTCTGGCAGGCGTCGAGCTTGCGTCAGCGGCGGTTGACTTCGACCGTGACGTGAGCCAGTTCATCATGAACGCCTAGCAACTGCCGAAAAAAGTCCGGTGTGGCCGCGGTGGCGCCTTCCACGGCCAGCGCAACGATGCAGGCGTACTTTCCCTTGCCGACGCGCCAGACATGCAGGTCGGTGATCTCGGCCGCGACGGGGCTGGTCTCGATCACCTCGCGGATTTCGGCCACCACGGGGGCATCCATCTCGGCATCGAGCAGCACGCGGCCGCTGTCGCGCAACAGCCCCCACGCCCAGGACGCCACCAGGCCGGCGCCGACGATGCCCATCGCCGGGTCGAGCCAACTGGCGCCCCACAGCTTGCCGCCGAACAGCGCGGCGATGGCCAGCACGGATGTGGCCGCGTCCGCCAGCACATGCAGGTAGGCCGACCTCAGGTTCAGGTCGTGTTGATGCCCGTGTTCTTCGTGGCCATGGTGGTGGTGGTGATGGTGCTCGTGTCCATGATGGTCGTGTTCGCCTTTGAGCAGCCAGGCGCAGATGAGGTTGACCGCAAGTCCGACCAGCGCGATGGCGATGGCTTCGTCGTAGTGGATGGGGGAGGGCGAAATCAGGCGCTCGACGGACTGGAACAGCATCAGCCCGGCGACCCCGACGAGGAACACCGCACTGGTGTAGCCACCAAGGATCTCGATTTTCCAGGTGCCGAAAGCGAAGCGTTTGTCCTGGGCAAAGCGGCGAGCCGCGGCATACGCGGCGACCGAGAGACCCAATGCCACCGTGTGCGAACTCATGTGCCAGCCGTCGGCCAGCAGGGCCATCGAGTTGAACATCCAGCCGCCTGCGATCTCCGCGACCATCATGATTGCGGTGAGCGCCACGGCCCACAGCGTGTTTCGCTCGGCCAAAGGGTTGCCTTGGTCGAACACGTGGGAATGCTGCCAGTCCGCAGCGGAATGGAAGGGGTGAATGGGCGTCGGCCGCTGGGTCATGGCTCGTACTTTACCCAGCATTGCCAAAGCTGAATGAAACCTGATCGATCCATTCAGCGAGTTTTCAGTCCTGCTTTCTAGTCTCGTGGGATGTCCGGTTCCCACGTGCAATCCAAGTCCCTTCCCCATGATCGCGTCTCCCACGGCGCCTCCATCGACTTCCCCTCGACGATTCCGTTCGTTGGACTCTGGGAGGCCATCGACAGCGGGTTCGCGCGCCCGCGTTCGCCGCGTACCATCGTCGTCTGGCTGACGCTCTATCTCGCCCTCGCCGCCAACTTGCCGCTGTGGGGCGAACTCGCGCGCATCGGCGGTGCGCCGAGCGTGTACCTGCCCACCATCGCGCTCATGGCCTTGCTCACCGTGTGCGGCACCGTGGCCATTCTGTCGTTCACGGCCTGGACGCGCTGGATGAAGCCGCTCTGGTTCGGCGTCGTGGTGCTTGCCGCCGTGGTGCAGCACTACATGCTGAGTTATCGGGTGGTGATGGATCCCAGCATGCTGGCCAATGCGCTGCAGACCGATCCCAACGAAGCGCGCGACCTGATGAGCTGGCGCATGGTGTTCAACGTGCTGCTGGTCTGCGTGTTGCCCGCATGGGCCCTGTGGCGCGTGCGCGTCCGGCCGCAGCGCTTTGTCGCGCAGGCCTGGCGCAATGGAGTGCTGTTGCTGGCTGTCGCCGCCATTGCCGCAGGCGGAGCGCTCGCGATGAATCGGCAACTCGCGCCGCTGATGCGCAACAACGTGCATCTGCGCTACATGATGAATCCGATGGCGAGCATCTACTCGGCCGCGACGGTGGCGATCCGGCCGATGTTCAAGCACAGCCGGAAGCTCGTCCCTGTGGCCGGTGGCGCTGCGCTGGGCGCGAGCTATGCGGGTCAGCCCAGGCCGCCGCTGTTCGTGCTGGTGGTGGGCGAGACGGCGCGTGCCGATCACTTCGGGCTCAACGGCTACGTACGCGACACCACGCCCGAACTTGCGGCGCGGCGCGTGTTGAGCTACCGCGACGTGCATTCCTGCGGCACCAACACTTTGGCCTCTGTGCCTTGCATGTTCTCCCCGCTGGGCAAGCAGGGTTTCGAGGGGCGCAAGAACGAGTATGAAAACCTCATGGACGTGCTGCAGGCTTCCGGCCTCGCCGTGTTCTGGCTCGACAACCAGGCGGGCGGCTGCAAGGGCGTCTGCGACCGCGTTCCGCATGCGTCGGCTTTCGAGCATCTCGATCCGAGCGTGCAAGCCGCGCTCTGCGATGGCGACGAGTGCCTGGACGACGTGATGCTCCGAGGCCTGGACGAGCGCCTTGCCGCACTGCCCGCCGAGCGTCGCGCCAAGGGCGTGGTGCTGGTGATGCATCAGATGGGAAGCCACGGGCCGTCGTACTTCAAGCGCTCCTCGCCGGACGTGAAGCGCTTCCTGCCCGAGTGCAAGACGAACGCGCTGGCCGAATGCAGCCATGCCGAGCTGGTCAACGGCTATGACAACTCCATCGCCTACACCGACCGCTTCCTCGGCAAGACGATCGACTGGCTCAAGGGCCAGAGCCGGCGCTTCGACCCTGCGCTCCTCTACCTGAGCGACCACGGCGAATCATTGGGTGAGTACGGGCTGTTCCTGCACGGCGTGCCCTACGGTTTCGCGCCCGAGGTGCAGAAGCACGTTCCGATGGTGACCTGGTTCAGCGATGGCATGAAGGCGCGGCGCAAGTTGTCGATCTCTTGCATGGAGGCAGGCGTCGATGCACCGCTCAGCCACGACAACCTCTATCACACCGTGCTGGGCTTGATGGACGTGAGGACGCCCACCTACAAGTCCACGCTCGATGCGCTGGCGTCCTGCCGCGGGGATAACGTCGCGAGCAACTGAACGCGGTGGCGGCGTTCAACCAGGCTTCTTCTCGCGCGGCAGCCGGCCCATCAGGAAGAATTCCGGATTCGGCTGCATGCCGCTGAAGCTGGCCATGCGGTTGGAAAGACCGAAGAGCGCGGTGATGGCGGCGATGTCCCAGATGTCGTCGTCGCTGAAGCCGTGCGCATGCAGCGGTGGGAAATCGTTCTCGTCGAGTTCGTGCGAGCGCTCGCAGACTTTCATGGCGAACTCGAGCATGGCCCGTTGGCGCGGGGTGATGTCGGCCTTTCGCCAGTTGACGGCGACCTGATCGGCCACCAGCGGCTTCTTCTCGTAGATGCGCAGCAGCGCGCCGTGCGCCACCACGCAGTAGAGGCATTGGTTGGCCGCACTGGTGGCGGTGACGATCATCTCGCGGTCGCCCTTGGTGAGCGAGCCTTCTTCCTTGAGCATCAGTGCGTCGTGGTACGCGAAGAAGGCGCGCCATTCGGCCGGCCGGCGCGCGAGCGCGAGGAACACGTTGGGCACGAAGCCGGCCTTCTCCTGCACGTCGAGCACCGCGGCGCGGATGTCGTCGGGCAGATCCTTGAGTTCAGCCAGGGGGTAGCGTTCGGACATGGATGTCTCCTGGGATGTGGGGGACGAGGCCAATCATAGGAGCGCTGGGCCGCTGCCCGCTGCCAGGACCGCGAGGTCGCTTTCGTCCTTCAGGTCGATGCCGGTCAGGCTTCGGCGCAGGGATTCGCGCACGAGCCAGGCGAGCTTGAAAGCCGCTGCCGGATAGGCCAGGCCCTCGGGTCGAACGTTCGAGATGCAGTTGCGCTCTGCGTCATGCCGACCTCGTCTTGGCGCGTGCGTGATGTAGATCCCCAGGCTGTCAGGCGAACTGAGGCCGGGCCGCTCGCCGATCAGCATGATCGACAGCCGCGAGCCGAAGGCCTCCGCAATCTCGTCCGCAAGGGCGACCCGGGCTTGCGATGCGATCACGATCGGCGTCAGCGAAAGCGCGGTCGGCAGGTGCTGCCGCAGCGCGGCCAGCAGCGGCACGGCATGACGGCTCACGGCCAGCGAGGAAAGTCCGTCGCCGATCACGATGCACACGTCCCGGGGTTGCCCGGCCTTCGCCGTCAGACGCGATGCGTCGTCAGGGTCCAACTGCCGGCCCAGGTCCGGCCGACGCAGATAGGCCGTTCGGTCCGGTGCGCGGCTGTGGACCTGAGCGACCTCCCAGCCATCCGCATGCAGCGACGCTTCGAGCGCCTCGACGTCCAGCGCGGCATGGATCGCATCGCGCGCCATCGCATGCGCCCAGCCGAAGCGCAGGACTTCGTCGGTCGGCATGCCGGCGCCCGCGCGGCCGAGTGCGAGGCGCGCTGGCGTCGCGTGACGCCAATCGGCCCAGGGGCTGTGTGTGACAGGGTCGTCCTTCATGGGGCCAGCGCCTTCAGGTTGTTCATGTCCGCGAGAAGCCGGTTGGAGCAGGGCGCTTGCAGACGGCCCGCAATATCCGTGATGCGCATGCGCTGCAGCCAGCCCTCGAACTCGGGCGCGCGCTTCAGTCCCATCGTTTCGCGCAGGAACAGCGCATCGTGGAACGAGGTGCTCTGGTAGTTGAGCATCACGTCATCCGCGCCCGGCACGCCCATGATGAAGTTGATGCCGGCCGTGCCGAGCAGCACCAGCAGCGTATCCATGTCGTCCTGGTCGGCTTCGGCATGGTTGGTGTAGCAGACGTCGCAGCCCAGCGGCAGGCCGAGGAGCTTGCCGCAGAAGTGATCCTCCAGGCCCGCGCGAATGATCTGCTTGCCGTCGTACAGGTATTCGGGGCCGATGAAGCCGACCACCGTATTGATGAGCAGCGGCTTGTAGCGCCGCGCGAGCGCATAGGCGCGTGCCTCGCAGGTCTGCTGGTCGACGCCGAAGTTGGCGTCGGCCGAGAGCGCGCTGCCCTGGCCGGTCTCGAAGTACATGAGGTTCTCGCCGACCGTGCCGCGCTTCAGCGAAAGAGCTGCCGCGTAGGCCTCGTCGAGCAACTCGGGCGTCACGCCGAAGGAGCGGTTGGTCTTCTCGGTGCCGCCGATCGACTGGAACACCAGGTCGATCGGCGCGCCGGACTCGGCGAGCTTCAGGGTGTTGGTGACGTGGGTCAGCACGCAGCTCTGCGTGGGGATCTCGAAATGCTGGATCACCTCGTCGAGCATGTGCAGCAGATCGGCCAGCACGGGCATGCTGTCGGAGGCGGGGTTGAGCCCGATCACCGCGTCTCCCGCGCCCATCAGGAGACCATCCAGCATCGATGCTGCAACGCCACGCAGGTTGTCGGTGGGGTGGTTGGGCTGCAGCCGTACCGAAAGGTGGCCCGGCAATCCGATGGTGTCGCGAAAGCGTGTAACCACGCTGCACTTGCGCGCGACCGCGACCAGGTCCTGGTTGCGCATCAGCTTCGAAGCCGCGGCCGTCATCTCCGGCGTGAGCCCGGGCGCCAGCGCGGTGAGTTCGGCGGTACCCGCCTTCTCGGACAACAGCCAGTTGCGGAAGTCGCCGACGGTCAGGTGCGACACCGGCGCGAAGGCTCCCGCGTCGTGGCCGTCCATGATGAGCCGCGTGATGTTGTCGTCCTCATAGGGAACCAGCGCCTCGGAGAGGAACTGCTTCAGCGGCGTCTCAGCCAGCACGTGGCGCGCCGCCATGCGCTGCTGCGCCGTGGCGGCGCCGATCCCCGCGAGGTAGTCGCCCGAGCGGGCGGGGCTCGCGATGGCCATTACCTGCTTCAGGTCATCGAATTCGAAGACCTGCGATTCGATCGTGCTTCGATAGCGCATGGGTGTAAGAAGTGTTCAGACGGTCGTGGAAAGCATCTCGTCGGGGGCCGCCGTGCGGCGCTGCTCGGCCGTGAGCCGGAAATAGCCATAGGCCAGCGCCATGAGCACGAGGAACAACAACGTCAGCATGCCATTGAACCAGACCATTGCGCCGAGGCACACCACGCCGAGGCCCAGCGCAATGGCCGGAAACCATGGGTAGAAGGGCGCCTTGTACGTGCGCTCCAGGCCGGGTTCCGCGCGCCGCAGCTTGAAGAGGGCGGCCATCGAGATCAGGTACATCACGATCGCGCCCAGCACCGCCATGGTCACGATGTTGGCGGTAAGCGTCTGTCCGCCGAACTGCACCCACTCGTCGCTGAAGATGGCCGCCACGCCGATCACGCCGCCGGCCACCAGCGCGCGGTGCGGCGTGTTGAAGCGCGGGCTCAACGCCGCGAAAGTGGCGGGCAGGTACCCGGCGCGCGCGAGCGCGAAGATCTGCCGCGAGTAGCCCATGATGATCCCGTGGAAAGACGCGATCAGGCCGAAGAGCCCGATCCACACCAGCATGTGCAGCCAGCCACTGTTCTCGCCCACGACCGTTTTCATGGCCTGGGGCAAAGGGTCGTTGATGTTCGAGAGCTTGCGCCAGTCGCCCACGCCACCGGCGAAGATCATCACGCCGAACGCAAGCACGACGAGCGTGAGGATGCCCGTGGTGTACGCCAGCGGAATGGTGCGGTGCGGATCGCGCGCCTCTTCGGCCGCCATGGCCGCGCCTTCGATCGCGAGGAAAAACCAGATGGCGAACGGGATCGAGGCGAAGATGCCGGAGATCGCCGTGCCGTTGAGCACGTCGCCGCCGGCCCAGCCGTTGGCGACGAAGTGCGCCATCGACCAACCCGGCGTGACCACGCCCATGAACACGAGCAGTTCAAGGATCGCAAGCACCGTCACGAACAACTCGAAGGTCGCCGCGATCCGGACCCCGATCCAGTTGAGGCCGATGAAGATCACGTAGGCGCCGAGCGCGAACCACTTCGGGTTGATGCCCGGGAATTGCACGTTGAGATAGGCCCCGATGGCGAGCGCGATGGCCGGTGGTGCGAAGACGAACTCCACCAATGTCGCAAAGCCCGCCACGAAGCCGCCACTGGGCCCGAAGGCGCGCCGCGCGTACGCGAACGGACCGCCCGCATGCGGGATGGCGGTCGACAACTCGGTGAAGCTGAAGATGAAGGTCGTGTACATGGTCGCGACCAGCACCGTCGCGATCAGGAAGCCGAGCGTGCCGGCGGTGTTCCAGCCATAGCTCCAGCCGAAGTATTCGCCCGAGATCACGAGTCCGACCGCGATGGCCCAGAGCTGAATCGGGCCGAGCACCTTTTGCAGGCGGGCGGGGTGCTTGGAAGCTTCGATGCTCGACATGCGCTTTTTCCTTGGCCGGCAAAGGCAAATGGCAACGGCGTGCAAGAGCGGTGCCAGGCGGGTGGGCCCCCGGCAATAATGAACCCGTTCATCCATTCAACCAAGGTATCTACCGTGCGATCAGTTCTTTGCGCAGCCCTCGTTTCGATGCTCGTCCTGCCGACCGCCTTCGCCCAGTCCGCGCCCGTGACCAAGCCGAGCGGCCTCGTCTTCCAGTCGGTGACCGAAGGCAAGGGTCCGTCGCCCGCGGCGTCCGACGTGGTCAAGGTCCACTACCGCGGCACCTTCCCTGACGGCAAGGAGTTCGACAGCTCTTACAAGCGAGGCGAGCCCACCGAGTTCCCGCTCAACGGCGTGATCCCGTGCTGGACCGAAGGCGTGCAGCTGATGAAGGTGGGCGGCAAGGCCAAGCTGACCTGTCCACCTGCCATTGCCTACGGCAAGCGCGGCGCCGGCGGTGTGATTCCGCCCGACGCCACGCTCAACTTCGAGATCGAACTGATCTCCGTCAAGGGTCGCTGAGATCAGGCGGCGGAGCCACCGTCGACGTTGAGCGAGACGCCCGTGATGAAGCTGGCATCCGGGCTCGCGAGGAAGGCCACCGCGGCGGCGATCTCTTCGGGACGGCCGAAGCGGCCCATCGGGATGGCCGCCTTCTGAACGGCCGCGAAATCGCCGTTCTCGGGATTCATTTCGGTGTTGATCGAACCGGGTTGCACCGTGTTGACCGTGATGCCGCGCGGCGCCAGGTCCCGCGCCCAGCCGCGGCTGTAGGCGGCCACTGCGGCTTTGGTGGCGGAGTAGTCGGCCACGCCCGGCCACGGTGAATGGTCGGCGGCGCCAGATCCAATGGAGATGATGCGGCCGTTGTCGCTGAGCAGCGGCACTGCGGCACGCACGGCGGCGGCAACGCCGCCCACATTGATGGCGAACTGGCGGTCGAAAGCCGCGATGTCGGTGTCCGGTGCGCCGACCTGGCCAATGACGAAAACGCCCGCGTTGTTCACCAGGATGTCGAGCCGGCCGAAGTGCTCGGCGGTCTGATTGACCAGGGCCTCCACCTGCAGCGGATCGGCCTGATCGGCCTTGAACGCGGCTGCGCGCACGCCGAGTTGCCGCAGTTCGTTCACCAGCGTTTCGGCGCGGTCGGCGGAGGCCGAGTATCCGATGGCGACGTCCGCGCCGTCACGCGCCAGGCGGCGCGCGATGGCCGCGCCGATGCCGCGCGATCCGCCGGTGACGAGGGCGACTTGCTTCGAGAGGGGTTGAGTCATGGTGTTCTCCAGAGAGTGGGTGTTGCGATGGGATGGAGTTTGGGATCGCACCCGCTTCGGACCAAGACGGTGGCCGTGACTTGTTTATTCACGATTCGCTAATAATCCGGCGATGGACCAGATCGCCGCCATGCGCGTGTTCGCCCGGGTCGTCGAAGCCGGCACCTTCACCCGTGCGGCCGACTCGCTGCAGATGCCCAAGCCCAGCGTCACCAAGCTGGTCCAGCAACTCGAAGCGCATCTGCGCGTAAAGCTGCTGCAGCGCACGACGCGGCGGGTGACGGTGACGCCCGAAGGTGCGGCGTACTACGAGCGCACGTCGCGCGTGCTGGCCGAGCTGGAAGACATCGAGTCCGATCTGACGCATGCGCAGGCCAGCCCGCGCGGGCGGTTGCGCGTGGACATCGGCTCATCCCTGGCCAACCGCATCCTGATTCCGGCGCTGCCGCAATTTCATGCGCGCTATCCCGACATCCAGCTCGAACTCGGCGTCAGCGATCGGCCCGTGGATTTGATCGGCGATGGCGTCGACTGCGTGATCCGCGGCGGTGCTCTGATGGACCAGTCACTGGTCGCGCGCCGCGTCGCGCAGTTGCCGTACGTGAGTTGCGCGACACCCGACTACCTGAAGCGCCAAGGCATGCCGAATGAACCGGCCGATCTGATGAACGGGCACAGGGTGGTGAGCTATTTCTCGTCGCTCACGGGACGGCCCTTTCCGCTGCGCTATGTGCGCGGCGAGGAAACCTTCGAGATCAACGGTCACACCGCCGTGGCCGTGAACGAAAGCACCGCGCACGTGACAACGATATTGTCCGGTCTCGGCATGGCGCAGACCTTTGCCTTCATGGCGAAGCCGTATCTCGACAGCGGGGAGCTGGTTGAAGTGCTGCCCGGCTGGGAGCCGCCGCCGCACCCGGTCTACGTCGTCTATCCGCCCAACCGCCACCTGAGCGCCAAGCTGCGCGCCTTCGTCGATTGGGTTGTGGAGGTCTTCACGCCCTATGGCACTGCCTAAGTCGCGGCTAGAAGGGTTGGAATTGGTACAGCCAGGTTTCGGACAACGTCTGGTCGCCGTTCTTCAGGTAGAGCCGCATGTCGACCGGCTCCGTGCCCTCGGCCGTGAAGTCGAACTGCGCACGCCAGTGGCCCGGCACGCCGTTCGGCACCGCTTCGGCAAAGATGTACGAGAACTTGCCCCGCGACGCCGTCAGCACCAGTTCGGGCTTGACGCCGAAGGGCAGCGATTCCAGCGGTTTGCCGATGAACTCGACCATGAACTTGCGCACCCCTTGCGGGCGCGGCTGACCAGGCTGGCCGCCGCGCCCGATCCGCGTGGCCACGGTGCGCGCCAGTGGCGACGGGAAGGGCTCTTCCGCGCTCCAGTGCAGCCGGTACTTGATGTTGTAGCTCGACCCCGCAGCGGCGGGCGCCTTGGGCACCCAGCAGGCGAGGATGTTGTCGTGGATCTCGTCGTCGGTCGGGATCTCGATGAGTTGTACTGACCCTTCGCCCCAATTGCCCAGCGGTTCGACCCACAGGCTGGGGCGCTTCTCGTAGTAGACGCCGTCCTGGTAGTGGTCGAAGGCGCGGTCGCGCTGCAGCAGGCCGAAGCCGCGCGGGTTGGTGTCGGTGAAGGCCGAAGCGCGGGTCTGGGTGGGGTTGTTCAGCGGTCGCCAGATGCGTTCACCGGCGCCGTTCCATATCGCCAGGCCGTCCGAATCGTGCACCTCGGGGCGCCAATCGATTCCGGTGGGCTTCACCGACTCGGAGTACCAGTACATCGAGGTCAGCGGCGTGAGGCCGAAGCGGGCCACGTCGCGGCGCAGGAAGAGGCGTGCGTCGATGTCCATCAGCACGGCCTTGTCGCGCTGCAGGACGAATTTGTAAGCGCCCGTGATGCTCGGGCCTTCGAGCAGCGCGTAGATCGTCATCGAATTGGATGCGTCCGATGCCGGGGGCTCGAAGTAAAAGCGCGTGAAGGTCGGGAATTCCTCCGGGCGATCTGGCATGGCTGCATCGAGCGCAATGCCGCGCGCAGAGAGCCCGTACTGGTAGAGCTCGCCGATGGCGCGAAAGTACGACGCGCCGAGGAAGGCGGCCCAATCATTCGTTTGCCAAGGCAGCTTCTTCTGGTCCCCCAGGCGGCTTTCCTGCAGGCGGAAACCGGCGAAGCCGGCGCCGTCCTTCAATTGCCGCGCGGGGCTGTCCGCGGGCATGGCGAAATACGATGCGTCGTAGACGATCTCGCGTGCGAAGCCGTCGCCGCCAGCGCTTTCCAGAACGAACATGTGCACCGGCGTCTGGAAGTAGCGCCCGAGGTGAAAGAAGGTCACCGGAAACTGGCCAGGTCCGTCCTTGAACAGGGCGTTGTCGGTGTTGAACTTGATCTTGCCGTGCGCGTCGTAGTCGATGCGCTCGAGCACGCTGGCCGGTAGCGAGGTGTCGGCAACGTAGGGCTTGGCGCCCAGTGACTTCGCCAATGCAACAAGACGTTCGAAGGAGAAGGGCCGGGGTTGGCTGAGTGTGAGTCCACCGGCCGCAAAGGCGTCGGCAGGCAGTCCGAGAGCGGCGAGCGCCAATGAGGCGCCGCCGGCGGTGAGGAAGGAACGGCGATCGGTCATGTGGACCAAATGTTAACGAGGCCCGGCACCGCGCCCCGTAGGCCAAGCGCTGAAGAAAAAACGGGCTGGCCGGCGCTGTCCTACGATCGAATTCGAAAGCAAGACCCGGAGTGCACCGTTGCCGGCTGATGCCTACAGTGAACGCATCGATCAATCACCAGACTGAAGGATGCATATGAACATGAGCAATCCCAACGAAATGCGGGCCCTCGCCACCGTAAGCGACTCCCGCTGGGCGTCCGTGCTGGCCCGCGACCCGGCGGCCGACGGCCGCTTCTTCTACTCGGTGAGGACCACGGGCGTTTATTGCCGGCCTTCGTGCGCCGCGCGCTCCGCCCGACCCGAGAACGTGGAATTCCACGCGACGGCCGCAGACGCCGAACGCGCGGGCTACCGCCCCTGCAGGCGCTGCAAGCCGGATCAGCCGGCGCGGACCGAGCAGCACGCGGCTGCGATTGCCGATCTCTGCCGCATCATCGAGCGTTCGGAGCAGGCACCCAGGCTGGACGAACTCGCCGAACGCGCGGGGTGGAGCACCTGGCACCTGCATCGGATCTTCAAGGAGATCACCGGCGTCACGCCCAAGGCGTACGCAGCGGCCCACCGCGCGAGCCGGGTGCGGCAGGAACTGGCCCGCAGCGATACGGTGACCGATGCCATCTACGACGCCGGCTACAACTCCAATGGCCGCTTCTACGAGCGCTCGAACGAGATGCTCGGCATGACGCCCACCGCATGGCGAGCCGGAGGCGCCAACACCGACATCCGCTTTGCAATCGGCGAGTGCGCGCTGGGCGCCATCCTGGTTGCGCAAAGCGAACGTGGCGTTTGCGCGATTGCTCTGGGGGACGACCCCGATGCGCTGGCGCGTGATCTGCAGGACCAGTTTCCGCAGGCGCGCCTGATCGGCGGCGACGCCGGCTTCGAGGAACTGGTGGCCAAGGTGGTCGGCTTCGTCGAGGCGCCGGGGCTGGGTCTGGACTTGCCGCTCGACGTGCGCGGCACTGCCTTCCAGCAGCGCGTATGGCAAGCCCTGCGCGAGATTCCGGCCGGCACGACCGCGAGCTACAGCGACATCGCAAAGCGCATCGGCGCACCGAAATCGATGCGGGCTGTGGCCCAGGCCTGCGGCGCCAACACGCTGGCGGTGGCGATCCCGTGCCATCGCGTGGTGCGCAGCGACGGCAGCCTGTCGGGCTATCGCTGGGGCGTGGAGCGCAAGAACGCGCTGCTGCAACGGGAGGCGAAGCGGGCATGAATGCACGGGACACGAATGTGCCGGTCGCTCGGGTCGCTGCGATCGACTGGGCGCAGGCGAGCGGCGATCTCGATGAACAGGGGAACGCGGTGATACCGGGCCTGCTCACGCGGGCCGAATGTGAAATGCTCGCTGCGATGTACGTGTTGGATGCTCCGTTTCGCAGCCGCGTCGTGATGGAGCGGCATGGCTTCGGCCGCGGGGAGTACAAGTACTTCGCGTACCCGTTGCCCGATCTCATCGCGGGCTTGCGGGAGGCGATGTACCCGCATCTCGCGCCGATCGCGAACCGCTGGAACGAGGTCATGGGCATCGACGTTCGCTTTCCCCCTCGGCATGCCGACTTCATCGCACGATGCCATGCGGCGGCGCAGACGAAGCCGACGCCCTTGCTGCTGCAGTACCGGGCCGAGGACTACAACTGCCTGCATCAGGACCTGTACGGCGAGCACGTCTTTCCGCTGCAACTCGTGATCCTGTTGTCCGAACCGGGCCGCGACTTCATGGGCGGCGAATTCGTGATGACCGAGCAACGCCCGCGCATGCAGTCACGGCCGATGGTGCTGCCGCTGCGGCAGGGCGATGCAGCGGTGATCGCGGTGCATCACCGGCCGGTGCAGGGGACGCGTGGCGTGTACCGGGTCAACTTGCGGCATGGCGTGAGCAGGGTGCTGTCCGGGCACCGGCACACGACAGGCATCATCTTTCACGACGCGGCATGACGGCAGATCTGTTCGACACCGTTGCAGAGCCGACAACCCCTTGGGTGGAGCCACTTGAGCCCGGGGCGACGGTGTTGCGTCAGTTTGCGCGGCCCTCCGAGGTGGCGTTGCTGGATGCGGTTCGGCAGGTGATCGACGAGTCACCGCTTCGGCACATGGTCACGCCGGGCGGCTTTCGCATGTCGGTCGCGATGACCAACTGCGGCGAACTGGGATGGGTCACCGATCGCACGGGCTACCGGTACGACGCGATCGATCCCGAGACGGGCCGGCGCTGGCCGCCCATGCCCGCCGTATTCTCCCGGCTGGCGAGCGAAGCGGCTGCGCAGGCAGGCTTCGATCGCTTCGCGCCGGATGCCTGCCTCGTCAACCGCTACGTAGCGGGAACGCGGCTGTCACTGCATCAGGATCGGGACGAGCGCGACTACACCCAGCCCATCGTTTCCGTGTCGCTGGGCCTGCCTGCGGTGTTCCTCTTCGGCGGGGCGAAGAGGGCGGACAAGGCGCGGCGCATACCGCTCGCTCATGGCGACGTGGTCGTCTGGGGTGGACCGGCGCGTCTGCATCACCACGGTGTGCTTCCCTTGAAGGAGGGCTCGCATCCATTGATGGGCGACTGCCGCATCAATCTCACTTTTCGCAAGGCGGGTTGAGGGCGCCTCGCCGATCGCTACTGGGCGGACGCCACCGAAGTCGTGTCGCCGGTCAACCAGGCGAGTGCTTCGATATTCGCGCTCAAGGACGTCGCCGCCTCGGCGAGTCGCAGCTCACCCTTCGCAGCCTCACCGCTGACGATTCCCGCCGCGGACGCCAGGGTCACCGCGCCGGCCAAGATGAAGTTCCATGTCGTGTTCATTTGCTGCCTCTGTGAGACACGAGTCTGAGGCCATTCGCACGTGCTGGTTCGAGGCAAAACGAACTGCAGTGTTCGCTTCGGGGAAACAATGGCGTGTCGTTCAGGCTCCGCGCAATGCGAGGGCAAGGCGGGGTGCGAGCTTCCGTGTCTCGCCGACCGCGGTCACGAAGAACTCGTCCTCCGGCATGCCCTGGGCGCTGCGAAGCTCCGCGAGCTTTCTCGGCGGCTCGTCCAGGGCCTCGTCGGTCAGCGTGAAGACGCCCCAGTGGATGCCGAGCGAGCGCTTGGCGCCGACGTCGCCGTGGATCTTCAGCGCTTCCTCGACGTCGACGTGCTGCTTGCTCATGAACCAGCGCGGTGCGTAGGCGCCGATGGGGATCAGCGCAATGTCGAATCCGCCGCCACGCTCGGGCGTCTGGCGATCCTGGAAGTGCCGGCGGATATCGGTGAAATCGCGCGAGTAACCCGTGTCGCCGGTAAAAAGGAGATGGCAGTCGGGCGCGAGGGCCGCAAAGCCCCCCCAAAGAGTCGCCATGGCGTCGCCAGGGCTGCGCGAGGACCAGTGCTGCGCCGGGACCAGCGTCACTTCGACATCGCCGCCAGGTGACGGCACGCGGAGGCTGTCCCACCAGTCGAGTTCGACCGCATTGCGGATGCCGCGCGCGGCCAGCCATGGCTTGAGACCCAGCGGCACGACGAACAACGGCGCTCCGCCCGCCTGCCGGTTGAGTGCCAGCACCGACGCCGCATCCAGATGGTCATAGTGGTTGTGAGACACCAGCACCAGATCCACGTGCGGCACTTCCGCCAGGGCGATGCCGGGCGGGGTGTGGCGCTTCGGACCCACCAGCCGCACGGGCGATGCCCGCTGCGAGAACATCGGGTCGGTCAGCACGGTCAGGCCGCCCATCTGGGCCATGACCGTGGCATGGCCGACGTAGGTGACGGCCGGTGTCATTTGCACACCGGCGAGCGCGTTGGCGTGCAGCCAGGCCAGTTCGGGCGTCACCCTCGGCGTGGGTGCCAGCGGCGGCGGTGGCAGGTGGTCGCGGATGGCATCCCTGCGCCAGCGCAGCAGTTCCGAGAGGCTCTTCGGCTGGTATTCCGTGTAGTTGTTCTGGAAGCCGCGCGCACGGTGGTGCGGCTTCTCTGGGTCGTGATAGGGATTCATGCTTCGCCGCAATCTATCCGGCGATCAGTTTTTGCACCAGTTCGGCAGTGGTCGCCGCGGCGTACTTGCGCATCAGCCGCGCGCGGTGGATTTCCACGGTACGGTGGCTGATGGCGAGGGCCTTGCCGATCTCCTTGGAGGTGCGCCCCTGCATGACCTGCGCCGCCACCTCGCGCTCGCGCGGCGTGAGTTCGGCCTTGACGGATCGGCGCGAGCCCAGGTCCTCGAAGG
The DNA here is from genome assembly GCF_030316855.1 of Variovorax sp. J22P240. Classification (GTDB taxonomy): domain Bacteria; phylum Pseudomonadota; class Gammaproteobacteria; order Burkholderiales; family Burkholderiaceae_C; genus Variovorax. The sequence continues at coordinate 56,960 of NZ_JASZYR010000001.1, forward strand.
TCCAGATGCCCGCCTCGTGCGGTGCGGCGCGGTTGAGCGCCTGGCCGCTCACGTGGCACCAGAAGGTTTCGCCCGCGAAAGCGCCGTGCAGGTTGCCGAGTCTTTTCATCATGCGGTTGTCTGCGTAACGCCCGCTTGCATTCAGGATGGGCTCCATCCGCTTGCCGATACGCTCGAATTCGACGACGCTCGGGTACAGCACCTGGAACGACTGGCCGACCAGCGCACTACGCGTGGCGCCGAACATCTCGCACAGCCGCGCGTTGCAGTCCACGATGATGCGATGGCGCGACAGAACCATGCCCACCGGCGATTGCTCGAAGGCGAGCCGGTAGTCGATGGCCGTCAGATCGGTGTCGGGTGTCTCCATTACGAATTACTACGTATGCCTGTACGTAGTATCGTCTGAGACTCTGAATCAACCATCACCCAGCGAGGAATCATGGCGAACAAGATCTACCCCTCCGCGGACGCGGCGCTCAAGGGTGTCGTGGCCGACGGCCAGACGCTCGCCGTCGGCGGCTTCGGCCTGTGCGGTATCCCCGAAGCGCTGATCGAGGCGCTGCACGATTCGGGTGCGAAGAACCTGACCTGCATCTCCAACAACGCGGGCGTCGACGGCTTCGGCCTCGGCAAGCTGCTCGAAACCCGCCAGATCAAGAAAATGATCGCGAGCTACGTGGGCGAGAACAAGGAATTCGAGCGCCAGTACCTCGCGGGCGAACTCGAGCTCGAATTCACGCCCCAAGGCACGCTGGCCGAGAAACTGCGCGCCGGAGGCGCCGGCATCCCGGCCTTCTTCACCAAGACCGGTGTGGGCACGCAGGTTGCCGAAGGCAAGGAACTGCGCGAATTCGATGGCGAGACCTACGTGATGGAACGCTCGCTGGTGCCCGACGTCGCGCTGGTCAAAGCCGACGTGGCCGACAAATCCGGCAACCTGCGCTTCCGTCTGACGGCACGCAACTTCAATCCGGCCGCGGCAATGGCCGGCAAGATCTGCATCGTCGAGGTCGAGAAGATCGTCGAGGTCGGCGAACTGGCGCCGGACGACATCCATCTGCCAGGCATCTACGTGCACCGCATCGTGCTCAACAGCAATCCCGAGAAGCGCATCGAGAAGCGGACGGTGAGCGCTGCGGCACCGGTCGACGCAGTGGCCGCCAAGGTCGAGGCGCAGGCCGTCATCGCGCAAGCCGCGGCCGGCAGCGAAGTCCCGGCCCCCATCAAGAACAGCAGCAAAGGAGCCTGAGATGCCCTGGACCCAAGACCAGATGGCCGCACGCGCGGCGCAAGAACTCGAAGACGGCTTCTACGTCAACCTCGGCATCGGCATCCCGACGCTTGTCGCCAACTTCGTCGGCGACAAGGAAGTCTGGCTGCAGAGCGAGAACGGCATGTTGGGCATCGGCCCGTTCCCTACGGAAGACCAGGTCGACGCCGACCTGATCAACGCCGGCAAGCAGACCGTGACGACCTTGCCCGGGAGTGCCATCTTCGGCAGCCACGACAGCTTCGCGATGATCCGCGGCGGCAAGATCAACCTGTCCATCCTCGGCGCCATGCAGGTGAGCGACAAGGGCGACCTCGCCAACTGGATGATCCCCGGCAAGATGGTCAAGGGCATGGGCGGCGCGATGGACCTCGTGGCCGGCGTCAAGCGTGTGATCGTGCTGATGGAACACGTCGCGAAGAAAAAGGACGGCACCGAGGACCTCAAGATCCTCGAGCAGTGCACGCTGCCGCTGACGGGCGTGGGCGTGGTCGATCGCATCATCACCGACCTTGCCGTCATGGACGTGGTGCCGCAAGGCCTGAAAGTCGTTGAACTGGCGCCGGGCGTTAGCTTCGAGACGCTGCAGGCCAAGACCGGGACCAAGCTGATCCAGTGAGGCAAAGCGCCGCAAAGCGTCGTATGACGTGAAGGGCAGGGCCGTGTGAACGTGCCCTGCCTTTTTTTTGGAGAGCAGGACATGAATGCGACCGAGGAACTGAACCGGATCTGGAGGCTTGCCGGCATGCCGCCGGAAGCGTTGGCTTTTGTGCGTCTTGATGGCGCCGACCCGGTATTGCCATCGTCGTTCGCCGTCGGGACCGCGGCGCAGAGCACCATCGCCGCTGCTGCGCTTGCCGCCTGCGAGCTGGGCCATGCACGTGGCACACCGCGCCAGCAGGTCAGCGTTGAGATGCTGCATGCGGCGCTGGAATGCACGGGTTGGTTCAGCGTGGACGGAAGGGTGCCGGATTTGTGGGATGCGTTCTCCGGGCTGTATCGGGCGTCCGACGGTTGGGTGCGTATCCATGCGAACTTCGCGCACCACCGGGACGGGGCGCTGCGGCTGCTAGGCCTCAATCCACAGACCGCGCAGCGTGCGGATGCCGAAGCGGCGATGCAGTCGTGGAAAGCACTGGAGTTCGAATCCGTGGCGGCCGTCAAGGGGCTGGTGGCGACTGCCCTGCGGCACTTCGATGAATGGGACGTCACGCCGCAAGGTGCCGCGTTGGTGTCGCAGCCACTGTTCACCATCGAGCGAATCGGCGATGCGCCGGCGCTCGATCTGCCGCCGCTTTCCGCAGAGGCGAGGCCGTTGTCGGGCGTGCGGGTGCTGGATCTGACGCGCATCCTTGCCGGCCCTGTGGGCGGTCGCGCGCTCGCGGCGTATGGCGCGGACGTGATGCTGATCAACTCGCCGAACCTGCCCAACATCGAAGCCATCGCGGACACCAGCCGCGGCAAGCTGTCGGCCCATGTCGATCTGCAAACGGAGGTTGGCCGCGGTGCATTGACGGCCTTGCTGCAAGACGCACATGTCTTGATCCAGGGCTATCGGCCCGGCGGCATCGCGACGCTGGGCTTCGGTGCGTATCAGGCGGCGCAGGTGCGGCCGGGGATCGTCTACGTCTCACTCTCGGCCTACGGAACCCACGGCCCCTGGGCAGATCGCCGTGGCTTCGATTCGCTTGTGCAGACCGCGATGGGTTTCAACCATGCAGAGGGTGAGGAGGCCGGTGATGGAAAGCCAAAGCCGTTGCCGATGCAGATCCTCGACGAGGCGACGGGCTACCTGATCGCGATGGGCGCGTCCGCGGCGCTGTGGCGTCAGCAGCGCGAGGGCGGTAGTTGGCACGTGCAGGTGTCATTGGCTCAGACAGGTCATTGGCTTCGCGGGCTGGGCAGGGTGGCTGGCGGGCTCCGGATTGAAAGGCCCGACAAGTCGCCGTACCTGGAAACATCGGCTTCGGGATTTGGGAAACTGTGCGGGGTGCGTCACAGTGCGCAGCTTTCACGTACGCCTGCATTGTGGTCGCGGCCTTCGATGCCGCCTGGGAGTCATCTGGCAGTTTGGACATAGGGGGTGGCGTCGTCGCCCCCCCGACGGCAAGAAAGTCTCACCCCTTCCCCAACATTTCAATCAGCCGAGCAAGCGCCACCGAAGGCGTCCCTTGCCACACCAAGTGCGTCCGATTGGCACGCATGCGTTCCGGCAAGGGATGCTGGTGAACATCCGCCGTGGCGCGCAGCGCCTTGAGCACCGACACGGGCACGATCGCAAAGCCGGTCCCCGCGGCAACGCACGCAATCATGGCCTGGTAGGAGGAGAACTCCAGCGAACGCGAGGGTGCGACGCCACCCTTGCCGAGCCACTGTTCAAGCAGTCTGCGGTACGAGCACCCTTGGGCGAAGGCGATGAGCGTGGTGTTCGTCAGATCACCCGGCTTGGTGACAGAGGCAACGCTGCGTGCCGTGATCAACACCAGTTCTTCTTCGAAGACGGCCATCGCTTCGAGGCCTGATGCTGTGAAGGGTTCGGACACGAACGCCGCCTCGACCTCGAATGCGCTTACCCGCTTCAACAGCGCGCCGGTAGTGCCCGTCACCAGCTCGACGACCACCCCCGGATAGAGCTTGTGAAAGCGCGACAGCACGGGCGCCAGACGACTGCCCGCCGTGCTCTCGAGCGAACCGAGCCTGAACGTTCCGAGCGGGAGATCGCTGCGCAATTCGCTTTCGGCTTCGTCCGCCAGGCGCAGCAGGCGATCGGCGTAAGGCAGCAGCTTGTGTCCGGCCGGCGCCAGCGCGAGGGTCCGGCCTTGGCGATGGAAGAGCTTCTGGCCAAGTCGCTCCTCCAACTGCTGGATGCGGGTCGTCACATTCGACTGCACGCGGTTGAGCTTGTCCGCCGCACGGATCACGCCGCCCTCGGCCACGACCGTGCGGAAGATCTCCAGGGAATCCAGATCGATAGTTCTCATAAAGCGAATGAATGTTCTGAATAATTCATTTGTGGCGCATTGGCATTTTGCGTCTAATGACTGCCCATGTCGAACCCTTCCTTCGCCGTAGCGCGACCCTCTTTCTTCGCCGTCTGCGCCGCAGGCTTGATGGCGTTGGCCATTGCGATGGGCATCGGGCGCTTTGCCTTCACGCCGATGCTGCCGCTGATGATTCGTGCAGGCAGCGCCGACGTGGCAGCGGGCGGGTGGCTCGCCGCGGCCAACTACGCGGGATATCTGCTGGGCGCGATCACGGCGGCACGTATTCCGCTCACGCCGCAGCGCATCGGTCTGGTGTCACTCCTTGCGATCGTCGTCTCGACTGCGGCGATGGGTTGGACCGGGTCGGTGGCCATCTGGCTGGTGCTCCGTTTCGTCGCGGGGGTGGCAAGCGCATGGACGCTGGTCAGCACCAGCGTCTGGTGCCTGGCCTGGCTTGCGCGCCTGGAACGGCCGGCCGGCGCTGGCCTCTTGTATGCGGGTGTCGGGGTTGGCATCGCGATGGCCGGCCTCTACTGCTGGCGCGCCGGTGCGGCGGGCGTGCAGCCGGACATGCTCTGGCTGCAACTCGGGGCGCTCGCGCTCGCAGGTCTGCTCGTGGTGGCAGCACTGATGCCGCGCGACGCAGGCGCTTCGCACTCAGTCGCCCGCGAAGCCGCGACGACCCACCAGGCGCCATCCCGCGGCACGCCGTGGAGCCTCGTCCTCTGCTATGGCGTCCTCGGCTTCGGGTACATCCTGCCTGCGACCTTTCTCCCCGTGCTGGCTCGCGCGGTGGTTGACGATCCTTCCATCTTCGGTGCCGCGTGGCCCGTGTTCGGTGCCGCAGCAGCGGTGTCCACGCTGTTTGCCAGCGCGGTGCTAGGTCGTGTCTCCCGGCGCCGTGTGCTGGCGGGAAGCCATGTGCTGATGGCGGCCGGCTGTCTGTTGCCGGTGCTGCACCTGTCCGCCTCGACCGTGCTCGCAGCGGCTCTGCTGGTGGGCGGAACCTTCATGGTTGCGACCATGGCGGGCATGCAGGAGGCCAAGGCGAGTACCGTCGGAGATCCGACGCGAGCGCTCGGCCGCATGACCGCCGCTTTCGCGATCGGCCAGATGGCCGGGCCCGTGCTGTCCTCCGCATTGAGCGGCAGGGCGCAGGGTTTCGGCGGTCTCTTTGCTGCGCTGGTCGTCGGTGCCGTGGCCCTGCTGGGCAGTGCCGTGTGGCTGTTCCGCGAGCCGTCCCGAATCTGAATATACGAAAGGAACCCCGTCATGTTTCAACAAGGCCATACCGTCCCCTGGTCCGAGCGCCTGCCGATGCCGGCTGCCGAGGCGATGTCGGATGCGCAGCGCGCTGCAGCGCAAGCACTGATCGACGGGCCGCGCAAGGCTGTCTTCGGCCCCTTCGTTCCGCTGCTGCAGAGTCCGGTGCTGATGGAGCGCATCGGCAGCCTGGGCGAGTACCTGCGCTTCGACAGCACGCTCGATGCGCGTCTTCGCGAGCTCGTCACCTGCGCGGTCGCGCGCCACGTCGGCAATCAGTTCGAATGGGTGTTGCATGCGGCGGCGGCGGTCAAGGCCGGCGTCAGTGCCGAAGCGGTTGAAGCCCTGCGGCTCGGGCGCCGCGCTGCACCGCTGGCCGACGACGAGCAGCTTGCACTCGACTTCGCGATGGAACTCCTGCAACACCACGGCGTTAGCGAGCCGACCTACGCTGCCGCCGCAGAACGCTTCGGCGCCAGCACCGTCGTCGAACTCAGTGCCCTCGTCGGCTACTTCACGATGGTCTGCTGGGTCATGAACGTAGCGCACACGCCGGTGCAAGGGACAGAGGGGCAGCGCGGGCTCGAAGCTTTTCCGTTGTAGCCCTCTTTGCGAGTCAACGGGTCCATGCACCATCCCGCAGGGTATCGGCCTCGAGTGCAAGCACCGCGTCTGCAAGGGCTTGAACGCCTTGCTCGGTCAGATCGCTCGTGTCGACGCGGGAGCGATCCGACCAGGCCTTGAAGTGACGCGCCTGCGAGCTCGCGTAGTGCGGGTCGTAGTGCTGTGTCATCAACTCGGCGAACAGCGGCGCCAGTTCTCGCGCACGCGCCCAGGCTTGCCAACGCTGCACCGTCTCCTTGCCCTGCAGTTCCTTGAGCAATCCCAGCTGCGTGGCGAGCGCCTCGCCGTCTTCGCCCAGGTAGGCATAGTCGCGCAGCAGATAGTCCAGTCGCGCTGGCGGCGTTGCAACGATTTCGATGCAGGGGCTGGTACGCATTCGCGAGACCAGCGACACGGGCAGTGCAATGCGGCCGATGCGCGGGCTTTCGCCTTCGACGTACAAGGGCCGATGCAGATCGACGGCTTCGAGAACTTGGGCGATGCGCGTCTCGAAGTGCTTCTGCGACGGCTGTGCCACACCTGGTAGCGCACCGAGCAGTGAACCCTTGTGTTTCGCGCAATCTTCGAGATCCAGCACCTGGGCGCCTCGAAGGGCCAGCGCCTGCAGCACGCGTGTCTTCGCACTGCCCGTGGCGCCGCAGATGATTCGCAATGGCAACTGCGGGCACAGCGCTGCGAGCCGTTCAATCACGTGGTGGCGAAAACTCTTGTAGCCACCGGCCAGTTGCTGGGCGTCCCAGCCGACCAACCGCAGCCACGTCACCATCGATCCGCTGCGCAAACCGCCGCGCCAGCAATAGACAAGCGGCTTCCAGGTCGCGGGCTGGTCGGCGAACCGTTCTCGCAGGTGTCTGGCGAGATTGGCGGCCACCATCGCACCGCCGACGCGCCTGGCCTCGAACGCGCCGCGCTGCTTGTAGAGCGTGCCGACGATGCGGCGCTCATCGTCGTCGAGGACGGGGCAGTTGATGGCGCCGGGGATATGGTCCAGCGCGAACTCGGAAGGCGAGCGTGCGTCGATCAGGGTATCGAAGGCGTGCAGGTCGGCCACGCGGATGGGAGGGCGTTGCATGAGCGGTTCAGGAGCGGTTCAGGAGCGGTTCAGGAGCGCTTCTGGGCGCTCGTGGCTGGCACAATGCCGATCCATCCCGGTGGCTTCGCTGTCTTCATCATCATGGAACAGATAGCTCTCACACAGTTTTCACACGGAGGGGGTTGCGGCTGCAAGATTGCGCCGGGCCTTCTGGCGGAGATTCTGGCACGCGCCCCGCAGGGCATCGTGCCGCCCGAGTTGTTGGTTGGCATCGAGACCAGCGATGACGCGGCCGTCTACCGCCTCAATGACACACAGGCCCTGGTCGCGACCACCGATTTCTTCACGCCCATCGTGGACGATCCGTTCGACTTCGGTCGCATTGCCGCGACGAATGCGCTGTCGGACATCTACGCCATGGGCGGCACGCCGATCATGGCGCTGGCGCTCGTCGGCATGCCCATCGACAAGCTGCCGCCCGAGGTGATCGGCCGTGTGCTGGAAGGCGGGGCCAGCATTTGCCGCGAAGCCGGCATCCCCATCGCGGGCGGTCACAGCATCGATGTGCTCGAGCCGATCTATGGACTGGTGGGGTTGGGGTTGATCCATCCCGATCGCGTGCGGCGCAATGCGGACGCACGGCCGGGCGACGTGCTGGTGCTCGGCAAGCCTTTGGGCGTGGGCATCCTGTCGGCGGCGCTCAAGAAGGGGTTGCTCGACGAGACGGGGTACGCGCAGATGCTGCGCCATACGACGCAACTCAATCGCGTGGGCATCGAACTCGCGGTGCTCGACGGCGTGCATGCGATGACCGACGTCACCGGCTTCGGCCTCGCTGGCCACCTGCTCGAAATCTGTCGGGGGGGGAAGTTGCGCGCGCGCGTGCACCTCGACGCATTGCCGACCATCGATGCCGCGGTCGCCTTCGCGAAGGACGGCATCGTGACCGGCGCCTCCGCTCGCAACTGGAACGGCTGCGGTTCGCAGGTTGCCTGGCCATCGCATGCCGAGCCATGGCAACGGGCATTGGTTGCCGATCCGCAGACCAGTGGCGGGCTGCTCGTGAGTTGCCGAGCCGAAGCCGTGGATGCCGTGCTTGCGGCCTTCGTTGCCGCCGGCTTCGAACAGGCGTCGCGCATCGGAACCCTTCATGCGCTGGACACCCGGGCGCCGCCGGGCATAGAGTTCGACACATAAGCGCGGAGTACGAATGGGAGGAACGCTGATGAAACGTCGCATACGCGTCTTGCTGGCCAGTGTCGCGATGACCCTGCCATCCCTGCCGACCTTCGCCGAGCAGAGCCAGTCGCAGGATCTATCCGACAAGGGCTACTGGGAACTCCTCGTTGGTCCCTTCGCCGTGCACTGGAGCCGGGACGAAAAGCACAAGAACGTTTATCTCCTGGGGGTGGAGCGTGGCCTGTCGGACGGGACTCTCTGGGGTTTCTCGGCGTTCCAGAATTCTTTCGGCCAGGCTTCCGCCTACGCGTACTACGGGTACCGATGGGAAGACGTGTTCGGATATTCGGGCCTCTACGCCAAGCTTTCTGGCGGCATTCTCTATGGGTACAAGGAGCCGTACGAGGACAAGATACCGATCAACCACGACGGTTGGGGCCTCGCCATCATTCCCGCAGTCGGCTATCGCCTCACACCGAAGGATGCGCTGGAGGTTGGCATGCTTGGAACGGCCGGTCTCATGTTCATGTACACCCGCCGGTTCTGATCCTTCGCGTCGATGATCGAGAAATCTTTCGGGCTCGGCCGAAGAGGGCCTCGCAAGCCTCTATAATTCGAAGCTCGAAAAATGCGGGAATAGCTCAGTTGGTAGAGCGCAACCTTGCCAAGGTTGAGGTCGAGAGTTCGAGACTCTTTTCCCGCTCCAGTTTCGCCCTTGCGGATCCATCGCCGTCACAGGGCATCCGTCCCGGCAACTCTTCTGCCGGTGCGTCGCGCGGGTTCCTCGCGCAGATCTTCAGGGCGACAAACCTCCAGTCAAATGCCCATGGACATCGTCGTCAACGAAGAACTCAAAGCCTATATCGATCCGCTCACCGCGGAGGAAGATGAGGCGCTCGAACGCAGCATCCTGGCTGAGGGTTGCCGCGATGCTCTCGTGCTGTGGGGTGACGTGCTCGTCGATGGCCACAACCGCTATCGCATCTGCCAGAAGCACGGGCTGCCGTTTCAGACGGTGCAGAACCCGCGGTTCCGTTCGATGGAGGACGTTCACCTGTGGATGATCGATCAGCACCTGGGACGCCGCAGCATTTCGGACTTCCAGCGTGGCGTGCTGGCATTGCGCAAGAGAGAGATCGTCGCCGAACGCCGCACGCGCGCGGCCACTGCGCCCGACCCGGCAACCACCGCCGATGCGCCGGCGGATGCCGCACCTGCTCAAGCCGTTGCCGACTCGCCTGCGGATGCTGCGTTCAACAGCCGTGAGGCCATCGCCAGGGCGGCGCGCCTGAGCAGCAGCCAGGTGGTGATGATCGAGAAAATCCAGAAGCAGGCCGCGCCCGAATTGGTCGCTGCGGTCAAGTCCGGAACGATTTCGCTCAATGCGGCAGCGGCCGTGGCGACCTTGCCGGCCGAACAGCAGATCGCGGCAGCGAATGCCGGCAAGGATGAACTGAAGCAGGCCGCCAAGCGGGTTCGCGAATCGAAGCGGAAGCCTCGGGAGGACCGCGACGATCGCGATCGGTCCGTTGCGTCGGCATCACCCGAAGGCCCTGCCGAGTCCGATGAACTGCGCGCACTGCGTCAACGCGTGGCCGAACTGACGGTGGAGAACGAGGCACTGCGCAGGCAACTCGCCGAATTGCAGTTGCAGTAGGGAGACATCAGGGCAGAGGTGCGCCTCGGATCGTGTCGGCCGACTTCTTGAGCTGGTCGGACATGTCGCGGTGAAAGCGCGAGGTACCTCGTTGATGGAGCACGTCGATCAGCCAACCGCCTGCGACCAGTAGCGCCAGCGCAACCATCGTGAAAATCTCAGAATCCATGACGATCTCCCGGACCTTTGACATCTTGAACTTTGAAGCGCCCAACCCCGTTTGGGAATCGGCCAAATAGCATGTGTTGCTATCCGCGCCAGCCGTGAAATTGTTCCTTTTTTCGGGTCGTCGGCGGTCTCATCCCGAGAAGCGCATCACCCCATCGTTCACCGCGCCGTACCGCAAGGTCATCAGGTCGGCGAGGTAGTTCTGGTTCAGCTTCCAGGGCTTCTTCAGGCCCTGCTTGGGCAACTGGTCCATCGCGCGCTGGAAGTAGCCCGAAGAAAAATCAACCCATGGCCGCAGCGGCATGAGGTCGTCGCCCGCGTGCGGCACGCATCGGCGTGCGCCGGCCTGTTGCATGTGGTTGAGCAGACGGCAGACGAAGAGGCTGGCGAGATCGGCCTTCAGCGTCCATGACGCGTTCGTGTAGCCGAAGATCGACGCGAAGTTGGGCACGCCCCTGAACATGATGCCCTTGTAGTTGACGAGTTCGGAAGACTGGAGAGGCCGGCCGTCCACGCAGAGTTCGACGCCGCCGATCAGCTTCAGCCTCAGGCCGGTCGCGGTGACCACGAGATCCGCCGGCAATTCCGCACCGCTCGCGAGTTTCAGGCCGGTCTCGGTGAAAGACTCGATCCGGTCGGTCACCACGCTGACGCGCTTCTCGCGGATGGCTTTGAACAGGTCGCCGTCGGGCACGAAGCACAAGCGTTGTTCCCAAGGGTTGTACTTGGGCGAGAAATGGGTGTCGACGTCGAAGTCCGGCCCGACCTGCCGACGGACCAGCTTGAGCATCGTGTCCCGCGCGAACTTGGGCTTGCGCCGGCAGAGGGTGAAGACTCCCATGCCCAGCAACAGGTTCCGCCAGCGGGTGATACCGTGCGCGGAAGAGGGGCCCAAGTGACGCAGCAGCCATCCGGCCATCCGGTCGACCGACGGGATGGTGAGCACATAGCTGGGCGAACGCTGCAGCATCGTCACGTGCGCCGCCTGCTTTGCCATTTCGGGGACCAGCGTGACGGCCGTGGCGCCGCTGCCGATCACGACGACGCGCTTGTCCGCATAGTCGATGTCGTCGGTCCATTGCTGCGGATGCACGATGCGGCCGGTGAAGCGTTCGCGGCCTGGAAACGCCGGCGAGTAGCCTTCGGCGTAGTCGTAGTAGCCGCTGCACGCCAACAGGAAGTTGCAGTGGATGGAGGCGGCGTCGCCCTGATCGCGCTCGAAGTCCACGGTCCATTGCGCCTCGTCGGATGACCACGTCGCGCGCCGCACGCGATGCCCGAAGCGGATCAACCTTTCGATGCCCTGCTCACGCGCCGTGTCGCGCAGGTACTGGAGGATGGAGGGCCCGTCGGCGATGGATTTCGTTCCCGTCCATGGCCGGAACGAATACCCCAGCGTGTACATGTCCGAGTCGGACCGGATGCCGGGATAGCGAAATAGATCCCAGGTGCCGCCTAGCGACTGGCGCGCCTCCAGGATGGCGACGCTCCGGCCAGGGCACAGCCGCTGCAAGTGGGAAGCCGCGCCGATGCCGGAGAGGCCTGCCCCCACGATCAGTACATCGACGAATTCATCAACCATCTGTTCGGGATCTCCGCACGCGCGCGCGAGAACTCTGGCGCGGCGCGCAATCCTGGATTCTGGCTGGAGTGTCGCGGGGTGCTCCTCCCCCGGAATGATGATGCGCCGGCGGCAGGGCACCGGGAGCGGTTCAGCCCTTGGCTTGCCCTTCTAGCCTGCGATTGGCGTCCAGCGCGTAGACGACAGGCTTTTCATCCGAGGTCTTGTGGGACGGCGCTGCGCTTTCCCCCAAGGGAAGGTGCGACGATCCGTAGACCTCGCGCTCGAGCCGCTTGGCACGCTCGGCGTACATGCGAGCCAAGGCGCCATGGTGCTCCGCGGCCGCCTGGTGCTCGATGCGCGCCAGATGGGCCTCCTCGAGCAGCGTCATGACGCGTCGCAAATGGCCGTTTCGATTGGGCTGGAAAAAGCTGAACATCAGATCCTCCATCGGGGTTGCCGCTGATAGATCCGAGTTTTAACTTCAATTGGGGTGCGGTGCTTGTAAGGCAGCGCCTACCTTAGGGATAGACCGCACGGCCGATCACCGTGCGAAGCGCAACGCAGTAGATTCGCCAGTTGCCGCAATCAGTCGCGTGGGCGCAACGAATGGGCGGATTTCATATCTCGTCGATCGACGTGCTTCGGGTCTCGCCCTGGGCCGCCAAAGAGTAGCGTTCGCGCGTTTTCACGTAGAAGCTCGCCCCGAATCGGCCGACCGGAAAGTAGTGTTGCAGCCGGACGCGCCAGGTTTCGGTGTCGATGAGTTCGTCGCGTGCATGCATCCAGCGCACCTGCCCGATGAAGATCTGCCGGCTCTCGGTTTCAAGCGTTTCCCATAGCGTGCACTCGAATGCGACGGGCGCCTCGGCGATGCGGGGGGGGTTTACCGCGCTGCTGGGCAATGCGGTGAAGCCGACGATGTCGAGTTCGCTCACGTGCGGTGGATGGCGGTCGCCGCAGCGGTGCATTTGCTCCGCGATGTCCTCGTCGGCCAGGTGCACGACGAATTCGCCGGTCCGCACGATGTTGGCGGCCGTATCCTTGAGCACGCCATCCTGCAGGCGGTTGACGCTGATCATCACGATCGGCGGTTCCTCGCCGAGCATGTTGAACATGCTGAAGGGCGCGGCGTTGACGATGCCGTCGGGCCCGAGCGTGGTGACGAGCGCGATCGGCCGGGGCACGATCAAACTCGCCATGAGCTTGTAGCGCTGGTACTCGGTCAGGGTCGCGAAGTCGATGTTCATAGGGGTTCCAGGGCGGTCACAGGGCGTTACGGCACGAAGCGCTGTCGTGGTTTCAAATGGACCGGGCGACTCCGCCCGCACATAAGGACGATTCCACCATGCCCGAACGGGACTCAGCAGAATTCAGGCCAGCACGCGAATCTTCGGTGTGGACCCTGGTGATCGTCGTCGTGGTGATTCTCGCGGCCGCATTTGCCTGGTGGCGCTGGTCGCTGCAGAAGGCGACGCCGCCGCCGGAGTCACCCGCTGCGACCGCGCCCCAACCCGCGCCGGCCGATGCACCGCCCGCTCCCGTGGCGCAAGGCCCGCAGAATCCGGTCGATGCATTGGCCGAGCCCGACGCCGCATTGCCCGCGCTGAACGACGCCGATGGCCGCGTCACCGCCGCGCTCAATGAATTGCTCGGCAAGAAGGCGGTCGTTTCCAACCTCCAGGTCGATGGCTTCGTGCGCCGCGTGGTTGCCACTGTCGACAACTTGCCGCGCGCACAGGCGACCTCGCGCATGTGGCCAACGCATCCCGCGCCGCAACGCTTCGCCGTGCAGGGCAGCGGCGTGGAGAAGACGATCAGCGTCGACAACAGCAGCCGCTACACCCCCTTCGTGCTTTTCGCGGAGTCGGTGGACACCTCCCGTGCGGTGGCGCTCTACGCCAAGCTCTATCCGCTGTTCCAGCAGGCATACGAGGAACTCGGCTATCCGGGGCGCTACTTCAACGACCGTCTGGTGGCGGTCATCGACCATCTGCTGCAGACTCCCGTCCCCGCGGGGCCGGTGCAGGTGAAGATCACGGAGGTGAAAGGCGAGATGCAGTCGGAGCGCCCCTGGGTGCGCTACGAATTCGTGGATCCGGAACTCGAATCACTATCGGCCGGCCAAAAGATCCTGGTGCGCATGGGGCCGGTCAACGAGCGTCGCATGAAGGCCAAACTGGCCGAGTTCCGTCGCCAGGTGGCGACGGGCGCAGTGGCGAAGAAATAGCGTAAACGTCGCTCAATCGGCGCCCGGCGGCGGCGCGCTGCCCGAGCACGCCAGCGCGCGCATGAGCAGCAGCTTGCGCTCGCGCGCATTGCGCGTGAGTTCCGCGGCGCGCTTGAACTCCACGTAGGCCTCGCCCTTGCGGCCCAGCTTGGCGAGGAGGTCGCCGCGAACACTGGGCAGCAGGTGGTAGCCCGTCAGTTGCGGTTCTGATCTCAGCGCATCGACGAGTTCGAGGCCCACCGCGGGCCCGAATGCCATCGACAGCGCGACCGCGCGATTCAGTTCCACGATCGGGGAGGGTGCGAGCTGCGCGAGTGCTTCATAGAGCGCGGCGATGCGCTGCCAATCGGTCTCCGCAGCAGTGCGGGCGCGTGCGTGACATGCGGCGATAGCGGCCTGCAGCGCATAGGGCCCCAACGCGCCACCGAGCTTTTCGGTACGTTCCAACGCGCCGAGGCCACGCCGGATCAGGAGCTGGTTCCATCGCCCGCGGTTCTGGTCGAGCAGCAGGATCGGGTCTCCGTTGGCATCCACGCGTGCCGCGGCGCGCGAAGCCTGGATCTCCATCAGAGCGACCAGTCCGTGGACCTCCGGCTCGTCAGGCACGAGCTCGGCGAGGATGCGGCCGAGCCGCAGCGCTTCCTCGCAGAGTGCGGGGCGCATCCAGTCGTCACCGGCGGTGGCCGAATAGCCCTCGTTGAACACCAGGTAGATGACTTCGAGCACCGACGCGAGGCGCGCGGCCAGTTCGTTCGCGCGCGGCGCCTCGAAGGGCACGCGCGCGGCGGCCAGCGTTCGCTTGGCGCGCACGATGCGCTGCGCGATCGTCGGTTCGGGCACAAGGAAGGAGCGCGCGATCTCGTCGGTGGTCAGCCCTCCGAGCAGGCGCAAGGTCAATGCGACCCGGCCTTCGGGCGAGAGCACAGGGTGGCAGGCCGTGAACACCAGGCGGAGGATGTCGTCGCCCACCTCGTCGTCGAGCGCGGCGTCCACCGCTTCGGCCAAGTCCGCTGCGGCCATGGCGTGCTGGGCATCCAGTTCGCGGCCGACTTCTTCTTCCTTGCTGGCGTGCAGCGTTCTCTTGCGAAGCAGATCGATGGCCCGGTGCTTCGCGGCGGTGGTAAGCCAGGCACCGGGGTTGTCCGGAATGCCATCGCGCGGCCATTGTTCCAGCGCGGCGACCAGCGCGTCCTGCGCCAGTTCTTCCGCCACGCCGACGTCACGCACCATCCGCGCCACCGCACCGATGATCTTCGCGGATTCGATGCGCCAGACGGCGTTGATGACGCGGTGTGTGTCTGCTTCCGGCACGACGAACCGCCTATTTCGCCTCGTTCCTCAGCGCCGCGAGCCGGCTTCGCGCACGGCCGCGTTGTCGCGCAGCAGCTCTTCCTGCTTGCGGATCTCGGGTGTGAACTCGGCGCCGAAATCCTCGGCCTCGTAGATCTGGCGCAGTTCCAGCTCGACGTTGCCGTGGCCGTCGATGGGCGGCCAGCGCTTGACCCATTCGAGGGCTTCTTCCCGCGACTTCACCTGGATCAGCGTGAAGCCCGCGATCAGTTCCTTGGCCTCGGCGAAGGGGCCGTCGGTGATCGTCGGCTTGCCGCCGTTGAACTTGACGCGCGCACCCTTCACGCTGGGCTGCAGGCCCATGCCGTCGAACATGACACCTGCTTTGATCATCTCTTCGTTGTACTTCATCATGTCGGTCACGAGCTGCTCGGTGGGCATCATGCCGGCTTCAGTGTCCTTGTCGGCCTTGCGAATGATCATGAATTTCATGGTCGGATCTCCTTGGGGTCGAGCAATCAGGACTTCTTGGCGGCAATTTCGGCTGCAAGTCGCTTTTCCTGTTCCCGGAGTTCCGGCGTGAGTTCGGCGCCGAAGTCTTCCATCTCGAAGACCTGACGCAGCTCGACTTCGTCGCCGTCCTCGAAAGGCGCGCGCTTGAGCCATTCGATGGCTTCTTCCTTCGAGCGGACCTGCCAGAGCCAGAAGCCGGCGATCAGCTCCTTGGTCTCGCTGAAAGGTCCGTCGATCACCGTCCGCTGCTTGCCTGAAAAGCGCACCCGCGCGCCCTTCGAGCTGGCCTGCAGGCCTTCGCCCGCCAGCATGACGCCGGCCTTGACCAGCTCTTCGTTGTACTTGCCCATCGCGGTCAGCATGGCCTCGGTGGGCATGACGCCGGCTTCGGAGTCCTTGCTGGCCTTGACTATCACCATGAATCGCATGTCGTTGCTCCTTGGGTTGGGAGCCCGGAATCCGGTCGGCAGGACCGGGGCCTTTCCGGGGCTCTACTTCAACGTCGGAGCAAGGACGGCGAAATCGACGGCTTGGGCAGCGGCGTTGTAAAAGAATGTTAACGAAGGCTCAGGCCTTGGCGTAGTCGCCCACCGGCACGCAACTGCAGAACAGGTTGCGGTCACCGTAGACGTTGTCGACTCGCCCGATCGGCGGCCAGTATTTGGCCTGCTTGAGCGTGGCGAGCGGAAAGGCCCCGAGTTCTCGCGAGTAGGGGCGGGCCCACTCGCTGCCGAGCAGGCTGGCCGCGGTGTGGGGCGCGTTCTTGAGCGGGTTGTCGTCCTTCGGCCAGACACCTTCCTCGACGCGACGGATCTCGCCACGGATCGCGATCATGGCGTCGATGAAGCGGTCGAGTTCGGCCAGCGGCTCGCTCTCGGTCGGCTCGACCATGAGGGTGCCGGGCACCGGGAAGCTCAGCGTCGGCGCGTGGAAGCCATAGTCGATCAGACGCTTGGCGACGTCCTCGGCGGTCACGCCGCTGGCGTCCTTGAGGGGGCGAAGGTCGAGAATGCACTCGTGCGCGACGTGGCCGTTCGGGCTCGCGTACAGCGTGGGGTAATGGTCCTTCAGGCGCGAGCTGATGTAGTTGGCACTGAGGATGGCGATCTCGGTCGCGGCCTTCAAACCCGTCGCGCCCATCATGCGGCAGTACATCCAGCTGATCGGCAGCACGGCCGCGTTGCCCAAGGGGGCGGCCGACACGGCACCCACGCCGTGCGATGCGATTCCGCCGGTCGCGTGTCCGGGCAGGTAGGGCACGAGATCCTCGACGACGCACACCGGCCCGACACCCGGGCCGCCGCCGCCGTGCGGGATGCAGAAGGTCTTGTGGAGGTTCAGGTGGCTCACGTCGCCCCCGAATTCGCCGGGTGCGGCCACGCCGACCAGTGCGTTCATGTTGGCGCCGTCCACGTACACCCGGCCGCCGTGCGCATGCACGATCTCGCAGAGTTCCTTCACGCGGGTCTCGAACACGCCGTGCGTGCTGGGGTAGGTGATCATCATCGCCGCGAGCTTGTCGCCATGCGTGCCGCAGGCGCGCTTGAGGTCGTCGATGTCGACGTTGCCGTCGGCGTCGCAGGCCGTCACCACCACCTGCATGCCCACCATCTGCGCGCTGGCCGGATTGGTGCCATGCGCCGAGGACGGGATCAGGCACACATTGCGATGGCCTTCGCCCTTGGCCTCGTGGAAGGCCTTGATCGCCAGCAGGCCCGCGTACTCGCCCTGCGAGCCCGCGTTGGGCTGGAGGCTGATGCCGGCATAGCCGGTCGCCTCGCAGAGCCAGGCGCGCAGCTGCTTGTCGAGCTGGGCATAGCCTTGCAGTTGCTCGGCCGGCGCGAAGGGATGGATGTTCGCGAACTCGGGCCAGGTGATCGGGATCATCTCGCTCGTCGCGTTGAGCTTCATCGTGCAACTGCCCAGCGGAATCATGCTGCGGTCGAGCGCGAGGTCCTTGTCGCTCAGGCTGCGGATGTAGCGCAGCATCGCGGTTTCACTCTTGTGGGTGTTGAACACCGGGTGCGTAAGGAAATCGGTCGTGCGGCGCAGGTCCTCGGGAATGCGCGGCGTGATGCGGTGGGTCAGGTCCTCGAAGCGCGGCATCGGCTTGCCCGTCGGCACGAACAGCGCCCACAGCGTCTCGATGTCGGCGCGCGTCGTGGTCTCGTCGAGCGAAATGCCCAGGTGGTTCTGCACGCGCTGGCGCAGGTTGAAGCTGGCGGCCTCGGCGCGTTCCAGGATCTTGGCTGTGTCGTCGCCGGACTTGACGGTGATGGAGTCGAATGCGGTGGCGTTCACCAGCTCGCGGCCCATTTGCTCCAGGCCCTGCGCGAGCACCGCCGTCAGCCCGGCGACGCGCTGCGCGATGCGGCGAAGTCCCTGCGGCCCGTGATAGACCGCGTACATGCTCGCGACCACGGCCGGCAGCACCTGCGCCGTGCAGATGTTGGACGTGGCCTTCTCGCGGCGGATGTGCTGCTCGCGTGTCTGCAGTGCGAGGCGGTAGGCGGGCGCGCCATGCGTGTCCACGCTGACGCCGACGATGCGTCCGGGCAGCGAGCGCTTGTACTCGTCGCGGCACGCCAGGTAGGCCGCGTGCGGGCCCCCGTTGCACATCGGCATGCCGAAGCGCTGCGTGGTGCCGCAGACGATGTCCGCGTCCCATTCGCCTGGAGGCGCCAACAGCGTGAGTGCCAGCAGATCGGCCGCGACGCAGAACGCAGCGCCGAACTGGTGCGCGTGCCCTGCGAGCGGGCGCAGGTCGTGCACATGCCCGGTCGTGGCCGGGTACTGCGCCAGCACGCCGAAGAACTCACTGCTCGCCATCAGGTGCGGCAGGGTTTCGGAGACGGTGCTGACCTTGACCTCGATGCCCAGCGGCGCGGCGCGCGTCTTGATCACCTCGATGGTCTGCGGGTGGCAGTCCCCCGACACCAGGAAAACGTTGCTCTTGCTCTTGACGCTGCGCTTGGCCAGCGTCATCGCCTCGGCGGCGGCCGTGGCCTCGTCGAGCATCGACGCATTGGCGATCGCCATGCCCGTCAAATCGCAGACCATGGTCTGGAAGTTGACCAATGCCTCCATGCGGCCCTGCGAGATCTCGGCCTGGTAGGGCGTGTAGGCCGTGTACCAGGCGGGGTTCTCGAGCACGTTGCGCAGGATCACGCCCGGCGTGTGCGTACCGTAGTAGCCCTGCCCGATGAAACTCCGTGCCACCTTGTTCTTGGCCGCGATGCCCTTGAGCTCGACGAGCGCGTCGGCCTCCGTCGTCGGCGCCGGGAGTCGCATCGGCCGGCTGCGGCGGATGGCCGGCGGCACGATGCCATCGATCAACTCGGCGCGCGTCGTCGAGCCGATGGCGGTCAGCATGCGCGCCTCGTCTTCCGCTTCGATGCCGATGTGGCGCGCGATGAATTCCTCGGCGTTTTCGAGTTCGCTGAGCGTGGGGAGGGTGGGCAGGACGGGCGTCGACATGGAGGTGGTGGTTGGCGGAAGTGGGGTCGGTCAGGGATCAGTTGTCGGCAGAAAATTTCTCGTACGCCGTCTCGTCCAGCAGCGCTTCGAGCTGGGTCGCATCGCTGATGCGCACCTTGAAGAACCAGCCTGCATCCATCGGGGCGCTGTTGGCGAGCGAGGGATCGGCGCGCAGCGCCTCGTTGACTTCGGTGATCTCGCCCGAGACCGGCATGAACACGTCGGCCGCGGCCTTGACCGACTCGACCACGCCCGCCACATCGCCCTGGTTGAAAGTCTTGCCGACTTCCGGCAGGTCGACGAACACCACGTCGCCCAGTGCGTCTTGTGCATGCACCGTGATGCCGACGGTCACGAGCGTGGTGTCTGCGTCTTGCTGAACCCACTCGTGGTCCTTGGTGTACTTGATGGTCATGAAGGAAGCTCCTTGGATAAAAGAATGTCGGTGGGAATCAACCGCGGAAATAGTGCGCAGGGACAAAAGGCATGGTGCTCACTTCCATCGGCACGGGCTTGCCGCGCACGATGGCCTGGATGCGCGTGCCCGGCTCCGCGTAGGCCAGTGCCACGTAGCCCATCGCGACCGGCCGGTCGACCGTGGGGCCGAGCAAGCCGCTGGTCACATGACCGATGGCCAGGCCTTCGAACGACTCAAGGAGCGTGCCATCGCGCACCGGAACGCGCTCCAGTGCGACCAGGCCGACGCGCTTGCGCTTCAGCGTGTCGTGGTCGAGATGGCCCGCCGTGCCGCTGGCAGCCGTGAGTTGCGCCAGGATCCGGACCGCGCCGGGAAATCCGCCTTCGCGCTCGCCGCCGGTGCGCCGAACCTTCTGCATCGCCCAGCCGAGCGACGCCTCGACGGGCGTGGTGGTTTCATCGATGTCGTTGCCGTAGAGGCAGAGCCCGGCTTCGAGCCGCAGCGAATTGCGCGCGCCCAGGCCGATGGGCTTGACCTCGGGCTGAGCAAGGAGCAGGCGAGCCAGCGCCTCGGCGTCCTTGGCGGCGACCGAGATCTCGAAGCCGTCCTCGCCCGTGTAGCCGCTGCGCGTGACGAAGGCCGGCAGGCCGCCGATCTGAACGGCGCCGCCCGTCATGAAGACGAAGCGCTCCACGCCGGGCGACAGGCGCGCGAGCG
Source organism: Variovorax sp. J22P240 (assembly GCF_030316855.1). GTDB lineage: Bacteria > Pseudomonadota > Gammaproteobacteria > Burkholderiales > Burkholderiaceae_C > Variovorax. The sequence goes on from NZ_JASZYR010000001.1 coordinate 77,347, forward strand.
TGGCCGCGGCTTGCGGCCCCTGAAGTGCCAGCAACGCATGGTCGGGCATCGGCAAGACCTGGCAGCGCTTGCCGATCTTCGCCGTGATGTGCGCGATGTCGGTCTGCTTGCAGGCGCCGTTCACGATCACGAAGAGCGAATCGTGGCCCTCGTTGAAGAACATCAGGTCGTCGAGGATGCCGCCCTCGTCGTTGAGCAGCAGGCCATAGCGCTGCTTGCCCGGCGCCAGGCCGATCACGTCGACCGGCATGAGGGTCTCGAAAGCTGCCGCGGCATCCGGGCCGACGAGGCGCAGCTGGCCCATGTGGGAAATGTCGAACAGGCCCGCGGCCTCGCGCGTGTGCTTGTGCTCGGCCATCAGGCCGGCGGGGTATTGCACCGGCATCGAATAGCCCGCGAAGGGAACCATGCGGGCGCCGAGCTCAACGTGCAGGGCGTGAAGCGGGGTCTTCAGAAGATCGTCGGTCGATGCGGAGGCCAAGGCACTCTCCAAAAGGGGCAGTCCAGATCCATGACCAGAGCCATGGGCCACCCCTGCTGTCCGCTTTACCTGAGAGATTCGCCCCACGATCGGGGTTTGCTCCTTCGGTGGACAGCCCCTCCGACGTGGTGATGGGCCGTCTCTCTCCAGCAAGGAAACGCCCGTGCAGGGCGCCTCGTCAGTCCTTTTGCCTGAGCGTTCGGGCCCTTGTTTCGAGGGGACCTGCGCCTTCGGCGGCACCGCTGTCGCGGGGCTCTCTCCTGACCCGGCGAGTGTAGTGGATCGGCGCCGGGTCGGTCTGCGATTTCAGTGCATCAGCATGACACCGTGGTGACCGGGCGCTACTTGAAGCCCCACAGCCGCGGCAGCCATGTGCTGAGCGCCGGCATGAAGGTGAGCACCAGCAGTACCGCGCCGTGCGCCCACAGGAAGGGCACCAGTTCGCGCACCAGTTGCGACATCGGCACGCGCGAGACGTTGCAGGTGACGAAGAGCAGCCCACCCACCGGCGGTGTGATCATGCCGAGCGTGAGGTTGTAGATCACGATCATCGCGAAGTGGATCGGATCGATGCCCAGCTTGACCGCCACCGGCGCAAGGATCGGCGCCAGCACCATCACGCCCGGCAGCGGCTCGATGAAGATGCCGAAGAGCAGCAGGAAGACGTTCACGATGATCAGGAACATCCACGGCGACAGGTTCATGCCCGCCAGCCACTCGGCCAGCGTCTGCGGCACGTTCTCGATGGTCAGGATCCATGCGAACGAAGCCGACAAGCCGATGATGATGAGCACGGATGCCGAGAGCAAGGCGGAACGCGAGAGGATGTCGGGCAGCGCTTTCCACTCGAGCGTGCGGTAGACAAACTTGCCGCACACCAACGCATAGAACACCGCCACCACCGATGCCTCGGTCGGCGTGAACCACCCGGCCCGCATCCCGCCGAGGATCACTACCGGCAGCAGGATCGCGGGGATCGCCTTCCACGTCGTCAGCAGCACTTCGTTCCAGGGCGGCATGCCGCCGTCGCCCTTGTAGTTGCGCTTCTTCGACACGTGGAAGTTGACCGCGCACATCGCCACCGCGATCAGCAGGCCTGGAATGAGGCCCGCCACGAACAGGCTGCCGACCGACACATTGTCGTCCTGCAGCGCGTAGATGATCATGATGATCGAGGGCGGGATGATGGGCCCGACAATGGCGGTCGAGGCAGTCAGCGCGGCGGCGTATGAGCGGTCGTAGCCGGCCTTGTCCATCATCTTGATGAGCATGGAGCCCGGCCCCGCCGCGTCGGCCAGCGCCGATCCCGAGATGCCCGAGAAGAAAGTCAGCGACACCACGTTGGTGTAGCCCAACCCGCCGCGCCGGTGGCCGACGAACTGGCCGGCGAAGCGCAGCAGCACCTCCGTCAGCGAACCGCCACTCATGAGCTCAGCGGCAAGGATGAAGAAGGGCACCGCCATCAGCGGAAAGCTGTCGATGCCAGTGAAGGTTTCCTTCAGCAGCACCATCAGCGGGTAGGACTCGGCGAGGATCAGCGTCGCGGCAGTGGCGAGGCCCAGTGCGAAAGCGACCGGCACGCCGATCGCGAGGAACACGCACACCGAGAGGATGAGGACGAGGCTGGCGTTCATAGCGAGGCGCTCGCGGCCGCATCGAAGTGCGCGTCGGATGCGAATTCGCGTCGCAGCACGTAGCCACGCACGATCAGGAGCCAGTGCACGATCAGCAGCAGGCCGCCGAACATCATGGCGCTGTAGATATAGGCGAAGGGAATCTGCGTCACGGCCGTCAACTGGAACATTGTGCGCTCCATGTAGAGCCAGCCGTACCAGACCATGAAGCCGAAGAAGGCGAAGAGCAGCGCCGCGACCACCGCACGCATCGCGATGGCGGCCTTGGGCGGCAGCGCGTCCTGCAGGTTCTCGACTGCGATGTGCCCGCCGTAGCGCAGCACCGGCCCGGCGCCGAGGAAGGTGAGCCAGATCATCATGTGGCGCGCGACCTCCTCGGCCCATTCGAGCGAGTTGCTCGTGAGGTAGCGCATCGCCACGTTGATGAAGATGATGACCGACATCGCGGCGAGCAGCAGGATCAGCGCCCACCGGTTCGCGGCCAGGAAATAGTGTTCGAAGGTTTTCACGACGACTGTTGTTGTGGGATCTGTGCAATGAGAACCGCCCGGTGCCATGGCTGGCTCACCGGGCGGCGGTGCCGTAAGGGGCGCGTTTCCGCGCTTACTGGACGTCCGAGATCTTCTTGATGTTGTCGGCGCCGAATTCCTTGGCGTAGCCCGCGTAAGCGGGCTTCAGCGCTTCACGGAACGCGGCGCCGTCGACCTTGCGGGTCACCTTCATGCCGTCCTTCTCGAGCTGGGCGATGCCGTTGTTCTCGTCTTCGTTGACCTTCTTGCGTTGTGCGGCGCCGGCCTTCTTCGCGGCTTCGACGAACACTTTCTTGTCGGCGTCCGACAGCTTGTTCCAGACTTTGGGGGACAGCAGCAGCAGTGCCGGCGAATAGACATGGCCCGTCAATGACAGGTGGTTCTGCACCTGTGCGAATTTGGAGGACAGGATCACGGGGATGGGGTTCTCCTGGCCGTCCACCGTGCCTTGCTGCAGGGCGCCGAACAGCTCGGGGAAGGCCATCGGCGTGGGCAGGATGCCGAAGGTGCGGTAGCCATCCATGTGCACCTTGTTCTCCATGGTGCGCATCTTCAGGCCGGCGGCGTCGGAGGGCTTGACGATGTCGCGCTTGCTGTTCGTCATGTGCCGGAAGCCGTTCTCGGTCCAGGCCAGCGCGATGATGCCCTTGCTCGGGAACTTGGCGAGGATGTCCTGGCCGATCGGGCCGTCCATCACCTTGCGCGCGTGGTCGTAGTCGCGGAACAGGAAGGGGATGTCGACGATCTTGACTTCGGGCACGAAGTTGCCGACCGGGCCCGTGGACGTGTTGACGAGGTCCTGCGTGCCGAGTTGCACGGCCTCGATCTGCTCGCGCTCGCCGCCCAGTGCGGAGTTGGGGAAATGCTGGCACTTGTAGCGGCCTTGCGTGCCTTTCTCGACCTCGTCGCAGAACACCGTGGAGCCGACGCCGTAGTGCGATTCCTTCGTCGTGGCGTAGCCGATCTTGAGCGTGGTGGTCTGTGCGAAGGCGCTGGTGCCAAGGGCGAGCGAAAGGCAGGCGGCGAGGGTGCCGAGTTTCATGTTGTCTCCGGGGAGGTTGCGGGAAGGATGCCCGACCGACTATGCCTGAAGAGGGAGCTTGACCTCGTCGGGATTTTCACGGACGTATTCGCGTATCACGTCCTCGAAGCTTGCATCCGAACCCAGGCCCAGCGCACGGGCACGCACCGTTTCGAAGCGCCCCGGCCAGCTCTTCACGATGCGGCGGATCGCCGGGTCGGGCGTGCGGTCGAGCAGATCGGTGGCGGCCGCGCCGGCGACGCGAGCGAGCGCCGCGGCCATCTCGCCGACGGTGGTGGAGAGCGAGGGCAGGTTGACCGCGGTGCGCGGACCCCATTGCGCGTCGCTCGCCTCGGCGGCACGGACCAGCCCTTCGATGGTGCGCGTCGGCGACGAGATCGCCACCGGCGTTTCGTCCGCCACCGGGCAGACGGCGCGAACGCCCGCGAGCGGTTCGCGGATCATTCCGCTGAAGAAGCCCGAGGCCGCGCCGTTGGGTCGGCCCGGACGCACGCTCACCGTCATGAGCCGCACGCTGCGGCCATTGATGAAGCCCTTGCGCGTGTAGTCGGCAACGAGTTGCTCGGCGATGAATTTCTGGATGCCGTAGCTGGTCTGCGGGGTGGGCAGCGTGTTGTCGGTGATCACCTCGGGCAAGGGTTGCTCAGGCGAGTTGCCGAACACGGCGAGCGAACTCGAGAACACCAGCGTCGGCGCCGTACCGAGCTTTCGGCAGGTTTCGAGCAGTGCGTTGGTCGCGGCGAAGTTGCTGCGCATGCCGAGGTCGAAGTCGGCCTCGCATTCGCCACTGACCGCAGCGGCGAGGTGGAAGACGAGCGAGGCATTCGGGGGGACGGCGCTCTCGGGTGCCTTGGCGAGCAGCGCATTGAGATCGCCCACCACGGCGCTCACGCGCGGGTCGCGGGCCAGATCGTTCGGCGGTGGAACGCGGTCAACGAGGGTGATGGTGTCGATGGGCGCAGGCGCTGCGCCGGCCAGGGAGAGTTGCCGACGAGCGAGCAGGGTGCGGGCGAGGCGTGCGCCGACGAAGCCGGCACCGCCGGTGATGACGATGTTCATTGCGAGGTGTCCTTGTGTCCCTGGAATGGGCAAGTCTATGTTCGTCCACTGCGCAGTAAGGTCCAGAACACCACCCGATTGAAGCCGACGGGATTCTCGGAAGGCGCACCATGTCCCGCGCCCGCGATGACTTCGCGCCTCGAGCGGGGCAGCACCAGCGCCAATTCATCGACTACTCTTCGATGAAGATCGGTGGCCCGGTCGCCGTTCAAGAGCAGAACAGGCATCTCCAAGGCCGCCACTTCCGAACGCGACAGATCGGGAAACGGTTCCGTCGACCGTGTCAGCGCCTTCATCGCGCCCGCGTTGCGCGTCACGACATGCATTCGCTCGGGCGGCAATCTGTCGAACAGCGGCTCGCCCCAGATGCCATCGACCAGCAGGCGCAACGCCGTGCGCTCGTCGTTCCGGTCGAAGGCCAGGGCGGCGGGGCGCCAGACATCCGCCATGAATGCTTCGAACAGCGCGCTCCCCTCGGGCGTGCGACATGCCCATGGGTGCAAAGGCGGTTCGTTCAAGACGAGGCTCAGCACCTGTTCGGGATGCTGGAGCGCAAACATCAATGCAATCAAGGCGCCGTAGGAGGTGCCGACCAGATGGGCAGGTCCGCAGCGAACGTGCCCTTGAAGTGCCGCGAGGTCGTCCACGTCGAGTTGCGGTGTGTAGCCGGCATGCGCGCCGGGGCTCCTGCTCGGGCTGCTGAATCGCCGGCTGTAGGCGATGACGCGGAAACGTGCCGCAAAGGTCTGCATCTGTGGCGTCCACGAATGACAATCGCCCAAGCCGCCGTGCAACAGGATGAGCGGTGATCCGCGTCCATGCTCGGTGTAGTGCAGTTCCGCCCCATCCGCCAGCGGCAGGCGCGTGGGCAGTTCGCATCGATTCATCGTCGACTCCTCCGGGCCGCGCGTCGGCGCAGCAGCGATTCACGAGACTAGTCCGGCTCGCTTGCCGTCGCAATCGGGTGATGCGCCGTCTTCAGCCGCGGCGACGCCGCATCACGAATTCGATGGTTTCGAACAGCGCCTCGCTCAACAGGGCCAGCACGGCGGCCGGGACGGCCCCCGCGAGCAGCAGCTCGCGGTCGTTGAGCGCAAGCCCGGTCACGATGCGTTCACCGAAACCGCCTGCGCCGATGAAGGCCGCGATGGTCGCGGTGCCGATGGCGATGGTCGTTGCGGTTCGCACGCCGGCCAGCAGGGTAGGCAGCGCCAGCGGCAGCATCACCACCCGCAGGCTCTGTGCGCCGGTCATGCCAAGCGCCGTGCCCGCCTGCCGCAACCCCGCCGGAACCTCGGCCAGCCCGGTGACCGTGTTGCGCATGATCGGCAGCAGCGCATAGAGCGTGAGCGCGACCAGCGCAGGCAGCGTGCCGATCGCCCCCATCAGGGAGATCAGCACCGCGAGCAACGCGAGCGACGGAATAGTCTGCAGAAGGCCCGTGAGTCCGAGCACCACCGCGCGCAGGCGCAGGTGCGGAAACACCAGGATTCCAACCGGCACCGCGATGAGGACGGCGACCCCGACCGATACCGCGACGAGCGTCAGGTGCTGTCGCGCCAGCCGGCCCAGGTCGGGGCCAAGCAGCTTGGCGACGAAGCCGCGCGCAGCCGCGCCCGATGAGCCGGCGTGCACGCCGGCCTGCCCTTGCTGGGCCAGGAAGTCGCGGGCGATCACATCGAAGGCCACGCCCTGCAGTTCGGCGCGCGCGTTCATCGCGATCATGGCGCGTTCGTCGATTCGGCCTTCGAGCTTCTGCAGCGCCGCCCAAGCCTTCGGCCAGCGCGTGGGCACGTCGAGCCGGTACAGCACCACGGCGTCGTAGCGCGGGAAATAGCTGCGGTCGTCCTGGAGCACGCGCAGGCCGAGATGGTCGATCTTGGCGTCGGTGGTGTAGATGTCGATCACATCGATCTGCTTCGCGGCGATCGCGTCGTAGGCGAGGCCATGGTCCAGCCCGGTCGGCGTCTGCCGGAATCCGTAGCGCGCGGCGAGACCCTGCCAGCCGTCCGCACGACCGATGAACTCGTTCGACAGGCCGAGCTTCAGTTCGGGATGGTTCGCCAGGTCGCTCAGGCTGCGCACGCCGAGCCGGTCTGCATCGGCTGCGCGCATCGCGAGTGCATAGCCGTCGTTGAAGCCGAGCGGAATCGCGACGCCCAGCCCCAGCGGTGCGAGGGCCGCGTTCATGGCCTCCCGCGTCATCGACTGGGAGCCCTTGAGGATCTCCAGCGCGATCGTGCCGGTGTACTCGGCATAGAGGTCGATGCCGCCGGAGCGCAGGGCTTCGTAGACGATCGCGGTGTTGCCCAGCCCCTGGCGGACCGTCGGCGGCGTGGGCGATTGGGGCGAAGCCGTCTGCGCCATGACCTCCGCCAGGATGTAGGACTCGGTGAAACGCTTCGACCCGATGCGCAGGCCTTGTTCCTGCCCGTGCGAGACGTACGAGAACACGGCCGCGCAGAGCAGGCCCAGGCAAGCCAGGGCGGTGAGCCACGGTCGGCGCAACGAATGCATCGACCCAGTGTATCGGCGCTGCCAGGGGCTGACAGGCTCGTTCTCCTACAGCGGATCGTGCGGCAGGCTGATGCTGCAGCGCACTATCTGAACGCAAACTGAACGCGTGCTGATCAACTATGTCCGACGCGGTGAAGGGAAGCCCTTGTTGCTCGTACATGGACTTGGCAGCAGCTGGCGCTCGTGGCAGACCATCCTGAATCCGCTGGCAGCTGAGCGCGCCGTGGTGGCGATCGACCTGCCGGGCTTCGGCAAGAGCCCGCCGTTGGCGGGAGAGGTGTCCGTGCGGACCTTGTCCAACGCGGTCGCGCAGTTCCTTTCGGAACACGACCTGGTCGGGACTGATGCGGTCGGTAGTTCGCTGGGCGCTCGCCTCGTGCTTGAACTGGCACGCAGGGGGGGCGTGCTCGGCTCGGTCGTTTCGCTCGGACCGGGCGGCTTCTGGGGGGGCTGGGAGCGCTATATCTACCAGAGTTCGATCTGCTTCTCGCGGCGGCTGGTGCGCAGCCTGCAGTTCGCGATGCCCGCCATTACCGGACACGAATGGTCGCGCAAGCTGCTGCTGGCGCAATTCTCCGCACAGGCGGCACGGCTATCGCCGTCGCTGGTGTTGGAGGAGATGCGCAGCTACGCTTCGGCGGAATCCTTCAGCCTGATGCTTCGCGACCTGGTGCGCGGAGCGCCGCAGGAAGGGCTGGCCATCGGCAGCATGACCAAGCCGCTGGTGATCGGCTGGGGGCGACTGGACCGGGTGTGTTTTCCGCGGCAGGCGTCGCGCGCGCAGCAGCTTTTTCCGGATGCGCGCCTGCACTGGTTCGAGCGCTGCGGCCACTTCCCGCATTGGGATGCGCCGGAGGAAACTGCACGCCTGATCCTGGAGACCACCGGCGACTGAACGGCCTTCATGAAAGACGCAATGGCATCCAAGAAAGAATCGCATCCGCTCCCCGACGTGCACGGCGCACGTGAACTGCCTTCCGTCGTCGTCGAGGGGTACAGCCTTCAGTTGCGGGACAAGGACGGCTTCATCGGAGACCAGGCCAGCCAGACCGCGTTCAGGGCGCTACTGGAGCGCTGGCGCCAAAAGCGCCGGCGCAAGGGCAAGGATCCGCTCGGTGGCCGCCACTCCAAGGACCTCAGCAAGCAGACGCTGGACGAGGCGCTTGGCGCGAAGAAAGCCTCTGAAGCGGGCGACGTGGTGCACGCCGCGGTCGAGGAATTCGCCGAGGAACTCGCCTCGGTGATCGAGCGATTCATGCGGCACCCGTCGTGGAAGGGCGTCGAGCGCATCGTGATCGGAGGCGGCTTTCCGGAGAGCGACGTTGGCGAGCGCGCCATCCTGCAGGCAGCGGCGATCTTGCAGGACATGAAGTTGTCGGTGCAACTCGCCCGCATCGGCCATGAGACCGACGACGCCGGGCTGCTGGGCTGGGTTCACCTCGTGCCGCCGCCACTGCTCGCTCACCACGACGCGATCCTCGCGCTCGACATCGGCGGCACCAATGTGCGCTGCGGCATCGTCAAGATGCGGATGAAGCGCGCTAAGGACATGTCCCGGGCCAAGGTGCTACGGCGCGAAAAGTGGCGACACAAGGATGACAAGCCCAACCGCAAGGCGCTGATCGACCGCCTGGCCGACATGCTCGAAACACAGATCCGCTACTGCAAGAAAAAGGGCATCCGGCTCGCGCCGTACATCGGCATCGCTTGCCCGGGGCTGATCGCCAAGGACGGCTCGATCTCGCGCGGCGCTCAGAACTTGCCTGGCGACTGGGAAGGAAGCAACTTCCACCTGCCCAGCGAGCTTTGCAAGCGGATTCCGACCATCCACGGCGCGCCCACCATGGCCTTGATGCACAACGACGCGGTCGTGCAGGGCTTGAGCGAGCTGCCCTTCATGAAAGATGTGAAGCGCTGGGCGGTGCTGACCATCGGCACGGGGCTCGGGAATGCGAGCTATGCCAACAAGCGGGCGGAAACCGGATGAACAAGGTACTGGTCCTTGGAGGAACGGGCTTCGTGGGGCGCAGCCTGTGTGCGTTGATCGCTGGCTCGGACGGCGCAACTGAGATCACCGTGCCTAGCCGTCGGCCCACGCAAGCAAGGCAACGGGAGTTGCCGCCGTCGGCCAGGGTCGTGAGTGCAGACGTCCACGACCCGACGCAACTCGCAGGCCTGGTCGAAGGCCATGACGCCGTGGTCAATCTCATTGCGATCCTGCACGGGAGCGAGGCCGAGTTCGTCCGAACGCACGTCGCCTTGCCCCGAACGCTGGTCGGTGCCTGCCGTTCGAAAGGCGTCCGGCGGATCGTGCATGTCAGCGCGCTCGGGGTCGACAGCGCACAGCCGAGCCGGTATCTGCGGTCCAAGGCAGAAGGCGAGGCGGTGCTGCGAAGCGCGGGTCTCGATGTGACCATCCTTCGGCCCTCCGTGATCTACGGCCAGCACGATCGCTTCACGAACTTGTTTGCGCGCCTGCTGAGGTTCGCGCCAATGCTCCCACTGGCGTCCGCGGATGCCCGTTTCCAGCCCGTGTGGGTCGAAGACGTCGCCCGCGCGATCCTCGTCTGCCTCGAGCGACCGGTGACCGCCGGCCAGACCTTCGAGTGCGCGGGGCCGGAGGTTTTCACGCTGAGGGAGCTTGTCAAGCTGGCGGGTCGGTGGTCGGGCCATGAACGACCCGTGATTGCGCTCCCGCCTGCTGTCGGAGCACTACAGGCGGCCGTGATGGAACGCTTGCCGGGCGAGCCGCTGATGTCACGCGACAACCTGCAGTCCATGAAGACGCCGAACGTGGCCAGCGGCAAGCTCCCGTCGCTGGAGGATCTGGGCATTCGCGCTGCATCGCTCGACACGGTCGCACCGAAATACCTCGGTGCCGGCCGGGCGTCCACTCAGAGCTGAAACGCAATCGTGAGCAGCAGCCCCTCGGCCACATCGCGCACCAGCCCCGGCCTGCGTGCGCGATAGGTCTCGCCGGCGGAGGCGGCGGTCTCGATCCACTGGGCGAACCACTCGACCTCGCCGGGGCCGTAGAACACCACGGCCGCTTCGTGGTTCAGCAGCAGGCTGCGCATGTCGAGATTGATGGAGCCGCAGAGCGCCAGGTTGTCGTCCACCACCACCGCCTTCGCATGCGCCATGAAGGGCAGCATGCGAAAGATGACGCCGGCGCGCGCGAGATCGCGCATGGCCCGGGCACGCACGAAGTCGGCCAGCCGATGGTTCGACTCGGCTGGCATCGCGATCGTGACCTGTACGCCGCGCCGTGCGGCGAGCCGCAATGCATCGCGCAGGCCGTCGCCTGGCACGAAATAGGGCGTGATCGCGAGCAGGCGGTGCTCGGCACGGAAGCAGGCGTCGATCAGCAACGCATGCGCGGTGTCCTCGGTCTGGTCGGGGCCGCTGGGCAGAAATTGGGCGAGGCCGTCGCTGGACGGGCTGTCGTCGGCCGCGATGGCGCGCGGCTTGCGCTTGCGCACCGACGACCAGTCATGGTCGAACTGTCGCGCCGCCGCGGCCGCCACGCTGCCCCGGAGGTCGAAGGACAGGTCACGCCACGGGACAGGGTGGTCGTCGTTGCCGGTGAAGTATTCGCCCGCGAGATTGCGGCCTCCGGACCAGAGCCATTCGTCGTCCGCGATCGTGAGCTTGCGGTGGTTGCGAAGGTTGCGCGGGCCGGTGCGGCGCAGGCTGAAGATGGGCCGGAACACGGCGACTTCGGCTCCGGCTTCGCGCAACGAATCGAAATGCGAGCGCGGCAGCGAGAGCGCGCCAAAGCCGTCGAGCAGCACCCGCACCTTGACGCCTTCGCGTGCGCGGCGCGACAAGCGGTTGATCACCTCGTGCCCGAGCGCGTCGTCGCCGATGATGAAGGTGCACACGTCGATGCGGCGGCGTGCACCCTCGATCACCTCGAACAGCGCATCACGCGCAGCGCCGCCATCGGAATGAAAGCGGGGAGTGCAACGCCCCGGCGGGGCGAGGCCGAAGCTTTCGATCAGGTCGGCCGCCCAGTGCCCCGCCGGCGCGGATCTTGGCGGGCGCGGCGAGCCGGTCGGCCGCAGCTTGCGCTGGCCGAACATCAGGTACATCGGGAGGATGACGTACGGCACCAGCACGAGGCCCATGACCCATGCGATGGCCGTGGTGGGCGCGCGTTGCTCGCGCCGTGCGCGCGTGCTCAACACGTAGACCAGCAGAGCGAAGGTGACGACCAGCAAATGCTGCGACGGCGATGGCAGCCAGTCGAGCAGGTCGTCGAGCCGGTTCACGTGCGGAGGTGCTGCTGCAGGAAGGCAGGTACAGGGCGGCCTGCCGAGGCAAGGAAACCCATCATCGCGCCAATCACTTCGCGCACGGCATCCCGTGCGCCGACGCGATCGCGCCATGCGACCAGCCGCGGGGTGCCCTCGGTCATGCCCGCGCCCTTGCGGTCCGCGAACACGTGTGCCATGTAGAAGGCGATATCGGCATAGGAATAGAGGCCCGCGAGATAGTCGCGGTCGGCCAGCAGCCGATCCAGGACTTCATGAAAGCGGGCGCAGGCGCCGCAGGCTGCGACTGCGGCGGGGCTTTGCATGTCGTGCTGAAGTCCGAAGAGCTTCACCACGTGCGGGAAATAGACCTCATCCGACTTGAGTTCCAACTGCCGGGCCCGTGCCCGCGCCGCAGCCCCGGCGGGCCAGAGCGGGGGAGTGGGCGCGAGGTCTTCGAGGTACTCGAAGATCTGCGTCGAGTCGAACAACTCGACGTCGCCGTCGATCAGCACCGGCACCTGCCGCTTCGGGTTGACGCGCAGAACCTCAGGGTGCTTGGGCTCGTAGTTGTCGTCGCGATCGAAGGGCACCATGACGCATTCGAACGCGAGCCCTTTTTCGAGCAATGCGATCTGCGCCTTGGCGCCAAACATGCTGAGGGGACCGGTGATGAGCTTCATCCCCGGAGCCTACTTCAACGGAACGCGAATACAAACCGTCCAACGAACCAGGCTCCTTCGCGCGGGCCCCTTCCCGCGGGTCCCTTCGCGAAACACCGCGGAACCGGCTTTGCCGGGCCGCCGGTGTTGCCCCCGGTAGGGGGATGGCGAAGCGACACGAAGTGCGCGAAGCCTGGGGGCGAGCTTCACCCCCCCCAGACTTCTTGTGCGACTTCCACCACAAGGCGCAGCTTGGCGCGCTGCGCCTCGACGGCGATGTTGTTGCCATGCACCGTGCTCGAGAAGCCGCATTGCGGCGACAGCGCGAGCTGGTCGAGCGACACGTACTTGGCGGCGGCCTCGATGCGGCTCTTGAGCTCGTCCTTGTCTTCCATCTCGCCGAACTTGGTGGTCACCAGGCCCAGCACCACGGTCTTGCCCTTGGGCAGGAAGCGCAGGGGGCGGAAGTCCCCGGAGCGCGCATCGTCGTATTCGAGGAAGTAGGCGTCGAGGTCCATCTCCTTGAGCAGCGCTTCGGCCACGGGCTCGTAGTTGCCGGCCGCCGCGTGAGTGCTCTTGAAATTGCCGCGGCACAGGTGCATCGCGAGCGTCATGCCGGCGGGCTTCTGCGCGACCACCTTGTTGATGAAGGCGGCGTAGCGGTGCGGCAGTTCGTTGGGGTCGTCGCCGCGCTGGCGGGCGGCTTCGCGCATCCGCTCGTCGCAGAGGTAGGCGAGATTGGTGTCGTCCATCTGCACGTAGGTGCAGCCAGCTTCGGCGAGCGAGCGAAGCTCGTCGCCGTAGGCCTTGGCGACGTCGTCGTAGAAGGTCGGGTCGAGCTCGGGGTAGGCCTCCTTGCTGATGCCGGCGCGGCCGCCGCGGAAGTGCAGCATCGTGGGCGAGGGGATGGTGACCTTGGGCGTGTTGCCGGCCGACACCTGGCTCTTGAGGTACTGGAAGTCGGCCAGTTGGATGTTCTTGGCGTGGCGCACCTTGTCGATCACGCGCATCACGGGCGGCGCCAGCTCTTCGGTGCCGTCGGGCTTGCGGATGGTGACCGGGATGTCGGTCTTCACGCCGCCGAGTTGTTCGAGGAAGTCGATGTGGAAGTAGGTGCGGCGGAATTCGCCGTCGGTGATGCTCTTCAGGCCGACGTCTTCTTGAAACTTGACGATCTCGGTGATGGCCTTGTCTTCGACCTTGCGAAGCTGTTCGGGCGTGATCTCGCCCTTGGCTTTTTGCTCGCGGGCTTCAAGCAGGTACTTGGGACGCAGAAAACTGCCGACGTGGTCGTAGCGGGCAGGCAGGGAGGCGTGCTGGGACATGGGGTGGCTCCGTCGAATCTGGAAAAGAACGGTCGATCGTATCCGCTCAGGGCATGCCTGTTTTGGATACAGTGAGACTGGTGTTTTCCCTTAAAACACGCAAAAAGACTGGATTTTGAGGCATCAATGTATACAGTCCGTATCCATGAATGCCTCCACGAGCCCATTTCCGCTGAACGCCTGGTACGCCGCGGCCTACGATGTCGAGATCAAGCACGCACTGCTGGCGCGCACCATCTGCAACCAGAAACTGGCGCTCTATCGGCGCACCGACGGTCAGGTCGCGGCGCTGGAAGACGCCTGCTGGCATCGCCTGATGCCCCTGTCGCTGGGGCGCCTGGAAGGCGACGAAGTCGTCTGCGGCTACCACGGCCTCGTCTACAACAGCCAGGGCCGCTGCACTTTCATGCCGAGCCAGGAAACGCTGAATCCCTCGGCCTGCGTGCGTTCCTTTCCGGTGGTCGAGAAGCATCGCTTCGTCTGGGTGTGGCCAGGCGATCCGGCCAAGGCCGACCCGGCGCTGGTGCCCGACATGCACTGGAACGACGACCCCGAATGGGCAGGCGACGGCAAGATGATCCGCGTGGCCTGCGACTACCGGCTGGTCGTCGACAACCTGATGGACCTGACGCACGAGACCTTCGTGCACGGCTCGTCGATCGGCAATCGTGCCGTGGCCGAAGCGCCATTCGTCGCGACACATGGCGACCGCTCGGCCACTGTCACGCGCTGGATGGAAGACATCGACCCACCGCCGTTCTGGGCCGCGCAGATCCACCACGCGCACGGCTACCGGGGCAAGGTCGATCGCTGGCAGATCATTCGTTTTGAAGGGCCGTGCACGGTCAACATCGACGTAGGCGTGGCCGAGGCGAGCAGCGGCGCCGTGCCGCGCAACGGCTCGGCGGGCGACCGCAGCAAGGGCGTCAACGGCTTCGTGCTCAACACCATCACGCCGGAGACCGACAAGACCTGCCTCTATTTCTGGGCCTTCGCGCGCAACTACTGCATCGGCGAGCAGCGCCTCACGCACGAACTGCGCGAGGGCGTGGCCGGCATCTTCCGCGAGGACGAAGTGGTGCTCGAAGCCCAGCAGCGCGCCATCGACGAGCGGCCTGACTACAGCTTCTACAACCTCAACATCGATGCCGGCGCGATGTGGGCACGACGCCTCATCGACCAGATGATTGCGCGCGAGAAGCCGCGCGCCCCCACCATTCCGATCCAGCCGGCCGCGGCGATGGAGCGGCCGTGAGTGCGATCACGACGCCTGCTGCAGCCGAGCCCGTCGAAGCGGGGGGTTCCCAGTCCGTCAAGGCGCAACTGCGGTTGCGCGAGATGGTGCTGGCCGGCGAACTGCCCGGCGGCTCGCGCATTGCCGAGGTCGCGATCTCCGAACTGCTGGGCGTCTCGCGCACGCCGGTGCGCAGCGCACTCATGCGACTCGAACAGGAAGGGCTTCTCGAAGCCTTGCCCAATGGCGGGTACGCCGTCCGGACCTTCTCCGAACGCGACGTCGCTGACGCGATTGAACTGCGCGGCACGCTCGAAGGCCTGTCGGCGCGGCTCGCGGCCGAGCGGGGCGCGCCGCCTGTGGTGTTGCGCGAGGCGCGCGCCTGCCTGAAGCGCATCGACGATTTGCTGCGCGACCCGGCGCTCGACGACGCAGCGTTCTCGCGCTACGTCGCGTTCAATGAAGAGTTTCATCGGCTCCTCTCCGAAATGGCGGGCAGCCCTTTGATCGCGCAGCAGTTGGAGCGCGTGATCAACCTGCCGTTCGCGTCACCCTCGGGCTTCGTCGTCGTGCAGGCGAACTCGCCCGCAGCGCGCGACATGCTCTTGATCGCGCAGGACCAGCACGGACAGGTGCTCGATGCGATCGAGAACCGCGAAGGCTCGCGCGCCGAGGCGCTGATGCGCGAGCACAGCCGCATTGCGCAGCGCAATCTCCGCGAGGCGCTGCATGGCGCGCAGAACCATCCCCTGCCGGGCGTGCAACTCATCCGCCGACGGGCCTGAAGACACTTCAAGATGAAAAGCGATATCCACTGGATGCCTGCGCGCATCACGGCCTGCCGCGACCTCACGGCGACGGTGCGCGAGTTCGAGATCACGCCCGAGTCGGGCATCGTCGCCGGCCATGAGCCCGGAGCCCATCTGCAGGTTCAGGTCCTGGTCGGCGAGCCAGGGTCGGGGCGCATGCAGACCCGGTCCTATTCGGTGGTGGGCGCTCCCGACGGGCGCGCATGGCGCATCGCGGTGAAGCGGCTGGACGATGGCCGCGGCGGGTCGCTCGCGATGTGGCGCCTGGCGCCCGGTGACCGCCTGCTGGTGAGCGAGCCGCAGAGCCACTTCGGCCTCGATCTGACGGCACCGGGCTACCTGTTGGTGGCGGGCGGTATCGGCATCACGCCGCTGGTCTACATGGCACAGCGCCTTGCCGAACTGGCGCAGCGCCGAAGCGTGAGCGTCCGCATGCTCTATGGCGCTCGCAGCGAGCAGGAACTGGCTTATCTGTCGACGCTCCAGGAAGCATTGAGTCAGTCGGCGAATACCGGCATGCAGGCCTTCACCGGCAGCGCGCCTATCGACTTCGCCTCGGAGATCGCGCATCTGCCGCCCGGTGGCCAGCTCTACACCTGCGGACCGGTGCCGATGCTCGAAGCCGTCAAGCGCGCATGGGCGGCAGCAGGTCGCGCGCAGGCGGATCTTCGCTTCGAGACCTTCGGCAGCAGCGGCCGGCTTGCGGCGCAGGCCTTCGAGGTGCGCATTCCGCGCCATGACCTGGCGATCACCGTCCCGGCCGGGAGTACGCTGCTCGAAGCGCTCGAAGGCGCTGGCGTGCAGACCCTCTGGGACTGCCGTCGCGGCGAGTGCGGCTTGTGTGCGATGGACGTGCTGGCCGTCGATGGCGAGATCGATCACCGCGATGTGTTCCTGAGCGAACACGAAAAGCAGTCGGGCCACAGGATCTGTGCCTGCGTGTCGCGCGCGGTCGGCACGATCACCCTCGATTCGGCATGGCGACCCGAAAGTCCATGAGTCCTCGCAAGCATTGCGCGATGATCGCGCAGCCCATTTGCTGATCGCGCAGAAATCCTCTGCGAGGGCCGTGCGCTAGGTGTTTGCCGACGCCCCGGCTCGCTTGCATCTGGTCACAATATCCCCCGTTCCTGCATCCATCCAACAAGGAGAGCTTTATGCTTCGTCGCCATCTCGTCCAGGCTGCCAGCCTGACCGCCATTGCGCTGGCCATCCCCCTGGCTCACGCCGCCGACACGTTCAAGATCGGGCTGATCCTGCCGATGACCGGTCAGCAGGCTTCCACCGGACGCCAGATCGAAGCGGCGGCGCGCCTCTACATGGCGCAGAACGGCGACACCGTGGCCGGCAAGAAGATCGAGTTGATCGTGAAGGACGACACCGCGCTGCCTGACGTCACCAAGCGCCTGGCGCAGGAGCTGGTGGTCA
Source organism: Variovorax sp. J22P240 (assembly GCF_030316855.1). Classification (GTDB taxonomy): domain Bacteria; phylum Pseudomonadota; class Gammaproteobacteria; order Burkholderiales; family Burkholderiaceae_C; genus Variovorax. Next base: position 94,324 of record NZ_JASZYR010000001.1, read on the forward strand.
ACGACAAGGTCAATGTGCTCGCGGGCTTCGGCGTCACGCCGGCAGCGCTGGCGGCGGCACCCATCGCCACCCAATCGAAGACGCCGCTGGTCGTGATGGCCGCAGCGACGTCGAGCATCACGCAGGCCTCGCCGTACATCGTGCGCTCCAGCTTCACGCTGCCGCAGGTCTCGGTCGCGATGGGCGACTGGGCACCCAAGAACGGCATCAAGTCGGTGGTGACGCTGGTCAGCGACTACGGCCCCGGCAACGATGCCGAGAAGTTCTTCAAGGAGCGCTTCGAGCTCAACGGCGGCAAGGTGCTCGACTCGCTGCGCGTGCCGCTGCGCAACCCGGACTTCGCACCCTTCCTGCAGAAGGTGCGCGACCTGAAGCCTGATGCGCTGTTCGTCTTCGTGCCCTCGGGCGCCGGCGCGGCGGTGATGAAGCAGTTCCTGGAACGCGGCATGGACAAGGCCGGCATCAAGATGATCGCCACCGGCGACGTGACGGACGACGACCAGCTCAACGACATGGGTGACGGCGCGCTTGGCGTGGTCACGACGCACCACTACTCCGCGGCGCATCCCTCGGCGGCCAACAAGAAATTCGTCGAAGCCTTCCAGAAGGCCAACAAGAACATGCGCCCGAACTTCATGGCCGTCGGCGGCTACGACGGCATGCGCATGATCTACGAAGCCCTGAAGACCACCAAGGGCCAGGGCGGCGGCGATGCACTGCTCGCGGCGATGAAGGGCCAGGTCTTCGAAAGCCCGCGCGGCGAAGTGCTGATCGATGCGCAAACGCGCGACATCACGCAGGACGTTTACCTGCGCAAGGTCGAGAAGAAGGACGGCCAGCTCTACAACGTCGAGTTCGACGTGATCAAGGCCGTGAAAGATCCAGGTAAAGCCAAGTAAGCGGTGGCCGGACAGCAGCATGTTGACTATTCTTTTTGACGGCGTTGCCTACGGCATGCTGCTGTTCGTGCTTGCGGTCGGACTGGCTGTGACGCTGGGGTTGATGAACTTCATCAACCTCGCGCATGGCGCGTTCGCGATGGCGGGCGGCTACCTGACGGTGTTCGCGATGCAAAAGCTGGGCGTGCCGTTTCTCGTCTGCCTGCCGCTCGCGTTCATCCTGGTCGGTCTGCTGGGGGCGCTGCTGGAACGCACCTTGTACCGGCCGATGTACGGCAAGCCGCATCTGGACCAAGTGCTGTTCTCGATCGGGTTGGCGTTCATGGCAGTGGCCGGGCTCGACTACTTCGTCGGCTCGTCGCAGCAGAACATCCACTTGCCCGAATGGCTGCGCGGCCGTACCGAGATCGGCGACGGCGCGTTCCTGCTGGGCATGGGGCACTACCGCATCTTCATCATCGTGTTGTGCGCGCTGCTCACGGTGGTGCTGCAACTGATTCTTTCGAAGACGCGCTTCGGCAGCCGGCTTCGCGCCGCGGTCGATGATCCGCGCGTGGCGGCGGGGCTGGGCATCAACGTGAACGTGGTGTTCCTGATGACCTTCGCGGTCGGTTCGGGGCTCGCGGGCCTGGGCGGTGCGCTGGGCGCGGAGATCCTGGGGCTCGATCCGACTTTCCCGCTCAAGTACATGATCTATTTCCTCATCGTGGTGTCCGTCGGAGGCACCTCGTCGATCACGGGGCCGCTCCTGGCCGCGCTGCTTCTTGGCATCGCCGACGTGGCAGGCAAGTACTTCATTCCGAAGATGGGCGCGTTCACGGTGTACCTGCTGATGATCCTGATCCTGATGTGGCGGCCGCAAGGGCTGTTCACGCGCAAGGGAGGAAAGTAATGGACTTTCAGCAACCTTTGCTGCGCAAGGCTCGCTGGCGTCCGTGGGAGTTTGCCGTCTGGGCAGTGGCCTTCGTGCTGCCGCTCCTGATGCCCTCGCACGCTCTGATGATCAACGAGATCGCGATCGTCGCGCTGTTCGCGATGTCGCTCGACCTCATCCTCGGCTACACCGGCATCGTTTCGCTCGGGCATGCGGCCTTTTTCGGTTTCGGCGCCTACACGGCTGCGCTGTTCGCGAAGCTGGTGATGCCGGACCCGACGGTGGGGCTCGTGGTGGCCATCGTGCTGTGCGCCGTACTGGGCGCCATCGCGAGCGTCACGATCCTGCGCGGCACGGACCTGACGCGGCTCATGGTCACGCTCGGCACCGCGCTGCTGTTGCTCGAACTCGCGAACAAGCTCGACTGGCTCACCGGCGGGGCGGACGGCCTGCAGGGTGTCGTGATGGGGCCGGTGCTCGGTCTCTTCGAGTTCGACCTGTACGGTCGGACGGCGGCCTGGTATTCGCTCTCGGTGGTCTTGCTGCTGTTCCTGCTGATGCGCCGGCTGGTGCAATCGCCCTTCGGCGCGACGCTCAAGGCCGTACGCGACAACCGCTTGCGCGCGATGGCGATCGGCATTCCGGTCGTGTCGCGCCTGGCCGTGATCTACACGGTCGCCGCTGCGATCGCGGGTGCGGCGGGCGCGTTGCTCGCACAGACCACGGGCTTCGCATCGCTCGACGTGCTGGCCTTCGACCGCTCGGCCGACGTGCTGCTGATGCTGGTCATCGGTGGCGTGGGTTGGCTCTATGGCGGCATCGCCGGCGCCATCGTGTTCAAGCTCCTGCAAGACACGCTCTCGACGGTCACGCCACAGTACTGGATGTTCTGGATCGGCCTGATCCTGGTGCTGCTGGTGCTGGTCGGGCGCGATCGGCTGCTGCGACCCTGGACCTGGTTCGGTGCGCGCGGGAGTGCCAAGCCGTGAGCGCCACCGTGAACGACATCGTCCTGTCGGCGACGGGTCTGGTGATGCGCTTCGGCGGCATCGTGGCGACCAACAACGTCTCGCTGAACCTCCGGCGTGGTGCGCGCCATGCGCTGATCGGCCCCAACGGCGCGGGCAAGACCACGCTGATCAATCTGCTGACCGGCGTGCTCACGCCCACCGAGGGCCGCATCGTGCTCGAAGGCGAGGACATCACCCGCCTCGCGCCGCACCGGCGGGTGGCGCGAGGCATGGTCCGGACCTTCCAGATCAATCAACTCTTCGATTCCATGACGCCGCTGGAAACGCTGGCGCTGGTTGTCTCTCAGCACACGGGGCTGGGCGGGCAGTGGTGGAAGCCGCTGGGTTCGTCCAGGCAGGTCGCCGAGCGGGCCGGGGAGTTGCTCGAGCAGTTCCGGCTCGCCGACGTCGCGCAACAGGAGACGCGGCACCTCGCATACGGCAAGCGGCGCCTGCTGGAGATTGCCATCGCGCTGGCCTGCGAGCCGCGCGTTCTGCTGCTCGACGAACCCGTGGCCGGTGTGCCGGCTGGCGAGCGCGAGGAACTGCTGGAGACCGTCGCCGCGCTGCCCTCCGATGTGTCCGTGCTGCTGATTGAACACGACATGGACCTGGTGTTCAGCTTCGCCGACCGCATGACCGTGCTGGTCAACGGTACGCTCCTGACGGAGGGCGACCCCGACACGATCGCCAACGACCCGAAAGTGAAAGAGGTCTACCTGGGCCATGGAGCCGCGCATGTCTGAACTCTTGCGCATCGAAAACCTGAGTGCGGGCTATGGTGAGGCGGTCGTGTTGCACGACATCTCGCTCGCGCTCGGCCAAGGCCAGACCCTGGCGCTGCTGGGCCGCAACGGCACCGGCAAGACGACGCTGATCAACACGCTTGCCGGTGCGACGCGCCAGCACGGCGGCACCATCGCGCTGGGTGGCCTGGCGCTGCACAAGCTGTCGCCGCACCAGCGCGCTGCCGCAGGCATCGGCTGGGTGCCGCAGGAGCGCAACATCTTCAAGTCGCTTACCGTGCACGAGAACCTCACCGCCGTGGAACGCCCCGGCAAGTGGAATCCGCAGCGGGTCTACGAGATGTTCCCGCGGCTTGCAGAGCGCAAGGGCAATCTGGGCACGCAGTTGTCAGGTGGGGAGCAGCAGATGCTGGCCGTCGGGCGCGCCTTGGTGGTCAACCCGACCTTGCTGCTGCTCGACGAGCCGCTCGAAGGCCTGGCGCCGATCATCGTGGAAGAACTGTTGCGCGCGATCCGCCGCATCACTCGCGACGAAGGGCTGGCGGCCATCGTCGTCGAGCAGCATCCGCAGGCCATCCTGGCGATCTCGGATGAAGCCGTCGTGCTGGACCACGGCACTGTGGTTCACGCCGACCATGCGGCGACGCTAGCCACGCAGCCGGAGGTGCTCGAGCGTCTGCTGGGCGTCAAGCGCTGAGGGCTACCCGCGGGACTTGTTCACGCCTAAACTGGCCCGCCGGCCTGAAAGGAGTGAAGACCATGGCGTCCATTCGACAGGAAATCCGTGTGGCAGCGAGTGCCGAGCAAATCTGGGATGCGGTTCGCGATGTCGGCGAGATCCACCACCGGCTGGTGCCGGGTTTCGTGATCGACTGCAAGCTGGAAGGCGACGCACGCATCGTCACTTTCGCCAACGGCCTGGTGGCGCGCGAAGTCATCGTCGATGTCGACGATGAAGCGCGGCGCGTGGCGTGGTCTGCAACCGGCGAGCGGCTGACGCATCACAACGCGTCGCTGCAAGTGTTTGCCGAAGACGCTGAGCACAGCCAACTCGTCTGGATTGCCGACTTGCTGCCCGACGATATGAAGCCGCCCATCAGCGCCATGATCGAGCAGGGCATGCTTGCGATGAAGACCACGCTGGAAGGTCAGGCCGCCGGGCGCCGCAATCAATAGCCGACGGTAAAGCGCTTGCGGAAATTCTTGGGGGCCTCCACTTCGTCGGCCAGCGCGATCGCGTAGTCCTCCATCGAGATCCAGCTCTTGCCGCTTGTATCGCTCAGCAGGCTGTCGCCGCCGACCCGGAACCTGCCGGTGCGCTCGCCGGGTGCGAAGAGGGCGGAAGGCGAGAGGAAGGTCCAGTCCAGTTCCTTTTCGGCGCGCAGCGCCTGGAGCATTGCGCTGCCGGCCTGCGCCTCCGGCTTGTAGGCGTCGGGAAATTCGGGCGTGTCGAGCAAGGCCTTGCCCGGCGCAACTGCGAGACTGCCGGCGCCGCCGACGACCAGCAGGCGCGGCACGCCGGCTTGCTTGGCAGCCGCAACAAGGGTGGCGGCGTCCGCTCCGTCCGCGAACCGCGTTGCGCTGATCACGGCATCGTGGCCGCGCAGCACCGGAACCAGCGCGTCGACGGACGTCGAATCGGCCGATTTCAGCGTCAATCCGGGGCGCGTTTCGGCGCCTTCGATCTTGCGTGCGACGCCCGTGATGGTGTGTCCGCGCTGCAGCAGTTCATTGGCGATGCGGGAGCCGGCGCGGCCGGTGACGCCCAGGATGGCGATCTTGCTCATGGAGTGGTCCTTATGGTGAGTGAAGAAACGGGTCAGCGCTGGATCAGCGCTCCGAGATGCGCAGTCCAGGCTTCCGGCTGGCCGAGGTAGCGCGCGACGTCCAGCGGCGTGAGTCCGCCATCGGTCGTTTCGAGCGCGAAGGTCGGAAAGCCTTGTCCGCGTGCGCGCACCAGCCACGCGCGGCTGTCAGCGATGTGGCGCTGCGTCGGCTCGCCGCTCAGATAGTCGAACGCTTCCGTGAAGGCTGCCGGGTCGAGGTCGATCTCGGCTGCCAGGTCGCGCAGCACGGGGGTGTCGGCAATACGGCGGCCTTCGACGTAGTGGGCGCGCTGCACGCGGTGGAGCATCTCCAATCCCTTGCCGGCGTCGGCCTCGGCGGCCAGCACCGCGGTCAGCGGCGGGGCGGAATCCAGCATGGCGCCGCCGTCGTTCAGCAATCCATCGAAGTACGCGACGCCGAAGGGCTGGCCGCTGAGTTGCGCGATGCGCCGATCGTGCGGCATCACATAGTTGCGCCACTCGGGCGTCATCGCGCGGCGGTTCGCGCCGGTCATCATGCCGCCGCCGTGGAGGTCGATGACCAGGCCGGGAAGGGCACGCGCCGCCTGCACCAGGGGCGCTGCGGCGTAGCACCAGCCACACAGCGGATCGAAGACATAGTGAAGCGTGGCGCGCTGCGGGTCGGGATTCGTTGCTGTCATGTCCGCGATCGTAGGTTTCCTGATTCGATCGAAAAACACCGTAGCATGCAAATGTTTGTTGCCTGAATCGATCGAATATGGACCGCATCATCGCCGCCGAAGTGTTCGTTCGCATCGCCGAGCGCGCGAGCATGACCAGTGCCGCCGAATCGCTCGACATGTCGCGCGCCATGGTCACGCGCTACCTCGCGCAGATGGAGCAATGGGCCGGCGCGCGCCTGCTGCATCGAACGACGCGGCGACTGAGCCTGACCGAGGCGGGCGAGGAGACGCTGGCCCGGTGCCGCCGCATGCTCGAAGTGGCCGGCGACATGGCGGTGACGCTCAGTGCCGAAGCGGACGTTCCGCGCGGCCTGCTGCGCGTGGCGTGCGCGCAGTCGCTTGCGCAGGACGTACTGGCCTCGTCGGTTGCGGAGTACCTGAGGCGTTATCCGCTGGCCGCGATCGACCTGCATATCGACGCGCGGCCGGTGAACCTCGTCCAGGAGCGCATCGATCTCGCTATCCGCATCACCAACGACCTCGACCCGAACCTGATTGCGCGACCGTTGGGGCATTGCGCGTCCGTCGTCTGCGCGTCGCCGGCTTACCTCGCTGCCCATGGCACGCCTCGCAGCGTGCACGATCTGGCGACGCACAACTGCCTGACCTATTCGTACTTCGGCAAGAGCCTGTGGCAGTTCGACCAGGACGGCGAAAGGATTGCCGTACCCGTGAGCGGCAATCTCAGCGCGAACGAATCGCAGGTGCTGCTTGCGGCGGCGATGGAAGGCGCCGGCATTGCGATGCAACCGGTGTATTCGGCGCGTGGGCCGATCGCGGAAGGCCGGCTCGTGGCGCTGCTGCCCAAGGTTGTTCCTCTGGGACTGGGCGTGTACGGGCTCTACGCCTCGCGGCGGCAGATGCCGGCGTCCTTGCGCGCGTTGCTCGACTTCCTGGTGGAGCGCTTCGCCGATGCACGGCACTGGCCGGCGGGCGCCGCCGAAGCCAAGCGCCTCAAGCCTGCGGCTCGACCGCGCGATACAGTGCGCGCACGAAATCGGACTGAGTGATCATCCCCGTGAGCCGCCGCTCGCCGTCGATGATGGGGATGTGGTGGTGGCCCCCCTCAGAGAACAACGGCACCAGGTCGACCATCGGCCGATCTTCGCTGGCGACACGAACCTGGCGCGTCATGATCTGGCCGACGACCTCGGGCTTGCTCGACATCACGGTGCGCGTCGCGCGGATGAAGTCGCGCAGCCGGCCGCCCAGGCCCTCGTGGTGCTGCAGATCGATGTGCCGGAAGAAGTCGGCCTGCGTGACGATGCCGACCACGCGCCGGGTTCGGTCGGTCACCGGGAGCGCCTTGATGCGCCGCTCGTGCATGAGCGACCATGCTTCTTGCAGCGGTGTGCCGAACTCGACTGTCACCGGCCCGCGGGACATGATGTCGACACAGCGCACGGTGCCCAGCCGGCGGTGCCACGACTCCATCTCGGTCTGCCGGATCAGCGATTCCAGGTCGTCGCGGCTGATGTCGAGCACCTGGTTGTAGCGCGCGAGCACCGCATCGATGTCGGCCGAACTGAAGCGCGTGTCGTCCGTGGTCGCCTGGCGCTGCGCGATCTGGACGTGCGGGTAGCGCCGGCCCGTGAGGGTGTTGTAGAGCACACCGGCGAGCACCAGCAGCAGTGAATCGGTCAGCACCGGCGAGATGGCGAAGGGGAACTCCGGGGTGTGCGTCAGCACGGTCAGCAGCGCGACCGCGCCGCCCGGGGGGTGAAGGCAGCGCAGGGAGAACATGAGCCCGATGGCCAACGCGGTCGCGACCGCGCCGAGCCACCACGCATCGGGCAGCCACCGGACGCACGCCACACCGACCAGAGCCGCAAGCGTGTTGCCGCCGATCACCGGCCAGGGTTGTGCGAGCGGGCTGGCCGGCAGTGCGAACACCAGCACCGCGCTGGCGCCCAATGGCGCGATCAGCCAGTTGCCGCTGACCGAAGGTCCCGCCAGGAGTTCGCAGACCAATGCCGTGAACAGCAGGCCCACCGCGGCGCCGGCGACGGCGCGCAGGCGTTCCCGTCCGTCGACGACGGTAGGGCCGGGAATCCAGGCGCGCGCGAAAGTCGTGAGAGTGTCGAACCGCATCGTCGTCAGGCCGCTTCGCCGGCGACCAGGCGCCCGATCTCGGGCCACTGCCCGTGAAGCCAGACCCAGGCGACGAGTCCGATGCTCAGCATGAGGATCGAGGTCGTCGCCAGCGCCAGCGTCGAATGCATCACCAGCGGCGCGATCACACCGGCGACGACGCCGTTGGCCGTCGAGCCGATCACCGCCTGGAGCGAGGAGGCCATGCCGCGTCGTTCGGGGTGAAGATCGAGCACGAGCAAGGTCACGACCGGCACCATCAGCGCCCAGCCGAAGGCGAATACGGCCAGCGGCCACAGCGCCCACGCTGCGTGGGGAGTGAAGAGGGCGTTAGCGACCACGTTGACGAGCGAGGTCGCCAGCATGATCACGAAGCCGTCGCGAATCTGCCGCTTCGGCGCGACCTTGCCGGCCATGCGTCCGCTCGCCCAGGCGCCGGCCATGATGCCGCCGATGGTCAGCAGGAAGAACCAGAAGAACTGCGTCGGTGCCAGCGCGAGGTGTTCGCCGAGGAAGGCCGGAGCGGCCAGCACGTAGAGGAACATGCCGTTGAAGGGCACGCCGCTCGCCAGCGCGAGCAATAGAAAGCGCGGGTCCGAGCACAGGTCCCAGTAGCCGCGCATCAGGTGCCGCACCTCGAAGGGCTGGCGCTGGTCGCGGTGCAGCGTCTCGGGCAGCAGCTTGTAGTTGGCAGCGAAAAGCACCACGCCCACCACCACGAGAAACCAGAAGATGCTGTGCCAGCCCAGGTGCACGAAGAGAAAGCCGCCGACGATCGGCGCGATCGCGGGCGCAATGCCAAAGTAGATCGTGACCTGGCTCATCACCTTCTGAGCCTCGGCCGGCGGGAACATGTCTCGGATCACCGCGCGCGACACCACGATGCCGGCTCCCGTCGACAGTCCCTGCAGCGCGCGGAACACCACGAGCTGCCCGATGGTCTGCGACATCGCGCAGCCCAGTGAAGCAATGGTGAACACCGCCAGGCCCCACAGCACGACCGGCCTGCGGCCGAAACTGTCCGACAGCGCGCCGTGGAACAGGTTCATGAAGGCAAAGCCGAACAGGTAGGCCGAGAGCGTCTGCTGCATCTCGACTGGCGTGGCGCCGATCGACTGCGCGATGCCCGAAAACGCCGGGATGTAGGTGTCGATGGAGAAGGGTCCGAGCATGCCCAGCACCGCCAGCAGCACGGCGAGCGCCCAGCGCGGGGCCAGCCAGAGTTTGTCGGCGTCGGGGTTCATGCAGCGTCTCCTGTCTCCAAAAAAAAGAGCGCCTCGTCGGCGCCCTCCTGATTCTTGTTCTCTGTCTTCTTCTTCGCGGAAACACTGCGGAACCGGCTTCGCCGGGCCGCAGGTGTTGCCCCCTGCAAGGGGGTGTGCCTAGAGTGTATCGATGAAGCTGCGGAGCTTATCCGAACGGCTCGGGTGCTTCAGCTTGCGCAGCGCCTTGGCTTCGATCTGGCGGATGCGCTCGCGCGTCACGTCGAACTGCTTGCCGACTTCTTCCAGCGTGTGGTCGGTCGACATCTCGATGCCGAAGCGCATGCGAAGCACCTTGGCTTCGCGCGGCGTCAGGCTGTCGAGGATGTCCTTGACCACGTCGCGCAGGCCGGCCTGCATCGCGGCCTCGATAGGAGCCGTGTTGCTGCTGTCCTCGATGAAGTCGCCCAGGTGCGAATCGTCGTCGTCGCCGATGGGGGTTTCCATCGAGATCGGCTCCTTCGCGATCTTCATGATCTTGCGGATCTTGTCTTCCGGGATCTCCATCTTTGCGGCCAGGATGCCGGCGTCGGGCTCGAAGCCGAACTCCTGCAGATGCTGGCGGCTGATGCGGTTCATCTTGTTGATGGTCTCGATCATGTGCACCGGGATGCGGATGGTGCGCGCCTGGTCGGCGATCGAGCGGGTGATCGCCTGGCGAATCCACCACGTCGCATAGGTCGAGAACTTGTAGCCGCGACGGTATTCGAACTTGTCGACCGCCTTCATCAGGCCGATGTTGCCTTCCTGGATCAGATCCAGGAACTGCAGGCCGCGGTTGGTGTACTTCTTGGCGATGGAGATCACGAGGCGCAGGTTGGCCTCGATCATTTCCTTCTTAGCGTCACGCGAAGACGATTCGCCTTCGTTCATGCGCTTGTTGATGTCCTTGAGCTCGGCCAACGGCACCACCACACGCGACTGGATGTCGGCGAGGCGCTGCTGGAGCTCTTGCACCGGCGGAATGTTGCGTGCGAGCACGGCGCTCCAGGGCTTGCCGGCGGCAGCCTGCTTCTCGACCCACTTGAGGTTGAGCAGATTGGACGCGACGCGGTTGCCGTTCTTGTCGTATCCGCTGAAGTCGCGGATGAACTCTTCCTGCGGGAAGCCGCACTTGTCCACGATGATGCGGCGCAACTCGCGTTCCTTCTTGCGGACGTCGTCGACCTGCGTGCGCACCAGGTCGCACAGCTTCTCGATCGTGCGGGCCGTGAAGCGGATGGTCATCAGCTCTTCCGACAGGGAGTGCTGCGCCTTCTGGTAGGCCGGCGTGCCGTAGCCTTCCTTGTCGTAGATCTTGTGGACCTTCTCGAACATCACGGCGATGCGGTCGAAGCGCTCCAGCGCGTCGCGCTTGAGTTCCTCGAGCTTCTTGGTCAATGCCTTGGAGCCGCCCTTGCCGTCGTCGTCGTCTTCCTCGTCGAATTCGTCGAAGTCTTCTTCGGCCACGTAGTCGTCGGCCTCGTTCGGGTTCGAGAAGCCGTCGACGATGGTCGAGATGACGACCTTGCCGTCACGGATTTCCTGTCCGAGGCGCAGGATTTCGGCGATGGTCGCGGGCGAAGCCGAAATGGCTTCCATCATGGCCATCAGGCCGCCTTCGATGCGCTTGGCGATTTCGATTTCGCCTTCGCGCGTCAGCAACTCGACCGTGCCCATTTCGCGCATGTACATGCGCACGGGGTCGGTGGTGCGGCCGAATTCGCTGTCCACCGTGGAGAGGGCGGCTTCCGCTTCTTCCTCGGCTTCCTCGACCGTGGTGGCGGTCGGGGCGGTGTTGTTCAGCAGCAGGGTTTCCGCATCGGGGGTCTGCTCGTAGACGGCCACGCCCATGTCGTTGAGCATGGTGACCACGACTTCCATGGTCTCGGCGTCGACCAGCTTGTCGGGCAAGTGGTCGGAGATTTCACCGTGCGTGAGGTAGCCGCGGGTCTTGCCCAGCGTGATCAGGGTCTTCAGGCGCGAGCGGCGCTTGGCCAGGTCTTCTTCGGAGAGGACGGTCTCGTCCAGGCCGAATTCCTTCATCAAGGCGCGTTCCTTCGCCTTGCTGATCTTCATGCGCAGTGGCTTGACCTTTTCCTCGGTCGTCGTGGCTGCCGGCTCGTCACCGACCAGCTCGTCCTCGATGTCGGACAGGTCGACGTCGCTCGAAGGCGCCTCGTTGCCGGCCTTGGGTTTGCGGCCTCGCTTGGCGCCTCCGGCTGCGGCGGGCGCACCGGCGGCTTTGGGAGGACGGCCAACCTTCTTGGCGGCTGGTTTCAGGGTTTCGTCGGCGGTGGTCGATTTCGTGGGCACGGTTTTCACTTTCGTTGCGGCGGACGCCTTGGACGCGGCGGCACCCGTCTTGGTTGCCGGCAGGGCGGCGACCTTGGACGGTTTCTTGTCTGCAGCAGGCTTCTTGGCAGCGGACACGGCAGGCTTCTTTGAACTGGGCATACGACCTCAATACAACAAGATGGACCAAGCGGAATCACACGCGCCACAAACCCGGCGCAGGCAGGAGCACAAACAATGAGGCCATGAGGACACAAGTCCTCGAAGAGCCGTCAAAAGGCAAGATGTCGGGCGAACATTTGGTGTGCAGTCCTTGCGGTGTATTGACCCGTTTCCCTTTGGGAAGTGCATTGCGCATGGGGTCGGCCCGGAGGTGCTGCTGTCGCTCTTGCCTGTTTTCGCGTCTAGCGAAGCCTTACATTATAGCGCGCTGCGTAATTTTCAAGCAGGATTTGAACCGGGATTGAGGCGATTACGCAACTCCAGGCGGCGCGCTTCCAGCGCCTTGTAGCGCTCCAGGGCGCGCGGATCGCTTCCGACTGCCGCTATCGCCTCGCTTTGCTGGACCTTGAGCAGGTCGTCCAGCATGTAGTCGAGCACGTTGCGCAGTTCCCGTGCCGAATCGGCCGCCTGTTCGCCCTCGGCGTCTCCGATGGGGCCGCCGTCGGGGCCCGTCATGACGCGCAGGGCCAGCGTCTCGAAGGGCATGGTGCGCATGCCTTCGCGCAGGGCTGCCCAGGGCTGCACCCCGTGCTCGTGTGATTGGCTGTCGAGCCAGGCGAAGAGCTGGCCGTGCTCGCCCGGCAGGTCGCACAGCAGCGCGTGCAGCTCCTGGGAGAGGCGTTCCCATTCCGCCATGTTCGACAGAATCAGCCTGGCCGCCACGTCGGGGCGGCTGGTCGGCAGCTTCCGGCCGCCGGGTGGCGGCAGCGGAGGGGAGGGTTTGCGCCAGGACTTGAAGCGTCGCTTTTCGGACGAAGACGAAGGGCGCGGAAAATCGTCGACCCATTCGACGCGCTCGCTCCGGTCATTCCAGTCGTTCCAGTCACTCTCGGCGCGCGTCGGGGCAGAGGGCGGAGGTGCCGGGGCTCGCGGCGCGGCCGGGGCCCACAACTCGCCCAGTTCCTGGCCGCTCAGTTGGACCAGGGTGGCGATCTCGCCCAGCAACTGGCGCTTGAGCGCGCCCTCGGGCATGGCGCTCCAGAGGGGGCGTGCGTTGCTGGCCATGTGGGCGCGGCCTTCCGCCGTACCGAGATCGCAGCCTTCGCGGGCGGCCTCGATCATGAAGCGGCTGAGCGGCGTCGCCTCGTTGACGAAGCGCGCAAAGGCGTCGGCGCCGAATTCGCGGATGAAGCTGTCCGGGTCGTGCTCCGACGGCAAGAACAGGAACTTGATGCTGCGCACGTCGGTGGCGTAGGGCAGGGCGCCGTCGAGCGCCTTGCGCGCGGCGCGTCGGCCAGCGGCGTCGCCGTCGAAGCTGAAGACGACGGATTCGGTGAAGCGGAATAGCTTCTGCACGTGCTCCGGCGTGCAGGCGGTGCCCAGTGTCGCCACGGCGTTCGGGAAGCCCAGTTGCGCCAGTGCCACCACGTCCATGTAGCCCTCGGTCACGAGGGCGTAGCCGCGGTCGCGGAAGGCGGCTCGCGCCTCGTAGAGTCCGTAGAGCTCACGCCCCTTGCTGAAGACCGGAGTTTCGGGCGAGTTGAGGTATTTGGGTTTCTCGTCCCCCAGCACCCGTCCGCCGAAGCCGATGCACTCGCCCTTGACGTTGCGGATGGGGAACATCACACGGTCGCGGAAGCGGTCGTAGCGCTTGCCTTCCCCGTTGTCGTCGGCCTCCCCGACGATCACCAGCCCGCTTTCGGCCAGCAGGGGATCGTCGTAGTCGGGAAACACGCTCGCCAGCGTGCGCCAACCCGCTGGCGCGTAGCCGATGCCGAACTGGCGGGCAATTTCACCGGAGACGCCGCGTCTCTTCAGATAGCCGATCGCGCCTTGCGACTGGCGCAGGTGCTTCCGATAGGCTTCGCCGGCCTTTTCCAGCACCTCGGAGAGCGTGGCCTGCTTCTGGCGCTGACCAGCGGCGCGGGCGCGTTCCTCGGGCGAGGCATCGTCTTCCGGCACCTGCATGCCGTACTGGCCTGCCAGGTCGTGCACGGCCTCGACGAAGCCCATTCCGGCGTGCTCCATCAGGAAGCCGATCGCGTTTCCGTGCACGCCGCAGCCGAAGCAGTGATAGAACTGCTTGGTCGGGCTGACCGAGAACGAGGGCGACTTCTCCCCATGGAATGGGCACAGGCCCATGAAATTGGCGCCCGCCTTCTTGAGCTGAACGTAGCGGCCGACAATTTCCACCACGTCGGCACGTGCGATCAGTTCCTGGATGAATGAAGCGGGGATGGTCATGGAGGCGAAGAGCGGCAGATGATACGCAAGCCATCAACACGCCGCCGGCCGGCGGCATACTCGTCTTCCCGAAACCGACGCATGATCCGCCGAACCATCACCCATGCAGTGCCCCTGTTGCGCCACCCGCTGAGATTCATGTGGGAGGCGCTGAAGGGGTTCAGGGCCAACCAGGGCCTGCTTCTGGCGGGCGCGGTCGCCTACTACGCGCTGCTGTCGATCGTGCCACTGCTGATCGTGAGCGTGATCGCGCTCTCGCGCTTCATCGAGCAGGCGGCGCTGCTGCGCGCGGTCGGACGCTATCTGGAGTGGCTGCTGCCGGGGCAGTCGCGGGCGATCATTACCGAGCTTTCCAACTTCCTGACCCATGCGGACGTGCTTGGCCCGGTGCTGTTGGTCACGATGATCTTTTTCAGCTCGCTTGCTTTCACGGTGCTCGAAAGCGCGATGGCAGTCATCTTTCACCACCGCAAGGCGGATCACTCGCGTCATTTTCTGATCTCGGTGGTGATGCCGTACATCTACATCCTGTGCCTATGCATCGGCTTGTTGCTGGTCACCTTGGTGTCCGGTGCCCTGCAGGTGATCGGGGAGGAACGCATCGAACTCCTCGGCCGCAGCTGGTCGCTGTCTGGCGTGTCGGGCGTGCTGCTCTACCTGCTCGGGCTGGCCGGCGAGATCTTCATGCTGACCTCGCTCTACCTGGTGATGCCGGTGGGCCGGCTCCGGCTGCGACATGCGTTGCTGGGCGGGGTGACCGCGGCGCTGCTGTGGGAAGTCACGCGCCGGGTGCTGGTGCTCTACTTTGCGACGCTCTCGCAGGTCAACGTGGTCTACGGCTCGTTGACCACGGCCATCGTCGTGCTGCTCAGCCTGGAGATCGCCGCAACGCTCGTGCTCTTCGGCGCCCAGGTGATCGCCCAATACGAGCGCCTGGAGCGCACCGGCAGCGTGACCCCGCTCGACGACACCGAGGGAGCCCTGGGCAGCGTCAGCGCGGCGCGAGCCGGATCGCGCCGTCGAGTCGGATCACCTCGCCGTTGAGCATGTCGTTTTCGATGATGTGCTTGGCGAGCTTCGCGTAGTCCTCCGGCGTGCCGAGGCGCGAAGGAAACGGCACGCTCGCGGCCAGCGCGTCTTGCACCTCCTGCGGCATGCCGAACAGCATCGGCGTGCCGAAGATGCCCGGCGCGATCGTCATGTTGCGAATGCCGTTGCGCGCCAGATCGCGCGCGATCGGCAGGGTCATCCCGACGACGCCCCCTTTCGAGGCGCTGTACGCGGCTTGGCCGATTTGCCCGTCATAGGCAGCCACCGAGGCCGTCGAGATCAGTACCCCGCGCTCCCCGGTCGCTTCGGGTTCGTTCTTGCTCATCGCCTCGGCCGCAAGACGAATCATGTTGAAGCTGCCGATCAGATTCACCGTGACCGTCTTGCTGAACACCGCCAGCGCATGTGGCCCGGTCTTCCCGACCGTCTTTTCGGCCGGCGCGATGCCAGCGCAATTGACCAGCCCCGCCAGCTTGCCTAGCTTCAGCGCGGCAGCCACGGCGGCTTGACCGTCCGCTTCCTGGCTCACGTCGCACTTGACGAAAACACCGTCAATCTCCTTGGCGACTGCCTCACCCTTGTCGGCCTGCATGTCGGCAACGACCACCTTGCCGCCATTCGCGGCGAGCATCCGCGCCGTGCCCTCACCCAGCCCCGAAGCGCCACCGGTGACGATGAAAACCTTGCCGTCGATCTGCATGAAGAGTCTCCTGAACGATATGACCCGTGATTATGGAATCCGAAGTGAACGCCGCCCTGGCGCGAGCAAAAAAGAAGGGCCCCGTCGCAAGAACGGGGCCCCCTGAATTGGATCCAGAAGGACCCAAGGAGACAATCAGCGCCCGCTGGATGCGGGCTTGTCAATCAGCGCTTGCGCGAGGCGGTTTGCGCCGTGCTCTTGGCAGCGTTCACGGCCGTGGTCTGCACGGCCTGAAAGTTGGCTTCGGCGACGTCGGAAGCTTGCTTGACAGCCTTTTGCACCGATTCGAAAGCGTTGTTGGCAGCAGCCACGGCGCTCTTCATCACGGCAACGGCGGTTTCCGAACCGGCGGGTGCGTTCTTGGCGGCGCTGTCGACCAGGCCGACGAAGGCTTGCTGGGCTTCAGCGGCCTTGACTTCGAAAGCCTTGGTGAATTCGGCGCCGGTGCCTTGGGCGATGTCATACAGGTGACGGCTGTAGGCGGCGGTCTTTTCAGCCAGGGGCTGGTACAGGCTGGCTTGCAGGGTGAGCAGTTCTTGCGCATCCTTGACGCTCAGCAGGGCTTGCGTCGTGCCGGCGGCTTCGGTCAGTGCTGCCTTGGAGGCGGTCACGTTGAGTTCGACGAGCTTTTCGACGCCTTCGAAAGCCTTGGTGGTCAGGCCGAAGAGGGTTTCGAGGTTGGCTTTTTGAGCAGAAATCAGTTGGTCAGCGGTCAGGGCCATGTGGGAACTCCAGTTGAAAGAAAAGGGGGGATTCACAGTGAGCTGCCTCTGAACTTTTGTTGCGGTGCAGCATGGACTCAAGTATAGGCAGCTTCACTTCCAAAACAAGAATTTTCTGATGCACTGCAGCAATTTAGAACGCGCCTTCTAAATGGGCCCTGACAATGTTCCCAATGCGTGCGTTTTATTCCGGCCAATTCGTCTTGCCTCTGCCCACCGGCCACCGTTTCCCAATGGGACGGTATGTCCTTCTTCGCGATCGACTCGAACAGCACTTGCCCCAGATCCAGATGTTCGAGGCACCGCGTGCCAGCGACGGCGAACTGGCGCTGGCACATACGCCGCAATGGATCGCCTCCATCAGCGACGGAAGCGTGAGTCCCGAGGCGATGCGCGAGATCGGCTTTCCGTGGAGTGAGGCGATGGTCGAGCGCTCGCGCCGGTCGACCGGCGCCACCATTGCTGCTTGTCGCACCGCCTTCGGGGAAGGCATCTCGGCCAACATGGCCGGCGGGACTCACCACGCCAGCGCGGGGAAGGGCGGCGGCTTCTGCGTCTTCAACGATGCCGCGGTCGCCGCAAGGCTGATGCAGGCCGAGCACGGCCGGCATGGGGGCCCTCCCTTGCGTGTCGCCGTCATCGACCTGGACGTGCATCAGGGCAATGGCACCGCCAGCATCTTTCGCAACGATCCCAGCGTCTTCACGCTCTCGATGCACGGTCAGAAGAACTTCCCGTTCCGCAAGGAAGCCAGCGATCTCGACGTCGAACTGCCGGACGGTTGTGCCGACGACGACTATCTTGCCGCCCTCGAACATGCGCTGGACGAACTGGATCGGCGGTTCACGCCGGGCCTGGTGATCTATCTCGCAGGGGCCGATCCCTTCGAACGCGATCGCCTCGGCCGTCTCAAGCTGAGCTTCGACGGCCTGGAGGCACGCGACCGGCGCGTCTTCGATTTCGCCTGGCAACGGCGCATTCCGATGGCCTTCGCGATGGCCGGTGGCTATGCGAGCGACATCGCCGAGACGGTTCAGGTGCAACTGGGCACCTTCAAGGTCGCCTTCGAATACTGGCGGCGCTGGCAAAATGCCGCGCCATGAATGCCCGACCATCCCCCGAACTTCGCACCGGCTACCTCGCCTTTCGCAGCATTCCCACGCGCTGGGCGGACAACGACATGTACGGGCATGTCAATAACGTCGTCTACTACAGCTGGTTCGATACCGCGGTCAATGCGCTCCTGATCGAGCGGGGCGCGCTGGACATCCATCACGGCACGACGATCGGCTTCGTCGTGGAGACGCAGTGCAACTACTTCGCGCCGCTTGCGTTCCCGCAGACGGTGGAGGCGGGGATTCGGGTGGCACATGCCGGCAGCTCCAGCGTGCGCTACGAGATCGCGCTGTTCGCAGAGGGCGCCGAGACCGCAGCGGCACAAGGGCACTTCATCCACGTCTATGTCGACAGGGCGACCCAGCGGCCGGTCAAGTTGCCGGCGGCACTGCTGGCCGTGGTCGACGACCTGCGCGTCTGAGGCAAAAGAAAAACGGCGCCCTAAGGCGCCGTTGGCAATCGCGAACCGGCCCGGAGGCCGATGGGGCTGATTAACCCTTTGTCTTCATGGCCTTGATTTCGGCCTTGCCCTTGGCTTCGTCAGCCTTGGCTTGCTTTTCGCAGGCGTTCTTGGCATCGCCCTTCAGGTCGTCGCACTTTTCCTTGGCGACTTCATAGGTGGCCTTCACCTGTTCTTCCTTCACATTGCGAGCATGGCTTTCGCTGGGCTTGTATTGCTGTTCGAGTTCAGCCTTGGCGACGTTTTCCTTGCCCTTGGCTTCCTTGTCGCAGACATCCTTGGCGTTGTCCTTCAGCGTGTCGCACTTCGCCTTGTCGACCTTGTAGTCGGCTTCGATCTTTTCCTTGGCGACCTTGTATTCGTCACTGGTCATCGCGCTGGCTTGGCCCGCAATCAGGCATGTAGATGCGATGGCGATCATGAGCAGATGTTTTTTCATGGCTTTTCCCTCTGGAGTTGTGAATCGGTTGTTCGGTGAATGAGTGGACGCGGCGTCAGACGCGTTCCATCCAGATGGCAGCAGGGGTGCGGCCGTCGCGGCTTTCCCAGTCGGCCACCTGCTTTTCGGCTTCATCGCGGCTGATGCCATGGCGTTCCTGGATGCGGCCCAGAAGCTGATCGCGCTTGCCGGCGATGACGTCGAAGTCGTCGTCGGTGAGCTTGCCCCACTGCTCCTTGACCTTGCCCTTGAGCTGTTTCCAGTTGCCTTCGACGGTGTCCTTGTTCATGACGTATCTCCTTCAGATCAGGTTTCGTCGCCGACCTGAACTTGTGCTGGTCGGCGTGGACACACTGTCGCGTCAAGGCATTGGCCGCACGGTAGGACGCCCGGGGAACGGTTCGTAGGCACATGCCGACGCAGCCCGTGATAATCGAACGCACATCGAACCCGGAGACAGCGTCCCGCACCATGATCATTCACAGCCTGCTCGATACCGACCTCTACAAGTTCACGATGATGCAGGTGGTGCTGCATCACTTTCCGGGCGCGCGCGTCGAGTACCGCTTCAAGTGCCGCAATCCCGGCATCGACCTGGCGCAGTTCGCCGGCCAGATCCGCGAGGAAGTGCGCCACCTCTGCTCGCTGCAGTTCAAGGATCCGGAACTGAGCTACCTGCGCACGATGCGTTTCATCAAGAGCGACTTCGTCGATTTCCTCGGCCTGTTCCGCCTCAACGAGAAATACATCAACATCATCCCGAAGGCTTCCGGCGAACTCGAGATCCGCATCGAGGGACCCTGGCTGCACACCATCCTGTTCGAGATCCCCGTGCTGGCGATCGTCAACGAGGTGTACTTTCGCAATACCCAGCCGAACCCGGACCTCGCCGAAGGCCGCAACCGGCTCGACACCAAGATCGTGCAGTTGCAGGACGAAGGTCTCGCCGACCTCAAGATCGCCGACTACGGCACGCGCCGCCGTTTCTCCAAGGACTGGCACGAAGAGGTACTGCGCACGCTCGCGACGCGGCTCGGCGCCGTGACCGCGCCCAACCATCCGAGTGCGTCGGGGAAGCTGCCGCAGTTCGCCGGCACCAGCAACGTGCTGTATGCGATGAAGCTCGGGTTGATTCCGCTGGGCACCATGGCGCACGAATATCTCCAGGCCTGCCAGGCGTTGGGGCCGCGGCTGCGCGACAGCCAGATATTCGGCTTCGAGTCGTGGGCGCGGGAGTACCGCGGCGACCTGGGCATCGCGCTGTCGGATGTCTATGGCATGACGGCGTTCCTGCGCGACTTCGACCTTTACTTCTGCAAGCTGTTCGACGGTGCGCGCCACGACAGCGGCGATCCTTTCCAGTGGGGCGAGCGCATGCTGGCCCACTACATCGCCAACCGGGTCGATCCGCGGACCAAGACGCTGATCTTCAGCGACAGCCTCACCGTGCCCCGCACCATCGAGCTTTACCAGCAGTTCCGCGGACGCTGTCAGCTGGCTTTCGGCATCGGCACCAATCTCACCAACGACCTGGGCTACGAGCCGCTGCAGATCGTGATCAAGATGATCCGCTGCAACGACCAGCCGGTGGCCAAGCTGTCGGACACGCCATCGAAGAACATGTGTGAAGACGAAAGGTATCTGGCCTATCTGCGCCAAGTGTTCGAAATCGCCCAGCCCGTCGCATGACAGCGGGGCAAACCACGAAGACTGCTTTGCGCATGCTGGCGGCCGGCGCATTGCCGATGGTGGCGCCGGCCATGGCCTTTGCAGCCGATTTCGACGGGAGTCGCCTTTCTCCGCTGTGGGGCGTGCCGTTCGCCGGCCTTCTGCTGTCGATCGCGCTGATGCCACTGCTGGTGCCGTCCCTCTGGCATCACCACTACGGCAAGGTGGCTGCGGCCTGGGCGCTGGCATTCTTGCTGCCCTTCGCAGGGATCTATGGCCTGTCGCTGGCGAGCGCCCAACTCGTGCATGCGTTGCTGGCCGAATACATACCGTTCATCGTGCTGCTGGGTTCGCTCTTCGCGGTGGCTGGCGGCATCCACATTCGCGGCAACCTGCGCGGGTCGCCCAAGCTCAACACGGCGATTCTGGCGATCGGCGCTGTGCTCGCGAGCCTCATGGGCACGACGGGCGCGTCGATGCTGCTCATCCGGCCGATGATCCGGGCGAACGACAACCGCAAGCACAAGGTGCATGTGGTCGTGTTCTTCATCTTCATCGTGTCGAACGTCGGCGGCTCGCTGACGCCGCTGGGCGACCCGCCGCTTTTTCTCGGCTTTCTGAAGGGCGTTGATTTCTTCTGGACCGCGAAGAACATCTTTCCAGACACCCTGTTCGTCGTCGGTGCGCTGCTCGCCATCTTCTATGCGGTCGATTTCTTCTACTACCGCAACGAGGGCGTGATGCCCTTCGATCCGACGCCCGATACCGGCGCGATCGGCTTCGATGGTGCCGTCAATTTCTGGCTGCTGGGGGGCATCCTGTTCTTCGTCCTGCTGAGCGGCATCTGGAAATCGCCCGTCAGCTTCGACATCCATGGCACCACGGTTGGCTTGCCGGGCATCGTGCGCGACGTGGCGCTGATCGTGATCACGCTCGTCTCGCTCAAGATCACCGCGCCCAACGTGCATGCGGCCAACCAGTTCGGCTGGGAGCCGATGGCGGAGGTCGCCAAGCTCTTCGCCGGCATCTTCCTGACCATCGTTCCGGTGATCGCCATGCTCAAGGCGGGCACGGAAGGTCCGTTCGGCGCCATCGTCTCGGCCGTGACGCGGCCCGACGGCCAACCCGATCCCGCGATGTACTTCTGGGCCACCGGGATCCTGAGCTCTTTCCTCGACAATGCACCGACCTACCTGGTGTTCTTCAATACCGCCGGCGGCGACCCCCAGGCGTTGATGACCACCTACGCGACGACGCTGGCGGCGATTTCGGCCGGCGCCGTGTTCATGGGCGCCAACACCTACATCGGCAATGCGCCCAACCTGATGGTCAAGGCCATCGCTGAAAGCCGCGGTGTGCGCATGCCGAGCTTCTTCGGCTTCATGCTGTGGTCGGGTGTCATCCTGATCCCGCTGTTCATCATTGCGACCTTCATCTTCTTCCGTTGATCATGAGCAAACCCAAAATCCTCGTTGCCCGTTCGATCTTTCCCGAGACCATTGCCCGTCTAGAGGAACACTTCGAAGTCGATTCCAATCCGAACGACGAAAGCTGGAGCAAGGCCCGGCTAATCGAAAAGCTCCAGGGCAAGCAGGGCGTCTTCACCACCGGCAGCGAGCGCATCGACGCCGAGGTGCTCGATGCCTGCCCCGACCTGAAGATCTGCGCCAACATGGCCGTGGGCTACAACAACTTCGACATCGACGCGATGACGGCGCACAGGGTGCTCGGAACCAACGCACCGGACGTGCTGACCGAAACCACGGCCGATTTCGGTTTTGCGCTGCTGATGGCCACTGCGCGCCGCATCGCGGAAAGCGAGCATTTCTTGCGCGCGGGCAAGTGGGAAAAGTGGAGCTACGACATGTTCTCCGGTTCCGACATCCACGGCGCCACGCTCGGCATCATCGGCATGGGCCGGATCGGGCAGGGCATTGCGAAACGCGGCGCGCACGGCTTCGGCATGAAGGTGATCTATCACAACCGTTCGCGGCTCGACGCGGCGCTCGAGGCCGAATGCAAGGCCAGTTACGTGGGCAAGGAAGAATTGCTGAAGACCGCCGATCACGTCGTGCTCGTGGTTCCCTACACGCCGGCATCGCATCACACGATCGGTGCGGCCGAACTGGCGCTGATGAAGCCCACCGCCACGCTCGTCAACATTGCGCGGGGAGGCATCGTCGACGATGCGGCGCTCGCGGCGGCGCTGCGCGACAAGCGCATTGCGGCGGCCGGCCTCGACGTATTCGAGGGCGAACCGAAGGTGCACCCGGACCTGCTCACCGTGCCCAACGTCGTGCTCACGCCCCACATCGCCAGCGCCACGGTGCCTACGCGCCGGGCCATGGCCGACTTGGCGGTCGACAACCTCATTGGCTACCTCATGAACAACAAGCCGGTCACGCCCCTCAACCCCGCAGTGCTTGCGGCCAAATAAGAAGACAACGTCACCCGTGATCGAAACCTGGATCCTGCTGGCCCTCGCGGCCCTGAACTTCATCCTCATCCTGTGGTTGCTGCTGCGCAAGCAGCCGGCGCCCGACCATTCGACGCTGGTCGCGACCCTGGGCGCCGGCAACGAGCGCATCGAGCGCGAACTGCGCCACGAGATCGGCGAGTCCTCGCGCGGCGCCCGGCAGGAAACGGCGCAAGCTTTTGCCACCTTCCAGCAGGCGTTGATCCAGCAAGGCGCGGAGTCCACCCGCACGCAGAATGCGCAGATCGACGCCTTCGCGCAGCAACTCACGCTGTTGCAAAAGACGCTGGCCGACACGCTCAACACCCAACTCCAGGGGCTGAGCGAATCCAATGCGCGCCGACTCGCCGAAGTGCGCGCCACGATGGAGACCCAACTCGCACAACTCCAGCAGAACAACAGCGCGAAGCTCGACGAGATGCGCAAGACGGTCGACGAGAAGCTGCAGAGCACGCTCGAAGCCCGCCTGGGCGAGAGCTTCAAGCAGGTGGCGGACCGGCTCGAACAGGTTCATAAGGGCCTGGGCGAAATGCAGACGCTCGCCGTCGGCGTGGGCAGCCTGCAGCGCGTGCTGACCAATGTGAAGACCCGTGGCGTGTTCGGCGAAGTGCAGCTCGAGGCGCTGCTCGAACAGGTGCTGACGCCCGACCAGTATGCCAAGCAGGTCGAGACCAAGCCCCGCAGCGGCCAGCGCGTGGATTTCGCGATCCGCTTTCCGGGCCGCGGCGGCGATGGCGCGCCGGTCTGGCTGCCCATCGACGCCAAGTTTCCGCGCGACGACTACGAGCGCCTGCTCGACGCACACGAACGGGCCGATCCGGGCGCCGCCGAAATTGCCGCCAAGGCGCTGGAAACACGCATTCGCACCGAAGCAAAGTCGATCGCCGAAAACTACCTGGCCGCGCCGCACACCACGGACTTCGCGATCCTCTTCCTGCCGGTCGAAAGCCTCTATGCCGAAGTGCTGCGCCGTCCCGGCCTGATGGATGCGATCCAGCGCCAGCATCGCGTGACGCTCGCCGGGCCAACCACGCTGCTGGCGATGCTCAACAGCCTGCACATGGGCTTTCGAACGCTCGCGCTGGAGCAACAGGCTTCCGAAGTGTGGAAGGTGCTGGGCGCGGTCAAGACGGAGTTCGAGCGCTACGGCGAATGGGTCTCGCGCATCAAGGAACAGGTGGCGAAGGCTTCCGACACCCTCGACAAGGCGGACACGCGCGCCAAGCAGATGCGGCTCGCGCTACGCAAGGTGGAGGCGTTGCCCGAAGCGCAGTCCCAGGCGCTGCTGCCGCCTGCCGACGGCGACGACGACCTCCAGACGTGAATGCCGGCCTGCTTCGCCTGATCCTCGCGCAGGTCTGCCTGCACGCCGCGATGACGGGCACCCGGCTGGCAGCCCCGCTACTGGCGCTGCGTGAGGGCTACAGTGCGGCCGCCGTCGGGGTCCTGCTGGCGCTGTTCGCGCTGACGCAGGTGTTCCTGGCGCTGCCTGCCGGGCGCTTTGCGGATCGGCATGGACTGCGGCGGCCGTTGACCATCGCCGTTGTTTCAGCCTCGGCCGGAGCCGCGATGGCCGCGGTACTGCCGGTGTTCCCGGTGCTTTGCCTGGCGGCGCTGTTGACGGGGGGCGCCACCGGCATCGCGGTGATTGCGCTGCAGCGCCACGTCGGCCGCGCGGCGAGCAACCCCACCCAACTCAAGCAGGTGTTCAGCTGGCTCGCGATCGCGCCGGCTGCGGCCAATTTCGTCGGTCCCTTCGTCACGGGTCTGCTCATCGACCATGCCGGCCCCACACCGGGCGATTTGCTCGGCTATCGGGTGGCTTTCGCCTTGCTGGCGCTGCTGCCAATTGCTTGCTGGATGCTCGCGCGCGGGACAGCCGAACTCCCCCCGGTGCGCCTGCCACCCGGAGTGCCAAGGCCGCGTGCCTGGGATCTGCTGAGCCAGCCCATGTTCCGGCGCCTGCTGTTTGTGAACTGGCTGCAGTCCGCGTCGTGGGACGTGCACACCTTCGTGTTGCCGATCCTGGGTCACGAGCGCGGGCTGAGCGCGTCGATGATCGGCTCCATCCTCGGCGCCTTCGCGGTGGCTGCGGCCGGCATTCGCGTCGTGCTACCGCTGGTGGCTTCGCGCTTCAGCGAACGCGGCGTGATCACCGCATCGAACGTGGTCACGGCGCTGGTCTTCGCGGCCTATCCATTCATGACCTCGGCGTTCGGCATGGGCGTCTGCTCGGTGGTGCTGGGTGTGGCCCTTGGTGCGGTGCAACCGATGGTGATGAGCATGCTGCACCAGATCACTCCGCACGCGCGGCACGGCGAAGCCCTCGGCCTGCGCGTGATGACGCTCAACGCCTCCAGCGTCGCCATGCCCATGCTCTTCGGCGCAGCCGGCGCCCTGATCGGCGTCGCGGGCGTGTTCTGGATCGTCGGCGGCGTGGTGGCGCTTGGCACCCGCTCGGTCTGGGGACTGCAGGCTCCGTCGCGCGAAGACCAGCCCGTTCAGAGTTTGTAGAAAGTCTTGATGTAGTCCCAGGCGTCTTGCGGGGCATCCACGTATTCGATCAGCTTCACGTCGTTGGGCGAGATCACACCTTCCTCGGCCAGGAACTCGAAATTGATGAGTTGCTTCCAGTAGTCCGAGCCGAACAGCACGATCGGCACAGGCTTGGCCTTGCGGGTCTGTACCAGCGTGATGACCTCGAACAGCTCGTCCAGGGTGCCGAAGCCACCGGGAAAGGCCACCAGCGCCTTTGCCCGCATCATGAAATGCATCTTGCGAATCGCGAAGTAGTGGAACTTGAAGCTCAACGCCGGGGTGACGTAGGGGTTGGCTTCTTCCTCCATCGGCAGCGCGATCGCCAAGCCGACGGAGAGGCCTCCACCTTCGTACGCGCCGCGGTTGGCCGCCTGCATGATGCCCGGACCGCCGCCGGTACAGACGAAGAGCTTGTCCTGGGGCTCCTTGTCGTTGCTGTACTGCGCGACGAGCTTGCCGAAGGCACGCGCCTTTTCGTAATAGTGGGAACTGCGTGCGAGCTTGCGCCAGCGGTCGGCCGCGATCGAGTCGCCGGATGCCTCGGCTTGCGCGATCAGCGCGCCTGATTCCTCTTCGCTTCGAAATCGCGCGCTTCCGAAAACGACCACCGTGTTCTCGATGCCGTGCGCGCGCATCTCGAGGTCGGGTTTCATGAGCTCGAGCTGCATGCGCAGTCCGCGCGTTTCGCGGCGCAGCAGGAATTCGGGGTCGGCGAAAGCCAGGCGCGAAGGATCGGTGTGCAGGGGAAGGCCTTTGTCCGCATGGGCCTGCAGAGTGGCCCAGGCGTCGGCGAGGCGCTTGTCGTGGAGGTCGTGTGTGCTGTTGGGCATGGTCTTGCGAGGAAAGCGAGGCTGAATTGTGCGCCTTGCAGATTTCGGGCCCGGTGCGTCGGAACGCACGCAAAAAAGGCTCCCGAAGGAGCCTTTTTCAGGGTGATCGGTCGCTCAGACGCGCTTGCGGTATTCGCCGGTGCGGGTGTCGATTTCGATGCGGTCGCCTTGCGCCACGAAGAGCGGCACGCCGATTTCGAAACCGGTGGAGATCTTGGCCGGCTTCATGACCTTGCCCGAGGTGTCGCCCTTGACGGCCGGTTCGGTCCAGGTGATTTCGCGCTCGACGCTGGTCGGCAGTTCGACCGAGATGGCCTTGCCGTCGTAGAACACCACTTCGACCGGCATGCCGTCTTCGAGGTAGTTGAGCGAGTCGCCCATGTTCTCGGCTTCGACTTCGTACTGGTTGTACTCGGTGTCCATGCAGACGTACATCGGGTCGGCGAAGTAGGAATAGGTGCATTCCTTCTTGTCGAGCACGATCTGCTCCATCTTGTCGTCGGCCTTGAAGACCACTTCGGTGTTGAAGTTGGCGATCAGGCTCTTGAGCTTCATGCGCACGGTTGCGGAATTGCGGCCGCCACGGCTGTATTCGGTCTTGAGGACGACCATGGGGTCCTTGCCGTGCATGATCACGTTGCCAGCGCGGATTTCTTGAGCGATTTTCATAATCAGGGTCTCTGGATGTTGGCCGCTCGGTGCGTCGTCGAGCCCTCTGGCCCTTCTGGCGCATTCACCGCGGCGGGTTCAGCGGATGGTGCGGCAATCGGGGAACGCCCCGGCCGGAAATCCGCAAAGCCCGCAATTTTAGCTTTTTTGGGCGACGAAACGCTGCAGCCGCGTCAAAAGGTCGTCCTGTTCGAGCAGGCATGCGCGTGCGGCCAGCGCGCTGGAACCCCAGGATTCGAGCGTCGTCGGGTTCAGATCCGGCAATCGATCCCTTGCCATGCCGTTCCAGAGATGGTGGAAGCCGCGCAAAGAGGGCGCGGCGTTCATCCAATCCATCAAAGCGTTCAGTTTGGTGTGGTGCGCGTCGTCGTCCTGCGGGTAGATCTGCCAGATGAAGGGAGCGCCGGCCCAGATCGCCCGAACCAGGGAGTCTTCGCCACGGACGAAATTCAGATCGCAGGTCCAAAGCAGGTGGTCGAATTCGGGTTGCGGCACATGGGGCAGCCATGAGATCGAAAGCGCGCCGCGCTGTGCGGGACCGGGTGGCAAGGCGGCCGCGGCGCGTCCTGCCGTGACCAGCAAGCGGGTGGGCCGGTCGGCGCGCTCGAATTGGGAGAGCAGGGCTTCGAGCGCCGGCGGTTCGTAGCAAAACAGCGAGACGAGGCGTTCGCCTTGCCAGGGGATGCCTTGGCTTGCGAGCCACGCGCCGCGATCGAATCGCTCGCGCCGCGCTATCAACTCGGGCTCGCGCAGCAGGCCGCCCGTGGCTCTGGTGAAGCCTGGATAGAAGAAATGCTTGGTCAGCCCGGCGCCGGGTGCCCTGAAGACGGGGGAGGGGAGGCCGTGCAGGCGCTCGACATAGGGCTCGGCCGACAGGTATTCCAGGTTGATCCATCGGTGAGTCGAGCCGTTTCTTGGCGCGTGCAGCGCGAACATTGCAACGATTTCTGGCGCGGGATCGCAGCCGAAGGCCTCGATCAACACGTCCGGGGCGGGTGCGTTGGTGGCCTGGATTTCCGCCGTCGCCGCAGTCCAGGCGACGACAGAAACCCCTTCGCAACCTTCGGGCGCCATCCAGGCCAGCGCGGAGGGATCGTCGATCCACAAGCGCACCGTCTCGCCTTCGCCGCTGAGCGCAGCGGCCAGCCGCCAGCAGACGCCGGCGTCGCCATGGTTGTCTATCACCTTGCAGAAAATGTCCCAGCGCATCGCGGGATACTCTACAGCCCCCCAATGGAGACACCGGAGACAGATTCCATGTCACATCACTCCGCCGACATCCTCTGGCAACGCGACGGTCAGGATCTCGTCGGCAATCGCTACAGCCGTCGCCACGCGATCCGCTTCGACGGCGGCGCGGAATGGGTCGGCTCGTCCTCTCCGCACGTTGTGCCGCTGCCGATGTCGGATGCCACGGCCGTCGACCCGGAAGAACTCTTCGTCGCTTCGCTGTCGAGCTGCCACATGCTGTGGTTCCTGTCGATAGCGGCATCGCGCGGCTTTTGCGTGGAACGCTACGCCGACAGTGCCGACGGCCGGATGGGGCGCAACGCTGCCGGCAAGTTGGCGATGACCGTCGTCACGCTGCGGCCGCAGGCGCTTTTTTCCGGCGAGCGCCTGCCGACGCGCGAGCAAATCGAAGCCATGCACCACTCGGCGCACGACCAGTGCTTCATCGCCAATTCGGTCCACACCGACGTGCGCTGCGAGCCAGTGCTGGAAGACGGGACCCCACAGTAAACACAATGGCTGAAACGCATTCCGATCAATTGCTCAGCGAAGTGGCGGCATTGCCGCAATTGCCTGGTGTCTATCGCTATTTCGACGCGGCAGGTGCGGTGCTCTACGTGGGCAAGGCGCGCAATCTCAAGAAGCGCGTGGCGAACTATTTTCAGAAGAATCACGCCGGCACGCGCATCGGCCACATGATCTCGAAGATCGCCCGCATGGAGACCACGGTGGTGCGCTCCGAGGCCGAGGCGCTGCTGCTCGAGAACAACCTGATCAAGACGCTCAAGCCGCGCTACAACATCCTGTTTCGCGACGACAAGAGCTATCCGTATCTCAAGATCGCCTCGCACACCTTCCCCCGGCTGGCGTACTACCGCGGGTCGGTCGATCGCAAGCACCGCTATTTCGGGCCGTACCCAAGTGCGTGGGCGGTCAAGGAGTCGATCCAGCTGCTGCAGAAAGTGTTCAAGCTGCGCACTTGCGAAGACACGGTCTACAGCAATCGCACGCGGCCCTGCCTGCTCTACCAGATCAAGCGCTGCAGCGGCCCCTGCGTGGGCTACATCACGCCCGAGGATTACGCACAGGACGTCGCCAACGCCGAGGCCTTCTTGATGGGTGACACGCAGGTCGTTCTCACGCAACTCGAGGCGCGGATGATGTCCCACGCCGAGAAGCTGGAGTTCGAGCAGGCGGCCGAATTGCGCAACCAGATGTCGGCGCTGTCACGTGTGCTGCACCAGCAGTCGATCGAGATCGCCTCCGACAAGGATGTGGACATCCTCGCCGTCAAGGTGCAGGGCGGCAAGGCCTGCGTGAATCTCGCGATGGTGCGCGGCGGCCGGCACCTGGGCGACCGTGCCTATTTCCCGGTGCATGTGGAAGACGCCACGCAGATCCAGCATGGCGAGCGGGATGCCGAGAGCGACGACGAACCGCCGTTGTCCGACACGGTCGAGGTGCAGGTACTCGAGGCCTTCATCGCGCAGCACTACATCGACGTGCCCGTGCCGGCCACGCTGGTTCTGAGCGAACTGGTGGGCCGCGAGCTCATCGAGGCGATTTCGCAGCAGGCGGGCACGCGCGTGACCGCCGTGTTCCAGCCGCGGGAGCAGCGTCGCCACTGGCTGGAAATGGCGTGCAAGAACGCGGCGCTCCAACTCGCGCGCCTGCTTGCGGAGGAGGGCTCTCAACAGGCGCGCACGCGCGCGCTGGTCGATGCGCTCGAACTGGCGCCGGACGATCTCGACAACTTCCGAGTCGAGTGCTTCGACATCTCGCACACGGCGGGCGAAGCGACGCAGGCTTCGTGCGTCGTGTTCGAGCATCACGCCATGCAGAACCGCGAATACCGGCGCTACAACATCGAGGGCATCACGCCGGGCGACGACTATGCCGCGATGAGGCAGGTGCTGCATCGCCGCTACGGCAAGCTGGCCGAGGCGATGGCGGCGGAGACCGATGCGCCCCCTGCCGGCGATGCCGCGGGCGCGGGCACTGATGCACGGCCGGGCACGCGGACCGCGCGCATGCCGGAACTGGTGCTGGTCGACGGCGGCAAGGGCCAGGTGTCGATGGCGCGTGAAGTGTTCAGTGAGTTGGGGCTGCCGCTGTCGCTGATCGTCGGCGTGGAGAAGGGCGAGGGTCGCAAGGTCGGGCTCGAGGAGCTGGTGTTCGCCGATGGCCGCGAGAAGGTCTATCTTGGCCGCGATTCGGCGGCACTGATGCTGGTCGCGCAGATTCGCGACGAGGCGCACCGATTCGCCATCACCGGCATGCGCGCCAAGCGGGCGAAGATCCGGGTGGGCGGCAGCCAGCTCGAAGATATTCCTGGCATCGGGCCCAAGCGTCGCGCGCGCTTGCTGCAGCGCTTCGGCGGAATTCGCGGCGTTGCGGCAGCCAGCGTCGAGGACATCGCTTCGGTCGAGGGAATCGCTTTTGACCTTGCCGAGGAAATCTATAGAGCCTTGCATTGACCGGTCCCCGGCCTCGCACCGGGGCGGGCCATATACTCGTTCCAATGTTCTGGACTCTGCCAACGATCATGACCTGGACGCGCATCGTCGCGATTCCGTTGATCGTGGGTGTGTTCTACCTGCCGCTGTCGGAGCCGATGCGCAATCTCATCGCGACGGTGATGTTCATCGTGTTCGCGGCAACCGATTGGCTCGACGGCTTCTTGGCGCGCCGGCTCAACCAGACTTCGGCGTTCGGCGCCTTCCTCGATCCGGTCGCCGACAAGTTCCTCGTGTGTGCTTCGCTTCTCGTGCTGGTGCACCTGAATCGCGCTGACGTGTTCGTGGCGCTGATCATCATCGGTCGCGAGATCGCAATCTCCGCGCTGCGCGAATGGATGGCGCAGATCGGCGCCGGCAAGAGTGTCGCGGTCCACATGGTCGGCAAGGTCAAGACCGTGGTGCAGATGGTGGCGATCCCCTTCCTGCTCTTCAACGGCATGCTGTTCGGTGTGATCGACACCGGCGCCTGGGGCCAGTGGCTGATCTGGATCTCCGCCGTGCTCACCGTCTGGTCGATGGTCTACTACCTACAGAAGGCCATTCCCGAGATCCGGGCCCGGGCGAAATGACGGGGGCGGCCCGTTCGGCGGGCTGGCTTCGCATCATGCCAGCGGTCTTCGTGCTGATCTGGAGCACCGGCTTCATCGTGGCGCGGTATGGCATGCCTTACGCGCCGCCGCTCAAGTTCCTCACGGTGCGCTATGCACTCTCGGTGATCTGCTTCCTCGCCTGGGTCCGGGTGGCGCGCGTCGCGTGGCCGCGAGATCGGGTGCAGTGGGGTCATCTCGCGGTCACCGGCGTGCTGATGCAGGCGGGCTACCTGGGTGGCGTCTGGGCGGCCGTCAGGGCCGGAATGGGCTCCGGCCTCATCGCATTGCTGGTCGGTATCCAGCCGGTGCTGACCGCCGTCTGGATGTCGATGACTGGCGGCACGATCACGCGTCGCCAGTGGGCGGGACTGTTCCTCGGATTTCTCGGGCTCGTGCTGGTCGTGTCGCGCAAGCTGGGACAGGGCGGGGAGGTCAATGTGCTGACGATGGGGCTGGCGCTGATGGCGCTCCTGTCGATCACCGCCGGCACGCTGTATCAGAAGCGCTTCGTCGCGCCTCGCGACGTGCGCAGCGCGAATGCGATCCAACTCGCAGCGGCGCTGCTGGTCACGCTGCCCTTCGCTGCGCTGGAGACCGACAGCATCCAATGGAACCTGGCTTCAGGTGGTGCGATGGCATGGTCCGTCCTCGCGCTGTCGCTGGGCGGCAGTTCGCTGCTCTATATCCTGATCCAGCGCGGCACCGCCACCGCCGTCACGAGCCTGCTCTATCTCGTGCCGCCGTGCACCGCCGTGATGGCTTGGCTCTTGTTTGCAGAGCCGATCACCGTGGTGACGCTGGCAGGCATTGCGACGACCGCCGTTGGCGTGAGCCTGGTGGTGCGCGGCGAGCGCTGAAAGCTCAGCGCGAACGCGTGGGGTCGACCTTCCACGGCTCGCCGCGAAAACGTTCCACCAGAAAGTCGATCAGTACCCGCACGCGCCGGGGCGTCTTGGGTCGCCACGGCGCGACCCATTGAATGTCGGCATCCGGCATCGCGAGTTGCGGCAGCACGCGCACCAGTTCGCCCGAGGCGAGGTGAGGTGCAATGTCCCAGAGGCTGCGCAGCATGATCCCGCGACCGGCCAGGCACCAGTCGCGCACCAATTCACCCGAGTTGCTCGACAGTGGACCGCGCACGTGGACGCGAACCGTGGTTCCGTCCTTGACGTGGCGCAGCGTCCAGAGCGCGAATTCACGCTCGCTGCCTTCGCTGTTCTCGCGTGCCACGAGGCAGTCGTGCGACGCGAGCGCAGCAGCGTCGGCCGGAAGACCATGGTGTTCAAGATACGCCGGAGCAGCCGCCAGCACGCGCTGGTTGCGCGCGACGCGGCGCGTGACCCAGTCGCCTGCACGGCGATGTTGGGGCTGCCACAACCACACGGCACCGTCGTGTCCTTCCGCGCCCAGGTCGGGCAGTTTCTCCGCCAGCGTGAGCTGGATCTGCAGTCCGGGATGCTGCTCGTTGAACGCCGCGAGCGCCGGCCCGAGCCAGCGCCTGCCGAATCCGAAGGTGGCGACGAGCCGGATGGTGCCGCTCAGTTCGCTCTGGCGTTCGCCCAGTTCGTTCTCGAGCGCGGCGAAGCCGTCGAGCAGGCCTTTGGCATGCAGGCACACCGCTTCGCCGTCCGCCGTGGCGCTGAGTCTGCGCGTGGTGCGGTCGAACAGCCGCTGGCCCAGTCGCGCCTCCAGCGACCCGAGCCGTTTGGTCACCACGGAAGGAACGACGTTCAGCGCGAGCGCGGCACCGGCGAGGCTTCCGCGCGCGCGGATCGCCATCACGAGTTCCAGATCACTGCGTTCCATTGCTGCCATTTGGGAAAGTATCAATTGGCTGATTGTTGCTTGATGAAGAGAGGTGTGCAACGCACAATTCATCGCATGTTGGCTTCGTTCTCCACCTTCGACTTGTCGCGCGACGGTGTTCGGCTGCACGGACGCGTTGGTGGCAACGGCGCACCCCTGCTGCTGCTCCATGGGCACCCGCAGACGCACGTGATCTGGCATCGCGTGGCGCCAGTGCTGGCCGAGCACTTCACCTTGGTCATGCTTGATCTGCGCGGCTACGGGGACTCCGGCCGTCCCGTGGCCGATGCGGCCCATGTCCGCTACAGCAAGCGCGAGATGGCGCTCGACGCGCTCGCCGCCATGCGGCATCACGGTTTCGAGCGCTTCGGCGTGCTCGCGCATGACCGGGGGGCGCGCGTGGCCCATCGGCTCGCGGCAGATCGCCCGGAGGCGGTGGAGCGCCTCATGGTGCTCGACATCGCGCCGACGCTCGCGATGTACGAGGACACGTCCGAAGCTTTTGCGAAGGCCTATTGGCACTGGTTCTTCCTGATCCAGCCGCCGCCGTTGCCCGAAGCGCTGATCGAATCGGATCCGGTGCGCTATGTGCGCAGCGTCATGGGCAGTCGCCATGCGGGTCTTGCGCCCTTTGCACCGGAAGCGCTCGCGGAGTACGAACGCTGCGCATTGATCGATGGCAGCGCGAAATCCATCTGCGAGGACTATCGGGCCTCGGCCACCATCGACCTGGATCACGATCGCGCCGACATCTCGGCCGGCCGCAAGCTCACGCAGCCGCTGCGCGTGCTGTGGGGCGAGCATGGTGCGGTCGGGCGCTGCTTCGATGTGCTGGCACTCTGGCGCGAGCGCGCCGACGACGTCTCGGGCGAAGCGCTCGCCTGCGGCCACTACATTCCCGAGGAAGCGCCGCACGACCTGCTGGCACGCGCGCTTCCCTTTTTCAACGCGACCCACAAGGATTGAGACATGAGCACCCAACGAATCGCAGTCATCGCCGGCGACGGCATCGGCAAGGAAACCATGCCCGAAGGCCTGCGCGTGCTCGATGCCGCAGCGCGCAAGTTCGGCATCGACCTGAAGTTCGACCACTTCGATTTCTCGAGTTGGGACTACTGCGAGAAGCACGGCAAGATGCTGCCCGACAACTGGAAGGACCAGATCGGCGGGCACGACGCGATCTACTTCGGAGCGGTCGGCTGGCCCGAGAAGATCGCTGACCATGTGTCGCTCTGGGGCTCGCTGCTGCTTTTTCGTCGCGAATTCGACCAGTACGTCAACCTGCGCCCCGCGCGCCTGATGCCGGGCATCGTCGCGCCTGTGGTTCGTCGCGATGGCACGCCACGGCAACCGGGTGAGATCGACATGTACATCGTGCGCGAAAACACGGAGGGCGAGTACTCGAGCATCGGCGGCAGGATGTACGAAGGCACCCCGCGCGAGATCGTCGTCCAGGAGACCGTGATGTCGCGAGTCGGCGTGGACCGTGTGCTCAAGTTCGCGTTCGATCTGGCGCAGTCGCGCCCGAAGAAGCATCTCACCAGCGCCACGAAGTCCAATGGCATCTCGATCACCATGCCTTACTGGGACGAGCGTGTGGCTGCCATGGCGCAGAGCTACCCGGACGTCAAGCTCGACAAGTTCCACATCGACATCCTGACCGCGCACTTCGTGCAGCGCCCTGACTTCTTCGATGTGGTGGTGGCGAGCAACCTGTTCGGCGACATCCTGTCGGACCTGGGGCCTGCATGCACCGGCACGATTGGCATTGCGCCTAGCGCCAACCTGAATCCGGAGCGCACCACGCCGTCGCTCTTCGAGCCCGTGCATGGCTCCGCGCCGGACATTGCTGGCAAGGGCATCGCCAACCCGATCGGCCAGATCTGGTGCGGCGCGATGATGCTGGAGTTTCTCGGCCACAAGGCCGCGCACGACGCGATCCTGTCGACGATCGAGAAAGTGCTGGCTCCCGGCAGCGGCGCCCCGCGCACGCCCGACATCGGCGGAACCGCAAGCACGAGCGACCTGGGCAAGGCGATCGCCGAGGCACTTTGAAAAAGACTTGTCAAAACGCCACTAAAATCGCGCTCCTCGCTGTGTTCTAGGGGGGAGTGTCGTATTGACACCCTGTAGACCAGTGGTTGTAATCCTTGTCGGCAGCGCGCTGCCGGCGCGTCAGAACTGCCACCCTTTTTTCGCATTTCGCCCCCGTGGCATCGTCACGGGGCTGGCATCGCTTCTGACGACTGATCAACAATTTTCCTGCAAGGGGCCCTTGTGAACAAAACCGAACTCATTGAGCACATCGCAAAAAACGCCGACATCTCCAAAGCTGCCGCCACGCGCGCACTCGAATCCACCATCGGCGCCATTCGTACAACGCTCAAGAAGGGCGGTTCCGTATCGCTCGTCGGTTTCGGTACATTTGCAGTAGGCAAGCGTGCCGCGCGGACCGGTCGCAATCCGCGCACCGGCGACGCGATTAAAATCAAGGCCGCCAAGATCCCGAAGTTCCGTCCCGGCAAGGCGCTGAAAGACGCGCTGAACTGAGACACTGTTTTCCGGTGGGGTGCTTAGCTCAGCTGGTAGAGCGGCGCCCTTACAAGGCGTAGGTCGGGGGTTCGAGCCCCTCAGCACCCACCACCCGAAGCAAAGGCGAACAGCGTGTTCGCCTTTTTTGTTGCCGTCCCGCAATCCGTCACAGAGAGTGCCCAAGCATGTTTGATTCCTTCCGCAAGTACAACAAGATCATCATGGTGCTCTTGTTCTTGCTGATCATTCCTTCGTTCGTGCTCTTCGGCGTCGATCGGTATCAGGGAAATACGCAAGGCGAAATGGTCGCGCGCGTCGCGGGCCATGAGATCACCCGTCCCGAATGGGATGCGCAGCATCGCAACGAGGTCGACCGAATCCGCCGTCAGGCGCCCAACATCGATCCGGCCTTGCTCGACTCCGATGCAGCGCGCTACGCCACTCTGGAGCGCATGGTGCGTGATCGCGTGCTCGCGGCAGCGGCGTCCAAATCCAATATGACCGTGTCGGAAGAGCGGCTCGCACGCCTTTTTGCGGCGGACTCGGGCCTCGCTTCGTTCCGCACAGCCGATGGCAAATTCGACCGCGAGAGCTTCATGCGCGCGACCGGCCGCACGCCCGAGCAGTACGAGGCGTCGGTTCGCGCCGATCTGGCAACCCAACAGGTGTCTCTGGGCGTTTCGGGTACGACCTTCGCGACCGTCGCCCAGGCCGCCGCGGCGCTCAATGCGTTCTACGATCGCCGCGAGATTCAGGTGGCGTTGTTCAAGCCCGCCGACTTCGCGTCGAAAGTCAGCGTGAGCGATGCCGATCTTCAGGCTTTCTACAAGGACCACGCGGCGCAGTTCCAGGTGCCTGAACAGGCCAGCGTCGAATACCTGGTCCTGGACCTCGAAGCCGCGAAGAAGAACATATCGGTCAGCGAGGCGGATCTGCGGAGCTACTACGACCAGAACAGCGCGCGCTTCGGCACCAAGGAAGAACGTCGTGCCAGCCACATCCTCATCGCCGCGCCGGCCAACGCACCGGCCGCCGAGCGCGAGAAGGCGCGTGCCAAGGCGGAACAACTGCTGGCCGATCTCCGGAAGGCACCCCACACCTTTGCCGAGACGGCACGGAAGAATTCGCAGGATCCCGGATCGGCGGAGAAGGGCGGCGATCTCGATTTCGTGACGCGCGGCGCGATGGTCAAGCCTTTCGAGGATGTGATGTTCTCGCTCAAGAAGGGCGAGATCAGCAATGTCGTCGAGACCGAGTTCGGCTACCACATCATCCAGCTCAACGACATCAAGCCCGCCGTGGTTCCGCCCTTCGACAAGGTGCGTGCCACCATCGAGAACGAAGTGCGCAGCCAGCAGGCCACGCAGGAGTTCGCCAAGGCCGCCGAGATCTTCACAGACATCGTCTACCAGCAGCCGGACAGCCTGAAACCAGCTGCCGAGAAACTGAAGCTCACGATCCAGACGGCTGGCAATGTGGCGCGTACGCCTGCGCCGGGTGCCGCGGGCGCGTTGGCCAACCGCAATTTCCTGAACGCGCTCTTTGCTCCCGACACGCTCGAGCGCAAGCACAACACCGAAGCCATCGAAATCGGGCCAAACCAACTCGCATCGGGTCGCGTCACGCAATACGCTCCGGCGCGCACGCTGCCCTTCGAAGAGGTCAAGGACAAGGTTCGCACGCAACTCATTGCCCAACGCGCGGCCGCCCTCGCAAAGGCCGAAGGCGAGGGCAAGCTGGCGGCCTGGCAGGCGAACCCTGCGGGCGCGACTTTCGGCGCACCTGTAACGGTTTCGCGGCTGGAGATGCAGTCGCAGCCGCCAGCTGTCATCGAAGGCGCGTTGCGTGCCGATACCAGCAAGCTGCCGGCTCTCATCGGAACGGATCTTGGTGCGCAGGGCTTTGCCGTGGTGCGCGTCGTCAAGGCCGTCCCCCGTACGCCGCCCGCGGCGGAGCTGGCGAAGCAGGAGAACGAGCAGTTTGCACAGGCCGTGGGCGCGGCGGAAAGCTCCGCTTACTACGACTTGCTGAAGAACCGCTTCAAGGCTGAAATTTTGGTTCCGAGGCCCTCGGATCCGACGGCGGGCGTCGAACGCTAGTTTTTTCACGCTACAATCGCAGGCTGCGGTGGCTGTAGCTCAGCTGGTAGAGTCCCAGATTGTGATTCTGGTCGTCGTGGGTTCGAGTCCCATCAGCCACCCCAAACGTCATTGACAAAAAGCGCCGATCGAATGGTCGGCGCTTTTTTTGTGCCTGCCTTACTTGTGGCAATTGACTTTTGAATTAGAATTTTCGCTTTCTAATTCGAGGATTAGCACCGATGGCCTCATCCCTTGCCGACATCAATTCCCAGATCAAGAAGCACGACGAGCAGATTGCGCAATTGCGCAAGCAAGCCGAAGAGCTGAGAAATCAGGAACGCTCAGGAGTGATCGAGGAGATACGCAAGAAGATCGCTGAATACGGTTTGACGGCAACCGATCTCAAACTCGCGGGACGCGTTGGCAAGCGCAGCGCAGGGGTTGCTGTAACCAAGTCCGCTGCAAAGTATCGCAGCCCCACCGGTGAGACCTGGTCCGGCGGCCGTGGTCGCAAGCCGCGTTGGATCACGGAGGCGCTTGCAGCCGGTAAATCGCTGTCGGACTTCGAGATCAAGTAAGGCCTTCGTGTCGGCCAAAGTAAAAAGCCCGCTCATGCGGGCTTTTTTGCGGGCTTCTCGAGTCCTCAGTTGACCAGCACGAGCTTGCCCTTGACCCCGCGCGAGCCCATGTGGGCGTAAGCGGCCTTGAGTTCCGCCATAGGGATGGCGCGATCGATCACGGGCTTGATCCTGCCCTGGCCGTACCACTGGGCCAATTCGGCCATCATCTGCGCGTTGGCCTTGGGCTCGCGCTTGGCGAAATCGCCCCAGAACACGCCGACCAGCGATGCGCCTTTGAGCAGCATCAAATTCAATGGCAGCGAAGGAATGGGGCCTGCGGCGAAACCGACGATGAGATAGCGGCCGCGCCAACCGATCGAGCGGAACGCTGGTTCGGCAAATTCGCCGCCCACAGGGTCGTAAATGACGTCAGGTCCTTTGCCGCCGGTTGCTGCTTTGACTGCATCGCGAAAACCATTGGGAATCGCGTGCGTGGTGTAGTTGATCGTGACGTCCGCTCCGATGGATTTGCAGAGTTCGCATTTTTCATCGGTCGACGCGGCTGCGATGACCTTGGCACCCGCAGCCTTTGCAATCTGGATCGCCGCGGTTCCGACGCCGCCGGCTGCACCGAGCACCAGCACTGTTTCACCCGCCTTCAATTGCGCGCGGTCCATCAATGCGTGCCAGGAGGTCGCGTAAATCATGATGAACGCGGCGGCATCGACATAGCCAAAGCCTTCGGGAAGGGGCATGCAAAGCGCTGCGGGCGCGAGCGTATGCGTTCCGAAGCCGCCCGTGCCGGACAGACATGCAACGTTTTGCCCGATCTTGAGATGCGTGACGCCTTCGCCGACGGCGGTGATCACGCCGGCGTATTCGGAGCCCGGCACGAAAGGCAGTGGCGGCTTGATCTGGTATTTGTTCTGGACGATCAGCAGATCGGGAAAATTCAGGCTTGCCGCCTTGATTTCGATCAGCACCTGTCCGGGCCCGGGGGTCGGCGTTGGCAGTTCTTTCCACGTGAGTGCGTCGACGCCGGTGGGGTTCTCGCAGAGCCATGCGTGCATGCTCGTGTCTCCTATCAATGAGTCTGGGGGCAATGAATGCGGGCCATGATAGGCGCGGTGCGCTGGCCGTGTTGTCCCAGCCGTGACGCCCCCGCCGCCTACAATCGCGCGCACTGATAGACGCCATGAAGATACTTATTTCGAACGACGACGGTTTCCAGGCTCCGGGTATCGTCGCATTGCACGACGCACTGAAGGAAATTGCCGAGGTCGAAGTGGTCGCGCCCGAGCACAACAACAGCGCGAAGTCGAACGCGCTCACGCTGGCCGCGCCGCTCTACGTGCATACCGCTCACAACGGATTCCGCTACGTGACCGGAACGCCGGCCGATTGCGTGCACATCGCGTTGAAAGGCTTGCTCGACTATCGGCCCGACTTGGTCGTGTCCGGCATCAACAACGGCGCCAACATGGGCGACGACACGATCTATTCGGGCACTGTCGGCGCCGCGATGGAGGCCTACCTGTTCGGCATCCCAGCGATCGCCTTCTCCCAGATCGAAAAGGGCTGGGCCCACATCGACGCGGCGGCCCGAGCGGCGCGGCGACTGGTCGAGCAGATCGAGCGAGATCAGATGCTTGGCGGTAACGCATTCCTTCTCAACGTCAACGTGCCGAATCTTCCCTTCGATGAACTGAAGTCGGTCCAGGTGTGTCGTCTGGGGCGTCGCCATGCCGCCGAGAAAGTGATCACGCAAGACAGTCCTCGCGGCGAGACGATGTACTGGATCGCCGGCGCGGGGGGAGCGAAGGACAGCGGCGAGGGCACCGACTTCCATTCCACCGCTGCCGGCCACATCGCGCTGACACCGTTGCAGATCGACCTGACCGATCACGCCAATCTGGGACAGTGGCGCGACACGGTGGCTCGCCTCGGCGAGCGCTCCTGACATGGCTGGCCAGCGCCCGGGATTTCCCGTGCGGCTAACGCCCACGGCTTCTGCGGCGACGCGCGGACGTTTGCCCGCGGTACCCGCCAAACCGACGGTCCACAGCACGCCTTCCATGGCGTCGGACGCGGTCCGTGCGCGGATGGTCCAGCGCCTCGCCGCTCAAGGCATTGCCGATGCGCGTGTACTGCGCGCCATGGGCACGGTGGAGCGTCACCTGTTCGTGGACAGCGCGCTGGTCAATCAGGCGTACGAGGACACCAGCCTGCCGATCGGGCTGGGCCAGACCATCTCCAAGCCCAACGTCGTGTCACGCATGATCGAATTGCTTCTCGGCGCGTCCGCATTGGCGGGCAAGCCCGGCGATCGATTGGGACGAGTGCTCGAGATCGGCACCGGCTGTGGTTACCAGGCCGCGGTGCTCAGCCACGTTGCGACCGAGGTCTACAGCATCGAGCGCTTGCGAGGGTTGCATGAACGCGCGCGCACGAACCTTCGCCCTTTCAGGTTGGCGACAGTCCATCTATTGCTTGGCGACGGGATGATCGGCTATGCCAAGGGTGCGCCTTATGCCGGAATCATCGCGGCGGCGGGCGGGGAGGCCGTGCCGGAAGCGTGGATTACGCAGTTGGCGGTGGGCGGAAGAATCGTCGCGCCGACGCAATCCGCGACGGGCGGACAAGCCCTGGTTGTCATTGACAAAACCGCACGCGGCGTCGAGCGACGCATTCTTGAGGCGGTTCACTTTGTCCCCCTAAAATCGGGAATTGCTTGAAGGAAAAACACATGCAGGGTATTGGCAATCGGGGCTGGCTTGCCGGCATGACGCTGGTGGTTTCGCTCGTGATTGCGGGTTGTGGCGCACCGCGTGGCCCGGTGCCGGTCGAGGATCGCGGCACCATGACTCGTACGCCGGTCGCAGCCACCAACGGAGCCGCTGTTCCTGGTGTGCCGCCGATCACCACCGATGCCAGCGGCAAGCCGCTGGCCGGCATCGAGAACTACGGCAAGCCGGGGTACTACGCGGTGCGTCCGGGCGACACCATTCGCCGCATCGGCACGGAAACCGGCCAGAGCTGGCAGAACATCGCGCGTTGGAACAATCTCGACAATCCTGATCTCATCGAAGTCGGCCAGGTGCTGCGGGTGATCCCGCCCGTTGGCGCAACGGCGACGGCATCCACACCGCCCGCGACGACCGACGCGTCCGGTGTCGTCACTCGGCCGGTGACACAGCCGATCGTCGCACCGAGCACCGCGGCGGCGGCTGCGGCTGCGGCTGCGGTCGCACCTGGTGCGGCGCCGAGCGCGGCAACCAAGCCGACTCCGCCGGTCACTGCGTCGCCAACGCCGCCGGCCGCCACGGCTTCGGGCGACGAGGACGTGGGCTGGATCTGGCCAGCCCAAGGATCTTTGATTGCAGGCTTCGACGAGGCCAAGAACAAGGGGCTCGATATC
Source organism: Variovorax sp. J22P240 (assembly GCF_030316855.1). Taxonomy (GTDB): domain Bacteria; phylum Pseudomonadota; class Gammaproteobacteria; order Burkholderiales; family Burkholderiaceae_C; genus Variovorax. Next base: position 135,820 of record NZ_JASZYR010000001.1, read on the forward strand.
AGCGGCAAGGCGGGCGATTCGGTCCTCGCGGCAGCCGATGGTCGTGTCGTCTACGCAGGCGCAGGACTGCGCGGCTATGGCAACCTCATCATCCTGAAGCACAACAACACTTACCTGACCGCCTACGCCCACAATCGCACGTTGCTGGTCAAGGAAGATCAGTCGGTGCAGAAGGGGCAGAAGATTGCCGAGATGGGCAACAGCGACGCAGACCGCGTCAAGCTGCACTTCGAAATCCGCCGCCAGGGCAAGCCGGTTGATCCGGCGCGGTACCTGCCAGCGCGCTAGCGTCATGACCGCCTCTCGCCTTCGTCGCACCCCGGTCGTGCGGCGAGTGGCGGGCAACGGCGGCACCTCGGACTTCGAACCGCCGCGAGCTTCGGACTCTCCCATCCCGATGCGGGGCGCGGTGGACCGCGTCGCTGGCGAGGCGTTGGGCCTCAATGAAAATCCTCGCGAAGCAATACCCACCGACCTTGGCGGCGATGGTGGCGATTCGTTGACGATCTACCTGCGCGAGATCCGGCGCACGCAGTTGTTCACGCCCGAGGAAGAGTATGAAACCGCCTGTGCCGCACGCAGCGGTGATTTCGCAGCGCGGCAATCGATGATCGAGCACAACCTGCGGCTGGTGGTCAATATCGCCAAGTCCTACCTCGGACGCGGCGTGCCGATGGCGGACTTGATCGAAGAGGGCAACCTCGGTCTCATGCATGCGATCAACAAGTTCGAACCGGAGCGCGGCTTCCGCTTCTCGACCTATGCAACCTGGTGGATTCGGCAATCCATCGAACGCGCGGCAATGATGCAGGCGCGCGCCATCCGCTTGCCGGTGCATGTGGTGCGTGAGTTGCAACAGGTGATGCGCGCGCGTCGTGCGCTGGAGGGCGACCCCGAATTCATTGCCCGTCGTCCGGATGGCGTGCGCGTCGAAGATGTCGCAGCGCTTCTGGGCCGCGAGGTGCAGGAAGTGGCGGACCTGATGGCGCTCGCCGAGGCACCGCGCTCGCTCGACGCCGGTGCTGAGCGCGGCGACGACAGCTTCACGTTGGCAGACACGGTGGCGTCGGACGACGAAGGCGGCGATCCTACGGGCGTCACACAGACGCACGAGGTCGAGAAACTGCTCGATCAGTGGATCCTGGTATTGACCGAGCGCGAACGCGAAGTGCTCGAAGGCCGGTACGGCCTGCATGACCGTGATCCGGAGACGCTGGAAGTGTTGAGCGTTCGTCTTGGACTGACCCGCGAGCGCGTCCGGCAGATCCAGAATGAGGCGCTGGCCAAGATGCGCCGGCAACTGGCGCGCGCAGGCGTGCAGCGTGACGCGCTCCTGTAGGGCCCGAGGAGCGCGCTTCCCGCGGCCTGAGACAATCCAGGCATGACGGAATCGATTGAAAAGAAGGAAGCGCAGCGCCCCCACGATGAATGGCTGCAGGTGGAGTCGCTCGATCTCGACGCGCAGGGTGTGGCGCACAAGGCCGACGGCATGGTGGTGTTCATCGAAGGCGCATTGCCCTTCGAAGAGGTGCAGTTCAACGTGCACCGGAAGAAGAACAACTGGGAGCAGGGCACTGTGACGGCGATTGCCCGTGAATCTTCGCAGCGCGTGCGACCCGGGTGCCCGCACTTCGGCTTGCATGCCGGTGCCTGCGGGGGCTGCAAGATGCAACACCTCGATGCAGCCGCACAGGTTGCGGTGAAGCAGCGATCGCTCGAGGACAACCTCTGGCACCTCGGCAAGGTGCGGCCCGAGAACGTGCTGCGCCCGCTCGAAGGACCCTCCTGGCACTATCGCTATCGTGCGCGCCTTTCCGTGCGTCACGTGGTGAAGAAGGGTACGGTTCTCATCGGCTTCCACGAACGCAAGAGCCGCTATCTGGCGGACATGAAGGTATGCCCCGTCTTGCCGGCGCAGGTCAGCGACATGCTCATGCCCTTGCGCGAACTGATCGGCTCGATGGACGCGCGGGAGACCTGCCCGCAAATCGAGCTGGCCTGCGGCGATTCTCCCGATGGCACGGGCCGCTTGGGTGTCATTGCCTTGGTCCTGAGGCATCTGGAGCCGTTGACCCATGCCGATGTGGCCCGGCTCAAGGCTTTTGCATCAAAGAACGAAGGCGTTCAATGGTGGCTGCAATCCAAGGGGCCCGAGACCGTCAAGTTGCTGGAAGAGGGCGGAGAGCCGCTGGCTTATGGGCTCCCCGAGTTCGGTGTCACGATGCCCTTCAAGCCGACCGATTTCACACAGGTCAACCCGCACATCAATCGCGTGCTGGTCGGCCGCGCGTTGCGGCTGCTCGATGTGCGGCCCGATGAACGCGTGATCGACTGGTTCTGTGGACTGGGCAATTTCACCTTGCCGTTGGCGAGCCGGGCTCGCGAGGTGCTGGGCATCGAAGGCAGTGACACGCTGGTGGCGCGTGCCACGGACAACTACGAGCGCAATCGCCCCGCGGTGCCCGGGCGGCGCGCGCTGGCATCAACGAGCTTCGTTGCGCGCAATCTGTTCGAGATGACGCCTGCGATGCTGGTAGCAGACGGCGCTGCGGACAAGTGGCTGGTCGACCCGCCGCGCGAAGGCGCGTTTGCGCTGGCCAAGGCGCTCGCGGATCTGCACCAGCAGGTCGAATTGCATCGGGGCGGCTGGGCTCCGCCCAAGCGGATCGTTTATGTGAGCTGCAACCCCTCTACGCTGGCGCGCGATGCGGGCCTGCTGGTTCATCAGGCCGGGTATCGATGCACCTTCGCGGGGGTGGTCAACATGTTCCCGCACACCTCGCACGTGGAATCGATCGCAGTATTCGATCTCGCATGAAAAAAGGGCCCTTGGGGGCCCCTTTTTCTGATGTGGCGAGACCTCTCAGTCGCGCTCGCCGCCGAAGATGCCGAGCAGGGCCAGGAGGCTCTGGAATACATTGAACAGATCGAGGTACAGCGCCAGCGTGGCGCTGATGTAGTTGGTCTCGCCGCCGTCCATGATCTGCTTCAGGTCGTACAGCATGAAGGCCGAGAATATGCCGATCGCGGCGACCGAGATTGCCATCATGCCTGCGCTCGAACCCACGAATACGTTGATGATGGCGCCGACCATCAGGACGATCGCGCCGACGAAGAGCCATTTGCCCATGCCGGAGAGGTCGCGCTTGATCACCGTGGCCAAAGAAGCCATCACGAAGAACACGCCAGCGGTGCCGCCGAAGGCGGTCATGATCAACTCCGAGCCATTCTTGAAGCCCAGCACCATCGCGATCAGCCGCGACAGCATCAGGCCCATGAAGAAGGTGAAGGCCAGCAGCACCGGCACGCCGGCAGCAGAGTTTTTGGTCTTCTCGATCGCGAATATGAAGCCGAACGCACCGCCCATGAACACCATGAGGCCGAGGCCGCCACCGAGAGAGCGGGTGATGCCGGTGGCAACGCCGAGCCAAGCGCCGAGCACTGTGGGCAGCAGGCTCAGGGCGAGCAGCCAGTAGGTATTGCGCAGGACGCGCTGACGGTCTGCCTGCGGCAACGTCTGGCCGTAGCCGACGGTGGTGTCGAGGGTGTTGACGCGGTCGTTCATTGCTGAAACTCCAGGGGTTTGCTGCAAAGATGCAGTTGGGCGCATTCTAGGACCCTGCAAGGGCCACCGATCAGAAAGACCTGGGTTCGGATATTCCTATCTGCGTCAAGGGCTCTATCGGTCCCAAACGCTATGCTTCGGGATTACGCAACTTCCCTCAAGACCATGAAGACCAAGTCATTCCTCGAACTCGCCGATGTCAAGGCCATTGCCGCCGCCGCCGAAGCCGAGGCCCTCAAGAACAACTGGGCCGTGACCATCGCCATCGCCGATGACGCAGGCAATCTGCTGTGGTTGCAGCGACTGGACGGCGCGGCAGCGTTGTCGTCCCACATTGCGCCAGCCAAGGCCCACACGGCTGCGATGGGACGCCGCGAAAGCAAGACTTACGAAGACATGATCAATGGTGGTCGCACTTCGTTCCTGACGGCGCCGGGCGTCACGGGCCTGCTGGAAGGCGGCGTGCCAATCGTCAAGGATGGCCACGTCATCGGCGCGGTGGGCGTGAGCGGCGTGAAGTCGAACGAGGACGCCCAGATCGCCAAGGCGGGCATCGCGGCAATCGGTCTCTGAGCACCGCCCCGTCAAAAGCAAAACGCCGACTGCGAGGTCGGCGTTTTTCGTTGGCGGTCCAAGGTGGAAAAAGAGCTTGGCTAGTCGGCGAACCGTTGGCTAGCAAAAAACGACCCTTCGGAGATGAATCTCCTCGAGTCGCCCCACGATGAAACTTGCGCGAGGGGCGGACTGAACCTTATTTGGTCAGGATCAGCTTGCCGAGTTTGGTGGCTTGAAGTCGATAGAGGGAACCGTTGTGCAGGATGCCGACCGTCTTGCTGCCCTTGAGGAGTTCAGCGCTTTCGAGCAACGGCGCCGGGCGCGCCACCTCGCTGGAAACGCGGCCACCGCCTGTATGGTCAAGCGAGGGATGGCTCAAGACGGTGAAGGCATTGGGCGTGGCTTGCATTGAAAATCCCCTTATCGAAGCGATGAGCAAATGATAATGATTCTCAATAAAAAGTCAATCGTCGCGATCGATTTTTTTGTCTTGCGCGCCTGCTTTACTTGGGATCGGGTTCGGTGATGAACCCGATCTTGCGCACGCCGGCTTCGCGCGCCGCCGACATGGCCTGCGCCACACGCTCATAGCGGACCGCCTTGTCACCGCGAATATGCAGTTCGGGCTGCGGGTCCTTGGCGGCTTCCGCGGCGAGACGCGTCTTCACGTCGGCGTCTTCGATCTTCTGCTCGTTCCAGTAATAGGTGCCGTCGGCTGCCACTGTGAACAGGATGTTCTGCGGCTTGGTCTGCTCCGGCTCGCTCGAGGCGCGGGGAAGGTCGATGTTCACCGCATGCTTCATCACGGGCACCGTGATGATGAAGATGATGAGGAGCACCAGCATGACGTCGACCAGCGGCGTCATGTTGATCTCGTTCATCACCTCATCGGGTTCGTCCTGTGTTCCGAAAGCCATGGCGCTCAGCCTTTCTTGAGCGGAACGACCGTGGCTTCGACGCTGCCGCTTTGAACGCGCGCGCCGGTCACGAAGTAGGCATGCAGATCATGCGCAAAGCTGTTGAGCTTGGTCAGCACGAACTTGTTGCCGCGCACGAGTGCGTTGTAGCCCAGCACGGCGGGAATGGCGACCGCGAGGCCCAGCGCCGTCATGATCAGCGCTTCACCGATCGGACCGGCCACCTTGTCGATGGTTGCCTGGCCAGCAGTGCCGATGCTCATCAGTGCGTGATAAATGCCCCATACCGTGCCGAACAACCCGATGAACGGCGCCGTCGAGCCGACCGAAGCGAGGACGGCGAGACCGGTCTGCAGGCGCGCCGTGAACTCGTCGATGCCGTTGCGCAGTGCGCGCGTGATCCAGTCGCTGACGTCGAGCGCATCATGAAGATGGGCCTTGGTGTTGCGATGGTGGGCGGCCGCTTCGCGACCTTCGAGGGCCAGTGCCCGGAACGGATTGCTGTCGTTCGTGCCCAGCTTGTTGAGTGCGGTGGCGAAGTCTTCGCTGTGCCAGAAGTCTTGCGAATGCGTCGCCTGGCGCTTGTACTTGATGACGTCGAGCGCCTTGATCAGGATCACGATCCATGATGCGAGGGACATGCCGATCAAGAGCAGCGCAACGGCCTTGGTGACGAAGTCGCCCTGATGCCATACGTTCATCAGGCCAAATTGGGAATCCATACGAAGCTACTCCAGAGAAATTAATTGAGAACCCAGTTGATCGGCACGTTGAACTCCATCGGTTCAACGACCCCGTTGCGTTTGCCCGGCACGAAGCGCCAACTCATCACGGCGGCACGTGCAGCGTCGTCCAGCCGTTCGTAGCCGCTTGACGTGCGAATGCTTGCTTGTTTGGGAAGCCCGTCGACGCCGATCAGGACACGCAGGACCGTCTTGCCTTGTTCGCCGAGGCGCCTGCTCATGGCAGGGTAGACCGGCTTCGGGTTCTGCAGATAGTCGGCGTTGCTGGACGGCAGTTGAATCGAAGTTGGCGCCGGCGGCGCGGGCGGAGGTGCCGGCGGCTCGGGCGGCGCCGGCGGTGCAATGGGCGCGGGTGGCGGTGGCGGTTCGACGCTGCCGGTCGGCGCGTTCGGCGCCGGTGTTGGCTTGGGTTCGCGAATCGCCTGCGGGCGCGGCGGAGGCGGTGTCTTGGTGATCTGCCGCTTGGGTTCGGGTGGCGGCGGAGGAGGAGGGGGCGGTTCGACCGGCTTGGGCGGCTCGACGAACTCGCTCAGGATCGACACCGGAATGACCACCTCGGCGGCGCGGCGCAACAGCCCGCTTTGAAGCGCCCAGAGGGCGGCGACGTGAAAGAGCACCACGCCGCCTGCGATGATGGCGTTGCGCGAAAGGCCAAGGGCTGTGGGAGGGGGCGGAGAAAAGCGGCTAGACACAATCAACCATTCGAGTGCGGACACCGTCAAAGGTGCCCCGATGCAGCAAAACCGCTACGCCAATTACTACTTGCGAAAAATCCACCAGACCGAGCTGGCGACGAAGATCAGGCTACCGCCGAGGGCCGCGAAGAGTTCCATGCGTTGCTTTCCTTGATGGAATTGGCAAGCTGGATCGCCACCGGCCCTGTTTCGCGATGAAGCGCGGCGACCGGATGCGAGATGCTGCACTGCGCGACCACGTCGCGCGCGCAACCTTCGCACTGGCCGCACTGGGTGGCCACGCCGAGTTCAAACTGCACTTCGTCGAAAGTCATGCCGGCTCGCACGTGACGTGCGATTTCTCGGTCGGAGACTCGGCGACATACGCAAACGATCATGGCGGTGAGAGCGGCTGTTGGCTGGCTGTTTGAAGAGGATTCGATTATAAATACGAATTCTTCGCATTTGCAATAACTATCGTGTCTTCAGGGTCGGCCCGCCAACGCCAAGCCCTCAGACCTCAGACCACATGCGCAGGAGATTGTGGTACTGGCCGGTGAGCGCGACGGATTCTTCGCATTCTCCGAGGCGACCGCGCAGTTTCTGGATCACCTGGTCCATTTCGAACAGCATGGAGCGCTGTCGGTCGTCGCGCACCATGCTTTGCAGCCAGAAGAACGAGCAGACACGCGCACCGGCCGTTACTGGGTGGACGCGGTGCAAGCTGCTGGACGGATACAGGATCAGGTCGCCCGCCGGCAGCTTGACCTCGTGCGTGCCATAGGTGTCGACCACCTCGAGTTCGCCGCCCTCGTAGTCCTCCGGATCGCACAGGAACAGCGTGCAGGACAGGTCGGTGCGCAACTGCTCGCCGCTGCCCGGTACCGAGCGCACCGAGCCGTCGACATGCAGGCCGTAGTGCTCGCCGCCCTCGTAGCGATTGAACAATGGCGGCACGAAGCGCAAGGGCAGGGCGGCCGAGAAGAAAAGTGGATTGCGTGCCAGGGCGCCGAGGATCGTCCTGCCAAGTTCGCGGCCGACCGGGGATTGCTCAGGCAACTGCCGGTTGCGCTTGACCATCGCCCCTTGGTCGCCAACGGTCTCGCGTCCATCTACCCAGTCGGTAGCGTCCAGGCCGGCGCGAATCTCACGCACTTGATCTGTGCTGAGAACTTCGGGCACATGCAACATCATCTTGCGGATTCCTCAAAGAAATAGCCCCGCCCAAGGGGCCGAATGCGAGTGTCGCACCGAGGGGACGCGACTGGATGGACCGGGGAAGGCAACTTCACGGCTCAATAGACGTCGCGGCAATACCTTCCGCTGGACAAGAGCTCGCCCATGACGGACTCCCCGACGATCTGGCGCAGCGCCGCGTCGACGCCACCCGCCATGCCCTGCAGGCTGCCACATACGTAGATCGCGGCATCGCGCGTAACCCAGGCGCGCACTTCCTCGTGCAGTTGCAGCAGGCGATGCTGAACATAGAGCCGCTCGGACTGATCGCGCGAAAACACCATGTCGACCCGTTGCAGAACCCCGCTGTGCTGCCAGGCTTCGATTTCGTCGCGGCAGAGGAAGTCGTGCTGCACATTGCGCTCGCCGAATACCAGCCAGTTGTCCTGTCGACCCATAGCCGCACGGGCCCGCAGGTGGCTGCGGAGGCCAGCCAGGCCGGTGCCGTTGCCGATCAGCAGCAAGGGGCGGCGCGCGTTCTCGCCAAGGCGAAAGCCGCGGTGCGGGCGCAGGCGCAACTGAATCGTGTCGCCCAGGCTCAGCGTCGACGTCAGCAGCCCGGATGCGGCGCCGAGGGTGCCGTCCTGATGCTGCTCTTGCCGCACCAGGAGCTGCAGTTCGCCGTCGGCGGCGATGGAGGCGATCGAGTAGTCGCGGGGCCGTCCGGAATCGCTCGCGAGCGCCAGTTGCGCGATGTCGCCGGACTCCCAGTCGGGCGCCGGAGCGGCCGCCGGCGTGAAGGCCAGCAAATAGACCGGGGCACCCGCGCTGCCACGGTTCAGCAGGCGGCGCGAGGCGAGGCGCCAGGATGCGTCTCGCGTCTCTGGAGTGTCCGCCGTGGAGGTGTCGGGGCTGCTGCCGCATCGCGCTTGCCATTCAGCCAGCGTGGCTGGGTCCGCGTTGTCGACTTCGATGCGCTCGAAGGCACGTGTCGCGCCAGCCGCGTGGAGCCATTCGTCGAGCTGGCGCCCGAAGCGGCAGAAGTTGGCGTACTGCCGGTCGCCGAGCGCCAGCACCGCATAGCGCAGGGATGACAACTCGGCCCGCACACCCATCACGCGCTCCGCGAACACGCTGGCGCCATCGGGCGCGTCGCCTTCGCCATAGGTGCTGGCTATGAACAGGGCCCGTGGCGCGCTGCGGAGCATGGCCGTGTCGACATCGTTGAGCGCAAGCACGCGGGCGGGCGTACCGGCCTCGTGCAGCCATCGACCGGTCTGCCAGGCGAGGGCTTCAGCCTGTCCAGTCTGGCTGGCAAACAGCACCAGGGTCGCCGCGCCAGGCTGGTTGCCGGCCAGCGCCGCTGCCCGGCGGGCCGTGGCGTCGCGCAGTTGCCGCTGGCGCCAGTAGATGGTGGTGCACAACACGACATAGGCGAGCACGGTCAGGCTCGCGGCCAGCGCTCGCAGGGTGGGCTCGGTCATGGGGCGGAGTCGCTGAGTACGGGCCAGCGGTCGCTGGCGAGTCGCTGCGGCCCATCGGCGCCGCGGCAGACGAACAGCGCGGCGATGCTGTGCCGCCGGGCGAAGGCCAGGCCCTCTTGTGGACCGAGCACGGTCAGCACCGTCGCCAGTGCGTCGGCCTGCATGCAGGCCTGGTGCAGTACCGTCACCGAGCCCAGGGCGTGGATGCTCGGTTCTCCGGTACGAGGATCGAGCGTGTGAGACCAGCGCCGGCCCTGGTGCTCGCGCACGTGCCAGCGGTCGCCGGAGGTTGCGATCGCCATGTCTTCGAGTGGCATTCGCAGGGGGGGCACTGTTGATGCTTCTATCGACACTCGCCAGGGTTGGCCGTCAGGCCGCCTTCCAGCGGCACGCAGTTCGCCGCCGACCTCGAACAGGAAGTCGGACAGTCCGAGAGCCCGCAGTCCGGCGGCGCCCAGATCGACCGCGAAGCCCTTCGCGATGCCCGAAAGGTCGAGCGAGGCTCTACCTGGCTGCACGAGGCTGCGCGTGGCAAGGTCGAACCTCAGGCGCTGCCAGCCTACCTGTCCGCGCGCGTGCGCGAGCGCGGCTGGAGAAGGCGGAGCGATGGCTGATGCGCCGGCATGCGCGCCGAATCCCCAAAGCGCGACCAACGGACCGATGCTCGGATCGATCGCGCCCTCACTGGCGGCCGCCCAGTCGAGCGCGCAGGCCAGCACTTCGGCGAATTCGGGATCGAGCAGGTGCCGACTGCCGGTATCAGAGCGGTTGAAGCGACTGATGGCCGAATCGGCCTCCCACGTGCTCATCTGCGCGACTACGCGGTCGAGAGCGCCCTGCACGCTGGCGCGCACCTCGTCGAGCGCCATCATGCGTGGGTTGTCGAAGCGAAGCGACCAGGTCGTGCCCATGGTGCGGCCCGCCAGGGACTGCAGCGTCGGCGGATCGGCGCGGCGCGGCTGCGGCGTATTGGCGTAGCCGCCAGCGCGCCAGGTTGCGAACGAGGGGCGTTGCGCGGCCGGATCGTTGCTGGGACTCAGGGCATCACTTCCAGGGTGGCGGCGTAACTCAGGCGGCGTTCCTTGGCCTTCGGCGCCGAGGTCTTCTGGTCCGTCGTGTTGACATCGAGCCAGTACATGCCGGCTACCGGCCAGGTCACGCTGAACTGGCCCTTGGCGTCTGTCTTGATCTTGAGCTCGTCGAGCTTGTCGCGGTAACGTGTGTTGCCCAGCGTCACCGTGACCTCGAGATCCTTGGCCGGCTGGCCGTCGAGTTGCAGGGTGAAGCTCGTCTTCTCGCCCTTGACCAGGTCGGTCGGGTTGGCCGAAATCAGTTCGAGGCCCTTGCCGGTCGGGCGCAGCGCACTGGGCTTGCCGACGGTGATGAAAGTCTCGTTGCGGCCCGCCGATTGCGTGATCTCGACCTCCTGCGCATCGGCCGGGATCTGGCCGGCGATGTTCTCTGCCGTCCCACGGGCGCGCTTGGCTTGGCCGGTGGCCTTGTCCTTCCAGCGTGCGAAGACGCCGTCGTTGACGAGTGCCACACGGTACGTGCCGGACTGCGTGAGGTTCAGGTCGAACACGCTGCGCAGCTTGCCCTTGAACATGTTCTCGGGCTTCACCGTGCTGCCGTCGGGCGCGGTGACGGCCAGGCTGTCCAGGTTCAGCGGGTTGTGATTGAAGAAGAACAGGTCGTTCGACACCGCGGCGTCGACCGTGATCCAGTCGGCCTTCGACAGCACGGTGCTCGAAGGCATCAGCCAGGCATTGTGGGCCTGGACGGCGGCGGTGCCGGCGCAGAGGGCGAGGCCGAGGGCAAGGGTGCGAAGGGAGAGCTTCATGATGGGATTCCGGTGAGGATGTAGGAAGAAGAACTCAGGGCTTGAGTTCGAGCGTGACGGCTCCGAGCTCGCTGTTGCCTGCGGCCTGCGACTGCTCGGCCTTCGCCGGTGGCCACTGAAAGGGAATGCTCACGATCTCGCGGCCGCCGACCTCGCGCGCGGCCTCGACATACAGCTTGTAGGCCCCGGGGGCCAGCTTCGGCAGCATCACCGAACCCTCGGAGAACGCGATCTGGTGCTTGCCGGCGGGGCGGGTGGCGCTGCTCACGCCATCGATCGGCATTTCCAGGTCGCGGCCGGTGCGTCGCCACCACTGGCGCATGTCCTTGAGCCACTTGGTGCCTTCGCCCTCGGCATTGCCGCCCTTGTTCTTGACGTCGTACCAGACCGCGAGCGTGCTGGCCACCGACTGGTCGGGCCGCTCGATCCAGGCGGCCACGTAGGGACGGTGGTACTCGGACACATTGAGCCGCGGCACTTCGATGTTGACCGTGAGCCCCGCAGCGAAGGCCGGCGCGCCGAATAGTGCGGCGAGCGCGAGGGAGTAACGAACTTGCACGAAAACCTTCTTTCCTGGATCAGTGGATGAACAGCAGCGCGAGCAGCACCGGTATCACGAGGCCCATCCCGACCATCGGCCAGGTGAAAGGCCGGTTGCCGGCGTGCATCTTGAGAATGAAAAGCCCGGTGATCGAGAACACCAGCGTGGCGGCGGCAAAGATGTCGATGAACCAACTCCATGCGGCGCCGCTGTTGCGGCCCTTGTGCAGGTCATTGAAGTAGGACAGCCAGCCGCGGTCGGTGCGTTCGTACTCGGCCTCGCCGTCGGCCAGGCTGAGCCGCAGCCAGGCATCGCCGCCGGGGCGGGGCAGGGAAAGGTAGATCTCGTCGTCCGACCATTCGGCCTCGCGGCCCGCTGTGTCGATCGACCACTGCTTGTGGATCCACTGCTGCAGGTCGGCGGGCAGTTCGGCCTTGCCCTTGTTGGCCTTTGCCTCGGGCAGTTGCTTCAGCAGCGCTGCGCGCAGGACATCGTCGGCCGTGGCGGTCCGGCTCGTCACCTTGGGCTTGGCTTCGATGCTGGCCGCATGGTTGAGCGTGAAGCCGGTGATGCCAAATAGCAGCAGGCCGATCAGGCAGAGCGCCGAACTCACCCAGTGCCATTCGTGCAGGGTCTTGAGCCAATAGGCGCGTCGGCGGTTGTCGGTGGGAGCTGCGGTCATCGAAGGCGACGATTCTAGCCTTACAGATGAGAATGAATGTTATTTGCGAGATCGTGGATCAAGAGTCGCCAGGGAGGCCGAGGTACCTGGGCGCCTCGTCGTCGCTAAGTCGAATGCTCCGAAATTGATAGCGGTGAAGTTTCGTAAAGGCGAAAAAAAGCGGGGCTGGGCCCCGCTTGGATGGTGCGTGTCGCGCGCCTATTCGATCTCGCCCATCTGCGACTGCAGGTAGTTCTGCAAGCCGACCTTGCCGACCAGATCGATTTGCGTCTCGAGAAAGTCGATGTGCTCCTCGGTGTCATCGAGGATTTCCTGGAGCAGGTCGCGCGAGACATAGTCGCGTACCGATTCGCAATGAGCGATGCCGGCCTTGATGGTCGCTTGCGCGCCGGTTTCAGCCTTGAGGTCGCACTCGAGAATTTCCGGCACGTCCTCTCCGACGTTGAGCTTGGCCAGATCCTGCAGGTTGGGCAGGCCGTCCAGCATGAAGATGCGGTCCATGAGCTTGTCGGCATGCTTCATCTCGCCGATCGACTCGTCGTATTCCTTCTTCGCGAGCTTGTCCAGACCCCAGTGCTTGAGCATCCGGTAGTGGAGGAAGTATTGGTTGATCGCAGTGAGCTCGTTCTTGAGCTGCGCCTGCAGATGATCGATGACTTGTGGGTCGCCCTTCATGGTTTTTCCTTGTTCTTAAATGGTCGATTGTGAGAGCCACTCGTGCGGCGTTGCAAGTAAACCCATGCTTTCGCGCTCTGCATGCGTGTGAGGGTGATAGGCGTTCGCATTCATAGGGGAGTGCAATGCCTTTAATAGTTCATGCCTATTAAAATTGACAAATCAGTAGTTATACTAAGCACTCGTTTTTTCATCAGCTACCAAGGAACCCTACATGTCCCTGATCAATACAGAAGTCATCCCGTTCAAGGCCACCGCATATCACAACGGCAAGTTCGTGCCTGTCAGCAACGAGAACTTCAAGGGCAAATGGTCCGTCGTCGTGTTCTACCCGGCCGACTTCACCTTCGTGTGCCCGACTGAACTCGGCGACCTGGCCGACCACTACGCAGAGTTCCAGAAGCTGGGCGTCGAGGTGTATGGCGTGTCGACCGACACCCACTTCACGCACAAGGCATGGCACGACACCTCCGACACCATCGGCAAGGTGAAGTACCCGCTGATCGGCGACCCGAGCCAGCAACTGGCCCGCGCTTTCCAGGTTCTCATCGAAGAAGGTGAAGACGCAGGTCTCGCTTACCGCGGCACCTTCGTGATCGACCCCGAAGGCAAGATCAAGACCATCGAAGTGCACGACAACGGCATCGGCCGCGACGCTGCCGAACTGCTGCGCCGCGTGAAAGCTGCCCAGTATGTGGCAGCGCACCCGGGCGAAGTCTGCCCCGCCAAGTGGACCGAAGGCGCTGAAACGCTGAAGCCTTCGTTCGACCTGGTCGGCAAGATCTAAGCCGCCTCGTTCGCGCCACAGCCCGGGCGTGTCAACTCCCGGGCTTTTTTGTTCCCATCGCATTCAAGAAGAGAGTTCACCATGCTCGACGCCGGCACCAAATCACAACTCAAGAGCTATCTCGACCGCATCACGCAGCCCGTCGAGATCGTCGCATCGCTCGACGACAGCAAGGCGTCGGGCGAACTGCAGGCCCTGCTCAAGGACGTGGCTGAATCGTCGACGCTGGTGAAAGTCATCGAGAGCCGCGACGACAACCATCGCAAGCCTTCGTTCTCAATCAATCGGCCGAGCGAAAACCACGGTCCGCGTTTCGCGGGCGTGCCCATGGGGCATGAGTTCACCTCGCTGGTGCTGGCGTTGCTGCAAGTCGGCGGCTATCCGCCCAAGGTCGACGACGCGGTGCTGCAGCAGATCCGTTCGCTCGACGGCGATTTCGAGTTCGAGATCTACATTTCACTGACCTGCCACAACTGCCCGGACGTCGTCCAGGCGCTCAATCTGATGGCAGTGCAGAACCCGCGCATCAAGTCGACCATGATCGATGGCTCGCTGTTCCAGGACGAAGTCAAGGAACGCCAGATCATGGCCGTGCCCACCGTGTTCCTTAACGGAACCGAGTTCGGTCAGGGTCGCATGAGCCTGGAGGAAATCCTCGCCAAGATCGATACCAGCGGCGTCGAGCGCGAGGCCAAGAAGATCGCTGGCAAGGATCCGTTCGACGTGCTCATCGTTGGCGGTGGCCCCGCGGGCGCAGCGGCTGCGGTGTACGCGGCACGCAAGGGAATCCGCACCGGTGTGGCATCCGAACGTTTCGGCGGCCAGGTGCTGGACACCATGGGCATCGAGAACTTCATCTCGATCAAGGAAACCGAAGGGCCCAAGTTCGCGCTGGCGCTCGAGGAGCATGTGCGCAACTACGACGTCGACATCATGAATCTGCAGCGCGCGGCGGCATTGGTGCGCGGCAGTGATTTCATCGAGGTCAAGCTGGAGAGCGGGGCCTCGCTCAAGAGTCGCTCGGTGGTGATCTCCACTGGCGCACGCTGGCGCAACATCAACGTGCCCGGCGAGCACGAATACAAGAACAAGGGCGTGGCCTATTGCCCGCACTGCGACGGTCCCCTGTTCAAGGGCAAGCGCGTGGCGGTGATCGGCGGCGGCAACTCGGGCGTCGAAGCGGCAATTGACCTGGCCGGCATCGTGGGCCATGTGACCCTGATCGAGTACGACACGCAACTGCGCGCCGACGCAGTGCTGCAGCGCAAGCTGCACAGCCTGTCGAACGTCAAGGTCATCACCAACGCGCAAACGACCGAGATCACCGGCGACACGCAGAAGGTCAATGGCCTGGTCTACAAGGATCGCGCGAGTGGCGAGAGCCACTCGGTGCTGCTCGAAGGCGTGTTCGTCCAGATCGGCCTCGTGCCCAACACCGACTGGCTCAAGGGCACGGTCGAGTTGTCGAAGCATGGCGAGATCGTGGTCGACGCGAAGGGACAGACTTCAGTGCCCGGCGTGTTCGCGGCCGGCGACGCGACCACGGTGCCGTTCAAGCAGATCATCATCGCAGCCGGCGACGGTGCGAAGGCGGCGCTCAGTGCCTTCGATCACCTGATCCGCACCTCGGCGCCGGCGGAAGAGACAGTGGCCTGACAACCTTTGATCCGACGGCACGAGCCAATATCTCTTCGCGCAGCCCGCAACCGGTTCAGTAGGTCAGCCGTTCGGGCCGCAGCTCCTGCAGGATCGTCGTCGCGATCTCCTCGATCGACTTGGTTGTCGTCGACAGCCAGCGGATGCCAGCGCGGCGCATCATCGCCTCGGCCTCGCTGACCTCGTGGCGGCAGTTTTCGAGGCTCGCGTAGCGCGAGTTCGGCCGCCGTTCGTTGCGGATCTCGCTCAGGCGCTCCGGTTGGATCGTGAGCCCGAAGATCTTCTTGCGATGCGGCATCAGGGCCGGCGGCAACTGGCGGCGGTCGAAGTCTTCGGGAATCAGCGGGTAATTCGCTGCCTTCAGGCCATGCTGCATGGCGAGGTACAGCGAGGTCGGCGTCTTCCCGCTGCGGCTCACGCCGACGAGGATCACGTCCGCGCCGTCGAGATCGCGATTGCTCTGGCCGTCATCGTGCGCCAGGCTGAAGTCGATGGCCTGGATCCGAGCGTTGTATTCCTTGCTCTTGCTGACATCGCTGAAGCGGCCGATGCGATGGTTGGACTTCATCGCCAGCTCGATTTCCAGCGGTCGGACGAAGGTGCCGAACATGTCCAGCAGCATGCCCTTGCAGCCGGTTTCGATCACCTCCAGGACTTCCATGTTGGCCAGAGTCGTGAAGACGATGGGGCGAAGCCCCTCGATCTCCGCCGTGTGATTGATTCTTCGAACCGCCTGGTGGGCCTTGTCGACCGTGTCGGTGAAAGGCAGCCGAACGTGGCGGGGCTTCATCTCGAATTGGGCGAGAACGGCGTTACCGAAAGTTTCGGCAGTGATGCCGGTTCCGTCCGAGACGAAGAAAACTGTGCGCGTGTGCATGATGTGGCGGCCTTGTCCTGCGGCACGCCGAACCGGGGCGCGCCTACAATTCGGCCCATTATCGGGAATGCGATCCGCGATTCCCGCCCCAATCTTTCCATGCACCTCCCGCCAACGCCCAGAACAAGAAAAGTGATCGCGTTGCGCCGCCTGCATGAAGCGTCGGTTTCAACTTCTGGAGCTTTCCCATGTCTGCACTCTTCGAAGCGACCGCCCTGGTCGTACCGTTTGAAAACCTGAGGATGACCGACGTCGAGTCGGTCGGCGGCAAGAACGCCAGCCTCGGCGAGATGATTTCCCAGTTGCCCGAGGGCGTGCGCGTTCCCACGGGATTCGCCACCACGGCCCACGCGTTCCGGCAGTTCCTCGCCCACGACGGTCTGGCCGACAAGATCAGCGCCAAGCTCGCGAAGCTCGACACGGAGGACGTTCGCGCCCTCGCAGCCGCCGGCGCCGAGATTCGCGCGATGGTCGAGGCGCAGCCCTTCCCGGACGATCTCCAAAAAGCAATTCAGGGCGCTTTTGCAACCCTTTCGGCGGGCAGCCCCCAAGCCAGTTTTGCGGTACGTTCTTCGGCGACGGCGGAAGACTTGCCGGACGCGTCCTTCGCAGGGCAGCAGGAAACCTTCCTGAACGTGGTCGGTATCGACGACGTGCTCCACAAGATGAAAGAGGTGTTCGCCTCGCTCTACAACGACCGCGCCATCAGCTACCGCGTCCACAAGGGCTTCGCGCACGACGTCGTTGCCCTGTCGGCGGGCGTCCAGCGCATGGTGCGCAGCGACCTCGGGGCTGCCGGCGTGATGTTCACCATCGACACGGAATCGGGTTTCGAGGATGTGGTTTTCATCACGTCGAGCTATGGCCTCGGGGAAACGGTGGTGCAGGGCGCGGTGAATCCCGATGAGTTCTACGTGCACAAGCCGACGCTCAAGGCCGGCAAGCGCGCGGTGATCCGCCGCAACCTCGGCTCCAAGCTGATCCAGATGGAATTCGCGACCGCCGAGGAAAAGGCGGCCAGCGGCAAGCTCGTCAAGACCACCGATGTTCCGACCGAACACCGCAACCGCTATTCGCTGAGCGACGTCGACGTCGAGCAACTCGCCAAATACGCGCTCGTGATCGAGGAGCACTACGGCCGTCCGATGGACATCGAATGGGGCAAGGACGGCACCGACGGTCAGCTCTACATCCTTCAGGCGCGGCCCGAAACCGTGAAGAGCCAGCAGCAGGGCAAGGCCGAGCAGCGCTACAAGCTTCTCGGCAGAGGCGCCGTGCTGGCCGAGGGGCGCGCGATCGGGCAGAAGATCGGGACCGGGCCGGTGCGCCTTGTCCACAACATCAGCGAAATGGACAAGGTGCAGGCCGGCGACGTGCTTGTGACCGACATGACCGACCCGAACTGGGAACCGGTGATGAAGCGCGCGGCAGCGATCGTCACCAATCGTGGCGGGCGTACCTGCCACGCGGCCATCATCGCGCGCGAGTTGGGTATCCCGGCGGTCGTGGGCTGCGGTGATGCGACGGACCTGCTCAAGGACGGCACACTGGTGACCGTCAGCTGCGCGGAAGGCGATACCGGTTTCATCTACGACGGCTTGCTCGAGACCGAAGTGACCGAGGTCACGCGCGGCGAGATGCCCGAGATCGACCTCAAGATCATGATGAACGTGGGCAACCCTCAGCTTGCTTTCGACTTTGCCCAGTTGCCGAATCACGGCGTGGGTCTGGCGCGCCTCGAGTTCATCATCAACAACAACATCGGCGTGCACCCGAAGGCGATCCTCGACTACCCCAATGTCGACGCGGACCTCAAGAAGGCGGTGGAGTCGGTCGCACGCGGCCACGCGTCTCCGAGGGCCTTCTACGTCGACAAGGTGGCCGAGGGCATCGCGACGATCGGTGCGGCGTTCTGGCCCAAGGCGGTGATCGTGCGCCTGTCCGACTTCAAGTCGAACGAATACCGCAAGTTGATCGGCGGCAGCCGCTACGAGCCCGAGGAAGAAAACCCGATGCTCGGCTTCCGCGGCGCGGCGCGCTACCTCAGCAAGGATTTTGGCGAGGCGTTTGCCATGGAGTGCGAAGCGCTCAAGCGTGTGCGCAACGAGATGGGCCTGACCAACGTGCAAATCATGGTGCCCTTCGTGCGCACCCTGGGCCAGGCAGAGCGCGTGACGAGTCTGCTCGGCGAGCACGGCCTGAAGCGCGGCGAGAACGAGCTCAAGCTGATCATGATGTGCGAGGTGCCGAGCAACGCGATCCTTCCGGAGGAATTCCTGAAGTACTTCGACGGCTTCTCGATCGGGTCCAACGACCTGACCCAACTTACCCTGGGCCTGGACCGGGACTCGGGTCTCGAACTGCTTGCCGCAGATTTCGACGAGCGGGATCCGGCTATCAAGGCGCTTCTCGAGCGCGTCATCAAGGCATGCAAGTCGCAAGGCAAGTACGTCGGCATTTGCGGGCAGGGGCCTAGCGACCATCCGGATTTCGCGCTGTGGTTGGCCGAGCAGGGTATTGAATCGATCTCGCTCAATCCCGACAGCGTGATCGATACCTGGCAGCAGCTCGCGAAGCGCTGACGCGAGGGGCGGCGGCGGATGCTTGTCACCGCCGCGCAACGACATTGTTCACAGCTGAGGTCGTAATCCCTATGTCAGCTTGGTGTACTTGAAACCAAATGAATCTTTGGTGTCAAACTTACCACTCACAGGGGGATGCACCTCCGAGAGCGCGCACATGGGCCGTATGTCGGTCTCGAAGGCGCTCCGGACTTCCGCGTCCAGGAACACATGATTCTTGTCAAGACAGAAGCCGGGCACCAAGCGCTCAAGGACCGATCCGTGCGGCTCACGCCCCGGCAACGCTCCGCATTCATCCTCTTCGACGGCAAACGCTCGTTGAACGACGTGCTCGAAGCCGGCATGGGCATTGCGCGAGAGGACATCGACCAGATGGTCGAACTCGGGCTGCTAGGGCAAGTGGGCGGATCTTCGGATGCGGCCAACGCTGGGGCAGACGGTAAGCCAGCCATGCCGGACGTCCCGGCGCGCGTGCCGTCGGCGCCTCCGACCGAGATGCTGCCCGTTGCCTCATCGTTGCCCTCGGAGCGCTCGAGCCAGCAGCGCTACAAGGACGCCTATCCGATCGCTACGCAACTCACGGGAAGCCTCGGGTTGCGGGGGTTCAGACTCAATCTGTCGGTCGAAGGAACCTCGACATACGAGGAACTGGTCGAGCTCCTGCCGAAGATTCGGGCCGCCGTAGGCCCGGAGAAGGTGGCCGCACTGGAACTCGCGCTGGTCGGGTGATCGGTCACGGGCCTGCCGGCAGCGTTTGACTGCTATAATTTCCGGCTTTGCCTTGCCACACCGCGACCGACGCTGCGGGTGGCTTTATCCCTTCTACGGAAGATCCACAAGGAGTGCCATGCGTCACTACGAAATCATTTTGCTGATCCACCCGGATCAGAGCGAGCAAGTTCCGGCCATGCTGGAGCGCTACAAGGGCCTGATCACCGCCGGCGGCGGCAAGGTCCACCGCGTCGAAGACTGGGGCCGCCGCCAGCTGGCCTACCAGATCAACAAGCTCAACAAGGCGCATTACCTGTGCGTCAACATCGAGGCTGAACAAGCCGTGATGGCCGAGCTCGAGCACGCATTCAAGTTCAACGACGCTGTTCTGCGCCACCTCACCGTGGTCAAGAAGAAGGCCGATACCGGTCCTTCGTCGATGATGAAGACGGTCGAACGCGAAGAGGCCCGCAAGGCCCAGCAGGCCGAATACGCCGCCAACAACAACTGATGGTGTGAGTGCTGCCGCAGTCAATCAGCTGGTGCTGACTGCCTGCGTCGCCGAACTCGGAGCCCTGCGTTTCACTCCTGCCGGATTGCCCGCCGTCGACCTCAGACTCGAACACGAGTCGACAGTCTCCGAGGCGGGGCAACCCAGGCAGATCAAGGCGGCCCTCAAGGCCGTGGCGTTCGGCGCAGTGGCCGAGCGACTCGCAAGGCAGGCGTTGGGAAGTCTCTGGCGATTCCAGGGATTTCTCGCCACCCCGGGCAACGGCAAGCATCCGGTTCTGCACATCCAGGATTTTCAGCAAGATTAATTTTCGACAAGAGGTCCCTCAATGGCCACGTTCAAGAAATTCAACAAAGACAAGCGCCCGAAGCGCAATACCCAGTCGCTGCTGTTCAAGCGCAAGCGCTTCTGCCGCTTCACCGTCGCTGGCGTCGAAGAAATCGACTACAAGGACATCGACACCCTGCGCGATTTCATCAGCGAAAACGGCAAGATCATCCCCGCACGCCTGACCGGCACGCGCGCGATCTACCAGCGCCAGCTCAACACCGCGATCAAGCGCGCACGCTTCCTCGCAATGGTGCCGTACAGCGACCAACACCGCGTCTAAGGAGCAAGACACCATGCAAGTCATTCTTCTGGACAAAGTCGTCAACCTCGGCGTGCTCGGCGAGATCGTCAAGGTCAAAGACGGCTACGCACGCAATTTCCTGATTCCGTCGGGTCGCGCACGCCGCGCCACCGAAGCCAACAAGGCCGAATTCGAAGCCAAGCGCGTCGAACTCGAAAAGGCCGCGGCCGCCAAGCTGGCCGAATCGCAAGCCCAGGGCGAAAAGCTCGGCGGCACGACCGTCAAGCTGACGCAGAAGGCCGGCGTTGACGGCCGTCTGTTCGGTTCGGTCACCAACCACGACATCGCCGAAGAGCTGAACAAGCAAGGCTACAAGGTTGCGAAGTCGCAGGTGCGTATGCCCAACGGCCCGATCAAGGTCGTCGGCGACAGCACCGTCAGCGTCGCACTGCACACCGACGTGGTGGTCGATATCACCGTCACGGTGTACGGCGAAAGCGCCTGATCACCGAGCGCGCCTCGTGCGCGTCGAAAAAGCCGCCTTCGGGCGGCTTTTGTTTTTCTGGCCACCTGGGTTGTCCCGCGTGGTGCACCGGAAGATCACCGTTTATTCACAGCCTTGTCCACGTGACGCAGCGCGTCGCGCGGCTTAGCATGCAAGGTTGCAAGGAGCTTCATGTCCGCCGTCTTTTCCTACGCCGATAACGATCCGTCGTCCGATCGCCAGATTGCGCAGCTGCGCATCCCCCCGCATTCGATCGAGGCCGAATCGAGCGTGCTCGGCGGCCTCCTGCTCGACAACGGTGCCTGGGACCGGATGGCCGATGTGTTGGTGGACAGCGATTTCTATCGCCATGAACACAAGCTGATCTACGCGTCCATAGGTACGCTGATCAACGCCAGCAAGCCGGCGGACGTGATCACGGTGTACGAGCAACTGCAAAACCTCGGGAAGGCAGAAGAGATCGGCGGCCTCGCATACCTCAACTCGCTCGCGCAGTACGTGCCGAGCGCAAGCAACATCCGGCGCTACGCGGAGATCGTGCGCGAGCGCTCGATCCTGCGCAAGCTGGTCAGCGCGAGCGACGAGATCGCGACCAATGCGTTCAATACGCAGGGCAAGGCGGTTGACAAGATCCTCGACGAGGCCGAACAGAAGATCTTCAACATCGGCGAAGAAGGCACCCGCATGAAGCAGGGCTTCCAGGGCATGGATACGCTGGTGGTCGAACTGCTGGATCGGGTGCAGGAGATGTCGGAGAACCCCAACGACATTACCGGCGTTCGTACGGGCTTCTACGAATTCGACAAGATGACTTCGGGTCTGCAGCCGGGCGACATGATCGTGCTGGCGGCGCGCCCGTCCATGGGAAAGACCTCGCTGGCGATCAACATCGCCGAGCACGTCGCGCTCAACGAGGGTTTGCCGGTGGCGGTGTTCTCGATGGAAATGGGTGCGTCGCAACTCGCGGTGCGTATCGTCGGCTCGATCGGCCGCATCGACCAGGGACATCTGCGGACCGGCAAGCTCACCGACGAGGAATGGCCGCGTCTCACCGAAGCGATCGAGAAGCTTCGCAATGTATCGCTGCATATCGACGAGACGCCAGGTCTGACCACCAGCGAGTTGCGTGCGAACGCCCGACGCCTGGCGCGGCAGTACGGGAAGCTCGGGCTGATCGTGGTCGACTACCTTCAGCTCATGAGCGTGTCGACCAGCATGAACGATGAGAACCGCGCGACGGCCGTGGGCGAAATCTCTCGCGGACTGAAGATGCTCGCCAAGGAACTCAAGTGCCCGGTGATCGCGTTGTCGCAGCTCAGCCGTGGCGTGGAAAGCCGCACCGACAAGCGCCCCATGATGAGCGACCTGCGCGAATCTGGCGCCATCGAACAGGATGCCGACATCATCATGTTCATCTACCGCGACGACTACTACGACAAGAACAGCAAGGAGCCGGGCGTGGCCGAAGTGATCATCAGCAAGCATCGCAATGGGCCGACGGGGACGGTCAAGCTGGCGTTCCTCAAGCCGCTCACCAAGTTCGAGAACCTCGCCGGTGGCGGCGCCGATTTCTGACCTATGACTTCTGCGGTGAATCGTATTGCCGCGATTCTTCCTGCAGGCGTCGAAGCAACTCGGCCAGCGTCTTGCCGGGTTCATCGCGAAAGCGCTCGGGCAGAACTTCGATATGGTCGATGCGATCGATCCTGAACCCGC
Organism: Variovorax sp. J22P240; assembly: GCF_030316855.1. Taxonomy (GTDB): domain Bacteria; phylum Pseudomonadota; class Gammaproteobacteria; order Burkholderiales; family Burkholderiaceae_C; genus Variovorax. Next base: position 158,588 of record NZ_JASZYR010000001.1, read on the forward strand.
GAAAGTCCTGGCGGAGCTCGCACCAGGCGGAAAAGGTCCAGACCTTTCCCCAATAGAAACAGCCGAGCGGCCGGACGATGCGCTGGCTCGGGGCGCCATTGACGTCGCGGTAGTCCATGCGCAGCTTCTGGCGTGATTGCACGGCTTCACGCAAGGTCTGCAGGCGGGCGCGCGTCCCGTCGTCGAGCGCGTAGGCCGGCGCGTAGAGCGCAAGGCTTTCGGCCGAGATCCGCGCTGCCGGAGACAAAACCGACAGGATCTTGCATAGCGCAGTCTCGATGTCCCGCGCCATCGCGGGATCGACCCAGCTTTGCGCCATCCGCGCCGACGCCACCAGTGCCGCCGCTTCATCCTGCGTGAACATCAGCGGCGGTACGTCGAAGCCTGCGCCGATGCGATAGCCGACGCCGGCTTCGCCCTCGATGGGCACTCCCTGGCGCTGAAGGTCGGCCACGTCGCGGTACACCGTTCGATCCGACACCTCGAGGCGTTGCGCCAGGAAGGTGGCGGTCGTGAGTCGTCTCCCGCGAATGAGCTGGACGATCTGGAAGAGGCGGTCTGCGCGACGCATAAAGGGAGATTAGCGCATGAGCTTCTTCTCGAAGTCCTCGACGAAATATCGCCGTCCGCGCTGGACCACGGTGTGACCTTCGGATTCGAGCCGTTGCATGAGTTCATCGAGGCCGCCCGGATACTTGAGATTCAGCTCGCCGTTGGCTTTCAAGGTGCGCCAGTAGGGCGTGATATCTGCAACGCCGGCCTGCCGGTCTTCTTCGGCGGCCTGGGCCGCCATGCTCGCGAAGATGGCCGTTGTCACCGTGCAGCCGATCGTGGTGCCGTGCTGAAGGGCCAGTTGCTGTCCGATGCCGAAGACCGTGACCAGGCGACCTTCCGGCACGCGCTTCATCGCTTGGTCGACCTCGCGAGGGGAGGGCGTCACGATCGTCCCGTGTCCGTGGCGCTGCTGCATGCGCTCCGGAATCGGCTTGATGTCGGGCAGCGTGGGATAGCCGGCGAGCCTCTCTCGCCAGCTTTTGCCGTTCCTCGCGATGGCCGAACCCATGTCAATCCAATTCGACTCCGATGTGGATGGCGACCTGTTCCGGGCCGCTGTAGGCCTCGAAGTCGCTCCGGTAGCGGCGCTTGATTTCGGGGTGCTCCTCGAAATACTGCCAGATCGCCCTCCACACGGCGAGCACCATCTCCGGCATTTCGCCTTGCCCAGTAAAGACCAGGTAGTCGCCCCCCTCGATCCGGACCGCCGACGGCCCATCCGACACCGCGACGCCGGTTGTGATGTCGAACACTCCGTGCGTGTCTGCCGCGCAGGCGGAATAAACGCCGAAGAGCCGCATGTCGTTCATCCGGTGCGGCGTCTTTTCGTACACGCGCTCGTCGAAAAAGCGATCCCACAGTGCACCGATCTGCGCAGCGCCGGGGTCGCTGTCGTTGCGATGAGTGGTTCGCCCGGAGACGCCAGCGACGTTGAAGGCGTCGACGCGTCGAAGTTGGGGTTGTGATTGAGTCTGCATGTGTCGCTCCATGTGAAATCAGAGGGCGAGCGCCCGGGGACTGGCCTTCATCGCGCCGGCGATCAGGCGCATGTCGTGCTCGTTGACTTCAAATAATCCGAATCGGAACGTGTAGCCCCAGCGCCTCGGGTCTTCGACGAAGTCGAACCGGTCGATCAGGGGAAGGATCTGCGCCTCGCTCGCGACCGCATAGCGCACGTCGCGGCGCCACGGAACGAAGCCGTTGCCCATGTCCGCTTCGTAGGGCTCGTCGCCGTGCACAAGGCCAATCGAAACGAAGCTTTGAAGTTTGTCGGTGCCGCCCAACGCGGTGGCGGGCGAGTAGTAGGCGATGCGGTCGCCTGCGGCAATCCGCTTCAACGGCGCGAGCTTGCCGTGCCCGACCTGCATGAAGCCGCCTTCCGGGTTGTCACGCCCACGGCGGGCGTGCTCGGCACTGGCGACTGCGATCCAATTTCTGCGGTTCATGCCCGCCATGCTGCGCGAGCCCTACTGACAGCGTCCTGTCAGCAGCGATGTGGCTCGCCCCCAGGTTGGCTCACTTCGTGTAGCTGCCCACCCCCTGCCGGGGGCAACACCAGCGGCCCGGCAAAGCCGGTACCGCGGCGTTTCACCAACGGGCCTGGCTTCGCCAGGGTCGTCCTCGGCCGGCTAAACGAAGGGGACTAAAGGACTTCGCTGGCGAAATCGGCTAGGCGCGAGCGCTCGCCGCGTGCAAGGGTGATATGGCCGCTGTGCGGCCAGCCCTTGAACTTGTCGACCGCGAAGGTCAGGCCGGACGAGCCCTCGGTGAGGTAAGGCGTATCGATCTGCGCCAGGTTGCCCATGCAGATGATCTTGGTGCCCGGACCCGCGCGCGTGACCAACGTCTTCATCTGCTTGGGCGTCAGGTTCTGCGCTTCGTCGATGATCACGTACTTGTTGAGGAAGGTGCGCCCGCGCATGAAGTTCATGCTCTTGATCTTGATCTTGCTGCGGATCAACTCGTTGGTCGCCGCCCGTCCCCATTCGCCTGCGCCGCCGCTGTCGCCTTTGGCGAGGAATTCGAGGTTGTCGTCGAGCGCGCCCATCCAGGGGCCCATCTTTTCCTCTTCCGTGCCGGGCAGGAAGCCGATGTCCTCGCCGACGCTCACGGTGGCACGGGTCATGATGATCTCGGTGTAGCGACGGTCGTCGAGTACCTGTGTCAGGCCCGAGGCCAGCGCCATCAGCGTCTTGCCGGTCCCGGCGGTGCCGGTGAGCGTCACGAAGTCGACATCGGGGTCCATCAGCAGGTTCATCGCGAAGTTTTGTTCGCGGTTGCGCGTACTCACGCCCCAGACAGCGTTTTTGAGCGAACCGTAGTCCTTCAGCGTCTTGAGTACTGCCGTCTTGTCGCGGATTTCGGTCACGCGCGCATACATGCTCGGCTCGCCGGGCGCCTCGAAATAGACGAACTGATTGATATAGAGGTTCGGCACGATCGGACCGCTGATCCGGTAGAAGGTGCTGCTGCCGCTCTGCCAGCTCTCGACCGTCTTGCTTTGGCGCGTCCAGAAATCAGCTGGCAGGGCGAGCGATCCGGAGTAGAGGAGGTCGCCGTCCTCGAGCGTTTTGTCGTTCTGGTAGTCGTCGGCGGCCAGGCCCAGCGCGCGCGCCTTGACGCGCATGTTGATGTCTTTGGACACCAGCACCACTTCCTGCTTCGGGCGGTCGGGCGCGTCCTTGGCGTAGAGGTCGCGCAGGGCCTGCACCACGCCCAGGATCTGGTTATCGGCCTTGCCTTGCGGCAGGCTGGTCGGCAGCGTGTAGTCGAGTGGCGCGGTCTGGAAGAACAGCTTGCCGCCGGCTTCGCGGTGACCGGTGGTGTCGAGCTTCAGGCCTTTGCCGATGTCCGCGCCTTGCGCCGCGGCGAGCGCATCGAGCGTGCGGCTGGTCTGGCGGCCGTTTCGCGCGACTTCCGTCGTGCCCTTTTTGTGGCCATCGAGTTCTTCCAGCACGATCATCGGCAGGAAGATGTCGTGTTCCTCGAAACGGAACAGGCACATCGGGTCATGCAGCAGCACATTCGTGTCGAGGACGAAAAGCTTGGCCGGACCGTTGGATTTGCCGCGTTTGGCGCGCGGCGGGTTTTGCGGGGCAGCCACCGGCGCGCTCACACGAGTCTCGCCGCGGCGGCTGGGCGGCGCTTCGGGCACCGCTGGCGCGGGTGCTTTTGCCCTGGGCGCGACCGGCGCCTCGACAGCGCCGCCGGCTTCCGCGGCATGGCGGTCGAACAATTCGAGCGGTCGGGTCCCGTTCGACCCGGCGTCTTCGGTACTGCGATCAGACGAGCGTCGGCCGCTTCTTCCGTGCGAAGAACGGGCGGGCGCGTCGTGCGCGTCCGGCGAAAGCAATGCGGCGCGTTTCGTGGGGGCGGGAGGCAGGGGCATGGATCGGTTCGCTCGCAAAAAAGAAGGGGCCAGAAAGCGAAAAAGCCGCCTGAAGACCAGGGCGGCTTTGTTCGGTGGATGCGGTCGTGGAGCTCAACGGCATTGGGCCATTATGCACATCAGGTGTGTCGCATCCGGTGTTCGTTGCGCGTCACCAACGAGATTGCGCAAAACCTCACACACTTCACAGTTCAAGCAGCTTTTTTGAGTGCCTTGACAGCCTTCAGCACGTCGTCCACGTGGCCGGGCACCTTGAGGCCGCGCCATTCGGCCTTCAGGACGCCATCGGCGCCGATCAGGAACGTGCTGCGCTCGATGCCCTTGACCTTCTTGCCGTACATGATCTTGTTCTTGACCACGCCGAACATGTGGCACATCTTTTCTTCGGTGTCGGCGATCAGTTCGAAGGGGAGTTCGAGCTTGGCCTTGAATTCATCGTGCGACTTCATGTTGTCGCGAGAAACACCGAATACGGTGGCGCCTGCCTTTTCGAAGTCCTTGTAGCGGTCTCGAAACTGCATCGCTTCCGTCGTGCAACCTGGCGTGTTGTCCTTGGGGTAGAAGTACATGACCAGCACGTGGCCGAGATGCGAGGTGTTCGAGACCTTGAGACCGCCGGTGGCATTGGCGTCGAATTCGGGAATGGGTTTGTTGACAACGATCGCCATGAAACTTGTTTTCTCCGTTTGATTCCATGCCCGATCCGGTCGGGTTCATGAAGGATTGGTCGTTGCTAACTGAGGGCGGGCCGCCGGTTCGCAACCCGCGATTTTACCCCGAAATGCCTGCTACTGCCCAGCGTCCGGGCTCTCGACGAGCAGAGCGGCGACCACGTGACGGCCTTCGCTCGCAAGGATGTTGTAGGTGCGGCAGGCCGCAGGCGTGTCCATCGTCTCGACACCGGTACGCTGCGCCATCAGGGGCTGAAGCCAGGCCGGTTGCGGGAAACGGATGCGTGCGCCGCTGCCAAAGATGATCAGTTCCGCGCCCAGCGAGGCGAGTTGGGCGAAATGCTCCGCGCCGATTTCGTCGAAGCGGGAGCAATTCCACTCGACGCGCTCGCCGCGCGAGCCGACCACCACACTGGTTTCGACCCGTTCATTGTTGATGGCGACCCAGCCCGGGCCATGTGCCGTGAGTGTCTGGACGTCGGATTTGTCGGGCTGGAGCTTCATCTGGAGGGGGTGGGAACTGTGGTCAAATTATAGGTTTTCCCCTGCGCAGACCCCCTTGGAGGGACTTTGAAACCGCTCAAGAAATCGGCCAAGCTGGCCAACGTGCTCTACGACATCCGCGGCCCGATCATGGACGCCGCGAAGCAGATGGAGGAAGAGGGCCAGAAGATCATCAAGCTCAACATCGGCAATCTCGCCCTGTTCGGCTTCGATGCACCCGAAGAGGTCCAGCAGGACATGATCCGCAATCTGCCGGCGTCGGCGGGCTATTCGGACAGCAAGGGGATTTTCGCGGCGCGCAAGGCCGTGATGCACGAAACCCAGAAACAAGGTGTCGCGGGCGTCACGCTGGACGATATCTACCTCGGCAATGGCGCCAGCGAACTGATCGCGATGGCCACCAACGCGCTGCTCAATGATGGTGACGAACTGCTGCTGCCGGCGCCTGACTATCCGCTGTGGACGGCAGTGGCGAGCCTGTCGGGCGGCAAACCGGTGCACTACCTGTGCGACGAGGACAACGGCTGGATGCCGAACCTCGACGACATCCGCGCCAAGCTTTCGCCCCGTACCAAGGGCATCGTCGTCATCAACCCCAACAACCCGACCGGCGCGCTGTATTCGGACGACCTGCTCAAGGGCATCGTCGCTATCGCGCGCGAGCACGGCCTGGTGATCTTCGCCGACGAGGTCTACGACAAGGTGCTCTACGACGGCGTCAAGCACACCGCCATCGCCAGCCTCTCGAAGGACGTGCTCACGCTCACCTTCAATTCCTTGTCGAAGAGCTACCGCTCTTGTGGCTATCGCGCCGGATGGCTCGTCGTGTCCGGCGACAAGAAGATGGCGCGCGACTACATCGAGGGCTTGAACATGCTCTCGAACATGCGCTTGTGCGCCAACGTGCCGGGCCAGTGGGCGATCCAGACCGCGCTGGGCGGCTACCAGAGCATCAATGACCTGGTGGGTCCGGGCGGTCGACTGCGCAGGCAGCGCGACCTGGCCTACGAACTCATCACCGCGATTCCGGGCGTCAGTTGCGTCAAGCCCAGTGCGGCGCTCTACATGTTCCCGAAGCTCGACCCCAAGGTCTATCCGATCGATGACGACCGGCAGTTCTTCCTCGAATTGCTCAAGGAGACCAAGGTGATGCTGGTGCAGGGCACCGGCTTCAACTGGTCGACGCCGGACCACTTCCGCATCGTGTTCCTTCCCCACGAAGAAGACCTGCGCGAGGCGGTTGCACGCATCGCCAGCTTCCTCGAACGCTACCGAAACCGGGTCGCCTGAAGCCGCCGCGCGTTCAGATCCCATTGCTTTAGAAGACGAATCGAATGAATCCCATCCAAGTTGGCCTGCTCGGCATCGGCACGGTCGGTAGCGGCACCTTCAAGGTGCTCCGGCGCAACCAGGAAGAAATCAAGCGCCGCGCGGGCCGCGGCATCGAGATCACGATGGTCGCCGATCTCGATACGGCGCGCGCCAGGGAGGTGGTCGGCGATAGCGTGCAGGTCGTCAACGACGCACGCGCCGTCATCGCCAATCCCGAGATCGACATCGTGGTCGAGCTGATCGGTGGCTATGGCATCGCCAAGCAGCTGGTGCTCGAGGCGATTGCCGCCGGCAAGCACGTGGTCACCGCCAACAAGGCGCTGCTCGCCGTGCACGGCACCGAAATCTTCGCGGCGGCGCACGCCCAGGGCGTCATGGTGGCCTTCGAAGCCGCGGTCGCAGGCGGCATCCCGATCATCAAGGCGCTGCGTGAAGGCCTCACGGCCAACAGCATCCAGTGGATCGCCGGCATCATCAACGGCACCACCAACTTCATCCTGTCGGAGATGCGGGACAAGGGCCTCGACTTCGCCACGGTGCTGAAGGAGGCGCAACGCCTGGGCTACGCCGAAGCCGATCCGACGTTCGACATCGAAGGTGTCGATGCCGCGCACAAGGTCACTCTGATGAGCGCGATCGCCTTCGGCATCCCGGTGCAGTTCGACAAGGCGCACATCGAGGGCATTACCAAGCTCGCCGCGCAGGACATCAAGTACGCCGAGCAGCTCGGCTACCGCATCAAGCTGCTGGGTGTGACCAAGCGCAAGGCGCAGGGCATCGAGCTGCGCGTGCATCCCGCGCTGGTGCCTTCCAAGCGGCTGCTCGCGAACGTCGAAGGGGCGATGAACGCGGTGGTGGTCAACGGCGATGCCGTCGGCACCACGCTCTACTACGGAAAGGGCGCCGGCAGCGAGCCGACCGCCAGCGCGGTGATTGCCGACCTGGTCGACATCGCGCGCCTGCACACGGCCGATGCGGCGCACCGCGTTCCGCACTTGGCCTTCCATCCCGACGCAATGAGCGACCTGAAGGTCCTGCCGATGGCCGAGGTGGTGACCAGCTACTACCTGCGCCTGCGAGTGGCGGACGAGGCCGGCGTGCTCGCCAAGGTGACGGGCCTGCTCGCCAGCGCCGGCATCAGCATCGATGCCGTGCTGCAGCGGGAAGCCGACGAAGTGGGCGGCGAAGGCTCGACGCAGACCGACTTGATCATCCTCACGCACGACACGCGCGAAGGGACCCTGGACGACGCGCTCGCCCAACTGCAGGCGCTGCCCACGGTGCTGGCGCCGATCGTGCGCATTCGCAAGGAAGAGCTGTCCTGATGCGTTATCTCTCCACGCGCGGTCACCCGGACCGCCGACGTTTCTGCGAGATCCTGTTGGAAGGTCTGGCGCCCGACGGCGGCCTGTACCTGCCCGAGCGATACCCCCAAGTCGATGCCGCCACGCTGGCGAAGTGGCGTGGGCTTTCCTACGCCGAGCTGGCGTTCGAAATCCTCTCGCTCTACATCGACGACATCCCGCCTGCCGACCTGAAGGCGATCTGCGCGAAGACGTACACCGCCGAAGTGTTCGGCACGGTCGAAATCGTTCCGCTGCGCGAGCTGGAGGATGGCGTCTACCTCGAGGCCCTGTCCAACGGCCCCACGCTCGCGTTCAAGGACATGGCGATGCAGCTGCTCGGCAACCTGTTCGAGTACGAACTGGCCCGCCGTGGCGAAGAGCTCAACATCCTCGGCGCGACCAGCGGTGACACCGGCAGCGCCGCCGAGTACGCGATGCGCGGCAAGAAGGGCGTGCGAGTCTTCATGACCTCGCCGGACGGGCGCATGAGCCCGTTCCAGCAGGCGCAGATGTTCAGCCTGCAGGACGCGAACATCCACAACATCGCGATCGCCGGTGTGTTCGACGACTGCCAGGACATCGTCAAGGCGGTGTCGAACGACCTGGCCTTCAAGCGCAAGTACAAGATCGGCACGGTCAACTCGATCAACTGGGCGCGCTTGCTGGCGCAGGTCGTCTATTACTTCGCGGGGTACTTCCAGGCGACGGGCGGCAACGACAAGCAGGTGAGCTTCACCGTGCCGTCCGGAAATTTCGGCAACGTCTGCGCCGGCCACGTCGCGCGCACGATGGGCCTGCCGATTCGCACGCTCGTGGTCGCCACCAACGAGAACGACGTGCTCGACGAGTTCTTCCGCACCGGCGTCTACCGGGTGCGCTCGGCCGCCGACACACACGAGACGTCGAGCCCGTCGATGGACATTTCCAAGGCAAGCAATTTCGAGCGCTTCGTGTTCGACCTGGTCGGCCGCGACGCAGCGAAAGCGCGCGGGCTGTTCGAGGACGAACTCGGCCGCGAAGGCCGCTTCGATCTGAGCAAGGATCCGGTCTTCGCCCAGGCCGCGACGCGTTTCGGCTTCGCGAGCAGCCGGAGCACGCATGCCGACCGGCTCTCCACCATCCGCGATACCGACAAGCGCTTCGCGACGCTGATCGACACGCACACCGCCGACGGCCTGAAGGTCGCGCGCGAGCACTTGGTGCCGGGCGTGCCCATGATCGTTCTGGAAACCGCGCTGCCTATCAAATTCGCCGAAACGATCGTCGAAGCGTTGGGGCACGAGCCGGAGCGTCCCGCACGCTTCGAGGGCATCGAAGCGCTCCCCAAGCGCGTTGTCAAGCTGCCGGCTGATGCCGAAGCGGTCAAGGCTTACATTGCGCAGCACTGCGACTGATGCGGTAGGCGACGCATGAAAGTCATCGGCTTCGCCGGTTACTCGGGGGCGGGAAAGACGACGCTGGTCGAGCGGCTGATTCCCGCGCTCAAGTTGCACGGGCTGCGCGTTTCGGTGGTGAAGCACGCGCACCACAAGTTCGACATCGACCATCCCGGCAAGGACACCCACCGCCACCGCGAGGCAGGTGCATTCGAGGTGGTGGTCGCGTCGGACAAGCGGCTGGCGCTGATTCGCGAATTCGAGCAGCCGACGCACCTCGATGTGCACCAACTCGTTGCCGAACTCGATACCGGCGTCGACTGGGTGCTGGTGGAGGGCTTCAAGCACAGCGATCTGCGCAAGATCGAGATCTGGCGCGCCGCCGGGGAGGGCGAGGCGGCCCGGCCTGCGCGCTATGTCGACGACAAATTCATCGATGCCATCGCAACAGACGATCCGCACAGTCTGCCGTTGCCAACCGACCTGCCGATCTTTGACCTCGATGACGTCGATGGCATCGTCGCCTGGCTGCTGCTGAATGCCGAACGTTTCGACTACAAGGTGAAGCACCATGGCTAGCACTTCCCCGCGTCCTCCGCTGATGGCCCTCGACGAGGCACTGTCTCGATTACTCGCCGCCGCGACGCCGAAGGTCGGGATCGAAAGCGTGTCGACCTTCGAGGCCGATGGTCGTGTGCTCGCCCAGGACGTGGTGTCGGCGCTGACGGTGCCGCCACGCGACAACAGCTCGATGGACGGCTACGCGGTGCGGATGGCCGACTGTGCCGCGCCCGGTGCCGTGCTCCGCGTGGCACAGCGCATCCCGGCTGGCACCGTGGGCACGCCGCTCACGGCCGGCACGGCAGCCCGCATCTTCACCGGCGCGCAGATTCCCGAAGGTGCCGACGCGGTCGTGATGCAGGAAGACACGAGCGCACTGCCCGAAGAGGGCGGCCTGGGTAGCGTACGCATCGATATCGCGCCGGCCGTGGGTCAGTGGATTCGCCGCGCCGGCGAAGACGTTGCCGCCGGCGACATCGTGCTGTCGAAGGGCGAGCGTCTCACGCCTGCCGGGCTGGGCCTGGCTGCAAGCGTCGGGCTGGCCCAGCTCGAGGTTTCGAAGCGCCCCCGCGTTGCACTGCTGTCGACTGGCGACGAACTCGTGATGCCGGGCGAGGTGTCGCCGGAGGCGATGAAGCCGGGCTCGATCTACAACTCGAACCGCTTCTTCATGCGCGCGCTGCTTCAGCGGCTCGGATGCGAGGTCAGCGACCTCGGCATCGTGCCGGACCGGCGCGACGCGACCATCGAGGCGCTGCGCGCTGCGTCCCTGAGCAACGACCTCATCATCACCACGGGCGGTGTTTCGGTGGGCGAGGAAGACCACATCAAGGCTGCCGTCGAGCACCTGGGGCAGCTCGACCTGTGGTCGCTGTCGATGAAGCCGGGCAAGCCCTTCGCTTACGGCCGGATCGGCAACGCGCATCTCACTGGCCTGCCTGGGAATCCGGTGTCGAGCTTCCTGACCTTCCTGCTGCTCGTGCGGCCATTTCTGCTCACCTTGCAAGGTGCAGCGCGCGTGGCGCCGCAGGCGATCCCCATGCGCGCCGATTTCGACTGGCCGCGCGCCGATCGCCGTCGCGAGTTTCTGCGCGCACGTCGCAATGCGGCGGGCGGGCTCGATGTATTCGCCAACCAGAGCTCGGGTGTGTTGACATCCACGGTCTGGGGCGACGGCGTGATCGATACGCCTGCCGGCCAGCCGTTCAAGGCCGGCGATACCGTGCAGTTCATTCCGTTCGCGTTGCTGCTGGCCTGAGCATGAAGATCAACGTCCGCTATTTCGCCTCCGTCCGCGAAGCGCTCGGAACGGGCAGCGAAGCGGTGGAAACCACCGCATCCGACCTCGGCGCGCTGCGTGATGAATTGATCGCGCGTGGCGAACCGCACGCCAGCGTGCTTGCGCGCGGCCGCGCGGTACGCATGGCGCTCGATCAGGTGATGAGCGGCGAGGGCGCCGAACTGCGCGACGGCAGCGAGGTCGCCTTCTTTCCACCCGTCACGGGCGGCTGAGCGCGGCCTGGATTTCCAGCAAGCGCTCGCGTAGCTCGTCCGAAGCGCGCGTCATCGGCGCCCGCAAGTCGTCCTGCATCAAACCCTCGTTGGCAAGAATGGCCTTGAGCGGTCCGGGATTGGCGTCGCTGAAAAGTGCTTCGATCAGCGGCAGCAAGGGCTGCCATTGCGCACGGGCATCGGCAAGGCTGCCTTCGCGAAGCAGGCGCAGTACCTTGACGAAACGTTCGGTCTGCAGGTGCGCACTGGCGGCAATGGCGCCGGCGCCGCCCTCGGCCACCGTGCTGAACATCTGCGCGTCTTCGCCAGCCAGCACTTGGAGCCGGCCGTCCGCGATCAGCGCGCGTGTCTTGCCCGCGTCGCCACCGCAGTCCTTGATGGCGCGGATGAGCGGGTGGTCTGCGAGTGCAAGCAGCGTCTCGCGCGTCAGGGTGCTGCCGGTGCGGTAGGGGATGTCGTAAATCAGGAGCGGCACCGCGCCAGCCCCAGCAATCTCGCTGAACCAATCGATGAGTCCCGCCTGCGACGGCCGGATGTAACTTGGCGCGGGCACGAGCAGTCCGGCCAATTCGCGATCGGCGAGTCGGCGCACCCACTCCCGCGTCTTGCCAAGGTGGTAGCCCGAGATGCCCATGATGCGCGGCAGCGACCGTGCCGTCCTGGCGACGGTATCGAGCACCGCCAGTTGTTCGTCGCTGTCGAGCGCAGCGGATTCGCCCGTGGATCCGCAGACGACGAAGCCGGCGATGCCGGTGGGCGCGAGTTGCTCGACCAACCGAGCGAGTGCGGGATGGTCAATCGCCTCGTCGCGAAACGGCGTCACGAGCGGAATCCAGAGGCCCGAGAAATCGGGGGGAGGAGAGAGAGTGTCTTGCACGCGGATTTCCTTTCAGGAATCGACCGATGGACAACCATCGTCAGATGCGCGCGCACAACCAGCTTCGACCTGGGTCTTGCAGTTCCGTCGCTCATCCGACGACGGAACCGAAGCTCCGGTCAGACGAGCTTTGGTTTTTTGGCTTTGCCTTGCTGGCGCACGCAGGCCGGTTCTTCGTGGGAAGAAAGAAGGCGTTGCAGGGCACGGGAAGGCATCGGCGGAGTCTATCGCAGTGCCACAATCCCGGGATGACCGGTGCACGTGTTTCGATCCAAACCGAAGACTTCGATCTGCAGACGGAGGTTGCCGCGTTGCGCCAGGCCGACGCGCGCGTGGGGGCGGTCTGCAGCTTCATCGGCACGGTGCGTGACCGGAACGACGGGAGCACGGTCGCTTCGATGGAGTTGGAGCATTACCCCGGCATGACCGAGAAGGCGATCGAGGCCATGATCGACGAGGCGCATCGCCGCTTCGACATCCTCGGCGCCCGTGTGGTCCACCGCGTTGGGCTGTTGCAGCCGCTGGACCAGATCATGATGGTGGCCGTCATCTCGGCCCATCGCGGCCAGAGCTTCCAGGCCTGCGAATTCCTGATGGACTATCTCAAGACCCAGGCGCCGTTCTGGAAGAAGGAACAGACGCCCGAAGGTGCGCGCTGGGTCGACGCCAGGGTCGACGACGACGCAGCGCTGGCGCGCTGGGGCATCACCGCCAGCAACGCCTGACGCGAGCCAGTTACTGGGGCTGGAAGCCGCTGGCTCTAATGATCTGTTCCCAAGTCTGCGTATAGCTGCGCACGCGACCAGCGAATTGCCCTTGCGGCATGAAGCTGACCGTCAAGCCCATGGCCACCAGGCGCTCGCGCACATCAGGCATGGCGAGCACCTTCGACAGCGCTTCGCCGAAGCGATCGATCACCGGCTGCGGCGTGCCCACCGGCGCGAAGATGCCGTAATAAGGCAGGTCTTCCAGTCCCGACAGGCCGAGTTCCGCGAAGGTGGGCACTTGCGGTAGCACGGCCTGACGCTTGCCGCCGATCACGGCAACCACGCGGATCTTGCCGGCCTTCTGGTTCTCGATGAAGTCGGGAACGGAGCCGATGCCCGCGCTGATCTGGTTGCCCAGCATGTCGGCCATCATCGGCGCGCTGCCGCGGTAGGGTGCTGCCTGGAGGTCGAGCTTGTACTTGGTGCCGATCAGCTTGACCAGGAACTCGGGGATCGAAGCTGGTGCCGGCACGCCGATGGTGTCCTTGCCGCCGCGCTGGGTCCTCACCCACGCCACGTACTCATTGACCGACTTGGCCGGCGTGCCACCGGACACGGCGAGCGCATTGGCAAAGGTCGCGAAGCCCGCCACGGGGACGAAGTCGCGCGCCGGATCGAAGCCCGGGTTCTTCACCACCAGCGGCAGGATCGAGATCGAGTGGTCATGCGAGAGGAAGAGCGTGTGGCCGTCGGCCGGCGAGGCTTTGAGCGCCTGCGCGGCGATCTGGCCGCCTGCGCCGGCGCGGTTCTCGACCACGACAGGGCTGCCCAGCTGGTCCTTGAGCTTCTCGGCCAGCGTACGGGCAATGACGTCGGTGCCCCCGCCGGCTGGGAATCCGACCAATAGCCGGATCGGCGTGCCGGCGGGCTGCGCGAGCGCCATTCCCCCGGCGGCCAGCAGGCCCGCCGCGAAAACGCCGCGCATCAGGCGCGAGGCGCCACCCCATGTTGACTTCAGCATCTGTCGACTCCAAATGATTGCTTGATGAAAAAAGTCCGGACGGTCTTGATATCGCCTCGGAACAGCCCTATTTTGAATGCAGGAATCAAGCCATGCGCCAAGACAAACTCACCACCAAATTCCAGGAAGCCCTCGCGGACGCCCAGTCGCTCGCCTTGGGCAATGACAACGCGTACATCGAACCTGTCCACCTGCTGGTCGCGATGCTGCGCCAGGACGACGGTCCTCGGGCGCTGTTGGAGCGTGCCGGCGCCAACGTGCCCGGCCTGCTGCATGCCGCCGAAGCCGCCATCAAGAAGCTGCCGCAAGTGCAGGGCCATGACCAAGTGCAGGTCGGCCCCGAACTCGGCAAGCTGCTGCAGGCGACCGAGAAGGAATCGATAAAGCGCAACGACCAGTTCATTGCGAGCGAACTCTTCCTGCTGGCACTGGCGGACAGCAAGGCCGATATCGGCAACCTTGCGCGCAGCAATGGTGTCACGCGCAAATCACTCGAAGCCGCGATCGAAGCGGTGCGCGGCGGGCAGGGCGTGAACAGCGCCGATGCCGAAGGCCAGCGAGAAGCGCTCAAGAAGTATTGCCTCGACCTCACCGAGCGTGCGCGTCTCGGCAAGCTCGACCCGGTCATCGGCCGCGACGAGGAAATCCGCCGTGCCATCCAGGTGCTGCAACGCCGCACCAAGAACAACCCCGTGCTCATCGGCGAACCCGGCGTCGGCAAGACCGCGATCGTCGAAGGTCTCGCACAGCGCATCGTCGCGGGTGAAGTGCCCGAATCGCTCAAGGGCAAGCGCGTGCTGTCGCTCGACATGGCGGCACTGCTCGCCGGTGCCAAGTACCGTGGCGAGTTCGAGGAGCGGCTGAAGACCGTGCTCAATGAACTCGCGAAGGACGAAGGCCAGACCATCGTCTTTATCGACGAGCTTCACACCATGGTCGGAGCAGGAAAGGCCGAGGGCGCGATGGATGCGGGCAACATGCTCAAGCCGGCCCTTGCACGCGGCGAGTTGCACTGCGTCGGCGCGACCACGCTCGACGAATACCGCAAGTACATCGAGAAGGACGCCGCGCTGGAGCGCCGCTTCCAGAAAATCCTCGTGGGTGAGCCGAGCGTCGAAGCGACGGTCGCGATCCTGCGCGGCCTGAAGGAGAAGTACGAAGTCCACCATGGCGTCGACATCACCGACCCGGCGATCGTCGCGGCGGCCGAGCTGTCCGACCGCTACATCACCGACCGTTTCTTGCCCGACAAGGCCATCGACCTGATCGACGAGGCTGCGGCCAAGATCAAGATCGAGATGGACTCGAAGCCAGAGGCCATGGATCGTCTGGACCGCCGCCTGATCCAGCTGCAGATCGAGCGCGAAGCCGTGCGCCGCGAAAAGGACGAGGCCTCGCAGAAGCGCTTCGGCCTGATCGAGGACGAGATCGCCAGACTGCAGAAGGAAATCGCCGATCTCGACGAAATCTGGCAAGCCGAGAAGGCGCAGGCCCAGGGCAGCGCGCAGATCCGCGAAGAGATCGACAAGATCAAGTTCCAGATCGCCGAGTTCACCAGCAAGGGTGACTTCAACAAGGTGGCCGAGCTGCAATACGGCAAGCTGCCGGGGCTCGAGAAACGCCTGAAGGAAGCGCAGGAGACGGAAGCGAACAAGGGCAAGTCCAGCGTACCCACCTTGCTGCGCACGCAGGTTGGCGCCGAAGAGATCGCCGAGGTCGTGGCGCGCGCCACCGGCATCCCGGTCTCGAAGCTGATGCAGGGCGAGCGCGACAAGCTGCTCATGATGGAAGGCAAGCTGCACGAGCGCGTGGTCGGCCAGGACGAGGCCATCGGTGCGGTCGCCAACGCGATCCGCCGCTCGCGCTCGGGGCTGTCGGACCCGAACCGTCCCACGGGCTCCTTCCTGTTCCTGGGCCCCACGGGCGTGGGCAAGACGGAGCTGTGCAAGGCGCTCGCGGGCTTCCTGTTCGACAGCGAGGATCACCTGATCCGCGTCGACATGAGCGAGTTCATGGAGAAGCATTCGGTCGCGCGTCTGATTGGTGCGCCGCCCGGCTACGTGGGCTACGAGGAGGGCGGCTACCTGACCGAAGCCGTTCGCCGCAAGCCCTACAGCGTGCTGCTGCTCGACGAGGTCGAGAAGGCGCACCCGGATGTCTTCAACGTGCTGCTGCAAGTGCTCGACGATGGTCGCCTGACCGACGGCCAGGGCCGCACCGTGAACTTCAAGAACACGGTGATCGTCATGACCAGCAACATCGGCTCGCCGATCATCCAGGCGATGGTGGGCAGGCCGGGCGAAGAGATCAAGGAGGCGGTCTGGGACGAGCTGAAGAACTACTTCAGGCCCGAGTTCCTCAACCGCATCGACGAGACGGTCGTGTTCCATGCGCTCGACGCGAAGAACATCGAGGCGATCGCGGCGATCCAGCTCAAGGTGCTGCAGGAGCGCCTGGCGAAGATGGACCTGGGGCTCGATGTGTCGCCGGCGGCGCTGGCGGAGATCGCCAAGGTCGGCTTCGATCCGGTGTTCGGTGCGCGGCCGCTCAAGCGAGCGATCCAGCAGCGCATCGAGAACCCGTTGTCGAAGCTGCTGCTCGACGGAAGCTTCGGGCCGAAGGACACGATCGTCGTGACCACCGACCCGATCCAGGCGCCTGGGCAGTTCGCGTTTGGCAAAGCCGGGGAACAAAGCGCCGAGGCCGTGGCCTAAGCCCGATGCTGAACTTTTTTCTGCGCTTGGTCCTGTTCTTCCTCGGCCTCATCTTCGCGGCCAGCCTGGCCGTTGCCGTGCTCCTGCTGGCAATGGTCTGGGGGCTGCGTTACGGATGGGCGCGCCTCACGGGGCAGCCCGTGAAGCCGTGGGTGATGCGCTTCGACCCGCGCGGCGGCTTCGATCGCTTCCGGGCGGCGGGCCGTCCCGCCGAGCCGACGGCGGCCGATGTCGTCGCCGCGCGCGCACGGGGCCAGGAGGCCGACAGCCCGGTGCGCTTGCGCGATCCTGGCCAGGTGACCGACGTTCAGGCGCGGCCGGTATCGCGTGAGGAGTGAGCGTGTCGGGCGCGATAAGGCGACTCGACGCAAGCCAGAATAGCGGATGACCTTGCCGCACCCACCCGTCCTGATCGATCCGCTGGAGGTCGAGTTCAGCGCGATCCGTGCGCAGGGCGCGGGCGGACAGAACGTCAACAAGGTCTCCAGCGCGGTGCATCTGCGCTACGACATCCCGGCCAGCTCGCTGCCCGACGATGTCAAGGAGCGCCTCCTCGCCTTGCGCGACAGCCGCATCACGCAGGAGGGCGTGCTCGTGCTGAAGGCGCAAAAGCACCGCAGCCAGGACAAGAATCGCGCCGATGCGCTCGCACGCCTGCAGGAACTGGTCGACAGCGTTGCCGCGCCGCCTCGCGTGCGTCGCGCCACCAAGCCAAGCTACGGCGCGCGGCAGCGCCGGCTCGAGGGCAAGAGCCAGCGCTCGGCCATCAAGAGCCTGCGTGGGCCGGTGAGGGATTGAGGTTGTCTCGAGGAGTGCCGGACGCGTTGGATAGGGCCGCCAGCGCCTCGGCGTCGG
Source organism: Variovorax sp. J22P240 (assembly GCF_030316855.1). Taxonomy (GTDB): domain Bacteria; phylum Pseudomonadota; class Gammaproteobacteria; order Burkholderiales; family Burkholderiaceae_C; genus Variovorax. Next base: position 176,007 of record NZ_JASZYR010000001.1, read on the forward strand.
TCCGGTAGCTGAAGAGCATCGGCCCGGGCGCCAGCAGCCCGGCGCGGTCGAGCACCTGCTGCGCAGGCAGCTTGAGGCCCGAGATGTGAAAGCGCACGCCCTGCGATTCGAGCAGCCGGCGAATGCTGCCGAAGACTTCGGCGCCCGTGATGTCGATGCGGTTGATCGGCTGCGCAAAGAGGCACACATCGGTCAGGCCGGGCCGCTCGGCCAATGCAACGGTGACGGCGCGCTCCAGCGTGCTGGCGGACGCGAAGTCGAGTTCCGCATCCATGCGCAGCGCATAGAGGTCGGGCGCAAGCAGCGGCAGATGCCACAGGTGACGGTCGCGCAGGCTGCCGTCCGGGTGCAGGCCGACTTCGATGATCCTCGGATGCAGATGCCGGTACATGTAGTGCGCCAGCGCCGCGAGCAGGCCACCCAGCACGCCCCAATAGATCGATGGTGCGGTGGCGATGGTCAGCGCAAAGGTGCTGAGCGCGATGGCCGCCTCGATACGCGAGATGTGCCACAGGGCGACGAAAGCAGATGGCCGCAGCAGGCCGATGGTTGCCGTCGCCACGATCGATGCCAGCACCGCCTGCGGCACGTGATAGAGCAGCGGCATGGCCCAGAGCAATGCAGCCGCGACCACCGCGACGCTGAAGAGCGTCGCCCACTGGGTCTTGGCGCCCGCGTAGAGCGTGATTGCCGAGCGCGAGAACGATGAACTGGTCGGGAATGAGCCCGTGAGGCCCGAAGCGATCTTGCCCAGCCCCTGGCCGATCAGGTCCTGGTTTTCGTTCCACAGCTTGCCGGCGCGCGCGTTGTCCACCTTGGCGCTCGAAGCCGTTTCGAGAAAGCTCACGAGCGTGATCAGGAAGGCCGGTAGAAGCAGCGTGCCCAACTGGTTCAGTGACAGCCCGCCCGGCCAGTAGAGCGAGGGCAACCCTGAGGGCAGCTTGCCGATCACCGCGCCGCCCTTCAGCGCATAGCCGACCGCGGCACTGGCGGCCGCCGCGACTGCGACGAGCGCCATGGTGGTCGGGAAGCGCGGCATCATCCGCTTGCCCAGCCACAACATCGCCATGCCGCCCAGGCCGAATGCGATCGCGATCGAGTCGGGCGGCGGTCCATGCAGCACCTGGGCGAACGAGCGCCCCGTGAAGCCCAGCAGCGCCGGCAGTTGCGAGAGCGTGATCAACACGGCCGCGCCTTGCGTGAAGCCCATCAATACTGGCGAATTCACCATGCGCAGCAGCCAGCCGAAGCGCGCCGCGCCCAGCACCACCTGCATCGCTCCCGACAACAGGGTCAGCCAGACGGCGAAGGCGACCCATTCGCTGCTGCCCGGAATGGCGAGCGGCGCGAGGGACGCGCCGACCAGCAGGCTCGTCAACGCCGTGGGCCCGACCGACAGCCGCGCCGAGGAACTGAAGAGCAGCGCGACCAGTGCCGGCAGCAGCGCGGCATACACGCCTGTCACCAGTGGCATTCCCGCCAGCGCGGCGTAGGCAACGCCTTGCGGGATGACCATCAGCGCCACCGTGACGCCGGCCGTGGCCTCGTTGATGAGGAGGGCCCGGTCGGGGCGCGGCCAGGAAAGGAAGGGGAACCAGCGCGTGAGCTGGTGGCGATTCAAGGCCATGGCCTTGGTGCGCGGAAAGGTGGGAAATGCACCCGGCGATGATACGAAAGCGCCCGGCGCTGCGGCGGCTAGGACCGTCTCTTGTGCTGGAACGCCGTCGGCGATTGCCCCGTTGCCGCCTTGAACATCGCGCAGAAGGCGCTGTCGGTTGCATAGCCGCTCGCCGAGGCGACCTGGCTCACCGCCATGCCGCGCGCGAGCAAGGGCAGTGCGTGGGCGAGCACGGCCTGCTGACGCCACTGCTGCCAGCTCATCCCGAGCTGGTCGCGAAACAGGCGTGCCACGGTGCGCTCGCTGGCACCGATGGCCTCGGCGCGTTCGGCCAGCGTGGCGCGGTTGGCCGGATTGCGCAGCAACGCTTCGCACAACTGGCGCAGCCGCTTGTCGGAGGGCAGCGGGACGTCGATACGGATTTGCGTCGCGCGCTCGAGTTCATCGACCAGAAGTGGCGCAATCCACCGTTCGCGCTGCGCTGCATGGGGATCCGCCGGCGGCAGGCCGTCCGGTGTCGTATCGAGCGCGAGCATCAGCGCCCGCAGCAAGGGGCTGATCTCCAGTACCTCGCACCTCTCCCATGCCGGCCCGAGCCAGCTATGGAGGTACACGGTGCGAAGTTCGGCGTCCTCGATCAGCGTGACGCTGTGCGCCATGTCGGCCGGTACCCACAGGGCGCGCGAGGGCGGCACGATGTAGCTGCCGTCTTCCGTGCTCAGGCGGATCACGCCGCGCGTCGAGAAGGTCAGTTGTGGCCACGGATGCTTGTGCAGGTCGACCAGCGTGTCGGCCTTGAGAAAGTGCTCCTTGGCCCGCAGCGGGCGCAGCGCGTTGGGCTCGTACAGATGAGGCGTCAGGGGGCCCACGCTCGTCGTGGCGTCGGGGTGGGGCGAGTTGGGGCGCTTGGTGCTCGTGTCGACGGGCGCCGGAGGCGGGGCGGTGGACGGCATGATTTCGACAAATGTTGTCTCTGTATCGCCATTCTGCCGCGACGCGCTGGCTTAGGATCGACGTCCAATCCAGTTTGTTGTTGCAATCCATGTCTTCCTCCAACGCGACCGCCGCCACGACCACCCTGGGCTCCGATGCCAAACTGATCGGCCTGGTCGGCTTGGCGCACGCCATCAGCCATTTCAGCCAACTCGTGCTGCCGCCGTTGTTCCCATGGCTCAAGGATGCGTTCAACGTGAGCTACACCGAACTCGGCGCGGTGCTCACTGTGTTTTTCGTGGTCTCGTGCATCGTGCAGGCGGCCTCGGGTTTCATCGTCGACAAGCTGGGCCCGCGGCCGGTGCTGTTCGTCGGGCTCGGGATGCTGGGTCTCGCCGCCTTCGGCTATGCGCTGGCGCAGAGCTACTGGATGCTGCTCGGCTGTGCCGTCGTGGCGGGCGTGGGCAACGGGGTGTTCCATCCGGTCGACTACACACTGTTCAATCGCAAGGTCGCGCCGACGCGGCTCGGACATGCCTACAGCGTCCACGGCATCACCGGCAGCCTCGGCTGGGCGCTGGCGCCGGCGTTCGTGGTGCCGTTGGCGATGGCCTTCTCGTGGCGCGTGGCGCTCGCCTCCGCGGGCGTGGTGGCCGTGGTCGTGATGCTCATCCTCTGGGCCTATCGCAGCGTGCTGTCGCTGGACGTGAAGGCGGTGCACAAGGCGGCAGGCGCCGACGTGGCTGCAGGCAGCGAATTCGCGTTCCTGAAGATTCCCGCGGTGTGGATGTGCTTCGGCTTTTTCTTCTTCTACGCGATGGCATTGAGCGTGGTGCAGACCTTCGCGCCCGCTGCGGCAGGGCGTCTGCACGCGGTGCCGGTGACGCTGATCGCCATCTGCCTGACCGTCTACATGGTCGCCAGTGCGGCAGGCATGGTGGTGGGTGGCTTCCTCGCGTCCGACCCGTCGCGCTGCGAGCGCGTCGTCGGCGCGGGTTTCGGCGTGGCAGCGTCTATTGCGCTCGTACTCGCGCTGGCGGACTTCGCGCCCTTCCTGGTGCCGGTGATGTTCGGCGCGATGGGCTTTGCAACCGGCATCGCGGGGCCATCGCGCGACCTGCTGGTCAAGCGCTCGACGCCGGCGAATGCTTCGGGCCGCGTCTATGGCGTCGTCTATGCGGGCCTGGATATCGGGCAGGCCGTGGCGCCGCTGATCTTCGGCCGGCTGATGGACCACGGCAAGTACGCGAGCGTGATCGTCGGCCTGGCGGTGGTGCAGGGCGTGCTGATCGCCAGTGCGTTCAACGTGAGACGCGTCCGGCGCGAAGCGCTGGTGCCCGTCTCAGCCTGAAGCGCGACCGGCTTTGTCGCTCTACCTGATCGTCGCGCTGGGCGCGGTGGTGGCTGGCTTCGTGCAGGGCCTGTCGGGCTTTGCGTTTTCCATGGTCTCGATGTCGATCTGGGCATGGACGGTGGACCCGAAGCTTGCGGCAGTGCTGGCGACCTTCGGCGGGCTCACCGGGCAGATCATCGCGGCGGTGACGACGCGGCGCGGCTTCGACAAGGCGTTGCTGCTGCCTTTCATCCTGGGCGGGCTGGTCGGCCTGCCGGTCGGTGTCTGGCTGCTCCCGCGACTCGACGTGCCCCTGTTCAAGGCCTGTCTCGGCAGCTTGCTGGTGATCTGGTGCCCGGCGATGCTGATGGCGCGAAATCTGCCGAGGATCACCGTGGGCGGACGGGTTGCCGACGCCGTCACAGGGATGCTCGGCGGCGTGTGCGGTGGCCTGGGCGGCTTCACGGGCGCGATCCCGACCCTCTGGTGCACGCTGCGCCGCCTGGACAAGGACGTGCAGCGTGCCGTGATCCAGAACTTCAATCTCTCGATGCTGGCGGTCGCCTTTGCGCTCTATCTGGGCGCAGGCATGGTCAGCGCTGCGATGGTGCCCCTGCTCGGGATCGTCGCGCTGGCGGTGCTGGTGCCCGTGCTGCTCGGCGCCCGGCTCTATGCAGGCCTCAGCGAGGCGGCTTTCCGGCAGATCGTTCTGGGGCTGTTGACTTTGTCGGGCGTGGCGCTTCTGGCTTCGTCGCTTCCCGTGCTGTTCGCTCGCGCCGGTTGAGGCCGCGGGAATGCGTCATGGCTTGGGAAGGATCTCGAGCACCTGCTCCGCAGGCCGGCACAAGCGCGTGCCGATCGGCGTGGCGACGATCGGGCGGTTCATGAGGATCGGGTGCTCGACGATGAAATCCAGCAGTTGGTCGTCGGTCCACTTCGGGTCGCCGAGGCCGAGCTCGTCGTAGGGCGTTCCCTTCTGACGCAGGATGTCGCGCACCGGAACGCCCATCGCCGTCACGAGCTCATGCAACTGCGCCTTGGTCGGTGGCGTCTTGAGGTACTGGACCACTTCGGGTTCGAAGCCGTTGTCGCGGATCAGGGCCAGCGTGTTGCGCGAGGTGCCACACGCGGGGTTGTGGAAGATGGTGATGGAGGAAGACTTGGGTTGCATCGCGCCATTTTGCGCGGAACTCAAGCGGCGATCAGCGCCTCCACGCGCCGAAGTCCTTCGATGGTCTTGACGCAGGCTTCCGCCGCCTCGGTGCCCTTGACCGCGAAATGGGCGTGGAAGTACTTGCGGTGCTCCACGTGCTCGTGGAAGTGGTGCGGCGTGAGCACCGCCGAGAGGATCGGCACGTTGGTCTCGAGTTGCACCGTCATTAACGAATTCACCACCGTGCTGGCGACGAATTCATGGCGGTAGATGCCGCCGTCGACCACCAGCGCGCAGCCGACGATGGCGGCGTAGCGGCCCGAGGTGGCGAGCCGCTTGGCATGCAGCGGGATCTCGAATGCACCGGGTACGTCGAACACGTCGATGGTGTCGAGCGGCACGCCCTGCCGCTTCATTTCGGCGAGGAAGGCGTCGCGCGCCTGGTGGACGATGTCCGAATGCCACTGCGCCTGCACGAAGGCGATGCGCTGCCCGCGCGGGGCGTCCGATGCGGGGATGGCGGAAAGGGGAAGGTCGTTGATCTGACTCATGGTGTGCCTTTTGAAGGATTTCCTGAATCAGGGCGCACGAACCCGAGGCCCGGCACGCGCGTGAACACGCCTGCCCGACAACAGGATCGCGCTCTCTTTCATCCGGACTGTGACCGTCGGCCCCGGGATCTCACCAGGTCTGCTGACCCTGCGGCGCATGGCGCGCCGCAGGCGCTCGCGGGCTCGTGCGGCTCTCGCCGCCATCACCGCCGGTGGGGAATTGCACCCCGCCCTGAGAACGCTTGCTCCGGCCTGAGCCGGAACGACGCAGATTCTAGGCAAAGCGGCAAAAGCGCGCTGTCACGGAAGCGGCAAGACCCCCGAATGCGGGCGGGGATCGGGGCGTCCGGCGAGAAACACCGTCATTCGCTGCAACTCGTCATCGAGCGCCGCCCGGAACGCGGGGCCCGTCGGCTTCTTGACGGCAAAGCCGAAGGCCGGCTGCAACTGCCCTTGGTGAGTCGACACATTGGCCCACCCCATGACGCGATCGTTCAGCAGCAGCGGCAAGGCGTAGTAACCAAACTGGCGCTTCGGCGCTGGCGTGTAGGCCTCGAACTTGTATGTCCAGTTCCACAACAGCTCGAAGCGACGCCGGTCCCACACCACGGGGTCGAAGGGCGCGAGCAGACGGAGCGCGTCGTCAGGCGCGTGGCGCCGAGAGGCCGGGTTCTCGTCGGCGGGCCAGTACCAGGTCGTGCCGTCGATGCGGCAACTCGCGAACTTGTCGCGCGCCAGGCGCAGGGCCGTCTGCGTCTGCGCGGCGAGATGCGGTGCGCCGTAGCCCAGCAGGCGCACGAGGTAGGTCAGGCTCGAAGACGGCAGAGGCGCGTATTTGCGCACCACCAGATCGATCAGGGCCGCCGCGCGTTGCGCACGGGCGGTCGTGCTGTCGTCTGCGGGAGGATGCGTCACCGCTTCATAGATCCGCGTGCCGCCTTCGCGCCGTTTCACACGCAGCATGCCGCGGTAGTGCATGCCATCGAGCAGATGCGTGCTTGCGTTGCTCGAGCCGCCCCAGTAGTTCTTCACTCGCCCGTGCGCGAAATGCTGCTCCACCAGCCGCGGATGCACAGGTCCGTGCTCTCGCACGAAGGCCAGCACATCGGCGGCCTTGCGTCGTGTCTCGGCGTCCCAGGCGCTGGCCGCCTCGCGCGGATGCATGAGCGCCAGATGCTCGCGCGGCAGGAAGCCGTAGTTGACGAGGCAGTCCTCTTCGATCGGCAGTTGCGCGTAGCGCCGTTCCAGATCGCCGGCCCGATAGTCCTTGACGCGGTGGCGCAGTGTCAGGTCCTGTGCACGCGCAGGCGCACGAATCGGATCGGCCTGCACGAAGCCGAGCCGCCGAATGGCTTGCGGCAGGGAGGTGGCGTTGAAGAGGGTGCGCGCTACCGCGTAGCGGCGCAGGTCATCGAGGGTCGGTGCGGCCATGCTGCGAATTGCAGCACAACCGCGCGCGTCAGACAGCCTCCCGGTGTCGCTGGATGCAAGTGTCCAGCGTCTCCTCGCCTGAGCGCTTCCACCAGTCCAGCACCGAGAAAATCTCGACCTCGCTGAAGCCCTGGAAGCCGGCCGCCTCGACCCAGCCGCGGATCTTCTTCAGCTCGACCACGCCGTCGCCCATCATCCCGCGGTCGGAGAGCAGATCGCGCGTGGGCGTGAGCCAGTCGCATACGTGGTAGGCGAGCAGGCGTTCCTTGCCGGCGCGGGCGATCTGCTGCTGCAGCTTCGGATCCCACCACACGTGATAGATGTCGAGCGCGACGCCGAGCATGCCGGAGCGTGCCGGATCGAGTTCGTCGCAGAGATCGAGCGCGTGCTCCATCGTGTTGACGCAGGCGCGGTCGGCGGCCTGCATCGGATGCAGGGGCTCGATGGCGAGCGGCATGCCGACTTCGCGGGCGTAGTCGAGCGACGCCGAGATGCCGTCGCGCACTTCGCCGCGTGCTCGGCCGATGTCCTTGTAGAGCGCATTGCCGTCCAGCGCGCCGGGCAAGGCGCCGACGACCAGCACGAGGCAGGGTGCGTCGAGCGTCTTTGCTTCGTCGATGGCCCGGCGGTTGTCGTCGAGCGCGGCCTTCAGTCCGGCTGCATCGGGCGCGGGAAAGAAGCCGCCGCGGCAGTAGCCTGACAGCCCGATGCCTTGTGCCTTGAGCTGCTTCGCGATCCTGTCGAGCCCGACCGCCGCGACCTGGTCACGCCAGGGGCTGATGGCGCGGACGCCACGCGCGGCGCACTGGTCGATGATGCGATCGAGTGGCACCTCCGCGCCGAGCTGCTTGCGGATCGTCGCGGTGTTGATCGACAGCCAGTCGTGGTTCTGCGAGAAGTCGCGCATGGCTGAATCAACCTTCGACGCCGTGCAGCGCCAGCAGAGTCTTCATGCGCCGAACCGCCAGCTCCGACTGCTCGAGCAGATTGGCCGCGTCAGCCAGCCGGAACAGTTCCGCGAAATGCTGCAGCGAGCGTGTGCTTTGCTGGCCACCGACCATCGTGAAGTGGCTCTGGTGACCGTTGAGCCAGGCCATGAAGACCACGCCCGTTTTGTAGAAGCGCGTCGGCGCCGCAAAGATGTGGCGCGACAGCGGCACTGTCGGGCCGAGGATGGCGTGGAACTTCTCGATGTTGCCTTGCGCAAGTTCGCCCAATGCGGCGCTCGCGGCCGGCGCGATCGCGTCGAAGATGCCCAGCAACGCATCGCTCTTGCCGTGCGTAGGCTCGTTGCCATGGCCGTCACCGGCGATCAGTTCCGCGTAGTTGAAGTCATCCCCGGTGTACATGCGAACGCCGCGCGGGAGACGGCGACGCATTGCGATTTCCTTGTCCTTGTCGAGCAGGGAGATCTTGATGCCGTCGACCTTGTCCGGATGCGCCGCGATGATGCCGAGCGCGGTATCCATGGCGCGGTCGACGTCGGCCGTGCCCCAGTAGCCGGCGAGCGCCGGGTCGAACATGTCCCCGAGCCAATGCAGCACCACGGGTTGCTTCGCTTGGGACAGGATGCGGTCGTACACGCGCTCGTAGTCGGAGGGGCTCTTCGCGACGCGGGCGAGCGCGCGGCTCGCCATGACGATCAGCTTGCCGCCGAGCGCCTCGATCGCCGCCATCTGCTCCTCGTAGCCGCGGATCACGTCGTCGACGTTCTTGACCTCGTCGAGGTTCAGATGATCGGTGCCGCAACCGGAGGCGACCAGCGCACCGGGAACATCCTTGGCGGCGTCGAGCGAGCGGCGGATCAGTTCGAGCGAGGTCGGCCAGTCGAGGCCCATGCCGCGCTGCGCGGTGTCCATGGCTTCGGCGACGCCCAGGCCCAGAGACCAGAGGTGGCGCCGGTAGTCGATGGTCGCGTCCCAGTCGACCGCACATTGCAGCCAGGGATCGACGGCAGCCAGCGGATCGGCAACGACGTGCGCGGCCGAATAGGCGATGCGGTTGAACTTGGCGCCCGTCGGCGGCTTCACCGGCGTGGTGCCGCGCAGCGTGTAGGGCGCGAGCGCGCCGCTCGCGGTGGGGAGGGTGAGTGCGATGGCCATGGCGTGACTCAGATCTTCAGCGTGGGCACGTCGACCCAGCGACGGTCCTTCCAGCTTTCGAGCGCGGTCTCGACCAGTTGAACGCCCTTGGCGCCTTCGGGCAGCGTCCACTTGTAGGGCGCGTTCTCGACCACGTGGCGAATGAAGTGTTCCCACTGGATCTTGAAGCCGTTGTCGTAGACCTGCGAGTCCGGGATCTCCTGCCACTGGTCGAAGAAGTTCATGGTCTGCTTCTCGTCCGGATTCCACACGGGGCGCGGCGTCGCGACGCGCGATTGCGCGCGGCACGACGACAGGCCCGCCACGGCGGAGCCGTCGGTGCCGTCCACGTGGAAGGTCACCAGATCGTCGCGGCGTACGCGCGTGACCCAGCTCATGTTGATCTGCGCGATCACCGGCTCGCCGTTGTGGCCCTTGAGTTCGCAGGTGGCATAGGCCGCGTCGTCGGCGGTGGCTTCGTAGGGCTTGCCTTCCTCGTCCCAGCGCTTGGGGATGTGCGTGGCGCCGATGCAGGACACCGACTGCACTTCGCCGAACAGGTTGTCCAGCACATAGCGCCAGTGGCACATCATGTCCAGGATCATGCCGCCGCCGTCTTCCTTGCGGTAGTTCCACGAGGGGCGCTGGATCGGCTGCAGGTCGCCTTCGAACACCCAGTAGCCGAACTCCAGGCGCACCGAGAGCATGCGGCCGAAGAAGCCCGCGCGGCGCAGCATGTCGAGCTTGCGCAGGCCGGGCAGGAAGAGCTTGTCCTGCACCGCGCCGTGCTTCAGGCCCGAGCCTTCGGCGAGACGGGCGATCTCGACCGCTTCGTTGAGGTTGGTCGCGATCGGCTTCTCGCAGTAGACGTGCTTGCCGGCGCGGATGGCCTTGGCCAGCAGCGTCGGGCGCATCTGCGTGGTACCGGCGTCGAAGAAGATCGTGTCGTCCTTGTTCTCCAGTGCGAGGTCGAGGTCGGTCCCCCAGCGTGTGATGCCGTGGGCCTTGGCCAGCGCCTCGATCTTCTCGGCATTGCGGCCGATGAGGATGGGGTCGGGCATGACCTTGTCGCCATTCGAGAGTGTCACGCCGCCTTGCGCGCGAATCGCGACGATGGAGCGGATCAGGTGTTGGTTCATGCCCATGCGTCCGGTGACGCCGTGCATGATGATTCCGAGTCTTTGCTGTGCCATGGATTTCTCTCCGCTGAGTGTGTGGGTTAGTTGGTTGGCGAGAGGCCGGCGGCCTTCACCAGGGTGGCGTTGCTTGCGATTTCGTCCTTGATGTAGGCGTCGAACTGCTCGGGCTTGAGCGTCCATGCATCCGCGCCGAGCTTCAGGAAGCGCTCCTTGACTTCGGGACTGGCGAGCGCTTTGGCGACTTCATCGTGCAGGCGGTTGACGATGTCGCGCGGCGTCTTGGCGGGCGCCATCATCCCGATCCAGAAGTTGAATTCGGAGCCGGGCACGCCGGCTTCGGCGGTCGTAGGCACATCGGGCAAAGCAGCGGCGCGCTGCGGCGAGCCCACGGCCAGTGCGACCAGATGGCCTTCCTTGATCTGACCGATGACCGGCGCGATGGGCGAGAAGTAGTAGTCGACGCGGCCCGACAGCACTTCGGTCACGGCATCGGCCGAGCCCTTGAAGGGAATGTTGGTCGCGTCGATCTTTGCGGCCAGCTTGAACTTCTCGGCGTTGAGATGGGTAGCGCTGCCCTGGCCGGCGGACGCGAAGTTGATGGTGCCAGGCTTGGCCTTGGCGGCGGCGACCAGTTCCTTCAGCGTCTTGATGTTCTTGGCCGGAGAGATCACGAGCGCGTTCGGCAGCGTGGAAATCGGTGTGACGCCGGCGAAGTCGCCCACCGTGTCGAAGGGCAGTTTCGCGAAGGTCGACGGGCTCACCGTGTGCGACGACGAGTGGATCATGATCGTGTAGCCGTCGGGCGCGGCCGTTGCTACGGTCTGCTGGCCGATGGTGCCGCTGGCGCCGCCGCGGTTGTCGATCACGAGCGTCTGGCCCATGCTCGCGCCCATCTTGTCGGCGATGGCGCGGGCGATGATGTCGGTGGTGCTTCCGGCCGCGAACGGGACGATCACGCGGATCGGCTTGTTGGGGTAGCCGTTCTGCGCGGCTGCGCCGAACGAGGTCGTGAGCGCGAGGCAGGCCAGGAAGGCGGCACGTCGAGTGAATTGCATGATGTCTCTTTGGGAGTTGGAAGAAAAAACGGGCGGCTACACCAGGGCAGGCGCTTGCGAAAGGGGCTGCAGGCTGTCGAAGTCGGGGTCGGCGCAGTGCGCGAAGCCGGGTCGCCCGAGTGAGGCGATGGCCAGGCGGCCGTCGCGAATGGAGAGGCGGGGCCGGCCTGCGCTGGTTTCGTACAGGTCGCTGTGTGCGGAGGCGAAGCCGGCCTGTTCGTCGGACGGCGCGTCGCCGAAGCCGTCCACATAGTGATGGCCGTTTCGCTCGCAGTGCGAGAGGCCGAGCAGCGACGCGAGCGCAAGGTCCTGCTGCACGGCCAGCCCGGCCTGGCAAGTCAGATCCTCGGCGGACATGAAGAAGAGTTTGTCGCTTCCTCCGTCGGAGAGATTCCACTGATCACAGCGTGCCCGGTTGATGACGGCCTTGTAGAGACCCTTGCAGGCCTTGCTCGATACGCCGCGCCAGCCGTGCTGGCGGCCGGTGACGAATGCGTCGAGCGTGCCGTCGGCCTCATCGAGCAGCAGCGGGGCCGGCGAATGGAGCGCGACGAGCGATGAATCCATGCTCGCCTCGCGCGGCAGGGGTTGTTCGAGGTAAAGCAGCGCGTCGGGCCGTGCGGCCAGCCGAGGCAGCGAGCGCAGGCCATCGCACAGCGCGCGCAGCGCATGCGAATCGGTGTATTGCTCGTTGCCGTCGAGCGTGAACCGGTAGCCCGGCGCCACCGTGTCCAGCGTCGTGAGCACTGCATCGAGTCGTGTGAGGTCGGCTTCTGGCTGACCGCCGAGCTTGATCTTGAAGAAGCGATGGCCGTAGCGGCGCACGACGGCCGGCAGGCTGGTCGGCAAACCTGCGGCGTCCGTACTGTCGCCTTCGCGTGCATCGAGCATGCCCACGGTGTGTCGCGCGTGCAGATGGGAGGAGGGCGCGAGCTTGGCGAGCCACGCGTTCCAGTCCCATCCGCGCAAGTCGTCGACCAGCGACGCATCGCCGATGCCGACCAGATTGCGCTGGAATGCGGTGTAGACCGGGATCTGCATGGCGCGGCACAGTGCATCCAGCACCGCGCGGTCCAGCACGGCCTGGCCGAAGGCGGTGGAGAGTGCGGTCATGCCGAGGGCTGCACCGTGCGCCATCAGCGCGTCGTAATGGCGCGCGAACAACGCAAAGGCCGGTAGCGGCGCGCCGGATTGGTACGCGTCCGCTGCGGCCTCCAGCGCCTGCTGAAGGTGGTGCACGTTGTCGGCCTGGCTGAAGCCTTCGCGCTTGTCGAACCAACGGGGCACCATCAGTTCCGCGGCCCAGCCCTCGGCGGCGCCGTGCGTGCCGCAGTCGACGGTGGCGCGCACGAAGACCTGGGGACAGCGCGTGAGCGTGACGGCGCCGAACTTGAACGGCAGGCGCAGCGTCATCGGCCGCACGCCGAATTCGACGGCCAGCACTCGAACCGGCGGCGCGAAGGATGAAGTCACAGCAGACACGGCGGAAGCCCTAGTGCGCGTCGAGGTTGCCCTGCGCGAAGAAGTGCGCGCGCAGGGTGCGGGCGTAGGAGGCAAAGCGTTCGGTGCCCATCACATCGATCGGGCGAGGGCGCGGCAGATCGATGTCGTAGATGGCGGCGATCGAACCGGGGCGCTCGCTCATCACGATCACGCGATCCGAGAGGAAGATGGCCTCCGGGATGCTGTGCGTGATGAGCAGCACGGTCTTCTTCGATGCGGACCAGATGCGCTGCAGTTCGAGGTTCATCTTCTCGCGCGTCATCGCATCGAGTGCGCCGAAGGGCTCGTCCATCAGCAGCACGGAAGGATCGTGCAGCAACGCGCGGCAGATCGAGGCGCGTTGCTGCATCCCGCCGGAAAGCTGCCACGGGTACTTGTTCTCGAAGCCCGTGAGCCCCGCCATCTTCATCAACTCGCGTGCGCGTTCGCGCGCGGCCGCCTTGGGCAGATGACGGATCTCGGCCTGCAACAGGATGTTGTCCTCGACGCTGCGCCAAGCCAGCAGCAACGCGCTCTGGAACACGATTCCCACGTCCTTCTGCGGACCCTTGATCGGCTGGCCGGCGAGGCTCAGCGTGCCGCCGCTGATCGGCAGTAGTCCTGCCACCATCTTCAGGAGCGTGCTCTTGCCGCAGCCCGACGGGCCGACGACGGAGACGAATTCGCCTTCGCGGATCGAGAAGTCGAGCGGTTTCAGTGATTCGACCGGGCCGTCCTTGCTTTGATAGGTCTTCGAGACGCCGCGCGCTTCGATCAGTTTTTCATGGGCCATGGAAAGCGGGGAAGTGAGAGCGCGCGGAGGCAGGATCAGTTGGTCGGCAGGAAGTCGAGCGTCACGTAGTCTTCAGGCTTGCCGCGCGTTGCCGCGTCCATGCCGCCGTACTGCACGAGCAGGTCGAGCGAGTCGTTGACGTCCTTCATCGAGACGCGGTACGGGCGCTGGTTGGTCGTGTCCTTGGTGTGATAAAGCGCCACGCTCTGCTTCATGCCGACGATGAGCGTGTCGCGCACGCCGGCCTTCGGGTTGGCCTTCAGCATTGCGTCGACCGCGGCCGCCGGGTCTTTCTCCGCGGCTTCGGCAGCGCGCGTGGAGGCGCGCATGAAGCGCTTCACGAGATCGGGGTTCTCGGTCAGCAGGTTCTTGTTGGTGATGATCCCGGAGCTGATCTGGTTGACGCCGGAGTCGGCGAAGCGGATCGGCGTGACGGACTTGCCCGTCGCGTCCTGCAGCTTGATCGCCTGGTCCATCACGTAGCCAAGCAGCAGGTCTGCCTGCCCGGTTGTCACCGCATTGAGCTTGGTCTGGGCGTCGCCCGAGACGATCTTCACCTGGTCGGCCTGGATGTTGTTGGCCTTCAGGAAGAGTGGCCACATCTGCGACATCGAGTCGCCCGGCGTGACCGCCACTGTCTTGCCGATGATGTCCTTCGGGGTCTTGATGTTCTTCTCGGAGAAGCCCATCACGGACATTGGGCTGACCTGAAACAGCACGCCCGTCGACTTGAGCGGTGCGCCCTTGGCGGCTGCCTTGATCATCGTCGTGACGTCGATGTAGCCGAAGGTCGCCGACTTGGCGGCCACGGCCTGTGCGGTGACGGCGGAGCCCCGGCCTTCCTGGATGTCGAGATCGATGCCTTCTTCCGCGTAGTAGCCGCGTTCCTTGCCGAGAAAGAAGGGTGCATGCTCGCTGTAGAGATACCAGTTGAGCATCAGCGTGACCTTGTCCTGCGGCTTGTTCTGCGCGTGCGCGGGAGTCATGGCGAGCGCCAGGGCCGTGGCGGCGCCTGCCAGCAGCGAAGGAAGCAGTTTCTTCATGGTTGTCTCCTGGTTGGATGTTGTTGCGACGGGACTCACTGGGCGTGGCGCTGCGAGGCGTGCCACGGAATCATCAGCCGCTCGACCAGGTCGACGGCCACGAACAGGATCACGCCGATGCTCGAGAGCACCACCAGCGCGGCGAACATCAGCGGCAGGTCGAAGTTGCCGTTGGCCACCTGCAGCACGTAGCCGATGCCGGAGTTGGAACCGACGAACTCGCCGACCACCGCGCCGACGACGGCGAGGGTCACGGAAACCTTGAGGCCGCTGAAGATCGCGGGCAGGGCCTGCGGCAGGCTGATCTTGAAGAAGGTCTGCAGGCGGCTGGCACCCATCGAGCGTGCGAGGTCGAGCATGTCGGGCTCGACCGACTTGAAACCCATCACCGTGGAAACCACGACCGGAAAGAAGCCCAGCAGGAAGGCCGAGATCACCTTCGGAAAGATGCCGAAGCCGAACCACACCACGAACAGCGGCGCAATTGCGACCTTGGGGATGCTCTGCGAAAACACGAGCAACGGATAGACGAAGGACTCCACCACACGCGAGTAGGCGATCACCATGGCCATCGGGATGCCGATGACGATGGTGAGGCCGAAGCCGCCGAGCGTCGCCAGCGTGGTCTTCCAGCTTTCGGAGAGGAGGCGCGGCCACTCGGCGACCAGCTGTTGCACGACCTGCAGCGGCGGGGGAATGAGATAGGCCGGAATCCTGAACAGGCGGATCGCGAGGTCCCACAGCACCAGCAGCATCAGGATGAGCAGGAAGGGCCGCAATGCAGGCGAAAGCAGGACGTTGCGAAGCATCGGCAGGACTTTGTTGGACCGTGAAACCGGTGGCTTGGAATGGCCGCGCCGTGCTTCCAATTCACCGGAAAGTGAATTAACGATTCTAGAAAGTCCACCGGGCCCGTCAACCGGCGGGCCCCTAGGAGATACCCGTATCAGCGCAGCACGTAGCCGAGGACGAGTTCGGTCATGTGCGACAGACGCTGCGCCATGGCCTTGGGCGCGCGCAGGTTCCGGCCGAAGACGGCCGACAGCGTGTCGTTGTTCGACAGGTAGAAGTAGCAGAGCGAGGCGATCGAGATGTAGAGCTGCACGGGGTCCACGCCGGCACGAAAGAGGTTGTCGCGCTTGCCGCGCTCCAACACGTCGTCGAGCAATTGGACCAACGGCGAGTTCATCTCCTGGATGCGCTCGGAGCGCTTGAGGTGGGCGGCGCGATGCAGGTTCTCGCTATTGAGCAGGGTGATGAATTCCGGGTGCTCGAGGTAGTAGTGCCAGGTGAAGGAGATCAGCCTTCGGATGGCCTCGACCGGTTCGACCTCATCGAGATGCAGGCGTTGCTCGGCCTGGCGGATGTCAGCGTAGGTGCCCTCAAGCACCGCGAGGAAGAGATCGTCTTTGCTGCCGAAATAGTAGTAGATCAGCCGCTTGTTCAGTCCCGCGCGCGCGGCAATGCTGTCCATGCGGGCGCCGGCCAGGCCACGCTGTGCGAATTCATCGCGCGCCGAGGCGAGGATCGCGAGTTGCGAGCGGTCGGCATCGCGCGAACGCGGCTCCGCGGGTGCCGTGGGTTGGGCTTTCATGGGAGCGAATTTAACCAATTGGGGAATTAAGGCAAGCTGATGCAAGGCGCGCAGATAATCCGCGCAACCCTATTGCAGCAGAGAGGCGCAACGCACATGAACTCATCACAACCCGCAGGCCACCTGATCGTCGAATGCCTGGTCGAACAAGGTGTCGAACTGGCCTTCGGGGTCCCGGGGGAGAGTTTTCTCGCGGTGCTCGACGGCTTTCATGCCTACGGCGAGCGCATCCGCTTCATCGTCAATCGCCAGGAGGGCGGCGCCGCGTTCATGGCCGAAGCGCACGGCAAACTGACAGGCCGGCCAGGTGTCTGCTTCGTCACGCGCGGGCCGGGCGCCACCAATGCATCGATCGGCGTGCACAACGCCTTCCAGGATTCGACGCCGATGGTGCTGTTCGTCGGCGATGTCGGCAGCGACTTTCGCGACCGTGAGGCTTTCCAGGAAGTCGACTACGGCAGTTTCTTCGGTCCGAGCACCAAGGGTTTCGCCAAGCGTGTGGAGCGCATCGACGACGCGAACCGTATCCCCGAATACATCGCACGCGCCTTCGCCACGGCGATGAACGGACGCCCGGGCCCGGTCGTGGTCGTGCTGCCCGAGGACATGCTGCGCGCCACGACGACGGCTCGGCCGCTGCGGCGGGTGGAGGCGGTGGAGCCATGGAGCGATCCCGGCGCGTTGCGCACCTTGCGCGAGCTACTGCTGAAGTCGCAGCGCCCGCTGGTGATCGCGGGTGGCGGTGGATGGACGCCGCAGGCCGCGCAGGCCCTCCAGCGCTTCGCGGAGAACTGGAAGCTACCAGTCGCGAATGCCTTCCGCTTTCAGGACACCTTCGACAACCATCACCCGCTCTACGCAGGCGACGTCGGCATCGCGATCAATCCGAAGCTGGCCGAGCGTGTCAGGCAAAGCGATCTGGTCATCGCGATCGGCCCGCGGCTCGGCGAGATGACGACCAGCGGCTACACGCTGCTCGAAGCGCCGAAGCCGAAGCAGACCCTGGTGCACATCCACGCGAGCGCTGAAGAGCTCAACCGGGTCTACCAGGCGGACCTCGCCATCAACGCCGGCATGAGTTCGGCCGCGCGAAGCCTCGAAGTGCTGAGTGCGCCGACCGAGTTGCCCTGGGAGGCTTGGACCGCCGCAGCGAATGCCGACTACCTCGCGAACCTGGAGCCGCAAGCGCTGGCCGGACTTCCGCCGGAGACGCCACGTGGCGCGGTCGACATGGTCGAGGTCGTTGCGCTGCTGCAGAAGCACCTGCCGCCGGACGCGGCCATCACCAACGGCGCAGGCAACTTCGCCAGCTGGGTGCATCGCTACTTCCGCTACCACGGCCTGGCGAAGGGCCACAAGACGCAGCTCGCGCCCACCAGCGGCGCGATGGGCTACGGCGTGCCCGCAGGCATCGCGGCCAGCATCGCGACCGGCCGCATCGCCTTCACCATTGCCGGCGACGGTGACTTCCTGATGAACGGGCAGGAACTGGCGACGGCTTCGCAACATGGCGGCAAGAGCATCATCGTGCTGCTCAACAACGGCATGTTCGGCACGATCCGCATGCACCAGGAGCGGGAGTACCCGACGAAGGTAAGTGGCACAGCATTGCGCAACCCGGACTTCTGCGCCTTGGCCCAGGCCTACGGTTACGCCGCCGAGCGCGTGACCGAGACCGCGCAGTTCGAGGCGGCGCTGCTGCGCGCACTGGCGGCCGATACGGGCACGCTGATCGAGATTCCGCTGGATCCCGAGGTAATCACCACGCGCGGCACGCTCAGCACGATCACCAAGGCGGCGCAGGCTCGGGGGTGAGGGGGCACCCGCATGGGCGAAAAAAAGCCGGCAGATGCCGGCTTTTTGATTCAGGCGGGTGAGGCGCCCGAGGCTTACTTGACGTGCTTGCCGATCAACGAAGCCAGTTCGAACATCGACACTTGCGGCTTGCCGAAGATCTCCTTCAGCTTGGCGTCGGCGTTGATGTTGCGCTTGTTGGCCTTGTCTTGCAGGTTGTTCTTCTTGATGTAGTCCCACAGCTTGCTCACGACAGCGGTGCGCGGCAGAGGCGTCGAGCCGACCACAGCGGCGAGCGCCGGGCTGGGGGTCAGTGCCTTCATGAACGCAGCGTTGGGAGTGCGCTTTTTTGCGGGAGCAGCCTTCTTCGCAGCAGCCTTCTTGGCCGGAGCCGCCTTCTTGGCGGGTGCTGCCTTCTTTGCAGGAGCCGCCTTCTTTGCCGGTGCTGCCGCCTTCTTGGCCGGAGCGGCCTTCTTCGCGGGAGCTTTCTTGGCCGGAGCCTTCTTTGCAGTTGCCATGGTTGATTTCCTTTTTTGGTTGGACACTTTCACCAATGAAAAGCAGTGTCTCCATCGGCATTGCGGATGCTAAAGGAGAAGAAACGCGTTTCCAAGGGAAAAAGCGGTTTTTTCATTGGGAGCTGTTGTTTTTTCAGAGGGGAGAAGAGGCGCGTTTTCCCTAGGGAGTGCACTTCGATGGCATCAGACTCTGCGCGCCGGCCACGTCGCGAGCACCACGCCGAGCAACGCGAGTGCGAATGCAAGCACCTGGGGGGTCGACAGACTTTCGCCCAGCACGAGCACGCCGACGACGGCGGCGCTCACCGGCAGCATCACCGTGAAGACGCCCGCCTGCGAAGCGGGCACGCCCTTCAGGCCGGTCATCCAGAGCCACACCGTCCAGATGCTCGCTGCCAGTGCGTAGACGACAAGCAGGCTCCAGACGCCGAAGGGGACGGCACCGAAGTCGAAGTGCAGGGCGAACCAGATGCCGAAGGGCGTCGACAGCGCGAAGCCCCACAGGTTGATGAGCGACGAGATGCGCTTGGGTCCGAGCCGTCCCGTGAGCGACTTGCCGATGACCGCATAGGAGGCCTCGCAAACCACGGCGCAGAAGACCAGCAGATTGCCGAGCCATGGCATCTGTGCATACGTTGCATTGCTCGCATGCCCCGTGGCTTGGCCTGGAGCGAGCGCAAGGAGCCCGATGCCGACTGCGGCGCAGGCGATGGCCAACCCGACACGCGGCGTGATCCGCTCGCGCAGGAACATCCAGCTTCCGATGGCCACGACCGCGGGAATGGACGCCATGATCACGCCGGCCGACACCGCGCTCGTGAGGCTCACGCCGAAGAGCATGCAGATCGAGAACATGAAGTTGCCGAGAAAGGACTCGAGGAAGACCAGCCCGCGCGTGTGTGCGGTCATCACGGGCTCTTCCGGTGGCCGCCGAAGCCAATGCGGCATCGCCAACGCTGCGATGCCGAAGCGCAGCCACGCGAGCAGCAACACGGGAAACGCAGCGACCAGCGGCTTGGAAAGCGCGACGTAGCTGCCGACGAGTGACATGCTCAAGGCGAGGCAACCGTAGGCCACCAGGCGGCCCGGTGCAGGGAATGCGGTGTTCAATAGACTGGGAGCGTTGAGAGGACTGATTCGATGATGCCCCAATCCACCAACATGCCTCGGTATGTGTTTGTCTACGGCACGCTGCGCAGCGGGGGGCGCAACGACATCGCACGCTTCCACCCAAAACCGGAGCGCGTGGCCGACGCGCGCATTGCCGGCACCCTGTACGACCTGGGCGCCTACCCCGGAGCGGTGCTGGGTGGACCTGGCGAGGTGTTCGGTGAGATCTATCGCATCACGCCAGAGCTGGAAGCCCAACTCGATGCGCTAGAGGAGGTCAAGCCGGACGGCTCGGGCGAGTACATCAAGCGCGAAGTGCCGGTCGAACCCGACGCAGGTGGCGAAGGGCTGTCTTGCCTTGTCTATGAGATCCATCCTGAACGCGTCCGAGGCCGCAGAGTCATCGCCGGCGGCGATTGGTTCGGCGTGCGCTAACGCGTCGACCTGCGGTTTTCACGCACGAAAAGTTGATTGCGCATTGCGGAATGTTCGAGTGCTGCGCCGCAATATTTTTTCTCAATACAAGAAAATTTATTTCGCATTGAGAAAAAGTCGTGTAACTCATTGATTTTGCTTGATCAAAAATATGTCTTCTATAAGACATAAGAGTCGCGACCTTGCCGTACAGTTACTCCCACGGCGCGACAACGCCACCTCTCAATCAACCCTCGGAGTGACCATGCCCCAGACCATCACAGAACAACTGAGCCGCGAACAACAGATTGCCGCCCTCGAAAAAGAATGGGCGACCAATCCTCGCTGGAAAGGCATCAAGCGCGGCTACAGCGCGGCCGACATCGTGCGCCTGCGCGGTTCCTTCCCGATCGAATACACGGTCGCTCGCCGCGGTGCCGAGAAGCTCTGGGACCTCGTGAACAACGAACCGTACGTCAACTGCCTCGGCGCCCTGACCGGCGGCCAAGCGATGCAGCAGGTCAAGGCGGGCGTCAAGGCGATCTACCTGTCGGGCTGGCAAGTCGCCGCCGACAACAACAGCTACGCCTCGATGTATCCAGACCAGTCGCTGTATCCGGTGGATTCCGTGCCGTCCGTGGTCGAGCGCATCAACAACACCTTCCGCCGCGCGGACGAGATCCAGTGGTCCAAGGGCACGAATCCCGGCGACCAGGGCTACGTCGACTACTTCGCTCCGATCGTGGCCGACGCTGAAGCAGGCTTCGGTGGCGTGCTGAACGGCTTCGAACTGATGAAGGCCATGATCCGCGCCGGCGCCGGCGGCGTGCACTTCGAAGACCAACTCGCCTCGGTCAAGAAGTGCGGCCACATGGGCGGCAAGGTGCTGGTCCCCACCACGGAAGCCGTGCAGAAGCTGATCGCCGCACGGATGGCTGCCGACGTCTGCGGCACGCCGACGCTCGTCATCGCACGGACTGACGCCGAAGCTGCTGACCTGCTGACCAGCGATTACGACGAAAACGACAAGCCCTTCCTGACTGGCGAGCGCACGGCCGAAGGCTTCTACAAGACCAAGAAGGGCATGGACCAAGCCATCTCGCGCGCCATCGCCTACGCCCACTATGCCGACCTGGTGTGGTGCGAGACCGGCACGCCCGACCTGGAGTTCGCCCGCAAGTTCGCCGAAGCCGTGCACAAGGTGCACCCCGGCAAGATGCTGGCGTACAACTGCTCGCCGTCGTTCAACTGGAAGAAGAACCTCGACGACGCGACCATCGCCAAGTTCCAGCGCGAACTGGGTGCGATGGGCTACAAGTACCAGTTCATCACGCTGGCCGGCATCCACTCGATGTGGTTCAACATGTTCGACCTTGCCCAGGACTACGTCGCCCGCGGCATGTCGGCCTATGTCGAGAAGGTGCAAGAGCCTGAATTCGCAGCGCGCGACCGCGGCTACACCTTCGTGTCGCACCAGCAGGAAGTCGGTACGGGCTACTTCGACGAAGTGACCACCGTGATCCAGGGTGGCAAGTCGAGCGTGACGGCCCTGACGGGTTCCACGGAAGAAGAGCAGTTCCACTGATTTTCTCGTGCCGGCTCGCCGGCACGAGTGATCAAGAAGCGCCCGTAAGGGCGCTTTTTCGTTGTTGCCCCAATCAATTGTTGGCCCGCAATTCGCGCACGCTGCGGCCGATGCGCTGGCGAAGCAGCGACCGAAGCGTGACGCCATCGGCATAGCCGACCAGTTCGGCGATTTGCTCGAGGCTCTTTTCGCTGGTCTTGAGCATGTGGACGGCCCGCTCGACCCTCAGATCCTGAAAGTACGAGAGCGGGCTCTTGCCCAGGATCCGGTGCATGCGCCGGGCGAGGGTGCGCTTGCTCGTACCTGCTGCCGAGGCGGCCTCGTCGAGCGAAAAGCCGTCCGCGAGGCGGCCGCGGGCCCATCGCTCGAAGCGCTCGACGGTTGGGTCGGCGTGGCTCAGATGGTCCGTGATCACATACGCGGATTGCGAAGGCCGGGAGTCGACGATGAGGTACTTCGCCACGAGGGCCGAGAGTTCCGGGCTCGCCTGGCGCACCAGGAGCAGTGCCATGTCGATATGGCTCAAAGCGGCTCCGGCGGTGACGAAGGCCCCGGAACTCACGACCATGCGCGATTCGTCGAGCCGAACCGCCGGATAGCGCTGGCGAAACAGAGAGGCCAGCCACCAGGTGGTTGTCGCTTTCTGCTCGTCGAGCAGGCCGGATTCGGCGAGCACGAAGGTGCCTATGCAGGCGGCTGCGATCTTGCCTCCGTGGCCCGCGTGCTCTCGCAGGACTTGGGCGGCATCTGCCACGTCGCGTCGTTGCAGTGCCGTCTGCAATGCGTCCGGCATCTTGTCGCCGATGGCGGGCACGACGATCCAGTCCGCTGCGCCGCCCTCGCTGATCGGGATGACGGGAACCCGAAGACCCTGGAAGGTATGCACCTTCGTCCGCATGGCGACGACGGAGACGTCGAATCGGGCTACGTCGAGAGCCAGCATGCCGGCCAGTTCGTTGGCCGTGCTGAAGACGTCCTGCACCGTGGCAAGACCGGTATCGAACACGCCATCAAGCGCGAGGATGTTCACCTTCATGGCAATAACGATAGCAAAGATGTCAAAAATGCCAATAGAGCGTTTTGATGGCGGGGCATAGAGTCACGTCCGGTGAGCGCGATTTCGCCCACCGTATCCACCGGAGACTCTCATGATCAAGTTCGCATTGTTCGCTCGCCTCGAAGCCAAGCCGGGCAAGGAAGCCGAAGTCCAGCAGTTCCTCGAAGCCGGCCTCGCGATGGCGCGCGACGAAAAGACCACGCCGATGTGGTTCGCCTTGCGCCTGTCGGCCAGCACCTTCGGAATCTTCGATGCGTTCGAAGACG
Organism: Variovorax sp. J22P240; assembly: GCF_030316855.1. Classification (GTDB taxonomy): domain Bacteria; phylum Pseudomonadota; class Gammaproteobacteria; order Burkholderiales; family Burkholderiaceae_C; genus Variovorax. The sequence continues at coordinate 198,957 of NZ_JASZYR010000001.1, forward strand.
AAGCGGGGCGCCAGGCGCACCTCACCGGCCCGATCGCCCAGGCCCTCATGGCGAAGGCGCCGGACCTGTTCGCCAAGGCACCGACCATCGAGCCGATCGAGGTGCTGGGACTCAAGAACGCAGCCCCTGCATCCTGAGCCGCAGCGGATAGAATCGCCAGTTCCGACTCAGCAGCAACAAGGGCGAGAAAGGCACTTTGGTTATGACACCGCGAACTACGCCGCAAGGATTCAGCGGTCTTTTCCCTGAAGGAAAAGGCCGGTAGGCCGCGCACGCTGGAAATCTCCGGCACATGAACCAAAGCAAAGCGCGGCCCCAGACCGCGCTTTTTGTTTTCTCCTCGAGGTTTTTTCATGATCCAGATCACTCTTCCCGACAACTCGCGCCGCGAGTTTCCCGGCCCGGTTTCGGTAGCCGACGTTGCCAAGTCAATCGGCCCCGGTCTGGCGAAGATGACCGTCGCCGGCAAGGTCGACGGCCGGCTGGTCGATGCGAGTGACTTGATCGACCACGACGCGAAGCTGCAGATCATCACGCCGAAAGATGACGAAGGGCTGGAGATCATCCGCCACTCCACGGCTCACCTGGTGGGGCATGCAGTGAAGCAGCTCTATCCCACGGCGAAGATGGTGATCGGTCCCGTGATCGACGAGGGCTTCTACTACGACATCTCCTACGAGCGCCCCTTCACGCCGGAGGACATGGAGGCCATCGAGGCGCGCATGCGCGAATTGATCGCGCAGGACTACGACGTGGTCAAGAAGATGACGCCACGCGACGAAGTCATCGACGTGTTCAAGTCCCGCGGCGAGGAGTACAAGCTGCGCCTCGTCGAGGACATGCCCGACGAGAAGGCCATGGGCCTGTACTACCACCAGGAGTACGTCGACATGTGCCGCGGCCCGCACGTTCCGAATACGCGTTTTCTCAAGGTTTTCAAGCTCACCAAGCTGGCTGGCGCCTACTGGCGCGGCGACGCCAAGAATGAGCAACTGCAGCGCATCTACGGCACGGCGTGGGCCGACAAGAAGCAGCTCGACGACTACATCCGCCGCATCGAGGAGGCCGAGAAGCGCGATCACCGCCGGCTTGGCAAGGAACTCGACCTCTTCCACATCGACGAAGCCGCGCCGGGCGTGGTGTTCTGGCATCCCAAAGGGTGGGCGATCTGGCAGCAGGTCGAGCAGTACATGCGCCGCGTCTATCGCGACACGGGCTACCAGGAGGTCAAGGGTCCGCAGATCCTCGACAAGAGCCTGTGGGAGAAGACGGGTCACTGGCAGAACTACCGTGAAAACATGTTCACAACGGAGTCGGAGAAGCGCGAGTACGCCCTCAAGCCGATGAACTGCCCCGGCCACGTGCTGATTTTCAAGTCGGATCTGCGCAGCTACCGCGACCTGCCCCTGCGCTACGGCGAGTTCGGGCAGTGCCACCGCAACGAACCGAGCGGTGCACTGCACGGAATCATGCGCGTCCGCGGCTTCACGCAGGATGACGGCCACGTCTTTTGCACAGAAGACCAGATTCTCGAGGAATGCGTCGCCTACACGGCGCAGCTGCAGAAGGTCTATGCCGACTTCGGCTTTACCGACATTCTCTACAAGGTGGCCACGCGGCCTGACAACCGGGTCGGCTCCGACGAACTGTGGGACAAGGCTGAGTTTGCGGTAATGGAAGCGCTGCGCCGCTCAGGCGTGGACTTCGTCATTTCGCCTGGCGAGGGCGCCTTCTACGGCCCCAAGATCGAGTACACGCTGAAGGACGCCATCGGCCGCCAGTGGCAATGCGGCACGATGCAGGTTGACTTCAACACGGCCGAGCGGCTGGGTGGCGAGTACGTGACGGAAACGAGCGGGCGGTCCTATCCGGTCATGCTCCACCGCGCGATCGTCGGGAGCCTCGAGCGATTCATCGGCATGCTGATCGAGCACCACGCGGGTGCGCTGCCCGCGTGGCTCGCGCCGGTGCAGGTGGTGGTGCTCAATATCAGCGAAGGGCAGGCCGAGTACGCAGCCCAAGTTGCCAAAACGTTGCAGGATCAAGGGCTTAGAGTTTCGCTCGACCTGCACAACGAAAAGATTACGTATAAAATACGGAAGCATTCGTTGCAAAAGCTTCCCTATATCCTGGTTGTAGGTGACAAGGAGAAGGAAGCAGGTGCCGTCGCAGTGCGCGCCCGAGGCAATCTTGACCTCGGTGCCATGTCGGTGGAGGCGTTCTCTCAAAAGGTCGCTCACGACATCCAACACAAGCTTTGAATTTGAACAAGTTCAAAGGCCGATTTGTCGATCAGGCTGCTTGTGGGCGTGGACTCTACGGTGTTAGCTACAGTTTTTGTAGCAAATTGTTTGAAGGATCCTGACCATCGCTACTGCATTTCGCGACCGCCGCCACCGCGAGGAACGCCAACACCGCCTGAACCGGGAAATCATGGCCCCGGAAGTCCGCCTGATCGGGCCCGATAACGAGCCGTTGGGTGTAGTGAGTCTTGCCGAGGCATTGCGCCTGGCTGGTGAACAAGACGTGGATCTGGTGGAAGTTGTCGCGGCGGCCAATCCGCCGGTCTGCCGCCTGATCGAGTACGGCAAGTTCAAGTACCACGAGCAGAAGAAGGCGGCCGAAGCGAAATCGAAGCAGAAGGTCATCGAAGTCAAGGAAATCAAGTTCCGCCCGGGCACCGACGACGGTGACTACAACATCAAGATGCGCAACATCCGGCGTTTCTTGGAAGAGGGCGACAAGTGCAAGATCACGCTCCGCTTCCGCGGTCGCGAGATCACGCACCAGGAGCTTGGTCTGGCATTGCTTCAGCGCATTCGCGACGAACTCGGCGACCTGATCGTCGTCGAGCAGTTCCCGAAGCTGGAAGGCCGCCAGATGATCATGATGATCGCTCCAGGCCGAAAGAAGGCGGGCGGAGTTGCAAAGCCGGCGGCTGAGCCCACGGCAGCGCCTGCGGCAGCGTAAGTCGTCGATAGATTTGAAGGGATTTCGCCCTTGGCTGCACTTCAGGGTGCAGGCAAGGGCGGGATAAAGAAGTGTCTCGGGGCCAACAAGTCCGTGGAACATCCGCGGCGCCTCACGAGCACAAACTAAAGGAGCATTCACATGCCCAAAATGAAGACCAAGAGCAGCGCGAAAAAGCGTTTCCGCGTTCGTCCCGGTGGCACCGTCAAGCGCGGTCAAGCCTTCAAGCGTCACATCCTGACCAAGAAGACCACCAAGAACAAGCGTCACCTGCGCGGTGCAACGGCAGTGCACGAGACCAACATGGTTTCGATGGCCGCCATGTTGCCCGGTAGCGGCATCTAACCCAGACGAACAAGGAGTACACACATGCCTCGCGTCAAACGTGGTGTAACGGCTCGCGCCCGCCACAAGAAGGTTCTCGCACTCGCCAAGGGTTTCCGCGGTCGTCGCGGCAATGTTTTCCGCATCGCCAAGCAGGCGGTGATGAAGGCAGGCCAATACGCCTACCGTGACCGCCGTACCAAGAAGCGCGTGTTCCGCCAACTGTGGATTGCGCGTATCAACGCCGCCTCGCGTGAACTGGGCCTGACCTACAGCCAGTTCGCCAACGGCATCCGCAAGGCCGGTATCGAGATCGACCGCAAGGTCCTCGCTGATATCGCCGTGCACGACAAGGCCGCTTTTGCCGGCATCGTGGAGCAGGTCAAGGCCAAGCTGGCTGCTTGATTCTGCACAGCAGGTTGCCGTCTTCCGGATGGCTGCCTGCGCCCACGGCACAAGGGCTGGCGCTTGAAAGGGCTCCAGCCCTTTTTTCATCCTGGCGGCAGCCCGCTTCCTTTTCACCTCGAAGAATTTCCCCATGAACGAGTTGGACTCCCTGGTCGACACCGCACGCGCAGCCTTTGCCGCAGCCTCGGCGCCGGCCGACCTCGAGAACGCCAAGGCTCTGTTTCTCGGCAAGGCCGGCCGCATCACGGAATTGATGAAGGGCATGGCCGCACTGAGCGTCGAAGAGAAGAAGTCTCGCGGCGCTGCCATCAATGTTGCCAAACAGGCGATCGAGGCCGCGCTCACCGAGCGCCGCCAGCAACTCGCGGACGAGGAACTCGCGGTTCAATTGCGAGCCGAGGCGCTCGATGTCACGCTTCCTGGCCGCCAGCGAGTGCCGGGCGGATTGCATCCGGTGAGCCGCACGATGGATCGCATCGAGGCGATCTTCTCAAGCATGGGTTTCGACGTGGCCGACGGTCCCGAGATCGAGACCGATTGGCACAGCTTCACCTCGCTGAACAACCCGCCGAACCATCCGGCGCGGTCGATGCAGGACACCTTCTACGTCGACATGAACGGCGAAGACGGCATTCCCTACAACCTGCGCCCGCACACCAGCCCGATGCAGGTGCGATATGCGCACCAGCAAATCAAAAAGTACGCTGCGCAGTTCGAAGCTGCCTCGGCAGACGCCAGCGGCACGGTCAAGGCTCCAGAGATCCGCGTGATCGCACCCGGCCGCACTTACCGGGTCGACAGCGACGCGACTCATTCGCCGATGTTCCATCAGTGCGAAGGCCTGTGGCTCGGCGAGAACGTGAGTTTCAAGGACCTGAAGGTCGTGTTCACCGATTTCTGCCGGACCTTCTTCGAGAGCGACGACCTGGTGCTGCGCTTCCGCCCCAGCTTCTTTCCGTTCACCGAACCCAGCGCAGAGATCGACATCCAGTTCCAGAGTGGCCCGTTGGCCGGCCGCTGGCTCGAAGTCGCGGGCTCGGGGCAGGTGCACCCGAATGTGGTGCGGAACATGGGCCTGGACCCGGAGCGATACATCGGCTTCGCATTCGGCATGGGCCCGGATCGGCTCACGATGCTGCGCTACGGCGTGAACGACCTGCGCCTGTTCTTCGACGGCGACCTGCGTTTCCTGAGCCAATTCCAGTAATTAGAACGAGTACGACGAGATGCAATTTCCCGAGTCCTGGTTGCGCGAATTCTGCGATCCGCAGCTCAGCAGCGCCGAACTGGCCGAAACGCTCACCATGGGCGGCTTCGAGGTCGAAGAGCGCCGGCCGGTCGCGCCGCCCTTCGCCAAGGTGGTGGTCGGCGAGATCAAGGAAGCCGAGCAGCACCCCAATGCCGATCGCCTGCGCGTGTGCCAGGTCGACGCAGGGCAGGGTGCCTTGTTGAACATAGTGTGCGGTGCGCCCAATGCGCGTGTCGGCATCAAGGTCCCGGTCGCGCTGGTCGGCGCCGAACTGCCTCCAGGCGAGGACGGCAAGCCATTCCTCATTCAACTCGGCAAGCTGCGTGGCGTCGAGAGCCAAGGCATGTTGTGCTCGGCGCGGGAACTCAAGCTCAGCGAAGACCATGGCGGGCTGCTCGAACTCGCTGCCGACGCTCCGATCGGTACCGATGTGCGCGAGGTGCTGAAGCTCGACGATTCTTTGCTGACGCTCAAGCTCACACCCAATCTCGCGCATGGACTGAGCGTTCATGGCATCGCGCGCGAACTGGCCGCGCTGACCGGCGCACCGCTCAAGACGCCCGAGATCGCACCCGTCGCGGCGGCCTTGGAGGTCAAGCTGCCCGTCAAGGTTGAGGCTCCCGAGCTGTGCGGCCGTTTTTCGGGGCGCGTCGTGCGCGGCGTCGACACCAAGGTCGCGACGCCCGCATGGATGGTTGACCGGCTAGCCCGTTGCGGTCAGCGCAGCGTGTCACCGCTGGTCGACATCTCGAACTACGTGATGTTCGAGTACGGACAGCCATCTCACATTTTCGACCTCGACAAGATCCATGGCGGACTCAGCGTGCGCTGGGGCAGGCCGGGCGAACAACTGAAGCTGCTCAATGGCAACACGGTCACGGTCGACGAGAAGGTCGGAGTGATCGCTGACGATCGCGAAGTCGAGTCGCTTGCCGGCATCATGGGCGGCGACGCGACGGCCGTGTCCGACGACACGCGCAACATCTACGTCGAGGCTGCCTTCTGGTGGCCCGAGAGCATCCAGGGACGTTCGCGCCGCTTCAATTTCTCGACCGACGCCGGGCACCGTTTCGAGCGTGGCGTCGACCCGAGCCGTACCGTGGCGATCATCGAGCGCATCACGCAATTGGTGGTCGACATTTGCGGCGGAGAGGCCGGCCCCATCGACGACCAGACCCTGCGACTGCCAGAAGCCAAGCCTGTCTCGATGCGCGTGGCACGCGCCGCGCGTGTGATCGGCATGCCGCTCACACAGGCCCAGTGCGCCGACGCGTTGCGACGTCTTGCCCTGCCGGTCGCGGAAGGCGACGGGACGCTGATCGTCACGCCGCCGCCGCATCGCTTCGATCTGCTGATCGAGGAAGACCTCATCGAGGAGGTCGCACGCCTCATTGGCTATAACAACCTGCCGACCACGCCACCGCTGGCGCCGATCACTGCGCGCGTGCGGGCCGAGGCGCAACGTGGCAACGCCGCCGTGCGCCACCGCCTCGCTGCGTTGGGCTACCAGGAAACCATCAACTTCAGCTTCGTCGAAGCCCATTGGGAACAGGATCTCGCCGGTAACGAGAACCCGATCAAGCTGCTGAACCCGATCGCGAGCCAGATGAGCGTGATGCGATCGTCGCTGATCGGCTCGCTGTTGCAGGTGCTCAAGTTCAACCTGGACCGCAAGGCGCCGCGCGCCCGCGTGTTCGAGCTGGGCCGGGTCTTCCTTCGCGACGACTCGGTCGTCACCACCGACAGCACGGTCAAGGGTATCCATCAGCCCATGCGTGTGGCCGGGCTGGCCTGGGGCGATGCGGACGAGGCCCGCTGGGAAGGCAAGGCGCAACGCACCGATTTCTTCGACGTCAAGGGCGACGTCGAGGCCTTGCTTGCACCGCGCGTGGCATCTTTCGAGCCTGTGGAGCACCCTGCATTGCATCCGGGACGCGCCGCGCGCGTGCTGCTCGACGGTCGCGCCATCGGCGTCGTCGGTGAACTGCATCCGCGCTGGCGTCAAAAATGGGACTTCGCCCATGCACCCGTGCTGTTCGAGCTTGAGCTTGACGCCGTGACCGCTCGGCCGGTGCCAGTGGCGCAACCGGTGCCCAAGCACCAGGCGGTTGAACGCGACATCGCGGTGGTGGTCGCTGAAGCGGTCACGCACGACGCACTCATGCAGGCGATCCGCGCCGCTTCGGATGCGAGCCTGTTGCGTGAAATCAGCCTCTTCGACATCTACCGGCCGACGGTTGGTCGCGATGGTGCGGTTGCTTCTGGCGGCCTCGCACAAGGCGAGAAGAGCATGGCCGTGCGCCTCAGTTTCAACTCCGACGCCGCGACGCTGACCGACGAGCAGGTCGAAGCGGCCGTGCGCGCGATCATCGAGCAACTCGGCGCGCGGCTCGGCGCGCGCATGCGGGCATGAACGCCATGGAATTCACGCTCGAGGCCCTCGAAACGCCGGCGCTCACCAAGGCGCATCTGGCCGATCTGCTGTTCGAGCAAATCGGCTTGAACAAGCGCGAGTCCAAGGACATGGTCGAGGCCTTCTTCGACCTGATCGCCAACAGCCTGATCGAGGGCACGGACGTGAAGATCTCGGGATTCGGCAACTTCCAGATCCGCGTCAAGGCGCCCCGGCCCGGGCGCAATCCGCGGACTGGCGAGGCCATCCCCATCGGCGAGCGTCGCGTCGCCACCTTCCATGCGAGCGCCAAGCTCAAGGAACAAATCCACGGAAGCATCTCCGAAGAAGCGCCGCAAGAGGTCGAATGGAGCCTCGGGTCCGAATAAGTGCTTGGTGCTGCAAGCGAGGGTGGAGTAACCTATGAGGTTTCGCTTGCACTGTATTGATTTCAATGGAGAAAACCCTCCCGCCGATTCCCGTCAAACGCTACTTCACGATCGGTGAGGTGGGGGAGTTGTGCGGCGTCAAGCCGCACGTGCTGCGCTACTGGGAGCAGGAGTTCACGCAACTGCGCCCCATGAAGCGGCGCGGCAACCGGCGCTACTACCAGCACCATGAGGTGCTCATGATTCGCCGCATCCGCGACCTCCTGTACGACCAGGGGTTCACCATCAGCGGAGCGCGCAACAGGCTGCAGGAGCTGGTGCAGTCCGAGCGCGATCGCCGCAAAGCCGCTGATGTGCCGCTGGAAGGCCTTGAGGCGATCGAGATCGATCAGGAAGAGTTCGATGCAGCGGTGCAGGACGAGATGGAAACGCCGCCGCCGCAGGCAGCCCGGACAGTCGATCTGTCGCAATTGCTCCATCTCCGGCGCGAACTGAATGAAATTCGTGAGTTGCTCACCACAAGTCACTGAATTCGCGAGGCTATAATTGAGGGCTTCGGTGTGTGGCGCAGCCTGGTAGCGCACTTGCATGGGGTGCAAGGGGTCGAAGGTTCGAATCCTTTCACACCGACCAGTATTGACAGGGGTTAGCAGCGTAGTAGTTGCTAACCCCTTTGTCGTTTCTGAGCGCCGCGTCCTGGCGGCGCCAGAGCGGGAACATGGATTTCGACTGGGCCGTCAAAGTCATCGATTTGGCGATCATCGTGGCAACGCTAGTCAGTCCTTTCGTGGCCGTGCAGGCTATGTACAACGCCTACGATCCGACCGGCTTCGCGGACGCTGAGATTCGGCAGCGCGATTTGCAAATTGCAACCCGTAAGGTCATGAAGGGCAACGCGGCCTTGGTCGTTAAGCCGGTGCCGACCGCCGAGTAGGCATCGGTGTCATGGCTAGCTCGACATTTGGCGTGTTACTGCACGCGAAGCACTGGACTTGATGATGGGTGACGGCACGCTGGCGGACTGGCGGACTGGCGGACTGGTGGACTGGCGGACTGGTGGATGGTGTGGGTCTCGATTGGTCCGCCCACGATCGCCGCAGTTCGGGCGGCGATGTCTACTGGCAGTTTTGTACCTTTCGCAGGGCAAGGTCGTACTCCACGCATTGCGCAATCTGGGTCGCGCTATCGAGACCCCAGTTCCTTCTCATATCGCTGCTGTACCGACGGCACCAACTCCCGAGGCTCCGTCTCAAGTCTCTTGGCGAGCCGAAAAAGAGTGGTCAACGAGGGACTGGTCTGTTCGCCGCGAGGATTGGCGATGGACTCGGGCAGTCGATCGTCGTTTCTCGACGCAGGGCGCTGAGCCCGGCCGCCAGCCTACGCAAATTGGCTGGCCCGGACAGGCCGTCCGGCTTCTTGAGACGAGGGTAGGAACTGCCTACCATGCCCGCAACGCCACCGACTGTGCTGCGCGCTCGTCGGCCTGGAAAAAGACGGACACGGCGCGGGGGACTGAGTAATATGGAAGTTGTAAATTTGTCTTGCAGCTAGGAACCATGATGCTCGACGCCAGCGGAGTTACGTCTTTGCGGCTCGCAAGGATCTTGTTCGGGTTCCTGTTGCTGTGCGCCGCGAGCCTGTTCGCATCGCCATTTGCTTGTGCGCAAGCCACCGGCGCCTCGCCGACCCCGGCGCGATCCGGCAGCATCGTCGGCATCGTCGAAGGCGAGGTCGCGCTCATCCGCCAGACCACGCGCTACGCGCTCGCCGAGGGCGTGTTGTTGAATGATCAGGACATCATCGAGACGGCGCCCGGCGCATTTGCCCAGATCGAACTTCCCGGGGGCGTCCTCGTCGGCATCGGTGAATCCACGCGGCTGATGCTGCGGCCTCGCGTTGGCAAGGGGCTGACGGCGCCGCCGCTTTATCTGCTCGAGGGCTGGCTCAAGACCACCGCCACCGGCGCCTTCGGCTACGTCGGCCCCGGCGTCGAGGTGGCGACGCAGGCCGCCGCTGCCGTCATCCACACCAAGGGGGCCCAGTATGAGTTGTTCGTCGAATCCGGCTCCGCCAGGCTGACGCTGCGCGATGGCTCGCAGACGGTCATGCAACTGGCCGGCGGCGACTTCGCACAGCGGCGCGAAGGCACCGCGCCGATGGTCGGGCAGCGTGCCACGCCCGAGTTCGTGAGCAAGGTGCCGCGCCAGTTCCGCGACCAGCTGCCCGCGCGTGGCGAGCAGATCGCCAAGCGCAACGTCGCACTCAAGGCGCGCGGCGAAATCACCTACGCCGATGTGGCCGCCTGGCTGCGCACCGAACCGGCGCTGCGGCTGCCGCTGCTGCCGCTGTGGCAGTCGCGTGCGGCCGACCTGGACTTCCGTGCGGGGGCCAAGGCCGATCTGGCGCAACACCCCGAGTGGGAGCGCTATGCCGACCCCGAGGGGTATGCGCGCCGCCTGGCCGAAGAGGCCGAGCGTCGCCGGGCGCGGGAGGCCGCGGCCGCAGCGGCACGGGCCCGGGCGGCTGCCGCTGCAGCTGCAGCCGCCGCCGCCGCACCCGCACCTGCGCCTGGATCCATCCCCGCAGCCTCGGGCACCAGCACCGGGCGCGGCACATCTCAGTGAACCGTTCCCTGTCGTGGCGCAACCCAGCGACTACTACGACCAGGACTGGAGAATTTCATGAACCTTCTACTCAAGTTCAATCTGATCTTCCTGGTTGTCTTCGTCGCAGGTGTGGCCGGCACGGGCAAGATTTCCTACGACCTGCTGCAAAGCAACGCCAAGCAGGAAGTGCTCAACCATGCGCGCCTGACCATGGAAAAGGCGATGGCGGTACGCGCCTACACCAATGACCAGATCCGCCCATTGCTCGAAACGCAGATGAAGTACACCTTCCTGCCCCAGACCGTGCCGGCCTATTCCGCCACGGAAGTGCTTGCGACACTGGCCAAGAGCTTCCCAGACTACACCTACAAGGAAGCGACCCTGAATCCGACCAACCCGCGCGATCGGGCCGTCGATTGGGAAGCCGACATCGTGAATCGCTTTCGCACCCAGGCCGATCAGAAGGAGTTCATTGGCGAGCGCGAGTCGGGTACCGGGCGGGCGCTCTACATCGCACGCCCGATCCGTATCACGAACGCCGCCTGCCTGACCTGCCACAGCACGGTCGAGGCGGCGCCGCGCACGGTGATCGAGAAGTACGGGCCGGCCAACGGCTTCGGCTGGCATTTGAACGAGGTGATCGGCGCGCAAGTCGTTTCGGTGCCGATGTCGGTGCCGCTGGCGCGCGCCGAACAGACTTTCAAGATCTTCATGACGTCGCTTGTCGGCATCTTCCTGGCCATCGGCATCGTGTTGAACGTGATGCTCTACCTGCTCGTGATCCGGCCGGTGACGGCGCTGTCGAAGGTGGCCAACCGCGTCAGCCTGGGCGAACCCGATGTGCCGGAGTTCGCGACGAATGGCCGTGACGAGATCGGAACCCTGGCGAAATCGTTCACGCGCATGCGCCGCAGCCTCGATCAGGCCATCAAGATGATCGATACCTGAGGCCCGTACCCGCATGTCGCCGCCCACCCACGTCGGTCCGTACCCCCTCCGCGGCGTGATCGGCTCGGGCGGGATGGGCATCGTGTACCTGGCGCACGATCCTGCGATCGACCGTTCGGTGGCGATCAAGACGATTCACCGCCGCCTGCTCGAATCGGGGGGCGACGACATGAGCGTGGCGGCACGCTTTCGGGTGGAAGCCAAGGCGGCGGGGCGGCTGACCCACCGCAACATCGTCTCGATCTACCAGTTCGGCGAAGACAACGACTTCGCCTACATCGTGATGGAGTACGTCGCCGGACGCAACCTGCGCGACTATGTCCAGCCACCGCGCAAGCTCGAGGTGCCGCAGGTGCTGTGCGTGATGATTCAACTGCTCGACGGCTTGCACTATGCGCACGAGCGCGGCATCGTGCACCGGGACATCAAGCCGGCGAATCTGCTGATTGCCGATGATGGGCGCCTCAAGATCACCGATTTCGGCATCGCGCGAACCGAATCGTCGAATCTGACCCGCGCCAATTCGATCGTCGGGTCACCCGGCTACATCGCGCCCGAGCAGTACACCAACCGCGAGATCGACCGCCGCGTCGATGTTTTCTCGGCGGGCGTGCTGCTCTATCGGATGCTGAGCGGGACGACGCCATTCGTCGGCACGGACGACGCGATCATGTACAAGATCGTCTACGAGCCTCACAAGCCGCTGAGCGAAGTGACGAACGACGCCAGCCTCAAGCCATTCGATGCCGTGCTGGACCGCGCGCTGGCGAAGGATCCGGCACAGCGCTATCCGAACGCGATGGCAATGCGAACGGCGCTGCAGGCGCTCGCCACCGAGACCTTGCCGGAGGTGCTCCCGGCCCACATCGTGTTGGCGCCTGTCATCGAGAGCCTCGATCCGAGCCTGCCCGTCCCGACGCTGCGCCACGTGTCCGACGTCCCCGGGCCGAGCGCGCCGATCGTGGCGACGGTGCCCGACTCGGAGCGGAACGCCCCGGCGCCCCCGAAGTCGCTGCCCGTCACCGTCCCGCCTTCGATTCCCGCGCCCACCGGATGGGACACCGTCGCGCTGGCCGAGGTCGAGCGCGAACTGGCCCAGCACGTGGGCGCGGTGGCGCGCGTGATGGTGCGCCGCGCCGCGCGTGGGTTGTCCACGCTGGCGGAAGTGCGCCATGCCGTCGCCAGCGCGATCATCGACATCGAAGCGCGCGAGCGCTTCCTGGCCAGGGCCGGCGTGCCGCCAACCCAGGGTGCGGTGTCGGCAGGACGGGCCTCTGGTTCCCAGGTCTCGAGAGCGGAGGGCGCGGCGCCGAACGGCGTGCCCATGCGCGAAGGCGATGTCGACAAGGCGGCCGCTGCACTCCTTTCCTCGCTCGGGCCGATCGCGCGGGTAGTCGCGAAGCGCTGCGCCGCGAAATCGAACACCCGCGAGCAGTTCGTTGCCAGCGTCATGGAACAGCTCGCGCCCACCGTCGATGCCCGCCGTGTGCAGGCCGACTTGTGGCGAGCCTTGGGTTGAATCCGAACGGGCCCACCGTGATCGCGCTGCATGTCATGCGCCGCCCCGGCGCCACCGAGCCCGATGCGACGGCGCTTCCGCTTTCGCCGGAGGGCGTCATCATCGGCCGCTCTCCCGAATGCGACCTGGTGCTCGCCGACCCGCTGCGCGGGGTGTCGCGCCAACACGCGCAAGTCGTCATGGCCGGCCAGGACGCGCTCGTGCGCTGCATCAGCGTCACCACCCCCTTGTGGGTGAACGACACGCAGCTCGCCCCGGGTGACCAGCTGGGCCTGTCGGCGGGCGACCGCCTGCGCATCGGCGGGTTCGAGCTCGCTGTCGAGTGCATTGCTGCGCCGGCGGCTCCGCGGGCGCGTCTGGATCGCTGGTTCGATCTGGACGGCGCGCTCGATCCGCTTGCCGCGCAATCGCCGCTGCCGGCCCTGGCGCCGGCGCCCGAAGTGGGATCGGCGTCCGAGGCGGCGTCAGCGAGCGCGGTGGTGTCCTGGAAGACGGATCCGCTGGTCGTGCGAACCGGCACGCCGATGATGCACAGCGCGCCTTCGTTGCCACCGCCTTCGCTGCCCCGGCAAGTCGCTGAGACGGCAGAACCGCCGCGGCCCGCCACCGCAGCGGCTGCCGCATCGACCGCGCCCGCGCCTCTTTCGTCAAGCTCGGCTTCGACTGCCGAGGGCGGATCGCCGGATCTGGCCGAGCTTGCAGCGGCATTCGGTCGCGGCGCCGGACTGGGCGGCGCCCAGGTGCCGCCGTTGACGCCGGAGTTGATGGAACATCTGGGCGCACTGCTGCGGGCCACCGCCGAGGGCACGCTCGCGCTGCTGAAAAGCCGCGCGGTCGCGAAACGCCACATGCGCGCCGAGGGCACGGTGATCGCGCCGCGTCAGAACAACCCCCTGAAGTTCTCGCCGGACGCGACCGAGGCCTTGACCCGGATGCTGCAGCGTGTCCCGAGCCCCGGCTTTCTCGACCCTGTGGCGGCGCTGCGCGATGCGAATCGCGACCTGCTGGTCCACCAGGTGGCGATGGTCGCCGGCATGCGCGCGGCGGTGTTCGAGCTCTTCTCCCGCCTGGGGCCCGAGGCCGCCGAGAACGCGGAGGGACCGCCGCGCGATCTTCTTGCGCGCCTTCCCAACCGCCGCGCCGCGGCCCTCTGGGAGCGCCATCGGCTGCAGCACGCCCACCTGCTCGCGCACCTGGATGACGACTTCGAGACCATCTTCGGACGGGAATTCCTGCGCGCCTACGAAGCCCAGTCGCGCGTGAACGCCGATGCCGATGCCCCACCGCCGGAGCCGCCATGGCCCAACGCGCGTTGAACTTCTCGGTCGCCGCGCTGTCGCGAACCGGGCGGCGCGAGTGCAACGAAGACGCCTTCGGCTATTGGCAGGGCGCCGACGCCCTTGTCGCTGTCCTGTGCGACGGTGCGGGTGGACACGGCGGCGGCCAGACGGCCTCGCGCGCGGCCGTGACGCATGTGCTCGAAGCCTTCGCGCTCCGACCCGAGGTCAGCCCGAACGCGCTGAAGCGCCTTGTCCAGGGGGCCAACGACGCGGTGGTCGCGCAGCAGGTCGCCGGCACGACCACGGCCGACATGCGCACCACCATCGTCGTGCTGCTGCTCGACCTGCGCGGTGGCGCGGCGCTCTGGGCCCATGCCGGCGACTCGCGGCTGTACCGATGGCATGACGCCCGGTTGCTCGGGCGCACGCGTGATCAAAGCCTCGCGCAGAGCTTGCGCGATGCCGGGCTGAACGCAGGCGACGCCGCCCCGGGGCAACTGACTTCGGCGCTCGGATCGCCCGAAGGCTTCGACGTCGAGATCCTGGAAACGCCGCAGCTGCTCGCTTCCCGCGATGCCCTCCTGCTGTGCAGCGACGGCCTCTGGTCGGCGTTCGACGATCTGGCAATGGAGCGCAGCCTGGCCGGCTGCAGCGGCATCCAGGCCTGGCTCGATCGACTCGAAGCGGGTGTGCGGCGAGCCGATCGCAGCGACCAGGACAACTATTCCGCGCTCGCGATCTGGTGCGAGCCGGGTTGAATACCGAGCAGTTCGAGCAGAAGTGCCGGCTCCGGCGGCCAGGCCGCGGGCCGCGCAACGACATCGTGTGCGGCGGCGAGCGGCCACCAGAGGCTGGCCGGCGCCGGCGGCCAGGGCTCGGCCGGTTTGAAGTCCTGCTCCGGACGGGGCGGCAGGGCGGCGATCGCGGCCTCGAGCGCCTCGGGCCCTTCTGCGACTGCGTCGAGCAGCGACGCGAGCCGTGAGGCGCCTTCGTCCGGTGAGGGCGGGGTGTTGAAGCGTTCGGCCAGCGTCAGCGGAAAGGCGCGTCCGACACGATCGTGCGACGCCGTGATGATGCCGCACCAGATCTCGCCGGGCGTCGGCAGCGCCACATATCGCCACGGCGCGAAGGTGCTCAAGCGTTCACGCAGCGCGGCGGCGTCCGGCGTCGTCGCGGCGAGGGCGAGGCCGCGTTGCAGCCATCCATCCCAGTCGCTGCGCCAGCGTGCGGGCAGGCCGCGGCCGACGAAGTCGCCACGCGCGGGCAACTTGCCGTACCAGGAGACGCGACGCGAGGGCGACTTCACCATGATGCCTGCGGGCAATGAAAACGTGCCAGTTCCCGGAGGGTCCAGACATCGGCGTCTTGTGTCCCGGCTGCGCTCGCCTCGACGTCGAAAGTGCGCGTGTCGACGACGAAGGTCAGCCGCGCCGGCGCGCCGTGCTCGCCCTTCCAGTCGCCGCGCAGCAGCACCCGGAGCCAGGCGAACGCACCTTCATGGACTTCGGCGCCGACTCCAGTCGGGCCGGGCGGCAGCACGCGCAGCAGCACTTTTTGCGTCGAGGCCGGTCCGGGCCAGACCAGTTCCTTGGCGCGTGGCGGGCCGTTTTCGAAGCGCAAGAGCTGGCCATCGACATCGATGCTGAACTGCAGCAACTCGGCATCCATGCGCCGTGGCGTGATGCGCAGTTTGAGCTCGGGCAGCGGCGCACCCTGGGGAAAGAACAGGCTGCCGATGGCCGCCGCCCGCTCGAATGCGTCCGAATTGCTCGAGGTGCTCGAATTGGCACCCGCGCTGCGCGCCTTCCACGGCCGGGTCGACGTGTCGACGCGTTCGGTCAACTGGTTGCGCCGGAATTCGTCGAACAGGCCACCGGGTCCGAACAGGCGCGCGAAGTCGGACGGCGCCATGTCCCGCGTCGCGGTGGCACTGAACGGAAAGCGCTCGCGCGTCAACGTGCTGCAGGCCTGCGCGAGTTCGACCAGCGCGGCGTCGAAACCCGGCTTGGCGCGACCGCGCGAGCGGATCAAGGTCCCGAGGTCGGCATAGAGCCTGCGCAGCGGCGCTGGTGCACCGGCCGCCTCGGTGCGCAAGGTCGCGTCGAGTTCGGCGCTTCGGGTCTCGTCGCGCTTGCCGGCGACCAGGGCGTGAAGTCGGTCGAGCGTTTGCGGTCCGGGACCGGCCGCGTAGTCGCCGAGGGCACCGAAGCGTGCCCGCAGCGTGCCATCGAAGGCGATCTCGGCGGCGTTTGCGCCTTGCGAGGTCGCGCTGAAGTCGTCGGCCAGGCGTGTCAGGAGGCGGCGCAGCGGCGAATCGGGCGCCGTGAGTTCAGTGGTCTGGCGCGAGGCATCCACCGCGTCACTGCCCGGTGCCAGCACAAGGGCATCGAGTTGGCGCGACCAGGTGGCGATCACGCGTTCGGCCTGGCGTTTGCCGACCTGGGTGGCGATTTCGTCGCGCCAGGCGCGGTCCTTCTGCAGGCGTCGCACTTCGCCGCCGGTGTCGCCGAGCACCCAGTCCGCCTCGCTCACGAGTTCGTCGAAGGTCGTCTCGAGCGCTGGCGCCAGATTGCGCCGCCAGTCGCTGGCGCTCGCATGCGCCGGCATCGGCCCGGCGCTCGACGCCGCGAACAGAAGGGCGCTGGCCGCGCCGAGGCGCGTCGGCAGATCCTGCGGCGGCTCGGGATCGGGAACGCGTCGCAGCAGGCGTTCGTGCACGCGTTGCGCCAGCGGCAGTGCCGCGAGGGCGCTGCGCGCCGCGCGTACGCCGGCGTCGTCGGGGCGCATGGCCTCGGGCAGCCCGCTGCGTTCGAGCAGGTTCCCCGCATGGCGCGCCACCTCGCCGCGCTCGCCGGCGCCGCTCGCCTGGGCAAGCGTCTGCTCGACCCAGCCGCGCAACTCGCCGCGGATCAGCCCTGGCGGGTTGGCGAGCATCAATGAGGTGCGCAGCGCCTCGTAGCGCGTCGCGCTGTCCCCGGCCTCGCGCAGGTCGCGGCGCAATCGCTCGATGAGCAGCGGCGCCAGGCTCCGATCCAGCATCTCGCGATAGACCTGTTCCGCCGAGCGCGCCAGCCGCGGTCCCTGGAACAGCCCGAAGCCGAGCCCCGCAGGCGGCGCACCCGGATCGATGCCGTCGTTCGCGGCCAGGTGGTCGAGCACCGAATAGAGCGGCAACACCTGTTCGAGACTTGCCGATTCCAGGGGGCCGATGCGCCGGGTCAACTGCTCGACACGCGTGCGCACGGCGTCGACATAGTCGAGGTTGCGCCGGTAGCTGTGCCACCACAGGGCGGAGGCGGCGAGCAGCGCGGCACCGGCAAAGGCCGCGCCGAACAGGCCGAGGCGCCGACGCCGCTGCAGCCGCTGCAGCCGCTGGCCTGCCAGGGGCGCTTCGACGATCACCAGGCGCTTGAGCAGCGCATTCAGGAAGAACGACTTGCCACCGGCATCGGGGCGCGGCAGCGGCTTCAGCGCCAGGCCGTGGCTGCGCGCGAGTTCGCCGATCACCCGGTCGATCGGATTGCCCTCCTGCGTGCCACTCGTCAGCGCGATCGACCGCAGGCGCTGCGCCGGCGCGGCGGCAGCGTCGGCGAAGGCCTCGCGCACGAATCCTTCGAGCGGCGCGAGCAGGGCCTTGAACTGTGCCGCGAAGGCGTAGATCGGCAGGCGGCGCTGCGGCATCCGCTCTTGCTGCAGCAACTCGGGCGTGCGTTGCGCCAGGCGCTGCGCGAGGTCGTCGAGGCGTGCTCCGAGATCGGCCGGGATGCCTGCGACATCGGCGTCGAACACCAGGCCCCAGAGCTGCTCGCGTTGCGCGACGTCGAGATCGCCGAAGGTCTCGACGAAGCCGGCGAGCAGGTCGGCCTTGGTCACCAGCAGGTAGACCGGAAAGGAGAGATCGAGCTCGCGGCGCAGTTCTGCCAGGCGCGATGCGACGGCTGCCGACTGGCGCGCGAGTTCCGCGCCGCCTTGCAGCAGGTCGGGCACGCTGACGCTGACGATCACGCCGTTGATCGGCTGCACCGGCCGGTGCCGGCGAAGGAGCGCGAGGAACTGCTGCCATTCCCCGGCGTCGGCCACGGCGTCGCTGTCCTGCGTCGTGTAGCGTCCGGCCGTGTCGATGAACACGGCGTCCTCGCTGAACCACCAGTCGCACTGGCGCGTTCCGCCGATACCCGCGAGCGGGTCGCGTCCGAGCTTTTCGGCGAGCGGAAAGCGCAGGCCCGAATGCAATATCGCGGTGGTCTTGCCGCCCCCGGGCGCCCCGATGATGAGGTACCAGGGCAATTGCTGCACCTGTCGCCGGCGCTGCCACCAGCGATGCGCGCCTTGCGCCCCGACACCCTGCCGCAGCATCGCGAGCGCCTCGCGGAAACGCTGGCTCAGCTCGACGGTGGCGTCGCCGGATTCGAGGCCCTTCAGCAATTGCTCGTTGCGCCGCCGGGCCAGCCACCCGCGCAGTCCCTGCAGGCCGACCAGCAGGAGCGCCACCAGCGCCAGCAAGGCCACGCGTGCGCGCAGGCCGTCGAAGGGGTGCCAGCTGCCGAAGGCCAGCAGCGGTGCCGCGAACCACAACAAGGCGCCTGCCGCGCCGAGGTTGACGGCGCGTTGCACGAAGCGTGGCGAGGCCTTCATTCCGGGAACAGGACGATCTCGACGCGTCGAAGTGGCGCGCCGGCCGCGGCGTCGACGCGGGCCTCGACCGCCAGCCGCTCATCGCCGAGTTGTGGACGCAGGACGTTGGCGGCGCCGCGCGCCCACTCCATCGCCTGATGCCAGGCCGAGGGCGTGCGCGCCGTCGGGGGATCGCTGCCGTCGGTGTAGCCGACGACGAGCACCTTGCCCGGCACCTTCTTCAGCGCCGAGCCCAGGCGCGTCAACGGGCCGGTGGCGTCGTCGAGCGCGTTGGCGCCGATGACGACCACGCTGCGCAGCGCTTCATCGCGCACGGACAGCCGGCCCGCATCGATGTCGTCACGCAGGCTCGAGGCCAGCCGCGGCGGCCCCATCGCTGTGGCAACCACCGGCTGCGCGGCGACGGCGGGTGCCGGTACGAGTCGCTGCAAGGACGCCAGCACGCCGTCGACGCGCGCTGCAAGCTGAAGCTGGCTGGCGGTGTAGATGCCTACGGCAAGCACGCCGAGCAGCAGCACCGCCGGCAACGCGACACGTGACGCCCGCGGTGGGCTGGCCGCGGCGGGCGCGCAGTGCCACGGCGCCACCAGCGCCGGAACCGGAGACGCCTGTTCGAGCGCGAGGTGCACGCGCGTACGCAGGATTTCATGGTCTCGGCTGTCGGGCGCCATGCCCGCACGCAGCCCGAGACTCAGGCAGGTATGGAAGAGTTCGAGCAGCGCGCGATGCTCGCGCGGCTTTTCGGCCAGCCGCGACAGCAGGCGCAGGAGCTTGTCGCCGCCCTCGACCTCCCCGTGAAAGCGCTGCAGCAGTCCGGCGGCTCCCGCGCCGAACTGCTCATCGCCCCAGGCGCAGAGCACATAGCTCGCGGCCGCGACGCTTGCCTCATCGACGCCTGCGACGCGCGCATTGGCCTCGAAATGGGCCACCGCCGCTGACAGCGTTCGGCGCAATTCGGCCGGATCGACGGGCGCCGAGTCGCGCAAGCGTGACATCAGGGCCACGAGGGGGAGGGCTTCGACGCGCAGTGCGCGCGCGGCCGTCGGCTCGTCGACGCCATCCGGCGCACCGAAGGCCGGCGACGCAAGCGCGGCGCCGGTGCCCATCACTTGGCCCACCCCAGTTGCAGCCGGCGCGCCTGCGCGTCGAGGCGCGCACGCGCCAACGATCCACCCGGCAAGGGCAGGACGGCACGCCACTGCGAGCTCTCGATTTCCCGAAACGCACCGAACACCGCGACGGCACGCGCGTCGCCGCGCAGTTCGAGGTCCAGTTCGCGCGCCTCGCCGGGGCGCAGGAACAGACTCTGGCGCGCGAGCATGTTCGACCCGAGGGTGGCTTCGTCATCGTCGTAGAGGCTGTCGAAGCTCGCCTTCTCGAACCCGCTCGCATCGCTCAGTACATAGACCCGCAGCGCCAACGAGGCCGATGCATCGCGCGCATCGGTGTTCAGGCTGCGTTGCGCCTGTACGAGCAGCTGCAGGTTGCGTTTCGGCCCCGCCAGCGTCGGTGCCGGAGCGGGGTTGAACATGAAATTCACGACCATCGACGTGTTGACCCAGGGGATCTGGCGCTCCTGGGTGTCGCGCAGCACCTTGATGCGCACGGTCTTCATCATTTCCTCGACATCCACCCCCGGGGTTCGCATCTCTGAGGCGAGGTAGCGCGTGTAGATGCTGTTGCCGCCGACCGGGCCGTCCTCGGCGACGCGACCGGGCGCCGCGGAGAAGGCAATGAGGGCACCCGGCGCCGCCATCTCGGCCAGGCCGTTGGCGTTGCGCGACGCGGCACGGCGCGACGCGAAGGGGTCGTTGCGGCAGGCGTCGATGATGAAGATGCGCGCGCGCGGACGCACCCGGTCGACATGCGTGAGCAGCGCTTCCTGCATGTCGATGGCCTCGTCGCGCACTTCGGCCTCGTCGCGCAACGCGATGTCGACCGGCAGCAGGAAGTTGCGCCCGCCGATCTGTATGCCGTGGCCGGCGTAGTAGAAGACCGACGCGACCTGATCGTCGTCCATGCGGCGCGCGAATTCCCGCAGCACGCGCTTGAAGTCGCGGGCATTGAGATTCAGATGCTCGCCGACCTCGAAGTTGAGGCTGCGCAATGTCTGCGCGACCAGGCGAGCGTCATGCTCGGGATTGCTCAGCGGGATTTCGGGGTACCGCCCGTTGCCGATCACGAGTGCGACACGGCGTTGCCTTGGTGAGTCGACCGTGGCCTGCTGCGCTTGCGCGAGGCCGGCCCGGCTCCACCCGAAACCGAAGCCAAGGCAGGCGAGCAGGCGACGGCGATTCATGGTGACGGCCGAAAGAATGGATGCTGCGGACCTCGAGGACTCCACGGGCGATCGCATGCCATTCTCGGGCGAGCGCTGCGGCGGCACAAGGGGAGGGCGGGCCGCCGCGATCCGGTCCGCCTTGGGCATTGCGCGGCGAACGCTCAGGCGCCGCGGAACTGCACACGACGGTTGATGGCCGAGTACGGATCGGTGTCTTCGATCGGCTGGCTGGGGCCGTACCCGACCGTCTTCAGGCGTGCGGCGTCGATGCCGTGCTCGTGAACGAGATAGTCACGCACGGCGCGGGCCCGGTTGCGCGAGAGCTCGAGGTTGTAAGCCGGGCTGCCCTTGGCGTCGGTGTGACCTTCGACCGTGACGATGCTTCCTGGTGCCAGCAGCTTGATGCCCTTGGCGAGTGCGTCGAGCTGGATCCGTGCGGCCGGAAGGATCTCGGCGGAATCGAAAGCGAACCGTACCGGCAGGGACAGCGCCGAGGCGGGCGCTTTCGAGTCATTGCGCGCGGCACGGGTGGATTCCGAGGGACGTGCCAATGCATTCACCCGGGAGCCCGTCGCCACCGCCGTGGCCTTCGCCGGGGCGGCGGGCGCATCGGCGAGCAGGCGGATCGAACGGGTATTGCCGAGCACGTCCGCCACGTCCTGCGGGATCACGAGCTGGCCTTCGCGGTAGACCATGACCTTCTCGGCCTTCACGAGGGGGGTGGCCAGTGCGGCGGCGATGGCGAGGGCGAGGGTGCTGAAGTAGCGGATCATGGGAGGGCTCCTTGGGTGTTGGGTTCGTCGATGCCCATGGGTTGCGCGCGCCGCCTGCCCGGTTCACTCTTTCTCGACCGAGCCGATGCCGCGGATGGAACGTGTCACCACCGGGTCGCCGTGGTAGCGCACGTTGCCGACACCGCCGATGCGCACCGCCAGCGTGGTGCTGGCGGCGAGTTGCACTTCACCGTTGCCATCGATGGCCACGTCGGCGCGCTCGCTGGCGAGCCTGGGCGCGGAATAGGTGCCGATGCCGGCGATGGCGAGCTGCTGCGCCGCCACCTTGCCGCCCCCGACAGCGACATCGCCGGCACCGGTGATCCGCACGTCGAGGCTGCGCGCGTTGTCCAGGCGCTCGAGGCGGATCGAGCCGCTGCCTGCCAGCACCAGCGCAAGCGTGTCGCTGCGCAGCGGTCCGATGCTGATCTCGCCAGCGGTGCGCGACTCGAAGGCGCGCAAGGTCTGGACGCCGAGCTTCATCCGGATCGGCTGCTTCGTCTCGACCCGGCCGGGCGCAAGGCCGATGAGCAGGCGCCGATCGTGGACCTCGGTCGTGATCTTGCGCAGCACCGCAGGCTCGGCCTCCAGGGTCAGCGACTCGCGCGGGCCCTGTTCGATGCGGACGTCGCCGGCAACGGCAAACACGACCTCGTCGAAGTCGGCGACGCTGCGGGTTTCGGTGGCTGCCTGTGCGGGCCCGGAAGGGGTCGCGGCAAGAAACGCAGCGCAGCCGGCGGCAAGGGCCGCAGCCCGGAGCGACGGCGGTTGCGGGAAGGCTTGGGTGAACCAGTTCATGACGGGGCTCCGGGTTGCGGCGGCATTGGCCTCAGCGCGGCAGCCAGAGGGCGGGAGGGGGCGGGTAGGGGCGCGCCATGCAGGTGGTTCCGCCGAGATCGGCGGTGACGAACAGGGCCCCGCCACGGCGGTCGGTCGCCACCATCCTTGCGCCCTGCCGTGCTTCGGCGCTCAGCGTGACCGGACCTTCCTCGAACAGCAGCCGGCCGTACTGCCAGCAGCGGAGTTGGTAGGTGGCGGGTGCCTTCCCGCCCGTTGCCGGCGGCGCTGGCGCGACCTGGGATGCGACACGGTCGTCGCCACCGATGATTGCCGCGACAGCTGCGGTCGCGCCGCGGGGCCACTGCAGAACGATGCCGGTCACGGCGACGACGGCCACCAGGGAAAGCGCTGCCAGGCGGGCGCCGCGCCGTGCCCGACGATCAGAGAGGAAATCACTTGGCTTGTACATTGAAGTTCTCCTGGGCGAGGGTGCCGCCGCTGGCTTTGTCGAAGGCGGCGCTGATCATCTCGAGCGTGGCGCCGGGCAGGGGTTCGAAGTCGATGCCGACCACCGCCTGGGGCAGCGAGGACATCACGTCGCGCGGGGTTGCGAAGCAGGTCACTGTCTCGGGCACGCCCTTCGCATTCATCGAGAGCTGGAAGCGCATCGAGCCGGGCAATGTCAGAGGCTTGGCCGAAGCGATGCGTGAGTCCCGCGTGAACCGGTTGGGGAAGAAGCGGATGACCTTGGCCTCCTCGTCCCGCAGGTAGCAGTAGACGTGGGCGTCCTGCGACGGCGCCAGGGAGAGGCTGATCGACTCCCCGCGGGCAAACCGCGTCTGCTGGTTCGGGGCCGAGACGGACAGCTTCAGGGGCGTCGCCGTGGGTGCAGGGGCCGTCGTCGGTGCGGTGGCTGCAGCCGTCCGTGATCCGGGCGTCGAGGCAGGCGTGCCGGGCGTTCCAGGGGCAACGTAGCGTGCCGGTTGCGCCGGGCGCTGGATCTTGCTGTGGTCTGCAGCGAGGAAGGCGCTGAAGAACTTTTCGTCGAGCACCGCCGCGCGGCTCAGGCCCAGCTGCTCGCGATAGTTGGAGATCGCCTCGTCGATGGCAGGATTGAATTCGCCGTCGATCGGGCCGTCGTAGAACCCGCGGTGGCGCAGCTGGTTCTGGAAGTAGGCGATCAGCTCGATGCGCGTCGAAGCCATCGCGCTGTACCAATCCAGCATCTCGAGACGCGTTTCCTCGTTCGCCTTCGGGTCGGTGACGCCCAGGCAGGACCAGTAGGGGGTCTTCGTCAGCTTGCCGATGAGCTCCACCACTGCCAGTTCGACCAGCCCGCGCAGCGCCTGCGACTGGCCTTCCGAACGTGCCAGGTTCATGCTGTAGCTGATGCCGAACTTTTTGTACGCGGCGTCGCCGTCGATGCCCTTGCCCTGCTTCATGATCACCACGGCATTGCGTGACGTGACCCCCGGCAGCACCCCCATGTCGCTGGTCGACAGCACGTTCAGGTCGAGCGCCAGCATGCTGGTGGACGCGTCTTTTGCAGCACCAAGGTTGAGGTACGGGAAGTAGCCGATGCCGAAGTCTTTCTGGTTCTTGATCAGGTTCTCGTCGAACTGCGAGACGGAACCCTTGATGTCGTAGCGCGGAATCGCCTGGTAGACCGCCGTGGTCTGCGCGGCCGACAGGAAGCTGACCACGTTCAATGTGTCCTTGCCGAACGCGACCAGACGCACCGCGCGGCTGCGCCGCGACATGTCCGACACCGCCGAGATCAGCATGTCACGCGTTCCGGCGTTCAGCTTCTTGGTTTCGTCGGTGATTTCCTCGGTCAGCATCGTGACGTCGCGCACGCCGAAGTCGAGCATCAGCGTGTCCATGCAGCGCAGCGACTGCGAAAAGCCCGTGATCGAGCGCTGAGGGCGTTGCTCGGGGCCGACGCGGATCTCGGCGGTCTGTTCGAGGGTTGGCTGCTTGACCTCGAGCGCCTGGCAGCCTGCGAGTGCTGCGATTGCGCCAAGCGCCAGGAAGCGCACGATGCGGGGCGGTTTCATGACATCTCCGTTCTTGGCGATTTCGGCTCACCGGCAACTGCCGCGGCCGACGATGTTGATGGCATTGGGTGCGAACACGAACACCTCGCGCGGCCCGGCTCCGATGCGCCCGCCCGTGTCGATGTTGCCGATGCTCTGGCTCCCGCATGTGCCCTGGTTTTGGATTTGCTCCAGGGACTTGCCTTGTTCTTCAGCCTTGCGCTCCTGCGCGCTGATGCGGATCTTTTCCTTCGCGATCTTGGCGCGGAACCGTGAGTCGACCTCCAGCAGCTCCTGCCCCGCGAATGCACTGGCGCATGCGCCCAGCGTGATGGTGACGAGGATGATGCGGGAGGTGCGGCGGATGAGGGGTGCATTCATGGTGGGTCTCCTTGCTGGAAAACCGCCAGCGCCGTCGGCGCTGGCGGATGTGGGACGAAGGCACAGTGCTGGTTACTTGGCGACTCCGATGCTTTGAGCGGCGGTGGACAGGAAGCCGCTTGCGGTGTTGTTGGAGTTGGTGGCGATGACGGTCGAGTTGGTCAGCTTGCCGTTGCCTTGCGCGCCACCGATCTGCTGGCTGGCCGTGGACAGGAAGCCGGATGCGGTGTTGCTTGCACCATTGGCGATAACGGTCGAGTTGCTCACCTTGCCGTTGCCCTTGGCGAAGCCCACTTCCTGCGTGGCAGTGCTGAGGAAGCCCGAAGCCCTGTTGTTCAGGTTCGTTCCGATGACCGTGCTGTTGGTAAGCTCGCCGTTGTCCCGTGCGCGGCCGACGTCTTGGTTCGCCGTCGACAGGAAGCCCGAGGCGGAGTTGTTGGCCCCGTTGGCGATCACCGTGCTGTTGGTGATCTTGGAGTTCCCCTCGGACACACCGATGTTCTGACGCGCCGTGGCCAGGAAGCCGGACGAGGTGTTGTTGGCGTTGGTGGACAGCACTGTCGAGCCGGTGATTTCGCCCGCCATCGCGCCACCGAAGGCGAAACCGAGGGCGATGAGGATGGATGCTTTGCGAACGACTTGCATGATGATCTCCAGAGAGTGGTGACAGGGGTTGAGGTTGGGCTTGCCGAATTGCTTGCCTTCCCGCCCATGGGTTGCCGACGTCCCGGATTCGGTTCAAGGAGATTTCGGGCGAACGTCGCACCGGGGTAGGATCGCCCGCGATGCCCGACAGCGCGCCGCCTGATCCGCCGCCGAACCCCGCACGCCTGACGGGCTTGCGCGGTGCCTTTCACGCGCTGCGCAACTTTGGATTGATGGGTCTCGGCTCATCCGCTGCGAGCGAATACGACACGTTCACGGCCACGGATGGCCACGTTGTTCCCGTGTGTGTGCTCGGCCGCGGGTCGCCGCTGGTGCTGGTGCACGGATTCGGATGCACGCATCGCGATTGGCTGCCGGTGGCCCGGAGGCTGGCACGGCGCCATTGCGTGTTCAGCTGGGACGCACGCGGCCATGGCAGCTGCCGGTCGGCGAGCGGCAGCATCACGCTGGCGCGACTTGCGAACGACCTCGCCGAGGCACTCGACCATTTCGGGCTGCAGCGCTCGATCCTGGTCGGGCATTCCATGGGCGCGCTGACGTTGATGCAATACCTGCACCTGCATGGCACGCAGCGGGTTGCTGCGGTGGCGCTGGTCGACCAGTCTCCGCGCATCGTGACGGACGACAGCTGGCGACTCGGGCTGTTCGGCGGCTGCAGCGCGGCGATGCTGTCGGGGCTGATCGTCGGCGCGCGCCGGGATCTGGCCGAGACGCTGTTGAACGAGGTCGGTGCACTCGGAGGCACCTGGTTGCGGCGCCAGCTGGCTGTCGAAGCGCCGCTCGGACGGATGCTGCGTCGCCGCCTGGCGCGCATCGATGCCAGGCCGCTGCTCGACCTGGCCGAGTCAATGGCGAAGGCCGACTTCCGCGCTTCGCTGTCGCGCCTCGACGCGCCGCTGCTCGTCGTGCTCGGGGCCCGCAGCCCGCACTATGCCGGTGTGCCGCTCGATGCCTGGTATCGCGACACGGTGAAGCACGCGCAGATCTCGATCTACCCGCATGCCGGTCATTCGCCGCATGTGAGTGAGCCGCTGCGCTTCGCGCGCGAGCTCGAGCACTTCATCGAGGACCACGCCTGAGCGCCGCCCGGCCGCCCGAAGACGCTCGCACCGCAGTGCGAAGCACGGAGGTTACCCAATGAGCGGGTCGGCTCAGCTGCCGCAGCGCCCGTTGGCGTTCGATTTGAAGCAGAAGTCGGCGGTCAGGCTCGAGGACTCCCAGGGCACCTGCACGCGGCTGGTGTCTTCGGCCACACCGATACGCACCCGCTTGAAGAGTTGCTCGATCTGCAGTCCTGGCATCGACATGTTGGCCAGCAGGTGGCGTGCATAGACGCTGTGCTCGCTGCTGGCGCTGTCGAGCGCCACGCCGTTCGGCGCGGTCGAGAAGGCCACGAGCGTGCCCACGGGCGCATCGAGCGATGCCAGGCCGCCAGGCGTCGCGCCGCGGAATTTCAGGCGCCGTCCATCGGGGCCCACGATGACGCCGCCGGCGAACGGGTTCACACGGCAGGCATCGAGCACCACGATGTTGGCGCCGGTGCCGATCGCACTGAGCCGGTCGACGAACTCGCCGACGTCCGCACTTTGCCGCTGGATGTCCTCTTCGGACTGCGGGTCGGCATCGATCGGCACCAGGTAGTTGCGACCCTTCACCTGAACCCCGTGGCCGGCATAGAACATCACGCGAACCGCCGCCTTCGGCGCACGAATCGAAAACTCGCGCAGTGATTCGATCAGTTCCGGCAGTCGCGTGTTCTGACGCAGGGTCACCTCGTAGCCAAGGCCGCGCAGCGCTGCCGCGACGGCGATGGCGTCGCCCGGCGGGTTCTTCAGCGGTGCAGTGCGGTAGGCGCCGTTGCCGATCACCAATGCGATGCGCGACCCGGCGACGTTGGCATCGGCCGGGGCGCTCATGGCGGGACCGAAGGGCAGGGCTGCGGCACCCAATGCACCGCGCAGCAGCAGACGACGGGTCAGCAGTGCGGCCATGTCGGCTACTCCCGGGGCGGCACGCCGGCTGCGAGCGCGGCGGCCTGAACGATCGGGGCGGCCTTGACCTGTGCGAGCGCCGCCGCTTCGCTGCCGGCCGGTACGCGCAGGTAGTAGTCGCCGAGCTGGCCAGGGCCGCCGGCCAGTTCGCCGCGAACCTGGACCATCAGCATGCGGATGTCGGTCTCCTTGGCGTCGGGCGCGAAGCTGATCTTCAGCATTGGGCCCTCTTCGACACGGACCGCGTGCAGCGCGCGGATTTCGTCGGCGCTGTCGCGAGCGCTGCCGAGCAGGTTCACGATCACGCCGCCTTGCACTGCCATGACCGCCAGCGCGGCCAGCGCGTAGCTCGGTCGCATGCCGAAGTTGCCGAAAAAGGCGCCGATGCGATCGGCCAGGGTCGGACGGTCGCCCTGGATCAGGCGCATGCCGAAGTTGCCGAAAAAGCCGCCGATGCGCTCGGCCACGGTCGGACGGTCGCCCTGGATCAGGCGCATGGTGCGGGCCAGGCCGATCGTTGCCGGGACGGCCGGGGCGTTTTCCTCCACGCGCGCCTGCAGTGAGCGATACCAGTCCAGCTCGCTGCGGGACTCGGGATGCTGTGCCATGTAGGCGTCGACCCAGGCGCGGTCTTCGGCGCCCAGCGAGCCGTTGGCATACCAGGGGAGGAGTTCTTCGAAGCGTTCTTTCATGATGATCATTCCTGCACGGGACATGCCGTGTCAGCCCCTTGGTTGCGTGAGCCCGGCGGACGGTTCAAATTAATTCGCGCAATCGCCAAATACGCCACAAGCTCTTCAGGATGCAAGAGCGCCCCTCGCGTCAGGGGCACCCCCCTCACTGCGCAGCAGCGACTGCAGGCAATTCTTGATCTTCTGGCGGGCGTGGAACAGGCGCGTCTTGACGGTGCCCTCGGGACAGTTTTGTACCTCTGCCACGTCAGCCAGGCTCATGCCCTCGTAGAACACCAGGTGCAGGCATTCGCGATGCTCGTCCGACAGCTTGCCCATGCAATGTTGCACGCCTTCACGCCGTTGCTTGCCAGCCAACTCCGCGTAGCCGTCAGGCGTGTCGGAGGCGGTGGTCTCGGCGATGTCGTCGAGATCCCCGTGCACCTCGTCAGGCCGCCGCGCACGGTAGACCATCAGCGCCTTTCTGCGCGCAATCCCGATGAGCCAGGTGGAGAACTGCGAATCGCCGCGAAAGCGCTCGGGGTGGCGCCAGACCTCGTAGAACGAGTCCGCCAGGACTTCCTCGGCCCGCGCGTGGTCGCTCAGCATGTTGAGCACATACGCGTACACCTTGCGGCTGAACGCCTTGTACAGCTGACGAAACGCTGCCTGGTCTTCGCGGCCGATGCGTGCCAGCAGCTTGTTGACCTCGTCGTTGTCCATGCGGGCGGGAGCAGTGCGGTGGCGGTGACGAAATATAACGCGCTAAGTATCTGTCAGGTATGAGAAAAACAGGCCGCCGGCTTCGATGTCAGCCGGCCTGGGTCGCGCGCCTGAGCCAGCTCGGAAATTGCCGGTCGAAGACCTATCTTGTCGAGGCATTCGCAGGCGGTATCGGGCAAGGCCACGCTCATCTCGTTGTGCCAGAGCACGACGCCGAGCCAGCGCACCACCCTCACAGCGGCAGGGCAAACAGGACGAGCATGGCAATCAGCATGGCACTGCGTGAGCCCCGCCACAACGCCTCGGGCGTGCCATGCTTCCTGACAGCCTTTTTCATTGGGCGGCGCAGCGCCCGATCCGGGCGGTCAGCGGATCATGATCCACCGCCACTCGAGCCAGTTGTCCTCGCGCATCCATCAAACGGATGAGCCTCAGTCGATAGTGCGAGGATGACCCTCACGGATTCCCTCGGCGGCCAGTGCGCCCGCATCGATTGAAGGGCCCCGATATGCCGACGCTCCTCATGATGACCGCCACCGGCGAGACGCGGCAGGTCCTCCTGCAGCCCCACGACAACAAGATCGGCCGTGGCCCTCCATGGCGACGCCATCCGACTCGGTGCCTACGAGATGCGCTTCATTGCCACCGTTCAAGAGTTCACCCAGGTTGAAGCGTTGCGATTGCTGACCATGCACGGGCTGTTGGTCAACCTCGATCACGAAAGGGCGCAAGCGGACGCGCCCACGGCGCCGGACGTGCCTCGGAGCCAGCGCGGGCCTTTGTAGCCTCGCCTTGATTGACACGCCCGCAAGGCAGCGCGAAACTGCAGTCATCCATCTTTTAGCCGCTAGGCACGATCCCGGTTCGGGATCGTGAATGCATTGGCACGCCGAGTCGTTGCTGAAGCGACCACGAGTCGACGAACGTTTTCCCTGTCACACACTGGAGCTCTACGATGACCTCTCAAAGACAAGTCCTGATCGCCGCATGCACGGCACTGCTGATCGGGTCGAGTGCTGGAATCGCAGGCGCCGAGACGCCAGCCCACCAGCGGGTGGACCTCGAAGACGCACGAGGCGGCTCGACGGTTGTGTCCGTCGTCGGCGAGGTCACGGCGATCGATCTCGCCAACCGCATCGTGTCGATCAAGGGGCCCAAGGGCAACATCGGCGAGATGAGGGTCGATCCGGCAGTCAAGAATCTGGACCAGGTCAAGGTCGGCGACCGCGTCCGCCTCAGCTATCGAATCGGCGTCGCACTCGCGCTGGTGAAGGGCGGAGACGGCATTCGCGAAAAGGTTGAAACCGACTCGGCCGCGGTTGCTGCGCGTGGCGCGAAGCCGGGGGGCGTAGTGATGAAGAGAACCACCATCGTCGCCAACGTCGAGAGTGTGGATGCCAAGCGAGGCGTTGCCACGCTCAGGGGCCCGAGCGGCGATTTCGTGGACGTGAAGGTGCGCGATCCGAAGGTCTTGCACGAAGTCAAGGCAGGGGATCAGGTCGTCGCGAGCTTCACTGAAAGTGTGGCGCTGCGCGTCCAGCCTGCGCCGGCGAAATGATGGCGCGGCTTGCCGGCATGCGCAGGTGTTCGATCTGGGCATCCGCAGCGCGGCCGGGCGCACGCGGACTGGACAAGCTCATCAGGCGTTGATGCAATCCCGCAGCACCCCGTAGGCGCGACCGGTCGCTACGATGGGGGACGGTTCCGATCCCGTCCAACCCGAGGGTGCTCATCATGGCTGACGAGAAGTTTGATTCCGATTCGCTTCCAGGCGTCGTTTCGTCGGCCGCTTCGGATCTGTCGAGCCTGCGGCCCAGTCTGGTCGAGAACGCCCTGACTCAGGCGCTGCCTCTGCCTGACATCATGTTTGGCGGCGCGGTTCTCGTCGTGGTGATCATGTTCCATGCCTTCTGGATCCGCATCATCACGGGCTCCTATCTCAAGAGATCGAACGCGCTGAAGTCGAGCGCTTCGTTGTGGCAGGCCGACTTGCTGTTCACCCTGACCGTGATGATGCTGCTCGCGCTGCATCTGGCGGAGGTGGTGGTCTGGTCGGCAGCCCTGATCTTTGGCGACATCGTCGCGAACTGGTCCACCGCCGCGTACTT
This sequence comes from Variovorax sp. J22P240, assembly GCF_030316855.1. Lineage (GTDB taxonomy): Bacteria > Pseudomonadota > Gammaproteobacteria > Burkholderiales > Burkholderiaceae_C > Variovorax. The sequence continues at coordinate 230,087 of NZ_JASZYR010000001.1, forward strand.
TGCGGCCAACTGCTACACCGCGCTGGGCGAGCCGTTCTCCCTGCCTCAGGCATGGCGCATCGTGCCGCCGATCATCGGGATGTCGGGGATCTTCACCTTTGCGTGGACGGCCAGCGTGCTCGTCAATTTCGTCTCACGCTACAACGACCTGCGCGAGTTCATGACCGGGCATCGACGGGCCGCGCACGAATCCTGAAGCGCAGGCTCAGCCGATCCTGCACCTGCATTGCGCCGCCGAGAATGGAGAAGGGCACGATGCCGAAGTCGGACTGCTTGAGTTCGAGCGTTCCCTCGACGCTCATCGCGCCCTCCACAGTCTCCATTTGCGCCGGCACATCAAAGCTGCGGCGGACCCCGTGCAGCGTGATGGTGACGTCGAGCCGCAACCCTGTCGGCGTCTTCTCCCCGCCGCTGATGTGAATGAGCGCGTAAGGAAAGCGTTGCGTCTCGAGCACCTTGTCGAGCATGTTCGAGCGCGTGCCGGCGATGTCGGACTCGGTGGGCTGCGTGTCCAATCTGCCTTCCGCGCGAAGTACCGGCTCGTCGACCGACAACTCGGCCAGGGGGACAAAGAAATCGGCAATTCTTTCGTCCGGGGCGATGTAGCCCTGGACGCCGCGGCTCGCAACGACGTGATCATGTCCGAGGTGCGCGAGCGATCCGCCGCGACGCACCAGGACGGAGACGAGTGATTGTTCGGGGTCCACGCGATAAACCGGCTTGCCCTGCGCCGCTGCTTCTTGATAGCGCTTGATAGGAAAGCCCTCCGGGGCGCTTCCCTTCGCAAGCGTCGGGGCTGGCTCCGGCGCTGTCACACGCACGGGCGGCGCGCAAGCCGCGATCAGCATCACGAGTGCGATGGCGTAGCCTAGGCGCAGCATTCACGAGGCCTTGCGCAGCCGCACGCGGAACTTCACCGCGACCTCGGGCCCGATCACATCCGTGGCGGTCCACTCGCCGGTGCCGATGCCGAATGGCGATCGCTTGACGGTGAATTCGCCTTGCATCGTCACGCCGTCGGACGCCTCGCTCCATCTGAAGGGCACCTCCAACGGCTGTTGCACTCCCTTCAGCGTGAGCACGCCGCGGGCGACGTAGCTGCCAGCCTGCGCAGGGCTCTGTCGGATGTCGGTCGAGTGGAACTCCGCCTGCTGATGGCGGGCAAAGTCGAACCATTCGGCCCCGGCAATGGCCTTGTTGATGTCCGCGCTGGCCATGTCCGCACTCGCGACCCTGATGGTGACATCCAGGCGGCCGCCGGCAGGCTTCGCCGGGTCGAAGTCGAGCCGCGTGTCGAACTCCTTGAAGGTGCCTGGAGCCGGCGATTTCTCGAAGGTGGCTGCGAACTCGAGCCGGCTGTTCGCAGGGTCCATTTTCCATTCGGCGGCGAGCGCGAAACCTGGCGCAGAGCAAGCCAGAACGGCGAGAAGACTGGCGAGCCCTTTCATTTCACGAGTCTCCTCGAAGGCAGCATTCGCCTCAGCACGTTGTTTCGCTTGACGAAGTGATGCCGCAGCGCGGCGCCGATATGCAGCATCAGCAAAGCGACGAAGGCAATGCCGAGTGCGAAGTGCACGAGCGCCACGACTTCTGCCGTGTGCTTGTCAGGTGCAATCAACGGCGGCAGCGGCAACTGCCAAAAGATGCGAAACGGGATGCCCGCCGCGGAGTTGATGACCCAGCCGGTGAGTGGCATCGCGATCATCAGGACATAGAGCAGGGCGTGGCTCCATCGTGCCGCAGCGCGCTCCCACGCGGGGGTGTCTGCCGGAAGCGGCGGCGTCGGCCTTGCCAGACGATTTAACAGCCGTGCGATGACCAAGGCGAGAATCAGCATGCCGATGGACTTGTGCCAGACGAAGAGATTGATCTTTGTCGGCGAAAGCCGCCACCCGACGGCCAGCCAGCCCATTGCGAACTGGATGAATATCAGCACCGCGATCAGCCAATGGAAGAGCCTGATCGACGCGCTCCAGGCGGCGTCGGTCTTCGCTTTCCCGGACGGGGCCGATGAGGGAGGCGTTCGCATCGCGCCCAGTGTCGCAGTTTGGGGCCATCTTGGACAACCCGCCTTCGCCTTGTCGCGCCGATCGAGCCGGCACACTTCAAAGTTGCCCCCTAGCTGCAGGAAGCCTCGGCGAGCGGCATGAGCGCCTCGATGTCATTCGCAGTCAGTGTGATGGGCGTGCACGGCGACGCGCGGTAGCGCTCCACGGCCTTCGCCTCGATCACGTCGAAATGGGCCTCGCAAGCATCGAGCAGGCTGATCTCGTCGTTGCTTGCGCCAAAGAGGTTGTGCAGTGCATCGTCGGCGATGCGGGCCATGATGCGAGGTCCGTCGAAGCCGTCGGGATAGATCGCGAACCGGACAGTCTCCGTGTCGAGACAATGGATCGCTTCGCAGTTCATGGTGAGCTCCTTTTTTCTTGGCTCATGGATTTCACGCTTTCACGGCCGAACGGATGCGCGCCATACTCGCAATGCAGGGACAGAAGCCGCCTACAGAAAGACATCTCCCATGAGCGATCCCTTCGATCTGAAGCGTTTCGTGGATGCCCAGGCCGGCGTGATCGACGGCGTTGTCGATGAACTGCGTGCGGGCAGGAAGCGCAGCCACTGGATGTGGTTCGTCTTCCCTCAACTGCTGGGACTGGGGCGCAGCGATATGGCGCGGCGCTATGCCATCGCTTCACTCGACGAGGCGCGCGCCTACCTGGCGCATCCGGTGCTGGGGCCAAGGTTGCGGGAGTGCAGCGAACGGGTCCTGGCGGTGGATGGCCGCACGGTGCACGAGATCTTCGGCGCGCCGGACGATCAGAAATTCTGGTCGTCCATGACGCTGTTCGCCGTGGCAGTCCCTTCGGCGGCGGTCTTTCGTTCGTGCCTGGAGAAGTACTTTGCAGGTCAGTCCGATCAGGCGACCTTGGTCTTGATCGGCTAGTTCAACTGTCCGTTGAGATAGGGCTCGGGGTCGACCGGCACGCCTTGTTTGCGGATCTCGAAATGCAGCTTGACGCGGTCGGCGTCGCTGTTGCCCATCTCGGCAATCTTCTGGCCCTGTCGCACCACGTCCTTCTCTTTCACGAGGATGGTCTGTGCGTGCGCGTAAGCGGTCAGGAAGGTGTCGTTGTGCTTGACGATGACCATGTTGCCGTAGCCGCGCAGCTCACCTCCGACATAGACGACGCGGCCGTCCGCCGACGCGACGATCGGGTCTCCGAGGTTCCCGGCGATGTCCAGCCCCTTGTTGCGGCTGCCGTCGAAGGTCGAGAGCGTGCGGCCGCTCGCCGGCCGGATAAAGATTGCTTGCGGTTTCGGCGCGGGCGCCGTCGCCTGCGGCGGGGCGACCTGCCCCGCAGGCGGCAAGGGATAGAAGGGCTGTGTCGGTCCTTGCCTTTGCTGCTGCGGTGCGGTAGTGCAGGCGGCCAGGACGGCTGCGGCAAACACCGCGACACCGGCGCGAAGAAGGTAGTTCTGTTCTTGCATGGGTCTTTTTGAAACGGATTCAGCAAAAAGGGTTCCCGCGGTCTCGCAACCGGGCCGTATTTTTAGCACGGCGCTGAAATTGCTGGCGTCATCATTTTCTGCAGCGATGGCTGGCGCGCGAGCACCGCGCTGCGGGGGCCGGCGTCCACGATCTTTCCGGCCTCCATCAGCACGACGGTGTCGAATCGATCGAGCAGGCTCAGCCGATGAATCGACGCAATCACGCAAGCATCCGGAAATGCTGCACCGATGCGTTCGAGCACGCGGCCCTCGGTGGCCGCATCCAGCGCGCTGGTGGGCTCGTCGAGCAGCAGCAACGAGCTGCCCTGAGCGGCGAGCACGCCGCGCGCCAGACACAGCCGCTGCCGCTGGCCGCCCGAGAGGTTAAAGCCGCGTTCGGAGAGGGGCGTATCGAGTTCACCATGTGTTGCCTTCAACACATCGTCGAAAGTGCTCACGCGCATTGCGGCCCGAAGCTGTTCGTCGTCGAAGGGCTGACCGAAGCCGAGGTTCTCGCGCACGCTCGCTTCGAACACTTCGGTTTCTTGCGGGATCAGTGTGGCGATCGCGCGCAGGCGCGACCAGGGTTGTGGTTGGCCATCGATGGCCACGGTGCCGCCATGCGGCGCATAGAGCCCGGCGAGCACACGCAGCAAGGTGCTCTTGCCTCCGCCGCTGGGGCCGACCAATGCGATGCGCTCGCCGCGGCGCAGCGCTAGCGACACCTCGTGCAATCCGCTGCGTGCGGTCTCGCCGGGCGCCTGAGTGCCGCGTGGGTTGTAGTTCCACACCAGGCCTTCGACCTGCGCAGTGCTCCAGCGGGCATCGCGGTCGACGTGCTCTTCCGCGAGATCGGCCGCGCGCGCTGGCGCCTGCCAGATCGGCGCCGCGCTGGTGTAGTCGGTGTGCATTCGTGCGAAGAACTGGAAGTTGGCCGCCATCGATGAAACCACGCTCGCGGCCTGCTGCGCATACTGGTAGATCATGAAGACCGAGCCCAGCATCACGGCTTGTCCCGGAGCGCGCGATTGCCAGACGTACACGACGACCAGTCCCCATGTCAGTGCCAATCCCATCAGGTCGACGGCACACCATTTGCCTTCGTTCAGCACGACGGTCCGCTTGAGCGGCTCAGAGATCGCTTCCATGCGTCGTCCCAGCAGCCCTCTCGAAGCGGCCGACAGCCGCAGTCCGATGACCGTCGATGCGTTGCCCAGGAAATCGAGGAGTGTCGCGACATAACGCCGGTCGGCATCGTTCTCGGCGCGTGCGAGGCGCATCAGCGCGCGGTCGAAGCGCACGATGATGACCGCGATCACGACATAGCCGATGATGGCCATTGCACCGCTGGCGCGTGACAGAAGCGTCAACGCGACCAGCGGCCCGATGAAGTTGACGATGTTCGTCAGATAGATGAACTGGTTCTGCGCGAAGTCCGACAACGCCCGGCTGGCCTGATGCACCCGGTGCTGCAGCTCGCCGGAGTGGTGCCCGTCGTGCCAGACGAGCGGCGCGGCTGCGATGCGGGCGTAGAGCGCATCGGCGAGCCTTTCACGAACGCGCAGGCCCACGTTGCGTTCGAGAATTCGCCCCGGACCGTGAATCACCCAAGAGAGGATGTAGACGCCCGCCACCGCCGCGATCCATTTCCCGGACCTCTCGATGTCTCCGGTCTGCAGCGCATTGATGGCCTGCGCCGCGAGCCACGGCATCGTGAGGCGCAGGATCTGCGACCCGGTCAACAGTGCCGTCGCGGAGAGCATTTGCGGCCGCGCGCCCTCTGCGTACTGCCAGAGCGCCGCATAGAGTTCACGGACGGCGTTGCCGGGTGCGCTGCTGCTCATCCTTTGGCGCCTGCTCTATTTCTGCGGAATCGGCGTCGCACGATCGATGGGAACCGCGGTGACGCTGTTCTTGGGAGATCCGTCAATGAGGAGATCGGAATAGGTCAGGTAGACCAGCGTGTTGCGCTTCGCGTCGACCATGCGCACGACGCGCAACCGCTTGAAAAGGATCGACAGGCGCTCGCTGTAGACCTCCTCGCGCTTCGGCAATGGCTGAGTCACGCTGACGGGCCCGACCTGGCGGCAGGCGATCGAGGCCTCGGCCTTGTCCTCGGCCAGTCCAAGCGCGCCCGAGACCCCGCCCGTCTTCGCGCGTGACACGTAGCAGGTGACGCCGTTCACCTTGGGGTCGTCATAGGCCTCGACCACGATCTTGTGGTCGGGTCCGATGAACTTGAAGGCTGTGTCCACTTCGCCGACAGGTTCGGCGCGCGCCAGCGCCGCCGTCGCCGTCAACAAGAGGAGAGCCGGGAGCAATGGAAAGGGCCGAATGCACGTCATGCGATGTCCACCGTGTGCACGCGGTCGAAGCTGCCGCGGCGCCGGTCCTCGAAATAGCGCTGCAGCGCCTCCTTGACCGTGCGGAACGCGATCTCCTCCCAGGGAATCTCTTCCTCGGTGAAGAGCCGGGCCTCGATGGTCTCGTGGCCCGGATCGAACCTGTCGCTCAAGAGTCTCGCGCGGTAGAACAGGTGCACCTGCCCGACGCGCACGACGCTCATGACCGCGAAGAGGCCTTCCATTTCGTACTGGGCACCGGCTTCTTCATCAGTCTCCCGCGCCGCGCCTTGCTCGGTCGTCTCGTTGAGTTCCATGAAGCCGGCTGGCAAGGTCCACTTGCCCCAGCGGGGCTCGATGTTGCGCTTGCACAGTAGAACCCGATCGCCCAGCACGGGGATGGTGCCGACCACGTTCAGCGGGTTCTCGTAGTGGATCGTGTTGCAGGCCGGGCAGACCGCGCGTTCCTTGGTGTCGCCGTCGTCCGGAACACGGTAGACGACCGCGGTGCCGCAGTTCTTGCAGTGCTTGATAGGGACGCGCAAAAACATGAGGCGTTCAGATGACCTTGACAGTCAGCGTAGGCAGGCCGGTGATCTCGCCGACGAGCGTGTCGCCGGCCACCACCGCGGCGACGCCTTCAGGGGTGCCAGTGAAGATCAGGTCGCCGGGCTGCAGTTCCCATGCGGCCGAGAGGTGCTCGATGGTCTCGCCGATGTTCCAGATCAGCTTGCTCACATTGCTGCGCTGGCGGTCGGTGCCTCCCACCTGCACGGAGATCTCGGCCTTCTCGACATCACCAGCCTGCGCGACCGGGACGATCGGGCCGATCGGCGCGCTTTGCTCGAAGCTCTTGCCGATGTCCCATGGGCGGCCTTGCTTCTTCATGTCGTTCTGCAGGTCGCGGCGCGTCATGTCCAGGCCGACGGCGTAGCCGAAGATGTGCTTGTGCGCATCGGCAGCCTTGATGTTCTTGCCACCCGTTCCGATGGCCGCCACGAGCTCGATTTCGTGGTGCAGGTTCTTGGTGAGGGTCGGGTAGGCCATGGTGCCGGTCGTGCCGGCATCCACCACCACGACGGCATCGGCCGGCTTCATGAAGAAGAAGGGCGGCTCGCGACCGGTGAAGCCCATTTCCTTGGCGTGTTCCTCGTAGTTCCGGCCCACGCAATAGATGCGGTGCACCGGGAAACGCGTGGTTTGGCCGACCACGGGAATCGACACGACAGGGTGGGGGGTGAAAACGTACTCGGAAGCCATGGAAAAAACGTCCTTTTCAGCGAAAACGGCAGTGTGCCAGAGGGCGGCGCCGGATGCCCCGGGGAATGGCCTCAGGGGCTGCGCGAGGCTATGCTTGCCGGATGATGAAGCTGCACAACTATTTCCGATCTTCCGCCTCCTTCCGCGTGCGGATCGCGCTCAACCTGAAGGGGCTCGACTACGAATACGTCCCCGTGCATATCGCGCGCGGGGACCACAAGACCGGGCCTTTCGCCGCCATTTCGCCGGACAAGCTGGTGCCCCTGCTAGAGGACGACGGCGAGCGTCTCACGCAGTCAATGGCGATCATCGAATACCTCGACGAGATCTACCCCGAGCCGGCACTGCTGCCGCACGACCCGGTGGGCCGCGCGCACGTGCGGGCGCTGTCGGAATCGATCGCCTGCGAGATCCATCCGTTGAACAACCTGCGCGTGCTCAAGTACCTCGTGCGCGAACTCAAGCTCGACGACGACGCCAAGAACGCCTGGTACCGCCACTGGGTGCGCGAAGGCATGGTCTCTTTCGAGCGCCAGCTCGCGCAATACCCCGAGGGCACCTACTGCTACGGCGACACGCCGACCATGGCCGACTGCTGCCTGGTGCCGCAGGTCTTCAATGGCCAGCGCTTCGACTGCGACTTCAGCGGCCTGCCGCGCACCATGGCAGCGTTCGAGGCCTGCATGCAGCTCGACGCTTTCCAGCGGGCACAGCCTTCGCGTTGCCCCGACGCCGAAGCGTGATCCATCCGGACTGGCTCGTCCCCGACTGGCCGACCGCGCCCGGCGTCCACACGCTGTGCACCACGCGGGCGGGGGGTGTCTCAGCCGGCAGCTACCAGGGCCTGAACCTTGGCGACCACGTCGGCGACGAGCCCGATCACGTTCGCGCCAACCGCTCCATGCTGCACCAGGCCATCGGCGCACGGCCGGTGTTTCTCCAGCAGGTGCATGGAACCTGGGTGACGCCGCTGGACTCGTCGAGCGTCGACGGCGCGGCGGCGGACGCCTGTACGACTGTCGAAAGCGGCATCGCCTGCACGATCATGGTGGCCGACTGCCTGCCGGTGCTGTTCACCGATGAAACGGGCAGCCGCGTCGCTGCTGCGCATGCGGGGTGGCGAGGGCTCGTCTCGGGCGTTCTGGAACGGACAGTCGAATCTTTCGACGCCGATGGCGGCGCCCGGAGAATCAAGGCCTGGCTCGGCCCCTGCATCGGGCCGGACGCCTTCGAAGTCGGCGACGAGGTTCGGGCCGCGTTCGAAGCCTCTGCGCCGGAGGCTCGCGACTGCTTCAGGCCCACCGGCTCACCAGGCAAATGGATGGCGGATCTGCCGGCCCTGGCGCGTCAGCGGCTGCGCGCAGCGGGCGTGATGCAGCTTCACGGCAACGACGGCAGCGAATCCTGGTGCACCGTGCACAACCCGTTACGCTTTTTCTCGCATCGGCGCGACCGGGTCAGCGGCCGCTTCGCCGCCTGCATCTGGCGCGACTGAATGCGCGGCGGCGGCTCGAATGGCGGCCTCGCGTTCGGCTGCCTCGCGCTCCTTGATGGCGCGGCGACGGGCTGGCGTCGCCATCAGGTAAACCACCAGTGCCACCGGCGCCAAGCCGTAGAGTAGAAAGGTGAAGACCGCGCCCAGCACGGTGCCGTTGGTGTTGGTGGCCTCTGCGACCGCCATCATCAGGGCAACATAAAGCCAGGCAATCACGACGAGATGCATAGACGATGATTTCAGGAAGGTATCGGGAGCCGCGCTGGTGGGGCTCTCGTGAATGCAGCATACTCAAATCCCGTATTGATGAGGCGAGGCACCAGGAGACATCATGAAACAAGAACATGCCACGGCGGCCGACACCTTCGCGCCGTTCCAGCAGGCGCTCACGCAGGGATGGAGCAAGGCGCTCGAATCATTCCAGTCGCTGGGCATGGGAGGCAACGGGCACGACATGTCCTGGGAAATGCCGAAGTTCTCACTCGCGACCGAGAAGCTGCAGGAGCTGCAGCAGCAGTACATCAACGAAGCCACCGAGCTCTGGCGTCAGGATGTGGCTCACAGGACGATCGGCGACAAGCGCTTCTCCGCAGAGGCCTGGAGCAGCAACCCCGTGTCGTCCTTCGCGGCGGCCGTCTACTTGCTCAACGCACGCACGCTGCTGGGCATGGCGGAGGCCGTCGAAGCCGACGAGAAGACGCGCTCGCGCCTGCGCTTTGCCGTCGAGCAGTGGATGGCGGCGTCGTCGCCCAGCAATTACCTCGCCTTCAATGCCGAAGCGCAGAAGAAGGCGCTCGAGACGCAGGGCGAGAGCATTGCCAAGGGCATCCAGAACCTGCTGCACGACGTGCAACAGGGCCATCTGAGCATGACCGACGAGAGCGCCTTCGAGGTGGGGCGCAACGTCGGCACCACCGAAGGCGCCGTCGTCTTCGAGAACGATCTTTTTCAGCTGCTCGAATACAAGCCGCTCACCGCCAAGGTCTACGAACGTCCGCTGCTGCTGGTGCCGCCGTGCATCAACAAGTTCTACATCCTCGACCTGCAGCCCGAGAACTCGTTGATCCGCTATGCGGTGGAGCAGGGGCATCGCGTCTTCGTGGTGAGCTGGCGCAATCCGGATTCGTCCATGGCCCAGTACACCTGGGACCAATACATCGAGGACGCCGCGATCAAGGCGATCCACGTCACGCAGGAAATCACCGGCCAGGACAAGAAGGGCGGAAAGATCGACACGCTCGGCTTCTGCGTGGGCGGCACCATCCTGAGCACCGCGTTGGCCGTGCTGGCGGCGCGCGGCGAGCAGCCGGCCTCGTCGGTGACCCTGCTGACCACCTTGCTCAATTTCACCGACACCGGTGTGCTCGACATCTTCATCGACGAAGCCTTCGTGCAGTTCCGCGAGATGCAGATGGCCAAGGGAGGCTTGCTGAAAGGTGGCGAACTCGCGTCGACCTTCAGCTTCCTGCGCCCCAATGACCTCGTGTGGAACTACGTGGTCGGCAACTACCTCAAGGGCGAGACGCCGCCGCCCTTCGACTTGCTGTACTGGAACAGCGACGCCACGAACCTGCCCGGCCCCATGTACTGCTGGTACCTGCGCAACACCTATCACGAGAACAAGCTCGCCGAGCCCGGCGCGCTGACCGTCGCCGGTGAGCAGGTGGATCTCGGCAGCATCGAGGCACCGGTGTACATCTACGGTTCGCGGGAGGACCACATCGTGCCTATCGGCGGTGCGTACGCATCGACGCAGGTGCTGACCGGCAAGAAGCGCTTCGTCATGGGCGCTTCCGGCCACATCGCTGGCGTAATCAATCCGCCCGTCAAGAAAAAGCGCAGCCACTGGATTCGCGGGGACGGCAAGCTACCGGCAACGCAGGAACAGTGGCTCGAAGGAGCGACCGAGCACCCCGGAAGCTGGTGGACCGACTGGTCGAACTGGCTAAAGACCCACGCGGGCAAGCAGATCCCTGCCCCCAAGACCTACGGCAAGGGCAGCGCCTACAAGGCGATGGAACCTGCGCCGGGCCGCTACGTCAAGGCGAAAGCCTGACCCTTTTCCTGTCATTTCAATCCACGCATCGGAGAGCACACCATGGAAGACATCGTCATCGTTTCAGCCGCACGCACCGCCGTGGGCAAGTTCGGCGGATCACTGGCCAACATCCCGGCCACCGAGTTGGGCGCCATCGTGATCAAGGAGGTGCTGGAGCGCGCCAAGGTCGGCAACGACCAGATCGGCGAAGTCATCATGGGCCAGGTGCTGACCGCAGGCAGCGGACAGAACCCGGCGCGGCAAGCCCTGTTGAAGAGCGGCATCGTCAATTCAGTGCCGGCGCTCACCATCAATGCCGTCTGCGGTTCGGGCCTCAAGGCGGTCATGCTGGCCGCGCAAGCCGTCGCAACGGGCGACAGCGAGATCGTCGTGGCCGGTGGCCAGGAGAGCATGAGTCTGGCGCCCCACGTGCTGCCGAACTCGCGCAACGGCCAGCGCATGGGCGATTGGAAGCTGATCGACACGATGATCGTCGACGGCCTGTGGGACGTCTACAACCAGTATCACATGGGCATCACCGCCGAGAACGTGGCGAAGAAGTACGACATCAGCCGCGCAGCACAGGACGAATTGGCGCTGGGCAGCCAGACCAAGGCCGCCGCTGCGCAGGACGCCGGCAAGTTCAAGGACGAGATCGTCGCGGTGAACATCCCGCAGAAGAAGGGTGATCCGGTCATCTTCGACAAGGACGAGTTCATCAACCGCAAGTCCAGCGCCGAAGGCCTGGCTGGCCTGCGCCCCGCCTTCGACAAGGCGGGCGGCGTGACGGCCGGCAATGCCTCGGGCTTGAACGACGGTGCCGCGGCCGTACTGGTGATGACCGCCAAGAAGGCGGCCGCGCTGGGCCTCAAGCCGCTCGGCCGTATCGCCAGCTACGCGAGCACCGGCCTCGACCCTGCCTTTATGGGCATGGGCCCGGTGCCTGCTTCGCAGAAAGCGCTGCAGCGCGCCGGATGGAAGCCGCAAGACCTCGATGTGCTCGAAATCAACGAAGCCTTTGCTGCGCAGGCCTGTGCCGTGAACCGCGAGATGGGCTGGGACGTGAACAAGGTCAATGTGAACGGCGGCGCCATCGCCATCGGCCACCCGATCGGCGCGTCCGGCTGCCGGATCCTGGTGACGCTGCTGCATGAAATGCAGCGCCAGAACGCCAAGAAGGGCATTGCGTCGCTTTGCATCGGCGGCGGTATGGGCGTTGCCCTGACGATCGAACGCTGACCCTCAGTCTCGCCCACTTCGTGTGGCTCGGCCTCCCCCTCTCGGGGGGGGTAACACCAGCGGACCGGCGGAGCCGGTTCCGCGGTATTCCCGGAACTTGAGGAGACGACTTGAGCGACAACGACGCTGAGCTTTTTCGAGTCATTCGGGACGAATTGTTCGTTGCCGCCGTGGGCGACGTGCTCGACACGATGGGCTACCAGCACCAGTTTCTTCCGGCGGGCATTGCGCCCCTGGAGAAGTCGATGCGCATCGTCGGCCGTGCGATGCCGGTGCTCGAAGCCGACGTGATCAACGACGGCAACCGATCGGCCGGGCCGTTGTCGGGCAAGCCTTTCGGGCTGATGCTCGAGGCGCTGGATGATCTGAAGCAGGACGAGATCTACATCGCTACTGGCGCCTCGCTGCGGTACGCGCTCTGGGGCGGCCTGATGTCGACACGGGCCCGACATCTCAAGGCGGCCGGCGCGATCCTCGACGGCTACGTGCGTGACGCCGACGAGATAGAGCGGCTCGGTTTCAACGTTTTCTGCCGGGGCACCTATGCGCAGGACCAGGGCGTGCGCGGGCAGGTGATCGACTATCGCTGCACCATCGAGATCGAGGGCATCCGCATTGCGCCCGGCGACCTGCTTTTCGGCGACCGCGAAGGCGTGCTGGTTGTACCGAGAGCGGTCGAGTCCGAGGCGGTGGCGAAGGCGCTCGACAAGGTGCGCACCGAAAACAAGGTGGCCGATGCGATCCGGGGTGGCATGAGTGCCTGCCAAGCGCTGGAGACCTTCGGCGTGATGTAGTTCCTGGGGCTTAGGGAAAACAGAAGGCCTCCTTCTGTAAACGCTGATTGCGCCGCCGCATGCCTGCGGCGACCATGAGGCTTCCCTATAGGTCAAAAAGGAGACATCTTGAAATTGAAATCGACATGGGCGGCTTTCGCTTGGGCGTCCCTGGGTGTCGGGCTGCTCGGCATTCAGACTCACGCTGCCGCGCAAGGCGCGTGGCCCGAGAAACCCGTCACATTGGTGGTGCCCTATTCGGCAGGCGGCCCGACCGACGTAGTGGCCCGCATGCTGGCGATCCCCATGGGCAAGTCACTCGGGCAGACTGTGATCGTCGAGAACACCGTGGGTGCCGGCGGCACGATCGCGCCGGCGCGGGTCGCCAAGGCGGCTCCCACCGGCTACACGATTCTCATCCACCACATGGGCATGGCGACCGCGCCGGCGCTCTACAAGAAGCTGCCATACGACCCGCTCAAGGACTTCGAATACGTCGGACAGGTCCTGGACGTGCCGATGACGCTGTTGTCGCGCAAGGACTTCCCGGCCAACACCTTCCCGGAGCTGCTGAAGTACGTGAAGGCGAACAAGGACAAGGTGTCCCTGGCCAATGCCGGCGTGGGTGCCGTGTCGCAGTTGTGCGGGCTGCTGCTCATGAGCCAGATCGGCGTCGATCTCACGACCGTGCCTTACAAGGGCGCCGGTCCCGCGCTCAACGACCTCATGGGCGGACAGGTCGACTTGTTGTGCGACCAGACCACGCAGACGGCGCCGGTCATCAAGGAAGGCAACCGCGTCAAGGTCTTCGGCGTCACCACGCCAAAGCGGCTGTCGAGCATGCCCAATGTTCCGACGCTCGACGAGCAGGGACTCAAGGGCTTCGACGTGCGGGTGTGGCATGGGGTTTACGCACCCAAGGGCACGCCTCCGGCCGTGATCGAGAAAATCAACATCGCGTTGCGCGCGGCATTGCAGGACGACGTGGTCAAGCAACGGCTGGCTGATCTGAGCTCGGAAATCGTGCCGATGGACAAGGTCACGCCTGAGGCCCTGCACAGCCATCTTGCGTCCGAGATCGCCAAGTGGGGCAAAGTCATTCGGGCCGCCGGCATTCAAGGCGAATAAGGGCTCGCCGCCAGGCTGCGCGCACTTCGTGTCGCTTCGCCCACCCCCTACCGGGGGCAACACCTGCGGCCCGACGGAGCCGGTTCCGCGGTGTTTCTGCAATGAGCTGTGCGGGTTCAGTCGCCGAGTTCGATGAGCACGGGTTGGTGGTCGGAGACGCGTGTTTGCAGGTCGACCTCGACACGGCGCACTCTGGGCGCCAGCGCATTGCTCACGAACACGAAGTCGCAGGCGATCGGGTCGGGGCCGTACTGGCGATCGAAGAGGCGGAAGGTGGGGTCGTGCGGGCGATCGGGATGAGCCAGCGGCCACGCATCCTGCAGGCGCTTGTCGGGCGTGCCGCCGACGGGCAATGCGGGGTCGGTGAAGGGCTGCTGTATCTCGTCGTAGGCGGGGTCCGATGCCGCCATGTTGAAGTCGCCGCAGAGGATGGCCTGGGGGGTGTGCAGCTTGGGCTGGAAGGGCGATCCGCGGAGTTCGACGACCGGGGGGGCGGCCGCCTGCTCGCACGCCTCGACGTGCAGGGCGCGCACGGCCCGGGCCTGTGCCAGGCGCTGGGTGGACGAGTAGTACTCGAGGTGCGTGGTTATCACGCGCAGGGAACCTAGCTCCGGGCTGGTCAGCGTGACGACGGTGCACATGCGCGGCATGCTGCTCACGCTCGAGTCGGCGGGCCAGGGCAGCAAGTGATGCTGCACGCGGGACACCGGCAGCCGCGTGGCGATCAGATTGCCGAAGCGCTGGCGGCGGCCGTCGGCGTCGAACTCGTCCACGGCCGCGCCGAAGAAGAGCTGGAAACCCGGCAACAGCCACTGCAACTCCGCCGGCTGGTCGCCGGGGCGTCCCGCCATGCCGTCGAAGCCGGAGGCGATCTCCTGCAGGCACAGCACGTCGAAGTCGCCCATTGCACGGGCGCCCTCGACGATGCGTTCGACGCTCACGACTCCGTCGAGGCCGCAGCACCATTGGGTGTTCCAGGTCACGAGTTTCATTTGATGCCGGCCCTCATGAAGCTCTGCACGAACTGACGCTGAAAGAGAAGAAACGCGATCAGCAGCGGCGCCGAGGTCATCAGGGTCGCAGCTGTGATCACCGACCAGTCGACGCCCTGATCGACCGACGAGAACACCTGCAGCCCGACCGTCAGCGGTCGCGCGTTGACGCTGTTGGTGATGATCAGCGGCCAGAGGAAATTGTTCCAGTGAAAGCTCACCGACACCAGCGCGAAGGCGGTATAGACGGGCTTCGCCAGCGGCACGTACACGCGCCACAACGTCTGCATCGCGCTCGCGCCTTCGACGCGGGCAGCCTCGTCCAGTTCCTTGGGCATGCCCATGAAGGTCTGCCGCAGCAGGAAGATCGCGAAAGCAGAAGCAAAGTAGGGCAGTCCAATCGCGACCAGGGTGTCGACCAGGCCGAGCCGAGCCATAGTCTTGTAGTTCTCCACCAGCAGGATGTCCGGCATGATCATCAGCTGCACCAGCACGAGGGCGAAGGCGATGCCGCGGCCCTTGAATTCGTAGCGCGCAAAGGCGTAGGCCGCGAGCGTTCCCAGCACGAGCTGCACGACGAGGACCATGCTGACGAGCAGGGTGGTGTTGAGGAAGTAGCGCGCGAACGGTGCGGCTTCCCAGGCGCGACGGAAGTTGTCCAGCGTGAGCGGCGCTGCCAGCGCGAAGCGCGTCGAATACTCGGCCGGATGGAAGGCGGTCCAGACCGCATAGGCGAGCGGCAGGATCCACAGCAGCGCGAGCAGCCATGCGGCCACCGTATCGAGCCAGGTCGGTTCGTTGAAGGCCAGCCGTTGTGCCGGAACGGCAGCGTTCATTTGTAGTGGACCTTCTTGTCGAGCACGAAAAATTGGAAGAGCGCGATGCCGGCCAGGACGACGACCAGCACCACCGTGATCGCCGAGGCGTAAGCCGTATCCCAGAAGCTGAACCCGACCTCGTACAGGTGGTAGAGCAGCAGAATCGACGCGTTGTCCGGCCCGCCGCGGGTGAGCACGAACAGATGGTCGACCATGCGGAAGGCGTTGATGAAGGCATTGACCAGCACGAACAGCGTGGTCGGCATCAGCAGCGGCCATTGCACGCGGCGGAAGAAATACCAGCGTGACGCGCCCTCGATGGCCGCCGCCTCGCGCAGGCTCGGATTGAGTGTCTGCAGCGCGGCCAGGTAGAAGATCATGAAGAAGCCGGCTTCCTTCCAGATCGCGACGAGCGTGACGGCACCCAGCGCGGTCGACGGGCTGCCAAGCCAGTTGTGCGAAGGCAGGCCGAGTGCGCCGGTGATCTGCTCCAGCAGGCCGTACTGCGGCGTGTAGAAAAAGAGCCAGATGTTGGCCACCGCGATCATCGGCAGCACCGTCGGCGTGAAGTACGCCATGCGCAGGAAGGCGCGGCCCGCGATGCGCTCGTTGACCCACAGCGCCATGACGAGTGCGAGTGCGATCGACAGCGGAATGGTCGCGCCCGCGAACCAGAGGTTGTTGCGCACGGCCTTCCAGAACACCGGATCGCTGGTCATCACCGCGTAGTTCTCCAGCCCGACCCACACGCCCGGGCGCTTGCCCTTGGGCGTCGAGAAGAAGCTGTCGACCAGCGTCGAGGCAGCCGGCCAGTGTGTGAACGCGACCAGCAGCGCCAGCGCTGGCAGCAGCATCAACCACGCATGCACCGCGTTGCGCGACGCGGTGCTTCCGGCGGCGATGCCGTGACTGCGCATGGTGGCGGCGTTCCTACTTGAACGAACGCAGGATGCGGTCCGCCTCGCGCTGTGCGTCCTGCATGGCCTGCGCCGGCGTCTTGCTGCCGGTCAGCGCGGCCTGGAGGCCGTCGTTCAGCGCCTTGGTCACGCGCTGGTTGTCGTGCGTGGAGAACTCCGCGACCGACACAGGCAGCTGGTCGCGCGCGACGAGCGCGGCCGGGAAGTCGCGGCCGTATTTGCGCAGCGTGTCGGTTTCATAGGCTGCGGGCGAGACGGCCACGTAGCCGGTGTCCATGCTCCACTGTGCGGCGCGCTCGGGCTGGGTCACCCACTTGGCGAACTTGAAGGCGGCTTCCTGTTGCGCCGGCGTGGACTTCTTGAAGATGTAGAAGTTGCCGCCGCCGGTCGGCGAACCCTTGCGCTTGTTGCCGGGGATCATGCCGACGCCGAAGTCGAACTTCGCGTTCGCCTTGATGTTGGTCAGGTTGCCGGTGGTGGTGTAGATCATCGCGGCCTTCTTCTCGAAGAAGTCCTTGGGCGTGGTGCCCCACTCGACCACGCCGGGCGGGTGGATGCCGGCCTTGCCGAGGTCGACCCAGTATTGCAGCGCCTCGACCACCTTCGGATCGTCGAACCGGACGGCGGTGCCGGCTTCGTTCGCGAGGATGGTGTCATTGGGCGTGGTCAGCGTCTGAAACAGCCAGTACGGGAAGCCGCTCGAAGGAATCTGCACGCCCCATTGAGTGACCTTGCCACTCGCATCCTTCTTCGTCAGCTTGGTGGCGGCGTCCTTGAGTTCGGCCCAGGTCGTCGGCGGCTTGTTGGGGTCGAGGCCGGCTTCCTTGAACAGTTCCTTGTTCCAGTACATGACGACGGTCGAGCGCTGGAACGGAATGCCCCAGGTCTTGCCGCCGGTCTGGCTGTTCATCATGAAGGCCTTGTAGAAGCCGTTCAGCCAGGCCTTGTCTTCGGCCGTCTTCACGAAGTCGTCGAAGGGGACGATGGCGTCTTCGTCGATCAGCGTGAACATGTCCGTCGACAGCAGCACGGACGTGACCGGCGGCGTGCCCGACTTGTGCGCGGTCAGCGCCTTGACGATGGTTTCCTGGTAGGTGCCCGCGTAGATCGGCGTGACCTTGATGCCTGGGTTCTCCTTCATGAACCCGGCCGCGAATCCGTCGATGGTCTTGGCGATCGGGCCGCCGACGGCCACCGGGTAGTAGAACTGGAGTTCCACCGGTGTCTGTGCGTGCAGCAGGCTCGCGGTGCCGGCGAAAAGGCCGCCGGCAGCCATCAGGTGGACGGCGAGCGTCCGGATGAAAGTCTTGCGTTGCATGGTCGCGTTTTTCCTTGGGAGTGGATTGGAAGTGAGAGATCAATCGATGCGCTGGCCGCTGGCGTCGAAGCCGTGCGCATCTTCGAGCGCCCAGCGCAGGCCGACGCGGTCGCCCGGTTCGGCGTGGTGCTGGCCAGCGGTGCGTACCAGCAGCGCCTGCGATCCGATCCCGCAGCGCAGCACCAGGTCTGCGCCGAGGTATTCCACGCTCTGCACGATGGCAGGGATGCCTTGCGGATCGAGCGCGATGGCCTCGGGCCGCACGCCGAGCATGGCGGCTCGCAGGCCCGTGGCGGCGTCGCTGCCGGCGATGCGACCGTCTTCCAGTGCCACGAGGTTCATCGGCGGCGTGCCGATGAAGCGTCCCGCGAAAGTGGTGGCGGGCCGCGCATAGAGATCGCGCGGCATGCCGGCCTGTTCGACTCGGCCCTGGTTCAGCAGCACGACCTGGTCGGCCATGCTCATCGCCTCGGTCTGGTCGTGCGTGACGTAGACCACGGTGAGCCCGAGTTGGCGCTGGAGATCGCGCAGTTCGCGGCGCATGTCCTGCCGCAATTGCGCGTCCAGGTTGGACAGCGGTTCATCCATGAGACAAACCTTGGCCTGCGCGACCAGGGCGCGGCCGAGCGCGACCCTTTGCTGCTGGCCTCCTGAGAGTTGCGAGGGCTTGCGGTCCAGCAGCGCACCGAGGCCCAGCAGGGCCGCGGCATCGCCCAGCCGCTTTGCAATTTCGGCTGCCGGCGTCTTGCGCACGGACAGCCCGAAGCTGATGTTGTCGGCCACGCTCAGGTGCGGAAAGAGTGCGTAGTTCTGGAACACCATGGCGATGCCGCGCTGGGCCGGCGGCAGCCGCGTCACATCGCGGCCGTCGATCAGCACCTGCCCACCGCTGGCGGTCTCCAGACCTGCAACGATGCGCAACGTCGTCGACTTCCCGCAACCGGAAGGCCCGAGCAAAACGCAAAAGGATCCGGGCTCGATATGGAGGTTGACCGCGTGCAAGGCAGTACTTTCGCCCCAGGATTTGGCGATATCGATCAACACAATGGAGGACATCAAACCAGTATATGGACGGCTTGTGACACCCGGTTGCAAAGAAGGGTCAGTGTTTTCCTGATCGGGCGTTGGTGAGAAACTTCGCTACAGTGACCAACGCCTGTTAGGGCTTGCACACACCAAGGAACACATATGAGCAAGAAAGTCGCATACGTCACCGGGGGTATGGGGGGCATCGGAACAGCCATTTGCCAACGCCTCCACAAGGATGGGTTCACCGTCATCGCAGGTTGCGGCCCTACGCGGGACCACGCCAAATGGCTGGCGGAACAGAAGGCGGAAGGCTTCGAGTTCCAGGCCTCGGTCGGCAATGTGGGCGACTGGCAGTCCACCGTCGAGGCCTTCACCAAGGCCAAGGCGGAGCACGGCAGCATCGACGTGCTGGTCAATAACGCGGGCATTACCCGGGACCGCATGTTCCTCAAGATGACGCCGGAGGACTGGAGCTCTGTGATCGAGACCAACCTCAACAGCATGTTCAACGTCACCAAGCAGGTGGTCGGCGACATGGTGGAAAAGGGTTGGGGCCGCATCATCAACATCAGCTCGGTCAACGGCGCCAAGGGCCAGGCCGGGCAGACCAACTACTCGGCGGCCAAGGCCGGCATGCACGGCTTCACGATGGCGTTGGCGCAGGAACTGGCCGCCAAGGGCGTGACGGTGAATACCGTGAGCCCGGGCTACATCGGCACCGACATGGTCAAGGCGATCCGCCAGGAAGTGCTCGACAAGATCGTCGGCACGATTCCCGTCAAGCGCCTGGGCGAACCGAGCGAGATCGCATCGATCATCGCGTGGCTCGCGACCGACGAAGGCGGCTATTCCACCGGGGCCGACTTCTCGGTCAACGGCGGGCTGCACATGCACTGAGGCGCCTTCGCCGCACACTCCAAAAAAAGACCCGCCCTCGCGGGTCTTTTTTTGTTTTCAAGGAGAGGTCGACATGACACCAACAACACCGGCGCAAAAGCCACCGATCTACAAGTCCCTCTACGTCCAGGTGATCGCCGCGGTGATCATCGGCGTGCTGCTGGGCCACTTCTACCCCTCGCTCGGCGAGTCGATGAAGCCGCTGGGAGACGCCTTCATCAAGCTGATCAAGATGATGATCGCGCCGATCATCTTCTGCACGGTGGTCGTCGGCATCGCCGGCATGGAGGACATGAAGAAAGTCGGCAAGACCGGCGGCCTGGCGCTGCTGTATTTCGAAGTCGTGAGCAGCATCGCGCTCGTGGTCGGGTTGGTGCTCGTCAACCTGTTCCAACCGGGCGCGGGCATGAACGTCGATCCGGCGTCGCTCGACACCCGGGCGCTGGCGGCCTATACCGGCCCGGGCAAGATGGAAGGCACGGTCGACTTCCTGCTGCACGTCATTCCCAACACCGTGGTCGATGCCTTCGCCAAGGGCGAGATCCTGCAGGTGCTGCTGATCGCCGTGCTATTCGGCTTTGCGCTGCATCGCTTCGGCGGTCGCGGCACGCTGGTGTTCGACATGATCGAAAAGGGTTCGCACGTGCTCTTCGTGATCATCGGCTACATCATGAAGCTCGCGCCCATCGGTGCCTTCGGCGCGATGGCCTTCACGATCGGCAAGTACGGCGTCGGCTCGCTGTTCCAACTCGGCAAGCTGATGGCCACCTTCTACCTGACCTGCCTGCTGTTCATCTTCGTGGTGCTGGGGCTGATCGCGCGTTTCCATGGCTTCAGCATCTGGAAGTTCATCAAGTACATCAAGGAAGAGCTGCTGATCGTGCTGGGCACATCTTCTTCGGAGTCGGTCCTGCCGCGCATGATGGAGAAGATGGAAAACCTCGGCGCCCGCAAGACGGTCGTCGGCCTGGTGATCCCGACCGGCTACTCCTTCAATCTCGACGGCACGTCGATCTACCTGACGATGGCTGCGGTCTTCATCGCGCAGGCGACGAACACTCCGATGACGCTCATGCAGGAGATCACGCTGCTCGGGGTGTTACTTCTGACCTCGAAGGGCGCGGCCGGCGTCACGGGCAGCGGGTTCATCGTGTTGGCGGCGACGCTGTCGGCTGTCGGTCACGTGCCGGTGGCCGGGCTGGCGCTGATCCTCGGCATCGACCGCTTCATGTCGGAGGCGAGGGCACTCACCAATCTGATCGGCAACGGCGTCGCCACCATCGTAGTCGCCAAGTGGACGGATGAGCTCGATATGGAAAGACTGCAGGCGGGCCTGAACAACGAGACCTGGATCGAGGCGCAGGAGCCCGAGGAACTGATCAACGCCCGTACGGAAAAGATGGCTTCCTGAATCCGCTTCTGGCTCGTCTTGCAGAATGCAAGCCGATGCCACATAGCGTTTCACTGATCAACACCGTTGCGGCCGGCCTCGGGCTCGCGCTCGTCCTCGGCTTCCTGGCGGCGCGGCTGCGCTTGCCGGCGCTCGTGGGTTATCTGCTGGCGGGTGTGATCATCGGGCCCTTCACGCCCGGCTTCGTCGCGGATGCGAGCATTGCCGCGCAGCTTGCCGAGATCGGCGTGATGCTGCTCATGTTCGGCGTCGGGCTGCACTTCTCGCTCGACGATCTGCTCGCGGTGCGAAAGATCGCGCTGCCCGGGGCGCTGGTGCAGATCGCGGTCGCCACGCTGCTCGGCGGGGCGCTGGCCACGTGGTGGGGCTGGAGTCCGGGCGGGGCCCTGGTGTTCGGGCTAGCGCTGTCGGTGGCGAGCACGGTCGTGTTGCTGCGCGCGCTCGAGAGCCTGGGCATCCTCGAAACGTTCACCGGCCGCATCGCGGTCGGCTGGCTGGTGGTGGAAGACCTCGCGATGGTGCTCGTGCTGGTGCTGCTGCCGCCATTGGCCGGCGCGCTGGGCGGCACCGGGGGCGCCGGTGACGGCACTCCCCTGTGGCAAACGCTGGGGCTCACGCTGCTGCAGGTCGGCGGCTTCGTCGCGTTGATGCTGGTGGTCGGGCGGCGCGTGTTCCCGTGGGTGCTTTGGCAAGTCACTCGCACGGGATCGCGCGAGTTGTTCACGCTGTGCGTGGTGGCGGCCGCGGTGAGCATCGCGTTCGCATCGGCGGCGCTGTTCGGCGTGTCGTTTGCGCTGGGGGCCTTCTTTGCCGGGATGGTGATGCGCGAGTCCGAGTTCAGTCACCGTGCCGCACAGGAATCGCTGCCGCTTCGCGACGCTTTCGCGGTGCTGTTCTTCGTCTCGGTCGGCATGCTGTTCGATCCTTCGGTGCTGATCGAGCGTCCGCTGCAGGTGCTGGCCGTGGTGCTGGTGATCGTCGTCGGCAAGTCCGTGGCGGCCTGCGCGCTGGTGCTGCTGTTTCGCTACCCCCTCGGCACCGCGCTGACGGTGAGCGCGAGCCTGGCGCAGATCGGCGAGTTTTCCTTCATCCTGGCTGCGCTGGGCGCGGGGCTGGGCTTGCTGCCGCCCGAGGGCCAGAGCCTGTTGCTGGCCGGCGCGCTCATTTCCATCTCCACCAATCCGTTGTGGTTCAGCCTGATCGAGCCGCTGCAGAAATGGCTGCACGCGCATTCGTCCTTTGCGCGCGGGCTGGAGGCCCGGGACGATCCGCTGGCCGAGCTGCCGATGAGCACGGAGGCCAAGTACCTGTCACGTCAGGTGGTGCTGGTCGGCTACGGTCGCGTCGGGCGACGAATCGCCGCGGCGCTCAAGGCGCACGACATCCCTTTCGTGGTGGCGGAGCAGAACCGCGAACTCGTGGAGAAGCTGCGCAGTGAAGGCATGGCAGCGGTCTGGGGCGATGCGGCGGACCCGGCCGTCCTCATCCAGGCCCACGTCGCCCGCGCGCGCGTTCTCGTGGTGGCCACGGCCGACGCCATGAACGTGCGGCAGATGATCGAGACGGCGCGCACGCTCAACCCGTCGATCGAAACAGTCATCCGCAGCCACAACGAGGACGAGGCCCGTCTGCTGACGCAGGAAGCGGCAGCGACGGTGTTTCTCGGCGAGCACGAACTGGCCCAGGCCATGGCCCGTGCGGTCTTGCTGCGCGCAGCCAGCGTCTGAGCGGATCAGAGGTCTTCGATCACCAGCGTCCGGTATCGCTGCGCGATCGAATAGGGCACCTGGCGGACGTGGACCATCAGGCGTTCGGCCGTGGCCTCGTTCTTCGTCCTGACCATCAGTGCCGTATGGCCCTCCCGGGCGAGTTGGGTATAGGCGCGGACCGTGGCAGCGTCGGTGCCGGCCGAAGGCAGGGGGCTGTCGGAATCGTGGATGGTGGGCGTGATCTGCTCGAGGACGATGTGCGGCGGGATCAGGTAGACCTCGTCACCGCTGAAGCCGTCCTCGATCAGTTGGTGCCCGACACGGCTGGCATCCTGCGCGTCCGGAAACATCACCACGGAATGGCCCGTAGGGTAGAACGCGCCGCCGAGGGTCGCGGTCATGTGCTTGTCTAGCGTGAAATGCTTCATGTCTCCTCCTCATGATGGATTGGACGATACATCTAGCTTAGGCCTGGCTCCAGCCGAGCGCTGTAGGGAAAGCTTGGTGGCGAAACGGAAATTGCCCCAAAGTGCCTCTTGCGGATTTTCAGGATTTGCGTATTTAATTACGACTGGTCACATTTGTGACGATTCGTGAAAATTGTCGCTAGGCATTATCCGGAGGGGTGAATAGGATCGTTTTGTCTTATCGCTGTCCATTCCTTTCCCCCGCTAATTCCATGTCGCAATTGCGAAATATCGCGCTCACCGTCCAGGAACTCGAAGAAGGCGAGTTCTATTGGGTATTGATGGAAGCCGCCGACTACGGCGTGGAGGATGCGCTTTCCTACCTGCCGATCGAAGCGGCGGGCGATCCCCACCTCACCTACGCCAATGCCTTGGTCGCAGGTGTCGCAGCGATCCGGAAGATGTTTGGCAAGGACGGTCCCCGCACGACGGATGTGCGCGGACCTTGATTCTGGGGACACCATGCGAAAACTAGGAGCGGCCATCGCCGCAGGCACCGCGGCGTTGATCGTCGCAGGCTGGTTCTATCGGCCTTCCACATCGGCCGAGTGGGCCGCGTGGGTCCAGACGCTGGGCGTGCTGGTGGCCATCCTGTGGGCGGTCCGGCTGCAGATCGCGGCCTCGAAGCAAGGCGAGCGACAGGCCGCGCAGGTTGCCGCCATGTTCGCGAACAACATGCACTGGGTCTTCCGCGAACTGAACGACGCCTGCGGCAAGTGCAGCTGGGACGACTACACGGTGCACCGGCGCATCCTCCACGAGGTTCTTGCGCAAGGTCGCGAGGTGACGTTGCAACTGCTTGATGGGCGCTCGCTGGCCATGGTGAGCAGCCTTCGCACCATTGCCGTCGAAGCGCTCGAAATGACCGAAGGCCATGGCCAGGACGGCAACTGGGCTCGCCTGCACAACTACTTCGATCGCCGGCTGCCGAGCATTTCCGCCTGGATGTCGGCGACGGGCAATCCGCCGGAGAGCAGCGGACCGACGGACTACGCAGGGTTGAGAACGTCCTTCGGCTAGAGGCTCATCCCCAGGTGTCGGTCTGGCGCAAGGCCGCATACAGCGTCTTGAAACGCGCGTGGCGCGCAGCGTACGTGGCTGCGGGCGCCGAGTTCGGTTCGAAGCGCTGTCGCACTTCCGGCCGGCGGCAGACTTCCGCCTCCGCTCCTCCATCCGCCAGCCACGCGAGTCGTGCCGCGCCCATCGCCCCGCCAGCCTCGCCGCCTTCGCATGCGGCGAGCGGCGTTTCGAGAATGTCCGCCAGCAACTGCGCCCACCATGAACTGCGCGCGCCGCCGCCGACGAGAACTAGATCGCCGCTCGGCCTGGCGAGCGTGTCCAACCCGTCGCGCAGGCCGAAGCTCACGCCTTCAACCACGGCATACGCGACCTCGGCCGGTCCGTGAGCGTGCGTCAGTCCGAAGAGCACGCCTTGTGCATTCGCATCGTTGTGCGGCGAGCGCTCGCCTGAAAGATAGGGAAGAAACAGCGGGGCGTGGCGGCGCGCTTCGGCGTTCAAGGTCGCCGCGGCCGCCAACAAGGAGGCTTCATTGCCGAGGCCGAAGCTGCGCGCGGCCCAACTCACCGCACTCGAAGCCGACAGCATCACCGACATCTGGTGCCAACGTCCCGGCAGCGCATGGCAGAAGGCGTGCACCGCGCGGTCGGGATCTGGCGCGAAACGATCGCCGCAGACAAAGATGACCCCTGAGGTGCCGAGCGAGACGAAGCCTTGGCCGGCCGTGACCAAGCCCATCCCGACGGCGCTCGCCGCGTTGTCGCCGCCACCGCCCGCGATCGGTATGTTGGCTGTCAGGCCCCAGCGCGCCGCCAGTTCCGGCTTCAGTCTGCCTGCCACGGCGTTGCCTTCGACGAGGCCGGGCATCTGCTGGCGACTGAGCCCGCAGGCCGCGAGCAGTTCGTCCGACCAGTCGCGCGCGCCCACGTCGAGCCACAAGGTGCCCGAGGCGTCCGACATGTCGCTCGCGAGCGTGCCGCTCAGCCTGTGGCGCAGCCAATCCTTCGGGAGCAGAACGCAGGCCGTCCGCGCGAACAAATCCGGCTCGTTTTCCTGCATCCACAGCAGCTTGGGGGCCGTAAAGCCCGGCATGGCGAGGTTGCCGGCCATCGCGGTCAGGCGCGGCACGCGCGCCATGAGCTCTTCGCATTGCGCGGCGCTGCGGCCGTCGTTCCAGAGGATGGCGGGGCGCAGCACCTCGCCAGCCGCGTCGATGGCCACGGCCCCATGCATCTGCCCCGAGAGCCCGATGGCACGCACGGCCGACAACGCGTGCGCACAGCTTCGATGGAGCGCGGCCATGACGGACTCGAGCGCTTCCCACCATTGCGCGGGCGCCTGCTCCGACCACAGCGGCGCGGGCCGGCTCACGGAAAGCGCCGCGCGGGCCAACGCGACGATGCGATGGTCCTTGTCCAGCAGCAGCGCCTTCAACTCTGAAGTGCCGAGATCGAGGCCGAGGTACACGGCGGACCTTCAGGCGAGGCTGCCGAAGCGGCTGTCGCTCTGGCGCCGGAACTCGGTCGGCGTCATGCCCTTGATCTCGAGAAAGCGCCGGTTGAAATTCGCGACGTTGTTGAAGCCGACCTGGTAGCAGATGTCGGTCACGTAGTGGTCGGTCTGCATCAGCAGATGGCAGGCGCTGTTGATCCGCACGCGGTTCACGAAGTCGGTGAAGCTGTTGCCCGTCGAGCGCTTGAAGAAGCGGCTGAAGCGGCTCTCGCTCATGCCCAGTTCGGTGGCGATGTCCGCCATCACGATCGGCTCGGCGAGGTTGGCGGTGATGCGGTTGACGATGACGTTGATCTGGTCGACCTCGGCGTCGCCTTCCACGCCCTGCATCTGCACGTTGGAGAGCAGGCGGTAGTCGGTGCATTGGGCCAGGTCGGCGAGGTATTCGAGGAAGCGCGCAAGGCGCTGCAAACCGTGCGCTGCCTTCACGGCATTCCAGTGCGCCATGGCGCGATCCGCCAGCCCGAAGAACTCGATGCCGTGGCGCGAGCGTTCGAGCAGTTGGAGCGCTTCGCGCAGTTCGGAAATCTCGGCCGCGGCGCGCTCGATGGGTTCGTGTCGGAACTGGATCACACGGTCGCGGCCGGCAGCGCCGCCCTCGGGCGCGTCGAGCGAGATCCAGTTGTGCGGCAGGCGCGGTCCGCACAGCACGAGATGGCCAGGCTGGAAGGGACCGATCCAGTCGCCCACGAAAGCCTTGCCGGAGGTCTCGGTGATGAGGTGCAGCTCGTACTCCTCGTGGAAGTGCCAGCGCACGAGCGGGCTCGGAAAGCCATGGGCCAGGCAGCGCACGAGGCCTGTTTCTTCAGGCGCCTCGTAGCCAAGGGAAGGTGAGCGCGCGATGTCGCGTTCGAGTTCGGGCTCGCGATGCCGGGGCAGGTGTCGTTGGCGTTGCGATGTCATGAAAGGGTCCTTCTCATGCACCTTCAACTCATGACGTTACCACCGTCGACATTGAGCGTTTGCGCCGTGATGTATCGCGCTTCATCGCTGGCCAGGAACACGACGGCGCCGGTGATGTCGTCGGGCTTGCCCATGCGGCCGAGGGGGACTTCGAGGCCGACCCGGCGCTTCTTCTCGCCGGGGGCGAGATTTTCGTACCTGGCAAAAAGAGAGTCGACCTGATCCCACATCGGCGTGTCGACCACGCCCGGCGAGATGGCGTTCACGCGGATGCCGCGCGGCGCCATGGCGAGCGCGGCGCTCTGGGTGTAGCTGATGACCGCCGCCTTGGTCGCGCAATAGTGCGACACCAGCGCTTCGCCGCGCCGCCCGGCCTGCGAGGCCATGTTGATGACCGAGCCGCCCTGAACGCCGGCATCGACCATGTGCTGCAGCACGCGCTGCATCACGAAGAACATGCCCTTCACGTTGACGGCGAAGAGGCGGTCGTACGCGGCCTCGCTGCTTTCTAGCAGCGGCGCCATCTCGAAGAGGGCGGCGTTGTTGACCAGCGTGTGGATGGCACCGTGCGACGCCTGCGCCGCGAACAGCATGCCGCCGATCGAGGGTAAGTCGGTGACGTCCGTTGCGACATAGGCCAATGCGTTCGGGTGCTTGCGCCGCAGGGCCTGCACGCCATCGGATGGGTCTTCCGCCAGATCGGCCAGCGTGCAGCGAGCGCCCTCGGCCAAACAGGCTTCGGCGATCGCGAGCCCGATGCCGCCACCTGCGCCGGTGATCAGGACGTGGCGCTCCGCAAGACGACCGGTCATTTGCCGCCTCGCTGGATGAAGGCCTGAACGCGCGCATCGGCCTTGCGCATGGCTTCGACGAGTCGCCTATCGGCGGCCGTGTCGCCCCACAAGGTCCCGTCGGCGCTCATCGCGGCGACGGGATCCGACGCGTCGCAGATGGCGTGCGCCGCAGCCTCGTCCATGCCCTGGTCCTGGTAGACATAGGGGAGCGCTCCCTTGTGCCAGCGTTGCAGGAAGGCAAGAAAAAGGGCCGGCAGCATCGCCACGCTCTCGATGCTCTCGCCGCGCGCCAGCCGCTCGTGGACGGTGGGCGCGATGAAGCCGGGAATCTTCGAGAAGCCATCCATTGCCACCCGCTGGTTGGTGTCGCGGATTGCGGGATTGCCGAAGCGCTCGAGCACGACGTCGCGGTAGACCGGCAGGTCGACCGGGCTCGGTCGCCCAGGCGAGTGCAGGCAGGGAATGACGTCATCCGTCACATAGTCGAAGGCCATGCGCCGGATCGCTGGCCTGTGCGTGCCTTCGTGGATGTAGTGCAGGCCGACCAGCGTGCCGGCCCAGGCGATGCAACTGTGGCTTGCGTTGAGGATGCGGATCTTGGCCTCTTCGTAGGGCGACACCGAATCCACCAGCTGCACGCCGACGCGCCCCCAGTCGGGTCGGCCGTTGACGAAGTCGTCCTCGATCACCCACTGGATGAAGCTCTCACCCGTCACCGGCGCGGCGTCGTCCCACCCCGTGGCCTGGAACACGCGCTGGCGCAGTTCGGGCGGCGGCCTTGGTGTGATGCGGTCGACCATGGCATTGGGGCCGCTGGTTTGCTTGCGTACCCAGTCGAGCAGTTCGGGTTGCCCGGCACGCTCGATGAACTCCAGCAGTCCCTTGCGAAAGCGGTCGCCGTTGTGGCGAAGGTTGTCGCAATTCAGCAGTGTCACCGGCCCGGCATTCGCCGCGCGGCGCGCGCCCAGGATCGCGCAGACCGCGCCGTAGATCGTCGTACCGGGCTGGCCGTTGCGCGCCCGCTCGAGGTCGTTCGCGAGATCGGCGGCGCCGAAGTCGAGGCGGTCCTTCGAATCGAGGTAGTAGCCAGCCTCCGTCACCGTGAACGAGATCACTCGCGTGCGCGGATCGGTGCCTCGGGCGATGACTTCCTTCAGGTTCGCGTCGTACGGAAGAACCTCGCGGATCGATTCGATACGCTGGTATCGGTACTCGCCGGCGGGTGAAACCGTCTCGAGCGTGTAGTGCCCGCCCTGTGCACGCAGGGCGCTTTCGACGTCAGCCATGTCCGGCCGCAGGTTGGCGCCGACCAGCGACCAGCGCATGTCGCCGGCGTCGATCAGCGCTTGCAGGTACACGGCCTGATGCGCGCGATGGAACGAGCCGAGTCCGAGGTGCAGGACCACGAAGTCGGAAGGAGTGGAATCGGCCATGGCAGTGTCAGGCGGCGACGGTGCGGCCTTCGCGGTTGAAGAAGTGGAGCACCGATGGATCGAGTTCGACCCTCACCGCGTCGCCAGCCTGCAGGTCGGTGCGATCGTTCTGGCGTGCGACCAGCGGTACGCCGCCGACGTCGATGTGGATCAGTGTGTCGGCGCCCAGGGCTTCGATCAGTTCGACCCGGGCGGGCGCGCCCGACCCCTGCCCCTGGTGGACGCGCAGCCCTTCCGGCCGCACGCCGAGGAAACCGTCGCTCGGCAGCCGGCCGCCCGTCAACGCCGAGAAGCTCGGTATGGCCTTCGCCTCGACCATGTTCATCGACGGCATGCCGATGAACTGCGCGACGAACTGGTTGGCCGGGCGGTCGTACAGGTCCATCGGCGTGCCGACCTGCTCGATCAGGCCGTCGCGCAGCACGACGACGCGGTCGGCCAGCGTCATGGCCTCGACCTGGTCATGGGTCACGTAGATGCTGGTCGCGCCGAGTGCGCGGTGCAGCTTGTGGATCTCGACGCGCGTGTTGCCGCGCAACGCTGCATCGAGGTTGGAGAGCGGCTCGTCGAAGAGAAACACCTTGGGCGCCCGCACGATCGCGCGCCCGATCGCCACGCGCTGCCGCTGGCCGCCGGAGAGTTCCTTCGGTGTGCGGCTCAGGTACTGCGTGAGGTTCAGCGTTTTGGCGGCGTGGTCGACTTTGGTCTTGATGACGTCCTTCGAAACTTTGGCCAACTTGAGCGCGAAGGACATGTTGTCGTACACGCTCATGTGCGGGTAGAGCGCATAGCTCTGGAACACCATCGCGAGATCGCGCTTGCCGGAAGGCGTGTGAGTGATGTCCTTGCCGTCGAGCGAGAGCTTGCCGCTGGTGATCGGTTCGAGGCCGGCGATCAGCCGCAGGAGCGTCGACTTGCCGCAGCCCGACGGGCCGACGAACACGATGAACTCGCCCTTGTCGATTTCGAGGTTCACGCCCTTGATGACATGGGTGTCGCCGAAGCTCTTCTGGATGTTGTCGAGTTGGAGGTAGGCCATCAAATGACTCCTTGAAGTTCTTTCGTTGCCGCCAATGCGGCACGTGTCCGAGTCGCGGGCCGCCACGGAGCCGGCTCCGCCGGGCCGCACGCGGCGCCCCCGGCAGGGGGGTGGCGAAGCGACACGAAGTGCGCGAAGGCTGGGGGCGAGCTCATTTCACGGCGCCGAAGGTCAGGCCTTGGACGAGTTGCTTCTGGCTGAACCACCCGAACACCACGATGGGCGCGATGGCCATCAGCGAGGCGGCGGAGAGCTTGGCCCAGAACAGACCCTCGGGGCTGGAGTACGAGGCGATCAGCGTCGCGAGCGTGCCGGCCTTGGCGGAGCTGAGGTTCAATGCCCAGAAAGCCTCGTTCCAGCTCAGCACCAGGCACAGCAGGCCGGTGGAGGCCAGCCCGCCGATCGACAGCGGCAGCACCACGTGGCGGAACTCGGTCCACAGGCTGGCGCCGTCCATACGGGCTGCCTCGAGGATCTCGGGCGGGATGTCCTTGTAGCTCGTGTAGAGCATCCACACCATGATCGGCAGGTTGGACAGCGTGAAGACGATGGTGAGCGCCGTGCGCGTATCGAGCAGGCCCGCGGTCTGCGCGATGACGTAGATCGGCACCAGGGCGCCGACGGCGGGCATCATCTTGGTCGAGAGCATCCACATCAGGATGTCGCGCGTGCGCCGGGTGCGGAAGAAGGCCATCGAGTAGGCGGCCGGCGCGGCGATGAGCAGGCCGATGACCGTCGATCCCACGCTCGTGATCAGGGAGTTCTTCGCGAAGAGCAGGTAGTCGCTGCGCCGCTGCACTTCCGCGAAGTTCTCCAGCGTCGGCTCGAAGATGAAGAGCGGCGGGACGTGGATGGCCTGCAGTTCGGTCTTGAACGAGGTCAGCACGAGCCAGCCCAGCGGAAAGAAGAGCAGCAGCGACGCGACCCACGCGCCCACGGTGCGCAGGCCCAGGGAGAGGATGTTTTCGGTTTGCATGCCGGTGCCCTCAGTCGAGGTTCTTTCCGATGATCCGGATCAGGAAGGCGGCCACGATGTTGGCCAGCACCACCGCGAAGAGCGCGCCCGCCGAAGCCACGCCGACGTCGAAGTTCATCAGCGACTGCTTGAAGATCAGGTAGGTGAGGTTGGTGCTCTCGTTGCCCGGGCCGCCATTCGTCGTGACCGCGATCTCCGCGAACACGGAGAGCAGAAAGATCATCTCGATCATGATCACGACCGCCATCGGCCGGCCCAGGTGAGGCAGGGTGAGGTAGCCGAAGCGCTGGAAGGCGGTGGCACCGTCCATGCGCGCGGCCTCCATCTGCTCGCGGTCGAGCGATTGCAGCGAGGTGATGAAGATCAGGCAGGCAAAGGGCAGCCACTGCCAGGCGACCATGATGATCACGGAGAACAGCGGCACGTCCGTCAGCCAGTCGACCGGCTCTGCGCCGAAGCTGCGCCAGAGGTCCGCGAGGATGCCGTAGATCGGATTCATCATCATGTGCTTCCACAGCAGCGCATTCACCGTCGGCATGACGAAGAAGGGCGAGATGAGGAGCACGCGCACGATGCCGCGGCCGGGGAAGGGCTCGTTGACCAGCAGTGCGAGCCCCACCCCGAGCACCACCGTGATGATGATGACGCTGCCGATCAGCACCAGCGTGTTCCACACCGCCGGCCAGAAGTCCGGGTCGGTGACGAAATAGTGGAAGTTCTCCAGCCCGTTGAACGTTCGTTCGCCCGGCTGCATGAGGTTGTAGTTGACGAACGAGAAGTAGATCGTCATCGCCAGCGGCACGAGCATCCAGAGGAGCAGCGTGACCACGGCCGGCGCCATCAGCGCGCGAGGCAACAAGCGGTTCATAAGAAGACCCCCAAGTCTTTCGTCGTGAGCTGCCGCGGACCCGGCTTCGCCGGTCCGCTGGCAGCGTCCCCCGCGGGGGGAAGGAGAAGCGACACGCAGTGCGCGCAGCCTGGGGGGCTACTTGTAATACCCACCTTTTTTCATCTCGCGTTCGGCGGCGGTCTGCGAGGTCTTCAAGGCCTGGTCGACCGTGACCTTCCCTGACAGCGCCGCGCTCATCTGCTGTCCGACCGCCACGCCGATCGCCTGGAACTCGGGGATGGCGGCGTACTGCACGCCGACGTACGGCGACTTCGGCAGCGTGCTGTCGTTCGCGTTCGCGGTGTCGATGGCCTTCTTCTCGGCTTCGGCGAAACGCGCCGCCTTCATGAACTCCGGCGATGCATAGGTGGACTTGCGCGTGCCGGTCGGCACCGTACCCCAACCGTGCTCCTTGGCGACAAGCTTGACGTAGTCCTTCGAAGTCGCCCATTTGACGAAGGTCTGTGCCGCGTCGACCTTCTGCGAGCTGGCCGGAATCGCAAGTGCCCAGGCCCACAGCCAGTTTGCGCCCTTGGGCGTGACGGCCACCGGCGCCTGCGCGAAGGCTACCTTGTCGGCCACCTTGGACTGCTTGGGATCGCTCACGAAAGAAGCCGCGATGGTCGCGTCGACCCACATGCCGCACTTGCCTTCGTTGAAGAGCGCGAGGTTCTCGTTGAAGCTGTTGGCCGAGGCGCCGGGCGGGCCGTAGGCCTTCATGAGGTCGACGTAGAAGTTGATCGCGTCATGCCAGGGCTTGGTGTCGATCTGCGGCTTCCAGCTCATGTCGAACCACTGGCCGCCGTTGGTGTTGACCATCGTCGTGAGCAGCGCCATGTTGTCGCCCCAGCCGGGCTTGCCGCGCAGGCACATGCCGTAGACGCCGGCCTTCGGGTCGTGGATCTTGCCGGCGAGTTCCTTCACCTGCACCCATGTCGGTTGGTCGGGCATCTTGAAGCCGACCTTGTCGGCCAGGTCCTTGCGGTACATCAGCATCGAGCTCTCGCCGTAGAAGGGCGACGCGTAAAGCTTGCCGTCGGCCGACAGGCCATTGCGCATGGCGGGCAGCAGGTCGTCGACGTCGAAGTTGGCGTCCGTGGCGATCGGCAGCAGCCATCCCTTCTTGGCCCAGATCGGCGTCTCGTACATGCCGATGGTCATCACGTCGAACTGGCCGCCCTTGGTCGCGATGTCGGTCGTGACGCGCTGGCGCAGAGTGCCTTCCTCGAGCGTCACCCACTTGAGCTTGATATCCGGATTCGCCTGCTCGAAGAACTTGGTGAGCTTCTGCATTTCGATCATGTGGCCGTTGTTCACGGTGGCGATGACCAGTTCGGTCGCGGCATGCGCCAGGCCTGTGCCCGCGATCGCGAGCGCCAGGCCCGCCTTCAGAAAGCGCTTCATGAGTTGTCTCCTTGTGGTCGACGACAGGCGGTCGCCGTGGCCGGATTCTGGAGACTCTGGCTTGCAGGTTTGGTACTGGCTCAGCCGATTTCGATACTTGGATGCACCACTTGATCGGTGACTTCCCTAGTTTCGGAAAGCAGGGATGTGAAAGGCATCGACGCTCCCTCAGGGTTTACGCAGATAGGCGGCAGTCTCAAGAAATCTACAATATGGACACTCATCCACAATATGGACGGATTGAAAATGCCCCTCGATGACTCGGACCCCAACCCGAAGACCCCTTACCAGTACCCGAACCCACCGGATGCGCTGCCCGAGATCGTGGTGCCGCACGCCATCCCGACGGACGAACGTCTGTGGGTGCCGCAGGCGGAGAACGTCTGGTTCCGACCGCTGTGCCTGAACGCGAGCCAGGGCTACTGGATGAATCTGCTGCGCGTGCGCAAGTCGGGCGTGCTGAGCCGCCATCGGCATCCGCAGGCGGTGCACGGCTTCGTGCTGAAGGGCCGCTGGCGCTATCTCGAGCACGACTGGGAAGCCACCGAGGGCAGCTACGTGTTCGAGCCGCCCGGTGAAACCCACACGCTGTACGTGCCGGAGGACGTGGAGGAAATGATCACGTACTTCCAGGTGAACGGTGTCATGTACTACACCGACCCCTGGGGCAAGGGCATGGGCTACGAGGACGTGTTCACCAAGATCGACATGTGCCGCAAGCATTTCGAGGCGGTGGGCCTGGGCGCCGACTTCACCAAGCAGTTCATTCGATGAGCGAGAACTACGGCCGCGCGAGCTACGACTTCGCCAACGCCGTGGCGGTCGTCACGGGCGGAGCGAGCGGCATCGGCGCTGAGGTGGTCGCGCACCTGCGGCGCTGCGGCGCGCGCGTGTCCGTGTGGGACATGGCCGTGTTGGCGGATGACGATGCGTGGAAGGTCGACGTGACGGATCTCGACAGCGTCGAACGCGCCGCGCAGGAAGTCGTGAAGCGCTTCGGCCGCATCGACTTCGCGGTCAACAGCGCGGGCTTCGCAGGGCCGACGATGCCACTCGATGCCTACGACCCGCTCATGTGGCGGCGCATCGTCGACGTCAATCTCGTCGGCACCTTCAACGTCTGCCGCGCTGTGGTGCCGTATCTGCGCGCAGCGGGAGCAGGGCGCATCGTCAACATCGCGTCGCTGGCCGGCAAGGAAGGCACGCCCAACGCCTCGGCCTACAGCGCGGCCAAGGCGGGTGTGCTGGCGCTGACCAAGTCGCTCGGCAAGGAACTGGCGACGACCGGCATCCTCGTCAACGCCATCGCGCCGGCCGCGGTGCACACGCCGATCCTGGCGCAGATGTCGCCCGCGCACGTGCAGACCATGATCGACAAGAGCCCGATGCAGCGTCTCGGCGAAAGCATCGAAGTGGCCGAGATGGTGGCGTGGCTCTGTTCGGGCTCATGCACCTTCAACACCGCATCCGTGTTCGATCTTTCGGGCGGACGCGCGACCTACTGAATCTTCGCGGCGAGGCGCTCCCCGTGCGCAACGCCATCACTTTTTTCCAACACCACCAGAGACATTCATGATTCGATTCGCACAAAATCTGCGCCGCGTCGCGGTCCTGTCCATGCTGCCCGCCGCGGCAGTGCTCGCTGCCGGCCAGGCCTCGGCCCAGGCGCGGGACTTTCCCAGCAAGCCGATCGAGTTGGTCGTGCCCTTCCAGCCTGGTGGCGGCACCGATGCGCTGGCGCGTGCTTTCGCCGACGCGACCCGCAAGCACATGCCGCAGAGCATGATCATCGTGAACAAGCCCGGCGCGAGCGGCGCCATCGGCTGGCAGGACGTGATCAACGCCAAGCCGGATGGCTACCGCCTCGCGGTCGTCACGGTCGAAGTGACCACGCTGCCGCACATGGGCCTCGCGAAGTTCACCTACGAGGACATGACGCCCATCGCGCGTCTCAATGCCGACCAGGCCGCGATCACCGTGCGTGCCGATGCGCCATGGAACACCGTCGAGGAGTTCCTTGCCGCAGCCAGGAAGGACAGCGGCAAGCTCAGCATGGGCAATGCCGGCAACGGATCGATCTGGCACCTGGCGGCCGCCGCGCTCGAGGACAAGACCAGCGTGAAGTTCAACCACACGCCGTTCCAGGGCGCCGGCCCCGCCGTGCTCGCATTGCTGGGTGGTCATATCGACGCCGTGGCCGTGAGCCCGGCCGAGGTCACGACCTACGTGCAGGCCGGCAAGCTGAAGACGCTGGCCGTGATGGCCGACCAGCGCGTGAAGGGCTTCGACAAGGTGCCAACGCTGAAGGAGCGTGGCATCGACCTGACCATCGGTACCTGGCGTGGCATCGCGGCGCCGAAGAACACGCCGCCGGAAGTCGTCGCCTACCTGAAGGACCTGAGCAAGAAGGCGTCGGACGAACCCGCCTTCCGCGAAGTGCTGGAGAAGCAGAACCTGGGCTTCGCCTACGCCGACGACGTCGCCTTCAAGGCCGTCATGTCCAAGGACAGCGCCTACTTCAAGACGCTGATGGGCAAGCTGGACCTCAAGAACTGATCGCGCGCGACATGACTTATCAGGCAGAACTTTTCAAGGGCAAGCGAGCACTGGTAGCGGGTGCCACGCAGGGCATCGGTGCCGTCATCGCCAACCACCTTGCCGCACTCGGCGCTGAGGTGACAGCACTCGGCCTGGGTGCCGGCGACGGCACGCTCGACGCGGCGGTCGAGGTCAGGCAGGCCGACGTGACGTCGAATGAAAGCCTCGAGGCGGCACTGTCCAACATCGACCGTCTCGACATCGTCTTCAACTGCGCGGGCATCATCCAGCGCGGCGCAGAGCACGACCTGGAGGTTTTCCAGAAAGTGCTGAACGTGAACCTCACGGGCACGATGCGCGTGTGCACCATGACGCGCGAGCGGCTGAAGGCGAGCCGGGGCTGCATCGTCAACACGGCCTCCATGCTCAGCTTCTTCGGGGGCGGGTTGGTCCCCGGCTACGCGGCCAGCAAGGGCGGTGTGGCGCAGCTCACCAAGTCGCTGGCCATCAGCTACGCGGCGGACGGCATCCGGGTCAATGCAATCGCTCCTGGCTGGATCGCCACGCCTCTGACGAAGCCGCTGCAGGACGACCCTTCGCGTGCCGGCCCGATCCTGGCGCGGACGCCGCTGGGGCGCTGGGGCACGCCGGACGACGTGGCGCGCGCGGCGATGTTCCTGTGCACGCCGGCGGCATCGTTCATGACGGGAGTGATCCTGCCGGTGGACGGTGGCTACATGGTGGCGTGAGGGCGATGGCGCAAGGCGAGCGGTATGAAAGGCACGAGGATAATGACCCGGCCTCTTCGGCCCTTCCTTCACTCGCTGGTCTCACTGTCCGTTCCATGCCCGCTCCCCGGTCTACTCCCGCCACCCCTTCGCTCGCCGAGGAGTCCGTCCAGGCGAAGGTCGCCGGCACCGCGGCGTTCTCCAAGTTCATGCGCGTGCTGCAGTTGGTGGCGGATGCCGAGGATCCGGTCAATGTCGCTGCGCTGATGCGCGCGAGCGGCTATCCGCGGCCGACCGTGCATCGCATCGTTGCCGCGCTGATCGCCGAACGCCTGCTGGTGGAAAACCAGAACAGCGCGAACCTGGCGCTCGGCCCGCGACTGATCCAGCTCGCGAGCCGGAGCTGGGGCCGGTCGGAATTGCGGCTGGCCGCCGTCGATGAACTCAAGCGCCTGCGTGACCTAACCGGCGAGACGGTGCACCTGGCCGTGCCCAACGGCACGAGCATGGTCTACATCGAGAAGCTCGAAAGCCCGAGCGCGGTGCGCATGGCCTCGCGCATCGGCACGAGCGTCTCGCTGCACTCGACGGCGGTGGGCAAGGCGTATCTGGCCGCCCTCGACGACAAGACCTTCAGGGGCTTGGTCAAGGGCCTTCCCATGTCTCGCTACACAGACAAGACCACGGTCGAGCCGGCCGCCCTGCGCGCCCAGATCGAACAGACGCGCGAGCGGGGCTGGTCGGTGGACAACGAGGAAAACGAAGCGGGCATCTTCTGCTTCGGCGCCGCGATCCGCGGAGCGGGCGGCGTGCCCGTGGCGGCCATCAGCGTCAGCACGCTGATGTTTCGCCAGAAGGAAGACCCGGAGCAAGCCTACGTGGCGCCGCTGCTCGAAGCGTGCCGGGTGATCTCGGAGCGCATCGCGCAGACGCCATCGCTTTCATCCGGCGACGTCCTCTAGCCTTCGTCGGCTTGCGTCGGGAGGCCGAAGCGACTTCAGGCAGCTTGCAGCGTTGTCGTGCGTTCGCCGAGACGGCTGCTCCATGCCGCCAGTGCCAATGCGCCCAGCGTGATGGCGGCACCCGCCCACGGCAGATCGGCGAGTGGGGCACCGGCAGCCAGCATCCCGCTGCCGATCCACGCGCCGGTCGCGTTGCCGAGGTTGAACGCACCCTGGTTGAGCGTCGATGCCAGGTTGGGCGCGGCATCCGCATGCTGCACGATGAGCGTCTGCAGCAGGGGCACGAGCGCGAACGAGAGGGTGGTCCACAGCAGCATCAGCACGACGGTCGCAGCCTGCATCGGCAGCACGAAATGCATGAGCGCCAGCACCAGCGCGTTGAGTCCGAGCACCAGCAGCATCGACGGCACCAGCCGCCGGTCCCCGAGCCGGCCGCCGACCGTGCTGCCGATGGTCAGGCCCACGCCCAGCAAAAGCAGGATCGGCGCGACCGCCGCGTTCGAGAATCCGCTCACCTGCGTGAGCAGCGGCGCGATGTAGGTGAACACGCAGAACAGGCTTGCCGAAGTCAGCGCGCTGGTTGCCAGGGCCAGCAGCACGCGGCGATCCGCCAGCACGGTGAACTCCCGCAGGATGTTGCCCTTCTGCATCTCGATGTGCCGCGGCAGCAGCACCACCAGCGAAGCGACCGCGGCCAGCGCGATCACCACGATGGATGCAAAGGTCATGCGCCAACCGTAGTGCTCGCCGATGATGCGGCCGAGCGGCACGCCGAGCACATTCGCCAGCGTGAGGCCGGTGAACATGAGCGCAATCGCCTGCGAGCGCTTGCTGGGCGCCACCAACCCTGCTGCGACGACCGAGCCGATACCGAAGAAGGTGCCGTGCGCGAGCGCGGTGATCACGCGGGCCGCCATCAGCAATCCGTAGTTGGGGGCCAGTGCGCAGAGCAGGTTGCCGAGCACGAAAAGAGAAGCCAGCGCGATCAGCGTGGCCTTGCGCGGCAGCCGCGCCGTTGCCACGGCGAACACCGGTGCGCCGACCACGACGCCCATGGCGTAGCCGGTGACCAGCAAGCCTGCATGGGAGAGGGTGACGCCGAGGTCGAGCGCCATGTCGGGCAATAGCCCCATCACGACGAATTCGCTGGTGCCGATCGCGAACGCGGCGGCAGCGAGGGCCAGCAGGGCGACGGGCATGCGCGACGGAGTTGCGAGCGCCGGATCGGTCGGAGTGGTCATTGGATGGGAGATTAGGGTTAACCCCTATTATCCCGGACGACCCGTCTCAAGTCGCAGGCAAAAGGGAATTCCGACGGAACTCCGTCGCATAAAACAACAGTGCGACCACCGCAAAGGCGCCGCCGAGGAGGCACAGGCCGCCCCATCCGTGAAATGCATAGATGGCCGCGGCCAAGCCGGATGCAACGGCGGCGCACATGAAGATGAAGGTCAGGAACAGGCCGTTCAGCCGTCCGCGCAGCTCAGGCGCCAGGATGTAGAGGTTGCGCAGGCTGAGCACGTTGCACAACTGGACAGCACCATCGAGCAGGATGCCAGCCGCGACCAGACCCGTCAGCGAGCGGTAGTGGACTGCCACGGCGCCCAGCCCGAAGGACAGTAGTGCGGCGACGATGGCCAGGCCCGTCGCCGGCCGCGTGAGTCCGCGGTCCGCCAGGCGCCCGGCCCACGGTGCCGCCAGCGCTCCGGCAGCGCCTGCCAACGCAAACAGCGCGATACCGCCCTGGCCCAGTCCGAACTCGTGGGCGAGCGCGAGCGGCACGGCGGTCCAGAACGCCTGGAAGCCCGCGAACATCATCCCCTGGTAGAAGGCGCGCCGGCGCAGCAGCGGCGTGCGCCAGACGATGCCGGGCAGCGAGGCCATGGTGCGGGCATAGCCGGTCGAGGCGTGCGGCTGGCGCTGGGGCAGTGCGCGCCACAGCACGACGGCCAGCGTCGCCATCAATACCGCGGAAATGGCGAATACGGCGCGCCATCCGAAGGCTGCGGCGATCAGGCTCGAAAAGGGGCGCGCGAGCATGATCCCTGCCAGCAGCCCCGCCATGATGTTGCCCACGACCTTGCCGCGCGTCGCCTCCGGCACGAGGTGCGAAGCCAGGGGCACCAGCACCTGGGCCGCCACGGCGCAAGTCCCGACGAGAAACGAAGCCGCGAGGAAAGTCGCTGCCGAATTCGACAGCGCGATGCCGACGAGCCCGATGACGGCGCCCACCATCAAGACGGTGATCAGCCGCCGGTTCTCCACCACGTCGGCCAGCGGCACCAGCATCAGCAGGCCGGCACCGTAGCCGAGCTGGGTCAGCGTCATGATCAGGCCGGCCAAGCCCGCATGCAGCTGGAGCGTGACGGCGATCGGCCCGATCAGCGGCTGCGCGAAGTAGATATTGGCGACGCAAAGCCCGCACGCGATGGCGAACAGGATGGTCAGTCCGGTGGACAGCCCGGCAGGCGCGACGGCGGATGTCCCGCGGGGAACGGAGTCTTGGGGATGGGGCACGGAGAGGTCTCGCAACGGACTCCAGGGCTCGCCCTGGGTGGAGGGCCGGCACCTTAGCATGTCTCCCGAGAACGTGCCGACGGACTTCGAAGGCAGCCCGCGCCCGCCGCCCTCTCCTTGGCTCGGCCGGCCGGCCGTTGCGTTGATGGAAAATGCCCTGCTCCCCCGAAAGATCAAGCACTTATCCAATGCTGACAACGAATTACGGCAAGCAGGTGCTTTCTGTTGCACCGATGATGGATAGGGCCAACGTTTGGTATTCATGCGGGTCTCCACGGTTTCGTGCCCAAATCGTGCCCAAATTGGCTTGCGTCGTCGGTCGTGACTGTTGGTCCAATCACTCCGCGATTGCCACTGGTGAACCGGCGCCAGACTGCCGCCCTCGGGCCTGACATATCGGCCGCCAGAACGGGCCCTCAGAAGGCCCCCAGAGCCCGACCGGCAGGGGTAGTAGCACCTGGGGTTAGAAGCGCCCCAGAACCCCCTGATTTCGCCTGTGTGGGCCGGCCCCGAGTTCACAATGGCATGGGTGTTGTGCACCATCTCGGAGGCCATCCATGCAGAACCTTGAGCAGCTTCAGGCCCGCCTGAACTCCGGTCCGGACCAGACTATCAGCATGCTAGCCTCGGCGACCTTCACTGGCCTGTTCCGCAGGCTGATTGCGGTGCTGGAGGCCGGTGGCGTTCCCCACGAGGAAGCCGAGACCACCGCCAGCGACGTGACGCTGGGCCTGCTGAACTCGCTCAGCGGGGCCGGCGACAAGATGGTCGCGGCCATGTCGCAGGCAGCGGCTTCGGCTTCGGCAGCGACAAGGCACTGAGCCGCACACCAGCTCAACGGCCTATCCGCTGCCCGTGCAGTGTTGGAATGGTCGACAGTGTGATGATTCGGACGAGGCATATGGCGACAATGTAAAACTGCCGCTCAACTGCCAGACCGACTCATCATGAAGAAATTACTCGCCGCATCCGTCGCCGTCGCTGCTGCCGCGTTCGGTGCACCGGCCTTCGCGCAGTTCCATGACAACAGCCGGCTCTACGACTCGTTCTCGATGGGGTTCGAATCACTGCCAGACAAATCGGCCGCACACCTGCTGGACCTGTGCAACGACTTCAGCGGACAGACTGACACCATCAGTAATCTTCGGGCCGCCGGGACACCGCGAGCAGACCTGATCAAGGAACTGGACAAGCGCCTGCCGGCGAACAGCAAGACGAACATCGCCGTGCGCACGATCACCCGAACCATCGTGGATGTGGTCTATGACTACCCGGTCAGTGCACGGCCCCAGATCGCCAGCGCCGTGAACAGCACTTGCATCGCAGCCAGTGCCGGCGTGAGGAAGTGACCCGAACTTCACAAGGCCCGCAAACGCAAATACAGGAAATCCTGTAATTGCACCGGTGGTCGCCAACCTTGCCGAACGCCCTGTCGTTGGTGCCGGCCGCATCGCGCAGCACTGCAGGGCGATGGGTAGGGCAGCGGCAACGGCATCGAGCGCGACGCGACACTGAGGCGGGCGACGGAATCAGGCACGCGAAAGATTCCGTCGTCTACGATCGACGAATGTTGATCGCCCCAGCCCAGCCCGGCTTCCAATACAACCTGGAGGAGATGCTCGATCGCTCGCACCAGTTGCATGAGCGAGTTTTCGAGATCCTTGGAGACGACGGGTTCCATGACGCTCCGCGTTCGGAAGCGGCCGTCGGCATGTGCTTCGTGGCGCTGGAGCATTCAGATGGTCTTCGTGCCCTGATGGCACTTGCGCTTCCTACTTCTGCGGTAAGCCTGATGCGCCACCAGTTCGAGGCGCTTACACGCGCAATGTGGTTGCTCTACGCAGCTCCCGAGTCGGCAGTCGTCAAACTGCTGGCACCGCTCACGTTGGAAAACGAGCAGGCAGCCAAGAACCTGCCCGGGGCCAGCGACATGATCGAGGATCTGCGGAAGCGCGTTGGAAACCCCGGTGAAGGCGTTCCGTCCGCCGCCCATCAGATGCTTGCCCACTTCAAGGAAGTGACTTGGCCGGCCATGAACTCGTTCGTGCATGGCGGCCTGCATCCACTGCGCCGCACATCCGACGGGTTCCCGCTGATGCTGGCGCTGCAGATCATCCGCAACTCGAACGGCTTGGCAACGATGACTGGGATGACGCTGGCGGTGCTTACCGGCGATCAACTGATCGCGAGCGCGATGTCGCGCATCCAGCGCGATTTCGCCGACTGCCTGCCGGATCTTCTGGAGCGAACGCCTGCAGCTTGACGTCGCAGGTGCGGCAAGGCACATGCCACAACACTAACGAGACATCCTCATCGGATAGCATACCCGGCTACTTGGAGCCGGAATGCCCGCAAAAATAGTTTCGCTTATCAACATGAAGGGTGGAGTGGGGAAAACCACT
This sequence comes from Variovorax sp. J22P240, assembly GCF_030316855.1. GTDB lineage: Bacteria > Pseudomonadota > Gammaproteobacteria > Burkholderiales > Burkholderiaceae_C > Variovorax. The sequence goes on from NZ_JASZYR010000001.1 coordinate 272,521, forward strand.
CTCGCGGTCGGACTTGCGTGGGAGTTGGCAAAGAAGCATCGTGTCCTTTTGGTGGATATTGACCCGCAATTCAATGCCACGCAATGGGTGGTGAATGCAGACACGTACTTGACTTGGTTGAAAACGAAGCACACCGTTTTAAATGTTTTTCAGCCGCAAGCCTTGAATCAAGCCGGCGGCGGAACAACGCCTCCAATAAAGCCTACTGAAAAAACCGCCATCATTCCGGTGAAGCACAACGGAAAGACCCTGCATGTTTTGCCTTCTGCTTTAGACCTGATGAAATTGGATGCTGCTCCCCGTGGAACAGAAAATCGACTGCGGGTGTTTCTTGATGGAGTAAAGTCTAATTTTGATTTTATTCTCATTGACTGCCCGCCGACTGCTTCGCTATTTAGTTATAGCGCCTTCTTAGCATCCGATGCGTATCTGGTCCCAGTAAAGCCCGACCCACTTTCAGTTCTGGGCCTGCCGCTACTCGAAAAAGCAATGCTGGACTACGAAGAGCGATCAGGTCAGGAATTGCTGCGACTCGGTCTGGTATTCACGCAAGTGCGCCAGACCCCAGCAATGGAGGCAACGATGAGAGAAGTCCGACTCCAGTATGCTGGAGAAGTTTTCAAGGATACGATACATCAGACGACTGGCGTAGCTGAGGCGGTCGAAGAGAACAAACCCCTTCAATATTTTGACCGTCAAGGGAAATTCCCTGAGGTGAAAGCGGCACTGACGGGAATATGCGCAGAATTTGAGCGAAGAGTGAGGGAAAAACTTTGAGAAATATGACATCTCGCCAGAAAGGTCTGTACCTCGTCGCAAGACTATATGAGTTGGCGGCCGAGTTTTCCGATCAGGAACTGCAGGAAATCTCCAATGACCAGTCGCGACAGCCGGCAAGCCCGGCCATCAAGCACGCGATTGACGCGCTAATTCAGCTCCATCGGGAAGTGGAAAGTATTGAGCCGCCCGAGGCTGTGAAGAACTCTAAATCTTCTTCTGGAAAAGTTATTTCGCCAACCGCTGAAGCGTCTTCCTTGGCTGACTTGCTCGGCGATAGAAACTCATTTCCAACTGTGGCAGATATTGCAAACGCACTCGAAATTCCTGCCCGATCGAAGGAGTCGCGAGAACGCTACATTGCCCGCGTTTCTCGGCTGGTCGGAGCGATGGATTCTCGCGGTCGAAAGCTGCTTCTCAGGCGAGTCGCAGATGGAATGGACAGCAAACCTGGCAGCTTCATTTCGAGTTGGTCAAGGCTTATCAAGGAGATGTGATGGCCACTGCACTGCCGCAGCGCCAAGCGTCCATCGCAGATCAAACAAAGCAAGATTTCAAGGCATACTGGGATAATGCCGAGAAAAGTCGCCTTGACAACCCTGCAGCTCAGCGAACACTAATTGCATCGGCGCACAAATATGCGGTGTGCTTCTCGTATCTATCGCGGGCAATGACAGCTCCGCCGGTGGAGTTGGAACCGCATCAACGCATTTTTTTTCAAGAACTGACCTCGGATGCCGTGCACTTGGTGCACGCATTGACGGGCGGCGACGCCAGAGGGGCACGCTTCTATCTGCGGAGTGTCATTGAGAATTTCTGGCGACACCATTATTTTCGGGATCATGTAGTCGAATATGGATGGCTGCACACTCGGGATAAGTATCACCATGAAATGAAGCAATTGAGGGAGCACTGTAGTTGGCTGACATGTTTTCAGGGAGAGCTGCAGCCTCTCATGACAAACCTGCCGCGACTGTATGCGGAATTGTCGGCGGCTGTTCACAGCACCTCGTCAAGGACGCTTGTGCTGAGGCAAACGTTGGACGACATTCGTCTTCTCGATGTACAAGTAAGCGAAATCACCAAGGATCTCCTCGGCACTTTAAAGGTCTGTTTAGCTCTCTGTATATTTTCAGAGAGAGAGATTTATCTTGGCTTAGGGACAAAGGTCCAAGAGTTTCTAATGAACTCCTTGTCGGTTGCGCAGAAAAGATTGGTTCAAAAAGCCTTTTTGAAGGCAGAGGCTGAAGCTGAGGCTGCTGCCGCCAAGGCGGCATGAAACTAAGACGCTGGCGAAACGTGCGCGCCTTCCGTTAGGCGGTGGTCCCCGCCTTATTTCGGTAAGGCTTAGTAGTTTCAGGTGTGGTGTGTTTTGGTTTAGCTCAACATCTTCGAACCTCGGGCTCTATTCTGGCCAAATCTTCTTGATCGCATAGTATGTTCCAGGCAACTCAGAACCATACCGCCTGTCTCTTCTGCTCCATTCCTTCGGAGCGGGTGATTGCTGAAAATTCGCTGGCCTATGCGATCCGCGACGGCTTTCCCGTGTCGCCCCTTCACACTCTCGTCATCCCCAAACGCCATGTCGTGGACTTCTTCGGCCTGACTCCTGCCGAACTGAATGCCTGTACAGAGTTGCTCCACGCATTGAAGGCCGGCATCGAGAAAGAAGATCCGACCGTGGCCGGCTTCAACATCGGCATGAACGCCGGGGAGGCTGCCGGGCAGACGGTCTTCCACTGCCACATCCACCTGATACCGCGCCGAGCTGGCGATGTCGAAGATCCGCGAGGCGGTGTGCGTCACCTTATGCCCGGCAAGGGTCACTACTAGCCGTGGGCGCCATCCCGGTCCCGGCCCTCTACACGGCGCACGCCCCGCCGAAACCCACCCTGCAGGATCAATGGCGAGCCATCAATCTGTTTGGGCGGAATGTCGCAAGCTACAAGTTCGCGCTGGCCGAGGCGTTACTCACACTGGCCCCGGCCGGTGGAAACGTCGTTCGCCTTGACGAACTGGCGAAGCCGTTCGCGCTGGCGGTCTGCCGCCACCTGCACCTCGAGGACAAGCAATCCACCTCGGCGAGCAGCAGCTTTCTGGCCGAATGCCGTCGCTTCAACCAAAGCGAGATCGACGAGACGCAGCTGATTGCCACGACGCTTGCCAAGGGCTTCAACAATGTCATCGACGCATTCCATGTCGTCGGTCAGGGAGACGTGCCACAAAGGTTTTTCATCGACGAGCGGGCGACCTCCAGCGGCATCCGGATCACGGACGATTTCAGCCGGTTACTTGAGACCGCCTCCGCCTTGGACTTGCCCAATGAGGTAGAGGCTCGGTGGCGGCTAGTGGAGACCGCGTGGAGACTGCAGGTAGGTAGGGCGATGATTGCAGCCTACGACGACGATTCAGGACAGCTGTTGCTGCCCAATAGGTCCATGCGGCGAGTGGCCGTCACCAGCTGCCGGGATGCATTGAACGGCTATCAGCAGGGCAAGTGCTTCTACTGTTCCTCGCCGATCACCGTTGTGCAGAGCGAGAACTTGGCGGACGTGGATCATTATTTTCCTCACGCCTTGCGCCCCACCGAGGTCGGTCATGCGATCAACGGTGTTTGGAACCTGGTGCTGGCGTGTCGCGCCTGCAACCGTGGAGAGGGCGGCAAGTCTGCCCGCGTTCCGCACGAAGATCTGCTCGCCCGGCTGCACGCCCGCAACGAGTTCCTGATCGGAAGCCACCATCCGCTGCGTGAGACACTGATCGCGCAGACGGGTACGACCGAGGCCGGACGACGAGCCTATCTGACGGAGTTCGACGGCGCTGCCATCTCGAAGCTGATTCACCGCTGGAAGCCTCGCGACTAGTTCACGGCCAGTCGATTCGGCCGTGCCTGTCACTGGTCGATACTCGCCTCCACAGGAGTAAACGACATGGACAACAGAGTTCCGCTTCCCACCGACAACATCTACAAGTTCTATGCCTTGTTTGGGCTGCTGCTCTTCATCTTCGGAATCGGTGCGGGAATCGTTCAAAACAAGGCCACGAACGACTTCATGGTCCGGTCATACATCGAGCTGGAGTCGCTGAAGTCAATCGAAAAGCCGACCTCAGTAGAGAACCTGAAGGCAACAGTGCTCGAACGCATGATCGACGTCGAGACGAGCGACAAGCAGACGTTTAAATGGAGCTTGGCGATCATCTCGGCAGCCGGCATCCTCTTGATGATCTATGGCTTCCATAGGTGGCATACGCAGATCCAGCCGGCGCAGGATGAGTTGCTGCAGCTTCAAGTCGAAAAGCTGCGGCGAGAGGTGGCGGGACTGGCGGGACAGCCTGCCGCTGTTCCGACTTCCGCGGCCGGTTTGCCTTCACGTATTGACCAAGCCGCACCCACCCTGACGTCGGCCGCTGCGGCGACCTGATATCGGCGCCGGGGAACTGCCCGCCGGCCGCAGTTGGTCAGCCGTCGAGGACTTGCTCGATGAGGTCCCATCTGTTCCGGTACGGTTCGACGTTCCACAAGTACTCGGAAGTGCCAGTTACGACGGCAACTGCGCGCACGGAACTGTCCTTTCGCTGCTGGCCCTTCCTGCCCGGTTCGCTCAGCCAGCGTTGGTGACGCGCAGCCACGTTGGCGGCCATCTCGGAACAGGGAACGACGAAGTACTCAAATGGAAGGTCGGACTTCGGAGCCGGGATGCCTGCCAAGATCCAGAAGAAGACCTCGCTGTACTGGCGCTCCGACTTCAGCCCGACATTGCACGACTTCGTACCGGGCACGAACGTTTTTACTTGGATGTGCGCGAATCGGGTGCCTGCCCGGTTGCTGCAAAGGACATCAGTGTTTGGCGTGTTCCCAAGCGTCACGACGGCGGCATAACCACGGCGGCACAGTTCTCCCGCCACAAAAAACTGGCTGGCGTTCCCCCGATGACTCTTGTCGCGTTCCATAGGAAGAGCTTGCCTTCTCGGCCTAGGTTAGGGCTGGTTCAAGATCTTTGCTTTCTCGCGATCGAACTCCGCCTGCGTCAAGGTACCGTTGTCCAGCAACTTCTTCAGGTTGCTGAGCTTCAGGAACTTGACGTCCTCGCCAGCGGCGGTGGACGGTGGCGGTGCTCCGCTCTTCTCCACGCACTCGAAGACGAGTTCCGAGCGCGGGAAGTTTCCGAGGATGTGAGGAGGCTTGGATGTCGTCTCCCGCAGCGCATTCATCGAGCGGCCTTTGCGGTCACAGAACTGGATCGCCCGTTGCTCGACATCGTCCCGGACGGACTGCAGCGAGACATAGCCAGTGGCCCCCTGTTGGAAGAGACGGTACTGCTCGAACCCCGGTGTCGGCTTGGCAAGCTCGACCGTTTCACCTGCGAAGGCTGCGCCGTCAAACTGTGACCTGGAACTGGTCGTGGTCTGGATCGCGGAGGTTTGCCCGCATCCGGCGAGCAGCACTGCAATCAGCCCAGCTGCGAGTCTTGTCATAGTCGCCAGTTCAAACATCGCCATATCTGTTGCGTGCTCCAAGCTCTGGTGGTCGCGATTCTGCCCGAGCACAGTTCTCGCTCAACGGACGATTTCAGTTGCACGTATCGGCCGGACTGCTGGGGGTACGGCTGGGGGGGGCGGATCGATCGGTCTGCCCCGACGCTTGGAAACCACCATCCATCGCGAAATAGAGATTTTTTCTTGAAAAAAGGATTCGATAGCAATACGCTATCAAACGAGCGACACCGGGAATGGAAGCATCCAAACCAGGTGATCGCTGGCTGTTTGCCGGCCATTGCCCCGCATGCCTTCATAACGCCGGATGCGCCACTCCCAACCGGCGCGCAAGGAGCCCAGCGTGACATCTTCAGTCATCGGTCTGATCGACCTGAGCGCCGTGGAGTCTCCGCACGTCAGCGGCGGCAGCTTTATTGCTTCGGACCGCGTCACACCGCCCCCCTCGGCGCTCAAGCCGATCGAATCGGCGCAGAGGCTCTGGGACATCCTGGACACCCAGTGCACTCGTGCCCGCGCTCGCGCAGCGGCAGAGGCCGAAGCCCGGCGTGCAGAACCTGAGCGACAGGCGGCGGCGCTGGCGCTGCGCCAGCACCAGCAGGTCGTTGATGAAACCCGAAGCCACGTCGCGAAGATCCGCGCCCTTCTCGAAAATCTGCGGCCGCCCGCCGGCACTCGCGAAGAGCTTCTGGTGAGTGCACTGGCAGCGACCATCGACGCATTCACAGCCTCCCCGGTGCATTCCGCAGAGGTGGACCCGTGATGACCGGTCTTCGCCATTGCGGCGATCTCATCCAAGTGACGACTCCGGAAGGCAAGGTGGAAAAAGTGCCGGCACACCGCCCTGACATCGCGCTGCTGTTGGCCCGAGGGCATGTGCCTGCCTCGCCGAAGACCCGCCCTGTCGCTCCGCTCAACCCGACACCGCGACAAGCTGCGGCATTGGCCCGTGCGCGGCAAGCTGTCGCGGCTGCCGACCTGGTTGTGGCCCGTGCACCCTCCAACCCGATGGGCATGCCGCTGACCGCCAAGCAGCGGGCCGCCGTCAACCGGATGCCGAACGTGGTGGTGCTGGAGACCGTGGGCAGCGTCCTCGGCCGGGAACTGGCCCTGCGCGACAAGCGGCTGAACGCGATGGAAGGCGCGATCCGGGAAATCGCCGAGGCCACGCGCACGGACATACTGGCCCGCGCACGCCGTGCCTGCCTGCGCGTGGTGGCGTGACATGGCGGCCAGAACCACCCTCACGAGCGAGGAGGAGAAGGCGATCCTGCGGCTCGGCAGGTCTCTCGGCATGAGCTTCGCTCGCCGGCTGCTGCGCGAGGAGCTGGTGCGCCAGAACACCGGGCATCCTGCGCCCGGTCACCGTGACGAGGAACACGACCTCGACGACCGCGCATTGATGCCCGAAACCGGGCGCGGCGGCTACCTCACGAAGTGAGACACAGGCGATGGCAACGCGCCCAGGAAGCCCGCTTGGCATGAGGATCACCAGGACCGCGCAGAAGCAGGCCAACGAGCCCCTGCGTCGCCTGTTCGCGAGCGAGGAGATGAATCTCGCCGATGTTGCTCGGGTCATGCATGTCAGTCGCGAACGAATCCGGCAAATCGAAAACGGCGCACTGGCGAAGCTAGCCACCGCCCTGCACGAGCGCGGTCTCACGCTCGAAGACCTTATTGGCGATCAGCGAGGCGAGTAGGAAATGGACAGGGCGCAATCAAGACTCTGAGCCGGCCGTGATCTCGCGCACTCGCTGCAGGTAGCCGTCCGCCTTCTTCAGCAGTTCGGCTCTTTGAGTTTCCGTCTCGGCTTCACTGGCTGCTTGCTGGGCGCGGGTCGCATGTGCCTTTAGCGCAGCGATAGTGCCGCCGCTTGACGCGGGTTCGCCTTCAGGAAGGTCACCATAGAACTCGTCGTAAATCTCTTTGAGCGTCCGCTCGCCGTGAAGCCAGTGGGGGCTGGGTTGCAGCGGATAGTCGTCGGCCAGGCCCATCACGCGCCGGGTCAACTGCGTCAGGCTGCACACCTCGCCGTCAACTTCGACAGTGCGTGGTCCGGCCACCGTGCAGGTCTTGGTGCCGTCCTTATAGGTCAACACCGTGCCCACCGGCAGGCCGAGCGCGAGGTAGTCAAACCGTGGACGCCGTGCACGGCGCAGCTGGGCCTCATCTTCCTCACGCTGTGCTGCCTCCTTGTCCACCAGCGGGGTGTTCGCCTCCAGTTCTTGGGTCACTACTGCAGTCGGTCGGGCGTGCAGGAGACGCAGGATCGCCATCGCCTGATGCGGCTCCATGCGAAAGAACTCGCGGTTCGGGTTCACGCGAAACGGCGCAAAGGCCACATGTAATGCGCGTTCCACCTCGGCCGCGTTCGGCACTGCGCATTCGTACGCACACTCGAATGGCAGCGGCACGCCGGAGGTGTATAGCTGGCTGGTGCGCGTGGCTGCCTCGTTGCCTCGCGTCATGCCAATTTTGATGAGGCCGGGCATCGCTGCGTTGGTCAACACATAGACGATCTGCAGATTCCCCGGCCAGTCGGAATGCTGGTGCTCCATTTCGCTTCCTCTGCGCTTGTGGCGAGGAATGATACGTGACGGGCATATGCCGGCATTGCACATCGCGTTGGAAGATCCAGCCGGAGACGAGCAGTCCATGCACGCTCCTAGGCGTCATGGTGGTCTCCGGCGGCATGTTCTATTCAAGCCTGCCCGAAGCCAGACGCGACATGCTTGCCAATATTCGGAATGAGACCGTGCGCCTCGGCGGCAACGCCTACGTCCTGACGACCGTGGTCGCCGAGCGCGGCTTTAGTCTGCCATTCGCTCAGGCCGACGCCTACAAGTGTCCAAAGGGGCTGGGATGCTTCGACGCTGCGCGGAGCTCTCGCCTTCTTGGGCGAGCTGCTTAAAGAGGCCAGTGCTTTCTTAACCTGGCCAGCTCGCGCTCCAGTGCCCGCAACTCTTCATTGAAAGCGGTCAATTCCTCGAGGGTGTATTCAATGCCTTGCTGTGAGCCGGACGGAAGCCCGATGACATTGACGACCTTGTGACGGTGCGCCTCGATGCCCCATCGTCCATGGACCATCTGATTGCGCTGCACCCGAGCGGCATGCACACGCTCAATCCAGCGTTCATAGGCCGCACGGCGCTTCGAACCAGCCGGGAGCTTCTCCGCGACGTGCTTCGAGAGCGTTTCGAGCTTGGTATGAATGTTCTGTCCTTCGACCGACTTCGATAGGGCCTCCAATTTCGCCCCGTTTTCCACCCACGCCAGACAGAGCCCCAGGTTCACATCGATGTACGAGAACGCGAACAGCATCTGGCCGAGCAAAGATGCAGCTTCAGCCTGCATCGCCTCTCGACGTGCCCACAGTTGGCCGGCCGTTTCGCCATGGTCAGGCGTTGAATCGATTTCCAAGGCTTCCTTGCATTTCGTGGTGTGGATGGTTCGAGCACCTGCTTTTGCAGGTCTGCCCTTGGACCGATTGTTGTCCACTGTCTGGTCAGTGCGCACGCGCTTCGAAGGCGTCCGGGGCGATGCGACGAAGCGCCCAACACGAACACGTCTGATGGCGAGGGCACGTCAATCACCTGTTCGGGGCCGGCCCGGTCAAGGTCCGAACAACGGCCCCAGATTCCGCAGCATCCATTCATCCATCCGCTTGCCGCATCCCCATCGCGTCGAGAGACTGCGAAAGGGCCTGCACCACATCCGACTGCCAGCGGATGGTGTGCGGCGTGCGCGGCAGGAAGGCACCTAGCAGGTACAGCCCCGGAACCGTGATCATCCCGTAGCTGCACAGGCAGCCGGCGGCATCGTGGAATGTGTATGCCGCGAAGTGCAATGCCCACAGCGGCCGGGGGTGCAGCGGCTGCGCCTTGGCGATGGCTCGCAGGACCTGACGGTGCTCAAGCCCGAGGCGCACGGCGAGCGACATCGATGTGGTGATGGGCAGCATGGTGTCGGTCCTTTCGGGATGGTGGTGAGATGCTCGCGCATAGGCCCTTGCTCGCGCATCGCTCGCGCATTTGGAGTTAGCGCAAATCTCATGCGCGAGCAGCGGGGAGCCCATGGCGGACCGCGTGCTCCCGCATGCGGTGGGGGTATATAGGGGGGAGCGAGAGAGAGAGCAGCCGAGGGGCGCGGGAGCGGTTGACTCCCCGCGCAGGTTGCTCATGCACCCGCCCCTTGCTCAGCCGATGCGGGAGCCGATGCGGGAGCAAACCATGCCTGCGCGGCAGCCGCTGTGCGGCCCTGATCGGTCAGCACCCATTCCAGTCTCTTGCTGGTGCCGTTGCTGCCGAGGTACTCCGCGATGGCGAGAAGGCCCCGTGCCTGAAGCAACTGCAGCACGCCATTCAGCTTCTTCATCTCGCGCAATCGCTTGGGCAGGTCCGGCACCATGATTGCCAGAATCCTGGCCGCGTTGTTGTTGGCCGTGAGGCTGGACGAGATGCGCTGGCCCTGCATCCTGGCTGCGGCGAACCCCTTGAGCAGGATGCGCTCGTCGTTGGGGTGCTCGATGGCATGCACCACTGCCGGACCGGGCTGCTCGTCGGGAAGGATGACGCCGTGGCGGGGGTCCCAGTGCAAATGCAGGCCGGTGCCACCAGCCGGGGCGTAGTTGCCCTTGGCACGCTTCAGGATGTAGGGGGCAGGTGGCCCCGCCGCGTCATCGTCATCGTCCTCCTGCTCGGCATCGGCCTTGCGGCGGGTCAGCTCCCAGCGGCTGCGCACGCTGTTGTGCCATTGGGTGCTGCCACTCCACTGCTGGCCGGCAGTGTTCGACACGCTGGCGGCGCGGTTGACGTGAGCCAGGAGCAGCACCGCGCCCGTGTGGCGCGAGGGCAGGAGGTGCCGCAGCGAACGGATGAAGGCCCGCACGGCAGGACGGCTGATCTCGTTGGCTGCATAGGTGTCCGAGGCGTTGTCGATCACCACGATGTCGATGGCTTCAGCGGCCATCAGGGCACGCAGTTCCTGGTAGCTGCGCGTGAGCCTTCCGACTGTGCCGCGCTGCTCTTCGAACAGTTCGGGGTCGTCGAGGTCAGCGGCGTCAACGACGAAGAGCCAGCCGTCCAAGGTGTCCGGCGTGATGCCCAGGGCGCTGCAGTACTGCTGGACGCGCCAGTTCAGGATTGGCAAGCCGTCCTCGCACGAGTAGAAGAGCACCCGGCGCGGCGGTCGCGGCGGGGTGCCGAGCACGGGCAGGCCAGCCGCGATGCAGATTGCGATGAGCAGGCCGATCTGCGACTTGCCGCCTTCACCGTGCGCAGCCAGGAGGGTGACGCATCCCTCAGGCAACCACTCAGGGATGACGAAGGCGGGCGGATCCTGCGGGTGGCTCGCAAGGTCCACGAGATTGAGGGTGTGCGCCTGCAGCCGCTGCGGCTCGTTTGCGTCCTCCAGCAGCAGCAGGGCCTGCCTCGTTGCCTCACCCGCATCACGCAGGCTGATCTGGTCGCGTTTGAAGTGCCCTTCTTTGGCCCGGTCATGCAGGGCGATGGCCTGACGGCTGGTTGCGCAGTCACGCACGATGGCTGCGTGGGCACCGATGGCGCTGGCACTACAGACGCATTGCCTCAGTTGATCGAGGTAGACCAACCCGCCGACTTGCTCGGCCCCGCCGTTGCGCTCGAAGTGTTCGGCCACGGTGATGACATCAGCAACCTGACCTTGGCTCATCATCGTGGCGAGCGCACCAAAGATCAGTCGATGCTCATGCTGGTAGAAGTGCCCAGCCTGCAGAGTGGTGGCGACCTCCGGCCACGCGCCGTTGTCCATCAGCAGGGCACCGAGCACGCTGTGCTCAGCTTCGATGCTGTGCGGCGGCACGCGCTGGTTTGCACCGTCCGCGTCACGTTGCCCTCCGTCCACGCGGTAGATTGCATCCGTCAGTGCAACGCTCATTGCATGACCTCTTCACGCTGACGCGGCGCAAGTGCTGGCAACCACATCGGCCAACACGCTTCTGTCCATGGCGGACGCCAGCGGCCTTCGTAAGCCGCCTGCTCGCGGTACCACTTATTGCCGCCACGGCTTGGCGGCGGCTTAGGCTTGTCCGGGGTGCTGGTGCTGGGTCCGGTCATGACTGCACCTCCTCACCAGGTTCGTGACCCGTGTCTGCGATCTGATAGGGTCTCACTGCCTGCAGCGGGCATTTGCGGACCATGCACTCGCGGACCTCTTCGAACTGAAACCCGGAGCAGGTCAGGCACATGGCCGTGATGCGGTCACGGTGGGTCGCATGACCGCCGCCCAGCACATGGGCCATGCGCGGGCGGTGCTTGGTCGGGATGGTGGCGAGGTAGGCGGCTGTCTTGCCATCCACCTGCCCGTATGGGGCCGATGGCGGCACGGTCGCGCCTTCGGAAAGGGGTAGCTGGCCGGCTGCGGTTTGCGGTGCTACCGGATCGGGCGGAGAATCCGTTTCCATCTGGTTGGCTCCAGAGTTCGCTGCGACGGAATCGTGGTCCTTCGCAGCGGTTTTTCCGAAAGACGCCGCCGCTTGTGACGGTCGCGGGCGTCGCCCTTTCTTGGTCGTGCCGATACGCAGGCTGACCATCATTCAAAGGATTGCTGGCGAACGTCCGTCTGCGTCGGTGCCGCGTATTCGGCTATGTAGCCATGCCGCCAGATGCGGGTTCGGATAGAGGAACGTCGTCCCGAGCTTCACGTATGGGGGGCCTTGACCACGGCGACGCCAGTCGACTACCGAATCGGGCTTGACCCCGGCGAGCTTGGCGAGGTCGGCTTCAATCGTGCAGTTGAGCTTTTCAGCCAGGGTTCGCTGAACGGCTTCCAGATTGTCCTGCGTGCTCATCGCCGGCTCCGAACGACGCGAACGGTCTGACCGTCGGTATAGGGCTTGCCACTGTAGGTACCCCGCAAGGCCCGGCGCTTCGCGTTAGCAGTCTGGTCCGGGTGCAGCTCCACGACCTTCTGCGGCACGCTCGGCATGCTCGTCGGCAGCGCCTTTTTGTCGATTGCAGTCACGATGCATCCCCATCAAACCCCGCCGAAGGGCCGGGCCAATGCTTCTGCATTGTTCACATATCTGGCGATGGTGGAGTTGTGAGTCGGAGAAGCGATTAATGCGACAAAACAGCGGGAACAAAGGACTTCCGAGTCTTATCGGGTCTCACCCACGCTGTGCGAAAACGCTGGACACGGCAACGGCCGCCCGCACGACCCACCGGTCATGCGCCTTGGCCCACTGTTCCGCCCGGCCCTGCCAGTACAGTCCTTGGCGTCCTTGGCCGACGCGAAAGCCGGCTGCCTTGCGCAAGCCATTGCTACCAGGGCGATTGAGGTCCCGGACGATTCGGGGCCAGTTCGCACTGAGCAGGCGAATCAACGCGGCTTTGGTGACGAGCACGTCGTCCTCCGGCATGCCGGGCAGAGGGAGGCGGTGCCGATGGGGCACTGCCGCTTCAGTACGATTGCGGGTAGCCATGGGATCACCTCTCGCTCAGGTGGATCAGGGTCAGCGGGGGCCGGGCGTGTCGCAACGCTCGGCCCTGCGCGTCATTGTGTCCCCCTATGCGGCAGCTTCCACCAGTCGCAGCCGACGCGGCCTTGCGGCCGGGGCCGACGTTTCGGCAGGTACCACGGCCGGCGCGGTGGGGCATGGGTTGTGGCGGTCATACGCCGCATGCACGTCCTCAGTGCTCAAGTTGAGATACCTCATCAGCATCTTCGGGTCCTTGTGCCCGCTGATCTTCATCACCTGCGGAATTTGAAGACCGGCCTTGAACAACCGTGTGATGCCTTCATGGCGCATATCGTGCAGGCGCAGGTTTTTGATCTTGCAAGCCTTGACGGCGCGGGTGAACAACGTGGAAACGGAGCCCGCGTTGTAAGGAAAGAGGAAGCCCGATCTCCGCTCGTGCAGCGCGGCCTCCACCATGGTCCATGCCGGCCCGAGCAACGGCACCAGTTGATCGTTGCCGACCTTCTCGGACGGGTCCTTGCGGTCACGAATCCACACAGAGCGTTTTTCTTCGTCGACATCTTCACAGGTGATGCGGCAGACCTCGCTGATGCGCATGGCCGACGCGATAGCGAACTCGACCAGCTCCCGCATCGGCGTCATGTCGCGGTTCATCATCCCCAGCTTGAGGGCCTGCACTTCCCAGTGATGAAAAAGCTTGTCCAGTTCGGCGGGCGTCGGCAGACGGTCGCGCTCCGTGCTGCGGGTGTTGAGCTTGCGATGCTTCAGCGATGCTCGTGCGTCCAGTGCGAGGCGCTCTGGAACGTCAAGGTGCCGGACATGCTTTGCCCATTTCATGACGCTGCTCAAGAAGCTCAAATCTGCCGCGATCGTGACGCCGCCCGCGCCTTGCTTCTGTCGGCGGTCGATCAGATCACGCAGGGTGATCGCACTCAGTTGGGACACTTTCACGTTGCCGATTTCGCGGCGGAGCATCGCCAAGGAAGCACGCTTGGTCCTGCCCTGCTTGTCGGTGATGCCGCTCTCGTTGTAGAGGTCGACCAATTGACTGACAGTGGTCGCCGATGGCAGCGGCGCATGGCCGCCCGCAGCAACGACGCGGACCTGCGCCTCGATCTCTGCCGCCCACTTGCGAGCCTCAGGCTTGCTCTGGAAGGTCGCTGTGCGATCGATGCCCTTGCGCCGGACCTGAACGCGCCAAGAGCCTGAAGGTAGTTGCGAAAATGAAGCCATGTCGTGTTCCCAATCCGTGCCCAAATTTCTGTGCATCAATGATACAGAAATGGCACATTCCGTGCCCATTTCCTGCCCATTTTTCGTGAAAATGGGCATGGAATGTTTGCGGTTCCTAACGTGGAAAACAAGATGGATAAAGGAATATAGATTTTGAAAATCTCTATTGCTCCAATGATGGATTGGACAGATCACCACTGCCGGTACTTCCATCGCCTCCTCACGCGGCGCACGCTGCTCTACACCGAGATGGTGACGACCGGCGCGCTCATCCACGGCGACGTCCCGCGCCACTTGCGTTTCAACAGCGAGGAGCATCCTGTCGCGCTCCAGCTCGGCGGCAGCGAGCCGGCAGATCTGGCGCATTGCGCAAAGCTGGGCGAGGAGTGGGGCTACGACGAGATCAACATCAACTGCGGCTGCCCGAGCGAGCGCGTGCAGCGCGGCGCCTTCGGTGCGTGCCTCATGAACGAGCCGCAGCTGGTGGCCGACTGCGTGAAGGCGATGGTCGATGTGGTGGATGTGCCCGTCACCGTCAAGCACCGCATTGGCATCGACAAGATCGAAAGCTATGAATTCGTGCGCGACTTCGTGGGCAAGGTGAGCGAAGCGGGCTGCGAAACCTTCATCGTCCATGCACGCAACGCCTGGCTCAAGGGCCTGTCCCCCAAGCAGAACCGCGAAGTGCCGCCGCTGCGCTATGAGCTGGTGCATCGGCTCAAACACGACTTTCCGGCGCTGCATTTCTCGATCAACGGCGGCTTCAACGACAACGCGCAGATGCATGCGCACCTGCGCTTGCTCGACGGCGTGATGATCGGCCGCGAGGCCTATCACAACCCCTGGTGGCTGGTCGAATGGGATGCAGTCTTCTACGGCGAGGCACCTTCGACGCTGACACGGGAAGAGGTCGAGCGCCAGATGTGCGACTACATGGCCCGAGAGGCCGCCGAGCACGGCACGCCATGGTCGAACATCGCCCGCCACATGCTCGGCCTGCGCAATGGCCTCCCAGGCGCCCGCCGCTGGCGCCAGGTCTGGAGCGACCACCGCCTCAAGTCCCGCCCCCCCCACGAGGTGATGGCGATCGCCCACGACCCGGCCGAGCAGGCTGCCTAAGCGAAAGCGAAGGCAGCCAGATCGAGGAATACCGCGGACCCGGCTCCGCCGGTCCGCCGGTATTGCCCCCGGCAGGGGGTAGGCGAAGCGACACGAAGTGCGCGCAGCCTGGGGGCGAGCCTAGTTCGCTGCTTCCAGGCCGTTGCTGAAGTGCCGCTGCATCCGCGCCATGGCCTCGGCGGCATCGCGCGCCTTGATCGCCGCCATGATGGCCCGATGCTCCTTCAGCGACTCGCCGATGCGGCCGGACTTCAACAGCGAGTTGTGGCGGTTGAGCTTCATCACCTTGCGCAGGTCGGCGACCATCTGGTCGCGCCAGCGGTTGTCGGCGATCGCGAGCAGCCGCATGTGGAAGCGCTCGTTGATCGCGAAGAAGTTCTGGCGATCGATGTGGCCCGGCGCCGCGGCGGCTTCGAGCTCGGCATGCAGGGCATCGAGCTCAGCCAGCTCGGCTTCCGTCGCGTGCTCGGCGACCACGCCCGCGGCATCGCTCTCCAGCAGGCTGAGCAGGTGGTAGACGTCCGCCAGATCCTTCTCCGAGACCTCGGTCACGTAGGCGCCTCGCCGCACCTTCATCGTGACCAGGCCCTCGGCCGCCAGCACCTTCAGCGCCTCGCGCAGGGGCGTGCGACTAATGCCGTATTCGTCGGCCAGCTTGAGCTCGTCGATCCAGCCTCCGGGTTCGAGCTCCCGGCTGAAGATGCGCTGGCGCAGAAGTTCGGCCACTTCTTCATAGAGGGCGCGCGGTGTGAGGGTGACAGCAGACATGGCTGGAATGTACCCCAAGTTCGATCTTTGAATTAATAATTACGGATCGGTTAGACTAGCGATCGAATTTGAACTGTGCCGCTCCTGCGCGGACACTCCCGACACACTCGCACGACCTGCAAAGCGGCGCTCATGAGCAAATCCGACATCACTTTTTCCACCGCCACACTCGAAGCCTGGACCAAGGCCGCCGCCAAATCGGCCCCCGGCGGGGATCTCAAGGCACTGAACTGGATCACCCCTGACGGCATTACCGTCAAGCCGCTCTACACCGCGGCCGACTTGCAGGGACTGAAGTACACCGACACGCTGCCGGGCTTCGAGCCCTACCTGCGTGGCCCGCAAGCCACCATGTACTCGGTGCGTCCGTGGACCATCCGCCAGTACGCGGGTTTCTCGACAGCGGAAGAATCGAACGCCTTCTATCGCAAGGCGCTTGCCGCGGGCGGGCAGGGCGTCAGCGTGGCCTTCGACCTCGCGACCCATCGCGGCTACGACAGCGACCATCCGCGCGTGACCGGCGACGTCGGCAAGGCCGGCGTGGCGATCGATTCGGTCGAGGACATGAAGATCCTGTTCGACCAGATCCCGCTGGACACTGTGAGCGTCTCGATGACGATGAACGGCGCGGTGCTGCCGGTGCTGGCAGGCTACGTGGTCGCGGCCGAGGAACAGGGCGTCGCGCAGGACCAGCTGAGCGGAACCATCCAGAACGACATCCTCAAGGAGTTCATGGTCCGCAACACCTACATCTTCCCACCCGCGCCGAGCATGCGGATCATTGGCGACATCATCGAGTACACGGCGCAGAAGATGCCGAAGTTCAACTCGATCTCGATCAGCGGCTATCACATGCAGGAAGCCGGCGCCAACCAGGCGCTCGAACTTGCCTTCACGCTGGCCGACGGCAAGGAATACGTGAAGACCGCGCTCGCCAAGGGGCTCGATGTCGACGGCTTTGCCGGCCGGCTGAGCTTCTTCTGGGCCATTGGCATGAACTTCTACCTCGAAGTCGCCAAGATGCGAGCCGCGCGCCTGCTGTGGTGCCGGATCATGAAGGAGTTCAACCCGAAGAACCCCAAGAGCCTGATGCTGCGCACGCACTGCCAGACCTCGGGCTGGTCCCTGACCGAGCAGGACCCGTACAACAATGTCGTGCGCACCACCATCGAAGCCATGGCCGCGGTGTTCGGCGGCACGCAGAGCCTGCACACCAACGCGCTCGACGAAGCCATCGCGCTGCCCACCGAGTTCAGCGCGCGCATCGCGCGCAACACGCAGTTGATCATCCAGGAAGAGACGCACATCACCAATGTGGTCGACCCGTGGGCTGGCAGCTACATGATGGAAAAGCTCACGCAGGACATGGCCGATGCGGCCTGGGCCATCATCGAAGAGGTCGAGGCCATGGGCGGCATGACCAAGGCGGTCGACAGCGGCTGGGCCAAGCTCAAGATCGAGGCGGCAGCCGCCGACAAGCAGGCCCGGATCGATTCGGGCAGGGACGTGATCGTGGGCGTCAACAAGTACAAGCTCAAGGAAGAGGACACGCACGACATCCTGCAGATCGACAACGTCAAGGTGCGCGACGGGCAGATTGCCAAGCTCAAGGCGATCCGCGAGAAGCGTGACAGCGCCGCCGTGCAGGCCGCGCTCGATGCACTCACCGCTGCCGCGGAAAGTGGCGAAGGCAATCTGCTCGACCTGAGCATCCAGGCCGTGCGCCTGCGCGCCACGGTCGGCGAGATCAGCGATGCGCTGGAAAAGGTCTACGGTCGCCACCGCGCCGACACGCAGAAGGTGACGGGCGTCTACGCTGCCGCCTACGACTCCGCGGAAGGCTGGGAAGCGCTCCAGCACGAGATCGCTGCCTTCGCCGAGGAGCAGGGCCGGCGCCCGCGCGTCATGATCTCCAAATTGGGGCAGGATGGCCACGATCGTGGCGCGAAGGTCGTCGCGACCGCATTCGCCGACCTGGGCTTCGACGTCGACATGGGACCGCTGTTCCAGACGCCCGAGGAATGTGCGCGCCAGGCAATCGAGAACGACGTGCACGCTGTGGGCGTCAGCACGCTGGCTGCCGGCCACAAGACGCTCGTGCCAGCCATCATCGAAGAGCTCAAGAAGCAGGGTGCCGACGACATCATCGTGTTCGTGGGCGGCGTGATTCCGCGCCAGGACTACGACTTTCTCTACGAAGCCGGCGTGAAGGGCATCTACGGCCCGGGCACCCCGATCCCCGCCAGCGCCAAGGACGTGCTGGAACAGATTCGTGCAGCAGTAGCGGCCTGAACATGCCGGTTCGAACACCGGTCACGGCTGAATCGCTGGCGACCTCGGATGGTGCTGTGCAGCGCCGCGCGATCGCCAAGGCGATCACGCTGCTCGAATCGACCCGCGACGACCATCGCGCGCAGGCGGACGAATTGCTCACTGCCTTGCTGCCTCACACGGGGAATTCGTTCCGGCTCGGGATTTCGGGCGTACCCGGCGTTGGTAAGTCGACTTTCATCGAGGCGTTGGGGCTGTTCCTGATCGAGCGCGGCCACCGCGTGGCGGTGCTCACCGTCGACCCGTCATCCACCGTCTCGGGCGGCTCGATCCTCGGCGACAAGACACGCATGGAAAAGCTCTCGGTGCACGAGCGCGCTTACATCCGCCCGAGCCCGTCGTCGGGCACGCTCGGCGGCGTCGCAGAGAAGACGCGCGAGGCGATGCTGGTATGCGAAGCCGCCGGCTACGACATCGTGATCGTCGAAACGGTCGGCGTAGGCCAGAGCGAGACTGCGGTCTCTGGCATGACCGACATGTTCGTGCTGCTCCAACTGCCGAACGCCGGTGATGACCTTCAGGCCATCAAGAAGGGCGTGATGGAACTGGCCGACCTGGTCGTCATCAACAAGGCCGACATCGACAAGGATGCGGCGACCCGCGCGCAGGCGCAGATTGCGTCGGCGCTGCGTCTTTTCGGTCACCACGGCAACCCGGCGCATGCACAGGTGATGCACGCGGCTCACGCCGTGCCGGGTTCCCCCGAAGCGGAAGTGCGCTTCTGGCTGCCCAAGGTGATCCAGCTCAGCGCATTGGCCGGCACCGGCATCGACGTATTCTGGGATGCGGTCCTGCAGTTCAAGGCGCTGCAGACCGCCAACGGCAAGTTGGCCACGCGCCGCGAAAAGCAGGCGCTCTCATGGATGTGGGAGCGCATCGACGCCGGGCTCAAGCAGGCATTCCGCCATCACCCGCAGGTACGCGAACTGTTGCCCCAAGCCATCGCCCAGGTGGCGGCAGGCACGCTGCCTGCATCGACCGCTGCGCGCAATCTGCTCGCCGCGCAGGCCGGACGAGCGTAGCCTGTCGCCTGCCACCTCCACAAGATCAACTCTCCCGACGAAACGCCATGAAAGAAATCCTCGAACAACTTGAAAAACGCCGTGAACAGGCGCGGCTCGGCGGTGGCAAGAAGCGCATCGACGCGCAGCATGCCAAGGGCAAGCTGACCGCGCGCGAGCGCATCGAACTGCTGCTCGACGACAACACCTTCGAAGAGTGGGACATGTTTGTCGAACATCGATCGAGCGACTTCGGCATGGCCGACAACAAGATCCCGGGCGATGGCGTGGTCACCGGCTACGGAATGATCAACGGCCGCCTGGTCTTCATCTTCAGCCAGGACTTCACCGTCTTCGGCGGCGCGCTCAGCGAGGCCCATGCCGAGAAGATCTGCAAGGTGATGGACCAGGCCATGAAGGTCGGCGCGCCGGTCATCGGCCTCAACGATTCGGGCGGTGCCCGCATCCAGGAAGGCGTGGCTTCGCTCGGCGGCTATGCCGACGTGTTCCAGCGCAACGTGATGGCCTCAGGCGTGGTGCCGCAGATCAGCATGATCATGGGCCCCTGTGCGGGCGGCGCGGTGTATTCGCCGGCGATGACCGACTTCATCTTCATGGTGCGGGACAGCTCGTACATGTTCGTCACCGGTCCCGAAGTGGTGAAGACGGTGACGCACGAGGACGTGACTGCCGAGGAACTGGGCGGGGCTTTGACGCACACCACCAAGAGCGGCGTGGCCGACATGGCCTTCGAGAACGACGTCGAGGCGCTGATGATGCTGCGCCGGCTCTACAACTACCTGCCGCTCAACAACCGCGAGAAGCCACCCGTGCGTCCCAGCGGCGACCCGGCGGACCGCGCTGATCTTTCGCTCGACACGCTGGTGCCCGACAACCCGAACAAGCCCTACGACATGAAGGAGCTGATCGTGAAGGTGGTCGACGACGGCGACTTCTTCGAACTGCAGCCCGACTACGCGAAGAACATCGTGATCGGCTTCGCGCGCATGGAAGGACAGAGCGTCGGCATCGTGGCGAACCAGCCGCTGGTGCTAGCCGGCTGCCTCGACATCAAGTCGTCGATCAAGGCGGCGCGCTTCGTGCGTTTCTGCGACGCGTTCAACATCCCGGTGCTGACCTTCGTCGACGTGCCCGGCTTCATGCCCGGCACCAGCCAGGAGTACGGCGGCATCATCAAGCACGGCGCCAAGCTGCTCTATGCGTATGCCGAATGCACGGTGCCGAAGATCACCGTCATCACGCGCAAGGCCTACGGTGGTGCGTACGACGTGATGGCGTCGAAGCACCTTCGCGGCGACGTCAACCTCGCCTGGCCGCGTGCCGAGATCGCGGTGATGGGCGCCAAGGGCGCAGTGGAGATCATCTTCCGCGAAGACAAGAACGACCCCGAAAAGCTTGCTGCGCGCGAGGCCGAGTACAAGGCGCGCTTTGCCAACCCGTATGTGGCGGGCACGCGCGGCTACATCGACGACGTGATCTTGCCAAGCGAGACGCGCAAGCGGATCTGCCGCTCGCTGGTCATGCTGCGCGAGAAAAAGCTTGAAAACCCGTGGCGTAAACACGGAAACATTCCGCTGTAAGCCGGAAAGAAGAACATGTTCAAGAAAATCCTGATCGCCAACCGCGGCGAAATCGCCTGCCGCGTCATCAAGACCGCCAAGAAGATGGGCATCCTCACGGTGGCTGTCTATTCCGATGCCGACAAGGACGCGCGCCATGTCGAACTCGCCGATGAGGCAGTGCATATCGGCGCCTCGCCGAGTCGTGAGAGCTATCTGCAGGCGGACCGCATCATCGCGGCCTGCCAGCAGACCGGCGCCGAAGCGGTGCACCCGGGCTACGGCTTCCTGTCCGAGAACGAAGCCTTCGCGAGGAAGGTCGAGGAAGAGGGCATCGCCTTCATCGGCCCCAAGCACTACTCGATTGCCGCGATGGGCGACAAGATCGCCTCGAAGAAGCTCGCGAACGAGGCCAAGGTCAACACCATTCCGGGCTGGAACGACGCCATCGAAACGGCCGAGCGCGCGGTCGAGATCGCCAAGGACGTCGGCTATCCCGTGATGATCAAGGCATCGGCCGGCGGCGGTGGCAAGGGTCTGCGCGTGGCCTACAACGACAAGGATGCCTTCGACGGCTTCACCTCTTGCCGCAACGAAGCGCGCAACAGCTTCGGTGATGACCGGGTCTTCATCGAGAAGTTCGTCGAGGAGCCACGCCACATCGAGATCCAGGTGCTGGGCGACTCGCACGGCAACGTGATCTACCTGAACGAGCGCGAGTGCTCCATCCAGCGCCGGCACCAGAAGGTGATCGAGGAAGCGCCATCGCCCTTCATCAGCGAAGCGACGCGCAAGGCCATGGGCGAGCAGGCGGTGGCGCTGGCCAAGGCGGTGAACTACCAGAGCGCGGGCACGGTGGAGTTCGTGGTCGGCAAAGACCAGAGCTTCTACTTCCTCGAGATGAATACGCGGCTTCAGGTGGAGCATCCCGTGACCGAGGCGATCACCGGGCTCGACCTGGTCGAATTGATGATCCGCGTCGCGGCGGGCGAGAAGCTGCCGCTGGCGCAACAGGATGTGAAGCGCGACGGATGGGCCATCGAGTGCCGTATCAACGCCGAAGACCCATTTCGCAACTTCCTGCCTTCGACCGGCCGACTGGTGCGATTCCAGCCGCCGAAGGAGACCATGTTCTCGGCGGATACCCGGCATCTCTACGGCATTCGGGTGGATACGGGCGTCTACGACGGCGGCGAGATCCCGATGTTCTACGACTCGATGATCGCCAAGTTGATTGTCCATGGCCGCGATCGCGCGCATGCCATTGCCCTGATGCGCGAGGCGCTCAATGGCTTCGTGATTCGCGGCATCAGCAGCAACATCCCGTTCCAGGCGGCGCTGCTTGCGCATCCGAAATTCGTGAGCGGCGAGTTCAACACCGGCTTCATTGCCGAGCACTATGGCAAGGGCTTCCATGCGGAAGACGTGCCGCACGACGATCCGGATTTCCTCGTCGCGTTGGCGGCCTTCATGCACCGCCGGTATCGTGCGCGCGCATCGGGTATCAGCGGCCAACTTGAAGGACACGGAGTCAAGGTGGGCGAGCAGTTCGTGGTGGTCGTTCTGGATGACGAGGGCGAGCACGTGCACAAGCGTGTGTCGGTCACCGATTTCCATGGACAGACGGGCTCCAGCGCCGTGGCGGTGGGCGATCGCAACTACAAGATCGACAGCAAGGCGTCGCTCGGCAGCATCCGGGTGGAAGGCAACGTCAACGGGCGCGCATTCATCGCGCAGGTGGAACGTGGCGCGGGCAAGAACCCGCTGTCGCTGCGCGTGTCGCACAACGGCACGCAGATCGAGGGGCTGGTGCTTTCGCCGCTCGGCGCGCGGCTGCTGAAGCTGATGCCATTCAAGGCGCCGCCTGACCTGAGCAAGTTCCTGATGTCGCCGATGCCGGGCCTGCTCGTCGAGGTGTCCGTGAAGCCCGGCCAGCAGGTGCAGGCCGGCGAGAAACTGGCGGTGATCGAGGCGATGAAGATGGAGAACGTATTGTTTGCGACGCAGGATGGCGTGGTCGCCAGCATCGTTGCAGCGAAGGGTGAGTCGCTTTCCGTTGACCAGGTGATCATGGAGTTTGCATGAGCCGTCCATTCAAGGTGCTGGGTATCCAGCAGATCGCGATCGGCGGGCCAGACAAGGGCCGGCTGCAGAAACTCTGGGTCGAGATGCTGGGGCTCGAAGTCACCGGCACCTTCAAGAGCGAGCGTGAAAACGTCGACGAGGACATCTGCGCGATCGGCAGTGGGCCGTTCAAGGTCGAGGTCGATCTGATGCAGCCGCTGGACGCCGAGAAAAAGCCTGCGGTTCACACCACACCTTTGAACCACGTGGGGCTTTGGATCGACGACCTCCCGAAGGCGGTCGAATGGCTCACCGGGCAGGGTGTGCGATTCGCGCCAGGTGGGATTCGTCAGGGGGCGGCCGGCTTCGACATCTGCTTTTTACATCCCAAGGCCAACGATGAATTTCCGATCGCAGGCGAGGGGGTGTTGATCGAACTGGTCCAGGCGCCGCCGGAAGTGGTCAAGGCCTTTGCGGCTCTCGCGACAGGTTAAGCCTGCGGGAGCCTCTGTCCGGCGCCCTGGCGGCGCCGGCTATTTGATGCCTGTCTTGGCTGCGCTCGCGGCTCGTGCACGAGCCAGCGCAGCCTCGACGATGGCGCGCTTGCGATCCGCCGGGGCTGTCGTATCCGGCGAGCCTTCCGGTGCCTTGACGACGGAAGATTCGGGCATCCTGCGCCGCCGGCCATGCGCTTCATAGCGGCTTCGTGCGTGGTTCGCCTGCGCTTGTGACCACGCCTGCCACCCGCTTCGGCCGGGCGTTGCCACTTCGAGCGAAATGCAGTCGACCGGGCAGACCGGGATGCAGAGCTCGCAGCCTGTGCAATGCGCCTCGATCACGGTGTGCATGCGCTTGTGGATTCCGAGGATCGCGTCGGTCGGGCACGCATCGAGACACAAGGTGCAGCCGATGCACCAGGATTCGTCGATGACCGCCATCGCCCGAGGGCCCTCGACGCCGAACTTCGGGTCGATCGGCCGGACCGGTTTGCCGGTGAGCTCCGACAAGCGAGCCACCCCTTCAGCACCGCCCGGCGGACATTGATCGATGCCTGCCTCCCCTGCCGCGATCGCGTCTGCGTAGCCCGCGCAATCAGGATAGCCGCAGCGTGTGCACTGCGTTTGCGGCAGCGCCTCCAGGAGGCGCGCGGCCAGGGTGTTCACGATCTCATGGGGACGTGCGTACAGCCGAACGCGACCGCCGCGCAGGCGCCGTCTTCCGGGCCGCGGCGGCACGCTTCTTCGGCGCTGCCGTCGGCTTGATCGTGTCTTCCGCCGTCAGGACCGTTGCTTTGTCGGCGCGCTTTTGCGGCTTGTCGTGCGCTTCGATGAAGGCCTTCACTTTCGGATAGACCTGTTCGCGCCAACGGCGACCGCTGAAGATGCCGTAGTGGCCGGCACCCTTGACTTCGTAGTGGTGCTGTTCGTCCGCTGAGACGCCGGTGCACAGTTCGTGCGCGGCGCGGGTCTGTCCGGAGCCGGAGATGTCGTCGAGTTCGCCTTCGACCGTCAGCAGCCCGGTGGAGTGAATGTCCTGCGGACGCACGGGCTCACGCTCGCCTTCGGGGTTCTTCACTTCCCATGTGCCGTTGACAAGGTCGAAATCCTGGAACACGGTGCGGATGGTGTCGAGGTAGTAGTCCGCATCCATGTCGAGCACGGCGTTGTACTCGTCGTAGAAGGTGCGGTGCGCCTCGGCGCTCGCGTCGTCACCCTTGATCAGGTTCTTGAAGTAGTCGTAGTGGCTGCTCGCGTGACGATCCGGGTTCATCGCGACGAAGCCCGTGTGCTGCAGGAAGCCGGGGTAAACGCGGCGGCCGGCGCCCGGGAAGCCGTCCGGCACGCGGTAGATCACGTTGTTCTCGAACCACTCGAAGCTCTTGTTCATCGCCAGGTTGTTGACCGCGGTCGGCGACTTGCGCGCGTCGATCGGGCCGCCCATCATGGTCATCGACAGCGGTGTCTTCTCGCCCCGACTGGCCATCAGGGACACCGCCGCCAGCACAGGCACCGTGGGCTGGCAGACGCTGACGACATGGCAGTTGCCGTACTCAGCCTGCAAGTAACGAATGAAGTCCTCGACATAGTTGATGTAGTCGTCGAGGTGGAATTCGCCCTCGGACAGTGGCACGAGGCGGGCATTGACCCAATCGGTGATGTAGACCTTGTGACCCTGCAGCATGGTGCGCACGGTGTCGCGCAGCAGCGTCGCGTAATGGCCCGACAGCGGGGCCACGATCAGGACCACGGGCTGACTTTTCAGCGTGTGGAGGATGTGCGGCTCGTCCGTGAAGCGCTTGAAGCGGCGCAACTGGCAGAAGGGCTTCTCGATCTCGACGCTTTCGTGGATCACAACGTCGTGCCCGTCCACCTTGACGGTCTTGATGTCGAATTCGGGCTTCTCGTAATCCTTGCCCAGACGATAAAGCAGGTCGTAGCCGGCGGCCATGCGCTGTGCGATCGGCGTCTGTCCGAAGACGGCGCCTTGGCCGTAGAGCTTGGAGGCGGCCTGCGCGAAGTCTGCAAACGGCTCCATGAGGGAGCGCTGTGCTTCGTAAAGTTGGTAGAGCATCGGAGGGGCCAGATAGTTATTGCAATGCAATATATCAGTAGCCCTGTGCTCAAAGTAGGGGGAGCCCCCCACGAAACTGACACAGCCGCGACATTCGTGAGTTCTCCACGAAACGGCCTGAAAGCAGCGCGCGGTTGCACGCGCCGCCGTCATGGTTTAAATCACCTTGGCGATGCTCTGACAAACGTAGTCGATGTTCTTGCTGTTGAGCGCCGCCACGCACATGCGGCCGGTGTCGGTCCCGTAGACGCCGAATTCCTCCCGCAAGCGCACCATCTGGTCCTTGGTCAGGCCCGAGTAGCTGAACATGCCGATCTGGGTCGTGATGAAGCTCATGTCCTGCTTCACGCCGGCGGCCTTCAGGCCGTCGACCAGCTTCTGACGCATGGCCTTGATGCGCACCCTCATCTCGGCAAGCTCCTTTTCCCACACGGCACGGCGCGCCGGATCGTTGAGCACAGCAGCCACCACCGCGCCACCGTGGATCGGCGGGTTGCTGTAGTTGGTGCGGATGGCGATCTTGAGCTGCGACAGCACGCGGGCGGCTTCTTCCTTGCTCTCGCAGAGCACCGACAGGGCGCCCACGCGCTCGCCGTACAGGCTGAAGCTCTTGGAAAAGGAGGTCGACACGAAAAAGGTCAGGCCGGCTTCGACAAACTTGCCGATTACCGCGCCATCTTCGGCGATGCCGTGGCCGAACCCCTGGTAGGCCATGTCGAGGAAGGGGGTCAGGTTGCCGGCCTTGACGGCGGCGATCACCTGGTCCCACTGGGCCGCGGTGATGTCATAGCCCGTCGGGTTGTGGCAGCAAGCATGCAGCACGACGATGGTGCCAGCCGGTGCGGCCTTGAGGGCGCCGAGCATGCCTTCGAAGTCGATGCCGCGCTTGGCTGCGTCGTAGTACGGGTAGCTCTCGACCTCAAAACCGGCGTTGGTGAACAGCGCGCGATGGTTTTCCCAACTCGGATCACTGATCAGCACCTTGGCGGACGGGCTGAGCTTCTTCAGGAAGTCGGCGCCGACCTTCAAGCCGCCCGTGCCGCCGATGGCCTGGATCGTGGCGACGCGACCGGACTTCACCGGCTCGCTGTCGGCGCCGAAGACGAGGCCCTTCACCGCGTTGTCGTAGGCGGCGATGCCGTCGATGGGCAGGTAGCCGCGCGCGCTGGGCGCCTTCATCATGTCTGATTCCGCGGCTTGCACGCAAGAAAGCAGCGGCAGCTTGCCGTTGTCGTCGTAGTACACGCCCACGCCGAGGTTGACCTTTTTCGGATTGCTGTCGGCGGCGTATTGCTCGTTGAGTCCCAGGATCGGGTCGCGTGGCGCCATCTCGACGGCGGTGAACATTGACATTGGAAAAGTCCTTTGGGGGGTGATCGGTTCACGTGAACGCCGGACCTGCGTTACGCTGCCCGGTTCGCTTGAATTTTACCGGCCGCGCCACCACCTCCCAGAGTCACGCCATGCCAGAAACCTCCGAAGTCATTCCAGAGCGGCAACACGCCGACCCCGTGGGCCCTGCCCCGCAGGGCGAATTCATCACGTTTCCCGGGTCGCCATTCGAACTGTTCCAGCCTTATCCGCCCGCCGGCGACCAGCCGGCCGCGATCGCCGGATTGGTCGAGGGTTTGCAGGATGGTGAGGTGTTCCAGACGCTGCTGGGCGTAACCGGCTCGGGCAAGACTTTCACCATGGCCAATGTGATTGCGCGGATGGGCCGTCCCGCGATCGTTTTCGCACCCAACAAGACCTTGGCCGCCCAGCTCTACAGCGAGTTCCGCGAGTTCTTCCCCAAGAACGCGGTCGAGTATTTCGTCAGTTATTACGACTATTACCAGCCAGAGGCCTATGTGCCTCAGCGCGACCTGTTCATCGAGAAGGACAGCTCGATCAACGAACACATCGAGCAGATGCGCCTGTCGGCCACCAAGAGCGTGCTGGAGCGGCGCGACACGGTGATCGTGGCGACCGTGAGCGCCATCTACGGCATCGGCACGCCCGAGGATTACACGCAGATGCGCTTCATCATGCGGGTGGGCGACAAGATCGGCCAGCGCGACGTGATCGGGCGCTTGATCCGCATGCAGTACACGCGCAACGAGCAGGATTTCTCGCGCGGCACCTTCCGCGTGCGCGGCGACACGATCGACGTGTTTCCGGCCGAGCACAGCGAGTTGGCGATCCGCATCGAGCTGTTCGACGACGAGATCGAGACGCTGCAGTTGTTCGATCCGCTCACGGGACGCATTCGCCAGAAGATCCCCCGCTTCACGGTCTATCCGTCCAGCCACTACGTCACGCCGCGCGACAAGGTGCTGAGCGCGGTCGAGACCATCAAGCTCGAACTCGACGACCGGCTCAAGTTCTTCGTCGCCGAGGGCAAGCTGGTCGAGGCGCAGCGCATCGAGCAGCGCACCCGCTTCGACCTCGAGATGCTCGCCGAGATCGGCCACTGCAAGGGTATCGAGAACTACACGCGCCACCTTTCGGGCGCAGCGCCTGGCGAACCGCCAGCCACGCTGACCGACTACCTGCCGAAGGACGCGCTGATGTTTCTCGACGAGAGCCATCAGATGATCGGCCAACTCGGCGGCATGTACAACGGCGACCGTGCGCGCAAGACCACGCTGGTCGAATACGGCTTCCGCCTGCCTTCGGCGCTCGACAACCGGCCCCTGAAGTTCGAGGAATTCGAGACGCGCATGCGGCAGTGCATCTTCGTCTCTGCCACACCGGCGCAGTACGAGAAAGACAACGCCGGAAACGTGGTGGAACAACTCGTCCGACCGACGGGACTGATCGATCCGGAGGTCGAGGTTCGGCCCGCCACCCATCAGGTCGATGACGTCCTGCAGGAGATTCGTCTCCGGGTCGACAAGCACGAGCGCGTGTTGATCACCACGCTCACCAAGCGCATGGCCGAACAACTGACGGACTACCTGGGCGACAACGGCGTCAAGGTGCGCTATCTGCACAGCGACGTCGATACCGTGGAGCGGGTCGAGATTTTGCGCGATCTGCGTCTTGGCACCTTCGATGTCCTGGTCGGCATCAACCTGCTGCGCGAAGGGTTGGACATTCCCGAGGTGTCGCTGGTGGCTATCCTCGATGCCGACAAGGAAGGCTTCCTGCGTGCCGAGCGTTCGCTGATCCAGACCATCGGCCGGGCGGCGCGCAACCTGAACGGCAAAGCCATCCTCTACGCGGATCGCATGACGGACTCGATGAAGAAGGCCATCGACGAGACCGAGCGCCGGCGCGCCAGGCAGATCGCTCACAACGAGGCCCACGGCATCACGCCGCGCAGTATCGTGAAACAGGTTCGCGACCTGATCGACGGCGTCTACAGCGAAAAATCGGGCAAGGAAGCCGCCAAGCGTGACCTGGAGCGCGCCAAGGTGGAGGACATGTCCGAAAAGGACATCGCCCGCGAGATCAAGCGGCTCGAGAAGACCATGCTCGAGCATGCGCGCAACCTCGAATTCGAGAAAGCGGCCCGCGTGCGCGACCAGTTGGCGTTGCTGCGCGAACAGGCTTTCGGCGGGCCAGGGCACGACAACGTCGCCGTCCCGCCCGCCTGACGCGACCGCCCGGCCGGGTCCCGGACTGCAATCGGGTTTACCCCAGCAGGCCGGAGGGCCTTCTGCTATACTTGAGCGAAATACTCAACAACAAAGAAACTTCGCGATGAAGGGCCGACTCCTAATAACTGGTTCACCAGGTAAGCCGGGGTCGGGCAGGGCGGAGACGACGTCACCAAGGCCTGGTGCCAAGGTGTCATTTCAACGGTAAGCACTCAAGGAGCTTGCGATGCGTCTCACTACCAAAGGCCGCTTTGCGGTTACAGCCATGATCGACCTGGCACTGCGCCAGAACACCGGTCCGGTCACGCTGGCCGCAATCAGCCAGCGGCAGCAGATTTCGTTGTCCTACCTCGAGCAATTGTTCGGCAAGCTGCGTCGTCACGAATTGGTCGAGTCGACCCGTGGCCCCGGCGGCGGCTATTCGCTCGGCCGCAAGGCCGCGGATATCACCGTGGCAGACATCATTGTTTCCGTCGATGAGCCCATCGACGCTACCCAGTGCGGCGGCAAGGAAAACTGCCTCGGCGAAGCGGGTCGTTGCATGACCCATGAGCTCTGGGCCTCGCTGAACCAGCGCATGGTGGAATTCCTCGATTCCGTCACGCTGCAGAAACTGGTCGACGACCAGATCGCGAAGGGCGTGCAGATCGAGAACAAGCCGGCAGTCAAGCGTGCGATTTCCAGCCAGCCAGTGGTCAAACCGATTCGCGTCAACGCCCCGAATTCCGTGTTTGCACTGGGCAACGCCTTCGCCAAATCGTGAGCCGACGGCGCCTCCGGGCGCCGATCGAATCGTTTCGATAAAGATTAAACCCCACGCCAGCCTGAGCCAGCCATGGACGTCACTCCTCATTTCCCGATCTATCTTGACTACGGCGCGACCACGCCGGTCGATCCGCGCGTCGTCGACGCAATGATTCCCTGGTTGCGCGAGCATTTCGGCAATCCGGCGTCGCGCAGTCATGCGTGGGGATGGGAGGCGGAAGAAGCCGTGGAAAAGGCCCGCGCCGACGTGGCCGACCTGATCGGCGCCGATCCGCGAGAGATCGTCTGGACGTCCGGCGCCACCGAATCGAACAACCTCGCTCTCAAGGGCGCGGCCCATTTCTACAAGGGCAAGGGCAAGCACCTGATCACGGTGAAGACCGAGCACAAGGCCGTGCTCGACACCATGCGTGAACTCGAGCGCCAAGGTTTCGAAGTCACCTACCTGGACGTCCAGGAAGACGGCCTGCTCGATCTGGAGGCATTCAAGGCCGCCATTCGTCCGGACACCATCCTCGCGAGCGTCATGTTCGTGAACAACGAAATCGGCGTGATCCAGGACGTCGTGGCGTTGGGCAATATCTGCCGCGAAAAGGGCGTGATCTTTCACGTCGACGCCGCGCAGGCCACTGGCAAGGTCGAGATCGACGTCAAGAACCTGCCGATCGACCTGATGAGCCTGGCTTCGCACAAGACCTACGGCCCCAAGGGCATTGGCGCGCTGTACGTGCGCCGCAAGCCGCGTGTGCGGCTCGAAGCCCAGATGCACGGCGGTGGTCACGAGCGCGGCATGCGCTCGGGCACCTTGCCCACGCACCAGATCGTGGGCATGGGCGAGGCTTTCCGGCTCGCCAAGCTCGACATGAAGGAAGACATCGCCAAGGCCCGCGCCCTGCAGCAGCGCCTTCTCAATGGCTTGAAGGACGTGGAGCAGGTCTTCATCAACGGAGATCTCGAGCACCGCGTGCCGCACAACCTCAACATGAGCTTCAACTATGTCGAGGGCGAGTCGCTGATCATGGGCATCAAGGGCCTGGCCGTTTCCAGCGGATCCGCCTGCACCTCCGCCAGCCTCGAGCCCAGCTATGTGTTGCGCGCCCTGGGTCGCAGCGACGAGCTCGCGCACAGCAGTCTGCGAATGACGATCGGCCGTTTCACGACCGAGGAAGAAATCGACTATGCGATCTCGACCATCAAGCACAACGTCGCCAAGCTCCGCGAACTGAGCCCGTTGTGGGAGATGTTTCAGGACGGCATCGACATCAGCACGATCCAGTGGTCGGCTCATTAAAGTTCAAAGAGGTACCCCATGGCTTACTCATCCAAGGTCATTGACCACTACGAAAATCCCCGCAATGTCGGCTCCTTCGAAAAGGGTGACGATTCGGTGGGCACCGGCATGGTCGGCGCGCCGGCCTGCGGCGACGTCATGAAGCTTCAGATCAAGGTCAACCCGGAAACCGGGGTGATCGAAGATGCGCGCTTCAAGACCTACGGCTGCGGCTCGGCGATCGCCTCGTCCTCGCTCGTGACCGAATGGGTCAAGGGCAAGACGCTTGACGAGGCCGCTGCGCTCAAGAACGCGCAGATCGCCGAAGAACTGGCCCTGCCACCCGTCAAGATCCATTGCTCGATCCTGGCGGAAGACGCGATCAAGGCCGCTGTCAGCGACTACAAGGCCAAGCACGGCGTCGCCGCCGCGACGACGGAAGCCGTTCACTGACATGGCTGTGACTCTGACCGAATCGGCCGCGCGCCACGTCACACGCTACCTCGGCAAACGAGGCAAGGGCGTGGGCGTGCGGCTGGGCGTCAAGACCACGGGCTGCTCGGGCCTGGCCTACAAGCTCGAGTACGTGGACGAGTTCGCGCCCGAAGACGTGGTGTTCGAAGACCATGGCATCAAAGTCCTGGTCGACCCCAAGAGCCTGGCCTATATCGACGGCACGCAGTTGGACTTCGTTCGCGAGGGCCTCAATGAAGGCTTCAAGTTCAACAACCCGAACGAACGCGACCGTTGCGGCTGCGGCGAAAGCTTTCGCATCTGATCCCGACCGGCCTCGCGACCGAGCCGCCACCATGTCATGTGCTGGCGGCTTTTTAACGCCATGAATCTGAACGACACCGACTTCGAACTTTTCGCCGTGCCGGCGACTTTCGCGCAGGACCGCGCCACGCTGGACGCCCGCTGGAAGGAACTGCAGCGCGAGGCTCATCCTGATCGTTTCGCTGCGCAAGGTGCCGCGGCGCAGCGAGTGGCCATGCAGTGGTCGGTGCGCATCAACGAGGCCTATCAACGGCTCAAGAACCCGATCAAGCGCGCCACCTACCTGTGCGAGCTGAACGGCGCTCCCATCAATGCAGAGAACAACACGGCGATGCCGTCGGATTTCCTGATGCAGCAGATCGCATGGCGGGAAGAACTGGACGAGGCGAGCGATGCCGACGCGCTCGACAAGCTGCGGGCCGAAGTGGAAGCCGGACGAGCGCGCGCGCTGGCGTCGCTGGATAGGCTCATCGACGAAAAAGGCGACTATCCCGCCGCCGCGCGTCAGGTGAGAGCCCTCATGTTCATAGAGCGCTTTGCCGAAGACATCGAAACCAAGTCCGATCAGTGGGGACAATAGCGCCATGGCATTGCTTCAGATTTCAGAACCCGGGCAGGCGCCCGATCCGCACCAGCGCCGCATCGCCGTCGGTATCGACCTCGGCACGACCCACTCGCTGGTGGCTGCTGTGCGCAACGGTGTCGCGGAATGCCTTCCCGATGCGGAAGGCCGTGTGGTGATGCCTTCAGCCGTGCGTTATCTCGACAAGGATCGGCGTCAGATCGGCTTCGACGCGCTGGCGGCGCGTTCCGCCGATCCGGCCAACGTGATCACATCCGTCAAGCGACTGATGGGCCGCGGCATCCAGGACATCGCCAACCGGGACGCGATGGCCTATCACCTGACGGGCGACGACGGCATGGTCCAGGTGCAGACCGTGGCCGGCGAGAAGTCACCGATCGAAGTCAGTGCCGAGATCCTTGCGACCTTGCGCTACCGCGCCGAGGACACCTTCGACGATGAGCTCTATGGTGCCGTGATCACAGTGCCGGCCTACTTCGACGAAGGCCAGCGCCAAGCGACGAAGGATGCCGCTCAACTGGCCGGGCTCAACGTGCTGCGGCTGATCAGCGAGCCGACGGCGGCCGCGATTGCCTACGGGCTGGACAACGCAAGCGAAGGTGTCTACGCCGTCTACGACCTTGGCGGTGGCACCTTCGACATCTCGATCCTGCGGCTGACCCAGGGCGTCTTCGAAGTCATCGCCACAGGTGGCGACTCCGCGCTGGGCGGCGACGACTACGACCACGCACTGGCTGAGTTCGTTCTCTCTCAGACCGGCTACAAGGCGCAAGGCGACGCCGACAGGGCTGCGCTGCTCGTGGCGGCGAGGGCCGCCAAGGAGGCGCTGTCTTCGGCCGAGTCGACTGCATTCGTTGCCGGGCTGGTGGCGGGGGAGATCCGTTTCGAGGTCCGCCGCGAGCAGTTCGACGCGGCCACGGCAAGCCTGACGGCGCGAACGATCGTGGCGGTCCGCAAGGCACTGCGCGATGCACGCCTGCAATCCGCAGAGTTGCAGGGCATCGTGCTGGTCGGCGGCGCCACGCGCATGCCGCAGATCCGCCGTGCGGTCGGCGATTTCTTCGGGCGTGATCCGCTGATCAACCTCAACCCCGATGAAGTCGTCGCGCTCGGCGCCGCGATCCAGGCCCATCAGTTGGCCGGCAACGGCGGTGCCGATGACCTGCTGTTGCTCGACGTGATTCCGCTCTCGCTCGGCATCGAGACGATGGGCGGCCTGGTCGAGCGCATCGTTCCGCGCAACCAGACCATCCCGACGGCCATGGCCCAGGACTTCACGACCTACAAGGACGGCCAGACCGCCTTGGCATTGCACGTGGTGCAGGGGGAGCGTGATCTCGTTGCGGATTGCCGCAGCCTCGCGCGATTCGAGCTGCGCGGCATTCCGCCGATGACCGCCGGTGCTGCGCGGATCCGAGTCACCTTTACCGTCGATGCCGACGGCCTCCTCAGCGTGAGCGCCAAGGAGCAGGGCAGCGGCGTGGAGGCGAATGTCACGGTCAAGCCGTCCTACGGTCTTTCCGACGACCAGATCGCGACCATGCTGCAGGAGAGCTTCTCGACCGCTCAGCAGGACATGCAGGCTCGTGCGCTGGTCGAGGCGCGCGTGGACGCCGATCGCATGTTGCTGGCCACGCAAAGCGCGCTCGATGCCGATGGCGCGCTGTTGTCGAGTGAAGAGCGCGGCGCGATCGAGGTGTTGATGGAGGGGTTGCGCAGTGCACGGTCCGCCAGCGACGCCGCTGTGGTCGAGGCGGCTACCAAGTCGCTGGCCGACGGCACGGAGGCCTTCGCCGCCCAGCGCATGAATGCCGGCATTGCGCGTGCGCTCGCCGGCCGCCAGATCGAATCCCTGTAGAACTCTCCATGCCCACGATCAAGATCCTTCCCCATCCAGAGTACTGTCCGCAAGGCGCAGAGATCAGTGCGCCTGCCGGCACCTCAATCTGCGAGGCCATGCTCGAGAACCACATCAACATCGAGCATGCGTGCGAGATGAGCTGCGCCTGCACCACCTGCCACGTCATCGTGCGACAGGGTCTCAATTCGCTCAACGAAGCGGAAGAGGGCGAGGAGGATCTGCTGGACCGCGCATGGGGCCTCGAGCCGCAGTCGCGCCTGAGCTGCCAGGCGATCCTGGCGCAGACGGACTTGACCGTCGAGATCCCCAAATACTCGATCAACCACGCGAAAGAAAAGCACTGATGACCCGGCAGATCGTTCTCGACACCGAAACCACGGGCCTCTCGGCGGAGAACGGCGACCGCATCATCGAACTGGGATGTGTGGAGCTGTACAACCGCAAGCTCACAGGTAACGACCTGCACATCTATTTCAACCCCGAGCGCGAAAGCCATGAGGACGCGCTCAAGGTGCACGGTTTGACGACCGATTTTCTGCGCGACAAGCCCAAGTTCGCGACGCTCGGCAACGACATCGTCGAGTACCTGCGCGACGCCGAGTTGATCATTCACAACGCGGCCTTCGACGTCGGCTTCCTCAACAAGGAGCTGGAGCTTGCCGGCCTGCCGCCATTGCGGAGTTTTGTCGGCGAAGTCACCGACACGCTTGCGATGGCGAAGACGGTGTACCCCGGCAAGCGCAATTCGCTCGACGCGCTGTGCGACCGCTTCGGCGTCGATCGCTCGAACCGCACCTTTCACGGCGCGAAGCTCGACGCTCAACTGCTGGCCGACGTCTACATCAATCTCACGCGCGGACAGGACGCACTGTTGATCGACGTGGCGGCGAACGAGCCGGCGCAAGGCATCGTCATCGTCGTGGATCTGAGCACGTTCGAGTTGCCGGTGCTCGTGGCAACCGAGCACGAACTCACGGCGCACGAAGAAGTGCTGCTGCAACTCGACAAGTCGAGCAACGGCCGGACGCTTTTTCGTCAGATGGCCGAAAAAGCTGTGGCATAATCGCAGGCTTCGCACCACACGGCGCGAATAGATCCAAATGGCGCATGTCACTTGCATGTGCGCCGCGGGCGGTTAGCTCAGGGGTAGAGCACAGCATTCACACTGCTGGGGTCGGAGGTTCGAAGCCTCC
Source organism: Variovorax sp. J22P240 (assembly GCF_030316855.1). Lineage (GTDB taxonomy): Bacteria > Pseudomonadota > Gammaproteobacteria > Burkholderiales > Burkholderiaceae_C > Variovorax. The sequence continues at coordinate 307,948 of NZ_JASZYR010000001.1, forward strand.
ACCGCCCACCAAATTTCCCCCTCCTGTTTCATCTCTTGTGTCGAGTTGCCTCGACATGAGGCGCCGCGCGTTCCCTTCGTGGGTCTTGCGTATAGGCCCGCTGCCGCGTGAACCGGCGGATGGGTGATCTGGCTGTTCAGCCTCAAGTCGAATCGGTTTCGGTTGCATGCGTTGGCCGCCACGGCGAGAAGTTTCCGCTGCAAACTTCAGTCCTTTCCGGAGCCGCAGACAGACACGCCTCGCATTCAAGATCAGGGCTGGTCGCGAGAATTCCCGCTTCTCGATCCACGGCGACGTGTTCCGCTAATACATCGGCTCGATGCACCCGCGATCGTGACTGTTGCCGACGGGCCGCCGATGAGCGACGGCTGCGTCGGGGCAGGTCGAAGCGAGTCGCCGTCAAACTGGCGTTGCCGGCCGCATCCCACTCGAACACCCATTCATTGAAGGAAAAGAACTGATGACGAATGCCATCGAAGGAATCGTCGCCGACAGGGAGCACCAGGTGCTGCGGCGCGATCGCGCCATCGACCAGTCGGTGGACCTGAGCATCGAAGGCAAGGTCGTCGCGCGCCACCAATTGGTCGCTGTCGACGATCACTTTGCAATGCATCACCGAATTGCCGGTCGCGCCTGATCGATGTTTGTATTTGACACGCGACGGATCCCGGCTGGCGTTACTGCACTGTGCCTCGCGGGCCTGATGGCGATAGGGAGCCTCGCCGTTCCATCGATTGCCACAGCGCAAACTGCGGAGGCCGCGCCCACGCCCGTCGGCACGCCCAGTATTCCGGCCGGCTTTCCGGTCCAGCATGAGGCGCTGGGTCGCATCATGTTGCCCGAAGGAGACGCTTGGCGGGTCGGGTTCGCTCTGACGGGTGTGTTCCTTGCGATCGCAGCGATTCTTTCGACCCGGCAAACGAAGCGCGGGAGACCTTGGTGGAGACAGGTTGCGTGCAGCCTGGACAAAAGGGCCAGTGCCAGGATCGTGCGCCTGTCCGGCGTTCGACTCTCGCCGCGCCACAGCCTGCATGTTGTTTGTTGGGAAGGCCGTCGCCTGCTGGTCGGATGCAGTGATCACGCCATTCAGTTATTGGCTGAATCGCCTGCCGGACCCGATGCCGAAGCCACGCCGATGCCCGTCGTGGGGCCCGAGCTGAAGGGTGTGCCGTGGGCACCATGAGCGGTGACACCGCGCAGGCGCTGCGCGTTGTCCTCGGGGCTCTCCGTGCTGGCGATCCTGCCGGCGCTGCTCGTGTGCCTGACAAGCTTGCTGCGCATCATCGTCGCATTGCGAGCAAGCTGTCCGTCGAGGCGGGCAAGGGCATGGCGCCATTGCGCAAGTTCAAGCGCGAAGGCGCCGCACATCCGTTGCCGCTCCAGATTTTCCCGAGTTGATCTAACGCGTTGTGGTTCGACGGCCAATTCAACGGCTGTCCCATTCGACCGATGCGGGAGACTCCCGCCCCAACCGCTGACGGTGATTCTCGATCGCTCGGGCATGCAAGAAGTGCTCTCGCGCGTCGTTCGATCTGGCATGCCGCGTCATGCCTGCGGGGAGTACGCTGCAGATGCTGGCCCGCATGGATTGGCGCACGCGGTCGTCAATTTCATGGATTCGGGTCCCTCTGGAGTGCCGTGCCTCGGGCGATTCTTCAGTTCCGCGTTCACGGAACTGGCGCCGGACCGACGAGGCCCATGCGAATGCGATCGCCAGCATTGCTTTGTGCGAACAGATCGTCGGCGACCATCGTGGGCGCATCTATGCCGCGCCATCGCCGCTCGGCGGCCCTGGGCTGACCCTACGACTACCGCTGTGCTAACTATTGACAAGCCACAGCTAGAACCGATTGGAAAGTTCTCCGCCTGCCGGGCCGAGTTCAACCCCGTCCAAACCCATTCCGGGTTCATGTCGGCCCGCACCGACGCAAAATTCGCCTGTGCGCCGTCCTCACAGTTCCGCTGAAGTCGTAGAAGCGGCGCAAGAAGGAGTACGCCATGGCCACCAGTCCTGATCTCCCGACGCCAATCACGTCCGATCCCCCGGATGTGCCGGAGTTGCCCGTAGAGCCCGACGAGGGCCCTGTTACGCCGCCGGGCAGTCCAGTCGATCCAGAGAGTCCGTTCACGGTCCAGCCGGAGTGAGCGGATCAGGCGGCTAAGCTCGCGGGATGGATGAATTCGATTGTGCCGTCATCGGCGCCGGAGTGGTGGGGCTCGCCGTCGCAAGAGCGCTCGCGTTGCAAGGGCGTGACGTCATCGTGCTGGAGGCCGAAGGCGCCATCGGGACAGGGACGAGTTCCCGCAACAGCGAGGTGATCCACGCTGGCATCTATTACCCGCAGGGCTCGCTGAAGGCGCGGCTGTGCGTAGAGGGCAAGCAGTTGCTCTATGACTATGCCGGACAGCGAGGCCTGCCTCATCGTCGTTGCGGCAAGCTCATCGTGGCCACTGCCGAGCCGCAGGTCGCGCAACTCGACGGCATCATGGCCAAGGCGCGCGCCAACGGCGTGGATGACCTGGTGCTCCTCACGCGCGAGCAGGCCCAGGCGATGGAGCCGCAACTGGAATGCCTTGCCGCCTTGCACTCGCCGAGCACTGGCATCGTCGACAGCCACGCGTTGATGTTGAGCCTGCAGGGCGATCTTGAAAACGCCGGCGGGGTCGTGGCATTGAAGTCGAAAGTCGAGCGCGCCGAATGCGCGGACGGATCGGTCATCGTGATGACGCAGGACGGCACGGCCCTGCGTTGCAACACCGTGGTGAACTCCGCAGGGCTGGCGGCGCCTCTGTTGGCCCGCCAGTTTCAGGGGCTTCCCGCGAATGCGGTGCCGTCGGCCTACTACGCCAAGGGCAACTACTTCACCCTGGCGTGCCGGGCACCGTTCAGTCGCCTGATCTATCCGGTGCCGGAGGCCGCGGGCCTGGGCGTGCATCTGACGCTCGACCTGGGCGGTCAGGCCAAGTTCGGCCCAGACGTCCAGTGGGTGGCTTCGCCCGACGACCTGATCGTGGATCCGGCGCGCGGCGACAGTTTTTATGCCGAGGTGCGCAGGTACTGGCCCGCCTTGCCCGATGGCGTGCTCGTCGCGGGCTACGCAGGCATTCGTCCCAAGATATCCGGGCCGGGCGAAGCAGCGGCCGATTTCAGGATCGAAGGGCCGTCCACCCACGGTGTGCCGGGGCTGGTCAACCTGTTCGGGATCGAGTCACCGGGGCTGACCAGCAGCCTTGCCATTGGCCGCCATGTGGCCGAACTGCTGTCGTAGATGCGCGAGGGCATGTACCATGGAACGGCACGCCGCTGTCGGCGTGGAGCCGCCGGCGCGGTGCCGGCGCGACCGAGGAGGACCTTTTTCAATGACTGCATCCACCAATCTCGAAGCCGCGGCCAACGCCGTGGCTGAAGATATCGCGAGCGACGTCCGTGGCGTGCTCGCAAGCAAAGATCTCGACTCCGTGCCTCACATCAAGGCGCTGCGTCAGCGCATCGACAGCAAATTGGCGATCGCGCGTGAACTCGCGGCTGAGAAGAGCCGTGTTGCCGCCCAGAAGGCCCGCGAAGCAGCCAATACGGCCAATGCCTACGCTCATGACGAGCCCTGGCAGATCGCCGGCGCCGCGCTGGCGGTGGGCGTGCTGGTGGGCCTGCTGCTTGGCCGCCGCTGAGCGCAACGCACCCGGCGCCCGCGGGGGCCGCCGATGAGGGTGTCGAGTCTCTTCGGGCTCAAGGGTTACCTGCGCCGATTGCGCATCCTGGCGGGTGAAGGCGCACTGGCTGCCGAAGACCGGGCGCAGCTTCTGCGATTCGCGTGGCAGGACGAGAGAAAGCGCCTCAAGAGTATCCTGGGACTGGTGATTGCGGTCATCGGACTCACGACCGTTGCCATCGCGTTGCTGTCCGTGGCGATCGTCGTGCATTTCTGGGAGACGCCGCACCGCATCACAGCAGCCTGGTTGATGGCCGCGATGTGGGTTGGGCTCTGGTTGGCGGCGGTAGTCGTTTTGATGTCCATGCTGAGCAAATCTTCGGAAGCGTTCGATCCGGCGCGCGAGGCGTTCGAGCGCGACTTGGCATGGATCCAGGAGAGCCTCGGTCGTCAGCGAAGTGAAGACGCGGCGCGCCAAGAACGACCCGCAACTCGCGAGGAACTGCTCGCACGCATCGAGCGCCAGCGCGAGCGCATCGCGACGCTCCAGGCTGCTGCTACGGGAGCGGGTGAGGCACCGTCGCCCCGAGCGGACGAATCCGCGAGTGCCACGGCCATGCGCCTGGCGCGCGAGCATCCCATCGCAACCGGTGTGGCGGCTGCAACCGTCGTGGCAGTCGTGGGGCCGCGTCGCCTCGTGCGCTGGGCATCCGTGATCGTTCCGGTGATCTGGCGGATGCGTTGATTGCCGGCGCTCAGGCCCGGCGCTTGCGCAGTGCCTGGGCCGCCTGGTGGACCAGCGCCGGCCCCCGATAGATCAGTCCGGTGTAGATCTGCACGAGATCGGCGCCGGCGTCGATCTTGGCCTGTGCATCCGCGGCGTTCAGGACGCCCCCCACACCGATGATCGGATATCTGGGTCCCAACTCCGCTCGCAATTGGCCGATCACGCGGTTGCTCGCTTCCTTGACCGGCGCACCCGAGAGGCCGCCGGTTTCATTGGCATGGGGCAGTCCTGCCACTGCGTCGCGCGCGAGGGTGGTGTTGGTGGCGATCACACCGTCCATCCCGTGGCGCTGAAGCGTGGCCGCGATCACCTTGACCTGGGCCGCGTCGAGGTCCGGCGCGATCTTCACGAAGAGAGGAACGCGTCTGCCTTGTCGTGCGGCCAGTGCCTCGCGCTTGTCCGCCACCGCGCCGAGCAGCGCGTCAAGCGCCTCGTCGCTTTGGAGTGACCGCAGGTTGGCCGTGTTGGGGCTCGAGATGTTGATGGTCACGTAGTCCGAGTGGGGATACACGCCGTCCAGGCAGATCAGGTAGTCGTCCACCGCCCGCTCGATCGGCGTGGCCGCGTTCTTCCCGATGTTGAGGCCGAGCAGCATCGGTGCCCGGGACGTATTGCGGCGAAAGCGCGCACGCTGGACGTTGGCGATGAAGGCTTCGAGCCCGTCGTTGTTGAAGCCGAGTCGGTTGATCAGCGCATCGCGCTGCGGCAGGCGGAACATGCGCGGCTTCGGGTTGCCCGGCTGTGGCTTCGGCGTGACGGTCCCGACCTCCACGAAGCCGAAGCCCATCGCGGCAAAGGCGTCGATGCAGCGCGCGTTCTTGTCGAGGCCGGCCGCGAGTCCGATGCGGTTCGGAAACTGCAGCCCGGCGACGGTGATCCTGTCGTCCACGCGCGGCGCCGCGTAAGCGCAGGCCAGCGGTGTGTTCTGCGTGCGCGCCAGCGCGTCGAGCGTCAGCTCATGGGCGTGCTCGGGGTCGAATCCAAAGAGGAAGGGTCGGGCAAGCCCGTAAAGTGAAGAGGGCAACAGCAGGGGCATCGGATAATTCTCGACTTCAATCAGCCAAGGATTCTCTCCGATGACCTCACCCGCCCCAGCTCCCGCCTTGACTCAGGACGAACTCAAGGCACAGGTCGGTCGCGCCGCGCTGGACTACGTGGTGAAGGGCCAGATCGTCGGCGTCGGCACGGGTTCGACCGTGAACAAGTTCATCGACGCTCTCGCGACGATCAAAGGAGACATCCGGGGCGCGGTGTCGAGTTCGGTGGCATCGACGGAGCGCCTGCGTGCCTTGGGCATCCCGGTGTTCGACAGCAACGAGGTCGAGGAACTGGCGGTCTACATCGACGGCGCGGACGAGATCGACGGCCGCGGCTACATGATCAAGGGAGGTGGCGCCGCGCTCACGCGCGAGAAGATCGTTGCCGCCCAGTCCAAGCGCTTCGTGTGCATCGCCGATGCATCCAAGCTCGTGAACACGCTGGGCGCCTTCCCGCTGCCGGTCGAAGTGATTCCGATGGCGGTGCAGCGCGTGATTCGGCAGTTCACGCGCCTGGGCGGCCTGGCGCAGGTCCGCGAGAAGGACGGCGTGCCACTGATTACCGACAACGGCCAGCACATCGTCGACGTGACCGGCCTGAGGATCCCCGACCCGCTCGGCTTCGAGAGCGAGGTGAATCAGTGGCCGGGCGTGGTGACGGTGGGCGTCTTCGCGCACCAGCGCGCCAGCGTGTGCCTCCTGGGCACGTCGACGGGCGTGAGAACCATGCGCTTCAACTGAGCAGCGCAGGCGGCACCAGCGTTGCGTCAGAACTTGATGCCGGCGGGGTTGCTCGGGGTCGGTCCGCTCGCTGCAGCAGGTGCCGGTGCGGGCGCTGCCGCCGGTGCGGGCGCTGCGGGCGCGGGCTGCGCCGCAGGTTGCAAGGCGACCAGGGGTTGCGCCGGCGGATTGCGGTAGCCCGGCGGCAACTGGGCGCTTTTGGGATAGCCCGCCGCATCGAGGTATTGCGACCACTCGGCATCCGAGAAGCCCTTGAGTTGCTGCGCGCCGATCGTGACCAAGGGAAGGGAGCTCTGGCTGCTCAGACGCTGCAGGGCGCCGATGTCCTCGTTGGTCTTGACGGTGCGTTCCTCGAAAGGCACGCCGCGCGCGATCAACAGCGAGCGGCCGGCACCGCAAGGGCCGCATTCGTCCCCGGTGTAAAGCGTGACCGGATAGCGTTGAGCCACTTGCCGCAATTCGTAAGGAAGGGCCGAATTCGTGCTTATCGAGCTGCCGGAGCGAGGCGCCGCGGGCTGGGCATTGGCAGCCGGCGGTTGGTCGGAGAAGGTGACCTTGCCGTTCTTGTCGACATTGCGGTAGACCGGCTGCGCGAGCGCGGCGCAAGCGACCGCCAGTAAGGTGAGGCCCGAGAGGGCGGCGTTGAGCTTCATCGATGACTACTCCCGAAATCGGATGTAACGAAGTATCTCAGGGTCTGCCGGCAACGCCGTCGTTTCTCAAGCGGTCTGGGCCTCTGCCATCCCCTGATGTCGCAACAGCGCATCGAGTTGAGGTTCGCGGCCGCGGAAAGCCTTGAAGGATTCCATCGCGGTGCGGCTGCCGCCTGCCTCCAGGATGGCCTGGCGGTACTTCCGTCCGGTCTCGATGCTGGGTTCGCCATTGACGCCGGCGGTCTCCTCGAAGGCCGCGTAGGCGTCGGCGCTGAGGACCTCGGCCCACTTGTAGCTGTAGTAGCCGGCCGCGTAGCCGCCCGAGAAGATGTGGCTGAAGGTGTTGGGCGTGCGGCTGAAGGGGGGCGCCGGCATGACCGCGACTTCGCTGCGCACCTTGCCGAGCAACGCCAGCACATCGCCTGGCTTGGCCGTGGCAGCGTCATATTCAGTGTGCAAAAGCATGTCGAATAGCGAGAACTCGATCTGGCGCAGGGTCTGCAGGCCGCTCTGGAAGTTCTTGGCCGCCGTCATCTTGTCGAAGAGGGCGCGCGGCAAAGGCTCGCCGGTGTCGACGTGCGAGGTCATGTGGGCGAGAACGTCCCACTCCCAGCAGAAGTTCTCCATGAACTGGCTCGGCAGTTCGACCGCGTCCCACTCGACACCGCTGATACCCGACACGTCGCGCTCGTTGATCTGCGTGAGCATGTGGTGCAGGCCATGGCCGAACTCGTGGAAGAGCGTGGTCACGTCGTCGTGCGTGAGCAGCGGCGGCTTGCCGTCGACGCCCTCGGCGAAGTTGCACACCAGCTGCGCGACGGGCGTCTGCAGGGTGCCGGTATCCGGGCGCAGCCAGCGAGCGCGCACGTCGTCCATCCACGCGCCACCGCGCTTGGCGGCACGGGCGGACGGGTCGAGGTAGAACTGGCCGACCTTTTCCCCGGCGCGCTCGATTCGGTAGAACTCGACGCTCGGGTGCCACACGGGTGCGCTGTCCCGGCGGATCGACACTTCGAACAGCGTCTCGACGATCTTGAACAGTCCCGCCATGACTTTCGGCGCGGTGAAGTACTGCTTGACCTCCTGCTCGCTGAAGGCATAGCGCGCTTCCTTGAGCTTTTCGCCGATGTAGCTCCAGTCCCAGGGCTGCGGATCGAGGATACCGAGTTGCTCGGCCGCGAATGCGCGCAGGTCGGCCAGATCGCGCTCGCCGTAGGGCTTGGCCTTGGTGGCCAGATCGCGCAGGAACTTGACGACCTGGTCGCCCGATTCAGCCATCTTCGGCACGATGGAAAGCTCGCCGAAGTTGGGATAGCCGAGCAGCCTGGCTTCCTCCTGCCGCAACGCGAGGATCTCGCGGATCAGCTCGGTGTTGTCGAAGGCCGGATCGCCGAACTCGCTGGCACGCGTCACGTAGGCACGGTAGAGCCTTTCGCGCAGTGCGCTGCTCTTGGCAAACTGCATGACCGGCAGGTAGGAGGGCATCTTCAGCGTGAGCTTGAAGCCGTCCTTGCCTTCCGCTTCGGCGGCCGCGCGCGCTCCGCTGACGACGTCCTCGGGCAGGCCTTCGAGTTCGTCGGCCTGTGCGTACCAGGCGAAGGCGTCGGTCGCATCGAGTGCGTTTTCGCTGAACTTCTGGCTCAGTTCGGCCTGGCGTTCCTGGATTTCCGCGAAGCGCGTCTTGGCGACGCCCTGCAGTTCGGCTCCACCGAGTACGAAGTTGCGGATCGCATTGCGATGGGCCTGGCGTTGTTCGGTGTTGAGCGTGGCTGGATCAATGGCCTTGTACTTGGCGTAGAGCCGCTCGTCGGATCCGAGCCGTGTCCAGAAGGCCGTGACCCGCGGCATGGCCTCGTTGTACGCGGCGCGCAATTCGGGCGTGTCGGCGACGGCGTTGAGATGCCCCACGGCACCCCATGCGCGGCTGAAGCGCTCCGAAGCTACGTCGAGCACCCTGGAGATCGTCATCCAGTCGGCCGGGAACTCCGGTGCCGTCACGGTTTGCAGCGCCGCCTCGGCATCAGCCAGGAGCGTATCGACGGCAGGCGCCACCTGCTCGGGCGTGATCCGATCGAACAGCGGGAGATCAGTGAAGTCGAGAAGCGGGTTGGTCATAGGTAAGTTTCCAGGGCGAGCGGAGCAAGGCCCCTTCGGGAACCACCGCGGATCCGGCTTCGCCGGGCCGCCGGTGGTGCCCCTCGAGGGGGAGGCGGCTACACGAAGTGAGCAAGCAACGGGGTGATTCCTAGTTTGCGGCGCGTTCTGCCGCTTCAAGGGTGTTGGCGAGCAGCATGGCGCGGGTCATCGGGCCCACGCCGCCGGGGACGGGAGTGATCCAGCCCGCGACTTCCTTGACGCCGTCGAAGTCCACGTCGCCCGCGAGCTTGCCGTCGTCCTTGCGGTTCATGCCAACGTCGACGACCACCGCGCCGGGCTTCACCATATCTGCGGTCAGGATGTTGCGCTTGCCGACCGCGGCGACGACCACGTCGGCCTGACGGGTGACGGCGGCGAGATCTTTCGTCGCGCTGTGGCAGATGGTCACCGTGGCGTTCTTCGCCAACAGCATCATGGCCATGGGCTTGCCGACGATGTTGCTGCGGCCGATCACGACCGCGTGCTTGCCGCGCAGGTCGTAGCCGATCCATTCGAGCATCTTCATGCACCCGTGCGGCGTGCAGGGCCAGAAGCCCGGCTGGCCCACCATCAGCGCGCCTGCGCTGGCGACGTGGAATCCGTCCACGTCCTTCGCTGGCGAAATGGCCTCGATGACCCGATGGCTGTCCATGTGCGGCGGCAGCGGGAGTTGCACCAGGATGCCGTGCACCTTGGGGTCTTCGTTCAAGGCGTGGATGCGCGCGAGCAGGTCGGCTTCGGTCAAGGAGGCGGGATAGCGCTCGAGATTCGCGGTCAGTCCGGTTTCGCTGCTGTCGTTGACCTTGTGCTTGACGTAGACCTGGCTGGCAGGATCGTCGCCGACCAGGACGATCGCAAGCGTCGGTTCGATCCCCCGTGCCTTGAGTGCTCCAATGCGGCCAGCCACTTCGGCGCGGATTTTTCGGGACAGCGCGTTGCCGTCGATCAGTTGGGCGGTCATCGAATTTTGGATTTCCAAGTAGAAACGCCCGCTTGCGCAGGCGTGGAAGGCTGGTGGTGTCCGTTGCTCGAACGGCGGCTAGGCCTTGGCCGGGGCGGCCTGCCCAAGCGCAATCTTGAGCAGGTCGGCCACCGTGTTGGCGTTGAGCTTTTCCATGATGTTGGCGCGGTGCGCCTCCACCGTCTTGATGCTGATGCCGAGGTCGTCGGCGATTTGCTTGTTCAGCCGGCCTGCCACGATGCGTTCGAGCACCTGCGCCTCGCGGCCGGTGAGCTTCGACAGCAGCGCATCGCGGCTGGCGGATTGCTGGTGCTGCGCAAAAGCGCCGCGCGCGTGCTCGAGCATGCGCTCGACCAGCGCCACAAGGGCCTCGTCGTTGAAGGGCTTCTGGATGAAATCCATTGCACCCTTCTTCATGCTGTCCACCGCCATCGGCACGTCGCCATGGCCGGTGATCACGACAATCGGCAGGGGCGATCGCCGCTCGATCAGGCGGTCCTGCAACTCGATGCCCGACATGCCGCCCATGCGGATGTCGACGATCAGGCAGGCGACTTCGCGCGGGTCATAGCGGGAGAGAAACGATTCGGCGGAGTCGAAGCAGCGGACCCGGTAGTCCTTGCCTTCGAGCAGCCATTGCAGCGAATCGCGAACCGCTTCGTCGTCGTCGACGACATAGACGGTGCCCTTCTTGGGAATCAAACTCATGCAGGTACTTTCGCCTCGTTGCTTGCTACGGATTCGATAGCGTCTAACACCGGTATCCAGAAGGAGAAACGGCATCCGACCACATCGGGCCCATTGTAGATGTTCTCCGCCTGCATCCGGCCGCGATGCGACTCGACGATGGTCCGGCAGAGATTGAGCCCGATGCCCATACCTTCGGGCTTGGTGGAGAAGAAGGCTTCGTACAGCCGGTCCATCACTTCAGGTGCCAGGCCCATGCCGGTGTCCTGCACCGAGAATTCGACGGCGTTGTGCCCGTCGATGATCTTCGGTAGCACACGCAGTTCGACGCTACGGCGCGCCAGCGGTCGGTTCGCCAGGTCGATGGATTCAGCGGCGTTCTTCAGCAGGTTGACCATCACCTGCTCGATCAGGATGGGGTCGACGCGCAGGATCGGCAGGCGCGCCGCGACGTAGTGGTTGAGACGCACGTTGCGGCGCCGCAACTCGATGCCGGCCAGTTCGACCGCTTCGCTCACCATGGTCGAGACTTCGGCCGGCGTCCGGTTCGGCTCGCTGCGCTTCACGAAGGAGCGGATGCGCTGGATGATCTGGCCCGCGCGCTGCGCCTGCTTCGACGTCTTGTCGAGCGCCGCGAGCAGGGCGTCCGAGTCGATCTGCTGGCCCTTGATGCGCGACATCATTCCGTTGCAGTAATTGGTGATGGCGGTCAGTGGCTGGTTGAGTTCGTGCGCCACGCTGGACGCCATTTCGCCCATGGTGATCAGCCGGCTGGCAGCCTGTGCCCGATCGGCCTGCGCTGCTGACAGGTCTTCCGCGTCGCGCCGCGGTGTGATGTCGGTCGCGATGACCAATTGCGCGAGCCGGCCGTCGACCCAGGTCAGATAGCGCGAACGCACTTCGAGCCACTTGCCGAGTTCGGGCACGAAGATCTCGTTGTTGGCCGGTTGCGCGGCAGTCAACTGGTCGACCGGCAGGCCGGCAAACGCGTCGACGTCGTCGAGGGCCTCGTCGTGCGCATGCGCGGCCGGCACGCCAGCCTGCGCCACCATGCCCAGGTGCCCCACGGTGTTGGAGCCGAACCAGAGGCGATAGAGCTTATTGGCAAACAGCAACTCTTCGCTGCCCAGCGGCGCGACCGACACCGAGGCATCCAGCGCTTCGAGCACTGTGGTGAAGCGTTCGTATGAGGCCGACAGCTGTTCGCGAATGCGCGTTGGCTCCGTGATGTCGGTCATCGACGTCATCCAGCCGGTCTGGTGCCCGCGTGCGTCGATCAGCGGCGAGACGTAGAGCCGTGCGTTGAACACGCTGCCGTTCTTGCGCTTCACGCGCACCTGGAAGCCACCCGGCAAGGCGCGGCCGTGCAGCTCTTCCTCGAGCCGCTCGTTCATGACCTCGCGGTCGGATTCGAGCCAGTAGGGGAAGGGCGGCGTCTGGCCGACGAGCTCGTTTTCGCTCCACCCCGTCATCGCGCAGAAGGCAGCGTTCACGTAGGTGATGCGGCCTTCCAGGTCGAGCACCCGCATGCCGGTGAGCATCGAGTTTTCCATCGCGCGACGGAAGTTGGTTTCGGCTACCAGCGCCTGTTGTGCCTGCAGTCGGCGCCGCGTGTGGCGCCAGGTGCCGATCAGCATCCAGCTGGTCAGCACGCTGAGCGCGCCAACCAGCCAGAAAAGCCCGTTGCCCACGACGCCTTGCGAGGTGCGATACGCCTGCGCCCGCAGCACCAGGGCATTCCCGACCGGCGAGACCGGCACCTCGTACTCATTGGTCCGCACCGTCCAGGGCAGGAGCCGCGTGCCGGCACCGCGCGGACTCGCGACCGTGTTGCCGGCGAGGAGGCCCCCCTTCGCGTCAAGCAGTGAAACGGCGTAGCGCGCCGAGACTTCCGCGGGCATTCCATAGCGCAGCAGGCCGTCGATGGAGAACTCGCCCAGCAGCATTCCGGCAAACAGGCCCTGGTCGAACAGGGGAATATGGAGCTGCAACATAGGCTGCGGCTCACCGCCGGCCAGGGGTTGCGAGAACACAGGTTGCCGCAGTTCGCGCGCGAGGGCGTAGTTGCTCTCCGTGTCGCCAGGCCGCAGCACGTCACCGATCGCATGCTGCTGCGCCGGGTGGACGCTGGGCGCGGCATAGCCGGCCTTGAAGCGGCGGCGATCGTCGATCCAGCTCACCGCCTGCAGTTCCGGGAACTGGCTCACGAGCGATTCGGCGCGGCTGGTGAATTCGGTCGCGTCGATCTCGCGGTTGGACGCATCGCGCGCCAGTCGCATGAGCTGCTCTTGGCGCTCCAGCAGACGAAGCCGCACGCGCTGCTGCGCGTATTCCACGTCGCGCCTCACCGACTCCTGGACGCGTTCCATTTCCTCCGCACGGAGATACCAGAAGGCAGAGACGATGGCCGCAAGGAAAAGCAGCACTGCCGCCAACGGGGCCAGCATCGCGACCGCGTCCTGCAGCATAGGCGTCTGGCGGCGCCACCAGCGGCGCCACCATGAAAGGGGCGACGCGTGCACCGCGTTGCGGGCGACGGCGATCGGGGAAGAAAGGGGCATCGGGCAAGTTTAGGTGAACGCTCTTGCGCGAGCACGGACGCGCAAGCGCCATCCTGCTCTGCTTTCCCGGGGTAATTTCATAATAAGAAATTACTACGCACTATTTGAAATCTGAAGATTTCTGTGAGAAACTGCCGCGCGTTGCCGGTTACGGCACTAAATTACAGCCACCCCCCTCAAAAGGAGACAAGCATGTCGGCAAATCCCGAGAGCCAGTTCGGCTCGGCCGCGAACGACCCGGACGCACAGGAGACACGTGAGTGGATGGACGCCCTTTCGGCGGTCATCCAAAGCGAGGGGCCAGAGCGAGCGCACTTCCTGCTCGAGCAATTGCTCGAGCACGCCCGCCAGAACAGCATCGACAAACCGTTCTCGGCCAACACCGCCTACGTGAACACCATCGAGACCGACCAGGAAGAACGGTCTCCCGGCAATACCGAGATCGAGGAACGCCTGCGCTCCTACATGCGCTGGAACGCGATGGCGATGGTCGTCAAGGCCAACCGCCACCACCCGCCCGAAGGCGGTGACCTGGGCGGCCACATCGGTTCCTTCGCCTCGCTGGCCAGCATGTTCGGCGCCGGCTTCAACCACTTCTGGCACGCCGAAAGCGAAAACCACGGCGGCGACTGCCTCTATATCCAAGGCCACGTTTCGCCCGGCATCTATGCCCGCGCCTACCTCGAAGGCCGCCTGACCGAAGAGCAACTGCTCAACTTCCGCCAGGAAGTCGACGGCAAGGGGCTGTCGAGCTACCCGCACCCGAAGCTGATGCCCGAGTTCTGGCAATTCCCGACCGTCTCGATGGGCCTCGGTCCGCTGATGGCGATCTACCAGGCCCGCTTCCTCAAGTACCTGCACGCGCGCGGCATTGCCAACACCGAGAACCGCAAGGTCTGGGTCTTCTGCGGCGACGGCGAAATGGACGAGGTCGAGTCGCTGGGCGCCATCGGCCTGGCGGCGCGCGAGAAGCTCGACAACCTGGTCTTCGTCATCAACTGCAACCTGCAGCGCCTGGACGGCCCGGTGCGGGGCAACGGCAAGATCATCCAGGAGCTCGAAGGCGAATTCCGCGGCTCGGGCTGGAACGTCATCAAGCTGATCTGGGGCAGCAACTGGGACCCGCTGCTCGCGCGTGACAAGGACGGTGCGCTGCGCAAGATCATGATGGACACGAACGACGGTGACTACCAGTCGTTCAAGGCCAACGACGGTGCCTATGTGCGCAAGCACTTCTTCGGCCGCGATCCGCGCACGCTGGAGATGGTCGCCAAGATGAGCGACGACGAGATCTGGAATCTGCGCCGCGGCGGCCATGATTCGCAGAAGGTCTACGCGGCCTTTCATTCGGCCGTCAATCACAAGGGCCAGCCCACCGTGCTGCTGATCAAGACCGTCAAGGGCTTCGGCATGGGCAAGATCGGCGAAGGCAAGAACACTGTCCACCAGACCAAGAAGCTGGGCGAGGAGGACATCAAAGCCTTCCGCGACCGCTTCAACATCCCGATCCCGGACAGCCAACTCGCCGACCTGCCGTTCTACAAGCCGGCCGACGACACGCCCGAAATGAAGTACCTGCACGAGCGCCGCAAGGCCCTCGGTGGCTACCTGCCGCATCGCCGCGTGAAGGCCGACGAGAGTTTCACCGTGCCCTCGCTCGAAACCTTCAAGGCCGTGTTGGAGCCGACCGCGGAAGGGCGCGAGATCTCGACCACGCAAGCCTATGTGCGCTTCCTGACGCAGCTGCTGCGCGACCAGGCGCTCGGCCCGCGCGTGGTGCCGATCCTGGTCGACGAGGCACGCACCTTCGGCATGGAAGGTCTGTTCCGCCAAGTGGGGATCTACAACCCCGCGGGTCAGCAGTACACGCCGGTCGACAAGGATCAGGTCATGTACTACAAGGAAGACAAGGCCGGCCAGATCCTGCAGGAAGGCATCAACGAGGCTGGCGGCATGTCGAGCTGGATTGCGGCGGCCACGTCGTACAGCACCAACAACCGCATCATGGTGCCGTTCTACGTGTACTACTCGATGTTCGGCTTCCAGCGCATCGGCGACCTGGCCTGGGCGGCCGGCGACATGCAGGCCCGCGGCTTCCTGCTGGGCGGCACCTCGGGACGCACCACGCTCAATGGCGAGGGCCTGCAGCATGAGGACGGGCACAGCCACATCCTGGCGAACACCATCCCGAACTGCGTGAGCTACGACCCGACCTTCGCACACGAAGTCGGCGTGATCCTGCACCATGGCCTGAAGCGCATGGTGGAGAAGCAGGACAACGTCTATTACTACCTGACGCTGCTCAATGAGAACTACCCGATGCCTGGCCTCCAGCCCGGCACCGAGGAGCAGATCATCAAGGGCATGTACTTGTGCAAGCAGGGGCCTGCGCTGAAGGCCAAGGCGCCCACCGTGCAATTGCTGGGCAGCGGCACCATCCTGCGCGAGAGCATCTCCGCGCAGGAACTGCTCGAAAAGGACTGGGGCGTGAGCGCCTCGGTCTGGAGTTGCCCGAGCTTCAACGAGCTGACCCGTGACGGCCAGGAAGCCGATCGCTGGAACCTGCTGCATCCGACGGAGGAGCCTCGCGTTTGCTTCGTCGCGAAGCAACTCGGCGCATCGACGGGTCCGGTGGTGGCATCGACCGACTACATGAAGGCCTACGCCGAACAGATCCGCCCCTTCATCCCGAAGGGCCGCAACTACAAGGTGCTCGGCACCGACGGCTTCGGCCGCAGCGACTTCCGCAACAAGTTGCGGGAGCATTTCGAGATCAACCGCCACTACATCGTGGTCGCTGCGCTCAAGGCGCTGGCCGAAGATGGCGTCGTTCCCGCGCAGAAGGTGGCAGACGCAATCAAGAAGTACGGCATCAACGCTGACAAGATCAACCCGCTCTACGCATAAAACAATCAACTGCGCCTCAAGGGCGGGAGACACGATATGGCAACAGTGGAAATCAAGGTGCCGGACATCGGCGACTTCGACGAAGTCGCGGTGATCGAGGTTCTGGTGAAGGTGGGCGACACGGTGAAGGCCGAGCAGTCGCTGATCACGGTGGAGTCGGACAAGGCCTCGATGGAGATTCCGTCGAGCCAGGCCGGCGTCGTGAAGGAACTCAAGGTCGAGGTCGGCAGCAAGGTCAAGGAGGGTTCGGTCGTGCTGGTGCTTGAAGGCGAGGGCGCGGCTGCGCCCACTGCGGCACCGGCGGCGGCTCCGGCCTCCGCGACGGCGGCGCCCGCTCCGGCATCTGCACCGGCTGCAGCCGCACCTGCCGCAGCCGCCGGTCCGATCGAAGTGAAGGTACCCGACATTGGCGACTTCAAGGACGTCGCGGTGATCGAGGTCCTCGTGAAGCCTGGCGATGCGATCAAGCAGGAGCAGTCGCTGATCACGGTCGAGTCGGACAAGGCGTCGATGGAGATTCCGTCTTCCGCGGCCGGCGTGCTCAAGGAGCTCAAGGTCAAGGTGGGCGACACGGTCAACATCGGAGACTTGATCGCGATCATCGAGGGATCCGGCGGTGCTGCTGCGGCACCCGCCGCCGCTTCGGCAACGGCACAGGCCGCCGCGGCCCCCACATCGGCCAGCGCCTCTGCGCCGGCCCCAGAGTCCGTACCCTCTGCTGCTGTGCCTGCGCACGATCCGACTGTCGCGCCGTCCGGAAAGCTGCCGCATGCATCGCCCTCGGTGCGCAAGTTCGCCCGCGATCTCGGCGTGCCGCTCGAAGAGGTGAAGGGCAGCGGCCCCAAGGGCCGCATCACCCAGGAAGACATCCAGAACTTCACCAAGGCCGTGATGAGCGGCGCGGCGAGCACCAAGGCTTCGGGCGCCAAGGCACCCGCAGGCGGAGGCAGCGGCGAAGCGCTGGGCCTGCTGCCGTGGCCCAAGGTCGACTTCACCAAGTTCGGCACGGTCGAGCGCAAGGACCTGTCGCGTATCAAGAAGATCAGCGGCGCCAACCTGCACCGCAACTGGGTGATGATCCCGCACGTCACGAACAACGACGAAGCAGATATCACCGAGCTCGAAGCCTTCCGCGTGTCCACCAACAAGGAGAACGAGAAGTCGGGCATCAAGGTCACGATGCTGGCCTTCGTGATCAAGGCCATGGTCTCGGCGCTGAAGAAGTTCCCCGATTTCAACACCAGCATGGACGGCGACCAGCTCGTCTACAAGCAGTACTACAACATCGGCTTCGCGGCGGACACGCCGAACGGGCTGGTGGTGCCGGTGCTCAAGGACGCCGACAAGAAGGGCGTGCTGCAGATCAGCCAGGAAATGGGGGAGCTCGCCAAGAAGGCGCGCGACGGCAAGCTCGGCTCGGCCGACATGCAAGGCGGCTGCATCTCGATCAGCTCGCTCGGTGGCATCGGCGGCACGCACTTCACGCCGATCATCAACGCGCCCGAGGTGGCGATCCTCGGTCTCTCCAAGGGCGCGACGAAGCCGGTATGGGATGGCAAGGCCTTCCAGCCGCGCCTGATGCTGCCGCTGTCGCTGTCATACGACCATCGCGTGATCGACGGCGCGTCTGCGGCCCGGTTCAATGCCTACCTGGGTCAGGTCCTCGCCGACTTCCGCCGCGTTCTTCTATGACAACCGTCGTGGCCGTCCGAAAAGGCGGCCAAGTCGTGATGGCAGCCGATTCCTTGGTGACCTTCGGCGACACGCGGCTGTCGCATCGTGCCGAGAAAAACCAGAAGCTGTTCATGGTCAACGACGCCGCGGGCCAGAGCATCTTTGCCGTGGCCGGCGCGGCGGCCCACTTCCTGGTGCTGCAGCATGCGCTGGCGGCGCAGCCGGCCGAGGCGCTTCGCTTCGGCAGCAAGGACGAGATCTTCCGCACCTTCACGCTGCTGCATCCGGTGCTCAAGGACTCGTTCTTCCTGCAGACCAAGGAGGACGAGCATGAGCCCTACGAGTCGAGCCAGTTCACGATGTTGCTCGCCAACGCGAGTGGCATCTATGGCATCTACAGCTATCGCGAAGTCTTCGAGTTCAAGCAGTTCTGGAGCATCGGCTCCGGCCGCAGCTTTGCACTCGGCGCGATGCATGCAGCCTATGACAAGGCGCGCTCGGCGCGCGACGTGGCCGAGGCCGGCGTGGTCGCGGCCTGCGAATTCGATCGAAACTCGGCCGGACCGGTCGACGTTCTCACACTCAAACTGAAGGTGTCCAAATGAGCGAAGTACAAGTCAAAGTGCCGGACATCGGCGATTTCGATGAAGTTGCGGTGATCGAGGTTCTCGTAAAGCCCGGCGACACCGTGAAGGCGGAGCAGTCGCTGATCACGGTGGAGTCGGACAAGGCCTCGATGGAGATCCCCTCATCGCACGCGGGCGTGGTCAAGTCGGTGGCCGTGAAGGTCGGCGACAAGGTCAGCGAGGGGTCTGTGGTGTTGACGCTGGATGCAGCCGAAGGCGCCGCTGCTGCGCCGGCACCCGCGCCGGCCGCCTCCCCATCCGCCGCACCGGCGCCGAAGGAGGCGTCGGCACCGACTGCACCGGCACCGGCGTCTGCGGTGGCATCGACCTACGCGGGCTCGGTGGACGTCGAATGCGATCTGCTGGTGCTGGGCGCCGGCCCTGGTGGCTATTCCGCGGCCTTCCGCGCGGCCGACCTCGGCCTCAAGGTCGTGCTGGTCGAGCGTTACGCGACGTTGGGCGGCGTCTGCCTCAACGTCGGGTGCATTCCCTCCAAGGCGCTGTTGCATGTCGCGGCGGTGATCGACGAGGTCAAGCACTTCGCCGACTTGGGGGTGAGCTACGGCGAACCCACCGTGGATCGCGCCAAACTGCTCGGCCGCAAGAACAAGGTGGTCGGCAAGCTGACCGGCGGCCTGGCCGCCATGGCGAAGATGCGCAAGGTGACGACGGTGCGCGGTGTCGGCGAGTTCGTCGATCCGTACCACGTCAAGGTGCAGGAGACCACGGGCGACGGCAAGGACGTGACCGGCAAGGCGCAGACCGTCAAGTTCCGCCATTGCGTGATCGCGGCGGGCTCGCAGGCGGTGCAGTTGCCCTTCATGCCGAAGGATCCCCGCGTCGTCGATTCCACCGGAGCACTTGAACTCGGCGTCGACCCAAAGCGCATGCTGATCCTCGGCGGCGGCATCATCGGGCTCGAAATGGGCTCGGTGTATTCCACGCTGGGCGCGAGGCTCGACGTCGTCGAGATGCTCGACGGGCTGATGCAGGGCGCGGACCGCGACCTCGTCAAGGTCTGGCAGAAGCTCAACGCACCGCGCTTCGACAACATCATGCTGAAGACCAAGACCGTCGGCGCCGAAGCCACGAAGGAAGGCATCCGCGTGACCTTCGAAGGCGAGCAGGCTCCGAAGGAACCGCAGGTCTACGATCTGGTGCTGCAGGCCGTCGGCCGCAGTCCCAATGGCAAGAAGATCGGCGCCGAGAAGGCAGGGGTGAACGTGAGCGATCGCGGCTTCATTCCCGTCGACATCCAGATGCGCACCAATGTGCCGCACATCTTTGCGGTCGGCGACATCGTCGGTCAGCCGATGCTGGAGCACAAGGCGGTGCACGAAGCGCATGTAGCGGCAGAGGTGATTGCCGGCGAACAGAAGGGCGACAAGGAACTCGCAAGCGCAGCCTTCAATGCCCGCGTGATTCCGAGCGTCGCCTACACCGATCCGGAAGTGGCGTGGGTCGGCCTCACCGAGGACCAGGCCAAGGCCGAGGGCGTGAAGATCCACAAGGGTCTGTTCCCGTGGACGGCTTCGGGCCGCGCCATCGCGAACGGTCGCGACGAGGGCTTCACCAAGCTCCTGTTCGACGAGGAAACGCATCGCATCGTCGGTGGCGGCATTGTCGGGACGCACGCTGGCGACATGATCGGCGAGATCGCGCTCGCCATCGAGATGGGGGCCGACGCCATCGATATCGGCAAGACCATTCATCCGCACCCGACCTTGGGTGAGAGCATCGGCCTGGCGGCGGAAGCGGCGCACGGCAGTTGCACGGACTTGCCGCCAGTCAAAAAACGCTAAGGCAAATGACGAAAAAAATCCCGCCGGCGGCGGGATTTTTCGTTGGGGCGCCGCCGGATCAGTCGCCCGAGGTCTTGAGAAGGTCGTCCTGGGACGAGACCACGCGGCGCGCCCCGCTGAAGCGACGCTGCCAGTAGCTGCCGCTCATGTCTTCCACGCGCACCTGGGCGCCAGGCTTGGGGGAATGGATGAACTTGCCTTCGCCGACATAGATGCCGACATGGCTGAATGCGCGGCGCATGGTGTTGAAGAACACCAGGTCGCCGGGCTTCAAGTCGTGGCGGTCGATCTTCTGGGTAGCGGCGGCCTGTTCTTCGGCGCGGCGGGGGAGCAGGTGGCCGACGGTCTGGTTGTACATTGCGCGGACGAAACCGCTGCAGTCGAAGCCCGTCTCGACGGTGTTGCCGCCGCGGCGGTAGGGAACGCCGAGGAAGCCAATCGCCGTGACGACGAGGTCGGAAGTGCGGTCCACCATGGTCTGCCGAACCTGATGCAGCTGGCCCATCAGACTCTTGTCGACGACCATCATCTCGTTGTTGTCGTCCGCCCGATCAAGTTGCGGCGCGGCGTGAGCGGCGGTCGCAAGCAGGAGGGCGGCGGTGAGCATTAAA
This sequence comes from Variovorax sp. J22P240, assembly GCF_030316855.1. Taxonomy (GTDB): domain Bacteria; phylum Pseudomonadota; class Gammaproteobacteria; order Burkholderiales; family Burkholderiaceae_C; genus Variovorax. Next base: position 328,781 of record NZ_JASZYR010000001.1, read on the forward strand.
AATCGCATGGCGCGTAGGATATGGACGACACCATGGAGTGTCAATTTCATGTGAGTTCGGGATTTTGCACGTAACTGCTTGTCAGAGATGAGATTTTTTCACCTTCTCACAATCAAAAATGTAAAGGTTTCGATTATTGGCAATAAGTTCTTTCGCTCGTGTAATGCGAAAGGCTTGGAATTTCGCCGGAATGACCAAACGATTGCAAGTCCAGACGCATCGAAGGAGCCGAATGCCCTCACAATTTGTAACTGTTCGTCGATGGACATCACGCCTGCTTTGCCTGGCTGCGGCGAGTGCTGGGATGGCGACTGCGGCGCCCCGGACCGAGGTCGTTGCTTCAGGACTTGAGAACCCCTGGGGCGTAGGCTTTCTTCCGGGCGGACGCTTCCTAGTGACCGAAAAAGCCGGTCGCATTCGCGTCGTCGGGGTCGATGGCAAAGTGGGCGCGCCGGTCGCCGGACTGCCCGCCATCGCTGCGGGCGGGCAGGGCGGTCTGCTGGACGTGATCGCCGATAGCGCGTTCGAGGCCAACCGCACGTTCTATTTCTGCTACTCGGAGCCCGATGCGGCCGGAATGGGCAATAGCACGGCGCTGGCACGAGCCCAGTTGTCGGCCGATGGAAGCCGCATCGAAGGCCTGAAGGTGATATTCAGCCAGCAGCCCAAGGTCGCGAGCCGCAATCATTTCGGCTGCCGCATAGTCGAGGCCAAGGACGGTTCGCTGTTCCTCACGCTGGGCGACCGCTTCAGCCGCAAGGAAGACGCCCAGAAGCTCGACAACCATCTGGGCAAGATCGTGCGCCTAGGCAAGGACGGCTCGGTTCCGAAGGACAACCCCTTCGTCGGGAAGGCGGGTGCACTGCCCGAAATCTGGAGCTACGGGCACCGCAACGGGCAGGGCGCCACGCTGGCGCCGGATGGAAAGCTCTGGATGCACGAGCATGGCCCGCAGGGCGGTGACGAAATCAACATTCCGCAGGCCGGCCGCAATCATGGATGGCCGGTGATCACCTTCGGTGAGAACTACGGCGGCGGCAGGATCGGCGACGGGATCACGCAGAAGGAAGGAATGGAGCAGCCGCTGCACTACTGGGTGCCTTCCATCGCGCCGTCGGGGATGGCCTTCCTGACCAGCGATCGCTACGGCGCGGGCTGGAAGGGGAATCTCTTTGTGGGATCGCTCAAGTTCGGCTATCTCGACCGAATTGAGCTGAAGGGTGGCAAGGTCGTGGCCGAGCACAAGCTGCTGGAAGACGGCCGAGCGCGCATCCGCGACGTAAAGCAGGGGCCGGACGGCTTGCTTTACGTGCTGACGGACGAATCCAACGGCAAGCTCCTTCGTCTCTTGCCTGAATGAAATGAAGCTTTCGGTGGTACGGTCTGGCCTCTCCTCTCTCCAGTTACTCGCGAAAGACGTTTTCCCATGCTGCTCGATGCATCGCAATCCCAGTTGGTTCTGGTCGACTATCAGGCGCGCCTGATGCCATCGATCTTCGAGGCGGACGCCGTGACGAAGAATGCGGTGCGCCTCGGCAAGATCGCCAAGCTGATGCAGGTACCGGTCTGGGGCACCGAGGAAAACCCGTCGAAGCTGGGCGAGAACCTTCCCGACATCCGTGTCCTGTGCCAGCGCACGCTCGCCAAGATGCATTTCAGCGCCGCGGAAGAAGGCCTTGGCGAATGGCTGCGCGTGCCGGCCAAGGCGCCTCAGGGCAATGCCCGCAGTCTCCCCAAGCACCTCCAGAAGCCGGCAGCGGCCGAAGAGCGCAACATGATCGTCATGGCCGGCTGCGAGGCGCACGTGTGCCTGATGCAGACGGCGCTCGATCTGCTCGAGGACGAGTTCGAAGTCTGGGTCGTCACGGATGCCTGCAGCTCGCGCACCGAGCGCAACCGGGACGCGGCCTTCGATCGGCTGGCGGGTGCCGGCGCGGAACTGGTGACCACCGAGATGGTAGGCTTCGAGTGGCTTCGCACGGCGGAGCATCCCCGTTTCGATGAAGTGCTGGCGTTGGTCAAATAGCTGCTGGCGGCCCGCGAAAACCGGGCCGGTGCCCTATTTCTGAAGCCGGCGGTAGGCGCTGAAGTGTCGAATGGCCTCGCGCCGATGACCCAGGTGGTCATGCAATCGGGCGGCGTTGAAATGCGCATCACCGACGGTCGAATCGATCTCGAGGCATCGCTCGTAACTCTCGAGCGCATCATGCAGGCGTCCCAGGTCTTCCAGTGCCACCGCACGATTGAAATGCAGCAGCGCCACACTCGGTCGCAGGCCCAACGCAGCGTCATAGAGGGCTGCGGCTTCTTCGTGGCGCCCCGTCTCGCAGAGGATCGCGCCCAGATTCAGGTAGGCATCTGAAAAATCCGGCGCAATGGCTACGGCCTTCCGGTAGGCCGCTTCAGCGGCCTGCATATCCCGCGTTTCGAGTTCTTCAGCCTGCGTGAACCATGCGTCCGCGGATGCTTGAACCGATTGCGGCGGGTTTGCGTCTTCGCTCTGCAGATGCTCCACGAACGCCACCGAGCCTCGTGCGGCCGCAACCTCGAAGTCCATGAGCAACTGGCCCGACTCTGCCTCCCACTGGCTGTCGCGTTCGCGCACGGCGATCGTGCTGCCCACGGCCGTGATCCGCAAGCCGGTCAAGGGCAATTCCGCGGGCAACGTGGCTTTCAGCCGCTGCAGCGCGCGCAGGATCTTGCGCGTCGGGATGTCGGCGGCCTGGAGTTCGTGAGCGGTACGCAGCAGAACGACATCGCGAAAGGAAAACCGGTACTCGTTGCGCGGTCCTCGCGCAGGATGGACGAAGCCGTTCGCGATCAACCCCGAGATCGCACTCCGGGAGAGGCCGAGCATTTCCTGGAGGCTGCGCAGGGTGTGGGGCGCCTGCACCTTGACGTCGGTCACTTCCTCAAGCGCGCGGCGGCCGGGGCTGCGGTCGTCGTCTTGGCAGGGGCGCGCTTCACGCCCTTGCGTTCCTTCGAAGCGAGCGGTGTCACGACTTCAGCGGCAGGCGTACGCGGCGTCGCCGGGCGTTTCGTACCGCCGGCACCTGCGCGAACCAGGCTGGCGCGCAGCATTTCGGTGAGGTCGATGATCTGGCCGCTGCCCGGCGCTGTTTCACGCTCTTCCACCGCAACCACCTGCTTGCCCGCGATCTTCGCGTCGATGGCCTCGAGAATCCGCTTCTTCTCCTCGTCGACGAACTGCGCGGGGTCGTAGCTGTCCTGGGATATCTGGTCGATGAGCTGCAGCGCGAGTTGCACTTCCGCGTCCGATGGCTTGATCTCCTCGATCTCCAGATCCTTGAGCGAACGGACCTCGTCGGCGTAGAGAAGCTGCTGCAGCACCAGGCCGTCCTCGGCGGCTCGGACCTGCACGACGTATTGCTTGCCTTTCCAGGCCCATTTCGCGAGCGCGCACCGGCCGCTCTTGCGCATGGCCGCGCGCAGCAGGGTGTAGGGCTTGGCGCCGCGCTTGTCGGGCGCTATGAAGTACGCCTTGTCGTAATAGATCGGGTCGACGGCCTTTTCCGGAATGAAGGCGACGATGTCGATCGTATGGGTCGTGCTTTCCTCGACGGCCTTCAATTCGTCGGGGGTGAAGAGGACGTAGCGGTCCTTCTCGAATTCATAGCCCTTGACCATTTCGGAGCGGGGCACCACGACCGACTGATCCTTCTCCGAGACGTATTGCTGCTTCACGCGCGAGCCGTCCTTGGCCAGGAGATTGAATCTGACCGCTCCGGAGCTTTCGGTCGCGGAGTACAGCTTGACCGGGATGGAAACCAACCCGAAGCTCAGCGATAGCGAGGCGATCGAACGTGCAGCCATGAAACCTCCAAGGAGGTATTCAGCACCTCCCCGGCCGGAGAATGCCACTTTCCTGGACGCTCGGCCAGAGGGGGACGCAACTTCAGCAGTCGCGACGGATAGGCATACAGCGATTTTCAGTCCATGTTTTCTCTCTCGTCACTCACGCGGCGTCCTTCCCTTGATGGCATTGGCGTTCGTCATGTTTGCGGCACTTCGGGATTGGGCAGGAAGTCGAGCCCGACACGCGACAGCACTTCGCGCAGGCGGCCCAGCGTCTTCGGTCCAATGGCGACTTCTTTCAGCAACTCCTGCTCGCTGATCGCGGAGAGATCCTCGATGCAGAAGATGCTGAGTTCCTTGAGCGCATCCCGCGCACTCGCGCGCACGGAGATCTCGTCGATCGGCGTTTCGGGGCTCAACTGGATCGGCATGTTGAATCGCTGCGCGCCTCTGGGGCGCCAGTTGAAGGACTGGAATTCGAAGGTCGAGTCCTCGGGGATCAGGCGTTCGCGCAGTGCTGCCGCGTGCTGGCGCTTGGCTTCATGAATGGCGCTCCGGAGGGCCCCGAGACAGGGGAGCAGTTCGTCGTCGGGCAACTGGGCGAGGTCATCAACGGATTGGATCATGCAAGACATAACTTGGACTTTCATCAATACGTGCGCCGTCGGACGTGGCTGCGGGCCACTTCTTCAACGCCGGAAATACGAGGATGGGGTTCGAGGCGCGGAGCGCCTCAATGGCATGCACGTTGCTGCTCCGGTCGTCGGAGCCGGGTGATGCCAATCGGGAAAGTGCTTTCCCAGTGAAACCGCAGTGCGACGTGTCGCGAAACTTTGACCGGAGACTCCGAAAACCGCATGCCTGCTTGCTCTTTGATTGCCGATTCGACGGCGACGCCTAAGTATTGGGAGTCTGCTGCAGGAAGTCCATGCCGCGCATGGATGAAGGTTATGCGCGTAGCGAATGTCCGTCTTTCACCTTGAGTTCGAGGCTTTGCATGACCTGGTCGCGAAACCAGATGTGGGCCGCGTGGCGGTGTGTTCGGTCGTGCCAGGAGATGTAGACATCGAACGCCGGCACGACCACTGGCAATGCCAGTTCGGCAAGCCCGAAGCGATCGCGAAAACGCGACGCCAGCGACAGGGGCAGGAGCGCCACCATGTCCGATTTCTCCAGCAGGTGAGGTGCAGTGAGGTAGTTCGGAGTGACGTAGCGGCGCTGGCGCTGCAGCCCCTGCGCGGCCAGAGCCTGATCGACGGATTCGCCGAAGCAGTTCACGGTGTTCGGCATGATCACCACGTGTTCGAGGCCCGCGAACTCCGCCGGCGTGAGCGTCTTGCCCATGGCCCAGTGGCCGGCGCGCGCTATGCACACGATGCGATCGCGAAACAGCAGCCGGTGGCGGAGTTCGCGCAGGCTGGGCGGCAGGATGCCGACGCAGAAGTCGACATCGCCCGCCTCGAGCACCTTGTTGAACTGCGAAGGATGCACCGGGTGTCGTACCGATATCGAAATGCCCGGATACTCCGTGCCGAGATGCTGCACCAGGTGGTCGACGAAGAGGCACTCCAGATAGTCGGTGGCGACCATGCGGAACAGGTAGCGAGTGACTCTCGGGTCGAAAGCCACCGCGTTGCCGAGCAGTTCATCCATCTCCTCCAGGATCCGCTCGGCGAAGTCGCGCAATTGGAGCGCCTTGGCAGTGGGGATCAGGCCGCTGCCGCCCTTCACGAGGATCGGGTCACCCGTGACAGTACGCAACTGGCCGATCGCGCGGCTCATTGCGGGCTGGCTGATGGAGATCGCCTCCGCAGCGCGCGAGATGTGCGAGTGACAGACAAGCGCCACCAGGCATTTGAGCAAATGGAAGCTCAGTTCACCGTTGGCATTTCTTTCCTGGTGCATAGGCGGCTGTGTTCAACACGAAAACCTGAGGATACGGGCGGTTGCCTAGCCGAAGGTAAATACGTAGGCCTGTGCCCCCTCATCGAGAAATTCGATTTCGAAAAGGTGTTCCTTTGTACTCTTTGTCTGGCGAAGCAACTGATAAAGCCGCTGTACATCGATCATTCCGTTGCCTTGGGCGTCGACGTCGGAGCCGTGGTCCGATAGCGGCGGCTTGCCATCCAGGAGCACCCTGAAGCGCACGGGTTTCCCATCGGCCGATGGGCCGAGCACCAGATGCAAGTCCCGCGCATGAAAGCGATAGGCGATGCGCCCGTTGGTTCGGTTCGATATCGCGCGTTCGCGCTCCACAGTCCAGTCGCCGGCGAGCGCCCACTGGTCCGAACGCAACGAAGCGGGACGTCGGTAGACGTTGGCGCGGTCGCTTGCAATGCCGCCCGGGGAGGCGAAGTTGCGCGACCGTTCGTAGCCGAGGTAGGTCTCTTGCGAGAGCGAAGGCGAGACGTCCGGTGCGGCCTGAACGCCCGAGGCCGTCGGCGAAACCAGCCCCGATGGAACGTTGGTTCGCCCCGCCTCCGCCAGCAGTTGCTGAATGACCCGCTCTGATTCTTCGTACTGGTTTTCTCCGAATTGGTGATGGCGGATGTGACCCTGCGCATCGACGAAATAGAACGCGGGCCAGTACTGGTTGTCGAAAGCGCGCCAGATGGCAAAGTCGCTGTCGACCGCGACAGGAAAGCCGATGCCGAGATCCTCGACTGCCCGGTGAACGTTGGACGAACGCTTCTCGAATGCGAATTCCGGCGCATGCACGCCGACCACCACCAGCCCCACGTCCCTGTACTTGTCGGCCCAAGCGCGGAGGTAGGGCAGGGTCCGGAGGCAATTGATGCACGAGTAGGTCCAGAAGTCGACCAGCACCACCTTGCCGCGCAGACCTTCGGGGGTCAGCGGTGCCGAGTTGATCCATTCGGTCGCACCTGAGAACGAAGGAAGAAGGCCCTCGGTCCGCAGCGTTCGCGAGGGCGCGGGCTTGCGGGCCGCTGCCGTCAGCGTCAACTCTGTGTCTTCGAGTGTGGAGGGGGTGTCGGCCTGTGGGGGCTTCAGCGTCGGAAGTCCGATGCGATCCACGAGTGCCTGTTCCAGCGTCGACGTGGTCCTGATCGAAAGGCGGCTGAGCAAGCCGGTGTCCAGGCCCAGCGCAATCGCACCGACGCCTACCAGCACCAACGCCCCCGCCGTGCGCCGAACCCATTCGCCCGTGTGGAGCGAACGCTTCATCGCCGCAAACGCTCGTCCACCCAGCAACAGCGCGGCGGCCAGTGACGTGCAAGCGCCTGCGGCATAGGCGAGCAGCAACAGCGACGTGCCCACGCTCGCGCCATTGAGGGCTGCCCCCGTGAGGATCAAGCCGAGGATCGGCCCCGCGCAAGGTGCCCAGAGCAGGCCTGTGGCCATTCCCAGCAGCAGGGGCGTGCCGATGGAAGCGGGCGCTGTCGTCCCATTCGGCTGTGGCTCCGACAATCGAGTGCCCAAAGCGACCAGCGGTCTGGTCAGGCGGTCGGCGACTCTTGGGAAAAGTAGCGTGATGCCGAACACCGCCAACAACGCCATCGCGGCATGGCGCCCGTACTCGTTGAGCGCAACCACCCAACCTCCACCGACCGCAGCCAGCGTGGCAATGGCGGCAAAGGCCACCGCCATGCCCAGCAGCATCGGCAGACCGTGCGAGCTGAACGGGCGATCGGCACGCGCGAACACGAAGGGCAGCACCGGCAGGATGCAGGGACTCAGGACGGTGAGCACGCCGCCCACGTAGGCAATGATGAGGATGAGCATGATGTCGGGGTGATGGTGGTCCGCGGCGATCAGGTCGCGACGGGTTGAACGGTGGCCATGGTGAGCCGGGCCTCTAGCCCGCCTTCGGCGCGGTTGCACAGCTTCAGCTCCGCGCCCATTGCCACCGCGAGTTGCTGCGCGATGGCAAGCCCCAGGCCCGTGCCGCCGGTGCTGCGGTTGCGTGAGCCTTCCACGCGATGGAAGGGCTTGAGCACGGCGTCGTGCTGATCGGGCGGAATGCCCGGCCCGTTGTCGACGACGGCAACCACCCAGCGGTCCGCTTCGACGCGCACACGGACGCGCACATCGCTGCCGAACTTCAACGCGTTGTCGATGAGGTTTACGAGAATCCGCCGAAGGGCATTGGGGCGCGTCACGACCGGCACGTCGATCCGTCCCTCCAGCATCACAGGCTGGCCGGAGTCTTCGTAGTCGGCGACCATGCTTTCGAGCAGCGCGTCGGCATCGATGCGGCAGGGCGGCTCCGTCGCGCCATGGAGGGTGCGCGCGTAGGTCACGCCTTCCCGCACCAGAGCGTTCATGGCATCGAGGTCCTGCCTGAACTTGACCTGGTCCTTCCCGTTGTCCATCAGGTCGGTGCGCAGGCGCATCCGGGTGATGGGTGTCTGCAGGTCGTGTGAAATGGCCGCGAGGATTTCCACGCGCTCGGCCATGTAGCCCGCGATCCTTCGCTGCATGGCATTGAACGCGCGAGCCGCATGCACGACTTCGGTCGGCCCTTCCTCGACCAACTCGTGCGCCTTCAGGTCGGGTCCGAGCTCATCTGCCGCCGCGGCGAGCCGGGCGAGAGGCCGTGTGACCAGGCGCACCGCGAACCACGCACAGACGGCCAGCACCGCCAACTGGATCCAGAGCACCCACATGACCCAGGCGGAGACAGGGATGCCCACCCGTCGCGCATGGACGATCACCGTGCTGCCGTCCGCCAGGCGCACCTGAATCTGCAGCCCCTCGTGCGGATCGGCTGCCTGTGCCACCTTCACGACCTCGAACGGACGCAATGCGTTGACAATGGCCTCGCCAAATTCCCGTGCGACGGGTGACCCAGGCTGGGGGCCCTCCACGCTGCCGCCCAGCATGAACCGGTAGTTGCGCCGCTCGAGGCGTTCGAGCCAACCGGCGCGTTCCTCGGCAGGCAGGCGGTCCAGGATCGCGATCGAACTCGCGATATCACGCTCGATGCCGCTCATCATCAGTTCGCGAAGTGCCACGCCGCGCTCGTAGCGGATCGATGCGAAGGTCAGCAACTGTGCAATCGCCAGACCCACCACGATGATCAGCGTCACGCGTGCAAAGAGGGAGCGCGGGACCAGCCGACGCCAGTCTGCGGCGGGGGGCGGAGGGCGCGCATGGAGGCTTGCAGAAGTAGGCATGGTTGGGTTTATAGGCCCCGAACCACCCTCCAGCCGCTTCGTGTGTATTCCAGTGTGTCTGCCGGGGACGGCAACCTACACGACCATACGTACCGAGGGCGATCGCGCTATCGCGCGAGGTTCAGGTCCATGCTCTCCTTGAGCCGAACCATGTTCTCCTCGCCGACGCGGATGAGGCCACTGCGCGGCTGGTCCATGTCGATGATGATCGTGAACACCATCGCGATCAGCAGTGCGAAGAGCGCTGTCGACACGTGGCGTCGCCGGCCCGTCAGACCGTAGCCATAGGCGATGAAGCTCAGTGCGCCCAGTGCGACGGCGATCAGCAGGCTGATCACGATCTGTGGCACATGGTTGTCCAGCGCGGCGCGGCGCTTCTCGTTGGTGTTGAACATCTCGTTCAATGACTGGATGACCAGCACTCGCTCCGGCGAGGCCTGGCTGAGCGTCGCAGATGCGCCCGCCAACGCCCAGAGTCGAGACTCGATGTCCGTCGTGGCGGCGCTGGTCCTTTCGAGCTGCGTACGGTCGACGCCGGCCTGCATGAAGTCGACGCGCGCTGCGACATAGCTCTTCAGCAGGTCCGACACCTGCTCCCGCTGCGATGGCGGCAGCAACTGGGCTCGCAGATAGCTCGTGCGGATTGCATTGACCTCTTCCTGGATCAGCGTCTTGCGGGCGTCGAAACGCGAGGCCGCCATCGCGAAATTGAAGCCGAGCAGCAATGCCAGAAGTCCAAGCAATGCGGCTTGCAGTGCGCCGATGTGCGATCTGGAGGTGTCGTCGCTCCGATGCACATGGCGACGACCGAGCTGAAAGGCGATCTCCAGCGCAGCAAAGAAGGCCACCACAACGATGATGAACAGTACGGCCTCGTCCAGTCCAGCCAGCATGGGGGTCTCCTGCGAAGAGCCGCCCATTCTGCTGGATGCAGATGAAGCGACGCAATCCCCTTGAAGGCCGGCTACATTGCAAGGCAACGCCCTGCGTCGGAACCACGATCGCCATGCAACCCAGACCTGCAGACCATGTCCTCATCGTCGATGACGACCGCGAGATCCGCGAACTGCTCACCACCTACCTGGTCAAGAACGGCCTGCGCGTGGCCTCGGTGCCCACGGGGCGCCACATGCGTGCGGCGCTCGAAGAGTCAGGTCCCTTCGACCTGATCATCCTCGACCTCATGCTGCCCGGCGAAGACGGGCTGACTCTGTGCCGCGACCTGCGCTCGGGCAGGCACAAGTCCATCCCCATCCTGATGCTGACGGCGCGCAGCGAAGAAGCCGACCGCATCCTCGGCCTGGAGATGGGCGCCGACGACTACCTCGCCAAGCCTTTCTCCGCCCGTGAACTGCTCGCCCGGATTCGCGCGGTGATGCGCCGCACGCGCATGCTGCCGCCCAACATGCACTCGACCGAGACGGCCCGGACGCTGGCCTTCGGCAACTGGCAGGTCGATACCGTTGCGCGACACCTGATCGACGACAGCGGCACGATGGTCGCGCTGAGCGGCGCGGAGTACCGGCTCCTGCGCATCTTTCTGGACCATCCGCAGAAGGTGCTGAGCCGCGATCAACTGTTGAGCCTGACGCAGGGCCGGGAGGCCGAACTCTTCGAGCGCTCGATCGACCTGCTCGTCAGCAGGCTGCGCCAGCGCCTGCGCGACGATGCGCGCGAGCCGCGGTACATCAAGACCGTGCGAAGCGAGGGCTACGTCTTCGCGTCGGCCGTCGAGGCTCGCGACTGAGGCTGCGCCAGGAGTGACTGGATCTTTTTCTCGGTCTCGCCGTAGGCGCCCTCGCCGAAGTGCGAGTACACGATGCGCCCTTGCTTGTCGATGAGGTAGACCGCAGGCCAGTACTGGTTCCTGAACGCCTTCCAGGTCGCATAGCTGTTGTCCTGCGCCACGGCGTGCTGGATCTGCAAGCGCTTGATGGCCTCCTGCACATTCTTCGTCGACTTCTCGTACGCGAACTCGGGCGTGTGCACGCCCACCACGACCAGGCCCTGGTCTTTGTACTTCGCGTGCCAATCCTTCACATAGGGCAGATGGTTCAGGCAATTGATGCACGTGTAGGTCCAGAAGTCGACGAGCACGACCTTGCCGCGCAGCTCGTCCAGCTTCAGCGGCTGTGAGTTGAGCCACGTGTCGATGCCCTGGAACTCGGGGGCGGTCCGCCGCTCGGCCGTGGGTGTGTCGCCGCCGTTCGGTGGCGCGGCGAAGGTCAAGGCTGCAAGCGAGGTCGCAAGAGCCACGCCGAAGAGGAGTGCACTGGCTCGGATGTTCATGGCGATTTCCTTCTGGGTTGTCGAACGGACGGATCTTCCGCCGCGACGTGCCTCGTGGGCGCCTGTGACGTACGACTCTGTATCCGGCGCACGAAGTCGACACACTACGTTTCACTGGCGACACTCCGGAAGTCGATCGCAACAAATACAGCATCGGAGTTGCATCCCTGCCGGAGACATCCTCGAAGCCGTAAAGTGATTCACATAGGCCTCTCTCGCAGGCCATTTCAGGGACCAACACACCGCAGGAGACATCCCATGACTCGCACCGTTCAAGAGAAACGCACCGCATTCAGCGCGCTTCACATCCAAGGCTGCTTCGTGTTGCCGAATCCTTGGGACGTCGGCAGTGCCCGGATGCTGCAGGGCATGGGATTCAAAGCCCTCGCATCCACCAGTTCCGGCTATGCCTGGTCGCAGGGCCTTCCAGACGGCGGGGCTTCACGGGAGACCGTGCTGGCCCACTTGCGCACCCTCGTGGAGGCTACCGATCTGCCGGTGAATGCAGACTTCGAAAGCGGCTATGCGGAGAACCCGGAAGGCGTCGCGCTCAGCGTTCGAATGGCGATCGAAACGGGCGTGGCGGGCCTCTCGATCGAGGATGCGACGGGCAACGCCGACGACCCGGTGCGCAGCATCGGCGATGCGGTCGCGAGGCTACGTGCTGCCCGTGCGGCGATCGACGAAGCCGGCGGCGACACGCTGCTGGTCGGGCGCGCCGAGAATTTCCTGTACGGTCGCACGGACCTCGACGACACCATCGCCCGGCTCAAGGCCTACGCCGGAGCCGGGGCGGACTGCCTCTATGCGCCGGGCATTCGCACGCGGGAGCAGATCACAGCGGTGGTGGCCGCCGTGGCGCCGAAGCCGGTCAATCTGCTGATCGGCTCGGCCAGCGAATTCACGCTGCAGGATGTCGCGGCGATGGGTGTCCGGCGCATCAGCGTGGGCGGTGCGCTTGCTCGTTCAGCGTGGGGTGGCTTCATGCGGGCCGCGCGCGAGATCGCGGAGAACGGCCGCTTCGGGTTCGCCGAAGCGGCGCGGGGTGACGAGTTGAACACATTCTTCCGCAGCGCCGACTGAGCGCCGCCGCGCTCACTCTAGCGCAGCCGCCGGCCCGAAGAACTCGTAGCGCACTTGCTGGTCCGGCACGCCGAGCGTCCGCAGCGCCGTCTTCACCTGCCGCATGAACGGCTTCGGGCCGAGGAAGTAGGCATCGACGTCGCGCGTCTTGGCCGGCAGCCATTGGGCGAGCTTCTGCGCGTCGAGCCGGCCGACCGCGTGCGGCGCGTCGGCGTCACCCGGTGCTTCGGGCGCCTCGTCGTAGCAGTAGAAGCGTTCGAGCTGGGGATGCTTCTGTGCCAGCGCGTCGATGGCATGGCGGAACGCGTGGACGCTGCGTGCACGCGCGCAATGGATGAAGTGCACCACGCGCGAGGTCTTCAGCGCGGCTTCGAGCATCGCCAGCGTCGGCGTAATGCCCACGCCACCGCTGATCAGCACCAGCGGCCGGTCGCTCTCTGCGAGCGTGAATGCGCCCGAGGGCGGGAACAGTTCGATCGTGCTGCCCACTTGCACCTGGTCGTGCAGGTGATTGGAAGCGAGTCCGCCTTGCTCCCGCTTCACGCTGATACGGTAGGTCCGGCCGTTCGGTGCGGCCGAGAGCGAATAGTTGCGGCGGATGTCCTGGCCATCGAAGACCAGGCGCAGGCTGATGTACTGGCCGGGCTCGAAGTCGAGCACGGGCTGGCCGTCGACCGGCGCGAAATAGAAGGAAGTGATCTCGTCGCTTTCGACTTCCTTGCGCACGACCTTGAAGTCCCGCCCGCCGCGCCAGCCGCCGGGCGCTGCGGCCTTCGCGTCGTAGGCTTGCTTCTCGGCGCCGATCAAGATGTCGGCAAGCTGTCCGTACGCGGCGGCCCAGGCCTCGATGACCTCGTCCGTTGCGATCTGCGGGCCGAGCACTTCGCGGATCGCGCGCAGCAGGCAGGCGCCGACGATCGGGTAGTGCTCCGGCTGCACCTGCAGGGCGACGTGCTTGTTGACGATCTGGGTCGCCAGGTCGCCCAGCGCTTCGAGCCGGTCGATGTTGCGCGCGTACATGAGCACGCCGTTCGCGAGCGCGCGGGGCTGATCGCCGCTCGCCTGGTTGGCCTGATTGAAGAGCGGGCGGGCTTCGGGGTGCTCGCCCAGCATGATGGCGTAGAAGTGCGTCGTGAGGGCTTCACCACCTGTTTCGAGCAGGGGCACGGTGGCGGTGATGATGGCCTTTTGGGAGACGGACAGCATGAAGGAGTCTTTCGATTGTGGGAGGGTGATGGCTTCTTCATTGCAATCCCCGTTCCAGCCTGGTGTTCCCCGTGAATCAAAGACTTGGGCGCCAACGATGTCTTGTTGACACGCATAGGATGCCGTCATGTCGACACGAACAGAGTCAATATGACAACGCATCCCTTGCTCCAGGCCATCATCCCGCTGGTGGCCGACATCGCGCGCGAACTGCCCAGCGCCGAACGCTATCGCCGCCTGCTGGAGGCGTTGCGGGTGCTGCTCCCTTGCGACGCGGCGGCGCTGCTGCGCCTCGATGACGGTTGGCTGTTGCCGCTGGCCGTGGACGGCCTGAGCAGCGACACGCTGGGCCGTCGGTTCCGCGTCGAAGAGCATCCGCGCTTCGCCGCCCTGCTCGAAGCGGATGGCCCCTTGCGATTTCCGGCCGACAGCAGCCTGCCGGACCCCTATGACGGATTGGTCGAAGGCGTGAAGGGGCATCTGCCCGTGCACGACTGCGTGGGTTGCGTCATCCGCGTCGACGAAAAGCCATGGGGCCTTTTGACACTCGACGACCTGGCGCCGGAACGCTTCTCCCGCGTCGACCTGAAGGTGTTGCAGTCCTTCGGCAGCCTCGCCGCTGCGACGGTCAGCGTCGCGGGCCACGTCGAGCAACTCAAGACGCGCGTTCGCGACGAAAGCCTTCGCGCCGAGGGATACCGGCTGGCGGCGGCGCCGCGCGCGCGCGGACTCATCGGCCGCAGCCCTGCGATGCGGCAACTGCAGAAGGAAATCGAACTGGTCAGCGACAGCGAGTTGTCGGTGTTGATCCAGGGCGAGACCGGCGTCGGCAAGGAACTGGTCGCGGAGGCGCTGCATGCGGGCTCGTCCCGCGCCGCACGCCCCCTGATCAGCCTGAACTGCGCCGCACTGCCCGAGACGCTGGTGGAAAGCGAACTCTTCGGCCATGTGAAGGGTGCCTTCACCGGTGCCGTGGTCGAACGCCCGGGCAAGTTCGAGTTGGCCGATGGCGGAACGCTCTTCCTCGACGAGGTCGGCGAACTCACGCTGCCGGTGCAGGCCAAGCTGTTGCGCGTGCTGCAGAGCGGCCAGTTGCAAAGGCTCGGATCGGACCGCGAGCATCGGGTCGACGTGCGGCTCATCGCTGCGAGCAACCGCAATCTGGCCGACGAGGTGCGGGCAGGGCGCTTGCGCGCGGACTTCTACCACCGGCTGAGCGTCTACCCGCTGCAGGTGCCGCCCTTGCGCGAGCGCGGTCGCGACGTGCTCCTGCTCAGCGGCTTCTTCCTCGAAGAGAACCGCTCCCGCCTGGGGCTCGGTGGCTTGCGGCTCGACGCCAGCGCACAGGCCGCGTTGCTCGGCTACGACTGGCCGGGCAACGTGCGCGAACTCGAACACCTGCTCGGGCGCAGCGTGCTGAAGGCGCTCGGCCGTCATTCGCAGCGCCCGCGCATCCTGAGCCTGACGGCGGGCGACCTCGATCTGGCGGGCGCGCGACCGATCGAGCCCGAAAGCACGGACGGATCACCGGCGACTCCGACGTCCCTGCCGCGATTGCGCGACGGCGAGGGTCTTCGCGATACCGTCGCCAGGTTGGAGCGTGAACTTGTGACGTCCGCACTGGCGCAGAACGACTACAACTGGGCCGCCGCGGGCCGCGCACTCGGCATGGACCGTGGCAATCTCGCCCGTCTCGCGAGACGGCTCGGCCTGCCAGGAGACAAGCGGTCGCTTCGCGCCATGTGCTCGTCCTGAAACCCGTCGTTGCCTGATTCGCCCTGCCGCACAGCGGCGACTCAGAAGTCGGACGACCTGACGACGATCGGCTCCCGGTGCGTGGCGTCATAGCGGGACCAAGCGGCCACGTTGATCGCCACGTGGTTCTCCTCGTAGGCGCTGACCGCACGGCTCGCGCCATCAGCGGCGTGAACGTAGGCACCGAAATGGGACGCGAGCGCATCGTCGGTGATGAGGGCCTCAATCTCGCGGCCTTGGGCGGGGAGGGCGAAGGCCACGCCATTGCCGACCCAGCGCGCGCCGCGCGATCCGCCGATCCGGTGCCCGCCGGCATCGAGGCCGATGGCTGCTTCCAGTGGAGCCCGCTCCGTCTCGACTGGTTCCGCGACGGGTTCCGGCGGAGGGTCCTCGATGACTTCGGCCGAAGCGAAGTCCCTGTCGAGGAACATCATCTCGAAATTGCAGATCTGGATGATGTCGCGGTCAAGCAGCGGCCGCACCGACACATCATCGCCATTGACCAGCGTGCCGTTCGTGCTGTGGAAGTCGTGTAGGGTGACGAAACGCCCCTGCCGCGTGAGGACCGCGTGAGCCTTGCTGATGGTGGCGCTCGCGAGCACCAGGTGGTTGTTCATGCTGCGACCGATCCTGAACTCGCCTTCGCGGAGCCGCACGATGCGCAGCGATACCCCGTTCTTGGTCACGATCAGCGTCGGCATGGTGCGAGTCCTCCCTTCTCAGCCGATGGTATGTCCGCACAGGCGCAGTCGACGCGCGCCGTGACACGACGAGAGCATTGAGACGGACTGATACACATGGCCGAAAGCACGCCAGTCAGACCGTGAAGACCACCTTGTTTCCGTTCACACTGGAGGTTCGGCTGAACCGGCGCGGACGTGGAAGGCCTGCGGTCGCGTCGCGTCGCGTCGCGTCGCATCGTGACGTGAAGCACCGCTCGACGGCCGGCCCCAACGCCAAAAGGAGACAAGCATGATTGAAGGACAACAGAATTTCTCTCGCCGCTCGGTGCTGGCCGCCTCGCTGGCAGCCGTCGCGATGGGCGCGCTGCCCCTTGCTGCTCGCGCGCAATCCGGCACGGTCCGGTTCATCCTGCCCAACGCCACGGGCTCGGGCGTGGACGCGATCACTCGCGCCGCCCAGCCGGCACTTTCCAAGGCGCTCAATGCGTCCGTGGTGGTCGACAACCAGCCCGGCGCAGGCGGCGTGGTCGGCCTGCAGGCGCTGGCGCGCTCGGCGCCCGACGGCAACACGCTGTCGGTCGTGTCGAACAACGTGGTGATCTTTCCTAGCGTGTTCAAGTCGCTGCCTTTCGACATGCCGGGCGATTTCACGCCGATCGCCATCGTGGGAGCGACGCCCATGGTGCTGGTGGTCAACCCGAAGGTACCGGCCAACAACAGCAAGGAACTTGTCGCCCTGCTCAAGAGCAAGCCGGGGGCGCTGAATTTCGCTTCCGGTGGCAACGGCACGATCCTGCACCTGGCGACCGAATTGTTCCTCGAGCAGGCGGGCGTGACCGCCAAGCACATCCCCTACAAGGGTGTCGGCCCGATGGTCACCGACCTGATCGGCGGGCAGGTCGAGTTCGGCACGGCCGCACTGCCCAGCGTCCAGGCGCACATCAAGAGTGGTGCGCTCCGCGCGATCGGTGTTCTCACAGCGAAGCGCGTTCCGGCCGCACCGGAGATTCCGACTTTCGTCGAGCAGGGGCTGCCGAATTTCGTGGTGGATGCCTGGTTCGCGGTCATCGGCCCGAAGGGCCTCAGTGCGGCCAACGTGAAGAAGGTCCACGACGCCGTGGTCACCGCTTTCGAGGACCCGGCCGTCAAGGAAGCAATGGCCAAGCAGGGGAACACGATCGCGGTCAGCACGCCCGAACATGCGCAGGCGGCGTTCAAGAGTGAATTGGCGAAGTACGCGGCGCTCGTCAAGAAGGCGGGCATCGAGCCGCAGTAGGCGGCGCGCGGGCTAGAGGCCCATGAACTCGGAGATCCGCTGGGTGACCGTCTTCTTGGGCGGCTTCGGTCCCAAGGCACCCATGCGGTGATCCGCCACCGCATCCAGTGCGTCGGCGACTTTGGCGCGGCGGTCGTCGACGTCGCTGCCGCGGCGCCACCTGTTGGCCACCATCCGTATTTCCTCCAAGCTCATCGGAGGCAGGGGCGCCTCGCAGGTGATCGGCCTGCGGGGTTCGTTATTCACCGGGACGCGCAGCCGCCGCGGTCCGAATAGCCCGCTCGAAGACGATGCGGGACGGCCGGAGAAGTGGAATTGTTCCATGCGGGAATTCTGTCGAATGCACCTGCGGCGGGCCAATAGCGCGGAGGTTGTAGGTTCACTTCGGCAGCAGCGCCAGCGCTTCGTCTCGCCACCAGGCGACCGCTTCCAGATAGCCTTCCCAGACGCAGCCGTTGCACCCTCGGCCGCAGCAGGTCGTGGGCTCCGGCGGCGGGTCGCGAAAGGCCTGGATGCCCGATGCGCGAAGATGGGTGGCGATGCGATGCACGGCGGTGCGTGCCGACGAGGCGTCGTTGATGGCGGGGAGATCCACGCTTCGATGTTAGGCGACGTGGGGCTTGCAGGATGTGCCTGCCGAGGCGCGGGACAGGGGTACGATGCCCGCGATGAGTTCGAGTCCATCCATCATTTCCAATCGCCATTGCCCGCGCATTTACCTCGCAGGCCCGGATGTTTTCTTCCCCTGCCAGGAAGACATCTTCCTGGCTCTGAAGGCGCAGTGCGCGCAACTCGGCATGGAGGGGCTCGCGCCGACCGACACTGCCTTGTCGCCGGCGACCCACCCGGAGCCCCATGACTTGGCGCAGGCCATCTACGAAGGCAACGTCGAGATGATTCGTCAGTCGGACGGCGTGATCGCCAACCTGATGAGCTTCCGCGGCCAGGAGCCCGATTCGGGCACGGTGTTCGAAGTGGGGTTTGCGGTCGCGCTCGGAAAGCCCGTCGTCGGCTACGGCGTTCCGGAGGGCACCTATGCGGACCGTGTCGCTGCGGCGATCGCCTGCAGTTCGGATGCGGTGGGGGAGGTCAGGGAGACCGAGACCGGTGCGATGGTCGAGGGCTTCGGCCAACCGCTCAACCTCATGTTGGCCCGCTCGATCCGGCTCGCTCCGACGGCCCGCGAAGCGCTCGATTGGCTCGCGGCCAAACTGGGAGCGCAAGCAAAGAGGCCCAGCGGGGTTTAGTCGCTGGGCCCTGGGCTTCCCTTTGTGCTGCGTTTGCCTTCGAGAGGCTGCGTTTGCCTACGTGAGAGGCGCACAGGAAACCCAACGGGCCCACTCTAAGCATTTGCACCCCGCGCGTCTCCATCCATCGGCCGATTGGCGCGATTCCCCAGGTTTCAGCTGCCACAAAAGGTTTCGCGCCCTCCAAAGTGACCGACTGCCTGTTTTCGAGGCACCGCGTTGGAAACCCAGTCTGGAGTCGATCCCTTGCGTTGTGCAGGCGGTTGTCCACAACTCTGTCCACGGTGCTCGGGGACAAACCCAGAGTGCCCGCCGCACCCTTTCGGAGCACCCGCCGATGAGGGCGACCTGCCTCGGGAAGCGTATTGGCGTGCTGGCGGCGATGGCGTACTTTCGGCCTGGCCCGCAGGCCAGGGTGTAGTGATCTCTGCCTTGCGGCAGTGGGGTTCTTAGGTGTTTTCACTGATGTCGACGATGATTGTCAACATAAGTGTTGACATGAATTTCGACAAAACCTAAATTCCACCGGACAGTCTCGGCACGCCCGGCCAATCCAGGGCAGTCCGAGCTGACAAGTTCGCCAACATGCCGGGCCGGTCCCTGCAGGTTGGCGCCCGGTGCCACCGCAAGGAGACCAATCGATGCAAACCACCATGACGGCCGGCGCGACAGCGACCGCCGCAGCGCCCGACACCACCCTTCAGCCGACCAAGGTCCGCTGGAAGATCTTCCTGATGATGTTGTTCCTCATCTCGATCAACTACATCGACCGGGCGTCACTGTCCGTGGCCATGCCGCTGATCGCCAAGGAGTTCGATATCGGGCCGGCCGTGCAGGGCCTCCTGCTCAGTTCCTTCTTCTGGACCTACGCGCTCATGCAGATTCCCGGCGGCATGCTGGCCGACCGCTTCGGTCCGCGAGTCGTCATTGCCGGCGCGACGCTCGGCTGGGGCTTCTTCCAGGCCATCGCTGCGTTCTGTACCGGCTGGGTTCCGCTGCTGCTGACGCGCCTGGGGCTGGGTGCGGCGGAGGCGCCGATCTATCCGGCTGGCGGCAAGCTGAACGGCATCTGGATGACGCAGAACGAGCGCGGCCGCGGCGCGACCCTGCTCGATGGCGGCGCGCCGCTCGGGGCCGCACTGGGTGCGATCCTGATTTCGGGGCTCATCGCCTTGCTCGGATCCTGGCGCCTGGCCTTCGTCATCGCCGGTGTAGGCACCGTGATCGCCGGCCTGTTCGCCTGGAACTACATCCGCAACCATCCGCGCGAGCATCCCGGCGTCAACGA
Organism: Variovorax sp. J22P240; assembly: GCF_030316855.1. GTDB lineage: Bacteria > Pseudomonadota > Gammaproteobacteria > Burkholderiales > Burkholderiaceae_C > Variovorax. Next base: position 348,562 of record NZ_JASZYR010000001.1, read on the forward strand.
GGCCGAGGCGAAGTACATCGAAGCCAGCCATGCGGAAGACGCGGCCAGCGAGCCGCAAGGCGCCAGCGGCCGCCTGCTCGACTTCCTGCGCTTCCGTTCGGTCTGGGGCATGTTCTTCGGCTGGATGTGCTTCAACGCACTGTTCTACGGCCTGCTCACGTGGATGCCCAACTACCTCTCCAAGGTGCACGGCTTCGACATCAAGCAGATGGGCGGCGCGGTGTTCATCATGTTCTTCTCGGGCTTTGTCGGCGAAATGTTCGGCGGCTGGCTGGCCGACAAGTGGAAGGCCGCTGGCGCTTCGAACGCCAAGGTGTTGCGCACGCTGTTCGGCGTTTCGTCGGTCATCGCGACGATCGCGATCTATACGGTGTCGCAGATCACGAGCCCCATCGCCGTCGTGATCCTCCTGTCGATCACGCTGTTCTTCCTGCGCTGGTGCGGCCTCTTCTGGTGCGTGCCTTCGATCCTCGGCCGCAGGGCGCACGTCGGCTTCCTCGGCGGCACGATGAACCTGGGCGGCAACGTCGCGGGCATCGGCGTGCCGATCGTGGTCGGCCTGATCGTGCAAGCCACCGGTTCCTACTTCATGGCACTGATGCTCTTTGCCGCGGCCGGTGCAGGCTTGTTCATCTGCTCCACGCTGTTGATCGATTACAGCAAGAAGCTTCCCGTCTAGTCCACTTTCGAGATCTCGCGAAATGTCCCAGTCCCAACGCATCGGCGTGTTGACGCCTTCCTCCAACACGGCACTGGAGCCGCTGACCAGCGCGATGGTCGCCGGCGTGCCGGGCGTCTCGGCGCACTTCTCGCGATTCCGGGTGACCGAGATCTCGATGGGCGACAAGTCGCAGAACCAGTTCGACGAGCGCATGATCCTCGACGCCGCGAAGCTCCTGGCCGACGCGAACGTCGACGTGATTTGCTGGAGCGGCACGTCCGCGAGCTGGCTCGGCTTCGAGCGCGACCGCGCGCTGTGCGCCCGCATTACCGAAGCGACCGGCATTCCCGCGACGACCTCGGTGCTGGCGCTCAACGAACTGCTTGCCGCGCAGGGCGCGCGCACGCTGGGGCTGGTGTCGCCCTATGTCGAGGACGTGCAGCGGCGCATCGTCGCCAACTACGCTGAACTCGACGTGGAATGCATCGCGGAACGCCATCTGGACCTGACGGTGAACTTCTCGTTCGCTGAAGTCGCGCCCGACACCTTGCGGACCATGATCCGCGAGGTCGCGCAGAAGAAGCCCGACGCCATCACCGTGATGTGCACCAACCTCCACGGTGCACCGCTGGTCGAGGAGATGGAACGCGAGCTCGGCATCCCGATCTACGACTCGGTGGCGACCGTGGTCTGGAAGGCGCTGAAGATCGCTGGCGTGGACCCGCGCGCGGTCAAGGGCTGGGGAGGGCTGTTCGCATGAGCGCAGGCACTTTCGATCTCGTCGTGCGCAATGCGCGCGTCGCCACCGCGAGCGACACCTTCGACGCGGACATCGGCATCACCGGTGGCCGGATTGTGCAACTGGGAATGGGCTTGCCAGCGGGCCGTCGCGAGATCGACGCCGCTGGCGCCTTCGTCACGCCCGGTGGCGTCGATGCCCACTGCCATCTCGACCAGCCCATGGAAGCACCCGTGCGCATGGCGGATGACTTCGACACCGGCACGCGTGCGGCAGCCTGCGGCGGCACGACCACGGTGATCCCGTTCGCCGCGCAACAGAAGGGCCAGTCGCTGCGCGCCGCGGTGCGCGACTACCACGAGCGCGCCGAGGGCCGCGCGCACGTCGACCACGCCTTCCACCTGATCGTCAGCGACCCCACCGAGGACGTGCTGACGAACGAACTGCCGCAGCTGATCGCCGAGGGCTATACGTCGTTCAAGATCTACATGACCTACGACGACCTCAAGCTCAACGACGGCCAGATCCTGGACGTGCTGGACGTCGCGCGCAGCCATGATGCGATGGCGATGATCCACGCCGAGAACGCCGATTGCATCGAATGGCTGACCCGGCGGCTGGAGGCCAGCGGACGCACTGCGCCGCGCTTCCATGCGCATTCGCGGCCGATGCTGGTCGAACGCGAGGCGACCCATCGCGCCATCGCGCTGTCGGAGCTGGTCGACGTGCCGATCATGATCGTGCACGTGTCGGGCAAGGAGGCGGTCGAGCAGATCCGCTGGGCGCGCTCGCACGGCCTGCACGTGTTCGCGGAGACCTGCCCGCAGTACCTGTTCCTGACGGCGGAGGACCTCGGCATCGACGACAGCTACGGCGGCGCCCGCTGCGTGTGCAGCCCGCCGCCGCGCAACAAGGACAACCAGCAGGTCATCTGGAATGGACTGGCCGACGGCCTGTTCACGATTTTCTCGTCCGACCATGCGCCGTTTCGCTACGACGCGCTGGAAGGCAAGAAACCGGGTGGCAAGGAGGTCGAGTTCCGCCACATCCCCAACGGGATTCCCGGCATCGAGACGCGCCTGCCGTTGCTGTTCTCGCATGGCGTGCTCGACGGGCGCATTACGATCAACCGCTTTGTCGAACTCACCTCGACGAACCCCGCCAAGGCCTACGGATTGCATCCGCGCAAGGGGACGATCGCCATCGGCGCGGACGCCGACCTGGTGGTCTGGGGCGCGACGCCGCGGCAGGTGCGAAATGCCGACCTGCACCACGCCGTGGACTACACGCCGTACGAGGGCATCGACGTGAAGGCATGGCCTGCATTGACGATCGCGCGCGGCGAAGTCGTGTGGGACGGCCAGACCTTCCATCCGCGCGCCGGCCGCGGAGAATTCCTGCGTCGCGGCAGACCCACGCTGCTGCCCGCAGCAAGACAGCGAGGCGCGCCATGAAGATCCTGCTGATCAATCCCAACACCTCCCAGAGCGTCTCCGACCTCATCGAGGCCGAGGCGCGGCGCGCTGCCGCGCCGGATACGCAACTGAGCGTGCTCACGGCGCCGTTCGGCGTGGCGTACATCGAGACGCGGTTCGAGTCGCTCATCGGTGCCTACGCCACGGCGACGCTCGCGGCCGAGCACTGCGACCAGCACGACGCCATCGTGGTGGCGGCCTTCGGCGATCCGGGCATCGATGGCCTGCGCGAAGTGCTGGACATCCCCGTCGTCGGGCTGACGGAGGCGGCGCTGATGAGCGCCTGCCTGCTCGGCAAGCGCTTCTCGATCGTGGCGATCTCGCACCGCATCACGGCGTGGTATCGCGAGTGCGTCGCGGCCAACGGCCTGAGTAAGCGGCTGGCTAGCATCCGCAACCTGGACAACCCGCTGAAGGACATCGGCCGTGTGCAGGAAGACCACACGGCTCGCCTGGAAGCGCTGTGCCTGTCGGCCATCCAGGACGACGGTGCGGACGTCATCATCATCGCCGGCGCCCCGCTGGCGGGCTTGGCGCGATCCATCCGGGACCGCATTCCCGTGCCCGTGGTCGATGGCGTGTCGAGCGCCGTGTGCCATGCACAGACGCTCGTCTCGCTGGGGACGTTGCCGGCGCGGCAGGGTAGTTTCGCGCCGCCACCGATCAAGCCGAACCACGGTCTGCCCGAAGGCATCGCACGGCTGCTCGCGCGGGACCGAATGCAGAGGTGAAGCGCCGTCGCTAAGATCGAAGCGCATGCCAAAGAAACTAAGTTCCCCCCCCATTGAAGCGAGCGGCACTGGCCGCGAGCAGAGCGTCGACGCCATTGCCGAGAAGATCTCCACGGCGATCCTCGAACACCGCCTGGCCCCGGGCACCAAGCTAGGCGAGGACCGTCTGGCCACGATCTTCGGCACCAGCCGTGCCAAGGTGCGCGAGGTGCTGGCCCGACTGGCGCACGAGCAAATCGTCGAACTGGTGCCGCAGCGCGGTGCGCACGTCGCCAAGCCGACCATCGAGCAGGCGCGCGATGTCTTCGAGGCGCGTCGACTCATCGAGCCCGGCGTGCTGCGCCGACTGGTCGGAACGATCGATGATTTCAAGATGCAGCGCCTGCGCCGGCACCTCGAACTCGAGGCCGATGCGCGTCAGCGCGGCGATGCGCGCGCCGTGGTGCGCCTCTCGGGCGAGTTCCACCTGCTGCTGGCCGAACTGGCCGGCAACTCGGCCCTCGCGCGCACCATGCGTGAGCTGTCGACGCTGACCTGCCTGATCATCTCGCTGTACGACGCCCCCACCGCCACCAGTTGCCGCGCCGACGAGCATGAGGAAATCGTCGATGCGATCAAGCGGGGTGACGCCAAGCGCGCCGAGACGCTCATGCTCCATCACCTGGATCACATCCAGGAAAGCCTCAAGCTCGATGCGGGAAGCGATGAGGCGGATCTCGAAAGCATCCTCGGGGAATGACCTAGTTCCTTTCGTCCGGCTGCCTCGCCGATAAGATGGCTGCCCATCGTGTGCGGGCCTCAAGACGAAAGGACTCTCCGAAGATGAATGCTGAAGACCCCGCTCGAAAGGGCCAGAGGCGTTTCGCCTCCGGGACCCATCGCTCTCATCGGGCCCGCAAGCGCAAGTCTCTGACGATTTTCTTCGTCACCGTAGTGATCGTCGCGGTGGTCATCGGGGCGGGCCTGCTTTATGAGTCGCCGCCCGAGCCGCTACCGGCGACCGCGGCCGCACCGGCCGGCAAGCCATCGGAGCGGACGGCCGCACTTGCGCCACTGAACCTGCCCGCCGACGATGCACCCCATGGATCTGCGATGGAATGGTGGTACTACAACGGCATCCTCGGCGCGAAGACGGGCGATCGCTACGCCTTTCACATGGTCGTCTTCGTGGCCAACGGGCTGATCAAGCACACCGTCGTTCATGCGGCGTTGACCGACCTTCAAACCGGCAAGCGCTACGCCAGCCAGACCCGCACCGCCGGCATTCCCGCGACGAGCGTCGTCAATGGCTACGACTTCCGGCACGAGAAATGGCAGGCCACGGCATCGCCCTCATCCCATGTGTTGCGCGCGGCCTTCGACGGCGCTTCCATCGCTTTCGACTTGGGCACCTCAGGCCGGGTCGTCGCGCATGCCGCGCCGGGCTCGGACACGCCGGGCATCCTGGACTTCGGCAAGAGCGGCATCAGCTACTACTACTCGCGCCCGCGTCTTCCGGCGCAAGGCAGCATCACCGTCGGAGGGAAGTCGCTGCAGGTGAGCGGTGACGTGTGGTTCGATCACCAATGGGGCGAGTTCGATGTGCTGACGCTGGGCTGGAACTGGTTCGCGCTTCACCTCGCGGACGGATCGGACCTGATGCTCTACCAGTTGTTCGACATGGACCGCCGGAATGTCATGACGGCGGGCACGCTCTCGAACGCCAAGGGCGCGGTGCCATTCAAGGCAGGCGAGGTCGAACTGGTCCCGGGCAGCACCTGGACGAGCCCGAAGACGGGCATCCCCTACGTCGTCGAGTGGAAGATCAAGCTTCCATCGGGCGACCTCAACGTCAAGCCGTTCGTGGCCGACAGCGAATTTGATTCCAGCGGCACGAGTGCGAACGTCTATTGGGAAGGGGCAGTGAAAGCGACCGGCAGCATCGAAGGGCAGGGCTTCCTGGAGTTGAGCGGCTACGACCGATTGAGCGCGAGGCAAGCGAAAGGCAAGTGATCCATTCCGTGCTGGAAGTCGCCATCGACTGAGTTTGTGAAAACAAAAGTTCCAATTTTCCTGTTTCCGGTGCGAAACTGTGGGGTATCGCAACACTCGGAAACCGAAGAATGGCCAGCGGTGCGCCTGCGACTGGGCACGCCTTCCTGCGAGGCGAGCGTCGCCTGACTGTCCCCGAATACGTCGGGCTGGTGGCTTCGTGCCAAGCAGCCTTCGATGCGGCGATGAGCGAGTTGCCGCCATCGAGCCAAGTCGACCTCTGGAACGCTTTTCATGCGGAGACATTTCTGCCGTCCAGTGGCAAGCGAATGCTGTGGGTGCTGCGACGGGGCGTGCTCGATGACCTGGCGCCCAGAGTCGAAAGCATCCTGTCCCAGGACTGGCAGCCCGAGCCGACGGAGATCGAGCAACTGGTCTTCCGCGCGGTCCTCGAGGCGCTCGCGACCGGCCGGGAGCGACCGAGCGAAATCGCGGAGTTCTGCAACGAGATCCATGCTTGGCCGTCGGTACTGGGCGTGGCCGAATACCTGACGGGTAACCTGGCCGCCGCGGTCCGCATGGCGACGCTCGATGTCACGAGCGATCGCCAGCCGCGGCAGGTGCGCTTGCCCAGCTGGGCGCTCGTTGGAACGTTGCTCGAAGCCCTTGGCGCCGCTCCGGAGCCGTCGGTCGCGGCCCTGCTGCCTTTCACTGCGGCACTGGCCACCGTGCTCGGACCCAAAAAAGGGCGGCTCACGATCGAACACTCGCGATGCCTGGCCCGGCTTTACTTCGAGACGGACGCGGGGCGGCGCGCATCTGTGCTGGAAGTTGCGTTGCGGGCCGGCCTGGAGGCCGATCCACAGCGCACGCCATCGGGCGACGACGATGACAAGGTTCGCAAGCTGTTGCGGGGGCTACAGGCGCTCCAGCTTCTCCAGATGACCGCAGCGGAGCAGAAGATTCGCTGGACTGTGCTCACCTTGCGCCATCTACCGCCTGGCCAGGCCGCGAATGAATTGATCTCCTCCTACTTCAAGTGACCACGAGCGTGGGGTTCCTTCAGATCCGCTTGCGCCGAGGCACCACGTTGAGTTGCAGCGTCGCCTTTGCGGGAGCGTCGCCGAGCAAGGCCTGCAGCGGCGCGATGTCGATAAGCTGGTCCGCGTGCCAAACCTTGATCGATGCGGCCCCTTCGGGAACGTCGAGCGTGACGAGGCCGTCGGCACCCGTCAGTGCGGCCCAGGGCGAGTCGCTCACATAGACATGTCCGCGCATCGAGTTGTGCAGATGGCAGCCGAGCAGCACGGCGCCGGGCTTGTCGAAGGTGGCATCGGCCGTCTTGCCTGGCTTGCCTTCGGGCTTGGCCCCGATCATCAATTCGAAACCGCCGGCCGGACCGGCATCGAATTGCGCGACGCCCGCGGCGGAGGCGCGCACATGGTGCTCCCACGGATCGTTGTTGACGAAGCGCGCCTTGGCACCGACGGAGACCAGGCTCACGGCCGGAACGAAGCGCATCTTTTCCTGGCTGATCGTCACTTCCCTGGGCAGCGGCTTGGCGGGCAGGGCCTTCGATGCGCTAACCACGACGACGACCGCATCGACGACGGGCTGACCGTCCTTGTCGAGCACGCTGACTTGCAGCGGCGTCGCCCCACAGAGTGCGCACAGCAGCGCGCCGGCGACCGCGACGATGGCGTTGCGCATGGTCGGCATGCGCAAAGGGGAGAGGGTGTGCATGCGCTCAGAGCTGGTTCGTCTTGATGACGTGCCAGACCTTGTTGTAGTTGTCGCCGTAGACGTCGCCGGGGTCCTGGTCTTCGGGCCAGGTGTAGAGCGGCTGGCCCTTGAAGGCCCACTGCTTGCGGCCGTCATCGCGGGCGATCACCGAGAGACTGCCGCTTGGCTTGGCGCCTTCGGCCGCCATGACCGGCGGCCACTTCACCGCGCAGTCGCCATTGCAGACCGAGCGGCCGCTGTTGGGGGCATCCTTGTCGAAGGTATAGAGCGTGAGACCCTTGTCGTTGACCAGAATGCCGTTGGCGACTTTCACGGTCGAGACGTCCTTGGACGCGACGGGCGCGGCAGGCGGCCTGGTCGCGCAGCCGGCAATCAGGGTCAGGGTGAGGGCGAGACTGGCAACGGCAATGCGCAAGATGGGCTCCTTTGGATTCGTTGAATAGGGGAGATCGCCCCGCATTAAACATTTCGATACAGTTTTTCCCTTGTGCAATTTGTCACGCCCCGAATGCTTTCGTTTGCGCGGATCGAAGGAAGCGTCGTGGTATAGCTCGGCATACGATCGGCGGTGACACTCTGTGCGACTCGTGCCGAACAATCTTGAACAGCGAGCGACATGACAGCTTCTTTGCCAGGCTGCGCGCAAGGATGGGCATTGCTGATGGGCATGACGCTGGCCCTCGGCGCCTGCACCACTTATGGGGTGGTCGAGAATGTGCCGTTGCCTGCGGGCGGCCACGCTGGCCCTGCCTATTCGTTGGGCGAATTCGTCGAGAAGCACCATCGACGTTCCGACGAGTTGATTCTGGCCGTTGCGTTCTCGGGTGGCGGCACGCGAGCCGCAGCCCTGTCCTACGGTGTCATGCAGGAGCTGCGTGATACCCGTGTGCAGATGAACGGCAAGGAGCAAAGCCTGCTCGATACGGTCACCGTCATCAGTTCTGTTTCCGGGGGAAGTTTCACATCGGCCTACTACGGCCTCTACGGCGATCGCATCTTCGTCGACTACGAGGAGCGATTCCTCCGCAGCGACGTTGAAGGTGCACTGCTGCGCGGGCTGTTGAATCCCGTGCGCTGGTTCAGCAGCCACGGCCGCACCGAAATGGCGGTTTCGTACTACCGGCAATCGCTTTTCGGCGATGCGACTTTCGCCGACCTGGTCAAGCGCGATGCACCGTTGATCCTCATCAACAGCTCCGACCTGAGTTCGGGCGGGCGCTTTTCGTTCGTCCAGGAATACTTCAGCCTGATGTGCTCGGACCTCGGCAGCTTCCCGCTGGCGCGCGCCGTCACTGCCTCGAGCGCCGTGCCGGTGCTGTTCGGGCCGGTCGTGCTGCAGAACTATGCTGGCTGCGCTCGCGGCATGCCCCCCTGGCTCGCGGCTGCGAAGCAACGCGACAGTGACAACGACTACTTGAGCATGGTCGTGCAGGATGACCTCTCGTACGAGAACAAGGTCAAACACAAATACGCCCAACTGGTCGATGGCGGGATCACCGACAACCTGGGTCTTCGCGCACTGATGGACGCCGTCGATTTGACCGGTGGTGCGCAGAAGTACGTCAGGACTCTCGGCATCGCGACACCGCGCCGCATCGCCATCATCTCGGTCAATGCGGCGGCCGATGCGTCCGGGGGCATCGGAGAGAGCAGTCGGGAGCCGACTTTCGAGCAGACGATGAATGCCGTCACCAATGTCCAATTGCATCGCTACAACGTGGCAACGCTTCAGCAGACGCAGCAAAGCCTCGACCGCTGGACCCGCGAGCTCTCGACGCCCGAACTGCCCGTGAGCTCGTACTTCATTCGACTGAGCTTCGAAGACGTGCGCGATCTGCCGCTGCGCCGCTTCCTGAACGAGATCCCGACCAGCTTCGCGCTGGACAAGGAGCAAGTGGCGAGGCTGATTGCCACCGGCCGCGAGTTGCTGCGCAACAGTCCGGACTATCAGCGCCTGCTGGCCGGCCTGCATGCACGGCCAGACACGGTCGTGCCGAAAGCCATCGCGCCCTGACCCCGCCCTTGCTACCCGGACGAACGCAGTCTTCGTTCGGCCCGCTCGCGCAGCAGGTCGTAGATCGGCGGGATGCCGAGCAGGTTCATCACCACCATGGCGCCAAAGCAGGCGGCCAGCATCGGCAGCAGCAGATTGACGCTGCCCGTCATCTCGACGGCCAGGCAGATGCCCGTCAGCGGCGCACGGACGACCGCGGTGAAAAATGCCGCGAGGCCGACCACGGCGTAGGCGGTCGGCGACGCACCGGCCGGAAACCACTCCCCATACAGGCGACCGAACACGAGGCCGATTTGTGCGCCGAGAACCAGCATCGGCGCGAACAAGCCGCCGGGCGTGCCCGCCGCATAGGAGATGGGACCGAGCGCGAAGCGGATGACGAAGATCAGGGCGATCGTGGACAGGGAGCCGGCATTGAGCAGCGTCTGCTGCGTGAGCGCGTCACCGCCCCCGACCCATTGGGGTGCCAGCCAGGCCAGGAGGCCGACCCCGCCACCGATCAGCGCCGCCCGCGCCGTGACTGGAAGTCCGCCGGCCCGGTCGGCCACTGCCAGCGCGCCCATGACCGCGCGCGTGTAGGCGGCGGCCGCGAGCGCGGCAACGACACCGAGGGTCACATGGACCGGCACCGTCGCGAAACCCGGAAACGGTTGCGCCGGCACGGCGAAATCCGGCTCCACACCCACGAACACGCGCGACACTGCGATGGCGCTCGCCGAGGCGCCCAACGCGGCGGCCGCCGTGCGCGTATCGAAACGCCGCAGCAATTCCTCCAGGACGAACACCGCGCCGGCGATCGGAGCATTGAAGGCCGTAGCGAGTCCGGCGCCCGCGCCGGCGGCGAACAGCACCCGGGCGTCGACTTGACCGCGGCGGAACAGCCGGCCGATCACGTCGGCGATCGAGTGACCCATCTGCACGCTAGGTCCTTCACGCCCGAGGGCCAGGCCGGATCCGATGGCAAGCACGCCTCCGACGAACTTGACGATGGCAGTGCGCACGGGCCTGCCCGGTTCGCCGCCGCTGATCGCCGCCTCGACCTCGGGTATGCCGCTGCCTGCCGCGGCCGGGGAAATCCGGCTCACCAGGGCTGCCGCAACGGCAGTGGCTCCAGCGGCGCCGGCGACAACAAGCAGTAGGCCCAAGAGCCCCTCCTGGTGCGCTCGCGCAATGAACTCATCTCGCAGGGCATCGGCCTGTTGAAGCAGGAGCCGGAATACGGCGCAGACGAGCCCGGTGACGCATCCCACGAGCAGCGACAGCAGCGCGAGAACCAGCGTACCGGCTCTGCTCTCGTCCTGATCGGGGCTTGGCGCCACCTGGTTGTCACCCGAGCGGACCGCCGCCGGCAGAGGCGTCGTCGATGATGACCGGGCCGGACATGGAATGCGCGAACGTGGACTCGCAACGCAGGGCCTTGTAGATGGCATCCAGCAATTGCTGCTGCGGGTAGGGCTTCTGCAGGAAGTCCACGGCGCCGTCCCGGATGGCCTGGACCGCCGTCGAAATGTCGACGCTACCGCTGACGAACACGATCGGCATCTGGACGCCCATTTCCTGCAGTCGTTTCTGCAGCGCGAGCCCGTTCATCCACGGCATGCGCAAGTCCAGCACCAGGCAGCCACGCCAAGCGGGGTCGAAGGCGGCCAGGAACTCGAACGCCGAACCGAAGACTGCGGCCGCGAGTCCGACCGCAACGACCAACTCGCGAATCGAGTCGCGACAGGCGTCGTCGTCGTCAATGATGAATACGGTGGGTTCGCTCACGGACTGCCTTCGGAAGGGCGCGCCGAGCAGGGCCTGATCCTTCGATGCCCAACACTTTTGCCCTTGCGCTGGAAGTCCTGCACCGTAACCGCAGATGGTGTTTTTCGATATTGGCCATTGGTACGATGGCACGACATTTGTGCCGTCGCCGCAACACAATATGTTCTGCAACCGATTTCGCGGCCATCGCCCCGAATCTGCAACCCTTCGGACATGTCGTGACTGCTCTCACACTGCACTACCACCCGCTCTCGTCCTACTGCCACAAAGTGTTGATCGCGGTCGACGTGTTGGGCATTGCCATCGACAAGCGACTGCTCGATCTGGCCGACCCCGCAGAGCGAGCGGCCTACCTGGCGTTGATTCCCACGGGCAAGATGCCGCTGCTGGTGGACCAGGGCCGCCCCGTCCCCGAGACGAGCATCATCATCGAATACCTGCAGCGCCACCATGCAAGCTCTGGCCGCACCCTCATCCCGCACGACCCGGACGCCGCGCTCGATGTGCGCTTATGGGACCGGATCTTCGACCTGTACGTGATGACGCCGATGCAGGAGTGCACCGCCGATCTTCTGCGGCCGGAAGGAGATCGCGACGGCGCGAAGAGGGCGCGAGAAGGTCTTTCGTCGGCTTATGCGTTCATCGACCGCCACCTCGAAGGGCGAACCTGGGTGAGCGGCGATGCGTTCAGCCTGGCCGACTGCGCTGCAGCGCCGGCCTTGTTCTATGCCGTGACCTACGTCCCGCTGCGGCCGCAGCACGTGCGCCTGGCGGCTTACTTCGAGCGCCTCATGGAACATCCATCGGTGGCGCTCACCATCGATCAGGCGCGTCCCTACTTCAAGTTCTACCCTGGGCGTGAAGGTCTGTCCCGGCGCTTCTTCGACCCGATGGATCGTTGAAGCGCCGCGAAGTCAGCGCCGCGTTGGATACACGCAGCCACCGCGCGGGCAGTGAGGCTTGCAGCAATAACGAAGAGCCCTTCGGAGATTGATGATCTTCCGAAGGGCCCTCGCAGCCTTGGAGTACCTGAGTGGAGTTGCCGAGGCCGTGAAAGCAATATGGTCCGGGCGATGGAATCCAGGACTCAGCGGGACGCTGAAGGCGCAGACAGACAAGTCCTACCGGCACGGGGGGACCTTCTGAAGGGTGCGACGGTAAAACCGCTGAGTCAGCCCGTCGGGCCTCCGCGGAATCCGGGACTGCTCTTGCGCCGGCTACGCACGGCATTCGCCAAGTCGTCCAGGACCGGGACTGTCTGCGTAAAGCTGATGCAGGCATCTGTGATCGAGACGCCGTGCTTGGGCGGCACGCCGGGAATCAGGTCCTGTCGGCCTTCCTCAAGATGACTTTCGATCATCACTCCGGTGATGCGCGAGTCGCCCGCGGAGATCTGCTCCGCCACGTGGTGCGCCACGGCGATCTGCCGCTGGTGCTGCTTGCTGCTGTTGCCGTGCGAGACGTCGATCATGACCTGCTCCGCCAAGCCATTGGCGCGCAGAGCCGCACAACTCGCGGCCACGTCGATGGCCGAATAGTTCGGCGCCTTTCCGCCGCGGAGGATTACGTGGCAGTCGTCGTTGCCGCGGGTCTCGAAGATTGCGGCCATCCCCATCTTGGTCATGCCCATGAATGCGTGCGGAGCCCTCGCCGCAAGGATGGCATCGGCGGCCACCTTAATGCTCCCGTCGGTCCCGTTCTTGAAGCCCACCGGACAGCTGAGCCCCGAGGCGAGCTGGCGATGGCTTTGGCTCTCAGTGGTTCGGGCCCCGATGGCGCCCCAGGCAATCAAATCGGCGATGAACTGAGGACTGAGCAGGTCGAGAAACTCGGTGCCCGTCGGCAGCCCCAGCAGCGTCAACTCCAGAAGCAGGCGCCGAGCACGTTCGAGGCCTTCGTTGATCGCGAAGCTGCCGTCGAGGTGCGGATCGTTGATGTAGCCCTTCCAGCCGACCGTCGTGCGCGGCTTCTCGAAATAGGTGCGCATGACGATCAGGAGGTCGTTTTCGAGATCGTCGGCCACCTTCTTCAGCCGGTGGGCATATTCGATGGCCTGGTCGTGGTCGTGGATCGAGCAAGGTCCGACCACGACGATCAGCCGGTCATCGCGTCCGTGCAGGATATCGGCAATCGCCGCGCGGCTCTGCTCCACCAGCGCGAGCGTGTTGTCCAGAACCGGGACCCTTTCCTGCAGGAGCGCCGGCGTCATCAGTGGCCGAACCGCGCCGATGCGAACGTCGTCAATGCGAGTGGTATCGATCGTGCTGTCGCGGGAACCGATCTCGGCATCGTGGAGGGGGTCGTCGAGCTTCGGCATGTTGTGCGCATCGGTTGAGGAAGCGGCCATTGTCCATCAGCGACAGCTCGCAACGGAGCAGCACAACTCGGACGGCTTCGTGGACGTTCCTCATGCTTCGGACTCCACGCCATAGGTCTGGATCGGTTCCGCCTTGCCCTTGACCATCGCCGGGGGCATCGGCCGGAGGCGAAACTGATCCTGGACCGTGCGGCGAATGTCCTCAGTGATCAGCAGATCGACTTCGTACTTGCTGGTCAGCCCTTCGACCCGGGCAGCAACGTTGATCGGATCGCCCGTCACGCTGAACTTCGACAAGCCTGCGGTGCCGATCACGCCTGCCACCACCTCTCCGCCGTGAATGCCGATGCCGAAGCGCAGTTCAGGCAGGCCCTTCTCACGCAAAGTGGCGTTGTAGCGCGCCAGTGCCGCGCGCATTTCCAGAGCGGCCAGCACGGCGTCTCGCGCCTGCCAGGGGTTGGATTCCATGGCGCCGAACAGGGCCAGCAAGCCGTCGCCCACGAACTCGGTGACATGACCGTGATGATGGGTAATGGCAACGGTCATGTGGCGGAAGTAGTCGTTCAGGATGCTCACGGTGACGGCGGGGTCGAGCCGATCGCACAAGGCCGTGAAGCCGCGCAGGTCGGCAAACAACATCGTCACCTGGCGTCGCTCGGGCGCGAAGGCGTCATCGGCGCGGGTGAGCCGCTCGACCACGTCAGCCGGCACGAAACGCTCGAACTGACGTTGCAGTTGCTCCAGCTTTTCATCGGAGGCCAGCAGCAGCTTCTCGAGCTGATCGTTCTGGCGACGGCCGCGCAGGACGAGTACTGCCAGGCTCGAAAGGACGACGGCCCCGACCGCGGCCAGGACCCATGCCAGCGCCATCATTCCAGCAACATGGCCAGCCGGACGGTCCCATTCGCCAGCGATGCCACCCCAATGGCTTCCAGCAGCGCGTCGGCGTCCAGCACGGTGCCGAGGGCGCGCGTCTTTTGCTGGATCGACGAAGGTTCGTAGTACACCGTGTCGCGCGCCCAGGCCAGGAGGCCGGCTTCGCGTTGTGCCAGGCGGGGGCAACGAAGCGTTGCCAAGGCGCTTTCGATTTCCGTCTGACTCAGGCCCTCTTCGAAAAGCAACTGGGTCGCCGCGGCTTCGCAATGCGGGCAGCCGAGCGTGCGCGCGACCACGGCGAACATCAGCACTTTGGCGCTGCGGCTCAGCACCCCCGTCTCGAACGCGCCGTCGAGCGCCGCCTTCATGACTCGGCCTGCATGGAGACCCGCGAGCGGCGCCACCACGACGCCAAACGGGCCCGCGGCCAATGCAGTCTGATCCATCGCCGCTTCCGCCGGCCTGCTCGGCGCGAACTTCTTCATCAACGGCATGGCGAGCGCGAGCAGCCAACGGAACGGTCCGCTGGCCATGCGTTCGAACTTCTGTTCCGACGGACACGCCAACAGGGTGCTGACGCGGTTGTAGAAGCACCCGAGCGAGATCGCAAACGCGATCTCGCCGATTTGCGCCGGCGTGTAGCCGAGCTTGAGCAGGGCAGCACGCTCTGCCGCGGCCGGGCGGGGCCTTGATCGGGCCAGACTGCGGCAGAAGGCGATGTACGCGCGCTCCTTGTCGTCCAGCTCGGCCGTCTGCACGTCGCGTTCGACTTGCTGGATGAATGACTCGGAATAGCCCAGCACCTTCATGTAAGCGCGGTTCGCGCCATAGCAGTAGCGGCAGGAATTCTCCTGTGCCGTCACCATGTTCCCCATGCGGTGCAGCCGCTCCGTCAGAGCGCCCGGCACATAGCTCGTCGCCTCGTAGGCTGCCTCGCGCAACCACCGGCTGGGTGCGACTCGGCGGTCAACCTCCAGGACCTGGGCGCCGCGGCGCTTGAGTTCGGCTTCCCACTCCACGTCGTGCGCAGCCGGCAGGACCGGGTCGCCCCATTGGATTTCGCTCAGCAACACAGCCATCGGCCACTCCACCGGAATTGGACGGATTCTGCCGCAACGCCGAGCAGCTGGCCGCATGCTGCCTTTGGCCTTCACCACGGCCCAGGGTCCTCATGGGCGCCACTTCGGCACGAGTGCTTCGTCGAGCGCCCAGTGCGGCCGGCCAGGCTCGATCCGCACGCCACCGATCCAGCGAGTGGTGCTGGCGTGATCGACCCAGTAGGCGGCGCCGTCCAGGACAAGCTTGCCCAAGCCAGTCAGTTCGAGCGGCCGGCGAGGCCAATCCAGCTGGGTGTCGAATTCTCGAATCAAAGGATTCCCCACATCGATCAGGGCGCGCGCCAACGCGTAGAACATCGAGTCACCCAGGAACGGAAGAGGTTCTCGAACACTCATCAGTTCACTGAAGACCCGGCCCAAAGTGGGCCGATCGAGCTCACGGATGATCTCCAACACAAGTCGTTCGGTCAGGGACAGTCCGTCGCGCAGAGATGGGAGCTCCTGCAGTTGGCGACGCAGCGCTGGTGCCAGGAACGGCAGCCCCAAGGACTCACTGAAGGCCAATTCGGCCCAGGCTTGCGGCGAAGAGGCGCGATACGCCTTCCACGCCGTGCGTGCGAGTTCGAGGGTGCTTGCTTCCAGGCGGCGTCGTTGGGGCCATAGCCACGCGAGAACCTCTGGCGCCAACTGCCCGATTCCGATGAACCTTTCGACGCCTGGGACGTGGCTGATCTCTATCAGCTCCAGCAATTCCGGTGGCGTGGTCATCCCCGCCAGGACGGCAATGAGAAACAACTGGTCGTACGCATCCGCATCGCACCAAAGTACGGCATGCGGGGCCTGCGAAATCCGGGCGAGGTCTCGGTACTCGCCCCGCATGCGCTGCCGCGCGTCGTCGATCGGCATGTCGAAGGCACTGCTGATGAAATCGCAGCGAAGCTCGAGGAATTCGAGATCGGGTACGTCCGGTGCGGGTCCCATGCACAGGGGATCCGCAAACATGTGGAATTCGCCTTGGAAGCCGGCCACGCGCAAGCTGTGAGCAATGTCGTTGCCGCAGCGCCAATGCTGAGTGCTGGCTTCGCGGTCTGCAGCAAACTGCGGATGTCGAGCGGCGAAATCAACAGCGTCGGTATGCGCTTTGAGCTTGGGCCAACTCGGGAACCCGAGCTCGCGAGCGATGAGCCACTGCGCGTCCGCCAATCGGGGAGGGGCGGAGTAGAGCGCATGTCGCTCGAGCAGGGCTTGCTGGGACACCGCCGTACCGTCTCTCAGCCGAGTGAGGAGCTCCTTGGCTCGCTTGCGTTGGTGCTCGAGGTTGATATGGCCGTTGTAGGCCGAGGCGCGATAGTCGTTGGGCATACGATCTCCAAGATCGGCCGTGTCCGCTGGCTGGCCGGGAGTCGCATGTGAATGCGCTGTGATCTGAAGCCTGGGCGCAGCCCTTTCCGCGGACGGGAGGCGTGGAGAGACGCCCGGCGGAATTCTAGTTTCCAGCGCAACGCTGAAAAGTGACCGAAGGGCCCCCGCCAGCGAAATTGCGCACTTTGACTCGAAAAATGTGGCCGAAATTCGCCCGATTCACCCACAACGGGCTGGCACTCGCCTATTCTGCGGGCCATTCCAACTACTCGAGACATCCGTGATGAATGACTGCGCCGATCAGCATCCGAGCCTCGTCCCGTGGGCTGCGGCCTTCCTGCTGGCCGCAGCCGCCCCAGCCCATGCGCTGGTCATCGGCGTGACCGAGGGCGTGACCTATCAGGCCAGTGACAGCCAGATCGAGGCCAAGTTCGAGCCTATCGCCGAGGCGCTGGGCAAGGCGCTGAAGCAGCCGGTGACGATCAAGGTCCTGAGCTCGTACCGCAACGCGCGCGAGGCGTTGAAGGAGAACCAGGTCGACCTGGCCTTCGTGCATCCGGCCCACGTGGCGTTCGAGGCGACCAAGGCGGGCCACTTCAAGACGCTCGCCTGGACCGCGGGCTTCACGGATTACAAGGTGTCCTTCCTGTGCAAGGACCTGAAAGCCATCTCCAATTGGAAGGAGATCGCCGGCAAGAGCCTGGTCATGCCCGATCCGGACTCCATCACCTCCGTGATCACGCGTGCGATGCTGCGTGAGCAGGGCCTGCAGGAGGGCGCGGTCAAGACCACCAACACGCGCTACCAGGATGCGGTGCCGTTCTATGTGCAGAACGGTTTCGCCGTCTACGGCGCCACCGCGTCAGCCGGTGTGATCAAGGCCTGGAAGTCCACTGGCGGGAAGACCTGCGCCGAATCGCGCGCCGTTCCCATCAAGCAGTGGCTCGCCTCGAGCAAGCTCGACGCGAGCACAGTCGCCACGGTGCGCGACACCTTGCTGGGGCTCGGACAGTCCGATGCCGGCAAGCGTGCGCTCGCCACCTCGACGTACACCGGATTCATCGCGCCCTCGGTGGAAGTCGAGAAGTCGTTGATGACCTGGCTGGGGATCTGACCCGAATCCGCACGACGAGCGCCACGAGGATCGCCTGCACCGCGCAGGCCCGTTTACCTTGTTTTGAAAATCCAGGCTGGCTGTCAGCTTGCAGAAAGCACGGTCTCAATAATTATGAATTCAGTTTCGGCGGCGGCCGGATCTGCAAGACAAGGAGACATGCTCATGAGCCGCTACGCAGAGTTCTATCGCCGGTCCGTCGACGACCCCGAAGGCTTCTGGGCCGAACAGGCCCGGTTGATCGACTGGAAGTCGCCGCCGCAACAGACTCTGGACGCCAGCCGGCCACCTTTCGCGCGCTGGTTCGTGGGTGGTACGACCAACCTCTGCCACAACGCGGTCGATCGCCATCTGGCCCGTCGCGGTGATCAACGCGCCTTGATCTTCGTGTCGACCGAGACCGGCGTCGAGAAGAGCTACAGCTTCAAGGAACTCCATGCCGAAGTGCAGCGCGTCGCTGCCAGCCTGATGGAACTGGGCGTCGGCAAGGGTGACCGCGTCCTGATCTACATGCCGATGGTTCCGGAGGCGGCCTTCGCCATGCTGGCCTGCGCGCGCATCGGGGCCATCCATTGCGTGGTGTTCGGCGGCTTTGCGAGTGGCTCGCTGGCGTCGCGCATCGAGGACGCGACGCCGAAGGTCATCGTGAGCGCCGATGCCGGGTCGCGCGGCAACAAGGTCCTTGCGTACAAGCCCTTGCTCGACGAGGCGATCCGGCTGTCTTCGCACAAGCCCGATGCGGTGCTGCTGTTCGATCGCGGCCTGGCGCCGATGGCGCTGACCGAAGGCCGCGACCATCTTGCGAGTGCGCTGATGGAGAGGCATCGCGATGTCGAGGTGCCCTGCGTCTGGCTCGATGCGACGGATATCAGCTACACCCTCTACACCAGCGGCACCACCGGCAAGCCGAAGGGCGTACAGCGCGACACCGGCGGCTACGCCGTCGCACTCGCCGCGAGCATGCAGCACATCTTCGACGGCCGCGCCGGCGAAAGCTATTTCTCGACCAGCGACATCGGGTGGGTAGTCGGTCACAGCTACATCGTCTATGGCCCGCTGATCGCGGGCATGGCGACCCTTATGTACGAGGGCCTGCCGACCCAAGGTCTCGACCAGCAGCCCGACGGCGGCATCTGGTGGCGCCTGGTCGAGAAGTACAGGGTGACGGTGATGTTCAGTGCGCCCACGGCGGTGCGCGTGCTGAAGAAGCAGGACCCCGCGCTGCTGAAGAAGTACGACCTGTCGAGCCTGCGTGCGCTCTTCCTGGCTGGCGAACCGCTCGACGAGCCGACAGGTCGCTGGATCAGCGAGGGGCTGGGCGTGCCGATCATCGACAACTACTGGCAGACCGAGTCCGGCTGGCCGATCCTCACGGTCGCGAATGGCGTGGAGCGCACACGGAGCAAGTTCGGCAGCCCGGGCATCCCGATGTACGGCTTCAAGGTCAAGATCCTCGATGAGACGACCGGCGACGAACTCACCGGCGCGAACGAGAAAGGCGTCGTCGTCATCGAGGGCCCGACGCCACCGGGCTTCATGCAGACGGTCTGGAGGGACGACGAGCGCTTCGTCAATACCTACTGGAAGGGCGTTCCGGGCAAGCTGGTGTATTCGACCTTCGACTGGGGCATTCGCGACGCGGACGGCTATTTCTACATCCTCGGCCGCACCGACGACGTGATCAATGTGGCCGGCCACCGGCTGGGCACGCGCGAGATCGAGGAGAGCATCTCCGGCCACGCGAACGTAGCCGAAGTCGCCGTGGTCGGCGTCGCCGATGCGCTCAAGGGCCAAGTGGCGATGGCCTTCGTCGTTCCCAAGGACGGCGCGGCTGTCGCAGACGAGAAGATGGCCCTGCACCTTGAAGGGGAAATCATGAAGCGCGTATCAGACGATCTCGGTGCCCTGGCCCGGCCCGCGCGCGTGCGCTTCGTGGCCGCATTGCCCAAGACACGCAGTGGCAAGCTCCTCCGCCGCGCGATCCAGGCCGTGTGCGAGCAACGCGATCCCGGCGACCTGACGACCATCGACGACCCGTCCACCCTCCAGCAAATCAAGAACCTGCTCTGACCGTCCGCCGCCGCCTCAGTCCAGAAATACCGCGGAACCGGCCTTGGCGGACGGCTGGTATTGCCCCCTTGCAAAGGGGGTGGGCGGCCACACGTAGTGGGCAAGCCTGGGGGTTACAATCCGCCGGTACTCAGGCCCTTCCCCAGCCACAGTCGCATCCGCCAATCGGTTCAGCCGTGTCGCGGAAGGTTTCTTAACCAGCTAGTGCTTCCTTCAGGGAAGCGAAGGTCAGCGGAATATGAGCGATTCCTCGTCGACGTCTTCGTCCGTCTACAGCGCCTATCAAGGCAATACCTACCTCTTCGGCGGCAATGCGCCCTATGTCGAAGAGATGTACGAAAACTACCTCTCCAACCCGGGCAGCGTGCCCGACAACTGGCGCTCGTACTTCGACGCGCTTCAGAACGTCCCCGCGACGGACGGAACCAACACCAAGGACGTGCCGCACCTGCCGGTCGTCAATGCCTTCGCCGAGCGCGCCAAGCAGGGCACGACCAAGGTGGTCGTCGCCAGCGGCGCCGATTCCGAACTCGGCCGCAAGCGCACGGCCGTCCAGCAGCTGATTGCTGCCTATCGCAACGTCGGCGCCCGCTGGGCCGACCTCGATCCGCTCAAGCGCACCGAGCGTCCCGCGATTCCCGAACTCGAGCCTTCTTTCTACGGCTTTGCAGATGCCGACCTGGAAACGGTGTTCAACACGAGCAACACCTTTTTCGGCAAGGAAACGATGTCGCTGCGCGATCTGCTCAATGCGCTGCGCGAAACCTACTGCGGCACCATCGGCGTCGAGTACATGTACATGACCGACCAGGCGCAGAAGCGCTGGTGGCAGCAACGGCTCGAAAGCGCCCGCACCAATCCGCAGCTCTCCGCCGAACAGAAGAAGCGCGTGCTCGAGCGTCTGACCGCTGCCGAAGGCCTCGAACGCTTCCTGCACACCAAGTACGTCGGCCAGAAGCGCTTCTCGCTCGAAGGCGGTGAAAGCTTCATCGTCGCGATGGACGAGGTGATCAAGCAGGCCGGCATCAAGGGCGTCCAGGAAATCGTGATCGGCATGGCCCACCGCGGCCGTCTCAACGTGCTGGTGAATTCGCTCGGCAAGATGCCGGCGGACCTCTTCGCGGAGTTCGACCACACGGCACCCGAAGACCTGCCCAGCGGCGACGTCAAGTACCACCAGGGCTTCAGCTCGGACGTGTCGACGCCCGGCGGCCCGGTGCACCTGAGCCTGGCATTCAACCCCTCGCACCTTGAGATCGTGAACCCGGTGGTCGAAGGCTCCGTGCGCGCTCGCATGGACCGTCGCGCCGACCCGCTCGGCAAGCAGGTGCTGCCGGTCATCGTGCACGGCGACGCCGCCTTCGCAGGGCAAGGCGTCGTGATGGAAACGCTGGCGCTGGCCGAAACGCGCGGCTATTCCACCGGCGGAACGGTCCACATCGTGATCAACAACCAGATCGGCTTCACCACCAGCGACCCGCGCGACAGCCGCTCGACGCTGTATTGCACCGACATCGTCAAGATGATCGAAGCGCCGGTGCTGCACGTGAACGGCGACGACCCCGAAGCCGTGGTGCTCGCGACCCAACTCGCCCTCGAATTCCGCATGGAGTTCCAGAAGGACGTGGTGGTCGACATCGTCTGCTTCCGCAAGCTGGGCCACAACGAGCAGGACACGCCGGCGCTGACGCAGCCGCTGATGTACAAGAAGATCGCGCAACACCCCGGTACGCGCAAGCTCTACGCCGACAAGCTCACCGCCCAGGGCATGGGCGCCACGCTCGGCGACGACCTGGTCAAGGCGCAGCGCGCGGCTTTCGACGCCGGCAGGAACACCTCGGACCCGGTCCTGACCAACTTCAAGAGCAAGTACGCGGTGGACTGGCACCCCTTCCTGAATAAGAAGTGGACCGACGCCGGCGACACGGCCATCCCGACCGCCGAATGGAAGCGGCTGGCCGAGCGCATCACCAAGGCACCGGACAACTTCACCGTGCATCCGCTGGTTAAGAAGGTGCTGGACGACCGTGCCGCGATGGGCCGCGGCGACGTCAACGTCGACTGGGGCATGGGCGAGCACATGGCTTTCGCCTCGCTCGTGGCCAGCGGCTACCCGGTGCGTCTGTCGGGTGAGGACAGTGGCCGCGGAACCTTCACGCACCGCCACGCGGTGCTGCACGACCAGAACCGCGAGAAGTTCGACGTAGGCACCTACGTGCCCTTGCAGAACGTCGCTGACAACCAGGCACCGTTCGTCGTGATCGATTCGATCCTGTCGGAAGAAGCCGTGCTCGCCTTCGAATACGGCTACGCCTCCAATGATCCGAACACGCTCGTGATCTGGGAAGCGCAGTTCGGCGACTTCGTCAATGGCGCTCAGGTCGTGATCGACCAGTTCATCGCATCGGGCGAAGTCAAATGGGGCCGCGTCAACGGCATCACGCTGATGCTGCCGCACGGCTACGAAGGCCAGGGCCCCGAGCACAGCTCGGCGCGCCTCGAGCGCTTCATGCAGCTGTCGGCCGACACCAACATACAGGTGGTGCAGCCGACCACGGCCAGCCAGATCTTCCACGTGCTGCGTCGCCAGATGGTGCGCAACCTGCGCAAGCCGCTGGTGATCATGACGCCGAAGTCGCTGCTGCGTAACAAGGACGCGACCTCGCCGCTGTCGGAGTTCACCAAGGGCAGCTTCCAGACGGTCATTCCGGACAACAAGGATCTCAAGGCCGAGAAGGTCAAGCGCATCATCGCCTGCTCCGGCAAGGTCTACTACGACCTGGCGAAGAAGCGCGAGGAAAAGGGAACCGATGACGTCGCGATCATCCGCGTCGAGCAACTCTATCCCTTCCCGCACAAGGCCTTCGGCGCCGAACTGAAGAAGTATCCCAATCTCGTCGACGTGGTGTGGTGCCAGGACGAGCCGCAAAACCAGGGCGCCTGGTTCTTCGTGCAGCACTACATCCACGAGAACATGCAGGAAGGCCAGAAGCTCGGCTACTCCGGCCGTGCCGCCTCGGCATCGCCCGCGGTCGGCTACTCGCACCTGCACCAGGAACAGCAGAAGGCGCTGGTCGACGGCGCGTTCGGCAAGCTCAAAGGCTTCGTGCTGACCAAGTAAGAAGAACTCACATTCACCTCACAAAGAAACACGAAGCGGAATAGAAAATGTCCATCGTTGAAGTCAAAGTCCCCCAGTTGTCCGAGTCCGTGGCCGAAGCCACCATGCTCCAGTGGAAGAAGAAGCCCGGCGAAGCTGTCGCCATCGATGAAATCCTGATCGAGATCGAAACCGACAAGGTCGTGCTGGAAGTACCGGCCCCGGCTGCCGGCGTGCTGGCCGAAATCGTGGCGGGCGACGGCGCGACCGTCGTGGCCGACCAACTCATCGCGAAGATCGACACCGAAGGCAAGGCCGGCGCTGCCGCGCCGGCTGCAGCGCCCGTCGCTGCTCCGGCAGCGGCTCCTGCCGCTGCCGCTGCCGCTTCTGCCACCGGCGGCTCGAAGTCCGACGTGGCCATGCCCGCCGCGGCCAAGCTGCTGGCGGACAACAAGCTGAGCACCGGCGACGTCGCGGGCACTGGCAAGGACGGCCGCGTCACCAAGGGCGACGTGCTCGGTGCCGTCGCTTCGGGCTCGACCGCCAAGGTCGCTGCGCCCGTGCCCATTCCGACCGGCGCGCCGAAGGCTGCCTTGCAGCAAGTCGCTTCGCCGGCCGGCGCACCCGATCTCGGCGAGCGTCCGGAAGAGCGCGTCCCGATGAGCCGCCTGCGCGCGCGCATCGCCGAGCGCCTGCTGCAATCGCAGTCCACCAACGCGATCCTGACCACCTTCAACGAGGTGAACATGGCGCCCGTGATGGAAATGCGCAAGCGCTTCCAGGAGAAGTTCGAGAAGGAGCACGGCGTCAAGATCGGCTTCATGAGCTTCTTCGTGAAGGCCGCGGTGCATGCGCTCAAGAAGTACCCGGTGCTCAACGCTTCGGTGGACGGCAACGACATCGTCTATCACGGTTACTTCGACATCGGCATCGCGGTCGGTTCGCCGCGTGGCCTGGTGGTGCCGATCCTGCGCAATGCCGACCAGATGAGCTTTGCGGACATCGAGAAGAAGATCGCCGAGTACGGCGCCAAGGCGCGCGACGGCAAGCTGGGCATCGAAGAGATGACCGGCGGCACCTTCTCGATCTCCAACGGCGGCGTGTTCGGCTCGATGCTGTCGACGCCGATCATCAACCCGCCGCAGTCGGCCATCCTGGGCGTGCATGCGACCAAGGACCGCGCCGTGGTGGAGAACGGCCAGGTTGTCGTTCGCCCGATGAACTACCTCGCGATGAGCTATGACCACCGCATCATCGACGGCCGCGAAGCCGTCCTGGGCCTCGTCGCCATGAAGGAAGCGCTGGAAGATCCCGCACGCCTCCTCTTCGACATCTGAGGAGCCACGGATGTCTGACAAACAATTCGACGTCATCGTCATCGGTGGCGGCCCCGGCGGCTACGTCGCCGCGATCCGTGCGGCGCAGCTGGGCTTCAACGTGGCCTGCATCGACGAGTGGAAGAACGCAAAGGGCGGACCGGCCTTGGGCGGCACCTGCACCAACATCGGCTGCATTCCCTCGAAGGCGCTGCTGCAATCGTCCGAGCACTACGAGCACGCGGCACACAGCTTTGCCGACCACGGCATCAAGATCGAAGGCCTCGGCCTCGATGTCGAGAAGATGCTGGCGCGCAAGGACACCGTCGTGAAGCAGAACAACGACGGCATCGTCTACTTGTTCAAGAAGAACAAGGTTGCCTTCTTCCACGGCCGCGGCTCGTTCGCGAAGACCGCGGACGGCGGCTATGAGATCAAGGTGGCGGGTGCGGCTGAAGAAAGCATCATCGGCAAGCACATCATCATCTCGACTGGCTCGAACGCGCGCGCCTTGCCGGGCGCTCCGTTCGACGAAGAGAAGATCCTCTCGAACGACGGCGCCTTGCGCATCGGCGGTGTGCCGAAGAAGCTCGCGCTCATCGGCTCAGGCGTGATCGGCCTCGAAATGGGCTCGGTGTGGCGCCGCCTCGGTTCCGAGGTGACTGTGCTCGAAGCCCTGCCGACCTTCCTCGGCGCGGTGGACGAGCAGATCGCCAAGGAAGCGAAGAAGGCCTTTGACAAGCAGGGCCTGAAGATCGAACTCGGCGTCACGGTCGGTGAGGTCAAGTCCGGCAAGAAGGGCGTCAGCATCGCGTACACCGACGCCAAGGGCGGCGCACAGTCGCTCGAGGTCGACAAGCTGATCGTCTCGATCGGCCGCGTGCCCAACACCATCGGCCTGAACGCCGAAGCAGTGGGGCTCCAACTGGACGAGCGTGGCGCGATCGTGGTCGACGACGACTGCAAGACCAGCCTCCCGAACGTGTGGGCCATCGGCGACGTGGTGCGCGGGCCGATGCTCGCGCACAAGGCGGAGGAAGAGGGCGTCGCGGTGGCCGAGCGGATCGCGGGCCAGCACGGGCATGTCAACTTCAACACCATCCCTTGGGTGATCTACACCTCGCCCGAGATCGCGTGGGTCGGCCAGACCGAGCAGCAGCTCAAGGCAAGCGGCCGTGCCTACAAGGCCGGCAGCTTCCCGTTCCTCGCCAACGGGCGCGCCCGTGCGCTGGGCGATACGACCGGCATGGTCAAGTTTGTGGCCGACGCGGTCACCGACGAAATCCTCGGCGTGCACATGGTCGGACCGATGGTCAGCGAGCTGATCTCCGAAGCCGTGGTGGCCATGGAGTTCAAGGCCAGCGCCGAAGACATCGCGCGCATCTGCCACGCGCATCCGTCGCTGTCGGAGGCGACCAAGGAGGCGGCTCTCGCCGTTGACAAGCGCACGTTGAACTTCTGATCCGTGAACGTTCGCCAGGCCTATGACGCGGAGCTGGCTGCGCGGGGGTTCCAGAGCGACCCCGCGCAGCTGCGCGCCGTGGAGTCGCTCGACCGCTGCGCGAGCGAGTGGGCCGATTTCAAGGCCCAGCGTTCCAACGCATTCAAGAAGCTGATCAACCGACCCGACGTCCCTCGCGGGGTGTACATGCATGGCGGCGTCGGGCGCGGCAAGAGCTTCCTGATGGACTGCTTCTACAACGCAGTCCCGCTCCGACGCAAGACGCGTCTGCACTTCCACGAGTTCATGCGCGAAGTGCACCGCGAATTGGCCGATCTTCAGGGCACGGTCAACCCGCTGGATGAGCTCGGGCGGCGCATCGCCAAGCGCTATCGGCTGATCTGCTTCGACGAGTTCCACGTCGCCGACATCACCGACGCGATGATCCTGCATCGACTTCTGGTGGCGCTGTTCGAGAACGGCGTGGGCTTCGTCACCACCTCGAACTTCAAGCCGGACGATCTGTATCCGGGCGGCCTGCACCGGGACCGCATCCTTCCCGCGATCGCGCTCCTGAACGACCGACTCGAAGTCATCAGCGTCGACAATGGCACCGACTACCGCCGCCGCACGCTGGAGCAGGTGCGGCTCTATCTCACGCCCAATGGCGCCGCGGCGGACAAGGAAATGCGCAAGGCCTTCGAGCGGCTGGCCGAAAGCGCGGACGAGAACCCGGTCCTGCACATCGAGTCGCGCGAGATCCACGCGCGGCGCAAAGCCGGGGGCGTGGTCTGGTTCGATTTCAAGACGCTGTGTGGCGGTCCGCGCTCGCAGAACGACTACCTGGAAATCGCAACGCAGTTCCACACCGTGCTGCTGTCCGACGTGCCCTACATGCCCGTTCGCATGGCGTCGGAAGCACGTCGGTTCACATGGCTGGTCGACGTGTTCTACGATCGGCGCGTGAAGCTGATCATGTCCGCCGAAGTGCCGCCCGAGGCGTTGTACACGGAAGGGCCGCTGGCCCACGAGTTTCCGCGAACCGTGTCCCGACTCAACGAGATGCAGTCGACCGAATTCCTCGCGCTCGAACGCCGTGTCGTCGATACCCGACTTACATGATGAAGAATATCGTCCTTGCATTGCTGACTTGCCTGACCTCGCTGCCCCTCTGGGCGCAGTCCGACGCGACGACTGGAAGCACGAACTTCGACGTCGAACGGGCGCGCCTGGCACAGGAGCGGAAGGCCGCTGACGCCCGCTTCGCGACCGAGCAGGCCGCCTGCTACAGGAAGTTCGCGGTCGAGGACTGCCTGCATGAAAGCCGTCGCCGCCGCCGCGTGGCCACTGACGACATCAAGCGTCAGGAAGCGTCGATGAACGACTTCGAGCGCAAGCGCCGCGCAGCCGCGGAACTCGACAAGCTTGAACAGCAGAAGGCGGACCAGCGCGCGCAGGATGCGCAAGCGAAGCGGGACGAAGCGCTGAAGTCGCAGCAGGACCGTGAAAAGCGCGCGGCCGATCACGCAGCAAGCCGTGCGCAAACGGCGTCCGAAGCAGCCCAACGGCAACGCCAGTTCGACGACAAGCAGCGCGCCCATGCCGAAGAACAGGCCAAGGCAGCCCAGCGGCGCGCCGATGCGCCGGCGGCGCGCGCGGAGTACGAACAAAGACTGCAGAAGGCGGAGGAACATCGCGCGGAACTCGGGAAGCGCAACGCCGCGAGAACCAAGCCTCGCTCGGCACCCCTGCCGACGCCTGGAGAGCCGCCTGCGTCTGCGCCGGCACCTGCAGCGCCGGCTCCGGTAGTTCGCTGACGGGATCGTGCCCGGCGCCTCAGTCTGCGGGCAGCGGTTCGAGCTTCAGAACGACGATGGAGATGTTGTCGCCAGTCCCGTGTGCACGCCGCCGCGCTTCGGCGACCAGCAACTCCACGGCAGCGCGCGGCGATTGTTCCGCCAGCAACCCGCCCATCTCCTCGGGCTTGAAGTAGTGCCATAGCCCGTCGCTGCAGGCCATCAGCACGTCGCCCGTTTGCAGGCGGGGGACGAGGTGGATGTCGACCGGCGGAGGACTCGAGTTCATGCCAAGGCAGCCCAGCAGGATGTTGCTCTGCGGGTGCATGTTGGCTTCATCGTCGTTGATCTCGCCGCGGTCCACCAGCACCTGCACGTAGGAGTGATCCTTGGTGCGCTTGACCAGCTTTCCGTCGTGGAAGTGGTAGATGCGCGAGTCGCCGGCATGAATCCAGGCGCAGTCGCCCTCGGGGTTCATGAGGAAGGCGGCCAGTGTGCTGTGCGGCTCCTGCTCGCTGGACACCGCTGTAAGCTTGATCACCGTGTGGGCGTCTTCCAGCAGTTGCCGCAATATGGCCACGCCTTCGTCGCGACCGGGCTTGTAGCGCGAGAAGAGCTGGCGGGCCGTCAGCAGAACCTGATCGGAAGCCTTGCGCCCGCCGCTGCGCCCGCCCATGCCGTCGGCGATCACACCGAGCACGCATCCCGGCGTGCGGGGGTGGGACATGATCAGGACCTGGTCCTGCTGGTAGGGGCGGTCTCCCTTGTGGAGACCGGTCGCGGCGGCGAGTCGAAAGCCTCGGGTCATGTGGGCGCGGATGCGCCGATGGCGCGGTCTTTCATGTTGTCGTGCAGGAGGGACGAAGACGTATTATCGAGTGAACACAAGCTGCGGCTGAAGCGCCGTTGCGTCGAATTCACACTGCCCCCGTTGGACTCCAATCTTCACTCCATTTCACGCCAGCTGATCGAACTCCGGATCCAGCATGCGGACCTCGACGCCACGATCGACCGGCTGGGCGAGGTCGTCCCGGTCGATGAACTGCTTCTTCGACGTTTGAAGAAGCGGCGTCTGGGTCTACGCGACGAGATCGCACGCCTCGAACGCCTGCTCGACCCGCAAGAGCCCGCCTGATGTCCATTGAACAAGAGGTGCGCGAGGCCTTCGCGCAGGATGGCGTGCTCTCCCATGCCGCCGAGCAGTTTCGAGAACGCGAAGGCCAGACGCAGATGGCTCTCGCTGTTGCGCGCACCATCGACCAGGGCGGCGTGCTCGTCGTAGAGGCAGGCACCGGCGTCGGCAAGACCTTTTCGTACCTCGTGCCGGCACTGCTGAGCGGCGAGCGCGTGCTGCTGTCGACTGCGACCAAGACCCTGCAAGACCAGCTCTTCGGCCGCGATCTGCCCCGGCTGGTCGCTGCGCTGGGGTTACCGGTGCGGACCGCCTTGCTCAAGGGGCGGTCCAGCTATGTGTGCCTGCACCGCCTCGATCAGGCGCGCCATGACGCCTCGCTGCCCGAACGCGGCTCGCTGCGCACGCTTGCGAAGATCGAGCAGTGGTCCAAGTCCACGCGCACGGGCGACATGGCCGAGTTGCCGGGGTTGGACGAGCGCTCGCCGCTGATCCCCCTGGTGACATCCACCCGCGAGAACTGCCTCGGCGCGCAATGCCCTCAGTTCAAGCCGTGCCACGTCAATCTCGCGCGTCGCGAGGCGATGGCGGCGGACGTGGTGGTCATCAACCACCACTTGTTCTTCGCCGACCTCGCCGTGCGCGAATCCGGCATGGCGGAGTTGCTGCCGACCGTGCGGGTCGTCGTATTCGACGAGGCACACCAGCTCAATGAAACCGGGGTGCAGTTCCTCGGCGCTCAGCTTGGCAGTGGGCAAGCCCTGGACTTTGCACGCGACCTGCTGGCAGCGGGGCTCCAGCATGCGCGAGGGTTGGTCGACTGGCAGCGACTGGTGGCAGGGGTCGAGCGCGGTGCGCGCGAACTGCGGCTGTCGGTGGGCAAGCAATACTCCGGCGCGAAGCTGCGCTGGGCCGGTGCGTCGCCGGAAGGCGTCGCGCCGGAGGCATGGCAGGACGCGCTCGATGCGCTGCAGCAGGCTTTCGCTGAAGCCGCGAGGGGGCTCGACACCGTGAGCGAACTGTCGCCCGATTTCGGTCGCCTCCATGATCGCGCGCAGCAACTGTCGGACCGTGCGGAGCGCTTCGCTGAGAGCTGTCCCGACGGATCGGTGCGCTGGGTGGACGTCGGAACACAGCTGCGATTGATCGAGTCGCCGCTCGACATCGCCGAAGCGGTGCGAACGCGTGTCCTCAAGTCGGACCCGGACAACGAGGAAGAGCAAGGGCGCGCATGGGTCTTCACCTCGGCCACGCTCGGGGACGATCCCAAGCTGCGCTGGTTCACAGAGCCCTGCGGCCTCGACGATGCCGAGGTGCTGCGCGTCCAGAGCCCGTTCGACTACGCACGCCAGGCGGCGCTCTACGTACCGCGCATGTTTCCCAAGCCGAACGATCCGGCGCACAGCCAACGCGTGGCGCAACTCGCCGCCCGGGGAGCTGGCGTGCTCGGTGGTCGCACGCTGGTCCTCACGACGACGCTGCGCGCGCTGCGGACGATTGGCGATGCCATGCGGCAGGAATTCGAGCATCTGGAGCCCGTTCAGCGGCCGGAAGTGCTGGTGCAGGGTGAACTTCCCAAGCGGGTCCTCATGGACCGCTTTCGTGAAGGGTCTGCCGATGGGCGTTCCGGCTGTGTTCTGGTCGCATCAGCCTCTTTCTGGGAGGGGTTCGATGCTCCCGGCGATGCCCTGCAACTGGTCGTGATCGACAAGCTTCCGTTCCCGCCGCCCAATGACCCGCTCGTCGAGGCACGTTCGCAACGTCTCGAGTCGCAAGGACGCAGCTCCTTCAGCGACTATTCGCTACCCGAAGCCGCCGTAGCGCTCAAGCAGGGCGCCGGACGGTTGATCCGGCGAGAGACCGATATGGGTGTGCTGGTGATCTGCGACACGCGCCTCGTCGCCATGGGCTACGGCCGCCGCCTGCTCGCCGCGCTGCCGCCCATGCGCAGGATCGAAACCGAAATGGAGTTCGATGCCGCCGTCGTCGAATTGGTAGCGGAGAGGAACGCTGAGTAGTCTGCTGGCTCGAGCATGCGGCCACGGGGCCGCCCCAAGGCGAGCCGCGCCGCCCCGTCGGGAGGGTGGCAAATTACACGAAGCGAATGCGAAGTGAAAAGCCGGGGGGCTTTGTGTTCACCAGAGCTTCCACCAAGGATCGTCCTTGGCCCGGAAGCCTCGCGTCAGATATTCGCTCTTTGGATAGTTGGAGGTCAGCACACGCTGGGTGTCGTCACGGAGATCGTTGAGGCCCAGCTTGTCGTAGGACATGTACATGATGTACAGCGCTTCTTCGAGCGCCGGAACTTCGCGGTAGTCTGCCAGGGCCTGCTGCGCGCGGTTGATGGCCGCCAGGTAGGCGCCGCGGTTGTAGTAGTAGCGCGCCACGTGAACTTCATACTGCGCCAACGAGTTGACGATGTAGTTCATCCGTTGGCGCGCGTCTGGCGTGTAGCGCGACTCGGGGAAGCGGGTCACCAGCTCCTTGAACGCCTCGAACGATTCCTTCGCGGCCTTCTGGTCGCGCTCCGACAAGTCTTGGCGCGTCATGAACGCGAACATGCCGAGGTCGTCGTTGAAATTGATCACGCCCTTGAGATAGAGCGCGTAGTCGATCGCCGGACTGGCCGGGTGCAGCTTTATGAAGCGATCGAGCGTCGCGACGGCCGGAACCTTGTCGCCTGCCTTGAATTGGGCATAGGCCTTGTCGAGCTGCGCTTGTTGCGCGAGCGGCGTGCCGGCAGCGCGGCCTTCCAGCTTCTCGTACAACGGCACCGCTTTGTCGTAGGCGCCCGAGTCCACTTCGTCCTTGGCTTCGGAGTAGATCCGGTTGGGGCTCCAGTTCGCGGTCTTGTCGGTCGGGGTCGAGCAGCCAGCCACCAGCCATGCTGCCGCGCAAAGGGCCAGCCAGCCGGAGACAACCGATAATTTGGCGCGAAACATCAGATAAGGCTTTCGTGAAACAGTTGCCCTCAATTATATCGGCCGACCCCTTGGGCAATACCCCGGAGGCGGCCGACCACGACGAGGGTGTGGAGCTGTCCGACGCCAGCGAAATTCGCACTTTCCTGATCGGCGAGGCCCAGCACGGCCAGCGGCTGGATCGGGCACTTGCCGCATTGGTGCCCGAGTTCTCGCGCAGTTACCTCCAGCAACTCATCGATGCTGGCACCGTTGAACTGCAGGGGAGGGTGGTGACCAAGACCTCGGCCACGGTGCATGCCGGCGAAGCCGGGCGCGTCGAGCTTCGCCCGACACCTCAGAGCCAGGCATTCCGGCCCGAGACAATGGCGATCAACGTGCTGCATGAAGACGACCATCTGCGCGTCATCGAAAAGCCTGTGGGGCTTGTGGTGCATCCGGCACCAGGCAACTGGAGTGGAACCTTGTTGAATGGACTACTTGCGCTCGATCCGCGGGCGGCGCTGTTGCCTCGCGCCGGCATCGTGCATCGGCTGGACCGCGACACCAGCGGCCTGATGGTCGTCGCGCGCAGCCGCGCGGCGATGGATGCGCTTGTTGCGCTGATCGCAGCGCGCGAAGTCAAGCGCCAGTACCTCGCGCTCGCCCACCGCACCTGGCAGGGCGCCAACGCGCGACATGTGGACACCGCGATCGGCCGCGATCCGCGCAATCGCCTGCGCATGGCGGTGGTCGACCTGGAGCGCCATTCCGGCAAGCCAGCGCGCACGCTGATCGAGGCGCTCGACACCAACGACCTGGGCTGTGCGGTGCGCTGCACGCTGGAAACGGGGCGGACCCACCAGATTCGCGTGCACATGGCGTCGATCGGCCATCCGCTCGTCGGCGATGCTCTCTACGGAGGCACTAACGCTGCCGGGCTGAACCGTCAGGCGCTGCACGCCTTCAGGCTCGGATTCGTGCATCCCATCACCGGGCAGCCGATGGAGTTCCAGTCGCAGCCGCCGGCGGATCTCGCTCAGGGTTTTTACGAGTGGGGGCTGGATTACAATCGCGCCTGACGGTCCCGAGGGCCGCGCCGGCCATTCGATGCCGGCCTCGCGTTGCATTCGCCGCGTGCCTGCAGCGCCTTCTTTCATCCATCTGAACAAGCGTCCCCGAGACGCCTTTTCCGGGATAACGCGAACCATGAATACGGCGGATGCCAAGCGCATTCTCGAAACCGCGTTGATCTGTTCGACCCAGCCGTTGCCGGTGCGCGAACTGCGCGTGCTGTTCGACGACGAACTGGGCGCGGACACGATCAAGTCGTTGTTGCTCGAATTGCAGGAAGACTGGTCGCAACGCGGCCTTGAGCTCGTGAGCGTGGGTACCGGCTGGCGTTTCCAGAGCCGGCCCGAGCTTCGTGACCATCTCGATCGCCTGCACCCCGAGAAGCCGCCGCGCTACACGCGTGCGGCCCTTGAGACGCTGGCGATCATTGCCTACCGGCAACCAGTCACGCGAGGTGACATGGAAGACATCCGGGGTGTCACCATCAATTCGCTGATCCTCAAGCAACTCGAAGACCGCAACTGGGTCGAAGTCATTGGTCATCGCGAAACCGTCGGCCGGCCGGGCCTGTATGCGACCACGCGACAGTTTCTCGACGACCTGGGCCTCGCTTCGCTGGACCAGTTGCCGGTGATCGAATCGCCATCGCAGCAGGGCGCCTTGATCGAAGCGCTCCATCGTGCGGCCGGCGAAGACCAGCCTACGCTGCCGATCGAAGAAATCGCAGCGCAGCCCGAGGCGGTGCCTGCGGAAACTAACGCAGCGAGTGGCGAAGCCCTCGAGGCCGTCGTGGTCATCGCTGGAACCGCCGACGCCACTGAAGCCGAAGTGGCGATCGATCCTGAAATCGACGCACCCGCTCCGACCGAATCCCCATCCTCCTCTCCCATCGACGCAGATGCAGATGTAGTTGCACCGTCCGATGAGGCCGACGCCACCGCTGTCCCTTCCGGAACCCGACCATGAGCCCCAAAGATCCCGATGACGCAGCCACGCTGCCGGCCGAACCCCTCTCCGAGGAGCGCGCGGCGGATGCGGCGTTGCAGCCTGAAGATGGTGCCACCGCCCCTGTCGCAGAAGGCGCTTCCGAGGCGCCGCGCAAGCGTCGCCCGCGTCGGCGCAAGCCCGACGCCACAGACGTGTCGGCCGAGACCCCGGCCGATGATGCGGTGGAGTCCGTCGGGGCGCCAGCTGTCGAGGAGCGGCCTGCACCGCCTGTGGACGCCGCGCGCGAGGTAGCTGCTTCCGAGGTGGATGAAGGCGACGAGGACGAAGAGCCGGACGAAGAGGAAGACGACCTCGACCGTGCGCGCCGCGCCGCCGAGCGTGAACAGCGCAATGCGCCGCCGCCCGAGCCGATTCGATTTGCCGACGTTATTTCGGGCCAGTTCGACGCCGACGAGGAAAGCCCCGAAGTGCCGCCGCTCAAGCGCGTGCTGCTGCCGGAGGCCGATTCGCCCAAGCTGCACAAGGTGCTGGCGCAAGCTGGCCTGGGCTCGCGCCTCGAGATGGAGCAACTCATCCTCCAGGGCCGGATCTCGGTCAACAACGAGCCCGCCCACATTGGGCAGCGCATCCAGTACGGCGACCAGGTCAAGGTCAACGGCAAGCCGATTCGCTACCGCATCGCACCGCCGCCGGCGCGCGTCATCGCGTACCACAAGCCGGTCGGCGAAGTCGTCACGCACGACGATCCTCAGAACCGCCCAACCGTTTTCCGCAAGCTCCCGCGCCTGCAGCAGGGCAAGTGGCAGTCCGTTGGCCGCCTCGACCTGAACACCGAAGGTCTGTTGCTCTTCACGAGCTCCGGCGAACTGGCCAACCAGTTGATGCACCCCCGTTTCGGGCTGGAGCGCGAGTACGCCGTTCGGGTGCTCGGCGCTCTCAGCAGCGAGGAGAAGCAGCGCCTGCTCGAAGGCGTTCGCCTCGACGACGGGATGGCCCATTTCGGGACCATCGAGGAGGGCGGCGGCGAAGGCTCCAACTGCTGGTACCGCGTCACCATCTCCGAGGGCCGCAACCGCGAGGTGCGCCGACTCTTCGAATCGGTGGGGCATGCGGTCAGCCGGCTGATCCGCATCCGCTACGGCGCCATGGTGCTACCGCGCGGTCTCAAGCGCGGCGCATGGATGGAACTCGACGAGCGTGACATCCGGGCGCTGTTCCAGGCTGCAGGCGGCTCCGGCGAGCGACAGGCTCGGCCGGGCGCAGGGCCGAGAGGCCAGGGCGGCCAGGACGGCGGCGGCGGACGCAACAACCGCAACCGCAAGCGGCGCGGCAACCGCAATGGCGGAGGCGTCGGCCCTCAAGGGGACGATCGCGAAGCGCCAATCCCGAATCCGCTGGCCCACGGTCCGGGCGCGCGGTCCGACCGTGGCATGGGCGGCGGCAAGGGTCCGTCGCAGGGGCGCCGGGGCAATCGCGGCGACCGCCAGGGCCAAGGTCAAGGCCAAGGCCAGCAGGGCCGCAACCGTCAGGGCGACGATCGTCCACCGAGCGGTGCCAACCAGCCGGACCCGATGAAGACATCGCTCGGATATATCGGCGCCGACAGCTTCTCGCGCCAGCGCAAGGAACAACGCCAGGGTCCGCGCCGTGGCGGGCCCGCCGGCGGCAACTTTGGCGGACAAGGCGGCGGTCGCCGCCGAGGTCGCTGAAAATCGGCGCGAACGCCGGTCTTTCGCCCGCTTCCTGCGGGTTGACCCTATCGCGCCGGTTAAAATCAAAGGCTTTGTCAAAGTCCGCAGCTTCACGGTTGCGGTGCCGACAAAACCCATCCAGATTCAAGCTCTCAAGAAAGCACTTCAATGGCCATCGAACGCACCCTCTCCATCATCAAGCCCGACGCAGTGGCAAAGAATGTCATCGGCAAGATCGTCTCCCGCTTCGAGGCTGCCGGCCTCAAGATCGTGGCGGCCAAGCTGGTGCATCTGTCGCGCAACGAAGCCGAACAGTTCTACGCCGTCCACAAGGAGCGCCCCTTCTTCAAGGACCTGGTCGAATTCATGATCTCCGGCCCGGTGTTCGTGCAAGTGCTCGAAGGTGAAGACGCCATCGCCAAGAACCGTGACCTGATGGGCGCCACCGACCCCAAGAAGGCAGCCGCCGGCACCATCCGCGCCGACTTCGCCGACAGCATCGATGCCAACGCAGTGCATGGTTCCGATGCGCCCGAAACCGCGAAGAACGAAGTGGCCTTCTTCTTCGCCGGCCTCAACGTCTACGCACGCTGAGGTTCAGCCCGACTGACGCAATGACCACGGCCAACCTGCTCGACTTCGATCTGGAAGGACTGGCCGCGTTCTGCGAACGGCTGGGCGAAAAGCGTTTTCGCGCGACGCAGCTCTTCCGCTGGATTCACCAGCGGGGAGCGAACGAGTTCGCGCACATGACCGATCTGGCGAAATCGCTGCGCGAGAAGCTCGCGACCACGGCGCGTGTCGAGGCGCTCCCCGTGATCACGCAGCACGAATCCGCCGACGGCACCATCAAGTGGCTGTTCGATGTCGGTGACGGCAACGCGGTCGAGGCCGTGTTCATTCCCGAGGACGATCGCGGCACCCTGTGCGTGTCGTCCCAGGCCGGCTGCGCGGTCGGATGCCGTTTCTGCTCGACCGGGCACCAGGGCTTCAGCCGCAATCTCACGACCGGCGAGATCGTCGCCCAGTTGTGGTTTGCCGAGCATTTCCTGCGCAAGCACCTGAAGCGCGACGAGCGGGTCATCTCCAACGTCGTGATGATGGGCATGGGTGAACCGCTGCAGAACTACTCGGCACTGGTGCCGGCGCTGCGCACCATGCTCGACGACAACGCCTACGGGCTGTCGCGTCGGCGCGTGACGGTGTCGACCTCCGGCGTGGTGCCGATGATCGATCGGCTCGGCGGCGACTGCCCGGTCGCGCTCGCGGTCTCGCTTCACGCGCCGAACGACGCGCTGCGCGACGACCTGGTGCCGCTCAATCGCAAGTACCCCATCGCCGAACTTCTGGAAGCCTGCAAGCGCTACCTCGCGCACGCGCCGCGCGACTTCATCACTTTCGAGTACTGCATGCTGGACGGCGTCAACGACCAGCCGGAGCATGCACGTCAGCTGGTGGACCTGGTTCGCTCGCAGGGGGTCTCCTGCAAATTCAACCTGATCCCCTTCAATCCATTTCCGGCATCCGGCCTGTTGCGTTCGCCGCAACCCCGGGTGTTGTCCTTCGCCAAGGTATTGAGCGAAGCAGGCATCGTCACCACGGTTCGGAAGACGCGTGGCGACGACATCGACGCCGCGTGCGGCCAATTGGCAGGCGACGTCAAGGACCGCACCCATGCGGCCGAGCGCATGGCCCAGCGGCGAACCGTTGTTTTGCACCCGGCCCGCACGAAGGCCGTCACATCCACTCCCGAGGAGCAATGATCCGATGAGCAAGGCCTTTCCGACTGCGCAAACGCTGGTGATGCAGGCGCTCTTTGGCGTTGCGGCCGTGTTCCTGCTGGCCTCCTGCGCCACCAGGGATGGCGTCTTGCCGAGCAATGCTCCCAATGCCGCTGCCATCGTGACCGATTCGGATGAAACGAACGCCCGCAAACGCGCCAAGCTGCGCATCGAATTGGCGATCGGTTACTTCCAGCAAGGGCAGACGACGGTCGCGCTGGACGAAATCAAGCAGGCGCTTGCTGCAGATCCGACCTTTGCGGACGCTTACAACTTGCGCGGCCTCGTCTACATGCGGCTCGACGATGCTCCCGCAGCCGAGGACAGTTTCCGCCGCGCCATTGCATTGAATCCGCGCGAGCCCAATGTTCTTCACAACTACGGCTGGCTCCTGTGCCAGCAGAACCGCTATGCCGACGCGCAGCAGCAGTTCAGTGCCGCGCTCGCAGTGTCCAGCTACGCCGATCGCGCCAAGACGCTCATGACACAAGGGATCTGCCAGCTGAGGGCGGGGCAGCGCGCCGAGGCCGAGCGCAGCCTCACGCAGGCCTACGAGCTCGATGCCGCCAATCCGGTGATCGGCTACAACCTGGCGTCCGTCCTGGCCCAGCGCGAGGAATGGTCGCGTGCGCAGTTCTACATTCGCCGAGT
Source organism: Variovorax sp. J22P240 (assembly GCF_030316855.1). Classification (GTDB taxonomy): domain Bacteria; phylum Pseudomonadota; class Gammaproteobacteria; order Burkholderiales; family Burkholderiaceae_C; genus Variovorax. Next base: position 386,290 of record NZ_JASZYR010000001.1, read on the forward strand.
CAACAACAGCCCCTCGGCCAGCGCCGAGACCTTGTGGCTCGGCATCAAGATCGAACGCCAGCTCAACAACCGTGAGGCGATTGCACAGCTGGCTGGCCAGTTGCAACGGCGCTTCCCCCAGTCGCGGGAGGCGATTGCGTACGAGCGCGGGAATTTCAATGATTGAGCGGGCGAGTGAATTCGGGGCTTCCGCAGCGGTGCCTCTGGTCGCCGGTGACAGCACTCACATGACGGCGGGCGACATGCTGCGCGAAGCGCGCGAGGCACACGGGCTGCACATCGACATGGTGGCGGCCGCACTCAAGGTGTCGCCGCAGAAGCTCGCGGCATTGGAAGCCGACGACATCGCGTCCTTGCCGGATCCGGTGTTTGCGCGGGCGCTTGCGGCGAGCGTGTGCAGGGCCCTGCGAATCGATCCGGCGCCGGTGCTGGCCAAGCTGCCGGGTGCCTTGCGCCCGGGTCTCGCAGACGCCGATCAGACGATCAGCCGGAACCTCCGTTCGGCTGCGCCGCGTTCGGGCGCAGGATCCAACTGGCTGCCGCCCTCGCGGCCCCTGTTGATCGTTGTGATGCTGCTGTTGGCTGGCGCTGCCGTCCTGTTCTGGTTGCCGCAATCGATCTTCGACCGTGTCGGCGCATCGATTGCACAACTCACTGCCTCGGAAGCCAGCGACCCCAACGCTTCGACGGCTTCGCCCGCTCCGGCCGGCACCGCGACCGAGGCCGTCGCACCCGCTGCGCAACCCGTGTTGCCGCCGCCCGCGGAAATCGCCCCGGCCGAGCCGGCAGCCGCGGCCTCGGACCCGGCCGCCAGCAACGACTTGATCGTGTTCGTCGCGCGCGAGGAAGCGTGGATCACCGTGACCGAATCGGGCGGCAAGCAATTGCTGCGGCGCACCGTCAAGGCGGGCGAAACGGTCGCGTTGAACGGTACTTTGCCGCTGCAGGTGGTCGTCGGCCGTGCTTCGGGCGTCGACGTGCGCGTGCGCGGCAAGGCCTTCGACCTCGCGCCCGTCACGCGTTCCGGAGGTGTGGCACGCTTCGAGATCAAACCCTGAGGCCCCAGACCCCATGACGGACATCATCGACTCCATCGGCTGCCTCCCGATCGAACCCGCCGCCCCCAAGGCGCGCCGCAGCCGCCAGGCGAGCGTGGTCTGGGGGCCCCGTAGCGTCACAGTGGGAGGCGATGCGCCGGTGCGTGTCCAGTCGATGACGAATACCGACACGGTCGACGCGATCGGCACGGCCATCCAGGTCAAGGAACTGGCACTTGCCGGATCCGAGATGGTGCGCATCACGGTGAACACGCCCGAGGCGGCGGCGCAGGTGCCGTATATCCGCGAACAGCTCGACCGCATGGGCGTCGACGTGCCGCTGATCGGCGACTTCCACTACAACGGTCACCGGCTGCTCACCGACTATCCGGCCTGCGCCGAGGCGCTCAGCAAGTACCGCATCAATCCGGGCAACGTCGGCAAGGGCGACAAGCGCGACCGCCAGTTCGGCCAGATGATCGACGCGGCCATGCGCTGGAACAAGCCGGTGCGCATCGGCGTCAACTGGGGCAGCCTCGACCAGGAATTGCTGGCCAGCCTCATGGACACCAACAGCCGGCGCGCCGAACCCTGGGACGCGAAGCAGGTGATGTACGAGGCGCTCGTGACCTCGGCCATCGATTCCGCGAAGCTCGCCGAGTCGATGGGCATGAATGGCAACCAGATCATTCTGAGTTGCAAGGTCAGCGGCGTGCAGGACCTGATTTCGGTCTACCGCGAACTCGCGAAGCGCTGCGACTACACTCTGCACCTCGGCCTGACCGAGGCTGGCATGGGCACCAAAGGCACGGTGGCGTCGGCCACGGCGCTGTCGATCCTGCTGCAGGAAGGCATCGGCGACACGATCCGTGTCTCGCTCACGCCGCAGCCGGGCGAATCGCGTACCCAGGAGGTGGTGATTGCCAACGAGATCCTGCAGGCGCTGGGCCTGCGAGTGTTCGTGCCGAGCGTCACCGCGTGCCCGGGCTGCGGCCGTACGACCAGTACCACCTTCCAGGAACTCGCCAAACAGATCGACGATTACCTGCGCATGCAAATGCCGGTCTGGCGTACCAAGTTTCCGGGCGTCGAGAACCTGAAGGTCGCCGTGATGGGCTGCATCGTCAATGGCCCGGGCGAGAGCAAGCATGCCGACATCGGCATCAGCCTGCCCGGCACCGGCGAAGCCCCCGCGGCGCCGGTCTTCATCGACGGCGAAAAGGCGCTCACGCTGCGCGGCGACAACATCGCCGGCGAGTTCCACCAGTTGGTCGAAAACTATATTGAAAAGCGCTTTGGCAGCGAGTCCGCTGCACAGGTTGCCTGATCTCATCCATGGCTGAAAAACTCAATGCCGTCAAAGGCATGAACGACATATTGCCGCCCGAATCGGCGCGCTGGGAGTGGCTCGAGGCCACCGTGCGCGAGCTGATGGCGCGATATGCCTACCGCAACATCCGCACCCCGATCCTCGAGCACACGGCGCTGTTCGTGCGCGGCATCGGCGAGGTGACGGACATCGTCGAAAAAGAGATGTACTCGTTCGAGGACAAGCTCAACGGCGAGGCACTGACACTGCGGCCCGAGAACACCGCGAGCGTGGTGCGCGCGGTCACCGAGCATTCGCTGCTGTACGACGGTGGCAAGCGGCTTTGGTACATGGGGCCGATGTTCCGTCACGAGCGTCCGCAGCGCGGCCGCTACCGGCAGTTCCACCAGATCGGTGCCGAGGCCCTGGGCTTTGCCGGCCCGGACGTCGATGCCGAACTGATCCTGCTGGCGAACGCACTCTGGAAGGCACTGGGCCTGACCGACGTGCGCCTCGAACTCAACAGCCTGGGCCAGCCTGCCGAGCGGGCGCTGCACCGGGCCCAGTTGATCGCCCACTTCGAGAAGCACGCCGACCAGCTCGACGAAGACGCCAAGCGCCGCCTGCACACCAACCCGCTGCGCATCCTGGACACCAAGAATCCGGCGATGAAGGACATCGTCGAATCGGCGCCGAAGCTGATCGACTTCCTTGGCGAGGAATCGCTGGCGCACTTCGATGGGCTGCGCGCCATCCTCGACGCCAACGGCATCGGCTACACCATCAACCCGCGCCTGGTGCGCGGCCTCGACTACTACAACCTCTCGGTCTTCGAGTTCGTGACCGACCGCCTCGGCGCCCAGGGCACGGTTTGCGCGGGCGGCCGCTACGACGACTTGATCGTGCAGATCGGCGGCAAGGCCGCTCCGGCTGTCGGCTGGGCGCTCGGTGTCGAGCGTGTGCTCGAACTCGTGAAAGAGCAGGGCACACCGGTCCCGATGCCGGTGCCCGACGTCTATGCCGTGGTGCCTGACACTGCCGCGATGCCCGTCGCTCTGCGCACGTTGCAGCAGTTGCGCGATGCCGGCGTGCGGGCGCAGATGCATGCCTCCACCGCCGATGGACTGGGTAGCTTCAAGTCGCAGTTCAAGAAGGCCGACGCCAGCGGAGCAGCCTACGCACTGATCTTCGGTGCCGATGAGCTCTTGCGCGGTGAGGTCACCGTCAAGGCGTTGCGGGACGGCAGTGGTGCGCAAAGTACCCGGCCGCTCGCCGATGTGCCCACCTGGGCCGCCACCCTACAATCCTTGGCTCCCAACAACTGACAGCGCATGGCCACCCATCTCGACCTCGAAGAACAGGAACAGCTCGACCAGCTCAAGCATTTCTGGAACACCTATGGCACCCTGATCACTTGGGTCGTGCTGCTTGCAGCGGGCGCCTTCGTGGCGTGGAACGGCTGGCAGTATTTCCAGCGCACCAAGGCCGTGCAAGCATCTGCGCTCTATGACGAAGTCGAGCGCAGTGCACAGGCCGGTGACACAGCCCGCACCGAACGCGCTCTCGCCGACATGAAGGACAAGTTCGCCGGCACCGCCTATGCGCAGCAGGCCGGTCTGCTGGCCGCGAAGACCTTGTACGAGAAAGGCAACTTGGATGGCTCGCGCGCCGCGCTAGCCTGGGTGGCGGAGCATGCGGTTGATCCCGGCTACCAAGCCGTCGCCAAGCTGCGCCTCGCGGCCGAGTTGCTCGAAGCCAAGTCGTATGACGAGGCGCTCAAGCAGCTCTCGGGCGATGTACCCAAGGAATTCGAAGCGCTGGTCGCGGACCGCAAGGGCGACATCTATCTTGCTCAGGGCAAGCGTGACGAGGCGAAAGCCGAATACCAGAAGGCCTGGGCCGCTTTCGAGCCGCGCACGGACTATCGCCGTCTCGTCGAGATCAAGCTCAATGCCGTTGGCGTCGACCCGAAGAGCCTGGCTGCTGCCGGCTCTGCTTCCCCAGCCAAGACCAAGCCATGAATTTCAAGCGTTACCTGCCTTCTGCGCCCGTTCTGCGCTCAGGCGCTGCAGTGGTATTGATTGCCGCGCTGGCCGCCTGTTCCGGTACATCGAGGCCCAAGCCCGCCGAACTTCCCGCCAATCCGGCACTGATGGGCGTGCGCCAAGCCTGGAGCGTGCGCATTCCGGCGGTGGAATTCCCCCTGTCGACGAATGTCAGCGGTGACCTCGTCGCGGTCGCGAGCAGCGACGGCACGGTGGCCGTGATCGACGCGCGCGCCGGTCAGGAAGTGTGGCGCGCCAAGGTCGGTGAGCCCCTGGCAGCCGGTGTGGGCAGCGACGGATCGATGGTCGCCGTCGTGACGGCCAACAGCGAGCTCGTCGCCCTGCAAGGCGGTAAGGTGCTGTGGAAGCAGCGCCTGACGGCCCAGGCCTATACGCCGCCGCTGGTGGCTGGCCGCCGCATCTTCGTCCAGGCCGCGGATCGCACGACCAGCGGCTGGGATGGGCAGAGCGGCCGCCGCCTCTGGTCGCAGCAGCGCCCGGCAGAGAATTTGGTCTTGAAGAAGCCCGGCGTGCTCCTCGCCGTCGGCGACACGCTGGTGACCGGAGTGGGCGGCCGGCTGGTCGGCATCAATCCAGCGAACGGCACCTCGCGGTGGGAGTCGTCGATTGCCGCACCACGCGGCACCAACGACGTTGAGCGCCTCGTAGATCTGACAGGCTCCGTGAGCCGCATCGGCGACGTCGTCTGCGTGCGCGCCTACTACGCCAACGTGGGCTGTGTCGACGCCTCGCGCGGCGCGCTCCTCTGGACCAAGCCGGCCGTGAGCGCCGAAGGCCTGGGGGGCGACGACCGCTATGTCTTCGGCACCGAGGAGAACGGCACCGTCATCGCTTGGCGCCGCTCCGACGGCGAGCGCGCCTGGCAGCAGGCCGACCTGCTCAAGTACCGCATGCTGACCGCTCCGCTCGCGGTCGGCCGCTCGCTGATCATCGGCGACAGCACCGGCCTGGTGCATGTGCTCTCTCGCGAGGACGGTTCGCAACAGACTCGCCTTACGCCCGATGGATCAGCCATCGCTGCAACGCCGGTTCTGGCGGGCAATACGGTCGTGGTCGTCACCCGCAATGGCGGTGTGTTCGGCTTCCGGCCTGAGTAATCACGTGAAAGGACGCCTTCAATGAAGCCGGTCATTGCACTGGTCGGGCGTCCCAACGTCGGCAAGTCGACCCTGTTCAATCGCCTGACGCAGACGCGCGACGCCATCGTCGCCGACTTTGCAGGCCTGACGCGCGACCGTCACTACGGCAATGGCCGGCAGGGCAAGCGCGAATTCATCGTGATCGACACCGGCGGCTTCGAGCCTGACGCGGGCAGCGGCATTTTCAAGGAGATGGCCAAACAGACGCGGCAGGCGGTGGCGGAAGCCGACGTGGTCATCTTCGTGGTGGATGCGCGCGAAGGGCTGTCGGCCCAGGATCACGACATCGCGAACGAACTCCGCCGGCTAGGGAAGCCCTGCGTGCTCGTGGCCAACAAGGCCGAAGGCATGCACGACGGCACCAAGCTGGTCGACTTCTACGAACTGGGCTTCGGCGAGGTGTATGGCATCTCCGCGGCGCACGGGCAGGGGATTCGCGACCTGGTCGAACTCGCGCTCGGGCCACTCGACCTCCCCGAAGAGGACGAGGCCGAGGAAGAAGAGGCCAACAAGGCGATCAAGCTGGCTGTCGCCGGCCGTCCCAACGTCGGTAAGTCCACGCTGATCAACACCTGGCTCGGCGAAGAGCGGCTGGTTGCCTTCGACATGCCCGGCACCACGCGCGACGCCATCATGGTGCCGTTCGAGCGCAACGGGCAGCGTTTCGAGTTGATCGATACAGCGGGGCTGCGCCGCAAGGGCAAGGTGTTCGAGGCGATCGAGAAGTTCTCGGTGGTCAAGACACTGCAGGCCATCGAGTCCGCGAACGTGGTCCTGCTGCTGCTCGACGCGACGCAGGGCGTGACCGACCAGGATGCCCATATCGCAGGCTATATCCTGGAGAGCGGCCGCGCGGTCGTGATCGCCATCAACAAATGGGATGCGGTGGACAGCTACCAGCGGGAGCAGATCCAGCGCCAGATCGAGACACGCCTGCCGTTCCTGAAGTTCGCTGCGCTGCATTTCATTTCGGCCGTCAAGCGGCAGGGGCTCGGCCCGGTCTGGCAGGCCATCGTGCAGGCCCACAAGTCCGCGACGCGCAAGATGTCTACGCCGGTGCTGACGCGCCTGTTGCTGGAAGCGGTTCAATTCCAGGCGCCGAAGCGCTCGGGCATGTTCCGGCCGAAGATGCGTTATGCGCACCAGGGTGGTATGAACCCGCCAGTGATCGTTATTCACGGCAATTCGCTGGAGCACGTCACGGACGCCTACAAGCGCTTCCTGGAAGGCCGGTTTCGCAAGGAATTCGATCTGGTCGGCACGCCCTTGCGCATCGAACTCAAGACTTCGCGCAATCCGTACGCCGACAAGGACGAGTGAACGGCATTCTTGCGGCTTGGCTGCCAATAGCGTCCAAAGAGCAGCATCGGCAGCCGAAGTTCCGGCTTTTAACTGCCGTTTTTTTACAAGGCCATTGGACTTTCTTGCTGCAGCGCGGAAACGCTGTGTTAAGGTGATCAGTCCAACAACTACTCTTGAACACGGAGAATATCGTGAGCAATAAAGGGCAACTTCTACAAGACCCCTTCCTGAACACCTTGCGTAGAGAGCACGTGCCTGTTTCGATCTATCTGGTCAACGGCATCAAGCTGCAAGGTCAGATCGAGTCGTTTGACCAGTACGTCGTGTTGCTTCGCAATACGGTGACCCAGATGGTCTACAAGCATGCCATCTCCACCATCGTGCCGGGTCGGGCCGTCAACTTCTCGGCTGCCGAGAACGACGACACTGCCGCCTGAACGGCACGGAGCGCGGCGGTTCGTCCGCCGCGCTTTTTCCAATTTTGACTCCGCTTGTCTGAACTGATTCCCCGCAAGGAAGGCGCCGTCGTTCTTGTCGGCGTGGACTTCGGGCTGCCCCATTTCGACGGCGAACTCGAGGAACTCGGACTGCTTGCGCAGACCGCGGGCCTGGAGCCGGTCGCTCGCCTCGTGTGCAAACGCAAGGCGCCCGACGCGGCATTGTTCGTCGGAAGCGGCAAGGCCGACGAAATCCGCGAACTCGCCGAACTGCATCGCGCGAGCGAAGTCGTCTTCGACCAGGCCCTGAGCCCGGCGCAGCAGCGCAACCTCGAGCGCCAACTCGGTGTCGCGGTCTATGACCGCACCTTCCTCATCCTCGAAATCTTCGCCCAGCGCGCGCGTTCGCACGAAGGCAAGCTGCAGGTCGAGCTGGCCAGGCTGCAATACCTGAGCACGCGCCTCGTGCGCCGGTGGTCCCACCTGGAGCGTCAGCGCGGTGGCATCGGCACGCGCGGCGGCCCCGGCGAAACCCAGATCGAACTCGACCGCCGCATGATCGGCGAAGCCATCAAGCGCACACGCGAGCGGCTCGCCAAGGTTCGGCGGCAGCGCGGCACCCAGCGGCGGCAGCGTGAGCGTCGCGACACCTTCAACATCTCATTGGTCGGCTACACCAATGCCGGCAAGTCTTCGTTGTTCAATGCGCTGGTCAAGGCCCGCGCCTATGCGGCCGACCAGCTCTTCGCGACGCTGGACACGACGACGCGCCATTTGTACCTGGGCGACGCACGCCGGAAGGTGTCGATCTCCGACACGGTCGGCTTCATTCGCGACCTGCCTCACGGTTTGATCGACGCCTTCAAGGCCACTTTGCAGGAGGCCGTCGATGCGGACCTGCTGCTGCACGTGGTGGACGCGTCCAATCCCCATCATCCCGAACAGATGGCCGAAGTGCACGCCGTGCTCAAGGACATCGGCGCCGACACGGTTCCGCAGCTCCTGGTCTTCAACAAGCTCGACGCTCTTGAAAGCGCGCAGCACCCCCTGCATCTCCAGGACGAGATCGACGTCGACGGCGTGCAGGTGCCTCGCATCTTCCTGAGCGCCCACACCGGCGAAGGCGTTCCGGCGTTGCGCGCCGAACTCGCCCAACGATCGCGCCTGCTGTCTGAAGACATGACCCCAGAAGCCAGCGCCGAATTGCACGATGCCGCCAACTGATTGGGCACAATCCCCGTCACTGACTCAAGAACAGAATCGAATGAATGCAAAGCCAGTGTGGAGACGGTTTTCCGGCATGTTCAACCTGAACGATGGCCGGTGGGGCCGGGGTGACGACTCCTCGTCGAACGGCGACCGTCCCGCCGCCAACCGTCCCGACGGCGAGCCTCCCGCTCCGCCGCCTTCGGGTAACAACAATCGCCCGCGCGGCCAAGGTCCGAACCAGGGGCCACCGGATCTCGATGAACTCTGGCGCGACTTCAATCGAAAGCTCGGCGGCCTCTTCGGCGGCGGGCGCGGCGGCGGCGACAACAACCGGCCGAACGGTGGCAACGGTGGCGGCCTCAAGCCCGACATGAAGAACGCGGGCTTCGGCCTCGGGCTGGTTGCGGCAGTTGCAGTCCTGATCTGGCTGGGCACCGGCTTCTTCATCGTGAACGAAGGCCAGCAGGCCGTGATCACGCAATTCGGCCGCTACAAGGCGACCGTGGGCGCCGGTTTCAACTGGCGGCTGCCGTATCCGATTCAGCGCCACGAGATCGTCGTCACCACGCAGATCCGTTCCGTCGACGTCGGCCGCGACACCATCGTGCGCTCGACCGGCCTGCGCGAGTCCGCCATGCTGACCGAGGACGAGAACATCGTCGAGATCAAGTTCGCCGTGCAGTACCGCTTGAGCGACGCCCGTGCCTTCCTCTACGAGAGCAAGTCGCCGGCCGATACCGTGGTGCAGGTGGCCGAGACAGCCGTCCGCGAGGTGGTCGGCAAGATGCGCATGGACGCTGCGCTCGCTGACGAGCGTGACCAGATTGCGCCACGCGTGCGCGCGCTGATGCAGACCATCCTCGACCGCTACAAGGTCGGCGTCGAGGTCGTCGGCATCAACCTGCAGCAGGGCGGGGTGCGTCCCCCGGAGCAGGTGCAGGCGGCATTCGACGACGTGCTCAAGGCCGGCCAGGAACGCGAGCGCACCAAGAACGAAGCGCAGGCTTACGCGAATGACGTGGTTCCGCGCGCGACGGGTACCGGCTCGCGTCTCAAGGAAGAGTCCGAGGCCTACAAGGCGCGGATCGTTGCACAGGCGCAAGGTGATGCGCAGCGCTTCAGTTCGGTGCTCTCCGAATACCAGAAGGCGCCGCAGGTCACGCGCGACCGCATGTACACAGATGCCATGCAGCAGATCTACAGCAGCACGACGAAGGTGCTGGTCGACTCGAAGCAGAACTCGAACCTGCTCTATCTGCCACTCGACAAGCTGATGCAGTTCTCCGGTCAGAACGCGGCCGGTACGCCGGTGGACGCTGCCAATCCCAATGTCGCGGGCACGGCCGCACCACAGTCGTCGGTGATTCCGGTTGCCCCATCCGCAGGCGACGCGCGCGCCCGCGATGGCCGCTCGCGCGACCGCGACGTGCGCTGAGGACACAAGAATATGAACAGAATCGGATTCATCGTCTCGTCGGTCCTGGTGGCGCTCGCGCTGCTGAGTTCGACCCTCTTCGTGGTCGACCAGCGCCAGTTCGGCGTGGTGTACGCGCTCGGGCAGATCAAGGAAGTGATCACCGAGCCGGGCCTGAACTTCAAGCTCCCGCCGCCGTTCCAGAACGTGTCGTACATCGACAAGCGCTTGCTGACGCTGTCGAGCCTCGACCCCGAACCCATGCTCACCGCGGAAAAGCAGCGCGTGGTGATCGACTGGTACGTGCGCTGGCGCATCACCAATCCGTCGGAGTACATCCGCAACGTTGGCCTCGACGAGAACGCCGGTGCCGTGCAGCTCAACCGCGTGGTTCGCAACGCGTTCCAGGAAAACATCAACAAGCGTACCGTGCGCGACCTGATCTCCGTGCGCCGCGAGGCCGTCATGTCCGACGTGCAGCGCGAGGTACTGGCGGTGGTCAAGGGTGCCAAGCCGTGGGGCGTCGACGTCGTGGACGTTCGCATCACGCGGGTCGACTATGTCGAAGCCATCACCGAATCGGTCTACCGCCGCATGGAAGCGGAGCGCAAGCGCGTCGCCAACGAACTGCGCTCTACTGGTTTTGCCGAGGGCGAGAAGATCCGTGCCGACGCCGATCGCCAGCGCGAAGTGATCGTGGCCAACGCCTACCGCGATGCCCAGAAGATCAAGGGCGAGGGCGACGGCCGTGCCGCCAGCATCTATGCCGACGCCTTCGGCCGCGACCCGCAGTTCGCGCTGTTCTATCGCAGCCTCGATGCCTACAAGCAAAGCTTCAACAAGAAGAGCGACGTGATGGTCCTGGATCCGTCATCGGACTTCTTCAAGTCGATGCAAAGCTCCGGCTCGACGAGCAATGCACCCCGTCGCTGAGGATGACAGCGCGCCTGCCTGCCGCCTGCTGAGATCGGATCGTCGTGAACGTCGATACCTTCTGGAGCGCGCTGGCGCTCGTCCTGGTGATCGAGGGGCTGCTGCCTTTTCTCTCGCCCGGCGGCTGGCGGCGCGGCTTCGGCCAGCTCATGCAGTTGCGCGACGGGCAACTCCGCTTCTTCGGTCTTTGCAGCATTCTTTTGGGCCTGGCGCTCCTCTGGGTATTGGGGTGACGCGGTCCCGGTAGAATCCCGGTTTAACCACGCCCCCGATCCCCATGTCCGCCTGGGTCCTCCCGGATCACATTGCCGATGTGCTGCCTTCCGAGGCGCGCCACATCGAAGAACTTCGACGCGAACTGCTCGATACCGCCCGTGGCTATGGCTACGAGTTGGTCATGCCGCCGCTGCTCGAGCACCTGGAATCCCTGCTGTCCGGCACGGGCGAGGCGCTCGGCCTGCAAACCTTCAAGCTGGTCGATCAGTTGTCGGGGCGCAGCATGGGCTTGCGCGCCGACACCACGCCGCAGGTCGCGCGCATCGATGCCCACCTTCTCAATCGCGCGGGTGTGACCCGGCTCTGCTATTGCGGCCCGGTCCTGCACACGCGGCCCGATCGTCCCCATGCAACGCGCGAGCCGCTGCAGTTCGGCGCTGAAATCTACGGCCATGCCGGGCTCGAAGCCGACACTGAAGTCCTGCGCCTGGCGCTCGATTGTCTGCGAGCCGCCGGCGTCACCGGGCCCGCGCAAAGTCCGGTCATCGTCGACCTGGCGGACGCGCGCATCGTGAGCTCTCTGTTTGCCGGCATGCCGGTCGATGCCGCCGTCATTGCGCGTATCCATGCGGCCCTGGCGGCCAAGGACGCCAGCGCCCTGCGAGAACTCACGGCCAACTTCCCCGCGCCGTCGCGTGAGGGTCTGCTGGCGCTCGTCCAGCTGTACGGTGACGCGTCCGTGCTCGACGAAGCCGCCAAGGCCCTGCCGGACTCTGCCGGCGTTCGTGCCGCGCTGTCTGACCTGAAGCAGCTGGCTGGCCACCTCGAAGGCGCCAGCGTCAGTTTCGACCTGGCCGACTTGCGTGGCTATGCCTACTACAGCGGCATGCGCTTCGGCATCTATACCGAGGGCGCCAGCGACGCCCTGGTGCGTGGCGGCCGTTATGACGAGGTGGGGGCCGTGTTCGGCCGCAACCGTCCAGCGGTGGGCTTCAGCCTCGACGTCCGCGAACTGGTCGGCGTGCTGCCCGCAAGGCCCCTGCGCGCCGCCATCCGAGCGCCGTGGAGCGATGCCGAGGCCCTCAACAAGACCATTACCGCCCTGCGCGGCGAAGGCGAAACCGTCGTGTGCGTCCTGCCGGGCCACGACAGCGAAATCGATGAATTCCATTGCGACCGCGAGCTCGTCGAGCGCGACGGCCAGTGGCGCGTTCAAGCCATCTGAATCCTGAAAAGCGAAAAATCATGAGCGTAACCACCGGAAGAAATGTGGTCGTCGTCGGAACCCAGTGGGGCGACGAAGGCAAGGGCAAGTTGGTCGACTGGCTGACGGAGAGCGCGCAGGGCGTCGTGCGCTTCCAGGGCGGCCACAACGCGGGCCACACGCTGGTCATCAATGGCGTCAAGACGGCGCTGCATCTGATCCCGAGCGGCATCATGCGGCCCGGCGTCAAGTGCTACATCGGCAATGGCGTGGTGTTGTCGGCCGGCAAGCTATTCGAGGAAATCGAAGGGCTGGAGAAGGCCGGCGTCGAGGTCCGCTCGCGGCTGCGCATCAGCGAGGCCTGCCCGCTAATCCTGCCGTTCCACGCGGCGCTCGACATTGCGCGCGAGGCCTACCGCGAGAAGGGCGGCATCGAGAAGATCGGCACCACCGGCCGCGGCATCGGCCCGGCCTACGAGGACAAGATCGCCCGCCGCGCGCTGCGCGTGCAGGACCTGAAGCACCCCGAGCGCTTCGCGACCAAGCTGCGCGTGTTGCTCGACCTGCACAACCACGTGCTGACTCAGGTGCTGAGCGCACCGGCCATCGACTTCGACACCGTCTACGACGAAGCGATGCGCCACGCCGAACTGCTCAAGCCCATGATGGCCGACGTCTCGCGCGAGCTCAACGACGCCAACCGCGCCGGCGCCAACCTGCTGTTCGAAGGCGCGCAGGGCACTTTGCTCGACGTCGACCATGGCACCTATCCCTACGTCACCTCCAGCAACTGCGTGGCCGGCAATGCGGCAGCGGGGTCCGGTGTCGGGCCGGGCATGCTGCATTACATCCTCGGCATCACCAAGGCCTACTGCACGCGCGTCGGCGGCGGCCCGTTCCCGACCGAACTCGACTGGGAAAAGCCGGGCACCGTGGGCTATCACCTGAGTACCGTCGGTGCGGAGAAGGGCGTGACCACGGGGCGCAGCCGCCGCTGCGGCTGGTTCGATGCCGCGCTGCTGAAGCGCTCGGCCCAGGTCAATGGGCTGAGCGGCCTGTGCATCACCAAGCTCGACGTGCTCGACGGTCTCCATGAACTGCAACTGTGTACCGGCTACCAGCTCGACGGCGAATACACCGACATCCTGCCCATGGGCGCAGACGAGATCGAGCGCTGCACACCCGTCTACGAGAAGCTCGAAGGCTGGACCGAGAGCACGGTGGGCGTCACGCAATACGAGAAGCTGCCCATCAATGCGCGCCTCTATCTGCAGCGCATCGAACAGGTCACGGGCGTGCCGATCCACATGGTCTCGACCAGCCCCGATCGCGATCACACGATCATGATGCGCCACCCTTACTTGGCCGACTGACCCCCACTCGCAGGAGACGATCTTTCATGTTGACCGAAGACGGCAAGCACCTTTACGTCAGCTACGACGAGTACCACAACCTGATCGAGAAGCTCGCGATCAAGGTGTACCAGTCGGGCTGGCAGTTCGACACCATCCTGTGCCTGGCGCGTGGCGGCATGCGCCCCGGCGACGTGCTCTCGCGCATCTTCGACAAGCCCCTGGCGATCATGTCGACCAGCTCGTACCGCGCGGACGCCGGCACGATCCAGGGCCATCTGGACATCGCGCGCTACATCACCACGCCCAAGGGCGAGATCGCAGGCAAGGTGCTGCTGGTGGACGACCTCGCGGATTCCGGCCACACGCTCCACGCCGTGGTCGAGAACCTCAAGAGCAGCTACAAGCCCATCACCGAGTTGCGCAGCGCGGTGATCTGGACCAAGGCGCTGTCGACCTTCACGCCGGACTATTCGGTCGAGTTCCTGCAGACCAATCCGTGGATCCACCAGCCCTTCGAGGGCTACGACTCGCTCGGCGCCGAGAAGCTGATGGAGAAATGGTCGGTCTGAAGGCCGCGGCCTTCGTGCTCACTTGAGCATCTCGGTATAGCGCCGCTGCATTTCGTCGGTCGGCACATCCTCGATGCTGTGGCCGACGTTCCAGCGGTGACCGAAGGGATCGAAAAACGACCCTGAGCGCTCGCCGTAGAACTGATCCTGCGCCGCCATGTGCAGCGTGGCGCCGGCTTTCAGCGCGCGTTCCATCACCGCGTCCGCATCGTCGACGTGCAGATGCAGGGTGACAGGCGTGGCGCCGATGGTCCTGGCGCCGCGGATGCCGTATTCAGGAAACTCGTCGCACAGCATCAGCGTCGTGCTGCCGAACTCCAGCTCGGCATGTCCGATGCGGCCGCTGGGCTCGGTGAGCCGGAATTTCTCCTTCGCGCCGAATACCTCGCCATAGAACGCGATGGCCGCAGCCGTGTCGTGCACGCAGAGGTAGGGGAAGAACTCATGGATGGTCATCGAAGCGTCCTCATCAAAGGTCTGGAGGCGATTCTGGGCTGGCCGGGGGCGGGCGTCTTGAAGGAATTTGACGCTCAAGCGCGCACGTGGTTCGGCGAACTGGGCGAAGCCCGGCGATAGGCCTGCGGCGTCATGCCGGTGATTTCGAGAAAGTCGCGATTGAAATGCGGCTGGTCGCTGTAGCCAGACTGAAGGGCGAGATCGGCCCAGGGCAGGGCGCCCCAGGCGGGCTCCGCTGCCATCACCCGCTGGAATCGCAGGACGCGTTCGAGCCGCTTGGGTGGCAGGCCGGCGGCGTCCCTGAACATGGCGATGAAGCGCCGGTGGCTGTAGCCGCTGGCATCGACCAGATCGCTCACCATGGCGCCGCCTCCCAGCCAAAGCAGGGCCTGCGCGACGGCGGGGTGCATCGCGCGCGGCTTCGGCTCCAGTCGTTCGTTCAGCAAGTCTTCCAGGACGGTCAGTCGGGCCGCAGGCGTTCCGGCCTCGTGCACCCGCTCCAGCGCCTCCGACGCCTGGGCGCCCCAGAGCGCGTCCAGCGGTGTGTGGCGCTCGGCCAGTTCATCTGCCGGCATGCCGAACAATGCCCTTGCGGCGCCGGGCCGGAACTGCACGCCCACCGAACCGGTAGCGACAGACACATCGCGCGCATAGAAAGCAGACCGGGCACCGCCCACGATCGCGTAGCCCACCGTGTATCCGACCGAATCCACCGCATCGACGAAGAGCCGAAGCGGCGGCCCCGAGAGCCGGAACACCAAGTGCATGTCACCTGTCGGCAACACGTGTTCCCGCAGGGACGCTTCGCCCGCCGCCGCGCCGACCGGACCGGGATCGGCCGCCCACATCGACCGGACGAACGGTCGCAGCGAAGGTCTGGGTACGCGCGTCAGCAGCATCGGCGCATTGTGTGCCGACCGGCCGATCCGGTCGACTAGCATGGAGGCATGCGCAAGCCCATCACCGACCTGATTCACCATCCATACACCCCGCCGGCGAACTTCGCAGCGCCCCAGCGCGGCGTGTACAAGGCCTCCACCGTCTTCTTCGCCGACGTCGCCGCGATGCGCGCGAGGGACTGGAAGACCAAGGCCGGCTACACCTACGGCCTGCACGGCACACCGACCACCTTCACGCTCGAGGAGCGGCTCGCCACGCTGGAGGGCGGCACCGAGTGCCTGCTGGTGCCCAGCGGCCTCGCTGCGATCGCGCTGGTCTCCTTTGCGCTGCTGAAGGCCGGTGACGAGGTGCTGATCCCCGACAACGCCTACGGCCCCAACAAGGCACTGGCGAACGGCGAACTGGCGAATTTCGGCATCACCCACCAGCTCTACGATGCGATGAATCCGGCGGATCTCGCCGACAAGCTGTCGAGCCGCACCAAGCTGGTCTGGGTGGAGGCCGCCGGCTCGGTCACGATGGAATTCCCGGACCTGCCCGCACTCGTGGGCGTCTGCCGCGCTCGCGGCATCATCACGGCGCTCGACAACACCTGGGGCGCCGGTCTGGCCTTCGCGCCCTTCGATTTCAACGGCAGCGGGCAGGGCGTCGACATTTCCATCCACGCACTCACCAAGTACCCGAGCGGCGGCGGCGACCTGCTCATGGGTAGCGTGGTCACGCGCGACGAGCGCCTGCATCGCGCAGTCAAGCTCACGCACATGCGCATGGGGTTCGGCATCGGCGTGGGCGATGTCGAGACCCTGTTGCGTTCGCTGCCCAGCATCGCGCTGCGCTACCAGGCGCACGACCACAGCGCGCGCGAACTCGCCCGCTGGCTCGAAGGTCGCGCGGAGATCGCACAGGTGCTGCACCCCGCGCTCGAAAGCTCTCCGGGTCACGCGCACTGGCTGCGTCTCTGTGGCGCCACCGATCTGGCCGCCGGCCTGTTCTCGGTGGTGTTCGACGAGCGCTACGGCACCGAACAGGTCGATCGCTTTTGCGACAGCCTGGAACTTTTCCGGCTCGGCTATTCGTGGGGCGGACCGATCAGCTTGGTCGTGCCATACGACATCGGCCTGATGCGCGACGCCAGCGTTGCGAAGTGGCCGCACAAGGGCACGCTGGTCCGATTTTCGATCGGCCTGGAGGATGTCGGAGACCTTCGCGCCGACCTCGAACAGGCCCTTGCGGCACTCTGAGAGCCGGCGGTTATCGCGTACAGTCGGACCACGTGCAGTCACCCTGACTGCCTCGCCCGAAGGAGAAGCAGTGGCAACACCAAATTACGGCTATGAAAAGCGCCAGAAGGAATTGGCAAAGAAGAAGAAGAAGGAAGACAAGCTGAGGGAGAAAGCCAACCGCAAGCTCATGCCCAGCAGCGATGGGCTCGCCCCGGGCGATCCGGAAACCGACGTGGCCTCGCTGGAACGCGATCCGCCGACGGTTCCGGAACTACCCACGAAGAACGGCTGAGCAGCCGTTTTCAGCAACGATCTAGAAGAAGCCGCCGCGGCCCGGGCCTGCGGCGGCTTTTTATTTGGCTCTGTCGGGCCGTCACTTGGGCAGCAGCTTGCGCAGCGTTGGCCACACGTTGTCCAGCATGCGCGGCTGCGCGGCCGCCGTCGGATGGATCCGGTCGGCCTGGAAGAGCATTGCTGCGTCCGGGCTGTCCGCCACCCCCTTGAGAAGAAAGGGCACGAGCGGTGCCTTGGTCGCGCCCGCCACCCTGGCGAAGAGCGTCTCGAAGCGCCGCGTGTAGTCGCTGCCGTAGTTGGGCGGCACCTGGATGCCCACGATCAGCACTTGCGCGCCCACGGCCTGCGCGGCCTTGGTCATCTGCAGCAGGTTGTCCTCCGTGCTGGTCAGCGGCAGGCCGCGCAGCGCGTCGTTCGCGCCGAGTTCGAGCACTACGTGCGTCGGCTGATGCTGCGCGAGCAGGTTGGGCAGCCGAGCCCGGCCGCCGGACGTGGTGTCGCCGCTGATGCTGGCGTTGATCACCGTGGCCGCCACCTTCTGATCGACCAACCGCTTTTCCAGCAGCGGCACCCAGCCTTCGCCGCGCTTGAGCCCGTATTCAGCAGAAAGCGAATCGCCGAGGATCAGAATCACGGGCCGTTTGGCGGCGGCAGCCTGGGCCTGCGCGGCGATCCATGACCCTCCGCTGCCGGCCAGCGCACCACTCAAGATAAAGTGACGTCGATTCACCACGCGAAACCTTTCAATGTCCTCAATCCAAATCGATGGCCGCTCCGAACCCATTGTTGCCGTCGAGCATGTCTTCAAGTCCGTCACCGACTCCACCGGAACGCTGGACATTCTGCAGGACATCCACTTCACGCTGGGCGCGAAGGAGACGGCCGCCATCGTCGGCGCTTCGGGCTCGGGCAAGAGCACGCTGCTGTCGATCGTCGCGGGCCTGGACACGCCCACCCGCGGCACGGTGAAGCTCGCCGGTGAGGATCTGTTCGCCATCGACGAAGACGAACGTGCGGCCCTGCGCGCGCAGAAGGTCGGCTTCGTGTTCCAGAGTTTCCAACTGCTCGGCAACCTGAGCGCGCTCGAGAACGTGATGCTGCCACTCGAACTGGCCGACCGCAAGGATGCCCGCAAGGCCGCGACCGAGATGCTCGGCCGCGTCGGCCTGAGTCAGCGGCTCGGTCACTATCCCAAGGTCCTGTCGGGCGGCGAGCAGCAGCGGGTGGCGCTGGCGCGAGCTTTTGTCGTACAGCCCGCATTGCTCCTCGCCGACGAGCCAACAGGCAGTCTCGACTTTGCAACCGGCGAGCAAGTGATGAAACTGATGTTTGATCTGAACCGTGAACTGGGCACTACCCTCGTGCTTGTCACGCACGACCGGGGTATCGCCGAGCGGTGCGAGCGGCGGATCACGATCGAGGCCGGCCGCGTGGCGCTCGACGGTCACGGCGCCTGAGCGCTTTTTCGGACGGCGGGCCGCGTGAATGGCCTCCACGCATTGCAAGAGGAATTGCCATGCAGAAGCCGCGACCCGGTATTGACGAAGAAGACGACACCGCCTTCGGTGGACTGGCGCCCCGCAGCGGGCCGCGCACTGAAGTTCATTACGCCCGCTACGGTGGCGCCGGCAAATGGGTGGCTGCGATCGTTGCCGCGGTCGTGGTCCTGCTGATCCTGCTCTACATCACCGATCGGCTCTGAACTCGATACCCCGGGGCTCGATAATCCCCCGATGTCTTCCCCCAAAGTGATCTTCGGCTTCCATGCCGTGGGCGTGCGTATCAAGACCGCGCCGAAATCGGTGATCGAGGTGCTCTTCGATGCAAGCCGGCGCGATGCCCGCATGCGGCAGTTCGTTGCCCGTGCGCAGGAGGCCGGCGTCCGGCTGATCGAGGCCGATGGCTTGCGCTTGGCCAAGCTCGCCGGCAGCCATGGCCACCAGGGTGTGGCCGCGCGCGTGGAGCCCATTCCCCAGACTCATTCGCTCGATGAGTTGCTCGAAGGGCTGGAGGCCGCCGGCACCGTGCCGCTGCTGCTGGTGCTCGACGGCGTGACCGATCCGCACAACCTCGGCGCCTGCCTGCGCGTGGCCGACGGCGCGGGTGCTCATGCGGTGATCGCGCCCAAGGACCATGCCGCCGGCATCAACGCGACCGTCGCCAAGGTGGCGAGCGGAGCCGCCGAGACGGTGCCGTACTTCATGGTGACCAATCTCGCGCGCACGCTCGGCGAACTCAAGGAACGCAACATCTGGTGCGTCGGCACCAGCGACGACGCGCCTGGCACGCTCTACCAAAGTGACCTGAAGCGTCCGCTGGCGATGGTGCTCGGCGCCGAGGGTGAGGGCATGCGGCAACTCACGCGCAAGACCTGCGACGAGCTGGTGAGCATCCCGATGGCTGGTGCGGTCGAAAGCCTCAACGTGTCGGTGGCGAGCGGGGTGTGCCTCTACGAGGCGATGCGCCAGCGGCGCGCCTGAGCTTGTTTCGTGGTGTTCGATGCAGCCGACGCTCACCTACAACCCGCATTCCTCCGCGCCGCAGCTGCGGCTGCCGCCCGGTGCTTGTGACGCGCACGTCCACGTGTTCGGGCCGGCAGCGCGCTTCCCCTTCGCGGAAGGCCGCAGCTTCACGCCCGCAGATGCCCCGAAGGAAACCTTGTTCGCGCTGCACCGGCACCTGGGCATCGAGCGCTGTGTGATCGTGCAGTCGCTCTGCCATGGCTACGACAACCGCGTGGTGGAGGACGCGATCGTGGCCGGTGGTGGCAACTATCTCGGCGTGGCACTGTTGCCTCTGGGTGTGGCCGACGAAGAACTGGCGCGGCTCGCGTCCGTCGGGTTTCGGGGCGTGCGCTTCAATTTCGCGAGGAATTCGGCCGCCGATTTCGACGTGGAAGGCGTCGTTGCGTTCAGCCGGCGTCTCGAACCATTTGGCATGCACCTGCAGGTGCATTTCGAGCGCGGGCTGATCCATGAACTCGCTTCACCACTCGCGCGCAGTGCCGTGCCGGTGGTGGTCGATCACATGGCGCGCGTCGATGCTTCGGCAGGAACCACGCACCCCGACTTCGTCGCACTGCATGCGCTGATGCAGAACCCGCTGTTCCGCGTCAAGGTGAGCGGCGTGGACCGCATTTCTCGTGCAACGGACTACGCCGATGGCGCAGCGATCGCACAGAGGCTGGTTCGCGAGTTTCCAGAGCGCTGCCTGTGGGGCACGGATTGGCCGCATCCGCTTCACGATCATGTGCCGGACGATGGCGCTCTCGTCGACGCGCTCTTGCGCATTGCGCCCGATCCCGACGAGCGGGAGCGCCTGCTGGTGGGCAACCCGCGAGACTTCTATCGTTTCGACGGTCTTTGACGACTAGAGCAGAGTGAAGAAGCGCATGACCACTTGCGCCGGATGTCGAACGCCGACGCCGACGAACATGCGCTCGCCGATCCAGCGGAGCGAAGGTGACGATGTCTCGAAGCGTGGGTTGCAGCGGAAATAGATCTGACCGGGGTCCACCGGCTCGCCGCGCAGGAGCGTCGCCATCGCTTCCGGGGGCGCGGCGCGAACGGCATGGTTCTGCACGTAGATCAGATCACCTGCATCGGTCTCGAGCCCATAGCGGGCATCCAACTCGGACAGGGTGTCGCTGACGATCAACTGAAAGTCGGTGCCACCTGGAATGACTCGCGCCGTCCAACCATTCCCGCGTGCAGAGCCGCCGGTGATGGGCACTAGCCGGCGCATGCCGCGCGGCCCTTGGCTCAGCACCTGCGGTGCGCCGACTTCGACTTGAAGGTCGGCGAAGTATTCGAGCGAGGGTGGGGCGAGCGGGTCGGTCGGATTCATCCGCCGAGGGTAACGCCAATGGCGTGTTTGGGAATCAGGAAGGGTCCTTGCCCCGGGTGCGGCCCACCGCGCTGAAGATCCCGATGCCGAGCACGATCAGCGTTCCGATGCCGATGTAGAGCGTCGGGACACCCGCGACCGATGCACCCCAGATCAGGCCGGCCAGGAAAATCAGGAAACCGATCATGTAGAGGGCAAAAGACATGTTCTCTCTCCGAAACTGCGAATCGGGCCAGTCTCCATGACCCCGATGGCCGCAGCGGCGGTCTGGGCCGCCAATCCGTGTCGGAGCGTGCCTACCGCTGGGCGGCCGTCTCGGCGCTCGCCGCGTCGAGCGCCGCGATGGTTTCGGGCGCCAGTTGGAGACTCGCTGCGGCGATCAGCTCGTCGAGTTGCTTCATCGAGGTGGCGCTCGCAATGGGCGCCGTGATGGAGGGGCGCGCGATCTGCCACGCGATCGCCACTTGGCCCTGGGTGGCGCCGTAGGCGTGAGCGGCCGCGTCCAGCGCATCGAGGACGCGAAGACCGCGCGGGTTCAGGTATTTCTTCGTCGTGTTGACGCCGCGCGCGCTCTTTGCAGCATCCGCCTCGGTCCGGTACTTGCCCGTGAGAAAGCCGGCCGCGAGCGCGTAGAAGTTGATGACGCCGATGCCGCGTTCGACGCACAGCGGCTCCAGTTCTTTCTCGAAGACATCGCGGTCGTACAGGTTGTAGAGCGGCTGCAGGCTCTCGTAGCGTGGCAGGCCCTGCTTCTCGGCCACATCCAGCGCTTCGGCCAGACGGGGCGCGCTGAAGTTCGATGCGCCGATCGCCCGCACCTTGCCGGCCTTGATCAATGCGGCAAAGGCCTCGGCAGTGTCTGAAAACGGCGTCTCCGGGTCGTCGTCGTGCGACTGGTAGAGGTCGATGTGATCGGTCTTCAGGCGCCTGAGCGACGCATCGACAGCCTCACGGATATAGGCGGGAGAGAGGCCCTTCTTGCCTTCGCCCATCGGCTTGCCGACCTTGGTCGCCAGCACGATGCGATGGCGTTTGCCGGTCTGCCGGAGCCACTTGCCGATGATGGTTTCAGATTCGCCGCCACTGTGGCCCGGCACCCAGCTGGAATAGACGTCCGCCGTGTCGACGAAGTTGAACCCGGCGTCGACCCAGGCGTCGAGCAGACGGAACGAGAGCGTCTCGTCGACGGTCCAGCCGAAGACATTGCCGCCGAAGGCGAGCGGAGAGACTTGCAGGCCGGAGCGGCCGAGCGGACGAAACTGCATGAGTGGATTCCTCGAAGGTTCGGATCAGACGACGCCCAGGGCGCCGAGCAGGGCGCCGGCGCCGAGCAACCACAACAGATGGATGCGGGTGCGCCACACGATAAACGCCGAGACGCCGGTCAACAGCCAGAGGTGCCAGGCGGGCGCGTCGCCGGAATGGTTACCTGAGGCCAGCACCCAGCCGGTCGCGATCAGCAGGCCGACCACGACCGGCGCCATGCCCTGCTTGAACGCCCGCACCCCGCGCCGCTCGCGGTTGCGATGGCCCCAGCGGGTCGCGAAGTAGGTCAGCGTGGTGCTGGGCAGCATGATCCCGACCATGGTGACAGTCAGGCCGAGCAACCCGAGCAGCCACGCATGCGGACCGGCGCCGATGCCTCCGCCAGCGTTGAGCCCGACGTTCCAGCCCATCAGCGCGACGAACAGCACGTTCGGCCCCGGAGCGGCCTGGGCAATGGCGACCGAAGAGCTGAACTGCGCGTCCGTCAACCAGCCATGCTGCGCCACCAGGTAGCGTTGCATGTCGGGCACGGTGGTGATGGCGCCACTGATCGACAGGAGGGAGAGCATGAGGTACTGGCCGAAGAGAGCCAGCCAGTCATGCCAGTGCATCACGATCGTCATGGGCTGATCTTTCGCCAGGTCCAGACGCAGGTCACGCCGCCGACGGCGAGCAGGACCCATCCGAGTGGGACTCTTGCGAAGGCGATCGCGCCGAACACCAGCGCTACCAGGCCGAGGCATACACCGAAGCCCAGCGGATGCCTGCGCAGCGCCGGGATCAGCTTGATGCCGGTCGCGGCGATCAGGCCGCCGGCCACCGCACCCATGCCGCGCAGTGCACCGGCCACCTGCGGATTGCCAGCGTAGTGCGCGTAGAGCACCGCCAGGGTCAGGATCACGCCGAGCGGCACGACCAGCATGCCGGCCACCGCGCAAATGGCGCCGCGCAGGCCGAAGTAGCGGTCGCCGATCATCAGCGCGAGGTTCACCACGTTCGGCCCCGGCAGCACCTGGGCCACGGCCCAGTCCTCGAGAAATTGATCGGGCGTCAGCCAGCGCTTCTTCTCGACCATCTCGCGCTGCACGACGGCGAGCACGCCGCCAAAACCCTGCAGGGCAAGCCAGGTGAATGAAACGAAAAGGTCTCGCGGGGACTGGGGTTGCGGTCGGTCGGGTGCCGATGCCGCGCTGGGAAGGGGCGGGTGCATTGCGGGCGATTATCGTAGGCAAGGCGCGCCGGCGTTGCCGCGCTCCGCTCGACTTGCGCGGCGGGGCCATGCTGCGACACTGCGCCAATGAATGCAGCACGCGCGCTCTTCGATCTCTGCAAGCAGTCCTTCGCGTCCTGGCGGGCGGACTACGCCCCCAGCATGGGCGCGGCACTGGCCTACTACACGGTTTTCTCGGTGGCGCCACTGTTGCTGATCGTGATCTCGGTCGTGGGCCTGGTGTTCGGGCGCGAAGAGGCGCGCGGTGAGATCTTCGAGCAGCTTTCGGGGCTGATGGGGGCCGAGGGGGCACGCGCGGTGCAGATCATGCTCGAAGCGCTCAACAAGCCCAGGCAGGGCATCGTCGCGACGGTGATCGGCGTCGCCCTGCTGCTGGTCGGCGCGACCACGGTCTTCGGCGAACTGCAGGACGCCTTCGACCGCATCTGGCGTGCACCCGCGAGGGAGGACGTCAACGGACTGCTCGACCTCATGCGCGCGCGGCTGCTGTCCTTCAGCATGATCATGGGCATCGGCTTCCTGTTGATCGTCTCGCTGGTGGTCAACGCGGCACTGGCGGCGCTTGGCGAATGGTGGGCGCCGGTCTTCGGCGGCTGGGCCACGCTGGCGCAGAACGTCAACTCCGTGTTCGGCTTCGTGATCGTCACGGTGGGCTTCGCGATGATCTTCAAGGTCATGCCGCGCGTGAGAGTGCAATGGCGCGACGTGTGGATCGGCGCGGTGGTCACCGCCGTGCTGTTCACCATCGGCAAGTACCTGATCGGCTTGTACATCGGAAAGACCGGCATCGCCTCGGGCTACGGCGCGGCCGGTTCGCTGGTGGTTCTGCTGGTGTGGGTCTACTACTCGGCGCAGATATTCCTGCTGGGCGTGGAGTTCACCTGGGTCTACGCGCACGCCTACGGTTCTTTCAAGGGACGGCCGCGGCCGGCGGCCAGGGCGTCGCCGACGCGCGCTGAGCAATCCACCTGATCAGCCGGTGAAGCCGCCGTCGTCGAGGAACTTCTGCTCTTCGGCCGTCGTGCGGCGGCCGAGCACCGCGTTGCGATGCGGAAAGCGGCCGAAGCGCGCAATGATGTCTCGGTGCAGCACCGCGAAGCGCTGCGTATTGGCATCGAGTGCGGTATTGAGTGCGACCGAACGCTCCTGGTCCGCCAGCGATTCGGAATGCATGAAGGGCAGATAGAAAAAAGGCCGAAGCGTCGGCTCGACCTGGCGGTCCAGGCCGGCATCGATGGCGGCGCTCGCGATGGCCCGGGCTTTTCCGTCGGTGGCGAACATGTGGCCGCTGCCGCGCCAGGCGTTGCGAGGAATCTGGTCGAGCAGCACGAGCAATGCCAGCGCACCCTCGGCATCGGCGGCCCAGGGGTCGAGCGCACCGGTCGCGGCGGCGTGGTGGGCGGCTTCGAAGCGCGATTTGCACTCGGTGTCGAATGCATCGTCCTTGTCGAACCAGCGGTCGGGGCCAGCGTCTCGCCAGAACCGGACGACGTCGTGGGCGGAGGGGAGGGCGTTCATGGCGTCAGGATCATGCCACCGCGTCCCGCAAGACGGGTTGCTGGCCGACAGCGCCACCCCGCAATGCTTTTTATCCTGTGGGATTGCCAACTACATGGAGATGCCTCATGACCCGATATGGCGCCACTTTGCGCATGGCCCTCGTGGCCGGCGTTGCGACCGCCGCTCTGGCGGGCTGCGGAATGATGTCCAAGTCCAATACCGCGACCTTCAGCGGCAGCATGAACGCGGCGAGCCAAGTGCCGCCCAACATGACGCGCGGCAGCGGTCTCGCCGAGGCGACGCTCAACAAGGACACGAACGTCCTCAAGTACAAGATCACCTACGACGGCCTGAGCGGGCCGGCCACGGCGGCGCATTTCCATGGACCGGCCGCTGCCGGCGCGAACGCAGGTGTGGTGCTGCCTTTCGCCAATGCGGCGAGCCCGATCGAGGGGCAGGCCACGCTCACCCCGGCCCAGGCGGCTGATCTGTTGGCGGGCAAGTGGTACGCCAACATCCACACGGCGGCCAATCCGGGCGGCGAGATTCGCGGGCAGATGCTGCCCAAGATGTAGTCCTCCGGAGAGAGGCGGGAACGGTGGCCCATGGTGTCCAATGGACGTCATGGGAACCACAGCAAATGCCAAGTATTCCGCCTCGCGCCCGTCCGGCCCCCGCGTCGACATCACCAGCGCCCGCAAGGCGCTGGTGCTCCAAGGCGGCGGCGCGCTGGGCGCGTACCAGGCCGGCGTCTACGCGGGCGTTTTCGAGAAGCACAAGGCGCTCGACTGGGTGGCCGGTGTTTCGATCGGCGCCATCAACGCCGCGCTGATCGCCGGCAATGCGCCCGAAGTGCGCGTGCAACGGCTTCGCGAATTCTGGAACATCGTTTCTTCGGGCCCGGCGCAGCGCGTGCCGGCGTGGTGGAGCGACCGGGCGATGTTCAACCAGTGGAGCGCCACATCGGCGGCGGTCTTCGGCGTGCCCGGCTTCTTCGAGCCGCGCCGCAGCCCCGCGCTGCTGCTCGGTGGCGCGGCGCCGGTGCTGAGCTATTACGACACCGGACCATTGAAGTCGACGCTGGAGCGGTTGGTGGATTTCGATCGCCTCAACCACCCCGAGATCCGCTTCAGCGTGGGCGCAGTGAACGTGCGAACCGGCAATTCCATCTATTTCGACAACACCGTCCAGCGCATCGGCCCGGAGCACATCATGGCCAGCGGCGCGCTGCCGCCAGGCTTTGCGCCGGTGCACATCGACGGCGAGGATTACTGGGATGGCGGCATCGTCTCCAACACGCCGCTGCAGTACGTGCTCGACATGCATCCGCGCAGCGAACCGCTGATGGTGCTGCAGGTCGACCTGTTCAGCGCCCGCGGAGCCATGCCGCGCACGATCGCCGAGACATTGGAGCGGCAGAAGGACATCACCTATTCGAGCCGCACCCGTATGAACACCGACGCGCTCGCCTCGAACCTGAATCTCCAGCAGGCGATCGCGGACCTCATCAAGAAGCTGCCCGCGCCATTGCGCAAGGACGCCAGCGTGCAGGCGGTGTGCGATCAGCTCTCGCACAAGCCCATCGAGATCGTGCATCTGATCTACCGCGACAAGCCCTACGAACTCGAATCGAAGGACTACGAGTTCTCGCGCGCTTCGGTCGATGAGCACTGGGAGGCGGGCTGGCGCGACATCTGCAACACGCTGGACCATCCGGAATGGCTCAAAAGCGCTTCGCAGGCCAATGGCGTCACCACCTTCGACCTGACCGAGCCCAACGCCCGGCGCGTTCGCCGTCCGATGAAGCTGCCGCACATTCCGGCCGGCGCCTAGCCGGCAGATCAGGTTCGTTTAAGTCTCCCGCGCCAATCTGCTGCCATGGGCACGCAGCTTGCACGCATCCTCCAACCTCCGTCACGCAAAGGAATCTCCATGCAACTCAAGGACAAGGTCGCCTTCATCACCGGCTCGGCCAGCGGCATCGGCAAGGAAATCGCCATCGTCTTCGCCAAGGAAGGCGCCAGGATCGTGATTGCCGACCTCAACAAGGAAGCAGCCGACGCCACCGCCGCCGAACTCAAGGCGACGGGCGCGCAGGCGATCGGCGTTGGCGTCGACGTCACCAGCGAAGAGCAGGTCAACGCATCCGTCGAGGAGGCCGCCAAGGCCTTTGGCGGCATCGACATCCTGATCAGCAATGCGGGCATCCAGATCGTGCATCCGGTCGAGGAGTTCAGTTTCGCCGACTGGAAAAAGATGCTGGCGATCCATCTCGACGGCGCCTTTCTCACCACCAAGGCCTGTCTGAAGCACATGTACGCGCAGGGCCGCGGCGGCAGCGTGATCTACATGGGCTCGGTGCACTCCAAGGAGGCTTCGCTGCTCAAGGCGCCCTACGTCACCGCCAAGCACGGCCTGATCGGACTGGCCAAGACCGTGGCGAAGGAGGGCGCAAAGTACGGCGTGCGCGCTAACGTGATCTGTCCCGGCTTCGTGCGCACACCGCTGGTCGAGAAGCAGATCCCGGAGCAGGCGAAGACGCTGGGTATCACCGAGGAACAGGTCATCAAGAACGTGATGCTCAAGGAGACGGTGGACGGCGAGTTCACCACCACCGACGACGTGGCGCGCGTTGCGTTGATGTTCGCTGCGTTCCCGACCAATGCCCTGACCGGTCAATCGCTGGTCGTGAGCCACGGTTGGTTCATGCAGTGATCGCGGCAGGGGTACTAACCCTGTATTTCATGCCGGCTGAATGACAGCTTGACGGCCTAGGATTCCATCAACGGGCGCGATGGTGCACCCGACAGAACACGGAGACCCCAGGCCATGGCGACATCTCTTCATTTCATGGGCCGGCGCGCGGCCATCGCGGCGACGGCGTTGCTGCTGGCTGCTTGCAGCGGCCTCGGCACCCAGCCCGCGGCGACGGACGTCCATGTGATGACCTCGGGCGGCTTCACCGCGGCCTACAACGACCTGCGCCCCGGCTTCGAGAAGGCGAGCGGCCGCACGGTGAAGACCGCCTATGGCGCCTCCATGGGCAATGCGGACGATTCGATCCCTAGCCGGCTGGCGCGTGGTGAGCCAGCCGACGTCGTGATCCTCGCGCGGCCGGCGCTCGACGCACTGGTGGAGCAGGGCAAGGTCGTGCCCGGCAGCCAGGTCGACCTGGTGCGCTCCAGCATTGGCTTTGCGGTCAAGAAAGGTGCCCCCAAGCCCGACATCAGCACGGTGGACGCGCTCAAGCGCACCCTCATTGCCGCGCCCTCCATTGCCTATTCGGCGAGCGCCAGCGGCACCTACTACGAGACCGAGATGCTGAAGAATCTGGGCATCGAGGCGCAGGTCAAGCCCAAGAGCAAGCGCATCCTGAGCGAGCGCGTAGGCACCGTCGTCGCGCGCGGCGATGCGGCGCTCGGCCTGCAGCAGGTGAGCGAGTTGCTGCCCATCGAAGGCATCGACTATGTCGGACCCTTGCCGGCGGAAGTGCAGCGCGTCACCGTGTTCTCGGCTGGCGTCGCGAGCGCGTCGAAGCAGCCCGACGCAGCCCGCGCACTGATCCGCTACCTGAATTCACCGGAAGCCGCGCCGACCATCGCCAAGACGGGTCTCGAACCGCTGGCCGCTCCCTGAGTCGTCATCGAGGCAGCAGGCGCGCTGGCTTCGCCTTCACGATCGCTGAAGACCTCTTGCCCCGGGCGCACTGGCGCTCGGGACGCGGGCTGCCTAAAGTCGCTCCTCTCACGAGGAGACAACGCATGACGACGCCTGGCACTCTGGCCTTTCCTTCCATGAAGAACCGGTGCTCGCCCGCCGAATGGCAAGCTCGGATCGATCTGGCTGCCTGCTATCGGCTGATCGAGTTTTACGGCATGGCCGACATGATCGCCAACCACATCTCGGCGCGGGTGCCGGGGGAGGACGGCGCCTTCCTCATCAATGCCTACGGGATGATGTACGAGGAGATCACGGCGTCGAGCCTGATCAAGGTCGATCACGACGGCAACATCCTTTCCATGCCGGATTTCGGCGATCTGGAATACGGCGTCAACAAGGCCGGCTACGTGATCCACAGTGCAGTGCATGCCGCGCGGCCGGAAGTCGCATGCGTGATCCACACCCACAGCTGGGCATCGATGGCCGTGTCGTCGCTGGAATGCGGACTGCTTCCGCTGACGCAGACGGCCATGCGCTTCCTGAAGATCGGCTATCACGAGTACGAGGGCGTCGTGCTCGATACCGCCGAGCAAGCTTCGCTGGTCGCCGATCTGGGCCAGTCCGAGGCGCTGATCCTGCGCAACCATGGCGCGCTCGTCGTCGGAAACACGGTCGGCGAGGCCTTCAACTGGATGCATCGGCTGGAACTGGCCTGCCGGTCGCAGCTCGCGGCGATGGCCTGCAACAGTCCCTTCCGCCCGGTGCCGCCTGCGGTGCTGGAAGCGACCTGGAAGAACTACCAGCCTGGCACGCGCCGCCCCTACGGCGTCATGGAGTGGCCCGCCTTGCTGCGCAAGCTGGACCGGATGGACCCGAGCTTTCGCGACTGATTCATCGTAAAAAAAGGAGACATCCCCATGAGCCCAATCCCTCCCGCCACCGTCTCCGATCGACCAACCCGCGCCGCGTGGCAGCCGAAGCGACGCGGCGCAGCGCTGGCGATGGTCGCGCTGTCCGCGTCGTTGATGGCCCCGCCCACGTTCGCGCAGGCGTACCCGGCCAAGCCGGTGCGCATCGTCATCGCGTTTTCGGCGGGCGGCACCACCGACATCCTGGCCCGCTCGGTGGCGCTGAAGCTCGGCGACCAGCTCAAGCAGCCTTTCGTGATCGACAACAAGCCCGGCGGCGGCGGCAACATCGGCACCGAGGCGGTGGTGCGCTCGGCGCCGGATGGCTACACGCTGATCGTCAACTCGGTCGGCCCGATCGCGGTCAACCAGACGCTCTACAAGAACCTGCCCTACGACCCCTTGAAGGACCTGGTGCCGATCGTGCAGATCGCCGACGTGCCGAACGTGCTGGTGGTCCATCCTTCGGTGCCGGCCAACACCTTCGAGGAATTCGTCGCGTACGCCAAGGGCAACCCGGGCAAGCTCAACTACGGCTCCACGGGCACCGGCACCTCCTCGCACCTGTCGAGCTTCATGCTGAGCCAACGCATTGGCACCGAGACGACCCACGTCCCCTACAAGGGTGCCAACGCGCTCAACGACCTTCTCTCCGGGCGCCTGCAATTCATGTTTGCCACGATCCCTTCGGTGATCCAGCACATCCGCGCCGGCAAGCTGCGAGCGCTGGCCGTCTCCAGCGACAAGCCCTCGCGCTCGCTGCCCGGTGTTCCGACCGTGGCGGAAAAAGGCTTCCCCGGCTTTGCGGCAGGGTCGTGGTTCGGCTTCTTCGCGCCGAAGGGCACGCCGGAATCGGTCATCGTGCTGCTCAACAAGTCAGTCAACGATGTCCTGCCTTCGCTGGAAGAGCAGATGATCCGCGAGGGCGCCGATCCGGTGGGCGGTACCGCGGCGCAGTTCGGGCAGTTCACCCAGCGCGAATACGAAAAATGGAAGGTGATCGTGCGCGAGTCCGGCGCCACGCCGGAATGAGCGACGACCCCACGATGGCCCCGCTGCGCATCCTGCTGTCGGATGCTGCGCGAGAGCGCGTCGGGGCCGCCATTGCATCGGTGATGGGGTCGCGCGCGCATTGCTTCGTCGCACCGCGGCCGGGCATCGACGCCGATCTCGCCTTCGTGACACGCGACGTCACGGGCCTGTCGACCAAGCATGCCGTGCTGCCCGCAACGCAGGTGTTCTACGACGCGATGCTCGGTTCACCGGGCCTGCGCTGGGTGCACGTGCACTCGGCGGGCGCCGACCGGCCTGTCTACGTGGCGCTGCATGCCCGTGGCGTGGCGGTCAGCACTTCATCGGGCGCCAATGCAGCCGTGGTGGCCCAGACTGCGCTGGCCGGACTTCTGGCGTTGGCACGGCGCTTTCCCCAGCTCATGCGTGCTCAGCGCGAGCGCACCTGGGCACCGCTGATCGGCACCGGCATGCCGCGCGACCTTGCAGGGCAGACCGCGGTGATCGTCGGGTGGGGGCCGATCGGCCAGCAGATCGCGGCCTCGCTCCGGCTGCTGGGCCTGCGCGTCGCCGTGGTTCGCAGCAGCGCCGAGCCTGCGGCAGCGGACGTCGAGACGGTGGCCTTCGAGGATATAGGGAACGTTCTCCCGCGCGCCGACTGGCTGTTGCTGGCCTGCCCGCTGACGTCGCGGACGCGAGGCTTGATCGACGCCAGTGCGATCGCGCTATTGCCGGATGGGGCGCACCTGATCAATGTGGCGCGCGGCGAGTTGGTGGACGAGCCGGCGCTGATCGAGGCGCTCGCCGATGGGAAGCTCGGCGGCGCCTTCCTCGACGTCTTCGCCCACGAACCGCTGCCGCCGGAATCTCCCCTGTGGGGCTTGGACAACGTGATCGCCACACCTCACAGCGCGGGCTTTTCGGACGGCAACGCGGCGAGGGTGACCGAGCTTTTCATCGACAACCTCCGGCGCTGGCTGGCCGGCCAGAAGCTGCACAACGAGGTTGCCTGAGAATCGCCGGCGGCGTCAGGCTGCCGGTGGTGCGAACTTCAGCTCCCAGGTCTCGCCGACCAGCTGCTGGCCGAAGCCGTCGTAGGGCTCCGATTTGACCAGCCTGAAGCCGCGTGCCGCATAGATGCCTCGTGCCGCGGTGAGACAGCTGTTGGTCCAGAGCACCATCTTCTTGTAGCCCTTGTTGCGTGCAAAGGCGATGCATTCGTCCGTGAGCCGTGCGCCCAGGCCCAGCCCGCGCGCCTTGGGGCTCAGGATCAGCATGCGCAGTTGCGCCGTCGTGGGCGACTTGCGCACCACGAACACGGCCCCGACACGCTCGCCGTCGAGTTCGGCGATCCAGCAGCGCTCCCATCCGGGCTGGAACTTGCGCAGGAACTGGCTGGCGATGTCGGCCACCAGCGCTTCGAAGTCGCTGTTCCAGCCGTATTCGCGTGCATAGATCTCGCCGTGCTGTTGCACGACCCAGCCCATGTCGCCCGGCCCCGGGTCGCGCAGGACAGCGGCCTTCGTCTTCGTCGGTGCGGCCGTGGCCGGGTCCAGCAGGTTTTGCACGGTTTGCATGGCTTCGATCAATTGCAGCCTTTGCGGCGGGGGGAGCGGTGCGAGGAGGGCGGCAGCCTCGTCGCGCGACTTCTGCTGCAGCGGTGCGAAGGCCTGGTGCCCGCCCTCGGTCAGGCGCAGCAGACTCTGCCGCGCGTCGCGTGGATCGGGATCGCGTCGGAGCCAGCCATTGGCTTCGAAGCGGCGCAGGATGCGGCTGAGGTAGCCGCCGTCGAGGTGCAGATCCTTGCCGATCTCGCTGGCCACGGGCGCTTCGCGGTGCGCGAGTTCGTACAGCACGCGCACGTCGGTCAGCGACATGTCGCTGTCGAGATACGGGTTGAGGACGCCGATGCAGCGGGTGTAGAAGCGGTTGAACTGGCGGATCGCCTTGATGGCGGCGACCTCGGGCAAGGTGATGGGAGCGGTCGACATGCTTGCCATTGTCATTTAAATAATTGACAAAAGCAATTAATAAGCAGAACCGCCTGCTTGTGTCCTTTACCCTTTAGGGCGACAGCACCACTGGAAAACCCTAAAATCTAGGGTTGCCCACAACGGGCCCACCCGGCCCGCAGGCCTGCGCGGCACCCTTGCCGTCCTATCCCCGATGAACGCCCCCGTCGACGTCTCCTTTTTCGCTCGTGCCGCCAAGCCGCTGACCAGCTACCGCAAGTACTGGGCAGCTCGTTTCGGCACGGCCAAATTCCTGCCGACGTCGAGGGCCGAGATGGATGCGTTGGGCTGGGACAGCTGCGACATCATCGTCGTCACTGGCGATGCCTACGTGGACCACCCGAGCTTCGGCATGGCCGTGATCGGCCGCATGCTGGAGGCGCAGGGCTTCCGCGTCGGCATCATCGCGCAGCCCGACTGGCAGAGTGCCGACCCCTTCAAGATACTGGGCAAGCCGAACCTGTTCTTCGGCGTGACCGCCGGCAACATGGATTCGATGATCAACCGCTACACGGCGGACCGGAAGATCCGCAGCGACGACGCCTACACGCCCGGCGACGTCGGCGGTCACCGGCCGGACCGCGCGGCCATCGTCTACTCGCAGCGCTGCAAGGAAGCCTGGAGCGACGTGCCGATCGTGCTCGGCGGCATCGAAGGGTCGCTGCGCCGCATCGCGCATTACGACTACTGGCAGGACAAGGTGCGCCGCTCGATCGTGGTGGACGCCAAGTGCGACCTGCTGCTCTACGGCAACGCCGAGCGCGCCATCGTCGAGATCGCCCATCGGCTGGCCGCGCGCGAGCCGGTGCACCAGATCACCGACGTGCGCGGGACGGCCTTCGTGCGGCGTGAGACGCCCGAGGGCTGGTTCGAGATCAACTCCACCAGCGTCGACGAGCCCGGCCGGGTCGAGGCGCACGTCAATCCGTACCTGATGGTGTCGGACCAGGCCAAGGCCAACGGCGCGACCTGCGCCAAGGAAGACGAGGCGCAGGCTGTCGCGCAGGCGGCCGAGGCAGGTGGTTCGGTCAACCTCGCGATCAAGCCGCTGAAGTTCGTTCCCAATCCAGCCCTGCAGAGCCGCGAGCGCATCAAGGTGCCGCCGCGGGACCGTTCGGTGATCCGGCTGCCTTCGTACGAACAGGTGCGCGCC
Source organism: Variovorax sp. J22P240 (assembly GCF_030316855.1). Taxonomy (GTDB): domain Bacteria; phylum Pseudomonadota; class Gammaproteobacteria; order Burkholderiales; family Burkholderiaceae_C; genus Variovorax. Next base: position 419,940 of record NZ_JASZYR010000001.1, read on the forward strand.
GATCCGGTTCTGTACGCGCACGCCAACCGCGTGCTTCACCTGGAAACCAACCCCGGCAACGCGCGAGCCCTGGTGCAGGCCCACGGCGAAGGCACGACCGCCCGCGACGTCTGGATCAATCCGCCGCCCATTCCGCTCACCACGGCCGAGATGGACCACGTGTTCGACCTGCCGTACGCGCGCAGCCCGCATCCGCGCTACGCCGACGAGCAAGGCAGCCACGACGGCGCGACCAAGATCCCGGCCTGGGAAATGATCCGCTTCAGCGTGAACATCATGCGCGGCTGCTTCGGCGGATGCACCTTCTGCTCGATCACCGAGCACGAGGGGCGCATCATCCAGAGCCGGTCGGAAGAATCGATCATCAAGGAGGTCGAGGCGATCCGCGACAGCGTGAAGGGCTTCACCGGCACCATCTCCGACCTCGGCGGGCCCACTGCCAACATGTACCGGATCGGCTGCAAGTCCCCCGAGATCGAATCGGCCTGCCGCAAGCCGAGCTGCGTGTATCCCGGCATCTGCCCGAACCTCAACACCAACCACGATCCGCTGATCAAGATCTACCGCCGGGCGCGCGCGCTCAAGGGCATCAAGAAGATACTGATCGGCTCCGGCCTTCGCTACGACCTGGCCGTGCAGTCCCCCGAGTACGTGAAGGAGCTGGTGCAGCATCACGTCGGGGGCTACCTCAAGATCGCGCCCGAGCACACCGAGCAGGGCCCGCTCACCAAGATGATGAAGCCCGGCATCGGCAGCTACGACAAGTTCAAGCAGATGTTCGAGAAGTTCAGTGCCGAGGCGGGCAAGAAGCAGTACCTGATCCCGTACTTCATCGCCGCGCATCCGGGCACCAGCGACGAGGACATGATGAACCTCGCCATCTGGCTCAAGAAGAACGGCTTCCGCGCCGACCAGGTGCAGACCTTCTACCCGTCGCCGATGGCCACCGCGACGACGATGTACCACACCAACAAGAATCCGCTGCGCAAGATCACGCGCGACAGCGAGACGGTGGACATCGTGCGCGGCGACAAGCGCCGTCGCCTGCACAAGGCCTTTTTGCGCTACCACGATGCCAACAACTGGCCACTGCTGCGCGAGGCGCTCAAGTCGATGGGCCGCGCCGACTTGATCGGCAATGGCAAGCACCACCTGATCCCGACCTGGCAGCCGCTCACCGACGGCAGCTACCAGAGCGCTCGCCGCAAGAACTCGACGACCGTCGCGCTCACGCCGGTGAAGCCCGCCAAGGGCCGCATCCTCACGCAGCACACGGGCCTGCCGCCGCGTGAGACCGGGGCAGGTCGCACCAGGCCTTCCGCCGGCAAGCCGATCCGCAAGAGCCGTTGAGCTGACCGGATTGCCGCGCCGGCCACCGCTGCCTCGCGGTGTATGGTGTCGGCATGAGCAAGTTTCTGGTCGCGCTTTCGCAGTGGTGCCGTATCGGTCTCTGGCTATCGCTCTGCGCGATGGCATCGGGCTCGCAGGCGGCGACTCTGGAAGCCGGATCGGTGCAAGCCATGCGGGAGCTGCATCGCAAGCTCGTCGATCAGCTCGCCCAGAGCCCATTGAAACGGCCTGTCGTCCTCGACTCCACCGAAACCGATGGCGGGCTCCAGGGCGACGTCTATGCGGTCGTCGATCATTCGCTCGAAGACGTGCGCCGGGCGCTCGAACGTTCATCGCAGTGGTGCGAGATGCTGATCCTGCACATCAACAACCGCCGTTGCCGCGCGGAGCATGGCGCCACCGGCGAGAAACTCACACTCAGCGTCGTGCCGCGTTATGACAAGCCGATCGAGCAGGCCTTCGAGCTGGCCTTCGTCCACCGCGTTGCAAGCGCCACGCGCGACTACCTCCTGGTCGACCTTTCCGCTGAATCGGGGCCGATGGGCACCAGCCACTATCGCGTGCTGCTCGAGGCCATGCCGCTCGGCAATCGACAGACCTTCCTGCACTTTGCCTATGCGTACGACCACAACATGGTCGCGCGCCTGGCGACGATGGCCTACCTCGCGACCTTCGGCAGCCACAAGATGGGCTTCACGGTGGTGGGGAAGACGTCGGACGGCGGCCCCGAATACATCCGCGGCCTGCGCGGACTCGTCGAGCGCAATGCGATGCGCTATTTCCTCACGCTCGAAGCCTATCTCGATGGCTTCTCGGTCCCGCCGCCGGAACGGGCCGACAAGCGCCTGAATAGCTGGTTCCAGGCCGTCGAGAAGTATCCGACGCAACTCCACGAGGTCGATCTCGAGACCTATCTTGCAGTCAAGCGTGAGGATCGGCAGCGAGATGCCGGAACGGCGCGCTGAACGCTCAGCGCAGAACCAGCACCGGTGTATGCGAATGCGTCAGCACATGCAGCGTTTCGCTGCCCATCAGCAGGCGCTTGATGCCGCGGCGCCCGTGCGAGGCCATCACGATGAGGTCGCACTTGTGCACGCGGGCGGCTTCGATGATGGCTTCGGACACGAGCTCCGATTGCATGACGATCGCCCGGGTGCTCTTCACGCCCTTCGAGTCTGCGGCGGCCTTGACGGCATCGACCACGCGCTGCGCTTCGACGTCGGCCTGCTCGCGCAGGCGCGTGACCTCCATCTGGCTCATCAGCATCGAGCCTTCGAAGTAGCTGGCGGGGTAGTGGTGGACCACCTTGACGGCGATCAGCTCGGCCTGCGTCAGGAGAGCCAGGTCGATGGCGCTGGTGACGGCCAGTTCCGACAGATCGGATCCGTCGGTAGCGACGAGGATGCGTTCATACATGGCGACGCTCCCGGGCGAGAGAGACCCGCCCCCGCTTCAGATTAGTGCGCGAACGGGCGTTGAGCAAGGCGTCTGCAAGCGTCTAGGCGGGGTCGCCTAAGGCCAACAGCCGCGGATCGAGGGCGGTGCCCAGCCGCGCGGGCGTTGGTCCTTTTGGGGAACAATCGCCGGATCTTGGCCCGTCGTGTCGATCCCTACAGCCTTCGATTGTTCGTCTCTGCAGCGCGGGCAGGATCGATCGTCCGCGCCGCCGAACAGGAGCACATCGCGCCGTCCGCGCTGAGCAGGCGGCTGGCCGATCTGGAGCATGCTTTCGGGACGCCGCTCCTGATACGGTCGCCACGTGGCGTCACGCTGACGAACGCCGGCCGACTGGTGCTGGCGCGCGGCGAGAAGATCGACGAGGACTTGCAGGCGCTCGTGCGGGAAGTGCAGACCGAAGGCGACGAAGTGCGTGGGGCCGTGCGCCTCTACGCCAACATGTCCGCAGTGATCGGTTTCCTGCCGGAGCGCTTGCGCGCCTTCATGGCGGCTTATCCCCAGGTCGAAGTCTCGCTGCAGGAGAACGACACGCGCGATGTCATCCGCGCCTGTCTCGACGATCGTGCCGACGTCGGGGTCGGCGTCGACATGGCGGTGCCGCCCGGCCTCGAGTCCTGGCCCTTTGCCATGGACCCGCTGCAGGTGGTGCTGCCGGCCGGCCACGCGCTGGCAAAGCACAAGGTGCTGAGCTTTGCGCAGGCGCTCGAACTCCCGTTGATCGGCGTCCATCAGGGCGGGGCGCTCGATCGCTCGATGCACGAACGCGCCGCCGCGCTGCACCGCCGCTTTGCGCCGACCGTGTCGGTCAGCAGTTTCGACGCGGTCTGCCGCATGGTCGAGGCCGGGCTCGGCATCGCCGTGATTCCCGGGAGCGCAGCCGCGGCCTATGCCGGCAGCCCACGCTTCGTGCGGCGACCGCTCGACGAGCCCTGGGCGGCACGCGCGCTGCGCATGTACGCGCTGCGCAAGACGCCGCGGCCTGGCGCGGTGGGCGCCCTGATCGAGAGCCTCCGGGGGTAAGCGGCGATCTCGCATTTCGCGAGAACCCGTCTGCCGCATCGGCGCTTTGCAGCACGCAGCGCGCCCGTGAGAATTCGGCATGCCAGCCATTTCGCCCACGAGGTTCCCCGCGATTCAGTTCGCGCCAGCCATCCTCTTTCTGAGCCAGTCGGCCGACGTGGTCACTCGCAGCCTGCAGGGCGAATCGATCTCGCTCGACGAGGCGCGTCCCTTGCGCGACGACGTCTCGACCGACGAGATCACGCCGCTGCCGATCCTCACGCACTACGACGACAAGCTCGGGCGCTACCCCTACATCGGCTTCAGGGCGGGCGACGATGCAACGCCCATCGGCACCGATGCGATCCGCACCCGTGGTGTCGAGGTCGTGGTGAGCGGCAAGCGCTATGGCAAGGGCTCCTCGCGCGAGCACAGTCCGGCCGCGGAAAAGCTGGCCGGCGTACGCCTGGTGATCGCCGAGAGCTTCGAGCGCATCTATCGCCAGAACGCGGACAACATCGGACTTTTCACGTCGACCGATTTCAGCCTCGTCGAACGCATCCAGGCAGGAGAGGCGATCCCTCTCGCGGATCTCGTCGCGGGTAGGGATGCGTTGGCGGCTGCGATCCTCCGGAACGGTGGATTGCTCCGCTTCGGCCAGCAGCACATGCGCGACATCACCGTCGCGCCCGAGGTGGCTGACACGCGCCCGCGCACGCTGTTCGAGAAGATCGTGGAACGCCATGCGCTGGCGACCGATCTGACCGAGGCGCATCCCGCGCCGGGCGATGGTGCCTTCGTGCGGGCCGACTGGCGTTTCATTCACGAGTACTACACCGGCATGGCCGCGCACATGTTGCACACCACTTTCGGCCGCCCGCTGGCGCTGTACGAGCCGGGCTCGATCATCGTGTTCGAGGACCACACTTCCTACGTCGAGGAAAGCCCCGCGCACGTGCGCGGCGGGCTGGTGCCCAACGTGCACCGCATGGTCGAGGCGCAGCGCGAGTTCGCGGCCGCCTACGCGCTGCGCTCGCATCGCACACTGAGCGAGGCCGAGGCGGCGTCCGACGATGGCAGCAACGTCGCAGGCATCTCGCACGCGATGGTGGCCGAGCACTATGCGCTGCCGGGGCAAGTCGTCGTCGGCACCGATTCGCACACGCCGCACAGCGGCGCGCTGGGCTGCGTCGCCTTCGGTGTCGGCACGACCGATATGGCCAATGCCTTCGTCACCGGTGCGGTGCGCCTGACCGTGCCGCAGTCGCTTCGCATCGTGCTGGAGGGGAGGGTGCCGGCCGGCGTGACGGCGAAGGACATCGTGCTGCACCTGCTGTCGCAGCCGATCATCCGCAGCGGCGGTGGCGTGGGCAAGGTGTTCGAGTTCTGCGGCGAGGGCATCGCGGCGCTCTCCACCGACGAGCGGGCCACGCTCACCAATATGACGGCCGAGCTCGGGGGCTTCACCGGCATCGTCGCCCCTGATGCGGAGACCGTGCGCTTCCTGCGTGAGCGGCGCGGCATCGACTTCGCGCTCGAGCCCTGGATGCACAGCGACGAGGGCGCCGAGTACGCTGAAATCCTTCGCATCGATTGCGCCGGCGTGCCTCCGATGGTGGCCCGCCCCGGCGACCCGGGCAACGGACTGCCGTTGGCGGAGGTGCAGGCGCCGGTCCGCATCGACATCGCCTACGGCGGGTCATGCACCGCCGGCAAGCGAGAGGATTTCGATCACTACCACGCGGTGTTGCGCTGGGCTGCCGATCGAGGACTCCGCGTTGCGCCGCATGTGGAGCTGTTCCTGCAGTTCGGCACCACGGCCGTTCGCGATCACTGCATTTCCCAGGGCTACATGGATGCATTCGACAAAGTCGGCGCGCGCATGCTGCAGCCTTCGTGCGGTGCTTGCGGCAACTGCGGGCCCGGCGGCTCGACGAGCAGGGATCAGGTCACCGTCAGCGCGATCAACCGCAACTTTCCGGGGCGCGGCGGGCCAGGCCAGGTCTGGCTCGCGAGCCCACCGACCGTGGCGGCCAGCGCGATCGCCGGCGAGCTCGTGTCCTTCGAGACGCTGCAACAGCGGCAGGCCTGAATCCGGCCAGGGCTGACGTTCCCGCATGCCGCCAGGCATGACTCGCCATTTGGGCGCACGCAGCACGGGCACAATCCGCGCCATGAGGCAATGGTTGCGTACGCAAGGTGGCTGGTGGCTCGCATGGCTGCTGGTCACCGGCGTCGGTGCGGTCTGGATCGCGCGCGCCGAGATCCAGCAGTTGAACGAGGATTTCGAGGTCAACGGGCGCATTGCGCATCGCCTGATGAGCCAGCAGGTCGTGCAGTACGACGCGGTGCTCGCGACCCTCGCGTTGCTGGAGCCCGTGCCGGGTGCCAACCAGCCCGAGCGTCGGCTGCCGTCGGTCTATCCCTCCATCCTTGGCGTGCTGCGGCGCGAGACGGGCACGGATTGGTCCGATCCGCAGCTGGCCCAGGCCGAAGCCAGGTCGCGCGAACTCCGGCGCCCTGAACTCGCGACGAGTGACTTCGCCAGCGGTCGCTATCGGCTCGTGACCGGCTCGGTGCCGACGAGCTATGCGCTGGACATCGACCTCGCGACGGCCGTGCCTTGGCGCGATTGGCCGATGGATCCGAAGACCAGCCCGGTGCGGGTGACACTCGAGCGGACAGGGCAGTCTTTCGTCGTGCAGCCGGGCGATTCGACCGCGCGCAACGGCTGGCGCTTCGATTTCCGCAAGGCGCTGGCTTCCGAGAGCCAGTCCTTCGACCTCGTGGCGGAGCGCGTCGTGTCTTGGCGGGAACTGCCCTGGGTCCTGATGGCCGCATGGGCGATCGCGGCGGGTGTGGTGCTCGCCGGGGCCTACACCTTGCTGCGCCAGCGCATCGCGCGGCAGCGTGCCGAAGAGCTGCTGCGGCTCGGCCAGGTGGCGCGGCTCAACGCCCTGGGCGAACTGGCGGCCGGAATGGCGCATGAGCTCAATCAGCCACTGACTGCGGTGCTTGCAAACACGCAGGCCGCCCAGCGCCTGCTGAATGACGACCCGCCTGAACTGGCGACCGCGCGAACGGCGATGCGGCAAGCTGCGGAGCAGGCGCGTCGCGCCGCGGACGTGATCGGCCGCCTGCGTCGCGTGATCGCGCGTCCGGACCGCCACGCCGAGACGCGGCCCGTGGTGTTGCAGGAGGCCCTGCGCGGCGCATTGCACCTGCTCGCGCCCGAATTCGATCGGCGCGCGGTAGGGCCGGCCTTCGACGACGCGGCCCACGCGCCGGTCACGGTGCATGCCGATCCGGTCGCACTCGAACAGATCGTGCACAACCTGCTGATGAATGCGCTTCAGGCGCTGGAAGACGTGCCCGCAGGCGAGCGCGGCCTTCGAATTTCAGTCGACCGTGAAGGCGGGCACGGCGTACTGGCGGTGACCGACAACGGACGCGGTATCGCGCCGGAATCCTTGCCGCGCATCTTCGAACCCTTCTTCAGCACGCGGGACGGCGGCCTGGGGCTCGGACTCAGCCTGTGCGAGACGCTGGCCGTCGGCATGGGCGGCTCGCTCGCCGCCGAGGCCGCATCGCCGCGCGGCGCCCGTTTCACGTTGCGGTTGCCGCTGGCGAACTCTTCCTCGACGGAGCGGCGCGCATGAACGAACCGCTGTCACCGCTGATCCACCTGATCGACGACGACCTCGCGGTGCGCGAGAGCCTCGCGCTGCTGATCGGCACGGTGGGCCTTCGCACGCACGCCTGGGCGGACCCGCAGGCCTTTCTCGACGGCTTCGACCGCAGCAGCATCGGCGCGATCGTGCTCGACGTGCGCATGCCCGGCATCAGCGGGCTGACGGTGCTCGACACCTTGATCGCGCAGGGCGTGGACCAACCGGTGATCATGCTCACCGGTCACGGCACGGTGGAGATGTGCCGGCGCGCCTTCAAGGCTGGCGCGGCGGAGTTCCTCGAGAAGCCGGTGGATGACGAGCAGTTGCTCGAAGCCTTGCAGCAGGCGGTGCGGCAGCACGTCAACTCGCGCGAGCGGACGCAGGCCGACCAGGCCGCGCGCGATCGCTATCTGCAGCTTTCGGAGCGCGAGCGCGAAGTGCTGGGCTTCATCGTGGCGGGGCTGACCAACAAGGAGATCGCCCGCGCTCTGGCCCTGTCGCCGCGAACGATCGAGACGCACCGCGCCAATCTGTTCGGCAAGCTGGAGTGCGACTCGCTGGCGCAACTGATCCGGCGATACGCCGCATTGGTCGACACTCCGTAGTTTTACGGAGCGGCGGGCGTAGCCGTACGAATGGTCCCGGGGCCGAGCTATTTCTACAGTTGCCATGCGGTCGGCGAAATGCCGGCGCAAGCAACCCAATCACCTCTGGAGAACTCCATGCATTCGACCCTTCGTCTCGGCGGCCTCGCCGTTTTGCTCGCCGCTTCCGCGATGACAGCGCAGGCGCAAACCCAGGCACCGAGCCCGGCCGTGCGCGCTGAAAAGAACATGTCGCTCGAACTTGCGAACCAGATCGCGGCCGCCAGCGTTGCGGCCTGCGCCGCCAATGGATATGCCGTGGCAGCGACCGTGGTCGACCGCTCGGGCACCGTGCGCGCCGTGCAGCGTGCCGACAACGCCGGCTCGCACACGCTGGGCGCCAGCGAACGCAAGGCATGGACCTCGGCATCGGCCAAGGCGCCGACGCTCGCCATGATGGAGAACGCGCAGAAGAACTCCGCCGCGGCGAACCTCGTGAACATCCCCGGCTTCCTGCTGCTCGGCGGCGGCGTGCCGGTCAAGGTCGGCAATGAAGTGATCGGAGCCGTGGGCGTCGGCGGCGCGCCAGGCGGCCATCTGGACGAGCAGTGCGCCAACGCCGCACTCGACAAGGTCAAGGGCCAACTGGGCTGATCGCCATGAAGGCCGCGCTGTACCGATCGAGCCTTGCCGCCGCTGTTGCGGCGCTGCTGATGTCGTCCGGCGGTGTGGCGCTGGCGCAGGTGCCGCCGACGGCTGCCGAAGTCCAGGCCTACCAGGGCCTGCACCAGGCCGCGTGGCGAGGCGACATGAGCAGGCTCAAGGCGCTGATCGCGGCCGGTGCAGATCTGGATGCTCGCGACAGCCTCGGCCGCACGCCCCTGCACGTGGCGACCTATGCGCGCCAACGCGAAGCCATCACCGCGCTGGCAAAGGCCGGTGCGAACCTCCAACGCCTGGAAGACGACCGCTATGACGTCGTCACCATCGCTGCAGTCGCGGATGACGTGCCCACGCTCGCGCTGCTGCTGTCGCTCGGCGCAAGCGCCGGGCAGACCACGAGCCGCTACGACGGCACCGCACTCATCGCGGCGGCTCACCTCGGCCATGACGAGGTCGTGCGGCGCCTCATCGCCGCCGGCGCACCGCTGGACCACGTCAACAACTTGCACTGGACCGCCCTGATCGAATCGATCGTGCTCGGCGACGGCGGGCCGCGCCACCAGCGCACGCTGATCGCGCTCGTCGATGCGGGCGCCAATCTGCAGCTCGCAGATCGGCAGGGCAACACCCCGCTGCAATTGGCCAAGGCGCGTGGCTACAACGCCATGGTCGAAAAGCTCAAGGCCTCGGGCGCAAAGTAAGGCGGCTCGGGGACAATCGGGCGATCCTTTTCGCAGGACTCGCTCCATGTACACACCGCCCCAGTTCAATTCCACGGACCGTGCGACCGCCGCGGAGCTGATGCGCGCGCATCCCTTCGCGACGCTGATCTCGAACGACGACGACGGACTGCCCTACATCACGCACTTGCCGCTGGTGCTGGACGATCGCGGGGAGGACGGTTTCGCGCTGCTGGGCCATTGCGCCAAGCCCAATGCGCACTGGCGTTACCTGCGGGCGAGACCCACGGCGGTCGTGAGCTTTCTGGGGCCGCATGCCTACATGTCGCCTTCGGTCTACCCCGACCTGGCCCGTGTTCCGACCTGGAACTACCTCGCAGTGAATTGCACGGTCGAAGCCCGGCTGATCGAAACGCCTGCCGAGAAAGACGCCTTGCTCAAGCGCCTGATCGGCCAGCACGAGCCAGCGTACGCACAGCAATGGCGCGATCTCGGCGAGGAGTTCCAACTCAAGATGCTCAACGGCATCGTCGGCTTCGAACTGCGCGTGACGGCGCTGCAATGCAAGCTCAAGCTCAACCAGCACCGCAAGGAGGCGCACGCCGCCATGCATGCGCAATACAGCGTGGGATCGCCTGACGAACAGGCGCTGGCCGGCTGGATGAAGCGGCTCGGCATGAACGTCTCCGACACGCAAGCTGCGGAGGAGACCTGAGATGCGTGTCATCGGATTGATCGGTCTCGTTCTGGCGCTCGTCATCGTCGGCTTGCTGGTCAAGAAGCAACTCGGCGGCATGACCGCACCCGCACTGTCGACCGGCCCGGCACCCGCAGGCAGCGCGCCGGCCGGCGATGCCCGCGCGCAGAGCCAGCAAATTCAGCAGCAGTTCAAGCAATCGCTCGACGCCGCGATGCAGCAGCGGCGTCCCGTCACCGATGACAACTGACGATCACTGGATGGCTCTCGCGCTGGCGGAAGCGAGACAGGCAGCCGACGTCGGCGAAGTGCCTGTGGGTGCCGTGCTGGTGAAGGATGGCGTGCTGATCGCCAGCGGCCGCAACGCACCCGTCTCGCTGCACGACCCGAGTGCGCATGCCGAGATCAACGCACTGCGAGCGGCGGGTGCCGCGCTGGGCAATTACCGCCTCGATGGTTGCGAACTCTTCGTGACATTGGAACCCTGCGCAATGTGCGCCGGTGCCATGCTGCACGCGCGGCTCGCCCGCGTGGTGTTCGGCGCTGCGGACCCGAAGACCGGCGCGGCGGGATCGGTGATCGATCTGCTCGGGCAGCCGCAGTTGAATCACCACACGCGGGTGCAAGGAGGTGTTCTTTCGGCCGACTGCCAGGCGCTTCTGCAGAACTTCTTCCGCGACCGTCGCAGCGCGGCACGCGAGGCGGCCGAGCCCTTGCGCGACGATGCTCTGCGCACGTCGGCCGATCGCTTCAGCGCGTTGGCCGACTACGCGTTTGCTCCGCATTACATGAGCGATCTTCCGAGCCAGCAAGGCTGGCGCATGCACTATCTGGACGAAGGACCGCAGGATGCGCAGGCCGCCTGCCTGTGCCTGCACGGGCCGGGGGAATGGAGCTACCTGTTCAGGCACCTCTTGCGTGTGCAGGGTCTGCGCGTGCTGGCGCCCGACCTGATTGGCTTTGGGCAAAGCGACAAGCCCAAGCGCGAGGTCGTGCATCAACTCGCGTGGCATCGCGACGTGCTGCTCGAATGGCTCGATCGCTTGCAGCCGGGGCCGCTGGCACTCGTGCATAGCGAGAATGCTTCCGCGCTGGCGTCGCTCCTGGCTGAGGCCGCGCCCGAACGCTTTCCCTTGGTGATGGTCGCGCCGGATGGTGGCGGATCCGTGTCCGATGCATGGCGGGCACCCTTTCCCGATCGCGGCTACGAGGCCGCCTTGCGCGCGCTCGGGCCTGTTCCGAAGCGAGTCTCCGGACCCACGGCCGAACAGGCGGCCCAGTTGGCAAAGGACGCAATGGGATACTTCGCCCCGTGAAAAAACACATCTACATCTATTCGCCCTCCAGCGCTGTGCGCGACAAGGCTGCGTTCAAGCGCGGCGTCAAACGGCTCCAGGCGCTCGGTCATGAAGTCGAAGTCGACGAAGCGGCTCTTGCAACACACCAGCGTTTCGCGGGCGATGACGCCACGCGACTGGCCGCGATCTCACGCGCTGCGGCCAGCGGCGCCAACGTGGCGCTCATTTCGCGCGGCGGCTACGGGCTCACGCGCATCCTCGACGCGATTCCGTACAAGGCCGTGGCCAAGGCCATTCACCACGGCACCGAGTTCGTCGGACTCAGCGACTTCACCGCCTTCCAGAGCGCACTGCTGGCCAAGACCGGCGCCGTGACCTGGGCGGGCCCCGCGGTCGGCGAGGACTTCGGCGCCGAAGCCGGGGCCGACGACATCATGGAAGCCTGCTTCGACGATCTGTTGAGCGGGCGAGGCGAGGGCACTGGCTGGCGCATGCCGGCGCGCGACAGCGCTGGTCTGCCCAAGCTCCGCAGCATCCACGACGCCGTCCTCTGGGGTGGCAATCTCTGCGTGCTGACGAGCCTGCTCGGCACGCCGTACTTCCCGGCGATCGACAAGGGCGTGTTGTTCCTGGAGGACGTCAACGAGCACCCCTATCGCGTCGAACGCATGCTCGATCAGCTGCGCCATGCGGGTGTGCTCGGGCGTCAGAAGGCGGTGATCCTGGGGTCCTTCACCGGCACGAAGAAGGTGCCGCACGACCGTGGATTCAGCCTGCAGACTGTGACGGCGCGCCTGCGCGAGTTGATCAAGCCCCCGGTCCTGACCGGGCTGCCCTTCGGTCACGTGTCGACGAAGGTGCTCCTGCCAGTCGGCGCGAAGGTCGAACTGGCGGCCGATGGGCGCGACGTCTTCATGGTCTGGGGACATCGGCACGCCCATTGAGCGTGCCGGGAGGGCGCGGCCGCGAGGGCGGCGCGCCAGCTCAGGTGATGATGCGCTGGTGGGTTCTCGGACCCATTGTGCCGGGCAGGCCGCCCTTGAACAGGCGGTTGATCTGGCGCATCTGGCGCCTTGCCGCCACTTCGCCGTCGACGGCGCTGAGTGCTGTCAGCACATCCTGACGCAGATACCAGAGCGCTTCGAGATCACCCGCGAAGCGGACGCGTTGGGCAACGCGCTGGATCGAGTGACCACCGTGCACTTGCAAGAGGGACAACATGGCGGTACGGATCTGGCCCATCTGACGATCCGCGGAACGGCGGAGGCCGAGCCCGGGAAGAGACAGAAAGCGGAAGAACCTGCTGAGGGACACCATGGAGGTAAAGGCGTGTTGCCGAAAGCCTTGATGGCCGCTACGTTAAGGCGACGTCCTCTGCGGCACAAGTGTCGACACAATTATTCATGTTTAAAAACAACATACTTCACGAATCAGTTCGCGTATTGGTGGAAGAATTGATACCTAAGTGTTACTTTTAAAAATGAAACTTGGTGTTCCTGTTGTCACGAAATGAAAAAGCAACAGCTTTCCCCGCTTCCTGCGCGATTTGAGCGTTTGCGACAGGGTTTCTCTGCTGCTTTGCCATAATCGAACAGCGAGAGCTACCAAAAACTGCACAACATGGGCGCCAATTCCACAGTCGTATTTGCTGACTTGACGGGGAGCACCAGGGTTTTCGAGGCCATGGGGAACGCCCGTGCGACCGAGACGGTGACGCGCCTGACCCAGTGGATCGGCGGCGTGTGCGAATCCCATGGCGGACGTGTCGTGAAATCGCTGGGCGATGGCGTCTTTGCCATCTTCGCCAACGGCGTGACTGCCACCCGGGCCGTGCTGGAAATGCAGCGCAATCATCAGAAGCGCTTGCAGACCTGGCCGGCGCCCTTGCGCATGGAACTGCAGATCGGTGTCGCCAGCGGCGAAGTCGTCGAAGTCGACGGCGACTGTTACGGCGACGCAGTCAACCTGGCATCGCGGCTCAGCGATCTGGCCGGCCCCGGCCAGATCTGGGCTACCGAGTCGGTCATCGAGCAGTTGCTGGAGGGCGAAGTGCGCCATCGCAACCTGGGGCCGATCAATATTCGCGGCAAGGTCGAGATGCCCGTCGTCCACCGCGTCGACTGGCAGGACGAGGTTTCCGAGTTCCTGACGATGCCTGCCGCGCTGATCCAGCCGGCGCGTGCGGCGGATTCGTCCTTCGGCCAGATCGAACTGGCATGGCTCGACGTGCGTTCGATGTTTCGCGCGGCTGAATTGCCCATTCACCTGGGGCGGGTCGACGAGGCGCAGTTCGTCGTCAACGATCCACGGGTGTCGCGCCTGCATGCGCGCATCGAAGCGCGGCACGGCAGTTGTGTGCTGGTCGATGTCAGCACCTATGGCACCTGGGTCCGCTTCCACGGCACCGCGGGCGCCAGCGGCGAAATCGCGCTGAGGCGCGACGAGTGCGTGCTGCACGGCAGCGGCGAGATCGGCCTGGGCGCACCGCTCAGCGATTTCAGCGCGCCGACCATCTCGTTCAACACGACCGGCGGCAATGTGCTGCTGGCTCGTCGCGACGTCCGCTGACACGCCTTTCGCCTGCGAGGTTCGATGGATGGCCGACCGGGCGCACCGGCTGTCGAGCGCCTTGTTCGATCCAGCTATATCGAACTGAAGATTGCTTCGTTGTCTTGTCATGTGTCTTGCCCAGAATGCGAGGCTCATCGATACGCCCTACAAGACACGAACCATGAGCTCGCTCTCCCCATCGATCCATCCTGCACAGCGCGTGATCGGCGTGACCGCCAAGGCCTGGGGCATCGCCCCCGCATCGGCGCATGCCATCGCGCGCCGTGCTCACCATGGCTATGTCTCGGTCCGCGCGCTGCGACGACTTGCAGTGGCTTCCGCATCGACAGGGTCGCTCACCATTGCCCATTCATGGTGAGTGGAACTTGAACTTGGATATTTGCGCCATTGGTCGATACTGACGGCCTGTTCTTCCATCTCGCAGGCCGCAGATCATGAACACCCGCACATCGCTGAGTCCGCTCCTCGTGCCCGATATGCGCACAGACCACATCGTGGGATCCGGCGCATCGCAGGTCACCGTGGTCGAGTATGGCGACTTCGAGTGCCCGTCGTGCCGGCAGGCGCACCCGGCGGTGAAGATTCTTCTGGCGCACTTCGGCGACAAGGTGTGCTACGTGTTCCGCCACTATCCATTGCGCGAGGTTCATCCGCACGCGGAACTGGCGGCGGAGGCGTCCGAGGCGGCGTCGGCGCAACACAAGTTCTGGCCGTACCACGATCTTCTGTTCACCCATCAGCAACATCTCGACAAGCCGCACCTTTTCGAATTCGGCGAGCAGCTTGGCCTGGATATGTCCCGCTTTCGCAATGAGGTCGAAGACCACGTCTACCTGCAGCGCGTGCAGGAGCAGGTCGACAGTGGTCGCCGCGTTGGGGTGCGCTCGACGCCGGCCTTCTACGTCGACGGCGTCGGTACCGACGTGACGTTCGGGCTGCAGCATCTGCAGGAGGCGGTCGACAAGGCCCTGCTCGCCTCCGCAGCGTAGCCTCCCACCGCCGACCTCAGGCCGGTTCGAGTACCTGGAGCACGCGGCCGTCACCTATGAATGACTCGCCGACCAGCATCCGAAACGCGGTGTCTGCCGGAAACCGAGGCAGCGCCAAGGCGGGCGCGAGAAATTCCACTTCGAGTGTCTGAGCCGTTCCGCGGCGAAAGGCTTCGCCGGGCCGTACCCACCACCTGGCAGAGAAGGCCTCGTTGTCGACGACGAGCGCGCAGCGATGCTCGCCCTCGGCGACCGGCGTGTCGTGGGAGGGCAGCTTCGGTTGGCGCAACGTGAGTTCGACGCGCGCGTGCGGTTCGAAGACGCGTCTTTCGTCGAAAGGCGAAGGCGGCGGCGCAGCCGGGCGCCGGATCCGCGCGATGAGCCAGGCAATGACGTTACCGATGATCGGCACCCACAGCAGCATCAGCAGTGTGCCGATGTCGCGCAGGGTAGATCCCGGCGCCGCGAAATGCCGCATGACGGCGCCCCCGATGGCGACGCACAACAGGATGATGACGATGAGTCGGCGTCTGAATTGGATGGTGGTCATGGTGGATGGGTAGCTTAGCGGGGTGCTGCCGGCCTGCCGATCGGCCGGTGCTTATTCCAGAGGCAATGCGGCGGAAACCCGCGCCAGGTCAGGCTGCGTGCGAGGGTCTCCCGCTACTACGCACAGTGTTATCCACAGAATTGCGGCACAACTCAGGTGAGAGTCAGCTTGGCCGTCCGATTCATGCGGTTTCCGGTTGACCCACCCCTCTGCCTCCAGCTCCGCAAACAGCGGAGTCAGCGACTGCAGCTTGACGCCTTCGCGCGCGCCACTCTGCGGAGTCCGTAGAGGGTTGCGTCACGCGATCCAGGCGTTACGGGGTCAGTCCCTCGGCTTCAACGCGATGCGCTCCCATTTGGTGCAATATGTTGTCGCATTAATGAAGGCGAAAGAAAGTGCGATTGGCCAGCATCATGTGGGCTTTGTCGTTAGATTGGTTAGGGATAACCATGATTTTTGTCATCGAAATTGATGCGCTCAAGATCGACGAATTACTATAGAATACGTAAACATATTGACGTATTGGCTCTGTTTTTAGGGGCCGCCGTATAGGACGATAGCAAGCTTCAAACCTGATGGAGAACCTCATGCAAAGATTCGAAGGCAAGACAGTGGTGGTCACCGGTGGTGGTGGCGGTATCGGCGGCGCGACATGCCGTCGCTTCGCCCGCGAAAGCGCGAAGGTGGCCGTGTTCGACATGAATGTGGAAGCCGCCGAGAAAGTCGCGGCGCAGATTCGCGACACGGGCGGGCAGGCGCAGGCCTTCCGCTGCGACATCACCGATCGCGCCAGCGTCGACAAGGCGGTGGAGGCCACGCAGCAGGGCCTGGGCCCGATCGACGTGCTGGTCAACAACGCCGGCTGGGACGTGTTCAAGCCCTTCACCAAGACCGAGTCGGCGCAGTGGGACAAGCTGATCGCGATCAACCTGACCGGCGCCCTGCACATGCACCACGCGGTGCTGCCCGGCATGGCCGCGCGCAAGGCGGGGCGCATCGTCAACATCGCATCCGACGCGGCGCGTGTCGGCTCTTCGGGCGAAGCGGTGTACGCCGCCTGCAAGGGCGGACTGGTGGCGTTTTCTAAGACCATCGCCCGCGAACATGCGCGCCATGGCATCACGGTCAACGTGGTGTGCCCGGGGCCGACCGACACCGCGCTGTTCGCCGACTACAAGGAAGGCGCCGGCAACCCCGAGAAGCTGATGGAGGCCTTCACGCGCTCGATTCCGCTGGGCCGCATCGGCCAGCCCGAGGACCTGCCGGGTGCCATTCTCTTTTTCGCCAGCGACGACGCCGGCTTTGTCACCGGCCAGGTGCTCAGCGTCTCCGGTGGCCTGACCATGAACGGCTGATCGCCTTTCCATACACCCCCAAGGAGAACACCATGGAATTCGAAGACATCCTCTATGAAGCCCGCAACGGCGTGGCCTGGATCACGATCAACCGGCCCGAGAAGATGAACTCGTTTCGCGGCCAGACCTGCGACGAGCTCATCAAGGCGCTCAACCGCGCGGGCTACGACAAAAGCATCGGTGCCATCGTGCTGGCGGGTGCGGGCGACCGCGCCTTCTGCACGGGCGGCGACCAATCTGCGCACGACGGCAACTACGACGGCCGCGGCACCATCGGCCTGCCGATGGAGGAATTGCACGACGCCATCCGCAACGTGCCCAAGCCGGTGATCGCCCGCGTGCAGGGCTTCGCCATCGGCGGGGGCAACGTGCTGTGCACCATCTGCGACCTGACCATCGCCTCCGAGAAGGCCATCTTCGGCCAGGTCGGCCCGAAGATGGGATCGGTCGATCCGGGCTATGGCACCGCCTTCCTGGCGCGCGTGGTCGGCGAGAAGAAAGCACGCGAGATCTGGTATCTGAACCGCCGCTACAGCGGTGCCGAGGCGGTGGCCATGGGCCTGGCCAACGCCGTGGTTCCGCACGAGCAGCTCGACGCCGAGGTGCAGAAGTGGGCCGAGGAGATCTGCGAGCGCAGCCCCACCGCCATCGCGATCGCCAAGCGCAGCTTCAACATGGACACCGCGCACCAGAGCGGCATCGCCGGCATGGGCATGTACGCGCTGAAGCTCTACTACGACACCGAAGAGTCGCGCGAGGGCGTCAATGCCCTGAAGGAAAAGCGCAAGCCCGACTTCCGCAAGTACGTGAAGTAGGGCGCTTCCCCGCTGCCGCCCCAAGGAGACGACATGAACCCCTACATCGACGAAGACCTCGCCGCGCTGGCTGAACATGCGCGACGCTTTGCTGCCGGCCGTGTCGCGCCGGGCTTTCTGGAACGCGACAGGACCCGAGTGCTCGATCGTGCGTTGATGCGCGAAATGGGCGAGATGGGATTCATCGCGCCCGAGCTGCCCGAAGAGCACGGCGGGCAGGGCATGGGTTGCCTGGCGGCCGGCGTGATCCACGAAGAGATTGCGCGAGCCGATCTCAGCATGTCCTACGTCAACCTGCTGGCGTCGCTCAATGGGCAGATCCTTGCAGAGCATGGCCGGCCGGAAGTGGTCAAGCCCTGGCTGCAGAAGCTCACGCGCGGCGAGGCGCTTTTCGCCATCGCGCTCACCGAACCGCGCGGCGGCTCGGACGCGGCCAACCTGCGCCTGAGAGTCGAGCGCGTGGGCGACGAGTACGTGATCAACGGCGAGAAGACTTCCATCTCCGCAGCCGACCAGGCCGATGCGGCCGTGGTGTTCGGCCGCACGGGGTCGATCGAATCGGCCGCGCACGGCGTGACCGCACTGCTGGTGCCCATGGATCTGCCGGGCGTGACGCGCAACCGCTTCGACTGCCACGGCCAGCGCGCCATCGGCCGCGGCTCACTGTTCTTCGAGAACGTGCGCGTGCCCGTGAGTCATCGCCTTGGCGACGAAAACAAGGGCTTCGTGCAAGTGATGCAGGGCTTCGACTTCTCGCGCGCGCTGATCGGCCTGCAAGTGCTCGCGGTGGCCCGCGTGGCGCTCGAGGAAACCTGGGAATACGTCGCCCAGCGCGAGGCCTTCGGCAAACCGCTGTCTGCATTCCAGGGCGTGTCGCATCCGCTGGCGGATTTCGACACACAAGTCGAAGCCGCTCGCCTGCTGTGCCTGCAGACGCTCTGGCTGAAGGACAAGGGTGCGCCGCACACGGCCGAAGCCGCGATGTGCAAGTGGTGGGCGCCCAAGCTGGCCTACGACGTGGTGCACCAGTGCTTGCTGATGTTCGGCCACGGCGGCTACGACCGCGGCGTGATGGAGCAACGACTGCGCGATGTGCTGGGCTTCCAGATCGGCGACGGCACGGCCCAGATCATGAAGACCATCGTGGCGCGCACCCGTGCCGGCCGCAGCGCCGTGCCCGCCTGAAGCGCCACCCACCCCGCCAACGAAAGAGGAGACAACCATGGAATTCGACGCCGTACTGCTGCCCCCGCGCCGCGCCCGGATGATTGCGCAGGGCCTGTGGCACGACCGCACCATCAACGACGACCTCGACGCCTGCGTCGCGAGCTGTCCCGACAAGCTCGCTCTGACCGCACTGCAGGTGGAGGACGGCGTCACGACCCGCTTCACCTACCGCCAGATGGCTCAGATGGCCGACCGCATCGCGGTGGGATTGGCCCGCCTGGGCGTGGGCCGCAATGACGTGGTGGCCTGCCAGTTGCCCAACTGGTGGCAGTTCACGCTGACCTACCTGGCCTGCTCGCGGCTGGGCGCCGTCATCAATCCGCTGATGCACATCTTTCGCGAGCGCGAGCTGTCTTTCATGCTCAAGCATGGCGCGGCCAAGGTGATGATCGTTCCGAAGACCTTTCGTGGCTTCGACTTCGAGCGCATGGTGGCCGGGCTGCAACCGGGGCTGCCCGACCTGAAGCAGATCGTGGTGATCGGCGGCGCGGGCTCCAACAGCTTCGAGGCGCTGCTCAGCGGTCCGGCCTGGGAGGACGAACCCGACGCGCAGGACATCCTCGCGCGCAGCCGCCCCGGCCCTGATGACGTGACGCAACTGATCTACACCTCCGGCACCACGGGCGAGCCCAAGGGCGTCATGCACTCCGCCAACACTACGATGGCGAACATCATTCCCTACGCGGAGCGCCTGCATCTCGGCGCCGACGACGTGGTGCTGATGGCCTCGCCCATGGCGCACCAGACCGGCTTCATGTACGGGCTGATGATGCCCATCATGCTGAAGGCCGGCGCCGTCCTGCAGGACATCTGGGAGCCGAAGCAGGCCATTGCGCTGATCCGCGAGGAGAAGGCGAGCTTCACCATGGCCTCCACGCCGTTCCTCACGGACCTCGCCAAGACGGTGGCCGAATCCGGCTCCGGCGTGCCGAGCCTGCGCGTGTTCCTGTGCGCGGGCGCACCGATTCCCGGCCCGCTGGTCGAGCAGGCGCGCCAGGCCCTCGGTGCCAAGATCGTATCGGCATGGGGCATGAGCGAGAACGGTGCCGTCACCCTGACCCAACTGGACGACGATGACGAGCGCTCCATCCACACCGACGGTTGCCCGTTGCCGGGCGTGGAGGTCCAGGTAGTCGACGTTGATGGGCAAGCCTTGCCGTCGGGCGAGGTGGGCCGGTTGATGCTGCGCGCCTGCTCGAACTTCGGCGGCTACCTGCAGCGACCGAGGCTCAACGGCACCGACGCGGATGACTGGTTCGACACCGGCGATCTCGCTCGCATCGACGCGCGGGGCTACATCCGCATCACCGGCCGCAGCAAGGACGTGATCATTCGCGGCGGCGAGAACATCCCGGTCGTCGAGATCGAGTCGCTGCTCTATCGGCATCCGGACATCGCCATGGCTGCCATCGTGGCCTATCCCGACGAGCGGCTCGGCGAACGCGCCTGCGCGGTGGTGGTTCCCCGGCCTGGAAAGAGTGTCGATCTGCCCTCGATCGTGGATTTCCTGAAAGCCCAGAAGGTGGCGATCCAGTACATCCCGGAGCGGCTCGTCGTGCGCGACGTCATGCCGTCCACGCCATCCGGAAAGATCCAGAAATTCAAGCTGCGCGAACTGCTGCGCGAGAACGCGGCCTGAGCGGCAGGCGCATCGCTTCCATCACCACAACGGAGACAAGACATGGATTTTCATTTCACTGCGGCCGTGCGCCGAAGTCTGGTTCGGGCCGCCATCGGCATGGGCATGCTCGGCGCGGCCTGCGCGATCCAGGCGCAGACGGCGGCCAACTGGCCCGCCAAGCCCATTCGCGTGGTCGTCGGCTTCGCGCCCGGCGGCAGCACCGACGTGATGGCGCGCATCCTCTCGCAAGCGCTGTCCGAATCCCTCGGCCAGCCGGTCGTCATCGACAACAAGCCCGGTGCCAGCGGCAACATCGCGGCTTCGGAAGTAGTGCGCGCGGCACCGGACGGACAGACTTTCCTGATCGCGCCCACCTCGGTGGAAACAGCCAATCCTTCGCTCTTCAAGTCGACCCTGCTGCCGTCGCGCGACCTCATGCCGGTCGCGAGCGTCGGACGCACGCAGATGTACCTGGTCGCCAAGCCGCAGATGGCCGCGAAGGACGTGCGGGATCTCGTCGCACTGGCGAAGGCCAAGCCAGGCACCTTGTCCTATGCCTCGGCCGGCGCGGGCACGCCGCCGCACCTGGCCTGTGAACTGTTCAAGCAGGCGACCGGCACCTACATCACCCACATTCCCTACCGCGGCGCGGCGCCTGCGCTGCAGGACGTGCTGTCGGGCCAGGCCGACTTCGTCTGCGACCCGGGGATCGCCTTCCCGCACATCCGCACCGGCAAGGTCAAGCTGCTGGGCATCGTGAGTGCCAAGCGCTCGCCTTTCTTCCCCGACGTTCCGACCGTGGGCGAGCAGGGCTTCCCCGGTGCCAATCTCGACATCTGGTTCGGCATGTGGGCGCCCAACGGAACCTCTCCCGACATCGTGGCCCGCATGAACCGCGAGATCGGCAAGGCGCTGTCGCAGGCGGCCGTCAAGTCGCGCTACGGCGACCTGGGCGCCGAGCCGGTCGCCATGGACACAGCCGACTTCCGCAAGATGCTGGCCACCGAGGGCACGCTGCTGTCCGGGCTGATCAAGGAACAGAAGATCGTCGTGGACTGACCCGGGAGCAAGCCGCCATGCAAGAGCAACCCATCCTCGCGGAGACCCGTGGCCGAGTCGGTGTCATCACGCTGAACAGACCGCAGCAGATGAACGCGCTCGACGATGCGCTGATGGATGCGCTCGGCGCGGTGCTGCTGGCCTTCGATGCCGATGCCGGCATCGGCACCATCGTCATCACGGGCAACGCCAAGGCCTTCGCGGCCGGCGCCGACATTGCGGCGATGGCGGACTGGAGCTACATGGACGTCTTCCAGGGCGACTTCATTAGCCGCAACTGGGAAGCCATCCGCCGCGTTCGCAAGCCGGTGATCGCGGCGGTGGCCGGCTTCGCGATGGGCGGCGGCTGCGAACTGGCGATGGCCTGCGACCTGATCGTCGCGGCCGAATCCGCCCGGTTCGCGCTGCCGGAGATCAAGCTGGCGATGCTGCCCGGCGCCGGCGGCACCCAGCGCCTGCCCCGCGCCATCGGCAAGGCGAAGGCCATGGACATGTGCCTGTCCGGCCGCATGCTGGATGCAGCCGAAGCGGACCGCTACGGCCTGGTCTCGCGCGTGGTGCCCGACGAAAGATTGCTTTCCGAAACCATCGACCTCGCGACCCGCATAGCCGGCTTCTCTCTACCGGCGCTGATGGCAATCAAGGAGTCCGTGAATCGTGCCTGGGAGGCTTCGCTCACCGAAGGCATCGGCTTCGAGCGCCGGCAACTCCATGCGCGCTTCGCCAGCGAGGACGCGCACGAGGGCATGCACGCCTTTCTCGCCAAGCGAGAACCGGTATTCAGGCACCGCTGACGCTACCACTTGGGATGCACCGGCGCGAACACCGGGCGGAACAGATAGCGGCGTGCGATTTCGCTGTAGCCGCGGTAGTAGAAATGTCCATTGCCAGCCAGCACGGCGGCACGATGGCGCCGGAAATGCACCGGGATTTCGTACCAGGGCATCGTAGGCGCGCGGTGGTGCACGTGGTGCAGGTTGTTGTAGAGGTAGAGCAGGCCGAAGAGCAGGTTGGATT
The DNA here is from genome assembly GCF_030316855.1 of Variovorax sp. J22P240. GTDB lineage: Bacteria > Pseudomonadota > Gammaproteobacteria > Burkholderiales > Burkholderiaceae_C > Variovorax. Next base: position 442,544 of record NZ_JASZYR010000001.1, read on the forward strand.
CGACGATCGCCACGCGCTCGTGCGGCGTGTCGCTCCAGCGGTGTTCCGTGAAGGAGCGCAACGCGCCGAGCATCATGCCGGGGTAGACGAAGCAGATCAGGTATTTGCCGAGGCTCATGCCGCAGACTTCGATCACGTAGTACAGAACCGGCGCCACGCTCAGCGCATGCACGAGCCAGATCCCGACGTGTGAGAAGTCGCCGGCGCAGATGCGTCCGACCTCGCCGCGAACCAGCTTGTAGAGCCGCAGGACCGGGCCCAGCACCACGCGGAAGGCGAGGGTCTGGTTGGCCTGGTAGATCCACCGCCATGCTGCGCCGTAGCCGGCCCACGCGGGCGCAGAGTGGTAGGCGCTCTCGGTGTCGCGCTCAGGGTGCGTCAGGTGGAAGTTGACGTGGTGTGCGCTGTGTCCGCGGTTGTATAGGGGGTAGGGCAGCCACAGGTTGATCGGCGGCCAGACGCTCGCCCATCGCAGCCATTGGGGCAGGTGGCGCATCGCATGAATGCTCTCGTGTTGCAGCGAGAAGTGCAGTTGCGCCAGATAGCCGCCGAGCACGAACAGCAGCCAGCCCGGCAGCGCGCGGTGCGAGGCGACGAGCGCTGCCCAGGCCGCATAGATCGCGACGGCGAGGATCAGCGTCGGGACTTCGTAGTGGCGCCACCAGGGTGCACGCGCAGCGCGGGTGGAAGGAGCAGGAATGTGCGCGGTTGTCATGGGTCGTCCGATGCGGCGCGATGATAGGAAGGCCACCGCCATCCGCATGCGCCCATTCCGCATGTCCATATGCGCAAAGCTTTGTTCGCAGCAGCGCGTGGACAACCTAGATTCGTCGGCTTTCACGTCCCCGCGCGACGCCCGACCCATGAACCTCTCGAATCGCCGCAGCCTGCTTTCGGTGCTTGCGCTTGCCCTGTCTTCCAGCTTCGGCTTTGCCGCGGACAACTATCCGAACAGGACCGTCAAGCAGGCGGAGATCCAACCCAATTGAGCGATACCGGAATTTCGCCCCAGGCGCTGCGCGACCTGCTGCTCGGCCCGACAGAGTTGGCGCTTCTGGATGTGCGGGAGGCGCGCTGGTTCAACGCGGGCCATCCCAACCTGGCGCGACTTGCGCCCTTGAGCGTGCTGGAACTGCAGATCGATGCGTTCGTTCCGCGGCGCGGCACCGACGTCGTCATCTATGACGCGAACGATGCCGATGACGGTCCTGCGGCCGCGGCGGCGGCCTTGCTGCGTCGGCTCGGATATTCCGGGGTGCGGCGGCTCGCGGGCGGGCTCCAGGCCTGGAAGGCCACGGGCTATCCGGTCATCGACGGCTACAACACGCTGGTCAAGGCCTTCGGCGACGGCGTGCGGCAGCGCTACGAAACGCCGGTGCTGCCTCTGGCCGAACTGGAGGCGCGGAGGCGCAGCGGCAAGCCCACCACCGTGATCGACGCACGCCCCAGGGAAGAGTACGAGTTCCTGTCGATCGAAGGCGCGCGCAGCTACTCCGGCACCGAGCTGGCGCTGCGCCGTTTCGCGCACGGCGACCCGGAGCACCTATGGGCCATCAACTGCTTCAGCCGCACGCGCGGAATCATCGGCACCACGACGTTGCGGCTCCTCGGACGCGCGCCCGATGCGGTCTTCGTGGAAGACGGCGTGATGGCCTGGGGATTGCGCGGCGCCCCGGTGGTCCAGAACGCAGTGCCGGTCGACGACGTGCCGGCGGAGGAGCCCGCCGTGCTGCGTGGGCTCGCCGAAGATCTGCGATCGCGCTACGGCCTGAAGTGCATCGACGCTAGCGGACTGGGGCGGCTGCGGGCCGAGTCCGGCAGGACCCTCTACGTCTTCGACGTGCGTCCGCTCGCTGATCCTGCCAAAGCCGCCGCGCGCGACGCGCGCCACGTGCCTGGCGGGCAGCTGCTGATGCACTTCGAGAACCTCGTGGGCACGCGCAACGCGCGCATCGTGCTCGTCGATGATGCTCATCTGCTTCGCGCTTCCATCACGGCTTTCTGGCTGACGCAGTTGAACCAGGCCGAGGTTCATGTGCTGGAGGGCGAGTTGCCGCCCGCGATGCCTGCCCGGGCCCCGCATGAGGCGGCCCCCGATCAGGTGCCGGACGCACCGGCGGCGCTCGACGCCGATCCGCTCGCGCACCTGCTCGACGCTGGATCGGCGCAAGTCGTCGATGTCGGCCCGAGCATGGACTACGAGCGCGGGCATCTGCCCGGCGCGTACTTTCTCCTCCCGGCCTCGTTGACTCCGCTGGAGGTGCTCTTGCCATCGGATGCCGCCATCGTGTTCACCTCGCCTGATGGCGCAGCCGCCCGGCTGGCGGCGCGCGACGCACGGCGACGCTGGCCCGAGGCCACGGTGGCCTGGCTGAAAGGCGGTACGCAGGCTTGGCAGGCTCGCGGCCATGCGGTCGAGTCCGAGATTCGCGCGTCCCGGCTGCTTACCCCATTCGACGATGATTGGGGTTCCGTCATGCGCGTCTTCGGCCCGCGCCGGGACGCGGTGTGGGACGCCTACCTGCAGTGGGAACGCGGCCTCGGCGCCCGAGTGGCCAGGGATTCGACGGTGCAGTTTCGCTTCCTCCGCGAACCTGTTTCGCGCTGATCGGCAGCGTGGCAGGGCGCTGGCGGTGCGCCGATGGCGCCGAGCGGCGCTTCCGTCGCCACGCCCGGTAGCATCACGCGATACTGCTGCGGTCCGATGACGCCAAGCCCGATCGCCGTGCCTACATTGCCGGGCATGACACCGCTCATCACCACTCATTCTGGCAATCCCCGGTCCTTCTCGCGCGTCGCGGTCGAGCGGCGAACAGGCGGTTGGCTCGAACTGGTGGTTCTTGCGCTCTCCATTCCCTCGGTCGCTCTGCACGACTGGCGGACACGCAGAACGGCCGGCACGGCGGACCCGGTTGAAGAGCTGGACGAAGCGGAATGGGAGGAAACCACGGCACCGGCGAGCGAAGCCCCGATTCCCCAGGACTGGCTCTTCTGGAGCTTCTTCATGTGCACCGCGATCGCAGCGTTGCCCCTGATCGGCATTCGCTGGACCACGCCGGATGTCGCGTCCATCGCCTGCGCCTTCGAAGACGCCATCCTGTTGGCGCTGCCCGTTGTCATCCCGCTGCCGTTCCTCTTCATGGGCTGCGTGGGTGCGCTGACCTTTCATCCGGCATCGCGAACTCCCGCGGCATTCGGGATCTTCGGCGTGGCGCTGGCGATTTCACTCGCAGCGGCGCACGCCTTGCTTGCCTAGGCCGCAGGCGCAAGGCCGGGCCGCTAGGGCCCCACCATCCCCCGAACCTTGTTCGCCAGCGCCGTGATCTCGAATGGCTTCGTCATCACCTCCATTCCCCGTTCAAGATGGCCGTTGCCCACGGCCGCGTTCTCGGCATAGCCGGTGATGAAAAGCACCTTCAGCTCCGGCCGCGTGACCCGCGCCGCGTCGGCCACCTGGCGGCCGTTCATGCCGCCGGGCAGGCCCACGTCGGTGATCAGGAGATCGACGCGCGCCCGGGACTGCAGCAGCCGCAATCCCCGCGAACCTTCGTCTGCCTGAATCACCCGATAGCCCGCCTGTTCGAGGACTTCGGCGATGAGGATCCGGATGTTCGCCTCGTCCTCGATCACCAGCACGGTTTCGCCGTCGCCGCGCTCGACGGACTCCTGCGCGTAGCGGGGCTCATCTTGATCGGGATCGCCGAGGTGCCGCGGCAGGTACAGGCACATCGTGGTGCCCTTGCCCAGTTCCGAGTAGATGCGCACCTGGCCGCCGGACTGCCGCACGAAGCCGTAGACCATCGACAGCCCCAGGCCCGTGCCCTGGCCGATGGGCTTGGTGGTGAAGAAGGGGTCGAAGCAGCGCGCCTTGATTTCAGCTGACATGCCTGCTCCGGTGTCCGTCACGCACAGTGAAACGTATTGCCCCGGCGGCAGTTCGCGCTCCGCCGCCGCGCGGTCGTCGAGCCATTTGTTCGCCGTCTCGATGGTGAGGCGGCCACCGTCGGGCATGGCATCGCGCGCATTGATGCAAAGGTTCAGCAGCGAGTTTTCGAGTTGCGGCGAATCGACCTTGGTCGGCCAGAGGCCTCCGGCGCCGATCACCTCGACCTCGATGCCCGGCCCCATGCTGCGGCGGATCATCTCTTCCATGCTGGCGACCAGGCGGTTGACGTCGGTCGGCTTCGGGTCGAGCGTTTGCCGGCGCGAGAAGGCCAGCAGCCGCTGCGTCAGGGCCGCGGCGCGGCGCACGGACGCCTGGCCCATGGCGATGTAGCGCTCGACACCGTCGACCTTGCCCTTGGCGAGCCTCGCCTCGAGCACCTGCAGGCTGGCGCTGATGCCGCCGAGGAGATTGTTGAAATCGTGCGCGATGCCGCCGGTGAGCTGGCCGACGGCTTCCATCTTCTGGGATTGGCGCAGCGCCTCCTGTGCCATGTTGAGCTCGATCTGGGCATCCTTTTCGGCAGTGATGTCGCGGCCGCTGCAGTAGTAGCGGCCTTCCTCGGGGACCCCCGTCCATGACAGCCACCGGTACGTGCCGTCCTTGCAGCGATAGCGATTGACGAAGTTCACGACCGGCGTGCCGTCCTTGAGCTTGGCGAAGCCGTCACGCGTCGTCCGGAGGTCGTCGGGGTGGAGCAGATCGAAGATGGGTGTGATCCGCAGTTCGTCCTCGGTCCATCCGAGCACCGCTTGCCATGCGGGATTGGTTTTCTCGAACACGCCCTCGCCGTCGAGTACGCCCAGCAGGTCCGACGTGAGCTGCCAGAACAGGCTGCGTCCGTGAGACCGCTCTTCCACCTGGCGCTCCAGGTCGGCATTCAGCGTCCGCAGCAGGGCCTCGGTCGCGCGCAGGCGCTCGCGCTCGCCGTTCAGGCGCCGCTCTGCCTGGACCTTGGCCGTGGTCTCGACCACGACGGCCATCACGCCTGCGGGGATGCCCGCTTCGTCGAGCAGGGGCGAATAGTCGAGGTTCATCCAAGCGGGTTCGGCGCGGCCGTTTCTTGCGAGGGTGAGTTCCTGGTCCTGGTAGCTCAAGGTCCCGCCCGCCAGACCGACCTTCATCACGTTGTCGTTGAAGTCGGCGACCTCGGGCCATCCTTCCCGGACGTTGGACCCGAGCAGCAGGGGATGCCGGTTGCCGGCGAAGACGGAATAGGCGTCGTTGTAAATCATCACGCCCGCTTCACCCCACAGCATGACGATGGGAACGACCGATCGCAGCATGAGCGCGGTCGCGGTCATCACGTGCGGCGGCCACCGCTCGATCGGACCGACGCCGGTCGTGCTCCAGTCATGCCGGGCGATCAGTTCGCCGAGCCGACCGCCGCCCGCGAGAAAGGGCAGGGGCTCTCTCATCGGATGCCCTCGTGCTCGGCAACGGAGCGGCCGTTGCGCGACCACACCTGCAGCAGGAAGTCATCCTCCTCGTGGCGCGCGATGCATGCCAGTCCCAGCGCAGCCAGCGCCGCATGCACGGCGTCGGTCGACAAAACGCGCCCCTTGAAATCCGGCCGCCAGTCGCAGGCGACCAGCGCTCCTTCGACCGTCAGCGAGTGCCGGCAGCAACCCGCCAGGCTTCGCATGGCGGACTCGTCGAGAAAGTAGCCCAGCTCGCTCAGCACGATGAGGTCGAAGGGCCCGGCATCATGCGGCCAGTCGTCGGGGAGTTGGTGCCGCTCGATGCGCACGTTGCGCAATCCGCGTGTGCGTTGGGTTGCGATCTCCGTCGCGCGCTCGGAGAAGTCGGCGGCCAGCAACTCGTCGCAGCGCTTCGACAACGCGACGGTGAGCTCGCCGATGCCGCAGCCGGGCTCGTAGGCGTGCTCGTAGCGCTGCCGAGGCAATGCGGCCAGCAGGAGATTGCGCTTCCGCTCTTCGTACCAGCGGGTGCGCAACTGGTAGGGATCGTCGCTGCCGCCGTAGAGCCCGGCGAAATACGATTCTTGGTCCTGCATGGTGCTCACGTGAACATCACCTCGAAGGGCCGGGCTGCGCGCTCGACCGTGGTGGAGCGCAGGATCGGTGCGGCGCCCGTGGAAGCGTCCGGCTCCAATTGGCTCTTGAAGCACTGTACCGCTTGGCGCTTGCGACTCACCGCGTCGGCGTCGAGGTCCACCCGGATGGCGCGATGCCAGGGTAGCCGCTCATCCCCCGGTGCGGCCCAGTGCCACGCCCACACGGGCACTTCGACCAGTCGCGCCCCGGTGCGAGCTGCCGCGAACGCGCAGGCGTGACCGGTGGCCTCGTGGTCGGGGTGGCCGTCCTGTCGCCAGGTCGTGAAGATCACGTCGGAGCGATCCAACATCGGCAGCAGCCGTTCCGCCAGCTGGCCGCGCTGATCCCGCAGGTCGCCGTCGGGCATGCCGAGGCGCATCGGCTCGACCTGGATGCCCAGGCATCGCAGGGCGTCGCGGCTCTCCTGGGGGCGCACCCTGACCAGCCGGTCGGCGGGCCAATCGGCGGAGCCACGATGGCTGGCGGTGCCGTCCGTCACCGCGACGACGCAGACGGAGGTTCCGCTGCGGGCAAGCTGCGCCAGCAGGCCGCCGACCGAGAGCACCTCGTCGTCCGGGTGCGGCGCCACCACCACCGCGCGGGCGCCGTGAGGAACCAGTTGCTCGGACGTCGTCGCCCGAAGGTGCCGTAAGCCGGGCCATGCATTCCAGTCGGATTCCGAGGTGCCTTGCCCGCGAATGGGGCGATCGGTCACAGCATCCATGGTGGGGTGTCTCCGTGCAGGTTCTGTTGGCCCAGTGCGGCGAGGTCGCGCTCCGCGTGGCTTTGTCGCAGGAACACCGGCAGATCGGCCATGGCGCGCGCGAAGCGTGGGTTGCGACACATCGGGCCGGCGCCCACCGCGCGACCCGCGTGGTGCATGACCTCGTTGGCGGCCTGCTCGACCACGAGCCGTGCGCGCAGGGCATGGCGTCGCGCGTCGTCCTTTGGATGCGCATCGATCCAGGCGGCGGTCTCGCGCAGCACAGCGGCACCGGCAGCGAGCGCCACGTCGATGGCGCCCAGGTGCGCGAGCCGATGCGCGTCGGGCGCGTGGCCGCTCGACTGCCACGTCATGCGCGCGATGCCGAGCGCGCCGCCGAACCAGCAGGCCGCGATGCCGGCGCCGCCTTGCCAGAACCCGGGGCGGTTCACGTAGTCGCCGGGACCGCCGATCTGCGCCGCATCGACATGGTCGAAGCGAACATCCACGCTCCCGCTCGCCGCCATGCCGACGGCGTGCCAGCCATCACTGGTCACCGTGACGTCCGGCGGCGCGATGGTGACGGCGGCCAGACAGGGCTCGTCCGCGGCATTCCAGCAACTCACCACCGCATGTGTCACGGTCGCGGCGCCCGAACACCAGGCCTTGGTGCCGGTGAGGCGCACCTGGGGCGCATCGGGCGCGTGGAATCCGGCCAGGTCTTCTGCCGGGGGCACGGCATTCATCGCCAGTCGCGCATCGGGCGGCTCGGCACACCAGGTGCCCCAGCGCGATCCCTGCGGCGAGGTGGGCGCGCCCAGTTCCTGCAAGATCGCGAGCGCGTCAGTGTGGCCCTCGAACAGCTTCACCAAAGAAAGATCATGGGCCGCCACCTCGGCCAGCACTCGCCAGCGCGCGAGCGTCCGGCCTGCACCCGGCAGCGGAAGCTGGTCGAGCCGGTTGTCGACCAAGTGGGCGAGCGTGAGCCCCGTTCCGTGTTGCTGCTGAAGTCGCGCCAGGGCGTCGTCGGTGACCGGGGCGAGCATGCGTGAAGGCGGAGTGATCGATGGGGCGGGAGGATGAAATAGCCCGGCGACGGTATGCGAAGTGGCCAGCGCGCTTCGTCAGCGCACGCCGCCGGCTCGTGTAGGAGACGACAGCTCAGGGCTCGACCAGGAACCTGGCCAGCAAGGGTGCCGCGCCTTTCAGCAGCGCGAACTCGTCGTCGGGCAGCGGCAGCGCTGCCGTGTCGAAATGGCTGAGCGTGCCCCAGATTTCGCCGTTGGGATTCAGGATCGGCACGCTGTGGTACGAAAGCGCGATGCTCGGATAGGAGTAGCCCCGCAGCCTCGTGTCGGCTGCCGAGTTGTCGGTGCGGAACTGGCCGTCGCGCACGACGAATTGGCAGTAGCTGCTGTCGAACGGAATGGCCGCGAGGTATTCGGGTCGCAACTTGCCCGCCTTGTCATGCAGGAGCACGTTCTTCAACGTGAGGCCCGAAAGGCGGTAGACGGCGCTGTACCGGTGCAGAACGCCCTCATTCAGAAAGGCGAGGCCGTTGGACGGGCCTTCGGCGTCCAGGATGGAAGAAAGCGTCTGCAAGGTGCGAGGCAATCCCATGCGGCATTATGGGCTTGTCAGCGCCGGCAAGGCCGTCGGGTTCAGCTGCTGGACGATCGCGTGCAGCAGTGCGTCGGCAAAGCCGCCGCGGGCTCTGGCCTCGCGTCGGGAACTGGTCACGACCCGCGGCTTGGCGCTCCACGCGATCTTCGCGCCCGAGGCTTCGAGCGCGCGCACGAGGTCCACGTCCTCGCTGCAGCCCAGGTGCCGGAATCCGCCCGCCCGCCGATAAGCCGGTGCAGAGACGCCCAGATTGGCGCCATGGATGTGCTGGTGTCCGTCCCGGTCATCGTAGGTACGGAGGAAATGCCGACGCAGGAGGTCGGCATGGACCCCGTGCTGCGACCAGTCCTCCACGCCGACCGTGCCGCAGACCGCATCCGCATCGAGCGAGAGTTGATCGGCCAGCCAGCCGGGCGACACCACCGTGTCGGCGTCGGTGAACGCAAGCCACCGCGCACCTCGCGCGAGCAGGACCTCCGCACCTACCGCGCGGGCCACGCCCACGTTGCGGGCACGCACGCTGATGGTGATGGCGCCCGCGCGGGCGGCCAACACGCCCGTGGCGTCGGTGCAGCCGTCGATGACGACGACGATCTCGACCGGTTCTCCGCCCAGATCATGATGGAGCGCTGCACGTCGCGCCGCTCCGACGCAGTCGGCAATCGTGTCCTGTTCGTTGTGCGCCGGGATGACGATGCCGAGCATGTGTGGTTGTTGTTGGTTGTTGCGAGTGGGCTCTCTCGTGAATGCGGCAAACGTAGGTCGACCGGCGCGCGAATCGCGTCGGTAGAGAAATGAAAGGCGCGTAGGGCGCCGCCGGAAGTTCAGAAGGGAATGTCTTTGGACATTGCGCAGGCGCGGCCGGCGTGGCTGGCCGCGGTGCGGTTAGCGGCCGGGCGGTGCGTGCGCCTTGTCGCCGGAGGCCAGTTGATCGCGCACGGCGGTCACATGGGATCCGACTTTCGCCAGGGCATCGTTCAACGTTGCCTCGGTGCAGTGGAATTGGGCGCACCAGTACTGCAGCTCGACGGGGTCCTGGGCGTTGACGCGGCCTGGGTCCAGGGGCTTGAAGTGGCTCAGATCGACGGTCATGTCCGCTCCTTCAGGTGTCCGCAACCAAGTCTTATAGGTCGTGGGCCGGCCGCATACAAGCGCGAGACATCGACATCGGCAACCCCGCGTAACACAGGGTTCATTCTGGAGGCGTACGCTTCGGCACAGACGGCCTGCCGGCGCTGGTAGAGGTCGCTTCGGCACCCACCCGTCAAGGGCGGTTCCTCGATGCCGGCGGCTGTCTTTGCCCCCTTTTCGGTGCCCAATCCTGAGGCACCGTGTTGGAAGCCAAGTCTGGAGTCGATTCCCGACGTTCTTCAGGGTGTTGTCCACAGGTCTGTCCACGGGGCTGGTGGAGAACCTTGGGCGGCCATCCCGGATCGGCAGGACGCCGAGCTATCGATCGGAGCCCGTCTCGTCTGGAACGCCCGCCAGGTCCGCAAGCCACACCGCGGCCTCCGAATCGCTCGGTGCGCGCCAGTCGCCGCGCGGCGAGAGCGATCCGCCCGAGCCGACCTTCGGCGCGTTCGGCACGCACGAGCGCTTGAACTGGCTGGTCTTGAAGAAGCGGTACAGAAAGGTGCCGAGGTGTTTGCGGATCTGGGCGATCGAGTAGGCGTTGCGTTCGGTTTGCAGCTCGTCCGGCCAGCCGCCCTTGTCGCGGTCATGCCATGCCGTGTAAGCCAGGAATGCCACCTTGGAGGGCTTGAAACCATAACGCAGGGTGTAGTAGAGATGGAAGTCCTGGAGCTCGTAAGGCCCGACGAAGTCCTCGGTCCTTTGTCCCGGCTGCCGCGTGGCATCCTCCGCCGAGCCCGCTTCGTGCGGCACCAGCTCAGGGCTGACCTCGGTCGCGAGGATCGCGTGCAGCACCTCGCTGCCGGCCGGGCCGATCTTCCCGTTCTGTGCGACCCAGTGCACCAGATGCTTGATGAGCGTCTTGGGCACGCTTGCGTTCACGTTGTAGTGCGACATGTGATCGCCGACGCCGTAGGTGCACCAGCCGAGTGCGAGTTCGCTCAGGTCTCCCGTGCCCACCACGATCGCCCCGTGGAAGTTGGCGAGCCTGAACAGGTGGCTGGTCCGTTCGCCAGCCTGCACGTTCTCGAAGGTGATGTCGTACTGCGGCACGCCTTCGGCGAACGGGTGTCCGAGATCTTCCAGCATCTGGTTGCAGCTCGGCCGGATGTCGATCTCGCGCGCGGTGCAGCCGATCGCGTCCATGAGCTGATGCGCCTGGACCCGGGTCCGGTCGCTGGTGGCAAAGCCCGGCATCGTGAAGCCGAGGATGTCGGCTCGCGGCAACGACAGCCGGTCCATCGCCTGCGCACACACGAGCAGTGCATGGGTCGAGTCGAGCCCGCCCGACACGCCGATCACCAGCTTCTTGATACCGGTGGCCTCCAGTCGCTGCACGAGGGACTGAACCTGGATGTTGAAGACCTCCATGCAGCGCTCGTCGCGATGGCGCGCATCCGCCGGCACATAGGGGAAGCGCTCCACGTTGCGCATCAGCGCCGGCGCCGGCATCGATCTCGGCACGGTGCAGTCGAACTCCACTGTGCGCCAGCCGGCCAGCGCCTGCTTGTGCCGCTGCACCGACACGCCGAAGGAGTTCTGCCGCATGCGCTCGCGCGAGAGGCGTTCGAGGTCGACGTCGGACATGATCATGTGCGACTGGTTGCTGAAACGCTCGCTCTCGGCCAGCATCTCGCCGCTCTCGTAGATCAGGGCCTGCCCGTCCCAGGCGAGATCGGTGGTCGATTCCCCGATGCCGGCCGACGAATAGAGATACGCGGCGAGACAGCGCGCCGAATGCAGGCTGACCAGCCGGTGGCGGTATTCGGACTTGCCGATCGTGATGTTCGAGGCGGAGAGATTGACCAGCACCGTGGCCCCGGCCAGCGCCGCGTAGCTCGATGGCGGGATCGGCACCCAGACGTCCTCGCAGATTTCCACGTGCAATTTCAGGAGCGGCAGTTGGCGGGCCTGCACGATGACGTCGGTGCCGAAGAGAACGCGCTGGCCGCACAGGTCGATCTGGGTGGAGAGGGCGCTGTCGGCAGCGCTGAATTGGCGGGCCTCGTAGAACTCGCCGTAGTTGGGCAGATACGTCTTGGGCCACACGGCGAGGATGCGGCCACCGCCGACTGCGACCGCGCAGTTGTAGAGCCTGTGGTCCACGCGCAGCGGCAATCCCACGATCGCCAGCGCACCGACCTGTTTGGATGCGGCGACCACGGTCGCAAGCGCGGCTTCGCAGCCATCGAGCAGCGCGGCCTGGTGGAAGAGGTCGTCGCAGGTGTAGGCCGAGAGGCCCAGCTCGGGAAACGCGACGGCCACCGCACCCTTTGCGCTGGCCTCGCGGTAGAGCGCCACTGTTTCGCTGGCGTTGAACACCGGATCGGCGACCCGGTTGCGCGGCACCGCCACCGCCACTCTCGCGAAGCCGTGGGCATAGGGATCGAGAAACTCGGGCAGCGTGGTCATGAAGCTTTCCTGAACGAAGGTACTCCCGCGATGTCGTAGACGGCGGAGGAGTCAAGCTTGCGGGTCCCCAGCCTACAACGCGGACGTGACTTTCCGTCCAAGAATGTTCTTTTGTGTTTAGTGAACGGAAGCACCATGGAAGCCAAGTCCTGGATTGCGGCGCTCAAGGAAGCCGACGCCAATCGACCGGATCTGCCCGGCGAACATCTCATCGTGCTCGGCGTCGGCCTGTTGCTGTTGATGGCAACGGGGCACAGCCGCACGCTCATCGGCAAGGCGCTGATCGGGGCCGCGGCCGGCGCGTTCATCGGACGTGCTGCCAGCGGGACCGGCGGTGTGGCGCTCTTGAAGACCAAGGTCGACGAGGCGCTGACCCGTTGCAGGCTGTAGGCCGGCGCGCGTTCAGCGCGCGCGCTTGACCAGTGCGCCAGGGTCGCTGCGCGGAGCCCGCTTGGCCGGCTTGCGCGGACCCAGGTTCGCGAGCAGCGGTTGCGGCTCATCTGAAGGCGCCTGTTGCGCGACCGGATCGAGAACCGCACCCATGCCCTTCGAAAAGTCGAGGCATGCGCGATCGAAGGCGGCCAGCGCCTCGAAGTATTCGCGCCGGGCGGATTTGGCGGTCATGAGTCAACCCTGTTCGAGAAGCCACTGCTCCCGTGTCTGAAATGGACAAATACCGAGGTTTTTGTCTTACAAGTCTGCGAAGGCCGTACGAAGACAAGAGTACACAATGTGAAAACCTCCTTCACTTGGTTGGAGCGATGGGATGAAGTTTTGCGAAGCGTGCCACACGGCGAACAAGGACCGTGCCAGATACTGCTGTGGTTGTAAAGGCAGGTTTTCGGGCGTGCGCTTCGCGGCGAACACCTCGGCCAGCACGACACCCGGTTCGCTCGAGGCCTCATCCACACCGCCGGTGCCTACACGAACGCTGAACCGTGCCGACCCATCGCGCAGCCAGCTAGTCAAGCGCACAGGCTTGCGCGTGCTGTTCCTGCTGCTGCTTTTGCTGGGGGCGTTCGCGTACTGGTATTCGAGTCAGCTTGCCGCTGGCTGGTCGACGATCGAGAACGCCGTCTCTTCCTCTGCCGCCTCTCTCACATCCCGGATCGATTCGCTGCGAGAGTCGCTCGCTTCGGAAGAGGTGTCCATCGTCGAGACGGAGGTACAACCCACGGTAGCCGCCAGCTCCCGTGAGCCTCCCGTACCGCGGCCCGAACCGGCAACCGTATCGCAGCGACGCGGCGACGACAGTTCCTCCAGGCCGAGAAGCAGCGACACCGTGAACGCATTCGAATCGGGACGCAAGGCCCCACGCGCCGCGGCCGTCGAACGCGTTCAGCCTCCGGTCGTGATGGGTTCGGCCTTCCAGGAGCCGGCGCCTCTTGCGCCGACGGACACGCCGGCGGTGGACATCCCTGCGACCGCGCGCGTCGCCACGGAGCCAAAGGAAAAGGCGTGCTCCGAAACGCTCGCCGCATTGGCCTTGTGCCCGAAGTGACGAAGTCCGAACGCACGCCTTCCGTGGCGCTTACTTCCTTCGGCATATAGGCCGTCGGCTGCATTGAGTTTCCGCCTGGGGTAGCCCACGATGGCGCCCTTCGTTCGGCAGCGCCGTGCAAGGCGCACCGCCTAGGAGGAATGCCGCCATGGCCTGGCAGTCGCTCGCCAATCGCCTTTCGACGCTGCCGCGCGTGCTGGCCGGGCCGGTGCTGCGAAGGGTCGCGCCGCGCAGCGTCAGCGTGTGGCTGGCGATGCGCGCGGGCGGCGACGTCACGCTCACGGTGTTCGATGCGCTCGACGCGACCGTGGCTTCGGGCCATCGCCACACCGTTGCCGTCGGCACGCAATTGCACATCGTGTGCGTCACGGCGGTTCCGGATGCCGGCGCGCCCGACCTCGTGGAAGGCGTGATCTACCGCTACAAGCTCGCGTTCGCCTTCGATGACCAGCAGGCCATGGACCTGCCCACAGCCACGGGCACGACCACGCTGCCCGCCGCTTTCGCTTACGTGCCCTTCGGCCTGCCGAGCTTCTGCCTGCCGCCCGCGTCGCTCGACGACCTGCGCCTGCTTTGCGGCTCGTGCCGCATTCCGCATGGCAACGGCAGGGATGCCTTTTCGGTGGGCGACAAGCTGTTGGCGCAAGCCGCGTCCAACCCGATCGCGCGGCCGCACCAGTTGTTGCTGACAGGCGACCAGATCTACGCGGACGATGTCTCGGCCTCGCAGCTGATGGTGCTCTCCGATGCCGCCCATGTGCTGCTCGGCTGGAAGGAACAGATTCCCTACGACGTCGCGGGCAGCAAGGCGGACGTGGACAAGCTCTTGCCCTTCCTGCGCCGCGATCCGCTGGAGGCCGCAGGTTTCACTTCGGAGGACCTCGACGGGCAATTGCTGTCGCTCGGCGAGTACCTGTGCATGTACATCATGGTGTGGTCCGATGTGCTGTGGCCCGCCGACATGCCGATCTTCAGCGATGTTGCCGATGCCACGCGCGTGGTGCTCGGCGGCGATGCGATCGCATTCAGCCACTGGTTCGGCAAGCGCGTGAAAAAGGGCCACCATTTCGGCATGGACCGCGAAGCGAAGAAGCTCGCGTTGTTCCGCCAGGACCTCACCGACGTGCGCCGGATGCTGGCCAACATCCCGTGCTACATGATCTTCGATGACCACGAGGTCACCGACGACTGGAACATGACGCGCGACACCTGCAAGTCGCTCTACGGCCATCCGCTCGGCCTGCGTGTGGCGCAGAACGCGCTGGTGGCCTATTCGCTGTGCCAGCACTGGGGCAACGTGCCGGAGGTGTTCGAGGACCCGGCCGCGGGCGGCGCCAAGCCACCGGGCAAGGCCTTGCTCGACCTGCTGGACGGCACCACCGATGCCGGCGACTACGAGGCGAAATCGCCTGCGCTGCGCAAGCTGGTGGCGGTGCACGACGAGACTTTGCTGGCGACTCGGCCCGCGAATGCCACGTTCCATGAGGCGGACGAGCTGGTCTACAACTACACGGTCGAAGGGCCAGGCCACCAGATCATCTTCACCGACTCGCGCTCGTGGCGCTCCTTTCCAACGGGCCGGGTCGGCGGCGGCGTGCTGATGCCGGCGGATCAGCTGGTGCAGCAGATCGTGAACACGCCGCCGGCGGGCGAGCGCATCGTGATCGTCGTGATGACCACCAACGCGCCGGCCGTGGAGCCGATCCGCTCCGCGGCGCGCCACGATGGCGTCGCCAATTTCTTCGAGCATTTCCCCGATGTCTACGAGGCGTGGGAGTTGCCGTCCATCCACTTCGACCGGCTGATGGCGAGCCTGACCGAGAAGCTGCCGAAGGTCGACGGCGCGCGGACCGGCGCGCTGGCCATGATCTCCGGCGACGTGCATTTCAGCTTCGCGACCCGGCTGCTCTACAGGGCCGCCACGCGCCTGGGGGACGTGCAGCCCCAACCGGCGAAGGCGGTGATCGCGCAACTGGTGGCAAGCTCGTTCCGCAAGGAGACCGACAGCACGCTCGGCTTTCATCGCGACGGCTACGCCTACACGCCCAACCCCGTCGCGTGGCTCATGATCCCCAAGACCACGCCGCAGGGCTACGTGGGATGGAACGTGGCGCAGGGTTCGGAGAAGGTGGTGGGCCAGCGTGGCCTTCACCCCGCAGGCACCTTCGTGCCGCTGTTCACCATCAAGCTCGACCAGCCGACCCTGCCCACCGAACCGGATGGCTTCTTCCTGGGAAATGCAATCGACCCCCAGACGCCGCCCGACTACAGCTACCGACTCGACTACCTGACACCGCCCGAGGTCAGCGTGCCCGTGGACACGACGCCGATTCCGACGCCGACCGCGGGCAGCACGCCCGACCAGCGCAAGATGGCCGCCGAGGCGCTGCGGCTCGCGGCCACGAAGTACCGCATGTACAACGCCGGCGGCGCGGTGAACAAGGTCATCGGCACCAACAATTTCTGCGAGATCACCTTCGACTGGCATCCGACCAACGTCAGCCTGCGCCGCCTGCACCACACCGTGCGCTGGCGCAAGGACAAGGACAGCGAGCTCCAGCTCAGCGACTATGTGGTCAGCCTCGATCCCGACGACCCTGCATTCGCGGAATTCGTGCCGCGCGCCATGGCATGAGCGCCAATTTCTTCGAATCACTATCGAGCGGACTCGCGAGCCTGCTCGACCCGGTGATCCAGGTCGTCGAGGAGCCGGCCTTCCTCCAGCGCCTGCTGTCCGAGCTGGGCGTGCCGCCCGACTCGGACAGCAACACGCTGCTGGAGGCGCTCGCGGCCGTCGCGGAGTTGAGGCATTGCATCGATGCGCTCGCAGCGCAGGAGGCGCCGTCCTTCGATGCCATCGCCGCCGTTCTGGACGCGGCCGCCGAGGCCTTCGAAGCCTTGCGGCGTCTCGAACAGCAGGGGCCGCTGGCCTCGCTCGAGGGCCTGGGTCGCGAACTGGTCGACCTGCTGGTGATGGCCTTTCTCGAAAGCCGCGTTCCAGCCGCACGGCCGACGGCGGCGCTGCTGACGCTGCTCGAACCGGCCGACGAGCGCCAGGGCAACCCGCCGCTCGTGCAGGGCGGTCGCCTGGTGCGCGACAGCTACCGGCTCGACCGCTGGCACCTCGACCGCTTGCCGTCGCTGCTGAAGGATCCGATGGCCGTGTTGCGCGCCGAGTACGGCAATGCGATGCAGACCGCGGCCGATGCGCGCGCCATGGCCGACAAGCTGTTCCCGCGGCTTGTGCGTCTGCTGCGTGCGCTTGGCGTCACTTGCCGCTACGGTTTCGATCCCGACGATGCCGTCGCGCTCGGCGATGCCGGCCCGCTGATGGCGCATGCGCTGATCGTGTACGTCGACGATCCGCTCTACGGCGCGGCGTCCGAGTCGGGCGTCGTCCTCTCGCTGTCGCCGGCGGAGCAGGGTGATCTGGGCCTGGTTATCAGCCCCTTCGGCGCGATCGCAGTGCAAGCGAGCGCCGGGCCCTGGAAGATCGCGGCCGCTCTCACCGCGGGCATCGACGTCGTCGCGTGGGGCCGGCACGGTGTGACGCTGCTTGCGAGCCCGGGCACCGTCGAGGCGAAGGGCAGCGCATCGGCGACGCTCGAGACGATTGACGCGGGGCCGGCCTACGTGATCGGGCAGCCCGACGGCGCGCGCATCGAAGTCGGCGGTGCGCGGATCGGACTCGAAGTCGCTCTGTCGGAGTCGCACGCATCGCTGGCCGTGTCGGCGGACGTGACGAAGGCGATGGTGGTGATCGCGGCGGGGGATGGCGATGGCTTCCTCAGCGCGATCCTTCCCGCCGATGGCCTGCAGGCCCAGGGCGATCTCGGCATTGCGTGGTCGAGCGACAAAGGCCTGACCCTGCGCGGCAGTGCGGCGCTCGAAGCCTCCGTGCCGGTCGGCTTGTCCTTCGGCGGCGTGACGCTCTCCGCACTGACGTTGGCCTTGCGGCCGCAGGATGCCGACGTCGCCGCCGAGGTGTCGGCCAGCGTGTCGGCCTCCATCGGTCCGTTGACGGCGGTGCTCGATCGCATCGGCATCGCCGGCCTGCTGAGCTTCCCGTCCACGGGTGGCAACCTCGGCGTCGCGAATCTCGCTCTCGGCTTCAAGCCGCCCAGCGGCGTCGGCCTGTCGGTGGAAGCGAGTGGCGTGCTCACGGGCGGTGGCTTCCTGTTCCATGACGAAACGCAGAAGCTCTATGCGGGCGTCATGCAGCTGTCGTTGCACGAGACCATCACGCTCAAGGCCTTCGGATTGATCGCGACGCAGATGCCCGACGGCAAGCCGGGCTTCTCGATGATCATCTTCATCACTGCCGAGGACTTCCGGCCGATCCCGCTCGGCATGGGGTTCACGCTGCAAGGCATCGGCGGCATGGTGGCGGTCAACCGCACCTTCGATCAGGACGTGCTGCGCGCAGGATTGAAGAACGACACGCTCGGCACACTGCTGTTCCCGCGCAATCCGGTCGCCAATGCGCCGGCCATCATCCGCTCGCTGGCCAGTGCGTTCCCGGCGCTGCGCGGCAGCTACCTGCTCGGGATCCTGGCGCGCATCGGCTGGGCCACGCCCACGCTGGTGCTGCTGGACCTGGCGCTGATCCTGCAGTTCGGCGCTCGCTCGCGCCTGCTGGTACTGGGCCGCATCAGCTCGATGCTTCCCTCGCGTGACAACGACCTTCTGCGGCTGAACCTCGATGCGATGGGCGTGCTCGACTTCGACGAGGGCACCGCCTCCGTCGACGCAGTGCTCGTCGATTCGCGGCTGGTGCACAAGTTCGCGCTGACCGGCGCCATGGCCTTGCGCGCGCGCTGGACCTCCGGGCCGGGCGCGGGCTTCGTGCTCGCGGTGGGGGGCTTGAACCCTCGCTTCGCGCCGCCGGCCAACCTGCCGAAGCTCGACCGCATCGCCATCGCGCTGAGCTCGGGCAACAACCCGCGCATTACCTGCGAGGCCTACTTCGCGATCACCTCGAACACCTTGCAGTTCGGCGCGCGGGCGCAACTGCATGCGGCCGCCTACGGCTTCAGCGTCGATGGCGACATCGGCTACGACGTGCTGATCCAGCTCGTGCCGCTGCATTTCCTCGCCGACTTTCATGCGTCGGTGCAACTCAAGCGCGGCTCCAGCAATCTCTTCAAGGTCTCGCTCCAAGGCGAACTCGAAGGGCCGCGTCCGCTGCGCGTCAGTGGCAAGGCTTCGTTCGAGATCCTCTGGTGCGACTTCACGGTGCGCTTCGACAAGACCCTGATCGACGGCGAGAAGCCGCCGCTGCCGCCGGCCGTGGATGTGCTCGCGGAACTGAAGAAGGCGCTGACCACGCCGCAAAGCTGGACCACGCTGGGGCCAGCCCATGCCAGCCATGGCGTGGCGCTGCGCAAGCTCGCCGCCACGGGCGGGGGCGGCGGTGCGATCGTGCTCGATCCGCTCGGGCGCCTGGTCGTCAGGCAGCAGGTCGTGCCGCTGAACACCTCGCGCGACGTCGATTCGTTCGGCGGCGCGCCCGTGGCGGGTGCCCGGCGCTTCACGGTCACGGCAACGCTGAACACGCAGCCGCAAGGCGGCGGCCCGGTGCGCGACCAGTTTGCGCCCGCGCAGTTCTTCGCCATGAGCGACGACGAGAAGCTCGCGGGCCCGTCTTTCGAGGAGATGGATGCGGGGCTGGTCTTCGGCAGTGAAGCGGTCAGCTTCGATGCGGCGGAAGTCGTCGCGGCGCCCCTGAAGTACGAGCCGATCGTGATCGACGACATGAGCGCGCCGCCGAAGCCGCCCGCGCCACCGTTCGTCATGACTTTTGCGCAGCTGCGCTTTCACAGCCGCACCGGCGCGGCCGCGCGGGCACCAGTGCGGGCCATCGGCTTGGCTCGCTTCCGCCGGGGCGAAGAAATCGAAGCCGAACCCTCACAGGCCGTGGAGGTGGAAGCGCCCCGGTGGGCCATCGTTCCATTGGCCGACGGCGCGCCGCCACCGGTCGATGCAACGCTGCGGACCTGGAGCGAATACCGCGCCGCGCTGGACACGCTCAACCGCGGCGGCGCCCGGTGGCAGGTGGTGCCGCTGCACGAGTTGCAGGTCTAGCGAACGCAGCAGGAGACGATCGATGCCAAGTTCCGATCCCGCAGCCAACCTGAGCCTCCTGCCATGGGTGCGCCAGGGCGCCGCCGCGAGCATCACCACGCCCGATTCGCTCGGCGCGGGCCAGCACGCGGTGGCCGATCTGTCCGCCGTGCTGTCGGTCAACGGCAGCGCCGCGCCGCCGGTGACGGTGCGGCTGCGCGGTCCGGCCGACGTGGTGGGCATCGACGCCAACCAGATCGTGCGGCGCGATCCACGTCCGGGCAGCATCGACTTCGAGCCCAACTACTTCGCGGCGATCGAGTTCGACCGGCCCGACTTTCCATGGCTCTTCACACCGGCCCGCGCCGATGCGACAGGCAAGCTGCGGCCCTGGCTCTGCCTGGTGGTGGTGCGCAAGCAGGACGGTGTGTCGCTGGGGTCCACCGTCGATGCGCCATGCACCGCGCTGCAGATCGCCGCACCCGCGAGCCTTGCCGCGGAGCTGCCGGACCTCGTCGACAGCTGGGCGTGGGCGCATGCGCAGGCCGCAGCGCGTGACGCGGCGCAGGTCGGTGGGGCGCTCGCCGGTTCGCCGGCCTTGTCGCTGTCGCGCCTGCTGTGCCCGCGCATCCTCCGCGCAGACACCGACTACATCGCCTGCGTGGTGCCCACCTTCGAACTCGGGCGCAAGGCGGGGCTGGGCTTGCCCATTGCGGACACCGACCTCGTCGCGGCCAACGCGCTCGCGCCGGCATGGACGCCAACGCAGAAACTGCCATTCCTGCTGCCGGTCTACCACCACTGGGAATTCCGCACCGGTCCGGGCGGCGATTTCGAATCGCTGGTGCGCCGGCTCAAGCCGCAGCCGGTGCCCGAGGGCTTGGGGCGCAGGCCCATCGACATCAGCCAGCCGGGCTTCGGCCTGCCGGCGGAGTTTCCGCCGCATGCCGAGCTGGGACTCGAAGGTGCGCTGCTTCCGATGGAGACGCCCGACACCCCGGCGCCGTGGTCAGAGGAAACGGCCATGCCGTTCCAGACCACGCTGGCCGGCATCATCAACGCGCCGGGGCTGAGCGAAGTGGCCGATCCGGACGCCGATCCGCTGCTCGCGCCGCCCGTCTATGGCCGCTGGCATGCCGCGCGCGCGACGGTGGCGCGAGGCGTTCCGCAGTGGCTGGACCAGCTCAACCTCGACCCGCGCTCGCGCACCGTGGTGGCGTTCGGCACGCGAGTGATCCAGACACATCAGGAACCGCTGATGGCCGCGGCCTGGGAGCAGGCGGCCGATCTGCAGCGCGCCAACCAGCGGATGCGGCAGTTGCAGCTGAGCCTGGCCGTCGGCACCAGCCTGCACGCCCGGCACTTCGCCAACCTCGGCGCGGAGACGCTGCTGCGCATCGGCTCGCCGGCCTTTGCGCGCATTCGCACCATCGCGGCCGACGAGACGGCGCCGCGCACGCTGGTCGCGCGTATGGAGGGCAAGGCGCTGCCGCTCGCGGCCACCAGCCCGGCCATGCGCCGCATCGGCCGCGAGCGCGGCCCGTTCACACGGCGCATCGCCGCGCAGGGCCTGACGCGATCGACCACCATGACGTGGGTCGCCAAGCTCAATCTCGGCATGACCTTCTCCGCGCCGGACGCGACCGATCAGGCCACGGTGGATGCAGTGCGCATCCGGCTGCCGAACGTGACGATTCGCCCCTTCCGCGACGTGACGAAGACACTGATCGACGGCCTGGTCGGGCGGCCCAATTTCCAGGTCATGGCGGAGGGCGCGCCCGTCAACGTGCCGAGCATCTCCGTGATGATGGTGCTGCCTGACAGCCCCTCCGCACACAACTTCCGGCTCGCCGCGAGCGAGCACCTGGGCCGCATCGATCCCGGCCGCTTCAAGGCCATCTTCGCCCCGGCACCCGGGATGGCGATGGATGAGTTGAAGGAGACAGTGCTGGCGCAGACCCGCCCGCGCCAGACGCTGGTGGCGCTGGCGCGCGCGATGGTCTCGGTCGGCGCCGGCGCGGTGCCGCCGGTGGACACGCCCGCGAGCGCCGCGGTGGGCATCGACACCATCATGGCCGCGCCGACCTTCCGCCAGCCGATGTACGAGCCGCTGCGCGACCTGTCGCAGGAACTGCTGCTGCCGGGTTTGCAGACCGTGCTGCCCGACAGCGTGATCGGCCTCAAGACCAACCGCCGCTTCGTCGAGGCCTACATGGTCGGGCTCAACGTCGAGATGGCGCGCGAGCTGCTGTGGCGCGGCTTCCCGACCGACCAGCGCGGCACCTGCTTCAACCAGTTCTGGGACGTGCGAGGCGCACCGACGCCGCGTGCGGACATCGGGCCCTTGCACCTATGGGCCGATCGCCCGCTGGCCGACCTGGCCACCGCGCCCGTGCGGGAGCAGTTCGTGATGCTGATGCGCAGCGCGCTGCTCCGGCGTTATCCCAACGCCATCGTCT
Organism: Variovorax sp. J22P240; assembly: GCF_030316855.1. Taxonomy (GTDB): domain Bacteria; phylum Pseudomonadota; class Gammaproteobacteria; order Burkholderiales; family Burkholderiaceae_C; genus Variovorax. The sequence goes on from NZ_JASZYR010000001.1 coordinate 464,436, forward strand.
TCGCCGTGCCGGGCGTGATGGATGCGAACGGCGTGCGCTCGCCGAGCGAGGACGCGGCGGTTGAAGTGCAGCCGGCCTTCAGCGGCAGCATGCAGCCGGACGTGTCCTTCTTCGGCTTCGACTTCACGGCCGCGCAGGCGACCGGTGCCGACGGAAACGCCGGCTACTACATCGTGATCCAGGAGCACCCGACGGAGCCGCGCTTCGGCCTCGACGAAGACACACCGACGGGCGGCGCCAGCCATCTGGGCGTGGCGGGCGGGCCGCCCGCGGGACTGCCGCTGGATGGCCTGCAATGGGGGCGCAACGGCGCGCACATGGCCGGCATCGTGCGTCAGCTTCCGGTGCGCATCTCGATCCATGCCTCGCAGCTCGTCAAGCACTGAGCGATCGCACCATGGCCACTGTCACAGGCTTCTCCGCTGCAACCTTCTTCAGGAGCAACCTGAAGCTCGCCGCCGCGGCGCACCCGCAGTTGCCGGCGCTGATGGGCGACACGCTGTGCCCGAGCGACCGGCCGCTGGCGCTGCTGCCCGTGCGGCTCGAGACGCGCTTCTTCGCGCAGCCCGATGGCGGCAGCGAACTCCGGGTGCGCATCTATCCCGACAAGATCCACCTCGACTCGCATGAGCCCGAACTGCTGCCGGGCGAGCGGGAGTGGGGACGGCACTACTGGGAGCAGGACTGGCGTGCAGGCCCCGACGCCGCCGCACGCGCCGATGCGTGGCGGCAATTGGCCGATCGCTTCGGCGCCGCGCGCGCGGCGTGGATCGCGCGCGTGCTGGAGCCTCGCAATGCCGCCCAGCGCCCGAAAGCGGCAGTGCCCGCGGCCGATCCCTTGCCGGACGCACCGCAATGGCCGGAGGTGTCGGTGGTCTCGGACGGCAAGGACGCCGCATGGCGGCGCGCGCCGATCGCCCGGCTGCTGCCGGATCGCTGGATCGCCATCGTGCAGTCGGGCGGCCTGCCGGTGATCGCGGTGAGCGGCGGCGACATTCGACGTCCGCTGGCGACGGGCCCCGATCCGCAGGCGCCTGTGACGGAGGTGCCGGACGATCAGCTCGCCGTCGACGCCGGCATGCGCTGGATGGTCGATTTCGAGGAAGCCGAGAGAGCCGGCATGGCGTTGCGCATCGCGATCCCGGCGCCCCTGCTGGCCGCGGGACTCGACAGCCTGTTCGTGCTCGGCACCGCATCGACCACCGCGACGGACACCGCGGCGCAGCTGGCCTCGTTGCTCGACGCCCATCACTACACCGATGGCGCCGAGTTCCTGCGTACCGGCACGCCGACCAACAACTCGGCCGACCGGCGGGCCGGCTACGACTCGTCCGACCCAGGCCGCATTCAGAGCTTTGCCAGCGAGGTCGCCTTCGAACCGTCGACGCTCGCTGCCGCATCGAATGCCGTGCGGCTCGGCGCCGCGCTGGGCCTGCCCGCCGGACAGGTATCGCCGGTGCTTGGCCGTCTGCCGCTGGCGGCGGGACAGCAGGACACCGACATGCGCGCGATGAACAACGCGCTCTGGCCGGCCGGATGGGGCTACTTCCTGAACAACCTGGCGGGGCCGGACGGCAGCGGCCTCACGCCCGAACACATCGCGTGGGCCCGTGCCCATTTCCTCGACCATGTGCGAAGCGCCGGGCCTTACCCCAGCCTGCGCGTCGGCCGCCAGCCCTATGGCATCCTGCCCGTCACCTCCCTCGACCAGTGGCACCCGCGCACCGGCGAGGAGGGCGCATTCGCGCGCGACCTCTGGCTGCGAAACGTGTTGCAGCAACTGCGTGACGGCGCCTGGCGACCGCAGTTGGGCGACGCTGCGCGCGTCGGCCGCCGGCAGCCGGCCGATCCCGATGGCGACCTGGCCGACGTGATGCGCACCGATGCCGTCTCGTGCAGCTACAGCACCCGCGCCGTGCTCGGCCGCCACTACCTGCAGCACCTGCGCGCCTTCCTGTTCGAAGACCTGCAGGGCAACGGCTTCATTCCGATGCAGGAAGCGATCGCGACCGGGCTGCTGCAGCGCCTCGGCTTTCCGTGGCGCCCCCGGCTCACGCGTGCCGTCCACGCAGACCTGGGCTACGACGTGACTTCGCCGCTGGTGCAGGCGGGCGAGGTCTCGCCCTGGCGCAAGCTGGAGCCCGACTACATCGGCGCATTGCTGGCCGCGTCCGGCATCGATGCGTTGATCGCCATGCGGCCGGACCCCGCCAACCCCGATAGCACGTCGCCCCTGCTGCAGACGTTGCTGCGACATGCACTGCTGCGTGAACTGGCGGAGGCCACCGCCCTGATCGCGGCCGGCTCGCCCGGCAACGACCTGGCTGCCTTGCTGCGTGATCCGGAGCTGATCGACCTCGTGGTCGGTGCCGGGCCGACGCTCACTTGGAAGCGCCAGCTCGACCTCCAGGTGCCGGCCGTGACGGGCGACCGCACGATCCGGCAGTTCCTCGAAAGCGCGGGCAGCTTCGATCAGCCCGCGCTCGCGTCGCTGGGCGCCTTCCGCGACAGCCTGGCCTGGCTGCGCACGCTGGACAGCGAGTCGCTGCAATTGCTGATGCAGGGCACGCTGGATCTTTCGTCGCACCGGCTCGATGCGTGGATCACCTCTTTCGCAAGCAAGCGGCTCGTCGCGATGCGCGCAGAGTCGCCGCAAGGCATTTACGCGGGCGGTTACGGCTGGGTCGAGAACCTGCGGCCGACGCAGGCCTCGTCCGCCGCGCCCGTCACGCCGCCGGCCGGCGAGCCGGGGCCGCTCTTCGCGTCGCCGAACGACAGCGGCTTCATCCATTCGCCCTCGATGACGCATGCCGCCGCCGCGGCGCTGTTGCGCAATGCGCACCTGGGCGCGACTGGCGTCCCGAAGGAAGAGGGCGCCTTCGCGATCGATCTCACATCGCGCCGCGTGCGGGAAGCAACCCAACTGCTGGAAGGCGTGCGTCAGGGGCAGCCGTTGGGCGCATTGCTCGGCTACCGCTTCGAACGCAGCCTTCATGACCTGTCCCTCGACCGCTTCATCGCGCCGCTGCGCGACTTCGCGCCGCTGGTCGCGGGCAAGCTCGAGCCAAAGACACAGCCCGTGGAAGCCATCGCGGCGAACAACGTCGTCGATGGCCTCGTGCTGCACAGCCGCTGGCGCACCGACGGCCGGCCGGTGAACGCGCTGCTGCAACAGGCGGGCGCCAACGCCGACGAGTTGGACAAGATGGTCCGCGAACTCAATGCCCTCGGCGATGCCATCGACGGACTGGGCGACGCCTTGACCGCCGAAGCCGCCTACCAGATGGCGCGCGGCAACACCTCGCGCATCGCCAGCACGCTGGCCGCCATCGCGCACGGCGACGCGCCTGCACCCGAGCTGGAGGTGGCGCGCATTCCGCGCAGCGGCATTGCGCTCACGCACCGCCTGCTGATGCTGTGGCGCGGCAAGCCCACCGCGACCACCGGATGGGCTGCGGCATCGACCTCGGCGCGCGCGAGCGCCGAACCGATGCTCAACGCCTGGGCCGCCAGGCTACTGGGCGACCCGCGCAGGGTGCGATGCGTGATCGAGCGCATCGACGGCACGAGCGGCGCCGTAGCGGAGACGCGCGTCCTGCGCCTGGGCGATCTTCAACTGGCGCCGCTCGACGTGGTGTACGGCGTGGAAACCGTGGCCGGTCCGCGCCGCGCCGACACCTCGCCCGACGACGTCGAGCAGCGCCTGCTGTACCTGGCTCGCCATCAGGAAGGCGGCTTCGGCCCGCAGGCGAACCTGCGCATCCAGCATGCGCGGCCCGCCGATCTCGCGGGCGCGGAGCTGACGCTGCTCGACGTGCTGGAGCAGGCCCGCGCCGCGCAGCGCCTGTTCTCGAACGCGCGCGGCGCCGATGCCGAGGACCTGAACCCGCCGGAACGCGCCGCCGCGGGGACGCTCGACCTTGCCGAGTTGGAATCCCGCGCAGTGAAAGCCGAGAACGCTCTCACTGCTGCCCACAAGGCACTCGACGCCCTGGTGAAGAAGGGCGTGGCGAGCACGGCCGACGCGCTGCGCACCGCCATGCTGAAGCTCGGCAGCTTCGGTCTGTCGCCCGCCGTGCCTGCCATCGCGGCGGGCGACGATGCGCCGTCGCGCGAGGCGTTGCTGCAGCAGGCGGCAGCCCTGCTCAAGCAAGCCAGGCCGCGCCTCGACCAGGGCGCGAGCCTGCGTGCCGCAGCCGCAGCCGCAGCCGCAGCCGCAGCCGCATCGCCCGAGCCGCGCGCGCGGCGCGACCGATTGATCGAGCGCATGCGGGCCGTGTTCGGCGCAGCCTTCGTGGTGCTCCCACGCTTCACGTGCGACAACGCGGCCGCGTCGGAGCTGGCATCCGCGCTCGCGGCGACGGCTCTCACGCAGGGCGGCGACCCGTTGGCCGCACACACGTGGTTCACGCGCAGCGCACGCGTGCGCGATCCGTTGACTCGCCTTGCCGCCTGCCTGCGTGGCGCCGAGGTACTGAACACAGGCGAGCGCCTGAACCTGCGGGTGGCGCAATTGCCCTTCGTCAGCGGCGAGCGCTGGGTGGGCTTGCCCTGCGAGCCGAACGCAGAGCCGCCCTCGAGCAAGCTATCGCTGGTGCTGCAGCTGCCGGCCACGCTCGACACTGCGTTGCCGTTGTGCGGCCTGGCCGTCGATGAATGGATCGAGGTCGTGCCCAGCCGTCGCGAGACCACCGCGATCACCTTCCAGTACAACCCGCCGGACGCCTGCGCGCCCCAGAGCGTGCTGCTCGCCGTGCCGCCGGTGCCGGAAGAGGCGTGGACCATCGCCGGCCTGCACCGCGTGCTGGCCGAGACGCTGGACCTGGCCAAGCTGCGTGCCATCGACGCCGAGGCGCTGGCTGGCACGGCCCAGTACCTGCCCGCGCTCTACCTCGCCTTCAACGCGAAGGACGACGTGGTGTCCACCGACGCCGCGCCGCTGACGCGATAGCTCTCCATCCAGCGCCCGGACACGCCATGCCTGCCAAGCCCAAGCCGCCCACCGACGCCGTCGCTGCGCCGCCCAAGCCGCGCCTGCCCAGGCAGCCGCCCGAACCACGCGAGCCGCCAGACCCACCACCGCCGCGTCCGCCGCGCCCCCCTCCGCCTCCGAGGCCACCGCCCCCGCCGCCGCAGCCCCCACCCCCGCCGTCGCCCACCGGCCCCACCACGGCGTCGATCACGAGCTGGACCCGGATTGAGCCGCATTGCCGCGACGAGGCCATGTCGACCGGCACCCACGCACGGGTGTTCGATCCGCTGTGGTTCCTGGCGCGGCAGTGGCAGGTCGGCGAATTCCAGGCCGAGGACGCGGGCTCGCCCGTGCAGGCACGCGTGCGCGCCACCAGCGCCATGCTGTCGCGCTGCCACCTCGGCGAGTTGAAGCACGACACGCAGATGCAGGCGCCGCCCTATGACCCGATGGGCACGCCGCTGGAGGTGCACGTCGAGCGCCGCCGCATGCGCCCGGTCGATTCGAACGACCCCCGCATGCTGACGCTGGCGGTCGAGGCCGGCCTGCAGTTCCTGCGCATGCTGGAGCTGCAGCCCTTGTCGAAGAGCTATCGCGCAGCCTTGATCGCGCGCTTCGCCCTGCAAGCCTTGCCCGCGGCGCCGGCCGATGCCGACCCGCTCGATGAGGCCACGTTGCGCTTCGTGCAGACCATGACCGGGCGCGCGCCCGATGCACGCCGGCTTGCTGACGCCTTCCGCAGCGGCGGCGCGGCGCAGGTGGTGCTCGAAACGGCCTTGAAGATCGCCGTCGCCGACCGCGCCGAAGTGCAGCAGACGGCGCTGGCCTGGCTGGCCTGGTACGACGCACTCGTGAACGAGCCGGCTCCGACTGCCGATGCGACCAGCGATGCCTGGCAGCCATCGCGCCTGGAATACGCGGTGTCGGTGGCTGCCCGTCTTTCCGATCGTCCCGAAGACGAGATCGCGCTGACCGCCGCCGAGTTCGACGATGGCCGGCTCGACTGGAGCAGCTTCGATCGCAACCTCGAAGTCCGCATGGGCACGGACGGCGATCGCAAACTGAGCAGCGTCGTCGAGACCACCGTGCCCGCACCCGTCGGCTTCCGGGGCGCACCGGCGGCGCGCTTCTGGGAAATGGAGGACGCACGCATCGCCTACGGGCTGCTGCCGGTGGGGCCGACCGACCTCGCGCAACTGATGGTGATCGAGTACGCCGGCAGCTACGGCAATGACTGGTTCGTCGTGCCACTGACGCTGCCCGTCGGCTCATTGACGCGCGTGGACTCGCTGGTCGTGACCGACACCTTCGGCGTGCGCAGCCTGCTGCGGCCCCTCGGCGATCCGGCTTTGCCGCGGCCCTACTGGTCGATGTGGCAACTGGGCTGCCTGCGCCGGGCGGGCGAGGCGCCCATCGACTCGCCCCAAACGAATCTCTTCTTCCTGCCGCCCTCGCTCGGCCGCGTGATCGAAGGCGGCGTGCTCGAGGACGTGCTCCTGATGCGCGACGAGATGGCGAATCTCGCATGGGCGATCGAGCGCAGTACGGAGAGTCCTGTGGAGCAGGCGGTGCAGCGCATCGAGAACGACGCGGGGCCGGCACCGCCACCCGCCCGTGCCGATGGATCGCTGCGCTACGTGCTGTCTTCGACGGTGCCTGCCAACTGGATCCCGCTGTTGCCCGTGCAACTCGCCGGCGAGGGCGGCAAGATCGTCCAGCGCCTGCGGCGTGGCGCCGTGCTGCAACCGGACGGCTCGATGAAGATCCATCCCGCGCAGGGCACGGTGCTCAATGCGGGCACCCAACTGCTGCTCTATGACGAGGAGGTGCCGCGCGAGGGTGCGCACGTGATCCGCGGCCGGCGAATGGCGCGATGGACCGACGGGTCCACGTGGATGTGGACCTCGTTCCGAAGGCAGGTCGGGCGCGGGGAGGGATCGAGCGGCTTGCGCTTCGATCAGGCGGAAGGGGAGGGAGAAGGCGAGGCCTAGCGTCAGTGTCGTCACAGTGCCAGCGAACCCTGCCGAATCGTCAGCCAAGTGGGCAAAACGCTGCAACCTTGCGGCTACCGTCTGACACACGCCCTGCGCACACTGGCTTGCATCAACCGAGGATTTCCCGATGCAAGCCCGTCACTACCCCAGCACCGTCTACCTCAGCGCCCCCGAGATGATTCGCCTCGTCCGGCGCAAGGGCCTGTCCGACTGCATTGCAGGTGTAGCCCATCGCATCGAGCGCGAGTTCCTGCGATGGAACGAGTTCGACAAGAGCGCGCGACTGGCCAGCCATTCGGACGTCGGCGTGATCGAACTGATGCCCATCGCCGACGCGGAACTGTTCGCTTTCAAGTACGTCAACGGCCACCCGAGCAATCACCGGTATGGCCTGCCGACGGTGATGGCCTTCGGCGTGCTCGCCGACGTGCGCACCGGCGCGCCGCGCTTCCTGTCGGAGCTGACGCTGACGACGGCCATCCGCACCGCCGCGATGTCTGCGGTCGCCGCCCGCAAGCTGGCGCGGCCGGGGAGCCGCAGCATGGCGCTGATCGGCAACGGCGCGCAAGGCGAATTCCAGGCGCTCGCGTTTCGCGATCTCGTGGGCATTCGCGAACTTCGCTTGTTCGATACGGATCCGGCCGCCAGCGCCAAGCTCGCCGCCAACCTCGACGGCCAGGGATTCCAGATCCGCTTGTGCGGCAGCACTGCCGAGGCGGTGCGAGGCGCCGACATCGTGACCACCGCGACGGCCGACAAGACCAACGCGACCATCCTCACGCCCGAGATGATCGAGCCCGGCATGCACATCAACGCGGTGGGTGGCGACTGCCCGGGCAAGACCGAACTGCATCGGGGCGTGCTGGAGCGCGCGTCGGTGTTCGTCGAGTTCGAGCCGCAATCGCGCATCGAAGGCGAGATCCAGCAGATGCCTTCGGACTTCGCGGTCACCGAGTTCTGGCAGGTGCTCGCAGGCCATCGGCCGGGGCGTGTCGATGCCGCGGAGGTCACGGTGTTCGACTCGGTCGGCTTCGCGCTGGAGGACTTCGCGGCGCTCGCCTTCATGCGCGAGACGGCCGAGGCGCTGGGCCTGGGCGAGATCCTCGACCTGATGCCCGAGACGGCCGACCCGAAGAACCTGTTCGGCGTCTTGCGGGTCAGGAGTGGCAGCGAAGACACGCGCGAAGTCACGATGGCGGCGCTCCACTCAGTGCCGATGTGAAGAGCCGCTTGCCCCGGGACCGGAGCAGCGTCACCAGACGCTGCGCAGCCGGCGACAGGTAGCCCTCCCTGCGATAGGTGACGCCCAGGTGGCGTCGCAGCGTCGTCTCCTTCAACGGGACCTCGCGCAGCACGCTCTTGGCGCCGCTCGCGTTGAGCGTGTGGCGCGACAGGAAGCTCAGCAGGTGCGTGCGAGCGATGAGTCGCGGCAGCAGCGGGATCGAGTTGGCATCGATCTGCGCCGTCGGGGTCGGCAAGCCGCGCGAGCGGAAGGCGGCGTCCAGCCACTGCCGGCTCACGATGGTGTTCACCGGCAGCACCCAGCGCCAGGCGAGCAGCGATTCCATCGTGATCCGCGGCAGCGCGAACACCGGGTGATCGGGACTGGTCGCGACCACCACCACGTCCTCCACGATCGAGTGCGTCACGAAGTCGTCGTCGTGCTCCGGCATCAGTCCGATGAGCAGGTCGATCGCGCCTTCGCGCAGCCGCTCGCGCAGCGCGATGCTCGGCGCGACGGTGATGTCGATGGTGGTCTCGCTGGCTTCGGCCAGCAGCAGGCTGCAGATCTCGGGCAGCACGTGGTCGGCCGCGATCGGCCCGCTGCCGATGCGCACGTGGCCGGCGTTGCCCTTGGCGAAATCGCCGACCTCGCGCAGCGCTTCTTCGGTCGCGCCGCGCAGCACGCGGGCGCGCGCCAGCAGAACTTCGCCCACGGGCGTGAGCCGGATGCCGCGGCCCTTGCGTTCGAACAGCACGGCTCCGAAGGCTTCCTCCAGCCGCTGCACCGCCTTGGTCAGCGCGGGCTGGGTGCGGCCCAGCTTGTCGGCGGCCTGCCCGACATGGCCCAGTTCGGCCACGGTCTCGAAATACTTCAGGTCTCGAAGTTGGACGTCCATTCATAGCTCCGAGGAATCAATGAATGAACATTATCGAATGGACGGAATGGGTTGGAGTTTTCAGAATTCGCTCTACCAACAGGAGACATTCATGACACGTCGATACCGTTTGCTGGCAGGCGCCGCTTTCGCACTGCTCGCCTGCAGCAGCTTTGCCCAGACCCCGTGGCCCGCCAAGCCGATCAAGCTGGTGGTGCCTTTTCCGCCCGGCGGCGGTACCGACTTCGTGGCGCGCCTCGTCGCCGAGAAGCTGACGACCCAGGCCGGCTGGGTGATCGTGATCGACAACAAGCCCGGCGCGGGCGGCAACATCGGGCTCGACGCCGTCGCCAAGGCAGCGCCCGATGGCTACACCATCGGCCTCGGGCAGACCGCCAATCTGGCGATCAATCCCGCGCTGTACGCAAAGATGCCCTTCGATCCGCTGAAGGATTTCGCGCCGATCGCCTCGGTCGCATCGCAGCCAGTGGTGCTGATCGTGAACGCATCGTCGCCCTACAAGACGCTGGCCGACGTGGTCGCCGCATCCAAGGCCAAGCCCGAATCGCTGCGCATCGGCCTGGCCGGCAACGGCACCGTGGGCCACCTGGCCGGCGAGATGCTGGAGCGCCGCGCGGACATCAAGGTCCTGAACGTGCCCTACAAGGGCGCAGGCCCGGCAATGACCGACCTGCTCGGCAACCAGGTGGAGCTCAACTTCGCGAACACGCCGGTCGCGATTCCGCAACTGACCGGCGGCAAGGTGCGTGCACTGGCCATCAGCTCGCCGCAGCGCCTGAAGAGCGTGCCGCAGCTCGCCGCGGTGCCGACCGTCGCCGAGCAGGGCTACCCCGGCTTCGATGCGATCACCTGGACCGGCCTGGTCGCACCCGCCGGCACGCCGCCCGCGGTGGTCGAGCGCATCAACAGCGAGGTGCAGAAAATCCTCAAGCGTCCGGACGTGATCGAGAAACTGGCGCTCGAAGGCAGCACCGCCGCCGCCGAGGGCACGCCCAAGCAGTTCGCCGACTACATCCGCAGCGAACACCAGAAATGGGGTGCGTTGATCCGCGAAGCCAACATCAAGCTCGACTGAGCTCCGACAGGACATCACCCAGTGAACCCCACCATCCTGGTCACCGCGCCCAAGCTGGCGAAGGCCGGCGTCGACCTCCTGGCGCAAGCCGGCGCGCGCGTCCTCTACCTTTCCGATCCCGACAGCGTGGAAGAGGTCGAACGCATCATGGCGACGGAACCCGTCGACGCGGTCATCTCGCGCACGGTGCAGCTCACGGCGCGGGCCATCGCGGCGTGCCCGACGCTCAAAGTCATCTCCAAGCATGGCGTCGGCGTCAGCAACATCGACGTCGATGCAGCCACGGCGCGTGGCATCCCCGTGTACGTGACGCCGGGCGCCAACGCACAGTCGGTGGCCGAGATGACGCTGGGGCTGATGTTCGCCGCCGCGCGCCGCATCGGCTGGATGGACTCCGAACTGCACGCGGGCCGGTGGTCGCGTGCGCAGGATGGCGTCGAACTGCACGGCAAGACGCTCGGACTGGTCGGCTTCGGCCAGATCGGCCAGCGTGTCGCCACCGTATGCCTGGCGCTCGGCATGGACGTGGTGGCCTTCGACCCGGCGCTGGCCGACGGCAAGAGCCCGGTCGATCGCGTACGGCTGGTGCCGTCACTGGACGCGATGCTGCCGCTGGTCGACGTGTTGAGCCTGCACGTGCCGCTCAACAAACACACCCGCAACATGCTGGGCGCGACGCAGTTTGCGGCGATGCGGCGCGGTGCCATTCTCGTCAACACCGCGCGCGGCGAGGTGATCGACGAGCCGGCGCTGATCGACGCGCTGCAAAGCGGCCAGTTGCATGCGGCCGGCCTCGACACGATGGCAACCGAGCCCCTGCCCGCGGGCAGTCCGCTGGCCGCACTGCCCAATGTGGTGCTGACACCGCATGTCGGCGGCTCGACGCCGGCTGCGCTCGCTGGCATGGCGAGCGGCGCCGCGCGCAACGTGCTCGGCTGGCTTCAGGGCCAGCCGGTCGATTCATCCGCCTGCGTCAATCCCCCGGTCTTTTCCTGAACCCCAACGTCTTACGTCCCCGGAGATTCCATGAGCAACGAAACCGCCGTCCAGTGGCCCGCCGGCTACCGCATCCATCCCCGCGCCGAAGGCCCCGCTGCCGATGTGGTGGCAGCGTTCCGCGACATCCCGGTCGCGGCGATCGGCGATGCGATGAGCCGCAACATCGGCACCATCGGCCTGCGCCAGTACCACGCCCGGCTCGACACCGTGCTGTGCGGTCCGGCCGTCACGGTGCGCGTGCGGCCCGGCGACAACCTGATGATCCACAAGGCACTGATGATGGTGCAGCCCGGCGACGTGCTGGTGATCGACGGCGGCGGCGATGTGTCGCAGGCATTGGTCGGCGGGCTCATCCGCACGACCTGCCTCTTCAAGCGGCTCGGCGGCCTCGTCATCGACGGCGCGGTGCGCGACCTGGGTGAATGGGCGGAAGAGGGCATGCCGATCTTCGCGCGCGGCCACACGCACCGCGGCCCGAGCAAGGACGGCCCCGGCGAGATCAATGTTCCGGTCTCCTGCGCCGGCCTGGCCGTGCTGCCTGGCGACCTGATCGTCGGCGATGCCGATGGGGTTATCGCCATCCCCGCGGCCGAGTGCGCCGACGTCCTCGCGCGAAGCCGCGCGCACCTGGTCAAGGAAGCGAAGATCCGCGCCGACAACGCCGCAGGCAAGTCCGACCCCGAGCGCTTCGACGCGACCTTGCGCGCCAAGGGCCTGCCGGTGTGAGTGCCGCCGTGACGCCCTCATCGTCCAGCTTGGAGCACGTGGCGGCGCCGAGTTTGCCCGCCCCGGCTGGCGCAGGCGCGCAGAAGCTGCCGCGCAAGCTGCGCCGCATCCTGTCGCTGGACGATTTCGAGCACGCGGCACGGCGCTTCCTGCCCGGGCCCATCTTTGCCTACGTATCGGGCGGCTGCGAAACGAACCGCTCGCTGCGTGCCAATCGCAGCGCCTTCGAGGGCTTCGCGTGGGTGCCCCGCATCCTGACCGACACCTCCGCGCGTACGCTCGCCACGCCCTTGCTCGGCCGGCAGTACGCGGCGCCATTCGGCATCGCACCCATGGGCATCAGCGCGCTGTCGGCCTACCGCGGCGACCTGGTGCAGGCGCAGGCGGCCGCGGCCGCCAACGTCCCGATGATCCTGAGCGGCACCTCCCTGATCCCGATGGAGGAGGTCGCACGCGCCAATCCGGCAGCCTGGTTCCAGGCCTACGTGCCCGGGGAGCCGGAACGCATCCTCAAGCTGCTCGAACGGGTGGAGCGCGCCGGCTTCGGCACGCTGGTCGTCACGGTGGACACGCCCGTCTCGGGCAACCGAGAGAACAACATCCGCGCCGGCTTCTCGACGCCGCTGCGTCCGAGCCTGCGCCTCGCGTTGGACGGCATCGCGCATCCCGGCTGGCTTTGCAAGACGGCACTGCGCACGCTGCTGTCACATGGCATGCCGCATTTCGAGAACTCGCAGGCCACGCGCGGCGCGCCTATCCTCTCGTCCAGCGTGATGCGCGACTTCGGCGCGCGCGACCACCTGAACTGGGAGCACTTCGCGCTGATACGCCGGCGCTGGAAGGGCGCACTGGTCGTCAAGGGCATCCTCGACCCGCGCGATGCGCTGCAGGCGCGCGAGCACGGTGCGGACGGCGTCATCCTGTCGAACCACGGCGGCCGGCAGCTCGATGGCGCGGTGTCACCGATCCAGGTGCTGCCGGCGGTCGTCGACGCGCTCGGCAAGGACTATCCCGTGATGATCGACAGCGGCTTTCGTCGTGGCAACGACGTGCTGCTGGCACTGGCGCTGGGCGCGAAGTTCGTCTTCGTCGGGCGGCCCTTCAACTACGCCGGCGCGGTGGCAGGGCAGGCCGGTGTGGAGCACGCCATCGGCACCCTGGCGTCGGAGATCATGCGCAACATGGCGTTGATCGGGGTTCCGAGTCCCGCCGGCGTGTCTCGCCAGAATCTGTTCGGAAGCGCGCCGTAGCCGCAACGGCGCCCCCTATCTGCGCAGTTGCATCGACACCGAGAACCGGTCCGCCGGATGCACCGAGACGGAGATCTCGAAGACATCGCCCTCGGCGTCGAAGTAGCGGCGAACGATCTTCAGCGCGGTCGTGCCCATCTTCACCTGGAGCTTCCCGGCCATGGCGCCATCCGTGATCGTGAACGCGCGCACGTCCTGATGGATCTCCGCGATATGCCGGTCATACCGGTCTTCGATCAGTGAACTGATCAGCGAGTCGGGCGAGGCCTTGACCACCTCGGCGATGTCGGCGTAGCCGGGATCGATGTAGACGTCGGTCCAGCCGATCGGCAGCGCGTCCTCGTCGCCGACCATCCGCAGGCTCGAGATGCGCAGCCAGGGCGCGCCGTCCGCGCAGCCCAGCTCCCGGGCGAGTTCGCCCGTCACCGTCGTCTGCTCGATCTCCTGCACCACGCGCTGGTGCTCGGCGCCGAACTGCACCAGATCGTCGACCGATGCCAACGAAGGCCGGAATCGGGGCCTCGGCTTTGCGGAGACCACGCGCGTGCCCACGTTCTTGCGCCGCGACACCAGCCCCAGGTCTTGCAACTCTGCCAGTGCGGCCCGCACGGTGTGCCGGCTGGTGCCGTAGTGCTTGCAAAGCTCCAGTTCGGTCGGCAGCAGCGTCCCTACCGCGAAGTGCCCCGACGTGATGCCTTCGGTCAGGTGGCGGGCGATGTTGGAGAAGTTGGCCTTCTGCGGGGCCGGTTCGAGAGCGTTGTTCATGGGCTTAAGGGTATACCCCATTCCGAAGTTATGTCCGAACATATTACAGTGAGGATATGTCCGGACATATCGGTGTCCGCCCCACACCACTTCACGAGGCCTCCATGTCGACACCTTCACTTCCCATGGCCAGCACGGTCGTTGATTCCATCCTGTTCCGCGACGCATTCGGCACGCAGAAGATGCGGCAACTCTTTTCGGACGGCGCCCTCATCCAACGCTACATCGACGCGGAGATCGCATTGGCGAGGGCCGAGGCCCGCTGCGGCGTCATCCCCGCGGAGGCGGCCGAAGTGATTGCGCGCGAATCCCGGATCGACCGCATCGACTTCGACCACATGCGCCACGAGACCGACATCGTGGGCTATCCGATCCTGCCGCTGGTTCACCAGCTGGTCGGCATGTGCGGCGAATCGGGCCGTTACGTGCACTGGGGCGCGACCACGCAGGACATCATGGACACCGCCGTCGCGCTGCAGGTGCGCGATGCGCTCGACAGCGTGGGCGAGGACATCCGCGAACTGCGTGGCATCCTGGCTGCACTGGCGAAGAAGCACCGCGACACGCCGATGGCGGGCCGCACCCATCTGCAGCAGGCGCTCCCCGTGACCTTCGGCTACAAGGTGGCGATCTGGCTGGCCATGTTCGACCGCCACCAGCAGCGCCTTGCCGAACTGCGGCCGCGCGTCGCGGTGGTCGAGTTCGCGGGCGCCGCCGGCACGCTGGCATCGCTCGGCGACAAGGGCTTCGAAGTGCAGAAGGCGATGGCCGAGGAACTGGAGCTCGGCGTGCCGGCCACCACATGGCACGTGGCCCGCGACGGCTTTGCCGAGGCGGTGAACCTGCTGGCGATCATCACAGGCTCGCTCGGCAAGATTGCGCTCGACATCATGATCATGGCGTCGACAGAGTTCGCCGAGGTCTACGAGCCCTTCGTCAAGGGGCGCGGCGCGTCGAGCACGATGCCGCAGAAGCGCAACCCGATCTCGAGCGAGTTGATGCTGGCCGCTTCAAAGGCGGTGCGCCAGCACGCTGGCCTGATGGTCGACGCGATGGTGCAGGACTTCGAGCGCGCCACCGGTCCGTGGCATGCCGAATGGATCGCGATCCCCGAGAGCTTCATCCTCACATCCGGGGCTTTGCACCAGGCCAAGTTCGCACTCGGCGGCCTGATCGTCGACGAGGCCCGCATGGCCCACAACCTCGGCATCACCAAGGGCCTGATCGTGGCCGAGGCCGTGATGATGGGCATGGCCCCGCACATCGGCCGGCAGCAGGCACACGACGTCGTCTACGACGCCTGCCGCACCGTGAACGAGAAGGGCGGCACCCTGGCCGAAGCGCTGGCGGCCCTGCCGGAAGTCACGAAGCACTTCGACCGCGCCACCATCGATCGCCTCACAGATCCCGCCAACTATCTCGGCCTTGCGCCGCAGATGGTGGACCGCGCGTTGGCGCTGTCCGCCGACATCGCCATGCGTGCACCCGCCGCTGCCCACTGACCACCACCTCAAGGAAATCATCATGAAGTCGAACTGGAAACTTGGCGCGCTCGCGCTGGCCTTTGTTGCAGGCAGTGCGTTCGCGCAGGCCTACCCGGCGAAGCCGGTCACATGGATCGTGCCGTTCGCCGCAGGCGGACCGACGGATGCACTCGCGCGCAGTATTGCCGAGCGCGTGGCGCGTGAGATCGGGCAGCCGATCGTGATCGACAACGCGCCCGGCGCAGGCGGCACGGTCGGTGCCGCCAAGGCGTCGCGCGCCGCTCCCGACGGCTACACCATGCTGGTCGGCCACATGGGCTACATGGGCGCCGCGCCGGCCCTGTACAAGAAGCTCAACTACGACCCGGTCAAGGACTTCGCGCCGGTGTTCCGCTTTCCGGATACGCCGCTGGTGCTGATGGTCCGCAAGGAGCATCCGGCCAAGGACATCAAGGCGCTGGTCGATTTCGGAAAGGCCAACCCGGACAAGCTGTTCATCAGCAATGCGGGCGTCGGCTCCAGTTCGCACCTGATCGCGGCGCTGTTCGCGTCCACTGCGGGCATCAAGATCTCGCAGGTTCCCTACAAGGGCGCCGGCCCCGCGCTGATCGACGTGATTGGCGGCCAGGTGGATGGCATCTTCGACCAGACCAACACCGCCTTGCCGCAGATCAAGGAGGCCAAGGTGCGTCCATTGGCGGTGACATCGAAGGTCCGACTCCCGCAATTGAAGGATGTGCCGACGCTGGCAGAGACCGTGCTGCCCGGCTTCGAGGCATCGACGTGGTACGGCGTCTACGCCCCCAAGGGCACGCCGCAGGCGGTGCTGGACAAGGTGCAGGCGGCTTACCAGAAGGTGATGACCGACAAGGCCTTCACCGACAAGATGGCGGAGCAGGCGATCCAGTTGCTGCCCGCCGAGCAATACACCGGCGCGGCGCTGGGCAAGCACACGGAAAGCGAGGTCGCGCGATGGAAGTCGGTAGCGGCCAAGACCAACATCTCGCTGGACTGATCATGAGCGCCGCACGCATCGAGAGCGATGCCTTCGGCCCGGTCGAGATCCCCGCCGACCGCTATTGGGGCGCGCAGACGCAGCGCGCACTCGGCGTCTTCGAGGTCGGCGAGGAGCGTTTTCCCGTCTGCCTGATCCGCGCCTTCGGGCTCCAGAAGATGGCGGCTGCGCGGGCGAACCTGCGTTGCGGAACGCTCCCGGCCGAGCTGGCTGGGCCCATCGAGGCCGCTGCCGCCGAATTGCGCGACGGGCGCTTCGATGCGCACTTTCCGCTCACGGTCTGGCAGACCGGCTCCGGCACCCAGACCAACATGAATGCGAACGAGGTGATCGCGAACCGGGCGAACGAGTTGCTGGGCCAGCCGCTGGGCACCCGATCGCCGGTCCATCCCAACGACCACGTCAATGCATCGCAATCCTCGAACGACAGTTTCCCCACCGTCATGCACGTGGTCACGGTCCTGGAGCTGGAGCAACGGCTGAAGCCATCGCTCGTCTTGCTGCGAGACAGCCTGCAGCGGCGTGCCGAGGCCTTTGCCGATGTCCGAAGGATCGCGCGAACCCACCTGATGGACGCAGTGCCCATGACGATGGGACAGGTCTTCGACACCTTTGCCCGCCAGGTGGCCCACGGGGTCGACCGGATCGACGCCGCGATGCCACGGCTCCTGCGGTTGCCGCAAGGCGGGACGGCCGCCGGCACGGGACTGAATGCGCCACCCGAATTCGACGTGCTCTTCTGCGAGGCGATCAGCGCGCTCACCGGACGGAAATTCCTGTCCAACCCCTCGAAGTTCGAAGGCATGGCCGCACACGATGCGTTGGTCGAAGTGTCGGGCGCGCTCAACGTCATCGCGACTTCGCTGATCAAGATCGCGAACGATGTGCGTTGGCTCGGGTCAGGTCCGCGTTGCGGCCTGGGTGAGTTGAAGATTCCGGACGACGGCCTGACGAGTTCGATCATGCCGGGCAAGCGCAATCCGACGATCGCGGAGGTACTGGCGCAGGCCTGCATGCAGGTCGTGGGCAATCACGCAACCATCACGATGGCCAATGCATCGGGCAACTTCGAGTTGAACGTCGCCAAGCCTGTGATCATCGCCAACCTGCTGCAGTCGATTCGTGTGCTGGCCGATGCAACGCGCGTTTTCGCCCAACGGCTGGTCGAAGGCATCGAGGTGGACCGTGCGCGGCTTGCTGGCAACGTCGAGAACGCGTTGCTGCAGGTGACGGCCCTGAACCCGCTGCTCGGCTACGACAAGGTGGCGAAGATCGCCGCCACGGCGCTCGCGCAGGGAATCACCCCTCGAGCGGCTGCGTTGTCACTTGGTTTCGTGGACGAGGCGACCTACGACCGGGTGGTGGGAGCATCGACGCGATAGCGAGGCGCTGCGGCGCGGTCCTGCTCAGGCGGTGTCGGCACGTTGGCGCGGCAGGAAGTTCATCGCGACGCTGCCCGAACTGCCCGCGCGGACCACACGGTGGATGAAGTCGAGCTTCTCGATCACCGGCGGGACGATGATGAACGGATAGCTGTCGTGCGCGCCGAGGCTGCGATCCATGGCATTGATGAACTGGGAGACCGGCAGCCACTGTTCGACGACGGCGTCCCGGATGGATTCGGCCTGCAGATCGAGATTGCGCACTTTCAGGGCAGGTCCACCCGGCAGGGCCAGATCCAGCCGCGCACCCCAGGAGGCGGCGGTTTCCAGGCCGTCCACCATATGCAGGTAGTGGGCCCAGGTTTCCGCCCAGTCCTCCCACGGGTGCGAACTGGCGTACACGCTGATGAAGCGCAAGGGCCAATCAGCCACCGGCGAGGCGTAGTGCGTTTTCAATGCCTGCTCGTAATCCGCACGTTCATCGCCGAACAGAGCCCGGTACTCGTCGATCCACGGAGTCCCTCGCACCAGCCGATCCCAGTAGTAGTGGCCGATCTCGTGCCGGAAGTGGCCCAGCAGCGTCCGGTAAGGCTCATGCATCGACATGCGGATGTGCTCGCGTCGCGCATCGTCGGCTTCGGCGATGTTGAGCGTGATGACACCCTCGTCGTGGCCGGTCAGGACGCGCTCCTTCGGGCTGGCCTCCTCGAGGAACTCGAAGGACAGGCCATTGGCCGGATCCTCCAGCTTGTTGGGCGTCGGCAGGACCAGTTCGACCAGCGTATAGAACAGGCGGCGCTTGGCCTGTTCGAGCGCGGCCCAGTAGCCACGGTTCTCCGGTTTGGTCAACGCGGGAATGGTGTGTGTGGTGCGGCACGACAGGCAATGCTCGTGTGCACTTCCGGCGGGCACCATCCAGTTGCACACGCTTTCATTGCGGTTCACGCAGGGGCGGTAGTCGGCACCCGGGTGGCCCAGGCGGCGCCATGAATCCTCGTCGGTCACCTCGAAGGCGAGCATGAGTTGCTCGTCCGGCGCGTAACCCAGTACCGCGCCGCAGGTTTCACAGCTCAGGTTCTCGAAGAAAACGCGATTGCTGCAATTCGAACAGGTCAACTGCTTCATGGGATCTGCGCTCTGAATGTTGCAACGCAGCATTGTCGACTTCGCCGCGCAGGCCATCGCCAAGGACGTCCGCCCGCCCGAGCGTGGGACAAGGTGCCGTGCCATTGTTGCGGCGTCGTCCTACCGAGCTTGCTGACGCCCGTGTCGCGCCAGAAGGATGGCCGAGGTGCACACTCCAGCGGCCTTGCATTTCTTCCGCCATCGACCCGAGACCTGTGCAGCCACCCTTATGAAGCCACTGCGGAGCCGTACGAAAGCCATTGTCTGGACGCTCGTCCTGTCGGTTGCCGCGACGGTTCTGGTGCTCGCATTCACCGGTGGCGAAAAAAAGCTCGACGAGCAGGTGACCCGTGAATACGCGCTGCACGACGCGCAGTACCAGCGTGCACTGGGCGTCATGCTGGGGCCGCCCATCACGGAAGGCAATCGCTTCGAGGCGCTTCACAACGGCGACCGGATCTTCCCGCCCATGCTGGCCGCGATTCGAAGCGCACGGCAGAGCATCACCTTCGAAACCTACATCTACTGGTCGGGCGACATCGGGCGCGCGTTTGCCGATGCGTTGGCCGAGCGGTCGCGAGCCGGCGTCAAGGTGCACGTGCTCCTGGATTGGGTGGGCAGCGCGAAGGTGGACGAGGATTTCGTGAAGGAGATGGAAGACGCGGGCGTGCAGATCCGCAAGTTCCACAAGCCGAACTGGTACGACATCACTCGAATGAACAACCGCACCCACCGCAAGCTCCTGGTGGTCGATGGGCGTATCGGCTTCACCGGCGGCGTCGGCATCGCCCCCACCTGGACAGGCAATGCCCAGGACGCGGATCACTGGCGCGATTCCCACTTCAAGGTCGAAGGACCGGTGGTCGCCCAGATGCAGGCCGTCTTCATGGACAACTGGATCAAGGTGTCGGGCGACGTGCTGCACGGCGAGCGCTACTTTCCGGCGATCGACAGGATGGGCAACGGCCGGGCCCAGATGTTCAGCAGTTCTCCCTCTGGGGGGAGCGAGAGCATGCACCTGATGTACCTGCTGTCCATCGCCGCGGCGACCAAGACCATCGATCTCGCCAGCGCCTACTTCGTTCCGGACGACTTGACCGTTGGCGCATTGGTCGCTGCGATGCAACGCGGCGTGCGGGTACGCATCATCACGCCGGGGCCGATCATGGATTCCCAGACCGTGCGCGGGGCGTCACGGGCCGCCTGGGGTCCGCTGCTCGAAGCTGGCGCGGAGATCAGCGAATACCAGCCGACCATGTTCCATTGCAAGGTCTTCACTGTCGATGGGCTCCTGGTCTCGGTCGGGTCGACGAACTTCGACAACCGATCGTTCCGTCTCAACGACGAGGCGAACCTCAACATCTACGACGAAGCATTCGCCGCGATGCAAGCGGTTCAGTTCGAGGCAGACCTGAAGCTTTCGAAGCGCATCACGCTCGAAGCGTGGCGCGAGCGGCCGTTGTCGGAGAAGGCGTTGGAGCACCTCGCCTCGTTGCTCTCTGCGCAACTCTGAGGGGGTGCGGCCTCTGCAACCTAGTCGACGGGCTGAGCGGGGATCGACGGCAGGAAGGGCGGAAGCACCAGGGCCGCGCTTTGCAGAAGGGCGTACTCGCCATCCGGCAGCGAATGGCTTTGCACGTCGAAATGACACAGCGTTCCGATGAGCTCGCCCGTCGCGCCGACGAGCGGCACGCCGTGATAGCTGACCATCACGCCCTGGTACGGATGTCCGTCCAGTCGCGAGTCGGCGCCGGAATCGTCCGTGAGAAAGGCGCCGTCGCGAAGGACGAACTGGCAGAAGCTCGTCTCGAAAGGAACGATCGCCAGGAACTCCGGCCGCAGTTCGCCTTGCTTGTCGTGCAGATAGACGTTCTGCAAGGTGCTCCCATGCAGGCGATAAACCGCCGAGTACCTGTGCGGAACGGCGGCGTTCAAGAAGGCGAGGGCGGCTTCGGGTCCTGCTGTTCGCAAGGTTGCCGTGAAGACCGAGATGTCGCGGACAGGGGACATGGTGGCGATTCAGGAGGTCCGCTCGCGCGCGTCGTTCTTCAGATCGCGGATGGGATCGTGGTCTGGCTGTTCCTGCGTCGCATAGTAGGTCTCGTCCGCACGATTCCACGCCGCTTCCGCAGCCGGGCGGGCTTCGGCCCAATCGAGCCTGGAAGCGCCGCGGCGGCTTTCCCATTCGGATGCCAACTCGGGCTCTGCGGCGCTGAAGTCGGCGTCCCGAAGGCTACGCCCGGTCCAGCCCGCTTCATAGGCCGGACCGTAGTCCTCCCACGGCCGGCTTGGGTCGTGGTACAGCTCCTTGGTGTAGTTCTCGCGCCAATACGTTTCCTCGGCGGTCGGGTTCACGCCTTCGGCTACGGCCTTGCCGCCCAGGCCACCCGCGACCGCGCCGGCCACGAGGCCGACCACCGTCCCTACGGGGCCGGCGAGCGAGCCCGCGGCAGCCCCGGCGATCGCACCGCCTGTCGCGCCCAAGCCAGTGCCTATTGGATGGGCGCCAGGTGCGCCGGTGATCGGATCGCGGTTGGGTGAGCCGTTGCCGAGTTGGCCGTCATCTGTTGCCATGCTGTCTCCTTGATAGCCCAAAGGGGCGAAAAGAAAAGAGAAAACTCTTCGACGAAGAGAACACGGGTCACGGTAGGCATGCCCTCGACCCCATGGAGTCATCGACATCGTCCAGCGCGTGTAGGGCAAAACCGCTGGTCGCCATGGCTAGCGTCGACGAGCGATCTTTCGCTGATGCCTGGTCCAGCGCGCAACCAGCGCATTGCCGATCGTGACGGCCGCGAGCAACACCAACTGCCGGCTGAGGAGCCGGGTGGCCTGCGCCACGCGCCGATCGACCTCTCGCTGCGCGGCCGCGGTCCGGGCAATGCCTGCGTAGTCCGGTAGCGGCTCCCTGATCGCCCGAGCCGGCGTCGCCACGACGGGACCTGCACCCGCATCGGCTTTCGCGTCCGCCGCGCTTCCATCCATCGCCCTGGCCCCTGCCAGCGAGCCATGCGAATCCGCGTAGGCCTTGGTGAATTCCGCGCCGAGCAGAAAGATCTGCGCAGCGTAGTAGACCCACGCCACGAGCACCACCAACGAGCCCGCGGCGGCGAAGGATTCGCTGACCCCGCTCTTGCCCAGGTAGAGGCCGATCAGCAGCTTGCCGAGCTCGAACAACAGTGCGGTGACGAACGCCCCGATCCACACATCGCGCCAGCCGATGGCAGCGGTCGGCATCAACTTGAAGATCATGGCGAAGAGCAGCGTGAAGATGCCGATCGAAATCAACTCATTGCTGCCCTGCAGAAGGATCTCCCAGCCCGGAAGCAATCCGCCAAACCAGGTGTCGAACGCTGCAAGGCCCGCGCTGACCGTCAGCGAAACGATCAGCAGAAAAGCCAGGCCGAGGATGAGCCCGAACGACAGAAGGCGCGCCCGCAGCACGGCCCACACGCCGGACGGCTTCTCCCGCTCCGGTACATGCCATATGCGATCCAACGCACTCTGCAATTCGGCGAACACCGTCGTGGCGCCGACCAGGAGCACGGCGACACTGATGGCACCAGCGACGAGGCCCCTCTCCGGCTCGCTCGCACTACGCAGCAATGCTTCGACCGCCGTGGCGCCGTCCTGACCCACCAGTCCCCCAATCTGCGCGACGATCTCTCCCTGCGCGGCATCGCGGCCGAATACCGCGCCCGCAATGGCGATGACGATGACCAGTAGCGGCGCCATGGAGAAGATCGTGTAGTAAGAGATCGCGGCGCCCATGCTCGGAGCGAAGTCATCGATCCAAGCCATCGCCGCCTTCCGGCAAAGACCGAGAAATTCCTTCGGCTTCATGCTGGGCCCCTCAATGTTGAGCGCTCCCTGGTACGACGACGACGCCACTGCTCCCAAGCTATGGATGCGGTCGTGGCAAAGCCGGAGCCTACGGTTTGCCTCCGATACCGGCGGTCAGTGTTCACGGACGAACGCTGTCAGGAACTCTCTTCAGTCTCTGTTTCTTATGTCGTGAGACATTGACAATCGACTTGGGCCGATCTATCGATGCATTGCCTGGCCCCCCATCGGCCCTTGTGGTTTAATCGCATGATTACATTTGGTTTGTTGACAATAGAGTCGCGACCACAGCAACTGGGCATTCCTAATGACGACAAAGACCATGGCTGCCTCAGAGACGCAGCCCGCACGCGCCAAGCAGCCGCTCCGGCAATTGATGACGCTTCCGGAGCAGATCGCCGAACGCATCTTCACTGCCATCGCCGACGGCGAGTACGAGCCGGGCGAGCGCATTCGCGAAGAGGCTCTCGCCGAACAGTTCGAGGTCAGCCGCGGCCCGGTGCGTGAGGCGTTGCGCATCCTGGAGAAGGACTCGGTCGTTCGCATCCTGCCCAACCGGGGCGCGCACGTCACGCAACTGTCGACCAAGGAGGTCGCCGACATCTTCGAGATCCGCCGCAAGCTGTCGGCCGCGATGGTCGCCAGGCTGTCCGTCGAGGAAGCGGCGCGTGTCGCGGCGATCATCGATGCGGACGTCCGCGCACTCGACGCGCTGGCGCAGACCGATGGTGGGGGCGCCGAATACTTCCAGACATCGTTCCGGCTCAGCCGCGTCTTGCGCGAGTCTTGTTCCAACGAGCGTCTCGCCGAGATCCTCGCTTCGCTGTCGCGCCAGACATTGCGCTATACCCAACTCGGCCTGGCCACGCCGGCACGGCGCAAGGAATCGGCCCGCAACTGGAAGGCCATGCAGAAGGCCTTGAAGGCGGGCAACGTGGATGTGGCCGCTGATGCCGTCGAGAAGCTGATCGAGGATTCGAAGCGCGAGGCGATGAAGCAACTCGAAGTGCGGCAGGGCGTCGCAAGCAGCGACTCGTAAAGCCGCCGCAGCCAGAATCCAGGAACCCCGCGGAACCGGCTTCGCCGGTCCGCTGGGGTTGCCCCCGGAAGGGGGTGCCCGAGCCACACGAAGTGGGCGAGGCTGGGGGCGATCAAATGCCCAGGATCATGACCATATAGGCGGACATCACCAAGCCACCTGCCTGGAGGAGGCAGTTGTGGGCATTCGGCACCTGGCGCTCGCCGCAATCGCCGCGCAACTGGCGCACCGACTCGATCATCAGCGGCATGCCGAACATGCCGCCATGGTTGAAGGACAGGCCGCCGCCGGAGGTGTTCATCGGGAATGCGCCGCCCGGGGCGATGCGTCCACCTTGCACGAAGGCGCCGCTCTCGCCGCGCTCGCAGAAACCCAGGGCTTCGAGTCCGACCAGCACGTTGATGGTGAAAGCGTCGTAGATCTGCACGAGGTCGATGTCGGAATGGCTGACTTCGGCGCGCGCCATGGCCAGGCGGCCCATCTCGGCGAGCACGCCGTTGTCGATCCAGTCGTCCGTGCCGAAAGGCGTGGCGTGCTGGATGTACCGCTCGGCAAAGCCCTGCACCAGAACCGGCTTGCGGGGCAACTCCTTTGCGCGATCGGCCCGCACGAGCACGATCGCACCGGCGCTGTCCGTCACTTGGCAGATGTCGAACTTGCGCAGCGGGTCCGCGATCATCGGAGCTGCCAGATAGTCCTCCATCGACAGCGGCGAGCGCGCAATGGCGTTCGGATGGAGCTGCGCCCAGCGCCGAGCCGCCAACGCCACTTCGCCCAGGTCCTCGGCGCGCGTGCCGTAGCGGTGCATGTGCAGGCGAGCCTGCATCGCATAGAAGCCGATCGGGCTCAGCATGCCGTAGGGCTGAATGAACTGCCCAGGCGGCATGCGCGCATCCTGCGCATGGCCTCCGCGGGAGCGGCTGCGGTCCAGCCGCTGAGTACTGCCGTAGGTGATCAGTGCGGCGTTGCACAGCCCGGCCTCCATCGCCGCCATCGCGTGGGCGACGTGAGTCAGGTTCGACTGGCCGCCGACGACGGTGCTGTCGACGTAGCTCGGCTTCAGGCCCATGTACTCCGTCACGAGCAGGCCGGCCGCACGGTCATCCCAGTGGGCGAACACGCCGTCGATGTCGGTGGGCTTCAGTCCCGCGTCCAGGATCGCCTGCCGCGCTGCCTCGCATTGCAGCGACAGCGCAGTGTCTCCAGGCTGGGCCTTGCCCATGCCGGCTTCGCCGACGCCGGCAATGGCGTAGCGGCCACTCAGAGCTTTGGGGTCCATGTCTGTCCTTAGACCCGTGCCGATTCGGCGGCGAGTTGGGCTCGAACGTCCTTTTTCAACACTTTCCCGACCGGGCTGCGGGGCAGGGTGGGCCAGAACACCACCTGCTTGGGCGTCTTCAGGCTGCCGAAGCGCTTCTTGCACATCTCGACGATCTCGTCGGCCGTTGCGCTGGTGCCCTGCTTGAGTTCGATCACCGCGGTCAGGCGTTCGCCCCAGTCGGCATCGGGCACGCCGACCACGACGCAGTCCTGCACGGAGGCGTGGCCCCAGATCACCTGCTCGATCTCGCTCGGATAGATGTTGAAGCCGCCGGAGATGACCATGTCCTTCTTGCGGTCCACCACATACAGGAAGCCGTTCTCGTCGAACACGCCGATGTCGCCCGTGTGGTGCCAGCCGAAGGCGCGCGCCTCGGCCGTCGCCTCCGGGTTGTTGTAGTAACCGGGCGAGACCAGATCGCCGCGCGCGACGATCTCGCCGCGTTCGCCGGTCGGCACGATGTTGCCCTCGTCGTCCATCAGCGCCACCTCGCAGGCGCCGGAAGGGCGGCCGGCGGAGGCGAGGTGCTTGTCGAGTTCGGGGTCGTTGTGCACGAAATGGTCCTTGCGCGACAGGCACGTGATGACGCCGGGCACCTCCGACTGGCCGTAGCTCTGCATGAACACCTGGCCCCATCGGGCGAGGCCTTCGCGCAGCTTGTCGACCGACATCGGTGCGGCGCCGTACAGAACGTACTCCAGCGAGGAACAGTCGCGCGTGGCTACGTCGGCGTGGGCGAGCAGGCGATAGATCATGGTGGGCGGCAGGAAGATGTGCGTCACCCGCTCGCGCTCGATCGCTTCCAGGATCACGCCCGGGTCGGCCGACGGGGCGATCACGTTGCGCGCGCCGAAACGTGCCAGCGCGACCATCGTCGCACCGGCCGCATGCGTGAGCGGCGCGACGACCAGATGCACCGGATCCTTGCGAGGCGGCGTGAACTGGTTGGTGATCCGGTAGGCGGTCTCGAGCGACCGGTGGCTCTGCATGATCGCCTTCGGCCGGCCCGTCGTGCCCCCGGAGGACTTGATGAGCGCGATGTCATCGGGTTCGCGTCGCACCGTCACGCGCCGGCCGGCGAAGTTCTTCACCCACTGCGCAATGTCATCGCCGTCTTGCTCCAGCGGTTCCGTCAGGCCGATGACGCGCTTGAGCGTCGGGATCTCGTTCTTCATGCGTTCGAGGTGCGGCGCGTACTGCGGGTGGCAGATCAGCACCGCGATCTCGCAGAAGCTGGCGAACCAGATGATGTCCTCGATCGGATCGCGTGCGTTGAGCGGCACGAACACCGCGCCGCTGCGCATCACGCCCAGCATTGCCGGCAGCACCATCGGGTGGTTGGGCGACAGCACGCCGACATGGGTGCCCGGCTGCACGTCGCGCACCAATGCGGTGGCGACGGCGTGCGATGCGCCTTCAGCCTCGCTGTAGCTCATCTTCACGTCGCCGCCTTGCACGAAGACGCGGTCCGGAAATGCCGTTGCGCCGGCGTCGAAGGAATCAATGATCATGTTGTCTCCAGTATTCAGAAATGGTCGGGGCGGCCGGTGCCTTCGGCGGCGGCCAGGTCGCCGGCGGTGAGCCGGAACATCGGCAGGGCG
Organism: Variovorax sp. J22P240; assembly: GCF_030316855.1. Classification (GTDB taxonomy): domain Bacteria; phylum Pseudomonadota; class Gammaproteobacteria; order Burkholderiales; family Burkholderiaceae_C; genus Variovorax. The sequence continues at coordinate 491,147 of NZ_JASZYR010000001.1, forward strand.
ATCTCGCTGCTGATGCGCTCGAAGCACACCTGCACCGGGGCGCCGACGGCTAGGTGGTCCAGGTCCGAAGCGACGATGCCGGCCAGCATGCGTACACCCTCGTCGAGTTCGATCATCCCGATCGCATAGGGCGTACGCGTTTCGAACGCGGGGTGCCCGGCGACGTGGCACACGGTGTAGGTGTAGACGTGGCCGGAGCCGCTGGCCGGCACCCATTCAATCTTCTCCGACAGGCATTCCGTGCAGAAGCGACGTGGATAGAACTGGTGGCGCGCGCAGGTCGGGCAGTACTGGATCTTGAGCGTGCCTTCAAGCGCCGCGTCCCAGTACTGCGCGGTCTCGGCGGTGGGGATCGGCACGGGGCGCGCCGGGGTCGGGTTCATCGGCTTTTCCTCTGTTTCGCCTGCGGTCAGGGCCATGGGGTTTGTCTCCGTTCGGACGGGTGTGCCGCCTCGTTGGCGCAGCACTTTGCTGCAATGCTCGATTAAAGCATGGGCACATTCAGCTTGTCAACAATCTGAATGTCGAGTAAAGTTCGTTCATCGGCGCTCCGCCGCCACAACACGAGGCACCCGCACATGACCACGCAGACAAAGATTCGCTCCGAGATCACCGGCACCGTATGGAAGATCCTGGTGCAGCCAGGCGACGTCCTCCTGGCGGACGACACCCTGATGGTTCTCGAGTCCATGAAGATGGAAATCCCCGTGGTGGCCCCCGAGGCTGGCCGCGTGGTCGAGATCCTCATCGCCGAGGGCGCCCCTGTGCGCGAAGGCCAGGAAATCGCAGTCTTCGAAGAGGAATGAGCGCCATGAGGAACCAAAGCGCTGACAAGGGGGTATCCGCATGAGCCTCACATTCGCACCGGCCGACGCGGCCGTCAATGCCGCCGCTCCCGGCGCTTCCAGCCACGGAGAACAGCGGGCTGAACTGGACGGCCGGATCCGCACCGCGCTCGCCATGGGAGGCGCGGACAAGCTTGCGCAGCGGCGCGCCAGCGGTCACCTCAACGCACGCGAGCGCATCGATCAACTGCTGGACGCCGGGTCTTTCAGCGAAACCGGCATGCTGGCTGTCTCAGTGTTGCCTGCCGACCGCGAAAGCTCGCCCGCCGACGCCAAGATCACCGGCACCGGCCGTATCGAAGGGCGACGCGTGGCCGTCGTGTCGAACGACATGACCGTCAAGGGCGCGTCGTCGTCGGCCGTGAACATGCGCAAGATCGCACGCCTCAAGGACACGGCCAATCGCAGCGGCATGCCGTTGATCTTCCTCGGCGAATCCAGCGGTTCCCGGGTGCCCGACAGCCTGGGCGCCGAGGCGATGGCTGCGGCCGGCCAGGACCCACAGCAGTACTGCCGCCGCCGAGAGACACCATGGGTCAGCGCCGTGCTCGGCCCCTGCCTCGGCTCATCGACCTGGTACACCTGCCTGTCCGATTTCGTGGTGATGCGCAAGGGGGCGTTCCTCGCGGTGTCGAGCGCGAGAGTCACCTCGCTCGCGATCGGCGAAACCGTGGATCCCGAAGAGCTGGGTGGATGGAGGCTGCACGCCGAGCAGACCGGCCTGGTGGACAGGGTCGTCAGCAGCGACGCGGAAGCATTGGCGGAAATCCGCCGCTTCCTCAGCTACCTGCCGTCGCACGCGGGTGCCCGTCCACCCCGCCTTTCGGCGGCCGAGGCGATCGCGCCCGATGCCGACAAGCTCGTCGAGCTCGTGCCCTCCGCGCGCAGCAAGACCTACGACATGCGCAAGGTGATTGCCGGCATCGTCGACGAAGGCAGCTTCTTCAACCTGAAGGACCGTTTCGGCCGCGCCGCCGTCACCGGCCTGGCACGGCTCGATGGCGAGAGCGTGGGCATCGTCGCCTCGAACCCGATGTTCAAGGGCGGCGCGATGGACCCGGAAGCCTGCCGCAAGGTCACGGCATTCCTGGTGATGTGCGATTCCTTCAACATCCCGGTCCTCTTCCTGGTCGATACGCCGGGCTTCCTGGTCGGCATCGAGGGCGAGCGCAAGGCCGCTCCGGCGCACATCATGAACATGATCCATGCCGTGCAGCTCTGCAATGTGCCCAAGCTGTCGGTGATCTTGCGCAAGAGCTACGGCCAGGCCTACATCAACATGGGCGGCGGCCGCAACAGCGACGCGGTGGCCGCCTGGACCAGCGCCGACGCCAGCTTCATGGATCCGCAGATCGGCGTCAGCGTGCTCTACGGCATCAAGCGCGAGGACGACCCCGAGCGCTTCGACCAACTGAAGGTCGAACTGGCACGCGACACCTCGGCCTACGCGCTGGCCGGCGCCTTCGGCGTGCAGTCGGTGATCGCGCCGCAGCAGACCCGCGCCTGGCTCATCGACGGGCTGGCCACGCACCGGCGCGACCGCAACGGCGGCATCGGCGAGCACGAGATGCGCTCGTGGCCGACCTATCTCTGAGCAAGAACCTACATAACCAAGAGACAAGCCCAAATGAATCCCGCACTGTCGGCCGCCGACACCCGCATCGCCCCCAACGAACCCCGGCGCCTGTCGCGCGTCTACGTGTGGGCCGTCTTCGCGCTCACCTTCGGACTGATGCTGTCCGACTACCTGTCGCGCCAGGTCATCGGCGCCGTCATGCCGGCCCTCAAGGCGGAGTGGGGCCTGTCGGACTCGCAACTCGGCATGCTCGTGAGCGTGGTTTCGCTCACCGTCGGTGTGCTGACCGTGCCGATCTCGCTGATTGCGGATCGCTGGGGGCGAGTCAGGAGCATCACCCTCATGGCCGTCGTGTGGTGCCTGGCGACCATCGTCTGCGGTCTCGCTCAGAGCCACGCACAACTGCTGACGGCCCGCGCCTTCGTAGGGCTCGGTGAGGCGGCCTACGGCGCCGCGGGGGCCGCGTTGCTCGCGCATGTGTTTCCCGCAAAGCAGCGTGCGGCGGTGCTGGGTGCATTCCTGTCGGCGAGCCTGTTCGGCTCAGTGCTCGGTGTCGTCCTCGGCGGAGCCATAGCCGCCGAGTCCGGCTGGCGCATGGCCTTCTTCGCCGTTGGCGCGCCGGGCTTGGTGCTGGCGCTGATCTATCCCTTCGTCGTGCGCGACTACAAGACCGCCCCCTTGCCCAAGGACGCCAGCGCCACGTCGAAGGGAATGGGCCTTGGCCGGATCGCGCGCGAAGTGTTCGCATCGCGCTCGGGAAATTTCGCCTACCTCGCGAGCGGACTGCAGATGGCGATGCCCGGGATGCTTATTGCATGGCTCCCGACCTACTTCGTCCGCTTCTACGGCATGGACGTGAAGAAGGCCGCGCTGATGGCGGGCGTCGCAGTCCTCGCGTCGGGCGTCGGGATGATCTTCGGCGGCGGTCTGGCCGACCGGCTGAGCGCCAGCCATCCCCGGCGCCGTGCGCTGGTGCCTGCCGGCTATTCGGCGCTGACGGCGCTGATTCTGATCGTCGCCTTCTCGCTGCCGCCAGGCCCGCTGGGGCTGGGCCTGATCTTCCTCGGCGCCTTGTTCGCCGCGGCGCAGGGCGGCTGTTCCGCGGCCATTGCCTGCGATGTCACCCACCCCGGCGTGCGCGCGACGGTCGCCGCCACGATGACGCTGACCAACAATCTGATCGGCCTGGCGCCCGGGCCGCTGATCGTCGGCGTGCTGTCGGACGTGCTGGGCCTCCAACGCGCGCTGACGCTGGCACCGTTGCTGGCGCTCGCGGCTGCAGTCTTCTTTGTCCTCGTCTCTCGCAGCTACGAGTCTGACGTGGCACGCCAGCGCGCCAGGGCGGCGCGGGAAGCGGCTTGAGCGCCGATTCACGACCTTTGGCCGACATTCCCGCCGCCATTCCAACCGCGAGTTCCACCCCATGAACCTTTCCCTCACGCTCACCGGCTGGCGACAGCCCGCACGCACCAACTTCCACGGCGTCCTCATGTCGGTGGTGGTGGCCGTCGCGGCGATCTCGCTGGCCGAGCACTACCACGTATCCGCCATGCTCTTTGCCTTGTTGCTCGGCATGGCGCTGAACTTCCTCTCGATCGAAGGCCGGTGCGTTCCGGGCATCCGGTTTTCCGCGAGCACGCTGCTGCGCATCGGCGTCGCACTGCTGGGCGTGCGCATCACGCTGGCGCAGATCTCGGCGCTGGGTGCCATGCCGATCGCCATGGTCGTGCTGTCGGTAGCGCTGACCATCGGCTTCGGCATCGTGCTGGCGAAGATGCTCGGCTACCGCAACCGCTTCGGCGTGCTGACGGGCGGGGCCGTGGGCATCTGCGGAGCCTCGGCAGCAATGGCGATTGCCGCCGTGATGCCGGCGCAGGCCGATGACAACGTGAAGGAGCGCGCCACCATCTTCACGGTCATCGGCGTCAGCACGCTCTCGACCGCCGCCATGGTGCTCTACCCGATGCTGGTCACCGCGCTCGGCTTCGGCGGGCAGCATGCCGGCGTCTTCCTGGGCGGCACGATCCACGACGTGGCGCAGGTGGTCGGCGCGGGCTACGGCATGTCGAAGGAAACCGGCGACGTCGCGACCATCGTCAAGCTGCTGAGGGTCGCGATGTTGCTGCCCGTGATCCTGGTCATCACGCTGTCCTACCGCAAGGCCCATGTCGCCGGCCCGTCGGGCGGGCCGAAGCCGCCGTTGCTGCCGTGGTTCGTGGTGGCTTTCGCGCTGCTCGTTGCCGTCAACAGCGCCGGGCTCATTCCTGCCGCACTGCAGCAAGCGCTGCAGATGCTCTCCACCTGGCTGCTGGTCATCTCGATGGCCGCGATCGGCATGAAGTCGCACCTGAGGGATTTCGCCACCGTGGGCCTGAAGCCGATCGTGCTGATGGTGAGCGAGACGGTGTTCCTCGCGGTCCTCGTGATCGCATTCATCTTCTTCACACGTTGAGGCCCCAAGTGCAAGATTTCGTCAAACTGGAAAGGCAGACAGAGCCCATGACCACCGCCCGTGAAGCACTGCAGCGCCTTCGCGAAGGCAACGAGCGTTTTGCCTCCGAGGTTCACACCGGCGAGCGCTTCCTGCACCGCATGCGGCGCGCCAAGACCAACTTCGAGCAGAGACCCTTCGCGATCATCCTCGGGTGTTCGGATTCGCGCGTGCCCGTCGAGATCGTGTTCGACCAGGATCTCGGCGACCTGTTCGTCATCCGCGTCGCCGGCAACATCGCCGCACCTTCGCAACTGGGCAGCATCGAGTTCGCCGCGGCGGAATTCGGAACGCCCCTGGTCGTGGTGATGGGGCACTCGCACTGCGGCGCCATCCTCGGGACGCTGGAGCAGTTGCGCCGGCCGACCGAGGCCCGCTCGCCGCACTTGCGATTCATTGCCGATCGAATCCGGCCCGCGGTGGCCGACCTGCTGGCGCCGGAACTGGGCTACGACCGGGAGACGCTGATCCGGAAAAGCGTTCAGGCGAACGTTCGCCAGTCGGTCGAGCAATTGCGCCACGGTTCGAAGATTCTCGAGCGGCTGATCGAGAAAGGCCAGTTGCACGTCGTCGGCGCCGAGTACTCGCTGGAGACCGGCCGGGTCGAGTTCTTCGACGCGCTGCCCGATCCCGGATCGGTTCCCCAACATTCCCCCAACGATTGAATTCCAACAGGAGACACACATGACTTCCATTCTTCACCGCCGCCGCCTTGGCGCCACCCTGGCCGCCGCGCTTGCGTTGCTGGCCGCCCCTTCGGCTTTTCCGCAAGCCCCTTCCGACAAGGCGGTGCGCATCATCGTGGCCGGGCCGCCCGGCGGCTCGTTGGAGGTCGTCTCGCGCCTCCTGGCCGAAGGCTTGCAGAAGGAGATGGGCAAGCCGGTCATCGTCGAGACCAAACCCGGCGGCGGCGGGGCGGTGGCAGTGAACGACCTGATCCAGTCGCCGCACGACGGCAACACGATGCTCGTTTCGCTCGACGCGATAGTCAGCGAGATTCCCCACATCGTGAAGCTGCGCTTCGACATGGCCAAGGAGGTCAAGCCGTTGGCCGAATTGGCGCGCGGCGGGCTCGTGTTGGTGGGCAATCCGTCCGTCCCGGCGAAGAATCTCGCCGAACTCATTGCCTACGTGAAGGCCAACCCGGGTAAGGTGAGTTACGCGTCCTATAGTGCCGGCACTGTCTCGCATGTAATGGGACTGCAGCTCAACAAGGCAGCCGGGATCGACATGTCGCACGTCGGCTACAAGGGCTCGCCCCCGGCACTGGTCGACGTGGTGGGCGGGCACGTGCCGCTGATGTTCGCCGGGATCCCGAACGCGATTCCGCTGATCAAGGGCAACAAGATCGTTCCCTACGCCGTGAGCCTGCCTCAGCGTTCGCCGAACCTGCCCAACGTGCCGACATTCACCGAGCTCGGCTATCCGCAACTCGAGGCTCTCGCCTGGGTGGGCCTGTTCGTCACGCCGGACGTTCCGGCCGCGGCGCAGGCCGGGCTGCGCGACGCGGCGCTGAAGGTGATGGCGCAACCCGCGACGCGCGAACGCCTGAGGGAGTTCGGCCTCGACGCGGGCCAGCCGCGGACTCCGGATGAGCTGACGAAGTCGCTGCGCTCGGACTACGAGCGCATCGGCGCCATGCTGAAGTCGATCGATTTCAAGCCTGAGTAAATCATGGACACGGTGCGCCGCAAGGCGTTGAAATTCGCCATCGCGGCCATCGGCGCCGCGATGGCCGCTCCGGGCTTCGCACAGCCTGCGGGCCCGATTCGCCTGGCGCTCATCGAGAGCATGAGCGGCCCCTTCGCCAACACCGGCGAGGCGGTGTTCCGCAATCTGCTGTGGGCGGTGGAGCGCGTCAATGCGCGCGGTGGGGTCAAGCTGCCGGGCGGCGCTCGCTTTCTGCAGCTGGACCGCTACGACAGCAAGGGGCAGAACGAGGAAGCGCTGTCCGCCTTGCGCGCGGCGATGGACGACGGCGCGCGCATCGTGCTGCAGGGCAACTCGTCGGCCACGGCGGCCGCGCTGATCGATGCGATCGAGAAGAACAACGAGCGCGATCCGGCCCGGCGGGTGCTCTTCCTCAACTACTCGGCGGTCGATCCGGCGCTCACCAACGAGCGCTGCAGCTTCTGGCACTTCCGCTTCGATGCGCACGCCGACATGCGCGTCACCGCGCTGATGGATGTCCTGAAGGACGACAAGGCGCTCCAACGCGTCTACCTGTTCGGCCAGGACTACAGCTTCGGACAGGCGGTGTTGCGTGAGTCCAGACGGCAGCTCGGCGTGCTGCGCCCGGACGTGAAGATCGTGGGCGACGAGTTGCACCCGATGGGGCGGGTCAAGGATTTCGCGCCCTATGCGAGCAAGATCCTTGCGAGTGGCGCGCAGGCGGTCATCACCGGCAACTGGGGCAACGATCTCACCTTGCTCGTGAAGGCGGCGCGAGAAGCCGGTTTCAACGGCACCTTCTACACCTTCTACGGCAACGCCCTCGGTGCGCCGGCGGCCATCGGCGACGCCGGCATCGGGCGCGTGATCGCGGTGGCCGACTGGCTGCCGAACGTGCAGACGCCGCAGTCCGAGGCCTTCTACCGGTCTTTCCGCGAGCGCTTTCCGAAAGCCGCCGACGACTACGTCCACATGCGCATGCAACTGATGATCGAGGCGCTGGCGCAGGCGATCGAGCGCGCGGGGAGCGTTGATACCGTGGCCGTGGCGCGCGCGCTCGAGAAGGCCAACGTCACGCTGTCGGGTCAGAGCGGCCACATGCGCGCTGCTGACCATCAGTTCCAGCAGAGCCTCGTCGTCGGCGTCATGGACAAGCAGGGCACGCCCGGCGTGAAGTTCGACGTCGAAGGCTCCGGCTACGGCTTCCGCGTCGTGAAGACGATCCCGGCCAGCCGCGCAGAAATGCCCACCAGCTGCAGGATGAGCCGTCCGGACTGACGCCGCGAAAAGAGCAACCGGCTCCCTTGCGGAGCCTGGATCAAGTGACGAAGATGCGTCGAATCCCCCCGCCGGCACGGGGCTCGAGGAGACCATCTCATGAGCATCGACGCAGCAGAGAAGCAACGCCTCGACGAAGCGCAGGCGAACGGGGCGGCCTGGAAGAAGTGGGGCCCGTACCTCAGCGAGCGGCAATGGGGAACGGTGCGCGAGGACTACAGCGAGAACGGCGACGCCTGGAACTACTTCTCCCACGATCAGGCCCGCTCGCGCGCCTACCGCTGGGGTGAGGACGGCCTGGGTGGCATCAGCGACGACCACCAGGTGCTGTGCTTCGCGCTGGCGCTGTGGAACGGACGCGACCCGATCCTGAAGGAGCGCGCCTTCGGACTGGCCAACAGCGAGGGCAACCACGGCGAGGACGTCAAGGAGTACTACTTCTACCTCGACTCGACGCCCACGCACTCGTACATGAAGTACCTGTACAAGTATCCACAGGCGGCCTATCCCTACGGCGACATCGTCTCCGCCAATCGCAGCCGCGGCAAGCACGATGCGGAGTACGAGTTGCTGGACACCGGCGTGTTCGACGACAACCGCTATTTCGACGTCTTCGTCGAATACGCGAAAGCCGCGCCGGACGACATGCTGGTGCGGATCACGGTCTTCAACCGCGGCCCGGAAGCGGCGTCGCTGCATCTGCTGCCGACGCTGTGGTTCCGCAACACCTGGTCGCAGCCGGGTGGAGGGTCCAAGCCGATCCTGGAGCGCGTGGGTTCCACAGGGGCTTCGGTCCGCGCCCGCCATACCGATCCGCTGTTCCTGGAATCGCTGGGCAGCTACGACCTGCATTGCGACGCCGACGTGCCGCTGCTCTTCACCGAGAACGAAACCAACAACGCCCGGCTGTTCGGCGGGACCAACGCCTCCGCCTTCGTGAAGGACGGCATTCACAACTTCATCGTGCACGGCGACAGCGAGGCGATCAACCCGGCGCAGCAAGGCACCAAGGTGGCCGCGCACTACCAGCTCGACGTCTCTGCCGGGCAGTCCCAGGTGGTCAGGCTGCGCCTGAAGGCGAGCGAGGGCGGCGTCCCGGTCAGCCCCTTCGTGGACTTCGATGCCGTCTTCGCGGCCCGGCTCCAGGAGGCCGACGCGTTCTACGCCTCGGTGACGCCGCCCGCCATCCGCGATGACCCCGACCGCGCGAACGTCATGCGCCAGGCGCTGGCCGGCATGCTGTGGACCAAGCAGTACTTCTACTACGACCTCGACCTCTGGCTCGACGAGCATGGCGCAGGCACCCAACTGCCGCTGTCGGAGCGCCGCCGGGTGCGCAACAGCGAGTGGGGGCACATGTTCAACGACGACATCATCTCGATGCCCGACAAGTGGGAGTACCCCTGGTACGCCGCGTGGGACCTGGCCTTTCACATGATCCCGCTGGGCATGGTCGACCCCGACTTCGCCAAGCAGCAGCTCGACCTGATGCTGCGCAACGACTACCTGCATCCGAACGGCCAGCTTCCCGCCTACGAATGGAACTTCGGCGACGTCAATCCGCCCGTGCACGCCTGGGCGACGATGCAGCTCTACCTCGTCGACAAGGAGCGCCGGGGAGGGCAGGGGGACATCGAGTTTCTCAAGTACGCCTTCTCCAAGCTGCTGGTCAACTTCACCTGGTGGGTCAACCGCAAGGACCGCACCGGCGCCAATGTCTTCGAGGGCGGGTTCCTCGGGCTCGACAACATCGGCGTGTTCGACCGCTCGTCGCCGCTGCCCACGGGCGGCTACCTGGACCAGGCCGACGGGACGGCCTGGATGGTGTTCTTCAGCCAGCAGATGCTGCGCATCGCCGTCGAACTGGCGCTGGAGGAGCCGCTGTACGAGGAATTCGTCGAGAAGTTCTTCCAGCACACGCTGTTCATCGCCGGGGCGATGGACCGCGTCGGTGACCGGCACGACGAGATGTGGGACGAGGAGGATGGATTTTTCTACGACGTGCTGCGTCTCCCTGACGGCAACGCCACGCGCCTGAAGGTGCGCTCCATCGTCGGCCTGCTGCCGCTGGCCGCGGTGGCCGTGTTCGAAGAGGACATCCTCCAGAAGCTGCCGAAGTTCGGCGAACGCGCGCGGCTGTTCCTGGCGCGCCACCCCGAACTCGCGGCCAGCATGCATCTGCCGCAGGAGCCTGGCGTGGCCAACCGCCGCATGCTGGCCATCGTCGACGAGCAGAAGCTGCGACGCATCCTCGCGCGCATGCTCGACGAGAACGAGTTCTTTGGCCCGCATGGCATTCGCGCGCTGTCGCGCATCCATCTGGAGCACCCTTACGTCTTCGAGCACGCAGGGCAGTCGTACCGCGTGGCGTACGTGCCGGGCGATTCCGACTCGGGCATGTTCGGCGGCAATTCCAACTGGCGCGGGCCGGTCTGGATGCCGATCAACTTCCTGCTGTACACCTCGCTGCTGCGCCTGTACGCCTACTTCGGCGAGGACTTCAAGGTCGAGTGCCCCACTGGCTCGGGACAAGTGATGACCCTGCTCGAAGTAGCGAGGGAACTCGGCGAGCGCTTGAGCCGGATCTTCCTGCGAGACAGCGGCGGCGGCCGACCGGCGTACGGCATGGCGTCGAAGTTCCGCGACGACCCTCACTGGCGCGACCTGTTGCAGTTCTTCGAGTACTTCCACGGCGATACCGGGGCCGGTATCGGCGCCAGCCACCAGACCGGCTGGACCGGCTGCGTGGCCCGTGTCATTCAGCTCAACGCCGTGCTGACCCGGGACCTGCTGCTGATGCCGGGCGCAGAGGCCGCGGCAGCGCGGGCGTTGCATGGCAGGCAAGGTCCCGGATTCGAGACCCGGCGGTGATCGCCGTGCCCGAGTCACGCTATCCGGTGCTCTACCAGATCAACACGCGGGTCTGGCTGATCGCGTTGTCGCGTTCGCTCGGGCGTCGGGCGACGCTGGACGACATCGCCGACGCCGAACTGGATCGACTGGCGGAGATGGGTTTCGACTGGATCTGGCTGCTGAGCGTCTGGCAGACGGGGGAGGCCGCGCAACGCATCTCGCGCAGCAATCCGTCGTGGCGGCGCGAATTCGAGCACACGCTGCCCGACTTGCAGGAAGAGGACATCGCGGGCTCGGGCTTCGCGATCACCGGCTACCGCGTGCACGACGACCTGGGTGGCGATGCGGCATTGGCGCGATTGCGCGCGCGCATGCGCGAACGAGGGCTGTGCCTGATGCTCGACTTCGTGCCGAACCACATGGCGCCCGACCATCCGTGGACGGACGCGCACCCTGACTATTTCGTGCACGGCACGGAAGCCGATCTGGCGCGTTCGCCCCAGAACTACGGCCGCGTGAAGACGAAGAACGGATCGCTGCTGATCGCCTACGGCCGTGACCCGTATTTCGACGGCTGGCCCGACACGCTGCAACTCGACTACGGCAACCCTGCGTTGCAGGCCGCGATGATCGGCGAGCTGGTACGCATCGCCGGCCAGTGCGACGGCGTGCGTTGCGACATGGCCATGCTCGTGCTGCCCGAAGTGTTCGAGCGCACCTGGGGCATCCGGGCTGAACCGTTCTGGCCGAATGCGATCGGCACGGTGCGGCGCACGCATCCCGCGTTCCTGCTCATGGCCGAGGTCTACTGGGACATGGAATGGACCCTGCAGCAGCAGGGCTTTGACTACACCTACGACAAGCGCCTGTACGACCGCCTGCACGAGCAGCGCGCGCGCCCCGTGCGCGAACATTTGTGCGCCGACATGGCCTATCAGGACAGGCTGGCGCGCTTTCTGGAGAACCACGACGAGCCGCGCGCGGCATCCACCTTCACGCCCGACATCCACGCCGCCGCCGCGGTGCTGACTTTCCTTTCGCCCGGGCTGCGCTTCTTCCACCAGGGGCAGTTCGAGGGGCGGCGAATCCGGATCTCGCCGCACCTGATCCGCGCGCCGGATGAAGCCGTGGACGCCGCGCTCCAGCAGTTCTACGAGCGGCTGCTCGCCGTGCTGCGCCTGCCGATCGTGCGCAACGGCAGTTGGTCCCTGCTGGGCTGCGCGCCGGCATGGGTCGACAACCCCACGGCGGACAACTTCATCGCTTTCCGTTGGGAAGACGCCGCGCAGCAACGGTTGCTCGTGGCCGTGAACTGTTCACCGCAGCAGTCCCAATGCTACGTGCACTTGCCCTTCTCGCAGATGGCGGGGCGCAGCTTGCGGCTACGGGATCTGCTCGGCCCGGCGGTCTACGACCGGGCTGGTGATGATTTGTTGGCCCGTGGCCTGTTCCTGGACATGCCGCCGTGGGGCCAACACGTCTTCGACGTGCAATGGATGGCCTGATCGCGGCTCAGGCGCCGGCCATGTGCTCCATCGCCTCGAAATCCCGCGTTTCCAGCAGCACGGGGTGATGCGGCGCCTCGTGATGGCGCTCCAGAGCGCAGGTGTCGATGATCGCGGCGTTCGCCTTGTAGGCCTCCACCAGGGTGTCGCCGCCGCCGTCAGCACCGAACAGGTCGCGCAGCGGATCTTCCGCGATCTCGGCGACGACTCGCTCGCCGCCCGGGCCTTCAGGGTAGATCGCGAACCGCACCGTAGCCGTGTCGAAACAGTAGATTGCTTCGCTCATTTCCTTGCCTCCACGATCAGCGCAGGCACGCCAAGCGGATGCATTGCCATGCCATTGCATGCCACCCAATGATCCGCGCCGGCGCCCCGGACGTCCAATGAAAAAGTGTTTCCTCTTCAGTCAGTGCGGGCACTTTTCTTCGCGTTACGTCTCCAGCACGTATTCCCCGGGTGCGGAGCAAAGCGGGCGATGGAAACGCGAGCCGGATTTGGCGGGTGCGGCCACCTGGGTTCCCGAGCGCTTCTGCATCCACGCGCGCCAGTGCGGCCACCAACTGCCTTCCTGACGCACCGCGGTTCGCGCCCATTCATCCGGGTCGGCGTGGCGGCTTGGCGCGGTCGAAAAGAAGGCCTTGGGCGCCCCCGGCGGGTTGATCAGACTTTGCAGGTGGCCGGCGTTGGCGAGCACGAAGGTCGAATCCTCGCCGAACAATCGCGCCGTGCCATAGCAGCTCTTCCATGGCGTGATGTGGTCGGTGATGCCGCCGATCACGTAGGCGCCGATGTCCACCTTCGACAGATCGATCGGCACGCCCCGGATGGTCATGGCGCCCGGGTGGACGTACGGGTTCTTTTCCATGATGTCCAGCAGGTCGGAATGGAAGCGCGCCGGCAGCCGTGTGGTGTCCGCGTTCCAGGCCAGGATGTCGAAGGCCGGCGGCTTGTTGCCCAGCAGGTAGTTGTTGACCCAGTAGTTCCAGATCAGGTCGTTGGGCCGCAGCCAGGCGAACATGCTCGCCATCTCGGAACCTTCCACCACCCCCTTGCTGCGCGAGCGGGCGCGCGCCGCGCGCACGGCTGCGGGTGCATTGAAGAGGCCCAATGTGGTGTCGGTCATCGCGCGGGCGCCGTCGAGCACGCACACGGCCCATGAGACGTTCGCCACCTTGCGGTCGCCAATGGCCGCGAGCCACCCGAGGTACGCCGCCAGCGTCATGCCGCCCGAGCAGGAGCCCCACATGTTCACGTCGGGGCTGCGGGTGATCCTGCGCGCGACATCGACCGCCTGGTCCACCGCCATCGCGTAGTGCTCGACGCCCCAGTCGCGGTGCTCGGCCGTGGGATTGCGCCAGCTCACCATGAACATCTGCACGCCGCTGTCCACCGCCCATTTCACGAGGCTCTTTTCCGGCGCGAGATCGACGGCGTAGAACTTGTTGACCTGCGGCGGCACCATGACCAGCGGGCGTTGGTACACCTTCGGCGTGGTGGGCGTGTACTGGATCAGCTCGAAGGTTTCGCAGCGATAGACGACCTGGCCGGGCGAGGTCGCCATGTTCTCGCCAATCTTGAACGGCGTGCTGTCCACCTGCATCGGCATCATGTGGTTGTGCCGCATGTCGTGGACGAGGTTCTTGAGGCCGCTCACCACGCTGCCGCCGCCGGTGTCGACGATCTTGCGCACCGCGGCGGGGTTGCCAGCCAGCCAGTTGCTCGGCGCCAGCGCATCGGTCACCAGCGCTGTGAGGAATTGCGCCTGGCCCTTCTCACGGTCTCCCAGCCTGGAGTCCGCGATCAGGCTGTTGAATTCGTTGTGCGTGAGCAGGTAGTTCTGCATCAGACGCTTGTAGAGAAAGTTGCCCTGCCACGCCGGATCGGCAAAGCGCCGGTCTTTCGGGTCCGGCGCCAGCTCGGAGCGCCCCTGCACGATCTGGCCCAGCGACTTGGCATACCGGGCGAGCGACCCGACCGTGGCGCCCGGAGACACCGTTGCCAGCTTGAGCAACGATTGCGTGGCTTTCGCGAAGTCGGCAGGCCGCAGCCCGATGAGCGGGTTCGGTGCCAGGGTGTTCTCGCTCGCCCGCTCGATCAACTCGGTGAGTTCGTTGACCACCGTCATGGGATCGGCGGCGGAGCGCCTGCGCTTCGACGCCGAAGCGGTCTTGTTCAGGGTGACCGTCTCGGCGGCCGATGATTTCGTCGTCATGTTTGTCTCCTCGTCTCTCGAAGGTCCGGGGTCAGGCGATCAGCATCGCCGTGGCATTCGCTACCAGGGCTGGCTTGTCCTCGCCCTCGATCTCCACGGTGTTCTCCGTGGTGAGCAGGTGGCGGCCGTTGCCCTTGTCCTCCAGCGAGACCACGCTGATGTGGTTGCGAACTCGCTTGCCCGCGCGCACCGGCGCCAGGAAGCGGATTCTGTCCAGGCCGCAGTTCACCGCCTGCTTGAGATGCATGCGCGAGATCAGCACGTCGAAGACTGTCGGCGCCAGCAGCGACAGGGTCAGGAATCCGTGGGCGACGGTGCCGCCGAAGGGGCTGTCCTTCGCGGCGCGCTCCACGTCCACGTGGATCCATTGCGCGTCGTTCGTGCAGTGGGCGAATTCGTCGATGCGAGCCTGGTCGAGGGTGATCCACGATGAGGAGCCGATGCGTTGGCCCGCAAGGCCGGCGAGCGTTTGAAAGGTGATGTCAGGGGTGTTCATGGAATGCAGGATTCAGGAAGGAAGGGGCCTTGGCGCCCCCGATGGGATCAGGGCTTGTCCAGGAATTCGCGGATGGCCGCGACCGACTCGTCGGCTCGGGTCATCAGGAACATGTGCCCGCAATCGAAGACCTTGAGTTCCGATTTGCGGATCAGCCGGTGCATCAGGCGCGCATTGGCGAGCGGCACCAGCGGGTCGTCGGCGCCCGCCATCAGCAGCGTGGGCTGGCGCAGCGCCGGCAGCCAGTGGATGCTGGTCCAGCCCGTAGCGGCCAGCAACTGCAGGTAGTAGCCCAGTCGCGACTTGTATTTGACGTGGCGGAACATTTCGGTCGCGAGTGCCGGGTTCCTTCGGAAATCGCCGCCGTAGATGTCGCCGCCGATGGTGCGCGCGTACTCGGCGTTCATGTAGCGCTTGGGCGTCGCCATCTTCCACAGAACGCTCGGGCTGGAGGGGATCATCACCACGCCCGGTGCCGTCGCGCAGAGGATGAGCCGGCGGCAGCGCTGGCTGCAGGTGCAGGCAAACGCCTGCGCTGCCGCGCCGCCCCAGGAAACGCCCAGAACGTCGACCTCGTCGATGCCGAAGCGGTCCAGGATGCGTGCGGCCAGCCGCGCGATACCGCCAAGGCGGTAGGGCCAGCGCGGCAGTTCCGACTGGCCGACACCCGGGATGTCGAAGACGACGATCTCGCGCTCGGGCATCTTCTCCGCCAGCGGCGCCAGCAGCTCGATGTTGCCGCCGATGCCGTTGAACAGCAGCAGGGGCACGCCCTGGCCGTCGCCGGCTTGATGGCCGACGCGCACCATCCTGGGGTCGTCGTCCGTGCCGAGATTCATCATCTCGATGACCAACGGGCCTCGCGTTCGTGTGGCTGCCGTCATGAGAATTCCGGCTTCCGCTCGCCGGCCCACGCCTGGATTCCTTCCGCGGCGGCGGCGGTGCCATCCATCGGATTGCGCAGTGCGCACGACAGCGCCATGGCCGACGGCAGGTCCAGATCGCTGCTCTGGAGAATGAGTTGCTTGGCCGCGCTCACATCCTCACCTCAGGCGGGGAAAAGATGGCGCTGTCCGAGGCCCCGAAGGTCGAGCCCGCGCCAGTGACGATGAGCACGCTGAGATCCGGCCTGTCTTGCAGGCTGGTCAGGCAGTCCTCCAGCTCATCCGCCATCGTCGCGTTGATCGCGTTCCGCTGGTCGGGCCGCTTCATCGTCAGCACAGCGATGTGCGGATGCACATCGGTGACCTCGATCGTCGTCCAGGCTTTCAATTGGCGCTCAGCGAGAACCCGTTGCCGGACAGCTGCACCTGGGCCTTGCGCTCGCGCCGGGCGAGGCCGGCCACGAGATCGACCACCGGGTGCCGGAGGCTGAAGCTGTCGTCCGTCGCCGTCGGCCCGAGGCCGTTGATCTTCTCGTCTCCATACATGTAGCGCAGCAGCAGTTCATCGTCGCCGATGCCGTTGTAGCGCTGGCGCAGCCCTGGCAGCACTGGCTCGATGACGGGCGGCACGAGGGCCACATCCTTCGAGCCGTTGGCGATGATCCGGTCCTTCACGTTCGCGTCGACCGGCAACGGCAGTTCGCCGAAATAGCCGCAGACGTACTTCTTCACTTCGTCCGGCACGACCTTGTAGCGTTCGCCGTTGAGCACGTTCATCACCGCCTGCGCCGAGACGATCGCGGGATAGGGCGTGACCATGATCGGCGAGCCGAGCTCCACGCGCACGCGCCCGATCTCTTCCAGCACCGCAGGCAGCCTGTCGGTCATGCCGGCGAGTTTGAGCTGCGACTCCAGGTTGCTCATGGCACCGCCCGCGTACTGCGTGATGTAGTGGCTGGGCTCGTACTCGGCGGGCACGCCGACCGGTTGGCCTTCGCGTTCGGCCAGTGCGCCGAAGTAGTCGCCGACCTCGTCGAGCAGACGGTCGTCGACCGCCACGTCGAAGCCGATCTCGCGCAGGTTGCGCGCAATCATCTGGGATGCCGGCAGCGAGTTGCCGTTGGCCAGGGGGTCGACCGCTGTCAGGATGCTGTCGGCGCCGTGCACCGCGGCCTCGATCGCGAGCAGTGGCCCGAGGCCGGTCAGGCAGTGGGTGTTGAACTCCAGCCTGGCGCGGTCGCCGATGGCGTTCTTGATAGCCGGCACGAGGGTGCGCACCCGTTCGATGGTCAGGACGCCGGCCGCGTCGGCGAGTGCAATGGTCCGGACACCGAAGCGCTCGACGGCTTCGCGCGCCTTGCTGGCGTAGAGCGCATCGTCGTAGCCCGGCGCGATGTTGTAGCCGAGCAGGTAGGTCACGTCGGCGCCGAGGCGATGCGCCGCGGCGATGCTCGGGGCCAAGTTGTCCGAGCACAGCAGGGCGTCGAAGAGGCCGATCTCACGGATGCCGTTGGCGATCTGCCGTTCGATGAAAAGCTCGGTGATGTCGTCGGCCACCGGAAAGAAGCCGCGCATCAGGTTGCCGCGCACGGCCGCGCGCAGCGGCGTGTTGCGCACCCGTTGGCTGAGCAGGCGGATGCGCTCGAAGGGGTCCTGGTTCAGGAACAGCACGCTCGCATCGAACTGGACCAGCGCGATCGCCTGCATCGAGAGGAAGCCGGCGCGGTCCATGCGTTCGGCGATGGGCAGCATGTGCTCGGTGCGCATGCGGGTGGCCCACAGGCATTGCTGCCCGTCGCGCAGCGTGTCGTCGGTCAGGTGGACGGTGCGGCGCTGGCCGTTGCGCGCGGTTTGCGCGACGACGAGTTTCTTCAGATGGTCGAGCATGGTTCAGCCCTCCGTGCCTTGGAGTTGGATCGAGACGCCGGGCCCCTGCACGCTGAGCTGCGCATAGGGCGCGGCGCGTGCCGTGAGGCCGGCGAGAAGAGCTTCCGCAGGCGTCACGCCCACGTAGCGCAGTGCTTCGGGCGAAGCGGATGCGGGCAGCGCTTGGGGCGCCACGCCGCAGGTCTGCGAGATCACCAGCGCGGCATCGCTCGCCTCGGGGTGGGCCGCATGCAATGCGTCCACCGACGTTGCGGCCGCCTTCGGCAGCGCGCCGACTCGTCGCGCCAGGCGGGCATCGACGTCTTTCGACGCCGCGCCGTAGACCTGTTGCAGCGCACGTCGCACGCCGGGCCGAATCTCGGCATAGCGGGGCACGCCCTGCAGATGCAGTAGCGCCTGCTCGGCAATCGGCCTTGCAAATGGCGCCAGCATCGGCAGTGCGCCGACCTCGCTGCGCACGCGGGCGCATTCGTTGGCAAAGGCGTGCAACTGGGGTGACAGGCCGGCAGCGGCCAGCTTTCGCATGAACTGCGCGGCGACCTCGCCCGGCAGCTCGTGGGCGTAGGGCGCGAGGTCGAAAACCCAGGCGCGGGCCGGCGCGAAGCCGTGGCAGTCGGCCATCTCGGCAAGAAGCCGGCCGGCCTCGCCGACGGCGTGCAGCAACTGGTCGCCGACGGGAGTGCCCTGCTTCAACAGGCGCAACGATTTCAGCAGCGTGCCGAGCGCCGGCACCGATGCGCCGTTCGCCACCGGCGCGAACGCGGTGTCGAGCCCATCGATGCCGAGGCGCACCGCCTCGAGGGCAACCATGGGCGCAAGCGCCGTCTGGCAGCGCAGGTGCAGGTCGAGCGGCGTCGTGCCGAGACCGCGGCGCAGGGCTGGCAGCAGGGTGGCCAGCCGGTCGGTGGTCAGCAGGCCGGCTTCGTCGCGGAGCATCACGCGGTCGGCGCCTGCATCGCCGAGGGCCGACGCCTTCGCACGCAGGTCATCGTCGCTGCGCGTCGACTCCTGTGCATACGCCAGGGCGGCAATCGTCGTCAGGCCGAGCGACTTGGCCGCCTTCAGCACCGGCGCCATGCGCTCGATGTCCAGTAGCGGGTCGATCAGCACGATCTCGGACACACCGCGCTGCGCCAGCTCGCGCAGCCACAGCGTTGCGACTTCGGTCGAAATGACGTCGCATCCGCGCTTGCCGTGGTCGGTCAGCAGCGACAGAGCCGCGCGCAGGGGTACGCCGGGACAGCGCTCCCGCAACAGTTCGATGCGCTGCCAGGGGTTCTCGCCGCGCGCCACGCACTGTTGCAGCGTGGCCATGGAGGCGATCTCGACCGCCGCGGGGCGTGTGGCGGCCAGACGCTGGGCGAGGGCGAGCGCCATGGGCGTCGTCATGCCGCCGGCCCAGCGGGCGCTCTGGCCGTCGGTCAGGCTGACGTCGGTGTAACGCAGCACGGCATCGGTCATGGCTGGACTCCGGCTTCGGCTTGCGCCGCCTTGGCGGCCTGGGCTGCGGCCTTCTGCGCGGCCTTGCGTTCCGGCAGGAAGGTTTCCTCCACCCAGCGCGTCGTGACCTTGCCCTTCACGAAATCGTCGTGCGCCAGCACCGAGTCATGGAAGGGCGCCGTCGTCGAAGGCCCTTCGACATGCAGCCCGCCGAGCGCCTGGCGCATGCGCGCGATGGCCTGCTCACGCGTCGGCGCATGGACGATGAGCTTGCCGAGCAGCGAGTCGTAGTAGGGTGGCACGGTATAGCCCGCATAGCAGTGGCTGTCGACGCGAATGCCTTCGCCGGTCGGTACTTCCCAGCGCGAAATTAGTCCGGGGCGTGGGAGGAAGTTGCGGTCCGGGTCCTCGGCGTTGATGCGGCATTCGATCGCATGGCCCTGCAAGTGCACGTCAGCCTGGGTGAACGACAGTGGCAGCCCGGCCGCGACGCGGATCTGTTCGGCCACCAGGTCGTAGCCGGTGATCATCTCGGTCACCGGATGCTCCACCTGGATGCGCGTGTTCATCTCCAGGAAGAAGTACCGGTTGTCGCGCTGGTCGACGACGAACTCGATGGTGCCGGCGCCGCAATACTCGGCATTGCGCGTCAGGCTCACGGCGCACTCGCCCATGGCGCGGCGCATTGCCTCGTCGACGGCAGGCGAGGGCGCCTCCTCGATGAGCTTCTGGTGGCGGCGCTGGGTCGAGCATTCGCGCTCACCCAGGTAGACCACGTTGCCATGCATGTCGGCCATGACCTGGATCTCGATGTGGCGCGCGTGCTCGATGAACTTCTCCATGTACAGCGTGGCATCGCCGAAGGCGGATTGCGCTTCGTTGGAAGCGGAACTCATCAGCGATTCGAGTTCGCTCTCGTTCCGCACGATGCGCATGCCGCGGCCACCGCCGCCGGCCGTTGCCTTGATGAGCACGGGGTAGCCGATCTCGGCGCCGACGCGCTGCGCATGCGCCACGTCGGACAGTGCACCCGAACCCGGCACGCGAGGCACGCCGGCCTTCTGGGCCAGGCCCACCGCGGTGATCTTGTCGCCCATCGCATCGATGGCATCGGCCGAGGGGCCGACGAACACCAGCCCGGCGTCGACACAGGCGCGCACGAAGGACGAGCGCTCGGAGAGGAAGCCGTAGCCAGGGTGCACCGCATCGCAGCCGGTCTGCAGGGCCGCCTCGACGATCTTGTCGGCACGCAGGTAGCTTTCGGAGGCGAGCGGGGGGCCGAGCACGACGACTTCGTCGGCCATCCTGGCGGCCATCGTCTCGGTGTCGGCTTCGGACACGCCGACCACGGCTTCGATGCCGAGGGTGCGGCAGGCGCGGATCACGCGCACGGCGATCTCGCCGCGGTTGGCTACGAAGACGCGCCGGATGTCGCGCTTCGCCACGGGGGTGGAAACAGTCTTGCTCATGTCAGGCTCCCTGCGTCGGCTTGATCAGCATCACGATCTGGTCGTGCTGCACCGGTTTGCCGTTCTCGATCACGATGCGCTCGACCGTGCCCGTGACGCCGGCCTTGACCGTGTTGAACATCTTCATGACCTCGACCAGGCAGACCGTGTCATCGGCCTGCACGGTGCTGCCGACGGCGACGAAGGGCGGTTGATCGGGGCTCGGCCGCAGATAGAAGCTGCCGACCATCGGAGAGCGCACCGCGATCAGGCCTTCGGGTACTTCCGTCAAGGCTTCCGGCGCGGCGGCGGAGGAAGTGCCGGCCGGGGATTCGACCGACCGGGCCGAATCTGCAAGGCGGTTTGCCGTGCTCTGCGGTGTCCGCTCGACCAGGGCCGACGAGGCGCCGGGCTTGCGGGCGTGAAGTTCGAAATCACCCACGGTGACGTCGAGGGATTCGAGGTGCGCGGCGCTGTCGAGGATTTCGAGGATGCGACGTACGTCGGTATGGGATAGGGGCATGGCCTTTGTCTCCAGTACGGCGGGAGTGTCCGCCTTTCGTTGCGCAGCTGTGTTGCTGCAATGCCCAGATTAAAGCATGGGTACATTCATCTTGTCAACAATCTGAATGTCGAGTAAAGTTCGTTCATCGGCGCTCCGCCGCCACAACACGAGGCACCCGCACATGACCACGCAGACAAAGATTCGCTCCGAGATCACCGGCACCGTATGGAAGATCCTGGTGAAGCCAGGCGACGTCCTCCTGGCGGACGACACCCTGATGGTTCTCGAGTCCATGAAGATGGAAATCCCCGTGGTGGCCCCCGAGGCCGGCCGTGTGGTCGAGATCCTCATCGCCGAGGGCGCTCCTGTGCGCGAAGGACAGGAAATCGCAGTCTTCGAAGAGGAATGAGCGCCATGAAGAAGTCAGTGGCGGACGATCACGCGACGTATGGCGCGGAAGCCGAAGCGACGCCGACGCGCGCCGGATCGGCGGGCCGTCAGTTGATGACGCTGGCCGAGCAGATCGCGGAGCGCATCTTCACGTCCATCGCGAGCGGCGAGTACGCGCCGGGCGATCGCATTCGTGAAGAGACGATTGCCGAGCAGCTCGACGTCAGCCGCGGCCCGGTGCGAGAAGCGTTGCGAATCCTGGAGAAAGATTCCGTGGTGCGCATCCAGCCGAATCGCGGAGCGCACGTCACGCAGCTCACCATCAAGGAAGTGGGCGATCTGTTCGAGATTCGTCGCGACCTGATCGGCGCGATGGTCCGGCGTCTGGCACCTCACAACGACGACTTGATTGCCGCGATCGACGCCGGCGTGTGCGAGCTCGAGTCGGTGGGTCAAGGCGGTGGCGGTGCCGAAGCCTATCTCGTTGTCAGCAACCGGCTCGGCCGTCTGCTCGCCGACGCTTCCCGCAATGAACGGCTCGCGGAAATCGTCGGATCCCTGGCGCGGCAGACGCGGCGCTATTCGATGCTCGGATTGGCAAGCGCCGCCCGGCGCAAGGAATCGGCACGCACTTGGCGGGCCATGGTGGGCGCGCTCAAGGCCGGCGATGCCAACGCCGCGGCCGACGCCGTCGAAGACCTCATCGACGCCTTACGGCGCGAAGCCATCCGGCAGCTGGCACTGCCTCTTCCCACCCGCACAAAGGATTGAATCTCATGAGTTCCGAACGAATCGCAGGGCACGCCCTGTCCTGGGCGGCGGCGCAGTTCCGCGACCGACCGGCCGTTGTCTTCCGCGACCGCAGCTACAGCTACACGCACATCGAGCGCCGCAGCAACCAGCTAGCCAACACGCTCATCGGCCTGGGTCTGACACCCGGCGAACGGCTCGCGGTGCTGCTCAACAACTCGGTGGAGAGCATCGAGGCCCAGTTCGGCGCCGAAAAGGCTGCGCAGGGCTACGTGGCCCTGAACGCCCGCCACACGGTGCGCGAGCAGGCCGGCATCCTGAACGACGCGGGCGCCTCGGTGCTCATCGCCGGGGCCGAGTTCCGCGAGTCGGTGCAGCAGGTGCGGATGATGGTGCCCTCGCTGCGCGTCGTGATCGGCGTGGGCTGGCATGACGCCAACGTACTCGACTACGACATGCTGCTGGCCCGCGCCTCGGACGGGGCGCCGTGGCTCAAGGTGCCCGCGAATCTGCTGCTGCGCATCGCCTACACCTCGGGCACCACGGGCCAGCCCAAAGGCGTGGCCTACAGCATCGAGCGCTTCGAGGCACGTCTGGCGAACCATTTCGGCGCGATGGAGTACGGCCTGGGCATCGACGACGCCATGCTTCACGTGGGTCCGCTCACCCACGCCGCCGGCGTGCATCTGATGCCTTGCTACTTGCGTGGGGCACGCAACATCGTGGCCGACCGCTTCGATGCCGAACAGGTGATTGCGCAGATTGCGAGCGATCGCATCACGCAGCTGATGGTGGTCCCCACCATGATGACCCGCCTGCTCGAAGTGCTGGCCGCCAACCCCGACGCGGATGTGTCCGCACTGAATCGCGTTCACTACGGCACCGCGCCTACACCGACGAGCACGGTGCACGAGGCCCTGGAACGTCTCGGGCCGATCCTGCGCCAGCAGTACGGCATGACCGAGGCCGTCCAGCCCCTGTGCGTGCTCTATCCGCACGATCATCTGCAGGACGGCCGGCCCTCGGAGCGCATCGCTTCGTGCGGCCGCCCGACGATGAACGTCGACATCACCGTGCGGGACGCCCATGGCAATCCCCTGAAAGCAGGCGAGGTCGGCGAGATCGCGATCGCGCATCGCGGTATTGGTGAAGTGGCCTTCTGGCGTCGTCCCGACCTGGAGCGCGAGTCCATCCGCGACGGCTGGTACTACAGCGGCGACCTCGGACGCTTCGACGACGAAGGCTTTCTCTACATCGTCGGCCGCAACAAGGACATGATGATCAGCGGCGGCTTCAACGTCTACGCCCGCGAGGTCGAGGACGCTCTGCACACCCACCCGGCCGTGGCCGAAGTGGCGGTGCTCGGCCTTCCCGATGCGGAGTGGGGCGAGGTGATCGCGGCCTTCGTGGTCCGCCGCCCCGGAGATACGAGCGACGCCGACACGCTCGCCCGGCACTGCGCCGAGCAGATCGCCGGCTACAAGAAACCGCGCGTCATCGAGTTCGTCGATGCGCTGCCGCGCAACCACGCCGGCAAGGTGACCAAGAACGACCTTCGCGACGCCTGGCTGGCTCGCCATTCCCAAGGAGCAATTTCCAAATGAACACGACACTGACAACGAAGCCCGCAGCGGGCGAATGGGCTGAAGACCTCGACGAGCTGGCGCAGCGCCGCGCCATCGCGCGCGAGCTGGGCGGCGAAGAGCAGGTGGCGCGCCACCATGCGGCGGGCAAGCTCACGGCACGCGAGCGCATCGATCACCTGCTCGACGCCGGCAGCTTCAAGGAGATCGGCACGCTGGCGGGTTCCGTGAAGTACGGCGCGGACCGCAAGCGCGAGAGCTTCACGCCCAGCAATGCGGTCGTCGGCGTCGGCAAGATCGCCGAACGGCGGACGGTCGTCTCGTCCGACGACTTCACGATCCGCGCCGGCTCGTCGGAAGGCTCGGTGTCGGAGAAGTGGATCTTTGCCGACCGCTACGCCTTCGAGTACAAGCTCCCGATAGTGCGCATGGTCGACAGCGCCGGCGGCAGCGTGAAGCTGCTCGACAAGCTCGGCCACACCAAGATCCCTGGCTACGCCATGCTGCCGATGACGCAGCTGCTCGGCGCCGTGCCCGTGGTCGGCATCGCGCTCGGTGCCTGCGCCGGCCTGGGCGCGTTGCGGGTCGCTTCGTCCCACCTGGCCATCATGATTCGCGGCAAGAGCCAGATCTTCGCCGGTGGCCCGCCCGTCGTGAAGCAGGCGCTGGGCCTCGACGTCGACAAGGAAACGCTCGGCGGCTATGACGCGATGCATCGCTACAGCGGCACCGTGCAACTGGCTGTCGACACCGAGGAAGAGGCGCTGCAGGCGACGCGTCGCTTTCTTTCCTATCTTCCGGGCAATGTGTGGGAACAGTCGCAGCGTGTGGCCTGCGACGATCCGGTCGATCGCTGCGACCCGTGGCTCAACCAGGCGATCCCCGCCGACAAGCGCAAGGTCTTCCAGCCGCGCAAGATCCTGAAGGCGATCTTCGACCAAGGCTCGGTGTTCGAACTGTCGCCGGACTTCGGCGGCTCGACCATCACCTGCCTGGCCCGGCTGAACGGCCATGCGGTGGGCGTGATGACGAACAACCCGATGGTGATGGGCGGTGCGCTGACGCGTGCCGCGGCGCTGAAGATGGCACGCTTCGTCGACCTGTGCGACACCTTTCACCTGCCTATCGTCAACCTGGCCGACCAGCCGGGCGTGATGACCGGCCCCGACGCGGAACGCGAAGGCACGCTCGCGGCCGCGATGCAGACCTTGCACGCCATCGAGCAGTCGGGCGTTCCGTGGCTGGCGATCGTCTTGCGGCGCTGCGTGGGCCTCGCCGGCGCGATGCTGAGCCCGTGGCACGGGCCCTCGGGAACCGCACTGCCCAATCGCTACGCCTGGCCGTCGGCCCGCTGGGGTTCGATCCCGGTCGAAGGTGGTGTTGCCGCAGCGTACAAGAAGGACATCGCTGCTGCCGAGGACCCCGTCGCGCACCGGCTGGAACTCGAAGCGCACTACCACGCCATCTCGTCGCCGATGCGCACGGCCGAGCGCTTCGGCGTGCTCGACATCATCGAGCCTGCGACGACGCGGCCGCTGCTGTGCGCGTGGGTGGAGGACGCCTACCAGGCGGCGAGCCGGCGCCTCGGCCCGGTCGGTCGTACGATGCGCTGATCAAATCCTTTGCGCAAAGGCGCCCCGGCCGTTACATTCGTTTTCGATCAGGAGGAGATCAGAGATGCTTCAGCCTAGTGAGCGTTCGACGAAGTGGCGCGCCGGTTGTTTCCGCGCCTGCCTGTGTACAGCGGCAGTGCTGTCATGCGGGTGGGCCTCGCGGGCACAAGCATCCTTCCTGGAAGGCGATGCGCTCGATACGGCGGCGGATGTCATGTCCTGGGTCGTGCTGGCTCTGGTTCCCTGCCTGGCGATCGCGCTGTTCTGGATCGTGCATGTGCTGCCCGAGAAGATCGCCGAGAAGCGCCATCATCCGCAAAAGGACGCGATCCACACCTTGTGCCTGCTGTCCCTCGTCTTCGGCGGGTTGCTCTGGCCGCTCGCCTGGCTCTGGGCCTATACGCGGCCCATCGGCTACAAGATGGCCTTCGGCACCGAGAAGCATGAGGACTTCTTCGTCGAACACGGCGAGAAGGCCCATCGCGACGAACTGGAGAGCGAGCACCTCGACCATCTGCTCGATGAGCTCAACATGCTCGGGCGGCGCGGCAGCCTGACACCCGAACTCCAACTGGTTCGCGAGCGCGTGCTGGCCGCGCGAGAGCGACGGAGCGCGGCCGTGGCAACGCCGGAAGGGGGGGCCGTGTAAATGGAAGCGATCCTGCTCGGCATCTATGCCTTCTTCGTCTGGCTGATCTTCTTCAAGTTCAAATTGCTGCCCTGGAACACCATCTCGATGGTGATCGTCATCACCATCCCGGTGGTCGCGCTGACGATGCTGGTCCTGCTGCTCAACATCTTCGCGCCGTCCACTGCCGACGTGCGGGTGTTCAAGTACGTGGTGAACATCGTGCCCCAGGTGAGAGGGCGCGTGATCGAGGTGCCGATCGAGCCGAACAAGCTGATCAAGCGTGGCGACGTGCTGTTCAAAATCGATCCGACGCCGTACCAGTTGCAGGTCAAGGCGCTGGAGGCGCAGCTCGCGAATGCTGAGGGCGGCACGCGCAAGATGCGCGAAGAGCTGACGGCGGCGACTTCGAAATCGGGCGCGGTACGGGCGCAACTCGAACTCGCGCGCCGCAGGGTCGAACAGAACCGCCAACTGGTCGCGACAGGGGCAGGTGACCGTTTTGCGCTCGAACAGGCGCAAGCGAACGTCGCGGAACTGCAGGCGCAGCTCGCGGCATCAATCGCCGGTGAGGCGCAGGTTCGTGCCACCCTGTCGGCGACCGTTGACGACGATCAGGCGGAAATCGCGCAGATCAAGGCGCAGCTCGAGAACTCGCGATGGGAGTTGTTGCAGACCACCATCATCGCTCCTTCCGACGGCTATGCGATCAACCTGCAATTACGGGTCGGCTCGATGACCGCGGCGTTTCCGGTCACGCCGGTGATGACCTTCGTCGAGAACGAGTACCAGGTCATCGCGCTCTATCAGCAGAACGAGCTGCACCAGGTCGCGCCGGGCGACGAAGCGGAATTCACATTGAAGACGCGGCCGGGCACGATCTTCAAGGCCAAGGTCGAGTCCATTATCTGGGCGCAAGGCCAGGGACAACTGGCGAATGCGACCCAGTTGCCCACGACCGGCATGGCGCCGATCCCGCCGGGGCGTTTCGGCGTCAGGCTCGACGTGGACTCGCGGCACCAGGACGAATTCTTCGCGGCCGGCGCGGTGGGCGAGGGCGCCATCTACACCCAGCATCTCGCGCTGATCCACATCATTCGCAAGATCATCCTGCGTGTGGGCTCCAAGCTCGACGTGCTGATCCTCAAGTTGCATTGAGAGTCGATCATGCGCACGCACTCCATCCGCTTCTGGTCGACGATCGCGCTTGCGGCACTCGGCGCGGCGGGGTGTGCGCTGAAGTCCCCGCCGGACCGCGCTTCGCTCGCGAGCGAGGCGCTGCCCAACGCGCCGGCGCCGGCGGCATGGAAGGCCGGCGCGGCGCCCGGCAGCGTTGGTGACGACTGGATCGCAGGCTTCGGCGACCCGGTGCTCAACCAGCTGGTCGCTGAAGCGCTCGCCTACAACAACGATCTTCGCGCATCGGCCGCGCGAGTCGAGCAGGCAGCTGCGGGTGTCAAGGCCGCGGGCGCGCAGATATGGCCCGCCATCGACGTCATCGGCCGGCGCGGCGGCAAGATGGGCGGCGATGGTTCGGGCCTCAACGGCTGGGTGATCTCGGCCTCATGGGAGATCGATCTGTGGGGCCGCGTGCGTTACGCCCGGCGTTCCGCCGAAGACCAATACGCATCGACGCAGGCCGACCTGGCGGCGGCGCGGCAATCGATCGCGGCGCTCGTCGCGAAGTCGTGGTTCCTCGCGACCGAGGCGGCACTGCAGCGCCAGCTCGCGCGCCAGATGATCGATACCAGCAATCAGTCGGTCAAGCTCGCGGATCAGCGCTGGCGCATCGGTGCGTCGAGCGAGGGCGATGTCGTGCAGGCGCAGGCCAACCTGAAGACCTTCGTCGATGCGGAGCGGCAGCTCGACCTGGCCTACTCGAAGTCGCTGCGTTCGCTCGAACTGCTGCTCGGCCGCTATCCGGGCGCGGACGTGAAACCGGCTGCCTCGTGGCCGCGCATCGACATGCCCGTCGGCGCGGGCGTGCCGTCCGAACTGCTCGAACGACGGCCGGACATCGTCGCCGCCGAGCGCCGGGTCGCGGCGGCTTTCGATCGCACCCAGGAGGCGCAGGCCGCGCGGCTTCCACGCGTGTCGCTCTCAGCGGGAATCTCGTCGATCACGAGCGAGATGTTCGTGCTGAAGGATCGCGACAACCCGAGCGCGAGCATCGGCGCGGGCCTGATCGCGCCGCTGTTCCACGGCGGCGCGCTGCTGGCGCAGGTCGAGGCGCGCAAGGCCGAGCAGCAGCAGGCCGTGGCCGCCTGGGCGCAGACCGCGCTCAAGGCCTTCAACGAAGTCGAGACGGCACTGGCGGAGGAAGCCACGCTGCGCGAGCGCGAGCCGATCCTCGATGCGCAAGCGAGGGATGCGCAGAAAGTGCTCGACATCGAGAACTCCCGCTACCGCATAGGCTCGCGCGACCTGCGGACCGTGACCCAGCAGGAGATGAGTGTGTACGCCGCGCGTTCGACACTCCTGCGCGTCCAGGCCGAACGCCGCGTGCAGCGTGTCAATCTCCTGCTGGCACTCGGCGGTGGCTTCGGTCCTGGCACTGAAATCGAATCGGCCCTGCAGGGCCAGGAGAAGCGGCCATGACCACGACCCGATCGAGCATTGCCCTGGGGTGCCTTGGCGCTTGTCTCTTGCTGCTGTGGGGGTGTGCTACCCGCCCGATCAACCCACCGATCGGCCAGGCGAATCCGAGCAGCGGTTACCGTTTCGAGACGCGGCAGGCCGAGGTCAAGGACAAGGACGCGCTGGTCATCCTCGCCTTCTCCGGCGGCGGCACTCGCGCCGCCGCTTTCTCATACGGCGTCCTCGAATACCTGCGCCGCACCGAGATCGTCACTCCGAAGGGCAGGGGCCGCCTGATCGACCAGGTGGACATCATCACCGGCGTATCGGGCGGCAGCTTCACCGCGCTGGCCTATGGCCTCTACGGCGACAAGCTGTTCGACGACTACGAGCAGCGCTTTCTCAAGCGCGACGTGCAGGGCGCGATCATTTCCCGTTCGCTGAACCCCGGCAACTGGGTCAAGCTGTCGTCGTTGGGATGGGGGCGCTCCGAACTGGCGTCGCAGCTTTACGACGAGGTTCTTTTCAACAACGCCACCTTCGGCGACCTGAACCGCGGCAAGGGGCCGCTGATCCTCGCATCGGCGACCGACATTTCGAGCGGCGCCCGCGTGGTGTTCCAGCAGGGCGTGTTCGACGTCCTTTGCTCAGATCTGAACGCCGTGCCCTTGTCGCGTGCCGCCGCCGCCTCGTCGGCGGTGCCGGTGGTCCTGTCGCCGGTCACCCTCAACAACTACGGCGGCACCTGCAGCATGACGCCTCCCGCCTGGGTGAAGCGCTTCACCGACACCGACAACCCGCCGCGGCCCGCTGCGCGGGCCATACGCTCCCTGAGGTCGCTCGGGGACTTCGAAGACAGCAAGAAGCGACCCTACCTCCATCTGGTGGACGGCGGCGTGTCGGACAACGTGGGCATGCGTGGCGTGCTCGATTCGCTGGAGATCCTGGAGGCGATGCAGGAAGCCGGCATGCCGACGCAACTCGACAGTGCGAAGCGGATCGTCGTCTTCATCGTCAACTCGCTGTCCGTGCCGCCGACCCAATGGGACGAATCGGAGTCGCCTCCCGGCAGCGTGCAGATCCTGCTGAAGTCGAGCGGCGTTCCGATCGATCGCTATTCGTTTGAAGCCGTCGAACTGCTCAGGGACATGGCGGCACGTTGGAACACGATGGGCAAGATCCGCAAGTCGGCGGCGATGGCGGACAACAAGGACCCGGCGCTTGCGGCAGCGATACGCGGGCCGGACGCCGAGATCTATGCCATCGACGTCTCGTTCGCCGCGCTGAAGGACGAGGCGGAACTGGCCTATCTCAACCAGCAACCGACGACCTTCGTCCTGCCCGACGAGGCGGTCGATCGCCTGCGCGCTGCGGCGGGCACGATCATCTCCGGTTCGACCGAGTTCAAGCGCCTGCTGAAGGACGTGGACGGTACCCTGGTTGCCGAGCCGAGACCGGCACCCCGTTCAACCTCGAAGGACTAGGCTGGCCCTTTTCCGAAGCAGAATCCAGATGCTTCAACGTGGACTCCGGTCCAGGAAGGGAAACGATGGAACTGGAAGAAGTCAACGCGCGCCTCCGTTCGCTGGAGCTCCGAGCTGTCGCCCAGACTGCGGCGATCGCGGTGCTGCTCCAGGAGCAGCCCAATGCCGCGGCCAAGCTGCACCTGGTCTCCGAGCACCTTGTGGACGCCCCGCCGATCCCGATGTCCGACGAGGACCTGGTGAAAGTCGCGGCGTATATACAAGCCATGCTGGGGGGACCCTGGGTCGACTGATTTCGGCCAAAGGGGCTCCGACGTGCGTCGCCCTTTCATGACTCAGAAGTTGAATCGCGCGGAGCGACACCGATGTAGGACTGCACCTCGTCGCTTTTCACCTGCTGCGATTCATAATGTTCCGCACCAGGAACACCCCGACCCAGTGGAACACCCCTCGCCACTCACGACCAGGTTCAGCACCGAAGAGCGATACCGTCTGCTTGTGGAGGCGGTCGCTGACTACGCCATCTACATGCTCGACAGCGAAGGCTTCGTCGTCAGCTGGAATCCGGGTGCGCAGCGGCTCAAGGGTTACTCCGAAGGGGAGATCGTAGGCCGGCACTTTTCCGTGTTCTACGAGCCTGACGACGTTCGCGACGGCCTGCCGACGCGGGCCCTGGCCACCGCTGCCCGGGAGGGACGCTACGAAGCGGAAGGCTGGCGCCGCAAGAAGGACGGCGGGCGGTTCTGGGCGCAGGTCATGGTGAATCCCATCGTG
Source organism: Variovorax sp. J22P240 (assembly GCF_030316855.1). Lineage (GTDB taxonomy): Bacteria > Pseudomonadota > Gammaproteobacteria > Burkholderiales > Burkholderiaceae_C > Variovorax. Next base: position 522,037 of record NZ_JASZYR010000001.1, read on the forward strand.
TCTCATGGCGGGGAGCTTCTGGGCTTTGCGAAGGTGACCCGCGACCTCACCGAGCGGCGTGCCGCTGAAGAGGCCCTGCGCCGCAGCGAGGAGCAGTTCACGCTCCTGGTGCAGGCCGTGACCGACTACGCGATCTACATGCTCGACGTCGATGGCGTCATCACCAACTGGAACGCCGGTGCGCAGCGAACCAAGGGTTATGCGCCGCACGAGGTCGTGGGGACCTCTTTCTCGCGCTTCTACCGGCAGCAGGATCGGGAGCGCGGCCTTCCTGCCAAGGCGCTCGCGACGGCTGCGGCCGAAGGCCGCTTCGAGGGAGAGGGCTGGCGGGTGCGGAAGGACGGCACCGAGTTCTGGGCCAACGTCGTCATCGATCCCATCTTCGACGCGAAGGGGGTCCTCATCGGGTTTGCCAAGGTCACCCGCGACATCACTGAAAAACGCGAGGCGCAGCTCGCCCTCGAGCAGGCCAGGGAAGCACTGTTCCAGTCCCAGAAACTGGACGCGATCGGGCAGCTCACCGGCGGCGTCGCCCACGACTTCAACAACCTGCTGATGGTCGTCCTCACCAGTCTGGAACTCTTGCGCCGGGGCCTGCCGGAAGACCAGCGGCTGCACCGCCTCCTTGACAACGCGGTTCAGGGAGCGAAGCGCGGGGTGTCGCTCACGCAGCGGATGCTCGCGTTCGCGCGCCGGCAGGAGTTGCGCCCCGTGAATGTCGATGTTCCTTCGCTGATCAGCGGCATGCGGGAAATGCTCGAACGCACGCTGGGCCCGACGATTCGCATCGACGCGAATTTCCCGGCCGGCCTGAGCCCCGTCAGGGTGGATCACAACCAACTCGAACTGGCCATCCTGAATCTCGCCGTGAACGCGCGCGACGCGATGCCCAACGGTGGCTCGCTCACCCTCGAGGCGAGCGAGGTCGAGGGCACGCCGGCCGACAAGCTCGCGAAAGGCGGGTACCTTCGCCTCTCTTTCGCCGACAGTGGCAGCGGGATGAATGCCGCGACGCTCGCGCGAGCCATGGAGCCGTTCTTCACGACCAAGGGCGTCGGAAGGGGAACGGGCCTGGGCCTGCCCATGGTTCACGGCCTGGCGATCCAATCAGGCGGCAAGTTCGTGCTGGAGAGTTCCGAAGGCGCCGGGACACGCGCCTTGCTCTGGTTGCCGGTCTCGACCGAGGCAAGCCCACCGGCGCCCGCCCCGACGCCTGTGCCGGAAGCTCGTGAGAGAGTTGCCGCGCACCTGGTCGTGGCCGTCGACGATGACGCCCTGGTGCTCGCGGGCACGGCATCCATGCTGGAGGACCTCGGTCATAAGGTGCTGTGTGCCGGCAGTGCGAAGGAGGCACTGGAACTGGTCCGGGGCACGCCGGGCGTCGGCATCGTCATCTCCGACCAGGTGATGCCGGGCATGACTGGAGCCCAGCTGTTCGAGGTCTTGCGTGCCGAGCGGCCCGATTTGTTGCTGATCCTCGCATCCGGCTATGCGGATCTGCCCGCCGACCTGGGCCCGCTGACGTTGCGGCTCTCCAAGCCTTTCGACCAGGCCCAACTCGCCGAAGCGATTTTCCGGGCGACGAGGGACTGAGCCATAGCCTTTCATGAACGAGAGTGCTCAATGAACGACGACCTGGACGCACGAATCCGCTCGGGCCAAGCGCTGAGCGAATCGATGGGCAATTTCCACGTGACCGGATGGGACCCTGACCGCAAGGCCCTCAAGGCCGAATTCACGGTTCGGCGCGAGTATTGCCACACGAACGGCACGATCGCCCAGGGCGGCTTCATCACGGCCTGGCTCGACGCGGCGATGGCGCATGCGGTGATTCACGACACCGGGCATGCGCAGACGGTCTTCAGCCTGGAAATCAAGGTCAGCTTCTACGAGAAGGTGGGCCCGGGCGAGGGTTGGGTCGAGGGGCGGGTGATCCGGCGCGGCAAGCGCGTGACCTTTCTCGAGGCTGCGCTCTACAACCCCGAAGGCAAGCTCGCGGCGGAAGCCACATCGACCGGGATACTCGCGGATCTCTAGACGCCTCAGTGCGAAAACATGCTTCGATGCAAGCGCCGCAGCGACAACCAGACGCTGGCTCCCACCAGCGGAATTGCCAATGCGGTGGTGGATTCGACAGAAAACGGCCAACCGATGCCTTGGGCACCCTTGGCCAGATAGCTCACCAGCCCGACGATGTAGTAGGTGATGGCAGCCACCGACAAGCCCTCGACCGTCGCCTGGAGCTTCAACTGCAGATCCTGGCGCTTGTTCAGCGCTTCCAGCAATGCCTGGCTGCTCTGCTGTTGTTCGATCTCGACTCTTGTGCGCAAGAGGTTGCTCACGCGGGAAACGCGCCCTGACAGCGCGTCCTGGCGCCGTGCCGCCCACTCGCAGGTCTTGCGCGCCGGCGTCAGGCGCCGCTCGATGAATTCGCCGATGGTCTGCAGGCCTTCCAGTGGTGCCTCGTCGATCTGCGTGATGCGTTGATCCATCAGCTCGAAATAGGCCGTGCTCGCCGAGAACCGGGAGTGTGTCGCCGCGTATTGGCTTTCCACGTGTGCGGCCAGCCGGGTAAGCCGATCGAGCAGCTTGGGTTCCTCGTGCCGCTCGGCGCTCCGGATGGCGAGCGCGATCTCTGCCAGATCGCCCTCAGCGCTCGCCAAGGCAGCACCGGCCTTTCGCGCCGCTGGCAATCCCAGCATCGCAGCCATCCTGTAGGTCTCGATCTCCAGCAGGCGCTGCACCAGCCTGCCCAATCTGCGTGGCGGCAACGCATCTGCATACACCAGGAAGCGAGAAGAGCCGTTCGGCTGAATGACGAAGTCGGCAAAGACTTCGGCCTGGTAATTCGCCACGGCCGAACCCAACAGGGCGTCTTCTCTCAGAACCTGTTGGCGCCAGGTGTCTCCGGAGGTTCGAGACCCGGGAAGGACCCACATATTGATGCTGCTGAGGCATTGGCCGGGCAGACCGCTCAGCCATTCTTGCGGCACCGCCTCGATCGCGTTGGCGAGTTGCTTGGCCGCCAGTTCGTTGTCCTTGAGGCGCACCGTGAATGTCCAGGTGACGAACTCCGTGTGCAATTCCCACCGAAGCCGAAAGGCTCCCAGGTCGACGCGCAGATGGGAAGTGTGCTCGTCAGGTGGCGGTACATGATGATCGCGCAAGAGCACGCCCAGGTGATGGCGACTCTCGACCCGCTGCGTTGAATCGGCGAGCATGACCAGATGCGCAATCCCCAATGGCGCCGTCATGGCCTCGGGCGGGCGGGCGTGAACTTCGTTGTGAAGCGATGCTCGTTCAGGGTGGGGAACCAGGTGCATGACGGGCCTGTCGTACTAGTCGTGAAAGTTGGTGCGCAGTGTGTCATGCCTCCCCGTCAATGCAGCTTCAGGCCCGGCACCTCCAGCGTCGTGCGCAGGATCGTGCCGGTCGCGGATTCGGTGCAGTGGAGCACTTTGCGTGCCGGTCCCCCGTAGGCCATATTGGTCAGGGACATGCCTTCGATGCTCCGCAGGACGATCACCGGCTCCGCGCGATGGTTCAGCACCCACACGTAGCCGAGGCCGGGGTTCGCCACGAGCAGGCGACCTTCTTCATCCATGGCAAGCCCGTCGGGGCCGCTCGGTCCGTAGGAGGTGAAGAACTGACCGACCTTCGCCACGCTGCCGTCCTGCATCAGCGGCACCCGCCAGACGCAGTTGCCCCGCGTCGCGGCGACATGAAGCACGCGTTCATCCGGCGAGAGCACCACGCCGTTCGGGCTCGGGACGTTATGCAGCAGCAGGTCGAGGCGGCCGTCCGGAGCGAGCCGGTAGACACGACCCGTAGGCTCGTGCATTCCGCTCTGCCCCTGGTCCGTGAAGTAGAGGTTGCCGCGCGAATCGAAGATCAGGTCGTTCAAGCCCCTGAAGCGCTCGCTGTTGCGTCGCTCCAGGTAGGGCTTGACCACGCCGCTGACCACGTCGAGCGCCATCAGGCCGTTCTTGTAGTCGGTGATGACGAGCGTGCGTTCGTCGGCGAACTTCATGCCGTTGGGCTCGCCGTCGAACTCGGCGACCAGTTCCCAGTGGCCAGCGGGGTCGATGCGGAAGATGCGTCCCCACGGGATGTCGGTCACGTACAGATTGCCGGCGGCATCGAAGACCGGTCCTTCGAGGAAGCTGTCGACGGGTGCCCCGCCGCGGTTCGCGTCGGCCCATGCCGAGCGCTGGCCGGTTCGTCGCCAGCGCTCCGGCATGCGGGTGAAGACGTCGAGATCGCGGACTTCGGGCGGCTGCAGCAGCATGCGAATCTCCTGGTGGATCAGAGGGCCGACTATTGTTTCTCGACCTTGGCGGCTGCAGCCACCGCGCTCCACAACTGCGTGTTGTCGCGCAGCATCTTCGTGAAGGCATCGCCCGACACCACCGAAGGCACCGAACCGAGATCGGCGGAGAACTTCTGCACGTCCGGGCTCGCCATGGCCGCTGCGACTTCCTTCTGCAAGCGCTGCATCACCGCCGCAGGCGTTCCCTTGGGTGCCCAGAGCCCCGTGAAGTTGATGACGCTGTAGTCCTTGATGCCAGCCTCGGCGAAGGTCGGAACATTCGGCAATGCCGCCAGGCGCTTGTCGCCGCTGATGCCCAGCAGCCGCACCTTGCCGCCCTTGACCTGGCCCATCACGCCGGGTGTCGACGCGATCTGGAAATCGATGGTGCCGGACAGCAGGGCCAGCGTGGCCTCGCCTGCGCCCTTGAACGGAACGTGCGTGACATCGATCTTCGCTGCGCTGGCCAGGGCCTCGGTAGAGAAGTGCGGCGTCGTTCCGGCGCCGCCGGTTCCGTAGTTGAGCTTGCCAGGGTTCGCCCTGGCGTAGCCGAGCAGGTCCGACAGAGTCTTGAAGCGGGACTCTGCGCCGACCACCAAGGCCATCGGGGCGAAGTTGAAGGCGGCAACCGGGAGCAGGTCGCGCTCGTGATCGAACGGAAGCTTGCTGAAGACGTGCGGCAGGATCGAGTAGGTCGTGTCGTTCGCCATCAAGGTGTAGCCGTCCGGCGCGGCCTTGGCGACCTGCTGCGCGCCGATCGTGCCGGTGGCGCCTGCCTTGTTCTCCACGAAGAAGCTCTGCCCGGTCTGTTCGGTGAGCTTCTGTGCGATGCGACGCGTGACCTGATCGACCGCGCCTCCGGGCGGATACGGCACGACGATGCGGACCGGCTTCGAGGGGTAGTCACCCTGCGCGAAGGCGGCGCCGCCGGCAGCACAGAGCGCCACCGTACACAGCGCGACCCGCATGGCCTTGCTTGAAATGCTCATTGAATGTCTCCTGATGGATTGCGAACAGGGCTGTCAGGCGGTCGCCCGCTGCTTCGCCAGGACCTCCAGCGCGTTCTTCGCTGCGGCAACCCCCATGTTCACGTAGGCGTCGCTGGTCACGCCACCGATGTGCGGGCTCAGGACGAATCCCTTTTCACCCTGGAAGGGATGCCCGGCGACCATCGGCTCGACCGCAAAGCTGTCCAGGCCCGCGGCCATCACCTGGCCCGAGCGCACGGCGGCAAGGAGTGCGTCTTCGTCGATCAGGCCACCTCGCGCGGTGTTGATCAGGATCACGCCGCGACGAGTCTTCGCCAGCGTTTCCGCATTCACCATCTTGCGGTTTTCCTCGGTCAGCGGGCAATGCAGGGAGATCACGTCGGCTTCACGCCAGATCGTCGGCATGTCGACCAGTTGCAGACCGTCGGGCACGTTCCTGGCAAACGGATCGAAGCCGATCACACGCATGCCGAGGGCATTGGCCATCCGCGCAAAGCGCAGACCGATCGCGCCCAGCCCGACCAGCCCCACGGTGCGACCATTCAGTTCGAGGCTCTTGTGCGTGGCCTTGTCCCAATGTCCGCCGTGCATGCGCTCATCGAGCGATACGACGGACTTTGCGCAGGCGAGCATCAGCGCCAGCGCCTGCTCGGCGACGGCCGCGGCATTGGCGCCAGCCGCGGCGACGACTTCGATGCCGCGTTCTCCGGCTGCGGCCTTGTCGATCGTGTCGGTGCCGCTGCCGTGCTTGGAGATCACGCGCAGAGAGGGCGCCGCATCCATCGCCGTCGCGCCGACCTTGCTGTAGCGAACGATGATCGCGGCGGGATCGTGCCGCGCGCAGAGCGCCACCACGTCGTCTTCGCTCGGTGTCTTGCCGGCGAAGATCACCTCGTGCCCTCGCAGGAGTTCGAGGGCTTGCGGCGCCAGGTCCGCGCCGGTGACGAGAATGGTGCTCATAGCGTCTCTCCTTCCTTGAGGACGCCGGCGGCCCGCAGCGCGCCGTCGAGCCACGAGGCGGAGGTATTGCCTTCCTTGATCGCTGCGATGCGCTTCGCTTCGTCCTGCACTTTCTTGCGCGCCGCGCCGACCAGCGATTCGATCTTCTCGCGCTCGACGACCATCACGCCGTCGCCGTCGCCGATGACGAAGTCCCCGGCGCGCACCGTCACGCCGCCGACGGTCACCGGATGTCCGATGCGGCCACCGATGTTCTTGGTCGGGCCGTTCGGATTCGTGCCGACCGAAAACACCGGGTAGTCCATCTCGTCGATCTCCAGGCTGTCGCGCACCGCGCCGTCCACGACGACGCCGGCTATGCCGCGCTGGCGGCACGCGGTCATCATGATGGTGCCCATGAGCGCCGAGGTCTGGTCTGCCTTGCCATCGATGACGAGGACGTCACCAGGCTTCGCCAGCGCAATCGCTGCATGGATCATGAGGTTGTCACCCGGCCGCACCTCGACGGTCAGGGCCGGGCCGGCGACCTTCATTCGGCTGCGCAGGGGCTTGATCCGGCCATGCAGCGCGCCGCGGCGGCCGGCCACGTCGGCCAGGATCGCCGGCTGGAATTCGGAGGCTTGCTTGACGATGTCGGCGGGAACGCGCTCGAAGTCGCGAATGATCTCGGGGAGTGGGTGGCTCATGATGGGTCTTTCGATGAAGGGAGGCAAAAGGGAGATGAAGGGCAGGGCATGGCTGCGCCATGCCGGGTCGCACATGCGGTGCCGACTGGGTTTCCGGCGCGCCGGTGATCAGGTGGAGTGGTAGGTCAGTCGACCTTGGCGCCGGAGTCCTTGACGACCTTCCCCCAGCGGACGATGTCGTCCTGGATCAACTTGCCGAATTGCTCGGGCGTGCCGCCGAGCACATCCGCGCCCTGGCCTTCGAGCTTCTTTCTCACGTCGGCGTCCTGCAAAGCCTTGTTGAAGGCAACGTTGAGCTTGGCCACGGCGTCCTTCGGCATGGAGGCTGGCCCGGCAATGCCGAACCAGGTCACCGCCTCGAAGCCCTTGAAGCCGGACTCCGCAACGGTGGGCACATTGGGCAGGTCGTTGACGCGCTTGTCCGACGTGACCGCGATCGCGCGCATCTTGCCGCTGCGGATGTGGCCGATCAGGGTCGGGACCGATGACATGTAGAGCTGGATCTGCCCGCCGATCAGATCGGTCGCGCCCTGCGCCGCTCCCTTGTAGGGCACATGCGTGAACTTCACGCCCGCGACCTTCTGGAACTGCTCGACCGCCAGGTGGGCGACCGTGCCGCTGCCCGAGCTTGCGTAGTTGATCGCATCGGGCTTGGCCTTGCCGGCGGCAATGACGTCGGCCAGCGTCTTGTAGGGAGAGTCTGCCGCGACGACGAGAACCAACGGCGAACTGGCGACCAGCCCTACCGGCGCCAGATCCTTCTGCGGGCTGTAGGGCAGCTTCGAGTACAGCGTGGGATTGATGGCCAGGTTGCTGGTCTGCCCGAGCACGATGGTGTATCCGTCCGGCGCCGACTTGGCGGCAGCATCGACGCCAAGGTTGCCGCCAGAACCCGGCTTGTTGTCGACGATCAGCGTCCAGCCCTGCTGGGTCGCGACCTTGGTCGCGACTTCACGGGCGATGGCGTCGGTGCCGCCGCCGGCCGGAAAGGGCACGATGAGCTTGATCGGCCGCGAGGGATAGGCCTGCGCGAATGCAGCGCAACTGGCGAAGGATGCGACGACGAGCAGTGCGGCGCGGCGGGAAAGTTCGAGCTTCGAGATAGGCAAGGTTGTCTCCGGTTCGTGATCTGGTTCGGGGCCTCTTCAGGCATGGACGGACTGTAGATTTGCGTTCCGATACGTACAATGGGGTTGCACCAGACGGACCATGACCCATGCAGCGAAACAATGTCCAAGAGAAGAAAACCAGCGGATCCGTCGATGCGGAAGTCGCGACCGAGGGCCAGGAATCCGGAGGAGTCACTGCCGTTAAACGGGCTCTTCAGTTGCTGGAGGCGTTCGGCATGCAAGACCAGCGCCTCTCCCTCGCGGAGCTGACGCGCCGCAGCGGCCAGCACAAGACCACGGCCTTGAGGCTTCTCCGAACGCTGGCCCACAGCGGCTACGTCGTCCAGCGCGAGGATGGCGAATGGCGGCTGGGGCCGGCCGCTGGCTGGCTTGGAGCGCGCTATCAGGCAGCCTTCGACGTCAACAACGTCGTCGAGCCGATGCTGCGTGAGCTGACGCAGGCGACCGGCGAGAGCGCGGCCTTCTATGTGCGCGAAGGAAACATCCGCACGTGCATCGTGCGGGTCGAGGGGCCGCAGCCCATCCGCCACCATGCGCGAATGGGCTCGGCCCTTCCGCTCGACAAGGGCTCGCCGGGCCGGGTCATCCTCGCCTTTTCAGGCGAGCCTGGCGCCCTGTACGAAGAGATCAGGCAGCGCGGCTACCACTTCTCCATTGGCGAGAGAGAGGAGGGCGTGGCGACGGTGTCCGCGCCGGTCTTCGGCCTGAACTGGCGGCTGCTCGGTTCGGTGTGCATCTCGGGGCCTGCCGATCGCTTGCCGAAGAACAAGTTGCTGCGGCACGCGAAGACGATCATCAAGGCCGCCAATCAACTGTCCTACGCGCTCGCCGGAAGCTCGACGCCGCAGACACCGAAGGTAGTGTCCGCCTGGCACCCCTAGCCCGCGGTGAGAATGTTCGCCGTACGAGCCCCGCGGCGGGCTTGATCGACACACGGAGTCCTGCATGCAATGGACAGAAATCTTCGGGTATCTCGGCGCGCTGATGACGCTGACCACCTTCTCGATGAAGACGATGCTGCACCTGCGCATGGCAGGGATCCTGTCGAACCTTGTCTTCATCACCTATGGGGGCCTGGGTCACGTCTATCCGGTGCTGCTGCTCCACCTGGCGCTGCTGCCCTTGAACGTGTGGCGCCTTCGGCAGTTGCAGCAGCTGACCCGTGAAATGAAGCTCATCACTTCGAGTCGACTCTCGATGGAGTGGCTCAAGCCCTTCTCCCGCCGCAAGTCGGTTCAGGCTGGGGACACGCTTTTTCGCGCGGGCGACGCGGCTGCGGAGGTCCTGTTCGTACTCAGCGGGCGCTTTCGCGCGCTCGAAGCGGATGTTGCCCTGGAACCGGGAGAACTCATCGGCGAGCTGGGACTGATCAACAGGGCGCACCAACGGACTCAGACCGTCGTATGCGAACAGGCCGGATCACTCCTGGTGGTGACCTACGACGAGGTCAGGCAGATGTACTTTCAGAACCCCAAGTTCGGCTTCTTCTTTCTGGAACTGGTGGCGGAGCGGTTGATGCGGGACGCGAAGCGAACGACGCTGGCGCCGGATGTGGACCCCCGTCGTGACGCAGGCAGCCCGAGCGCAGCCTGAATTCCATCTTGATGCCGATCCCTTCGGGCGTATAAACCGTCCCGGAGAACACCACTTGAAAATCATCATCCTCGGCGCAGGCCGAATCGGCGAGAGCGTGGCCGGCACGCTCGTCTCGGAGCGCAACGACATCACCGTCATCGACACCGACGGCGCGCGCCTGCGAGAACTCGAAGAACGCTTCGAACTGCGTGGTGTGGTGGGCAGCGGCATCGAGCCCGATGTACTGGTCGAAGCCGGCGCGCGCGATGCCGACATGCTGATCGCCTGCGCCGCGCAGGACGAGACGAACCTGGTCTGCTGCAAGGTCGCCTACCAGATGTTCGGCATCCCGACGCGCATCGCGCGAGTGCGTTCCAACGCCTACAAGGAAGACAGCCCGCTACTCGGCAAGGAAGGCTTTGCGGTCGATTGCGTGATCTGCCCGGAGGAATCGCTGACCCGCTACATCGGCAAGCTGGTCGAGTACCCCGAGGCGCTGCAGGTGCGCGAATTCGCCAACGGACTGGCCTGCCTGGTGTCGGTGCGCGCGGTGGCGGGCGCGCCGATGGTGCGTCACAGCATCGCCGAACTGCGCGAAACCGTACCCGATGCCGACATGCGCATCGTCGGCATCTATCGCCGGCTCGAGAACGAGCCCGACCGATTCATCGTCTGCGAAGGCCCGACGCTCATCGAGCCTGGCGACGAGGTCTTCGTGCTGTCGGCGCGCGAGCACCTGCAATCGGTGCTGTCGGCGCTGCACCGCTACGACCAGGCCGACCATCGCGAGGTCGAACGAATCATGATCGCGGGCGGCGGCCGCGTGGGGCTGCGGCTCGCAAAGCAGCTCGTCGAGACCGGCCGCAAGTACCAGATCAAGGTGCTGGAGCGCGACCACGCGCGTTGCGTGCAACTCGCCTCCGAACTTCCGCACGACGTGCTGGTGCTGCACGGCGACGGCACCGACGAAGACTTGCTGGAAGACGAGGGGATCGAGAACATCGACCTGTTCCTCTCGCTCACCAGCGACGACGAGGACAACATCATGGCCAGCCTGCTGGCCAAGCGCCTGGGTGCGACGCGCGTGCTGGCGCTGATCAACCGGCGCAGCTACGCCGACCTGATGCACGGCACGCAAATCGACATTGCGCTGTCGCCCGCGCAGACCATGCTCGGCGAGCTGCTGGCCTATGTGCGGCAGGGCGACGTGCAGGCGGTGCACAGCCTGCGCCGCGGCGTGGCCGAGGCGCTGGAGATCGTGGCGCGCGGCGACCGCAAGACATCGCGCGTGGTCGGACGCAGGATCTCGGAGATCCAGTTGCCCAAGGGCGCGCAGTTCGGCCTGGTCATGCGCGGGCTGCCGGACATCGGCGAGGGCATGATCCCGGCAGGCGAGGCGCCGCCGACACCGGCGAAAGTGATCATCGCGCGCGGCGACACCGTGATCGAGAGCAACGACCACGTCGTGATCTTCGTGCCGCGCAAGCGCCTGGTGCGCGACGTGGAAAAGTTGTTCCGCGTGAGCGCCACCTTCTTCTGACCCCCCGGGCCTCGTTCATGAGCGACTTCTTTCCGGTGTTGCGCGTGCTCGGCGCGCTCCTGACCTTCTTTTCGTTCGGCATGTTCGTACCGTGGGTCATCTCGCAGACGCACGCCGACGGCCTGCGCCACGTGTGGGCCATCTCCGCCGGGATCTCCTTCGTCTGCGGCGCCGCGCTGTGGGGCGGCCTGCGCCGCTACAAGCGCGAGCTGCAAGCGCGCCACGGCATTTTCCTGGTGTCGTTCACGTGGTTGCTGCTGCCGCTGTTCGCCACACTGCCCATGATGTGGGCGCTCGACAGCATCGGGCGGCCGGTCAACTTCACGCACGGGTATTTCGAGGCGGTGTCCGGCCTCACGACCACGGGCGCGACGGTGCTCGTCAAGCTGGACGAGTTGCCCGTGTCGATCAACGTTTGGCGCACCTTCCTGCAATGGCTTGGCGGCATGGGCATCCTGGTGCTGGCGGTGGCCATCCTGCCGCTGCTGGGCGTGGGCGGCAGCCAGCTCTTCAAGGCCGAGGTGGCCGGGCCCATCAAGGACAGCAAGATCACGCCGCGCGTGAAGGACACCGCCAAGGGGCTCTGGGGCATCTACGCGACCTTCTCGACGATCTGCTTTCTCGCGTACTGGGCCGGCGGCATGACGGCCATGGACGCGATGATGCACATGTTCACCACCGTGAGCCTAGGCGGGCTCTCGTCGCACGACGCGAGCTTCGCGCACTTCGGGTCGCCTCTGCTCGAAGGCGTGGCAGTGGTCTTCATGCTCGCGGCGAGCTGCAACTTCGCGCTGTACTTCGTCGCGATGCGAAAGGGTCACTGGCGCGGCTTCTGGCGTGACCCGGAGTTGCGCGCCACGCTCACCGCGCTGATCGGCGGCGGCCTGATCGTGGCGATCGTGCTGTGGGTGAAAGGCGTCTACGGGCCGGTGGATGCGCTGCGCTACGGCTTGTTCCACACCATCTCGGTCGGCAGCACGACCGGGTTTGCCACCGTCGACTACCTGGCCTGGCCGGTGTTCGCGCCGCTCTTCATGCTGCTGCTCTCGGGCGTGGCGACCAGCGCAGGCTCGGCCGGCTGCGGCATCAAGATGGTGCGGGTTCTCATCCTGGTGAAGCAGGCGCGGCGCGAGATGACGCGCCTCGTGCATCCGCGCGCAGTGCAGCCGGTGACGCTCGGCAACATGGTGGTCGACCACCGTGTGATCTTCTCCGTGCTGGCCTTCATGCTGGTCTACGGCGTGACCACGATCTCGCTGAGCATGCTGCTGGTGCTGACCGATCTCGATCCGGTCACGGCCTTCAGCGCCGTGCTTGCCAGCGTGAACTGCACCGGCCCGGGGCTCGGCACCGTCGGGCCGGCCGGCAACTTCAGCGGCCTGACGAATTTCCAGGTGTGGGTCTGCACCTTCGCCATGGTGCTCGGCCGGCTGGAGATGCTGAGTTTCATCGCGCTGCTGACCCCCTCGTTCTGGCGCAAGTAGTCAGCTGCGGTCGCATGTCGGCCGACTCCGTTCGCTCTGCGGGAAGACCTGCGTTGTTGCGCTGGTGCCGATCGGGTAATGTCCCCCGCCATCAATGTCCCAAGGATCAGATGGTGACTCGACGCAATCCGAACACTGTCCAATGAATCTCGACGAGATCACTCAGGCCGTCATCGCTTTCATTCGGGCACATGAGGGATGGGCAGTTCCGATCGTGCTGGTCCTCGCGTTCGGGGAATCGCTGGCATTCATTTCCCTGCTGGTGCCCGCGACCGTGATCCTGTTTGGCGTGGGTTTTCTCATCGCGGGCAGCGGCATTTCGTTCTGGCCGATCTGGTGTGCCGCTGCGGCCGGAGCCTTTCTGGGGGACTGGTTGTCCTTCTGGATCGGCGCACGACTGAAGAGCGATGTCGGCAACTATTGGCCGTTATCCCGCCGTCCTGACCTGATCCCGCGAGGGCATCGGTTCTTCGAGCGCTGGGGAGTAGCCGGTGTGTTTTTCGGACGCTTCTTCGGCCCCCTGCGCGCATCCGTGCCGCTGGCAGCGGGCATCTGCGACATGTCCGTCACAACATTCCAGATCGCCAACATCGCCTCGGCGATGGTGTGGGCCACTGGCATCCTGGCGCCCGGTGCGTTCGGAATTCAGTGGCTGCAGACGTGGCAGTGAGTCGCCCCGCGAGACTTCGCGAAGCTACGACGCCTTGCATGCCGTACCGAGAAATCGAGTCGCTTGCCCTTTGGGGCAATACGGTTGCCCGTTGGCCCTATTTGAGGCTCCCAACGTGCCTGTCAGGATGCGAAACAGCGAACAAGGCGAAAGTCCACCATGAAATCCAACACCAGGCCCAGGGCGCCCGTGAGGCAGCGGGTGATCGACGAGCTCGTGGAAGTCGCGATCCTCACTGCCTACCTCTTTGTCACCATCGGCGCGATGAACCTGATGAAGGCCGCGGTACTTGAAGATCATGGCATCCACCTCGCGTACTGGGGTGTTGCCATCGTGAAGGCCTTGTTGCTCGCCAAGTTCATGATGGTGGGCAAGGCACTGAGGATCGGAGAGCACAACCCCGAAAGCCCGCTCATCTGGCCGACGCTGCGAAAGGCGTTCGTCTTCGTGCTGCTGTTGTTCTTCCTGACGGTCGTCGAGGAGGTCCTGGTCGGCTGGTTTCACCGGCGCTCCCTGGGCGACTCGCTGGGCGAACTGTTCGGCGCGCGCTTGCCCGAAGTGCTGGCCGGGACGCTCATCCTGTTGCTGGTGCTCATTCCCTATTTCGCGTTCCAGGTGCTCGCCGAAGCGCTTGGCGAACGCAGGCTGGTCGCGATGTTCCTTTGGGACCGGCATGCGGGCGAAAGCAGACCGCACGCCACGGATCGCGACGGTTAGCCAGCGTCACGAAGTTGCAGAACGAAACTCAAGGCGACTACCATTTTGCGAACATCATTGTTGCAAGCGCCGCCCATCGACGCCGCTTTGGAGACCTGATTGGCATCATTCCCTGGCTCCGCAGGCACCGCCGACGAGCTGTTGCTCAAGGTGTCGCCGCCGCGCGTCCCGCGCCATCTCGTCGCTCGCGCGCGCTTGCTCTCGGGTGAGGGCGGCCAGCTGGACTGCCCGGTGATCCTGGTGCAGGCGCCTGCCGGTTTCGGAAAGACCTCTCTGCTCGCGCAGTGGCGGCGTGAGCATCTGGCGCAAGGGGCCGTTGTTGCGTGGCTGTCCGCGCAAGAGGGGGACGAACCACGAAGGCTCTCGCAAAGCCTTGCGCTGGCAGTGCGCCAGGCAGCGGGGCGTCCCACCTTTGGCCACACGCTGCTCGAAGGATCCTCCGGTCTCGGCGAACTCGAGGGCATCACCGTCTGGCTCGCGGAAGTGGCACAGACTGCATTGAACGTCGTGCTGATGGTCGACGAAGCCGACCGCTTGCCGGCCGGCTCGCGCAGCGCCCTGGCTTACCTGATGCGTAATGCGCCGCCCAACTTGCGCACGGTCGTGGCAACGCGTGTCGATTGCAACCTCGACATCGATGACCTCATCGCCTACGGACAGTGCGCCGTCGTCGGGCAGGACGTGCTGCGCTTTCGGCTCGAAGAAACTCTCGAACTGGTTCGGGCTCGCTTCGCTGCGCAGGTCGACAGCGACACGGCGGCACGTCTTCACGAGTTGACGGAGGGATGGCCGCTAGGCCTCCAACTCGCATTGACGGTCGTCGAACGGGCCGCCGATCCTCGCGCCGAAGTGCAGGCGATGGCCACACATGGCGGCAAGCCGCGCGATCAACTCGTCGGCACGCTGCTGGCGAACCTGGACCCGAACGACCTCGGCTTCCTTACGCGCATCTCCATCCTCGACAGCCTGCATGGCGACTTGTGCCGCTCTGTCGCGCTGATGGACGACGCCGCCGAGCGGCTGGAGCGCATGTGCAACGACACCCCGGTGTTCATCACGAGCGAGCAGGGCGAATGGCTGCGGGTCCACAACCTGGCGCGCGATGCATTGCGCCAGCGTTTCGCGATGCTCCCCACCGATGAGCAGGCCCAGTTGCATGCACGCGCCGTGCCGTGGCTGGCCGAGCGTGGCCGGCTCGAGGCGGCCGCCGGCCATGCGCTGCTCGCCGGCCAGCACGATCTGGCCTACGAACTCGCCGAGCGCAGCCTGTACGAATCGACCATGCATGGCCGCACGGACGCGGTGGTCGAGTGGCTGGAGCGCCTGCCTGCGGCGGAGCTGGATCGGCGTCCGCGCCTCCTGCTTGCCATTGCGTGGGCCTTGGTGAGCGGCGAGCGGCACGAGGAAGCGGGGCGTCAGGTCGATCGCATGCTCGTGTTGCCCGGGGCCGATGAGGCGCTGCGTTGCGAATGCGCGCTCATCGTCAGCGGCGCAGCGGTGTTCGCGGACGAGCCCGATCGCTTCGCCCGCTTGCACGACCCTTGGGCCGAGGCGCCGCCGCTGGACGATCCGCTGCTGAAGCAGATCCATGCCAACCGCACTGCCTTTCGCACGCTGCTGGACGGCGATCCGGCGCTCGCACGGCTGAGGCAGCAGCAGGCGCCTCGGGCGCCCGGTGGTCGCACACCCGACTACGTGAAGCGGTGGGGCGAGTTCATCATCGCCATGAGCTACGTATGGGAAGGCCAGGTGCTGCTGGCCGACAATCTGCTGCGGCCGTCTCTGGCGGGCTCCGAGGCAACCCTCGGCCGGCGCAGTTCCTTCGTCGTGATGCAGGCCGCGCTGCTGGCTTCCGCCGTGTGGGAGCGCGACCGCCCGGACGAGGCTGTCGCCTTGCTGGCCAACCGTCTCGACGTGGTCGAGCGCACCGGACTGCCGGAAGTGCTGCTCCTGAGTTACCGGACCTTGGCACGCATCGCCGTGGCGGAGGGTGCGGAGCATCGCGCGATCGAGTTGCTCGAAGCGCTGCACGCAGTCGGCGTCTCGCGCCGACTGCCGCGGCTGCGCATCGCCAGCCTCTCCGAGCAGGTGCGCCTGCATGCGCGGCGCTACCGGGCCCAGACCTGCCGGGACCTGTGCGACAGGATCGATGCAGTCCTGGCCGAGGCGGGCTTGCCCGAAGGACCCCTCTGGCGACGCAGCGTCGGTCCGCTGCGGGAATTGGCGCTGGGCCTTGCGGCCATCGCGGCGCAGGACTGGCGCGGCGCGCTCGAACCACTGGCGCGCGCCGACGAAGTGGCGCAACAGGTCAAGCAGGGCCGCCTTCATATCGAGATCGTTGGACTTCGGGCGTTCGCGCTCGATCGTTGTGGCGAGAAGGCGGCGAAGCTGCTGTTGCGAGAGGTGGCCGGCCTGGCGCGTGCCTATGGACTTCTGCGTGTGTTCGAGGACGCCCATCCCGATCTCGGCACCTGGGCACGGGAGATCGAAGGGACCGAGGCGCGCATGTCTGCCAGCGGCATGATGCCCGGGACGCTGCCCCGCCCGGAGGCGGTGCGTGAACCGGCGCAACTGCCTGCGACGCCGAGCACCGCCCTCACGCCGAAGGAGCGCGAGGTGCTGGCGCTGTTGACGCGCAATCTGTCGAACAAGGAAATCGCCCTGGCGATGCAGGTCGGCGAAGAAACGATCAAGTGGCACATGAAAAACCTTTTCGCCAAGCTGGATGCGGGATCGCGCAAGCAGGTGGTGCTGCGCGCGCGCATCCTCGGCCTGCTGCAGTAGGCCCCGACTTGTAACGGTCCAGCGACACAAATGAGGCCACCCCCCTCTGCAATGGGGGGGAGTGCGGGCTTGTCTCTCCTTAATCTTCGCTGACTCGGGCGCAGCCGCACAGGGCAGGCGCCATCCGCGACACACGAGGCCGATCCGGCCCCCAAAGGAGACAAGCAGCATGACCCCGTCCAGCTCCGCGAATTCGCTTCAAGGTGCACCCGCCATCGTCCACGCTTCGGCGCTGAAGACATCCCTCCGCGTGGAGCCATTGACCTGCACGATCGGCGCCGAGATCGGCAATGTCGACCTGGGTGCCGCGTCGCGCGACGCATCGCTGATGGAGGAAATCCGCCGCCTGCTGTTGAAGCACCGGGTGATCTTCTTCCGCGACCAGGACATTACGCGCGCCGAGCACGTGGCCTTCGCGCGCCACTTTGGCGAACTAGAGGAACACCCGGTCGCCGGCAGCGACCCGGATCACCCGGGACTGGTGCGCATCTACAAGTCGCCCGACACCCCGAACGACCGCTACGAGAACGCTTGGCACACCGACGCGACCTGGCGCGAGAAGCCGCCGTTCGGTTGCGTGCTGCATTGCGTCGAATGCCCGCCCGTGGGCGGCGACACGGTGTGGGCCAACATGGTCGAGGCCTACGCGCATCTTCCCGAGGAGATCAAGACCAAGATCGCCGACCTCCGCGCGCGCCACAGCATCGAGGCCAGCTTCGGCGCGGCGATGCCGATCGAAAAACGCCTGGCGCTGCGGGCCCAGTTTCCCGATGCCGAGCACCCGGTGGTGCGCACCCATCCGGAAACCGGCGAGAAGGTGCTGTTCGTCAACGCTTTCACGACGCACTTCACCAACTACCACACGCCGGCGAACGTGCGCTTCGGCCAGGACGCCAATCCCGGCGCGAACCTGCTACTGAACTACCTCGTGAGCCAAGCCAATGTGCCGGAATTCCAGGTGCGCTTCCGCTGGACGAAGAACACCGTCGCCTTCTGGGACAACCGCTCCACCCAGCACTACGCGGTCATGGACTACCCGCCCTGCCATCGAAAGATGGAGCGCGCCGGGATCATGGGCGAAGCGACGTTCTGAACCGCGCGCCTGTTCTCGTTTCACCCTCAACACACAGAAAGACAAACCATGAATTTCCTCGACGGATCGCTGTTCCCCGAAAACCAGGACAAGCTGGTCATCACTGCCGCACCTTATGGCCCCGAGTGGATTCCGTCCGATTTCCCACAGGACATCCCGGTCACGATGGAAGAGCAGGTGCAGAAGGCGGTCGATTGCTACAACGCCGGCGCCTCGGTGCTGCACCTGCATGTGCGCGAGTTGGACGGCAGGGGCTCCAAGCGGCTGTCGATGTTCAACGAGCTGATCGCCGGCGTTCGCAAGGCCGTGCCCGACATGGTCATCCAGGTCGGCGGTTCGATCTCCTTTGCGCCGGAAACCGACGGCGCCTCCGCGAAGTGGCTGAAGGACGACACGCGCCACATGCTCGCCGAGCTCGATCCGAAGCCGGACCAGGTCACGGTCACCGTCAACACGACGCAGATGAACGTGCTGGAGCACATGGAAGCCGAAGACATCGCGGGCACGTCCCTGGCCGACCCGGAGATCAACGCGGCCTACCGCGAGATGATCGTCCCCTCCGGCCCCGGCTTCATCGACGAGCATGTGCGCCGCCTGAGCGCCGCCGGCATCCAGAGCGCGTTCCAGTTCTACAACATCAACAGCTACGAGACGGTCGAGCGCCTGATTCGCCGCGGTGTTTACAAGGGTCCGCTGGTGATGAACTGGGTGGCGATCAGCGGCGGCATGGACGCGCCGAACATCTACAACCTGGCCAACTTCCTGCGTGCCATCCCCGACGGCGCCATGCTGACGGTGGAAAGCAGCATGCGCAATGTGTTGCCCATCAACATGATCGGCATGGCCATGGGCCTGCACGTGCGCTGCGGCATCGAGGACAACCTCTGGAACCAGTCGCGCACGGAGAAGATGACGTCGGTGCAACAGATCGAGCAGCTCGTGCGCATGTCGCGCGAGTTCGGCCGCGAGGTCGCCAACGGCAAGGAAGCCCGCGAGATCCTGAAGATCGGCGTGTTCTACGAGACCGTCGAAGAGACTCTGGCCGCCAACGGCTTTGCGCCCAACCCCAAGGGACGCCAGCAGGGCTACCTGCGCAAGGTGGCGTGAGCATGACGGCCGCTCTTTCCATGCCGACGGTCCTCATCGTCCCCGGGCTGCGCGACCACGTGGACACGCACTGGCAGACGTTTCTGGCCGCGGACCTGGAGGCCCGCGGCCGCAGGGTGCGCACGGTGCCGCCCATGGGGCGCGACGATCTCGACTGCGCGGCCAGAGTCGATGCCATCGAGCGTGCCGCCAACCTCATCTCGGGACCGCTGGTCGTCGTCGCCCACAGCGGCGGCACCTTGATGGTCGCGCACTGGGCGCGGCGGACGCGGCGCCCGGTGCAGGGAGCACTGTTGGCGACGCCGCCGGATTTCGAGCGCCCCATGCCGGAGGGCTATCCGACGGTCGAGGCTTTGCTCGACGCCGGCTGGCTGCCCGTGCCACGCAGGACGCTGCCCTTCCGCAGCATCGTCGCGGCGAGCCGCAACGATCCGCTCGCGGCCTTCGACCGTGTCGCCACGCTCGCCCGCGACTGGGGGAGCGAACTGGTCGACATGGGCGAGGTCGGCCATCTCAACCCGGCCTCGGGATACGGACCCTGGCCGCTCGCCGAGTACCTCATTCGCGACCTTTCCACGCCGCTCGCCGTGGCCGACTGACGCTGCCGCGATTCAACACACATCCAAGGAAACCCCATCATGTCCAAAGCCATACGTCTGCACCAGACGGGCGGGATCGAAGTGCTCCAGCTCGAGAACGTCGAGGTCGGCGATCCCGGCCCCGGCCAGGTTCGCATCCGGCACACCTACGTCGCGGTCAATTTCATCGACATCTATTTCCGCACCGGCCGGTATCCGATGCCACTGCCCAACGGCCTCGGCTCCGACGCCGTCGGCGTCATCGAGGCCGTGGGCGAGGGCGTGACCGACCTGCACGCCGGCCAGCGCGTGGGCTACCTCATGGGCCCGCAGGGCGCCTATTCGGATGTGCGCGTGATGCCCGCCGAGTGGCTCATCCCGCTGCCCGACGGCATCTCCGACCGCACGGCCTCGACGCTGATGATGAAGGGCATGACGGCGCAGTACCTGTTCCGCCAGGTCTATCCGCTCAAGGGTGGCGAGACCATCCTCTACCACGCCGCCGCCGGTGGCGTGGGCCTGATCGCCTGCCAGTGGGCGCGCGCGCTGGGCGTCACCATGATCGGCACCGTCTCCTCGGACGAAAAGGCCGCCGTTGCCAGGGAAAATGGCTGCACGCACACCATCGTGACCACGCGCGAGAACATCGCCGCGCGCGTGCGCGAAATTACCGACGGCAAGGGCGTGCCGGTGGTCTATGACTCGGTTGGTAAGGACACCTTGCAGGCCTCGCTCGACAGCCTGCAGCCGCGCGGTGCACTGGTAAGCAACGGCACCTCTTCAGGGCCGGTCGTGATCGACACGATGCAGCTGGCGGTCAAGGGGTCGATCTGGGTCACGCGCCCGGCGATGGTCCACTACGCGGCGCCGCGTCCGCACATGCTCGACATGGCCACGGAGCTCTTCGACCTGGTGCTGGCCGGCAAGATCCGCGGCGAGCCAAAGCAAATGTTCGCGCTCGCCGATGCCGCCGAGGCGCACCGCGCGCTGGAGTCGCGCCGCACCACCGGCGCCACGGTGCTGGTGCCCTGAGGCCCGCCCACCCGGTGCAGACTGCCATGACGCCCACACTCCAAGCCCGCCCTGGCGACGCCGAGGGCTACCTGATCGGCCGGCGCCAGGCCTGGTTCGCGTTCGCGATGACCCTCGGCCTGATGATGGTCGACTACATCGACCGCCAGGTCATCGTCTCGCTGTTCCCCTACCTCAAGGCCGATTGGGGCCTGTCCGACAAGCAACTCGGCGGTCTCGTCTCGGTCGTGTCGGTCACTGTCGCGCTGGGCGCGCTGCCAGTCGCGCTGATCGCCGACCGCTCCAGCCGCGTGCGCAGCATCGTCGCCATGGCCACGATCTGGAGCATGGCCACCATCTCCTGCATGTTCACGCGCAACTACGGGCAGCTGCTCGCGGCGCGTTCGCTGGTCGGGCTCGGCGAGGCCGGCTACGGCTCGGTGGGTGCGGCGCTGATCGCGAGCCACTTTCCGGCGCGGCTGCGCGGCGCGCTCCTGGCCGGTTTCTTCGCCTCCGCATCGATCGGTTCGGTGCTCGGCGTGATGCTCGGCGGACTCATCGCAGCGCGCTGGGGCTGGCAGGCGGCATTCGGCGTTGTCGGATTGCCCGGCCTGATGCTGGCGCTGCTCTATCTCAAGGTCCGCGACTACCGCACCGTCGAACTCACCCCCCGGCTCGAACGGGCGGCGCGCTCCACGCGCAGCGCAGCCATCGCAGTGGCGCAAGGCCTGTTCCGCTCGCGCACGCTGCCCTGGGTGTGCGTGGGCGGCGCAGCGCAGCTCATCGTCGTCTCGGCAGTGTGGTCGTGGTTGCCGAGCTTCCTGAATCGCGTGCACGGACTCGCGCCCGAGCAGGCCGCCGTGCGCGCGGCTCTCGTGGTGCTGTGCGGCGCGGTCGGCAGCGTGCTGTGGGGTGCGGTGATCGACCGCGCCGGCACACGCCGTCCGCATGCCAAGCTGCATGCGATGGCATTCCTATGCGTCGCATCGCTGCTGGTGCTGGGCACGGCCTTCGGCGCGCAGCGCTTCGGCATCGCGTTGTCGGCGCAGGCCCAGTTCGCGCTGATCGCGTTCGGCGGCTTCCTCATGACCTGCACCGTGGGGCCGGTCTCCGCCGTCGTGATCGACGTCATCCATCCAGGCGTGCGTGCCACCGGCTCGTCGGTGCTGGCGCTGTTCCAGAACCTCTTCGGGCTGGCCGCCGGCCCCTTCCTTGCGGGCGTGCTTTCCGACGCGTGGGGCCTCGAAACCACGCTCGCCGTGATGCCGGCCTTCGGCATCCTGGCGGTGCTGGCCTTCATGGCCGCGGCGCGCAGCTACGGCGGCGATCTGCTGCGTGCCAGCGAAGCGCCTGCCGACGATGCATCGGACAGCTCGCCTATCCCAGCGCGCAAGGCCATGGCCTGAGCGCCCACCAACCTTTCATCTTCCAGGACAAGACACCATGAACGGCCTCATGCAGCACCAGCCGCTGCTGATTTCCACGCTCCTCACCCATGCCGAGCGCCACCACGGTTCGCAGGAAATCGTCTCCCGCCGCGTCGAGGGCGACCTGCACCGCTACACCTTCCGCGATCTCGCGCAGCGCGCGCGCCGCATGGCCGGTGCGCTCGCGGCGATGGGCATCGAGCCCGGCCAGCGCGTCGCCACGCTGGCTTGGAACGGCTACCGCCACCTGGAGCTGTACTACGCGGCCTCGGGCTCGGGCGCCGTCCTGCACACGCTCAACCCGCGCCTGCACGCCGACCAGGTGACATGGCTGGCCGACCACGCGGAAGACCAGGTCCTGTTCTTCGACCTGACCTTCCTGCCACTCATCGAAGCCGTCGCCTCGCGCGTGAAGACCATCAAGGCCTTCGTCGCGATGACCGATCGCGCCCACATGCCGGTGTCGCCGAGCCTGCCGGGCCTGCTGTGCTACGAGGACCTGATCGATGCGCATGAGCCGGACTTCGTCTGGCCGCGCTTCGACGAGAACGCCGCCTCGTCGCTCTGCTACACCTCGGGCACCACGGGCCATCCGAAGGGCGCGCTCTACAGCCATCGCTCGACCATGCTGCACACCTTCGCCGCGGCCATGCCGGATGCGCTGAACTGCTCGGCGCGCGACGTCATCCTGCCGGTCGTGCCCATGTTCCATGTCAACGCCTGGGGCCTGCCTTACGTGGCGTGCATGGTGGGCGCCAAGCTCGTGCTGCCGGGCCCGTGGCTCGATGGCAAGTCGCTCTACGACCTGTTCGAGAGCGAGCGCGTGACCATGTCGGCTGGCGTGCCGACCGTGTGGCAGGGGCTGCTTGCGCATGTCGAATCCAACCGCCTGCGCTTCAGCACCATGCGCCGTACCGTCATCGGCGGCTCGGCCTGCCCACGCGAGATGCTGCAGACCTTCCAGGAGCGCTACGACGTGCACGTGCTGCACGCTTGGGGCATGACCGAGACCAGCCCCGTGGGGACGGTGTGTGCGCTGAAGCCCACGCAGATGGCGCTCGAAGGCGATGCGCGGCTCGCGGTGCAGGCCAAGCAGGGCAGGGCGGTGTTCGGTGTCGACATCAAGGTGGTGGGCGACGACGGCCGCGAACTGCCGCGCGACGGCGCAAGCGCCGGCGAGTTGATGGTGCGCGGGCCATGGGTCATCGCGGAGTATTTCCACCACGACGGTGGCGACCCGCTGGTGCGCGATGCCGAGGGCACCGGCTGGTTCCCCACCGGCGACATCGCGACCATCGACGCCGACGGCTTCATGCAGATCACCGACCGCAGCAAGGACGTCATCAAGTCCGGCGGCGAGTGGATCGGGTCGATCGATCTCGAGAACATCGCCATGGACCATCCGGACGTGCACATGGCGGCCTGCATCGCCGCGCGGCATCCCAAGTGGGACGAGCGTCCGCTGCTGGTGGTCGTGAAGAAGCCCGGTGCTCAACTCACCCGCACCGAACTGCTCGGCTTCTACGAAGGCCGCATCGCCCGCTGGTGGACTCCGGACGACGTGGTCTTCGTTGACGAGATCCCGCTCGGTGCCACCGGCAAGATGCAGAAGAACAAGCTGCGGGATCTGTTCCGGGACCACCGGCTGCCCACGGCCTGACGCACGATGTCCACCCTGTCCATCGCCGCCTGGCCGGCGCGCGGCCGCCTGCTTTTTCCCGGCGTGCTGGCAAGCACGGTGGTAGCCGCGGCCGCCACCTTCCTGTCGCAGCACTACGGTGCGCCGGTCATGCTGTTCGCGCTGCTGCTCGGAATGGCCATGAACTTCCTGTCGAGCGACGGCCCCTGCGCGCCCGGCATCGAACTCGTGGCGCGGCAGGTGCTGCGCGTGGGCGTGGCCTTGCTGGGCCTGCGCATCACGGCCGCGCAGGTCGTGGCATTGGGCTGGCAGCCGGTGCTGCTGGTGCTGCTCTCGGTGGCACTGACCATCGGCCTGTCGATGCTCGCCGCGCGCCTCATGGGGTTCCAGCGCGTGTTCGGCCTGCTCACCGGCGGGGCGACGGCGATCTGCGGCGCATCGGCGGCGCTCGCGCTCGCGGCGGCGCTGCCGGCGCATCCCCTGAAGGAGCGCGCCACGCTCTTCACAGTGGTGGGCGTTTCGGCCCTGTCGACGCTGGCCATGATCGTCTACCCGATGCTGGCCCACCTGCTGGGACTCGATGACCACCAGGCCGGCGTGTTTCTCGGCGCCACCATCCATGACGTGGCGCAGGTGGTCGGCGCGGGTTACGGCATGTCGCGCGATACCGGCGATGTCGCCACGCTGGTGAAGCTGATGCGTGTGGCGATGCTGCTGCCGGTGATCGTGTTCGCCGTCGCATTCGGCCGCGCCGCCGCGCGCTCGGGCCAGGTCATGGGCAAGCGGCCACCGCTGCTGCCGTGGTTCGCCGTCGCCTTCGCGGCGCTGGTCGCGGTCAACAGCGCAGGCTGGATCGCCGGGCCCATCGTCTCGCTCGGCGGCGACCTGTCCCGCTGGTGCCTGGTGTCCGCCATCGCCGCCATCGGCATGAAGACCCATCTGCGCGATCTCGCCTCGGTCGGCCTCAAGCCCGTGATGCTGATGCTGGGCGAAACCATCTTCCTCGCGTTGCTCGTGCTTGCATTGCTGCGCTGGGCATCCTGAAATCACACAATCCAGAGTTCAAGCATGACCTTCGATTCCAAAGCCCGCCGCACCCTGTGCGCCGCAATGTTCATCGGCGCGAGCCTGTTCGCGCCCGGCGCGCAGGCGCAGGCTCCGGCAAAGTGGCCGGAGAAGCCCTTGCGCATCGTCGTGGCTGGTCCGGCCGGCGGCTCCGCAGACGTCATTGCGCGCGTGGTGGCCGACGGCCTGTCGCGCGAGATCGGCCAGCCGGTGATCGTCGATCCCAAGCCCGGTGCTGCCGGCGTGCTCGCGGTCAACGAACTGTCGCAGGCGCCGCATGACGGGCACACGCTGCTGGTCGGCGTCAACTCGCTCGTGAGCGAGATTCCGCACATCGTCAACCTCAAGGTCGACATGGCGACCGAGATCAAGCCGGTGGCCGAGCTGGCGCGCGGCGGCCTCGTCATGGTGGGCACGCCCTCGCTGCCCGCACGGAATTTCGGCGAGCTCATGGCCTGGGTCAAGGCCCAGCCCGGCAAGGTCAACTACGCGTCGTACACGGCCGGCACGGTGTCGCACGTCCTGGGCCTGCAGCTCAACAAGGCGGCCGGCATCGACATGGCGCATGTGGGCTACAAGGGGTCGACACCGGCTCTCACCGACGTGATGGGCGGCCATGTGCAGCTCATGTTCGATGGCATGGCGACCTCACTGCCGCTCATCAAGGCCGGCAAGCTCAAGGCCTTCGCGGTGAGCACGCCGAAGCGCAACGCGGCGCTTCCGGACGTGCCGACCTTCGCCGAACTCGGCTATCCGCAGCTCGAAGCCATCGGATGGATGGGCTTGTGGATCAAGCCCGATGTGCCAGCGCCAGTGCAGGCGCGCCTGCGCGACGCAGTGCTCAAGGTGCTCGCACAGCCCGCAGTGCGCGAGCGCATCGAAGGCACCGGCCTCGAGGCCGGCCAGCCGCGCAGTCCCGAGCAGATGTCGAAATCTCTGCAAGCTGACTACGCCCGCATGGGCGAAGTGCTCAAGTCGATCAACTTCAAGCCGGAGTGACGCAGGCTGCCGAGCCCCGCGTCCGGGACATCCAGCCTTTCTCGCACTCCGCGCCCTCGTGGTTCACCACGAGGTTCATCACACCCGATTCTTCGTAGCGCTCGCTGCCGCGCCAGCATCGAGCGCCGCGAGCGCTTCGACCATCGCACCACAGGTGGATGGCACGGCGCATCGGAAGGGGACTGGCGATTGCGAGCACCCCCGTCCCCCCAATCAAGAGGGGGAGCCGCAACCCCTCCAAAACCCAGAATTCCCAGCGTGAACCGAGTGGCCGTGCGCTGCCGCCGGCTCGCACCATCGCAACAACACCTGGAGTTTTCTTGAACCATCCGAGACCCCTCGCAGGGGCCACCCTTGGTCGTCCCTCTGCCCGACTCAGCGCGGTCGGCATCGCTGTACTCGCCGCCGTGTTCGCCACGGATGCCGCCCACGGCTTCGAGATCAACACCGGCAATCCCGACCTCGAGGTGCGTTGGGACAACACGGTGCGCCTGAACTACGGCAACCGTGTCGAAAGCCGCGATCCCAAGATCGGCAACAACGTCGTGTCCGACGAAGGCACCTACAGCTTCGATCGCGGCGACGCCGTGACCAAGCGCCTGGACCTGCTGACGGAACTCGACGTCGTCTACAAGAAGAACTTCGGCGCGCGCGTCAGCGCCGCCGGCTGGTACGACGGCGCCTATGGCGACAACAGCCAGACCAACCCGCTGCCGCCGCTGTCGAACATCCCGAGCTACATCAACAAGCGCTACAGCGACTACACCTCGCGCTTCTACCAGGGGCCTTCGGGCGAAGTGCTCGACGCCTTCGTGTTCGGCGGCACCGACATCGGCAACGTGCCGGTGCGCGGCAAGCTCGGCCGCCAGACCCTCTACTGGGGCGAGTCGCTGTTCCTCGGCGGCAACCTCCACGGCGTGGCCTATGCGCAGAACCCGCTCGACCTGCAGAAGGGCTTCGCCACGCCCGGCGTGGAGGCCAAGGAGCTGTTCCGTCCGCTGAACCAGGTGTCGGGCTCGGCGCAGATCACCGACACGCTGTCGGTGGGCGCGCAGTACATGTTGCAGTGGGAATCCTTCCGCTACCCCGAAGGCGGCACCTACCTGGGACCGGTGGACTTCGCCTTCAACGGCCCCGATCGCCAGTTCCTCTCGCAGGCCCTTGGCTTCGCGGCCCGCGGCAACCCGTCCGAGCCCCGGAATAGCGGTGAAGGCGGCCTGTCGGCGCGTTGGAGCCCGGCGTGGCTCGACGGCACGATGGGCTTCTACTGGCGCAACTTCGCCGACAAGCTGCCGCAGACCTTCCTGACGCGCGTCGGGCCCGGCATCAGCCGCTACAACCTGATCTACGCCGACAACATCGACATGTACGGCGTGAGCCTGGCGAAGAACATCGCCGGCATCAGCGTCGGCGCGGAACTCTCCTATCGCCACGACACGCCGCTGAACAGCACCGTGCTGGGCATCGCGCCGGGGCTGCCCGCGCAAGGCGACACCAAGGGGCCGCGCGGCGACACCTACCACGGCCTCGTCAACGCCGTGGGCGTGATTCCGAAGACGGCCCTGTTCGACACCGCCTCCTGGGCGGTCGAACTGGTCTGGTCGCAATGGTCCAAGGTGCGCAGCGGCGCCAATCTCTTCTTCGCCGAAGGCTTTGCTCCCTGCCTCGGCAAGAACAAGTGGGACGGCTGCACGACCAAGAACTATCTCGGCACGGGCATCGCCTTCACGCCCACGTGGTTCCAGGTGTGGCCTGGCGTGGACCTGTCGATGCCGGTCAGCTACGCCGTCGGCTTGAGCGGCAATGCCGCCACGGTCTTCGGCGGCAACCAGGACAACGGCAACTACAGCATCGGCCTGGGTGCGGACGTGTACCAGAAGTACCGCTTCGACCTGAAGTACATCGACTATGTCGGCCGCTACCGCGCCAACGCCACACAGGTGATCGCGCAGAACGGCTTCACGACGCTGCTGAAGGACCGCGGCTTCATCAGCCTGACCTTCAAGACCACTTTCTGAGTATTTCCGGGCCGCTCGCGCGGCCATCCAACCACCCCGGGGGCATCAAGGAGCCCCGGGGGCGGACCTTCTTTTTCCTTGTACGGAAACGATGATGAACATTTCAAGACAACTCCTCGCCGGCCTGGTCGCCGCATCCACGGGGCTCGCGGCGCATGCCGCGCTGAGCGCCGACGAAGCCAAGACCCTCGGTGCCACGCTCACGCCGGTCGGCGCCGAGAAGGGCGCCAACAAGGACGGCACCATCCCCGCCTACACCGGCGGGCTGACGTCGGCGCCCGCCGGCTTCAAGGCCGGCGACGGCGTGCGGCCCAACCCGTTCGCGGGCGAGAAGCCCCGCCTCGTCGTCGACGCCAAGAACATGGCCGAGCACGCGGACCGCCTCACCGAAGGCACCAAGGCGCTGCTGCAGAAGTACCCGAGCTTCCGCGTCGACGTCTATCCCACGCACCGCAGCGTGGCCTTCCCGAAGTTCGTGACCGACAACACCGCTAAGGGCGCCGTCAACGCCAAGACCACCAACGACGGCCGCTCCATCGAGGGCGTGCATGCGGGCTTTCCGTTCCCGATCCCCAAGGACGGCTACGAAGCGATGTGGAACCACCTCGTGCGCTTCAACGGCCAGAGCTACGAAGCCAAGTACCGCAACCTCAACGTCGACGCCAACGGCCGGCCCGTACTCGCCACCGAAGGCGTGAGCGTGCAGGACTATCCGTTCTGGGACACCGCCAAGCAGGATGCCGACACCTTCTGGCGCATCAAGCTCTCCTACACCGGCCCGGCCCGCCGCGCCGGCGAGGCGCTGATGATCGTCGACCCGCTCGACATCGGCCAGAAGGACCGCCGCGCCTGGAGCTACCTGCCCGGCCAGCGCCGCGTCAAGGTCGCGCCCGATCTCTCCTACGACACACCGAACCCCGGTACCGCCGGCGCCACCACTTTCGACGACACCTTCATCTTCAACGGCTCGATGGACCGCTTCGACTTCAAGCTCGTGGGCAAGAAGGAGATGTACGTGCCCTACAACGCCTACGAGGCGGTGTACCAGGCCAAGCAGGACGACCTGCTCAAGCCCAACCACCTGAACCCGGATCTGGTGCGCTGGGAGCTGCACCGCGTGTGGGTCGTTGAGGCGAAGCTGCGCGACGGCAAGCGCCACGTCTACGGCAAGCGCACCTTCTACCTCGACGAGGACTCGTGGGCGGCCCTGGCTTCGGACAACTACGACGCACGCGGCCAGATGTACCGCGCGGGCTTCGCCTACATGGCGCCGAGCTATGACCTGCCGGCACCGTACACGGACATGTTCGGCCACTACGACCTGGTCGCCCGCGTCTATTCGCTGACAGGCTTCATCGCCGAGACCGGCGGCATGCGCTACACGAAGCCGATGTCCGACCGCGACTGGACGCCCGACTCGCTGGCCGGCTCCGGCATCCGCTGAGCGGACCCGGAAGGCATGAGGGAGCAGGGAACATGACATTCGATCCATCGCGGCGCTCGCTCATCGGGGCGCTGACACTGGCCTGCGGCGGGGCCACCGTCGCGGCCTTGGCAGCGACAGCCGCCCCCGGCAAGGAATGGCGCGACGTGCTCGACACCCCGGCCGTGCGCAGCCCACTGGGCGCTCGCTCGCTCATCAACGGGCTGGCCCGTGCGGGACATCGCATCGTCGCCGTCGGCCAGCGCGGGCATGTCCTGCTGTCCGATGACGGCGGCGCGAGCTGGCGGCAGGCCGAAGTGCCGGTCAGCTCGGACCTGGTGGCGGTCTGCTTTCCGACGGAAAGACAGGGCTGGGCCGTGGGCCACGACGGCGTGATCCTGCGCAGCACGGACGCGGGCCAGAGTTGGACGCTCCAACTCGACGGCAGGCGCATGGGCGGTCTCGTGGTCGACTACTACGAGCAGCGCGTGGGCGCAGCGCAGGGGCTCGAGGCCCAGCGCGCCGCGGCCCTCCTCGACGAAGCCAAACGCTTCGCGGCCCAGGGTGCGGAGAACCCCTTGCTCGATGTCTGGTTCAAGGACGCACAAACTGGCTATGCGGTGGGCGCCTTCGGCTTGGCCTTGCGCACCAACGACGGCGGTGCGCGCTGGGAGCCGCTGATGCATGCGCTGGACAACCCCAAGAGCCTGCACCTCTATGCGGTCCGGTCCGTCGCCGACGACGTCTTTGTCGTGGGCGAACAGGGGCTGGCGTTGCAGCTCGAAAGCGCCACGGACCGCTTCGTCATCCGTGAGACGCCCTACAAGGGCACTCTGTTCGGCATCGTTGCCGGCACGCGTGCGTTGATCGCCTTCGGCCTGCGCGGCAGCGTGGTGCGCAGCACCGACGGCGGCCGGAGCTGGTCCCAGGTCACCACCGGCGTGCAGACCGGCCTGACCGCGGGCCTGCGCCGGAGCGACGGCCGCATCGTGCTGGTCAGCCAGGCCGGCCACGTCCTCGTCAGCCAGGATGACGGCGCGAGCTTCCAGTCATTGCGCGTCGATCAGCCCATGCCTGCAGCCGCCGTGGCCGAAGCCGCCGGCGGCGCCCTCGTCATCGCCGGGCCACGCGGCGCGGCGCGCCCATTGCCGCTGTCCTGAACGCGGCCGGAGTTTCCTCATGCACACCCCCCTCGATTCCGAGAAGGATCACGAGCACACGACGCTCGACACCTTCGACCCCCGCTCCGGTTCCATCCTCGAGCGGCTGGTCTTCAATCACCGTCTCGTGGTGATGCTCATCTGCGCGTTCGTCACAGTGGTGCTGGCGGCGCTCGCTGTGAGCCGGCTGTCGCTCAACGCCAGCTTCGAAAAGATGATCCCGCACGGTCATCCCTACATCCAGAACTACCTGGAGCACAAGAACGACCTGCGTGGCCTTGGCAACTCGCTGCGCATCGTGGTCGAGAACAAGCGCGGCGACGTCTACGACGCGGGCTATCTCGACACGCTTCGCAAGATCAACGACGAGCTGTTCCTGATGCCAGGCGTGGACCGCGCCTGGCTCAAGTCGCTGTGGACGCCTTCCGTGCGATGGACGGAGGTCACGGAGGAGGGCTTGCGCGGCGGCCCCGTGATGCCGGACGGCTACGACGGCTCGGCACGAGCCACCGAACAACTGCGGGGCAACATCGCGCGCTCCGGACTGGTCGGAAGTCTTGTCGCGAGCGACTTCAGGTCCAGCATGATCGTGGTGCCCCTGCTCGACAAGGACGCGACCACCGGCCAGCGCATCGACTACCGTGCGCTGTCGCATGCCATCGAGCAGCTTCGAACCCGCTACGAGGCCACACCGGCCGGCGAATCCCAGGCCGTTCGCATGCACGTGGTCGGCTTCGCCAAGCTCGTCGGCGACCTGATCGACGGGCTGCACCTGATGGCGCTCTACTTCGCCGTGGCCGCGCTGATCGCCGCGGCCATCATCTACCTCTACACGCGCTGCGTGCGCAGCACCGGACTGGTGATTGCGTGTTCGCTGATCGCGGTCGTGTGGCAACTCGGGCTGGTCGCGGCCTTCGGCCTCGAACTCGATCCCTACTCGATCCTCGTGCCTTTCCTGGTGTTCGCGATCGGCGTCTCGCACGGCGCGCAGAAGATGAACGGCATCATGCAGGACATCGGGCGCGGCGCGCACCGGCTGGTCGCGGCGCGCTTCACCTTTCGCCGGCTGTTCCTGGCCGGCCTGACCGCATTGCTCGCGGACGTCGTCGGCTTCGCCGTGCTGATGGTGATCGACATCCCGGTCATCCAGGAGCTGGCGCTGACCGCCAGCGTCGGCGTGGCGGTGCTCATCTTCACCAACCTGATCCTGCTCCCGGTGCTGCTTTCCTATGTCGGCGTGAGCCCCGCAGCGGCGGCGCGCAGCCTGCACGCGGAAGAGGGCGCGGGCAAGGCACGCGGCTTCGAGCGCCTGTGGAACTGGCTCGGGCATTTCGTCGAACGGCGCTGGGCCTTGCGCGCGGTCGTGGCGAGCGCCGCGCTTGCAGTGCTCGGCTTCGGCGTCAGCCAGGGCTTGAAGATCGGCGATCTCGATCCCGGCGCACCGGAGCTTCGGCCCGACTCGCGCTACAACCGCGACAACGCCTACATCACGGACCACTACGCGCTGTCGAGCGACACCTTCGCCGTGATCGTCAAGACCGCGAAGGAAGGCTGCCTGAAGTACCCCACGCTGGTTGAGGCCGATCGCCTTGCCTGGACGCTGCAGCAGCTTCCCGGCGTGCAGACCACGGTGGCGCTGACCGGCGCGGTGCGCCAGATCACCGCGGGCAGCAACGAGGGCAGCCCGAAGTGGCTCACCATCGCGCGCAACCAGGACGTGCTGAACTACGGCGCACAGCAGGCGAGCGTCAACAATCCGGACCTCTTCAACACCGAGTGTTCGGTGATGCCCGTGATCGCCTACCTGTCGGACCATCGGGCCGAGACGCTCGACGGCGTGGTGCGAGCGAGCGCGGAGTTCGCGCAGGCCCATGACAGCGAGGACCGCAAGTTCCTGCTGGCCGCCGGCAGCGCCGGCATCGAGGCCGCCACCAACATCGTCGTGCGCAAGGCCTGGGGCCAGATGCTGCTGCTCGTCTATGCAGCGGTCATCGTGCTGTGCTTCATCACCTTCCGCAGCTGGCGCGCGGTGGTGGTCGCCGTGGTCCCGCTGGTCATCACCTCCGTGCTGTGCGAGGCGCTCATGGTGGCGCTGGGCATCGGCGTCAAGGTCGCCACCTTGCCGGTCATCGCGCTCGGCGTGGGCATCGGCGTGGACTATGCGCTGTACCTCCTGAGCGTGCAGCTTGCCTTCCAGCGCAAGGGCGAATCACTTGGGCAGGCCTACCGCCGAGCGCTGCAGTTCACGGGCAAGGTGGTGGTGCTGGTCGGCATCACGCTGGCGGCGGGCGTGGTCACCTGGGCGTTCTCGCCGATCAAGTTCCAGGCCGACATGGGCATCCTGCTGGCCTTCATGTTCGTGTGGAACATGGTGGGCGCGGTCGTGCTGATTCCGGCGCTGTCGCACTTCCTGCTGCCGGGGCGCGATGTGAGCCAAGAAGCAAAGAAGTCTCTGGAGCCAAAGGGAGGACGCCAGCCGCGTGTCGTGATCCAGGAGTCATAGATGTGCAATTCGAGCCATTCGATCTACTATCGATGGCCGCTGCGGCAGCCCGCCGTGCGAAGGATGGAGGCACACATGAGGATCTGGATCATCCCGCGGGTCGCGATGCTCGCCGCCGTGCTGGCACTGTGCGGCTGCACCTACTACGCGCCACCCGCCTATCCAGTGATGGCCCCGGCCAACTTCGATCGCTCCTTCGACGCAGCGGCGCCTGCGATGCGCGACCAAGGGCTCGCGATCCACACCGAGGACCGCGCCAGCGGCATGATCATCGGCACGCTCGGCGGAGGCACCGTGTCGACCAGCGTGCGCCGGCAGGCGGATGGCAGCGTGCGCGTGCAGTTCGACGCCACGGGACCGCGTGATCCCGCGCTGATCGATCGGATCTCGCGAGGCTACGACAGCCGCATGGGGCGCTGACCTTCCACCGCATGCTCCCCGGCCAATGACGCTTCGACTGCGATTCACGGCCCGGATGCGCTGGAGGTGCGTCGGAATAGCCGGGATTGCCGCATGCAGCGGTACGGCAGGACAGACCCCACCGCCGTTCGACCCGGCCATGCCGGCGCCCGGCCTGGCTGAAGCCGCCCGCGCGCAATCCGGGGCCGACAAGCGGTCCGATGCCGGGACGGACGCGTCGGCGCTGCTCGAGCGCGGCCGCGCCTCCCTGCGAGCCGGCGATCGCTACGCGGCCCTCGCCGCCATCGCGCAGGCCCGGCGCTTTCAACTCGACAACGCCGAGATTGCGCAGGCCCTGGCCGATGTGCTGATGGAACTGGGCGCCTCGAGTGCCGCGGCCCATGCGCTGGGCGCGCGCGCTGATGCGGGCGTGCGCAGCCGCGTGGCCGGCCAACGCCTGCGCTGGGCCATCGACATCCCCCCGCTTTCGCCGGATCCGCGGCGGCGCTTCGACGATGTGGATCCGGCACTGGCCCGCCTGGACGAGTTGCTCGCCGAGGCGCGTGCCGCCGCCCCGCCGGACGCAGGGCTCATCACTCGCCTGCAGCGCGACCGTGCGGTGGCCCTGCGCCATCGCGAGCGCTGGAAGGAGGCGGTGGACCAGGTGGGCTTGCTGCGCGCGACGGGCGACGCCGTTCCGGCCTATGTCCTCCAGGCGGAGGCGGACGCGCTGCTCGCACTGCGCCGCCCCATGGATGCGCGCCGCGTCTACGAAGAGGCCCTGCAGCGCCTGTCGCCGGCAGAGCGCAAGGACGAGGACGGTCCGTGGCGGTCGATGATGACCGGGCGCGCCTACGCGGAGACGGAGAGCGAGGACTTCGACGCCGCCTTCGCCACCGTCGACGCCCTGCTGGCCGCTGCAGGGCCGCCGTGGCGCAGTGCCGGCGAGCTGCAGACGCCGCGCGGGAACGACACCTGGCTCGAAGCGCAAGCGCTCGACGCCGCCATGCGCAGCTATGCCGACATGCCCGCCGCCGCCTGGGCGCGCATCGCACCGCTGGAGCGCGGCGCGCCGGCCCTCCCATGGCTGCGCGCGCAGGCGGCCGATGTCGCTGCACAGCAGGGCTGGCCCCGTCAGGCCGAGGACGGCATCGACATCGCCGCGGCCCTCGCACCCGAAGACTTCGGCATCCGCGTGCAGCAGGTGGATTCGGACACGCGCCGACATCGCCTGCTGCGGGCCGAGGAGCGCCTGGCGCCGCTGCTGGAGCAAGGCGCGGACATTCCACGCGTGCAGCAGGTGCGGCGGGAACTCGACGCCGCAATGGGCCCCAGCGTGCGATTCGAGCTGGGAGGCAGGCACACCGACAGCCAGGCACTTCAAGGGCCCGGAAACGGCGGGGAGGTCAGCCTTCAGGTCGAGTCCTCGACCTTTGGGGGCACATGGCGGCTCATCGGTCTGGCCGACAGCAGCTCCG
Source organism: Variovorax sp. J22P240 (assembly GCF_030316855.1). Taxonomy (GTDB): domain Bacteria; phylum Pseudomonadota; class Gammaproteobacteria; order Burkholderiales; family Burkholderiaceae_C; genus Variovorax. The sequence continues at coordinate 556,781 of NZ_JASZYR010000001.1, forward strand.
ACTCCCTGGAGGAAGGGCGCGCCAAGCGCCATCGCGTCGGCGGCGGGGTGCAGGCGCGCTGGCCCGATTGGAAGCTGAATGCGTTGGCATGGTCGCAGACGGGCTCCCTGAACACTTCCGGCGGTTCGCTCGCCGCCCAGTGGGAGCCGACCGATCACTGGACCTTCCTGGCGGACGCCGCGAAGCATTCGCCGGACGCCCCGTTGCGCGCAGACTTCCACGGCATCACCGCGGATGCGGTGCGCGGCGGCCTGCGCTATGCGTGGAACGAATCGACGGAGGCGGGCCTGAAGGCGCAGTACATGGACTTCAGCGACGGCAACAAGCGGGATCAGGTGACGATCGACGGCACTCTCAAGCTGCTCGATCGGCCGCACCTGGACGTCACGCTCAAGCCGCGCGTCGAATGGCAGCGCAACAGCTTGCTGGTCACGCCGTATTTCAATCCGAAGGAGTCATGGCTGCCTTCCATCGAGGCACAGGTGGAACATGTCATGTGGCGCGTCTACGAGCGCACACTCCTGCAACGGCTGCGACTGACCGTGGGCATGTTCGAGCAACGCTTCTTCGGCGGAAACGCGGTGGGCGGCGCCGCGTATGAACAGACTTGGCGCCACGATCCCTGGACCGAGCTGACCTGGGGCATCGAGTGGGCGAGCAACGTGTACAACGGCCAGCGCGAGCGCACCCTGAACGGCTACCTGAAGCTTGAACACAGGTTTGGAAGATGAGCGCGAACCATGTCATGAACACCGCGATGTACGCCCTGGCGCGCGTGCTGTTGCTGGTGGGCGCGTGCATTGCGGTGCGGCCCGCCTTGGCGCAACAACCATCGTCGGTGTCGGCATCGACGCCGACCTTCGCAAGTGTCGCCCTCCATGACGTGGTCGATTCCAAGGGGGAACTCGACGATGACGCGGTCACCACCGACCGCTTGGTGAGCTTCTTCGACTGGCTGGTCGGCAACGGATGGACCGCGGTCTCGCTCGATGACATCGCGCGCGCGGGTCGCGGCGAGGACGCGCTGCCGGCCAAGGCCGTGCTGATCACTTTCGATGATGGCTACCGGAGTCTGTACACCCGCGTCTATCCGTTGGCCCTGGCCTACGGCTTCCCGATCATCGCGGCGCTGGTGGGCAACTGGATGGAGCCGCCCGCAGGCTCGATGGTGAAATACGGCAGCCGCATGGTCCCGCGCGAGCGCTTCATCACCTGGGATCAGGCGCGCGAGATGCAGCGCTCGCGGCTGGTTGAATTCGCGCTGCATAGCCAGGCGCTGCATGCTGAAGTCGTCGGCAACCCGCAGGGCAACACCATGCCCTCGGCGGTGACGCGCAGCTACGTTCCCGGCGTTGGCTACCAGAGCGAAGCCGACTTTGCAGCAGCATTGCGCGCCGACCTTGCGAGCGGGCGCGCCATGCTGCAGCGCGAACTGGGCCGCGCGCCGCGTGCGTTGGCCTGGCCCTACGGTCGCTACAACGCCCTGGGCACGCAATCGGCGCGCGACCTGGGCTTCGAATTTGCTCTCGTGCTCGACCGGGGGCCCGCATTCTTGAACGAGCCTTTGAGACTGGTCCGCTACCTGCCCACCTACAACCCGCCGCTGCTGGAACTGGCGCAGAGCCTGCGGCCCGATCCGAACGAAAGACGCGTGGATCGCCTGGTGTGCCTCGACCCGGCCGCCTTGTGGGCCGGCGATGAGGTCGCCAGCAATGAACGCCTGGGTCGCGCGATCGAACGCGTGCGAGCACTGGGCGTGACCGGCCTCGTCGTCGATGCGGTACGCCACGACGCGCAGGGGCGAATCACCGCCGCCTGGTTTCCGACACGCGAACTGCCGCTGGCGGGAGACTGGCTCTCGCGCGTTGCCTGGCAAATGCATACGCGCGCCGACGTGAAGGTCTACGCCCGTCTGCCTCACCGCCGGGCGCTCGCCGCGTTGGGCGATGAAGCGCGCGTGCAGCGCCTCTATGAGGATCTGGGCGCACTGGTGCCATTGGACGGCTGGCTGCTCGAAGACGCCGGGCCGCTGGCACAGCCGGTGCGCTTCGACGATCCGCCGCCGCTCTTCGAGCATCGTCCGGGCATTCCCCTGAGCTGGTCCGCGTGGGTGGTGCGCGAACGGCGACGTTCGATGCTCAAGGCGCTTGGCCGCACCGACGGGCCCGACGCACTGGGGTGGAGGGCTTTCGCCGCCCTGGATGCCGCCCGACCCGGACTGGAGTTGCTGTGGCTCGCGCCGACGCGCGCCGTCGCCGCGCCGCACCCGCTGGCAGAAATCAGCCTGGTGCCAACTGGCTTCGGCGATCCGGTCGCCGACAACCGCCTCGCGCGTGTCGATCCCACGCTCTTGAGCTGGTTCACCGGCTCCGCGCCGCCCGATGCACGCCTGCTCACCCGCAAGGCCGTCGACTTCCAGCGCCACGGCGGCGTCTCGCTGGGCTGGTGCCCCGACGATCCGGTCGCCGACATTCCTGCAGCGGCCGTCGCGGCGCCCGGGGTGTCGGCGTCCATCTTCCCGCTGCGACGTTGACGCGGGAGCTCACTGCGAGAGCGAAACCAATGAGCCTTCACGACGTCATCTCCACTTTCTGCTTCGGCTATCCATTCGTGATGGCGTTGTACTGGATGAGCGGCGGCTTGCTCTACGTCTGGCTGCGCGGCCGCCATGAACCGCGGCCGGAGGACCCGCCGCCGCTTGCGGACTACCCGGGGGTGTCGGTGCTGGTGCCCTGCCATAACGAGGAGCGGCAGCTGGCCGAGACTTTCGGGGCACTGTCGCGAATCGACTACCCGAACTTCGAGGTCATCGCGATCAACGACGGTTCCACCGACCGGACCGGAGCATGGCTTGAAGCCCTGATCCCGCAGATGCCGACGCTGCGCGTCGTACACCTGGACAGCAACCAGGGCAAGTCCACTGCGCTGAACGCCGGCGCACTGGCCGCTCGGCACGAGTTGCTGGTATGCATCGACGGCGATGCGCTGCTCGAGCCGCACGCGCTGACGTGGATGGTGCGTCGCTTCCAGACCGACGCAAGCATCGGCGGGCTCACCGGCAATCCGCGCGTACGCAACCATGCAACGCTCCTGGGACGCCTGCAGGTCGGCGAGTTTTCGTCCATCGTGGGGCTCATCAAGCGAGCGCAGACCGTGTACGGATCGCTCTTCACTGTCTCCGGGGTCATCTGTGCCTTCCGCAAGCGCGCGTTGCAGGACGCCGGCTGGTGGTCGCGCGAGGCGCTGACGGACGATGTCGATGTGAGCTGGCGCATCCAGCTCGCCGGCTGGCGCCTGGCCTTCGAGCCCAAGGCGATGTGCTGGATCCTGATGCCGGAGACTCTGCGCGGACTGTGGCGCCAGCGTGTGCGATGGAGCGAGGGAGGGACGACGGTCATGATCAAGGTCCTGCCATCGCTGTTGCGCCGGCCGCGCCTGTTGCCGGTATGGGTCAACTTCGTGGTGGCGATCGCCTGGGCCTACGCGGTCGGGATCGGCTTTCTGTTCTGGGTCGCCGTTCCGCTGTTCGCACATTGGGGGCTGAGCTTCCCGGAATTCTGGCCGGCCTTCGGCCCCTACCCGCGCGACTGGGGCCAGATTCTCGCGCTGACTTTCCTCGCGCAGGCCCTGACCAGCGTGGCGATCGACGAACGCTTCGAGCGCGGGATCCACCGGTCGTTGTTTTGGCTCGTCTGGTACCCCCTGGTGTTCTGGGTTGTCCAGGCCCTGGCGTCGATCGTCGGGGCCCCGCGGGCCATCTGGCATCTGGGCCGGATGCGCGGCACCTGGGTCAGCCCGGACCGGGGCCTGCGCTGACCTTCAGGAGGATGCAATGCATCGAGAGACGCCTGTCGACACCACTCAGCGAGACGGCGAGCCCCCGGTCGGGCCGGCGCCGCCGCAGCAATGGCCGCCCCGAATCCCGCGGACTCACGCGCCGTGGTGGATGCGCATTCGAGACCTGGTGCTGACCATCGCGGTCTGGCTGGCCTACCTGTGGATCCTTCGCAAGCCGATCGTGATCGTCATTGGCTGGTTCAGCCCTGGACTGGAGGCGTTCCTCAGGAAAAAGATCGATATCGCGTTCACGGTGGACCTGCGGCCCTATGTCTGGATTGCCGCGGTCCTCGTGGCCTGGCTCGTCTTGTCAGGAGTACTCCGTCGACGAGACCTGTCACGGCAGGTGGACGCCGAGCACAACGTGCCACCGTTGCCTCCCGAGCAGCACTTCGCGATCGCGGGTGTGCTCGTGTCGAAACTTCCGGTGTGGCGCGAGTCGCGCTGCCTGCGTGTGCACTTCGATGAAGGTCGAATCACGAGCGTGACGGTGACGCCGTCTTCGTGACTCACCCGGGCACCATCACCCCATGATGTTCACGCCGCCATCGACGAACAGCGTCTGCCCGGTCAGCCGCCGCGCATACGGCGTCGCGAGGTAGGCGCAGGCAAAGCCGACATCGTCGATGTCGACCAGTTCGCCCACCGGCGCGCGGTTCGCGGCCTCGGTGAGCAGCAGGTCGAAATCCTTCAGGCCCGAGGCGGCGCGCGTCTTGAGCGGGCCGGGCGAGACCGGATGCACGCGGATGCCCTTGGGGCCGAGTTCGTAGGCGAGGTAGCGGCATGTCGCCTCCAGCGCCGCCTTCACCGGACCCATCACGTTGTAGTTGGGCACCACCTTCTGCGCGCCGAGGTAGCTCATCGCGATCATGGTGCCGCCCTCGGTCATCAGCGGCGTCGCGAGCCGCGCCATCCGTACGAAGGAGTGGCATGACACGTCCATCGCACGCCCGAAGCCCTCCGCCGAGCAGTCGAGAAGACCGCCCTGCAGGTCGGCCTTCGGCGCGAACGCGATGGAGTGCACGAGGATGTCCAGCCGCCCCCACTGGTCTTCGATGGTCTTGAACACGGCTTCGAGTTGCCCCGGTTGCTCGACGTCGAGCGGCAGCACGATGGGCGCGTCCAGCTTCTTCGCCAGGGGCTCGACATGCGGGCGCGCCTTCTCGTTGAGATAGGTGATCGCCAGTTCGGCACCGAGGCTGCGGAATGCGTTCGCACATCCGTAGGCAATGGAGTATTCGTTGGCGATGCCCACCACGAGCGCCTTCTTGCCGGCGAGGACGGGGTTGTGCTGAGGCGACATGGATCTCATCCTCGTGCGAGCAAGTCCCGCGTGTGTCGGGCGATCATCAGTTCTTCATTGGTTGGGATCACCCATGCGGCGACGCGGCTGCCCGGCTTGCTGATGCAAGGCCCCCGGCTCGCGTTGGCATCGGGGTCGAGTTCGATGCCGAGCCATGCGGCCTGCCGGCAGATCCGCTCGCGCACCACGGTGGCGTGTTCGCCGATGCCCGCGGTGAAGACGATGGCATCGAGTCCACCCAGCGCGGCCGCGAGCGATCCGAGTTCGCGGCCGATGCGGTAGATGAAAAGGTCGACCGCCACCTTCGCCTGCGGCCGGTCGGATTCGAGCAACTCGCGCATGTCGCTCGACACGCCGGAGACGCCGAGGAGGCCGGACTGGCTGTAGATCAGCTTCTCGATGGCGCGCGCATCCATCCCGCGCTCGTCCATGAGGTAGAGAATCACGCCCGGGTCCAGCGCGCCGCAGCGCGTGCCCATCGGCAGGCCATCGACGGCGGTGAAGCCCATGGTGCTGGCGACGCTGTGGCCGGCCAGCAGGGCACACATGCTCGCGCCGTTGCCGAGGTGCAGCACGACCGTCTTCCCGCTCGCGGCGCGCGCATCGAACTTCGGCAGCACCGATGCGATGTATTCGTACGAGAGCCCGTGAAAGCCATAGCGCCGCACACCTGCGTCGGAGAACTCCTTCGGCAGCGCGAACATCTGCGCCACCGGTGGGTTGGAGCGATGCGCGGCGGTGTCGAAGCAGGCGACCTGCGGCAGATCGGGGGCGCGCTGGAGCAGGGCGCGGATCGGCTCCAGGTTGTGCGGCTGGTGCAGCGGAGCGAGCGGAACCAGCTTCTCGAGCCTCGCCACCACTTCGCTGTCGACCCGCACCGGCGCCGCATAGTCCATGCCGCCGTGCACCACCCGGTGGCCGACTGCGGCCAGCCTGTGCTCATGGCCGTGCGTGGATCGCAGCCACTCGACGATGTGCACGATGGCGCCATGGTGGTCCAGCTTCGCGTCGGCATCCCAACGCTTCTCGGCGACCTGCTTGCCGGCCGCGTCCTTCCCCACGAAGCGCGGCGCGGCGGTGTACAGGCCCGAGACCTGCCCGCCCGCGACAAAGGGCAGATCGCCCATGCCCGCGAACAGCGAGAACTTGAGGCTCGACGAGCCTGCGTTGAGAACGACGATTGCATCGCTCATTCGGTAACCTCCTTGCTTCGCACTGCGGTGCGAGCGCCTTCGGGCGGCCGGGCGGCGCTCATGCAATCACTTTCGCCGAGTTCTCGCGCCGCGCATGCACGACCATCACCGCGACGGCGCACGAGGCGAGGCGGGCGGTCACTGAATCGGCGCGGCTGGTGAGAATGATCGGCACTTTCGCGCCCAGCACGATGCCGGCCGAGTCGGCATGCGCGAGAAAGCTCAGGCTCTTGGCGAGCATGTTGCCGGATTCGAGGTTGGGCACGATCAGCACGTTCGCCCGCCCGGCGACCGGCGAGACGATCTTCTTGATGCCTGCGGCCTCCAGGTCGATCGCGTTGTCGAGCGCCAGCGGCCCATCGAGGATGCCGCCCGTGATTTGCCCGCGGTCGGCCATCTTGCACAGCGCCGCGGCCTCGACCGTCGAGGGCACCTTGGGATTGACGGTCTCCATGGCCGACAGGATGGCCACGCGGACCTCGGTCTGGCGCAGCGCACGCGCCAGGTCGATCGCGTTCTGCACGATGTCGACCTTCTCTTCGAGCGTGGGCGCGATGTTCACGGCCGCGTCGGAAATGATCAGCGCGTCCTCGTGCGAGGGCACGTCCATGACGAAGCAGTGGCTGATGCGGCGCGCGGTGCGCAGGCCGGTGTCCTTGCGCACCACGGCGGCCATGAGCTCATCGGTGTGCAGGCTGCCTTTCATGAGGGCCTCGGCCTTGCCGGCCTGCACCAACTCGACCGCCTTCGTGGCGGCGGCATGGCTGTGCGGCGCGTCCACCAACTCGCAGCCTGAAAGATCGAGCTTGTTCTCCTTTGCCACGGCTTCGATCTTCGCCCGCGGCCCGACGAGGATCGGCCGGATCAGGCCCAGCCGTGCGGCATCGAGCGCGCCGGAGAGCGAACTCGCGTCGCACGGATGAGCCACCGCCGTGGCCACGGCTTCGAGCGATCTCGCGAATTCGATGAGGCGGTCGTACTTGTCGTGACTCATGGATAACCTCCGTGTTTCGGGCTTCTCACTGCGGTGCGGGCGCTCATGCGGCCCTGCGCGGCCGCACCGGCGCATCGAGGGACAGGATGCTCGCCACGCGGCGAAAACGCTCTTCCTGGTGCGCCGTGGGCTTGCCGCGCGCACTCGCCACTTTCCGCGCCGCCTCGAAGCCTTTGCGGCGCTGATGCATCTCGGGCACGAGCCCGGGCAGGGCGGCGATGGCGCGCTCCTCGTCGAGCGCGACCACGAAGGCCTGCCGTTTCATCGCGGCCTTGACCGCTGCGAGCGATGGACGGTGCTCGGGCTCCATCTCGTCGATCATTCGCCGCATCAGGTTGTAGGGACGCTCGTCGACCACGTTTTCCTCCCGGCGCACGTACAGCAACAGTCGTGCCCACGCATCCACCACGGTGCCGGTCTCGAACTGGGATTCGATCTCCTGCCGCTTGAGTCGCTTGAGTTCGTCCTGTTCCCAGGTGGCCGATTTCGGCCCGCGCCGGCCCAGCGCATCGCCGCCGAGGCCGACTGCCGCGGCCAGCCACGGCGCCTCGTAGATCGCTTTGAACATGCGCTCGGACATCTCGTCGCGCACGTCCCGCACGCGGTCGAGCGATTGCTCGATGCGGCCGGAGACTTCGCGCTCGGCCTTCGTGAAAGGGTTGTCGGGCGCGGCAGCTCGGCGGTTGGCACGCACGTTCTCGGCCATCGCCTGCACCCAGAACATCCATGGATTGAGGTTCGACAAACCCCAGCGCTCCATGCGCGAAGGGTTGGCGGCGCGAGCCGCCTCGGCGCTCGCTTCGCTCGTCATGGCCTTGACCAGCGGCGAGGCGAAGGTGTCGTAGAGCCCTTGGTTGATCTGGGCCACCCGGTCGACCACCTCGAAGGCTTGTTCGTCCTTGCGCCCGTCATCGAAGGCGAGGATGTCATCGATGGTGCGCGGCACGAACTGGATCAGGTAGCGGCCTTCGAGGTAAGCGAGCCCGGGCATGTCGGGCTGCGTGTCCTGGATCACCGCCTCGTAGAGGCCGGGCGGCAGCGTCTCGATGAGGTCGAGCGCGCTGGCCAGCTCGGAGGTCTCGCGCTTGGCCACGCCGGCTGAGACGAAGATGCCCAGGTGGCCGATCTTTTCGTGCAGGCAGTAGACGATGGTCTGCTCGTTCAGGCGGATGTCGTCCACGCTCGCATAGGCATCGGGAATCCAGTTGAGCGCCTGCTGCGGCGGCGTGATGTTGTCGCCCCAAGACGCGAACACGACGATCGGCGTGCGGATGTTGCGGATGTCCACGCGATGCTTGCCGTCGAAGGACTCGACCTCACCGGCCGAGAGCTTGTTGCCGACGAAGAGGTTCTTCGTGATCCACTCCATCTCCTCCTTGTTCATGAGGAAGAGACCGCCCCACCACTTCTCGAATTCGAGAAAGCGCTCCCGCTCGGTGTCCACCTGCGCATACAGGTTGTAGAGCTTCGACCAGTAGGTGTTCGAGGGATTCAGGCTCTCGAAGTTGTTGACCAGATAGGCGCCGTCGAACTTGCCGTGGCCCAGGTCGCCGGCGAGCGAGGCCAGCCAGGTGCCGCCCATCAGACCGCCCGAATAGCGCATCGGGTTCTTGCCCTCGACGCCGGCCCAGTACGACACGGGCGAGCCGGCCAGCAGGATCGGGCCGACCTGCTGGGGTGCCAACGCCGCGAGCATGATCAGCGCCCAGCCGCCCTGGCAATTGCCGATCACGAAGGGCTTGCCGTCTGATTCGGCATGCAACTCGTTGACCTTCTTCATGAAGGTGATTTCGGCGGCGCAGACCGATTCGATGGTCTGGCCCGGCATCGGGTACGGAAAGAACATCACGAAGTAGCAGGGGTGGCCGTGCTGCAGCGCGATGCCGATCTCGCTGTCCATCTTGAAGCCGCCGATGCCCGGCCCGTGGCCCGCGCGCGGATCGATCACCACGAAGGGCCGCTTCTTCGGGTCGGTCTTGGCGTGGCTCGCATCGGGTTTGATGCGCACCAGCGCGTAGTTGGCGGGCTTCGGAAACTCGCGCGCGTCGAGCACCATGTCGTAGTCGAAGACGAGGACCGGCGGCTTGCCGGATTTCGTGTGTTCGAGATATTGGTTGCCGCGCTCGCGCAGCACGTCCATGGTGAGGATGCTGCGCTGCCAGGCGTCGATGCCGTACTCGGCGGCGGCCTGCGCGGCCTTCATCGGCCACAGCGCGGACAGTGCGGAACGGGAGAGGTCGGGGGGAGGGGATTTGCTGGCCATCAATGCGCTCCTTGGATCGAAGGGCCATCGTCCTCGCCCTTTGTTTCAGAACCGTGGCGGCAATCCATGTGCACGTGGGTCACGCTGCCCTCGCGCTTCAGTTGCAACGGCAGGCCGCTGGCCTTGAATACTGCCAGCATCGGCGTATTGTCTGCGAGCACTTCGGCCTTCAATGTATCGAGGTGCGACGCCTTGGCGATCAAGGCCAGATGGCGCATCAGCAGCTTGCCGATGCCCAGCCCCTGGTGCGGATCGTCGACCGCGAAGGCCATCTCGGCGCATCCCGGCTCCGACACGATGTAGCGACCGCCGCCCGCGATCACCGGCTGGCCGTTTTCCTCCAGTTCGGCGGCCAAGGCAACGTGGCTGACGAAATCCACCTCCATGAAGTAGGCAATCTCGCGCTCGCTGAAGCTGTGCTTGGGCGAAAAGAAGCGGCGATAGATGGAGGCCTCGCCGATGCGGCCGACCGCCGCGAGCATGGATTCGCGGTCCGAAGGCTTCAGTGCGCGGATGCGCACGGGGCGGCCGTCGCGAAGGGTTTCGAGCGCAAGGTACTCTGCTGCGTTCATGGGTCGGTCCGGGGGGTGCGCGTCAGCTTGCGCCTTCGCCGCCGGGTGTGGGAATCCAACCAAAGTAGGATTTTCGCCCCGTCGGCCAGGGAATAGCGTTGGGGCACTGGAGGACGACACATGCAGCAAGTCCACATCGTCATAGGCAACCTCCCCGACGACGTCACCGAGGAAGGCATCCGCGAAGCGCTCAGCGCCTTCGCGCAGCCGGACAAGATCCGCCTGGCCAACGAGTCCGGCACCCCGACCGCGCTCATCGACGTCGATCTTCCGCGCGCACAGGCCGAGTCGCTGGCGCAGCGCATCAACGGCCGCTCCTACCAGGGCCGGGTGTTGCGGGCATGGGTGCCCAAGATGGACTGGTAGCGAGCCTCCATGGACCTGTCCGCGCTGTTCGACCGCGTCGCCTCGGGCCTGTTCGGGCGCGATGGCGCGAACGCCGGGGACGCGGCGGAGAAGCAGCTCGTCGCCGACATGACCGAGCTCGTGGTCGAGACGGTGGACCCGCGCATGCGCCTCCAGGCGCGGTATGCGGACAAGCTCGAAGGCTGCGTGCGCAAGACCATCGCGCATTTGCGCGCCATCGGCCGACAGCCGATGGACCCCTTGCTGCTCTCCCGCGCCGCCTGGAACGAGGACCCCCGGCTGAACGCCTTCTTCGCCTCGGCCGACGACGTGCCCGACTTTCTCGGTCGGAGCAAGGAGCTTCGCGACCACTTCGGCGTGCCGTCGCACCACGCGCTCGGCGAAGCCTATGCGCTGCTCGCGATGAAGAAGGAGGAGCGCACCGTGCTGGGGCACCAGCAGGACGGCGACCGGGTGCTGCACGACGTGCCTCAGGTCACGGTGAGCTTCTCGGGGCACCGGTTGTTCGCGCCCTCGGCCACGTTCGAAGCGACGCGGCTGGAGGTCGGGCGCCGCATCATCCGCCGTCTCGCGCAACTCGCACTCAAGCGCATCGTCGACCTGGACATGAAGGCGGCGGAGCTCGGCGAGCGAAAGGCCTGGCTCGCGGCGCGGCTGCGGCTGGTGAAGCTGGCCGTCGACGGCGCGGCCGGCCTGCTGGAGGACACGGCGGAGACGCGATCGCAGATCGCCGCGCTGGAGCGCGAGCTCAGGGAGACCGTGCATGACTTCATCGAGACGAAGGCCAGCGTCGCGACGCTCGACAGCTTCAGGAAGCACATCGAGGCCGTGTTTGGCCACCCTGAGCAGTATGTGAGCCTGCATCAGACGCCGATGCGCCTGAGCCGGATGGGCGTGCGGGTGGATGGCGACCACCCGGGGCCCGTCAACGACTTCGTGCTGTCGGAGCTTGCGATCGGCGAGGGCGTCAATGCCGTGATTGCCATCGTGCGCTGCCCGCTCGCCGAAATGCCGCCCGAAGCGGACCTGCTCGCGAACGCCGAGCGCTACATCTAGGTGCGGGACCGGGAGGTGACGCCAAATGCCGAAGCCAGCCGCCCTGCGAATCGTCTACGTGGTGGACGGCGACGCGTCGGTGCGCGAGGGGCTGTCGCGCTTGATGGACTCGGCGGGCCTGGAAGCGCGGCCCTGCGCCTCGGTGCCGGAGTTCCTGGGCCAGGCGCGCGGCATGGGCGTGGCGTGCGTGCTGCTCGACGTGTGGGGCGCGCGCGAGTGCGAAGCGACGGTCCGTACCGCGTTGCATGCGGTCGCGAAGGTGCTGCCCGTCATCGCGCTGTCATCGAGCGACGACCCGATCGCGCGCCGGCTGGCAAAGGAGATGGGCGCGCAGTCCTTCTTCCGCAAGCCGGTGGATGGAGCGGCGTTGCTCGATTCGATCGAATGGGTCATGCAGGGCGATGGCCACAGTGCGCCAATGTGAGGTCGCCATGCCCTCGAATCGCCGCTTGACAGGGGCAAATCCGCCAGACGAAGATGGGCGCGCAGGCTGGCGTGCGCGTTCTGCAGGATGCGGAAGAGCGAGGCTGGCCGGGATGCTCGTCCTTTCGCGGATCTCCTCTCCGCATGGCCATCGCGGCCCGGGATGCGCCGACAGCCAGCAATGCACAGCAACCCGCGCACAACGCGAGGAGGAATCGATGCGCCGAGCAGGGGCAAAGTCGTCTGCGTCTGCCGAGACCGCGGAAGTCGTTCTGCTGGAGCGGCTCGCCTTCGAGCGCCTGCTGGCCGACCTCACCGAGCGCATTGCCGACATCGCGAGCAACGACTTCCTCGCCCGGACCGAGGGCGCGCTGCGCCGCCTGGTTGCGTTCCTGGGCTGTGACCGCTGCACCTTCTCTGAATTCGTCGGCGGCGACTACCTGAACGTGCTGTGTTCCGTGGGCCCGGACGACTTCGAGGCGCTGCCGCGCGGCCGATTCCGGTTTCCGCTGCCGTGGTTCCTCGACGAGCTGCGCGGCGGACGCATCGTGGCGATGTCGAACCTCCCGGACGATCTTCCGCCCGACGCGGTCGAGGAGGCCCTGCATTGCCGGCGCACCGGTTTGCGCTCGCATCTCTCGATTCCACTGCGCATCGGCGGCCGCGTGACCAGCGTGCTTTCCGTCGCCGCCGTGCGCCAGGCGCGCACCTGGACACCCGAGGTGGTCTCGCGGCTCAAGATCGTCGGCGAGGTGCTCGCCACTGCGCTCGCGCTCGCCCGTTCCGAGGAAGAGGCGCGGCAGCTCCGCCGCCGCGTCTGGCATGCCGACCGTGTGCAGCGCGTGAGCGCACTCACCGCGGCCATCGCGCACGAGCTCAACCAGCCGCTGGCGGCCATCCTCAGCAATGCGCAGGCCGGGCTGAAGTACCTCGAGCGCGACGGCGCGACCCCCGGCGCGATCAAGGACATCCTCGAAGCCGTGGTGCGCGACGACAAGCGTGCGGCGGAAACCATCCGCACCATGCGTGCGCTGATCCGGCAGGACGAAACCCAACGCGAGCGCGTCGACCTGGCGTCAGCGCTCGGCGAGGCGAAGAGTCTGGTGGAAAGCGAGTTCGCCGGGCACGGCGTCCGCATCGATACGCGCCTCGACAAGGGCTGCTGGGTCGTGGCGGACAAGGTGCAGATCGAACAGGTGGGCCTCAACCTGCTGTTCAACGCGGCCGCGGCCGTGCAGGACGGCCTGCCGGCGCAGCGCCTCATCCGGATGCAGGTTTCGAAGTCCGGCGAGTCGCGCGTCACGGTGTCGGTGCGCGATGCGGGCAAGGGCATTGCGCCGAAGGACCTCGAATCGATCTTCGAGCCTTTCTGGAGCACACGGCAGGAGGGGTTGGGCCTGGGCCTCGCGATCTGCCGCTCCATCGTCGAAGCGCACGGCGGCCGGATCTGGGCCGAGTCGAACGCGGAAGGCGGAGCGACCTTCAACGTCGAGCTTCCCGCGGCGGCCGGCAAGCCAGAGGCACCGGACAGCCCGCGCGAGGCGGACGTGCCGGCCGGCACCTCGGCATGCGAGGGCCTCGGCGGGGAGGCGCTCGTCTGCGTCATCGACGACGATGCGGCGGTGCGCGGCAGCCTCCTGCGCCTGCTCGATGGCGCGGGATGGGCAGGGGCTGCCTATGCCTCGGCCGACGAGTTCCTGGGCAACCCGCCGGGCGGGGATGTGGCCTGCATCCTGCTCGACATCCAGATGCCGGGGGTTTCCGGTCTGCAGCTTCAGCAGCGCCTGCTGGAGCGCGGATGCTCGCCCTCGATCATCTTCCTCACCGGACACGGGAACGTGTCGGCCGGCGTCGATGCGATGAAGCTGGGCGCCGCGGACTTCCTGGAGAAGCCGGTTGACGGCGAAGTCCTGCTCGCTGCCGTGCGCCGGGCGGTCGAGCGCCATGCCGGCGAGCGCAGGCACGCGCTCATGCAGGAAGCGCTGAAGGAGCGGGCTGCCCGCCTCTCGCCGCGCGAGCGTGAAATCCTGGCGCATGTCGTCCGGGGCCGGCTGAACAAGCAGATCGCAGGCGACTTGCTGATCGCGGAGCAGACCGTCAAGCAGCATCGCGGACGGGTCATGGACAAGATGGGCGTGCGTTCCGTCGCCGAGCTCGTGCTGGCCTGCGAGGCTGCAGGGCTCCTTTCGGATCCGCCGTCGTCATCGGGATCGTCCGAAGGAAACATCGATTCACCGAAGCGGGCTGCAACTCCGCTCTGAAGCGGATCACGACGCCTGGAGCGTCTTAACTAGGAGACAAGCATGGAGACTCAATTCGCATTCGACCTTGCGAGCAAGAAAGTCGAGGGCGCCTGGCGCGGATTCACGCCCGGCCTGTGGCAGGACCGCGTCAACGTCCGGGAATTCATCCAGCGCAACTACACGCCCTATGAGGGGGACCACAGCTTCCTCCAGGGGCCCACCGCACGCACGGAAGCGTTGTGGGAGACATTGAAGCCCCTGCTGGCACAGGAGCGGGAGAAGGGCGTGCTCGGTGTGTCGCAGGTGCCGTCGAGCATCACGGCGCATGCGCCCGGCTACATCGACAAGGCCAACGAGATCATCGTCGGGCTGCAGACCGATGCACCACTGGTGCGCGCGATCATGCCCTTCGGCGGTTGGCGCGTGGTGGAGGACAGCCTGCGCGCCTACGGCTACGAGCCCGACCCGAAGCTGGTCGAGGTCTTCACCAAATACCGCAAGACGCACAACGTCGGCGTGTTCGACGCCTACACGCCCGAGATCCGCAAGGCGCGCTCGTCGCACGTGATCACGGGCTTGCCCGATGCCTATGGGCGCGGCCGCATCGTCGGCGACTACCGCCGGGTCGCGTTGTACGGCGTCGACTTCCTTGTCGCCGACAAGGAGCGCGAGAAGCACGAGCTGGACGAGCGGCACTCGACGGAGGACACCATCCGATTGCGCGAGGAACTGTCCGAGCAGATCCGCTCGCTCAAGGAACTGAAGGAGATGGGATCGAGCTACGGCTACGACATCTCGGTGCCGGCGGCTAACGCGCGCGAGGCCGTGCAATGGACCTACTTCGGCTACCTCGCCGCGATCAAGCAGCAGAACGGCGCGGCGATGTCGGCCGGGCGGCTCTCGACTTTCTGGGACATCTACTTCGAGCGCGACCTGCGCGAAGGCACGCTGAACGAATCTCAGGCGCAGGAGATCATCGACGACCTGGTCATCAAGTGGCGGCTCGTGCGATTCCTGCGCGCGCCGGAATACAACCAGCTTTTCTCCGGCGACCCGGTGTGGGTCACGGAGGTGGAGGGCGGCATGGGCGAGGACGGCCGAACGCTGGTCACGAAGTCGGCCTTCCGCATGCTGCACACGCTGAACAACCTCGGCCCCGCGCCGGAGCCCAACCTCACGGTGTTCTGGTCGCCGCGGCTGCCCGAGGGCTTCAAGCGCTTCGCGATCAAGATCTCGATCGACACCAGCTCGATCCAGTACGAATCCGACGACCTCATGCGACCCAAGTGGGGCGACGATTGCGCCATCGCCTGCTGCGTTTCCGCGATGCGGCTGGGCAAGCAGATGCAGTTCTTCGGCGCGCGGGTCAACCTGCCGAAGACGATGCTCTATGCCCTCAACGGCGGGCGCGACGAGCTGACCGGCGAGCAGGTCGGGCCCATGCTGGCGCCGGTCACGGGCGACCTGCTCGACTATGACCAGGTGATGGAGCGCCTGAGCCCGATGCTGGACTGGCTGGCGAAGACCTATGTCAATGCGCTCAACGTCATTCACTTCATGCACGACAAGTACTGCTACGAGGCGATCGAGATGGCGCTGCACGACCGCGACGTGCTGCGCACGCTGGCCTGCGGCATCGCCGGCCTTTCGCACGCCGCGGACAGCCTCTCGGCCATTCGCTACGCGAAGGTGCGGCCGATACGCGACGAGCGCGGGCTCATCGTCGACTACGAGACCACGGGCGAATTCCCGTGCTTCGGCAACAACGACGACCGCGTCGACGACATCGCCCGCACGCTGGTGTCGATGATGATGAACAAGATCCGCATGTACCCGAGCTACCGCAACGCGCAGCACACGCAATCGGTGCTCACGATCACGTCCAATGTGGTCTACGGCAAGGGCACGGGCAACACGCCGGACGGCCGCAAGAAGGGCGAGCCCTTCGCGCCGGGCGCCAATCCGTCCAACGGGCGTGACACGCACGGCGCGCTTGCGGCGCTGATGTCCGTGGCGAAGATCCCGTACGACGACGCGGAGGACGGCATCTCGCTGACGCTGTCGGTCGTGCCCTCGGCGCTCGGCACCGAGAGCGAGCGCATCACGCGCGGCAGCGATGCGCTCGATGCCTACTTCGTGAGCGGCGGCTTCCACGTCAACATCAACGTGCTGAACCGTGAGACGCTGCAGGATGCGATGGCGCATCCGGAGAATTACCCGCAACTCACGATCCGCGTGTCCGGCTATGCGGTGAACTTCATCAAGCTGACCAAGGAGCAACAGCTCGACGTGATCAACCGCACCTTCCATGGCGCGATGTAGGCCACCCGAGAGCGCGCCATGACCCAGTCATTGACCGGCAGCCGGTACGAGTTGCACGTCGCCAAGAAGGGGGCTGCGGAGTCGAAGTCGCAGGACTACTACACGATCCATCCGGCCGACCTGGAAGAGTCCGGCGACCCCGGCGAGGACATCGTCGGCTACGTGCACTCCTGGGAGGTCGGCAGCACGGTGGACGGGCCGGGCATCCGGTTCGTGGCCTTTCTCACCGGCTGCTTCCTGCGCTGCCAGTACTGCCACAACCCGGACACCTGGCACCGGAACAACGGGCGGCCGGTCTCGGTCGGCCGTGCGATGCAGGAGATCGGCAAGTACGCACAGGTGCTGAAGATCAGCCGTGGCGGGATCACGCTCTCGGGGGGCGAGCCGATGGTGCAGAAGGCCTTTGCCATGGAGATCTTCCGGCGCTGCAAGCAACTCGGATTGCACACCTGCATCGACACCGCCGGGCGCCTCGGCGAGCGCATGACCGATGAAGAGCTGACGCAAATCGATTTGCACCTGCTCGACATCAAGTCCGGAGACCCCGCCATCTACGAGCAGGTCACGCGCCAGCCGCTGCAACCGACGCTGGACTATGCGCGGCGCCTCTCGGCGCTCGGGCGGCCGATGTGGGTGCGCTTCGTGCTCGTGCCTGGCCTCACCGACGGCTACGACAACGTCGAGAAGGTGGCCGACGTCTGTGCAGAACTCAAGTCGCTGGAGCGGGTGGAGATCCTGCGCTTCCACCAGATGGGGCGCGACAAGTGGCAGCAGCTCGGGCTCGAGTACCCGCTGCGCGAGGTCGAGCCGCCTTCGGCGGAACTGTCCGAGCGCGTGCGCGGGCAGTTCCGAAGCCGTGGCCTGACGGTGTACTGAACGCTGACAACAAGAAGAAGGAGAAGAATCATGGAGACCTTGAGCAACGTTCTGGCGCAGCAGCCGATGATGGCGCTGTTCCTGACCATCGCCATCGGCTACCTGCTGGGAGAGGTCAACATCAAGGGCTTCTCGCTCGGTGTGGGAGCCGTGCTTTTCGTGGCGCTCTTCATGGGCTGGCTGTCGCCCAAGTCGGCGCCGGCGCCCATGGTGGGCACGCTGGGGCTGGCGCTCTTCCTGTACGCCGTGGGCGTGCAGTACGGCAAGCAGTTCTTCATTGGCCTCACGAGTTCGTACGGGCAGAGGGCGAACCTGATCGCACTGTCCGGCGTGCTCCTGGCCGGCGTGGTGAGCATGCTGTTCATGAAGATGTCGAACCTCCCGCTCGGGCACGCGCTGGGGCTGTTCGCGGGCGCCGGCACCAGCACGCCGACCCTGCAGGCTGCCATCGTGACGCTGGGCAACGACGACCCGGCGGTCGGCTACTCGGTGGCCTATCCGCTGGGCGTGGCCGGGCCGATCCTGTTTCTCTACGTGACCTTCATGCTGCTCAAGCCGAAGATCCAGGCGCCCACGGGGGGCGCGATCGAGATGCTGGAGATTGCGCCGGAGGAGTCCGCGCTGAAGGGCAAGACCATCGGCGACCTGCTCTCCGGATTGCCCGCGGGCATCGAGATCGCCGCGCTGCGGCGGGCGCATCACAACCTGCCGGCCTCGCACACCATGGCGCTGGCTGCGAACGACGTCCTGCTGGTCACGGGACCGAGCCGCGACGTGCTCGAGCAGGCGGCGCGGCAACTCGGCGAGGTCCATGCCGGCCGGATGATGGGGGATCGCCGCGACCTGGATTACGTCCGTATCTTCGCTTCACGAGCGGCCGTGGTCGGCCGCTCGCTCGGCGACCTGAAGCTGCCGGAAGGCAGGCCCAACGTGGTCGTGCAGGTGCGCCGCGGGGACGCCGATATCCTGCCGCGGCCCGACCTGGTGCTGGAGTTCGGCGATCGCGTCGGCCTGCTCGCGCATCGCGATGACTTCGCCACGCTCCGCAAGTTCTTCGGCGATTCGATCAAGGGCACGGCGGAGTTCAGCTACATCTCCATCGGGTTCGGCATGGCGTTGGGCTTCCTGCTCGGCGCGATCAACTTTCCCCTGCCCGGCGTCGGCAAGCTCGCCCTGGGCCTTTCGGGCGTGCTGATCGTTGCGCTGGTGCTCGGCAGGCTGCGCCGCACCGGTGGTCTGAACTGGACCATACCGCTGTCGGCGAACCTGGTGCTGCGAAATCTGGGTCTGACGCTGTTCCTGGCGCAGGTCGGCATGGCGTCGGGACCGAAGTTCGCGGCCACGGTCTCGCAGACGGGCTTCCTGATGCTCGGGCTGGCGGCCATCGTCGTGGTGGCGCTCGTGCTGCCGATCCTGGTGCTGGGGCTGGGCGTGTTCAAGATGCCTTTCGACGAGGTGGCCGGCATCGTGGCGGGCGCGTGCGGCAACCCGGCCATCCTGGCGTATTCGAACAAGCTGGCGCCGACGGACAAGCCGGACATCGGCTACGCGATGATCTTTCCGGGGATGACGATCATCAAGATCCTCTTCGTGGACATCGTGCCGGCGCTGGTCGGCGGCGGGTGAGCGCCGCAGCGTCATGACGACGTGCCCATGAATGAACCACTTGAGACGAACAACGCCGGCAATATGGCAGGACTGGCCTACCTGCCGGTCAGCCTATTCGGCTCAGTCATGGGCTTGTGCGGTCTGGCGCTGGCGTGGCGGCTCGCGGCGATCGAGTTCGGCCTGCCCAGGTGGGTGGGCGAGGTGCTTGGCTATGCGGCGGCCGTCGTCTTCGTCGCCCTGGTTCTCGCCTATGCGATCAAGTTCCTCAAATCACCCAACGCAGTGCGCACCGAATTCGCGCATCCCGTCGCGGCGAACTTTTTTGCGACTCCGATCATTTCGCTGTTGCTCCTGCCGGCAGTTGTTGCGCCCTATGCGCTCGCGTTGGCCAAGGTCCTTTGGGTCGCCGGCACCATGGCGATGCTGGGATTCGCTTGGTTGATCGTGAGCCGATGGATGAGCGTTCGGCAACAAATCGCGCATGCCACGCCCGCCTGGATTGTCCCGGTCGTCGGAACGCTCAATATTTCGATCGCCGGCGTTCCTTTGAACCTGCCCGGCTCGCATGCTGTGTGCGTATTCGCACTGGCGGTGGGCCTGTTCTTCGCGGTGCCGCTCTTCACGCTGATCCTCTCCAGGGTGATCTTCGAGGAGCCAATGCCCCAGCCGCTACAGCCTTCATTGATGATCCTGGTCGCACCTTTCGCCGTTGGCTTCTCGGCTTATCTCAATGTTGCGGGACAGCTCGATCTTTTCGCGGAGTTGCTCTTCTACCTTGCAGTCTTCATGCTCGCGGTTCTGCTGCCCAAGCTGGTGCGCCTGCGCAGTTGCTCGCCCTTCCATACTTCGTGGTGGGCCGTGAGCTTTCCATTGGCGGCAATGACGCTCGCTGCGCTGAAGTTCAGCATTGAACAGCCGTCATGGCTGGCACAAGCGTTCGCACTTGCAATGCTCGCTTTCACGACTCTCGTGATTCTGTCGCTGGGCTTTCGTACGAGCATGGGCATGGCTCAGGGCGAACTGCGCGCGTTGACGCTCTGACCATGCCTTGAGCGTCCTGCAAGCGGAAAGGAGACAAGCATGGAAACTCAATTCGCGTTCGATCTGGCGAGCGAGAGAACCGAGGGCGCTTGGCGCGGATTCACGCCGGCGCTGGTCGGAGGGCGAGACAGGGAGAAGACTGAATGACCGCACTGGTGATCGCCGAGCACGACCATGCCGCTGTCAGGTCGGCGACCCTGAATACCGTCACCGCCGCGTTGGCATGCATGGCCGGTGACGTCCATGTGCTTGTCGTCGGTTCGAACGTGGGAGATGCGGTCAAGGCGGCAGCCGGGATCGCGGGTGTGAGCCGGATCATCGCCGTCGACAGCCCATTCCTCGCCGACAACCTGGCCGAGAACCTGGCCGCCCAGATCGTGTCGATGTCGCAGGGCTACAGCCACATCCTTTTCGCGGCAAGCGCCAACGGCAAGAGCGTTGCCCCTCGCGTGGCTGCATTGCTGGACGTGGCCGCGATCAGCGAGATCACCAAGGTCATCGCACCTGACACCTTCGAGCGGCCCATCTATGCGGGCAACGTGATTGCCACGGTGCGCAGCAGCGACGCCATCAAGGTGATGACGGTGCGCACGACCAGCTTCGATGCGGCTGCCGCAACCGGCGGCAGTGCCACGGTGCAGAACGCCGAAGGGGTGGCCGACTCCGGCAAGAGCAGATTCGTCGGCCGGGAGATCCACCGGAGCGAGCGCCCGGAGCTGACGACGGCGCAGGTCATCGTCGCCGGGGGGCGCGGCCTGGGCAGCGCCGACAAGTTCAAGGAAGTACTGGCGCCGCTGGCGGACCGATTGAACGCGGGCCTCGGTGCGAGCCTGTCCGCCGTCGATGAAGGTTACGCGCCCAACGACTGGCAGGTGGGTCAGACCGGCAAGATCGTGGCGCCGCAGCTGTACATCGCCTGCGGGATTTCAGGCGCGGTCCAGCATCTGGCCGGCATCCAGGATTCCAAGGTGATCGTGGCGATCAATGCGGACGAGGAGGCCCCGATCTTTTCGGTTGCGGACTACGGGCTGGTGGCCGATCTGTTCATTGCGGTGCCGGAACTGGTCGCCGCGCTGGGGCCGGGGCCGCGATGACCGGAACGACGTTTGCCGCCGAACCTGCGCGCGAGCCGCTGCTGAGTCCGGTAGACCGGATCTCGGAGATGCTCTTCGGCCTGCTCATGGCGCTCAGCTTCACCGGTGCCGTGTCGGTGACGGAGGCCGGGCGCGAGGAAATCCGCGTGATGTTCGTCGCCGCGCTGGGCTGCAACCTGGCATGGGGGCTCGTCGACGCCGTCATGTACCTGGTGCGCACGGTCGCGGACCGTGGCAGATGGCTCACGCTCGTGCACTCCGTGCGGGGCGCCCCGGATGCGCAGGTGGGCCGCGCGGTGCTCGGTCGCTCGCTGTCGCGCGACATGGCCGGCCTGGTCTCCCCGGCGGAGATCGAAGCCATCCGCGGCCGGATGCTTGCGCTGCCTTCCGTGCCGGCGCAGCCCACGCTGGGCTGGAATGACCTGCGCGCGGCGTTGGCGGTGTTCGTCTTCGTGGTGGTGGCGACCTTTCCGGTGGTGCTGCCTTTCGCGCTGATGCAGGACGTAGCGACGGCAAAGAACGTGTCGCGCGCCATCGCGCTGGCCATGCTGTTCCTTGGCGGGCTGGGTCTTGGGCGCTATGCAGGTTACGGCAGCTGGAAGGTTGGCATCCTGATGGCAGGGCTGGGCACGGTGCTCGTGGGCGCCATCAAGGCGCTCGGCGGATGACAGCCGGATCGCGGGCACTCGCCGCGCTCGGGGCTTTCATCGCCACGGCCGTGCACGCCGGCGAGGGCGAAGCCACGCCGGCCTGGGAGTTCGCGGCCACGGCGTACCCCACGATCGTTCGCGGCGGAGGCAACTACACGTCGGCGGTCATGGTGGCCCAGCGCGCAGCGCTGCATCTCGAGGCGAGGGTCAACTACGAATCGGTCGGCGCCCGTTCGGCCTTCATCGGCTGGACCTTCGCCGGCGGGGAGGAACTCACCTGGGAACTGACGCCCCTGCTCGGAAGCGCCTGGGGCACCACCAAGGCTTTCGTGCCCGGCATGGAAGCGAGCCTGGGCTGGCGGCGGTTCGACTTCTACGTCGAGGCCGAATACGTGCGCTTCCGCGAAGAGAGCAGCCGCTATCTCTATGCCTGGAGCGAACTTGGCTACCGGCCGGTGGAGTGGCTTCGCGTGGGGCTCGCCGCCCAGCGGACCCGGGCCTATGGCGGAGATCGCGACGTCCTGCGCGGACCGTTCGCGCAGGTGACCTGGCGCCAGGTCACCGTCGGCGGCTTCTGGTTCAACCCGGGGTCGAAGGACCAGGTCTTCGTCGCGTCGATCAGCGCCGTGTTCTGAAGTGTCGGCGCGATGGTTCATCCGCCCGGCGCGATGCCTTCGAACTCGTCCAGCACGTCCATCGGCGTGCTCCGCCGGCCGAAGTAGCCGACGCGCTCTTCCAGGCCTTCGCCGCGCAGGATGTCACGCGCGAGGGCGTGCGCCGAGGCCATCCGCATGGCGATGCCGGCCGCCTGCAACTGCGCGTGCAGCCGGCCGAGCATGCGGGCGCCCGCCAGGTCGATGTTGGCCGAGGTCGACAGGTCGCACACCACCAGCCGTATCGGCTCCGCCGACGCGCGGACCTTGGCGAGCACCACGTCCTGCACGTGTTCGACATTGAAGTAGAGGAGGGCGGCCTCCACGCGGAACACCAGCGCACCGGGGATCGGTTCGTTGTCCGGATGGCGCTCCATGTCCGAGAGGCCGCGCGTGCCGGGAATACGCCCGAGGAAGGCGACGTGAGGCTGCGCCACGCGCCGGATGAGCAGCAGCAGGGACGCGATGGCGGCAAGCATCACGCCCTTGAGGATGCCCAGCACCAGCACACCGGCAAAGGCGATCATCGCCACGCCGAACTCGTAGCGGCTCGAGCGCCACAGCGCGCGCAACTGAGGAATGTCGACGAGGCCCTTGACCGCCACCAGCACGATGGTCGCCAGCACCACGTTGGGCAGGTTGTGCAGCAAGGGCGCGAGGTAGACGAGGCAGATGGCAATGGTGATGGAGGCGAAGACGAGCGCCAGTGGCGTCTGCGCGCCCGCCTTGTCATTGACGGAAGACTGCGACAGCCCGCCTGCCACCGGATAGCCCTGGGCGAAGGCCACGGCCACGTTCGCGGCGCCGAGCCCGAGCAGTTCCTGCCGCGCATCGATGGCGAAGCCGTGTCGCTCGGCCAGTGTGCGCGCTGCGGACACGCCTTCGACGTAGGCCAACAGCAGGCAGGCAAAGGCCAGGGGAAGCACGTCGTCCACGTCGCGCAGTCGCAAGTTCGGTGTACGGATGTCCGGCAGTCCCGTGGGCACCTCCCCCAGCACCGGCAGGCCGAGCCCGGCCAACGGCGTCGCGGACAGCACGACGATCGAGAGCGCCACCACGGCCAGCGCGACCGGCCGGCCTGGCAGAAGCTTCTCGCCGGCCAGCAGCAAGGCGAGCGAAGCCAGTCCGAAGCCGAGGACCGCGAGGTTCGTGCCCGGGAGTTGGCCCACGAGCACCACGACCCGCTCGAAGAAGTGTTCCCCGCCGCCCTTGACGCCGAACAGTTTCGGCAACTGGGTCATGGCGATCGTGAGTGCAGCGCCGGCCTTGAAGCCGAGAAGAATCGTCTCGCTCACGAAGTTCATGAGCGAACTCAGGCGCAGGATCCACGCGATGATGCTCAGCCCCGCCATGACCAGCGCCGTGAGTGCCGCGAGGTCCATGGCGCGCGCCGCATCGCCACCGGCCATGGCGGCCGCCATCGTCGGCGCAATGAGGATGGAGATCGCCGATGTGGGGCCCACCGCGAGTTGGCGCGACGAGCCGAACAGCGCATAGAACAGGCCACCGGCGAGATAGCCGTACACGCCGCAGTGCGGCGGCAACCCGGCCAGCATGGCGTAGGCAAGCGAAACGGGAATCGCATAGGCAGCGAGCGTGACGCCCGCCACGGCATCGCGCCGCAGCCATGCGGCGCGGTAAGCGGGCAGCCATTGGGAAGGCGGAAACGCCGCGCGCCATCCGCCGACAGGCGCGGGGGGCATGGACGCGTCTGCCGGGACATTGGCGGTTTTCTCGGTGAGGTGCGACATGCGGCCAGCGTGAACGACCCTGGGGCATGAGCTTGCCCCGTGGGACAGAGGCGTGGAAATCCGACCAAAGTAGGATTTGCGCCCTCGGAGCGCTGCGTTACCTTGATGGGCACAACATAGAAGAGCGAGGTGGATGCCATGCAGCTGAAGCACCGATCGACGGACAAGCAGGAGAACGGGGCGGTCGCCGTCCGCGATGAACCGAAAGCCAAGGAGGCCGAGCCGTCCAAGGGCAGGCTCAAGCGCAGTCAGTACGACAAGGAACTCGAGCGCCTGCATGTCGAACTCGTCAAGCTGCAGCAGTGGGTGGTGCACAAGGGGCTCAAAGTCTGCATCGTGTTCGAAGGGCGCGACGGCGCGGGCAAGGGCGGCACCATCAAGGCGATCACCGAGCGCGTGAGCCCGCGGGTGTTCCGGGTGGTCGCGCTGCCGGCGCCGACCGAGCGCGAGAAAAGCCAGATGTACGTGCAGCGCTACCTGCCGCACCTGCCGGCCGCAGGCGAGGTCGTGATCTTCGATCGCAGCTGGTACAACCGCGCCGGCGTGGAGCGGGTGATGGGCTTCTGCACGGAGGAGATGGCCCAGGAGTTCCTGCGCGCGGTGCCGCTGGTGGAGCGGGCCATCCTGGATTCAGGCGTCATCCTGCTCAAGTACTGGCTCGAAGTCAGCCCCGAGGAGCAGACGCATCGCCTCGAGGCCCGCATCCATGACCCGCGCAAGATCTGGAAGCTTTCGCCGATGGACATCAAATCCTACGGCCGGTGGAATGACTACTCACGTGCGCGCGACGACATGTTCGCGGCGACTGACACCGAGTTCGCCCCTTGGCACGTCGCGAGGTCGGACGACAAGCGCCGCGCGCGCCTCAACATCATTTCCCATTTCCTGAGCCATGTTCCTTATCGCGAGGTGCCGCGCGAGAAGGTGAAGCTGCCCAAGCGAAACAAGATCAACGGCCGTCGCGAGTCCACCCATCCGGTGAGGTACATCGAGGAAAGGTACTGAAGGGAAGGCGGCCCCTAGCCATTCGTGCTGGTTTCGGGGGCCTGGACCAGCAGGACTGGCATGGTCGCCATGCGCGTGACGTGCTGCGCCTCGCTTCCCCACAGGATGCGCTCGATGCCCTTGCGGCCGCGCGTTCCAGCCACGATGAGTTCGGCCTTCCAGGCCTGCGCGTCGTCCGCGACCAGTTCCGACAAGCTCATGGTCAGCGACGTGAGCAGCCTCGTCTCCACCTTGGCGCCG
Source organism: Variovorax sp. J22P240 (assembly GCF_030316855.1). Lineage (GTDB taxonomy): Bacteria > Pseudomonadota > Gammaproteobacteria > Burkholderiales > Burkholderiaceae_C > Variovorax. The sequence continues at coordinate 582,271 of NZ_JASZYR010000001.1, forward strand.
CTGCGCTCGGCGCGTTCGCGGCCTTGCTGCAGAAGCCGCTCTCCTTCCGCCTTCATTTGGGGCAGCAGAGAGGCGTAGGAGGCGTGCGATGCATGGCCCGGCCTGAGCTTGAACGTGTTGAGCGCATGCACGAGCCGCAGCGTGGCGCCGTGCAGCAGGGCCAGGCGCACCGCCTCGTCGAGACCGGCCAGCGAGGTGTCGCTGCCGTCGAGGGGGACAAGGATTCGCTGGTACATGGTTGGCCGTCCTCGACAATGACTGTGTTCAGGCATTGACCTTCGTCAACTGCATCCATCGTGACGCTTCGGGCATTGGCTTGCAAGCCAGGGCGTTCCGGTGGTCAGTCGGCGTCGTGCGTTGGAGCGCGATGCGCGCCCGGTCAGGGCATCGCTCTTCCTGCGACGCATTCGAGCCAGCGTCGCTCCGAGATGATCGCGATAGCATGTCCAGCCTGCTGCAAAGCCAGGGCGTCCTTGATCGTCTGTGCGAGCGGCGTCTCAGTCCAGTTCGGCGGCACCTTGGACCCGATGACGAGGTAGCGCACGTTCCGGCTGACTGCAGCTGCCGGCCACCCGCCGGCCCGTTCCAGCAGTCGCTCGCATGCTGCCCTCGTTCCATGGAGGAACTCGCCCGCCAGACAGACCAGCGAGTCGCGCAGGGTGATCTCGATCGCGTTGTCCATCGGAAGCGCGAAATCGGCCGCGCCGTCCGTATCGTTCCACACGAAATCGCCAGCCGCCAGTTGCTTGAGTGTGGTCATCAGGTAGGCGCGCTCGTCTTCACTGACGTGTCCGTCGGCCAGGACAGTTTCGATCGCGCGGCTGACGGCATGGCCAGGCCACACCCGCGCGACGTCGGAGTTCTCGGCAAGCCACACCTTGAGGAACTCGATCTCCAGATCGTGAAGATCACCATCCGCGACCATGGTCTCCACAATGCCCAAAAGCTGTTCGATGGCTTGACGCATGGCTGGCTTTCCTGTCAGGGATGGGCTCAGAGGGCATTGCACCTCCGAGGATGAAAGGCAATGTAGCCCTGCGAAGGATTGCCGGGGACCTGTGGCCAGAGCACATTTTCGCCCACTTCAAAGGGGAGGCCCAAGTGATTGCCATCATCCGGCCGCACCGTGACCGATGGGCAACTCGACACCGCCGCGGCTTGACCATCTCCATCAGCGGCGCACAATGGTCTGCCAACGACTGCAGGAGAGTTGTCATGGATAAGCGAACTTTCTTGGCAGGTGGGCTCGTCGCCGTCCTCGCCGCGGCATGCACCACCACCTCCACCTCGAGCGGCGATCCAGTGGCCAAGCGCGCCAGCATCAATGCATCGGTCGATAGCGCACTGTCCAAGCTCTACGCCCAGGCGCCGGGGTCGCGCGAGATGACGGGCAAGGCCAAGGGGGTGCTGGTGTTCCCTGATGTGGTCTCGGCCGGGCTGGGCGTTGGCGGCTCCTACGGGCAGGGTGCGCTGCGCGTCGGCGGCAAGACCGATGGCTACTACAGCACCACTGCGGCATCGGTCGGGCTTCTGGCCGGCGCCGACTCCAAGGCTGTTTTCGTGCTCTTCATGACGCAGGAATCGCTGGACAAGTTCCGCGCGAGCAAGGGGTGGACCGCCGGCGCCGATGCCTCGGTCACCATGCTCAAGGTCGGCGCCTCGGCAGCCGTCGATACGCAGACCATGCAGCAACCCGTCGTGGGATATGCCCTGAGCAATGCCGGGCTGATGGCCAACCTCAGCCTCGACGGGACCAAGGTCAGCAAGCTCGATCTTTGATCCGGGCCGGGCGGCGGGCGGCGGGCGGCGGACGTCGATCATGTGTTCCGCCGCGAAGCGCGGCCCGCTTCAGTCCACCGTGATGCCGTTGGTCTTGACCAGCGCGGCCCAGCGTGCAATCTGCGACTGCAGGAAGGCGCCGAATTCTTTCGGCGTGTTGCCGACGGGCTCGATGCCCATGGACAGCAGCCGGCGACGGGTCTCCGGCTGATGGGTGGCGTCCCGCACTGCGGCGGACAGGCGCTCGATCACTGCCGGTGGCGTGGCCGCGGGCACGAAGAAGCCGTTCCACTCGACCACCTCGAAGTTCTTGAAGCCGCTCTCCATCACGGTGGGTACGTCGGGCAGCGCTTCCATGCGCTGCGCGCCGGTGGTTGCGAGCGCGCGCAGCCGGCCCGACTGCACGTAGCTCAGGCCTGACACCGGGTTGGCGAAGTAGGCCGAGACCTGGCCCGCCAGCAGATCGGTGATGGCCGGCGCGCCACCCTTGTAGGGCACGTGCAACCAGTCGATGCCGGCGTCGCGCTTGAGCATCTCGGCTGCGAGGTGCGCCGAGCCGCCGGCCCCGTAGGACGCATAGCTGAGCTTGCCCGGGTTTGCACGCGCGTAGGCGATAAATTCCTTGAAGGTCTTGTAGGGCGCCGAGCTGGGCACCACGAGGATGTTGGGCATGTTGATCGCCTGCGACACCGGCACGAGGTCCTTGACCGGGTCGAAGGGCAGCTTGCGCAGCACGGCGTTCACCGCGTAGGGGAAGGTGTCGAAGAGCACGGTGTAGCCGTCGGCGGGCGACTGCAGCACGGCCGTGGCGGCGATGATGCCGCTGGCGCCAGGCCGGTTCTCCACCACGATCGGCTGACCCAGCAGCGTGGACATCGGCTGCGCCAGCAGACGGGCATTGCCGTCGGCGCCACCGCCCGCTGCGTAGGGAACGATCAGGCGGATCGGCTTGGATGGAAAGGCCGGCGCTTGCGCCGCGGCGGGCAGCGCGGCAAGTGCCACTCCGCCCAGCAGCAACTGCCGGCGAGCGGGCGAAAAAACTCTCACGGTCATGCTCGTCTCCTCTGGTTTCTGAGCCAATAAAAACTTCTGCAGAATGCAAGACTTGCCCCCGAGACCAAGAAAAACTCATGAAGCTTCAGTTTCTCCAGACCCTGGTCGCGGTGCTGCGGCACGGCTCCTTCGCGGCAGCGGCGAAGGAAGTGAACCTCACGGCCAGCGCCGTGAGCCTGCAGATGCAGCAACTCGAGGCCTACTTCGGCCAGCCGCTCTTCGACCGCTCGGCACGGCAGGTACGGCCCACGGCTTTCGCGGCCGAGGTCGCGGGCACGATGCAGCAGACCCTCGATGCGCTCAAGGCGCTGCGGCTGCGCGAGGACTCGGTGGTCTCGGGCCGCATTCGCCTGGGCACCATCGAGTCGGCGCAGGTCAGCCTGCTGCCGACGGCGATGCAGGTGCTGCACGACCGGGCGCCCGCGCTGGAATTCGAGATCACCCGCGGGGTTTCTGCCGCGCTGCTGGACGACGTGAAGGCGGGCCGACTCGACACGGCGGTTCTGGTGCGGCCGAAGTCCGGCGGCTCGAGCCGGCTGAAATGGTTTCCGCTGGCGACCGAAACCTTCGTGATGATCGCGCCGCCGCATGCACGGCGCGGCTCGCCGGTCGAGATGCTCCGGCGACACAACTGGATCCGGCTCGACCGCGTCACCACCGGCGGCCACATCGCGGCGCAGTACGTCAACCGCATCGCGCCGCGCACGCGCTGCACCTTCGACCTGCCCGGCACCGACGCGGTGGCGGCGATGGTGTCTGCCGGGCTCGGCGTCTCGGTCGTGCCGGCCCTGCGCCAGGAAGTGCTGCAGGCCTATCCGATGCTGCAGATCCCGCTCGGCAAGGACGCACCGGTGCGCCACATCGCGATGGTGTGCCGCCCCGCCGATGCGGAAAGCAGGCGCGTGCAGGCCGTGCTGGAAGCCTTCGAGATCGCAGTGCGCCGGCGCCATCAGAAGCCGTAGAGCGCCTGCGGGTTGTCGACCAGCACGCGTTGCCGCAACGCGGCGTCGCGCACCCAGCCGCCGATGCGGTCGAGCAGTGCGGCGTCGTCCGGCTTCACGGTCTTCTCGGTGGGATGGGGCCAGTCGCTGCCCCACAGCAGCCGCTCAGGCGCGTGCGCGAGCAGGGCCTCGGCCACGCGTGCGCGGCTGTCCTCGGTGCCCGACACGTCGTCGAGATAGGGCGCCGAGAGCTTCACCCATGCGCGGCCACGATCGAGCAGGCGGCGCACCACGGCGAAGGCAGGGTGCGCGGGTCCTTCGGGATGCGGCATCCGCGCCAGATGGTCGAACACGATCGAGCAGGGAATTCGATCGAGCAGGTCGGTGTGCGCCGCGATCTGGTCCGCGCGCCAGTGCAGTTGCACGTGCCAGCCCAGAGGCTCGATGCGGCGGGCGAGTGGCTCCACCATGTCGAAGCCCGTGACCGCGGTCGCCGGGTCGAAGAGCGTGAAGCGGATGCCGCGAACGCCGCCTTCGTCCAGCGTGCGCAAGGTGGCGTCGTCCACGTCCGGATGCAGCACGCCAACGCCGCGCGCGTCGGCCGCGCCGAGTTGCCGGATTGCATCGAGCGTGACGCTGTTGTCGGTGCCGTAGACCGTCGGCGTCACCACCACGGTGCGTGTCGTGCCGAGGCGGGCCTGCACGCGCCGGTAGTCGCTTGCGCAGGCCTGCGCGAGCACGCGTCCCGGGTCGCCGATCGACGGAAATCGCCCGTCGTAGATGTGGATGTGCGAGTCGCAGGCCAGCGCTGGCACCGCCAGCGCCGGTGGCGCGGTGCCGGTGGTGTGGGGAATCGTTTCGTCCTGCGTCATCGCTTCGCTTCGGCTTGTTGTTCGACGATCTGGCGCACATGCTCGCCGATCGCGAGGGAAGCGGTCAGCCCCGGAGACTCGATGCCGAACAGGTTGACCAAACCTGCGACGCCGTGCTGACTCCCGCCCTGGATCACGAAGTCGGTCGCCGTGTTGTGCATCGATGATCCCGGTCCCGCGAGGCGAGGGCGGATGCCGGTGTAGCCGGGCTGCAGGTCGTCGTCGCGCAGGCCGGGGTAGTAGCGGCGGATCGCGTCACGGAAGGCCGGTGCGCGTGATGCGTCGAATCGATAGTCCACGCCGTCGCGCCATCCGAGGTCGGGACCGAACTTGCATTGCCCGCCCAGGTCGATCGTGACGTGCGCGCGCAGGGCGCCTTCGCGGCCGGTCGGGTAGACGAGACGGTTGAAGGGCGACTTGCGACCCAGCGTGAAGTAGTGGCCGACGGCGAAATGCAGCGGCGGAATCAATGTGGCCGGCATGCCCGCGATGGCGCCCGCAACGCGCTGCGCGCCGAGGCCGGCAGCGTTGATCACGTTCCTGCAGCGCAGGCGCGTGTCTGCCGATGCGCCGACCTGCAGCACGATGCCGTCGGCGGTGGCTTCACCCGCCACGACGGGGCTGCGCAGCGCCAGGGTCGCGCCATGCCGCTCGGCATCGCCGAGGTAGCCGAGCATCAGGCCGTGGCTGTCGACGATGCCGGTGGAGGGCGAATGCAGCGCACCGACGCAGCGCACCTCGGGCTCCATGGCGTGGGCTTCTGCCGCATCGATGAGTCGCAGGTCCGTCACGCCGTGCGCCGAACCTAACTCGATGTAGCGGCCCAGTTCGGGCAGCTCGGATTCATGCGTCGCCACGATGAGCTTGCCGATGCGCCGGTGGCCGATGCCGCGCTCGGCGCAATAGGCGTAGAGCTCTGCTTTGCCCTCAACGCACAAGCGTCCCTTGAGCGAACCCGGCGCATAGGAAATGCCGGCGTGGATCACCTCGGAATTGCGCGCGCTGGTGTGCGTGCCGATGGCGCCCTCGGCTTCGAGGATGACCACCTCGCGGCCGGCCATCGCGAGTGCGCGTGCGATGGCGAGCCCCACGACGCCTGCGCCGATCACCGCGCAATCGATCTCGTCCATCAGGCCGGACCCTTGGCACTTGCGTTGGCGCCCGGATCACCGAGCGCCAGTCTTTCGTTGTGCTGGCCCAGCGTCGGCGCCGCGAACGGCTCGGGGCCGGGCGTGCGGCTGAAGGCGACGGCGCGCGTGAAGCCGCGGTAGCTGCCCAGCGTCGGATGCGCGAAGTTCGCGACCATGTCCTCGGCCTCCACCTGCGGGAAGTCGAACATGTCCTCCACCGTGCGCGCCGCGGCGCACGGCACTTCCTCCCCGAAGATGCGCTCCCATTCGATCGCGCTGTGCGCGGACAGCGCGGCGTGCAGCAGGGGCACGATCTCCTCGTGGTGCTGCGCGCGCTTGCGCACGCTGTCATAGCGTTCCGAGAGCAGCGACTGCAGGCCCGTTTTCTCGCACAGTGCGCGCCAGAAGTGCGGCGTGTTCGCCGAGATGTAAAGATGGCCTTCGCGCGTGGGATGGATGCCGGTGATGCCGCCCGAGCGCATGTCGCGCCCGACCTCGCGCGGCTCGCCCTCGGCCCAGACCAGGCGCGCGGACTGCATCGCGAGCGCGGAGCGCAGCAGCGAGACGCCGACCTGCTGGCCGACGCCGCTCTTCTCGCGCTCGTAGAGCGCCGACGCGACGCCGGCCGCCACCAGCGCCGCGGCGTAGTAGTCGACGACCGAGCCGTAGAGGATCTGCGGTGGCTGGCCCGGCTGTGCCTGCATCGCGCACATGCCGGTCATGGTCTGCAGCACCTGGTCGTAGCCCGCCTTGTCCTTCAGTGGCCCGGACTCCCCGTAGCCGGTGACGGTGCAATAGATGAGTCGTGGATTGATCGCCTTCAGCGTCTCGTAGTCGATGCCCAGGCGCGCGGGCACGCTGGGCCTGAAGTTGTGGACCAGCACGTCGGCGTCGCGCACGAGCGCGCGCAAGGCATCGAGGTCCGCGGGCTGCTTGAGGTCGAGCACCACGCCGAGCTTGCTGCGGTTCACGCCCAGGAAGGCGCGGCTCTCGGCCTCCAGCGTGGAGGGGTACTTGCGCAGGTTGTCGCCCGCGGGCGGCTCGATCTTGATGACTTCGGCGCCCTGATCCGCCAACAGAGAGCAGCCGTAGGGTCCGGCGATGTAGGCGCTCAGGTCGAGCACGCGCAGGCCGGTGAGCGGGCCCGCAGCCATGGCGTGGCCGGTTGTCGAATCGTTCATGGCACCAGTCCCAGCCGCCGCGCGCTCGCCACGATGGCCCGGGCGCGCGCCTCGAAAGGTGCGTCGATCATGCGGCCGTCCACGACATAGGCGCCGACGCCGCCGGCCGTCGCCGCGTCGGCCGCCTCCACCACTTTCAGCGAATGCGCGATTTCGGCATCGGTCGGCCGGAAGGCCTCGTTCGCGAGCGCGACCTGGCTCGGATGGATGCAGCTCTTGCCGAGGAAGCCCATGCGCCGCGAGAGCGCGGCTTCCTCGCGAAATCCGTCGACGTCGCGCACGTTCGCGAAGGCGCTGTCGTAGGCATAGACGCCCGCCTCGCCGGCCGCCATGCGCACGGCGAACATGGCCTGCCGCACGGCGGAGGCTTCGCGCCGGTCGATGCCGAGCGGCTCGAAGAGGTCGCCCAGGCCCATCTGCAGGCCCACCACGCGCGGATGCGCGGCGGCGAGCGCGGCGGCCGCGCGCAGCGCCTTCGGTGTCTCGATGTTGAGCAGCAGGCCGATCGGCGTGACGACGCCGTTGTCGCGCTCGGCGCGGTCGAGGGCTTCGGCGGCGGCCTGCACGTCGGCCGGGCTTTCGGGCTTGGGCAGGTTGATCACGTGCACGCCGGGTTGCGCGACGGCGGCGACGTCGGCGGCGAAGTGCGGCGTGTCGAGGCCGTTCACGCGAACGATCCAGGTCTTGCCGCCCGTGGCGCCGCCGCCCTGGAGAAAGCCGCGCACCGCATCGCGTGCCTCGGCCTTGCGGGCCTCGACCACGGCGTCTTCCAGGTCCAGGCAGATTCCGTCCGCATCGCTCGCAGCGGCCTTGGCGAAAAGCTCGGGGCGCGACCCCGGCACGAAGAGCTTGCTTCTCATGCCAGCTTCGCCCGTGGATCGTGGCGCGCCAGGCGGCCGAGCAGGTGATCGACTTCGGCGCGCGCGGCCGGCGTCAGGACGGCTGCGGGCTTGCGCTGCGCAGCCGAGGTGAGAAGTCCCCGGCGCTGCAGCACGTACTTGCGCACGGCCAGCCCGACGCCCGGCTGCTGTTCGTAGCGCAGGAGCGGAAGATGGGCGTCGAAGAGGTCGTGCGCCTCCTCGCGCTGGCCGGCGGCCGAGAGCCGAACGACGTCGCACAGCATGTCGGGGAAGGCGTAGCCGGTGTTGGCGCCGTCCGCGCCACGCTCCATCTCGTAGTCGAGGAAGAGGCCGTTGTTGCCGCACAGGATCGGCAGGCGCCGCATCGAGCCATCCTTCTCGAAGGCCCGCAGCGCCGAGATCTTCTCGAGGCCCGGCCAGTCCTCGTGCTTCAGCATCGCGCACGAGGGAATGTCGGAGACGATGCGGCGGATCACCCCGGGCGTCATCTGGACCGAGAAGGTGAGTGGGTAGTCCTGCAGCACGAAGGGCACGTCGGCGCCGATGGCGTCGGCCGCCTGTTTGAAGTAGCCGACGATCTGGTCGTCGGTGCGCAAGGTGTTGGGCGGCGCGATCATCACGCCGGCCGCGCCGTGTTCCATCACCTCGTGCGTCAGCGCCCGCATGGCCGCGAAGCCGGGCGCCGAGACGCCAACGACCACCGGCAGGTTCGGCGCGCGGCGGATCATCTGCCGCGCGACTTCGACGCTTTCCTGGTGCTCCAGCTTGGGCGCCTCGCCGAGTTGGCCGAGAACGGTGATGCCCGTGGCGCCGCACTGCAGGTAGAAGTCCGTCAGGCGGTCGATGGATGCGGTGTCGATGCGGCCGTCGTCGAAGAACGGCGTGGGGGCGATGGGGTAGACGCCGCGGGCGTCGCTGGGCAGTCGCATGGTGGCTCTCCTGTGAGAGCGCAGTGTGCCCCCGCGTGAGGGAGTCGAGCACAAGAAAAACTTGGGAATCGAATAACAAAACTTCGTCAAAGAGGCCGACAGTTGTTCTTAGGATCGTCCGCAACACCGAATATGGAGACAAGCATGCCCGTTTCATTCCTCACCTCCCGGCGCCACGCGATCTCGGTTATCGCCGCGATCGCCGCCCTCGCGCTGCAACCTGCCGCCTTCGCGCAGGGCGATGCCTTCCCCGGCAAGCCGATCACGATCGTGGTGGGCAGCGCAGCGGGCGGCTCGAACGACGTGTTCGCACGCGCCATCGGCAAGCGCCTGTCGGATTCGCTCGGCCAGCCGGTCGTGATCGACAACAAGCCGGCCGGCGGCGGCGTGATCGCCAACGCTACGGTGGCGCGCGCGCCGGCCGATGGCTACACGCTGGTGGTGCTTTCTTCCACCTTCACCACCGGCGCCGCCATCCGCACCAACCTCAACTACGACGCCGTCAAGGACTTCAAGCCGGTCGCGATGCTGGCCAAGGGGCCGCTGCTGGTCACGGTGAACAAGGACTCGCCCTACAAGACCATCCAGGATCTGGTGGCCGCGGCCAAGGCGAACCCTGGCAAGCTGAACTACGGCACCTCGGGCGCGGGCAGCATCAACCACTTCGCGACCGAGTTGTTCGCGGGCGCGGCGGGCATCAAGATGACCCACGTCCCCTACAAGGGCATGGGCCCGGCGACCACCGACCTGCTGGGCGGTCAGATCGACGTGCTGGTGGCGAGCGCGCCCTCGATCCTCACGCAGGTGCGCGGCGGCAAGGCGCGCGCGCTGGCGGTCACAACTGCGGCGCGTTCGCCGGTCGCGCCGGAACTCGTGTCGCTCGAGGAGTCGGGCTACAGGGGCAGCGCGCTCGACCTCTGGTGGGGTGTGCTGGCGCCGGCGGGCACGCCGCAAGCGGTGGTGGACAAGCTCAATGCCGAGATCAACAAGCACATCCAGTCGAGCGAGATGAAGGCCTTCTTCATCAAGGAAGGCGCGGAGCCGGCACCGATGAAGCCCGACGAGTTCGCGAAGTTCATCGCGGTCGAGATCGAGCGCTGGAAGGGCGTGGCCAAGGCCGCCGACATCCGGCCGGAGTGAGCCGCTCCGGGCGTTGGTGCGCCGCACCAAACCGGAGACTCGTGCGCCAGAACGGCGCACGCCTTTCGTTCTGACAGTCGGACGGGGACTGATTTCGGTGCCGAGCCGGGCCAAAGAGCCCCGGATCTGCATGGCACGGAGATTGCGTTATCTCCGTCACTGCTCCGTGGCGCTGATGCCGCGGGGCGGTGCCTCCGCTAATGACGGCGGGAGTCGAGCGAACCGAAAGCAATGACGCTGGCGGTTCGCCTGTTCCAACCCGATTCGCATCCGTTCCACGCGGGGGCACCACTGCAACAGGCTGATTGGCAGCCTGTCCGGTGGCCTGTACCCCGTCACGAGACCGGGTGTGTGCAGGACCCGAAATGAAGATTGCAGTGATTGGCCACGGTATGGTGGGCCACAAGTTCCTCGAGCAACTCCACGAGCTCGGCGTCGTGGATGCGGAAGTCACGGTGCTGTGCGAGGAGCCTCGGCCCGCGTACGACCGCGTTCATCTGTCCGAATTCTTCTCCGGCAAGACCGCCGAAGACCTCTCGCTCGTCGAGCCAGGTTTCTTCGAGCGCACCGGCTACACGCTGAGGCTGGCTGCCAAGGCGGTCGCCATCGAGCGGCGCGACAACACCATCACCACCGCCGACGGCGAAGTGTTGCACTACGACAAGCTGGTGTTGGCCACGGGCTCCTTCCCCTTCGTGCCGGCGGTGCCGGGCCGCGACCGGCCCCACTGCTTTGTCTATCGGACCATCGAAGATCTGGAAGCCATGAAGGCCTGCGGCGCCCGCTCCAAGACGGGCGTGGTCGTCGGCGGTGGCCTCCTGGGCCTTGAATGCGCCAAGGCGCTGCGCGACATGGGTCTGGAAACCCATGTCGTCGAATTCGCGCCGCGGCTGATGGCCGTGCAGGTGGACGAGGGCGGCGGGCGGGCGCTGCGCAACAGCATCGAGGCCCTGGGCGTGCACGTGCACACCGGCCGCAACACGGTGGAAATCGTCGATGGCGCGACGGCACGGCACCGCATGGTCTTCACCGACGGCACCCACCTGGAGACCGACATGATCGTGTTCTCCGCCGGCATCCGCCCCCGCGACGAACTGGCGCGCCAATGCGTGCTCGCGGTCGGGCCGCGCGGTGGCGTGGCGGTGGACAGCCACTGCCGCACGAGCGACCACGACGTCTATGCGATCGGCGAATGCGCCTCGTGGAACGAGCAGACCTTCGGTCTCGTCGCGCCGGGCTACGACATGGCCCGCGTGGCCGCGAAGCACATCGCCGGGCAGGGCGACGCGGCCTTCACCGGCGCCGACATGAGCACCAAGCTCAAGCTCATGGGCGTGGACGTGGCGAGCATCGGCGACGCGCACGGCAAGACCCCGAAGTCGCGCTCCTACCAGTACATCAACGAGCACAAGCAGATCTACAAGAAGATCGTCGTCAGCGAAGACGGCAAGCAACTGCTTGGCGCGGTGCTGGTCGGCGATGCCGCCGAGTACGGCACCCTGCTGCAGATGGCCCTCAATGGCATCACGCTGCCGGCCGATCCGGAGTTCCTGATCCTGCCGTCGAGCGACGGCAAGGCGAAGCCAGGCCTCGGCGTGGACTCGCTGCCCGACAGCGCGCAGATCTGTTCGTGCAACAGCGTCACCAAGGGCCAGATCTGCGCGGCGGTCGGGGAGGGCGCATGCACCGTCGCCGAGCTCAAGGCCTGCACCAAGGCCGGCGCCACCTGCGGCGGCTGCGTTCCGCTGGTCGGCCAGGTGATGAAGGCGGAAATGGCCAAGCGCGGGCTGGCGGTCAACAACCATCTCTGTGAGCACTTCGCATACTCGCGCCAGGAGCTGTACCACCTGGTTCGCGTCGGCGAGATCAGGAGCTTCGACGACCTGCTGGCCAAGCACGGCAAGGGCCTGGGCTGCGACATCTGCAAGCCCACGGCTGCGAGCATCTTCGCGTCGTGCTGGAACGAATTCGTCCTCAAGAAGGGCCTGGCGGGGCTGCAGGACAGCAACGACTACTTCCTCGGCAACATCCAGAAGGACGGCAGCTACTCGGTCGTGCCGCGCATGCCCGGCGGCGAGGTCACTCCCGAAGGGCTGATCGCCGTGGGACAGGTGGCGAAGAAGTACGGTCTCTACACCAAGATCACTGGCGGCCAGCGCGTGGACCTCTTCGGCGCACGCGTGGAGCAACTGCCGTCGATCTGGGAAGAGCTGATCGCCGCCGGCTTCGAATCCGGCCATGCCTACGGCAAGTCGCTGCGCACGGTGAAGAGCTGTGTCGGTTCGACCTGGTGTCGCTACGGCGTGGACGACAGCGTGGGCCTCGCCGTCGAACTGGAGAACCGCTACAAGGGCTTGCGCGCACCGCACAAGATCAAGTTCGGCGTGTCGGGCTGCACCCGCGAATGCGCGGAAGCGCAAGGCAAGGACGTCGGCATCATCGCCACCGACAAGGGCTGGAATCTCTACGTGTGCGGCAACGGCGGCATGAAGCCGCGCCACGCCGAGTTGATCGCCACGGACCTCGACAAGGCCGGGTTGATTCGCCTGATCGACCGCTTCCTGATGTTCTATGTGCGCACGGCGGACCGCCTGCAGCGCACCAGCACGTGGCGCGAGAGCCTCGAAGGCGGGCTGGACTACCTGAAGGGCGTGCTCATCCAGGACACCCTCGGACTGGGCGCTGAACTCGAAGCCCAGATGCAGCACGTGGTCGACACCTACCAGTGCGAGTGGAAGACCGCGGTGACCGACCCGGCCACGCGACAGCGCTTCCGCTCCTTCGTCAACAGCGAGAAGCCGGACGAGCACATCGTGTTCGTGGAGGAGCGCGGCCAGCGTCGGCCCGCCCGCGTGGAAGAACGCGCCGAAGCTGCCACCGACGTGGCCAGCGTCTGAACGCCCCGAGGACATTCCAGATGACCACAGAAACTCTCCATTGGACGGCGGTCTGCGCCGCCAGCGACATCCTGCCGAACACCGGCGTGTGCGCCCTCGTCGACGGCGTGCATGTCGCCATCTTCCGCGTCGGCCAGGATCAGGAGCTCTACGCCATCGACAACGTGGACCCCAGGGCGCAGGCCAGCGTGCTCTCGCGCGGACTGGTCGGCAGCATGGGCGACCGGATCGTCGTCGCCTCGCCGCTCTACAAGAACCACTTCGACCTGCGCAACGGCGAATGCCTGGAAGCGCCCGAGCACTCCGTGCGGGCGCATGCCGTGCGATTGCACGAGGGCCGCGTGCTCGTCGCGCTCGCCTGATCCTCGCCAGGCCTTCGACGGCTTCACTGCTTCTCCTTCTTCTTCTCTTTCAAGTCCCCAAGGAATCCCATGGCCTACCTAGCTCCCGCCGAGTTCGTCACCAAGATGGTCGACGCCGGCGAATCCAAGCTCCTGATGTCCACCCGCGACACGCTGATTCGCTCCTACATGGCCGGTGCCATCCTGGCGCTGGCGGCGGCCTTCGCCGTCACCGTCAGCGTCAACACGGGCAATGCGCTGGTCGGCGCGATGCTCTTCCCGGTGGGCTTCATCATGCTGTACCTGATGGGCTTCGACCTGCTGACCGGCGTCTTCACGCTCGTGCCGCTGGCCGTGCTGGACAAGCGCCCCGGCGCCACCTGGCGCGGCTGCTTCCGCAACTGGGGGCTGGTGTTCGTCGGCAACTTCGCGGGCGCGCTGACGGTCGCGGTGTTCATGGCGGTCATCTTCACCTTCGGGTTCAGCGAGGCTCCCAATGCGGTCGGCGAGAAGCTCGGTCATATCGGCGAAGGCCGGACGCTGGGCTATGCCGCTCACGGCGCCGCCGGCATGCTGACGCTGTTCATCCGTGGCGTGATGTGCAACTGGATGGTGTCCACCGGCGTGGTCGCCGCGATGATGTCCACCACGGTGTCAGGCAAGGCCATCGGCATGTGGATGCCCGTGATGATCTTCTTCTACATGGGCTTCGAGCATTCGATCGTCAACATGTTCCTGTTCCCCACCGGCTTGCTGCTGGGCGGCAAGTTCACCCTGATGGACTACTTGATCTGGAACGAGATCCCGACGGTGCTGGGGAACCTGGTCGGCGGCTTGACCTTCGTCGGCTTGACGCTGTACTCGACCCACTACAAGACGGCGCCCAAGCGCGCCCTGAGCTGAGCGGCAGCTTGCAAAAAGCCTTGCGCGTGACCCTCGGCCAGCATTCGCTGGCCGGGCCCGGTTCGGTCAACCAGGACTTCCACGGCGCCATGCTGCCGGAGGGGTCGCTGCGAAACTCCAAGGGCATCGCGGTCGCGCTCGCCGACGGGATCGGCTCCAGCCGCGTGAGCCAGGTGGCGAGCGCCGCGGCGGTGCGCGGCTTTCTCGACGACTATTACGCAACCTCCGATGCCTGGTCGGTGCGCCGCTCGGCCCGGCGGGTGCTGAGCGCCACGAACTCGTGGCTGCACGCCCAGACGATGCGCAGCGACGCGCGCTTCGACAAGGACAGCGGCTACGTGTGCACCTTCAGCGCGCTGATCCTCAAGGGTCGGGACGTGCATCTGCTGCATGTCGGCGATGCGCGAATCCTTCGCCTGCACCCCAACGCCCTGGAACAACTGACGGAAGACCACCGCATTCACCTCTCGTCGGCCGAGTCGTACCTGGGGCGCGCGCTGGGAGCGGGCCCCCATGTGGAGATCGACTACCGCTGCTGGGAGGCGGAAGTCGGCGAGGTCTACGTGCTGGCCACCGACGGCGCCTACGCGCATCTCGACGCCGAAGCGGTGCACCATGCGCTTGCCCGATGCGGCGATGACTTCGATGAGGCCGCCCGCCTGCTGGCGGCTGCAGCGCATGCGAAGGGCGGCGACGACGACAGCACCGTCCAGCTCCTGCGCATCGATCAACTCCCGGCGGCGGACGTGGCGCAATTGCAGCTGCAGCGCGAGGGCCTGGCAATTCCCCCACCGCTGGCGCCGCGGGCCAGCTTCGAGGGCTTCGCGCTCGTCCGCGAACTGCACGTCAGCTCGCGCAGCCATGTGCACCTGGCCGTCGACGAGGCGACCGGGCAGCAGGTGGTGCTGAAGCTGCCTTCGGTCGACTTGCGCGACGACCCGGACTACCTGGACCGCTTCGTTCTCGAAGAATGGGTGGCGCGGCGCATCGACAGCATCCACGTGCTCAAGGCCAGCCCGATCGACCGGGCGCGCGGCCACCTGTACGTCGCGATGGAATACATCGACGGCCAGACGCTGGCGCAATGGATGGTCGACCATCCCGCGCCTGCGCTGGACAGCGTGCGCAGCATCGTCGAGCAGTTGGCCAAGGGGCTGCAGGCGCTTCACGGCAAGGAGATGCTGCACCAGGACATCCGCCCCGAGAACGTGATGATCGACCGCACCGGCACCGTCAAGATCATCGATCTCGCATCGACGCATGTGGCGGGTCTGGTCGACGGCGCGCGCGAGAGCCGTGCACTCGCCATCGAGGGCACCTTGCAGTACACCGCGCCGGAGTACTTCGCCGGTCATGGTGGCAGCGCACGATCGGATCTGTTCTCGCTGGCGGTCATGGCCTACCAGATGCTCACGAAGCAGTTGCCGTACGGCCTGCATGTCTCGCGGGTCCGGTCCAGCGCAGACACGCATCGCCTGCGCTACGTGCCGGTGCGCCACTTCCGGCCCGACCTGCCCGAGTGGGTCGATGCCGTGCTGCAGAAGGCGTTGCACCCGGACCCGGTCAAGCGGCAGGAAGCGGTGTCCGAGTTCGTGCACGACCTCCGAGTACCGGGGCAGGAGTTCCTTCGTCCGAGGCTGCCGCCCCTGATCGAACGGCATCCTGTGCTCTTCTGGCAGTGCACGACCGTGCTGCTGGCCGCGGCCGTGCTGTTGCTGCTGGGGCTGCGCTTCGCCGGGCAGTGACCCGGCAGGCCCGGGCGGTCAGCTCGGATGCAACTCAGCGTCACGAGGAACGAGGCCGTCTCGAGCGCGGGTTCTACCAGGTCACGCGCGAACCCGAATCCGTTGCGCAGTACGACGCGGTCACGTTGCCGGCTGCGTCGATGATCTGTCCCGCGATCGTGCCCGTGTAGCTGTTGCCGTCCGCGGACAAGGTTCGGGTGACCTTGGCCTTCTGCGTGCCGGCGAGCGTGCCGTCCGGGTTGAACCGCATGAACACAAGCGTCAAGGTGTAGTCGCTTCCGGACTCGCGCTTCCAGGTTCCGAATGCAGAGCCCTGCGAGGTCGGAGGGCGGGAGTTGTCGAACGAGGCCGTGCCGCCTGCGTTGAACATGCCGAATCCCTTGAAGCTGGCCAACGCTGCGCCGGTGTTGCAGTCCTTGCCGGTCGCCGTCGAGTCCCACACGCCGACGATCGGGTCTGGCGCGACGATCGTTTCGCCCGCTGCAAAGGCGTTGCCGAAGCCACCTCCGCCGCCGCCGCAGGCCTGGATCATCAGCATGGTTGTCGCGACCGATGCGCTGACAAGCGTGAATGTGTAGAGCGCTTGAGACTTGGCCATGAGGGACTCCAGGAGTTGGATGGGGTGCCTTCACCATGGCGGCATTCGGCGCGACCGTCATTCAGCAAGCTTGAAAGATTCCTGAAAAAGCCTGAAATTCGGCCATGACCGACCCAGACGCCTACGAGTTCGGCGGGTTCGTACTGCAGCCGGCTCAGCGGCGGGTGCTGCGCGGCGATGGCACGTCGGTCGAACTCACGCCGCGCCTGTTCAGTGCGCTCCTCTTCTTTGTGGAGCATCCGGGCGACCTGCTCTCCAAGGAAGTCCTGTTGCAGTCGCTCTGGCCAGGACTGGTCGTCGAGGAGAACAATCTCAGCCAGGTGGTGGCGGGCTTGCGGCGGGCCTTGGGTGACGACGCTCAAGGCCGCCGCTTCATCCAGACCGTGCCGCGGCACGGATTCCGTTTCGTTGCACCTGTGACGAGGCCCGTCGCGCTGCCAAGGAAGATCGCTCCGAACGAGAGTACCGCGGCGTCTCCCGATCCGGCGCCTGCGGATACGTGGCACCGCCGCCCATTGCTCCTTACTCTCGGCGCGGGTGCGGCCGTTGCACTCGGCGGAGCGGGCTGGTGGGCCTCGCGCCATCCGCTGCGGGTTGCCCGCTCGACCGCCACGCTCGCGGTGCTGCCTTTCAAGCCGCTCGCGGCAGAAGGCCGGGATGAGTTGCTTGAACTCGGCATGGCCGACAGCTTGATCTCCAGGCTTTCCACTGTGCCGGGCCTGGTCGTGCGGTCGACCGGTTCGGTGCGGCAGTATGCAGGTCCCATGCAAGACCCGGTGCGCGCCGCAAGGGAGCTCGAGGTGAGCTGGATCGTCGACGGCTCGCTGCAGCGGCGCGGCGAGTGGTTGCGCACCACGGCCCGGCTGCTGCATGCGTTCGACGGCGTGGCCGCATGGAGCGGGAGCTTCGACGAGAAGTTCACCAACGTCTTCGACGTTCAGGACCAAATCTCGAACAGGGTGATGCAGGCTCTGTTGCCCGTGCTGCATGCGGGACTGGGTACCCCTCCGAGACCTCTCGACATCGGCGGCACGCGCGACAAGGATGCCTATCAACTCTACCTGGCGGCCCGATGGCGGGCGCAGGGAGGACGGGCTCGAGAGGTCGAGAAGGGCCTGGCGCTGCTCAACCAGGCCATCAGCATCGATCCCTCCTATGCGATGGCCTGGGTGGAGCTGTCCCAGGTCCATCGGCGCAAGTTGTGGAACTCCGATGGTTTGGCCTCCGAGGTGTTCGAGCCCGCCGATGCTGCGTTGCGGCGAGCGCTGCAGTTGGTCCCGAATTTGGCGGAGGGCCATGCCGGCCTGGGCTTCAGCCGCTTCTGGTTCGACTTCGATTGGCCCGGCGCCGAACAGGCATTTCGGCGCGCGCTGACCCTCAATCCCAATACTGCGACCGCGCATTGGGGTCTGGCACTGCTGCTCCTGAGCCAAGGCCGCCTCGCCGACGGATTCGTCCACTTGCGAGCAGCGCGCTCGCTCGACCCGATGTCCCCGGTCTACAACACGCTGGAGGCGGGCCTTCTCTGCGCCGACGGGCAGTTGGAAGCAGCGCGCATGCGCCTGAACCGTTCGCTGGACATTTCGCCCGATCTTTGGCTGACCCATCTCGCTGCGGGCTTGCTACACCTGGCTGCACAGCGCCCGGAACAAGGCATCGCCGCCATCCGACGCGCCGTGGCGTTGGCCGACGGCACGACCCGGCCCCGGTCAGTGCTCGGAGTGCAACTGGCGCGCCTCGGAGAGATCGAAGAGGTTCGATCGATACAGCGGCAGCTGTTGACCGAATCCAGAGAGCGCCACGTCGCCCCGACCACCATTGCATCGTTGCATGCGGCATTGGGTGAAGTGGAGCCGGCCCTCGCGGCACTGGAGCAGGGCTTCAGGTTGCGGGAGACACGGATGGTGTTTCTCAAGGACGATCCGCATTGGACGAGCCTGCGCGCCGAGCCGCGCTTCGTGGCGCTGATGAAAGCCCTCAAGCTGGATCGCTACGGACCCGGCCTGTCGCCGATCTGAGCTTGCCCGCCAAGAACATTGTTGCGATTCCGCCGAAGGCCCCGATGCGCTTCGCGGCATACTCGAAGTGGTCACAACTCACCCCTGAATCCTTCCGAATGGACAAAGAAGTCGTCCCCGCAGTCCTTGCGGTCATCAATGAAAAGCGCCTGCTCGGCGAGAAGCGCACCCCCGTCGAGATCATTGCCAAGATGGGCGTGTTCGAGGCCCGCGAAAAAGCGTCCGAGCAAGCCTGGCTGGCCACGGGCGACAACATCATCGCCACCATCTGGGCGGAGTTCGTCAGCATCGGAGCCGGCGGGCGCTGGTTCTGTCTCGAATCCCTGGATACGCATCACCGCATCGGCGGCGGCGACCGGAGCGCCCTTCAAATCCAGCGTGCCAAGGATCGACTCCAACTGCTCAAGCGGGCGCTGGACGCGGGGCAGGGGGTGAGGGCCGTACTGCAGACGAACCGCGTTGCCATTGCCGACATGGAGACCGACAGGGCTGCCAGGGTGTCGACGCGAGTGCCGGACGACGAGGAATGGCACATTGCCACATGGGATGCCGATCAGAAGATGGCGATCCTGGTTCGCGGTCCCCGCGGCTGGCTGCCGACGGAAGAAGAGATCAAAGCCGCACGGGCGCGGGGCAATATTCCCGTTGTGGCACAAGCGGGCCCATCCGGCCAACTGTCCCCGGAAGACGTGCAGGCGGCCGCGATGGACTACGTCACGCGTCACTTCGCGGGCTACGGATACAAGGCCGAGAACGTCGCGAATCAGAAGCTCGGCTATGACATCGAGGTGTCGGACAAGAAGGGCAACACCTTGCTCAAGCTCGCGGTGAAGGGAACCGCTCCTGGAATGGCCAGTTTTCAGCTCACAAGCGACGAGCGCTCTTGTGCCAAGCGGGGAGATCCGTGGCGGCTTGCGGTGGTCACCGACGCCGTCGGCCCTGCGGCGCAGCACAAGCTCTACAAGCCTGCCGAGATCGACCAGGCGCCCGGGCTCGAACCGCTCCTTCAATAGCACCGCGATCTCACCACAGGACGGCCCATGAAACGACGCTCCCTCCTTGGCTTGCTGGCCGCGGTGCCGCTGGCCCAGTCCCTGACGGCTCGCGCGGCGACGCAGGTTCAGGTCTACAAGAATCCCAGTTGCGGGTGCTGCACGGCGTGGGTCGACCACCTCAAGGCGGCTGGCTTCGCGGTGTCGGTGACCGAAACCGACGACACCGGACCCCTGCGCAAGCGCCTGGGCGTGCCGAACCGCCTGGCCGGCTGCCACACGGGCGTCGTCGAGGGCTACGCGCTCGAAGGACACGTGCCTGCGGCGGAGGTTAAGCGCCTGCTGGCATTGAAGCCGAATGCCGTGGGGCTGGCTGTCCCGGGCATGCCGGTCGGTTCGCCCGGCATGGAATACGGCGACCGCAAGGAGTCGTACCAGGTCATCCTCATAGGGCGCAACGCCCGCGACACGGTGTTTGCCAGCTATCCCCAGTGACCTGACCCGGAATCCTGGGGCTGAGACGCCCCCCTTCCGACACGGCTGGAACCTACAGCCGGATGGGCACCAGACCGACCGAGCCGACGGAATAGCCGTCTATCCTCGGGGCAGCTTTTGTTCGCCGTCCATGAGGTATCCATGCCCCCCAATGCTCAAGTCGTCGCAAAGGTCGAACAACGCGCCGGGGACGGGTCGACGACCGGCAACGCAGAGTCGCACGCCTTGTTGAAGATGGGCGTTCCCGGTCTGGACGACATCCTCGGCGGCGGGTTGACGCCGCACCGTCTCTATCTGCTGGAAGGTGCGCCCGGCGCGGGCAAGACCACCGTCGCGATTCAGTTCCTGCGCGAAGGCGCCGCGCGCGGCGAGGCGGTGCTGTACGTCACGCTGTCGGAGACCAAGGCCGAGCTCGACGGCGTGGCCCGCTCGCATGGCTGGGACATGCGGGGCATCGAGGTGCGCGAGATGCTGCCGCCGCAGGACGCGCTCGAGCCGGACGAGCAGTACACGATGTTCCACCCCTCCGAAGTCGAACTGAGCGAGACCACGCTGCGCATCCTCGCGGACGTCGACGTCATCAAGCCAACGAGAGTGGTGTTCGACTCGCTGTCGGAACTGCGACTGCTGGCGGCCGGCTCCTTGCGCTACCGGCGGCAGATCCTCGCGCTCAAGCAGTTTTTCACCGGTCGTCTGTGCACGGTGTTGCTGCTCGACGACCTCACCGCGACGGAGCAGGATCTTCAGGTGCAGAGCATCGCGCACGCCGTCATCCGGCTGGAGCAGCTGAACCCCGACTATGGCGCGGCGCGGCGGCGGCTCGTGGTCACCAAGTACCGCGGGAAGGAATTTCGTGGCGGGTTCCACGACTACAAGATCGCTCGTGGTGGCCTGCAGGTGTTTCCCCGGCTCGTCGCGGCGGAGCACACCACAACATTGCTGCAGACGCGCATTCCCAGTGACCTGCCTGCGCTCGACGAACTTCTCGGCGGCGGTCTGGAAAAGGGCACCAGCACGCTTTTCGTGGGTGCGCCCGGCACCGGCAAGTCCAGTGTCTCGGTGCAATTCGCCATCGCGGCCGCCCGGCGCGGCGAATGCGCGGCCCTGTTCATCTTCGACGAGAGCATCAACACGCTGCGCACGCGTTGCGAAGGGATGGGGATGGACATCGGGCCGCACATGGATTCGGGGCACATCCGTGTGCGTCAGGTCGATCCTGCGGAGCTGTCGCCGGGCGAGTTCGTCCACGAGATACGCTCCGCCGTCGAGGAGCACGGCGCGACGGTGATCGTGATCGACAGCCTCAACGGCTATCTCAACGCCATGCCGGACGAGCGCTTTCTCATCGCGCAGCTGCATGAGCTGCTGACCTATCTCGGGCAGAACGGAGTCGCCACCATGCTGGTCGGAGCGCAGCACGGGCTGATCGGCATGCAGATGCAGACGCCGGTCGATGCGAGCTACCTGGCCGATGCGGTGGTGCTGCTGCGCTACTACGAGTTCGAAGGCGAGGTGCGGCAGGCGATCTCGGTGCTCAAGAAGCGCGGGGGCGCACATGAGCGCACGATCCGCGCGTTTTCGCTGACCTCCGAGGGCGTGAAGGTCGGGGCGCCGCTGCGCAATTTCCGCGGCATTCTCACGGGGATCCCGGTACCGATCGACGGGGTTCGTTCGCCATCGTGAGCGAGGTGCCTTCCGAGCTGGAGTACCGCATCCTGCTGCGGACGGCGACTTCGAGGGACGCCATGATGGCGAGCGCCGTGCTGCAGCGCGCACAGTTCGACCCGGCCATCTGCGCCGACATGGCTGACCTGTTGCGCGAGATGTCTGTCGGTGCCGGTGCCGTCATGCTGGCTGAGGAAGTGATCGCCGGGCCGGCCATGGCGGAGCTGAAAGTCGCGCTGGCTTCGCAGGGGCCATGGTCCGACTTGCCCGTGATCGTGCTGGCGCGACAGGGGGCGGACTCGCGGGCCATCGCGGACGTGATGGACGAGTTCGCGAACGTCACCGTCATCGAGCGACCGATGCGTGTGGCGTCCCTGGTGAGCGCGGTGCGCACCGCCTTGCGCTCGCGCCGCCGGCAGTATGAGTTGCGCAGGCTGCTGGACAGCTTGCGCGACGCTGACCAGCGCAAGACCGAGTTTCTAGCCACGCTGGCGCACGAGCTTCGCAACCCGCTGGCGCCTTTGAGCACTGCCTTGTCGCTTCTGGCGCGCAAGAAGCCGTCGGCGGAGGAGTCCGTCAAGTACTACGAGTTGATGGGCCGCCAGGTCGAGCACATGGTCCGCCTGGTGAACGACCTGATGGAGGTTTCGCGCATCACGCGCGGAAAGATCGAGCTGCAGATGCGCCCCGTGCTGCTCGACGCGGTGATCGACGACGCGATCGAGCTGAGCCGGCCGCTGGTCGAACGGGCCGGCCACACGCTGTCCGTCGAGCTGGGCGCCGAACCGCTCGTCATGCGCGGCGACGCGGTGCGCCTGACCCAGGTGTTTTCGAATCTGCTGAACAACGCGGCCAAGTACACGCCATCGGGCGGGCGCATCACGGTCGTCGCGCGCCAGCTCGACCGGCATGCGGTGGTCGAGGTGGGCGACACGGGCACGGGCCTGTCGCCGGACATGCTCAAGTCCATCTTCGACATGTTCGTGCAGGTGAGCGGAACGTCGAAGGCGGCGCAGGGCGGGCTTGGCATCGGCCTCACCCTGGTGAAGAGCCTGGTCGAGCTGCACGGCGGCAGCGTGGAGGCGGCGAGCGAGGGCCTGGGCCAGGGCGCGACCTTCACTGTGCGCCTCCCCTTGGCGAAGACCACTTCGCCGGCCAGGCCGCGCGCGATCGCGTCGCAGGACGGGTGGGCGCCTTCGATCGAAGGCGTGGTCCTCGTCGTCGACGACAACCGCGACGCAGCCGATAGCCTGGCCGAACTGCTGGGAACGATGGGCGCCGCCACCCTGGTCGCGTATGGAGGGGAGGAAGCGCTGCAACTCGCGAGGTCGAACGACATCGACATCGCCGTGCTCGACATCGGCATGCCCGGCATGGACGGCTGCGACCTGGCAGGGCATCTTCGAGCCGAACCCGGCGGCGCGCAGATGATGCTCATCGCGCTGACGGGTTGGGGCCAGCAGGGCTACAAGGAACGGATCGCGTCGGCGGGTTTCGACCACCATCTGCTGAAGCCCCTGAGCCTGCCGGAGTTGATGGCGGCGCTCAGAGGCGGGTGAACCGCAGTCTCGCGCCCCCGGCGAGCCGATCAATTGAGCCGCTGCCCGCCGGCCGCATCGAAGAGGTGCGCCTCGCCGTGGCTCCCGCTACTTCAGCTTGGCGTCTTCCTGCTTGGCTTCGGCCATGGCCTCGGGCTCCAGTTCTTCCGCGTAGCGGTTGAGCCGCACGAAGATGCCCCATCCGGCCAGGATCACCCCGACGGAGCACAACGTCGCGGCCGCGTAGAGGAGGAGCGAAGGCGCTTCACGCGCCTTGAACGTCGCAACCAGCGCTTCGACCGCGACCGCCACGACGATCACGACCATGAAGCGCGAGAGGAATCTGCGCACGCGAGTGGGGGCGCTGATGTGCGCATCGCGGATGACCTCCTCTTCCGCGATGGTCTGGGAGATCTGCAAGGCGACTACCGCCGCCGCCAGCAGCCCCATGGCCTCGATGATGGATTCGGCCGCCGAGGCGTCGAGCCCGCCGGCGAACGCCGTCCAGGCCACGCGCGCGGCGATCACGATCAGCATGAGCGCCGCCATGGCGAAAAGGGCCGCCATGAACGCATGGACCGCCGAATAGAGGCCGAGGAGCAGTTTCATGGTCGCAGATGGTAGGGGGCAGAGCGCTCTTTAGGCCCTTTGTTTTCAATCTGTAGTCCCCCGCCTACGCATCAAAGTGCCGGGCTCCGACAAGTCGCCTGGGGGTGAACTCCCTAGGCCGGAATACGATCTTTCGCCGCAGGGGGCTCGGACTGCGAAGGAGGGGGCGCGTAACCCCGCAAAGGCCTCATTGCGTTCCATTCAACGCGCGTTTCCATCGAGGCATTCATGAACGTCATCGACCAGGTTTCCCCCTCGGACACCGTGCAGCACATGGTGGTTTTGCTCGATGCGATGACCCGGCTGCGCAAGGGAGATTCCAAGGTTCGGCTTCCTGCGCATTGGGACGGCCTTTCCGGGAAAGTCGCGGACACCTTCAACGGCCTGGTCGAGCAGAACGCCATGCTGGCTTCGGAGCTGACGCGTCTGCGGCAAGTCGTCGGCAAGGAGGGCAAGCTCAAGCAGCGGGCGGTGATGCACGAGGCGCGTGGTTTCTGGGGTGAGTCGATCGCCTGCGTCAATTCCCTCATCGACGACCTGGTGCATCCGACCAGCGAGGTCGCGCGGGTCATCGGCGCCGTAGCGCAGGGCGACCTGTCCAAGAGCATGGCGCTCGAGGTCGAAGGCCGCGAACTCGAAGGCGAGTTCCTGCGCACCGCCAGGACGATCAACAAGATGGTCGAGCAACTCGGCAACTTCTCGGCCGAAGTCACGCGTGTGGCGCGCGAGGTGGGCACGGAGGGCAAGCTGGGCGGGCAGGCCAAGGTCAAGGGCGTGGCCGGCACCTGGAAGGACCTGACGGACTCGGTGAATTCCATGGCCGGCAACCTGACCGACCAGGTGCGCAACATCGCCGACGTCACGACAGCCGTCGCCAAGGGCGACCTCTCCAAAAAGATCGACGTCGACGTGAAGGGCGAGTTCCTGACGCTGAAGAACACCATCAACACGATGGTCGACCAGTTGCGTTCGTTCGCCTCCGAGGTCACTCGCGTGGCGCGTGAAGTTGGCACCGAAGGTTCGCTCGGCGGGCAGGCGCGTGTAGAGGGCGTGTCGGGCACCTGGAAGGACCTCACGGATTCCGTGAACTCCATGGCGGGCAATCTCACCAGCCAGGTGCGCAACATCGCCGACGTGACCAAGGCGGTGGCCGCCGGCGACCTGTCCAAGAAGATCACGGTGGACGGCAAGGGTGAAATCCTGGAGTTGAAGAACACCGTCAACACGCTGGTCGACCAGTTGCGCTCGTTCGCGGCCGAAGTCACGCGGGTGGCGCGAGAGGTCGGCACAGAGGGCAAGCTGGGTGGGCAGGCCGACGTGCAAGGCGTGGCGGGCACCTGGAAGGATCTGACGGATTCGGTGAATTCCATGGCTGGCAACCTGACCAGCCAGGTCCGCAACATCGCCGACGTGACCAAGGCCGTGGCGGCGGGTGATCTCTCGAAGAAGATCACCGTCGACGTGAAGGGCGAGATCCTCGAACTCAAGGCCACCATCAACACGATGGTGGACCAGCTGCGCTCCTTCGCGGCCGAAGTCACGCGCGTGGCCCGCGAGGTGGGCACCGAAGGCAAGCTCGGCGGGCAGGCCGACGTGCAGGGCGTGGCCGGCACCTGGAAGGACCTCACGGAATCCGTCAACTTCATGGCGGGCAACCTCACCAGCCAGGTGCGCAACATCGCGGACGTGACCAAGGCCGTGGCGGCGGGTGACCTTTCCAAGAAGATCTCGGTCGACACCAAGGGCGAGATCCTGGAGCTCACCAACACGATCAACACCATGGTGGACCAGCTGTCGTCCTTCGCTGCCGAAGTGACGCGCGTCGCGCGCGAGGTGGGCACGGAGGGCAAGCTCGGCGGCCAGGCCGATGTGCAAGGCGTGGCCGGGACCTGGAAAGACCTCACCGAATCGGTGAACTCGATGGCGTCCAACCTGACCTCGCAGGTGCGCAACATCGCCGACGTGACCAAGGCCGTCGCGGCAGGTGACCTTTCCAAGAAGATCACGGTCGACGTGAAGGGCGAGATCCTCGAACTGAAGAACACCGTGAACACCATGGTGGACCAGTTGCGTTCGTTCGCCGCAGAGGTGACGCGGGTCGCGCGCGAGGTGGGGACCGAAGGCATCCTGGGCGGGCAGGCCGACGTGCAAGGCGTCGCCGGCACGTGGAAGGACCTCACGGAGTCGGTCAACTTCATGGCGGGCAATCTGACCTCGCAGGTGCGCAATATCGCGGAGGTGACCACTGCCGTGGCCGCGGGCGACCTGTCGAAGAAGATCACCGTGGACGTGAAAGGCGAGATATCGGAGCTCAAGAACACCGTCAACACGATGGTGGATCAGTTGCGGTCCTTCGCTGCCGAAGTGACCCGCGTCGCGCTGGAGGTGGGCACCGAGGGCATCCTGGGCGGGCAGGCCGATGTGCAGGGCGTTGCCGGCACGTGGAAGGACCTCACGGACTCCGTCAACCTGATGGCCTCCAATCTCACCTCGCAGGTGCGCAACATCGCGGACGTGACCAAGGCGGTAGCGGCCGGGGACCTCTCAAAGAAGATCACGGTGGACGTGAAGGGAGAGATCCTGGAGCTGAAGGCCACCATCAACACCATGGTGGACCAGCTGTCGTCCTTCGCCGCGGAGGTGACCCGCGTCGCGCGCGAGGTGGGCACCGAAGGGCGGCTGGGTGGACAGGCCCAGGTGCGCGATGTGTCCGGCACCTGGAAGGACCTCACCGAAAACGTCAACTTCATGGCCGGCAACCTGACGAGCCAGGTGCGGGGCATCGCCAAAGTGGTGACGGCGGTGGCCGACGGCGACCTGAAGCAGAAGCTGACCGTGGAAGCCAAGGGTGAGATCGCTGCGCTGGCAGAGACGATCAACAGCATGACGGACACGCTCGCCACCTTTGCCGATCAGGTCACGACGGTGGCGCGCGAGGTGGGTGTCGAAGGCAAGCTCGGCGGGCAGGCGAAGGTGCCCGGCGCGTCCGGCACCTGGAAGGGCCTGACCGAGAACGTCAACCAGCTCGCCGCCAATCTCACGACCCAGGTGCGCGCCATCGCCGAGGTCGCGACGGCTGTGACGCAGGGCGACCTGACGCGGTCCATCACGGTCGAGGCGCAAGGGGAAGTCGCTGCGCTGAAGGACACGATCAACGAGATGATCCGCAACCTGAAGGACACGACCCAGAAGAACACCGAACAGGACTGGCTCAAGACCAACCTCGCCAAGTTCAGCCGGATGCTGCAGGGGCAGAAGGATCTACTGACGGTGGGGCAGCTGATCCTTTCGGAACTGGCGCCGGTGGTCGGCGCGCAGCAGGCGGAGTTCTATGTGCTCACGAACAGCGGCGGCTCCGCCAAGCTGAAGCTCTTCGCGAGCTATGCGTCTGGCGGCCAGAGCTCGCACGGCAAGGAGATCGACATCGGGCAGGGACTGGTCGGCCAGTGCGCGATCGAGAAGTCGAAGATCCTGCTGACGAACGTGCCGAGCACCGCCTTCAAGGTGGCGACTGGGCTGAGCGAAGGCGCGGCGATGGATGTGATCGTGCTGCCGGTAGTGTTCGAGGACGAAGTGCGCGGCGTGCTGGAGCTGGCATCGCTCGAACGATTCAATCCGGCGCACCAGGCCTTCCTCGACCAGCTGACCGAGTCGATCGGCATCGTCATCAACACCATCTCCGCGAACATGCGAACGGAGGACCTGTTGACGCAGTCGCAGTCGCTCGCGGAAGAACTCCAGAGCCGGCAGCAGGAGCTGCAGCAGACCAACGAGGCGCTGCAGGAGAAGGCCCGCCTGCTGGTGCACCAGAACCAGGAGGTCGAGCGCAAGAACCAGGAGGTCGAGCAGGCCCGCCAGGCGCTGGAAGAGAAGGCCGAACAACTCGCGTTGACCTCCAAGTACAAGTCCGAATTTCTGGCCAACATGTCGCACGAGTTGCGCACGCCGCTCAACAGCCTGCTGATCCTGTCGGACCAGCTGTGCAAGAACGGCGATGGCAACCTCACGCCGCGCCAGGTCGAGTTCGCGAAGACGATTCATCTTTCCGGCAACGACCTGCTGATGCTGATCAACGACATCCTGGACCTGTCGAAGATCGAGTCGGGCACGGTGGCCGTGGAGGTGAGCGAAGTGCGGCTGGAGGAACTGCGCCGCTCCGTCGAGCGCAGCTTCCGCCACGTGGCCGAGTCCAAGCACGTGGACTTCGAGATCAACGTGGTGGAGCCGTTGCCGGAGACGATCGTGACCGACGTCAAGCGGCTGCAGCAGATCATCAAGAATCTGCTGTCGAACGCGTTCAAGTTCACGCATCGCGGGTCGGTTTCGCTGTCCGTCAGGCGGGTCGAATCCGGCTGGTCGCGCGACGCCGAGGAACTCGGCCGGGCCAGCCATGTGCTGGCGTTCGCGGTCTCGGACACGGGCATCGGCATTTCCGCCGACAAGCAGCAGATCGTGTTCGAGGCGTTCCAGCAAGCCGACGGATCCACCTCCCGCAAGTACGGCGGCACCGGGCTGGGTCTGGCGATCAGCCGCGAGCTCGCACGCCTGCTGGGTGGCGAGATCCGATTGATCAGCACGCCGGCGCAGGGGAGCACCTTCACGCTCTACCTGCCCCAGAGCTACAGCCCTTCGCGCAGCGCGCGTTCGGTGCGAACGGGCGTCATCGACGCCGAAGTCGTGAGCAGGCCGGTGCGCAACCGCCTTGTCGATGCGCGGCCCGTCGCCTCGCCGGACATCGCGACCGTTGCAGGGACTGCCGACACTCCTCCAGCGGAAGTCGACCTGGCCTCTCTGAACGTCGCAGGCGACGATCGTGACACGACGCTGGCTGGCGACGACGTCGCCCTGATCGTCGAGAACGATCTGGCCTTCGCCGAGGTCCTCATGCAGGCGGCGCGTGCCAGCGGCTTCAAGGCCCTGGTCAGCCCCAGCGGCGCGGGTGCGCTGACACTGGCGCGTGACTATCGCCCGAGCCTTATCACGCTGGACATCCACCTGCCGGACATGGACGGATGGCGCATCCTGGAGCGGCTCAAGAGCGATCTCGCGACGCGGCATGTGCCGGTGTGCGTGGTCTCCACGGACGACTCGCGTGCCCGGGCACTGCGTTCGGGTGCGCTGGGATTCCTTTCCAAGCCCCTGCAGTCGATCGATGAGGTCGAAGCGGCAATGGACCGCTTGCACCGCTATGTGCATAGCGCATCGCGCAAGTTGCTGGTGGCCGTATCCGGGGATTCGGCGGTACGCGAAGCCTGCCGCATGGCGTTCGACAGCGGTGCCGTCGACGTGGTGTGCGCGGACGGCGCCGACGAGGTGCGGCGAGAACTCGCCAGGGGCGACGTGGATTGCCTGATCACCGACGGCGGTGTGGCTGGCTTCACCCGACTGGATCTCGTCGATCCTCTGGAGCAGAGGTCGCCTGTCCAGCAACTCCCCGTGATCGTCTACGACCCGCAGGTGCCCGCGCATTCGCGGGCCGACGGAATTCCCGGGCTGGATTGGCGGCACGGGCAGGGCGAGGGCGCGTGGCGGAACGTGGAGACGCTGGATGAGCTCATCGAGGCTGGCACCTTCTTCCTGCACCGTCCGACCGCCGCCATGTCGGAGACTGAGCGCCGCGCGGTGGAGGCGGTGAACGATGTCTCGGGCAGCCTGGCCGGCAAGAAGGTGCTGATCGTCGACGACGACATCCGGAACATCTTCGCTCTGGCGACCGTGCTGGACCAGCAGGGCATGGTGATCGTTTCGGCCGAGAACGGCCGCGATGCGATCCGCCTCGTTCAGGAAGATGCCGAGATCGACATCGTCCTCATGGACATCATGATGCCGGAGATGGACGGCATGGAAACCATGCGGGAGCTGCGGCGCCTGCCGCGGGGCAAGCAGTTGCCGCTGGTGGCGGTCACCGCCAAGGCCATGAAGGGCGATCGCGAGAAGTGCATCGAAGCCGGCGCCTGGGACTACCTCTCCAAGCCGGTGGATACCGCCTATCTTCTCGTGGTGTTGCGAGGCTGGCTATGCCAGTGAGCCTTCCCGGCACGGCGATCCCGGCCCCGCTCGGGCCGACCGACCGCGCCAACATCCTGATCGTGGACGACCTGCCCGAGAAGTTGCTCGTGTTCCAGACCGTCCTCGAGGATCTCGGGCAGAACCTCGTGCTGGTCCGCTCGGGCGAGGAAGCGCTCAGGGAACTGCTGCAGCGGGAGTTTGCGGTCATCCTGCTCGACGTGAACATGCCGGGCATGGACGGCTTCGAGACCGCGGCGCTGATTCGCCAGCATCGCCGCAGCGCCCACACGCCCATCATCTTCATCACCTCCTACGCCGACGAGATGCAGACCGCGCGCGGCTATTCGCTGGGCGCAGTCGACTACATGTTGTCACCGCTGGTGCCGGAGATCCTGCGCAGCAAGGTCGGCGTGTTCGTGTCGCTCTACCTGATGCAGCGCGAGGTCCAGCTCCAGGCCGATGCGCGCGCGGCCATGATGGCCGCCGATGCCGCGCGGCGGGTCGCAGAGGAGAGTGACAGGCGCTCGGCGTACCTCGCTCATGCGAGCCGGGCGCTGAGCGTGTCGCTGGAGATCGACGTCGCGGCGGCCCAGTTGGCCGAAATGCTGGTGCCCGCGGTTGGCGCAGCCTCCGTCGTGCTGCCTTCGGACCCGGACTTCTCGCCGTGCAAGGCGGTGGTGGCCGCGCGAGCGCGATCGGGCGGTCGGCCGATCGTTTCGAGGATCGACGGGGCACTCGACGGGCTGCTGGCTGCGGCGCTCGGCAACGCCATCGAACAGCGATCCTTCGTCGCCTTGGCCCCGGGGGGGCTGGGTGCATTGGATGCCGGCTCGCTCGGCCTCGCCGGCAGTGCGGCATCGCTGCCGCCGATCCGTTGGGCGGGCGCGATGCCCTTGATCTTCGGCGGCAGGGTGTTGGGTGCGTTGCTGGTCCTGTCGGGAAATGATCCGGTCGAGCAGGCCGGCGCCGACAAGGCATTGCTCGAAGAGCTTGCGGTGCGTGCGGCGGCGGCGTTCGAGAACGCGAGGCTCTACGGGGTGCTGCAGCGCGAGATCGCCGAGCGGAAGGCCGCGCAGGAGGAACTGCAGCAAGCCGACCAGCGCAAGGACGAGTTCCTTGCCATGATGTCCCACGAACTGCGCAACCCTCTGGCGCCCATCCACACGGCGGTCGAAGTGATCCGGAGAGTCGCGGCACCGAACCCCAAGGTGTCGTGGGCACTGGACATCGCGAACCGGCAACTCCAGCAGATGACCCGTCTCATCGAGGAACTGCTGGACGTCACACGCATCAGCCAGGGCAAGATCACCTTGAAGCGCGAGTCGATGGACCTCAACAAGGTCATCGCGCACAGCGTGGAGACGATCCAGCCGGCGATCAAGAGCCGCCACCAGACCCTGAGCGTGAACATCCCGGAACGACCCGCCTGGCTGCACGGCGATGCGGCAAGGCTCACCCAGGTGATTGCCAACCTGCTTCACAACGCATCGAAGTACAGCCCGGAAGGCACGCACATCGCCCTGACGTCGACGATCGAGGATCGCGAGGTGGTGGTGACGGTCAGCGACCAGGGCATTGGCATCGATGACGAACTGCTCCCTCGCATCTTCGATCTGTTCGCACAGGGGAAGCGTGGACTCGATCGCTCACAGGGCGGTCTGGGCGTCGGGCTGACGTTGGCGCGGAGGTTGACCGAGATGCATGGCGGGCGCATCGAGGCCATCAGCTTCGGCAAGGACAAGGGCTCGGAATTCAGGGTGCGCTTGCCCTGCATCACCCTGGTCCGCCAGGAGGCCAAGGCGGCGCAACCTGCGCAGGCCGTCGGCGAAGGGCCGGCTCAGCTGATCCTCGTCGTGGACGACAACCATGACGCCGCGCATGCGATGGCGACGGTCCTGGAAACGGACGGACATACCGTGCTGACCGCCTCGGATGGCGAGGAGGCCTTGGAGGCAGCCTCAGTGCACTGCCCGACAGTCGTGGTCCTCGATATCGGACTGCCCTTGCTGAATGGCTACGAGGTGGCCCGGCGACTGCGCCAGATGCAACAGACGGAGAACGTGTTGCTCATTGCCCTGACCGGCTATGGGCAGAAAGAGGACCGGCAGACTGCATTCGAGGCCGGCTTCAATCATCACTTCGTCAAACCCGCGGATGCGACTGCCTTGCTGAACTGCATCAGGACGTGGCGCCATTCGCGGCCTGACGACAGCGCCGACGTGCAAGCCGGCGTGTAGGCCATTGCGAGGCTAGACGGGGTCTTTCAAGGCCTTCTTGGCCTTGTCAGCCGAGTTCTGCGACCGGTTCTTGTGATAGCCCGACTTGACGTTGTTGACCGCCTTCCCGACCGGTCCGCTCTTCTTGGCTTCACTGTCCGCTCGCTTTTCGTCGATCTTGTGCTTGGCCGCGTCGGTGGCCTCGGAGGCGGCCTTGCCCACTTGGGCTGTGGCGGCGAGGACGGTGAGGGAGGCGGCGAGAGCGAACAAGATCTTCTTCATTGGGTTTTCCGGATATTGATTGGACGACCCGGATGGTTGCAGCGCTTGGCGAGCCGCCTTGTCAGCCGCGACCGCGCGCGGCTCGGTCACAACATCGACAAGCGGTGTCAGCATCTCTCGTCTCGCCGCAGCAAACGCCCTCAATCCGCGTACTCGCCCGCGTCCTTGATCACCTTCGACCACCGCGCCTTTTCGGCTTCGACGAACTTCCTGTGACCGGCAGGGTCGACCCGGTCGTCACTTGCCACGGTGAGGCCAAGCGCCTCCTCGCGCTTGATCAGTTCGGGATCCTTCAACGCGGCACGCAGGGCAGTATTGAGTTTGGCGATCACATCCGGCGGCGTGCCGCGGGGGGCGTACAAGCCGTGCCAGACCTGGACATTGAAGTCCTTCAGTCCGGATTCCGACAGCGTCGGCGTGTCCTTGAGCGCTGCAAGCGGGAGCTTCTGCAAACTGGTGACGCCATAGACCTTGACTTTCTTGCCCTCGATCTGCGGCACCGCGTTGGTGGCTTGCTCGCACATCAAGTCCACCTGCCCGCCGATGAGGTCGGTCATCGCCGGGGCTGTGCCCTTGTACGGGACTGGCGTCATGTCGGTCTTCAACGCGCTTTGGAACATCAGGCCGCACAGGTGCGATGCGGAGCCGATTCCCGCGTTGGCGAGGTTCACCTTGCCGCCGTTCGACGCGATCCACTGGCGCAGCTCCGCGAAGTTGCCGGCCGCCAGACCTGGTTTGCCAATCAGGACGGAGGGCGCTTCATTGATCAGACCCAGTGTCTCGAAGTCGTCCGGCACCTTGTAGCTCAGCTTGCGGTACAGCGCTGGTGCGGTTGCCATGCCGATGTGATGCACCAGCAATGTGTAGCCGTCCGGTGTGGCCCTTGCAACGCGGGCCGAGCCGATCGTGCCGCCCGCGCCGACGGTGTTGTCTACGATCACCGTCTGGCCGAGAGGCTTCCGGAGCGCCTCGGCCAGGTCCCGGGCGATCTTGTCGCTGGGGCCACCGGCGGCGAACGGCACGACGAGCGTGACCGGCTTGTCGGGGAAGTCTGCGCAAGCCAGGGCGGCAGATCCGGCCAGGGCCAGGCCGGCGACGCAGCGCCAAAGTCTGTTCATGTCTTGTCTCCGTTGTGGTTGGTGCTGCGTCAGGCCGACAGGGCCTGCATCTCGCGGTACAGGTCCGCTTTGCCCTCGAAGCCGATACCGGGCAGGTCAGGCAGCGTTACGAAGCTGTTCTCGACCTTCACGCCATCCGGAAAGCCGCCGAAGGGCTGGAACAGATCCGGGTAGGACTCGTTTCCGCCGAGCCCGAGTCCCGCTGCGATGTTCAGCGACATCTGGTGACCGCCGTGCGGGATGCAGCGGCTGGCCGACCAGCCATGCTCCTTGAGCATGTCGAGCGTGCGCAGGTACTCCACCAGGCCGTAGCTCAAGGCGCAGTCGAACTGCAGCCAGTCGCGATCCGGGCGCATGCCGCCGTAGCGGATGAGGTTGCGTGCGTCCTGCATCGAGAAGAGATCCTCGCCCGTGGCCATCGGGTTCTTGTAGAAGTTGCGCAGGGCTGCCTGGAGTTCGAAGTCGAGCGGGTCGCCCGGTTCTTCGTACCAGAACAGGTCGTACTGCGACAGGGCCTTTGCATAGGCGATCGCGGTTTCGAGGTCGAAGCGACCGTTGGCATCGACGCAAAGCTTCTGGCCGTCCTGCAGCACTTCCATGATCGAGTCGATCCGGCGCAGATCCTCGTCGAGCGAGGCGCCGCCGATCTTCTTCTTGACGACGGTGTAGCCGCGATCGATGTAGCTGCGCATCTCGTCCTTCAGCTTGTTGTGGTCCTGCCCTGGGTAGTAGTAGCCCCCGGCCGCATAGACGAAGATCTTGCGGTTCGGTTTCCCGTCGCCGTATCGGTCCGCGAGCAGTTGGAAGAGGGGCTTGCCTTCGATCTTCGCGACTGCATCCCAGACCGCCATGTCGATCGTGCCTATCGCCACCGAACGTTCACCATGACCGCCCGGCTTTTCGTTGGTGAACATCGTGTTCCAGATCTTGTGCGGATCGAGGTTGTCGCCGGTGGCATCGACGAGGGATGCCGGATCGGCTTCCAGGACACGCGGAATGAAGCGCTCGCGCATCAGCTTGCCTTGGCCATAGCGACCGTTCGAGTTGAAGCCGTATCCGATCACTGGCTTGCCGTCGCGGATCACGTCGGTGACCACGGCGACGAGGCTCAGCGTCATCTTGCTAAAGTCGATGTAGGCGTTGCGGATGGGCGAACTGATGGGGATGGTTTTCTCGCGAATTTCGACGATCTTCACATTGGCTCCAGAGGTTTTGGGTTGAGGACCTGAATGGTCTGCGCCGTGCGCTTTTTCGGCCAATGCTCTTTTTCGCTGCTTCTATGCGCTGGAAGAACCGCCCATGAATCTGATATGGCTTGAAGACTTCGTGGCCCTGGCCGCCACCGGCAATTTTTCGCGCGCGGCGGAGGACCGCCACAGCTCGCAGCCTGCGTTCAGCCGGCGCATTCGCGCGCTGGAAGAATGGGTGGGTGCAGACCTGTTCGACCGCAGCTCTCAACCGGCCCAACTGACCGAGGTCGGCGAGTGGTTTTCAGGCGTGGCCCAGGAGCTGATCGCCAAGGTCGCACGGGTGCCGGGTGAGGCCAGGAAGGTCGCCGAAGCCAGTTCGGTCACCTTGCGCATCGCATCCACGCATGCGCTCTCATTCACCTTCCTGCCGCGATGGCTGCGAAGCCTCGAATCGAATACGACGCTCGGGCCCGTGCAACTGATGTCCGACGTGCTCCAGCGTTGCGAAGCGCTGATGCTGCAGAGCAAGGTCCAGTTCGTCTTGACCCACGCGCATCCGAAGGCGCAAGGGGCCCTGGATGCGGAGCCTTACAGGTCGGTCCGGATCGGTGAGGATGGCCTGATCGCCATGTCCGCGCCGGACGCCGAGGGCAAGGCGCGTCATCAACTCACGCCTCATGGGGGATCGGCCTTGCCGGTGCTTCAGTACACCGACGAGTCAGGGCTGGGACGCATCATGCGCGCCGTGATCGGCCGCCGCTTGGAGACGATGCCCGTTCAGATCGTCTTCACCGCGCATCTTGCCTCGGTCCTCAGGACCATGGTGCTCGATGGGAGAGGGGTGGCGTGGCTGCCGCGGACGCTCGTCGAGGAAGACATTGGCGAGGGGCGGCTGGTCACGGCAGCGAGCAACGACTGGAACGTCCCTCTGGAGATCAGGCTCTATCGCGACGCCGAGCCTCTCGGCAAGGCGGCCGATGCGTTCTGGAATGCCGCCGCCGGGAGGTGATCGTTGCTGGAGGCCCGGTCAGGCGCGCAGCATCAAGTTCAGCTGATCGACGACCTCTGCCCAATCGGCATCCTCGCTGATTTCCTCGCGCAGGAACTGCGCCTGTCCGGCACTCCAGAACGGCGCATCCGCCAGTTGGAGCGAATTGCTCAATGGACGGTGCTGAGCGACGAACTGCTCGATTTCAGCGGACGTGTTGCCGAGCCCAAGCTGAGCGAACAGATCCTCGATTGTGTGGTTGCCTGAGTCCAATGGAATGCTCCTCGGTTTGCTTCGCTCACCAAAAGCGCCAGAACGGGCGCCGACGCGGTGACGAAGACTCCAGCGTGGCGCTCATCGTCGACGGGGGACCAAAGCGGCGCCGCACTTCGGTTTCGTGGCGATGGGCGGCTCCTCTCGCATCGCGGTGGCCGCGCAGGGCCAGCAGGCGAAGCTGGTGCGCGCGATCGAGCAACTCTTCGTCGGACAGTTCACCGGGCTCAGTCATGCCGCAATTCTGCACAGGGCCGGGCTCGCAGGCCAGTGCCGGCTGTCTCGCAGTTGCTTTTTCATCAACCGTCGTGGCGGTGCGTGCGTGGCGCCGGGCTATGGCAAGCTTGCGTGCTTATTCGAACGAGGGCACCGTTTGCCGATCCTCCAGGGCATCCGACAGTGGGCGCGCCGCGTCAAGCGTGACGCGGTGACGCTCTGGTTCGCCTATCGCCACCCGGCGACCACGTGGGTCCCGAAGGTGATGGCTGCCGTGGTCGTCGCCTACGCGCTCAGCCCCATCGATCTCATCCCCGACTTCATCCCGGTGCTGGGTTATGTCGACGATGCGCTCTTGCTGCCTGCGCTGATCTGGGTGACGATCCGCATGCTGCCGCAAGACGTGCTCGCCGACTGTCGCAACAAGGCCGATCAGTGGTTGGACAGTGGCAAGGCAAAGCCTCGCAGTGCCTGGGGCGCCGCGCTGGTCATCGCGATCTGGACGGGTGTGACCGTGCTTTTGTGGGCCTGGTTGCGAAGGCACTAGTCGCTTCGCGGGGACTTGCCAAACAAGGTGCCTAAAAAGGAAAAAGCCCGCTACAAAAAATGTAGCGGGCTTTCCAGAGGCCTTGCGGCTTGTAGTGGCTCCTCGACCTGGGCTCGAACCAGGGACCTACGGATTAACAGTCCGGCGCTCTACCGACTGAGCTATCGAGGAACAAGCCTCAGATTATAGCGTGCTTTTTTTGGCTCCTTCGGCAGACACCCATCGAATCTGCAACTTCTTCACAAGAATTTTTGAGCATCGAGTCGCTGGAGAAAGAGCACGTAAACGTAATCGTTCATTTTTCGTCGCAGATGGCCATCAGTCGGGCCGCTGCGGCCTCGGGATGGGTATCTGCCACCAGTGCGCGAACCACCGCCACGGAGCCCACGCCCGTTGCCAGCACTTCGGGCATGCGCGCCTCATCGACGCCGCCGATGCCCACTTGCGGATAACCGCGCAGGAGACGCGCGTAGGCGCCCAATCGCGCGACGCCTTGCGGCGCCGTCGCCATCTGCTTCAACGTGGTCGGGTAGACGGCGCCCATCGCGATGTAGCTCGGACTCACGGCGTCGGCGCGCACCATCTCTGCGTAGCCATGCGTGCTGACGCCCAGCCGAAGACCGGAGGCCCGAAGGGTCTGGAGGTCCGCCGGCGAGAGGGCATCGAGATCTTCCTGGCCGAGATGAAGCCCGTAGGCGCGGGCAGCGATGGCGGCGCGCCAATGGTCGTTGATGAAGAGCAGGGCCTTGGTGCTTCGCACCGCCTCGACGGCTGCATGCACCTCGCGCTCGATGGCTTCGGCGTCGCCGGACTTGCAGCGCAATTGAACCGTGGGGACACCAGCGCGCGCCATGCGCGCGACCCATTGCGCATCGGGAAGCACGGCGTAGAGGCCGAGGTTCATGGGGCATTGGGGGAATGCGTCGTCTCGCGAGGACGGCGGGAAAGGGCGCATGCCGAAGTCGGCAGGGTTCTCGGGCCACGCATTCGCTTCGAACGAACCGGTGCGTTGCGTTTGTGCGCGCCATGCGTTGGCGAGGCATTCGGCGTCGACTTCGATGAAGCCGAGCGCCGCACAGGCCTGCTTCGCGCCGCGATACACGGCGTCGTCGGACGAGAAGGACGCTGCGGTGTCGGAGCTTTCTCCAAAACGCGGCGCGTGCGCCGCAACGATGGCTTGCGCGATGTCGTTGGAATCAGTCATTTGCGGTGATGGCGTCCATTGCATTGATCGAATTCATTGCGCTCATTGCGAAGCAGCGTGATGCCAGAACGGCGTGCCGAGGACCGGCGTGCTCGGCTGCGCGGATTCTTGTGCCGCCATCGCACCCGCACGATGCGCGTCCCGTCCGGCCTGCACCGCGTCCGCAAACGCACCGGCCATGGCGATGGGATCCTGCGCCAACGCGACGGCCGTGTTCAAGAGAACACCGTCGTATCCCCACTCCATGACCTGGCAGGCATGCGAAGGCAAACCCAGGCCGGCGTCGACGAGCAGCGGCACCGACAACCGTTCGCGCAGTACCTGCAACGCATAGGGATTGACGGGGCCGCGGCCGGTGCCGATCGGCGCTGCCCACGGCATCACCGCCTGGCAGCCGACGTCGACCAGACGCTGGCACAGGACCAGATCCTCGGTGCAATAGGGCAGCACCTGGAAGCCGTCGCGAATCAACTGCGACGCGGCGTCCACGAGGTTCAGTGTGTCGGGCTGCAGGGTGTAGTCGTCGCCGATCAGTTCGAGCTTGATCCACGGCGTGTCGAAAAGCTCGCGCGCCATCTGTGCTGTCGCGATCACCTCCTGGACGCTGTGGCAGCCGGCCGTGTTCGGGAGCACCGGCACGTCGAGACGTCGCAGCAGTTCCCAGAAGCCGTTGTCGCTGCCGGAAGCGGTGGGCGTCGCGGTCTGGCGTCGCAGCGAGGCTGTGAGCATCGCGGGCCGCGCGCGGCGGACAGCCGCTTCGAGCACATCCGGCGACGGATAGCGCGCGGTGCCCAGCAGCAGGCGGCTCTGGAAGGTCTGGCCGTACAGGACGAGCGGGTCTTGGGTGGATGCAGTGGTCATGGCGTTGCCTGGGTTCTAGCCGCCCGTCACGGGGCGGATCACTTCGATGCGGTCGTCCGGTTGCAGCGGGTGCGATGCGTAGTTCGAGCGCGGTACGAATTGACGGTTGACGGCCGCGGCAAAGGGCGGCGTCGCGTTGATGAGGACGAGCGCGTCCGACAGCTTCGCCTCGGGCGGCAGCGTGTGGGGCTCGTCGTTGATCAGGATGTTCATGGCGTTGTGGGTTCCAGGCTGGGCGCCATGTCGAAGCGGCTTGCAAGCGCGGAATGGCCGGTCGCGAGCAGTTCCATGACGACGTCGAGGATGGCGGGCGCGATCATGAAGCCGTGGCGATAGAGGCCGTTGACCTGGATCACGCCCGGCCGCGGCTGGCGCACGGCCGGAAGATTGTCGGGCAGGGTGGGCCGGCATTGCGTCGCGATCTCGACGATGCGTGCTTCCGCGAAACCGCTGTGCACCGAGTAGGCGGCGCTCAGCAGTTCGAGCGTCGATCGCACGCTGGCGGGCGACATGTCGTCCGATTCGATTTCGGTCGCGCCGATCACGAACACGTTGTCGGGCTTGGGCGCGATGTAGAGCGGATAGCGTGGGTGCACGAGGCGTGTAGGCCGCTGCAATGTCACCTCGGGCGCGTGAACACGGATGACTTCGCCGCGCACGCCGCGCAGGGCGTTCCATTGGGGGCGCGCGCCGAGGCCACGGCAGTCGATCACGCGTTCGGGCTGGCCGGGCTCGCCCGGTGTGAAGTCATCGGTGGTTCGGGGCGCGTGCCAGTGCAGGCGAACTTGGGACGACGCCTGCAGCGTCGCGAGCAGGGCGGCGAGCAGCGCGCGGTTGTCGAGCTGGCCTTCGTCGGGCAGCAACAGCCCCTGTGCAAAACGCTGGCCCAGCGAAGGCTCCAGCGCCGCGATGCCGGCCGCGTCGAGCGATTTCATCGCAGGCAGTTCGGGCACGACTTCGCCGGTACGCGCGAGGACACGGGCGAGGCGCGCGGCCTCCGATGCGTCCTGTCGATGCCACAGCACCAGCGTGCCTTCGCGCTGGAAGAACGCGGGCGCGGCCAGCGATGCAATCAGTGTCGGCCAGCGGTCGAGCGCGTAGTGGCCCATGCGCACCACCGAAGCCGGCGCGACGGCGGATTCCGCCAGCGGCGCCAGCATCGCAGCCGCGACGCGGGCGGCTGCGCCTTCGGCCTCGGGCCCGCCTGCTTCGAAAAGTTCAACCCTGCAACCGGCCTGCACCAACGTCACCGCGAGCAGGCGCCCCATGAGGCCGGCGCCGAGGATCGCGGCAGATCGGAACGGAAGATCGACAGCCATGCTCATATCAGTCCCACCGCGCGACAACCAAAACCCGCGCGCGCAAGAGAAGCCAGGAATACCGCGGAACCGGCTCCGCCGGGCCGCCGGTATTGCCCCCCGGAGAGGGGTGCCCGAGCCACACGAAGTGGGCGAGGCTGGGGGTAAGCTTCCGGCCATGACTATTGCATTTTCCCGCTACGCCCGCGTGCTCTCGATCGCAGGTTCCGACAGCGGCGGCGGCGCCGGCATCCAGGCCGATCTCAAGACTTTCGCGGCGCTGGGCTGCTACGGCATGACGGCCATCACCGCGCTCACCGCGCAGAACACGCTCGGCGTGTCGTGCATCCACGGCGTGCCACCGGCCTTTCTGAAGGCGCAGATTCAGGCGGTGGTCGAGGACATCGGCGTCGATGCCGTCAAGCTCGGCATGCTGCATGCGCCCGAGATCGTCGAAGTCGTGGCCTGGGCCATCGATCACTACAAGCTTCCGAACGTGGTGCTCGATCCGGTGATGGTCGCCACCAGCGGCGACAGGCTGATCGCTGCGGAAACCGTTCAGGTGCTGGTGCGCGACCTCTTTCCGCGCGCGGCGGTGGTCACGCCCAATCTGGACGAGGCGGCGCTGCTCATCGGCCATGCGATCGACGGCGTCGATGCCCTGGACGAAGCGGCCAGCGAACTGCTCGCGCTGGGTGCCAGCGCCGTCTTGCTCAAGGGTGGGCATCTGCCGGGCGACGACGTGGTTGACCTGCTGGCGGAGGCCGGCGGCGACAGGCTGCGGCTCTCGTCGGCGCGCATCGCCAGTCGCAACCTCCACGGCACGGGCTGCACGCTGTCGTCCGCCATTGCCGCCCACCTGGCGCTCGGCTACGCATTGCCCCAGGCGGTGGAACGCGCGCGCGGCTACGTGGTCGCCGCCATGGAGGCGGGCGCGGATGTCAAGGTGGGTGCGGGCCACGGACCTCTCAACCACGGCTTTGCGCCAATGCCGACGGTCCGCTTGCCGGCGACGGACGCG
Organism: Variovorax sp. J22P240; assembly: GCF_030316855.1. GTDB lineage: Bacteria > Pseudomonadota > Gammaproteobacteria > Burkholderiales > Burkholderiaceae_C > Variovorax. The sequence continues at coordinate 623,180 of NZ_JASZYR010000001.1, forward strand.
TGACCCACGCCAGCACGAAGGTGATCGCCAGGGTCGGCAGCGCGGAGCCCCACTGAGGCGCCCAGGCAGCGCAGCCGTGATAGATGGCGATGCCGCCGATCCAGATGGCCGCAGCGGCAATGTCCACGCGGCGCGCGCCGACCGCCACGACGGAGCCGCCCGAGCCCAATCGCCCGAGGATCACGCCGTAGAGCGGCACGAAGACCGAGCTCAGCAGCAGCAGGAAGGGTTCGAGCGAGTGCATCGGCAGCACCAGCGCGAAGCCGATGCAGACCACGCCGAGAAGCAGGCCCCAGCGCCGCACGCTCCAGCGCGGCTGCAGACTGTGGGCCGAGACCGAGCCTGAATAGACGTCGCCATAGGCGTTGTCGAGTTCATCGATCAGGATCAGGCCCAGTGCAACCAGCCCGCCTTGCGCCAGCAGCAGCGCCGTGACCAGGCCGGCGCCGGGCTCCGCAACGCTCACCACCATGACGCCGAGCGCATAGCACCAGATGTTGGCCACCGCGTAGCCGATCCACGTTCCGCTGAACGCGCCGCCCAGTCTGCCCGAACTGCGCCTGCCGTGGCGCGCGTAGTCGGCGACCAGCGGAAGCCAGGACACAGGCATCGCGATCACCAGGTCGAGCGCACCGAACATCCCCATGCTTCCGTCGCCCGGTCGCGTCCAGAAGGCGTCCAGGCCCTTGGCATGGAGCCGCGTCGCGAACTGCCACGTCAGCCACAGGAGAGAGAGCACCACCAGAGGCAGGCCGAAGCGACTGACGAAGCGGCGCACCAGCTTGACCATGGAGCCTGCCAAAAGGGCGAGCAGCACGGCGCCCCAGAGCAGCGTCGTCACCAGCGAACCCAGGCTGCCGTCGAGCGACCAGCCGAACGCCTGGCGGCCAATGGCCTGGGTGCCCTCGCGCATGATCACGATCTCGAAAGTGGTCCAGCCGATCAGCTGCAAGATGTTCAGCACCACCGGGAGGCGAGCAAAGGCGCTGCCGTAAGTGGCGTGCATCAGGCCCGCGCTGGCGAGCCCGCTCTCGCAGCCCAGGCGCGCGGTCCATGCCAGTAGGCCGGCGCCGATGCACGAGCCCAGCACGATCGCGAAGACCGCGTCACGCGTTCCGACCGCCGGCACCAGGTAGGCGCCGATCTGCATCACCAGCAGGCCGACCCCGAGGCTGAACCACAGCGCCATGTGGTCGTGCCACCGAAAGACGCGTCCGGCCTCCTGCAGGGGCGTCAGCGCCTCGTTGGCGCCGTTGCGTGCGGCATCGTTGTTCGTGTTTGCCATCCATTTGCTCCAATGCAAATTGTTTGGCAGGTGGGCGAGGCCCGGCGGTGGGACCGGCACGCGAGAAAACGTGGCGGCCGCCGGACCAGCTTCCCTGCGCGAGGATTACCTCAGTCAGGTTCAAAGGGACTCTCTCAGCCGGCCCACCGCATGGCGGGTCGGCACCCCTAGCGTTGCTTCAGTCTGGCGAAGCAGTGTGAATTGTAGAGCGGTGCGTTCCCCCGCAGCGCGGCGGCGTTCCGCCGGGGGCGACGGCAAGGGGATCGGGATTCAGGCGTGGCGGACAGCGGTCGGCGCAACGCCCTGTTTTTCCGAGCCCTTCGGTCGAAGGGCGGTTGGCGCATCATCGCGAACGAGCCGCGGGATGATGAAGCGCTGGCTCAAGCGCACAAGCGCCCAGAACACCGCCGTGATCGCCACGGCCAGAATCAGACCGGCGACGATGTCGAAGGGGAAATGAACCCCGACGTAGACGCGCGCCCATCCCGTGAAAACCGCGATCGCAAGCATCGCGAGCCCCGCACCCCGCAGGGAAGACCGCATGCAGAAGATCAGCGCAACGGTGAACATCACGGAGGCATGCGCACTCGGCAGGGAGCCGCGCGCGCCGTGCACGATGTGCGGCGGGCTCAGGCCGAGCGCGAAGGGGCGTGGCAAGTTGATGGCGTCCGCCAGCGCGTGGGCGATGAGTGCTGTCACCCCGGCGGCGACGAGCGTCCCCATGGCGTACGCCCTTTGCGGCGGGCGTCGCCAAGCCACCCAGCCCATGATCGCGACGCAGGCCCAGGATGCTCCTTCGGCGATGACTGACGCGATCCACAGCAACTGCGGATGGGGCGTGTGGCCCGCGGCCAGCCACTGAAAGAGGGAGATGTTCAGTGCCTGCATGCGGGCATCGTAGGCCCCCACGGTGTCGATAGCATGAATCGGATGTTCACACCTCGTTCAGGATCGCAACGATCTGCTTGCGGGGCGTCCCGCAGCGGCGAGGGGCTAGTGCCCGACGCCGAGCAGGGTGTGCAGCCGCGTGCTGGTCGTGGTGTATTGCAGGGGGATCGACTTGCCGGGGAACACGATCGCCGTCGCACCCCAGGCCGCCAGCGTGGCTTCGTGGAAACCGCAGACGATCAGCTTCCTCTTGCCCGGATAGGTGTTGATGTCTCCGACGGCGAAGATGCCGCGCTCGCGCGTTTCGTACTTCTCAGTGTCGACCGGCACTTGCTTGCGCACGAGATCCAAGCCCCAGTCGGCGATGGCGCCGAGCCGAGGCGAAATGCCGAGGCAGCCGACGAGGGCATCGAAGGGCAATGAGACAGCTTGCGCGTCGGGCGTGGCGATCTGCAGTTGGGCGTCGTCGAAGGCGACGGGCTGACCCACGGTCAGGCGCATCGTTCCTGCGGCGACGTGCTCGCGCAAGGCTGCGACAGTGGTGTCCTCGGCCTGGAAGACATCACGCCGGTGCAGCAGCGTGACTTGCTTCGCGATGGGTGCGAGCGCCAGCGCGGTATCGAGCGCGGCATCATCGCCGCCGTTGACCACCACGGTCTGGCCGGCAAAGCGAGCGAGTGCATCGGGGTGATAGAAAAGCCGGGTGCCTTCCAGGCGCTCGATGCCTTCGACGGCGATTCGCTTCGGAACGAAAGCGCCGACACCTGCGGCGATGAACACGGTCCTGGCGAGGAAAGCGCTGCCCTTGTTCGTGCCCAGCAACAGACGACCGTCACTCTGACGCGCGAGCGACGCGACCTGCTCGCCAAGGTGGAGTTGCGGCTTGAAGGGTGAGATTTGCTGCTGCAGCGATTCCACGAGGCCACGGCCAGTGGTCACCGGGGTGCCGGGAATGTCGTAGATGGGCTTGTCGCCATACAGCTCGACGCATTGGCCGCCGGCACGGGGCAGGGCGTCGACGATGTGGCAGGAGATTTCAAGCAGGCCGAGCTGGAAGGCCTGGAACAGCCCGACCGGGCCCGCGCCGATGATCAGCGCGTCGGTTTCAATGGGGCGTGCTGTCGTGCTCAGCGCACCAACTCCGAGACCTTGTCGGTCTTGTCTTTCCACTCTTCGGCATCGGGCAGCGCCGGCTTGCGCTTGGTGATGCTCTTCCAGCCATCGGCCACGGCCAGCTCGGCATTGAGCTTGATGAAGGCCAGCTGGTTGGCGGGAAGATCTTCCTCCGCGTAGATCGCGTTGACCGGGCACTCGGGAATGCAGACCGCGCAATCGATGCACTCGTCGGGATCGATCACCAGCATGTTCGGCCCTTCACGGAAGCAGTCGACGGGACACACGTCGACGCAATCGGTGTATTTGCAGCGGATGCAGGATTCGGAGACGACGTGGGTCATGATTCTTGGCTGACGGGAGAAATGATCGGGAAAACCCCGAATTTTAGGGCTTTGTGGCCGGGGGCCGCACGAGCACGGCGGCGGAGGTCCGGTGAGAGGCGGTGTCGACGAGGATCAGCGAACCGAGCGTGCGCGATTGCGTGAAAGGCAGCACAGCCAGCGGCTGCTGCAGGCTCAGCACCACGTCGCCGATGGCGTTGGCTTCGAGCTGGTCCGTCGGCTCGGAATCGAGCGTCGTGATGTTGACGCGATCCACGATGCGCGCCACCTTGGCCTTGACCCAGCGATGGCCCTGCAGCGCCCAGTAGACGCGGCCCGCCACGAGCGGCTCGTCGTCGAGCCAGGCGATGGTGGCCGTGATCTCGCGCGCCGGTTCGAAGGCGCCGGGCTCCAGCAGCCAGTCGCCGCGCGACACGTCGAGTTCGCGGTCCAGCACGATGCCGGCGCTGTGGCCCGCATGCACGGCCTTCGGCTGGCGGGTGTGGCTCAGCACCTGCGCCACGGTAGCGGTCTGGTTGCTAGGCAACACGGTCACGCGCTGTCCGGGCTCGATATGCCCGCTCGCGACGCGGCCCCAGAACACGCGGCGGCCTCGTGAGGTGTCGGCCGAGGCGGAGAACTTCTCGACCCACTGCACCGGGAAGGCAAAGGGCACGGCCTCGTCCTGTGCGGTGACCGGCAGTTGCTCCAGCAGTTCGAGCAGGCTGGGGCCTTCGTAGCCGGCCCAGTCCGGATGGCGCGAAGCGACGTTCCAGCCCTTGAGCGCCGAGATCGGCACCGTGGCGGCAACCTCCACGCCGGCGGCTTCGGCGAAATTCGCGAGTGCTTGCGAAATGCGCTCGAAAGCCAGTTCGGCGTCGTCGATGGCATCGAGCTTGTTAACCGCGAACACGATCGACTGCACGCGCAACAGATGACACAGCAGCGTGTGCCGGCGGGTCTGAGGCAGTAACTCGCGCTTGACGACTTCGCCGTCGCCGACCTCGGATGCCCAGGCGAGCTTGGTCGCATCGACCAGCACCACCGCCGCATCGGCGCTCGACGCGGCCGTGACCATGTTGCGCGTGTACTGCTCATGGCCGGGCGCATCGCCGATCACGAACTTGCGGTGCGCAGTCGAGAAGTAGCGGTAGGCCACATCGATCGTGATGCCCTGTTCACGCTCGGCAGACAGCCCGTCGGTCAGCAGCGCCAGATCGGTCTCGCCGCCGCGCTGGACGCCGGCCAGTTGATCCTGAAGCACCGTCTTGCTATCGACCAGCAGGCGGCCGATCAGCGTGCTCTTGCCATCGTCCACGCTGCCGCAGGTGATGAAGCGCAGCGCCGCGCCGGTCTCGGCGTGCAGCTTGGAGGCAGCCGGGGATTGGGTAGCGGTGCTCATCAGAAGTAGCCGTCCTTTTTGCGTTTTTCCATCGAAGCTTCGGACGTCTTGTCGTCCATACGCGTGGCACCGCGTTCGCTAACGTCAGCCGCCAGCGTTTCGATGACCACGTCGCCGGCATCAGCCGCAAGGCTGTCGACCGGGCAGGTGCAAGTGATGTCGCCGACGGTGCGGAAGCGCACGTCGCGGACCTGGATCTGCTCGCCGTCACGCGGCGGGGTGAGTTCGGTCACCGGCACCAGCAGGCCGCGGCGCTCCACCACTTCGCGCTTGTGCGTGTAGTAGATCGAGGGCAGGGCGATGTCCTCGCGCTCGATGTACTGCCACACGTCGAGTTCGGTCCAGTTCGAAATCGGGAACACGCGGAAGTGCTCGCCGGGCGCGAGGCGGGTGTTGAACAGCGTCCACAGTTCCGGGCGCTGGTCCTTGGGCTGCCATTGGCCGAAGCTGTCGCGGTGCGAAAAGATCCGTTCTTTGGCACGGGCTTTTTCCTCGTCGCGGCGGGCGCCGCCGATGAGCGCGTCGAAGCGGAATTCCTCGATGGCTTCGAGCAGCGTGACCGACTGGTGCACGTTGCGTGATTCGTCCGGGTGCGCCAGGCGCACCGTGCCGCGTTTCATCGAATCCTCGACATTGCGCACGATCAGTTCGGCGCCGAGTTCCTTGGCGCGGGCATCGCGGAAATCGGTCACTTCGGGGAAGTTGTGCCCGGTGTCGATCATCAGCAGCGGGTAGGGGATGCGGCCGATGCCGAAAGCCTTTTCCGCGCACTTGAGCAGCACCAGCGAATCCTTGCCGCCCGAGAACAGCAGCGTCGGCCGCTCGAAGGATGCGGCGACTTCGCGCAGGATGAAGATGGTCTCTTCTTCCAGTGCGTCGAGCTGCGCGTTGGAGAGGCGCGCGAGCGACTGCGATGTGGATTGCAGCAGCAGGTCGGTGTCGGTACGGGCGTTCATGAAGCGGGGTTCAGTTCGGGATGGCACGAATGGGGATGGCGCGGTTCGGAAGGGGAGAGACGGGTGAGACGGCGGACAGGGGCTCGAATGCAGCGGGCTCTTCGCCCTCGTGGCTGCCGTCGGCGGCCACGTGCAGTCCGCATTCCTTGGCGCTTTCCTGCTCCCACCACCAGCGGCCCGACCGGAAGTCTTCTCCGAGGGTCACGGCGCGGGTGCAGGGCGCACAGCCGATGCTCGGGTAGAACTGGTCGTGCAGCGGGTTGTAGGGCACGTTGTGGATGGCGATGTAGTGCCACACGTCGCCCCAGGTCCAGCGCGCCAGCGGATTGATCTTGACGCGCTCGGGCTGCTGCTCGATGAACTCGACCTCGGCACGCGCGCCGGACTGCTCGCGCCGGAGGCCCGTGATCCAGGCGCGCTTGCCGGCGAGCGCACGCTCCAGCGGCTCCATCTTGCGGATGTGGCAGCAGGCCTTGCGCAATTCGAGGCTGCGGTACATCGCTTCCTCGCCGTTTTCCTTGACGAAGGCGGCCGCATCTTCCTCGACCGGGCGGTACACCTCGATCTCGCGGCCGTAGTGCGTCTGCAGGCGGTCGAGCAGGCCCAGCGTTTCAGCGTGCAGCTTGCCCGTTTCCAGCACGAAGACGCCGCTCTGAACCTGGAAGCGATGGAGGATGTCCGTCACGACCATATCCTCAGCGCCCAAGCTGGAAGCCTGCGTGATCGGCGTGAATTCGGCCGCCGCGCCTCGCAGCAGCGCCACGCTCTCGGCGAGCTTGTCGTCGAAATCGGCGGAGGGCTTGGCGTAGAGCGAGATGGCGTTCATGTCGAAATGGCTGGGCGCGCAGGGCGCTGGCTGGTTGTGGAAGTTCAGGCGGTTTCGCGTTTGAAGATCGGTGTGGCTTGCACCGCGTCACCTTGATAGAAGGCCGCAAAACGATCGAACTGGCGCTGTGCGGCGGAGGCGTCGACGCCTTCCTTGAGCACGGCACTGGAGAAGCCGGTGCGCTGCATCTGCACGAGCTGGTCGATCAGCACGTCGCCGGTGGCGCGGATATCGCCCTTGAAGCCGAGTCGGCGGCGTAGCAGGAAGGCCTGGCTGTAGGCGCGGCCGTCGGTGAACTTCGGGAAGTCCAGGTCGATGCGTTCCACGTCGTCGAGGCAGACCTCGATCGCCAGCGGATCGGCGTCGTTGGCCAGTTGCAGGACGTTCGGGTCGCCGTTGTCCACATGGTCTTCGGCAGCGATGAGTCGAAGCGTCTTGTTCATGCGGCCACCTCGACCTTGAAGCGCGCGCCGTTGGCGGCGGCCTTGAAAGGCTCGATGCCGACGCGCCGCAGCGCGTCGATGAAGGTCTCGCCCGCCTCGCGGGTATCGCGGTAGGTGTTGAGCACGGCCTCGATCACGTCCGGCACTTCGGCCGCGGAGAAGGAGGGGCCGACCACCTTGCCGGGCTGCGCCGCACCGCTGAGCGCGGAGCCGTCGGAACCGCCCAGCGTGACCTGGTACCACTCCTTGCCGTCCTTGTCGACGCCGAGGATGCCGATGTGGCCGCTGTGGTGGTGACCGCAGGAGTTGATGCAGCCGCTGATGTGCAGGTCGATCTCGCCGAGATCATCGAGCTCGTCCAGATCCTGGTAGCGCTCGGTGATGGCTTCGGCGATGGGGATCGAGCGCGCATTCGCCAGCGCGCAGAAGTCGCCGCCGGGGCAGGCGATCATGTCGGTCAGCAAGTGCACGTTGGCGCTGGCAAAGCCGGCTTCGCGCGCTGCGAGCCACAGGGCATGCAGATCTTCGGCGTGCACCCAGGGCAGCAGCAGGTTCTGGTCGTGCGTGACGCGCGCTTCTCCGGCGCTGAAACGGTCCGCCAGCAGAGCGGCCGTATCGAGCTGGTCGGCAGAAGCATCGCCCGGTGCCTGCAAGCGGCGCTTGAACGACAACGTGACCGCGCGCAGCGCCGGGTTCTTGTGCGGCGCCACGTTGCGCGCCAGCCAGCGCGCGAACATCACGTCGTCGGCGGCCTGGGCGCGCAGATCGGCGTCGGTTTCCTCGGCGCTGCGGAACACGCGGGTGGCGAGCGTCGGCGGCACGAAGGAGGCGCTCACGCGGTCGAGCTCGGCCTGCGTGACCGTGTGCGGCGCGCCGTCGTGCTCGATGATCTGCTTGTACTCGGCCTCGACGTCGTCGATGTAGCGTTGGCCCTCGGCCTTCACCAGGATCTTGATGCGCGCCTTGTAGATGTTGTCGCGCCGGCCGTAGCGGTTGTAGACCCGAATCACCGCTTCGAGGTAATTCATGATCTGGCTCCACGGCAGGAACTCGCGCAGCACGGTGCCGATGATCGGGGTGCGGCCCATGCCGCCGCCGACCTGGACGCGGAAGCCCAGGTCGCCCGCGTCGTTCTTCACGAGGTGCAGGCCGACGTCATGCCAGCCGGTGGCGGCGCGGTCTTCCTTGGCGCCGCTGATCGCGATCTTGAACTTGCGCGGCAGGAAGGCGAATTCAGGGTGCAGCGTGCTCCACTGCCGCATGATTTCGGCGAAGGGGCGCGGATCGGCGATCTCGTCGATGGCCACGCCGGCGCGCTCGTCGCTGGTAATGTTGCGGATGCAGTTGCCGCTGGTCTGGATGCCGTGCATGTCGACCGAGGCCAGCAGGTCCATCACGTCGGCCGACTTGGACAGCGGGATCCAGTTGTATTGGACGTTCTGGCGCGTCGTGAAGTGGGCGTAGTGCGTCGGCAGCTTGGCCGTGCCGAGCTTGCCCTGCGTGGCCAGCGCGGTCTTGTAGACCTCGGCCTCGGGTTCGTCGTAGACGCGCGCGATCCTGGCCAGCACGCGCAGCTGCCGGCTCGACAGCTCGCCGTAGGGCACCGCGACGCGCAGCATCGGCGCGTAGCGCTGCACATACCAGCCGTTTTGCAGCCGCAGAGGACGGAATTCGTCCTCCGAGAGCTTGCCCGTTTGCCAACGTTCGAGCTGGTCGCGGAATTGCGCCGCGCGCAGGTGCACGAACTGGCGGTCGAAATCAGTGTATTGGTACATCGTGTTGTCAGTTGCTGGAAGGCAGTGCGTCCACGGCCTCGTCAACGGGATCGAGGAATGTAGAAGCGAGCCTTATGGAAACAAACTATTTTTTGGTTCGCGCTTTATGCGGATAAGCATATTCACCAGTCCCCATGCGGGTTTGCGGGCGATTGAATGCTTATTCCGGATAAGGCGAGCGACGTCCGGATCGCCGTTGGAGCGACGAGTCCGGGTCCGAATCCCGGGGTGATTCTAGGAAAGGACGCGCCTGCGCGTGCGCGTCATTGCGTCGCGTTGATGCCGCCGTCCAGGTACAGCACCTGCCCGGTCACGAAGGACGCCGCCGGTGCGCAGAAGAACACGGCAGCGCCGGCCACGTCCTTCGGGTCGGCCACGCGGCCGAGCGGGATGCGATCCAGCAGTTGCTTGTGCGTGTCGGGGTTCGCCAGCCAGTGGCGCGCCATCTCGGTGCGCACGACGGTCGGCGCAACCCCATTGACCGTGATGCCATGCGGGGCCAGCTCGGCGGCGTGCTGGCGGATCAGCATGACCAGGCCCCCCTTGCTGCTCGCGTAGGCCGAGTAGCCGCGGCCGCGAAGCCCCAATTGCGAGCGCACCGACAGCAGATGCACCTGTGCACCGCCGCGCCCGCCGGCCATTTGATGCTTCGCCGCCGCTTGTGCCAGGAACATCGCGGACTTGAGATTGACCTGGACGACCTCGTCGAAGGCCTCTTCGGTCACGTCCAGCAAGGCCTGCTCGCGCTGGATGCCGATGCAATTCATCAGCACGTCCAACCTGCCGAAATGCGCTGCGACGGCGTCGACCGACGCCTGCATGTCGGCAACCGAATGCGCGTCCATCGCGAGACCCAGTGCGTCGTGACCGGCTTCCCTGAGCGATGCCGCCAGGGCCTGCGCCTTGGCTTCATTCCGCCCCGACACCGCCACCTTGGCACCTGCCAGCGCCATCGCCCAGGCGATGGCCTCACCGATTCCGCCATAGCCACCGGGAACGTAGGCCACCTTGCCTTCGAGTCTGAAGAGCCCCGAGAGCTCGCGAGGGAAGTCGATGCGCGGCGTGAGTTCGTCCATGGGGGTCAGTCCATTAGCAGGCCGCCGTTGAGATCGATGATCTCCCCGGTGATGAAGCCCGAGAGCGGCGAGGCCAGGAAGCGCACCACATGTGCGAATTCCTCCGGCTCGCAGAAGCGGCCGACCGGGATGTCCTTCAGCAGGGCTTGCCGCTGCTGCTCCGTGAGTTGCTCGGTGATCATGGGGGTCTTCACGTAGGCTGGCGAGATGCCGTTGGCGGTGACGCCGAAGGATGCCAGTTCGCGCGCCAGCGAGAAAGTCAGCGAGGTCAGCGCGCCCTTGGACACCGAATACGCCGTGCCCGCCGTCAACCCGCCGGTCTTCGCCGCCAGCGAGCAGGTGTTGATGATCCGGCCAGCGCGCCGTGCCTTCATCGACGGCACAACCTGCTGCGACAGGTAGAACGCGCCGTCCAGGTTCACGGCCAGCACGCGCCGCCATTCCGCCGCATCGGTCGCTTCCGCCTTGTTGTTCGACAGGATGCCCGCGTTGTTGACCAGCACGTCGATCGGCCCCAATGCTTCGACGACCTGGGCGTGGCCGCTTCGCACCGCCTCTGCGTCGCTGATGTCGAAGCAGAAGGGCTGGGCGTCGGCGCCGAGTTCCTCCGCAAGGGCCAGGGTGCGTTCCCGGTTCGCATCGACGAGCGCGACCTTGCAGCCGTCCTCCAGCAGGAACCTGGCGGCCGCGAGGCCCATGGTGCCGGCCGCGCCGGTCACCAGCGCGACCTTGCCCTGCAAGGGCTTCGAGTGAAGTTCAGGCATCGAGCACGCTCTTCTTTCCAAACAGTCCGCGCGAGCGGAAGGTGACCACCGCGATGAACAGGAGGTACATCGACATCAGGGACCATTCCGAGGCGTAGGAGCCAGTGAGCCCGACGACCATGCCGACCATCAGCCCCGCGATCACCGCGCCCCACAGCGACCCCACTCCGCCCAGCACGATGATGAGAAAAGCCGGCACCACCGCGTCCACGCCCACATGGGGCCGGATTCCCCAGATCGGCGCCATCACCACGCCGGCGATCGCCGCCAGCGCCACGCCGAGCCCGAAGACGAACAGCCGCAGGCGCGACAGATTGATGCCCAGGGCGCGCACCATCTCGCTGTCGTGCGCGCCGGCCTTGATGATTGCGCCATAGGGCGTCTTCTGCAGGAAAAGCCAAAGCAGGAAGATCATCAGTACCGCGAAGGCGCTCGCGAAGAAGCGATAGCGCGAATAGATCAGGTCGCCCATCATCACTGCACCCGAGATCGCCTGGGGCAGCGGAATCTGCTTCTCGGACGAACCCCAGACGAGCCGGATGCCCTCCTCGATCACGAGCGCGGCGCCGAAGGTCAGCAGCAGGCCGTAGAGTGGATCGCGCCCGTAGGTGCGCCGCATGCACAACTCCAGCAGCATCCCGAAGATGCCGACGAAGATCGGCGCCAGCACCAGCGCGAACAGGTAGCGCAGCTCGATCGGCAGGGCCATGTACGCCGCCTGCAACGCCGGAAACATGCCAAGCTGCGGCGCGACGATGAAGAGCGCTACGTACATGCCCAGCGCGAAGAGCGAGCCGTGCGCGAGGTTGATGGTCTCCATCACCCCCACGATCAGCATGAAGCCCAGCGCGATCAGCGCGAACAGGAGCCCGAGCGAGACGCCGTTGACCAGATGCGGGACGAGCTGCGTGAGCATTTCTTTTCAGACGTCGTAGCTCGGCGTGGCGTCGTAGCTCTCGAGCTTGCAGGTGCCTTGCGCTTGCGTGTCCATCACGTCCTTCGGATTGGCCTGCGTGATGATCTTGAAGATGTCGTCCTTCTCCACCGGCTTGTCGTTGTACTTCGCCATGTAGATGGTCTGCTGGCACTGGTGCGTGACGGGGTCCATCCAGGCGTCGAAGTGCTGCAGCCGGTCCACCGCCTTCATCTGCCGGCCTTCGAGTTTCTTGATGACCGCGATGTTCTGCGTCGTGCCGGCTTCCTCGGTGCAGCGCAGCAGCTCGCGCGTCGCCATGTAAGTGTTGTGATAGACGTTGCCGGGAACGCGGATCGCAACGCCCGGGTACTGCTTCTGGTAGGCGGCGACGAACTCCTTCACGCCCGGCAGGTCGAGCCGGTAGTACCAGGTGGTGCCGAAGACGCCGAAGATCGCGTCGGGGCCGAGGCCATAGACGTCGGGCCAGTCCTGCTGGTTGTTGATCCAGGCCATCGATTCGTTGAGCTTGAGCTGCACCACCTGCTGGCGCAGCGCCTTGATGTCGTCTCCGCCGACCGCGGTGGCCACCACGTTGGGCTTGAGTTGTTGAAGCTTCAGCAGATAGGAAGAGAAGTCGCGCGTGTTCTGCGGAATCAACAGCTCGTCGATGATCTTGCCGCCGTTGGCCTCGACGATGTCGCGCGTGGCCTTCGAGGTCGTGTGGCCCCAGACGTAGTCGTTGGTCAGCAGCACCCAGTTGCGGCCGTTCGCCGTGATCGCGTTCTTGACGATCGCGTTGGAGAAATTGGTGCCGTTGCCGTCCCAGACGAACTTGGTGCGGTGGCAGTCCTTGCCGGCCTCGGTAGGTGAGCTGGAGTTGGTGTTGAGGAAGACGGTGCCGTACTTCTGCGCCACCTGCGAGATCGCGTTCGACACGCCCGAGTGCACCGCGCCGATCAGGAAGGCGGCCTCGTTGCGCGTGATCATGCGTTCGGCGATGCGCGAGCCTGTCGCGGGGGTGGTCTCGGTGTCCATGTGGATCGCCTCGATGCGCCGGCCGAGCACGCCACCCTTGTCGTTGAACTCCTTGATCGCCATCATCGCGCCCAGCCGCTCCTCGCCGCCGGAGGCTGCGTACATGCCGGAGGTGTCCATCGTGAGCCCGATCACCAGCGGCTTCTTCTGCGCTGACTGCGCCCAGACGCGGTTGTGCTTCCACGGCCCCATGAACGGGGCGACGCCGTAGAGACCGGCGCCGGCGAGCGCGAGGCCGGCGCCCTTGAGCAGCTTGCGGCGGGAATCCGATGGGTTGTCTGTCTTGCTCATGGTGTTTGTCTCCTGCAGTTGGTATGGACTAGCGCGGAACGATCTTCACGTCGTTGATCTTTTCCTGGGCCTCGAAGAGCGAGGCGATCAGCTTGTCGCCGAAGCCCAGGTTCACGGCCTGGACCAGGCTCTGGTGCGTGGCCTCGCCCATGAAGCTCGACACGGGCAGGGCCTCGGCCAGGTGGGTGTAGTAGCGCAGGTCCTTCTGCGCATTGGCGATACCGAACTTGAAGCCGTCGACGGAGCCATCGACCAGCGTCTTGGCGGTCATCATCTGGAAGATGCCGCAGTTGACGCCGCCGACCGACACCACGTCGTAGAGGCGCTTCAGGTCCAGCCCCGACTTGGCGGCGACAGCGAAGGCCTCGGCGATGCAGCTCGCGAAGCTCATGGCCATCATGTTGTTCACCAGCTTGAGCACGTGGCCATGGCCCGGCGGGCCGACGTGGAAGATGTTTTCGCAGAAGGCCTTGAGCACGGGCTCGATGGCCGCGAAGTCCTCGGCGTCGGCGCCGACCATGGTGTTGAGCCGGCCTTCCTCGGCTTCCTTCGGCGTGCGCGCCAGTGGCGCATCGATGAAGTTCACCCCCTTGGCCGCAAAGTCGGCGCGGATTCGCGCGCTCGACGATGGCTCGGCCGTGGAGCAGTCGACCACTCGCAGTCCCGGTCGTGCGGCGTCGAGAAGGCCGTCGGCACCGTAGACGATCTCCTCCACCTGCGGCGACCCGGTGACGCAGATGAAGACGACGTCGACATCGGTCGCCGTGGCCGCGTGCGTGTCGGCCTCGGTGGCGCCAGCGGCCAGCAGGTCCTCGAGGTTGGTGCGGTTGCGGTGCGCCTTGAGCTTGACCGGAAAGCCCTTCGCGAGCAGGTTCCTGGCCATGCCGTGCCCCATCATGCCGATGCCGATGAAGCCGATCCTTGCGGTGGTCATGGGATGTTCCTTGGAAAGTTTCAAACGAGACTGGTGGTGTGGCCGGCCCGGGCGTCGCGCCAGAGCCGGATGAGCCCGGCGTAACGGGCGCCGACGTGGTCGATGACCTGCGCGTCGTCGAGCCGGCGCGCGAACCATCCGGCGGCGGCATCCGCGAAGATCGAGCGGCCGACCGCGAAACCGCGACAGATCGCATGGGGCGCAGCCGCTTCGAATCCCTGCCGCAACACTTCTTCGCTGGCTTCCAGGCCCAGCAGCAACACACCGCGGCAGTGCGGGTCGTGATCCTGGACCACGGCGGCGATGCGCTCCCAGGCTTCGGCCGATGCGGAGGGTGGGAGCTTCCACCAGTCGGGACGAATGCCGGCCTCGTAGATCTGGCCCAAGGCCCGCGCCAGCGTGTCGTCGTCGGCGGGCATGTCGCGCGGCGGAATGACCTCGACCAGGAATTCGTGAAAGGTCGCGACGCTCGCGGCCTGCAGTTCGGTGAGGCGCGCCAGTTGCGTGGCGCGCAGTGCGGCTGGATCGTCCGGATGCCAGGCCACCAGGCATTTGGCGACATGCTCGGCCGGCCAGTTGCGCATCTCCAGCATCAGCGGCTGGGCCGACTCGAAGGCCAGGGGCCGCGAGCCAGGCAGTTCGACCGGCCGCGCGACCCACCAGCCCTTGCCGGTGAGGGCCGGCAGGATGTCGAAACCGAAGCGGGCGTCGAGGATCATCCCGGCGTCGAGGTCGCGATCGGCTTCAGCCCGAGCGACGCGGCGTGCGGCCTCGGCCACCAGGGATTTGAAAGCCTCGATGCGCTCGCGGCCGCCGCCATGCCGCGCGGCGAGTTCGTCGAGCTGGACCCGATGGTCGAAGGCCAGAATGCAGAGCTCTTTCCAGCGGCGGGTGCGGGTGCTGACGCGGTGCAGATGCTCCAGGTCCACGTCCTCACGCAGCCGCCGCGTTCGAGAGCCGACCGCCAGGAAATGCTGCAGTTCTGTCCAGCTCGGCATCGCCGGCGCGCAGCCATGGCGCGACACCACGAGTGCGCCGCAGGCGTTGGCGTAGGTGCAGCAGCGTTCCAGCGCCTCGTCCTTGAGCCAGCCTCGGAGGAATCCCGCCATGAAGGCGTCGCCGGCGCCGAGCACGTTGAAGACATCGACGGGGAAGCCCGGACCGCGCAGGCCGTCCTCGATCCGCTCGGGGATGGCGCCGTCGAATACCACGCAGCCCATGGGACCGCGCTTCACCACGATCGTGCCGGCCGTGAGCGAGCGAAGGCGGCGGATGGCCGTCAGAGTGTCCGAGCTGCCGCCCGCGATGTGGATTTCCTCTTCGGTTCCCACCACCAGATCGCACGACGGAATCACCGTCTGGAAATGCGCGCTGACCTGCTCCGAGGGCACGAAGCGTTGCTCGCCCATGCCGGGACTGGTCAGTCCCCAGAGCACGGGGCGGTAGTCGATGTCGAGCACCACGCGCGTCCCACTCGCTTTCGCTTGCCGAATGGCCGTGCGGCAGGCCTGGTAGGTCTGCGGCTGCGACAGGTGCGTGCCGGAGAGCAGCAGGGCGGTCGCAGAGGCGATGAAGCCGGGGGTGATATCGGCTTCGTCGATCGCCATGTCGGCACAGTTGTCGCGGTAGAAGACGAGAGGGAAGGTCTCGCGGTCCTGGATGCCGAGGAACACCAGCGCCGTGAGCCGCTTCGGATCGGTCTTCGCATGGCTCACGTCCACGCCCTCTGCCGCCAGCGTCTCGCGCACGAAGCGTCCGTTGTGCTCGTCGCCGACCCGCGTGAGCATCGCGGGCTTGAGCCCCAGACGTGCCACGCCGACTGCCGTATTGGCCGGCGACCCGCCCAGGTACTTGGTGAAGCTCAGCATGTCTTCCAACCGGCCGCCGATCTGCTCCCCATAGAGGTCGACCGCGGCCCGCCCCATGCAGATGACATCGAAAGGTCTTGTCATGACAGCTTCTTGGCTGCGGGCGTCTTGCGGGCCCGCGGGTGGCTGGCCTGCTCGGCCAGGAGATGTCCGGTGCTGACGACGAGTGCCTGCGCGAGGCACAACGGCGCTACCAGGGAACGGAACGGTTTCGATGAATCGTCGGCCAGCTCGAAGCAGACCGTGGCCGACGCCTTCAGCGGCGACAGCGGCCCATCGGTGATCGCGATCACCGCCGTGCCGCGCTCGCTCGCCGCCTGCGCCGCGTCGAGCACCTCCGGCGAGTAGTTGCGAAAGCTGGCGACCAGCAGCACATCGCCTGGCGCCACTGCGCGCAGGCTCTCGCGCAGCATGCCGCCGGCACCGTCGAGCAGGTGCGTGCGCAGTTCGAGCTGGCTCAACGCGTAGGCAAGGTAGCCGGCGACCGGAAAGGCCCGGCGCTGCGCGAGCACATGGATGTGCGGCGCGCTGGCAATCAGCTTGACGGCCTGCGTGAGGTCCGCCTCATGGATCATCTCTTCGAGCTGGCCCAGCTCGCCGACAGAGTCCATCGCCAGTTGATGCAGCACGCTGCCCGGCGCGCGCGCGCCGTTGGTCTGCTTGCGGCGCATCTCCACGATGCGTTCGCGGTAGCTCGACGAGCGCTCCACCAGATGGCCGCGAAAGACCTGCTGCATCTCGGAGAAACCGCCATAGCCCACCGCGTTGGCGAAGCGGATCATGGCGGACGGCTGGACCTCGGCGGCTTCGGCAATGGCGGCCACCGTGCCCAGCGCGAGATCATCCGGACGCTCCAGGGCGTGGCGGGCGATGCGCTGCAGCTGCTTCGACATACCGGGGTAGGCCTGCGCGATCCGGTTCTTCAGTTGCTCGTAGGTGGCGATCGGGTCCATGTCGAAAAAAATAGAATGAATATTCTTGAACGTTTCGATATTAGAACGTACATTCTGTTTTGTCCAACGTCAAATTTCAAGAATCTGGAGACAAGTCGTTCATGCAACTCGCTGCTGGTCGCGCCGCACTGTTTCCTGCGCCCATGGTCTTGCTACTGGCCTTCCTGGTGTCCACGCCGCTGTGGATTGCGCAGGTGGGGCTCTATCAGTACCTGGCGCTCGAAATCATGATCTGGATGATGTTCGCGCTGGGCTACAACCTCCTGCTCGGTTTCACGGGGTTGCCGTCCTTCGGGCACGGGGCCTACTTCGGCATCGGCGCCTACGCCTTCGGCCTGCTGCAACTCAAGGTGTGGCCCAACCTGTGGTTCGACCTGTTCGGCGCGGTGCTGATCGCTGCCAGCCTGGGCGCGCTGGTCGCACTGTTCATATCGCACCGGCGCGGCATCTACTACGCGCTCCTCACCATCGCTTTCGGGCAGGTGTTCTGGTTCGTCGCCAACAAGTGGCACTCGATGACGGGTGGTGAAGATGGCCTGCTCAATATCCGTCGACTGCCGGTGGACCTGGGCTTCGCATCCTTCAGCCTTGCAAGCAACAACGCGCTGTTCTATTTCTGCCTTGCCGTCTTCGCCGTGGTGCTCGTGGCACTGTGGCGGGTGGTCCATTCGCCGCTGGGACGCGTGCTGAGCGCGATCAAGCAGAACGAGACGAGGGCCGCTTTCGTGGGCTACAACGTCTGGCTCTACAAGTGGCTGGCCTTCACCTTGTCGGCTGGTGTGGCGGGCCTCTCGGGCGCGCTGTTCGCCATGGCGCAGCAATCGGCCTATCCCAACGTGATGAGCCTGCACAACTCGGGCTTCGTCGTGATGATGGTGCTGGTGGGCGGCGGCCTCGTCAGCTTCTGGGGGCCGGTGATCGGCGCGGCCTTCTTCATCCTCGCGCGCGACTTGCTGGGTGTCTACACCGAGACGTGGCTGCTCTGGTATGGCCTCATCTTCATGGCGATGGTGATCTTCAAGCCCGATGGCATCGCCGGGATCTGGCAGGCATGGCGACATCGGCCGTCGGCCGGCCGGCGGGTGTTGGCGGCCACGGCGGCGGTGCCGGTGGCATTGGTTCAGCGAGGTGCAGATGAAGCTGTTTGAAGCAACAGGACTGTCCAAGCGGTTCGGCGATCAGGTGGTGCTCGAAGACATCACGCTGGACTGCGAGGAGGGTGAACTCGTCGGCATCATGGGGCCGAACGGCGCGGGCAAGACGACCTGCTTCAACGTGCTCACGGGCCGCTTCAAGCCTGACCGGGGCACCGTGCGCTTCGCGGGCGAGGACATCACCGGACTCGCACCGCGCGAGATCGCACGCAGGGGCATCTCGCGTTCCTTCCAGATCATGAATCTGTTCGACGACTACTCGGCTCTGGACAACGTGCTGATTGCGACGCCGCACGTGCGCAAGCAAGGATTCAATCCGTGGCGCGACCTGGGCGCGGACAGCACCGCGCAGGACCTCGCCGCAACGGTGCTCGACAGCGTGGGTCTCGCGGGCAAGGAGCGCTCGCAGGCCAAGAGCCTGTCGTATGGCGAACGCCGGGCGCTGGAGATCGGCGTCGCGCTCGCGGCCGAGCCACGCATGCTCTTCCTCGACGAGCCGACGGCAGGACTCGGTGCGGAGGGCACGGCGCGCCTGGCGGAACTGGTGGCGCGCTTGAGGAAACGACTGACGATCATGATCATCGAGCACGACATGAAGTTTCTCTTCGGGCTGGCCGACCGGATCTCGGTGATCCACTGGGGCCAGGTCATTGCGCAGGGCACGCCGGATGCGTTGCGGCAGAACGAGTGGGTCGCGCGCTCCAATCTGGGGACGCTCGCATGAGCGCGGTCGCCATCTCGCGCGCGCAGCCGTTTGCGGAAGCAGGGCAGGCTGCGCTGCTTTCCATCGACCATATCGACACCTACTATGGCGAGACGCAGGCGCTGTTCGATGTTTCGCTGCGCGTCGGCGCGGGCGAAGTGGTTGCGTTGCTCGGCCCGAATGGCGCGGGCAAGACCACCACGCTGCGCTCGATCCTCGGCCTGACGCCGCCCGGTGTCGGCACGGTCCATTTCGACGGCCGAGACATCACACGGGCGTCCACCCACGAAATCGCCCGCTGCGGCGTCGGCTGGGTGCCCGACGACCGACGCATCTTCCCGACGCTCACGGTCGCGCGCAACCTCGCGATCGCGCGCAAGAAGTCCCGTTTCCGCGCATGGAGCGAGAAGGAGTGCTTCGAGATCTTCAGCGCGCTCGAGTACCTCATGCACCGTGAATGCGAAAACCTCTCCGGTGGCGAGATGCAGATGGTCGCCATCTCTCGCGCTTTGCTCGGGTCGCCGGGGCTCGTGCTGTTCGACGAGCCGAGCCAGGGGCTCGCGCCGAAGGTGGTGCAAGACGTGATGAAGACGATCACGCGTCTCAAGGCCGAAGGCGTCGCGGTGCTGGTCGTCGAGCAGAACGTGCAGAGCGCGCTGGACGTCGCGGACCGCGTGTATGTGATGAACCTGGGCAGCATCGTCCACGAAGGCCCGGCCGATGCGCTGCGGCGCGACGCGACGCTGCGGCGCCAACTGCTGGGAGTGTGAGGACGATGAGTGCACCGCTTCTCCGCGTCGTACAGGTCGGCAAGCAATACACCCGCGGCCTGATTCGGCCGCAGGTCACGTTCTCGCTCGCAGCCGATTTCGAGGT
Organism: Variovorax sp. J22P240; assembly: GCF_030316855.1. GTDB lineage: Bacteria > Pseudomonadota > Gammaproteobacteria > Burkholderiales > Burkholderiaceae_C > Variovorax. Next base: position 642,761 of record NZ_JASZYR010000001.1, read on the forward strand.
CGCCGAGCCCACCGTGGTGGGCGTGCTCGGGCCCAACGGCTCGGGCAAGACGACGCTGTTCGAACTCATGACCGGCAGCAACCTGCCTGACGCCGGCCACGTGCTGGTCAACGGGCAGGACATCCACCGCGTGCGAACGCGCGAGCGCGACCGGCTGGCGATCCACTACCACCAGTCCTACCAGGTACGTTCGTTCCAGCGCACGCGGCCGAACTTCATGCTCGAACATTCGCTCAGCGATTCACCGCTGGTGCATCTGTTCGACGAGCCTCAGTTCAACACGCAGGACGGCTACATCGGCTTCATGCTGGAGTTCTTCAAGAAGCTGCGGGGCGCAGGGCGCGTGGTGTTCCTCTGCCTGCATCCGAACGAGCCGTATCACATCGATATCCTGCGCGAGAGCTGCGAGCGATTCATCTTCGTGCAGAAAGGCGTGGTGACGCAGGTGCCGAGTTTCGCGGCGCTCATGGGCGACGACCGCGTGCGTGGCTACCTCGGCGCACTCGCGCCGGTGCGCGAGCGATAGCTCGGTTAGAGCACGAACTGCGTCACCGTGATGTAGTGGCAGAGCGTGCCGCCGAGCACGAACATGTGCCAGGTCCCATGCGCGTGACGCCACCCCCGGGGATTGCGGTAGAAGACCGTGCCCGCCGAATAGAGCGCAGCGCCGACCATCAGCCAGGCCAGCCCTTCGCTGTCGAGCCGCATGATGAGCGGCGCGCCGACCAGGACGCCGAGCCAGCCCATGCCCATGTAGAGCAGCAACGATGTCTTCGGTGGCTCGGCGGGGCGCAGCTCGCGACCGATGCCGAAGATCGCCGCGCCCCAGATCGCGGCCAGCAGCGCCCACCCCCATGCGCCCTGCAGCGTGACCAGCGCAAAGGGCGTGTAGCTGCCCGCAATGAGCAGGTAGATCGCGCAGTGGTCCATCCGTTGCCAGAACAGCTTCATGCGACCGCGAGTGCTGTGGAAGAGCGTCGACGCCGCATAGAGCGTCATCATCGAGATCGCGAACACCAGAGCGCTGGCCATCTTCGCCGGATCGCCGTCCGGCATCGTCTTTGCGATCAATACGGCCGAGCCTGCCGTCGCCAGCAGCAGCCCGAGCAAGTGGCTGTATCCGTTGAAGCGTTCGCCGTGGTACATGGTGGCCGCCGAGTCATGTGGATAGAAGGTGTCCAGTGGGCCGAAGCATTGCTGCAGCCTGATGACATGAGACACGACTCCGCGTCGCCGCGCATCAACCGTTGGCGCTGGCGAATCGGCCAGCGCGCGGCACCTGCCTCTGTCCATCGACAGACCGTGTGCGTATGCACTCCGGTCATCGGCGAGGTCAGCGTCGGTCGCGATAGACCATCATCAGTTGACTTGCCGAGAACTTTTGCTCACTTCCGACCGGATCGGCGTCTTCGTCTTCATCGCCGGGCCCGCTGGAGCGGAGGGTGTGATGCGGTGTCGCTTCGACCTCCGTCGGGAAACGAAACGCGCTGAGATGGCGCGCCAGGGAGGGCTCGAAGTCGGACTGGGGCATGGCGAGCGGCATGGTGGATTCTCCTGTTGCCTTTGCCACTACCGTAGATGCGTCGGCCCGCTGCGGGTGTAGGCGCCTGGCGCCGCGCAACGACGCTTCGGCTGATTTGCGGCTTCCTGCGGTCCTACGAAATCGCTTCCTTGTCCGCCGTGTCGTACATCGCTTTGCGCCAAACGGCCGGGTGAAGTGAAATCGTGAACTGCTGCCCACAAGTACAGGAGACCTCATGCCAGCGTTCAACACCGTTCTCATCGACAGGGACGCCCAGCATCCGCGCATCGCACGGCTGCTGCTCAACCGCCCCGACAAGCTCAATGCCATCGGCAACACGACGCCCTCGGACATCCGGCGCGCGGTCGAATGGGCGCAAGCCGATGACGAAGTACACGTCATCGTCGTCGAGGGCGTCGGCCGGGCTTTCTGCGCCGGCTACGACCTGAGTGAATACGCCGAAGGCAAGGACCTCGAAGGCAGTTCCGACCATCCCTGCCGCCAGGAAAAGACACCTTGGGACCCGATGCTCGACTACGCCGCGATGAAGGCCAACACCGACGACTTCATGTCGCTGTGGCGCTGCGCCAAGCCCACCATCGCAAAGGTACACGGCTACGCGGTGGCCGGCGGCAGCGACATCGCCCTGTGCTGCGACCTGCTGGTGATGGCGGACGACGCGAAGATCGGCTACATGCCCACGCGCGTCTGGGGCTGCCCGACGACCGCGATGTGGACCTACCGCCTCGGCGCGATGCGTGCCAAGCAACTCATGTTCACCGGCGACACGATCACCGGAGCGCAAGCCGCTGAATGGGGGCTTGCCAACTTCTCGACGCCCGCCGAGCAACTCGACGAAGCCACGCTGCAACTGGCGCTGCGCATCGCGGGCGTGCCGCGCTCGCAGCTGATGATGCACAAGCTCGTCGTCAACCAGGTCTGGCACTCGATGGGCCTGGAGCAGTCGCAGATGTTCGCGACCGTGTTCGACGGCATCACGCGCCACAACCCCGAGGGAATGTGGTTCCGCCGCCATGCGGAGGTGGAGGGCTTCAAGAGCGCCGTTGAATGGCGCGACAGCGGCAGGGCGATTCCCGAGGGGGACGAAGCCAGGGCGCTGGTGAAGGATCTCGAAGCGCGGCTGGCCCGGGCCAGGGCCGCGCTCGACGGTGCGTAGGTCAGCAGCAGCGAGCGCCGCCCTTGCCGTACCGGCGCTCGATCACCCGCGCGCAGTATTCGCTGCGCGACAACACGGGCGCGCCCGGATGCAATCCCGCTGCATGCGCGAGGTAGCGCTCATAGTCCGGCATGCCGAAGACCTGGCGGCACACGGAGCAGATGCTTCGGATGTTCTGGCCCAGCCAGCGTTGTGCACCGGCTTCGCGTTCGTCGCTCATGGCAAGGCTCCCTGTGCGCCGGTCAGTGGCGGAATCTCCTGGGCGGTCGGCTTGGCCTGCTTCAGCGCCTGCATGCAGATCTTGGCCGCGAAGATGCACATCGCGACCACCAGCAGTACGAAGAATCCGCAGACGAACGCATCGAGGTAGTTGTTGAAGGCAACGCGCTGCATTTCCTCGATCGACTTGGCCGGCGCGATCACCTTGCCTTGCGCGGCCGCATCGCCGAACTTGTGCGCCAGTGCAAGGAAGCCGATGGCAGGGTCGGGATGGAAGATCTTCTGCACGCCCGCCGTCAGCGTGGTGACGAGCAGCCAGGCCGTGGGCACCAGCGTGACCCACACGTAGCGCTGGCGCTTCATCTTCACGAGCACGCTGGTGCAGAGCAGCAGGGCGATGCCGGCCAGCATCTGGTTGCCCACGCCGAAGAGTTGCCAGAGCGTGTTGATGCCGCCGAGCGGATCCACCACGCCCTGGTACAGGAAATAGCCCCACATTGCGACGCACAGCGCGGTGGCGATGAGGTTGGCGGGCAGAAATTCCGTGTTGCCCAGCGGCTTGTACACGTGGCCCAGCATGTCCTGGATCATGAAACGGCCCACGCGCGTGCCCGCATCGACCGCGGTCAGGATGAACAGCGCCTCGAACAGGATCGCGAAGTGATACCAGAACGCCTCCATCGACTTGCCGCCGAAGGCCTGCCCGAGGATCTGCGCCATGCCCACCGCCAGCGTCGGTGCGCCGCCGGCGCGCGAGAGGATGCTGGTCTCGCCGATGTCCTTGGCCGTTTGCGTGATCAGTTCCGGCGTGATGACGAAGCCCCACCCTGAGATCACCTGCGCCGCGCTGGCAGCCGTCGTGCCGATGACCGCGGCCGGCGCGTTCATCGCGAAGTAGATGCCCGGATCCAGCACGCTCGCGGCCGTGAGCGCCATCACCGCGACAAAGGATTCGGCCAGCATGCCGCCGAAGCCGATGAAGCGCATGTGTGATTCCTTCTCGACCATCTTGGGCGTCGTACCCGAGGAGATCAGTGCATGGAAGCCCGATACCGATCCGCAGGCGATGGTGATGAAGAGAAACGGAAAGAGTTTGCCCGAGAACACCGGTCCGGTGCCATCGATGAAGCGCGTGGTCGCCGGCATTGCCAGCATGGGTGCGACGTAGTAGATGCCGAGCGCCAGCGCGACGATCGTGCCGATCTTCAGGAAGGTGCTCAGGTAGTCGCGCGGCGCCAGCATCAGCCACACGGGCAGGCTGGCGGCGATCGCGCCGTAGATGATCAGCGCCCAGGCAAGCTGCGGGCCGGTGAGCGTGAACAAGGGCGCCCAGGTCGGGCTTTCGGCGACCGCACGCCCGAGAAAGATCGACAGCAGGAGCAGCACCACGCCGAAGGCCGAGGCTTCGCCGACCTGTCCGGGGCGGATGATGCGCATGTAGATGCCCATCAGCAGCGCGATCGGGATGGTCGCGAAGATGGTGAAGAGGCCCCACGGGCTTCCGGTCAGCGCCTTGACGACGATCAGCGCCAGCACCGCGAGGATGATGATCATGATCGCCAGCACGCCCACCAGCGCCAGCGTGCCGGGGATGGGGCCCAGCTCCATCTTGATCATCTCGCCGAGCGATTTGCCGTCGCGCCGCACGGACGCGAAGAGCACGATGAAATCCTGCACGGCGCCGGCCAGCACCACTCCTGAGAGGATCCACAGCGTTCCAGGCAGGTAGCCCATCTGCGCGGCGAGCACCGGGCCGACCAGCGGACCGGCGCCAGCGATGGCGGCGAAATGGTGGCCGTAGAGCACCCATTTGTTCGTCGGAACGTAGTCCATGCCGTCGTTGTGGCGGATGGCCGGCGTGGGGCGCGAGTCGTCCAGACGCAAAACTTTGTCGGCGATGAACTTGCTGTAGAAGCGGTAGGCGATGAAGTAGACGCAGAGCGCCGCGGTCACCAGCCAGACCGCATTGACGCTTTCGCCGCGCCCCAGCGCCAGCGCGCCGAAGGAGATGGCCCCCACGATGGCCACCGCCGGCCACAGCAAGAGGGATGTGAGCTTGTTCATGGCGCCGCTCCTCTCAAAAAGAACAGGTCCGGGCCGAGCGGACGTCAGACGACTCCTTGGGCGGTCGCCATCATCCTGCCGCGGCGTCCCGCGCGCAAGGCGAAGGAGTGTCCGGCCTGCAACCGGGCGAAATGACTACCGCCTAAGCGATATAGACCTACACACCCACAAGGTAATACATAAGTAGTCTGGAAAGGAACACTCAGGGAGCCGTCGTGCAACGATTGAGAAAAGGCGAAATGACACGGCTGCACCGCGCGGTCGTCATGAGCCGTCTCGCAGTCGACGCGGCACGCGGAGAACTCATCGAGGCGCTGGGCGACTGGATGTGCGGGAGCCACAAGCCGCCGCCGAGTCCCGAGGAGATCGCGGAGTTGGCCCGCCTTGTCGAGACACAGGAACAGGCCGAGGCAAACTACGCGCGGTGTATCGCCGCGCTGTCCGACGAGTGGGTCTCGCACGCGCGCCGCAAGGCCGGCTGAGCGTCAGGCGCGCTTCAGAAGGATCCGAAGGCTGTACCGAGCGCGATCACGGCGATCAGCGCGATCAGCGCGCCGACGATGCCCACCATCACGATGTCGAAATAGCTTTCGCGGTGACCCGTGCCACACACCGCAAGCAGGGTGACGACCGCGCCGTTGTGCGGCAGGCTGTCGAGTGTGCCCGCGCCGATCACCGCCACGCGGTGCATCAGGGCCGGGTCGATTCCGGCCGTCGCGGCCAACTGCATGTAGGTGGCGCCCAGCGCATCGAGCGCGATCGTCAAGCCGCCCGAGGCCGATCCGGTCAGCGCAGCCAGGATGTTGGTCGACAGCGCCAGCGACACCAGAGGGCCGCCGCCGATGCCAAGCACCCAGTCGCGCACCATCTCGAAGGCCGGCATGGCGGCGACCACCGCGCCGAAGCCCACCAGGCTGGCCACGCACACGACCGGCAGCACCGAGGCGTTCGCGCCCGCGTCGACCGTTGCGCGCAGCGAAGGCAGGCGATTCCAATTCAAGACCACCAGCAGGACGATGGCAGCAGTCAGCGCGACAAGCACCGCCCAGACGCCGCCCACGTTCGCAAGAGTGATGCCGCCGAACCGTGGCTCTTCGAGGTAGCTCGTGTCCAGGCTTGGCAGCACCACGAGTGCCATCAGAAGATTCACGAGGACGACCACGACCAGCGGCAGTAGCGCGACCACGATGCCCGGCTGGCCAGCGCCATGCTGGCCATGGGTGATTTCGGCCGGGTCGAAGCTGCCGGAAGTCGTCGCGCGTTCGCGCACCACCGGGTCTTCGGCGGCGCCCACGTGCTTGTCGACCGCAACGGGGGCGTAACTTTCGCCGGACCGGCGTGCGCCGCCCTCGGCGCGGCGCAGCCACCACATGCCGAAGCCGAGCATGATGGCCGCCGCGATCACGCCGAGCCCGGGTGCGGCGAAGGCTGTGGTGCCGAAGAAGGGCATCGGGATCGCGTTCTGGATGGCCGGCGTGCCCGGCAGCGCGGACATCGTGAAGGTCGACGTGCCCAGTGCAATGGCCGCTGGCATCAGGCGCGCCGGAATGTCCGCTGCGCGGAACAGCGCGTGCGCCATGGGCGCGAGTACGAAGAAGGCGACGAAGAGACTTACCCCGCCGTAGGTCACGAGCGCACCAGCGAGCACCACCGCGAGCATCGCGCGCTTGGGGCCGAGCTTTTCGGTCATGAAGCGCGCGATCGTCTGCACCGAGCCGCTGTCGTCCATCAGCTTGCCGAAGACCGCGCCGAGCAGGAAGAGCGGGAAGAACTGCGCCAGGAAGCCGGCGGCCGAGCTCATGAAGGTTTGCGTCCAGTGCGCGAGCAGCGGCTCGCTCGCGAAGAGCGCCGCGATCAGCGCCGCGGCAGGCGCCAGGACGAGCACGCTCCAGCCGCGGTAGGAGAGCCAGATGAGCAGGCCGAGGCCTACGAAGATGCCTGCGAGTCCCATGGCTCAGACTCCTTCCAGCAAGGCGTCGAGATCGAGCGTCGAACGCTTGCCGATGTCGCCTGCGTGCGCATCGATGAACGCGCTCGCGGTGTGCCGTCCTTCGTCGCGCAGTTTGCACAGGAAGGCCCACTCCGTGATCATCTTCGACGAATAGCCGAGGTCCAGCATGGCCTCCGTGGCGATGCGATGGATGCGCATGCGCGCCCAGGCAGCGCCTTCGCCGCGGCCGGGGTCCGCCACCTGATGCAGCAGGGCGATCATGCGAAGTTCCTTCAACAGCGGCGAGTTGAACGAGATCTCGTTGAGCCGGTTCGTGATGTCCTGCGCGCTGCGCGGCACGCCCGGACGCTCGACCGGATTGATCTGCACGAGGATGGTGTCGCTCGACTGGCACTCGCGGATCAGCGGCGTCATCGTCGGATTGCCGGCGTATCCGCCGTCCCAGTAGGGATCCCCGTCGATTTCGACCGCATGGAACATGGTCGGCAGGCACGCCGATGCCAGCAGAACGTCAGGGCCGATCTCGGCATTGCGGAACACGCGCCCTCTGCCGGTGCGCACATTGGTCGCCGTCACGAAGAGCTTGATCGGCGAGGAGGCGAGGCGCTCGAAGTCGATCAGGTCGGCCAGGATGCCGCGCAGCGGGTTCATGCCTTGCGGATTGAGGTCGTAGGGCGACCACAGGCGCGTCGCCATCTCGATCGCCACGAAGGCCGGCGAGCTATCGAGCGACCAGGTCCCGGTCATCATCTCCGTCCAGCCGCGTCGGAAGGGGCTGTAGCGGGCCGCATCGGAGACGCCGCGCCAGAAGTTCTCCAGGGCTTCGCGTGCGCCCTCGGGGCCGCCTGCGGCGTGACCGCAGGCGAGTACGGCCGCATTCATCGCGCCGGCCGAAGTGCCCGAGATGCCGTCGAGGCGCACCCAGGGTTCTTCCAGCAGGCGGTCGAGCACGCCCCAGGTGAAGGCGCCATGGGAGCCGCCGCCTTGCAGTGCAAGGTCGATAGGTAGAGTTTTCATTGGTTCCTCCAAATCTGCAGCGAAGTCCGCCGCCGAACTGCATGTCCTCGCAAGGATCTGCCCTCGCAAGGATCGTGCGTGGTTTGCGTCACCTGCACGAGAACACGAAATCGAACCGAACGTCAATTGGCACAAGGTGCAAGGTAGTCCCGGACTGCAACGGCGCGTACTTTCTTGCCCATCGCCATCTTTGAGGCGACATTAGCGATTCAACAACAGCCTTGGCTCGGCCCGGGTCGCTCGCCTGCTCCAGTGCCGTCGTCCGACCCTCCGAAGCAGGAGGAGCGCGGTCTCATGGGTTTGCATCTCGTCGGAACGTGGCCTCGCGCGTGCAGTGCGGCGCTTGCACTTGCATTCCTTGTTGCATGCTCGAAGAAGGAGCCGGAGAAGCCACCCCCGCAGGCGATCGACGTATCGGTGCAGGTCGTCAAGGCGCAGACCGTGCCCGTCACTTTCGAATTCGTGGGCCAGACCGAGAGCTCGCAGCGGGTCGAGATTCGTGCGCGCGTCTCAGGGTTTCTCGAAAGACGCGTCTACACCGAAGGCGCTTTCGTTCAGCCGGGCCAGGTGCTCTTCCTTATGGACGCCAAGCCCTTCGAAGCCAGCCTGAAGGCGGCGCGCGGAGAGCTGGCTCAGCAGCAGGCACGCCTCAACACCGCGCGCGCCAATCTTGCGCGCGTGAAACCACTCGTCACGGACAACGCACTGGCGGCCAAGGACCTCGACGATGCCACGGGGCAAGAGCAGGCCGCGGCGGCCGCCGTCGAGTCCGCCGCGGCGAAGGTCACCGATGCGCAGTTGAACCTCAGCTACGTCACGATCACGTCGCCCGTCGCGGGCCAGTCGTCGTTCGCCAAGGTGCAGGACGGTGCTTATGTGAGTTCGGCTAACAGCCTGCTGACCTATGTGGCCAAGCTCGACCCGATGCGGGTCAACTTCAGTCTCTCGGAGAACGAATCGCTGCGCAGGCAGGACGAGGTCGCGAAGGGAACGCTGATCAAGGCACCACACGACGACTACACGGTCGAGATCGTCCTCGCAGACGGCACGAGTTTTCCGGCGCAAGGGCGCATCACCTTTGCGGATGCGTCGTACAGCCAGGAGACCGGCACTTTCCTTCTGCGCGCGGAGGTGCCCAATCCCAAGGGAGACCTGAAGCCGGGACAGTTCGTGCGCGTCAAGGTCCACGGCTTCACGCGGCCGAATTCGATCGTCGTGCCGCAGCGGGCCGTGCAGCAAAGTCCGCGCGGCGAATTCGTCTGGACGGTCGATGGCGAAGGCAAGGCCAGCCAACGTCCCATCCAGGTCGGCGACTGGATGGGCGATCAATGGCTCGTGACCGGCGGGCTCAAGGATGGGGAGCGGGTGGTGGTCGACGGATTCATGCGGCTGGGGCCAGGCGCGGTCGTTCGCGCCAAGGAAGTGCCCGCGACGTCACTGCCGGCGAGCGGCATCGCGCAGGTAACGACGGCGGCGTCTTCCGCATCGGCAGGTGGGGCCGGCGCTGGGGCCGCGCAGCCTTCGTCGGGCAAGGCCGCGGCTCCCTCCGCCGCCGCTGCCGCTGCCGTCGCTGCCGCTGCGGACAAGGATGCCGTGTACTTCGATCGCGGCCGGACTTCGCTGGATGCCACCGGTCACGCGCGTCTCATCGCGGTCGTTGCCGCGTTGAAGGCCAAGCCTGAACTCCGGGTCGAGCTGCATGGCTATGTCGATTCGAGCGGTGACATGACACGCAATGCAGCCTTGGCCAAGCAGCGCGCCGAGTCGGTGCGCGATGCGCTGCTGGCGGCCGACGTGCCGCCCGATCGCATCGTGCTGAAGGCGCCGGCCAATATCGTGGGGGGCGCTTCGCCCGCGCTGGCACGTCGTGTGGATGTCGTGCTCGCGGGGGCACGATGAAGTTCGCGCACTTCTTCATCGACCGGCCGATCTTCGCGTCGGTCATCTCGGTCATCCTCGTGCTTGCAGGGCTGGTCGCGATGCTGAATCTGCCGATCGCGCAGTTCCCGGACATCACGCCGCCGCAGATCTCGGTCAGCGCCACCTATCCGGGCGCCAGTTCCGAAGTGGTGTCTCAGAACGTTGCGGCGCCGATCGAGCAGCAGGTCAACGGCGCCGATCGCATGATGTACATGAACTCCACGTCGAGTTCGACCGGGAACATGACGCTGTCGGTGTACTTCGAGATCGGCACCGATCCTTCGCTGGCGCAGGTCGACGTGCAGAACCGCGTGAACCTCGCGCTGCCCACGCTGCCTTCGGCCGTGAGCAGCCAGGGCGTCTCGGTCGCGAAGAAATCGCAGGCCTTCATGATGATCGTGGCGATCTATTCGCCCGACGACAGCCAGAACCCGACCTTTCTCGCGAACTACGCCAACATCAACGTGCTTGATGCAATCAAGCGCGTGCCGGGGGCGAACCAGAGTTCGATCTTCGGCTCTCCGGACTATGCGATGCGGCTGTGGCTCAAGCCCGACCGCATGGCCGGCCTCAGCCTGACGGCGACCGACGTGCAGGCCGCGGTGGCCGCGCAGAACCAGCAATACGCCGCCGGCCGCCTCGGCGCGTCGCCCACGACCGCGCCGGTGCAGCAGACCATTCCGGTCGCGACCTCCGGCCGCATGACCGAGCCGTCGCAGTTCGACAACATCATCCTGCGTGCGCAGCAGGGCACGGGCGCGATCGTGCGCGTCAAGGACATCGGCCGCTCGGAACTGGGTGCGAAGGACTACTCGATCCGCTCCAAGTACAACGGCAAGACGGCCACGCTGATCGCCATTTACCAGCAGCCGGGCGCCAATGCGCTGCAGGTCGCCAAGGACGTGAAGGCGCTTCTTCGCGAACTGAAGCCCACCTTCCCCGACGGCGTGGACTACGACATCGCGCTGGACACGACCGTGTTCGTGCAGGAGTCGATCAACGAAGTGGTGCACACCTTCGTCGAGGCGGTGGTGCTGGTCGTGCTGGTGGTCTTCATCTTCCTGCAGAGCTTTCGCGCCACGCTGGTGCCCATCCTGGCGGTGCCGGTGTCCATCCTCGGCGCTTTCATCGGCATGATGGCGATGGGCTTCTCGATCAACATGCTGACCCTGTTCGGCATGGTGCTGGCCATCGGAATCGTGGTGGATGACGCGATCGTCGTGGTCGAGAACGTCGAGCGCAACATGGCCGAGTTCGGCCTCGGGCCGAAGGAGGCCGCGAAGAAGGCGATGGACGAGGTCAGCGGTCCGGTGGTTGCCATCGTGCTGGTGCTGTGCGCGGTGTTCATTCCGGTGGCCTTCCTCTCGGGCATCACCGGGCAGCTCTACAAGCAGTTCGCCATCACCATTGCGGTGTCGGTGGTGCTGTCGGGCGTCGTCGCGCTGACGCTCTCGCCGGCGCTGGCGGCCATCCTGCTGAAGCCGCCGGAGCCGGGCGAGCACGAGAAGAAGGGCTTCTTCGGTTGGTTCAACCGGCGCTTCGAAAGGCTCACCGAGCGCTACACCTCCACCACGCGGCTGGCCATCCGGCGCGTGGGCATGTCGGTGCTGCTGATCGTCGGGATGATCGCCATCATGCTAGGCCTGTTCAGGCACGTGCCGTCGACCTTCCTGCCGGTGGAAGACCAGGGCTACATCTTCACCGCGGTGATCATGCCGGACGCGGCCAGCCTGGACCGCACCGAAGCGGCGACCGATCGCGCGCAACAATGGTTCAGCAAGCAGGCGGCCGTGCAGTCGGTGGCCTCGGTGCCGGGCTTCAGCCTGATCGACTCGCAGCTCAAGTCCAACGCGGGCGTTCTATTCGTTTCGCTCAAGGGCTTCGCGGAGCGCCAGGCGCCGGCCGACAGGGCCGATGCGCTGATCCGCAGCGCGAGCGCGGAGTTCGCGACCTTCGAGGACTCGGTGATGATCCCGGTCAACCCGCCTTCGATTCCGGGGCTGGGCACGACCGGCGGCTTCGAGTTCTGGGTGCAGAGCGAGGGCGATGCCACGCTGCAGCGCGTCGAGGAGGTGACGCGCGCCATCATTGCGAAGTCGCGCGAGCGGCCCGAGTTGCGCGGCGTGAATTCCACCATCAACACGCGCTCGCGGCAGTTGCTCGTGGATGTGGACCGCGACAAGTCCGAAAGCCTCGGAGTGCCGGTGCAGGACGTGTACTCGACCTTGCAGACGCTCTTCGGCTCGCTCTACGTCAGCCAGTTCCCGAAGAACAGCCGGCTGTTCCAGGTCATCCTGCAGGCAGAACCGGATTACCGCATCAAGCCTGAGGACCTGCAGAACATGTACGTGCGCAACCGCAGCGGCCAGATGGTGCCGTTGAAGGCGGTGGCCACCACGCGCTATGTGACAGGTGCCGATATCGTCACACGCTTCAACAACTTCACCGCGGCCAAGATCTCGGGCGATGCCGCTCCCGGGTACAGCTCCGGCCAGGCGCTCGATGCCATGGAAGCCATCGCGAAGGAGGTGCTGCCGCAGGGCTTTTCCTTTGCGTGGTCCGGGCAGGCGTACGAAGAACGCAAGGCCGGATCGACTGCCGGCTTGGTGTTCGCGTTCGCGCTGGTGATGGTGTTCCTGATCCTCGCGGCGCAGTACGAGAAATGGACCTTGCCGATCGGCGTGTTGTTGGCGGTGCCCTTCGCGCTCTTCGGTGCGATCGCCGCGATCTGGATGCGCGGCATCCAGAACGACGTGTATTTTCAGATCGGGTTGACGGTACTGATCGCCCTGGCCGCGAAGAACGCGATCCTGATCTTCGAGTTCGCGGTCGAGTTGCGGCACAAGGAAGGGATGTCGCCCTACGACGCGGCGGTCGGTGCGGCGAAGCTTCGCCTGCGGCCGATCATCATGACCTCGCTGGCCTTCATCCTGGGCTGTATTCCGCTCGCGATCGCGAGCGGCGCCTCGGCGGCGAGCCGGCAGTCTCTGGGCACGGGCGTGATCGGCGGCATGCTGGGCGCGACGGCGATCGCGATCTTCTTCATTCCGATGTTTTTCTGGGGTTTCGAAGTGCTCAGCGATCGCGCGGCGGGGAAGAAGGCGGTGTCTCATCCGGCCCGCGAATCCGGGCCGGACGGGGAGGGGGGTGCCCATGGTGCGCATTGATCGGGATCGACGCGCCAACATGTGCCGTAACGGTGCCGTGCCGTTGCTTGCAGTGTTGCTCGCGGGCTGCATGCTCGGGCCGGACTACCGGCGGCCTGACCTGGTCATTCCGGCTCAGTTCACGGGTGAGCCGAAAACTGCCTCGCCCACGGCGGCCGACACGGCATGGTGGAATCAGTTTGGCGATCCCCAACTCGACGCTCTGATCAGCGAAGGCCTGCGCAACAACCAGGACCTGGTCGCCGCCGCGGCGCGCGTGGAGCAGTTCTACGGCGCGCTCGGCACGACCCGCGCGCCCTTGTTTCCGCAGGTCGGTGCGCAGGCGGCCAGTAGTCGCACGCGTGCCAGCGAGCAGACCATCAGCCCGGCGCCGACGATCAATCCCTACAACGCGACGCAGATCAACCTGCTCGCGAGTTGGGAGATCGATCTCTTCGGGCGCACCCGCCGGCTCACAGAAGCGGCGACGGCCGAGCTGCAGGCGAGCGAGTCCTTCCGGCGCGGCACGGTGCTGTCGGTCGTGGCGGCGATCACGACCGGGTACGTCGACCTTCGCGAACAAGACCGCGAACTGGAGGTGGCCATCGAGACGCTGGCGCTGCGCAAGGACACATTGAACCTGTTCGAAAGGCGCTTCCGTGGCGGCGTGGTGTCGGACGTCGAAGTCAGCCAGGCCCGATCGGAATACGCAGCCGCGTTGCGGACCATATCGGCACTGCACCAGGCGATCACGGAGCGGGAGAACGCGCTGTCGAATCTGCTGGGCCGCAACCCGGGGCCGATCGCCCGTGGCCGGGCGGTCAACGAGCTCACAGTGCCTGTGGTGCCCGCGGGCTTGCCCTCCGATCTGCTGGAGCGGCGTCCCGATATCCGGCAGGCGGAGGAAGTGTTGATGGCAGCCAACGCGCGCATCGGCGCGGCCAAGGCGGCGTACTTCCCGACCATCAGCCTGACCGGCGCGTACGGCCAGGCGAGCCGTTCGCTGTCCGACCTGTGGGGTGGCGCCGCGCGTGTCTGGACTTACGGTGTCGACATCGCCGTGCCGATCTTCACGGCGGGCGCCATCGCCGGCCAGGTGCAGAGCGCTGAGGCGCAGCAGCGCGCATCGGTGGCGCAATACCGCAAGGACGTGCAGGCCGCGTTCAGCGAGACCGAAAACGCGCTGATCGGCATCGGCAACGCGCGCGAAGGCCTTGACGCGACGGTGCTGCAAGTCAGCGCGCTGTCCAACTACGCGCGGCTGGCACGCAAACGCTTCGAGGGCGGCTACACCAGCTATCTCGAAGTGCTCGACGCCGACCGCAGCCTGTTCAGCGCACGGCTGCAACTGGCCCAGGTGCAAGGTGATGTGCTGCTGAAGGCGGCAGCGCTCTACAAGTCGATGGGTGGCGGATGGATCGGCCTGGCGGACCAGGAAGCGCCGCAACCCGACGTGCGCCTGAGCGAGCGGCCGACGATCTTTCCGTGATCGGTCAGCTCGATACGCGCCGCACCACCACGGATGCGTCGAGGCCATCGTAGGCTTCGGGTTCGCCATACCAACTGCCGGAGATGGGGGCTGCCAACGTCGGATCGCGCGCGACGCCAACGCGGATGAGCTGGCCGCCGCTGCCCATGAGGTTGTTGGTCGGATCGAAGGCGATCCAGCCCGCGCCCGGCAGATAGGCGTGCAGCCATGCATGGGTGCTGCCTGCGCCCGTCATGGAGTCGCCGGGTTCGATGCTGCCCGTGTCGAGCGCAGAGTCATACAGATAGCCGGAGACGAAGCGAGTCGCGACGCCCAGGCGCCGCGCGGCTTCCATCATGAGCAGCGCGTAGTCGCGGCAGCTTCCGCTGCCGAGCGCGAGCGTCTGTAGCGGCGTCTGGGTGCCTTCCTCGTCGCGCGGGACATAGCGCAGGCTCTGCCCGATGTGCGCGTTCATCCGCGACAGCACGTCGCGCGTGCTGTTGACTCCGTCGGCGTACAGGAACTGGTGGGCCCAGCGGATCAGCACGCCCTCCGGATCCTCGTAGTGGGGGCGCAGGTAGTGCTCCAGGTCGAGCCGCTCCTGCACCGCATAGGCGAAGGGCATCATTTCCGCGGCCGGGTCCAGCGACAGAGTGTCCAGCGGTGCCGACACGTGCTCGATGCTGAACGAGCAGACGATGCGCAGCTCCGTCGCTTCGCCCATCGGCTGCACCATCGCGATCGAGTTGGAATAGGGGTCCTGGATCATCCGCACATGCGCCTGCGGACTCACCTGCAGGTCGGTGGCGAGCACCCGCAGGTCATGGCTGTCGCGCGGCCGGAACATCACCCGGTGCAACCCAAAAGTCACCGGCGTCTTGTAGCGGTAGATGGTGGTGTGGGTGATGTCGTAGTGAGTAGGCATTGCGGATGAGTCACCGGTGGCGTTGTTGTCTAGTTCTTCTGGAGGATTTCAGGAGCGGGCAATACATTGTGAAATGGTTGCCCGCGTCCCGCGAGACCTGGAGAGGCTGATGGACAAGGAATCGAAATCTGGGTCCGGAGGGTTTCCCAACAACGGCATCGTCGCCATCGTTCTGCTCGCCGCGGGTGTTCTCTTCGTGCGTGAGTCGCCATTGCAGACCACCCGTCTTCCGGTCAATGAGCCGCGCCTGGAGCAGCATTACTCGAAACAGGACGTCGATGCGCGCCTGTGGCAGGACCCCTTCGGCGCAGTCGCCAAGTATCGCTCCGAACTTCGCAAGAACAATCTCGAAAAGCTCAGGAAAGAAGACGTTCAGCGCACGGCCGGTGACTTGGCGAAGGAAGTGGCGGCCATGGTCGCGAAGGCGCCCGACAAGCAGCCGCAGATCCTGGCCGTCATGCTGGCAGGCGGGCCCTATTCGGAGAACGTCGAGAGCCGCAGGCGCGGGCGCTACGCCGTGCTGGCCGCGCTCAACGCGAGCCGCCTGTCGCCGGTGGATACGGAGCATCTGGGCTATTTCATGCCGGCACCCTCGGGCGGCGATGCGGCTCTGGAGCCGGTTCCTTACGAATGGTTCGAGCCGGCGACCGATGTCCAGGTCCGGGAGTTGTCCAGAACCGGTCTGCAGTCCCCGGTGCTGGTCATGTGGCTGCAGACCGAGGCGTTTGCGGACTCCCCGCTGAAGCGGATGGCGGAGTTCGCGGAACCTTTCATCAAGGCCGGGGCGAGCTGGCGCGTCCTGGGACCCAATGGATCGGACGGCCTGAAAGCGATGATGGACGAGGCTGGCGCGCCAGGCTTCGAGGGCGGGCCGATCCACGCGGCCATGCGCTTCTATTCGCTCTATGCGACCGTGCCCGACGCGGTGCTGCTCGAAAACCGGAAGGACGAGCAGGAACGCAAGGGCGGCATCTCGAAGTTTCTCGAGGACCGCAATGTCGCCCTGGTGCGGACCATCGGCGATGACGGGCGCCTGGCCGACGGGCTGATCGAGGAATTGCGACTTCGCGGCCTGAAGCCACGCAAGTTGCTCAAGGGTTCCGGCGACGAAGCCCAGCGCTACCAGGAAGCCTGCAGGACGCGCAGCGACGACGATGCGCCGAGCGAGGTCGCCGTTGTCGCCGAGTGGGACACGCTCTATGGCCGCAGTCTGCGGCGCGAGTTCAGGGCGAAGAAGGACGAAGCCGGTTTCTGTGTCGAGCGCTTCAACTACGTGCGGGGCCTGGATGGCCAGTTGCCAGCCGCGGGCGACGGTGCTTCGGCTTCGGGGAGCGCAGCAAAGCCGGGCCCAGGTGACAAGGACGCTGGCCGCCGCAAGGACGGCACCTTCGTCGAGGTGGCCGAAGGGCAAGGGCAATTCGACTACCTGCGCCGGCTGGCGGTGCAGATGCACATTCGGGACGAGCAGGTGCGCAAGACCAGTGCCGACGGCCAGGGATTCCGTGCCATCGGCGTGCTGGGCAACGACATGCACGACAAGCTGTTGGTGATGCAGGCGCTGCGGCCGGAGTTTCCTGACGTCATCTTCTTCACCACCGACATGGATGCGCGCCTGCTGCACCCGCGCGAGCAGGCGTGGACGCGCAACCTGATCGTTGCATCCAACTTCGGATTGCGCCTGACCGATTCTCTGCAAGGCGGCGCGCCCCCGTTCCGTGACAGCTACCAGGTCTCGGCCTTCCTTTCGACGCGCCTGGCGATGGACGACGCGCGTCGTGCGCTGCAATTGGAAAAGGGTGCGGGCGACGCCATGGAGCCCTTGTCGCAAGCCACGGTCCGCAAGTGGTTCAAGGAACCGCGCATCTTCGAGATCGGTCGCACCGAGGCTTTCGATTTCAAGGGCCAATGGCCCAAGGGCATCGACAAGGACAACTGCCGCGGGCTCGCTTGGGCGCAGTGCGACGACATCCATCCCGCCGGTTCGCCTCTTTACCCCGCACCGGGCGTTGCAGTCATGTTCCTGATCTTCAGCGTGCTGATGCTCGCGATCTGGATGCCGCCTCTGGTCGTCAGCCGTGGTGCGAAAGCCCGCCTTTCGGACTTCGTGACGGACGACGAGGATTTGCGTGCACGCCGGGTGCGATGGGTGCGGCTGGCGCTGCTCGTGATCGTCGTGCAGATTGCCTTGCCGCTGGGAATGGCCTTGGGCTGGGAGTCGTTCGCGGAGTGGCTCACCCGAGGCGGCAAGCCGCTGGTCGCGATCGAGGGCATCAGTCTCTGGCCCACCGAAGCACTCCGCGTCTTCACGCTGCTGCTGTGCTTCTACCTGCTCTTGAGGGGGTGGCTGATGTTGACCTACAACCTGGAGGAGATTGGCAGGGACTTCGAAGCCGACGTTGCTCACGCGGACATGATCGCGCGACAGGAAAAGGCCGACCGCAAGCAGAGCCGATGGTGGAAGCTCGTTCAGATGTTTTCGATGCGCTTCATTCCTCCACTGCATCGCCAGCGCCGCACGGGCGACGACCACGGCATGACGCCCGAGGCCATCGATTTCTGGGGCCGCCACATCGTGCAGAACAGGCTGGTGGCACGGCTGGTTCGCACCGGTTCGTGCGTCGTGCTCGCCACGGTCTTCAGCGGCTTGCTCATCGTTGCGGTCAGCGAAACGCGCTTCGTGCCACAGCGGGGCGACCTGTCGTTCGCGGTGCATGAATTGCTGCGCCTTCCGGCACTGGTGATGATGTTCTTCCTGGTGTTCTTCGTTGTGGATGCGACGGTGCTGTGTGTGCGATTCGTGCGAGGGCTGCTGCGCCTGCGCCGCCTGCACGAGGTCGCCGCCAACTGGCCGGAGCCGACATTGAAGAAGTTCGAAGACGAGATGGGCATCCCGCGGGCCTATCTCGAAAACTGGATCGACCTGCAGTTCGTCGCACGGCGGACCCACACCGTGACCCTGCTCATCTACTACCCGTTCGTGGTGATCTCGCTGTGGCTGCTGTCGCGTAGCGCCGTCTTCGATCGCTGGACGATGTCCGTCAGCACCGTGGGACCCGCTGCCGTGGGCGCCGCCGTGGCACTGGGTTGCGCGGTGGCGTTGCGGCTCGCCGCCGAGGATTCGCGTGCACACGCGCTGGAGCAGGTCAGGAATGCCGTGTCGTGTGCCAGCGCCAAGGTGGCGCCGGACGGCGGGACACCGCAGCCGTCGCCTTCCGTCGACCAGCTCAAGCTGCTACAGGGACGCATCGAGAACCTTCGAGAGGGAGCCTTCGCGCCGTTCTGGCAACAACCGTTGCTCAAGGCTGTGTTGCTGCCGTTCGCGACGCTGGGCGGCACCACGGTGCTTGACTACATGGCGCTGGCCAACCTCTGAGACGTCTCCTTTTCGGGCCAGGCGCGCCGCGCATCCAGCGCTTGCGCGAGCTTCGCGGGCAACGGCAGCGGTTCCCGGTGCCAGTGGGCCGCCAGCAGTTCGGCGCACAGCACGGCAAAGCTGAGTCCGCGCGAACCCAGGGCGGTGCAGAGCCAGATGCCGTCTGCCGAGTCGGGAGATAGCGGGCCGACCAGTGGGCGGCGGTCGCCCGAGGCGCAGCGTATGCCGGCCCATGCGTGTGTTTCGCCGTGAGCGAAGGCAAGGGCCAACTGCGCCGCCGCGTCGGGGTGAAGCCGCGCCAGGCGCTCGCGATTGAACTCGGTGTCGGAGGCCCGCGGCGTGACATCGCTGCTGTCGCGGTCGAAGGTGGCGCCGGCGAGCCATAGCTTGCCTTCGACGGCCGGTACGCCGGCAATGAGGTGACCATTGCCATTGAGGGGTGTGGCCGGCAGTCGAGCGTCCTCGGGCATGCAGCCCCATTCGACCTGGCCGCGCACGGCCTGCAGCGGGAATTCCGGCGCGAGCGCATGGCTTTCAATGCCGCCCGCGATGACGATTCGATCGGCTTCCGCGAGCAGTGCGCCATCCGCGTCGCGCACTGCCCAGCGTGCGACCGAGCCATCGATGCGCTCGATGTGGGCCGCACGGCATCGCGCCCTGACGCGAATGCCGGGCAGCGCGAGCCAGGCCTCGATCAGTCGCGACGGCCGCACCCAGGCGCCGCGCGCATGCCAGAGCGCGACTGCGTCCGGCGAAAGACCTGCTTCGGCAAGCTGCGTCGGGCTAGCGTGCCATGACTCGTTGGGCCCATCGGCGGTCCAGCCTTCCGGCAAGCGGTCGTCGCCAGCGGCGCGTCGTTCGAGCACGCCGCTGGCACGCCAGTCGTCGCCTTCCGCCAGCAAGTGCTCCAACTGCTGCCATGTCGCACGGATGCCTGCGCGCGTCAGCCGGGAAAGCAGGGCGTCGTCGGGCGATACGTGCGGCGCCAGCATGCCCACCGGCAAGCCCGAAGCACCAGCTGCGGGGCGATCGGCCGCTTCGAGCACTTCCACTTCCCAGCCGCGCCGCGCGAGACTTGCCGCAACAGCCCCGCCGGCCAACCCCGCGCCGATGACCGCGCACCGTCCAGCCAGCGCTGCGGGCGAGGGCGCAGGACCACGCCGGCGAACCTGCCACGTGGGCTCGAACACGCTCTGCAGGCAATCGCGCTTCGGCGGCAGTCCCGGCGCCTTTTCCACCTGGAAGCCGTTTTGAGCGAGCGCGTCGCACACGGCGCGCGCAATCGTCCATGTCGCGACGCGCGTCCCGCGCCGGGCAAAGCGCGACACGGCCTTCAGCGTCTCCGCCGACCACATCGCCGGATTGCGTTGCGGGCTGAACCCGTCAAGAAAGATGCTGTCCGCCTCGAAGCGCTGCGCGCGCAGCATGGCCTGCACATCGCCGATGCAGAGGGTGAGCAGCACCCGCCCTTCGTCGAGGCAGAGCCGATGAAAGCCCGGCAGCAGCCCGTGCCATTGCGCCGCGAGGCTTTCCGCCAGTCCCAGCAGATCAGCATGTCCGGCTGCCGCGCGCAGCAAATCTTCGCGCGAGACCGGGAATGCCTCGATCGAAACAAAATGCAGCAGCCGCGGACGCTGCGGGTCGGCGCGCCACGCCTGCCAGGTTGTCAGGAAATTGAGGCCAAAACCGAAGCCGGTTTCGAGAATCCGCCATTGCGGCTGTCCGGCCCAGGCACCAGGAAGCCCGCAGCCCCCCAAAAAGACGTGCCTGGCCTGTGCAGGGGCGCCGGTTTCCGTGTGATAGATGTCATCGAACCGCGCGCTGCGCGGAATCCCATCCGCACGCCAGTCGACCGGCTCGGCCATGCGGAGGGCTGGAGCTCAGTTCGTGGGGGGAACGTAACCCTGCGCGACATCGGCGCCGTCGCCGAAGAAATGCTTTTCCATCTGGCGCGCCAGATACTGACGGGCACGCGCATCGGCCAGATTCAGGCGGTTTTCATTGACCAGCATGGTCTGTTGCTTGAGCCAGGCGGCCCACGCTTCCTTGCTGACGTTTTCCCACAGGCGTTTGCCCAGTTCGCCCGGATAGGGCGGGAAGTCGAGACCTTCGGCCTCTTTGCCGAGCTTGATGCACTGAACCATGCGTGCCATTGGGATGCCTTTGTGGGTGTCTTAGTTGATTTCGCTATTTAGAACTGAGAACTCAGTCGTTCCCGTTTCCATATGCCGTATCCAGAATACGTGGCTTCAGCTTTATGCCATTTGTGAGCACAAGACCATGAGCCTTCGCCGCGACTTTATCAAGCTTTCCCTCGGCGCCGCCGCAGCAGCCAGCATCGCCCTGACGTCATTGCCGTCGTTCGCGCAGGGCGTGACCCTGCTCAACGTGTCGTACGACCCGACGCGTGAGCTCTACGTCGACTACAACCAGGCCTTCGCCAAATACTGGAAGGGCAAGACCGGCCAGGACGTGACGATCAAGCAGTCGCACGGCGGCTCCGGCAAGCAGGCGCGCTCCATCATCGATGGCATCGACGCCGACGTCGCGACGCTGGCCCTGGCCGGCGACACCGATGCGCTCGTCACGCACGGCGGCCTGGTCAAGCCCGACTGGCAGAAGCGACTGCCGCTCAACTCGGCACCCTATACCTCGACCATCGTATTCCTCGTGAAGAAGGGCAATCCCAAGGGCCTGAAGGACTGGGACGACCTGGTGAAGCCCGGCGTCCAGGTGATCACGCCCAATCCCAAGACCTCCGGCGGTGCCCGCTGGAACTACCTGGCCGCATGGGAATTCGCCAAGCGCAAGTACGGCGGAGACGACAAGGCCAAGGAGTTCGTCGGCAAGCTCTACAAGAACGTGCCCGTCCTCGACACCGGTGCGCGCGGCTCGACCATTACCTTCGTCCAGCGTGGCGTGGGCGATGTGCTGCTGGCGTGGGAGAACGAAGCCTTCCTCGCATTGAAGGAATTCGGCCCGGACAAGTTCGACATCGTCGTGCCCTCGATCAGCATCCTGGCCGAACCCACGGTGACCGTGGTCGACAAGGTCGTCGACAAGAAGGGCACACGTGCCGTCGCCGAGGAATACCTGAAATACCTGTACTCCGACGAAGGCCAGGACATCGCGGGGCGCAACTACTACCGACCGACTTCCGAGAAGGCCAAGGCGAAGTACGACAAGCAGTTCCCGAAGCTGACGCTGTTCACGATCGACCAGGCCTTCGGCGGATGGACGAAGGCCGACAAGGCGCACTTCGCGGATGGCGGTTCGTTCGACCAGATCTACACGAACAAGTGACGCGCGCCTGGCCATGACTGTTCTTCTGATTGCCGGCAGCCCCTCCGCGCCCTCGCGCTCCGCAGTTCTGCTCGACGCGGTGGCGGCGCGGCTCTCCGAGCGCAACGTGCCTGTAGAACGTCTCGCAATCCGCGAACTCGCCGCACATGCGTTGCTGTTGGGCGAGGCCTCGCATCCGTCGGTGCAACTGGCGGTGGAGCAGGTGCGGCGTGCCGATGTGATCGTGGTTGCGACGCCGGTCTACAAGGCGGCGTACAGCGGCGTGCTCAAGGTGTTCCTCGACCTGCTGCCGCAGTCGGCGCTCAAGGGCAAGACAGTGCTGCCGCTGGCCACTGGCGGCAGTCCGCATCACATGCTGGCGCTGGACTATGCGCTGCGGCCGGTGCTGCAGTCGCTCGCGGCGCGGCACATCCTGCCGGGCGTGTATGCGACCGACGGCCAGGTCACGCTGCAGCCCGAAGGCGCCTACCAGTTGCAGGCGGACCTGTCGCAGCGGCTGGACGATGCGGTCGAGACGCTGGCGAGCGAAGGGCTCAAGCTGCCCCCGACCTGGGGCTTCGAGTCCGTGGCCTTCGAACAGGTGCGATGTAGCGTCTGACGGCGCTCTCCACTTTTTCGTCCCCCCATACCGTTTCGATTTCTTCGCCGCAACGCGGCGCGGGATCGGCGTTGCCTGAAAGAAAACCATGCCACCCGTTCTCACCGACAACTTCCAACCGCCGCGCCGTCCTCGGCGGGTGCTGGCCGATCTCGCGATCGGCGTGCTGGTGGTGGTCGCGCTCGCGCTCATCACCAGTTTCATCGCGGCCACTTCGGCCCCCCTGTGAAGTCATCCATCGATACGGAAGCACGCACATGACACAGCATTCATCGACACGCCGGCAACTGATCCAGGGCGCCGCTGCGGCCATCGCGCTGCCTTCGTTTTCCGCCTTCGCACAGACGCCGGCGCGCCAGTTGCGCATCGGCAACCAGAAGGGCAACCTGAGCCTGCTCAAGGGTAGGGGCGCGCTGGAAAAGCGCCTGGCGCCGCTGGGCGTGTCTATCAAGTGGACGGAGTTCACCGCAGGGCCGGTGCAGCTCGAAGCGCTCAATGTCGGCTCGATCGACTTCGGCGACGTCGGCGAAGCGCCGCCGATCTTCGCGCAGGCGGCCGGCGCGCCGTTGGCCTACGTCGGTGCGACGGTGCCGCGTCCGCATTCCGAGGCGGTGCTGATTCCCAAGGGCTCGACGATCCAGTCGGTGGCTGACCTGAAAGGGAAGAAGGTAGCGCTCAACAAGGGCAGCAATGTTCACTACTTCCTCGTCAAGCTGCTCGAAAAACATGGGCTGAGCTACGGCGACGTGAACGTCGTCTTCCTGCCGCCGGCCGATGCGCGCGCCGCCTTCGAAAAGGGATCGATCGACGCGTGGGTCATCTGGGACCCCTTCCTCGCCTCGGCGGAGAAAACACTCGACGCCAAAGTGCTGGCCGACGCCGCGGGCGTGGTCGGCAACCGCGCCTATTACTTCTCGTCGCTGGACTATGCGCAGAAGAACCCGGACGTGATCAAGATCCTCATCGAGGAGCTCGACAAGGTCGACCAGTGGGCGCAGGCCAACCAGGGCGCGTTCGCGACCGAGCTTTCGGCGATCTGGGGCATTCCCAAGCCCGTGGTGGACATCACGGTGGGGCGCACGAAGTTCGGCACGACGCCGATCACCAAGGCGATCCTGGGCGAGCAGCAGCAGATCGCTGACACCTTCTTCGCGCTCGGATTGATCCCGCGGAAGATCCGCGTGCTCGATGCGGCCGCGGGCAACCTCGCCTGAACGGGCGACCACCATGACCGTGTCGCATACGAAGGCGTCCACCGCGCGCCGCCGCCTGCTTCAGTTGCTCGCACTCTCCGCTGGGAGTTGGGGACTGGGCGCCCCCGTAGCGCTGGCACAGCCGGCCGCTGCGTCGTCCCAGGCATCCGAGCCTTTGCAGCAGTTGAGGATCGGCTACCAGAAGGCCGCGGCCAACCTCGTGATCGCCAAGCAGTCGGGCTGGCTCGAAAAGCGCTTTCCGCAAACAAAGATCGCGTGGATCGAGTTCCCCGCAGGGCCCCAACTGCTCGAAGCCCTTGCGGTCGGCAGTCTGGAATTCGGGCTCACCGGCGACTCGCCGCCCGTCTTCGCCCAGGCGGCCGGCAAGGATCTCGTCTACGTCGGCGCCGAGCCGCCGAAGCCCGAAAGTTCTGCCGTGCTGGTGCTGAAGGATTCGCCGCTCAAGACGCTCGCAGATCTCAAGGGCCGCAAGGTGGCGCTGCAGAAGGGATCGAGCGCGCACTACCTGCTTGTGCGGGCGGTCGAGAGGGCCGGCCTGCAATGGGGCGACATTCAGCCTGTCTACCTGACGCCCGCCGATGCGCGTGCCGCCTTCGAGCGAGGGAGTGTCGATGCCTGGGCGATCTGGGACCCGTTCTACGCGGCGACGGAGCTCGCGATCCAGCCACGCGCTCTGACGACGGGCCGAGGGCTCTCCGGCAACAGCTCGTTCTACCTGGCATCGCGAGCGCTCGCCGAGCGGCATCCCGCCGTCATTGCGGCGCTGTTCGAGGAACTGACGCGCGCGGACCGCCTGGTCCAGCAAGACCGCCCGGCCGCCATCCGCCTGATCGCCGATTTCAGCGGGCTCGATGCCGGCATCGTCAGTCTCTTTCTCCAGCGGCGGCCGCCTTCGCCTGTCGGTCCGATCCAGCCTGCGACGGTGGCGGACCAGCAACGGGTCGCGGATGCCTTTCACAAGCTGGGGCTGATTCCGAAGCCTGTGGAGATCGCCCGCATCGTCTGGCGGCCCGACAACGGCCGCATTGCAGCCGCCAAACCCTGAGAGCACATGGTCATGAACATCCTCTGGTTCCTCCCCACGCATGGCGACAGTCGCTACCTAGGCTCCACCGAAGGCGCGCGCACGGTCGACCTGGCCTACCTGCAGCAGATCGCCGGTGCGGCCGACAAGCTCGGCTATGAAGGCGTGCTGATTCCCACCGGTCGCTCGTGCGAAGACCCCTGGGTGATCGCGTCGAGCCTGATCGGCGCGACCTCGCGGCTCAAGTTCCTTGTCGCAGTGAGGCCGGGTCTGCATCAGCCGAGCCTTGCTGCACGCATGGCGGCGACCTTCGACCGGCTCTCCGGCGGAAGAGTGCTGGTGAACCTCGTGACCGGTGGCGACCAGGCCGAGCTCGAAGGCGATGGCGTCTACCTCGACCATGCCGCGCGCTATGAGCAGTCGGCCGAGTTCATCCGCATCTGGCGCGAGATCATCGCGCGCAGCCATGACGGACAGAGCTTCGACTATGAAGGCAAGCACTTGAGCGTGAAGGGCGCGAAGCTTCTGTTTCCGCCGACGCAGAAACCGTATCCGCCGGTGTGGTTCGGTGGATCGTCCGCTGCTGCGCATGAATTGGCAGCCGAGCAGGTCGATGCCTACCTCACCTGGGGCGAGCCGCCGGCCGAAGTGGCGAAGAAGGTTGCCGACGTGCGCGAGCGCGCCGCTCGCCGGGGTCGCACCGTGAAGTTCGGCATCCGGCTGCACGTCATCGTGCGCGAGACCGAGGACGAAGCGTGGCGCGCCGCCGAATCGCTGATCAGCCGCGTGGACGACGAGACGGTGATTCGCGCGCAAGCCGCCTTCGCACGCATGGACTCCGAAGGCCAGCGCCGCATGGCCGCGCTGCATGCGGGTGGCGCCAAGCGGACGCGTGCGGACCTGGAAATCAGTCCGAACCTGTGGGCCGGCGTGGGCCTGGTGCGCGGCGGCGCAGGCACGGCGCTGGTGGGCGATCCGAAGACAGTCGCAGCACGCATCGAGGAGTACGCGGCGCTGGGCATCGACAACTTCATCTTCTCGGGCTATCCGCATCTGGAGGAGGCGTATCGCTTTGCCGAACTGGTGTTCCCACTGTTGCCGCGAAGGCAGGGGGCAGGTCTGCCGGGTGAAGCGCTCACGGGCCCGTTCGGCGAGGTCGTCGCCAACCTGGATGCGCCATCGCGCCTTCTCTCGCAAAGCTGATCGCGAATGCGATTCAAAGGATTTTCAATGACTGAAGAAGTGCAGACCCTGCCATCCGCCGCACCTTCGCTGAACGCCGTCAAGGCCTTCGGCATCGGTGTCGCCAAGCGCCTCGTGCCCTGGCTGGTCCCGGTAGGCCTGATCGTGGTGTGGCAGATCGCCTCGTCACAGGGCTGGCTCTCGACCCGTGTGCTGCCGGCGCCTATCGACGTGGTAAAGGCTGCATGGACGCTCGCCGCGTCGGGCGAACTGTGGACGCACGTGAAGGTGAGCGCAGGGCGCGCGCTGGCCGGACTCGCGATCGGCGGCGGTCTCGGGCTCGCGCTGGGCCTGCTGACGGGCTCGGTCAAGTTCTTCGAGACGCTGCTCGACTCCAGCATCCAGATGGTTCGCAACATCCCGGCGCTGGCGCTGATCCCGCTCGTGATCCTGTGGTTCGGCATCGACGAATCGGCCAAGCTGTTCCTGATCTCGGTGTCGGTGTTCTTTCCGATCTACCTCAACACCTTCCACGGCATCCGCAACGTCGATCCGCAACTCATCGAGATGGGCCGCACCTATGGGCTCTCGCGCTGGCAGCTGTACAAGGAAGTGATTCTTCCGGGCGCGATGTCGTCGATCCTCGTCGGCCTGCGCTTCTCGCTGGGGCTGATGTGGGTGATCCTGATCGTGGCTGAGACCATCTCCGCGCAATCCGGCATCGGCTACCTCACGATGAATGCGCGCGAGTTCCTGCAGACCGACATCGTGCTGGTCGGCATCCTGCTCTACGCGTTGCTCGGCAAGCTGGCCGATCTGTTTGCGCGGGGACTGGAGCGCTGGTGGCTGCGTTGGCATCCAGGCTATCAAGTCTCGAAGTGACGGAGCAACAAAGATGACTCACACACTCTCCCTCACCCGTCGCGGTGCGCTGGGCGCGCTGGCATCGGTCGCAGGCTGCTTGGCCTTCGCGCAGAACAACGCGCCGTCGACCGTGCGCATCGGCTACCAGAAGTCCTCGACGCTGATCGTGGTGCTGAAGACGCAGGGCACGCTCGAACGTCAACTGGCGCCGCTGGGCGTGAAGATCGGTTGGCACGAGTTCACCAGCGGATTGCCGCTGCTGGAGGCGCTCAATCTCGACAACCTCGACTTCAGTGCCGACGTGGCCGACACCGTGCCGGTGTTTGCCCAGGCCGCCGGTGCCAAGCTGACCTTCGTTGCGCAAGAGGCGCCTTCGCCATCGGCGCAAGCCATCGTGGTTCGCGCTGATTCGCCCCTCCGCTCGGTCGCGGATCTCAAGGGCCGCAAGGTCGGCTTCGCCAAGGCCGCCGGCGTGCACTACCTGTTGATCGCCGCACTCGACAAGGCGGGCCTCACCTTCAAGGACATCGAGCCCGCCTACCTCACCCCGGCCGATGGCCGAGCCGCCTTCGAGCGCGGTGCGATCGACGCGTGGGTGGTGTGGGATCCATTCCTCTCCGCGGCGCAGCGCCAATCCAGCGTGCGTGTGCTGGCGGACGGAACGGGCATCGCGTCGTACCAGCGCTACTACCTGGCGGGCACGCCTTTCGCGCAGTCCCGGCCGGATGTGCTGCGCGTGCTCTACGGCGAGCTGCAAAAGGCGGGCGCGTGGGTCAAGCAGAAGCCCAAGGATGCCGCCGCGCTGCTCGCGCCCGTGTGGGGACTGGATGCCGCGACGGTCGAGCAAGCCAATGCGCGTCGCAGCTATGAAGTGCGCCCGGTCGTGGCTGGCGGACTCGGCGAGCAGCAACGCATTGCCGACGCCTTCTTCGCCGAGAAGCTGCTGCCCAGAAAAATCGATGCGCTCGACGTAGCGCTGTTCACCCCGGGAGCCTGAAGACCATGAGCGCCATCCTCCAGCAAAGCAACGAAGAGGGACCGGGCGGTGTCCGCCTCGATATTCGCGGCCTGTCCAAGTCCTACGGCGAACGCGAGGTGCTGCGCAACACGCAGCTCTCGATCGAGCCTGGTCAGTTCATCGCCATCGTGGGTCGCAGCGGTTGCGGCAAGAGCACCTTGCTGCGGCTGATCGCAGGTCTCGAAGAGGCTTCCGACGGCACGCTTTACACCGACGGCAAGGCCATCGACGGTCTGCATGACGACACGCGGATCATGTTTCAGGAGGCGCGCCTGCTGCCGTGGCGACGCGTGCTCGACAACGTGACGCTGGGCCTGCCCTCGGAGAGTCGCCCGCGTGGCGAGGAAGTGCTGGCGCAGGTCGGACTCGCGGAGCGATCGGGCGAATGGCCGGCGCGACTGTCGGGCGGACAGCGGCAGCGCGTGTCGCTGGCACGGGCGCTGGTGCATCACCCGAGATTGCTGCTGCTCGACGAGCCGCTCGGCGCGCTCGACGCGCTCACGCGGATCGAGATGCACCGGCTGATCGAGAGGCTCTGGCAGCGCCATCGCTTCACCGCGCTGCTGGTCACGCACGACGTGCAGGAGGCCGTGGCGCTGGCCGACCGCGTGATCCTGATCGAAGACGGCCGCATCGCATTGGACGAAACCATCTCGCTGGCACGGCCGCGCTCGCAGGGAGATCCGGCTTTCGCGGCCATCGAGAAGCGCATCCTCGACCGCGTGTTGCAGAAGCCTGAGAACCCGGAACCCGCGAACGACACTCGCTGGGCCGATGGGCCGGCACACGTCCTTCGCTGGGCGGTGTGAGAGCCACCGATTACTGACCGTTCTTTTTCAACCAAGGAGTTTTCCATGTCCATCCAAGCCATCAACGTCCGCAACCAGTTCAAGGGCAAGGTGCGCGAAATCATCCGCGGCGACGTCGTCTCCGAAGTCGACGTCGAGACCGCATGGGGCATCGTGACCTCGGTCATCACCACGCGCTCGGTCGACGAGCTGCAGCTCAAGCCCGGGTCCGACGTGGTTGCATTGGTGAAGTCGACCGAGGTGTCGATCGCCAAGCTTTAAAATGGGGATGATCCAACTCTCAGATATTCACCAGATTTACGACGGCCCGAGCGGGCCGGTCGAAGCCCTCAAGGGCATCGATCTCAAGGTGGCGCCGGGCGAAGTGTTCGGCGTGATCGGGCGCAGCGGGGCGGGCAAGAGCTCGCTGGTGCGCACCATCAATCTTCTCAACCGGCCCGTGCGCGGGAGTGTCCGCGTCGATGGGCGTGAGCTCACCGCGCTGGACGACGCCGAGCTGCGTACCGCGCGCCAGGGCATCGGCATGATCTTCCAGCACTTCAATCTGCTGGCTTCGCGCACCGTCTACGACAACGTGGCCTTGCCGCTCGAACTCGCAGGCCTGCGCCCGTCGGACATCCAGGCCCGCGTCGAGCCCTTGCTGGAACTGGTGGGCCTCACCGGCTTGCGCGACCGTTACCCTGCGCAGATCAGCGGCGGCCAGAAGCAGCGCGTGGGTATCGCGCGTGCGCTGGCGAACCGGCCGAAGGTGCTGTTGTCGGATGAGGCCACCTCGGCGCTCGACCCCGAGACCACGCGTTCGATTCTCGCGCTGCTGCAGCAGATCAACCGCGAGTTCGGCCTGACCATCGTGCTCATCACGCACGAGATGCAGGTCATCAAGCAGCTCGCGCAGCAGGTCGCCGTGATCGACCATGGCCGCATCGTGGAGCAGGGCGCCGTGCTCGATGTCTTCACGCGCCCCCAACATGAAACCACGCGCAGCCTGCTCGACGACATCGCACCGCAGGCTCTTCCTGAAAGCGTGCTGGCGCGGATCCGCACCTTGATGCTCGACGGCGGCGGCAGCGAGGCGCCGCAGCTGTTGCGCCTGGCTTTCGCGGGCGACGATGCGGCCGACCAGCCGCTGCTGTCGCAGGTGATCCGCCGTTTCGGCGTCGACCTGTCGATCGTGCATGGTCAGGTCGACGAAATCCAGGGGCGGCCTTTCGGCTCTCTGGCCGTGCTCGCACGCGGCGCGGGTGAATCGGTGGCAGCGGCCGTCGCGTATCTGCGCGGCGCCGGCGTGGTGGTGCAGGAGGTGGCGCATGTTTGACGTCTTCACCGGCCCCATGCTGGAACTCTTCGCGACCTCGCTGTGGGAAACCACCGTGATGGTCGGCATCTCGGGCCTGATCGGCGCGGCAGTGGGTGTGCCGCTCGGCGTGTACCTGCATCTCACGGATGCGGGCGGCGTGCTGGAGAATCGGCCAGCCAATCGCATCGTCGGCGCCATCGTCAACGCGGTGCGCTCCACGCCTTTCATCATCCTGCTGGTGGCGATCATTCCGCTCACGCGCCTGTTGACGGGCTCATCGATCGGCACGGCCGCAGCGGTGGTGCCCCTGAGCATCGCGGCAGCGCCTTTCGTGGCGCGGCTGGTCGAGACCTCGCTGCGCGAAGTCGATCGCGGCTTGGTCGAAGCCGCGCAGGCCATGGGCGCGACCACACGCCAGATCGTCTGGAAGGTGCTGCTGCCCGAAGCCTTGCCCGGCATCGTGGCCGGCGTGACGATCTCCTTCGTGAGTCTCACCGGCTATTCGGCGATGGCGGGTGCGATCGGCGGCGGCGGCCTGGGCGACCTCGGCATCCGCTACGGTTACCAGCGCTTCCTGCCCGAGGTGATGCTGGCCGTGGTGATCGTGCTGATCTTCTTCGTGCAGGCGCTGCAGAGCGGTGGCGACTGGCTGGTGCGCAGGCTCAGCCACAAGTAGTTTTTCTCCACAGACCTACAGGTCTTTTTCTCTCTCCCACAAGGAACACGTTTCATGAGTCAATCCAAACGCAAGCTTCTCCAGTCGGTCGTCGCACTGGCGATCGCGTCGGGCTTTGCGGCCGTGCCGGCCTTCGCGCAGGACAAGCCGATCAAGATCGGCGTCACCGGCGGCCCGCACGCTCAGATCTTCGAGCAGGTCAAGAAGGTCGCCGAGAAGGACGGCCTCAAGATCCAGGTCGTCGAGTTCAGCGACTACGTGCAGCCGAACGCCGCCCTGGCCGCGGGCGATCTCGATGCCAACAGCTACCAGCACAAGCCGTACCTCGACCAGCAGGTCAAGGACCGCAACTACAAGCTCGTGGACGTGGCCTACACGGTCAACTTCCCGATCGGCATCTACTCGAAGAAGGTCAAGAACCTGAAGGACCTGAAGGAGGGCGCGCGCGTCGGCATCCCCAACGACCCGACCAATGGCGGCCGTGTGTTGCTGGTGTTCCAGGACCAGGGCCTGATCAAGCTCAAGCCAGAGGCCGGCCTCAAGGCCACGCCACTCGACGTGATCGAGAACCCGAAGAAGATCAAGTTCGTCGAAGTCGATGCTGCCCAGTTGCCGCGCTCGCTGGACGACCTGGATGCCGCGGGCATCAACACGAACTACGCGCTCTCGGCTGGCCTCAACCCGGGCAAGGACGCGATCGCGAAGGAAGGCGCGAAGAGCCCCTACGTGAACATCCTGGTCGTGCGTGATGCGGACAAGGGCAAGCCCTGGGTCGCCAAGCTGGTGAAGGCCTATCACTCGGACGAAGTGCGCAACTTCATCCAGAACGAGTTCAAGGGCTCGGTGCTCGCGAGCTGGTAAGACTGTGCACGGTAGGGAAACCTGCCGTCCGACCCGGTCGTAGAGGGTTTTGTGCGATGCTGCGCGGTCGAACCCCCACTCACCGGAGGACATCGCATGTCTCAATTCGACGTCAGCGACATCGTCACCGCGCTGCACGCCGCACGCGACGAATGGCGCGATTCGCAGAAGCGCTCGCGCGAGCCCGGCAGCCGCGAATTTCCCTCGCGCGACGCGCTGGCAGGCATCGTGGAGTCGCTGAAGGGCGCGCTCTTTCCGATGCGCCTCGGCCCGCCTGACCTGCGGCACGAAAGCGAGGATTTTTTCGTCGGCTATACGCTGGATTCGGCACTGCAGTCCCTATGGGTGCAAGCCTCCCTCGAACTTCGCTACACGGCGCGCCATCAGCCGCGCGCTGCCGAGGAGATCGATGCGCAGGCCACTGCCGCGGTGCGTGAATTCGCGGCCGCGCTGCCGGGCATCCGGCGCCTCCTCGATGGCGATGTGCTCGCGGCTTTCCAGGGAGACCCGGCGGCACGCAGCGTCGATGAAGTGCTGCTGTGCTATCCCGGCATCCTCGCGATGATTCACCATCGCCTGGCACATCGGCTCTACGGGCTCGGGATGCCGCTGCTGGCACGCATCACGGCCGAACTGGCGCACAGTCAGACCGGCATCGACATCCATCCGGGGGCACAGATCGATGCCGGGTTCTTCATCGATCACGGCACGGGCGTCGTGATCGGCGAGACCGCGGTGATCGGCAAGCGCGTGCGCATCTACCAGGCCGTGACGCTGGGCGCGAAGCGTTTTCCCACCGACGTCGAAGGCAATCTGCAGAAGGGCCAGGCCCGCCATCCTGTGGTGCAGGACGACGTGGTGATCTATGCCGGCGCGACCATCCTCGGCCGCGTCACGCTGGGCAAGGGCGCGACGATTGGCGGCAACGTGTGGATCACCGACGACGTGCCGCCGGGCGCGAGCGTGTCCCAGGCCAGCCTGCAGAACGCGCCACTGCGTCGGACGACATGATCGAGCTTTGCTAGCCTCTCCAACCCCGCTTCCAAGGAGTTTCCATGAGCCAGACCAAGATTGCTGTCGTCATCGGCAGCCTGCGCAAGGATTCGTTCAATCGCAAGCTCGCACTCGCGATTGCGCATCTCGCTCCCAAGGATTTCACTTTCGAGCATGTGCGCATCGACGACCTGCCGCTCTATGACCAGGACCAGGACGGCAACCAGGCGCCGCCGGTCAAGCGTCTCAAGACGGAGATCGCGGCCGCCGATGGCCTGCTGTTCGTCACGCCCGAGTACAACCGCTCGATTCCGGGCGTGCTCAAGAACGCGCTCGACAATGCATCGCGGCCTTACGGCCAGAGCGCATGGGCCGGCAAGCCGGCGGGCGTGGTGGGGATTTCGGTTGGCGCCGTGGGCACCGCGGTAGCGCAGCAGCATCTGCGCACCATCCTGGCCTACCTCGATGTGCCGACGCTGGGCCAGCCGGAGGTCTTCCTTCAGAACAAGGAAGGGCTGTTCGACGACAAGGGGCATGTCGCCGAAGGCAGCAAGCAGTTCCTGCAGGGTTGGGTGGACAAATACGTGGCCTGGGTCAAGAGTCACAAGGGGTGAGCCCTCGCCGGAATCGGCAAAGGCTCACCTGGAGGGTCAGGCTGCCAGGATGGCTTGATCCTGGTTCGCTGCCTGGCCAATGGCTGCGGCAATGTCGGCACGGGCCGAGCCAATCGCAGCGGCCTTAGGCGCATCGCCCATCGCCACGCCTTCGGCGCGCACGAAGCGCACGTCGGTCACGCCGAAGAAGCCGAAGACCACCTTCAAGTAGCTCTCCTGGTGTTCCATCGCCTGACCGCCTTCGCTGGTCGAGTAGATGCCGCCGCGGGTCGACGCGACGATCAGGGTCTTGCCGGTAGCCAGGCCGACCGGGCCCTTGTCGGTGTACGTGAAGGTGCGGCCGGCTTGTGCGAGACGGTCGATCCAGGCCTTGAGCTGGGTCGGCACCGTGAAGTTGTAGAGCGGGGCGCCGACAACGATCACGTCCGCGGCCAGGAACTGGCTCACCAGGCGTTCGGAGACTTCGTTTTCGCGACGCTGGGCTTCGGTCGGCTCGGCTTGCACGCCGACCTTGATGCCGAGGGCGTCGGCATTGAAGTGATTGGGGGTGTCCACCGCGAGGTCGAGGTATTCGACGGTCGTGTTGGGGTGGCTTTTGCGCCATTCGGCCACCACTTCGGCGGTGAGCTGGCGGGAAACGGAGTTGGTTCCCAGGACGCTGGAATCGACGTGCAGCAGTTTCATGATCAACTTTCTTGAAAAGTGCCGGCACTAATCGGTCGGCGTGGGAAGAATTCTATTTTTGTAGCGATTCTTTGATAAGTCGGCAAAAATGGCCTAATTCGTTCCATGAATAGGACAATGAGGCGATGCAAGACCTGAACGACATGGTGTTTTTCGCCGAGGTGGCTGAGCGAGGCGGCTTTGCCGCGGCCAGTCGGGCCTTGGGTATCCCGAAATCACGACTCTCGCGGCGCGTGGCCGAACTGGAGGCCGAACTCGGGGTGCAACTGATGCAGCGCAGCACCCGGCGCTTGTCTCTGACACCCGCCGGCGAGATTTACTTGCGGCATTGCGCCGCGATGCGCGATGCGGCGCAGGCGGCGGCCGAAGCGGTCGCGCAGGTGCAGACCGAACCGAGCGGCACGGTGCGCCTGAGTTGCCCCGTGACGTTGGCGCAAAGCAGTGTCGGCCCGCTCATGCCACGGTTCATGGCGCGCTATCCGGCAGTGCGCGTCGAGATGCGCGTACTGAACCGGCCGGTCGATCCGGTCGAGGAGGGCGTGGATCTCGCGCTGCGCGTGCGGCCCGAGATCGAGGACAGCGCCACACTGGTTGCAAAGACCTTTGGCATCAGCCGGGGAATCCTGGTCGGCAATCCCGAACAGCTGCAGCGCCAGGGGCCGGTGCTGGTACCGGCGGACCTGCACAAGATCGACACAGTGGCGATGTCCACGGGCGACGGCCGGGCCAACTGGCGGCTGGAAGGCCCGGCGGGCAAGGTGATCGTGCATACCCACACGCCGCGATATATCGCCGACGACCTGCTGACGCTCAAGTTCGCGGTCGTTCAGGGGACTGGCGCTTCGGTGCTCCCCGACTACATGTGCCGCAGCGAACTCAAATCCGGAGTGCTGGTGGAGGTGCTGCCGGGCTGGGGGCCCGCACCGGGCATCACCCACGTCATGTTTCCGGCCCGCCGCGCGCTGGTACCGGCGGTGCGGCGTCTGATCGACTTTCTGGTGGAAAACCTGGACAGCGATGAGCCTCACGACCTTGCCGGCTGAGTCCTTATGCGAAAAACACCATATTCAAACAAGTAGATATTCGTTTGTCATTGAAGCAATGCTTTGGAGAATCGCCGGTCCCCCTCCTATCCAAGAGCGACCATGGCGACCCTGCGATTCGGCGACATCGCCCCCAACTTCATCCTTCCCGCGTGACACGACCGACCATCGTCATCGTGCCGGGCTGGCGCGACTCCGGTCCGGGTCATTGGCAAAGCCTGTGGGCCGAGCGGATGCAGGGCGCGGTGCGCGTGGAGCAGGACGACTGGATCACACCGGTTCGCGCGGCGTGGGTCGCCTCGCTCGAAAAGCTGGTGCTCGAAAGCCCAGGCCCTGTGGTGATCGCCGCCCACAGTCTGGGTTGCATCGCGACCACGCACCTGTCCGAAGCCGCTGCGGCGCGCATCAGTGGCGCACTGCTGGTGGCGCCGGCCGACCCTGAACGCCGTGCCGTCCTGACCGATTTCGCACCCGTGCCCTATGCGAAGCTGCCGTACCGGAGCATCGTCGTGGCGAGCAGCAACGACCCCTATTGCCCCGTGCGCCTGGCCGGCGCGTATGCCCGCGCCTGGGGAAGCGAATTCGTTCGGATGCAGAATGCCGGCCACATCAACATCGATTCCGGGCATGGCGACTGGCCTCTGGGCCTGGCACTGCTCCAATCCTTGACGGACGAGCCGACCACACTCCTGGACGGCCGTCGCAATTTCGAACCTTTGGCAACTCTATGACTTCCAGAATCAAGACGATCCTCGGCGCTTTGGTGCTCGCTGCCAGCAGCGCCGCTTCGGCCCAGACCAGCCTCCTCAACGTCTCCTACGACGTGGCACGCGAGTTCTACAAGGACTACAACGCCGCTTTCGTGGCCCACTACAAGAAGACCACGGGCAAGGACGTCAAGATCGACCAGTCGCACGCCGGCTCCAGCGCCCAGGCGCGCGCCGTGGCGGACGGCCTGGAAGCCGACGTGGTGACGATGAACACCACCACCGACATCGAATTCCTCGCCAATGCCGGCGTCGTTGCCAAGGATTGGGCCAAGCGGTTTCCGTACAACGCCGCGCCCACCACCTCGACCATGCTGTTCCTGACGCGCAACGGCAACCCGAAGAGCATCAAGGACTGGGACGACCTGATCAAGCCCGGCGTGCAGGTCGTTATCGTCAACCCGAAGACGGGTGGAAACGGGCGCTACGCCTACCTCGCGGCCTGGGGTTACGTGAAGAAGAAGGGCGGCACCGACGCGCAGGCGGCGGAGTTCGTCGGCAAGCTGTTCAAGAACGTGCCGATCCTCGCTCGGGGTGGCCGCGATGCGACGACGGCCTTCTTGCAGCGCAACATCGGCGACGTGCTGATCACCTTCGAATCCGAAGTGGTCTCCATCGATCGCGAGTTCGGCGCGGGCAAGGTCGATGCCGTGTACCCGTCGATCAGCATCCTGGCCGAAAACCCGGTCGCGGTGGTCGATCGCACGGTCGCCAAGAAGGGCACCGGCGACCTCGCCAAGGCCTACCTCGACTACCTCTACTCCGATGAAGCGCAGGAGATTGCCGCCAAGCACGCGCTGCGCCCGCGTTCGGAAGCCGTGCTCAAGAAGTTCGCTTCGACCTTCAAGCCGGTGCAGCTCTTCACGGTGCAGGAACTGTTCGGCAGCCTGAGCGAAGCGCAGAAGGTGCACTTCAACGACGGCGGCCAGTTCGACAAGCTCTACACGCCTGGCGCGAAGTAAATGAGCGGTGCCATTTCCACGGCGCTGCCGTCCTCGGCGGCGCCGCTTGCGCGCGCGGGGACCAAAGGTGTGTCCCGGCGCGTGCTTCCGGGCTTTCACCTGACGCTCGGCTACTCGCTGCTGTACCTCAGCCTGATCGTCCTGATCCCCTTGTCGGCGCTGGTCTTCAAGACCTTCACGATGAGCTGGGAGCACTTCTGGGTGGCAGTAACTGCGCCGCGCGTCATGGCGTCCTATCGGCTGACCTTCGGTGCCTCGCTGTTCGCTGCGCTGGTCAACCTCGTGTTCGGCCTGCTCGTCGCGTGGGTGCTGGTGCGCTACAAGTTTCCGGGCAAGCGCATCGTCGATGCGCTGGTGGACCTGCCGTTCGCACTGCCCACCGCGGTGGCCGGCATCTCGCTGACCGCACTGCTCGCCGGCAACGGCTGGGTGGGTCAGTTCCTCGAACCGCTGGGCATCAAGCTAGCCTTCACGCCGGCGGGCGTAGTGATTGCGCTGATCTTCATCGGCCTGCCCTTCGTGGTGCGCACGGTGCAGCCGGTGCTTGAAGATACCGAGAAAGAACTCGAGGAAGCCGCGACAAGCCTCGGCGCGACGCGCCTTCAGACCTTCATGAAGGTGATCCTGCCGTCGATCATGCCGGCGTTGCTGACCGGCTTCGCGATGGCTTTCGCACGTGCGATCGGCGAGTACGGTTCGGTGATCTTCATTGCCGGCAACATGCCGATGATCTCGGAGATCACGCCGCTGATCATCATCGGCAAGCTCGAACAGTACGACTACGCGGGTGCGACGGCCGTGGCGCTGGTGATGCTGGTGATCTCCTTCGTCCTGCTGCTGGTTATCAACGGGCTGCAGGCATGGCAGCGCCGTCGCTCGGGAGCCTCGACATGAGCGCGAACGCCAGGACCATTCGCCGAGAAAAGGCGGGGACGACAGAGTCGGCATGGGTGCGCTGGACGCTGATCGGCATCGCGATGGCCTTCATGTTCCTGTTCCTGGTGCTGCCGCTGGCTGCCGTCGCAGCCGAGGCGTTGCGCAAGGGCTTCGGCGCCTACGTCGATGCGTTGAAGGAACCCGATGCGTGGAGCGCCATCCGCCTGACCCTGCTGACGGCAGCGATCGCGGTGCCCATGAACCTCGTCTTCGGCATCGCGGCCGCCTGGGCGATCGCGAAGTTCGAATTCCGCGGCAAGGCCTTTCTCACGACCTTGGTGGATTTGCCCTTCGCGGTGTCGCCGGTGGTGGCGGGCTTGATCTACGTGCTGGTGTTCGGCGCGCAGGGCTGGTTCGGGCCGTGGCTCGCGGCGCATGACATCAAGATCATCTTCGCCGTGCCAGGCATCGTGCTCGCGACCGTGTTCGTGACCTTTCCCTTCATCGCGCGAGAGCTGATTCCGCTGATGCAGGCGCAAGGCACCGAGGAGGAGCAGGCAGCGATCGTGCTGGGCGCGACCGGATGGCAGACCTTCTGGCGCGTGACGCTGCCCAACATCAAGTGGGGGCTGATCTACGGCGTGATCCTCTGCAACGCGCGCGCCATGGGCGAGTTCGGTGCGGTGTCGGTCGTGTCGGGCCATATCCGCGGGCAGACCAACACCATGCCGCTGCATGTGGAAGTGCTTTACAACGAATACCAGTCCGTCGCCGCCTTCGCGGTGGCCTCGCTGCTCGCGATCCTGGCGCTGGTCACGCTCGTCATCAAGTCCTTCGTCGAATGGCGCCACGAGCGCGAGATGAAGGCCATCGCCGACCTGCCGCCCGAACGACCGACGGCCGTCGCGACCTGAAAGAGAGAAATCATGAGTATCGAAATCCGCAACGTCAGCAAGCAGTTCGGCGACTTCCACGCGCTGCGCGATGTGAGCCTCGACGTCTCGTCGGGTGAGTTGGTCGCGCTGCTCGGCCCCTCGGGCTGCGGCAAGACCACGCTGCTGCGCATCATCGCGGGGCTGGAGACTGCCGACACCGGCAGCATCCTGTTCTCGGGCGAGGACACTACCGACGTGCATGTGCGCGAACGCCAGGTGGGCTTCGTCTTCCAGCACTACGCGCTGTTCCGCCACATGACCGTGTTCGAGAACGTGGCTTTCGGCCTGCGCGTCAAGCCACGCAGCGCGCGGCCGAGCGAGGCGCAGATCAAGTCCAAGGTTCACGACCTGCTCAAGCTGGTCCAACTCGACTGGCTGGCCGACCGCTATCCGTCGCAGTTGTCCGGTGGCCAGCGTCAGCGCATCGCGTTGGCGCGTGCGCTGGCGGTGGAGCCGAAAGTGCTGCTGCTCGACGAGCCTTTCGGCGCTCTCGACGCCAAGGTGCGCAAGGAACTGCGCCGCTGGCTGCGTCGCCTGCATGACGAACTGCACGTGACCAGCATCTTTGTCACGCACGACCAGGAAGAGGCGCTCGAAGTCGCCGACCGCGTGGTGCTGATGAACAGCGGCAAGGTCGAACAGGTCGGATCTCCGCAGGACGTGTGGGACCATCCCGCGAGCCCCTTCGTCTACGGCTTCCTCGGCGACGTGAACCTGTTCCACGGCCGCGCCCACGAGGGCGAAGTGCACGTCGAGGGCATCCGCATCGAGACGCAGGAGAGCGCGTTTGGAGATGGCAAGGCGCTGGCCTATGTGCGTCCGCACGACCTGCACATCGAACGCTACACGGCGGGCGCGACCGGCATCGTCGCGACCTTGAGCCGCGCCATCGTCGTCGGCCCCATCGCGCGGCTGGAACTCGAACCGGTCGAATCGAATCCAGATAATCCGGGCTCCGGAACCATCATCGAAGCGCAACTCCCTGCGCAACAGTTCCGGGACCTGGGCCTGAAGGAAGGCGACACCGTCGTCGCCACGCCGCGCAAGGCCCGGGTGTTCGTTGAAGAATGGGTTTCGCCTTGATCGATTGGTATTTTGGTGCGCCTCGGCGCGCGTTCGCTCTGATATTCGCTGCCTGCGTGGCGATGCTCGCCTTCGGGATGTACTTGCAGCATGTTGTCGGCCTCGAGCCGTGCCCGATGTGCATCGTGCAGCGTTACGCGTTGGTGTTGGTCGCGATCTTCGCGGGCCTCGCG
The DNA here is from genome assembly GCF_030316855.1 of Variovorax sp. J22P240. GTDB lineage: Bacteria > Pseudomonadota > Gammaproteobacteria > Burkholderiales > Burkholderiaceae_C > Variovorax. The sequence continues at coordinate 682,519 of NZ_JASZYR010000001.1, forward strand.
GCTGCCAGCAATCGCAGGGGACTGCAGGTGACCGGATCGCTGCTGGGGCTCATCATGGCCGTCGGCGGCGCCTACACCGCCGCGCGCCAGAGTTGGCTGCAATGGCACCCGCCGGAAGTCGTGTCCTGCGGACGCGACATCTACGGAATGATCGAGACTTTCCCGCTGCAGCGCGCCCTGCCGATGATTTTCCGCGGCGCCGGCGATTGCTCTCAGATCGACTGGACCTTCCTCGGGCTGTCGATCGCGAACTGGTCCTTCATAGCCTTCACCGTGTTCGCGGTGTTGTTGCTGGCTCTGCTGTTCCGTCGTCAGAGCGGAAGCGTGTCGAAGGCCGCGTAGGCGGTTGCGAGCCAGGTCTTCACGCGCTGGCGTTCCAGCAGTCCCAGCGCGTGCGGTCCTTCGCGGTCGTTGACCGCCTTCCAGAAACTCGTGTTGCGCGCATCGATCTTGCGCATGCTGGCGTCGTGCAGCCGGGGCAGGGCAATCACGCGAGCGCCGTTCGCCGTCGCCTTGCTGAGCGACTGCGATCCGAGCAGCAGACCGAAGTCGCTTCCTCGGCCGTAGTTCTGCACGACGATGTAGTTCGGTCGATCGCCGAAGGTGTCGATCAGCACGCCCAGCAGGTCGCTCGAATCCTTGCCGTCGTCGAGCACGTGCCAGAAGTTGACCGCCACGCCAAGTTCGGCGAACACGTCGAACAGGTCGGACTCCTTGATCCAGCGCGACAGCGGCGCCAGCGTCTGCGCTGCCAGGTCGACGATCACGCTTTGCTGCGGATTGGTTTCGAAACCGTTCACGACCGTGTCGAGGCCCTCGAAGCTGTCCACCACCACCGGCGAGGCGAAGCCTTCATAGAAGCGGGTGAAGGAACTGTGCGAGCGATCGGTGTCGAAGCCGACGAAGGGCCGGCTGTGATCGATGAAATACTGCGCCAGAACCCGTGCCGTGACCGACTTGCCGACACCGCCCTTTTCGCCGCCGATGAAATTGATGGAGCTCATGAGGTTCCTGGGTGAATGGGTTGGAATGTGCGAATCATTCTAGGGGCCGAGTTATCGAGACAGCGCTCGTTGCGCACTTTGCCCATTAAAATATGCGAAATTCGAATGTGGGCATCGTGATACGCAAACAGTCTTGACTTGATCCCTCTATCTGCGCAACATGATTTACATAATTAATACTTGCACAATGTAATGGGCATGACCAATCTCGCCGAAATCGGCCGCTTCTTGCGACAGGCGCGCAAGGAGCGGGCCATGACGGCGTCCGAACTGGCGCTGAAAGCCGGCGTTTCCCGAAACACCCTCGGCGCGCTGGAGGCCGGGCGCGGCAATGTCGAACTGAACACCTTGCTGGCGCTGCTCAGGACGCTCGAGCTGGAAATGCAATTCGTGCCCCAGGCGGTCGCAGCCTTGACCCGCGGCGACATCGACACCAGATTCACGGGCCTGCAGGAGGAGGTCGACAGCCTGATGCCAAGGTCTCGGAGAAGCCCGCAGGCCAGGCCGATCCGATGAGCGTCGTACGGTCGCTGCGCATCCGGCGGGGCAGGACGGATGTCGGCTCTCTGTTCGGGCTGGACGATGGGCGGGTGTACTTCAGGTTCGACGACGAGTACGCGAAGAACCCGAAGCGTCCCGTCCTGTCGCAGCTTTACGTGGTTGCGCCGGCCATTGCGGGCAGCAGCGAAAGAATGGCGCAGGCGATCGCCGAGGCCGAGGCCGCCACCGTCGCGCAATTGCTGGACCCGGCCCTTGACGTGAACCGCGGCGACGGCAAGTTCGGCCTGCCGCCCTTCTTCCAGAATCTGCTTCCCGAGGGGCCGCTGCGCAAGCAACTCGTCGGAGACATCGGTCTGGAACCGAATGACGAGCTCGGCCTCCTGGCCGCCTGCGGAGGCGATCTTCCCGGCGATGTCTGGGCGGACGCGGAGACGCTGGAGGAGAGCGCACTCGGGCGCCTGATCGGCCAGAGCCGCGACAGCTACGAAATGAGTTCGGGGCAGGTGCCGACGCCGCAACAGACCTCGATCTCGGGCGTGCAACCCAAGATGGCGCTGGTGCACGGCGGGCCGGGGCGCTATGTGATGCGCTCCAGGCAATCGGACGAAAAGCATTTCATCGGCAAGCTGCCGACGGCCGAATACGACCGGCTGCCCGAGGTCGAATACAGCTCACTGAAGCTGGCTGCGGCAGCCGGCGTGAACACCTGCGAGGCCTCTCTGCAACCGCTGTCGGCCATCGCGGACCAGTTGCCCTATGCACTCCAGAAAGACGAACGCAACTTCCTGCTGGTGTCCCGTTTCGATCGCGACGTCGACACCGAGACCCGGCGCCTGCACATGGAGGATTTCGCGCAGGTCACGGGCACGCCGTCCGAGTACAAGTATTCGGGCACCTACGCAGCCATCGGCCTGCTGCTCAAGCGTCGCTCGGCCAAGGGGGAGGCCGACGTGGCCGAACTGCTGAGGCGCATCAAGGTCTCGGAGCTGCTCGGCAATTACGACGCGCACCTGAAGAACTTCAGCCTGATCTACCCGCCGGGCCAGATCTGGCCCGAACTGTCGAAGGCCTACGACATCGTTGCCTATGGCGTGTACTTCAAGGGTTCGGGGCACGGCCTGCAGTTCTTCCCCGGCCAGAAGGACCGGACCCTGTTGACGCCTGCAACGCTGCGCCAACTTGCCAACGCGTGGGACATCCCTGAAAAGCGGCTTTCCGAGGTTGTCGCGAACTGCGTCGATCAGGCCATGAGGACATGGCCCGTCCTGTCGAAGGAACTGCCGCTCACGCCTGCTCACCGGGCGCGACTGGCCGAGCACATCGAATCCAATGCCAGCGTCGTGTCATGGCGCAGGCGCCATCCCGACGCGGTGTGGTTCTAGGCTTCAGTGGGTGGCCGGGAGCCGGTTCGCCTCATCGCGCATGCGCTGCATGAGTTTGTCGATCATCTCGCTCGACCGAAGAATCGAGACGTGACCCTCGTCGAAGCCGAAGACGTAGTTCGCGCGGGCCTGAATGTCGGGCGCCAGCACGCTGTCCAGCGATACGGAGCCGTCGTTGTTGCCGGCGACGAAGCGCGAAGGGCCGCCGAAGCCGAAGAACAGCGTGTACCGGATGTCGGCAGGCCGTGGATTGACCATCAGTTCGCTCAGGTATGGCGAGTTCGGGGCCATGTCGAGCCATGAGCCGGGAACGCGCGTCGGCCCGATGTCCGCCCACCGTGCGGCCGAATGGCCCAACCACGGCGTGGAGATCGTCACCACGTGATGCACCGGCGGCGTGCGGCCTTCGCGCACGATGATGTTCAACGCCCCACGGGCCACCAGCCCTCCCATGCTGTGCGCGACGACGATGCTGGTGGGGAAGCCATATCGGTAGTGAAGTTCGTCGACGGCGTTGTTCAGGAACAAGGCTGAAAGGCCGATGGAAAAGCCCGACGGATAGAAGAAGACCCACGGCTGGAAGCGCGTTCGATCCAGCTTGTCGATGACGTATTCCCAGTTGCGGGGCGATCCGCCGACCCCGTGCACGAAGATCACTGGAATCCGCTTCGGGTCGTAGGGTTCGAGCATGAAGAGGCCGGCGCGGCCTTCCTCGATGAATCGCAGGGGCTGGAACAGGCCTTCGCGCACCCGGTTCGGTGCGAATCGGCCTTCGTCGATGGTGGCCTGTGCGCCGAATCCCTCGTTGCGCCGACGCACGAGTGCGGCATAGGCCTCGTCGAAGACGGGGGGCAGGGTTTTGGCGGTTGCTGTGGCTGGAATCCGGATGCGGCCAAGGCCCTTCGCCGAGGTGGGCGGATCGTCGACCGCCTCAATGCCCAGCGCGGTGCCTTCGTAGAGCACCGCGGGCTCGCCGGCTGCGTAGACCATGTCGCGATCGACGTCCTCGAAGGCGAGGATCCCGTACTGCGCTGGCGGGCCTGCGAGGTGATAGACACCCCGGCTTCTCGGAATCACGTCGAGGAAGACGGGTTCCGGCTTGGCACCGAGCCGGTACAGCACGACCACGATGGGGCCGCGAGCCTCTTTCTCGGTCTCGACGATTCCGGTGAAGTACATCGCGTCGCCCAGCCGCCTCATTTGCTGGTCGGCCTGGAGGAGCCCGCAACCGCTCGCCATGACGCAAAGCGCCATCAGCGCGATACGCAGTGCACGCGAAAGGGCTTGGGCTGGCATCGTCGGCATCAGTTCTTGGGCACCATCGAGAAGAACGGCCCGAGACTACCCAGAAACCAGTTCTGGCTGAAGTCGAGCGCGGCGCGGCGGTATTTTTCGTCTGCCTGTGCGGCGAGCAGGTCAAGTCGTGCGACCACCTTGGACAACTCTCGATCCACCACCAGGTTGCGCCCGCGTTCGCTGATCTCGGTCGCCAGCAGCAGGGGCTGTCCGTCGGGACCGGTCTTGGAGCCGATGAGCCAGAGAGAGATTTCCACATTGCGTGCGGCACGAAAGCTGTTCTCGGCGTTCACCCCATCGAGCATGGTCTGGTCCCAGGTGTTGCCATTGGCCTGCTTGAGCAGGGACGCCCAGCCCACCACCAGTGCCGCGACGCGGTCACCCTCATAGGCCTTCGGTACGGTCGTCTCGAAGGCCAGCCGGATGGCGTCGATGCCCGTCGCGCCTCGCAGTTGGGGCAGGGCGGTTTCCTGCGAGATCGAATCCCAGGTTCGTTGGACGGCGTCGTCCGAACTGGCGGCCCACTTTCGCCATTCGCGCGGATTGCGCCGGTACAGCGACACCTGTACCCGGCGGACGGACTGGAGGTTGTCGCGCAGCGCGAGGTGGCGATGCGATTGCTGCCCGTCTGCAGCCATTCGTTGTTGGCGTAGGGTTCGGCGCGTTCGGTGGATGCGCATCCGGCCCCGCCCATCGCCGCGACGGCCGCGGCAAGCAGCAGGCCACGGCGTCGGAAGGCAGGGAAAACGGGGGTCTCGCTCATGGCTCGCACGTTATCATCCTCGCCTCAGGTGGCGGCCGATCTTCCGGGTCCAGGCCAGCGAAATCTCCTTACAAATCAACACCTTGCCTTAGGGCTGACCCGCCGTGCGTCTTAATTCCATCAAGCTTTCCGGCTTCAAGTCGTTCGCCGAACCCACCAATTTCCTGTTGCCGGGCCAACTCGTGGGTGTGGTTGGCCCCAACGGTTGCGGCAAGTCGAACATCATGGACGCCGTGCGCTGGGTGCTCGGCGAATCGCGCGCCTCCGAGTTGCGCGGCGAGTCGATGCAGGACGTCATCTTCAACGGCACGACCACGCGCAAGCAGGCGAGCCGTTCGAGTGTGGAACTGGTGTTCGACAATGCCGACCATCGCGCTGGCGGCCAGTGGGCCCAGTTCGCGGAAATCGCGGTCAAGCGCGTGCTGACCCGCGACGGCAACTCCAGCTACTACATCAACAACCAGCCGGTGCGCCGGCGCGACGTGCAGGACGTGTTCCTCGGCACCGGCCTCGGCCCCCGCGCCTACGCGATCATCGGCCAGGGCACGATCAGCCGGATCATCGAATCCAAGCCCGAGGAACTGCGGCTCTTCCTCGAAGAGGCTGCCGGCGTCTCGAAATACAAGGAGCGCCGCCGCGAAACCGAGAACCGCCTCGGCGACACGCGCGAGAACCTCACGCGCGTCGAAGACATCCTGCGCGAACTCAACAGCAACCTCGAAAGGCTGGAAAAGCAGGCCGAGGTCGCCGCGCGCTACAACTCGCTGACCGGCGATGCCACGCGCAAGCAGCACCAGCTGTGGTTCCTGAAGCGCACCGAAAGCGAATCCGACCAGAGCCGCATCAAGGCGGACGCCGAGAAGGCCATCAACGACCTCGAATCGCGCACGGCCGACCTGCGCCATATCGAGGCCGAACTCGAAACCGTCCGGCAGGCGCACTACGCGGCCGGCGACCAGGTCAACCAGGCGCAGGGCAAGCTGTACGAGGCCAGCGCGGAGGTCGGCCGACTCGAAGGCGAGATCCGCTTCGTGGTCGAAGGTCGCCAGCGTGTCGAACAGCGCCTCGTGCAATTGCGCGAACAGATCGCGCAGTGGAGCGCCCGCCGCGAGGATGCCGAGGCCGAGATAGAGACCCTGGCCGGCCAGGGCGTGAACGCCGAAGAGCAGGCCGAATTGCTGGCCGCCCAGCTCGAAGAGCACGACGCGCGCATGCCCGAGCTGGAGGACGCGCAACAGCGCGCGCAAGATGAGGCCAACGCCCAGCGCACGACGGTCGCTCAGGTGCAGCAGCAGATCCAGGTGCTCGCGGCCGACCAGCGCAACATCGAAGAGCAAAGCCGTCAGCTCAATCAGCGCGCAGAGCGTCTGCGCAGCGACCAGAACGCGCTGGCCGCGCCCGACGAAGCGCGCTTGCGAGATCTCCAGGAGCAACTCGCCGCAGCGCAGGAGGCGTCCGCCGAAGCCGACGCGCGATTGCAGGACTTGCAGGAAGCGGTGCCGCAACTCGATGACGATCGCCGCACGCGCCAGCAGGCCGTCAATACCGAGGGCGCCCGCCATGCGGAGCTCTCGGCACGGCTCGAAGCACTCAAGGCACTCCAGGAAAAGGTCAAGACCGACGGCAAGCTCGCGCCCTGGCTTGCCAAGCATGGACTCGAAAGCCTGCAAGGCCTCTGGAGCCGCATCCACATCGAGCAGGGCTGGGAAAACGCCCTCGAAGCCGCATTGCGCGAGCGACTGGGCGCGCTCGAAGTCAGCCGCCTCGACATGGTCCGCGCGTTTGGTGGTGACGCGCCGCCGGCCAAGCTGGCCTTCTACACTCCGCCAGTGGCTGGCGTGCCGCCGGGCGCGGCCACGATGCCGCGTCTGTCGGAACTGCTGCGTCTCAGCGATGCCGGCCAGCAGGCCTTGCTGGGCGAATGGCTGCATGGCTGCTTCACGGCGGAGACGCTGGAGGATGCACTCGCGCAGCGTGAGAAGCTTCAGCCCGGCGAGGTGATGTACGTCAAGAGCGGGCATGCGGTCACTGCGCACAGCGTGAGCTTCTATGCCCAGGACTCCGAGCAGGCCGGTCTGCTGGCCCGCCAGCAGGAGATGGAGAACCTGGAGCGCCAGTTGCGCGCCCAGACGCTCATCGCCGATGAGTCGCGTACCGCGCTCGCGCGCGCCGAGGCGGCCTACGGTGACGCCACACAGCGCCTCGTCACGGCGCGCCGCGAAGCCGCCGACACGCAGTCGCGCGCGCACGAGCTTCAGGTCGAGACACTGCGCCTGTCCCAACTGGCCGAGCAGACGCGGGCGCGCAGCGAGCAGTTGTCGAATGACCTCGGCGAGGTCAACGCACAACTCGAGGAACTGCAGGAACGGCGCATCGCCGCCGAGTCGCGTTTCGAAGAGCTGGACATGCAGCTCGCCGACAGCCAGGAGCGCCACGCGCAGCTGGACGAGCGCGTGATCGAGGCAGGCCGCGCTCTGGCCGCGAGCCGCGAGCAGCATCGCAGCCTGGAGCGCCAGGCACAGGAAGCGACTTTCTCGCAGCGCACGCTCGAAGCGCGCCGCGGCGAACTCAGCCGCGCCATCGAAACGGCCACGCAGCAGACCGTCTCGCTGAACGAGGAAGACGAACGCGCCCGCGCCGAACTCGGTCGCCTGTCCGACGCGGCGGCGCAGGCCGGTCTGCAGGATGCTCTGTCGCTCAAGCTCGAACGCGAATCCGCGCTCGGCGCCTCCCGCAGCCAGTACGACGACCTTACGCTCAAGCTGCGCGCCAGCGACGAGCGCCGCCTCCAGCTCGAACGCGAACTCGACCCGCTGCGTCAGCGCATCACCGAGTTCCAACTCAAGGAGCAGGCGGCGCGCCTGGGCTTCGAGCAGTACCAGCAATTGCTGACCGATGCAGAGGCCGATCTCGAAGCGGTTGCGCTGTCGATCGAAACCGACAAGGTGCGGCTCACCGGCCTGCAAAGCGAGATCGATCGCCTGAACCGCGAAGTGGCATCGCTCGGCGCCGTCAACCTCGCGGCGCTCGACGAACTGAACGTGGCGCGCGAGCGCAAGACCTTCCTCGACTCGCAGTCGGCCGACCTGAACGAAGCCATTGGCACTCTGGAAGATGCGATCCGCAAGATCGACGCCGAGACGCGCGATCTGCTCGGCGGCACCTTCAAGATCGTCAACGAGCACTTCAGCCGCATGTTCCCCGAGCTGTTCGGTGGCGGTAACGCCAAGCTCATGATGACCGGCGACGAAATCCTCGACTCCGGCGTGCAGGTGATGGCGCAGCCTCCGGGCAAAAAGAACCAGACCATCCATCTGCTGTCGGGCGGCGAGAAGGCGCTGACCGCCATCGCGCTGGTGTTCGCGATCTTCCAGCTCAACCCCGCGCCGTTCTGTTTGCTGGACGAAGTGGATGCGCCGCTGGACGACGCCAATACCGAGCGCTACGCGAAGCTCGTGACGGCCATGAGCCGCGAAACCCAGTTTCTCTTCATCAGCCACAACAAGATCGCGATGGAAATGGCCGAACAACTCATTGGCGTGACCATGCAAGAGCAGGGCGTGTCGCGCATCGTCGCCGTGGACATGGAATCGGCCGTCTCGATGGTCGAAGCAGCCTGAGTCGACGCGATCCATGAGCAGCCTCACCGTCGCCCTCGCCATTCTTGGCGGACTTGTCCTTGCCACCGTGGTCGGCTACAACGCCTGGACCTCGCATCGCAATGCACCGCGTCAGCCGGATGCCAAGGACAGCGAGCCGCCCGACTCCGAAATCCCGCAGCAAAAGGGCGACCATGAGCCAGTGCTCCACGTCGACCCGCACCAGGTGCCCGGCAACGAGCGGCACGAGCCGCTGTTCGACCCCGACCTGCCTGCGCCGACAGCGCTGGCAGTGCCCGCGGCAGACCGCCGCGGCGGCCTCGATCCGTTGATCGACGTGATCGCACCGGTGTCGCTCGACGGGCTTGCCTCGGGTGATGCCGCGATCGCCGCCATGCCCGCCACGCGCCGCGCCGGCAGCAAGCCGGTCGCGGTCGAAGGCCTCAACGAACACACGGGCGAATGGGAGCCGGCGGTGCCCGGCCAGCGCTACGGTGCCTTCCAGGTGGGCGTGCAGTTGGCCAATCGCACGGGCGCGCTCAACGAGATCGAATACTCCGAATTCGTCGTCAAGGCGCAGGCCTTTGCCGATGCAGTTAACGGAGCGCCGGAATTTCCGGAAATGCTCGACGAAGTGGGGCGGGCCCGCGAACTCGACCAGTTCGCGAGTTCGCACGATGCGCAGCTGGGTTTCGTGCTGCGTGCGCGGCATGCCGCGTGGAGCCCGGGCTACGTTCAGCAGAACGCCGCGCGGCTGGGGTTCGTGGCCGGCATCATTCCGGGGCGCATGGTGCTTCCAGCGGGCGAAGTGGGACTGCCACCGATCCTGGGCCTGTCTTTCGACACGCAGGCCGCGTTGGCCGACGACCCGGCGCAATCCGCCATCCGCGAACTGACGCTGAGCCTCGACGTGCCGCAGGTGGACCGCAGCGAGCGGCCCTTCGAGCGCATGCGCGAAGCCGCCGCCACGCTCGCGCGCGAGATGGATGGCGTCGTCACCGACAGCGATGGCCAGCCCTTGCGAGACGAGACCATGGATGCGATCGGCGGCGACCTCGAACAGCTTTACGACACGCTGGATTCGCGCGATCTTTCCGCTGGTTCTCCGCTGGCACGTCGACTCTTCAGCTAGAGGTTCCCATGACGACGAAGCACGAAGACGCGGCTCGCGAGGCTGCCGCATTGAGCGACCAGCTGCATCGCCACGCTCATCTCTACTACGTGCTCGATGCGCCGGAATTGCCGGACGCGGAGTACGACAAGCTCTTCCAGCGCCTGCAGGCGATCGAGGCCGAATACCCCGACCTGCGTACGCCCGATTCGCCGACACACCGCGTGGGCGGCAAACCGCTCGATGGATTCATCAAGGTGCGCCACAAGGTGCCGATGCTGTCGATCCGTACCGAGACCGACATCACGCCCGCCGGCGCCAGCGCCTTCGACGCGCGCGTGCGCAAGGAGCTTGGCCTGGCCGAGGACGCCCCCAAGGTCGAATACGTCTGCGAGCTCAAATTCGACGGGCTGGCCCTCAACCTTCGCTACGAGAACGGCGTTCTGGTGCAGGCTGCGACGCGTGGGGACGGCGAGATCGGCGAGGAGGTCACGCAGAACATCCGCACGGTCCAGCAGATTCCGCTGCGCCTGCAGGGCAAGGCGTCGGAGATTCCGCCGGTGGTGGAAGTGCGCGGCGAGGTCTACATGCGGCGCGACGACTTCGATTCCCTCAACGAGCGCCAGCGCGAGAAGATCGCGGCAGGCCAGAAGAACGAGAAGGTGTTCGTGAACCCGCGCAACGCAGCGGCCGGCGCGGTTCGCCAATTGGACCCTGCGATCGCGGCCAGCCGGCCGCTCAGCTTCTTCGCCTATGGTCTCGGCGAAGTCACGCCGCCCGATCAGGGCGGCCCCGATTGCCCGACGCAGTTCGACTGGCTCCAGCAGTTCCACGCCTGGGGCTTTCCGGTTGCGACACAGACCACGCGTGCCCGCGGTGCGATCGAGTTGATCGCATTCCACGAGACGACAGGGCGCCAGCGCGATGCGCTGCCCTATGACATCGACGGCGTGGTCTACAAGGTGGACAGCCTCGAGCTGCAGCGGCAACTCGGCTTTGTCTCGCGCGAGCCGCGCTGGGCCGTGGCGCACAAGTACCCGGCGCAAGAACAGCTCACGGAGGTGCTGGCGATCGAGGTGCAGGTGGGCCGCACCGGCAAGCTCACGCCGGTCGCCAAGCTGGCGCCGGTGTTCGTGGGCGGCGTCACGGTGACCAATGCCACGCTGCACAACGAGGACGAGGCGCGGCGCAAGGATGTGCGCGTCGGTGACACGGTCATCGTGCGGCGCGCGGGCGACGTCATTCCCGAAGTGGTCGGCGTGCTGCCCGAAAGTGCGGCCAGGCCCGACGACCAGCGCGGCGCGGCCTTCACCATGCCTCGCCAGTGCCCGGTGTGCGGCTCCGATGCCTTGCGCGAGGAGGGCGAAGTCGACTACCGCTGCACCGGCGGCCTGTTCTGCGGCGCGCAGCGCAAGGAAGCCATCCTCCATTTCGCGGCGCGACGCGCGCTCGACATCGAGGGCCTCGGCGACAAACTGGTCGAGCAACTCGTCGATACCAGTCTGATCCGCACGCTGCCCGACCTGTACAAACTCGGCTTCAGCACGCTGGCCGGCCTGGACCGCATGGCGGACAAGTCGGCGAAAAACATCATCGATGCGCTGGAGGCCTCGAAGAAGACCACGCTGCCGCGCTTCCTGTTCGGCCTGGGCATCCGGCACATCGGCGAGAGCACCGCCAAGGATCTCGCCAAGCATTTCGGCAAGCTCGACGCGATCATGGACGCGACCGAGGAGCAGCTTCTTGAAGTCAACGATGTGGGGCCTGTGGTCGCGACCAGCCTGCGCACCTTCTTCGACCAGGCGCACAACCGGGAAGTCGTCGAGCAGCTCCGGGCCTGCGGAGTGCATTGGGAAGAGGGCGAGCCCGCCGCGCGCGCGCCGAAGCCGCTGGCGGGCAAGACCTTCGTGATCACCGGTTCGCTTCCTACGCTGAGCCGTGACGAGGCCAAGGACAAACTGGAGTCCGCCGGCGCGAAGGTGGCCGGCTCCGTGAGCAAGAAGACCGACTACGTGGTGGCAGGCACCGAGGCCGGCAGCAAGCTCGACAAGGCGCGCGACCTGGGCGTGGCGGTGATCGACGAGGCGCAGATGCTCGAGATCCTCGAAAAGGGTCTACCGTAGGGCCTTTGGGATTTGCCCTGTCAACAGCGGCGCTCGCGGTCCGTTGAACGGCTGGATGACCCCAGGAGGCTCGAATGGTCCGAATTCGCTCTCTGTCCGCCGGCATCGCCATCGGTGCCGCCGCTTTTCTGGGCGGCTGTGTGGCCCCTGGCCCGTACTACGCCGCCGGCGGCTATCCGTACTACGTCGAACCGGGACCGGTGGTCGTGTCGCCCTCGGTCTATGTCGGCGCGGGCTGCTGCTGGGGCAACTACTGGGGGGGCGGCTATTGGGGGCGCCCGGCCTATTGGGGTGGTTACTATGGGCGGCCTTACTACGGCTACTACGGGCGCGGGGGCTACTACGGGCGTGGGGGCTACTACGGGCATCCGGGCTACTACGGGCATCCGGGCTATTACGGCCGGGGCGGTTACTACGGCGGTAACTATGCGCGCGGCGGGGGCTACTACGGAGGCCGCGGCGGAAGGCGGTAGCGGCGCGCGGCAGACTGCCGCCCCGGTCCTCGGAGCCGCGCCACCGCGATAATCCCGCGATGGCCATTCGTGAAATCCTCAAGATGGGCGACCCCCGCCTGCTGCGCGTTGCGCGGCCGGTTGCTGCCTTCGATACCGACGAACTGCACCTGCTGGTGCGCGACATGTTCGAGACCATGCATGTCGTCAATGGCGCCGGTCTGGCCGCGCCCCAGATAGGGGTCGACCAGCAGGTCGTGATCTTCGGGACCGACACAGTCAATCCGCGCTATCCGGACGCGCCGGTCGTGCCGCGAACGGTGCTCGTGAACCCCATCATCACACCGATCGGCGTCGAGGAAGAAGAGGGCTGGGAAGGGTGTCTGTCGGTGCCGGGCCTGCGCGGCGTGGTGCCGCGCTTTGCCAACATCCGGTACACGGGCTTCGACCCGTTTGGCGACCCGATCGACCGCACCGTGAGCGGGTTCCACGCCCGGGTCGTTCAACACGAGGTGGACCACCTGCTGGGCAAGCTCTACCCGATGCGGATGCGCGATTTCTCGCGCTTTGGCTACACCGAGGTCCTGTTTCCAGGACTCGATGCGGGCGAGGACGACTGACGCCCCCCGCCGCCAGTCCCTTCAGTTGTACTTGCCGCTGGTGCCGCCGACGCTAAAGCGACCGGCGCCGAGGAGGGCGACTGCCAAGGCGGCAAACAGGAACAATCCCTGCAACTCCAGGGCCCAGCCGCCAGACTTGCCGAGCGATCCGATGTCCTTGAGGTGCACGAGCCAGATGGCGACCAGCATGTTGATGACCGTGATCCACGCCGCCGGACGCGTGTAGATGCCTACGATCATCAGGACCGGTGCAACGATTTCGCCGATAAAGACCAGATAGGCCAGCGCAGCGGGCAGCCCATGTGAAGTGAGCATGCCTGCGATGCCGCCGACCCCGCCTGTGATCTTGGCGATGCCGTGCAGCAGGATCAGGATGCCGAGGGCGAGGCGCAGAACGAGTTTGCCGGTGTCGTCGGAACGGATCATGAGAAAGCCTTTCAGTTGAAAAATCAGGCGCGATTGTGGTCGATAAGGAGGGCGTTCCGGCGAATTTGCTTCCGACCGAAGGTTCTTTGGCAGACTCCGGCGGCCGCCCGTAAACTGCCCGCTGCTTCCATTTCGAAGAGAGAGAAGAGGATCCCCGAATGAATCAATGCTTCCGTCCGGCACTTGCCGCTGCCGCCGCCGCCCTGGCCTTCGTGGCCGCACCGGCCTTTGCGGGCAAGACACTCGACGCGGTCAAGCAACGCGGCACGGTCAAGTGCGGCGTGACCAACGGCGTGGCCGGTTTCTCGGCGCCCGACACGCAGGGCAACTGGTCGGGGCTGGATGTCGACACCTGCCGCGCCATCGCGGCAGCAGTGCTGGGCGATGGCAAGAAGGTGGAGTTCGTGCCGCTGAACTCGCAGCAGCGCTTCTCGGCCCTGCAGGCCGGCGAGATCGACATCCTGGCGCGCAACACCACCTGGACGCTGACGCGCGACGCATCGCTCGGCTTTCATTTCACGACCATCACTTACTACGACGGCCAAGGCTTCCTGGTGCCGAAGAAGATCAAGGTGACGAGCGCCAAGCAACTCAAGAACGCCACCATCTGCACCCAGTCGGGCACCACCAACGAGAAAAATGTCGCCGACTATTTCAAGGCACAGAACATCCCGGTCAAGACGGTCGTGTTCGAGAGCTTCGAAGCCTCGTTCAAGGCCTTCTTCGCCGGCCGTTGCCAGGCCTTCACCACGGACACCTCGGCGCTCGCGGGCCTGCGCAACAAGGAGGCGCCCAACCCGGACGACTACGTCATCCTTCCCGAACTCATCTCGAAGGAGCCCCTCGCACCGCTGGTGCGCCGTGGCGACGACGAATGGTTCGCCATTGCCAAGTGGGTGCCCAATGCGCTGATCGAGGCCGAGGAGTACGGCGTCACCCAGGCCAACATCGACGAGCTCAAGGCAGGCAGCAAGGACCCTGCGCAACAGCGCCTGGTCGGCACCGGCGATGACCTGGGCAAGCTGCTGGGCCTGGACAAGGATTGGTCCTACCGCGCGATCAAGGCGGTGGGCAACTACGGTGAAATCTTCGAGCGCAATGTCGGACCGAAGTCGGTGCTCAAGCTGCCGCGCGGAACGAACAATCTGTGGAACAAGGGCGGGCTGATGTACGGATTGCCGGTGCGATGAGCGCGGCGCCGGGCCGCTCGGACATCGGTCCGGCGCCCGATGGGCGCCGCGGCGTCTGGCTGGCCTGGGCGGCACAGGCGTTGCTGATTGCGGTGGTGGCGGGCGGCGCTTTCTGGCTCGTGCACCATGCGCTCGAAGTGCTGCGCGCGCGCGGTGTGCGATCCGGGTTCGACTTTCTCCTGCAGCCTGCCGGATTCGAGATCTCCGAAGGCTGGCTCGACTTCCACGCGGGCCAGCCCTTCTGGCGAGCCTTTCTTGCCGGACTGATCAATACCATTCGCGCGGCGGTTCCCGCAGCCGTCATTGCGGTCCTGCTGGGGACGCTGATCGGCATCGGCCGTCTCGCTCCGCATGTGCTCGTGCGGGGCCTGTGCGGTGCCTACGTCGAGACGGTGCGCAATGTTCCGCTGCTGGTGCAATTGCTGATGCTGTACTTCGCGCTGACGCAGCTGCTGCCTGATTCGACGGAGCCGCTCGAACTGTTGCCGGGCTTCTGGCTCAGCAAGGGAGGGCTCTCGATGCCGTGGCCGGTCGCGGATGAGGGCGCCGTGTGGCCCAGCCACTTCGAATGGCCCGAGCGCGGCAGCTTCAACGTGAGCGGCGGCGCGGCATTGAGTCCGGAATACCTCGCGGTCGTGATCGCGCTGGCGCTCTACACCGCGGCCTTCGTTGCAGAGATCGTGCGTGCCGGGATCACCTCCGTGTCGCAGGGCCAGAAGCTCGCGGCGCAGGCGCTCGGCCTGTCGTCGTGGCAGCAACTGCGGCTGGTGGTGATGCCGCAGGCCTTGCGCGTGATCGTGCCGGCGCTGACCAATCAGTTGTTGAGCCTGACGAAGAACTCGTCGCTGGCCGTGGCGGTGGGCTATCCGGAGCTGGTATCGATCGCCAACACCTCGCTCAACTCGACGGGTCGCGCCTTTGAATGCATTGCCGTGATCATGGTGGTGTATCTCGCGCTGTCGCTTGTCATCTCGGCCGGAATGAATCGCTACAACACGCGCGTCGCGCTGAGAGGATGGCGTTGATCGGCGCGACACGCCCGGCCATCGCATGGCGCAAGGAGCTGTGGGGCTCGCCAGTTCGCGGGGTTTCGACGATCGTGCTGATGCTCCTGTTCGCCTGGGCCGGCTATCACGCGGTGGACTGGGCGGTGTTGCACGCCGTGTTCCGTCCCGACGCGGAAGCCTGCCGCGCGGTGCAGCATGGCGCCTGTTGGGGTGTGATCGCCGAAAAGTGGCGGCCGATCCTGTTCGGCCGCTATCCCTATGAGGACCAGTGGCGACCGGCGATCGCCGTCACCGTGCTGTCGCTGACCACCATACTCAGCGCCTGGCCGCGTACTTGGCGGTGGTGGTTGTTTCCGTTGTGGGTCGTGGTGCTCGCGTTCTTCGTCGCGATGATGCGTGGCGGCGTCCTCGGCCTGGAGCCGGTGCCCACCAATCGCTGGGGCGGCTTGCCGCTGACCATCGGGCTGGCGGTGGTCGGGCTTGCCCTTGCCTTTCCGCTGGCGCTGCTGCTGGCGCTGGGCCGGCGGTCGCAATGGCCGGTGGTGCGCACCCTTTGCGCGACGTACATCGAGCTGGTGCGCGGCGTGCCGCTGATCTCGGTCCTGTTCATGGCCTCGTTCCTCCTGCCGCTGTTGTGGCCCGCGGGATGGCAGCCCGACGTGCTGCTGCGTGTGCTCGCGGGACTTTCGCTGTTCGTCGCGGCCTATCTGGCCGAGATCATCCGCGGCGGCCTGCAGGCGGTGCCGCGCGGACAGACGGAGGTCGCGATGGCGCTCGGCTTCGGCCGCTGGCCGGTGCAGCGCGACATCGTGCTGCCGCAAGCGCTGCGCCTCGTCGTGCCGGCGCTGACCAACAACGTGGTCGGCACGCTGAAGGACACCTCGCTCGTCACGGTGGTGGGCCTGTTCGAGCTGACGGGCGCGCTGGGCCTCGCGCTCGGTGGCGACCCGACGTGGCGGCCCTTCTACCTCGAGGGCTACCTGTTCATCGCGCTGGTCTACTGGGTGCTTTGTTTCGGGTTGTCGCGCTACAGCGTGTGGCTGGAGCGGCGGCTGGCGGCAGGGCGCGACTAGCGATCTTCGGCTTTGCGGATGGTCAGTTCGGCGTAGCCGGTGGCCGCATCAAACTCTCGAGTCAATCGCCATTCCGGCAGCCACGCCACCAGCACTTCGGCGGTCGTTCGCACCACGCAGCCGGGCGCGACATGGCCGCCGAATATCTGGCCTTGCGCGTCGGCGACGCTCATGTGCAGGTGCGATCCGTCGGGAGACAGGGTGCCGGAGAGTGTGAGGATTTCCAGGTCACCCGCGAGCGCCTCCGGCGTCTCGACGCCGGCAAAGCGCAGGCGTGCGGCGCTCAGGCTGCCAATGCCCGCAACGACGAATGCGGCTGCACAGCCGTGCAATGCCAGCGCTGCATCGAGCGTGCGGCGCAGGTCGTCGCCGGGATTCAGGCGCAGCGGCGTCGCGTCCAAGTCCTGCTCCTCAGGCTGCCAGCGCGTCGAGCAACTCCGTCTCGATCGCCAGTTGGGCCCGCTGCCCTTGCAGCTCGGGCCCGCTGATCAAGAACGTGTCCTCGACACGCTCGCCGAGCGTCGTGATCTTGGCGAGTTGCAGGTTCAGATGGTGGCGCGCCAGCACGCGCGCCACTGAATACAGCAGGCCCGCCCGGTCGCTCGCCGAGATGTTGAGCAGCCAGCGCTGCGCCTTCTCGTCGGGCAGCAGGCTGATGCGAGGCTTGATCGGGAAGCTGCGCACCCGGCGGGATACGCGGCCCTTGCTCGGTGCGGGCAGGGGGCCCGCTTCGGTCAGCGTCTTGGTCAGGCCGGCCTCGACCATGTTGATCAGGTCGCGATAGTGCTCGGGGATGAAGGTGGTAACCACCTGGAAGGTATCGAGCGCGAAGCCGTTGGTCGCCGTGTGCACCTTGGCATCCAGAATGCTGAACGACGACTGGTCGAAATAGCCACAGATGCGCACGAACAGGTCGGGTTGGTCGGGCGTGTAGACCACCACCTGCAACCCTTCGCCCACCGGCGAAAGCCGGGCGCGCACGATGGGCGGGGTCTGGGGGTCGATCGGCACGCCCGGATGCGGCACGTGGCGAGACAGCTGCTTGGCGTGCCAGGCGATCTCCGACGCGTCGTGACGCATGAAGTAGCCGACGTCGAGCGTCTCCCACAGCGCCTTGTGCGCATCCAGCGGCTCGGCATGCAGCGCGAGTTGGACCAGGGCCTCGCGCTTGCGCGACTCGGTCTCCGCGCCGGGGTCGGGCATGCGCCCGCCGAAGGCGCGCAGGGTGTAGCGGTAGAGGTCTTCGAGGAGCTTGCCCTTCCACGCGTTCCACACGCGCGGCGAGGTGCCCCGGATGTCGGCGATGGTGAGCAGGTAGAGGGCCGTCAGGTAGCGCTCGTTGCCGACCCGCTTGGCGAAGGCGCCGATCACCTCCGGGTCGCCCAAGTCCTGCTTCTGCGCGACCTGGCTCATCACCAGGTGCTCCAAGACCAGGAACTCGATGAGCTTGGCGTCTTCGCGCGGAATCTCGTGCTGCCGGCAAAAGCGCCGCACGTCGCGTGCGCCCAGCGTCGAATGGTCGCCGCCGCGGCCTTTGGCGATGTCATGGAAGAGCGCCGCGATGTACAGGATCCAAGGCTTGTCCCAGCCGGCGGCGAGCTGCGAGCAGAAGGGGTACTCGTGCGCATGCTCGGCAATGAAGAAGCGGCGCACGTTGCGCACCACCATCAGGATGTGCTGGTCGACCGTGTAGACATGGAACAGGTCATGCTGCATCTGCCCCACGATGCTGCGGAACACGCGCAGGTAGCGGCCGAGCACCGATGTCTGGTTCATGAGCCGGAGTGCATGCGTGATGCCGCGTGGCTCCAGCAGCATGCGCATGAAGGTCATGTGGTTCACGCGGTCGTTGCGGAACTTGCTGTCCATGACATGGCGCGCGTTGTAGAGGGCGCGCAGCGTCCGGGCCGACAGGCCGTTGACGCCGATGGTCTTCTGGTAGAGCAGGAAGGTTTCGAGGATCGCGTGCGGATCCTTCAGGTAGAGGTCGTCGCTCGCGACCTCGATCAGTCCGGCCTTTTCGAAGAAGCGCTCGTTGATGGGCGTCGGCTCCTCGGCCTGCGGCTGCAGCCGATCGGCGATGTTGAGCAGCAGGATCTGGTTGAGCTGCGTGACCGCCTTGGCCGCCCAGTAGTAGCGGCGCATCAGCGCCTCGCTCGCCTTGCGCTGCGATTCGCCGACGTACCCGAAGGTGGCGGCCACGGCGGTCTGCAGGTCGAACACCAGACGGTCTTCGCGCCGGTTGGCCGTGACGTGCAGACGCGCGCGGATCAGGCACAGCAGCGCCTCGTTGCGCTTGATCTGCTGGATCTCGAAGGTGGTGGCCAGGCCGTTCTTGGCGAGGTCGTCCCATCGGTTGCCGAAGCCAGCGGCCTTGGTCATCCACAGGATGGTCTGCAGGTCGCGCAGGCCGCCGGGAGATTCCTTGCAATTGGGTTCGAGTGCGTACGGCGTGTTCTCGAACTTCTGGTGCCGGTGCCGCATCTCCTGCGACTTGGCGGTGAAGAAGGCCTGCGGGTCCATGGCCGCAAGGAAGTTCTTGCGAAACGCGGTGTAGAGCTTCTTGTCGCCGACGACCAGGCGCGATTCGAGCAGCGAGGTCTGTACCGTCACGTCCTTGGCGGCCTCGGCCAGGCATTCGGCGACCGTGCGGACGCTGGAGCCGATCTCGAGTCCCGCATCCCAGCAGTGGCCGATGAAGGCTTCGAGCCGCGCAGGGTCGATGTCCGCCCCGTGTCCCTCGGGCAACAGCAGCAGCACGTCGACGTCCGAGTAGGGGAAGAGTTCGCCCCGTCCGAAACCGCCGACCGCGACCAGCGCAAGCTGGTTGCCGAATCCGGCGTCCGACCACAGCGCGCTCAGGGTCTCGTCGGCCAGGGCGGCGAGTTGGCGCAGCACCGTGTGGACGCTGCGCGCGGGCGCACGCGCGCTGCGCAGCTGATCGAACAGGGCCAGCTTGTGCGTCCGGTAGGCGTCACGCAACGATGGGATGTCCACCATGAGCGCCCTGAAAGGCCGGCGCTGCGTCAAGCCGCGGCGCTGACGAACGCGGGGGTCGGCGGGCTGCCTGCCGACAGCGTGAGGACTTCGTAGCCGGTGTCGGTGACCAGCACCGTGTGTTCCCACTGCGCCGACAGCGAATGGTCGCGTGTGACGATGGTCCAGCCGTCGTACTGACCGCCCTTGGCGTCTTCCTTGATGTCGCGCTTGCCGGCGTTGATCATCGGCTCGATGGTGAAGGTCATGCCGGGCTTGAGTTCCTCGAGCGTGCCGGGCTTGCCGTAGTGCAGCACCTGCGGCTCTTCATGGAAGCCGCGGCCGATGCCGTGGCCGCAGAACTCGCGCACCACCGAGAAACCGTTGCTCTCGGCAAAACGCTGGATCGCGAAGCCGATGTCGCCCAGGCGCACGCCCGGTTTGACCTTGACGATGCCGTGCCACATTGCCTCGTAGGTGAAGGCGCACAGGCGCTTGGCCGCGATGGAAGCGTCGCCGACGATGAACATGCGGCTGGTGTCGCCGTGCCAGCCGTCCTTGATGACGGTGATGTCGCAATTGACGATGTCGCCCTTCTTGAGCGGCTTGTCGTTCGGGATGCCGTGGCACACCACGTGGTTGACCGAGGTGCAGATCGACTTGGGGTAGGGCACGCTGCTGGCGCCCATGTAGTTGAGGGGGGCCGGGATCGCGCCCTGGACCTGTGTGATGTAGTCGTGGGCGAGCTTGTCGATTTCGTTGGTGGTCACGCCGGGCTTGATGTGCGGAGTGATGTAGTCCAGCACTTCGGAGGCGAGGCGGCAGGCCACGCGCATGCCGGCCACGCCTTCGGCGTCTTTGTAGGTAATGCTCATGCCGGGAATTATCCCATTGGAGCCGTTAAAATTCAGGGTTAGCGCGGATGGCCCCAGTCAGCGGCCGCCGCCTCGATTTCTTCATTCTCAACGCGGCCGCCCGGCCGATCCGACTGTGACGTTGCCCGTGAATCCGCTTTCCCATTCCGCGCCCCCTGTGGTGACTTTCTTCGAGGGCGGCAGCGCGCTCAGCGAGTTCCGGGCCCGCCAGCTCCTGCCCCGGCTGCAGGCCGTCGATCCGCGCATCGAGGGCCTGAGCGCCCGCTTCGTGCATCTGGTCGTCACCGAGACGGCATTGGACGCGGCCGGACGCGAGCGTTTCGCCGCGCTGCTGGGTTATGGCGAGCCCTTCGTCGCCCCGGCCAGGTCCGGGCCGACCATCGTCGTCACCCCGCGGCTGGGCACGGTGTCGCCCTGGGCCTCCAAGGCGACCGACATCGCGCACAACTGCGGACTCGCGCTGCGCCGCGTCGAGCGCGTCACCGAATACCACCTGACCCTGAAGGCGCCGCTGCTCGACAAGGCCCTGGGCAAGGCCGCCACGCTGGAAGGCGACAAGCTCGCCGCCGTTGGCGATCTGCTGCATGACCGAATGACTGAATCGGTCCTGGCCCAGCTGGACCAGGCCGCCAATCTCTTCGCCGAGTTGCCGGCCCAGCCGATGGCGCAGGTCGACGTGCAGGGTGGTGGCCGCGCCGCGCTGGTCGAGGCCAACAAGAACTTCGGACTCGCACTGGCGGAGGATGAGATCGACTATCTGGTCGACGCCTTCACCCGGCTCGGCCGCAATCCGAGCGACGTCGAGCTGATGATGTTCGCGCAGGCCAACAGCGAGCACTGCCGCCACAAGATCTTCAACGCCGACTTCATCATCGACGGTCAGTCGCAGCCGCAGAGCCTGTTCTCGATGATCCGGCACACCGAGCGCCAGAACCCGCAGCACACGGTCATCGCCTATGCCGACAACGCCTCGGTGATGGAAGGCACGCAGATCGAGCGCTTTGTAGCCGCCTCGGAGTCGGGCAGCTACGAAAAGCAGAACGCCCTGAGCCACGTGCTCATGAAGGTCGAGACGCACAACCACCCGACGGCCATCTCGCCTTTCCCGGGCGCATCGACCGGCGCAGGCGGCGAGATCCGCGACGAGGGCGCCACCGGGCGCGGCTCGAAGCCGAAGGCGGGCCTGACCGGCTTCACCGTCTCGAAGCTCTGGCCGGAAGAGGGCAGCTATGGCAAGCCGGGCCACATCGCGAGCCCGCTGCAGATCATGACCGAGGGGCCGCTGGGCGGCGCCGCTTTCAACAACGAGTTCGGCCGGCCCAATCTTCTGGGCTATTTCCGCGAGTACGAGCAGGCCATCGAGAGCGACGGCGACATCGTGCAGCGCGGCTATCACAAGCCCATCATGATCGCGGGCGGGCTCGGCAGCATCGACGCCAAGCAGACCAAAAAGATCCAGTTTCCGGCCGGTGCCTTGCTGATCCAGCTGGGCGGGCCCGGCATGCGCATCGGCATGGGCGGCAGCGCGGCGAGTTCGATGGCGACGGGCGCCAATGCGGCCGAACTGGACTTCGATTCGGTGCAACGCGGCAACCCGGAGATCGAGCGCCGTGCGCAGGAAGTCATCAACCATTGCTGGCAGCAGGGCGACGCCAACCCCATCCTCGCGATTCACGACGTGGGCGCCGGCGGCCTGAGCAATGCCTTCCCCGAGCTCACCAACGACGCCGGGAGGGGCGCACGCTTCGACCTGCGCGCCGTGCCGCTCGAGGAATCGGGCATGGCGCCGAAGGAAATCTGGTGCAACGAAAGCCAGGAGCGCTACGTGCTGGCCATCGCACCGGAATCGCTCGAGCAGTTCCGCGCCTTCTGCGAACGCGAGCGCTGCCCGTTCTCTGTGGTCGGCGTCGCGACAGAGGCTCGCCAACTGCTCGTGGCCGACGAAGGTGCCGAAGCGCAGCCAGTCGACATGCCGATGGACGTGCTGCTCGGCAAGCCGCCCAAGATGCTGCGCGACGTGAAGACCGTCGAGCGCCGCTTCAAGCCACTGAACCTCACGGGCGTCGACCTGCAGAAGGCCGCGATCGACGTGCTGTCGCATCCCACCGTCGCATCCAAGCGCTTCCTGATCACGATCGGCGACCGCACCGTGGGCGGGCTCAGCCATCGCGACCAGATGGTCGGCCCCTGGCAGGTGCCCGTGGCTGATTGCGCAGTGACGCTGGCCGACTACAAGGGCTTTGCGGGCGAGGCGATGAGCATGGGCGAGCGCACCCCGCTCGCGGCCATCGATGCACCTGCCTCTGGCCGCATGGCGGTGGGCGAGGCCATCACCAATCTGCTGTCAGCGCCCATCGAGCTGTCGAGGGTCAAGCTCTCGGCCAACTGGATGGCCGCTTGCGGCGAGCCGGGCGAGGACGCCGCGCTCTACGAGACCGTCAAGGCAGTGGGCCTTGAACTGTGCCCGGCGCTCGGCATCTCGATCCCGGTCGGCAAGGACTCGCTGTCGATGCGCACGCAATGGCAGGATGGCGGCGAGCAGAAGAAGGTCACGTCGCCGGTCAGCCTGATCGTGAGCGCCTTCGCCACGCTGGCCGATGTGCGCGGCACGCTCACGCCGCAGCTCGACGCCAACGAGCCCGATACCACGCTGGTGCTCGTCGACCTCGGCCGAGGCCAGCACCGCATGGCCGGCAGCATCCTGGCGCAGACTCTCGCGCAGAGCGGCGATACGGTGCCCGACCTGGACGATCCGCAAGATCTGGTCAAGCTGGTCGCGGCGGTCAATGCGCTGCGCGCCGAGGACAAGATCCTCGCAATGCACGACCGCAGCGACGGAGGCCTGTTCGCAGCTGCGTGCGAGATGGCCTTTGCCGGACACGTCGGCGTGGCGCTCAATGTCGACCTGCTGGTCACCGAGGGCGACGGTATCAGCGACAGCCGTGCCGAATACGGAGATGCGAAGAACTGGGCCGGCCAGGTCAGTGCCCGCCGCGAGGAACTCACGCTCAAGGCGCTCTTCAACGAAGAGCTCGGCATGCTGCTCCAGGTGCGGACGGCCGAACGCAACGAGGTCATGCAGACACTGCGTGCCCACGGCCTCAGCACGCACAGCCATTTCGTCGGCAAGACCCGCCCCGCCAGCTCGACCATGGACGCCGGCAAGGGCAAGGTGGAGGTGTGGCGCGACGCCAAGTCCGTCTTCAGCGCCAATCTCAGCGACCTGCATCAGGTCTGGGATTCGGTCAGCTGGAAGATCTGCCGCGAGCGCGACAACCCCGAATGTGCCGATGCCGAACACGCCGCGGCCGGAGATCCGCAAGACCCTGGCGCGCACGTGGTGCTGGCGGCCGGAGTGGCCGAGAACGTTGCGGCGCCCTTCCTGAATCTCGCCAGGCCCAAGGTCGCCATCCTGCGGGAGCAGGGCGTCAACTCGCACGTCGAAATGGCCTACGCCTTCACCGAAGCAGGCTTCGAGGCCTACGACGTCCACATGACGGACCTGCAGACGGGCAGGGCAGACCTGGCCGATTTCAAGGGCGTGGTCGCCTGCGGCGGCTTCAGCTACGGCGACACGCTGGGCGCCGGCATCGGCTGGGCGCGCAGCATCACTTTCAACCCGAAGCTGGCGGATCAATTCAAGGGCTTCTTCGGTCGGGCCGACACCTTCGGCCTCGGCGTCTGCAATGGCTGTCAGATGTTCGCCGAACTGGCCGACATCATCCCCGGCGCCGAAGCCTGGCCGCGCTTCACGACCAATCAGAGCGAGCGTTTCGAGGCCCGGCTGTCGATGGTCGAAGTGCTCGATTCGCCCAGCCTCTTCTTCGCCGGCATGGCCGGCAGCCGCCTGCCGATCGCAGTGGCGCACGGCGAGGGCTATGCCAACTTCAAGCACCGTGGCGACCCGGCCAAAGCGATCGCCGCGATGCGCTTCGTCGACAACCTCGGCCAGGCGACCGAGCGTTATCCGTTCAATCCGAATGGCAGCGCAGGCGGCCTCACCTCCGTGACCACCGCCGATGGACGTTTCACCGCGCTGATGCCTCACCCCGAGCGCGTGTTCCGAAACATTCAAATGAGCTGGACATCAAGCGACAAGAGCGAATTCAGCCCCTGGATGCGGATCTGGCGCAACGCGAGAAAATGGGTGGATTGAGCACCAGCGCCCAACGAAAAAGCGGCCCAAGGGCCGCCTTTTTCTTGTTCGAGAAACACCGCTGAACCGGCTTAGCCGGGCTGCTGGTGTTTCCCCCGGCGAGGGGGTGGCGGCTACACGAAGTGAGCCAACCTGGGGGAGTGCCAGTTACTCGACCTTTGCCTTCGCGCGCAGGTCTTCCTGATACTTCTGCAGGCGCTGCTGTTGCAGCTGTTGCGTGATCTGCGGCTTGACCTCTTCGACCTTCGGCAGTTGCGCCTGGCGAATGTCATCCACGCGGATGATGTGATAGCCGAACTGCGACTTGACCGGCGCGGCAGTCGTCTCGCCCTTCTTGAGCTTGATCATCGCTTCCGAGAACTCGGGGACGAAGCTCGCAGGCGCCGCCCAATCCAGGTCGCCGCCGTTCGCACCCGATCCCGGATCCTTGCTTTGCTTCTTGGCGATGTCTTCGAACTTCGCACCCTTCTTGAGTTCGGCCAGAATCTTCTTGGCTTCGTCTTCTGTGGCGACCAGGATATGGCGGGCCTTGAATTCCTTGCCGCTGTTGGCTGCGACGAACTTGTCGTATTCGGCCTGCACGTCGGCGTCGGAGACGGCGTTGGTCTTGCGGAAGTTCTCGAACAGCTGGCGGATCAGGATGGCCTGGCGGGCCAGTTCGAGCTGGTTCTTGTAGTCGTCCGTGGCGTCCAGGCCTTGCTTCTGGGCCTCTTGCATGAAGACTTCACGCGCGATCACTTCTTCGCGCAGCTGGCTCTGCATTTCCGGCGTGACCGGGCGACCCGCCGCAGCGAGTTGCTGCGCCAGCACGTCCATGCGTGCCTTCGGCACCGGCTTGCCGTTGACGATGGCCGCATTCTGCGCAAAGGCAGCGACGGGCAGGGCGCCAACGAGTACGGCGGCCGCGACGGCCTGCAAGATGTGTTTCTTCATAGAGGGAGCCTCGGTCCTGGAGGAGAAAACGCGCAGTTGTTTTGGAAAGCGCTTGTATTGAAAGGGGGGAGTTTTTCGCCGCACAGAGGAGGCGGGGAAAGATCAAAGCGCTTCAAAGCGTCTCGATGGCAATCGCGTGAAGGCCCTGTGCGATGAAAAGTTGCAGCGCATCATACACAAGCCGATGGCGCGCCACGCGGGGCTTGCCGGCGAACAGCGGGGAGGCGATGCGCACCCTGAAATGCGTGCCATAGCCCTCCGGTCCTGCACCAGCGTGACCGGCGTGCGAGGCGCTTTCGTCGATCACTTCGAGCACGGTGGGCTGAAGTGCATCGCGCAGACGCACCTCAAGATCCTTGGAGGTCGGAAGGCTCATGCTGCGGGCTTGTCAGACTTGAGGTACGGAGAGATATAGAGGCCCTGTGCGACCAGGAAGACGATAGGGAACACATAGCCCCACAGCTTGAAGTTGACCCATGCCTCGGTGCTGAAATACGCCGCCACATAACCGTTGATGACGGCCATGAAGAGGCAATACGCGATCCACGCCACGTTGAGGCGTCCCCAGATGTGCGTCGGCAACTCCAGTTGCGCGCCCAGCAGCATCTTGAGGAAGTTCTTCCTGAATCCCCACAGCGCCACGGCCAGCGCCAGCGCCATCGCGCCGTAGAGCACGGTCGGCTTCCACTTGATGAAGCGATCGTCGTGCAGCACGAGTGTGAGCGTTCCGAATAGCAGGATCAACACCAGCGTGGCCTTCTGCATTGGCAGCAACTTGCGCTCGGTGAACCAGATGATGGCCATCTGGATGACTGTGCCTGCCATCAGCACGCCGGTTGCGGTGTAGATGTCGTAGAGCTTGAAAGCGCCAAAGAACAGCAGGATCGGGAAGAAGTCGAGGATCAGTTTCATGTTTGAGTTCAGTCCGTCTCGCGCTTTTGAAAATCCAGCGAGGCCGAGTTCATGCAGTAGCGCAGGCCGGTTTCGGTCGGGCCGTCAGGGAACACATGCCCCAGATGGGCGCCGCAATTCGCGCACACATTTTCGGTGCGCACCATGCCGTGCGAACGGTCGACGATGTTTCGGATCGCGCCCGGCACGGCTTCCTGCGAAAAGCTGGGCCATCCGCAGCCGGCGTCGAACTTGGTCGCTGACTCGAACAGCTTGGCGCCGCAGCAGATGCAGTGGTAGGTGCCGTCTTCCCAGTGGGCTTCGTATTTGCCGGTAAAAGGGCGCTCCGTGGCAGCGTGGCGCGTAACCTCGAAGGCGCCGCGCTCGGCACCTTTCTCGGCGAGGATGGCATTCCATTCGGCGTCGGTCTTCTGGATGGGAGAAGTCATGATGAGCAGCTGATCTCGATGGTGGAGGCCCAGTCGGGCGGGAATCCGGCGAAGGCGTCGTGGCCGGGGTGCTCTTCAAATGGGGTTTCGAGCAGCGCAAGCAAGGTGGAGACGCCGGCAAAGTCCTTTTGCTGCGCCGCTTCGATCGCCTGCTGACCCAAGTGGTTCCGCAGCACGAATTTGGGATTGGTCTTGAGCATCAGGTCTGCCGACTGCGCCGCGGGAGTCTGCGCGCGGCGCTCTGAAAACGATTGCAGCCAGGTATCGCAGCTCGTCCGGTCGATGAAGAGATCGCGTACCGAGTCCGGATTGTCGCCTGCGACGTGCCCGGACAGACGACGCCAGAAGATCGTGTAGTCGACCTTTTCCTGTGCCAGCAGCTTGAGCACGCCCTCGATCAGTGCGCGATCGGAATCCACAGTGTCGACAAGCCCGAGCTTGGAGCGCATGCGAGCCTCGAATTCGCTGGGGAAGACGCTCTTGTACGACTCCAATGCCGCGACCGCGACTTCCTGATCGCCGATCAGCGGCAGCAGCGCCTGTGCGAGGCAGAAGAGATTCCAGTACGCCACATTGGGCTGCTGGTTGTAGGCATATCGGCCGGCCGTGTCGCTGTGGTTGCAGATATGGCGCGGATCGAAGCCGTCGAGGAACTGGAAGGGCCCGTAGTCGATGGTGAGCCCGAGGATGCTCATGTTGTCGGTGTTCATCACGCCATGGCAAAAACCGACCGCCTGCCATTGAGCGAGCAGCGCTCCCGTGCGTTCGCTCACCGCCTCCAGCAGCGCGGCGTAGGCGTTGCCATTGAAGCGTGATGTCGCGCGGCAGGCAGGGTAGTAGCGGTCGATGACGTAGTCGGCCAGGGCGCGGAGTTCGTCGTCGCGCTGGTTGGCGGCGAAGTGCTCGAAATGCCCGAAGCGAACGAAGCTGGGCGCTACGCGCGTGACGACGGCGGCAGTCTCGAGTTCCTCGCGGCGCACGCGGGCGTCCGAGCCGGTCACGCACAGCGCGCGCGTGGTCGGAATGCCCAGCGCATGCATCGCCTCGCTGCACAGGAACTCCCGGATGCTCGACCGCAGCACGGCCCGTCCGTCACCCATGCGGGAGTACGGCGTCAGGCCGCTGCCCTTGAGCTGAATTTCCAGCCCGCCGGCGGTTTCGCCCAGCAGGATGGCCCGGCCATCGCCAAGCTGGCCGGCCCAGACGCCGAATTGATGGCCGCTGTAGACGGTCGCCAGCGGCCGCACTCCAGCGATCGCCACGTTGCCCGTGAAGGCCGCCAGCCCTTCGGCCGAATACAGCCAGGATTCGTCCAGGCCGAGTTCGCGCGCGACTGCCGCGCTGCGGCCGACCCAATAGGGCTCGGGCAATGGTCTGGGGTCGAGTTCGGTGAAGAATCCAGGGCCCAGCGCTGAAAACCCCGGGGTCCAGCGCAGGCCAAGGTCAACGACATCCGCTTCGTCTGCAAGCATGCTCATGGGGGAGGATTGTCCCGCACGGGCGCCAACCCCGTCCCATACGGGCCAACTGTCGTTTTCGGACCGAGCACTCCGGGTTTCTGACATTGTGTGACGAGCCGAAACTAAGCGAACCTCATGGTCGTCACGGGGCAACCGATGGTCACATCGCATTGGCCCTCAATTTTTGAAGTCCATTTCCACAGGAGCCAATAGATGCTGGGTTTGATGCAGGACCAACCGTTGCTGATCTCGTCGCTGATCGAGTTCGTCGAACGTCACCACGGCGACGCCGAGATCGTGTCGCGGCGGGTCGAGGGCGACATCCACCGCTCGACATGGCGGGAGATCGCCGCGCGGTCGCGCCAGGTTGCCAACGCCCTGGACGACGAGCAACTGCTCTTCAGCGACCGCGTCGCCACCCTGGCCTGGAATGGCTATCGCCACCTCGAGCTCTATTACGGTGTGAGCGGATCCGGCCGCGTCCTGCACACCATCAATCCGCGGCTCCATCCCGATCAGATCGCCTGGATCGCGAACCATGCGGAAGACCAGATCCTGTGCTTCGACCTGACCTTCCTGCCGCTCGTGCAAGCGGTACACGCCAAGTGCACCACTGTCAGGAAATGGATCGCCCTGTGCGATGCCGACAAGCTGCCGGCCGACAGCGGCGTGCCCAACCTGGTGAGCTACGAAGCCTGGATGGGCCAGCGCTCCACGGAATACCCGTGGCCGAGCTTCGACGAGAACTCCGCATCGAGCATGTGCTACACGAGCGGCACCACGGGCAATCCCAAGGCGGCGCTCTACAGCCATCGCTCTACGCTGCTGCACGCCTACGCCGCCGCGCTGCCGGACGTGATGACGCTGTCGGCCCGCGACTCGGTGCTGCCGGTCGTGCCGATGTTCCACGTCAATGCCTGGGGCATTCCGTACTCGGCCGCGTTGGTCGGCGCCAAGCTGGTGTTTCCCGGCCCGGCGCTCGACGGCAAGTCGGTTTATGAGTTGCTCGAATCCGAGAAGGTGACTTTCGCGGCCGGCGTGCCGACCGTGTGGCAGATGCTGTTGGGCCACCTGCAGGCCAACGGGCTCAAGTTCTCGACGCTCAAGCGGACGGTGATCGGTGGCTCCGCCTGTCCGCCGGCCATGATCAACGCTTTCCAGCAGCAATACGGGGTGGAGGTGCTGCATGCCTGGGGCATGACCGAGATGTCGCCGCTCGGTACGCTCTGCACGCTGAAGAACAAGCACCTCGACATGTCGCCGGAGCAGCAGACCGCAATCCGCATGAAGCAGGGGCGCGCGATTTTCGGTGTGGACATGAAGATCGTCGACGGCGACGGCAAGGACTTGCCTTGGGACGGCAAAGCGTATGGCGACCTGCTGGTCAAGGGCCCGTGGGTGGTCAAGGAATACTTCAAGGGGGAGGGTGGCGACCCGTTGATCCAGGATGCGCAGGGGCGCAGCTGGTTCCCCACCGGTGACGTCGCGACCATCGATGTCGACGGCTTCCTGCAGATCACCGACCGCAGCAAGGACGTGATCAAGTCCGGCGGCGAGTGGATCAGCTCGATCGACATCGAGAACATCGCGGTGGCGCATCCGGGCGTCGCGATGGCGGCCTGCATCGGCGTCGCGCATCCCAAGTGGGATGAGCGGCCGATCGTCGCGATCGTGAAAAAGCCGGGCGCCGAGGTCTCGCGAGACGAACTGCTGGCCTTCTATCAAGGCAAGACAGCCAAGTGGCAGATTCCCGACGACGTGGTGTTCGTCGAGGCGATCCCGATCGGCGCGACCGGCAAGATCCTGAAGACCCGGCTGCGCGAGCTGCTGCGTGACTACAAGCTGCCCGGCGTCTGAGCTGGATTTCGGAAGAATCCTACCGGCCGGTAGCACCATCCAGATGCGCTCTGTCGCATGGGTGATAGAAACGGCCCTCGCGGCCGATTTCTTACGGGCAATCCCTGACGGGCGAGGTTCCAAAGGCTTGTAACCTCGCCTCGCACTGACAGTATGACCAGGAGATACGGAATGAAATTCGCTCTGAAAATTGCAACCGCCGCCGTCCTCGCAGCCACCGCCACAGGCGCTCTGGCTCAAAAGGGTGAAACCGTGAAGATCGCCTGGCTCGACCCGCTGTCGGGCTTGATGGCCGCGGTCGGAACCAACCAACTCAAGACCTTCCAGTTCCTGGCCGAAGAGTTCAACAAGAAGAACGCCGCCGGCGTCAAGTTCGAGATCATCGGCATCGACAACAAGCTCAGCCCGCAGGAAACCACCAGCGCGCTGCGCTCGGCCCAGGACCAGGGTGCGCGCTACGTCGTGCAGGGCAACGGCTCGGGCGCCGCGCTGGCGATCATCGACGCGCTCGAAAAGAACAACGCCCGCAATCCGGGCAAGGAAATGCTGTACGTCAACTACGCTGCAGTCGATCCCGACCTGACCAACAGCAAGTGCAGCTACTGGCACTTCCGCATGGATGCCGACACCTCCATGAAGATGGAAGCGCTGACAACCTTCATGAAGGACCAACCGGACGTCAAGAAGGTCTACCTGCTGAACCAGAACTACTCGCACGGCGTGCAGGTCGCGAAGTTCGCCAAGGAAAACCTGGCCCGCAAGCGTCCTGACGTGCAGATCGTCGGCGAAGACCTCCACCCCCTGGCGCAAGTGCGCGACTTCGCGCCGTACGTCGCCAAGATCAAGGCCTCGGGCGCAGATACGGTGATTACGGGCAATTGGGGTTCCGATCTGGCACTGCTGATCAAGGCGGCCAACGACGCCGGCCTCAACAACGTCAAGTTCTACACCTACTACGGCACCGTGAGCGGCACGCCGACGGCCATGGGCGCCGCCTCGGCCGGCAAGGTGTATCAGGTCGGGTACGGCCACTACAACATGGGCGGCGAAATCGAGCGCCTGGCCGTTGCCTTCAACAAGAAGTTCAAGGAAGACCTCTACACCTCGGCGGCCTACACGACGCTGCAGATGCTCACCGACGGCTTTGTCAAGGCCAAGTCGACCGATCCGGTCAAGGTGGCTGCGGCGCTGGAAGGTTTGAGGTTCAAGAGCTTCAATGGGGACGTCGAGGTGCGCAAGGCTGACCACCAGTTGCAGCAGGGTCTCTACATCACCAAGTGGGACAAGGCGGGCGGCAAGTACCCGATCGACTCAGAAGGCACGGGCTACACCTTCGTGCCGGTCAAGTACTACGAGCCCTACGTCGCCAGCACGCCCACCTCGTGCGAAATGAAGCGGCCGAGCCCCTGATTCCCCTGCGGAAAACAGACCGGTCGAGGCCCGACTTCAAAACTCGGGCCTTTTTCTTTTCTTACGTGACCTCGAGGACCGATGAACGTCGAATTCTTCGTCATCTCGCTGCTCAACGGCGTGAGCTACGGCTTGCTGTTGTTCATGCTGAGTTCTGGCCTGACACTGATCTTCAGCATGATGGGCGTGCTCAATTTCGCGCACACCAGCTTCTACATGCTCGGGGCCTACGTGGCCTACACGCTCTCCGGCATCATCGGCTTCTGGCCGGCACTGTTCATCGCGCCGCTGCTGGTGGGCGCGCTGGGCGCGGCCTTCGAACGCTACAGCCTCCGGCGCGTGCACAAGTTCGGGCATGTGCCTGAACTGCTGGTGACCTTCGGTCTGTCCTTCCTCATCCTCGAAGTGGTGCAACTGGTCTGGGGGCGCTCCACGGTGCCTTACGGGCTTCCGACGCAGCTGCAGGGTCCACTCTTCACGCTGTTCGGCACCCAGTTTCCCAAGTCGCGCTCGTTCATCATGCTGGTCGCCCTGCTGATGCTGGTGTCGGTGTGGCTGCTGCTGACGCGCACCCGCATCGGGCTGGTCATCCAGGCGGCCCTCAAGCACCCCGAGATGGTCGAAGCGCTCGGGCACAACGTGCCGCGTGTCTTTATGCTGGTGTTCGGCGGCGGCGCCGCGCTTGCCGGGCTCGCGGGTGTGGTCGGCGGCAACACCTACGTGACCGAGCCGGCGATGGCGGCATCGGTGGGCTCGATCATCTTCGTCGTGGTCGTCGTGGGCGGCCTCGGCTCGCTTGCGGGCGCTTTTCTCGCGTCGTTGTTGATCGGGATCATTCAGACCTTCGCGGTGGCGATGGACCAGTCCATGGCCTCCGGCCTGCGTGCCATCGGCGTTGCGGTGAACGAGAGCACCTTCGGCTATCCCTTGCTCAATCTCACGATCTCGCAGGTGGCGCCGATCCTTCCCTACCTGTTCCTCGTTCTGATTCTGATCTTCAGGCCCAAGGGCTTGCTCGGCACGCGGGAAGACTGACCATGACCACGCAGTACTACCGCTTCAAGCCCTGGAACATCGGGCGCTACTTCATCTGGTCGCTGTTCGCGATCGTGCTGATCGTCGCGCCGATGATCTTCAAGACCAGCCTCGCGCTGACGATGCTCTCGCAGATGGGCTATCTCATCATCATCTGCCTGAGCTACAACATCCTGCTCGGACAGGGCGGCATGCTGAGCTTCGGGCATGCCGTCTATACCGGGCTCGGCTCCTTCATCGCCATCCACGCGATGAACCTGGCGGGCAAGGGCGGCTGGCCGATTCCGCTGGTGCTGATCCCGGTGGTGGGCGGCTTGGCCGGCATGTTCTTCGCGATCCTCCTGGGCTTCGTCACCACCAAGAAGTCTGGCACCACCTTCGCCATGATCACGCTGGGCATCGGCGAACTCGTGGCCTCGATGGCACTGATGTTCCCCGGCTTCTTCGGCGGAGAGGGTGGCGTGACCACCGACCGCGTCTACGGCAGGCCCTTCTTCGGCATCACCTTCGGGCCGCAGATCCAGGTCTACTACCTGATCGCCGTGTATTGCTTCATCTGCACCGCGCTCATGTATGCCTTCACGGGCACCCCGCTCGGACGCATCCTGAACGCGGTGCGCGACAACCCGGAGCGCGTGGAGTTCATCGGCTACAACACGCAGCGCGTGCGCTACTTCGCCTTCATCATCGCCGGCTTCTTCGCGGGCATCGGCGGCGGGCTGGCAGCGATCAACTTCGAGATCGTGAATGCCGCCGACAGCCTGAACGCCATTCGCTCTGGCGGCTACCTGCTCTTCACCTTCCTTGGCGGGGCCGTGTTCTTCTTCGGTCCGATCATCGGCGCGGTGCTGCTGGTGTTCGCTTCAGTGCTGCTGTCGGAGCTTTCCAAGGCCTGGCAGCTCTACTTCGGTCTGGTGTTCGTCTTCATGGTGATGTTCGCACCCGGCGGCATCGCGAGCCTGATCATGATGAACCTGCGCGTCGCGAAGTTCGGCAAGTTCAACCGGCTCTGGAAGTTGTATATCGGCCTGCTGCTTGCGGCCATTCCGGTGGTGGTCGGTGCCGCCGCCCTGATCGAAATGATCTATCACATCCAGCTCAATTCGGCCCTGGGCCCGGAACTCAACTTCTTCGGCGTGCCGCTCGATACCTCCGGCTTCGCAAGCTGGGCCGGTGCCGTGGTGATCCTTGCCATCGGCCTTGCCGTGCTCGAGGTCGTGCGGCGCCGCTTCGTGCGCGTCTGGGGACAAGCGCAGGAAGAGATTGAAGCCGAAATCAAGCGGAGGGAGCTCGCATGACTCACGCACTTGAGCTCAAGGGACTTCGCAAGAATTTCGGAAAGACCGAAATCATTCGCGGGGTCGACCTGGCCGTCGAGGCCGGCGAGCGCATCGGCATCATCGGGCCCAACGGGGCCGGCAAGTCGACGTTGTTCAACCTCATCAGCGGGCGGCTCGCACCGACCAGCGGCGAAGTGCTGCTCAACGGGCAGCGCATCGACGGCAAGAAGCCGTTCGAGATCAACCGGATGGGGCTGTCGCGCAGCTTCCAGATCACGAACATCTTTCCGAAGCTCAGCGTCTTCGAGAACCTGCGCTGCGGCGTGCTGTGGAGCCTGGGCTATCGCTACAGCTTCCTGCGATTCCTGTCGAACCTCGACGACGCCAACGAGCGAACGGAGGAGTTGATCCACCAGGTCGGCCTCGACAAGAAGCGCGACGTCCACGCGGTGAACCTTACCTATGCCGAACAGCGCGCACTGGAAATCGGGGTGACCATCGCCGGCGGCGCCAACGTGATCCTGCTCGACGAACCGACCGCCGGCATGAGCAAATCCGAGACGGCGCACTTCATCGCGTTGATCAAGCAAGTCACCGTCGGCAAGACGCTGCTGACGGTGGAACATGACATGGGTGTGGTGTTCGGTCTCGCCGACAAGATCGCGGTGGTGGTTTACGGCGAAGTCATCGCCTTCGACACCCCCGCCGCCGTACGCGCCAACCCGCGTGTGCAGGAAGCCTATCTCGGCTCGTCAGTTGCCGACGCACAGGGCGCTGGACATTGACATGCTGAAACTTCAAGACATCCACGCCTATTACGGCAAGAGCCATGTGTTGCATGGTGTTTCGTTTGACGTCGGCCCCGGCGAAATCGTCGCCTTGCTGGGGCGCAACGGCTCGGGCCGCTCGACCACGGCCAAGGCCATCATGGGCCTGGTGCATGCCGAGGGAACGCTGCGCTGGAAGGAGCAGGACATCCTGCGCCGGAAGGCCTACGAAATCGCGCACCTCGGCATCGGCTATGTGCCCGAGAACCGGGACGTCTTCCCGAAGCTCACGGTGCACCAGAACCTGCTGCTGGGCCAGAAGGGTGGCGGGAAGGGCAGCCGCTGGTCCTTCGACGACATGTACGGCATGTTCCCGCGCCTGAAGGAGCGCCAGCACACGGAGGCCGGCGTGCTCTCCGGCGGCGAGCAGCAG
Source organism: Variovorax sp. J22P240 (assembly GCF_030316855.1). Taxonomy (GTDB): domain Bacteria; phylum Pseudomonadota; class Gammaproteobacteria; order Burkholderiales; family Burkholderiaceae_C; genus Variovorax. The sequence continues at coordinate 717,588 of NZ_JASZYR010000001.1, forward strand.
ATGCTGACCCTGTGCCGTACGCTGATGGGCGACCCCGACCTGATCATCATCGACGAGCCGACCGAGGGCCTCGCGCCCAAGATCGTGGAGCTGGTGGGCCAATACTTGCGCACCCTCAAAGACAAGGGCATCTCGGTGCTGCTGATCGAACAGAAGCTGACCATCGCCATGCAGATCTCCGATCGTGCGCTGGTGATGGGCCATGGCAGCATCGTGTTCGACGGAACGCCGGACAGCCTCAGGGCAGACGCCTCGACCCGCAAGGAATGGCTGGAGGTCTGACCACCTCCAACTGCTTCCTGCATTTGTCTCGACAGCGACTTGGGGCCGTTGCCTGGTCACAGGAAACGCCTAGAATTTCACAAAAAAAGAACACTCGTGCTTTTTAAGTGCGAGGGCGCCGGCGCCGAGTGTGTGCGTCGCGCCCTCGAACCCTTTTTTCGATCCTCTCCATCCCAAAGGAACGCAGCATGACGGCTGAATACAAAGTGCTCGGCGATGTCGCCGTGATCACGATGACCAATCCCCCGGTCAATGGCCTCGGTTTCTCGACGCGCATCGGCATCACCGACGGGCTCTCGAAGGCCATCGACGACCCGGCCGTCAAGTCGATCGTCATCACCGGCGCAGGCAAGGCCTTCTCCGGCGGCGCCGACATCAAGGAATTCGGCACGCCCAAGGCGCTGCAGGAGCCCAATCTGCTCAGCGTGATCCTGGCGCTCGAGGCATCGCCCAAGCCCATCGTGGCGGCGATCCACTCCGTCTGCATGGGCGGCGGCCTCGAACTCGCCCTGGGTTGCCACTACCGAGTGGCCGCACCCGGTGCCAGCGTCGCTCTGCCCGAAGTCAAGCTGGGCCTGCTGCCCGGCGCCGGCGGCACGCAGCGTCTGCCGCGTGTACTCGGCGTGGAAACCGCACTCAACATGATCGTGAGCGGCGAAGCGGTCAAGAGCGAGATGCTCGCCTCGCTGCCCGGCCAGAAGCTGTTCGACAAATTGGCCGCATCGCCCGAATCCGTGTTCGACGAGGCGATCGAATTCGCGAAGTCGGTGGCCGGCAAGACGGGCGCCGAACTGCCGCTGGTGCGCAACCTGCCGTGCAAGCACCCGCAAGGCGATGCCTACTTCCAGTTTGCCAAGAACATGGTTGGCGGCATGTCGAAGAACTACCCCGCGCCCCTCAAGTGCGTCGATGCCGTGCAGGCTGCGACCAAGATGAAGTTCGACGACGGCATGGCCGAAGAGCGCCGCCTCTTCACCGCGCTGATGTTCACGCCCGAATCGATGGCGCTGCGCCATCTGTTCATGGCCGAGCGCGCGGCCTCACGCATTCCCGATGTGGCCGACGACACGTCCCAGCGCACCATCAAGGCTGTCGGCGTGATCGGCGCCGGCACCATGGGCGGCGGCATCTCGATGAACTTCCTGAACGCGGGCATCCCCGTGAAGATCCTCGAGATGAAGCAAGACGCGCTAGATCGTGGCATCGCTACGATCAAGAAGAACTACGAAGCACAGGTCAAAAAGGGCAAGCTCAAGCAGGACAAGTACGAGCAACGCATGGCACTGTTGAGTACCACGCTGAACTACGACGACCTGAAGGACGCCGACCTCATCATCGAAGCCGTGTTCGAAGAACTCGGCGTCAAGGAAAAGGTCTTCAAGGAACTCGATCGCGTCGCCAAGGCTGGCGCCATCCTGGCTTCCAACACCTCGACGCTCGACGTCGACAAGATCGCCGCTTTCACCAAGCGTCCGCAGGACGTGGTCGGCATGCACTTCTTCAGCCCGGCCAACGTGATGAAGCTGCTCGAAGTCGTGCGCGGCAAGGAAAGCGCCAAGGACGTGCTCGCCACCGTCATGTCCACGGCCAAGAAGATCAAGAAGACCGCCGTCGTCTCCGGCGTGTGCGACGGCTTCATCGGCAATCGCATGATCGAGCAGTATTCGCGCCAGGCCGGCTTCCTGCTGGACGAAGGCGCGACGCCCCAGCAAGTGGACAAGGCGATCGAGAAGTTCGGCTTCGCGATGGGTCCGTTCCGCATGGGCGACCTCGCCGGCAACGACATCGGCTGGGCCATCCGCAAGCGTCGCGCGACCGAGATCGCCGACATGAAGTACAGCCGCACGGCTGACAAGCTCTGCGAACTGGGCCGTTTCGGCCAGAAGACCGGAGCAGGGTGGTACGACTACCAGGCGGGCAAGCGCGACGCGATTCCGTCCGATCTGGTCAACAAGATGGTCGAGGACCACCGCAAGGAAATCGGCATCACGCCGCGCAAGATTTCCGATGAGGAGATCGTTCAGCGCCTGGTGTACGCCCTGGTCAACGAAGGCGCGCGCATCCTCGAAGACGGCATTGCTTCCAAGTCCGGCGACATCGACATGGTGTACTTGACCGGCTACGGCTTCCCGATCTGGCGCGGTGGCCCGATGCACTACGCATCGCAGGTCGGCCTGTACAACGTGGCCGAGTCGATGAAGCGCTTTGCCAGGAATCCGCGCGACGACGCGAGCTTCTGGCAGCCCGCGCCGCTGATCCAGAAGCTGGTGGCCGAAGGCAAGTCGTTCAGCTGACCGGAGGCGAGACCGCTCTATGCTGAAACGCGTTTCTCTTGCGTTGCTGCTGGTGCTCCTCGCACTGGTGGCGGCGGTGGCGGTCAACACCTGGCGCACGCCGTCGCGGCAGCTCGCCGTGGCGCCCGCGCCCGCATTGCCCATTGACAAGGAGGCCGCTGCGAAGCGCCTGTCCGGTGCGATTCAGTTCCGTACGGTGTCCAGCCTCGAAGACCCGGCCGCGAACAACGTGGAGTTCGACAAGCTGCACGCCTACCTGGCGCAGCAGTTCCCCAAGGTCCATGCCACGCTCAAGAAGGAAGTGGTCGGCCAGAAGGCGCTGCTCTACACATGGGCCGGCTCGGACCCCGCGGCCAAGCCTGTCGCACTGATGGCGCACCAGGACATGGTGCCCATCGCGTCGGGCACCGAAAAAGCCTGGTCGGTCGATCCTTTCGCCGGCGAGATCAAGGATGGTTTCGTCTGGGGCCGCGGCACGCTCGACAACAAGGGCAACCTGATGGCGCAGATGGAAGCCATCGAGATGCTGATCGGCAGCGGCTTCCAGCCCGAGCAGACGGTCTACCTCGTGATGGGCGACGACGAGGAGGTGAGCGGCCTGCGTGGAGCGCTGCCCATCGCCGAACTGCTCAAGTCGCGTGGCGTGCGCCTCGATTGGGTGCTCGACGAAGGCCTGCTCGTGCTCGATGGCGTGCTGCCCGGCCTGTCGAAGCCGGCAGCGCTGATCGGCCTGGCGGAGAAGGGCTACGGCACCTTCTTCCTGTCGCTCGACACGGCGCCTGGCCACTCGTCGATGCCGCCGGCGCACAGCGCCATCGGCACCATGAGCGCGGCACTGGCGCGGTTGGAGGCGACCCCGATGCCCGGTGGAATCCAGGGCGTGGCGGGCGAGATGTTCGGCACGCTCGCGCCGGAGATGAGCGGCATCAACCGCGTGATGCTCTCCAATCTCTGGCTCACACGGCCGCTGGTCGAAAGCCAGCTCCAGAAGAGCCCGAGCAGCAACGCGATGCTGCGCACGACCACCGCGCTCACCATCGTGCGCGCCGGCAACAAGGACAACGTGCTGCCGGGACGCATCGAGGCCGCAGTCAATTTCCGCATCCTGCCGGGTGACACGATCGACAGCGTGGAGGCGCATCTCAAGCGCGCCTTGGGCAACGACGCGATCCAGGTCAAGCGCTATCCTGGCAACTCGGAGCCTTCGCCGGTCTCTCCGACCAACAGCACCGGCTACCGCTCGATCGAGCAGGCCGTGCGGCAGGTGTTTCCGGACGCCCTCGTGGCACCCGGCCTGATGACCGCTGCCACCGACTCGCGCCATTTCAGCATCGTGAGCGATGCGGTCTACCGCTTCTCGCCGTTCCGCGTGAAGAGCGAGGATCTCCCGCGTTTCCACGGTACCAACGAGCGCGTCTCGATCTCGAATTACGCCGAGATGATCCAGTTCTATCACCAGCTGCTGCGCAACACCGCACAGCCACAGTAACCGTCATTCCTCTTCTTCAAAGGACCACACCATGACCAGCGCCGTCATCGTTTCCACCGCCCGCACGCCGCTCGCCAAGAGCTGGAAGGGTGCTTTCAACATGACGCACGGCGCCACGCTCGGCGGCCATGCGGTGCAACACGCCGTGCAGCGCGCCGGCATCGATCCCGCGTCGGTGGACGACGTCATCATGGGCTGTGCCACGCCCGAGGGCGCGACCGGCTCCAACATCGCGCGCCAGATCGCATTGCGAGCCGGCCTGCCGATCACCACGTCGGGCATGACCATCAACCGCTTCTGCTCGTCGGGCCTGCAGACCATCGCGACCGCGGCGCAACGCATCATCGCGGGCGAAGGCGAGGTCTACGTGGCCGGTGGCGTCGAGAGCATTTCCTGCGTGCAGAACGAAGCCAACAAGCACATGCTGGCCGACCCTTGGCTCGTCAAGCACAAGCCAGAGATCTACTGGAACATGCTGCAGACGGCTGAACAGGTCGCCAAGCGCTACAACATCGGCCGCGACGCCATGGACGAATACGGCGCAGCCAGCCAGCAGAAGGCTACCGCCGCGCTGGAAGCCGGCCGCTTCAAGGACGAGATCGCCCCGATCACGGTGCTGGCCGGCGTAGCCGATCCGGTGATGGGCCTGCGCACCAAGGAAGTCACGATCGAGAACGACGAAGGCATCCGCGCCGGCACCACCAAGGAAGGCATCAGCGGCATCCGCTCGGCCATCCCCGGCGGCCTGATCTCGGCCGGCAATGCCAGCCAGTTCTCTGATGGTGGCGGCGCCTGCGTGCTCGTCGATGAAAAGTACGCCGAGCAGAAGAGCCTGAAGCCGATCGGCCGTTTCCTCGGCTTCGCGGTCGCGGGCTGCGAGCCTGACGAAATGGGTATCGGCCCCGTCTTCGCGATCCCGAAGGTGCTCAAGCGCCTGGGCCTCAAGGTCAGCGACATCGACCTCTGGGAACTGAACGAAGCCTTCGCGGTGCAGGTCATCTACTGCCGTGACAAGCTCGGCATCCCGGCCGAACTGCTGAACGTCGACGGCGGCGCGATCGCGGTCGGCCACCCCTACGGCGTGAGCGGCCAGCGTCTCACGGGCCACGCTCTGATCGAAGGCAAGCGCCGCGGCGCCAAGAAGGTTGTCGTCACGATGTGCATCGGCGGCGGCATGGGCGCAGCGGGCGTGTTCGAAGTCCTCTGAAATGAAGTTCTCCCTCAGGCTCGCGCACTGCGTGTCGCTCTCCACCCCCTTTCCGGGGGCAACCCCGGCGGCCCGGCAAAGCCGGCTCGGCGGAGTTTCTGGATTTGGCTGCGCCGGTTTCATTCGCGAAAGCGTGGCGGAGAACTGATATGGCGTCGCGAGCGCAGGTCACGCCCGAGCGATTTCTTTCGATGGGCAGGCAGGCGCTGGCGTCGCAGCCTTTCAGCGTGCTGATCGGCGCCGAGATGCACGCGCTGTCGCCGGGCTTCATCGATCTGCAACTGCCTGTGACCGACAAGGTCCGGCAGCAGGACGGCTTCGTCCACGGCGGCGTGGTGAGTTACCTGGCCGACAACGCGCTGACCTTCGCGGGGGGAACCGCGATGCAGGTGCCGGTGGTCACCGCCGAGTACAAGATCAACTACGTCCGGCCGGCCATCGGCGAGCGCCTGATCGCGCGCGCCAGGGCCGTGCACGTGGGCAAGTCGCAGGCCGTGTGTACCTGCGAGGTCTTCACGGTCACTGGCGGCGAGGAAAAGCTCTGCGCCATCGCGCAGGGCACCATTGCACGGTTGCCTTCCATTCCATAGATCCCACAGATCGCGCAGCGAACAGATCCATGAGCCTTCGTCCCACCCTCGATTTCCTTCTCTACGACTGGCTCCATGCCGAGTCGCTCAGCGAGCGCGAGCGCTTCGCCGACCATTCGCGCGAGACCTTCGACGCGGTGCTCGACACCTGCGAGCGCATCGCGCGCGAGAAGTACGCGCCGTACAACCGCACCGTCGACACGCAGGAGCCGCACTTCGATGGCGAAAAGGTCATCCTGCCGCGCGCCACGCACGACGCGCACAAGGCCTTCGTCGAATCCGGCATGCTGAGTGCGGCGCAGGATTACGACATCGGCGGCATGCAGTTGCCCTACACGTTGTCGGCCGCAGCCAACAGCTTCTTCGCCATGGCCTCGGTCAGCATCGGCTCGAACATGCTCACCAGCGGCAACGCCAACCTGCTCATGGTGCACGGCACCGAGATGCAGAAGGACGTGTTCGCCAAGAACGAATTCGCGGGTCGCTGGGCGGGCACGATGTGCCTGTCGGAGCCGCAGGCCGGCTCCAGCCTCAGCGACGTCGCGACGCGCGCCGTGCCCGATGGCGCCGATTTCCAAGATGACCCGCTCGGCCCGCGCTACCGCCTCACCGGCAACAAGATGTGGATTTCGTCCGGCGACCATGAGCTGACCGAAAACATCGTGCACATCGTGCTGGCGAAGATTCCCGACGAAAACGGCAAGCTGATTCCAGGCACTCGCGGCATCTCGCTCTTCATCGTGCCGAAGAAGATGGTCGACACACAAGGCCGCCTGACCGGCGAGCGCAACGATGTCGCGCTTGCGGGCCTCAATCACAAGCTCGGCTGGCGCGGCACGACCAACACGCTGCTCAATTTCGGCGAAGGCAAGTTCCCGGTGAGCGGCAAGGCCGGCGCCGTGGGCTACCTGGTCGGCCAGCCCGGCAAGGGCCTCCATTGCATGTTCCACATGATGAACGAGGCACGCATCGGCGTCGGCACCGCGGCCACGATGCTCGGCATGGCCGGCTATCACGCCTCGCTCGACTACGCGAAGAACCGCCCGCAAGGCCGGCCCGCGGGCCCTGCCGGCAAGGACTCGGCCAGACCGCAGGTCCGCATCATCGAACACGCCGACGTGCGCCGCATGCTGCTCGCGCAGAAGGCGTACTGCGAAGGCGCACTGGCACTGGAGCTCTATTGCGCGCGGCTGGTCGACGAACAGAAGACCGGCGACGCACAGGCTGCCGATGACGCACGCCTGCTGCTCGAAGTGTTGACGCCCATCGCCAAGAGCTGGCCCAGCGAATGGTGCCTCGAAGCCAACTCGCTGGCGATCCAAGTGCACGGCGGCTACGGCTACACGCGCGATTTCCCGGTGGAGCAGTACTGGCGTGACAACCGCCTCAACATGATCCACGAAGGCACGCATGGCATCCAGGCGGCCGACCTGCTGGGGCGCAAGGTGCTGATGGAAGACGGCCGCGGCCTGCAACTGCTGGCCGGACGCATGACCGACACGATGCGGCGCGCTGCTTCGGTGCCTGCGCTGGCCGGCCATGCGAAGGCGCTGGCCGAAGCCCTGCAGCGCATCGCCTACGCGACGAAGGCCGCGTGGTCCACCGGCAATCCGCAGGAGGCTCTCGCCAACGCCGTGCCCTACATGCAGGCCTTCGGCCACGTGGTGCTGGCCTGGATCTGGCTGGACGTTGCACAGCATGCGCTGGAGCGCGATGCGGCGAAGGCGTCGCCGGCCACGGCGGGGCGCGTCGCCGCGGCCGATTACTTCTTCCACTACGAACTGCCGAAAATCGGCGCCTGGCTCAACGTCGTCGAGAGTCGCGATCCGACCTGCACGGCGCTGCCCGAGGAGGCATTCTGATGGCTGAAGCCAACCCGCATGCCGCGCTGGAGAAATGGATCTGGATCCTGATCTACGGCGGGCTTTTCATGATCATCATCGGTATCGCGACCGGACGCTCCGAAGAGACCCTCGGCTGGTCGCTCGCCGTGCCCGGCGCGGCGCTCACAGCGGTCGGCATCGTGCTGATCTACGTTCGTTCCCGCCACAAGGATTGAAGGACACGCCATGATCAAGCACATCGTGATGTGGAAACTCAAGAAGGCCAGCGACGCCGCCCAGTTCAAGGCCAAGCTCGACAGCTGCAAGGGCCTCGTGCCCGGCATGCGCGAATTCGAGGCCGCTGTCCGCACCGAAGGCCTCGAAGCCAACTGCGATGTCGTGCTCGTCTCGTGCTTCGACGACAAGTCGGCATTGCAAGCCTACCTGGAGCACCCGACGCATGTCGAGGTGTCTGCAGTCCTCGGCGGCCTGCGCGAATCGCGCAGCGTGCTCGACTACGAAACCCATTGATCCCGGAGAAACCATGACTGCACGCAGCATCCAGAAACTTTTCGATCTCACCGGTAAGGTGGCGCTCGTCACCGGCGGCTCGCGCGGCCTCGGCCTGCAGATGGCGCATGCGCTCGGCGAGGCCGGCGCGAAGATCATGCTGAGCTCGCGCAAGGCCGACGACCTCGAGCAGGCTGCCGCCGAACTTCAGGCCGCGGGCATCGATGCGCGCTGGATCGCGGCCGACTGCTCGAAGGAAGAGGACACGCGCCGGCTGGCCACCGAGACGCTCGAACGCATGGGCGCCGTCGACATCCTCGTGAACAACGCCGGCGCGAGCTGGGGTGCTCCGGCCGAGGATCATCCGGTCGAGGCCTGGGACAAGGTGATGAACCTCAATGTGCGCGGCTATTTCATCCTCGCGCAGCAGGTAGCCCGCGCCTACATGATCCCGAAGAGGTCGGGGCGCATCATCAACATCGCGTCCATCGCCGGCCTCAACGGCAACCCGCCCGAGATGCAGACGCTGGCCTACAACACGTCCAAGAGCGCGGTGATCGGCTTCACGCACACGCTGGCGGCCGAATGGGGCAAGTACAACATCAACGTCAACGCGATCTGCCCCGGCTTCTTCATGACCAAGATGGCCGCCGGCCTGATCAAGTCGATCGGCGAGGAGAAGATGGCCTCGCACGCGCCGCTGGGCCGTCTGGGCGACGACGAAGATCTGAAGGGCGTCACGTTGCTTTACGCAAGCGACGCCGGCAAACACATCACGGGCCAGTGGCTGGCGATCGACGGCGGCGTCAGCGTGGTGCTCGGAGCATGACCACGCCGGACAACATCAATCTGCTGTCCTACGTGGACCGCATTCCCTTCGCGCGCCACCTGGGCTTCGAGATCGCCAAGTTCGAAGGCGGCGAGTCAGAGCTTCGCTACACCGCGAAGCCCGAGCACCTGAACACCTTCGACGTGACGCACGGCGGCGCCTGCATGACGATGCTCGACATCGCCATGGCCGCGGCCGCACGCAGCGACACGCCGGAGATCGGCGTGGTGACCATCGAGATGAAGACGACCTTCATGGCGCCTTCCGTCGGCCCGTTGGTGGCACGCGGCAAGCTGCTTCACCGCACCGCGACGCTCGCGTTCACCGAGGCGAAGATCTACGACGCACAGGAGCGCGTCTGCGCGCACGCGACCGGCACCTTCAAGTACGTGAAGCGCCGCCTGCCGACCGGCCCGGCCAGCGCCAACGAAATGCGACCCCCGTCCACCGATTGACTGCATTCATACCGAGAGCACCATGCCCACCAACAGACAACAGATCCTCGACAACCGCCCCGAGGGCGAAGCCGTCGCCAGCAACTTCAAGCTCGTGACTACCGAGACGCCCGCGCTCAAGGACAACCAAGTGCTGGTTCGCCATCACTACATGAGCCTCGACCCCTACATGCGCGGCCGCATGAACGACGCCAAGAGCTACGCGCAGCCGCAGCCCCTCGGCCAGGTGATGCAGGGCGGCACCGTCGGCGAAGTGGTCGAGAGCAAGCACCCCAAGTACGCGGTGGGCGACAAGGTCGTCGGCTTCGGCGGCTGGCAGGAATACAGCGTGGTCGATGCCTCGCAGCCAGGCGCGTTGAAGAAGGTCGATACGACCCATGTGCCGCTGTCGCACTACCTCGGCGCGGTCGGCATGCCCGGCGTCACGGCCTGGTACGGCCTGGTGAAGATCATCAACCCGAAGGCAGGCGAGACGGTGGTCATCACGGCTGCCAGTGGTGCGGTCGGCAGTGCCTTCGGTGCGCTGGCCAAGGCGCGCGGCTGCAGGGTTGTCGGCATCGCGGGTGGCCCGGACAAGTGCAAGTACGTCACCGACGAACTGGGCTTCGACGCTTGCATCGACTACCGCCAGCATCCCGACGTCAAGACCATGAGCGCGGCGCTCAAGGAAGCCTGCCCGAACGGGATCGACGGCTACTTCGAGAACGTCGGTGGCTATATCTTCGACGCGGTGCTGCTGCGCACCAACGCCTTTGCGCGCATCGCGCTGTGCGGAATGATCGCGGGCTACGACGGACAGCCGCTGCCGCTGGCCAACCCGGCGCTGTTCCTGATCAACCGGCTCAAGCTCGAAGGCTTCATCGTCAGCGAGCACATGGAAGTCTGGCCCGAGGCTTTGGCCGAACTTGGCGGCTTGGTCGCGAGCGGAAAGCTGCGGCCGCGCGAGTCGGTTGCGCAAGGCATCGAATCGGCGCCCGAAGCCTTCCTGGGCCTGCTCAAGGGCAGGAACTTCGGCAAGCAACTCGTCAAACTGATCTGACCAAGCCATACGGAGGCCGGATATGGATACGACTCACGAGGTCTTCAACCAGCCGGCTCCGCTGAGCGGCTACAACCTCTTCGAGACCAACCGGCCGCTGCGCGATGCGTTGAAGTTCAATGCGCCGCAATTGCAGCTTGCGCCGCTGGAGCATTTGGGTGCGCAGATCGGCACCGCGGAAATGCAGACGCATGCACGGCTCGCGAACACGCACACGCCGGTGCTGCACACGCACGACCGCTTCGGCCGGCGCATCGACGAGGTGGAGTTTCATCCGAGCTATCACGCGCTCATGACGACGGCTGTGGGCGCGGGCCTGCACGGCACGCCGTGGACCGGCGATTCGCCGTCGTGCCACGTACGGCGCGCGGCGGGCTTCATGCTCTTCACGGAACTCGAGCCGTCGATCCTCTGCCCGATCTCGATGAGCTACGCGGTGACGCCGGCGTTGCGCGGCAATGCGGCCATTCACGCCGACTGGGGGCCGAAGCTGGCGAGCCTCTGGTACGACCCTGTCCTGAAGCCATGGCACGAGAAACCCGGCGTGACCATGGGCATGGGCATGACAGAGAAACAGGGCGGCTCGGACGTGCGTGCCAACACGACGCGGGCCGTCCGCGCCGGCAGCGACATCTGGGGCGAGCGCTACGAGATCACCGGCCACAAGTGGTTCTTCTCCGCGCCGATGTGCGACGCCTTTCTGGTGCTCGCGCAGGCGCCGGCCGGGTTGTCGTGCTTTTTCCTGCCGCGTGTGCTGTCGGACGGGAGCCGCAACACCATCCACATCCAGCGGCTGAAGGACAAGCTCGGCAACAAGGCCAATGCGAGTTCCGAAGTCGAATTCCACGGCGCGAGTGCCTGGCTGGTCGGGGAAGAGGGCCGCGGCATTTCGCAGATCCTCGAGATGGGCACGATGACTCGGCTCGATTGCGCGCTCGGCACCAGCGGACTGATGCGGCAGGCGTTGAGCCTTGCGCTGAACCACACCACGCAACGCCAGGCCTTCGGCAAACGGCTGATCGAGCAGCCGCTGATGAAGAACGTGCTGGCCGATCTGGCGCTCGAAAGCGAAGCGGCGACCGCGCTCGCCATCCGCCTCGCACGGGCCTTCGACCATCCGGACGAGGAACACGAACGCCTCATGGCGCGGCTGCTCACGCCGGTCGCCAAGTTCTGGATCTGCAAGCGTGGCAGCCTCTTCGCGCAGGAGGCGATGGAATGCCTTGGCGGCAATGGCTATGTGGAAGAGGGCGGCGAAGGCGTGATGGCCCGCGTCTACCGCGAGATGCCGCTCAACTCCATCTGGGAAGGCGCCGGCAACATCATGGCGCTCGACCTGCTGCGCGGCCTGCGCAAGGGCGATGCCATTGCTGCGCTGGCGCGCGAACTGGCGCCGGCGCGAGGCAGCGACGCAGCGTTCGACCGTCTGGCCAAGGCGCTGCCGGCACGCATCGAGGCGATGGCGACCGAGACCGAGGCGCGCCGTCTGGCGCAGGACGTAGCGCTGGCGGTGCAGGGCGCATTGCTCGCACAGACTGCGCCGGCCGCCGTCGTCGGCGCCTTCTGCGCATCGCGCCTCGGCGGCGACTGGGGCCACGCCTTCGGCACGCTCGGCGCCGGCGTCGATTTCGATGCGATCATTGCGCGCGCGCAGCCTCATTGATCCCGCACCCGCGAAGGACTTCCATGGCAGACCTGATCCTCCACCACTACGCGACCTCGCCGTTCTCCGAAAAGATCCGGCTGATCCTCGGCTACAAGAAGCTGGCCTGGAAGTCGGTGATCATTCCGCAGATCATGCCCAAGCCCGATCTCGTCGCGCTCACGGGCGGCTACCGCAAGACGCCTGTGCTTCAGATCGGCGCCGACATCTATTGCGACACCGCGCTGATTTGCGACGTGATCGAGCACCTGGCGCCGACGCCGTCGATCTATCCCGAGCCGGGCAAGGGCCTGTCCCGGCTCGTCGCGCAATGGGCCGACACCTCCCTGTTCTGGGCCTCGATGGCCTACAGCTTCAGCGGCAAAGGCGCGGCAGACGTTTTCGGCAAGGCGCCGCCCGAACTCGCCAAGGCTTTCGGCGACGACCGCAAGGCGATGAGCGGCAACATGGTCCGGCTACGCCCCGGAGATGCCGCGGCGGCCTACAAGTCCTACCTGCGGCGCCTGTCCGACATGCTGGACGACACCGACTGCCTGCTCGGCGCGTTCCCCACAGTGGCGGACTTCGCCTGCTATCACCCGCTGTGGTTTACTCGCAAGCGCACGCCTTCGATGGCCGGCATCCTGCAGCTCACGCCGGCGGTGGTCGACTGGCTGGACCGCATGGCCGGCATCGGGCACGGCACGATGGAGACCTTCGATGGGACGCAGGCCATCGAAGTGGCGGCCGCGTCGGAACCGCACACACTGCTGTCCGACAGCACTTTCCAGGACGAGCACGGTATCGCGCTCGGATCGCGCGTCACGATCGCGGCCGAAAGCTTCGGGCCGGAGCCGACCGAGGGCGAACTGATCGCCGCCTCGCGCACGCACTACTCGCTGCGCCGTACAGGCGATCGCATCGGCACGGTGCACGTGCATTTCCCGCGAATCGGCTACGTGCTCAAGCCCGTCGAGAGTTGATGCGCGGACGACGCAGCGCGGGCACCTTTGCGACTGCATGTTTAGCGATTCCGTCATTCAATAGCGTCTCCGCAGAACAGAGACGAAAGGACACGCGCAAATGATTCAGGATTTCAAGGGCACGACGGCCGTTCTCACCGGTGCAGGCTCCGGCTTCGGCCTCGAATGCGCGCGCATCGGCGCAGCACGCGGCATGAACCTCGTGCTGGTCGACGTGCAGCAGGACGCGCTCGACAAGGCACAGGCAGAGATGGAAGCCGCCGGCGCACAGGTGCTCGCGCGCAAGGTCGACGTGGCCAATGCTGCGCAGATGGAAGCGCTGGCCAAAGACGTGCAGCAGCGTTTCGGCGCGCCGCATTTCGTCTTCAACAACGCCGGCGTGGGCGCGGGCGGCCTCGTGTGGGAGAACACAGTCGCCGATTGGGAATGGGTGCTCGGCGTCGACCTGTGGGGCGTCGTGCATGGCGTGCGCCTGTTCACTCCGATGATGCTGGAGGCCGCTGCCAAGGATCCGGCCTACCGCGGCCACATCGTCAACACCGCCAGCATGGCGGGCCTGCTGACGCCGCCCAACATGGGCATCTACAACACGGCCAAGGCGGCCGTCGTGAGCCTGACCGAGACGCTCTTCCAGGACTTGAAGCTCGTCACTGACCAGGTCGGCGCCAGCCTGCTGTGCCCTTACTTCGTGCCCACGGGCATCACGCAGAGCGAGCGCAACCGTCCGGGCTCACTGCCCACCGGCGAACTCACCAAGAGCCAGTTGATCGGCCAGGCCATGAGCAACAAGGCCGTGAGCAGCGGCAAGGTAACCGCCGCCGAAGTGGCGCAGAAGGTCTTCGAAGCGATCAGCGCGAATCAGTTCTACGTGTTCAGCCATCCCAAGGCCCTGGGCAACGTGAAGAGCCGCATGGAGAACATCGTGTCGATCACGAATCCCGCCGATCCCTTCCTGGAGCGGCCAGAGATCGGTGCGAACCTGCGCGCGCAATTGCGCTCGTAATCCCGCACCGGCCATTGGGGGTTTGGGTAGGCTCTGGAAGAGGGCCTGCTTATACTGAACTTCTCGGTTCTGTATCGTCAACCCAAGCTTCAAGGAGACCCTTGCATGGCCTACGTCGATGGATTTGTTGTTCCCGTTCCCAAGAACAATATCGAGAAGTATCGCGAGATAGCCACGAAGGCCGGCAAGGTCTGGCGCGAACACGGCGCGCTCGAATACCGCGAATGCGTTGCCGACGATGTGAAGCCGGGCGAGGTCACATCGTTTCCGCAAAGTGTGAACCTGAAGGACGACGAGACCGTCGTCTTCGCCTACATCGTCTTCAACTCGCGCGCCCACCGCGACGAGGTCAATGCCAAGGTCATGAGCGATCCCCGCCTCGCCGAGATGATGGACATGAAGAGCATGCCTTTCGATGGCAAGCGCATGTTCTGGGGTGGCTTCGAGACCCTGGTCGCGCTCTGAGCGCCCTGGACACTACACAGCCACCGGGCTGCGCTCTGCAAACTGGCCGTTCCAGTAAGGGTAGTAGGGACAGGGCGGCGTCACCGCGCTGGCCGCATCGAGCCGGGCGATCTGCTTCGTCGTGAGTTGCCAGCCGAGCGCGCCGAGGTTCTGCTTCAGTTGCGCTTCGTCACGCGCGCCGATCAGCACGCTCGACACCGTCGGCCGCTGCAGCAGCCAGTTGAGGGCGATCTGCGGCAGCGTCTTGCCTGTTTCCTCCGCCACCTGGTCCATCGCATCGACCACGCGATAGAGCCGTTCCTGCTCGACCGGCGGCGCGAAGCCAGCCGTCTCGTGCAGGCGGCTGCCGTCGGGCAGCGGCTGTCCGCGGCGGATCTTGCCGGTGAGGCGGCCCCACCCGAGCGGGCTCCACACGATCGCACCGACGCCCTGGTCGATGCCGAGCGGCATCAGTTCGTATTCGTAGTCGCGGCCGATCAGCGAGTAGTAGGTCTGGTTCGCCACGTAGCGCGACAGCCCCAGCCGGTCCGACGCGGCAAGCGACTTCATCAGCTGCCAGCCCGAGAAGTTCGATGCGCCGATGTAGCGCACCTTGCCGGCGCGGACGAGGTCGTCGAGTGTGCGCAGCACCTGATCGACCGGCGTCATCGCGTCGAAGGCGTGCAGTTGCAGCAGGTCGATGTAGTCCGTGCCCAGACGCTTGAGCGCGGCATCCGTCGCCTGGATCAGGTGATGGCGCGAGGCGCCGACGTCGTTCGGCCCATCACCCGCGCGCAGTGCGAGTTTGGTCGAAAGGATGACCTTGTGGCGTCTGCCTTCGATGGCTGCGCCAAGGATCGATTCGGATGCGCCGCTCGAATACACATCCGCCGTGTCGAAGAGGTTGACGCCCGCGTCGAGGCAGATGTCGATGATGCGGCGCGCGCCCGCGACGTCCGTGTTGCCCCAGGCGCTGAAGAGCGGGCCTTCGCCGCCGAAGGTGCCGGCGCCGAAGCCGAGGGCCGGCACCTTGAAGCCCGAACTGCCGAGAAAGCGTTGTTCCATGATGGTGGTTCCTTGTGAGAGATGTGAAATGCGGGTGGTTCAGGCGCTGGCCGTCGCACAGTCGGGGAGGGGCGCGCGCAGGTCGAGCGCACGGCTCCACAGCGCGATCGCCAGGCCGACCAGCGTGAGCAAAGCGGCGACCCAGCCCAGCGCAGCGAGACCCGGTCCGCGCTCGATCACCACGCCGCCAACCCACGCACCGAGCGCGTTGCCGAGATTGAAGGCGGCGATGTTGAGGCTGGACGCGAGGTTCTGTCCCGCGCCGGAGGCCTTCTCCAGCACGCGCAACTGCAGCGGCGCCACCGTCGCGAACGATGCGATGCCCAGAAGAACGACGAAGACGACTGCCGTCACCGGCGTGTGGATGACCCACTGCATCGCGCCGAGCACCACGGCCAGCGCCATCAGCGTGCCCAGCAATGCCGGCATCAGCGAGCGATCGGCCAGCCTGCCGCCCAGCAGGTTGCCCACCGCAAGCCCGCCGCCGAAGATCAGGAGGATCGGCGACACGGCTGCCTGGGACACGCCCGTCACTTCGGTGAGCAGCGGCTGGATGTAGGTGAACACCGCGAACAGTCCGGCAAAGCCCAGCACTGTCATGGCAAGCCCCAGCAGCACCTGCGGCCGGCCCAGGACGGCCAATTCCTCGCGCAGCGGCGAGGGCCGGTCGTCGGCCTTGCCGCGCGGGACGAAGACCGCCAGCACCGTGACTGCCACGACGCCGATCAGCGCCACGGCCCAGAAGGTCGCGCGCCAGCCATAGTGCAGGCCCAGCCAGGCGCCGGCCGGTACGCCGAGCAGCGTAGCGGCGGTGAGGCCCGTGAACATGATGGCGATGGCCGAGGCACGGCGTTCCGGCGGCACGAGGCCCGTGGCGACGACCGAGCCGACCCCGAAGAAGGTACCGTGCGCGAGCGAGGTGACGACGCGCGCCGCCATCAGCATCTCGTAGTTGGCGGCCAGAGCGCAGGCGATGTTGCCCAGCGTGAAGACCGCCATCAGCGCGAGCAGCACCGTCTTGCGCGGAATTCTGCGGGTGGCGATGGTGAGCAGCGGAGCACCGACCGCGACCCCGAGCGCGTAGCCCGAGATCAGCAGGCCGGCGGCCGCGATGGAGACATGAAGATCCGTCGAAACCTGCAGCAGCAGGCCCATGATGACGAACTCGGTGGTGCCGATCCCGAAGGCACCGGCGGTGAGGGCGAGAAGAGCTACAGGCATGATGTCCCGTACTGTGCGGGCACGCCTGTTGATTGACTAGAATCCCGATTGGACACACAACTGTGAGTTGAATTCACATATGCCCCGTATCGAAGTGAATCGTTCCGGTGAAATGGAAGCCTTCGTTCAGGTGGTGGATCGCGGCAGCTTCTCGGCCGGAGCCCGCGTGTTGGGCATGACGCCCTCGGCCATCAGCAAGCTCATCGGACGGCTGGAAACGCGCCTGGCGACGCAGTTGGTGCACCGCTCGACCCGCAAGCTGCAACTCACGCCCGAAGGCCGAAACTTCTATGAGCGCAGCGTGCGCGTGCTGGCCGACATGGACGAGGCCGAGCGTTGCGCCGCCGCCGGGGCCATGCCGCGCGGGCGCGTGAGCATCAACGCCAGTGTTCCTTTCGGCCATCAGGTGCTGATTCCTCTCGTGCCGCGCTTTCTCGAACTGCATCCGCAGGTCACGCTCGACATCGTGCTGACCGACCGCGTGGTCGACCTGATGGACGAGCGCACCGATGTCGCGATCCGCTGGGGCGAACTACCGGCGTCGGATCTGGTCGCGCGCCGGCTCGGTGCGACCGCGCAGGCCATCGTCGCCTCGCCCGCCTACCTTCAACGCTACGGCACCCCGCGCACGCCGCAGGAACTGGAAGCCCACAACCGCCTCGGCTTCAACTACCGGCGCACCGTGCCGGACTGGCCGCTGCGCGTCGACGGCCGCGTGATCGACATGCCCATCGCGGGCAACGTGCGTTGCGGCGATGGGGAGACGCTGCGTGCGCTGATCGTGGAAGGCGTTGGCCTGGGGAGGTTGTCGCTGTATCAGGTGCAATCCGACATTGATGCGGGCCGGCTGGTGACGGTGATGGAGGAGTTCAATCCGGGCGATGAGGCGCCGATCCACGCCGTCTATCTGGGCAAGGCAGGCCGGCTGCCGGCGCGGGTGCGAGCCTTGCTTGACTTCCTGGTCGCCCACGTCGCGGACAATGGGCGGCCCAAGCCATGACAGAAGTACCTGACGCCATCGTTTGCGAAGGCTGCGACGCGGTCTACCGCCGCGTGCCGCTGCGCCATCGAGAAGTCTCGCATTGCCCGCGCTGCGGGACCGAGCTCGACCGCCATGCGGGCGACCAGAGCGCGCGCGTGCTGCCGCTCACGGTCGCCTGCTTGATCCTGTTTGCCATCGCCAACCTGTTTCCGATCGTCGAGATCGAGCTGCAAGGTCTGAGCAGCCAGACCACGCTCGCGGGCGCCGTGGTGGCGCTCAGTTCCGAGGGCATGTCGCCGGTTGCGCTGCTGGTGCTGGCGACCACGATCCTCTTTCCGCTGATGCAGCTGTGCATCCTGTTCTATTTGCTGGTGCCGATGGCGTATGAACGCCGGCCGGCCGGATTCGTCATCCTCGTGAATGCGCTGCAGGCGCTGCGGCCCTGGGGCATGGTGGAAGTGTTTCTGTTGGGCGTGCTGGTGGCGATCATCAAGCTGAGCAGCATGGCGCAGGTCATACCAGGCCCGGCCCTTTGGGCCTTTGCCGGGCTGACGGTGCTGCTGACGGCAGTGCTGTCCTTCAATCCCCGGACCTTCTGGGAAATGGCTTTCGAGCCGCGAGTCGGGCAGAGCGAATGAGTGCCGCGCCGGACCGCTCCACGAAGCCAATGACGGAACCGACACCACCGTTCCGGACGGGCGCTCAACTCGGGCTGATGAGCTGCCACCATTGCGGCACCGTATGGGAAGGGGCCGAGGAGGGCGAGCACTGCGCGCGGTGCTCGACCCTCCTGCACACCCGCAGGCCCGACAGCTTCAACCGTACCTGGGCGTTCCTGATCGCGGCCGCCATCCTTTATCTGCCGGCCAACATGCTGCCGGTGATGATCACCAAGAGCCTGTTCGGCACACAGCAGGACACCATCCTGAGCGGCGTCATCTACTTCTGGGTGTCCGGTGCCTACGGGTTGGCGGCGCTCATTTTCATCGCGAGCTTTCTGGTGCCGTTGTTCAAGCTGACGGCGCTCACCTTGTTGAACTTCATGGCCCAGCGCGGCAGCGACTGGCGCCAGCTGGAGCGCGCCAAGCTCTACCGCATCCTCGAAGTGATCGGACGCTGGTCCATGCTCGACGTGTTCGTGGTGGCGCTCCTGGCCGGCCTGGTTCGAATCCACGGCTTTGCCGAGATCACCGCCGGGGTGGGCATCGCGGCCTTCGGCGCGGTGGTGGTGCTGACCATGCTGGCGTCGCTCAGCTTCGATCCGCGCCTGACCTGGGACACGCGGGCCGCGAAGGGCAAGAAGCAGCCGGACGGAACGAAAAGAGGTGAAAGAGTCGTATGAGCGAAGAAGACAAAGTGGCCGAGAACCCCCCATTGACCCGGCCCAAGGTCGTAAGGCGGCGGAACTGGCTGCCATCGATGATCTGGTTGATCCCCGTCGTGGCGGCCCTCGTCGGCGTGACACTGGTCGCGCGCATTCTGATGGAGCGTGGCCCCGAAGTGGTGCTGACCTTCAAGACCGCCGAAGGCCTCGAAGCGGGCAAGACGGCGGTCCGGTACAAGGACGTGCAGATCGGAACGGTGCAGAGCATTCGCCTCGCCAATGACCGCTCCCACGTTCGCGTGCTGGTGCAGCTCAAGAAGGAAGCCAGCGGCTTCACTGCACAGGACACGCGCTTCTGGGTGGTGCGCCCGCGCCTCGACACCACCGGCATTTCAGGCCTCGGCACCTTGCTTTCGGGTGCGTACATCGGCGCCGATGCAGGCACCTCCGAAGAGACCGCTGGCGAGTTCACCGGGCTGGAGGTGCCGCCCATCGTCACGCGCGACGCATCGGGGCGGCAGTTCCTGCTGCGGGCACGCGATGTCGGATCGCTCGACATCGGTTCGCCGGTGTACTTCCGCCGCATCAAGGTCGGCCAGCTCGCGGCGTACGAACTCGACGGCGACGGCCGCGGCGTCACGCTGCGTGTCTTCGTCAATTCGCCGTACGACAAGTTCGTCGGCGTCAACACGCGCTTCTGGCACGCCAGCGGCTTCGACGTGGAGCTGAATGCCAGCGGCCTGAAGGTGCGCACGCAGTCGCTGGCGACCGTGCTGCTCGGCGGCCTCGCCTTCCAGGCGCCCGACGACGCGGCGGGTCCGGTCGCGCAGGAGAACACCGCCTTCGCCCTGGCGGCCGATGAAGCCTCGGCCATGAAGGAGCCGGACGGGCCTTCGCAGACGATGCTGCTGTATTTCAACCAGTCGTTGCGCGGCCTGTCGCCCGGGGCGGCCGTCGACTTTCGCGGTGTCGTGATCGGCGAGGTCAAGTCGATCGGCGTCGAATTCGACCGCGACGAGCGCGAATTCAAGATGCCCGTGGTGGTGCAGATCTACCCCGACCGCATGCGGCGCAGGGCCATCGGCGCGACGATCGATTCGCGTTACTCGCCGCTGGATCGGTGGCAGTTCCTCGTCAGCAAGGGCTTGCGCGCCCAGCTGCGTACGGGCAATCTGCTGACGGGGCAGGTGTACGTCGCCATCGACTTCTTCCCCGAAGCCAAGCCGACCAGGATCGACCCCAGTCGGACACCGCTCGAACTGCCGACGACCCCCAACAGCCTGGACGAACTCCAGTCGCAGGTGTCCGACATCGCGCGCAAGCTCAACAAGGTGCCGTTCGATGAGATCAGCGCCGACTTGCGGAAGGCGCTGGGCACGCTCAACAAGACCCTCGCCACGACCGAGCAGCTCGCCAAGAGCCTCAACAACGACGTGACGCCGGAGATGACCGCGGCTATGAAGGACGTGCGTCGCACGCTCAAGTCAGCCGAGAGGACGATCGCCGACGATTCGCCGCTGCAGCAGGACATGCGGCAGACCCTCCAGGAAGTCACGCGCGCCGCGGCTTCGCTGCGGATCCTGACCGACTACCTGGAGCGCCATCCTGAATCACTGATCCGTGGCAAGCCGGAGGACAAGCAGAAATGAGATCGATGAACTCCCGATGCGTGGCCGCCACTCTCGGCGCTGCGTTGCTGATGCCAGGCTGCGCGACCAGCAGCGGGCCGCAGTACTACAGCCTGGCCGAAACTGCAGCGCCCGTCCGGACGGCTGTCGCAGCCGGCGGCACGACACCTGTCTATATCGAACTCGCGCCCATCGCGATGCCCGAGCGCTTTGCACGGCCGCAGATGGTGGTTCGCAAGAAGGGTTCGCCGGAAAGCCCGGCGGTCGACATCCTGGAAGACCACCGCTGGTCGTCCTCTTTCGACAGCGAGCTGCGGGACGCACTGGGCAGCAGCATTGCCAGCCGCCTCGGGGCGGTCGACGTGACCAAGACCGGCCGCCTGCGGGGCCAGCCGGCGACCCGCATCGCCGTGCAACTGGGGCAGTTCGATGCGGCGGAAGGCAGCCGTGTCGACGCCAGCTTTACCTGGACCGTTCGCCGCACCGACGAAGGGCCGGCGACCGGGTGCCAGCTGTCGCTGTCGGAACCTGTCGGCAGCGGCTTCGACGCATTGGCGCAGGGTGCGCAGCGCGTGACCGCGAAGCTGGCCGATGCCATTGCCGCCAGCGTCTCGGCCATCAAGGCGAATCAGGTGCCGTCCTGCGCGGCTTGACGAACGCATCGGCGGCAGCCATGAGTACGACCGGGTTCGCGTTGTTTGCCACCGCCATCGGCGCATGTGGCATCGCTTGGGGCCCGCGGGGCATCGTCGGCGTCCAGTTGCCCGAATCGGACGAGGGCGCCACGCGCCATCGAATGGCACGGCGCTTTCCACAGTTGCAGGAAATCGAGCCGCCGCCCGAAGTGCATCGGGCCACGTCGGCCATCTGTGCACTGCTGGACGGAGAGCCGCTCGACCTGTTGGAGATCGAACTCGATCTGGAAGGCGTCAGCGACCTCCATCGACACGTCTATGCCATCGCACGCCGCATCCCGCCCGGGCGCACCCGCACCTACGGCGACATCGCGGCCGAGCTCGGCGACAAGGGGCTGGCGCGCGCCGTGGGGCAGGCGCTGGGCCTCAATCCATTCGCGCCCGTCGTGCCCTGCCACCGCGTGCTGGCGGCCGGCGGCAAGTGGGGCGGCTTCTCCGCGCACGGCGGCGCGGCCTCGAAACTGCGCATGCTCGCAATCGAGGGTGCCAGGCCGGACAGCGACACCGAATCGCTCTTCTGACGGCAAGCTCAAGACCCGAGACCTAGCACAGCGCGTCGCTTCGCGCTGCCTGCGGCCCATTGCCGCCTTGGCGACAATGGGGCGATGACTTCATCGCGCTTCTTCAGGATCGCGCTCGTGCTGGGCCTGTTGTCGGCCATCGGCCCGTTCGCGATCGACATGTACCTTCCCGCGCTGCCGGAGATCGGCAGCAGCCTGGGCGCCGGCATCGGCCCCGTGCAGATGAGCCTCACGGCGTTCTTCCTCTCGCTGGGCGTGGGCCAATTGCTCTATGGCCCCGTGTCGGACATGGTGGGACGCAAGCCGCCGCTCTACTTCGGTCTCGTCCTTTTCGCGCTGGCGAGCATCGGTTGCGCGCTTGCGACCGACATCGAGATGCTGATCGCGCTGCGCTTCCTGCAGGGCCTCGGCGCAGCGGCAGGCATGGCCATCCCGCGCGCGGTGGTGCGTGACCTGCACACCGGTAACGACGCGGCGCGGCTGATGTCCTTGCTGATGCTGGTATTCAGCGTGTCGCCGATCCTGGCGCCGCTGGTCGGCAGCGCGGTGATCGCCTTCACCGGCTGGCGCGGCGTGTTCTGGGCGGTGACGGTCGCGGCCGTGGTCGGTCTGGCGACCGTGGCATCCGTGCTGAAGGAAACGCGGCCCGCCGAGCAGCGCGTGGAAAGCAGCCTGGGCAGCGCGCTCAAGGCCTACGGCGTGCTGCTGCGCGACACGCACTACCTCGGGCTGGTGTTCATCGGCGCTTTCGCGATGGCGGGCTTCTTTACCTACCTGGCGAACTCGTCCTTCGTGATGATCGACCACTACGGCCTGTCGCCCACGCTCTACAGCGTGGCGTTCGGCGTCAATGCCGCGGCCTTCTTCGGCGCCGCGCAACTCAACGGACCGCTGTGCGAGCGCTTCGGCATCGTGCGCGTGGTCAAGTCCAGCGTGAGTGCCTGCGGCATCGTCATGACGCTCATGTTCGCCTACTACCTGAGCGGGGGCGATCGGCTGGCCGTGCTCATCGTGCTGTACTTCATTGCCAGCGCCCTGATGGGCTTCGTCATTCCGACCACCTCGGTGCTCGCGCTCGAAAAGCACGGTGCCATCGCCGGCACGGCCTCGGCCTTGCTCGGCACCCTGCAGATGCTGACGGGCTCGCTGGTGATGGCGGTGGTCGGCGCCTTCACGAACGGCAAGCCGTTGCCCATGGTCGCCGGCATGGCGGCAGGTGCGCTCATTGCCGTGGTGCTCACATGGTTCACGCTCGGCGGGCGTCAGAGGGAAGTCTGTGCGGCGGGATGAGATGGTGACGGCACCGACGTCCGTATCCGTTGTCACCGAGGGGCTGCCCCAGCCGCAACGCTGGCACGCGATGCTGGTGATCATCCTGGGCATCGCAGTGGCGGTGCTCGACGGCACCATCGTCAACCTCGCGCTGCCCGGCATCGCGCGCGAGCTTCATGCGGACGCGGCGCATGCGATCTGGGTGGTCAACGCCTACCAGATCGCCACGCTGGTCATGCTGCTGCCGCTGGCCTCGCTGGGGGATCTCATCGGCTATCGGCGTGTGTATCTGGTGGGCATTGCGCTGTTCGCGGTGGCGTCGCTCTTTGCGACCTTCGCCAACTCGCTCGGCATGCTGATTGCCGCGCGGGCGCTCCAGGGACTGGGAGCGGCCGGGATCATGAGCGTCAACGCGGCACTGGTGCGGCTGATCTATCCGCGGGACCAACTGGGCCGGGGCATGGCGATCAACTCGATGGTGGTGGCGACCGCGTCGGTCGCCGGGCCCACGGTGGCGGCGGCCATCCTGTCGGTCGCCTCGTGGCCGTGGCTGTTCGCGCTCAATGTGCCGCTGGGCGCGCTGGTGCTCGCGCTGGGCTTGCGCGCATTGCCGGCCAACCGGGACAAGGCTTCGGCGGACTCCCGCTTCTCGGCATTCGACGTGCTGCTCAACGTGCTGATGTTTGCATTGATCTTCGTCGGCGCCGATCGGCTGGGCGTGCGCGGCGATGCGGGGCAAGGCGCCAGCCCCTGGGCTTGGGCACTGCTGTTGTCCGGTATCGCGGTGGGCTTTGTCTATTTGCGGCGGCAACGCACGCTGACGCTGCCGCTGTTTCCCGTCGACCTGTTGCGCATTCCGGTGTTCGCGCTCTCGATGGGAACGTCCATCGGCGCTTTCTGCGCCCAGATGCTGTCGTTCATCGCGCTGCCCTTCCTGCTGCTCGAGACCTATGGACGCTCGCATTTCGAAGCCGGATTGCTGATCACGGCGTGGCCGCTGGCGATCGTTGTCATGGCACCGATCGCAGGCCGGCTCATCGGCCGGTATCCGGACGGCCTGCTGGGCGGCATCGGCCTGGCCCTGCTGGCCACCGGCCTGGTGCTGCTCGCGGCGTTGCCCGCGCATCCCGCCAATGCCGACATCGTGTGGCGCATGGCCCTGTGCGGCGTGGGCTTCGGCTTGTTCCAGTCGCCCAACAATCACACCATCGTGACTTCGCCGCCATCCCATCGCAGCGGCGCGGCGAGCGGCATGCTGGGCACTGCGCGTCTGACCGGCCAGACATTGGGCGCGGTGCTGCTGGCTGCGATATTCAGCATCTGGAGCCCGCACGACGGCAAGGGCCAGGTCATCGCGCTCGGGCTTGCAGCGTGCTGCGCCGCCGTGGCCGCCGTGTTCAGCTTGCTGCGAACCCGTCAGCCGGTGGCCGGCCACGCCTGAGCCGTCTGCGCCTGCTTGCCTCTCTTAGTTGGCCGGGATCACTTCGATGATCCGATCGGCCATGTAGGGGAAGAATGGATTCGACGACAGGCGCGTCAGCGAATCCAGGCTGACGATGAGCGCGCCGCGCTCGCCGCGAACTGCAAGGGCACCGAGGTTCACCCCGAAGTCCTCGCTCATGTCGGGGCTTATTCCGTACAACGAATCGGTGACGGGAAAGGGCAGCGCCAGATGCGACAACGAGAACACTTCCGCCGGAAACTCGAGATCGAGCAGCCGCGTCTTCTCTGTCACCGCGCCGGCCTCGGTGACGCGCTCCACCACCTGACGGCTGTTCGGCCCGGTGTTGGTGATCAGCGTCGACCGGAACTGTCGCGGCGCCGGCGTCAGCACGCGATTCGGCTGCAGGTCGCTCCCCGATCGCAGCATCGGACCGAACTTGACGCTGCGGTTCAGGTCGAACAGCACCAACTCGCTGCCATTGCTCGGCAGCCGCGCATACAGGCCGGTCACGATTGCGCGTGTGCTCACCGTGAAGTCGATCAATGACTGGAAGGTGAGGATCGGCGGCAGTTTCGCGAGGCGGCCGGCACTCTCTTCGCGCGCAATGTGGGAGCGCAGGTCGCGCGTGAGGAGCGAGGACTGCCGCGCCCCGTTGACCGGGAAGGAGTTGTACTTGAACGGATTGAATTCCGGCACGACGCCCAGCCACGCCGCCTTGGCGAACGCCGGGAACATGGCCGGCCAGCCGAGCACGCCTGCAAAGCGGGAGAGTTCGGTGATGCCGATCATCGGCCCGATCAGGATGATCCGGTCCGGTCGCGCCAGGCTCGAATCGTCCAGGCCGTCGAGCGCGAACTTCATCGCCAGCGCACCACCGTTGGAGAAGCCGACGATGTGCAGTGGCAGCGGCGCTGCCGCACGGCGGCGCGCTTCCCTCGCCGCGAGGCGCGTTGCCTCCGACCAGTCTTCCCATTGCACGCGCGTGAGCCCGGCGGGCACTGTGCCGTGGCCCGGCATGCGGATCGCGACGACCACGAAGCCGCGGTCGCGATAGAGATTGGCGACGTGGCGCAGGCTGAAAGGTGAATCTGTCAATCCGTGCAGCAGGACGACAGCACCTCGCGGCGCACCTTGCGGTTCGAGCACATAGGACCGGTTCCAGTCCTGCACGAAACGCCCCGGATAGACCAGTCCGCCGTCGTAATAGCGATTACCGGGCACGCGCGCCTCGGGAGGCAGCTTGTCGGTGACCTCGGTGCGTACCTCCGCGAAGACCTTGTCCTCGGCGGCCAGATAGCCGGCCCAGTCGGACTTGGCGAGTTCTGCGCGGGAGAGTTCGTGCGGCACATGCGTGTGCCAGAGTTCGAGGGGAGGGCCGCGCTGCACGTCGTAGGTGCGCAGCGCGATTGCGGTGATGAAGACCACGCCGATCACCAGCGCCGTGCGCTTCAGAATCCTCGCCAGCCGGGGTAGCATTTCCGTCCTCTCACTCGTGGCTCGATCGGGCGATCGACCCTGTGTCGCTCACCGGCGTGCAATCTATCACGAGGCTTCGGGCGCAAGCTCGCGCACCCAGGTGGCGCTCGCAATGCCCCCCAGCGTTGCCACCGCCTGTTCGGTTCGCGCATCCCACGCATGGCCATAGTTCAGCCGCAGGCAGTTCGTGAAGCCGCGTTGCGCCGAGAAGATCGGACCCGGCGCAACGCTGATGCCCTGCGAAAGTGCCTGGCGATGAACTTCGAGCGCATCGACCTGCTTCGGCATCTCGACCCAGAGGAAGTAGCCGCCCGCCGGACGCGTGGCCCGAGTCCCCGGCGGAAAGTGCTCGCCGATGGCTTGCGCCAGGCAGGTCTGCTGCTCGGCGAGCGTGCGGCGCAGCTTGCGCAGGTGCTTGTCGTAGCCGCCCTTTTCGAGATAGGCCGCCAGCCCGGCCTGCGCGGGTGCCGACGCGCCGAGCGTGGTCGTCAGCTTCCCGCGTGCCACTGCGCGTGCGAAGCGTCCGGGCGCGGCCCATCCGATGCGGTAGCCGGGCGCCAGGCACTTCGAGAACGACGAGCAATGCATGACGATCCCTTCGGTGTCGAAAGCCTTCGCCGGTAGCGGGCGCTTGTCGCCGAAGTAGAGCTCGCCGTAGACGTCGTCCTCGATGAGCGGCACGTCGTGGCGCGTCAGCAGTTCGACCAGCGTCTTCTTCTTTGCGTCCGGCATCAGGCTGCCCAGCGGGTTCTGGAAGTTCGTCATCAGCCAGCATGCCTTCGGGCGGTGCCGCTCGATGGCGCGTTCTAGCGCGTCGAGGTCCATGCCTTCGCGCGGATGCGTCGGTACTTCGATCGCTTCCAGGCCGAGGCGCTCCAGTGCCTGCAGAGAGGCGTAGAAGGTCGGCGATTCGATCAGCACCGCATCACCGGGGCGCGTCACCGTAGAGAGGCACAGATTCAATGCCTCGAGCGCGCCGTTGGTGACGACGATCTCGTCGGTATGGACCTGCAATCCGTCGGCCAGGTACCGCAGCGCGATCTGCCGGCGCAAGCGCGCGTTGCCGGGCGTGAGATCGTCCACCGTACTCCACGGATCGAGGTTCTGGATGCTGGACGCCATGATCTGGCCCAGCCTTCGCAGTGGAAAGAGAAGAGGGCTCGGGAAGGCGGAACCCAGCGGCACCACGTTCCGCACCATCGACGATTCGAGGATCTCGAACACCCGTTCGCTGACGTCGAGCGGGACCGCGTCGTCCTCCGGTTGCGATGCGACTTCGGGTTCGGGCGGAAGATGCCGGGCGCCGTCGGCCACGTAGTAGCCCGAGCGCTCACGCGCACGGATGAGGCCCTGGGCCTCGAGCAGGTAGTAGGCCTGGAACACGGTGGATGGACTCACGCCACGGCTGGCGCGGGCCTGACGGACGGACGGCAGACGGTCACCCGGATGGAGCACACCGGTTCGGATGGATTCCGCGATCTCGGCGGCCAGTGCTTCATAGCGTGTCATGCGGCGGGATTGTCGGGCACGGGACTGCGCTCCATACTCAAGAGCATGACCCAGCTCGGCAAGCCACCCGGGGACGACAACCAGATTCGCCACGGTTGCGAACAGGCGGGCTGCCCACCGGCCTCCAAGCCCTGGGTGCTCGCCGCGGCGATCATCGGTTCGAGCATGGCCTTCATCGACGGCACGGTGGTCAATGTCGCGCTGCCCGCCATTCAGGCGGATCTGCACGCGACGGCCTTCCAGGCGCAGTGGGTCGTGGAGTCCTACGCGCTATTCCTCGCTGCACTGCTGCTCGTCGGCGGCTCGCTCGGCGATCACTTCGGGCGCCGCAAGATCTTCGCGATCGGTGTCGCGCTCTTCGCGCTCGCCTCGGTGGGCTGCGCGCTGGCCGGCGACGTGCAGCAACTGATCCTGGCGCGGGCCGTGCAAGGCATCGGCGGTGCGTTGCTGGTGCCCGGCAGCCTGGCGCTCATCAGCGCTTCGTTTGCGGAGAAGGAACGCGGTCGCGCCATCGGCACATGGTCGGGGTGGAGCGGCATCACCGCCGCGATCGGGCCGGTCGCCGGCGGTTTCCTCGTCGATCATTACTCGTGGATCTGGGCCTTTCTTGTCAACGTGCCGATGGCCGTGATCGTGCTGCTGATCGTGTGGCGGCATGTGCCCGAAAGCAGGGGAGGCGATGCCGCCGCGGAGCTCGATCTCTGGGGCGCGGCGCTCGCGACCATCGCGCTGGGCGGTGTCGTCTATGGGTTCATCGAAGCGCCGACGCAAGGGTGGACATCGCCGGCCGTGTCGGGCGCGCTCGTCGCCTGTGTGGTGGCGAGCATTGCGTTCGTCGTCGTGGAGCTTCGCGTGCGGTCGCCGATGCTGCCGCTCTCCATGCTGCGCATCGGAAACTTCGGTGGCGCCAATCTGCTGACGCTGCTGCTGTATGCGGCGCTCGGCGGCGGCCTGTATTTCTTCCCGCTCAACATGATCCAGGTGCAAGGCTATTCGGCCACGGTCGCGGGGGCTGCGCTACTGCCGTTCATCCTGATCATGTTCGCATTTTCGGGCTGGGCCGGACAACTGGTCGATCGCTTCGGATCGCGACTGCCGCTGGTCGTGGGGCCGAGCATCGCGGCGGTGGGCTTCGCGCTGTTCGCGGTGCCGGGCGTGGGAGCCAACTACTGGACCGCGTTCTTCCCGGCGGTCGTGGTGCTGGGCCTGGGCATGACCATCACAGTTGCGCCGCTCACGACCACGGTGATGAACGCGGTCGGGCCCGAGTCGGCCGGCATTGCATCGGGTGTGAACAACGCGGTCTCGCGCGCGGCATCGGTGCTGGCGATCGCGGTGTTCGGGGTGGTGATGGCCTGGGCATTCGATACACGGCTTGGCGAGGGCTTGCGCGACATCGGCGCTTCCGCAGAGACCACCGTCTTCCTCGAAGCGCAGCGCAGCCAGCTTGCGGGCGCGATGCTGCCTGCGGGCGTGGATGCCGCCGCGGGCGCGGCGCTCAGGCAAACGGTGAATGCGTCATTCGTCTCGGGGTTTCGATGGGTGATGTTGATTTGTGCGGGGTTGGCGCTGATGAGTGCGCTGAGCGCGTGGGTGCTGATCGGGCGCCGACCGCGAACGGCGCCCGTTTCCGCCGACGGGTGACCGGCTCAGACCGCCCCATGCGCCTCCACGAACAACGCATACAGCGAATGGCTGCTCGTCATGTAGAGCCGATTTCTTTTCGGCCCCCCGAACTCCAGATTCGCACAACGCTCCGGCAACCGGATGAACCCGATCGGCTTGCCCTGCGGATTGAAGACCTTCACCCCATCCATCTCCTCTGACTTGCCAGTCGGCAGGTACGCCTTCATGCCGCCGCCAATGTCTGTCGGCTCGCTCGCGACGGCGCCCGTGTAGCCCCAGCCGCACCACAGGTTGCCGTCCCGGTCGACGCGAAAGCCGTCGAACGCACCTGGGCCTTCCGCATCGATCAGCTTGGTCTTGTTGGCCAGGCCGCCATCGGCAGCCACGTCGTAGCTCCACATGCTTCGGTTCGGTGTGCCTTTCCACTCGACCACGTAGAGCTTTTTCTCGTCGGGCGAAAACGCCAGTCCGTTGGGATTCACGAGATCCGTGATCATCGCGGTGAGCTTGCCATCCGGCGCAAGGCGGTACACATTGGTCGTCGCCTGTTCGGGCGTGGCCCTGGATCCTTCCCATTCGCCGTTGATGCCGAAGATCGGGTCGGTGAACCAGATCGTGTCGTCCGACTTGACGACGATGTCGTTCGGCGCGTTGAGCCGCTTGCCTTCGTAGCTGTCGGCCAGCACGGTCATCCGGCCATCCTTCTCGGTTCGCACGATACGGCGGGTGACGGAGTGTTCGCACGAGACCAGGCGCCCCTGGCGGTCGCGGGTATTCCCGTTGGCATAGTTGACGTTGGTCTTGTGCACGCTGAACTTGCCGGTCTTCTCGTCGTACTTCATGAGCCGGTTGTTGGGGATGTCGCTGCACAGCAGGTAGCCACCTTCGGGAAAATAGACCGGGCCTTCGGCCCAGCGCATGCCGGTGCCGAGCTGCTCCACCGTGCTGCTGTAGATGCGGTACTTGGTGAAGCTCGGGTCCAGGATCATCACGGCCGGGTCCGGGTAGCGCTGCTGAGGCTTGAAGTCGAAGGATTGCGCGCAGGCCAGTCCGCCCAGCGCGGCCAGGCCGGAGCCAGCGGCGGCTTTCAGAAAGCCGCGACGAGCGACCCTTGTGTGTTCTTGCATGCGGTGTCTCCTCGAATGATGCCCAGTTCGGGCCGGCGAATGATGTCACCGCCGCCGCTCCATGACCAGCCAGCCTCGCGCGCCTACGCCCTTCGCGTTAGCGCGCATGGCCGATAGCCAAGGCATCGACCCCCCTCCAAACTGCGCACTCGATTGCCCGTTCACCCAAGGTGTCGACGTAGGAGGAATGGCAATGACCCAAGCTTGCTGGCACGCCGCAAGGCTGCTGCCGCTTTTCGCGTGCGCGGTTCTTGCGGCCTGCTCCAAGGGGCCGCAGCCCGGTGAAGTGCTCGACGAAGCCCGGGTGGCGGGCCGGGATGCAGCGTCGTTCCCCCATGCCTCGGAGGACTACTTCCACGACATGGACGGAGGCATCGCGCTGTCGCCCGAGGAAATCAAAGGCCGCAACATGTGGCTGGTCTGGAGCGGCGGCAACGATCGCTTCTGGAACCAGATGACCGACTACACCTTCGGCGCCTTCGACCTGCTGAAGATCATCAGCTCGCATCCGAGCCTCGGCTATTCGCGTGTCAATCGCTGGAAGACCTTCGGCCTGGTGAACGAACCGTGCTTCGAGAATGCCGCCGGCCCCGACAAGGCCCGGCGCGGCCTCTGGCTCGACGTGCGCAGCAAGGACTGCGCGCCCGATCCCTTCGAGAACGAAAGCAAGTACCCCGGCGTGGCGATTGGCTCGCGCGGCAAGCCGCTGGGCGACGGCACGACGCAGCCTGTCGGCTCCTTCTACGGATGGAACACCGGCATCTCCGGCCTGCGCCTGTTCCCCAATCCGGCCTTCGACGAGAAGGCGGCCAAGGAATGGGACGCGGAGAAGTACTACACCGACCCGCGCTACTACAACCGCAAGGACCTGGTGCGGCCGTACCGCGTCGGCATGTCGTGTGGCTTCTGCCATGTGGGGCCGAGCCCGGTGAAACCTCCTGCCGACCCCAACAATCCGAAGTTCGAGAACCTGAGCTCATCGGTGGGCGCCCAGTACATGTGGGTGGACCGGCTTTTCATCCACAACGCGAACAAGCCCGAAGGGCGCAAGAACTACATGTACCAGCTTGCCCACACGTACCGGCCGGGCACGATGGACACCTCGCTGGTCTCGACCGATGGAATCAACAACCCGCGGACCATGAACGCGGTCTACGATTTCGTGGGTCGCCTCGAGATGGCCAAGCGCATCGGACAGGAAAGGCTCGCCGGTGGCGAGCTCGACAACAAGCAGTTCAACGACTTCGTCAGCAGCGGGCCGCTGACAGAGTTCTTCACCAAGGCCGACGGCACGGTCCGCACGCCGCGCGTGCTCAAGGACGGCGCGGATTCCGTCGGGCTGCTGGGTGCGCTCAATCGCGTGTACCTCAACATCGGCCTGTTCAGCGAGGAATGGCTGCTGCACTTCAACCCGGTGATCGGAGGCAAGACCATCTCGCCGATCAAGATCGCATCGGCGCAGAAGAACTCCAGCTATTGGCAGGCGACCGAGTTGGGAACGGTGAACACGGCGCTGTTCTTCCTGAAAGCCGCGCAGCCCGATCACCTGAAGGACGCGACGGGCGGGGACAAGTACCTCACTGCCGATGCCGCCACGCTGGAGCGCGGCAAGGCCGCCTTCGCCGACACTTGTGCGCGCTGCCATTCGAGCAAGGCGCCGCCGCTGCCGGCCTCGCTCGACATCAACCCCGCGCGCTGCGCCGGTCCCGGCTACGTCGAATGCTTCAAGCGCTACTGGAACTGGACCCAGACGCCCGAATACAGGACGCAGATGCGCAAGATCGTCCAGGCGCCGGACTTCCTGCAGAGCAACTACCTGTCGACCGAGGCACGCATTCCGGTGACGCTGCTGCGCACCAACGCGTGCAGTCCGCTCGCCACCAATGCGCTGCGCGGCAACATCTGGGACAACTTCTCCTCGCAGACCTACAAGAGCTTGCCATCGGTCGGCACGGTCACCTTGCGCGATCCGTTCACGGGTGAGGCCAAGCCCTATGCAATGCCGGCCGGCGGGCGCGGCTACACGCGCGTGCCTTCGCTGATCAGTGTCTGGTCGACCGCGCCTTTCCTGCTGAACAACACCGTCGGCGAGGCGGACCCCGACGGCAATCCGTCGGTCGAGGCCCGCATGAAGGTCTTCGACGATGCGATTCAGCAGATGCTGTGGCCCGAGAAGCGAAAGGCGGATGCGGTGCTGGGCAACAAGGTCGAGGGCACGATCGACCGCACGACGGAGCGCAGCGTGGTGACCATTCCGACCGGCTTCGCGCCGGACGCGTTGCTGCCTTTGCAGGGCGCGCTGACTCGCTGGCTGCCGTGGCTCGTGAAGGAAGGCGGCGACATCGTGCTCGGCCCCATCCCCGAAGGCGTGCCTGTGAACCTCCTCGCCAACCTCAAGCTGCGCGCGGAGTCCGATGGACTCGGCGACAAGGCCGAGCATGTAAAGGACGCGGGCGAACTGCTGCTGAAGCTCAAGCACGCGCTGGCCAGCGCACCGGCCGGCGCCAGTGATGAAGAGTTGCGCAAGCACTTCGTGAATCTTCGTGAGCCGATGCTCGAACTGAGCAAGTGCCCGGACTTCGTGGTCAACCGCGGCCATTACTTCGGCACCGCCCAGTTCAATCGCCAGGACGGACTGAGCGCCGACGAGAGAGCCTTCGGCCGCGAGCCGGAACTGAGCGACGATGACAAGCGCGCGCTGGTTGCCTTCCTGAAGACCTTCTGACAAAGATCCGATCGCGCCCATGCCAGGACCCGAATCGATCGACTGGGACTACGTCGTCGTCGGTTCGGGTGCGGGCGGGGGCACCCTCGCAGCCCGCCTGGCCGAAGCAGGCATGCGCGTCTTCTTGCTCGAGGCCGGCGGCGATCCGCGCGCAAACGCCGCGCGCCTGCCCGACGACTACGACGTACCGGCGTTCCATGCCTTCGCCTGCGAGAACGCGGCGATGAGCTGGAATTTCCGCGTACGCCACTACGAGGACGAAGACCAGCAGGCGAGGGACTGGAAACACGAGGTGGGGCAGGGCGTGCTCTATCCGCGTGCCGCGGCGCTGGGCGGCTGTACCTCTCACAACGCGATGATCTTCATGCTGCCGCATGCCTCGGACTGGAACTACATTGCGCGCCTCACCGGCGACTTGTCCTGGCGCGCGACGAACATGCGCCGGTACGCGCTGCGCGTGGAGGACTGTCGGCACAGGCCGCTGTGGCGTGCTTTGCGGCATATCGGACTGGACCCCACGGGCCATGGCTGGCATGGCTGGCTCAAGACGGAGAAGTCGATCCCGCTCACCGTGCTTGGAGACGACGGGCTGGTGCGCGTGCTGCGCGACACCGCCAGGACCTTCACCAGCAGTCTGCCGACACCTCTGCTCAGCACCTTGCGCTGGGTGCGTCGTGGCTTGGGGGACCCCAACGCGTGGCACATGCGATCCGGCAGCTTCGAGGGCATCTGCTACACCCCGCTCGCGACCTCGGACCGTCGGCGCATCGGCGTGCGGGAACGGCTGCTCGACGTCGCCGAGCGGCACCCCACCCGCCTGCACATCGAACAGGAGGCGCTCGCCACCCGCGTGCTCTTCGATGCCGACGGCGGGGCCAATGGCGTCGAGTACCTGAAGGGCGCACGCCTGTATCGCGCCCATGCGCAGCCGAGCGATGTGCCTGGCGAACGACGTCAGGTGCGGGCGCGGCGCGAGGTGATCCTTTGTGGCGGCGCCTTCAACACGCCGCAACTGCTGATGCTGTCGGGTATCGGACCGGCTGCCGAACTGATTCCGCATGGCATCCCCGTACGGGTCGACCTGCCGGGCGTCGGGCGCAATCTGCAGGACCGTTACGAAGTGGCAGTCACCCATCGCATGCGCGAACCCTGGGAAGTGCTCCAAGGCGCGCGCTTCGATCGGGACGACACGCTGTGGCGGCACTGGCAGGAAGGAAAGGCCGGCATGTACGCCTCCAACGGCGCGGCGCTCGGCGTGGTGCAGAAGTCGAGCGCCGCGACCCGTGGGAAGGCCGAGCCGGACCTTTTCTGCATGGCGCTGCTGGCGCGATTCGAGGGCTACTTCAGCGGGTTCTCGAAATGGATACGCGACCACCCGGATCGACTGACCTGGGCCGTGCTCAAAGCCCACACGCAGAACCGCGCCGGCACGGTGCGACTGAAGTCCGCCGATCCCCTCGATATGCCGCTGGTCGACTTCCACTACTTCGAGGAGGGCAGCGACTCATCAGGCGAGGACCTGCAAGCCGTGATCGAAGCCATCCGCTTCGTGCGTCGGATGACCGCGCCGCTGATCAAGAGCGGATGGATCGTCGAGGAACTGGCGCCCGGCCCCGCGGCACAAAGCGACGAGGCACTGGCCGACTACGTGCGCAGCACGGCATGGGGACATCATGCGTCGTGCTCGTGCCCGATCGGCAACGCCAGCGAAGGGGGCGTGCTCGACAGCACCTTTACCGTGCATGGCGTGAAGCGGCTTCGTGTCGTCGACGCATCGGTGTTCCCGCGCATACCGGGTTTCTTCGTTGCGGCGCCGATCTACATGATTGCGGAGAAGGCCGCCGAAGTCGTATTGCAGCATGCATATCGCACACCCCTTTCGGCAAATTGACGGGTCCTGGCGATTGGCTGACACTTTGTGAACGACGGGGTTTCCCCAGAGGAGAGGGCGTATGGCCTATGACGCGCAGCAACTGCTCGACATGTCGCAGCAACAACTCGACGACTTGTTCCGCGCCAGCCCGGCGGGCGACATTCCCTCCGGCGAGGCCGAAGGCACGGCCATCATCGCGCCAGGCACGACCTACTCGTTGGCCATCGCGAAGATCATCAATCACTTCGGATGGCAGGGAAAAGTGTTCGATGCCGAGAACGGCGTACTGAAGAACAAGATCACGGTGATCGGCGTGGAGGCCATCGTCGCCGAGGTCAGCAAGGGCGAGAGCTGGCTCGACGGCAAGGAATGCATCGTCCTCGACTACTCCGACACTTCGCTGGTGGCCCGCCGGATCCGCGACGAGATCCGCCTCATCTCGCCGGACTTCTATCTGGGCAAGGTGTATCTGGGCAAGGACCGGTTGATCGACTTCTGCCTCAAGTTCTGATGCGGTGACTCCCCAATCCCACTTCATGGTGGTCGCGCCGCTGGCCGCAGGCCGCGAGGCCGGTCTGCGGGAATTGCTGGACACCATGAACGTGACGCCCGGCATGGCCGATCCGGCGAATGCGTTGTTGCCTTTCGGCGAGTTCGAGGGTCTGCACTTCGCACGCTTCGCGCTGCTGCCCGACACGACGATGAGCGACCTGGAAGCCTTCGATCTGCCGCGCCCCCATGTGCCGATGTACCTGTGCTTTCTCGGCGAATGCGATGGCCCGGCGGACGAGCAACTGGCCGAGTTCGTGGAGCGCGCCGGCGACGGGCTGCGCCAGCTGTTCTCACATTGCGAAGACTTCGGCACCGGCGCGGACCTGCTGGCAAAGCTCAAGGCGCACAGTGCGCCGGCGGCCGCAGGCTACGTGAACTGGATCGGACGCACCGTGAAGCACATCCAGCAGAACAGCGCCCTGCAACGTCTGTTGTCGTCACGCGTGCCGCGCGACGCTGCGGCAGCCGCCATCGACCCGCAGGCGATGCGACGCGAACTGCTGGCTTTCGTGCAGGACGAGATGATCGCCGGGCGGCTCGTCCTCACATCGACCGAACGCACGCCGACGGGCTGGCACATTGGCAATCTGATGCATGCCATCGGCGTGCCGTTGATCGGGCTGGTGCTGCTGCCGCTATGGATCGTGCTGTTGCCCATCGTCATCCTGCTGCTGCGCCGGAACGAGAAGAGCGATCCCGAGTTCTGCCCGCGACCCGACCGGGCCGCGGTGCGCGAGATGCAGCAACTCGAAGACCACGACCTGACCAACAGCTTCACCGCGCTCGGCCCCGTCAAGCCCGGTCTGTTTCGACGCTATCTCGTGCAGGTCATCCTGCTCCTGATCGACTACGCAAGCCGACACGTCTTCGGGCGCGGGCATCTGGCGCGGGTACAGACGATTCACTTCGCGCGCTGGGTCTTCATCGACAACAAGGTGCGTGTGCTGTTCGCCAGCAGCTACGACGGCAGTCATGAGAGCTATATGGACGACTTCGTCAACAAGGCCGCGTGGGGCCTCAACCTGGCGTTCAGCCACGGCTTCGGCTGGCCGCGCACGGACTGGCTCGTGAAAGGTGGCGCGCACCACGAGTTGCGCTTCAAGTACTACCAGCGCCGGCATCAAGTACCCACGCAGGTCTGGTACAAGGCCTACCCCGGCCTCACCCTGACCGACCTGGACCGCAACCAGCGCATCCGCGAAGGATTCGACATGCATTCCATGAGCGACGAGCAGGCGCGTGCATGGCTGAGGCTGCTATGACCGTGCAACCGGTCGACTACGACGACATCCAGGGCCTCGTGCGCTTCGGCTATCCGCGCCTGAAGCAGGCGTGCTTTCTGCTGCTGCGTGTGACCCATCCCGAGGCCGCGCGCGCCTGGATCGCACAAGCGCCCGTGACCAGCGCAACGAAGCTCGAGTCGCCACCGGAGACCGCGCTGCACATCGCCTTCACCAGCGCCGGACTGCGTGCGCTCGAGGTGGCGGAGGACATCATCGAAGGCTTCTCGTCGGAGTTCATCGTCGGCATGAGTAGCGATTCGAGCCGCGCGCGCCGGCTCGGCGACCTCGGCGACAGTGATCCCGGATGCTGGCAATGGGGCGGTTCGCCGGCCGAGATGCCGCATGTGCTGGTGATGCTCTATGCCATGCCCGGTGGGCTGGCGGAATGGGGAAGCAAGGCCATGTCGCAGGCCGAGGAAGGTTTCGAGCAGCTGGCCTTGCTCACGACCTCCGACCTGGATGGCGTCGAGCCCTTCGGCTTTGCCGATGGCATCTCGGAGCCCACGATCGACTGGGAGCGCGAGCGACCGGCGCGCGACGTGGAGCTGTCGGACTACACCAATCGCTCGTGCCTCGGCGAGTACCTGCTGGGCTATCCGAACGAGTATGGCGAATACACCGACAGGCCCTTGCTCGACGGACTGCGCGACCCCGATGCCATCCTGGCGCGCGCGGAGGACGCGCCCGAACGGGCCGACCTCGGCCGCAACGGAAGCTACCTGGTCCTGCGCCAGTTGAAGCAGAACGTCGCGGATTTCTGGCGCTTCATCGACGAGCAGGCGCAAGGCGACCCCGTGCGCGGCAAGCAACTGGCCGAGGAGATGGTCGGGCGAACGATGGAGGGCGAGCCGCTCATGGGCCACCCTGAGGAAGCCATCGACGGAGAAAGCGACCCACGCAACACGTTCACCTATCGCAGCGACACCAAAGGGTTGCGCTGCCCCATCGGCGCTCACATCCGGCGCAGTAATCCGCGCAACGCCGACCTGCCGCCGGGCGAGCCCGGCTTCATTTCATGGGCAGCGCGCACCTTGGGCTTCGACGCCGAGGGGCTTGCCAACGATCTCGTCTCGTCGACCCGGTTCCATCGTCTCTTGCGTCGTGGACGCGAGTACGGCGTGCCGCCGCACGAAGAGACGGGCCTTCACTTCATCTGCCTCGGCGCGAACATCGCGCGGCAGTTCGAGTTCGTGCAGTCCGCGTGGCTGTCGGGCGTGCGCTTCGCCGGCTTGTCCAATGAAAGCGACCCGCTCATCGGAAATCATCTTCCACGCGAGGACGGCACCACCACCGACACTTTCTCGATGCCGGTGGCCTCCGGGCCCGACAGGCGGGTGTGTGGCCTCCGTCAATTCGTTACCGTGCAGGGCGGCGCCTATTTCTTCCTGCCCAGCCGTCGCGCGCTGCGCTATCTGTCCAAGGTCAAGGTGCAGCCATGAACTCGAACGCCAGCCGCCCCACGCCGAGGGCCAACACGGGCTCCGTGCTGCGAAACTTCATCAGCGATTCGGGAATGGCATTCATTCGGCTGGAGCGGCGCTTCGACCCGTTCTTCAGGCCTGCCTTCGACGCTTTCCTGCGCGATCCGCTGGCACGACTCACCACCGCCATGATCAACAGCCGGCGCTCGAACGAAGGCCTGCGCATCGCCGAAGAAAAACTCATGCCCGACGAGGACAGCTTCACCGACTCGATCGTCAAGAGCTTCACTCGCCAGATGAGCGACCTGTGGAAACCCGGCGGCTTCGAGCGCGGAGGCAACACCAAGACGCAAGGCATCGTGCGTGGGGAATTCATCGTCCACGACGACATCCCCGAGCACATGAAGCGCGGCATCTACGCGAAGCACCAGACCTTTCCTGCGTGGGTGCGCTTTTCCGGGCCCGGTCCCTACATCACGCCCGATATCGACGACGTGGGCTTCATGAGCATCAGCATCAAGCTCATGGGTGTGCCCGGCCCGAAGCTGATGGACGAGGAGAAGCACACGCTCGACATGTTCGCCGTCTCCACGCCCACCTTCGTCACGCCCGACGCCAAGTGCAATGCGGCCTTGCAGATCGAGAGCGTGAAGAACGCGCAGATCTTCTACTTCGTGAACCTGCGCGACCCGCACTTCCTCGACCTGATCATGCAGTCGCTGTTCATCAAGACGCAGAGCAGCCCTTTCGAGGCGCCGTACTTCAGCT
The DNA here is from genome assembly GCF_030316855.1 of Variovorax sp. J22P240. Lineage (GTDB taxonomy): Bacteria > Pseudomonadota > Gammaproteobacteria > Burkholderiales > Burkholderiaceae_C > Variovorax. The sequence continues at coordinate 756,690 of NZ_JASZYR010000001.1, forward strand.
GCGTTCCGTACCTGATGGGGGAGGGCCAGGCGATGCAGTATTCGGTCTGGCCCACGACGACGAAGCGCACGCCGATACCGCGCCTGCCGATGCGGCCGCCTGACGACTACCTGCGCAATACCATGGTTGCGTCGCTGGCGGAAGGCGACGTCGAACTCGATATCCGCTTGCAGATGCAGACCGACCCGCATCTGATGCCGATCGAGAACGCGGGCGTGCTGTGGCCGGAGAAGCTGTCGCCACGGGTCAGCGTCGCCACGCTGCGGCTGCCGCGCCAGAAGTTCGATTCACCGGCGCAGATGGAGTTTGCCAAGCGGCTGTCGTTCAACCCTTGGCACACGGTTCCCGAGCATCGGCCGCTGGGCAACCAGAGCCGTGCACGCAAGCGGATGTACTGGGAGCTCTCCCAGTTGCGGCACAACATGAATGTGGTGCCGCACTACGAGCCGACGGGGGATGAGGTGTTCGAGTAGGGAGGCGGAAAGCTAGTCTGCGTTCTCGATGCGTGGCCGCGTTCGGTGTTGACCGGCTTCTCCCACCATGCCCTGTTGGAGTTCATGGGGGAAAGCGGATGCCGGAATCGCCGGCGCGCCACGGTGGATACTTGTCCATCACTTGCCCGAAGACCGGCGCGTTCAACCGCGCAGTGAGCCATTCGCGCAATCTTGGCCACGGCTGTGCATGGAACCAAGCCGCATCCACCTGCGCGAACTGCCGAACAAATGGCGCAATCGCGATATCCGTGAGGGCAAATTTGTCGCCATGCAGACACCGCGAGGCCTGGAGACGCGCATCCAGTCGCGCGAGGAAGAGGGCGCCTTGCTCGCGGTGGGCGGGCGCATCGCGTCCGGGATGGCGTTCGGGGTACTTGTAGCCGTCCAGGTGACGCTTGAAATCTCCATCGCATTCCGCGACTAGCGAAAGCATGTCGTCCAGCGTCCCGCGCGCAGGGCGCAGCCAGCCATCCGGATCGTCGCGACGAAGCGCCCACAGCATGATGTCCAGGCTCTGCTCGATCACGCTGCCGTCCACATCGACCAGCACCGGCACCGTGCCCTTGGGCGAGGCTGCAAGCAGTTCGGCCGGCTTGTCGCGCAGAACGACCTCGCGCAGTTCGCAATGCTGGCCGCTCGCAGCAATCGCCATGCGCGCCCGCATTGCATACGGGCAGCGTCGGAACGAATACAGGACCGGCTTCAGATCAGGCGGCGAATCGTCTTCTTGCGCCATACGAAGCGGTAGTAGCATGCCTGCATCGCCAGCATCGCGGTGAAGGCGACGGGGTAGGCGATCCAGATGCCGTTCAGACCCATGCGATGGCTCAGCCACCACGCGACCGGCACCTCGATCAGCGCGATGGAGAAGATCGAAATGCCGGTGGGCACCAGCACCGACCCGCTGGCGCGCATGATCCCCGAGAGCGCGGCACCCATGCCGAAGATCACCGTGCTCCACAGCATGATGTGCAGCAGCGTCTGCGCCACTTCGATCACGGGCTCGCTCGTGATGAAGAAGCCCATCAGCGGCCGGGAGAACAGGTAGCCCAGCACGACCAGCGAGCCGGTGAGCACCACGTTCATCAGCAGTGCGGTCCGCGTGATGGCGCCCAGGCGCTGCACCTGCCCCGCGCCGATGGCCTGCGCGCCAAGGATGGAAGCCGTGATGGCGATCGAGATGGCCGGGAACTGCACATACGCCACGACCTGGTTCACCGCGCCGTACGCTGCAGTCGCGTTGGAGCCGTAGGCATTGACGAAGGACAGCAGCGCGATCTCGGCCAGCGAGACCACGATCATCTGCACCCCGGTCGGCACGCCGACCTTGAGCACCGCCTTGAGCAACGCCGGCCGCACACGCAGGTGCCGCATGAAGTCGGCGTCGGGGGCCAGCACGCTCTTCTTGCGCCGCAGATGGAAGCCCAGCCAGGCCGTCGCGACGACGAAGGAGATCACCGTGGCGCAAGCGCCGCTCGCCACCCCGAGTTGCGGCAGGCCGAACCAGCCCTTGATCAGCGCCGGCGTGATCGCCAGGCCGAGCACGGTCGAGATCATCAGCGTGTAGAGCGGCGTCACCGTATCGCCCACGCCGCGCAGCATGGCCGTCGACAGCAGGAACACGAAGAGGCCCGGCATCGCGATCAGGATGATTCGCGCATAGCTCGTGGCGTCGGCCAGGATGTCCGGCGGCGTGCCCAGCAAGCGCAGCATCGGCTCGGTGAAGGCGCCGCCGAACAGCGCGACGGCGAGCCCGAGCAGCACGCCGACCGTGAGCGTGGTTCCCGCCACGGCGCGTGCCTTGTCAGGCTCGCGTGCGCCCCAGGCCTGGCCGATCAGCACCGATGCGCCGGCGCCCAGACCGATGGTGAAGGCGATGAAGAAGAACATCACCGGAAAGAAGCTGGACACGGCCGCGAGCGCGCCGACGCCGATCATCTGCCCGAGGTAGACATTGTTGAGCGTGCCCGACAACGACTGCAGGATGTTGCTGAGCAGCATCGGCGCGAGGAAGAGCAGGAAGGTCTTCCACAGCGGCCGCGACGCCATGGCGGCCGCGCGCGGGTTGGCATGCGAGGCGATCGGCGGCGGCACCGGGTCGACGACCGATGCGGGCGGCGCGGCGATCTCGCCGGCGTGCTGGATGTCTTCGGCGTCGATCATGCCGGCTGCGGATGCCTGGGACGGCGGCTTCATGCGGCGCTCCATGCGGCGGCCGCGAGCCTGTCCAGATGCGCGCGCAGGTCTTCGGGCCAGGGGCCGATCAGCGTGTCGAAGCGCGCTCGCTCGCCCGCGAAGAGTGCGCGGGTTGCTTCCTCGAAGCCGGGCAGGTCGCCTGCGATCGCCGTCATGAAGCGATAGGTGGCTTCGCAGGCTGCGCGCTGCGCATCGCGGTCGGCGTGCACGTGCCGCGCCTCGTCGACCAGGCGGCGCAAGGCCACAGACGCGCCACCGGGCTGGCGCCCAAGCCACTCCCAATGCCGAGGCAGCAGCGTGACCTCCCGCGCTACCACACCGAGCTTGGGGCGGCCGACGCTGCGCGTCGCGTGTTCGTCGGGCGGGGCGGCTTCCACCGCCTGCGCGGCGGGCTCGTCACGCAGATCGAGGTCGAGCCGCTCGCCGGTGCAGTCGTCGAACACGAAGGTCGGCACCTCGTCGCTGCGGTCGCCTTGCTTGCGAAGTTGCGCAATGACCTGCGAGCGCGGACCGGAGGCGATGCGCCGGAAACCGACGAAGGCGGTAAGGGTGGATTCGGGTGTGGAGGAGGACATGGGGCGCGAATAATACCCGGACAAAAAGCGATTTTCAATCTACCCGGATGAAAATTCTGCTTCAGGAAGTCCGGCGCATGCTGCGCCACCAACGGCGGGCGCTGTTCTTGAGGGAGCGCAAGGCCCGCCAGGGAGCGCTCTGCCGGACGATCGTCAGCAATGCATCCTTCCACGCCTTCCAGCGCGGGTACCAGCGCGCGAACACGGGAATGCGCATCAGAGCCGGCTCGAGGAGTTGGAAGAGCCATGCCAGAGTCGCCGTCCCGACCAGCTTGGCGGCCAACAGCAAGCTGACGGCGCTTTTCGCATGACCCTCGCCCAATAGGAACAAGCCGAGCAGCTTGACCGGCAGCAGCAGCAACATCGGTGCGAGGAAGGCGAGCACCGCCGCCCAGGGTGGCAGGGCGCGCAGCCCACTTTCGAGGTGCGCCCAGATGGCCAGTCGCGAGAGCTTTCCCAGTGCGCGGGCCAGTGGCTCCCAGCCCCACTCCTCGAACAGCAGCACTGGCACGAGCACGAGTGCGGCGAGGGCGCGAAGGAGTTTCTTCAAGATACGCATTGGCGACGATTGTGGCCCTGGGGCCTATGGCAAACTTCCGCGCTTTATCCGCAAGGCGCCCCGATGGCGGCGCCGCAGGCCTCAGGGACGCTCTTCAGACATGCAGAAAATCATTCGCCAGCTCGCCGCAGAGATCAAGGTCGGCGAGCATCAGGTGAAGGCCGCCGTCGATCTGCTCGACGGTGGTGCCACCGTGCCCTTCATCGCGCGCTACCGCAAGGAAGCCACCGATGGCCTCGACGACATCCAGTTGCGCGAACTCGAGGCTCGACTGTCCTATCTGCGCGAACTCGAAGACCGCCGTGCGGCAGTCCTGAAGAGCATCGACGAACAGGGCAAGTTGACGCCGGAACTCCGCGCCGCGATCGACGCCGCGCCGACCAAGCAGGAACTGGAAGACCTCTACCTGCCCTTCAAGCCCAAGCGCCGCACCAAGGGCCAGATGGCGCGCGAGGCCGGTATCGAACCGCTGGCCGACAAGCTCTTTGCCGACCCGACGCTGAACCCGTCCGATGAGGCCGCCGCCTTCGTGAAACCTGCTGCCGACGGCCTGGACTTCTCGACGGTGCCCCTGGTGCTCGACGGCGTGCGCGACATCCTCTCCGAGCGCTGGGCCGAAGACGCCGCACTGGTGCAGCGCCTGCGCGAATGGCTGTGGGCCGAGGGACTCTTCAAGTCCGGCCTGATGGCCGGCAAGGACGAGAACAACGCCGATATCGCCAAGTTCCGCGACTACTTCGACTACGACGAGCCCATCGGCCGCGTGCCATCGCACCGCGCGCTGGCGGTGTTCCGCGGGCGTGCGCAGGAAATCCTCGACGCCAAGCTGGTGCTGCCGGTCGAGCCCGAGCCGGGCAAGCCCTCCATCGCCGAAGGCAAGATCGCACTTCACCTGGGATGGAGCCATGCCGGCCGTCCGGCCGACGACTTGCTCCGCAAGTGCGTGGCATGGACCTGGCGGGTCAAGCTGTCGCTGTCGACCGAGCGCGACCTCTTCACGCGCCTGCGCGAAGAGGCCGAGAAGGTCGCGATCAAGGTCTTCGCCGACAACCTGCGCGACCTGCTGCTCGCCGCACCGGCTGGCCAGCGCGTGGTGATGGGCCTGGACCCGGGCATCCGCACCGGCGTGAAGGTGGCGGTGGTCGATGCGACCGGCAAGCTGGTCGAGACCGCGACCGTCTTCCCGCACGAGCCTCGCAAGGACTGGGAAGGCTCGCTGCACACGCTCGGCAAGCTCTGCGCGAAGCACGGCGTGAACCTGATCGCCATCGGCAACGGCACCGCGAGCCGCGAGACCGACAAGCTGGCCGCCGACCTCATCAAGCTGCTGGCGAAGATGACGGCGCAGGCCGGTGCGCCGGACGTGAACGTCGACAAGGTGGTGGTAAGCGAGGCGGGCGCCTCGGTCTACTCGGCGAGCGAATTTGCCTCGCAGGAGATGCCAGACGTCGACGTGAGCCTGCGGGGTGCCGCGAGCATCGCGCGCCGACTGCAGGACCCGCTGGCCGAGCTGGTGAAGATCGATCCCAAGTCGATCGGCGTGGGCCAGTACCAGCACGACGTGAACCAGAGCGAACTCGCGCGCACCCTGCATGCGGTCGTCGAGGATTGCGTGAACTCGGTCGGCGTGGACCTCAACACCGCGAGCGTGCCGCTGCTATCGCGCGTGTCAGGCCTGTCGGCGAGCGTGGCCAAGGCCGTGGTGCGCTGGCGCGAAGCCAACGGCGCGTTTGCGAGCCGCCAGCAGTTGCTGGACGTGAGCGGCTTCGGCGCCAAGACCTTCGAGCAGAGCGCGGGCTTCCTGCGTATCCGCGGCGGCTCGAATCCGCTCGACCTGACGGGCGTGCATCCGGAAACCTATCCGGTGGTCGAGAAGATGATCGAAACGACGGGCAAGCCCGTCGCCGAGCTGATGGGTCGCGCCGAGATGCTGAAGACGCTCAAGCCCGAACTTTTCGCGAATGAAAAGTTCGGCGTCATCACTGTCAAGGACATCCTCGGCGAACTCGAGAAGCCCGGCCGCGACCCGCGCCCCGACTTCAAGGTCGCGCGCTTCAACGATGGCGTCGAGGACATCAAGGACCTGGTCGAGGGCATGGTGCTCGAAGGCACGGTGAGCAATGTGGCGCAGTTCGGCGCCTTCGTCGATCTCGGCGTGCATCAGGACGGCCTGGTGCACGTGAGCCAGCTCTCGCACAAGTTCGTCAACGACGCACGCGAGGTCGTGAAGACCGGCGACATCGTCAAGGTCAAGGTGATGGAAGTCGACGTGGCGCGCAAGCGCATCGGCCTGTCGATGAAGCTCGACGCAGCGCCTTCCCGGCGCGACGGTCCGCGCGAGAACCGCTTCGAAGGGGCAGGGCGCGGGCAGCAGGGCCCGCGGCGCGACAACTCGCCGCAGCCGGCAGGCCAGATGGCGTCGGCCTTCGCGAAGCTCCAAGGCTTGCGCAAGTAAGTGGAAACCGTGGCCGGCGGCGCACGATTCTTGCCAGTGGATGCGGCATGAAAGCGCTTTGCATCTACGCCGGGCCGGCCGCCCGCGAACACATCGCCGCGCAGGGCCTGCGTCCGCAGGACGTGCGCACCATTCCCGGTGCGGCCGGTGGACCCAAGGGCCTGATCCTCGGGCCGATCGACCGCTTTCTCTTCGGTGATTGGCTGCCGCAGGCCGTGCAGCCCATCGACCTGGTGGGTGCATCGATCGGCGCATGGCGGCTGGCCAATGCCTGCCTTGGCAATGCGCGGAAGGCTTTCGAAGAGTTCGAGCACGGCTACATCCACCAGCATTTCGAAGTGCCGGCGGGCCAGAAGCGCCTGAGCGCAAAACAGGTCAGCGCGCAATTCGGCGAAGGATTGCGCAGCTTCTATGGCGGGCGCTCGGCCGAAGTGCTGGGGCATTCGCGCTACCGGCTGCACGTGATCACCTCGCGCGGCCGCCACATCCTCGGACGGGAAGGGCGGGCGCGCACGCCGATGGGCTACCTTGGCGCCTTCATCACCAACAGCGTGCACCGCAAGAGCCTCGGCGCGTGGCTGGAGCGCGTGGTGTTCTCGACACCGGGCGCGACGCTGCCTTTCGGCACGCGGGACTTCCGCACACGGCAGGTCGATCTGCGCGAAGGCAATTTCGAGCTCGCGCTGCAGGCCTCGTGCTCGATCCCTTTCATGCTCGAAGCCGTGCACGACATCCCGGGCGCCCCGCCGGGCGCCTACTGGGACGGCGGCATCACCGACTACCACCTGCACCTGGACTACGGCAACGCGGACGGCATCGTCCTGTACCCACATTTCCAGAAGGCCGTGGTGCCGGGCTGGCTCGACAAGGGACTCAAGTGGCGTCACAAGCCCACCGGCTTCCTCGACCGCATGGTCGTTCTGGCGCCGAACCCGGAATGGGTCAAGGGCCTGCCGAACGGCAAGCTGCCCGACCGCAATGACTTCGTTCGCTACGGCAACGACGCCCCGGCGCGAATCAAGTCCTGGAGCACCGCGGCGCAGGAGTCGCGCCGGTTGGCGGACGAATTCGCGGAATGGCTGCACGGCGGCAGCGAGCGCGACGTCCTGCCGCTGTGAGGCTTCGGCACGGCTAAAGTGGAGGCCATACCGGAGACATCTCATGAACGCGACCCGAATCATCGGATTGATCCTGATCGTGGCAGGCATCGCCGCCTTGGGCACGGGCGGCTTCAGTTTCACCAAGGAGACGCATCAGCTCAAGCTCGGTCCGGTCGAGCTGTCGGTGAAGGAAAAGCAGAAAGTGAACTTCCCGATCTGGGCCGGCGTTGCTGCCATCGTGGTCGGCGGAGCGTTGCTGGTGTTTGGCGGCAAGAAGGGTTGATCGCGTGGCTCAGCGAAAGTCCTGATCGCAAAGCTCGATCGGCTGGCCGTGCGGCGTGCGGTCGGCGGCGCGGTCCCAGGCATCGCGGTAGCGCGTCAGTTCTTCGCCGGAGCTGGCACCCTTGCTCGCGACGAGCGATTCCAGCGCCGCCAGCCAGTGGCGGTAGTAGGTGTCGCCCAGGTCCCCATCGCCGGAGGCCTGCGCGGCGGTGATCTGTCGGGCCAGCGTATCGGCCCACTCGGGCCAGGTGAACAGTCCGCGCTGATGCAGGGACACGGCCATCGCGAAGGCATGCGCCTCCCACGGTTCGCGGAAGACCGGTTCGATGCCGTCGTCCGTCGGCATGCCGGGCAGCAAGGGCGTCGATGGCGTCATGCGGCGGACTCCAGATAGCTTTCCCACGCATCCACCGACACGCTGAGTCCTGCCTCGGTGCCGGCTCCCCACAGTGTGTGGCCGTCGAAGACGACCGTGTAGAGCCATTGCGGCTGCTCGCCCAGGCCTTGCGCATGCGCGTCGGCGAAGACGTGCATGCCATGCAGATGCTCGACGGTGCCGACCTTGCCTTGCACGTAGCCGGGCAGGCGGGTGTGATGGTCGACGTGGCCGGTCCGGGTCCGCACGCGCTGGCCGACTGCGAAGCGCGCCGGTGCGGTTGCGGGCCTTTCGGTGGCCGAGCCTTTGGCGAGCGCGGCAGGCACATCGGCCGCATGGAGCACGCGCTTCACGGGCTGCGGCGGATGCAGCATGCGGCCCGCGGCGACTTCGTCCGGCAGCACTTGCGAGCGCTCGGCCATCAGTTTCTCGAGTGCGGCCAGCCAGATCTGGTAGTAACTCAGCCGGGCGTAGTTCGGCAGCGTCTCGCGCGCGCTGCGGCTGATATCGATGTTCCATGAGCCGGTGCCGCCCATGGCAAGCGTCAACGCCAATGCATGCGCTTCCCACGTCGCATGAAACGGCTCTCCCTCCGGCTCCGGCACGATCGCTCCGGGCATGTCACGCCCGCCAAGGTCTGCATGGGTGGTGTAGTTCATCACGCAGCCTCCGGGGCGCGGGCGAGGCCGGTGCCGATCATCGAATCGCGCGTGACCAGTTCGGCCAGTTGCTCTTCGCTCCAGCCCTCGGTGCCGGCCGGGCGTTGGGGGATCACGAGGTAACGAACTTCGGCGGTGGAGTCCCAGACGCGGATCGCGGTCGATTCCGGCAGTTGCACGCCGAATTCGGCCAGCACGCCGCGCGGGTCCTTGACCGCCCGCGAGCGGTAGGGCGCGCTCTTGTACCAGGTGGGCGGCAAGCCCAGCACCGGCCACGGATAGCAGCTGCACAGCGTGCAGACCACCATGTGATGACGATCGTCGGTGTTGGCCACGGCGACCATGTGCTCGCCCTGTCGGCCGGTGAAGCCGAGCGAGGCGATCGCGGCGGTGGCGTCCTTCATCAGCCAGTCATGGAACACCGGATCGGCCCAGGCCCTTGCGACCACGCGCGCGCCATTGCGCGGGCCGATCTTCGTCTGGTAGGTGTCGATGAGCACGTCGAGCGCGGCCGGGTCGATGTAGCCCTTTTGCGTGAGCACGGTTTCGAGTGCGCGGACCCGAAGGTCCATCTCGCCGAGCTCGCTATGGTCGTCGTCGTGATCGTGGTGATGGTCGTGATCGTGTGCCATGGCGCATGCTAGCGCGGCGGGCAAACCCTGAGGAGCGGCGCATGGGCCACCTTACAGAATGCGCACTCGAAACAAGGGAGATCTTCGATGCCAGCTATCCGCCTGACCCGCCGCGCCTTCAACCTGTCGACCGCTGCCGCAGCGGTGTCGATCGCGGCGCCTTCATTGGCCCAGTCCGCATGGCCGAACAAGCCGATTCGCATCGTCGTGCCCTACACGCCGGGCGGCTTCACAGACCAGATGGCGCGGTTGATACAGCCGGGACTGCAGAGCCGGCTCGGGCAGACCATCGTCATCGACAACAAGCCGGGCGCCAACAGCCTGATCGGTGTCGATGCCGTCGCCAAGGCAGCGCCGGACGGCAGCACCTTCGGCGTCGTGATCGCGGCCTATGCGGCCAATACGACGCTCTACCCGAAGCTGCCCTACGACCCGCGCAAGGACCTGGTCGGCGTGTCGCTGATGGGCGTGTCGCCGCTGCTCGCGGCGGTCAACAACGACGCGCCTTTCAAGACCGCCAAGGAACTGATCGACTACGCACGCGCCAACCCGGGCAAGGTGAGCTTCGGCTCGTCGGGCAACGGCTCCGCCGCGCACCTGACGAGCGAGCTGTGGAAGTCGCTCACCAAGACCTACATGATCCACATCCCGTACCGGGGCGCGGTCCCGGCGCTGACCGACCTGATGGGCGGGCAGATCCAGCTCTTCTTCGACGCGCCCACGGGGCTCATCAACCAAGGCAAGGCCGGCAAGGTGCGCCTGATCGGCGTGGCGAGCGAGCGGCGGTTGCCGGTCCTGCCCGAGGTGCCGACCTTCATCGAGCAAGGCTTCCCCGGGTTCACCGGCAGCACCTGGGCCGGCATGCTGGCCCCGGCGGGTACGCCGCGCGAGATCGTCAAGCGGATGTCGGACGAAGTGGCGCGCATCATCAAGAGCGACGAGACCAAGGCCAAGCTGGAGGCCATGGGCACCTTCCCTGCGGGCAGCACGCCGGAAGAGTTCGATGCCTTCATCGCGGCGGAGACCGCCAAGTGGGCGCAGGTCATCAAGACCGCCGGCGTCAAGCCGGACTGAATCCGGGCCTCAGGCGGCCTTGGCGAATGCAGCGCCGACCGAGGCGATCGTCGCATTGCGGGCCTCCATCGAAGCGGTGCTTTGCGTGAGGTACACGGCAGCCAAGATCGGCCCGCGACCGGGTGGACGCAGGATTGCGATGACGTTGGCCGTGCCCCGGTCTCCCGAGCCGGTCTTGTCGCCGACCACCCAGTCCGCCGGAACGCCGGCGCGCAGGCGCTGGCCGCCGGTCTGGTTGGCGTCGAGCCAGCGCAAGAGCTGGGCGCGCGATGGCTGCGAGAGCGCATCGCCCAAAAGAATCTTTTGCATGTCGCCGAGCATGGCAGCCGGCGTGGTGGTGTCGCGAGGGTCGCCGGGGCGGGCCTCGTTCAGTGCGGTCTCGGTGCGGTCAAGGCGTGTGCGCTTGTCGCCGAGTGAGCGCGTGTAGCGCGTCAGGCCGGCCGGGCCGCCAATGCTCGCGAGCATCAGGTTTCCCGCCGTGTTGTCGCTGCGCGTGATGGCGGCTTCGCAGATCTCCGCCACCGTCATCCCTGCGCTGCCAACGTGCTTTTCGGTAACCGGGGAGTAGTCCACCAAGTCACGCTGACTGAAGACGACGCGGCGATCCAGCCGCTCTTTCTGCTGGTCGACGCGAGCCAGGATCGCCGTGGCGGCCAGGAACTTGAAGGTGCTGCACATGGGAAAGCGCTCGTCCTCGCGATGGCCGGCGCGTATGCGGCTGCCGGTGTCGAGCACCGAGATGCCGAGGCGGGCGCCGCTGGCCTTTTCGATCTCCGCGAAGCGTTGGGAAAGCTCGGCCTTGTCGCCCGCATGGGCGAGGGTGGCGACACCGGACAGGCAAGCCATCAGGCCGGTTGAAAACAGTCGTCGATCCATTCATCGTTCTCCTTGAAAGCGGCGTACTTTCCGCGCATCTGGCCGATGGCACAAACGATGGTATTTTCTGGATCGCAAAAGAAAATCTTTCGGCTCGAATGGCGCGTCCTCATCTCCCCCTCAACGCCTTGCGCGCCTTCGAATGCTCCGCACGCCATCTGAGCTTCACTCTGGCGGCGAGCGAACTCAACGTGACGCAGGCGGCCGTGAGCCAGCAGGTGCGCGGACTAGAAGCCCGCCTCGGCGTCGCCTTGTTCCGTCGCCTGCCGCGCGGCCTCGCGCTCACGGATGAAGGCCACGCATTGCTGCCCGTGCTGGCGGATGCCTTCGGCCGCATCGAAGCGGTCATCCAGCAGTTCGACAACGGGCACTTCTTCGAGGTGCTCAGCATCGGCGTGGTGGGCACCTTCGCGGTCGGCTGGCTGATGCCGCGGCTGCGGCTGTTTCGCGAGAGCTGCCCGTTCATCGATCTGCGCCTGATGACGCACAACAACGTGGTGGACCTGGCGGCGGAAGGTCTTGATTTCGCGATCCGCTTCGGCGACGGCAACTGGCCGGGCCTGCACGCCGATCACCTGCTCTCGGCGCCGCTGGCGGTGCTGTGCGCGCCATCCGTGGCCGCGCGAGTGCGGCGGGCGCAGGATCTCGTGCATGAGACGCTACTGCGCTCCTACCGCGCCGAGGACTGGCCGGGTTGGTTCGCCGCCGCGGGTATCGACGCACCGGCGATCCGTGGACCCGTGTTCGATTCATCGCGCCTGATGGTCGAGGCCGCGATGCAGGGCGCGGGCGTGGCGCTCGCGCCGGCCTCGATGTTCGAGCGCGAGCTTCAGGACGGCCGGCTCGCACGACCGCTGTCCATCGAGGTCAAGACCGGTGACTACTGGTTGACCCGTCTCCGGTCGCGAACGTTGAGCCCGTCTATGAAGCTGTTCCGCGACTGGCTGCTGGGCCAGACCGGCACAGCCTCCTGAGCGTGCGTTACATCGACGCTTCGAGCATCTGCCGGTAGTCGTCGCGCGTGGCGAGCCGCGGATTGGTCTTGTGGCAATGGTCCGCCATCGCGCCGTCGATCACCTTCTCGAAGATGTCAGGCGTCACGCCGACTTCGGCGAGCCCCTTGGGCAGATCGAGCCGCGCGCACATGTCGCGGATCGCATCGCCCAGGTCGCCAGCGGAATCCAGGTGCATGGCCTGCGCCATGCGCTGCAGGCGCCGGTCCTTCTGCACCGATTCGGCGCCGGCGTTGAAGTGGATCACGGCCGGCAGGAAGAGGGCGTTGAGCGTGCCATGGTGCAGCCGCGGATCGACGCCGCCCAGGCTGTGGCTCAGCGAATGCACGCAGCCCAGGCCCTTCTGGAAGGCCATCGCACCCTGCATCGAGGCGCTCATGAGGTTGAGCCGCGCCTCGCGGTCGCTGCCGTCCTTGGTGGCGCGCTCGATGTAGCCCCAGGCGCGCTCGAGCCCGTCGAGACCGATGCCGTCCGCTGGCGGATTGAAGGCGGCCGACATGAATGTTTCCATGCAATGCGCGATGGCATCCATGCCGGTTGCGGCGGTCAGCCGGGGCGGCAGGCCGAGCGTGAGTTCGGGGTCGCAGATGGCGGCCTTGGGCATGAGAAACCAGCTGTGGAAGCCGAGCTTGCGGTGGTCGTCGACGATCACGATCGCGCCGCGCGCCACCTCGCTGCCGGTGCCGCTGGTGGTGGGCACGGCGATCAGGGGCGCCACGCGGTCGGTGATCTTCGGCGAGCCGCCTTCGATGGTGGCGTAGGTCTTGAGCGGGCCTTCGTGCGTGGCTGCAATCGCGACGCCCTTGGCGCAGTCGATGGCGGAGCCGCCTCCGACGGCGATCAGCCCGTCGCAGCGGCCTTCGCGGTACAGGGCGGCGGCGGCACGCACCGCGGCTTCGGTCGGGTTGGATGGCGTCTGGTCGAAGACGGCCGCCGGCAGATCGCCGAGGGCATCGAGTGCCTTCTGCAGGATGCCTGCGGCGCGCACGCCGGCGTCGGTCACGACCAGCGGACGTGTGATGCCGATGCGCTCGCATTCGCTGCGAAGCAGCTGAATGGCGCCGAAGTCGAACTGGATCTGGGTGAGGTACTGGATGAGGGCCATGGGGTGGTACGGAACGTGGGCGGACGTAGTGCGGACGGTACGATGCGAGCCTTCGAATCTAACAAGCACGGACCAACTTGGACAAGAAAAAAACCCTTGCGGTTGACGCCATCGAGACAAACGGCGCGCGGCGGCTTGCCAGAGAAAGCCTGACGCGATGATCGGGCTCACCCCCAAGATGGCCAGCGTGGTCGACCGCATGGCGCGCGCCGGACGTCCGCCGTTGCATGCGCTGACCCCCGCCGAGGCCAAGGCCGCCTACGAGAAAGGTGCCGGTGTGCTCGAAGTGCCCAAGCCGCAGCTCGCGCGCGTCGAGGATTTCAGCTTGCCCGCACGCGACGGGTATGCCATGCCGGCGCGTCTGTATGCGCCTTCGAACGAAGCGCTTCCGGTGCTGCTGTTCTTTCACGGCGGCGGTTTCACGGTCGGCAGCATTGCCACCCACGACATCCTGTGCCGCGTGCTGAGCGAAAAGAGCGGCTGCGCCGTGGTGTCGGTGGACTACCGGCTGGCGCCGGAGCACAAATTTCCGACGGCGTCGAACGATGCCTGGGACGCGCTCGAGCACCTTGCGAAGAACGCGGGACGGTGGGGCCTCGACGGCACGCGCATCGCTGTCGGCGGCGATAGCGCGGGGGGCACCCTGGCGGCCGTCTGCGCCATCTTCGCGCGCGATGCGGGCATTCCGCTCGCGCTGCAGATGCTGATCTACCCCGGCACCGCCGCGCACCAGGACACGCCTTCGCACAGAAGATTCGCCGAAGGGCCTCTGCTCGGGGAAGCACTCATCAGCTGGTTCTTCGGCCTGTACGTGAACTCCCCGGCCGATCGCGACGACTGGCGCTTCGCGCCGCTCAACGCCGATGACGTGGAAGGTGTCGCGCCGGCATGGATCGGCCTCGCCGAATACGATCCGGTGGTGGACGAAGGCATCGCCTACGCCGACAAGTTGCGCGCGGCCGCCGTGCCGGTCGATCTGGAGATCTATCGCGGCGTCATCCACGAATTCGTCAAGATGGGACGCGCCATCCCCGAAGCCCTCCAGGCCCACACCGACGCAGCCCGCGCATTGAAAGAAGCCTTGCAACCATGACCGAAACCATCAAGAAATCCGACTTTCGATTCTTCCACCGCCTGCGCGTGCGATGGGCCGAGGTGGACATGCAGAAGATCGTCTTCAACGCGCACTACCTGATGTACTTCGACACCGCGATCGCCGACTACTGGCGCGCGATGGCGCTACCGTACGAAGATGCAATGCAGGCGCTCGGCGGCGACCTCTACGTGCGCAAGGCCACGGTCGAGTTCAACGCATCGGCACGGGTGGATGACCTGCTGGACGTCGGCATGAAATGCATGCGCGTGGGCAACTCGTCGATCCTCTTCATGGGCGGCCTGTACCGTGGCGATGAACTGCTCGTGACCTGCGAGCTGGTGTACGTGTTTGCTGATCCCGCCACGCAGACTTCCAGGCCGGTGCCGCCGTTGTTGCGCGAGGTTCTCGCCGCGTTCGAGGCCGGCGAATCGATGCGCGAAGTCGTCACGGGCCACTGGGACTCGCTCGGCGATTGCGCGGGCAAGGTGCGCCGCGACGTGTTCATCGAAGAGCAGCGCATTCCCAAGGAGCTCGAATGGGACGAGCACGATGCGACCGCCGTGCACGCCGTCGCGCGCAATCGCCTGGGACAAGCCGTCGCGACGGGTCGGCTGGTGACAGAGGCGCCCGGCGTCGGGCGCATCGGACGCATGGCGGTGCACCGGACCCTGCGCAGCGGCGGCCATGGCGCGGCGGTGCTGCGTGCGCTCGAAGCGGCTGCTGCGGCGCGAGGGGATCGCGAGGTCACCTTGCATGCGCAGCGCAGCGCGGAAGCCTTCTACGCGCGCCTGGGCTACCTGCCGTACGGCGATCCTTTCGAAGAAGCCGGCATCGCCCACATCGAGATGCGTCGCAAGCTCTGACACGCCGCGTTCCCGCTTCGCCGGCCGCGAACCCTAGCCCCCTTGCTCGCCCGAGGCGCGGATGTCCACTCGGCGATTCGGCTCGAAGCAGGCAATGAGCGCAGTGCGGTTCCTGGCCTTGCCCTGGGCCCTGCAATCGGCTTCTGTGACCTTGAGCTCCGAGAAACCACGGCCTTCGGTCGTGATGATGTTGGCCGGCACGCCTTGGGCGACCAGGTAGTCGCGCACGGAGTTGGCCCGTGCCACGGACAGGCGCTGGTTGAACTCGGCGCTGCCGATCGGATCGGTGTGCCCGACGATGGAGATCGCGCGCAGCCGGATGCCCGAGGCCTTGAGCTCCGCGAGCGTGTTGTCGATGCGGGTGCGGCCGGTAGGCGTCAAGTCCGACTTGGCGAACGCGAACGTGCCGTCGGCTTTGAGCTCGAAGGCGCGCGCCGCTGGCGGTGGCGGTGGGGGCGGTGGTATCGCCGCTCGCGGGGCGGGCGGCGGCGCCGCCTGCGCTACTTGGGGGGCGGGCCCGAAGGGGATCTGCAGGCCCACCGAGAAGATCCAGTCGTTCATGCTCGAGCGGCTTGCAAGCCTGGTGTTGTTCACGCTGTCGACGTAGCGGTAGCGTGCGTCGGCCACCAGTCGGCCCCAGGAAGAAAACGGCCAGACGATGCCGACGCCCGCGTTGGCCATGAAACTCGTGTGGCTGTCGTTGCCGAAGAACGTCTCCACCTTGTTGTCGATGGCACCGATGCCGCCCACGAGATAGGGGTGCACGCTGCTCGATGTCCAGCGGTTGACGCCCTGGCGGCCCAGGAAGAACCACTGCGCGTCGAGCGTGCCGCTCCAGTTCTTGTATTTGTCAGTGCTGTTGAAGACGCCAAAGGCGGTGCCAAACTTGCTATCGAGTTCCTCGTACATCGCGCGCAACTCGATGTTCCAGTTGGGGCTGATTGGCTTGCCGATGGATACGCCTCCGCCCCAGCCGTTGTCGGCGTTGCGGTCGCCGTCCGGATGGACGTAGGCGCCGAAGGGCGTGATGTACCACCGGTTGTCGTAGTACTGGTCCGCTGCGAAAGTGGTCTGCGCAAGGCAGGCACCATACGGAAGAGCAAGCACGCAGCAAGCTGCAAGGGTGCGTCGGTCGAACATGAAAGCCTCCTCACGGAGTAGTTGGAAGGCCAGTGTTGGTGAGAGCTTCAATCGAAGCCAATAAGCCGAAAGATAGATGGGGCCATCCGGAAATCGGCGTATACGCCACTGGCCTTGACCCTGATGCGCGGACGGGATGGGACTTGATTCTCAAGTGAACTCCCTCTTCCATAGGGATCAGGTGTCCGCGAAATCGGGTCAACTTTTAAAGCGAGGCGTCACGCTCTCAGTGCACGTTCCGTTTCAATTTTCAGCATAAGTGGCGCGTCGGCAACGTTGAACGGTTGATGTCCCAGGAAGTGGTGTAAGTCTTTTTACTCGCTGCGCGGCAAGGCGGCTGCAATTGCCCCGTTTGGGCCCGCGGACCCAGGCGCGGCGTTCCAGCGAGGGTGCGGGCGTCGTGTGCCAGGTGGGCGAGGGCGTCAAGCAGGCCCAACCTGTGCGATCAGGGCAACACGACTCCCTGGACAGGCCGTCAAGCTCAAGCTCGACGAGCTGATCACCAGGCGCTACCGCATCGAGGAAGCCCCGCAGGCCTTCGACGACCTGGCACAAGGCCGCAATGCGCGCGGCGTGATCGTCTTTGACTGATGCTCGTTGCGCGCCGGCATTCTTGCGGCGCCGGCAAGGGTCGCTGCAGCTGAATGGCCGAAGTGCGCCTCGGCTTCAGGCTGCAGCGCATTTCCTGACCGTGTCCCAGGTCCGGGTGGTCACATCCGTGCCGAAGGTCTTTTCGATCAGCGCCATGAATACGGGACCCTTTGGACCGGGAACGTAGGCGCTGAAGATCTCCTGGTTCTTCATGCAGAGGATGCGCGCATCGTCCTTCTCCAGCGGGAGAGACAGCCTGGCAGGATGCGCGGTGCGCAAGAAGGTGACAACCCGCTTGGCGCCTGCCGGCAAGTCGAACGCTGCGTACGGATCCGCATCGAGCAGATCGCGTAACGACTGGGACGAGCGCACGATGGTTTGAAATGCCCGGTCGAGATGCTGCGTCATCGCCGCTTCGACCTTGCGTTCCAGCGCAGGCGCCGATACGGCGCGCGTGTCGAACACGACGTTGCCGCTGGCAAGCACCGTCTTGACGTTGGTGAATCCGGCGCTTTCGAAGCAACGCTTCAGCTCTGGCATCTTCGCGTTCATCGGGCTCACGCCGCGAAGCAATGCGACGTAGCGTGGCACTTCAGATGTCTTCCAGCAGCGCGTAGGGCAGTGGTTCCACCGTCAACGAGGGGCCATCGGCCGAGCGCGCATGAAGGCCGCCGGCATCGATCGCGGCGATCTGGATCGAGATCAGCGCGGCCCAGCCACCGTCCGGCGACGGGGCGGCCTGTGCCACCTTGCCGACGGGTTGTTCCCGATCATTGGCGGCAAAGACTTCCTGGCCAGCCGCGACCTCGTCGCTGGCCTGCACGAGATAGGTGCGTCGCTTCAGCGTCCCTCGGAACTGGCTGCGCGCGACGACCTCCTGGCCCGGGTAGCAACCCTTCTTGAAGTTCACGCCGCCGACCGATTCGTAGTTGATCATCTGTGGCACGAAAGCGTCGACCACGGGCGTAGTCAAAGTGACGATCCCGCTGCGGACTTCGCCCCATTGCCAAAGCGACGGGTCCAGCGTGGTGCCGTGGGGCGGGGCGCTGCCTGCGGGCGCGATCCACAAGGCACGCGGAATGCCGTCGGACGGATAGAGCGTCACCGCGCTCGCGTCACCCACCATGCTGTGGCGACCCGGGGGCGACCCGGCATCGATACCGTTGGCTGTCAGTGCCGAGCCGGCCAAGCCGTAAAGCACATATTCATCGCTCGCATCGCTCAGCTTTGCCTTGGCACGCAGCACGAACATCGAAAGGCGCTTGAGCGTGGCGGCGAGGATGTCCCGGCTGCACACCAGCAGGATGCGCTCGGGCTGCGGCCGGATGCCGATGAAACTCGCGATCGCACGCCCCTTGGCCGTGCACAGGGCGGCCAGGCGCGCTTCCGAATCGTCGAGCAATGCGAAATCCTGGGTCAGCTGGCCATGCAGGAAGCTGGCGGCATCGGGACCCTCGGCGCGAATGACACCGAGGTGGGAGAGGGCGGTCACGCCATTCAGAACGACAGAGGTCATCGCTGAATTATCATGGCCGACCCCGTTCCGCTCGGTCCGCAGGGCTTCATTCCACAACTTTCAGTTCGCTTCCTTCGTCGGATCCCGTGCGCCGCTTCTTTCTCACGCTCTTTCTGCTGGCTGCCTTCGTCGTACTGGGCCTCGGCGCCGCCGGCCTCTGGTGGGTCAACCAGCCGCTCAAGCTGCCGGCACCCAACGTCGACCTGTCGGTCGAGCCCGGCACCACGCCTCGCGGCATCGCGCAGGCCGTCGCCGATGCCGGTGTGGACGTGCCGCCCCAGCTTCTCTATCTGTGGTTCCGCTTCTCGGGCCAGGACCGGCAAATGCGCGCCGGCAGCTACGAACTGGAGCGAGGCATCACCCCGCGAACGTTGCTCAACGTGCTCGTCCGCGGCGAGGAAGCGACGCGAAGCCTGGTGCTGGTCGAGGGCTGGAATTTCCGGCAGGTGCGCGCCGCGCTGGCCAAGGCCGAGCAGTTGAAACCCGATACGGTCGGGCAGACCGACGAGGAAGTGATGACGAGGCTCGGAAGGCCGGGCCTGCATCCCGAAGGCCGCTTCTTCCCTGACACCTACACGTATTCAAAGGGTTCGACCGACTTCGCCTTGCTGCAGCGCGCCATGCGCGCGATGGACAAGAAGCTCGAAGCCGCCTGGGCGGCCCGCACCGCCGACTTGCCGCTCAAGACGCCGGACGAGGCACTGATCCTCGCCAGCATCGTCGAGAAGGAAACGGGCAAGGCGCAGGACCGATCGGAGATCGCCGCGGTCTTCATCAACCGGCTGCGCATCGGGATGCCGCTGCAGACCGATCCGACCGTCATCTACGGGATGGGCACGCGCTTCGAAGGCAATCTGCGCAAGAAAGACCTCCAGACCGACTCGCCCTGGAATACCTATCTGCGCAACGGACTGCCGCCCACGCCGATCGCGATGCCGGGCAAAGCGGCGCTGCTCGCGGCCGTGCAGCCGGCGCAAAGCAAGTCGCTGTACTTCGTCTCCCGCGGCGACGGCACCAGCCAGTTCAGCAGTTCGCTCGACGAGCACAACCGTGCGGTCAACCGCTACCAGCGGGGCGCCGACCCGAATCAGCGGAGCGGGCAATGAAGGGACTCTTCCTGACACTCGAAGGCATCGACGGTGCCGGCAAATCCAGCCACATCGACGCACTCGAGGCGCTGTTCAAGGCGCAGGGCCGTGAGGTGACTCGCACCCGCGAACCGGGCGGCACGCCGCTGGCCGAGACCTTGCGGTCGCAGATCCTCGAACAGCCGATGGACGCGCTGACCGAATCGCTGCTGGTCTTCGCGGCGCGGCGCGACCACGTCGTGCGCGTGATTGAACCGGCGTTGGCGCGCGGCGACGTCGTGCTCTGCGATCGCTTCACGGACGCGACCTTTGCCTACCAAGGGGCAGGGCGAGGGTTCGATCCGGCCGTGCTTTCGACGCTCGAACAATGGGTGCAGGCGCAACCGGATTCCGGCACGCAGGCGCTCCTGCAACCCGACATCACCGTGTGGTTCGACCTGCCGCCCGAAACGGCAGCCGAGCGACTGGCCGGCGCGCGCCTGCCGGACAAGTTCGAGTCGCAGCCGGTCGAGTTCTTCCGGCGGGTTGCAGCGGGCTATGCGCAGCGCGCAGCCGCTGCGCCGCGCTTCGTTCGCATCGATGCGAACCAGTCGCGGGAGCACGTCTGGCAGCAGATCGAAGCGGCGCTGGCCGAGCGCGGGCTCGTGGCCTCCGACAGCGGAGGTGCGCCATGAACGCGGAGTCGCTTTCGCCCTGGTTGCGCAAGCCGCTCGCGGACCTGCTGCGCCAGCGCGGCCACGCGTGGCTGCTGCAAGGGCCATCGGGACTCGGCCAATACGAACTCGGCCTGGCGCTCGCGGCAGCGTGGCTGTGCGAGCAGCCGGAAGAAGCCGGTGGCGCCTGCGGGCACTGCCCGAGTTGTCACGCGATCCAGGTGCGTACGCACGCCGACCTGTGCGTGCTCATGCCCGAAGTGGCGATGCAGGAACTGGGCTGGCCGCTGGACGAAAAATCACAGGCCGACATCGACGACAAGAAGCGCAAGCCCAGCCGCGAGATCCGCGTCGAGGCGATGCGCGACGCCGTCGGCTTTGCCCAGCGCACTAGCGCACGGGGCCGCGGCAAGGCAGTGCTGGTCTATCCGGCGGAACGGATGAACACGATCACCGCGAACGCGCTCTTGAAGACGCTGGAAGAGCCCGTCGGCGATGTCCGGTTCGTGCTTGCCAGTGAAGCGGCGTGGCAACTGCTGCCGACGATCCGCAGCCGCTGCCTCGGTTTCACCTTGCCGTGGCCCGAGGGCGACGAGGCGCGCGCCTGGCTGATCGGGCAGGGCATTCCGGCGCCGGATGCCCCCGGGCTCCTGCGCGCCGCCGGCGGCCGGCCCAGCGATGCGCTGCGGCTGGCCGGGCAGGGCCAGTCGCCCAAGGCCTGGAGCCTGTTGCCAAAGGCCTTGTCGCGCGGCGACGTGAGCGCCCTGGCGGACCACGCGCCGGCCCAGGCCATCGGCGCGCTCCAGAAGCTTTGCCATGACCTCATGGCGACCGACAGCGGCGCCGCGCCCCGTTTCTTCGAAGCTTCCGATTTGCCGCCAGCACCGTCCAGGGTGGCACTGGCCCGCTGGTCGAAGTCGCTGGCGAATGCGGCAAAAACCGCAGAACACCCCTTCAATGCGGGCCTGATGCTCGAGGCGCTTGTGAGCGAGGCGCGAACCACCCTAAACTCGGGACGCCGTCGCCCATGAACACTCCAGCAGCCCCCACCCCGTCCGCGCCCGCCCGACCCAGCGTCATCCAGTTGGCCATCAAGGAAAAAGGCGCGCTCTACGCGGCCTACATTCCGCTGTTCGCCGAGGGGGGGATCTTCATTCCGACCTCGCGCGAGTACCGGCTCGGCGACGACGTCTACGTGCTGCTCACGCTGCCCGAGGATCCGCAACGTTATCCGGTCGCCGGCAAGGTCGCCTGGATCACGCCGGCGCGCGCCGCGGGCAATCGGGCGCCGGGCGTCGGCATCCGCTTCCCGTCCGATGACAAGTCGCGCCAACTCAAGGCCCGCATCGAAGAGGCGTTGGGTGGCACGATGGCATCCGATCGCCCGACCCAGACCATCTGAGTCCCGTCCCCTGCGACGCGGACCGCACGCGGTGCGGATGCACCGCCATTCTCGAGAATTCCGCGATGTTCACAGACTCCCACTGCCACCTGACTTTCCCCGAGTTCGCGGACCAGATGCCGCAAATCCGCGCCGCGATGGCTGCCGCCCAGGTCGACCGGGCACTCTGCATCTGCACCACGCTGGAAGAATTCGCCGATGTGCAGGCCTTGGCGTCCGGTTATGACAACTTCTGGGCCTCCGTAGGCGTCCATCCGGACAACGAAGACATCGCCGAGCCCACCGTGGAGGATCTCGTGAGCCGTTCGGCGCTGCCGAAAGTGGTGGCCATCGGCGAGACCGGCCTGGACTACTACCAGATGGAAGAACGCAAGGGCGGCCGAAGCATCTCCGATCTGGAATGGCAGCGCGACCGCTTCCGCGTCCATATTCGCGCCGCCCAGCAGACTCGGAAGCCGCTCGTGATCCATACGCGCCAAGCCTCGGCCGACACGCTGGCGATCCTGAAGGAGGAGGGCGAGGACGGCACCGGCAAGGCAGCCGGCGGCGTCTTCCATTGCTTCACTGAAACCGCCGAGGTGGCTCGCGCCGCGCTGGACCTCGGTTTCTACATCTCCTTCTCGGGCATCCTGACCTTCAAGAAGGCGCAGGATCTCCGTGACGTGGCGGCTTTCGTCCCGCTGGATCGGATGCTGATCGAGACGGACAGCCCTTACCTCGCGCCGGTGCCATACCGCGGCAAGACCAACAACCCGTCGTATGTGCCCTACGTCGCGCAGCAGATCGCCCAGCTGCGCAACTTGCCGGTCGAGACGATCGCGAAGGCGACCAGCGACAATTTCGAGACCCTGTTCGACGGGGTAAAGTCATGATAAATCACTTGAAGAAGTTTCTGTATCTTGCTGTTTTTGCAGCATCTTTATCAACTCAGGCCGGATCGTTCGAAGATTTCTTTCGGGCCGTGCGCTCCGATAACGCGGGCGGCGTGAAGAGCCTGCTCGACCGCGGATTCGACCCCAACACCCGCGACGATAAAGGCCAGACGGGCTTGCTGATCGCAGTGCGCGAGCCGTCGCCGAAAGTGATCCAGGTGTTGCTGGCTTCGCCGAAGACCGACGTCGAGGCGCGCAATGCCAAGGATGAGAGTCCGCTGATGCTCGCGGCCATCAAGGGCCAGCAAGACCTCGTGACCCAATTGATCGAACGAGACGCAGACATCAACAAGCCCGGCTGGACGCCGCTGCATTACGCGGCGACCAACGGCCACACGGCCATCATGCAGTTGCTGCTGGACAAGGACGCCTTCATCGATGCGCAATCGCCCAACGGCTCCACGCCCTTGATGATGGCCGCGATGTATGGGTCGACCGCAGCGGTGAAGCTGCTGCTCGACGAAGGCGCCGATCCGCTCATGAAGAACCAGCTCGGAATGACCGCCACCGACTTCGCCCAGAAGGCGAATCGTCCCGATGCGGTGCAGTTGCTGGGTGCAGCAGTGCGGGGCAAGAAACCCAGCGACGGGAAGTGGTGAAGCGCTTTTCCCGGCCTCCGGCTCGTGCTATCTGCGCGCAGCCTTGAGCACGTCTGCAATCATGAAAGCCAATTCCAGGCTCTGCGACCCATTCAGGCGAGGGTCGCAGGCGCTGCGATAGCGCGCCGACAATCCCTCGTCCGTCAACGCTTGCGCGCCTCCGCGGCATTCCGTGACGTCCTGGCCCGTCATCTCGAAGTGCAGGCCCCCCGGATACGTGCCCTCCTGGCCATGCGCGGCAAAGAAGCCTCGTAGTTCCTGGAGGATGCGTTCGAAGTCGCGCGTCTTGTAGCCGTTGGTCGAGGTCACCGTGTTGCCGTGCATGGGGTCGCAGCACCACACCGGCGTGCGGCCAGCGCGGTGCACGGCGCGCAGCAGCAGCGGCAGTCGCTCGGAGACCTTGTCGCTTCCCATGCGTGCGATCAACACAAGCCGGCCGGGCTCCTGATCCGGGTCGAGCACGTCCATGAGTCGCAGCACGTCATCCGGGCTGGCCGACGGTCCCAGCTTGACGCCGATCGCGTTGCCGACGCCGCGCAGGTACTCGACATGGGCACCGTCGATCTGGCGGGTGCGCTCGCCCAGCCAGAGCATGTGGGCCGAGCCTCCGTACCATTGGCCGGTCCGCTCGCTGAAGCGGGTCAGCGCTTCCTCGTATTGCAGGTGCAAGGCCTCGTGCGAGGTGTAGAACTCCACCGCATGCAGCTGTGGTGCCCGTGAGGCGTCGAACCCACAGGCCTCCATGAACGCCAGCGACTGGGTGATTCGATCCGCGAGTTCCTCGAAGCGCTCGCCCTGAGGGCTCGATCGGACGAAGTCCGCGGTCCACCTGTGCACCTCGTGCAGGTCGGCAAAGCCGCCCTGGGCCAAGGCGCGCAGCAGGTTCAGCGTGGTCGCGGAATGAGAGTAGGCGGTGAGCAGGCGATGGGGATCCGGCTGCCGCGCCTGTGCCGTGAACGCACTTGCGTTGATGATGTCTCCGCGGTAGGAGGGCAGCGTCGCTCCCTCCTGCGTTTCCAGGTCGGAGGAGCGCGGCTTGGCGAACTGGCCGGCAATGCGCCCCACCTTCACCACGGGGCAGGCCGCGGCGTAGGTCAGCACGACGGCCATCTGCAGAATCACGCGGAAGGTGGATTCCACAGGCTCCTGTCCGAACTCGTCGAAGCTCTCGGCGCAATCGCCGCCCTGCAACAGGAAGGCCTCGCCCCGGGATACGGCCGCGAGGCGTTCGCGCAGCTGCGAGATCTCGCCGGGAAAGATGAGCGACGGCAGGGCAGAGAGGCGCCGCTCAGCCTCCTGCAGCGCATCCGTGTCGGGATACGACGGCATCTGCAGTGCGGTGCGACCTCTCCAGGAGGACGGGCGCCAATCTTGCAACTGGATCATGGATGGAACTCCGTGCCTCGCCGATTAGACCAGAGCAGCCAGCGATAGCGACAGGGTGCGACTTCCTCCAGCCGGCGCTACCATGGGTTCACGCGGTTGTCACAAACGGCGCATACCGTTCGCGCCACATCAAAGAGGAGAACCCTTCATGCGCCCTCTGAAGAACGCCTGTGTCGCTCTGCTTGGCATCGGAACGCTGATCGCAGCCACCACGACCGTGGTGGCCCACGAAGAGAACGGGCGCCGTCGCGCCGACAACGCGCCGCTGGTGATCGGACACCGGGGTGGCGCCAACGGCTATCTGCCCGAACACACGCTGGAAGCCTATTCCCTCGGCATCGCGCTCGGCGCCGACTACATCGAACCCGATCTGGTCGCCACAAAGGATGGTCACCTGATCGCGCGCCACGAGCCCAATCTGATCGACACCACCAACGTCAAGAGCCTGCCCCGGTTCGCCGACCGCCGGCGCACCGTCATGGTCGACGGCGTTGCAACGGACGGCTTCTTTGCCAGTGACTTCACGCTCGGCGAGATCAAGCAATTGCGGGCCGTCCAGTCGTTCCCGGAACGCGACCAGTCGTTCAACGGCAAGTTCCAGATCCCGACGCTGGCCGAGGTCATCGACCTGGCAAAGCGAAAGTCGCGGGAAGAGGGGCGTCGCATCGGGATCTATCCCGAGACCAAGCATCCGACCTACCACCAGAGCATCGGGTTGCCCCTGGAGGATCGTCTGCTGGGCGTGTTGAGCGCCGCGGGCTGGAACAACCGCAATGCGCCCGTCTTCATCCAATCCTTCGAGACCGCCAACCTGCGTTACCTGCGCGGCAAGACCAGCGTGCGGCTGATTCAACTGGTCGATGCCAACGACGTGAAGCCCGACGGCTCGCTGGATTTCAGCAAACCCTATGACAAGCCGTACGACTGGGTGGTTTCCAACCGCGACGGCCTCTTCAAGGATCTGTTGACACCGCACGGCCTGCAGGAAGTCAAAGGGTATGCGGACGGCATCGGCCCTTGGAAGCCCTATCTCATCTCGAGCGCGTGCAAGTCGGTGCAGGGCGGTGCATGCGTCGACGTCACGGGCGATGGCCTCGTCGACGATCGTGACCGGGTCCTGCTGCCGTCCACCGACGTGATCGCCAATGCACATCGCCTGGGCCTGCTCGTCCATCCCTACACGTTCCGTAGCGAACAGAAGCGGCTGACCGGCAGTTTCGAAGGCAATGCGGTCAACGAATACCTCGCGTTCTACGAGGCCGGAGTCGATGGCCTGTTCAGCGACTTCGCTGACACCGCCGTCGCCGCACGCGCGATGTTCCTGCTCAAGCACGACCCCGACTACGCGGCTTGCCTCGTCAATGCACGCAAGTGCGAAAGAAGCAACGACTGACCTGGAGCTGTCCGCGCGTACGCAAGCGCCTGATTGGCGTGCCTGCATTGAGGGAGAATCGATGCATGCGCATGTCAATCCAAGAACTCGCATCGGCCGCCGAACAGCGGCGTTCAGAGCGACATCGGCGACAACAGGAGGCGTTCGAGGGGATCGATCTCGATGTGCTCGAAGAAATGCATCGGATGCCATCGATCGATGCCGACCTTCGTGCGGATTTGGCCGACTGGATCGTGCAGGTCAAACGGCAGGTGAAGGTCGATCTCGACCAGAAGGAGGTGAACGCGAGTTCACTGGAGCGTCTGGCGCTGCCCGTCATGGTGGTCGTTTTCGGGGTCGGGAACTGGGTTGCTCAAACGCTGGAGCTGAGCAGGTCGACCTTGGTCCTGCTGCAGATCGTGGCCTTCGGCGTCTGCGCTACGCTGTGGTGGATCGCCAGGTCAGAGGCGCTCGAGGCCATCAAGAGCGTCAGGAAGCGCCAAGCCTTTCTTGGCAAGGTGGAGTAAAATCGCTCCATTCATAGGAGGTTTCTATGAGCCAGGAAAACATCCTCGTTCTTGCCTTTGGCATTCTGGTAGCCGGTAGCGGTATCGGGGTACTGGTACGCGGAATCCTGAACTCGCGCAAGATGCGGCGCGAACTGGAGTCTGGTCACCCTCTCTGAGGGCGGTCTCCCAGCCTTTTCCCCATCCAAACGGACCTCTCGAGGTCCGTTTGCTTTTGGGGCGCGTGCCGGCAGCGCTACCGATGGGGCAACAGCAGTCCGCGCTGCGTCAACGAATTGCGAATGTGCAGCATGTCTCCCGCTTCGACGTCGATATCCCTTGGGCGCGGCGTCTTGCACGTGAAGCTCTCGGCACTGTCGAGGTCGCCGCCATTCTCGTAAACGGCTTGCGCCGGGTACGGGCACACCGGCCGCTGACGAACCACGTTTCCAGTGGCGTCGAACGCGGACGCGACGATCTTCTCCGGCGCCACGCCTTGCTCCACCCACTTCATCACGGCGCTGACCACGTGCGTGTCGGCATTGCGGAACGCCTTCGGTGGCTCCGGTGCGCCGCCGCCGATCGCGCTCGGGCCGGTGCTGCCGCCGCAGTGGCCCACGGCGGGCAGCATGAACAGGCGGTGGTACTCCCGCACCTTGCGCCCGAACGCGAGCGCCGTGGCCTCGACGGCTTGCGGTGACAGGTCGTCGATGAGCCTGTCGGCCACCCTGGGTGGCAGAGACTTCAGCCATTCGAACTGGGTGAGCGCGTAGTAGTAGCCGATCGATCCGTCGGGCGGGACGACCGAGTCGTTCCAGCCGTGGTACTGGATGATCTTGCCACCACGCCGCGTGAATGCGCGCAGGTCCGGGCTGGGCGCCGCGGTGACAGGCGTCAGCGTCTGCTTCACGACGTCGTACACGTTGGAGAAGTTGATGTCGCGCCGCCAGTCGAACGGCGGACTCTCCTGCGAGTACACATAGTGGCCGATGAACGGACCATACCCACCGTTGTCGGCGAACAGAGGACTCCAGTCGGCCTCCGAGCCCAGTCGCGCACCGGTGTAGCGTTGCACGCCGGCTTCGCTGGTGGTTCCCGCGTACATGGCCTTGAAGACCGCAAGCTCCGGCGCAGTGAGCGTGCCGTCGCCGCTCGGCCCAAGGTTGTCGATGTCGAATCGGCATGCGCGCGGATTGGTGATCTGCCCGTCGGCCGCACCGTCGAGCGCATCACAGGCCTGCAGCACGCGTTGCGTGACCGCTTGACGCTTTGCCGTGCTGACCGAAGGCGGCCCGAACGGGGCGCTCGGCGTCAGGTTCTTGCCCGTCCAGAGCAGCCACATCAGCAGGTCGGGGTAGAAGTTCGACGGCGCACCGGCCACGATGCCGTCGAAAAGCTCCGGATAGTTCTGCGCCATCATGAGCGCCTGCCGCCCGCCGTTGGAGCAACCTTCGAAGTACGAGTATTTGACCGGCTCGGCATAGAACGCGTTGCTCAACGCCTTGGCGGCAGTCGCCACCGAGTAGTGCGCTCGC
The DNA here is from genome assembly GCF_030316855.1 of Variovorax sp. J22P240. Lineage (GTDB taxonomy): Bacteria > Pseudomonadota > Gammaproteobacteria > Burkholderiales > Burkholderiaceae_C > Variovorax. The sequence continues at coordinate 784,765 of NZ_JASZYR010000001.1, forward strand.
AGGCCCCAGTCCTTGACCTTCTCGGGGCGGTTGAGTGTCCAGGTTGCCGATTCGCCGCCATCGTGGCCCATGTTGCTGCCCGCGCTCACGATGCCGTCGGCCACGTCCTGCGCGAGCCTTGCATACGGAATGGAGCCTGCATAACCCCCGGTGCCGTTGACCTTCATGCGCCTGTTCCAGTCGCCCGCAGACGGTGGCAGCCACACCTCGAACTTGATCTCCGAATCGGAGGAGGGCCGGGCGATGCCCTGTACTCGGCAGAATTGGACTGCAACCGATGCACCGCCGATTACCGCGGGGGGATCGGTCAGGGTTGCCGAAGTGATCGTCGCGTCCGCAGTGGTGACGGCCGTCAGGCTAGGGCAGTCCCAGGCGGCCTGCGCCGTACCGGTCAAGGCTGCGATGCCCAGGACGCACGCCTCGCGCAGGCCAGGTGCGGTGCGAGGCCTGATCCGAAGCACTGTGATGGCTCGATTCATCTTGCTCGTCTCCTTCATGGCGGTGACGTGAGGCGCGGTTCAGCACAGGGGCGCGAGTCTGCTCCGCTCACGCGCAACCAGGAAACAGGGGGTTGTACTTAAGCAGAAGGTTCGACGATGGGTGCGTAGGTGGGCCTAAGCCAACACCGCCACCAAGCTGGCGACGCCGATGCCGACCGCCGCCAGCGCATCGCCGGCGATCAACCCTCCACCAAACAGCGAAGCACTGTTCATGTCCTCCGGCACATCGCGCCGAGCGGGCACACGCGCCGCCCACAGGCTGCCTGCAACCCCGCCCGCGCCAAACCACAGGGACGTAGGCAGGTTGACGAAGCCGCCGAAAGACAGCGCATAGGGCGAAGGCAACACGATGGCATCGAGCACGAAGGTGTGCGGGCGCAGCCACTTGCGAAGTACCTCCAACGCCACGCCGGCCGCAATGCCCACGCCAATGGCTGTCCGCTGGAACGGCAGGTCTTCGGTCAGGCTGCGTAGCACGCCCACTAACTTGTACGTCATGGCCGAGCTCCACGCGGCCGGTTGCTGGTCGGCCTTCAGCACCGTCTGATCCTGCAGCAGGACCGGATAGGCCGCCATGAACAGCCGCGCGAAGACCACCGCCAGCATGGCGCCCACGACGATGCCCAGCACCTGGTAGCGGAACTGCATCACGCGTGGAGTGCCGAGTCGCCAGCCGGTGGAGCGGTCCTGCTGCATGTCGCAGGCCACGCTGGTCGCCACCAGCAACACCGCGCCGGCCATCAGGCCCACGCCGGGGTCGCGCAAGCCCAAGGCGGCGAGGATGACGATCGTCACGACGAATGCGGAAGAGATGGGATTGGAGTCGCTGACGCCGACCGAGATGCCGTTGACCAGCGCAAAGAGAAAGACCAGCGTCACCGCGACCACGAGGTAGAGAAGGGGCTGTCCCAGGAGCCAATGGCCGCTGGCCACGGTGGCGGCCGCCCAGAAAAGCACCCACCCCACGAGGTGCGTTCGGTCGATGCGCCGCCAGTCGTCGGCGACTGGCGGCGGCGCTTTGCGTTCATCGTGCCGCTGCGCGCGCGGCAGGGCTCGCGCGAAGATCAGCGCCATGTCCACCAGCGCTGCGCCCATGATCGTTCCCAGTGCAATGAGGAACATGATCTTGCGCGGCGGGTCGCCGGTCTGTAGCCAGCCGATCGAGACGAAGTACGGTTGCAGTGCCACGCCGATCACGCCCCCCATCACCGCCGGGATGCCGATGCGCGCGCCGACGACGAGTCCCGCGCCGAAGGTGGACGCGGAGAGTCCGATGGCGCCCAGCAACGGCAGGCGGGCCGAAGCGAGTCCCGCCATCAATCCGACAGTCAATCCACCACCCAGTTGCCGCACCGAGCGACGCAACAACATGGGGTCGGTCAGCGCGCGCAGGATGTTGGCGACCGCAAGCCCGGAAGGGAAGGCCAGGCGCATGCGGTCCACCAACACTGGCGTATAGAGCATGCCGACGCCGACGCCGAACATGCCGACACAGGCCAGGTACAGCACCATCTGCCAGGCCGGCGGCTGCGGCAGGCCCATCCACGCCATGGCCTGGAGCAGCACGCCCATCCCGCTCATGCTGGCGACCGAGGCGGCTGCAGTCTGGATGTAGTTGGCCCCGTGGCGCCCGGCCGCGCCGTAGCCCGCGGTGACGGCGGAGCCGAGCAGGCCCGCCAGGACCTGGCCGCCCACGAAGAAGCCGAGCGAGAAATTCATGTAGGCCGCAGTCACCCCGGCCAACGGTCCCAGGACCAACATGCCCGTACCCGCCAGGAGCAGGTGGTAACGCCAGCTGCCCTCGATGGGCAACCAGCTCCAGCGGGCACCTTGGTCTGGGTGGGGAGACCTCAACCCACCGCTGCCGCCAGCGTCGCGTTGAGCGTTGCGCTGGGTCGCATCACCGCTTCGGTCTTGCCCGCGTCTGGCAGGTAGTAGCCGCCGATGTCGGCCGGCTTGCCTTGCACGGCAGCCAACTCGTCCACGATCTTCTTTTCATTGGCTGCCAGCGCCTCGGCGAGCGGCTTGAAATGAGCGGCCAGTTCCTTGTCTTCGGTCTGGTCGGCCAGGGCCTGGGCCCAGTAGAGAGCCAGGTAGAAGTGGCTGCCCCGATTGTCGAGTTGACCGGTCTTGGGCGAGGGACCCTTGTTGTTGTCCAGCAATTTGCCCGTGGCAGAGTCGAGTGTCTTGGCCAGCACCTTGGCCTTGGCGTTGTTGTTCTTGATGCCCAGGTCTTCCAGACTCACGGCCAGGGCGAGGAACTCACCCAGTGAATCCCAGCGCAGGTGGTTCTCTTCCACCAGTTGCTGCACGTGCTTGGGCGCCGAACCGCCGGCACCCGTTTCGTACATGCCGCCGCCGGCCATCAGCGGCACGATGGACAGCATCTTGGCCGAGGTGCCCAGTTCCATGATGGGGAACAGGTCGGTCAGGTAGTCGCGCAGGATGTTGCCGGTGGCACTGATGGTGTCCAGCCCGCGCACCACGCGCTCCAGCGTGTAGCGCATGGCGCGCACCTGGCTCATGATCTGGATGTCCAGACCGGCGGTGTTGTGCTCGTGCAGGTACATCTTCACCTTGGTGATGAGTTGCGCCTCGTGCGGCCGGTAGGCGTCCAGCCAGAACACGACCGGCATGCCGGAGTTGCGCGCGCGCGTGACGGCAAGCTTGACCCAGTCGCGGATGGCGGCGTCCTTGACCTGGCACATGCGCCAGATGTCGCCGGCCTCGACGTTCTGGCTCAGCAGCACCTCGCCCGTGTTGAGGTCGGTGATATTGGCCACGCCGTCTTCGGTGATCTCGAAGGTCTTGTCGTGCGAGCCGTATTCCTCGGCCTGCTGGGCCATCAGGCCGACGTTGGGCACGGTGCCCATGGTCTTGGGGTCGAAAGCGCCGTGCCACTTGCAGAAGTTGATCATCTCCTGGTAGATGCGGGCGAAGGTGCTCTCGGGCATGACGGCCTTCACGTCCTTCAGCCGGCCGTCGGCGCCGTACATCTTGCCGCCGTTGCGGATCATCGCGGGCATGGAAGCATCCACGATCACGTCGTTGGGCGAATGGAAGTTGGTGATGCCCTTGGCGGAATCGACCATGGCCAGTTCAGGGCGGTTCTCGTGGCAGGCGTGCAGGTCGCGCCGGATCTCGTCTTGCGTGCTTTGGGGCAGGGTGGCGATCTTGTTGTACAGATCGACCATGCCGTTGTTGACGTTGACGCCCAGTTCATCGAACAGCTTGGCGTGCTTTTCGAAGGCCTCGCGGTAGAAGATCTTGACGCAGTGGCCGAACACGATGGGGTGCGACACCTTCATCATGGTGGCCTTCACGTGCAGCGAGAACATCACGCCGGTCTTGTGGGCGTCCTGGATCTGCCGCTCGTAGAAGTCGACCAGCTCCTTCTTGCTCATGAACATGGAGTCGATCACCTCGCGCTCGAGCAGGGAGACCTTCGGCTTGAGCACGATGGCCTTGCCGCTCTTGGTGATCAGCTCCATCTTCACGTCGCGGGCCTTGTCGAGCGTCATCGACTTTTCGCCGTGATAGAAGTCGCCGTGGTGCATGTGCGAGACGTGCGAACGCGACGCCTGGCTCCACTCGGCCATGCTGTGCGGATTCTTGCGGGCGAATTCCTTCACCGCATTGGGCGCGCGACGGTCGGAGTTGCCCTCGCGCAGCACCGGGTTCACCGCGCTGCCGATGCACTTGTTGTAGCGCGCACGGATCTCTTTCTCCTCGTCCGACTTCGGGTTTTCGGGGTAGTCGGGAATCTTGTAGCCCTTGTCCTGCAGTTCCTTGATGGCCGCCTTCAGCTGGGCCACCGAAGCGCTGATGTTGGGCAGCTTGACGATGTTGGCGTCGGGCCGCAGCGTCAGCTTGCCCAGTTCCGCCAGGTTGTCGGGCACGCGCTGCGCCTCGGTCAGTGCTTCAGAAAACTGGCCCAGAATGCGGGCGGCCACCGAGATGTCGCTGGTCACGACGTCGATGCCCGCCGGTGCGGCGAAGGCCTTGACGATGGGCAGCAGCGAGGCGGTCGCGAGGCGAGGGGCCTCGTCGGTGAGGGTGTAGATGATCTGGGAGCTTTTGGCGGTCATGGCAGCCTTGGGATGGGTTGAACAACGCAGTGCCGCCCGCCAGCATGGCAGACGGGGTTGCGAACTGCCGAACTTTAGCAAGTTGAGACGGGAGTTTCCGGCGTCGCGAAGTTTTGGGAGCTCTGACCACCTTTGAAGCAGGTCTCGCGCGTGACTTCGGGCGAAAGTCCGGGATCCTAGAATCGCCGACCTCTATTCAGGGGGAACCGACCGTGACCGCACCCTTTCCGACAGTGCCCGCCTTGTGCGGGCCGCTGCGCCAGCCTCGGCAGATGCTGGCAGACCAGCGCTACGACGGCCATAAATCGATCCATGACGATGCCATGGCCGAAGGGCTGGGACTGCGCGCGGGGCCGATCGAAGGGCCCACGCATTTCAGCCAGTTCGATCCGCTGCTGTATCACGTGTTCGGCAAGAGCTGGTTCGAAACCGGCTGCATCAGCGCGCACTACCAGAACATGGTGGTGGAGGGCGAGGAGGTCCGGGCTTTCGCACAGCCGGATCCCGCGCAGCCCCATTTCGTCCGCATCCACGCAGAAAAGCGCGACGGCACGCCGGTGCTGACCGGTACGGCGTCCGTCGGCGACGCCGATGGTCTGCCGCACGAACTGCGGCTGCGCATCGCCAAGTTGCGCCCGCCGACGGGCTTGGTGATCAATCGCGACCTCAGGGTCGGGCAGCGCGGCGCGGTGGTCGAGAGGGTGCGCATGGGCTTCGATACCCACATGGGCGACCACTATCCGTTCACCCTGGCCGACAAGCTCAAGGTCATCACCGAGCCGAGTCCGTGGTACACGCGGGAGTCGGGTGCCGAATCGCCCTGGGGGCGCCCGATCATCCCGACCGAGATGATCAGCGTGCTGCTGGGCTCAACATCTGCTCAAGCAGGCCTGAGCGGGCGCAAGCCAGCGGTCGGGCTCTTCGCCGGCCAGGAGATCCGCCTCATCAACGGGCCGCTCTTCGTCGACCAGGACTACGAGCTCGAGCGCGAGATCATCGCGCTCAGTGAGAGCGCACGCACCGAATCGATCTGGGTCCGCACCCGCGTCTTCGATGCGGCATCGCACACGTTGGTGGCTGAAATGATCCTCAACGGCGCGGTGATGAAAGCGTCCTACCCGGCCTACGAAAGCGAGGCGCGCGCGTTGGCCGGGCTCAAGGACTGAGCGGCTTCGTTCGAAGCTTCACGCTGCCTGTTTTTGGGGCAACGCGTGGGGAGCCAAGCCTGGAGTCGATCCATGAGGTTCTTCATCGCGTTGTCCACAGGTCTGTCCACGGGGGACGTGGAGAACATTGCAGCGGCTTCCTTTGTTCGGTTCAGCGCTGGACTTGCTCGGATCGGTGGTCACGAATTCTTTCGAAAGGCCGCGCCCGCCGCAGACCAAGCTCCGACAGTTGAGACGAATACAATGTATATTATGTCAAATGATGGATTGAGCGATATAGGGAATGGCAGGCGCTGCACCCCACCCCGCCTGCCACCATTGCGGCCACGGTCCGTCAACGTGGGAATGCACTATGGGCGTCATAGGCAAAGCATTTGCCCTATTCGTGCGTGCAGCACCAGAATGCACAGTTCCCATCAATGAACTGGAGACTCCCCATGACCCAGAATCCCGAAGCCAAGTGCCCCGTCCACCATGCAGTGGGCCGCGGCACCGTCAATCACCACTGGTGGCCCAACCAGTTGCGGGTCGACCTGCTTCACCAGCATTCCTCCAAGTCCGATCCGATGGGTAAGGACTTCGACTACGCGAAGGAGTTCAAGAGCCTCGACTACGAGTCGCTGAAGAAGGATCTGAGTGCGCTGATGACGGACTCCCAGGACTGGTGGCCGGCGGACTTCGGCCATTACGGGCCTCTGTTCATCCGTATGGCCTGGCACAGCGCCGGAACCTACCGTACCGGCGACGGGCGTGGCGGCGGCGGCCGGGGCCAACAACGCTTTGCGCCGCTCAACAGCTGGCCCGACAACGTCAACCTCGACAAGGCCCGGCGCCTGTTGTGGCCGATCAAACAGAAGTACGGCCGCAAGATCTCGTGGGCCGACCTGATGATCCTGACCGGCAACGTGGCCCTGGAGTCCATGGGCTTCAAGACCTTCGGGTTCGCCGGCGGCCGCCCGGACACATGGGAACCCGACCAGGACGTCTACTGGGGCAACGAGACCACCTGGCTCGAAGACAAGAGATACACCGGCGACCGCGACCTGGAGAACCCGCTCGCGGCCGTGCAGATGGGGCTGATCTACGTCAACCCCGAAGGCCCGAACGCCAACGGCGACCCGGTCTCGGCGGCTCGGGACATCCGCGAGACTTTCGCCCGCATGGCGATGAACGACGAGGAAACCGTCGCCCTGATCGCCGGCGGCCACACCTTCGGCAAGACCCACGGCGCGGGTCCGGCGACGCTCGTCGGCTCAGCACCTGAAGCGAATGATCTGGAAGAAATGGGCATGGGCTGGAAGAGCACCCACGCCAGCGGCATGGCTGGGGACGCGATCGGCAGCGGCCTGGAAGTCACCTGGACCCAGCAGCCGACGAAGTGGACCAACCTCTTCTTCGAGAACCTGTTCAAGTTCGAATGGGAGGCGGTCAAGAGCCCGGCTGGTGCTGGACAGTGGCAGGCCAAGAACGCACCAGCTGACATTCCGCATGCGCACGACCAGTCGAAGAAGCGGCTGCCGACCATGCTGACCACCGACCTCTCGCTGCGCTTCGACCCAGCCTACGAAAAGATCTCCCGGCGCTTCCTCGAGAACCCCGACCAGTTCGCCGACGCCTTCTCGCGCGCCTGGTTCAAGCTGACCCACCGCGACATGGGTCCGCGCTCGCGCTACCTGGGCCCGGAAGTGCCGAGCGAAGAGCTGATCTGGCAGGACCCGATCCCGAAGGTCGATCATCCCCTGATCGACGACAAGGATGCCGCGGCTCTCAAGGCCAAGATCCTGGCCTCGGGCCTGTCGGTCTCGGACCTCGTGCTGACGGGCTGGGCGTCGGCCTCCACCTACCGCGGCTCCGACATGCGCGGCGGCGCCGACGGCGGCCGCATCCGCCTGGCGCCACAGAAGGACTGGGAAGTCAACGAGCCGGCCAGGCTGGCCAAGGTGCTCCAGACGCTGGGAGGCATCCAGGGCGAATTCAACAAGGCGCAATCCGGCGGCAAGAAGATCTCGATGGCCGACCTGATCGTGCTGGCCGGCTGCGCCGGCGTTGAGCAAGGCGCCAAGAACGCAGGTCATAGCGTGACGGTGCCCTTCACCCCCGGCCGCATGGATGCGTCGCAGGAGCAAACCGACGTGGAGGCCATGAAGGTGCTCGAGCCGGTGGCTGACGGCTTCCGCAACTACCTCAAGAAGGACTATGCGATTCCCGCCGACGCACTGCTGATCGACAAGGCCCAACTGCTGACGCTGACGGCGCCCGAGATGACGGTGCTGGTGGGCGGCATGCGCGCGTTGGGCGCCAACGTCGGCGCCACCAAGCACGGCATCTTCAGCCAGAAGGAGCACGCGCTGACCAACGAGTTCTTCGTCCGCCTGCTTGACCTGAACACGACCTGGAAGGCCGTGCCCGGCGAGAACAACGTGTACGAGGGAGTTGAACGCAAGTCGGGCGAGCGCATGGGCAGCGCGACGCGCGTGGACCTGGCCATCGGCTCCAATTCAGTGCTGCGCGCTCTGGCCGAGGTCTACGGCAGTTCGGACGCGCAGGAGAAGTTCGTGAAGGACTTTGTCTCTGCGTGGACCAAGGTGATGAACCTTGGCCGCTTCAACGTGGTTTAGACAATCCTCGTTAACTGGACCTGGCAGGAGGCCAACGAAAGGTTCGCCTCCTGCCTTTTCGCAAACTGACGCCGCTACGCCTATGCAGCCAAGCGCGCAGGAGACAACGATGACGGCCAGCTATGTGGAAATACAAGGCGCCCAGGCGGATATTGACCTCTGGGATGGGTTGATCACGGATCAAAACGCCCTCATCGGCGTCATGATGCAAAAGATGTCCCAAGCCGGATGCACGGATGCAGCATGGCTCGACGAGCGAATCACGGAGGCGGAAAGTATCGAGAATCGCTTGGTCGTCGGACTCGACCGCGCCCAGCGCCGATTGCGGGCATTGATCTAGACATCCCGCTTGGCGGAAATCAGCCTAGAACCGGAACTCGACGGAACGATGTCCTCCGCCGACGGCGACCGTGCGGGTTTGCCGCTTCTTCCCCTGAGGTTCAGCCTCGACTGTGTAGCGGCCATCCGGCAGGTCGATGAGGCAGATCGGACCCCTGAGGAACATGGCCCCTGTCAAGCGAACCGATACTGCGCCCTCCCCCAGCTACGGAGCCCCCACCTTGTCAAGCACCGTCCGCGTCGTCATCAATGCCCGTGACCAGTTGGGTGAGACACCGTTGTGGTGTCCGCGCACCGACAAGGTCTGGTGGATCGACATCGAGCGGCCCAGGCTCCAGTCATTCGACGAACGCACCGGAAAGCATGAAGTCCATCCGTTCGAAAGCACCTTCGCGGGTAGTCTTGCGTTGCATCGCGAAGGCGTGTTTGTCGTCGGACTCGACAACAGTCTTCATCGGTTCGAACCCGCGACTTCGACCTTGAACCGGCTCGTCGAAGTGGAATCCGCCGACAAGCGCACGCGATTGAACGACGGCCGCTGCGACCGGCGCGGCCGCCTGTGGATCGGCACCATGGACGCGGCCATCCAGGAGCCACTCGGAAGCTTCTATCGCGTGGATCCTTCGGGCGCCGTGCACCGGCTGTTCAACGACATCATCGTGACCAATTCGGTCACGACCTCACCCGATGATCGAACGCTGTACATGTCCGACACGCGGCGTTTCAAGATCTGGGCGTTCGACCTCGATCCTGACGATGGCGTTCTGTCCAATCGCCGGGTCTTCGCCGACTACGCGAGCGAAAAAGGAAGGCCCGACGGCGCCTGCGTGGACAGCGACGGATGCGTCTGGAATGCCGTGTTTGCCGGGCATCGCGTGATCCGCTATACGCCCACCGGCAAGGTCGATCGCGTAATCGAGCTTCCGGTGACGAACCCGACGTGCGTGTGCTTTGGCGGCCCGGACCTGAGCACCCTCTACATCACCACGGCGACCAAGATGATCGCGCCAGAGATCCTCGCCAATGAACCGCTGGCAGGCGCACTCCTGGCGCTGGATGTCGGTGTGAAGGGCCTGCCCGAAGCGATGTTCGGCGCAGCGGACTAGCGGCCGACCTTGGCGCGCCGTTTGGTGACGATGTTGCCCCAGGTGCCGACGTTGGCCGACTTCAGCAGCGCAGAGGAATTGCCTGACACCACAAGTTCCTCCGCAGCAGCCAGAAGTGCCGGGCCGAACTGGATCATCCGCTTCAGGGTGAGCCGGGCCGAGGGGCCGGCGATGATGACGACGCCCGTCGTGGATTCGTTGGCGCGCTTGATGGGCGCGGCCATCGAACTCATCCCGGGCGCATAGGCGTCCTGGATGATGCTGAAGCGGCGCTTGCGATGCTCGTCCAGGATCTTGAGTAGCGCCTTCATGCTCGTGGGTGCATTGGGACCGAAGTCCTTCGGCTCGCCGATACCCTGCCGCGAGACGTATTCGATCGCCACGTCTTCCGGCAAGGTCATGAGCCACGCCTGCCCTGCCGCGCTGCATGACAGTCTCAAGTCGATGCCCATGTCGGGGTCATACAGCAAGCCGGATTTCGCGCCCTGGGCCTTGGCGACGAGTGTCAGCCGGTCGCCATCCACGATTGCGAGGCGCACGAGCTCGCCGGTGGCTTGTGCCAGTCGATCGATCACCGGCTGGGCAATGTCGAGAACGCCTGACTTGCTCAGGAAGCTGAGTCCCATCGACGCCATCTTGGTGGTGAGCGCGTAGTCGCCTCGCTGCGGCATCTGGCGCACATAGCCGTAGCGAATGAGTTCCTGCAGCGCACGGTGACAGCCGCTGCGCAACTGGTTCAGGTCCGTGGAAATCTGCACGAGGGCGACACCGTCGGGGTAATCGGTGAGGTATTCGAGGATGTCCAGCGATTTTTCGAGAGCTCCGCTCATGAAATCTTGGCCTTGTGCTTTCAAAATTTGAATGCTATAGAAAATTTGAATGTCTTTCAACTTTCTGACATCATCCGCCCCACTCAATCGGAGGCACAGAATCCAATGTCCTTACTTGGAAGAGCAGCGCTGGCCATGTGGTGGGAGATGGACCCCGCCATGAAGGCGGAGTTCGAAGACTGGCATTCCCACGAGCACTTTCCGGAGCGGCTCGGGATCCCGGGCTTTCGCCGCGGCTCCCGCTGGACGGGCGCGAGCGGTGGCGAGGGCATCTTCGTCATGTATGAACTGGAGGCGCACGGAACGCTGTCCTCGCCGGCCTATCTCGAGCGCCTGAATGCGCCGTCGCCATGGTCGACGAAGATGATGCCGCACCACCGGGACATGGTGCGATGCCAATCGCACGTGCTGGAGACCCGCGGCGGCGGCGTCGCGGGGCAGGCCCTGACCGTGCGCCTCTCGCCCGCCACCGGGCGAGACGATGAGCTTCGATCGTCGCTCGCATCTCTGATCTCGACACTCGTGTCGCGGCCCGGCCTCACGGGCGCGCACCTCCTCAGGCACGAGACGCCGCCCATCGCCCAGACGACGGAGCAGAAGATCCGAGGCTCTTCCGACCAGGTGGCCGACTGGGTCTTCGTCGTCCTCGGCTACGACCCATCGGTACTCGAAGCGCTGACGAGTTCGGACCTCAGCGAACAGTCGCTCGTGCGGCTCGGCGCTGCGCCCGGCCAGACCAGCGACAGGTTTTTGCTGTCGTACTCGGCCACGCCAGCCGACGTCAGCTGAGACGCCAGCGGCGCCCACCGGCCTGATAGCCCATTACCCGCATAGACAGGAGACATCGCATGAAACTTCGCAGCCTATTCACCTTCGTGGCACTCGTTGCAGCCTCTGCCGGCGCGTCCGCGCAGACCCAGGAGCAGATCATCCGCTTCGGCCACGTCGTGCAGGCGGGCCATCCGATCTCGCTGGCGACACAGAAGCTGGGCGAGATCGTCGCGGCCAAGAGCGGCGGCAAGATGCGGGTGCAGGAACTCGGCGGCGGAACGGTTGGCGGCGAGCAGCAGCAATTGAGCGCCGTGCAGGGCGGCGTGCAGGACATCACCCTGCCCTCCGCAACCGTCATGGGCGCGGTGGTCAAGGAGTTCACGTTGCTGGACGTGCCCTTCTCCTTCAGCAAGGCCGAGCAGGTCGATGCGCTTCTTGCAGGCCCCTTTGGCCAGGCACTGATGGCCAAGCTGCCCGAGAAGGGCCTGGTCGGCCTGGCCTTCTGGGAGACGGGCTTCCGCAACTTCACCAACAGCCGCAAGCCGATCGTCAACATCGAAGACCTCAAGGGCCTGAAGCTGCGCGTGATCCCGAATCCGCTGTTCATCGAAAGCTTCGGCGCGCTCGGAACGAATCCGGTGCCGATGCCCTTCCCAGAGTTGTATGGCGCCCTCGAATCAAAGGCGATGGACGCTCAGGAGAACCCGTTCAGCGTCGTGCTGACCAGCAAGTTCTACGAGGTGCAGAAGTACATGAGCGTCACCAACCACGTGTACACGGCCAACCCGGTGGTGATCAGCAAGAAGGTCTGGGACAAGCTTTCGCCAGCCGACCAGAAGATCATTCAGGACGCGGTGACCGAAGCCGGCGCGTATCAACGCAAGCTCAGTCGCGAGGCATCGTCGGGCGCCCGCAAGGAACTCGAAGCGAAGGGCATGCTCGTCAACGATGTGCCGCAAGCGACCCTGAACAAGATGCGTGAGTTGACCAAGCCGGTCGCGGACAAGTTTGCCGCGTCCTATGACCCAGCCCTCGTCCAGCTCTATCGAACCGAACTGGCGAAGGTGCAGGCGGCCATCCAATGACGATCGCGGTCAGACATGCGTCGTCGCCCCCAGGCCGATCGGTGCGGGCACCGCGTTGACGATGCGCGTGAAGAGTGCGTCATAGTCCGGCTCTGGTTCGCAGCCGGTTAACGGATCGCGGTTGGCGCCGAACGCCTCGTCGAGATCCTGCCAGTCGTCCGGCGTCAATACCTTCTCGGCCAAGGGCAGGATCTCCCGCTCCTCCAATGCCATGTGCGCAAAATAGAAGTCGACATAGCGTTCGACGGCCTGTTCGAACGCTTGCCTGCGCGCCTCGCCCAGCATCTCGAACGCCAGCAAGGCATGTTCGACCTCGCGGATCCTTCGCTCTCCGCGCGCGTGATCGTCGTCCAGCCGATCGAGCAATTCGCGCGAAAGGGGAGTCCGTGCCCGTAGCTTCGGAAACAGCAATTCGGACTCCTTGCGGTGATGCCGCTTTTCGGGAAACTCGTCGACGTAGAAGAGCATGGCTCGCAAGGCGGCAAAGTCGGGCAATGTGCCCTGTCGACGATGCTCGGCCAGTAGCAGGAGGATCGAGCGAAGCATGGCCGAAAGAGCCGAGTGCTCCTCGCGAATGATTCTGGTGGTCATGTGTGTCATTCAAGTCTCCGGTGGATGGCTCCCCTAGCCTCTCACCTCGTGGACCCGACAACCTTGTCGTAGATCAAGGGATCGCTTGGGCGTGCGCATGATGATCCAATGCGCCCATGCCAAAGCGAAGCGCGGGTCTGCTCATGTACCGCCGCACCGGCGGCTTGCTGGAGGTGCTGCTCGTGCACCCGGGCGGGCCTTTCTGGGCTCGTCGGGATGAAGGCGCCTGGTCCCTCCCCAAGGGCGAGTACGCGATCGAAACCGAGAGCGCGCTCGACGCGGCGAAGCGCGAGTTCGCCGAGGAAACCGGCTTCGCTCCCGGATCACCGCTTGCCGCGCTTGGCGAGACGCGCCTGCGCAGCGGCAAGATCATTTCAGCCTGGGCATTCCCGGGAGACTGCGACCCTGCGGACATGGTCTCGAACACCATGGAAGTGGAATGGCCGCCCCGCTCCGGAAAGCTCACGACCTTTCCGGAGGCCGATCGTGCGGCATGGTTCACGACGGAAGTGGCGCGTCTGCGCATTCACCCCGGGCAGCGCGTCTTCATCGAACGGCTGGAAGCCCTGGCCTTCGAGGGATGTCAAGGCAGGTCTTGAAGTGCGTCTCCCTGGCCTTCAGGAATAGATCGCCCGGCGTCAAACACACGGCGATACGCAGCGAGGTAGTTCGTGACCATCTTCTTCGCCGAATAGTGCGAGGCGTTCAGCAACCCCAAGGCGCGCATCTCGTCAAAGCGCCCTGCCGCCTGCTCGATGGCACGCGCCATGGCTTCGGGATCGTGGGGATCCACATAGCACGCGCCCAAACCTCCGATCTCATTCATGGGTGTGAGGTCCGATGTGAACACCGGGCAACCACAGGCCTGCGCTTCAATCAGTGGCCAGCCGAAGCCTTCCTGGAGCGACGGAAACAGCAAGGCGGCGGCCCGGCCGTAGAGCGCGCGCAATTCCTGATGCGACAGGTCTCGCAAGGCGGTGATTCGGTCCGCAACGCCATGCTGCGATGCCAGGCGCGCCAGTTCGGGAGACAACTGCGGGCCGACGAGAACCAGGCGATCGACCACGGGGTCCGCACCGGATTCGGCCGCCCGCCGCTGAAGTGCAATGAACGTCTCCACGACCGCCTTGCGGTTCTTTCGCGGCAAGTCCATGCCGACATGGATGAGATAGCGGTCGCTCGCGGCCAGCCCTAGGCGACCGATCAACTGCTGGGCCTCGCCCGGTCGCAACAACGAGAAGTTGTCGTTCAACCCGTTGAGCACCGTCGTCACACGCTGGTTGTTCGCAAGTTGCAGGCCCAGCAGTGCGCGCTGGGTCGCGTTCGAGACGCACGCAATCAAGTCAGCCTTTGCCAGGCCCGAGGCAATGAGGCGCTGGAACAAACGCCCAGTCCAGGCGACATTCCACCCCGCAACCATCCCTTTCGCTGCCTGGACGGCAATGACGTCGTGGCAGGTAATGACGGTCGGCTTGCTTTTCACCCACTTCACGTACATCCCGTTGGAGTGATCGCAGATGTGCACCACGTCTGCCCAACGAGCCTGCATGACGAGGCTGGGGATGAAAAGGACGTACTTGTCGATATACCCGAGCCACTTCCACAGGCGGGAATTCGGCGCCACCCGCTGCAGGCGCCGCGGCGGCGTGACCACGCGCAGCTCGCAGCCATGTTTGGGAAGTTCGCGCTCGAGTACGCGGCTGAAAGCCTGCATGCTGGCTTGGCCGTCCGGCACATAGTTGCCTACGAGTAAGACTTTCATCGAGCGATGGACCTCTCGAGGTTGGTGTGGTGCGGCATCGCAACTCGTTGGCTTGTACTACTTCGGAATTACATTTGGCGTCGGAAATCTGTACCCGAACAGGCAATCCTTCGCCTACACGGCGCCGTATGTCGGCAGGCGCCGAAGACGCTTCTTCAGTCATGCGGTCCGCAGCCCGCGATGAAGGGACAGGGACCATGTCTACACTCTGCACGCCGAACTTGAAGGCATGAACCTCATGCCGGCCTTCGAGCGTCTGTTGCTAGGCTGGAAGGCGCAGGGCCATAGCCTGGTCGCCCTCGGCGATCTCGCGGCAGCGACCGAACTGTCCGATCTTTCGCGACACCTGCTGGTTCAAGGTGAGGTCGCGGGACGCTCCGGATTGCTCGCCGTGCATGGCGCCGCGTGGCGCTGAGGCGGCTTGTCGCTAACCCCCGGCATTCTGATATTGCTCGACCTGGCATTGGAAGCTGCCAGGGTGCATGGTGCAGATCGATGACTGTATCGGCGGCCCGCCCGTGCAGCCCGCGATCATCAGCAACAGCACAGCGATCGTGATTCGTTTCATCGATGTTCCTGTGACGCAGGTCATTCGGAAGTTGTGCTTCAACCCCAGGCCAGCACCGGAGATTTGACGCCTGTGCAATGTAGTCATCAAATGCATGCTTGCCTAGTAGCGCTCTGGATAGAGAGAGGTGATGCCATGTCGAAGAAGTCCGGTTGCAGGCGGAAGTGGCGCGGCGCGTCGATGCACGCCGGCATGGTCTTGTGCCTGACGCTCGCGCTGTCGGCGGCCTGGGCGGAGCCCGTCTTCAAATGCGGCAATACCTACACGAACGTCCCGCCAGGCCAGGGCAAGAACGCCCCCAAGGGCTGTGTCCTGGTCGACAACACGCCTCAGCCCAAGGGAAAAGTCGAGTTCATCGCGGTCGATGGGTCGAAGCAGATCACCGTGCCGGTGGGCCAGGACGGGCGCTTCTGGATTCAGGGCTCGGTCAACGGATTTCCGGTCCAGTTCGCGATCGACAAAGGCGCGACCGTCCAGGCGGGCATTGCCGTCACCGAGAACTTCGCTGCCCGGGCCAACCTGATCGGCGGCGCGCCGGCCCGCATCCAGACCGCTGCCGGTGTGGTGGACGGGCGCCGCATCGAGGGCGTTCCGATGACCTTCGGCCCCTTCAAGGTGCCGGTGTCCACAGTGCTCGTCGGTCCGGTCGGGCGCAAGTCGACAGATGCCGTGCTCGGCCAAGAATTGCTTTCGCTCTTCGACATCACCGCGAACGACCGAGAGATGACGATCGCCAGCAAATAGCGTGTCGATGCAATTGCACCAGAGGGCAATTGCGCCCCACATCGGTAGCTCGTATGGTCTGGAGAGGCCGCTCTTCGTGGCGACTGTCAACTCGAAGGGGCTTCGATGAACTTCATGTCCGGACCCTTGGCCTTGCGGCTGGCCGCGGCTGCAACGTCTATCGCACTGATTTCCTGCGCTCAGCAGCCTGCAGCGCCTGCGGCTTCAGGGGCTGCAGGCAAACCGGCGCAAGCTGTGAGCCCTACGCCAGGTCAGCGGGCTGCTGCGTCGCCTGCGGCGACAGTGGATCCGGGCGTTCTTCAATCGCTCGATCGCATGGGGGCGTTCCTGCGAACCCTGAAGAGCTTCGAAGTCACACTGAGTTCGACCACCGACGCCGTGCTCGACAACGACCAACTCGCACAGGTCGGCCGGTCGTCCCGACTGAAAGTACGCCGGCCCAATGGCATTCATGCCGACATGGCCGACGATGGCGGCGACCGCAAGCTGCTGGTCTACAACGGCAGGACCGCGACCCTTTTCGATCCGCAGACCAAGTACTACGCGACAGTGCAGGCACCGCCCACCTTGAGGGAGGTCGCCAACCTCCTCAATGATCGCTACGGCATCGAACTGCCGGCCGCGGACCTCTTCGCGTGGGGCACGGACAAGGTCGACACTTCCGGCATCAGGTCCGCGGACTTCCTCGGCGTCACGCAGGTCGATGGCGTCCTGACTGATCATTTCGCGCTGCGGCAGGACGGCTTCGACTGGCAGATCTGGATCGAGCAAGGGCGCACTCCGGTACCGCGCAAGCTGCTGATCACCACGACCTCGGACCCCGCAAAGCCGCAGCATTCGGTCCTGATGCGCTGGAACCTCGCGCCCAAGTTTGCCGCGGGCATCTTCGATTTCAAGCCGCCGGCGGGCAGCCAACGTATCGTGATCCAGAAGGTCGACGGCACGCTCGACACCCCCGGCAAGTAGACCATCGCGAGGAGCCACCATGACCCGGCACGTATTCACAGGCAGCGCTTCATCGATCGTCGTCGGCTGCGTCCTGGGCACGGCCGTCGTGTGCGGCGGCCTGGGCTTCGTCAAGGACGCCCAGGCGGATCGGCAGGTGCGCGGCGGCGCGCGCACATCCGTCAATCACAACGTCAACGCGAACCGCAACGTCAGCACGAACACGAACGTCAACCGCAATGCAAACATCAATCGCAACACGAACGTGAACGTCAACCAGAACGTCAACGTCAATGTCGCCGGCGGCCGATACGACGACCACTACCACCCGGTTGCCACGGCGGCTGCGGTGACGGCCGGTGTGGCAATTACCGCCGCCGCCGTGGGTTCGATCGTGCGCAGCCTGCCGCCGTCATGCACGGCGGCGGTGGTCAACGGCATCACCTACCAGAACTGTGGCGGCGCGTGGTACCAGCCGCAGTACGCGGGGTCGCAAGTGACCTACGTGGTGGTCAATCCGCCGGGCTGATCTCGGCCACGATGCGGCTTGCTGCGATCTGATCGCCGGTGGCGACATGCAGGGCCGTCACCTTCCCTGCGACGGGGGCCGAGTGGACGTGCTCCATCTTCATGGCCTCCAGAGTGAAGATCGGCTGCCCGGCTTGCACGGTGTCGCCGATCCCGACCATGACCGCGACCACCCGCCCGTTCATCGACGCGCGCAGCTTGCCATCGCCAGCCGCTTCGCCTTGGCGGACCGATGCCGAGCGCGTCGTGTCCTCCACCCGCACGGGCAGGCCGCGGTAGTGCAGCCACAGCGTCGGTCCGTCGCGGTGAAAGGCTGCTTTCTCCTGCACGCCGTCGCAGACGAGGCGCACGGAGACTGCATCCAGCTCGACAAGGTCGATCGCGAAGCTTTCCTCGGCAATGCTCACGTTGAAGGAGCGATCCCGCGTGACCCCGATGCTGGCATTCAGCGCTCGGCCGCCGATGTCGAAGCGCAGCGAGATCGGCAGGGTGTGCGTCAATCGGCGGACCAACGGCCTGGGACGGCGATCGCCGCCCGTCTCGTACAGAAGCACCGCCGCGAGGGCCGCCGCGCGACCTTGCACGGCGCTGTCCGTCGCAAGCAGCGCTTGCTGGTGCTGCGCAATGAAGGCCGTGGTGGCGCCACCTTCGGCGAAGACCGGCTCTTCCAGACAACGTTGCAGAAAAGCCTGGTTGGTCGTTACGCCCAGCGCCACCGTGTCTTGCAAGCCCGCCGTGAGCTTCCGGCGCGCCTCGTCGCGCGTGCGGCCGTGGCTGATGAACTTGGCGATCATCGAATCGTAGAAAGGCGGAATTTCGGCGCCTGACGCCAGTGCATCTTCCACTCGCAGTCCGGCGGGCGTCTTCCACAATGCCATGGTTCCGCTCTGCGGCACGAAGCCCTCGTTGGCGTTTTCTGCGCAAAGCCGCACTTCGATGGCATGGCCGTTGAACTGCACATGCTCCTGCGTCAGTGGCAATGGCTCGCCTGCGGCGATGCGCAATTGCAGCTCGACGAGGTCCAGCCCGGTGATCGCCTCGGTCACCGGATGCTCGACCTGCAGCCGCGTGTTCATCTCCATGAAAAAGAAGTTGCCCTCCCTGTCGAGCAGGAATTCGAGCGTGCCCGCGCCTTCGTAGCGGATGGCCCGGACCGCAGCGACGGCGGTCGCGCCCATGCGGGCACGCAGGTCCGCGCTCACCGCCGGCGAAGGTGCCTCCTCGATGAGCTTCTGGTGACGGCGCTGCACCGAGCAATCGCGCTCGCCGAGATGAATCGCATGGCCGTAGCGGTCGGCAAAGACCTGGACCTCGATGTGGCGCGGCTCCACGATGGCACGTTCGAGGATCACTTCCGGGTCGCCGAAAGCGCTCTGCGCTTCGGAGCGCGCGCTGCGCAGCAGTTCGGCAAACTCGGCGGCCGAAGGCACCAGCCGCATGCCGCGCCCTCCTCCACCCGCGGTCGCCTTGATCATCACGGGGAAGCCAATGCGCTCGGCCTCGGCGGCCAGCCGCTCTTCGCCCTGGTCGTCGCCCTGATAGCCGGCGATGCAGGGCACGCCCGCTGCTTGCATGAGCGCCTTGGCGCCGGCCTTGTGGCCCATCGCGGCGATGGCCTCGGGCGAAGGGCCGATGAAGACCAGGCCGGCCTCCCTGCAAGCCTGAGCGAATTCGCCGTTCTCGGCCAGGAAGCCGTAGCCTGGATGCACCGCGTCGGCGCCAGTGAGCCTGGCGGCCTCGATGAGCCCCGGGATGCGCAGGTACGACTGTGCCGGCAACGGCGCGCCGATGCAGACGGCCTGGTCGGCTTCCTGCACGTGGCGCGCGCCGGCATCGGCCGTCGAATACACCGCCACCGTGCGGTAGCCAAGGGCGCGTGCGCTGCGGATGATCCGCATCGCGATCTCGCCGCGATTGGCGATCAGGATCTTGCGGAAAGGCGTGAGAACGGGTGACGAGACGGTCATGAAGCGTGTCCGGAAGATGTTCAGGGGCGTGCGACCGAGAACTGCATGGCTTGAGGCTGTCGCAACTCCGCTTCCCGGCAGATCGCCAGCACCTTGGCGAGCACGGCCCGCGTGTCCCGCGGATCGATGACACCGTCGTCCAGCACGCGCGCGCTGGTGGTGAACACGCTCATCTGGCTGTCGAAGCGGTCGATGATGCGGCGCTCCAGCTCGTCGAGCTTGGCCTGGTCGACCTCGCCTTTTCGTCTCATGGCAGCTTCGGTCACGATGGCCATCGTCTTCGCGGCCTGTTCGCCGCCCATCACGGCCGTCTTGGCGTTGGGCCACGAGAAGCAGAAGCGCGGATGGAAGCCGCGTCCGCACATGCCGTAGTTGCCCGCGCCGAAGGACGCGCCGCAATAGATCGTGATCTGCGGCACCGTTGCATTGGTCACGGCCTGGATCATCTTGGAGCCGTGCTTGATGATGCCGGCCTCCTCGTAGTCCTTGCCGACGATGTAGCCCGTCGTATTGTTGAGGTAGAGGATCGGCGTCTTCGACTGGCAGCAGGCCTGGATGAAATGGGTCGCCTTGGTGGCGCCCGCCGGATCGATGGGGCCGTTGTTGGTGACGACGCCGACCGGCAGGCCTTCGATCTTGAAGTGGCCGACCACGGTGGCACTGCCGTAGTTCTCGCCGAACTCCAGGAACTCCGAGTCGTCGGCGATACGGGCAATCACCTCTTTCATGTTCACCGGGCGCTTGGGGTCCATCGGCATGATGCCGAGCAACTCTTCGGCGTCGTAGCGTGGAGGCTTGAACTTGCCGGCGCGTTCCGGCGGCATGTCGCGATGCCAGTCGATGTGGGCGAGGATCTCCCGCGCGATGCGGATGGCGTCGCGATCGTCTTCCGCCAGGTAGTCGCCCAGGCCGGAGATCGAGGTGTGCATCACCGCGCCGCCCAGCTCTTCCTCGGTCGCGATCTCGCCGGTGGCGGCCTTGAGCAGCGGCGGTCCCGCGAGAAAGGCGCGCGAGCGGTCCCGCACCATCACGATGTAGTCCGACAGGCCCGTCTGGTAAGCGCCGCCAGCCGTGGAGGACCCGTGCGTGACAGTGATCACCGGCAAGCCAGCTGCCGACATGCGTGCGAGATTCCGGAACAGGCTGCCGCCGGTCACGAACTCCTCGACCTTGTAGGTCATGAGGTTGGCGCCCGCGCTTTCGACCAACTGCACGTAGGGCAGCTTGTTCTCGAGCGCCAGTTCCTGAACGCGCAACTGTTTGGGGATGCCCATCGGCTGCAGCGCGCCGGCGTCGATGCCCGAATCCGAAGCGTTCACCATGACGCGCACGCCCGACACCCAACCGATGCCGCTGATGACGCCTCCGCCCGGAACGCTTTTCTCCAGGTCGGGGTTGTCCAGGCCCAGCCCGGCCAGCGAGCAGATCGGCAGAAAAGGCGTGCCGGGGTCGAGCAACAGCGACAGGCGCTCGCGCGGCAGCAATTGGCCGCGCTTCTCGAAGCGCTCGCGCGACTTGGCCGAAGTGGCGGCGCTGCGTTCTTCGTAGCCGCGCACGCGCTCGATCAGGGCCAGCATGCCCTCGCGATTCGCCTGGAAGGTGTCGCCGGCGGCGGAGATGTTCGATTCGATGGTTGCCATGTGCCTTTGCCTGCCTTCCTATACGCCCAGTTGCCGGGCGGCGAGGTCCTTCATCACCTCTTCGGACCCGCCGCCGATCATCATCACCTTCACTTCGCGGTAGATGCGCTCGCTCTGCGTGCCGCGCATGTAGCCCATGCCACCCAGCAACTGCACCGCCTGGTCGGCGCAGAACTGCATCGCCTGCGTGGCCTGGACCTTCGCCAGGCACACGCGCGCCACCAGTCGGGCCGGGTCGTCGAGCTGGTGCTGGATGCGGTAGGTCAGGTCGTAGACGAGAGTGCGCGCCGCGTCAATGCGAAGGGTCATGTCCATGAGCTTGTGCCGCACGACCTGCCGCTCCGACAGCGGCGCGCCGAAGGAGATGCGTTGACGCGTCCAGTCGACCGACTCCTTCAGGCAGACCTCGGCCATTCCGCATGCGAGCGCCGACATGAAGAGCCGCTCGGAATTGAAGTTGTTCATGAAGGTCTTGAACCCGTGGTTCTCCTCGCCGACGAGATGGGTGACGGGGACGCGGCAGTTGTCGAAGCGAAGGTGCGCGGTGTCGGAACTCCACCAGCCCATCTTCTTGAGCGGTGTGCGCGTCAGTCCCGGCGTGTCGCCGTCGATGACCAGCACCGAAATGCCGCCTGCGCCTTTGCTGGCAGGGTCGGTCCGGACGGCCGTCGTGATGAAGTCGGCACGGATGCCCGAGGTGATGAAGGTCTTCTCGCCGTTCACGACGTAGTGGTCGCCGTCTCGGATCGCGGTGGTCCGAAGGCTGGCCACATCGGAGCCGCCCGAAGGCTCGGTCACGGCCAGCGCGGCGATCTTCTGCCCCGCGAGCACTGGCGGGAGCACGCGGCGTTTGAGCGTCTCGCTGCCGGCGACAAGGATGGGCGGCAGCGCAATGCTGTGCGAGTTGAGAGACGCCTGCACGCCGCCGCAGCCGCAGCGGGCGAACTCTTCGGCCACCACGATTTGATAGAACAGGTCCGCCGGCGTACCGCCGTACTCCTCGGGATAGTTCAGGCCCAGCACGCCCATCTCGGCCGCGCGTTGGTACAGCGAGCGCGGGAAGGTCTCGGCCTCGTCCCACTCGTTCACGAAGGGCGTGATTTCGCGGGCGATGAACTCGCGCAGGCTGGCACGGAACTGCTCGTGATCGGGACTGAAATAGAAAGGCAGCGGCGGCGCGTCCAGGAATTCCATGGGTGACTCCTCATGGCTCTGGAGACTAGCTACCGCACTCCTCGCGGTCTTGCGCGGAGTGGCTACGGCGTAGCGACTTGGCACAAGCCTTTCAGGGTGCATCCCGATAAGCTGAACGCATCCCTACAGCCAGGAAATACCCATGACCAGCCGCCGCCCTCCAGCCGCACAGAAGATTGTTCGCATCGGCGGCGCCTCGGGCTTCTGGGGCGACAGCATGGTGGCCGCGCCGCAACTGGTGAAGCTGGGCCGTCTCGACTACCTGGTGTTCGACTTCCTGGCCGAGACGACCATGTCCATCCTCGCGGCGGCGCGGGCCAAGAGACCCGAGATGGGCTACGCGACGGACTTCGTCGACATCGCGATGAAGTCCGTGCTCGGCGAGGTCAAGCGCCAGGGCATCAAGGTGGTCAGCAATGCGGGCGGCATCAACCCCCACGGGTGCGCCGATGCGCTGCGGGCGCTGGCGGAGGCCGAGGGCATCTCGCTGCGCATCGCCGTCGTCGAAGGCGATGAAGTCAGCGCACAGATGCCCGCGCTGCGCGAGCGTGGCGTGACGGACATGTACACCGGCGAGCAACTGCCTGAGAAGGTATTGAGCGCCAATGCCTACCTCGGCGCGCTGCCTACAGCGGCCGCGCTGGCGGCGGGCGCCGACGTGGTGATCACTGGCCGCTGCGTCGACAGTGCCGTCACCCTCGGCCCGCTGATGCACGAGTTCGGCTGGACCAGCGACGACTTCGACCTGCTGGCCTCTGGCAGCCTCGCGGGCCACATCATCGAATGCGGATGCCAGGCGACCGGCGGCCTGCACACCGATTGGGAGGACATCCCCGACTGGGCGAACATGGGCTACCCGATCGTGGAGTGCCATGCCGACGGCAGCTTCGTCGTCACCAAGCCCGAAGGCACGGGCGGCAAGGTGATCCGCGCCGCGGTGGCCGAGCAGATGCTGTACGAGATCGGCGACCCCGCGGCTTACATGCTGCCCGACGTGACCTGCGACTTCCGCCATGTGGTCATTGAGCAGCAGGCCGAGAACCGCGTGCGCGTCAGCGCCGCGAAGGGCCGGGAGCCCTCCCCGACCTACAAGGTTTCGGCGACCGAACTCGATGGCTTTCGCTGCGCCGGCAGCCTGGTGATCATCGGCATCGACGCCGAGAAGAAGGCGCGGCGCACAGCCGAAGCGATCATCGAGCGCACCGGCCGCATCCTGCGCGAGAGCGGCCAGCCGCCCTTCACTTCCACCTGCATCGAGGTGATCGGGTCGGAGTCGCTGTACGGCCCGCACGCGCGGACACGCGGCGTGCGCGAGGTCACGATGCGCGTCGTGGCGAACCATCCGCAGAAGGCGGCGCTCGCCATGTTCGCGCGCGAGATCGCTCCGGCGGGCACCTCCTGGGCACCCGGAACGACCGGTCCCGGTGGCGGGCGGCCGGCGGTGTCGCCATTGATCAAGCCTTTCTCCTTCCTGCTCGACAAGGAGGCAGTGCCGGTGGCATTCGTGCTCGATGGCGAGCGCCATCCGGTGACCGTGCCTCGGTTTGCAGAAGATGCGGAAGCTCCGGCCATCGAGCTTCCCGCTGTCTATCGGAACCCCGACGAACCACAGGAGGATGTGCGCCTGATCCAGCTCGCCTGGGCGCGCAGCGGCGACAAGGGCGATCTCTCCAACATCGGCCTGGTTGCCCGTCGCCCCGAATGGCTGCCCGTACTGTGGGACCGCGTGAGCCAGCAAGCGGTGCGCGACTACCTCTCGCACCTCGTCCATGGGCCGGTCGAGCGCTTCTACCTGCCGGGCACCGCCTCGATGAACCTCGTGCTGCACGATGCGCTCGACGGCGGCGGCCCTTCGTCGATGCGCATGGATCCGCTCGGCAAGGGCATGGCGCAGATGCTGCTCGATATGACGATCTCCGTGCCGGCGTCTGTTGCAGTGCAATGCGCGACCGCGAAACCTACGGGTCAGCACGCTCGACAGGCCCAGGGGCCAGTCCTATAGTCGGGCTCCTCTTGGGCCGCAGCCAGCCCGCAGGAGATGCCGCAGCAGGCCCGCGATGCAAGAGTGATCGACAGTGCAAATCCACAACGAAGGAGACGCGCAATGAAGAAGTCGGTTCTCATGGTTGTCGGCGCCACCCTGGTCGCTCTTTTCGCCGCCGCTCCGGTGCTGGCGCAAAAGAAGACACTCGCCGTCGTCGTGAAAGGGTTGGACAACCCTTTCTTCACTGTGCTCGGTGACGGGTGCGCTCTCTGGAACAAGGAAAACGCCAGTTCCGAGTACACCTGCCTCTACACCGGCCCGGCATCCAGCGCCGACGAGGCAGGCGAAGTGCAGATCGTCGAGGACCTGATCAACAAGGGCGTTGCCGGCATCGCCATCTCGCCGTCCAACGCGCCGGCCATGGCCACGATGCTCAAGGCCAAGAACCCGAAGATGCCGATCATGACGATCGACGCCGATCTCGCCACCGCCGACCGCGCACTGCGCAAGACCTATCTCGGCACCAACAACTACGACATGGGCGTGCTCATGGCGAAGCACCTGAAGGAACTCAACGCCAAGGGCGGCACGGTCTGCATGCAGCTCGGCAACGTGGCGGCAGACAACATCAACGCACGCGCCGCGGGCTTCCGCGACACCATCAGCGGCAAGAAGGGCATCGACCGGCTCAAGGGTGAAGGCGGATGGACCGAGATCGCGGGCTGCCCGCTCTTCACCAACGACCAGATCGACCTCGCCAATCAGCAGATGGCGGATGTGTTCACCAAGAACCCGAAGCTGAACGCGTTCATCCTGGTCGGCGGTTGGGCGCAGTTCGGGCCGCAGGCCTACGCGCAGGTGACCGACCAGGTCATGCCGAAGCTCAAGTCCAAGGAGCTGATCATCATCGCGGGCGACACGCTGCCGCCGCAACTGGATGCGCTGAAAGCCGGCCGCAGCCATGTGCAGGTCGGACAGCGGCCCTTCGAGATGGGCCGCCGCGCGCCGGCCGTGCTGATCGACCTGATCACCGGCAAGAAGGTGAACGATCCGCTTTACACGGGCCTCGACGAGTGCGTCCCGACAAACCTGGACAAGTGCCCGGCCAAGTAACGCCCATGGCCGTCCTGGAGCTCTCAGGGGTCTCCAAGCATTTCGGCGCCATCCAGGCGCTGACCGATGTGTCCCTGTCGCTCGGGGCCGGCGAGGTCGTCGGCCTGATGGGCGACAACGGGGCGGGCAAGTCGACGCTGGTCAAGATCGTGGCGGGCAACTACCCGCCGAGCCAGGGCGAGGTGACGATGGAGGGCCGCAAGGTCGCCTTCCACAAACCCGCCGACGCGCGTGAGGAAGGCATCGAGATCGTCTACCAGGACCTCGCGCTGTGCGACAACCTCACGGCCGCTGAGAACGTGTATCTCGGCCGCGAGTTGACGCGCGGCATCGGCCCTATCAGGGTGCTGGACTACCGCGCGATGTTCCAGCGCGCCGGGGAGTTGTTCGCCGAACTCAAGTCGGAGACGCGGCCGCGCGACCTCGTGCGGCGCATGTCCGGAGGACAGCGCCAGGCCGTCGCGATCGCGCGGACGCGGCTGGCGGACCCTCGCATCGTGTTGATGGACGAGCCCACCGCCGCCATCAGCGTGCGCCAGATCGCCGAAGTGCTGAACCTGATCCGGCGGCTGCGGGACCACGGCATTGCGGTCGTGCTGATCAGCCATCGCATGCCGGACGTCTTCGCCGTCGCTGACCGGATCGTCGTGCTGCGCCGCGGCGTGAAGGTGGCCGACAAGCCCATCGCGCAGAGTTCGCCGGAAGAGGTCACGGGCCTCATCACCGGCGCCATCGGGACCGCGTGATGAGCCTCCCCGGCGAATTCGATGCGGCGACAAGCCTCCAGGATTCGATAGGCCGGCGGACACACCGCACCTGGCTGGGCTGGCTCGTCAGCCAGCAGACCTTCTGGGTGTCGGTGGCCGCAGTCGTGGCCTTCGTCGTGCTGTCGCTGGCGAGCGATGTCTTCGCGACACAGCAGAACCTCTTCAACGTGACGCGCAATTTCGCTTTCGTCGCGATCATCGCGATCGGCATGACGGCGGTCATCATCACAGGCGGCATCGACCTTTCGGTCGGCGCGGTGCTCGTGCTCTCGGGCATGGTGATCGGCATGACCATGAACGCGGGCACCTCGATCTGGGTGGCGATCCCGCTGGCGCTCGGCGCCTCGCTGCTGGTCGGCGCGTTCAACGGCGTGATGATCGCGTACGTCGGTGTGCCGCCCTTCGTTGTCACCCTGGGCATGCTGTCGATCACGCGCAGCCTGGCCATGGTGTTGTCCAACAACCGGATGGTCTATCAGTTCGGCCCCGACCAGCCGCAGTTGCTGGCACTGGGCGGTGGCTTCGTCAATCTCGACCTGCCTTTCGTCGATGTGATCCGGGTGCCCAGTCCCGTGCTGTTCCTGATCGTGTTGCTGGTCATCGCCAGCTTTCTGTTCCGCTGGACGCGCTGGGGCCGGTACCTGTATGCCATCGGCGGCAACGAACGCGCGGCGATCATGACCGGCGTGCCCGTCAAGTTCGTCAAAGTCAGCGTCTACATGTTCTGCAGCCTGTGCGCAGGCGTCACCGGCATTCTGGAGGTCGGCTGGCTCGGCACCGTCACCACCAGCCTCGGCCAGGGAATGGAACTGTCGGTGATCGCGGCATCGGTCATCGGCGGCACGAATCTCACGGGTGGCATCGGTACCGCGTTCGGCGCAGTGGTCGGAGCGGCGCTGATCGAGGTCATCCGCAACAGCCTGATCCTGCTGGGCATAAGCACCTTCTGGCAAGGCACCTTCGTCGGCAGCTTCATCATCGTCGCGGTGCTCTTCGACCGGCTGCGTGCGCGCGGCGCGAACGACTGAACGGCACCGCACTGCCCTTCCGTCATACCCCGTTTGTGGAATGACGATTCGCGGAGGATTTCTGCACGATGGGCAGTGCCCCGACGAGCGTCGCCCTGCGTCGCGCCGAGGCTGGAGAGAGACGTATGGACATCCTGATGCTCAAAGGAAGCAGCGGCGCGGACGTCGACAAGCTGCGCACGGCGCTTGCAGCAACACTCGGCAGCGAAGCGGCCGGATTCCCCTCGCTCGGCAAGCCGGGCACTCCGATCGACGAGGACTTCGACGCGGCGATCAAGCGATGGCAGGCAGGCATCGGCGTCATCGCGGATGGCGTGGTCGGGCCGCGATGCCAGATGCTGCTGGACCTGATTCCCGACGTCGAAGCCAGCCTTTCGCTCCCGCTGACGGTGGGCAAGGTGAGCCAGGTGTTCCCGGCCACCAAGCCCGCGAACATTGCGCGCTACCTGCCCTACATCAGTTCGGCACTGGGCGTGGCGCACCTCACCGACCCCGCCATGATTCTCGGTGCGCTGGGCACCATCCGCGCGGAGACCGAAGGCTTCGTGCCGATATCGGAGTTCCAGTCCAAGTTCAACACCGCGCCCGGCGGCCCGCCCTACGGTCTCTACGATCTGCGCAAGGACATCGGCAACGGCGCGCCGGGGGACGGCGCGAAGTACAAGGGCCGCGGCTTCGTCCAGCTGACGGGCAAGGCCAACTACGTCAAGTACGGGAAGGACGTCGGTCTACAGCTCGCGGCCATACCGGACATGGCCAATGCGCCTGAGATCGCAGCGGTGCTGCTCGCCCTCTTTCTCCAGGACAAGGCCACGGCGTTCCGCGCCGCGATCGCGAAGGACGACTACAAGGCTGCCCGCAGGCTGGTCAATGGCGGCTCGCACGGCCTGGACAGCTTCCGGGACGTGTTCCTCCGCGCCAAGGCCGTCTGGAAGGACGAGCTGACCATCGCCGCCGCCGGCAGCATCCCCGCGGGCAGGCCGGGCGTTGCCGCCCGGCGCGCCGTGGCGAGCGCCACCCGATCGATTGCATCTCGCTCGGCCCGTCCGCGCAGCAGCAAGGACTCGTTGACCCGCAAGGATGCCGCCGACATCCGGGACCGCCTGTACCTGCCGCCGGCAGTCAGCCTGCCGGACGTCTACCCGCCCATCGAACAGTTCCACTACCTGCCGAGCTACACCAGGGCCAACCTGATCCTCGCCCAGGGCCGTGAGGGGGCGTGCACCGGCTTCGGGCTCACCTGCGTGATCAACTACATGCGCTGGATCAAGGAACGCACGCCCCCGGACATGACCTCGGTCAGTCCGCGGATGCTCTACACCCTCGCGCGGCGCCACGACGAGTACGAAGGCGAGAACTACGAAGGCTCGACCTGCCGCGGCGCGATCAAGGGCTGGTTCAATCACGGCGTCTGCCTGGAATCCGATTGGCCCTACACAGCGGGCAAGGCCACGGCGCCGAAGTATGGTTTCGCCAAGCGAGCCGCGAACATCACACTGGGGGTCTACTACCGGATCGACACCAGCTCGATCACGGACCTGCAGGCCGCGATCTCGCAGCATGGCGCCATCTTCGCGTCGGCCTACACGCACGACGGCTGGGACACCGTCCCCACGTTCGATGCTCCGTCGGATCACTCCAAAGTGCCGGTCATCGAGTTCGACGGCCGGAAGTCGGAATCGGGCGGCCACGCCTTCGCCTTCGTCGGCTACAACGAGCACGGCTTCATCCTCCAGAACTCCTGGGGCACGAGCTTTGGTGCGGGCGGCTTCGCCGTGCTGGGTTATCTCGACTGGCTGGCCAATGCGATGGATGCGTGGGTCGTGTCGCTCGGTGTTCCGCGCGTCATCGCCGGCCAGCTGGCGGCCGCGGGATCGAGCGGCGTGGATGTCGGACGCTCCGGTGCGGACAGGAGCAAGTGGTGGGACACCAGCCTCGCCTACCAGCACAGCGTCGTTCTCGGCAACGACGGCCGCGTGAGCCGGTACCTCACCGAGGACGAGCAGCCGAGAAAGCTCCAGCAGCAGGCCTACGTGCTGCCCGACGCATGGTTTCGCCAGCAAGGGGGCCAGCGCAAGCGCCTGGTCCTGTATGCGCACGGCGGCCTCAACAATGAAGCGACGGCCATCAAGCGCGCGAGCGCCATGGGACGCTACTTCATCGGGAACGGCTGCTATCCGATCTTTCTCGTGTGGAAGACCGGCCTGCTGGAGTCGTTGACCGACATCATCACGGACATGTTCCGCAAGCAGCCTGCCGTGGCCGGCGCGCCGGGCTGGGTCACGGATGCGAGCGATCTCGCCATCGAGAAGACCATCGCCCGGCCCGGAGCGAAGCCGATCTGGAGCGAGATGAAGGAGAACGCCGAACTCGCCTTCGTGGAACGGCGCGGCGGGGATCTCCTGCTGGACGCGCTATCGAACCTCGCCGGCACATGGGGCAGCGACTTCGAACTGCACGTCGCCGGCCATTCGGCCGGTTCCATCGCCATCGGCCACATGCTCAAGGCACTGGCTCTGCGGAGAGACAGTGGAAGGGACCAGGGTCTCTGGAGCAGGCTCACTTCGCTGAGCCTGTTCGCGCCGGCATGCAGCGTGGACTTCGCCAACCGCACTTATGCGAAGAACCAGGAAGTGATGCAGCGGCTCCACCTGGACATCCTCGCGGACAAGGTCGAGCGTGACGACAATGTGGCTGCGATCTATCGCAAGTCACTGCTCTACATGGTCTCGAACGCACTGGAGGCCGACGTGCATGCGCCCATCCTCGGCCTGGACCGGGTCACGGATGCGAACGATACGGGTTGGGATGGAACCTCGGACACGGGCGATGCGCTCAAGGCCTGGCGACAGGCGGCCGAGGACAGCGCCCTCGCCGACCGGACCACGAAGGTGACGGCCTCACAGGTCAAGGCGGCGATCGATGTCAACGGCAAGCCGGTAATGATCCCCGCCGCGCACGGAAGCTTCGACAACGACATCGACGTGATGAGCCGCACCGTGCTGCGCATCACGGGGGACGCGAAGCTCGCCATGCCCATCGACGATCTGCGCGGCTTCTAGGTCGCTCAGGAATGGAGCGGCGGCAGGGTTCCCCGTGCGCCGCAGTTTTCTCTGGCGGTCGTGACTTCCTACCTTGGGAGTCCGATCCGCTCCGCGATCCAATACGGACCGCATGAACCCGATTTCACAGCGAATGAAGCCAGCCTTGAGCCTCGTCGTCGAAGAACCCATCGCCGGGCACTACTACTGGATGATCGTTCTGACGGGAGGGTGGCTTCGCCTCTCCCCCACCCTCATCGATTCCGCGTCCGGGCCGCTGCCTTCGTACCAGGCGGCGCAGGAGGCTGGGCGTCAGGTGCTGGGCGCCATCAAGGCGACGGATGATCGCCCCATTCCGAGTGGCTTCGGCGGCGCCTGGGACATCATGACGATGCCCGGCGCACTGGTCTGAGGCTTCAGCCTTTCAGGTCCTCGAGCGTCTTTCCGCTGGCCAAGGCCTCTTTCATCCAGCGCGGCTGAGGCCCGCGGCCAGTCCACGAGTGTCCGCTGCCATCGCGATAGAGCACGGACGACGGGCGGCGCTTGAACTTGCGAGTCTTGGCCTTCTTGGCCGGCGCGGCCGGAGTGCCGCTCATGAATTCGTCGAGCGATCGGCCCGAGGCCAATGCATCGCGAAGCCAATGCGGACGTGGCCCGCGACCCGACCAAGCATTGCCATCGCCATCGCTGTATTTGGCGCCCTTGACTGTGGCTGCATTCTTCGTCGCGGACTTCCGGACGGCGGCAGGCGCAGCGCCAAAACCGAGTTGGTGCGCGGTCAATCCGTAGTGATCGATCGCCACCTTGATGCGCGAGATCACGCCTGAGACCTCTTTCTCGCGAAGGGCATCGGCCTGTCGCTGCAGCGTCGCGATCTTCTTCTGAAGTTGTGAATAAGTTTGGGTCATAAGTCGTCTTTGTCTAATCAATCAAGAGGCGTAGCTTAATCCCAACGGTCATGACGCCTCCAGAAGAGTCCTTTTCCCTCTTTGAAACATCTGTTTTTCTGTGGGAACAATGCTATTTTTTTTGCCTTCAAACTCCCGCGAACGTGACAAACGCCGCGACATGTCCATCTGGTCGAACAGCACTGCCACTTCATGCGAGCTCTGGCATGCGAGGATCAAAAGCTCAAAGCAACTCGATAAGTTTGGCAAAGACGACATGAGCATTTATGTGATCGACGACCATCCACTCATGCGAGACGCAGTCTCCATGGTGCTACGCAGGGTGCGCCCCGCGGCCAACATCGTCGAATTGGACCGACTGTCCCGATTGGACGACGCCGTCGTCAAGCACGGTGCGCCCGACCTGGTCTGCCTGGACCTGAATCTGCCGGACACCACCGGCTGCTCCGGTGTAATTGCCGTGAAGCAGTGCTTCTCGGGTGTCCCGCTCGCCGTCTATTCGGCCTCTCCGGCGGCTGACATGGAGGCGCAATGTCTCGCGCACGGTGCGGATATCTATATCGACAAGGCCAGTGGCGCCACGCAACTGACGTCATCGCTGCGAGCGCTGCTCGTCGATCCGGTCGACAACGACGCAGACTGCGATGAAGCGCTCGCCTCAGGAGATCCAATGACGAAGCGCCAGCGCCAGTTGGTGCAACTGCTCAATGAAGGACTGGGCAATCGCGAGATGGCCCAGCGTCTGGAGATCAGCGAAGACACGGTCAAGGTGCACATGTGGCGGCTGTACAAGCGCATCGGCGTCAGCAGTCGGACGCAGGCCCTGCACTACGCGAGGACGAAAGGATTACTAGGCCAGCAGGCCGATCAGTTCTCCAACGGCTCCGGGATCTGAGCAGACAGAACGCCCACCGATCAGCGAATCGTCGAAAGGCGCCCGAAGGCCGTGCCCGCGCCCATCGTGCTGGTGCATTCCTTGACCAGGGCGGCGGATTGCGTGACCTGATCGGTCATCCGCTCATTCAGTGGCCGCCAGCCGCGGTACAGGGGAACCACAAGGAACCAACCCGTTGCCCCCACGGCCAATGCGGCGCCAATGCAGACCCAGTGCATGAATTCCATTCCTCGACCTCTTCGTGTTGCGGTGGCCCTCAGTCTGCACGTTCACCCGTCCTTTGGGCATCCGCCGTTTGGCGCATCCTGAGCAGTTGCTCACGCTCTGAACCGGTCAGATATCACGATTTGCGTCGATCTCTGCGCTCGGCTTCCTGTCGATACGCGGACTCATTCGCACGTGCACGATGCCGCGCGGGTACAGAAGCCCGCGGCGTTGGACGCCGTACTGGTTCCGGCCTTGCAGGAAGGCCGCGCTTTCGCTGGACAAGCAATGTCGCATCCCAGGCAGCCGCCAGATACCGGTGCAGCGCAAAAGTTGCCGGACTGCGGGGGCTGCATTGCGGTCGAAAGCGGTTGCCCGCAACCGCACAACAACGCCGCGACAATCAAAATCAACGCTTTCATTGGACAGTTCCTTGTGTGGCCGATGGCCGATGTGTGAAATTCGTCTTCTCATCGTCGAATCTATCTTCAAGCCAGGCAGGGCGTGCAATTCGCACCGACTACAGTCTCGTTGGAAGAAAAAGTCTTCAACTCGTGTGCGCGCAAGTCAGCCATGAGGCCAGCCTCACACGCCATTCATGACCTTCAAGAAACTGCGGATCACCGGGCCGGCAGCCAGCGTCTATGAGTTGGGCCAGCCCATGTGGGTTTACGACGGAAGCGTGCTCCTCGGGACGCTCGACCCCGTGCCATTGCTCAACATGGGCACGGAGATCCACGTCGAGGCCTTCACGCCCACCCGTGTCGTCCGTGACGAACGCCGCCACGTCGGCCGGCTGATTTTCCTGGAGATCTGCGCCTTCATTGCCGAGCACTTTCACCAGATCCAGGCGATCAGCTTCGTTTTCACGCGGCAGGTCGACGTCCTGGGCGGCGGGGCGGAGCAGGCCACGTCGCGCGCTGAAACGGTGGACCGCATCGGCGCGGTCAATGTCCAGATCGCACCGAAGGCGGACGCCTTACCGGGCCACTTCGTCGTCTCGGGCGTCTGGGTCTACAGCGAGCGCAACCTCGAAACCCTCAAGATCGTGCTCGAAGAGCAGCGAGCGCTCTACCGCGCCACACCGATCGAAGCCGGCGCAAGAGACAAGCCCGGGCTCCGCGCAGCCCTCGCGCGCCTGATCGGCCGACGCAGCGATCCATAGCCGACGCTGCCGCGAAGGCACCGGTTCCCTTGTGAGTCACCCCGCACGCTCCTATGATGCGTCGATTGACCTCGCCAAGGTCGGGAGAACACCATGCTGCCCATCGAGTCGGACGTCTCACTTTCGCGTCGCATCGCATTGCAACTCGGCCTGGGCCTGGGCGCAGGCATGTTGCCTGGCATGGGAGCGGCGCAAGGCGCATGGCCCACCCGGGCGGTGACGCTGGTGGTCGGCTACCCACCCGGCGGGCAGACTGACTTCGCGGGCCGCATCCTCACGGCGGGCATGCAGACCAGTCTGGGCCAGGGTGTGGTGATCGACAACAAGCCGGGTGCCAACGGCAACATCGCCACCGACTTCATCATGAAAGCGCCGCCCGACGGCTACAAGCTGCTCGTGGGCAATGGCAGCAACATGGTGCTCAACCCGCACACCTATCGCAACACGGCCATGGCCGACCCGCTGAAGCTCGTGCCCATCGGGCTGCTGCTGACTTCGTCGCTGATGCTGGTCGTACCGTCGAGCCTCCCAGTCAAGGATCTGACCGAATTCATCGCCTGGGTCAAGGCACAGGACAAGGCGGGCACCGGCATCGACTATGCATCGGGCGGACCCGGCAGCCTCGTGCAGACCGCCATGGAGCTCTTCCGCGAGCGCATCGGCAAGCCCAAGATGAACCACGTCCCTTACAAGGGCAGCAGCCCGGCGATGACCGATCTGATCGCCGGGCGAGTCAACGCCATGTTCGACGCCTCGTCGGTGGTTGCCCCATTCCTCAAGTCCGGCCAGCTCAAGGCCTTGATGTCCACGGGCGCCAAGCGGGTGCCTGCGTTCCCGGATGTGCCGACTGCCACGGAGAAAGGCATCAAGGACTTCCAGATCATCTCCTTCATCGGGCTGTACGGTCCGCCCGGACTGAGCGCAGACATCGTCAAGAAAGTCAACACGGCGATGAACAGCGCGCTCAAGGATCCGAACGTGCAGAAGACCATCGCCGAGCGCGGCGACGATGCCGGCGGAGGCACGCCCGAGCAGTTGGGCGAGCTGACCCGCCACTACTACAAGCTGCTGGGCGAAGTCGTCCGGGCCAATGACATTCGCGCCGAGTGAGGCCTGCACCTCTGCCCACGAGAAGCCCAGAGACATTGAAGTGCCCCACTATTGGTTGATGAAATCCGAGCCCGACGACTGCTCGATCGACGATGCACTGGCCGCATCCGACGCAACGGTGCCATGGACCGGCGTGCGCAGCTTCCAGGCGCGCAACTTCATGCGTGATGGGATGCACGTCGGCGACGGCGTGCTGTTCTATCACTCGAGTTGCCCCCAGCCGGGGATCGTGGGAATCGCCCGCGTGGCATCCGGCACGCGGCCGGACCCGACGCAATTCGATCCGGGTTCGCCCTACTACGATTCGACTTCGCGGCGTGAAGCGCCGAAATGGCTGCTGCTGGATGTGCAGGCCCTGCGCAAGACCCGCCTGCTCGGCCTGCCCGAAATGCGCGCGACGCCAGAGTTGGCCGACATGATCGTGCTGCGCAGGGGCAACCGACTGTCCATCACCCCGGTCGACGAAGTGCACTGGCACCTGATCACCGACAGGATGCTGGCCTGATGGACGCTGTCAGCGTCTGAACAGGCGGTAGATCCGGTCGTAGAAATCGGAGGGAAAGGTCCAGTAGCGCGCACCGCCGGGCGACCTCTGTTCGTCGAGCCCGCGGCGCAGCGGCGGAGCGCTGAGTAGGAACTGCGCAAGCATGTCGCCGCTGACCCAGGGATCGTCGTACCAGAACGCGTGCGAACTCACCGGCAGGTTGGGAATGTCGTTGGGGTCCACGCGGATGAGGTCGAAGCGCAGTTTCTGCGATGCCTCCACCAGGAAGTTCGTCTGCTCGGCGCTCAGTTCGGTGAGGTTGGGCCGGCCGGCACGCGAAGCGCGGCCGACGATGGCGGCAAAGCGCAGCACCGAATCATTGAGGTTGGCCGCAATGCTGACGCGATCGATGATGTGGATGTACGCGCCCAGTTCGTTCACGAAGCGCCGCGTGTCGATGTCTGGCGCCGCGAAGTAGATCTGGCCCAGACGCAGGCGGGCCTGCAACGCTTCGTGCGATTCGCCTGGCCGTGGCGTCGCCAGACGTGCCAGCGCCGGGCTCAGCACCTGCGCGCCCGCGCTGTAGGCCAGCACGTCGATCCTCGATGCCTTGGTGTTCTCGGCCAGGAGCTCGACCAGCCGCGCAAAGGGTTCGACCGTCCGCGCGGCGTTGCTGACGTCCGTGAGGTAGCGAAGAATCGATCCCGCGGAAGGCCACATGAAGACCAGCACCACCATCCGACGCCCCGTGAAATGCCGGAACTGCGCCGCCTGCGCGGCCGCGCGCGGAACGGTGTTGTTGGACCCATGCACATAGATGAGCAATTCGCTGTTCGAGCTCGCCTCCAGGGCCTTGTTCACGAGAGCGAAGAAGGCCTGTGCCTCGGGTGAATCCTTCACCTCCTGCTTGGCCTTGAGCACGGCCATCTGCTCGAGACTCTCCAGATGGACGATGGGCCTCTCCGCGGGATCGTTGCTGGTGGAGAGCCGGTGAAGCGTCTCCCAGTCGAGCGTCTCGTCACCGACCCGGACATGTGCCACACCCATCCGCAGATCGTCCGTGGGCACGATCGTGTGCAGGGGCTCGGGCTCCTCGATCAACACCAGCCGGTTGGTGGCGTACAGCACGGGGACGTCGGTGGTCTTCAGCTTGGGACCGATCTTCTCGAAAGGATCGACATCGCCGTTGCTGAAGCTGACCGGCGTCGGCATGAGCCGCACATGCGAATCGCAACCGGACAGCAGACTCAGCGTCAGCAAAGCGACAACAGCCACGACAGCCTTGCCCAGGCCGGATTCGAGAGCGGATTTCATTGGCATTCTTGAACACATGGATGGACGCCACGATAGCGTTGTTTGAAGCGCTCATCATCGCCGCGGCTCGTGGCTAAGATGGCAGCCCATCAGGACGAACGAAGGATTCGACGTGAAGGCCAAGCCAACACTGACGCTGATCATGCTCGCAGCGCTCGCCATTCCGGTGGCCGCCGCGGAGTTCGAAGGGCCGACATGGCAACTCACCGATCTTCGCGGGCTCGACGCGGGCACCCTCCCCTCAGGGCCCAAGTCGGTCACGGCGCATTTGGAGCGCGGTCGAATCAGTGGCTTCTCGGGCTGCAATCGGTACTTCGGTTCGTATGCCGTCAAGCAGGATCGCCTCGTCATCGGCTCCTTGGCGGGTTCCATGATGGCGTGCGACCCATCTTCGATGGCAGTGGAAAACGCCGTCAAGCACGCGCTGGCCGGCACCTTTCGACCCGTCGTGGCCGACGGCCGTCTCAGCCTGAAGGCGGAGAGCGGAGAGACGATCCTGTCGTTCAAGGCCGAGCCCACGCCCACGCTGGAGGGCCTGAGCTCGACCATCACCGGATTCAACAACGGTCGCCAGGCCGTCGTGAGCGCGATGCCCGGCACGACGCTCAACCTATCTTTCAAGGGAGGGCTCGTGAAGGGCTTCGCCGGCTGCAACACCTTCCGCGCTACATACAAGGTCGACGGCAACCAGATCGCTGTCGGCCCCGTGGCCACCACGCGCCGGATGTGCGCCGGCGAAGGCGTGATGCAACAGGAGCGGGAGTTCCTCTCGGCGTTGAAGTCGACGAGCAAGTGGGCCTTCAGCGGCGCCCTCCTCGACATGCATCGTCCCGATGGCGAACGTACGTTGACGGGCACCCGCGAAAGTACGCCCAACTAGTCCGACCTCACACCGCCGAGCGGATGCGGGCAGCGCATCACCATGTGTACTTGGCGCCCAGCCGGATGGTCGTGGCGCTGTAGTCCTGGCTGCCCCACTGGTAGCCCAGGTTGCCCCAGCCGGTCCAACCACGACCCAGGTCGGCATTGACACCCACCTTCGCCTCGTAGCGATTCTTGGGGTACAGGTCCCCCAGAACCACCTGGTTGAATGCCAGAGCGCCATCCACGCTGTCGTGCCACCAGTTCAGTGTGAGGTACGGCTGCCACTTGCGGCCGTCCTCTCGCGTCCAGGTGCGGTATGTGCGCAGTCCCAGGCGCGAGATCCAACCGCTCTGGTTGCCGCCGTCGACGACGCGTGTGCCGTTGGTCTCGAGGACGTCGTCTTCGCTGTAGTGAAGGTAGATCAGCTGCGCCTGCGGCTCGATGATCCAGTCGCTGTCCTGGCGGATCTTCATCGCGTAGCCCCCTTCGCCTGACACGGTCAGCACCTTCGAGTCGTAGCGCACTTCGGGCAGCAAGTCGCCGTTCACCGTGTTCTTGAACCAGCCGTAGCTGCCCCATACATCGACGTAGGCGCCGAGCCTGCTCTCGTCGTTCTGGTACCAGGTGCCGTAGGCACCCAGATTCCAGCCGTCCGCCTTGCCACGCGATTGCGCCGTGTTGCCGGCCGCGGTCGCATCGCTGCGCGCCTCGCCGTAGCCGAGCATGCCGCCCAGCTGGAGGCGGCCGCGCTCGCCGCCCACGTTCCAACGCGCAAGCTCGCCGCCGCCCTGGATCAGGCTGGTGTCGGTGTCGGCGGTGAAATTGCCGTCCCGGCTGGTGGTGTCGGCGGTTCTGCCGACGACCCGCAGCCATCCGGAGCGGCGCTTGTCGTCTTGATTGTCGAAGCTCTGGGTCTCGATCCATTGGGGCTCGCCCAGGCGGTCGTGCAGACTGTGAACGAACATGTCGGCCGCCTGACGCTGGTTGGCAAGATAGGCGCCGACTTCGGGACGGTACAGGGGCGCCTTGCCGATCGGCGGGGGCGGAGGCGCCGCACCGGGCGGCGGTGGAGGCGCCACACCCGGCGGGGGCGGTGCCACACCGGGCGGCGGCGGAGGCGCCACACCCGGCGGGGGCGGAGGCGCCACCTCGGGCGGGGGCGCAGGCACCACGATCTCGCGCTCCGAGCGCAGGTACCAGGCTTGCGCATTGGAGGCATCGGCACTGCCACGAAAGAGTCGGTATTCGTAGGGGCCTTCGACCACGCGGCCGCTGAGGGCGAATGCCCCCGGGGCGGTGGTGCCACCGTTGACCGTATCGATCAGCTGGATGCCGTTGCCGAGCGTCACGGCACCGGGGCCCCCCGCATTGGCGATGCGAAGCCCTGTCAGGCCCGTCGCCGTGCCGCCGTTGATGATCAGCCGATCCGACGGCGAACCATCTCCTCCCAGGAAGGTGTTCAGACCGATCGTGCCGCCGCTGCCCGAGTAGTTGACCGCGGTCAGCGTCTTGAAGGTCGATCCCGCACCCGGAATTCCGGGCGGCGGGCTGAACATGATCTGGCCGGCATTGTTCGTGAGGCTGGTCACATTCGAGTTGCCCGTCAGCGTCCACAACGAGCCATTGGTGAAGGTCACATTGCTGACGCTGTTCGCAGCTGTGATGGCCGCCCCCTGCACGGTGGAGGGGTCCACGGTCAGGTTCAAGGTGGTCAGATTGCCGCTGACATTGAGCCACCGCCCGTCGT
Source organism: Variovorax sp. J22P240 (assembly GCF_030316855.1). GTDB lineage: Bacteria > Pseudomonadota > Gammaproteobacteria > Burkholderiales > Burkholderiaceae_C > Variovorax. The sequence continues at coordinate 823,831 of NZ_JASZYR010000001.1, forward strand.
TGACGGTCGCGACCGAGTTGTCGAACGTCATGTTGGTCACGCCACCGGTGGCGGAGATCGATGCACCCTGCGGGCTTGTGAGCGTCACATTGGAAAGTGCAGCCGTGTTCACAGTCGTCGCAGCGCCGGCGGATGTCAGAAAGCCGGTGCTGCCGGTGCCAGTAGCGGTCAGCTGGCTGCCGTTCAGGGTGAGCGTCGCGCCTTGGGCGACTTGCGCGCCGGGGGCGGTGGCACCGCTCGTCACCACCGCCAGGTTGTTGCCCGTGAGCGCTGAATTGAGGCCGGTCGCGATAACGCCGGATTGGACGTCCCCGAGGTTTCGATCCTGCCTCCGGTCATGGAACCTTGTGCCCCACTCTGTACCCTGACGCCACCCTCGGTTCCGCCCCCGCTCATGACGTCGATGTTGGTTGCGCTCAGCGTGGTGCCTACGTCTGTTACGTAAATACCCGTAGCAGAAGAACTCCGAACGGTCGCCTGGTCCAGTGTGACCGTAGCGCCAGCATGCGCAAAAATCCCGTGGGAACCACCCGCGCCGTTCGTCACTACCGAGATTCGGTTCCCGACGAGGGTTCCACCATTGGCCTGAATCCCGATACCGGCGGTACCGCCTGCGGTGATCGAGCTGTCGGAAATGTCGACGATTCCCCGATTGCTAAAAATGCCGTTGCCGCCCGCAGTGTTGATCGTCACCCTCTGGAGGGTCGCTCGATCCCCCGCGACTTCAAGATGAACCCCCCGTGCATTGCTGCCGGTGGCCGTGATGGATGTATCGATGAGGTTGACCGTCGCGACGGCGCCGTTGTTGATGTTGACGACGTTGGAGCCTGATCCCGTCGTCAGGAGCGACGCATGATTGAACGTGGCCGTCGCTCCGGAAATATTGAGCAGCACGGCATACGTAGTGGCTCCTACGGTGGAAATCGAAATGGGGGAAATCGAAGTTCCGTTCAACTGAGCTATGGCAGCAGCATTGGAAAGCCGCACGCCATAGCCGGTGCCCGTCGTGTTGATGGTGACACCCGGGTTGACAATCATCGATCCCGGTCCCGATAGAAAGAGGCCGGAGGCCCCTGCACCAAGGCCCGATGTCGTGATGGTGATCGGCCCTGGCGCTGGCCCGGCCGCCGGATCGATCACCAATGTGCCACCACCGACTTGAGCGCCGGCACCGGTCGCCGTTGACACGTTGGTGCCGCCGACGATCGTGGTCGTGCCGGTATTGACGATCACCGTGCTGGCTAGATTCCCCGGTCCGACAGTCTGGGCACGCGCGGATTCGAGGCCAATCCCAACGAGAGCGAGCGCCGTCCCGGTCATTGCCGTTGCACCCATCAGCGACCTGACGCCGCATGCGGTCAGAACTGGGAGATGCTGCCGTGTGAGGAGTGCGGGAACCCTGCGGGTCGACTCGGACTTCAAGTGAGAGCCGGTGTTCGTGGTTGATTTCCTGCCGTGCCTGGCCATCTCGGATACGACAGCCCAAACCTGCTGCGAATCATTCCAGACAATGCTGAATACGCGATTCATGGTTCACCCCCTCTAACTCTTCTCAGACCAACCTGCGCGCCAGGATCCGTCCAACGAGGCCGTTCTCGCAAGGTGAGAGCGCATCGGGTGTCTACTACGATCGGTTTTCGGCTCGCTGTCAACCCTGTTGAATTGAGTTGCAACTTCACGAAGCCCATGCGCTTTGAGCTCCGGCAGTTGGCATTCGATCCGGGGGCCGATCGCCGTCGGGGCTACCTACTCAGAGCTTCCCGCGTCGGCTGTGCGGGACATCCGGCCTTGTCGGCTCGTGATGGGGATCGCGATCGAGGTCGAGGTCGGGCGGAAAGCCGGGCACAGTGGGCACGCGCTGGGCCTCGACGCGGCTGAACTCCTGGTCGCCCTCGACGAACCGCATCTCGTGGTTGCCGAGCTGGATGATGTCGCCGTCAACGAGCGCCTGGCTTTCGACGCGGTCGCCATTCACGAATGTGCCGTTTCGGCTACCCAGGTCCGTGATGGTCGTGAACGCAGCCTCGACGGTGATGACCGCATGCTGGCGACTCGCCTGGGCGGACTCGATCACGATGTTGTTGTGCGCGCCCCGCCCCAGCGTGTTGTCGTGCTGATTGAGAGTGACCTGGCTGGTCTCTCCCGCGGCCGTCGTCGTGATCAGGTGGGGCATGCCGTATCGCTCTCAGTCGTCGCATGGCAATGCTATTCGCACTTCAGCTGTCGTGCGCGTGGGACGCGAGCTTTCCGACCAGTACGGCGAATCTGTCGACGAAGGCCTGGAGAAAGACCCGCGTCGATTCGTTGGCAATGTTGCCTTCGGCATCCAGCAGGTCGGGCTTGAAAGAGACATAGGCCTCGCCGCCCATCACCGTCGCGCCGAGGATGCCGAGGATCTGCCGCAGGTGCTGCTGACCGACCGCAGTGCCGATAGCGCCCGGCGATGTGCCCGTGATGGCTGCAGGCTTGTCGCGCCAGACGTTCTTGTCGCTCGGCTTCGAACCCCAGTCGATCGCGTTCTTAAGAAGCGCCGGCAATGAGCGGTTGTGCTCCGGCATGACGATCAGGACCGCATCACACGCAGCCACGGCGGCGGTAAAGCGGTTCACCGTGTCAGGCCTGGCGCCTTCGAGATCACCGTTGTACATCGGCATGTCGTCGATGCGAATGTCCTCGAAGCTCAAGGTGGCGAGCCCAGCCTCACGATGGCTTGCGCGAGCTTGCGGTTGATGGATTCGCGGCGGTTGCTCCCGACGATCACGCCGACTTTGCAGGGTAGTTTCATGTTCAGATTGTGGCGTGGTCGGCTTCGAGCCCGAGGTAGGCGCGGCGCAGTTCAGGGCGAGCCATCAGCTCGTCGGGCCGACCGAGGGCGACGATGCGGCCTTCTTCCAGCACTGCGGCGCGCTCCGCAATGTCGAGCGCCATGCTCACATTCTGTTCCACCAGCAGTACGGCGATGCCGTCGGCGTGAATCCGGCGGATGGCATCGAACATGTCGAGCACGATGCTCGGTGCGAGGCCCAGCGAAGGCTCATCGAGCAACAGCAGCTTGGGTTGCGCCATCAGCGCGCGGCCGATCGCCACCATCTGCTGCTGGCCGCCAGAGAGCGAACCGGCGGGCTGCGCCAGCTTCTCGGTCAATGCCGGAAACAGCGCACACACTCGGTCCAGCGAGCGTGCGCGGTCGGCGCGCGCCGCCGGAAGGTAGCTGCCGAGCTCGAGGTTCTCGCGCACGGTCATTTCGGTGAACAGGCGCCGGCCTTCGGGCACCAGCGCGATACCGCGGCCGCAGAAGCGATGCGGCGCGAGGCGCGAGATGTCGTGGCCATCGAACAGCATGTGCCCGGCGCTGATGCGATGCGGCCCGGCGATGGCGTTGATGAGCGTGCTCTTGCCCGCGCTGTTCGGGCCAACGACGCAGAGAAGTTCGCCCTGGCCGATGGAGAGCGAGACATCCCACAGTGCGGTTGCCTGACCGTATGCGACGCGGATCGATTGCAGTTCAAGCATGGGCCGGCTCCGAGTCGGCGACTGGCGCCGGTGCGGCGGATGCGCACACGGGCGCGCCCTCTTCCTTCGCATGGCCCAGGTACGCGGCGACCACCTCAGGTCGCTGCATCACGTCGCGAGGCGCGCCTTCGGCCAGAACTTCGCCGCGATTGAAGATCACGACGCGATCGCATAGCGCCATCACCGCGCGCATGACATGCTCGACGAAGACGATGGTTGCACCCTGATCGCGAATCCGGCGGATGAGCGCCACGGCTTCGTCGATCTCCGAGGGCGTGAGGCCCGAGAGCACCTCGTCGAGCATCAGCACCTGCGGGCGCGATGCCAGTGCCCGCGCGAACTCGAGGAACTTGCGCTGATGCAGATTGAGTTCGCCCGGCAGTGCCTGGGCGCGCTCGGTGAGTCCGGTGAATGCAAGCCATTGCCACGCCTCCGCTTCCGCGGTGCGGCGGTCCAGCGAGGCGGCGCCGAACATCGCCGGCAATGCCACGTTTTCCAGCACCGTGAGATGCGCGAAGGGCCTCGGAATCTGATACGTGCGCGCGATGCCGCCATGCGCGATGCGATGCGCCGGGATGCCGGAAATCTGCTTGCCTGCGAACTCGATCGAGCCAGCCGTCACGGCATAGTGCCCGCTCGCCACGTTGATGAAGGTGGACTTGCCCGATCCATTGGGCCCGAGAAGCCCGAGGATCTCGCCCTGCCGCACTTCGAGATCCACCCCGCGCAGTGCCTGCACGCCCTTGAACGACTTGCGCACGCCCTGCGCGCGCAACAGCACGGCACCCCTCGTCAGCAAGGATCGCGTCGGCTGGACTGCAGCAGGCGCGGCAATCGGCGCATGCCTGACGCGCCCAATGCCACCTTTGCGCGCGCCCCACCACTTCAGCGCCTGACCCAGCAGGCCTTCGGGCATGAAGAGGATCACGACGATCAGCACGAGACCCGTGAGCCCCTTGCCGATGATGGCGCTGTCGCCTCCGGTGAAGGCGTAGAGCAGCAGCGTGATGGCCGTCGCACCGACGATCGGCCCGGCCCAGTGCCGCGTGCCGCCCAGCACCGACATCAGCACCACCGTGAGCGGCATCGCGATGGTGAACGTGTCGCCGGTCGTCACGTAGGAGATGAAGAGCGCGTGTACGCCGCCCACCACGCCGGCGAGGCCGCAGGACAGCGCGAAGGCACCCAGCTTGTAGCGATAGGTCGGCACGCCCATGACCTCGGCGACGTCCTCGTCGTCATGGATCGCGAACAGGCCGGTACCGAAGCGCGAGTAGTAGACCGCGATCGCAGCCAGCACCGAGAGCACCGCCGCGAGGAGTGCGAGCAGATAGAAGGTGCCCGAAGGCGAAGGCCCGATCTTCGGGACTGGCACCGCGCTCATGTAGACGCCCGGCCCGCCGTCGATCGGCGTGTTGAGGATGATCGTCGCGACGACGAAGGTCGCGGCCAGCGTCAGCAGCGAAAACAGCTCGGCGCGCACGGCCTGAACCCGAAACGCCACGGCACCGAGCAATGCGCCGAACACCGCCGCGATGGCGGCTGCGGCAGGCAGCGTCCAGAGAAAGGGCACGTCGAATCGCGTGGCCAGCGTGGCCGTGGTGTACATGCCGATGCCGAAGAAGGCGCCGTGCCCGAAGGAGAAGTAGCCCGAGTAGCCCGACAACAAGTTCCACGATGTCGCGAGCGCGATCCAATGCAGCACCAAATAGAGGATCGACTCGTAAAAGGCCGGCAGGCCAAGCCAGGGAACGACCGCAAGGCCCGCTCCCGCGGCAAGGATCCATAGCAGGGAACGCTTCACGCCACCCTCCCCGGCCGCACCAGCAACACGAGCATGAGCAGCGAAAAGGACACCAGCGGCGCCCACGACGGCGCGGTCACCGCCATGGTGACGGCCTCGGTCACGCCGATGATGCAGCCGGCAATCAAGGGCCCCAGCGGCCGGCCCAGGCCGCCCAGCATCACGGCAGCGAAGACAACGCCGATCCATGCGTAGATCTGCGACGGCGACAGCGTATAGGCCAGCGCGATGCAGACACCCGCCACCCCCGCCAGCGAAGCGTTGAGACCTGAGAGCATCAATGCCAGCGCGTTCTGGTTGACGCCAAAGGCCGCGGCAATCGGCGCGTCTTCCGCGGCGGCGCGCATCGCCTTGCCCAGATCGGTACGAAGCAGCGCAAGCCACACAGCCAGCGAGATGCTGACGCCAAGACCCAGCGTGATCAACTCAGGCACCGGCAGGAAGAGCGGCCCGAGGCGCAGTTTGTGCTCCGCATAGGCCGACTCCAGCTTGCGATAGTCGGCCGTCCACGTCCATTGCAGCAGCGCTTCGATGATCACCGTGATGCCGAAGGTGACGAGCAGCGAGTTGAAGGGACTCACCCGGAAGCGCGCCAACACCCAATGCAGCGCCGCGCCCAGCACGAAGAACAAGGGCACGATGAAGACGAGCGTGAGCAGCGGATCGACACCGCGATGGCTCGACAACTCGTAGGTCAGGTAGGCCCCCAGGAACGCGAGCGCGAAATGCGCCAGATTGATCTGCCGCAACATCCCCCACGACAGGCTCAACCCCAGCCCGAGCAGCCCGTAGAGCGCGCCAGTGAAGAGGCCCGCGAGAACGGCCTGGGCCAGGAGCGTGGCGCTGGGCAAGGTCATCCTTCTTATGCGCCTCGCGTTTGCAGCTTCGCGCCCGGGGCAGCCCAGTCAGCGGGCCAGACCGTGACCCACTTGCCGTTCTGCACCTGCTTGACGCGGCTCAGGTCCGCACCGAAGTTGCCGCGCTCGTTGAAGCGCAACTTGCCCTGGATGGTGTCCACCTGATTCGCCCGCAGCCAAGCGGCCATGGCCTTGTCGTCCAAGCCCTTGGTGGCGACCACCGAGGCTTCGATGAGCTGCCAAGCTGTGAACGACGCCGCGGCCTGAGTCTCGACGGCCGTGTCGGGCATGCCGGCGCGGGCGGCGCGTTCACGGTAGACCTTGACGAACTCGGCGGCTACCGGATTGTTGGTGAACGGCGGATGGTCCTCGAAGATCGTCATCGACAGCGCGCCATTGGCTTCGGGCGCCTTGAGCATCGGCGCCGGTGCGGGCACGTGATAGAAATGATGCAGCGGCGCGTAGTCGATCTTCTTCATGGCATCGAGCAGCTGGTTGCCCTCCAGGCCGATCGCGCCGGTCCAGATGAAATCCGGATTCGCTTCCTTCACGCGTCCGGCGATCGGGCCGAAGTCGCGATTGCCGAAGTCCCACTCGAGGAAGATCACTTCCTTCAGGCCGCGCTGCTTGGCGACTTCGCGCGCACCGAGCGCGACGAAATGCACCGAGGGGAACTTGCTCGTGACGACCGCGATGGTCTTGGGCGGTGTTGCCGAAGCGGCCAGCGCATCGAGCACCAGCGCCGGGAGCGTCTTCTCGGGGTCGGGCCCGATCGACCATGCCGGAAACTGCTGGTCGTACTTCGCGAGGTTCGGTATGCCGAAGGTATGGTGCACCAGTGTCTTGTTGTAGCGCTGCGCCACGCCCATGGCCGACAGGATGTTGCCCGTCGCGTACGGGCCGATGAGCAAGTCCACCTTGTCGGAGGTCACGAGCTGCTCGTAGAGCGTGCGCGCCAGGTCGGGCTTGGATTGGTCGTCCTTCAGCACCCATTCGACCGGCCGGCCCAGCAGGCCGCCGCGCTTGTTGAGTCCATCGACATAGATCTCGCCGGTGAGCTTGTGCACGAGGCCCGTGGCCGACAGCGGCCCCGTGAGTGCCAGCGTGCCACCGACGCGGATGGGTGCACCGGCGGGCTGCGCCGATGCCGGATGAGTCAAGAGCGCACTGGCGCCCAGAGCGCCGGCGGCGGCAACGAAGGATCGACGGTCCATGTTCATGCTTGTCTCCTGTGGTTGTTCTGGGAAGCGAGAGGGCTCAGTCTCCATCGACGACGGGATTCGAGAGCAGCCCGATGCCCTCGATCTCGACCTCGCACACATCGCCCGCCTTCATGAAGATCGGCGGCTTGCGCGCGAACCCCACGCCCGCCGGCGTGCCGGCGATGATGATGTCGCCCGGCTGCAATGCAAAGGGCTCGGAGCACACCGACACCAGCGTTGCGACGTCGAAGATCATGTCGCGCGTGTTCGCCTCCTGCAGCACCTGGCCGTTGAGGCGGGTCTGCAGCTTGAGGCCGGTGGCGCCCGACGGCAGCTCGTCCGCCGTGACGAACTCGGGGCCGAAGGCACCGGAGCGATCGAAGTTCTTGCCCATCATCCATTGCGCCGACTTGAACTGGTAGTCGCGGATCGAGCCATCGTTGAAGAGCGAGTAGCCCGCGACGTGGTCGAGCGCCCTGCCCTTGTCGATGTAGCGGCCCGCTTTGCCGATGACGACCACCAACTCGCCTTCGTAGTCGAACTGCGTCGATACGTGCGGACGCACCAGCGGCTGGCCATGGCCAACCCATGAAGACGGAAAGCGGTGGAACAACACCGGGTACTTGGGAGGCTCGAAGTTTCCTTCGGCCGCATGGTCCACGTAATTGAGCCCGACGGCGATCGCCTTCGATGGCATCTGCACCGGTGGCAGCCAGTCGATGTCGGCGAGCGGCAGCCGCGAACGGGCCGACGTCCCGGCCCGTTTCACCGCCGCCAGCCCTTCAGGCCCGGCCCGCAGCAACTCGTCGAGGGTGGCGGGCAGGCCTTCGGCCGTGAGGTTGACGATCTCCTGATCGAGGCGCAGGCCAATGGCCGGCCGGCCGTTGCTCTGGAAAGCTGCGAGGCGCATGTTGGATGTCTTCCGTGAGGTGAAGGGAATACCGAAGGGACCGACGCCTGCAGTTCAGCCGTTGCGGATCTCGTAGTTGGTGATGAAGTCCTCCGGCACCGCCGGGCCCCAGGCATAGAAGGAGTCCTCGGGCGGATGGTCGCCTGCGGGCCACTCGAAGCCGCCGGGCACATAGTCGATGTCGTAGGAGTACTCGGCGTGGCTTCCCCACGGATCGCGCACGTAATAGAAGTAGTTGGAGCCCAGTACGTGGCGCCCGACGCCCCACCCCCGCGGATAGCCCGCCGCGTACATCTGCTCCATGCCGCGCCCGACCTCGTCGATGCTGGCGACGTCCCAGCTGGTGTGGTGAAGACCCGGGCCGTCGGACTTGGCCATCGCGACCAGGTGGTGGTCGCTTCCGTGCGCGCCGTGCATGAAGACCACGAGCTCGCCCGAGCGATCGGTGAGGCGCAGGCCGAGCGCATCCTGATAGAACACGATGGCATCGCCCACGTTGGGCGAAAACAGCAGCACATGCGACAGCCGCCTCGGCCGGACCTTCGGAATGCGAGATCGCGCGAGCGAAGCGCCGGTGCCCAGCGGCACCGCGGATTCCGCGACGCGTTCGGCACGCGCATCCGGGGAGCTCTTCGGCGCCGCGACGATCTGCACAGGGAAACCGTCCGGATGCCTGACCCAGATGCCTTCCGCATCGCCCAGCGGATGCGGCTCGCAGCGCGGGACGCCCAGCCGCTCGATGCGCTCGGCGACAGCCGCCAGGTCCTCGGTGAAGCAGCCGAAGCGCAGGTACTGAAGCTTCTTCGGGCCGCTCGCCTGAAACAGCGAACCCCATGCGTGGGGATGACCGACCGTGTACAGATCGAGCCGCCCATCCCTGCGTTCGACCTGAAGCCCAAAGGCCTCGTAGAAACGCGCCGCCTCATCGAGATCCGGCACGGTGAAGACGAAGCGGTCCAGCGAATGCACGCTGTGGTCGTCGGCGCGGTTCGAATCCTTGCGGATGCGCAGCTGAATGTCGGCCATGTTGTCTCGCTCCAGTTCGAAGTTTGTACGCTTCTTGGAAATAATATATTCTTTGCGTCAAACTATATCGACAAGTTATTTATCTATGGTTAGGGTTTACAAGAAGTGGCTGCGATGAACGAGCGCCCCGGCAGAGGCATCAGCCAGACACGCCTCGTCTACGAACGGCTGCGCACGGCCATCGTCGGCGGCCGGTTGCTGCCCGGGTCCAAGCTCAACATCGCCGCGCTGGCCGAGGAAATCGAAGTCAGCGCAGGCGCGGTGCGCGAAGGCCTGGCCATGCTCGAGGCCGAGGCACTGGTGGTGTCGGAGCCGGCGCGCGGCTATCGGGTGAGCCCGGTGTCGGCGGTCGAGTTGCTCCACCTCGTCAAGGCGCGCATCGAGATCGAAAAGCTTTGCCTGGCCGAGGCGATTCGCCATGGCGACCTGGATTGGGAAGGCGCCATCGTCTCGGCCTTTCACCGCCTCTCGCGCGTGGCCGAGCGCGACGCGGAGCGCCCCACGCAACTCAGCGCCGAATGGGCGCAAAGCCACGGCGAATTCCATCGGGCGCTGGTGGCCGGTTGCCCGAACCAGTGGCTGTTGCGAATGCACCAGATCCTCTACCAGCAGAGCGAACGCTATCGACAGCTCTCGGCGCCACTGGCGATGACGGAGCGCGACGTCAAGGGCGAGCACCAGGCGCTGGTCGACGCGGTGCTCAACAGGGATATCGAATCTGCGCAGGCGCTGATTGCCGAGCACCTCGACAACACGGCGCAACTTTTGCTGAACTCTCCCCACCTGGCGTTGTCGCCCGCCGACGCGCCGACGGGAAACGTCGCCGCTTAGCCTGCCTAGGTGCTTTCGCGCGGCTTCAGCGTGGTGAAGTCGAGATACGCCGTGGCCTCGAAGCTCGATTCGGAATCCTCCCTTGGCGGAGTTGCCGGTTCGGCGAAGTCCATGAAGTCCGTCGGAGCGAACGCGACATCGCGCCGGACCGGGACCAGGGCTTGTGCATGCCGCTCTTTCGCACTCGCGCGCAGCCGGGCCAGATCTGCCCGCACCTCTTCCAGCGTTCTCATGGGCTTGACCGTCGCAGGCGCCTCTTCGGGCTCGGGCTGCACGACCGCTTGCACGACTTCTCGGACGGGCTGAGGCGGCGAGACGACGGGCGCCGGCGCTTCGGTCTTGATCGGCAGCGGCGGGAGAGGACTGCGCTCCTTGACCTGTTCCACGGGAGCGACAAAGACAGCAGGCTGCTTGAACACCGGAGCGACCGGCGCTGGCGATCGGAACGGCTCCCTGGCCACAGGGTGTGCCGCCGGACGATGGCCCGATGCGACGACGCGTGGCGTCGAACGTGATGGCACGCGCTTTCTGGGTCCGCCACGAAGGCCACTCAGGAATCGAAGGAACGTTCTAACCCAGCGAGAAGTTTCCATGACGCGCGAGACCCAAAAAGTTTGGCGCGATTGTTAAACACCGTTACGTGTAATCGAATGGATTACTTTTCGCCGGGTTGGCGAATTTGCGCACAAATACACGAAGCTCTGTGGAGTCGAGGCTCCACGCCAAGGTGTCGCGGCGACCGACGCCTGCGGCCAAGCCGGCCGAGAAAGCGGCAGACCCAGCGTGATTTTCGGGTAGCGGTCGGCCGCCGCGACGCGTCACAATCTGTTCAACATGACACAGATGCCCCACCCCGACGACCTGACTGACGACGAACTCGCCGAGCATGCCCATGCTTGGCGCCGTCAGGCACTGCGAGGTGATCGCAGTGCCCGGGCCCCGGCGCATGCCTACGAAACCGCGCTGCGGGAGCGTGTCCGCGCATCGGTTGCCGCGGACTTGATCGCCAGCGCTTCGAACGTCCAGTCCGAAACCAAGCGCCCGTGGTGGCGCAAGTTCTGGCCGTCGCAAGGCGGCAGCGCTTCCGTCTGACGGTCGCGCCTGCCCCGGCGACCGGATCAGCTGCAGGCGACGATCTTGAATTCGACCCGGCGGTCCAGCGCGTCGACCGCGTCGTCGGTGCCGCTGCCGATGATGTTCTCGCGAAAGCCCCTTCCGCTCGGCGTCGTGCGGTCGCTGAGCACGGTCGATTCATCGATCAGGCGCTGGCGGATGTAGCGGGCACGCTGCAACGACAGCTGATCGTTGTACGCGACTGGCCCCGTGTGACTGGTATGGCCGACGATGTCCATGCAGACCTTCGCATCGGCGCTGGCCCTGGCGATCTCGCGCAGCCACATCGTGTAAGGCCCGCTGATCCTGGTTTCCGACCAGAACGTCGTGGCGTTCGGATTGAACAGGAACTTCACTCCCAACTGCTGGTTGGCGATGCCATAGGCGACGATCTTGCCGAAGGCGTCCTCAGCCTCCGCTGTGCGCCCGAGCTTCACCGAACTCAGATAGATGCCGTTCAGCACACGCAACTGTTCGCCGGTCGGCCCGCCGCCCGCAGCGCTGTACTGCGCCAGCGCGTCCTGGTAGCGCTGGGCGTTGTAGTGCGCCGTCCCCTCCTTGATCGCGGGCGCGGCCGCGAGACGCTCGAGGTAGTACGCATCCGCATGCTGGCCCGGCGGGGTCGCGGTGGTGCGCACGTAGCCTTCGATCACCCGGTCCTTGGTGGGCACGGGCGTGTCGCGGTAGTACGGCAGCGGCGTGTGATCCAGGCCCTCGTCGCGCGCCACGGCCGACGACTGGGCGACGACGGTGCCGCTGGCCAGTTCCGTCAGCGCGAGGTTGATCTGCAACGGACTGCGCGGTTCATCGACGGACAGGCGGGTCATCGTGCCCGTCAGCAAGTAGCGGGCCTTAGCCAGGTTCGCGCTGTCGAATGGCATGATTTCCATCGTCTCGAACTTGGCGTTCAACCGTTCCGTCACCCGGTCCTGCAACATCTGGGTTGCAGCGGTCTGCTGTGCGCTTCCGGCATCGACCATCGGGTCGAGCACCACGCTTCGCTTCGATCCCATCTTGGCGAGAAAAGCCGGACCTTTCTGCGTCTGCTTGACCAGGCCGTCGGTCGCCTGCGCCACGGCCTGGTCGAAGGGAAGTTCGGTCTTCGATGAACTGGCGACGGGTGGTGCTGCGCAGCCTGACAGTCCCAGCATGAGCGACAGAACGCCCGTCAGGGATGCGGCTTGCAGCCAGCGAGCGAAGGTCGTGGTCATCATTCACACCCCTTTCTCAAGATAGCCGCCTCTTCCGCCGTGACGGGTCCCAGCGAGGCGCGTTGAAGAATGTCGGTGCACTTGTTGTGGACCTGCGGGATCTCAGGCGACACCATCTGTACGACGGCGGGACTCACCGGCTGAGCCGGTTGCTCTGCCGCTGGAATGCGCGCTTCGCGGCGGGTCTGGCGGACAGGTTCGACGGGCGCACGCGCGACGGGCCTGCGAGCCGGTGCGGGTGCCCGTACTTGGGGCGTCTTTGTTTCGCTTCGCGGCGATGGTGGTTCGACGGCCGCGGCGAGGTCGGAATCAGTCAGCGGGGATGTCGGCGCTGCAACGACGGGTTCCACGGTTGGCACTGGCGCGTCGGGTCCCGGGACGACGGGCGCCCGAGACGGCGCAGGCAACGCAAGCGCCTCGGTCGCCGACATGGGCTCAGGCTCCGGGGCCCGGGCCGGCGCCGCAGCAGGCCTTGGGATCGCGGCCACGGTCGGTGCGGGTGGAGGGATCGGGTCCGGCACGGATGTGCCGGGCAAGGGTGTACGCGCCGCCGTCGGCGAAGGGGCACGATCGATGTAGCCGAACACCACCAATCCGACGCACAAGACCGCGGCAGCCAGCGCAGCGATCTTGATCCGGCTGTTTCGCCTTTGCGCTGCACTCGGCGCCATGTGCAGCGGCGGCCAGTTGGAAACGGGAGGCCGGAAATGGGGTGCCGAAATCTCGAGCGGTGGCAGCGCAACATCGGCGGCTTCTTCCGAATCCCGCGCGTCGGAATCGCTCTCGTCGGCGGCGAGCGGGACTGTGCGCTCGGGCGCCGGCTCCATCGGCGGTTCCGCGAAGATGTCATCCATGCCCTCGTCGCCCGGCATGGTCGGCTCGGACGGCACCTCTACAACCAAGGGCGCAGGGGCCGCACCGCACGGCACATCCGACCGCCGCACCGCACGCAGAAGATCCAGGTCCTGGAGTTGCTGGCCACAACTCAACATGGTCCAGAACTCGGCCGCGCTTTGGGGCCGGTTGCGGGGGTGCAGCGCCAGAGCGGCATCGATGGCGGCCAGGAACGGCTCGCTGTAGCGGCCACGTGCCAACTCGGAAAGCGGCTTCAACCGATCGTCCATCAGGCGTTCGATTGACGGCGGCGGCGGTTGCCCGACGATGGCCGAGTAGACGACGCTGGCGAGCGCGTACAGATCAGTCCAGGCGCCTTGCTTCATCGAAGCGACTTCGCCGTACTGCTCGATCGGCGCGAAGCCGGGCTTGAACACCACCGTCGGCGAGGGCCCGACGCCCTCGATCACCCTCCGCGCCGCGCCGAAATCGAGCAGCACGGGGCCGTGATCGGTGAGCAGGATGTTGTCCGGAGCGATGTCGCGATGGAAGCAACTCGCAGCGTGCATGGTGCCGAGCGCATCCAGCAGCGGATGCAACCAGCCGCAAAGCTCCGCTTCGTCGGGCGCCCTGCCGAGTTCCGCCAGCGCACGCGCGAGGGTCGGCCCCTCGTAGTACGGCATGGCCATGTAGGCCGTGCCGTTGCCTTCCCAGAAATGCAGCACCCTAACGAGCGAAGGATGGTCGAAGCGGGCCAGGATCCGAGCCTCGTTGAGGAAGCTGCGCATGCCGAGGCAGAAGTCGTCCTTGTGGCGCTGCGACTTGACCACGACCGCCGGCGACACGCTGGCGCGCGAGGCCAGGATGGCCGGCAGGTATTCCTTGATCGCGACGTGTTGCTCCAGCGAATGGTCCCAGGCCAGGTAGACGATGCCGAACCCGCCTTCGCCGATGGGCCCGACGATCTCGTAGTCCTGCAGCCGCATGCCTTCGGGCAAGGAATGTGCGCTGCCCTGAGTGATGTCGGCCCACTCCAGCGCCAGTTTTTCATGTGCGCCTCGTCCCGTCACCGAGCCCGGCACGGTGCGCGTATCGGATGAAATGACAGGGCTCATTGAATTTCAGCGGGCGTCTTGCGAACGCTTGCCCGATTTCCAAGCCATGCACAGCACGATGCGAACCAGCAATGAGATCACGTCAGATCCTCTCTGTCGTGACGGCGACTCTACTGCGCGCGAAGTGAGGAAACATTCACCAGAAGCACTAGCCGAACGGACGCTCCGCCTGCCCGTGTTCCGCGAGGCCCGGCCATATGCGGTATGGAAGGAAATTGCCGGCCTCGCCCCCGGCCGCCGAGCGACGCGCGAACTAGCTGGGTCTGTGCGTCGAATCGGCTGTCGAGCCGCCCGAACGGACCCAATAGAACTGCTTGCGCTCCGTCATCTCGGCAACGCGCACGCGCCGTCCGGGCGCGGTGCGGATCTCGCCGTCGGCCGCGCAATACAGCGGCACCCCTTCCGGCGTGGAGCGATGGGCGCGCAAGAGCGCGTTCAACCGGACCCTGACGCTTTCGCGGGCTGGATTGCTGGAGTGGAGCACGAGCACTTCCCGGGTCGCGATGACGCGGGTGCGCTGCGGCTGGACCTCGTCGGTCGGCGACTTCCCCACGCCGACGCATGCCCACACCGCATCGACGTCCAGCGCCATCATCACTGCGTCAGGGGTTTCGAAGCCGCGCAGGGACGCACTGTTCGCCGCGGCGAGGCAGCCAGTCAAGTTGGGCGTGAGGTCGAAGCGGACTGAAGCGAACACGTCGTCGACCGAACGAGGGACTTCGACAACGATGTTTCGAATCGCGCCGGTCGCCGTCGCAACTTCATGGGCACGCTTGGCGCGTCGCCGGGCCCTCACGTGCGCGACGGCCGCAAACCCTGCCACGGGCGCGGCGGCGGCCATCACCTTGATTGCCAGCAGGCCATCACCCGAGAACATCAAAAGGCCTCCAGGAGGCAGACGTGATCTGGGGCAATGTGTGGAAGCAGGGAATTCATACGGAGGCGTTGGGTTCCAGCACTCAAGGGCCGGGACTTGTAACAGCGAGGATACCTTCGACAGAGCGCGTGACGACCGCGTCATGGGCTGCCTTCGCTCATCGCACCGGCATTAATTCACGGGGGCGAACCCTCACGCAACAACGACGATCGGGAAGCTGGCCTTCCATCCGTCCGGTGCACGCTCGAAAGGAACCGTGATCGCCGCGCGATCCTGTTCTGACAGGTTGCGCCAGAGAAAATCACGCGCATTGCCGGGCGCGCCCGCCACATAGAGCTGGGTGGTGAGCAACTCGCGCGGACCGAGTTTGACCTTCACGTGGATGTGCGGCGTGCGACCCGTGTAAGGCACGGGGCGGATGGTGCGAAACCGATACCGTCCCTGCGCATCGACGGCGATCCGGCCGAAACCCTGAAAGGCCCGGTCGGCTCGGTCGCCGTCGCCCGGATGGTGGTAATGCCCGGCCTGATCGCACTGCCAGATCTCCACGAACGCTCCGGTCAGCGGTTTTCCGTCGAGATCCGCGACACTGCCTTCGACCCAGGTCGGCTCACCCGCCGCGTAGTTCAGTGCGCCGTTGCGTAGCAAATCGTTGTCCGTGTCGCCTGGCAGGGTCACGGGGTAGAACGGACCTTCCGTTTGCGACGGCGTTGCGCGCCGTGCTGCCTGCGGCTGCGCGCGAGCGCTCAGCCAGAAGGTCGGCAATGCCACCAGCGCCGCCGCAACGGAGCGTCGGGGAAGACCCACAGTGCTGCGCGGTGTGTTCATTGCAATGGACGGATGTTCAGGGCTTCACGCCGAGTTTCAGGAGGTCGATGTCCGCCAGCTTGCCCGGAATGGTGACCAGCCGCAATGCCTCGGCCGCCGCAATCGGACCGCTATCGGCCAGGTAGCGGATCTGGTAGCTCCCCAGCTTGATTTCGTCACCGTTGTTCAGGGCGATGGATTCCTTGCGTTCGCCATTGACGTAGGTTCCGTTGTGGCTCTGCAGGTCGCGAATGGTCATCGTGCCCCCTACCGCCTCGAACACGGCGTGCGATCGGCTCACGAGGGGATTGTCGAGAACGAGGTCGCAGCTGTCCGCGCGACCGATGACGAACGGGGTTCCCGTCACATTGACTTGCTTGGCCGAGCCATTCTTCTGCAGCACGATCAGTCTTGGCATCTTCTATCTTTTCATTCCTGTGCACGCGCACGTAACAGGGAGTGCGCCGAACTTCCGGAGTATGCCGGTTGGTGGTGCCATGCCCCCATTGGAGAGATTTTCGATTGCGGGATGACCACGTACCTTGTAGGTCATGCAACCAACCCTCACGCTCGCGGGCAGATTCCGCATGTCGTTCGCGCCAACCCGCACGTTTCAGCCTGCTGCGGTGCCCTGTAGCACGCCCGATGAACCGCTTCTGGTGTTGCGCGGCGTGTCCGTAAGGGAAACGATTCGATCGCGAGCGGCCAAGGTGATCGCCGTGACAGCGATGCATTTCGACGTGCGGCGCCGCTAGGCTGTGATGCTGGCGACGTTCGCTAGAGAACCGGGTGGCCGGTGGTGAACATGCACGAGTCGGGATCGGTGGAGGAGTTCGGTCCGCTGGCACCCTCATCCGGCAAAGGGGCCGCCGTACTTTCCCCGATACCGACGGGGTTCATGGGTTTGCCGAATGGCGCAAGCCCTTGCAGCACGCGCAAAGCCGAAGCGCCCTGAATGAGCGCTTCGGAATAATCGGGAAGACCTCGGGTCGAGGAATCGATGGGCCGGTATCCCAGGCACTCCTCGGATTCCGCCTGCACAGCCTCCAACAGGACCCAATGGAATTCATTGGGCTCCAGTTCAAGAACAGTCAAGGCCAGATCGCGCCGAACCATGGGATTCCTCTAATTCAGTTGTTTCAACGAATTGTTATCGTCCTGTGAAATTTCCACCAAGGCACTTTTGCACATGGGGCATCCCCTGCCCCCGCGAACCGGCACTTTGTCTCGATTTGCCGGCTTCGTGGAGGACAGTGGATCAGCCGAGGCGAACAGGCACGAAGATCTTGTCGCCGTCGCGCTGAATCAGTAGGGCCACGGACTTGTCTGCCTTGGCCACCACTTCGCGCACTTGTTCGATGCTCTTCGCTGGCGTGCCATTGATAGCCAACAGCACGTCGCCTGGCTGAACCCCGGCCATCGCGGCTGGGCCGCCCACGTCCTGGATCAGCAGGCCGCCGTCGACTGCAGCTTCGCGCTGTTCCTGCGGCTGCAACGGGCGCAGCGCCAGGCCGAGCTTGCCTTGGCCGGCACCGCTGTCGTTTTTCGCGACGGTGGCCGACTTCTCGGCCGAATCAGCCAGCTTCGCGGAAATCTCCTCGCGCTGGCCCTGACGCCAGATTTCGAGCGTGATCTTGCTACCAGGCTTCTTCTGGCCGATCAATGCCGGCAGGTCGCCCGAAGCAACGATCGGCTCGCCGTCGACCTTGCGGATGACGTCGCCCGAGCGCAGGCCGGCTTCATCCGCCGGACCACCCTTTTCCACGTTCGACACCAGCGCGCCTTCGGGCTTGTCGAGCTTGAACGAATCGGCAAAGGCCTGATTCACTTCCTGCACAGCGACGCCGAGGCGTGCATGGCTGGCCTTGCCCGTGGCAACGATCTGGTCCTTCACCTGGATCGCGACGTCGATCGGAATGGCGAACGACACGCCCTGATAGCCGCCGCTGCGACTGTAGATCTGCGAATTGATGCCCACCACTTCGCCGCGCGTATTGATCAGCGGGCCGCCGGAGTTACCGGGGTTCACCGCCACGTCGGTCTGAATGAAAGGCACATAGCTGTCATCGGGCAAGGTTCGGCCCTTGGCGCTGACGACACCAGCAGTCACGGTGTTCTCGAAGCCGAACGGCGAACCGATCGCGAGCACCCATTCGCCCACCTTGAGGTCCTTGGTGTTTCCGACCGACAGGGTCGGCAGATTCTTGGCGTCGATCTTGAGGACGGCAACGTCGGTCTTGGTGTCCGAACCCAGCACCTTGGCGCGGAACTCACGACGATCGGTCAGCTTGACGGTGACTTCCTTGGCGTCCTTCACCACGTGGGCGTTGGTCAGGATGATCCCGTCAGCGCTGACGATGAAGCCGGAGCCCTGTCCGCGCACCGGCGTCTCGCGCTGCGGTTGTTGTCCGCGCGGGCCGCCCTGGCCTTGGAAGCGGCGGAAGAACTCGTACATGGGGTCATTGGGATCCATGCCCTGGGGGCCCTCGGCACCTGCCGTCTTCGTCGTGCCGGTCACGCTGATGTTGACCACCGCAGGGGCATGGCGCGCCGTGATGGTCGAAAAGTCGGGCATGGAAACCTGCGGCCCAGCGGCGGGAGCCGTTGCGGCCGGAGACGGCGAGGCCACGGCATTGGCGCTGGTATAGGCACCGGTAGCCACGGCGCCGATCACGCCGGCGGCCGCCAGCGAAAGGACGAGCGCACGGGGCGTGGACAAATTGTTTTTCATCTGGAATCCTTCCGAGGTTTTGAGAGAGTCAACGGAAGGAATGTCGGGCCAGACGCTTAAGCGCGCCTTAAACAGGCAGGAGCGCCGCGCTCAAGCCGCTGTCGAAAACCGCACGGTGACGCGCAGTCCGCCGAGGCTCGCCGACCGATCCAGCGAAAGCGTCGCACCATGCAAGTCGGCAATCGACTTGACGATCGCAAGGCCGAGACCGCTGCCCGGCGCCTGCGGTTCGCCGGAACGGTAGAAGCGGTCGAGCACGCGTTCGCGCTCACCGGCCGGAAGGCCCGGACCGCTGTCGTCCACGCTGAGTTCGACCGCGTCCGTGCGCGCAGCGATCTCGACGTCGACACGTCCGCCGTCAGGCGAATATTTCACAGCGTTGTCGAGCAGGTTGCGCAGCAGCGTGCGAAGTGCCTCGGCCTGGCCCGGAACCTTGACGGGATCGGCCCTGACGACGCCGATATCGATCATGCGAGCCTGCGCGGTAGAAACGACGTCGGAAATCGCGAGCCGCGCCACTTCCGACAGGCTCACCGACTCCCGCCGGGCGCCGGCCAGGGCGCTGCCCTCGTGACGCGCAAGAGCCAACATCTGCTCGACCAGCCGGGTCGCGCGGTCGATGCCCGCAGTCAGGCGTGCGACTGCGAGTTCGCGGGTGGGCTCGTCGGTCGCACGCTGCAAACCTTGTATCTGAAGCTTGAGGGCCGCCAGCGGCGAACGCAACTCATGTGCGGCATCCGCCACGAAGTGCTTTTGTGCCTCGAACGCCCGCCGAACGCGGTCGAAAAGCAGATTGAGCTCGTGCACCAGCGGCCGCACTTCCTCGGGCAGATCGTTTTCGCTCAGCGGCGACAGGTCGTCAGCCTGCCGCGCCGCGACCTGGCTGCGCACCCGCGCCACAGGTGCAAGCGAAAAGCTCACCACCCACCAGACGACCAGCATCAGCAGCGGCGCCGCCAGCGCGATCGGACCCACGGTGCGCAACGCCAGGGTTCCTGCCATGCGGCGTCGTGCGGCCATGTCCTGCGCCACCTGAATCACCAATGCGCCGGTCTGCAGAGAAAACACACGGTAGGTCGTGCCTCTGGCTTGGACGTTCGAAAAACCCAGCACGGCACGCTGCGGCAATGCAGCCTGCGCGGCAGATTCGAAGATGCGGATGCCGTCCAGGGTCCAGACCTGCACGATGAATTCGAAGTTCTCGTCGCCAGCGCCGATTCCGCCGACCGCCGCGCTGGGTGGCAGCCCCGCGCGCAACGAGAGCGCCATCTGCCGCATGTGGTGGTCGAAGATGTCATCGGCTTCGTTGAGCACGGTGCGATAGGCGACGAAGGCCTGCGTACCCGCCGCGAGAACGATGGCCGCCAGCAGGAACCACAGCAGGCGCGCGCGAAGCGACTTCATTCCTTGGGCACCATGTAGCCGACCCCGCGCACGTTGCGAATCAGGTCCGCGCCCAGCTTCTTGCGCAGTCCGTGGACGTAGACCTCGACGGCATTGCTGCTGATCTCGTCCTTCCAGCTATAGAGCTTTTCCTCGAGTTGCGCGCGTGACAACACCATGCCGGGACGGGCCAGGAGCGGCTCGAGCACCGCCCATTCGCGCGCGGACAGCATGACCGGCTGGCCCCCCACGGTGACTTCACGCGTCGCAGGGTTCACGCTGACACCCATGTGCTCGTAGACCGGCTCCGCCCGGCCGGACGCCCGTCGCAGCAGTGCCCGGATGCGAGCCAGAAGTTCGTCGAGGTCATAAGGCTTCAGAACGTAGTCGTCCGCACCGGCGTCCAGGCCCTCAATGCGTTGCTGCACCGAGTCGCGCGCCGTGGCGATCAACACCGGCATGCGCTGCTTGCGGGCCCGCAGGGAGCGCAAGACCTCGAGTCCATCGCGGCGGGGCACCCCGAGGTCCAGCACGACCAGGTCGTATTGCTGCGCCCGAAGCGCCGAGTCGGCCGCGTCGCCGTCCTTGACCCAGTCGACCGCGTACTGTTCGGCACGCAGCAGATCGAGCACGGTCTCGCCGATCATCACATCGTCTTCCAACAGAAGCAGTCTCATCGTTCATTCGTCCGTGAAGCGATCTTCGAGATGGTAGCGACGATGAAGTTCACTGGCACCTACAGGAGCGCCCTCACCTCGCGCGCGGCCTCGAAAAGCAGCGGCAGCATGTCGCGCCGCACCACCTCCTCCTGATAACGCCCGCCGGACAGCACCACGTTGAGCGCGGCCACCGTGCGGCCCTGCATGTCGCGCAGCGGCACTGCGAGGGCCTGCACGCCGAGTTCGTGCTCTTCGCTGGCAAAGCAGAAGTCGTCCTTGCGCGCCTGGGCAATGTGCTGCCGCAATACGCGCGCCTGCGTGATGGTACGAGGTGTGAGGCGCGGGAGGCTGCGCCCCTTGAGCCATTCCGTGAGCTTGGCGGCGCTCATCGCTGCAAGCAGGACGCGCCCGGTCGACGTTGCATGGGCGGGCAGGCGCGCGCCGAGGTGCAGGCCGTAGGCCAGCACCCGTGTCGGCGCGCCGTAGTTGCCGCTGCGCGCGACGATGACCACTTCCTCCCCGTCGAGCACCACCGCGGAGAACGACTCCTGCGTTTGCGCGGCGAGGCGGTTCAATGTCGGCTGCAGCGCACGCGGCAAGCGCGACGACGCGAGATAGCTGCCCGAAAAGCGCAGCACCTTGGGCGCCATCCAGAAATAGCTGCCGTCCGTTTCGAGATAGCCGAGATGCGCCAATGTGAGCAGGTGGCGCCTGGCCGCCGCACGCGTGAGGCCCGCCCGCTCGGCGGCCAGGGTGGCGTTGAGCCGTTGGCGCTCGGTGTCGAAGCTTTCGAGCACGGCCATTCCCTTGGCGATGCCTTCGATGAAGTCTGGTTTGGCGATGGTCATGAAGCGAAGTGTTGCGCGATCATCGCGCAGGTTGCCTCATGATCGCACAGAGCGTGCCATGCAGACGCCCCGAGATGGCCTCATCGCCCTACGCTTGCCGGAAACGCCATCAGGAGACACACATGCGAACTCAGGTTGCCATCATCGGCGCAGGCCCCGCCGGACTTTTGCTGGGCCAATTGCTGCACAAGGCCGGCATCGACAACGTCATCGTCGAGCGGCAGACCGGCGAATACGTGCTGGGCCGCATCCGTGCCGGCGTCCTGGAACAGGTCACGATGGACCTGCTCGCACGCGCCGGCGTCGACGCTCGCGCCAAGGCAGAAGGCTTGCCGCACGAAGGCATCGAGCTCCTCTTCAAGGGTGCCCGGCATCGCATCGACATGCACGGCCTGACGGATGGCAAGCAAGTCACGGTCTACGGCCAGACCGAAGTCACCCGCGACCTCATGGCGGCGCGAGAAGCTGAAGGCCTCACGACCATCTACAGTGCTTCCCAGGTCAGCCTGCACGACTTCGATACGAAGTCTCCGCGCGTGCGCTACGAAAAGGACGGCGCCACGCACGAGATCGAATGCGACTTCATCGCCGGCTGCGACGGGTATCACGGCGTCAGCCGCGCCAGCGTTCCGGCGCAGTCGCTTCACACCTACGAAAAGATCTATCCCTTCGGCTGGCTCGGCGTGCTGGCCGATGTGCCGCCGGTATCACATGAGCTGATCTACGCCAACACCTCGCGCGGTTTCGCCCTGTGCAGCATGCGCAGCGCGACGCGCAGCCGCTACTACGTGCAGGTGCCCACCGAAGAGCGCGTCGAGAACTGGAGCGACGAGGCTTTCTGGAACGAGCTCCGCCTGCGCCTCGACCCGGAAGCCCGCGACCGCCTCGTCACGGGCCCGTCGCTTGAAAAGAGCATCGCGCCGCTGCGCAGCTTTGTGGCCGAGCCGATGCGCTTCGGCAGTCTTTTCCTGGCCGGCGACGCAGCCCACATCGTGCCGCCGACAGGCGCCAAGGGCCTGAACCTGGCGACAGCCGATGTCGGCTACCTGTCGCGCGCGTTCGAGATCTTCTATGGCGAGAAATCAGCCTCGGCGCTCGACCGCTACTCCGACCTCTGCCTGCGTCGGGTCTGGAAGGCGGAGCGCTTTTCGTGGTGGTTCACTTCTCTGATGCATCGGTTTCCGGAGACCGGCGAGTTCGGCCAGAAGATCCAGGAGGCCGAACTCGACTACCTGGTTCATTCGCGCGCTGCCTCGACTTCGCTCGCCGAAAACTACGTCGGCCTGCCGCTGGAAGAGTTCTGAGCGTCGGCGGCTCAGGCCGCCGATGCCATCAACTGCCAGACGCGTGCCGGCGTCAAAGGCATGTCCAGATGCGGCGTGCGGTCGGCCAGGCCGTTGCGTGCCAGTGCGTCCGCCACCGCGTTGACGATGGCCGGCGTGGCGCCAATGGTCCCGAGTTCGCCCACGCCCTTGACGCCCAGCGGGTTGTTCTTGCAGGGCGTGGACTCGTCCATCTCCATGCGAAACATCGAGGCAATGATGTCCGAGCGCGGCGCGGCGTAGTCCATGAGGCTCCCGGTCAGCGGCTGCCCGGTTTCGGTGTCGTACACCACGCGCTCGTAGAGCGCCTGCCCGATGCCCTGCACGGCACCGCCTTCAAGCTGGCCGCGCACGATCATCGGATTGACCACCCGTCCCACGTCGTTGACCGAGGCGTAGCTGACCACGCTGATGTCGCCCGTCGGCGGATCGACCTCGACTTCCGTGATGTGGCAACCGTTCGGCCAAGTCGGGCCCGACACCGTACTCGTCGAATCCACGAAGATCTGGCGTTCGGGCTGGTGCCCCGCCAGGGTGAACAGGTCGAGTTGCAGATCGGTGCCCGCCACCTTGAACACGCCCGCCGAGTATTCGATGTCCGCAGCCGACACTTCGAGTTCCTTCGCTGCGAGTTCCTTCGCCTTGTCGATGGTCCGCTCCGCTCCCACCCGCACCGCCGAGCCGCCGGTAAAGAGCGAGCGGGATCCTGCGCTACCGAAGCCGTCGCCGCGATCGGTGTCGCCCATCACGATGCGCACTTTCTCGATCGGCACGCCAAAGGCGTCGACCACCAGTTGCGCGAGGGTGGTCGCAATGCCCTGCCCCATCGCGTTGACGGCGGAAAACACTTCGATGATGCCGTCGGCCTGGACGGCAACGGTCACTCTCTCCTCGAACACGTTGCCGCCGGTCCATTCGAGGAAAGTCGCGATGCCCAGGCCACGCATCCGCCCTTGGCGTTTCGATTCAGCCGCGCGTTTGTCGAAACCCTGCCAATCGGCCAGGGCCAGCGCCTGGGTCATCACCGATTCGAACTGGCCCGTGTCGTAGGTCTGCTGCATCGGATTGGTATAGGGCATCTGCTCCGGCCGGATGAAGTTGCGCCGGCGCAGTTCGATGCGGTCGATGCCGATCTGGCGCGCGGCCTCGTCCATCAGGCGCTCGATCGTGTAGATCGCCTCCGGACGGCCAGCGCCGCGATAGGCGCCGGTGGGGGCCGTGTTGGTCAGCACCGCCAGGAAATGGAAGTCGATGGTCTGGATGTCGTAGACGCTGGTCTGCACCCAGGGGCCGATAAGAAGCTGGATCGCGACGCCGGTGCCGGTGGCGTAGGCGCCGACGTTGGCGTGCGTCTTGATGCGCAGCCCCAGGATCTTGCCATTCGCGTCGAGCGCCAGTTCGGCGCGGGCCTCGATGTCCCGTCCATGGGAGGTCGCGAGAAACTCCTCGCTGCGGTCAGCCACCCATTTCACCGGGCGCCGGAGCGCGCGCGCTGCAAAGGCGACGGCAATGTCTTCCGGATAGGCGCCGGTCTTCATGCCGAAGCCGCCGCCGACGTCACCCACGACCACGCGCACCTTTTCCTTGGGCAGGCCGATCGCGTCGCAAATCGAGTCGCGAACGCCCGAAGGCATCTGCGTGCTCATGCGGATCGTGATCCGATCCGAATCGGCATCGAAGTCGGCCAGCACCGTTCGAGGCTCGATGGTGAGGGCGACCACCCGTTGGTTGACCACGTCAAGCGCGACCACATGGCTCGCCTTAGCAAAGGCCGCTGCCGTCGCTTCGCTGCTGCCGTGCCGCATTTCGGCGGCGATGTTGCCTGTGGCTTCATCGCAGATCAGGGGCGCACCGTCGGCAGTCGCGCTGGCCAGGTCGACCACCATCGGCAGCTCTTCATAGTCCACCACGACGGCTTCGGCCGCGTCGCGCGCTTGCCGCTGGGTTTCTGCGACCACGACCGCGACCGGCTCGCCAACGAAGCGCGCCCGTTCGAGCGCCAGCGCTCGCCGTGCCGGCGTGGCGCAGTCTGTACCGTCTGCCCGCCTGAACCCCGCCGCGCCGGGCATTGGCTTGACGCCCGCCGTTGCCAGATCGGCACCCGTGAAGACGCCCAGCACGCCAGGCATAGCCGCGGCCGAGGTGGTGTCGACCGAAACCAGTCGCGCATGGGGATAGGGGGAACGCACGAAGCTCAGCCAGGCTTGTCCTGGCAACGAGACGTCGTCGGTGTAGCGGCCGGTTCCGTTGAGGAGGTTCTCGTCTTCCAGCCGCCTGACGGCCTGGCCGCTGCCAAAGCGCATGGGATTCGTATCTGTGGTCACCGTGGTCCTCTTTGTCTGGAGCAGTTGTTGCGGGCGCAAGAACAACTATATGGGGCTTCGGGAACATTCGGCGCGCGACGCCATCGCAGAAGCTGAAGCCGTGTATACATCCAATCATGCAACTACCCTGGCTCGATCCCGGCGACCCGCTGCCCGACGCTGCCTCCGCATGGGGAGATTCGGACCCCGTGCCCGGTCTGCTGGCCGCCGGCGGCGGACTCGACGTCGCCAGTCTTCTGCAAGCCTACAGCAACTGCATTTTCCCGTGGTTCAGCGAAGGCCAGCCGATTCTCTGGTGGAGTCCGGATCCCCGGATGGTCCTCGACGTGAGCCGGTTCAGGCTGCATCGGTCGCTGCGCAAGACGCTGGCGCGATTCCGTTCCACCCAACGATGCGAGATCCGCATCGACCACGGATTCGAAGCGGTGATCTCCGCTTGCTCCCAGGCCCCTCGCATGGGCCAGACCGGCACCTGGATCCTTCCAGAGATGGTGCGCGCCTATACAGCCCTGCACCGCGCCGGCCATGCACACAGCGTCGAGACCTGGATCGACGGTGAACTTGCGGGAGGTCTCTATTGCGTATCGATTGGGCATGCCGTCTTCGGCGAGTCGATGTTCGCGCGCCGAGCGGATGCGTCCAAGATCGCGCTGGCGGCGCTCGTCTGCTTCTGCCGCCGACACGGCATCACCATGATCGATTGCCAACAGAACACCGCCCATCTCGCCAGCCTTGGTGCCCGGGAAATGCCACGGGAACGTCTGGTGTCGCACGTTGCCCACGCACGCCTGAAGACGAGCCCTGCATGGCGCTTCGACCTCGTATACTGGAACGAACTCCTGTCTGCGCGACTCTCTTCAACGACGTGACGCACCTCAAGGATCTCCCGCTCCACACGCTGCAGTTCTACGCGACAGCACCCTATCCGTGCAGCTACCTGCCGGACCGGCAGGCGCGCTCGCAGGTCGCCACGCCCAGTCACCTGATTCACAACGACGCCTACTCGGACCTCGTTCTGAGCGGGTTTCGACGCAGCGGCATGTTCACCTACCGGCCGTATTGCGACGGTTGCAGCGCCTGCGTCCCGCTGCGAGTGCTCGCGAACGACTTTCGGCCCAATCGCAGCCAGCGCCGCGCACTGGCGCGCCACTCCAACCTCCAGGCGCGGGTCTTGAAGCTCTGCTTCGTGCCCGAGCACTACCAGTTGTACCTGCGCTATCAGAATGGCAGGCACGCGGGCGGCGGCATGGACCATGACAGCATCGACCAATACACCCAGTTTCTGCTCCAGAGCCGGGTCAATTCCCGCCTCGTGGAGTTTCGCGAAACGCAGTCGGACGGCAGCGCCGGCGCCTTGAAGATGGTGTCCATCCTGGATGTGCTGAATGACGGTCTCTCGGCGGTCTACACCTTCTACGAACCCGAGGTCGGCGCGGGTTATGGGAATTTCAGCGTGCTGTGGCAGATCGAACAGGCCCGCAAGCTCCAGCTACCCCATGTCTACCTCGGCTACTGGATCGAGGGCAGCGCCAAGATGAACTACAAGGCCCGATACACGCCGCACGAGGTGCTGATCGATGGCCAATGGCAACCGCCAAGCCATTTCACCAAGTAAAATCGCGACCGGTCAAAACCGCGTTGCACATGAGAAAACCCCAATCCGACGTTCCCGCCACGCCTGTCATCCAGGTCATCGAGCGGATGTTTTCGCTGATCGACGTCCTCGCGTCGCGTGAGGAAGCGATTTCCCTCAAGGAGATCAGCGAGAAAACGGGGCTGCACCCGTCCACCACCCATCGCATCCTGAACGACCTCGCCGTAGGCCGTTTCGTCGATCGTCCCGAGGCGGGCAGCTACCGGCTTGGCATGCGCTTGCTGGAGCTGGGCAATCTGGTCAAGGGGCGGCTCAATGTGCGCGACGCCGCGATGACGCCGATGCGCGAGTTGCACAAGCTCACGCAGCAGCCCGTGAACCTCAGCATGCGGCAGGGTGACGAGATCGTCTATATCGAGCGGGCGTACAGCGAGCGCTCGGGCATGCAGGTGGTGCGCGCCATTGGCGGACGGGCGCCCTTGCATCTCACGTCGACAGGCAAACTGTTCCTCGCCGTGGACGAGCCCCAACGCGTGCGCAGCTACGCCACGCGAACCGGCCTGGCCGGCCACACGCGCAACAGCATCACGCAACTGCCGGCCTTGGAGCGCGAGCTCTCCAAGGCACGCCAGTACGGCATCGCGCGCGACAACGAGGAACTCGAACTCGGCGTGCGTTGCATGGCAGCCGGGATCTACGACGACCAGGGCAAGCTCGTTGCCGGCCTGTCGATCTCTGCGCCGGCAGACCGCCTGGACGACGGGTGGCTGCCCAAGCTGCAAGCCACCGCCAATGAGATCTCGAGCGCCTTGGGCTACAAAGCAAGCACGCCAACGGCAGCCTGATTGGCCAACCGGCCCTCGTCGGGCGAGGGATGTGAGACGGAGAAGCTGGCTTCCTCAGCCAGCGATATGCGCCGCGACGCTCTGCTGCGCAGCCGGGCTCAGCATGTGATTGGCTTCGACCCAGCGACGCACGCGCTCCGCGTCGCCGATGCGGCTGAGCTTGCCGGCCGAATCGAGAAACACCATGATCAGCTTGCGCCCGGCGATCTTCGCTTGCATCACCAAACACTGACCTGCCTCCGAGATGTAGCCGGTCTTCTGAACGCCGATGTCCCAGTCAGGACTCTTGACGAGTCGGTTCGTCGTGTTGAACTGCAGAACGCGGTTGCCGACTTCGACTTGGTATTCAGGTGACGTGGAAAGCTGGCGCACGGTGGCATCGGCGTAAGCGGCATTCACCAGCAAGGCGAGATCCTGAGCGCTGGACTGATTGCGACTCGACAGGCCCGTCGGCTCTACATAGCGGGTGTCCTTCATGCCGAGCATCCTGGCCTTGGCATTCATGACGCTCACGAACGTGGCCAAGCCACCCGGATAGGTGCGTCCCAGTGCATGTGCAGCACGGTTCTCGCTGGACATGAGCGCCAGGTGCAGCAATTCGCCGCGCGGCAAGGTCGAGCCCACGGTCAGCCGCGAGCGACTCCCCTTCTCGGTATCGACGTCGTCCTGCGTGATGGTGATCAGTTCGTCAGAGGGCAACTTTGCCTCGCTGATGAGCAGACCGGTCATGAGCTTGGTCAGGGAGGCGATCGGCAGAACGGCATGATCGTTCTTGCTGAAGAGCACCTCATGGGTGTCCTGGTCGATCACGAGGGCCACGCTGGACTTCAGATCCAGGGCATCTTCGGTGCCATGCAGCCCGGCCAACTGGCCGAAGGACTGGCGGGCGGGCATTTCTGCAACACGGACGACCGATCGGCGTTGCACGGCAACCACGGTCTTGCCGTTCTTCTGGCGGATCGAAGCCACCACATTGCGACCACCGCGAACGACCCGTTCACTTTTGTCCGCCGAAGCAACACTGCGAGATGGAACGGCTGCCGTCTTCCGCTTGCCGTCGGCGCTGACCGCTGCCTTCTTGGCAGGCTCTTTCTTCGCCGCGAAGGCCGAGGGCAACAAAAACGCCGTGGCGCAGAGCGCGACGGCGATGAGACGAAATGCGGGAAGAAACCGCTGGCTGGAAACTCGATTGAAACGGGCTTCAGGCATTAAGAATTCTCCAGCGGCGACGTAAGGGAAGCCGCAAGTTTATCGAAATCGAAAAAGACACGCAATATCAGTTAGTTGCATCCTTTTCTTCAATCGAAAGCAAGGATCCCGCGAAACCTAACCTTGTGCCGCCACTCTCTCAGCTTGGCTCTGTAACTTGTTGAGGGCACTCAAATAAGCCTTGGCTGATGCGACGACGATGTCGGGGTCTGCACCCACGCCGTTGACGACCCGCCCGGCGTTCTGTAACCGCACAGTGACTTCTCCCTGGCTCTCGGTCGAACCGCTGATCGCATTGACCGAATAGAGCACCATCTCGGCGCCGCTCTTGACATGAGCCTCGATCGCCTTCAGTGAGGCGTCTACTGGCCCATTCCCATCCGACTCCCCGGTGACCTCCTTGCCATGCACTGTAAACACGACGCGGGCCTGAGGCCGCTCACCTGTTTCACTATGTTGCGACAAGGATACAAATCCAAACTGCTCTCCAACGTGCGAGAGCTCCTCATCGCTGACCAAAGCGAGGATATCTTCGTCAAATATTTCACTTTTTCGATCCGCGAGTTCCTTGAAGCGGGCGAACGCGGCGTTGATGTCGGCCTCGCTCTCCATCGTCACGCCCAAGTCCTGCAGGCGCTGCTTGAAGGCATTCCGGCCGCTGAGCTTCCCCAGCACGATCTTGTTGGCGGTCCAGCCGACGTCCTCGGCGCGCATGATTTCGTAAGTGTCCCGCGCCTTGAGCACTCCATCCTGGTGGATGCCCGATGCGTGCGCGAAGGCGTTGGCCCCGACCACGGCCTTGTTCGGCTGAACCACGAAGCCCGTGGTCTGGCTGACCATGCGGCTGGCGGCAACGATGTGTCGGGTGTCGATGCCGAGTTCGAGGCCGAAGTAGTCCTTGCGGGTCTTCACGGCCATGACGATTTCCTCGAGCGAGCAATTGCCAGCGCGCTCGCCGAGACCATTGATGGTGCACTCGACCTGCCGCGCTCCGCCGATCTTTACGCCGGCCAGCGAGTTGGCCACCGCCATGCCGAGGTCGTTGTGGCAATGCACGGACCAGACCGCCTTGTCGCTGTTCGGGATGCGCTCGCGCAGCGACTTGATGAAGTTGCCGTAGAGCTCGGGAATGGCGTAGCCGACGGTGTCCGGCACGTTGATCGTGGTGGCACCCTCGTTGATGACTGCTTCGAGCACCCGGCACAGATAGTCGGGATCGCTGCGGTAGCCGTCCTCCGGGCTGAACTCGACGTCGGCGACCAGGTTGCGCGCAAAGCGCACGGCCAGCTTGGCCTGCTCGAACACCTCGTCGGGTGTCATCCGCAGCTTCTTTTCCATGTGCAGCGGGGACGTCGCGATGAAGGTGTGGATGCGCCCATTGGCCGCACCCTTGAGCGCCTCGGCAGCGCGCGAAATGTCTCTGTCGTTGGCACGTGACAGGCCGCAAATCGTCGCGTCCTTGATCGCCTTGGCGATGGCCGACACGGCGTCGAAGTCACCGTTCGAGCTTGCCGGGAAACCGGCTTCGATCACGTCCACCCGCAGGCGCTCCAACTGGCGGGCGATGCGCAGCTTCTCGTCCTTGGTCATGGAGGCGCCAGGCGACTGTTCGCCGTCGCGCAAGGTCGTGTCGAAAATGATCAGTTTGTCAGCCATCGTGGATCTCCTTGGATTCTGTTTGCCCCGCTCATGCGGGGCAATGCGGACGTCAGCGCGTCACGCCGGTTCAGCCACTGATTGTGCGCTGCGCGCGCCTTGCGCCCGTGCCCGAGTCAGCCCGGAAACAATGGCCTTGAGCGACGCCGAAATGATGTTCGCATCCATGCCGACGCCGAACAAGGTAGTCGCGTCGTCGACGCGCAGCTCGAGGTATGCAACAGCTTGCGCATCCGCACCGGCACCGATCGCGTGCTGGTGGTAGTCGATCACGCGGATCGAATGCCCCGTCGCACCGGCCAACGCGTGAATGAAGGCGTCGATCGGCCCGTTGCCCCGGCCTTCGATGGCGCGAATTTCACCCTCCCAAGGCAGGTCGGCACGCAGCACCACCGAGGCGTCAGCGCCCTCCCCCTGCTCTTCCAGCACACGGTGCTGCGGACCGGTTTGATCGTGAACGCGGTACTCGCGCTCGAACAGCGCCCACAGGTCGGCCGCGGTGAGTTCCTTGCCCGCGACGTCCATGACGCGCTGCACGGTCTGGCTGAACTCCATCTGCAGGCGGCGCGGCAATTCGAGCCCGTATTCGCTCTCGAGCAGATACGCAATGCCGCCCTTGCCGGACTGGCTGTTGACACGGATCACGGCCTCGTAGCTGCGGCCGACGTCCTTCGGATCGATCGGCAAGTACGGCATGTCCCAGACGTCGCCTTCCTTGCGGGCGCCGAAGGCTTTCTTGATTGCGTCCTGGTGCGATCCGGAGAACGACGTGTAGACCAAGTCGCCGACGTACGGATGGCGCGGGTGCACCGGCAACTGGTTGCAATGCTCCACCGTGGCGCGGATCTCGTCGATGTTCGAGAAGTCGAGGTCCGGCGATACGCCCTGGGTGTACAGATTGAGAGCGACGTTCACGAGGTCGAGGTTGCCGGTACGTTCACCGTTTCCGAACAGGCAGCCTTCGATGCGATCGGCGCCCGCCATCAATGCGAATTCGCCTGCCGCAGTGCCTGTGCCGCGATCGTTGTGGGGATGCACGGACAAGACGATCGCATCGCGGCGCGCCAGGTTGCGATGCATCCACTCGATCATGTCGGCAAAGATGTTGGGCGTCGAATGCTCAACGGTCGAAGGCAGGTTGACGATGCACTTGTTCTCCGGCGTCGGAGCCCAAACCTCCGTCACGGCATCCACCACCCGTTTCGAGAACGCGAGATCGGTGCCCGAGAACATCTCCGGCGAGTACTGGAAGATCCAACGCGTGTTCGACTGCTTCGCGGCGAGTTCGTTGAACATGCGTGCGTGTGTGGTCGCAAGGTCGACAATCTGGTCCTCGTCCATGCCGAGCACCACGCGCCGCATGATGGGTGCCACAGCGTTGTACAGATGCACGATGGCGCGCGGAGCGCCTTGCAGGGACTCGAAGGTACGTTCAATCAGGTGGTCGCGTGCCTGGGTGAGCACCTGGATCGTCACGTCATCCGGGATGCGGTCTTCCTCGATCAGCTTGCGCACGAAGTCGAACTCGACCTGCGAGGCGGAAGGAAAGCCCACCTCGATTTCCTTGAAGCCGATCGCCACGAGCGTTTCGAACATCCGCATCTTGCGGGCGATGTCCATCGGCTCGACCAGTGCCTGGTTACCGTCGCGCAGGTCGGTCGACAGCCAGATCGGAGCCTGGGTCAGCACGGCATCGGGCCAGGTTCGGTCCTTGAGGCCGATCGGTGCGAAGGGACGGTACTTGAGGTTGGGTTGCTTCAACATCTGATTTTTCTCGCTGTGGTTGGATCAACCAGCAACCCCAAAACAAAACGGCCCGTTGCTGGTGCGAACGGGCCGTGGTGAAGGATTTGCGCGCGCGCTACCGACTCCGCCCGTAGGGGATCAGTAGTAGGGCCAGCGAAATCTTGTTCATGGAAGGGCTGAAATGTATCACAGCCTAGTTCAGTTGTGCAGGCCGCGTTCGTCCGGTTCGTCGGTCGAGATGCTGATGACGCTCACCTGCTGCCCCTTGGCTTTGCGCCAGGCGTAGACCACATAGCCGCTGAGCCCGTAGGCCACGAACATGCCGAACAGCACCGTCGGCGGGTGGATGTTGACCACCGCAATGCCGAGCGCGATCAACACAATCGCCGCGAAGGGCACGCTGCGCTTCATCTGTATGTCCTTGAAGCTGTAGAACGGTGCATTAGTCACCATCGATAGGCCCGCATACAGCGTGAAGCCGAAGGTGATCCAGGTGATCTGCTGCCACGAGAGATACAGCACTTCGCCGCCGCGCCGACCCCACTCGGTCATGAGCCAGATAAAGCCTGCGACGAGCGCTGCCGCGGCCGGCGACGGCAAGCCCTGGAACCAGCGCTTGTCGACCACACCCGTGTTGACGTTGAAGCGTGCAAGGCGCAAGGCGGCGCAAGCGCAGTAGACGAAAGCTGCGATCCAGCCCCAGCGCCCCAGTCCCTTCAGGGACCATTCGTAGGCAATGAGTGCAGGCGCGGCACCGAACGACACCATGTCCGACAACGAGTCCATCTGCTCGCCGAAGGCACTCTGCGTGTTCGTCATGCGCGCAACGCGACCGTCGAGGCTGTCGAGGATCATCGCTGCAAACACGCCGAGGGCGGCGAGGTCGAAGCGCGCGTTCATCGCCATCACGATCGCGTAGAAGCCACCGAACAACGCCGCGAGCGTGAACAGGTTCGGCAGAATGTAAATGCCCTTGCGGCGCTTGCGGGGCGCGACGTCGTCGGGCACGGTGTCGTCATGCATGCGATCGACCTCCGGCGCCCGTCTTCGCGGCGCATTGGGCTGTCTGATTCATGGCAAATGAGGGTATCGAACGCATCGGTCGCAGTGTAGTTCAGGCGCTCTCGCGCCCAGAAAGAAAAGGGCCACCGCAACGGGTGGCCCTTGTCATGGCGGACAAGTCCGATCAGTTGCGGGTCTGGTCGACCAGCTTGTTCTTCTTGATCCAGGGCATCATCGCGCGCAGCTTCTCGCCCACCACTTCGATCTGGTGCTCGGCGTTCAGGCGACGGCGGCTGATCAACGTGGGCGCACCGCCCGCGTTTTCCAGCACGAAGCTCTTGGCGTATTCGCCGGTCTGGATGTCCTTCAGGACTTGCTTCATGACCTTCTTGGTTTCATCCGTCACGATGCGTGGGCCGGTCACGTACTCGCCGTACTCGGCGTTGTTCGAGATCGAGTAGTTCATGTTGGCGATACCGCCTTCATAGATCAGGTCGACGATCAGCTTCAGTTCGTGCAGGCATTCGAAGTACGCCATCTCGGGGGCGTAGCCAGCTTCCACCAGCGTCTCGAAGCCAGCCTTGATCAGCTCGACGGTACCGCCGCACAGCACGGCTTGTTCGCCGAACAGGTCGGTTTCGGTTTCTTCGCGGAAGTTGGTCTCGATGATGCCGGCCTTGCCGCCGCCGTTGGCCGTGGCGTACGACAGCGCCAGGTCGCGCGCCTTGCCGCTCTTGTCGGCATGCACGGCGATCAGGTGCGGCACGCCGCCACCCTGCGTGTAGGTGTTTCGCACCGTGTGGCCCGGCGCCTTGGGAGCGACCATCCACACGTCGAGGTCGGCGCGCGGCTGTACGAAACCGTAGTGCACGTTGAAGCCGTGTGCGAAGACGAGCGAAGCGCCTTCCTTGATGTTTGGCGCCACGTCATTCTTGTAGACGCTGGCGATCTGCTCGTCGGGCAGCAGGATCATGACGACATCGGCCGCCTTCACGGCGTCAGCCACTTCTGCCACCTTGAGTCCGGCCTTCTCGACCTTGGGCCAGGAAGCACCACCCTTGCGCAGGCCGACGACAACCTTCACGCCGCTGTCGTTCAGGTTTTGCGCGTGTGCATGGCCCTGGCTGCCGTAGCCGATGATTGCAACGGTCTTGCCCTTGATCAGGCTCAGATCGGCGTCCTTGTCGTAATAGACCTTCATGATTTCTCCTTCGTTGATTCGGTGGATGTGGACAGTGGATTCAAACGCGCAGGATGCGCTCGCCGCGGCCGATGCCGCTGGCGCCGGTACGGACGGTCTCGAGGATCGCGCCGCGATCGATGGCTTCGAGAAACGCGTCGTTCTTGCCGTGGTCGCCAGTGAGCTCGATGGTGTAGCTCTTGTCGGTCACGTCGATGATGCGGCCGCGGAAGATCTCGGCCATGCGCATCATTTCCTCGCGCTCCTTGCCGACTGCGCGCACCTTCACCATCATGAGCTCGCGCTCGGTGTAGGCGCCTTCGGTCAGGTCGACGACCTTGACGACCTCGATCAGGCGGTTCAGATGCTTGGTGATCTGCTCGATCACGTCGTCGGAACCCGCCGT
This sequence comes from Variovorax sp. J22P240, assembly GCF_030316855.1. Taxonomy (GTDB): domain Bacteria; phylum Pseudomonadota; class Gammaproteobacteria; order Burkholderiales; family Burkholderiaceae_C; genus Variovorax. Next base: position 858,836 of record NZ_JASZYR010000001.1, read on the forward strand.
GACGATGGTCATGCGCGACAGGCTCGCATCCTCGGTGGGAGCGACGGTCAGCGATTCGATGTTGTATCCGCGGGCCGAGAACAGGCCCACGACGCGGGAAAGTGCACCGGGCTCGTTCTCGAGCAGCACGGCAATGATGTGTTTCATGGCAAGCATGACTCCTCTTTTCGCCGCCCTCCCCCGCGCACGGTAATGCGCGGGCTTGGCGGGCAATAGATTCGTCAGAAGTAGGTTGAACAAGGCGCCGGTCCGCTGAACGGTCCGGCTATTCGTCTGATCAAAGGTCCTCGGAACCAAGCAGCATTTCGGTGATGCCCATGCCGGCCTTGACCATCGGGAACACGTTTTCGGTAGGGTCGGTACGGAAATCCATGAACACCGTGCGGTCCTTGAGCTTGCGCGCCTCGCGCAGCGCCGGCTCCACGTCCTGCGGGCGCTCGATCAGCATGCCGACATGGCCATAGGCCTCGGCGAGCTTCACGAAGTTGGGCAGCGCGTCCATGTAGCTGTGGCTGTAGCGGCCCGAATACTCGATCTCCTGCCACTGCCGGACCATGCCGAGATAGCGGTTGTTCAGCGAGCAGATCTTGATCGGCGTGTTGTACTGCAGGCAGGTCGACAACTCCTGGATGCACATTTGCACAGAACCTTCACCCGTGATGCAGAACACCTCCGACTCGGGCTTCGCGAGCTTGATACCCATCGCATAGGGGATGCCGACGCCCATGGTGCCCAGGCCGCCCGAATTGATCCAGCGACGCGGCTCGTCGAAGCGGTAGTACTGCGCGGCCCACATCTGGTGTTGGCCGACGTCCGACGTGATGTAGGTATCGGTGTCCTTGGTCATGTTCCAGAGGGTTTCGACCACGTACTGCGGCTTGATCACGTCCTTGTTGCCGCGGTCGTACTTGAGGCAATCCTTGCTGCGCCAGCCTTCAATGGTGTCCCACCAACTGGAAAGCGCGCCCGCGTCGGGACGCGTGGTGCTTTCCCTGATCATCGAGATCAGTTCGGTCAGCACGTCCTTCACGTCGCCCACGATCGGGATGTCGACCTTCACACGCTTGGAGATGCTGGACGGGTCGATGTCGACGTGAATGATCTTGCGTTCGTTCTGCGCGAAGTGCTTGGGATTGCCGATCACGCGGTCATCGAATCGCGCGCCCACCGCCAACAGCACGTCGCAGTTCTGCATGGCGTTGTTGGCCTCGATGGTGCCGTGCATGCCGAGCATGCCGAGGAACTTGCGGTCGCTCGCCGGGTAGGCGCCCAACCCCATCAGAGTGTTGGTGACCGGGTAGCCCAACATGTCGACCAAGGTGCGCAGCTCATTCGTGGCGTTGCCGAGCAGCACGCCGCCGCCGGTATAGATGTAGGGACGCTTGGCTGTCAGCAGGAGCTGAAGCGCCTTGCGGATCTGACCCCCGTGTCCCTTGCGCACCGGGTTGTACGAGCGCATCTCGACTTTCTCGGGATAACCGCTGTACGTGACCTTCTTGAACGAGACGTCTTTCGGCACATCCACGACCACCGGGCCCGGACGGCCGCTGCGTGCGATGTGGAAGGCCTTCTTCATCGTCATGGCCAGATCCTTCGGATCCTTGACGAGGAAGTTGTGCTTGACGATCGGACGCGTGATGCCGACCGTGTCGCATTCCTGGAAGGCGTCGAGCCCGATCGCCGCCGTCGGCACCTGACCCGAGATGATCACCATCGGGATGCTGTCCATGTACGCGGTCGCGATGCCGGTCACCGCATTGGTCAGGCCGGGGCCGGAAGTGACCAGCGCCACGCCAACCTCGCCGGTGGCGCGCGCATAGCCGTCGGCAGCATGCACGGCGGCTTGCTCGTGACGTACCAGCACGTGCTGGATGGTGTCCTGCTTGTAGAACGCGTCGTAGATGTAGAGAACCGCGCCGCCCGGGTAGCCCCAGACGTACTGGACGCCTTCGGCCTGCAGTGCCTTGACCAGCACTTCGGCACCCATGAGTTCTTGCGTTTGACTGCCAGTGACGGCTGCTGCGGAAGCGAGTTCCGCCTTTGAGATTTCCATGATCAACCTTTTGCGATTTTCGGGAACGAAAAACCTTGGGTGCCCCTTCGCCAGCTCTTTTGAAGCCGCGTCAGGACTTGAGGCCACAACCATGGGCGGATTTGTCATACCACCGGACCGTGACCCGTTTGCCTTTTGACTTGCAAGGCGGATTATGACACTGGATCGAGGTTCGCCAACCCGCCAAGGGCCGATGCATGCACAAAGGCATAATCCGCGGCGGCGAAAACTCCAACGTCCCTGAGAGACATATCCCCCACGCGGCGCCTCCCCGGCGCCAGACTCGCTTGGCCACTGAACAAGAACTTTCCGACTTCCTGAAGAGCGTTGAACGGCGTGCTTTCAAGCGCTCCGTCTACCACGTGCGGGACGAAGAGGCGGCGCTCGACATCGTGCAGGACAGCATGATGAAACTCGCCGAGCACTATGGCGACAAGCCGGCCAGCGAATTGCCGCTCCTGTTCCAGCGGATTCTCTCGAATTCGACCCTCGATTGGTTCCGCCGCCAAAAAACTCGCAGGGCTCTCTTCTCGAACCTGAGCGACTTCGAGGCAGTGGACGATGACGGTGATTTCGACCTGCTCGAACACGTCCAGCTCCCCATGGACACGCGCGAAACCGAAAGCGCCGAGGACACCACGCGGCGCGCCCAAGTGTTCCACGAGATCGAGGAACAAATCGCCGCCTTGCCGGGTCGTCAACGCGAGGCCTTTCTGATGCGTTACTGGGAAGAAATGGACGTCGCCGAAACGGCCGCCGCAATGGGTTGCTCCGAGGGGAGCGTCAAGACCCATTGCTCGCGCGCCGTTCATGCCTTGAGCAAAGCGCTCAAGGCCAAGGGAATTTCGCTATGAATAGAACGCTTTCTGCCCCCTCCGATGCGCTCGAAGAGCAATTCGGCCGCCGTGTCGCCAGCCGCCTCTCAGCCGGCAACCTCGAGTTGTCGCACGAGGTCAGCGAGCGCCTGCGGGCTGCCCGGGTGCAGGCCGTGGCGCGTCGCAAGGCGGTTCCGCAGCTTCGCATTGCCCCCGCAGTGGTGTCGAACGGCCGCACGGCGACGCTGGGTGGTGCCGGCTGGTGGTGGACGCGCATCGGCTCGGTCGTCCCGCTGATCGCCCTGGTGGCTGGGCTGATGGCCATCAGCGTGCTGCAGGAGGACAACCGCGCCAACGAGCTCGCCGAGGTCGACTCCGCGCTGCTGACAGACGATCTGCCGCCCGCGGCCTATACCGACCCGGGCTTTGCCCAGTTCCTGAAGACGGAAGCCACGTCCGAACGTTGATCGTCCGCTACCGAATGTCGCCACATCCCCTTCCTCGCGCCGAAGCGCTCGGCTTGGCTCGGTCGCGTCCCTGGACCACCGGCGCGTGGCTGGTCGCGGGCTTGCTGCTTGCGGATGCGGGTTTCCTTGCGGCGTCCGCGAGGGCGCAATCGGCCAAGCCCGGAACCTCCGTCGCGCAGGCGACGCAGGCGCCGGCCAAGCAGACAGTCGCCAAACCCCTGTGGCGCGACCTGACTACTCGCCAGCAACGAGCGCTCGAACCCCTCGCCCCGGTTTGGGACGATCTGACAGAACCGCACAAACGCAAATGGCTGGTGATTTCGCGCGACTACGCCAAGTTGCCAGAAGCGGACCAGGAGATCCTTCACAGCCGGATGACCGAGTGGGCGAGCCTGAGCAACCAGCAGCGCGCGCAGGCCCGGCTCAATTTCGCCGACGTCAAGCAGGTCCCGGTGGACGAGCGCAAGGCGAAGTGGGAGGCCTACCAAGCGCTGAGCGACGAAGAAAAGGGCAAGCTCGCAGCGCGCGCCACGACCTCGACGACGCCGGGCGCAGCGCCCACCGTCCGTCCTGTGCCGGCCCAAAAGCTGGCACCAATTCCCGCCATCGGCCCAGAGGGCCAGCACACGCCGCGGATTCAACTGACTCCTCCGGCTGCGACAGCCCCTTTGGCATCCACGCGACCACTCGTTCCGTCGCCAGCGCCGGCTCCCGCTTTTCCGCCAGTCAGCGCGGAGGCGCAGGTGCCTTCACCGCCCGCCTCCACGCCGACCGCCGAAGTGCCGGCCCCGGTCGCTCCACCCGTGCGCGTGACCGAGCAGCCGTCTTCCGCGCCGTGATCCTGGTTTCAAGGTGTCGATGACCCCAAGTTCCTCCAGCAGGCCTGCCTCCGAGCGCCCGGCTTCCGACGACGTCTCCCTCTCCGCCCCTGCACAGCTCACTACGCCCGGCCTATGGCGACGAATGGCATGCTGGCTGTACGAGGGCATGCTGCTTTTCGCGGTAGTGTTCGTCGCTGGCTGGCTGTTCAGCACCCTCGGCCAGATGCGCGACGCGATGGATTCACGGCGGCACCTGCTGCAGGGCTTCCTGTTCGTCGTCTTCGGCGTGTACTTCGTGTGGTTCTGGTCCAAGGGACAGACGTTGGCCATGAAGACTTGGGGCATCCGGGTGGTCGACCACTTCGGCCGCCCGCTCACGCAAGGCCGAGCTCTGGTGCGCTATCTGCTGAGTTGGGTCTGGTTCCTGCCGCCACTCGCTGCCATTTCGCCGTTCAAGCTGTCAGGCGCAGAAGCCTTGTTACTGGTCGTCGGGTGGGTTGTGGTATGGGCCCTCCTCGCGCGGTTTCAGCCGGAACGCCAGTTCTGGCATGACGCCTGGGCGGGCACACGCCTGATCGCCTCCAAGCCGCTCAGCAGGCGATGAGCGACGCCAATCCCGTCAACCCGCAGAAGTCGCGGCGCGGCTTGGCCCGTGTCTGGCATGCGACGCTCATTTCGGTCGATGGCTTTCGCGCGGGCTGGCGCGAAGCCGCTTTCCGGCAGGAGGTGGTCTGTGCCATCGTCATGCTGCCTTCGGCCTTCTGGATCGGTCGGAGCTGGGTCGAAGTCGCGATCCTCGTGTCGACCGTGGTCCTGGTGCTGATCGTCGAACTGCTCAACAGCGCCATCGAAGCCGCCATCGACCGCATCGGCCCGGAGTGGCATTCGTTCTCCAAGACCGCCAAGGACCTAGGCAGCGCCGCCGTGCTGCTTTCCCTCGTGCTTTGCAGCGGCATCTGGATCGCGGCGCTATGGCAACGCTTCGCCACGTAGACGACGTCCGGGCGCGGCATGATTGGGGCATGACTCCCTCATTCTCAATTTGTGTGTATTGCGGCTCCCGGCCCGGTGAGCGGCCTGAATTCACGGAAGTGGCCCAGGCCGTCGGCAGTTGGATCGGCGAACGCGGCGGCCAGTTGGTCTATGGCGGTGGCCGCACCGGCTTGATGGGCACCGTCGCCCAGGCCACTCGCGCGGCAGGCGGGCGCGTCGTCGGCATCATCCCCAAGGCCCTGGTCGACAAGGAACTCGCCAACCGCCAAAGCGACGAACTTCATGTCGTCGACACCATGCATGAGCGCAAGGCCATGATGGGCGAGCGCGCCGACGCCTTCATCGCCCTGCCCGGCGGCATCGGCACGCTCGAAGAACTGTTCGAAATCTGGACCTGGCGTCAGCTTGGCTATCACGACAAGCCGGTAGGCATCCTGAACGTCGACGGCTACTACGACGCCCTCCTGGCCTTCCTGTCGCACAGCGTGCGCGAAGGCTTCATGGGCGAATGGCAAATGGACCTGGTCCGCACAGGCAACGACGCCACCGCCCTCCTCGAAGCCCTCGTCGAAGAGTCCCGCCGCCACCCCCGCGGCGACAAACTGGCAGAAGTCCTTTAGCAGGACCAAAAAATAGCGCAGCGCCCCTCTTCAGCGGCGGGGCCGCCGCGCCCGGCCGCCCGAAGCGGCCGGCCCGCCCCCGGGCAGGGGGTAGGCGCAGCGACACGCAGCGCGCAGCCTGGGGGCGAGCCTATACAGCCGCTTCGTCCTCTTCACCCGTACGGATGCGTACGACGCGCTCCACATTGGTTACGAAGATCTTGCCGTCGCCGATCTTGCCGGTGCGCGCCGCGCTGACGATGGCATCGACGCAGCGGTCGACGTCCGCCTCGTTGACGACAACTTCCACCTTCATCTTCGGCAGGAAATCGACCACATACTCGGCGCCCCGGTAGAGCTCGGTGTGCCCCTTCTGCCGGCCGAAACCCTTGACCTCGGTCACGGTGAGTCCGGTGACGCCGACCTCAGCAAGGGCCTCGCGCACATCATCGAGCTTGAACGGTTTGAGGATGGCGGTGATTTGCTTCATACGGTCTTTCTTCCGGCGGTTTCGTTGAACATGCTGGTGATAGGGTAGCGCCAATCCTTGCCAAAGCTCCGGTGGGTGACCCGGATTCCCACCGGCGCCTGGCGTCTTTTGTACTCGTTGATCTTGATCAGTCGGGCCACGCGCTCGACGATGGCGCGCTCATAGCCCGCCGCGATGATCTCGTCGATTCCTTCGTCGTCTTCCATGTAGCGTGCCAGGATCCCGTCGAGGATCTCGTAGGGCGGAAGGCTGTCCTGATCGGTCTGGTCCGGGCGCAGTTCGGCGCTCGGAGGGCGCGTGATGATCCGCTCGGGGATCGGCTCCGAGCCGGTGCCGTACGGATCGTGGGCATTGCGCCAGCGCGCGAGCGCGAACACGGTCGTCTTCAGCAAGTCCTTGATGACTGCGAATCCGCCCGCCATGTCGCCGTACAGCGTGCAATAGCCGGTCGCCATCTCACTCTTGTTGCCAGTGGTCAGCACGATGGAGCCGAACTTGTTGGACAAGGCCATCAGCAGCGTGCCTCGAATACGCGCCTGGAGGTTTTCCTCGGCGGTGTCCTCGGGCAGGTCCTTGAAGTCGTCAGCGAGCGCACCCAGAAAGGACTCGAAGGTGTGCTTGATCGAGATTTCGTCGTAGCGCACGCCAAGCCGCCGGGCCATCTCGCGTGCATCGATGCAGCTGATATCGGCCGTGTAGGGCGACGGCATCATCACCGCGCGCACCTTGTCCTTGCCCAGTGCGTCTACGGCGATCGCCAGCACCAGTGCGGAGTCGATGCCGCCCGACAGGCCCAGGATCGCGCCAGGGAAGCCGTTCTTTCCGATGTAGTCGCGAACGCCCAGAACCAAGGCATCCCAGAGTTGGGCTTCGGCTTCGCGCGGAGGTGCCACGGCAGCCTCGTCGTGCTGCACGAAGCGGACGCGGCCGTTGGTACGCTCCATCTGGGCGAAGACCAGCTTCTCCTTGAAACTTTCCGCCTGCAGCGCAGTGCTGCCATCAGACTGGAGCGCAAACGAGGCACCGTCGAACACGACTTCGTCCTGCCCCCCCACCAGGTGCGCATAGACCAGCGGCAGGCCCACTGCCTTGGCGCGGTCCGCCATGCGCATCACTCGCTCGCCTTCCTTGCCGACGTGGAACGGCGACGCATTGATGACCGCCAGCACTTCGGCGCCGGCGTCCTTCGCGAGCTGCGCCGGTTCGTCGAACCAGGCGTCCTCGCAGATCAGCAAGCCGACAGACACCCCGCCCGCCTCGAACACGCAGACACTGTCGCCGGGCGTGAAATAGCGGCGTTCGTCGAAGACTTGGTAGTTCGGCAGCTCGCGCTTGGCATAGGTGCCGAGAATGCGGCCCTCGCTGAGTACGCTGGCGGCGTTGTGCCTCAATTGCACTGCGACCGATTTGCTGCGAAGGCTTCCGCCCGTGGGGTGGCCGACGACAACCACCATGCCGTCGAGATCCGCCAGCTCCGTCGCGACGGCCGTGACCGCATCGTCGCAGGCCGACACGAATGCTGGCCGAAGGAACATGTCCTCCGCCGCGTAGCCGCAGATCGAGAGTTCGGGCGTGAGCAGCACGCGGGCCCCTTGCGCATGGGCGGATCGCGCCGCGTCGACGACCTTCCGCGCATTGCCGGTGAGGTCACCCACCACGAAATTGAGCTGCGCGATCGCGAGTTTCAGTGTCATATCGAAGCAAGAAAAGGGCTGGTCGATTATGTCATCGGCCCTTTCGAGACACGCCGCGTAACCCGCCATGCACACGCCCTCGCGGGGGCTGTTACCCTCGCCGGGCGATGCGCACAGGTTCTTCTCTCGCCAGCTTCTTCGACTCATTCGTTCCGCGGCCCCAGAGCCAGGCCTACGTGCTGCTCGTGTTCACCACGCTGACCTGGGGCGCCAACGCGGTGGCCGCGCGCCTCGCGGTGGGCGAGGTCTCGCCGATGATGCTGACCTTCTCGCGCTGGATCCTCTGCTGCGTGGCCCTCGGTCTCACGTCACGCCAGGAGATCGCCTCTCACTGGCGCGCACTGCTGCCGTCGTGGCGCTCCATCACGCTCATGGGCGCGCTCGGCTTCACCGGCTTCAACGCCCTCTTCTACGCAGCGGCGCATCACACGACGGCGATCAACATCGCGATCATCCAGGGCACCATTCCGGTGCTCGTGCTGGTGGGCAGCTTTCTCTTCTTCGGCAGTCGAATCACCGGCCTGCAGATCGTGGGCGTGGTGCTGACGCTCGCCGGGATCGCGGTCGTTGCATCGCGCGGGCAACTCGCCATGCTGGCGCAACTGGGGTTCAACGTCGGCGATGTGTGGATGATCATCGCTTGCCTGCTGTACGCCGGCTACGCCCTCGGACTGCGCAGGAGGCCGGCCGTTCCGGCCATCGTCTTCTTTGCGGCCACAGCTGCGGTCGCTTGCATCGTTTCGCTGCCGCTGGTGGCAGCCGAGATTGCCATGGGACAGTTCTTCATGCCGACGGCCAAGGGCGTCGCACTGGTGCTCTTCATCGGCCTGTTGCCGTCGTTCATCTCGCAAGTCACATTCATCCACGCGGTGGGGCTGATCGGGCCCGCGCGGGCCGGCGTGTTCCTCAATCTGGTTCCGATCTTCGGGCCCGTGCTGGCTGTCCTGATCCTTGGCGAGCCGCTGTCGACCTACCACGCGGTAGCTTTGGCCCTCGTGCTGGGCGGGATCTACATCGCCGAAAGCCTCGGGGCCCGCAAGCGTTGACGAGGCTCCATTGACCGATACTGTCATTCGCATTCACAGCGCGGCGTCGGAGATCGACGCCGCCGCTTGGGACGGACTGCTGGCGCTGCAACCGGCGCGCTCCCCTTTCATGCGCCACGCGTACCTCGACGCGCTGGACGCCAGCCGTAGCGCGTCGCCGGCCAGCGGTTGGACGCCGCAGTTCATCACCCTCTGGCAAGGCAACCAGCTCAACGCTGCCTGCCCGCTCTATATCAAGGACCATTCGTACGGGGAGTACGTGTTCGACTGGGCCTGGGCCAATGCCTACGAGCAGCACGGACTGACCTACTACCCCAAGGCCGTCGTCGCCGTGCCATTCACGCCCGTGCCAGGTGCACGCCTGCTTGCGCGCGATGAAGCGAGCCGCACCCTTCTGGCACAAGCATTGGTTGCGTGGTGCAAGGAGTCGGAGGTGTCGTCGCTGCATCTGCTCTTCGGCGCGGACGAGGACATCGCGGCCTGTTCGGAAGCCGGCCTGATGCTGCGCCACACCGTGCAGTTCCACTGGACCAACATCGCCCCCGCGCTCGGCACTGACGTGTCCTCGCTGCCCTCCGAGGGGGCGCGTTTCGCCTTGGGGCGGCCCGGCGGCGAAACCGGACGATGGACGGACTTCGACGCCTTCCTCGCCAGCCTGTCGCACGACAAGCGCAAGAAGATCCGCCAGGAGCGCCGCAAAGTCCGCGATGCCGGCGTGAGCTTCCGCTGGTTTCGCGGCACCGACATCAGCGATGCCGACTGGGACCTTTTCTATCGTTGCTATGCCCGCACCTACCGCGAGCACGGCAACCCGCCCTACCTGAACCGCGATTTCTTCCATCGCATGGCGGCCAGCATGCCCGAGGCGTGGCTGCTTTTCATCGCGGAGCGCGGCGGCAAGCCGATCGCGGCCAGCCTGATCGCGCTCTCCGCAGGCCGGGGCGGCGACGATGCGTCCGAGCGACCGCTCGTGGCCTACGGACGCTACTGGGGGGCGCTCGAACGCGTCGATTGCCTGCACTTCGAGGCCTGCTACTACCAACCGCTGCAGTGGTGCATCGAACACGGCGTAGAGCGCTTCGAGGGCGGTGCGCAAGGCGAACACAAGATGGCGCGCGCACTGATGCCCGTCATGACCACCAGCGCGCACTGGCTGGCTCACCCCGCGTTCGCTGACGCGGTGGAGCGCTTTCTCGAACGCGAGGGCGCAGGCATCGAGAACTACATGGACCACCTCGGCGAACGCAGCCCGTTCCGCACGGCGGAGTGACCCCCAACAAAAAGCGCCTCGCAACAAATGCCGCGAGGCGCCTTGCAAATTTCCAGATCTGGAACTTACTTCTTGAAGTTCGCGATGCCGTCCATGATTTCCTTCTTGGCAGCGTCGATGCCTTCCCAGCCCAGCACCTTGACCCACTTGCCGGCTTCGAGATCCTTGTAGTGCTCGAAGAAGTGCGTGATGGCCTTCAGGCGCATCGGGTTCACGTCCTCGACCTTCTTCCAGTGGCTGTAGATGGGCAGCACCTTGTCGGTCGGCACGGCGAGCACCTTGCCGTCGATGCCGGCTTCGTCTTCCATCATCAGGATGCCGATGGGCCGGCACGGCACCACCACGCCGGGCACCAGCGCCCAGGGCGTGATCACCAGCACGTCGACCGGGTCACCGTCGCCCGACAGGGTCTGCGGCACATAGCCATAGTTGGTCGGGTAGTGCATCGCCGTAGTCATGAAGCGGTCGACGAAGATCGCGCCCGATTCCTTGTCGACTTCGTACTTGATCGGATCAGCGTTCATCGGGATTTCGATGATGACATTGAAGGCGTCGGGGGCGTCTTTGCCGGGGGAAACTTTGCCGAGGGACATGGTGCGTGTCTTTGGAGTAGTTGAAAGTGTTGTACGCCGGATGCGGACAAACCCGAAGTTTACTTTCCATGTCACGGCACAGTCGCACAGAACGCGAGTTTTGCCTGTAAATTGGCCGCGTTGGCCAATCGGTCCCATGCCTCCACGGCATCGGGACTTCGAGGAAGCAACGCGGCGGAAGCACTGACCCGTACGCGTTGCGCACAGGTCCGGCTTTCGTCTCCACAAGTTACGTCGAACTACTGGAGAAGCAAAGGCATGACTGGCAACACCCCTCTCGTCCTCGCCATCGTCTGCGGCCTCGTGGCCGTAGCCTATGGTTTCTGGGCGCGCAGCTGGATTCTTTCGAAAGACCCGGGCAACGCCCGAATGCAGGAGATCGCAGCGGCCATCCAGACCGGCGCCGCGGCCTACCTCGCGAAGCAGTACCGCACCATCGCGATCGTTGGCGTGGTGCTGGCCATCCTGATCGGCGTCTTCCTGGACGTGACCACCGCGGTGGGCTTCATCATCGGCGCAGTGCTGTCGGGCGCTTGCGGGTTCATCGGCATGAACGTGTCGGTCCGGGCCAATGTGCGCACGGCGCAGGCCGCGACCCAAGGCATCGGCCCGGCGCTGGACGTGGCCTTCCGTGGCGGCGCCATCACCGGCATGCTGGTGGTCGGGCTGGGCCTTCTGGGCGTGTCGGGCTTCTACTGGTTCCTCGTGGGCAATGGCAACCTGACGCCGGACAAGAACCTGGCGACGCTGCTCAATCCGCTGATCGGCTTTGCCTTCGGCTCGTCGCTGATCTCGATCTTCGCGCGACTGGGCGGCGGCATCTTCACCAAGGGCGCCGACGTCGGCGCCGACCTCGTGGGCAAGGTCGAAGCGGGCATCCCCGAGGACGATCCGCGCAATCCGGCCGTGATCGCCGATAACGTGGGCGACAACGTCGGCGACTGCGCCGGCATGGCGGCCGACTTGTTCGAGACCTATGCGGTGACGCTGATCGCGACCATGGTGCTCGGCGCACTGATGGTGGCCGCGGCGCCGGTGAATGCGGTGCTGTATCCGCTGGCACTCGGCGGCGTGTCGATCATCGCGTCGATCATCGGCTGCTTCTTCGTCAAGGCTTCGCCAGGCATGGTCAACGTGATGCCGGCGCTCTACAAGGGCCTCGCCGTGGCGGGCATCCTGTCGCTGATCGCGTTCTGGTTCGTGACCAGTTGGCTGATTCCCGACAATGCCATTGCTCCTTCCGGCAGCCAGCTGAAGTTGTTCGGCGCCTGCTTCGTCGGTCTTGCGCTGACGGCGGCGCTGGTGTGGATCACGGAGTTCTATACGGGCACGCAATACTCACCGGTGCGTCACATTGCGCAGGCCTCGACCACGGGCCATGGCACGAACATCATTGCGGGCCTGGGCGTGTCGATGCGTTCCACGGCTTGGCCGGTGATCTGCGTTTGCATCGCGATCATGGCCTCGTACATGCTGGGGGGCCTCTACGGCATTGCCGTGGCGGCTACGGCGATGCTGAGCATGGCCGGCATCGTGGTCGCGCTCGACGCCTACGGCCCCATCACCGACAACGCCGGCGGCATCGCCGAGATGTCGGAACTGCCGGCCAGCGTGCGCGACATCACCGACCCGCTCGACGCCGTCGGCAATACCACCAAGGCTGTCACCAAGGGCTATGCCATCGGCTCGGCCGGGCTGGCGGCGCTGGTGCTCTTCGCCGACTACACGCACAAGCTCGAGAGCTTCGGGCTCAACATCAGCTTCAACCTGAGCGATCCGATGGTGATCGTGGGCCTCTTCATCGGCGGCCTGATCCCCTACCTCTTCGGCGCAATGGCGATGGAAGCCGTAGGTCGCGCAGCCGGTTCGGTGGTGGAGGAAGTTCGCCGCCAGTTCCGCGAGATCCCGGGGATCATGGAAGGCACCGGCAAGCCCGAGTACGGCCGTGCCGTGAGCATGCTGACCGGCGCGGCGATCAAGGAAATGATGATCCCGTCGCTGCTGCCCGTGGTGGTTCCGATCCTGGTCGGCCTGCTGCTGGGACCCAAGGCTCTAGGCGGCCTGCTGATGGGCACCATCGTCACAGGCCTGTTCGTGGCGATCTCCATGTGCACGGGCGGCGGCGCGTGGGACAACGCCAAGAAGTACATCGAAGACGGCCATCACGGCGGCAAGGGCTCCGAGGCGCACAAGGCGGCCGTCACCGGCGACACCGTCGGCGACCCCTACAAGGACACGGCAGGCCCCGCGGTGAACCCGCTGATCAAGATCATCAACATCGTGGCGCTGCTGATCGTGCCCCTGGTGGTCAAGTTCCACGCTGGCGACGCAGGCGCGATGGCACCGCACGCCGCACCGCCCCCCGCGACCGCACCGGCTGCACCCGCAGCCCCGGCTGTCGTCCCGCCGGCACCCGCAGCGGCTGCGCCCGCCGCAGTGCCGGTGGCGGCTGCCGACTCGGGCCCCTCGATCAAGACCGAGGGTGGCGTCGTCAAGCTCTACTTCGCCACCAGCAGCGCTGAAGTCCCTGCGGGCTCCAGCGAGGCGCTGGTCGACATCGTGAAGGCCGTGCAAAGCGGCAATCGCGTGCTGGTGAGCGGCTTTCACGACGCCTCCGGCGACCCCGCGAAAAACGCCGAACTCGCCAAGCAGCGCGCGATGGCGGTCGGCGCGGCGCTCAAACTGGCCGGCGTGCCGGACGACAAGGTCGAACTGGCCAAGCCCGCGGAGACGACGGCTGGCGGACCGCCCGCGGAAGCCCGCCGGGTGGAAGTGAAAGTCCAATAGGGCATGCCTGCCGCGGCAACCCTTGCGCAGGAGTTCTTCTACGACCCCGCACAGATGTGAAGCCGGCCTAGCCGCGCGCTGCACTACCGCTTCATGGCCGCAAGCCCGCTTGCGGCTTTTTTTCGTGGACCAGATTGATCACCAACGCAGCGCAACCAGAGGCACAATCCGAAAATACACACCTTCGACTATTTGGCAACTCCCATGACCGACCTCGTCGTACGCCGCCTGCTGATCGATCTTCAGCCGCCCTTTGCGCGCGACTGGTGTGGCGGCGATGCCTTCGCCACCGCTTTCTTCAACGCGCTGTCGATGAGCTTTCCCTTCGGCGAGCAATTTTTCATCGACGCCGTGCGCCGCGCGCTTCAGAACACGAGTGCCGAGGTGCGGGAGAAGCATCAGGCGGAAGTGCGCGGTTTCATCGGACAGGAAGCGACGCATCGCCGGATTCACGCCCTCTTCAACGCGCATCTGGACAAGCAGGGGCTGGAAGACGGCTGGACGCCCCGTGCCACGCAGCGCATGCAAGCTCTGGCCGATGCAGACCCGCGTCACGCCGTCGCCATCACCGTCGCAACGGAACACTTCACCGCCATGTTCGCCGAATGGCTGCTGTCACATCCCCAGTTGCTGGACGGTGCCGAACCGCGGCTGAAGACCATGTGGCTCTGGCACAGCGCCGAAGAACTCGAACACAAGAACACGGCCTTCGACGTCTACCAGGCGATCGGCGGCTCGCACGAATGGCGCGTCCGCTGGTTCCGCCGGGTCACGCTGATCTTCCTGGGCGATCTGTTCAGGCAGACGACCGCCAACCTGCGCAAAGAAGGCGTGTTGTGGAAGCTCTCGACATGGCGCAGCGGGGCCCGCTTGCTGCTGGGCCGCGGCGGCTTGCTACGGGAAAGCTGGGCCACCTGGTGGCGCTATCTGCGGCGGGACTTTCACCCCTCGCAACAAGACAGCGCCGTGTCCCGGCGCTGGCTGGCTGAAAACACATCGCGGTTCGTGCGCGTGGACGCGCCGCCCACGAGCGCCGCGCTCAGTTCAGGCTGATGCCGTGCGTCGGCAGTGCGCCCTGCTCGGTGCGCAGGGGTACGCCCTGGAGCGTGTCGAAGTCGGACGGTGCCTCGGGCACGCGCATCTCTTCCAGTTCGTGCAGCGACGCGACCCAGCGTCCGGCAGCCGATTCGGCAGGCTCGTCGTTGGTAAAGATGCCGTCGCGGATGTAGAAGGTCTCGCCGGCCGGCCGCTCCATATGCAACTCGATCAGGCGCGAAATCGGGAAGGTATAGGTGACCAGCTTTTCCTTCGTCTTGCGGTCCTTGGCCCCGCAATTGAAAAAGCCTTCGGCGGCAATGACGATGCACGAGCCTTCCACCGAACTGTCGATGTCGCCGCCACAGCGCCAGACGGCCGTGGGCATCCGGACGCGCACCTTGTCGATGACGAGATCTCGTTGCTTGTTGAGGGCATTGAGCGGAGGCACCAGCGAACGCAGTTGCCGCAGGCGCTCGGCAAAGTTGTCGTCCATGCAGAACTCGACATGGTGCGTCGCGCCGCCCGAGCGCTTGACGACCTGCATGATGACGTGACGTTGCGGGCTCACAGGGGCCGTCCTTTGGCGAGCAATCGACGGAGCCCCGGGTTTTGAAGGGTTGACGAATGAATTCGGATCATTGAATCGATCGTGAATTAGAACTTTGGTATTGACGCAATTATTCGCATCAATTGTTTCCAACTGTAGATCGAATTCCGCAGAATGGGTAGGCGGTACGAAGTACTAAATCCGGCGCTCCAGGTGCGCTTCGCGCCGCCAATTCGGCGACGCCGAACGGGGTCAGGCCCCCCCGGCTTCGACCAATTCGTCGAGCGCCTTGCAGGTCGGCGCGCAGACCGTTTGCGACTTGCCCAGTAGCTGCCGCGTCCGCATCTGCGATCGCACGCGGTGCTTGCCGCACATGAAGCAGGACATCGTCGCCCCGCTGAACGATGCCGAGGCGCGAAACGGTGATCCCGGCGCCTTGGCCTTGTAACGGAGGCCGTCCGCCACAACGGCCGTCTTGACCTCGGCTTTACTCATGGTCGGCTTCCGGTCCTGCGCCACGCATGGCGCGTTCAATCGCGGACTTGGCAGCCAATTCGGCCGACAAAGACGTATCCAGCGCCGAGCGGCAGAGCCCGGCAAATTGGTAATTCATGTTTTCGTACACCTCCGCGGCGCGGGATAGGCATCCAGCAATTGGCCGAGTTGGGCGCCCGGCTCGACATCGCGAAATTCCTCCACCAGGTGCATCACGACGGAGCGATATTGCTCGGCGCCCACCGGCACGGCGCTGTGTTCGAGCCGCTCGAGGAGCTGGGCGAGCACATGCGTCACAGCGAGGTCTGTCTTGTGCGCAGGGGTTTGAGTAGCGTTCATGGGCAGCATGTGGGGCGATGAAGGTCAATTGCAAGGGGAAGCACGCAGTTGCACCAACCGGGGATTACAACAGCATTTCAGGAACGATCGGCGCAATCAGCTTGTTGTAGAAGCGCAAAAAGAAGCCCGACTCCGGCTCGACCGTCAGGATGATCTCCTTCTCTCCGTCGGTGCTAAGCCATTCGACCGCGCCGGTTTCCTTTGAGAGGCGCAGGCGGTAAGAGTTCTGCAACTTGCTGATGTTGATCACCCGGAGCATTTCCCGCGCGAGCTGCGGGCTGTCGACCACCACGCCCATTTCGGTGTTCTGCGTCGCCGAGCGCGGATCCAGGTTCATCGACCCGATGAAGATGCGCTGCCGGTCGATGGCCGCCGTCTTGGCATGCAGGCGGCCGAGCGAGGTGCCAAAGGAGCCGAAACGCTCGTTGGCCGTGGTCCGCGCTGGGCTCAATTCGTAGAGGTCCGCGCCGCTGAGGAGCAACCGCTGGCGATAGCGTACGTAGCCGGTATGCACCAGCGGCTCGTCGTTGGCGGCCAGCGAATTGGTGAGCAGCGTCAGCTTCACCTTGCGCCGGGAAAGATCGTCGAAGGCGGCCATCCCCTTCTCGCCCGGCACCAGGTAGGGCGAAGTCAGGTCCACCTCTTTTTTTGCGTCGAGCAGCAGCTCCCAGACTTTCATGGTGACGCTGGTGGACAGCGCCTCGTCCGCAGTCATGTACTTGGGCTTGCTCGGCGGATCAGCGACGGCATGCGCCTCGCCCCACAGCAGCCCCATGCGCCCGGCGTCCAGCTCTTCGCTGATCGGACCATAGCCGAGGATGTCGGAGGGCGGCAGCTCGATCTTCGGTGGCATCGAACTCATCCCGATCCAGTTGTCGAAGTCTTCCGGCCCGGGCTTTCGACCGCCCTCGCCTCTCACGATCTCCTGGATCGGCCACACCTGCTCGGCGTTCCAGTAGGCGTCGAAGATCAGTTCGAGCTCTCTCACCACCTTGCCGACCACCAGCGCATCCATGTCGATGAAGTTCTGCGCCTCGCTGAGCACGAAATACTCGTCCGCAATGTTGCGGCCGCCCACCACTGCCATCGCGCCGTCAGCGATGAAAAGCTTGTTGTGCATGCGGTGGTTGAGCCGTGCGATCTCATGCGGCGACGCAGCGAAGCGCGACACGAAGCCATCACGCCCACAACAGAAGGGGTTGAAGAGCCGAACCTCCACATTCGGCGTCTGCGCGAGAGCGAGCAGCGGCTGCTGGCTCTTGGCGGTATAGAGGTCGTCCACCAGCAGACGCACCCTCACACCGCGCGCCGCAGCCTCGCGCAGTGCGCGCATCAGCAGCCTTCCGGTGGCATCGTTCTCGAGCTGGTAGTACTGGACGACCAGCGATACCTGCGCTCGCTTCGCCAACTGGATGCGTGCATCGAGCGAATACACGCCCAGCGGCATCAGGCGAAAGCCGGAATGCTCACCCGGCGGCGTTGAGTCGGCCACGATCTTCGCCAGCCGGGTCGCCGCGTCGGGCCGTGTCGCGACTTCGACCGGCCGCTCGGGCGCCACCGGAAGCGAACCGCAGGCGCCCAGCAACGCGATCGCGGCAAGCATCAGCACCCATCGCACCAGACGGGTCGCGACTGGTTTCATCTGGTGTTCCCCTCGTTGATCAGATTGATATACGCGCACGACGACGATTTGGTTTGGCCCGCGCCCGGTGCGACCTCCAGTCCTAGAATTCGAATCGCCGTCACCCGGGGTTACATCATGATGCTATCGATCTTCGCGCGCGCGACCTTGCTTGCATGGGCAGCGGCCATGGCGACACCCGCCCTCGCCGCGCTCGACATCGGCGACCCGGTGCCGAAGTTCACGGCCACGGCAGCGCTCGGCGGCAAGACCTTCCGCTATTCGCTCGCCGACGCACTCGCCAAGGGTCCAGTGGTCGTGTACTTTTTTCCCGCGGCGGATTCCAATGACTGCTCCATCGAGGCGCACGCCTTCGCGGAGGCGATCGACCAGTTCACCGCACTGGGCGCCACGGTCATCGGCGTTTCCGCAGACGACATCGACACGCTCGCCAAGTTCTCGGTCAAGGCGTGCCAAAGCCGCTTCCCCGTGGCGTCCGACCAGTCCAAGACGGTCATACAGGGCTTCGATGCGGTGATGCAGACGCGGCCCGATTTCGCCAACCGGCTCTCTTACGTGATCGCGCCCAATGGCAACGTCGCGTACTTCTATCAGAACCTGAACCCGGACAAGCACGTGGAGCGCATGCTGAACGCGATCCGCGCCTTGTCGAAGACAACCGCGACGCGTTAAGCCCCGATCGTCCCGGCAACGTGGCGGGAGGTCGCTAAGATTTCCCCCATGCAACTCAACTACATCGGCAACGAAAGCGTTGCCTCCTCGTCCGGCCGCACGCTGCCGGTGATCGACCCATCCGACGGTCAGACCTTCGACGAGCTGCAACGCAGCAATGCCGCCGACATCGATGCCGCCGTGCGCGCCGCGCGCCACTGCTTCGAGACGACCTGGCACAAGGTCAGCGCGGCCGACCGCGGCCGGCTGCTGTACCGGCTTTCGCAGAAGATCGCCGAGCACACCGACGAACTCGCCCTCATCGAGCAGCGCGACTGCGGCAAGCCCGTCAAGCAGGCCCGTGCCGATGCGCTGGCACTGGTGCGGTACTTCGAGTTCTATGCCGGGGCCTGCGACAAGCTGCATGGCGAGACCATTCCCTACCAGGACGGCTACAGCGTCTTCACCTGGCGCGAGCCGCACGGCGTCACCGGCCACATCATTCCGTGGAACTACCCGATGCAGATCTTCGGGCGCAGCGTGGGCGGCGCGCTGGCTGCTGGCAACGTGTGCGTGGTCAAGCCATCGGAAGACGCCTGCCTCTCGCTGATCCGCGTGGCGCAATTGGCGGCAGAGGTCGGCTTTCCGCCCGGCGCGCTCAACATCGTGACCGGCTACGGCCATGAAGTCGGCGACTCACTCGCCCGGCACGAGGGCATCGACCACATCAGCTTCACCGGCAGTCCCAAGGTCGGCACGCTGATCCAGCAGGTCGCGGCCGAGCGACATTGCCCCGTCACGCTCGAGCTTGGCGGCAAGAGCCCGCAAATCGTCTTTGCGGATGCCGACCTCGGTGCCGCCATCCCCGTGCTGATCAACGCGATCGTGCAGAACGCCGGACAGACCTGCTCCGCCGGCTCGCGCGTGCTGATCGAGCAGAGCATCTACGAGCCGCTGCTCGAACGCCTCGGCCATGCCTTCGAGGCGCTGCGTGTCGGCCCCGCGGCGATGGACCTGGACGTCGGTCCGCTCATCCGCCAGACGCAGCAGCAGCGCGTGTGGGACTTCCTGTCCGACGCCCAGGTCGCCGGCATCCCGATGGTGGCGACCGGCGTGGTGGTCGACGAAGCGCCCGAAACCGGCTTCTACCAGGCGCCCACGCTGCTGCGCGACGTGCCGGTGGACCACCGCCTTGCACAGGAAGAAGTGTTTGGCCCCGTCCTGGCCGCGATGTCGTTCTGCGACGAGGACGAGGCGGTAGAGCTCGCCAACGCCACGCAATTCGGCCTCGTCGCCGGCATTTGGACGAACGACGGCGCGCGCCAGTTCCGCATGGCCAAGCGCGTGAAGAGTGGCCAGGTGTTCATCAACAACTACGGCGCGGGCGGCGGCGTCGAACTGCCCTTCGGCGGCGTCAAGTCCTCGGGCTATGGCCGCGAAAAGGGCTTCGAGGCGCTCTACGGGTTCACCACACTCAAGACGGTCGCCATCAAGCACGGCTGACCAGACACATCAAATTCAAACGGAGACAGAACCAATGCGAGTCAAGGACAAATCCATCATCGTGACCGGTGCCGGCGGCGGCATCGGCGAAGGCATCGCGAAGCGCCTGGCGGCCGAGGGCGCGCAAGTGGTCGTGAACGACATCAACACGGCGCTCGGCGAACAGGTGGTCGAGGCGATCCTGCGCGCCGGCGGCCGTGCCTCTTTCTTCGCAGCGGACGTCACGAAGTCGGCCGAGGTCAAGGCACTGGTCGATGCCGCGATCGAGCGCCACGGCAAGCTCGACGTGATGGTCAACAACGCCGGCTGGACGCACCGCAACCGGCCGGCGCTCGAAGTGAGCGAGGACGAATTCGATCGCTGCTATTCGGTCAACGTGAAGAGCATCTACCTGTCGACCATCCATGCCGTGCCGGCATTCCGCGCCAATGGCGGCGGATCGTTCATCAACATCGCATCGACCGCCGGCGTGCGTCCGCGCCCTGGGCTCACCTGGTACAACGGCTCGAAGGGCGCGGTGATCACCACCAGCAAGTCGCTCGCCGCCGAACTCGGGCCAGACAACATTCGCGTGAACTGCATCAACCCGGTCTTCAACCCCGACACCGGGCTCGCTGCCGAATTTGCCGGCGGGCCGGTCACCGAGGAACGCAAGGCCAAGTTCCGCGCCACCATTCCGTTGGGCCGTTTCTCGACCGCGCTCGACGTTGCCAACGCGGCCCTCTACCTCGCGAGCGACGAGGCGTCGTTCATCAGCGGCGTCTGCATCGAGGTCGACGGCGCGCGCTGCGTGTAGCTGACGCTGCCGTGGTCATGTAACTCCGAATGGTCGTCCGAGCGGGCGATGGGTTAAATTGCTCCACCCCATGACCAAGCATGTCGTCCCTGTCTCCGAGATCGGCCGCGTCCGTCGCACGACGCCGTCGGCTGCAAGCGTGGTTCCGGCCACCGGCGCATTGCTCGACCGGCTGGCCCGCCCGCTGACCGACTTGCGCATCAGCGTGACCGACCGGTGCAACTTCCGCTGCAGCTATTGCATGCCCAAGGAAGTCTTCGACAAGGACTACGAGTACCTGCCCCACAGCGCGTTGCTGAGCTTCGAGGAAATCACGCGCCTTGCGCGCATTTTTGCGTCGCACGGCGTGCGCAAGATCCGCCTCACTGGCGGCGAACCGCTGTTGCGCAAGAACCTCGAGGTCCTGATCGAACAACTCGCCGCGCTGCGCACGCCTGACGGCCAGCCGCTGGACCTCACGCTGACCACCAATGGGTCACTTCTCAAACGCAAGGCCGCTGCACTCAAGGCCGCCGGTCTGCAGCGCGTGACCGTCAGCCTCGATGGCCTGGACGACACCGTGTTCCGCAGCATGAACGACGTCGACTTCCCGGTGGCCGAAGTGCTCGCGGGCATCGAGGCCGCGCACGCTGCCGGGCTCGGCCCGATCAAGGTCAACATGGTCGTCAAGCGCGGCACGAACGAGCAGGAAATCCTCCCGATGGCGCGGCACTTTCGCGGCACGGGCGTGGTGCTGCGCTTCATCGAATACATGGACGTCGGCGCGACCAATGGCTGGCGCATGGACGAAGTGCTGCCGTCGGCCGAGGTGATTCGTCGAATCGCCGGGGAATTCCCGCTCTCGCCGCTCGAGGCCAGCGCGCCCGGCGAAACGGCGCAGCGCTGGGCCTATGCGGACGGTGGCGGCGAGATCGGGGTGATCAGCAGCGTGACCCAGGCCTTCTGCCACGACTGCAGCAGGGCGCGCCTGTCGACGGAGGGCAAGCTCTATCTCTGCCTCTTCGCCAGCATGGGCCATGACCTGCGTCCGCTGCTGCGCGGCGGTGCCGACGATGCGCAGATCACGACCGAGATCGGCCATGTCTGGCAGGGGCGCTCCGACCGATATTCCGAGCTTCGCGCATTGCGCGAGCCCGATACCGATGCAGGCGCACCGCGCCGCGTCGAAATGAGCTACATCGGCGGATGAGCGCGTCGCACGCCATCGCCGCCAGCGACATCACCGGGCTCGTGCTCGCCGGCGGGCGCGGTTCGCGCATGGGCGGCGTCGACAAAGGCCTGCAGAATTTCAATGGAACACCGCTCGCCCTGAATGCAGTGCTGCGACTCGGCATGCAGGTCGGCGAGATGATGGTCAACGCCAACCGCAACCTGTCGGCCTACGAATCTTTCGGCGTACCAGTCTGGCCGGATGGCCTGGCGGACTATGCGGGCCCGCTCGCAGGCTTCCTGACCGGTCTGGAGCGCTGCGAAACACCCTATCTGCTGACTGTGCCGTGCGACACGCCGCTGTTCCCGTTCGACCTTGCCGGCCGTCTGGCGGATGCCCTTGTGGCTGACGGCGCCGAGATCGCCATGGTCAACGCGCAGGAAACCGCCGACGAACCCGGCGGCGCGACCGTGCTGCGTCCCCAACCCGTGTTCTGCCTCCTCAGCGCCACCCTGCTTGAAAGCCTGGTGCGCTTCACCCAGGGCGGTGGCCGCAAGATCGACAAGTGGACCGCGCAACACCGAACGGTGCTGGTGCCCTTCGACCGACCAGGCGACGCGCCCGATGCGTTCTACAACGCGAACACCCTGGCCGAACTCCACGCGCTCGAAGGCCAGCGCCCCTGATTTCTTCCCTCTCATGAGCCGCATTGCCGACATCGCCGCCGCATTGGCTGGCTACGACCCCAAGGCCCTCGGCGTCGATGCCGTGCAGGCCTTCCTGGCCCGCCTGGCCGAGCCCGCCATCGTCACCGAAAGCGAACGCATCGCGCTGCGCGACGCACTGGGCCGCGTGCTGGCGGAGGACGTCATTTCGCCGGTGAGCGTTCCCCCGCACGACAACTCGGCGATGGATGGATTTGCATTCGACGGCTCTTTGCTCGACGCAGCGCCTGCCGCCGATGACGCCTCGGTGAGCCTGCGCGTGGTCGGCACGGCCCTCGCCGGCGCTGCCTGGCGCGGCACGCTGGCTGCCGGAGACGCCGTGAAGATCATGACCGGCGCGATGATGCCGGCCGGTCTCGACACGGTCATTCCGCAGGAGTTCTGCCAGGTCGAAGGCGATGCTGTGCGTTTCCCCGCCAAAGCACTGCGCCGCGGCGACAACCGGCGGCTCGCTGGCGAAGACCTGATGCAAGGCAGGCCCGCATTGCAGCGGGGCGAAATCATCTCACCTGCGGCGCTGGGCATGGTCGCCAGCCTCGGGCTGCCGATGGTGCCGGTGATGCGCCGCCTGCGCGTCGCGTACTTCTCCACTGGAGACGAGATCCTGAGCCTGGGCGAGGTGCCGCGCGAAGGCGCGGTGTACGACAGCAACCGCTACACCGTCTTCGGGCTGCTCACGCGGCTGGGTTGCGAGGTGATCGACCTCGGACTGGTGCGCGACGACCCGGCAACGCTCGAATCCGCACTGCGCCGCGCCGCCAGCGAAGCCGACGCGATCATCACCAGTGGCGGCGTCAGCGTCGGTGAAGCCGACCACACCCGAGCCGTCATGCAGCGGCTCGGCGACATGGCGTTCTGGCGGGTCGCCATGCGGCCCGGTCGCCCCATGGCCGTCGGCCTCATTCCGACGGAAGGGGATGTGCGCGGACCTGCGGTGCTTTTCGGCCTTCCAGGCAACCCGGTTGCGGTGATGGTCACCTTCCTCGCCTTCGTGCGCCCCGCCCTGTTGCGGATGATGGGCTGCAACGCCACATGCTCCGCGCCGCCACCGTTGCTGCGCGCCACGAGCGTCGATCCGATCCGCAAGAAGCCCGGCCGCACCGAATACCAGCGCGGCCGCGTGCAGGCCGTGCCGGGGCAGTTGCCTATGGTGCGCATCGCCGGCAATCAGGGTTCCGGCGTGCTCAGTTCCATGGTCGAGGCGAACGGACTGGTCGTGCTGCACCACGAACAAGGCAGCGTGGCAGCGGGCGATTCCGTCGACGTGATGATGTTCGACGGTGTGGTGTAAGGTCGTCGACCCCGACCCCAGGAGTTGCGATGCTCGCAGCCAGAATCGAGTTGATGCAGCAGATGCCCATCTTCGGCGCCATCGGCGCTGAGACCATCGAGTTTTTGCTGGCGCCGGCACCGGTGGTCAAAGTCCCGGCGGGTGGTTTCTTCTTCCACGAGAACGATCCGGCCAGCGGAATGTACGTGCTCGAGAGCGGGCGCGTCACGGTCTCCAAGAGCTGGCAAGGCCACGACCTGCTCCTGCGGCGGCTCGGTCGGGGCGACTGCTTCGGCGAAATGGCCCTGCTGGATCTTTTCCCGCGCAGCGCCTCGGTCCGCGCCGCGGAAGATTGCAGCGCCATCGAACTCTCGTCGGCCAACCTTTATCGGCTGTTCGAGCGCGACGTCGAGCAGTTCGCGCTCATCCAAATGAACATCGGCCGCGAAATGAGCCGGCGCCTTCGGATCACGGACGACTTGCTGTTCCGGGCCAGCATGGGCGAATCGGTGGAGACGCCTGAGCGAATCTAGTGCGCCCCTGCGGACCGACCTCAGATCCGCCCCAACGCCCTCTCCACGCCCTTGTTGGCCAGCGCATCCGCGCGCTCGTTGCCCGGATCGCCCGAGTGCCCCTTTACCCAGCGCCATTCGATCTGGTGTCCGCCTTCCGCCACCAACTTGTCGAGTTGCTGCCACAGTTCGACGTTCTTGACCGGCTGTTTGGTCGAGGTGCGCCAGCCTTTGGCCTTCCAGCCGCGGATCCATTCGGTGATGCCCATGCGCACGTACTGGCTGTCCAGGTAGAGCGTGACCTTGCACGGGCGCTTGAGCGCGCCCAGCCCTTCGATGACCGCCTGCAGTTCCATGCGGTTGTTGGTGGTGTTGAGCTCGCCGCCGAAAAGCTCCTTCTCGGTGGCGCCCGACTTGAGCCATGCGCCCCAACCGCCTGGGCCGGGGTTTCCCTTGCAGGCGCCGTCGGTGTAGATCTGTACTTCGTTCAAAAACCGTTTCCTTCTTGCTATCGATGAGTGGTGTCGCGGTGCATCTTGCCTGCGATCGGGACGGGGGCGCTGGCACGCGAGGCGGCTCGGCGCCAATCGGCGCTCAGCAGCCGCAGGCCGCGCACCCGCTTGACCGCCACCAGAAAATAAACCGCGCCGAAAATGGGCCACCAGCGCTCGCCGGCCTTGTCGAACCAGCGGCAACGGTCCAGCCATGCCTCGCTGCGCACCGCCGGCCGGTAGACGCCGAAGCGTCCGGATTCGACCTCGAAGCTCAACAGCCGCAGCCAGTCGCGCATGCGCCGATAGCCGATGAAATCGCCGGCCTCCGGCAGGAAGAGCTCGCCGAATCCAAGCCGCCGGTACAGGTGCGCGCGACGCTGCCGCATGCCCCAAAGGCTCGCGGGATTCAGGCCAGATATGACGACGCGGCCTTCAGGCACCAGCACCCGCTCGACCTCGCGCAGCGTTGCATGCGGATCGAGGCTGAGTTCGAGAGTGTGCGGCAGCACGACCAGGTCGAGGCTGTTGGCGGGAAAAGGCAAGGCCGAGAAATCGGTTACGAGCGCGCTCCGCCCCGGCATCGCGGGGTCGGACAAGGCCAGCCAGCGATGCGGCATGCGGTTGGTCCGAAGCCCCTCGACCTCGGCCAGGCCCAACTGCAACGCGTGATACCCGAACACGTCGGCCACCGCCTGGTCGAATTGCGCCTGCTCCCAGTCCAGCAGATAGCGGCCTGGGGGGGTCTCGAACCAATCATGCAAACCTATAATTTGACCGCTCATGACCCTCGTTCCGCTGCCTGCCTTTGCCGACAACTACATCTGGATGCTGCAGGACGGGCGCAACGCGATCGTGGTCGACCCAGGGGATGCCGTGCCGGTGTTTGATGCACTGGAGCGCGGCAATCTGCAACTGGCCGCGATTCTAGTCACGCACCATCACGCCGATCACACGGGTGGCGTGGCAGCGTTGCACGAAGCCACCGGCGCGCCGGTCTTCGGCCCTGCCCGCGAGCGCATTCCGGAGCCCTACGCACGCCTGTCGCACGGCGACCATGCCGACGTGCTCGGCCTGCGCTTCGATGTGATCGACGTGCCCGGCCATACGGCCGGCCATATCGCGTACTTTCTGCCGGCCGGTCCGCACAATGCGGCAGCGGGCGATCTCGCCCCTCTGGTCTTTTGCGGGGACACGCTGTTCTCGGGCGGCTGCGGCCGCCTTTTCGAAGGCACGCCCGCGCAAATGCTGGCCTCGCTCGACGCGCTCGCCGCGCTGCCAGGTAACACGCGCGTATGCTGCACCCACGAATACACACTTGCTAACCTGAGATTCGCGCGTGCGGTGGAACCGGGCAACGCCGATCTCGCTCAGTACATGACGCGGTGCGAAGCACTGCGCGCGCGCGGCGAACCGACGCTGCCTTCGCAGCTATCGACCGAGCGCCTCATCAATCCCTTTCTTCGCAGCCGCGAAGCCACTGTCAGTCGAGCGGTCCACGCTCACGCCGGCCTGTCAGTACAAGCCGCGGAGACCGAGGTGTTCGCCGCGCTGCGCCAATGGAAAAACGACTTTCGATGAAATTTATCGTTGCCGCCTGCCTTGCGGGCTCCCTCTTCCTCGCAGGCTGCGCCACCGGTACGGGTTCCTCGCCCAGCACGGACACGTCGAGCGCTGCGTCAAGCAGCGCGGCCCCGGTGTATCCGGGCGGTGCGCTGACGCCCATCACCTCGGGCGACACGAAGTCGCGCGCCGTCGTGACACTCGCCCCGCCCACCGACATGTGGGACCGCATCCGCCGCGGCTTCAAGATGCCCAACCTCGACAGTGATCTCGTGCGTGACCGGGAGCAGTGGTATGCGAGCCGGCCCGACTACATGCAGCGCATGACCGAGCGCTCGAGCCGCTACATCTTCCACATCGTCGAGGAACTCGAACGTCGCGACATGCCGACCGAGATCGCGCTGCTCCCGTACATCGAGAGCGCCTTCAATCCGCAGGCGGTGTCCAGCGCACGCGCGGCGGGCATGTGGCAATTCATGCCGGCGACCGGCACCGACTTCGACCTCAAGCAGAATATTTTCCGCGACGACCGGCGCGACGTGGTCGCCTCCACGCGCGCTGCACTCGACTACCTGCAGAAGCTCTACGGCATGTTCGGCGACTGGCAACTGGCGCTTGCAGCCTACAACTGGGGCGAAGGCAACGTAGGCCGCGCCATCGCCAAGAACCAGCGCGCCGGCCTGCCGGCCACCTACACCGACCTCTCGATGCCGGCCGAAACGCGGATGTACGTGCCCAAGCTGCAGGCGGTCAAGAACATCGTCGCGAATCCGGAGCGCTTCAACGCCGATCTGCCGCTCATCGCCAACCACCCCTACTTTCAGACCGTCGCGCTCAAGCGCGACCTCGATGTGACACTGGCGGCCAAGCTGGCGGACGTGAAGATCGAGGACTTCCGCGCACTCAACCCCTCGGCGCACAAGCCGGTGTTGCTCGCCGCAGGCACGCCGGAAATCCTGCTGCCGTGGGACAACGCCGCCGTCTTCCAGCGCAACTTCGAAGCCTATTCGCAAGGCCAATACGCGAGCTGGACCGCCTGGACCGTGCCCACGACCATGACCGTTGCCGATGCAGCCCAGCGCTCCGGCATGAGCGAAGTCGACCTTCGTGCGATCAACAGCGTGCCACCCCGGATGCTCATCAAGGCGGGCTCGACGCTCATCGTGCCGCGCAGCGCACGCGTGCAGGAAGACGTCGCGGCGGTGGTCGCGGACACCGGTCAGCTGAGCTTCCAGCCCGAGATCGTCACACGCCGCACGGTGGTGAAGGCCGGCCGAACGGACAGCGTCGCGAGCATCGCCCGCCGCTACAAGCTGAGTCCGGCGAGCGTCGCCGAGTGGAATGATGTCAAGCAGACCCATTCCTTCCAGAAGGGCTTCAACGTAGTGGTGTACCTCCCGGTCAGGGCCGCGCGCTCGGTGAGCGTCGGGACGGGCGCGACGCACGCGCGTGGGGCGCCAGTTCTCAAGAGCACGAGCGTCGTATCGAAGAGCACGCCCACCAAGGTCTCCAAGAGCTCGTCCACCCAGGTCGCGCGCGAACAGCGCGGCGGCACGCCGTCGAAGAAGAAGCGCTGAAGCAAGGCCGGCGGCCGGCGTCGGGGCCGGCCTCAGAGCTTCTCGGTTTCTCCACTGCGCGGCTGCCACTTCATGAGGCGCTTTTCGAGGACTCCGACGATGCCGTCGAGTACGAGCGCAAACGCCGTCAGCACCACGATGCCCGCGAACACGGTGTTGACGTCGAAGGTGCCCTCCGCCTGCAGGATCAGGTAGCCGACCCCGCGCGCCGACCCCAGGTACTCGCCCACCACTGCGCCTACGAAGGCCAGACCGACCGAGGTGTGCAGGCTCGAGAACACCCAACTGGTCGCGCTCGGCAGGTACACCGTGCGCAACAACTGCCGCTGGTTCGCGCCGAGCATGCGTGCATTGGCCAACACCACCGGACTCACCTCTCGCACGCCCTGGTACACGTTGAAGAAGACGATGAAGAACACCAGGGTGACTGCGAGCGCAACCTTGCTCCAAATGCCCAGGCCGAACCACAGCGCGAAGATCGGCGCCAGGATCACTCGGGGCATCGAATTTGCGGCCTTGATATAGGGATCGAAGACCAGGCTCGCTGTCGGCGCCAATGCGAGCCAGAGGCCGCAGGCGAGTCCCAGCAACGTACCGATCACGAAAGCCAGCACGGTTTCGAGCAGCGTCGTTCCGAGGTGGCGGTAGATGTCGGCATTGCCAGGCAGGCCATCGGGAAACAACGGATTCGGCGGGATGGCGACCGGCATGAACCAGCTCCAGATGCGCCCGGCGACCTGGATCGGCTCGCCCAGAAAGAACGCGAACTGCTGATTGCGAGACGCCACGTGCCAAGCCACCAGCAGCGCGATGAGGACCGTGATCTGCCAGAAGCGCGCATTGCTTTCGCTCGGCCGAAAGCTCATTTCACGCCGCCTTCCTGAGTTGCTGCGCGTAGCCTTTCAATACTTCGTCACGCAGCACGTTCCATATCTGCGTATGCAGTTCGACAAAGCGCGGGTGCGTGCGGACCTCGGCCACGTCGCGCGGCCGTGCGAGGTCGATGGCGAACTCGCCGATCGGACGGGTCGCCGGGCCGGCAGAGAGGACCACGACGCGGTCGCTCATGGCGATGGCCTCATCGAGATCGTGCGTGATGAAAAGCACCGCCTTCTTCTTCGCGGCCCACAGATCCAGCACCTCGTTCTCCATCAACTGCCGCGTCTGGATGTCCAGGGCGCTGAAGGGCTCGTCCATGAGGATGATGTCCGGGTCCAGGGCCAGCACCTGCGCGAGCGCCGTTCGCTTGCGCATGCCGCCGGAGAGCTGGTGCGGATAACGGTCGCCGAAGCCGCGAAGCCCGACCCGGGCAAGCCATTCTTCCGCCTGCGCGCGCGCCTGCGCATCGGGAACGCCGCGGTACTGCAGGCCCACCATCACGTTGTCCAGCGCGCTGCGCCATGGCATCAGGGCTTCCGTCTGGAACATGTAGCCGGCGCGCGTGTTGATGCCGACGAGCGATTGCCCGAATACCTTGATCTCCCCTGACGACGGCTCCAGCAGCCCAGCGCCCACATTGAGCAGCGTCGATTTGCCGCAGCCCGTGGGCCCGACCACCGATACGAACTCGCCATCGCGGATGCGCAGCGTGGTGCCGGAGACGGCGGTGAAGCGCTGGCTGTGATCGTCCTTCGAGCGGAAGGTGCAGCTGATGTCGAGAAGTTCGAGCGCGTAGTCGGCCATGGCGTTGCAAGAAAAAACCCGGCCGGAGCCGGGTTGCGGGACGTCGAGGTCAGGCTTTGAACCTGTCCTTGGCGCGGCGCGCAAAATCGTTGGTGTAGAGCTTCGACAGGTCGATCTTTTCGGGCTTGACCGTGGGATCGAAGCTCGCGATCGCGGTGAGCGCGGTCTTCGGCCCCTCGGCCGGCACCAGCCCGTCGGTCGCGATCGCTTCGCGCACCTTGTCGAAGGAAGCGAGGTACAGCGCACGGTCTCCCAGCAGGTAGGTTTCCGGCACCGTCTTGATGATGTCGCCCGGCCCCGCCGTCTGCAGCCACTTGAGGCCGTGCACGATGGCATTGGCCATGGCCTGGCACGTGTTCGGATGCTTCTGGATGAATTCCGAGGACGCATAGAGACAGGCAGCTGGCATGAGTCCGCCAAATACCTCCTGCGTGCCCTTGAGCGTGCGGGTGTCGCTGATGATCTTCACGTCGCCCTTCTGCTCGAGCATCGTCATCACCGGGTCGGTGTTGCTGATCGCGTCGATCTGCCCCGAGCGCAGCGCCGTCAACGCGCCGGCGGCAACGCCCACGCCGATGTAGCTCACATCGCTGGCCTTCAGACCGCCGCGCGAGAGCACGAGATTGGCGACCATGTTGGTGGATGAGCCAGGCGCCGACACGCCGATCTTCTTGCCCTTGAGATCGGCGATGTTCATGTAGCCCGGCATGTTCTTCGTCGAGACGCCGATCGCGATCTGCGGTGCCCGGCCCTGGAGCACGAAGGCCTGGAAGTACTGGTTCTTCGCCTGCAGATTGATGGTGTGTTCGAAAGCACCCGAGCAGACGTCTGCAGAACCGCCCACGACCGCCTGCAGTGCGCGTGCGCCACCAGCGAAGTCGGAGATCTCGACATCAAGTCCCTCGTCCTTGAAGTAGCCGAGTTGCTCGGAGATGGTGAGCGGCAGGTAATAGAACGCCGCCTTGCCGCCAACTGCAATCGATACCTTGGACTTTTCCAGCTTCGGCTGCCCATAGACCAGAGGCGCCCCGATGGCGGCGGCTCCCAGCGCAGCGGCAACGGTGAAGGTACGGCGATTGAGCATGAGTAACGCCCGCAGGCCCTTTGTTCGAATAATTCGAATCGAGCTTAGGGGCGCACTTCTGCGCCTGCATCGGGAACATCCCGTGCGGGTTTTTACGTAAACATGAAGACTGCTATCGCCCTGCGAACAGCAGCGCGATATTGACGAGGAACGCGAGTGCCCAGACTGCACTTCGCGCAGCGCTAACGCCTGCGATATAGAACGCGATATAGAGAATGCGCAGCGCCACGTAGGCTGCCGCCAGCAGATCTATGTCTTCCTGCGCCGCACCGAGTTGATGCGCAATGATGACCGCCCCGATGAAGAAAGGCAGGCCCTCGAAGCCGTTGGCCTGCGAAGCATAGGCCCGCGCGCGCCAGCCGGACTGGCGCCCACCCCACTCGCGCGGCCTCTCGTTGTCGCTCAGGCTGAAGGCGCCGGCCTTCGCGATGTACGACGACACGTAGGGCAGCGATACCGCGATCAGCACGCACCAGTAGGCCCATGTCAGGGGTGGCAGATGCATGACGTCTCCTCGCCCGGGTTGCTCATCAGCGCCGATCGACCAGCGCGTGCGCGATGGTGCCGAGATCGACATATTCGAGTTCACTGCCGGCCGGAACGCCACGCGCCAGCCGCGTCACAGTCAGGCCGCGCTGCCTGAGCGCCTCGCCGATCACATGGGCCGTGGCTTCGCCCTCGGCAGTGAAATTGGTGGCGAGGATGACTTCACTGACGGTACCGTCCAGCGCGCGCTCGAACAGCTTCGCGAGGCCGATGTCCTTCGGCCCGATGCCGTCGAGCGGACTGAGCTTCCCCATGAGCACGAAGTAGTAGCCGCGAAACGCACCGGTGCGTTCGAGCGCCGCCTGGTCGGCCGGCGTCTCGACCACGCAGAGCTTGCTGCCGTCGCGTCGCGCGTCCTGGCACACGCTGCAGATCGGCGCCTCGGTGAAGGTGTTGCAACGCTCGCAATGCCGCACATTGTTCGCAGCCTGCTCCAACGCGCGCGCCAGCATCTGCGTGCCGGCGCGATCGTGTTGCAGCAGATGGAAGGCCATGCGCGAGGCCGATTTCGCACCGACGCCGGGCAGGCGCCGCAGTGCTTCGACCAGCGCATCGAGCGAGCTGGAATCAGCCATTCAGGCCAGACGGCGCATCAGAACGGCAGCTTCATGCCGGGGGGCAGCCCGGGCATGCCCGCGGTCAGCTTGCCCATCTTCTGCTCGCTGGTTTCCTCGGCCTTGCGCACCGCAGCGTTGAAAGCAGCGGCCACCAGGTCCTCGAGCATGTCCTTGTCGTCGGCCAGCAGGCTGGGGTCAATCGTGATGCGCTTGACGTCGTGCTTGCACGTCATCACGACCTTCACGAGTCCGGCGCCCGATTCGCCTTCGACCTCGATGGTGGCGAGTTCTTCCTGCGCCTTCTTGAGGTTGTCCTGCATTGCCTGCGCCTGCTTCATGAGGCCGGCCAGTTGTCCTTTGTTGAACATCGTTGGTCCTGTCGATCGTTGATGAGAATGAATGAATGAATGAAACTAGGCCGGGCGAAGCGTACCCGGAACGATTCGCGCGTCCCAGTCACGCATCATCGACTGCACTTCGGGATCGTTGCGAATCGCCTCCTCGGCCACGCGCTGACGCTCGTCCGCAGCGTGCTTGTTGCGGCGCGCCGGGCTGTCGACGACAGCACCAATCTCGATGGCGATTTTCACGCCATGGCCGAGGGTCGCGAGCGCAGCCTGCAGCTTCTCCCGACTGCCCGTCTGGTTGAGCGATTCGCGCTCGACGCGCAGCAGCCACTGATCGACGTCGCGCGCCACCAATTGGGATTGAAGTGCGAGTTCGCGCGACAACGCCGCAATGGACTCGGCCGCGACCAATTGCGTGACCGTTGCGTGCCAGAAGTCGCCCTCCTCGCTCGGCTGGATCGGCGCAGAGATGGCAACGGATTCACCTTCTCGCGCGCCAGGCGGCGGTTGCACGCGGACCTGCATGGCGACCACTTTCGTGGCGACGGGTGTGGCTTCGGCGGCAGGCGCGCGCCTCGGCGGTGCCGAGGCTGCCAGCGAAGGCGCATCCACGACCGGCAAACGATGCCCCGGTGGTGCGGTCGACGCGACGACCGGCACCATCGAATCGGTTGGCGCGGCTGACGGCCGCACCAGCTCCGCAGGCACGGCGCTCGGCGATTCCACCACGGGCCGCCGAGCTTCATTCAGAGTTTTTTTTTCCGCGCCGGCCGCGCCGGAGGGCTTGAACGCCAGCAGGCGCAGCAGCACCATCGTGAGCGCCGCGTATTCGTCGGGCGCGAGCCCCAGTTCGCCGCGGCCGTGGAGGCAGAGGCTGTAGAGCAACTGCGTCTCGTCCGCGGGCATCGATGCAGCGAGCCGCGCCGTTTCAGCTGTGTCGGGATCCGCATTGCTGACCGCTTCCGCGCGCGAAGGCACGGCCTGCAACACCGCCATGCCTTGCAGCACAGTGGTCATTTCCTCAAGGGTGGACGCGGCCGACAAACCATCCCGGCGCAGCCCCTCGGAGGTGTCGACCACCGTCTTGCCGTCGCCCTGCGCCAGCGCCTCGATGAGGCGATAGACGTGTCCGCGATCGACGCTGCCCAGCATTTGCCGCACGCCGCTCTCCAGCAGTTCGCCGTTGCCGAAGGCGATCGCCTGGTCGGTCAACGACAGCGCATCGCGCATCGAGCCGCGCGCGGCGCGTGCGATCAGGCGCAGCGCGAGCGGCTCGGCCGGCACGGTTTCAGTCTGCAGGACGCGCGTGAGGTGTTCGAGGACGGTTTCGGGCGCCATGGGCCGCAGGTTGAACTGCAGACAGCGCGAGAGCACGGTGACCGGCACCTTCTGCGGATCGGTCGTGGCCAGCACGAACTTGAGGTATTCGGGCGGCTCTTCCAGAGTCTTCAGCATGGCGTTGAATGCGTGGCCTGTGAGCATGTGCACTTCATCGATCATGAAGACCTTGAAGCGGCCCTGCACCGGCTTGTAAACCGCCTGTTCCAGCAGCGCCTGCACCTCGTCGACGCCGCGGTTCGATGCCGCGTCCAACTCGGTGTAGTCGACGAAACGGCCCGCATCGATGTCCCTGCACGCCTGGCATATGCCGCACGGCGTGGCAGTGATTCCACCCTGCCCATCGGGCCCCTGGCAGTTGAGCGACTTCGCGAGGATGCGCGACACCGTGGTCTTGCCGACGCCGCGTGTCCCGGTGAAAAGATAGGCGTGGTGCAGCCGTTGCGACGTGAGCGCGTTTTCGAGCGCCTGGACGACATGCTCCTGGCCCACCATCTCGCTGAAGGTTTTGGGACGGTGTTTGCGAGCGAGCACGAGATAGGCCATCAGCGCATTTTAGGGGGGGTGCCGGACCCGCCTCCCGCGCCAGCCTAGGCCATCTTGCAGATGGAATTCGCGCACCCCGCGCCTAGCATGAAAACACCATCGAGGAGACCGATATGCCCACCGCGCCACGCAAAAAGGCCGCCGGCACCGCCGCGGCCAGGAATTCCAGGCAGGCCGGCAATCCAGGCGCACGCCGCTATTGCGTGCAGCCCGTGCAGCCGGTGCGCAAGTTCGACCCCAGCGTGGCGCCAGGCCGCGCCAGTGCCATCATGTCCGCTAGCAAGAAATGGGTGAACGGCACGCAACTCACCTACTACTGCTTCAAGCGTGGCGATGCCGTGCCCGCGGCATGGCAAGGCAGCACGGCCGACATCGCCGTCGTCAACAGTTCGTTCGAGGCCTGGGCCAAGCTGGGTATCGGCATCAGCTTCCGCAAGGTGGATGCGCCCGAAGACGCCATCGTGCGAATCGGCTTCGACCAGCAGGACGGCTCGTGGTCCTATGTGGGACGCGACGTACTCGGCACCCGATCGCCGCAGGAACGCACGATGAATTTCGGCTGGCCGCTGACGACCGACTACGGACACGACACGGCTTTGCACGAGATCGGCCACACCATCGCACTCGAACACGAGCACCAGAACCCGAATGCCGGCATCACCTGGAATCGGAGTGCCGTGATCGCCTATTTCTCGGGCCCGCCCAACAACTGGGACCCGTCGCAGATCGAATGGAACATCCTGCGCAAAATTCCGACCTCGCAGATCAAAGGCACAACGTGGGATCCGGATTCGGTCATGGAATACCAGTTCGACGCCGGGCTCATCGAAGCCCCGGCGAAGTACACGGCCGGGCTCACGCCCAAGGGGGGACTCTCCTATGCCGACAAGGCCTGGGTCGTCGAGTCCTATCCCGGTGTGCGGGCGCCCAGCACCTCCACGCTGAAGGTCGGGCTCTCGCAACTGCTCAAGCTCAAGGCGGGCGAAACCCGCACCTTCGACTTCTTGCCGACGCGCACCCGTACTTACAACATCGGGACCTTCGGAACCTCCGACACGGTGATGGTGCTGTTCGAGGTCACGCCTTCGGGCAACGTGCAGATCGCGGGTGCCGACGACAGCGGCACCGACCTCAACGCCAAGGTCAGCATGCGGCTGCAGAAGGGGCGGCACTATCAGGTTGGCGTGCGTCTGTACTACGCCGATGCGGCACTTGAAACCTCGCTGATGGCTTGGTGAAGCGAGGGGTCGCCTGGAGTCGCCTACAATCGTCAGTTGACGGGCCTCCCCGCATGGTGAAGTGGCCAACCGGGTCAGGTGGGGAACCAAGCAGCCCTAACTGCGTAGTCAGTGCCGGGGGTAAGGCTCGTCAACCCCACAATCCAGAAGCCGTGAGTTTTCGATAGCTCACGCGCATCCCGCGGGGCCAGGCGCCCCGACCAGTTCTCATCGCTCGCGCATTCCAGCCGGGCTGTCGAGCGGGCCAAAATACTGTATTTAAATACAGTGATTCAAGTAGAATTCGTCGTCCCCAAGAACAACATCGAGGCGACACATGACCCCTTTCATCCCCCCAATGGCCGCTGCGCGGGTGCTTCCGTTCACACCCCGCCCGCAGATCGTCAGGCGTTCAACCTGGCCGTTCCCCGTCCCGCAGGAAAGAGGCGGAAGCGAGGATCTCAGGGGCCATGCGGCGCGCGTCGTCGCCACGACCGCACGGCACTGGCAAGTGCGGCGCTGAGGCCCCACTCGGCTCGCGATCGTCAACCGCCCTGCTTCCCCCATCGCATGAGCACGCCCCGTGCAGCAGCGGCACCAGAGGCCATGGACGCCGTCAGGAGGTAACCGCCGGTGGGCGCTTCCCAATCCAGCATCTCGCCTGCGAAGAAAACGCCGGGCAGCGCGGTGCTCATCAGGTGGTCGTCCAGCGCATCGAAGCGAACGCCGCCCGCGGTACTGATCGCCTCGTCGAGGGGCCTCGGCGCGAGAAGCCGAAGCGGCACGGCCTTGATGGTTTCGGCCAGCTTCTCGGGCACGTGCATTTCGTCGCGTGAGAGCACTTCGTGCAGCACGGCGGTCTTGATGCCTTCCAGCCCGAGCCGACTCTTCAGATGACTGGCGACGGAACGCGAGCCGCGTGGATGCAGCACAGCGGCGCGTACCTGCTCTGGGCTGCGATCGGGTAGCAGGTCGAGCAGCAAGGTGGCGCTTCCATTGGCGGCAGTTTCATCACGCAGCAACGCAGAGACCGCGTAGATCAGACTGCCTTCGACACCCGTCGCAGTGGCAACGAACTCGCCCTTGCGCGCGAAGCGATGGCCTACGGCATCCGTGAAAGAGATCGCGACCGACTTGAAGGGCATGCCCGCGAAGCGCTCGGCAAAGAAGGGCGTCCACTGCAGGTCGAAGCCGCTGTTGGCCGGCGCGAGCGGCGCGACTTGCACGCCGCGCTCCGACACCCACGGCACCCACGCTCCATCGGAGCCAAGCCGCGCCCAACTCGCCCCCCCGAGCGCGAAGACCACAGCATCGAAAGGCGCCACGACCTCACCGGCAGCGGTCGCGAAACGCAGCGCGGTTGCAGGCGCCGCGACATCGGGCCAGCCGAGCCACCGGTGCCGCATGTGGAATTGCACACCGGCCTGCCGCAAGCGATGCAGCCACGCGCGCAATAGCGGCGCTGCCTTCATGTCCTTGGGAAATACGCGTCCGGAGGTGCCGACGAAGGTCTCGATGCCCAGGCCGTGCGCCCACTTGCACAGTGTGTCGG
Organism: Variovorax sp. J22P240; assembly: GCF_030316855.1. Classification (GTDB taxonomy): domain Bacteria; phylum Pseudomonadota; class Gammaproteobacteria; order Burkholderiales; family Burkholderiaceae_C; genus Variovorax. The sequence continues at coordinate 895,633 of NZ_JASZYR010000001.1, forward strand.
GCCCGAAGCGGCGAAGCAGCGGTTCGATCTGCCCGCGGCGCTCGCCGAAGCGGCCTGCGAAGACGTCGAAGGGCTCCGAATGCGTGAGGTTCAGGCCGCCGCGCCCCGCGAGCAGGAACTTGCGTCCGACGGAAGGCATCGCGTCGTACAGATGTACCTGCACGCCCTGCGCACTGAGGACCTCGGCCGCCATCAATCCGGCCGGACCGCCGCCGACGACGGCGACACGTTGATCTTGTTTCATTCGAGTGTGACCAGTTCGCCCTGCCCGGTCAGGAACGCGGCGCGCACCGTCTCACCGGGATAAGCTTGTTGCACCGCATCGCGGTAGCGGTTGAGTTGTGCGATCAGGCTCGCGTCACGTTCGGGTCGGGCGGCGGACTTGTAGTCGAGCACCCACCACGCACCGCTCTCGCGATGGCGGACCAGGCGATCGATCCGCAGCGTCTGCCCTTCGTGGACCAGCGTGACCTCGTTGCCGTGCCAGTCGAGCGAATCGCTGTCCCAAGCCCATGCGCCCTTGCCGGAGCGAATCCGCTGCGCCAGAGCCGCCGCGGCACGCGCGGCCTGCAGGTCGAGCGAGAACTCGCGCGCCGCGGCACGAAGATGCTCGACCGGCAATGCGGCGCCGGGCTGCGCCCATTCGAGCAGCCGGTGCATGGCCTGCCCCATCGCCGACGCCCGCGCGTCGATATCGGGTGCAGCGAGAACGACAGTTCGCGTCTTTGAAGCCACCATCGGTTCTGGCAAGCGCAGCATCTGGAATGTGGCAGGGACGTGGGCGGAAGCCACACGGGCGGTGTCGCTCACATCGCCGACCAGCGTGCAGCGCGCCTCCAACCGCGCCCACCAGCTCTGGGCGTTGGGCCGTGCGGCGGCCACAGCGGAGACAACCAGTTCGCCCCGGGCGCGCGTCGTCGCTACATAAAGCGCGTTGATTTCTTCGCGGTGTCTTGCCGCCTGCTCCTGCGCAAGGTCATCGACGGTGCAAGCCGGCGGATTCTTTTCGCTCGCCATGAACACGAAGCGCTCGGGCGCGGCGGAATGGCCAGGCCATTTCACGAGCACGCCCATGGTCTGGGCACGCTGAGCCGATGCATCGGTGTCGAGCAGCAGCACGAGTTCGGCTTCGAGGCCCTTGGCGCCGTGGACCGTCAGCAGTTGCACGGCGTCGGCCACCGCGACCGAAGGTGCGCGAACACCGCCGGCGCGGACCGCACGCACGAAGCCATAGGCCGTTGCGAAGCGCGCACCATCGAGTTCGAGCGATGCCGCCAGCAGCCCGCGCAGGTTGGCCAGCACGCTCTTGCGCAGCGCGGCGGGCGCGGCGGCAGCGAATTTCGCGAGCGCGTCCCCGTCGTGGAAGATTGCGCTCAACGCATCGTGCGGCGGCAACGCGGCGAGCCATTGCTGCCACTTGCGCAGACGCGGGCCAATGCCGGCAAGCGGCTCCGGCCAGTCCGGCGCCTGGAGCAGGTCGAACCAGCTCGCACGGCCCGCTCGCTGACGCAGCGCGAGCTGCACCAGGGCATCGTCGTCGGCGCCCCACAGAGGCGATTTCAGCGCTCGCGCGAGCGACAGGTCGTGGTCCGGAGAGACCAGCGCATCGATCAGCGCGACCACGTCCTGTACCTCGGGGGCGTCGTTCAGGTCGTTCTTCTCGGGCTGCTGGACCGCGATGTGCAGCTTGCGCAGTTCATCCTGCAGGACAGCCAGTCGGCTGCGCCGGCGTGCCAGCACCATGATCTGGCTGGGCGCCAGGCCGCCCGCGATGCGCTCGGCAATCCAGCGTGCCGCCTGCTCGCATTCCTTCTGCAGCAGGCGCTCTTCCGGCAGCACGCGCGGCGTGGTGAGGCTGTCGCGCCATGGCAGTGCACCATCAGCGTCGGCGACCAGTTCTCCGGTCGCTTCCGCAGGCCCTATCGAATCGCGAGATATCAGCGGCAGCTTGCGGATCTGTCCCGGCACGCGCGACTCGGTCGTATGGTTGCGGAAGCCGCTGAATTCGCCGGCCTGCTGGGCATCCTGCATTGCCGCATTGACCAGCCCGACCACCGCCTGCGCATTCCGGTGCGTGTGGTCGCAATTCAGCAGATCACCGTTGAGGCCCTGCTGGACGAATTGCTTCGCCGCGATGAACACCTGGGGCTCCGCACGCCGGAACCGGTAGATGCTCTGCTTCGGGTCGCCCACGATGAATACGCCCGGACGCCGACCACCCGCTCCCGCGTAGCTGCCGAGCCAACCATTGAGCGCCTGCCATTGCAGCGGGTTGGTGTCCTGAAACTCGTCGACCAGCAGATGGCGCACCTGCGCGTCGAGCCGCTCCTGCACCCAACCCCAAAGCTCCGCGTTGCCCAGAAGCAGGTGCGCGGCCTGCTCGACGTCGTTCATGTCGACCCAGCCGTTGGTGGCCTTGACCTCCATGAAGCAGACATTCAGCAAGCGCGTCAGCCGCGCCATGCGTTGCTGGTAGAGCCAGGCTTCGTGCTGCGCCTGCGCAGCGCAGTATTGCAGCGCACGTTCCTGCGCAGCCCGCACATCCTCGAGTCCGGCCAGCTTTTCGCTGAACTTGCGCGGCTCACCCTTCTGGGTCAGCAGCGCGTCGAGTACGCCGGCGGCCTGGCCTTCGGTTACGGCCTGTTCAAGTTCGACGCCCCGGCGCGAAAAGGTCGGGGCGCTCGCACGACCCAGCGCACGGGCCGCAGCCAGCATCGTGCTGCGCCATGCAGGGTCATGAAGGAGGATGTCTTCCGGCGATTCGGCGCGCGCGAAGGCGGGGTACATCTCGCCCATCGGCGTCACCGCCTCGTCGACCGCGTCGTGCGCATCCGCGAGCGCGAACTCGACGCGGCGCGTCAGCGCATCGTCCAGCGCCTTGGCGATTTGCGATCGGCCATGGGTTGCGACCAGCGCGTGGTAGTCGGCCGATGCGGCCCCGTCTTCGGTGACGGCCGAATAGAACGGCCGCCACACGCGCACCCGCGCCTCGGCATCGTCTTCGAGCAACTGGTAATTGGCCGGCAATCGAAGCCGCTCCAGCACCGCGACCGGTGCGCTCCGCAGCAAGGCGGCGAACCACGCATGGAAGGTGCGGAACTGCACGGGGCGACCGCCTGCAAGCAGTTCGCGATAGAGGCCTTGCAGCCGTGGCGCGGCAGCCTCCGCGGCTGACGGGTCCATGCCACGCATCACCAGTTCGGCCACCAGTTCGACCGCCGGCTGCTCAGCGAACCTTTCGAGCCATTGGTCCAGGCGCTCGCGCATTTCGCCCGCTGCCTTCTTGGTGAAGGTGATCGCCAGGATCTCGTGCGGCGCACAAGCTCCCTCGCCCTCCTCCAGCAAGGCGCGAACGATTCGCGACACCAGCATCCAGGTCTTGCCCGCGCCCGCGCAGGCTTCAACGGCCACCGAGCGACGCGGATCGCAGGCGATGGCATAGAAGCGCTCGCGCGAGACGCGGACGCCGTTGTGTTCATAGGCTGCGGCGGCAGTCATGTTGGCGCTCATTCGGCCACTTCCCAGAAATCCTTGCGGCACAGGCCGCGGGCTGCACAGTGTTCGCACACCTGCCCTTCGCCGAGGGCCGGCAGCGCCGCACCTCGGCCGATGCGGGCGAGATCATCCATCACGCCGGCGACCAGTGCGTCGCGCGCAGTCACCACGTCCTCCTGCTCGAAGGTGCGCGTGCCGGAGGCCTTCTCTCCGACGTTGACATAGGCGGCGCGCAAGCTGTCGTCGGGAAACAGGGCGGCGTAGAACGCGAGCTGCGTGTCCTCCGTCGGCTCCTTGATGCGTTCGCGGGTCTTGTCCGCGGACTCGGTCTTGTAGTCGATCACGAAGGACCTGCCGTCGGGCGTGGCGTCGACGCGGTCGAGGCGACCGATGAGCTTCACGCTACTCAGCGGCACTTCCTTCCACGGCTCCGCCTCGACGAACACGGCGCCTTCGCCGGCCTCGTGTCCTGCCAGCCAGGCCAGATAGCCCTCGCGCACGGCCGGCCAGGCCGCGGCGAAGGGAAGGAATTCGGCCTTCGACAAGCCGAACTCGCGGGTCGCCAAGTCTTGCGCGACGGCCATCATGGCGCGCCGCGCCTGAAGATCGGCGGTCGGGCCGTCTTTCAGTGCCTCATGGAAATGGCCGAGCACGGCATGCAGCCAGTTGCCGAAATCGCGCTTGTCGATCTCGGCGTCGAGTTCATCGCTGTTGCGCAGGCCGAGCTGTCGCAACGCGAAGAAGCGATACGGGCATCGGCGGAGATCCTCGTAGGCTGTCGACGACAAGGTGGCGGGTACGAGCGCCTCGCCGCGCGGCTGGGGATGCGCGGTCGGCCGTGCCTCCACCTGAACAGGCTCGCGCGGATCCGCAGCATCGACCGCCGCATGGTCGAGGTGCAGCATCTGCACGAGCGGACTCGGCCTCACCGGCTCGCCGCTGGCGTCGAACTGCCGCCACAGCACATCGCAGTACGGTGCGCGCATCGCGATCGCCCATGCGGCGCGCTGTGCAGCCTCGAGGTCCTCGCGCGAAGGCAGTGACAGTCCGACGCGCTGCGCGGGCGTCCAATCGCCCGGCGGCTCGGGCGAAGCAGGCAAGCGCTGATCGTCGCACCCCGGGACGACGACCGCCGCGAAGGCGCGGCCGAGCAGCTGGTGCAGCGGCAGGACGACGACTTGCGGGATCTCGGTGCTCGCGGGAGCGACCACGAAGCTGGCCGCTTCGAGCACGTCGCGCACCCAGGCGGTGAATTCGGCCAGTGTGCAGCGCGTGCCTCGAATCTCGCCGTCATCAGCGTCCAGATAGAGCGCGGAAATCACTTCGATGCCGGCCACGTCACCGGCCAAATCCGCCCATTGACCGCCAGCTTCGAGCAGGGTCCGGGTCCCCGTCAACCAGTCGCCGAGCGGCCGGGGGCGAATGAACTCGGACCGTAGGGCTTCGATGGCTTCGGTGAGCGGCAGCAGCCCGGAATCCTGGGGCTTGTCGCTGCTCGCGGCCAATGAGCGCCAGCTGCGCCAATCACGCATGCCGCGATCGCGCAGTCGCGCTTCGAGCGAAAGGACAGCGCGACCGTCGAAGGCACTTGCGCACTTGAGCCAGTCGAGCACCTGATCACTGCTCGCATCATGGGCACATGCGCGCAGCGCGCTCATCAGGTTCGCGGCGGCACGCGTCGTGGAAAGCTTCCAGCCAGTCTCGTCGTGGGGCACCACGCCGTGCGCTGCGATCTGCGCGCTAATGCGGCGGGTCAGTGCTCGGTCGGTGGCGACGAGCGCCACGGGAGCACGCTCTTCCGCCAGATGGCGCAACACGCAGGCCGCGGCGCGCTCCGCCTCGTCTTCAGGATCAGCCGCCGCATGCAAGTCTGAGACACAGACCGGCGCAATCAAGGCCGCGAGCGGCAGGTGCAAGGCGCGCGTACCGAGCAGCGAGGCGAGCTTGCGGGTCAGCGGGTCGCTCTGAAGCCCGTCCAGGACGATGAGCTGGTCGACCTGCGCGAGCGCAGCCCCTGTGAACAGCACGTCGGTCGCATAGCTGGAGGTGGATGCCCACGCCAGTGCAATGCCGTTGAGGGCGCTCTCGGTATCGAACCATTCGGAACCCTTCCCCGCACCCACGATCTCGCCCGTGCGCTGGGCCCATACCGTGCGTTCATCGGGATGCTCGGCGGCAGCCAGCGGCGCGAGCTGCAGCACGATCTCGACCAGCCGCCCCGCCAGCGCGTTGCGAGACGCCGCAAAACCGGTGCGGGCCAGCAAGGACTGCGCAGTGAGCAGGTCGCGCGCCATGTCGAAGGCGATGTCGTCGATGCCGGGCGCGAACCCCCCGACGCTGCGCGCCCAGTTGCGCGTGGTTTCGAAGCGCGGCGCGAAACCCGGCGTGCCGTGCGCCGCCCACATGGCGCGCGCCACCTGCATCAGTTGTGCATAGGGGACAAGCACCACCGTGCGCGCCGCGTGGAGTCCTCGCTCGGACAGAACTTGGGCGATGCGGCTGACGATGCCCTGGGCCGGATCGCGCCAAAGCGCGTGCGCCGGATGGCGCTCAAATGGATGCATGGGGTGTAGTTGGAGTTGCTTTGGCTATCGGGGCCATAGCTTGCGCGTCGGCCACGCCGACACTTGGTTTCTGTCACAATGACCCGCACTTTAGCTGCACCGAAACTCTCCGCGCAGAAGGACACATCCATGGCCAGCGACCTCATCAAACACATCTCCGACTCTTCTTTCGAAGCCGACGTGCTCCAGTCCGGCAAGCCTGTCCTGGTGGACTATTGGGCCGAATGGTGCGGCCCATGCAAGATGATCGCGCCGATCCTCGACGAGGTGTCGAACACCTATGAAGGCAAGCTGCAGATCGCCAAGATGAATGTCGACGAGAACCGCGACATCCCCGCCAAGTTCGGTATTCGCGGTATCCCGACGCTGATGCTGTTCAAGGACGGCCAACTGGCCGCTACCAAGGTCGGTGCCATGAGCAAGGCTCAGCTCACCGCTTTCATCGACCAGCAACTCGCCTGAGGCTCCCCAGCTGCCCGCGCGCAACGCGCCGGCAGCTTTTCTTTTTTTCCTGTCATAATTCCCCACAGATCACCGGCCCATTCAGGTACCCGGTTCGAGTTCCCCGGTTTGTGAGGCATCTCTCGCCTCTCCCCAAACCTCCCCCTCCTGGTTTTTCGACAGATTTCCCCGCAAGGGGTCATTCCATGCACTTAAACGAACTCAAGGCACTCCACGTGTCCGAAGTCCTCAAGCAGGCCGAAGCCCTTGAGATCGAAAACGTCGGCCGCATGCGCAAGCAGGAACTGATGTTCGCGATCATCAAGAAGCGCGCAAAGGCCGGCGAGCAGGTTTTCGCCGACGGCGTGCTCGAGATCCTGCCGGACGGCTTCGGCTTCCTGCGCAGCCCCGACACCAGCTTCACGGCCAGCACGGACGACATCTATATCTCGCCGAGCCAGGTGCGCCGCTTCAACCTGCACACCGGCGACATGATCGAAGGCGAAGTGCGCACGCCCAAGGATGGCGAACGCTACTTCGCGCTGACGAAGCTCGACAAGGTCAACGACGGCCTGCCCGAGGCGAACAAGCACAAGGTGATGTTCGAGAACCTGACGCCGCTGTTCCCCAAGGAACTGATGCGTCTGGAGCGCGACAACTTCAAGGGCGACGAGAACATCACCGGCCGCATCATCGACATCATCGCGCCGATCGGCAAAGGCCAGCGCGCCCTGCTGGTGGCCCCGCCCAAGAGCGGCAAGACGGTGATGATGCAGCACATCGCTCACGCGATCAGCGCCAACTACCCCGAAGTGCACATGATGGTGCTATTGGTGGACGAGCGGCCTGAAGAAGTGACCGAAATGCAGCGCACAGTAAAGGGCGAGGTCATTGCATCGACCTTCGACGAGCCCGCAGCGCGCCACGTGCACGTCGCCGAAATGGTGATCGAGCGCGCGAAGCGCCTGGTCGAACTCAAGAAGGACGTAGTGATCTTGCTGGACTCGATCACCCGCCTCGCCCGCGCCTACAACAACGTCGTCCCCTCGTCGGGCAAGGTCTTGACCGGCGGCGTGGACTCCAATGCACTACAGCGCCCCAAGCGCTTCCTCGGCGCCGCGCGCAATGTGGAAGAAGGCGGCTCGCTCACCATCATCGGCACCGCGCTGATCGATACCGGCAGCCGCATGGACGAGGTGATCTTCGAAGAGTTCAAGGGCACAGGCAACTCTGAAATTCACCTCGACCGCCGTCTCTACGAGAAGCGCGTGTTCCCCTCGATCCAGCTCAACCGCAGCGGTACGCGCCGCGAAGAACTGCTGTTGCCGCCCGAGATCCTGCAGAAGACCCGCATCCTTCGCCAGCTCATGTACAACATGGACGAGATCGAGGCGATGGAACTCATGCTCAAGAACATGAAGGCGACGAAGACCAATGTCGAGTTCTTCGACATGATGCGTCGCGGAGGCTGATCGCCTCCTTGCGCTGGCACCAGGTCAGCGCACCGCCAGGGCCCGGCCTTCGGTCGCGCTTTGGCGTCCCAGGTCGAGCAGTTCCATGAGCTCGACTGCCTGGTCCGGCGTCACCGGATTCGGGCCTTCCCCATGGATTGCATCGCGAATCGCCGTGTAGTAGCTGACGTAGTTGCCTGCCAGCGTGGGCACGGCCCCCGACTGAACGCGTCCGTCGTCGCGCACGATCGTGAGTTCGCCGTCGATCGGATCGACACCCCACCCCGCATCGCCCGGACGCCTTCCAGCGCGCAGCGCGTCCTCCTGTGGATCGACTCCCCGCTTGATGTAGCTGCCGCGTGTGCCGTGCACGATGTAGCGCGGCGCGGCGTACGCAGCCAGCGTGGTCGCATGCAGCACCACGCGCAGGGGTGCATGAGCGCCTTTCTCGTAACGCAGCACGGCGTGGAAGTAGTCTTCGACCAATGCGCCGTCACGCAGCGCGGCGGTATCGAGGTGCAGGGTGTCAGGCCGGCCGAACAGTTGAACCGCCTGGTCCACCAGGTGCGATCCAAGATCCACCCAGAGGCCTGCGCCCGGCACAGGCTGCTCGCGCCAGCGTTCGCGCACCTGCGGCCGATAACGGTCGAAATGCGACTCGACGTACACGGGACGCCCCAGTTCGCCGCGGGCGAGCAGGTCGCGCAGCGTCAGGAAGTCCGAGTCGAAACGGCGGTTCTGGTACACGGACAGCAGCCGCCCCTTCTGCCGGGCCAGGTCGGCCAGTTCGCGTGCCTGGGCAGCGTCCAGCGTGAAGGGTTTGTCGACGATCACATGCTTGCCGGCTGCGAGTGCAGCCGTGGTCAGCGGGTGATGCTGGGCGTTCGGCGCAGCGATCACGATCAGGTCGATGTCGGTTCGGCGCAACAACGCCTCGACGTCCGGGACCACGTCGACCCCGGGCCAGTCCGCATGGACCTTGTGCGGCTGCGAACTCGCCACGGCCGTCAGTTCAAGGCCCGCAACGGCCGAAAGCACAGGGGCATGGAAAGTCTGGCCCGCGAATCCATAGCCCACGAGGCCGGCGCGCAAGGTGCGAAAAGGCATCATGAGGAGGCCTCTGGCGCTGAAAAGGACCAGTATGCGATAATTGTGGGCTTAGCGAAAAGTGCAACACGGCGCCGTGCCGTGTCATCCCCTCCGGGACAGCCCGGTTTGTGGTGGGTTTGTGGCTCTCGCATCGACCAAAGGAAAGACCATGAAAGAAGGCATTCACCCGAACTACCGCGAAGTTCTGTTCGTCGACCTGTCGAACGGCTTCAAGTTCGTGACCCGTTCGTGCGCGAACACCAAGGAAATGGGCAAGACCGACGACGGTCGTGAACTGCCTCTGTACAAGCTCGACACCTCGAGCGAATCCCACCCGTTCTACACCGGCACGCAAAAGTCGGTCGACAACATGGGCGGTCGCGTCGAGAAATTCCGCAACCGTTTCGGCAAGACCACCGGCACCGCCTCCAAGTAAGGAAGGCGCTTCCGAGTCGAGGGCAGCCCGGTTTACCGCGCTGCCCTTTTTCTTTCCCATCGACCCACCATCCTCTTCCGTTGAACCAGCCGACGCCCGCAATCGTTGCCCAGAGCGCCGTGCGCCGCCTGCCGCGCATCGCGTTGCTGCTGCTGTGCGCCGCCTACCTCATGCCCGGACTGCTGGGTCGGGGGCCCTGGAAGAGCGCTGACATCGGTGCCTTCGGCTACATGGCCGAACTCGCGCAGGGCAGCGGCGGGATCGCGCGATGGCTCGATCCGATGCTGCTCGGGCTGAGGCCCGAGACACCGGCGCTGATCCCGTACTGGATCGGCGCCTGGGCGATCAAGATTGCACCGACCTGGGTCAACCCCGACCTCGCCGTTCGCATCGCCTTTGCCCTGCTGCTGGCAGGCACGTTCACCGCCACGTGGTACGCCGTGTACTACCTGGCTCGCACGCCGCGCGCACAGCCCGTGGCGTTTGCATTCGGAGGAGAGGCGCGTCCGACCGACTACGCGCGCGCCATCGCCGACGGCGCGCTGCTGGCGCTTATCGCTTGTCTCGGCCTGGCGCAGTTGGGGCACGAAACGACCCCGGCGCTCGCACAGCTTTTCTTCACGTCCCAACTGTTCTTCGGCGTCGCTGCGCTGCCCTATCGGCGCACCGGCGCCTTCATCGCGTTGGTGATTGGCGCCATCGGACTGGCGCTGAGCGGCGGGCCCACGGTGGCGCTGATGCTGGGCTTCGGCTGCGTGGCGATCCTGTTCGCGGAACTCCGGCGCGCCAGTGCCGACGACACATCGGAGACCGAGCCCACCTACAGCAAGGGCGCCATCGCAGCGGTGCTGGGCGTCACGCTCTTGGCCGGCGCCTTGGCGATCGGGCTCGGCCTGCTGCACTGGAAGATCGAGCTGCCGGGCAGCCGTCCGGGCATCCGTCTCATCGCCGATCTGCGCAGCCAGGCGAAGCTGCTGCTGTGGTTCACCTGGCCGGCCTGGCCACTCACGGTGTGGACGATTTGGCGCTGGCGGCGCCAGCTCACGGCGCGGCACGTCGCGCTGCCACTGTGGTTTGCGCTGGTCCCGCTGTTCGCCACCTGGACCACCAGCTTCTCCGAGCGCTCGCTGCTGCTCGCCCTTCCCGCCTTCGCGACGATGGCCGCCTTTGCACTGCCGACCTTGAGGCGCAGCGTCTCGGCGCTGATCGACTGGTTCACGCTGCTGTTCTTCACCAGCACCGCGGTCATGATCTGGGGCTACTGGATCGCGCTGCAGACCGGCTTCCCGCCCAAGATGGCCACCAGCGTCACCCGGCTGGTGCCCGGATTCGCCCCATCGTTCTCCTGGATCACCTTGACGTTCGCGGTGGCCGCGACGATCGCATGGGGTTGGCTGGTGCGCTGGCGCACCGGCCGCCACCGCGCCGCACTCTGGAAAACGCTGGTCCTGCCAGCCGGCGGCGCCGCCTTGTGCTGGCTGCTCGGCACCACCCTGTGGCTGCCGGCGCTCGATCACGCGCTGAGCTACGCGCCGCAAGTCCGCGTCATTTCCGAGCGCGTGGGCCAGCCCTCCTGCATCTCGACGCTGGCGCTCAGCCGGCCGCATATCGCGGCGCTGCGGCACCACGGGCATTTCAACCTGCAGCACTTGTCGGCCCAGGGCGCGAACTGCCCCTGGCTGATCGTCGGACCCGACGCCGTCGGCTCCCTGCACAAGATCGTGAACCTCGAAGGCTGGCGCCTCATCGGCACCTTCCGCCGCCCGACCAGCGCGAGCGACGACCTGCTCCTCTTCCAACGGATTGCACCGGCCGGTGGCTAGCGAAAGGCGTGTGATCGCGCGCCACGCCGCAACGGTGCTGGTCGGCCAGCTGGCCGTGATGGCCTTCGGCGTCACCGACACGATCGTGGCGGGGCGCTACGCCGAAGGCGCGCTGGCAGCGCTCTCGGTCGGCTCTGCGATCTTTATCAGCGTATTTGTTTCCCTGATGGGCGTCCTGCAGGCGCTGCTCCCTGTATGGGCCGAACTCCACGGCGCCGGGCGGACGCCAGAGGTCGGCCGGTCGGTGCGGCAATCGCTCTACCTCTGCGGCATCACGATCGTGCTCGGCATGGCGGTGCTGCTCTTTCCGGCGCCGATGCTGGGATGGACCGAAGTGCCGCAGAGCATGCGCGCCGACGTCGAAGCCTACCTGCGGGTCCTCGCCTTCGCGCTCCCTGCCGCGCTGCTTTTCCGCCTGTTCAGCACGCTCAACCAGAGCCTGGGCAAGCCGCAGCTCGTGACTTGGCTGCAACTGGCCTCGCTCGGCGTGAAGCTGCCGCTGTCGATCTGGTTCACCTTCGGCGGCGCGGGTGTGCCTGCGATGGGCCTGGCGGGCTGCGCCTGGGCCACGCTGATTGTCAACTTCGCGATGCTCGCGGCCGCGATCTGGCTGCTGCGCAGCCAGTCCTTCTATCGCGAGTACCGTTTCTGGCAGCGCGTCGAGGCGCCCGATTGGGCGCAGATCCGGCAATTCGCCCGCCTGGGGGTTCCCGCCGGCCTTGCAGTGCTGGTGGAAGTCACCTCGTTCACGCTGATGGCACTGTTCATTGCACGCCTGGGCACCGCCGCTTCAGCAGCGCACCAGATCGCGTCGAACCTCACTGCAGTGGCGTACATGATGCCGTTGTCGCTGGCCATCGCCACCAGCGCGCGGGTCAGTTTCTGGCTCGGCGCCGGTGAAGATGCTCTGGCGCGCCGGGCGTGCCGAAGGGGCTTCGAGCTGACCATCTTTTTCGCCCTGCTCTTCGCGGTATCGATGGCCGTCCTGCGCTGGCAACTCGCAGGCATCTACTCCGGCAATTCCGCGGTGATCGCCCTTGGCGCGACGCTGTTGCTGGCGACGGCCTTCTACCACCTCGCCGATGCGGTACAGACGCTGTGCGTCTTCGTCCTGCGCTGCTACCGCGTCACGGTAATGCCGCTGATCCTCTATTGCACCCTGCTCTGGGGCGTGGGGCTGGGAGGAAGCTATCTGCTGGCCTATCGCGGGATCGGGCCTTGGCCAGCGATGCAGTCGCCGCTGGCGTTCTGGCTCATGAGCGCCCTGGCGCTGGCGATCACGGCGGCGCTGTTCCTCGCGCTGCTGGTGTCGACCGTCAGGCGACAGCGCTCACCGCAGAGGCCTGACGCAGCCGCGTGACCGGAAACACGAGCGCGAACCGCGAGCCCTTGCCCACAGTGCTCACGATGCGCAGTTCGCCCCCGTGCCGCTGCGCAATGTGCTTCACGATCGCCAGCCCCAGCCCGGTGCCGCCCGTTTCGCGCGAGCGGCTTCGATCGATGCGATAGAAACGCTCCGTCAGTCGCGGAATGTGCTCGGCGGCAATGCCTGGACCACTGTCCTGCACGGCGAATTCACCCCGGCCGTCGGGCAGCAGGCGCCAGGTCACTTCGATGTCGCCGCCGCCGGGCGTATAGCGGATGGCATTGCTCACGAGATTGGACATCGCGCTCTGCAATTCGGTCGGCGCTCCGGCGATCTCGGAATCAGCCTCCATCGAGAACGAGAGTCGATGGCCTTGCGCCGACAGCCGGTTCGACAAGCCACGGCCTTCATCTTCGCACTGCGCCATCAATGCACGGATGCGCGTCCACCGATGCGGCGGCGGGGCGACGCTGCCCTCCAGCCGCGACAGGGTCAGCAGATCATTGACCAGCGTCTCCATGCGGTGCGACTGCTGTCCCATGAGCGTGAGATAGCGCGAGCGCTCTTGCGCATCGAGCGGAAGGTTCTGCAGGGTCTCGACAAAGCCCGCAAGCACCGTCAGCGGAGTGCGGATCTCGTGCGAGACGTTCGCGACGAAATCGCGCCGCATGGCCTCGGCCTGCTCCAGTGACGTGATGTCGCGCGTGAGGAGCATGCGCCGGTTGCCCGCGTACGGGTGCACCTGGACCGACAGCCGTGCCGAGTGGCTGCGATGGCCCCGCGCTTGCGAAGGCGCATCGATCACCACGTCACGGCTGTAGTTCCATGAAGCGAGGTAGGCCACGAACGCAGGGTCGCGCACCAGGTTGGCGAGGTGCTGCAGCAGGTCACGTTCGGCATCGATGCCGAACTGGCCGGCCGCCGTCTGGTTGCACCACTCGATGCGCCCCTGTTCGTCGAGCAGCACCACGCCGTTGGGCGAGGCCTGGATGGCCGCCAGAAACTCCTGCAGCCTTTCCTCGGCTTGCCGGGTCTGCAGCTCCCTGGCGCGCAGCAGCTTGCGGATGCGCTCGGCCAGCTCGCCCCACACGCCCGGGCCGCGAGACGGAAGCCCCGCGGCATCGACGCGCAGCACCTCCAGCAGCCGGCGTGCACGCCATGCGTCGAGCAGCAGCCACACCACGGCGCCCAGCCATGCACCGAGCCATGCGAAGTGCCAGCCGAGAATCGCCGCAGCGCAGGCGCCCCCAAGCAAGGAGGCCAGCAGGAAAGTTGCAATACGAAACGGCATGCCGGACCATTATCCCGCCCGGTCTTCTCAGCCGGAGCGGTCTCTCAAACAGTGGCCTGAGCCGTCAGCCGATAGCCGGCACCTCGCACCGTCTCCACCATCGCCGCGGCCGGGCCGAGCGACTCGCGCAGACGCTTGACGTGCACGTCGACCGTGCGCTCTTCGATGTAGACGTGATCGCCCCAGACCTTGTCGAGCAATTGCGCGCGACTGTGGACGCGCTCAGCATGCTGCATCAGAAAGCCCAGCAACTTGAATTCGGTCGGCCCCACCTTCAGCGGAGCGCCCTGCCAGGTCACGCGATGCGTCGCCGTGTCGAGCGCCAGCTCGCCGATCTCGACACGCTCGGTCACCGCTTCCGGCGCACGCCGGCGCAGCACCGCACGAATGCGCGCCAGCATCTCCTGGGTGGAGAACGGCTTGGTGATGTAGTCATCGGCACCGGCGTCCAGGCCCGCAACCTTGTCAGGCTCGTCGCCACGCGCAGTGAGCATCAGGATCGGCATCGCCTTGGTGCGCGAATCCTTGCGCCATTGGCGCGCCAGCTGCAGGCCGCTCTGCCCGGGAAGCATCCAGTCCAGCAACACCAGGTCAGGCAGGAAGGCATCGATCTCGCGCTGTGCAGCGGCGCCATCTTCCGCCCAGATGGGCTCGAAGCCATTGTGGCGGAGGTTGACAGCGATCAGCTCGGCGATCGAGGACTCGTCTTCAACGATCAGGATGCGGGGTTTCTTCATGAATCCTCAAATTCTCCATTCAATCCGCGTTCTGCGGGCGAGTCATTGAAGCTGCGCTTCGATGTCGTTCATCGAGGCGTGCCGCACGTCGGCGCCCTTGACGATGTAGATGATGAACTCGGCAATGTTCTTGGCGTGGTCGCCGATGCGCTCGATGGCCTTCGCCAGGAACAGCAGGTCGAGGCTGGCGGAGATCGTGCGTGGGTCTTCCATCATGTAGGTGACCAGCTTGCGCACGAAACCATCGAATTCCTTGTCGATCAGGTCGTCGTCCTTCAGGATCGACAACGCTGCGGCCGTGTCCAGCCGTGCAAACGCATCGAGCGCCTTGCGCAGCAGACCCGAGGCGAGATCGGCGGCGATGCGCAATTCCATCGAAGGCAACGCACGCGCCGATCCGCTTTCGATGATCGACTTGACCATGCGTGCGATCTTGTTGGCCTCGTCGCCCACGCGCTCCAGGTTGGCGGTCGTCTTGGAGATTGCAATCAGCAGGCGCAGGTCGCGGGCCGTCGGTTGACGGCGAGCAATGATCGACGACAGCTCGCGGTCGATCTCGATCTCCATCGCGTTGACGCGGTTCTCGGTCTCCATCACGCGCTCGGCCGCTTCGGAGTCGAACTGCTGGAGGGCATACACGGCCTGGTGAATCTGGGCCTCGACCATGCCGCCGAGTTCCATCACGCGCGACGATACGGTGTTGAGTTCGCTGTCGAACTGGCTGGAAAGGTGCTTCTCTGTCATGTGGTCTCCCTTAGCCGAAGCGGCCGGTGATGTAGTCTTCCGTCTCTTTGCGCTTCGGTTTGAAGAACAGCTCTTCGGTCGCACCGAATTCGATCAGGTCACCCAGGTACATGTAGGCCGTGTAGTCGCTGCAGCGTGCCGCCTGCTGCATGTTGTGGGTCACGATGACCACGGTGTACTCGCTCTTCAGCTCGGCGATCAGCTCTTCGATCTTGGCTGTGGAGATGGGATCGAGCGCCGAACAGGGCTCGTCGAGCAGAAGCACTTCAGGCTTGATCGCGATGCCGCGCGCAATGCACAGGCGTTGCTGCTGGCCGCCGGACAGGCCCGAGCCACTTTGCTGCAGCTTGTCGCGCACTTCGGTCCAGAGGGCGGCCTTCTTGAGCGCCCATTCGACGCGATCGTCCATCTCCGAGGCACTAAGGTTCTCGAACAGCTTCACGCCAAAGGCGATGTTGTCGTAGATCGACATCGGGAACGGCGTCGGCTTCTGGAACACCATGCCGACCTTGGCGCGGATCAGCGCCACGTCCTGCTTCGAGGTCAACAGGTTCTCGCCGTCGAGGGCGATGGTGCCTTCGGCACGTTGCTCCGGGTACAGCTCGAACATGCGGTTGAAGGTGCGCAGCAAGGTGGATTTGCCGCAGCCCGACGGACCGATGAAGGCCGTCACCTTGTTCTCGGGGATCTCGAGATTGATGCCCTTGAGCGCGTGGAACTTGCCGTAGTAGAAGTTCAGGTCCTTGACCGAGATCTTGGAGCGCGTCGGCTGAGCGAGTGTGGTTGCCATGGGGTTCAGAGTTTGTTGCGCGTGAGTACCCGCGCGAGGATGTTGAGCGCCAGCACCGCGACGGTGATCAGGAATACGCCGGCCCAGGCCAGCTGCTGCCAGTTCTCGTACGGACTCATCGCGAATTTGAAGATCGTCACCGGCAGGCTGGCCATCGGCTGCGACATGTCCGAGGTCCAGAACTGATTGCTGAGCGCCGTGAAGAGCAGCGGTGCGGTTTCGCCGGCAATGCGGGCCACGGCCAGCAGCACACCTGTGACCACCCCGGCGCGGGCGGCGCGCAGCGTGATGCTCAGGATGACTTTCCACTTCGGCGTGCCCAGCGCATAAGCCGCTTCGCGCAGGCCGGCAGGTATCAGCTGCAGCATGTTCTCGGTGGTGCGGATCACGACCGGGATCACGATCAGCGCCAGCGCCATCGCGCCGGCCAGGCCTGAGAAGGACCTGAAGTACGCCACCACCACCGCATAGACGAACAGGCCGATCACGATCGACGGTGCCGACAGCAGGATGTCGTTGACGAAGCGGACGATGTTCGACAGCCAGCCCTTCACGTTGTATTCCGCGAGATAGATGCCGGCCATGATGCCGATCGGCGTGCCGACGAAGGTGGCGAGAAGCACCATCGCCAGCGAGCCGAAGATCGCGTTCGCGATGCCGCCCGCCTCGTTGGGCGGCGGCGTCATTTCGGTGAGCGTGGCGAACGTCAGGCCGCCGATGCCGAGGCGCAGCGTCTCCCAGAGGATCCAGATCAACCAGAAGACGCCGAAGGCCATCGCGGCCATCGACAGCGTCAGGGCGATGATGTTGACGCGCTTGCGGCTCGCAAACTTGGATGCGCGGGTCTCGTCGAGCGCCTTGGCGTTCAGGAGTTGTTCGGCCGTGGTCACGATTTCGTCCCTTCGCTCTTGCGCATCTGCATCAACAGGACCTTCGATAGGGAGAGCACCACGAAAGTGATGAAGAACAGCACGAGTCCCAAATACATCAACGAGGCCTGGTGCAGGCCCGCGCCGGCCTCGGCGAACTCGTTGGCCAGCACCGAGGTGATGCTGTTGGCCGCCTCGAAGAGCGACAGCGAATTGAGCTGGTTGGTGTTGCCGATCACGAAGGTGACGGCCATCGTCTCGCCGAGGGCACGGCCGAGGCCGAGCATGATGCCGCCGATCACGCCGGCCTTGGTGTAAGGCAGCACGACCTTCGAGACCACTTCCCAGGTGGTGGAACCAAGGCCATACGCCGATTCCTTCAGCAGCGGCGGCGTCACTTCGAACACGTCGCGCATCACAGCGGCGATGAACGGAATGATCATGATCGCGAGGATGATGCCCGCCGACAGGATGCCGATGCCCACCGGAGGCCCGGACACCAGCGCGCCCAGGTAAGGCACGCCGTCAAACAGCTTCTGCAGCGGTTGCTGCACGTAGGTGGACAGGATCGGCCCGAACACCAGCAAGCCCCACATGCCGTAGACGATGGACGGCACCGCCGCCAGCAGTTCGATGGCCGTGCCGAGCGGGCGCTTGAGCCATGCCGGCGACATCTCGGTGAGGAAGAGCGCGATACCGAAGCTCACCGGCACAGCGATCACCAGCGCGATGAACGAGGTGGCCAGCGTGCCGTAGATCATCACCAGGCCGCCGTACTCGTTTTTCACCGGATCCCACGCGCTGCTGGTGAGGAAGCCGAGGCCGAACTTCGAGATGGCGGGCCAGGCGCCGACCAGCAGCGACAGAAGGATGCCGATGAGCATCGCCAGCGTCAGCAGCGCGGCGCCCATGGCGGCCCAGCCGAACAGGCGGTCGGTGGTGGCGCCGGTGCGCGGCCGCTTAGCCGGCGGCGGGCTTGCTGTTGTGCGAGCGCGCTCGGCCGCGAGGTCGAGCGGGTTGGCACTTGCGGGGAAGGTGGATGACACAGGTCGCTCCGAAAGCGGCGCGCGATCAAGCGGAGTGCTCATGGCCGCGCGCCGTTCTGATTGGCTTACTTGAGTGCGGCGACGGGCTTGCCCGACGCGTCCTTGATGTCACCCCAGGCGACGACGATCACGCTCTTGACCTTGTCCGGCATCGGCACGTAGTCAAGGTCGGCGGCGGTCTTGTCGCCGTTCTTGTAGGCCCAGTCGAAGAATCGGAGGGTCGTGGCGGCCTGTGCCGGCTTGTCCTGCGCCTTGTGCATCAGGATGAAGGTCGCGCCGGTGATAGGCCACGATTCCTTGCCCGGCTGGTCGGTCAGCACCTGGTAGAAGGTCTTCGACCAGTCTGCGCCCGCAGCGGCGGCCTTGAAGGCCGAGTCGTCCGGAGAGACGAAGTTGCCGTCCTTGTTTTGCATCTGGGCGTACGTCATCTTGTTCTGCTTGACGTAGGCGTATTCGACGTAGCCGATGGAGTTCGGCAGGCGGTTCACGAAGGCCGCGACGCCTTCATTGCCCTTGCCGCCAGCGCCGTTGGGCCAATTGACGGCCGTGCCGTCGCCGACCTTGCTCTTCCACTCGGGGTTGGCCTTGCTCAGGTAGTTCGTGAACAGGAAGGTGGTGCCCGAACCATCGGCACGGCGCACCGTGGCAATGGCAGCGTCGGGCAGCGCGAGCGAGGCGTTGAGCGCCTTGATCGCCGGGTCGTTCCACTTGGTGATCTTGCCGAGGTAGATGTCGCCGAGAACCGTGCCGCTCAGCTTGAGCTCGCCGGGCTTGATGCCCTGAATGTTGACCACGGGAACCACGCCGCCGATGACGGTGGGGAACTGCATCAAGCCCTTGGCCTTCAGCTCGTCGTCGGTCAAGGGCATGTCGGAGGCGCCGAAATCGACCGTCTTGGCGTCGATCTGCTTGATGCCAGCACCGGAACCGACGGATTGGTAGTTGATCTTCGCGCCGGTGGCCTTGTTGAAGTCGGAAGCCCACTTCGAGTAGAGCGGCGCCGGGAAGCTGGCGCCGGCGCCAGTGGCGGCTTCCTGGGCAAACACCGGTGCGTGGGCGAAAGCCACCGCCAGAAGGCCGGCGGCTGCAAATTTGAACGTCGTTTTCATGATGCTTCCTTTGAACTGCACAAGGTCCCCTTTCGGGGCTTGGCACGGACTCTAGAAAGCTTGTGTGACAGCCCGATGACACCCGCCCACAGAGGAGAAGTCGACGCTTTTCGCGCGCTCCCGCATGACGCTGTCACACAACCGTCATGTGCCTGCTCTAGCCTTTCTCCCTCGCCGGGATACCGGTTGACGCAGGCGTGCGCAGCGAGGGCGCTACGATCACCCCCCGACTCCCCCACTTCAACATGCAAAACGGAACCCGTCTCGCCGCGGTCGATCTCGGCTCGAACAGCTTTCGCCTGGAAATCGGCCAGGTCGACCACGGCCAGATCCACCGCACCGAATACCTCAAGGAAACCGTTCGTCAAGGCAACGGCCTCGACAGCGACCGCAATCTCACGCCCGAAGCCATGCAGCGCGGCTGGGACGCGCTCGCCCGCTTCGGCGAGCGGCTTGCCGGCTTCAAGCGCTCCCAGGTCCGCGCCGTGGCGACGCAGACCCTGCGCGAGGCCCGCAACCGCGATGAATTCCTGTTGCGCGCACGCACCATTCTGGGTTTCGGCATCGACGTCATCACCGGCCGCGAGGAAGCCCGCCTCATCTATCAGGGCGTGGCGCACACCCTGCCCCAGACCGATGCCTCGAACCGGGAGCGCAGGCTGGTGGTCGACATCGGCGGGCGTTCCACCGAATTGATCATCGGCCAGGCGCTCGAAGCCGAGGTGATGGAGTCGTATCGGGTCGGCAGTGTCGCTTGGTCGATGAAGCACTTTCCGCTGGGTCTGTTCACGACGTCGGCCTTTCGCGCAGCCGAGATCGCCGCCAAGGCAGTGCTCGACGACGCGCTCGGCACCTATGTGCCCGACCGTTGGGACGTGGCCTACGGCGCCTCCGGAACCATCGGCGCCGTGGGCGATGTGCTGACCTTGGCCGGCGGCGAGCCGGGCCTGATCACCCGCGACGGGCTGGATTGGCTGGTCGACCGCCTGCTCAAGGCCGGCAGCGCCGACCGCCTGCGCATCGAAGGGATGCGCGAAGACCGCAAGGCGGTGATCGGCGGCGGCGTGAGCGTGCTGCGCGCCGTGTTCGACCTGCTCGAGATCGAAGAAATGAAAGTCGCGCAAGGCGCCTTGCGCCATGGCGTGCTGTACGAGTTGCTGGAGCGCGACGACACCGTGGCCGACCTCCGCACCACCACCGTGGCGCGGCTGGCCAACCGCTTTGCAGTCGATGCCGCACAGTTCAAGCGGGTCGGGGAAACAGCGGCCGGGCTGTTCGTGCAGCTCGACCCCAACGCACGTGGCGGCAGCACGACCAGCCGCGCCGGCCGCGCCCTGCGCAAGCTGGGCTGGGCCGCGCAGTTGCACGAGATCGGTGCGCAGATCTCCCACAGCGAATACCACAAGCACGGCGCGTACATCCTCGACAACGCCGACGCACCGGGCTTTGCGGTCAACGAGATGCACCTGCTGAGCCAGCTCGTGCTGGGCCACCGGGGCAAGCTGCGCAAGCTGGAGACTTCTCTGGACGACGAATCCTTCGTCTCGCAACTGTTGGCGTTGCGTCTGGCCGTGCTCCTGTGCCATGCGAGGCGTGATCCGGACCTGGAGGGGCTGCGGCTCGCACGGCCGGGCGGCGCCAGGCTGTTCACCATTGCCTGCCGGGCGGGATGGTCCGATCTGTACCCTCAATCGGCCCACCTTCTGCGGGAAGAAGTGCTGGCCTGGCAGAAGACCACCTGGCGCGTCGAACTCTCGGGCTGCTGAGCTCAGCCGTCTCTCAAAGCAGTTCCGGCGCCTGCACCGTGACGACCACGGTCTGCACGTCACCATCGCGCTCGCGCGTGCGAATCCACCAGACCGCGCCCTTGCGCACCGGGCAGCTGTCGTGCTGAAGGCCCAGCAGCAGCGAGATGGCCTGGCCGAGCGATGGCTGATGGCCGATCATGAGCACCACCGACTTGCCGTTCGGCCATCCCGCCGCGCCGAGTAGTGCGTCCGGCGTGGTGTCGGGCGCGAGTTCGCCGCGCAGCTTGTACTTGCGCCCGAGTGCCAGGGCGGTCTGCTCGCAGCGGCGGGCCGGGCTGCAAATGATCCGCGTGCCTTCAGGCAATTGCCGATCGAGCCATGCCGCCATGCGCTTGGCCTGCTTTTCGCCGCGCGAGGTCAGCGAACGCTGCATGTCGTCGCAGCCTTCGGTCCAGTCCTCCGCCTCCGCATGGCGCCAGAAAATCAAATCCATGTGTGTCAATCCCGTAGTGCGGCGCGACGAAGTCCGCGCGACGCGTAGCGGTTCATGAGGGCGGTCTGCGCACCGTGGGCCTCGATGGCGCGGGAGGCGCCCTCCTCGCCCGGATGCGTGTCCTCGTAGACGCGGTGGTAGGCACCATCCGGGCCGAGGTCCCAGGCGTCTCGCCCGTCATGCAGATAAGCCACCAGGCATTCGTCGATGAGCCGCTGGCGCAGCACCGGATCGGTCACCGGCCAGGCCAGTTCGATGCGCCGCATCATGTTGCGGTTCATCCAGTCCGCGCTGGAGAGATAGAGCGACTCGTCGTGCGCCTGACGGAAATAGAAGACGCGCGAATGTTCGAGGAAGCGGCCGATCACCGAGCGCACCCGGATGTTGTCCGTCAGCCCCGGCACGCGGGCAGGCAATGTGCAGGCGCCGCGCACGATCAGGTCGACCTTCACGCCCTTCTGCCCAGCCCTGACCAAGGCGGCGATGAGATCCTCGTCGGTGAGCGCATTCATCTTCGCGACGATGCGCGCGGGCTCGCCGGCCGCCGCGGCAGCGCCGAGCGCTTCGATGCGGGCGATGAGATTGCGGTGCAGGTCGAAGGGCGCGAGCCACATGTGATTCAGCTTGGGCAGCCGGCTCTGGCCCGCCATGTGCACGAACACGGCCTCCATGTCGGCCGTCAGCAGCGGATCGGCCGTCAGGTGGCTGATGTCGGTGTAGAGCGCGGCCGTGCGCGGGTTGTAGTTGCCGGTCGACAGATGCCCGTAGCGCCGCATCTGCTTGCCCTCGCGGCGCGTGACCAGCAGCATCTTGGCGTGCGTCTTCAGGCCAACCACGCCGTAGACGACCTGCGCGCCGATCGATTCGAGCATCTCGGCCCAGTTGATGTTGGCCTCTTCGTCGAAACGCGCCTTGAGCTCCACTACCACCGTCACTTCCTTGCCGCGGCGCACGGCTTCGCGCAGCAGGTCCATCATTTCGGAGTCCGTGCCGGTACGGTAGATGGTCTGCTTGATCGCGAGCACCTGCGGGTCCTGGACCGCTTCGCGCAGGAACGCCAGCACGCCTTCGAAGCTTTCGAAGGGCTGGTGGATCAGCGCATCGCCCCGCTGCAGCCTGTCGAAGAAGGACTGGCCCGGTGACAGGGTGACCGGATAGGACGCCTGGTACGGCGGAAAGCGAAGTTCGGGCTCATCGAGCAGGTCGATCAATTGCGTCAGTCGGGCCAGGTTCACCGGCCCGTGCACCCGATACAGCGCCTGCGGTGGCAGGTTGAATTGCGCCAGCAGGAAGTTCGACAACGACTCGGCACAACTCGACGAGACTTCCAGCCGAACGGCCTGCCCGTAGTGGCGGTGCTGCAGACCTTGACGAAGCGCCGTGCGCAGGTTCTTGACGTCTTCCTCGTCCACCGCGAGGTCGGAATGCCGCGTCACCCGGAACTGCGAGAACTCGCCTACCTCGCGCCCCGGGAACATGCTCGACAGGTGCGCCCGAACGATGCTGGACAGCGCAATGAACAGCGTCTTGCCACCCGCCACCTTGGACGGCATGCGGATCACGCGCGGCAGCACGCGCGGGACTTTCACGATGGCGATGGGGTTCTCGCGCCCGAATGCGTCCTTGCCACTGAGGCGCACGATGAAATTGAGCGACTTGTTGGCAACCTGCGGAAACGGGTGCGCCGGGTCCAGTCCCACCGGGATCAGCAGCGGCCGTACCTCGCGCTCGAAATACTCATGCACCCACTTGCGCTGCGCCGGATTGCGCTCGCCATGCGAGATGACCTGGATGCCCTTGCTCACGAAGGCCGGAATGAGCTCGTCGTTGTAGAGCGCGTATTGCCGCGCCACCAGCGAGTGCGCCGCTTCGGCCAGCCGCTCGAAGGATTCGACCGTGTAGTTGCCCTTGCGGTCGCCCGCCACGCTCGCGCCGAGGTGCGGCGCGGCGCGCACCTCGAAGAACTCGTCCAGGTTCGAGGAGACGATGCACAGATAGCGCAGCCGCTCGATCAGCGGCACCTCGGGTCGATACGCCCAGTCGAGCACCCGCTCGTTGAACGCAAGGATGCTGTGATCCCGATCGAGCAAGGTCAGAACGGGTTCGGCGGCAACGGTCAACCTGTCGCTGATGGCAGGCGGCATGGAAAAGGATTCTGGAACAGCCGGCACGGAAGCATTCAAAAGCCAAAGCATGACAGTGTCCGGCGCAGATGTGACATTTACATGACAAAAGCGTGACGGGTTCCCGGCGCTGTCTTAATTGCCGAGGAAGTGCTTCCGGTACCGCGCCGGCAGGTCTTCGATGCGCATGAGCATCGGCAGGTCGGCGGTGTTGAAGTCCGGATCCCACGCCGGTGGGCCCAGCACCTTGGCGCCCAGGCGCAGGTAGCCCTTGATGAGCGCGGGTGGCTCGACGGCCAGGTCGCTGTCGAGGCGGTGCACCGGCAAGGGCAGGCGCGGCTGCACGTGGTACTGAATTGGCGCCATGTGCGTGGCCGAAAGCTGACGCCAGATGCTCGCCGCCGCATCGCCGCTGGTCACACCGTTGTGCCACATGGGGATGCTGGCGCAGCCAATCATCGTGTCGAGCTTGTTGCGGTTCATGAATCCGGCCAATGCCCCCCAGAGCGCCAGGATCACGCCGCCCTGGCGATGGTCGACGTGCACGCAACTCCGGCCGAGTTCGACCATGCGCTCGCGCAGGTCGCGCAGGCGGGTCAGGTCGAATTCGGTGTCGCTGTAGGTGCTGCCGACGCGACGGGCCTGCGCCGGCGTCAGCACGCGATAGGTCCCGATGACGCGCTGCGTGGACTCCTCGCGGACCAGCAAGTGCTCGCAGAAGTCGTCGAACAGGTCGATGTCGTGGCCCTCCACCGGCGTCGTGAGGCGGGCCCCCATCTCGCCGGCAAACACTTCGTAACGAAGACGTTGCGCGGCGCGAACGTCATCCAGGTGACGAGCCCAACCCACGCTGATGCCACCGCCGCTGGTTTCGCCGGACGGCGCCAACGCCTGCGGCACGGGTATTGCTGAAGGAACCTGGACCGGATGGGGCGCAGGCCACAAGGCGGCGCGCAGGCCCAACTGCGAGAACGGAAACGTGGGCGTGGGTAGTTCTTTCATGCGAGACCCTTTCTGCCGACGGAGTCTCGGGATCTGCGGTGAAACAAGCGTGTCATTCCGATGGCAATTGGATGACGCGCACGCGCGAGGGCGGCATCAGCTTTAATTCTGCAGATCACCCACTGGAGTTTTCTTGATGGCTACCGAAAGAATCGAGGTCGAAACGCGCCGCCACCAGATGTTCCCGGTGCTGAGCGCCGCCGACATTGCCCGGATCCGGCGCTTTGGCACCGTGCGCCACTACGACCGCGGCGCCTGCCTCTTCAGGGCTGGCGAGCCCGGCCCCGGCATGTTCGTCGTGCTGCAGGGCACGGTGGCGATCAGCCAGCGCGACGGGCTCGGCCATGTGGTGCCGATCGAACACCAAGGCCCGGGCCATTTCCTGGCCGAGATCGCGCAACTTTCGGGACGGCCCGCGCTGGTCGACGGCCACGCACAGGACGACGTCGAGACCCTGCTGGTGCCGCCCGACCAGTTGCGTGCCCTGATCATTGCGGAAGCCGACCTCGGCGAGCGCCTGGTCCGCGCCATGATCTTGCGGCGCGTGGCGCTGATCGAATCCGGCGCCAGCGGCCCGGTTCTGATCGGGCCACCGCAGTCGGCTGCGGTGCTGCGGCTGCAGAACTTCCTGGGACGAAACGGCTACCCCTATCAGGTGGTCGATGCCACGCAGGACGTCGACGCCGCCGCCTTGCTCGAGCAGTACGGCGAGTCCGAACTGCTGGTGGTCTGTCCCGACGGATCGGTCATGCCCAACCCGACCGAGCATGCGCTGGCACGATGCCTCGGCATGGTCGACAGCATCGAGCACGAAGACCTGTTCGACGTGCTCGTGGTCGGCGCCGGCCCCGCCGGGCTGGCGACGGCCGTGTATGCGGCTTCCGAGGGCCTGCGCGTCATCGTGATCGATTGCCGCTTCTTCGGCGGACAGGCTGGGGCGAGCGCGCGGATCGAAAACTACCTCGGCTTTCCCACCGGCATTTCCGGCGGTGCCCTGGCCGGGCGGGCCTACGTGCAGGCGCAGAAATTCGGCGTCGAGATGCTGATCCCGGCGCAGGTCTCAGCGCTGGATTGCAGCCTGGCCGAAACGCAGGGCCAGGTCTCGGTCCAGCTCGTCGATGGGCGGAAGCTGCGCTCGAAGACCTTGGTGATCGCCAGCGGGGCACGCTACCGCCGGCCCGAGGTGCCACGCCTGTCGGAATTCGAAGGCCGCGGCATCTGGTACTGGGCCTCCGCGCTCGAAGCCAAGCTGTGCGCGCAGCAAGAGGTCGCCCTGGTCGGCGGCGGCAACTCGGCCGGACAGGCGGCGGTGTTCCTGTCGCAACACGCCGCCAAGGTCAACGTGCTGGTGCGCGGTCCGTCGCTGGCGGCGACGATGTCGCGATACCTCATCGACCGCATCGAGGCGACGCCCAACATCGCACTGCGCCCGCACACCGAACTCGTGCACCTGCACGGTGAGCCGACCAGCGGCTTGAACGGTGCCACCTGGCGCGACCGGCTCAGCGGCAATGAGGAGGACTGCCCGGCCCGCAACATCTTTCTGTTCATCGGCGCCGTCCCTGAAACCGACTGGCTCGAAGGCTGCGGCGTCGCGCTCGACAAGCACGGCTTCGTGCTCACGGGCCAGGCTGCCCGCGGCGGGTTTCCGGCGAAGACGGCCGCCCCCCTCGAATCCAGCGTGCCCGGCGTCTTCGCAGTCGGCGACGTGCGATCGGGCTCGGTCAAGCGCGTCGGCGGCGCCATCGGCGAAGGCGCCGCGGTCGTCGCGCTCATTCATCAGCACCTGGCATCTGCAGCGGCCGCTGCCTGATCCACATCACGAAGTCACCAAGGAGGTTCGATGTCCGTGTACCCCTGCTCCCACGTACCGAACGTGATCGTCCCTCCGACCTCGGCCGGCTGCGAGGAATGCCTGGCCTTGGGCGACGAGTGGGTGCACCTGCGCCTGTGTGTCCATTGCGGCCATGTGGGCTGCTGCGACTCGTCGAAGAACAGGCATGCCAGCCAGCATTACGCAGCGACCGGACACGCCGTCATCGCGTCGCTGGAACGGGACGAGGACTGGATGTGGTGCTTCACGCACAGCAGTCAGGTCGGGTAGTCCGGCGTCTGCACGAAAAGCCCGCGAGGGCTATGCTGGCCGGCCTTGTCATCACCCACGGATCCAGAGACATGCCCCAAGCACCCATCGACGTCTACTCCTGGCCCACGCCCAACGGCCACAAGATTCACATCATGCTGGAGGAATGCGAGCTCCCCTATCGCGCACATCCGGTCAACATCGGCAAGGGCGACCAGTTCGAATCGGCCTTCCTGAAGATCAGCCCCAACAACAAGATTCCCGCCATCACCGACCCCGAGGGACCGGATGGCAAGCCGATCTCCCTCTTCGAGTCAGGCGCCATCCTCGTCTACCTGGCCGGCAAAACCGGCAAGTTCCTCCCGACCAGTGACCGGGCACGTTACGAGGTCCTCCAGTGGCTCATGTTCCAGATGGGCGGCGTCGGCCCGATGCTCGGCCAGACGCATCACTTCCGAAACTACGCGCCCGAGAAGATCGGCTACGCGATCGACCGCTATTCGAATGAAGCCAGGCGCCTCTACGGCGTGATCGACAAGCAACTCTCGGCGAACAAGTTCATCGCCGGGAAGACCTATTCGATCGCCGACATCGCCATCTTTCCCTGGCTGCGAAGCCATGAGAATCAGGGCATCGTGCTCGCGGACTTTCCCTACGTGAAGGAATGGTTCGACGGCATCGCGGCCCGTCCTGCAGTGCAACGCGGCGTGAAGGTGCTGGCCGACCTGCGCACGCCGATCACCGGCGAAAAGGAACGCGAAATTCTGTTCGGCAAGACCCAGTATCAACGGCGCTGAGTCCAAGTCCGGATTCAGGCCCGCGAAAAAGGTTAGAATCGAAGGCTAGTCGGGGTGTAGCGCAGCCTGGTAGCGCATCTGGTTTGGGACCAGAGGGTCGAAGGTTCGAATCCTTTCGCCCCGACCATCAAAAAAGTGATCGAGGACAAGCATTCAGGTGCTTGTCCTCTTTTCATTTGCGCTGAGCTTGGAAACTTTGCTGCAGCGGGTAAGCTGCCCCTGATGAAGCACCTCACGCAACTCCTCCTTCTCAGTGCAGTCGCGTTCGCTGGCCTTGCCTCTTCGGCGGAGACTGCGGCGCCGGCGACGAAATCCACCAGGTCCTGCCACTGGGACCGGCAAACGGGCCGCATGATCTGCCAGCGGGTCCGCGCACCCGCCACGCCCGCGCCGCCGCCTGTCTCGAAGCCAAACCCTCAGCAGTCCGGTACACCTTGAGCAGGGTCGCGCCTTTGGCCGCTCAAGCGCCGAACGTATAGCGCAACCCGACCCAGGCAGTGCGCGGCGCACCGGGCGAGAACAGCGTCGCGCGGTTGACCGGGAAGTCGCCATTCGCGTTCGCCGGCAGCGGCCGGGCGATGAAGTTGCCGTTCACGGTGAAGCCATTGGTGCCAAGCAGGCCACCAGTCGTGTACTTGCGATCGAACAGGTTGGTGATCTGCACGAACAGCTTCACTCCCGGCTTGGGCTTGTAGTCCACGCCAAGGTTGAACACCGCGTAGCCCCCGCTACGCCCCGGGCCGGTGTAGTAGAGCCCGTCGGGCGTGTGCAGGCCGTTCTCGTTGCCGCGCACGGAGGTACCGCTCACCGCGTTCATGTCGGCGCCGATGCGCCAGGACGCGTTGGGCTCCCAGTCCGCGTAGAGCTTCAGGATTTGACGCGGCAGCTGCGGGATGCGATCGCCCGGATTGATCTGGATGGTCCCTTCCGTGCCGGGGAAACCGTCCACGGCGGAACTGTTGCTGCTGTTGCCGGAACCGTCGATCGTCTCCGTGCTGCGGTACGTGGCATCCAGCAGGCTCAGGTTGCCGCCCACGGTCCAGGCACTGGTGGGCTTGGCGAGGAGCCCCATCTCGACCCCTTGCCGCCGTGTCTTGCCGAAGTTCTTGAAGTAGCCGAAACCACTCGAACTGTCCGAAACGAAGAGCAGGTCATCGCGGTTGTCCGAGCGGAACACGCCGAAGTTCCAGGCCAGGGTCCCGGTCACTGTGCCGCGCAGTCCGGCTTCGAAGGTGGTGGTGACGACCTGCTTGAGAGGCGGGTCGCCCGCGAAGGAATTCGGCAGCTTGCACGGGCTCGCGGGATCCGCGCAACCCAACTCGATCGCCGTGGGCGCCCTGCTGCCCTGGTTGGCGCCAGCGTAGAAGGTCACCATTTCATTCGCCGCAAAGGTCAATCCGACGGCCGGGTTGAACCGGCTGAAGGTGTGTTCGCCGTCCAGCGAACCGGGGCCGCCGCCCGGAGTCAGGCCGTCGACATTCGTCACCGAGGTGTGGTTGTAGCGGCCGGACAGCGTCAGATGCGTCTGCGTGTTGAGCGCCATGGTGTCGGTGGCATAGATGCTTCCGGTGCGCGAGCGGCTTGACAGGTCGACCCGCGCATCGAAGGCGTCTTCGGACGATTGGGAACCGTCGGCAAAGGCTCCGGGCCCGAACACCGGCGTGATCGTGCGGTCGGGGTTGATGTAGCCGAACTGCGCGCCTTGCGTGAAGGTCACGCGACTGGCGTCATAGGCGGCGCCGACGACGAACTGGTGCCCGACGCTGCCCGTCGTCGCCTGCGCCGACAACTGGCCTGCGAGGCCATAGTTGGTCTGTCGCGCCTGCGTCTGGTTGATCAGGCCGTTGCACTTCTCGTTCGGCTCGTCGTTCAGCAGCGCGTTCGCGATGCAGCGCCACTTGGGAAAGGGCGTGTTCGATGCGTTCTCCCCGCTGGTCGGGAATCCCGTGTATCCGGCGGCCGCCAGTGCCGCCCGCTCGGCGGCGTTGGGCTGGTAGACCGCCTGGTCGAGGGAGTCGTCGTTGATGTCGCCGTTGAAGGTCCTGGCCCTGATGTTGCGGTAGTAGACGTTGCCCGAGAGGGTGAGCGTGTCGCTCAGGGCCTGCACGGTGGCGAGATTGAGGAAGGCGGACCGATTCTGGGTGTTGTCGGGGATGGTGCGAACGCTGGCCCAGTCACGCTGCAGGGCGCCCTGCTCCTGCACGCCGTTGCCGGTCAGATCGTTATCGGCGAGCGCGACTGTCAACGACACATCGCCATCGCGTGTCTTGTGGCCGACTTTGGCGAACAGCTGGCGCAGGTCGGAAGGCGATTCGGTGCGCCAGCCGTCTTCGTGGAAAACGTTGCCGGTGACGTACCAATGCACGCCGTTGTCGACGTTGTAGCCGCCGGTCTCGAACTCCGCGGCCGCACGGCCGTAGGAGCCGCCCAGCACCTGGACCGAGGTGCCCGGGTAGTGGATGCCGTCCTTGGTCTGGATCGACAGCGCGCCGCCCAGGGTGTTGAGGCCGAACAGGGGATTGCTGCCCGGCATCAGGGCGATCGACGCGATGGCCGTGCGCGAGAACAGGTCCCAGCTGACGACATCGCCGAAGGGCTGGTTCAGGCGCACGCCATCCAGGAACACCGAGAGCCCCTGCGGCGTGCCGAGCAGCGGTGACGCCGTGAACCCGCGGTAGTTGATATCGGGCTGGAAGGGATTGCCCTGGGTCTCGTTGACGGTCACGCCGCCGATGGCGCGAGCCAGGAAGTTCGACAGGTCGAGCGAATGAAAGCGCTCCATGTCTGCGCCGGTCGCGGTTTGCACATTCGACGGTATCTGGTCGCGCGGCACGTCGAGGCCAGGCAGCGGCGTGACCGCGATGACGTTGATGGTGGGCAGATCGGGCACACCCTGCGCGGCCGGAGGGGATTCCCTTGCGGGCTCGACCTGTGCGTGGGCCGCCAGGCCATGGCACAGCAGCAGGGCTGCCGCGGCCACAGGCGCTGACGAGAAAACAACCGCGCGAGCGTTGCCTGACATCTTGTCTCCTCGGGTGATGAAGTTCTTATCGCGCATGACGGCGCGCCCCGCCCCCAAGTTATCGCACCGCGTTCGAATGCGACAGGGAAGATTTCCCGGCGTAAATCAGGGGTTGTCGGCAGGTATGAGGCCGTGCCGGAGCGCCAGGTGCGCCATCGCGGCCGTGGTGGTGACGCCCAGCTTGTCCTTGATCAGGCTCTGGATGTTCGAAACGGTTTTCTGACTCAGATGCAACGTGTCGGCACAGCTGGCCACCGACTCGCCGCGCGACAGCAGGCGGAAGATTTCGAATTCGCGCTGGGTCAGTGAATCGAAGCCCGATGACTCGACAGTGCCGTCGAGAAGGCGCCGGGCAAGCGCCGGGCTCAGGTAGCGGCGACCCTCACGCACGCTGTGGACCGCATCGATGAGGCACTCGGGCGGACTGCTCTTGGAGACGAAGCCGAGCGCTCCGAGCTCGAGCGCGCGGCGCACCAGCATGTTGGTGTCGTGCATGCTGAAGACCAGCGTGCGCGCGTGCGCATCGCGTTCGCGCAGGCGGCGAATCAACTCGAGTCCGCTGCAGCCGGGCATCGCGAGATCGGTGACGGTGATGTCCGGCTTATGGACTCCGAACAGTCCGAAGGCCTCATCGACACTGTCCGCCTGCGCAACGACCGCCATGTCGCCGCCCTGCTCCAGCAGGTGGCGGTAGCCCGTGCGCACCACGGGGTGGTCGTCGACAAGCAAAAGCCGGATCACGCCGACTCCGCACGGACTTGCGGGGCCGCGGGCAACCGCATGCGAATCCGCGTGCCGGCGCCCGGCGCGCTGTCGGCCTCGAAGCTGCCGCCAAGTGCCGCGGCGCGCTCGGTTGCGCCGAGCAGGCCGAAGCCGCGCCTCGGCGATGCGACGGTGAAGCCGCGGCCGTCGTCCTCAACGCTCAAGCTCAGGCACCGCGAAGTCGCAGCGAGCTCGATCAGCACGCGCGTGGCATTCGCGTGACGCACGACGTTCGCCAGCGCTTCCTGGGTCACGCGGTAGATGGTGGTGTCGATGGCTTCGCCGCGCTCATGCAGATCGCCCCGGGAATGAAACTGACAGGGCACGCCACTGCGCGTCGCCCACGCCTCGCACAACGACTCCATCGCGGCGACCAGGCCCAGTTGATCGAGTTCCGCCGGCCGCAATCGCCGCACCAGGCGCCGAACGCCCTCCTGCAGCAGTTCCGCAGACGCGGCGGCGCGGCGCGCGGCTTCTCCGATCTGTTCGAGCGAGGACGAGCGCTGGATGTAAGTGGCCTCGATGCGGATCGCGGTGCAATGCTGGCCGAATTCGTCGTGCAACTCGCGCGCCAACGCCAGCCGCTCGCTGTCCTGGAGTGCGATCAGTTCTTGAGCGAGTTCGCGGTTCTGGGCCAGCAGGCGCGCAGCTTCTTGCTGACGGCGCCGCGCGTACCAGGCCAGGCCCAGAGACAGTGCCATCAGCGTGAGCGGGACTTCGTCGACCTGCCATGCCTCGGCGTGCTCGAGGATCGCGGCCAATCGTTCCCGCACCTCGAACGCGCTCGACAGCACGAAGGTCAGCACCGTCCCGCCAAGCACCCAGGCGAGATCCCATCGCCCCGGGAAGGAGGCACGCGAACGCGACAGCCGCCACACAGCTCTCATCTGCCATCCCTCCAGTTCGAGCACTCGCGCGGCCAGCATCAAGCGCGTCAGCCGCAGGCATTCGTACAATCGATTTTGCCTCCAGCCGACCTGTTTCCGAGGTCCCCATCTACCCGAGGTGTCCCTATGCCCCATCCGACTGCGACACCCTTCGGTACCTGGTCGTCGCCCGTCACGTCCGAACTCGTGGCGAGTGCCGCGATCAACCTTGCCGATGTGTTGCTGGATGGCAGCGACGTGTACTGGGTCGAAGGCAGGCCGCAGGAAGCCGGGCGCCATGTGCTCGTACGTCACAACGAAGACGGGGCGAAGCTCGACGTCACGCCGCCGCCTCTTTCCGCACGTACGCGTGTTCACGAGTATGGCGGCGCCGCGGCGCTTGTCGCGGACGGCATCGGCTACTTCAGCAACTTCCAGGATCAGCGGCTCTATCGCATCGAAGGCGGCGGTCCTCCCGTGCCTCTCACGCCGCCCCCTGCCCCAGGCCAACCCGATGCCGCGCTTCGGTACGCCGACGGACGGATCGACAAGGGTCACCACCTGTGGATCGGCGTGCGCGAGGATCACCGGCAAGCAGACAAGGAGGCCATCAACGCGATCGTGGCGCTGGATGTGACGTCGGAAGGAGCCGGCAACGTGCTGGTCCAGGGCCATGACTTCTACGCCTCGCCGCGCCTCAGCCCGGACGGTCGCCGCCTCGCCTGGCTCGCGTGGAACCACCCACGGATGCCATGGGAGGGCACCGAGCTTTGGGTCGCGGCGTTCGACGGTACCGCGGTGGAGAACCCGACCCGGGTCGCCGGGGGTCCCGGCGAATCCGTATTCCAGCCGGAGTGGTCGCCCGATGGCGTCCTCCATTTCGTGTCGGACCGGTCCGGCTGGTGGAACATCCATCGAACGGATGCGAGGGGCAACGCCGTCAATGTCTGTCCGAAGGCGGCGGAATTCGGACGACCGCAATGGAACCTGGGGATGTCGACCTATGCATTTCTGTCGCCTACAGAAGTGGTGTGCACGTACGTCGAGGGTGGCCTCGGCAAGCTGGCGCTGCTGGACCTCGAAACCGGCTGGCTGACGGATATCGACCTGCCCTACAGCGACTTTTCGTCGGTGCGAGCACAAGACGGAAAGGTGGCTTTCAAGGCCGGGGCTCCGACGCTGGCGAGCGCGATCGTGGTGCTGGATCCGCGCTCGGGCAAAGCCACGGTGATTCGAAAGTCCAGCACCCTCGCCGATGACCCGGCGATCCATCGACACCTTGCCGCACCCCAACCGATCGAGTTCCCGACGCGGCGCGGCCAGACCGCGTTCGCCCATTTCTATCCGCCGAGGAATGCCGACCATCTCGCCCCGGACACCGAACTGCCGCCGCTCCTGGTCCGATGCCATGGCGGGCCGACCTCTTCGGCGTCGATCACGCTCGACTTGCGCACGCAGTTCTGGACCAGTCGAGGCGTCGCGGTGGTCGATGTCGACTATGGCGGAAGCTCCGGCTACGGTCGCGCCTACCGCGAGCGCCTGCACGGGATGTGGGGCGTCGTCGACGTCGAGGACTGCGCCGCCGCCGCGCGCTATCTGGTCGACAAGGGATGGGTCGATGCAAGCCGGATCGTGATCACCGGCAGCAGTGCCGGGGGATTCACGGTGCTCGGTTGCCTCACCTCCAGCGATCCTGCCGTGCGCCGGATGTTCCGGGCCGGCGGCAGCCACTACGGGGTCAGCGATCCGGAGGCCCTGGCCCGGGATACGCACAAGTTCGAGTCCCGCTACCTGGACTGGCTGATCGCGCCTTACACGGACACGGACGGTCATCGCGAGACCTACCTCGAGCGCTCCCCCGTTCGCCATGCCGACCGGCTGACGGCGCCAGTCGCGTTCTTCCAGGGTGCGGAGGACAAGATCGTCCCGCCGAGCCAGACCGAGCTGATGATCGCGGCGCTTCGTCAGAAAGGGATCACCACGCAGTACCTGCTCTTCGCGGGAGAACAGCACGGCTTCCGTCAGTCTTCGAACATCCAGTGGGCGCTGGATGCGGAGTTCTATTTCTTCAGCACCCTGGTCTTCCGCAGCCACGGCGCCGCATAGCGCGCCAGAAGCAGGCAGAAGGCCAGACCTGCCAGGACGAAGCGGCTGCCGGTGCGAACCGACGCCGGCTTGGCCAGAGCGGGCGACGTCAACGCTGCCGCCAGCCGTTCCCGCGATTGCAGACGAAGAAACACCATGCCCTGCTCGCCGGCCAGCAGACGCAGATAGCCTTCCCGCAGCGACGACAGGTGTTCGAGTCCCGGCGTGGCGCCGAGCATCGGAGCGGCCGCACCCGCGTGCTCGTCTGCCAGTGTTTCGCCACGCACACTCGCGCCGCGTCCCTGGCTGCGCAGATCGGTCTGCATCACCTCGTCGGCTCGCCAGAAGCCGAGCGGCTGTCCTTCGGGATCGGTCTTGGGGATCGGCGATGGAAGCTGGTCGCCCACACCCACGATCAGCCCCGGGACTTCGCCCGGCTTGTCGTCGAACGAGGGCCGGTAGTGCGCGTTCAGCGGGGGCGCCTCCTGCCCGTCGGTGACGAACACCAGCGACGGCGAGTCCGGCAGTTGCTTGGCGATGCCGATCGCACTGTGCAACCCCTTGGCGATCTCGCTGTTGCCCGACCAGGCCATGCGCGCATCGATCTGCGCCAACGTCGAACGCAGCTCGCTCAGGTTGGCGCACACCTCGATCGGCGCGAGCAACAGCAACGCACGGTACTCGGTGAAGATCGCCCAGCCCACCTTCGAGCCGCACGGCAACTGCAGCAGCGATTGCCGCAAGGCGTGCTTGGCGAAGGCAAGGCGCGAGACCGGCTGGCCACCGATCTGCTCGTCGGTGACGTTCATGCTCTGGGTCACGTCGAGCACGATCACGTGATCGAACAGTGAGCGCTCCATCATCACACCCGGATCGATCAAGCTGGCCGCCAGCGCGAGGGCGGCTAACGACAGCAGCCAGCGGTCGGTGCCGCGCCGCCACGAGACGCGCAATCGGTGCCAGAGCGTCATGGCAGACCCGGCGAGTAGCCGCGCATGGTGGTGGCCGCACGTTCGGCGTCTCGCCTGGTTTCGGGCGGCGCGACGTCCATCTCGTCGGGATCGGGGAGCAGGCGCTGTGCGCGCTCCAGGTTGTAGCGCGCATCCCAGTATTGCGGGTCGACGCGCAGCACGTCGCGGTAGATTTCCTTGGCGAGTTCGATCAGCGCGATGGCCTTGCCGGGCTCGGCGCCGGCTTGCACCACGACCGCCTGACGCATCAGCAGGTTGGCGCTGTTGTAGCGAGCCGCCTGGCCCAGCGGCGAATCGTCTTCCAGGCTGCGATAGAGGCGCAGGGCCGCGTCGTCGGCGCCGCTGTCGGCCCGCGCATGGGCCTGCGCGAATCGCACCTGGACCGGCACATCCTTGTCATCGGCCGGCAACGGGCCCGAGACAATCGATTTATTCCACAGATGCTGCCGCCAGGTGTGCGCGCCATCGATTGCCGCTGCAGCGGCGACCACCGCGAACACACCCAGCACCACGCGCGTGCGTCGCTGCGAGCTCATGCCCATCGCCGGATCTCCGCCAGGTTGGCTGCCAGCAGCAGCAGGATGCAGCCCAATGCAACACCCAACACCGGTGCCGACACGTCGCGCCTCGGCATGGTGTCGAGGTAGGTGATGGGCAGGTTCTCGAGACGGTTCACCGCATCGATGGCCTTCTTCAGCGCCTCGGGATCGCTGGCCTCGTAGGCACGGTATGAAGTGCCGAGCGATTCGAAGAAGCGATGCAGCGCGTACTCCGGCACCGACTCGACACTCTCCGGCGCTTCGCCCTTTTCCTGGATCAGTCCCGGGCTGTTGGTGGAGCGAAGGTAGATCCAGTAGAACGTGACGCGATGCTTGCGCGCAAGGTAAGCAATGCGCTCGCGGGCATCGGTGTCCAACCGGTCGCCGCCGTCGGACACCAGCATGACGATGCGCGAGCCGGTATAGGGACGATCGTCGAAGGACGACAGCGCCGATTGCAGCGCGAGGCCGATGTTGGTTTCCGAGAGGCCGCGGCCCACGTCGCCAGCCGCAATGGCGGCCTGGATCGCTTCGTTCTTCTGCGTGAACTCCAGGACCCGGATCGGCAAGGTGCTGAAAACGATCATGCCGAAGCGGTCGTCCTGCCGCTTGGCGATGAACTCCGACAGCAACTGCCGGGCGACCTTGCCCTTGGATTCGCGCATCCGGCTCGACTGCTTCATGTAGTAGTCGATGACCTCGGGGCTGGTGCCCTTCATCGCCGCGCCCGAGGGTCGTGCGCCCGCGAAGCCCTGGTCCATGCTGCGGCTGCGATCGAGCACCAGCACAATCTCGGCGCCCTTGCCGATGCGTTCGACCTCGTACTCCGGCCAATAGGGGCCAGCCATGCCGATGTCGAGGGCCGCGAGCGCCAGGACACCGATGATGCGCAGCGCCCAACCCAGAAGGTCGGAAGACCGGTCGCGCGGCATCAAGGCGGCCCAGCCGTTGTCGAGCGCCCTGCCCGACCGCGCGAACAGCGGCAGCAGGGCCAGAGGCAACAACCACAGCAGCCAGGGATGGTCGAAGCTCATGCGGCACCTCGCTCGGCATCGCGGCAACGCCGACAGAACCCGATCAGCCAGCTTCGGTCGGCACCGGCTTGCGGCTGCTGCTCATCCTTGCCGAAGAACTCGAGGCGCGACTGCCGGAAGAACCTGCCGAGGTCGTCGCGCAAATGCGCGAAGTGCGGTTTCGCCGTGACAAAGCGATCGACGCCCTCCTCGAAAACGACCTCTCCCATCGTCCGGTTCAAGGCGCCATGAAGATGCTGGAACGCCTCGCGCCATTGCGGCTCGGGACTCGCCGGCGTCAGGCCGCGCAGCGCGCGCCACGCCAGCGTGAACGGCCGATGTGCGCGTGTCCACCACGGCAGGCCGATGTACACGTGGGCAAGGTAGCCCAGCAGCATCAGCGCGACGAGGCCGTAGGCGGCGAGGCGCCAGCGCGCGAAGCGCGTGTCGATCAGCGGCGGGGCCGCGTCGGGCTGCAGTTCGCCGAGGCCGCGCCGGGGCGAGACCTCGACCGGCACCAGTGGCGACACCGTCACCGGCCAGGCTTCGACCCGGACCTCCTGCGCCCGCGGCTGCCCCTTGAAGCGCAAGGTGAACCCCGGCATCTCGAGCGTGCGCGGTTGCGGCGGCGAAAGAAACACCTGATAGGCCAACGTCAGTTCATGGCGCCGCCCTCCGGGCTCGGCACTGCTGCGTCGCACGACGCTGCGCAACTCGAGGGCGTTGCCGCGCGGGCCGGCCTGCGGCACGCTGGACTCGTCGAGCACGAGGCCGTCCGCAGCGTCGACCGTGACGGTGCGCGACACCCTGTCGCCAAGCTGGTAGCCGAAGGCCCTCGGTTCACTCAGGGTGGCATCCACCTGTCCCGGAAGCATTGCTGCGCAAGCCGCCGATGCGACCCAGCCCAGCAGCGAGCCGCAGAGCTTGCGTGAGGCCAGGGCCATCTGCCGGATCGTCATCGTGCATCGCTCACGTGCGGCTCACGAGTGGAAGTGCCGCGTCACCGCGTCGGCATCGAAGGCGCCCTCGATGAACAGCGGCTTGACCCGGTTCACCTGAAAGATTCGGAGCAAGGCATCGCGGCGCTGCTGCTGGGCCGCCAGCCATTTTTCGCGCAGGGCCGGACGCCACCACAGCAGTCGCGTGACGCCGGTTTCCGGGTCGGTCACTTGCACCAGGCCGCGCCGCGTGCTCGGCCCGAACTCCAGTGGGTCCCATAGGACCACCGGCACCAGATCGTGGTGCGCCATCGAGGCCACCGTGTCCTCGACCTCCGACAGCGGCAGATGGAAGTCCGAGACGAGAAAAACCAGCGAACGTTGCCGGCCCAGGTAGCGATGGGCCATCGACAGCGCGCGCGCCGAGCGGCCCTGGAGACGCAGCGAGCGAAGCGTCCGAGCCAGCGCGTCACCCATGCCGCGCGCGCGCGTCAGTGGCAACAGAACATCCTCGCGCACCGTGCTGTCGCAACCGACGAAGCCGAAGCTGTCGCCGGTGCGCCAGGCCGACCACGCCAGGCTGTCGACGAAATCGGCCAGCACATCGAGCTTGCGGCGCGTGCCGGCAAAACCCATGGACGCCGACAGGTCCGCGACCATCACGACCGGAATCGCCTTGCGCTGGCTGTAGACCCGCACGATCCAGCTGCCGAACGGATCGCGCAGGCTTGCGTGCAGATCGAGCCGGCGCGGGTCCGGTGCATCGAGCAGCGACGCATGGCCGCGAAACTCGAAGCCGCTGTCCCCCCGCGAGCTGCGGTGATGGCCGGGAAAGTGGCC
This sequence comes from Variovorax sp. J22P240, assembly GCF_030316855.1. Taxonomy (GTDB): domain Bacteria; phylum Pseudomonadota; class Gammaproteobacteria; order Burkholderiales; family Burkholderiaceae_C; genus Variovorax. The sequence goes on from NZ_JASZYR010000001.1 coordinate 934,166, forward strand.
CAGCGCCGGCACCCCGATGCGGTAATGCAGTTCCTGCGAAGACTGGGGCGCGTTCATCTATGGTGCTGCCACGCTGTTGAGGATGCCACTCATCAAGCGGCCCGATATCTCGTGACGCCGCATCTCGTACACCGGCTGGTAGCACAGCCGGTGCGAGATGGTTTCGACGAAGACCGCCTGCACGTCCTTGGGCGTGACGTAGTCGCGCCCATCGAGCCAGGCCGCCACGCGGGCGGCGCGCAGCAGCAGGCTCATGCCGCGCGGGCTGGCGCCCGCGAGCATCAGGTGGGCGGCGTCCAGGTCCGACAGCCGCACGCCGTAGTCGGCGGGCGCCGCCGTCGCACGCCACAGGTCCATCGCATAGGTCTGCAAGGCCTCGGAGGTCTGCACGCCACGCTGGATCAGCTCAGACACCTGGTTCAGCTCCTGGTAGGCGACCAGGCCGCCGGCCAAGTCGCCGATCAGTCGATCCGTGTCGTGGAAGCGCGGCTCGGTCATCAGCTGGCGTCGCTCGGCATCGGTCGCAGGCGCGTCGATGGTCACTTCGAGCATGAAGCGATCACGTGCCGCGGCCGAGATCTCGAAAGTCTCTTCGCGCTCGACGCGGTTGCGATCGGCAAACACCACGAGGTGCGGAAAGCGGAACTCCCGATTGAACGCCGACACGCTGCGCTCGGCCATCACGCGCAGAAGCAGCGAATGAACCTGCGGGCGCGCCCGATTGATCTCGTTGAAGAAGAAGACCGCAAGGCTCTCACCGTGCTGGATCAGGGGCCCGCGCTCGACCGCCGGCTTGCCCTCGGCACTGATGTAGGTGTAGTAGATCAGGTCGTTGGGCATCAGGTCGATGGTGCCTTCGATGCGCCCGAAGTCACCGCCCAGCACCTGCGCGAAGGCCCGCAGCAGCGTCGTCTTGCCCACACCGACATCGCCTTGCAGCAGCACGTGGCCGCGCGCGAAGACGGCCGTGTTGATGAGGCGGATCGTCCGCGCCTGGCCGATCACCGCCTTGGCGACCTCGGCTTCGAGCATCAGCGCACGCTGGCGCCAGTCGCTCATCACCCCATCGTCTCGATTCATCCGAAAACCTCCGTTCTCAGCCTTTCAGCCTTAACCGCCCGCGCCGCGCACGCCCTTCATTCGCTCGACGGCCGCACGCTCCTTGGCGTATTCCTCCCGGCAGGCCCGTGCGTAGTCTTCGGGGCCGAGGTAGGTGACCTCCTGGTCGTACCTGGCCAGGTCATCGACGAAGCGCGGATCGAACAGGGCCTTCTTGAAGCCGTCGTGCAGCACGGCCAGCACGTCGGGTGGCAATCCGCGCGGACCGGCCAGGCCGTAGGGCGACATCGCCACGATGTCGAAACCCAGCTCGCGCAATGTCGGCACCTTCGGCCAGCGCGGCGAGCGCTGTGCCCCAAAGGTTGCGAGCAGCCGCAGGCGGCCCGCATCGACCTCCGGCGCAAAGCCCGATGAATTGACGCCCGCCATCACCTGGCCCGACTCCACGGCCAGGGTCAGCTCGGAGGTGCCTTTGTACGGCACATGGATGTAGCGCAGCCCGCGCTCGGTGAACAACGCTTCGAGGACGAGGTGCGGCGTGGTGCCGACGCCGTTGGTGGCGATGCTCAGCTCGCCGGGCCGCTTGCGTGCAAAGTCGAACAGCTGGCCGAGCTCGCGCATCGGGCTGGCCGCACGCACCAGCACTCCGAAGGTGACGCCCGAAATCTGGATGATGGGCGTGACGTCCCGCACCGGGTCCCACAGTACCTTTTGTAAGAACGGCGCCCGAAACACCGGCTGCGGCATCTGCGCGATCGTGTAGCCATTGGGTTCGGCCTGCTGCAGGATCGGCATCGCCAGCGTGCCGCCGGCGCCAGGGCGGTTCGCAACGATCACGGGCTGGCCGAGCGCCGGCGCCGCAAGTTCGGCCAGCAGCCGCAGCGACAGGTCGGTCGCGCCACCCGCCGCCCACGGCACCCACATCATGATCGGCCGGGAGGGAAAGGCGTCGCTGGCGAGCGCGCGCGGAACATGCGCAAGAGGCCCCGCCGACATCGCCAGCGCGGCGGCACGACCCAGCCAGCGTCGGCGGTCGAGGTTCATGCCGGGCCTCCACCGCGCTTCGTCAATCCACCAAAGCCGCGCTGCGGGTCGTAGCCCCAACAGGCCAGCACGAAGAACACCACGAGGCACCCCAGCACGATCCAGGGCGCCTCGCCCGGGTCCTTGCCATACAAAGCGAACCGGATCCACTCGATGGCGTGCGTGAACGGGTTGAAGCGGGCCAGTTGATAGACCCATTCGGCGCCGGACTCCCTCAGCTTCCACAGCGGGTACAGCGCGGTGGACATGAAGTACATCGGAAAGATCACGAAGTTCATCGTGCCGGCGAAGTTCTCAAGCTGCTTGATGTGCACCGACAGCAGCAGGCCGAGCGCGCCCAGCATCAGCGCTCCGCAGACCAGCGCTATCAAGGCATGCAACCCGCCCAGCGAGAGCAGTGGCAGGTCGGTGCCGATCAAGGTCGCGACGATCACGAAGGCCAAGGCCTGGAGCACCGACAGCAGCCCCGTCGCGCAGAGCTTGCAGAACAGGAGCCACGCGCGTGGCAAGGGTGCGGTGAGCAGCAGCCGCATCAAGCCCATCTCGCGGTCGTAGACCATCGCCAGCGACGACTGCATCCCGTTGAACAGCAGCACCATGCCCACCAGGCCCGGCGCGATGTAGACGTCATAGGGGATATAGGTGTCGTAGGGCTCGACGATCGCGACGCCGAACACGTTGCGAAAGCCCGCCGCGAACACCGCCAGCCACAAGAGCGGACGAACCAGCGCCGACACCAGGCGGCCGGTCTGCTGCGAGAACTTGAGCAGCTCGCGCATGACGATCGCCTGCATGGCCTGCAGGGCGTGCACGAGCCCACGGCGCTGCGCGAGTTCAGCTTCGCCGGCTTCCACGGGAATCAATGCGTCGTCTTGCATCGCTTCTCCGGGGCGTCCGCGCCCAGTGTGTCCAATACGTTGGTCGGGTGCAGCAGACCCTCCACCGGCGCCTGCGCAATCACGCCCTGCCCGTCGGTGAGCAGCATGGTCTGGCGCAACTGGCCGTCCCAGGGCCGAAAGCTCAGGTTCGTGCCCTTGGAGCCATCGAGCGGCGTCTTGGCGAGCCCTTGCGCCCAAGTCGCGGCGGGCCCCTTCGGCGCCGCGGTCGCGACCGCGATCAGCGCCTTGCCTGCCATCCACGCCGACCAGTCGCTCTCGGTCATGGGCCGGCCGGCCGCCTTGGCGAACCGGCGGGAGACCTGTGGGGCGCCGTAGCGCTCGAACTGCGCATGCCAGGCCACGGCCACCAATCCCGCATCACCCACCACCGGCCGAGGCAACACCGTGCGATACGGCAGGCTGCGCGCGAATTCGCCATCGCTGTCGACCACCCAGACGGCGTCGTAAGTCGTGCCGGCCGTAAGCAGCATCGGATTGGCCAGATCGCGCTCCCGCGGGTCGCCCGACAGCTTGAAGGGCTTGGTCGCGACCACCTGCAAGCCGTAGCGCTTGAGCGAGGCCTGCACCGTCGCGGCCCGCAACTGATCCTGCGCACTCGGGCCGACGAGCAGGAGCACTTTGCTCCATTTGCGCGACACGAGCGTTTGCGCCAGTGCGTCGGCACGCATGCGCTCGCTCGGGACGATGTGGAACAGGCGCGCCCGGCAGTCCTGCTCGCGCAGGCGGTCGGCGGCGTCGCCGATGTTGATCACCGGCAGCTTCACGGCATCGACCACGGCCAGCGTCCAATCGGCAGGAAGGTCCGTGAGGAGCACTGCGGCGCCCGCCTTTTCGGCCGCCTGCGCGGCGGCGCGTGCCGCCTCCGGCGAGGCGGCGGACTGCTTCGTCAACACCACGGCCGCATCGACGGCCTGCAGCTCGAACTGCCCTTCCTCCAGCGCGACATCCAGCCCGTCGCTCGCCGGGCCGCCAGGGTGGCCCAGGAACTGGCGCTCCAGGCGCGAGCGTTCGAGCCGCGCGTCGGAGTCGGGCACCAGGAGCGTCGCTTTCAACGGAGTGACCGCGCCCGCCGCCTGTCCGGCCGACGTCGACGCCGCAAGCAGCAGCGACATGCCGACGAAACAGGCGGCTCCCTTCATTCAACCACCACCAGCCCATAGGGCACGCGGCCGACCGGGATGCTCTTGATCGGCTTGGCCGCCGCGACATCGACCACGGTCACGTCGTCGCTCAAACCGTTGACCACATACAGCCGGGCTTCGGCCTTGTCGAGCGTGACGTTCCACGCGCGCTTGCCGACCAGCACGAGATTCGTGACCTTGCGCTGCGGCACGTCGACGAACGCGACATGATTCGCCCTGCCCAGCGCCACGAAGGCGCGCTTGCCGTCGCGCGACATCTGGATGCCCACCGGCGTGATGTCTTCGCTGCGCGCGCCCTTGACTTCGAACTTCAGATTGCCGACCACGGCACGGGTGGCCGTGTCGATGATGCTGACGCTGGCATCGAGTTCATTCGTGACCCACAGCTCCTTGCCGTCGGGCGTGAAGGCCATGCGACGTGGCCGCTTGCCCACTTTGACGTTCTTGACGATGGAAGCGCTGGCGACGTCGATCACGTGCACGAGGCTCGCGACCTCGGAGGTCACGTACAGCGTCTTGCCGTCCGCACTGACTTTCACGCCTTCGGGCTCCTTGCCGACCTTGATCGACTTGAGCACCTTGCCGTTCGACGCATCGACGAAGCTGACCGCGCCTTCGTCCTCGTTGGACACGTAGATGGTCTTTCCGTCCGGCGACAAATCGAAGGCCTCGGGCTCGTCACCCAGCGGAACGCGGCGCAGCGACTTGCCCGTCGCCGGGTCGATCACGTCCGCAACGTTCGACTCGGTGCAGGCGAGCATGATCAGGCGATCCGGCATGACCTGGATGTGCCGCCCTCGCTTACACGTCGGAATGGTGCCCTTGACGCTGAGCGTGGCCAGGTCGATCAGCGTGACTGCCTGGTCTTTCTCGCTCGACACATAGGCGGTGCCCTGCGCCATCGCGGCCATGCCGAGGCACGCGCCCAACAAGGCCGCTAACGAACGGGCGGCACACTTCGGAACCCCGGCAACTTCAACCATCTCGACGTCTCCTTGTTGATTTGAATCGGAACTACGGATCAGCTCGTGCGCGCGATGAAGCCCTCCTCCAGCGTGGGTTGTCCCAGCGCCTGTGTCACCTGGGCCGGCGTGCCATCGGCCAGGAGTTCGCCGTGGTGCAGCACGAGGACGCGGTCGGCACCTTCGGCCTCCTCCACCCGATGCGTGGCCCACAGGACGCAGACTCCGCGCTCCTGCACGTTCGCATGCAGGGCGCGCATCAGGTCCTGGCGCGATCGGGGGTCCAGGCCCACCGTGGCTTCATCCATCAGGAGCACGGAGGGCCGATGCAGCAAGGCGCGCACGAGTTCGACCTTGCGTCGATTGCCGCCGGACAACTCGCGCACCCTGCGATCGAGATCGGCGTCGATGCCCAGCTGGGCGCAGCCGGCCTCGATGCGCTGCGCCGCCAAGCGCCGCGGCAGGCCGTGCAGGTCGGCCTGAAACAGCAGGTTCCGGCGGATGCTGAGATCCAGGTCGAGCGACACCTGCTGGAACACGACGCCGATATGGCGCAAGGCCGCTGTCGCAGACCGGTGGAACGAATGGCCGGCCACTTCGACCTCGCCTTCGTCGGCGGCAAACAGCCCGGTGAGCACCTGGAACAAGGTCGACTTGCCCGCGCCATTGGGCCCCAGCAGCGCCACGAACTGACCTGACGCCAGGCTGAGTGAAAGGCTCTTGAGCGCCGCCCGTGCGCCGTAGCGCTTGGTCAGACCGGTGGTCCGCAGCATGGTCGTCGTTGGCAACGTCTGTGGCATGAATACCTTCGAGCATGCAATAGGCGCGCCCATCGGCGCAAGCGGGTTGCGCCCTGCAGGCGGCACGGGCTGCAGATGCTTCGTCTGCCGGTGAAACACTCTGTGTCGAAAGTGGTTGCCACAATTTCGGCGCAGAGGGTTTCCCCTTAGCGCAATGGCCAATTCGAACGACTCGAAATAGAGGCGGCGGCATCTGGCTGGACCCGCGAATTCGAAGTGTTCCAGCGGGCGCGCATCTTGCATTTAGTGCACTTGCCGGCTTCATTGCGTTGCGCGGCAGTCGCCCTGTCGGCACGTCCGTGCGGGCGGTATCTGTGAATCAGAACAAGGAGACTTCGATGCGAATTTCCGGGCATTTTCACGGGCGACTTTGGCGTTATTCGGCTGCGGCGCTCCTCGCGATGCCAGCGTTGGCATTAGCCAATGCCGACGTCGAGAAAAATATCGCCAATTCGAAGAATTGGGCGATGCAGGCTGGGGACATGTACAACCAGCGCTACAGCAAGCTCAAGCAGATCAACACCGGCAACGTGGGGAAGATGCAGGTCGCGTGGACCTTCTCCACCGGCGTGCTGCGAGGGCATGAAGGCTCGCCACTGGTCATCGACGGCAAGATGTACCTGCATTCACCGTTCCCCAACAAGGTCTTCGCGATCGATCTCGATACGCAGAAGATCCTGTGGAAGTACGAGCCGAAGCAGGACCCGGCGGTGATCCCGCAGATGTGCTGCGACACGGTCTACCGCGGCCTCGCGTATGCCGAGGGCAAGGTCTTCCTGCAACAGGCCGACAGCAATCTCGTCGCGCTCGACGCCAAGACCGGCAAGCCCGTCTGGACCGTGAAGAACGGGGACCCGAAGCTGGGCGCCGTCAACACCAACGCGCCGCACGTCTTCAAGGACAAGGTCATCACCGGCATCAGCGGCGGCGAGTGGGGTGTGCGGGGCTTCCTTGTGGCCTACGACATCAACACGGGCAAGGAGGTCTGGAAGGCCTACAGCACGGGACCCGATGCCGAAATGCTGATGGACCCGGACAAGACCATGACCTGGACTGACGGCAAGATGGCGCCCGTCGGCAAGGACTCTTCACTGAAGACCTGGAAGGGCGATCAGTGGAAGCTCGGCGGCGGCACCACCTGGGGCTGGTACAGCTACGACAAGAACCTGAACCTGGTGTACTACGGCACCGGCAATCCGTCAACCTGGAACCCCTCGCAGCGCCCCGGCGACAACAAGTGGTCCATGACCATCTTCGCGCGTGACGTCGACACCGGCATGGCCAAGTGGGCCTACCAGATGACGCCGTTCGACGAATGGGACTTCGACGGCATCAACGAGATGATCCTGGCCGACATCGACGTCAAGGGCAAGCCCACGAAGGCGCTCGTGCACTTCGACCGCAATGGCTTTGCCTACACGATGGACCGCGTGACGGGCGCATTGCTGGTGGCCGAGAAGTACGACCCCAAGGTGAACTGGGCCACGAACGTCGACATGAAGACCGGTCGCCCGCAAGTGGTGTCCAAGTACTCCACCGCGCAGAACGGACCCGACGTCAACAGCAAGGGCATCTGCCCGGCAGCGCTGGGCTCCAAGGACCAGCAGCCGGCTGCCTTCGACCCGGAGACCAAGCTCTTCTACGTGCCGACCAATCACGTGTGCATGGACTATGAGCCGTTCAAGGTCGAGTACACCGCCGGACAACCGTACGTCGGCGCCACGCTCTCCATGTACCCGGCACCGGGCAGCCATGGCGGCATGGGCAACTACATCACCTGGAACGCCGGCACCGGCAAGATCGTGCAGAGCCATCCCGAGAAGTTCTCGGTGTGGAGCGGCGCGCTCAACACGGCTGGCGGCCTGTCGTGCTACGGCACGCTCGAGGGCTACATGAAGTGCGTGGACAAGAAGAACATCAACAAGGAACTCTTCAAGTTCAAGACGCCCTCCGGCATCATCGGCAACGTGTTCAGCTATGAACACAAGGGCAAGCAGTACATCGGGGTGTTCTCGGGCATCGGCGGCTGGGCCGGCATCGGCATGGCCGCGGGCCTCGAGAAGGACCAGGATGGCCTGGGCGCCGTGGGCGGCTACAAGGAACTGAATCAATACACCGAGCTCGGTGGTTCCTTGACCGTGTTCGCACTGCCCGGCAACTGAGTGTGGGGCCCCTGTGGGCCGGATCCGGAGATGGCAGTCGAAAGGCTGCCATCTCTTCATGCTGAAGACAACAAGGATCTCGCAATCATGAGTTCTAGGAAGGCGTTTCTTATCGCTTGCGCGATGCTGTCCATGGCAGGCGCACTTCACGCGGACGACAAGCCCCCTTACAAGGTGGTGGATGGCTACAAGGTCGACAGCGAAACGATCAAGGGCTTCCGGGCGTGGCGCGCCGCCGCCTGCGACCGCTGCCACGGCGCCAACCAGGAAGGACTGGTCGGGCCATCGCTGATCGTCAGCATGAAGACACTCTCGAAGGAGGACTTCGTCAAGGTCGTGACCAACGGCCGGCTGGACAAGGGCATGCAGAGTTTCGGCACCAGCCCGGTCGTCATGGAGAACATCAACCAACTCTACGCCTACCTCAAAGGCCGGTCCGACGGCGCCATCACGCGCGCGAAGGTCGAAGAGATACCCAAATGACCCTCCCCGGCCCCCATCGATGCATGCTCGCGGCAGCCGGCATCGCGCTGGCGGCGCTCGCGGCCGGCGTGGCTGCCCAGGACGCCCCTGCCAAGCGCACCGCGCTGCGTGTCTGTCAGGACCCGAACAACCTGCCGTTCTCGAACGTCAAGGGCGAGGGGATCGAGAACAGGATCGCTGAAGTGTTCGGCAAATCGCTGAGTTTGCCGGTGACCTACTACTCCTTTCCGCAGCGCCTGGCCTTCATCCGGAACACCCTGAGGTTCAAGCTGCCGGGCCAGGACTACCCGTGCGACATCGTGATCGGCGTGCCCGCGGGCTACGACCAGGTGTCGGTTACCAAGCCGTACTACCGCTCGACCTACGCGTTGGTCTTCCCGAAGGGCAAGGGCCTGGACAAGGTGGCATCCGGCGAGGACTTCCTGAAGCTCGATCCGGCCCAACTGGCCAAGCTGCGTATCGGCATCTACGACCGCTCGCCCGCATCGGCGTGGCTCGTCAAGCACAGCCTCGTCGAGCAGGGCGTGCCTTACCAGGTCATGAACGCCGACCCGGCCCAGTATCCCGGCGAGATCATCGAGAAGGACCTCGCGGCCGGCAAGATCGACGTCGCCATCGTCTGGGGCCCGATCGCCGGCTACTACGCGCAGCGTGTCAAGTCGCCGCCACTGGCGGTGGTGCCGCTGAAATCGGAGCCCGGCGTCCAGTTCGACTACCAGATCGCCATGGGCGTGCGCTACGGCGAGCGCGAATGGAAGCAGCAGGTCGAAGGCCTGATCGAATCCAACCGGTCGCAGATCGAGGCCATCCTGAAGGAGTACGGCGTGCCGCTCGTCGACGCCTCGTACGCGGCCCCGAAGCAATAGTGCGCCCCTCCTCCCGATGAACGCAATTTCCGCCCTCAGACTGGCACTCGCGTTGATCTGGTGGATGCCCTGGCTGGCCGTGGCGGCGACCGATTTCTCGGTGGCCGAACGGGCGCTCTTCATGGACAACCAACTCGCCGGGCTGCGGCCTCCGCTCACCCTGCACTACGCCTTTCACAAGACCGGGACCCTGGAAGAGCCCTTCGACGACACGGTGAGCCTGATGCTGACGGCGCAGCCCGACGGCAAGTGCTGCGCTGTTCGCGCCGAGTTCTTCAGCGGCGCGCGCGCTGTGCGCCAGCCCGAGATCGAAAGCGCCGAAGGCAACCCGGCCATCCTCTACTTCCTCGAACGGGACATTCGCGAGATGCAGCGCCTGACGAAAGGCCAGGCCAACTACTTCCGCAAGCGCATCCGCATGGCGGTGTACCAGGGTGCCACGGTGCGCACCGTCAACCTGCCCTATCGCGGCAAGCCGGTCGCGGTGCGGGAGATCAGCATCTCGCCCTACCTCGACGATCCGCTTCGCGCGCGATTCGAAAAGCTGGCCAACAAGACCTATGTCTTCCTGCTGTCGGATGCCGTACCGGGCGGCCTCTATGGCATCCGCAGCCGAATCGACGGAGAATCCGCCGCCTCGGCGCCGTTGATGGCCGAGGAGATGCTTATCGACGGCGCCGGACGCCAACCCTGACGGACCTCCCATGCAACGTTCGCCCACATCGCTCAAGTCGCCCCTTCTGCTGCTGGGCCTGTGCGGAGCCCTGCTGATGGGCGCGAGCCCAGCCCATGCAAACGACTTCCCCACCGCGGACCGTGTGCTCTACGTGCAGGAATGCATGCGCGCGCACCCTGGTCCTCAGTTCGAAATGATCAACAAGTGCTCGTGCGCGCTCGACGCGCTGGCCACCAACGTCAAGTACAAGGACTACGTGACGATGAGCACGATCACCAAGGCCATGTCCATCGGCGGCGAGCGTGGCGGCGCGATTCGCGACGTGCCTTCGCTGGAGCCTCAGGCCAAGCGCTACCGCGAGCTCCAGGCCAAGGCCGAAAAAGGCTGCTTCATCACCCCCGACGCAAGGTAGTCGGCGCGCAGCCAGGCACTTCAGGATTCGACGGGCACCCCGCCGAGCCGACGCGAGTTCTCCGGCGCGCGAAACACCAGGGGATGCTCCACGGCACCCGCCGGCGACAAGCTGCCCGCGCGCTCGACGGCCTCTTCCACCAGGTGATGGTGCGGACTCTTCACGCAGGCCGGGTCGGCAACGGCCGGGTCGTTGGCCAGCATGTAGGCCTGGCAGCGGCACCCGCCCAGGTCCTGCTCGCGGAATTCGCAACTCGCACACGGCTCCTTCATCCAGCCGGTGCCGCGATAGCGGTTGAAGCCCTCGGAATCGAACCAGATCTCGCGCAGGTCATGTGCGCGAACGTTCGGAAAGCTCAGCCCTGGCAGCATCTTCGCCGTGTGGCAAGGCAAGGCCGTGCCGTCGGGCGTCACGTTGAGGAAGGTGCTGCCCCAGCCGTTGACGCACCGCTTGGGCGTGCCTTCGTGGTAGTCGGGCGCAACGAAGAAGATCCGCATGCGCTCGCCCATGCGGGCCCGCCAGGCGTCGGTGGTGCGCTCGGCCTGCTGCAGCTGTGCATGCGTCGGCAGCAAGTGATCGCGGTTCAGGAAGGCCCAAGAGTAGTACTGCGTGTTCGCGAGCTCCAGATACTCGGCGCCGAGTTCGGCCGCCATGCCGATGATGCGGTCGATGTGGTCGATGTTCATGCGGTGGATCACCACGTTCATCACCATCGGCCAGCCCTGATCCTTGATGATCTTCGCGACGCGGCTTTTGAGCTCGAAGGTCTTGGTGTGCGAAAGAAAGTCGTTCATCTCCTTCGTGGAGTCCTGGAAGGACAACTGGACGTGGTCGAGCCCGGCGGCTTTCAGCGCCACGGCGCGCGCCGCCGTCAGGCCGACGCCGGACGTCAGCAGGTTGGTGTAGTAGCCCAGCCGATGCGCTTCGGCCGTGATCGTCTCCAGGTCGTCCCGCACCAGGGGTTCGCCGCCCGACAGGCCCAGTTGCACGGCGCCCAGTTCGCGCCCCTGGCGCAATACCCTCAGCCAGTCCTCGGTCGTGAGCTCTTCTTCCTGCCGCGCAAAGTCGATCGGGTTGTAGCAAAACACGCAATGCAGCGGGCAGCGGTAGGTCAGCTCCGCCAGCAGCCAGAGCGGAGGCCCCGGGGGTGCGTGCTGTGTCAGTCCCATGCCAGCCACCGTTGCTTTCCGGCCATCTCGACGAAGGCCAGCACGTCCTCGCCCAGCCCCTGGGTCGAAAAGGCCTGCTCCAACTCGCTGACGATGGCCGCCACGCTGCGCTGCCCGTCGCAGCGCTTCAGGATCTCGCCGCCGCTCTGGTTCAGCTTCACCATGCCCTCCGGATAGAGCAGCACGTGGCAGTCTTGCGCCGGCTCCCATTGCAGGCGAAAGCCCGTTCCGACACGCGGCTGGGTGGCGATGCTCGGCGGCGTCATGGAGTCACTCCGTATTTCAGGGCCATCGCATCACTCATCGCCCACAGGATGTCGAGCTTGAACTGCAGCACCTCCAGCGCCCTTTCCTGCATGGGCCGGGTGGTGAAGTGCGCGAGCGTGATCGCCAGCCCCTGCTCCACGTCGCGCCGCGCCTGGCTGACCCGGCTGCGGAAATACGACATGCCTTCCGGCTCGATCCACGGGTAGTGCTCGGGCCAGTTCGCCAGCCGCTGCTTGTGGATCTCGGGCGCAAAGAGTTCCGTCAGCGACGAGCAAACCGCCTCTTGCCACGGCGCCCGGCGAGCGAAGTTCACGTAGGCGTCGACCGCGAAGCGCATCGCCGGCGCCACGTGGCGCAAGTCGAGCACTTCTTCGCGTGTGAGGCCCACCGCCGTGGCGAGACGCAGCCAGGCTTCGATGCCGCCTTCGTCGCGCACGCCGTTCAACTCGAACCCATCGTGGTCGAGGATGCGCTGCACCCAGCCGCGCCGGACCTCCTGGTCGGGGCAGTTGGACAGCACCGCCGCATCCTTGATCGGAATCGCGATCTGGTAATAGAAGCGGTTGGCGACCCAGCCCCGTACCTGCTCTTGCGTCGCGCGGCCACTGTTGAGCATGAGATTGAACGGGTGGTGGATGTGATAGGCGCGACCGCGCTCGCGCAGTTGCGCCTCGAATTCGTCCCTCGTCCATGCCGGGGTGGTCTGAGTCATACGTCGATCTGCATGTTGTCCTCGCAGACCGCGATGCCGGCGCGCGTCAGCGTCGCACGCTCATCGGAGTCTTCGTCGAGGATCGGATTGGTGTTGTTGACGTGGATGAGCATGCGCCGCGTGTGCTGCGGCAGCTTGGCCATCCACTCGATCATTCCGCCAGGGCCCGACTGCGGCAGGTGACCGATGTCGCGGGCGGTCTTCGTGCCCAGGCCGAGGCGCGGCATCTCGTCATCGGTCCAGAAGGTGCCGTCGACCATGACGCAGTCGGCGAGCGCCATGGCGTCGAACACCTCGGGCGTGATCTGCCCGAGCCCGGGTGCGTAGAACGCCCGCCTGCCGCTGCGGTCATCGGAGATCAGGATCCCGATGTTGTCTCCCGGCACCGGCCGATCGCGGTGCGGCGAGTAAGGCGCGGCCTTGCTCGACAGCGGCAAGGCGCGAAAGCTCAGGTCCGCGACGCCTGTCACGGCGAACGAACCGCCGTCCAGGGCGATGCGATGCCGGTCCACGCCGCAGTAGTGGTCGAGGACGCGCAGCACGGGGTTGCCTTGGCTCAGGTCCTCGGCGACCGGGTCGGTACACCACAAGGGCAACGCGCCCTTGCGCTCGCGCAGCATGAAGAGCCCGGTCGCGTGATCGATCTGACCATCCATCAGCACCACGCCGGCGATGGCCGAATCGCGCAGTGAACGCGCGGGTTGCAGCACGGGCTTGCTGCGGATCTGCTCGAGGATGTCGGGAGATGCGTTGAACAGCACGCCGTCCACGCCGCCGTCAGGCTGAACGAAGATCGACGACTGCGTACGTGCCTTTGCTTTCAGCGTGCCCGCTCGCAGTCCCGCGCAGTTCCGGCAATTGCAGTTCCACTGCGGAAAGCCTCCGCCGGCAGCCGAACCCAGGACGGTGATGCGCATCGGCGAGGATGGACGACGCCCGACCGGGTGCAGACAAGCCGACACGCCGAAGGCCATGCCCCCGGAGTGCCGGACCTGCCGCAACCGGCGTCAGCGGGCAGCCACGTACATCGTGATTTCGAAGCCGAGGCGCACGTCAGTCGCGGTCGGGGTTTCCCATTTCATAAAGGTCTCCTTTGAAATGACACGGACACCGTGTGGTGCCGCGGGAATCTTTCGATCCCTTGATGCATGGTCTCCCTTCGAGCGTGACCCGCACAGCCCGCGGATCATGATTCGAGGCTCATGATTTTCATGAATCGAACCTGACGCCGGGCCCGGCGAGCCGCTACCATGGCCCGCGTCCGATCCAATCCGGGCCACCTCCACTCATGAGCCTTCGGCTGAAGATCAACCTCATCGTCGTTTCGCTGACTTTCTTTTTCGCAGCGACCGTGCTGGCGTTGGAACTGCGCAGCATGCGCGAATCCGTGCATGAGGAAGTGGTGGCGGCCAACCGCGTTGCCGCGCTGCTGCTGCAGGGCACGGCCTTGCGCTACGCGGCACAAGGCACGCCGGCCATGCTGGCTTTCCTGCAGAGCATCGGACGGATCCGCTCCAACGATCTCACGCTGTTCGATGCGGAAGGACGCGAGCTCTACCGCTCCCCGCCGCCCACCTACAAGGCCGGCCGTGACGCGCCGGACTGGTTCAGCGCGCTGATCACGCCAACCCCCTCCGTGCAGGCCATCGAGTTCCCCGACGGCAAGCTGGTCGTGCGGGCGAACGCCTCGCGGGCTGAAGTCGACGCCTGGGACTACGTGGTGACGCTCGCCGTGGGCGCGCTGGGATTCCTGCTCGTGGTCAATGCCATGGTGTTCTGGCTGGTGGGGCGTGCGGTGCGGCCCTTCGGCCAGATCGTCCGGGCCCTGAACCAGCTGCAAGCCGGGCAGTTCAACGCGGCGCTGCCGCCACTGGCAGGCACCGAGGCCGCGGCCATCGGCGCGGCCTTCAACCGCATGGTCGGCGTCCTGCAGGGCCACATCGAGACCGAACGCCGTGCGGTGCGCGCCGAGATGCAGCTCTCCGACAGCCGCGACCTCGCGCAGTGGATCGACAAGCACATCGAAGCCGAGCGCCGCATGATCGCGCGGGAACTGCATGACGAGCTCGGCCAGTCGGTCACGGCGATGCGAAGCATGGCGCTGTCGATCGCCACGCGTGTGCACTCGTTCGACCCGCAGGCCGAACAGGCGGCGCGCCTGATCGCCGACGAATCCTCGCGCCTGTACGACGCGATGCACGGCATCATCCCCCGCCTGACACCCCTGGTGCTGGACAACTTCGGCCTGGCCGAGGCGCTGAACGACCTCGTCGAGCGCACGCAGCGCACCCACGCGGACGTGCAGATCGCGCTGAAGGTCGAGCTGTCCGACGCGGTGCCGGGCGCCGACGCATCGCTCGCCCTGTACCGGGCGGCGCAGGAAGGCCTCACCAATGCGCTGCGCCACGGCAGGGCCCATCGCCTGCAACTCACCCTGCAATACCTCGCCGGCGAATTGACGCTGGAACTCGTCGACGACGGCAGCGGCATGCCGCCCGAGGATCCGCAGCGCAGTGGCCACTACGGACTGCGCTGGCTGGCCGAACGAGTCGAGGCGCTGAAGGGCACCCTGGAGATCGGGCGCGTTTCGCCCCATGGCGTGCGCCTGCAGGTGCGCTTGCCCCTGTCGGCCAGCGAGGGCGCCGCATGATCCGCGTACTCCTGGTCGACGACCACGCATTGGTACGCGTGGGCTTTCGCATGCTGCTGGCCGACGCGCAGGTCGAAGTGGTGGCGGAAGCCGAGAGCGGCGAACAAGCCTGCATCGACTACCCGCGAGTCAGGCCGGACGTCGTGGTGATGGACATTTCGATGCCGGGCATGGGTGGCCTGGAGGCGGTCCGGCGCCTGCTGGCGCAAGACCCGAAGGCGCGCATCCTGGCCCTCTCGGCCCACGAAGACACCGCCCATCCGAGGCGCGTGCTGCGCGCCGGAGCGCTCGGCTACCTGACGAAGCGCAGCGCGCCCGACGCGCTGATCGCCGCAGTCACCGCGGTGGCGCGCGGCGAGCGCTATGTCGACGGCCGCACCGCACAGGCGCTGGCGCTGACGCAGCTCGAAGGCGACACCAGTCCGGCCGATACGCTGAGCGAACGCGAGTTCTCGGTCTTCATCCAGCTTGCGCGCGGCCAGACCGTGGCGCAGATCGCCGAGACCCTGAACCTGTCGCCGAGCACGGTGGGGACGCATCTGTACCACGTCAAGCAGAAGCTGGGCGCGAGCAACCAGTCGGAGCTGACGCTGGTCGCGCTGCGGTGGGGGCTGATTCAGGCTTGAGAGACCGGTCCCGGATCAAGGATCTGCCATCCGGATTGCGACGCGTGCGCACGAAGTCTTTCATCCGGGGAGACTGCGACCGGGTGGGAGACCGCACTGAGCAACGGCAGATCGCCGATGGCGTCCGAATAGAACCACGATTGCTCGAACTCGGCCAGGCTGCGCCGCGAGCCTTGGGGCTGCGAAGCCAGCCATTCATTGACCCGTGTCACCTTGTGATGTCGGTAGCAGGGCTCACCGTCGATCTCTCCGGTGAACGGGCCCCCTGCCAATCCATCCACGGTGGCGGGACGCGTTGCCACCAGTTGGTCGATGCCGAACAGGCGCGCGATCGGGCCGGAGATCAGTTCCGTGGTCGCCGTTACGATCGCGCACAGGTCACCGTTGTCCTGATGGCGCTTCACAAGCGCCAGGGCCCATGCCGGCATGCGGGGAGCCATCTCGCGCTTGAAGTCCTGCTGCCATTGAGTGAGCGTTGCCCGTGAATACTGAAGCAGCGGCTGCATGTTCGCGCGGTGCATGGCATGGATGTCTAGCGTGCCTGCGATGTATTCGTGACAGTAAGCCAGGTAGCGCCCCTCGGCCTCGCCCGGCAGGATGCCCCGCCCGATCAGGAATTGGGTCCAGGCCATGCCGCTGTCGAAAGGGATCAACGTGAGGTCCAGATCGAACAGCGCGAGCTTGCCGGAGCCCATGTCACTCGACCTGCGCAGGCACGGCTTGCAGCAGCCGCGCGGGCAACGCGCCACGCAGCGCATTGCACACGACGATGGCCTCGGCCCGCTGCAGATCGCTCCACCCCAGGCTGCGCTCGATGGCGCCCCACGCCGGGTCTTCGAGCAGGCAGCCGCGCATCACGCCCGGCAGCGCGCCGTCGGTCACCGGGGGCGTGATCCATCGGCCATCGATCTTCAGGAACACCGACGTACGACCGCCTTCGACCAGGCGGCCATCGGTCGTGAAGAACAGGCTGTCGAATGCGCCGACACGCTCGGCAGCACGTACGCCTTCGTCGTACACCTGACGCAGCGTGGTCTTGTGGGCGGCCAACGGATTGAAATTGGGCAGGCGTTCGTCGGCCACCCGGAGCACGACCGATTCGACTTCCAGGGGCGCAAGGGCCGCATGCTGGAACTGCAGGCTCCCGTCATGGGACAGTGCCAACCGCACGCGCCAGCGCATGTCGGGCGGCAAGGACTGGACGAGCCCCGACACGGCGTCCAGGGCCGAAGCACGGTCGAATCCAAAACCCAGCACGCGGGCGCTGTGCGCCATCCGCGCCAGATGGCGATCCAGATGGCGAAGCACCGGCCGGGCGCCTTGCTCCGACACGGCAAGCATCGTCTCGAACAATTCGAAGCCGGGATCCAGGCCGGTCAGGAATCGCGCCTTCAGATGACTTTCCCTGAACTCGTCGACGGCCTGGCTGTCCGCCACGATGCCCGCGCCGATGCCCAGGCGCGCGGGCCGCAGGCCCCGCACTTCGTGCCCCAGCGTCAGTGTTCGAATCGCCACCGACAAGCAGAAGTCGCCCACGCGCGCCACGGCCTCCGGCGCATCCATCCAGCCGATGGCGCCGCAATAGAGGCCGCGGGGCGTGGTCTCCAATCCGGAGATCAACTGCATCGTGTGGTGCTTGGGCGCACCGGTGATCGAGCCGCACGGGAACACGGCACGCAGCACCTCCGGAAAGCCGACTTCGGGCTTCAAGCGGGCCTGCACGGTGGAGGTCATCTGGAACAGCGTGTTGTAGGGCTCGATCGCGAACAGTTCCGCCACCTTCACGCTGCCGATCTGCGCGAGGCGGCCCAGGTCATTGCGCAGCAGGTCGACGATCATCACGTTCTCGGCCCGGTTCTTGACGTCGATCGACAGCAGTCGCGCGGTCTCGCTGTCGCCTTCTACGCCTTGCGCGCGCGAGGCCGTGCCTTTCATGGGCCGGGCGGTGAGCAGGCCTTCCTCGTGGCGAAGGAAGAGTTCCGGCGAGCAGGACAGCACGTGTGTCACCGCATCCACGGATCCGCAACGTGCGGGCAAGGTGATCAGCGCGCCGTAGGACACCGGCTGGCGACCGCGCAATCGCCGATACAGCGCCACCGGCGATCCATAGGCTTGTCCGAGCAGTCGGAAGGTGTAGTTGACCTGATAGGTCTCGCCGGCTGCGATGGCCTCGTGGATGTGCGCTATGGCCTCGGTGAACGCCGGCTCATCCACGCTGGGCGCCAGGTCCATCACGCCGGCCGCGGACACCGGCCCCGGTTCGAGGCCCGCGAGCCAATCGCCCACCTCGGCGGCCGAGAGTCGCGAAAGCTCACGGAACATCAGCACGCGCAGGGCGGATGCGTCGTCGTTGCCGAGCCGTTCGTGGCCCGCCTTCAGGAGCTTGGCGCCCCATTCGTAGTCGATGAGCAGAACGGCGTGCAACCCGTCACGCAGGTCGGCATCCACCGGGGCCCACATGGCATCGAGGCCGGCTGGGTCCGTGCAGTGGTGCTCGCGCACGAAGCCACGGTACAGCCGGCTCGTCGGCCGGTCGGGGGTCGCCTCGCTATCGTCGAGCAGTGCGAAACAATCGGTGGGCGAGGTTTTCAAGGTACGGTTCGCTAGCTAAAAGGCAATGATCATCTCGCCCCTGCCGTCCACTGCCAAGTCCCCCAGGTGCCGTTCGATGCGCCGGTTGCCCAGCGCCGCGAAGGGTCCGCCGTGGCGTGCCAGATCGCGTGCCAGCAATTGCCAGAACACCTCCGCCGCAGCAAGCGCGGGAACGAAGGTCGCGGGAGCGTCCCAAGCCGCCTGACCGCTGGCGAACACGACGCTGCCGCGCCGCATGCCCCAGCCCGCGTGCGCTCCGGGGCGCCCGCCGACGGCAATGGTGCCAGCGACCACGCGCGAGGCCAGGAAGTCGCCGGCATCGCCGTGCACGATCGCGCTGCCGCGCCGCATGCGATCCCCGAATCGCGCACCGGCATTACCCTTGACGACGAAGGTGCCGCCGCGCATGCCGTCCATGCTGCCCGGCAAAGTGCTGGCCGCGAAATCGTCCACATCGCCCTGCACGGTGAAGGTGCCGCCTGCCATCTCGCAGGCGGCCAGCAGGCCGGCGCGGCCGTTGACGATCAGCTCGCCCGCGCTCATGCAACCGCCGGCGTAGTGCCCGACGTTGCCATCGACATGGATGCGCCCCCCCGCCAACTGCCAGCCCACGCGATCGAAGCGCGACAAGTCGCCGTCGAAAACGAGCCCGTCGCTGTCGTGCGGCTCCAGCTTGAAGAACTCTGCCAGCGGGACCCATGCGTTGCCATACCCCACAGTCAAGCGCTCGACCTCGGTGACCGACAAATTCGCCAACGCCCCAGGCGTCACGCCGCGCAGGTCCACCCGGAGTGCAGGCGATGCCTTGAGCGTCAAGCGCCAGCCGCTCATGGACCGCCCTCCCCCAGCAGCTTGCGCAGATGGAAGTGGAACGGGCCGAGCTTGCCGCCGTAGTTGCCCGCCGAAATGCGCAGCAGCCCACAGGCCGCACCGCATGCGATGCCAGCCTGCATGCCCACGCGCATCGCCGCGCCGACATCGGCTTCGGTCAGGCCGTCGATCACGATCTCCATCACGCAGCGTGTTTGCGGCGTCAGCTCGCTATGGGCCACCAGGCCGTAGAGGCTCGGGCAGAAGGCGTCATTGGTCGAAGCGTTCAGGGCCGCGTACTTGCTGCCCACCTTCGAGCCGGAACGCACCACGCCTCCGGGAAAGGGCAGGATCACGTTGGGCAGCGTCCTCATCGCGTTGACTGCCGCCTCGGAGACGGCCAGCGCGCTGTCGGTGTCGCTGCACAGCAGCAGCAGGTTGCCGCCGCCCACGCCCTTCACCACCGCAGTGCTTTCCTGCGCGACGAACTCGCCGTCCATCACCGGCACCCGCCAATAGCGCACACCATCGATCACCTTCGAGATCTGCCAACCATCGCCGAAGAAGCGAAGGTTCTGCCCCAGCGCGATCGCTTCCCCTTCGGCGATGCCGGAGTAGACGGCGGTCGTCGGGCAGGTCAGCACGCATTGGCCGACACGCCGCTCGACCTGCTTGGCCAGCTCCTTGCCCGACATCGAGAAGATCAGCACGCTGAGGCCGGGGCGGCCGTCGGGCGTCTCTTCGGGCCCGAGTTCGCGTTCGATGCCTGCCTCGCAGCCGCAGGCGATCACCGAGGTGGCCAGGCCGGTCGCCGACACCGCCGCATGGCGCGCCCAAGTGGCGTTGTGCGCGGTGATGATGATGCGCGTGGCCTTCATCGGAAAGGCTTCGGCGAAGCCGTCGTCGATCTGCACACCATTCCGGATGAGAGGGTCGCTCATGACACGCCCTTGAAACACGCAGCAGGCAAGAGGCGACCGCCGTTGCAGCAACTGCACAGTTCGTCGTGGCCGATCGCGATGTGATCGAAATTCACGGAGCCGTGCGCCGCGAGGTGCTTGCGCAAGGTCTTCTCGATGCCGCGGTCGTAGTCCGGCTCGACGAAATGGGTGCCGCCGACTGGCACGGCAGTGATGCGACCTCCGCGCGCCACCAGCCCGCCATCCTTGAAGACGAACTCGGGCGTGGTGAACATCGCTTCGCGGTCAGCCTGTTCGCGGTACACCGCAATGTCCGCCGCCGCACCCATGCCCAGGTGCCCCCTGTCGCGCAAGCCCAGCAGCCGCGCGGGCGCGGCGCGCGTCATGATGGCGATCTCCCGCAGCGTCAGCTCGCGCGTGATCGAGCGCAACGCGCAGTTCGCCGCCACGTCCGGGTGCAGCTTCGCCAGTTGCTCCTCGCGGAAGCTGCGGTCCATCAGCAGGCGGATCAGATGCGGGTAGCTGGTGAACGGTCCGCCGTTGGGGTGGTCGGTGGTCAGCACCACGCGCCACGGGTCCGTGACGAGCAGGAAAATCTCCAAGCCGATGACCCACTGCAAGGCATTCACATAGCTTTGCTCACGGTACCTGAAGGGAACGACTCCGCAGCCGGCCTCGCACTCGATGTCGCTGCCGGCCCACTTTCGCGGGCTGGCGAGCCCGGATTGGGCATGCTGGCGCATCGTGTCGCCCGAGGCGGTGACGGTCTGGCCGAACATGATCTGTCCGACATCGATGCTGACGTTCGGGTTGGCATTGACGGCTTCAGCGAGCTGCAACGCCGCCGATGAGAACTTCTTCGGCCCGTCGGTGCCATAGGCGTGGAACTGCACGTGCGTCAGGTGCGCGGGCAATCCTTCCAGCGCCTGGATGGTCTGGAGCGTCGATTCGATGTTGCCGGCCACGCCGAGGTTGCTGCCGTGGATGTGCAGCGGGTGCGGCACGCCGAGTTCGCGCAGGGCCCGCGCCAGCGTGTGCACCACCTGGCGCGGCGTCACCTGCCAGTGGACATGGCGCTCGTCGACGTCCAGCTTGCGCTGGTTGAACTTGAAGGCCGAAATGCCCGCGGGGTTGACCACCTTGACGCCCATCGCCTTGGTCGCGTGGATCGTCCAGCCCATGTAGTCGCGGAGGATCTCGAAGTTGTGCCCGCCTTCGCCGCCCTTGGAGAGCAGTTCGAGAAACAGCTCGTCATTGCCGAGCATCACGTAGGCGCCGTGATCGAGGATCGGCGTGTCGCCCATTTCCATGTGCGCGTGGCGCGCATTGCTCGCGACCATCGCCGGCTCGAAGGCGGCGGTGTAGCCCATCTCCACATAGCGGTAGCCCGTGGCCAGCGTGCCGGGCGCACAGCCGCCGCAGGACGCCAGTTCGAGCGGGTTGGCCGAGAGCGCCATCGGATTGCCATTGGCGCGATGAAGCTCGGGCATCAGCAGGCGCGCGAGGTTGACCTTGCCGCCACCGATGTGCGTGTGCATGTCGATGCCGCCCGCCATCACGACGCAGCCGCTCGCGTCGACCTCGACATCGACCGGATCGCGCGCATCGAGCGACGCGATGCGGCCGTCCAGCACGCACAGGTCTCGCACGGTGTCGGCGGGCTGGGTCGGATCGATGACGCGACCGCCGCGAAGGCGCATGCTGCTCATGGGCTGGCCGCCTTGGCGCGTGACGCCCGCACATCCTGCGTGATGCTGCCGACCACTTCGGCCAGCGTGGGCAAGGTGTCGCGATAGACCGGAACCAGCGGCAGCACCGTGCCGCCGTCGGCGCGGAAGAGATGGCCGGCCGATCCGATGCCCGGTGTCGACACGGGAATGAACACGCTCCCGACGCGCGCTGCCGGCGAAGCCAGGTCGGGATGCCCCAGCAGGACCAGCGGCACAGGTGAATCGGGCGGCGCGCACGTGGGGTCGAAGCTCGAAATCCACAGCAGGCCATCTACGGCCGCGTCGGCCAGAAGGCGCTCGGCGTCGAAGCACAGCGGTTCGTGCTCCAGCCCGGCGGGGCCGGAGCGGGAGCGCAGGGGCAAGCCCGAGAGCCAGGTGAATACCTCGTTGACCGTGCCCGCGCCGTTGCCGCCACCCAGCCACATCGCACCCGCGCGCGTGGTGCTGTTGAGTGTGCTGACGATGCGATGGACGCCTTCGATGATCAAGGCGCCTTGCGCCGGCAACCGGCCCGTTTGGCCGACGATCACGGCGTAGCGTGCGGCGCGCAAGCGCTCGGCCAATGCAGCGAGCGGCAGGGGCGCTGAGCGCACGGCGCGTCTCGCCAGCAGCGCCGACAGCAAGGCCACCGTGGAGAACAAGTCGCCGTGCAGCGGGACCACCTCGGTCGTGACGCCGCTGTGGCGGGCCAGCGCCGTCAGTTCGGCCTGGGCGGCCGCCGCGTCCCCCAGCAACACCACGTGCCGCTGCGGAACCAGGCTCGCCTCCCCCAACCCGCAGCGCGCAAGGAACTCGGCAGCTTCCGCGGCAGGCAGTTCGCCCAGGCAGACGATGAGGTCGGCGCGGGTGCGCACCTCGGCCAGTGTGGTGCTGAAGCCGCCCCGATCCTGCAGCGAGCGCACGGACTGCATCAGCGCCGTGCCACCGGCGGGGTCGCAGATCGCGCCGGTTTCGCAGGCCAGGCGGTACACGGCGCGGGCGCCTGCCACGTCGGTGCCCAGGCCGCCGAAAAGTGGCTGCCTGCACGCCGCCAGGATGCGGGCAGCCTCTGCGATCGCATCGGGCAGTTCGGCGGCATTCCCATCGATCAGCGGTGTCGCGGCCGAAGGAGTGGCCGAAAAGCGCGCGAGGCCGACGCGCGCGCTGGCGCACTGGCCATCGGCCAGTTCCAGCGACGCGCCGGACGCGCTGGTCCGGACGCTCAGATCGTCGCAAAGCAACACACAAAAAGGACAGGTCCAGCGCGCCGTACCGCCTTCCCTCGCCAGCAAGGATTCAGTCATCGCGCTGTTTCACGCAAGCGATGTGCCCACCGAACGCCTCACTGGTGCAGCGCGAGTGCGAACGGATGGCGAATGGAAAGCCGCCAGAAGTGAAACACTGTGTGGCGCCGCGTGTTGCAGTTCTGGCCCGGACGCACCACCTCGGTTTTCCTAATCCCAGGAATACCGCGGAACCGGCTCCGCCGGGCCGCCGGTATTGCCCCCGGCAGGGGGCGGGCGGCCACACGAAGTGGGCAAGCCTGGGGGCGAGCAAGGTGGCACGAAACGTGATGCGGGTAAACCCATGATGCAAACCAACATCGCCTTTCGTCAGCCGCGCACCCGGGGCAGTCCGCCGTCGTGCAGTGCGCTGGCCACCAACCAGGCTCCGGCACCGGCGGCGCCGGCGGCCTCCAGGTCACCCGGATTGCGAATGCCGCCGGCCCCGACGAAGAAGGTCGCAGGCGATTTGCGGCGCACGTCGTCCAGGGTCTCCAGGTCGGGACCGGCACCTGCACCGACGCGCTCGAGCGTCATGACGATCACGCGCCGCGGCCACAGCGCGGGCGCATCCCAGCAGCCCGCGGCGTCCATGTGCTGGCCGTCGCGGCGGTCCAGCGACAGCACGCCTTCGCCGTTGCTACCACCACTGAAACAATGCTCGAGTTCTTCGCGCGACGCCAGCGACTCGCTGCCGAAGACCGGAACGACCCGTGCGCCGGCCGCACCAAATTCGAGCCTGAGCGCATCGGCCGCGCCTGCGTTCGCGAAACCGGCGTCGAGCCACAGTTCCAGCCCGGGCATGGCTTGCAGCAGTGTGCGCAAGACCGTCGACTGGCCGGGGTGCCCGAGCAAGGCGTCGAGGTCGGCCACGTACAGCTGGCGCGTGGCGCAGTGCTCGCAGAGGATCTTCGCCACCGTCACCGGGTCGCTGCTATGGCAAAGCCGCGATTCGATGGGCCGGTAGGCCTGGCGGTTGCCGCGCACGGCACGCACCACTTGGCCCTGCATGAGGTCGATGACGGGAATGAGGTTCATGTCGAGCGAACGAAGGGGGTGACGGGTGGAGCGATGAATCGGATCTTTGTCTACGAGTACCTGAGCGGCGGCGGGGAGATGGCCCCCGGCGAACTGCTGGCGATGGGCCAGTCCATGCGGGATGCCATCATGGCCGACTTGCTTCGCCTTGGAAACCATGAGGTGTCGGTCGCCACCTGCCAGCTGGCGTCGGCCGTGCCGGAGCCTGCCCGTCCGGTCACGCCGCGCCCTGGCGAGTCGGCCTTCGATTTCGTCGCGCGCCAAGCCGACGCGCACGACCTCGCCTGGGTGGTCGCACCGGAGACCGACGGCCTGCTGGCGCGGCTTAGCCAGTGCGTCGATCCGGGCCGCTGGCTGGGCTGCGAAGGCCCGGCCATCCAACTCGCGACGCGCAAGCGCATGACCTTGATGACGCTGGCCGAAGCAGGCATTGCCACGCCATTGGCCTTCGAGCACGAGCAGGAGACCACGCGCTGGGTGGTCAAGCCGGACGACGGTGCCGGCGCCGTCGCGACCCGCCTGCATCACGACCCGGCTGCGGCGGTGGACGACTGGTCGGGGCGCTCGCGAGCCGGCAGCCCGATGGCGGTCGAGCCATGGGTCGAGGGCGCCGCGCTCAGCCTGTCCCTGTTGTGCGGCAGGAAACGATGCGATCTGCTGAGCATCAACCGCCAACACCTGGACATCGACGAGCAAGGCTTCCTGTCGTTTCGCAGTGTCGAGGTGAATGTGATACCGCTCACCGATCCGCGCGCCGCGGCGCTGGGCACCCTGGCCGCACGCGTGCACCAGGCCATCCCCGGTCTGCGGGGCTTCGTCGGCATCGACCTCGTGTGGCATCAACGGCGCGGACCCGTGGTGATCGAGGTCAATCCGCGCGTGACCAGCGCCTACGTGGGCCTCTCGCGCTCACTGGGCCGCAACTTGGCGGCCGAGGTGATCGCGACCCGGGACGACGAGCGGGCTTCCAAGCCGAAGGCGGCGCACAGTCATGCCTGAGCGCACCGTGATCGGCTGGGACATCGGCGGCGCACACGCCAAGGCTTGCCTTCTGCAAGGCGGTGAGGTACTCGACGTGGCGCAATGGCCCTGCGCTCTCTGGATGGGCATGGACCGGCTCGATGCGGTGCTGCAGGCA
Organism: Variovorax sp. J22P240; assembly: GCF_030316855.1. Lineage (GTDB taxonomy): Bacteria > Pseudomonadota > Gammaproteobacteria > Burkholderiales > Burkholderiaceae_C > Variovorax. The sequence goes on from NZ_JASZYR010000001.1 coordinate 959,585, forward strand.
GCGCGGCAGCGATGGGCCGGGCTGGCTGAGGCTCAGCACGCCGTCACGATGACCGGTGAGATGGTCGACCTGTTCGCGGACCGCGAAGACGGCGTGCGGAAGATCGCGGCAGAGCTGGCTCGGGCGCTGCCTGCGCCGGACCCTCCGCGCCTCGGGGGCGGCCCGGGCGCCGTTCATTTCTTCGCCGGCGATGCCGGCTGGTGCCGCGACGCAGAGGTGCCGGCCCTGTGGAATTCCATCGCATCGGCCAACTGGCTCGCGACAGCACGCCATGCTGCACAGTGCGTCGGCACCGGCTTGCTGATGGACATCGGCAGCACCACCACCGACCTGATCGCGTTCAGGAACGGACGCGTCCTGACGCACAGCCGCACCGATGCACAGCGTCTGGCCAGCGGCGAACTGGTCTACCACGGCGTGGTGCGCACGCCGCTGTGCGCGGTGGCGCAGCGCATCGATTGGCTTGGGACGCCGCACAACGTCATGAACGAGCTGTTCGCGACCACCGCCGACGTGTACCGACTCACCGGTGAACTGAACCCCGCCCACGATCTGCACCCCAGCGCCGACAACGCCGACAAGGAACTGGACGCCACCCGCCAACGGCTGGCCCGCATGATCGGGCTCGACCGACGCGACGGCTCACCCGGCGAGTGGCTGGACTTCGCGCGGTCCTGGCGGGCCGTGCAGGTGGGCGTGCTCGGAGGCGAGATGCGCCGCGTGATGGAAACGCACGAGCTTGCGCACGACGCGGTGATCGTCAGCGCCGGTTGCGGCGACTTCCTGGTGCGCGACGTGGTGGCGAGCGCCAGGGCGGGCACGCCGCAGCCATGGACCGCGGACCGCCACGTCGCCTATGGCCGGGACGTGGTGCGCGCACGGACGCAAGCAGGCACCGGCCGCGCCGCGGTGCAGGACTGGGCTCAGGTGTGCGCTCCGTGCGTTGCCGTGGCAACGCTTTTCGACATGGACCCTTCGGTATGTGGATCGTCAAGATCGGCGGCAGCCTGAACGCGAATCCGATGCTGCCGGCATGGCTCGACCTGCTGGCCGAATGCGGTGGGGGCCGCGTGATCGTGGTCTGCGGTGGCGGCACCTTCGGCGACGAAGTGAGGCGTGCCCAGGCACAGTGGCACTTCAGTGACCTCAGCGCGCACAACATGGCGGTCCTCGCGATGGCGCAAACCGCCTACCTGGTGCACGGCCTGAATCCCGCATTGCAGCTCACGCGCACCCGGTCGGACATCAGTCGCGTGCTGCACAAGGGGCAGACGGCGCTGTGGCTGCCCCTCGAACTGCAACGCAACCGGACGACCGCGCAGACGAACTGGGAGTTCACGTCCGACAGCATCGCACTCGATCTCGCAAGTCGCCTGAATGCCGAGCGGCTGGTACTGGTCAAGTCGTGCGAGATCGACCCGCGATTGAGCCTGGCCGAGTTGGGAGATGCGGGCGTCGTCGACCAGCGTTTCGGGGCACTGTCGGACGGCGCGGCCTTTCCGATCGACATCGTCCACTTCAACGAGGTGGGCCGAATTCGATCATTGTTGCTGGGTCACGTCCGCTTCGACGATCAATGATTCGGCGCGCCGGATTCGGCGGCCGCATGGCGGTGCATCAGCGCGACCAGCGTCCGCAGGCGCTGGGGGTCGAGCGCCGAACTTCGGTCGCCGACGCACACCGCGGTCCGGAAGCCCGCGAAGTCGGGCGCTAGCGCGCGCAACAAGGGTTCATGCGCGACGCGCAGGGCGCCCGCCAGACCGACCATCGTCCCCGCCGCGCGCGCCGTGACGATGAAGCGCCGCAATTCGTCCATCCGCACAGCGTCGAACAGGCTGCCGGCACGCTTGTCGAAGGTGTCGGCCATCACGCCGGCGAACCCCAAGGCGCAGGCATGTGCCACATCGGCCAACTCCAGTCCCTTGTCGGCGATGAACACCGGCACGATGGGCCAGCCGCTGGAAGCGAGTGCGTCGAGCACCGACCGCGCCTGCGGCACGCGCTCGATGCCGACCTTCACATAGTCGACGCCACACGCACCGACTGCCTCGACGCACGCCGCGATGCGGCCCCCCTCGTGCATCGCCACGTCGCCGATGGTGGCGCTGATGTCCAAGCCGCCGCCATGCCGGCGCAGCGCACCCACGATCTCGCGGATGGTAGTGATCGGCAGGCCGCCCAACGCACCGCGGCCCGGTTCCTTGAGGTCGATGAAGTCGGCTCCCCCGTCCGCAGCCAGCAAGGCTTCCTCGACACTGCGAACGCTGACGAGCAGTTTCATGACGATGGTCCCTGTGTGACATGGGTGGTGCCGGCCCGGTGGCGCTGCACGGCGTCTACCAGCCAACCCCAGGCTTCGCGCTCCTCGGGGCCGGCCGTCTTGTCGAGGGCGATCTGCAGGTAGGCCATCTCGCTGTCGACCTTGTGCGGCGGCAGCATGTGCAGGCGGCTCACCAGCACGGCACCCTCGATCACCGCCGCCTGCGCGCGGTTGAAGCCGGCGAAGTTCGCGTGCGTGACCTCGTGCACCCGCGTCATGCGCAGCACCGGGCGCTGCGCATCGTCGATCAGCTCGGCGAGCCTCAACTCCACATGGCTCAGGGCACTGTCCAGGCGAACGCCCACGATCTTCTCGGCCGGCCGCGTCGGCCAGTCGCGGCGGCCGGTCACGCAGCCGGCGAAGACGCGGGTATCGGTCACGATGTTGAGCACGGCGCAGGCGGTCGCGCAGATGTTGTCGTAGGTCGTCGATGGCTTGAACGGCATCAGCACCACCTGGTCGTCGTGGTAGCGCACGCCCATCGGTGCGACATGCGGCTTGCCGTCGGGCGCGACCGTGGTCACGACGGTTTCAAAGATCACGTCGTTCATTTGAAGGGCTCTTCGGTCGTCTTGCGTGGGGCCTTCGTCGTGCCCGGCGCGCACCACGCATCGAGGTTTTCGGCGCTGCGATCGATGGCGCATCCCCAGTCCAGTGGCTGATCCTGTACGTAGCGCTTGCCGAGCTTGTGGGCGATCTCGGCGTGCGCCAGTTCCACGCCCATGTAGAACGCATGCGCCGCATCGTCTTCGAGGCCGAGTTGCGGCCACAGTTCGAATGCGCCCTGCCCCCTGCGCAGCCCGTCGCGGTTGTAGACGTGCAAGCCGCTCACCGACACCTGCACGCGGAAGTTGGGATCGCGCACTTGCGCGGCGGTGGCCGCGATCTCTTCGGGCGTGTCGAGGAACGGGCGCTTGGAATGCACCGTCATCAACGCATCGGTCATGCCCTTGGGCAGCGTGCCGTGGTGGCGCGCGGCATACATGATGCGGCGTGCCCAGTCGGCCTCCTTCACCGCGCGGCGGGCGTGGTTGCTGACTTGCGTGGTCAAGACAGCGGCGACGTCGAGCTCGGCGCAGATCCCGAACAGCAAGGCGTTGATGCCGCTGGTGTCGGCTTCCGTCAGCTCGGTCAGATTGCCCACGCCCATCATGATCGGCACCTCGGGAAAGCGCTCGCGCAGCCGGTGATAGCGCACGATGGATGCAGTCAGGCCGAAGGGAATCGGGTCGAGGATCGAATCGGCGAGGAACTCCCTGCCCCGCCGCTGCATGATTTCGACCGCCTCGTGCAGCGAGGCTTCATCGCTGGGGACGCGAGGGATCAGGACCGGCGTGGATGCGACCTCATCCGCCACCCACAAGGTATCCACCGTCAGGCTGAGCAGGTAGTCGGCGCCCGCCCGGCCGCCGCGGAGCAACTCGCCGCTATCGACCGAATCGACGCTGACCCGGAAGCCCTCGGCCTTCAGCGCCAGGACGCACTCTTCGAGGTGTTCGAACGGGGTCTCCGGCAGGCAGCCCAGGTCGATGACATTGGCGCCGTCGGCGCGCAGGAGCCCGGCGCGCGCAACGACTTCCGGCACGGTCAGGCGGGGCGCATCGACGATCTCGGCAAAGATCGCGACCTCGTATTCGTCCAGCGTGATGGCCTTGGCAGCGCGGTCGAAAAAGCGCGGCAGGTCTTTCACCTCCTCGGGGCCGCGCTGCACCGGAATGCCGAAATGGCGCGCCAGAGCCTCCATGTCGCCACGACAGCGCCCCGGCACGACGATGCGGTCGACGCCCGCCGTCAGAGGCACCCGGCGGCGGATCATGTCGGCCGTCATCAGCCCGGCCACCTGCAGGCCCAGGTCTCGCACTTCCCAGGTGAAGGGCGCGGAATCGATGCTGGCCAGCACCCGCTCCAGACTCGGCTGCGCGAGGTGCCCGGTCAGGAAGAGGATGTGTTCCATGCGAGCGAGATTTCCTTCAGTCGGACGTCCAGTGCGGCTTCGAGCTCGGCCGGTGAGGTGACGACCCGGCAGAAATCGATCCCGCGAAGGCGCTCCACGTTGTCGAGTTCGATTCGCCTCGGCCGCAGCGTGACCCAATCGTGCGGCGACCGGGTCACAACCACCGGCTCGGTATCGCATGCAAACACGATGCCCGGTATGCCCCGCTTGCCGGCCTGCGCAAACATGTTGGTCGGCAGCGAATCGCTGATGCCGTAGGCGCACTTGGCCACCGTGTTGCTGGTGGCCGGGGCAACGACGACGGTGTGATAAATGTCCTCGTACAGCATGCCCACGGGCACGCCGCTGGCCGTCTTGTCGCGAAAGATCCTGAAGCGCGACTTCAGGTCATCGAGGTGCAGCCTGTAGATCTCCAGCACCTCTTCGCCGGCGGCCGAGAGGAACAGGTCGACCTTCGGCAGGCGTGCGGCCAGCGCCAGCGCCTCGTCCAGAAAGTGGCCGGAGCCGGTCACGCACCAGGCGAAACGCGAACGCAGCTCGCCATCGTCGGCCGGGGAAGTCTCAGGATTCTTGCTCGGGATGGGAGACCTCGATCTGGAGCTTGTGGATCTTGCGGTAGAGCGTGTTCCGGCTGACATCCAGTGCCTTGGCGACGTTGCTCACGTTCCACCGGTGCTGTTCGAGCATTTGCAGCAGCAGTTGGCGTTCGTTGGCCTGGATCAAGTTGAGCTTGGCACAGCCTGGCGCGTTGTCGCCTTGCCCGTCGCGTGCGGTTCCCGGCGCCGCGGCCGATGTCGAAGCCGGCGCAATCGAATCGACCCGTTCGCCATGGATCCCTGACGCCGGTTGGAGGTTGACGGCCATCGCAGGCAGGTGGACGCGGGTGATCGGCTTGCCATCGGCCAGCGCAGCCGCGGTGCGCAGCGCATGCCTCAGCTGGCGGATGTTGCCGGGCCAGGCGTGTGCCATGAGCAGGCGCTCGGCCTCGGGGCTCAGGGACGCATCGGGGCCACCCTCGGTGGCCAGCAGGGCGCGAATCAGCGCGAGCCTGTCGCTGCGCTCGCGCAGCGGCGGCAATTGCACTTCGATGCCCGCGAGCCGGTAGTACAGGTCTTCGCGGAACTTCCCCTCACGCACCAACGTCGGCAAGTAGCGATGGCTGGCGCTGATCAGCTGGAATTCGACCGCATGGCTTTCCTCGGTCCCCAGTGGCGTGACGCGGCGCTCGTCGAGCACGCGCAGCAGGCGCGATTGCAGTTCCAGCGGCATGTCGGCGATTTCGTCGAGAAACAGCGTGCCGCCGTCCGCCTGCAGGACCTTGCCGCGGCGCCCTGAACGCTGCGCGCCAGTGAATGCGCCGGCGCAATAGCCGAAGAGTTCGGATTCGATCAGGGCTTCGGGCAGGCTTGCGCAATTGATCGCCACGAAGGGGCCTGCCGAGCGCGGGCTGCCGTCGTGCAGCGCACGCGCGAACACCTCCTTGCCCGAGCCGGTTTCGCCGCAGACCAGCACCGGCGTGCCACGGGCGATCACCCGCCGGCCGATCCCCAACTGTTCCTCGAGCCGCGGGTCTTCGAAAGTGCAATCGGCCGTCGCGGCGCTGAGGACGGCCGGCCGGGCCTTTGCACGCGCGATCGGAGCCGTCGACGAGTCGCCCGACGGCAACGAGACGGCCATCGCATCCGCCGCCGAGGCCGGGCGCCGCGCGACTGCGAAGAAGCGCAGTGCCGCGTCGGTGCCGTAGGTGACGACCGGGTGGAACGACGAGGATGCGCTGCGCTGCAGCATGTCGGCGAGCGAAGTCTGGAACAGGTCTTCGATGCGCCGCGAGCGGATCTGGTCCATCGACTGCAGCCCGAGCTGGAACATCGCGCTGCGATTGGCGGCAAGGATGCGCCCGTCGTCGTCCACCGCCAGCTTGCCCTCGTGCAGGGTGTAGACAAACTCCGGGCGGCTGTGGAAATGCAGCGGATGGGCGTTGCGGAACTGGCGATCGATCAGGCGGTTCTCGATCATCCGTGCGGTCATGGACAACAACACCAGGAGGTGCTGCTGCATCAGGCTGGAACGGCTCGTCACATCGAGCGCGGCGACGATGTTGCCCGTGGGGTCGAACACCGGGACGGCCGAACAGGTGAGCTGGGTGAACTGCGTGTAGAAGTGATCGTCGCGGCACACGGTCACCGGGCCCGCCGCGGCCAGGCAAGTTCCCATGCCGTTGGTGCCGGCTTCGGTTTCGCTCCAGATGCCGCCGGCGCGCAACCCCAGCGGCCCGACCTCGGCAGCGAACTCGGGCGACGACACCATGTGCAGGATCACGCCATCCGTGTCGGTCAACAACACGGCCATCTCGTTGTCGGCCAGTTGCTGGTACAGCGTGGTCATCTCGTACCGCGCGCACTCGATCACGGCGGCGTGGCGCGCGCGCCGCTCCTCGAGCGGTCCGCGCGCGATGATGTTCGGGCCATGCGGCTTGTCCGGCCGCAGGTTGTATTCGTTGAGGCAGCGGATCCAGGAACTCGTCACCACGTCGGTGGTCTGGTCCTGAAGCCCGCCGCGCACGATGTCCAGCACACGATCCGCGTGCGGGTCGGCAGGCTTTTCGCCTTTTCGAAGGGTCAGCGCCATCGATGTCTCCATGTGCGGCCGGCCTGCCCGATGCATGGTGCCTGGGGCCACTGTGTGTATGGCCCGCATTTTGCAGCTTGTGATGTGTTGCACGCAAAAGATACTTTTTGCGACAACATGCCGCCACGCACGAGCCACTAACGAAAGCGCACGTTGACCTCTGGCCATCACTCCCCGAGTTCCACGCCCTGGATCGCCCCGCCCTCGTTGGCGGACCGGCCCGCGTTGGACGTGATCTTCATCGAAGGCTTCGTCGGCCACACGGTCATCGGCATCCACGAGACGGAATTGCACCGCGCACAGCCGCTGGTCATCGACGTGCACGCAGGTCTCGCCCGCGCACGCGCCTGCGACACCGATCGCATCGCCGACACCATCGACTACGGCGCAGTGTGCGAGCGGCTGCGTCGCCTGCTGGCGGAACACGAGTTGCAGTTGCTCGAGGCCTTCGCCGAAGCCATTGCCGATATCGTCATCCGCGAGTTCGGCGCGATCTGGGTTCGTGTCAAGGTGGCGAAGCCACGGAAGTTCGACGACGTCAATGCCGTCGGCGTGCAGATCGAGCGCCGGGCACCGCCCGACGAGACGCTCTCCTCCCACTCAGGCGCAGTCCTGCGCCTGATCGGTTCTGGCATGGTGCCTGAGTAGAAAAGCGCCAACCAAGCGCCCGGCCCCTTCCAGGAACACCGCGGAACCGGCTTCGCCGGGCCGCTGGGTGTTGCCCCCGGAAGGGGGTTGGCGAAGCGACACGAAGTGCGCGCAGCCTGGGGGCGACTTCAGCTGTGCGCCGCGAACGGATGGGCGGCGCTGCCCTTCTTGGCGACGACCTCGGCGGCCGTGGGCGAACCGGAGACGGCACGCTGGATGGACTCCTTGGTGGCCTGGTAGTTGTAGTCCTGGATCTTCGTGTCGTCGTCGGCCAGCCAGTGGATGAAGACGCCGACGCAGATGAACAGGTTGTCGGCTTCGTCGGCCGGGATGGTGCCGTCTTCGACGCAGTCGGCCACCGCCATGGCAACGGCCCGCTGGGCCGGACCGAACATCTGCACGGCCTGCTTGGCGCCCTTGATGGTGACCTTGTTGAAGAGCACTGTCGCCGGCTTGGTCAGCAGGTTGGGTGCAACCACGGCCAGAAGACAGGTGAAGCCGTCCTTCTGGTTGGTGAGAGCGTTCGCGAAGGCTGTTTCGGCAGGGCTGCCGCGCGGCCCGATGATCAGATCGATGTGAGCGACCTCGTTGCCCTCACCGACGAGTGACTCGCCGACCATCATGCGATCAATTTTTGCCATGGTTATTAGTCTCCTGAGTGCGTTCTGGGGCCATAGGGGACACTGGCCTGACGGCCAGCGCAACGTGTCAGGTATCACGATCCGTGCCACCCGGGCCGGGCGGCGCGGCGGCAGATCACGATGGGCCCGTCAGGCCCGAGATCAGCAACGCGGCCACCGTCAAATCGGCCGTCGTCCCCGGGTTGATGCGATCTGCCTTGAGCGAGGCGTCCCAGGCCGCGAAATCGGGATCGACGTCGAGCCCGCCATGGCAGCGCTGGCGTACCCGCCATCCCTGCGCCGCAGTCATGACAATGTGTGCCACGGCTTCGCCATGAATTCGAACAATGTGTGAATCGGGAAAGCTGCTGAGCAGCGCCAGATAGAGCCGCTGGACCGCTGCGACGGTGCCCGTATCCGGCGCGCCACTGACCGAGGTCGCCATCAATGTGAACCTGGTTCCGAGCGTCGGCCCCCCCAACTCGAACAGGTCGTAGTAGGCGTCGCGATACTGGCGTGCAATGCTGTCGCGGTGTGCAGCGAGCGCCATCGCCGCACGCAGGTCCACGCTCGGCGGGTGCCTGACGTCCTGCTCCGGCGCGGTGGCCAGACCGCCCGGACGAGCGCGCGCGATGGCGCGGAAGGCCGCCTGGGCATCGGACAGATCGAGTTCGCCCAGCACGGATTCGACAGCCTCCCGCAAGTCCGCCGGCACCGTGGCGTCGGGCCGCAGTTCGACAGCCCGGGCAATGGGCGCGCACAGCAGCACGATGCCAAGATTGCTGTTGCAGCCGGCGGCCGCCCAAGTCGCTTCCACCGACGCCTCGATCCGCTCACCCACCGATGCGCCGGACTCGAACAGCGGCCCCGCCACGGCCCGTGCGCTCGCGATGAAGGTCTCGGCCGTCATGCCGTGTCCGGCCGATGCCCGGCTGACATTGCCCGGCTTGCGCACGTCCACGTCGAGCTCGCACGCCCGCAGGAAGCAGGCCCTGGCCCGGTCCGTTGCGCACTGGCGCATTTCTGTGACAGGCATGTTCATGCGCGGCGCGGCAGCTTCAACTGCGCCCCGCCCTCGGAGCCGGCGAGCTTGCGGTCGAGCAAGTCGTCGACGATGCAGCGGGCGATGTCGAAGCCGGTCACGCGCTGCAATCCCTGCCAGGCCGCGACACCATTGACTTCGATCACCTGGATGCCGCGCCTCGATCCCGACCTCGTGCGCGGTGCCGAAGGCATCAGGTCCACGCCCGCGTAGTCCATGCCCAGCGCGAGCGCGGCGCCTTCGGCCAGTTCGGCCAGTTCGGGCGTCAGCTCCGCCGGCTCGCAGCGCGCACCTTGCGCGACGTTGTGAATCCAGTGCCGGCTCACTCGCCGCATGGCGGTGACGGCCCGCCCGCCGACCACCAGCACCCGCCAGTCGAAGCCGGGCGTCGTCAGCGCCGGAATGAAGCGCTGCAGATAGGCGAGCGATCCGTAGGCGGCCTCGATGTCCGGCAGCGGGTGGTGAACGCCATCCACCTGGCCCACCAGCTGCAAGCCCTTGCCCTGGGAACCGAACAGCGGCTTGAGCACCAGCGCGTGGCCGGCCGCGCCTTCTCGGATCGCGATGCGCTGCGCCTGTGCCAGCGATTCCGTGGCCCAGGTAGGCGGCGTGGGAATGCGTGCCGCATGCAGCAGCAGGCTGGTCATCGATTTGTCCACGCTGCGCTCGATCGCCCGAGCGTCGTTGTAGACGGGCACGCCGAGTTCGCGCAGCGCATGCAGCACGCCGAGCCGCTTCGTGACCTGCTCGAAGGTCCCGCTCGCGATGCCACGCACGAGCGCAGCGTCGGGCAGATCGCGGCCGAAGCCAGGGATGACCAGGCCATGCCAAGCCGCCGTCGTGTCGATCCGGCAGTCCGCCAGATCGACGCAGCGACCGACGCAGCTTCGGGCCCGCAGCGCCGCCTGGAGCCTGCGCGTGTGCCAACCGGTCTCGTCCGTCATGATGGCCACGTTGAAGCCTGTGAAGCCTGCGAGGCTGCCCATCACGCTTCTTTCCGCCACAGGCCGAGCAGCAACGGCATGTTCAGGCCGCCGGCGTGCCAGGTGTTGCCGCTGTCGAGGTTGCTGACCCACACCTCGGCGGGTGCGAACAAGGCGCCGTCGATCTTGTAGAAGTCGAATTCGGCCGCCTTGAATATCTCCGCAAACGAACGGCCGTAGTCGCCGGAGTTGCTCGACGGTAGCTGCTTCGCCAGTTCGCGCGCCGCTGCATCGCCGCCACGCACGGTGAGGTGCACGCGGCCGCCGTAGAGGATCGCGTCGTTGGTTCGTCCCATCGCCTCCACGCCGTCGGCGCTCGGGGCGGGCAATGGCGCCGCGCCCGCACCGCCAACGATGTGGCCGAGGTCGAATCCCAACTGGTGCGCCTTGTGCAGCGCGACCTCCAGCACGCGTGCCACCACCTGCGTGGTGCCGGCGAGGCTGGTCGTCGGCGTGAGGATCAGCGTCAGCCCTTCCCCGCTCAAGTGGCAATCGCGCAGCAGCTTGTCGATGATCACCTGCGGCGGCGCGCGATCGACCTCCAGCACGAGCACCCCGGCCTCCGCGCGGTCGCGGTAGCCGAGTTCATCGAATAGCGTTTCCTTGGTCGCCAGCGCGCGCGCCGGGCCCGAGCCGAGCGAGAAGAATTTCTTGCCCCCCGTTTCCTCCTTGCTGGCCGCAAGGCTCCAGCCGGCGTACTGGCTGCCCAGGCAGGCCAGCACCGGCTGCGCGCTGTGCACCTCGATCCAGCTGGGCCAGCCCTCCCTTCCGTCGGGACGCAGGCTCACCTGGCCGAGCCCGCCCATGCAGATCTCGCCCACGAGCAGGCCCGCCGCCACGCTGCCGCCCACGGAGATACCCGCATCGACGATATAGGGACCGGCCCCGTCACGATGTGCCCGCACGTCGAGCGCATCGGCGGTGGCCAGCAGTCGCTCGACGAGCGGCCGCGAGAGCGCGTTCACGCTGAGCGTGGATGCGGCCAGGGGTGCCGCCGCGACATCAGTCATACAGATGACTCCAGGGATTGATGCACGGCCATGCGGCCAAGCTGCAGTAACTCGCGCACCTGCCCGGCGTTCGTGCCGCTGGCGCTCACGCTGCACAAGGGATCACCGGCCTCGAAGCCCGAAGCAGCGGCGGGCAGATCGTGGCAGCCGGCGCGTGCGGCCAGACGCTGCGAGGCGGGCTCATCGAGCCAGAGCCGGCGCGGCGCGAAGACGACTTCGTTGCCACGAACGAGGTCGCTCGCCGCCTGCGCGGGCCTCGACGGAAGGTCGCCCTGAACACAGGCACGCACATGCGCTGCCACGATGCCACGACCGTAAAGCGCCATGCTGGCCGGCGGCCGCGGGTTGACCTCGAGCACATTGACGGTATCGACGTCAAGCATGAAGTCCAGGCTGCCGAGGCCGCGCAGGGAAAAGGCCGCCACCAGCGCGCGCAACGCTGCCGTCACTTGGGCGCCCACGATGTCGGGCAGTTGCACCGGCCCCACGGAACCGCAAAACACGAAGGGCCGCCCCGCCAGGGGCCGCACGATCAGTTCGTTGAATCCGAGCAGCGAGGCATCGCCCCCATTCGCGATGAACGTCGCCGACATCGGCGTGCCCGAGGTCTCGCGCTGGAAGTAGTGATGGGCACTCAAGGCATCGTCGGGCGGCGCCCTGCCCCGCTGCGATGCCGCCCGGCTGATGTGCCAGCCGCCGCAGCCGTGCGCATCCTTGACGAGCCAGCCGGCCGCATCCTCGGGCGCAGTCATTCGCACTTCCGGATGGACGATCCCTCGTGAGTCGAGGAAACTGAAAAAGGTCTTCGGCTCCCGCACGCGCCGCATCGCGTCGCCCTGCGTGCCGATCAGCGGCATCAGCGTCGCACCGCTCTCCAGCAGATCGGGCCGGCCCTCGAACCCCGAGCCGGCGATCCACCCGGCCACACGGCCCCGCTGCGCGAGCGCTTGCAGCGCCGACAGCAACCGCGCGCCGTCGACGCTCAAGCTTGCCGGATCGCCGAGCGAATGCCACTCGGCGCAGGCACGTCGGGTGTCCGTGTCGCCGAACAGATCGAGCGCCACCACTTCGAAGCCGTCAGCGACGGCCGACTCCGCCAGCATTCGCGCGGAGATGGAAACCACGGCAATCGCTGTCATCACGGTGGGCGGCTCAAGCCGCCTTTTCGGCAATGAAGGCACGCGCAGTGGCAAAGGCCTCGGTGAAACTCAACACCACCGGCGCTTCCGCCTGATGCATCTGCACCAGGAGCCGTTGCTGGGTTTGGTACTTGACGTTTCCGATCGCCAAGGCGCCGATGCCCACCGCCGTGGTGCCGCTCAGCGGCTTGGCGTTGTCCGTCGCGCCGACGCCGGCGATGCCCTCGGGCGGCACCGCGTTGACGTCGGCCGCGACCTTGAGCCGCTTGGCGAAAGTCAGCGTCTCGGCGGAGACAGCCTGGACCCCTGCCGGCGCGCAGGCAAGCAGCACATCGGCATCGGCGATCGATGCGCGCACCGCTGCCGTATCGCCACTGGATACGCCGCCCAGGCTGACACCGAAGCGCTTGCCGCTCTCGCGCGCGACCGCTTCGGCCGCGTCGGCGCCGCCGCGGCTCGAGAGAAAGACCTGGGCGCCCGCCTGTGCCGCGATCACCCCTGCGATACGGCCCACCGGTCCCGTGCCGCCGATGACGACGACGCGCTGGCCGTCCAGGCCTTTTGCGTGGTGGCTTGCCAATGCAGCCTCGACGCACGCCACCATCGCTGCCGCGGTCGTGTAGGCGCCGCTGGGGTCGGCCATCAGCGACACGACGAAGGGCTTGAACATGGCGCCCTTTGCCTTTTCGAGCATGTCGGCGGCCTCCAGCGCATCGCGTCCGCCGATGAAGATGCCCGTGCGCAGCAGGCCCTTCGGACTGCGCGAGAAGATCGTGTCCTGCGTGAGGCCGGCAACGCCGTCCGCGTCGACCTCGCAGTACGGCACGATGACCTGGTAGCCGGCGTCGGCCGCCATGTTGATGTCGAACGGGCTCATCTGCCGGCCCGGTGTGAACATGTGGAGGATGTAGGGGCGTTCCATGAGAACCCTGCGTTGATCAAGGGGTCGAGGCCAGCGGCGACGAGAGGCGCCGATCCAGCAGCGTGGCGCCGGTGTTGCGGCCGGACACGACGCGCAGCGTCAGCGACGGGGCGACGATGCCGGCGGCCAGCATGGCGTCGATTGCGGCTTCCGCCCGCGCCTGCGATGGAAAGATCGCGAAGCCGGTCGGCCCCCAGGAGCTCTGGCCGATGGCCGCGAGGTGCTCGGCACGGTGCTGCAAGACCCATCCGAGCAGGCAGCCCACGGATTCGCTGGCGAAGGCACGCCCCCCTTGTGCGGACGCGAAGTGCTCGCCCAGAACCTGCTGGATTCGCGTGACGCCGCAAGCAAAGGGCGCGAAGTCGGCGGTGGCGGCGCCTGGCAGCACGCGCATCAGCACCTGGTGGCAGATGTCCGCGGCAAGTGCCTGGGACATGGGCGGCAAGCCGGCAATGCGCTGTTTTTCGTCCTCTCCAGCCAAGCCCTTCTGTGCGCAGTCCTGAACGATCAGAACGCGCCAGTCTTCGGGCAGCGGGATGCGCGACAACACGAGCGCAGGTGCGCCGTTCTCGCCCGGGCCGCCATCGACGATCAGCCCCCCGTGGTCGAACCCCGCTATGCCGATGCCAGACCGCAGTCCACGACCCAGCCATTGCGCCAGCGTGGCCGTGGGCACACCCACGCCGTGCCACAGCGCGAACGCCCGCCCGATCGCCAGCGCCAACTGCGTACCCGAGCCGAATCCGGCATGCGCGGGCAATACCTGAAGCAGCCGGAGATGCAGCGGATCGCGGCGGCCCGTATGGGCTTGCAGCAGGCTTACACAGGTGGCGGCGCGCTCGATTTCAGCATGCGCTGCAGGTCCACTCGCGGTGATCCGGTCGAAGGGCGAGGCGCTGATCTCGACTTCCGTTTCGAAACCGCCAATCACGAGCCCCACGCTGCCAAAACTACGTCCTAGCGAACCGGCAGGGTCGAGAAAACCCAGGTGCAGACGCGCAGGAGCACGCAGCGCAACGGTCGCTGCGCGATCGACGAAACTCGCTTCGGGAAAATTTCGAGGGCGATCCATCGTGTTGGAGGCGGGTTGAAATTCAGTGGTCGTGCAGGGCTTGCAAAGCAAGGTCTGTTCCGCTGATATCTCTCCAGCGATCTCCGGAGACCTCGCGCCCGGCCTTCGCGAAGCGGTCCGCGGCTGTATCGACTTGAGGACACTGTGTCACCACGCGGCCTCCTCAGCCGAGGTCAGTCGTACTTCAGGTACTTGAAACGCGGATCGTCCGGGGTGCCTTCGAGCGACGATCCTTCCACGGCACCGGGCTGCCACATCACGACTTCTTCGATCTTTCTGGCGAGTTCGAAGTCTTTCTCGGTGATGCCCTTGGCGGCGTGGTTCATGAGTTTCACCGTGACGAAGGCATATGACACGGTGAGGTCCGGATGGTGCCAGGCCGCCTCCGCGAGATGACCCACGGTATTGACCACCATCAGCGTCCCCTTCCAGCCGCTGGTCTTGAACTTGCGTCGAATCCAACCGTCCTCGAAATACCATTTCGGCAGCTCTTCGGCGAGTCTTGCGGTGGTCTCCTCGGGCGTGAATACCTCGGATGCGGACTGCTTGCGCCATTTGGTCATGACGGCCCCTTGCAAAGTGGCGATCATCGAATGCTATGGCGCCGCCGGCCGCGGCGCTCGTCGACCCTGCGGATAGCCGCGACGCCAAGAGAGGAGTCCCCCATGAACCGCATCCAACACCTTGCGATCTCGGCTCTGTCCACCGCGACCGCGCTACTGGCCGTGGTCGGCACCATGCATGCCGCGGCGGCGGATCTTTCGGTGGACCAGGTCAGGGACGCGCTCAAGAACGCATCGCCAGCCAAGCCGGTCGATCTGTCCGGCAAGGACCTCTCGGACCTCGACCTGAGCAAGCTCGACTTTCGCAACGCCAACTTGCGGGGCGTCAGCTTCTTCGGCAGCAAGCTCGTGCTGTCCGACTTCCGCGGCGCGACGCTGGAAGGGGCGAACCTGAACGGTGCCTGGCTGATGGGCACGGACTTCACGGGCGCCAACCTGAACCGCGCGAGCCTGCTTTCGGTCGTCGTTCTCGGTGGCGAGGTCAAGAAGATGCCGATCTTCAAGGGCGCCACCATGACCGGTATCCGGATGATCGCGGATCTGCCGGGGGCCGACCTCTCCGGGGCCAACTTCAGCAATGCCGTCGTCGGCGTCAACATCAAGAACCAGGGGATGGGGCAGATGCGGACCGATCTTGCCGGGGCCAACCTGGCGGGCGCGACACTGGCGGGCGCCGACTTCAATCGATCCCTGATGGCTTTTTGCAACCTCAAGGGCGGCAATCTCCGCGGCGCCAACTTCTTTCGAGTCAAGCTGGCAGGCGCCGACCTCACAGGCGCCGACGTAACCGGTGCCGACTTCACCGAGGCCGATCTGGACGGGACGGTCTTTCGCGATGTGAAGGGTTTCGCCGAGGCCAAGGGCATGGACCGCGCCACGAACCTCGACAAGATCATTCGTTGAGCGCTCGGGATGAGTCCCTGTGGCTTGCATCCACAATCGAAGCCCGACGATCAATCCACGGAGTCTGTATGGATCTTCAACTGACCGGAAAGCATGTGCTGGTGACGGGCGGCAGCCGAGGCATCGGCCTTGCCTGCGCTCGCGCTTTCCTTCGCGAAGGTGCGCGAGTCAGCATCGCCGGGCGCACGCCCGCCCACCTCGACACCGCCGCCGCGCAACTGCTTGCCGAAGGACACTCGGTCGGCGGCTACAGCGCCGACCTGAGCGACGCGCGCGCTGCCCTGCACATGCTGGACGCCATACAGGCCGAGTCGGGCCCGATCGACATCCTCGTCAACTCCGCCGGGGCGGCGCGCCGCACGCCTTTCGACGAACTGCAGCCGCAAAACTGGCACGACGCCATGCAGGCCAAGTTCTTCAGCTACATCCATGTGATGGACCCGCTCATCAAACGCATGGGCGAGCGCGGTTCAGGCGCCATCGTGAACGTCATCGGCATGGGGGGCAAGGTCGCTTCGCCGACGCATCTAGCAGGCGGGGCCGCCAATGCGGCGCTGATGCTCGCCACCGCAGGCCTGGCGGCCGCGTACGGCCCCCGCGGCGTGCGGGTCAACGCGGTCAATCCCGCGATGACGCTGACCGACCGCATGGCCGAAGGCATCGCGGCCGACGCGCGTCTGCGAAAGGTGACTGAGGAAGAAGTGCTGCGCGACGCCGAAGCACGCATGCCGCTGGGACGCCTGGCCAAGCCGGAGGACATCGCCAATGCGGTCGTGTTCCTCGCCTCGCCGAGCGCCGGCTACATCTCGGGCGCCGTCATCTCGATAGACGGCGCGGCCGTGCCAATGGTGGTCTGAGCCTGAACCGGGCCAGCTCAACTGGCCGGGAACTGCTCCGGCATCGGCTCGACGGGCGCCGACGGCGGAGCCTCATTCTTCGCCTTGTCGCGTCCGAGGTCCTCCATCATTTTTTCGCCAACCTCGTCCTTGCCATCGGAAGGAATCGATTCCTCGAAGGCAATCTCGGGTTCTTCGTTGACCGCGGCCTGTCTGCTCGGTGAATCTGCACGCGTGGTGTCGTTGGTCATGCTGGGCTCCATGGAAAACCCGAGATTTGCACCTCAGACCATCCCGGCAACCGGGCAAACTCGCCACCGACTGTCGGCCGGCGCTGACGGTTCCAGGAGCACCGTAAAATCGCGCTCCCAACTCTGCCCGTAGCTCAGTTGGATAGAGCACCTGCCTTCTAAGCAGGTTGTCGGGGGTTCGATCCCCTCCGGGCAGGCCAATTCAAGCGTTCACGACCACCCTTCAGCAGCAAAGAACTGACTGGGCGTCTGATCGAACTGCTTGCGGAACATGGTGGCGAAGGCGCTGGGACTTTCGTAACCCAGCGCCAGGGCGACGTCGATGACCTTCTCGCCGACCGCCAGGAGTTCCAGCGCGCGCAACAGGCGTGCCTGCTGCCGCCACTGGCCGAAGGTCATGCCGGTCTCCTTCACGAACAGGCGTTGGATGGTCTTCACGTCCAGCATCAGGCGCCGCGCCCAATCGGCCATCGTGGAGGGGTCGTCCAGGTGCTGTTGCAGCAGTTCGCAAATCCGAAGCAGCCGCGGGTCGGACGGCATCTGCAGGTGCAGCGGAAGTACCGGCAGTGCGCGCAACTCGTCGAGGATGAGGCGCATGAGGCGACCGTCGCGGGTACCCGGCACATAGGGTTGTCGCACCTCCATGGCCGCACGGATGAGTTCACGCAGCAGAGGCGATATGCCCACTGCTTGCGTCCCGTCCAGCAGCTTCGGCGCGGCCTCGGCCGCGACGAGCAGACTGCGCATGTGCACTTCGCCCACGCAGCGAATCTCATGGGTCATGCCAGCCACCATCCAGATGGCGCGCGTGGGCGGCACCACCCACCGGCCGGCATCGGCTTGAACCACCATGACGCCGCGCACGGCATAGATCAGCTGATGCTTGGTGTGGGCATGGGGCTCGATGTACCAGCCGCCCGGGTAGTCGGTTGCGCGACCGGTGATGGGCGAGGACTCCCCCTCGATCTCTTTGAGCATCTCGGGCAGGGCTTTGGGTCGGCGGGACGGGTTCATGTCCTTTTTGCAATGGTTGATGGTCAATTGGCGCAAGACAGGCATTGCGCATCTTCCCATAATCCAGTTCAGATCTCTGACTGAAAGCCCCCTTGATGACGACTTCCGCGACAGCCACCCTCGGCACCAACGGCACACCCATCGATGCCGTCCCGAGCCCCGCCGCCAGCCCCGCAAAGCCCAAGCCAGCCTTCGGCATCCTGGGCGCCATCAGCAGCGCGCACATGGTCAACGACATGATGCAGTCGCTGATCCTGGCGATGTATCCCATTCTGAAGGGCGAGTTCTCGTTGAGCTTCGCCCAGATCGGGCTGATCACGCTGACCTACCAGCTGACCGCCTCGCTGCTGCAGCCGCTGGTGGGCCTCGTCACGGACCGCCGGCCGCAGCCGTACTCGCTGCCCCTCGGCATGTTGTCCACCCTGGTCGGGCTGATGCTGCTGGCCGTCGCGCCCAACTTCAGCGTGTTGTTGCTGGCGGCTGCTTTCATCGGCATCGGGTCGTCGATCTTCCACCCGGAATCGTCGCGCATCGCGCGTCTGGCCTCGGGCGGGCAGCATGGCTTCGCGCAATCGGTGTTTCAGGTGGGCGGCAACATGGGAACGGCCATCGGGCCGTTGCTCGCAGCCGCAGTGATCGTGCCTTTCGGTCAAAGCAGCGTGGCCTGGTTCGGCCTGGCCGTCCTGCTCGGCATCGGCTTGCTGCTGCAGGTGAGCCGTTGGTATGCCGCCCACCACATCGCCGTCGGTGGCAGCAAGAAGGCCGCTGTCGGGTCGCCGTATCCGCGCAAGGTGGTGATTGGCGCCATCGCCGTGCTCCTGGTGCTGATCTTCTCCAAGTATTTCTATGTCGCGGGCCTCAGCAGTTTCTACACGTTCTACCTGATGGAGCGCTTCGGCCTGACCGTGCAGAGCGCGCAGTTGCACCTGTTCTTCTTCTTGTTCGCTTCGGCCGTGGGCACGGTGCTCGGTGGCCCCATTGGCGACCGCATCGGACGCAAGCCCGTGATCTGGGTGTCGATCCTGGGCGTGGCCCCGTTCGCGCTCCTGCTGCCGCATGCCAATTTGTTCTGGACGACGGCGCTGACCATCGTGATCGGCCTGGTGCTGTCTTCAGCCTTCTCGGCGATCCTGGTCTATGCCCAGGAACTGATGCCAGGCAAGGTGGGCATGGTGTCGGGCCTGTTCTTCGGCTTTGCCTTTGGCATGGGCGGGCTGGGCGCTGCGGTGCTGGGACTCTTCGCAGACTGGACCAGCATCGCCTTCGTCTACCAGACCATCGCCTATCTGCCGTTGCTGGGCCTGGTGGCGGCCCTGCTGCCCAAAGGCGTTCGCCGGGCCTGACGCTTTGGGTCCGCTCGACCGGCTCACCGGCTCACCGTCACTCGCCGAACGCTGAACTGCGAATGCGCGGGCCCGTCGGAATCAAGACAGAAGTTGTAGCCATACAGGCCGACGAAACGGGCTTTGGGCACGGTCCATGTCTTCTCATGGAAGGTGGTTCCCTCGACACGGAACCACCCCTCGCTGGATGGCACGAGGCCGTTGACGTCGGCCGAGGCGATCAATGCGTCCGATTCGTATCGGAGATTGAAGCCAGGGTCGCCGCGGCCGTGGCCGCGCAGCACGACGGTGATGCGGATCGGCGTGGTGCCATACAACGGCAGGAACGCGGGGTCCACTGCAAAGCAGGCGCCGGGAGTGCCTTCGAGGTTGAACTCGGCGATGTTGTTCACCACGGCGGCGGCGGGCGCGTCTTTCATGGAGACGCCCTCAGGCATGGCGCCGGCCGTCAACTGCACGGATGCAGCAGCGCTGTGGTCACCATTCCAGGGAAACGGCTTGCCGCTGCTGGCGGCAGCTTCGCTCAGCCATTGCTGTGCTTGTGCCGAGCCGGCCGGCGCGACGAGGATCGCGGGGGCCTCGGTGAGCGTGTGATTGCGGGTCGTGGTGGTTGCACCGGTGCGCGGGTCGACCACCGTGATGTCGGATGCCAGCGCCAGCACCGCCGATTGACCGGGCCGCGACCAAGCCGACAGCACCACGCCTTGCGGGCCCGTGAACACAAAGCCGTAGTAGGCATTGCCGGGTTGGGTCCAACCCGCGTAGCGGGGCCGCGCGCCCAGGTAGGTGGTCAGGCTGCGCAGCGCATGCCAGGCGGGCCGCTTCGTGCCGTCGGTGGTCGTCAATCCCATCGTCAGGCCTTCGCTGTCGCTCGGGTCGAACCAGTAGGTGCGCGCCACGCCCTGCGCGAAGGCCATGGTGTAGATCTTGATCAGCGAGTCGCTCTGCCGTTGCGGGCCGTTGCCGCCCGCGGCGGGCGGCGCGGCGGAAAACCCGATCTCGGTGAACCACAACGGCACGGCGGCCTTTTCGGGATCCTTGTCCTGCAGCATCTTGCGCACTCGCGGCACGATGGCCATGAACTGCCCTTCCCAGCCCTGGGGAAGCAAGGAAGCCACTTCGTAAGGATGAAGCGTCACGAAGTCGAACTTGCCCGCGGCACCGGCCGCGATGCTTTCGGCTAGCCAGTTGACGTGGTTGCTCTTGGCGGCCAGGCCGATTTGCACGGTCGGGTCGACTGCCTTCGCCGCATGGAAGGCGACGGCCACCACCTTGGCGTAGGACGCGGGCGATTGGTCGGCCGTGAAGTTGGGCGGCTCGTTCCAGACTTCCCAGTACTTGACCCGGCCCTTGTAGCGTCTGACCTGCGCTGTGACGTACCGGTGCCAGCCCTGAAGATCATTCGCCGGCAGCGCGAAGACGGGGCCGGAACTCCACTGCAGGAAGCCGACCGCCGACATGCCTGCAGCGGTGATTGGCGTCAATCCATCCACGTGGGGCGCAGCATGGAAGCCGCGCACGCTCGTGACGCCGGCATCGGCCATCGCAGGCAGCCAGGCCTCAGGGTTGTATGACAACGCTGCCGACGGCGCCACACCCCAGGGGTCGTCACGGCTTGCGGCGGCTGCCACGCTGTCGGCGGCCCAAGCAGCAGGCGGGCCCATGCGCGACGCCAGCGCCATCAACGCAGCGTTGCGCGCGTTGGCCAGTACGCCAGGCTGCGGCTTGTCCAACGCATCCGCCTTAGCAGCAGCGTCGGCTGAGGCGGCCGATGAGGTGTCCAGCGGGCTCGATGATGGTGCATCGCCTCCGCCGCCACAGCCTGGCGACGACAGCACCCACGCGAGCAGAAGCGCCACAGCGGCGAGATGGCGGCGCGGCGCCAGGAGGTCGAGGTCCATCGGTGGAGACTCCTGCTGCGACGGCGGCCGCAAGTTGAACCCGACGATGCTAGCGGGAAGTGAAGAGCATGGCTCACGCTACACGTGAGAAGAAGTAAAGCACGCCCCGCATGACGCTCTTTCCAGACAATCGGCACGAATTCTGCTGACACTCACCTAGCATGTACCGATACCCCATTACCTCGACGCCCGGTGCTCCCCAGCGTGCACTCGCGGCTTCCGGTCAAGACACCGTGATGATCGATACAGAAGACGAGCCGCGCCTGTCCGAGTACAGGGACATCATGATCGACCACAAGTGGCTGATCGTCGGCACCATGGCGTTTGCTCTGCTTGCCGGTCTGACTTACGTGACGCTGGCCACGCCGGTCTATCGCGCCAACCTCCTGTTGCAGATCGAAGATTCCGTGCCTGAGAGCAAGAGTTTTGTAACCGAAACTTCCGGCCTGTTCGAGCTCAAGACGCCGGCCACCGGCGAGATCCAGGTTCTTGCATCCCGCATGGTCTTGAACGCGGCGGCAGATCAGACTGAATTGCAGATCAGCGCCGAGCCGCGCTACCTGCCGTGGGTCGGACGGTGGCTCGCCCGCCGCGCCACCGGGATTTCCGAACCCGGCTTCCTGGGCATTGGCGGCTTCGTGACGGGGACCGAGCGCATCGAGGTGGCCCGCTTCGACGTGCCCCCTTCGCTCGAGGACACCGAGCCCTTCACCATCATCGCCCAGGGTAACGGACGCTTCACCGTGCGCCACGAGTTGCTCGATGCACCGCTCGACGGCGTGGTCGGGCAGCCGCTGCGCAAGGCGCTGCCCGACGGTGTCCTGCAGATCCAGTTGAGCGAGTTGGCCGGCAAGCCCGGGGCCGAATTCAGTGTCTCGGTGGCCTCCCGCCTTCGCGCCATCGAGCGCTTGCAGGAGCGTCTGCAACTGAGCGAACAGGGCCGACAGTCGAACGTCATCGGCGCCACCCTCGAAGACAGCGATCGCATGCGCCTGGGTCGCGTCCTCAATGCCATTGGCGAGCAGTACGTACGACAGAACATGGAGCGCAAGTCGGCAGAAGCCGAGAGAACGCTCGCATTTCTCAACACGCAGTTGCCGGTCTTCCAGCGCCAGCTTCAGGGCGCGGAGGATGCCTTTGCGCGCTTTCGCAACAAGAACGGCACCGTGGACTTCGACGAGGAAGCCAAGGTCTGGCTGAAGAGGACTTCGGACCTTCAGAGCAATCTGCTGGATCTGCAACAACGCCGTCGGGACGCAGAAGTGGCCTTCACTGACCAGGCCCCGCGCATTCAGCTGTTGGACAAGCAGATCGGGGCCGTGCAAAGCGAGCTCAACGGGCTCAATACACGTATCGCCAGCATGCCCAATGCGCAGCGCGATGCATTGAGGCTCGAACGCGATGTGCGCGTCAACAGCACGCTGTACCAGTCCCTGCAGAACAACATCCTGCAGATGCAACTGGTCAAGGAAGGAAAGATCGGCAACGTGCGATTGCTGGACAAGGCAGTGGTGTCCAAGTTCCCGGTCAAGCCGCAGAAGACGCTCGTGCTCGCCTTCGCGCTGCTGCTGGGGGCCCTGATAGGGCCGGCGCTGGCGATACTGCGCACGCGTATGAGACCCGGCATCCACAATCCGGACGAGATTGCGGCTCACACGGATCTGGAGGTCCATGCCGTCGTGCCTCTCAGTCCCGAGCAAACCCTTCTCGATCGGCGTGTCGACAGGCGCGCGTCCGGCACCGTGCTGGCCGATGTCAATCCCCACAGCCCTTCCATCGAAGCGTTGCGCGCCCTGCGCGTCGGGCTCAAGCCCACCATGGCGGAAGCTTCCAACAACCGCATTCTCATCACGGGTGCCACGCCCGGCGTCGGCAAGAGCTTCATCGCCAGCAACTTCGCGACGCTGCTGGCGCAGTCCGGCAAACGGGTGCTCCTGGTCGATGCCGACCTTCGCCAAGGCGATCTCAGCGGGGCATTCGGCCTCCCGCGCGAAGGAGGGTTGTCCGAGCTGGTCGCCGGCGGGCTCGGCGCGCAACAGGCCATCCATGGCCAGGTGCGTCCCAACCTGGACGTGTTGACCACCGGCAAGCTGCCGGACATGCCCTCCGACCTGCTGGAGTCGGAGGCATTCACCGAGGCGCTCGACTCGCTCTCGTCGACCTACGACCTGGTGGTCATCGATGCCACGCCGGTGCTGGTGGCGGCCGATGCGGCGGCAGTGGCATCGGCGTGCGGCGTCGTGCTGCTCGTGGCGCGGTCCGGAAAGACTCAGCTGGGAGAGTTGAACGAGAGCATTCGACGGCTGGTCCAGGCCGGTGCGTCGGTCAGTGGCGCGCTGTTCAACGGGATGGACTTCAGCCGGCGATACAACGGCAGCCACGGCTACCGCCATGGCGGCTACAGGCACGAGGACTACAAGAAGGCGTAGCTACGAGAGGGTGTTCGAAATGCTGAACACGTTCTCGTTGCGGTAGATGAAGTCCCTGTTTCTTTCCGCGATGGCGCGAAGGAAGTTGTTCGACGTGGCTCGCTTCGGAAGCATCCAGTCGTGCAGTTCGATGATCAGCAACGGGAAGGCATCCAGCCATTCGACGTTCTTCTCGAACAGGTTCTGCTCGAAGCCCTCGATGTCGATCTTGATGATGAAGGGGGTGCAGTCCTTGTATTCAGGGTCGCTCACGATCGAGTTGACGCTGATGATTTTCGTTCTTCCTTCGGCGCTGGTTTCGGTCCGGTAGCCCCAGTTTCCCGCGCCGGGGTCCACGATGTCCGCTCTTGCGTCCGAGTTGCCAATGCCGGCCAGAAGGAACTGGATATTGGGGTCGTGGTTGTTCATTCTCGCCAGTGCCATGTTCTGCTCTTCCGGCTCGATGCAAACGACCACCGAACCCTTGTAGGTCTCTGAAAAATATTTGGTGGCCAGGCCGCTGTTGCCCCCGCAATCGATGATCAGCGGCTTCTTTCCTGAATCGATGATCTTGGCGTGGTACTGCCAGAGTGTTTCCGCGTGATCGGGGCTTTCGAGGGCGTAGTCTTCATTGATGAATATCTGGCGCACCACGGCAACGTCAATGTCATCCCTCGACTTGACGGTGAAGAATGATCTGCAGGATCGGTCGTAGATCAGCTGATCCGAAAAGACGCCCGGCGTCAACTTCACGAACCTCGATTTCTTCTTCAGCAGCGGGCTGGCGCAGAAGTTCGACAAGCCGTAGGCCCACCGCGCCAATTCCTTGACGCGCTTCGAATTCGACATGGGTATCAACATCCTTGCAACTCCTCGTCATGTGTCATCACTTCTGAGATCCAAGGTTGAATGCCTTCTTGAACCTCCTGCCGTCGAGGCAGACGCCCGCATACCCTTCGGCGCGGCCCATGGCCACATTCAAGTAATAAAAGCCCCGGTTGAGGTTGCCCTTCAAGAGGGACAGGCAAGCACCCCCTATGGGGCGAATGAGGTAGTTCGTCAGATACAGGATTCCGTAGCTGTGCTTTCTGATGACATGCCCCATTCCTCTGGCGTAGCGACGCCCCTTTGCCCGCATGGCGTCGTCCGGATCGCGGGTATTGAGTTCCGGGTGATGGGCATACAGCTCCGGGTCGTAATAGACCTTGAAGCCGGCATGAATGGCTCGAATGGTGATGTCCGGGCCTTCGCACGATTGCCACGGTGTCGACGCACCCACGCCGATGTCTTCGTCGAAGCCTTCGAGTTTCTCGAACACCTCGCGCCTGAAGAAAACAACCCATTCGATCTGGGTGGTGAACACGTTCCGGAGATCGACCGGCTGCGCACTCGTCTCGAACCGGCCGTTGATCGAGCGGCCATCGGGGGCTGCAGCTCGCCCGCAGACAATGTCCGAACCCGTTTCGCCGAATCGTCCCAAGGCCTTCTTGATCAACGAGGGCGGATACATGCAGTCGTCGTCCGGAAAACAGAGGATCTCCCCGCTTGCCTTTGCAACGCCCATGTTCCTGCCGCGACTAGCCCCCTTGGCCTCGGGGCTTCGAAGGTAATGAATCGGAAAGCCGACGTTGACTCCACTGCACGCCGTTTGCAGACGCTCATCGGCGTTTTGATCGACGATGATCAATTCGAAGTCGTTGTGATCGAGTTGCTGCAGCGCATGAATGAACTGCAGCACTTCGTCGACTCTGCCGAGCGTTGACATGACCAGTGACACTTTCATGGGGCGCATCTCTCAGAAACGAAGAATGCGCTCGGGGTCGACGCGCCCCCGAACCCAGTCCCACACGGCCAGGGCGTTGCCTGCCAACCGCCCGCGCCTGTCGACCCAGGGCTCCGGACTCAAGCTGCGCACCAGATTGGCGCCGATGTTTTTCAGGTTGCCCATGAGCGCCTGAAGGGGCGTCATATGGCCTTTGCGCATGATGTAGATGCGATTGGCCACCTGCGAATAGCCGAGGCGCTTGCCCGGGCTGCGCCCCGACCTCTTCGTTCCCAGGTGAACCCCTCGCAGTCCTGTCGCCTGGACGATGTCCCCATGGGGCGCCAACTGCCTTGAAAAATCCACATCCTCCAGCCAGCCGTACAGGGGCAGTCGCTCGTCGAAGCGGATACCGTGCAGCCGCACCGGCGCAAGCCGGATCGCCATGTTGCAGCCGTAGGCGTTGAAGATGGGTGACAGCGTCGGTGGGTTCGCATCGAGTCCTGTATTCGTCAGGAAGTGCACCCCTTCTTCGTGGGTGAACCCGGGCCCGAGGATGCCGTCTGCAAGCACCCTGCCCGTGGCCACGACGACCCGGGGGTGGGCGGCAAACAGGCGCTCGGTTTCTTGCACGAAGTCTTCGGCAGGCAGGTAGTCGTCGTCGAAGAAGATCATCACATCCGCATCGGACGCATCGATGAGCGCGTTGCGCTGTGCCGAGCTTCCGATGGGGCCTGAGACGAGCCGAGCGGGGCAAGGAAAGCCGTCCAGGCACGTGGGTTCCACGTCCTCCGGCCGGGCCGGGCAGATGAGCAATTCGTCTGGCTGGCGCGACTGCCGCGCAAGGAAACGAATGGCGTCGGCCAGCACTTCGCGCCGGCCGGCAGTGGCGATGGCGACGACGATCTTCAGGCTCATGGATCAGTACGCCGGGAGGTTGTCGGTGCTCACGACGCGCGTGGCGGGTTCGCGTGCTGGCGGCATCAGGCTGTCCGTCAATGCAGCCAACTCGCGGGCGTTCCATGACGCCGCCGTCTGGAAAGCGGCTCGCCCTCGCTCGATGCGCTCCTGCTTGCCCCTGTAAAGGCGCAGCACGGCATCGGCAAAAGCCGATGCGTCACCGTCCGGGGTCACCAGCACGCCATGAAGGTCCGAAGGCCTGATTCCATCGACACCGAATTCCGTGCTGACCGCCGGAATGCCGTGTCCGAAAGCCTCGAGCAGCTTGATCTTGACGCCCGTACCCTGCGTGATGCTGTTCACGAGGATCGGACCCTCGCGGAATGCATCGCGAAAGCGAGGCACGACACCGTACTTGACGACGCCAGGCGCGTCTGCGAGCTTGCGGCAGATGGTGCCCGAGACGAACAGCCTGAAGTTCGGTTCATGCTGCTGCACAAGGGGCAGGACGTTGTCGACGAACCATGCCAGCGACTGGTTGTTCTGCAAGAAGTCCGACCCGATGAAGGCCGCTCCCGCGCATCGCGACAGGTCGAAAGGCTCATCGATGTCGATGATGTGGCTGACCACCGAGACCGTGTTCGTCGAGGGCGGCAGCACGCGCCGGAAATACTCGGCTTCCTGATCCTGGATGGCCAGCACCCTGTGCGCCCGCAGGAGCCCTCGCCGCTCCTGTGCGATCGGTATGCCACCGGCAAAGCTGTCCTGGGTGTCGACGATTCGGAACGCGTGCGGCCCGAATGCATCGAAAGCACGGGTGAACGTCACGTACTGCGCAATGACGACATCGAAGCCGTGCTGGCGCTCCAGTTTCCTGAGCTGCGACGTGAATCCGGAAAAATAGGTCTCGTCGATATCGCTCTGCAGGAATCGACTTCGGGTCAGTTTTCGCCGGGCCTTCCACATGGCCCGGCCGACGTAGTAGGCCGCGTCCGCAACCTGTCCGCGTTCGAGACAATGGAAGTTCCCGGGGCCGAGAAGCGCGACATGCGCTTGCGGATCGAAATCTCCCATTTGCCGCGATGGCAAGAAGACGAAGTGCACCTCGTGGCCGCGCTCCTTGCACGTCTTGACCATGTGCAAGGTCCTGACCCTGTTGCCGCCGGTTGCGGGGTAGAGCGGGAATGGTGAAACGAAAGCAATCTTCATCTGATTCCTATGCCTGCGCTCAGAAGCGAAGAATCCGCTGGGGATCGACCTGGCCACGCACACAGTCCCACATGGCCAGACAATTTCCTGCCAGCCGACCGCGCCGGTCGACCCAGGGCTCTGGTGACAGGCTGCGCATCGAATTGGCCAACAGGTTTTTCGCCATGTGCTTGAGCGCCAGGGACCAGCGCATCGTCCCCTTGCGCGCGAGGTAAAGGGGATTGGCCACCTGCGAGTAGCCGAGGCGTCGGCCCGGGCTGCGACCTGCGCCCTTGGTACCCAGGTGAACACCGCGCAGGCGCGCCGCCTGGACCACGCTGCCATGCGACGCCAGCTGCCGCGAAAAATCCACGTCTTCCAGCCATGCGTAAAGTGGCAATCGTTCATCGAAGCGGATGCCATGGCTGCGCACGGCCTGCATTCGAATCGCCATGTTGCATCCGTAGCCGTTGTAGGTCGACGTCAACGATCGCAGTTCGACATTCGGCCCGGCTTGATCAAGGATTCGAAGGCCCTCCTCGTAAACAATACCGGGGCCGAGGATTCCGTCGGCGAGCAACTTGCCCGTTGCGACGACCACCCCCGGACAAGTGGTGAACAGCATTTCGACCTCCGCAACGTAGTCGGACGACGGCAGGAAGTCATCGTCGAAGAAGATCACGACATCGGCGTCGCAAGCGTCGAGCAACACATTGCGTTGGAGCGGCAAACCGACCGGACCGCGGAGAACGCGAGCCTCGCCCGGATAAGCCCGCAGGCACAACGGATCGAAATCCTCGACCCTGGCCGGACAGATCAGCAACTCGTCCGCCATGCGGGACTGGTTGGCGAGCAAGCCGATCGCTTCAGCAACCACGTCCCTTCGTCCTGCAGTGGCAATGGCAATCGCGATCTTGAGGCGCACCGCCTGCGTCAAGACGCATGCTTCCTCGCCGACCGGGGATGGACGGAAGATGGTGTTCGTCGCAGGCGCCGCCTGCATGAGACCGGTGTCGGCGAGCGGTTGACCGAGCACGGTTTCGAGCAAGCGACGCGCGGCCCTGTCCCAGGTGAATTGCGCGGCGTGCGCCCGTCCGCGGTCCCGCATGTCTTCGCGCTCGTCGTCGTCATCGCACATGCGGACAATCTGTCGAGCCCATTGAGCAGGGTCGTGCGGATCGGCCCACAGCACCGCGTCGCCACAGACTTCCGGCAGCGCGCCACACGGTGCGGCGATCGTCGGACACCCGAGCAACATCGCCTCCAGCGGGGGAAGGCCGAATCCCTCCGTCGTGGATGGAAACGCGAGCGCAACAGCCTCTCGCAGAAGGCCCGCCAATTGCTCATCGCTGACGAACCCCAGGAACTTGACGTTGGGTGGAACCGTGTGGCCTTGACTCTCGAAGTCCTCGCGTGTCGCGGGACCGAAGAGCGCCAGCGTCACTTCGCGCAGTGCGGGTGAATGGAAAGCCTTCAGGAGCACCGCAATGTTCTTGTGGGGCTGGACGTTCGCGAGCGCAACGACATACCGCCTATTTGTCAGGCCGGCCGCCTCGATCTTCGTAGTGTCCGGGACGAGCCGCAGGACGTGGTCGCAGCCGTTGTGGATCACGTGGATCTGCACCGCATCGGCCACGCCGAAATGCGCCAGTTGCTTGCGCGAATACTCGGACACGGTCAGCAAAGCCTTGTTGCGTTTGCCCACGCGCGGCAGCACGAACCGGTACCAGGTCCGAAAGGCACGGGAATAGGAAGCGGGCGCGCTGTAGACCTGCGCATCGTGGACCATGGTGAATGCATTGCGATACACGACCGGCCCGATGTTGC
Organism: Variovorax sp. J22P240; assembly: GCF_030316855.1. Classification (GTDB taxonomy): domain Bacteria; phylum Pseudomonadota; class Gammaproteobacteria; order Burkholderiales; family Burkholderiaceae_C; genus Variovorax. Next base: position 988,819 of record NZ_JASZYR010000001.1, read on the forward strand.
ACAGGCTGATCAGCGTGTCGCCCTGGGCGTGCCGTGGCAGCACCAGTTGTTCCCACAGGGCGCCGTGCAGTCGATCCACGAAGGGGCCCCTTTCGCCCGCTCGACGGTCGCTTTCCACGCGAATGCGCGAAAGCCGGAGGCTGGCATCCTGCTCGCCCGGCACGATCAAGCGGCACGGCATGGCCGCGGCCAGCGCGGGGTTGTCGACGAGCACCGTGTCCAAGGCCACCAGCAGTTCGCGAGCCACGCGATAGACGCCCGATCGGCTCGTCGAGCGCTGCAGGAACTTGCCGTTGATGACCAGGCTGGGCATGGCCGTGCCTTGGGTGCGCGGCAGCGGGTCAATGGGGTTGCTTGGCATGGGCCTCCATGGCGTCGTTCGGCTTCGCTCGCGTGCGAGCGGCCGTTGGGGAGCGGCGAGCGCGAGCCCTGGCGAAGCGGGCGCGGATGGTGTCGAGCAAGTACCGTTCCAGTCCTGCCGGCCGACCCGCCAGCCGCCACACCAGCAAGACCAGGAGTGCATAGACCAACAGGTACAGCAGGCCGAGGGGCACTGCCCGCACCAACAGTTCAGGCAGACTGGGGGCGGCCATCACCATGGGCTTCGCCAGCCACAGAAGAGCACCCGCAGGCAGCATCGCCATCAGGGGCCGCCACAGCGTCATGAGTTGGGGCGCCAGGCGGGTCTCGATCAGGCGGCGCACGATGAAAAGCGCAGCGACCGTGCCGGATGCGGTGGCAATGGCGCTGCCGGCGATGGCGCCCGGAATGCCGAATTGCACGGCGCCCAGCCAAACGAGCGGCAACCGGACCAGCAATTCGATCAGCGTCCGGACAGCCACCCAACGCGTGCGATCCAGCGTCATGGCCAAGGGTCCCATCAGGATGGCTGGAAGCCCAAGCAATGCGGCCGCACTCATCCAGCGCAGCCATTCCGCCGCCGCAGCCCAGGCCGGCCCCAGCGCCACGCGGACCAGCACTTCAGGCCACAGGAGAGCCAGTCCCATGACGGGCGCCATCAACAGTGCGATGGCGCGAGACAACTGCAGATAGCGTGAACCACGCGCATGGCCGGCCGATGCCAGCGCCTGCATGACGGGGCGACTCAGCGGTTGGATCAGCGCCTGCATGGGGATCTCTGCCAATTGCTTGCCCATCGCGTACTCGCCGAACGCAGTGCTGGTGGTCAGTCTCGGAAGGAGCAATCGGTCGATCTGCCAGTTGAGCGCCATCCCCAACTGGGACATGAAGTTCCATCCGATCAGGCTCGAGAAATGCTTCCAATGGATGAAGGTCAGTCGAGGTCGCAACGGCGCGATGCAATACGACAGGAGCGTGGCCACCAGCGGCGCACACACGGTGGCGGCTGCGATGGCCCAGTAGCTGCGCGTGGTGACGGCAATGGTGACCGATGCGATGAACGCAACGGTCTTGCCAGACAGTTCGAGCACGGCGTCTGGACGGAAGTCGAGGGCACGTGCGTACTCGATCATCCGGGGATTGACGAGGCCACGCATTGCCGGCGCCAGCGCCAGCACCGCGAGCAAGGCCGTCAGCCGAGGCTCGTTGTTGAAGGCGGCGAGCGGCCAGGAAACCGCCAGCAGGAGCAGCCCGACGATGAGTCCACGCAGCAGGCTGAGCGTGAAGGCCGTGTGGAGCATGTCGGGCGTCAGTGCAGGCTCACGGATCAGTGCCGCAGCCATGGGCAGGTCGAACAATGCTTCGACGATGAACACGGCCGCCATGGCCATGGCCACCAGGCCAAACTCGGCCGGACCCAGGAGACGCGCCAGGCACAGCAACATGGCGAGGTCGATCAGCTTGGCAGCCAGCCGCGTGCCCACCGTCCAGGCGCCAGCCCCGATCGCCCGGCTGGCCATGCTCGTGTGTTCAGTGGCTGGCATGCGCGCTCCGCTCGGTGACAAGGCGGGATGGCCGGTGGCGCGATGCATCGTTGATGCGGCGCACATCCGCGCGCCGCGCCGCGCTCTGCAGTCCCTTGTGCCCGATCGCCATGGCGATCCCGTAGAGGAATGCGTTGAACAAGCCGAAGTCCGGTGTGGTGCCGATCATCAGGCTGGTGAAGAACGGAGGCAGGTACGACCAGCGCACGGCCGACAGCAAGGCCTGCCCTTCCGCGTCGCCCTGCGGCGCCCGTCTCATCAACAAGGTCTGGAGCACGAAGAGGAAGTAGAACGCCGCGCCAAGCAACCCGGCATTGCTGGTGAGTGCAACGGCAAAGTTGGAGGCGCGGGTGCCGCCCAGGCCGACGCCCAGACCGTGGGTTGCCACGAGCGCGTGCAAGGACACTTGGGTCCACATGCTGCGTTCTTCGAAGGAGCTGGTAGTGGACTTCTGCAGCACCATCACGTCGAACATCTCGCGCATCGGGGCCAGCATCCGGGGAACCGCGATGACGATCAGGACCAAGGCGCAGGTCGCCGCGGCGCCGAGCCAGAACTCGCTTGCGAGGCCGCGTTGAAGGAGCGGATTGCGGACCGCGGCGACCGCGCGCCAGCACCACTCCGCCGCCGCCGCCGCACCGAAGAGGCCCAGACCCAGGTAAGCCGCGGACGAGGTCGACAACCAGATCAGGAGGAGCAACAAACCCATCAAGACCGGAACCACGCGATCGTGCAGACGGCCCGGCGGCATCGCGCGCCGGAAGAAGTACAGCGACGCCAGGAATGCCAGCGCCAGGCCACCGAAGGCGGAGGCCTCCGGCATCAGGCCGACCACGCGCTTGCTGGTCAGGATTTCCACATCGGTAAGCAAGGCGTAGCTGGCGGTGCGAAAGAGCTCGAGCATCGGCTGGAGCGGCAGGTACTGCGAGGCCAGGTCGAGGCCGCCGGTGAAGACCGTCATCGCCGCACCCAGGCACAGCGCGGCCAGCGCGTGCCGCCGCATGGGTCGCGCGCGCAACAAGCGCGCGAAGCTGAAGACGGTGAGCACCGAAATGCTGATGTAGACGAACTGGGAAACGTTCTGCGTGGTGGGCACCAGCATCGCGGTATCCGCCAAGGCGCCGGCGCGCACCGGCACGATCTCGACAGCACCCGCAAAGAACCTCGGCATGAACATGGTGACGATGCCGGCGACGAGCCAGAAGAGAAACAGCAGCAGCAGGCCGGATGCCTTCAGCGCGGCGTCGAGCGCCTGCGCCAGGCCACGCACGCTGCCCAGCTGCCTCGCGATCAAGAGGATCGCGACGAGCGGCGTCGGCGTGAGGGTGAGGCCTCCGGTCAACTCCGTCGGAACTGCTGCGAATGAACCGAAGGGCATGGCGGCGAAGAACAGGTAAATCAGTGCCTGCTTCCTCCGGAACAACGTCCAGACGGCGATGCTCCAGAAGACTGCGATGGGAATGGCTTCCACGTGCTTGCCCGGTCAGGTCACAGGGCGCAAGTGACCGGCGACGAGCGAGTCGATGAGTTCGGCTATCCGCGTCCTGAATATCGCGGTATCGAAGGTGCGGGCATGCGCCTGCAGCACGTCCGGACAGAAGGTGTCCTTCATGGCCTCGAAGCGCTCGATCGCGTCGATCACGGCGTCTGCCGACTGATCGTTGAAGAACAGACCGGTGATTCCATCGACGACAGTTTCAAGCGCACCGCCCTTGCCGAAGGCGATGACCGGCCGCCCGCTCGCCATCACCTCCAGCGGAACGATGCCGAAATCCTCCACGCCCGGGAACAGCAAGGCCTTGCAATGCGCAAAGTGGTGCGCCATGGTCGCGTCGTCGACCGCGCCGAGGAATTCGACGCTGGGCCCTGCCAGGCGCCGTAGCGCGGGGTCGGCACCCGCGCCGATAACGACGAGCCGCTTGCCCATCCGGGTGCAGGCCTCCACGGCGATCTCGACCTTCTTGTACGGCGTGATCTGGCCCGCGCAGAGGTAGTAGTCGCCCGCCTCGGCCACAGGGGCGAAGCGTGGCAAGCTCACCGGCGGATGCACGACGTGCGAAGTGCGCCGGTAGTAGCGTTCGATTCGCCGGGCCACATAGGCTGAATTGGCGATGAAATGGTCGACGCGGTGCGAAGTGCTCACGTCCCATTGGCGCAGGGATGGCGCCGTCAGCGACATCACGGCGCGCGCAATGGGACCGGACGCCGCACGGTACTGGGGATACAGATCCCAGACGTAGCGCATCGGCGAATTGCAGTAGCAGATGTGGGTCGCGTCGGGACCCGGGATGATGCCCTTGGCAGGGCCCGACTCGACGGAAATGATCAGGTCGTAGCCGGTCAGGTCGAAGGACTCCAGCGCATAGGGCATCAGCGGGAGCATCTTCTTGTAGTGACGCACGCCGCCGATCCTCTGCAGGAACGACGTCGTGATGCGATGACGCCGAAGTTTTTCGGAAATTGCGTCGGGATCGCACACCAGGGTGAAGATGTCCGCGTCGGGGTACAGGTCGCACAGCGCCTCGAGAACCTTTTCGCCCCCGCGCATGCCAACCAGCCAGTAGTGGACCAATGCGACCTTCACGCGAGTACCTTCCTTCGTTGCGACATGGCGGCCATGTCAATAGGCGTTCTTGTTGACGAAGCCCTTGATGACCGTCGAGGCGATGATCTGGAGGTCGAATTTCAGGGACCAGTTCTCGATGTAGAAGATGTCGTACTCGATGCGCTTGGCCAGGTCGGTGGACCCTCTCCAGCCGTTGACCTGTGCCCATCCGGTGATGCCGGCCTTGACCATGTGCTTCTTCATGTAATCGGGGATCTGGTGCTTGAACTGCTCCACGAAGACCGGCCTCTCGGGCCGCGGTCCGACAATGGACATGTCACCGAACAGGACATTGATGAATTGCGGCAACTCATCGAAGCTCGTCTTGCGCAGGAAGGCCCCGACACGGGTGGATCGCGACTCCCCGGGCTTGGCCCAAACGGCGCCGGTTGTCTTTTCCGCGTCCACCGGCATCGATCTGAACTTGTACATCCAGAACGTTTTGTTGTTCCAGCTCACACGTTCTTGCCGATAGAACACCGGGCCCGGCGAACTGAGCTTGACCGCAATGGAGATGGCGAGCATCAATGGCGAGATCAGAACGAGGATCAGCGCGGACAACACCACGTCTTCCACGGCCTTCACCAGGCGCGCCGCGCCCTGCAAAGGGGTCTGCTGCAGCGTGATGACCGGCAAGCCGGCAATTTCTTCCACCGAATGGTTCAGCAAGTGCAGGCCGAACAGGTCCGGCACCAGCTTGATGTCCGCAGTCGAATGCTTCAGTTGACTGAGGGCGTAGGAGATCCTCGGCTGATCGCGCATGGGCAGTGCCAGCCAGACCAGGTCGACACCTCGGGACTCGACAAATCTGCCGAGGTTGTCGATGCCTCCGAGCATTGGAGCGCCGGTCAACTCGCTCCGGTCCGCATGCGTGGCAAACCAGCCGTGGACTTCGATACCGCACGCATCGTCTCCTCGGATGGCATCGACCAGGCGTTGCGCATCCGGGTTCGCACCGACCACGACCGAGACGCGTTTGTCGATCCCTTGCGCGCTGGTCCACCGTGCGATGGCACGCGCAGCCACTCGCAGAACCATGGCGCCGCCGATGCTGAGACCCAGCCAACCGCCCCACCACAAGCGCGAGGTCTCATGACCATCCCTCATGGCCAGTGCATACACCGCCATGATGCAGAACATGAGGAGCCATAGCGTCACGAGCTTGGCGAACTCCGCGCCCATCGTGCGGCCACGCCAGCGTGGGTACAGCGAACTTCCGTTCAGGACGATGACTGCAAACAGCACGCCCCGACTCAGCGCATGCACATAGTCGGTGCCCAACTCCAGGGAGCCGAAGCGCAGTGCGAAGGCAATCATGCCGCTGATCACGAGAATGGTCAGATCCCCCAATCTCAAGACCGCATCCAGCAAGGGATTGAATTTTCCCAACGCTGACAACGGAGTTTCGCGGAAGCCGGTTGCAGACGTAGACAGCATCAGACGTTCTCCGGAGGCCTTGATAGACCAGCGATGTAACCGACAGTAGTCGGGCTTGTTGTCTCCTTCCGCTTCTTGTTGATTCGAAGGGTGCAATATCGGTGCCAGAAGCATGGCCGCGCTCTCTTCGCTTACGCCATGTTCAGCCCCATCCTACAACGCGAGACATGACAGGGCGCACGTTCAGGCACGCAAGAAATTGCAACTGCGATGACTCGTTTTGCGACGATCTGCGATGCTCGTGCGTGCGGGTCGACATCAGCACCGTGAACTCGTCAGCGAAGAATGGTGATCCTTCGCCGTGATGCTTCAGCCTGCAAAGAAGGCTTCGCTCATGATTTCGCCGCGGCGTCGCGCAGCCGTTCGACGAGAGTCGAACGTATGTCCTTCTTCAGCACTTTGCCGACCCTGGAGCGAGGCAGGTCCGGCCAGATCTCGACTTGCTTGGGGGTCTTCACGCTGCCGATGCGTGCCTTGACGAAGGCCTGGATCTCCTCGGCGGTCTTGTCGACGTCGCTGCTGCGACCCGCATGCAACTGCACGACCGCGACGACGCGCTCCCCCCACTTGTCGTCGGGCAGGCCGACCACGGCACTGTCCTGCACGTCCGGGTGCTGCATCAGCGCCTGCTCGACCTCGACCGAGTAGACGTTGAAGCCTCCCGTGATGATCATGTCCTTCGCCCGGTCGACGATGTACAGGAAGCCGTCGGCGTCGAGCCGTCCGACGTCGCCGGTGTGATGCCAGCCGTGGCGCCATACCGCCTCCGTGGCGGCCGGATCCTTGTAGTAGCCCATCATCACCAGCGAGCTGCGAATCACGATCTCGCCGGTTTCGCCGATGGGCAGCAACGCACCGTCGGCGTTCATCGTCGCCACCTGCACGAGGGGTCCGGGCCGCCCCGCCGATGCGAGCCGCCCGCGCGCGACCGATCCGTCGGCGTTGAAATGGTCGCGCGGCGCCATCATCGAGATCATCATGGGTGCTTCGGTCTGGCCGAACAGCTGCGCCATGACGGGACCGATCTTTTCGAGGGCCTCTTCGAGCCGTGACGCCGAGATGGGCGCCGCGCCATACCAGAAGCATTGCAGCGAATCGAGCCGGGTCGAAGCCAGTCGCTCGTGCTGCAGCAGCATGTAGATCAAGGTCGGTGGAAGGAAGGTGTGCGTGACGCGGTGCCGCTCGATCAGCGCGAGAAACTCACCCAGATCGGGCCGGGGCATGATCACGACGCGTCCGCCCAGCGCCATCACGGGCAGGCACAACACGCCGGCCGCATGCGTCAGCGGGGCCAGCGCCAGGTACGTCGGCCGACCGTCGAACGGATAGCCCATCAAGGTCAGCGCCGACATCGTCTCGAGGTTCCGGCCCGACAGCATGACGCCCTTCGGCTGGCCCGTCGTGCCTCCGGTGCCGGCGATCATCGCGAGGTCGTCCCGCGGCTCCACTTCCAGAGCACCGTCGCTCATCCCCTCGACCCACTGCGCCCATGAGGGCGCCCAGGGTTGGGGCGCGTCAAGGCAAACCAGCGTCGTGAGCTTCGGGCACGCGCCGCGAATCTCCTCGACCATCGCCGCATAGTTGCTGTGAAAGATGAGGCAGGCGCAATCGAAAGCATCGAGCACGAAGCGGTTCTCGTTCGCCTCGTTGCGCGGATTGATGGGACACCAGACGGCGCCCGCGCGCGAGATGCCGAACACGCAGGCGAAAGCGATCGCGTCGTTGCTCGCGAGCACGGCGACCTTTTGGCCGGGGCGGATGCCGGACCGCTGGAGTGCACGCCCGACCCGATGGCTGAGCGCCTGGACCTGCGCATAGGACAGGTCCCGGTCGCCCATCGTGAAGCACGGCGCACGTTCGCCCAGTTGGGCGCCCTTGTCGAGATAGTCGATCAGGCGCATGGTGGCGCGCATCCGGTCAACGGTGCACGGTCAGAACGGGCGCCTGGACGAGTCCGAAGCTGCGCAATGCACCCAGCAGCTCATGATGGCCGAAGGCCTGGCAACCCGACGCAAAGCCCGCGCGCCTGGGCGGCTGCTGCAGCAATGAAGCGGCAGCGAAGGCTTGCAGCATGCCGGTCTGCTTGTAGTTGCAATTGCCGAAGATGACACAGTGCGCACGAGCCAGCGGCCCTGACGCGTGCACTGAATCCACCGACTTGTTGATCCGCGGGTTCTCTCGCGGAGGCATGCTGTTCATGACACCGGCGGCTGTCTTGGCGAGCGCCGCGTAGCGGTCGTCGGGGTTCATGCCTTCAGTGGCCTTGAGGGCGGCCGCAACGATCTGCGGAACACCCAGCATCAGCGGCTTGTTGAACACGCCGCCGAGCACCTTCACATTGGAGACGCGTGGGTCCTTCTTGAACCACACCGGGTGCGAAGTTCCGCCCCAGGGCAAGGCCAGCGCCGCCTCGTGCTGTCCGGGGATCGACAGGCTGTACAGGCCCGCGTCGGGCTGCCACTCGACATAGTTGTTCTGCTCGAGGTAGTAGGCCTTGGCCATCGCCGCATTGACGAGGATCGTCTGTGTCGAGGCAATCGTCGGGCTGCCGCCCCAGAACACGGCGATGTCGAGCGTATCGAGGCCCGGCGTCTCCAGGCACAACTGAGCGGCGATCTCGCCCGTGGTGTACATCTGCGCCAGGCCGGGCGAAAGCAACAGTCCGGCGGCGTCGAACTTGGCGCTGTATTGCTCATCGAGCGTGATCAGCCAGTCCTGCTCGCCCGTGGTGTCGGTGTAGTGGCACTTGGCCGCGAGACACGCCTGAACGACTTCCGGGCCGAACTTCGCAAAGGGGCCCACCGTGTTCAACACGACCGAGGCACCCTTGAAGAGCTCCGTGAGCGCATCGACCGTGTGGGGCACTTCGACAATCTCGTAGCTGGCGGTTTCGATGCCCGGCACATGGGACTTCATCGCGTCTTCGAGCTTGTCCTTGCTGCGCCCTGCGGCAACGAACGGGAGGTTGTATTCGCGCAGGTACTCGCAAACGAGTCGGCCGGTGTAGCCGGAGGCGCCATAGACCACCACGGGTTTCTTGCTCTTACTCATGTCTTGTCCTTTCACATGCCCATGCCGCCGTCCACCGGCAAGCCGGCACCGGTGATGAAGCGCGCAGCGTCGGAGCAGAGAAACACGACCGCATCGGCCATGTCGCCGACTTCGCCCAGGCGCCCCGCCGGGGTCTGCTCGATGATCGAGCCCACCGCTGCATCGGGCGATGCGAAGAGCCCGGCCGCGACCACGTCGCCTGCCAGTTTCATGCCCATCTCGGTGGGCACCAGGCCGGGGTAGATGCAGTTCACGCGCACCCCGTACCCGAGCTTGCCGGCCTCCATGGCGCCGACGCGTGTCAGGCGGTCCACCGCCGACTTGGTTGCCGAATAGCCGGCGATCGCAGGGAAGGCGATGGTCGCCGCGACCGAAGAGATATTGACGACTGCTCCACCCTTGCCCGCGGCGCCCCTGGGGCGCATCGCGCGAAACGCGTGCTTCATGCCGAGCGCCGTGCCGACGATGTTCACGTCGAGCATGCGTCGCAGGTCGTTGGCATCGATGTCGGCCACCAGCGCGGTGATTTCGATGCCGGCGTTGTTGACGAGGATGTCGAAGCCGCCCAGCGTGTCGATCGTGGCCTGGACCGCCGAGGCCCAGTCCTCGTCCTTGGTGACGTCGAGCTGCACGAAGCCCACCTTGGCGCCGCCCGCCGAGAGTTTGCCCGCTGTCTCGCGACCGAGCGCTGCCAGAACGTCACCGATCATCACCGAGGCGCCGGCCGTCGCCAGCGCCTGTGCCATGCCTTCGCCGAGGCCTCGCGCCCCGCCCGTCACCAGGGCCTTGCGGCCGGACAAGTCGAACTTCCGCATGATGTCTCCTGCATTTATTGGACGATCGTCAAGGAACGCGCAGTGATGCTAGAAGTGGCCTTGACGACTGTCAAGATTTATCAGGACAGTCGTCAAGACACACGGGTTTTCACTCATGGGTGGGCTCGAATGCCGGAAGCGCTCTCTACAATCGGCTCATGTCGAAGACGCCCCGCCTACCCGACGCCAAGTTCACCGAGCGCCGCGCCGAGCTCGGCGAAGCTGCGATGCAGACACTTGCCGAACTCGGCTATGCCCGCACCAGCCTGCGCGAGATCGCACAAAATTCCGCCTTCTCGCACGGCGTGCTGCACTACTACTTCACCGACAAGCTCGACCTGATCCTGTGCAGCGTGCGCCAGTACAAGGCACGCTGCGTGACCCGCTACGACGAGGTCACAGCCGAAGCGGCTTCGTTCGACGAACTGATGGAAGGGTTCACGGCCGGGCTGGCCGCAACCGTCCGCCAGGACGCGAGCATGCATCGGCTCTGGTACGACCTGCGGGCGCAATCCTTGTTCGAGCCGGCGTTCCGTGCCGATGTCGCGGAGATCGACAAGAGCCTGGAGCGGATGATCTGGCGCGTGCTGTCACGCTTCGCCGAACTCAGCGGCACGCCGGTGCGGGTTCCCAGCAACGTTGCCTACGCGATGTTCGACGGTTTGTTCCAGCAGTGCCTGATGAAGCACCTGGCGGGTGATCGTCGTGCGGTCGCCGCGCTGAAGTCACAGGTCCGGCTGGTGGTCGGCCAACTGGTCGGGACCGTCACCGGCATCCCCGTTCGTCAGCCCCGACACTCGCCGGTGATTCCCCGCGCGGCTCGACGCGGTGCAGCCGCAAGCCCCGCAGCCAGCGCCTCGCGATAGGCCGAGGGCGCACTGCCCGTCGTCGCCTTGAAGAACCGGCTGAAGTAGCCCACATCGTCGAACCCGAGCCGCTCCGCCACGTCCGCCACCGTCAGGTCGACGTGAGCCAGCATCCGCTTGGCTTCGAGCGCGACGCGCGCATGCAGTAGCTCCAGCGCACTGGTACTGGTGGTCGCCCGGCACACGCGGCTCAGGTGATCCGCCGTCACACCGAGCGCCCCGGCGTAGAAGCCCAGTGGCCGATGCTCCGCAAAATGCAGTTCGACTAACCCGCGATAGCGCTGCACCAGCGTGTCGCGCGATGCCCGCAGCCGGCCGCTGCCACTGATCGCTTCCCGATGGCGAAGGAACCACAGCGCAAGCAGGATGACATGCGATTGCAGTGCTTCGGCCCGTCCGGCGCGCTGTGCCATGAATTCGTCGCCCAGCATCGCGAAGCGCTGCGCGCAATCGGCCAGCCCGGCGCCCAGGGCCGCTTCATCGAGGACCAGCTTCTGCGACAGGCGCTGCTGGATCGCCGGCGAATGCGCCGACAGCGACGCGAGCGCTTCGCTCGGCACGGTGACCTGCGAGCCGGCGCTGTCGGGCTCGTACACGAAGCTGTGCACGACGCCCGGCGCCACCATCACCGCGGCCGGCGCCTTCAACGCATGCCGCTCGCCATCGAGCATCCCGACCATCCCGCCCTCGATCAGCAACTGGAACTGATGGAGGCCTTCGTGGCGATGTGCCGGAATCGTCCATTGGTGCTGGCTGGCGCGAACACGGATCGCCTCGAAGTGCAGACTGTCCTCGGGCCCGAAGTGGCGGACTTCGCGAAACGGGACAACGAGAAGTGGAGTGGCAGGCATGTCGGATCGAAAAAGGATGCCGGAAATCTACATGACCCGGACCCCTTCGTCCATGGCACTGCCACCAAGGACTGCCTAAGCTTCATGCACTACAAAACACCGGAGACAACCATGTGGAATCGGCGTGAGGTGCTGCTGCGCAGCGCCGGGCTCTCGGCGCTTGCGACACTCGGCCTGCCGCGGCTGGCGCTGGCCCAACTCAACGGCAATGCGGCCATCGTGTCCGGCTTTCCGGCCGGCGGCATGGGCGACAACGTGGCGCGGCCGGTCGCCGAAAAGCTGCGTGGGCACTACGCGACCAGCCTCACGGTGGAAAGCCGAACCGGTGCGGGCGGCCGCATCGCGGTGGAGTATGTCAAGCGCGCCGCGCCGGACGGGCTGACCATCCTGCAGATCCCCAGCTCGCCGATGGTGCTGTACCCCCACACCTACAAGAAGCTCAACTACGACCCGCTGGTCGACTTCACCCCCGTCACCTCCACGGTCACTTATGCGTTCTCGTTCACTGCCGGCCCCGGCTTGCCGGCCGAGATCAAGACCGTGGCCGACTACGTGAAGTGGGCGAAGGCCAATCCCAAGCAGGCCACCTACGGCGTCCCGGCGGCGGGTTCGGCGCTGCACTTCGCCGGGATGATGTTGCAGAAGGCGGCCGACATCGAAATGACCAGCGTCGCCTATCGCGGCGGCGCACCGCTGCTCAACGACGTGATGGGCGGCCAGGTGCCGGTGAGCTTCAACGTGGTCGGCGAGGTGATGCCGCACATCCGCTCGGGCAAGTTGCGCTCGCTCGGCGTCACCAGCGCACAACGTTCGCCCTTTCTGCCCGAGGTGCCTACGCTCGTCGAGCAGGGCTACAAGGACATCGCGGTGCAGGAATGGCTCGGCTGGTTCCTGCCGGCCAAGACGCCTGCGGCCACCGTGCAGCGTCTCAACACGCTGGTGCGAGAGGCCTTGCAGGCGCCCGACTTCATCGCCGCCCTCGCCACCTACGGGCTGGAGCCGGTGCACCAGTCGCCCGAGGAATTCGCACGCCGCGTCAAGGCGGACTACGACCGCTGGGGCCCGATCGTGCGCGCCACCGGTTTCACGGCGGAGGACTGAGCCCGTGCTGCGATTGACTGGCGCCCAGGCCCTGGTGCGCATCTTGACCGCGGAGCAGGTTCCGTTCGCCTTCGGCATCGTCGGCGGCAAGCTCGCGCCTCTGATGCACGCGCTGTCGCAACAGCAGGCGGTGCGCTTCGTCGGCGTACGGCATGAAGCGACCGGGCCGATGATGGCTGCGGCGGTGCATGCGGGCTCCGGCCGCATGGCGGTTGCCATTGGCGAGATGGGGCCGGGCGGGCTCAACCTGGCGTCGGGCATGGGCGTCGCGCTCAACAACAACCTGCCGCTGCTGGCCATCACCACCAACCAGCATCGCGCCGCCGCCTATCCGCACAGCGGCATGTTCATGGACCTCGACACGCGCGCCGTGCTGGCGCCGCTCACCAAATGGAATGCCGTGGTTCACGACCCGAGGCGCATGCCGGAACTGGCGCGGCGCGCATTTCGCGAGGCCCTTTCGGGCAGGCCCGGGCCGGTGCATCTCGACGTGCCGCAAGACGTGCTGTCGGCCGTTGCCGAGTTCGCGGACGACGAGTTCGATCTCACCCCATCCCGCTACCGCGCCACGATGGGGCCGCGGCCGTCGGCATCGACTGTCGAGGATGCGGCGCAGTTGCTCCGCCAGGCCAGGCGGCCGGTGGTGGTCGCCGGTGGCGGTGTCATCACCAGCGGCGCAGCGGACCTCGTGCGTGACATGGCGCGTCGCCTCGGCGCGCCGGTGGTGCCGACGCAGATGGCACTCGGCGTGGTCGCGAGCGACAGCCCGCACTTCATTGGCCATGGCGGGCTGATCGCCGGCGACGCCGTTCGCGCGGCCTTCGATGGCGCCGATGTCGTGCTGAGCATCGGTTGTCGCTTTTCGTCCTGGATGTGGGACGACCGCGGTCCCTTCGCGCGGCGGCATCACCGCACCATCAACGTCAACATCGACCCTTCCACGCTGGGGCAGCCGGCCCTGCATGAAGTGGCGATGCAGGCCGATGCCGGGCAGGCGCTGGAAGACCTGCTTGCCGCGCTGGACGATCAGCCGGCACCCGGCGCCGAGGCCGGATGGCTGGAGGGCATCCGCGCAGTACGCGCCGGCCATGAATCCAGACTCGCGGCGATGGCGAGCGAATCGACGGAGGTCATGCACCCCGCAGCGCTCGCCAAGGCCATCGCCGATGCATTGCCTGCCGATGCCCTCGCCGTGTTCGATGGCGGCCACACCACCTTCTGGAGCAACGACTTCACGCCCGTCAAAGAAGTGCGCACGCGCCTGCACGAGCCCGGCATGAGCCATCTCGGCTTCGGCCTGCCCTACGCCATGGCCCTGCAGTTGCAGCACCCCGCGCGGCCGGTAGTCCACATCACGGGCGACGGCTCCTTCGGCTTCACGCTGAATGAACTCGACACCGCCCGGCGGGCCCGACTGCCGGTACTCACCATCGTTCACAACAATGCCTCGTGGGGCATCATCCGATCCGGCCAGAAGGCGCAACTGGACTTCGAGTTCGCTACCAGCCTGGAGGGCACGGACTACGCCGCCATTGCGCGCGGCTTCGGTTGCTTTGGCGAGGCCGTCACGCGCGCGGAAGACGTGGCGCCCGCGATGGCCCGTGCGCTCGCATCGGGCCTGCCGGCCGTGCTGGACTGCCACACGCGTTTCGTGCCGCACCCCGCCGGCCCCGCTTTCGGCAGCATGAACCGCTTCGGCTTCGACGCACTGACTCGACCGGCGCCCACAGCCTGACAATCCCTTCCCTACTCCCACACGCATCGCGCACCATGACCTCACTCACACTCGACCAGGCCAACCAGATCATCAGCGCCGCCCTCGCCGCATCGAAGCAGGCCGGCTATCAGCCCATGGGCGTGGTGGTGCTCGACGACGCAGGGCATCTCAAGGCCTTCGCGCGTGAAGACGGTGCCAGCATGTTTCGTTTCGAAGTGGCCCAGGGCAAGGCCTGGGGTGCGGTCGGTATGGGCGTGTCGAGCCGCACGCTCGGCGAGCGCGCAAAGGGCAACCCGAACTTCTTCGTGTCGCTCGCAGCCACCTCGGGCGGCCGCTTCCTGCCGCAGACCGGTGCCGTGCTGATCAAGGATGCGCAAGGCGCGGTGCTTGGCGCCGTGGGCGCCAGCGGCGGCACCGGAGACGAGGACGAGGCCATCTGCATGGCCGGCGTCAAGGCGGCGGGCTTCGTGCCCGGCTGAATACCGCCGCAAGACCAGAGACTATTCCGGCAGCAAGCCGATCTCCGCGGCGATCTGCCCGAGGCGGCGATGCTCCCCGCGCAGGAAGGCATCGAACTGCTGCGGCGACTGCGGCGGCGCGGCAATCGGCCCGATCGCCAGCAGCTTCTCGGCGAAGGCCGGGTTCGCGAGCATGCTGTTGATCCCCGCGTTCATGCGCGTGACGATGGGCTCCGGCGTACCTGCTGGCGCGACGACCGCCAGCCATCCCACCATGTCGACGCCAGGCAGAGTCTCGGCCAGTGCGGGCACGTTGTCCCAGCCCGCGATGCGCTTCGGCGAGGTCACGGCGAGCATTCGCAGCCGCCCCTGCCGCACCAGTTGCGCGGTCGACGCCACGTCGGCTACCAGCGCCTCCGAATGCCCGCCCATGAGATCCTGCACGCCCGTTCCGATCGAGCTGTAGGCGACCAGGTTGGCGCCGGCCTTGGCGCGTGCGTTGAACAGGCGCGCGATCATGCCGCCGAAGGTGCGCGGGCCTTCGTTGGCCAGCGACAGCTTGCCCGGCTCGGCCTTGCTGCGTGCGATGAGTTCGTCTACCGACTTGATGGGCGAATCGGCACTCACCAGCAGCGCGAACGGGCTGTTCGCGACGAAGGCCACCGGCACGAAGTCCTTCAGCGGGTCGTAGGGCAGCGTCCTGAACAGGTAGCTGTTGGTCACCAGCGCGGCGGTCGTCGCGAAGTAGAAGGTGTAGCCATCCGGCGCCGCCTGCTTGGCCGCTTGCGCGCCGATCACGTTCTGGCCGCCCGGCTTGTTGTCGATCACGAAGGGCTGGCCGATCGACTGCGCGAGACCGTCGCCCAGCAGCCGCGCGATGGTGTCGGGCCCGGAGCCCGCCGGCTGCGAGAGCACCACCTTGATGGGCTTGCCGGGCCACGGCTCCTGCGCGCGCACCCATGCATGCGGGACCAGCGCCGCAGCGGCAAGCGTCAGTTGAAAGCCTCTTCTGTTCATCACTTTGTCTCCGTTGTTTTGAATGGGATGAGCGTTCAGCCAAGCCTGGCCGCGAGCGCGCCCAGTTGCGCATCGAGTTCAGCAGCGTTCGAGGCCACGCCGTACACGTAGCGGTCGGGTCGCACGATGGCGGCGCGGCAACCGTGGCGGCGAAACCAGTCGGCGGCCACGCCCTCGGTCTCGCGCAGTGCGTCGCCGAGGCGCAGGATGGTCATGGCGGGCACGCCGCGCGCCAGCGCCTGCGCATCCATGGCGTCGAAAGCCGGATCGAGCACCAGCCACCAGCCATTGCCGGCCAAGGTGTCGAAGCGCACACGCGCCTCGCCCTGCTCGACCCAGGGCTGCGGAAAGATCGTTCCGTTGGCCCCATGCGGCACGGGCGACAGCAATCCAAGCTCCAGCCCCGGCAGCACGTCTTGCCGCGGCATGTCGCGCACCACGCCACCGCATTCGGCCAGCATGCGGGCGTCGCGCTCGCGCGCCTTGGTTTCGTCGCGCTCGCAGATCACGGCGCCGATGCCCTTGATGCGGCTGGTGAGCTGGCGCACGTGCTGCGCACGTTCGATGCCGTAGCTGTCGAGCAACGCCTCGGCCGCCGCACCCCGCACTTCGCCGTGGCACACCGCGGCCAGCTTCCAGGCTAGGTTGGCAACATCGCGCACGCCCTGGCACATGCCCTGCCCCAGGAAAGGTGGCTGCTGGTGCGCCGCATCGCCGGCGACGAACACCCGGCCGCTGCGCCAGCGGTCGGCCACCAGCGCATGAAATCGATAGCTTGCCTGGCGCCACAGCTTCCCGTCTTCCGGCGTCAGCCAGCGGGACAGCAGCTTCCATGTCTCGGCCGGTTCAACGACCTTCTGCGGGTCTTCTCCGGCCTTGAGCGAGATCTCCCAGCGCCGGTGATTGCCGGGCCCGATCACCATGGTGCAAGGCCGATCCGGCTCGCAGTACTGCACGCTGGTCGTGGGCAACTTCGCCAAACCGCGCCCATTGGCCAGCACGTCCACCACGAGCCAAGGCTCGTCGAAGGACAGGTCTTCCAGCGCCATGCCCACCTGCTCGCGCACGCTGCTCGACGCACCGTCGCATGCCACGACCCAGCGCGCGCGCGTGCGGCCCTCCTCACCATCGTCACGGAGCCATTGCAGCGTGACGCCTTCATCGTCCTGATCCAGCGACGTCACCTGGGTCCCGAGCTCCACCGTGGCATTGGCGTGCCCCTGCACATGCGCACGCAGTGCGGCTTCGACCGGCGGCTGCGTGAACACGTTCGACGGCGTGTAGCCCAGCGGGTATGGCGGCGCGACCATGGTCAGCCGCTTGATCAGCTGGCCGTCCACGCCGAAGTACTCCGACGGCGTGAAGGGCTCCAGGTGCGGCGCCACGGCATCCATCACGCCGAGTTGCTGGAACACGCGAAGAATCTCGTGGTCCACGGCAATGGCGCGCGGCTTGTCATAGACCTCACGCGAACGGTCGCATACCCACACACGCAAGCCCATGCCGGCGAGCAGACCCGCCGCCACCGCCCCGGACGGACCGAAGCCGACCACCGCGACGTCGAAGTCGACGCCGCGTTGAACCGATGAAGCCATGCTTTCAGTCCTCGGCGCGGATCGGGTTCACGAGCGTGCCGATGCGCTCGATCTCGACCTCGAAGGTGTCGCCGGCCTTCATCCATACCGGCGGCGTGCGCGCCTGGCCGACGCCGGCCGGCGTGCCCATCACGATCACATCGCCCGGCTCCAGCGTGAGCACGTCGCTCAGCAGGGAAATGGTTTCGGCCACGCCCCAGATCATGTCTGTCGTGTTCGCGCTCTGCATCACCTCGCCGTTGAGACGGCCCTGGATCTTCAGTCCGGCAGCCGCGAGTGGGAGCTCATCGGAGGTGACCAGCACGGGACCGAAGCCGCCCGTGCCGTCGAAGTTCTTGCCGATGGTCCATTGCGGCGTACGCTTCTGGTAGTCGCGCACCGACATGTCGTTGAAGCAGGTGTAGCCGAACACGTAGCCGGGTGCATCCTCCTGCGACACATGGCGTGGCACGCGACGGCCGATCACCAGCGCCAGCTCGGCCTCGTAGTCGAACTTGCCCGACACCTTGGGCAGGATGCCCGGCGCGCCATGTGCCACCAGCGAGGTCGCGCCGCGGAAGAAGAACCACGGGTACTCGGGCTTCTCGCGCCCGCCTTCCTTCGCATGGTCGAAGTAGTTGAGGCCGAGGCAGATGATCTTGCCCGGCTCGGGCACCAGCGGCGCGAACTTCTGGCCGGCCAGCGGGAGGCGCGGCGCGGTCGACGCGATGGCCGCCTCGGCCGCTGCCGCCAGATCGACGCCCGCGGCCAGCGCGGCGCGCAGGTCCGATGGCACCTGCGGCTGGGCCGCCTGCAGGTCGATGAGCTGGTCGCCGTCGACCACGCCGAGGCGCGCGTGCCCGTTGTGCAGGAAGGTGGTGAATTTCATGAATGCTCCGGAGTCGGGATGAAGAAAACCTGTCGCTGCGCTTCCTTGAGGCGCGCCGACGGCGGCTGCGAAATGCCCCACTGGTCGACACGACCGGGCGGCCACGTCCAGTCGGCCGGGCCGCCTGCGACGTAGCTGTCGTCGATCTGCTCGACCTCGGCCGTGTACTCGATCACTTCGCCGAAGGGGCCGATGAAGTAGTTGAAGGCGTTGTGGCCGGGTCCGTGCCGGCCGGGCCCCCATTCGATCGCGTGGCCCGCGTCCTTCATGCGGCCGCCGCCGCGCATCACCGATTCGAGGTCGGGCATCACGAAGGCGATGTGGTTGAGCGCATCG
Organism: Variovorax sp. J22P240; assembly: GCF_030316855.1. GTDB lineage: Bacteria > Pseudomonadota > Gammaproteobacteria > Burkholderiales > Burkholderiaceae_C > Variovorax. The sequence continues at coordinate 1,007,440 of NZ_JASZYR010000001.1, forward strand.
TTGTCGGTGTCGCCCAGCGCCACGCTGTGGTGGTCGGCGTTGCAGTTGAGGAAGGCCATGATCCGCGTGCGATCGGCCAGCCGGAAGGCCAGGGCCTGCTCGAAGAAGGCTTGCGTGGCGGCGACGTCATGGCTGTTGAGGACCACGTGCGCGAGGCGCGATGGCCGGTCCTCGGCTTCTTGTGCATCGGCGTGCAAGGCATCGCCGTGCACCACTTGCAGCAGGCGGCCGTGCGGATCGCGTAGCGTGAGTCCGATGCCGCCGCCGGGCTCGGCAATGGGCGCCGGCCCTTCGACGACCCGGCCTCCGGCGCGCACCGCCGCTTCGGCCACGGCCCGCAGTGCCTCCGAACTGCGCGCACGCAAGGTCACGTGCCGGATCGCGCACACCGCGCCGCCGCGGTGAAGCGCCAGCAAATGGTGGTCGGCACCGGTCCCGCGCAGATAGATCGCATCGTCCGTGCGCGCCGCGACCTGCAGGTGCCAGACGCGGGTGTAGAAGTCCTCGGCGCGCGCGAGGCCCGGCACGTCGAGCGCGACGCTGCGCAGGCCGCTGATCCAGGGTGAACTCATGGGCGCTCCTTCAATGCTTCGTCGATGCGAAGGCGCGCGCGAGAAAGCGCCGCGCATTGCCGTCGATCAAGTGATCTGCCACGTCGGCTCCCAGGCCGGCCGATTCGATCCGCGCCAACGGCGCGTGCTCGTGGAAATTGAACGGGTAGTCGGTGCCGACCATCAACTGCGTGGCGCCGAACTGCGCCACCAGATGCGCCAGCGTGGACGAATCGAATACCAGCGTGTCGTAGAAGAGGCGACGCGCCTGCTCGACCGGCGATGCCTGCACCTGCTCCTTCAACGCCGGAAACACGCCCCACCCTTGCTGCAGGCGCGGCAGCAGCATGGCAAGCGTGCCGCCGCCGTGGCTGAAGGCGATGCGCAGCTTGGGCCGGCGCATCAGCAGATTGCCCGTAATGACGGACGCGGCGGCCAGCCCGACATCGGTAGGGTAGGCAAGCACCTGCTGCAGCGGGGCCGGCCCCACCAGCCGGTCCATGCCGGTCGGCTTGAGCGCATGCACGAACACCGCCGCGTCGAGCGCCTCGCAGGCCTCGAAGAAGGGATCGAAGCGCGAGTCTCCGATGGGCGTGCCGTTGACGTTGCTGCCGATCTCGACGCCCGCGAATCCCAGCGTCTCGACGGCATGCCGAAGCTCGGCGATCGCGAGGTCGATGTCCTGCAGCGGCACTGCGCCCATCCCGATCAACACGCCGCCCGACTCGGCCACCATCACCGCGATCTGCTCGTTGAGGTACCGAAGAAGCTGCTGCGCATCGGCCGGCTCCATCCAGTACGAAAGCAATTCCGGCATCGGCGAGATGGCTTGATGTGCCAATCCCATCTCCGGCAGATCGGCCAGGCGGCGCGTCACGCTCCAGCACTTCTCCGAGACCGTGCGGTAGTTCTTGCCGGCGATCATCACGTGGCGATGGCACAGGCCCGCCGCATCGGGCGCCGCAGCGGTCGAGGGCCATTGCGCCGGCACCCTGGTGCCGAGGTAGGCCGGGAATTCCGCCGGAACCATGTGCGCGTGCACATCGACGCCGCAGGCGCAGCGCAGGCGCTGTATCCCCTCAGCCATGTGCGGCACTCTTCCAGATCCGATGAACCATGTTGTCTCCTGTCGCCCGTCGCGACCGCGTCGGCGGGCTGTTGGAGGCGAAGTCTAGGCAGCGCCAGTCCATTTATGAAGTGGATTTTGTGTATACATAGAATCCACGGCATGGATATCAGGCAAGTCGACCTCAACCTCCTCGTGGCATTCCACGCCATGTCGGAACACCGCAGCGTCACCCGCGCTGCGGAGGCCATCGGCCTGAGCCAGCCGGCCATGAGCGCGGCCGTCTCCCGGCTGCGGCTGCTGTTCAACGATGCCTTGTTCGTGAAGACCGGCGCCGGCATGCAGCCGACTCCGCGCGCCGCCGAGCTGGATGGTGCGGTGCGGCGCGTCATTGAAACCATCAAGGCCGACATCCTGCCGGCGCCCGGTTTCGATCCGCTGCAGGCCAGCAAGGTGTTCACCCTCGTCACACCGGACATCGCCGAAGTGCACTTCCTGCCGCGCATCCTGGCGGCCTTCGCGCAAGAAGCGCCGCATTGCGACTTGCGCACGCTGTCGATGCCGCGCCAGGCGGCGGCCGAGGCGCTGGAGACGGGAGCGGCCGAACTCGCCATCGGCTACCTGCCGGACCTGCAGAAGGCGGGCTTCTTCCTGCAGAAGCTGTTTCGCAACGACTATGTGTGCATCGTGCGCGGGGAGCATCCGACCATCGGCGAGCGCCTGACCCTCAAGACCTACCTGGCCGCCTCCCACGCCGTGGTGAGCCCCGACGGCCGCGAGCATCTGCTCGACCAGTTCCTGCAGCGCCGGGGACTGAAGCGGCGTGTGCTGGTCGGGCTGTCGCACTTCATGAGCCTGTTGCCCATCATCGAGGCATCGGATCTGGTCGCGACCGTGCCGCGCGACCTGGCGAACATCTGCATGCGCTACGCCAGCATCCGCATCGTCGACCCGCCCTTCAAGGCGCCCGTGGTCGAGGTGCACCAATTCTGGCACCGGCGTTTTCACCAGGACGCGTCCAACATCTGGCTGCGCGGGCTCGTGCAGCGGCTGTTCGTTTCCTGATCGGGGGGCTGCGCATCTTCCCGCCGCTTCGCTAGACTCCACGCGGTGATGCGCCGCCCGCGCATCATCCCTCTGATCGCAGGAGCCAATGCCCCATGGCAGAGTCCCGGTCCCGGCCACTGTCGATGCACGCGCTGCGCGCCGACGCCGACCCGCGCGAGCCCTTCGAGCGGCTCGTCGACAGCGGCCTGCGCCTGAACGGGACGCGTAGCGAGAGCGAGTTGCACGACTGCCTGATCCGCGAAGCGACCGATCTCGGCGGTGCGCAGCGGGTGCTTCTGGTGCTCGATGCCGACGACAGCCTGCGGATCGCCGGCTCGATGCTGCCGCGCGACGAAGATGCCGCCGCCCTGCTCTGCGCCATCGAACCCTGGCTTGCCGAATCCCGCCGCACGCGGATTTCCAGCCTGCGGCACGGACCTGGCGGCGCCAAACCCGCTGCCCAGCGCTCATGCCTGATCGCACCTTTGATGGTGGGGGACGAGCTGCTCGGCTTTCTCTATGCCGACATCGAAGGCGCGGTCGGCCGGTTCCATGACACCGACCGCGGCCTGCTGGGCGCATTGGCGAGCCAGGCCGCGGTGGCCTTGTCCAACATCCGCTCCCGCGAAGACGTGGAGTGTCGACTGGCCCGGCGCACCGCCGAGCTCGCGCAGCGCGCAGGCGCCCTCACGCTCATCGACAGCATCCAGGAGGGCATCGCGGCCCGGCTGCCGTTCGAAGCCATCATCCACATGGTGGGCGACAAGCTGCGCGAGGTCTTCGACTCCGGCGACGTCAACATCCTGTGGTGGGACGACAAGACCAACCTCGTGCAGGCGCTGTACCGCTATGAGCACAACCTTCCGCTGCCCTTGCCGCCGGCACGGCCGGTGAGGCCCGGCGAGGTGCTGGAACAGATCCTTCGCGACCGCCAGGTCCGCGTTGCGAACACGCGCGATGAGCAGACCCGGGCTGGCCTTCATCCCTCGCCGGGGACCGACTGGGCGCATTCGATCGCCGCCGTACCCATCATCGGCAGCGACCGCGTCCTCGGCGCCCTCGGCCTGCAGAACCACGAGCGCGAATACGCCTTCGGGGCCGACGAGATCCAGCTCCTCGAAACGGTGGCTGCCAGCATGGGCGTCGCGCTGGAGAACGCTCGCCTGTTCGACGAAACGCAGGAGACGCTGGCGCACCAGACCGCGACGGCCGAGGTACTGCGGGTGATCGGCAGCTCCGTCGCCGACCCCGGCCCGGTGTTCGACAAGATCCTCGAGTGCTGCGAACGGCTGTTCGACGTCAGCTCCTTCGCGCTGATGATGGTCGACGACCAAGGCCGGCTCGCGCTCACGCGCTGGATGATGACACCGGCCGGCCGAGCGGCGATCGGCGAGGACCGCGCGGCGCAACTCCAGCCCGTGATGCAGGCCAGCTATCCGGCGGCGCCGGGCGACACTTCGGCCGAGTTGGCCTTCCGCAGCGGCGATCTGGTGGAATTCGCCGACGTCCTGAACGACCCCGACGCACCACCCGTGCTGCGCCGCAATGCCCTGCAACTCGGACGGAGCTTCGCGAACGTGGCCGCGCCGCTGATGTGGCAGGGCCGCGGCATCGGGCTGCTGAGCATGCAGCGCAGCGAGGTGGGCCCGTTCAGGCGCAACGAGCGGGCGCTGCTCAAGACCTTCGCCGACCAGGCGGTGATCGCGATCCAGAACGCGCGCCTCTTCAACGAGACACAGGAGGCGCTGCACAAGGTGGAGGAACGGACCGCCGAGCTCACGGAATCACTCGAATACCAGACATCGATCAGCGACGTGCTGCGCGTCATCAGCGAATCGCCAACCGACGTGACACCGGTGTTCGAGGCCATCCTGGATTGCGCGACGCGACTCTTCGGCAGCCCGACCTCTGCCATCTTCAGCTACGACGGCCGGCTGGTTCACCTGGCCGCGAGCCGAAACTGGTCCGAAGCGGCGCTGGCATCGGCCCGCGCGCTGTGGCCGGCACCTCCCACCCTGCAGCAGCTGACCGGCCGCGTCATTCAGGAGCGAAAGGCGCTCAGCATCCAGGACACGTGGTCGGAACCGAACTACGACCGCACGCTTGCAGACACCGGGAACTGGCGCCGGATCATTTCCGCGCCAATGCTCAAGGACGGAGAGCCGATCGGCGTGATCTCCACGGCCTGGCCCGAACCCGGCGTGACGCCGCAACGCCAGATCGACCTGCTCAGGCTCTTTGCCGACCAGGCCGTGATCGCGATCGAGAACGTACGGCTCATCAACGAGACACGCGAGGCACTGGAGCGCCAGACCGCCACCTCCGAGGTGCTGAAGGTCATCAGCGCCTCACCGACGGACGTGCAGCCGGTTCTCGATACGGTGGCCGAACGCGCCGGCATCCTGTGCCGGTCCGAGGGCAGCCGCGTGTGGCTCGCCGTCGACGGCAAGCTGCGCGCAATGACGAGCTACGGCCCCGCCTACGAAGCCGGCGCCATGGCCGTGGAACTGCCGCTGCGCACCGGGTCGATCGCGGGCCGCGCGTTCCTGGAACGCCGTTGCGTGCACGTCGAGGATGTGGTGCCCCTCATGGCCACCGAGTACCCGGACGTGCGCGAACTCCAGGCACGCAATGGCTTTCGCACGGTGCTGGCCGTGCCGATGCTGCGAGATGGCCAATCGATCGGCGTGATCGCGCTGCTGCGCAACCAGGTGCGCCCCTTCGCGCCGGTCGAGATCGGGCTCGTGCAGACCTTCGCCGACCAGGCGGTGATCGCGATCGAGAACGTGCGACTCATCAGCGAGACACGCGAGGCTCTGGAGCAGCAGACCGCCATTGCCGAGATCCTGCGCGTCATCAGCAGTTCCCCGACCGAGACGCAGCCCGTCTTCGATGCCATCGTGCAGGCCTGCCAGCACCTGTTCGAGGGCCGCGCGGTCGCTTTCTGCATGCCGCGCGACGGCATGATCGAGACCGTGGCGTTTGCCGACGACGGCACGCGCGGCGAGCGCCAGGGCGGGTTCCTGAAGCCCTGGCCGCTGGATCGCGGCAGCGGCGCCGGCGCCTGCATGCTCGATGCGCGTGTCATCAATGTGGCTGATACCCAGGCGGGCATCGAAGAGTTCCCGCGCATGAAGGACCTTGCGGTGGCGCTCGGCTATCGGTCGGGTCTCTTTGTCCCGCTGATGAAGGATCACAAGGCCATAGGGTCGATCGTCGTCCTCCGGGACACCCCAGGAGCGTTCAGCGACCAGGAAACCAAGCTCGCGCGAACCTTCGCCGACCAGGCCGTGATCGCCATCGAGAACACGCGCCAGTTCAACGAGACGCGCGAGGCGCTGGAGCAGCAGACTGCGACATCGGAAGTGCTGCAGGTCATCAGCGGCTCCATGGAAGACGCACAGCCCGTGTTCGAGAAGATCCTGGAAAGCTGCCAGCGGCTGTTCTCAGGCCGCCAGATGGGCATCTCGCTGCTCGGTGCAGACGGGCTGGTGCACCTGGGCGCCCACCGCGGGTCGGCGCGCGAAATACTCGAGCAGTTCTATCCCCGCCCGATCGACCGCCCGCCGCCCGGCGGCCTGTCCATGGGCGGCCCCGGCGTCCTCCACGTTCCGGATGCGCTCGCCGAACCCGAACTGCCGCCGTTCATGCGCGAGATCGCCAAGGTCATCGGGACCTACGCGATCATGATCGCCCCGCTCCTCTGGGAAGGAAGCTACATCGGCTCGATACACGTCACGCGCCAGCCGCCGGGCCCGTTCGCCGACAAGGAAATCAAACTGCTGAAGACCTTCGCGGATCAGGCCGTGATCGCGATCCAGAACGCGCGGCTGTTCAACGAGACCCGCCAGGCGCGTGCCGCGGCCGAGGCCGCCAACGCCGCGAAGAGCGCCTTCCTGGCGATGATGAGCCACGAAATCCGCACGCCGATGAACGCGGTGATCGGGATGAGCGGCCTGCTGCTCGACACGACGCTCGACACCGAGCAGTTGGACTACGCCGCGACCATCCGCGATTCGGGCGACGCATTGCTGACCATCATCAACGACATCCTCGACTACTCGAAAATCGAGGCCGGCCGCATGGACATCGAGGAACATCCCTTCGACCTGCGCGACTGCGTGGAAACCGCACTCGACCTCGTGAGCACGCGCGCGACCGAGAAGGACCTCGACACCGCCTATGTCTTCGAGGGCGACGTGCCGCCAGCGGTCAACGGGGACCTCACGCGGCTGCGGCAGATCCTGCTGAACCTGCTGAGCAATGCGGTGAAGTTCACCGAGACCGGCGAGGTCGTGTTGACCGTGAGTTCCGAGCCCGCCTCCGCCGGCAAGGTGGCCCTGACCTTCGCCGTGCGAGACACCGGCATCGGCCTGTCGGTGGAAGGCATGGGCCGGCTGTTCCAGTCCTTCTCACAGGCCGACTCCAGCACCACGCGCAAGTACGGCGGCACCGGACTGGGACTGGCAATCAGCAAGCGGCTGGCCGAGCTGATGGGCGGAACCATGTGGGTCGAGAGCGATGGGCCGGGAACCGGTTCGACCTTCTTCTTCACCATCGAGGCACCGATCGCGCAACTGCCTCCGAGCTCCCGGCGCGAGTTCATTGGCGTGCAGTTCGAGCTGAAGGGCAAACGCGTACTGATCGTCGACGACAACGCCACCAACCGCCGCGTGCTCGCGCTGCAGTCAGGCAAGTGGGGCATGGACCCGCGCGACACCGATTCGCCAGCCGAGGCCCTGCGCTGGCTTGAACAAGGCGAACGCTTCGATCTCGCGATCGTCGACATGCACATGCCGGAGATGGATGGCGTCACGCTGGCACGGCGGATTCGAGCAAGCCATGCCACGCTGCCGCTCGTGCTCTTCAGCTCGCTGGGCCGACGCGAAGTCGGTGACGCCGAGTCGCTGTTCAACGCCTATCTGTCGAAGCCGATTCACCAGTCTCAACTGTTCGACACGCTGGTGAGTCTGCTCGCGCACGACACGCCCGCGAAGCCGGCCTCCAGCGCTGCGGCCAAGCCGCAGATCGACCCCTCCATGGCCGGACGCCATCCGCTGCGCATCCTGCTCGCGGAGGACAACGCGGTGAACCAGAAGCTCGCATTGCGCCTGCTTCAGCAGATGGGCTATCGCGCCGACCTCGCTTCCAACGGCATCGAAGCCGTGGAGTCGGTCCAGCGGCAGGCCTACGATGTGGTGCTGATGGACGTGCAGATGCCCGAATTGGATGGACTGGATGCGACCCGGCAGATCTGCACGCTGCTGGATGGACCGATGAGGCCGCGCATCGTGGCGATGACGGCCAACGCCATGCAGGGCGATCGGGAGATGTGCATGGAAGCCGGAATGGACGACTACCTGACCAAGCCGATTCGCGTCGACCGGCTGGTCGAAGCACTGAACAGCGTGCCCGCACGAAAGGACCGATGAGATGAGCGACGCGACCATCGACCACGCAATTTTTTCGGAGTTGCAGGAGGCTGCAGGCGCCGACTTCGTGAAGGAGCTGGTGCAGACCTTCCTCGAAGAAGCACCCACCATGCTGCAGGAGCTTCGCGATGCCCTTGCCACGGGCGACGCCGATACCTTCCGGCGTGCGGCGCATTCGCTGAAGTCGAACAGCCTCACCTTCGGTGCCCTCACGCTCGGTGCCATGGCACGCGAACAGGAACTCGGCGGCCTGCCGGCTGCGCAGCCATCGAACGCGCTCGATGCGCTGGCGCAGGAATATGCCCGCGTCGCCGCGGCCCTCCAGGAGCTGACCCATGGTTGATCTTCGCCATGCGCCGGCCCGCCTGCTGGTGGCGGATGACAACAAGGTCAACCGCCTGCTGATGACCCGCAGCCTCGAACTCCAGGGCCACAGCGTCCGATGCGCGGAGAACGGGCGCATCGCCCTGGAGATGCTCCGGCGCGACGCCTTCGACCTGATGCTGCTCGACATGGAAATGCCCGAGATGACCGGCTTCGAGGTGCTGGAACACCTGACCGCCGACGTCAAGCTGCGCGACTTGCCGGTCATCGTGACCTCGTCGCTCGAGGGTGTGGCCGACATCGCGCGCTGCATCGAGTTGGGCGCCGAAGACTACCTCCACAAGCCCGTCAATGCCGTGCTGCTGAAGGCCCGCATCGGCGCCAGCCTCGAGAAGAAGCGCCTGCGCGACCAGCAGAAGGAAATGGTGCGCCGCTTCGCGACCTCAGAGGTCGCGCAGGACCTGCAGCAATCCGGCTTCGCGCTGGGCGGTCGCCGGGTGCTGGCCACGGTGATGTTCTGCGACATCCGCGGCTTCACTTCGCTGGTCGAGTCGCAGCCGCCCGAAGAGACCATCGAGCTGCTGAACACCTACTACACCCTGATGTTCGATGCGATCAACGGCCATGGCGGCGTGGTGAACCAGATGATCGGCGACGGGCTGATGGCGATCTTCGGCGCGCCGCTGCCGCTGCCCGACCACGGCGCCGCCGCCGTGCGCGCGGCGCTCGACATGGTCGAGATGGTCGAATTGCTGAACGTCGAGCGCACGGCAGCGAACAAGGCCGCGATCCGCATCGGCGTGGGCGTCGCCTCCGGCGAGATGGTGGCGGGCTACACCGGCACGCACCAGCGCGCGACCTACACCTGCATCGGCGACACGGTGAACCTCGCCGCGCGGCTCGAGGAGCACACCAAGCTCGCGAAGCGGACGATCCTGATCGATCCCGCGACCCGCCTGGCGCTCGAAGGCCGCATCGTCGTGGACTCCCTGGGGCCGGCTTCGTTCCGGGGCAAGGCGGCACCCGTCGAGGTGTACGCCGTCGCGGCCGCCGCCATCGGCTAGCTCCGCGACTCCGTGTCGCATAGGTGATAGCGCCTCCGGGTTACTCCGCAACGGCGTCTCCGCAGGCGCCCCCTACGCTCCGACCGCCGGCGCCGCGCTGTCCAGGCAGCGCGGCGCCGGTTCGTGTGTTCCCCGAGCTTGCAGTCCAACCACAAGAAATCCCGGAGACAAACCCATGCAAAAGAATCGTGTCCAGCTCCTGGCGCTGGCAACCACCCTCAGCCTTGCCGCGTGCGGTGGCGGCGGCAACGGAGGGGCCTTCCTCCCGATCGCGGCAGCCCCTGCGCCCGCCCCTGCCCCTGCGCCGGCGCCCGCGCCCGCGCCGGAAGAAAAGCGCGCGCAGGACGACCGCAGCTTCGCACCCGCGGCGCCGACGGCGACCACCTTCGACCCGCTGGCAGCCGATGCCGGCGACACGGTCGACAACACCACGACGAGCCGCTGGGCCGGCGTGCTGGGCGCCGCCGCCTACCGCGTCGAGGTGCCGGCCAACTGGAACGGCAAGCTCGTGATGTACGCCCATGGCTATGCCGGCACGGGCAGCGCACTGGGCGTCAGCAATCCGTCGATCCGCCGCTACCTGATCCAGAACGGGTATGCCTGGGCCGCATCGAGCTACAGCAAGAACTACTACGACGTGCGCGTGGGCGTCGAGGACACCAACGCACTGGCCCTGGAGTTCAACAAGATTGCAGCCGCGGCCGGCCGCACGCTGGCGGCGCCGAGCAAGATCTACATCACCGGCCACTCGATGGGTGGCCACATCACGGCCGCGGCCATCGAGGACGAGGCGTTCGCGACGGCCAACCACAAGGTCAAGTACAACGGCGCGGTGCCGATGTGCGGCGTGGTCGGCGACTCCGAACTGTTCGACTATTTCGCCGCCGCGCAAGTGACTGCGCAAGCCTTGGCCGGCGTGCCGAAGTACCCGTTCACCAGTTGGGCGGACATCGCAGCGCAGGTGACGGGGACCTTGTTCTCGAGCTTCCCATCCCCCGCAGCCCCGACGGCCGCCGTCACGCCCACGGCCACGGGTGCGAAGTACGCATCGGTGATCAAGAACCTCACGGGCGGCGAGCGGCCGTTGTTCAACCTCGGCTTCGCGAATGGCGGAACCTTTCCCCTCGTCTGGGGCGTGTTCGGCGGCGATGGCACGGTCAACGGCATTCTCAACAAGAGCGGCGTCGACACGAACCGCTTCACCTACGTGATCGACGGCGACACGGCGGGCTCCGCCGCCCTCAACGCAGCAGCCCTCAAGCTCACCGCCGAGGCAGACGCCAATCGCCTCCGCAGGGACGGGCTGCGCTGGATCCCCAAGGCCAATGGCGAGTTCAAGATCCCGGTCGTCACCCTGCACACTCTGGGCGACATGTACGTGCCATTCAGCATGGAGCAGATCTACCAGAAGCGTGTTGCGGCCAAGGGCAATAGCGGATGGCTGGTGCAGCGGGCGATCCGCGGGGCTTCGCATTGCGATTTCACCGTCGCGGAGCAGGTCACCGCATTCGACGACATGATCAAGTGGGAGCGTGACGGCGTGACGCCGAGCGGCGACGACGTCGTGACGCCGGCGACCGTCGCGCAGCCGAGCTACGGCTGCACCTACACGAAGAACGTCTTCGGGCCGGACGACGTGACGAAATCCACGAAGGACTTGCGTGCCGCGATTGCGGCTACCGCCGCCTGCCCGTCCTGACCGGCACGCATCCGGCGTGCTGCCGGCGTCGACAAAGGCCCGCCTACCACGACGCCGGCAGCTTCTTCAGAATCACCATCCGCCCGTCGCGCTGCCCGACATAGCCACCGGCGGTGAGTTCCTTCATCACCCGGTTCACCATCTCGCGTGACGAGCCGACGCGGTCGGCAATGTCCTTCTGCGTCAGCTTGTGGCGCAGCACGCGTTCGTCGCCGACCGGTTCGGACAGTTCCGTCAGCACGCGCACCATGCGGCCGTAGACGTCCTGCAGCGCGATGCTGCGCACCTGCTCGGTCAGGCGCCTCACCATCCGGATCAGCTTGCGGGTCAGGTGGAATGCGAAGTCGGGGTTGTCCGCGAGGAACTGCCGCAGCTCCGAACCCTGAACCACCCGGCATATGCACGGCTCGATCGCCTTGATCGATGCCGAGCGCCTTTCGCCATCGATGGAAAGCTCGCCGAAATAGCCGCCGGGACCGTACTCGGTAAGCACCAGTTCGCGGCCGTCGTCCGAACTCGCGTAGACCTTCACCCGCCCGCTGAGCACGATATAGAGCGAATCGGTCGTATCCCCCTCATTGATGAGGATCGCGTGCGCCGGGAACGAGCGCGTGTGCCCGTGCGGCGCGATGGCGTCGAGCAGGGACTGCGGCAGGCGGTCGTCGGGGCCTTCGACGGGGGAGCTCATCGAACAATTATGGGACGACGCGGAGGGGATGTGACCCATGTCACATCCGCGCTGCGCACTGTTTCCTCGCGGAAACGGCGGGCTTTGCATAGATTCCGTCCTACAACCAGGGAAGAACCGATCTCACACCTTCGCCCCGTCGAGCCTGCCATGAAGACCACCCTCAAACGCTGCCCCATGCTGATCGCCCACAGCATCGGCATGCGCTTGATGGAGATCGGCCTGGCCCAGGCCCGCGCAGGCGTGGCCCTCCTTGTCTTCGCGGTAGTGCTGCTGGGCATGCTGACGGGTTGCGCCAGCCTGCCGGACAACGTCCCCCGGCCCGCCTCCCAGACGATCACCGACGTGTCCGCGACCCGACTTGCCTCCGTGGCGGCGGCATCGATGCCCGCCGATGAGCCGCAACTCTCGGGCATGCGTCTGCTGCCGGCAGGCGACCAAGCCTTCGAGGCGCGCATCGCCCTCGCCCGTGCCGCCGAGAAGTCGATCGACGCGCAGTACTACCAGATTGCCGACGACACGTCGGGCCGGCAGTTCCTTCGAGAGCTGAGCGATGCAGCCGCCCGCGGCGTGCGCGTTCGCATCCTGCTCGACGACCTGCACGCCACCGGCGAGGACGCGCTGCTGGCCGGCCTCGCCGCGCAGCCCAACGTCGAAGTGCGCATGTTCAATCCGCTGCCCGTGCGCAACGGAAGCGTCCGCTCGCGCGTGCTTCTCTCGATGCACGAGTTCTCGCGCATCAACCGCCGCATGCACAACAAGCTGTTCATCGTGGACAACGCCTTTGCCATCAGCGGCGGCCGCAACATCGGCGACGAATACTTCGGCCGCAGCGAACCGGCCAACTTCATCGACATGGACATGCTCTCCACGGGCCGGGTCGTGCCGGAGATGGCGGCGGTGTTCGACGCCTACTGGAACAGCCAGCACGCCTACCCCATCGAGAACCTTGGCGCGCCAGCCGCCGACGTGGCGGCCGCGCGGCGCCGTTTCGAGCAGTCCGTCCGGGAGGCCGGCGTGGTGGCGATGCCGATCAGGGCGCGCGACTCGCTGGACCAGAGCAGCGTCGCCACGCAACTGGCTGGCGGCCACGTGGACCTGCACATGGCGGCAGTGCGGGTGGTGGCCGATGCGCCGCGCAAGGTCGATGCGGGCAACGGATCGCTGACGGACGGCGTGGTCATGGACGGCAACCTGGACCTGCTGCAGTCGGCGCGCTCGGAGGTGCTCCTTGCGTCGCCCTACTTCATCCCCGGCCGCCGCACGATGGAAGTGCTCCAGCAAGCCGCCGACAGCGACGTGAGCGTGTCCGTCATGACCAACTCGCTCGCGACGACGGACGAGCCGCTGGCGCATTTCGGCTACGCGCGCTACCGCGTTGCGTTGCTGAAGATGCGCGTCGCGCTCTACGAGTTGATGCCCGATGACGACGACGACGAACGGGCATCCATCGCCGATGGCCCGCACGGCTCGCTCGGTCGCCTGCATGCCAAGCTCGCAGTGGTGGACCAGCGCTGGCTCTCCATCGGATCAATGAACATGGACCGCCGCTCGGCACACTCCAACACCGAGATGAGCCTCATCATCGACAGCCCGGCGCTGGCCGCCCAGGTCACGACGCTCCTGCGCACCGAGCGGATGCCGCAGAGCTACCAGGTCCGCTACACGGATGACAGCCAACGCCTTCAGTGGGTCGAACAGAACGGCCGGAACCCGGTCGTGTACGCCGGCGAACCGGACTCAACCTGGGGACGGCGGCTGCGGCTTTCGGTGCTGGCGACCCTGGTCGACGAAGATCTTCTTTGACCCGGATCCGGGGCGCCGGAACATCGATGCTCACCTCGATCGGGCCGGGCACGCCAAATTCCTCCGCCCCGAAATCGAGCTTGCCGAGAAGATGGCACGCGCCGCTGATCGTCTGGCCGTCATGGCGATGGAAGATCGTCAAGTCGGGGCCAGGCGCCCAGCAGATCAGGTCGCCGACCTCGTAGGACCGGGTGTGCGTGTCCCGGCCCGAAATCGCGCCGGGGAGCGGGCCGAACTTCTCTCGCCTGAAGAGATCGTGCATCGTGATCGTCAGCGGCAGCATGGCAATGAATTCATGCGCAGTGGCGTTGTCCTGGAGGGTTGCCGGAAACACCCGGCCATTCAGTTTGAGATGGATCTTCATGAGGGACCTCAGGTGCTCGTTCGGCCCAGTTGGAGCTCGCGCAGGCGCTTGACGTCGCGTGCGGGAGGCAGGCCGAAGAAACGGCTGTATTCGCGATTGAACTGTGACTGGCTCTCGTAGCCGACGCGGTGGCCGGCGGTGGCGGCGTCCACGTGTTCGCTGATCATGATGCGCCGCGACTCCTGCAGGCGCAGTTGCTTCTGGAATTGCAACGGGCTCATCGCGGTGACGGCCTTGAAGTGTTGATGCAGCGACGACACGCTCATGTGGACTTCATCCGCCAGGTCTTCGACACGAAGCGTCTCCTGGAATCGCATCGACAGCACGCTGATGGCCTGGGCGATGCGCTGGCTGTGGCTGTCCACCACGGCCATCTGGGCGAGCCGCCAGCCATCGGCCGACTTCAGCAGGCGGTACAGGATCTCGCGGGTGATCAGCGGGGCCAGGGCCGGCACGTCCTCGGGCGAGTCCAGCAGCCTGACCAGTCTCAGTACGGGATCGAGCAGCGTAGTGGACAGTTCACCGGTGAAGATGCCCCGCTGCGATGCCCGCATCGGGAGAGTCTCGCCAAGCTGGAGGTCGAGCGCGAGGGCCGCGATGTCCTTGACGTCGAAACTCAACCGCAGGCCCAGGTACGGCGCCTCCGGCGACGCATCGATCACCTGGCCCGACACGGGCAGGTTCTGCGACACCACCAGGTATTGGCTGCTGTCGTAGATGTAGACCTCGTCGCCAAGAAGCACCCGCTTGCTACCTTGCGCCAGCACGCAGAAGGCCGGCTCGTGGATCGCGTGGACCGGGTGCTGCATGTGCGAAGCCCGGGCCAGAGTCAGGCGCGGAACCGCCGTCTCGCGCGCGCCATCGGTGACGGTGATCCGGTCGATCATCGCGGCAAGCTCGGCTCTCATGACGGTGGTCTGCAGTTGATCGACGGGGCGATCGCCGCGCAGTGCATTGGAGGTGGATGTCAGCATGGAGCGGAGCTTAGGCATCTCGCCGCCGCTTGTCTCGACTCCCGCGAGTCAACCGGAGGATCGTGCAAACATCTTCAACGATCCTGCAAGGGACGCCGTCCATACCCTGCGCTCGACAGTGGGGCTTGTCGACCTCGATAAGATCTGCGGCCTGTCCCCGTCCACACGATCCCCCAGCTATGAAGTACAAGTCGTCCGAAGAGTTCATGCACGGCGCCGCCGCGCGCAATCCCGGCCAGCCCGAGTTTCTGCAAGCCATTGCCGAGGTAACGGAAAGCCTGTGGCCGCACATTCAGCGGCATCCCAAGTATGCAGAACACGGACTGCTGGATCGCCTGATCGAACCGGAGCGGGTCATCATGTTTCGCGTCTCCTGGGTGGATGATCACGGCGAGGTGCAGGTCAACCGCGGCTACCGCATCCAGCACAGCTCGGCCATCGGCCCCTACAAGGGCGGGCTGCGCTTCCATCCCTCGGTCAATCTGTCGATCCTGAAGTTCCTCGCCTTCGAGCAGACTTTCAAGAATGCGCTGACGACGCTGCCCATGGGCGGCGGCAAAGGCGGCTCCGACTTCGATCCGAAGGGGCGCAGCCCTGGCGAGGTCATGCGCTTCTGCCAGGCCTTCGTGAGCGAGCTGTTCCGTCACGTCGGCGCCGACCGGGATGTTCCGGCCGGCGACATCGGCGTCGGCGCGCGCGAAATCGGATTCATGACCGGCATGATGAAAAAGCTCGGCAACAGCGCCGACTGCGTCTTCACCGGCAAGGGGCTGAGCTATGGCGGTTCGCTGATGCGGCCCGAAGCCACGGGCTACGGCACCGTCTACTTCACCGAAGAGATGCTCAGGCAAAAGGGCCAGACCCTCGAAGGGCTGCGCGTCAGCGTCTCGGGCTCGGGCAACGTGGCGCAGTTCGCGGTCGAGAAGGCCATGGCGCTCGGCGCCCGGGTGGTGACGGTGTCCGACTCGAGCGGCACGGTCTACGACGAAGCGGGTTTCACGCAGGACAAGCTGGCGCAATTGATGGAAGTGAAGAACCATCTGTACGGGCGCGTCGACGACTATGCCCGTCGCGTCGGCGCCGAGTTCCATGCCGGCGAGCGTCCGTGGCACATACCGGTCGACGTCGCCCTGCCCTGCGCCACGCAGAACGAACTCGACGGCAAGGATGCCGCCGCGCTGGTCCGCAACGGCGTGCGCTGCGTCGCGGAGGGGGCGAACATGCCGTCCACCATGGACGCGATCCGCACCTTCGAAGGCAGCGGCGTCCTGTTCGCGCCCGGCAAGGCCAGCAACGCCGGCGGCGTCGCGACCTCGGGCCTCGAAATGAGCCAGAACGCCATGCGGATTTCGTGGCCGCGCGAGGAAGTGGACACGCGGCTGCACGGCATCATGCGCAGCATCCACGAGGCCTGCCTCCAGCATGGCCGGCGCGAGGACGGCACGGTCAGCTACGTGAATGGGGCCAACGTCGCCGGGTTCGTGAAGGTGGCCGACGCGATGCTCGCGCAAGGCGTCATCTGATCGCTGGCCCCGGGGGGCCGGTCGTGAATGCTCAGATGGTGACCAGGTCCACGATGCCGTACCCGATGATCGCCAGCAGACCCAGAATGCCGGCCATCATGAGCGGCGTGCCCCAGCGCGTCGCTCGCGCGGCAAAGCCCACCGTCATGACGCCTGCCGCGATGCACGTTGTGATTGCGGCAGTCTGGAGCGTGAATTCAGGCATCCGTCGATGCTACCCGGAAGGCCCGCTGCGCGAAAAGAACGTCGCGCGGCACTCCGCCACCCCACAATGCGAGGTCCGTCGCTGCAGCTCCTGCCGTGCGCATCCTCCTCATTTCCGACCTGCACTACACGCTGCCCCAGCTCGATTGGGTGGTCCGGGTCGCGCCATCCTTCGATCTGGTGGTGCTGGCGGGCGATCACCTGGACGTGAGTTCGCCGGTTTCGCTCGACGCGCAGTCGGTCGTCCTGCTGCGCTACTTTTCGCTGATGAACCCGGGTCATTCGCTCGTGCTGGCCTCGGGCAACCACGACCTGACGGGGCCGGACCGGCATGGTGA
This sequence comes from Variovorax sp. J22P240, assembly GCF_030316855.1. GTDB lineage: Bacteria > Pseudomonadota > Gammaproteobacteria > Burkholderiales > Burkholderiaceae_C > Variovorax. The sequence goes on from NZ_JASZYR010000001.1 coordinate 1,024,520, forward strand.
ACGGGCGGCGCTATGGCTGCCGGAGAGCCGCCGCGACGGCGTCTTCACAGACGGCGATTCCCTGGCGATCGGCGACACTCTGATCACGATCTGCCCCTGGTGGGACGGGCCGGCGGGCCGGGCCGCCCTCGAAGAGCAACTGGCCGTGGAGGCACAGAAGCGACCGGCCCGCTGGGTCTGGATCTATCACTGGCCTCCGCTGGGCTCGCCCACCTGCTGGACCGGCAAGCGCCACTATGGCGACGCCGATGTGGCCGAGTGGATTGCACGCTACCAACCCGAACTCGTGCTGACCGGCCATGTCCACGAGCCGCCATTCAAGCGGGCGGGTGCCTGGGCCGACCGCATCGGTCCCACCTGGGTGTTCAATGCCGGCAGGCAGATCGGGCCGGTGCCCGCGCACATCGTGATCGACCTGGCAGCGGACACCGCGTCATGGCGCTCGATGATGGGCGAGGAAGCGCTGGAACTCGGCGCCGAACAGGCGCCCGCGCGATCGGTTTTCTGAGGCGCTCAGTAGTCGGGGTTTGGCTCTCGCACCGAGCCGGGGCGCGCAGCCGGGCGCTGACGGTGCGTCAGTTGATCAAGCACTTCGGAGACCATCGCCAGGCCGGGCGCATCGCCGTACTGGTGCTTCAGGTCGACGAGATAGGTAGTGGCGAAATCCAGGCGCTCTGCCAAACCTGCGGCGATCAACCGGGTGATGGCCGGCTCGCTGACCAGCAAGGCGCGACCATCGGCGGCATGGCGGAGGATGCTCGGTGCACCCGCGACGACCGTGGCCGTGTACGGCGAATTCAACAGCAGCGAGATCTCGCCGATCGCCGCGGCCGGCCGGCTGATCGACGTGATCGCCATGCCTGCCTTGCTGATGTGTAGCGTTCCCGACACGAGAATCCACAGACCATCGCCGGACTCGCCCTCGCGCACGAGCGTGTCCCCGACTGCCAATGTGATTTCAGGCAGGCCTGCAGTGCGTTGCAGCAGTTCGTCCATATCGACCTCAAGGCCAGAGCGACGATGGCCGATCGAGCACCGCCCTGTCCCATCGCCCCAGATCCGCAGCCGCGTCGTAAGTCGATTGAAGGAACGCCAGGAGCGCGGCGTCCGGGTCCGCAGCCAGACGGACGGCCTCGTAGGGCAGGATGAACTCGCGCATCTGTGTGTCGTAGCGCGCAGCCGCGGGAAGGACCCCATGGCTGGCATAGCCCGGCGGCTCCGGATACGCATAGGCATAGAACGAAGCTTCCGCAACAGGACCTCCGCCGGGCCAGAACCCGCAACTCGCGCACTCATGCGAATAGGCCTCGACCATGACGTGGTCCGGACAGTTCGGAACGCCACCCGGATGACGCGGCGCCGGCCGGCCGGAGAAGCGCGTGGCCGCCAGGTCGAAGGCGCCCCAGAAGAAGTGCGCCGGACTCTGCTTGCCGCCGAAGCGCCCCCGGAAGCGCTTCAGCACGCGATCGGCCTGCGCGACGATGCGCCACCACCGGTGCGCCGCATCCGGGTCGTAGGATGCGTGGGTCCGGTCGTCGGCGAAGGGAATGGCGGTCTCGACCTCCACCGGCGAGGCCATGAGCTTCGGCTCGACGCCGAGCGCCCGCAGTGCCGACTGGTATTGGGCAAACCAGTCGGCGACGGACATGGGCGCCAGGGCAAAGCCGCGCTCCGCGCCGTCGCTGCATTTCAACGCCAATGCATGCGAGATGAAATCGAACTCGACCGAGAGGGTTCGATCGCCGCACGGCATGGCCGAGGTCGTCAGCCCGCGCGGCGTGACATAGAAAGCGACCTGCCACCAGTGGTTCTCCATCGGCGCGAGCGCCAGGCGCGTCTTGCCGACGATCTGCGTCCACATGTGCAGCGTGGCGTCGGTATCGCGCCACTCGGAGAGCGAAAGCGCGGGCCAGGCCGGGGATGTCTGCGCTGCGTTCATGGCATCGGGCCTTTCAGCGTCTACTTCTTGTCGCGGTTCTGCGGCAGTTCCTTCACCGCTGCGAGCATCTTCTCGACATGCTTGTCCGGGTTGAGGTTCTGGTAGTGGGCGGCGACCGTTCCATTCTTCGCGATCACATAGGAGATGCGGTTGGCGTAGTCCGGGCGCGTCTGCATCAGCGCGTCGAAAGACTGGCTGATGGACTTGGTGGCGTCGGAGGCGACCGGGAACTTGCCCTGGCAGGCCTGATTGGAGAACTTGGTCAGCGTCTCGATGTCATCGGTCGACACGCCGATCACCGTGGTGCCCAGCGCGGCGAACTTGTCGATCGCCTCGGCGAAAGCATGCGCCTCGAGGGAGCAGCCCACAGTGAAGGCCGCGGGGAAGAAATAGACGACGACCGGCCCTTTGGCCAACGCCGCCGACAGCGAGTAAGTGAAGGGCTTGCCGCCAAGCGCGGCGGGTGCGCTGAATGCCGGGGCAGGCTGGCCGACATCGAGTGCCGCCTTGGCGGGGGCGACGACGCCGAAAGCAAGCACCATGAACGCCGATGCAACTGCTCTTCCTGCCAATGACTTCATGTCTTCGTTCCCGGTGGGTGGACAAGTCGCATGTTATTCCGAGGAGATCGAAAGGGAGTATCTGCTCCCGTCTGCTATCGATAGCGACGAAGGAAGCCGTAGGCGGGCGCCAGCCACTCGAACTCATCGGCATCGAGTCCGGAGGACGGATCAGCACTGCCGGTGAAAAGCGTCCTTTCTTCCTCTAGCAGGAAGCATGCAAACGACTCCTCCTGGCCCGGCTGGCGCAGCACACGCAAGGTGCAGCCACCGAGATCGATGCGGTGTCCATGCGGCAGCGGCGCACCGTGCAGCGCCAAATTCCATCGCACCGGCCCAGGGGCGGATGCCCGCAACGAGGCCTCGTGGGCCACATCGCCCTGCCCGCCATCGATCAATGCCCACTCGTTGCGGTCCCCGCCAACAAAGTAACTGTTGACCAGCGCATCTCCGCACAAGGCCGTCACCCGCAGCACGCGCGGCGACAACTGCATCGCCAGCCCCGCGGCGAGCTCATACCGGCCATGCCCCAGACCTTCGGGATCGATGCGAGACAACTCGTCATAGGCGGGCTCGCCCGGATTCACCGGCCTGCGACCACCCGGCCCGTCCGCAATGCGCGGCATGATCAGCGGGATGTCCCGCGCGCCGCGCGCGTATTCCATGCACGCTTCGGCGGTGTCGAAAGTCGCGAGTTGCAGAAGAATCCGCCGCTGCACATTCATCAGTTTGAGCCCGCGCGCAGGATCGACCGCGTCGGCAGGACGCAGCCACATGTGCTCGACCGTTTCGCGCCCGTCCGGTCGGGCGCTCTGCCGCCGCGGTGCCAGCGCCACGAAGAAACGGGTGTCGAAGCGACGCGGCATGCCGAGCGGCGTGAGCCAGTGGCTGAAATAGGCCAGCCGGTCGACCGCAAGCCGCCAACCGCGCTCGGCGCACAGTTTGCGCAGCGCATCGGCACCCTCTTCCACCGCCAGGCGCAGTGCGATGAGTTCCTGAGGCGCCATCTCATCGAGTTCCACCAGCCGGCCATCCGCATCGCCGGCGAAGAGCAATCCGGCCTCTTCAAAGCACTCGCGCACGGCTGCGGCGTAGTAGTCCAGGCCGTTCTCGGGGATGCCCAGCCGCAAGGAGGCCGCCGTATCGTCGATGCCATTGCAAAGCGCGTGTAGCGCGCGGTCCTGCGCGTCGAGCGTGCCGCCGGGGAAGACGCTGGCGCCGCTGTTCTGGTCGGCCTCTTTCTCGGCCCGCCGCAGCATCAGCACCTCCATGCCGGAGGCGCCATCGCGCAGGACGATCAGGGTGGCGGCGACGCGCACAGCGCGCGTCGGGGCGGTCGGTGGGGATGGGGTAGGCGTTGTCATGAGCGCCGCATGTTTTACCAGCAAGCGCCCGTGCAACCCGTCGCGGTCACGACGCCATCGCCTCGTCAGTTTTGGGGAGGCCAGCGAATGTCGGTTGCCTCACACTCTTCTCGTCGACGGAGGTGTCGTGGTCAAGAAGATTCAGCTCAACGAAGAACAGTGGAAAACGCTCGAGGCCCTGCGCGAGGCCCATGCCCGGGGCTGCCCGACCGATTCGATCAAGATCTCCGAGCGGCTGAGGTCGAACGGGCTGGTCGCGTCGGACCGGCATGGCTACAAGTTCCTGACCGAACAAGGACTCCAGCGCCTGAACCAGGGCCGCTGAGCGCGCGCCCCGCTGGCCCGGCCCTCAGTCCGCGAGACGCAAGCCCTTCTGGGTGACGCTCTCGACGATCTCCCGCAGCGAGTTGCGGCCCAGCCGCGAGAGTGCGAAGAGCTTCCTGGCGGGAACGCGGGTCACGTCCCGCACCGTGTGCAGTTGGTTCACGCGCAGGACGTTGGTGGTGCGAAGCGACAGCTTCAGGACGGCGATGTCAGCGTCCAGGACCGGGTCGGCGGCAGATCGGGCGATGACGGTGGCGGGACGATGATCCATGGTGTGACTCCTGAAAACGATGGCTGGAACTTGCACAGTTCGTGCCATCGCGCGAGAGGCATGAAACATGGGCGTTTCATTGGAGAATTCGCCAAATTCGCCTGAAATCGAAACAGTGCGCTTGCCCAAATTTTCTACACCTGCATAAGTTTCATGCAGGGTTTTCCAGACCGAGCCTTGCCCCGATGAAATCCAGGAAGCATGTGATCCGCGCCGATAGCTGCGTGTTGCGGTAGTAGACCGCGCTGATCGGCTGGCGCACTTCCACCGTATCACGCGCCAGCACCTGCACGAGGTCGCCACGCACCGTGTCGGCCGCCGTCATGTAGCCGGCGAGGCAGACGATACCGACGCCCTCCAAAGCCAGTTGCCGCAGCGTCTCGCCGCTCGACGCCGTGAGCGCCGGCGTGATGGGCCACTCGTCGCCGTGCTCACCACGCAACGGCCAGCGATTGAGCGACTCCGGCTGCGTAAACCCTAGCAAGGTGTGGCGGACCAGGCTCGCCACGCTCTTCGGTCGCCCCCGCGCCGCCAGATAGCCCGGGCTCGCCAGCACGCGCAGCCGGCTGGTCGCGATCGGGCGCGCATGCAGCGTCGAATCCCGCAGCTCGCCGATGCGGATCGCGATGTCGGTCCGACGCTCGAGCAGGTCGATGTTGAGGTCGTCGGTATCGAGTTCCAGGTCGATCTGTGGAAACGCCTGCCTGAACTCCGCCACCAGCGGCACGATGGCATGCAGCATGAAAGGCGACGCCGCATTCACGCGCAGCCGCCCCGCCGGCTTCTGCCGGCGCGCAGCCATCTGCTCTTCGGCCTCGTCGATCGAGGCGAGGATGGCGCGGGCGTGCGCCAGGAAGGCGCGTCCCTCCTCGGTCAGTTCGAGCCGGCGCGTGGTCCGGCGCAGGAGGGTGGTGTCGAGCTTGCGTTCGAGGCGTCCGAGCGCACGGCTGATGCCCGAGACGGTCTGACCCAGATGCTCGGCGGCGGCGGTGATCGAGCCGCCGTCGACCACGGCAGTGAACGCCTGCAACTCATCGACGGTGGTCTTCATGAACTTCCTTACTCAGGTCGGATTGTTGATTTCAAGTCAAATATATTCTGATAAGAAGACCGTTTTTCTGCAAAGGACGCAGCCTCACACTCCTGCCTCTCACAAGGAGTGCCTTCATGCCCATTGCCCTGCTTGCGCTGACGATCAGCGCATTCGCCATCGGAACGACGGAGTTCGTCATCGTTGGCCTGATTCCCACCATCGCGGCGGACCTGCAGATCGGTCTTCCGTCGGCCGGCCTGCTGGTCAGCCTCTATGCGCTTGGCGTCGCGGTCGGCGCGCCCGTGCTCACCGCCCTCACCGGTCGGCTGCCGCGCAAGGCATTGCTGCTGGGCCTGATGGCGCTGTTCACACTCGGCAACCTGCTTGCATGGAAGTCGCCGGGCTACGAATCACTGATCGCCGCGCGCGTCCTGACCGGCCTGGCACACGGTGTGTTCTTCTCGATCGGCTCGACCATCGCCACCGGCCTGGTGCCCAAGGAGAAGGCCGCGAGCGCCATCGCGATCATGTTCACCGGCTTGACGGTGGCGCTGGTCACCGGCGTGCCGCTGGGCACATTCATCGGCCAGCACTTCGGCTGGCGTGAGACTTTCCTCGCCGTGTCGGGCCTGGGGCTGGTCGCCTTCGTGGGAAGTGCCTTCTTCGTGCCGAACAACATCCGTCACACGCCACCGGCTTCGCTGGCGCAGCAGTTCAGGGTACTAGCCGAGCCGCGCCTCCTGATGGTCTACGCCAAGACGGCCATCGGCTATGGCGGCTCGTTCATTCCGTTCACGTTCCTCGCACCAATCCTCCAGGAGGTCTCGGGTTTCAGCGCCGGCGCGGTCGGCGGGGTCATGCTGGTCTACGGGCTCTCGGTTGCGGCCGGCAACATCTGGGGTGGCAAGCTGGCCGACAAGCTCGGACCCATCCCCGCGCTGAAGATCATCTTCGCGCTGCTGGCGGCGGTGCTGCTGATGCTCAGCATCGCCGCACCGCACAAGTGGCTCGCACTGGCCACTGTGCTGCTCTGGGGCGCCGTCGCCTTCGGCAACGTGCCCGGCCTGCAGGTCTACGTGGTGCAACAGGCCGAGCGGTACACGCCGGATGCGATCGACGTCGCCTCGGGCCTCAACATCGCGGCCTTCAACCTCGGCATCGCCGGCGCGGCCTGGGCCGGCGGCCTCGTGGTCACGCACCTTGGCCTGATCCATACCGCCTGGATCGGCGCGCTGGTAGTGCTGGCAGCACTCGCACTCACGGCATGGAGCGGCCGTCTGGACCGCATCTCCTCGCCTTCCATCGATTTCAACCAACCAAGGACTTCCTCATGAGCAGCATTCCTCCATTCGGCCTCGGCACCTTCCGTCTCCAGGGCCAGACTGTCATCGACTCCATCAAGAACGCACTCGATCTCGGCTACCGCCTGGTCGATACCGCGCAGATCTACGACAACGAGGCGGACGTGGGCCAAGCCATTTCCGAAAGCGGCGTGGCGCGCGATGCGCTGTTTCTCACGACCAAGATCTGGACGGCCAACTACGCCAAGGACCGGCTCATCCTCAGCCTGAAGGACAGCCTGGCCAAGCTGCGCACCGACCATGCGGACCTGACGCTGATCCACTGGCCTTCGCCCGGCAACGCCGTGCCGCTCGCCGAGTTCATGGGCGCGCTGGCGGAAGCCAAAACGCAAGGACTCACGAAGCAGATCGGGGTCTCGAACTTCACCGTCGACCTGATGCGCCAGGCAATCGCTGCCGTCGGTGCAGCGGAGATCGCGACCAATCAGGTCGAATTGCACCCCTATTTGCAGAATCGCAAGGTCGCTGACTTCGCGCACAGTCATGGGATCTCGATCACCTCTTACATGACGCTGGGCTACGGTTCGGTGCTGAAGGACCCGGTGATCCAGGCCATCGCAGAGGCGCACCAGGCGACGCCCGCTCAAGTCACCCTGGCGTGGGCGATGCAGCTCGGTTATGCGGTGATCCCGTCATCGACCCGGCGGGCCCACCTGGAAAGCAACATGAAAGCGCGGCAACTCCGCCTTTCCGACGACGAAATGGCGCGGATGGCCGCGCTGGACCGCAACAGCCGCCTCACCAGCCCCGAAGGCCTGGCTCCCGCCTGGGACTGACGGCGCCGATCAGCCGGGACTTACGACCAGTTGGTTGTCGACCGTGGCGACGCCGTTCACGGCCTTGGCGATGTCGCCGGCTCGCGCCTTGGCGGCCGCATTGGGGGCAGGCCCGGCCAGCCGCACCGTGCCAGCCTTCGTCTCGACATCGATGCGCGTGGCACTCAATTCCGGGTCCTTGGCGAGGGCGGACGATACCGACAGGGTGATCGCCGCATCGTCCGTCGTGGATACCGCCGCCGTGCCCAAGTTCTTCAGGGCGTTCTTGACGGCCGCCGCATCCTCCTTCACTTCGGGCGAAGTGACGTAGGCCTTGGTCTTGTCTCGCGCGACTTCCGCCAGTTCGGCGGCCTTTCGCGCGGCAGCAACGGTCGCCTGCTCGGTCTTGTCGGCCGCAGAGCCCAGTTGCCCGCTTGCGGATTCATTGCCGGCGCGATCGGTGCATGCGACCAAGGCCAAGGCGCAGGTCGCCAGCAGCAGAGCGGATCGACCGCGCATCCCTTCGAACGTCCGGTTCGGATTCGTCATTCGGCATCTCCTTTCGCCGAAGACCTTAGGCCGTTGCACCGCTTCCAGGGTGCTGGCTGCGCCGCAAACCCATGTAGGCGAATGGCACTGCGCGCCCCCAGCCGGGCGCGCCATGCAGGGGCGCAGACCGAACCTTCAGCCGCATCTCGCGTGATGGAAGCAATTGGAATTATGTTGCCGACTGTTACATGCAAATCTTTCAATTAGGAAAGAAGTACGCCAAATAGTCGTCACCGTCTACAACTGATGTAACAGCCCCCTTGAGAACTAATACACATTAAGAAAGGATTTGAAAGAACGCTTGCTGCGTAGGAACCATCCCACGTACAAACCCTCATCTTTTAAAAACTTGAGGTTTTTTGTTTGAAATCCATAGATAAAAGCTCTCTACTGCTTCTTATTGCAGCAGGGACATTGGCGGGTTGTGGGGGTGGGAGCGGCAATGACAGCGGCTTGGGCGCCGCTGGGATGAGCGCGAGCGCTGCGACCGTCGCTGATTCCAGTTCCGACGTGAATGGCACCCTGGTTGCCGATGGGGCCCAAGGCGCGGCAACGACCAAGTCCGCCAGCAAATCCGAAAAGGTGACGCACCTTGCCAATGAGGGCGAGATCTTTACCGTGCCGGCGTACACGGATGTCCGCTTCGGCAGCGGCACCAGTTGGAAGAGCCGGGGCGTCCCGGCCAACACCCAGGTCATGTGCCACGTCGATGTCTTCGGCAATCCGGGCGTGCCTGCTCCCCGGGTGTGCGAAACGGGGACTGCCGATGCACCCGCTCCGGCGCCCGCGCCGCCTGCCCAGGCTCCGGCCCCTGCGCCCGCGCCAGCGCCGGCGCCTGCCCCCGCTCCCGCTCCGACCGGCTACGTGCGCGTAGCGGTCGAGGGTGCGATTTTCACCGTGCCAAAGTACACGGATGTTCGCTTCGGCAGCGGAACCAGCTGGAAGAGCCGCGGCATCCCGGCCAACACCCAGGTCATGTGCCACGTCGATATCTTCGGAAATCCGGGCGTGCCTGCCCCCCGAGTTTGCGAAGCGGCCGGGACGGCGCCCGCACCGGCACCCGCTCCGGCACCCGCGCCTCCTGCTGCACCGGCACCTTCTCCGGCTCCCGCACCGGCTCCGGCTCCGGCGCCTGCGCCCGCACCCGCACCCGCACCGGCCCCGATCGTCGGCGACGTCGTCGACTCGTCCTTCAACGTGATCGCCAGTTCGTACCGCAACACGGCTGCGCAATTGAGCAAGGAAGCCGGTGTCGAATACCGTTATGGACCCAACGCCGCCGCCTATGGCGTCGGCAACAGCGGCCGACCGACCTTGTCCGCGCGGGATGCCCGCACGCAACTCGGTTCGCCCGCACCTGGCTATCCCTTCTACTGGCAGGTCGGCGGCCCGCCGTCCTCGACCTCCGGCGCCTACTCGACCAACCAGGCCAACCTGGTGTTCGTGGCCGACAACCCCGCGCAACGCATCGGCGTGGCCGACTTCCAGGTGTCGGGCTACATGTTCAACACCTTCGCGCAACTGCCCCAGCTGAGCTGGACGCGCGGCGCCATCAACGGCGGTGGCATCGACGGCATCAACGCGATGAGCTACAAGGCCTCGGGCGTGGCAACCAGCGACCCGGTCGCCGTGGGTCGCTGCTCGGGCCGCGCAGGCTTCTGCTCGGAGAGCGTGGTGGCTTACCAGAACGGCGTGATCGCCACCGCGGGCAGCAACACTGCCGGCAACCAGGCGTCGGTGAAACTGCCGGCCAACAAGGTGCCGACCGCGATCGCGATGACGAACCAGAGCGAATTCGCGCTGGTCACGGTCTGGGACACGACCGCGCTGAAGGGCCAGATCGCCGTCGTGGCAATGGCTGGCCTGTGTGACGGCTGCAACCCGTACAACAACGGCAGCCCGCGCGCCTACTACAAGTGGTGGAACGAGTGGATGGCGCCCTACCCCGGCCTGCCGAACATGGGCAACATCGCGTTCATGAAGATCCTCGGCTACGTCGATCTTCCGGGCATCAACGCGCCGACCGAAATCGCCGTCACCACCGGTCTTGACCAGTTCCAGACCATGTCTGGCGCCGACTTCATCGGCATGGACAACACGCCGCTGTCGAGCAACTGGAGCAAGTTCGCCGGTTCGGGCACGCACTCAGGGCGCTACGCCAAGGGCGGCATGGCGGTGGTGATCTCCAAGTCGGAGCAGAAGGCTGCGTTCATCGACCTCAAGCCGCTGTTCAACTACGTCAACGGCGTCTACTTCAGCGCCAACGTGACGCAGACGAGCAACCTGGGACAGGGCGACAGCCAGTGGCCGTACACCTTCACGAACACGCCGTCGCAGATTCCGACGGTGGTCAAGACGGTGTCGCTGCCAGCCAAGCCGACGGCCGTGAAGACGACCCTGTTCGGCAGCCCGCAACGCGCCTGGATCGCGACGCAGGACGGCACGCTGCACATCTACAGCATCGACGGCTATGCGCCAGGCGGCCGGGCGGCCTCGCCCGCTCCGACGGCGAGCGTCATTGCCGAGGTGGGCACCGTGACCGGCATCGGCCGCAATCCGACCTCGCTGGGCACCTCCAAGGGTGAGCCGACCAACAGCAGCATCGAGCCGCTGAACCAGCAGATCCTGGTGGCCTCGCGCGGTGACCGCAAGGTCTCGTGGGTGCGCTTCGCAAGCAACGGCAACAGCGGCACGATCGTGCGGACCCTGCAGGACACGCGCCTGGTCGACCCGATCGCCGTGGAGGATGCGGACAACTTCGCCAACGCCGGCTACCTGACCAGCGTGGTCGACTACGCAGGCAAGGCGGTGCGCAACTACCGCTACGGACCGGTGATCTTCTCGGACGGCGGCTCATGCCCGAAGCCCAACGGCTGCGCGCTCACGCCGACCACTGCCAACGGTGTCACATACAACATCGAGTACGGCGGTGCGCTGGACGTGCCCGGTGAACCGTTCCAGATCACGACGACCAACGTGCCCTGACGCGCGCCCACAGTAGGCGCCCATCGAAACGGCCCGCCTCGAGCGGGCCGTTTTTTTGCGCGTGCAGAATCGCGTCATGAAAGTCAGACGCCTTGTTCTTGCGGCGGCCCTGGCCGTCCTCGCAGCCCTTGGGGCCTACTGGTACTGGTCACCATTTCTGGCTGTGCGTCAGTTGCAGACGGCAGCACAGGAAGGTGATGCCGAGACCTTCAACGCGCATGTGGACTACCCCAAGGTGCGCGAGAGCCTGAAGGGCCAGTTCTCCGCCCTCGTCACACGGAAGCTGGGCACTCAGGACTCCGGCAATCCCTTTGCCGCGCTGGGCAGCCTGATTGGACTGGGCTTGGTGAACCAGCTGGTGGATGCGATGGTGCGCCCCGAGACAGTGATGGCGGCCATGAAGAACGGGCACTTGGCCAAGCCCGCTCCCGCTCCGGCGCCTGCACCTCAGTCTGCGGGCGAAGCGCCCTCGGCCAGCACAGTCACCCCGCCATCGAGCCCCCAGGCACCTGAGAAGAAGGCCCGTTGGGCCATCGACCGCCAGGGCGCCAACAGGATGACCGCCTATGCCGTGGATCCGGCAAAGCCAGACGAGCCCAATTCAGAGCGCCTTGGACTGGTCTTCGAGCGAAGCGGATTCGTCGACTGGAAGCTCACCGAACTCCGCATGCCCGCATCGACCTTTGGAAAGTAGGAGGTGCTGCTCAGTACTTGATCGTCACGCCGGCCTTGACGCCCGCATTGTTCTTTCCGTCCGAGAAGGCGCCCGCGGAGTAGGAGCGCTTGCCGCCCGTGCTGGCGCCCAGCGAATACGTGGGGCGCTCCTTGGATGTGTCCACGCCGCCGGACACCCCACCCCCGTCGGGCCGCTCCATGCCAACGGTGGCGCCCTTGGTGTTGACCGCGCCCTCGGTCGGTGACAGGTTGGGATTGATGTAGACCGTTCCCTTGTCGTCGCTGTCGATGGGCAGCTTCAACTCCTCCGCGCAAACGCCGATGCAGCACGCGGCCGCGCCAATGAAAGCAATGATGGATCTGCTCATGCCACCGAGCCTAGCAGCGGGCCTTCACCGCACGGTGGGCACTGTCCGTCAGGCGCTGTAGGCGCTTTTCCCACGCTGAATTGGCTTTCCGGGAAACGAAAATTAAGATGCTGGATTCAGCGAGCGCCTGATGGGAAAGGATGTGGACTCATGGACGAACCTGCTTCGGACACCCTCTTTGCCGGCTCGATCCCCGAGCTCTATGACACCTGCCTCGTTCCGCTGATCTTCGAGCCCTATGCCGAGGATCTCGCGAAACGCGCGGTTGCGCTCGAACCCTCACGCGTGCTGGAGACAGCGGCCGGCACCGGCGTGGTCACGCGCGCGCTGGCCAGTGCCTTGCCCGCCCAAGTGGAACTGGTGGCGACTGACCTGAACCAGCCCATGCTCGATCGCGCCGCAGCCGTTGGTACACAGCGCCCGGTGAGCTGGCAGCAGGCCGACGCCTTGCAATTGCCCTTTGCGGACGCGAGCTTCGACCTCGTGGTCTGCCAGTTCGGCGTGATGTTCTTCCCCGACAAGGTGCGTGCCTTTTCGGAGGCCCGTCGCGTGCTTCGGCCCGGCGGCACGCTGTTGTTCAACGTCTGGGATTGCATCGAGGAGAACCAGTTTGCCGATGTAGTCACGCAGGCGCTCGCGACGCTGTTTCCCGACGACCCGCCTCTTTTCATGGCGCGCACGCCCCACGGCTATTTCGACCGGATCGTGATCTCGCGCGACCTCGCGGGCGCAGGGTTCGGCGCCCTGCCCGGCTTCGAGACGAGAGCGGCGCGAAGCCGCGCACCGTCGGCGCAGGACGTCGCCATCGCCTATTGCCAGGGAACACCCCTGCGCAACGAGATCAAGGCTCGCGCCGGCACGGATCTCGCCACCGCCACATCGGCATGCGCAGCGGCCATCGCCGATCGTTTCGGCGCCGGACCGGTCGACGGAAAAATCCAGGCGCACATCATCACGGTCGCGTACTGACAGGCGCCTTCGAGAGAAGTTGCCCCAGCATGCGGCGTGCATTCAACGGCAGCGCTTCGACTTCCCGCACACACGCCAGCAGGTAGCGTGCGGCCCACGCCTCCGCGATGGGAATGCGGCGGAGGTGCATCAAGGAAGGCGACCGGTCTGCCGCCGCCTGCGGCACGATGCCGACACCGATGCCCTGCTCGACCATGCGACACACGGCTTCGAAGCTGCGCACGCGCACACGATAGTTGAGCCTCTTTCCCAGCCGCCTCGCATGGAGCGCGACATGCTCCTGCAGCGGGCTTCCCTCCGCCAGCCCGACGAACCGGCAATCGACCACTTCCGCCAGTGCGACCCTTCGCCTGCGTGCCAGCGCATGGCCGCGCGGCACGATGAACACCAGATCGTCGCGACGAAAGACAAAGCTCTGAAGGCCCTCGACGTCGACCGCATCCGAAACGATGCCGATGTCGCACAGCCCCGCGCGGACCGCATCGACGATGTCCGTGCTGCCCTGCTCCTCCAAGTCCACCGACACGCGCGGATGCTGTGCAAGAAAAGCACCGAGCGCCTCGGGCAGATGTTCCGTCATCGCCGAGGTGTTGCACAGAAGCCGGACGTGGCCCTGCAGGCCGCCACCGTACTCGCCCAGTTCACCACGCAAGCGCTCCATCTGCTGCAGCACGAGCCGCGCGTGGTGGACCAGCGTGTGCCCGGCCTCGGTCGGCTGCACGCCCTGCCTGGAGCGCAGCAACAGCGGCGTGCCGAGGTCACTCTCCATGCCGAGCACGCGCTGGCTGGCCGATGCCAGGGTCATGTGCGTCTGCGCGGCGCCGCCGGTGATGGTGCCGGCATCGACGATGTTCACGAACAGCCGCAGGTCGGTGAGGTCGAATCGCATGGCGACGAAGGTAGCACGCCATCCTCAGGCTGGGGCTGAGGCAAGGTGCGTGAGTTCCGCATTCTCGGAAGCGGGGGTTTTCGCGAAACTGTCGCATGTCGAATACGGATCTCATCGCTTTCTCCGACCAAGGCATGGCAGTCTGGGCCTTGGTCGCCGCAGTGTTCACGCTCGCGGGCACCGTCAAGGGTGTCATCGGCCTGGGGCTTCCCACGCTCTCGATGGCGCTGCTGGCCGTGTGGATGCCGCCTGCCGCTGCGGCGGCACTGCTGATCGTGCCTTCCCTCGTGACGAACGTCTGGCAATTGCAGCCCTGGGCCACGCTGCGGCGAATCACGCGCCGCCTCGGCGGCATGCAAGCCGGCATCGTCGCCGGCACGCTCATGGGGGCATGGTGCTTTGGCGCGCCCGCAGGCGCCGGCGCGACGGTCGCGTTGGGCGCTTCCCTGATCTGCTATGCGGCCTGGGGGCTGCTGGCGCGGCCCCTGACGCTCCCGACGCAACATGAACGGTGGCTCGGCCCGCTCGCAGGGATCCTGACCGGTGTCATCACCGCGGTGACCGGCGTCTTCGTGCTGCCCGCGGTCGTGTACCTGCAGTCGCTGGCGCTGTCGCGCGATGAACTGATCCAGGCGATGGGACTTTCATTCACCACCTCTACCGTCGCCTTGGGCATCGCCCTGGCCGGACAGGACAGTTACTCGACACCCCTGCTCGGCGCTTCGCTCGTCATGCTGGTCCCCGCGATCGCGGGCATGGCGCTCGGCCAGTGGGTGCGCTTGCGGCTTCCGGTGCCCGTCTTCAAGCGCTGTTTCTTTTCCGGCCTGGCGCTGCTGGGCGTCTACATGGTCCTGCGCGAACTCCTTCGCTGAAGCGAAAGCGCCCTCACTGCTCGTTGCGTTGATCCCGCTCCGGGCTCGCCGCCGAGGCGTCGGCTAATTCAAGGTAGAGCACCGGATCGACTGCGTTGCCATTCTTTCGCAACTCGAAATGCAGCTTGACGCGGCTGGCCTCCGTGTCGCCCATGCGGGCAATCATCTGGCCTCGCTTGACGGACTGCCCTTCCTTCACCAGCAGTTGGCTGTTGTGTGCGTAGGCGGTGACATAGGCCGCGTCGTGCTTGATCATGATCAGTTGTCCATAGCCGCGAGGCCCGACGGCCGAGTAGACAACCTTGCCGTCCCGGGCAGCGTGTACGGGATCGCCCTTCGATCCTGCGAAGTCCACGCCCTTGTTGCCGCGTCCGTCGAAGCGCGCAACGACCGCGCCGCTCACGGGCCGCAGGAAGTTCCGGTCCGCCTTTGCCACCGCTGCCGGCTGGGGGTCTGCGGGCTTGGCACGGGAGGCGCTCTTCGCGGCTTTTTTCGATGTCGAAGGCTTGGTGTTCATCTTCGGTTCAGCCGGCGAGTCCATCTTCGATGGAGTCGGCGACGACGCCTTGGAGGAGGTGGACGACGCCGGAGCTGGCTTGGTGGCGCAACCGACAAGCGCGATGGTCCATGCGCAGCAAGCGAGGCCGAGTGCGAGGCGGCGGAAAAAGTGCGAACCGGATGGCTGTCGATAAAAAGACATGCCCCCGACTGTAGGCGGTCGCGCGGCCGGTCGGCCTCAAGTCAGCAAGTCATTCGTAAGCTTCTTCACGTTGCCGTCGGCCATTTCTGACGAGATTGGTCGTGGCTCGACGACGGCGGTCAACGAAAGCGCATTGCCAGAATGATTGTTGGATCTGGCGGGTCACGTCGGCGCGCTTGCGTACCAGGGGTCACCGAATCCGTCACTTGAAGGTTGAAGGCTGCATAGATGGCACACCGCGCGCCCACCCAGATTGCGATCGAGCCCTCGACGATGACCGAGCTTCCAAGGAAGCCGAGGGTGAGCGTGGCCATCATCTGCTTCAACTACGGCCGCTTTCTTGGCGAATGCCTGGACAGTTGCCTCGCGCAGACAGTCTGCGCCGACGAGATCGTCGTCGTGAACGACGGCTCGACGGACGACTCGGCCGACGTGCTCGGGGACTACGCATCTCGCTTTCCGACCATTCGGGCGATCCATCAGCCCAACAGCGGTATCTGCGCAGCCACGAATACCGCCCTGGCTGCATGCTCCGGCGACGTGGTGGTCCTGCTCGACGCGGACGACGTCATGGCGCCCCAGCGCATCGAAATGGTGCTGGCCGCACTCCGCAGGCCCTTGGATGGGCATCACCCGGGCTGGGTTCACCATCTGATGATGCGGTTCTCGGACACGCACCCCAATCTGGGACTGGCGCCCTACTATCCCGGTGGCAAGGGTCCCGAAGGCTGGCTTGCGACCGAGGCGCTGAATGCGGCGTCGAGTCCGGTGCTGTCGCTGACTTCCGCGCTGGCATTCCGCAGGGAAGTGCTGGACGCCATCGGTCCCCTGGACAGCGACAGGATGATGTACCAGGACTTGCAGCTCTGCACCGCCGCGACCTTCCTCAGCGCAGCTGCGTGGATCCCCGAACCGCTGACGCGCTACCGCGTGCACGGCGGCTCGGCCACAGCGGATGCCATGGTGTCGCTCGATCAGATCAAGGCCACGCGAAGCCGGGCCGGCCGCTTCGATCGGTGGCTGCGCGCGGAGCTCGAGAAGATCAGCCCCGGTGCGGCGTCGCTGTGGCGGCCGCTCGACGACCAGGGCGGCTATCTCTGGCTGACTTTTCTCGAACGCTGGCTGTCGGGGGCGGGAAAGGATCTCCAGTTGCTGATGAAGGTCCTGAAGCACCCGGACACCCGCAATGCGCCACGGCAACACCGCGTCTACTACTACGGCAGCGTGGTCCTTCCGCGCGCTTGGTTCGTCTCGTATTCGCGGCTGATCTTCGGCAGCAACCCCCTGAAGACCAGGCTGAGGCGACTGCTGGGACGGGGTTGACCGGCCCTCGATCCGGTTCGTCCTACTCGTACTTCCGGCCCGTCCGCATCAGCTCCGGCGTGCCGATGACTTCATTCAGCGCGTCGAAGTCGAGCATCTGCGAGCGCCACGGTTGCGTGGTGCGGTGTCGGTGCAGACTGTCGTAGTAGCCCTTGAGCGTGTGCACCACTGCGCGCGCCGTGCCGCCGGGGAAGATGGCGATGCGAAACCCGTGGCCTTGCAGGGCATCCGCATCCTGGATCGGCGTCTTGCCGCCTTCGACCATGTTGGCCAGCAACGGTACGCGGTGTGCGAAGCGGCGGCACGCCGCATCCATCTGCTCGGGCGAACGCAGGGCTTCGATGAAGAGCGCGTCCACGCCACAGTTCAGGTAGGCCTCGGCACGGTCCAACGCGGCATCCAGCCCTTCGACCGCGACGGCGTCGGTGCGCGCGAGGATCAATGTCTGGCTCGACACGCGCGCGTCCAGCGCGGCCTTGAGCTTGCCGACCATCTCGCGCTCAGGCACCACTGCCTTGCCGTCGAGATGGCCACAGCGCTTGGGAAAGGTCTGGTCCTCGATCTGCACCATGGCCGCGCCCGCGCGCTCGAAGCCGCGCACCGTGCGCTGGGTGTTCAGCGCGTTGCCGAAGCCGGTATCGGCGTCGACGATCACCGGCAGGCTCACGCGTTCGGTGATGCGCGCGAGGGTGTCGGCCACTTCGGTGAAGGTGGTGAGGCCGATGTCCGACCGGCCCAGTCGCGTGTACGCGATCGACGCGCCCGAGAGATACAACGCCTCGAACCCGGCCTGTTCCGCCACCAGCGCACTCAGCGCGTCGTATACGCCCGGCGCCAGCACGATGTTGGTCGACGACAGGCGCGTCTTGAAGGTCTCATTTGGCATGCGGTGCTTTCATCGGATGGATCAGTGCGGCCGCCGTGCGCGCCGCGATGTAGCCGCCGGCCACCGCGCTCAAAAGGCCGTTGCCTGAGAGGTAGCCCCACACGGCATCGCCCGAGACGCCGCCCGCCGCTCCACCGGCTGCGAGCAGGTTGGCGAAGGGTTTGCCGTCCTCGCGCAAGACGCGCATGTCGGAGGTCGTGTCGAGCCCGCCCTGCGTATGGAACAGCGCGCCTGTGACTTTGACGGCGAAGTACGGTGCGTCCAGTCCACGAGCGAACGCGCGGCCGTCCGGCTGCGGAGCACGGTCGCGCAACCCGTCGAGCGTTCGGCGCAACTCGACCTCCTCGCAACCGATGCACGCGGCGAGTTCAGGCACCGTTTCGCACCGCCGAAGCGCGCCGGCCGCCTCCGCCTCGCAGAAATCAGGAAAGCCGCGGGCGAGCGCGAGCAGCGGCGCATCGAACACGTTCCACGCGATGCCGCCGGGTTGCGCCAGCACTTGCACTGCCGCTTCGGAATAGCCCTGGGTCTCATCGTGAAAGCGCCGCCCATCGCGGTTGATCTGCACGCCGCCTTCCATCATCACGGCCCAGGACATCAACGCCCCCTGCGGCGTCACCCACGAGCCGTGCCCCTGATAGCCGCCCAGGTCGCGCAGGCGCGCGCCCAGCGCCTCGCCCCACAAGATGGCGCTGCCGTCGTTGCCGACGTGGCCGCCGAAGGCGGCGTGCGCCATGTCGGGCAACAGCGCTCGCACCATCGCGGCGTTGCCGCCGAAGCCGTTGCAGGCCAGCAGCAGCGCATCGCACTCCAGCGTCTCCCGGTGACCGTCCGGTCGCTGGTAGTCGATGCCGATCACGCGGTCTTCGTTGTCGAGCACCAGCGTGTCGACCACCGCCTGGGTCAGCACCGGGATGCCGGCGGCCTCCACGGCCGCCTGAAGGCTTGCCATCAGCGCGGCACCTGTCTTCGGCGCCAGCGTGTGCATGCGATGAACGCTGTGACCAGGGTAGAGAAAGCCGTCGAGAAGAATCCATTCCAGCCCGTGCCGCGCCTGCAGCGCATCGAGGGCGGGACCGATCGATGCGGCATACGCCGCTGCCAATGCCGGCGGCGCCCGCCCGTGCGCCTTGGTCTGGATGTCGGCCGCGAAGCGCGCCGGACTGTCGTCGGTCACGCCATGGGCATGCTGCGCGCGCGTTCCCGGCGCGGGAATGAAGCCCGAGGACAGCGCGGTCGAGCCGCTCGGCACGGCATCGCGCTCGAGCACCACGCACTCGACGCCGGCGTCGTTCAGCATCAATGCGGCCGTGAGTCCGCACGCGCCGCCGCCAACGATCGCGACTCCAACGTGCACTTCGGCGTCGACGTGCGATGCACGACGAATGCCGCGCTGCAGTCCATTCGCCTTGAGGGCCATGGTTTTCGTCATGCCAGCGTCTCGATGAATGCCGCGCAATCCGTGACCTCGGCCACGTTGCGCATGTCGGCCAGCGAGGTTCGATGCCGCTCCTCGCCGAAGGCGGCACAGCCGTCGGCCAGCACCAGCGTGCGGTAGTCGCGCATGTGCGCATCGCGCACGGTGCTCGCGACGCCGCCGTTGGTGACGATGCCGCACACGGCCACCGTGTCGATGCCGGCGCGCCGCAGCACCCAGTCCAGCTGCGTGTTGAAGAAGGCCGAATACGCAACCTTGCTGACCGTTATGTCGGTCAGGCCCGCCAGTTCATCGACGTTCGCCTGCCCCCAGCTGCCGGGCGCAAAGTCGCCCTTTGCCAGGTACGGCCGCAGCGCCTTGAGATGCGGCGAGACCATCGGCTCGCCCGCCGCGTCCGGCCATAGCGTGAACTGGCTGGCGACGACCATGCCGCCGGCGCGCTTCAGTGCCCGCGCCACCGTGGCGACGCGGGGCGGCAACAGAAGCGCGGGCGGGTTGCTATCGCCACCGCGAGCATAGGCGCCGTCGGGATGGAGAAAGTCGTTCTGCAGGTCGATGATGACCAGCGCCGTCCTGGGGCCCGCAGTCTGTGCGTTGTCGCTCATGACAGCCTCACAAGAAAGTTGCCGTGGCCATCGACTTCGGCGCGAAAGCCGGGCTCCAGCCACACGGTGGTATCGGCCTGTTCGAGGATTGCGGGACCGTCGATACGCGCCGCCACGGGAAGATCGAGACGCGCGTAGCGCACTGCTTCGTGCCACAGCCCATCGTGAAACACGCGCTGCGTGCCGAGCGGCTCGATGCTGCCGGCGCCTGCCGGCGCAAGCACGGCCAGGTCGAACTTCGGCCGCACGCCGATGCGCGCATAGCGCAGGTTCATCACGCGGATGGGGATGCCGTCGAGCACCCTTCCGAAAGCGGCCGTGTAGCTGGCCTCGAACGCGCCGCGGATGGAACCGCCGGTCAGCGGGGCGTTGCGCGCATCGGGCAGCAACACGGGCAAGGTGTGTGTCTGGCCCGCATAGAGCATGTCGAGCGCGACGACTTCCCGCACCTCGTCGAAGCGCACGCCCGACGAATCCAGGCGCTGCTGGCAACTCGCGGCGAGGTCGTCGATGCGCCGTTGCAGGTCGCGCACGTCGAGATCGGCCAGCGGCCGGTTGATGGTCTGCACCGCGTCGTGGCGCATGTCGGCGATCACGCAGCCCAGCGCCGAAGTCACGCCCGGATAGCGCGGGACGATGCCCGTGGCCACGCCGACCTCCCGCATCATCGCGCAGACATGTAGCGCCCCGCCGCCGCCGAAGGGCATGTAGGCGAAGCGGCGCGGATCGTGGCCGCGTTCGATCGACACGAGGCGGATGGCACCCGCCATGCGTGCGTTGGCCACCGTCAGGATGGCCTCCGCGGCGGCATGCACGTCCAGGCCGAGCGGCCGCGCTACGTGTTCCTCGATGGCCTGGCGCGATTTCTCGGCATCCAGCGCTGCCAGCAGCCCACCGCCCAGGGGTCGGTCGGCGGCGATGCGACCGAGCAGCACGTTCGCATCCGTGACCGTGGGCCGCATGTTGCCGTGCCCGTAACAGGCTGGCCCCGGCACGCTGCCGGCCGATTCGGGCCCGACCTGCAGCATGCCGCTCGCATCCACCGAGGCAATCGAGCCACCGCCGGCGCCGATGGTCTCGATCTGGATCATCGGCGAGCGGATCACCATGCCGAACTCGATCGAGGTCTGCGCGGCCAGCGCGGCCTCGCCGTTCGCGACCAGCGACACGTCGAAGGAGGTGCCGCCC
The DNA here is from genome assembly GCF_030316855.1 of Variovorax sp. J22P240. Taxonomy (GTDB): domain Bacteria; phylum Pseudomonadota; class Gammaproteobacteria; order Burkholderiales; family Burkholderiaceae_C; genus Variovorax. The sequence goes on from NZ_JASZYR010000001.1 coordinate 1,045,574, forward strand.
ATGTCGCCCGTGATCGCGTTGGGAAAGCCCGCCGCGCGCGCAATGGCAGCGCACGCGATCACGCCCGCCGCCGGACCGGAGAGCGCCGTGCGCACCGGCAGGTCGCTGGCGGTCTGGCGCGATATCACGCCGCCGTTGCTCTGCACCACCAGCAGTTCGCCAGCGAAGCCCTGCCCGCGCAGATCCGATTCCAGGCGATGAAGATAGCCGCCCACCACCGGCTGGAGCGCCGCGTTGAGCGTGGCCGTCGAGCAGCGCTCGAACTCGCGGATCTCGGGCAGCACCTCGCTCGCGGAGGTGACGTGCGGGTTGGGCCAGATCTCGCGCACGGCGGCGACGGCGAGCCGCTCGTTCTCGTCATTGGCGTAGGTGTTGATGAAGAACACACACACCGCCTCGCAGCCCTCGGCCAGCAGAGCGCGCGTTTCGGCGCGCACCTGGTCGAGATCCACCGGCGTGTGCAGCGTGCCATCGGCCAGCACGCGCTCGTCCACCTCGCGGCGCAGATCGCGCGGCACGACCGGAACGAAGCTGCCGCGCAGGCCCCAGGTCTGCGGGCGGTCGCGGCGGCGCATCTCCAGCACGTCGCGGAAACCGCGCGTGGTGATGATGCCGGTGCGCGCCACCTTGCGCTCCAGCAGCGCGTTGGTGCCGACCGTGGTGCCGTGCACGATGGTCGCGATCGCCGCAGCCGAGTCCGCCACGCGCGCCACACCGTTCATGAAGCCGCGCGCTTCCTCGCCGCGCGTGGAAGGGACCTTGACGATGCGCGCTGTACCGCTCGCCTCGTCGAGCACGAAGAGGTCGGTGAAGGTGCCGCCGACGTCGACGCCAACGACCAGGGATTTGCCGATGGATGTCATGCGGACGCTTTCTTCTTTGGGTCGATGCCGGCCGTCACGTAGCCCATGGCACGGTCCTGCTCCCGCTGTTGCGGCTGGCGCTCGGCGGCGCTGCCCCAGCCGCCTCCGCCGGGGGTTTCGAGACGCACACGTTCGCCGCGCGCAAGGTGGATGCCGCGCATCTTCGAGACCATGGGCGGCATATGCCAGGCGCCTTCGTTCTCGTAGCGGAAGACGTTGACAGCGCCCGGCCCGCCACCGGCAATGCCCTTGGGCGGCGAGGTGCCGCGCTCGCCGAAGACGAACACTTCAGCATCCTTCTCCAGCAATTCGATTTCATAGACCGCGCCGAGGCCGCCACGAAACTGCCCGTCGCCGCCCGAGTCGGCGCGCAGCGACCATTCGGTGAAGCGCACCGGGTATGCGGCCTCGAGGATTTCGAGCGGCGGAATCGTGGCGGTGGAGATCGGTGCATTGCCATGCGAGAGCCCGTCCCCGCCCGAATGGCCGCCATGGCCGCCGCCGAAGAAGCTGAACATCACCCACCGCTGGCCCTCGCGACCCTTGTCGCTGCGGTGGCCCGCGATCGACAGCGCATTGATGGTGCCGTAGGCCTGAGCGACCGCACGCGTCGGGTCGGCCTTGGCAGCAGCGCTGAAGATCACGTCGATCATGCGCAGGATGGTCTCGGTGTAGCCGCCGACGGGGCGCGGGCGTTCGGCGCTGATCACGAGCCGGTCGGGGATCTCGAAGTCGACCGCGTCGAGTACGCCGGCATTGGCGGGCACATCGGGGAACAGGTGCTTGAGCGCGACGTAGCAGGCGGCGACGGCCGTGGCGCGCGAGATGTTCACAGGGCCCGCGCACTGCGGCGAGGTGCGCGAGAAATCCAGCAGCAAGCGGTCGCCCTCGACGGTCATGTCGAGCGCGATGGTCAACGGCTCGTTGGTGATGCCGTCGTTGTCGAGCACATCCTCGAAACTGTAGCGCCCATCCGGCAGGGACGCGATGTGCGATCGCATCAGCCGCAGCGCCCGGCTGCGCAGTTCGCCCAGCGCCTGCAGCACCAGGTCGTCGCCGTATTCGTCGAGCAAGCCGTGCAAGCGGCGGGCGCCGAGTTCGAGCGCGGCCAACTGGCCGTTGAGATCGCCCCAGAGGCTGTCCGGCAGTCGCGTGTTGGCCTGCAGGATCGCGAGCACGTCGGCGTCGAGCACGCCGTCGCGCACGATACGCACCGGCGGAATCTGTACGGCCTCCTGCCAGCATTCGGTGGCGGCGGGGTTGTAGTTGCCGGGCACCGCACCGCCGACGTCGTGCCAGTGCGCAGCCGACGCCATGTGGCAGTAGAGCTTGCCGTTGCGGAAGAAGGGCCGCACCAGCTTGAAGTCGTTGGCGTGCGTACCACCGTCGTAGGCGTCGTTGCTGATCCAGATGTCGCCGTCGCGCATGCCGCCGCGCGGCTCGGCGGCCTTCGCGGTCGCGCGCACCGCAAAGGCCATCGCGCCGACGAACACCGGCAGGCCGGACTTGCCCTGCACCAGCGTGTCGCCGCTCGCGGCGTCGTAGAGGCCGTGGCAGGCATCGTGCGCCTCGGCAATGATGGGATTGAACGCGCTGCGGTAGAGCGTCGCGTCCATCTCGTCGGCCACCTGTTCGAGGCGGCCGCGCAGCACGGCCAGCGTCACGGGGTCGAGCGCGGTGACGGGAGAAGGGTCAGACATCGATGGCTTCCTTGCCAGCACGCTGGCGTAACTGATTCATCAATCCGCCGGCGCGGACCATGTCCATGAGAAAGGCGGGCACCGGCTCGCAAGCCAGGCGCGTGCCATCGGGCGCGATCACCGCGGGCGAGGCTCGATCGATGGCGATGCGGTCGCCTTCGCGGAGCGTTTCGGCTTCCGGGCAAGTCAATAGCAGCAGGCCCAGATTGAACGCATTGCGGAAGTACAGCCCGCCAAAGGCCGGCGCGATGACGGCGGCGACGCCCAGCTTCACCAGCACAGCCGCCGCCTGCTCGCGCGAGGAACCGATGCCGAAGTTCGGCCCGGCCACGATCACATCGCCCGGACGCACCTCGCGCGCGAATTCGGGTCGGACCGCTTCGAGGCAGTGCTGCGCGATGCGATCGATGCCGTGCTTCATGGCATGGCCGGGCGCCAGCGCGTCGGTATCGATGTCCGGGCCGAGGCGCCAGACGCGGTGCGTGGTCGTGGGCGTCATGCGAGCACCTCGCGCGGGTCGGTCACGCGGCCACGCAATGCCGCCGCGGCGACCGTGTAGGGCGATCCCAGATACACCTGCGCCGTCGCCGAGCCCATGCGGCCCTTGAAGTTGCGTGCGGTCGTCGAAATGACGGTGATGTCGTCGCCCATCGGGTCGCCATATCCCGAGCAGGCGCCGCACGCCGTCGGAAAGAGCTCGGCCCCGGCCTCCATCAGCGCCTGGAGCACGCCCTCCTCGCGCGCCTGCTCCTGGTCGCGCAGGCTGGCCGGTGCGACGATCAGCCGCACGCCAGTGGCGACCTTGTGGCCGCGCAACACCTGGGCCGCGGCGCGCAGGTCCTCGAGCTTGGCGCCGGTGCACGCGCCGATGTAGGCGACGTCGACCCGCGTGCCGAGGTAGCGGCTCACGCCATGCGCGTTGGCCGGGCTGTGCGGTGCGGCGACGTGGGGCTCCAGCGTGGCCGCATCGAAAAGGTGATGCGTGAAGTCGGCATCGCCATCGGTGAACCAGGGCGCCGTGTCGACCTGGGGGACGCCGGCTTCCGCCAGGAACGCGGACGTGGTGGCGTCGGGTGCGATCAGCCCGGCCTGCGCGCCCAGTTCGGCGCTCATGTTCGACAGCGTCATGCGCTCCTGCATCGACAGCGCCATCACGCCCGGACCGCAGAACTCCACCGCCTGGTAGCGACCGCCGTTCATGCCGAAGCGGCCGATCATGTGCAGCATCATGTCCTTGGCAGTCACGCCGGCGGGCAGCGCGCCGTCCCACCACATCCGGATCGTCTCGGGCACGCGCAGCCAGATCTCGCCGGTGACCATCACGCCCAGCATCTCGGTGCTGCCGATGCCGAACATGTAGGCGCCGAAAGCGCCGCCGGTCGGCGAATGCGAATCACCGCCCACGCACAGCATGCCCGGCCGGATATGGCCGTGCTGCGGCACCACCACGTGGCAAATGCCCTGGCTGTCGTAGACGTGCGGCAATTGCTGGTCGCGCGCCCAGTCGCGGGCGATGCGAACGATGCGGCGAGAGTCGTCGTCGCGCTCGGGCACGTAGTGGTCCATCACGAGTACCACGCGAGAGCGGTCCCAGATCTGCGCGCCCAGTTCCTCCAGCATCGGCTTCAGGCGCCGCGGACCCGACGAGTCATGGAACATCGCCATGTCGACCTCGCAGGTCACGATCTCCCCCACCGACACGCTGTCGCGCCCGCTCGCACGTGCGATCAGCTTCTGCGCCAGCGTCTGGGCCGAGGTGCGGACGGGGGCCATCGCGGTCATTCCGGCTTGGCTCCCGAGAACTTCACGACCTGCGCCCAGCGCTTGATCTCGCCCTGCACGAAGGCCGAGAACTCCTTCGGTGAATTGCCGACCGGGATGGCGCCCTCGGTTTCCAGCCGCCGCTGCATCTCTGGCTGCTTGATCGCCTGGCGCGCCGCATCGCTGATCTGGCGCGTCAGCTCCGGCGACATGCGGGCCGGACCGAACAGGCCGAACCACGCGCTCGACTCGTAGCCCGGCAACACCTCCGCGATGGCCTGCACGTCCGGGAACGCGGGCAGGCGCTTGGCCGTCGTCACGCCCAGCGCCTTCAACTTGCCGGCCTGGATATGGGCCTGCACGTTGCCGACGGCAGCGAACATGAGCTGCACCTGCCCTGCGAGCACGTCCTGCACCGCCGGGGCGGTGCCGCGATAGGGAATGTTCACGATGTTGACCCCCGACTGCATCTTGAACGCTTCGCCCGCCATGTGCAGCGACGAGCCCACGGACCCGATCGCGAAGTTGAGTTCTCCCGGCCTGGCCTTGGCGAGCGCGATCAGTTCGCGCAAGTTGCTGGCCGGCAGGGACGGATGCGCGACGAGGATCGACGGCGATGTCGCCACCGCGGTCAGTGCAGTGAAGTCCTTGACCGGATCGAAGGGCAGCGACGGGTAGAGCGTCGCATTGATGGCGTGGCTGGTGAAGCTCATCAGCAGCGTATTGCCATCGGGCGCGGCCTTGGCGACCGCGTCGGCGGCAATGTTGCCGCCCGCGCCGGGACGGTTCTCGACGATGACCGTCCTGCCGAGGGCCGGCCCCATGCTGGCCGCGAGCGTGCGCGCCAGCGTGTCGGTGGAGCCGCCCGCCGGTGCGCCGACCAGGATGCGCACGGGCGCGTTGCCCATCTGCGCATGGGCCGCGCTGCCGAGCGCGGCGGCAATGGATGAAATGAGGATGTCTCTGCGTTTCACGATGTCCCTGTCTCCTTGTGCGTGGTCTATGGGTTGCGGCTCAGAGCCCCAGGTAGGCACGGCGCAGTTCGTCGCTGCCCAGCAGGTCCTGCGGCAGGCCCGAGAAGCGCACGCTGCCGTTCTCGAGGACGTAGGCCCGATCGGCGATCTCCAGCGACTGGCCGACGTTTTGCTCCACCAGCAGCACGGCGAGGCCGCCGTCGCGCAATTGGCGGATCAGCGTGAACATCTCCTCGACCAGCAGCGGCGACAGGCCCAGCGAAGGCTCGTCGAGGATCAGCAGCACGGGCTCGGCCATCAGGCCGCGGCCGATGGCAAGCATCTGCTGCTCGCCGCCGCTCATGGTGCCGGCGTGCTGGCGGAAGCGCTCCTTCAGCCGCGGGAAGATGCCGAACACCTTGTCGAGATTGGCCGCGCGGCGCTCCCGGGCACGCGTGAAGGAGCCAAGTTCGAGGTTCTCCAGCACGCTGAGGTTCGGGAACACCTTGCGGCCTTCGGGCACCTGGATCAGGCCGGCCTTGACGACGTCGCGGTAGTGCGCGCCGCTCAGGTCGTGCCCGTCGAAGCGCACCGTGCCGCTCCAGGCGGGGCACAAGCCGCAGACCATCTTGTTCAGGGTCGACTTGCCTGCACCGTTGCTGCCGAGCAGCGCGACCATCTCGCCCGCGTTCACCTGCAGGTCGACGCCGCGCAGCACCTCGACACGGCCGTAGCCGCCGCGCAGCGCGCGAATATCGAGCAACGAGGTCATGCGGGAACTCCCTGGCTCGCGCTGCCAGCCGCCTTGCGCAGCCGCGCGGCCGTGCCGTGGCCGAGATAGGCCTCGACCACCTTGTCGTTCGAGGTGACCTGCGCCGGATTGCCCTCGGCGATGAGTTGTCCCTGCGCCAGCACCCAGACGTGCTCGGCCAGGTTCATCACGGCCTGCATCACATGCTCGATCATCAGCACGGTCACGCCGCCGTCGGCGATGCCGCGCACCACCGGCATCATCTCGGCGATCTCCTGCGGATTGAGACCGGCGAGCACCTCGTCGAGCAAGAGGAGGCGCGGCTGCGTCGCGAGCGCACGGGCCAATTCCAGCCGCTTGCGGCCGGCCACGGTGAGGTCGGATGCCGGCTTGTCGAGTTGGGCCGCGAGGCCGACCCGTGCCGCGACTTCTTCCGCGCGCTGCAACGCGGCGCCGCGGCCCCGCACATGCAGATGCGCGCCGACCGCGATGTTCTCGCGCACCGTCTGTGCGGCGAAGGGCTTGACGATCTGGAAGGTGCGCGTCATGCCCAGCAGCGCGTTGCGATGCGGTTCCCGGCCGGTGATGTCCTGCCCGGCGAAGCGCACGATGCCGGTGTCGGGTTTGAGAAAGCCGGACATCAGCGCGAACAGCGTTGTCTTGCCTGCACCATTGGGGCCGATCAGCGCGCTCAGGCTGCCTTCGCTGACGGCAAGGCTCACGTTCTGCACCGCCTTCAGTCCGCCGAAGGAGCGCGAGATGCCGTTCAGCGCAAGGAGTGGCTCAGCCATGGCGGCTTCCCTTCCCCGCCCAGAGCTGGCGGACCGACAGGCCGATTCCCGCGATCCCGCGCGGCAGGAAGATCACGATCAGCACCAGCACCACCCCGTAGATCACCATGTTGATGCCCGGCAGTTCGCCGAACAGGTTGCGCGTGAGATCGGACAGCACGTGCAGCACTGTCGCGCCCAGCAGCGGCCCCCACAGCGTGCCCATGCCGCCGACGATGGCCGCCACCAGCGCCTCGACGGAGGTGCCCGCGCCATAGGCGATGCCCGGATCGATGTACTGGAACACCTGCACGTAGAACGCGCCGGCCGAGCCCATGAAGGCGCCCGAAATGCCGATCGCCGCAAGCTTGACGCGAAACGGGTTCACGCCGACGGCGCGTGCCGCATCCTCGTTGTCGCGCACCGCCTGCAGGTACGCGCCGAAGCGGCCATTGCGCAGCCACCACGTCACGAGCAAGGCGGCCGTGACAAAGGCCAGCACGACCCACAGGTAACCGGCGCGCGAAGGAAACTGCAGGTTGCCGGCGGATTCGCGCAACGGCACCATCAGCCCGACGCCGCCGCCGGTGAAAGGCACCGACAGCGCGACGATGCGGAACACCTCTGCAAAGGCCAGCGTCACGAGCGCGAAATACGAGCCCTTGAGCCCATAGCGAAAGGTGAGCGCGCCCACGAACAGCCCGACCACCGCACTCCCCGCTACTGCCATCGGCAATGCCGCCCATGCATTGATGCTGCCCTGCAGTTGCGCGATGGCCTGGATGTACGCGCCCGTTCCGAAGAAGAGCGCATGCCCGAAGGAGAACTGGCCACCGAAACCGCCGAGGATGTTCCAGGCCTGCGCGATCAGCGTCGCGTACAAGGCCATCATCACGAAGTTGAGCGCCACGCCCGACGAAGTCACGAGCGGCAGGCATGCCACAAGCACCGTGAAGACTGCGATGCCGCCCAGGTGCCGCAGGCCACTGCTTGAAATGCCGACAACGTCGCTCATGCTTTGGCTCCGAACATGCCTTCAGGCCGGAACAGCACGACGCCGATGAAGATCGCGAAGATGCCGATCTGCCCCAGCGACTCGCCCAGATAAAGCCCGCCGAGCGACTCGACCACGCCCACCAGGAACCCCCCGATCAGCGCGCCCACGAAGCTGCCCATGCCACCCAGCACCACGATGGTGAAGGCCACCAGCACGAAGCCGCCACCCACCTGCGGGTTCACGTAGTACGCCGGCAGCAGAAAGCACGCCGCCGCACCGAGGCAGGCCAGGCCGATGCCGAAGCTCATCGCGTAGACGTGGTCGACATCGATGCCCATGAGCTTGGCCCCCTCCTTCTCCTTGGCCACCGCGCGGATGGCGCGGCCGAGGTCGGTGCGGCCCATGATCCAGAACAGCGCCGCGGACACCACCAGCGCACCCGCGAAGGCCACCAGCTTGGGCACTGCGATCATCGCGGGGCCGATGGCGACCGTGCTCAGCGAATAGGCCGTGTCGATGCTGCGCGTGTCCGACTTGAAGAACAGAAGCGCGAGGTTCTCCATCACGATCGCGATGCCGAGCGTCGCAAGCAGGATGTTCTCGTCCTTGCCGTGGCCCGCACGGTTGATGACGATGCGCTGCAAGCCGTAGCCCAGCACGAACATGCCAGGGATCACGATCGGCAGCGCCAGGTACGGGTCGATGCCCCAGCGTTCCTTCAGGAAATACACCGCGTACAGCGCCAGCATCAGGCTGGCGCCGTGCGCGAAGTTGATGATGTGCAGGACGCCGTAGATCAGCGTGAGCCCCAGCGCGATCAATGCATAGACCGCGCCGGTCGTCAGGCCGTTGAGGACCGACGGGAAAAGAATGCTGAAGTCGAACATCCTGCGGATCGCTCAGGCCGCCCGCCGGGCCGCCCCAAGGGCGGACTGCGCCCCCTCGGGGGGCAGCGAATACACGAAGTGATGAGCGTGGGGGTTCATGACTTCAGGCGGACCGCAGTGGGAAGACCGGCTCGACCTCGCGGAAGTCGCGCGGAATGATCACCTTGATGTCGTTCTTCACCACCTGCGTCATCAGCGGCTGGGCACCCTCGTTCTGGCCGTTGACGAACTTCGTCGGGCCGTACGGCATGATGTGATTCGAGAAGGTGCTCTTCTCCAGCGCATCGATGATCGCGGCGCGATCGCTCGATTTCGCGCGCTCCAGCGCATCCGCCAGCAGCGCCATCGCCGTGTAGGTCATGAAGACCTCGTAGCTGAAGAACTGGCCCTTGGCCTCTACCCGCTTGCGCAGTTCCTGCGAGCGCTTGTCCTTCGGATTGAACCAGTGGTTGCAGTCGATGATGCCGTTGGCCGCGTCCGGGAACTCCTTCACGAACTTGTAGCTCGACGCCGCGCCGCCCAGCACCGAGAAGATGGCCTTCGGCTGCACCTTCTGCTGCTGCATCGTGCGCACCAGCAGTGCGTATTCGTTGTAATAGTTGGCCGGGATCACGATGTCCGGGTTGATGGACTTCATGCGCAGCACGATGTTGTTGAAGTCGCGCGTGGGGTTGGCGTGCTTCACCACCTCCTTCACCTCGAAGCCGTAGCCCGGCAGCTCGCGCGACAGCAGTTGCGCCGTGCCGGAGCCGAACAGCGACTCCTCGTGAATGATCATCACCGTCTTGGCCGGGCTGCCTGCGGCCTTGTTGAGCACGAGCAGGTTGGCCATCGCGACTTCGGTCGACTTCTTGTAGCCCGGCCCGAAGCGGAAGGTGTTCTTCAGACCGCGTTCCACGATCTGGTCGGCCACGCCGACGTCGACCACGTGCGGCAGGTTGTACTTGGCCGCAGCCTGCGTGGTCGCAAGACAGATCGCCGAAGCGAAAGCGCCGACGATGGCCGAGACACCGGCCTCATTCATCTTCTCGACCTCGGCCGCGCCGGCCTGCGGCTGCGACTGTGCATCGCCCAGCAGGGCTTCGAGCTTGGCCCCGCCCATGGACTTGATGCCGCCGGCCTGGTTGATGTCGTCGATCGCCATCTGCGCGCCGAGCCGGCACTGCTGCCCCGAATACGCGAGCGCACCGGTGACGGGATGCAGCACGCCGACCCGTACGGGCTTGGGCTGCGCACCCCCGACCAGCGGGAAGGCGATCGACGTGCCGATGGCGGCGGTCTGCGACAGGAAGCGGCGGCGATTCTCCATGGGGACTCCTCGGGGGTTGTTGATCAGATGAACTGGGCGGAAAGCTCTTTGTTGACCCACACCTTGGCGTCGATACCGCCCACGCGGGACAAGTGCATCTCGTAGGCATAGCGGTCGGGCCGGTACAGACCGTGCAGCCACTGCACCGGTCGCTCGTTGGCGTCGTAGACCAGGCGCCGCACGGCCAGCAGCGCGGAGCCGACCGAGACGTCGAGATGCTGCGCCAGCGTGGCATCGGCCAGCCGCGCGGTGATGGTCTGGTGCGCGCGCCCGACCTGCACGCCGGACTCCTCGAGCAGCACGAGGATCGGCTTGCGGGCCAGTTCACGCCGGCCGAACTTTCGCGCGACGTCGGCTGGAACGTAGGTGGTGATGTGGGAGAGCGGGCCTTCTCGCGTCGAACGTACGCGCACGGCCTTCTGCACCGCGTCGCCCGGCTGCAGTTGCAGCGCGCTGGCGACGCTGGCCGATGCGGTGACGGTCTGCACGTCGATCACCTTGACCGAGGTGCGCAGGCCCATGCTCACGAGGTTTTCGAGCAGGCCGCCGAGATTGGCGCGCTGCACGTCGCGGGCCCCCTGGCCGATGGAGGCCACAGGCGCACCGATGGGCCGTGTACCGCGGCCCGGCTCCCGCGAGATCAAGCCATCGGCGGCCATCTTCTCGAGCGCACGCCGCACGGTGACGCGGGCCACGCCGAACTCCTCCATCAGTGCGAACTCGCCGGGCAACCCGTCGGCAAAGCGCCCTTCAGCCAGTTGCTCGCACAGAAGCAGATAGATCTGGTGGTACTTCGGCAGCGGCATCTGGGACATGGGCCCCGATGGTCACGGCGTTCGGTTGTCCCGTCAATAGGACATTTACGGCTGCATCCCGCGCCCCGGAATGTCGCGGAAGCGCCCCGTTCAGGGGCGTCCCTATCGAAGGGGGAATCGCCGGAGCATGCTGTGTCCGAGCGAGGTGATCTCGGTGACCGTGGCCGGCGGCTGCTCGTAGCCGTCCAGGGTCCGCACGGGCCTGGGGATCACAGCCTTCACATGGCCGGCCATGTTCAGCACGCGCACGGCGTCGACTTGCGCACCGCCGGTGACGGCAACGGGCAGCACCTGCGCTGCCAAGCGATGGAGTAGGGTCATAGGCACCCCGGGAGTATGGCCCTTGGCGCCTTACAGCCTGCTTAAACTTGCCCCACCCACTTCGAGCCGTCTCATGCACATCCAGGAAGCCGTTGCCAGCCGCCATTCCATCCGCGCCTTCCTGCCGACGCCGGTCGATGGCGAGGCGATCCGCAAGGTGTTGACGATGGCTGCGCGCGCGCCGTCAGGGGGCAACCTGCAGCCGTGGCACATCGACGTGCTTGCGGGCGACGCCCTTGCCGGCCTGAAGTCCACCATGCGCGAGCGCCTTGCCGAGGGCGAGCCGGAGCCCACCGAGTACGACATCTACCCGCCCAACCTGCGCGCCCCCTGGCGCGACCGCCGGTTCCAGGTCGGCGAGGCGATGTATGCACGCCTGGGCATCCCTCGCGACGACAAGGCCGCGCGCCGCCGCTGGTTCGCGAACAACTACAGCTTCTTCGGCGCGCCGATGGCGCTGTTCTGCTCGGTCGACCGCACGATGGGTCCGCCGCAGTGGTCGGACCTGGGTATGTACCTGCAGACGGTGATGCTGCTGTTGCGCGGCGAAGGACTGGACAGTTGCCCACAGGAATGCTGGGCGCTCTACCCTGCCAGTGTAGGCAGCGCCATCGAGATGCCGCCCGAGCGCATGCTGTTTTGCGGCATGTCGATCGGTTATCGCGATCCCGAGCACCCGGTGAACGGACTCGTCAGCGACCGCGCGCCCACGCAAGAGTGGCTGAACTTTCGCGGCGTCTAGTGAAAGCGCTCAGCGCGCCAGCTGAGGATCACTGAACCGCGGCGCACGCTTTTCGATGTTGGCGCGCACGGCCTCGGTCTGATTGGCGCTCCCGATCAATGCCTTCTGTTCGATCGATTCCGCCAGCAGCAAGTCCGCCGCGCTGTGCCCCATGGCCGCGTTCAACAGTCGCTTGCCCGCACGGATCGCGTCGGGGCTCTTCTGCGCGATTTCGCGTGCTATCTCCAGCGCCTCGGCCAGGGGGTCGGTCGCCACGCGTGTGGCGAAGCCGATCGCCACCGCCTCCTCGCCCGAGAAGATGCGGCCGGTGAAAGTGAGTTCGCGCACCACATCGTTTCGCGCCAGTTCGCGCATCAGGACCATGCCGCCCATGTCGGGCACCAGTCCCCACTTGATTTCCATCACGGACATCTTCGTGCCAGGCGCGACCAGCCGCACATCGGCGCCCAGCGCCACCTGCAGTCCGCCGCCGAAGGCGACACCATGGACCGCGGCAATCACCGGCACGGGCACTTCGCGCCAGACCATCGCCACCTGCTGTGCGGCATTGGAGATGCCATGGGTACGCTCGAGGAGGTCACTGCCGGCGGAGCCGGACCCGATGACGCCGCTGCCGCTGCCCTGCCCCATGCGCTGGAAGGATTGCATGTCGAGCCCCGCGCAGAAGGCCTTGCCACGCCCGGCAAGCACCACGGCGCGCACGCTGGCGTCGTTGCAGAGCCGGGTGCCGGCGTCGATGAGGGCATCGAACATGGCAGGGTCCAGCGCATTCATCTTGTCGGCGCGTGCAAGGTGCAGTTCGACCACGCCGTCGGCGTGGCGGATCGATTCGATGCGTTCGTTCATTGCGTGTCTCCAGGGCTTTCGGGCAAGTATCGATGCTCGGCGATGATCGCGCTGTCGCCCACCCAACAACGCACGATGCCATTCGCCCGCCGCCAGTTTCTCCAGTCCGGTGCCGCTGCCGCGGTCGTTGCGTTCCTGGGCGAAGGCTGTGCCCTGCCCCGTGCTGCCGACGGTCGACTCGGCTTCACCCCTGTGCCCGCCACACTGCACGACGGCGTCACGGTACCGCCCGAATACGAGGCGCAGGTGCTCTACCCCTGGGGCGCGCCGACGGGCATCGCCTCGTCCATGCCGACTTTCTCGCCCGATGCATCGAACAGCGCGGCCGACCAGGCGGTTCAGGCCGGCATGCACCACGACGGGATGCACTTCTTCGCGCTGGACGGGCGCACCGATCGCGGGCTGCTCGTGATGAACCACGAGTACACCGACGAGCGCTTGCTCCATGCGCAAGGCATGACGCCGTGGACCGAGGAGAAGACCCGCAAGTCGCTGCATGCAATGGGCGTGTCGGTGATCGAAGTCGAGTTGACGAACGGCGGATGGAGTCAGGTGCTCCCTTCGCGCTACGCCCGCCGCGTGCACGGCGCCACCGCGATGCGCATCGCCGGTCCGGCAGCCGGCAGGCCGTTGATGCGAACGGCGGCCAACCCCGGCGGCGACCGCGTGTTCGGCACCTTCGCCAATTGCGCGATGGGCGTCACGCCCTGGGGCACCTACCTGAGTTGCGAGGAGAACTTCCACGGCTATTTCGGCGGCCCCAAGGAGGCCGCGCCCCGCGCCACGCCCGCACAGCGCCGCTACGGCACGGTGAGCGGATCGCAATGGCTGGACTACTGGCGCTTCGACGAACGCTTCGACCTCTCGAAGCATCCCAACGAAGCCCATCGTTTCGGCTGGGTGATCGAGATCGATCCCTTCGACCCCGGCTCCGTGCCCGTCAAGCGCACCGCCCTCGGTCGAAAGCGCCAGGAGAGCGCCACCTGCACGCAGACCCGCGACGGCCGGCTCGCGGTGTACATGGGCGACGACTCCGCTTTCGAATACATCTACAAGTTCGTGAGCCGCGACAAGGTCCACCCGGGCAATGACGCGGCGGCCCGCGCGGCCAATCGCAACCTGCTCGACGAGGGCACGCTGTACGTTGCGCGCTACGACGCGGACGGCCGCGGCCAATGGCTCGAACTCAGGCACGGGCGCAATGGCGTCGATGCGGCCAGCGGCTTCGCGGACCAGGCCGAGGTGCTGATCCACGCGCGCCTGGCCGGCGACGTCGTGGGCGCCACGAAGATGGACCGGCCCGAATGGATCGCCGTGCATCCCGAAAGCGGCGAGGTGTACGTCACGCTTACCCACAACACCCAGCGCGGCGCGCCCGGCAAGCCCGCGGCCGATGCGGCGAATCCGCGAGCGAACAACCTCTTCGGCGGCATCCTCCGCTGGAGCGAAAGCGGACAGGACGCCGCCAGTACCACCTTCACGTGGGACCACTTCGCGCTCGCGGGCGATCCCCAATGGCCCGGCGCAGACACGCGCTACCCCAGCGCCGACGCCGACGCCTTCGGCAACCCCGACGGCCTGCGTTTCGACAGCGGCGGCTTGCTGTGGATCCAGACCGACATGGCCGGCCCGGCCATCGGCAAGGGACCGATGGCTGCGCTCGGCAACAACCAGATGCTCTGCGCCGATCCGGCCAGCGGTCGCATCAGGCGCTTTCTCGTCGGCCCCAATGGTTGCGAGATCACGGGATGCACCGTCACACCGGACCGCCGCAGCCTGTTCGTCAACATCCAGCATCCCGGCGAGACGCGCGAAGACGGCAGCGGCACGGCCAACAGCGCCTGGCCTGACGGCACCGTGGCCGGCAGCGCGCGCCCGAGGTCGGCCACCGTGGCCGTGCGTCGACGCGATGGCGGTATCGTCGGAAGCTGACCAGCCCATCGAGGAGGAAACAACAATGGCCATCCGTATCGTCCGGCTCGGCAGCGACCGCGCACCCGGCGAAGGCTTGCGCATCGGCACCGTGCGGCGACCGCCGCGCGGCGTGCCCAAGACCGAATTCGCCTCGCAGAACTGGTACGACGTCTGGTACCCGAACCTCGCCCCCTCGGTCGAGACGATGAAGATGGCCCAGGCAGCCCAGGCCTCCGGCGTGCCTGCCCAGTGGACAGCTTTCGGCCGCAAGTACCGAAGCGAAATGGCCGAGGCCGACGCCAGTCGCAGCCTGGATCTGCTGGCGGCGCTGTCGCACCAGAGCGCGCTGTCGGTCGGCTGCTATTGCGAGGACGAGTCGCGCTGCCACCGGTCCTTCCTGCGCGCGCTGCTGGCAGAGCGCGGCGCGGACATTGCCTACTGAATCAGCGCATCGCCCGGGCGATGCCCTGCGCGGCGGTGCGCAACTTGTCGAGTTGCTGCAACGCATCCGGCAACGGCATGCGCACGGCAGGCGCCTGCAGCGCGACAGCGCATCGCACCGGGCCGTGCGGCTCGTCGCGAACCGGCACCGCGACACACACGAGGCCTTCGATGAACTCCTCGGCATCGACCGAATGGCCGTCGTGGTGGATGCGCTCGATCTCGGCCTCGAGCGCTTCGCGTGAGCACAGCGTGTGGGGCGTGTGGCGCTCGTACCGGAGCCCGTCGAGCAGCCGCTCTCGCTGGGCCCGCGGCAGATGGGCCAGGAACAGCTTGCCGCTGGCCGAGCAATGCAGCGGCACGCGCGAGCCAGGACCCAGTTCCAGCCGCAGCGGAAACGCTGTCTCCACACGGTCGAGGTAGATCACCTCGGCGCCCGACAGCGCCGTGAGATTGCAGGTCTCGCCCACGTCCGCCACCAGTTGGCGCAACACCGCGTGGCGCACGCCAGTCGCGGTGCTGCCGCGCAGCACCGTTTCCGCGAACTGCATGAGACGCGGCGTGGTCGCGTAGCGACGCCCGTCGCCGCCGCGCGCCAGAAGACCGCCGGCCTCCAGTTGCTGGAGCATGCGGTGCACCGACGGCTTGGGCTGGCCGCTGGTTCGCACGATTTCGACGAGTGTCTGAGGCTCGGGCGCAGCGACGACGTGCTCCAGCAACTGGAAGAGGCGCAAGCCGGGCGTCAGGGCCGGATCAGCATCTTCTTGCAGATCTGAGGAGCGATAATTCATAAGAAAATCTCTGAAATCGAGACTAATAAGAGAATATTTTCGAGATTTTGCCGCGATTTCGCTAAGCTGCACACCCCAAACAAACGATTCCATGACTTTTCGTCTCGACAACCTCGTCATCACCGGCGCCTGCGGCGGCCTCGGCCGCGCCTTGGCTGCCGAGGCGCTGGCGCGGGGTTCGAAGGTCGCGCTTGCCGGCTTGGACACTGCGGCACTCCGCGCCATGGCCGCATCGGCCCCAGGTCGCACGTCGGTCTACACGCCGGACGTGAGCGACGCCGCCGCGATGCAATCGATGGCTCAGGACTGGATGTCGCGCCACGGCGTGCCCGACGCGGTGATCGCCAACGCGGGCGTCGCGGGCGGGTATGACACGGCCCAGGCCGCGGACCTGACGGTGTTCCGCCGCATCCTCGAAATCAACTTGCTTGGGGTCGCCACCACCTTCCAGCCGTTCGTCGCGCCGATGCGCGATCGCGGCCAAGGAACGCTCGCGGGCATCGCGAGCCTGGCCGGCCGGCGCGGACTGCCCGGCAATGGCGCCTACTGCGCCAGCAAGGCCGGCTTGATCCGCTACCTCGAAAGCCTGCGCGCCGAGCTGCGCCCGAGCGGCGTGCATGTGTGCACCGTCAGCCCGGGCTACCTGCGCACGCCGCTGACGGCCGGCAACCGCTTCGCCATGCCGGGCCTGATGGCACCACAAGACGCTGCCATCGCCATCCTGCACGCGCTGTCCCATGGCCGCGAGCAACTCGTGCTGCCGCGCCGCCTCGGCTGGCTGTCGAATGCGCTCGGCCTGCTGCCTGCCGCCTGGCATGACGCCCTGCTGCTGCGGCAACCACGCAAGCCGCGCGCCGGCGAACCGGGCGCTACGCCCATTCCCGGGCTGCCGGTGACGGAGGCCGCCGGCCCCGCCGCCGACGCCCCTGCGCCCATCCCCGAAGCCGCCACGCGCTGAGCGGCGGTTCCCCTGTGAGTCGGAGTTTCCTTTCGTGAGCCAACCTGTGCCCGCCCCCGTGCCTACCCACCAGCAAATCGCCCTGATCGGCGCCGGCCCGTCGGGGCTTGCCGGCGCACGCAATCTGCAGAAGCTCGGCATCCCTTTCCAGGGCTTCGAGGCCTACGAAGACGTCGGGGGGCTGTGGAACATCGGCAATCCGCGCAGCACGGTGTACCAATCGGCCCACCTGATCTCGTCCAAGCGGACGACGGAGTTCGCCGAGTTTCCGATGGCAGACGAGGTGGCCGACTATCCGAGCCACGCCGAGCTGCGCCGCTATTTCAGCGACTTCGCGGACCACTTCGATCTGCGCCGGCACTTCCGCTTCGCAACGAGAGTGCTGCGCGTGGAGCCCGTGACGGAGAACGCCGCGACCCTGTGGCGCGTGAGCGTCGACACTGGCGGTGGCCGCATCGAGACGGCCGACTACAAGGGCGTGATCATCGCCAACGGCACTTTGTCCGAGCCGAGCATGCCGCGCTTCGAAGGCCGCTTCAACGGCGAGCTGCGGCACACCTCCGCCTACAAGCATGCGAGCCTTTTCCAGGACAAGCGCGTGCTCGTGGTCGGCGCCGGCAACAGCGGCTGCGACATCGCGGTCGATGCCGTGCACTACGCGAAGAGCGTCGATATCTCGGTGCGCCGCGGCTACTACTTCGTGCCCAAGTACATCTTCGGCAAGCCGGCCGACACGCTCGGCGGCAAGCGGCCGCTGCCCGCGTGGATCAAGCAGCGGCTCGATGCCAAGGTGCTGCAATGGTTCACCGGCGACCCCGTGCGCTTCGGCTTCCCCAAGCCGGACTACCGCATGTACGAATCGCATCCGGTCGTGAATTCACTGGTGCTGCATCACATCGGCCACGGCGACATCGGCGTGCGCGCCGACATCGCGCGGCTGGACGGCGACACCGTGCATTTCAAGGACGGTACCTCCCGCGACTACGACCTCATCCTCTGTGCAACGGGCTACAAGCTGCACTACCCCTTCATCGACCGCACCTGGCTCAACTGGCAGGGCATGGCGCCGAAGCTCTACCTGAACATCTTCGCCCCGGGCTTCGACAACCTGGCCGTGCTCGGGATGATCGAGGCCAGCGGCATCGGCTGGCAGGGCCGCTACGAGCAGGCCGAACTGGTCGCACGCTACTTCAAGGCGCAGTCACAGGGCCGGCCGCAGGCGGCGGCGCTCAGGGAAGCCAAGGCGGGCCCGACGCCCGATCTCTCCGGCGGCTATAAGTACCTGAAGCTGGAGCGGATGGCCTACTACGTCAACAAGGACAGCTACCGTCGCGCCGTGCGCGAAGCGTCCGCCGCGCTGGCCTGAACAACGCAGCCACAAAGAAACGTCTCATGCTCCCGCTTCCCGTCGACGAGATTCGCCTCAACTTCAATCCGGCATCGCTGGTCCTGCTCAATGCGGTGCTCGGCTTCCTGATGTTCGGCATTGCGCTGGACACGCGCATCGAGGACTTCAAGCGCGTGATGCGCATGCCGGTGGCAATGGCGGTCGGCATCGCCGCGCAGTTCATCGTGCTGCCTGCCGTCACCTTCGGGCTCACGCTGGTGCTGCAGCCGGCGCCGAGCATCGCGCTGGGGATGATCCTCGTCGCGTGCTGCCCGCCGGGCAACGTGTCGAACATCCTCACGCACCGTGCGGGGGGCAACGTGGCGCTGTCGGTGTCGATGACGGCGATCTCGAACCTCATCTCGATCGTCGTGATGCCGCTCAACTTCGCGTTCTGGGGCGGCATTCATCCGACGGCGGCACCGCTGCTCAAGACCATCGCGCTCAATCCGGGCGAAATGGTGATGCACATCGTGGCGATCATCGGTGCGCCCTTCGTCATCGGGCTTGCTTTCTCGCACTACCTGCCTGCGCTCACGAATCGCATCAAGAGGCCGGCGCGCATCCTGAGCTTCGTCTGCCTGATCGGATTCATCCTGGCGGCGATCGCAGGCAACTGGCGCTACTTCCTCGACTACGTGAGCCTCGTGCTGCTCGCCGTGGTGCTGCACGACGCGCTGGCCTTTGCCACCGGCTACGCCTGCGCGACCGCAACGGGGCTGGCGGAATACGACCGGCGCGCAGTCAGCTTCGAGGTCGGCATCCGCAACGCGGGCCTCGGCCTAGTGCTGATCTTCAGTTTCTTCGGCGGGCTCGGCGGCATGGCGGTCGTCGCCGGCGTCTGGGGCTTCTGGGACATCGTCGCGGGCCTCGGGCTCGCCGCATGGTGGGCGCGCCGCCCCCTTTCCTCACCGGCCGCGCGTTCGGCCTGAATCATGGATGTTTCCCTGCCCTTCGCGGCGCGCCGGGTGCTCGTCACCGGCGCCGACGGTTTTCTCGGCCGCACGGTGGTGGCTGCTCTGGCCCAGTTGCCCGATCTCGATTGCGTGGTGGCGCTGGACGTCCGTGACGTACCCGCCTCCCGCCGCGTGCACGGCGTAACTTATGCCGTGCAGGACGTGCGCGCACCGGAGCTGCGCACGACACTGGCCGAACACGCCATCGACTCGGTCGTCCACCTCGCCTCGATCGTGACGCCGGGGCCCGGCAGCACGCGCGCGTTCGAATATTCGGTGGACGTCCTCGGCACACGCAACGTGCTCGAGGTCTGCGTTGCGCAAGGCGTGCAGCACATCGTGGTGTCGTCGAGCGGCGCGGCCTATGGCTACCACGCCGACAACCCGCCGTGGATCGACGAGAACGACGCATTGCGCGGCAACCAGGCCTTTGCCTACGCGCATCACAAACGGCTCGTCGAGGAAATGCTCGCCGACTACCGCACCTCGCATCCTGTGCTGCGCCAGACGGTGTTGCGCATCGGCACCATCCTCGGCAGCAACGTGCACAACCAGATCACGGCGCTCTTCGACAAGCCTCGCATCCTGGCGATCCGCGGCAGCGACAGCCCTTTCGTCTTCATCTGGGACGAGGATGTGACAGGCTGCGTCATCCACGCGATCACCACCGGGCGCGACGGCTGCTTCAACGTCGCAGGCGACGGCGCGCTCACGCTGTCGCAGATCGCCGCGATCCTTCGCAAGCCGATGCTGGTGCTGCCGGCATCGCTTCTGAGATTGGCCCTCGCGATCGGATCGCGACTCGGAATCAGCCGCTATGGGCCCGAGCAGCTCGATTTCCTGCGTTATCGGCCGGTACTGTCCAACGCCCGGCTGAAGTCGGAGTTCGGCTACGTGCCGCGCAAGACCAGCCTGGAAGCCTTCCTCGCTTTCAAGGCCGCGCGCTGTGGCCGGGCTTCGCGACCCGGTCAGGTCCTCGCATGACGGCGCCGACCAGCCTCAGCCGGGCCGACTTCGGCCGCGCCATGAGCGTCGTGCTGATCTGGGGCCTGAACTTCGTCGTCATGAAGCTGGGCCTGCGCGACCTGAGCCCGATGCTGCTCGGCGCCCTGCGATTCGCCGCGGCCGCCTTGCCGCTGATCCTCTTCGTGCGCCGGCCGGCGCTGCCCTGGCGCTTTCTCGCGGCCTACGGGCTCGCACAGGGCCTGGGTCAGTTCGGGCTGCTCTTCCTCGGCTTGCAACTCGGCATGACGGCGGGCATGGCATCGGTCGTGATGCAGACGCAGGCCTTCTTCACCCTGCTGTTGGCGGCGCCGCTCCTGGGCGAACGGGCGCGCCCGACCCAGTGGCTCGGCCTCTCCGTGGCGCTCGCCGGCCTGGTCGTGATCGCCATGGCGCACGGCGACGGGCCAGGGCAGATGACGCTGATCGGCTTCGTGCTCACGCTGTCGGCCGCCTTCATGTGGGCCTCCTCCAACATCGTGGTGCGCTTCGCTGTGCGCACGGCGCCGGCCTACGACCCTTTAGGCTTCATCGTGTGGAGCAGCCTGTTTCCGATCATTCCCTTCACCCTGTTCGCGCTGGCGCTCGATGGACCTGCGAAGGTGATGCATCAGCTCGCCGGGCTGGACCAGCGCGCTGTGTCGGCGGTGCTCTTCCTCGCGTGGTTCGCGACACTGCTCGCCTACACGCTGTGGACCCGCCTGCTTCAGCGCCATCCCGCGGGCCGCGTGGTGCCCTTCTCGCTGCTCGTGCCGGTCGTCGGGCTGGCCGCGGCGGCGGTGTGCTTCGGCGAACGGCCGAGCCCGGCGCAGTGGGTCGGCACTGCGGCAGTGCTGCTCGGGCTGGTGATCAACCAGGGCCTCGCTACGCGCGCGGTGGCGTGGCTGCGGGCGCCGCAGAGCGTCTGAGGCTCTCGCAAGGCGCTAGCGCTGCGCCTTGTCCTTCTGGTTCTGCGCCTCGATGCGCTCGCGCGCGGCCAGCCAGTCGGCATCGCTCCACTGCCGCAGCTCGTAGAAGTTGCCACCGGTCGCGAGCGCCCCGGCACCATCCATCATGATGCTCTGGCCCGTAAGCCAATCGCACTGGCCGCGCGCCATCAGGAAGGCGGCCAGGTTCTGCAGCTCGCTCATCATTCCGGTGCGCGCCATCGGGTTCAGCGCCTTGCTGCGTGCGCCGGGCTCCTCGCCCGGGTTCAGGCGCTTGCTCATGCCTTCGGTCGGAATCTCGCCAGGGCCGACCGCGTTGAGCCGGATGCCGAAACGAGCCCACTCGACCGCGAGCGACTTGGTCATCACCTCGATGCCCGCCTTGCTCATGGCCGATGGCACCACATAGGGGCTGCCGTTGTCGACCCAGGTCACGATGATGCTCATCACGCTGCGGTACGGATCGCCGGCCTTCCACTTTCCTTCCTTGGCCTCCGCGACCCAGCGCTTTCCGACCGCCTGCGTGACGTAGAAGCTGCCGTGGAAGACGATGTTGGCAACCGCATCGAAGGCGCGCGGCGACAGGGCCTCCGTCGGCGAGACGAAGTTGCCCGCCGCGTTGTTGATGAGCCCCGTCAGCCCGCCCGACTGCCAGAGGCTCTCGACCATTTCATCCACCGCCTGCGCGTTTCGGATGTCGACGCCGAAGGTGTCGATGCGCCGCTCCGGAAACTGCTTGCGCCATTCGGCGGCGGTGTCCTCGCAGACGCTCTGCCGGCGGCCGCAGATCGCGACATCTGCGCCCAGGCCGAGGAAGCGTTCGGCCATCGCGCGGCCGAGGCCGGTGCCGCCGCCCGTCACGAGGATGCGCTGGCCGGCCATGAGATCGGTTTGGAACATGAGGGTCTCCTTGTCTTGGTGTGGAACAGGCTTTGCAAGCCGCATCGTAGAGCGCCAGACGCAAGCCGGTAAGCTCCCAAGGTGACACGACAAGGATCCGACCCATGCCGACCACCACTTCAGCCCCTGCTTCCGACACCGCATTCGCACCGCTGGCCGGTGTCCGCGTGCTGAGCCTGGCGCTCAATCTGCCCGGGCCTGCCGCACTGATGCGCTGTCGCGCCATGGGCGCCACGTGCACCAAGCTCGAGCCGCCGTCGGGCGACCCGATGGGCCACTACAACCGGACCGCCTACGCCGCGCTGCACGAGGGCGTGAAGGTCGAGGTCGCCGACCTCAAGACCGAGGCCGGGCAGCAGCATCTGCATCGCGTGCTCGAAGAGACCGACGTGCTGCTGACCTCCTTCAGGCCGTCGGCGCTCGCCAAGCTGGGCCTGGGTTGGGAGGCGCTGCGTGCGCGGCATCCAATGCTTTCGCAGGTCGCCATCGTCGGCGCGCCTGCCGAGCGCGCCGAGGAGCCTGGCCACGACCTGACCTATCTCGCCGAGAGCGGGCTGATCACCGGCACGGAACTGCCACCCACGCTGTACGCCGACATGGGCGGCGCGCTGCTCGCGAGCGAAGCGGTGTTGACAGCGGCGCTGCGCAACACCGCGGCCAACGCAACGGGCATCTACCTGGAGATCGCGCTCAATGCCGCCGCCGACTGGCTGGCGCTGCCGCGCACCTGGGGCCTGACGACGCCCACGGGCGCGGTCGGCGGCGCCCATGCGGGCTACCGCGTCTACCCCTGCGTCGATGGACGCGTGGCGGTCGCCGCGCTGGAGCCGCACTTCGCGACCCGCCTGTGCGAGATGGCGGGCCTTGCATCGACGGACATGGCCGCCGCCGAAACCCATGAGGCGATCGCGCGCTGGATCGGCACCCGCACGCGCGCTCAACTCGACACGATGGCCCGCGAACGGGACGTGCCGCTGCTCACCCTCGAAACGTGATGAGCGGCTCCTCCTGCGCGGGCACGGTGGACCTGGACGTGGGAAGGGTATGGGCCGCTAGCCCCACGTTGGAAGGCTCCTCAAGGCATCGTTCGGTCGGCCGACAATATCGACGCCGGTGATGCCGCTGCCACCGGGCAAGAGTTCAACGTCGCAGACGATTTCCCAGTCATGGCTTTCGGTGCGCCGGGCAAGGCAGACCTCCTCGCCGGCAGCAAGGAGACCGACGCAATCCCCGATGCTGATCCGTTGGACCGCGCCAAGCGCGAATTCGGTCGAGCCGAACTCCTTTTCCACGACCGCATGAATGGCCACGAGATCGATCTTGTCGCCGCTGCAGTGAACAGCAGTAATTGCATGCTGGGCCATTACGCTACCTCCGTTCGTGGAACGCCTAGTATGGCTGCGGCGGCCGTCCGTGTCAGTCTGCCTACTGAAGACGTGGATACGACACTCCGCCATCCCTCATGGAGAGGTAGAGTCGGGCGAGAAGGGAAGCTGATCGTGAAAACACTGTTCCTGGTACGGCATGCCAAATCGAGTCGCGACGATCCGTCCTTGTCCGACCGGGAGCGATCCCTGGACGATCGAGGCCGGCAGGATGCGCCCACGATGGGCAAGCGCCTCGGCAAGCGTGGAGTGAAGCCCGATCTGCTCGTGTCGAGCCCGGCGCGGCGAGCGCTGACGACGGCGCAGCTCATCGCGGACGAGATCGGCTGCCAACGCAAGGACATCGTCGTCAATGAACGGCTCTACGCAAGCAGCCCTGACGACCTGCTTGCCGTCGTCCGCGCGCTGGATGACAGGCTCGACGGCGTGATGCTCTTCGGTCACAACCCCGAGTTCACCCACCTCGCGCACCGGCTGTCGAGCAAGATCGTCGACATGCCCACATGCGCCGTCGCCGAGTTCCACTTCGACACCAGGGCGTGGGCGGCTGTCGGCGAGACGGACCCGGTGAAGGTCAAGCTGGATGCGCCGAAGAAGTAGATCGGCTTCAACCGAAGTCGCTGCGGCCCAGCACCCTGCCCTCCGGCCCGACGATCACGGCTTCGCCCATCGCAACCGATTCGCCGGTGAAAGCACCGATGTTCACCTGATGGGTGACCCAGACCTCGAAAGCGCCTGCCGGAATGCGCGTCAGCGCATCCAGCAACACCTGCCGTCGCCCTCCCGCGTCGGCCGAACGGCCAAAGGTCGAGTCGAGCGGGGCCCAATGCACGTGAGTGCCGAATGCGAGGTCCGCCGTATCCCTGCATCGACACCATGCGCTCGATCGCACCGCCGTCGGCTTGAGTGCGCGGGCCTTGAACCATTCGCCTGCTGCGCTGGCCTGCGTGCGCCCCTCCATGCTCAGGTTGCGCTGACTGCTGCACACGCCGAGCCTGAACCCCGGCGGGTCTCCGACGCCGGGCGTGGTCTGGGCATGTCGCCAGAGCACCACGCAGCCCCCGGCACGAATCTGCGCAGCCACCGCATCGTCCGCTGACAGTGCGCGGGCGCTGGCGAGCGCGAATGCCAGCACGGAAAAGCTTCGCCGGGTGATGTATGTCACGTCGGTTCTCCTTGCACGGTGGGGGCATCGTCCAGAGCGGCACGTCGCTCCTGCATGCGCCCCAGCGTCGCCGACAGGATGAGCCACGCGAGCACCACCGGCACCGCGCACAACGCGATCGCGCCAATCTTGAGTCCGGCAGCGTGCAGCACGTCGTAGACCCACCCGTAGAGCGCATCGGAGCCCCGGTAGACGACGACGTCGATCAGGTTCTTGGCCTTGTATTTCTCCTCGCGCCCGACGACGGTGAAGAACACCTGCCGCGCCGGATTGGCAATGGCGAAGTTCATCCATCGCTGAGCGACCTGGAAGACGACGATCACCGCCAGGGTTGGCGTCATCGCCAGCGCGAAAAAGCCGATGACATAGACCGCCGGCAGCGCACCCGCCGCCACGCCGGTGCCGAAGCGTTGGAGAAACCGGCCGGTGGCAAACACCTGCGTCGCCAGCGTGAGCAGCCCCACGGCCAGGTCGATGCTCGCGAACACCCGCGTTTGCGCCCCGGCGCCCTGCACGGTGGCGGATACCACGTTCGCCTGCGCGAAGTAGAGCATCGTGGCGCCGAAGGACAGCAGGCTCACCCACGCGGCAACGCCGATCAGGTAGGGCGAGCGGAACAGGCCCCACAACCCGGCAAGGGCGCTGCCGCCCACACGAGACGCGTCGTGCCGGTGGCCCGGGTTCACGCCCGCGCTGCGTTCCAGCCGATGCGCGCAGAACACCGCGATCTCTAGAAACACGATGGCCGCGATCAGCAGGTTGTGCGGCCCCAGCGGCACCGACAGCGCGATGGTGATGGCAGGCCCCAGCAGCGCGCCCGCCGTTCCACCCGCACCGATGAAGCCGAACAGGCGCTTGCCCTGCTCGCTCGTGAAGAGATCGGCCATGAAGGACCAGAACACCGCGACCGCGAACAGGTTGAAGACGCTGACCCACACGAAGAACACGCGCGCCACGATCACCGGCTCGACATCGAGCGCCAGCAGCACCCAGAACACCGCGAGGTTGGCGACGAAGAAGTGATAGACGATGGGGATGAACCTGGCGCGCGGCAGCCGCGCCACCAGCATGCCGTAGAGCGGCTGCGCGACCAGCAGCGTCACGAAAGTGGCAGTGAAGAGCCAGGGCAGCGCCCGCGTGCCGCCGGCGATGCCCATCTGGTCACGCAGTGGCCGCAGCACGTAGTAACCCGCCAGCAGCGCGAAGAAGTAGCCGAAGGACCAAAGCGCCGCCGCCGACTCCTGCGGCGTGGCCGGAACTGCACGTCGCAGCCAGCGCTCGGCCGCCGTCATGGCGCCAGCGACAGCTTCTGTCTGAGCTCCGCCGCGCTCACCGACTGGCCGTAGCCCGGCCCGCCGCGCTGGAATCGCCGTGCGTCGGCCAGCTTTCCGACGACCACGGGATCGAACCCGGCATGGCGCACGAGCCCTGCCGCCACCTTGACGGCTTCCGGATCGTCGCCGGCGATGGGGATGGCCAATCTCGGCTCGGGCCGGTTGGCCTCGCGCGCGAAGATCGTGTACGACATGGTGTTGAAGGCCCGCACCAGCCGCGCACCCGCCAGGTACTTCTGCGAGACGACACCGATGCCCTCCTGCTCCACCTCGTCGGCCACGCTGCCGTCGCGCGAGGCGACGGCGTTGCAGGCGTCGAGCAGGACCTTGCCCTTGAGCGCGCTGCCGTAGTCCTTGCCGATCTGCGGCAGCGCACCATAGGGCACGGCGATAAAGAGCGCGTCGCCGAAAGCAATGGCCTGCGCCACCGTGCCGGCGCTGGCAAGCGGACCCAGCCCCGAGACCAGGTCCTTGAGTTCTTCGGGGTGGCGCGACGAGAACATCACCGGATGGCCGGCCTTGACCCAGAGCCCGCCGATGGTGCCGCCGATGCGGCCGGCGCCGATCACGCCGATGCGCGAACCGGTGCCTGCCTGCGCCTGCGCGCGCTCCGGCTTCAGCGCCGCGATGACGGCCCATGCGCCACTCGCCGCGAGCAGGCTGCGGCGGGTGCGATCGAGGGATGGATGTTGCGGCATCGAAACCTCCTGCGTTCGGCGAACCGGGCGATCATCTTCCCGCGCCCTTCGCCACGCAAGCACCGCCCGGCAGCGCTCAAAGCTTGATGCCGGCGCCTTTCACCGTGGGGGCGAGCACGCCCACCTGTTCCTTCACGATGCTCTCGAAGCGCGCCGTGCTTTCCGGCTTGGCGACGATGCCCAGCTCGATCAGCTTTTTCTGCACCTCCGGCATGACGAGCACTTCATTGCATGCCGTGTTGAGCTTCGTCACGATGTCCGGCGGCAGCTTGGCCGGCCCGCTGAGGCCGAAGAAGTTCTCCAGCACCAGCTTGGGCTGGCCCACCTCGACAATGCTCGACACCTCGGGCATGAGCGGCGAGCGCGTGGAGCCCGTCACGGCAAGCGGCACCAGTTGGCCGCTCTTGAAGAATGGCACGTAAGCGGTGATGACGTCGATGCCCACGGGGATCACGTTGGCGATCAGGTCGGTCGTCATCGGAGCGCCGCCGCGGTACGGCACGTGCACGAGGTTGGCCCCGGTGACCTTGCGGATCAGCTCGCCGTGGATGTGGCCGATCGACCCGGGGCCGCCCGACCCGAAGTCCAGCCGTCCTTCCTTGCGGGCCCGCGCGTCGAGCTCGGCATAGGTGGTGATGCCCGAGGGCTTGCTCGCCATGATCACCAGCGGCGCCGAACCCAGGAAGGCAATGTGCGTGAAGGCAGTCAGCGGGTCGTAGGGCTGCTTCTCCAGCGTGAACGGGCCCAGCGCGATCGGCGTGGTGTTCGACAGCATGAAGGTATAGGCGTCCGGCGGGGCCGCGGCCACCAGGGCGCCGCCAATGGTGCCGCCGGCGCCGGGCTTGTTGTCGACCACGACCGCCTGGCCGAGCTTGCGGGTCAGCTGCTCGCCCATCACGCGGGCGAGGATGTCACTCGACCCGCCTGCGGGAAAGGTCACGATGATCTTGATCGGTTTGTCCGGCCACTGGGCAAAAGCCGGCAACGCGATCGAGGCGGCGCCTGCAGCCAGCAACTGGAGCGCGCCGCGGCGCGTGGGGTGGGTGGTGGTGGTCATGGTGTCCTGCAGCAAAAGGGATGCCCGAACTTTAGGAACGCCAACATGGCACGCCAATCGCTTGTCCGCAATCAGCGGCATAGCAAAGCTCTGCCCCGGAGCCCGCCGGCGACTGTCGCCGGTGCGCCGAGGCACCAAAGCTGTGCAGCAACCGCCCATGTCACGCTCCAACGACCCATTCGACACCTATTTGCTGCGCGTGTTCAGCACGCTGATGAGCGAGCGCAGCGTCTCGCGGGCGGCCACGCGGCTGAACCAGTCGCAGCCCACGATCAGCACCGCGCTCAGGCGCCTGCGGGACATCTTCGACGACCCCTTGCTCATCAAGGACAAGCAGCGCATGGTGCCGACCGAGCGCGCGTTGCAGCTGGAAGCGTCGGTGCGCACCGTGCTCGGCGAGATCGACGGACTGCTGTCGCCAGGCGACGTCTTCGACCCCGCGACCACGCGGCAGACCTTCCGCATCGGCACGCCCGACTACCTCGCGCCGCCGCTGATGGCCGCCGTCGTCCACTACATGCGCACGACGGCGCCCGGCGCGCGGATGCTGATGCAGGCACTCGGCCCGGACTACGACTTCGACGCCGCCCTTGCCGAAGGCGAACTCGACGTGGTGATCGGCAACTGGCCGCAGCCGCCGGAGCACCTGCGCACCACCTTGCTGCTGGAGGACGAGGTGGTCTGCCTGGTCGATCGCGACCATCCGGGCGCCAACGGACTAATGGTCACCGACTACCTGGAAGGCAACCACGTCGTGCCGCAGCTCTACAGCACGCTGCAGCGCGGCGTGGTCGAGACCCATCTGGCTGCCCAGCGACTGGCGCGCACGCCGACGGTGACCGTGCCCTATTTCTCCATGGCACCGCACCTGTTGCCCGGCACCGACCTGATCTTCACGACCAGCCGGCATTTCGCGCAGCACTTCGCGGCGATGCTGCCGCTGGCCGTCGTGCCGTCGCCGATCGACTTCCCGCCGATGCGCTTCTACCAGCTCTGGCATGGGCGCAACCAGCAGGCGCCGGGGCACATCTGGTTCCGATCGCTGCTGTCGGCCGTGATGCGCACGGCGGGGGCGACCCGGCATCTGCGGGTGACGGCGCCGGCAGCGCAGGACTTGCGGCAGTTCGCCTGACGCCGGGGCGCGGCAGGATTGCGCCGCCACGGCCGCCGACTGGCGCACGTTCCGCCAAAGCCGTGCATTGCCAAGGGCTTTTGAATCACAATGCCGGACCCCCACGCCCGGCCTTTGCCATGCCCGAGGTTCCACCCCGCACATTGTTGAAACCCGAGCACATCGCGATGATCGACAAAGGCGTGTCGACCATCGTCTCGTCGCGCAATTCCGCACTGCGGCCCAGCCTGATGCGCGCGATGGCCGCGAGCATCTCACCGGACGGCACGGAGGTCACGGTCTTCCTCGCGCGCGGCCAGGCACGCCAGCTGCTGCAGGACATCGCCGCGACCGGTCATCTCGCAGTGGTGTTCAGCGAGCCGCTGAGCCACCGCACCGTGCAGGTGAAGGCGCGAAAGGCAGAACTCCGAGCAGCCGACGAGGGGGATCTGCCGGTCCTGCACCGCTACCTCGCGTCGATGGAATACGAGCTCGGTCTCGTCGGCTGCGATGTGCCCTTCGTACGGACGATCTTCTCGTTCCGGCTTGCCGAGCTGGTGGCGGTGCGCTTCAACCCGAGCGAGGCCTTCGACCAGACGCCCGGACCCAAGGCCGGCAGCGCGCTGCCCCCGACGCCCACCTCGGCACCCGCATGACACCGGCCTCCCCCCTTCTTTCGCTCCACGCGATCCGTGCCTGCTTCGAAGGCGCGATCCCGGCCATCATGTCGACCTGCGCGGAAGACGGAACGCCCAACGTCGCCTACATCTCGCAGGTCAACTACGTGGACGAACGCCACGTCGCGCTGTCGTTCCAGTTCTTCAACAAGACCCGGCAGAACATCCTCGCCAACCCCTACAGCAGCGTGCTGCTGATCGACCCGAGCAGCGCCGGCTACTACCGGCTGCACCTGCGCTACCTGCGCACGGAGACCAGCGGCCCGCTGTTCGAGAGCATGAAGGCGCAGCTGGCCGGCATCGCCTCGTACTCGGGCATGGCCGGCGTATTCCGGTTGCTGGGCTCCGACGTGTACGAGGTCGAGGCCATCGAGAGCGTGGAGGGTGATCGCCTTCCACCGCAGACTCCCCGTTTCGGCCTGCTGGCCGGCGTACGGCGTTCGGCCGAGCGCCTCGCCGCCTGTGGGGCGACGGACGAGTTGTTGCAGACCGTGCTCGCGGTGCTGAACGACCATCTGGACGTGCGCCATGCCATGGTCCTGATGCTGGACACCGCCACGCAGCGCCTCTATACGGTGGCCAGTTGCGGGTATGCGACATCCGGTGTCGGCTCGGAGATCGAAATCGGACACGGCGTGATCGGCGTGGCCGCTCGCGAGCGCACGCCGGTGCGCATCAGCCACATGACGAACGCGGCGAGCTACAGCCACGCGGTGCGCAGCAGCATGCGCGAGACCGAGCCCGGACTCGTGCTCGATACCGAAATCTGCTTTCCGGGCCTGCCGGAGCCGCACAGCCAGCTGGCGGTGCCCATCGTCTCCAGCGGCCGCCTGCTGGGCGCGCTCTTCGTCGAAAGCCCGCAGGACATGCGCTTTGGCTTCGAGGATGAAGACGCGCTGGTCGCCATCGCCGGACACCTGGGCGCGGCGCTGGAACTATTGCGCACCGCCGACGAGCCGGCGGCGCCTGCAGAGGAGCCCCGCGCGGCCAGTGCGCGATCGACCACCGGCGCGCCGGTGCCGGTGCGCCACTACCTCGCGAACCACAGCGTCTTCATCGGAGACAGATACCTGATCAAGGGCGTGGCGGGCGCCATCCTCGGCAAGCTGCTGCGCGAGTACTCTGAGCAAAGCCGCAGCGAATTCACCAATCGCGAGCTGCGGCTCGACCCCGCCATCGGACTGCCTGATCTATCGGACAACCTCGAGGCCCGGCTGGTGTTGTTGCAGCGCCGCCTGGTGGAGAACTGCCCGCACATCCGCATCGAGAAGACCGGCCGCGGCCGGTTTCGCCTGCGCATGGAACGGCCGGTCGCGCTCACCGAAATCCCCGGCTGAGCACCGCCAAGGCCTCACCCCTGAACCAGACCCGTCGCGGCCGGCAGGTGGAGACTCGCGCTGAGCTTGGCCCATTCACGCTCGCTCAGGTGCGGGCGCACCACGTCGAGCGCCGCCGCGAAGGCCGGCGCAGGCGCATGGGCCTGCATGTCGCCCAGCATCGCGGTGCGCTCGGCAGGGTTCATGAAGGGCACCATCCAGCGCACGATGAACATCATCTCGTGCGGCGGGATCGAGGCGACCAGCGCGTTGTGGATCTCGATGAGTTCGGCGTCGGTGTAGCGCGCCCAGAGCACCGCGTTGTGCGCCGTCTCCTCGACATGCATGTGCTCGAAGTTGTGCGCGATGAAGAGCGAGAGCGCCCGGTACAGCGCGAGCGCGCCGGCGGCACGCACCTCGGCATCGCATTGCAACAGCGCCGTGGTCTGGTTCGCCAGCACCGTGATCGCTTCCGTGTGCTCCGCGTGCTCGTGGGCGATCTGACCGCTGGCGCCCGGCGCGCGGGCCTCCATGGCGGTGTGCACGAATTCGTTCTCGTGCTGCAGATGCGAGCGGCAGAAATCCAGCAACTCCAGCACGCGTTGCGTGACCTGAGCGAGTTCCAGCGCATCGTCCACGTCCATGCGTCCGAGCGCGAGCAGGCTGTCGGCCATGAGTGCGCGCAGCGCCTTGTGGATACCGGCATACATGTCGATGCGGGGTGCCGCGGCCTCCGCAACCTGGCGCATTTCGCGCTGATCGATGTTCATTGGGGTGTCCTTCTTGGGGTCCAGCGGAAAGCGCACCGTGCACCTCCTGCTGGGAAAGAAGTCTAGAAATCCGCCGCTTCGCGCACCGCTAAGAATTGCTTAAGCAATCCCTCACGGAACCTTAAAAACGCGTGCGGTCAGGCCCGGATGCCCGCCGCGCTACGATATCGCCTCAATTTCTTGGGGCGATATCCATGTTTGGCTTGTTCAAGTCAAAGCAGCCGACGCCGGGACGCGGCTTGTATCTGGTCAATGTGAAGGTGGCACGCGGCTCGAACCCCCGCATGCCGAAATCCCTGGCCGGGGCGTACGTGTCGGCCTATGTCACGGCAAACAACCATGAGTCGGCGACAACGCTCGCAGTGACCCGGTTGACGGCACAGGGCTACGAGTTCCTGGACACCCAGGGCCCCATCACTCGGCTCGACCATCGCCAGTGGTCCGCGCACGTCGCGCAATCGTGGCCCGAGTTCATCGACGAACTGCCCAAGCAGAACGAGATCGCCGAGGGCTTGCAAGGCGAGATGGTGTTCTTCGGTCCGTTCGTGGGCTACGAGCGGGCGGAACGGGTTGATCGCTGACCGGGTGCCGGTCGGCCTCCCCTTCAGCTTTTCGCGCCTCGGTAGCGCCAGAATCTGTAGCCGTGCAGGTCGCGCTCCTGCACGTACTCTTTTTGCAGGAAGTCCCTGAGCTTCGCAAACAGCTCCGGCTGTCCTTCGCACTTCGACTTGGCCAGCCCGCATGAATCGGGCGCCTCGACGATGTACAGCGGCTTGTTGCCCAGGGTGTCTGCCTGGTATTTCTCGTGCGTGTCCTTGAATCCGGAGAGCGCCGGATAGTAGTAGGTGATGCTCGTCGCCGAACGCCTGCCGGAAGCGGCCAGCAGCCAGGTCTCGGCACCGTGGACCAGCACGAAGTCGGAGGGCTTTGTGTTGCGCTGGAGATAGTCGGCCAGTTCGTTTTCCGGCGAGCCCGCGACGCCGGTGCCATGCTTCAACGAGCCCAGCATGGCGAAGGCCGGCGGCGCCGACGCGACCACGAAGGCCGGAACCACGAGCACCGCCCATTTGGCGTTCTTCCTCACGCCGGACAGGAAGCCGCCAGGGCCGCTCCCCAGGTTCAGCAAGGCGACGAACACCAGGGCGAGCGCCGGGGCGGCAAGCGAAGCGTAGTGCAAGTACCCTCTTCCCGAGGCCAACTGCGACAGCAACTCGACGCAGAAGATCGTGAACATCAACCAGTAGAACGAGTTCTTCTTTCCCTTGGGAACCTGCGTGTTCGACAGCAAGACGGCGGCGCCCATGAGGAGGCAGCCAAGGCCCAGGGGCGAAAGAAAGATGGCCTGCGACAGCGAGTACATGGCCACGACCCGCGCCACGAGGCTCGCTCCGCGCGAGTACGCGAAGTTGAACGACCAGTACTGCTCCACAAAGGCGCTCATCGCGCCCTTCTGGTAGAGCCAGAAAAGAATGGGCAGCACGACGACAGCGTATGAAACACCCATCAGGACGATCGACCTGAAGCGATGCCGGGTGCCGAAGACGACCAGGTAGAGGGCCAGGAAGCCCAGGCCCATCCCGTTATTGAGCCGCGTCAGCATCGCGACGGCCATCGCGATGCCGAGCGAGATGCACAGCCAGTCCAGCAGGCCCACCTTGTTCGATACCGACTCATCGCAAAAGTAGGCGAAGGCCAGCGAATAGGTCACCAGGATGAACGGGATCAGCCAGGATTCCGTCAGGTTCCCCAACTCGAAGGTCGCGCAGTAAGTCAGCACGAACAGGGTCGCCGCCAGCACGACTGCGAAGGTCGGGAGCAGCCTTCTCCAGAGAGACATCGATATCGCCAGTCCAGCGAAGAGAAGGAGCCCTTCGAGAAGAATGATGCCCTTGGCGCTGTCCGTGAGAAGGTATCCCAGCGCATTGAAGATGTAGAGCAGCGGGCCCTTGTGATCCCACGAATCAACGTAGGGCATGCCCCCGCTGTTCATGATCATCCCGGTGTAGACGAAGACGCCCGAATCCCGGCCGATCGGCAAGGTGCGCAGCAGCAGACCATAGGGCACCAGGACAAGGACAGCCGCGCCCAGGAGGGTGGCGATGCTCCAGGTCCCTGCAACTCTCTCCGAACTCTGGGGACGGCTGCTCATGGCGGTTCAAGCGTCCTTCACGGCGAGCGTCAAGCGCTCGCCGATGCTCTTGCCCGCCCTGATGGCGTAATTGGTGCCCCTGTCTTCCGGGTAGATCTGGGCCATCGAGCAGACGTGAAAGCCGCTCTTCGGGCCGTCTTCGCCCGGAATCAGACTGCTGTAGTTCTTCTCGACCACCGGCTGCGACCAACGGGCTCGCCACAGGTGATGCGCCTGAATCCACTTGCGTTCCATGGCGGGAAACATGGTCTTGAGGAATGGCAGCGCGAAATCCAGGAAATCGTCGGCGCCCATCGCATACAAGGGTTCCGTGTGCGGAAGGTACTTCGAGAGGTAGACGATGTGCTTGCCGCCGTAGGTCTCGGCTCGCTCGAAATTGGTGTGCTCGATCACGCCGACGAAGGGGAAGCTCGGGTCGTTGACGTTCAGCCAGTAGGTCTTGGACAGAGGCCGGTCCAGTTCGAGCACCAGGCACACGTTGCCGATGTACTGGATGCGCTCCAGGCTGTCGATGTAGTCAGCAGACGCCCAGCCGCGCACCATGTCCGCGACCAGCGGCAACGCCGGCGTTGCAATAACCCGATCCGAGGTGACTTCGCCGCTGGGCGTGGTCGCGATCCAGCGCTCACCGAGCGGTTCGATCTTCGAAACGGGCGTGTTGAGTTCGATGCGACCGCCCAGTTCCCTCACCCGGTTGGCCAAGGCCTCGGCCAGCGCGACGAACCCTCCCTTGAAGTAGGCAAGGCGTTCTTCACCGCCCTTGCCTCGGCTCCCGCCGCGCAGCTTGAGCTTGTTCCAGAACCAGACCGCCGACACCTGCTCCGCGTAGGGACCGAACTTCCCCTTGAGCAGCGGCTGCCAGACCACGCGGTAGACGTTTTCTCCACCCAGTTCGCGCAACCAGTCCTGCGCAGTCTTGTTCTCCAGGGCCTTCCAGTCCTTTACCTGGCGGGCGCGCAATGCGAGCAGGCCGAGGCGGATCCGGTCGACCAGACTCAAGGGCTTGAAGTTCAGCAGATCCCAGGGCGTGGACAGCTTGAAGAAATTGTTCGCGTAGTAGACGCCCGTGTTGGTCGGATTGACCTCGACGCGCTCGTCCAAGCCCAGTTCTTTGATCAGTCCCATCACTTCAAGGTCGTTGGTGAACCAATGGTGGTAGAAGCGGTCGAGGTTTTGGCCGCCTACTTCGAAGGCTGCGGCCAATCCGCCGACCTCCGATTCGGCTTCGAGAATCGTGACGTCGAAGCCCTTCTTGACCAGTTCATAGGCTGCAGTCAGCCCGGTAAAGCCCGCGCCAACAATCGTCACCTGCGTCGTGTGAGACAAACTCATGAGGAAACTGCCTTCAATTTCTCTTGCCGCTGATGGACCGGAAAGACCAACAAGTAAAGGCCACCCACGAGGGTGGGCGGAAGCCATAGCAATGCATGGACGAGCAGCGCATACGCGGTCGCCGCCACCGAGTCGTTGCCGAGCGTCGTCATCGCATGCACCGTGAAGAAATCGAAGGTGCCGATGTAGCCCGGCGTGCTGGGAATCAGCGTCGCCAGAGTGC
The DNA here is from genome assembly GCF_030316855.1 of Variovorax sp. J22P240. Lineage (GTDB taxonomy): Bacteria > Pseudomonadota > Gammaproteobacteria > Burkholderiales > Burkholderiaceae_C > Variovorax. Next base: position 1,080,781 of record NZ_JASZYR010000001.1, read on the forward strand.
CCACGGGCAATGCCAGCCAGCCAGCGAGCGGCGCTGAAAGTGTCGGCAATGCCAAGGCAGCGAACCAGAAGACGCAGCCCTCTGCCAACCAGGCCAGTACCGACCAGAGGACCAACCTGATCATGGTGCCCCCCTGCGCCAGGTGATGCAGCGTGCTCAGGCTCTTGTTGATTTCGTCGAAGAGCTTCTGACCGAAACCAGGCGCAACGCGAATAACCAGGCGCCCCATGGCGAGCACGAATGGCGTGAAGAAGCGCGGGAACAGAAGGACGAACAGGATGGAAAGTGCGGCAACGATCAAGGCCGCACTTCCGATTCCCGCAAAGTGCTTCGTGTCCAGACCGAACACTGCGACGGCCACGCCCAGGAGCACCAGCACCATCAGCAAGTCCAGCAAGCGCTCGACGAACAACGTTGCAACGACGACGCCGGAAGTCGTGCCCAGCTTCCTGTTGAATGCGAACGCACGAAGCGCGTCCCCGGCCCTGAAGGGCAGCACGTTGTTGGCCGCGAAGCTCGCCAACAAGGGCCCGGCGCAACGCTGCCATGTCAAACCAGGGCTGTCACGCTCCAGCATCGAGCGCCAGCGTTCGATCCTGCAGGAATAGCCCACCGCGAAAGCCAACAGGGCTGCGGTCACCCAGATGAAACTGGCGCCATCGAACGCCCTTCTGATTTCTTCGAAGCTGATCTGGCGAAGAATCAGCCAAAGAAACAGTGCCGCGAGACCAATGCCCAACAGCAATCGCAATGACTTCTTGGCGGTCATCGATTGACAACAACAGGGCTTCGGGACATGGCCGGGCCGGCTTTCTCGAAACCGAGGTATTCCTGGACCACGTACAGCGGCCTGTTCTTGATTTCGTTGTAGATGCGGCCGACGTATTCGCCAAGAACACCGACGCAGATCAATTGGACGCCGCCCATGAAGAGCACGGCGATCATCAAGGCGGTCCAGCCTTCCACCCACACACTGGTGAACAGGCGCAGCACGAGCGCGTACACGATGCCCAGCAGCGACACGGAGGCACAGGCCAAGCCCAAGGCCACCGACATCTGCAGAGGCTTGGTCGAGAAAGACAGGATCCCGTCCGTTGCGAAGCGGAGCATCTTGGTCAGGGGGTATTTGCTTTCCCCCGCAAATCGCTGGGCGCGTCGGTATGGCAGCGCGATCTGCTTGAATCCGACCCAGCTCACCATGCCGCGCACGAAACGGTCACGCTCCGGCATGGCACGCAGCGTATCCACGACATCCCGGCTCATGAGCCGAAAGTCGCCCGTATCCAGAGGGATCGCCACATCCGACAATTGGTTGAGCAGGCGGTAGAAGCCCCGAGCCGTCGCCAGCTTGAAGGCTGACTCGCCCGGGCGTTCCGTGCGGGTGCCGTAGACGACGTCGTAGCCTTCACGCCATTTGGCGATCATCTGGTGGACGACTTCGGGAGGATCCTGAAGGTCGGCGTCGATGAGCACGACCGCGTCGCCATTGGCGGCGTCAATTCCGGCCGTCACCGCAATCTGGTGACCGAAATTGCGCGCAAACCCTATGAGTTTGATCCGGGGATCTTCGGCGGCAAATTCCTTCAGGCGCTCTCGCGTGCGATCGCGGCTGCCGTCGTCGACGAAGATCAGTTCGACATCCAGATCCTGCAATTCGGCGCAGAAGGCCCTCATGCGCTTCATCGTCTCGCCAATCACCTCTTCCTCGTTGTAGCAAGGGATGACGACGGACAGCAGCTGCGTGTCCCTAGGCGATTCGGTCGCTGACTCCGTCGACAAGCCCTCGGCGCGAAGTGAAGTGGAAGACCAGTGGCTGTGCGCACGGCCTCTCTTCGTCCGGTCAACGACTTCCCGAGCGACCGTCACGGGCACTGGGGTGATTCTCACGGCATCGCAACTAACTTTTTCCATGGCATCCGCCCCAGAGGTCGTTGGAGAGCGCAGCAGTGCTGTTACCAGACACTACGAATGCCAAACTCTAACACTATGTTCTTACATGTGAAAACACTTCGTTAGGGTCAACCCGAACGGTATATGCCCAAGCTGTCGTTGTAAGAGCCGGGCCCGGCTGCGCACCCCGAGATTGCCTTGGGCGTCAAACGGTACGCATCCAATGAGATATGCCGAAGGGACAGCGTGTCACCGGGTCGGACCGGTGACAAGCGACGCCCTCCGCTCACTCCCACTCGATCGTCGCCGGCGGCTTGCTGCTCACGTCGTAGGTGACGCGATTGATGCCTCGCACCTCGTTGATGATGCGACCCGACACCTTCTTGAGCAGCGCATAGGGCAGCTCGGCCCAGTCAGCGGTCATGAAGTCGCTGGTCTGAACTGCACGCAGGGCCACAACGTAATCGTAGGTGCGGCCGTCGCCCATCACGCCGACGCTCTTGACTGGCAAAAACACGGTGAAGGCCTGGCTCGTGAGGTCGTACCAGCTCTTGCCGGTAGCGGGGTCGATGAAGTTGCGCAGTTCCTCGATGAAGATCGCATCGGCGCGGCGCAGCAGGTCGGCGTACTCCTTCTTGACCTCGCCGAGGATCCGAACGCCCAGGCCGGGGCCAGGAAACGGATGGCGATACACCATCTCGGGCGGCAGGCCGAGCGCGACACCGAGTTCGCGGACTTCATCCTTGAACAAGTCGCGTAGCGGCTCCAGCAGTTTGAGGCCCAGTTGCTCCGGCAGGCCGCCCACGTTGTGGTGGCTCTTGATGGTGACGGCCTTCTTGCTCTTGGCGCCGCCGGACTCGATCACGTCCGGATAGATGGTGCCCTGCGCCAGCCATTTGGCGCCCTTCGCGCCTGCGCTCGTGAGCTTGGCCGCCTCCTGCTTGAACACGGTGACGAACTCGCCGCCGATGATCTTGCGCTTGGCTTCGGGGTCGCTGACGCCGGCCAGCTTGCCGAGGAAAAGTTCGCTCGCATCGACGCGGATCACCTTGGCGTGCAGCTTGCCGACGAACATGTCCATCACCATGTCGCCTTCGTTCAGCCGCAGCAGACCGTGGTCGACGAAGACGCAGGTGAGTTGGTCGCCGATGGCGCGATGGATCAACGCAGCGGCCACCGACGAATCGACGCCGCCAGAGAGCCCGAGGATCACCTCCTCGTCGCCCACTTGCTTGCGGATGGCCTCCACCGCTTCGGCGATGTGGTCGCGCATGACCCAGTCGGGCTTGGCGCCGCAGATGCCGAGCACGAAGCGATCGAGGATCGCCTGGCCCTGCTGCGTGTGCGTGACTTCGGGGTGGAACTGCACGGCGTAGAAATGCCGATCCTCGTCGGCCATGCCGGCGATCGGGCAGCTCTCGGTCGAGGCCATCAGCTTGAAGCCGGGCGGCAGTTCGGTGACCTTGTCGCCGTGGCTCATCCAGACGTTGAGCATGCCGTGCCCGTCGTCGGTCGTGAAGTCCGCGATGTCCTTGAGCAGCTCGGTGTGGCCGCGTGCGCGGACCGCCGCAAAGCCGAACTCGCGCTTGTGGCCGCCTTCGACCTTGCCGCCCAGCTGGTGCGCCATGGTCTGCATGCCGTAGCAAATGCCCAGCACCGGCACGCCGAGCTCGAACACCGCTTGCGGCGCCTTATCGGTCGTGTCTTCGTAGACGCTGGCGTGGCTGCCCGAAAGGATGACGCCCTTCAGGCTGCCGTCCTTCGCGTAGTCGCGAATCCACTCGTCCGTGACGTCGCAGGGATGCACCTCGCTGAGCACATGCGCCTCGCGCACGCGTCGCGCGATGAGCTGGGTGACTTGCGAGCCGAAATCGAGAATCAGGATCTTCTGGTGTTGCATGGGATTCAGTCGCCGCCGGGCCGCCCCAAGGCGACTGCAGCCCCCATGGGGGGCAGCGTAGTACACGAAGTGACAAGCGTGGGGGTCATTGCTTCACTCGGCGCGGTAGTTGGGCGCTTCCTTGGTGATCTGCACGTCGTGCACGTGGCTCTCGCGGATGCCGGCGGTGGTGATCTCGACGAACTCGGCCTTGTTCTTCATGTCCTCGATCGTGGCGCAACCGCAGTAGCCCATGCTGGCGCGCAAACCGCCGGACATCTGGTAGACGATCGACACCATCGAGCCCTTGTAGGGCACACGGCCTTCGATACCCTCGGGCACGAGCTTGTCGGCGTTGGGGTTGCCGGTCGTGGACTCCTGGAAGTAGCGGTCCGCACTGCCCTGCTGCATGGCGCCGATGGAGCCCATGCCGCGGTAGCTCTTGTAGCTGCGCCCCTGGAACAGCACGATCTCGCCTGGCGCCTCTTCGGTGCCAGCGAACATGCCGCCCATCATCACGGTGCTCGCGCCGGCGGCGATGGCCTTGGCAATGTCGCCCGAGTAGCGGATGCCGCCGTCGCCAATGAGCGGAATGCCGGTGCCCTGGAGTGCCGTCGCGACGTTGTCGATCGCCATGATCTGGGGCACGCCTACGCCCGCCACGATGCGCGTGGTACAGATGGAGCCCGGGCCGATGCCGACCTTGACCGCGTCGGCCCCTGCATCAGCGAGCGCGCGGGCCGCGTCGCCGGTGGCGATGTTGCCGCCGATCACGTCGACCTGCGGATAGTTCTTCTTGACCCAGCGCACGCGCTCGATCACCCCGGCGCTGTGGCCGTGGGCAGTATCGACGACGATGGCATCGACGCCGGCCTTCACGAGCGCTTCCACGCGCTCTTCCGTGCCCTCGCCCACGCCGACCGCGGCGCCGCACCGCAGGCGGCCGCTGGCGTCGCGGGCGGCATTCGGGAAGCTGGTCTGCTTGGTGATGTCCTTGACGGTGATCAGCCCCTTGAGTTCCCAGGCCTCGTTGATCACGAGCAGGCGTTCGAGCTTGTGCTTGTTGAGCAGTGCCTTCGCGTCCGCCAGCGTCGTGCCGTCAGGCACGGTGATGAGCTTGTCGCGCCGCGTCATGATCTCGCTGACCGGCACGTCGTAGCGGTTCTCGAAGCGCAGGTCGCGCCCCGTGACGATGCCGACCACCTTGCCCGCATCGCACACCGGGAAACCGGAGATTCCGAGCTGGTCGGACAGCGCCATGACCTGGCGTACGGTGTGCGTCGGCGTGATCACCACCGGATCGCGCAGCACGCCGGATTCGTAGCGCTTTACCTTGGCGACTTGCGCCGCCTGTTCGGCGGCGGTGAAGTTCTTGTGCACGATGCCGATGCCGCCTTCCTGCGCGATGGCGATCGCGAGGCGTGCTTCGGTCACGGTGTCCATCGCAGCCGACACGAGCGGCAGGTTCAGCGTGATATTTCGGGAGAGCCGGGTGGCGAGGGAGGTGTCCTTGGGGAGGACCTGGGAGAACGCTGGCACCAGCAACACATCGTCGAAGGTGAGCGCTTTGCCGAGAAGGCGCATGGGTGAAGCTCCAAAAGACGGATTGTAACGATGGCTCGGCATCCAATCAGGCGAAGGGAATTGCGCTTTCCCGCACGCATTCGGGTTCAAACATCCCGGAGTACCGATAGAACGTTGCAAAAATGCCAGGGACAAAGTTGCAAAACGTAAGGCAGCGCTAAACTGCCGGCCATGAAATTCGCGCATCTGCTCGTCATCGGATCGGTCTTCCTGCTTCCGTTGGGCGCGCACGCCCAGTGGCAATGGGTCGACAAGGACAACAAGAAGGTGTTCAGTGACCAGGCGCCGCCGCCCGACATCCCCGAGAAAAACATCCTCCGCAAGCCCGGTGCGCCCAGCAAGCCACTGAGTTTCAGCACACCTGCTGCGCCGACGGAACCTGCGCCGGCAGCCGCGCCCGCCGCCAGCAGCAGCAAGACGGCGGGTGTCGACAAGCAACTCGAGGAAAAGACGAAGAAGACCGAGGAAGCCGAAAAGGCCAAGCAGGCCGCCGAAACGCAGAAGGTGGCGCAGGCGAAGGCCGAGAACTGCAATCGGGCTCGCCAGGGCAAGGCCACGATGGACAGTGGCATGCGCGTGGCCCGCATCAATGCGCAGGGCGAGCGCGAGATCATGGACGACAACGCACGTGCCGCGGAGCAACAACGCCTGCAATCGGTGATCGACGCTGACTGCAAGTAGAGCGAGCGAGCCTAGTACCCCGCCTTGCCGCCCTTGCGACGCCGTGCGAACAAGCCCGTTCCGCGAGCGCCCTGCTGCCGGAATCGTTCGCGCCGGGCGACTTTGGGATCGACGGTGAGCGGCCGGCACAGTTCGACCCTGTCGAGGTCTGCGAGAACCTGATCCCATTCGACCGCCCGGCCCCAGACTCCCGGGACAAGAGTCTGCCAATCGAGTTGCGGAAAGCTGGCGCCGAGACTGCTGGCCATCACCGCATCGCGCGCCGTCGCGCCCTCCGATAGCGACACGACCTGTTCGAACACCTCACGCGGCGCCGGCGAATAGGCCACCGTGACTTGCAGCATCAGGGCGTACCGTAGACGTGCTCGGCGCGCTTCACGAAAGCTTCGACCAGGTTCGAGGCGACCTTGTCGAACACGGGCCCCACCAGTGCCTGAAGCGCGAAGTTGCTGAACCCATAGCTGAGGTTGAGTTCGACGCGGCACGCTCGCTCGCCCTGCTCCCCCACGGGCGTGAATTTCCAGACACCGTCAAGATTGGAGAAGGGCCCATCGACCAGCTTCAGATGCACTTCGCGGCCGGGCACATGGGTGTTGCGGGTAGTGAAGCTCTGGTGAAAACCGCTGAAGGCGAGGCCGACTTCGGCGGTCATGCCGAGTTCGTCCTGCTCGATCACTTTCGAGCGGTCACACCACGGCAGAAATTCGGGATACTTCGCCACGTCGGTGACGAGGGCGTACATCTCTTCGGCGCTGTACCAGATCAGAACGGACTTGTGGACTGTTTTCATAGAATCGGCACCGCGTGCGCGACGGATTGTATTGAAGCCATGCAGCCCTCACCTGACACACCATGGCCACAAGAAAACAAGACACCTCCTCCCGGATCGCGGACAACAAGAAAGCCGCCTACAACTACTTCTTCGAGGAACGCTTCGAGGCGGGCATGGTGCTCGAAGGTTGGGAGGTCAAATCGCTGCGCGAAGGCAAGGTGCAGCTGACCGACGGCTATGTCGTGATCCGCGACGGCGAGCTGTTCGTGATCGGTTGTCAGATCAACCCCCTGCGCTCCGCGTCGACACACATCACTCCCGACTCCGTGCGCACCAAGAAGCTGCTGCTGCACAAGGAGCAGATCCGCCGCCTGATCGGCAAGGTGGAGCAAAAAGGCTATACGCTGGTGCCGCTCAATCTCCACTGGAAGGCGGGCAAGGTCAAATGCGAAATCGCACTGGCCAAGGGCAAGGCCGAGCACGACAAGCGCGACACCATCAAGGACCGCGAAGGCAAGCGTGAAGTCGAGCGGGCCATGAAGAGTCGCAGCCGCTGAAGGAACACATCGATGGCGCTTCAACCCCTCGACGCCGCGCGCGTCAACCCACTCGAGGGCGGTCCGAGCTTTTCGCTGGGCAATCGGATGCTGCGCGCCGTGTGGAACCTGAGCTGGGCGCTGCTCGCGTCGTGGACGCCGCCGCAGATGCGCTTCTGGCGCCGCTTTCTCCTGAAGCTGTTCGGCGCACAGATGGGCGAATCCAGCGACGTGCGCGGTAGCGCACGGGTTTGGTATCCGCCCCACCTGCATCTGGCCGATCGCGCGCTGCTGGCCGAACGGGTCACTTGCTACAACATGGCGCCGATTTCGCTTGGCCGCGCGGCGCTGGTGTCGCAAGGGGCGCATCTCTGCGCCGGCAGCCATGACATCTCGTCGGCCACCTTCCAACTGACGGCGCAACCGATCGTGATCGGCGCGCAGGCGTGGATTGCAGCCGAGGCTTTCGTCGGGCCCGGCGTCGAGGTGGGCGAAGGTGCGGTGCTGGGCGCGCGGAGCGTCGCGTTCCGGTCACTCGACCCATGGACCGTGTATGGCGGAAATCCGGCGAAGCCGCTCAAGCGGCGCGTGCTCCGCGGTGGTCCGGCCGGCGGAACCTGACCTTTTTTCGACGCGCATGGAATAAACGTCGGTGCGCCGGCGTTAGTGCAGCAGACAACCACGATCGATGATCTGCTCCACACCATGGATTCCCGCCTCCTCGTCGACCACATTCCCAGCCTGCGGCGCTATGCCCGCGCGCTGACGGGCGACCGCTGGGCTGCCGACGACCTGGTGCAGGACACGCTGGAGCGCGCCTGCAGCAAGTGGCGGCTGTGGATCGTCGGGAGCGACCTCCGTGCCTGGCTCTTCACCGTCATGCACAACGTGTTCGTGAGCCAAGCCCGGCGCGCACCGGCAACGCGCGCGGCTGCTGTCGACATCGACGATGTCGTGCTTGACCTACGCGGCGTGGATTCGACCCGTGACCAGGCCATCGACCTGCAACGCTGCCTGCTGCTTCTGCCCGAGGAACAGCGCGCCGTGCTGCTGTTGGTAGCGCTCGAAGACCTCTCCTACGCGCAAGTGGCCAAGGTGCTGGGCATTCCGGCTGGCACCGTGATGTCGCGCCTCTCGCGGGCTCGCGCCCGCCTGCAGGACCTGATGGACGGGACGCCTTCTCCCGTGGCGGCCCGCCCCGGCTTGCGTCGCCTCAAGTGAATCGGCTATCGCCATGAACACCCCTACTCCTCCCCCTGACGATGACCTGGCCGCATGGGAGGCCCAGCGCGACGCATTGCGGCGACTGCATCGCGAAGTGCTCGACGAACCCGTTCCGCCGGCCTTGCTGGCCGCGGCGGGCCTGGCTGATGAGCAACATGCCCGACAGGCCACATGGATGCGTTGGGGCGGCAGGGCGGCGGGCATTGCTCTCGCCTTCGGCGCGGGCTGGCTGGCGAACACGCAATGGGCTTCATCGCAGGCAGGCGCGGCCCTGTCGCGCGCGCCGGCCACACGGGAATTCGTGCATGCCGCTTCTGTGGCGCATGCGGTGTACGCGCCCGAGAAGCGGCATCCCGTCGAAGTGGCTGCGGCCGAGCAGCAGCATCTCGCCCAATGGCTCTCGAAGCGGCTCGACAAGCCACTCCAGGTGCCCGACCTGTCGGCCGAAGGTTACGCACTGGTCGGCGGTCGCCTGCTGCCCGGCAGCGAAGGCGCCCGCGCACAGTTCATGTTCGAACGGGCCAGCGGCGAGCGCATCACGCTGTACATCGGCAGCCTCGGTTCAGGCGCAGATCCGTCGCGGTCGGGAGAGACGGCCTTCCGCTACTCGGCGGACGGTCCGGTCCCCAACTTCTATTGGGTCGATCGAGGCTTTGGCTATGCCCTGAGCGGAGCGCTCTCGCGTGACACGTTGCTCAGCCTCGCGACGGTGGTCTACCGTCAGCTTGAAAAAACAGCGGGATAGACTGTTCCGTCTGCATTCGTTTTTTAACCGAAGGAGAAAACTCGATGAAACTTCTCAGCGCCTCGATCCTTGCCGCCGCCCTGCTCGCAGGATGCGGAAGCATGTCACCTGCGCCGGACACGCCGACGCGCACGTCCGAAGGCGTACTGATCGGCCCGTCCGGCATGACCCTCTACACCTTCGATCGCGATGCAGCCGGTAGCGGCAAGTCGGCCTGCAACGGACCGTGCGCCACCAACTGGCCGCCGCTGACCGTGGCCGACAGCGCCAAGCCCATAGGCGCCTACACCATCATCGTTCGCGACGACGGCAAGAAGCAATGGGCCTACAAGGGCTGGCCGCTCTACTACTGGGCGAAGGACACCAAGGCCGGCGACAAGACGGGCGACGGCTTCAACGGCGTGTGGAAGGTGGCGCGCCCTTGAGTCAAGAAACCCGTCGCGAGGCGGGTTGAATGAAAAAGGCCGGCTTGCATGCCGGCCTTTTCGCTGGAGGGCCACCGCCAATCAGCAACGTCCCTTCTTCGCCTGACCCGGAGGGCAGTGATGGCCGCCGTGGCCATGGTCATCATCGCGGTCGTAATGATCATCGTGCCCGTGGTGCTTGTCCTTCTTGCGCTTGGAAGCCTTCCAGTTCGGCTCGACCCAGCGCCAACCGCCGTCCGCGCGCACCCAGCGTCCCGGCGCGTAGACGTGGTCGGGGCGCGCAGGCTCCCAGTAACCCTGCCGCCAGTCATAGGCGTTGTGTTGCCATTGCCAGTTCCCTGGCACCCAGACGTAGCCCGAGCGCTGCGGCGGCATCACCTCGTAGCGCGGCGGCGGCGGAGCCGCCATGACAACGCCCGGCACGTTGATGTTGATCGATACCTGGGCCGTCGAGCAAAGGGGCGCCGCAAGCAAGACGCAGGCAGCCAATGCAGTGGAAAGTCGCATCAATACATCCTCAAAAAACAAACAACGTCTTGCGGGTCAAGCAGGCATCAGTGAATGCCCTGAGCGCCCATTCAGTGGGGGTTGGTCAGCGCCGCTGCGGGAGAGCGCCTTTCGCGAAGGCCAAGGAGTTCATTGAACACCAGCGCCCCAATGACGACCGCACCACCGATCAAGACACTCGATTCCGGCTCCTCGCCCGCCCCGATCCAGGCCAGCGCAATGCCGAAGATTACTTCGAGCAACGCGAGCAGCGACACTTCAGGCGCCTTCAGCACGCGCGCGCACATCACCGAAAGCGCACAGGGAATCGCAAGCTGGAACAGACCAAGGAAGGCCAGCAGGCCCAGGTCGTGGGCATTCGCCTGGAAAGGCCACGCGAGCGGCAGTGTGACGAGCGTGGAGATGGCTGCACCGATCAGCACTGCAGGAACGAGGTCGACGTCATGGCCCTTGGCATGGGCATGCTGGACCACGGTCCAGTTGCACGCGCCAGCCAGCGGCACGCACAGCGCGACCAGCGTGCCGAGCAGTTGCCCCTCGCCCAGTTCCGTGCCGTACATCCAGGCGATGCCCAGCCCGGCCGCGACGATGGCCGCCCAAGTGCGTGGCGGCAGCTTGTGCCCGATGAAGATCCGCGCGGCCAATGCCGTCAACAACGGGCCTGCCGACATCGTCACCAGCACATTGGCGACGCTGGTCAGCGTGAGCGCGACCATGAAGGCGGTGAACATCACGCCCCAGCAGACGCCGGAGATCCACAGCTCGCGTCCACCCTGGCGGATCTTCGCGAACACTGCCCGGCCCTGCCACAACGGAAGGATCACCAGCAGCGATACCAGCGTAAAGAAGCTGCGCCAGAAGGTCACCTCGAAGCTGCGCGCGTGTTCGAGGTGACGCGTGACGACACCCGCGGTGGCCCACATGAGCGTCACGACGATCATCAGCCAGACCGCACGGCCATGAGTGAGCCCATGGCCGCCCATGCGCAGCATCAGGCGGTCTCGCGCGACGCGCGCTTGCGCTCGTGTTCCTTCAGGTAGCGCTTGCGCAGGCGCACGCTCTTGGGCGTGATCTCGACCAGTTCGTCGTCTTCGATGAACTCCACGCCGTACTCCAGCGTGAGCTCGATCGGCGGCGTGATCTTGATCGCGTCTTCCTTGCCGGACACACGGAAGTTGGTCAGCTGCTTGGTGCGCGTGGCGTTGACCACCAGATCGTTGTCACGGCTGTGGATGCCGACGATCATGCCTTCGTACACCGGGTCGTTCGCGCGCACGAACATGCGGCCGCGATCGTCCAGTTTGCCGAGTGCATAGGTGAAGATCTCGCCATCGTCCATCGAGATCAGCACGCCATTCTTGCGGCTGCCGATCTCGCCCTTGTGCGGCTCGTAGCTGTCGAAAATGTTGGAGATCAGGCCCGAGCCGCGCGTCAGGTTCAGGAACTCGTTGGTGAAGCCGATCAGGCCTCGCGCCGGGATGCGGTACTCGAGGCGCACGCGACCGCGACCATCCGGTTCCATGTTGACCAGTTCGCCCTTGCGCTCGCCCAGGGCCTGCATTACGCCGCCCTGATGCTGTTCTTCGATATCCGCCGTCACCAGTTCGATGGGCTCGTTCTTGACGCCGTCGATGTCGCGGAACACCACGCGCGGCTTCGACACGGCCAGCTCGTAGCCTTCACGGCGCATGTTTTCCAGCAGGATGGTCAGGTGCAGTTCGCCGCGGCCCATGACTTCGAAGATGCCTTCTTCGTCGGTTTCCTTGACGCGCAAGGCGACGTTGTGTTGCAGCTCTTTCTGCAGGCGGTCCCAGATTTGGCGGCTGGTGACGAACTTGCCTTCACGGCCGGCCAGCGGGCTGGTGTTGACGCAGAAGTTCATGGTCAGGGTCGGTTCGTCGACCTTGAGCATGGGCAGCGCCGTGGGAGTCGTCGGGTCGGTGATCGTCACGCCGATGCCGATGTCGCCAATGCCGTTGATCAGCACGATCTCGCCCGGGCCGGCTTCGGTCGCCTGCACGCGTTCGAGGCCCTGGAACGTCAGCACCTGGTTGATCCGGCCTTTGACAGCCTTTCCGTCCGGGCCTTCCATCACGACGACGTCCATCATGGGCTTGATGGTGCCGGCGTGGATACGGCCGACGCCGATCCGGCCGACGAAGGTCGAGAAGTCGATCGCGGAAATCTGCAGTTGCAGCGGCGCTTCAGCATCTCCCGCATGCGCCGGCACGTGCTTGAGAATGGTGTCGAAGAGCGCCGACATGTCGGGACCCCACTGTTCGCCGTGCTCGCCCTCTTCCAGCGACGACCAGCCATTGATGCCCGAGGCGTAGACAACGGGGAAGTCCAGCTGTTCGTCTGTAGCGCCAAGCTTGTCGAACAGGTCGAAAGCGGCGTTGACCACGTAGTCGGGACGCGCGCCCGGCTTGTCGACCTTGTTCACCACCAGGATCGGCTTCAGGCCGAGGGCCAGCGCCTTCTTCGTCACGAAGCGGGTCTGCGGCATCGGGCCCTCCTGGGCGTCGATCAGCAGCACCACGCCGTCCACCATGCTGAGCGCGCGTTCGACTTCGCCGCCGAAGTCCGCGTGGCCGGGGGTGTCGACGATGTTGATGTGCATGCCCTTCCACGTCACGGCGCAGTTCTTGGCCAGGATCGTGATGCCGCGTTCCTTTTCGATGGCGTTGTTGTCCATCACGGTGTCGACCACTTTTTCGTGCTCGGCGAAGGTGCCCGACTGGCGCAGCAGCTGGTCGACCATCGTGGTCTTGCCATGGTCCACGTGGGCGATGATGGCGATATTGCGGATCTGGTTGGTGCTCATGGTGTCGCTTCGGTCAATAGTGTTTGCTGGATTTCGATGGGGCTCAGCAAGCGCCCCGGAATCAGTTCGCCGGCCTTGACGTGGGCCGTGCCGAGAAATGCAGGAGGGTCACGGCCGAAGACGGCCACGGCAGGCGCGTCCGGCCACTTGCCGCGTCGGCGCAGGCCGGAAAGGAAGCGCCCGGCATCTTCGGCGTCGAGCGTGACGGGCGTGTGATCGGCCACCAGCGCTTCGGTCGGCAGCAGTCGTGCGAGCCGGTCTTCCTCAGCCATGGCTTCGAGAGCGTCCAGCGTCACACATTGGGAGACGTCGAAGCCGCCAGTCTCGATCCGGCGCAGCGCCGTGAGATGGGCGCCGCAGCCCAGCGCTTCCCCAATGTCTTCGCCCAGCGTGCGGATGTAGGTACCCTTGCTCACGGTCGCGCGAATGTCAATTTCATTGCCGGAAGAGGCATTGATCGCCAGCTTGTAGATCACGACATCGCGTGGCGCCCGTTCCACCTCGACGCCTTCGCGTGCGTATTCGTACAGCGCCTTGCCGTCTTTCTTCAGCGCGCTGTGCATGGGCGGCACCTGGCGGATCGGCCCGGTGAATTGCGCTTCCACGCGCTTCAGATCAGCCGCTGTCACGGCGACAGGCCGTTTGGCGATGACTTCGCCTTCCGCGTCGCCGGTAGACGTCTTCACCCCGAGGCGCGCGGTGGCCTCATAAGTCTTGTCGGCGTCCAGGTGCAGTTGGCTGAATTTGGTGGCCGCCCCGAAGCACAAGGGCAGCACGCCGCTCGCGAGCGGGTCGAGCGTGCCGGTATGCCCGGCCTTCTCGGCGCGCAACAACCACTTGGCCTTCTGCAAGGCCTGATTGCTGGAGAGACCCAGCGGCTTGTCGAGCAGCAACACCCCATGCACAGGGCGCCGCTGCACCCGTGTGCGTGGCGCGTTCATCTTCAGTCGTCTTTGGAACGGGAAGCGACAGCCTGCGCGATCAGCGCATTCATGTCCGCGGCACGCTCGGTCGTGCGATCGAACTGGAAATGCAGCGTCGGGACCGTGTGGATGTGCAGACGCTTGAACAGGCCGTTGCGCAGGAAGCCCGCGGCCTGGTTCAGCGCTTCGGTGGTCTCGACCGGGTCGCCCACGAGCAGGCTGAAGAAGACCTTCGCATGCGCGTAGTCGGGCGTGACCTCGACCGCCTGGATCGTGACCATGCCCACCCGCGGGTCCTTCAACTCGCGCGCGATCAACTCCGTCAGATCGCGCTGGATCTGATCGGCCACCTTGAAGGCACGGTTGGGGGTAGCGGCTTTTCTTTTAGGCATTCAAACAATCACAAGCGTCGCGAGATCGGGCTCAGTGCAAGGCGCGCCGCCGCAGACAGTACTTTAGTACGGCAAGGCGGCTGCAACGCGGCAATGAGCTCGATATCGCGGCGCGCTTTACAACGTACGCGCAATCTCTTTGATCTCGAAGAACTCCAGTTGATCACCTTCCTTGATGTCGTTGTAGTTCTTGAGCTTGATACCGCACTCGAAGCCTTCGCGCACTTCGCGCACATCGTCCTTCATGCGCTTGACCGAGTCGATTTCGCCGGTGTAGATCACCACGTTGTCGCGCAGCAGGCGGAAGTGCGCGCTGCGGTTGACCGAACCCGAAGTGACCATACAACCCGCGACCGTACCGATCTTGGATGCCACGAACACGGTGCGGATCTCGGCGGAGCCGATGATTTCTTCGCGCCGCTCGGGAGCCAGCATGCCGGACATGGCGACCTTGATGTCGTCCACCGCGTCGTAGATGATGCTGTAGTAGTGCAGTTGCACGCCGTTGCTCTCGGCCAGCTTGCGCGCACCGGCATCGGCGCGCACATTGAAGCCGATGACGATGGCCTTCGACGCGATCGCGAGGTTGATGTCGCTCTCGCTGATGCCACCGACGCCGGCGTACACCATCTGCACCTTGACTTCCTCGGTCGCCAGCTTGAGCAGCGACTGGGCCAGCGCTTCCTGCGAGCCCTGCACGTCGGCCTTGATGATGATCCGCAGCGTCTGCACCTCGCCCGCCGACAGGTCGGTGAACATGTTCTGCAGATTCGCAGCCTGGGCCTTCGCCAGCTTGGTGTTGCGGAACTTGCCAGCCCGGTAGGTGGCGATCTCGCGCGCACGGCGCTCGTCGCTCATCACCATGAACTCGTCGCCGGCCTGCGGCACTTCGGTCAACCCCTGGATCTCGACCGGGATCGACGGACCCGCGGACTTGATGGTCTTGCCGTCCTCGTCGATCATGGCGCGCACACGACCATACGTCGAGCCGGCCAGCACCACATCGCCCGTCTTGAGCGTGCCGGACTGAACCAGCACGGTCGCGACCGGGCCGCGACCCTTGTCGAGCTGGGCTTCGATGACCAGGCCCTTGGCAGCGGCATCCACCGGCGCCTTGAGTTCGAGCACTTCGGCCTGCAGCAGCACCTGCTCGAGCAGATCGTCGACACCCTGGCCCGTCTTGGCCGAAACCGGCACGAACGGCACATCACCGCCGTACTCTTCGGGCACGACTTCTTCGGCAACCAGTTCCTGCTTGACGCGGTCGAGGTTGGCATCGGCCTTGTCGATCTTGTTGATCGCAACCACGATCGGCACACCCGCCGCCTTCGCGTGCTTGATGGCTTCCTTGGTCTGCGGCATGACGCCGTCGTCCGCGGCCACCACCAGGATCACGATATCGGTGGCCTGCGCGCCACGGGCACGCATGGCGGTGAACGCCTCGTGACCCGGGGTGTCGAGAAAGGACACCATGCCGCGCTCGGTCTGGACGTGGTACGCCCCGATGTGCTGTGTGATGCCGCCGGCTTCGCCCGCGGCGACCTTGGCGCGACGGATGTAGTCCAGCAGGGAGGTCTTGCCGTGGTCGACGTGACCCATGACGGTCACGACCGGTGCGCGCGGCAGGGCTTCGGCCTGTTGCGCCGACACGTCTTCATCAGTGAAGGCTTCCGGATCATCCAGCGCGGCAACCACCGCGTTGTGGCCCATTTCTTCCACGATGATCATCGCGGTGTCCTGGTCCAGCGACTGGTTGATGGTCGCCATCTGGCCGAGCTTCATCAGTTGCTTGATGACTTCGGACGCCTTGACGGCCATCTTGTGCGCCAGTTCGGACACGGTGATGGTTTCGGGCACATGAACTTCGAGCACGCGGGCCTCGACCGGTGCAGCCTGCACGCGTTCTTCCTGGCCATTGCGGTCGTTGCCGCGACGACCGCGCGGGCCGCCGCGCCAGTTGCCGCGACCGACACCGCCGCTGGCGTCGCCGCGGGTCTTGATTTCCTTCTTCTTGGCCGTGTCGCCAGCCCAGCTCGACGAGAGCTTGGCCGACTTGACTTCCTTGCCCGCGCCAGGCGCGGCAGCGGCGCCAGGAGCAGCCGGTGCACCCGGGCGGGCGGCCGGAGCCGTCGGCTTGTGCAAAGTCCCTTTCACCCCGGCCTTGGCTTCCGGCGCGGGCTTCTCGGGCGCCTTGTGCGGCACCAGCACGCGAGCAGGCGCGTTCATCATGGCGCGGATGGCTTCGGCCTCGGCCAGTGCCTTGCGTCGGCGTTCGTCGAGGTCCTTGGCGCGGGCAGCTTCCTCGTCGGCGCGAGCCTTCGATTCGGCGGCGGCCTTGGCCTTGGCGTCGTCCTTGGCCTGCACGGCAGCGGCTTCCGCGGCGGCCTTGCGGTCGGATACGGCGGGGGCCTCCTCGACGGGTTCGGGCGCACCTTCGGTTACGGTCGCAGCGGCTGCCGCTTCCGCGGCCTTCTTCTTGGCGGCCTTGGCTTCTTGCTCGGCCTGCTCGGCGCGTTCAGCCTTTTCGCGCTCACGCGCCTCGGCTTCTTCACGCAGGCGGCGCTTTTCGACGAGTTCTTCTTCCTGGCGACGGATCAGCTCGGCCTGGCGGCGCGCTTCTTCCTCGCGGCGGGTGAGTTCGGCTTCGTCGATCTGCGGCGCAGCTGGAGCGGCCGTGGCGGGCGCTTCCTGCGGTGCTGCTTCAGCGGCGACCGGGTGGCCTTCGTCACGCTGGATGAAGGTGCGCTTCTTGCGCACCTCGACCTGGATCGTGCGCGCGCGGCCGGTGGCGTCGGCCTGCTTGATCTCGCTGGTCGATTTCTTCGTCAGCGTGATCTTCTTGCGCTCGGGGTCGACCGTGCCATGGCTGGCTTTCAGGAAGCCGAGCAAGCGTTGCTTGTCGGCCTCGGTGAGCGCGTCGGTCGGCGCCTGCTTGGGCACCCCGGCGCTCTTGAGCTGGTCAAGCAGGATTTCGGGAGTCTTCTTGAGCTCGTTCGCGAACTCGGCGACAGTGGTACTGGACATATTGGTTTCGTGCCTCCATGACCATCACTCTTGGCCGGCGAACCAATGTTCGCGGGCTTTCAAGATGAGGTTCTTGGCGTCATCGGCGCTCTGGCCGGTGATCTCGGTGAGTTCATCGACCGCAAGGTCGGCCAGGTCGTCACGGGTGTGAACACCCGCCTCGGCCAATTTGGGGATGAGGGCCGGGTCGAGCCCGCCGAGGTCGCGCAGATCCTGCGAAACGCTCTCGACGTTTTCTTCACGGGCGATTTCCATGGTCAGCAGCGCATCCTTGGCGCGCGAACGCAGCTCGTTGATCGTGTCTTCGTCGAAGCTCTCGATCTCGAGTAGTTCGGAAATCGGCACATAGGCCACTTCTTCCAGGCTGGTGAAGCCTTCGGAAATCAGGATGTCGGCGATTTCCTCGTCGACGTCGAGCTTTTCCATGAAGAGCTTGCGGCTGGCGTCCGTTTCGGTCGCCTGCTTCTGGGCCGATTCGTTGGCGTCCATGATGTTGATCTTCCAGCCGGTCAGGTCGGAGGCGAGCCTCACGTTCTGGCCGCCGCGGCCGATCGCGATCGCGAGGTTTTCCTCGTCGACCACCACGTCCATGGCATGCTTTTCCTCATCGACCACGATCGAGGAGACATTGGCCGGTGCGAGCGCACCGATCACGAACTGCGCCGGGTCTTCGCTCCACAGCACGATGTCCACGCGCTCGCCGGCGAGCTCGTTGGTGACGGCATTGACGCGCGTACCGCGCACGCCGACACAAGTGCCAATGGGGTCGACACGCTTGTCGTGCGAGAGCACGGCGATCTTGGCACGCGAGCCGGGGTCGCGGGCGCAGCTCTTGATTTCGAGCAGGCCTTGTTCGATCTCGGGCACTTCCTGGCGGAACAGCTCGATCATGAACTCGGGTGCGGCGCGCGACAGGATGATCGGCGCGCCGCGCAGCGTCAGGTCGACCTCCATGATCATGGCCCGCACGCGGTCGCCGTTGCGCAGGTTTTCCTTGGCGATCATCTCGCTGCGGCGCAGGCGACCTTCGACGCGGCCGGCCTCGACGATGATGTCGCCCTTGTCCAGGCGCTTGACCGTGCCGGTGAAGATCTTCTCGCCGCGCGACATGAAGTCGTTCAGCAGCATCTCGCGCTCCGCGTCACGGATCTTCTGCAGGATGACCTGCTTGGCCGCCATCGCGCCGATGCGGCCGATCGGCACCGAGTCCACCGATTCCTCGATGTACTCGTCGACCTCGATGTCGGGCATTTCTTCCTTGGCTTCGAACAAGAGGATTTCCTGGTCGGGCAGCTGCAGGCCGGCCTCGTCAGGCACCACGTGCCAGCGGCGGAAGGTCTCGTAGTCGCCGCTGTCGCGGTCGACGGCGACGCGAATGTCCACGTCGCCCTGATAGAGCTTCTTGGTGGCTTGCGCCAGGGCGGACTCGACTGCGCCGAAGACGACGTCACGTTCGACGTTCTTCTCGCGCGAGATCGCATCCACCAACATCAACATTTCGCGATTCATGCCACCACTCTCCTCGTTCAGTCCGACACCACCGTGCCAGGTTTGGGCCTGCGCCCCTTGAAATCCACTATCGGGGCGAGCCGCGCTTCGCGGAGCTCGTCCAAAGCAAAACCCAGCGCCTGCAGGGGTGCAGGCGCGCGCTTCTTGCTGATCTTCTGACCGGGCTTCGGCTCCGGCTCGTCGCTCCAGACGATCTGCCATCCGTGCGAGCCATCGGCCGCCGCGACACGCTCCAGCGTGCCGCGAAATTTCTTGCGATTGGCCGCCACCTGACCGCCCGCCGCCGCACCCATCGGGGCCTTGAGCGTGATGTCGATCACCTCGCCCGCAAAACGTTCGAAATCCTGCTCATTGCGCAACGGCCGGTCAATACCCGGCGACGACACTTCGAGCCGCTTGTAGTCGGCGCCATCCACTTCCAGCGCGAACTGCAGCTGGCGCGTCACCTTTTCGCAATCCTCGACGGTGATGAACGGCTCCGGCGCGCCCGGCGCAACTTCTGAATTGAGGCCTTTCCAGGGCAAATCAATCGTGACGCGCAGCAATCCCCCGGCCGAGCGTTCGATCTCGACCAGGTCGTAGCCGAGTCCGGCCACGGTTTGTTCCACTGTCTGCTGCAATGCCACGTGTCTGTTTTTGCCTTTGGTGTGCCCGATGCCGCCGCCCGCCTGCGACATCAAGAATGCTTCGACCAATAAAAAACGGGCGGTTGGTACCCGCCCGTTTGGTCGTGAGCCTTGAATTATATGCCAATTGCGTTACGAAAGTGGGGTTTCTACGCGCTTCAGATACCTTTGGTGACGCCTGAACGCCGCCAGACACCGACAAAAAGCACCGCTCCTATTCCGAGCGCGCCCGCGGCCACCAGCAATGGCACGGCGAACGATCCGGTGCGCTGCGCCAGCGGCGCGGCAAACAGCGGCCCCAGAATCTGCCCTACCCCATAGGATGCCGTCGCATAGCCGATGAGGCCCGCCGCGGCGTTCCCCCGAAGACGACGAGCATCCCGCATGGCGAAAAGCGTGATGGCCGTGAAAGGCATTCCCAGAAGCAGGCTGCCCAGAGCAAACCCGGTGATCGTCGGCCATGCCACGGACAGCACGATGCCCAGAGCCTGCAAAGCGTAGGCCACCCCCAACAGAAGCCGATTGTCCCAATGGACGGGCGCCCTCGCTCCGATCAAGGCGCCCGGAACTATCGCCAGCCCGAACAAGGGCCAGAAATAGTCGGGCCAGGGCGAGCCCGGCAGCGCCTGGCGTGCGATCACGGGCAGAAAAGTCGCCGTGATGATGTACCCGAAGCCGGCCAAACCATAGAGGGCCACCAGCCAACGCGCGTCGCTGCGCACGGCGGCGGATTCGGCCGCCGTCGGCGCGGCGGCGCGTATGGTCTGGGGCGCCACGTGGGCGGCTTCCCCGTCGCTGAAGATGCGCCAGACCACCGCAATCAGGACCAGCGACAACAGCCCGAATCCGATCCACCCCGCATTCGATCCCCATCGGCCGACGGCACCGCCCAGAAGACCGGTGGCCGCGATGCCGATGCCCGGCCCCGTGTAGATCACCCCTGCCATGGCTGGCGCCCCGGTTTCGGCGAGGCGGCGCAGGCCCCAGCCCGACGCGAACACGAAAGTCCAGGCGCTCATGACGCCCGCCGCCGTGCGAAGTGCGCCCCAGACGGTGAAGCCGTGCAACAGCCCCATTCCCAGCAGCAGCGCGGCGGTGGCAATCAGCCCGCCACGAACCATGCTGGCGGCCTTCACCCGAATCGCCGCGCAGCTCAGCGCGCCGAGGAAGTAGCCGAGGTAGTTGAGCGAAGCCAGGACGCCGCCTGCTTGCAGATCGAGCTTGCCCTCGTGCAACATGATGGGGAGCATCGGCGTGAATGCGAAGCGCCCGAGCCCCATCGCCACCGCCAGTGCAGCCATGCAGGCCAGCGCAGCGCGCCAGGCGCCGCGCCTGTCGTAACCGATCAGCGACATTCCGCTCTCTCCGAGTTCTTCTAATCTGCCAGCGCTGCGGCCACCAGTTTGTACGTGTAGGGATGTTCAGGCGCGTCGAGCACCCGGTCGACAGGGCCCGATTCGAGAATAGCGCCGTCTTTCATGACGATGACCTTGTGCGCCATGGCGCGGATCACCTCGACATCGTGCGTGATCAGCAGGTAGCTCAGACCACGTTCGCGCTGAAGGCGCTGCAGCAAGCCGAGCACCTGCTTCTGGATTGTCACGTCGAGCGCGCTGGTAGGCTCGTCGAGCACCAGCAGACCAGGGTCGACGATCAGCGCACGGGCAATTGCCAGACGCTGCCGCTGCCCGCCCGAGAACTCATGCGGGTAGCGGTCGAGCAACGAAGGGAACTGCGCTTCCGTCAGGCCGACGTCTGCCAGCGCTTCGAGAGCCCGAGCCCGACGAGCGGCGGGATCCAGCCCTGGCGCATGCACCGTCAGGCCTTCGCTGACGATCTGCTCGACCGTCATGCGCGGCGACAGCGACGAGAACGGGTCCTGGAAAACGACCTGCATCACCCGCCGCAGTGCACGATCGCTGGCGCCGCCCGCAGCCCACTTTCGGCCGCCGACAGCCAGTTCGCCCTCGTGTTTCAGCAGGCCCAGCGCGGCAAGGGCCAAGGTGGATTTGCCCGAACCCGACTCACCCACCACACCCAACGTCTCACCGGGCGCGATGCCGAAATCGGCGCCCTGCACTGCCACGAACTCGCCCTTGCGAAACCATCCCGTGAAGCCCGGCCGCGACACTGGATAGCTCACTCTCAGCGCAGTGGCGCTGAGCACCGGCGGCGCATTGGCGTCGACCGCGACCGGGGCCACGTCTCGCGTCGGGCGGCTGTCGATCAACTTGCGCGTGTAGGGGTGTTGGGGAGCGTCGAACACGGTCGACACGGTCCCATGCTCCACGATGTAGCCGTTCTCCATCACCGCCACGCGATCCGCGAAGCGGCGCACGAGATTCAGGTCGTGCGTGATGAGCAGCACCGCCATGCCGTGCCTGCGCTGCAGATCCGCCAACAGATCCAGGATTTGCGCCCGCACGGTCACGTCGAGCGCAGTGGTTGGCTCGTCGGCCAGCAGCAGGCGCGGCTTGCAGGCCAGGGCCATCGCGATCATGGCGCGCTGTCGCTGCCCGCCAGACAACTGGTGCGGAAACGCCATCGCCCGGCGCGCCGGTTCCGGAATCCCCGTGTCTGCCAGCAGTCGCACCGCTTCCTCATGCGCCGCACGCGTCGACAGCGCCTGGTGCAATTCGAGTACTTCGGCAATCTGGTCGCCCACAGGGTAGAGCGCGTTGAGCGCCGTCATCGGCTCCTGGAAGATCATCGCGATCTCCTTGCCGCGAATGCCGCGCAGCCGGGCCTCGGGCAGCGCCAGCAGATCGCGCACGCCGGCGCCCTCCCCGCCGGCGAAGTTCGCGACGCCCGAGATCTCCGCGTTCTGGACCAGGCGCAGCAGGCTCAACGCCGTGACCGTCTTGCCCGAGCCCGATTCGCCGACCAGTGCCAGCTTTTCGCCCTGCGCGATCTCGAAGCGGATGTCGTGCACCACTTCCTTGTCGCCGAAAGCAACGCGCAGGCCCTCGACCTTCAGCAAGGACGAACTCATTGCAGCCTCCCGTACGTCATCGGTCGGCCTTTCGCGGATCGAGCGCGTCGCGCAAGGCGTCGCCCATGAAAGTCAGGAGCATCAGCGTCAACACGAGAACACCGAAGGTGGACAGCGAGATCCACCAGGCATCGATGTTGGCCTTGCCCTGGCTCAGCAGTTCGCCGAGCGACGGGGTTCCGGGCGGCACGCCCAGGCCCAGGAAGTCGAGTGAAGTCAGTGCGAGGATGGACGCACTCATGCGAAACGGCAGAAAGGTCACCACCGGCGTCATGCTGTTGGGCAGGATGTGCTTCCACATGATCTGCAGGTTGCCCACGCCGAGCGCCCGCGCGGCGCGAACGTAGTCCATCTGGCGGTTGCGAAGGAACTCGGCGCGCACGTAGTCGGAGAGACCCATCCAGCCGAACAGGCTGAGCAAGATCAGCAGCAGCGCGACGCTGGGTGCGAAGACGGCGCTGAAGATGATGAGCAGGTAGAGCTCGGGCATCGAACCCCAGATTTCGATGAAGCGCTGGAACGCGAGGTCGACCTTGCCCGCGAAATAGCCCTGCACGGCGCCAGCCGCCACACCGAGCACGGTGCCGATGGCCGTGAGCGCGAGACCGAACAACACGCTCACGCGGAAACCGTAGATCAATTGCGCCAGCAGGTCACGCCCGCGATCGTCGGTGCCGAGCCAGTTGTCTCGCGTCGGCGCCGCCGGACTCGGCGACTTGGCGAAATAGTTGAGCGTCTTCGGGCCGTACGGGTTGATCGCGTAGATGGCCCAGTTGCCGCCCTGCGTGATGCGCTCGCGGATGAAGGGGTCGAGGTAGTCGGTCGGCGTCTCGAAATCGCCGCCGAATGTCTTCTCGGAATAGTCACGAAGAACCGGGAAGTAGATCTTGCCCTCGTAGCGCATCACGAGCGGCCGGTCGGTCGAGATCACCTCGGCGAAGAGGCTCAGGACGACCATGGCGACGAACAGCACCAGGCTCCAGAAACCCAGGCGGTTGCGCTTGAAGCGCAGCCAGGCGCGGCGCCCCGGGCTGACCGACACCGTCCGGGCGGTCGGCGCGCTAGTCAAACTTCACCCTCGGATCGACCCATACGTAGCAAAGATCTGAAATGAGCTTGGTCAGCAGGCCGATCAGCGTGAAGAGATACAGCGTGCCGAGCACCACCGGGTAGTCGCGGCGGATCACGCTCTCGTAGCCCAGCAAGCCGAGTCCGTCCAGCGAGAACAACGTTTCGATGAGCAACGAGCCGGTGAAGAAGGCGCCGATGAAAGCCGCCGGGAGACCGGTGACGATCGGAATCAACGCATTGCGAAACACGTGCTTCCACAGCACCTGCCGCTCGCCCAGACCCTTGGCGCGGGCCGTCAGGACGTATTGCTTGCGGATTTCCTCCAGGAAGGCGTTCTTGGTCAGCATCGACGTCACCGCGAAACTGCCCAGCACCATGGCAGTCACCGGCAGCGTGATGTGCCACAGGTAGTCGACGATCCGCGCACCCCAGCTCAGGTCATCCCAGTTGGACGAAGTGAGGCCGCGTAACGGAAACCACTGCAGTTGCCCGCCGAAGACCACCAGCAGCGCCACGCCAAGCACGAACCCGGGAATCGCATAGCCCACGAGGATCAGCAGGGTTGTGACGAGGTCGAAGCGCGTGCCCGCCCGCACCGCCTTGGCGACGCCCAGGGGTACCGCGACGCCGTAGCTGATGAAGAAGGTCCAGAGCCCGAGGCTGATCGACACGGGCAGCTTTTCGAGGATCAGCGTCCACACGTCCTTGTTCTGGAAGAAGCTGCGGCCCAGATCGAAGCGAGCGAACTGGCCCAGCATCTGCATCAGCCGCTCGTGCGCCGGCTTGTCGAAGCCATAGAGTGCCTTGATTTCCGCCAGCCGCTTGGGGTCGACCCCCTGGTCGCCACGGTAGTTGGAGCCACCGGACTCGACCCCGCCGCGCACGCCGGCCTTCGCCTCGGCCAGGTACTGTTCAACAGGTCCGCCGGGCACGAACTGGATCACCAGGAACGTCACCAGCAACACGCCGATCAGGGTCGGGATGAAGAGCAGCAAGCGCTTGAGGACGTAGGACAGCATTGCGTGATCTCTTGTCGGCTATCGAGCCCACCAGGTCGTCATGACCCAGTCTTCACCCGACGCATAGGGCGGCATCGGCGCCTTGTAGGCAAGCCGCCAGGCGTTGTAGGCGATGCGGTGCACCATCAACGTCCACTGCGGAATCAGGTAATGGCTGTGCATGATCACACGGTCGAGCGCCCGGCAGGCCGGCAGAAGCTCCGCCTTGGTCTCCGCGCGCACGATGCCGGTCACCAGCGCGTCGACCGCCGGGCTGCTCACGCCCATGTAGTTGCCTGAACTTTCCGTCGTTGCCGCCTTGCTGCCGAAGATGTCGGCGAGTTGCTGTCCGGGATTGTGCGTGCCGGGGAAGTTGATGGTCGTGATGTCGAATTCGAACTTGTCCAGGCGCTGCTGGTACAGCGCAAAATCGGCCGACGCGAACTTCAGCGTGATGCCGAGCTTTTCGAGATTGCGCATCCAGGGCGATACGGTCCGCACCCCGCCCTCTTTGCTGTCCAGGTACTCAAGCTCCATCGGCCTGCCCTGCGCGTCGCGCAGTGCGCCGTCGCGGTATTCCCAACCGGCCTGCTTGAGCAAATCCTGCGCCCGGCGCAGGTTGTTGCGCAGAGAGTGCCCCGCGCCTTCGGTGGTGGGCGGCTCGTACATGGGTCCGAATACCTCGTCGGGTACCTTGCCGCGCCAAGGCTCCAGCAGCTTGAGTTCTTCCGGGGACGGCGTGCCTTCAGCCGCGCAATCGGTGTTGCCGAACAGGTCCCTCACGCGCGGATAGCCGCCGTAGAACATCTGGCGACTCATCCAGTCGTAATCGAACGCCAGGCCCAACGCTTCCCGGACCCGCCGGTCTTGCAGCAGCGGACGCCGGTTGTTGAGCACGTAGCTCTGGAACCCCGAAGGCAGCCGGTGCGCGAATTCGCGCTTGACCAGTTCGCCGGTATCAAAGCGCTTGCCAGTCACGCGGCGCGCCCAGTCGCCGGCCGAATAGAAGCTCATCATGTCGAATTCGCCGGCCTTGAAGGCCTCGAGGCGCGCCGTGTTGTCCTTGTAGATCTTGATGGTGATGCGATCGAAGTTGTTCTTGCCTCGCCGCACCGCCAGGTCGCGCGCCCAGTAGGCGGGATCACGCACGTAGGTGATGTCCTTGCCGAAGCGCACGGGGCCGATCTTGTAGGGTCCACTTCCGATCGGGATGTCCATGACCACCTGGTCGAAGGGCTTGGCCTTGCCGTTCTCCATGCCCCATCGGCGACTGAAGACCGGCAGCCCACCGACGATCAGGGGCAATTCGCGGTTCGGCTTCCTGAACTTGTATCGGATGGTGCGAGCGTCGACCACTTCGGCGCTTTCGACGTCTTCGAGCATCGTCTTGTAGGCCGGAGACACATAGGGGCCGATCAGGGTGTCATAGCTGTGTTTGACGTCGGCCGCCTCGACCTGCGTGCCGTCATGGAAGCGCGCTTCCGGCCGCAGCCTGAACGTTGCGCTGAGCCGATCGGGCGAAACAACCACGTCTTCGGCCAGAAGACCGTAGCCGGACGCCGTCTCGTCCATCGAGCCTGCCAGCAGCGAATCGAACATCAGGCTGCCCAGGTAGGCCGGCGGCGCGCCCTTGATCGTGAAGGGGTTGTACTTGTCGAAGGTGGAATAGCGCTGATTGCTGACCAGCCGCAGTTCCCCGCCCTTCGGCGCATCGACGTTGACGTAGTCAAAGGCCTTGAACCCGGGCGGGTACTTGAGGTCGTCCCACATCGCATAGCCATGCGCCGCCCATGCGGGAACCGCGCACACCATCAACCAGCAGAACCAGAGAACCCGCATGCGAGAATTCTGCCCAAGATTTTCACGAGGTCGACCCATGGGCTTTCTTTCCGGCAAAAAACTTCTGATCACCGGCGTGCTGAGCAACCGCTCCATCGCCTACGGCATCGCCAAGGCCTGCCACGCGCAGGGCGCCGAACTGGCGTTCAGCTACGTGGGCGAACGCTTCAAGGATCGCATCACCGAGTTTGCGGCCGACTTCGATTCGAAGCTCGTCTTCGATTGCGACGTGGGCGACGACGCGCAGATCGACAAGCTCTTTGCCGACCTGTCGCAAACTTGGCCGAAGTTCGACGGTTTTGTCCACAGCATCGGCTTCGCGCCGCGCGAAGCGATCGCCGGCGACTTCCTCGACGGCTTGTCGCGCGATGCGTTCAAGGTGGCGCACGACATCAGCGCCTACAGCTTTCCCGCGATGGCCAAGGCCGCCCTGCCCTACCTCAATGACAAGTCGGCACTCCTGACGCTGACCTACCTCGGCGCGATACGGGTCCTGCCCAACTACAACACGATGGGCCTCGCCAAGGCTTCGCTCGAAGCCTCCGTGCGCTATCTCGCGGAGTCGCTCGGCCCCAAGGGCATGCGCGTCAACTGCATCAGCGCCGGCCCCATCAAGACGCTGGCGGCCAGCGGCATCAAGGGCTTCGGAAAGATCCTGTCCGCGGTTGCAGAGATGGCGCCGATCCGTCGCAACATCACCATCGAAGAAGTGGGCAACGTCGCCGCCTTCCTCCTGAGCGACCTCGCCAGCGGCGTGACCGCAGAGATCACCTATGTCGATGGCGGCTTCAGCCAGGTCGTCGGCGGCATCGCGGAGCCTGTCGCCTGACAAAGCGCGTACCGAATCTGAACTCCATAATTCCGGCATACCTAGAAATGCCGGGGAGTTGATCGTGAGTTTCTCTGTTCCCATGGGCCGCGCCGCGCGCGTGCTCTTATCCCGCCGCGCGCTCTTGCTGGCGACATTCGGCGCCGCTTTCGCCTTGTCCCGCCCTGTCGACGCATGGGCGCGGGACGGTTCGAAGCCACCGCCACCACTCATGCTGGCCGAGGTCTACCGCCGAGGCATGCCGCTCGACGACTACTGGGTCAGCGAGAAATATGACGGCGTGCGCGGCTACTGGGACGGCAGGCAACTCTGGACGCGTGGCGGCAAGCCCATCGCAGCGCCCTCCTGGTTCACGGCCCCACTGCCACCCATCCCCATGGACGGCGAGTTGTGGGCAGGTCGCGGCCGCTTTGCGCACACGGTATCGACCGTGCGCAGCCAGACGCCGGTCGACGCGGCCTGGCGTGAGATCCGCTTCATGGTCTTCGACCTGCCTGCCGCGTCCGGTGACTTCACGGCACGCCTCGGCACACTGCGCAAGCTGCTGCCCGTCACGGACGCAACCTGGCTGTTCGCCGTGCCGCAGCAGCGCGCCACGACGCATGAAGCGCTGCAGGCACTGCTCGACAAGACGGTGCGGATGGGCGGCGAAGGCCTGATGCTCCATCGCGGCGCGTCGCCCTACCGGTCCGAACGCAATGCCGACCTGCTCAAGGTCAAGCCCTTCGACGATGCCGACGCCCGCGTGGTCGCGCACATCGGTGGGCGCGGCAAGCATGCCGGCCGCCTGGGTGCGCTGATGGTCGAGATGCCCGATGGCAAGCGCTTCAAGCTCGGCAGCGGCTTCAGCGACGCCGAACGCGAGAATCCGCCCGCGATCGGCGCCTGGGTCAGCTACCGCTACAACGGCACGAACCCTTCGGGCCTGCCGAGGTTCGCGCGCTTCCTGCGGGTGCGCGACGACATGATTTCGTGAGCCACCCGCAAGCCGCCGTATCACTTCGGCAGCAGCACCTTGTCGATCACGTGAATCACGCCGTTCGACTGGATCACGTCGGCGGTCGTCACGTGCGCGGTGTTGCCGTTCTCGTCCGTGACCATTACCTTGCCGCCGCTTGCCTTGGCCGTGAGCGTGCCGCCGGAAACGGTCTTCAACGAGGCCATGCCCTTGCCGGCCATGATCTCCTTCGTCAGGGCCGTTGCGTCGAGTTTGCCGGGCACGACGTGATAGGTCAGGATGGTCGTCAGCTTCGCCTTGTTCTCCGACTTGAGCAGCATGTCGACCGTGCCATCGGGCAACACCGCGAAGGCGTCGTTGGTCGGCGCGAAGACCGTGAACGGCCCCGGGCCCTTGAGGGTCTCGACCAACCCCGCCGCCTTCAGCGCTGCAACCAGCGTGGTGTGGTCCTTCGAATTGACCGCGTTGTCGACGATGTCCTTGGTCGGGTACATCGGCGCGCCTCCGACCATGACCTGCGCCATGGCCGAAGCCGCGCCGGCTGCCATGACGACTGCAAGCGTGACGGATGCGATGCGATGGGTGCTGCTCTTCATGAAAGGCTCCTGAGGTTGGAACCGCCGCAAAAGGCGCGACGGCTGCAACCTATACGCAGCGGCGAGCGTTTTGGATCCGACGCCGCCGCATGGCATCGTGCCCCTGTCCGCGGTGGACAATCCGCAAGGCTCGCCTTTACCATCACCGCCGCCTGTCGCACGCAGAACTTCACGACCGAATCGATGACCGTCCTCTCCCGCGAATCCCCGAAGACCACCCAGCCAGCCGACAGCGCTGCGCTTCTGTCCTGAGCGGCCGGCCCCGTGGCGTTGACCGGTCCGATCGTGTTCGCCGTGCTGTGCGGCGCGTTCCTGCATGCAGGCTGGAACGCGTTGATCAAGTCCGGGCGCGACAAGGCGCTCGACACCGCGTTGATCCACAGCATGGGCATCTTCGTCGCGGTGCCGCTGATATTCGTCACCGGGTTGCCAGCGCCTGTCGCGTGGCCGTACATGATCGCCTCGATGGTGATCCATCTGGGCTACTACATTGCACTGGCCGGCGCCTACAAGCACGGCGACCTCGGACTCACCTACCCGGTCATGCGAGGCTGTGCGCCGCTGCTGGTGGCCATGGGCAGCCTGGCCTTCATCGGCGAAGGCATCTCGGCGGCCGCCTGGGCGGGTGTCGCCATCATCTGCGTGGGCGTGGTCACGCTGGGTCTTTCCCGCTCGGCCTTGCACAGCGGCGATGAAGCGCAGCGGCGCAAGGCGCTCGGCTTCGCGCTGGTCAACGCCGCCATCATTGCGCTCTACACCGTGATCGACGGCATCGGTGTTCGTGCGTCGGGCGACGCGTTTGCCTACGTCGCGGCGCTGTTCCTCTTCGACGGGATCCCCTACCTGCTGCTGGTGCTGTGGCGGCGGCCGGGCCAGCGCCGCGCAGCCATCACGTACATGGCTGGTCGGTGGAAGATCGCCGCCATCGGCACCTTCGCCTCGCTGGGCAGCTATGGCATCGCGCTGTGGGCGATGACGCATGCGCCCGTCGCCGTCGTCGCGGCGCTGCGCGAAACGTCGGTGCTGTTCGCCGCGCTGATTGGCACCTTCTTCCTGCGCGAGGCGTTCGGCTGGCAGCGAGCCGCCGGCACGGTGATCATCGTGGCCGGCGTGATGACCTTGCGCCTGACCTGATCAGGCCGCCCGCACGCAATCGGCGTAGTAACGCTTCCGGCCGGTTTCGTCGATGCGGCCCACCAATCCATGGATATCGGTCTCGAATCCGGGGCACTCGGTGTTGAACTCGCGCGCGAACTTCAGGTAGTCGACGATCTTCTTGTTGAAGACCTCGCCCGGAATCAGCAGCGGAATGCCAGGCGGATACGGCGTGATGAGGCTGGTGGTGATGCGGCCTTCAAGGTGGTCGATCTCGACGCGCTCCGTCTTGCGGTGCGCGATGTGCGCAAAGGCGTCGCTCGGCTTCATCGCCGGCGTGAGGTCACTCAGGTACATCTCCGTGGTCAGGCGCGCGACATCGAAACGCGCGTACAGCTCATGGATGTGATGGCACAGGTCGCGCAGGCCGAGGCGCTCGTACTTCGGATGGGCCTGGCAGAACTCCGGCATGATCCGCCACATCGGCTGGTTGCGCGCGTAGTCGTCCTTGAACTGCTGCAGCGCCGTCAACAGCGTGTTCCAGCGTCCCTTGGTGATGCCGATCGTGAACATGATGAAGAAACTGTAGAGCCCGGTCTTCTCGACGATCACGCCGTGCTCAGCCAGAAACTTCGTGACGATGCTGGCGGGGATGCCGGTCTTGGCGAACTTGCCATTCAGATCCAGGCCCGGCGTCACGATGGTCGACTTGATCGGGTCGAGCATGTTGAAACCGTCGGCCAGCTTGCCGAAGCCGTGCCACTTCGCGGTGCGCGATTCGCCCTTGATGATCCAGTCGTCGGCGCGCCCGATGCCCTCGTCGACCAGCTTCTCGGGGCCCCACACCTTGAACCACCACTCGTCCTTGCCGAACTCGGCTTCGACCTTGCGCATCGCACGGCGGAAGTCGAGCGCTTCGAGAATGCTCTCCTCCACCAGCGCGGTGCCGCCGGGCGGCTCCATCATGGCGGCCGCGACGTCGCAGCTCGCGATGATCGCGTACTGCGGGCTTGTCGACGAGTGCATGAGATAGGCCTCGTTGAACAGGTCGCGGTCCAGCGCCCGGTTCTGCGAGTCCTGCACCAGCACGTGGCTGGCCTGGCTGATGCCGGCCAGCAGCTTGTGGGTCGACTGCGTGGCGAATACGAGCGATTCCTTCGGACGTGTGCGGCGCTTGCCCATCGCGTGGTAGGCGCCGTAGAACGGGTGAAACGCCGCGTGCGGCAACCACGCTTCGTCGAAGTGCAGCGTGTCGACGTAGCCGTCGAGCATGTTCTTGATGGTCTCGGTGTTGTAGATCACGCCGTCGTAGGTCGACTGCGTGAGCGTCATCACGCGTGGCTTGACCTTGTTCGCATCGACGTGCGAGAGAAGAGGATTGGCCGCGATCTTGGCCTTGATGGCCGCTGGCTCGAATTCGCTCTTCGGGATCGGGCCGATGATGCCGAAGTGGTTGCGCGTCGGCTTCATGAAGACCGGGATCGCGCCCGTCATGATGATCGCGTGCAGGATCGACTTGTGGCAGTTGCGGTCGACCACCACCACGTCGTCCGGCGCCACCGTGTGGTGCCACACCATCTTGTTGCTCGTGCTGGTGCCGTTGGTGACGAAGAAGCAGTGGTCCGCATTGAAGATGCGCGCCGCGTTGCGCTCGCTGGCCGCGACCGGGCCGGTGTGGTCGAGCAACTGGCCGAGTTCCTCGACCGCATTGCAGACGTCGGCGCGCAGCATGTTCTCGCCGAAGAACTGGTGGAACATCTGGCCGACCGGGCTCTTCAGAAAGGCCACACCGCCGGAATGCCCCGGGCAGTGCCAGGAGTACGAACCGTCTTCCGCGTAGTCGATCAGCGCCTTGAAGAACGGCGGCTGGACGCCTTCGAGGTAGCTCTTGGCCTCGCGGATGATGTGGCGCGCCACGAACTCCGGGGTGTCCTCGAACATGTGGATGAAACCGTGCAACTCGCGCAGGATGTCGTTCGGGATATGACGCGAGGTCTTGGTTTCGCCGTAGATGTAGATCGGCACGTCGGCGTTCTTGCGGCGCACTTCGCCGATGAAGTTGCGCAGGCTCAGCACAGCCGGATCGAGGTCGGGGCCGACGGAGAACTCCTCGTCGTCGATCGACAGGATGAAGGCGCTGGCGCGGCTTTGCTGCTGCGCGAACTGGCTCAGGTCGCCATAGCTCGTGACGCCCAGCACTTCAAAGCCTTCGCTCTCAAAAGCCTGCGCGAGCGCGCGGATACCGAGCCCCGAAGTGTTCTCAGAGCGAAAGTCCTCGTCGATGATGACGATGGGAAAGCGAAATTTCATGAGCGGGGCTCCCGACTGGCAAATAGGCGCGAAGTGTACGGAATTCAGATGAAGGCGCCGGTCAGCTTTGACACAATCCCCTCAACCTACAACAAAGAGAGGAATCGACATGGCGAGTTCCACCATCTGGTGGTTGATAGCGGGGGCCGCTGTCGTGGTCGAGTTGCTGTCCGGAACGGGTACGGTCTACCTGCTGCTGATGAGCGCAGGCTTTGCCGCCGCGGCTCTGTCGGCGCATGCCGGCGCCGCTCTGAGCACGCAGTTGATCGTGGCGGCAGTCGTGAGCCTCGGCGCGGTGATCGGCTGGCACGCCATCCGCCGCAAGCGCCCGCCCGAGCCGCCGACCGGCGCCAATCGGGACGTCAACCTCGACATCGGCGAGAGAGTTCATGTCGACGCCTGGAACGCCGATGGCACCGCCACGGTTCGCTACCGTGGCGCGCAATGGACCGTCGTGGCCCGCGACGGGAGCACGTTGGCAACCGGCGAACACAAGGTCGCCGAGGTGATCGGCAGCCGGCTCGTCGTCGAGAAGATCTGAGTCAGAAACCACAAGAAGGCAGGAACAATCCAATGGAATTCGCAGTCGTCCCTCTCGTCATCCTGGTGATCGCGGTGATCGTTATCACCCAGTCGATTAAGTTCGTACCGCAGCAAAACGCCTGGGTGCGCGAGCGCCTCGGCAAGTACCACGGCACCATGACGCCCGGTCCCAACTTCCTGATCCCTTTCATCGACAGGGTGGCCTACAAGCACAGCCTGAAGGAAATCCCGCTCGACGTGCCGAGCCAGGTCTGCATCACCCGCGACAACACGCAACTGCAGGTCGACGGCATCCTCTACTTCCAAGTGACCGACCCGATGCGGGCGAGCTATGGTTCGTCGAACTACATCGTGGCCGTGACCCAGCTGGCCCAGACCTCCCTGCGCAGCGTCATTGGCAAGCTCGAACTGGACAAGACCTTCGAGGAGCGCGACATCATCAATTCCCAGATCGTCTCCGCCATCGACGAGGCAGCGCTCAATTGGGGCGTGAAGGTGCTGCGCTACGAAATCAAGGACCTGACGCCGC
This sequence comes from Variovorax sp. J22P240, assembly GCF_030316855.1. Lineage (GTDB taxonomy): Bacteria > Pseudomonadota > Gammaproteobacteria > Burkholderiales > Burkholderiaceae_C > Variovorax. The sequence goes on from NZ_JASZYR010000001.1 coordinate 1,114,082, forward strand.
CTAACGAGATCCTGCACGCGATGCAGCGCCAGATCACGGCCGAGCGCGAAAAGCGTGCGCTGATCGCCGCCTCGGAAGGCCGCCGCCAGGAGCAGATCAACATTGCCACCGGCGAGCGCGAGGCTTTCATCGCACGCTCCGAAGGCGAAAAGCAGGCACAGATCAACAACGCCCAGGGCGAGGCGGCTGCCATCACCGCCGTCGCCGAGGCGACCGCGGGCGCCATCGAGCGCATCGCCGCCGCGATTCGGCAGCCGGGCGGCGAGCAGGCGGTGCAGCTCAAGGTGGCCGAGCGCGCCGTCGACGCGTACGGCAAGGTCGCGGCCGACGCGACGACCACGCTGATCGTGCCGAGCAATATGAACGAAACCGCCGCCCTGATCGCTTCGGCGATGCGAATGGTGCAGGCGGGCAAGACGACCGCCTCCGCGTGAAAGGCTTTCGACACAAGCGCCGGAGAAACGCCACTGGCCACTGCTACAATCGTGGGCTCGGAGCGGTGGATGAGCGGTTTAAGTCGCACGCCTGGAAAGCGTGTGAGGGTTAATAGCCCTCCGCGGGTTCGAATCCCGCCTGCTCCGCCAGGAAAAACCGATCCAGCAGTTTCCACCTGCATCAGGAACGTCTTGAAAGCCCCGCATGTCGGGGCTTTTTTGTGGGCGCGACCTGGCGGACGCGATCTCCGTCTGCTTTCTCCTACGTGACGGCGCGCCCGACGCGCATGGATTTCAACGAACAAGGCGCTAGTCTCGAAGCCTTGTATTGGCAGGAAGTCGCATGGCCCTCTTCACATTCCTTGTCGAAGACAACAGGACCATTCGAGACAACTTGATCCCCGCGCTGGAAGACTTGGCCGATGCCGCCGTCGTGGGCATGGCGGAGTCCGAATCTGACGCGGTCATCTGGCTGAGTTCCCATCCGGACGATTGGCAGCTGCTCATCGTGGATCTCTTTCTCAAGGAAGGATCGGGACTGGGCGTGCTTCGCAGTTGCATCAACCGCCCCGATTCGAAGCGCGCAGTGGTGCTCAGCAACTACATCAATGCCGACATCCGGGCACGGTGCATGGCGCTGGGCGCGGATGCGGTGTTCGATAAATCGAGGGACCTGGATGCCTTTTTCGACTATTGCAACGACGGCAAGCGCGCGCACTCCCGAACGTTGTGACGATTTTCGCGCGACCATGAAAAAAGGGCCCGAAGGCCCTTTTTTGTTTTCAGCATGAAGCAGCAGTTGCTCAGCGCACCACGGCGATTTGCGTACGCGCACCGTTCTTGTAGGTGTACAGCGTCAGCGCACCGTTCTTGATGTCGCCCTTTTCGTCGAACGCGATCGGACCGGTCAGGCCCTTGTATTCGACCTTGCTGACTTCAGGCAGGTACTTTTCGGGATCCGACGAACCGGCCTTTTCCATCGCGGCGGCCAGCACTTGCACGGCGTCGTAGACGTACGGCGCGTAGATCTGGACTTCAACACCGTTCTTTTCCTTGAACTTGGTCTTCCAAGCATCCAGCGGAGCCTTGAAGTCGCCGTCCACACCACCGGCTTCAGCACACACGACCATGTCTTCGCCGATCGCGTCACCAGCCAGCTTGGCCAGTTCGCCGGTGCACAGGCCGTCGCCGCCCATGAACTTGACGTTCATGCCGAGTTGCTTGACTTGCTTGAGCATCGGGCCGCCGACAGCGTCCATGCCGCCGAAGAACAGAACGTCGGGCTTGGCGCCCTTCAGCTTGGTCAGGATGGCGTTGAAGTCGGTCGACTTGTCGGTCGTGAACTCGTGGCCGACGATGGTACCGCCGGCAGCCTTGGCGGCCTTCTCGAATTCTTCGGCAACGCCCTGGCCGTAAGCGGTACGGTCGTCGATCACGGCAATGTTCTTGCCCTTGAGCGTTTCGACTGCGTACTTGCCCAGCGTGCCGCCAAGTTGCGTGTCATCAGCCACCACGCGGAACGTGGTCTTGAAGCCCTGACGGGTGTACTTGGGGTTGGTTGCCGATGGCGAAATCTGCGGAATGCCAGCGTCGCTGTAAAGCTTGGAGGCCGGGATCGTGGTGCCGGAATTCAAGTGGCCCACAATGCCGTTGACCTTGCTGTCGACCAGCTTCTGGGCCACTGCGGTGCCTTGCTTCGGATCGGCTGCGTCGTCTTCGGCGAGCAGTTCGAACTTGGCAACCTTGCCGCCGATTTTGATGCCCTTGGCATTGAGGTCTTCGACGGCCATGCGTGCGCCGAACTCGTTGTCCTTGCCGAGGTGGGCGATGGCGCCGCTGGTCGGTGCAACGTGACCGATCTTCACGACGAGCGCGTCGGCCGGAGGTGCTGCCGGTGCCGGCGCCGCTGCAGTCGGTGCGGGAGCAGCGGGTGCCGCAGCCTCTTCCTTCTTGCCACAGGCCACAAGCGCGAGAGCAGCCAGTGCGACCGCAGTCCATTTCAATTGCATGGGAAACCTCCAGAACATTGATAAATAGAGTTGAAAACCGGTCTTTCGATCCGGGCGCGAAGACCGAGCAAGTATCGCGCCGCGGATGCGCAGCGCCCTCGCGCATTCGACCCGGCGCGCAGTTTAGCCCAAGGATTGCGGGCCGAAAGCTGGCGTAGACCCTGTGTTCTCGGAAAGCTCGCGGGCCAAAGCTTCGCTCACCAGCGCACGCAAAACCGCTTCGATTTCGGCGCGAAGACCAGGGATCATCCTGTCGAGGTGTTGCTGAACGGCAGCTGACACCGCATCGCTCACGCGCTCCTCTAGCGACAGGTCGACGCGCTGCAGAACGCGGTGCAGCAATTGCTCTTCGAGTCGGAAGGCCTCGGCTTCCGAGAGTTGGGCCTGAGGCGTCAGTGCGACCGCTTGTGAAGGCTCGATCACGGCGGGCTCCGGCGGCTCCTCCGGTGTAGCTTCTTCGGCGACGCGCCCTGCTTCGGGCGGCAGTTCGAGCACTGTCGTCAGTGTCGGCACGAAGCGTGGCGGGGTGCGCTGGGTCATCAGCTTGCGCTCCCGCCGTAAGGGTGGGTGCGAATGGCATACCCACGGTCCTTGTAGTGCCGCCAGCGCGTGCGGCCCGCGAGCTTGTCGGCATCGTCGCTGCTGACGATGTCGATCAGCCGCTCGAAGCGCTCGAACCTCACGGGCAGTTCGGCGCCGAGATTCACGAGGATGGGCCGGTCGGGCAGCGAGGCCTCGCCACTCTCGGCCAGCACCACCGGCGTTCGCGCAACGATGTGAGCGTCGTCGTCGATACGGCAGTGCGGGATGAACTCGGTCGGCATCAGGGTCCACAGCGCCTGGTCGATGGCGTCCAGCGTCGCGCCGTCGGCAACAACCACAAGGCGCGCGCCATGCGCGGCGACCGCCTTGCGAAGCAGCCGGCAGGCGTAACCCACCTTGTCCGGCATGTTGTAGTGGCCGTCGATTTCCGTCACGCCGCCGACCGGGCCTTCCTGGCCTTGCGCGCTGGCGACTTGACGTCGCCCTTCCAGCTCTGGCCCAGCAGGTAGTTCAACAGCAGGCCCACGGGACGACCCGTGGAGCCCTTCGCCGCGCCGCTCTTCCAGGCAGTGCCTGCGATGTCCAGGTGCGCCCATGGAAAGTCGCCCGTAAAGCGCTGCAGGAACTTGGCAGCGGTGATCGCACCGCCCGCACGGCCCGCAATGTTGGCGACGTCGGCGAAGTTGCTCTTCAGGCCCTCGGCGTAGTCTTCGTCCAGGGGTAGGCGCCAGCAGCGATCCTGGGATTCTTCGCCGGCCGCGGCCAATGCGCCCGCGAGTGCGTCGTCGCTCGCGAACAGGCCGCTGCGCACACCGCCCAGTGCCACCACGCAGGCGCCTGTGAGGGTCGCGATGTCGATCACGGCGGCGGGCGCGAACCGCTTGGCGTAAGTGAGCGCATCGCACAGGATCAGGCGGCCTTCCGCATCGGTGTTCAGCACCTCGATGGTCTGCCCGCTCATGCTGGTCACGACGTCACCCGGCTTTACCGCGCGGCCGTCGTTCATGTTCTCGCACGAGGGCACCAGGCCAATCACATTGATGGCGGGCTGGATGTCTCCAAGCGCGCGGAACACGCCCAGCACGCTCGCGGCGCCGCACATGTCGAACTTCATCTCGTCCATCTCGGCAGCGGGCTTGAGCGACACGCCGCCGGTGTCGAAAGTAATGCCCTTGCCGACCAGAACGACCGGCGGCTGGTCCTTAGGTGCGCCGTGGTAGCGCAGTACGATGAAGCGCAGTGGTTCAGCCGACCCCTGAGCGACCGCGGAGAACGCGCCCATGCCGAGCTTGGCGACTTCCTTGGGGCCAAGGACTTCGCACTTGATGTTCGGCAGTTCGGCCAGTTCCTTGGCTGCATCGGCAAGCAGCGCGGGAGTGCAGTAGTTGCCCGGACGGTTGCCCCATTCCTTGGCGAGTTCGATGCCCGCGACGGTCGCGGTGGCTTCATCGAAAGCCTGGCGCAGCGGCCCCGCATCCGTCACGCCGATGCTCAGGTGGCGAATCGTCCGGGTCTCGGCCTTCGACTTGGTGGTGATGAAGACATAGCTGGCGTCGGCCGCCGCGATCACCGCACCGCCGACACCGGCCGCGTCCGCAGCCTGCGCGAACACGATGGCCACGCGCTTGGGACTCGACCCCTTCGCCGCGTTGACGGCCGCGATCACGGTTGAACGGACCGACGACGACTTGCCGTCCCCTACCGACGCCAGCACCACGCGCGGCGCGGTCACGCCGGCCGGACGATAGAGCGCGAGCAGCTTGCCGGCCTTGTCCGGCATGTCACCAGACTTGCGGGCGTCGGCGATCAGTGCAGAAAGCGCATCCTTGGAAGTGGTGGATCCGGACGCCGCGAGCACGATGAGGACATCGCATTTTTCCGTGGCAGCCTGGGCGATGGAGAGAGTCTTGAGTTGAAAGTCCATAATCCTTTTTTTCCCTCGACGATGTTATTCCATTCCTCTATACGCAAGGAGCTGTCGCGCAGCTTCGGGGCCACGCTGGTGGTTCTGGTCACCATCGTGATGACGATGATGCTGATCCGCACGCTCGGCCTGGCGGCCAAGGGCAGCGTGAATCCCTCCGAGGTCTTCCTCGTGATGACCTACACCGTGCTCGGCTACATGCCGACGATCCTGGGGCTTTGCCTCTTCATCTCGATCGTCGGCACGCTCTCGCGCATGTACCGCGACAGTGAGATGGTGATCTGGTTCTCCGCCGGGCGGGGCCTGGCCGAGTTCCTGCGCCCGCTCTACCAGTTCGCATGGCCGATCCTGCTGCTCATCGCCGTGTTGGCGCTGGTCGGATGGCCCTGGGCCAACTCGCAGACGCAGGGCATGCGCCAGCGCTACGAGCGCCGCAGCGACATCGAGAGAGTCGCACCGGGCGAGTTCCGCGAGTCGTCCGGACGCCTGCGCGTGTTCTTTATCGACAAGGACACGCCTGACAGCGCCACGGCCAACAACGTCTTCATCTCCTCGATCGAACGGAATCTCCAGATCATCACGTCCGCACGCAGCGGACGGATGGAGGACATCGACGGCGTCCGCTACCTGCTGCTGAACAACGGGCAGCGCCTGGAGAGGCCCCTCACGCCGGACGGCATCAAGATCAGCGAATTCGAGACCTACGGCGCCAAGGTCGGCGGCCGCCTGGACAGCTCGCCGGACGCCGCTCCGGTGCGCACCCGCACCACGTTGACGCTGCTGCGCGACCCCAACCTCGTCAACCGAGGCGAGCTGGCCTGGCGCATCGGCATGCTGTTCGCTGCGGTCAATTTCGTCCTGCTGGCGTTGACCCTCTCGAGCGTGAACCCGCGCGTGGGACGCAGCGGCAACCTGCTCTTCGCGCTGTTCGCCTTCGTGGTCTACTACAACATGCTCAACCTGGGCCAGAACTGGGTTGGCTCGGGCCGGTTCAGCATGGGCGGCTTCATGCTGGCCCTACATGGCGGCGCGCTCCTCATCGGCGTGCTCTGGCTGGCGAAACGACATTTCAACTGGGGCCTCCCGTCGCGTCGCGCCCGAACTGCTACGACACCCCACGCGTGAAAACAATCCGTCGCCTGATCTACGTCGAGGTGGTGAAGGCCGTTGCCTTCGTTGCCCTCGGCTTCCTGAGCCTGTTCTTCTTCTTCGACTTCGTCGACGAACTGCAATCGATCGGCCGCCCCGAAAGTCTCGGCTACGGTGCCGGACAGGCACTGGTCTACGTGACGCTCCTGATCCCGAGCCACCTCTACGAACTGTTGCCGATCGCGGTGCTGATCGGCACCATCTTCGTGATGGCGAGACTTGCGCAGAGTTCCGAATACACGATCCTGCGCACCAGCGGTCTCGGCCCCTGGCGCGCATTGCGGACGCTGCTGTTGCTGGGGCTCGGCTTCGTGGTGCTGACGTTTGCGATCGGCGACTACATCGCACCGGCCTCGGACCGGACAGCCCAGTTGCTCAAGGCACGCTTTCAGAACGTCTACTCCTTCGTCGGGAACACGGGGGCCTGGCTGAAGGAGAGGCAAGGCGAAAACTCCTACGCGGTCAACGTCGCCACCATGTCGCGCAATGGCATGCTGAAGGATCCGCGCATCCTCGAGTTCGGACCGAACGGCTTCATCCTGTCGCAGGTGGCAGCTGCCTCCGCTCACACCGACGACGGCCACTGGACGCTGGTCGACGTGGAGCGCCAGGAGTACGACACGCGCGGCCCCGGCGAACCCCGCATCGTCACGACCAAGATTCCCATGCTGGAGTGGCCGACCTCGCTGACCACTGAAATGGTGTCGGTTGCCCTGCTCCGTCCGGATCGCATGCGCACGCTCGACCTGTTCGAATACATCCGCCACCTCGAAGCCAACGGCCAGACCGCGCAGCGCTATGAGATCGAGTTCTGGCGCAAGGTGTTCTACCCGCTGTCGTGCCTGGTGATGGTCGTGCTTGCGCTGCCCTTTGCGTACCTGCATTTCCGTCAGTCCGGAATCACGACCTATGTGTTCGGGGGCGTGATGATCGGCATCAGCTTCTTCCTGCTGAACAACGTCTTCGGCTACCTGGGAAACCTCGGCAACTGGTGGCCGTGGATAACGGCGGCCGCACCCGGCCTGATCTATTCGGTGATGTCGCTGGCAGCGTTCAGCTGGCTGGTGCTGCGGCGCTAATTCCATGGCTGCGCTGCAAGGCATCGTTCTTTTTGCGCACGGATCGCGCGACGAGCGATGGCGCGCGCCGGTGGAGGCAGTCGCCCGGCGGGTCGCTGAATTGGGTCCTTCGGTCAAGGTCGTTTGCGCCTACCTCGAACTGATCGAGCCCGACCTGCGCACGGCGACCGCCCGGCTGATCGCAGACGGCGCGGGTGCGATCCGGGTCGTGCCGCTCTTCCTCGGCATGGGCAAGCATGTGCGCGAGGACCTGCCCCGCCTGCTGGACGAGTTGCGTGCATTGCATCCGACGGTCGACTTTTCGCTGACGCGGGCGGTGGGCGAAGAGCCCGAGGTGATCGAACTGCTGGCAAGAAAGGCGTTGGAATCCTGATTTCCCGGTGATTTTCATAGACTCCGAAGGCATAATGAATGCCGAAATAAGACGGAATCTGTTATGAATCTTCACCAGTTCAAGTTTGTCCAGGAGGCGGTTCGGCGCAACCTGAACCTGACCGAGGCAGCCAAGGCGCTGCACACCTCGCAACCGGGCGTCTCCAAGGCCATCATCGAACTCGAGGAAGAACTGGGCGTGGAAATCTTCGCCCGGCATGGCAAGCGCCTCAAGCGCGTGACCGAACCCGGCCAGCACGTGCTCGCCAGCATCGAACTGATCATGCGCGAGGTCGGCAACCTGAAGCGGATAGGCGAACAGTTCAGCGCGCAAGACAGCGGCACGCTCTCCATCGCGACCACCCACACGCAAGCGCGCTACGTGTTGCCGGTGCCCGTGGCAAAGCTGCGCGAGGCCTATCCGAAGGTAAACGTCAGCCTGCACCAGGGTTCGCCCGATCAGGTCGCTCGCATGGTCATCGACGAGATCGCGGAGATCGGCATCGCCACCGAATCGCTCGCCGACTACACCGAACTCGTGACGATGCCCTGCTACGAGTGGCAGCACGTGCTGGTGCTGCCCAAGGGCCACCCGCTCGCCGAGAAGGAGCGCATCTCGCTCGAAGATCTGGCCAGCGAGCCGATCATCACGTACCACCCGTCGTTCACCGGCCGCACGCGCATCGACCATGCCTTTGCGCAGAAGAAGCTCACGCCGCGGATTGCGCTGGAAGCTATCGACTCCGACGTCATCAAGACCTACGTGCGGCTCGGGCTCGGCGTCGGCATCGTGGCCGAGATGGCAGTGCGCGACGACTCCAACGCCGATCTGATCGTGCGCCCGATGGGGCATATCTTCGGCGTCAACATCGCGCGCGTGGCGTTCAAGCGCAGCGCCTACCTGCGCAACTTCGTCTTCAAATTCGCCGAGCTGCTCTCGGATCGGCTCGACCGCAACCTGATCGCCAAGGCCTTGAGCGGTCACAACCAGGATTACGAACTGTGAGCACCGTGACCGCCCGTACCCCCGACATCCAGACCAAGCTGCCCGCCGTCGGCACGACCATCTTCACCGTCATGTCGGCGCTGGCCACCGAGAAGAATGCGGTGAACCTCGGCCAAGGCTTTCCGGATTTCGGCTGCGACCCGAAGCTGCTGCAGGCCGTGACCGACGCGATGGCGGCAGGCCACAACCAGTACCCGCCGATGCCGGGCATCCTCTCGTTGCGCGAGGCGGTGGCTTCGAAGATCTCGACGCTGTACGGGTACAGCTACGACGCGCAGACCGAGATCACCGTCACGGCGGGTGCCACGCAGGCGATCATCACAGCGATCCTTGCGGTGGTGCGTCCGGGAGACGAGGTCATCGTGCTGGAGCCCTGCTATGACAGCTACGTGCCCAACATCGACCTGGCCGGTGGCACTGTGGTGCGCGTGCCGCTGACGCCCGGTACGTTCCGCCCGGACTTCGGCAAGATCGCAGCCGCCATCACGCCGCGCACCCGCGCGATCATCGTCAACACGCCGCACAACCCGAGCGCCACCGTGTGGACCGAGGCCGAGATGCGCCAGCTCGAAGAGTTGCTCGCACCTACCGACGTGCTGGTGATCAGCGACGAGGTCTACGAGCACATGGTCTACACCGGCGCGCGCCACGAAAGCGCCTCGCGATTTCCCGGGCTGGCTGCGCGAAGCTTCATCGTGAGCAGCTTCGGCAAGACCTATCACGTGACCGGCTGGAAGGTCGGCTACGTGGCCGCGCCGGCTGCACTCACGGCCGAGTTTCGCAAGGTGCACCAGTTCAACGTGTTTACCGTCAACACGCCGATGCAGCACGCACTCGCGAGCTACATGGCCGATCCGGCGCCTTACCTCGAACTGCCCGCCTTCTATCAGCGCAAGCGTGACCTGTTCGCGGCGGGCCTCGCGAAGACGCGACTCAAGCTCTTGCCTAGCGGCGGCACCTACTTCCAGTGCGTCGACATCAGCGAGGTGAGCGACCTGGGCGAGTCCGATTTCTGCCAATGGCTGACGAGCGAGATCGGCGTTGCGGCCATTCCGTTGTCGGCCTTCTACGGCGACGGATTCGACCAGCGCGTGGTGCGCTTCTGTTTCGCCAAGAAGGACGAAACCCTGCAAACGGCCATCGACCGACTGGCGCGACTCTGACACGAATGGTAGGAGAGTCCTGACCGTCGGAGGGGGCCCCTTCCGGCGCTGGACCCGACGCGCGGCACCGACCATGGACTCCTCGAAACATTTCGCGCTAGGAGAAGTCCATGTCTCTCTCGTTGATTCTGCTGATCGTCCTCATCCTGCTGCTGGTGGGCGCACTGCCGAGTTGGGGCTACAGTCGCGGCTGGGGCTATGGTCCGAGCGGCGGCCTTGGCCTGGTGCTGCTGGTCGTGATCGTGCTGCTTCTCATGGGGCGGATATAAATACAAGCGCCTTCCGCGCTCCCAATGAAAAAGCCCGCCTCCGCGGGCTTTTTTTCGTCTGCAAGCCAAAGCCGCTCTTCAGCTTTCGAGTTGCACCCAAAGCTTGTCGAGCCGCTTGACGCTGACCGGCTGCGGCGTGCGTAGTTCCTGCGCGAAGAAGCTCACACGCAACTCTTCCAGCAGCCAACGGAACTCGCTCATCCGCTCGTCCACCGCACCTTTGCGTTCGGCCAGCAGTCGCCAGTAGCGCTGCTCCTGCGGGCGAAGCTCCGCCAGCCGCTGCGCATCGCGCGCCGGGTCGCCGCGAAGCTTGTCGAGCCGCAACGTGATCGCCTTGAGATAGCGCGCGAAATGCTGCAGGCGTGGCCATGGCGTGTCGGCGATGAAGCGCTTGCCCATCAATCGCTGCAGCTGCTGCGCGGCATCGGCGGTGGCCGTGGGCTGAACCTTGGTGTCCTTGATCTTGCGCGCTGCCTGCGTGTATTCGGTGAGGATCATGCCGGCCAGCCGCGCGACCTCGTTCGCGATCAGCGTGAGCCGGCCGCGGCCTTCCTCCACGCGGCGCTTGAAGCCCGCTTCATCGGACGGCAGCGGTTCCTGCAGGAAGGCGCGCTCCAGCGCCACGTCGATGACCTGCGCACGGAGTTCCTCGGCGGTGCCGAGCGGCATGTACGCGACGGCCATCTTCTGCAGATCCGGGATGTTCTTCTCGAGGTACTTGAGGGCATCCTTGAGTTGCAGCGCGAAGAGCCGCCGCAAGCCGCTTCGGTGCTTCGCGGCCGCAACGGCGGGCTCGTCGAACACTTCGATCGTGACCGCATCGCCACCGTCCAGCAGCGCCGGAAAGCCGATCAGCGATTGCGCGCCGCGCCGGACCTCCATCAATTCCGGGAGTTCGCCAAAGGTCCAGGCGGTGTAGCGTTGGCCGGCAGGCAATGATGGCGTCGCGGGCTCGTCCGACGGGGCCTTCACCGATGACTGCGCTCCCGCACCTGCGGATTCGGTTGCCGCGGGCTTCGCGGACGCCTTGACGTTGAGCCCGGCCAGCGCCTGGAACGCACCGCGCGCCTGCGCGCCCAACTCCGCCTTCAAGGCGCCGAGGTTGCGCCCCATGCCGAGCTGGCGGCCGTGTTCATCCACCACGCGCAGGTTCATGAACAGATGCGGCGGCAGCATGTCGAGTTTGAAGTCGGCACGCTTCACATCGAGGCTGGTCTGGTCGCGCACGCGCTTAAGCAAGGCGTCGGTGAGCGAGCCGTGGCCGAAGACTTCCGGCGCCGCAAGCAGCTCGCTCAGGCGAGCGGCCGATTCGGGCAGGGGCACCAGTCGGGCTCGCGGCTTCTGCGGCAGGCTCTTGAGCAGGGCCTGCACTTTGTCCTTCAGCATGCCGGTCACCAGCCATTCACAGCGTTCTTCGCTGACCTGATTCAAGACAAAGAGCGGGACGGTGACCGTCAGACCATCTTTCGCGTCGCCCGGCTCGTGGAGGTATGTCGCCGCGCAATCGACACCACCCAGCCGCAGGGTCGGCGGGAACGATTGCGTCGTGATGCCGGCCGCCTGGTGCCGCATCAGTTCGTCGCGCGTCAGGTAAAGCAGACGCGGCTGCGCCTTCGACTCCTGGCGGTACCAGTTCTCGAAGGTGATGCCGCTTGCGACATCCGGCGGCAGCTGGGCGTCGTAGAAGGCGTAGATCAGTTCGTCGTCGACCAGTACGTCCTGCCGCCGCGACTTGTGCTCCAGGCCCTCGACCTCCCGCACGAGCTTGCGATTGGCTGCGAGAAAAGGCAGCTTGCTTTCCCACTGGCCGCCGACGAGCGCTTCCCGAATGAAGATCTCGCGCGCAGCGACAGGGTCGACCTTGCTGAAGTCGACGCGCCGCCCGCTGTACACCACGAGGCCGTAGAGCGTCGCGCGCTCCAGCGCCGCGACCTGAGCGCCCTTCTTCTCCCAGTGCGGATCGAGCAACTGCTTCTTGAGCAGGTGCCCGGCGACTTGTTCGAGCCACTGCGGCTCGATGTTCGCGATGCCGCGGCCGAACAGGCGCGTGGTTTCGACCAACTCGGCGCAGACGATCCATCGGCCCGGCTTCTTCTTCAGATGCGCGCCCGGATGGCGGTAGAACTTGATGCCGCGCGCGCCGAGGTAGGCCTCGTCGTCCTCGAGCTTCCAGCCGACATTGCCGAGCAGGCCCGAGAGCATGGAGAGGTGCAACGGCTCGTAGCCCGCGGGCTCGGCGTTGATGCGCCACTTGTGTTCCGTGACGACGGTGAGCAACTGCGAGTGGATGTCACGCCATTCGCGCACGCGACGGATGTTGACGAAGTTCTGGCGCAGCAGCTGTTCGTATTGACGGTTGCTGAGCTTGTGGCTGTCGCCGTGCCCGCCGCGCGAATCCTGAATCCATTTCCAAAGCCGCAGATACCCGCTGAACTCGCTCTTCTCGTCATCGAACTTCGAATGCGCCTGGTCAGCCTGCTGCTGCGCGTCCATGGGCCGATCGCGAACATCCTGCACGGACAGGGCGCTGGCGATCACCAGCACCTCTTCGAGCGCACCACGCGTGCGGGCCTCCAGGATCATCCGGCCGACGCGCGGATCGAGGGGCAGTTTGGACAGCTCGACGCCCGTCGGTGTGAGTTCGTTCGCGTCGTCCACCGCGCCCAGCTCGTTCAGCAGTTGATAGCCATCGGCGATCGCACGCCGCTGCGGCGCTTCGAGAAAAGGAAAGCGCTCCACGTCACCCAGGTGCAGCGACTTCATCCGCAGGATCACGCCCGCGAGCGAGGAGCGCAGGATCTCCGGATCGGTGAACCGTGGCCGGTCCTCGAAGTCCTTCTCGTCGTAAAGCCGGATGCAGATGCCGTTGGCCACCCGGCCGCAACGTCCCGCACGCTGGTTGGCCGCCGCCTGGCTGATCGACTCGACCAGCAGCTGCTCCACCTTGCTGCGGAAGCTGTAGCGCTTGACCCGCGCGGTGCCGGCGTCGATGACATAGCGGATGCCCGGCACGGTGAGCGAGGTTTCGGCGACGTTGGTGGCCAGCACGATGCGGCGGCCCGTGTGGCCGTCGAAGATGCGGTCCTGCTCGGCCTGAGACAGGCGCGCGAACAGCGGCAGCACTTCGGCGCTGCGCATCAGGGGCTGGTGGCTCAGGTGCTTGCGCAGATGATCGGCCGCTTCCCGGATCTCACGCTCGCCGGGCAGGAAGATCAGGATGTCGCCCGCGTTGTGCGGATCGCGCCAGAGTTCGTCCACGCCGTCGGCGATGGCGTCGTTGAGGTCGTAGTCGCGTGATTCCTCGAAGGGCCTGTAGCGCTGCTCGACCGGAAACGTCCGGCCCGACACCATGATGACGGGCGCCGGCCCCTTTACGGATGCGAAATGCTGCGCGAAGCGATCCGCATCGATCGTCGCCGAGGTCACGATCACCTTCAGGTCCGGCCGGCGCGGCAGGATCTCTCGCAGGTAGCCCAGGAGGAAGTCGATGTTCAGCGAGCGCTCGTGCGCCTCGTCGATGATGAGCGTGTCGTAGGCCTTGAGGAGTGGATCCGTCTGTGTCTCCGCCAGGAGAATGCCGTCGGTCATCAGTTTGACCGAGGCATCGCGCGACAGCCGGTCCTGGAATCGCACCTTGAAGCCGACCACATCGCCCAGCGGCGTCTTCAGTTCCTCCGCGATGCGCTTGGCCACCGACGACGCCGCAATGCGGCGCGGCTGGGTATGACCGATCAGCCGACCCTTGCCCGGCGGGGCGTTGAGCTTGCCGCGCCCCAGCGCCAGGGCGATCTTGGGCAGCTGCGTGGTCTTGCCCGAACCGGTCTCGCCACAGACGATCACGACCTGGTTCGCATCGATGGCGGCCATGATTTCGTCGCGCCGGGCCGACACCGGCAGGGATTCGGGGAACTCGATTCGAAGTGGAGACGAAGACAAGGCGGGCAGTTCGGGGAAAATCGCCGATTATCTTGCGCCCGGCCTTTCCGCCTCCCCTACCCCGCCAATGTCCACCGTCTTCAACTTCACCTTCGTCCCCTGGTTTCGCTCGGTGGCGCCCTACATCCACATGCATCGCGGCAAGACCTTCGTGGTCGCGATGGCCGGCGAGGCGATCGCGGCCGGCAAGCTGCAAAACATCGCCCAGGACCTGGCACTGATCCAGAGCATGGGCGTCAAGGTGGTGCTGGTGCACGGATTCCGTCCGCAGGTCAACGAGCAGTTGCGCGCCAAGGGCCACGAGGCAAGGTACTCCCACGGCATGCGCATCACCGACGAGGTGGCGCTGGACTGCGCGCAGGAGGCTGCCGGCCAGTTGCGCTACGAGATCGAGGCCGCTTTCAGCCAGGGTCTGCCGAACACGCCGATGGCCGGTTCCACGATTCGCGTCATCTCTGGCAACTTCATCACCGCGCGGCCCGTCGGCGTGGTCGACGGCGTCGACTTCCAGCATTCGGGGCTGGTGCGCAAGGTCGATGCGGCGGGAATTCGCCGCGCGCTGGATTTCGGCGCAATGGTGCTGATGTCGCCCTTCGGCTTCTCGCCCACCGGCGAGGCCTTCAACCTGACGATGGAAGAGGTCGCGACCAGCGTGGCGATCTCGATCCAGGCCGACAAGCTGATCTTCCTGTCCGAGATTCCCGGGATTCCGCTCGACACCAGTTTGCCGGTCAGCGAGGACAACCCGATCGACACCGAGCTACCGCTCGACACCGCGAAAAAGCTTCTGGCCTCGCTCTCGCCGCCGCAGCGGCCGACGGACACTGCCTTCTATCTGCAGCATTGCGTGAAGGCCTGTGAGGCGGGGGTCGAGCGCAACCACATCCTGCCGTTCAGCGTGGACGGCTCGCTGCTGCTGGAGGTGTACGTGCACGACGGCATCGGCACCATGGTGATCGACGAGAAGCTCGAATCGCTGCGCGAAGCGACGGCGGACGACATCGGCGGCATTCTGCAGCTCATCGAACCCTTCGAGCGCGACGGCACGCTGGTGAAGCGCAGCCGCACCGAGATCGAGCGCGACGTCGGCCAATACACCGTGATCGAGCACGACGGCGTGATCTTCGGCTGCGCGGCGCTCTACCCTTACCCGGAAGCGAAGACGGCCGAGATGGCGGCGTTGACCGTGTCGCCCCAGTCGCAGGCTCAGGGCGACGGCGAACGCATCCTGAAGCGCATCGAACAGCGCGCCAAGGCCCAGGGCCTGGAGAGCATCTTCGTGCTGACGACGCGCACCATGCACTGGTTCCTGAAACGCGGCTTCCAGCAGGTCAATCCGGACTGGCTGCCCGAGGCGCGCAAGCGCAAGTACAACTGGGACCGCAAGAGCCAGGTGCTGGTCAAGAAGCTCTAGCTCACGCGGCGCACATCACCCCGAGGAGAACGCGATGTTTCCATGGCTTTGGTTCTGGTCCCCGACGTTGCACTTTCCGTTCAGCGGCAGCGTGGCGCAGCAGATCGAGCCGGATACGAGCTGGTTCTTCGCGGGAATTCCCCCCTCGGCGGGCAATGGCGCGCTGGAGAAGAAGGCTTTCGAGGTCGCCAGCTACGGGCGACAGATCGGCTGGATCACGGAGGTGCTGCTGGCCGACAAGCAATCCAGGACGGTCACCCCGGCACAGGGCGCCAAATCGCTCGACAAGCTCCAGGGGGCCTACGACAAGATCGAGGCCGCCAAGAAGCAAAGCCGTGCCGAGATCGCGGATGCGGCGGCTTCGGCGCTCGCTAGGCTGCGGGAAGCCGACCCCGACGCCTATGACCGCCTGCTGGCGCTCGCGCCCAGACCCCGATAATCCCTGCCCATGAATCCCCTGCTCGCCAAACTGCAGCCTTACCCGTTCGAGCGACTGCGCCAACTCTTCGCGGGCGTCACGCCGAACCCCGAATTCGCCCCCATCAGCCTGGGCATCGGCGAACCCAAGCACCCCACTCCCGCGTTCATCAAGGAAGCGCTGTCCAACAGCCTTGGCGCGCTCGCCGTCTATCCGGCGACGGCCGGCGATCTCAAGCTGCGCGAGTCGTTCACGGGCTGGCTGCAGCGTCGCTACGGGCTGGCGCTGGACCCGGCCACGCAGGTGCTGCCGGTCAACGGATCGCGCGAGGCGCTCTTCGCCCTGGCGCAGACGGTGGTCGATTCCAGCAAGTCGCCGTCGCCCGTGGTGCTGTCGCCTAATCCCTTCTATCAAATCTACGAAGGCGCGGCCTTTCTGTCGGGTGCCGATCCCTACTACGTGCCCAGTGTGGCGGCACGCAACTTTGCCGTCGACTGGGACAGCGTGCCCGCCGAGGTCTGGGCGCGCACCCAACTCGTCTTCGTCTGCTCGCCGGGCAACCCGACCGGGGCTGTGATGCCGCTGGACGAGTGGCAGAAGCTTTTTGCGCTGTCGGACCGCTACGGCTTCGTGATCGCGGCCGACGAGTGCTACAGCGAGATCTATTTCCGCGACGAGCCGCCGCTCGGCGGACTTGAAGCCGCGGCGAAACTGGGCCGCAGCGACTTCCGCAACCTCATCGCCCTCACCTCGCTGTCCAAGCGCAGCAATGTACCGGGCCTGCGCAGCGGCTTCGTGGCAGGCGATGCGGCGATCATCAAGTCCTTCCTGCTCTATCGCACGTACCACGGCAGCGCCATGAGTGGCACCGTCGCCGCCGCCAGCATCGCGGCTTGGAACGACGAGGCCCACGTGGTCGAGAACCGCGCCCAGTACCGCGCCAAGTTCGCCGCCGTCACGCCCTTGCTCGAACCCGTGCTCGACGTTCGCCTGCCCGACGCCAGCTTCTACCTCTGGGCCGGCGTGCCGGCATCGTGGAACGGCGACGACCAGGCCTTCGCCCGCGCGCTCTACGCTCAATACAATGTGACGGTGCTGCCCGGCAGCTACCTCGCCCGCGACGTGGCCGGCGCCAATCCGGGCCGCGGGCGCATCCGGATGGCGCTGGTCGCCGACACGGCCGAATGCACCGAGGCCGCGCAACGCATCGTGAACTTCATCCAGAACTGAGCTTTTCCATGACCCAACAACTCCAGCAGACCATCGACGCCGCGTGGGAAGACCGCGCCAACATCTCCGCCACCAGCGCTCCGAAGGAAGTCCGCGATGCCGTCGATCACGTGATCGCCGAGCTCAACAACGGCCACCTGCGCGTGGCCACCCGCGAGAGCGTGGGCCAGTGGACCGTGCACCAGTGGATCAAGAAGGCCGTGCTGCTGTCGTTCCGCCTCAAGGACAACGAGCAGATGCAAGCCGGCTCGCTGGGCTTCTACGACAAGGTGCCGACCAAGTTCTCGCACCTGTCGGCCGGCGAACTGAAGGAGGCCGGCGTGCGCATCGTGCCACCGGCCGTGGCGCGTCGCGGCAGCTATATCGCCAAGGGTGCGATCTTGATGCCCTCGTACGTGAACATCGGCGCCTACGTCGGCGAAGGCACCATGGTCGACACCTGGGCCACCGTCGGTTCCTGCGCGCAGATCGGCGCCAACGTGCACCTGTCGGGTGGCGTCGGCATCGGCGGCGTGCTGGAACCCCTGCAGGCCGGCCCGACCATCATCGAGGACAACTGCTTCATCGGCGCCCGCTCCGAAGTGGTCGAAGGCGTGGTGATCGAAGAGAACTCCGTGCTGTCGATGGGCGTGTACATCGGCCAGAGCACGCCGATCTACGACCGCACGACTGGCGAAGTCAGCTACGGCCGCGTGCCGTCGGGCTCGGTCGTCATCAGCGGCACGCTGCCCAAGGACAACGGCAAGTACAGCCTGTACGCCGCCATCATCGTGAAGCGTGTCGACGCGCAAACCCGCGCCAAGACCTCGCTGAACGACCTGCTACGCGACTAAAAGGAAGCCGGCCGCCTGAGGGGGCGGCACGGTGGATGCCCGTTTCATAACCACACTGAGGAGAAATGCCGATGAACACGATGGAGCGAATTCTTCGCCTGATGGCCGAACGCAAGGCTTCCGACATCTATTTATCGGCGAACTGCCCAGCGCTGATTCGCATCAATGGCAATTGCATGCCGATCAACGCCCAGGTGCTGCCGCCCGAGGCGCCTCTGAGCCTGCTGTCCGAAGTCGTGCATGCGGACCGCATCGCCGAGCTGGAACGCACCGGCGAGCTCAACATGGCCATCGGCCTCGACGGCGCCGGCAACTTCCGCATCAGCGCCATGCGCCAGCGCGGCAGCTATGCGGTGGTGGTACGGCACATCGCCTCGGTCATCCCGTCCTTCGAGGACCTGAACCTGCCCGAAATCCTCAAGACGCTCGTGATGGAGAAGCGCGGGCTCATCCTGATGGTCGGCTCCACCGGTGCCGGCAAGAGCACGACGCTGGCCTCGATGCTCGACTACCGCAACGAAAACGCGACCGGCCACATCCTCACGGTCGAAGAACCGATCGAATTCACCTTCACCAACAAGAAGTCGATGGTGAACCAGCGTGACGTGGGCAGCGACACGCAATCGCTCCAGATCGCGCTCAAGAACGCACTGCGCCAGGCGCCCGACGTGATCCAGATCGGCGAAATCCGCGATCGCGAAACGATGACCGCCGCAATCGCCTACGCGCAGTCGGGTCATCTTTGCGTGGCCACGCTACACGCCAACAACAGCTACCGGGCGCTGAACCGCATCCTGAGCTTCTACCCAGTGGAAGTGCGCCCCACGCTGCTGGGCGATCTCGGCGGCGCCCTGCGCGCCGTCGTCGCCCAGCGCCTGCTGCGCACGCCCAACGGCGCTCGCGTTCCGGCGCTCGAAGTGCTGCTGAACACCGCGCTGGTCGCGGAGCACATCGGCAAGGGCGACTTCTCGGCCGTCAAGGACGCCATGGAACAGTCCATGGCTGAAGGGTCTCAAACCTTCGAAGAAGACATAGCCCGCCTGATCACCGAAAATCTGGTCACCCGCGAGGAAGGCCTGGCGCAGGCCGACTCGCCGACCAACCTGATGTGGCGCCTGCAGAACCGCAAGGCGCCGCAGACCCGCAGCGAAGAACGCTCCCTCCTCGACCAAGTCGAGGAACCCACCTTCACGGACATCACGCTCGACGTGCGTTTGTGAACCATTTGCCCTTTCGATGTCCCGAACGCTCCAGCTTGCCGAACAACTGATCTCCCGCCCCTCGGTCACTCCCGACGACGCGGGGTGCCAGGAGATCCTCGGCGAACGGCTGGCGCGGCTCGGATTCAGGCTCGAGACCATCGAAAGCGGCCCGACCGACTTTCGGGTGACCAATCTGTGGGCAGTCCGGCCCGGTACCGCCCCCAATGGCGCAGGCCGGACCCTGGTTTTTGCAGGCCACACCGACGTGGTGCCCACCGGGCCACTCGAACAGTGGACCAGCCACCCCTTCACACCCACCCACCGCGACGGCAAGCTCTATGGCCGCGGTGCTTGCGACATGAAGACCTCGCTGGCCGCCTTCGTCGTCGCGATCGAGGAATTCCTGGCTGCGAAGCCGGATCCGCGCCTGACCCTCGCCCTCCTTCTCACGAGCGACGAGGAAGGCCCCGGCGTCGACGGCACTGTCGTGGTCTGCAACACACTGGCCGCGCGCGGCGAGCGGATCGACTACTGCATCGTCGGCGAGCCGACGGCCGTCGAGCGCTGCGGCGACATGATCAAGAACGGCCGGCGCGGCACCATGAGCGGCAAGCTGACCGTCCAGGGTGTGCAGGGCCACATCGCCTATCCGCACCTGGCGAAGAACCCGGTGCATTTGCTCGCGCCTGCACTGGCTGAACTGGTCGCAATCAACGCGTGCGGCGGCTGGGATGCCGGCAATGACCATTTCCAGCCGACAAGCTGGCAGATCAGCAACATCCACGCCGGGACTGGGGCGAGCAACGTGATCCCAAGCGCAGCGGTGCTCGACTTCAACTTCCGCTTTTCGACCGAATCAACGCCCGAATCGCTGCAGCAGCGCGTGCACGCCGTGCTCGACAGCCATGGCGTCGATTACACGCTCACATGGACCGTCGGCGGACTGCCCTTCCTCACGAAGCCGGGCGAACTGGTCGAAGCGGTGCAGCAATCCATCCGCGACGAGACCGGCATCGAGACCGAGCTGTCGACCAGCGGCGGCACCAGCGATGCACGATTCATCGCGAAGATCTGCAAGCAAGTGGTTGAACTGGGCCCCGTGAACGCGAGCATCCACAAGATCGACGAACACATCGCGCTTGCCGAGATCGAGCCGCTCAAGAACATCTATCGCCGCACGCTGGACAGGCTCGAAGCGCTGCTCCTGGTATGAGCACTGTCATCGAACTGATCGAGGCCGGCGCCAAGCAGCTGGCCGACGCGGGCGTTGCCTTTGGCCATGGTACCGACAACGCTTTCGACGAGGCCGTGTGGCTTGTGCTCTGGCGCCTTGGCCTGCCGCTCGATGAACTGGACGGGGTCGCCGACCGCCAGGTATCGCCGGCGGACGCCGCGCGCATCGGCCAACTCTTCACCCAGCGCATCGAGACACGCAAGCCCGCCGCCTACCTCACCAGGGAAGCATGGCTCCAGGGCGTTCCCTTCTACGTCGACGAGCGCACCATCGTGCCGCGCAGCTTCGTTGCGGAACTGCTGGCCGATGGCAGCATCGATCCCTGGCTGGGTGAGCACACGCGCCGTGTGCTCGATCTGTGCACCGGCAACGGCAGCCTTGCGGTGCTGGCGGCAATGACCTATCCGGACATCGCGGTCGATGCGGCAGACCTGTCGACCACGGCGCTCGAAGTGGCAGCCATCAACGTGACGCGGCATCAGCTCGACGACCGCATCACGCTGCTCGAATCCGACGGCCTCGCCGGCGTGCACGGCCCCTACGACCTCATTCTTTGCAACCCGCCCTACGTCAACGCGCAGAGCATGACGGCGCTTCCCGCCGAGTACCGTGCCGAGCCGGAACTGGCCCTGGCCGGCGGCACCGACGGCATGGATTTCATCCGCCGCCTTCTCGCCGAAGCGCCCGCTCGCATGAGCGAGTCCGCCGTGCTGGTGCTTGAAATCGGCAACGAGCGCGCGCATTTCCAGGCTGCTTTCCCGAAGCTCGAAGTGGTGTGGCTCGCCACCAGCGCCGGCGAAGACCAGGTCCTCCTGGTCACCCGCGAATCTCTCCTATGAAATGCCCGCCAACGGGCGGGCAATGAAATGATCACTCTCAAGAACGTCATCCTGCGCCGCAGCGCCAAAGTGCTGCTCGACGGCGCCAGCGTCACCATCAATCCCGGCGAGAAAGTCGGCCTGGTGGGACGCAACGGCGCGGGCAAGTCCACGCTGTTCGCGCTTTTCAACGGGACGCTGCACGAAGACGGTGGCGACTTCTCGCTGCCGAAGCAGTGGCGCATGGCGCAAGTCGCGCAAAACATGCCGGAGACCGACGAGTCCGCGACCGATTTCGTGGTCGGCGGCGACACGCGTCTGGTCGAATTGCGCGATGCGCTCGCTCTCGTCGAGGCTGCTCACGAAGCCGCCCCGGACGACCATGACATTGGCATGGACCTCGCCCACGCCTACACTGACCTGGCCGACGCGGGCGAACACGATGCGGTGCCTCGGGCACAGGCGCTGATCCTCGGGCTCGGTTTCAAGGCACATGAACTCGACCAGCCCGTCAACAGCTTCTCCGGCGGCTGGCGCATGCGCCTGCAACTCGCGCGCGCACTGATGTGCCCGAGCGACCTGCTGCTGCTCGACGAACCCACCAACCACCTGGATCTGGACGCCCTCGTCTGGCTCGAAGCCTGGCTGCAGAAGTACGCGGGCACGATGATCGTGATCAGCCATGACCGCGAATTCCTCGATGCCGTGACCGATGTGACGCTGCACATCGAGCATGCCAAGCTCACGCGCTACGGCGGCAACTACAGCGCTTTCGAAACACTGCGCGCGCAGCAGATGGAATTGCAGCAGTCCGCCTTCGCCAAGCAGCAGGACAAGATAGCCCACCTGCAGAAATTCATCGACCGCTTCAAGGCAAAGGCCAGCAAGGCCAAGCAGGCGCAAAGCCGGGTCAAGGCGTTGGAGCGCATGGAAAAGGTCGCACCGCTGCTGGCGGAGGCCGATTTCAGCTTCGAGTTCAAAGAGCCGGGCAATATCCCGAATCCCATGCTGTCGATCAGCGACGCGAGCTTCGGTTACCTGATCGAAGACGAGCCGCCCAAGACCATCCTGCGCGGCGTCAACCGCTCAGTGTTGGCCGGACAGCGCATCGGCATCCTGGGCGCCAACGGCCAGGGCAAATCGACGCTGGTCAAGACGATTGCGCGCGAAATGGGCGCGCTGGCCGGAACGGTCACCGAAGGCAAGGGCCTCAACATCGGCTACTTCGCGCAGCAGGAACTCGACGTTCTGCGTCCACAGGACACCCCGCTCGAGCACATGGTCCGCATGGCGCGCGAACTCGGCTCCGCCGTCAAGGAACGCACGGGCGAGCAGGACCTGCGCGGGTATCTGGGCAGCTTCAACTTCAGCGGCGACATGGTGAAGCAACCCGTCGGCACCATGAGCGGCGGCGAAAAGGCCCGCCTGGTGCTCGCGATGATGGTCTGGCAGCGCCCTAACCTGCTGCTGCTTGACGAACCCACCAACCACCTGGACCTGGCCACGCGCGAGGCACTTGCGGTGGCGCTCAACGAGTTCGAAGGCACCCTGATGCTAGTAAGCCACGACCGCGCATTGCTGCGCTCGGTGTGCGACGAGTTCTGGCTGGTCGGCCGCGGCGTAGTTGGCGATTTCGACGGCGACCTGGACGACTACCAGCGCTATCTGCTCGACGAAGCCAAGCGCTTGCGCGAGGAAGCCAAGATCGCCACGCGCGATGCAGCCACAGCGGCAGCTGAGATGGCGACACCGCCGCCACCGGTTGCCAGCGCACCGGCACCCGTCCCGACGGAGCCTGCGCCATCAGGCAAGAACCAGCGCAAGCAGGACGCCCAGGACCGCCAGCAGCGCAGCGAACAGGCCAAGCCGATCAAACGAGAACTCGCGCAGATCGATCAACACCTGGCTGCAGCTGCGAGCGAGAAAGCGTCACTCGAAGAACGACTGGCGCAACCGCTGGCTGCCCCGGACATCGCCGAAGCAGGAAGGCGCCTGAAGACGCTGAACGACGAAATCGCCCAGCTCGAAGAGCGCTGGCTGGCCTTGTCCGACAAGCTGGAATCGCTCGCCGTCTGATAATTCAGCGGCATGCCCTCCGCCATCGAACTCTCCCAAGGGGATCCGGAACTCATCGCGGCCATTCGGCGCAGCCGACGTCTTCTCGGCCGGAAGGCGCTGATGGCTGCTGCGGTGGGCGCGGTTCCCATTCCGGGCATCGACTGGGCCGCCGACGCGGCCTTGCTCGCGCGCGTGATTCCGCAGATCAGCGCCGAATTCGGACTCTCTGTGACGCAAGTTGACAAGCTTGCGCCGTCCGAAAGGGAGCGTATACGAAAGGCGGCCGCTACCGTGGGCGCGCTTCTGGTGGGCAGGCTGGTCACGCGCGAGTTGCTGATCAAGCTGGCGCGACACGCCGGGGTGAAGCTGACGACCAAGCAAGCCGCCAAGTACGTGCCGATCGTCGGCCAGGCGATCTCCGCCACGCTGAGCTACGCCGCCATGCGCGCGTTGGGCGAACTTCACATCAAGGATTGCGTACAGGTGGCGCAGACCCTGCGACACCTGCTGCCACCGGCATCAGGCAGCGAGCCGCGCGTCGAGGCGGCGGCGCGGCCGTCGCGCATCGGCGGTGTGTGGAATCGCCTTCGCCTGCGCTGAGGCCGTCCCAAGCATATCCATGACGCGTTGTTGGACTACCACGACAAGCGGAGAATGTCGATCGTCAGGCCGATGGATAATGCACAAACTCATCCAATACAGCGAAGCTGGGGGTGAGTCCCTAGAGGTAAAAGTACGGATCAAGCTAAGGTCCATTCCGCACGACAGAATTCGGAGGAGCGGAAGATGAACGAGACAGACCTTGCAGCGTCGGTAGAGCGGTTGATGGCCCGCGTCGACTATTACCTGCACTGCGAGTTGGACGAAGAGTACGACCACGACCGACCGGACACCGCGCGCCGGTTGCTGGAAGCGGCTTTGCGACAGGAACTGGTCCGTGCGAGTGCCGTGGGCGTCGTTTCCGCCATTGCGGGTTCTCACCACGCCCTGTTCGACGAGAACGAGGCTCCGGGCGACGCCTGAAGTGCGTAGCAGATAAGCAAGGCCGCATCAGCGGCCTTTTTTCTGCTCGATCGATCAGGACTCCCGCGCTCTGCTCGGGTTTGCACTAACCGTTTTGATTTCGATAAAAACCTATGGTTATCTTCGATAATCGTATTGGCCCACCACAGGCCAATTCACCAGGAGATCGACCATGGTGCAAATCTACCGGCCCTTCGACCGACGACGCTGCTGATCGGTACAGAGGCGGTCCTCGCAGCGTGCGGAGGGGGAGGCGGCGGCGGCTTCGTGCTGCCCCCGGCAACGACGCAGGCCCAGCCCGGCAAGCTTCTGTACTGCGACGACCTCGCGGCCAAGGCTGCCCGGCCCGGCACCGTCTACACCTCCGTGGCACCCGTGGCAGCCGGCGCCCTGACCGTCGCAGGCATCAGCACGCAAGTGCCTGCCCATTGCCTTGTCAAAGGCAAGATGAACGAGCGCACCGGCCCCGTCGACGAGCAGACCTACGCCATCGGCTTCGAGATGCGCTTGCCGGTTGACTGGAACGGCCGTTTCTTCTACCAGGCCAACGGCGGGCTCGACGGCAGCGTGGTGACGGCGACAGGTGGCGTCGGCGGTGCCGGGCCGCTCTCGACCGCTTTGCACATGGGTTTCGCCGTGATCAGCTCGGATGCCGGCCATTCGGCGCCGACGCCCAGCTTCGGTCTGGACCCGCAAGCGCGGGTGGACTATGGCTACAACGCCGTGGCGCAACTCACGCCGATGGCCAAGAACCTGATCACCAAGGCCTATGGTCGCGGGCCCGATCGCTCGTACCTTGGCGGGTGCTCCAACGGCGGCCGGCACGCCATGGTGGCGGCCTCGCGCCACGCGGATCAGTACGACGGCTTCCTTGCCGGCGACCCGGGTTTCAACCTGCCCAAGGCGGCAGTCGCGCAACTCTATGGCGTGCAGCAATACGCTACCGTCACGACAGGCCTGACCGCGCAGGGCAAGCCCGATCTGCAAACCGCATTCACCCCGGTGGAGCTGAACACGGTCGCCAAGGCCGTGGCAGCGCGCTGTGACGCACTCGATGGATTGACCGACGGCATCGTCTCCGACATTCCAACATGCCGGACCGCCTTCAACCTGGCCACGGATGTCCCCTCGTGCTCGGGCGCGCGAGACGGAACCTGCCTGACCGACGCACAGAAGACCGCGCTGTCGAACGTCTTCGCCGGCGCCCGGAACAGCGCCGGCACCGCGATCTACAGCACTTTCCCATTCGACGCAGGCATCAACGGCACCAACTCTCGCCAATGGAAGTTCGCCAACTCGCAGGTCCTGGACACGGGCGCGGTGGGTTTCGTGTTCAGCACGCCGCCCCTGGGCCCGAACCGGCCTTCCGGTATCGACTTCGCGCTGACATTCAACATGGATACCGACGCGCCGAGCATCTACGCGGCGAGCGGCGTCTACGCCGAGTCTTCCATGTCGTTCATGACGCCCCCGAATCCGACGCAGATGAAGAACCTGCGCGAACGCGGCAGCAAGCTGCTGGTGTACCACGGCACCAGCGACCCGGTATTTTCCTCGGACGACACGACCAATTGGTATGAAGGCCTGCGCGCAAACAACGGCGGCGATGCGTCTGCCTTTGCGCGCTACTTCCCCGTGCCCGGCATGAACCATTGCGCCGGCGGCCCGGCGACGGATCAGTTCGACATGCTCTCGCCGCTCATCGCATGGGTCGAGCAAGGCAAGGCTCCGGATTCGGTGAAGGCGACGGCCAGAGGCACGGGTGCCAATGTGGTCAACGCCGAAATACCCGCGGGCTGGTCTGCCAGCCGGACGCGGCCCCTGTGCCCCTACCCAAAGGTGGCGACCTACACCGGCAGCAATCCGGAAGACGCGGCAAGCTTCAGTTGCAAGTAGCGCAAGCGCGTTGCGGCGCTGAACCGGGGTCGTAGCTCTTCACGACCTCCCGGCGCCGCCGCGCTTCCTGGCAGAGCTGTCGCCCCAGACCATTGAGATCAAGCCGAAGATCAACAGCCAGACAACACCAGAGAAGATCGCGCCGCCCCAGTGCATCCCGGTGTCGCAGTTCAAGTCCAGGAACTTCGAGAGGGTGGAGCTTCTGTCGATGGCCAGCGTTGCGAATCGCGCGGGCAGGTAGTAGAGAAACTGCAACCACTCCAACAGGTCGCTCACGGAGATTCGGCTATCCCTGTTGGTGTCGACGACGATCTCGAGCCTCTGGCAATGATCTGCGAATATGACCATCCTTCACTCTCCGCAAGGAAATTCACGGGATCATCCCACGCAAAGTGAAACAGGCGCGGCTTGCGCGCCCTCCTTCGCCGAAGAGGAAGTTTTTTCACCAGCGGGCAGCGATATGGACGCCGACGTAGCGATGGCCGACCGCCGGCATGACGACGACCTTGGATTCGGGCTCCACGAGCCACCAGGCAGACAGTTCCGACACCAGAGCCGCGCCGGCGATATCGCCCCAGCGGTGCCGGTCGGCGGCCACGCGGGTGTACCCGACGTACAACCCGGCGAGGTAGAGCGGCCACGCGACGTCGAACCCGTGGCGCCGACGCACGTAGGCCGCCGACGAGAAGACGCGTGCTGCGTGGCCCGACGGAAACGAATTGTCGTTGCTCCCGTCAGGCCGCTCGACGTGGGTCAGCCGGCCAAGCACGTCGGTGGTGGCGGCGCTGACTGCGAACGTCATTGCGTACTGCCATGCGCCGTCCTTATCGCCCCGGTACAACTCCGTGCCGAGTGTGGCAAGAGGTATGGCCGTCGCCAGGAAGTCGCCGAGTTGCCGTTGCGAATCAGTGTCGGCGCGGGACTCATCGGAGCCGACAAGCAGGCACGACAGGAAGACGGCCGCCGCAACGCACGCATGGCGCAACCTAAGCGGACGTGATACCAACTGACGAACCCGGATCATCGTCGCGTAAACGTACGTCTTGCTTATGAATGGATGCTGAACCGTCGCCTTCCAGTGCGGGGCAAGGCCGGCCGCATTACGCAACGCATCGGGTCTTTCACCATCAGGAGCGTCGACTTCATTGATCCTGTCCCTAGGTCGATCGACCTCCGATTCGAGCAGCACAGCGAGGGCAGCACACGGCTCGTTCAACTTCGTACGAGAGGACGCATCAGAACCTGCTCCCATGCCGCCAAAGAACGCAACTGAACTGACCAGCTTGCTCCAAGATTGGTTCAAGTCATGGCGCCGGTCTGTGCAAAGGGCGTCTTACGGAGGGGTGGCGACACCCGGCGGCCTGGGCTCCGCAATCAGTCAGCTGAAGATGCTGCGTCACGCTTAGTGCGGCGCACACCCTTCGTTCCGCGCTTGGCAGCGCGGCAATGGAGTGGACAGCCGCTAGTACCCGGCTGCATACTGCCGGCCCTCTGGCGAGGGAAGGGGTCGGCAATGAAGACGACATCTTGGTCAGGCGCCTTGCGCCTCCTGGCATGGAGCCTGAGCATCCTGGCCCTGCTGTGCATGGGTGCATGCGGCGGCGGCGATGGCGGTGGCTTCTTCCTCCCGGCCACGACGTCGCCCCCCGCGGGATTGCACTACGAGCGCAATGCCATCGCGTATACGTTGGGCCGTCAGATCAAGCCGAACGCGCCGATCAGCAGTGGAGGCCCGATCCTCCGCTATGCCGTCCGTCCGGCATTGCCCGACGGGCTCCAGATCGACCAGGCGACTGGAATCATCAGTGGCACGCCGCAGGTGCTGGCGGCCCCGGCCCTCTACGCCGTCACCGGCAGCAACTTCGCGGGCTCGGTCACGACCGGCCTGCTGATCGCGGTCAGGGCCAAGGCAGAACCGCCTGTGAATCTGAGTTTCGAGAACCAGAATGCCATCTACACCATCGGCCAGCCCATCCCGCCGAATCACCCCTCCGTGGAGGGCGGTGATGTCGGCAGCTTCACAGTGCAGCCCGCGCTGCCCGACGGCCTGGCGATCGCCCCCGCCACCGGCGTCATCTCCGGCACGCCCAGTCGGCTCGCTGCTTCGGCGGGCTTCACTGTCACCGCCAGCAACAGCGCCGGTTCGACCAGCACTGTGCTGCAGATCGAGGTCCGCCAGCCGCCCGGCGTGGCGCCCACCTCGCTGAACTACCAGGAACCGAAGGCCCTGTACGCCACAGGCAAGCCCATCACGCCCAACATGCCGCACAGCACCGGCGGCCCGATCGATGCCTTCGCCGTGACGCCGACGCTGCCCCTCGAATTGAGCATCGATGCCTCCACCGGTGTCATCTCCGGCACGCCGCACGACGCAAACACTGCGGCCAACTACACGGTGACGGGCAGCAATGCGGCGGGATCGGTCTCCGCGACGGTGAACATCCAGGTGGTGCTCGCCGGCACGGATGCGCCCATCAGCTCCATGGACACTGCACGCACCAACCACACCGCGACCCTGCTGACGATGGGCAAGGTACTGGTCGCAGGGGGACACAACGACAACAGCACCCTGGCATCGGCGGCACTGTACGAGCCGGGCACCGACCTGTGGACGGAAACCGCCTCGATGAGCGCAACTCGCTTCTTCCACACCGCGACCTTGCTGCCGAATGGCCGGGTACTGGTCGCGGGAGGAGAGGACCTCGACGGCGCATTCCGCGCCTCGGCGGAGCTCTACGACCCCGCCACCGGCCTGTGGACGCCAACCAGCGCCATGAGCGTGGCGCGCAGCGGCCACACGGCGACCCTGTTGCCGAATGGCCAGGTTCTGGTAGCAGGAGGAACCAACGGCGGCTATCTCGCTACGGCGGAGTTGTACGATCCCGCCACCGGCCGCTGGGCGGCAACCGCCGGCCCCATGAACACCGCTCGCAGCGTGTTCACCGCCACCCTGCTGACGGATGGCCGGGTGCTGGTCGCGGGAGGAACGAACGGCAGCCCCCTCGCCGCGGCGGAGCTCTACGACCCTGCCACCGCCCAGTGGACGCCGACCGCACCCTTGCTCGCCGCTCGTCTTACCCATACCGCGACCCTGCTGCCGGACGGAACGGTGCTAGTGGCCGGAGGAAACGGCGGCAACGCAGGCGGTGGCTCTCTCGCTTCGGCGGAGCGCTACAACCCCTCCTCCAGCGCCTGGACGGCCACCGGCTCCATGAGCACCGGCCGCACCGGTGCCACCGCGGCCGCCCTCCAGATCGATGGCCAGGTGCTGGCCGCGGGGGGCTACAACAGCAGCGACATCACGCAGGCCACGATGGATCTCTACGACCCTGTCAGCGGCTCGTGGACGGCCACTGGCGCCATGATCGCCGCACGCTACTTCCACACCGCGACCCTGTTGCCGCATGGCCATGTGCTGCTCGTGGGGGGGGCCAACGACTCCACCTCTCTCGCAACGGCGGAGTTGTATTTGCCGTAGTAGCGCCGCGCTGGTGTTCAGCACGTCCAGATCCTTGATGGGGCCTTCGATGTTGGGGGCGGATATTCCTCAGCCACGCAAATCTCGTGATTCCTGCCCGCGATGCGCTTGGGATCGGGAGGCCTGCGGGGCACGGCCGGCGGACAAGACTATCGAGCGGGATCGGCCAAGCTTGCCCTTGAAAGTTCGCGGCTATCTGTGACCCCTGACGTATCGCTAGGGGTGCCGTCCCGCTTCGCCATTTCTCGTGCGCGGAAGATGTCCTCGGCCTGGATCTTCTCGACGGCGATTCTTGCTGGCTCTTGAATGCTTCGCTCAGTCGCGGGATCTCCGCAAGGTCGCTCCGTCAAGGTAATGCGGCCGTCGGGGCCTTTGCATCGGTTCACTGGATCATCCGCCGCAAGTGAGAACTGGGCGGTTGTGGTCAATGAGAGGATGACGAGGAGGCGCGAAGCATTCATGGGCTGATGATAGGGCTGCGCACTAAATGACGTCCACCAACGGAAGTCCTCTTGTCTCACGGCTGACGGGGCCGGGCGTGGCCGATTTCGCAGCTACCTGCAAAAGGAAGTTCGCAAATGGGACGCGAACAGTCAGGAGCACGCGTTCGATCTTGGACCTCGAATTGGAACTGTCGGCGACAAGCTTCCGCATGCTCGACCGGCATCTCCCGAGGCAGTCGTGTTCCGACGTGCGATGCACAATGTTGGCTCAATCAGATCCGGATTCATTGCCATGCGCATCCTGTTGGCTGAAGACGAAGCAGGTCTGGCAACCTGGCTGACCCGCGCGCTGGAGCAAAGCGATTTCCGGGTCGATTGGGTGGCCGATGGGCGAATGGTGCGACGCGCCGTCAAGGACACGCGCTACGACGCATTGATCCTCGACCTGGGCCTGCCGGGCTTGGGCGGCCACGAAGTGCTCGCAGACCTTCGTGCGGCCGACCAGCGCATGCCCATCCTCATCCTCACCGCGCGGGACTCGCTCATGGAGCGCGTGAGCAGCCTGACCGAGGGTGCCGACGATTTTCTGGCCAAGCCTTTCGAGCTCGCCGAACTGGAAGCCCGGCTGATCGCCCTCATTCGCCGCTCGCGCGGTGGAGACCATCCGAGATTTGCTTGCGGGCCCCTCGCCTACGACGCCGGCACCAAGCAGTTCGTGCTCGGGCATGAAAGCCTGGTGCTGACGCCGCGCGAACATGCCGTGCTGCGTACCCTGATCCAGCACAGCGGCCAGCCACTGTCCAAGCAGGAAATCCTCGAGCGGGTCTTCTCCGACGAGCAGGACGTGAGCCCGGAAGCGATCGAAGTCCTGGTGCATCGCCTGCGCAAGCGCCTCGAGGCCAGCCCGGTGCGCGTCACCACGCTGCGCGGCCTCGGCTACGTGCTCGAATCCGGCACATGACGTTTGCGGCCTGGCACGGAGCAAGCTTGCGGCGCAAGCTGCTGCTCGTCCTGCTGCCCGGCATGCTGCTGCTCGTCATGGCCGAGCTTTGGCTCACATGGCGCACGTCCCTGGACGCCGCCAATGCGGCCTATGACCGCTCGCTGCTCGGTGCCATCAAGGCCATCGATGCGAACATCTCTACGGAAAGCGGTGGCCTGTCAGTCGAACTGCCCTACCGCATGCTCGAATTCTTCGAGCTCACGGCGAGCGGGCAGGTCTACTACCGCGTCGCGACCGAGGATTCGCTGGTCGAGATCGGCAATGCAGACTTGCCGGCACCGACGGCCCCCCTGGTGACCGGCCAGCCCCGCTTCGAGGATTCGCGCTACTTCGACGAAGCGGTGCGCGTGGGAACCTATGCGCGCGTGCTCAACGAACCCATTGGAGGAGGCCAGCGCGATCAGCGCGTGATCATCCAGGTGGCCGAGACGCTGGGCTCGCGCACCACCTTCACCCGCAGCCTCGTATGGCAGTCGGTGCAGCGCGACCTGCTGCTGATTCTTTTGGCCAGCGCGCTGCTGGCCGTCGCCATCGGCTGGGCGCTGAAGCCCCTGCGGCGCTTGCACGACGAAGTGCGCTCGCGCGCACCGCAGGATCTCGCGCCGCTGGACACGCTGGACATTCCGGCGGACGTTCGTCCACTGGTCGACGCGATCAACCACCACGTCGTTCGAAATCGCGCGCTCACTGAAGCGCGCCGGCGCTTCATCGACGACGCGTCGCATCAGTTGCGCACACCGCTGGCCACGCTCGCGACACAGGTCGGCTACGCGCTGCGCGAGCCCGATCCGGAGCGCATGCGAGACGCCCTGACGGCCGTCAAGGCGCAACTGGACGAAGCCGTGCGCCAGACCAACCAGATGCTGTCCCTGGCGCGCACCGACGCCGTCGAGTTGGAGTTGGCGCCGATTGACCTGGTCGCATTGGCCCGGCAAAGCACGCGCGACTGGTGGCCGGCGGCGCGCGACAGCGGTATCGACCTGGGCTTCGAAAGCGCTTGCGAGCAACTCGACCTGCTCGCCCATGCGGCCCTGCTGCGCGAGGCTCTCTCCAATCTGCTGCACAACGCGATCCGCTACACGCCGCGCGGCGGCGAAGTCACTGTCGCCGTGCGCCAGGGCAATGCCGTCGCCATGCTCGAAGTCATCGACTCCGGGCCGGGCATCCCCGAGGATGAACTGCCGCGTGCCGGCGAGCGCTTCTTTCGGGCCAGCAACATGACGCTACCAGGCTCCGGCCTTGGCCTCTCCATCGTCCGCTCGATCGCCCAGCGCCACGGTGGCAGCCTGCGGCTGGCGAGCGGCAATGACGGTCGCGGACTGCTGGTGTCCATCGAACTCCCGATCACGCAATGACACGGGTTTTCACCTATGTTTTGCCGTTTTTTCTGAAAGCAGCCTGAAAGCGTCGTCTCGATACAGTGGGCTCACACCAAAAGAGACACGCCCCGATGCGATACGCCAAGATACCCCTTCTGCCACTGCTGTTCGCGCTTTGCACGGGCTTCATGCCAGCCCATGCGCTCGACCTCGACAAGACCCAGTGCGTCGCCGGGGCCAAGCCGGGCGGAGGTTTCGACGTGACCTGCAAGCTCGCGCAGGCCGGCTTGCTGGAAGGCCGGTACATCCAGGCGCCGATGCGCGTCAGCTACCTGCCTGGCGGCATCGGCGCTCTCGCATTCAATGCCTTCGTGACGCAGCGGCCCGCCGAGGCGGAGACGCTGGTGGCCTTCTCCAGCGGTTCGCTCCTGAACATCGCGCAGGGCAAGTTCGGCCCCCACGACGCGTCCGACGTCCGTTGGGTCGCGGGCGTGGCAGCCGACTACGGCGTGGTGATCGTGGCCGACAGCTCGCCTTTCAAGACGCTCAAGGACCTGATGGCCGCGATCAAGGCCGATCCGTCCAAGATCGTGTTCGGTGCCGGCGGCACCTTCGGCAGCCAGGACTGGATCAAGGCCGCCATGACCGCCCGTGCGGCGGGCGTCCACCATCGCAACATGCGCCTGGTCGCCTTCGAGGGCGGAGGCGAGGCGCTGACCGCGCTGCAGGGCCACCATGTGCAGGTGTACACGGGCGACGCCTCCGAGACGGCAACGCGCCTCGCGGCCGGCGCACCGATCCGCGTGCTGGCGGTGATGTCGGAGCAGCGCCTGCCCGGCCAACTGGCCCAGGTGCCGACGGCGCGCGAAGCGGGTTTTGACCTGGTCTGGCCGATCGTCCGCGGCTTCTACGTCGGCCCGAAGGTCAGCGACGCGGACTACAAGGCCTGGGTCGATGTGTTCACCCGAATGCTCGCCAGCAAGCCCTACGAGCAACTGCGCAGCGAACGCGGCTTGTACGCGTTCTCGATGACGGGTCCCGAACTCGATGCCTACGTGAAGCGCAGCGTGGGCAGTTATCGCAAGGTGGCCGAAGACTTCGGCCTCAAGGTCGCCAAGTAGCAGGCGGCAACCACAACCACATCCCCTGATCGCCATCGACCGGTGCTGCCCAGCACCGGCCCGGGCGGAGCTTTGTCTTTCTCAACTTCAAAGGAGCTCTCTTATGCAACTCACCGGCATGCTGCATGGCGCCAAACTGCTCGAACACGTGGAGTTCCCCACTTCCGACGTGCTCGGGCCGGATGCTTCCGAAGGCCAGATCCAGGACCTCATCAAGCGTCACGGACAGGTCTTCATCAAGCCGCTCTTTCGTGGCGGTGTGGGCAAGAAGGGCAAGTCGGGTCTGATTGGCAAGGCCAGCGACCTGAAGACCGCGCTGGCCGAGAAGGAGCGCCTGTACTTCGCGGAGCACCGGCACGGCAATGCGGTGGCCAAGGCCAACGGCGTCACCTTCGAAGGCGGCGTGCCGGCCGAGCATGAGATCTACTTTTCGATCACCGACGACACGCGCTTTCGCGCACCCACCATCACCATCACGCACAAGGGCGGAGTCGACATCGAGGAACTGGGCAAGGACGAGATCCGCACCGTTCCCTTCGATGCACTCACGGGCCTGAAGGCCTTCGTCATTGCCAACGCGCTGACCGACATCGGCGCGCCGCGCGAAGTCATCTCTCCGCTCGTGCAGCACCTGCCCAAGCTTTGGGAGCTGATGCATCACTACGGCATGACGACGCTGGAGCTGAACCCGATCCGCATGCGGGCGGACAAGAGCGGCCGCCTCACGCCCGTGGCCTGCGACTTCAAGTGCGGCTTCGACCGGGACGACCCGCGGGTGGCGCGCCTGGGCCTGCCCGACCATCTCTTCGCGGCCGACGTCTCTGCCTTCGAACAGGAAGTCAACGAGCTGCGCACGCACCAGGGCCAGTCGGACGTCTTCGTCATCAACGAGAGAGGCACCATCCTCGCGCCCACCTTCGGCGGCGGCGCCAACAGCCTCGTGACCGAAGTGCTGGGCGAAGCCGCCAGCATTTCGTCGGACTTCGGCGGCAACCCGCCCTACGAAAAGATGAAAGAGGTCGCGCGCATCTGCTACCGCCACTTCCTGCGTCAGTCGAACGTGCTGTTCATCATCGGCGGCAAGTCGAACAACACCGACATCCACGAGACGCTGCGTGCGATGGGCGACGCACTGCGCGAGCACTTCTCCGAGCACGGACCGACACCGCTGTACGTGGTGGTCGGGCGCGGCGGGCCGAACCTGGTGCGCGGCTTCGGGGCCTTGGCAGAGGCCTGCGATGCGCTCGGCGTGCCCTACCGCTTCTTCGGGTTCGACAGTGCGATCTCCGAGGTCGTGAACTACGCGAAGAAGGTCGATGAATGGATGAAGGCCGAAGGGCGCGCGCAGATCGCCGCGCACCTGGGCATCACGCCTTCCACCCCCCACACCACCCCTGACACCACCGCCCGCTGAGAGGAACCACGTCATGCACAACCAAGCCAACGGGGCGTCGTCCTCTTCGCCTTACTACCTCGGCATCCATTCGCTCGCGGACCTGGCCACACGCGGCGACCGCGTCTGCGTGCTCAACATCCTGGGCGGCGAGTCGCGCCAGGTCACGCCCACCAGCCATGTGTTCTCGGGCGGCAACGTGGTGTTCGGCACCTCGCCGGGACGCAGCGGCCAATCCCTCAAGACCGCCATCGGCGACATCCCCGTGTTCAACAACGTGCGCGAGGGACTGGATGCCGGTCATGTCTTCAACACCGGCGTCGTGTACCTGCCGCCTTCGGGCGTGCGCGACGGCGTGGCCGAACTCATCCGCGTCAATCCGGAGTTGAAGAAGATCGTCATCATCACCGAGAAGATCGCGGTGCACGATGCGCGCGAGATCCGCGCCATGGCACAGCAACGCGGCGTGGACATCATCGGCGGCAACTGCCTGGGCGTGGCCGACTCGTGGAGCCGCACGCGCATCGGCGGCGCACTGGGTGGCGACCATCCGGAGGAATCGCTGCTGCAAGGCACCGTGGCCATCTTCTCGAACTCCGGCGGCTTCACCAGCACGATCGCGCAATACCTTTCCACCGAAGGCTGGGGCACGACCACGCTGGTCTCGTCGGGCAAGGACGTCTACATCCACTACGCCGCGCGCGACTTCGCGCATGCGTTTCGCAATGACGGACGCTCCCGTGCCGCCGTGCTCTACGCCGAGCCCGGCGGCTACTACGAGCAGGATCTGGAATTCGGCAAGCCCGTGGTGGCCTGCGTGGTGGGACGGTGGAAATCCAAGCTCACCCGCGCCGTCGGGCACGCTGGCGCCATGGCAGGCTCGGGCGACCGCGCCGAGGACAAGGAGCGCTGGTTCATGGAGGCCTTCGGCGTGGACGGCCTGTACACGCCCGAGAACCCCATCGTCTCGCGCAAGGGCGCGGTGGTGACCAACATCGCGCACATTCCCGCGGCGCTGACCGCCGTCATGAAATTGAGCGACGCCAAGCCCGACTTCGCGCCACGCGGCAGCCTAGTCCTCAAGCCGTGGATGGCCAATGACCAGGGCATCGCCCTGCCCTCCGCCCTGGCACTGGACCCGGTCACCGCGCCTGAACCCTACGCGGCGCAGATCGCGGAACTCGGCGCGCAGGTGGGTGCCGTCATCGCGCGGCAGAACATGAAGGACCGCTCGGGTGCCTCGGTGATGGATTCGAAGACGCAGGTGACGTCGGTACATGGCAAGTCCGTGCTCGAACTCGCGCTCGAACCGCTGCAAGCCAACTTCGCGCTGCCGCTGGTGCACGAGGTCGCAGGTCCGAACGACCGGGCACTGCTCGACATCGCCGTCGCGGCCGAAGTGAACCTGGTGGGCGATCCGATCCTCGTGGCCGCCGATGCGGCGCGCGATGCCGGCAATTCGCCGAACACCGTGATGGCTGCGGCGGTCGCCATCGTCGGACCGCGCCGCGTGAGTCGCACGCTCGCCTGCAGTCGCGCGCTGATCGAGCTGTTCGCCGGTTCAGGCCTGAAGGATGGACACGACGAGAGCTTCGACTTCAGACACCTTTCGGTCGATCCGGCCGTGCGCGAACTCTTCATGGCCGGACCGGATGAGATCGGCGACCCGCGCCCGGCCGCGATGCTCGAAGCCGTGCGTCAACGCGGGGCCAAGTCGGTTTTCCTGCGTTTCGTACAGGCGCTGGACGGCCCGCCGTCACGCGACGCGCTGCTGGCAGCCATCGCCACGACGATCGCCTGGGGTCCACTGGTGCGCAAGCGCATCAGTCGTCTCACCGCCGAAA
Organism: Variovorax sp. J22P240; assembly: GCF_030316855.1. GTDB lineage: Bacteria > Pseudomonadota > Gammaproteobacteria > Burkholderiales > Burkholderiaceae_C > Variovorax. The sequence continues at coordinate 1,150,693 of NZ_JASZYR010000001.1, forward strand.
CCTTGCCGTGGTACCTGCGCCTCTATGGCGTGATGGTCGGCGCATCGATCCCGGGCGACCAGCACCAGGCGGGCTCCCTGTGCGGCATCTCGCGCGAAGAACGCTTCGGCCACTGGACCATGGCCGACCTGTGCTTCCTGGCCATCACCGGCAAGAAGCCCAGCGAAGACGAATCGCGGCCTCTGCAGATGCTGATCGGCCTGTTGATCTCCAACGGTCCGGGCTCCATCTCAGCTCAGGGTGCGAAAGGCGCCGTTGCGGCGGACGGCCCACAGACGCCGGGCCGCGTCCAGATCAACAAGGCCATGGCCGGCTTCCTAACCCACACGGGCTACAGCCATGGCGGCAATGGCTTCGAAGGCATGGCCTTCCTGCTGGAGCAGTTCAAGTCCAGCGGCCTGGCCGATCCGACCGACCCCGCGCACGGCCTCGACCTCAAGGCCATGGCGGCCGCCTTCGCCAAGACCTACAAGGCCGACAAGCGCGCAGCGAAGGAACTGGGCAGCGAGGTGCGGGCCTTGCCGGGCGTGCATCACCCCGTGTTCAAGGGCAAGCCGGTCAACCACGACCCGCGCGAGCGCTTCATCGCCAGCTACATGGCGCAGCAGGGTGATTACAACGTCTTCCACGCCTACTACCTCGAACTGGTGCAGGCGCTCTATGCCAACGGTGCCACGCCCTACGTCTTCTGCGTCAACGTCGATGCCGTCATCGCGGCCCTGCTGCTGGCGCTGCTGTGGAAGGACTACAAGGCCGGCGCACTGACCGAGCGCGACCTGGAGGCCGCTGCGTTCACCGTCTTCCTCTACGGCCGAATGATCGGCGCCGCCGCCGAGATCGACGACCACCTCAACCGCGGCCGGAACATGGACACCCGCACGCCCGAGGCGTCGTGTTCCTTCGTAATGTGACCCACGTCTGGAGAACTTCGATGAACACCCATTCCCTCGCGTCGCAGCCCGCTGAAAAATCGGCCCTGGAGAAAGCCACCATGCGGCGGGTCGCCCTGCGCATCCTGCCTTTCCTGATGCTCTGCTACTTCATCGCCTACGTGGACCGCGTCAACGCCGGCTTCGCGGCACTGCAGATGAACAAGGACCTGGGCCTCTCGCAGGCGATGTTCGGGCTGGGCGGCAGCCTGTTCTTCATTGCCTACATCCTGTTCGAGATCCCCAGCAACCTCGCGCTGCAGAAATTCGGTGCGCGGCTGTGGATCGCGCGGATCATGGTCACCTGGGGCATCGTCGGAGCACTGGCCGCGTTCGCCGTCGGCCCGTACTCGTTCTACCTGGGCCGGTTCCTCCTGGGGGCTGCCGAAGCCGGGTTCTTTCCGGGCGTCATCCTGTACCTGACCTATTGGTTCCCCAAGCAGTACCGCGGCCGCATCGTGGCCACGTTCATGGTGGCGATCCCGATCTCGAGCCTGCTTGGCTCTCCGATCTCGGCCGCCCTGTTGGGCACCGATGGCTGGCTGGGATTGCGCGGCTGGCAATGGCTCTTCATCCTGGAGGCGATTCCTGCCGTGGTGCTGGGCGTCATGGTCTTCTTCATCCTGCCGAATCGCCCCGACAACGCGAAATGGTTGACCGGTGAACAGCGCGACTGGCTCAACGCCCGGTTGGAGTCCGAAAAGCAGGAGGCCAAGCCCGTCGCCCACATGTCGGTGCTGCAGATCCTGAAGAACAAGTACGTGCTGGCGCTCGCGGTCGTGTACGCCGGTAGCTCTGCCACCAGCAACGCGCTCTCGCTGTGGCAGCCGCAGATACTGAAGTCCCTCGGACTCACCACCATGGAGACGGGCCTGATGAACGGCATTCCCTTCGCCGTGGCGTCCGTCATCATGGTGCTGTGGGGCCGCCGCGCCGACAAGTCGGGCGAGCGCATCTGGAACACGGCATTGCCCTTGGCCCTGACCTCCGCCTGCCTGCTGGCGACACAGCTCACCGCCGGCTCGCTGGCCGCCACGATGGTCCTGCTGACCTTCGTTCTCGTGGGCACCTACTCGATCAAGGGTCCATTCTGGGCGCTATCGACCGAATGGCTTTCGGCAGGCAGCGCGGCAGCCGGCATCGCCGCCATCAACACACTGGCCCACATCGGCACCTCGAGCGCCACATGGATGCTGGGCGCCATCAAGGACGCGACCGGGAGCTATCCCCTGGCGCTGCTGCCGCTCGCGGTTCTGACGGGAACGGGCGCCGCGATCGTCCTCTGGATGGGCCGCAGCCAAGCGCGCGATGCGGCTGCATCCCTTCCAGTGGCAACCGCCGCCGTGCCGGTCCGCGTCGCCTGAGATCAACCAAGGAGAATCACCATGAACACTTTTCGTTTGACCCGTCGCAGCGCCCTGTGCCTGGGCGCCGCGTTGCCTGCCGCGGCGATGTTGCCACTGGCGGCAAGGGCCCAGGCCGCTTGGCCGAGCAGATCGATCCGCCTGGTAGTGCCCTTCGCACCGGGCGGAAGTTCGGAAATCGTGGCCCGTGCCACCGCTGCAGAGCTGACCAAGCTGCTGGGCCAGAGCGTCTATGTCGACAACAAGCCCGGGGGTGCCGGCAATGTCGCAATGAGCGAAGTGGCTCGCGCCGAAGACCAGCACACGCTAGTGCTCGGCCACATCGGCACCATCGCGGTCAATCCTTACATCTTTCCCAAGTTGCCCTACGACCCGGAAAAGGCGTTCAGGCCGATCTCGCTGCTCTCGAAAGTGCCAAGCCTGTACGTCGTGCGCCCCGATCTGCCCGCCAAAAATCTCAAGGAGTTCATAGCCTTGGCCAAATCCAAGCCAGGCGAGTTGAACTACGGCTCCGCTGGCAACGGCAGCGCGGGCCACCTCGCCTTTGAATACCTGAAGATGGTGAGCGACACCAACATTCTTCACGTCGCGTACCGAGGCACCGGGCCCCAACTCACCGATTTGATGGGCGGTCGCGTGGATGCCGCCGCGGTCGGCGCACCGGCCGTGATGGCGTTCATCAAATCGGGAAAGGTGCGCTGCATTGCCACAGGAACGAGCCAGCGGCTGGCGCAATTGCCCGATGTCCCGACAGTGGCCGAGCAGGGCTACCCCGGCTTCGAAATGACGCAGTGGTATGGGCTTCTTGCGCCAGCGTCATTGCCTCAGGCACACGCCGATAAACTCTCGGCGGCCGCAGCGCGTGCCGTCAAGGAGCCGGCGGCATTGAAGCTCTTCGAGTCAGAGGCCGCGATAGCGGTCGGCAGCACGGCCGCCGAGTTCGCGCGCTTCATCGAATCAGAGCAGCAGCGCTGGAAGCCTGTCATTGCCAAGGCTAAGATCAAGCCCGACTAATGGTCAACTGGCCGGTCTCGTGTCAGTACAGACATCTTCTCAGGCTGGCCAGCCCCTGCCGACGGCAATGTCTTCTACCGCGAGCGATCAGGTCGCCAGGCATCTTGGCCAGAATGCCGTTATCCGCGTAGAAGGTCATGGAGCAACATAGCGATCCCCGGGAGGCGCATGCAGCATCTGCGTCAACGGCAAACAGACAGCACGGCGTCGTCAGTCTGATCGACTATGTGTGGGGCGCGATCCTGCTGATCCCGGCCCTGACGATCTTTTCATCCACGCACGTCCGTGATCTTGGAGCCGCCTACCTCCTTGCCGCAACCGCAGTGTTCTTTGGCTTACTTCGGGCGATCCTAGGGCTTCGAGTATTCCTGGTCCTCACATACGTCCCGGCGCTGTTCGGCGTTCTAGCCGTGGGGGCTGACCTGCTACGCGATGTCAACCTCCTCGAGGCGGCCTTGATTCGGCCGGACCCACACGAAGCGTGGCCAGTAATTCAGCCTCATGCCCACTGGATAGCCCTGACCGCGGTCCTGCTCGCCATGCCGATCTGGGTGTTGTTTCGCACTCCGTCAGCCCGGACGGGGCGCGGGAAGTGGCCTTCGGCCACCCTTGCGGCAATCACTTTCGCCGCAGTCACATGTGGCGCCGTCTTTCATGACACCGTGCTGCGCGCGTGGCCGCTGAATGTGATTTCCGTGGCCGCGGCTTCTGCGATCGGCCGTGACGACTTCATCTCGACGGCGTTGCCCTATGCGCCCACCAACCCTCGTTCGGCGTCCGCGAGTTGGGGCGCCTCGCAGTTGCCAGGACTTCACCCGCAGACTGAGACATACATCCTCATCATCGGGGAATCAGTGCGTGCCGACCGGCTCGGCGCATGCGGAGGCCAAAAGCAGGTCGGCATCAGCCATCAAGACGCGATCATCTATTGCGATGTGACGTCCGGATCCAGCAGCACGCATACGTCGGTCCCTCTGCTCATCTCGCGCGAAATGCCTGGCGGTGCATTTCGGGTCAGCAAGGACGCAACGTTCATGAAGGCTTTCGAGGAAGCTGGATTTCACACCTATTGGATTGCCGTCCAGGAAAGAGGCATTGCATGGCCTGACGCCAACACCGACATGTTCGTAACGATAAAGAGGACCGATCGAGAAAGCCTTCTGCCATCGCTCAGATTGGCGTTCGCGCAGAACGCGCCCAAGAAATTGATCGTGGTGCATACCTACGGCGCACACTTTTCGTACTGCGATCGCTATGAGCCTGCAACAGCTGCTTTTCAGGCCGACTGCTCGAAACTTTCTGAACTCCCAGATGATTCCACCCTGCCGGATTTCATCCGCGCCTACGACAACGCTGTGGCCGAATCCCTCCGATTCGTCGATGCTGTGATCTCGGAGGCAGCGCAGGCGGGCGGCTCGTCCTTCGTGATGTACACGGCTGACCATGGCGAGAACCTGCTTGACGACGGACGAAAGCTTTTTCAGCACGCGCTGAAAGATCCGACCCGCTGGGATACGACAGTCCCGGCCGTAATGTGGGCGAGCGATGAATGGCGCGCCAGCAACTCCGCGCGTTGGGAACGGCTCCGTGCCAACCATGAAGCCAAGGCGATGCATGCCGACCTTGTGCCCACCTTGCTCGGTTCAGCGGCCATCAGGTATGTCGACGAGCGGCGAGTGGCTATCGATCTCGGAGCGATGTCACCAGCTGCCGATAGAACCCGGTGGGTAATGCGACGTCTCGGTGAGAAGATAAATGGCGACCAACTGCGCCAAGCGCAGCCCGGGCGGCAATAGGCGCGGGGGCCGAAAATGACGAACCTAGGCCGAAGCCGGGGGCAACAATCGATAGACGGAAAAACCGACTGCGGCGCCGATCAATTCGGCCACCACGAAGCCCGTTGCACTGGCAGGGGCGATCCCGGCAAAGCTGTCGCTGAACATGCGCCCGAACACCGCCGCCGGATTGGCGAAGGAGGTGCTGGACGTGAACCAGTAGGCCGCGCCGATGTAGCAGGCCACCAACTGCGCGACCTTGCCTGCCGGCGCACGGAGGATCACCAGCACCAGGCCCGATGTCGCCACCAGTTCAGCCAGCCATTGCCCCCAGCCGCTACGCACCTTGGCACTCCACTGGAGCACACTCAGGTCGAACATGGCGTTGGCCAGCCAGGCGCCCAACAGCGCGCCTGTCAACTGAGCTGCCAGATAGACGCCCAGGCTCGCCACGGGCAGTTCGCGGCGCAGCGTCATGATGGCGCTGACGGCCGGGTTGAAGTGCGCACCACTGACCGGGCCAAGCACCTCGATCAAAACGTAGAGCGCGAACACCGTGACCAGCGTGTTGGCGAGCAGCGCAATGGCCACGTTGCCCCCTGCAAGGCGCTCGGCCATGATGCCCGAGCCCACGACTGCGCACAGCAAACCGGCCGTGCCCAGCAGCTCGGCCAGCGCCTTGCGCCAGAGCGTCATGACTTCCCGGCCAGCTCTCGCGCCTGCGTCTGGAGCATCAACTTGTCCACACTGGCCAGTGGCAGGTTCACGAGCAACTCCAGGCGGCGCCGGATGGCATGCAGCGTCAAGCGAAAGGCGTCCAGCTTCTGCTCCGGCGAGCCCTCGACCTCCGAAGGGTCCGCATAGCCCCAGTGCGCAGTCGCCGGTTGCCCCGGCCAGTACGGGCACACCTCGCCCGCAGCGTTGTCGCACACGGTGATGACAAGGTCCATGTGCGGGGCGTCAAGCTTTCCGAACTCATCCCAACTCTTGCTGTGCAGTCCCTCGGTCGAGATGCCGGCCTTGTGCAGAATGTCCAGCGCCATCGGATTGGGCTGCTGGTTCTCACGGGGGCTGCTGCCGGCCGAAAAGGCTTTGAAGCGCCCATCAGCCAAGTGATTCAGGGTCGCCTCGGCCAGGATGCTCCGCGCCGAATTGTGGGTGCAGAGAAACAGCACGTTGATCGGTTGGGTTTCGCTCATGTCGCGTCTCAGGTTGCCGGCAGGTCTTGCACCTTCAGGTGCACATGTAATCGTTTCATCGATAGCTTCCTTCAGCACGAACAGGTGGTTGCCGCGTCCACGGCGCATGCCTCGCCCTGGCAGCAGTTCTCGGCGAGATAGCCCAGCAACGCATTCATTCGGTCGAACGAGGCCCGATAGATGAGCTTGCGGCCTTGGCGCTCCTGGCTTACCAGGCCTGCGTTCATCAGCTCTTTAAGATGGAAAGACAGCGTTGCGGGCGGGATGCCGGATCCCTCAGCCATCACGCCGGGTGTCATGCCTTGGTGGCCGGCGATCACCAGAGCACGGAATACCCTCAGGCGAGCGCCTTGAGCCAATGCAGCAAGCGATCGAACAGCATCATTTTCTTCCATATTTCCATCATACTGGAAATATAGAGGTGATCAAGAGCGAGCCGGTTTCGACAGATTTACAAGGGCGAGAGGCCAGGGGATCTGCCCATCCAGCAGCCCATGAAAATCGATCTGGTCATCAATCGAATGACCGCGGATGCGTCGGGGCTAGCGATTCCGCACGAGCTCCGGGTGCAGGCAGCGTCTCTACATGCCCCCAGCGAGCCACTGACATGGGCTTCTCATGAAAGTCTGACTGCCCAAGGTGTTCGGGCACTAGCTCTCAAAGAAGACGTCAAGCGTCGGAAATCGGTCCGTACCTTCGATGCAGTCCAAGAGATACACCGCAAAACCCAGGTCCCCCGTCCACAACGAATAGCGCAATTGGCCAAACTGGGCGAGGTCGCGTTCAGTCTGGTGGATACCGTGCATGGCGAAAGCCCGAGCCCGTTCCAGCCACATGCTTCCGCCAAAACGCCGATACAGCTTCAAGAATGCGTAGCCGTTGCCCCCGGTGCCATGGCACAAGTTAGACCCCTTGCGCAGTGGACCCGCGCTCCAAGTGGTCTCCCCGCCAGCCACAAGCAGGTCATCGAGGCTATCCGACGGGAAGTCCGCGAGACAAATCACGAATCCCGGTGCACCGTGGCAAAACTGGACAAGACCGGGCGACTCGCTGAGGGGTGAGCCGTCGAGTCTCGCGCGCCAGTTTGCTCTACCCCGGTCGCACTCGACCGTCTGGCGTACGGTGTTGGCGATGCACTCCTGCCATTCGGACCAAGCCGCAGGAGTGAGGAGATGTCGTCCATTGATAAGAACGGCAGCCGTTGCCACGAACCCGTGAATCGCATCCAAGAATGTGTAGGTCTTGCCATACAAGTCCTGCGTCCAGTAGTGACAGCCATGTTCTACTGACCAGTGAAGCTGCGACCAAAGCTGCTGGGCCGTCGTACGGTAGAGCTCCGACCAGACGGCATCGCCCGTCTGCTGATGCAGGAACAGGGAGGCCAAGAGTGTGCCTGGCGCACCCCACATCAGTTCTCGCGCGGGATGGTCGCGCGTCGCCTCCACAAGTTTGATGAGTTCGGAGCATGTCTCGCTAGAAGGTGCATGCCACTGCTGTAGCAGCTGAATGCCCGTGTCTCCCATGAGGTAGCTGCCAAATGGCTTCCCGGCCTCGTGGCCCATTTGCTTTCGATTGGGCTCGAGGAGCGATTTCACGTAGGGGGCGTAGTCTCTCTTCAGGCGGCAGGCGCCCCGAACCTCCAAATAGCGAAGGGCCCACAACACGCCGCATGCACCCCAGTAAAGCATGTAAGAAGGCGCGCACTCTGAACTGTCGTTGGGGTGGGTCGGCCAGAGCAGTTCTGGGGAGAACCGAGCGTCCGCGTCGTCAACAATTTGCTCAATCTTCCTACGAGCAATTGCTTCGTCCCAGGCGTCGGGGACAAGCGGTTCGTGACGGTCCGAGTTGAAAAGCATTGCGGCCATGAACACAGTCTACAAAGGAGCCAGACCAGAGTGAAGTCGTACGCCTGCCCACGAGCAGCACGCTTTCGGCTTGCGAAGCGCGTGCGCACTGACCACGCTGCGGTCAACAATCTCGTGCCGCAAGAGCCCTCACAGCCTCCCGAAGTTGAACGCCCGCTTCGGGGAAATCCGTACAGCCGCAATGGGGCCTTTGCGGAAGTGGCGGCCTTGGGAAAACGGATGTTCGAAGCGACTTGGCGGCTTCGTTCCCTATACGGAAGTTGCGGCTTCAAGACACCTGCCACCAACAACCCGAGCTGCGTCTCGAACGTCATCTCGATTCCCGCCCCGCCGGCTACGGCGGCCTGATGCCAGCGCTAACGCGAAGGCCCGTTCGCGCAGGTTTGCGAGCGAGCAGCTTCCGGTGGCTGCGCGAAACTGGCAATAAGGTCGAATTACAGGCGCGAACACTCGCAGCCACGACCGGCTAGAGTCGGGCCACAACCGGACCTCTCTTGATGAACTCCTTGACGACATTCGACATGTCGAATCTCCTGGAGCCCTGCACCGGAGGGAGTCGGCTAGCGCCTTTCTCGCATTGACCAAGGCATGCAACCGTCATTGGAGCGAGAATTGCGAAATGGCTACTGCAAGGTCCTTCGAGACCACCGACTACAAGCTCTTCCCCTCGCCACGTAACGTGCACCGGGTAGTGTTCGAACACCAAGTGTTCGTGCCGCAGCCATACGCGCTTATCGACCTCCCGAGTTATGGCCTGAGGGGCCGCTACAGCCTATTCGCCGCCTGCCGACTCTCTGACGGCAAGATGGGCCAACTCGTGACCCTGGAACAGGCGGATGACGTTGCGAAGTTCAAGGCGAAGTTCGTTCCGGATTAGCCCTCCCGAAGACGGTCAGCGCCGACCTGCCCCGCGAACTGCGGCCTCTTTGCCAACGTTGGCGCAAGACCTGAACAAGTCGGTATCCATTTGGATCGCCCGGAGCGACGTTCCTGGCGCCGCTATCTCTTCAATGTCGTTGCCAGGCACCCGGCCGCGAGTTCGCCGAAGGTTCGAGTTCAGTCTGACCCGACATTGGCTGCGCGACCTTCTTCGCATCGTGATGCGTTCCTCCAGTGGCCGCCACACCGGCTGGTAGACACCGCCTGCCGGCGCCTAGTCGACGTGTCGCTGCGAGCCAAGGAACAAGGGCAAGTTCATCGGACAGAAGACCCCCGTCAGGCCGGCTGATACTGCCGCCGCGCGCAGCCGCTTTTGGATCGAGTCCCAGCATTCGGCATGACCCACGTACTGAATGGCAACGTCGTAGTGCTGGCTCCAGAAGAACGGGCTGATGTCAAAAGGTTGGCGCCGCCCAAGCATGTTCAGCGCGGCAACCTGGCTCTGTCGCTGCGCGACGGAGTGGACCAACCTCGTTGACGAACATGGCCTTCTCATGCAGGACCGGGCGCAAGTCGTGCTTTTGGAGCAGTTTGTGGAGCGAGGCGTCCCAAGGTGCTGATAGAAGTTCATCGGAAAGTCGGGGACCAACTGCCCATTGACGAGGTCATCCCCTTTCTCCAAAGCCAGGTCGGTCGCAGCAACATCCGAATCGCGAATCGTGAGTTCACGGCCGGTCGCGATGCAGAGCGGATGTGACAGACTCTCGGTCCATCTCAAGTCGGCACAAGGATTTTCATGAGAATTCGTCGATTCGGTGTCGGTGATGAACCTGCGCTGCTCCGCGTTCGTTTCACGGCCATCCATGGGATTGCCTCCCGTGATTTCACACCTGAACAAAGTGAGGGTTGGGGTCCCGAGGACCTCGATAGTGAGCTGTGGGCACGTTGAGGCTGGCCGAGGAACTTCCCGAAGTGTTCGAGCGCTTCGGCCGCGTGTCGGCCCGCCCCATGTTCGGAGGCCACGGCATCTTCCACGAGGGGCGCATGTTCGGCCTAGTGAGCGGCGAGCGCCTGTACCTCAAGACCGACGAGGAGAGCCGGGCTCAGTTCGAGGCGAAAGGGCTCGCACCCTTCGAGTACATGCGCTCGGGCAAGCTGACACCGACCTCGTACGTAGAAGCGCCGCCCGAAATCTACGAAGACCGCGAAGAAGCGGCACGCTGGGCCTGCCTGGCCTGGGAGGCCGTCCTGCGGAAGGCCGGCGCGGCCGCGCGGCGGAAGCCGGCTGCCAGGAAGATGGCGGCGAAGAAGGCCGCTACGAAGAAGCGCTGACCCGCTCTACCTGCTGCTCAGTTGCTCAGGGCAAAACTGGCCATCTCCGGTCAGTTACCGCGCCAGCATGCATCTAAGGCCGCCGGGTTTGAACAGCACCTGCAACCAGGGTGCAATGGCCTTGCGCCATGCGTGCTTCACTTGCCAAACAACTTGGCCACGCGTTGCCACGTGCGCAGCATGAAGCCTGCGCGTTCCACATCGGCCTGCGCGATCAGCGGCGCTTCTCCCACCGGCTTGCCGTTTGAACTCGCGACCACCTTCCCGATCACCGCACCCTTTGCCACCGGTGCCTCCAGGTCAGGCTTGACCTGCACCGAAGTCTGCACTTGCTGGCCGCGCGGCACGGTCACCGTCCATGGCGATCCCAGAGCCGCAGCAACAGTATCAGCCTTGCCAAAGTTGACCTTGGCCGTCGTGACGACCGTGTTCGGCTGAATGGGAGTGGCCTTCTCGAAGTTGCCGAAGCCCCACCCGAGCAACGTACGCGTCTGGTCGGCACGGGCCTGCGCGCTGTTGGTGTTGAGGATCACCGTGATCAGGCGCATCCCGTTGCGTTTGGACGAAGTGACGAGACAGTAGCCGGCCTCCTGGGTGTGGCCGGTCTTCAATCCGTCAACCGTTGGATCGGTATAGAGCAGGGCATTGCGATTTCCCTGCTTGATGCCGTTGTACTTGAATTCGCGCTCGGCGTAGATCGGGTAGTAGTCGGAACTGTCGCGGATGATCGCACGCGCCAGGATCGCGAGGTCCCGCGCAGACGCCTTGTGCTCCGGGTCGGGCAGGCCCGTCGCGTTCACAAAATTCGTGTGCGTCATCCCGAGGCGCTTGGCTTCGGCATTCATGAGCTTGGCGAAGCCCTCTTCGGAGCCGGCCATATGCTCGGCGATTGCCTTGGACGCGTCGTTGCCCGACTGGATGATGATGCCGCGCAGGATGTCGACCACCGTGGCCTGGCTGTTCAGCGGCAGGTACATGCATGACTCAGTGCTCGAGCCGCGGCACCAGGCAGTCTGACTGACCGAAACAAGGTCGTCCTTCTTGAGCTTGCCCGAGCGAAGTGCCTGTTCGACCAGGAAACTGGTCATCATCTTGGTCAGTGAGGCCGGCGGCAGCGGTTCGTCGGGGTTGGCCGAGGCGAGCACCTCGCCAGAGTCGAAGTCCATCAGCAACCATGCCTTGGCGGCGATCGCCGGGGTCCCGCCGGCAACAGCGGTCTGTCCAGCTAACGGCGTGGGGGCAGGCGCGTCGGGCGTGGGCTTCTTTTGGGTTGCATGCTTGGTGGCGTGGGAGGCCGCAAAGGACACCGAATTGGGAACCAGAGCGCCCGCGGCAATTGCGAAGACGACCGGAAGGATGGAGAAAGTGTTGAGTTGCATGGGCTTCAAGAGGCAGAACGGAAATTGTGGCGGATCAAGCGCCGATCTTGATCGTGCATAGAAGATCGAAAATCGCAACGCAAGTTCAGCCAACCAAGTTCCAAAAGTAATGCACAGATAGGATCGGGCCTTTGCCCCGAGGGGCACAGGCCCACGAAATCTGTACCTTCGCTTGCGCAATCGCGAAGGAGGATGATAGAAAAGACTGGGGCTGCGGCGGGAGGCCGCACACAGGCCACTCGGGTCGCCAACGCCTCGCCCCATTGACCCATCGAGCCGATAGCCAGCACCATCGGCGTGGTCGCTCTGGGCGAGAACGCCACGCTTCGCAACTTCGGAACGCTCGCGACGAACGGGTTCAACGCGCTGAGCTTTGTCGCCGTCGGAGCCAACAACGTCCTGCACAACGAGTTCGGGGGACGATCACCATCTCGGGCGACCTCGCCGCCGGCATGCTGGCCTCTAACAGCAAAGGCAACAGCCTGATCAATGCAGGGCGCATCACGCTGAACACTCTTCAGGGCGGCGGCCTGTTCGTGCAGGCCAGCAATCGATCGGTCGTGACGAACACCGCTACCGGCGTGATCGAGTTGAACTTGGACCAGGCCTTCGGGATGTCCGCCACCAACGGCACCGGACACGCGCCCCGCAACGACGGCACCATCGAGGCGGCTGCCGTCGATGTTCGCATTCCGCGAGGTGCCAGACGCCGGCGGTCTCATGTCGTACGGGCGGAAAATCTCCGGTATGTGGCGTCAATCAGCCAAGCAAATTGCGCGCATTCTGCGGGGCGAAAAGGCTGGAGATCTTCCGATAGAGCAGCCGACACTTTTCAAGTTGGTGATCAATCGCAAGTCGGCGAACGATCTCGGGGTCATCATCCCGCATTCCTTGCTCCGGCGGGCCGACGCTGTGGTGGACTGAGCGGCCCACGTGGAGCTTGCCGGGAATGTCCTCAATGGCGGGCGAAGACGACCGCGAGGGTGCCGATCACGCGGTAAGCGGAGCGAGCCCAGCCTCCTGCCGCTCCTTGCGCGTCGCCCAGAAGAGCTCGTGGAAGTAAAACGCCACGGTGTTCATGCATGGCTCGATGAGCGCCACCGCACCTGACACGAGCCAGTCACCGATCAACAGATACGTCACTGCGAAGGTAGGCCGCAATGGCGCGAGCCCGGACTGCAACTTTTCGCCAACTACTGGGCTGGCTGTGCCTCCGGAAACTTCCATTTCCCGTTGAGAATTTCTGCCCTGGGCCGATACAGTGTGCTTCTCAAAAAAGCCCTTGGCGTTGTAGGCGCTGCGCAAAGGCGACTACCGGTTCAGACTTCGGGCCATCAGGCGAAAAAGTGGATACGGAGCCGGAAAATAAAAAGCCCGCTACTGTTTTTGTAGCAGGCTTTCTAGTGCTGGCGCGTGGTTTCTGGTAGGACGTACTGGATTCGAACCAGTGACCAACGGATTAAAAGTCCGCTGCTCTACCAACTGAGCTAACGTCCCAATACCAATTTCTTTGACCTGATCTTCACCGGCATTGAATCCGGCAAAGCCTGAGATTATAGCGTGGCTTCTCGGGCAATCCTGTCGAGAATCCAGCCTGCAGCACATTGTCCGAAGGTGGCGGTCACGCTCACCACGGATCCGTAGCCGTGGCAGTTGAGCGAGCCATCGCCCTCCACTGCGCATGAAGCGTCGGGTGGCGCGACGCTTTCGCGGCTGAAGACGCAGTTCACGCCGATCTTGCGGCCCTCGCGCGGAGCGCCATGCTCCTTGCGCAGACGCTGGCGAAGCTGTGCAAGCAAGGGATCGTGGGTGACCAGTGCGAGGTCATCGATGTCGACCTTGTGCGCCAGGCGCTTGCCGCCCGCCGCCCCCACCGTGATGAAGCCGGCACCTGCCTCGCGTGCCCATGCAGCCATGGCCACCTTGGCGCGCACCTGGTCGCAAGCATCGATGACCGCAGTAGCCGGGCCGTTCGCTGCTTGTGCCGTGGCAAGCAGCTGGTGCCAATTGCCCGGCTCCACGAACTCGTCGAGCGCAAGCACCTTGCAGGCGGGATTGATCTGCGCGATCCGGTCGCGCATCGCCTCGACCTTGGCTTGACCCACGGTGGCATCCAGCGCATGGATCTGCCGGTTGATGTTGGATTCAGCGATGTGATCGAGATCGACCAGTGTCAGTCGCCCCACTCCGCTTCGCGCCAGCGCTTCGACGGCCCACGAGCCGACGCCGCCGATGCCAGCGACCAGCACGTGCGCATCGCGAATGGCCGCCGCCCCTGCCACGCCGTAGAGACGCTCAAGCCCGCCGAAGCGGCGGGCCAGATCGGCGTCGTCCGTCTTGGCGACGGGAGAAACAACAGTGCTCGACAAGATCCAGCCGACGTTAGCGAAGGCGCGAGAGGCGCTCGCGCCCTGCCTGTGCAGCTTCCGACTGCGGATAGGCCTTGGTCAGATCTTCCAGCGTGCGGCGCGCCGCACGCGTGTCCTTCAGTTCGATCTGGCAGTTGGCGATGGACAACACGGCTTCAGGCGCCTTCGCGTGATCAGGTGCCAGCGACAGCATGGACCTGAAGTTGGCGATAGCCTCGTTGTAGTTGCGTGTCGCGTACTGCGCATTGCCGAGCCAGAACAGCGCGGACGCGTTGTAGCCGCTTTGCGGATAACGTTTGACGAACTCGGCAAACGCCGTCTGCGCCTGCGCGAACTGGCCAGCCCTGAAGATGCCCAATGCCGCATCGAAGTCGGCCTTCTCGCGCGGATCGGCCGTGAACTCGCGACCATCGACGGCCACCTTCGAGGGCTCGTTCTTCTTGAGCTTGTCGTCGACTTCCGTCTGGCGCTGCTGCATTTCAGTCAGCGTTCGCGTGAGTTGTTCGTTCTGTCCGGTCATGCGCGCCAATTCGCCGCGCATCTGCTCGATCTGGTTTTGTAGATCGAGCAGGCTGCGGCGCAATTGGGCGTTTTCGTCGTTCTGCCGTTGCTCACTCTGCAAGCGCATGGCTTCGACGCGCTGCCGCAGGTCGAGGATGGCGCGACGCGCCTCATCGTCCTCGAACAGCGCAGCCTGCGCACCGAGAGAGGCGCACATCAAAGCGGCTGCGAGGGCAGCCCCTCGCAATGAAACACCGCGCATGATCAACGGTAGGTGATTTCAGCGCGACGGTTTTGCGCCCAGGCATCCTCACCCGAGCCTTGGGCCGCCGGCTTTTCCTTGCCGAAGCTCACAGCTTCGATCTGGCTGTCGGAAACACCCAGGAGCACCAGCGAGCGACGCACGGCTTCGGAACGTTTCTGGCCCAGCGCCAGGTTGTATTCGCGACCACCGCGTTCGTCGGTGTGCCCTTCGATGGAGATGCGACGATTCGGGTTCGCCTTGAGGAAGCGCGCATGGCCGTCAATGAGTTGCTGGAACTCAGGCTTGACGGTGTAGCTGTCGAAGTCGAAGTAGATGATTCGTGCAACGCCGACCGGGCCCTGCGCGGTCTGCGCATTCGGGTCGATGCTGACCGGTGCGACGCCACTGGCCGCCCCACCCGAGCCCTGCCCTGCATTGCGGTCGACCACCGGCGTGTCGTTGAGCTTCGTGCCCGACGAGCAACCCGCAATCAGCGCCACGATGGCCAACGAATAAATCGTACGTTTCAACATTTTCGAACTCCTCAAGTTAATCATTGCTTTTGAAACGGACCCCAGTCCGGTTCGCGGATGTCTCCGGCCTGTCCCGCCAGGCGAGCTTTTATTTTTCCGTCCAGCGTCGTGGTCATCAGCGCTTCGCGGCCTTGCAGCCGTGTGGCGTAGACGACGAGCTTGCTGTTCGGCGCGAAACTGGGACGCTCATCGGCGGTCGTGTCGGTGATTGCCTGCACGTTGCCCGTCGCCAATTCCATCACGTGGAGTTTGAACCCGCCCCCCACGCGCGAGATGTAGGCCAACCACCGGCCATCGCCGCTGATTGCCGGAGAAATGTTGTAGGTGCCGCTGAAAGTCACCCGAGTCGGGTTGCCGCCGCTGGCGCCCATCTTGTAGATCTGCGGAGCACCGCCGCGATCACTCACAAAGTAGATCGAGCTGCCGTCCGCCGAATACACCTGATCGGTGTCGATGCTGGGGCTTTGCGTGAGGCGTCTCGGTTCGCCGCCGCTCGACGGGATGGTGTAGATCTGCGAGACGCCGTCGCGGCTCAAGGTGACGGCGAGCGTGCTGCCATCGGGCGACCACGCCGGCGCGCTATTGTTGCCCTTGAAGTTGGCGACGAGGCGCCGCTGACCGCTGGCCACGTTGTGCACGTACACCACCGGCTTGCGAGATTCGAAGGATACGTAAGCGAGTTGAGTACCGTTGGGCGACCAGCGCGGGGAAATGATCGGCTCCGGGCTGGCCAGCGCGGCTTGGGCGTTCTCGCCGTCTGCGTCGGCCACCCACAGCGTGTGGCGGCTACCGCCCTTGGTGATATAGGCGATGCGTGTCGAGAAGATGCCCTTCTCGCCGGTCAGCTTTTCATAGACATAGTCCGCGATCCGGTGCGACGCAAGGCGTAGGTCTCCCTGCGGCACGGTATAGCTCTGGCCACCGAGGTCCTGACCGCGCACCACATCCCAGAGACGGAAGCGCACGTCGTAGCGGCCATCGGCGAGTTTGTTGACGCTGCCCACGACCAACGAGTCAGCCGTGCGCTGACGCCACAGGCTCAGGTCGGGACGGGAACTTTCATCCAGGGACTGCCCGGAGGCATCGACGCCGCGGAACTGCCCGCTGCGCTCGAGGTCGGCCTGGACGATCGCGGAAATCTTCTGCGGCGAACCGTCCTCCCCCTTGAACGGGGCGAGCGCGATCGGCAACTGCGTCACGCCAACACCCGACACCTCGACCCGAAACTGGGCGAATGAAGGCAGTACTGGGGAGGCGGCAAGGGCCGCAATCAAGGCGCGGCGAGCGAAGAACGATGAAGAAGGGGCTGGGGGAAAGTCTTGCAACGGCTTTTTCATGCAGTTCGGAGAGGGTTCCGAGGATTTAGTTTCTTGTCTCGGACGGAAAGGTCTCACATGGTACACATTGCAATGGTCACGGCGTCACAAAACGTGTATGAATTCGCCCCGGTCCTACACAAGACGCGCCCGTAGAATGCGCCGCCATGCAGCCCTCCCCCGTCGCCGAAGTAGCGCGCCCCCCGTTGACGCGACGACTCGCGCGCCTGATGACCTGGTTTGGTGGCTCGCGCCGCTGGTGGGGTCTCGGATTCTTTACCGCTCTCATTGCCGCCCTGACCGAGCCGTTGATGCCTGCGCTCGTGAAACCGCTGCTGGATCGCGGGTTCACGCGCGGGCAACTCGCGCTGTGGATCGTGCCCGTGGCGATGATCCTGCTCTTCGCAGTGCGCGGGCTCGCACAGTTCATTTCGCAATATGCACTCGCGCGAATAGCCAACGAGGGCATGCAGCGGCTTCGGCGCATGCTGTTCCAGAAGCTCCTTGCAGCCGAACTTGCCCTGTTCTCGCGGCAGTCGGCCAGCACGCTGTCGAACACGGTTGTGTATGAAGTACAGACCGGCGGCATGCTGCTGGTTCAAGCTCTGCTGGGCCTTTCGCGCGACGGCTTGACGCTGATTGCGCTGCTGTTCTATCTGCTCTATCTGAACTGGAAGCTCACGCTGATCGTCGGCGTGCTTGTGCCCGGCGTCGGCTGGATCATGAAGGTGCTGTCCAAGCGGCTCTATCACTTGACCCGGCTCGGCCAGATCGCCACAGACGAACTCGCTTACGTCGTCGAGGAGAACGTCCTGGCGCACCGGGTGGTCAGGCTGCACAACGCCGAGGCAAGCCAGACCGACCGCTTCGAGCGCCTGAGCCACAGTCTCAACCGATTGGCGGTCAAGTCGACCATCGCGTCGGCTGCAATGACACCGCTCACGCAGCTGCTTGCCGCCGTCGCGCTGTCGGTGGTGGTCGTGATTGCGCTCTGGCAGAGCAACGAGCAGGGGCTGACTGTCGGTGGCTTCGTCGCCTACATCGCGGCGATGCTGATGTTGATCGCGCCGATCCGCAGGCTCGCCGACATGGCGAACCCGATCACGCGCGGACTTGCGGCACTCGAGCGCGGGCTCGAACTGGTCGACAGCGTCGGCGCCGAACCCCAGGGCCGCTACGAGGCGCAACGCGCCGAGGGTCGCATCGAGTTGCGCAAGGTGCGCGTCAACTACCGCGGCGAGGACGAGGCGCGCGCGCTCGACGACGTCGATCTGACGATCGATCCCGGCGAGACCGTCGCCTTCGTCGGCCCGTCCGGATCGGGCAAGACCACGCTGGTCAACCTGCTGCCGCGTTTCGTGCTGCCGAGTGCAGGCCAGGTGCTGCTCGATGGCCACGACATCGGCCAATGGCAACTCAAGAGCCTGCGTGCGCAGTTCGCGATGGTGAGCCAGGACGTCGTGATGCTCAACGACACCCTGGCGGCCAACGTTGCGCTCGGCGCAGAGATCGATCGAGACCGCGTCGACGAATGCGTCGCGGCCGCCAACCTGACGGTGCATGTCGACAGCCTGCCGAACGGCATCGATACAGTGCTCGGCCACAACGCGACCCAGCTCTCGGGCGGCCAGCGCCAGCGCCTCGCGATCGCGCGGGCCCTTTACAAGAACGCGCCGATCCTGCTGCTGGATGAGGCGACTTCGGCGCTCGATACCGAATCCGAACGACTCGTGCAGGAGGCCCTGCAGCGCCTGATGCAAGGCCGCACGACCTTGATCGTCGCCCATCGCCTGTCGACGATTCAGCACGCGGATCGCATCGTCGTCATGGACCACGGCCGCATTGCCGAGCAAGGCAGCCATGCCCAGTTGATGGCGTTGGACGGCCTCTATGCCCGACTTCAAAACCTCGCAGTACGAGGCGCACAACCCGGTCAGGACCCAACGCTGTAGGCAGAGCGCCGGCTGGTGGCGCTATAGCAAGACTATGTCGTACTGACCCTGGCCCATTGCGGGCTCTGCCTGGAGCGAGATCGGCTTGCCTATAAAATCGCTCAGGCCGGCGAGATGCTGGCTTTCCTCGTCGAGGAACAGCTCGATCACCTGGGGTGACGACACGATGCGGAACTCGCGCGGCGTGAACTGGCGCGCCTCGCGGAGGATCTCGCGCAGCACGTCGTAGGCCACGCTGCGCGCCGTCTTCACGATGCCCTGCCCTGCGCAGGCCAGGCAAGGCTCGCACAGCATGTGCGCCAGGGATTCGCGAGTGCGCTTGCGCGTCATCTCGACCAGCCCCAGCTGCGAGAAGCCACCGGCCGTGGTCTTGACGCGATCGCGGGCGAGCTGCTTGCGAAACTCCGCCAGCACCTGTTCACGGTGGTCGTCGCGCGCCATGTCGATGAAATCGACGATGATGATTCCGCCCAGATTGCGCAGCCGCAACTGGCGCGCAATGGCCTGCGCGGCTTCCAGGTTGGTCTTGAAGATGGTGTCGTCGAAATTGCGCGCGCCGACAAACCCGCCGGTGTTCACGTCGACCGTGGTCAGCGCTTCGGTCTGATCCACCACGAGGTAGCCGCCCGACTTCAGGTCGACACGGCGGCCCAGCGCCTTCGCGATCTCCTCGTCGATCGAATAGAGGTCGAAGATCGGCCGCTCGCCCTTGTAGAGCTGCAACTTGCCGGCCGCCTGCGGCATGAATTCGAGCCCGAACTTGAGCAGCGAATCGAACTGCTCGCGCGAGTCGATGCGGATCGTCTGCGTGTCCTCGCTGGTCATGTCGCGCAGCACCCGCTGCAGCAGGCTCAAGTCCTGGTGCAGCAGCGACATGGGTGGCATGCGCGACGAGAGTTCGCGAATGCGCGACCACATCTTGCGCAGGTAGGCGATGTCCTCGGCCAGTTCGGCGTCGCTCGAATCCTCGCCGTTGGTGCGCAGGATGAAGCCACCCGTGTTCGCCGGCACCACGCCGCCGCTGTCGGCCGCGGCGGCGGCCTCTATGAGCACCTGCATGCGCGTGCGCAGCGCGTCGCGCAGATCGGGCGGGATCTTCTGGGACACGCCCACGTGGTTGTCCTGCGGCAGGAAAACGAGCAGCCGTCCCGCGATGCTGATCTGCGTCGAGAGGCGTGCGCCCTTGGTCCCGATCGGGTCCTTGATCACCTGGACCAGCAACGACTGCCCTTCGAAGACCTGCTTCTCGATGGGCACCATCGCGCCGCCGTTGCGATGGTCGCGCTCCGGCGCAGGAGAGCTCGGCCGCGATCCGGGCGTGAACGGCGCGACGATGTCGGCGACGTGCAGGAAAGCCGTGCGGTCGAGCCCGATGTCGATGAACGCCGACTGCATCCCGGGAAGCACCCGCGACACCTTGCCGAGGTAGATATTGCCGACCAGCCCGCGCTCCAGCGTGCGCTCCAAATGGAGCTCCTGCACCGCGCCGTGCTCGACCAGCGCCACTCGGGTCTCCTGCGGGGACCAGTTGATCAGGATGTCTTGCATTTGTTTTAAAGCCTGAAGCCCGCCTGGCGCAGCAACTGGGCGGTCTCGAACATCGGAAGTCCCATGATGCCCGAATGCGAGCCGCTGATGTGTTCGATGAACGCGGCCGCCCGCCCCTGAATGGCATAGGCGCCCGCCTTGCCGGTTGGCTCGCCGCTGGCGACGTATTGAGCGATCAGCTGCTTCTCGACCGAGGCAAAGCGCACGTGCGAGACATTGAGTGCTGCGTGGCGCCGCGCGCCGTTCTGCAGCGCAATGGCGGTCATCACGCGGTGGGTACGGCCGCAGAGCATTTCCAGCATGCGCTCGGCATCGCGCTCGTCCTCAGGCTTGCCGAGGATGGTGCGGCCAATGGCGACGGTGGTGTCCGCGCAAAGGATGGGCGCCGCGGGCAAGCCCAGCCGTCCGTGCCTTGCCACGGCCGCGTCGAGCTTGAGCGCGGTGACCCGCTGCACATACGCGGTCGGCGACTCACCGTGCAGCACGGCCTCCAGCGCCTCCGCATCCTCATCGGGCGCGGCCAGCAGCAGTTCGTGTCGAACGCCGAGCTGCCCCAGCAATTGCGCGCGGCGTGGACTTTGCGACGCCAGGTAAATGAAATCTGAACTGCTCATTCGCGGTGATAGGGATGTCCGGCGTTGACCGACCACGCGCGATACAGCTGCTCCACCAGCAGCACCCGGGCCATCGCATGCGGCAGGGTCAGGTCGGAGAGCCGGATGCGTTCGTGGGCTGCCGCCTTGAATGCGGGATCCAGGCCGTCGGGACCGCCGATCACCAGCGCGACGTCATCGCCCTCGCCCTGCCAGGCTTGCAGCCGCGCAGCGAGCGCCTTGGTGGTAAGTGCGGTTCCGCGCTCGTCGAGGGCGACGATGCGCATGCCTTTGGCGATGGCGGCTTCGATCCGCTCGCGTTCGGCGGCGTAGAGTGTTTCGAGCGTCTTGGAGCCACGCGGCTCGGTCTTGACGGCGCGCAGTTCGAGCTTGAGTTCGGGCGGGAAGCGCTTGGCGTAGTCGTCCCAGGCGGTCTGCGCCCAGTCGGGCATGCGCTGCCCGACTGCGACCACCAGCAGCTTCATGATCTTGCGGAGGCGGTCTTGCGCGCGACCTTCTTGGCAGCGGGGGCGGCCTTCTTCGCCGCGGCCTTCTTGGCGGGCGCCTTGTTCAAGACTACGGTCTTCACAGGCTTGGGTCCTGGCTTCTTGGCCGCGGTCTTCCTGGCAGCCGGCTTCTGCTTCTGCTCCTTGGCTGCCTGCTCCGCGGCACGGATCGCCGATTTCGCAGCGCTCGAGCGACGCAGGGAGGTACTGCTTTTCGCAGCAGCCGGCGCCTTCTCTTCGGTAGCCTTGGCGATGGTGGGCTTTGTCGCGCCCAGCTTGGTCCGCACGGGCTTGTCGCCCCAGATTTCCTCGAGGTGGTAGTACTGGCGGATGGCCGGCTGCATGATGTGCGCCACCGCGGCGCCGCAGTCCACGATGATCCACTCGCCGTTGGCCTCGCCCTCCACCCTCGGCTTGTTGAAGCCCGCCTCCCGCACCGCGTCCCGCACGCTGGCCGCGAGTGCCTTTGTCTGGCGGTTGGAAGTGCCCGAAGCGACGATCACGCGCTCGAACAGCGGGGAGAGATGCTCAGTGTCGAAAACCTGTATGTCCTGCGCCTTGACGTCCTCGAGGCCATCGATGATGGCTCTCTGGAGTTTCTGGGTGTCTTTCTTGGCGGCGGCTTCAGTGGTCATCAGGCGGATCGGTAGAGGTGGTGTTGTTCAATATAGCGTGCAACCGCCGCCGGAACCAGACCGCGAAGGTCTTCGCCACGCGCGGCGCGCGCCCGGATGTCGGTCGCGCTGGTGTCCATCGGCTGAAGTTCGAGCTTTTCGAATCGCGCGCCGGAAGGCGCGGATGGCAGGTTCTTGGGATCGAATGGACCTGCAGAGCCCGTGGATGTTGCACGAAATGCTACGGAAATTATAGCGGTCGAGAGAATCTCCTCCCAACCGTGCCAGCGCGGCAGCGACGACGCCTGGTCCGCCCCCATGATCAGCACCAGTTGCGCGGCAGGCTGCTCGCGTTGCAGTTCTCGCAGGGTGTCGAGCGTGTACGTGGGACCGGGGCGCAAGATTTCACGCGCATCGACCACCGTATTCGCGAGTCCTTCGAAGGCCAGCCGCGCCATCGCGAGGCGATCATCCGCCGCACTCAGCGCACGGTCCTTGTGCCATGCCTGCCCTGTCGGAAAGATGCGCAGTTCGGCCAGATCGAGCTGCACCAGCGCTTCCTGGGCCAGCGCCACGTGTGCGTTGTGAGGCGGGTCGAAAGCGCCGCCGAAGACACCCACACGCGGCTTGCTCAGAGCCATTCGCGCCGCACGATGAAGTCGCTGTACAGCGCTGCCTCCGCGGTGCCCGCCTCGGGCTCCTTGCGATAGGCCCAACTGGCAAGCGGGGGCATGGACAACAGGATCGATTCGGTGCGCCCGCCCGACTGCAGCCCGAAATGCGTGCCGCGGTCCCACACCAGGTTGAATTCGACGTAGCGCCCGCGCCGGTAGAGCTGGAATTCGCGCTCGCGTTCGCCGTACACCGTGTCGCGACGCCGTTCCACTATGGGCAGGTAAGCCGGCAGGAACGCATCGCCAACCGAGCGCAGCATGGCAAAGCTCTGCTCGAAACCGGGCTCGGAGAAGTCGTCGAAGAAGATGCCGCCCACGCCGCGTTGCTCGTTCCGATGTTTGAGAAAGAAATACTCGTCACACCACTGCTTGAAGCGCGGATATTTGTCGTCGCCGAAAGGCGCAAGCGCGTCGCGGCAAGTCCGGTGGAAATGCACGGCGTCATCCTCGAAGCCGTAATACGGCGTGAGGTCCATACCGCCGCCGAACCAGCACACGGGCTCCGCATCCTGGGGCAGCGCCGCCAGCATCCGCACGTTCATGTGAACGGTAGGCACGTACGGATTGCGCGGATGAAACACCAGCGAAACGCCCATGGCCTGAAAAGGCGCACCGGCGAGTTCAGGCCGGTGCTGCGTCGCCGAGGGCGGCAGCTTGGGGCCGCGCACCTGCGAAAAGCCGCAGCCGGCGCGCTCGAACAGCGCGCCGCCTTCGAGAATGCACGTCAGCCCGCTGCCCTGCAGCGGTTCGCCCGGCTCCTTGCGCCACTCGTCGCGAACGCACTGGCTGCCATCGGCCGCCTCGATGGCTTCGACGATGCGTTGCTGCAGCGCCCGCAGGTAGTCGCCGACTTCTTCCGGCCTGGTTCCAGGCAGGGTCTGCATCAGGCGTGCGAACCGCGCGCGTGGACCGCGCGGTGCCCGATGTCCTTGCGGTATTGCGCACCATCGAACTGGATGCGCGCCGCGACGGCGTAAGCCCGCTGCTGCGCCTGCTTGACGCTGTCGGCCAGCACGGTCACGCAGAGCACGCGTCCGCCACTGGTCTTGAGCTCTCCGCCTTCGAGCGTCGTGCCTGCGTGGAAGACGACGGCATCGGGTGCCTCCGGCGGGATGCCGATGATGCGATCGCCCTTGCGCGGGTCGAGCGGATAGCCGTGCGCCGCCATCACCACGCCGAGCGCGACGCGGCGATCCCATTCGAGTTCGACCTGGTCGAGCGTGCCGTCGGTCGCATGCCAGAACACTTCGAACAGGTCGGACTTGAGGCGCAACATGATCGGCTGCGTCTCGGGGTCGCCCATGCGGCAGTTGAATTCGAGCGTCTTCGGATGGCCGGCGGCGTCGATCATGAGCCCGGCGTAGAGAAAGCCCGTGTAGGGAATCCCGTCCTTTTCCATGCCACGGATCGTCGGCAGGATGATTTCGCGCATGGCGCGCGCATGCACCTCGGCCGTGACGACCGGCGCCGGCGAATATGCGCCCATGCCGCCCGTGTTCGGACCTTCGTCGCCGTCGAGCAGGCGCTTGTGGTCCTG
Source organism: Variovorax sp. J22P240 (assembly GCF_030316855.1). GTDB lineage: Bacteria > Pseudomonadota > Gammaproteobacteria > Burkholderiales > Burkholderiaceae_C > Variovorax. Next base: position 1,174,816 of record NZ_JASZYR010000001.1, read on the forward strand.
GCTGGTGGCGAGCGCGGTCACGTTCTGGCCGTCGCACAGCACGATGAAGCTGGCTTCCTCGCCCTGCAGGAATTCCTCGATGACGACGCGGGCGCCGCCCTCGTTGTGGGACACGCCGAACTTGTTGTCCAGCAGCATGAAATCGATCGCCTCGTGCGCCTCCTCGAGCGTGGTCGCGACGACGACGCCCTTGCCGGCGGCCAGACCATCGGCCTTGATGACGATCGGCGCGCCCTTGGCATCGACGTAGGCGTGGGCCGCCGCGGCGTCGGTGAAGGCCTCGTACTCGGCGGTCGGGATGTTGTGGCGCTTCATGAAGGCCTTCGAGAAGGCCTTGGAGCTTTCCAGTTGCGCGGCGGCCTTGGTCGGCCCGAAGATTCGCAGGCCATGCGCGCGGAACTCGTCGACCACGCCCGCGGCCAGGGGCGCCTCGGGGCCGACCACGGTCAACGCGATCTTTTCCTTCTGGGCCCAGGCGCGCAGCGCGGCGGGCTCCGAGATGTCGACACACTCGTAGCGAGTATCCGAGCGCGTGCCGCCATTGCCCGGCGCCACGTAGACCCTGCCGATCCGATCGGACTGCGACAGCCGCCACGCCAGCGCGTGCTCGCGGCCGCCTCCCCCAATGACCAATACCTTCATTCGCAGGCTTTCGTTCGCGCTTCCGTCATTCGGACAGCGCAGCGTTGTGATAGACATCCTGCACGTCGTCGAGGTCTTCCAGGACGTCGAGCAGCTTTTGCATCCGGGCAGCGTCTTCGCCGGCCAGATCGATGGTGTTTTCGGCCCGCATCGTGACTTCGGCCACCTCGGGCTTGAGGCCCGCTGCCTCGAGCGCGTTCTTGACGGCCTCGAAGTCGGCGACAGCCGTGAGGACTTCGATCGCACCGTCGTCGTCGGTGACGACGTCTTCGGCACCGGCGTCCAATGCCACTTCCATCACCTTGTCTTCGCTCGTGCCCGGCGCGAAAACGAATTGCCCGCAGTGCTTGAACTGGAAGGCGACCGATCCTTCGGTGCCCATGTTGCCGCCGTGCTTGGAAAATGCGTGGCGCACCTCTGCGACGGTGCGCACGCGGTTGTCGGTCATGGTGTCGACGATGATGGCCGCGCCGCCGATGCCGTAGCCCTCGTAGCGGATTTCCTCGTAGTTGACGCCTTCGAGGTTGCCGGTGGCCTTGTCGATGTTGCGCTTGACGGTGTCGGCCGGCAGATTGACCGCCTTGGCCTTTTCGACCGCCAGCCGCAGCCGCGGATTGGCGCCGAGATCGCCGCCGCCAGTGCGCGCGGCCACCATGATTTCACGGATCGCGCGGGTCCACAGCTTTCCGCGTTTTTCGTCCTGGCGGCCCTTCCGGTGCTGAATATTCGCCCATTTGCTGTGTCCGGCCATGGCTCTGTTTCTCGCAGTCTTGTGTTTTCAAAAGCAAGCTGCGAGTTTACTGTCCGGCGCGCACAACGACCGGGGTCGTCTGACAGGAGCACAAGTGCCTTTTTGGGATAATCCCGCGCTGATGCGCCACGAACGTGCGCCTCGGGTGCCTTCAAGATCAACCCCGCCAATGCGCATGAATATTCCTACAACAGCACCTGAACCCTCCACACCTCCTGCCGATGCGTGCGGAGTGGTCATGATCGGTGGCGACCTGGGCCCGCTCGCGGGCGAAAACATCGTCGAGGCCAAGTGACCGCGCGCGTTCCTCTCGGGGCGCCGCCCCTGCGCGTCGAGCGCCTGTCCTTGCCCGAAAGCCTTGCCGTGGCCGCCACCGGCCAGTCGCCCTTCGGCGCGCTGGGCTATGGCACGCCCGACGACCTTGCATGGATGCCCACCGTGAATGCGCGGGTACTGTCCGAAGCGGGTGCGATGGCGGACGTGTGGCACGCCAGCGAGCACGTCGAGTCCGGCACCACAGGCGTCGTGCGCTGGCGCTGCGACGGGCACTGGATGCTCGGCGCCATCGACCTCGACGAGTCGGTCGAGAAACAGGGGCTTGCCGCGCTCGCGCAGCGGGCTTACCGCGATCTATTCGCTTCGCTGGAGCAAACCGGTTGCGCGCACCTGCTGCGCGTGTGGAACTACCTGCCGCAGATCAACGGTGACGGCGGCGGGCTCGAACGCTACCGGCAGTTCAATCTCGGGCGGCAGGATGCTTTTGTCGAAGCGGGACAGGCGGCGTTCGAAGGGGCGCCCGCGGCTTGCGCGCTCGGCATTCATCAAGGGGCACTGTGTATTCGCTTCCTGGCGGGGCGCGTCGCGCCGCTGCCCATTGAAAACCCGCGGCAGGTCTCGGCCTACCGCTATCCGCCGGCTTATGGTCCGCGCGCACCGACCTTCTCGCGCGCCGCGCTCGCGGAGCTTGGCGGCGGTGACGTGGCGCTCTTTATCTCCGGCACGGCAAGCATCGTCGGGCACGAGACGGTGCATGTGGGCGAGGTGATCACGCAGACGCAGGAAACGCTTCGCAATCTGGAGGCGGTGATTGCGGCGGCCAATGAACGCACCACTGCTCGCTTCGACCTGGCCAGGCTGGATTGCGTGGTCTACGTCCGCCATGTCGCCGATGCACCGCTCGTGCGCCAGGTGCTCGAAGCGGCGCTGGGTCCTGCGGCCAATACGCTAAGCCACGCGGTCTACCTCGAAGCGGACATCTGCCGCCAGGATCTGCTGGTGGAGATCGAAGCCCATGCCGTCGCCAGCGGCGCATTGCATGCCTGAGAACGCGAGCGTTCGATGACGAACCGGCCGCCTCCTCTGGGGCTCTCCGTGCTCTTCGCACTGCCCCTCTACGCGCTGCTGGCGCTGTTGGGGACGATATCGCTTGCCTGGAACCTGATCGCGATGCTGCTCTACCCGGTGCTGCCGGCCGAGACGGCGCGCAAGCTTGGCCGGAGCGTCATTGCGCGGGCCTATCGCTTCTTCTGGGCGGCCGCTTCGGCGAGCGGGATGATGCGCATCGACGCCAATTGCCTCGACGCGTTGCGCGACGAGCGCGGCCTGATCTTCGTCGCGAACCATCCGACGATGCTCGATGCGCTGATGCTGGTGGCACGCCTGCCGCGCAGCGCCTGCATCATGAAGGCGGACCTGATGCGGAATATCTTCCTGGGCGCAGGCGCACGGCTGGCGCGCTACATCCGCAACGACTCGGCCCGCACGATGGTGCGCCTCGCGGTCGACGACCTGAAGAACGGCGGCCAACTGGTGATCTTTCCCGAGGGCACTCGGACCGTGACGCCGCCGCTCAACGCCTTCCGGCCCGGTGTGACGCTGATCGCCAAGCTATCGCAGGCGCCGATCCAGACGGTCTTCATCGACACCGATTCACCCTATCTCGCCAAGGGCTGGCCGCTGTGGCGCGTGCCGCCTTTCCCGATCGTCTTCACGCTGAGGCTGGGTCAGCGCTTTGCACCGACGCCGGACAGTGACGCGCTGCTGCGGCAGATAGAACAATACTTCCGCCAATCCATGGAACAGCGCGCCCCCGACGCGCAGCCCGCATGCCAGACGTCTCGCGCACCCACCTTGTCCTGATCCCCAGCTACAACACGGGCGAACGCCTGTTCTCGACGGTCAGCGCGGCGTGTGCGCAATGGAGCCCGGTGTGGGTGGTGGTCGACGGCAGCACGGACGGAACCGGCGAGCGGCTTCAGCAGATGGCCGCATCGGATCCAGGTCTTCGCGTCTGGGTACTGCCCGAGAACCAAGGCAAAGGTGCTGCCGTGCTGCACGGTCTGCGTGCGGCGCAGGAGGCGGGCTTCACGCACGCGCTGACGATGGATTCCGACGGCCAGCATCCGGCGGACCTGATCCCGGCCTTCATGCGAGCTTCGCAGGCCCGGCCCGAAGCCATGGTGCTCGGTCGTCCCGTGTTCGATGCCAGCGCTCCGATGTTGCGAGTGCGCGGCCGGCGCGTCTCGAACGGCTGGACCCAGCTCGAAACACTGTTCGCCGGGATCGGTGACTCGCTCTACGGATTTCGCGTGTATCCGGTGGCGGCTCTGATCGCCATCATGGCGCGTCAGCCATGGATGCGCCGCTTCGACTTCGACACCGAGGCGGTCGTGCGTCTAGCCTGGCGTGGCGTCAAGCCGATCAACATTGATGCGCCGGTGAAGTACCTCACTCCGGAAGAAGGTGGGGTCTCACACTTTCACTATTTGCGGGACAACGTGCTGCTGACCTGGATGCACACGCGGCTGATGCTGGAGTTCGTGCTTCGGCTGCCTGGGCTGCTGATTCGGAAGGCGCGAGGGGCGCCGCCGTTTCAGCGCTGAACGTCTACCCTGGCCATCACGCCACGGCTTCCACCCTTTGCTCCAGGTGCACCCAGTCGACGAGCTCACCTTCAGGGCGGTATCCGAGCACCACTTGCTGAAGCAGTTCGCGAATCGCCGGGACATCGTTCGAGTCCAGCGCATCCGTCAGGGCCTGCAGGCGCAGGGCCAATTCGTCCCAAGGCAGGAAGTCCTCGTGCGCTTTCATGATGCGCGGGTGATGCGTTGGCAGGGGGTTGTCACCGATGAGCAGTTCTTCGTAGAGCTTCTCGCCCGGACGCATCCCCGTGACGCGGATCTCGATGTCACCTTCGGGGTTCGCGGCGTCGCACACCGTCCGGCCCGAGAGCTCCACCATGCGGCGCGCGAGATCGATGATCTTCACCGGCTCGCCCATGTCGAGCACGAACACGTCGCCGCCGCTTGCCATGGCGCCAGCCTGGATGACCAGTTGCGCGGCTTCAGGAATGGTCATGAAGTAGCGCGTCACGTCGGCGTGGGTCAGCGTGATCGGCCCGCCCTGCTTGATCTGCTGGCGGAACAGCGGCACCACCGAACCTGACGACCCCAGCACATTGCCGAAGCGCACCATGCAGAACCGCGTGCCGCCCGGTTTCGTGGCCGCCTCTTCCGCCAAGGCCTGCAAGACCATCTCGGCCAGACGCTTGCTGGTTCCCATGACATTGGTAGGCCGAACCGCCTTGTCGGTGCTGACCAGCACGAAATCTCTCACGCCATGATCGGCCGCCACCCGCGCCGTGACCAGGGTGCCAAGCACGTTGTTCTTCACGCCCTCGGCCGCGTTGTGCTCCACCAGAGGCACGTGCTTGTAGGCGGCCGCGTGGTACACGGTGTCAGGACGCCAGGCAGCCATGATTTCGCGCATGCGCTGCTCGTCGCGCACCGATGCCAGCAGAGGAACAACGCGCATCGCGGGCACCTCCTGGCCATCCTCGCCGGCCAACTGATGCAGCAGTTCGCCGTGGAGAGCGTAGAGCGCATATTCGCTTCGCTCCACCAACAAGAGGGTGTGGGGCATCGCCCGGACGATCTGGCGGCACAGTTCGCTGCCGATAGAGCCGCCGGCTCCCGTCACCAGCACCACCTTGCCGCAAATGTTCTTGCCCAGCAGGATCTGGTTCGGCGGGACCGCATCGCGGCCCAACAAGTCTTCGATTTCCAGGTCGCGCAAGTCGCTGGTTTGCACGCGGCCATGGGCCAGGTCCATCAGGCCCGGCAAAGTGCGCACTGCCACATGCACCTTGAGCAGCGAGTCCAGGATCTCGTTGCGGCGCTTGCGCGGCGCCGAAGGAATCGCCAGCAGGACCATGCTGACCTCCAGCGAGCGCACGCGGTTCTCAAGGACTGTCGGACTGTAGATGGGCAAGCCGCGGATCATCCCGCCGTGCAGCCGACGGTCGTCGTCCAGGAACCCGATCACCTGCATCTCGGGGTTGTGCGAAAGGGCCGCCGACAGTTGCTGTCCCGCCGAGCCTGCGCCGTAGACCAAGACCTTGGGCAGCGTGCTGCGAGAAATCAGACTGCGGTAGCTGCCGCCCAGCCAAAAACGCGCAAGGGCTCGCGCCGCTCCAACCGCTACCAGCAGCAACGGCGGCTGGATCATCCCGACCGTGCGCGGCACGCCGTCCACTCCGACAACCGTGAACGCCACGCCATACAGCACGCCATAGATCACCGATGCGTGCCATACCGCCGTCAGCGCCGCGCCGCCGCCATAGCGAAAGATGGCGCGGTACAAGCCGAACACGACGAACACGGGCAACGCCAGGACCAGCGCACCAGCGACCGCCCACCAATAGGCGCCCGACAGCGTGACCCAGCCTTCGAGCCGCAACGACAGCGCCAGCCAGACCGTGAAGACGCAAAGGCAAGCATCGACCCCGAGCGCAACGACGCGCTTGGCGGTGCGCGGCAGCGCGAGCATGGGCCGCGCGGACCGCTGCAGCGGCCGCCAATCCAGCGCCCAACCTGCGGCAAAGGCGACCGCCAGCCCCACGCCGTCCGCCAACCAATCGCCCCACTCGGCGAGCCTCTGGGGCGTGAATGACTGAAGCACCTCGATCAGTCCGCCGTAGGCAAACAGACCCAGGAACACCATCAAGATGCGTTGGCGATACGCCGCACGTCCCAGCAACCCGAGGATCGCGAAGGTAATGAGGTGGTTGCTCTTGTCCCACCCCGTGGTGGGCATCTGCGGCGGCAATACCGGCATGAGCGCCAGGACCAGCGCCGTCAGCACACAGACCCAGAAGCCGAGTCGAGTGAACTTTTCTCTGGCCAATGCTGCTGCCGTCATTGGCCTTCTCTCTTGAATGAGTGCACGTGAATCTTGTTGTTGTTCGCGATCACAGACCGCCTCGATCTACGGAAAACGCTGAAAAAATGCACGATTGATTATAAAACGAAATGATACGTTTTGAAACAAAATGAGTCATTTAGTTCGGTAGCCGTTACGTCTGGAAGTGTTCGCCGACGAACGCAGCCTCAAGCGCTTGCTTGCGCCAGCACCCGCGTGATCACTTCGCAGGTCTTGTCGAGTTCGGCCGATGTGAGCGTCGGATGCACCAGGAACATCAGGCTGGTATCGCCCAGGCGGCGAGCGACCGGGAGCCGCTCCGAGGGCCGCCAGCCAGTGTGGTCGAACGCCTTTTCGAGATACACCTCCGAGCACGAGCCTTGGTAGCAAGGCACGCCACCGGCGTTGACGGCTTCGACGATGCGATCGCGACTCCAGCCTTCGGCCAAACGATCCGGCTGCACGTAGACGTAGCACTTGTAGTGCGCGTGCATGGTCCGGCCTTCATGCCGCTCGAACTGCGGAACACGCACCGCCGCATGCGGCCGGCACGCAGCCCAGATCGCCTCGGCATTCCTCGTTCGTGCCTCGGTCCAGTCGACCATGCGCTGCAGTTGGATGCGACCGATGGTGGCCTGCATCTCCAGCATGCGCCAATTGGTGCCGAAGCTCTCGTGCAGCCAACGGAAGCCCGGCGGGTGCTCACGCTCATGCACCGCCTCCCAGCTCTTGCCGTGGTCCTTGAAGGACCACATGGCCGACCATAGAGAACGATCGTTGGTCGTGACCATCCCGCCCTCGCCTCCGGTGCTCATGATCTTGTCCTGGCAGAAGCTCCATGCGCCCACGTGGCCGATCGAACCCACGCTGCGTCCCTTGTAGCGTGCGCCATGCGCCTGGGCGCAGTCCTCGATCACTTTGAAGCCATGGGTGTCCGCCAGCGCCATGATGTCGTCCATGTCGCAGGGCCAGCCCGCGAGGTGGACACAGATGACGGCCTTGGTTCGTGGCGTGAGCACGCGTGCGATGGTGGCTGCCGACAGGTTGCCGCTGTCTCCCTCGACGTCAGCGAAGACGGGGGTGGCGCCAGCGTTGACTACACAAGAAGTACTCGCGATGAAGGTACGGGGGGTCACGACCACCTCGTCGCCGGGGCCGATGTTCAGGGCCTTGAGCGCGATGTCGAGGGCCAGCGTGCCGTTGGACAAGGCTACCGCGTACTCGACGCAGGCCCATGCGGCGAACTCCTTTTCGAAGGTGCGGCACTCGGTGCCGGTCCAGTAGTTGACCTTGTTGGACAGGAGAACCTGCTGGATGGCGGCGGATTCTTCTTGAGTGAAGTTGGGCCAGGGGGAGAAATAGGTGTTCAGCATGGGGATGGCGCTTTCAATTCAGTTCAATCCAGTAAATCCATCGGCTCAGCGCGCAGCCAGCGGCGCCGCGGGGCAGCCCACCACGGTGTGCCCCGCGGGCACGTCCTTCACGACAACTGCGCCCGCTCCCACCATCGCGCCCGCGCCAATGCGAATGCCCTGCCGAACGGCGGCACCGACGCCGACCCATGCGCCCTCGCCCACGCTCACATTGCCGGACAGATGGGCGCCAGGACTGATGTGAACCGCATCCGCCAGCACGCAGTCATGGTCCACGGAGGAGCAGGTATTGAGGATGCTGGCCTCGCCCGCCATGGCATCCGCATTGATCACCGCGCCGGCCAACACCACCGTGCCCACGCCGATTCGGGCGAAGGGGCTCACCCAGGCACGCGGATGTATCACCGAAACGATGGCCGCGCCGGCTTGGCGCAATTCGCGTTGCTTGCGCAGGCGGATGGCCGCGTTGCCGATGGCGACGAGCACGCCGTCGAATTGCGCCAGCCTTACGAGCAAGTCCGCGGTGTTGCCGACGACCGGCCAGGACCCGTTGGAAGAAAGGGCGGGCCATGCGTCATCGAAGAACGCGACCGATTGCCAGCCTGCTGCCAATGCTGCGTCGGCCACAACCTTGCCGTGACCGCTGGCGCCGAGGAGTGCGAGTTGCTTCATGGGGCGGGCGCTCCGGTACCCGGCCAAGAAGCCGATGCGAAGACCGTGGCAAACATGGGCACCAGTAGCCTGTTCCCGTATTCGCTCAGGTGGTCATCGTCATAGTAGAGTGGCCGCCCCTCCTTGGCGCCATGACAACGGCCGTCCGGGCAAAGGTAGGGCACGGGGTCGAGAATCCTCACCCCGCAGCGCTCTCGCGCAGCGTCCTGCGCCTGGAGCACGACCGCATGACGCTGTTGGTAGTCGACAAGCGATATCGAGACGTCCTTGCTCTTGCCGAGCAGAAATGCGCGTGACATCGCCTTCGGGACGTCGACGCCCATCTCCGGGATGGGCCGCACCAAGAACACCGGTCGGTCCTTCGCCAGTTCGCACGCGGTGTCCGTCAGGTGTTGCGCATACTCCTTCAGGAATTCAGGCGTTGCTGCCGCATAGGGCCTGCTGAAATAGACCGATGGCCGGTTGGCGTACTCTTCCCAGGGCTCGTTGTACCCGGCGGCATACATGGTGCTTCGGTTGACGATGATCAGTGGCGTCTTTTCGGGCGCGTCCGCGAGCTGCCCCATCGCCCATTCCAAAAAGCGGGCGCACTGTGACGTGGACGTTGGTGAAACATACTTGACCGACAGCAACGTCGGGCAATTTGTATAGGTCCAGCCGATAACTCCATCTTCCCGGTCCGGTACTGCGGCAGCCACGGCGGTGAACACGGCTTCCGCATGGCTGTCTCCCAGCAGGATGGCGCGGATCCGATTGCCTCCTAGCACACAGGAGGGCGATTTGACGCCACCCTTGGCATGACATGCGCTGCGGTAAGGGTTGAAGTTTTCGGACTCCAAGGCGGCTAGATCCACCTGCGCAGGAAAGCGCCCGGTGACTCCTTGCTTCAGGTACACCCAAGCGCCGGATGCCGCGATGGCAGCCGTGGAGAAGAGCAGTGCCGCTGTGGCCCAACTTGTGCGGAATCGACCCAACTGTGCTCGCGTCGGCAGTTCCACGAGCCGGTAGGAGAGGTTCCCAAGCACGAGAGTCAGCACGAGACCACCGGCAATGGCCCCGGGTGCCGCATGCCCTTCCACATAGTTCAGCGCGACCCATACGGGCCAATGCCACAAGTAGAGCGAGTACGAGCGCGTGCCCAGCCATTGCGCCAGGGGTCGCGCAGTGAAAGGCGATCGGGAGCGCGCAGCGACCAGAACGCCCACCGCGCCGAGCACCGGCACCACGGCACGCCAGCCAGGCCAACTGCTTGAGCTATCGAAGGCAACAATCGCCCCGGCGATCATGACGAACCCGCCCACCTCAAGTGCCATGCGCTGGCGCGCCCTTGGCGCCCATCGCTGCGACAGCAGGTAGACAAGGCCTCCAGCGAACATCTCCCATGCCCGCGCGGGCAGCAGATAGAACGCCGCGGTGGGTCGAAAAGGCGTTACCCCAACGGCAACGGCAAGAGACACCATAAGGCCCAAGCTCATCAGCACTACGACTGAGCCGCGCCCGGGCCGCCACTTCCACAACACCAGAAGCGCCAGGGGCAGGAGCAGATAGAACTGCCACTCCACCGAAAGCGACCATGTGTGGAGCAGCAGTTTCTCGTGCGACGCAACGTCAAAGTACCCTGCCTCGCGCCAGAACTTGAAATTTGAAAGAAACAGCAGGCTGAACACCGCGTCGCTCCCCAGCTTCCGATAATCCGGCTGAAGCAGCAACCACCAACCCGCGGCCAACATCGCAGCACACAACGCGATCAACGCCGGGAAGATTCGGCGTGCCCTGGCGAAATAGAACGACAGCACCGAGAAGGCGGCACCGTTTCGCTCCAAGCCGCCGACCACGATACCGGTCATCAGAAATCCGGAGATCACGAAGAAGACATCGACTCCCACGAATCCACCGCCGAAGCCAGGGATGCCAAAGTGGTAGAGGATGACGGCCAAGACCGCCCAGGCCCGAAGACCATTGATGTCGTCGCGGAAGTCGGCAGTGTTGCTGGTAAAGGGCCGCATCTATCGAGAAAGGCTGTGTGACTCGGGATGGTGGCCAGTGCTACCCGTGAACTTCGGCATCGTCGCTTCGCCAGATGCACTGATGCCCTCGCGCACCAAGACCTTTTTCACGGTGAGCCATAGGATCTTGACGTCGAGCCATAGCGACTGGTTGTCCACGTACCAGGCATCGAGCTTGAACTTTTCTTCCCAGCTCAAAGCATTGCGGCCGTTGATCTGAGCCCAGCCCGTGATGCCCGGACGCACCTCATGGCGGCGCGCCTGCTCCGCCGAGTAGAGCGGCAGATACTCCATCAGCAAGGGACGCGGGCCGACGAGACTCATCTCCCCCTTGAGGACGTTCCAGAGTTCAGGAAGCTCATCGAGGCTGGTAGATCGGAGGAAGCGGCCGAATGGCATGAGGCGCTGGGCATCTGGGAGAAGATTTCCTTGCACGTCCCGCCCATCTGTCATGGTGCGCAGCTTGACCATTTCGAAGGGCAGCCCCTTCAATCCCGGCCGCGTTTGCACGAAGAAGACCGGGCTTCCGATACGCACGCGCACCCACACGATGCAGATCGCCAGGGGCAATGCAGCGGCCACCAGAGCAAGGCACGCCAGTGTCAGATCGATCAGCCTTCGCATTCGATTCCCATCCCACGAAGCATGGCCGCGTTGACTTTGTGCACGTCGTATTTTTCTTCTGCCAACGCGCGGGAACGCGAACCCATCGACGAAATCAAGGGGTGGTCTTCGATGAAATTGAGCGCTGCGCGCACTAGGCTGTCGACCGACTTCACCGGCAACAGATAGCCGTTGACTCCGTCGTCCACTGTTTCCCTGCAGCCTGGGGCATCTGTCGTGATGACGGGACGCCCCATTGCCAGCGCCTCGAGCGCGGTACGCGGCGTACCTTCGCGGTAGAAGGATGGCAGGACAAACACATGGCTGGCAGCGATGGCCGGACGCACGTCTTCCAGGCGACCCAGGTAGTCAACGATACCGCTGCCGATCCACTCCTCGAGTTCCTCGGCGCCGATGGCGTCCGGGTTCTCGTCGATCCATCCGACAAGGGCGAAGCTGACCTTCGGATGAAGCGCTTTCACGATGCGCGCGGCCTCTGCATAGATTCGCACGCCTTTCCCGACCAGCAAGCGCGCGATCAGCAGAAAGCGGACCTCCCCTTGCGGCAAGGGCGCCAACCGGAATTCGGCCAGGTCAATGCCCGACCCGGCCACGACATGTGACACTGCCCCCCTGCGCAAGACGCCTTCCTTCCTGAAGAGTGCCTCATCGTCGGGGTTCTGAAAGAACACGCCATGCACGCTGGCCAAGGACAGCCGATAGAGGCCGGTCGCAATCGCCTCCAAGCGCGTTCGAGGCCCGTCGCCGAGCCTGAACGCTTGCCCGAGTCCCGTGATCAACGCGAATCTGCGCGATACACCGGCGAGCTTTGCAGCGAGCGAGCCATAGACGACTGCCTTGATCGTATAGGCCAGGAAGTGGTCCGGGTGCACGCTGCGCATCAAGCGATAGAGCGCAAACAGCGTCCCAAGATCGGCAACCGGATTGGTGCCAGTGCGCTGCATGGGGAATCCATGGGCAGTCAGGCCTTTCGCCTGCAGCCTCGCGAACGACGGATGCGCGGGCGACAGTCCAGGCGCAGCGACGTGAACCTCAAAGCCGTGCGCCTGCAAAGCCGCAATCAAGGGCGCGCGGAACCCGAGCAGCGATTCCGCGAAGCCGGCTACAACGAGAAATCTCACGTTCAGGCCACCTTGCCCGTCGCCAAGGTTCTGACGACGGATCTGACCACGCTTTGCCACGAATACTTGGAGTCCGCGCCTGGGGCGCCTCGCGCCCCGCCGGCTTCCGCGACTGCCGAGATCTTCAACAACTCGCGGTAGATCTCTTCGGAATCGTTCCGGGTCACGACGGATCCTTCGACGCTTCCCACAATGTCGGCGGTCGGGTCCGAGGCAACGATCTTCGGCATGAAGATTCGTCCGCCCGAACCAAAGTACTGAAAGACCTTTCCAGGAATCTGCACGCCGCCCTTGTTCCCAAAGAGCAGGAGCCAGTCGGCCGCCTTCATCCACGCGATGCTTTCCTCGACCGGCACCCATGGCACAAATACGAACGCCTCCTTTGCCGAGGAGTTCTCGGTTAATCGCCGCACGTGATCGTCGCCCTCCCCCACCAGCACGACCTTGACGGCCGCGAAGTTCGCCGGCGCCCTCTGCGCAAGCTTTTCGAGAGCCTGGACAAACGGCGAAGGATCTCTTGCCTGCGGGTAGATCCGGCCCGTATGAACCAGCAGTACCTTTCCCTGCAGTTCGGGCGAACGCTGCTTGGGTGCGATCGACTCGAAGTCCTCCGGGTCGAAGCCCATCGGCGCAACCAGAATCTTTTCTTTCAGGAAGGGAAACTCTTGCTCGTACAGCAACTGAGTGGGATGAGTGGTCACGCTGACCCAGTCGGCCGCCGCCAGCCAACGCCGTTCGATCCAGTAGTCCAGCCGCTGTCTCCAGGCCGGCCGCGGCAACTCGACCACGGGCGAACCCACCCACGGGTCGCCATAGTCCGCGATCCACTTCAGGTGAGGCGAACGACGCTTAAGCGCGGATCCGACCCAATGCATGGAGAAGGGGTACGCGAAGGAGACGATGACGTCGGGCTTGAAGGACTCCAGGAGCTTATTTCCTTCTCGGATGAAAGCCGGGACCGAATCGACATGAGGGTCCGGCACCAACAGGCTGACCAGGGAGTTCTTCTTCAGGCGCTCCTTGGTCTTGCTCGCCTCACCGGTTTGCGCACTGCTTCTTCCGAACACTCTTCTACGCAGGGGACCGCCTTGAATACGTGTGACTCCGACTGCTTCGGGAACCTTGTTGGAAAGCGCCTCGTCCTGGCCGGAGAACAATGTCAGCATCGCCTCGACGTAGGTCAAGACATGCACGTCATGGCCCTGTTCGACCAGACACTTCGCCATGTGGACGGTGCGCACCGCGGCAGATGAACCGCGCGGCGCAAAGCTCGTGGTTACAAAAAGGAATCTCATTCCATCCTTACCCAAAATGATTTCGTCAGACCCGTGCAGTAACCGACAACCCTTGACGATTGAATAGTCATGCCCAGGAAAACTGCGTACGGCCAGTCCCTGATCTGGACACTTCGTCTGCGTGCGAGCCAAGAGACGCCAAACAGTGGCACGAGCATCGCAGCCGAAAGATGCCCCAGCGCAACGCCGACAATTGCCCCCAGATAGACAACTGGCCCAAGTCCCAAAGAAAGCGTCGTTCGGCGAGCCAATCCGTCGCCGTAGGCGTAGCGGGCGAACTGCTTTGCCACTTGGGACCAAGTCCTTCGGACCTCCCAGTGCACGACGGCATCTGCTGCAACCTCATACCTTGGGCCGGTTGCAAGGCACTGGGAATTGAAGAGCGTGTCCTCGCCCCAGCGCAACCATTCAGGGTATTTGCCGGCCGCTCGCCAGACGGCCTTGCGAAATGCAACCGATCGGCTGGACGGCATAAAACCCTTGACTGGCTTGGAGGATGTCGTCAGACAAGCCAGCACGCGCTGAAAGCGGGTATGTGCGACCGGAAGAAAGAAGCCGCCGACAAAGTCCGCGCGGTCTTCCACAAGTGGACGCGTGATGTTGAGCAGCCAGTCTCGCTCCAGCCGGCATCCGGCATCCGTCACCGCGATCACGTCGCCCGACGCGCGCTCGATGGCCGTGTTGCGGCCAGCGGCAATTCCGATCCCATCGTGGACCAGCACTTCGAACCCAACGTCTCGGGCAACGAACTTCGCGGAAAGCAAGTTCAGGACGTCCAGGGTTCCATCATTGGAGCCCGCATCGACGATCACCACCTCATTGGGCAAGATCGATTGGTTGAGAACATCGTCAAATAGCGCGCCGATGCTCTCGTGTTCATTAAAACAGGTAAGGATCAGTGAAGTTCTCATCGATATGGACTCCTCAGCGACAAGCGCGCCATGAACCTGAGCAGGAAATAGAGAAGAAGAAGAATCAGGCATTGCTGCTGGATCGCGACCACGGGCGCTGCCATGTTCTGCTCCAGGCCAAGCAGGAGTCGCATGTAGATCATTGCCAGGAACAACAGGCCCCATTTGCCATGACGCCCCAGATTCCTGTAAACGAACTGGACCAGCAGGAGCCAGACCACTGAGATGGAGAGCGCACCCAGGATCCCAAAGTTGAGCAAGGCATCCCCCCAGATGGTTGCGGCACCTTCAGACCTGGCACCGAAGTCCCAATCGAGCACGGCCTCCCCGTACCACGCTCCGATAGAGACGTCAGGCTTTTCCGCCCAAAACACACGTGGAATCCACCAAGTGACGATGGCGAAGTAAGAGTCTCCGTACCACGGCTGCCGCCACAGGTCGGGGCGTTCCAGGAGCGCACCGTAGAAGGACGCCCAGTTCAAGCGATCCATCAATCCTGTGCCGGTGCTTTCGCCCGCGTCTTGCGTCGGGCTCGAGATCGAGCTCTTGAGTCCATCCAGCACCGCGCCAGCACTCAGGCCTTGGCCGCTGGCAATCGATTGATGGACGCCCAATCGGTAGGCGGAGACCGCGATGAAGCTGAGTTGAATTGCGACCACAAGGAAGACGCCGGCAGCCAAGACGTTTCGTGCCCTGACCTTGATCCAGTCTCGCCGAAATGCCACCAGCAGCGCGGGCAATACGACGTGGAACACGGCGCTCTTCGAGCCGGAGATCAGCGCCCAGATCAACTCGCCGGCAATCATCGCAACGGCGATCTTGGTGAAGGAACTGGAATTGACGAACACCAGATAGCCCATCAGGGCCAGAAGGCCGAGGCCGTTGAGTTGTCCCACCAGGTTTCCGTAGCTTTCAACCTCCAATTGCGTGGCCAGAAAGGTCCCGTACAACAGTCCTGTCGACAGCGCGTATCCGCGCCAAAGCCAGCCGGCGACATAGAGGACCAGGAAGGTTCGTGCGTAGAAAGCGTCGTGCTCGCCCGTTGGGAGCGGAGCGTGCGCATCCGGCGCGCCGCCTCCGAAGAACAAGTCAACGCCGTCCAACGCCACAAGAAAGATCAAGCAGGTCAGCAGCACGGCCTGCTTCGACGCCTCGCTCATCTCGGCTCGACCAAACATGATCGGGAAAAGGAGCGTGAGGCAGACCAGGTAGCGGTACACAAACCGTGGATGGAACGGATCGCTTGAGAGTCGCCGTTTTCGAAGGAAGGTCGTTGCCAGTACGTAGACAACGGCCAATGCTTCGAGCGTGAAGGTCAGCAGCTCGTCCACTTACGCACCCACCTGCCCTTGCGCCAACCTGGAACTGGGCAACAGGCGCTTGCGCTTCAGCGTGGCAACCACTAGGAGCACAACGACCGATTCGGCCAGCAGGCTTGCAGCAACCATCCCTGCGGCCCCGTAAAGCTTCGCCGCGAAGGCAGCCGCGCAAACGTTGATCGCGCCTGCCGCGATCACGCAGAGGTTGAACTCCTTGTCCAAGCCCAGGGACAGCATCCACTGAATCCCCAGGACGTTGCCCAAACCGATGAGCGGAATGATCCACACTAGACTGCGCATGAGCTCGGCCACGGGCTCGTAGCCCGGGCCAAAAAAGATGCGCGTGATATCCCCCGCAAACAAGGCAATGCCCAGGGAAAAAAGGCAGGTGCCGGCGAACATTCCCGCCAGTGCCAGGCGAACGAGACGAATCGCCGCCGCCCTGTCGGTTTGAATCAGCGAGGTGACGCGCGGAAACAGGGCTTGCGAGACGGGTCCGATCAAGCTCGATGCCCCTCGCACCAGCTTTTCAGCGCTCGCGAAGTACGCGACCGCCTTGGGCGCCGCGTAGATCCCCATCACGAACACGTTGGCCAGCGTGTAGAGGCTGATTGCGAGCCTGAACACGAACATGCCGAACCCGTCCTTCAAGCCATGTCGGCACTGCTTCAAGGTCGGCCGCTTGAAGCGAACCTCCACGTACTGCATGCGGATGCAGACCAAGGTCGCCGTTGCCGCGCCGATGGATTGCAGGAGCAGCACTTGAGAGGCATCACCGGGGCCTCGGACCAAAGCGAAGATGAGCCCCACCCCCAGAAACTTGCCGGCGATGTCAATCAACGAGAACGTCCTGAGCTTTTCGGTGCCCTGGAAATACCAGGACGGCGAGAAGCCGATCGCGGCGGCATAGATCCAGGCCCCTAGCACCAAGAGGCCATCGTGCAGGGACGCAACCGCCACGGATGCGCAGAATGCAAGAAGCAAAGCTAACAGCGCCAATACCAGCTTCGCAGAAAACACGTTAGACACAATGGTTCGCACGGCTTCCTGCGAAGCCCGATGGCGGGAGACTTCCCTCGTGGCGGAAATCGAGAAGCCGTACTCAATGACCACGGAGAGCATCAACGCCAAGGATTGCGCAATGACAACTTCGCCCAACTTGACGGGTCCGAGCACCCTGGCAAGAAAAGGCAGCGCAGCCAGCGGCACGATATAGCCGCTGAACTTGACCAGGAATAGCAGCAACATGTTCCTGGCCAGAACGCTCCTCGAAAGCCCTCTTAGTTTCATTGACTATCGACCGACGCAGTGATACGTCCACCCGTCCCCACGCAGCTTCATGGGGCTATACAAGTTCCGTCCGTCGAAGATCACCATCGCGCTCATCCGGTCCTTCATTTCCTCGAAATCGGGTGCCTTGAACTGCTGCCACTCGGTGCAAATGAACAAGGCATCCGCGCCTTCCAGCGCCGAGTATTTGTTGCTGGACAAATGAACGGAAGGAGCGTCCGAGTACAGCTCCTGGGCATCATCGTTGGCCACGGGGTCGTAGGCGCTGACGATGGCGCCGGCGCTGGTCAGCGCGTCGATGAGCGTGCGCGCAGGTGCTTCCCGCATGTCATTGGTCTTCGGCTTGAAGGCCAAACCCCAGACGGCGAACTTGCGTCCGCGCAGCGCCGATGCGCTCCCGAACTGCTTCAGTGCCTTCGAGAACAGGACGGTCTTCTGATGATCATTGACGGCAGACACCGCCTGAAGAATCTTGGGATCGAACCCAACACCCTTCGCCGTCATCTGGAGCGCATTCACGTCCTTTGGAAAGCAGGAGCCGCCGTAGCCGCAGCCGGGATAGATGAAGCTGTAGCCGATTCTCGGGTCCGCGCCAATGCCCTTGCGCACTTCCTCGATGTCCGCCTCGAGCAATTCGGACAGATTGGCCAGCTCGTTCATGAAGCTGATCTTTGTCGCCAACATCGCATTGGCGGCGTATTTGGTGAGCTCCGCGCTGCGCACGTCCATGAACATGATCCGCTCATGGTTGCGATTGAAAGGCTCGTACATCTCGCGCATCTTCCGGCGCACATCATCGGCGCCCGGGTTCACGCCGACGATGATGCGGTCCGGCTTCAAGAAATCGTTTACCGCGTCGCCCTCTTTTAGAAACTCTGGATTGGAGACAACCTCGAAAGGAATGCTGACACCTCGCTTCTGTAGCGTGCTCGCGATCTTCTCGCGCACCTTGTCGGCAGTACCCACCGGCACGGTCGACTTGTTCACCACAATGCAGGAATTCTCCATGTGCATTGCAATGCTCTCCGCTACCTTCAGGACATGGGTGAGATCAGCGGATCCATCCTCATCCGGCGGGGTGCCGACCGCAATGATCTGAACGGCGCCATGCCGGACCGATCTCTTGACATCGCAGGTGAAATGCAAACGCTCCTGGGAGTGGTTACCTTGCACGATCCCTTCGAGTCCCGGCTCCCAAATTGGAAGAATCCCCTTGTTTAGGTTCTCAATCTTTCCGCTATCGATGTCATTGCAGATGACGTCGTGTCCAACTTCCGCCAAGCAGGCACCGGTGACCAATCCGACATAGCCTGATCCAAAGACTGTAATTTTCATGAACTAGATATTGTTATATTTGCGATGCCAGTTGACAAAGTTCTCGACGCCTTTTTGCACTGGCGTGGATGGCCTGAATGAAATCCAATCTTGAAGCTTCTCGACGCTTGCGGAAGTCATCTGGACATCGCCAGGTTGCATCGGCAGATAATTCAGGACCGCCTTCTTTCCCAGAGCCGCTTCGAGCGCGCCGATGAACTCCAGCAATTGCGTCGGAGCCCCATTTCCAATGTTGAATACCCGGTAGGGCGCTCCACTCCTGTCTGGGGCGCCGTCTGTCGACGCGCGGTCCGGAGCGGGCGGTTTCGCTGCGACGCGCAGGACGGCCTCAGCAATGTCGTCCACATAGGTGAAATCGCGCGTCATCTGACCGTTGTTGAACACATCGATGGGACGGTTCTTCAGGATCGCATCGATGAACAGCATCGGCGCCATATCCGGACGGCCCCACGGGCCGTACACCGTGAAAAATCGCAGACCGGTGCTCGGAATCTGGAACAAGTGGCTGTAAGCATGCGCCATCAATTCGTTCGATTTCTTCGTCGCCGCATACAGGCTGACCGGATGATCGACGTTGTGGCTTTCCGCGAACGGCATCACGGTGTTTGCGCCATAGACACTTGAACTGCTGGCGTAGACGAGATGCTTGACTGGATGATGCCGGGCGCCCTCCAGAATGTTCAAGAATCCTTGAATATTGGATTCGACATAGGCTTGGGGATTGATGAGCGAATATCGGACGCCGGCTTGTGCGGCCAGATGCACCACATAGTCCGGTCGCTTCGTTTCAAACAACGAGCCGACCGCGTCCGCGTCCGCAACATCGGTGCGGCAAAACTCGAAACCGGATGCGCGTTCCAGACTTCTCAATCGCGCGACCTTCAACGACACGTCGTAGTAGTCATTGAGGTTGTCAATTCCGACAACCACCTTTCCTTGCGCGAGAAGCATCTGGCAAACATGCATTCCAATAAACCCGGCAGCCCCGGTCACCAGCCAAACTTCTTTGTTCTTCTGCATTTCAATCAATTTAATGGCTGATCAACTTCGAGTCCTTCAGGGCCCGGACGATCCGATGACTGGCTTCGCCGTCACCGTATGGGTTGTGGGCAAAGCTCATCTCTTGGTAGGCACGGTCGTTGTTCAGCAGGTCATCAACGTGTTTCTTGATGACCCCGACATTGGTTCCCACCAGCTTGACGGTTCCTGCTTCAACCGCCTCTGGTCTTTCGGTGGTATCTCTCATGACAAGCACCGGCTTGCCGAGGGAAGGCGCTTCTTCTTGGATCCCACCGGAATCGGTCAGGATGATGTGCGAGCGATTCATCAAATGAACGAAGGGCAGATATTCCTGCGGCTCGATCAAGTTAATGTTTTCTATTCCGGTAAGCAGGCGCTTAACCGGTGCTTGGACATTTGGATTCAGGTGAACCGGGTACACCAATTCGACGTCCGGATGCCCTAGCGCAAGGGCCTTTAGCGCTTCGCAAATGCGTTCGAATCCTTCGCCAAAATTCTCGCGACGATGCCCGGTGATGAGCACCATGCGGCGGCCGGGCTTGAGAAACGGATAGCGCGAATCCAGTTCAGCCTGGAGCGAAGGCTTTTGCTCGATCGCGCCGCGCACGTGCAGAAGAGCGTCGACCACAGTATTGCCGGTCACGTGAATGGACTCGAAGGCCACTCCTTCGGCCAATAGGTTGGCGCGTGATTTCTCGGTTGGAGCGAAATGCCATCGTGCAAGCGCGGTCGTGAGCTTGCGATTGGCCTCTTCCGGCCACGGGGAATAGAGATTCCCGGTTCGAAGCCCCGCCTCCACGTGGCCCACGTCTATGCGTTCGTAGTACGCCGCAAGCGACGCGCTGAGCGTGGTGTTCGTGTCGCCGTGCACCAGCACCACATCCGGGCGCCAGGTCTTGAAGACGTTCTTGAGACCCTGCAAGACGCCGCAGGTGACGTCGGACAGGTCTTGACCGGGCTTCATCAGGTTCAGATCAAATTCCGGATGAATTCCGAAGAGATCGAGAACCTGATCCAGCATCTCCCTGTGCTGCGCGGTGACGCACACTCGCGCGTCGAACTCAGGATCATTCCGGAGAGCAATTGCCAGCGGCGCCATCTTGATGGCTTCGGGACGCGTTCCAAATACGAGCAGGATTTTTTTTGTCACACAGTTTCCTCGGAGTCGTGTGTTCAATATTTGTAGTTGGTGTACCGATAGCCGCCGTACTTGTAGCCAAGCCCATAGCCGTATCGCCGCTTGCTCATGTTCAAGCCGTTGAAGATCACGCCCTTCGCCTTCACACCCGTATCGAGCAGGCGCTTGGCCGATTCCTGCAATTCGCCCAGGCTCGTCACCTCTGCGCGTGCAATGAGGAAAACCGCACCAGCGAGCGGCGCGAGGATGGCGGTGTCGGATGCCGCCAGCACAGGCGGCGTGTCGATGATGATCAAGTCGTAGTGCCGCGCCGCCTCCTGCACCAGGGCCGGACTCGCAGGCGTCATCAGCAATTCGGCAGGGTTCGGCGGCAGGATGCCTGTCGAAAGAAAGTCCACGTTGGGCGCCACTTGCCGATGCACGGCTTCGTCGAACTTGACGCTGCCGCTCACCACTTCGCTCATGCCCCGTTCGCGCGTCAGGCCGAAATATTGGTTCAGGTGGCCCTTGCGCAGGTCGGCATCGATCAGAAGCACCTTCTTGTTGGCGGCACCGAGCACCGCCGCAAGGTTCACGCTGGTGAACGATTTGCCGATGCCGGGCGTTGGTCCGGTGATCAGGATGATGTTGTTGGCCGCATCGAGCATCGCGAACTGCAGCGCCGTGCGCAGGCTGCGAAGGCTTTCGACTGCCGGTTCTTGCGGAGCCGCCACCGCCAGCACATGGCTGCCGGGCACTTTCTTGCTCACTTCCTGCGCCTGCCGCACCTGCGCCTCGGAATGCGGAATGCTGGCAAACACATGCAGGCCGGCGCGCTGCTCGATATCAGCCGGGTCCTTGAGTCCAGGGCGCAAGCTGTTGCGCAGGAATGCCAACGCAAGACCCAGCAGCAAGCCCAGCACAGCAGCCAGTGCGACCGCCAATGCGCGTTGCGGCTTCACAGGCTTCTTGGGAACGGCGGCCACGTCCACGATGCGCACGTTGCCGACCTTGCCCTCCTTCACCAAGCGCAGTTGCTGCGACGAATTGAGCAGGCTCACGTAGAGCTCGTTGTTGACCTTGACGTCACGCGTCAGGCTCAACAATTCCTGCTCGATGTCGGGCAGCGTCTTCACGCGGCTGTTCAGTCCGCCCAGTTCGGCATTGATGCTCGCGATCTGCGCATCGAGTGCCTTGATGCTGTGATGCTCGGGCGTGTACAGCGCGCGCAGTTCCTTGCGCTTTTGCTGAAGTTCGAGCAGGCTGGTCTGCAGCTTGACGGATTGCTCCAGCACCAGTTTGCCCTCGGTACCCAGATCGAACGTGCTGTTGCGATTGCGAAACTTGTTGAACTTCGATTCAGACGCTTCCATCTGCTGCCGCAGTTCCGGCAGGAACGAGCCCAGGAAGTTCAGCGACTTCTCCGCCTCGGCGGCCTTGCGTTCGATGTTCTGCCGCACATAGAGTGAGCCGATCTCGTTGAGCACGCGCGCGATTCCCTTGGCGTCGTCACCTTCGAGAGTCGCTCGGATTACGCCCGATTGCTTTCCCTCTTCCGAAATCCTCAGGTCCTTCTGCAGATCCTCCGTCACAGTCAGCGGCAGGAAACGGGTCACGTAGAACTCCGCACCCGGCTTGCCCACCGCTTCGACGACCAGAAGGCTCCCCTTCTCGCCGTCCACCGCATAGGCCAGGGGTTGGCCGAAGCGTCCCAGACCTACGAGATCGCTGTCGGGTGACAGCAGTTCGTAACCCTGGTCGACAAGGCGTACGCGAAAGCGCCTGCCTTCCAGTGCCTCAGGCACTTCGAATGCCGCGACCGTCAACGATTCGTTGCCGCTCACGAAACCACCCAAGCCGAGAAAGCCCGGACTCGACGGCTCCTTCGCACGCTTCGCGAGCCACCGGCCTAGCACCGGCAGGTACTTCGGAGTGACGTCCACGTCGAGGTGCAGGTTCTGCACCGCCTGACCCACGACCAGGCGCGAGCGGAGGATCTGCATTTCGGCCGATGCCGGCGAGCGGATATCGAAGAGACCAGCAGCTTGGCCCAGCATGCTGCCCGCCATATCTCCCTTGCTGTCCTCCACCTGCACCATCGTGTTGGCTTGGTAGATGGGCGTGCTGATCAGCGCATAGGCCAGCCCGACCAAGGTCGCAAAGACCATGACCGAGGCAATGAGCCATCGGTTGTCTAGCACCACATCGAGCAGTTCGAGCAGGTTGATTTCGTCTCCGGCGCCGGCTTGGCGTTGCATGCCGGGCGGAATAGGCTGTGGGGGATTCATTCGCGGAAAGCTTGGAAAGACGGTGATGGGTTCGATGCGCGACTCAGCTCAGCTGCCGGATGCGCGGCACCCAGGCGCTGACGCCACGGGAGATATCGGCATAGGCCGCTTCGAATGCAGCCTTGGGCTGGCGGTGGGGGTCGGCGATGTCGAACTTGTCGAGTTCGCCCAGGCGGAACACCTTGCCGCGCACCAGCGGAAACCGCTGCTCGAGTTCGGTCTTGTGGCCCTGCTCCATCACCAGGATCAGATCGGCGGCCTGGCACATCCAGTTCGTGATCTGCTGGGCGCGGTGGGCCGAGAGGTCGAGCCCTTGGGCCGCTGCCACTTCAATCGACAGCGGATCGGCGGGGTCGCCCACCAGTGCGCCCAGTCCCGCGGACCAGACCTTCATCTGCGGAAATTCGCGAGCCAGCAAGGCTTCGCCGATGGGGCTGCGGCAGATGTTGCCGATGCACACGACCAGGATGTTCTGCATCACTTGTACATCGTGTTGCCGACGTTCATGACCTGCGCGCTCGGCAGGATCATGCTGATGACGCGGTTCCAGCGCACCAGTGCGGCGGGGTCCACGTACACGACGTCGCGCGGCTTGAGCTCGAAGCCTTCGGCCATCGCGTACGCCACGGGCGACTTGGCATCGAGGTGGTAGATCTCGGGGGTGCCGTCGGCGCTCGAGCGCACCACGTAGATCTGCCGCGGCTCGCCGGTGGTGGTGCTCACGCCGCCGGCCTCGCCGAGGGCTTCATTGAGCGTGAGACGGCCGTTGCGCAGAGGTTGCGCCATGGGCCGTGTCACCTCACCCAGGACGTACACCTTGGCATCGTCGCGGCTGTAGACGCGCACGAGATCGCCGGCGCCCAACAAGATGTTCGCGGGGTTGACGCCGAGCGTCGTGAGCTGCTGCATGTTGACGACGGAGGTCACGCCATCACGCGAAATGGAAACCATCGAACGGTCGGCGTCCGTGGCAAAGCCACCCGCGCGGTTGATGGCCTCGGGCAACGTCATCGGAATGTCGTTGACCGCCTGCAGGCCGGGCGTCCGCACTGCGCCATCGACGTACACGCGGCCATTGCGGTACGACTGGATTCGCACCGTGAGCTTCGGCGCTTCGAAGAACTTCGCGAGGGCCTTGGCCAAGCGCTCACGCACTTCGTACTCGGTGAGCCCGCCGACCTTGAAGGGACCGACATAGGGGAACTGGATCAGGCCATCCGCGCTGACGTTGTAGCCGTTGCTCACGGGCGAGCCGCTGGTGGCGTCGGTCGTGAGCGATCCCGCCGGCGCCAGCACGAGATCCGGGTGGTCCCACACCACGATGTTGAGGATGTCACCAGAGCCGATGCGATAGGGCTTGGCCACCCCGTACAGACGCTTGACATCCTCTCCGACGTCGGTCGCCTGCGCGGCGCGCTGACGGCGAATCAACTCAGGCGTGATCTTCTGCAATGCGCCCGCCGGGGCCGGATCTGCAACGGCATCCATCGCCGTTGCCGACGTGCGTGCATCGTCGTCCGGCGCCGTCTCGTCGAAGCTCATGCCGGGCGCAAAGGCGCAGCCGGCAACCAGCGCAACAACAGACGCCAGCGCCGGCCACCGGGCAATCGGAAGCAGCGAGCGCAGCAGGGAAGAAAGGGAAGTGAGATGACTCGAGGTATCCATGATTTCTGTAGCGGCCTATTGGCGCGCGGCACTGCGAACGCGGCGCATGTTGTCTTCGAAATAGACCAGGCCCGCGCGGTCCGAATTGAAGGTGCGGTCCAGCGCGGATGCGGTCGACGACACACCTTGGTTGGTGGTGATGTAGTTGCTGCTGTCCTGGATCACGGTCTCGACGCCGTACGACCAGCGCGGCGAGCCGGTCACCTGGATGTGATGCGTGGGATTCATGTCCTTGCGCGGCGTGAGCGGGATCGAGAGTTCGATGCCGGCGAAGGAGCGCGCCTGGCGCTCCCAGTCGAACTTGGTTCGCCGCACGTAGAGCGTCACAGCGACGTCGTGAAACCACTGCTTGACGCCGAGCCTGACGCCTCGGTCGTTGTACAGAAACTGCCCCGCCGTCGCTTCGAAGTAGGTGTGCGTCGGCGTGTAGGCATAGCGGTAGTTCGCCAGCAGCGAGCGCGAATGGATCGGAAGGAAGCGGTCGTAGTCGGTCGTGCGCTCGAAGCGCCCTCCTTCCACACTGAACCGGTTCCGGCCGTCGCCCGGCTCCCAGCGCAATTCGCCGAAGGCCCCCCGGTAGTTGCTGTCGAAGCGGCCTGCCGCAACGTGCGCGGTGAAGGCGTTGAGGCCCCAGCGCGCGGCCGTCTCGCTATCGGCCTGCCCAAACAGGCGTTCGACCGGAACGCGTGCGAACTGATGCAGGAGCACGCGGTCGGTCGCGTTGACGATGCGGCTTGCGCCGAACACCTCGCCGTCGCGGAAGTCCTGCGATTCGGCAACCGGCGCAACGTGACTGACCTCTGCATAGCCTCCCTTCCACAAGGGCTGCTGCACGGTGGCGCGAACGCCCACCGAGTAGTCGAACACGCCGTATTCGGTAGCGAGCGTGCTGCGCACGACGGGCTGCAGCATCAGTCGCGTGGTGGTCCAGCTCGGAGCGGCGCCCTGGACCACCCAGGCGGCCTCATCGAGCGTGGCATCGAGTGCCGTGGTGCCGGGCGTGTAGAGCCGCGCTGCCGTGCATGCGGGCGTCTCCATCGCAACCCACTGCGCGAGGCAGTCTGTGCGGCCGCGCGCGCCGACGATGGCAATTTGTCGCTGGGTCAGCACCAGGCGGTAGCCGACACGGACATCCGCCAGCTGGCGCGCGATCACGCCCAGCGCGACGCCGAGGCCGTCGACGCTGTTGACGTTGTAGGTGGCGTTGTTGACTTGAATGGCGACGGCGCCGTCGGGCAAGCGGCCGACTGCGATGTCTTCGAAGCCCTTGGCGCCCAGCGCCTTGGCGAGTACGCGCAGTTGCGCGTCGCTGATTCGGTCGGTCTGCTCCGCCGGTGCCGCGGCACTCTCGGTCACGATGTTCGGCGGCGCGACGGGCGTGGGATCTTCGAGGGGTGCAGCGATGGGCCGCAAGGGCGCAGACGCGGGCAATCCCGCGGTCGAGAATTCGGTTGTGGGGGCCTTCCGCGGCGCGGGCCCGACCATGGCCCCGGGGAGGGCTTCGGACATCGGTGCCGGACCGGATGGCCGCTGTGTCGGCACCTTGTAGAGCGGCACCGTCAGGCCGACGCTCCACCAATTGCGTGCCGTGTGCCCGTCACCCGTCAATCTCACGTTGGCGCCCACATGGGCGGACCACCCGGCCGGGAGCCATTCGGAAGGCGCGAACACTCGCGCACCGGCCCACGCGCTGCCGTCGACGTATTCCACATGGCCTTGCAGCCATGGCAAGGGCCGGTACACCGCGCTAGCGAATGGACCATCGATCGGAGGTGCGGACGCCCGATTGAAGCGGTCGTTCTCACGCCGGGCATAGCCCAGGCTCAGGTCGAGTTGGCGATCAGGGCTGTACGTCAGCACGCCATAGGCGGACCGGAAATAGGTGGCCGCGCCGCCCAGGTCGGTCGCACCGACAGCGGCGTACCAGCGGCCGGCGCGATCGAGAGGAAGTCCGGCCTTGAAGTTGAAGGACAGATCGCGCACGCCACAAGGCTCGGTGTAGCAATGGGTGTTCAGCGTGCTGGCGGCTATGCGGCCGGAGACTTCGAGGTTCGGCAGGAGCCCGAAACCCGCCACGAAGTTGTGGCCGCTCGTGCCGTAGCGGCTGTTGGCAGGGGCGCCCGGCACCTGGTTGTCGTAGGCCAGTGCCGTCGTGCCCCATCGCATGAGGCGCGCAGTCGGCGTGACGGACAAGCCCGAGTAGCCCGCCGAATTGAGCACAGCCTCTTGCTGCGCGAGAGCAGACTGCGTCGCCAGGGCCAGCAGGGCCATGCCTGCGCCTACTCTGTGAACGCGTCCCATCGAATCAAGAAACTTTAAGTTACGTAGAGCGTGGCCAAACGAACCGAAGGGCAGCCTTCGCTGCCCTTCGGTTGGTGAGGCTCACCAGGAGCGCTGTGTGTCAGCCGCCCGTAGCGCCGGTGCCGCCGGTTGCGCCGCTGCCCGGAACAGGCAGTGCATCGCCCTTGGCCTCGGCGGCGGCGAGCACGCCGGCCTTGACCGATCCATCGGCCTCTTGCATCACCGAAGCGGTGTTGTCGAGGACCTTGTCCAGCTCGGAGCCGACCGTGAAGGTGGTCGAATCGAAGCCCTGCGAACGCGCGGCGCTCAGGATCGCGTCTGCTTCTGCTTCGCTCTTGCCAGACGCGACGAGTTGTGCCTTGACGACGTCGAGCGTGGCGGCACGATAGCTGGCCACAGTGCTGGCAGAAGTCACGTTGGTGGCGAAGGCCGCATCGGCTGCGATCTTGGAAATAAACTGCTCCATGCTCAGGGAGGCGCCGCCGCTGATCGACGCTGCAAGCACGATTTCGGTCATCGTGTCGGTCAGCGGCGTGAAGTTGACCACCGAGCCCGAGAAAAGAACGCTGCGATAGCTGATGGCGCCGGACTTCGCGGTGCCGATGCAGGGATAGGTGAGCGCAACCTGATTGGTGGTGTAGGCACCGTTTCCGTTGGTCGTACCGGCGAGCGTGGCGCCGTTGGCGCAGGTCAAGGCGACCGTCGCGCCGACAAGGGCCGCACCCTTGGCGCCCGTACCCGTGACCTGAATAGCGGTGCCGGCGCCGTTACCGCCGCCGCTCGGCAAAAAGCCCCCACCACCGCCGCCACCACCACCGCAGGCGGCGAGAGATGCCAGCGCAACGGCGCATGCGAAGAATTTAGCTCCATCCAATGTCATGATTCTTTTCATTTGAGATTTCGAGGTAGGTACGCTGCAGGTTTTGGGGGATTTGGAGAGCGACACGACCGAAGTGTGTCCAGTTGAATCCGACGCTGCACGCGGCAACGAGAGTTCTTTTTTCGAATACAACTGTTTCCGAACGTGAGTCTAACAGGGACCAGTCAGGCAAACCTCGGAGACGCGATCGCTCAAGCGAGCCGGCCGATCCACTCACTACCGATCAAATATCAACAAGATAGACGATTTTTGATGGTTTTAGCGACATTTACGGCGAGGCACCGAGCATGGATTGACTCAATGACAACGCATTGAAGCTGACCAGATTCGGGCCGGGCATGAAAAAATACCACTCTGTTACAAATCCGATCTGAGTCTCGAAACAAATACTAATTATAAAGTATTACTTTGTGTATGAAATATAACACAAAATTTCCGAGCCGTTCTGTCAAGCAATTCGAGTCGTGGCTTCTCGGCTTACCTGACTGCAAATCGAATTCAACCGGCGAATTCGACGAATAGGACTAGATCATTCCGCCGTTGATCGAGATCACCTGCCCGGTGATATAGGCCGCTTCATCGCTGGCCAGAAAACCAGCAAGAGCCGCAACCTCTTCCGGCCTGCCGGCACGCTTGACCGGCACCATCTGATTGATCATCGCCACGTCGAACACCCCATCCGCCATCGGCGAAGCGATGATGCCCGGCGCGATGGCATTGACAGTCACGCCGCGCGCCGCCACTTCGAGCGACAGCGCCTTGGTCGCACTGTTGAGCGCCCCCTTGGCCGCGGCGTAGTTGACCTGCCCCCGATTGCCCGTCAACGATGCCACCGAAGAGATATTGAGAATTCGTCCCCAGCGCGTGCGCAGCATCGGCAAAAGCAGCGGCTGCGTCACACGGAAGAAGCCGTTGAGAGAGACGTCGATGACCTTGTGCCACTGCTCCGGCCGCATGCCCGGAAGCACCGCGTCGTCGTGCACGCCGGCGTTGTTCACGATGACCTGCACCGGGCCGCCTTCGAGCATGTGTTCGCAGGCGATGCGCGAGGCTTCGTCGCTGCGCAGGTCGAACACCACGCACTCGGCCTTGCCGCCCGCAGCGCTGATCGTCGCGGCCAACTGCTCGACGGATTCCGGACGGGAATTGGCGTGGAGCAGCACCGTGGCGCCATCGCGCGCGAGGCGTTGCGCGATGGCCGCGCCGAGTGCGCCGCTGGCGCCGGTGATCAGTGCACGTTTTCCGGTGAGACTCATGAGGATGTTTCCAAGGCAAGCGGCGTGTTCAGGACGACCACCGCGCGGCCTTCGGCGAGCGGCCGACCGTGCGCGTCCTTCACCGCGAATTCGTAAAGGATCTGGCTGACATCGCCGGAGATCCGCTGGGCGTGCACGTGCAGCGCGCCGGCGATGTCGTCAATGCGTTCGACCGCAAGACGAACATTGCGTGCACTCGCCAGAAAGCCCGCCGAGGGCTCACTGCCCTCAGCGGCGAGCAATCCGCCATGCAACGCCATGGCCTGCGCGGCGTACTCGATCAAGTTCGGCGAGAGCAATCCACTCGCAGTGCGCAGGGGGTTGTCCGCATGCGAATGCGTACCGGTCGTGCAGTGAATGGCATTCGTGTCCCACGATTCCAGCCGCTCCAGCAGGCACATCGTGCCGCTGTGCGGAATGCGCCGGGCGATGCCGGCCTGATCGAGCGTCTGTGGCGCGGTCATTCAATATCCTTCAGATCGGCCACCAGCAGCACGTTGGCGAAGGGCGTGCCTTCGCTCATCGGAATGCTCTGCACCGAGAAACCCAGGCGCTCCAGCAGCGCCATCCAATCCTTGAGCGGGCGACCCCAGGTCGGCGACACGCGATGCCCGCGAATGCGGGTCACGGTGCGGTCGACCCACTGGCTGATCGCGAAGCCGCGGCGGCTGTCCGCATCGCCGATGCGCAGGAGCAATCGACCACCGGGCTGCAGCGCATGGCGCACGCGGCGCAGCACGCCCTCCTGCGCGTCCAGGTCGACGTAGTGGAGCACGTCGAGGATCACGACAAGGTCGCTGGGCGGAAGTCCGGCCGAGCACATGTCTGCGCAGACGAATCGCGGCTCGGGCTGCAGATGCCCCACCGACGCCTCGGCCCGCGCAATATCCTTCGGCATGAGTTCGATGCCCATGTACCGGACCGTCGGCGGCGTGGCCGGCCAGTTCGAGGGCCATTCGCCCGCTTGAGCCTGCATGGCGCTCATGGCGGACAAGAGACTCACGAACAAGCCCTGCCCGCAGCCGATGTCCACGACCCGGCCGCGGCGCTCGCCAATCAGGCCGCGTTCGACGAGTCCGCGAAAAACCGGATCGCGTCCCAGCTTGCCGCGCGCGAAATGCCAGGCGAACTTGCCGGCCTTCTTGTACGGCGCAGTCGCGCGCTCATGCAATCGACGCCACGCGGCGTCCGTCGAGACCTGGGCACTCATGCCGCGAAGGCTTCCGGCAAGGTCACGGTTCGCAGGCCGTCGGCACGGATACGCGCCAGCAGCGGCGGCAGCACGTCCAGCACCACGGCGCGCCCGGCATCCGTGCGCGCGGCATTGCCATCGTGCAGCAGCAGGATGTCGCCAGCCTGCAGCTCGTCGGTCAGGCGCGCGAGCACGGTGCCAGCATTGCCTTCGCGTGTGTCGAAGCCGCGGCGTGTCCAGCTCACCAGCGACAGCCCCAGCCGATGCAGCACCGGCCCCAGGAATGGGTTGCGCAAGCCCGCGGGTGCGCGGAAGCATGTCGCGCGGTGGCCGGTGACTTCCTGCAGCACCTGCTGCGCGCGCGAGATCTCTGCCGCGAAGCCGCGCGGGCCGAGAAATGAAAAGTTGTGGCGATGCCGCACCGTGTGGTTCTGCACGCTGTGGCCGCGCGCCACGATCTCGCGGGCCAGCGCCGGGTATTCGAGCACTCGCTCCGCGATACAGAAGAAGGTTGCGCGCTGGCCGTGCGCATCGAGCAGGTCCAGCACTTGCGGCGTGACCTCCGGGTCCGGGCCGTCGTCGATGGTGATCGCGATTTCGCGCCGTGCCACTGCTGCCTGCGGCAGCCGCGTCACGTTGGGCCCCAGAAGGCTGCTGCGCGGCGTCAGGCCCGCGGCGGTGATCAGCGCGTGATTCAGCACGATCCCGCCGATGGCCCAGGGCGCTGCGCCGGGCACGAGCATGGCCGCGCCGCCGGCGAGCAGATGCCAGCCGACGCTGGCGCGAATGATCGGCGGCCAAGGCCATGAAGGAGAGGCAGGGACGGGAGCGAATTGCTGCATGGGGGAAGGGAGCGTAGCGCGGGGCGTGGTGGATTTTCCCATCAGCGGCGGTTCGAGGCCATGGGCGACACGGCGCGCGCGAAAGCGGCCGACAGCAGCAGTGCCAGCAAGGCGCCGGGCGCAACCACGCGGCCGATCGACGACAGCGCCGGGATGTTGGAGATCGCGATCAATCCAAAGGAGACGACGGTGGTCAGATTCGCCAGCATCAACGAAGCCAGCGTGTCCTCATCGGCGCGCCCGGTTTCGCGCAACTGATCGAAGAAGAGCGCGTAGTTCGATCCCACGGCAACGATCAGCAGCAGCCCGACCAGGTGCAGGATGCCCAGCGGCACTTGGAGCGCCGCCATGCCGCCAAGCGTGAGCACGACCGCCACCACCAACGGCTGGCACACGGCCAGCAGCCGCCGGCCGGAACGCAAGTAGATGGCAAGAAGTACAACCACCGCCAGCGCGCCCACCAGGACCTGAACGAAGGCTTCGTGCAAGTAGCGTTTGTAGAGGCTGGAAAGTTCCTGCCCCACATTGACGACCTGCACATCGGGAAGACCGTGGAGCGCCGCGGCAAGGCGCCCTGCGTCGAAGCTGGCGCCCGGATGCAGCGAGATCAGCGTCGACCATCCCCCCGCCTGGCGCTCGAACATCAGTGCACTGACCACGGCGTCGAGCGGGCCGCCCTGCAAATCGGTGCGCTGGATCATCGGCTGCCCCTTGGCGGCCTGCACGCCGGCGATGAAGGGTTCGAGGCGCGTCGCAGGCAACGGCAGCCCCCGGGTCGCTTCGGCAAGCCGGGTACGCAGAGTCTCCGCATCGGGCAGGCTCGCAAGGCGCGCCGCTTGCGCCGCCTCGCTGGGCAGCACGCGGGTGACGGATTCGAATCCCGCCAGATCGCCCTTGTCCACCAGCGCTTCGAGACGCGCGCCTGCGGCTTCGGTGCTGCGCAGGACCGATTGCACGTCCGCGCCGTGAACCACGACCAGCGTGCCGCCATCGCTGGCTCCGACGTCCTCGCGCAGTTCGGCATCGAGTTGCTGCGCAGCCTTGGGGACCGGGCTCATCGCGCCGAGATCGGCTCTCCAGAGGTGACCGCCCTGCCACAGAACCAGCGCCAGGGCCGCGACGCCGAGCCCCACGAAGACGTAGCGCAGACGCGGCAGCCCGCGTACCAGGATGCCGGCGACCTGTGCCATCTGCCGCCGCATGCCCATGCCGGTCGCTCCGTCCGGCGCCAGAGCGGGCAGTACGTAGCGCGCGACGAGCGCTGCGGCGATCAGCCCTGCGAGCGAGAACACGCCGAGCTGGGCCAGCCCCGGAAAACCCGAAAACACCAGCGCAGCGAAACCGCAGACCGACGTGAGCAAACCCAGCCTCACCGTGGGCCAGTGAATGTCGCGCCAGCGCTGCCATCCGGTGCCCGGAACGGCGGCGCCGCGCGCCTGGATCAGGTAATAGATCGCGTAGTCGACGGTTTCGCCGATCAAGGTGCTGCCGAATCCCATGGTCAGCCCGTGCACCCCGCCGAACACCAGGCTCACCGTCGCGGTTCCCGCAACCACGCCGGTGGCAACCGGCAGAAGCGCAATCACCAGCGCACGCGGCGATGCGAAGGCGAGCAATAGCAGCGTGCCCATGACGATCCCGCCGACGACGGCGAGATGGATCGCCTCGCTCTTGATCTGGTCGCGGCTCTGCACCGAGAAGACGGGCGCACCGGTCATCTGCAATTGCGGGCCGGCGCCAGCCAGATCGCGCGTGGCGGCGTCGAAGGCACCCTGCACGCGCGCGATCGCCTTGGCGATGGCATCGAGGTCGCTGCCGGGCGCGTGCGTCGTGGCCAGGATCAGCGCGCGCGGCGCCGAGCGCGACACCCAGACGCCCTCCTCGCTGCGCGGCGAGGTCGCAGGGATCAGGCCTTCTGCGATGCGCTGCGTCTCCCCTGTCGGATCACGCTCCAGCAGCGGTTTGAGCGCGTTGCCGGCGGGTGTGCCGAGCATCGACAGGCTGTCGACGATCGCGTCGCGCAGCCCCTCCGTGGTGAAGCGCTCTGGCGTCACGGCCGGCGACAACTGGTAGCGATGATCGAACACCCACGTGCCTGTCTCCTTCCACTCGCTCGTGTCGCCGTTCTGGACCTGATCGAACAGCTTGCTCTCGCGCATCGCCGACGCCACGGCGCGCGAAAAAGAAGCGCGCTGCGCCGCATCCTTGCCGCCCTCGATACCGATGAAGATGGTGCGCGACGCGATGCCGCTCTGCAACTGCTCAATCAACACGCGCTGCTGCGCATCCGGGCTGGCCGGCAGGAAGGCCGAGAGGTCCGCGCTGAAATGCGTGCGTGCGATCAGCACGATGCCGGCGAGCAGCAGTGCCAGCCAGATTCCCAGCGCCAGCGCGGCGCGCCGGCGGTCGAGTGCCGGAGCAGTGGATGTCACGGCGCGGAACGCGCGGGCGTGCGTGCGGGGCCACCGGTGCCGCGTTCGGGCGTGATGTTCATCACCGAGCGGTCACCGCCGATGAACTCCATCTCGATGCCGAGCACCTCGCCGCCTCGCCCGCTCAGGCGCATGGTGCGCACCTGGGCCGCGAGGCGCTCGTCGACCGGCTGCAGGTCGAGCGTCCAGCTATTGCTGGAACCCGAAAGCGTGCTGCGGAAGTAGCGCTGCAAGCCTTGCGAATTGCCACTCAAGGTGCCGCGCATGGCTTCGACCATGCCGAGCAGTTCCGGCATGCTATCCAGTTGCAGCGTGCGGGTACGACTGCCGCGAGACAGGGTCAGCGTGTTTCCTTCGACGCTCATGGTTTCGGGGCGCGGCGCGAGCGTGCGCCGCACGAGTTTGTCGGGCGCGGTGAAGCTGAGCACGCCGCTGGCCTCGAGCGGCCCCTCCAGCCCGCGCACGAAGCGCTGCTCGGTGAATCGCGCCTCGCCGCTCTTCTGCTGTGCCAGCAGACCCATCAGTTCGGGCAGGTCGAAGGCCCAGGCGGACGATGCCGACAGGGCCAGCACCGTCAAGAAGGCCCTGCACCAGCGGTCAAACCGAATCTTCGAGCCAGAAATCATGGAAATTGAACCAGTTGTACGGATAGGCGCGACACAGTTCCTCGAGCCGAGCCACGTAGCTTTCGAGCGCGGCACGAATACGCCGCTCCCGCTCGACCGGATCGGTCACCCTTTCGCTGAAATCGGCGAGCGGCTCGAACAGCACATCGTAGCGGGCGCCGCCCGCATAGAGCCCCGCCATGAAGAACACCTTGCGGCGCAACAAGGCCGCCAACCGAAACGGGCCGTCGTTGAAGAGCGCCGGCTTGCCCAGAAAGGACAACTCGATGGTGCTCCCGCGTTGCTGCCCCGCTTCTTCCGGCCCCGCCAGGGTGCGGTCGGCCAGCAAGCCCGCCAGGCCGCCCGAGTCGAGCCAGTCGCGCAAGTCAAGCATGGAATGCGGACGGCCCAACGCGATGATGTGCGGCCGCAAACCGGGCAGGCTGATGGCATCGAGCACCGCGTTGATCTGCTGAGCGTTGTCCGGGTACATCAGCATCGCGGGGCGCAGGCGTTCGGGCGTGGGGCTGCGATTCGTGGCCGCGCCCACGGCTTCGAAGCTGCCGACATGCGCGCCGAGCATGAAGGCGCCCCTCCCCGCATCGGTCTCGGCTTCGACCGGCTCGTTGCCGTAGACACGGATGTCGAACAGGTCCAGGCGCCCGCGCAGGAAGTAGAGGCGGTCCAGAACCGTCGAGGCGAAGGCATGCAGCAGACGGTAGCCATCGCCCCACCCGGCTTTCGGCCCGATGACCCGGAACAGATACCGCTTGATGTGTCGCCGGGGCGTGGGAGAGAACAGCAGGAAGTAGAGCGCGATCGGGTGAAGGATGAGGCGCGTCAGCGGCCGGCCGCATTGGATGGCGATCCAGCAGATCACGCGCAACGCAAGCAAGTTGCTGCGCTCCGGCGCGCGCGACCACTCGGCCTGGCGCGACTTCACGTCGCCGGCTTCGGGCCCGCGGTCGGCATTCATGGCTGCGCGCCGACGCCGGGTGTCCAGCGCCCGCTCACGGCGATCACGTCGCCGCAACGCACTTCGAAGCGCAATCCCCGCGATGTGCCGGTTTCGGGGACGAGATCGATCCGGAGCGTGCTGCCCGGCCGCACCGGCGCCAGGAACTTGGCCGCGGCCAGCGTCGGCTGCGTGCCGATGCGCGCGGCGAGCGCGGGAACGCTGCGCACGGCTTCGAGCACTTCGGACACCAGCAGCGCACCGGGCATCAGCGGCTCGCCCGGAAAATGACCGGCGAAAGCGGGATGGTCCACCGGCACTTCGCGCGTGAGTTGCACCGGCGTGCTGTCCGAGGCCAGATGCGCGAGCGCGAATTCGCGCAGCGAGCGCGCGGTGAGCTTGCCCGTGCCTTCGCGCGGAAACGCAGCCACGTGCACCACGCGGCGCGGCACGAAGACCGCTTCCAGCCGCTCACGCAGCGCCGCGATGATGGCGTGCGCGTCGAGCGTCGGCGCCACGACGAAGGCCACCGGGCGCACTACGCCGTCGACGACGTCGTCCGGCAGCCAGAAGGCGCCGTCTTCGATGCCGGGAATGCTGTTGAGGTGGTGATTGAGATAGCCCAACGAACTGCGCCGGCCCGCCACGTGGATCAGGTCGTTGGCGCGGCCCAGCAGGCGGAAGGAGCGATCGTCGACCAGTTCCAGCACGTCGGCCATCGGCGTGGGCTCGGGGATGAAGTCGCCTTCGAAGACGAAGCGCTCGGTGCCGGAATCGTCGTGTTCCGCATGCACGCGAATCTCACCGAAGGTCTCCCAGACTTCGCTTTGCGTCGGGCGGCGGGTCGCGACCTGGCCGGATTCGGTGCTGCCGTAGATCTCGATCAACGCCCCGCCCATGGCCTGCTCGGCCTGGGCCGCCAGTTGCGGCGAAAGCGGCGCAGTCGCCGAGAGGATCAGGTCCACGGGCGGCAACTCGATGCCGGACAGCAGGAGCGTCTTCAAGTGGAACGGCGTCGTCACCAGCGCACGCGGTTGCGGCACGGACGCGAGCGACTGCACGACGTCGGCAGGGAAAAACGGCCGGCCGCTGTCGAATGCGGCCCCGCCCAGCATTGCCAGCAAGGCGGAGGACTCCAGTCCATAGCTGTGCTGCACCGGCACCGTCGCCACCAGCGTCAGCCCGGCGAGCGATGGACGCCCGAGCAGGCTGGACAGCCGACCGACGGCCGCCGCGACGTCGCCCACCAGCGTTCCCCAGGTCTTGGCATGCGGCTGCGGCGCGCCGGTCGAGCCGGAGGTCAGCAGGCTCACGGCATGCATGTCGCGATCGATCCTCGGCACGGCGGCGTCGGATGCCCCGGCGGCAGCGCGGCGGGTTTCGACCAGCACGCGCGGCAGGCCGGGCGTCTCGACGTGCACGTCATCGGTGACCGCGAAGGCCGGGTCGCCGATTTCGTGCAGCCGGGCCAGGGTGTCGGGTCGCGCGTCAGGTGGCAGCAGGCTCGTCTCGCCACGCACCAGCGCGGCGGCAAGGCTCACGGCAAAGGCATAGCGGTCGACGCAAAGGTTGACGACCGGGCCGCCGGCATGCAATTCAGGCGCAAACTGCGCGACGTCGGCAAGGAATTGGCGCCCGCTCACCGGCACGCCGGCGCGCCAGGCCAGGGGCCGGTCCAGGTCGCGTTCGGCGAGCAGAGGCAGGGATGATTTGGAACTCACCGAGGTGTCCGGTTCAATGCCGCGCGGTGCGATCGACCGGCGCGCCGTAGAAGGCCCGCACTGCATCGATCAGACGGGTGCGCTCGAATTCAGGATGCAGCCGATAGCGCACCAGGTACTCGCCGACGAAAAGCAGGCCGATCATTGCCGGCGTCAGCAGGTTGGCCAGCACCGACCAGGCGGCGAACGAGAAGCTCGCATACACCACCACCGAGGCCACGGCCATCGAGGCGAAGTAAAGCGTCCAAACGAGCGTGACTTGCGAGGTGTAGGTACGCATGGCCGGCGACAGCGGATGCACGCGCTCGGCGAACTGGCCGATGAGAGACAGCCGCCCGCCGCGCAGCGAGCCGCCGAACCAGGCGCACAGCAAGACGTTGATGCCCACGTGCTGGAACACATAGAGCCTGTTCGGATCGCCCGCCTCGCCATGCAGCACGAGCGCAAACAGCAGCACCCCCGCCACCCCGGCGAACGCCAGGCCCCAACTGCCGAAACGGCTGCCGGCGACGCCCAGCGCGGTCAGCCACAAGGGCCCCAGCAGCACTGCCAAGGCCCACGGCTCCGCCGGGTGGTAGAGCATCATCCAGTGGGAAACACAGGCATAGGCCACTCCCGCAAGCAGCAGGAGCGCCATGCGCCATCGGGACATGGATCAGGAAGCGCCGCGATGCTGCGCGACGTGCGCCGCAAGACTGCGCAGCGACGAGAAGATCTGCTGGTTGCGCTCGTCGTCCGAGCGCAACTGGAACCCGTACTTGCGGGAGACTTCGAGAGCCACTTCCAGGATGTCGATCGAATCGAGTCCGAGCCCTTCGCCATAGAGAGGCGCGGTCGGCACGATCTCGGACGGCGCAACCTCCAGGTTGAGCGACTCGACGAGGAGCACGGCCAATTCATTCTCGAGGGGTGACTGTTCGGTCGCGTCGCCAGCGGCGGGAATGGGGGAATGGGCTGTCAATGACAAGAGGAAACTCCGGGAACGTAGGTGAACTATCGCATGGGGTCGGAATTATAGAAGGCGGGCTTCGCTAGACTGGCTCCCCTGCCAACGAACGGAAACCCCCCATGGCCGACCCTCTTCTGATCGCCCGTCACGACACTTTCGAATGCAGTCTGCTGCCAGGCCTCGCCAACCGCCACGGCCTGATCACCGGCGCGACCGGTACCGGCAAGACCGTCACGCTCCAGACCATCGCTGAAAAGCTCTCGAACATCGGCGTGCCGGTGTTCATGGCGGACGTCAAGGGTGACCTGACCGGCGTCAGCCAGAAAGGGAACATCGGTACCAAGATGGCCGCCACGCTGAAGGACCGCGGCCTCGACCAGCCCGAGCCCGTCGCCTGCCCCGTCACGCTGTGGGACGTGTTCGGCGAACAGGGCCACCCCGTGCGCGCCACGGTCTCCGACATGGGCCCGCTGCTGCTGGGCCGCATGCTCAACCTGAACGAAACGCAGTCCGGCGTGCTGAACCTCGTGTTCAAGATCGCGGACGACAACGGCCTCCTGCTGCTGGACCTCAAGGACTTGCGCGCGATGCTGCAGCACGTCGGCGAGAACGCCAGCCAGTTCACGACCGAGTACGGCAACGTCAGCGCCGCCAGCGTGGGCGCCATCCAGCGCGGCCTGCTCCAGATCGAGGCCCAGGGCGGCGACAGGTTCTTCGGCGAGCCGATGCTCAACATCGCCGACTTCATGCAGACGGAAGGCGGCAAGGGTGTCATCAACATCCTCACGGCCGACAAGCTCATGAACTCGCCACGTCTCTACGCGACCTTCCTGCTGTGGCTGCTGTCGGAACTGTTCGAGCACCTGCCCGAAATCGGTGATCCCGAGCAGCCGAAGCTCGTGTTCTTTTTCGACGAGGCGCATTTGCTCTTCAACGAGGCGCCCAAGGCGCTGGTCGAGCGCATCGAGCTGGTGGTGCGGCTGGTGCGCTCCAAGGGCGTAGGCGTGTTTTTCGTGACGCAAAACCCCCTGGACATCCCGGATTCGGTGCTCGCCCAGCTTGGCAACAGGGTGCAACATGCGTTGCGGGCCTTCACGCCGCGCGACCAGAAGGCTGTCAAGGCCACGGCGACCACCATGCGGCAAAAGCCGGGGCTGGATATCGAGGCGGCGATCACGGAACTCGCGGTCGGCGAGGCCCTGGTGAGCTTTCTCGACGAGAAGGGGCGCCCGTCCATCACTGAAAGAGTGTTCGTGCTCCCGCCCGGCAGCCAGATCGGCCCGATCACGCCGGCCCAGCGGCAGGCGCTGATCGCGAATTCGCTGGTCGCCGGTGTGTACGAGAAGGCGGTGGACCGCGAATCGGCCTACGAAAAGCTCAAGGGCCGGGCCGAAACGGCGCCCGATGCGCCCGTCGTCACCGGAAAGGCAGGAACGGGCACGGCCGCGCCGCAGGAATCCGGCGGCGTGATGGGCAGCCTCAACGAGATCCTCTTCGGTTCCACCGGTCCGCGCGGCGGCAAGCGCGACGGACTGGCGCAGACGATGGCCAAGTCGGCGGTCCGCACGATGGGCACCACGGTCGGCAGGGAAATCCTGCGAGGCGTGCTCGGCGGCATCTTCGGTTCGAAGAAGCGCTAGCCCGCCAGCGCCATCAGACAAGCTCGGTCAGCGCATTCTCGAACGCCGTGCGCGCAATGCCGGTTCGCGCGCTGGACCCCGCATGGCATCGCTCCAACGCGGCGGCCACCGTGCGCGAGACATCGCTGAAGATGGCCGCGTCGGAAATCTCGGCGTCATCCTGCATCAGGAACGCGAAGGCGCGCGCCATGCCGCAATTGGCGATGAAGTCCGGGATGACGGCGACTTGCGAATCCGCCTTCTCGTAGATCGGCCCGTAGAAGATCTCGCGATCCGCAAACGGCACATTGGCGCCGCTGGCCACGACTTCGAGTCCGCCCTTGACGAGCGCATCGACCTGCGCCTGCGTCACGAGCCGCGAACCGGCGCAAGGCAGGAAAACTTCGGCGCCGGCGCTCCAGATGAGTTCGTCGATTTCGTCGAACCGGAGCATGTACTTGGCCGACAGCTGGTTGCCCTTCTTTTCGAGGAAAAGCTGGCGAACCTGATCGAGTGTGAATCCATCCGGATTCAGCAGCCCGCCTTCGCGGTCGATGATGCCGACCACCCGCGCGCCAGCCTGCGCCAGGTAGTACGCGGCGGCCGAGCCGACGTTGCCCCAGCCCTGCACGATGACGCGCTTGCCGGCGATCTGTCCGCCGTAGAGCCGGTAGTAGTGCAATACCGATTCAGCCACGCCCCAGCCCGTGATCAGGTCGGCCACCACATACTTGCGCGTGATGTCCGGCGAGTAGCTCCGGTCCTCGACGACCTTGGCCACGCCCATGCGAAGCTGGCCGACCTTCTGAATGCGCTCGCTGTCGCTCGGCGCGAAATGTCCGTTGACCACGCCTTCCTGCGGATGCCACAGACCGTAGCTCTCGGTGATCGGAATCACCTCGTGCACCTCGTCGATGTTCAGATCGCCGCCGGTGCCGTAGTAGCTCTTCAGCAAGGGCGTCACGGCCTTGTACCAGCGGCGCAGCACGTCGTTCTTGCGCGGGTCGGCCGGGTCGAAGTCGATGCCCGACTTGGCGCCGCCGATGGCTGGGCCGGAGACGCTGAACTTGACTTCCATGGTTTTGGCCAGCGACTCGACCTCCCGCCGATCCAGACCCGGGCGCATGCGCGTTCCGCCACCCGCGGCGCCGCCGCGCAGCGAATTGATGACAACCCAGCCCTTGGCCGGCGTCTCGGCGTCGTGCCACTCGAAGACGATCTCGGGAGCCTTGTTCTCGAAACGGTTCAACAGTTCTTTCATCTCAGTCTTTCAAATATTGGGAGTCGGTGTCAGGCAAGAAGCAATTTGTCGTCGTCGAGTTTTTCGCCGCGCGTCTGCTCGAACATGTGCAGAAGGTCGGACACGTCCATGCCCGCACGCTCATCACCCTTCACGTCCAGAATCACGCGCCCCTCGTGCAGCATCACCGTGCGTGTGCCGTAGTCGAGCGCCTGGCGCATGCTGTGCGTGACCATCATGGCCGTGAGCTTGCCGGCCTCGACGATGCGGGCGGTGAGTTCGAGCACGAAGGCGGCCGTCTTCGGATCGAGCGCCGCCGTGTGCTCGTCGAGCAGCAGGATGCGCGACGGTTGCAGCGACGCCATCAACAGGCTGACGGCTTGGCGCTGCCCGCCGGAGAGCAATCCCATGCGGTCGGCCAGCCGGTTCTCGAGCCCGAGGTTGAGAATGCTGAGCTTCTCGCGGAAGAGTTCGCGCAGGCTGCGCGTCAGCGAGAAGCCGAAGGTGCGGCGCGCACCGCGCTTCCAGGCCAGCGCCATGTTTTCCTCGATCGTGAGTGCTTCGCAGGTGCCGGCCATCGGATCCTGGAAGACGCGGGCGACGAGATTCGATCGCTCCCATGCCGGGCGGCGGGTCACGTCTTCGTCGTCGATGCGGATGGTGCCGCGATCGACCATCAGGTCGCCGCTGACGGCATTCAGGAAGGTCGACTTGCCGGCGCCGTTCGAACCGATGACCGTAACGAACTGCCCCGTCGGAATCTTCAGGTCCAGCCCTCGCAGCACCCGGTTCTCGATCGGCGTGCCGGGGTTGAACGTGATCTCCAAGCCTTTGGCGTGCAACATTACCTGGCCTCCTTGACAGTGGCAGCCGCTGAGATGCGGCGAGCGCCCGGCCGCAGTCCGGCCAGCTTGCGCTTGTAGGTGGGAACGAGCAGCGCGAACGCGACCAGCACGGCGGTCACCAGGTTCAGGTCCTGGGCCTTCAGGCCGATGGAATCGCTGTTCAGCGCGAGTGCGATGAAGAAGCGGTAGAGCACCGCCCCGAGGACGCAAGCGAGGGTCGTGATGACCAGGCTGCGCGCCGGCAGGATGGTCTCGCCGATGATCACCGCCGCGAGGCCGACGACGATCGTGCCGATGCCCATCGAGATGTCGGCGCCGCCCTGGCTCTGTACGAACAGGGCACCGGCCAGCGCCACCAGCCCGTTGGACAGCGCCAGGCCCCACACCGTCTGCCGGTCGGTCGAGATGCCCTGCGCCCGGGCCATGCGCGGATTGCCACCCGTGGCACGCATGGCCAAGCCGGCTTCCGATGCAAAAAAGAGATCGATCAGGACCTTGGCCGCGACCACGATCACCAGCAGCACCAGCGGCTTGAGGACGTAGTCGGGCATGCCGCCGAACGCGACCATGCTGAAGACCGTCGGCTCGTCGATGAGCGCGAT
The DNA here is from genome assembly GCF_030316855.1 of Variovorax sp. J22P240. Taxonomy (GTDB): domain Bacteria; phylum Pseudomonadota; class Gammaproteobacteria; order Burkholderiales; family Burkholderiaceae_C; genus Variovorax. Next base: position 1,216,883 of record NZ_JASZYR010000001.1, read on the forward strand.
GTTGGGCTTGCCCATCACGCGCAGGTTCACCGAATAGAGCGCGATCATCACCAGGATGCTGGCGAGCAACTGCATGATGCGCAGCCGCACGTTCAGCCATGCGGTGAGGTAGCCGGAGAGCGCGCCGGCCAGGATCGCCGCCGCCGTCGCGGCGAACGGATTCCAGCCCGCCACGATCAGCGCCGCGGCGACTGCACCGCCGAGCGGGAAGCTGCCGTCGACCGTGAGGTCGGGGAAGTTGATGATGCGGAACGAGAGGAAGACCCCCAGGGCAACCAGCCCGAAGATCAGCCCGATCTCGATCGCACCGAGGGAGGCAATGAGCGACATGTTGGCGACGCCCGCTTACTTGACCACAACCTTGGCGGACTTGACCAGCTCGTCCGGAAGCGTCACGCCCTGCTTCAGCGCAGCACCCGGATTGACGTGCAGTTCGAAGGTGCTGCTGGTCTGAGAGGCGATCGTCCCCGGCGCCTGGCCCTGGAGGATGCGCACCACGATCTTGCCGGTCTGGTGGCCGATGTCGTAGTAGTTGAGGCCCAGTGCCGCGACGGCGCCGCGCTTGACCGCGTCGGTGTCCGCCGCGACCACGGGAATCTTGGCCTGCTGCGCCACCTTGACGATGCCTTCAAACGCCGACATCACGTTGTTGTCCGTGGGTGCGTAGATCACGTCGACCTTGCCGATCAGGCTCTGCGCCGCACCGGCCACGTCGACGGTGCGCGCCGCGGCGCCCTCCACCAGCGTCATGCCGGCGGCCGGCATGGCTTTCTTCAGCGCCTCGATGATCGACACCGAATTGGCTTCGCCCGGGCTGTAGATCACGCCGACGCGCTTGGCGTTGGGCACGACCCGCTTGATCAGCTCCAGATGCTTGTCCAGCGGCGAGAGGTCGGACACGCCGGTGACGTTGGTCCCCGAGGCCTCCCAGCCCTTGACCAGCTTGGCGGCGACCGGATCGGTGACCGCGCTGTAGACGACCGGGATGTCCTTGCTCGCGGCCACCACGGCTTGGGCCGACGGCGTGGCGATGGCGACGATCACGTCCGGCCGTTCACCGACGTACTTGCGGGCGATCTGCGCCGCCGTACCGTTGTTGCCTTGCGCGCTCTGGTACTCGTACTTCAGGTTCTTGCCGGCTTCGAAGCCGGCCGACTTCAGTTCGTCCTTGACGCCATCCCGCACGGCATCGAGGGCCTTGTGTTCGACGATCGAGGTGACTGCGACCGACACGGTCTTGTCGGTGGCGTGGCTGGGGGCGGCAGCGCCGGCGAGCGCGACGGCAAGCAGGGTCAAGGAAGAACGCAAGAAAGAATATTGCACTTTGGAGTCCTGATGAGAAATAGTCGGCAGGGTTCAATTTCGGAAGACACCCCGGTCGGGCGCCTGCCAGGACCGCGTCGATAGACTGCGTTCCAGGGGAGTAAGTGTGATTTTTTGCACGGAGAATCTGCTTTCATCACGCGTTGGGGCGAACCCTCGGAAGCGCAAGATAATTTCTCCTATTCACACAACAAGGAGACGAACTTGCAAGAGCCCGATTTGGACCGCGTCGACCGCAAGATCCTCGGCTTCCTCCAGGAGCACGGACGCGCATCCAACCTGGAGGTGGCAGCGGCCGCCGGCCTGTCGCCCGCGCAATGCCATCGCCGCCACAGGCGGCTGGAGGAAGCGGGCTTCATCGCGCGCTACGAGACGCGCCTGGACGCCGCACGGCTGGACCTGCACGTCGTGGCGTTCATCCTCGTCGCCATGGAAAAGGGCCACATCCGAGACATGTCGAAGTTCACCGACGTGGTGACCGACCTGCCGGAGGTCCTGGAGTGCTACTCGATCACCGGCGACTACGACTTCGTGATCAAAGTCATCGCGCGCGACCTGAAGGGCCTGTCGCAGTTCCTGATCGACAAGCTGATGCGCCTTCCGGGCGTCGACGGGGTGCGTTCCAGCGTCTGCCTCGACGAATTCAAGTGCACCAGCGCCCTGCCCTTGCCGGACTGAAGCGTAGGGGCCTCGGGATTACCAGCGAAGGATGCGGGACCCCATCAAGGCGCCCAGCACCGCCGGCAGCAAGATGCCCACGACATACCAGATCGCAATGAAGGGCGCCGCCAGCTCGATGCAGTGCAGCGCGTAGACCGCAGCGCCAGCGCCGCCCGCCATCGCACCGGCAGCGGCACCGGCCAGCGCAGGCCGCGTCGGCGCAAGTCCTTTCAATGCGATCAGCGCGGCCACGAAGACGGGCAGGGAAATCGTCGCGATGTTCGTCGCGCAGGTGCGCCACGTCTGTCCCATGATCAACGTCGGGCGCTCTTCTGCCGGAGATGACATCAGGATCACGAGCGCCAACAGCCAGATGACGACCAGGGGCACGGCCAGCCCGAGCCAGGCCCTGCGAACGCGCGCGCCGGGCCGCGCCAGTCGCTGCACGATCACGAAGCCGGTGATGGCCACGCAGATCGGGAGCGCCAGGCGGACCCAGAACATCGGCCAGAACAGCGCCTGGATCAAGTCGCGGCGCATGCCGTATTCGTACAGCATCCACGCGAAGGAGAGCGGCACGCCGACCAGCAGCGCAACGGACAACCTGCGCGAAGCCGCGCGCCGCGGCACCGGCGCGGCGCCGGTGGCGAGCATCGCGACAAGATCGTCGGTCTTCACATGGACTCCTTGATCTTCAGCGCCAGCGCCTTCAGGCCGCGATGGATGCCCACCTTGACCGCCGACTCCGACATGCCGGTGAGCTTCGCGGTCTCGGCGACCGACAGGCCTTCGAGCTTCACGTGCACGATGGGCAGGCGGTGCCGGTCCGGCAGGGTGTCGAGCAGGCCGGCGATGTCGCGGCGCGCATCGCTGGCTTCGGTGGCCGATTCGGCGAAGACGGCGAGGTCGTCGTCCAGCGGCTCATGCAGCGCCTCGCGGCCGGCCTTCGCGCGAAGCAGGTCGATCATCTTGTAGCGCGCGATCGCATGCACCCAGGCCGTCAGCGGCTGGTCGCTCTGGTAGGTATGGCGCTGGTTGTGCATGGCGAGAAGGCATTCCTGAACGAGATCTTCCACTTCATCGGGCCAGCCGAACAGGCGCCTGGCAAGGAACGCCCGAAGGTGCGTGCTGAGTTTCTGCAGGAACGCGCGATAGGCCGCTGCGTCGCCTTCGAGGCCGCGCACGAAGAGGTCGTGCAGTACGCGCTCCGCGTCGCTCTTCGCCAACGGGCTCCCACTGGTCATTCGTGCTTTCGAGTCGGCCGGTTACAGGCACATCCAGAAAAAGTGATCCGGCGGATTGTGCCGTTGCCCCAGCCTGCGCAGCGCATTACGACGAATGGCGTATGCGGTTGCTTGCCAGTTATGGGAGCCCTCGGTACATTGCGGTTTTTGAGGGCCTGCAATGTCTGTCGACACCGTTCCGACTCCTTCCTCTCCATCGCTTTCCTCCGCGTCTACCGAGCCCTCCCCTGACGTCGCGCCACCCGAGTCGGTGTCGATCTCGCCGGTGTACCCCGGCTCATCCCCTCAACGCAGCCACATCCGCCTGACCTCGCACGCCGGTGGATTCGGTGCATTGCCGATCCAATGGGGGGCAGCCACCGCGGCCGAACGCGGACCGGTGGTGGGCACCACGACCAAGCGAGCGCATCGCAACGTGATCGGCACGCACAGCGGCTCGTACAGCGTCTATCGCGCGCTGGCCGTAGCCTCGGGCGCCCTGTCGCCGAACCACAAGGCGGACCTCACCAACACGGCGCCGACCGATGCCATCGGCCCCTACCCGCAATGGAGCGAGCCCGGCAAGATCGTCTCGCTCGATCCCTGGGGCGCCGTGGTGGCGGATGTGTTCTCGACCGAGCTAGCTGCCGGCTACGACATCCGTCCGACCATCGCGATCACCAAGGCGCACGTGATCTTGCCGGAGGTCATCGAGGCCTTGCAGAAGGGCCGCCTCAAGGCCGACGGCAAGTTCCTGACGGCCGGCGGCGCCGCCATGGTGACCAAGGCGGCGATCGAGCCCGTGTGGTATCTCCCCGCGGTCGCCAGGCGGTTCGGCTGCTCCGAAACCGACCTGCGCCGCGTGCTCTTCGAGGAAACAGGCGGCATGTACCCCGAGCTGGTGACACGCTCCGACCTGGAAGTGTTCCTGCCGCCCATCGGCGGCCAGACCCTCTACATCTTCGGCAACGCGCGCGACCTCGCCAACCCCGATGTCGAGCTGACGGCGCGCATCCACGACGAGTGCAACGGCTCCGACGTGTTCGGCTCCGACATCTGCACGTGCCGGCCGTACCTCACGCACGCCATCGAGGAGTGCATCCAAGGCGCGCAGCGCGGCGGTGTCGGGCTCATCGCCTACTCGCGCAAGGAAGGCCGCGCGCTCGGCGAGGTGACCAAGTTCCTGGTCTACAACGCTCGCAAGCGCCAGGTGGGCGGCGACACGGCCGACCAGTATTTCGCGCGCACCGAATGCGTGGCCGGCGTGCAGGACATGCGCTTCCAGGAGCTGATGCCCGACGTCTTCCACTGGCTCGGCATCCGCAAGATCCATCGCCTGGTGTCGATGAGCAACATGAAGTTCGACGCCATCACCGGCTCCGGCATCGAGATCGGAACGCGCGTGAACATCCCCGACGAACTGATCCCGGCCGACGCACGCGTCGAGATGGACGCCAAGATGGCGGCCGGCTATTTCACGCCCGGCGTCGTGCCTGATGCCGAGGAACTCAAGAAGGCCAAGGGCCGGAAACTGGACCAATGAGCAAGGACAACTACGGGCTGGACCCGAATCGACCGACTTCCAATCCGGCTGTGCGCAGCGTCGACTCCGAAGGGCATGTCGACCCCGCTGCCGAATTCTTGCCCGACACCGAGCACCCCGTCGGCGCCGCTGCCTACCTGCGCACGACGCAGGCGGTGCGCAGCCGCGCGGCGGCCCTGCTGGCACGGGCGCGTGCCGGCGAATCGCAGTGGTTCACGATCGGTGCAGACAATGCACTCGAAGACACGGCGCGCACCGTGGCCGAAGTGACGCGCGACCGCTACCCCTGGAGCCCCATTCCGTACCACAGCCGCTGGCGCCATTTCGAAGCGGGCGGCGTGAATCGGGTCAAGATGCTCGACGAGCTATTGGGCAGTGCGAATTCCACCCAGCGCGCCCGCGCGCACATCGACCTCGTGCTGGTGAGCGTGCTGCTGGATGCTGGCGCCGGTCCCGACTGGCACTACATCGAGGCCGCCACGGGTCAGCGCTTCACGCGCTCCGAAGGGCTGGGCGTCGCGAGCTTCCACGCCTTCACGAGCGGCCTGTTCTCGTCGAATCCCGCGCAGCCCCTGCAAGCCGATTCCGCAGGATTGCGCGCGCTCGTCACTGACAGGCTCGGCGATGCCTTCCAGGTCAATGCGGTCAATCCGCTGGTCGGACTCACGGGGCGCGCGACGCTGCTGCGCCGGCTCGGCGAGGCGATGAGCGAACAGCCCGAAGTGTTCGGCGACGATGGTCGTCCCGGCGGGCTGTTCGATGCGCTGGTCGGCCCTTACGGTCCTGCCGCGCCGCCGACCGCCGAGGTCACCGCGCACGAGATCCTCTCTCTGCTGCTCGAATCGCTCTCCGGCATCTGGCCGGCCTCCAATGCGATCGACAGCATCGCGGCAGACGGCAGCGATGCACCCGGCGGCACCGGCGACCCGGCGCTCGCGCTGGGCGACTGCTGGCGACATAGCGCGGTGCCGGGCCCGGGATTGACCCGAGGCTGGATGCCGTTTCACAAGCTCTCGCAGTGGCTCACCTACTCGATGCTCGAGCCCTTCGAATGGGCCGGCGTCAAGGTGCGCCATCTCGAGGCGCTGACCGCGCTGCCCGAATACCGCAACGGCGGCCTGCTGATCGACAGCGGCATGATCGTTCCGAAGGACCCGGCCCTGCTTCAGCGCGACTGGAAGGTGAGCGACGAATTCATCGTCGAATGGCGCGCACTCACCGTCGCCCTGCTCGACGAACTGGCGCCTCGCGTGCGCAAGGTGCTCGGCCGCACCGAGGAAGACCTGCCGCTGGCCCGCGTGCTCGAAGGCGGAACCTGGGCTGCCGGAAGAGTCATGGCACAGCGCTTGCGTGACGGTGCGCCACCCCTGCGCATCGAGAGCGACGGCACCGTCTTCTAGACTCCACCCACTTTTTTTCACAACGACAAGAACGCCCAGCCGCTTTCTCGACCACCCATGAGCAACGTCCACCTCGTCGACCACCCCCTCGTCCAGCACAAGCTCACGCTGATGCGGCGCAAGGAGGCCAGCACCAACAGCTTCCGGCGCCTCCTCAATGAAATCAGCATGCTGATGGCCTACGAGGTCACGCGCGACATGGCGATGCAGGACATCGAGATCGAAACCCCCCTCGAGACGATGAACGCGAAGGTCATCGACGGCAAGAAGGTGGTGCTGGTGTCGATCCTGCGCGCGGGCACCGGCATCCTGGACGGCATGCTCAGCGTGATTCCGGGCGCGCGCGTCGGCCACATCGGCCTGTACCGCGACCCCAAGACGCTGACCGCGGTGGAGTACTACTTCAAGATGCCCGGCGGCATGGAAGAGCGCGATGCGATCGTGGTCGATCCGATGCTGGCCACCGGCAATTCGGCAGTGGCGGCGGTCGAGCGTCTCAAGGAACTGAATCCGAAGTCGATCAAGTTCGTCTGCCTGCTGACCTGCCCCGAAGGCGTCAAGACGATGCAGGACGCGCATCCCGATGTGCCGATCTATACCGCTGCCATCGACCGTGAACTCAACAGCCACGGCTACATCCTGCCCGGCCTCGGAGACGCCGGCGACCGCATCTTCGGCACTAAATGAAGCTCGCCCCCAGGCTTCACGCACTTCGTGTCGTTTCGCTAACCCCCTGCCGGGGGCAACACCTGCGGACCTGCGAAGCCGGTTCCGCGGTGTTTCACGAATAAGAGCGTCGATTTTTTAACTCGAGGAGAAGCACCGTGACAGCACGCCGTCAGATCATCATTCGTTCGGTCGCCATTGCGGCGGCGCTTGCCGCCGGGGTGCCGGGCCTCGCGTTCGCGCAGGCCAAACTGAAGGTGGCGGCGGTGTACACCGTGCCCTTCGAGCAGCAATGGGTAGGGCGCATCCACAAGGCGCTGAAGGCGGCGGAGGCGCGTGGCGAGATTGAATACACCGCGACCGAGAACGTTGCGAACGCGGACTACGAGCGCGTGATGCGCGAGTACGCGACGGCGGGCAACCAGTTGATCCTGGGCGAGGTGTTCGGTGTCGAAGCGGCGGCGCGCAAGGTGGCGAAGGACTTTCCCAAGACGGCCTTCCTGATGGGATCGTCCCTCAAGCCACAGGCGCCGAATTTTTCGGTGTTCGACAACTACATCCAGGAGCCGGCCTATCTCTCGGGCATGGTCGCCGGGGGCATGACCAAGACGAACAAGATCGGCATGGTCGGCGGTTTCCCTATCCCGGAGGTGAATCGACTGATGAACGCCTTCATGGCCGGCGCCAAGGAAGTGAACCCGAAGGTGGAGTTCAGCGTGAGCTTTATCAACAGCTGGTTCGATCCGCCCAAGGCCAAGGAAGCGGCTTTCGCGATGATCGACAAGGGCGCCGACGTCATGTATGCCGAGCGCTTCGGCGTGAGCGACGCGGCCAAGGAAAAGGGCAAGCTCGCCATCGGCAATGTGATCAACACGCAGGATAAGTACCCCGACACGGTGGCGGCCTCCGCGCTCTGGAACTTCGAGCCCTCGGCCGACCGCGCGATCAAGCTGGTCAAGGAAGGCAAGTTCACCGCCGAGGACTACGGCCCCTACTCGATGATGAAGCACAAGGGCTCCGAGCTGGCACCGCTGGGTACCTTCGAGAATAAGGTGCCGGCCGACATCGCCGCCAAGGTCAAGGCGAAGCAGGCGGACATCCTCTCGGGCAAGTTCACGGTCAAGGTGGACGACGGCCAGCCCAAATCAACCGCGAAGTGAAGCTCACCCCCAAGTAGCTCTTCTTGGCCCAAGTCCTTGCCCTGCGCGGCATCACCAAGCGCTTCGGCGCGCTGGTGGCCAATGACGACATCTCTCTCGACCTGCAGGCCGGCGAGGTGCTGGCGCTGCTCGGCGAGAACGGCGCGGGCAAGTCCACGCTGATGTCCATCCTGTTCGGGCACTACGTGGCCGACGAAGGCAGCATCGAGGTGTTCGGCCGCCCGCTCGCGCCGGGCAATCCGAAGGCGGCACTGGCCGCGGGCATCGGCATGGTGCACCAGCATTTCACGCTGGCCGACAACCTCAGCGTGCTGGACAACGTGCTGATGGGTACGGAGTCGCTGTGGCAGCCTTTCTCGCGCCGCAGCGCGGCGCGCGCCAAGCTGCTGGACGTGGCTCGGCGCTTCGGCCTGCCGGTGCAGGCGGATGCGCTGGTGGGCAGTCTGTCCGTGGGCGAGCGTCAGCGTGTGGAGATCCTGAAGGCGCTGTACCGTGATGCGCGCATCCTGATCCTCGACGAACCCACGGCCGTGCTCACGCCGCAGGAAAGCGAGGCCTTGTTCCACACGCTGGCGCAGATGGTGGCGCAGGGCCTGTCGATCATCTTCATCAGCCACAAGCTGGCCGAGGTGCTGCGCGTTTCACACCGTATCGCCGTGCTGCGCGGCGGCAAGCTGGTGGCGCAAGCGCGGACCAGCGACACCACGCAGGCGCAGCTCGCGCTGTGGATGGTCGGCCATGCGGTTGAAGGCACCGTGCGGCGGCCCGCACAGCGTGTCGGCGATGCGGTCTGCGTGCTGGACCACGTACGGACGACGGGCAGCGGGCACGATCGACTGCAGGACGTGACGCTCACGCTCAAGGCCGGCGAGATCACCGCCATCGCGGGCGTGTCCGGCAATGGGCAGGTGGCGCTGGCCGAGTTGCTGAGCGGCACACGTCGCGCGATCGCTGGCACGGTGAGGCTGATGGGGCGCGCGCTGGCCCCGTCGCCGGCCCGGCTGGTGCAGCGCGGCGTGGCGCGCATTCCCGAAGACCGGCACGCGGTCGGCGTGGTGGGCGACCTGCCGGTGTGGGAGAACGCCGTGTCCGAGCGGCTGCGCAGCCGGGCGTTCTCGCGCTGGCTCTGGGTCCGGCGCGGCGCTGCCAAGGCGCATGCCCGTAGCGTGGAGAAGGCCTACGACGTGCGAGGAGCCGGGCTCGAATCGCCGGCGCGGTCGCTCTCCGGCGGCAACATGCAGAAGCTCATTCTCGGGCGGGCGCTGCTCGCGCCAGCGTCCGCTCCCGCGCAGAGCCGCATCCCGCGGCTCATCGTCGCGCATCAGCCGACGTGGGGGCTGGACATCGGCGCCGTTGCCTATGTGCAGCAACAACTGATCGCGGCGCGCAACGCCGGCGCCGCGGTGCTGCTGATCTCGGACGACCTCGACGAGGTGCTGACGCTGGGCGATCGCGTCGCCGTCATGCACGGCGGCCAACTGGGCGAGCCCCGCGCGGCGTCGGCATGGACGCGCGAAGCAATCGGCCTGGCGATGGCGGGCTCGAAGGCATGAGGCTGGAACGCCGCCATGGGACATCGCGCGCGGCATTGGTGCTTGCGCCCTTCGGCGCGGTCGCTTTCACCTTGCTGGTGAGCACTCTGCTCGTGCTGTGGGCCGGCGCGCCAGTGGGTCGCACGTATGCGCTTCTCTTGCAGGGCGGCTTCGGTTCGGTGTTCGCGTGGAGCGAGACCCTTACCCGCGCCATCCCCTTGATCCTCACGGGGCTGGCCGCCACCGTCGCCTTCAAGGCGCGGCTCTTCAACATCGGCGCCGAAGGACAACTCTACGCCGGGGCGCTCGCCGCAGTGGCCGTGGGCGGCATGCACGGCGGCACCGGCTTCGATCTGCCGCTCTGGCTGCTGTACCCGCTGATGATGCTGGCCGCCGCGACCGCAGGCGCCTTGCTGCTGCTCGGCCCGGCGCTGATGAAGAACAAGCTGGGCGTCGACGAAGTCGTGACCACGCTGCTGATCAACTTCATCGTGCTGCTCGGCGTCTCGGCCATGCTCGATGGCCCCATGAAGGATCCGACGGCGATGGGCTGGCCGCAGAGCGTGTCGCTGCAGTCCGAACTCGAACTCAACAAGCTGATCGCGCAGACGCGTGTGCACACCGGACTGCTGTGGGCCGGCGCGCTGTCCGTCATCGTTTGGGCGCTGTTCAAGTACACGGTGATCGGCTTCGACATCCGCGCGGTCGGCGCGAACGCACGCGCCGCGGCCTTCGCGGGCGTACCGGTCACGCGCACGGTGGTGCTGGTGGCGCTGCTCTCCGGCGCGCTGGCCGGGCTGGCGGGCGCGATCGAGGTCGCCGGCCGCACGAGCTACGTCACGCTCGACATGTCCCCTGGCTACGGCTACAGCGGCATCGTGATCGCAATGCTGGCCGGGCTGCATCCGCTGGGCGTCCTGGCTGCGGGGGTGTTCGTGGCCGGCGTGCTGGTCGGTGCCGACACCATGAGCCGCGCCATCGGGGTGCCGACCTACATCGCAGACGTGATCGTGGCCGCCTCGTTGATCGCCGTGCTGGTCGCGACCTTGCTGACGCAATACCGGGTGCGAATGAAATGACCGATGTGGCGGACATTCTTTCGAACGTCTCCTTCTGGGTTGCGGTGCTGCGCATAGCCACACCCCTGATCTTCGGCACGCTCGGCGTGCTGCTGTGCGAGCGCGCGGGTGTGCTGAATCTCGGCATCGAGGGGATCATGGTTGCCGGAGCCTTTGCAGGCTGGCTGGCGGTGTATGCAGGGGCGCCGTTGTGGGTGGGCGTCGCAGCGGCTGCGCTGACGGGAGCGGTCTTCGGGCTGCTGCACGCTTTCCTGACCGTGGGATTGGCACTCTCGCAGCACGTGTCCGGGCTTGGCATCACGTTGTTGGCGACGGCGTTGAGCTATTACGGCTATCGCGTGAGTTTTCCTAAGGTGAACACGCCGCCGACCGTGACGCCCTTCGCGCCGATGGAATGGCTTCACATCCCGGTGCTCGACGCGCAAACGCCGCTCACGCTCCTTGCACTGCTGATGGTGCCGGTGGTCGCCTACGTCCTCTACCGCACGCCCGCAGGACTGGCCGTGCGCATGGTCGGCGAGAACCCGCAGGCGGCCGAGGGCCAGGGCGTCTCGGTCGCGGCCACGCGCACGGGCGCGATCGTCGCGGGCTCCGCGCTGATGGGAGTGGCAGGATCGTTCCTAACGCTATCGGCATTCAATGCGTTCTTCTTCAACATGATCAACGGCCGCGGATGGATCTGCGTGGCGCTGGTGGTGTTCGCTTCCTGGCGGCCCGGCAAGGCACTGCTGGGTGCGTTGCTGTTCGCCTTCTTCGATACGCTGCAATTGCGTCTGCAGCAATCTGGCGACGCCGTGCTGCCCTACCAGATCTACCTGATGCTGCCCTACCTGCTGTCGATCCTCGCGCTGGTGCTGGTGGCGCGCAAGGCAAGCTATCCACAAGCCCTGATGAAACCCTATCGAAAAGGAGAGAGGTGATGCTCGACCTCCTCGTCCACGACGCTACCCTCCCCGACGGCCGCACCGGCATGTCGATCGCCGTGCAGGACGGCCGCATCGCCGAGGTGACGGCCGGGCTCGATGCGCCGGCAGCCGAAAAGCTCGATGCGCAAGGCTTTCTCGTCACGCCGCATTTCATCGACCCGCATTTCCACATGGATGCGACGCTCAGCTACGGCCTGCCCCGCGTCAATGAAAGCGGCACACTGCTGGAAGGCATCGCGCTGTGGGGCGAACTCAAGCCGTTGCTGACGGCCGAAGCATTGATCGAGCGTGCATTGGCGTATTGCGACTGGGCGGTCGCCAAGGGGCTGCTCGCGATCCGAAGCCACGTCGACACGAGCGACCCCAGCCTGCTCGCGGTCGATGCGCTGCTCGAAGTCAAGCGTCGCGTGGCGCCTTACCTTGACCTGCAACTCGTCGCCTTTCCGCAGGATGGCGTGCTGCGCTCACCGGCCGGGGTGGAGAACCTGAAGCGCTCGCTCGACAAGGGCGTGGACGTGGTCGGCGGCATTCCACACTTCGAGCGCACGATGGCCGACGGCGCCGCCAGCGTGAAGCTGCTGTGCGAGATCGCGGCCGAGCGCGGCAAGCTGGTCGACATGCACTGCGACGAGTCGGACGATCCGCTGTCGCGCCACATCGAGACGCTGGCCTTCGAGGCGCAGCGCCTCGGGATGCAGGGTCGGGTGACGGGCTCGCATTGCACGTCGATGCATTCGATGGACAACTACTACGTGAGCAAGCTGCTGCCGCTCATCGCCGAAAGTGGCGTCGGCGTGGTGTCGAACCCGCTCATCAACATCACGTTGCAAGGCCGCCACGACACCTACCCAAAGCGCCGTGGCATGACGCGCGTGCCCGAACTCACGGCCGCGGGCGTGAACGTCGCCTTCGGCCACGACTGCGTGATGGACCCCTGGTACGGCATGGGCTCGGGCGACATGCTGGAGGTGGCGCACATGGGGCTGCATGTGGCGCAGATGACCAGCCAGCACGGCATTCGCCAATGTTTCGACGCGGTCACCGTGAACGCGGCCAAGGTGTTTCATCTCGAAGGCTACGGGCTCGAAGCCGGATGCGATGCGAGCTTCGTGCTGCTGCAAGCGCGCGATCCGGTGGAGGCCATCCGCCTGCGCGCGGCGCGGCTCAAGGTGTATCGCAAGGGCCGGCTGCTGGCGGAGACGCCTGCCGCCACGGCGGCGCTCCATCTGCCCGGCCGCGCGGCCGAGACCGGGTGGATGATTCCGCGCGGCTGAGGGCTGCAGGCCTCAGCCCAGCGAACCCACCGGGCACCACATGTGGACTTTGGACAGGAAGGTCGAGCCCAGCGCCACAGCGAATGGCTCCACGCCGAAGGACACGAATCCGCAGCTTTCGTAGAGCGTCTGCGCGGCGGCATTGCCTTCCGTGACGGTCAGTTGCACGACCTTCACCCCTTCACGCGAAGCAGCTTGCGCCAGCGCAGCCTGTACGAGCAGACGCCCCACGCCGCCCTGGCGGGCCGAAGGCGCGACATACATGCCGAACAGGTTGGCCTTGTGCCGCGCTTTTCCGCGCGGCTCGAACTGGAGGCCGGTGGCACCGACGAGCCGGTCTTCGTCGAATGCACCCAGGACGATTTGGCCAGCCTGCGGCGATACATCCAGCCGGGATTCCCACCACGACATCGGCAACGCCGCGCGCTCGTCCGCACTGGAGGTGAATGCGTCGGGATGTCGTTCGTAGCCTTCGAGCATCAGCGCCCGGTAGGGAGCGGCATCGGCGGGCGCCAGACGGCGCACGGTAGTGGGGGACATCGCCGGTTCCTGTTCAGACGGCCGGTGCAATGGCCTCTGCATACTCATACAACTCGCCGAGTATCTGTTCCGCGCGCTCGTCCGCGGTCTCGGCCAGCGTGTCGATCTCGGCGAACAGTTCGTCGACATTGCGCGCACCGCCCTCGCCTTCGAGCAGGCGCGCGACGCGGTGTGCCTCCCAGCGCTCGGCTTCTTCGTCGCTGAGCGTCTCGACGAAGTTGCGCGCGCGGTAGCGGAACAACAGCTCTTCAAGCCGTGGATCGTCGAAGCCGGTGCGTGCCTGCGCGAGTTGGGTCGGCGACAGGCTGCGCAACTGGGTCAGTCGTCGCCGGTCGCCGTTGCCGACGAATCCGCCATAGAGGTCTTCATCGACGTCGGGCGTGCCTTCCCGCGGCCGTTCATAGACCTGCGGCCAGATCGCGCTCATGTCGGGCAGCGCAGCTGCCACTTCGGCGTTGCGCATCGCAGCGTCCATGTCGATGCCCCAGCGTGTGGCCATAACGGGCGACAAGGTCTTGAGGTTACCGACCACCATCGGCGACTTGTTGAGGTGCACTCCCTTCACCGGCAGCCGCGCCACGCCCTCGGGCAATTCGGCGGTGCGCGTGAAGAGGCGCAGGCGAAGTGTCGCCACGTCGAGATCGCACAGTTCGCTGGGGTCGTGGGCCAAGTCCCACGCGATCAACTCGTTCTTGTTGGTCGGGTGGGTGGCCAGCGGCCACATGACGCCCAGGCAACCTCGTTCGGCCGGGAACATGCCGGAGACGTGCAGGAAAGGCCGCGCAGAGTCCCGTGTGGCGGGCAGGCCGAGTTCGGAGGCGACGCGATCCTTGCGATGCAGCGCGAAAGCGAAGTCGAAAAGCTTGGGTTGCCTGTCGCGAACGAGCCGCGCCAACGCAATGGTCGCGCGCACGTCCGAGAGCGCATCGTGAGCGGCTTCGTGGAGCAACCCGTTGGCGCGCGCCAGGTCTTCGAGCTTGAAGCTCTGGCTGCCATCGGCCTTCTTCGGCCATTCGATGCCGTCGGGACGTAGCGCGTAGGTCAGCCGCACCACGTCGAGCAGGTCCCAGCGGCCGCAGTCGTTCTGCCATTCGCGTGCATACGGGTCGATCAGATTGCGCCAGAACAGAAAGCGCGTGACTTCGTCGTCGAAGCGGATCGTGTTGTAGCCGACGCCGATGGTGCCCGGCTGCGAGAACGCCTGCTCGATGTGCGCCGCGAATTCGTGCTCGGGGATGCCGCGCTCCAGGCACTGCTGCGGCGTGATGCCAGTGATGAGGCAGGCCACCGGGCTTGGCAGGTAGTCGGGCGCGGGCTTGCAATAGATCATCAGCGGCTCGCCGATCTCGTTGAGTTCGGCGTCGGTGCGGATGGCGGCAAATTGTGAAGGCCTGTCGCGGCGCGGCACGGCACCGAAGGTTTCGTAGTCGTGCCAGAGGAAAGTGTGAGGGGGCATTGTCAAAGCAAGGGGGAAAACAGGCGTGCGATCGAATCGCCGAGGCGGCGCAGAAAACTCTGGCGCCGTTGGCCCCGGATCGGCGACGCACTGCGAAGATCGGTCTCGAATTGCGCGACGAGCGGCTTGGCGAGGGCTGGGCCGTAGATCACGGCACAGACCTCGAAATTGAGCCGGAAGCTGCGGTTGTCGAAATTGGCGGTGCCGATCATCGCGCAGTTGTCGTCGACCACGAGTGTCTTCGAATGCAGCATGCGCGCCTTGTATTCCCACACTTTGACACCGGCTGCGATCAGTTCGTCGTAATACGAGCGGGCCGCCGCGCTCACGATCAGCGAATCGCTCCGCCGCGGCACCAGGAGCCGCACGTCGACACCTCGCAATGCAGCACTCGTGAGCGCCATCAGAGCTGGCTCGCCGGGCACGAAGTACGGCGTGGTGAGCCAGGCGCGATGCTCGGACGACTGGATCGCCGCCAGGTGCATGCGGTGGATCGGCTCGAGCAGGTTGTCCGGCCCGCTCGTGACGATCTGCACCGGTATCTCGCCGACGCCCTCGTGCGCGGGAAGGCGCGGCAGCAACCGCGCCATGGTTCGACCCATCTCACGCGGGTCTTCGCCGGTCGCGTAGGTCCAATCCTCGAGGAAGGTGGTCTGCAGCCAGCGAACTGCGGTCCCCTCGATGCGCAGGTGAACGTCGTGATAGGCATCCTCGCGCGTGCGGGAGTCTTCCTCATCGGTGATGTTGACGCCGCCCGTAAAGCCGACGCGCCCGTCACACACGACGATCTTGCGGTGGGTCCGGTAGTTGGTCACAGGCCGGAGGCGCCGGCCGATGCGAGTGTCATGGAAGAGCGCAACACGGATGCCGGCCTCATGCATCGGCGCCATGAACTTGCGGCCGATGCGCTTGGAGCCCAGTGCGTCGAGCAGCAGCCGCACCGCGACGCCTTCGCGCGCGCGTTCGATCAGCAGATCGCGCAGCGCAGTGCCGATCTGGTCCGGCTCGAAGATGTAGTACTCGAGGTGCACATGGTCGCGCGCATTCCGGATCGCCTCGAAGATCGCATCGAAGGTACGGGCGCCGCCAGAAAGCAGTTCGGCCGACGTCGCGCTCGACACCGGCAATCCGCAGGATGCCGTACCCAGCGCTGCCATCTGACGCAAGGCAGGCGGCGCCTGCTCGGCCGCATCCCTCAGCAGCGCGAGATCCGCTGACGACTGGGCGCTCGCGCGGCTGCGCAAGCGCTTGAGTCGCTGCTTCTTCAGCCGCTGAGGCCCCAGGAAGTAATAGATGACGAACCCAGCGAACGGCAGCAGTGCCAACGAGAGAATCCAGCTCATCGTCGACACCGGCGCGCGCTTCTGCATCACGATCCAGACGGAAAGCACCGCGATGTAGCCGCTCCATGCAAGGGAGAGGCCGGTCTTCCATTCCTGGCTGAGCTCGGGGACGATCAAGGGAAAAAGCGGTTCTGAAAATGAAAAAAGCCGGCAGCGATGCTACCGGCCTTTCTCGACTGTCCAGAAATACCGCGGATCCGGCTCAGCCTGTCCGCTGGTATTGCCCCCTGCAAGGGGGTGGGCGGCCACACGAAGTGGGCAAGCCTGGGGGTTAGCCAGTTAGCCAGTAGCTGCCTCTTCGGCCTCCGGCTTCGCCCTGCCCTCCTTCTTGGCCAGCGGCTGGATGTCGAGCTGCACTTCTTCCTTGTCGTCCAGGTCGACGGTCAGGCGACCACCTTCCTGGAGGCGACCGAAGAGCAATTCGTCGGCCAAGGCACGACGGATCGTGTCCTGGATCAGTCGCTGCATCGGGCGAGCACCCATCAGCGGATCGAAGCCCTTCTTCGCGAGGTGCTTACGCAGCACATCGGTGAAGGTGACATCGACCTTCTTCTCGGCAAGCTGGGTCTCCAGCTGCAGGAGGAACTTGTCCACCACGCGCAGGATGATCTGCTCGTCGAGCGCCTTGAAGCTCACGGTCGCGTCCAGGCGATTACGGAACTCCGGCGTGAACAGGCGCTTGATGTCGGCCATTTCGTCGCCCGCCTGACGCGGATTGGTGAAGCCGATCGTCGCCTTGTTCATGGTCTCGGCACCCGCATTGGTGGTCATCACGATGATCACATTGCGGAAGTCGGCCTTGCGCCCGTTGTTGTCCGTCAGGGTGCCATGGTCCATGACCTGCAGCAGCACGTTGAAGATGTCCGGGTGCGCCTTCTCGATTTCATCGAGCAGCAGCACCGCGTGCGGCTTCTTCGTGATCGCTTCGGTCAGCAGACCGCCTTGGTCGAATCCAACGTAGCCCGGAGGCGCGCCGATCAGGCGGCTCACGGCATGGCGCTCCATGTACTCCGACATGTCGAAGCGGATCAGCTCGATGCCCATGATGTAGGCGAGCTGCTTGGCCGCTTCGGTCTTGCCGACGCCCGTGGGACCGCTGAACAGGAACGAGCCGATCGGCTTGTCTTCGCGGCCCAGGCCCGAACGCGCCATCTTGACCGCCGAAGCGAGCACTTCGAGGGCCTTGTCCTGGCCGAACACGACGCTCTTCAGGTCGCGCTCGATCGTCTGCAGCTTGCCGCGGTCGTCGTTCGACACGTTGGCCGGTGGAATGCGCGCGATCTTGGCGACGATTTCCTCGACCTCGGTCTTGCTGATGGTCTTCTTGCGCTTGTTCGCGGGCAGGATGCGCTGAGCGGCGCCAGCTTCGTCGATCACGTCGATCGCCTTGTCGGGCAGATGACGGTCATTGATGTACTTGGCGCTCAACTCGGCAGCGGCCTGGAGCGCGGCCACGCCGTACTTCACGCCATGGTGCTCTTCGAAGCGCGACTTCAGGCCCTTCAGGATGTCGACGGTTTCCTGCACGGTCGGCTCGACCACGTCGACCTTCTGGAAGCGACGCGACAGGGCCGCATCCTTTTCGAAGATGCCGCGGTATTCGGTGAAGGTGGTGGCACCGATGCACTTGAGCTGGCCGCTCGAGAGCGCCGGCTTGAGCAGGTTGGACGCGTCGAGCGTGCCGCCCGAAGCAGCGCCAGCGCCGATCAGCGTGTGGATCTCGTCGATGAACAGGATCGCGTTCGGCTTGTCCTTGAGCGACTTGAGGACGCCCTTCAGGCGTTGCTCGAAGTCACCACGGTACTTGGTACCGGCCAGCAGCGCGCCCATGTCGAGCGAGTAGACGTTGGACTCCGCCAGGATCTCCGGCACGTCGTTCTGGGTGATGCGCCACGCGAGGCCTTCGGCGATCGCCGTCTTGCCTACGCCAGCCTCACCCACCAGCAGCGGGTTGTTCTTGCGGCGGCGGCACAGGATCTGGATCACGCGCTCGACCTCGTACTCGCGGCCGATGAGCGGATCGATCTTGCCTTCCTTGGCTAGCTGGTTGAGGTTCTGCGTGAACTGCTCCAGCGGGGAAGACTTCTCGTTCTTCTCGCCGCCGCCCTCTTCGCCCTCGCCCGAAGACGCGTCGTTGTTGCCCTTGGCGGCTTCCGGCGGATCGCTCTTCTTGATGCCGTGCGCGATGAAGTTCACGACATCGAGGCGCGTCACGCCCTGCTGATGCAGGTAGTAGACGGCATGAGAATCCTTTTCACCGAAGATCGCGACCAGCACGTTGGCGCCGGTGACTTCCTTCTTGCCGTTGCCGGTGGATTGCACATGCATGATGGCGCGCTGGATCACGCGCTGGAAACCCAGCGTCGGCTGGGTGTCGACATCGTCGGTACCCGCCACCTGGGGCGTGTTGTCCTTGATGAAGTTGGTGAGCGACGCGCGCAAGTCGTCGACGTTCGCCGAGCACGCGCGCAGAACCTCTGCGGCACTCGGGTTGTCCAGCAAAGCGAGCAGCAGGTGCTCCACCGTGATGAACTCGTGGCGCTGCTGCCTGGCTTCGACAAAAGCCATGTGCAAGCTGACTTCCAGTTCCTGGGCAATCATGTGATTTCCTTTTGCCTTGCTGTAAATAATTTCTCAGATGGGTTGGAGCTCGGTTTATTCAACCGGTTCACTGACGCATTGCAACGGGTGCCCGGCCTGATGGGCCGCTTCCATCACCTGATTGACCTTCGTTGCCGCCATGTCACGGGAGTAGACCCCGCACACGCCACGACCATCGAGATGGATCTTGAGCATGATTTGCGTGGCGGTTTCGCGGTCCTTGTTGAAGAACTCCTGGATCACGACGATCACGAACTCCATCGGCGTGTAGTCGTCGTTCAGCATCACGACCTGGAACATCTGGGGCGGCGCGGTTTTCTGCGGCCGCCGTTCAAGAACGACCGCATCACCGTCGTCCCGCCTCGGCTTCGAGGCCGGGGGCGTCTTGGGGGTCGAGGGGATTCTGGTAGCCATGAAAATCATTTTATAGAGCAGCCGCGCGTTGCACTTGCCGTAGTGACACAACTGGAGGCAGCTTTGTGACATTCAAGGCGGATGCGGCTGGAACTGGATGTTCGATGCATGCAAACTGCGTGCCCTGATCGACCCAGAAAATGTTCGCAAGCCGCCCATGCGCGCAAGATGTGCAACAAAAAAGCCCCGTTGCCTTGCGGCCCGGGGCTTTGCTGGCGCAGCGTCCGAGGACGCCTGGGCGATGATTTACATGTTGTCGATCATCACCTGGCCGAAGCCCGAGCAACTCACCTGGGTGGCTCCGTCCATCAGGCGCGCGAAGTCGTAGGTGACCTTTTTGCTGACGATGGATTTTTCCATCGAGCTGATGATCAGGTCGGCCGCCTCGATCCAACCCATGTGGCGCAGCATCATTTCGGCGGACAGGATTTCGGAACCGGGGTTCACGTAGTCCTTGCCGGCGTACTTCGGTGCCGTACCGTGGGTGGCTTCGAACATGGCGACCGTGTCGCTCAGGTTCGCGCCCGGGGCGATTCCAATGCCGCCGACCTGTGCGGCCAGGGCGTCGGACACGTAGTCGCCGTTCAGGTTCAGCGTAGCGATCACGCTGTATTCGGCCGGGCGCAGCAGGATCTGTTGTAGGAATGCATCAGCAATCGAATCTTTGACGGTAATTTCTTTGCCCGTTTTGGGGTTCTTGAACCTCATCCAAGGGCCACCATCGATCAGTTCGGCGCCGAATTCCTTGGCTGCCAAGCCATAAGCCCAGTCGCGGAAACCGCC
This sequence comes from Variovorax sp. J22P240, assembly GCF_030316855.1. Taxonomy (GTDB): domain Bacteria; phylum Pseudomonadota; class Gammaproteobacteria; order Burkholderiales; family Burkholderiaceae_C; genus Variovorax. Next base: position 1,236,806 of record NZ_JASZYR010000001.1, read on the forward strand.
TTCGGTGAACTTCATGATATTGCCCTTGTGCACGATCGTGACGCTGGGCTTGTCGTTGTCGATTGCGTACTGGATCGCCTTGCGCACCAGGCGCTCGGTGCCTTCGCGTGAAACCGGCTTGATGCCGATGCCCGAGGTGTTCGGAAAGCGGATCTTCTTGACGCCGAATTCGTCCTGCAGGAACTTGATGAGTTTCTTCGCCTTGTCGCTCTCGGCCTCGAACTCGATGCCTGCGTAAATGTCTTCCGAGTTCTCGCGGAAGATCACCATGTTGGTCTTTTGCGGCTCCTTCACGGGGCTCGGGACGCCTTCGAAATACTGGATAGGCCGCAGGCAGACGTACAAGTCCAGTTCCTGGCGCAGCGCGACGTTCAGCGAACGGATGCCGCCGCCGACGGGTGTCGTCAGCGGGCCCTTGATGGAGATCACGTAGTCGCGGACGGCGTGGAGCGTTTCTTCGGGCAGCCAGACGTCGGGGCCATAGACCTTGGTCGATTTCTCGCCGGCGTAGACCTCCATCCAGTGAATCTTCTTCTTGCCGCCATAGGCCTTGGCCACGGCGGCATCGACGACTTTGAGCATCACGGGGGTGATGTCGAAGCCGGTGCCGTCGCCCTCGATGAACGGAATGATCGGCTGGTCAGGCACATTCAGCGAGTTGTCGGCGTTGACCGTGATCTTCTGACCTTCGGCCGGGACTTTGATGTGCTGATAGCTGGACATGAGAACAAGAACTCCGCATGAAATGAACGCTGGAAGACACTACGTTTCCAGCCGCCTGAATACCCTTAGAATTTTAGACGCAACCGGAGGAGGCCGAAGAATCTGTCAACCACAGCCATATTGGCTCCGTTGTTGACTGACCTTCTGCTGGCCGGGAGGCGTTTACAACCATTTCCATTGAGGAATCCGTAATGAGCAAAGTTCTCGCAGTCATGATGGCCGGCCTGTTCGCAGCTGGCGCATACGCACAAGGCACCTCGCAAGAAGCCGCCCCCCAGACCAACACCAAGTCCCAGCAACGCGCGACCGAGCGCCGCGCCGACAAGCCCCAAGGCCAAGTCCGTCAGCCGACTGGCGACACGGCCAACACCGCTGAAGGTAGCGGTGGCCTGACCCAGAACAAGGCAACCGCCGCAGGTCAGGCTCGCGCCAACACCCGCAGCGATCGCCGCCGCAACAAGGATGGCAGCGTTCGCAAGGTGAACCCACAAGGCGGCACGCCCAACTGATTGGGTCGATCCGTCATGAAAAAGCGTTCTCCGGAACGCTTTTTTTTCGTCCGCACGGTGCACCGCCCCCTCTGGTCAGGTGCCGGACAGGTAATTCCCCGGAATAAGAGGTAAGCTCCAAGCCCAATTGGTCATGCCCGCATCCGCGGGCATTCTTGTTTGAGTTGCCGTCTCGAAAGTCGACCCATGTTCCAGCGTTTTTTCGCCTTTTTGGCACTGTCGGCCACATTGCTGACTTTTGCGCAGGCCCAAGAGCCGCAAAGCAATCTCCAGCGAACCAAGCTTTCCGCCGGCATGTATCAGATCGATGTACAGATCGCCCAGACCCCCGAGCAGCGCCAGATCGGGCTGATGTTCCGCAAGGAAATGCCCCAGGCCGAGGGCATGATCTTCGTGTTCGAGCAGCCGGCCACTCAGTGCTTCTGGATGAAGAACACCCTGCTTCCACTGACGGCTGCCTTCGTCGCGGACGACGGCCGGATCGTGAACCTGGTCGACATGAAGCCCATGTCCGAGGATTCGCATTGCTCGAAGGAACCGGTTCGCTTCGTGCTGGAGATGAACCAGGGCTGGTTCGCCCGCAAGAACATCAAGGAAGGAAGCAGACTGGGCGGCGAGTTCTTCGCAAGCCGGCGCTGAACGCTCGCCAAAGCCCTGAGGCAGCAAAAAGCCGACCCAAGGGTCGGCTTTTCGTGGGGCGAAACGTTCAGATCAACCGAAGTTCTTCGCCGCGAAGTCCCAGTTCACCAGCTTTGCAAGGAAGGTCTCGACGTACTTGGGGCGCAGATTGCGGTAGTCGATGTAGTAGGCGTGTTCCCAGACGTCCACGGTCAGGAGCGCCTTGTCGTCGGTCGTCAGCGGCGTTCCGGCGGCGCCGGTGTTGACGATGTCCACGGAGCCGTCGGCCTTCTTCACCAGCCAGGTCCAGCCGGAGCCGAAGTTGCCCACCGCCGACTTCACGAACGCTTCCTTGAACGCTGCGAAGCTGCCCCACTTGGAATCGATCGCCTTGGCCAACGCGCCGTCGGGCTCGCCGCCGCCAGCGGGCTTCATGCAGTTCCAGAAGAAGGTGTGGTTCCAGATCTGAGCCGCATTGTTGTAGATGCCGCCGCTGGACTTCTTGACGATCTCCTCGAGCGTCATGTTCTCGAATTCCGTGCCCTTTTGCAGGTTGTTCAGGTTCACGACGTAGGCATTGTGGTGCTTGCCGTAGTGGTATTCGAGCGTTTCCTTCGAATACTCAGGTGCCAGCGCGTCCAACGGGTATGGCAGAGGCGGAAGAACGTGTTCCATGTTTTATCTCGCGGGTTGGTTGTGGGATGGCCGATTCTAGAAAGGAATTACGCGTCGGGCGTCGGACGTGTTCCCTTTGTCCCCGATCGCATCACCTTGAGATCGACCGTGCCGTCGGCAAGGCGCGCGTGCACGTCGTCGCCGGCCGCCAGGCTCTGCACGCTGGTGACGGCATGGCCGTCCGCGTTCGTGAGCCACGCATAGCCTCGTTGCAACACCAGCGCAGGGTCGAGCAACTGCAGGCGCAGCGCCGCTCGGTCGAGGCGCTCGTGCTGCCGAAAGAACACGGCGCGAAACCGCTGCGGCAACTCGGCTTGCAGTATTTGTTGGGTCTGCGCGAAGCGCCCTGTTCGGGATATCACGGCGTAGTGCAGGCGTTGCGCATTGTGGGCGAGGCGGAGTTTCTGCCGCCCCACCAACGCCGACGGGCGCCCGAGCCGGCCGGCCGCGACGTCAAGGCGCTGATTTGAAGCATCGACGCGCGCTGCGATCGACTCCCGCAGCCGGTCGTCCAGCAGTTCGAGAGCGCCGAGCCACAAGTCCCGAGGCGCCGCAACGAGTTCGGCAGCAGCCGTTGGCGTCGGCGCGCGGACGTCGGCGCAAAAATCCGCGATGGTGAAATCGGTCTCATGGCCGATGCCACTGATGACCGGTACGGGGCTCTGAACAATGGTGCGCGCCAGCTGCTCGTCATTGAACGACCACAGATCCTCGATGGAGCCGCCCCCGCGCACCAGCAGAATGACATCGACCTGCGGCTGCGACCGGTACAGCGACTGCATCGCACTCGCGAGTTCGGCTGCAGCATTTGCGCCCTGCACTGCCGCAGGCGCAATCACCACCGGGATGTGCGGCACGCGACGGCGCAGGGCGGTGACAACGTCATGGAGGGCCGCCGCGCCAAGCGAAGTCACGAGCCCGATGGAGTGCGGCATCGTCGGCAACGGTCGCTTGCGTGCGCCGTCGAAAAGTCCCTCCGCTTCCAGCCGTGCCTTGCGTTGCATGAACTGCTCGAACAAGGCGCCCTGGCCGGCCCGGCGCAGGCTCTCGACGACAAGTTGCAGGTCGCCCCTCGGCTCGTAGACCGCCAGCCGGCCGCGCACCTCGACCTGATCGCCATCGCGGGGCGAAAAATCGAGAAGGCTTGCCGCGCGCCGGAACATCGCACACCGCAACTGGCCGAATTCGTCCTTCAGCGCGAAGTAGCAATGCCCGCTGCCGGCGCGAGAAAAGCCGGAGATTTCCCCCCGCACGATGACTGGGTTGAAGCGCGCATCCAGCGAATCCGCGACCGCTCGGCACAGCGCTCCAACAGCCCAGACTCGGCCTCCGGACGCAGGTGTTTGCTCACGTTCGTTCATGCCCAGACCGCTTTTCGCATCACGATTCGTCCACAAGCGGCCCCATGGTCGCCACAACGACCCCAGGGTCTGCAGCAAGAGCGCATGTCCTCGTGCAAGTTATTGATTTTATTGGAAAAAGTACTGCTCAATTTTCGGTCTAATCATCGAAACGCCCAGCCGACGCGGGTCCGGGCGAGTTGCTCTGCGTGTTAGTCACAAAGTTATCCACAGATTGTGTGCGTCTTCGCCTACGTGAAAGACAGGTCGGGAAGGCGTGCCGGCTCGGTGGATAATCGCCGCGCATTTGCAGTCCATGGGCCGGAGGAATTCTTGTTTTCCATCATAGTTGCTGCGGGTTGGCCGATTTGGCCTCTGCTCGCTTGTTCGGTGATCGGGCTAGCGCTCGTCATCGAGAGATTCACCAGCTTGAAGACCTCCCGGGTCTTGCCTCCCAAGTTGCTCGACGAGGCCATCACGGTGTCGCGCACTTCGATCCCCGGTCCGGATGTGGTGACCAAGCTGGAAAAGAACTCCGGACTCGGCGAGGTGCTGGCTGCAGGTTTTCGCGCGCTCAACACCAATCCGCTCTCGAGCGAAGACGACCTGCGTGTTTCCATGGAGGCAGCCGGACGCGTCGTGGCCCATCGGCTCGAACGCTACCTGCCCGCGCTGGCGACGATCGCATCGGCCGCACCGTTGCTCGGCCTCCTTGGCACCGTGATCGGCATGATCGAGATCTTCGGCTCGCAGTCTCCGTCGAACGGCGCGGTCGGATCGGGCAATCCGGCGCAGCTTGCGCACGGGATTTCCATTGCGCTCTACAACACCGCCTTCGGGCTCATCATCGCGATTCCGGCGCTGATCTTCTGGCGCTATTTCCGCAGCCGGGTTGACGAGTACCTGCTGAATCTCGAATTGGCCGGCGAACGCTTTGCTCGCCATCTGAACACGTTGCGCCGATGAGAATGCATTTCCGCCACGGGTCGCGCGATGAGCCCGAGATCAACCTGATCCCGTTCATCGATGTGCTGCTGGTCGTGCTGATCTTCCTGATGCTGTCGACCACCTACAGCAAGTTTACGGAGATGCAGTTGCGTCTGCCGGTGGCTGATGTGGAGGCGCAGCGGGACTACCCGAAGGAAGTGATCGTCGCCGTGTCCTCCGACGGGCGCTATTCAATCAACAAGAACGTGCTGCCTGACCGCAGTGTCGAAGCGGTCGCCGTGGCGCTTGCGGCGGCTTCCGGAGGTGCGAGGGACAACGTCGTGATCATCAGCGCCGACGCCAATGCCTCCCATCAATCCGTGATCACGGTGATGGAAGCGGCCCGCCGGGCCGGCTTGGTGCAGATCACTTTCGCCACCCAATCGGCCGCACAGGCGGGACGCTAGCCTTGGGCTCGTTGCGCCAGGCTTGGCTGCAACGCGGCGTGCTGGCGCGACTGCTGTGGCCGCTGTCATTGCTGTTCGGCGCGCTGGCTGGCATTCGACGCGCGCTCTACCGAACGGGCCTCCTACAGACCGAGCGGGTCCGCGTGCCGGTCGTCGTCGTCGGCAACGTGATCGCCGGTGGATCCGGCAAGACGCCCGTCGTGATGGCCATCGTTCGACACCTCCGGGCGCGCGGCATCATGGCCGGCGTCGTGTCTCGCGGCTATGGAAGAGCGACCGACGACTGCCGCGAGGTGCTCGATGACTCCGACCCGCGCGACGTGGGGGACGAGCCAGCGCTGATCCGGCATTCGACCAGGGCGCCGGTCTTCGTCGCACGAAAGCGGATCGAAGCGGCTCGTGCCCTGCTCGAGCGGCATCCGGACACTCAAGTCATCGTGAGCGACGACGGACTCCAGCACCTTGCGCTCGCACGCGATATCGAGATCTGCGTCTTCGACGACCGCGGCGTGGGCAACGGCTGGCTCCTGCCTGCGGGCATGCTGCGCGAGCAGTGGCCGCGCCGCTGCGACCTGGTGATCCACACGGGCGCACAGCCCGCGTTTCACGGCTTCACCGTGCGAAAGTCACTTGCCGAGTACGCTTTGCGCCGCGATGGCAGACGGGTGCCGCTCGAATCGCTGACCGATCGGAAGCTGATTGCCGTCGCCGCCATCGCGAAGCCCGAGGCCTTCTTCCAGATGCTGAAGGATCGATCGCTGATGCCGGCGCAATGCATCGCACTGCCCGACCACCACGATTTCGATGACTGGGCTTTGCCGACGGACAGCGGCCAGACGCTGATCTGCACCGAAAAAGACGCAGTGAAACTATGGCGCAAGGCACCCGACGCCTTGGCCGTGCCGCTTGTCTTCGAACCCTCTGCCGCCTTCTTTACGGCGCTCGACGCAAAGCTATCATCGCTCGATGGACACCAAGCTGCTTGAATTGCTCGTCTGCCCCGTGACCAAAGGGCCGCTCACCTGGAACGCCGAAAAGCAGGAGCTTTCGTCGCGCAGCGCCCGCCTCGCCTACCCCGTGCGCGACGGCATTCCGGTGCTGCTCGAAACCGAAGCGCGCACGTTGACCGACGAAGAGCTGCGCCTTTGAACACCCCCTTCACCGTTCTGATTCCCGCGCGGCTCGCTTCGACGCGCCTGCCAGACAAGCCCCTGGCCGACATCGCCGGCCTGCCGATGGTGGTGCGGGTCGCCCAGCGCGCCATGGAATCCGGCGCCGAGCGCGTCGTGGTGGCTGGCGACGATACTCGCATCGTCGCCGCCTGCGAAGCGCACGGCGTTCAGGCGCTTCTCACGCGCACGGATCACGCCAGCGGCAGCGATCGCCTTGCCGAAGCGTGCACGCAGCTTGGCTTGGCAGACAACGCGATCATCGTGAATGTGCAAGGCGACGAACCGCTGATCGAGCCCTCCTTGATCGACGCCGTGGCGCAGACGCTGGCGGAGCATCCGGACGCGGCCATGAGCACGGCTGCCCATGCCATCGATTCACCCGAGGAGTTCGCCAATCCGAATGTCGTGAAAACGGTGCTCGACGCGAACGGCAACGCGCTCTATTTCAGCCGCGCACCGATTCCGTGGTGGCGCGACGGTTTCGCGGAGAAGGGTATGAAGGCCGTGCCGACCTCGCCGCCAGCCCTGCGGCACATCGGCATCTATGGCTACCGCGCAGGCTTCGTCCGCGCGTTTCCCGGCCTGCCTCCGGCGCCGATCGAGGCGACCGAGGCCCTGGAACAGCTCCGCGCGCTGTGGCACGGCCACCGGATCGCCGTGCACGTCAGTTCGCATGCGCCCGGGCCCGGCATCGACACGCCCGAAGACCTCGCACGCGTTCGCGCCCTGCTCGCAGCTGCCTAGTTTGAGCCCGTGCCCAGGCCCGAGTAGCTCGGGGGCGCATGCTATCCTCGAAGCAACTCCGCCCGGTGGCGTCCTTCGGGGCGTCCATGGGCGCGACAGAAAATCAAAGAACCTTCCGAGGACACCATGAGACTGATTTTGTTGGGCGCCCCCGGGGCAGGCAAGGGCACGCAGGCGGCCTTCATTTGCCAGAAGTACGGCATCCCCCAGATTTCCACTGGCGACATGCTGCGTGCCGCCGTCAAGGCCGGCACGCCGCTCGGGCTCCAGGCCCAGGCCGTCATGGCATCGGGCGCCCTTGTGAGCGACGACCTGATCATCAATCTCGTCAAAGAACGCATTGCGCAGCCGGATTGCGCCCAGGGCTTTCTCTTCGATGGCTTTCCCCGCACGATTCCTCAGGCCGAAGCCATGCGCTCGGCCGGCGTCAAGCTCGATTACGTGCTCGAGATCGACGTGCCCTTCGCCGACATCATCGAGCGCATGAGCGGCCGCCGCTCGCACCCGGCGTCGGGGCGCATCTATCACGTGAAGTTCAATCCACCGAAGGCCGAAGGCAAGGACGACCTCACAGGTGAAGACCTGATCCAGCGCGAAGACGACAAGGAAGAGACGGTGCGCAAGCGCCTCGAGGTCTACAGCCAACAGACCCGGCCGCTGGTCGACTACTACTCGAACTGGGCCAAGGCCGAGCCCGCCGCGGCGCCCAAATACCGTGGCATCAGCGGTGTCGGCACTGTCGACGAGATCACGCAGCGCGCGCTCGCCGCACTGAACAGTTGATCAGGCCGGGCTGGAACGCAGCCCATAGGCCTTGCCGTCGACGAACAGGTACTCGACGCGCATCACGGCATCCCCCTTCTCGTCCTTGGAAGTGAAGCCCACCGCGGAGATGCGGGTGCCGGGCTTGATCTCCTGGACTTTCCAGGCTTCCATGCGCGTGAGCGGCGCCAGTTCAAGCTCCCATTGGCGATCGTTGCGGCGGGGCACGGTCGCCTTGGCAAGCAGGCCGGGCCCATCGACGGGCGCGCTCTGCGCAGGCAGCGGACGCTTCGCGAGGTCTGCCGGCACCTTGAGATCCGGGGACACCTCGATCATCAATTCGGCGTGCGGGTTCTGCCAGCGCGCGCTCACGACCCGGCCCTCCAGGTAGAGCGGGCGGTCCTGATCAAAGCTGCTCCAGCCATGGTGCGACCAGGCAGGCGGCACCACGACGGCAGTCGAAGCAGCGGCAGCGGCCAATACGAGGCAGCGACGTTTCATGCGGAAGCTCCTTTCAATAGGCGATCCATCGGCCGCAAAAGATCACGGCCAGCCAGATCGCAGTGGACGACAACATTTGTACCCGCGCCATCAAGTCGAGTTTGAGCAACGAGCCACGCGCATGAAACCACAGGGCGTTGCAGCCGGCCAATAGCAGCAATCCCATCTTGATCAAGAATGCCCGGTTGGCCAGCAACTCCGCCGGCTGTGTGGCGAACATCAACGAGCCACTGGCCGCCGCCAGTGCAAAGCCGGACAAGGCGATGGTCAACGACAGTTTGGCAAGGCCGTGCACCGGCAGCACGACGGCGCGTCCGAAAACGCGCGCCTCGAGCGCGACCAGATTGCCCACGAGCAGCGCGATCCCGACGATGTGCACGACCTCCAGCGCCGGATAGGCCCAGGGAGTCGATTGCAGCGCGTCGAACATGGATCAGGCGGAGCGCTCGCCCGACAGCAATTCCAGCATCAGCGCGATGCGCGCCTTGACCGGCGTCAGGGCACCCGCATCGCGCAAGACTTCCCGTTCCCTTGGGAGGATGCGCCCCTGCGAGCATCGGGTCGCGCGAACGACGGCGACACCTTCCGCTTGCGCACGCAGCGCGGCAGCTTCGAGCGCATGGTGCAGTGTGCCGTTCCCCGTCGCAGCAAGGACTAGCCCCTGGATGGCATCCGCGCGGCCCAGCCTGCGCTCCCGCACCAGCGCATCCACGATCGCGCCGCGCGCCTCGGCGTGGCTCACCAGAATTTCCACGCGAGGCCAGGATTCGGCGCCTGCCATTCGCTCGAATGTGAGCCGCGCGGAGCCCGTGGGCGCCGGCCAGTTCCTGAGCACCCGCAAGGCTCCCTCCTCGACATACGCCACCGGCCCCGCGTCACCCGAGTCGAATGCATCGAGCCTGTACGTGTGGACCTTTTGAACATCGAATGCACTGTGCACCGTACCCGCACAAACGACGACGACCCCCTGCACGCCTGGCGTGGACGCCACGACGACGGCATCCCGCACATTCTGCGGACCGTCAGGTGCCAGCGCGGTGGACGGCCGCATGGCGCAGGTCAGCACCACCGGCTTCGACGGCCCCAGGACCGACTGGAGGAAAAAGGCCGTCTCCTCCAAGGTATCCGTACCATGGGTGATGACGATGCCCGCCACTCCGGGTTCCGCGAGCCAATGGGCACAGCGCAGGGCCAGCGTTTGCCAGATGGCAAGAGACATGTCCTTGCTATCGATCTGCGCAACCTGCTCTGCCAACAACAAAACACCGTCTGGCGCGTCGATACTGCCCAGCAGTTCGGCCACGCCTACCTCGCCGGCCTTGTAGCCGATGTTGTCGCCCGCGGTCGAAGCACGGCCGGCAATCGTGCCCCCCGTGCCCAGGACGATCACCCGGCGCTCGTCTTTTCCAATGCTCTCGGCCATCGCTTGCCAACTTCCAGAAACTGGTTAAAAATACAGGTACTGGATATTCAGCCAGTGCCCATCAGGAGCCAACATGCAGTTCGCAGTGAAGCTTACCGCCCGCCAGCAGCAGATTCTGGACTTGATCCAGAGCGCCATCGCACGCACCGGAGCCCCTCCCACACGCGCCGAGATCGCCGCCGAACTCGGGTTCAAGTCCGCCAACGCTGCCGAGGAACACCTGCAAGCACTCGCGCGCAAGGGAGTCATCGAGCTTGTGAGCGGAACCTCCCGCGGCATCCGGCTCAAGGGCGACGCCCTGCGCTCCCTCAACGAGTCCCGCAACAACCAGTTCTCCCTGTCGCTGCCAGGCATGGCGCAACTCGCGCTGCCGTTGATTGGCCGCGTGGCGGCCGGCTCGCCCATCCTCGCGCAGGAACATGTCGATCAGACCTACTACGTCGAGAACACGCTGTTCCAGCGCCAGCCCGACTACCTCCTCAAAGTGCGCGGCATGTCGATGCGGGACGCCGGCATCATGGACGGCGATCTGCTTGCGGTTCAAGCCACCAAGGAAGCCCGAAACGGCCAGATCGTCGTGGCCCGGCTGGGCGATGAGGTCACGGTCAAGCGCCTCAAGCGCAACAAGCAAGTCATCGAGTTGCATGCTGAAAACCCCGATTACCCCACCATAGTCGTCCAACCGGGCGAGCCCTTCGAAATCGAAGGCCTGGCGGTTGGTCTGATCCGCAACACCATGCTGATGTAGGGCTTTGAATCACCCGGCCGCGACAGGTGGCGGGCGTATGGCGAAGAGCCATCACCCTGTCGAGGCCCATGAAATCAATCCTGCCTATGTTCAATCTCTGACCTTTGGAGTTCACATGGGAATCGCCCTGCTCAACATCGTTGATTTGTTCACCCCTTTGCAATCGCTGGCCAGCCGCTGGATGCCGGCGCGCAGTTCGCGTCGCATCAGTTCGCCGGGCCTGCGCTATGTCGGGGTTCGTCCAAGCTGCGGCGGGCGGCAGTCGGCCACTGTGCAAGCCAGCGCGCCCACCGCGCGGCCTTTGCGCGTGGTACGCATGGTCGATGCGCAGCAGCCGGGCTGCCATCAGAGCCGTGTCGTGATTTCGGGCCGGATGGCCGATGTCTGCGCAGAGCTCGACAGGCTCGTGGCGCTCGAGGCAGCCGGCACACCCCTGCAGTCCAACCATACACATTGAAGACCCGGACGCTTCCGCGTCGAACGAGCGCAATGCGTCCTTCGGCACCGCTGTTCGTCACCGCAACGTACGGCGCGTGCAACAGCAAAGCAACGCGCCGGCACAGCAGGTCGATGGTGCGAGGCACAATGGCACGCCATGAACATTGTGATCCTCGACGACTATCAGGATGCGGTGCGCAAGCTGCAGTGCGCTGCCAAGCTCGATGCGTATGCCGCCAAGGTGTACACCAACACGGTCAAGGGCATTGGACAGCTCTCGGTGCGGCTCAAGGACGCCGACGTGATCGTGCTGATCCGCGAGCGCACTCACATCTCCCGGCAGCTCATCGAGAAGCTGCCCAAGCTCAAGCTCATTTCGCAGACGGGTCGGGTTGGCAGTCATATCGACGTGAACGCCTGTACGGAACAAGGCGTTGCGGTGGCGGAAGGCACGGGGTCGCCGCTGGCACCTGCCGAGCTGACCTGGGCATTGATCATGGCCGCCATGCGTCGCCTGCCGCAGTACATCAGCAACCTCAAGCACGGCGCATGGCAGCAATCGGGCCTTAAGTCGGGGTCGATGCCGCCGAACTTCGGGCTTGGCTCTGTGCTCAAGGGCAAGACGCTGTGCATCTGGGGCTACGGGCGTATCGGCCAGCTGGTCGCGCGCTACGGCCAGGCTTTCGGTATGCAGGTGATGATCTGGGGGCGCGAGCAGAGCTGCGCCAGGGCAAGGTCCGACGGCTTCCAGATTGCCCCGAGCCGGGAGGCGTTTTTCGCCGCGGCTGATGTGATGTCGGTTCATCTGCGGCTCACGGAGGAAACGCGAGGCCTGGTGACGCTCGAGGATCTTTCCCGAATGAAGCCGACCGCCCTGTTCGTGAACACGTCGCGGGCGGAACTGGTCGAGCAGGACGCTCTTCTCGCAGCTCTCAATCGCGGACGGCCCGGTCTGGCAGCGGTCGACGTCTTCGAGAGTGAACCACCGCTGCAGGGTCACGCCCTCCTCCGACTGGAGAACTGCATCTGCACCCCGCACATCGGCTACGTCGAGCAGGACAGCTACGAGATGTACTTCGGTCAGGCTTTCGACAACGTCGTCAGCTTCATCAAGGGCAATCCGACCAACATCGTCAATCCCGGCGCACTGCAGGTCCGCCGTTGAAACGGCCTGCGCTGCCGGCCGCCCTGTGGGCCCTGCTGGCAGGCAACTTCGTGATCGGCACGGGCGTGATGGTCGTGCCTGGCACGCTCAACGAACTCAGCACGTCGCTTCAGGTCAGCGCGGCAACGGCTGGCCAGTTGATCACGGTCGGCGCGATCGTGATGTGCCTGGGCGCCCCTTTGCTTGCCGCCGTGGTCGCCGGCTGGGACCGCCGGGTGCTGCTGGCCTGCACGATGCTATGGTACGGCGCGGGACACCTCGTCGCGACGCTGATGCCGAATTTCGGCGGACTGCTACTGGTCCGCATGTTGACGGTCATTGCACCCGCGATCTTCACTCCGCAGGCGGCAGCGTGCGTCGGCTTGCTGGTGCCGCCGGAGCAGCGTGGCCGCGCAGTCACCTTCGTCTTTCTCGGATGGTCGATGGCCTCTGTGCTGGGCCTTCCGATCGGCGCTGTCATTGGCGGCCATTTCGGATGGCGGGCGGCGTTCGCGGTGATCACGGTTCTGTCAGCGGTCGGCGCGATCTGGATCTGGCTGAAGCTTCCCGCGGGCATCCGGCCTGCCGCGCTATCGCGCGAGGCCTGGGGCCGCGTGTTCAAAAGTCCTCTGCTGATGGGCGTGGTCTCCGTCACCGCGCTGCAGGGCGCCGGCCAGTTCGTGCTGTTCAGCTATTTCGCGCCGATCCTGAAGCAGACGCTGGACGCAAGCGCCACCGAGTTGGGCCTCATGTGGGCTTGGTTCGGCGCGTGCGGCCTCGCGGGCAACATGCTGGTGAGCCGGCACATCGACCGCGTGGGTGCGCCGCGCATGGTGCTGCTCACCACCTCGCTGATCGCACTGAGCCTCCTTCTGTGGCCGCTGGGTGTCACGCTCGTCTGGCTGGCGCTTCTGCTCACCCCCTGGGGCCTGGGCTGCTTCGCGACCAATTCGGCCCAGCAGGCGCGGCTGGTGGCTCTCTCGCCCGCCCTCGCGCCGGGCTCGGTGGCACTGAACAGTTCCGGCATCTACATCGGGCAGGCCGTGGGCGCTGGGGCCGGCGGGTGGTTGTTGGCCCATGAAGCGACCGCGTGGATGAGCTGGGTCGGGCTGGCGACCGTGCTTGCCGCCATAGGTCTCAGCGTCGCAGTGGACAGGGCACAACGCCGCGCCCCTGCGTTCAGCGCTTGATTATCGGTCGCGGCGCGATCTCGGCCTCGGTGTTCGGGTCGAACAACTCGAAGTCGATCACGTGCGGATCTGTCGAAGGCGCGGGAGGCGGCTTCGGGGACTCGATCGGCGTCGGCATGGTCTCGTAAGCTGTCTTGTCGAATTCGGCGAAGTCCAGTTCGAGATCGGGCTTGACGCGCTGCGGTGTCTCGTCTGCGGAAGGCATCGGGACCGGTGTATCGGGGACCATCACCGTGTCGTGGTGCAGTCCATCGTCGATCGAGCCGTAGATCGAGGGCACCACCACCTGGTCGTCGTATATGGCCGGCGGCTGGGTGTCGACCTCGATGGGCGCGGTCGCGGTCGGCAGATCGCCGTGCGTGTCGGCGAACGAATGCGGCGTGACCGGTGCAGGCGGCGCGCTGTCCGGATCGATCACTTCTTTCGCCACAGCGTAGAGGAGAAGGAGTTCCTGGTAGGCGGCGAGGTCGAACGCACCCTCTTCGTGGACGCCAGGCTTGCGGAAAATCAGTTCCTCGATTAGCGCGAGGGTGCCCGGCGCGGGCCATTGCGACTCGATGCGCGCCAAAGCGCTGCGGTAGTGTTCCAGACCTCTGCCCGTTTCGGCGAAATGCTCGAAAGCCGGCACATCGGCATTGAAGGCGCGCTCGAACTCTTCCGCCAACCTCGCATAGTCTTCCTTGCGGTCGAGCGTATGGAAGATGCGCAACAGGTCGAGGTAAGCGAGCGCGCTGGTCCCGGGATTGGCGGCGATGTGCTCGCGCAGCACCGCGATCGCCTGGTCGTGCTGGCCGAGCGAAAGGAAGAAATCCGATTGCTGCTGCACGTCGAACAGCTCTTCGGTGTTGACCGGCCGCACCGGGGCGTTGTCGAAAGTGCGAGCGGGGTGCGCCACGGGCTCGTCGAAGCCGCTGTCGAGAGCGTTCGGCTCGAGCGGCGCAATCGGCTTCGGCACGAAGGTCCTGCCCGTGCTGGCGCTGCGTCGCGAAGGAGGCGGGTCCGGCTCGGAGTCCAAATCCATCTCGTCGTCCAGCAGGCCCCGTTGCGGATGGAGGCGCCTGCGTGCGCCGTCGCCCTTCGGAGGCGGCGCTTCACCCCACCAGGCGGGCACGGCCGGGCGCCGCGCCAGCCGCCACAACAGCAACATGCCGATGAGAGCCAGCAGCAGCAAGACGATCAAGGTGTAGACGAGCGGATTGCGGAACTGGCTTTCGCGCGCCTGGGCCAGTTCGCTGCGCAACTCGTTAAGCGCGCGCTGGTTCTGCGCGGTCTGCTCGCGCAATGCGGCGAGCGTGGCATCCATGTCCTTTGCACGCTGGGCCTCACGCTGCGCCTCTTGCGGCTGCGGATTCATCGCGTTCCAGAGGGCCGCTGCAGCAGCACGCCGCCCGAGATCCTCCACAGGGGGCAGCGTCAGTTCCTTCGCGGTCTTGAGGCCGGCTTCCCTGGTGGATTGCGGCTCCAGCGCCTCCACGCGAAGCCGCGATGCGCCTGTCGCCGGTTCTTGTTTAGGCGCTTGCACCGGTGATGCGGGCGTCGCCGGAGCGACCTTCGGAGTGGCGGGGGGCCGCGCAACGGGCGTTCGCCGTGGCGCGACCGGTGCGGCCATGGCGGGTGGGCGGCGCGGTGCCTGCGCTTCGGCATCAGGCGCCGATGCTGGATCCCGCGGCGGGACGGCGCGCTGTGCTGTCCTGGTACCGGAACCGTCCGATGAGGACGCGCCCCCGCTTGCATTGCGCGAAACTCCGCGCGCAGCGGGCCGTGCGACCGGAGCCGTGTCCGATGAAGAGCGAGCGGCAGAAGGCGCAACGACACCCGGCAGCGACACATCGGTGGGCACATCGGCGAGCAGAACGTAGCTGCGCGTCGACTTCATGTCGCAGCCGGCCCGCACCGTGACGGTGACCACCGGCTCCTCCATCGGAACGGTGGAGCGAATGCGCATGTTCGGATTGCCAGGACCTGCGCCGGGGTCGAGGGATACAGTCACGCGGCGATCGGGGATCGGGGTGTCGCCCTGGAGGACACTGGCCTCGAGGCACAGGGACCCGCCCGCCTCCACGGAGTCGAGCGTGAGTGGGATCACCACGTCCATCGGCTTGCCGATCCAGACGGCACCCTGCGGTCGACCGATCGTCAACGCGGATGATTCAAGGGCCAGCCCGAGGAGAAACAGGCTCGCCGCTAAGCGTGGGGACTGCAAAATGGGCTGCAATGGCAATCTAAAGTTGACACATTCTGACATGAGGGTCAGAGCCGATCTTTCAGAGAGAGACAATTATCAAATGACTGTGAATTTTTCCAACATAGGTGTGATCGGCGCTGGCGCCATGGGACGAGGCATTGCGCAGATTGCAGCGCAGGCCGGAAGCGAGGTTTTGCTGCTCGACAGCTTCGATGGCGCAGCGGCGCGCGGACGCGATGCCGTCCTCGCCCAATGGCAAAAGCAGCATGAGAAAGGCAAGCTGGACGCAGCGCAGCGCGACGTGCTGTCGGCACGCGTCCGTGCGGTCGATTCGATGGAGGCGCTCGCCGGCTGCGACCTGGTCATCGAGGCCGTGGTCGAAGACCTGGAGGTCAAGCGCAAGCTCTTCAAGGAACTGGAGGGGGTCGTTTCGACCTCGGCCACGCTGGCCACGAACACGTCGTCGCTGTCCGTCACCGCCATCGCGGCGGCGATGAAGCATCCCGAGCGCATGGCGGGGTTCCATTTCTTCAACCCCGTGCCGCTGATGAAAGTCGTGGAGGTCGTGGCCGGCTTCAAGACGGAAGCCGAGGTCTGCACGCGGCTCGCCGGCTATGGCACGCAGATGGGTCACAGCGCAGTGCAGGCGAAGGACACGCCTGGCTTCATCGTGAACCACGCGGGACGCGGCTACGGTACGGAGGCGCTGCGCATCGTCGGCGAAGGCGTGGCTGACTTCGCGACGATCGACCGCATCCTGAAGGACCAGGCCGGCTTTCGGCTCGGACCTTTCGAGTTGCTGGACCTGACGGCGCTCGACGTGTCGCATCCGGTGATGGAGTCCATCTACCGCCAGTACTACGAGGAGCCGCGCTACCGCCCCAGTGTGATCACCGCGCAGCGTCTGGCCGCGGGTGCACTTGGCCGCAAGACCGGTGAAGGCTTCTACCGCTATGCCGACGGTGCGATGCAGCAGCTCCCGGAGCCGCCAGTGCCGACGGTCGATTCGACGCCGTCGGTCTGGGTATCGCCGCGCGCGGCACGCCGGCCCGAACTGCTGCGGCTCGTCCACGCCCTGGGCGCTCAACTCGAAAGCGGCGCGACGCCTTCCAGCGCGGCGCTGATCCTGGTCGCGCCGCTCGGCTTCGACGTGACGACCGTGGCCGCGGTCGAGCGGCTGGACGCGACGCGCACGATCGGCATCGACATGATGGTCGACGACGCGGCAACCAAGCGCCGCGTGCTCGCCACCAACCCCGCGACCCGGCGCGACATGCGCGATGCGGCGCATGCACTGTTCGCGCGCGACGGCAAGGCCGTCAGCGTGATCCGTGACAGCGGGGGCTTCGTCACCCAGCGCGTGGTCGCGACCATCGTGAACATCGCGTGCGACATGTGCCAGCAAGGCGTCTGCTCGCCGGCCGACCTCGACACCGCCGTGCGCCTCGGGCTCGGCTATCCGCAAGGGCCGTTGGCCATGGGCGACCTGTACGGCCCGACAAACATGCTCGAAGTGTTGTTCAACCTCCAGACCGTCTACGGCGATCCCCGCTATCGCCCGAGCCCGTGGCTGCGCCGCCGCGGCGCTCTCGGCCTGAGCCTCACCCATGAAGAAGAGTAAGAGACACCCATGACCGCAGAACTGAAAAGCACGACCGAGGGCAGCACGATGGTGCTCACGCTCTCCAATCCCTCGCAACGCAACGCACTGGGCCCCGAGATGTATGCCGCTGGCATCGAGGCGCTCAATGGCGCCGAGAACAGCGACGAGATCCGCAGCGTGATCCTCGTCGGCGAAGGCAAGTGGTTCTGTGCCGGCGGCTCGCTGCAGCGCCTGTCGGCCAACCGCGACCGCGAGCCGGCGGTGCAGGCCGAGAGCATCGAGGCATTGCATACCTGGGTCGATTCGATCCGCACCTTTCCCAAGCCCGTCATCGCAGCGGTCGAAGGTGCGGCGGCCGGCGCGGGCTTCTCGCTGGCATTGGCCTGCGACTTCGTCGTCTCGGCGCGCGATGCGGTGTTCGCCGCCTCGTACAGCAATGTCGCGCTTTCGCCGGATGGCGGACTGAGCTGGCATCTCGGGCGGGCGCTGCCACGCCAGTTGGCCAGCGAATGGCTCATGCTGGGCGAACGCCTCGATGCGTCCCGCCTGCATGTGCTTGGATTGGTCAACGAGATCACCGAGAGCGGCCAGGCCTTGACTGCTGCACTCGCCATCGCCGGCAAGCTCAACGCCCGAGCGCCGAACGCACTGGCCAGCATCAAGGAACTGCTCAGCGAAGCGCGGGGCACGACGCTCGTTTCGCAGCTGTCGCAGGAGCGCGATCACTTCGTGCGTAATCTGCATCATGCCAACGCTGGCATCGGTATCGCCGCATTCCTCTCGAAGCAGACGCCGCGCTACGAATGACGGGCGCGTCGCTCCCGCGACAACCCCTAGCTTTTCAGTCACCGACAGGACAGTCCATGGACGACCCCATTCTTACCATCGAAGAACGTGAAGCGATCAACGGTGGTCGCTGGTTCTCTTCTCTTTCCCCATCACTGCGCCACGACATCCTCCGATGTGCTTTCGTCAAACGCTACAAGGACGGCGAGCTGATCGCCGCTCGCGGCGATCCGCCGGAGCAATGGATCGCCTGCGCGAAGGGCGCGGTGCGGGTGAGTTCGACGGCCGTGTCGGGCAAGCAAGTGACGCTGACTTACGTGGAGCCGGGCATCTGGTTCGGCGACGTGGCGATGTTCGATGGGGACCGGCGCACGCACGATGCCTATGCGCATGGCGACTCCACGATCCTCTGCGTCGCGCGTGCGGACTTCCAGAAGATCCTTGCGAATCACGTCGAGCTCTACGAAGCGCTGATGCGCCTGCAGGCACGACGCATTCGCCAGCTGTTCGGACTGGTGGAGGATCTCAACACCCTTCCCTTGCGCGCACGGCTGGCCAAGCAGCTCATCCACCTGGTTCGCAGCTACGGGGTGCCGAGCCTCGCGGACGGCAGTCAGATGCGCATCGGCCTGCATCTCGCTCAGGAAGAACTTGCGCAATTGCTTGGCGCCTCGCGCCAACGCGTCAACCAGGAACTGAAGGCCATGGAGCGCGAAGAAGCGATCCGCATCGAGCCGGGCGGCCTGGTGGTGCTGGACCGCGCCGCACTGATGCGCATCTCCGAAGCAGACGACCAATAAATCCAGAGACATCGAGAGACATGACCCAGGACTTCGACAAATTCGTCGGCACGCGTGCCGTTTCCCAGCAGCACCTCGTCGACATCGATGTGCTGACCGCATGGCTCGAGAAGAATCTCGATGGGTTCAAGGGACCGCTCACGGTCGAGATGTTCAAGGGCGGGCAGTCCAACCCGACCTACAAGCTCATCACGCCCTCGCAAAGCTACGTGATGCGCGCGAAGCCGGGGCCGGTCGCCAAGCTGCTGCCTTCTGCGCACGCAGTCGAGCGCGAGTTCAAGGTCATGAGCGGCCTCGCCGGCACCGATGTGCCGGTCCCGCGGATGTACTGCCTGTGCGAAGACGAAGCCGTGATCGGCCGCGCCTTCTACGTGATGGAGTTCATGGCCGGCCGCGTGCTGTGGGATCAGTCCCTCCCCGACATGGACCACGCGGGGCGCGCCGCCATCTATGACGAGATGAACCGAGTCATCGCGGCGCTGCACACGGTGAAGTTCGCCGAACGCGGCCTGGCCGACTACGGCAAGCCCGGAAACTACTTCGAACGCCAGATCGGACGCTGGAGCAAGCAGTACGTCGCATCGATCACGCAGCCGATCCCCGAGATGGATCGCCTGATGGAGTGGCTGCCGGCCCACATCCCGGCCAGTGCACGCGACGAGAAGATGAGTTCGATCGTGCACGGCGACTTCCGTCTCGACAACCTGATGTTCCACCCCACGGAGCCGCGTGCGATTGCCGTGCTCGACTGGGAACTGTCGACGCTCGGTCATCCGCTGGCCGACTTCAGTTACCACTGCATGGCCTGGCACATACCGCACGCGATGTCGCGCGGCATCGGCGGCCTCGACCTGAAGAGCCTCGGCATCCCGACGGAAAGCGAATACATCCAGCGCTATTGCGACCGTACCGGCCTGACGACGCCGGAAGCGCTCGCGCCGGACTGGAACTTCTACCTGGCCTACAACCTGTTCCGCATCGCCGCGATTCTGCAAGGCATCGCCAAGCGGGTCGAGGCCGGGACCGCATCGAGCGAACAAGCCGTGGCCTCGGGCCGCGGCGCGCGACCGATGGCCGAAATGGCCTGGCAATTCGCCAAGAAAGCATGATTGGCGCGGCAGCGGCCGCCTGACATTCCACCCACCTGGAGAAGACATGGACTTCGAATACTCGGCCAAAACCAAAGAGCTTCAAAAGCGCGTCAGCGCTTTCATGGAAGACCACATCTACCCCGCCGAGGCCGCGTACTCGGCGGAGTTGGCGGCGAACACCGCCGCCGGCAAGCGCTGGACCGCGCTCGAGACCGTCGAAAAGGTCAAGACCAAGGCCAAGGCCCAGGGTCTGTGGAATCTGTTCCTGCCGGTCGATAGCGCTGCCGCATCGGGCTACGAAGGCGCCGGCCTCACCAACCAGGAATACGCGCCGCTGGCCGAGATCATGGGGCGGGTGCCATGGGCCAGCGAGGCCTTCAACTGCTCGGCGCCCGACACCGGCAATATGGAGACCATCGCACGCTACGGGTCCGACGAGATCAAGTCGCGCTGGCTCAAACCGCTGCTCGAAGGCGAGATCCGCTCGGCCTTCGCCATGACCGAGCCTGATGTAGCGTCCAGCGATGCAACCAACATCTCCACCCGCATCGAACGCCAGGGTGACGAATACGTGATCAACGGCCACAAGTGGTGGATTTCCGGCGCGGCCGATCCCCGGTGCAAGGTCTTCATCACCATGGGCAAGTCGGAGCCGGACGCGCCCCGCCACTCCCAGCAGAGCATGGTCATCGTGCCGGCCGACGCCAAGGGCATCCGCATCGTGCGCCCGCTCAACGTGATGGGCTATGACGACGCGCCTCACGGCCACGTCGAGATGTACTTCGAGAACGTTCGCGTGCCCGTGGGCAACATCCTGCTGGGCGAAGGCCGCGGCTTCGAGATCGCCCAAGGCCGCCTCGGCCCGGGACGGATTCACCACTGCATGCGCCTGATCGGCCTGGCGGAACGCGCGCTCGAACTGATGTGCAAGCGCGCCTCCTCGCGCGTGGCCTTCGGCAAGACCGTCGCATCGCAGACCGTGACGCAGGAACGCATCGCCGAAGCGCGCTGCAAGATCGACATGGCACGCCTGCTGACGCTCAAGGCCGCATGGCTGATGGACGTGGCCGGCAACAAGGTCGCCAAGACCGAGATCGCGATGATCAAGGTGGTCGCACCGAGCATGGCTTGCCAGGTGATCGACTGGGCCATGCAGGTGCATGGCGGCGGCGGCATGTGCGACGACTTCCCGCTCGCCTACGCCTACGCCGGCGCCCGCACGCTGCGTTTCGCGGATGGCCCGGACGAAGTGCACCGCAATGCGATCGCGAAGTGGGAGCTGGGCAAGTACGCGCCCAGCAAGGGCGACGAGGCAATGCCCGTCACGCGCTTCTGAAGCTCGCCCCCTGGTTGCCCGCACTTCGTGTCGGGCGCCTACCCCCTGCCGGGGGCAACACCAGCGGACCGGCCGAGCCGGTTCCGCGATGTTTCACCAACGGGCCACGCTTCGCGGCCGGCGGCAAACAGCCCGACTCAGAGCTTCTTCTCCAGGAACATTGCCGAGCCGAAGGCCGGATCGAGCTGGTAGTTCGCGAAGCCTTCGCGTTCGTAGGCTCGCAGTGCGCTTTGATTGCCCGAGAGCACTTCGAGCGTGAGCTTGCAGGCGCCGCGGACGCGCGCCTCCTCTTCGACTCGGGCCAGCATGCGTTGCGTCACCCGCTGCCCGCGATGACTGGCCAAGACGACCACGTCATGGACGTTCACGAGCGGCTTGCAAGCAAAGGTCGAGAAACCCTCTAAGCAATTGATCAACCCCACTGGCTGCTCGCCGTCGTACGCAAGCACGCTGAAGGCCTGCGGCCGCGCGGCAAGCGCCTCCGGCAGATTCGATATCGCATCGGCTGCCAGCGGCGTGCCTCCGCCTGCGGGATCGCGCGCGTAGGCATCCAGCAGGTCGACGAGGGCACGCGCATGCGCAGGGTTGCGGTAGTCCGCCATCACCACGTCGACCATCGCGCTCACCCTTCCTGCACGGCCGCAACCAGGCGCTGCGCGCAAGCCTCGGCTTGCGCCGCGTCGCGCGCCTCGACCATGACACGCAGCAGCGGCTCGGTGCCGCTCGCGCGAATCAAGACGCGTCCTGCGTCGCCCAGTTCAGCCTCTGCGCGCTGCGTTTCGGCAGCGAGCGCCTTGTTGGTCTTCCAGTCCTGTCCTTCGGCCAGGCGCACATTGATGAGCGTCTGCGGAAACAAGGTCACACCGGCCAGCAACTCGGCCACGCTCTTGCCACTTCGCACGCAGGCTTGCAACACCTGCAACGCACTCACGATGCCGTCGCCCGTCGTGTGGCGATCGAGCGCGAGCAAATGGCCGGAGCCCTCGCCGCCCAGCAGCCAGCGGCGCTTCTCGAGTTCTTCGAGCACATAGCGGTCACCGACCTTCGCTCGGACGAACTCGATGCCCTGCCCTTTCAGCGCCACCTCGACGGCCTTGTTGGTCATCAGGGTACCCACGACGCCGGCAGGCTTCTCGCCGCGCGCGATGCGCTCCATCGCCATCAGGTACAGGAGTTCGTCGCCATTGAACAGCCGACCGCTCGCGTCGACGAGTTGCAACCGGTCTGCGTCTCCATCGAGTGCGATGCCGTACTCGGCACCTTGGGCCTTGACGGCATCGATCAGCGCCTGCGGATGCGTGGCGCCGAAGCCCTTGTTGATGTTCAGGCCGTCGGGCGCACAGCCGATGCTCGTCACCTCGGCGCCCAGTTCATGGAACACGGATGGAGCCACCTGATAGGCCGCACCGTGGGCCGCGTCGATGACGAGCTTGTGGCCGCGCAGGGTCAGGTCGTTCGCGAAGGTGCTCTTGCAGAACTCGATGTAGCGCCCCGGCGCATCGTTGAGGCGCCGCGCCTTGCCCAGGGTCTTGGAGTCGACCCACACCGGTGGCTCCTTCAGGGCTGCTTCGACGGCCAGTTCCCATTCATCGCTGAGCTTGGTGCCGTGGGCGCTGAAGAACTTGATTCCGTTGTCCGGATATGCGTTGTGGCTTGCACTGATGACCACGCCCAGGCTCGCACGCTGAGCGCGCGTGAGATAGGCCACGCCCGGCGTTGGCAGCGGGCCGAGCAGCACCACGTCCACACCCGCGGAGTTGAAGCCCGACTCCAGCGCCGATTCGAGCATGTACCCGGAAATGCGCGTGTCCTTGCCGATCAACACGGTCGGGCGCGATTCCGTCTTCTTCAGCACACGGCCCACGGCGTGCGCGAGACGCAGTACGAAATCGGGAGTGATGGGCGGCTGCCCGACCGTTCCACGAATGCCGTCGGTTCCGAAATATTCTCTTGTCATTGATCTGATACCTGTTGTTGTTGTTTCATCGCGTGCCATACCGCCAACGCGGCAACGGTTTCGCGCACATCGTGCACGCGCAGGATCGCCGCGCCCTGCTCGACGGCCAGCACGGCCGCGGCCACGCTGGGCACCAGGCGTTCGCCTGCCACCTCGATGCCGGTGACTGCGCCAAGCGAAGACTTGCGTGACCATCCGGCCAGGACAGGCCAGCCCGAGACCAGCAACTCGCCCTGGCGTGCGAGCAAAGCGAAATTCTGAGCCACGGTCTTGCCGAAGCCAATGCCCGGATCGAGCACGATGCGGGACGCATCGACGCCAAGCTCCAGCAGCGCCTGAGCCCGCTCGTCCAGGAATGCGCGCACCGCCGGAACCACATCGCCCAGCATCGGAGCCGTCTGCATGGTCTGGGGATCGCGGTGCATGTGCATCAGGCAGACACCGCAAGCGGGATGAGCGGCGACCGCCTGCAGGGCGCCCGGCTGGCGCAACGCCCAGATGTCGTTGACGATGTCCGCACCGAGGTCCAGCACGGCGCGCATCACTTCGGGCTTGTAGGTGTCGACGGAGATGGGCACCTGAAGCTTCACCGCCTCGCGCACCACCGGCAGCACCCGCGCCAGTTCAGCTTCGAGAGGTACGGCCGGGCTGCCCGGGCGCGTTGATTCGCCGCCGATGTCCAGAATGTCCGCGCCCTCGTCGATCAATTGCGCGCAATGACGCACGGCGGCCTCGGTCGAGGCGTGTTCTCCCCCGTCGGAGAACGAATCGGGAGTGACGTTGACGATGCCCATCACCCTCGGCTCTGCCAGATCGATGGCGAAGCGCGCGGTGCGCCAGATCGCCGTCATGCCTCACCCCCACGAAAAAACGGGGCCAGAGGCCCCGTTGATTGCCAAAGCATCATGCTCAGGCCACGGTCGGCGCCGGATCGGGATTCACCGCCGGCGTACCGCCGCTGCCGCCGCCACTGCCCGAGGGCGGAATGCGCGGGGTCCAATCCTTGGGCGGACGCGGCGCGCGGCCGGCCATGATGTCGTCGAGCTGCTCGGTATCGATGGTTTCCCATTCGAGCAAGGCCTTCGCCATCGCGTGCATCTTGTCGCTGTTTTCTTCGATCAGGCGGCGCGCCAGCGCGTACTGTTCGTCGATGATGCGGCGCACCTCGGCATCGACCTTCTGCATAGTCGACTCACTCATGTTGGTCGTCTTGGTGACCGAGCGGCCCAGGAACACTTCGCCTTCGTTTTCGGCATAGACCATCGGGCCCAGCGATTCCGTCATGCCGTAGCGCATCACCATGTCGCGGGCGATCTGCGTGGCACGCTCGAAGTCGTTGCTGGCACCGGTGGTCATCTGGTGCATGAACACCTCTTCGGCGATGCGGCCGCCGAACAGCATGCTGATCTGGTTCAGCATGTATTCGCGGTCGTAGCTGTAGCGATCCTGCGCGGGCAGGCTCATGGTCACGCCAAGGGCGCGGCCGCGCGGAATGATCGTCACCTTGTGGACCGGGTCGCACTTGGGCAGCAGCTTGCCGATGAGCGCGTGGCCGGACTCGTGATAAGCCGTGTTGCGGCGCTCTTCCTCGGGCATGACCATGCTCTTGCGCTCGGGACCCATGAAGATCTTGTCCTTGGCCTTCTCGAAGTCCTGCATCTCGACGACGCGGGCATTGCGGCGGGCAGCCATCAGCGCGGCTTCGTTGCACAGGTTGGCCAGGTCGGCGCCCGACATGCCGGGCGTACCGCGCGCGATGATGCTGGGGTTCACGTCCTGGCCCAGCGGCACCTTGCGCATGTGGACGTTGAGGATCTGCTCGCGGCCGCGGATGTCCGGTAGCGTCACGTACACCTGGCGGTCGAAACGACCCGGGCGAAGCAGTGCGGCGTCGAGGATGTCCGGACGATTGGTTGCTGCCACCACGATCACGCCGAGGTTGGTTTCGAAACCGTCCATCTCGACCAGCATCTGGTTGAGGGTCTGCTCGCGCTCGTCGTTGCCGCCGCCGAGGCCGGCGCCACGCTGACGGCCGACCGCGTCGATTTCATCGATGAAGATGATGCAGGGGGCGTTCTTCTTGGCGTTCTCGAACATGTCGCGCACACGAGCAGCGCCCACGCCGACGAACATTTCCACGAAGTCCGAACCGGAGATGGAGAAGAACGGGACCTTGGCTTCGCCGGCGATGCTCTTCGCGAGCAAGGTCTTGCCGGTGCCAGGAGGGCCGACCAGCAGCAGGCCGCGCGGAATGCGGCCGCCGAGCTTCTGGAACTTGGCCGGGTCCTTCAGGAAGTCGACAACTTCCTTCACCTCTTCCTTGGCCTCGTCGCAGCCCGCGACATCGGCGAAGGTGACCTGGTTGCTGTTCTCGTCGAGCATGCGGGCCTTGCTCTTGCCGAAGCTGAACGCACCGCCCTTGCCGCCGCCCTGCATCTGCCGCATGAAGTAGACCCAGACGCCGATCAGCAGCAGCATCGGTCCCCAACTCACGAGCAGCGTCATGAGAAGCGAGCCCTCTTCGCGCGGCTTGACGTCGAATTTGACGTTGTTGGCGATCAGGTCGCCGACCAGGCCGCGGTCGAGGTACGTGGCCGTCGTCCGGATCTTGCGGTCGTCATTGGTGATCGCGACGATCTCGCTGCCGCCTTGGCCTTCCTGGATCGTGGCGCTCTTGATGCGGTTGTTGCGAACTTCCTCGAGGAAGTCGGAATAGCCGATGTTGCCTGCGCCGGCAACGCCGCGGGTGTCGAACTGCTTGAACACAGTGAACAACACCATCGCTATGACGAGCCAGACGGCAACTTTAGAAAACCACTGATTGTTCAAACGAAGCTCCAGTCGAAAGCGCGTGGTATGAAAAACAAAAACGCGCTGAGGGCACGCAATTGGCGACCATTTTAGGCTTTTCAACCCGCGAAACAGCCTGATTTCCCTATAGCAGCCATAGGGTGCAAGCGGTTTTAGGTACGAGCGTGGGAAGGAAGGCGAGTATCAATTCGTATCCGTTGCCCTGAGGCCGATGCCCACCATGAAGGTTTCGGAAGACTTGTCGCGGGAAGCCTTGGGCTTGATCGGCTTCACAATGCGGAAATTGTCCTTGAAAAGCTTCGTCAGCTCGCTGTAGCCACTGCCGTGGAACAACTTGGCGACCAGCGCCCCTTCAGGCTTCATATGGTGGTGCGCGAACTCGATCGCAAGCTCGATCAGGTGCGACACGCGCGCGGCGTCCGCGGATGCGATGCCGGTCAGGTTGGGTGCCATGTCGGACACGACCACATCGGCCAGCCGGCCGCCCATTGCCTGGGTCAGCCGTTCCAGCACGTCGGCTTCGCGGAAGTCGCCCTGGAGGAAGGTCACGCCCTCGATCGGCTCCATGGGCAGGATGTCGAGCGCGATGATGGTTCCTGCCAACTCGCCCGCGGCTGCACCGCCGGATGACATGCGGCGCCGGACGTACTGGCTCCAAGCGCCGGGCGTCGAGCCCAGGTCGACGACCAGATGCCCAGGCTTGATCAGCCCGAGCGTCTCGTCGATCTCCTTCAGTTTGTAGGCGGCCCGGGCTCGATAGCCCTCTCGCGTGGCCAGTTTGACGTACGGGTCGTTGATGTGATCATGCAGCCACGCCTTGTTGACCTTCTTGCTTTTCGGTTTGGGATTCATTGACGCTCGATAATACGGGGATGCCCGCCATTCAACTTACCCCTGCGCAGCGCAAGGTGCACCGCTCCGAAGCGCACCATCTGGACCCGATCGTCATGATCGGCGGCGACGGGCTGACGCCGGCCGTCAAGAAAGAAGCCGACGCCGCGCTCAAGGCCCACGGCCTGATCAAGGTGCGTGTGTTTTCCGACGACCGGACTGCCCGCGAAGCCATGCTCCAGACTCTGGCCGACGAACTGGACGCGGCGCCGATCCAGCACATCGGCAAGCTGCTCGTCCTCTGGCGGCCCATTCCCGAAAAGGAAAGGGAAATTGACGAAGACCGCATGCCCGGTCCGCGCGATGTCAAAGTCATCAAGTACAGCAAGCGTGCGGGGCAGCGCCCCGAAATCAAGACCTTGCGCGTTCTTGGCAACCAGCGCTTGACGCCGGGCGGCACGGTCAAGCGCGCCAAGGCCCGCAAGCCGCTGTCAGTCAAGAAGCGGCGCCAGGCGGATTGAGGATGCCGAGCGAGACAGCGGCTGGACCGCAGCAGCGGCACATCCTGTGCATGAAGTGGGGCACGAAATACGGGCCCGACTACGTCAATCGCCTCTACGCCATGGTCCGCCGCCATCTGAGTGGCGAGTTCAAGTTCGTGTGCCTGACCGACGACAGCAACGGCATCCGCAGCGAAGTGGAGTGCTTTCCGATCCCGCCCCTGGACCTCGAACTGGCACCGGGACAAGTCGACCGCGCATGGAAGAAACTGACCACCTTCGAGCAGGATCTTCACGGCCTGCGAGGCACGGCGCTCTTTGTCGACCTCGATGTGGTGGTGGTGGGCAGCCTGGACGAATTCTTCGAGTACCGGGGCGAATTCCTGATCATCCACGACTACGAGCGCCCTTGGCGGCGTCGGCGCATCACAGGCAACTCGTCGGTGTACCGCTTCGAACTGGGCGCCCATCCCGACGTGCTGGCCCATTTCCGCCAGAACATGGACGCCGTGCAGGCCGAGTTCCGCAACGAGCAGACCTACCTGTCGGACTTCATGTACCGCAAAGGCAAGCTTGCCTACTGGCCCGAGGCATGGTGCCCGAGCTTCAAGTACCACGGGATTCCGACCTGGCCGACCAACTACTGGCGCGAGCCTTTCGTGCCGGAAGGCGCCAAGATCATGGTCTTTCACGGGGAATGCAACCCGCCAGACGCACTGGCGGGGCGACGCAACCGGCGCTTCCGCTTCATCCGGCCGGCGCGCTGGATCACGCAGTTCTGGAAGGCCTGATCAGGCCTGGCGGCGTCCCATGCGCCAAAGCAGGACGCCGGCACACACCCACTGACCGAGGTACATGGCACTCCCCAGCGAGTGCCAGAGCCTGAGGTTCTCGCGCGCCAGGATTCGCGGCGCGACGGCATATTGCTGCAACAGTGCCAGCAACAGCGCCGTGATGATCAAGAAAATTGCAGCCCGCGCCGGCCCCTCGACGCGGTCGCCGCCTTGTGCCCGGAAATGAACCAGAAGCACCAGGCCGCAACCCAGGGCCACCCAAGTCTGCGCCGCGAACAGCTGCCCGGCGAAATTGCCAGCAACGGCCGGGTTGCCGAGTCGGGCGAAAAGCATCGGCACCACGAGGAATCCGATCGTCGTCAGGCTGCCCCACCAGAAGGCGGCGAGCAACAGGGCGATGCGGTCCTTCATGGCCCCTGCCGGATCAGAGATAGCTGACAGCGACGATCTCGTAGCGCTTGATGCCGCCCGGCGCCTGCACTTCCGCGGTATCGCCCTCTTCCTTGCCGATCAATGCGCGCGCGATGGGGCTTGAGACGTTGATCAAGCCCAGCTTCAAGTCGGCTTCATCCTCGCCGACGATCTGGTATTTGACGGCTTCGCCCGACTTCTCGTCCTCGAGTTCGACGGTCGAGCCGAACACGACCTTGCCACCCGCGTCGAGCGCGGCCGGGTCGATGATCTGCGCCGCCGAAAGCTTGCCTTCGATGTCCTGGATACGGCCTTCGATGAAGCCCTGGCGATCCTTGGCAGCTTCGTACTCGGCGTTTTCGCTCAGGTCGCCCTGCGCGCGGGCTTCGGCGATCGAGTTGATGACCCACGGGCGATCGACGGTCTTGAGTCGTTGCAGTTCTTCGCGCAGCTTTTCTGCGCCACGCTTGGTGATGGGAATGGTGGCCACGTTGTTGCTCCAGAAAGCGAAACCGCCGAACGCTGCCGTTCGGCGGTCGATGGGAGTGAAAAGATCAGACGAGCTGGCGTCCGGTCAGCCGGCTCAGGATGGCGAGCGGGCTCGAATCGGGATTGTATTGCCTCGCAGCGGGCAAGTGCAGGGTCTGCTCGAGCATGTACTGGCCCGACATGACGGCGTGCGAAGTCTGGTCGGAAAAGCAGACCCACACCGACCCGGCCGGGAACGCCACGGTCTGCTGGTCGGCGTTCTTCTGGTAGTCCAGGTCGGATTTCATGCCGTCGTGCAATTGCAGCATGAGATGGTCGTACTCGCTGCGCAGCGACTTGGTGACGCGGAGCGCCCGCAGCATCCGCGCCTGCCAGCGCGAATAGGGCTTGGTGCGCGGCAAAAAGCGCCGTGCGACGGTCTCGAAAGGCTCGCCGACCCGCCAAACGCGCGGCGCGCCTTCGGGGTTGGCGTTGGTGAAGACGCGCAGGATCCGCTCGCCGTAGTTGGGGCGCGAAGGAAAGGCGTCGATGTGCAAACGCCGATCATCGGCCCGCCATGACTGCACACGGGTTTCGACCTGCGCGGGCCGGTAGCTGGTCGGCGCCAGCCGCAGCGCAGGCGTGTAATGCGGCAGGAGGCCATGGATCAGCTGCTGCGCCTGCGCGCGGAACCGCCCGACCATTGCCGCGACGGCGCGCTGCCGCTCCTCGTCCCCTGCCACGCCCTTGATGCGCCCATTCGCATCCAGGCTGATATTGCGGACGTCGGGCGACAAGACGGCCGGCGACAGCAGCGCCCGTTCTTTCGGCAGCAACTCGAACCCGAGGCGCGGAAAGTAGAGCACTTTCCCGGCCTCCAGCGCGGCGATCCATGCCTCGTTCGGCACGGCGCCGCTCCAGGCGGCCAGGTCGAGTTCGACGAGCTGCGATTCCATCTTTTTGCCGCTACGCGAGCGCGAGCTGCGCGTGCATTTCCTGAATAGAGATGACGTCCAGGTCTTTCATGTGCCGCATGCCTTCGACCGCAGCTTCGGCGCCGAAGATCGTCGTGAAGGTGGTCACACGCGCCAGCAGCGCCGAGGTGCGAATCTGACGCGAATCAGCGATCGCGTTGCGACGTTCTTCCACCGTGTTAATGACCAGCGCAATCTCGTTGTTCTTGATCATGTCGACGATGTGAGGACGGCCTTCGGTGACCTTGTTGACGACGGCGCAGGCGATGCCAGCGGTCTGGATCGCTGCCGCGGTGCCCTTGGTGGCGATGAGCTCGAAGCCCAGCGTGGCCAGGCCGCGCGCAACTTCCACCGCGCGCGGCTTGTCGTTGTTCTTCACCGAGATGAAGACACGGCCGGACTTCGGCAGGTGCGTGCCCGCACCCAGCTGCGACTTCACGAAGGCTTCGCCGAAGGTCTTGCCCACGCCCATCACCTCGCCGGTCGATTTCATTTCGGGACCGAGGATGGTGTCGACGCCAGGAAACTTGACGAACGGGAACACCGCTTCCTTGACGCTGAAATACGGCGGCGTGACTTCCTTCGTGACGCCCTGCGAAACCAGCGACTGCCCGGCCATGCAGCGCGCAGCCACCTTGGCAAGCTGGATGCCCGTCGCCTTGCTCACGTAAGGCACCGTGCGCGATGCGCGCGGGTTCACTTCGAGCACGTAGATGACGTCCTGGCCGTCCTTCTCCTGGATCGCGAACTGCACGTTCATGAGCCCGACCACGTTCAGCGCCTTGGCCATGGCGGCACTCTGGCGCTTGAGTTCGGCGATCGTCTCGGCCTTGAGGCTGTACGGCGGCAGCGAGCAGGCGGAGTCGCCCGAGTGCACGCCGGCCTGTTCGATGTGTTCCATCACGCCGCCGATGAGGGTGTTGCCCTCGGCATCGCGCAGGCAGTCGACGTCGCACTCGACGGCATCGTTCAGGAAGCGGTCCAGCAGCACCGGCGAATCATTGCTGACCTTGACGGCCTCGCGCATGTAGCGCTCCAGGTCGCGCTGCTCGTGCACGATTTCCATCGCACGTCCGCCCAGCACGTAGCTGGGGCGCACCACCAGCGGATAGCCGAGTTCGGCCGCCTTTTCGAGCGCCTCGGGCTCGGTTCGCGCGGTCGCGTTCGGCGGCTGACGCAGCTTCAGTTCATGCAACAGCTTCTGGAAGCGTTCGCGGTCTTCGGCTGCGTCGATCATGTCGGGGCTGGTGCCGATGATCGGCACGCCATTGGCTTCCAGGTCGAGTGCGAGCTTGAGCGGCGTCTGACCGCCGTACTGCACGATCACGCCGGTGGGCTTTTCCTTGTCGACGATCTCGAGCACGTCTTCGAGCGTGAGGGGCTCGAAGTACAGCCGATCGCTCGTGTCGTAGTCGGTCGAGACGGTCTCGGGATTGCAGTTGACCATGATGGTCTCGTAGCCGTCCTCGCGCATCGCGAGCGCGGCATGCACGCAGCAGTAGTCGAACTCGATGCCCTGGCCGATGCGGTTGGGACCGCCGCCGAGCACCATGATCTTCTTCTTGTTCGTCGGTTCGGCTTCGCACTCGTCCTCGTAGGTCGAGTACATGTAGGCGGTGTTGGTGGCGAATTCGGCCGCGCAGGTGTCGACGCGCTTGTACACCGGGCGCACGCCCAGTGCACGGCGCTTTTCGCGGATCGCGGTGTCGGTGGTCTTCAACTGGCGCGCGAGGCGGCGATCGGAGAAGCCCTTCTTCTTCAGCGCGAGCAGCGTGTCGCGGTCGATGTCGTCGAGGGACTTGGTTTCGAGTTCGAGTTCGATCTTCACGATCTCCTCGATCTGCACCAAGAACCAGGGGTCGATCTTGGTCAGCGCGAACACTTCGTCCACGCTCAGGCCCATCGCGAAAGCGTCGCCGACGTACCAGATGCGGTCCGGGCCGGGCTCGCCGAGTTCCTTTTCGAGGACTTCACGGTCCTGGGTCTTCTCGTTGAGGCCGTCGACGCCGACTTCCAGACCACGCAGCGCCTTCTGGAACGATTCCTGGAAGGTGCGGCCCATGGCCATCACTTCGCCGACCGACTTCATCTGCGTCGTCAGGCGCGAATCGGCCTGCGGGAATTTCTCGAAGGCGAAGCGCGGGATCTTGGTGACCACGTAATCGATGCTGGGCTCGAAACTCGCGGGCGTGGCGCCGCCGGTGATTTCGTTGCGCAGTTCGTCGAGCGTGTAGCCGACGGCCAGCTTGGCCGCGACCTTGGCGATCGGGAAGCCGGTGGCCTTGGAGGCCAGCGCGGACGAACGCGAGACACGCGGATTCATCTCGATGACGACCATGCGGCCGTCCTTCGGATTGATGGAGAACTGCACATTCGAACCGCCGGTGTCGACGCCGATCTCGCGCAGCACAGCCAGCGAGGCGTTGCGCAGGATCTGGTATTCCTTGTCCGACAGCGTCTGCGCGGGCGCGACCGTGATCGAGTCACCGGTGTGCACGCCCATCGGGTCGAGGTTCTCGATCGAGCAGACGATGATGCAGTTGTCGGCCTTGTCGCGCACGACTTCCATCTCGTACTCTTTCCAGCCGAGCAGCGATTCTTCGATCAGCAGTTCGTTGGTCGGCGAGGCTTCCAGGCCGCGCTTGCAGATGGTCTCGAACTCTTCCGGGTTGTAGGCAATGCCGCCGCCCGTGCCGCCGAGCGTGAAGCTGGGACGGATCACCACCGGGAAACCGACGGTCTTCTGCACCGCCCAGGCTTCGTCCAGCGAATGGGCGATGCCCGAACGCGCCGAGCCCAGACCGATCTTGGTCATCGCGTCCTTGAACTTCAGGCGGTCCTCGGCCTTGTCGATGGCCTCGGGCGTCGCGCCGATCAGCTCGACCTTGTACTTGTCGAGCACGCCGTTGCGCCAGAGGTCGAGCGCGCAGTTGAGCGCCGTCTGTCCGCCCATTGTCGGCAGGATCGCGTCGGGACGCTCCTTGGCGATGATCTTCTCGACCGTCGGCCAGGTGATCGGCTCGATGTAGATGACGTCGGCCGTGGCCGGGTCGGTCATGATCGTCGCGGGATTGCTGTTGATCAGGATGACCTTGTAGCCCTCCTCGCGCAGCGCCTTGCAGGCTTGCACGCCGGAGTAGTCGAACTCGCAGGCTTGGCCGATGATGATCGGGCCGGCGCCGATGATGAGGATGCTCTTGAGGTCTGTGCGCTTAGGCATTCTTCTGTCCTTCTTTGTGACTTTGCATGAGTGCCGTGAAGCGGTCGAACAGGTAGCCGATGTCGTGCGGACCCGGCGATGCCTCGGGGTGGCCCTGGAAGCAGAAGGCCGGCTTGTCGGTGCGTGCCAGGCCTTGCAGCGTGTTGTCGAACAGGCTGATGTGCGTGGGCCGCAGGTTGGCGGGCAAGGTCTTTTCGTCGACGGCAAAGCCGTGGTTCTGGCTGGTGATGCTCACGCGGCCGTTGTCGAGGTCCTTCACGGGATGGTTCGCGCCGTGGTGGCCGAACTTCATCTTGAAGGTCTTCGCGCCCGAGGCGAGCGCCATGATCTGATGGCCCAGGCAGATGCCGAAGACCGGGATGCCGGTCTCGATCAACTGGCGCGTGGACTCGATCGCATAGTCGCAGGGCTCCGGGTCACCCGGGCCGTTGGCGAGGAAGATGCCGTCGGGTCGCAGCTTGAGCACGTCGGCCGCGGGCGTCTGTGCCGGCACGACGGTGATGCGCGCACCGCGTTGGGCGATCATGCGCAGGATGTTCTTCTTGACGCCGTAGTCGAAGGCCACGACGTGGAACTTCGGCGTGATCTGCACGCCGTAGCCGGAACCGAGCTTCCACTCGGTCTGCGTCCATTCGTAGGTTTCCTTGACTGACACGACCTTGGCGAGGTCGAGGCCCGCCATGCTGGGCGCGGCCTTGGCGGCGGCGATGGCCTTGTCGATCAACGCCTGAGTCGCCGTTTCGCCTTCGGCCAAGCCGAGGATGCAGCCGTTCTGTGCGCCCTGCGTGCGCAGATGGCGGGTGAGCTTGCGCGTGTCGATGTTGGCGATGGCGACCGTGTTGCCCCGCACGAGGTATTCGTTCAGCGTGGCGGTCTTTCGGAAATTGGACGCGACGAGGGGCAGGTCCTTGATGATCAGGCCCGCGGCATGGATCTTGTCGGCCTCGATGTCTTCCTCGTTGACGCCGTAATTGCCGATATGCGGGTACGTGAGCGTCACGATCTGCTGGCAATAGCTCGGGTCGGTCAGGATTTCCTGGTAACCGGTCATGGCGGTGTTGAACACCACTTCGCCAGTCGTGACGCCGTTGGCGCCGATCGAGTTGCCGAGAAAGACCGTGCCGTCTGCGAGCGCCAGGATGGCGGGCGGGAATTTTCCCTTGAGAGACAAAAGCACTGGGATCTCCGGATGGATGACGCCCAAAGCGAACCCAAGATATGACTTTGGGCTGCGACTCTCGTCGAGGAGTTGGCTTGCGTGCGCTGAGGGCGGGGTGTGAGCGGGAAAGCCCTTGATTATAGCCGGCAGTCGCTCACAAGCTGGCCCCAGCCGCGCTTGCATGCAAGCAAATCGCCGCTGCCGCCGCGACGTTGAGCGACTCCTCGCCGCCTGGCTGTGCAATGCGAACGTGCCGGGTCGCGCGCGCCTCCAGGGCGGCGGAAACGCCCTGACCTTCGTGCCCCATCAGCCAGGCGCAGGGGTGGGGCAAGGTGGTGCGGTGCAGCCAGTCGCCTCGGTGCGAACTGGTGGCGATCCAGGGGACGGCCAGGGCATCCAGCGCGTCCAGTTCCACGCCTTCGATCAAGCGCAGCCCGAAATGAGCGCCCATGCCGGCGCGCAGCACCTTGGGCGCCCAAAGTGCCGCCGTGCCCTTGAGGGCGATGATCTGGGTGAATCCGAACGCCGCGGCGCTGCGCAGGATCGAGCCAACATTGCCGGCGTCCTGCAGGCGATCGAGGACGACGGTCGGTGCGGCCGGTTCGACTCCCGGGCGTTCGGGCAGGTCCAGCACGAAACCCATGGGCGCGGGTGATTCCAGGCCACTCACGCCGGCCAGCAAGGCATCCGGCAGCACAACCGTCTTGCTTATCGCACCGGCCCATTCGTGGCGCGCCGTAGGCCACAGCGATTCGGCAAAGACGGCGACAGCCGGCCGCACGCCGCGTTCGCGGGCGGCGCGGCACAGGTGGTCGCCTTCGAGCCAGATGCGGCCCGCCTTGCGGTAGGCACCCGGCTCGTGGGCCAGCTTGCGCAACTCCTTGAGGAGCGGGTTGTCGCGAGATGTGACGTGGCTGACGTCACCGGAGGTCATGGTGAGATCCGCGTTTCGATGGTGGTCACTTGAACCACCATGGATTCCGCCACCATGGCGGGTTCAGCCTGGCCCGCCATCCTGGAAAGAGCCGCCGCCACGGGACTGAAGGATTTGCGATGGTGCACGCAGGCGCCATGGCGCAGCAGCGCTTCGAGATGCTCGGGTGTGCCATAGCCCTTGTGCCCGGCAAAGCCGTAATGCGGAAATTCGACGTGCAACTGCTCACACAGCCTATCCCGATGCACTTTCGCCAGGATCGAAGCGGCGGAAATCGCCTTGATGCGGGCATCGCCTTTGACGATGGCCTCCGCCAGCACGTCGAGCGTCGGCAGCCGGTTGCCGTCGACCAGCACTTTGGCCGGCTTCAGGCGCAGGCCTTCGACCGCGCGCCGCATGGCCAGCATCGTGGCCTGGAGGATGTTGTGGGTGTCGATCTCCTCGACGCTCGCCTGCGCGACCGAGCAGCACAGGGCCTTAGCCAGAATTTGGTCATTGAGGCGTTCGCGCTGCAGCGCAGTCAGCGTCTTCGAATCGGCAAGCCCGCGGATGGGTCGCTGGTCGTCCAGGATCACGGCCGCGGCGACGACCGGCCCCGCCAGCGGCCCGCGACCGGCTTCGTCGACTCCGGCCACCAAACCAGGCGCGTCCCACACGAGCGTTGCCTGTTCAGCCTTCAAGAACTTTCTGGATCGCATCGGCGCACAGTGTCGGCGTATCGCGCAGCAATTCGGCATGCAGCGCGCAAAAACGTTGTTGCAAGGCGTGAACCCTGTCGGGAGCGGCGAGCCACTCCAGGGTGGCGTCGGCGAGCGCTTGTGGCGTCGCAGCGTCCTGGAGCACCTCAGGAACGACGAACTCGCCGGAGAGGATGTTCGGCAAGCCGACCCAGGGCTGGAGTTGCTTGTGGCGCATCACCAGATTCCAGGTCAGCGAATTCATGTGGTACGAGATGACCATCGGCCGCTTGAAGAGCGCCGCCTCCAGTGTGGCAGTGCCGCTTGCGATCAGGGTGACATCGCAGGCGGCCAGCGCGGCGTGCGACCGGCCATCGAGCAAGGTCACGCGCCCGGTCATGCCTGCGGCCTCCAGCGCCTGTTCCACGTCAGCGCGGAGATTCGGCAGCACCGGCGCGATGAACTGGAGCGACGGCTGCGCCTTCAGCATCAGTGCCGCCGCCGCAAAGAACCTTGAAGCGATATGCCGCACCTCGGAGCGCCGGCTGCCGGGGAGCAGCGCCACGACCGTGGCGTCGCCGTCGATGCCCAGCGCCACGCGGGCGGCAGCCTGGTCCGGCACCATCGGGATCACGTTGGCCAGCGGGTGGCCGACATAGCTGGCCGCGACGCCGTGCTTTGCCAGCAATTCGGGCTCGAAGGGGAAGATGCACAGCACGTGATCGGCCGCTGCGCGCAGCTTTTCGACGCGCTCCGGACGCCAAGCCCAGATGGAAGGACAGACGAAATGAGCCGTCCTGATGCCGCGGCTTCGCAGGCCGGCCTCGAGATCCAGGTTGAAATCGGGCGCATCGACGCCGATGAAGATGTCCGGCGACTCGCGAAGAAGCCGCGCCTTCAACTGCCGCCGGATGCCCGCAATCTCCGCGTAGTGCCGCAGCACCTCGACGTAGCCACGCACCGCGAGCTTCTCTTGCGGCCACCAGCTTTCGAAGCCGCGAGAAAGCATCTGGGGTCCGCCGATGCCTGCGGCCTTCATGGTGGGCCAACGCGCCTGCAGCCCGTCGAGCATCAAGCCCGCGAGCAGGTCGCCCGAAGCCTCGCCGGCGACCAGCGAAAACTGCCGCTGCGTTTCAGACATGGGGCAACTCAGCGCGCAATGCCGCGCGTGGCACTGGCGAGAAATTCACTCATCATCGCGACGTCAGCCGCCGATTCGGGCACTTCGGCAGCGAGTGCCTTGATCGCAGTACGAGCCTCGTCCAGCGTCTTGCCCTGGCGGTACAAGAGCCGGTGCATCTGCTTCACAGCCGCAATCCGTGCCGGCGAGAACTCGCGTCGCCGCAAGCCGACTAGGTTGAATCCGCGCACCGCGAGAGGATTGCCGTCCACCAACATGAAGGGCGGTACGTCCTGCGAGACCGCGCTGGCAAAACCGAGCATGGCATGGGCGCCGACCGACACGAATTGGTGGATGCCGGTCAGCCCGCCCACTGTCACCCAGTCTGCCAGGTGCACATGGCCGGCCAGCGTCGTGTTGTTGGCCAGCGTGGTGTGGTCATCGACGCGGCAGTCGTGCGCGATGTGCGTGTAGGCCATGATCCAGTTGTCGTTGCCCACCCGCGTGACACCGCCCGCGCCGGGCACGCCGATATTGAAGGTGCAGAACTCGCGGATCGTGTTGCGATCGCCGATCACCAGCTTGGTGGGCTCGCCGGCGTACTTTTTGTCCTGCGGCACCGCACCCAGCGATGCGAATTGGAATATCCGGTTGTCGCGCCCGATGGTGGTCCTGCCCTCGATCACGCAGTGCGCGCCAATCGTGGTGCCGACGCCGACCCGAACGTGCGGGCCGATCACGGCATAGGGACCGACACTCACCGTCGGGTCGAGTTCGGCCTGGGGGTCGACGATGGCCGTCGAATGAATCAGGGTCATGCCAGCAGGTTCAGTTGATCTGGCGCATGGCGCACATCAACGTGGCTTCGCAGGCCAGTTCGGCGCCCACCAGCGCGCGCCCCTTGAACTTGGAAATGCCAGCCTTCATGCGCTCGATCTCGACTTCGAGCGTCAGCTGGTCGCCGGGTTCGACCGGCCGCTTGAAGCGCGCCCCGTCGATGGCTGCAAAGTAGTAGATGGTGTTGTCGTCCGGAACGATGTCCAGCGAACGGAAGGACAGGAGCGCGGCCGCCTGCGCCATCGCTTCGAGCATCAGGACGCCCGGCATGACCGGGCGATGCGGGAAATGGCCATTGAAGAACGGCTCATTCATCGTCACGTTCTTGATCGCGGTAATGCGCTTGCCTTTTTCCATATCCAGCACTCGGTCCACCAGAAGGAACGGATAACGATGAGGCAGCAGCTTCAGGATTTGATGGATATCGAGCGTGGTCGTCATGATTTCTTGTCCTGCATTGTCATTTTCTCCAGCGCCTTCAGGCGCTCGCGAAGACCGTGCAGTTGCTTGAGCGTGGCTGCATTCTTTTCCCAGGCGGCATTGTCGTCGATGGGAAACACGCCAGTGTAGTGGCCAGGTTTGTGAATGGAACGGGTGACCAGGGAGGTGGATGAAATGTGCACGTGGTCGGCAATCGTTAAATGGCCCAAGACCCCTGCGCGGCCGCCGAATGTGCAATACGCGCCAATCGTCGCGCTGCCCGCAACGGCTACGCAACCCGCCATTGCGGTGTGCTTGCCGATGCGCACGTTGTGGCCGATCTGGATGAGATTGTCGAGCTTGACGCCGTCTTCGATCACGGTGTCGTCCAGAGCGCCGCGATCGATGCAGGTGTTGGCCCCGATCTCGACGTCGTCGCCGATGCGCACGCCGCCGAGTTGCTCGATCTTGACCCAAGCGCCTTCATGCGGCGCGAGCCCGAAACCATCGGCGCCGATCACGACGCCGGGATGCAGCAGGCAGCGTGCGCCGATGACGCAGTCTTCACTAACCGTCACGCCCGATTTCAGGACTGTGTCGGCGCCGATGCGCACTCCGCGCTCGATGACGCACAGGGCTCCAATGCGGGCAGTCGGATCGATCGAAGCGTCCGGATCGATCACGGCGCTGGGGTGGATCCGGGCCGCTTCAGGCTTGGCATGGGCCTTCTTCCAGAGCTGTGTCAGCCGGGCGAAGTACAGATAGGGATCGGGCGCAACGATGAACGCGCCGCGTTCGGCCGCAGCTTCCCGCATTGCCAACGACACGATGACGCAACCCGCCCGCGACTCCGCGAGTTCCTTGCGGTATTTCGGATTGCTCAGGAAGCTGATCGAATCAGGCTGCGCCGTCGAAAGCGGCGCCAGCCGCTCGATCGACAAAGCGGCGTCGCCCTGAAGCTCGCCCCCGAGGGCCTCGATGATTGCGCCTAGCCGCAGTGCCACGCCGATTTGCGGCGCTACTTGCCGCCGGCAGAAGTCGACGCGTTCAGCGCCTTGATCACCTTCTCGGTGATGTCATGCTTGGGGTTGATGTAGATCGCTTCCTGCAGGATCGCGTCGTACTTTTCAGCCTCAGCCACTTGCTTGACCACACGGTTCGCACGCTCGTAGACCTGCTGGAGCTCTTCGTTCTTGCGTGCGTTCAGGTCTTCCTGGAACTCCCGGCGACGGCGCTGGAATTCACGATCCTGGTCGACCAGGGCGCGCTGGCGTGCGACGCGCTGGGTTTCGGAAAGGGTGGGCGCCTCGCGCTCGAACCGCTCGGAAGCAGCCTTCAATGCCTCGCCCAGCGCCGTCAGATCCTTCTCGCGCTTGAGGAACTCGGCCTCCAGCTTGGCCTGAGCAGCCTTCGCGGGCTGGGCTTCACGCAATACGCGATCCGGATTGACGAAGCCGATGCGGAAGGTTTCCTGCGCATGGACGGGCGCACCCGCAGCCATGAACGCGGGAATCAGCAACGCACCGGCGACGCGGAGCAATGGGGTCATTAGAACGTGGTTCCGATCTGGAATTGCAGGCGTTGGATTCTATCCTTCGTGATCGGACTCAGCGGATCGCTGAAGTCTTCCTTCTGGTAGACGACCGGGAAAGCATAGGCCAGGCGCAGCGGCCCCAGCGGCGAAATCCAGCTGATACCGATGCCGACGGAGGCCCGCAGCTTCTTGATCGCATCCCACTGCTTGTCGGTCGAGAAGGTATCGCGGTCTGCCCACACGTTGCCGACGTCGAAGAAGCCGTAGAGGCGAAGCGTCCGGTCATTGCCGGCACCGGGGAACGGCGTGCTCACCTCGGCGTTGAATACGGCCTTCTTCGTGCCACCGATGGCGGCGCCCTCGGTCTGCCCCAGCAGCGGAATGTCACGCGGACCGAGCGAGTTCTGCTCGAAGCCACGCACCGAACCCAGACCACCGGCATAGAAGTTCTTGAAGATCGGGTACGGCTTGTCGCCGTAGGCCTTGGCATAGCCCACTTCGCTATTGATCGCGAAGGTGTACTGCTTATTGATGGGGAAGAACTGCTGGTACTGGTAACTACCCTTGTAGTACTTCATGTCCCCGCCCACCCCGACTTCGAGGTTGGCACGTTGCAGACGCCCACGGGTCGGGATCAGCGCACTGTCGCGATCGTCGCGCGACCATCCGACGGACAGGGGAACGCCCCACACCGAATCGTCCTGGCAGGCGACCAACCCCAGTTCATTGGTGTTGCAATTGAAATACCTGCGGTAGGACTCCGGCGTCAGTCCGGAGATATTGCTGCCGGGACTGAAGCTGTAGCGCTCGAGACCGGCACCAAAGAAGACCGTGTCCACTTCGCTGAACGGAACGCCGAAACGAATGGTGCCGCCTTCGTTGACGAGCTTGTAGTCGCCGTCGACGGTGTAATACGGCCGCGTGGTCGTGCTGTAGATGCTGAAGCTACGCGAGATGCCCTCTTTCGTGAAATAGGGATCCGTGGTGGTCAGCGAGAGCGTGCGGTTGTATTTGCTGGTGTTGACCTGCACCCCGAGGTAGTTGCCCGAGCCGAACACGTTCTCCTGCGAAATGCCGAAGGTCAGGCTCACCTTGTCGGCACTGGAGAAACCGGCGCCCAGTTGAAGCGATCCGGTCGGCTTTTCCGTCACATTGACGGAGAGGTCGACCTGGTCCGGCGTGCCAGGCACTTCCTGCGTATCGACATTCACTTCCGTGAAGAAGCCGAGCCGGTCGACGCGATCGCGGGAGAGCTTGATCTTGTCTCCGTCGTACCAGGCGGCCTCGTACTGGCGGAACTCGCGCCGGATCACTTCGTCGCGCGTGCGGTTGTTTCCGCCGACCGCGATGCGCCGCACGTACACGCGACGGCCGGGGTCCCCGCTGATGGTCAGCGCAACGCGATTGTTGACGCGATCGACTTCCGTATCGACCGCCACGCGCGCAAAGGCAAAGCCGAAGGAGCCGAAATAGTCGGTGAAGGCGCGAATCGTCTCCGTAACCTGTTCGCCGTTGTAGGGCTCGCCCGGCTGGATCGTCACGAGCGACTTGAACTCGTCTTCGCGCCCCAGGAAATTGCCGTTGAGCTTGACGCCCGAGACCACGAACTTCTCGCCTTCGGTGATGTTCACGGTCACGGAGAGGTCTTGCCGGTCCGGCGAGATGGCGACTTGCGTCGAGTCGATGTGGAACTCGAGATAGCCGCGCGTGAGGTAGTACGAGCGCAGCGTCTCCAGGTCGGCATTGAGCTTGGCGCGCGAATACTGGTTGGACTTGGTGTACCAGCTGAGCCAGCCGCCGCTGTCCTGGTCGAAGAGGCTGAGTAGCGTGGACTCGCTGAAGTCCTTGTTGCCGGCGATGTGGACCTCACGAATGCGCGCAGCCTCGCCTTCCGTCACGGTGAAAGTCAGATTGACCCGGTTGCGCTCGATCGGGGTCACGGTGGTCACGACCTGTGCGTTGTACAGGCTGCGGCTCACGTACTGGCGCTTGAGTTCCTGCTCGGCGCGGTCGGCCAGGGCCTTGTCGTAAGGCCGGCCGTCGGCGAGGCCGACTTCACGCAATGCCTTCTGCAGCACCGCCTTGTCGAATTCCTTGGTGCCGACGAAGTCCACGTCGGCGACGGTCGGCCGCTCCTCGACGATCACCACCAGCACATTGCCGTTGACGTCGATGCGCACATCCTTGAAAAGTCCCAGATCGAACAGTGCCCGGATCGCTGCCGATCCGCGCTCGTCGCTGTAGGTGTCACCCACACGGAAAGGCAGCGAGGCGAAGATCGTTCCCGGCTCCACGCGCTGAAGGCCTTCGACGCGGATGTCGCGCACCGTGAAAGGCTCGACGGCCCAGGCTGCCGTGGCTGCAAGTGCGCTAACCACCACCGCGGCGACGCTGCGCAGTCGAAAGCGACTGAATGTTGTGTTCATCTGTGAAATTGCACCGGCGCGGAAGGGGCCGGCAGAAAGTTAACCAAAGAGCCGCGTGACGTCGTTGAAGAGTGCGATCGACATCATGACCAGCAGCAGCGCGACACCGCCGCGCTGAAGCCTTTCCATCCAAGCGTCGGAGACGCTCTTGCCGGTCAGGCCCTCCCAAAGATAATACATCAGGTGTCCTCCATCGAGGACCGGCAGCGGCATGAGGTTCAGCACGCCCAGGCTCACACTGATGAGTGCCAGGAACACCAGGTATTGGGTGATACCCATGCTCGCGGACTTGCCCGCATAGTCGGCAATCGTCAGTGGTCCACTCAGGTTCTTGAGCGAAGCCTCGCCGATCAGCATCTTGCCCATCATGCGTACGGTGAGCGCCGACACTTCCCAGGTCCTGACCACGCCGCGCCACGC
This sequence comes from Variovorax sp. J22P240, assembly GCF_030316855.1. GTDB lineage: Bacteria > Pseudomonadota > Gammaproteobacteria > Burkholderiales > Burkholderiaceae_C > Variovorax. The sequence goes on from NZ_JASZYR010000001.1 coordinate 1,279,481, forward strand.
GCCTTCGACGAACCCCTGCCGAACCAGCACCATCTCGGGCGGTGCCCCGACGTAGGCGCCGATGCGCCCGACCTTGTTCGCGCCTTCATCGCGCACATCCGGCGTGAGTTCGATGCCGACCGTCTGGCCGCCTCGCTCAACTTGCCATGACTGCGTGAGCGGCTGCCCGCCATCGACCGATGCGCGGATCACTTCGCGCAATTGCTGGCCATCGACGATGGCCGTGTTGCCAACCGAACGCACGAGGTCGCCGGCGCGCAGGCCGGAACGCTCCGCCGCGCCCTCAGGCATCACCTCGCCGATCTCGGGACGCGTCAGCGGCGTGATGAGCCCGATCTTCCGGAACATCTGCGCATCGGCGTCCTTGGCTTCGATGCGGCTCAACGGCAAGACAACTTCTCGAGTGGGCCGACCACCCTCGCCCGCAATCTCCAATGTGAGGTCGCGTCCATCGAGGGCGCCGCGCGTCATGCGCCAGCGCAGGTCCTCGAAAGACTCCACCGGCTCCAATTCGCCACCAAAGCCCGCACGCGTGATGTGCTCACCACCGCTGAGGCCTGCGCGTTCAGCCAGGGAGGCCGCCACCGGTCGCGCGAGCTTGGCGACAGGCTCCTGGACTCCGATCCAATTGACGACGGTGTAGAGCAATACCGCCAGCAACAGGTTCGCAATCGGGCCGGCTGCGACGATGGCCGCACGGGAACGCAGGGGCTGGGTATTGAACGCGCGATGGCGCTCTTCCGGCGCGACCGGACCCTCGCGCTCGTCGAGCATCTTCACGTAGCCGCCGAGCGGGAAGGCGCCGATGACGAACTCGGTGCTCTGTCCCGGGTGCTGGCGCTTCGGCTGCCAACGATAGAGGGTCTTGCCGAAGCCGACCGAGAAGCGCAGAACCTTCACGCCGCACGCCACGGCAACCCGATAGTGGCCGTACTCATGCACGGCGATCAGCAATCCGAGCGCAACGATGAAGGCAACGACTGTGAGCATCGGATGTTCCGGAAGTTGAGGCGTCAGGCCGCGAAGCGAAGCGCCGCCGCGTTGGCGGCCGCACGGGCGCTGGCGTCCAAGGCCAGCAAGTCCGCAAGCGATTCCGGATTGGAGGGATGCACAAGCTCCAAAGTTTCCATGTTGACCGCATGAATGCGATCGAAGCGCAGGCGACGATCCAGAAAGGCCTCGACGGCCACTTCATTGGCGGCGTTCAATACCGCGGTGGTTCCCGACGCGGCGCGCAACGCGTGCCACGCGAGTCCGAGCCCGGGGAAAAGCGCGGCGTTCGGCGCGCCGAACGTCAATGAGGCCATCTGGCTGAAGTCGAGCCGGCCGGCACCACTGTCGATTCGCTCGGGCCATGCCAGCCCGACGGCGATGGGCACCCTCATGTCGGGTGTGCCCAGTTGCGCGATCACGGAGGCATCGGTGAACTGAACCATCGAATGAACCACGCTTTGGGGGTGGATCACGACCTCGATCTGCTCGGGCCGGACGCCGAACAGGTGGCGAGCCTCGATCACTTCGAGGGCCTTGTTCATCATGGTGGCGGAATCCACCGAGATCTTGCGGCCCATGACCCAGTTGGGGTGGGCGCAGGCTTGCTCGGGCGTGACGGTCGCCAGTGTTTCCGGAGCGCGGGTGCGAAACGGGCCGCCGGAAGCGGTCAGGATGATCTTGTCGATGCGGCGCGACCAGGTCGCGGGATCTTCGGGCAACGACTGGAAGATGGCCGAGTGCTCGCTGTCGATCGGCAGCAGAGTCGCTCCGCCCTCGCGCACGGTGCGCATGAACAACTCGCCTCCGACGACCAACGCTTCCTTGTTGGCAAGCAGGAGGCGCTTGCCGGCGCGGGCGGCCGCGAGGCACGGGGCCAGTCCGGCGGCGCCGACGATGGCGGCCATGACCGCGTCGGTCTCTTCGTGCGAAGCGATGGTCTCGATAGCACCTTCGCCGCCCAGCACTCGCGTGGACAGGCCATTTTGTTTCAGCTTTTCAGCCAGCAACGCGGCGTGCGGGGCGCTGGCCATGACCGCGAACTTGGGCGAGAAGCGCGCGCACTGGGCGAGCATGTCGTCGACCTTCGTCGCGGCCGACAAGGCGAAGACCTCGAAGCGATCGGGATGTCGCGCGATCACGTCCAGCGTGCTCACGCCGACGGATCCTGTCGAGCCGAGCACCGTGATGCGTTGTTTGGAAGCGGTCACAAGAAGGCCAGCATCATTGCAATAGGTAGCGTAGGAAGGAGCGCGTCGATCCTGTCGAGCACACCGCCATGGCCAGGCAACAGGCCGCTGCTGTCCTTGGCGCCCGCGCTGCGCTTGATCAGGGATTCGACCAGGTCACCGACCACACTCATGGCTGCGAGAAACACCACGCTGATCAACAGCAGCCACCAGCCGCGCTCGGTCAGCCGCGTATAGAGGCTCGGGTCGGAAGCCTGCGCCGCCGAATCGGCCCAGACCCACGCGAGCGCGAGGACAACCACGCCGGCCATGCCGCCCCAAACGCCTTCCCAGCTCTTGCCAGGGCTGATCGTGGGCGCGAGCTTGTTGCGGGTGAACTTGAGACCGAAGGCCCGTCCAGTGAAATACGCGAACACGTCGGCCACCCACACGAGTACCAGGATCGACAGCAGGAAGTTGATCCCCACCATGCGTGCCTGCACAGCCGCCAGCCACGCCACCCACAGCGCCAGCAAGCCACCGACCAGACGCAGGCCCTTGGGCACGCGCGGCCAGCCGGGCACGGCGACGCGCAGCAGCGCGGCGCCACCCAGGACCCACGCAGCGCTGGCAACGATCCAGACCGCCAGCAAGGGCACTTCGAGCAGCCCCACCCACCACGAGAGCGCGCAGAGCAGGACCATTTCAACGCCGAGAAAGAGTGACAGGCGCGGACCGTAGTCATTCAGACGCCCCCATTCCCAAGCCGCAGCGCCGATCAGCGCCAACATGACCCAGGCGAAAGGCACGTACGAAGGATAGAAGAGCGCGGGCAGCAGGATCGCCAGCAAGACGACCGCAGTGATGATGCGTTGTTTGAGCATGCGCTCAGGCGACTTGCTGATCGGGCTGCGCGCTGGCCCCGATTTGCGCGGATGTCTGGCCGAACCGACGCTCGCGGCGCTGGAAGGCGGCAATCGCATCGTCCAGCGCGGCCTCGTCGAATTCAGGCCACAGGCGGTCGCTGAAGAACAACTCGGCGTAGGCGCTCTGCCAGAGAAGGAAATTCGAAAGCCGCTGCTCGCCGCCGGTGCGAATGAACAGATCGGGATCGGGCACGTGCGACAACGCCATTGCCGCATCGAGATTGGCCTCGGTCAGCGGCTCGCCGCGCGCAACGATCTGGGCTGCTGCCCTCGCGATATCCCACCGGCCGCCATAGTTGAAGCACACGTTCAGGACGAGCCGGCTGTTGTGCGCCGTCGCGGCTTCGGCCTGGAGCAGGCCTGCGATGATCTTTTCGGACAATCCGCCGCGCTCGCCGACGAAGTGCAGCCGCACACCGTCCTGGCTCAACTTCGGCACTTCCCGTCCGAGCGCCCCGACCATCAGGTCCATCAATCCCGATACTTCCTCGATGGGCCGATTCCAATTCTCGGACGAGAAAGCGAACACCGTCAGGACGCCGACGCCACGTGCCACGCAGGCCTTGACGCAACGCCTCAGGGACTCGACGCCCTGCTTGTGCCCCGCGACGCGAGGAAGGAAGCGACGCGTGGCCCAGCGCCCATTGCCATCCATGACGATGGCAATGTGGTGGGGAATGGTGCGCGCGGGCTTCACGTCAGACCGCCATGATCTCGGCTTCCTTGGCCGTCACGAGTCGATCGATCTCGGCAATGTGGCGATCGGTCACCTTCTGGATCTCGCCTTCGGCACGCTTTTGATCGTCTTCCGAGGCAAGCTTGTCCTTGACCAGCTTCTTGATCGCGTCATTGGCATCGCGGCGCAGGTTGCGGGTCGCGATCTTGGCGCTTTCGCCCTCGTTGCGGACGAGCTTGGTCATTTCCTTGCGGCGCTCTTCGCTCATCGGCGGCAGCGGAACGCGGATCAGGTCGCCCATCGAAGCGGGATTCAGGCCCAGGTCGCTTTCGCGAATCGCCTTCTCGATCTTGGCGCCCATGCCCTTTTCCCAGGGCTGGACGCTGATGGTGCGCGAATCGAGCAGCGCAACATTGGCGACCTGCGACAGCGGCACCGACGAGCCGTAGTAGTCGACGTGGATCGAATCCAGCAGTGCCGGATTGGCACGACCCGTGCGGATCTTGTTGAGGTTGTTCTGGAACGCGGCGAGCGACTGGTTCATCTTCGCGTCGGTTGCGTTGCGGATATCTGCAATTGTGGTCATCTCTACGATTCCTTGGATCCCGGACGATGATTCTTGTCAGGCATGCACCAGCGTGCCTTCGTCCTCACCCATCACGACGCGCTTGAGTGCGCCGTTCTTGAAGATCGAAAACACCTTGATGGGCAGGTTCTGGTCGCGGCACAGCGCGAAGGCGGTGGCGTCCATGATGCCGAGATTCTTGGCGATGGCTTCGTCGAAGCTCAGCCTGGCATAGCGGGTCGCGCTCAGATCCTTCTTGGGATCCGCCGTGTAGACGCCATCGACCTTCGTCGCCTTGAGCACGAGCTCGGCACCGATCTCGGCGCCACGCAGCGCGGCGGCCGTATCCGTCGTGAAGAACGGGTTGCCAGTGCCGGCGGCAAATATCACGACCTTGCCTTCTTCCAGGTACTGGAGGGCCTTGGGCCGTACGTAGGGCTCGACCACCTGCTCGATGGCGATGGCGGACATCACGCGGGCGATCAAGCCCTGCTTGTTCATCGCATCGGCCAGGGCGAGCGCGTTCATGACGGTCGCGAGCATTCCCATGTAGTCGGCCGTGGCGCGGTCCATGCCCACGGAGCCTCCCGCGACACCGCGGAAGATGTTGCCGCCGCCGATCACGACGGCCACCTCGACACCCATGTTCACCACCTCCGCCACCTCGCCGACCATGCGGACGATGGTTGCGCGGTTGATGCCGAAGGCGTCGTCACCCATCAATGCCTCACCCGACAGCTTCAACAAGATTCGCTTGTGGGCTGGGCGGGGTTCGTGCATGGATCGTTCCTTTGGAGGTTGGCGGGGCGAGTGTAAAACGTGACAGTAAGGAAGCGGCAGCGCACCATGCGCCGCCGATCCCGGCGGCGTGACTTACGCCGCAGCCTTGGCGGCAGCGACTTGCGCCGCCACTTCGGCCGCGAAGTCGTCGACCTTCTTTTCAATGCCTTCGCCCACCACGTAGAGCGTGAAGCCCTTGATGGACGTGTTGGCGGCCTTGAGCATCTGCTCCACGGTCTGCTTGTCGTTCTTCACGAAAGCCTGGTTGTGCAGGGACACTTCCTTGAGGTATTTCTGCACGCCGCCTTCGATGCGCTTGGCAACGATGTCGGCCGGCTGCGGCTTCTTGCCTTCGGCTTCGGCCGTCTTGCGGTCTTCCTCGGCCTTGCCTGCCGCAACCGCACGCTCCTTCTCGATGAGGTCGGCGGGGACGTCGGCGCTCGAGATCGCGACCGGCTTCATGGCGGCGATGTGCATGGCGACATCCTTGGCGGACGTGTCGTCGCCTTCGAATTCCACCATCACGCCGATGCGCGTTCCGTGCAGGTACGAGGCGACCTTGCCGTTGCCGGCGAAGCGCTTGAAGCGGCGGAAGCTCATGTTCTCGCCGATCTTGCCAATCAGACCCTTGCGCACGTCTTCGAGCGTGGGGCCGAAGCCGTCCTGCTCGTACGCCAGCGCACCCAGCGCGGCGAGGTCGGCGGGGTTGTGCTTGGCAACCAACATGGCGGCAGCGTTTGCCATCGCGAGGAAGCTATCGTTCTTGGTAACGAAATCGGTTTCGCAGTTGATTTCGATCATCGCGCCGGCATCGCCTTCGACGAACGCCGCGACCACGCCTTCAGCCGTGATGCGACCCGAAGCCTTGCCAGCCTTGTTGCCCAACTTGATGCGCAGGAGTTCCTCGGCCTTGTCCATGTTGCCGTCGGCCTCGGTCAGGGCCTTCTTGCATTCCATCATCGGGGCGTCGGTCTTTGCGCGCAGTTCGCCGACCATGCTTGCGGTGATTGTTGCCATGTGTGTTCTCCGTTCGGTTTGTCAGTTGTGGCGACCCGCACCGGGCGCCACGAAAATCAGATTAAAAAAAAGGGGCAACAAAGCCCCTTCTTCAGGCTCGTGCGAGCGCGAATCAGGCGGAAGCGCCCTCTTCGACCTCGACGAACTCATCGGAATTGCCTTCGGACACGGCCTTCACGACGTCGCTGACGGCGCTGGAGCGACCTTCGATGATCGCGTCGGCGATACCGCGGGCGTACAGCGTGACAGCCTTGGACGAGTCGTCATTGCCGGGGATCACGTAGTCGATGCCTTCGGGCGAGTGGTTGGAGTCAACCACGCCGATCAGCGGAATGCCCAGCTTCTTGGCTTCGGCAACGGCGATCTTGTGGAAGCCCACGTCGATCACGAAGATGGCGTCGGGCAACGCGGTCATGTCCTGGATGCCGCCGATGTCCTTCTCGAGCTTCTCGATTTCACGGGTGAAGGTGAGCTGTTCTTTCTTGCTCAGGCTGTCGAGGCCGGCTTCGAGCTGGGCCTTCATGTCCTTCAGGCGCTTGATCGAGGTCTTGACGGTCTTGAAGTTGGTCAGCATGCCGCCGAGCCAACGGGTATCGACGAAGGGAACGCCGGCACGACGGGCTTCGGCCGCGACGATTTCGCGGGCCTGGCGCTTGGTGCCGACCATCAGGATCGTGCCGCGGTTGGCGGTGAGTTGCTTGGCGTACTTCATCGCATCCTGGAACATCGGAAGCGACTTTTCCAGGTTGATGATGTGAATCTTGTTGCGATGGCCAAAGATGAACGGGGCCATCTTGGGGTTCCAGAAGCGGGTTTGGTGACCGAAATGGACACCGGCTTCCAGCATTTCGCGCATGGTGGTCGACATAGGAATAACTCCAAAGGTTGGGTCTAAAATCCAGCCCGTTTTGTGTGCCATTCCTTCGATGGAATGGAGTTCACAACACCTTGAATGGGCTGGTTTGCGGATGCGTCTCGCAGCGGGAAAGTACCCAGGGCGAAACCCAAGGAGTATAGCACGCACCACCCTCCCTCCCCACCTTTCCCAGCCACCCACACCATGCGCCCAGACCTGCACGCCACCCGCCTCGCCCTGCTGGCGGGCACTTCCGACGCGCGCACCAAAATGGAGCAAGCCATCGCCACCGCGGTGTCGGCCGCCTGCCAGCATGTCTTCACACGCCAGTTGTTCGACGAAGGCCGCCGTGCCGCTGCCGCCGCCACTCCCCGGCAGCGGCTGGCGGGCCTGGCCTTTTCGGTCAAGGATCTGTTTGATGTCGCCGGACAGCCGACATCCGCGGGTTCGATCGTGCTGGCCCATGCACCGGCAGCCCAGGCCGACGCACCGGCGGTCGCCCGCCTGCGAGCCGCCGGCGGCGCCCTGCTCGGCCGCACCAACATGACCGAGTTCGCCTTTTCGGGCGTGGGCGTCAACCCACATCACGGAACGCCGGCAAACCCGAACGACCGGACGACCCCCCGTATCCCCGGCGGGTCGTCCTCGGGTGCCGCGGTGTCGGTCGCCAGCGGCGCCGCGTTCATCGGGCTCGGATCGGACACCGGTGGCTCCATCCGCATCCCGGCGGCCCTGAACGGCATCGTGGGCTTCAAGAACACGGCGCGGCTGGTTCCTACGGAGGGCGCGGTGCCGCTGTCCACCACGCTCGACACCGTCTGCGCCATGACGCGCTCGGTACGCGATGCGATCACGGCGCATGAAATTCTTGCCGCCCGCCGAGTGACGGCCGGCACAGCGCCACTGGCGGCCTACCGACTCGCGGTGGTCAAGGACCTGTTCCTGGACGACCTCGACCCCGTGGTCGCGAAGGCCTTCGAACGAACCCTCAAGACCTTGCGCATCGCCGGCGCCCGCATCGAGGAAATTGGCCTCACGGAGCTTGCCGACCTGCCTTCGATCAACTCGACCGGGGGCTTTTCGGCGGCCGAAGCCTACGCCTGGCACCGCCTGCTCATGGAGCGCAGCGGCGCCGGGTACGACCCGCGCGTCGCACAACGCATCCTCAAGGGCGCGACCATGAAGGCGCACGAGTACATCGAGCTCGGCAATGCCCGCCGCAGCTGGATCGCGCGCATTGAACGCTCGCTCGCCCCCTTCGACGCGGTGCTGTCGCCCACGGTGCCGATCACCGCGCCGACCATCGCGAGCGTCGCGCCCGGCGAGGAGCGCGACCCTGAATTCTTCCGCGTCAATGCGCTGCTTCTGCGCAATCCCTCCGTCGTCAACATGCTCGACGGCTGCGCCATCTCGATCCCCTGCCACGTCGCCGATGAGCTGCCCGTTGGCCTCATGCTCTGGCATGCTGCCCTGCACGACGACGCAGTGCTGGCCGTCGCGCTGCAAGCCGAACGCGCACTGCAGGAACGATGACGCTTGCCGTGTGCCGCGCAGGTGCCGACGAACAAATTTCACCGCAAAGAAACGAATGAAAATCGCGATCGTGGGAGCCGGGATCATCGGCGTCACCACTGCATGGGAGTTGGCCTCCGACGGTCATGATGTAGTCGTTTTCGAGCGCAGGGGCGCAGCCGCCGAAGAATCGAGTTTTGCCAACGCCGGCGTGGTTGCGCCTGGCTACGTGACGCCCTGGGCCGGCCCGGGCATGCGCGGCAAGGTGCTGCGCTCTCTGCTGTCCACGCACGGCGCCATCAAGCTGCGCTGGCCGCTGTCCACCCGTGATGTCCGGTGGATGGCGCGCTGGCAACGCGCCTGCAAGCTCGAAACCTATCTGGCCAATCGCGCGCGCATGCAGCGCCTGGCCTTCTACAGCCGCACCCGGCTGCACGAGATCACCGAGGCTTGCGACCTGGACTACGAACGCAGCGACGGCTACCTCGTGCTGCTGCGCTCCAAGCGTGAGAAGAAGCTGGTGCAGGCCGGGCTCGACGTCCTGCGCGCGGCCGGAAGCACCTTCCGAGAGATCGATGCAGACGAAGCGCGAAAGATCGAGCCTGCGCTCAGCACGGACACGAATCTCGTAGGCGCCATTCACCTGCCGGACGACGAAGTGGGAAATTGCAGGCAATTTGCGCTGCTGCTCAAGTGGGAGGCCGAAGCCCTGGGCGCACAGTTTCATTTCAATTGCGACTTGGCGCCGCTGAGCCGTGCCGCGCCGACCGAACTGTCGCTGGCGAGCGGCTCCGAGGGCCATCGCTTCGACGCGGTCGTGGTGTGCGCGGGCGTCGCGTCAGCGCGCTTGCTTCGACCGCTGGGCCTGCAAGTTCCCCTGGCGCCGGTCTACGGCCATTCGATCAGCGCGAGCATCCGCGAACCGCTCAATGCACCGCGCAGCGCGGTGATGGACGAGCGGTACAAGGTCGCAATCTCCAGGTTGGGCCTGCGCGTGCGGGTGGCAGGCAGCGCCGAACTGGGCGGCTCGCCCGGAACCTTGAATCCCGCTTCGCTGAAGACGCTGTACAAGGTGCTGCAGGACTGGTTCCCAGGGGCGGTCACCTTGCAGGCCGGCGTCCAGCAATGGAAGGGTGCGCGTCCGATGATGCCCGACGGGCCGCCAATCATCGGTCCAAGCGGCATTCCGGGCGTCTGGCTGAATCTCGGGCACGGCTCCAGCGGCTGGGCGCTGTCCTGCGGGAGTGCACGCGTCCTGGCGGACCTCATGGCCGGGCGGGATGCAGGCATCGATCTCGAGGGGCTCGGGATCGAGCGAATGCTGCAACACTGACACCAAGCGTCAAGTGCCATGCAACGCATCACATCCGCCACCGCCGCCCCCTTGTTCGACATTGCGGCCGCGCGCCGGATGGAGCAAGCGGCAACGGCCGCGCTGGCGCCGCACACCCTCATGCAGCGCGCGGGCCTCGCGGTGGCACGGCTGGCGATGGCGACGGCGCCCCATGCGCGCACGATCTGGGTGGCCTGCGGGCCCGGCAACAACGGCGGTGACGGGTTCGAAGCGGCGGCACAACTCCAACGACGGGGCTTCGCGACGGTCATTACCCGAATCGGCGATGAGAGTCGCCTGCCCGCAGATGCACGCGCGTCGCTGCAGAGCGCCCGAGCCGCGGGCGTGCAGTTCTCGGAGGTACCGCCGGAACACCCCGATCTCGCCATCGATGCGCTGCTGGGAATCGGCGCCACCCGACCACCCGGCGGAGCGATGATCGACTGGCTGCAGCGAATGCATACCGCTCGCTCGCCCGTACTCAGTGTGGATACGCCGTCCGGGCTGAACGCAGAAACCGGCACTCTCTCGACGGACTTCCTTGCTGGCCCTCCATCACGCACCGATGGCCCTCGACGCTTGTGCCTGAGCCTGCTGACCCTCAAGCCCGGCCTCTTTACCGCGCAGGGTCGCGATGCAGCGGGCGACGTGTGGTTCGACGACCTGGGCGTTGCCGCGGGTAACGAAGCGCCCATGGCGCGCCTGCTGGGCACCTCGCCCTCTCCCTCCCGGTGGCAGTCATCGCACAAGGGGAGTTATGGCGACGTCGCCGTGATTGGCGGCGCGCCTGGAATGGCGGGCGCCGCCTTGCTCGCCGCTTCGGCCGCCCTCTGCGCAGGCGCCGGTCGCGTTTTCGTTGCACTTCTCGACACGAACATTGCGCCGCTTGACCTCGTGCAACCCGAACTGATGTTTCGTCGCCGGGAGACCCTGGACCTCGGCGCGATGGCGGTCGTTTGCGGCTGCGGCGGCGGTTCGGCGGTGCACAAAGTGCTTCCCCATGTGCTGGAAGCTGCGCATGCGCTGGTCCTCGACGCGGACGCACTCAATGCCATTGCCGGAGACAGCGTCCTGCAGCGCCTGCTGAAGGCCCGATCCGAGACCGGGCGGTCCACCGTGCTGACGCCGCATCCATTGGAAGCGGCCCGTCTGTTGGGTTCGGCGACACGGGACGTGCAGAGCGATCGGCTTGGCGCAGCGAACCGCCTTGCCGAACGCTATCGCGCCGTGGTCGTGCTCAAGGGCTCGGGCACGGTCATCGCCAATGTCGGCGCAACACCGGTGATCAATACCAGCGGCAATGCGCGCCTCGCAACCGCCGGCACTGGCGACGTCCTCGCCGGCATGGTGGGCGCCGCGCTGGCCGCAGGTCGCCCAGCCAGAGCGGCCGCGTGCGAAGCCGTCTGGCGACATGGAGATTTGGCCGACCGCTGGCCGGCGCACGTTCCGCTCACAGCGAGCGCACTGGCGCGCGGCCTCCCCGCCACGCCCTGACCCTGGCGGGCGCCCTCTACCCGCGCCCGACGAAGGGCATCTTGGTGGCCATCACCGTATGGAAGAGCACGTTGGCCTCCAGCGGCAAGTTGGCCATGTAGAGCACCGACTGGCCGACGATGGACACATCCATCACCGGCTCGATCGCGATCTCGCCATTGGCTTGCGGCACACCCTTTGCCATGCGCGCGGCGAGTTCCGTCAGCGCATTGCCGACATCGATCTGGCCCACTGCAATGTCGTACTTGCGCCCGTCCAATGACGCAGTCTTGGTAAGTCCCTCGACGGCATGCTTGGTCGCCGTGTAGGCGATCGAATTGGGTCGTGGCGCGGTGGCGGAAATCGATCCGTTGTTGATGATGCGACCGCCCTGCGGCGTCTGGGCCTTCATCGTGCGGAACGCCTGCTGGATGCAATAGAACATGCCGCTCAGATTGATGTCGACCACACCGCGCCATTGCTCGGGTGTCCAATCCTCGAACGGCCCGGGCGGGTTGCCCACGCCGGCGTTGTTGAAGAGCAGGTCCACGCGACCGAAGCGCTCGACCGCCGCCGCGAACAGCGCCTGCACCGACTCCGGATTGGCGACGTCGGTCGGCACTGCAAAAGCTCGCGCGCCAGCGCCCGATTCTTCGGCCACCTGCTCCAGCGGCTCCAGGCGACGGCCCGCCAGCACGACGCTCCAGCCATCGCCAAGCAACGCCAGCGCGGCGGAACGGCCAATGCCAGTGCCCGCGCCTGTGACGATCGCGATGCGGCTCTTCTTCTCGACGCTCATTCGTATCTCCTTTTGTCAACGGCGCGGCTTGCGCCCCTTCATCTTGTTCGCAGCCTTCTTGACGGCAGTCCTGAAGGCCTGCATCGCCGATTGTGGCGCGCCCGCAGTCGCGCGGTCGGACCGCTCGGCCTCAGGCTTGTTTCGCGCGCTGCGCTTGGCCGATGCCTTGGCGGGCACGCCCGTCGACGAAGCGCCCTTGTCCTTCATCGCCCTCGTGCTTAATTCCTCGCCTTCACGCACCAGACGGAAATCGATCTTGCGGCCGTCCAGGTCGACGCGGCTCACTTGCACTCGCACGCGCGTGCCGATGGCGTAGCGAATGCCTGTGCGCTCGCCGCGCAGTTCCTGGCGCTGCTCGTCGAATTTGAAATACTCGCCCCCGAGCTCGGTGATGTGAACCAGGCCTTCGACGTACATCGCGTCGAGCGTGACGAAGATGCCGAAGGTGGTGGCCGCCGTGACCACGCCGCCATATTCCTCGCCGAGATGCTCGCGCATGTACTTGCACTTGAGCCACGCCTCGACGTCGCGACTTGCCTCGTCGGCGCGTCGCTCATTGGCGCTGCAATGCAGGCCGGCGGCTTCCCACGCCAGGACTTCCTTGCTCGGCGCCACGGTGGCTTTCTGCGGCTTGGACGTGGGCGACTTCACGCGCGAAGCGAGCCGCTTCGCCAGCTTGGCGTGCGCCTCGCCGGGCGTCGGCAGCATCGGCAGCTGGTACTTGGTCTTGCCCAGGATGGCCTTGATCACGCGATGCACGAGCAGGTCGGGATAGCGCCGGATGGGGCTCGTGAAGTGGGTGTAGGCCTCGTAGGCGAGCCCGAAGTGACCGCTGTTGATGGGCGTGTAGATCGCCTGCTGCATCGAGCGCAGCAGCATGGTGTGGATCTGCTGGGCGTCCGGACGCTCCTTCGTCGCGTCGGCAATGGCCTGGAACTCGCCGGGCTTGGGGTCGTCCGTGATCGAGAGACCCACGCCCATGGCCTTGAGGTATCCGCGAAGGATTTCCTTCTTCTCGGGTGTCGGGCCTTCGTGCACGCGATACAGACCGGGATGCTTGCCCTCGGCGATGAAATCGGCGCTGCAGACGTTGGCTGCCAGCATCGCTTCCTCGATCAGGCGGTGCGCTTCATTGCGCGTGCGCGGCACGATCTTCTCGATGCGCCCTGCGTCGTCGCAAATGATCTGCGTCTCGGTGGTCTCGAAGTCGACCGCGCCGCGCTTCGAGCGCTGCTTGAGGAGTGCGCGATAAACGTCGGCCAGGTTCAGCAAGTCCTTGACGCGTTCCTTGCGCTTCAGCGCTTCCGGTCCGCGCGTGTTGCCGAGGATGGCCGCCACTTCGGTGTACGTGAAGCGCGCGTGGCTCCACATCACCGCGGGGTAGAACTGGTAGGCGTAGATCTCGCCATCGGCAGCCACCAGCATGTCGCACACCATGCACAGGCGCTCGACCTCGGGATTGAGCGAGCACAAGCCATTCGACAACTTCTCCGGCAGCATCGGGATCACGCGGCGCGGGAAGTACACACTGGTCGCGCGATCGTAGGCGTCGATGTCGATCGCCGAGCCGGTCTGCACATAGGCGCTGACGTCGGCGATCGCGACCAGCAGGCGCCAGCCTTTGCCGCGGCCGACCTTCGCGGGCTCGCAATACACGGCGTCGTCGAAGTCGCGCGCGTCCTCGCCGTCGATGGTCACCAGCGGGATGTCGGTCAGATCGATGCGGCCCCTCTTGTCGGCCGGGCGCACCTTGTCGGGCAATGCTTTCGCTTCGGCGAGGCATGCCTCGGAGAACTCGTGCGGCACGCCGTATTTGCGCACCGCGATCTCGATCTCCATGCCCGGATCGTCGATCTCGCCGAGCACTTCCGTCACGCGTCCGACCGGCTGGCCGAACAGCGCGGGCGGCTCGGTCAACTGCACGACCACGACTTGGCCGACCTTCGCGGTGCCAGTCGCACCCTTGGGGATCAGGACATCCTGACCATAGCGTTTGTCCTCGGGCGCCACGAGCCAGACGCCACCTTCGTGGAGCAGCCGGCCGATGATGGGCTGCTCGGGGCGTTCGACGATCTCGACCACGCGGCCCTCTGGGCGACCACGTCGGTCCTGGCGCACCACACGCGCCTTGACGCGGTCCTTGTGCAGCACCGCACGCATCTCGTTGGGGGGCAAATAGATGTCGGCTTCACCGTCGTCCCGCTGCACGAAACCGTGTCCGTCGCGATGTCCTTGGACCGTGCCTTCAACTTCATCCAGCAAGCCGCTGGTATGGCCTATGTTTTTGATGATATGATCTCTTTCTTTCCTGAAATTCAAAACATAACTGCTTCAGCAGTTATGTGGGCCCAGATGGCGGAATTGGTAGACGCACTAGTTTCAGGTACTAGCGAGTAACATCGTGGAGGTTCGAGTCCTCTTCTGGGCACCAAGTTTATATAGACCCTTCCAGGGTCTCTCGATTCAAGCCACCGGTCTCCGGTGGCTTTTTTCTTGGCCGTCTGATTTGTGACCGGCATCAGATGGGCAGGGCAATCAGATCGTGTCCCTCTGCACCGACGATGCGAGCGCGCGTGAACTCGCCGACCTTCAGCGTTTTGCTGATCTTTTCGGGCGGCAGCAGACGGACGATTCCGTCGATCTCCGGTGCATCGGCGTACGTGCGGCCCATGCCCCCCTTGCGCCCCATGCCAGGCGCCGAATCCACCAGCACCTGCATCGTCGCGCCGATGCGCTTGCGCAGCTTGGCGATCGACACGGCTTCCGCGACCTCCATGAAACGCGCGCGCCGGGCTTCTCGCTCGGCCTCGGGCAGCATGCCGGGAATGTCGTTCGCGGCGGCGCCCTGGACCGGGCTGTAGGCGAAGCAGCCTGCACGATCGATTTCTGCTTCGCGAATGAATGCCAGCAGGTGTTCGAACTCCTCCTCGGTTTCGCCGGGGAAGCCAGCGATGAAGGTGCTGCGGATCACAAGCTCCGGACACACTTCGCGCCAGCGCGCGATGCGCTCCAGATTCTTCTCGCCGCTTGCAGGCCGCTTCATGCGCCGGAGCACGTCAGGGTGGCTGTGTTGCAGCGGCACATCGAGGTAAGGGAGCACTTGGCCACTCGCCATCAGCGGAATGACTTCGTCGACGCTCGGATAGGGGTACACATAGTGCAGTCGCACCCAAGCGCCGTAGGGCTCGGCGATCTCGCCCAGCGTGCGCACGAGCTCGAGCATGCGCGTCTTGACCGGCTTGCCATCCCAGAAACCAGTGCGGTACTTCACGTCCACACCGTAGGCGGAGGTGTCCTGGCTGATTACCAGCAGTTCCTTCACACCACCTTCGAACAACGCCTTGGCTTCCGACAGCACATCGCCCACCGGGCGCGACACGAGGTCGCCGCGCATCGAAGGGATGATGCAGAAGGTACACCGGTGATTGCAGCCCTCGCTGATCTTCAGATAGGCGTAGTGACGCGGCGTGAGCTTCAGGCCGGCAATACCGAAGGCCTGCGGCACCAGGTCGATGAAGGGATCGTGCGGCTTCGGCAGATTCGCGTGGACCGCGTCCATCACTTCCTGCGTCGCATGCGGCCCTGTGACCGCCAACACGCTCGGATGCATCTGGCGCACCAAGTTGCCGCCCTCCTCACCCGTCTTGGCGCCGAGACAGCCGGTCACGATCACGCGCCCGTTGCCTGCGAGGGCTTCGCCGATCGTGTCGAGGCTTTCCTTGACGGCGTCGTCAATGAAGCCGCAAGTGTTCACGATCACGAGGTCGGCACCCTCGAAAGTCTTGGAGGTTTCGTAGCCCTCGGCACTCAGTTGGGTCAGGATCAGTTCGGAATCGGTCAATGCCTTGGGACAGCCCAGGCTCACAAAGCCGACTTTGGGGGCTGCCGGCGCGGCAATTCGTTCGGGGGAGGCAACTTCGCTCATATCCCCCTATTGTCCCAGCTATCGGCCACCGTGCCCTATTCAGGGTCGCTTGATGCCAAACGCACCTAGAACCTGCTCGGTGTTCTTCTGCATCTGCTCCTGCATCTGCAGGAAGACGTTCTTGGACTGCTCGACGTAGTTGCCCATCAACCCTTGCAGCATCGGGGACTGCATGGTCATGAACTTCGACCACATTTCCGGCGTGATGCCCTCGGCCTTTTCGGCCAGTTGCGCCTGAACCTCGGCCATCGCCTGGATGTTCTTCTCCAGATAGGGCCCCATGTAGCTTTGCATCGCTTGGCCGTAGAACCGGATGATGCTGGCCAGCACCTGTTCTGTGAACATCGGCGCGCCACCAGCCTCTTCCTCGAGGATGACCTGAAGCAGGATGCTGCGGGTCAGGTCGTCCCCGGTCTTGGCATCGCGGACCACGAACGACGCCTGGTTCATGACAAGCTGCTTCACCTCGGCAAGGGTGATGTAGCTGGAGGTTTCCGTGTCGTAGAGCCTTCGATTGGGATACTTCTTGATCACCCGCTGGACCGGCTTGACACCGGACTTCTTGCTCTGCACTAGGGACTCCTTGAGATTTCGCACCATGACGCGCGAGCAATTCTAGGGAGCGGTTTTGTTACACCGCGCCAAGGTTTACCCTGACCGACGGAGAGCTTCAGTCCAGAGACGTCGCGTACTCGGCGCCACAGACCTTGCACGAGCCCGATTCGGGACGCTCGCTGGTCGCTTCGCGGTACTGCAACGGACTCTTGATGCCATTGAAAACCCAGCAACGGGGGCAGTGCTCCTGTCCCGCCAGCGGCAGGTAGGCCCGGGCCCGCTGCTCGGCACGCTCGCGGGTGACGGGAGCGCCCTGACGCTCCGTGCGCGCGACGTCTTCCGCCGCCATGGTGCCCGCCCGGCCATTCGCGCGATCGTTCAGCCCGTAGACCACGCGCGCAAATTCAAGGGGCGCCTGTCGCACCAGCGCTGCAATGCGAAGCTCTTCCAGCGAAGGATCGATCTCGGCTGCCGGAGTATTCATCAGTTCCCTGAGTCGGATGCTTGAGCGTGACAAAATGTCAAGTTACCACAACTGAAGGGCGACCCGCCAGTTGCCGAAGGCCATAGTTCCGAGGATGGATCTATGCCGAAGAACTGAGGCTTGAGGAGGTTTTTGATCCGGTGCGCGTCCGGTGGTTAAGCGGACGCTGGATCAAGAAAATTGGTAGGCGCGATTGGACTCGAACCAACGACCCCCACCATGTCAAGGTGGTGCTCTAACCAGCTGAGCTACGCGCCTAAGGATGTGTCCGAGAAGCCGCAATTGTAGCAGGATGCGGAGACCACTTTTCAGCGGCGTCGCGCAGAACGCACACCGGTCACTGCAGCGACCACTGCGAGCACCTGCTTCAGACGCGTCGCATCTGCGATCTCGATGGTGAACGTCATCCACGCGGTGCCCTTCACCGACTGCGTCTGCACGCCGATCACATTCATCTTCTCGCGTGCGAACACGTCGGAGATATCGCGCAGCAGCCCTTGCCTGTCGGCCGCTTCGACAGCGACATCGACCGCATAGACAGAGCCCGCTTCCGCCTTCTGCGCGCCCCACTCCACGTCGATGACGCGCCCGGCATCGCGGCTCGCCATCATGCGGAAGTTGCTGCAGTCCGAGCGATGGATGCTCACGCCGTGGCCCTTGGTCACGAAGCCGCGGATGGCATCTGGCGGCGCAGGCTTGCAGCACTTGGCGAGTTGCGTCATGAGCGATGAAACGCCGACTACAAGCACACCACCACGGCCCGACTGCTCGCTGCCGCGCGCCTTCTTGATGATGACGCCGTCGTCCGGCCCCGGTGCAGGTTCGGGCGGACGCAACAGCATCTCGATGTTGCGCAGCGAGAACTCGTCCTTGCCCACCACTTCGAAGAGGTTGTCGGCCGACTTGAAGCCCAACTGCGAAGCAAGATCTTCGAGTTTCAGCGCAGTCTTGCCTTCTCGCTGAAGGAGCTTCTCGACAGCTTCTCGCCCGCGCGCCACGGTCTCATGCGTGATCTGCGCGTTGAACCAGGCTCGTACCTTCGCACGCGCTCGATGGCTTGCGAGGTAACCCAGTTCCGCGTTGAGCCAGTCGCGCGAAGGGCCTCCTTCCTTGGCAGCGATGATCTCCACAGTCTGGCCGTTTTGCAGTGGCGTATTGAGCGGCACCATCACGCCATCGACGCGGGCCCCACGGCAGCGGTGGCCGAGGCTCGTGTGTACCGTGTAGGCGAAGTCCACCGCCGTCGCGCCTTGCGGCAACTCGACGATCGCGGCGTCGGGCGTCAGAACATAGATGCGGTCGTCGAAAAGGCCCTGCCCCTGCTGCCCGCCGGAGAGGTCGCGCTCCCAAGCTAGCAGTTGCCGGAGCACCGCGATCTTGGCGTCGTACTCGCCGGTCGCCCACACACCAGCATAGCCCTTGTGGCCCGCTTCCTTGTAGGCCCAGTGCGCGGCCACGCCATGCTCGGCGTGGTCATGCATTTCCTCGGTGCGGATCTGGATCTCGATCGGCTTGCCGGCATGCCCGTCGACCACTTCACGCACCACGGTGTGCAGCGATTGGTAGCCGTTGGGCTTCGGTCTGGCGATGTAGTCGTCGAACTCTTCGTCGATCGGCTGGAAATGCGAATGCACCCACGCGAGTGCCGCATAGCAGTCCTTGACGTCGGCGACCACCACCCGCAGCGCCATGATGTCGAACACCTGTGCGAAGTCGAGCGACTTGCCGCGCATCTTCTTGACGATGCTGTAGATGTTCTTCGGCCGCCCCTGCACCGTGGCCTTGATGCCCTCGGCCGCCAGTTCGCGCTCGAGACGCGTACGCAACTGTTCGACGTAACCTTCGCGCTCGATGCGCTTCTCGTCGAGAAGGCGCGCGATGAGCTTGTAGGTCTCCGGCTCGAGAAAGCGGAACGAGAGATCCTCGATCTCCCACTTGACTTGCCAGATGCCGAGTCGGTTCGCCAGGGGCGCAAACACCTGAAGCGATTCGCGCGCCACATTCTCGGGCGGGGGCCGTTTGCTGGCTGCCGCATGGCGCAGCGTCTGAAGACGCGAAGCCAGTCGAAGCATCACGACGCGCAGATCGCGCGAGAACGCCAACAGCATCTTGCGCACGTTCTCGGTCTGCGTGCCGGCGCCGTCCGCCAGATGCGCATGCGCGGTGGCCGAGCGTGCCTGCTTCTGCACGTGCACCAGCTTGGTGGTCTCGACCGCGAGCGCAGCGAAGTTGTCGCCAAACACCTTGGCGATCACTTCCTGCGGGCGATTCAAGTGCTGGCACGAATAGACCAGATAGCTGGCGGCCTGCATGGCCTCCGACCCGCCCATGGATGCGACGATGGCGGCAACCGCATCGGCATGGGCGAGCGTGTTCTCGCCGGTGTCCAGCGTTTCATCGGCAATCAGCGGTTCGGCGAAAGCGCGTGCGCGCGCCAGCATGTTCTCCATGACCGGCGTGCGCTCGGCCGTGGCTGCCGACAACGGATAGTCGACCACGAGCGATTCCGACGAGGACGGCACGTGCAGGTTGGTCTGTTCGCGCTTCACTGTGTCGAATGCCGGAAGAAGAATGACCGCCGCCCTGTCTGCTTGCGAGCCTCGCGAGGGGCGTGTGAAAAAGCAAGCTCGGTCATGGAAAAGGCGGGGTCGCGATGAAGATAATTCTCTCGTTGCATCCTAATTCATTCGGAGACTGTCATCATGCTCAAAGGCAAAACCGCGCTTGTCACGGGGTCCACCAGCGGTATCGGGCTGGGTATCGCAAAGGCGCTCGCACAACAAGGCGCGAACGTCGTTCTCAACGGCTTCGGCGACGTGGAGGGAGCGAAGGCTGAAATTTCCGCGCTCGACGTCCAGGTCGACTACCACGGCGCCGACATGAGCAAGCCTGCGCAAATCGAGGACCTGATGAAGTTTGCGGCCACTCGCTTCGGACATGTCGATGTGCTCGTGAACAACGCAGGCATCCAGCACGTCTCGAACGTCGAGGACTTCCCGATCGAGCGTTGGGATGCGGTGATCGCCATCAATCTCAGCAGCGCCTTCCACACGACCCGGCTCGCCATTCCCGCGATGCGCGAAGCCAACTGGGGCCGCATCATCAACATCGCATCGGCGCACGGCCTGGTGGCGTCGGCGCAGAAGTCCGCGTACGTCGCGGCGAAGCACGGCATCGTCGGGTTCACCAAGTCGGTCGCGCTCGAAACCGCGACCACCGGCATCACGAGCAATGCGATCTGCCCCGGCTGGGTGCTCACACCGCTGGTGCAGAAGCAGATCAACGACCGCTCCGAACGCGAAGGCATTTCCCTCGCGCAGGCCCAGAAGGATTTGCTGGGCGAGAAACAGCCCTCGCTTCAGTTCACGACGGTGGAACAGCTGGGTGGCCTCGCCGTGTTCCTGTGCTCGCCTGCCGCGGAACAGGTCCGCGGCGTCGCATGGCAGGTGGACGGCGGCTGGACAGCACAGTAGCGCTCGCTTACTTGAGCTGCACCGAGCCGGACACGTTGACCATCACGGTCGCCTTGCCGGCTTCGATCGGCACCGAGGCGTCGGAAGCGGCCGCCTTTGCCTCCATCGCCATGATCCGAGGCTGGAAGGGCGCGCCCACGTTGGCGTTGACCGACACTTCGCGCAGCGAATAGCCGCTGAAGCCGAATCGCTTGGCGAGTTCGTCTGCCCGCTGCTTGAAGTTGTCGATCGCCAGGCCCTGCGCCTCGGCCTCCGCCTTGGCCTGCTGCTCTCGGCTCAAGCTAAAGCCGATGTTCCTGATCGTCAGGGTGGAGATGCGGCCGGCCGTCTGCGCGATGCGCGGGAAATCCCGGCCTTCGAGCACGAGTTCGGCCGTGCCCTGCCATCCGGTCAGCGTGCCGTCGCGGTTGCGGCGCGGCGCCAGGTGGAAGTTGCCCGTGCGCACGTCCATCTGGCCGGGCAGAGCGTTCTTTCGTGCCTCTGCCAAGGCCGCGTCGAGCGCTGTCTTGAGTTGCGTCTGCACCGTGGCCGCGTCGGCGGCATCGCGCGAAGTGGACAGCGTCATGCTCAATTGATCCTGCTGCACCTCCACGGTCGAATTGGCCGACAGCTGGAGCACGTTCTGTGGCTGCGGCAGGGCCAGGGTCTGGGCCGATACGGCGCCCGCGGTCATCAATACGGCACAGGCCGCAATCCATTTGGCATTGTTCAAGACAGCAAATCCTCAGGTGGACAAGAAAATGAAAATGAGCGCCCCGCGGGGGCGCTGCTCAGGGGCGCTGGCTGCGAGGCGCGGCGAGCGCCGCGTCCTTCACCGCGGGCGAAGGCATCATGCGCTCGGCCGGCTGCGGCTCTCCCGACGGGACCGCCTCATGCCGCGTTGCGGCCGATGACTGCAGCGCATCATGCCGTGGCAACCATTGCTGACGCACCTGCTGCCGCAATTCAGACAGTTCGGCGGGCGTCAAGCGACGGCCGGCGGCCGCCTCTTCACGGCGGACTTCGTCCCGTGTGGCGGCCCGGTGGGCTTCCACCGCACCGCGCAATTCGGAGCGCCGCTGGTCGCTCACCAACCAGAAATCGGGAGACCCGGCCAGGACTGGCAGGCAGCAGCTGGCGAGCAGCAAGGAGAGTGTCAGAGCTTTGAATTTCATGGGATCGTGCGACAGCAAGATGACTGTGCCATCGCTTGACAAGGCACAAGCGTCCGGACGGCTAGCGTCCGCAAGTTTTGTAACTTTGTGTCAATCCGTCGTGTAAAGCACCTCAATGGGGCCTCAACACCCTCAGAATTGGCGCTGTTACAAATTCAGCGTTGTAGAAATGAATCAAACTCCCGCTCGCACAGACAAGATCGTGATCGTCGACGACGACGCCCGCATCCGCGACCTGCTGCGCCGCTACCTGACCCAGGAAGGATTCGAGGTCATCGTGGCGGAAGACGGCAAGGCCCTGAACCGCATCCTCCTTCGCGACACGGTCGACCTGATCGTGCTCGACCTGATGATGCCCGGCGAGGACGGCTTGTCCGTCTGCCGCCGCTTGCGCGCCGCCAACGACCGCACTCCCATCATCATGCTCACCGCCAAGGGCGAAGACGTGGACCGCATCGTCGGCCTCGAAGTCGGTGCCGACGACTACCTCGGCAAACCGTTCAACCCGCGCGAGTTGCTCGCCCGCGTGCATGCGGTGCTTCGCCGCCGTCCGCCGCTGGAGGCGCCGGGTGCTCCGTCGACCGACAACGAAACGGTGAACTTCGGTCCGTTCAGCTTCGACCTCGGCTCCCGCACGCTCAAGAAGGATGGTGAAGAACTCTCACTGACCACTGGCGAGTTTGCGATGCTCAAGGCACTGGTACGCCATCCCAGACAGCCTCTGTCGCGTGAAAAACTGGCCCAGTTGGCGCGCGGCCGTGAGTTCGAACCCTTCGACCGCAGCCTGGACGTGCAGATCTCGCGCCTGCGCAAGCTGGTCGAGTCCGACGCCGCGGCACCGCGCTATATCCAGACGGTCTGGGGCGTCGGCTACGTGTTCGTGCCGGACGGCACAACCTGAAGCGCTGACCGTGGCCGCATCGATCGGCCCCAAGACGACTCAGCCGAGCCCTCTCGCCGAGGACAGCACCCAGGCGACCTTGCCCAGCCCGCTGGAGGGCATCGGTTCCCGGCGGCGCCGCTCCAGGATCCAACTGGGCCTGAGTCTCTTTTGGCGGACTTTCTTCCTGCTGGTTCTCCTCCTGGTCGGCTGTACAGTCGCCTGGTTGCAGACCTTCCGTGCGCTCGAGTACGAGCCGCGCGCGATCCAGACTGCGCACCAGATCGCCTCCTTGGTGAACCTGACACGCGCGGCGCTGGTGTATTCCGACGCCATCACCCGCGTCTCGCTGATCAAGACGCTCGCCGACCAGGAAGGCGTGCGCATCCTGCCGCGCGAGCCGGGCGACCGCTTCTTGCCCTACACCAGCGGCGCGCTGGACCAGCGGGTGACGGAAGAGTTGATCGCCCGTCTCGGTGAGGGTACGACCGTGGCCAGTCGGGTCAACGACGAACCTGGCCTGTGGATCGGCTTCACCATCGAGAGCGACACCTACTGGCTGCTGGTCGACCCCACGCGCTTCAGCCGCCTCGACCGGCGCACCTGGATGATCTGGCTGGCGACGACCATGGCGCTCTCCCTGGCCGGCGCGGCGCTGATCACGCGTCTCATCAACCGGCCGCTCAAGCAGCTTTCGCAAGCCACGTTGCAGGTGCGCGAGGGTGAATACGAGGCACACCGGCTCGACGAGCGTGCACGCACCAACGAAATCCGGGCGGTGAACGTCGGCTTCAACCGCATGGCCGACCAGCTTGCCAAGATCGAACAGGACCGCGCCGTGATGCTGGCCGGTATCTCGCACGACCTGCGCACGCCGTTGGCGCGGCTGCGGCTCGAAACCGAGATGAGCGTGGCCGACGAGGATGCACGCGACCACATGGCAGCCGACATCGCCCAGCTCGACGCGATCATCGACAAGTTCCTCGACTACGCGCGGCCCGACCATGTCGACTTCAAGCCGGTGCTGCTGCGCGACGTGATCGATGCCTGCACCTACGCGGTGCAGGACCATGAGGACATCAAGATCAAGGTCGAAGTACCGAACGACCTGCGGGTCATGGCCGACGACGTGGAACTCCAGCGCGTGATCTCCAACCTGGTCGAGAACGCACGCCGCTACGGCAAGACGCCCACCACCGGCGTCGCCGACATCACCATCCAGGCGCAGGCGCACAACGACGCGGTGCTGATCAAGGTGCGCGACCACGGCGCCGGCGTCGCGCCGGCGCTGCTGTCCCAATTGAGCAAGCCCTTCTTCCGCGGCGACGTCGCCCGCACATCGGCCGCGGGCGCCGGCCTCGGCCTGTCCATCGTGACCAAGAACATCGAGCGCATGGGCGGCACCTTCGCCCTCACAAGCACGCCAGGCCGAGGATTGGCCGCACATATCCGCATGCCGCGCGCCGCTTCAGCCAAGGCCGACGCCCCGCAGCCCAAGGAAAAAGACAAGGAAAAATAGGCAGAGGGGATCCCCTCTCAAACCCAGGAATCCCGCGGAACCGGCTCCGCCGGTCCGCCGGGATTGCCCCCTGCAAGGGGGTGGGCGAAGCGACACGAAGTGCGCGCAGCCTGGGGGTTATCTATGGACTATTGCGATGGCCCGAGCTTCCATCGCCCGCCCCTCGCCCACCGGGCCGAGCTTCTCAGCCGTCTTCGCCTTCACATTGACCTGATTGACCTCCAGGCCGAGCGTCGCAGCGATGCGCTCGCACATGGCCGGAATGTGCGAAGCGAGCTTCGGCGCCTGCGCGATCACCGTACTGTCGACATTGCCGATCTCCCAGCCCGCTGCCCGCACCCGGCGGGCGGCCTCGGCCAGCAGCACAGATGAGTCCGCACCGCGGAACTGCGCATCGGTATCCGGGAAATGTCGGCCGATGTCGCCAAGGGCGGCCGCGCCGAGCAGGGCATCGGTGATCGCATGCAAGAGGACGTCGGCATCCGAATGGCCCAGCAGGCCCATGCTGTGCGGTACTTCGACGCCGCCGAGGATCAATTTCCGACCCGCCACCAGTTGGTGGACGTCCCAGCCCTCGCCGACTCGCAGATTGAAAGCAGTCATGGTGCAGTGCGCCGGCTGCGCAAGAGCGCCTCCGCCAACGCGAAATCCTCTGAGTAAGTGAGCTTGAAATTCTGCGCGCTGCCCGGCACCAGCAGCGGCGCTAGGCCAATCGCCTCGATGGCGCTGGCTTCGTCGGTCACTGCGTCGCCGGCGCGTTCCAGGGCGTCGAGCAGCATGCCGATGCGGAACATCTGCGGCGTCTGGGCCAGCCACTTGTCGGCGCGGGTCGGCGTGCGGACGACGCGGCCCTCGGGGGATGCGACCTTGAGGGTGTCCGCCAACCGATGCGCCAACAGCCCGCCGACGGGGTCGTGCTCGCAGGCGGCGATCAGCACCTCGATCTGCGTCGGCGTGACGAGGCAACGTGCCGCATCGTGCACCAGCACCCAGTCGTGCGGGCCGGCGCCGGCGTCGCGCAAGGCATGCAGGCCGTTTCGCACGGTCGCGGCGCGCGTCGCCCCCCCCGCGCGCAGCAGGTGTTCGCCTGCGCCCGGAAAGCGCGGCAGCACGATCCCCACATCCGCGTCGTCCCGCGAGACCACGAGCGCAATCCCCTCGAACCGGCCGACGAGCGCGCGGAAGGCTTCCAGCGTGTGCTCGACCATGGGCCGACCGGCAATCCGCTGGTACTGCTTGGGCCCGACGCTTGCGGCACGACTGCCCGAACCTGCACAGGGGATCAACACGAAAAGACGGGAAGCGGTCATGGATGCAACGGCGGCCAGCGACAAAGGGGCAGCCATTCTAGAATCGCCCTTCACACCCCTCGCCGGCCCGGCGCGGGGTGTTCTGCATTTCCCAGGCACTCCATGGACCTCCCCCATCTCACGGCGGGCAAGCGCTTCACGCTGCCGCGTCCCCCCTTGTCCGCCGATGCGCTGTTGCTGGCGCGTCTGGCCGAACGCGAGAAAGCGGCCGGCCACGCGACGGCTGTGTTCACCGCCGACGCGAACGACGCCCAGCGGCTGATCGACGAGATCGCCTTCTTCGCCCCCGAACTGCGCTGCGCGCTGTTCCCGGACTGGGAGACCTTGCCCTATGACAGCTTCTCGCCTCACCAGGATCTGATCAGCGAACGCCTCGCGACGCTCTGGCGCATCAGCCAGAAAGAAGCCGACGTCGTGCTGGTGCCGGCAACCACCGCGCTCTATCGGCTTGCGCCTCCCGGCTTCCTGGCCGGCTACACCTTCCAGTTCAAGAGCGGCCAGAAGCTCCAGGAATCGAAACTCAAGGCCCAGCTCACGCTGGCGGGCTACAGTCACGTGACGCAGGTCGTCAGCCCGGGCGAGTACGCCGTGCGCGGCGGCCTGATCGACCTGTTCCCGATGGGCTCGCCCGTGCCCTTCCGTGTCGACCTGTTCGACGACGAGATCGATTCGATCCGCACCTTCGACCCCGACACACAGCGCAGCCTCTACCCGGTGCCCGAAGTGCGCCTGCTGCCGGGCCGCGAGTTTCCGATGGACGACGATGCCCGCGCGCGCTTCCGCAGCCGCTGGCGCGAACTGCTCGAAGGCGACCCGACGCGCAGCCGCATCTACAAGGACATGGGCAACGGCGTTGCCACCGCCGGCATCGAGTACTACCTGCCGCTCTTCTTCGAGGAAACCGCGACGGTGTTCGACTACCTGGGCGCCGACACCACCGTGGTGCTGCACGGCGAACTCGAACCCGCCTTCCAGCATTTCTGGCAGGACACGGCCGAACGGTACCGGCTGGTGCGCGGCGACCCCGAGCGGCCCGCGCTGCCACCCGAGGCGCTGTTCCTGAATGCCGAGCAGTTCTATCAGCGCGCCAAGCCGCACGCGCAACTGGCGATCCGCGGGGATGCCGCCGCCGATGCGCCCTATGCGGAATTCGATGCCCTGCCCGCCTTCGCCGTCGTCCGCGGCGCCGAGGATCCACTGGTCAAGCTCAAGGAGCACATCCGCACCACGCCGCATCGCGTGCTGGTGATCGCCGAGAGCGACGGCCGGCGCGAGAGCCTGCTCGACTTCCTGCGCGCCAGCGGCGTGGGCCCGCCGGCCTTCGACTCGCTCGCCGAATTCGAAGCCTCGCCGGACGAAAAGATCGGCATTGCAACTGCAGCGCTGGTCGCCGGCTTCGCGTGGCGCGAGCAAGGCATCGACTTCGTCACGGAGACCGAACTCTTCGCCACTGCGCCCGCCACCCGCCGGCGCAACAAGA
Organism: Variovorax sp. J22P240; assembly: GCF_030316855.1. GTDB lineage: Bacteria > Pseudomonadota > Gammaproteobacteria > Burkholderiales > Burkholderiaceae_C > Variovorax. The sequence continues at coordinate 1,306,357 of NZ_JASZYR010000001.1, forward strand.
AGCAGGAACAGGTCAGCGACGTCGAAGCGCTGATCAAGGACCTGAGCGAACTCGCCATCGGCGATCCGGTCGTGCATTCCGCACACGGCATCGGCCGCTATCGCGGGCTGGTCAACATGGATCTCGGCCAAGGCGTGGACGCGGACGGCAAACCTTTGATGCAGGAAATGCTGCATCTCGAATACGCCGACAAGGCCACGCTGTACGTGCCGGTCTCGCAGTTGCACATGATCAGCCGCTACACCGGCGTGAGCGCCGACGAGGCGCCGCTGCACAAGCTGGGCTCCGGTCAGTGGGAAAAGGCCAAGCGCAAAGCCGCCGAGCAGGTGCGCGACTCCGCCGCCGAACTGCTCAATATCTACGCGCGACGCGCGGCGCGCGAAGGCCACGCCTTCCGCTTCTCGGCGGCCGACTACGAAGTGTTCGCCAACGACTTCGGCTTCGACGAGACGGCCGACCAGAAAGCGGCGATCCATGCCGTCATCCAGGACATGATCTCGCCGCAACCGATGGACCGACTGGTCTGCGGCGACGTCGGCTTCGGCAAGACCGAGGTTGCCCTGCGCGCTGCCTTCATCGCGGTCACGGGCGGCAAGCAGGTTGCCTTCCTCGCACCGACCACCCTGCTGGCCGAGCAGCACTTCCAGACGCTGGTGGACCGCTTCGCGAAGTGGCCGGTCAAGGTGGCCGAGATGAGCCGCTTCCGGTCCACCAAGGAAATCACCACCGCCGCCAAGGGGCTGGCCGATGGCACCGTGGACATCGTGGTGGGCACCCACAAGCTGCTCTCGCAGTCGGTCAAGTTCAAGAACCTGGGCCTGCTCATCATCGACGAGGAACACCGTTTCGGCGTGCGCCACAAGGAAGCGATGAAGGCCCTGCGCGCCGAGGTGGATGTGCTCACGCTCACCGCGACGCCGATTCCGCGCACGCTGGGCATGGCGCTCGAAGGCCTGCGCGACCTGAGCGTGATCGCCACCGCGCCGCAGCGACGGCTCGCCATCAAGACCTTCGTGCGCAACGAGGGCACCGGCGTGATCCGCGAGGCGGTGCTGCGCGAACTGAAGCGTGGCGGCCAGGTCTACTTCCTGCACAACGAGGTCGAGACCATCGAGAACCGCCGCCAGAAGCTCGAGGAGATCATCCCCGAAGCACGCATTGCGGTGGCACACGGCCAGATGCCCGAGCGCGAGCTGGAGCGCGTGATGCGCGATTTCGTGGCCCAGCGCTACAACATGCTCCTGTGCTCGACCATCATCGAGACCGGCATCGACGTGCCGACCGCCAACACCATCGTCATGAGCCGCGCCGACAAGTTCGGCCTCGCGCAGTTGCATCAACTGCGCGGCCGCGTCGGCCGCAGCCACCACCAAGCGTATGCCTACCTCATGGTGCCCGACATCGAGGGCCTGACCAAGCAGGCCGCGCAGCGCCTCGACGCCATCCAGCAGATGGAAGAACTCGGCTCAGGCTTCTACCTCGCGATGCACGATCTGGAAATCCGCGGCGCCGGCGAGGTGCTGGGCGAGAACCAGAGCGGCAACATGATGGAGATCGGCTTCCAGCTCTACAACGAGATGCTGGCCGAGGCCGTGCGCTCGCTCAAGGCCGGTCAGGAGCCCGACCTGCTCGCGCCGCTGAGCGTGACGACCGAGATCAATCTGCACGCCCCTGCCCTGCTGCCCGACGACTACTGCGGCGACGTGCACCTGCGCCTCTCGTTCTACAAGAAGCTCGCGACGGCGAAGACGCCCGACCAGATCGACACGCTGCTCGAAGAAATCGTCGACCGCTTCGGCAAGCTGCCCCCGCAGGCGCAGACGCTGATCGACGTGCACCGGCTGCGCGTGCTGGCGCGGCCCTACGGCGTGGTCAAGGTCGACGCGGCACCGGGCGTCATCCACATCACGTTCAAGAAGGACCCGCCGGTCGATTCGATGAACATCATTCACCTGATCCAGAAGAACAAGCACATCAAGCTCGCGGGCAACGAAAAGCTGCGCATCGAGCGCGAGCTGAAAGAGCCGAAGGATCGCGCGCAGATGGTGCGCGACATTCTTCGCAGCCTGGGTCAACCCAAAGTACAGGAAGCCACACCGGTATGACCGCCAAGGAAATCTCTCCCGGCCTGATCGTCCAGCGGTTCACGCCGCCGCTCGCACTCGCCGATTTCAAGCTGATCGCCTTCGACATGGACTCGACGCTGATCAACATCGAATGCATCGACGAGATCGCCGATGCAGTGGGCAAGAAGGCCGAGGTGGCCGCCATCACCGAAGCCACGATGCGCGGCGAGATCAAGGATTTCAAGGAAAGCCTGCGGCGCAGGGTGGCGCTGCTGAAGGGCGTGCCCGTCGCCGCGTTGCAACAGGTCTACGACGAGCGCCTGCGGCTCAACCCGGGTGCCGAACATCTGGTCGCCGCGTGCAGGGCTGCCGGACTGAAGGTGCTGCTGGTCTCCGGCGGGTTCACCTTCTTCGCGAACCGGGTCAAGGACAGGCTCGGCATCGACTTCGCCCGCTCCAACCTGCTGGACGAAGCCGATGGACAGCTCACGGGGAGCGTCGTGCAGCAGTCCTGGGGCGACATCTGCGACGGCGCGGAAAAGCGCCGCACGCTGCTGGAAGTGGCTTCGCTTCTCGGCATCTCGCCGGGCGAAACCATCGCCGTCGGCGACGGCGCGAACGACCTGCCGATGATGGGCGAGGCAGGTCTGTCCGTGGCCTATCACGCCAAGCCCAAGGTGCGTGAGCAGGCCATGGTCGCCATCAACGAAGGCGGGCTCGATCGCCTGCTCGAAGTCGTGAGGTAAACATCATGAGCGACGCCAAGGACAAGGCCGCGCCCTCTACATCGGACACGGTGCATGGCGACCGGCGCCTGGGCGTCGAGCACGGCGCCATCCACAAGCCGATCCACACCTCGGTGCAGTACGGCTACGAGCGGGTCGAAGACCTGATCGGCGTGTTCCAGGGCACGCTCAAGAACAGCTTCAGCTATGCACGCCAGGGCACGCCGACGACCGCGGCGCTCGAAGCCAAGATCACTCAACTGGAACAGGGCGTCGGAAGCATCTGTTTCGCAAGCGGCATGGCAGCGCTCGGCGCCATCTTCCTCACGCTGCTGCGCGAAGGCGACCACGTCGTGTCGAGTCAGTTCGTCTTTGGCAACACCAACAGCCTGTTCGGCACGCTCAATGACTTGGGCATCGAGGTCTCGAAAGTCGATGCCGGTGCCGTGGAGCGGGTGCGCGCCGAACTGCGTCCGAACACGCGCATGGTCTTCGTGGAAACGATCGCCAACCCCGGCACGCAGATTCCGGACCTCGAAGCCATCGGCGCGCTGTGCCGCGAACGCGGGCTGCTCTATGTCGTGGACAACACCATCACCTCGCCCGCCCTCTTCCGTCCGAAGACGGTCGGTGCGGGGCTGGTCATCAACTCGCTGACCAAGACCATTGCCGGGCACGGCGCTGCACTGGGCGGCGCAGTGACCGACACGGGCCTTTTCGACTGGGCCGGCTATCCCAACATCTCACCCAGCTATCGCGGCATCGATGCCCGCCAGCAAGGCCTGCAGCAGTTGCGCAAGAAGGGCCTGCGCGACATGGGTGCGACCCTGTCGCCCGAACAGGCCCACCGCATCAGCCTGGGCGCCGAGACGCTCGGGCTGCGAGTGGCACAGACCAGTGCCACGGCCTTGTCGCTGGCGCGCTTTCTGCAGGGCCACGCGGCGGTGGCGGCGATTCACTACCCGATGCTCGAAAGCCACCCTCAGCACGCACTGGCCGTGCGGCTCTTCAAGGCGGGTTCGTGGCTGCTGGCCTTCGAGCTGCGCGACAGCGCCAATGTCCTCACCGTGCTCAACCGGCTGCAACTGCCGATCAAGGCCACCGGACTCGGGGACAACCGCACGCTGATCATCCCGGTGGCGCCGACGATCTACTGGGAAGCGGGGCCGGCGGTGCGCGCGCAGATGGGCATCGCCGACGGACTGGTCCGCGTCTCCGTGGGGCTGGAATCGGCTGACGAGCTGATCGAGGACTTCGCCCGGGCACTGAGTTAGCGCAGGTCAAGGCGGGGGCAACCCTTATCGCGCGAAACGTCTGCGCCGGGACAATGCGGCACACCGTCGAGTCCCCGGAGGTCCCATGTACCCAGGCAAGTATGCGCAGCAGTTCGCCAGCCGCTCTGCTTTCATCATGGCGGGCAGCGGCGAGTCCATGACCTACGCGGAGTTGGAGGCGCGCAGCAATCGCCTGGCGCACCTGCTGCGCGCACAGGGCCTGAAGCGGCTGGACCACTACGCCGTCTTCATGGAGAACAACCGCTACTTCTTCGAATCGTGCGTGGCGGGCGAGCGCTCGGGGCTTTACTTCACCTGCATCAACGCCTACCTCACACCCGAGGAGATGGCCTACGTCGTCAACAACAGCGAGTCGACCGTCCTGATCACGTCGGCCGAGAAACTCCCGGTCGCCCGGCAGGCGCTGGCCGACTGTCCGAAGGTCAAGCTGTGCCTGGTGGCCGGCGGCGGCGCCGGTCTCACGGGGCAGGCCGGTGCTGCACGCCTGGTCGACTTCGACGAAGCCGTGACAGGCCTGCCCGACACGCCCATCGACGACGAGTGTCTGGGCACCGCGATGCTCTATTCGTCGGGCACCACCGGCCGCCCCAAGGGCGTGCTGCGGCCGCTTCCCGAGAACCCGCCCAGCGAGCCGCTGGCACTCTTCCACTTCCTGAACAAGCTGTGGCAGTGCGAGGAAGGGATGATCTATCTGTCGCCGGCGCCCCTGTACCACTCGGCGCCGCTGGCCAATGTGTCACTCGCGATCCGCAACGGCGGCACCGTGATCATCATGGAGCACTTCGATCCGCAACAGTATCTGGCGCTGATCGCGAAGTACCGCGTCACGCACACGCAGCTTGTGCCAACCATGTTCTCGCGCATGCTCAAGCTGCCGCCGGAAGAACGCGCAAAGGCCGACCTGTCGACGCTGAAGATCGCCATCCACGCCGCCGCGCCCTGTCCGGCGCAGGTGAAGGAACAGATGATCGAATGGTGGGGACCCATCATTCACGAGTACTACGGCGCCACCGAGGGCCTCGGGTTCACCGCATGCGACAGCCACGAATGGCTCGCCCACCGCGGCACGGTCGGCAAGGTGCTGCTGGGCGACATCCACATCTTCGACGAGCAGATGCAGCCGGTGCCCAAGGGCCAGTCGGGCGAGATCTGGTTCAAGACCGCATCGCCCTTCGTCTATTTCAACGACCCGGAGCGCACGGCGCTCACCCGCTCGCCCGACGGAACGATGAGCACGGTGGGCGACATGGGCTACCTCGACGATGACGGCTTTCTCCACCTCACCGACCGCTCGACCTTCATGATCATCTCGGGCGGCGTCAACATCTATCCGCAGGAATGCGAAAACCTGCTGATCACGCATCCCAAGGTGGCCGATGCGGCGGTGTTCGGCGTGCCCAACAAGGACCTGGGGGAAGAAGTGAAGGCGGTAGTGCAGACGCCGCCGGGCGTGGCTCACACGCCCGAGTTGGCGGCCGAGCTGATCGAGTTCTGCCGCTCGCACCTCGCGCACATGAAGTGCCCGAAGACGGTGGACTTTACCGGCCAGCTACCCAGACTGCCCACCGGCAAGCTCTACAAGCGCACGCTGCGCGATGCGTTCTGGGTGGGGCACGCCAGCCGCATCGTCTGACGACGCTGTCCGCTCAGAGCGCCGCGCCGAGGCGCGCGATGCCTTCCTGGATCTTCTCGACGTTGGCCGTGGCGAAGCTCAGGCGCAGCGTCGCGAGATCCGGCTTCTCGGCGAAGAACGGCGCGCCGGGCACGAAGGCCACGAGCTTCTCGATGGCGCGCTTGGCAAACACGTTGGCGTCGGCCACCTTGCCGTTCGCGCCCGTGAGGCGCGCCCAGAAGAACAGGCCGCCGCCTGGCTGCGTGAAGGTGATGGCGTCGCCCAGCTCCTTCTGCAGCGCCGCACCCATGGCCTGCGCACGTTCGGCGTAGACCTTGCGCACGTTGGCCAGCGTGGCCGGCATGCGGCCGCTCTTGAGATATTGCGCTGCGGTCGCCTGCGCGAAAGTACTGGTGTGTGCGTCGCTGAACTGCTTGCACATGGTCGCCTTCGCGAGCAGCTCGGCGGGGCCGATCAACCAGCCGATGCGCAGGCCCGGGCTCAGCACCTTGCTCAGGCTGCCGCAGTGCGCGACGAGTTCGCGGCTTCCGGGCACGTCCTTGGTGAGCGACATGATCGAAGGCGGCGGGGCCTTGTCGAAGTAGAGGTCGCCGTAGGGGTCGTCCTCGACGATCAGCGTCTGGTGCTTCACGGCCATTTCGAGCACCTTCTTGCGGCGCTCCAGACTCAGCATCGCGCCGCTGGGGTTGCCGAAGGTGGGGATGAGGTAGACGAACTTCGGCTTGTGCTCGGCAATGAGCTTTTCGAGCTCGTCGGTGCGCACGCCGCTGGCGTCGATCGGTGCGCTGATCAGTTGCGCGCCATAGAGGCGAAAGCACTGGATGGTCGCAAGAAATGTCGGTCCTTCGACGATCACCTTGTCGCCGGGAGAAATGAGCGTCTTGCCGAGCAGGTCGAGTGCCTGCTGGCTGCCGGTGGTGACGATAAGGCCAGTGGGATCGACGTCGACGCCCTTGGTCTTCATGAAGGCGCTGAGTTGCGCGCGCAGCGGCTCGTAGCCTTCGGTCGCGCCGTACTGCAGGGCGCCGCCGGCTTCTTCCGAAAGGGCCTTGGCGCTCGCTTCCTTCAGCCCTTCGACGTCGAACATCGCGCTGTCCGGAAAGCCACCTGCAAAGCTGATGATGCCGGGCGTGCCGAGCAGCTTGAAGAGTTCGCGGATGGCGGAGGTTTCGACGTTGTCGAGGCGGGAGGCGAATTGCATGGGAACCTTCTGTCGGAGAGTTGCAGCCATTCATTGTCGCAGCGGCGCCCATGGCCCCTGTGTCGCTTCAAGCGCGAACCATGATCCATTGCTTCGCGGCTTCGAGATCCGACGCAGGAAAACGCTTGATCTCGGCCGAAACGAAATGCGAAGCCAGGTGCTCGGCGGCCTTCCCCATTGCGGAATCAGTGACGACGCCGATCTTCCTGATGTGCTTGTGATGATCTCGCACGAAGCGGAAGTGCGCGACCATTGCGCCCAGACTTTCCCAGCCTGGAAACGCAGGCGCTTCAATGACGATGCCCGCGATATCGCCTGTCTGCTCTATGTAAGGGTCGACCGTTTTCGCCAACTCGGCAAAGTCGCCCAGTTGCAGGGCGCCTTTGACGCGCACATACAGGATGGAATGCGTGGTGTCGAAGGTGTGTTCGATCATGTGTTTCTCCTCCGTGCAGATTCAGTCCGGCAACGACCAGGCAGGACCTGAATGTCGCATTTTCCCGCCCCGTTGAACACTCGTCGGTACGAAGCCGCGCCCGCGGTGTATGGTCCTGACTCGCGGTGCCATACCGGCGCTGGCCTGCCAGGAGGTTTCTGCCATGGCCTTGCGAATTCGTGTCCCAGCCCTGACGATGCTGCTCACGGCGGCCCGGGAGCGCCAGAGCCGGACGCGCCCGTGATCGCCATGCGGGGCCGAATCCTTGCGTCGCTTCGCGGCTATCGGATCGAATGGTTGTCGCGCGACCTCGTCGCCGGTCTGATGCTGGCGGCGATCGCCATTCCCGGGCAACTCGCCACGGCGCGGCTTGCGGGAATGCCGCCCGAGACGGGCATCTATGCGTTTGCTGCCGGCTCGATCGCATTCGCGATCTTCGGCGCCAACCGCTTCATGTCGGTCGGGGCGGACTCGACCATTGCCCCGATCTTCGCCGGCGGGCTGGCATCGATCGCCGTTGCCCACGGTCATGAACATGCGCAACTCGCCCCGCTCTTCGCACTGCTGGTCGGCACTGTGCTCATCGTGATCGGGCTGCTGCGGGCCGGATGGCTCGCAACGCTGTTGTCCGTTCCGGTCACCACGGGTTTTCTTGCAGGCATTTCGATCCATATCGTCGTCGGCGAACTGCCCACGCTATTGGGGGTCCCCGACGAGAAGGGACACCTTCTCGTTCGGCTCGCCCACGTCATCGGCCAGGTGCCACACGCCAATCCCGTTTCATTGGCCTTGGGCGCCGGCGTCCTCTGCGTCACCCTGGTCGCGTCCCGCATCAGTCCCCGGATCCCAGGGGCGCTTCTGGGCCTGGTCGGAGCCGGCCTGGCGACGGCGCTATTCCATCTCGAGACGCGCGGCGTCAGCCTGCTGGGCCCACTGGCCGTGACGCTGCCGCACGTCTCCTTGCCGGGTCTGCCGGGGATGGAGGAGATCGGCCGAATGGTGCAACTGGCGTTGGTGGTCGCCATGGTTTGCGTCATGCAGACGGCGGCGGTGGCCAGTACCTTTCCATCCGACGAGGGCAAGGTCGAGGATGTCAGTCGTGATTTCGGCGCGGTCGGGGCTGGAAGCGTCGCAGCCGCGCTGATCGGCGCCTTTCCCGTCAACGCCAGCCCGCCTCGCACGGCGATCGTGCGCGAGTCCGGAGGGCAAACCCAGTTGGCGGCTCTCGCGGCGGTGGCGCTGGTGGTCGCGCTGGTGATCGCGGCGTCGGGATTGACGGCCTATGTGCCCCATGCCGCGCTGTCCGGCATCCTCCTCTACGTTGCGTGGCGCATCTTCCGCATCAGCGAGATGCGCCAGATCCATCGCCGGGGCGGACTCGAAATCCTGCTGGTGGCGGCGAGCGCCGCGCTCGTCATTGCGCTGCCGATCGAGACCGGCATGCTGCTGGCCATCGTCATGTCTTTCGTGCACAGCCTGTACATCGTCGCGCGGCCCTACTGCGTCGAGCTGGCGCGCGTACCCGGCAGCACCGTCTGGTGGCCCCCACTACCGGACGCGCCGTTCGAACACGAGACCGGGGTGCTCGTCTTCGCCCCTGGCGCGCCGCTCAACTTCACCAACTGCGAGCGCATCTGCGCCGAGATACGGGCCGCCATCGCCCGGCAGCGCGAGCCCGTGAAGCTGCTGGTCATCGAAGCCAACGGCATGATCGACATCGACTACACGGGCTCGCAGGTCCTGCGACGCGCCATCGCGAAGTGGCAAGACGCCGGCATCGTGGTGGCCATGGCGCGGCTGTCCGCTGGCCGTGCGCGCGATCAGGCCCTTCGCACCGGCCTGATCGAGGCGATTGGCCCGGAGCGCGTGTTCATGTCGGTCGAGGAGGCCGTGCGAGCACTGTCATCGTCCGGATCGCCTGGGACAGCGCCGGCCTAAACTCGCGGCCACGATGAAAAAAACCGAGATCGAATCCTTCTTCGCAACGCTCCAGGCCGCGAATCCGACACCGGAAACCGAACTCGAATACAGCACGCCCTTCGAACTCCTCGCGGCGGTCCTGCTGTCCGCGCAAGCGACCGATGTGGGCGTGAACAAGGCCACGCGCAAGCTATACCCGGTCGCGAACACACCGCAGGCGATTCTCGATCTCGGTGTCGAAGGGCTGGAGAGCCACATCAAGACCATCGGTCTCTACCGCAGCAAGGCCAAGCATCTGAACGAGGCCTGCCGCATGCTGGTGGAGCAGCACGGCGGCGAGGTGCCGAAGACGCGTGCCGAACTCGAAGCCCTGCCCGGGGTAGGCCGCAAGACCGCCAACGTGGTACTCAACGTGGCCTTCGGGGAGCCGACGATGGCGGTCGACACGCACATCTTTCGCGTCGGCAATCGCACCGGCCTGGCACCGGGCAAGACGCCGCTGGAGGTCGAACTGAAGCTCGAAAAACGAGTGCCGCCGGCATACCGGCTGCACGCGCACCACTGGCTGATCCTGCACGGACGCTATGTCTGCGTGGCGCGCAAGCCACTGTGCTACCAGTGTGCGGTCGCGCCCTATTGCGACTACAAGCCCAAGACGCCGGCGCCCTGATCGACTAGATCTCGATCGACACCCATTCGCCGAATGCGATCGGCTGCGCCGGCCATTGGTCGCCGCGCTCCACGCAGCGCATGCCATCGCGCAGCAACCAGACCGCACGAATCACGCCGGCATGCGTGACCCAGATGGCGTCGCGCCCACTGGCGCGCCAATCGTCGAACGCCTCGCCCACCCGCTGCATGAACTGGCGCGTGCTCTCGCCGGTCCCGCCGGCGCGGGTGTCGGCGAAATCACGGGTCCAGGCTTCGAACTCCGCGCGATCGATCGCAGACCATGGGCGCTCTTCCCACACGCCGAGATCCATCTCCGCGATGCGAGGGTCTGGGCGGGGACGGAGGTCGGGCCTGAGCGCCGAGATGGCTCGCGCCAGATCGGCACACCGCGTCAGTGGAGAACAGGCCATCTCAACGTCGGTGGGCAGCACCGACGCCACTTGCTCGGCCACGGCAAGGTTCACCTCGGGCAGTACAAGAACATCGGTGCGGCCGTAGCACTGGCCCTCTGCCGCAGTGGTCTGCGCGTGGCGGACGAGCACGAGCCTCATGCTTGCCACGCGAGCGCGAGATAGATCGCAAGTTCGCAGACTTGTTGCGTCGCACCCAACCCGTCGCCGGTGAAGCCCTGGAGGCGGCGCATGAGAAGCCGCGCCATGCATGTCGCGGCCAGGGCGCAAAGGAGGAACGCCGCCAGTCCGTGCAGCGCGCCGTGCGACCACACGAGCAGCACAGCGGCCGGAATCGACCACGCGACGCCGATCATCAATGCACCATTGCCGATCGCATCGGCCAAGGGCTTGGACTTGCTTGCCGCGTTCTCGTCGCCGACGTAGGGCAACCAGCGGATCAGGAACAAGGGCGCAAGCCGCGAAAGAACATGAGCACTCACGAGCGCCATGGCCGCGGTCGACGCGCCCTGCCCGACCAAGGTCGCCAACAACGCGACCTTCAGGCCCAGCGCCAATACCAGTGCAAGCGCACCGAAAGCGCCGATGCGCGAGTCCTTCATGATCTCGAGCGCCCGAGAGCGATCGGCCGATCCGCCGAGGCCATCCGCCACGTCGGCCAGTCCATCCTCATGGAACGCGCCCGTCATCAGCACGGTCGCGGTGGTCGACAGCGCTGCCGCTACCAGAGCGCCCGCGAGACCAGGGAGACCCGCCTGCGCGAGCCACAACACCCCCGCGCCCGCCGCACCGACGAGCCAGCCCACGCCGGGGAAATGCGCAGCGCTGGCGCGAAGCATCGCCGGACTGAAGCCAACCCAGCCCGCAAGCGGCCCTGTGACCGGGACGCGCGTGAAGAATTGAAGCGCCAGCAGGAAGTGGCGCACACCGTTCATGACTTGTCCTGCTTCGACACGCCCGCCGATTCGAAGCTCGCCATCTCGCTCAGGATGCGGCAGGCCGATTCAAGCAGCGGCCAGGCCAGCGCGGCGCCGGAGCCTTCGCCGAGCCGCAGGTCGAGTTGCAGCAATGGTTCGAGCCCAAGCACGTTCAGCAACAGCCGATGGCCGGGCTCGACCGATTCGTGCGCAGCGACGCAGCGCTGCACGACCTGCGGCCGCAGGGCCTGCGCGACGAGCACCGCGGCGCTGGCGATGAAGCCATCGAGCACGATCACCCGGCGTTCGTGGGCTGCCTGCAGCACCACGCCGACCAGCGTGGCGATCTCGAAGCCGCCAAGGGCCGCCAGTGCATCGAGCGGCGCCGTGGCACCGTCGTGCCGTTCGAGCGCTTGACGCAGCACCATGCGCTTGTGCGCACGGCCTGTCGCGTCCAGTCCGGTTCCGGCGCCCGTGCAGGCGTCGATGTCCTGGTCCGCGAAGCGTGCCAGCAGCATCGCCGCGGCGGATGAATTGCCGATGCCCATCTCGCCCAGCAGGACGGCATTGCCGGGCAGGTCGCGCAAGAGGGTCATGCCGTTGGCAATGGCTGTCCGACACTGTTCTGCAGTCATGGCCGGTTCGACGGAAGCATCCGCCGTTCCGGCCGCTACCTTGCGAATCAGAAGGCCGTCACGCGGTGCGAAGTCGTGGCGCACGCCGCAATCGACCACCGTCAGCGCCAGCCCATGCTGGCGCGCCAGCACACTCACGGCCGCGCCGCCAGCCAGGAAGTTCTCGACCATCTGCCAGGTCACGTCGCTGGGATAGGCGGACACGCCGCGCGCGGCCAGGCCGTGGTCGCCGGCGCAGACGACCATCTGCGGCGCTGTCAGCGATGGCGCATCGGTGCCGAGGATGCTGCCCAGCCGCACCGCCAGCGCTTCGAGGCGACCCAGGGCGCCGAGCGGCTTGGTCTTGCCGTCGATCAGATGTTGCAGGCGCGCGGACAGCGCCGCGTCGTCGAGGTCGGGAACTGCGGGGAGTTCAAACGTCATTCGATCAGCGAGCGCAGCACGCCCGTTTCAAAGTGGAAGTCGATGTGGTCGGCCAGTCCGTCGAACACTGCGTCCAGCGTGCGCGCAGCGACGCCGAAGAGCGCTTGCAGCACCGCCGGGTCTTCGAAGAGACCATGAAGGTAGAGACCGAGGACATTGCCGGCGTTGTTCTGCCAGGCCAGTTCATCGGGCATGACCGCGCAAGCCCTGTCACCGGCCGCCGCCATCGCGGCATGCTCCGCCGTCTGGCCATGGTGGATTTCGTAGCCGCGCACGGTGATGCCGGACAGCGCCGCCCAGGGCCCTGTGAGGGAGGAGAAGGCGGCTTCCCGGTGACGCACGGTCTTGTCCTCTGCGAACACGGTGACCAGCGGAAGCAGGCCCAGCCCCGGCCCATTGCCGTCGACGCCATGCGGATCGATCAGCGCCTCGCCCAGCATCTGCAGTCCGCCGCAGACGCCGAGCACGATGCCGCCGCCCGACGCATGCGCGGCCACGGCGCGGTCCAACCCTTGAGCGCGCATCCACGCCAGGTCGCTGCTGGTGTGCTTGGAGCCCGGCAGGATGATCCAGTCCGCGCCGGCGACGTCAGCCGGGCTACGCGCCCAGCGCAGGCGCACGCCGGCAATGTTCTTGAGCGGCTGGAATTCATCGAGGTTGCTGATGCGCGGATAGGCGACGACCGCGATGGTTCGCGTGACCTCGCCGCTCGACACGCTGCGGTCGTCGAAGACGCCATCTTCCTCCGGCAAGCCGTGCTGCCACCACATCGGGAGCGTCGCGACGGTCGGCACGCCCGTCAGTTCCTGCAACTGCTGCGGGGCCGGCGCCAGCAGCGACGCATCGCCACGGAACTTGTTCAGCACGAAGCCGGCAAGCATGTCGCGGTCGGCCGGCGGCATCAGTGCCCAGGTGCCGTAGAGATGGGCGAAGGCGCCGCCGCGGTCGATGTCCGTCACCAGCAGGCAGCGCGCGTCGGCGTGCCGCGCAACGCGGAGGTTGACGATGTCGCTCGCCATCAGGTTGATCTCAGCCGGCGAGCCCGCGCCCTCGATCACCACCACATCGTTTTCCGCACGAAGCGCGTCCAGCGCCTGGGCGATCTGCGGCCACACGCGCTCGCTGCGCCCGCGCCAGGGCAATTCCGAGAGTTCGTTGCTCACCTGCCCCATCAGGATCACCTGGCTGTGGGTGTCGCGTTCGGGCTTGAGGAGCAGTGGGTTCATGCGAACGTCAGGCTCGGCCCGCGCGGCCAGGGCCTGGAAATACTGCGCGCTGCCAATCTCGCCGCCCGCGACGACTCTCGCGTTGTTGCTCATGTTCTGCGCCTTGAACGGCGCGACGCGCAGACCCTGCCGGGCATACCAGCGGCATAGCGCGGTGGCGAGCCAGCTCTTGCCGGCGCCGCTGGTGGTGCCAAGGACCATGACGCAGCGGGCGCGACCATTTACCACGTTGGGAATCATGGGTGCGATTGTCCTTTACGTGAAGTTCGTCACGCTTAGGGATGCGGTCTTGAATGAGGTCGAAACTATTCATTCGATTCGGCCGTAGCTTCAAGACTTGTTCAGAAAAGGGAGCCCCGGCGAATGCCAGCTTTGCGAGACATCGCGCTCACGGTGGAGGAGCGTGGACCGAATCAATACTTCTGGGTCCTCCTGGAGGCGTTCAACAGCGACGCCGTCGAGACGATCCACTACCAGCGAATTCACATCGCCTCTGTGGCGCAGACCAGCTATTCCAGCGCGCTAGTGATGGGCGCGAATGCGCTGCGCAAGCTGGTCGACTCGAACTCGACGCGGCTCGACACCGGCTTCTAGCGGCAAAAGAAAAGCCGCCCGGCGAGTGGCTCGCCGGGCGGCTTTTTTTCAGTTCAGCCTCAGTCGCTGGCTTTTTGCGAATAGACCTTCTCGCCCGCCAGCCAGGTTTCGAGCACCTTCGTCTTCCACAGGTTGGCTGGCGCGATCTTGAACGGATCCTGGTCGACCACGATGAAGTCGGCCCACTTGCCCGGCTCGAGCGATCCGATGGCCTTCTCCTGGTGCTGCGCGTACGCGGCATCGAGCGTGAAGGCGCGGAATGCCTGGGGCAGCGTCATCGCTTCTTCAGGATGCCAGCCCTCGATGGGCTTGCCTTCGTGATCGGTGCGCGTCACGGCGGCGTGCAAGCCGAAGAACGGGTTGGCCGACTCCACCGGAAAGTCCGACCCGCCGGCGATCACGGTGCCTTGCTTCAGGATCGTGCGCCAGGCGTAGGCGCCCTTGATGCGCTCCTTGCCGACGCGGTCTTCCGCCATGTTCATGTCGCTCGTGGCGTGCGTGGGCTGCATCGAGGCGATCAGGCCCAGCGACTTGAAGCGTGGGATGTCCGACAGCGCCACTACTTGAGCGTGCTCGATGCGGTTGCGCTGCTCGATGCCGCCGCCGTCCTTGTAGGCGGCCTCGAAGGCATTCAGGATCTGGCGGTTGGCCGCATCGCCGATGGCGTGCACGTTGACCTGGTAGCCAGCCTTGAGCGCGGTCTTCATCTTGGCCTGGACCGTGGCATCGTCCATGAACAGCAGGCCCTTGTTGCTGTGATCGTCCGAATAGGGTTCGAGCAGCGCTGCACCGCGGCTGCCCAGCGCGCCGTCGGCATAGAGCTTGACCGAACGCAGGTTGAAGCGATCGTCCGCGTAGCCCTTCAGTGGGCCGTTGGCGGACAGCACCTTGAAGTCGTCGGCCACATCGCCAATCATGGCGTAGACGCGAGTCGTGAGCTTCTTCTGGTCGGCGAACTCGCGGTAGATCTTCACCTCGTTGGCCGTCACGCCGGCATCACCCACGCCAGTGAGGCCCAGCGAGCCGAAGTGGCGCAAGGCGGAGTTGAGCGCGATGCGACGCTCATCGTCGGAGTACGGTGGCATGACCTTGACGAGCAGCGCCTGTGCCTTGTCGACGAGCACGCCGCTCGGATTGCCGTTGGCGTCGCGTTCGATGCGGCCGCCCGCGGGATCGGGCGTATCGCGCGTGATGCCCGCGAGTTGCAACGCCTTGGTGTTGGCCCAGGTCGCGTGGCCGTCCACGCGGCGCAGCGTCGCGGGGCGGTCGGCGATGGCGACGTCGAGTTCGGCCGCGGTTGGGAAGCGGCCGAGTTTCCAGATCACCTGGTTCCAGCCCTGACCCATGATCCACTGGCGCACCGGGTTGGCTTCGGCGTAGGCCTTGATGCGGGCCTGCGCTTCCTGCAGGGACTGGGTGCCCGTGACCGCGACTTCGCTCGTGCGGAAGCCGATGCGAAACACGTGGCCGTGGGCGTCGATCAGGCCCGGCAGCAGGGTCTTGCCCTGGCCGTCGATGCGGCGGGCGTCGGGATACTGCTTGGCGAGCGCAGCCGCATCGCCGACGCCGAGCACCTTGCCCTGGTCGAAGACCAGGCCGGTGAAGGACGTCAGCTTGTCCTGGCTGAAGGTGTAGCCCTGCACGTGGTCAACCAACGTCGGTGCGGCCTGGGCCGAACCGGCCGCGAGGGCGGCCGCGGCAGCCAGCGCCGCCAGGGGTTGCAAGAGGTGTTTTTTCATTGGAGTTCTCCTTGGTTATGGGATCTGCGAACCGGGCGTCGCCGGTCGCGGGAAGTACATGTCGGCGTAGGCCACGATGCGGGTCTTGCGCACCATCCGGTAGCCCAGCCACATCGCCAGAAAGATCGGAATCCCGATGTAGGTCGCCAGCACGGCAATCCAGTCGATGCGCCCGCCCATGAAGGCCGCGTAGTTCTGACCCAGCGTCACGATCAGGCACAGACCGAATGCGAACAGGGGGCCGTACGGAAAGAACGGCGAGCGGTACGGCAGCATGGCCAGGTCGAGGCCCTGCGCCATGAAGCCTTTGCGGAACCGGTAGTGGCTGATGGCAATACCCAGCCACGCGATGAAGCCCGTCATTCCCGACAGATTGAGCAGCCACAGATAGACGCTCTGGCTTTCGAACATCGACGTGAGGAAGCACAGCGCGCCGACCAATGCGGTCGCCAGCAGCGCATAGAGCGGCACGCCGTTGCGGGTCAGTCGGGCAAAGCAGCGCGGCGCCCGCCCGTCGACGGCGAGATTGAAGAGCATCCGCGTCGACGCATACATGCCGGAATTGCCAGCCGACAACACGGCTGAAAGAATCACTGCATTCATCACGCTCGCGGCAAAGGCCATCCCCGCGCGTTGGAACACGAGCGTGAAGGGACTCACGCTGACCGCGCCGATGTCCGTCTTGATCAGGTTCGGGTCGGTGTACGGAATCAGAATGCCGATGACCAGAATGGCCAGAACATAGAACAGCAGGATGCGCCAGAACACTTGCCGCATGGCGCGCGGAATGGTCCGGCCGGGATCCTTGGATTCTCCAGCGGCCACACCGATCAGTTCGGTGCCCTGGAACGAGAAGCCGGCGATCATCGCGACGCCGATCATGGCCGGCAACCCGCCCACGAAGGGCGCGTCGCCCACCGTGAAATTCGAGAGCCCCGGAGAACGCTCGCCGTTCATGATGCCGAAGATCATCAGCGTGCCGATCGCGATGAAGGCCACGACTGCCACCACCTTGATCAGTGCAAACCAGAATTCCGCCTCGCCGAAGCCGCGCACGGAAATCGCGTTGAGCAGGAACATCACCGAAAGGAACAGCGCGCTCCACATCACGCCCGACGTGCCCGGAAACCAGTACTGCATGACCAGTTGCGCGGCGGCCAGTTCGACGGCGATCGTGACGGCCCAGTTGTACCAATAGTTCCACCCCAGCGCGAAGCCGAAGCCCTCGTCCACATAGAGCGCACCGTAGGTGGCGAACGACCCCGACACCGGCATGTAGGCCGCGAGTTCACCCAGGCTGGTCATGAGGAAGAACACCATCGCGCCGATCAGCAGGTACGCCATCAGCGCCCCGCCCGGCCCGGCCTGCGACACGCTGGCGCCTGATGCGACGAACAGGCCGGTTCCGATCGATCCGCCGATCGCGATCATCGTCAGGTGTCGTGCACCCAAGGCCCGGCGCAAAGTCGGCGCGGCCGATTCTTTGTCAAGGGAAGCAAGTGTCTCGGGAGCCGCTGTTGTCGTTTGCATACGCAATTTTCTGTTTGATGCTCGAGACACCGACATCAAACCCGACGATCAGCGCAAAAGCGCCGGGAGTCTACCAGCCCGCCCGAAGCCAGATTCGGACGGGTCGCGTGCATACCTCTTATTCCAAATCGCGCAAACGGGTGGCTGCGACCTGCGCCTTGCCTGCCACGCCGTCAGCCACCGGGCCGGCGTCCCAGCTTCCACCAATGGCACGGATCAAGCCGACCGTCGCCTGGTATTGAGCCGACCTGACCTGCAGCGCCTGCCGGCGGTTCTGCAGTTCCTGTCTACGGGCATCGAGAAGGTCCAGTTGGCTGACCAACCCGTTGCGGTAGCGCGAATCCGACAAGGTGGTCGCACGGGTCGCCGACGCTACCGCCTTGGCCTGCACGCCCGACTGCTGTTCGAGGATCCGCAGCGAAGAGAGCTGATCCTCCACCTCCTTGAAGGCGACGAGCACCTGCGACCGGTAGTTCGCCAGCGCACCGTCGAGCTGCGCCGAGGCGTTCTGCACACCCGCTTCACGGCGTCCACCATCGAAGATCGGCAACGCGAGCAATGCGCCGATGCCCCATGACCGCGCCGACCACTTCACGAGGTCGCTGAAGTCCGAGGTCGCATAGCCGCCGCCCGCGGTCAATGCAATGTCCGGAAACCAGGCCGCCTGCGCGACGCCGACGCGTGCCTGCGCCGCGAGCACCGCCTTCTGCGCGGCGGAGATGTCAGGCCGGCGCGTGAGCACCGTCGCCGGCACACCCGGCGGGATCGTGGGCAGGGCGGTCGACCAATCGGTCGTGTCGACGCCGAAGTCCGACGCCACATCGCCGGCCAGCACCGCCAGTGCGTGCTCGAGTTCGGCACGCCGCCGGTCCAGCGTCATCCCATCGGATTCGGTGGAAGCGACTTCGGTCTCCACGCGCGCCACGTCGAGTTCGGCCACGTCACCTGCCCGCTGGCGGCTCTGCGTGAGCTTCAGGGTGTCGCGATAGGCCTCGACCGTGTCCCTCACCAGCGCGCGCTCGGCATCGAGTGCACGCAAGGCGAGATAGGTCTGCGCCACCTCGGCTTCGACCAGTAGGCGAGTGCTCTGCAGAAGGCCGTCGCGGGAATCGGCATCGAGCCGTGCCGCATCGCTGGCGCGCGACAGTTTGCCGAAGAGATCCAGCTCGTAGGAGAGTTCCAGCCCTGCCGTGAACAACGAAGACGGCCTGGGCGTCAGGTTGCGGTCGAGGCCGGCACTGCGCACGCCACCTGCGACCGCGTTCACCTGCGGTGCGCGATCCGCATCGGCATTGCGCGCCAGTGCACGAGCCTCGGCCAGGCGCGCCGCCGCGACCTGGATGCTGGTGTTGCGGGCATCGGCGCTCGCGATCAGCTTGTCCAGCACCGGATCGTTGAACGCACGCCACCATTCGCCGCGCGGCTGCGCCTCTGCGGGCTGTGCACGGGTCCATGCGCCTTCAGGAGCGACCGCGGCCTGTTCCTTGAACTGCGCCGGCGGGGTGAAGGTCGGCAGCTCCGTCGGCGTGCTGGCGCATCCGGCGAGCACCAGTGCTGCCAACAGCGGCAGCAACGCAGCACGCCACCGCGGACCTTGGGATGAGGAAGTCTGTTTCATGATGAGCTTTCTTGACGTTCTGGAGTGAAGCCCCGAGGGACTCACTCGATGGCCTTCAGAGGCGCCGCGGGCGACGGCCGAAGCGAGCCGCCGCCGGCCGCACCGACATGCTCGGCTGCCACGGGTTGATCCGCCGACACGAACGCATCCCCATGCGGCACTTCACCGTGCAGCTTGAGCGGACGGTTGCCGGTCATGCGACGCAACAGCACATAGAACACCGGCGTGAGGAACAAACCGAAGGCCGTCACGCCGATCATTCCGGAGAACACCGCGATGCCCATGGCCTTGCGCATCTCGGCGCCCGCGCCGCTGGAAAGCACCAGCGGCAGCACACCCATCACGAAGGCCATCGAGGTCATCAGGATCGGACGCAGCCGCAGCCGGCTCGCCTCGATGGCCGCCTGGATCGGCGTTCGCCCGGCAAACTCCAGCTCGCGCGCGAACTCGACGATCAGGATCGCGTTCTTCGCCGACAGCCCGACCAGCACCATCAGCCCGATCTGCGTGAAGACGTTGTTGTCGCCGTGGGACAACCACACGCCCGTCATCGCGGCTAGCAGCCCCATCGGCACGATCAGGATGATCGCGACCGGCAAGGTCAGGCTCTCGTACTGTGCGGCGAGCACCAGGAACACTAGCAGGATGGCGAGCGGGAACACCCACAGCGCTGAATTGCCGGCCAGGATTTCCTGGTAGGTCAGCTCCGTCCATTCGAAGCCGATGCCCTTGGGCAGCGTCTCGGCAGCGATGCGTTCGATCGCGTCCTGCGCCTGGCCCGACGAGAAGCCTGGGGCCGGACCGCCGTTGATGTCGGCCGAGAGGAAACCGTTGTAGCGCATCGCACGCTCCGGCCCATAGCTGGGTTGGATGTTCATCAGTGCCGACAGAGGCACCATCTCGCCACTGGCCGAACGCACCTTGAGCAAGCCGACGTCCTCGGCGCGGGCGCGGTAAGGCGCGTCGGCCTGCACGCGCACGCTGTAGGTGCGGCCGAAGCGGTTGAAGTCGTTCGCGTAGAGGCTGCCGAGGTAGATCTGCATGGTGTCGAACACGTCCGTCACCGACACGCCGAGCTGGCGGGCCTTGGTGCGGTCGATGTCGGCATAGAGCTGCGGCACGTTGACCTGCCAGCTCGTGAACATGCCGGCGAGTTCCGGCGCCTGCGAGGCCTTTGCCATGAACGCCTTGACCGCGCCGTCCATCGCCGCGTAGCCGAGCGAGCCACGGTCTTCCAGTTGCAGCTTGAAGCCGCCCGTCGTCCCGAGGCCCTGCACCGGCGGCGGCGGGAAGATCGCGATGAAGGCATCCTGGATCTGGCTGAACTGCCCATTGAGCTGGCCCGCGATCGCACCGGCGCTGAGGTTTGCCGCCTTGCGTTCGTCGAAGTCCTTCAGGCTGACGAAAACGATGCCGGAGTTCGAGCTGTTGGTGAAGCCATTGATCGACAGGCCCGGGAAGGTGATGGCGTGTTCGACGCCTGGCTGCTTCATGACGATATCGTTCATGCGACGCGTCACTTCTTCCGTACGGTCGAGCGTGGCACCGTCGGGCAGCTGCGCAAAGCCGATCAGGTACTGCTTGTCCTGCGCCGGGACGAAGCCGCCGGGCACCGCCTTGAAGAGCCCGAAAGTCACGGCCACCAGCGCGAGGTAGATCACCATCATCAGCGCCTTGCGCGAAATGGCACCCTTCACGCCAGTGCTGTAACCCTCGGCGCCGCGATGAAAGATGCGGTTGAAGCCGCGGAAGAAGCCACCGAACACGCGATCCATGCCGCGCGTCAACGCGTCCTTGGGCGCGTCGTGGCTGCGCAGCAGCAGCGCGGCGAGCGCGGGCGACAAAGTCAGCGAGTTGACGGCCGAGATCACGGTCGAGATCGCAATAGTCAATGCGAACTGCTTGTAGAACTGCCCGGTGAGGCCGCTGATGAAAGCCAGCGGCACGAACACCGCCACCAGCACCAGCGCGATCGCGATGATGGGTCCCGACACTTCGCGCATCGCGCGGTAGGTCGCCTGGCGCGGACTCAGCCCGGCCTCGATGTTGCGCTCGACGTTCTCGACCACCACGATTGCGTCGTCCACCACGATACCGATCGCGAGAACCAGTCCGAAGAGACTCAGCGCGTTGATCGAGAAGCCGAAGAGATGCATCACCGCGAAGGTGCCGATCACCGAGATCGGCACAGCAAGCAGCGGGATGATCGAAGCGCGCCACGTCTGCAGGAACAGGATCACGACCAGCACGACGAGCGCGATCGCTTCGAGCAGCGTGTGCACGACGGATTCGATCGAGGCACGCACGAACTGCGTCGGGTCGTAGACGATGCTGTAGTCGACACCATCGGGCATGTTCTTCTTCAGTTCGGCCATGGTGGCGCGGACATCGTTCGAGATCTGGATCGCGTTGGAGCCCGGCGCCGCGAAGATCGGCACCGCCACCGCGTCCTTGTTGTCGAGCAGCGAGCGCAGCGCATAGCTCGACGCGCCGAGTTCCAGCCGCGCCACGTCGCGCAGCCGCGTCACGGCGCCGTCGCCACCGGTCTTGACGATGATGTCGCCGAACTCCTCCTCGGTCTGCAGGCGGCCTTGTGCATTGATCGAGATCTGCATGTCCACGCCCTGCAAGCCGGGCGAAGCGCCCACCACGCCGGCTGCGGCCTGCACGTTCTGTTCGCGGATGGCGCGCACCACGTCGCTGGCAGAGAGGCCGCGCTGTGCCACCTTCTGCGGATCGAGCCAGACACGCATCGAGTAGTCGCCCGAGCCGAACAACTGCACGTCACCCACGCCCTGCACGCGCGCCAGCCGGTCCTTGACATTGAGCACCGCGTAGTTGCGCAAGTAGGTCATGTCGTAGCGGCCATTCGGCGAAAGCAAATGCACCACCATCGTGAGATCGGGAGAGCTCTTGATGGTCGTGATGCCGAGGCGGCGGACCTCCTCGGGCAGCCGCGGCTCGGCTTGCGAGACGCGGTTCTGCACGAGTTGCTGTGCCTTGTCGGGATCGGTGCCGAGCTTGAAGGTCACGGTCAGCGTGAGCAGGCCGTCGGTCGTCGCCTGGCTGCTCATGTAGAGCATGCCTTCGACGCCGTTGATCGATTCCTCCAGCGGCGTCGCCACCGTTTCAGCGATCACCTTCGGGTTGGCGCCGGGGTAGTTGGCGCGCACCACGACCGAAGGCGGCACCACCTCGGGGTACTCGGAGATCGGCAGCCCGCGCAACGCGATCAGCCCCGCGATCAGCATCAGCAGCGAGAGCACGCCGGCAAAGATCGGCCGGTCGATAAAGAATTTGGACAGATTCATGATGATTCTCCGAGAGCCCTGCGATCAGGACTTCGCGTCAGCCACGTGTTGGGCCGGTGGTTGCACTTCGGCCTTGGCGTCCATGGTCACGGTCTGCGGCGCCACGAGCGCGCCCGGGCGGATGTGCTGCAGGCCATTGACGACCACGCGCTCTCCGGCCTTCAGGCCCTTGGTCACGACACGCAGGCCATTGACCGGCACGCCCAGCGTCACCTCGCGGTACTCGGCCTTGTTGCCCTCGCCGACGACCATCACGAACTTCTTGTTCTGGTCGGTGCCCACTGCGCGTTCGTTGACCAGCAGCGCCGGTTCGCTGCGTGCCTGGCCCATGCGGATGCGGGCGAACTGGCCGGGGATCAGCGCGCCATCCTTGTTGTCGAAGGCTGCGCGCACGCGCACCGTGCCACTCCTGGCATCGACCTGGTTGTCGATGAGCTGCAGACGGCCTTCATAGGGCGTGCCGTCGATGCCGGCGGTGCCCATCTGCACGGGGATGCCTTCGATGCGCGTGCGCGCGCTCGCGCCGCCGGGCAGATCCTTCAGCGCGCGGACGACGATCTGCTCGTCGGCATCGAAGCTCGCGTAGATCGGGCTCACGGACACCAGCGTTGTCAGCACCGGCGCACCGGGGCCGGCCGCAACGAGGTTGCCGACCGTCACTTCGAGCTTGCCAATGCGGCCCGCGACCGGGGCGCGCACTTGCGTGTAGCCCAGGTTCAGGCGTGCGCTCTGCAGCGAGGCCTGCGCCGCGCGCAGGTTGGCTTCGGCTTCGCGACCGGCGTTGGTGCGCTCGTCCAGTTCGCGCTGTGCAATGGCCTTCTCATCCCAGAGGCGGCGTGCGCGTTCCTGCTCGCTGCGGGTGAACGACACCCTGGCCTGGGCGGAGGCCACCTGCGCCTCGGCGCGTTCCACTTCAGCCGCGTAGGGCGCGGGGTCGATGGTGATCAGCAATTCACCCTGCTTCACCAAGGTGCCCTCGCGGAAGTGCACGGCCTGCACGGCACCCGCCACGCGGGACCGGACGTCGACCCGTTCGACGGCTTCGAGGCGACCGGAGAACTCGTCCCAGGTATTGACTTCGGTCGCGGCCACCGTGGCCACCGAGACCTGCGTAGCGCGCGGGGCCGAAACGGCCGCGGCGTCGTTGGCCTCCGCATTGAAACCATGGAAGCCGAGCGCGGCGGAGGCGATCGCCACCAGTGCGGTGACGCCGGTCACTGCGGGCCAGAGGCCGCGGCGGGCCGTCGAGGAAAGCTTGGGGTTCGTCATGATTGAAAGGTCCTTTTGGTGACTCTCGGGATGCAAGGCGCCCTCCCGCGCGGATAGCGCAGGACAGCGGGGAAAACGAAAATCGGATGGGAGCGCGTCGCCGGGGGCACTGCGGACGGGCGGTCGCGCTGGCAAAGGCATCCCCCGCACAGCGGTTGTGTCGCCATGCAGATCGAGGTGCATTCACCTCACCTTCGGGGTGATCCCGCGCGACGGGATCCTTCAGTGCACGGGGCGCCGTGCTTCGCCGCTCAGTGGGGCGGCGGTGCCGCGCTGAAAAACTCGCGGAAGTGCTTCTGTACGACCGCCTCGCAGGCCGCACAACCTGAATCGTCCGGCTGATAGAGCGCTTCGGGCCAGTTCGATGCGCCGGGCAGCACGCTGCTGGTCACCGCAATCCCGGCGTCGCTCAGCCGCTTGGCGAAGTTCAGCGCCTCGTCGCGCATCGGGTCGTCCTTGCCGACGAGCACGAGTGTTCTTGCCAGCTCGGCCAGACGGAGCGACCCGCCGGGCACCGCGTACGGGTGCGTGGCATTCATCGGCCGGCTGAGGTACTCCTGCCAGCCCGAAGCCCACTTGCACTGGACGGCGTCACCCTTGGCCTGTCGCAGCGAAGGCGTGCCTGCGCACGGATCGAGCATCGGCGACAGCAGTATCTGCCCCGCCAGTGGCGGATGGGCCCTGTCGCGCGCCATCAGTGCGACCGCAGCCGCGAGGTTGCCGCCGGCTTCTTCGCCGGCCAGGAACAGCTGCGCTCCCCTGCCCGCCAGCTTCATGCGCTGCTTGTAAACCCATTCGAGCGCAGCAAAACCGACTTCGATAGGTTCTGGAAACGGAGCCTTGGGCGCCAATGGATAGTCCAGCGAAACGACCACAGCGCCCGCACCCGCCAGCAACCGGGCCACGTTGCGGCCGTTGTCCAGGTCGCCGCACACGAAGGTGCCGCCATGAAAATGCAGGACCAGCGGTGACGTGGTGCCCCGCACTCGCTCGCCGTACAGGCGCGCCAGCACGGGTTCGCGCTCCGGCAGTTCGATGCGGATGTCCGTTTCGGCCCCCCGCGCGGGAGCCGCGGAGGCTTCAGCAGTTGGCAGGGTTGGAAGGGTGGACATGGACGACCTCGGTGGCTGAACGATGGGTTGAATATAAGACGTCGTTGATATGCTTCAACAAGATCACGGACCTCACTCTGTTTCCAATCGACTAACAATCGCCTCAAAAGGCCGTGTGAGAATTCCGCTCCCCCCGGCCCCCGGGCCACCCCAGGAGCAGCATAGATGGATCAGATCCAGGCCATGCGGATTTTTGTCCGCGTCGTCGAAGCAGGTACGTTCACGCGCGCCGCCGATTCGCTCGGCCTGCCCAAGGGCACGGTCACCAAGCAGATCCAGGCGCTGGAGTCGCGCCTGCACGTGAAGCTCCTGAACCGCACCACGCGCCGGGTCACGGTCACGCCTGACGGCGCGGCGTACTTCGAGCGCACCGCGCGCCTGCTGAACGACTTCGACGACATCGAGGCCAGCATGACCAATGCACAGGCCAACCCCACGGGCCGGCTGCGCATCGATGTGGGGTCGTCGATGGCGAGGCTGGTCATCCTCCCTTCCCTGTCGACCTTCTGCGACCGATACCCCGACATCCAGGTTGACGTGGGCGTGAGCGACCGTACGGTCGACCTGATCACCGACAACGTCGATTGCGTGATCCGCGGCGGCGAACTGGCCGACCAGTCTCTGGTGGCGCGCCGCATCGGCAACCTGCCCTGGATGACCGTGGCCTCACCGGCCTACCTCAAACGCTACGGCGCACCGCAGCATCCGACCGACATCGAGAAGCGCCATCTGGTGGTGAGCTTCTTCTCCGGCAGCACACGCCGTGTATACCCGCATGAGTTCCAACGTGGCGACGAGCACTTCGAGATCGCAGGACCTTACCGAGTGTCGGTCAACGACAGCAACGCGCATATGACCGCGGTGCTGGGTGGCTTCGGCCTTTCGCAGGTCATTACTTATATGGCGGAGCCCTACATCGCCAGCGGCGAGCTCATCGAGATCCTGCCGGACTGGAAGCGGCCGCCACTGCCCGTGCACGTCGTCTATCCGCCCAACCGCCATCTGAGCGCCAAAGTCCGCGCCTTCGTCGATTGGGCCGCAGACCTGTTCGCGAAGCACCCGCAATTGCAGCGGGTCTAAGGGCACCTGGAGCCGGGCCAGGGTTCTTCGACACGTTTGACATCCGTCGGCGCTCAAGCGCAATATGCAGCGCATGTAGTCCGCTTGGAGAGTTCGATGAACATGAAACTTCAGTTGCGCACGGCCGTGGCCGTGACATGCATGGCGCTGGCGATGGCGGCTGCGCCGGTCCGCGCGGCCGAGGTCCAGATGGTCACGGGTGAGCAGTGGACCCAATCGAGCGACGCCGTCAAGAAGGCGTATCTCGTCGGCCTCGCCAACATGGTTCAGGTCCAGACCGCCTATCAAGGCGCCAACCCGCCGACCGACGCGCAGAGCTTCATGCCGCGCCTCGCCAAGGGCATGCAGGGCCAGACGCTGGACGGGGTGCGCGAAAACCTAGACCGCTGGTATGCGGCGAACCCCACCAAGCTCAAGCGCCCGGTGCTCGACATCATCTGGTTTGAAATGGCCGTTCCCGGCCTGAAGAAGTGACGGAGCTGATGATGAAACGACTCGTATGGATGTCGGCCGTTGCGGCCATGACGCTCTTGGGTGCCTGCACGAACATGACGCCGCAGCAGCAGGGAACGATGAGCGGTGCCGGCATGGGTGCACTGGGTGGTGCAGGCATCGCCGCGATCGCAGGGGGCGACGCATGGACCGGCGCTGCGATCGGTGCCCTTGCCGGCGGTGTCGCCGGAAACATCAAGGGTGGACGGCAACAGCAATCCGGCTGGTGAGCGCTCAGGATCGCGACGCGATCCATGCCCGTTGCAGCGCAGCCTGGCTGGCCGGCGACAGCACTCCGAGCCGAACGTGACCTGGAATACCAAAGGAGGCGGTATCGCGCAGCTTGATACCTTCCACCCTCAGTTCGGACACGCGCGCCCCTGAATACGGCAGGTCCGGCTTCGCACAAAAATAGTTGGCGACACCGGGCTCGCACACCCAACCCAGCGATTCGCACAGCGCGCGCTGCTCCGCCTTCCACGCGCTGAGCTTGAGCCGGCTCTTGCCGAGCCATTTCTGAGTGCCCTCATTGATCCACGATTCGAGCAGTGCGACGCCATACGCGCCCAAGGGCCAGGAAGGCGCCAGGCGCTCGAGACGAGCGGCCATGTCCACGGCGCCCAGGGGCGCAATGGCATAGGCAGCGCGGATGCCCGTGAGGCCGAGGGCCTTGTTGGGAGTCCAGAGTTGCCAGATGCGATCGAGCTGGTCCCGGCCCAAGGCCAATGAACCCTGCAGTCGCAGCGGCTCGTAGGCCAAGTCGAGCACGCATGTCGCTTCCGCGTGCAATTGCGTCACGATATCCGCGAGTCCACCCGACTGGCCGAGCGGGCTGGATGGATCGCAGCACCAGACCAGATCCGCTGCGCTTGCCTCGGGCTCAGGCTCGAAGCGCCACGCGCTCGCGGCGCGGAGATAGTCGCCATAGCAATGCCGCGGCACCCAGACGCGCCGGCTGTCGCCCTGCGCGACGGCCGCGGTGATCCGGCCGATGAATTCGCTGGCGCTCGCAGCGATCACGATTCGCCGGATCTCGACCTGATGAAAGTGTGCGAGCCGCTCGCGCAGCGTCGTGTAAGCCGGGTCCGGATAGCGGCCGGCATCCACGCGCTGGAGCGCCAGCCGCGTTGCGGGGCAAGGACCGCAGGCGTTGGCATTCGTGGAGAAATCGTGCGGCGCCACGCCTTCGGCATCCGTGCCGCCGTGCAGAGACTCGAAGATATTGGATGAGTTCATCGTGATCCCCATGTCGCCATGGAACCCAAAGCCAGTGTGGCGCAAAGCGCCGACAGTGCGACCACTCGATTCCCCAATGCCACCGCGCGCAGCGTGTCGGATGCGACCGGCGGGCGTCCCGCCAGATTCAATACGTAGACGCCGGGCTTCGCGAGTCGCACGCCGAGCAACAAAGCCATTGCGGCCATCGGCCAACCGCTGTTGGGGGATGGGGTCTTTTGCGCTTCCGACCCGACCTCACACGTTCCCGGCCTCACGCCGGAGAAGAGAGAGCAGCATAGAAGCAGTAGCGCCGTGAGACGGGCCGGCAACCAGGAAAGCACATCGTCGGCCCGAGCGGCCCATTTGCCGGCCCACTCCCACCGTCGCCCCTCACGCTCGCCGCGATAGCCCCACATCGCGTCGGCCGTGTTGGCGAAGCGATAAACCGCCGCACCGGGCAGTCCGAAGAGCACGAACCAGAAGACCGGAGCGACCAGTGAGTCGTTGAGGTTCTCGGACAGCGATTCGATTGCGCTTTCGCGAACCTCGCTGGCGCTCAATGCGCTGACATCGCGGCTGACGAGCCTTGCGAGTTGCATGCGGCCAGTATCGAGCGAATGGCTGAGTTCGCCTTCGACCGCGGCCACTTCGTCTCGAAGCATGCGCCATGACAGCAGTGGTTTGAGCGCGAGGCCCGTCAGCAGCGCCCCCGCCCACGCCGGCAGATGTCGTGCGAAAGCAGCGGTCAGACACCAGGCCACGACCATCACCAGGACAGCGCCCGCACACCAGGCAACACTGCCAGCGGCAAAACGGGAGAGATCACGGGTTGCATCGGCGACTGCGGGCGGCGCGATGCGCCGGCCTGCCCAGCCCAGGTAGCAACCGATCCAGACCACGGGATGCCAGCGCGCGGGCGGCTCACCCAGCCAATGGTCGATGGCGAGGGCTAGCCAGAGGGCTGCGATCGACGCCAAGGCTGGCGCGCCCGCACCCCAGCCTTCCGCCAGAAAGGCAGGGAGCCATGCAGCGCCGAGCGCGTTGGTCACGAGGGTGGGCGGCGTCTAGTCTTCGATGCCGCGTTGGGCAGGGACGCCTGCCTTGAAGGCGTGCTTGATCATCTGCATCTCGGTGACCGTGTCTGCCAGTTCGATGATCTCGGGCGGGCAGCGGCGGCCGGTGAGCACCACGTGCACTTCCTTCGGCCGCGCACGCAGCGTTTCCAGCACGCCTTCGAGCGGCAGCCATCCGTAGATCAGCGGATACGTGATCTCGTCCAGTACGACCAGGAAATACTCGCCAGACAGAATCGACGCCTTCGCCTTTTCCCAGCCATCGCGGGCCAACTGGGCAGAATGCTCCAGGTCCTGGCTCTTCCAGCTGAAGCCGTCGCCCAGCCCTTCGATGGGGATGCCGATCTGCTCGAACATCCGGTGTTCGCCGAAGCGCGCCGTCGGCACCTTCATGAACTGGTAGATCTTCACAGCCTTGCCTCGGCCGTGCGCGCGCAGCGCCAGGCCAAAAGCCGCCGTGCTCTTGCCCTTGCCGTCGCCCGTGTTGACGATCACGACGCCGCGACGCTCGCCTTCAGGTTTCTCGTAGGGTTTTTCGCTGGGTGGGTTTTCGATTTGCATGAGTGAGGTCGATCAATTCGCTATCTGGGAACAGCCATCCAGTGGTCCGCAACCCGGTGAAGAACCACGCGCTGGTCGAACACCGCTTCGAGCGCGCGGTGCGTGGCCGGGTCGTCGCAAGCACCGTGGCGCAATACTCGGCCGTGCGCCATGACGACCATGGCGTCGGCGGCGAGCGCGGCGTTGAGTTCGTGAAGCACGCTGACCACCGTGCGACCTCCAGCGACGAGTTCACGCGTGGTCTGCATCCAGTCGGCCTGGTGCGGTGGATCGAGGTTGGCGAGCGGTTCGTCCATCAGCAGCACTTCGGCTTCGACGGCCAGGGCACGCGCGAGCAGTACGCGCTGACGTTCGCCGCCCGAGAGCTGGCCGAGAGGCCGGTCGCGCCAGTCCCAGGCTTGCGTGCTGCGCAGTGCGCGCTCGACCGCGGCGCGATCGGCTTCGCTCGGGGCGGCCAGCCAGCGCTGGTGCGGCAGCCGCCCCAGCATGGCGACGTCGTAAACCATGAGGTCGTCCGCGCTGCCCTCGCCCGCCCCGCCCTGGCCGAGCCACGACAGGCGCTGCGCACGTGCGCGCCCGGACAGCGCGCCGAGCGGCTGCCCGAGCAGCCGGACTTCACCGCCATGCGACAGCAATCCTGCCAGCACCTTGAGCAAGGTCGACTTGCCCGCGCCGTTGGGGCCGACGATGCTGGTCCAGCGGCCGGCTGCGAGGGCGAGATCGATCCCGTGCAGCACCTCCGTGACGCCCAACGTAGCGCTGACGCTTCGTGCCTCGAGCGCGAGCCCCCGCGTGATGGCCGGCGCGCTCACGTGCCCCCCCGCGCGCTACGCCGATGCATGAGCCACAGCAGATAGCCCCCGCCGAGCACAGCGGTCAACACGCCGACCGGCAGTTCCTGCGGCGCGATCAGCCAACGCGCGAGCAGGTCGGCTGCCATCAGCAACAGGCCGCCCATCGCGCTCGACAGGACGATCAGCCGCGCGTGTGTGGTTTTCACGGCCGAGCGCACCAGATGCGGCGCCGCGAGCCCGACGAAGGCGATCAGCCCGGTCTGCGCCACGGCCGCCCCCGTGGCCAGCGCCAGCACCGCGACCAGCGCGATGCGCATGGCGCCCAGGGGCAGGCCCAGGCTGCTGGCAGTCGCTTCGCCGAGCGACAGTCCATCGAGGACGGGCGCCAAGGCCCAGCCTAGCAACAGGCAGATCGAACCTAGTCCGCCCATCACGGCACAGGCGCCCCATCCGACCAGACCGGTGCTGCCGAGCATGAAGCCCTGGATGGCCTGAAGAATGTCGGCCGAGGCGATGGTGATGAGATCCTTCGCGGCACCGAGCACCACGCCGACGATCACGCCGGCGAGCAGCAGCCGCAGCGTCTGCTGCACGCCGCGCGCCAGCGCCAGTGTGAGCAACACCGCCAGCACCGCGCCAATGAAAGCCGCACCCGTCAGCCCGAGCCGCACGACCCACTGCGTGCTGAGGGGCGACACGCCGAACATCATCAATGCGATCGCCATGCCAAGCGATGCACCCGAGGAACTGCCCAGCAGATACGGATCGGCCAGCGGGTTGCGAAACAGTCCCTGCGCCACCGCGCCCGCCAGCCCGAGCAGCGCGCCCGCGAGCCATGCACCCAAGGTGCGCGGCAGACGGATGTCCCAGACGATCTGCAGCGCGACTGGATCGTGCCGCGCGGCGAGCACGCTCTCGAAGCCCGTGCTGCCGATGCCAGCACCCAGTACCAGCAACGCGGCGCCCAGCGCCAGCAGCACGATGCCCAACACCAGAGCGCGTCGATGCTGGCTCTTCACCTGCGCTGACCTCGTACGGCGGCGCCGGTCACGTCGACTTCTCCTGAAGGCATCGCGCCATCAGCCGCGCCGCTTCGCCCATGCGCGGGCCGGGCCGCACGAGCACGTCCGATTCAGCAGCCGTGAAACGGCAGATGCGACCTTCGCGCACCGCCCTGATACCGGCCCACCCCGGCCGCTGTTCCATCCCCTGCGCGCTGCGCTCACCGACCATGATCAAGTCGGGATTGGCGCGTACCACGAACTCGGGGTTGAGCTTCGGAAACGGGCCGAGCGAGGCCGGCACGATGTTCCGGACGCCGAGCCGTGCAAGCGTCTCGCCGATGAAGGAGGCCTCGCCCGCCGCATACGGAGTGCTGTTGACTTCGAAGTACACGCGCGTGTTCGTCGCAACGGGGGGCAGCGACTGCGCCGCCGCCGACACGCTGGCGTCGATGGCACTCCACACGCGTTGTGCGTCGTTGGTGCCCAGCACCTTGCCGAGTACGTCGAGCACGCGTCGCACATCGGCATGGCTCTTCGGTTCGAGCACCAGCACCTTGAGTCCCAGCGCTTCGAGCCGCTCGGTGACCCGCGACGACTTGGCGAGCAAAACCACGTCGGGCTTGAGCGCCACGACGGCCTCGACATTCGGGTCGATACCGCCGCCAACCTGCGGCAGTGCACGGACGGAATCGGGCCAGTTGGAATAGCGATCAACGCCGACCAGCCGCTCGCAGGCGCCCAGCGTGCAGACGGATTCGGTCAGCGAAGGCAGCAGGGTGACGATGCGCTGCGGGGGTTTGGGCAGGTCCACGTCGACACCGCGCTCGTCGGTCACGACGACCGCCTGCGCTGCCAAGGCCAGCGTGGCCGAGGCTCCGGCGAGGACAAGCCTTGCAAGAAAATTCATTCAGGACCTTTCAGGGTCAAGGGCAGCCCCGCCACCATCATCGTGACACGATCGCAAGCACCGGCCACCTCCTGGTTGAGGCGACCCAGTGCATCGACGAAGGCGCGCACCTCGCGGCCGAGCGGGATCACGCCCAGGCCGATCTCATTGCCCACCAGTACCAGCGGGCCGGCCGATTCCTTGATCGCGTCGAGCAAGTCGGAAACTGCCGAATCGACCGAAGGCGTCGCATCCGTTGGCCCATTCACCGGCATGAGCAGGTTCGTGAGCCAGAGCGTCAGGCAATCGACCAGCACCAGCGTCTGCGCGCTGCCGTGCTGGCGGATAGCTTGCGCGAGCGCGACGGGTTCTTCCACCGTAGCCATCGCAGGCACGCGCGCCGCACGGTCACTGCGGTGCCGCTCGATCCGCGCGCGCATCTCGTCATCGTGCGCGTGAGCCGTCGCGATCAGCACCGCTCGATGCGCAGGTGATTGCGAGAGCCACGCCGCGGCAATCTGTTCGCCCCGGCGCGATTTGCCGCTCTTCTGACCGCCGAGGATCAGCTCTCGGCAGGCGATGCTCACTTGGGTTGCCACCGCAAGGTCAGGTAGAAAGCGCGGCCGGGCTGGTTGTAGCCGTAGGCCGTTTCGTATTCCACGTCGCCTACGTTCGCGACGCGGCCCTGCAGCGACCACTCCCTCGCGAAGCGGTATTCCGCATAGAGGTCGACCGTGGTGTAGCTGTTGAGGAAGCGCAGGTTGGCGGCGTCGTCGAATCGACTGCCCACATAGAGCGCCGATCCGCCAAGCTTCCAGTCGCCCGCCGTGTAGTCGAGGCCAAGCGTCGCCTGGTCCTTCGAACGCCGTGGCAGCAGCTTGCCGGTGATCTCGTTGTGCGGATCGAGCGAGTCGTAGCTCGCATGCAGACCGACATCGCCGAACTGGCCGTCGTAGCTCAGCGTCGCACCCTGGATTCGCGCACGCGGAAC
Organism: Variovorax sp. J22P240; assembly: GCF_030316855.1. GTDB lineage: Bacteria > Pseudomonadota > Gammaproteobacteria > Burkholderiales > Burkholderiaceae_C > Variovorax. The sequence goes on from NZ_JASZYR010000001.1 coordinate 1,339,188, forward strand.
GTTCTGCGGCAGCGTCTCGTTGGTGATGAAGCCGTCGATCTTGTTGTCGTAGCCCACCAGTTTCACGGTGTGCGCGCCCTGGGTCCAGGTGATGCCGACGTCGGTGTTCTTGCCCTCTTCCGGCTGCAGCGCCGGGTTGCCGAAATTCGGGAAGTAAAGCAGATTGAACGACGGGGCGACAAAGCTGGTGCCTTGCGAGATGCTGACTCGCCAGTTCGGCGTGATCCGGTAACCATAGCCAGCGAACCAGTTGTTGTTGTCGCCGAACTGCGAGTTGCTGTCGTGCCGCGCATTGAGCTGCCAGGTGTGCGGGCCGGCATAGCCGTTGAGGCCGACGAACGCGGAATTGATGGTGCGATCGGTCACCGTGTACGCCGTGTCACTGTTCACCTTCTGCTCGCGGCTCTCGAGCCCCGCTATCACCGTGCCGACCGGCGTGGCGATGTCGTTCTGCCAGAGGTACTGATTCTCTGTGGTCTCGAATAGGCCCGGCAAATCGAACGGGTTCGCCACGATGGCCCGGTTGTAGTCATCGCTGCGGGAATAGCGAAGCTGGGTGGTCCAGTTCGACATGACCTTGCCGCTTGCGCCGACGTAGGTCGTCTGCGTTCGCAAGGTGCCTCGGGTATCCCGGTTCGGCCCGTCGTCATAGTGGTTCAGGCCGTCCGCATACAGCAGGCCGGCATCGACCTTCCAGTCCGGATTGATCTGGTAGCCCAGCGAGGCATTGACCGCGCTTTGCGAAAACGGGTCTCGGTCAGGGTTGAAGTTGCCGAACTGCACCTTGCTGTTGGTCGCTGAGAAACTCTTGTCGATTGTGCGCTGGATGTCCAGGGAGTAGGTCGCGGCCCCCGATGCCCCGCTGAAGCCACCCGTGATCTGCTTGTAGCTGTCGGTGCCGATGGTGGCGGACGCGCGCGGGCTGAATACCGGGTCGCCCGCGTTGCCCTTGCGGGTGAATATCTGCACCACGCCGCCCACGGCATCGCTGCCGTACAGCGCCGATACGGGCCCCTTCACCACCTCGATGCGATCGATCATCTCGACGGGGATGTTGTCCCACGACGGCGTTCCGGCGGTGGCCGATCCGTAGCGCACACCGTCGATCAACAGGATGGTATGGCGTGCCTCGGCGCCGCGGATGAAGACGTTGCTCGTCTTGCCGCGGCCGCCGGTGGCCGACACCTGGACGCCCGCCAAGCGCGCCAGGATATCCGGCAGCGTGCGGTTGCCCAACTGCTCGATCTGCGCGCGCTCGATGACGACGGTGTCGGACACCAGTTCGTCGACGCGCGTCGGCGTACGGGTCGCGGTCACGACGGTTTCGGGGAGCGCGGGCGTCGTGCCTTGCGCGAAAGCCGGGAGCACGAGCGCCGCCAGGATCGGGGCGACCGACAAGGAAACGGCATGAGCGCGCGCGAACGGCCACGGCGAAGCGCACCGGGCGGCGCAGGTGGAGGGGACGCAAAATTTCATGGGAACGACAAAAGATCAATGTCCTTCACCGGCTTCCCCGCCGGTGCTTGGACGTCATGGCCGCGCGCATGCTTTCAGACATGCGGCAGCCGCCTCGTTGGCCGGTATCCGGGCTGGCAGCGCGGCCCTCGTCGCCTTCCCAGATGCCTGTTTCAGGGCATCCAGTGGCTGGTTGACGAGGGTGGCACCCGATGGGCGCCGTCTGCTTGACCGTTGCGGGGGCAGCGCAGGCTGGCTCGGCCCTGGGGGGTCTCGACTCCTGCTTCCCGTTGAACTGCGACGCGTGAACCGCGGCGCGAGCACCAACGCGCGGGATTTTAGGTGGAAACCCGCCACCGCCGGAATCTACAATCGCCCTCCATGCCTGCATCCAGCCGTATTGAACAGATCGCCGAGCGTGTCGAACGCCTGCTTGTGCGCCATGAAGAAGTACAGCGCACCAATGCGTTGCTGCAGGACCAGGTGGACGCGTTGACGCGCGAACGCGATGCGCTCAAGTCCCGGCTCGCCGCGGCGCGCACTCGGCTCGATGCCTTGCTCGAGCAGCTGCCGGCCGATCCCTCCCAAGACGCATCCTCTTCCTGATGAAACAAATCGAAGTCCAGATCATGGGCCAGAGTTACCTGCTCGGCTGCCCAGATGGCGGCGAAGCCCAATTGCGCGAAGCGGTCGAAAGAGTCGATGCCGCGATGTGCAAGATCCGTGACGCCGGCAAGGTCAAGGCGCGGGATCGGATCGCGGTCCTCGCATCGCTCAACCTGGCGTTCGACCTCGTGCAGCGCGAAGCCGCGCCTGCCCCGGCGCCCGCGGCAGCGGCCGATGCCGATGCTGGCCCCGATGACCCTCGTGCGTCGCAATTGATACAGCGTCTCGACCAGGCTCTCGCCGGCGACGGACATTTGTTGTAACTTGCCACGTGCGGCCGGCAAAGCCGGTTCCGCGGTGTTACCGATCTCGGTCGCCACAGATGGTTGCGGTGAGCGTAAAATCCATGGTGTCTGCGGTGCGCGTCGGGCTCTATATGTCCTTGTTCCAATGCTCTACGGAGCAGGGCTTGGTATATCGCTCGGCGGGTGTGATCATCTCGCGTCAGATGAACCCGAAGCCTTGCTGCCCTCGCCCACCTGAACCCCGGTTCAGGATGCGAGTCCGGCCCACACTCGCAGACACCTATTCATGACGGCCACGGCCCCTCCCACGGGGCCGTGGCTTTTTTCTGGACTCGCCCGCTTTCATGACGATCGAACCCATCCTGATCGCCGAACTCGCCCTGCTCGGCGTCGGCACCGGCTTTCTCGCAGGCCTGCTCGGCATCGGAGGCGGCATGCTGATGGTGCCCTTCCTCACGATCATCCTGGGCAACCGCGGCGTGACGGCCGACCTGGCGGTGAAGATGGCGATCGCTACCTCGATGGCGACGATCATCTTCACTTCGATCTCGAGCGTGCGCGCGCACCACAAGCGCGGTGCCGTGCGGTGGGACATCGTGCGGCGTCTCGCACCCGGCATCGTGATCGGCAGCCTGATCGGCAGCCTCGGCGTCTTCGCCCTGCTCAAGGGCACCGCACTCGCGATCTTCTTTGCGCTGTTCGTCGGTTTCTCGGCGACGCAGATGTTCCTCGACAAGAGGCCGAAGCCCACGCGCCAGATGCCGGGCACGGCCGGCCAACTGGGCGCAGGCGGCGCCATCGGCTTCATCTCCGGTCTGGTGGGTGCAGGCGGCGGCTTCATCAGCGTGCCCTTCATGACCTGGTGCAATGTCGCGATCCACAACGCGGTGGCGACCAGCGCGGCGCTGGGCTTTCCGATCGCGGTCGCCAATGTGGTCGGCTATGTGTGGAGCGGCCAGACGGTTCAGGGACTTCCTGAAGGCTCCTTCGGCTTCATCTGGCTGCCCGCCCTTTGCGTGATTGCGGTCTGCAGCTTTCTCATCGCGCCGCTGGGTGCCAAGGCGGCACACAGCCTGCCGGTGAGCAAGCTCAAGCGGATCTTCGCGAGCATCCTCTACGTGCTCGCCGCCTACATGCTCTGGAAGGGCCTGCACGGCTGAGCGAGCGGCGCGGACATCGGGCGCGGCTGCAAAAGCTTGACGCGACGCAAACACATTGCGCCGTGACTCGCTTAAAGTCTCGGCAACCCGTACTCAGGAGAACCCCATGTTCCAGCGCATCCTGGTTGCCACCGACGGCTCCCCGCTTTCGAAGAAGGCCGTGGCGAGCGCCATCGAGCTTGCCACGCAAAACGGCGCCGAACTGGTCGCGCTGACGGTCGTGCCCCGCTATCCCAAGAACTACTTCGACGGCGCCGCCGTCTTCGCGCCCGAGGACATCGCGCGCATCGAGAAGCAATGGGCGGAAGCCGCGCAGGAAACACTCGACGCCGTCGCCAAGCGCGCCAAGGCCAGCGGCGTGAAGATCAAGACCGTGACGGTCAGTTCCGACCTCGTGGCCGAAGCGATCGTCAACGCCGCGAAGAAGCACAAGAGCGACATGATCGTGATGGCGTCGCATGGCCGCAAGGGCATCAAGCGCCTGCTGCTCGGCAGCGAAACCCAGCACGTGCTCACACACTCCGAACTGCCGGTATTGGTGCTGCGCTGATCCCGGTTTATAACGAGGGCACGCGGCGCTTTTCGCCGCGGATTGCGCAACAACGAGAGGTAGTGCATGAAGATCCTGATCGCCGTTGACGGCAGCTCTCACACACAAAAGGCCATCGAATTTCTGGCCAGGCATCGGAACATGTTCGTCGATGGCAATGAACTGGTGCTGGTGCACGTGTGCATCGGCGTGCCCGGCCATGTGGCGCGCCATCTCAGCAAGGGCGTGATCTCGGAGTACTACACCGAGGAAACCGGCAAGGTGATCGATCCGGTCAAGGCGCTGCTCGCGAATCACAACATCACCAACTACACCATCGAACAGCGGCACGGCCACGCCGCAGAAGAGATCCTCAAGGCGGCCGAGGCAGCCAAGGTCGAGTTGATCGTGATGGGCACTCACGGCCACGGCATTTTCGGCCGCGCGCTGATGGGCTCGGTTGCCACCAAGGTGGTGGCGGAAACCGATATCTCCGTGCTACTGGTGCAATAAGCAGTGAGAAAAGGCGCGCGAAGGGGCCTCGGCCCCTGCCTTAACCGCCCTCGAAAAGGCGCTTGTGCTGCTCCCGAAGCAACGCTTTCTGCACCTTGCCCATCGCGTTGCGCGGAAGCTCTTGCACCACGAAGCAACGCTTGGGAATCTTGAAGTTCGCGAGCTTCGACTTGAGCTCCGCGATGATCGCCTCGCCATCGAGCGACGCACCCGCCCGGGGGATCACGACGGCGACCCCGACCTCGCCGAAGTCCGCGTGCGGCACGCCCACCAGGGCGCTTTCGGCGACGCCGGCCATCTCGTTGATGTAGCCCTCGATCTCAGCAGGGTAGACGTTGTAGCCGCCGCTGATGATCAGGTCCTTGCTGCGCCCGACGATCGTCACGTAACCGAGCCCGTCGACCTTGCCCACATCGCCCGTCTTGAAGTATCCGTCGGGGGTGAACTCCTCCTTCGTCTTCTCTGGCATGCGCCAATAGCCCATGAAGACGTTAGAGCCGTCCACTTCGATATGGCCGATCTCGTCGGTCGGGCACGCCTCGCCTTCGTCGTCCCGCACGCGAAGCTGCACACCCGGCAGGGGAAAGCCCACGGTGCCGCCGCGGCGCTCTCCCGAGACGGGGTTGTAGGGGTTGGAGGTGAGCATCACCGTCTCGCTCATGCCGTAGCGCTCGAGGATGGTGTGCCCCGTGCGCTCGCGCCATTCGTTGAAGGTCTCGATCAAGAGCGGCGCCGAGCCGGAAATGAAGAGGCGCATGTTGCCGCATGCCTTGCGCGTGAGGCCGCGCTCTGCAAGCATGCGGACGTAGAGGGTCGGCACGCCCATGAAAACCGTGGCCTCTGGCAAGCGGGCCACCACGCGCTTCGGCTCGAAGCGGTTGAGCCAGATCATCTTGCTGCCGCTGATGAGCGCACCGTGGATCGCGACGAAGAGCCCGTGCACATGAAAGATCGGAAGCGCATGGATCAGGACGTCGCCGCCCTCCTCCGCCGTTCGCCAGCCCCAGTAGTCCTTCAGCACTTCGGCATTCGACCGCAGGTTGCGATGCGTGAGCATGGCGCCCTTGCTGCGGCCCGTGGTGCCGCTGGTGTAGAGGATGGCGGCGAGGTCGTCGTCAGTCTTCTTCGCGACGGTGTGCCGGTCGCTGCATTGCGCGGCGACTTCGAGCAGGGTGCCCTTACGGTTTTCGTCGAGCGTGAACACATGTCGCGTGCCGGCCGCAGTGGCAACAGGCGCCACCCACGCGGCATTCGCGCTGCTGCAGACCACCACCTCGGGTTCGGCGTTGCCGATAAAGTATTCGATCTCGGCTTCGCGATAGGCCGTGTTGAGCGGCAAGAAGACGTAGCCTGCGCGCAGGGTGGCGATGTAGAGCAACAGGGCTTCGACCGACTTCTCGACCTGCACGGCAATGCGCGCGCCCTCCTGAAGCTTCAGTGCGTCGAGCAGGTTGGCAATCATCGCGCTGGCGCGGTCCAGGTCACGCCACGAATACAGGAGTCCGTCATCGGTCTCGATCGCGATCTGGTCGAGGTCGGACGGGAAAGCCGCGCGCAGTGCGGCGAAGAGATTGGCGTTGGTCGATTCGGTCATGGTGATTTCAGAAGACGGGTGCGCGCTTGGAGAGGAAGGCCGCGATGCCTTCGCGATGCTCCGCGGAGTCGGCATAGTCATAGGCGGCCGCGAGCAGCGGTGCGATCGATTCGTGCGCCGCGGATCGGCGAAGCGCGGCAAAAGTACGCTTGTTGAGTCTTGCGGCCTCGGGTGCCAACTCGGCAATGCGCTGCGCGTGGGCCAGCGCTTCGGCGGCCACTTCCGCATCGGGCATCACCCGCAACAGGAAGCCAGCGTCGTAGAGCCGATCGGCGCCGTGCACACTGGCGGCCAGCAGCATGTCGCGCGCCAGCGCATCGCCGATCGCGCCGTGCACGAGCGCCGCCTCGCGCGGGGCCATCGGAAAGCCCAGCTTCGCGATCGGCGCGCCGAACTTGGACGAAGTGCCCGCCAGGCGAATGTCGCAGCAGCTCGCAATTTCAAGTCCGGCACCCATGCAGGCGCCTTCGATTCGCGCCACCAGCGGCAGCTCGCAAGCCAGCATCGCAGCGAGCGCGGCCCACACTTCGTTCTCGTGAAACTCGCGCAGGCGCGTCTCGTCGAAACGGAAAGACGGGTACTCGGAAATGTCGCCGCCGGCACAGAAGGCGTCACCCTCCCCGCCAACGACGACGCAGCGCAGCGATGCGTCCTGCGCCAGTCCCTCGAAGACGGCGCGGAGTTCGCGCCACATGGCGCGCGTCATCGCGTTGAGCCTGCTCGCATTCGCGATCGTCACGAATGCGATCGGGCCCTCGCTGCGCAGCCTGATCGATGCTGTCATTCCAGCTTGGCTCCCGATTCCTTGACCACTGCAGCCCAACGCTTGATCTCCGAGTTCACGAACGCACCGTAGGCGGGTCCGGCCAGGCTGGGGATTTCCGATCCGTTGCTGGCCCAGATCGCCTTCAAGTCATCCGTCGCGAGCGCCTTCTTCATGTCGTCGATGATCTTCGTCTGCACGTCGGCCGGGGTGCCCTTGGGCGCCCAGAGGCCATACCAGGTGGTCACGGTGTAGTCCGGCAGACCCACTTCAGCGGCGCAAGGCACGTCGGGGAACGCCGGGTTGCGCTTGCTGCCGGCAACCATCAGCGCCTTGATCCGCCCCGCCTTGATGTGCTGAGCCGAGGAACCGAGTCCGTCGAACATCACGTCGACATTTCCGGCGATCAGGTCCTGCAGCGCAGGGCCGGCGCCCCTGTAGGGAATGTGGGTGATGAAGGTTCCGGTCTGCAGCTTGAACAACTCGCCCGCCAGGTGGTGCGAGGTTCCCGCACCGGCCGAGGCGTAGTTGAGCTTGCCAGGGTTCTGCTTGGCGGCAGCGACGAAGGCCTTGAGCGTCGTCGCGGTCACGCGCTTGGGATTGACCACCACCACCTGCGGCACATTGGCCAACAGGAGCAGCGGCACGAAATCCTTCTCGATGTCGTAGTCGAGCTTGGGATAGACCGACGGCGCAATGGCATGGTGCACGGCGCCCATGAAGAGCGTGTAGCCGTCGGGCTGCGCCTTGGCCGCGATGCTGGCACCCAAGGTGCCGCCGGCGCCGCCCCGGTTGTCGATCACCAGCGTCTGGCCCGTGATGCGGCTGAACTGTGCGGACAGCGGCCGTGCGAAGGCGTCGGTACCACCGCCCGCCGGGAATGGAACGATCATCGTCACCGGCTTGGTGGGCCAGGTAGCCTGGGCCCATGCGCCGCCGGACAGCGCTGCGGCGGTGGCTGCGGCAAGGCGCAATACGTCGCGCCGCTGGAAATTGGGGGTCATTGCTTGTCTCCTGTCGTTGTGAACTCTCGTGCGCCGGGGCCTTCGGCGCGCTGGAATCGGCCCTCCGAAAATCAACTCTTCAGGAAGAGATCGTCGATGTCGCCGGACACCGCGACCTTGCCCTGCGCGAGCAGCGCCCGATGCTTGTCGAGCCGCTTCAGATCGTAGAGATAGTTGACCATCAGGCCGTAGGACTGCTTCAGTCCCTTCGGCGAGGGATCGCCGGCCCAGTTGAGGCGCTCCACACGCGCGCCGTTGCCGAGATGGAAGCGCGCGACCGGATCGACCGGCTTGCCGTCAGCGGTCGCGCGGCCGAGGTATTCGGCAGCCGAATTCAGCAGCAGCTGACGCACGGGCGACTTGGCGTCGAGCGCGCTCGTCTCCTCGGCTGCGGCCAGAAAGCGCTCGGCCGTGGGCGGCAGGGAGCCGACCACGCGGCCCAGCTCGGTCGCGCGTTTTTCGTCGAGCCGCTCCACCATGCCGGCCGCGTGCTTGGCGAGCCATCCGCGAAACCCCGGGATCGGCGACAGCGTGGAGAAAGTCTTCAGGCGCGGCAGTTCTTCCTGCAGCGTCTCGACCACACGCTTGATCAGCGAGTCGCCGAAGCTCACTCCGCGCAGGCCGGTCTGGGTGTTGCTGATCGAATAGAAGATGGCGGTCGTGGCCTTGTCCGGCTTGACCAGCGCCGCCGCTTCGTCGAGCAGTGGGACGATGCCTTCGCTGACGCGATCGACCAGCGCCACCTCCACGAAGATCAGCGGCGTGTTCGGAAGGCGCGGGTGGAAGAAGCCGTAGCAGCGGCGATCGCTGTCGAGCCGGTTCTTGACGTCGGCCCAGCTCTTGATGTCGTGCACGGCCTCGTACTGGATCAGCTTCTCGATCAGCGAGGCCGGCGAGTCCCAACTGATACGGCGCAGATCGAGAAAGGCCACGTCGAACCATGTCGAGAACAGGTGCTCGAGCTCGGCGTCCAGCTGCAAGAGCCTTCGGTCACCCTTGAGGTGCGGCAGCAGTTCGGCACGCAGGTCGACCAGAAAGCGCATGCCGTCGGGGTCGATGGCAAAGCGCTGCAGCAGGCGCGCTCGCGGCGAGATGAGCGCGCGCCGCAAGTGCACTTCGGCCTGACCCTCGTCGGGCGTGCCGACCGCAGCCCCGTGCTGGTCGCGGGCATCGCTGAGCTTCTGTACGTCGGGCGCGAAGCGTTCGCTCATGAGCAGCCAGATGTCGCGCCGCTCGTCCAGGTCGCGGCCGGCGTACCACTGCACGACCGCATGGGCGCGGCGACCGGCCTCGACCTCGCTCACACGCGGGTCGACGACTGCCTGCAGTTCGACCAGCGCACGGCGCAACGCGCGGGGCGCAAGCGCCTCGCCATTGCGGCGCAGCGTCGCTTCGAGTCGTTCGGACAACGGTCGAGGGCCCGAGGTGGACGCAGTCTTCTTTGCTTCCGGGGCGCTTCCCGGGCGCAGGCGCGAAACGCCGCGCGTGATCCAGTCGCTGGCATTCATGAAATGAGCTTCGCCTTCTGTTGGAGCGCGACGGCCCGCAGGGCTTCGCGCTGACGGTTGAGATGGGTGCGCATGGCGGCCTCCGCGCCGTCGCTGTCGCGCGCCTTCAGCGCGGCGAACACGGCGAGATGCTCCGAGAGGCTCTGGTCGAGCCGCCCCGGAGCATGCAGTTGCTGCAGTCGCGCAAGCTTGAGGATCTTGCGCAGATCGCCGATCACCTGCGCGAGCCAGCGGTTGTCGGCCAGCATGATGATGGCTTCGTGGATCGCAAAGTTGGTGGCGTAGTACTCGTTGATGCGTTTCGCACTCGCGTTCTTCGCGAGCCTGACGTGCAGCGTTTCGAGCGCTTCGAGGTCGGCATCGCTCGCATTGCGCGCGGCCTCCCAGGCGCAACGCCCTTCCAGCAGCGCAATCACCGGAAAGATGTCGTCCAGGTCGCGCTGAGTGACCTCGGCCACGAAGCAGCCGCGCCGCGGTTCATGGCGCAGCAGCCCCTCGGCCGTGAGCACCTTCAACGCTTCGCGCAGGGGCGTGCGCGAAATCTCCAGCCGCTCGCACAGAGCCGCCTCATCGACAAAACTGCCCGGCGCCATCGCCCCGGCGAAGATCTCCTCGCGGAGGGTGGCGGCTACTTCGTCGTGCAGGGAGTTGTGGACGAGTCGCATGGCGAGCGATCAGGCGATTTGGGCCGGCTGTGATTTCTGGAAATTATGCGTAATTATCAGAAGCCCGCGACCGCGAGCAACGCATTTTTCGTTCGGAGATACCCTGCCGCGGGCCGGCGCTCAAACTCGCGCGGTCGCCGCACTTCTCTGGGCAGGCGCACTGACATAGAGCCATACGCCGAACACGATCATCGGCACGCAGAGCCATTGCCCCATGCTCATGTTGAGCGCGAGCAGGCCGAGGAAGTCGTCGGGCTCACGGAAGTATTCCGCGATGAAGCGCATCAGCCCGTAGCCGATCAGGAAGACGGCCGACACGCGGCGCTCCCGGCGTTCCTTGCGGGCATAGAGCCATAGCAGGACGAAGAGCAGCAATCCCTCGAGCAGGAACTGATAGACCTGCGACGGATGGCGCGGCAGCATCGACTCGCTTTGCGGGAACACCATGCCCCACGGCAGATCGGGGCTGCTGAAACGGCCCCAGAGTTCGCCGTTGATGAAATTGCCGACGCGGCCGGCGGCCAGCCCCGTGGGCACGCAGGGCGCTACGAAGTCCATCACCTGCCAGAACGGCCGCGAGCGCGAGCGTGCGAACCACACCATCGAGGCGATCACCCCCAGCAGCCCGCCATGGAAGCTCATGCCGCCCTGCCAGACAAAAAAGATTTCGAGCGGGTGCGTGAGATAGAAACCCGGCTTGTAAAACAAGCAGTAGCCCAGCCGGCCACCGACGATCACCCCCATCACGCCCAGGAAAAGGATGTCTTCGAGGTCCTTGCGGGTCCATGCGCCCGGTCGGGTGATGGAGCGGAATGGCTCGTGCTTCAGCCGACGCGTGCCGAGAAAAAAGAACAGTGCGAAGGCGGCCAGATAGGTCAGGCCATACCAATGAATGGCGACGGGCCCGAGCTGCAGGGCCACGGGGTTGATCTGCGGGTACATGAGCATGAACAGATTAAAACACCCCCGGGCTCGCGCACTTCGTGTCGCTCTCCACCCCTTGCAGGGGGCGATACCGGCGGACCGACGTTGCCGGATCCGCGGTATTCCTGGACTCTCAAGTCCTGATGAAATTGATGAAGCGCGTCAGGGCGGGGTTGTCGATGTGCGACGGCCAGACCAGGCTCGTTTCGCAGTTCGGTAAGGGTGCAGCGGTTCGACGGCGGGCTGCGGGCTCGAACTCGCTGGCGGCGCGATAGACGACCCCCGACCGCCTGAACTGCATGACGCTTTCGGGCACCCAGGCCACGCCGAGGCCGCCCCAGACCAGGTTCACGATGGTCTGCATCTGGATGGCTTCTTGCGCAACTTCGGGGGTTCGCCCTGCTGCGTGGTAGAGGCCGAAGATCGTGTCGTGCATCGACGGCACGATGCGGCGCGGAAAGATCACGAGTGGCTCGACCAAGGCGTCGGCGAGGCACACCTTGCTCACCTTTGCGAGAGGATGCTTTGCCGGCAACGCCAGGACCAGTGGCTCTTCGGACACCGACAGCCGCTCCAACCCCGGCGGCGCGAAGCCGGGCGAATGCAGCATCAGGCCCGCATCGATCTCACCGCGCGAAAAGGCCTCGAGTTGCACGTCGCCGGTGGCCTCGACCAGTTCCAGCGCGACCTCCGGACACTGGATGCGGAACTCGCGCACCCAAGCCGGCAGGCGCTCGAAGCCGATGGTGGATACGAAGGCAAGCCGCACGCGTCCGACCTCGCCCGCCGCCGCCGCCTTGGCGCGCGCCGGGAGGGCTTGCGCACGGGCCAGCAGTTCGCGGACGTCGGGCAACAGCGCCTCGCCGGCCGGCGTGAGCGCCACCCGGCGTCGCGTGCGGTCGAACAGCACGACACCCAGCGTCTTCTCGAGCTGCGCGATGGCCTGCGTGACCGGCGGCTGCGTCATGTGCAGGCGCTGGGCAGCGCGGCCGAAATGCAGTTCTTCGGCGACGGCGACGAACTGGCGCCAGGCGCGCAAGTCGATCCATGCTTCTTTCATATGCGAAGCATATCAATCAGACACAAAAAACGGATTGGAACCAATCAATCAATCGTCCGATACTTGGCGTCCCCGATTCCCGACCCACGAGACACACGATGGACACCAAAACGATCCAGATCAACCGCCGCAGCGCCAACATCGTCGAAGGCAAGAGCCGCGCTCCCAACCGCTCGATGTTCTACGCGATGGGCTACGAGGAAGGCGACTTCAAGAAGCCGATGGTCGGCGTGGCGAACGGCCACAGCACGATCACGCCGTGCAATTCGGGCCTGCAGAAGCTGGCGGACGCGGCCATCGCCGGCATCGAGGAAGCCGGCGGCAACGCCCAGGTGTTCGGCACGCCCACCATCTCGGACGGCATGGCGATGGGCACCGAGGGCATGAAATACTCGCTCGTGAGCCGCGAAGTCATTTCCGACTGCATCGAGACCTGCGTCGGCGGGCAGTGGATGGACGGCGTACTGGTCATCGGCGGCTGCGACAAGAACATGCCCGGCGGCCTCATGGGCATGCTGCGCGCCAACGTGCCCGCCATCTACGTCTACGGCGGCACCATCCTGCCGGGCAGGTACAAGGGCCAGGACCTGAACATCGTGAGCGTGTTCGAGGCGGTTGGCCAGAACGCCGCCGGCAACATGAGCGACGAGGAACTGAGGGAAATCGAGATGCGCGCGATCCCGGGCACGGGCTCCTGCGGCGGCATGTACACGGCCAACACGATGAGTTCCGCCTTCGAGGCGCTCGGCATTTCGCTGCCCTACTCGTCGACCATGGCCAATCCGCACGACGAGAAGGCCAACTCCGCCAAGGAATCGGCCAAGGTGCTGATCGAGGCGATCAAGAAGGACATCAAGCCGCGCGACATCGTGACGAAGAAGGCCATCGAGAACGCGGTGTCCGTGATCATGGCGACCGGCGGATCGACCAACGCGGTGCTGCACTTCCTGGCCATCGCGCACACGGCCGGCGTGGATTGGTCCATCGACGACTTCGAGCGCATGCGCAAGAAGGTGCCCGTGCTATGCGACCTGAAGCCCAGCGGCAAGTACCTCGCCGTCGACCTCCACAAGGCGGGCGGCATTCCGCAAGTCATGAAGGTGCTGCTGAACGCGGGACTCCTGCATGGCGACTGCATCACCATCACCGGCCAGACCATCGCCGAGGTGCTGAAGGACGTGCCCGACCAGCCGCGCGCCGATCAGGATGTAATCCGCCCGATCAGCAATCCGATGTACGCCGAAGGCCACCTCGCGATCCTGAAAGGCAATCTCTCGCCCGAAGGCGCGGTCGCGAAGATCACCGGCCTCAAGAACCCGGTTATCACCGGCCCGGCACGCGTGTTCGATGACGAGCAGTCCGCCTTGCAGGCCATCCTCGACGGCAAGATCAAGGCCGGCGACGTGATGGTGCTGCGTTACCTCGGCCCGAAGGGTGGTCCCGGCATGCCGGAAATGCTGGCACCCACCGGCGCGCTGATCGGTGCGGGTCTTGGCGAGAGCGTCGGCCTCATCACCGACGGCCGCTTCTCCGGTGGCACTTGGGGCATGGTGGTCGGCCACGTCGCGCCCGAAGCCGCGGCCGGCGGCACGATCGCGTTCGTCAACGAAGGCGACTCCATCACCATCGACGCCCATCAGCTCAAGCTTGAACTCAACGTCCCCGACGCCGAGATCGCCAAGCGCCGTGAAGGCTGGAAGGCCCCCGCCCCCCGCTACACCCGCGGCGTGCAAGCCAAGTTCGCCTTCAACGCCTCCAGCGCCAGCTCAGGCGCAGTGCTCGACAACTTCTGAACTGGAGCGCGCCTTCCAGGAATACCGCGGATCCGGCTCAGCCGGTCCGCCGGTATAGCCCCCTGCAAGGGGGTAGGCGAATCGACACGAAGTGCGCGCAGCCTGGGGGTGTGCCTATTTCCTGCGCAGCGTCCCGAGCTTGCTCCGCTGGCGATCGATGCGTGCCTGCCGGCGCGCGTTCTCCCGCTCGACCACCTTGCGCTTGGTGTAGCCGGACGAGTCAGCCCATGCCCACCACGCGATCGCCAGAGCGAACGGAATCAGGACGATCCACCAGCTCCATGTGGCGACCGCGCCGACCTCGAGCAATTTGAGAGCCACCCCGAGCAGGCCCAGCATCAGAAACCACATCGCGAACTCCTCCGTTATTTGCGCAGACGCGTGGAAAGCGGTGTGCACCGCGTTACCTACAATCGCGTTGGATCGACTTTAACGCACCGACTCGATAAGACCCCATGAAAAAAGCACTTCTGCTTGCCGCATTGAGCCTTGGCTGTGCCGCGCCCGCTTTCGCCGACCTGGCCCTCGCCACTTCGAAGAACTGCATGAGCTGCCACGCGGTCGATCGCAAGGTGCTCGGGCCGTCGTTCAAGGACGTGGCCGCGAAGTACAAGGACGACAAGGGCGCCGTCGACATGCTCGCCACCAAGATCGTGAAGGGCGGCTCTGGCGTCTGGGGCCAGATACCGATGCCGGCGAACAACCAGGTCAGCGAAGCGGACGCCAAGAAACTGGCCGCCTGGGTGCTGTCGACCAAATAGGCGTAGCGCGCTCAGACCGCTGGCGGCATGCCTGCCGCCGACGCCGAGGCCCGGCGATCGAAACGGTCTTCCAACTGGCCGATATGGGCAGCGATCGTGTTGTCCGATTGCTCGGAGCGCATCTTGAATGCCGTCTCGAGCTGCTCCACCCGGGCGAGCAGCGCGGCGTGCCGCTCGGCATTGCGCGCCATGTGGGCGTTCTCCTGCGCCTCCAGGAAATTGCGCAGTTCCGTAAAACGTGAAGCCTCCGCCTTGTCGGCGAGATCGCGCTGGGCCTGCATCTCCTTGGTGTGACGGCGCGTCTCCATCAGGATCGAACTTTGCAGGTACACGATGTAGGCCACGAAGAAGATGCCCAGCAACGCCGTGAGCCCCAGCATGATCAGTCCGAATGGAGCGGTGACCTGCATGAAGCCGATCGACATGGCGGTGGGCGTGACAAGCAAACCCCAGTTCAACGCCGCCAGCGCCACGATCAGCAGCACGACGACCAGCAGCACACCGGTTCTCAGTCCCATGATGTTGTCTCCTCTGGACGATCAAATGGGCTGTTTGTAACGCATCCCCGCCATCCGCCTTGTCGGACGGGGGCGCGGACGGCGAAATCAGTACGCCTGGCCGAGCTGTTCGAGGATGGCCGGGTTCTCCAGCGTGGAGGTGTCCTGCGTGATCGCCTCGCCCTTGGCGATGCTGCGCAGCAAGCGCCGCATGATCTTTCCGCTGCGCGTCTTCGGCAGGTTCTCGCCGAAGCGGATGTCCTTGGGCTTGGCGATGGGGCCGATTTCCTTGGCCACCCAGTTGCGGAGTTCGGCGGCGATCTGCTTGGCCTCGTCACCACTCGGACGACCGCGCTTGAGCACGACGAAGGCGCAGACCGCTTCGCCGGTGAGATCGTCCGGCCGGCCGACGACCGCAGCCTCGGCCACCAGATCGGTCTTGGCAACGAGCGCAGATTCGATCTCCATCGTGCCAAGGCGGTGGCCCGACACGTTGAGCACGTCGTCGATGCGCCCCGTGATGCGGAAGTAGGCCCGATCGGCGCTGCGCACGGCGCCATCGCCCGCAAGGTAGGTCGTGCCGCCCATCTCTTCCGGGAAGTAGCTCTTCTTGAAGCGCTCGGGATCGTTCCAGATCGTGCGGATCATCGACGGCCACGGCCGCTTGATGACCAGCATGCCCCCGGCGCCGTGGGGAATGTCCTTGCCGGTCTCGTCGACGATCGCGGCCATGATGCCGGGCAGCGGCAGCGTGCACGAACCCGGCACCAGTGGCGTGGCGCCCGGCAAAGGCGTGATGACGTGGCCGCCGGTCTCGGTCTGCCAGAAGGTGTCGACGATCGGGCACTTCTCGTGGCCAACGTTCCGGTAGTACCACATCCAGGCTTCGGGATTGATCGGCTCGCCCACCGTGCCGAGGATCCGCAGCGAAGACAGGTCCCAGTTCTTCGGGTGTACCTTTTCGTCGCTGTCGGCGGCCTTGATGAGCGAACGGATCGCAGTCGGCGCGGTATAGAAGATCGAGACCTTGTGCTTTTCGATCATCTGCCAGAAGCGGCCCGCATGCGGGAAGGTCGGGATGCCTTCGAACACCACCTGCGTGGCGCCGGCCGCCAGCGGGCCGTAGGCGACGTAGGTGTGGCCGGTGATCCAGCCGATGTCGGCGGTGCACCAGAAAATGTCTTCCGGACGGATGTCGAAGGTCCAGTCCATCGTGAGCTTGGCCCACAGCAGGTACCCGCCGGTCGAATGCTGCACGCCCTTGGGCTTGCCCGTCGAACCGGAGGTGTAGAGGATGAAAAGCGGGTGCTCCGCGCCGACCGGGACCGGGGCGCACTCGGTGCCCTGCCCCTTGAGCGCCTCGTCGAAGGTCTTGTCGCGGCCAGCCACCATGTTGCAGGGAGTCGCGGTGCGCTGGTAGACCAGCACGGTCTTGATCGACTCGCAGCCGCCCAGCGCGATGCCGTCGTCCACGATGGCCTTGAGCGGCAGTTCCTTGCCGCCGCGCAGCTGGAAGTTGGCAGTGATGACCGCCACGGCACCGGCGTCGATGATGCGCTCCTGCAGCGCCTTGGCCGAGAAGCCGCCGAACACCACGCTATGGGTCGCGCCGATGCGGGCGCAGGCCTGCATGGCGATGACGCCCTCGATGGTCATCGGCATGTAGATGATGACGCGGTCGCCCTTCTGGATGCCCTGGGCCTTCAGCGCATTGGCGAATTGCGAGACGCGCGCCAGGAGTTCCCTGTACGTGACCTTCGTGACGGCACCATCGTCGGCCTCGAAGATGATCGCGGTCTTGTTCTCGACCTGCGTGCCCATGTGCTTGTCGAGGCAGTTGGCCGAGGCGTTGAGTTCGCCGTCGTCGAACCACCTGTAGAAAGGCGGATTGGATTCGTCCAGTGTGCGCGTGAAAGGCTTGCTCCATACGACGTTGGCGCGCGCCTGACGGGCCCAGAAGCCTTCGAAATCGTCCGACGCTTCCTTGCAGAGGGCGTCGTACGCGGCCATGTCCGCGATGCGCGCGCCCTTGCTGGCACGCGCGTCGGGTGGAAACACGCGGTTTTCGACCAGGACGGATTCGATCGTGGAAGCGCTGCTCATTCGTTGTCTCCTGTACCTACGTTCACTACGGCCGGTAATGTGGGCGTCCGCACTTACGGATCACTGACGGAGCATGTTAACGATAGGGGCCATGCTACCGACGCCGGCATGCGGCCCCTAGAATCGCGCCTTTCCCACCGATTCGCATCGATGTCCAACACCGACCCCCTCCTACCGCCCACTGGTAAGACTTCGCCGCTACGCCCGTTGCCCAACCTGATCTTCGCTAGCCGATGGCTGCAGCTGCCGCTGTATCTGGGGCTCATCGTCGCGCAGGGTGTGTACGTCGTGCATTTCCTGGTGGAACTGCTGCACCTCGTGGAAGCGGCTTTCGGGAGCAAGGACGCGCTCGAGGCGCTGGTCACCAGCATCGGCTACAAGACCACCGCGCCCGTCACCTCGCTCAATGAGACCGTCATCATGCTGGTGGTGCTGGCGCTGATCGATGTGGTGATGATCTCCAACCTGCTCATCATGGTGATCGTCGGCGGCTACGAGACCTTCGTGAGCCGCATGAACCTCGAAGGCCATCGCGACCAGCCGGAGTGGCTGAGCCACGTGAACGCATCGGTACTGAAGGTGAAGCTCGCGACGGCCATCATCGGCATCAGCTCGATCCACCTGCTCAAGACCTTCATCAACGCGGACAACTACACCGACCGAGTGCTGATCGCGCAGACCGCGATCCACATCACCTTCCTGCTGTCGGCCATGGCAATCGCGGTCACCGACCGGTTGATGTCGCCCGGCCCTTCCGCCGACCACTGAGTCCGGTCGGGCGGTAACCGATCACCGCCCGGTCATATTCTCGGGAATCACCCACTGATCGAATTGCTCGGCGGTCAGGTGTCCCGAGGCGATGGCCGCATCGCGCAGGCTGCTGCCTTCCTTGTGCGCCTTCTTCGCGATGAAGGCGGCCTTGTCGTAGCCGATATGGGTGTTGAGCGCCGTCACCAGCATCAACGAGCGCTGGACCAGTTCGGTGATGCGCTCGCGGTTCGGCTCGATGCCCACCGCGCAATGGTCGTTGAAGCTCACCATGCCGTCCGCCAGCAGGCGCACGCTTTGCAGGAAGTTGTGCGCAACCATCGGGCGGAACACATTGAGCTCGAAGTTGCCCGAGGCGCCGCCGATGTTGATCGCGACGTCGTTCCCGAACACCTGGGCCGCGAGCATCGTGACGGCCTCGCTCTGCGTCGGATTGACCTTGCCCGGCATGATGGACGAGCCGGGCTCGTTCTCCGGGATGCTGAGTTCGCCGATGCCGCTGCGCGGACCGCTCGCGAGCCATCGCACGTCGTTGGCAATCTTGGTCATGCTCGCAGCGAGAGTTTTCAGCGCGCCATGCGCATGTACCATGCCGTCGACGCTCGCCATCGCTTCGAACTTGCTCGGCGCTGTGATGAAGGGCAGGCCCGTGAGCCTCGCCAGTTCGGCTGCTACCTGCTCGGCATAGCCCTTGGGCGCATTGAGGCCTGTGCCGACCGCCGTGCCTCCCAGCGCGAGCTCGCACAGGTGCGGCAGCGTCGCGCGCACGTGCGCCTCGCCGTGCGCAAGCTGCGCCACATAACCGGAGAACTCCTGGCCCAGCGTAAGCGGCGTCGCGTCCTGCAAATGGGTGCGGCCGATCTTCACGATGTCTGCGAAGTCCTTCGATTTCTTGTCGAGCGTGGCGCGCAGTTTGACGATGGCGGGGAGCAGCTTGTGCGTGATCGCGTCGACCGCCGCGACGTGCATGGCCGTGGGAAACACGTCGTTCGACGACTGGCTGCGGTTGACGTCGTCATTCGGGTGTACCAGCCGCCCTTCTCCGCGCTCGCCGCCAAGCAGTTCGCTGGCGCGGTTGGCGAGCACTTCGTTGACGTTCATGTTGGTCTGTGTGCCAGAGCCGGTCTGCCAGACAACCAGGGGAAATTCATCGTCATGTTTGCCGGCGATGACCTCATCGGCCGCCGCCACGATGGCCTGGGTCTTTTTTTCATCCTGCAGGCCCAGCGCATGGTTCACCACCGCCGACGCACGCTTGACCTGCGCCAGCGCCCGGATGATCTCGCGCGGCTGTCGCTCGCCGGAGATGTCGAAATTCTGCAGCGAGCGCTGCGTTTGCGCGCCCCACAGCTTGTCGGCAGGCACTTCGATGGGGCCGAAGGTATCGCGCTCGACGCGGGTCTTGGGTGTAGTGCTCATAAGGCCTGATCCTTACTTGACGAATGAAGATAGCACAAGGCTATCCAGGACGCTGTCGGACAGGCACGAGCCGCGGCGGGGATAATTGCGGGGTTTGTCCGCCACCCACCCCCACGAAATCGCCATGACCATCATTCAGCAAGCCGACCTGATCGAGTCGGTTTCCGCCGCGCTTCAATACATCAGCTACTACCACCCGACCGACTACATCGCGCACCTGGCCAAGGCCTACGAACGCGAGCAGAGCCCCGCGGCCAAGGACGCGATGGCGCAGATCCTGACCAACAGCAAGATGAGCGCGACCGGGCACCGCCCGATCTGCCAGGACACGGGCATCGTCAACGTGTTCCTCAAGGTGGGTATGGACGTGCGCTGGGGCGGCTTCACCGGCAGCCTGGACGACGCCATCAACGAAGGCGTGCGCCGCGGCTACAACCATCCCGACAACATGCTGCGCGCCTCGGTCGTGGCCGATCCGCAGTTCGACCGCAAGAACACCAAGGACAACACGCCGGCCGTGATCTTCACGGAGATCGTGCCCGGCAACACCGTTGAAGTGACCGTCGCGGCCAAGGGCGGCGGCAGCGAGAACAAGAGCAAGCTCGCGATGCTCAACCCCGGCGACAGCATCGTGGACTGGGTGCTCAAGACCGTACCGACCATGGGCGCGGGGTGGTGCCCGCCCGGCATGCTGGGCATCGGCATCGGCGGCACGGCCGAGAAGGCCACCCTGCTCGCCAAGGAAAGCCTGATGGACGACCTCGACATGCACGAGTTGCAGGCCAAAAAGGCCTCGGGCGCGGAACTCAGCAAGGTCGAGGCGCTGCGCATCGAGCTGTACGAGAAGGTCAATGCGCTCGGTATCGGCGCGCAGGGCTTGGGTGGTCTCTCCACCGTGCTCGACGTCAAGATCAAGATGTACCCGACGCACGCGGCCAGCAAGCCGGTCGCCATGATCCCGAACTGCGCGGCGACGCGCCACGCGCATTTCGTGCTCGATGGCTCCGGCCCCGTGTACCTCGAAGCGCCCTCGCTGGACCTCTGGCCCAAGATCGACTGGGCGCCCGACTACAACAAGAGCAAGCGCGTCGATCTCGACAAGCTCACGCCCGCCGAAGTCGCGAGCTGGAAGCCGGGCGACACGCTGCTGCTGAACGGCAAGATGCTCACCGGTCGCGATGCGGCGCACAAGCGCATCGCCGACATGCTCGCCAAGGGCGAGAAGCTGCCGGTGGACTTCACCAACCGAGTGATCTACTACGTCGGCCCGGTCGATCCGGTCGGCGACGAGGCCGTCGGCCCCGCCGGCCCGACCACCGCCACGCGCATGGACGGCTTCACCGAAATGATGCTCGCCCAGACCGGCCTGATCGCCATGATCGGCAAGGCCGAGCGCGGCCCGGTCGCCATCGAGTCGATCAAGAAGCACCAGAGCGCCTACCTGATGGCGGTCGGCGGCGCCGCATACCTCGTGAGCAAGGCGATCAAGACCGCCAAGGTGGTCGGCTTCGCGGACCTCGGCATGGAAGCGATCTATGAATTCGACGTCGTCGACATGCCCGTCACGGTGGCGGTCGACGCCGGCGGCACCAGCGCCCACATCACCGGCCCGGCCGAGTGGCAGAAGCGCATTGCGAGCGGCGAGTTCAAGACGATCGCGCTGCAACCGGCCTGAGCATGACGCCGGTCGGCAATCTCATGAGCGCCGATCGTCCGATCGGCGTGTTCGACAGCGGCGTTGGGGGCCTGAGCGTCCTCAACGCGCTGCGTGAGGAGTTGCCGCACGAGCGGTTCGTCTACTTCGCGGACACCGCCCATGCGCCGTACGGGGAGCGCGGCGACGCCTTTGTCGGCGAACGCAGCGGCGCTGTCGCGCGGTATCTGCTGGAGACTCATTGCATCAAGGCGTTGGTCGTGGCGTGCAACACCGCGACGGCGGCTGCGATCCACCGGATTCGGGCGGATCACCCGACGCTGCCTGTGATCGGTGTCGAACCCGCCCTCAAGCCTGCGGTGGCGCTGAGCAGGACGGGGCACATCGCGGTCATGGCAACGCGCGTGACAGTCGAGAGCCGCAAGTTCGCGACGCTGCGGGCTTCGCTCGCCGGGGAGGCCAGCTTCCACATCGTGCCCTGCGACGGGTTGGCGGGTGCGATCGAGCAGTCCGACGTGCCGAGAATCGCGGCCCTGTGCGAGCAGTACACGGGTGCTGCGGGTCGCTACGGGAGCGATGCCGGGCAGATCGACACCCTGGTGCTCGGCTGCACGCACTACCCCTTCATCGCCGACGAACTGCGGCGCCAAACGGGCGATGCCGTGCGCTTCATCGACACCGGCCTGCCGGTGGCGCAGCAGACGCGCCGGCTTCTCGGCCAGGCGGGACAGCTCGCGCCGGTAGGCAACGGTGCCGTGTTGCTGCTCAGCAGCGCAGCGCCCGAATCGCTGGACGCGGCCGCATCGCGCTGGCTGGCGCTGGCCGCCGGTCCCGCAAGCCTTGCGCAAGCCGCCGTCGTGGCGACCACCTGACGCCACGTATGGTCCGCAGATTCCTCGCCGCCGGCCTTCTGGCCGCCTTCTGCATCGCAGGCCACGCCGCGTGCGATACGGGCCTCGCAGAGCGCATGCACGCCAAGCTGCACCCTCAGCGTGCGCTCGACCACGAACGCGCCGTGTGCGACCCCTGGCGGGGCTTGCCGGGCCGCTTCATCGTTGTGCTGCCCATGCCACGGCCGTCGTCCGAGCCAGGCGCCGCGCAGTTCGACCTCGACGTGCTGGTGGTGCAGCAGGCCGACAACGGCAACACGGAGCGCGCCAAGATCGTCAGCCGCCTCTTCGAGGAATCCGCGTTGATCGAGGACACCGTGCGCATCGGCGAGATCAAGGTCGATACGGCGCGCTACACGCTAGCCGCAGATGCGCGCGCCTTCGGTGTGCGAATTCTTCGCCAGGGCTCGTCGCGCGCCAATCCCTATTCCGAGGAAACGCTGACGCTCTACGTACCGCAGGGCCAGAAGCTCGCCAAGGTGCTCGACGCCCTCCCGGTGACACTGGAACGCGGTGAATGGGACACCAACTGCACCGGCAACTTCGAGACCGTCCGCGGAACCCTGTCGGTAGCGCGCGGCAGCACGCACAGCGGCTATGCCGACCTGATCCTCCGCGAGGCGCGATCGAAGAGCCGCTCCGCGCCCCAGGGAGAGGAATGCGCGACGCACGAGCGGGCACCGACCTTCAAGTCGAGCGTGCTGCGCTACGACGGGGCGGGCTACCGCGCCTCCAAGGCCGTCGCGTCCGACTAGCGCCGGTGGGATTTCAGCGTCAGGCGCGCAAGGCCGCCTCGCGACCGCGCCGCATGTCGATCGGCAGCAGAAGCAGCAGCCCGGCGACGAACAGCGCCGCCGTCGAAAGGATGGCGATGCGCTGGTTGCCCCCGGTCATCCAGGTGATGGCGCCGTAGCTCAGCGGACCGATGATGCTGGCCAGCCGCGTCGCGAAGGTCCAGAGCCCGAAGAATTCGGCGAGTTGGCGCGGTGGAGCGAGAACGCCAGTCATCGCCCGCCCCGCCGACTGACTCGATCCCATCGCCAGTCCGGCGATCGAAGCAGCCCACCAGAAGCCGCCTTTCGTCGTCACCGAGGCCGCAATCACGCACACGGCGATCCAGGCCACGAGCGTGCCCGCAAGCGAGCGCTTGTGGCCGAGCCGATCCTGCCAATAGCCGAACACGAACGCCCCGAGCGCCGCCGCGATGTTGAGCACGAAGATCAGCACCATGGTTTCGCTCGGGACGAAGCCGATGACCTGCTCGGCGTAGATGGCTGCCAGCGTGATCGCGACAGCCACCCCGCCCTGGTAGCAGACGGTGCAGGCCAGCAGCCACATGAAGTCGCCGTAGGCACGTGCCTCGCGAAAGGTGCTGCTCAGTTGCAGCCAGGCGCTTTGCTCTTCACCGCGCTTCTGCGGCACGGCGCGTTCAGGCAACAACACAAAGGTAACGCAGGCGGCCAAGCCGTAGATCGCAGCCGTGATGAGCATCGTGACCGGCACGAAGTGCGCGGCCGGCAAGCCCTGGGCCTGCGCCGAGAGCACGTAGGCCAGACACAGGCCCAGCGCGAGCATCCCGCCGATGTAGCCGAAGGCCCAGCCCCAGCCACTGACCTTGCCCATGCCTTCGGCCGTCGCGAGTTCGGGCAGGAAGGCGCCGGTGAGCGACTCGCCATACGAATAGAAGGTGTTGGAAATGATCACCAGCACCATGGCCAGCGCGACGGCGTAGGTGCCGCCTAGGCGCGGCGTGAGGGCCAGCGCCGCGGTGCCGACAACGCAGCCCGCGGTGACGATCATCAGCACCCGCTTCTTGGCGGCGTGAAGGTCGGCCCAGGCGCCGATGGCGGGCATGGTGAGCATCACGATCGCGTACGAGATGCTCAGGGCCATCGTCCATGCAAAAGGACCCCAGGGCGCTCCCTTCGCGATACCGCCGACAAAGTACGCGGCGAACACCGCGGTGATCACGACGGTGGTGTAGCCCGAATTGGCGAAGTCGTACATGGCCCAACCAAAGACCTCGCGCTTGCGCACGCCGGACCGGAGGGCAGATTGGGGGAAAAGGGCCAAGCAACGTCTCCTCGAACACGTTGCCGAGCATAGCGGAGCGGCCTGACCGCCCCTGTCGCGCCGAACTTAGTGCAGGTGTCGCGGCCGGCGTCCACCGCCGTGGCCGCCGCTACCCGCACCACCGGTGCCGCCACGCGGCCGCTTGCCGATCTCGAGCGAGTTCACCAGCGCATCGAAGCGATCGCCGAACAGCTTGTCGATCTCGGCGACCACGCCGCCGAGTTCGGCGCCGTCGAAGTGGCGCTCCATCAGGTTGACAACGTCCTCGACCAGCAGGTCGCGCTGCACTTGCATGATCGCGGCGGGGTTGGGTCCGACGAAGAGCATCAGGAAGTCGTCGCGCGATTCCTCGTCGGGGTCGCCCTCTTCCTCGTCGAAGTCGGTGTCGTAGAAAGTGACTTCGAGCGCAGCACCCTGTTCCGCGAGTTCGTTGAGCGCCATGCACATCTCGTCGAGCGCCTGGCGGAAATCCTCGTCGCCAGCGACCGTCCAGCAAATCTGGAGCATGTGGTCTTTCTGCTCGAAGCGGATGCCGGGCTCTTCTTCATAGACGCTCGTCGCGCCATCGGCCAGCGAACGCGCGCCGGCGTATTTCCAGAGCGGCTTGAGCGCTTCCTGGATCTGCTCGAAGCTCACATCGGAACGCAGCGGCACATCGCCGTGCACGTGGATTTCGAACGGAGCGTTATAACGAGGCATGTCTTGCTCCCTTGTAGTGTGGTGGTGCCCGGAACCGGGGTCGAACCGGTACGCCCCTTATGCAGGAAGCGGCGGATTTTAAGTCCGATGTGTCTACCAATTTCACCATCCGGGCGTCCGATCGGACGTTGACGATACCCCAAACAAAAACAGCCCCGACAACGTTGGTTGGCGGGGCTGCGTTTTTTTGAGTACCGAAGGCAGGTGGAGGCGCGACCCGGAGTCGAACCGGGCTAGACGGATTTGCAAGCTATTTTGAGCAATTTCCGGTCTGGCGCTGCACCAAGGGGCACGCAATTATATACAGTCATTTGCAGTCCGATTATTTGGATAACCAGTCTGTTGAACCGGAGAAGTTGGATCGGAGGGCCCTAAGCGGCGGAAAGCGGGCGCCCCCAGGGAACGCCCCGGTGAGCCCGTAGGAGCCGCGCACAGACGCCAGGCAGGGGTTGGTGCAGGGGTCAGTCCGAAAGCGGCTGAGAACGAGCAACGCTCAGAACATGCTCGGCAGCGTCCAGATGAGCGCCGCCCACGCCAGAGCCACGAGGACGAATAGCACGACGATGATCCTGTTGAGCATCACTTCAGGATAGCCGCCCCAGCGGGGGCGGGGTGCACGCGCGTCGGGGGGGAATGCTCCGACTGGGCCGCGAACCCTCGTCCGGGCTGGGTCGAGCGGGGCGCACCGCGGCGAATGTGGCGCTTTTTGTGCGGCCGCTCCGGGCCGGCGCCGCGCCGGCGATTTGGGCGCCCTTTGGCGATCGGCGGGGGTTGGGTGGGGGTCAGGCAGAAAGGCGCGTGGAGGGCCGGAAACGGGGCTTGGTGAGCCTCGATGGGCGGCGGTGGATTGGGCTTGGAACAGGGGGTGGTGCGGCCGGCCTAGAACCACGTACGTGTACCGCGTAGTCGCCGGGATGGACTGGACAATTCTTGGTGCTCATCATCGTGTCAGGGGGCACGCTGTTCATGCGCCCGAGGTAAACCATGCCTACGGTTGTGAGTGTCTGTCTCGCTGACCCTCGCGATCGGGTGTGGATCGAAGCCGCGCTTGCTCGCAGCGCAGAGTTGGTCTTTGTCGATGGCGGCCCCGACCTTCTCGCGAGATTGCCGCGCGGACCCGGACACTGCCTGATCCTTTCCTGCGACGAGGACGAGACGGCCACCCTCCAATTGGTGCGCGATCTCAGGAGCTCGGGCAACACGCTGCCGGTCATTGTTCTGGGGCCGCACACGACGTTTCGCACGGCAGTGGATATCGCTCGGCTGGATGCCACTGAGTTTCTTGAACGACCGGTCGCCGTACGGCAGTTGCGCGCGGCTGTGCGTCGGGCCGGCGCACTCGGGTAACGAGTCAAGTCCGGCCCTGCGCCAGGAAGCTCATGAGCTCATCGGTCTTGGCGTCCTCGTTGGCAAGGACGCTGGCAAGGTGAGCCCGCGCCGTGGGCGAGAAACCTAGCTCCGAGCCGAGCGTGCGCAGCTGCTCCGTCATCCGGCGGTACTCACGCATCAATGGGTTGAGCACCAAGGCGTTGTGTGCGGCATCTCGCACGAGCACATGACCGCCGCTGCGGTTGAACAGTTGCAGCACCTGTGCGCGCAGCGCGGCCGTGACCGCGAAGCCGGCGAAGATTTCGCGGTCCGCGCTGGTCAGCAGGCCGACGGGTGCGAGCCTCGCTATCGCCATCCAGGCCTGGCGCTGTGCTTCGCTGAAGTCCTCCGGGGGATCGCCCAACGCATCAAGCACCTGTGCCTCGTGCTGGGCCCGGCGGCGCGCATTCGTTCCCAGCTTGCCACCTGAGTCGACCAGGTGCAGCGCGGTTGACTTTGGTGGTCGGCCCTTCATGGGATCAGCGCAGGACGCGCTCGGCCCGCGCGACCGCGAGTTCGGCCATCGCGCGCTGGCTGGCCTTCTTCGCGATCACCGGCAAGGCCTTCTTGCACGTCAGTTCCAGCACGTCCAACAAGAACCCCTTGGTGACGTACTCCTGCGCGCCGGTGGCCGGCGCGGGGCGCGCCTGGCGTCGATCGGTCTTCGAGATGTTTAGGGCCAGGTCATAGGCCATGTCCGGGCGGTTTAGCGAGACGCGCTCGCTGATGCCATCGGGCGTGTTCACCAAAAAGTGATCCGACATGCGCCGGATGCTGCGGGTGATGTATTGCTGGGTCATGCTCGGACTCCCTTGTGCTGTGGCTTCCCGGCGGGCCTGGCCGCCTCCGCGGTGCGGCGCTGGACTTCCTGCGCCTCCGTTTCAAGAATCCGCTTGGCGATCGAGCGGGCGCGCTCGTCATGCTGAAGCAGGACAGCGCGAGCGAGTTGGAGACTTCTAAGGCGCGTCCCATGCAGAGCTCGTGGCATGTCGCTCACCACAGCACGCCGGTCAACACAGCGATGGCACCAGTCGCGCCGCACCAATTCATTGGCCAGATCAACCTGAAGCTCGTCACAGCGGTCTGCCAGCCTGACCTCAACGGCACCGCTGCAGACACGTCCTCTGCCACGGCGCTAGCGTCGGCTTCTTCATGCAGCAACGCACCAGACGCCGATTCGAAGCGCGGCGGGTCCGCAGCGATGGCGACGCCGCTGCCGTCGAGCAGCATGACCTGGCCGGGTGGCACATCGGGCGATGAGACGACCTCCAGGCCCAAGAATGTCCGGTTCACCTGCATCTCAAGAAAAATCTGCGTGAGCGTGGTCGCGCTGCCGGAGCGCATGACCCATCGCGTGGTGGCCGGGTTGCCATAGCCGGCGGCCAGCAGCACGTCGAGGCGACCTCGCAAATCCGCTGCGATGGCGGCTGCATCGACGCCCGTTGCCACAGCCGTGTCGACGCCGTAGCCAAGGCCGGGCGGCCTTGCGTCATCGCCTGCAAGGGAATCAAAGATCAGCGAGTCGATCGTGCGGCTGGTGTCGCTGATGGCGCCGACGCGAATCAATTCCGCCAGCACGTCATCACCTGCGGCTTCGACCATTTCGGTCGTGGCACTCGCGAGGACCGCCAAGCTGCGCGGCTCCAGCGATTTGCTGCTCAAGCTCAAAGCGCCGACCCTGATCGGTTCGCCCTCTTTGCGGAATGCGCCGCCGAGACTCTTGCCCGGCACCCTCGTCGGTATGCGCAGCTTGCCTCTGTTTGCGAACTCGAATTTCACGACTGGCAATTGCACGAACGCGTTGCCATGTTGGCCCAACAAGTCGAACAACGCGACCAGGTCTTCACTGACGAGTACACCGGCCCATTCGGGCGTGGAGCTCATTGCGACTGGTTGATGGCCGCGCGCGACAACATCGACCGTCCGCAAGATGCCCGAAGCGTCGCGCTCCCCGTCGTGCCTCGCCAAAAATGCAGCCTTCACGGATAAACCAGTCGCACCTGAAGTGGCCACGACGCCGGCCGCGCGCAGCAATCGTGCGACGGGGCGCTCAGGCGCAGCGCGCACAGCAAGGGCGGCGTTCACGATTGCACCTCGCTGTGCAGCAGGGAGATGGTCGATACCGGGCACAGTGGAGTGATCACGGGCGGCTGGTCGGGCAGTTCCTCGGCCTTGCGGCGCAACTCATCGCGCCGGCGGCGCGCCGCTTCGCTCTCATCGGGCGGCTCGCGCAACTTGCGGCGCAATGCTTGTCCCAAGCTCTCGTCGTTGTCATCGTCGGGCCACCACACGCGGCGCGGGCGCCTTGCATGGATGGGGACGAGGGATCGGGGGGTTGCGCGCGTAAGCGCATAGGCAGGCGTATCAACACAGAGCATGGCATCTCCTCGGGTTAAGCCTGGCCGGATTTAATGCACCGAGGAGGGAGCTACCGTTGCCAAAGGGGGCAAGCAAAGCGTAGTCGCATGGGCCACCGAGATCAAGGTGCCACGCCGAGCGGCGCATGTGGGTGCGCGTGGCCATTTCCCTCAGCGGCCGTCGCTACACTCGCGGCCATGCTCAATCTCGCTGGAATCGCAGTGCAAGTTCTTGCTGCCCTCTACATCGTGGTGCAGGCTTGGCGGACCACTCGGGCACTGTCGACGTACAAGAGGATCACCATCGACAACACGGAGCTCATCGTTGGACAGATTGCCGAAGAGATGAGAGGTCAGTTTAAGCACCAGCTTGCCGGATTCACCGTGCTCGCGATCGGCGCGGCGCTGCAGGCGCTGGCGGGGCTGTAGCTCACGAGATCGTGCAGCGCTCAGGGCTTCCTCGCCGGCGACGCGCGGTACAGGGCTTTCTGCAGCGCCCGTGCCGCAGCGCCAAAGCTCCCGGCTCGCAGCTGCTCGAGGTCGATCCCGCGGTGCTTGCCTGACAGTTCCTCGCGCGGGCGCTGCTCTCGTGCGCCTGGCGGTGGACGGCCACGCTTGTTCGTCATGCTCATGGTTGTTCATTGTCAGCTGCGACGTCGGCGCGCATGATTGTTTCGCGGCTACATTTGCGCCCAACAGCGCGTAGCCGGAGTGAGGAAGCAGATGAACATTTACCCATCCGGGGAAGACCCGGGCGGCCCGTTAGCGCCTGCCGAGTGGACGATGAGCGTTAAGCAGGAAGGTAAGGGAGCAGGCACTTACTACGTCGCGGAGTTGAGGCGTAGCGGCCAGCACGTTTGCCGGCTCTGCCTGATGGGCACCTCGAGCGGAGAGGAAGAAGCCCGGCGCGCGCTCGCGCTCAAGGCTCGGCATTGGATAGCCGACTATCTGAGTCGGCCCCATACGGGCACTACTGAGTTCGGACCGCTGATCTGATCGGCAGGAGGTCGGACCGAAGTGAAAAGGGGACCGGGGGCCGTAGAGTCTCTGCTGGTCAATGGTGCTGGGGCACGCGCATCAAATTCGTGTAGCCCTCGGGCAGGTACTTCTGGAGGTCCTTCTTGATGTAGTGAGCCGCGCCCAGGCGCTCGCACTGCTCGATCATTCGATGCGTATAGCTCTCCCAGTCGGTTCGCCCGGTCATGGGCAGGTAGTTCGCCCGGCCGATCTTCCAGAGGTCGACGAACCCATGCGCCTCCTGCACGATCGCCAGCGACGACTCGACATCGAGCGTCGGCTCAAGGCTCACCCACGTGAAGATGCCCTTCGAGTGAAAGCGCTTCAACGCGGCCAGCCGATCGCCAGGCAGCGCGGCCCCGCGCTCCCACTTGAGCGAGAACGCATCGTCCAGGCTCGTCAGCGTCGAGGCGAAGGCATCGCGGTCGCGCCGGAACAGATCGATGTCTCGCAGCGAGCGCGTGCCGCCCTTCGTCAGCGTGCAGAACCCGAGGTCGTGTTCGGCCAGGACCTGGAGCGTCTCGCGGGTCGCGCTCGTGTCGCCTGGGTGGTACGGGTCGGTCGTGAACGAAAGCATGACCTGCCCATGCAGGCCCGCGGCCTGGTAGCGCTTCGCCTCGCGGCGCAAGTTGTCGAGGTAGCCGGGCCGCAGGGTCGCTCCCTTGTCGAACTCGGCCCGGTCCATGCGCAGCACGCTTGGCACGTAGCAATACGCGCAGCCGTGGCCGCAGCCGCGGTACGGGTTGGTCGCCAGTGGCGAATATTCGCCAGCCTGGCCGCGCGGTGCGTAGATCGTCTTCGCACTGGCCAGCGCCTGGCCGTGGCCGTCGTCGACCTGGTCGTCGGCGTCCAATTCAACAATTGCAATTTGCCTATTCATTCAATTCGCCAATTCAATTCGATTACCGCCAATCGCGGCAATTCAATTTTAATTCAATGGGTCTTCAATTCGAGTGCTGCGGCAATTCAATTCGCGGCGCAATTCCAATCCGTCGCATTTCGTCGGCACCGGTTTGCGCCCGCATAGGGGTTTGCGCCCGCATTGCGCCCGCATTTCCTGAGTTCGCAATCCCATGCAAGCGCACGCCCTGAGCCACAGCGAAGCGCGTGCGCCCGCATGCGCTGGGGGGTATAGGGGGGATGCGAGCGCGCGCGCACTTTTTGGCGCGTCTCGACCGTTGCGGGCGCAGTGCCGATGCGCTCGCATCCGGCGTCGATCCACATGCGATGCGGGGCGCAAAAATGGTTCCGTCGGGCACCGGGGTTCATTGCTCAAGCTCGGCATAGCCCGACTCCGTGAGCGTCCAGCGTTCGCGCTTCTTGCGCTGCTCGTCCGTGTAGCGTTCGACGACCAGCAGCTCGCGCTGCTGCAGGACGCGCAGGACGCGTGACAGTCCGCTCATGGTTTGCAGTCTGGGCGGCAGCTGGACGCCCATGTCCCGGAACACCTTCGCCGCGTTGTTGTTCGCCGTGACGCCGGGCGCTATGCGCTGCCCGGTTGTGTGCGCTTCGGCAAACGCGGCCAGCACCTTGCGCTGGTCGTCGACAACCTGGTCGTCGCTCTGCACGGCCGCTTCGCTTGTCTCGTCGGGCAGGATGACGCCGTGAACTTCGCTCCAATGGAACTGCAGCCCGATGCGGTCGGGCGCTGCATAGTTGCCCTTCGCGCGCTTCAGGACGTACGGCGCTGAAGGCGGCGCATCCTCGTCGGTCCCAGCGTTGTCGGTGCCAGGCTTGCCGCGCGTCAACTCCAATCGGCTGCGCACGCTGTTGTGCCACGCGGTAGTGCCGCTGTACTGCTGGCCGCTGGCATTGCTCGCGCTGGCGGTGCGGTTGACGTGCGCCAGCAGCAGCACCGCGCCTCTGTCGGGGACCGGCAGCAGGTGCTGCAGAGAACGCACGAAGGCTCGAACGGCAGCGCGGTTGATCTCGTTGGCTGCGAAGGTGTCGGACGCGTTGTCGATCGCGACAACGTCGATGCTGTGCTTCGCCATCAGGGCGCGCAGTTCTTCATAGGTGCGCGTCAGTCGACCGACGGTCGCTTGCTTCTCCACGAACAGCTCCGGGTCCTCGAGCGCGCCTGCGTTGATGACGAACAGCCAACCGTCCAGCGTGACAGGTGGGATGCCGAGCGCGGCGCAGTACTGCTGCACGCGCCAGTTCAGCACCGGCAACCCGTCTTCGCACGAATAGAACAGCGCGCGCCGGGGCGGGCGGGCGGGCATGCCGAACACTGGCAAGCCTGCGGCAATGCAGATCATCACGTACAGGCCGATCTGCGACTTCCCGCCGTCGCCATGCGCGGCCAACAAGGTCACGCAGCCTTCGGGCAACCAGTCGGCGATGACGAATGCCGGCGGGGGCTGCCGCTTGTTCGCGAGTTGGATCAAGTCGAGCGTGTTCGCCAGTAGCCGATCCGGCTCTTCAGGTCGAGGCGTCTGCTCCGGATAGATCACGCTGCGCTCGGCGAGCTCGTCACGGCCGTTGAGCAGTCCGACGCGGTGCGCTTCAAGTGGATCTAGCGGCGCGCGCGATCTCGGCGGCTTGCCCGCCTTGTCGATGCGCGCAGTCTGCTTGGCGAGCGTGTCGTGGTTCATCGCGTGATCCATTCGTGAATGTTCTGCACGCGGTTGGCGCAGGTGCACAGGCGCGCGCGGTCGTCGTCCGAGAGCGCGACGCCCTGGGCCATGTTGCCCGCGCAGATCGCGGCAAGGGAAAGCTCAAAGGCGCACACGCTCAAGGCGTCGCGTGCGGTGAACGGCATCGGGTTCGCCGGAGCCGGCCGGCCGTCGTCGACCCACGCGCCGAGCGCCTTCGCGGCCATCACGAAGTCGATGCCGTCGACCTGCATCAGATAGGCGACGACGTCGCCGCCGGCCTCTTGGCAGTTCATGCACTTGAAGGCGCCGGTGCGCACGTTCACGCGCATCGAGTCGCTGCCTTCGTGGAACTCGCACCTGGTGGTGCGCCACAGCTTGCCGGGCAGCAGCTTCAGTCCGCGGTGTTCTTCGTAGAACGTCACGGGGTCGGGCAGGCGGGCGCGGTCGTAGCTCATCTCGACTTGTCCAGTGCGTCCAGGTCGATGACCTCGGCGTCGTACCGCTTGCGCGCCAGCGTCCAGCCGGGATACCGCTGCGCGATGGCTGCGGCCAGCAACTCGCGGTCGACCGGCGCGCGCCACGTTTCGAGATCGCCAGCGGCGGAAGAGTTGGAAGACTTCTCACCGGCGAGAAGCGTTCCAACTGGTCCAACACCGGAAGGGTTGGAAAACGCCCCATCGTGGGAAGTGTTCCGACTGTTCCGCAGGCTGATGCCGATGTACCAAACACCGTTGGAACGTCGCTTGGTGATGCCTGCGACACGCGGGAGCAACGTGCCGAATTCCGCAATATCGGGCGCACCAAGGAAGTCATTGGGGCCGTACGACACGCCATAGCGCACGACCGACGAATTCGGGCCGTCTCGCGGCAAGGCACGGAACCAGTGCCGGAAGTCTTCGTACAGCACCCCGCCACGCTCACGGCCATCGAGCACGCAGCGCCCGGCAATCCAGTCGTCTAGCCAATGGGTACGGCTCATGACTCGACCCCCAGGCGTTGAGCAAAGGCACGCAGGTCTTCCAGGTCGGCGCAATAGTGGGACAACTGCCAGCGCGAGACGATGAAGGCGCCACCGGGCAACTGGACGAGCTCATGGCCGCGCAGGACCAGGTCGGCGCGCAGCCGGGCGAGCAGGGCGCCAGCGTCGGCGCGCGCGTGCGGTTCGAGGTTGCCGTCGCTCATGGCATTTCCCCCACGAGCACCGGCACGCTGTTCGGCCGGCCCAGCACCTGGTCAAACTCAGTCAATGCATGGTGCGCTGCGCGGCCGATGGCCGGCACCATCTCTTCACGCTCGTCGGGCGTCGGCTCGCGCGGCGTCCAGGTGGTGGTGAACCTGCGGAAGCGCAGCCTCGGATGCAGTAGCTGATATTCGCGCCACGGACCCAAGTCGTGGAACCGAAGCTGGAACGCGCCGATGCGATAGCTGCGAGATGCGCGCTGGCACCAGGGCAGGATGTTTGCAGTCGCCATGGTTGAGGTCTCCATGGCCGGCAGCGGTGGTTGGGCAAGCTCAGGCGTTACGATGACGCCTCTGTCCTTTCCAGAGCTTCGGCCGGCCCACCATGCCGGCCTTTCTTTTTATGCGTTCGCTGCCTGGTCGACCTTGCGCGGTCGGCCCACTGGCCGCCCCGTGGGCGCACGGCGCGGCGCGCGCTCGCCTGTGCGGCGCGCCTCTGGGTCGAGGGGCGCCTGAATGAGCCTGGGCAGCGCATCGACAATGCGCTCGCTGTCCAGCAGCAGGCCGTTGGGCGTCTCTACCGCGAGGCCTTCATCGAGCAGCTGCTGCTTGCGAGTGGTGACGAACCAGTTCGCGCTGTTCGCGGAACGAAAGAGATTCGGGAAGCATTCGACGAGCCAGGATGGCCGGCGAAGTGCCTGCAGGAACTGCTCGCGTGTGCGCGGATCGGGCGCGCTGCGGGTGGTCTTTCTCATGGGGTGCATCCCTTCGCAATGACAACAAATTGACAGCGCCGTGCCAACGGCAATGGCAATGGTTGCGCGCCACAGCGGGCTCGTACAAGAGGGAAAATTTTTTGCGGCGCGTGGCGCGCTGCCGGCGAAAAGGCAGCTTCACCTTGCTGATACCTCCATATCCACTCATGCACACGGGTGCTCACTGAATCTCACTGCGCGGACCGCCGGAAAAAATTTTTCACTGCTGCGTCAATGGTCGAGGCGCCGATGCGGTTTTATTGCAATGCGTGTGCGATCGTGCTACGGGCCGCACGCGCAAAAAAGCCCGCGCGGTGCGGCCACCGGGCGGGCTGGGGGTTGGCGGGCTTTGGCGAGCCGGAGGCTTCAGCCGAAGACTGAGTCCACGAGTTGGGTGCGACTGGTCAAGTCGAGGTGCGAATAGCGCGCGGACATGCGCGGGCTGCTGTGGTTCAAGTGAACCATCAACTGAATCGTGCTGGCGCCGGCGGCCGCGAGCGCAGAGGCGCTGCTGTGCCTCAGCGTGTGGATGGTCACGTCGCGCCCGGGCAGCGCCTTGCGCGCCAGGGCGGCAAAGGCGCTGGTGCAGTTGTGCGGGTGGCCTGGGCGGTTCTGGCTCTCGAAGACGTACACGCCGG
Organism: Variovorax sp. J22P240; assembly: GCF_030316855.1. Classification (GTDB taxonomy): domain Bacteria; phylum Pseudomonadota; class Gammaproteobacteria; order Burkholderiales; family Burkholderiaceae_C; genus Variovorax. Next base: position 1,373,845 of record NZ_JASZYR010000001.1, read on the forward strand.
GCGCCCTGCCCGCCTCGCCCCCAATCGCCTTGAGCTCGGCGACGACACGCTGGGTCAACGCGACTTCATGCGGGCGCCCGTTCTTGGTGGTCGGGATCGAAATGCGCCGCCCTTCGAGGTCGACCTGGCCCCATCGCAACTCGCGCAGGTTGGCCACGCGCAGGCCCGATGTGTAGGCCAGGAGCACGAACAGGGGGAGCTTGCGCCAGAGCTCGAGGCGAGCGACGGCCACGAGCTTGTCGATCTCCTCGGGGCGCAGGAACTCGAACTTCTTGGGCGGCTCGGGATTGATGGCCACATCCTTGCACGGATGCTGGACGGTGCGCGGGAGTTTCCGGTTGCGCCGGGCCCAGGTGAAGACGGCCGAGACCGAAGAGCGGTAGCGGTTGATCGAGGCGCCCGACAGGGGCTTGCCGGTGGCGATGGCGCCGCGGCCTTTGTAGTTCTGCATCTTGCCGCGCTGGGCGAGTGCGATCAGGCCGTCCTCGATGTCGTCTGCGGTGACGTCCTTGGCGGCCTTGCCGGCGAGGTACTCGCGCCAGTAGGCGACTTGTGTTTTGCGCGCTGGGTCCTTGCCTTCAAACAAATGAAGGTAGGCATCACAAAGCTCTGCGAAAAGCAGGTTGTGCATGGTTGAAAACTCCTGGTTCTGCGTTAGGGGATGCATTGGTCTGAGACCAATGCAGAAACCCTTGGCACGGCGCATGAACCGGACGTTTGGAGGCGCGACCCGGAGTCGAACCGGGCTAGACGGATTTGCAATCCGTTGCATAACCGCTTTGCTATCGCGCCACGTTCTTTTTCTAGACTTTCGAAGTCCTACGAATACCGCGAAAAAAAGGGAAGCCTCAGCTTCCCTTTTTCAAAACTGGAGCGGGAAAAGAGTCTCGAACTCTCGACCTCAACCTTGGCAAGGTTGCGCTCTACCAACTGAGCTATTCCCGCGTTTCGAGCCTCGAATTATATACCATTTTTTCGAAGTCCCGCAACTGTCGCCATCAATGTTTGACGGAGCCTTCGACCGGCGTTGCGGCGCGCTGCTTGGCCAACTCGGCCACGGCAGCAGCGGATGCTGCAACCTCTTCGTCGGACAGCGGCGTCGGCATCTTCTCCAGTGCAATCTCGAGCACCTTGTCGATCCACTTCACCGGCACGATCTCGAGGCCGTTCTTCACGTTCTCGGGAATGTCCTGTAGGTCCTTCGCGTTCTCTTCGGGAATCAACACGGTCTTGATGCCACCGCGCAAGGCGGCCAGCAGCTTTTCCTTCAGGCCACCGATCGCCGTGACTTCGCCACGCAGGGTGATCTCGCCGGTCATCGCGACGTCGGCGCGAACCGGGATGCCGGTGAGCGCCGACACGAAGGCCGTCGTCATCGCCGCGCCTGCGCTGGGGCCGTCCTTGGGCGTCGCACCATCGGGCACGTGGATGTGGATGTCGCGCTTCTCGAACACTTCATCCTTGATGCCCAGGCGACGAGAGCGGCTGCGCACCACGGTGCGAGCGGCCTCGACCGATTCCTTCATCACGTCGCCGAGCGAGCCGGTGCGGCTGATCACGCCCTTGCCGGGCATGGTGACCGCCTCGATCGTGAGCAGGTCTCCGCCAACTTCCGTCCACGCGAGCCCCACCACCTGACCGACCTGGTTCTGCTTCTCGGCCAAACCGAAGGTGTACTTGCGAACGCCGAGGAAGTCGTTGAGGTTCTCGCCGTTGACGACTACCTGCGGTTCCATCTTCTTGAGCAGCAGGCCCTTGACCACCTTGCGGCAGATCTTCGACAGCTCGCGCTCGAGCGAACGCACGCCCGCTTCGCGGGTGTAGTAGCGCACGATATCGCGCACCGCTTCCTCGGTGATCAGGAGCTCCTCTTCCTTCACGCCGTTGTTCTTCATCTGCTTGGGCAGCAGGTACTTCAGCGCGATGTGCGTCTTCTCGTCTTCGGTGTAGCCCGAGAGGCGAATGACTTCCATCCGGTCCAGCAGGGCCGGCGGGATGTTCATCGAGTTCGACGTCGCGACGAACATCACGTCGCTCAGGTCGAAGTCGACCTCGACGTAGTGGTCGCCGAAGGTGTGGTTCTGCTCCGGGTCGAGCACTTCCAGCAGCGCGCTCGACGGGTCGCCGCGGAAGTCGGTCCCGAGCTTGTCGATCTCGTCCAGCAGGAACAGCGGATTGCGCGTGCCGACCTTGTTCAGGCTTTGCAGCACCTTGCCCGGCAGCGCGCCGATGTAGGTGCGGCGATGGCCGCGAATCTCGGCCTCGTCACGCATGCCGCCCAGGGCCATGCGCGTGTACTTGCGGCCGGTCGCCTTGGCGATCGACTGCCCGAGCGAGGTCTTGCCGACCCCCGGTGGGCCGACCAGGCACAAGATCGGCGCCTTGACCTTGTCGACGCGCTGCTGCACCGCGAGATATTCCAGGATGCGATCCTTGACCTTCTCCAGGCCGTAGTGGTCCTCGTTGAGCACTTCCTCGGCATGCGCGAGGTCGTGCTTGATCTTGGTCTTCTTGCTCCACGGCAGGCCGATCAGCACGTCGATGTAGTTGCGCACCACTGTCGCCTCGGCAGACATCGGCGACATCAGCTTGAGCTTCTTGAGCTCGCCCTCGGCCTTCTTGAGCGCTTCCTTGGGCATCTTGGCGAGCTTGATCTTCTTCTCGATCTCCTCGATATCCGCGCCCTCTTCGCCTTCGCCCAGCTCCTTCTGGATAGCCTTGACCTGTTCGTTCAGGTAAAAGTCGCGCTGGTTTTTTTCCATCTGGCGCTTCACGCGGCCGCGGATCTTCTTGTCGACGTTGAGGATGTCGACCTCGCGCTCAAGTTGCCCGAAGAGGTTCTCGAGGCGGGCCTTGATGTCGTCCAGGTCGAGCACGGCCTGTTTATTGTCGAGCTTCAGCGGCAAATGGGCGGCGATGGTGTCCGCCAGCCGGCCCGGATCGTCGATGCTCGAAATCGAGGTGAGGATCTCGGGCGGGATCTTCTTGTTGAGCTTCACGTACTGGTCGAACTGCTGCATCACCGCGCGGCGCAGCGCCTCGACTTCCGTGCCCTTCTGCGTCGCGACTTCGGGGGCCTCGACCGGCGTCACGTTCGCGGAGAAATGCGTCTCGCCGTCGTCGATGCGGTTGACTCTTGCGCGCTGCTGGCCTTCGACCAGGACTTTCACGGTGCCGTCGGGCAGCTTCAGCATCTGAAGAATGGTCGAGATGCAGCCGACCTCGAACATGTCCTCGACCGAGGGCTCATCCTTGGCGGCGGCCTTCTGGGCCACCAGCATGATGCGGCGCTCGGCTTCCATGGCAAGTTCGAGCGCCTTGATGCTCTTGGGCCGCCCCACGAACAGAGGGATGACCATGTGAGGGAACACGACCACGTCGCGCAACGGAAGCAGCGGCAGGTCGAGTTCGGTGGCAGGCAGCGGGGTATGACCGGACATGGGGATCCTTTACTTGATCATGGAAAGATGGTCGGCGGCACGCACTTTTCAAGTGCGCGGGCACGGTCTTCGTCGAAGACGCCGGACGCCTGGCGGGGAGCGGCCGGCTGCTTGTGCATTCAGGCCTTCTTGGCTGCTTCGCGGTAGACCAGCAAGGGCGGCTTGTTCTCGTCGATCGTGGATTCCTCGACCACGACCTTGTCGACATTGGCCGTGTTCGGCAACTCGAACATCGTGTCGATCAGCGACTGCTCCAGGATCGAACGCAGACCGCGTGCACCCGTCTTGCGGGCCAGCGCCTTGCGTGCGATCGCCTTCAGCGCCGCGGGGCGGATTTCGAGGTCCACGCCTTCCATCTGCAGGAGCTTGGTGAACTGCTTGACCACCGCGTTCTTCGGTTCGGTCAGGATCTGGACCAGCGCGTCCTCGCTGAGCTCGGCGAGCGAGGCCACGACCGGCATGCGGCCGACCAGCTCGGGAATCAGGCCGAACTTGATCAGGTCTTCGGGCTCGACTTCGCGGAACACTTCGGTGATGCTGCGCTGCTTCTTGCTCTTGACCGAAGCGCCGAAGCCGATGCCCGAGGCTTCGGTGCGGTTTTCGATGACCTTTTCCAGCCCCGCGAACGCGCCGCCGCAGATGAACAGGATGTTGGTCGTGTCGATCTGCAGGAAATCCTGATTGGGATGTTTGCGGCCGCCTTGCGGGGGCACGCTGGCCATCGTGCCTTCGATCAGCTTCAGCAGCGCCTGTTGCACGCCCTCGCCCGACACGTCGCGGGTGATCGAAGGGTTGTCCGACTTGCGCGAGATCTTGTCGATTTCGTCGATATAGACGATGCCGCGCTGGGCGCGCTCGACCTCGTAGTTGCAGCTTTGCAGCAGCTTCTGGATGATGTTCTCGACGTCCTCACCCACGTAGCCGGCTTCGGTCAGCGTCGTGGCGTCAGCCATCACGAAAGGCACATCGAGCATGCGCGCGAGTGTCTGCGCCAGCAGGGTCTTGCCGGAGCCGGTGGGCCCGATCAGCAGGATGTTGCTCTTGCTGAGCTCGACGTCGTCGCCCTTCGCCTTTTCCTTGTGGCGCAGGCGCTTGTAGTGGTTGTAGACCGCAACGGAGAGCATCCGCTTGGCGGGTTCCTGGCCGATGACGTAGTTGTCGAGGTTGGTCTTGATCTCCAGCGGCGTCGGCAGGTCGCTGCGCGCCTCGCGCGTTTCGTCGCCCGCGGGGAGTTCGTCGCGAATGATCTCATTGCAGAGATCGATGCATTCGTCGCAAATGAAGACCGAAGGTCCGGCGATCAGCTTCTTGACCTCGTGCTGACTTTTCCCGCAGAACGAGCAGTAGAGCGTTTTTTCGCTGGAGGAGCCTTTTTTCTCGGCCATGGACAAATGCCTCGTAACAGGGGTTTAACAATGATAGCGAAACAAAAACGGCGTTCCCCGTGTGGGGAAACGCCGTTGTTGCTCGGGCGCCTCAACGCCAGGTGCCTTAACTGCGCTTCGAGATCACTTGGTCGATCAGACCGTACTCTTTGGACTCGTCCGCCGTCAGGAAGTAATCCCGCTCGGTATCGCGAGCGATCTTCTCGAAGGACTGGCCGGTACGGTCCGCCAGGATGCGGTTCATCTGCTCGCGCGTCTTGAGGATGTCGCGGGCGTGGATCTCGATGTCCGTGGCCTGGCCGCGGGCGCCGCCCAGGACCTGGTGAATCATGATCTTCGAGTTCGGGAGCGAGAAACGCTTGCCCTTCTCGCCTGCCGCCAGGAGGAAGGCGCCCATGCTGGCCGCGAAACCGATGCACAGCGTCGACACGTCGGGCTTGATGAACTGCATGGTGTCGTAAATCGCCATGCCGGCGCTCACGCTGCCGCCCGGGGAGTTGATGTAGAACGAAATGTCCTTGTCCGGGTTCTCGCTCTCGAGGAACAAGAGCTGCGCCACCACGAGATTGGCGGTCTGGTCGTTGACTTCACCGACCAGGAAGATCACCCGTTCCTTGAGAAGGCGCGAATAGATGTCGTAGGACCGTTCGCCACGGCCCGACTGCTCGATGACCATCGGAACCATGCCGAGGCCCGTAATTTCCTGTGCGCTCATGTTTGCTCTCCAGAGGGGTTTGTACTGTACCCAGACGAAATGGGGCTCGTGCCGCAAAGCACAAGCCCCATGGATGGACTGCAGTGCTCCGCCCGATCAGCCCTGTTGGGCCATCAGTTCGTCGAAGGAAACCGACTTGGCGTTGACCTTGGCCTTGCCGAGCACGAAGTCCGTCACATTGTTCTCGATCACGACGGCTTCGACTTCCGCGAGGCGGCGGTTGTCGCTGAAATACCAGCGAACCACGTCGGCCGGCTTCTCGTAGCTGGCGGCGAGTTCGTCGATGTGGGCCTTGATCTGCTCGGGCTTGGCCTGCAGGTTGTTCGCGCGGACCAGTTCGGCCACCACCAGGCCCAGGCGCACGCGGCGCTCGGCTTGCGGGCGGAACACGTCGTCGGGGATCGGCGCCTTCTCGGCGTCCTTGATGCCGCGCTGCTTGAGCTCGGCGCGGGCGCCTTCGATCATGCGGTCGACTTCGGCCTGCACGCTCGACTTGGGCAGGTCCAGCTCGGCGCTGGCGATCAGCGTGTCCATCACCGCGTTCTTGTTGCGGGCCAGCAGGCGGAACTTGACTTCGCGCTCGAGGTTCTTCTTGATGTCGGCGCGCAGGCCTTCGACCGTGGCGTCGGCGATGCCGAGCGACTTGGCGAGCTGTTCGTTGACTTCTGGCAGATGCGAAGCTTCGATCTTCTTCACGGTGACCATGAAGTCGGCTTGCTTGCCGGCCACGTCCTTGCCGTGATAGTCGGCCGGGAAGGACAGCGGGAAGGTGCGGCTGTCGCCGGACTTCAAGCCACGCACGGCATCTTCGAATTCCTTGAGCATCTGGCCTTCGCCTACGATGAACTGGAAGTCCTCGGCCTTGCCACCTTGGAAGGTTTCGCCGTCGATCTTGCCTTCGAAGTCGACCGTGACACGGTCGCCGTCCTGCACGGCGGCATCCTGCGCGCGCTGCGCGAAGGTGCGGCGTTGCTTGCGCAGGATGTCGAGCGTCTTGTCGATCGCGTCGTCACCCACCTCGGCGCTGAGCTTTTCGACTTCGGCGCCGGACAGGTCATTGATCTTGACTTCCGGGAAAACTTCGAAAACCGCGTCGAAAGCGAGCTCGCCTTCGGGCGCGTTTTCCTTTTCGGTGATGCGCGGCTGGCCGGCCACGCGCAGCTTGGCTTCGTTGGCGGCGTGCGAGAAAGCCTCGCCGACCTTGTCGTTCATGACTTCGTAGTGAACCGAGTAGCCATAGCGCTGGGCCACGACGTTCATCGGCACCTTGCCGGGACGGAAGCCGTCCATCTTGACGGTGCGGGCCAGCTTCTTGAGGCGCGAATCGACCTCGGACTGGATGGTGCCGACCGGCAAGGTCAGCGTGATCTTGCGTTCGAGTTTCTCGAGGGTTTCAACGTTCACGGTCATATCAGTCTTCCTTGTGAGGGGTCTTGTGCTGGTGCGCGGGGCCGGACTCGAACCGGCACGCCATTGCTGGCGTCAGGACCTAAACCTGGTGCGTCTACCAATTTCGCCACCCGCGCGGTTCCAGTTGTCTTCAGGCGATGAATGAACGAAAGCGGCCCACAGGCCGCCTTCGTCTATCAGGAGCGGACGACCCGGAAGTCCCCCGCTTGAAATCGGTCAACCGCGTATTTTAAGCGCGAACGAGAGCCTCTTCGGACTCCGCCACCGGGTTTCTCTCATCCCGCCTCACGCGGAACCAGGCCGCGTACATGGCCGGCAGCGCCAGCAGCGTGAGCACAGTCGCCACGATGAGACCGCCCATGATCGCCACGGCCATCGGTCCCCAGAACACGCTGCGCGACAACGGAATCATGGCCAGCACGGCCGCCGCCGCGGTGAGCACGATCGGCCGCAGCCGCCGCACCGCCGATTCGACAATCGCGTCCCACGCCGGAACGCCCGCGGCGCGGTCGCTCTCGATCTGGTCGATCAGGATCACCGCGTTGCGCTGGATCATCCCCATCAGCGCGATCACGCCCAGCAATGCCACGAAGCCGAACGGCCGGTTCAGCGCCAGCAACGCGCCGGCCACGCCGACGATGCCCAGCGGCCCGGTGATGAACACCAGCAACGAACGGCTGAAACTGTGCAGTTGGAGCATCAGCAGAGTGAACACCAGGAACAGCATGATCGGCACGCCAGCCACGATGGACGCCGAGCCCTTGCTGCTTTCTTCCACCGCGCCGGCCACCTCGATGCGATAGGCGCCATCGCCGGCCGCGTGCCATCTGGCCTCCAGCTCGCGCAGCTTCGGCAACAGCTGGCCGGTCACCGTCGCGCCCTGCAGGCCTTCGACGATGTCGCCCTGCACCGTGATCGCATAGTCGCGGTTCTCGCGCCACATGACGCCCGGTTCCCAGGTGAAAACCGGCTTGGCGATCTGCGTCAGCGGGATCGAGCGGCCCGAGCTCGTGGGCAGGTAGGCATTGCCGATGTCCGAGATTGCCTCGCGCTCGTCCGGGGACTGGCGCAGGGTGATGTCGATGAGCAGGTCGTTCTCTCGGTATTGCCCCACCGTCGTGCCGCTGAACATGGTCCGCGAGGCCTGCGCGATCGCCTGGCTGGTGACGCCGAGCGCGCGCGCCTTGTCCTGGTCGACCTCGAGCCGGATCACCTTGACCGATTCGTTCCAGTTGTCGTTGACGCCGCGCATGTTCGGGTTCTCGCGCATCAAGGCCTTGACCTCGTCGGCATGCGCGCGCAGCTTCGCGGGGTCGGTGCCGATCACGCGAAACTGCACCGGGTACGGCACCGGCGGGCCGTTGGGCAGCAGCTTGACGCGGCCGCGCGCTTCGGGGAATTCCTGCGCCAGCATCGCCGGGAGCCTGATGCGCAGCGATTCGCGGTACTTCAGGTCCTTGGCCAGCACGATCATCTGCGACACGTTGGTCTGCGGAAATACCTGATCCAGCGGCAGGTAGAAGCGTGGCACGCCCGAGCCGATCCAGCTCGTGACCGTGCTGACGCCGTCTTCCTTCTGAAGCCGCTGCTCGACCCGCTTCGCCACCTCTTCGTTCGCCGCGAAGGACGTGCCCTCCGGAAACCACAACTCGACCAGGATTTCAGGCCGGCTCGAATCCGGGAAGAACTGCTGCTGCACCTTCCCCATGCCGAAGATGCCAAGCGCAAAGACAAGCAGCGTGGCGCCGATGGTCAGCCAGCGATGCTCGACGCACCAGTTCACCGTGCGGCGGAAGGTGTTGTAGAACGGCGTGTCGAACAGCTCGTGCGGCGGCGCATCCGGATCGTGCGGCTTCACCTTGAGCAGCAGCGTGCCGAGGTAGGGCACGAAGTAAACGGAGACGAACCAGCTCAGCACCAGCGCGATCACCGTGACCGCGAAGATGGCGAAGGTGTACTCCCCCGTGACCGATTTCGCGATGCCGATCGGCAGGAATCCTGCCGCAGTGATCAGCGTGCCGGTGAGCATCGGCTTGGCGGTGACGTCGTAGGCGAAGGTGGCTGCGCGCACCTTGTCGTAGCCCTCCTCCATCTTGCGCACCATCATCTCGACCGCGATGATCGCGTCGTCCACCAGCAAGCCGAGCGCGATGATCAGGGAGCCGAGCGATATCTTGTGCAGGCCGATCCCGAAGTAGTTCATTGCGAGGAAAGTCACGGCGAGCACCAGCGGAATGGTGATCGCCACCACCAGGCCCGGCCGTATGTCGACGTACCAGCCGAAGCGCCCGCCCTTGTGCAGACCCAGCGCGATAAAGCTGACCGCGAGCACGATCGCCACGGCCTCGATCAGGACGCTGACGAATTCATTGACGGATTTCGAGACGGCCACCGGCTGGTCCTGCACCTGCGCGAGCTTGACGCCGAGCGGCAGGCGGTGGTCGATCTCGGCGGTTGCGCTGCGCAGCGCTTTGCCGAGTTCGATGATGTCGCCGCCCTTGGCCATCGAGACACCGAGCGCAATGACTTCCTTGCCCTGGTGGTGCACCTTGACCGCTGGCGGATCGACGTAGGCCCGGTGAATCTCGGCGATGTCACCCAGGCGCATCTGGTTGCCCGAACTGCCTCGGATCGGCATCGCGCGCAGTTGCTCCACGCTCGTGAACTGGCCGGCGACGCGCACCTGCACCACGTCCTGCGGCGACTGGATGGTCCCGGCGCTTTCGATCGCGTTCTGCGATCCGAGTTGAGTCAGCACCGCATTGAAGTCGAGGCCGAGTTGCGCAAGCCGCTTCTGCGAGACCTCGATGAAGATCTTCTCGTCCTGCACGCCGAACTGCTCGACCTTGGCCACGTCCTTCACGCGCAGCAGGCGCTGGCGCACGTCGTCGGCGAAGGTCTTGAGTTCGGCATAGCTGAAGCCGTCGCTTTCCAGCGCGTAGATCACGCCGTAGACATCGCCGAAGTCGTCGTTGAAGAACGGGCCCTGGATACCCGCCGGCAGCGTGCCGCGCATGTCGCTGATCTTCTTGCGCACCGTGTACCAGACGTTCGCGACCTCGCTGGCCTTCGACGAATCCTTGATCTGGAAAATGATCTGCGACTCACCCGGCTTGGAATAGCTGCGGATCTTGTCGGCGTAGGGCGCTTCCTGCAGCGTGCGTTCGAGCTTGTCTGTCACCTGCTCGGCCACCTGCTGCGCCGTAGCGCCCGGCCAGTAGGTGCGGACCACCATCGCGCGGAAGGTGAACGGAGGGTCTTCGTCCTGGCCGAGCTGGAAGTAGGACGCAAAGCCCAGCAGCATCAGCACCAGCATGAGGTAGCGCGTGAGCGCCCCGTGCTCCAGCGCCCATTTCGAGAGGTTGAAGCCGGACTTGCCGGACGCGTCGGTCTGGGACGTCATTGCGGCGTCCTCAGCGCGTGGCGACGGGAGCGACGACGGGTGCCTGCACCGGCGCGATCGCCTGCGCGGGACTGCCGGGCGCTGCGCCCTTCCCTTTCTCCTGGTAAATGGAGACTTTCTGCCCCGGAGACAGCACGTGCACGCCTGCGGCGACCACCAGCATGCCCGGGGAGACGCCGCTGCCGATCACGGCTTCGTTGCCGTCGGCGGTGGCGACCTGGACCGGCTGCGAGCGGACGGTCATCGTCTCCTTGTCGAGCACCCACACGGCGGTGCCCTGGCCTTCCTGGCGCAATGCGCTGGTCGGCAACTTCAACACGGCCGTGCCGGTGCGCGACAGCGCCTTCGGCCGCGCATAGACCGTCGCTCCGAGCGCCGGCGCCGTGACGGCGTCAATCGTCACCTTGACCGTGTACGTGCGCGTGACCGCGTCGGCGCTGGCCGCTACTTCACGCACCTTGCCTTCGAGTTCCGCGCCGCCGGCCCAGCCGCGCACCGCGACCGCGGAACCTGGCTTGACCAGCGCCGCCCGGTCTTCGGGCACCGCGAACACGACGTCGCGCGCGCCGTCCTGGGCGATTCGCACGACCGGCGTTCCGGCCGCGACCACCTGCCCCGGCTCGGCCTCGATCGCGGTGATGATGCCCGGCACGTCCGCCACGAGCGTCGTGTAGTTGGCCTGGTTGCCCTGCGACGCCAGTTGCGCCTGCGCCTGCTCCAATTGAGCCTGCGCGGCCTTGTAGGTGGTCTCCCGGCGCTCCAGATCGGCACCGCTGATGAAGTTTTGCTCGCGCAGTTCGCGATAGCGCTTGAGGTCGGCCGCAGCGAGGTCGCGGTTGGTCAGTGCGGCGGCGTGCTGCGCGCGGGCGCCCTCGGCGGCGAGCTTGTAGTCTTGAGGGTCGAGCTGGGCCAGCACCTGGCCGGCCTGCACATGTTGGCCGAGTTCCGCCTGGCGCCGCGTGATCTTGCCGGCCACCCGGAACCCGAGCCGCGACTCCACGCGAGCCCGCACCTCGGCTGAGAACTCCGGCTCGGTGTCGTACGTACTCGCTCCCACCGTGACCACCTTGACGGCGCGCAACGGCTCTTCGGCCGCGGGCGGACGCGAACAGCCGGCAAGTACAAGGATCGCAAGCAGCGCCCAGGCGCGGCCAGGGAACGAGGAGAGGGACGACGCGGTCATGAAGCACCCTTGAAAAAGCGAAAAGGGCCATTAATGACCCGCCGGTTAGTAATCTAGGGTAAACGCCAATCGCTGTCAACGAAATCAGTAGTTCCGGGCGGAATGCTTCGTTTGCCGACGGCGATGTGCCGTACCGCACAATGCGCCGCGTGCCATCCACCACCACCCACCCCGTGCTCGCCGCCACGCCGACGCACTACGAGAACTTCCCGGTCGCGTCCTGGCTGTGCCCGCCGCGGCTGCGGCCGCCCGTCGCCGCGATCTATGCCTTCGCGCGCACTGCCGACGACATCGCCGACGAAGGCGACGCCAGCCCGGCCCAGCGGCTGGAGGAACTGCGCGCCTTTCGTGCGGATCTGGCCGCCACGGCGAGCGGCACTGCGCCTTCGAATCGGTGGCCTGAGGTCTTCGGCCCGCTCGCGCACGCCATTCGCGGCTTCGCATTGCCGGAGAACCTTCTTGCCGACCTGCTCTCCGCGTTCATGCAGGACATCGAGAAGACACGCGACGGCGCAGGCTACGCCGACCGGACCGAACTGCTGGACTATTGCCGCCGCTCCGCCAACCCTGTCGGCCGGTTGCTGCTGCATTTGTACGGGGTCGACGATGCATCCTCGCTCGCGCAGAGCGATGCCGTATGCAGCGCCTTGCAGCTCATCAATTTCTGGCAGGACCTCAGCGTCGACCTCCCGCGGGGGCGCTTCTATCTGCCGCACGAGGACAGGCGGGCACACGGGCTGAGCGCCAGCGACTTCCACACCTTCAGGCCGCTGCGGCCCACAGCTCCGCCGCCGAACGCCATCGCACTGGTCGCCAGCCTGGTCGCATGGGCGCGCACGCTGATGCGCGAAGGCGCGCCGCTCGTGCACCGGCTGCCGGGCCGTGCAGGATGGGAGCTGCGCTTCGTGGTCCAGGGCGGCAGTCGCATCCTCGACAAGATCGAGGCGCTGGCCTGCGACACGTTCTCGACGCGTCCGACCATCGGCAAGGCCGACGCGCCGCTGCTCGCGTGGCGGGCCCTGCGGATGCGGAGACAATCGCCCGCATGAAGAGGCCCGCACGATGACCCCCGAGCAGTACGTCCAGGACAAGGCCGCTGCATCGGGCAGCAGTTTTTATTACGCATTCCTGTTTCTTCCGAAACCGCGCCGCGCCGCCATCACCGCTTTCTATGCGTTTTGCCGCGAGATCGACGACGTGGTCGACGAGGTCACCGACCCTGGCGTCGCGGCCACCAAGCTCGCCTGGTGGCGGACCGAAGTCGCCCAGTCCTACGCCGGGCAGCCGCACCATCCGGTGATGCAGGCGCTGATGCCGCACGCCACGACCTACGGCATCGAAGAACGACAGTTGCACGAAGTGATCGAGGGCTGCCAGATGGACCTCGACCAGACCCGCTACCTCGACTTCCCGGCCCTGCGGCGCTACTGCCACCTGGTGGCCGGCGTAGTGGGCGAAGGCGCGGCACGCATCTTCGGCCAGACCGAGCCGCAGACCACCGAGTACGCGCACAGGCTGGGCCTCGCGCTGCAGTTGACGAACATCATCCGCGACGTCGGCGAGGATGCGCTGCGCGGACGCATCTACCTTCCCGTCAACGAGCTGCAGCAGTTCGACGTCAAGGCGCACGAGATCCTGAATCGCGTGCACTCGGATCGCTTCATCGCGCTGATGAAGTTCCAGTCGGCGCGTGCGCACAAGGCCTACGACGAAGCGCTCGCCCTGCTCCCGCCGCCCGACCGGCGCATGCAGAAGCCGGGGCTGATGATGGCGAGCATCTACCGCACGTTGCTGCGCGAGATCGAACGCGATGACTTCCAGGTGCTGCATCAGCGCGTGAGCCTGACGCCCGTGCGCAAGCTCTGGCTGGCATGGCGAGTGCAAGCATTAGGGAAGCTGTGACTTGAGCCGCGTCGCGATCATCGGCGGGGGATGGGCCGGCATGGCCTGTGCGGTCGAGGCAAGTCAGGCTGGCCATGCGGTCACAGTCTTCGAGGCCGCGCGCAACTGGGGTGGCCGGGCGCGCGCCCTGATTGCCACCCTGCCCGACGGGCAGGAAGTGACGCTGGACAACGGCCAGCACATCCTCATCGGCGCCTACACCCGCACGCTCGAACTGATGGCGCGCGTCGGCGTCGACGTAAATCGTGCACTGCAACGCGTTCCGCTCATCCTGCGCTTCCCCGATGGCGGCGGCCTGTCGTTGCCGCAGATGCCGCGGTGGCTCGACCGCGCGACCCGGCACATCGCGCCACTCGACGTCGTGGCCGGCGTGCTGGGTGCGCGCGGCTGGACATGGCAGGACAAGCTCTCGTTGCTGACGACTTCCTCCCGATGGAAAAAGCAAGGCTTCGTGTGCCCGGACGATCAAACGGTGGCCGGCCTGTGCGCCACGCTCACGCCGCGCGTGCGCGAGGAGCTCACCGACCCGCTGTGTGTGTCGGCCCTCAACACGCCCGCTGATCAAGCCAGCGGGAAGGTATTCCTGCGCGTGCTGGCAGAAGCCCTGTTCTACACGCCGGGCGGATCGCAACTGCTTTTGCCGCGCGTGGACCTCGGTGCGCTGTTCCCCGATGCGGCCGATCGATGGCTGAGAGAGCGAGGCGCCCGGACGGTGGCCGGCCAACGCGTGCGGGCCCTTTCGCGCACAGGCGACGGTTGGCGTGTCGATGACGAACCGTTCGATCGTGTGGTGCTGGCCTGCTCGCCATGGGAAGCCGCGCGGCTGACCGCCGACCTTGCATCGTCCTGGTCCGCCGTGGCCGATGCCCTGCCCCACGAATCCATTGCCACGATCTATCTCCACGGCGCCGTGGCCTTGCAGACGCCCTTCGTGGCGCTGCGCAGCGGGCCTGGATCGCCTGCGCAGTTCGCCTTCGACCGCGGCCAGCTCGGCGGACCGAAGGGCCTTCTGGCCTTCGTGATCAGCGCAAGCACCGGCGATCGCGAAACGCTGCAGCGGCAAGTGCTGACGCAAGCCCGTCAGCAACTCGCCCTCGAGCAACTGCAGCCGGTGCTGACTGTGGTCGAGCGGCGCGCCACTTTCGCGTGCATCCCCGGCCTCGTGCGACCGCCGATGCGGATCGCGTCAAACCTCATGGCCTGCGGGGATTACGTCGAGGGCGACTATCCCGGCACGCTCGAAGGCGCGGTGCGCAGCGCCATCGCCGCAGCCGCAGCGCTCTAGGCCCGTCCGGCCGGCTTGCCGACGCCCGCCCAGTCGGCGCGGAAACCGTTGCCGGAGGATTTCAGGATCGCATCCAGCGGATTCGCGACGCTCGAAGGCGCCGGGCGGATCGGCACGTCAGCGGGCGGCCACTGCGCGGGCTGATGCTGCCGCGATTCCGAATCCAGCGCGATGCTGTGCTTGTCCATCAGCCGGTACAAGGTCATGCGCGACACGCCGAGTTCGCGCGCAGCATGCGTGATGTTGCGCCCGACCCGGGTCAACGTGAGGCAGATGACGTCGCGCTCGGCCAGCGTGCGGGCGGCATCGAGTCCCATGCCGACGGGGTTGTCCACCATCGGGAGTCCGAGGTCGATCGGGCCGATGAGGCGCCGGTCGGTCATGACGACCGCGCGCTGCACGCGGTTGAACAGCTCACGGACATTGCCCGGCCACGCATGCGCGAGCATCGCCGCGACGGCCTGCCGGCTGAAGCCCCTGACCCGCGTCCGGCTCTTGGCCACGCAGCGCTGGAAGAAGTATTCGGCCAGGATGGGCACGTCTTCCATCCGCCGCCGCAACGGCGCGACATCGATTGACAGCACGTTCAGGCGATAGAACAGGTCGTCCCGGAACTGGCCGACCGCCACGGCCTCGGCCAGGTCCACGTGCGATGCCGCCACAACGCGCACATCGACATGGAGGTTGCGCACCGCGCCCACGCGGCTGATCGTCTTTTCCTGCAGGAAGCGCAAGAGGTTAGTCTGCAGCTCCACCGGCAGATCGCCGATCTCGTCGAGAAAGATCGTGCCGCCGTTGGCCGCTTCGATCAGGCCGCGCCGCTCTGCCGACGCTCCGGTGAACGCGCCACGCTCATGCCCGAACAGCTCGGACTGGATCAGGGACGGGGAGATCGCGCCGCAATTGACCGCGACGAAGGGGCCCGCCGAGCGCTGCGAGCATTGATGGATCGCCCGGGCAGCCAGCTCCTTGCCACTGCCGCTCTCGCCGCCGATCAGCACCGGTGCTTCCGTGACCGCGACCTTGCGAATCTGTTGCCGCAACCGCGTGATGGCCGGGCCCTGCCCCACCATGCCCAGCGCATCCACCGCATTGCGGTGCGATGCGTCATGCCGCTGCCGGAGCAAGGCGCGCTGGCTGGCCCGGTCGAGCATCAGCTCCAGCTCGTGCACGTCGAAAGGCAGCGTCTGGTGGTCGAAGAAGCTGCCGAGGATCAACTCCCGAAAATCCGCGGACTCGAGCGCTTGCGCCTCGCAGACGCACACCCACTCCGAACCGCCCGAGGCCGCGATGCAGGCCTCCACCGCCGCTTCGGAGGCGGTCAGCGCACTGCCGACGACCAGCACGCTCACGTTGAAGTTCCGGTGGGCCTGGATGCGGCCCGCGCCCACCAGGTCCGAAGCCTGAGCCACGTCCCATCCGCGCGCGATCAACGGGCCTGCGACCTCGCCCGCGTTGCCGCCCAGCGTCACGGAAAGGATATTCCCGCGCATAGGCCGCACTCAGAAGGTGAACGGCACCCTGACTGTCAGTTGGAGATCCGGCGTGTCGCGGGTCAACCCGGCGCCGACACTGACATTCAGAAGGGTCTTGTCGCTGTAGCGGTACGAATAACCCAGCAGCAGCGAGGCCAGTTGGGTGCGCACCGAGCCGATGACGTACTGGTCGTTCTGCTTGGTCCGCCCGACGGAGTACAGCTCCATGCCCAGACTGAAGGACGAACGCTCGTTGATGGCCAGGCCCATGCCGAGATTCATGCCAAAGACGTCCCCGGGCTTCACATCCCCGAGAAACTCCGTCTGCCCGTTCAGCACCGTGCGGCTGACGTCGTTGCGCGCGAAGTTGTAGGTGTAGCTGAGACCACCGAAGAACACTGCCGGATCCGATGGCAGCAGGAAGGTCAGGCTCGGCTGCAACGAATAGAAGCCGGATCCGACCGGCAACTCGAGCGGCAGGGCCGTGCCGGTGGCATTGCCGACGCACCGCGTCACGCAGTCGACCGGCACCTCGAAGGGATCCTTGCCATTGCGCGCCTTGAAGCGCAGCGCACCAACCACGTAGGGCTTGTTGTTGTCCCGGCCGTCGGCAATCTGGTAGCGAATCGCGGCTTCCACATCGCCGATGCCCTTGCCGTGCGTATTGAAGACATTGTCGAAGGCGCTGCCCGTGAAGATCTCGCGGCTGATCATGTTGTCCGAACGGTTGACGTATGGCACCTTCAACTCGAGTTCCATACGGTTGGTCGCACCCCACCGAGTCGTCAGCGCGGAAATGAAGGTGTTGTTCTTGAACTCGCGAACGTCCACCAGGCCGATCAGGATCGCGGGAATCACCGTGTAGCCCACGAGCGCCACCCGGTTGCTGGACGAATAGATGTACTGCAGCGAAGGCTCGAGGACGAACGTGCCCTTCGGCGTGAGGATGCTGGGCTCACTGAAGATCTGGGCGACGGGCGGCGCCTCGACTTCGGCGGCAGGTGCCACGCCCACGCGCACGGGCGTCGTGGACGTGTCTTCGGTGGATTGTGCGGTCTCGGTAGGGATCCTGGTGGGCGTGCCGGGCGTGATCACCTGCGGTTTGCTGCCGGGGGCCAGCAGCGTCTCGCGCGCTTCCTGGGTGACCATGCGATCCTGCAGTTCGCGAAAGCGTGCTTCCTGCTCGGAGGCCTGCTTGCGCAGCGCTTCGATCTCCCGGCCCTGATCGGCCAACTGCTTCTGGAGTGCTTCGACGCGCTTGGCTGTGGTCTGTGTGTTCCGCGCTGCCGTCGTCCCCTGCGACTGCGCAACAGCGCCCGTCCATGCAATCGAAGAATAGGCAAGCAACACGAGCGCCCTGAGCGGACGATTGGTCTCCATCTCTTCCCCTCTTTTATGGTTCTTCCCGCGAGGTATCGGGCGCCAGACTAATCTCATTGCTGTAACAGTGCCAAGCAAGAAGTTGCAATTAAAGGTAAGTCGATAGTCCACACGGGTGGGGTGTCTCAGAGGTGTGGCACTTCGGTCCCGACGCACGCCGAAAGGCCCGCGCCACCAGAGGCAAGACCGCGCCTCATCGCTATACCGTTCGGCATACGTGCAACGCCTTACTTACGCGAAATCGGCTGTCACACGCATGAGACAGAAAGAGAAACTTTCGGGGACTGTCCGAGGTGTCAAGTCGCGGCTCGTGCCTCCCCGCAAGCGATGCATGCGGGCAGGGTGCACCGTCAAGCACCTGTGACACTGCGAGCCCGAAAACACCCCCCACGTGCCTCTGGGTCAGCTAGGGCATGTATTCATGAAACTGTCATATGGAACGCGTCCCCAATGGAGAACGCCATGCGCGAAACAAGCAGTAAGTTGGTGGCACCGAAGTTGCACAGCCGCCCGTGATTTGCGGCGACGCACGTCACTACCAAGCTTGTTCAACTTTTTGGAGGGTTCATGAAAAAGACACTTCTGGCTTCGGCCATTGCGCTTGCCTTCGGGTTCAGCGGTTCGGTGGTATTTGCCAATGACACCGACCAGTCTGCACGTCAGCGTACGGAGACGGGCAGCAACACCAACACCGAGACAAGCACGAGTACCAGCACGAGCACGCGCACGAGCACCAGCAACAGTACGCGCAACAGCACGAGCAACAGCACGAGCACCAACAGGGAATCGGGTGCTGCAGAGGCCAGCGCCGCGCGTTCCGCTGCAATCAACAACGGATCCACCGGCACCTTCACCAACGCATTCAACACAGCCAAGGCGACGGCCGTCAGCAAGCTGGATGGCTATGTCTCCGGCAACACGGTGTCCCACATCGGCAACTACGCGACCAACCTTGGCTCAGCTGCCGGCGGCTCAGGCTACGGTGGTCGCGGTGGGACAGGCCGAGGCGGCGAAGCCTCCGGCCAAGGCGGCAACGGCGCCACGGGCACGGGCGCGGTCGGCGCGGTGGGTGGCAGCGCATCCAATGGCGCCATCACGCATGGCAGCGCCACGAACGGCGGATCGACTGCGGGTGACGGCGGCAACGGCCTCGGCGGCATCGCCGCAGGCCTGCAAGGCAGCGGACGCGCCTCGTCGAGTGGCGGCGACGGCGGACGCGGCGGCTCGAGCGGCGACAGCGGCCGCGGCGGAAGCAGCGGCAGCCTGTCCGCGGCACTCGGCGGCAGGAGCGGCGGTGGCGGCGGTGGCGGAAGCTCCGGCAGCACCTCGGCTGGCTCGGGCGGCTATGGCGGCGGCGGCGGCGCAGGCGGTGACGGTGGCCTGGCCGGCGCAGCAGGCGGCGCGGGCGGCGCAGGCGCAGCAGGCGGCGCGGGCGGCGCGGGCGGTGCCAGCGGCACGGCAGGTGCAGGCGGCGCGAGCGGTGCGGGCGGAGCCGGCACATCGACCAGCACGGCAGGCGCAGGCGGCGCGAGCGGCGCCACGGGTGCCGGTGGAGCGGGCGGCTCGGGCGGCGGCGGTGGAGCAGCCACCAGCACCGCGACCGGCACGCAGACCGGCGGCGCAGGCACGGGCGGCGCAGGCGGCTCGAGCACGAACGGCAGCGCTACCAATGGCAGCGCCAGCAACGGTAACAACACTGCAGGCGCCGGCGGCGCAGGCGGTAGCGGCACCGGCGGCGCGGGCGGCGCAGGCGGAACCAACACGGGCAACGGCGGAACCGGTGGCGTCGGCAACGGCGGTACGGGTGGCGCAGGTGGAACCAACACGGTCAACGCCGGTACGTTCAACATGTCCAACTCCATGACGAGCGTCGGTCAAACCGCCGCGGGCATCATGGTCGCGAACCAGAACAGCGGCATTGCCTCGATGGTTCAACAGAGCGTGAACGTCCAGGCCAACCTGTCCGTGGGACGCTGATCGATCGCGAAGACCGATGAACGCCGTGCAGCCTGATCCGTTCAGGCCGCACGGCGCTTGTCGGCTCGCCCTCACACGAGGCTGAAGGGACACGCCATGAAATTCGTTACCCTCATCGGGTCCGTTTGCGCGGCCCTGGGTTTGCTGTTGCCTGCCGCGGCTGTGGCGCAAGGCGCTCCGGCGACCAGCGAGACATCGGCCGGCAGTGATCGAAGCGTGGCCTTTGCCGCCGTGCCGGTCGACTCTGCAACGCTGGCAAGCTATCGCGGAGGAAGCGAGCAAGTCAGCAACGAGATGACGCTGAACGGCACCACGGCCAACAACTCCGCCAACCGTGTCAACACTGGCGACAACACCATCAGTGCGGGCTCGTTCGCCAACATGAATGGACTGCCGGTCGTGATCCAGAACTCCGGCGCGAATGTACTGATACAGAACGCGGTGATCCTTCATCTGCAGATGAACTGAGGAGAGCGCCATGCGCGGCATGCTGCTCTCTTTCGCACTGCTGACTGCGGCCATCGCAGCGCCTGCCCAGCAGGCCTACCTGCCCGGCCTGGGCGGGATGGACGTGACCATCCCCATCACCAGCCTGAAACAGGCGCGCATGGGGCGTACGCTGATCCAGAAATACGACTTCAGTTGCGGCTCGGCGGCCCTCGCCACGCTGCTGACGCACCACTACGACTACCCGGTCACCGAAGCGGCGGTGTTCAAGGAGATGTACGAGAACGGCGACCAGGCGAAGATCCACAAGGAAGGTTTCTCGCTGCTCGACATGAAGCGCTACCTGGAGGCACACGGCTTCAAGGCCGACGGATTCGAGCAGCCGCTCGAAAAGCTCAACCAGGCGCG
Organism: Variovorax sp. J22P240; assembly: GCF_030316855.1. Lineage (GTDB taxonomy): Bacteria > Pseudomonadota > Gammaproteobacteria > Burkholderiales > Burkholderiaceae_C > Variovorax. Next base: position 1,394,255 of record NZ_JASZYR010000001.1, read on the forward strand.
CATCCCCGCCATCGTCCTCATCAATACGAACGGCTACCACCACTTTGTCGTGGTCAAGGGCGTGCAGGACGACCGCGTACTCGTCGGCGATCCCGCACAAGGCACACGCGCGATGTCGCGCAAGGTATTCGACGAGAGTTGGAAGAACGGCCTGCTCTTCGTCATCCACAGCCACATGGAGCAGGCGAAATTCAACGTGGCGGCCGACTGGCGCGTGTCACCTCGCGCGCCGCTGGCGCGTGGCGTCGGCCGAGCAAGTATGAGCGACATCACCATGCCAAAGCTGGGACCGGGAGACTTCTGATGAAGGCACGGCACTTTCCGTTCGTGCGCTCGGTGCTGGGGCTCTGCCTCTGCGCGCTGGCAGGAAGCGCCCTTTCGCAGGCGCACTCAGGCGAATCCGATCCCGTGCCGCGCCGCGAGGAGCTATGGATGGCGGTGAGCAGCCACACGCTCGACCAGATGCGCGGCGGATTCGACCCGGGCAACGGGCTGCTGGTGAGCTTCGGGATCACGCGGGCTGTCTACATCAACGGCAACCTCGTGACGCAAACCACGCTGGACTTCGGCCATATCAACAACCTGACTCCGGCGCAGGCGGCGCAACTCGACAAGCAGCTGTCGAGCCTGAATCTTGTGCAGAACGGTCCGGGCAACACCGTTGCGGCGCAACAGGGCGGTGCGAACTACGGGACCGTGATCCAGAACACGCTGGACAACCAGCACATCGTGAATCAAACCGTGATCAATGCGACCAGCAACGCGGCGGGAATGCTGAAGAACTACAACATCCAGTCGTCGGTGAGCGACGCGGTGGCACGTGCCATCATGAGCTCGCGTTGACGGATACCCAGGCTACGCGGACTCCAGCGCCATGCACAGCGCGTGCAGGTTCGGCACGATCAGTTGCGGCCGCGCGCCGTGTTCCCACGGACGCTCATCGCGAACCAGCCAGGCGGCCTGCATGCCGGCTTCGAGCGCGCCGACCACGTCCAGCACAGCGTCGTCGCCGACATGGAGCACGTCCTTCGGCAACAGCCCCACCGAAGCAGCCGCGGCCCGGAAGATCGGCGCATGCGGTTTGCCGCTGCCGAATTCGCGCGCGTTGAAGCCGCTGCGAAACCAGCGACTCACGCCGGTGAGCTTCAGGTCGGCATTGCCATTGGAAATTGCCACCAGGGGATAGCGCTCGCTCAGCCACCGCAGCGCGGGCAGCACGTCGTCGTAGAGCGTTACGCGCTGGCGCTCGGCGAAGAAGGCGTCGAAGGCCGGGTCCGCCAGAGCCGGGTCTTCGCCCGCGCGCCGCAGCGCTGCGCGGATGGACTCGCGGCGCAGCGCGCTCAGGTCGTGTGCAAGATCGGAGCGCTCCTTGGCCGTGGCTTCGCGCAGTTCGCGCAATACGCCGGGCGTGATCAGCAGGCTTGCCGTCTTCGGCGCCTCGCGCACCAGCCATTGATGAAGAACGCGTTCGGCGCGTTCGATGGTGGGCCAGATGGGCCAGAGCGTGTCGTCGAGGTCGAGTGAAATCGCGGCGATGCGCTTCACGTCGAGGGTCATGGAATCAGGAGTCACGGAGGGCATGACCGAGAATATCGCATGCCTTTTCGACCTGAACCGCCTGCCGCCGACAACGCCCAGGAGCGCACCGCCGTGCTCTGGTGCAACCTGGGATCGCCCGACGAGCCGACGGCGAGCGCCGTTCGCCCGTACCTGGCCGACTTTCTGGGCGACCCGCGCGTGGTCGAGATCCCGCGCGCGCTGTGGGCGCTGATCCTGCACGGCATCATCCTGCGCACGCGGCCCGCAAAGTCGGCCGCCAAGTACGCCAGCATCTGGACACCCGAGGGCTCCCCGCTCAAGGTGTGGACGAAGAAGCAGGCGACGCTGCTGGCAGGTTGGCTCGGCGAGAAAGGCCATCGCGTAACGGTGCGCGATGCGATGCGCTACGGCAATCCATCGATCGCCTCCCGGCTCGATGAATTGAAGGCCGAAGGCGTCACGCGCGTGCTTGTGCTGCAGGCCTATCCGCAGTACTCGGCCACCACCACGGCGAGCGTGATCGACGCCGTCAATGCCTGGAGTGCCGGCGTGCGCCGCGTGCCCGAGTTTCGCTTCGTCAACGACTACCACGACGATCCGCTCTACATCGATGCCTTGGCGCACAGCGTTACGCGCCATTGGCAGCAGAGCGGACGCCCCGACCGGTTGGTGATGAGCTTCCACGGCATTCCGGAACGCAACATCAGGCTCGGCGACCCCTACCAGGCGCAGTGCCTAGCGACCGCGCGTCTGCTGGCCGACAAGCTGCAGCTGACCACAGCGCAGTACCGCATCACTTTCCAGTCGCGCTTCGGTCGCGCCAAATGGCTGGAGCCCTACACCGAACCCACGCTGCGCGAACTCGGCGCGGCGGGCGTTTCCAGAGTCGACGTGATGTGCCCTGGCTTTCCAGCCGACTGCCTGGAGACGCTCGAAGAGATCGCGATGGAAGGCCGCGAGGCCTTCCTCGGCGCGGGCGGCAAGGAATTTCGCTACATCCCCTGTCTCAACGACAGCAGCGCGTGGATCACGGCGCTGTCGAACATCGCGGACCGTCACCTCGGCGGCTGGCCCACCCGGCGGGCCTGAATCCGCTGCGGCGCCATCAGTACCGACCGAGGTAATCGAGCTTGCTGAGCGGCACGCCGCTGTGCCGCAGCACGTCGTACGCCGTCGTGACGTGGAAGAAGAAGTTCGGCAGCGCGAACTGCAGCAGGTAGCGCTGCGCGGTGAACTTCAGTTCGGCGCCGCGCACCTTCATCGTGACCTCGCGCTCTTCGGCACCGTCGATCAGGGCACGGTCGACGGTGTTGAGATAGTCGATCGTCTTGGCGACGCGGGCCTGGAGTTCCGCGTAGGTCGTCTCGGTGTCCGGAAAGCTGGGCGCCGTGACGCCGGCGATGCGCGCCGTACCGAGCTTGGATGCATCGCTCGCACTCTGCACCTGCCCCGCGAGGGTGAACATGTCCGGCGCGAGGCGCGCATTGACGAGCTGGGCGGAATCGATGCCGGCCGACTGCGCATGCGCAAGCCCCTTGTCCAGGACGTGGGAAAGCTGGCCGAGTCCGCGGATGAACACCGGAACCGAGATGTCGTAGAGCGAGAGCGCCATGTTGTTTGACTCCGTGTTGAATGGGCGGCCCGATTGTCGGGCCGCCATCGCTCACGTGCCGGCGGCGCGGATAAAGGCCTCGATCGGCTCGAGATGAGCGGGAACGTTGAGCGCCGGCGCATGCCCGCAGCCCGGGATCTCGATGATCTGCAGACGGCCCTTGGCGCCCGGACCGCGGCGGCGCATCTCGTCCAGCGTCTCGGGCAGCACGAGATCGGACTCGACACCGCGCAGGCACAGCAAGGGCGCTTCCACCGCGTCGTAGTGCGGCCACAGCACATAGTCGTCGGGGTGCGCACTGAACTGCCGCACCATTGCCGGGTCGTAGTGCGGTATCACGCGGCCGTCGGGCAGGCGCCGCGTCGATGTCTCGGTCAGCCGCCGCCACTGCGCATCGCTGAGCCATCCATAGGGCTTGTAGACAGTGCGGAAGAAGGCTTCGAGTTCGACGACCGTGTCGAAAGCGGGCGGCTGCCCCGCATAGGAGCGAATGCGTTCGACGGCAGCCTGGGCGATCTGCGGCGCGGTGTCGTTGAGCACGAGGCTGGCGATGCGGCCTTTCATCGCCGGCTCGACCAGTCCACCGGCACAGACCAGCCCGATCGCGCCGCCCATGGACGTGCCGACCCAGTGCACGCGCGCGAGCTTCAGGTCGTCGCACAGCGCGGCCGCGATGCGCGCATAGAAGGACAACTGGTATTCCTCGTCCGGCGCAGGGCTCCACTGGCTGAGGCCACGCCCGATCGTGTCCGGGCAGATCACCCGGAAGCCGCGCTCGGCGAAATACGCCGCAAGCTCATCCATGTCGCGGCTGGTCCGCGCCAGGCCGTGCCAGGCGATGACCACCGGGCCCTCGCGCGGGCCCCAATCCATCCAGTGGATCTCGCGGCCAGCGAGCTGCGTGTAGTTCGAAATGGGAGTGATCACCGCGATGCCCTCGCACGAAGACGGCCGACGATGCCGGTCGGGAAGTAGTAGACCGAGAGCACGAACAGCACGCCCAGCCACAGCAGCCAGCGGTCCGGCGAGAGCAACGCGGCGAGCCAGCTCACACCGCTCGCGGCCTCGCTGCCGAAGCGCAGAAGATCCTGCAGGTAGCTCTGCGCCACCACGAAGATCACCGCGCCGATGACCGCGCCGTAGATGGTGCCCATGCCGCCGATCACGACGATCAGCAGCACGTCGATCATGATCTCGAAGCTCAGCGAGGTATCGGGCCCGTTGTAGCGCAGCCAGATGGCGAGCATCGCGCCTGCGAGCGTCGCGAACAGCGCCGACAACACCGAGGCCGTCGTGCGATAGACGACCACGCGATAGCCGATCGCCTCGGCGCGGAACTCGTTCTCGCGGATCGCCTGCAACACGCGGCCAAAGGGAGAGTTCACGATGCGCAGCAGCGCCAGCACCAGCACCACCGCGACCACGAACAGCATGTAGTAGCAAAGCAGGCGGCCGTCGAGCGAGACGCCCAGGAAAGGCTCCTCGGCAAACTCGAAGCTGGGCGAGATCAGCTCGGGCAGCTTGAAAGTCAGGCCATCCTCGCCGCCGGTGAAGTCCGACAGTTGCGAAGCCAGCGTCTGGAACGCGGACGCCACCGCGAGCGTGATCATCGCGAAGAAGATCGCACGCACCCGCAGCGAGAACAGCCCGATCGCAAGCGAGAGCACCAGCGAGACCACGAGCGCAGCGCCGAGGCCGAGCAGCACCGCGCCCCACCCTGCGCCGAGCCGCGTGGCCGAGATCGCGATGCCGTAGGCGCCGATGCCGAAGAACATGGTCTGCGCAAAGCTCACGATACCGGTGTAGCCCAGCAGCAGGTCGAAGCTCGCGACCAGCACGATGAACACCAGCACCTTGGCCGCGACGCTCAGCGCCTTGACGCCCGGGAAGATGAAAGGCGCGAAGGCCAGGCCGAGCACCAGCGCGGCGAGCAGAACCGCGAGCAGTCGGCTGCGCGGCATGTCGTTGGAAAGAAGACGGGAGAGCATGGTCGTCCTTCAGCGGTTCGCGACCGGGTACACGCCCTGGGGGCGCCACAGCAGCACGGCCACCATCAGGAAAATGCTGGCGAACTGCGTCAGCGTGGGCACGAGGAAGCCGATGTAGTTGGTCATCAGGCCGACCAGCAAGGCGCCGATCAGCGCGCCGGCCGTCGACCCCAGTCCACCGATGATGATCACGATGAAGATCAGCACGTTGACCTGCGCACCCATCTGCGGAATGAGGTTCTGTTGAAACAGCCCCCACATCACGCCACCCAGCCCCGCGAGCGCGCTGCCGACCACGAACACGCCGACGAACAGCCGGCCGATGCGGTAGCCGAGCGACTCGACCATCTCGCGGTCCTGCACGCCGGCGCGGATCAGCAGGCCGATCTTGGTGCGGCCCAGCGTCCATGCCAGGAGGCCGAACACGAACACGCCGATCACGACCGCCAGGATGCGGTACTTGCTGATCGCCGCATCGCCGATGAGCAGCGAGCCGCGCAGCGCGTCGGGCAGCGGCAGCGGGACCTGCCCGGGGCCCCAGATCACCTTGATGAGCTCCTCGCCGATGATCATGCCGCCCATGGTGATGAGGATCTGCTTCAGATGCTGGCCGTACACGGGCCGCACGATGAAGCGCTCGAAGGCCAGGCCGACCGCACCGGCCGCCGCCATGGCCACCAGCATCGCCGGGAACACGGCCACGAGGTTGCGCCACAGCTCCTGCGAGCCGGTCCAGTCGGACATGCCGCCGAGCACGCTGCTCGCGACGAAGGCGCCGAAGGCGATGAACACGCCGTGGCCGAAGTTCAGCACGTCCATCAGCCCGAACACCAGCGTGAGACCGGAGGCGATGATGAAGATGATCATGCCCATCGCAAGGCCTGCGACCGTGAGCGTGAGCCAGGTGGAGACAGAACCCGTCAAGGGCAGTGCGATCAGCGCGAGCACCGGCACCAACGCAACGGGCTTCCAGTCGAAGTCGATTTTCATAGTGCCAAACCCAGCAGCGATTGCTGCAGCTGTTCATCGGCCGAGAACGCCGCCATGCTTCCGCCGTGCACCACCCGGCCGTTGTCCATCACGGCCACCGTGTCGCCCAGGCGTTGCGCGAAGTTGATGTTCTGCTCGACCAGCAGGATCGTGACGCCGCTGTGCTTGAGCTCGCTGAAGGCGTCGATCATGTTGTTGATGATGGCCGGCGCGAGGCCCTTGCTGGGCTCGTCGATGATGAGCAGCTCGCGCGGCTCGACGATCGCTCGCGACACGGCAAGCATCTGCTTCTGCCCGCCGGAGAGCTTGCCCGCAGGGTGGTTCCAGAACTTCTCGACCGCGGGGAAGAGCTTGAAGATCCACTTCAGCCGCTTGTCGTCCATCTGGTCGGCGTTCTTCGCGGCGCGTGCGGCGAGCAGCATGTTTTCCTTCACGGTGAGGTCCGAGAAGATCCCCATGCTCTCCGGCACGTAGGCAATGCCGAGTTCGGCGATCTGCGGTGTGTGGAGCGCGGTGATGTCGTGGTCACCGAAGCGCACGCGGCCTTGCGATGCGTGCCACAGGCCCATGATGGTTCGCAGCGTGGTGGTCTTGCCTGCGCCGTTGCGGCCGAGCAGCATCGTGAGCTGGCCGCGCGGCACGACGAGGTCGACGCCGTGCAGGATGTGGTACGCGCCGATGTGCGTGTGCACGCCGCTCAGTTCCAGCAGGTTCGTGGTCATGCGGCCTCCTTCGACACGCCCAGGTAGGCCTCTTGAACCACCGGCGAGGCGATGACTTCGGCCGGTTCGCCATCGGCCACGAGTTGGCCGTTGTGCAGCACGATGATGCGATCCGCGAGTTCGCGCACCACGTCCATCTTGTGTTCGACCAGCAGGATGGTCTTGCTCTTGTCCTTCTTCAGCGCGCGGATGAGGTCGAGGATCACCGGCGCCTCGGCCGCGTTCATGCCGGCCGTGGGTTCGTCGAACATGAACACCTTGGGTTCGAGCGCCATCAGCAACGCGACTTCGAGCTTGCGCTGGTCGCCGTGCGGCAGGCTCGCGACCGTGGCGTGCTCCTTGGCCTTGAGCGCCACGTCTGCCAGGATCTGATCGGCGCGCTCGGTCAGCGACCGGTGGTCGCTCCAGATGCTCCAGAGGTTGAGCCCGCGCCGATGCGGCCCTTCGCGCGTCGCCTGTACGGCCAGGCGTACGTTCTCCAGCACCGACAGATGGGGAAAGAGATTCGTCAGCTGAAAGGCCCGGCCCAGCCCCGCGCGGGTGCGGGCCGAGGCCGGCAATCCGGACAACGGCTGCCCGTCGAGCCACACCGTGCCCTCGGTGGCCTTGAGCTGGCCCGAGATCAGATTGAAATAGGTGGTCTTGCCCGCGCCGTTCGGGCCGACGATCGCGGTGAGCGTGCCGGGCGCGAAAGCGCAGCTGACGGCATTCACCGCCACATGGCCGCCGAAGCGGATGGTCAGGTCTCGGGTTTCAAGCATCTTCAAACAGGCAAGGCTGCCGATCGGCAGTGGGAGTTGGCTTCAGCATGTGCCGATCACGTAGTAGTTGGGGCTGGTCTGCTTCAGGGTCGTGGTGATGAAGGTGTTCCACAGACCCATGTTCTGGTTGGAGCCCTTGGCGTAGGTATAGCCACCGCTTTGCGTGGCGCGGCCTGCCGTCGTGTGGGCGTAGTTGCTGGCGGTGTAGCAGGTCGGCGTGCCACCGCCGCTGCCGGCCAGGGTGGTGCCCGAAGCGGACCCGGACATCGCGCTTTCCACGTTGCCGGCATCCACCGTGGTCACGCTCCAGTTGTAGGTCGTGGACGCGGCCAGTCCGGTATCGGTGTAGTTGGTGCCGGCGACGGGCGAAGCATTGACCTTGCCACCGCTGCGATAGACGTTGTAGCCGGCGGCGCCCGACACGCCATTCCAGCCGATCACCATGCTGCTGGCGGTGGCGCCGGAAGTGCCGACGCCCGTGGGCGCAGGCAGCGCCGTTCCGCCTCCGCCGCCGCCCGAAGTGCCGGTCACCACCCGGTCCACCATGCCCTTGATGGCGACCATCTGCGGACCGGACTTCTTCGCGTAGTTCGCGTTGTCGTAGCCCCACCAGTCGAAGCAGCTGTTGGTCGCCGCCCTACTGGTCTGCGGGTAGATTAGGACGATGTTGTTGGTGTCGGCCCAGCGGTTGTAGCCGGTGTTGCGCACGTACTTGTCGCCGATGTCCGTGTAGTTCTGCTTGCATCCGTGCAGCACCACGTGCACGCGGCACGACGTGCTGCTGCAGCTTTGCGGCACGTAGACCCAGCCCGTCGCGGCCATGCCGTGACCGCTGATGAAATCGGTTTGGTTGAATTCGGTGAAGGTGCCCGACAGCGTGCCGTTGTTGCGGGCATTCAGCGGGCCATACAGGTACTGCAGGATGTCCCCGGCCAGATCGAAGCCGCAATTGTTGATATAGGGCGTTGCCGTCGTTCCGCAACTGCCGCCGTAGTCGTCGGTGATCATCGCGTGACCGGACCCGAGGTTGTTCTTGTAATAGGTGTTGGCTGCGGGAACGAAGCTCTGGTAGTAGGTCTTCAGGTCGTTCATCACGGCCTGCTTGACCGTGTTGTCCGACGTACCCGAAAAGAGATACACCTTCGATGTCGAGAGATTCGAGACCGGGTCGATCAATCCGCTCGCTGCCCAGCTGTTGGTCGTGCTTACCAGGGACGACACCGGGATGCTGGTGGCGTGCGTCATGCAGCGCCCCGTCGCGTTGACGATGGATCCCTCGGCGCAGTAGTAAGGCCCGCCCGCGACCACGCCGGCCCCTCGCTTGAAGGTGGCCGAATAGGCCACGTGCAACTGCACCGCCATGAAACCGCCCGCCGACAGGCCGGACACGCTGACCTCTGCGGCATTCGCCCCGAGCGCTGGCAGCGGCACCGCCGCCGTGGCGGCATGGCTCACCAACGCAGCGAAGGCCGCCACCGTGCTCATCTTCATCATCCAGTTGCGCTTCATGCTTGTCTCCTGTTGGTTTTTTAGGATGCACTGAACCGCCCCCTCGCGCGAAGGGGATCGATGGAAAGAAGTTGCGCGCTACGTCAGAAGCCAGGAACCCCGCGGAACCGGCTCCGCCGGCCCGGGGTTGCCCCCTGCAGAGGGGGTGGAGAGCGACACGAAGTGCGCGAGCCTGGCGGTTATCTCTTGTTCCGGATCGGGATGTCCATCTCTTCCGGCTTGATCTCGTGCACCAGTTCAGGCACGCCCCAAGCAAACGCCGGGTCTACCTTGATCTTGAAGTGGTACATGCTCTGCATCGCCTGGTGGTCTTCCTTGCGGAAGGTCATCTTGCCCTTGGGCGTGTCGAAGCTCATGCCTTCCATGGCGGAGATGAGCTTGTTGGTGTTGGTGTCGCCGCCCGTCTTCTTGAGCGCGGTCACCACGGCCATCGCGGCGGAGAAGCCACCCGCGGTGAAGAAGTCCGGCGGGGTCTTGAATTCCTTGTAGTGCATCGAGACCATGGCCTCGTTCACCGGGTTCTTCGGGATGCCGAAGTAGTAGTAGGCCGCGCCCTCCATGCCCGGCAGCGACTTATAGGCCGCCATCGCCGGCAGGATGTTGCCGCCAGTCGCGATCTCGATGTTGTAGCGCTTGAGGTCGAGGTCGACGATCTTGAACGGATTGCCCGCACCCGCCCAAACGATCCAGATGATCTTGCGGCCCGGCTGGTCCTTGAGCTTGTCGATCAGGCGTTGTGCGCCCGCGGTGAAGTCGGTAGTCGCGGGCGGCAGGTATTCCTCATGCGCGAGCTTGGCCTTCTTGAGAGCGTCCTTGAACGCCTTCACGCCATCGCGGCCGAAAGCGTTGTCCTGCGCGAGCGTGGCCACGGTGACACCGGCCTTGTCGACGGCCACCGCGTTGGAGATGGCGTCCTGCGAGCTGTTGCGGCCGGTACGGAAGATGTACTTGTTCCACTTGTCGCCGGTGATCGAGTCGGCCACTGCGGGCTCGACCAGCAGGATCTTCTTGTATTCCTCGGCCACCGGCAGCATCGCCAGCGCGACGCCCGAAGAGGTCGGGCCGACCGCGAGCGCGGCCTTGTCGTCGGCATAGGCCGCCGCCAGCAGCGACTTGCCGAGGTCGGGCTTGCCCTGGTCGTCCTTCTCGATCACGACGATCTTCTTGCCGTTGACGGTCATGGTGCCGCCGGTTGCGTAGTCCAGCCCCATCATGAAGCCGGTCTGCGTCTGCTTGCCGTAGGCTTCGAGCGGACCGGTCTTGCTATAGATGTGGGCGATCTTGATCTCGTTGGACTGGGCCCAGGCCGGAGCGGTCAGGGCCGATGCGCCGACGATGGCGAGCGCTGCCAAGGCGACGAGGTGGCGACGTTGCATTCTTTGTCTCCTGATGATGATGCCTGAATCTTGCACAGTTCATGCCAGGTGAAGCCACCCCCAGGCTCGCGCACTTCGTGTCGCTCTCCACCCCCTTTACGGGGGCAACCCCCTGCGGCCTGGCGGAGCCGGTTCCGCGGGGTTCCTGGGCCGCGTCTCGAATCGGCTGACTTCAAGACACGCCAATTGCCTGACTTTCAGACAATTGCATTTTCTTCAGTCAGGGTTTTCCAGCCGTTCGTAGAGCGTTGCGCGAGAGATGCCGAGCAGCCTCGAACTCGCCAGCTTGTTGCCGCCGGTGGCGGCCATTGCGGCGGCGATCGCGCGGCGCTCCAGTTCGGCGACCTGCTGGGCGAGCGGCCGCAGCAAGGCCGCGTTTTCGTCGGCATCGGAAGTCGCCGTGGCGGGCACCTTGCTCGGCGTCGCGATCTTTTCCTGGCCGGCCTCGCGCAGGATGCGTTCGAGTTGCGTCGCGTCGATGCGCTGCGAATCGCTGCGCATCGTCACCTGCTCCAGGACGTTCCGCAACTCGCGGATGTTGCCCCGCCAATGCTGCGCTGCGAGCAGCGCCAGCGCGTCGGGCGTGAGTTCGGGCGGGGCCTCGCCGCTGCGCAGGGCCATGTCCTCGCCGAGCACTTCGACAAGCGCCGGAATATCGGCCCGCCGCTCGCGCAATGGCGGCACGCGCACGGGCAGCACGTTGAGGCGGTAGTACAGGTCTTCGCGAAAGCGCCCTTCCCGCACCAATGCCGCGAGATCGCGCGAAGTGGCTGCGATCACGCGCGCATCGAAAGGCACCAGCTTGTTGGAGCCCAGCGGCTCGATCTCGCCTTCCTGCAATGCGCGCAGCAACTTGGCCTGCAGGCCGAGTGGCATGTCACCGATTTCGTCGAGGAACAGCGTGCCACCATCGGCCAGCTTGAACTTGCCTTCGCGCGCCTTGCGGTCGGCCCCCGTGAAGGCACCCGGGGCGACACCAAAGAATTCCGCTTCGAGCAGGGTGTCAGGGACCGCGGCGATGTTCACGCTGACAAAGAGGCCGGCGGCCCGCGCGGACGCCGCATGGATCGCATGCGCGAGCAGTTCCTTGCCCGTGCCCGTTTCGCCCAGCAACAGCACTGGGCTCGACGATTGCGCCGCGCGCCGCGCATGCCGCTTGACCTCCACCGCAGCTGGGCTGCTCCCGATGAAGCTGGCAAAGGTGTATTTGGAGCGCCGCCGGCCATCGGCCGACTGCTGGTACAGCGGGTTGTTTCGCTGGCTCGCGAGTTCGCGCCGCGCATCGTCGAGGTCGCGCTGCAGCAGCGCAAACTTGCTGATGAGCGGCTGCAGGGTGGTTTCGGGATGGTCGAACAGCACGATGCCGATCGCTCCGATCACCTCGCCCGGCACGGCGCCCGAATCGCCCTCGCGCTCCTCGCGCAGCGGTATCCGGCTCACGACGAAGGTGCCGGCCTTGTTGGTCAGCAGGTCGATCAGGATCGGCTCGCCGGTCTCGAGCACACGGCGCATTTGGGTGTTGGGGATCACGTCCTCGACCCGATGCCCGAGAAACTGGTCGATCGACGAGAAGCCGAGCGCCGGCAGGAAACGGCGATAGCCCTCGTTGACCCAGACGATGCGTCCGCTCCGGTCAACCAGGAACATGCCCTGGCTGATGCTGGAGAACAAGTGGAACATCGAGCGCGCAGCGAGCGCGAGGATGCCTTCGGCATCGAGCGGCAATGCGGGTGGGGCGGCAGCGGCGGGAGACATGGCGGGATCGTAGCGCGCCTGCCTTGCGCATCACCTTGCGCATCAATCTGCAGATGAAAAGCATCAATGGTCGGCTCGGTTCCTGATTAGCATCGAAGGCTTTTGGAAACGCGGCGAGCGCCGACAAGCGGCTGCCATCCGCCTTGTTATGCTGCGCGCCTTGCACGGCCCACCGGCCGCACACGGCGGTATGGCGATCGACCTGCTCGCCTGAACCACGCCTCTTTTTGCGGACCCCGATCTCATGAGGAACACCCGGCTTCCCGCGCTTTGCCTTGTCGCCTCCCTGCTGCTTGCGGCCTGCGCGGTTCCGCGCCCGCCCGAGCAGGTGACGGCGCCTCTGCCCGCGCAATGGAACACCCCCCTGCCCGCCTCCACCGCCGCGCTGCCGCACGGCGGGTCGCTGCCGACCCTGGCCGAATGGTGGCGCCAGCTGAACGACCCGCTGCTGGTCGAACTGATCTTCGCTGCGGAGGCCGCGAGCCCGACGGTGGCCAGCGCCGGTGCCCGCATCACCGAAGCGCGCGCCTCGCGCGTCGCGGCAGGTGCAGCGCTGATACCCAATCTCAACGGTACGGCGTCGGCCAGCCGCGGCAACTCCCCGAGTTCCGGCTTTTCCACGGGCGCGACGGGCGGCACGACCGACGGAATCCCCACCAGCCTGCCGATTCTCACGACCGGGCAGGCGGGCCTGCAGTCCAGCTGGGAGATCGACCTGTTCGGCGGCCTGCGCGCCAACCGGGATGCCAGCCAGGCCCGTTTCGAGGGTGCGGGCGCGCAATGGCACGAAGCCCGCGTGTCCGTCGCCGCCGAGACCGCCAACGCGTACCTGGCGGAACGCGCCTGCCGTCGCCAACTGGTGGTGTCGACCTCCGATGCCCGATCGCGAGCCGAGACCGCGCGGCTGACCGACCTCTCGGCACGGGCAGGCTTCACCGCACCGGCCGACGCCGCGCTGGCGCGCGCGAGCGCCGCTGAGGCAGCGGGGCGCCTGACACAGCAACGCGCGCTGTGCGCCGTGCAAAGACAGGCGCTGTCCGCGCTGACCGCGATCGAAGCACCCGTCCTCGACGCCAAGCTGGACGCTGCATCCATCGACGTCACCTTGCCCGCCGTGCAGGCCGTTCACAGCGTTCCCGCCGAAGCCCTGGCGCAGCGGCCCGACATCTTTGCAGCTCAGTTGGCCGTGGCGGCGGCCAGCGCTGATGCGGGCGCGGCGTTGGCGCAGCGCTTTCCGCGGCTGACTTTGCAGGGCTCCATCGCCACGCTCCAGGTCCGCGCCGGAGGATTCCGTGAAACGCTCGATACCTGGACCATCGGCCCCCTCGCGCTCACTGTGCCGATCTTCGACGGAGGCACGCTCGCGGCCAATTCCGAGGCCGCGAAGGCGCGCTACGACGAATCCGTCGCCGTCTACAGGGCGCGGGTGCGGCAAGCCGTGCGCGAGGTCGAGGAAGCCCTGATCAACCTGCAAAGCACCGACGAGCGCGCCAGCGACGCCGAAACCGCGGTGACGAACTACCAGGTCTCGTTCGATGCCACCCAGCAGCGTTACGGCACCGGGCTCGCAAGCCTGTTCGATCTGGAGGACGCGCGGCGCACCTTGTTCGTCTCCGAGACCGCCCGCGTCTCCCTGCAGCGTGAACGCGCCGAAGCCTGGGTGTCGCTGTACCGCGCCATGGGCGGCGGCTGGTCGCGGCCCGAATCCGTCGCCACAACGACAACCCCTGTGACTCCGTCGCCATGAAAAGAATGAAGCGTTCCACCCTCATCGTCATCGGACTGGCCGTCGTGCTGGTCCTTGCAGCCGCCGCCTTCTGGCTCACGCGCGGCAAGCAGCCCGAGAGCGCTGCCAAGCCGAAGGAAGCCGCGACGGCTCGGCCGACATTGACCGTCACCGTCGCCAAGCCGGAGACCAGCGAACTCAGCGTGACGCTCGCGGCCAACGGCAACGTCGCAGCCTGGCAGGAGGCCAGCATCGGCTCCGAATCCAGCGGACTGAAGCTTGCCGAAGTGCGCGTGAACGTCGGCGACGTGGTCAAGAAGGGACAGGTGCTCGCGACCTTTTCGGGCGAAACCATTCAGGCCGATGTGGCCCAGGCGCGCGCCTCGCTGGCCGAAGCACGCGCGACAGCCGCCGACGCCACGGGCACCGCTGCGCGCGCTCGCACGCTGCAGGCCACCGGCGCGATGAGCCAGCAGCAGATCAATCAATATCAGACCGCCGAACAGACGGCCAAGGCAAGGGTCGAGGCGGCCGAGGCCGTGCTGGCGGCACAGCAGGTGCGGGGCCGCAACACGCAGGTGTTGGCGCCCGATGACGGCGTGATTTCCTCGCGCACCGCGACGGTGGGCAGCGTCGTCAACGCCGGCACCGAATTGTTCCGGCTGATCCGCCAGGGCCGGCTCGAGTGGCGTGCGGAAATCACGTCGTCCGAACTTGGCCGCATCGCCGTCGGCACGCCGGCCGTGGTCATCAGCGCCAGCGGCGCACAGGTCAGCGGCAAGGTGCGCAGCGTGGCGCCGACGGTGGACCCGCAGACGCGCGCCGCCCTGGTCTACGTCGACATCCCGAACGTGCTCCAGAACACGGGCATCAAGGCCGGCATGTTCGCGCGCGGCGACTTTCAGCTGGGCCGCACCAGCGCGACCACCGTGCCGCAGGCGTCGATCGTTCCGCGGGACGGCTTTAACCACCTGCTGCTTCTGCAACCGGACAACCGCGTCTCGCAGCTCAAGGTGGAAACCGGCCGGCGCGTGGGCGACCGGGTCGAGATCACGACGCCGCTGCCGGCGGATACGCGCGTGGTCGTGCAAGGCGCCGGCTTCCTCAACGATGGCGACCTCGTCCGCGTGGTGGAAGCCGCCGCGAAGCCGGCCATCGAAGCCGCGAAGTAAGGAGCACCGCCATGAATGTGTCGGCCTGGTCCATCCGCAACCCGATTCCGGCGGTGATGCTGTTCGTGCTGCTCACCTTCGGGGGGCTGTTGTCCTTCAACGCGATGAAGGTGCAGAACTTTCCCGACATCGACCTGCCGACCGTCACCGTGTCGGCGGCGCTGCCGGGGGCGGCGCCCTCGCAGCTCGAAACCGACGTCGCACGCAAGCTGGAGAACTCGATCGCGACCATCCAGGGCCTGAAGCACATCACGACCAAGGTGCAGGACGGCGCCGCCACGCTGATCGTCGAATTCCGCCTCGAAAAGCCGGTGCAGGAAGCGGTCGACGATGTGCGCTCCGCCGTGCAGCGCGTGCGTGCCGACCTGCCGGCCGACGTGCGCGACCCGGTGGTCACCAAGCTCGACTTCGCGGCGCAGCCGGTGCTGGCTTTCACGATCTCGTCCACGCGCATGGATGGCGAGGCGCTCTCATGGTTCGTGGACAACGACATCTCGAAGAAGCTCCTCGCGATCAGTGGCGTCGGCGCAGTCAACCGCGTCGGCGGTGTCACCCGGCAAGTGCACGTCGATCTCGATCCCGAAAAACTGCAGGCGCTCGGCGCCACCGCCGCCGACATCTCGCGGCAATTGCGCCAGGTGCAGACGGAGAGCGCCGGTGGCCGCACCGACCTGGGCGGCAGCGAGCAGCCGGTGCGCACGCTCGCCACGGTGAAGTCGGCCGACGAGCTCGCCGACATGCAGATCTACCTCTCGGATGGCCGCCGCATCCGGCTCGACCAGGTGGCCCGCATCAGCGACACCATTGCCGAGCCACGAGCCGCCGCCTTGCTCGACGGCAAGCCGGTGGTCGGTTTCGAAGTCGCCCGCAGTCGCGGCGCGAGCGAGGTCGAAGTCGGTGCCGCGGTGCAGAAGGCGCTGGCCGAGCTGCGCGCGCAACGGCCCGACATCCAGCTCACCGAGGCCTTCAACTTCGTCGACCCGGTGCAGGAGGAATACGAAGGCTCGCTGCACCTGCTCTACGAAGGCGCCATCCTCGCGGTGATCGTGGTGTGGCTTTTCCTGCGCGACTGGCGCGCGACTTTCATCTCGGCGGTGGCGCTGCCCATGTCGGTCATCCCTGCCTTCGTCGGCATGTACCTGTTGGGATTCTCGATCAACGTGGTCTCGCTGCTCGCGCTGTCGCTGGTGGTCGGGATCCTGGTCGACGACGCGATCGTGGAGGTGGAGAACATCGTGCGGCACCTGCGCATGGGCAAGACGCCCTATCAGGCCGCGATGGAAGCGGCCGACGAAATCGGGCTGGCGGTGATCGCCACCACCTTCACCTTGATCGCCGTGTTCCTGCCGACCGCCTTCATGAGCGGCGTGGCGGGCAAGTTCTTCAAGCAGTTCGGCTGGACGGCCTCGCTCGCGGTGTTCGCCTCGCTGGTCGTGGCGCGGATGCTCACGCCGATGATGGCAGCCTACATCCTGAAGCCCATCGTCGGCGCCGAAAAGGAGCCGCGCTGGCTCAGGATCTACATGCGCATGGCCGAGTGGTGCCTGAAGCACCGCTTCACGACGATGGTGCTGGCCACCCTCTTCTTCTTCGGCTCGGTGGCGATGATTCCGCTCCTCAAGACCGGGTTCATCCCGCCGGACGACAACTCGCAGACGCAGGTGTATCTCTCATTGGCACCCGGCGCGACGCTGGCCCAGACCATGGCGGCGGCGGAAGAAACGCGTCGCCGCGTGATGGCGATCAAACATGTGCGCAGCGTCTACACCACCGTGGGCGGCGGCAGCGCGGGCGGCGACCCGTTCGCGAACTTCGGTACGCCGGAGACGCGCAAGGCCACGCTCACGATCCAGCTCGACCCGCGCGGCGACCGGCCGCGCAAGCAGGTGATCGAGAACGAAATCCGCGCCGCGCTCGAATCGCTGCCCGGCGTACGCAGCACGGTGGGCCTGGGCGGCTCCGGCGAAAAGTACATCCTGGCGCTGAGCGGCGACGATCCCGCCGCGCTCACGACTGCCGCCCGCGCGGTGGAACGCGATCTGCGCACGATCCCGGGCCTCGGCAACATCACCTCCACAGCAAGCCTGATCCGCCCAGAAATCGCGGTGCGGCCCGATTTCGCGCGCGCGGCCGACCTCGGCGTGACGAGTTCGGCCATCGCCGACACGCTGCGCGTCGCGACGCTCGGCGACTACGACCAGAACCTGCCCAAGCTCAACCTCGCTCAACGCCAGGTGCCGATCGTCGTCAAGCTGCAGGATTCGGCGCGCCAGAACCTGGCCCTGCTCGAACGCCTCTCCGTGCCAGGCGCGCGCGGCCCGGTGATGCTGGGCCAGGTGGCCGCTCTCACTGTCGAGGGCGGCCCGGCCGTGATCGACCGCTACGACCGCTCGCGCAACGTCAACTTCGAGATCGAGCTGTCCGGCGTGGGCCTGGGCGACGCCAAGGACGCCACGATGAAGCTGCCCTCGATCCGCAGCTTGCCGCCCGGCGTGCGCGTGGCCGAGGTGGGCGACGCCGAAGTCATGACCGAGCTGTTCGCGAGCTTCGGCCTGGCGATGCTCACCGGCGTGCTCTGCATCTACATCGTGCTGGTGCTGCTATTCAAGGACTTCCTGCATCCGATCACGATCCTGTGCGCGCTGCCGCTCGCACTTGGCGGCGCCTTCGTCGGCCTGCTGATCGGCCAGAAGGCGCTGTCGATGCCTTCGCTGATCGGGCTGATCATGCTGATGGGCATCGCGACGAAGAACTCGATCCTGCTGGTGGAATACGCCATCGTGGCGCGGCGCGAACACGGCATGAGCCGCTGGGATGCGTTGCGCGATGCCTGCCACAAGCGGGCGCGGCCGATCATCATGACCACGCTCGCGATGGGCGCGGGCATGGCGCCCATCGCACTCGGCCTCAGCACGGCCGATTCCAGCTTCCGTTCGCCGATGGCGATGGCGGTCATCGGCGGGCTCATCACCTCGACGGTCCTGAGCCTGCTGGTGGTGCCGGCCGTGTTCACCTATGTCGACGACGTCGAGCAGTGGATCCGCCGCACGTCTCGCCGCATTCGCGGGAAGGTGGGCCACCATGAATCGGGGCCGACCCCGTCCCCCCACGCCGAGGAACAGCCCGCGCCCACGCCATGAGGTGGTTACGTCGCAAATTGTTGCAAGTTAGACTAGTCGCATCGTCGTACGACGGAGGCACACCATGATCCGAATCCACGCGCGTGTCGCGATTTCCGGCGCCCTTCTGGCCACGGCACTGGCGGCAGGCGCCCAGACCGCGGCGGACCTCGCGAAGGCCCAGCAACGCCACGACCAGCAGATCGCGAAGTGCAACGATGGCTCCCTGGCCGCGCCGGCCCGCGAGGCTTGCGTGCGCAACGCAGGCGCTGCGCTGGACCGCGCCCGGGGCGGGCCTCCCCGCAACGTCACGAAGCGATCCACGGATCGCCGGTCCACCGTCGTCACGCCGCAAGGCGCACCGGCACCTTCGGGGACCGAAACGAACAGGTCGGGTGACCGCCGCTCCACGGTCGTCACGCCGCAAGGCACGCCGGCACCCGCGGGCAGCGAAACGATCAGATCGAACGATCGCCGCTCCACGGTGGTGCAACCGGCCAACCAGCCCCAGCGCTAGCACGCGCGCCGACCGGGGCTCAGGCGAAGCCCCGCTCCTCCGCCACCAGCGAAGCCAGCCGCTGCACGTCGGCAACGACGAGTGCCTTGCCGTCCTTGGCGAGCACGCCGTCGCGCCGCAATGCGTTGAGCTCGCGCGTCACCTGCTCGCGATTGGTGCTGATCTGGCTCGCCAATTCTGCGTGGGTCGGGGCGGGATCGAGCCGTGCCTGGTTGTCAACGATGCCTGCCGCACGTGCGAGACGAAGCAACTCGGCATGAACACGGTTCTGCACCCCCAGCGTGCTCAGGTCGATGACGCGATCCGACAACTGCCGCACCAGAGCGGCGAGGTTGCGCATCACGCGCTCCGCGACGGTCGGCTCGTCACGCAGCAACTCAAGGAAGCCCGAGCGATCGAGGCTGGCAACGACACTGGGCTTGAGCGTCACGACGTCGGCGGATCGCGGCTTGCCGTCGATGGCGGCAATATCGCCGAAATATTCGCCCTCCTGAAGGTCGCGGAAAGTGACCTGGCGGCCTGCCGCCGAGTACGTCGTCACGCGCAACTGACCTGACACCAGGAAGAAGACATCGCTCTTGTCTTCCGACCGCAGCAGCAGCGGCGTGCCGGCCGCGACGCTCTGCCATTGGCAGCGCTGGGCGAGCCCATCCAGCCGTTGCGGCGGCAAGCCCTCGAGCAACGCGATGTGCTGCAGGGCAAGACTGGAACGCTGGAGCGCCATCGTGTCGAACTCGCATCCAAGACAGCCCGGTTGAAAAAACCTGTGCGCAAACGCACAGCGCGATTGGCCGCGTGCCGCCACAGTTGCATCCCGTGGTGACTGCAATTCCGGCGGCCACACCTCAAAGCCTCAAGGAGATTTCATCATGAATGCAAAGCTAATTCTCGGTGTCTCCGCCCTTGCGCTGGCCGGGGCCGTATCCGCTCAGACCGTGCCTGCCGAGCAATGGGTCGGCGCCCCCATTCGGATGACCAGCCAACTCAGCCGCGCTCAAGTGTCGGCTGATCTCGCCGCGAATCGCTCGGAGATGAACACCGTCGCTGCGGAATACCGCGTCGGCCCGCCCGACTCGACCATCGGCGCGCTGAGCCGCGCTGAAGTCGCCGCCGACCTGAGCCTGTGGAACAAGTCCGGCATGTCGCAGGTAGCCGGCCGCGACAGCTTCGATCCGAACAGCGCGGCCTACGCACGCCAGATGTCCGCCTACATGAGCATGCGCAACGGCCCCGAATTCGTGGCGGAGATCCAGCGCATCAAGGGCTTCGGCGCCAAGTCGACGACCGCCAAGTATCAATCGGACGCCACCGGCAACTAAGACCCGCAGGCGTTTCCGGCGTCCATTCGCGAAACACCGCGGATCCGGCTCCGCCGGTCCGCTGGTGTTGCCCCCGGCAGGGGGTAGGCGAAGCGACACGAAGTGCGCGCAGCCTGGGGGCGAGCTATTTGTTCGACATTCTCTTGGCGACGCGCGGCAGGATCATCACGGCCAGGATGACGACGACCAGCACGATCGACATCGGACGCTGGAAGAACACCGCCGCACTGCCCTCTCCGATCGACATTGCATTGCGAAGCTGCGCCTCGGCAAGCGGTCCGAGGATCATCCCGACCACGACCGGCGCGGTCGGAAAGTCGAAGCGCCGCATGACCACGCCCAGCACGCCGATCGCGTAGAGCAGCACCAGGTCGAATGCGCTTTGCCGCATGCCATAGGCGCCGACCGTCGCGAAGATCAGGATGCCCGCATAGAGCTGCGGCTTGGGGATCTTGAGCAGCTTGACCCACAGCCCGACCATCGGCAGGTTCAGCACCAGCAGCATCACGTTGCCGATGTAGAGCGACGCGATCAGCGCCCACACCAGCGCGGCGGACGTCGTGAAGAGCTGCGGCCCCGGCTGGATGCCGTAGTTCTGGAACGCACCGAGCAGGATCGCGGTCGTGTTCGACGTCGGAATGCCCAGCGTGAGCAGCGGAATCAGCGCCGCGGTCACGGTCGCGTTGTTGGCCGCCTCGGGGCCTGCCACGCCTTCGATCGCGCCCTTGGTGCCGAACTCGGCCCTGGCGTCCGCGTCCTTCGCCAGCTTCTTTTCGGTCGCGTAGCTCAGGAAGGTCGGGATCTCCGTTCCGCCGGCGGGGATGCAGCCGAAAGGCGTGCCGATGGCGGTGCCGCGCAGCCATGCCGGGATGGAGCGCTTCCAGTCGCGGGCGCTCATGTGAACGCGGCTCAGCTTGTTCTGCCCCTCGACGACCTTGCCTTCGTAGAGCACTGCATAGAGCACTTCAGCCACGGCGAACAGGCCGACCGCGACCAGCACGATCTCGATGCCGTCGAGCAGCTCGGGAATGCCGCCGGTGTAGCGGCCCTGGCCGGAGATCTGGTCGAGCCCGATGCATCCTGCCGCAAGTCCGATGAACAGCGCCGTCATGCCGCGCAAAGTGCTCTTGCCGAGCACGGCGCTCACGGTCGTGAAGGCCAACAGCATCAGCAGGAAATACTCGGGCGGCCCGAGCTTGACCGCGAACTCGGCCACGAAGGGCGCGAACAGCGTGACGATCACGGTGGCGATGGTGCCGGCCACGAAGGAGCCGATCGCGGCCGTGGCGAGCGCCGCGCCTGCCCGGCCGCTCTTGGCCATCTTGTTGCCCTCCATCGCCGTCACCATGCTGGCCGTTTCCCCGGGCGTGTTCAGCAGGATGGAGGTGGTCGAGCCGCCGTACATGGCGCCGTAGTAGATGCCCGAGAAGAAGATCATCGAGGCCGTGACGTCGACTTTGCCGGTGATCGGCAACAGCATGGCGACCGCGACAGCCGGGCCGATGCCCGGCAGCACGCCGACCGCTGTGCCCAGGGCACAGCCCACCAGGCACCACAGAAGATTGACCGGCGTGATCGCGAGCGCGAAGCCGTGCATCAGTGCATTGAAAATGTCCATGTCAGAGCCACCCCGTGCCGGTCAGGCCTGGCAGGTTGATGGCCAGGAATTGCGTGAACATCCAGAAAACCGGCGCCGAGATGAGAAGGCCGGTCACGATGTCGATCAGCCAGGTGCGCGGAGAATTGACGCCCGCCTGTCCGCTGGCCCGGCGCAAGCCCTGTACCGCGAGCAGGTAGCACAGGGTGCAGCTGAAGATGAATCCGATGGTGGTGATGAGCGCGGCGTTAAGCAGCAGCCCGGCCGACACCCACACGAAGCCGGCCCAGTAGGAATGGACCGCGCCGGAAGGCTCGTCCATCTCGCGAAAACCGCCCGTGCGCGATTCCCAGATGATCCAGGCGCCGCACACCGTCAGCGCGATGGCGACCAGCCAGGGAAGGAAATTGGGTCCGACGCCGCCGTAGCCGGCCTCGGACGAGATGCCGAGCGCGCCGAACGCGAGCGCCAGCCCGGTCAGCAGCACGCCGGCACCGACGAGCGTTTGCGGCCATACCGCCGGAGTCAGCGAGACCGAAGAGGGTGGAGTTGTCATTCTTTTGTCCCTGAGTCGAGATCGAAGGACCCCTTCCGACAGCACCGCCGGGCCAGCGTTGGCGGGCCCGGCGGCACGGCCGCTGTCAGGGGGAGAGCGAGGCGACCAGGGTCAGACCATGCCGGACTTGACCATCGTCGCGCGCAGGCTCGCGAACTCGTCGTCGACGAACTTCGCGAAAGCGTCGCCCGAGAGCACCGCCGGGGTCCAGTCGTTCTTCTTCATGGCGTCGGCCCAGCTCGGGGTCTTGAGGGCCGCCAGCACCATGTCCGTCAGCGCCTTGCGCTGCTCGGCCGTGATCCCCGGCGCGCCATACACACCGCGCCAGTTGCCGATCTCGACGTCGATGCCCTGCTCCTTGAGCGTCGGCACGTTGATACCCGGCAGGCGCTGTGCGGAGGTCACCGCGATGGCCTTCATCTTGCCGGCATTGATGTATTCGGCAAACTCGCTGAAGCCGCTGCCGCCCACCGTGACGTTGCCGCCCAAGATGGCTGCCGTGGCCTCACCGCCCCCACGGAACGCAACGTAGTTGATCTTGGAAGGATCGACGCCGACCTTCTGCGCGATCATGGCCGCGGCGATGTGCTCGGTGGATCCGCGCGAGCCGCCGCCCCACTTGACGCTGCCCGGGTCCTTCTTGAGTTGCTCGACCACGTCCTTCATGGACTTGAGCGGCGAGCTGGCTGGCAACACGAACACGTTGTATTCGCTGGTGATGCGGGCGATCGGCGTGGCCTGCGAGAGACTGACCGGCGGCTTGCCGGTGATGATGCCGCCCAGCATCACGGCGCCCATGATCATCATGGCGTTCGGGTCGCCCTTGGAGCCGTTGACGAACTGGGCCAGACCCAGCGCGCCGGCCGCGCCACCCTTGTTGTCATAAGTCACCGTGTCGGCCAGCTTGCCATCGGTGAGCGCCTTGCCCAGCGCGCGGCCCGTCGTGTCCCAACCACCGCCCGGATTGGCGGGAATCATCATCTTGACGTTGGCCGCAGCCCAGGCCGAAAGCGGCAGGGCCCCCGTGGCGGCCATGGCGGCCAGTGACTTCAAAAACGTATCGCGACGCATGCATGTCTCCTTCGAATGGAAGCTGAGTAGAAGCTGAACGCCGCTATGATGCGCCGCCCCGCTGTCAGTTGGCTGTCCAGCGTACTGGGGTAAACACCGAAAATCGCGGGATGAAGTTGCTGCTTATCGAAGACGATCCGTCGATGCAAACCACCCTGCAGCGCACGCTCGGCCGCCGCCAGATCGACGTACGCGTCTGCGGCGACGGCGCCCTGGCGCTCGACCAATGGCGCGAGCTGGAACCCGATGTGGTGGCCCTGGATCTCAGCCTCCCCCATCTCGACGGCCTGCAGGTGCTGGCCCAGGCGCGCGCCGCCGGGCTGCGCACGCCGGTGCTGCTTCTGACTGCACGCGGCACAGTGGGTGATCGCATCGTGGGGCTCAATGCAGGTGCGGATGACTACCTGCCCAAGCCCTTCGATCTCGATGAACTCGAGGCCCGCATTCGGGCGCTGAACCGGCGCCACCAGAACGCGGGTCCCGACTCGCCGGCGCGGCCGCAGCAGGTCGGCGGCCTTCGCTACGAACCCGACAGCGGAGCCATTTATCACCGCGCCGACGTGCTCGAACTCACACCGCGGGAGTTGGCGCTGCTGAAGGCGCTGATGGTCAAGCCCGGTCACGCCGTATCGAAGGAACGCCTGTTCGAGCTCGTGTTTCCGAGCGAGATGGACGTCCAGTACGAAGCGGTCGAAGTGGTCGTCTACCGGCTCCGAAAGAAGCTGGCGGGCACCGGCGCCACGCTGATGACCCTGCGCGGCCTGGGCTACCTCCTGCGCGAAGAAACATGAGGCGCATCTCGTCGCTGCGCGCGAGGTTGCTGCTCGGCATCCTCGCGCCGGTCGCGGTGTTCATCGTCATCAACAGCGTGAGCCTCTATCGGCAGAGTCTCGCGGCCGCGACCACCGCCTACGATCGGACGCTGCTCGCTTCGGCGAAGACCATCGGCGAGCAGCTCGACGTGGAGGGCTACGACGAAGCGGCTTCGCTGCGCGCCATGGTGCCCTACTCCGCGCTCGAGGCCTTCGAGGCCGACAACCAGAGCCGCATGTACTACCGCGTGTCTGCGCAGGACGGCGCGATGATCTCCGGCTTTGCCGAACTGCCCTTCTGGCGAGGAAAGCTTCCGGATCGGCCGCCCTACGCCGCTCTGGTGGATTTCTACGATGCCGAATTTCGCAACAGGCCGGTTCGCGTGGCCGTTCTGCTGCAGCCGGTCGCCAGCGCGCGCGGGCGCGGCATGGCCGTCGTGCAGGTCGCGGAGACGCTTGAGTTGCGCGAGACCCTCGCACGCAAGCTGCTCATCGACACGCTGTGGCGGCAGCTCGTGCTGCTTGCCGTGATCGCCGGCGTGACGGTGCTCGTGGTGCAGCGCGCGACCCGACCGGTGCGCGAGCTCGGCGAAGCGATCGCAGCGCGCGCCGCCGACGATCTCTCACCCATCGAGGCACCCGAAGCCCCTCGCGAACTCCTGCCCTTGATCGATGCCACGACCCAGGTGATGGGCCGCCTGCGCCGGCTGCTGGACCACCAGAAGCGCTTCGTGCGGGACAGCGCGCATCAGCTGCGCACGCCGCTCGCCGTGCTCAAGGCGCAAGTGCAATCCGCGCGCCGCGGCGACGTGCCGGCCGCACAGGCCTTCGGTGAAATCAGCGAGACGGTCGACCGCGCGACCGCGCTGGCGAACCAGATGCTGTCGCTCGCCAAGGTGGAGCAATTGCGCCAGCAGCCCGAATCCGTGGCGCTGGACCTCGGCGAGACGGTGCGCGGCATCGCGCTCGACCTCTCGCCGCTCGTCGCGGACAAGGCGCTGGACTTCGAGCTTTCCACCGCCCCGACGCCGGTGCAGGTACGCGCGCACCGCTGGATGCTTCAGGAACTCACTCGCAATCTTCTGCACAACGCCATCAAACACAGTCCTCGCGGCGCGACACTGGTGGTACGAGTGCAAGCCGACGGTGACGCAGCGATGCTCACGGTCAGCGACGAGGGCCGCGGCATCTCCGACGAACTGCGGCAACGGCTGTTCGCCCCCTTCGCGGCCGGCGACGTCGCAAGCGGCTCTGGATTGGGCCTCGCCATCTGCCACGAGATCGTGCTTGCCCTGGGCGGAAGCATCGCTCTCGACAACAGGGAATCCGGCGGACAGGTTGTCGGGCTGGATGCCGTAGTCAGCCTGCCGCTCGCGCGCGACAATCGATGAACATGGATCGTCTTCGCATCGACAAATGGCTCTGGGCCGCGCGCTTCTTCAAGACGCGCTCGCTCGCCGCCGACGAAATCGGCAAGCACCGCGTGCAAGTCAATGGCGACACCGCCAAGGCCTCGCGCGAAGTCAAGGTGGGAGACTCGGTCACGATGCGGCTTGGCGCCATCACGCGCACCGTGCTCGTGCGTGGCATCAGCGGCCAGCGCGGCCCGGCGCCCGTGGCGCAGCAGCTCTACGAGGAAACTCCGGAGAGCCTGGCCGCGCAGGCCGCGGCGCGCGAACAGCGGCGGGTCGGCAGCGAGCCGGCCCTCAGCATCGAACAGGGGCGCCCCACGAAGCGCGACCGGCGCGACCTCGATGACGCCCGCCGAGGCGGCTGGGACAACCGCTGGAGCGCCTCGCTGGATCGCGACGACGAGTAGGCACGGCGAAGGCGGGCCGCAATCGCGTACGCTGCGGATTTGCGCAGGAGCCCCCTCCTCATGGCCAGCTTCAAGAAATTCCTTGTCGGCAGCAAATTCCAGCTATCGAAAGTCGATCCCGCGGCTTCGCCCTTTCTGCGGGGCGACGAAACCGAACAGCGCGAAGAACTCGATGAGTTGGCGACCGAACTCGACGAGTTGCAGAACCTCCTGCATGCCGAGGGGCGGCGCAAGCTGCTGCTGGTGCTGCAGGGCCTGGACACCAGCGGCAAGGACGGCACGATCCGATGGGTGTTCTCACGCACATCGCCTCTTGGTGTCCGCGTGACGGCTTTCAAGGCACCGAGCGACGAGGAGCGTGCGCACGACTTCCTGTGGCGCTGCCACGCCGTGGTGCCACGTTCCGGCGACATCATGGTGTGGAACCGGAGCCACTACGAAGACGTGCTGGTGCCCGTCGTCGAGGGCTGGGTCGACAAGGCCGAGACGCGGCGCCGCTATGCGCAGATCAACGACTTCGAGCGGCTACTGACCGAGACAGGCACCGTCGTCGTCAAGTGCATGCTGCACATCAGCAAGGATGAGCAGCGCTCGCGCCTGCAGGCTCGTGTCGACGATCCCGGCAAGCACTGGAAGTTTTCCATGGACGACCTCGCCGTGCGCAAGAAGTGGGACGGCTATCAGCAAGCCTACGAAAACGCGCTCACGGCCACGTCGACCCCCTATGCGCCTTGGTACGTCGTGCCAGCGGACAGCAAGCGCCACCGCAACCTGATGATTGCCCAGCTGCTCGTCAAGACGCTGAAGGACATGAAGTTCAAGACACCGTCCTCGGATCCGGCCCTCAAGGGGCTGGTCGTGACATAGGCAACGCCCCATCGGCATCTGTCTCCCACGGCATTCCCCTCCAAACGGCGTATTGAAGCCGGGATGCAGCAGTCCAGGCAGGAAGGCGGCTCGGACCAGGGAGTCAGACGCAAAAAAAGCCCCGGCTGGCGGGGCTTTTTTGGGCCTTTCGATCACCGCGAGGCGATATGGAGGCCAATCCTGGCGGAACCGGAGGGAGTCGAATGCATTTGGTCGGACCACGGCGTTTGCCAGCCGCAGGTGCCTTTGCGGAACGACAGGGAGTCGTTGGCGGAAGGACAGTGATTCGGAAACCAAGGGCCTGCCAAGGAAATTCAACTCCTACGGCGACGCAGCCCATGCAAGACGAAAATACAGCGTCCTCCGTAGCGTACCCCAGCCCCCCTTTTCACTTCTGCCGTCCACCCGTTTCATCACTTTAGCGCGCCCGCCTGAACCCTTCAAGCGGCGCTGCGCCCACACGCAGACGACGCGCGTCAGGTCACATCGATCACCATGCCATGTCGAAAATTGGGATTGCCAGGATCAGCACCGTCCACCACATAACCCCGAGGATTGCAGACCACGCGGCACTGGCCGACGGAATAGTCGAAACTGGCGTGGGTGTGCCCGTGCACCCACAAAGTAGGTACCTCAAAGAAACTTGAGGGCAAATCGCTGGCAAACGCGCCCGACAAGTGATCTTGCTGAAACTGCCCGGAAACAGATTTCCAATGGGGCGCATGATGGGTCACGACGACGGTTGTTCCCGCAAATGGCTCGGCCAATGCCTGGCTCAGCCAAGACGCATCACGCCGGTGGTACCGCAACGTGTCGTCAGTGTCCAGCGGCCTTCCAACCGCTTCCCGACGCGAGCCGGGAACCGCACGGGAATCTGCCACACGCACGAAGCGGTAGTCGGGCATGTTCGCCTCGGCTTCGCGTCGGCACGTTTGTTGATCTGCAACCCGTTCGCCTTCGTGTCCCTTGATAGCCAAACAGAAGTCCGTCCAAAGGGTGCAGCCCAGAAACCGGATGCCACCGACCACCAAGGTACTTCTGTCCATGAAATGGACACCCAGCTCAGTCGCTGTTTGCCGCATGGCGTGAACTGCAAGATCGGCCCGCTGTCTGAAATATTCGTGATTGCCGGCGACGAAGAGGACCGGCACCGACACAAAGGTTCGGGCTGCCCAACGAATGCCTCTCCAACCGGGCGTGTCTATATCGCCCGCCAGGATCACGGCGTCGAAGTCGTGCGACTTCGGCGCCGCGAACTTTCTGCAAACCTCCAGATGAAGGTCGGAAAGGATCAGCAGTTTCATCGGCTTCACCAACCCCATTGGCACATCCGTGGTGTAGGCGCCATACGGTCGGCGATACGCGACGGTCCAAGCGGCCGGCCCTCAAGGTTTGGTCTTGCCATTGCCCTCTTGGACCCAAGGGACGTCAAACAGGCTCTTAGGCTTGCCAGTTTTCAGGGCTTGCTTGCGTCGAGCCAAGGTCCTCTTCACGTCTTTCTCATTCGATCTGCTTTCCGCCGCGCTCTCGCCCCCCTTAACCAGTAACTCGTAGCGATCCCGGCCCGCGATCCATCCTGGTGGGCGATGCCCTCGGTCGACCCACCGACGCCCTGTGATCCGATCCTCGTAGACGCGTCGGTAGGATGGGCAACCATCCAGAAAATGTCTAGTCCTCGTCATCATTGCCTCCTTGTCAACGGCCTCAAAAGGCCTGGGTGCCAACCCCGACTCGCGTCCATCCTTGCGGCAGACGGTCCGAATGCTCCGCGGGGTACGCCAGAGATTTGAACCGTCGAGCCCGAACGAGAGACATCAAAAAGTAACGCCCACGAGGCTCTGAAACCACCGTTCTCGTCCGCCTCGTATGACACTCACCGGAAGTCACGGCTAGCCACGCGCAGTTGCCCAAGCAATTCTGTGTGATCCACAGTTTCATGGCTACGAGCGAGTGCACGCCCTTCTCGCTCTGCCATGTGCCTTCGACGCTCAGCAGCTTCGCGCCCAGCAGCACGGCGCGCTGCTTCTCGGCGACCTGCGGCCAGACGATGATGTTCACGGTTCCGGTCTCGTCTTCGAGAGTCGCGAAGATCACGCCTTTCGCAGTGCTTGGACGTTGCCGATGCGTCACGATTCCGCTGGCGCGAACCTTTTGTCGATCCTTGGCTTTACAACGAAGTTGCTCTGACGTCTGAATCCCCAGGTCGGCCAACTGCGACCGAAGCAATGCCAGCGGATGTCGACGCAAGCTCAAACCGAGGGCTCCATAGTCGTCCGCGATCTCGGTGCCCTCCTCGGGCTGCGCAAACGCAATGGGGTCCTCATGCGTTCGCGCTTCGCGCAGCATCTTCGTGGGACGCGTTTCAACGCCTCTTGCCGCCCAAACGGCATCGGGTCGCCGCCCGGCCAAACCGAGCAAGGCATCCGCAGCCGACAGACATCCGAGGTCATGGGCGTCGAGCTCCGCTCGCATCGCAAGGTCCTCTACGCTCGCAAACGAAGCAGACTCCCGCGCCGCCACAATCCGCTTTGCCGCTTGCTCACGCATTCCGTTGATACGCGAGAATCCCAGCCGCACGGCGCGTGGCGGCTGCTCATAGGTGGCATCCCAGCGCGACGATGCCTCAGCCTGGGCGGCCTCTTCCAGTGTCGACTCCCATTGGCTGACCATCACATCCACGGGCCGAACAACGACGCCATGCTCTCTCGCATCGCGCACCAGCAGCGCTGGCGCATAGAAGCCCATGGGCTGGCTGTCTAGGAGTGCCGCCAGCATCGCATCCGGATGATGGCGCTTGAGCCAGCAGCTCACGTACACGAGCAGAGCAAAGCTCGCCGCGTGCGATTCCGGAAAGCCGTAACTACCGAATCCCTCCACCTGCTTCGCGATCCTGAGTGCGAATTCCTCGGTGTAGCCCTTGCGCAGCATGCGTTCGATGAGCTTGCGCTGGTGCACCTCCAGGCCACCGCGCTTGCGCCACGCGCCCATCGCTCGGCGCAGTTGATCCGCTTCGCCGGCGGTGAAGTCGGCCGCGGCCATGGCGATCTGCATCACCTGCTCCTGGAACAGCGGCACGCCGAGCGTGCGTTCCGTCGCCTTGCGGATCTCTTCGCTCGGGTATTCGATCGCCTCTTCGCCGGCTCGCCGGCGCAGGTACGGATGCACCATGCCGCCCTGGATCGGCCCGGGCCGCACGATCGCGACCTGGATCACGAGATCGTAGAAGCGTCTGGGCTGCATGCGTGAGCAGCATGCTCATCTGCGCCCGGCTCTCGATCTGGAAGACGCCCACCGTGTCCGCCTTGCAAATCATTTCGTAGATTGCCGGGTCCTCCGCTGGGACATCCTGCATACGCATCGGCGGCCCGCCGGCCTTCTCGCCGGCGAGGTCGAGGGCTCGATGGATTGCCGTGAGCATGCCAAGGGCGAGAACGTCCACCTTGATCAAACCCGTCGAATCCAGGTCATCCTTGTCCCACTGGATGATGGATCGGTTCTCCATCGCGGCGTTTTCGACCGGCACCAGGCGACTCAACTTGTCCCGCCCGATCACAAATCCACCGGGGTGCTGGCTCAGATGCCGTGGAAAGCCACGGATCGTGTCCGCAATCTTGAGCCAGTGAATCACCTTCTGATCGGCGGGATCGATTCCGTTCTCGATCAGGCACGCCTCGCTGATCCATTTTTCATCGTTGCCGTAGGCGGTCTTGGCCAATCGCTCGATCGTGTCGAGCGGGATCCCCATAGCCTTGCCCACGTCACGCAGCGCCGACTTGGTCCGGTAGGTGATCGCCACCGCGGTGAGCGCGGCGCGGTGCCTGCCGTACTTCTCGTAGACATACTGCATCGCCTCTTCGCGACGCTGGTGCTCGAAATCGATGTCGATGTCCGGCGGCTCCAGACGCTCCTGAAGCGCGCCGAGCTGCTACCGGACGACTGGCGAATCTTCCCTGGCGTCTACGCGCCAGTGATGATCTGGGAGGACGGTAAGCGCGTGATCAAGCCGATGCGCTATCAATGCCGACCGCCCGGTAAGCCGGCGTTCTATGACACCAAGTTCCCGGGGTCCTACAACGCGCGCAAGGACAACCTCGACAGCAGCTTCTGGCGCGGAACTTTCGGTGAGTTCCACGGCATCTTGGCCGTGAACGCGTTCTACGAAAACGTCCAGCGCGATGGGAAGAACGTCGTGCTCGAATTCAGGCCACGGCCGCAGCAAGATATGCTGGTGGCCTGCCTGTGCTCACATTGGAGCGAAGCCGGTGAGCCCGATCTTCTCTCCTTTGCGGCGATCACGGACGAGCCGCCGCCTGAGATTGCCGCAGCCGGGCACGACCGATGCATCGTGCCAATCAGACCGGAGAACGTCGATGCGTGGCTGCAGCCGCAGAGCAGGAGTCCCGCAGAGCTGCACGCCCTCCTCGATGATCGCGAGCGGCCGTACTATGAACATCGGCTTGCGGCGTAGGTGATGCAGGAGCGAACAGCACCGTGGATACGAGGGCTCACGAATGTCAACCCTCACCCATTACGGGCCGTAGACGATCCGAAGTGCAGCGAGGCTGTGTGAAAACGGTTGAAGGACTCACGCAACTCGCCTAAGTTATGGCAACTCGTCAAGAGGGGTCACATGAAGCGATTCATCGAGGGAGAGGACCGAACTCAGGTCACCTTGCTGCCGGAGTGCCTCGAGGACTTCATCGCGGAGGACAACTCGGTCCAAGTGGTCGATGCCTTCGTCGACGAACTGGACTTTCAGGAACTCGGGTTCGAGGGTGTTCTCCCCGCTTGCACCGGTCGGCCCGGCTATCACCCGGCCGTGCTGCTCAAGATCTACATCTACGGCTACCTCAACCGTATCCAGTCCAGCCGGCGCTTGGAGCGTGAATGTCAGCGCAACCTGGAGTTGATGTGGCTGACTGGCCGGCTTGCCCCTGACTTCAAGACCATCGCCGACTTCAGGCGCGACAGCGGTAAGGGCATTCGCAACGTGTGCCGGCGCTTCATCGTGCTGTGCCGCGAACTGAAGCTGTTCTCTCAAGCCGTGGTCGCAATCGACGGCAGTAAATTCAAGGCGGTGAACAGTCGAGAGCGCAACTACACCGAAGGCAAGCTCGCCCGTCGGGAGCGGGAAATCGAGACCAACATCCAGCGGTACCTTGATGCGCTGGACACCAACGATCGCACTGGGCCGAGCGACTGGCTTGAGAAGACGGCGC
Source organism: Variovorax sp. J22P240 (assembly GCF_030316855.1). Lineage (GTDB taxonomy): Bacteria > Pseudomonadota > Gammaproteobacteria > Burkholderiales > Burkholderiaceae_C > Variovorax. The sequence goes on from NZ_JASZYR010000001.1 coordinate 1,426,301, forward strand.
GGCTGAGCGCCAAGGTGCACGATCTTCGGCAGAAGATGAAGGCGCTGCGCGGCATGCGCGAGCAAGTTCGGGCGGCGCCTGACGGCCAGGTCTCGCTGACCGACCCCGATGCCCGTGCAATGACCACACACAGCAATACCGGCATGGCGATGGTCGGCTACAACGTGCAGGCGGCAGTCGACGGCAAGCACCACTTGGTGGTGGCCCATCAGGTGACGAACACGGGCAGTGACAGGGCCCAGCTCAGCAAGATGGCGCATGCGGCGCGCGAAGCCATGGGCAAGCCGCGCTTGAAGGCTATCGCAGACCGTGGGTACTTCAGCAGCGCGCAGATCAAGGCGTGCAGCGATGCGGGAATCGCAGCGTACGTCCCCAAGCCAACGACTTCCAACGCCAAGGCAGAGGGCCGGTTCGACAAAGCGGACTTCGTGTACATCGCTCGCGACGATGAATATCAGTGCCCCGCTGGGCAGCGCGCGATCTACAGGTTCACGCGCGAGGAGAGCGGCCTACAGATGCGCCGATACTGGACCAGCGCCTGCCCTGAATGTCCGATGAAGGCGCGCTGCACACCCAGTGACTACAGACGAATCTCACGATGGGAGCATGAAGACGTTCTCGAGGCAATGCAGCGACGCCTTGATCGCCAGCCGGATGCGATGTTGACGCGCAAGAAGACCATCGAGCACGTCTTCGGCACGTTGAAACTCTGGATGGGCTGGACGCACTTCCTGACGCGTGGCATCGAGAACGTGAGTACAGAGTTCAGCCTCAGCGTGCTCGCTTACAACCTCAAGCGCATCATCTCGATCTTGGGTATCGCCAAAACGATGAAGGCGGTGAGGCTGGCGGGTGGGTGACCACCCTTTTATGCCGTAAACGGCCCCTTCCACCTCAAGTAAGCATCTCGGCCTCGCCGTACTACTGGACGACCACCATGGCCGGCGATCGTCTACTGGCGCGGGTGTCCGCCATGGCGGCCGTTCCCACACAGGCTCCAGCGGTTGCAGTCCTTCCCTGCCGCCCGACGAACTCACGCTGTAGCGCCGAGTGCGGTCATTCAGGCGCCGCGAGCATCTCAGAATCTACGACCGGTCCCAAGGCATCACGGACATCGCCTGAGCGGCACCCCCTCACCGACTGCCAACTCGGTTCCGAAGCCGGATCAAGCGGCCGCTTTTCACGTAACCAGAGTGGTAGTCCGGGCCCGGAGCAGACGTACGCCGACCTTAGTTCGACTCCGCAAAGCGGACGCAGGCCAACGAAGCATTAGTTGTTAGCAGCTCAGGGCCGCGTCATTGGCGAAGGTAGCGGGCACTCTTTGACCTTCATGCGCCCTATGCTCCCATTCCATAAGGCGTCTGTCACGCGAGAAGGCGCTGCAGCGCTTCTCTGGCGCGGAGCCTGATAGTCAGCTCGCTTGGGACGCGCAACCTGCCGGAAGGGCCCGGCGAATGGGCTAACTGCCGGCAGCCCGCAAGCCGACACCATAGCCAGCACCCATCTCCGAGACGGCGGCCTAGCGTTCGAGCTGCCCCTTGTGCCAAGGCCGCGGCTGGATCTGCGAAGACCACCCCGACCAGCTGAGCGCTCCGTCGCCCCGCACCCGCTTTGCGTTGAGGGTGGATCGGAGGTAGTCTCGGCGCATGAATCCGCGTCCGGACGGCTTTGCACGCCGGCTCATCGTCCTCGGTGCGGCAGCCGGCATCGCGCTTGGCGTCTGGCCAGCCGACCGCCCGCGGCGCATCGGCTACATCTCGTTTTTTCCGCGGCCAAGCCTCGGCGTCGTGCCTATCTTCGATGCCTTTTTCGCCGGCATGCGCGACCAGGGTTACGAGGAGGGCCGCGACTATGTGATGGACTGGCGGCACACCGGGGGCAAGCCGGAGGGTTTCGACGCGCATGCCGTCGCAATGGTGGCGGACGGCGTTGACCTGTTCTGGTGTGTTACCACCGCCGCGGCGATGGCCGCGAAGCGAGCGACGAGCACGATTCCGATCGTGTTCTCGGGGGTGAGCGATCCCGTCACGAGCGGCCTGGTCTCGTCGTTGGCGCGCCCCGAGGGCAACCTCACCGGCCTGTCGGCCGTCGACGACGAGTTGCACGCCAAGAGGATCGAGTTGCTGCGCGAGTTGCTGCCGCAGGCCCGCGAGGTCGCGGTGCTCTGGATGCCCTTGATCGCCACGCACCAGACGGAGCTGACGCAGATCGAGGTGGTGGCGCCTCGGCTCGGCATCCGCATCCAGCGGGTCGAGCTGAACCGCGTCGAGGACATCGTGGCTGTCATCCCGCCACTAGCCCGCACGGGCACCGAGGCGTTGTTCATGCTCCCGGCGGGCTGGCATGTCTACTCGAGCGGCGAGCTGGTGGCCGCAGCGACGCAGGCGCGCCTGCCGTGCATTGGCACGGAGCGCTACCACCACGCCGGTGGCGCCTTGCTGACGTATGGGGCGGACATCGCTGCACTGGCGCGCCGCGCCGCCGGCTACGTCGACCGGATCTTCAAGGGCGCCAAGCCCGCCGACCTCCCAGTCCAGCAGCCGAATAGGTTCGAACTGCTGATCAACTTGAAGACCGCCCAGGCGCTCGGCGTCGCGGTTCCCAGAAGCCTCTTGCTGCGTGCCGACGAGGTCGTGCGCTGAGAGGCTGCGGGGCGCTTTGACCGCCGGCCTCTTCGCCTGCAGCCGACTGTCGCGAAGGTCGACTCCTGGCCGCGAGTACCAGTTCGCGGCCATGCCTGTCAGCTGACCTTCGGCGTGCTCGCTCAGTTGGCCGAGGACTGCTATCGGCAAGCTTGACGAACAGGAAGTCACGGCCATGAACGGTCCTTGGGTCGCGCCAATCGTGCGGCGGGTCAAGACCGACTCAGGTCGTTCAACGGCGCGAACCGAGCTGGCGGTTTCAACCCATCGCCGTCCCTAGCGCCTTAGACAAGCAGACATAGCCTGAGCTATGCCCCGAAATTGAGGGGTGCGCCGCGAAAGCCGACCGTCAACAAGGCGGCCCGACCACAGCGCTTCAACCCCTACAAGGCCACAAGTTAAGCCCGACGAGCGAAACTGCGCCTCTCGCACGGCTATGGCCAGACTACAAGTCGGCTCAATCGTCTTATTATATCTGCGGGTAATAAAGCTCAGCGAAAAAAGTGAGAGCACTGCTTTAGAAGCGGACTTTAGAAACCAGGTGGGGATAAATGTCCGCAACCCTGCCCTAGGATTGTTCCGCGATTGGATTTTTCTTTTTTCTATTAGCCCTTTACTTCGCAAGGCCTAAAGACGCGGAGCTTTTTAAGCCTCTTATAGTTAGCAAATAGCAGGGAAAGATATGAATTGAATTCTCGCCAGGTTGCAATGTAATGAATGGCCGATGGTGATTTCGTCCGAGTTGACTGCTCGATATGTTGATGACAACCCTGCTCGTCTTCAACGTATCTGCCAAGACCTTCGCTTCGGCGTTGAGCGAAATTGTTGACGGGCAACGCGACCGCTTTAGCGTCTGACAGGAGCAAGCGGTGAGAGTGGCCTGCTGCCCGACCGTTGTCTTGGAAGCCGACTAGCCATGGCTCAATATTGAAACGGCGCAGTGGCTCAAGCTTCAACGGCACCCGCATCGTATGTCCAATTCCCTCTTCAAACGCCGCCAATGCAGGTTATCCAGTGCGGCGATCGATGCCTCTCAGAAGCAATGGTCGGTGGCCGCCGAATTCCAGGCCCATGCTACTTTTTGTAAAAGAACTCGGGACACCTAGGCGCGCCGGGCGGCCTTACCGGAGTTAGCGAAATGTAACCAAAAGGAGCACTATCAAAACTGACATAGCCCGTGGTCGAGCTATATACATTGGCCGACCGGCTAAATGCGCCACTAAATTGGTTCAAATATCTAAAAAAGAAATTTACAGACAAAGCACTGTTAACAATTAAGCGATCCTCAGCGCTATAGCCCGGGTATTTTCGCTTTAGTCTTTCGTATTGAGCAACACGCTCAAAGCCTGCAGCTATCTTTTCCGAATCAGTTGCTGTAATAGTTTGCCCCCCTTCTGGAATCAAACCTCCGCTGACCCATGGAGCTAAATTGTTCGAGCCAATGCTTTCAAAAGCTTCGGTTGAGCAAACCTGTGTCGCCGGCGGGACGGCAGCTACCGGAAATGGCTGAGCTTGCGGCCCGCCGGGCACATCACCTCCACCACCACCTCCCCCACCCCCAGGACCACTAGGGCCACCCGTAGGGTCAGCAGGCCCAGAAGCGTCAGGGTAACAAACTCTCTCTACCCAAGTTCCACCTCCCGGCCCAAGATCCGCGCCAGTATCCGGGTCTTTAACATGGGCTTCAAAATTCGACTTCTGAACTTCGTAACACAGCAGCCCGTTAGGATCGGAAGCGTTAATGGGATCGTTCCGCACATACGCGTACAGGTTTAGGCTTTGAGGATCTGCGAAACGGTACGCTCCCTTTGCAAGCGGATCAACTTGGATAAATCTACCTTGCTGCGAGCTGTAAAATCTATTCACCGCATAATCAAGCCCGCTGCCAAGGCCCCTGTCGTAGCTAGCAAACCTTCGTGTGTTGTCTGAGCTCAAAACCGGCTCCGTACCATACGAGTACGGATTTTGATCCTCAACAACATTTCCAGCGCCATCTGTTACGAGCCGCGTACCCAGAAGCCTGTCCGGCTGATGGTAAGTAATCTTTTCCCAGCGCGACAAGACGGGCGAAGAAGTTGCAAGCAGGCGTTCCCCCAAATAGAGGTAGCTCTTTTGCCACTTCATTGTCGCAGTGCTGGCGTCAGGTTCATATTCAGCGATAACATGTCCATTGTCCCAAACATAAACCTTGGATTGCCACGCACTTGCGGAAGATAGACGAAAAGATGCCGCCACTCTTTGCCTGCCAATTCCATAAGTAAACTTTTCGATAGCGGAACCGCCGTCGTCTGTTATTTCAACCAAGCGACCCGCGGCATCGTAAATATAGCGCTGAAAGGCACCATCTCGACGAAGTGAACGGACCAGATTGCCTTCGTCGTCGTATGCAAATCCAGCGGTGATTATACGATTGGTGCCTGCGTCGTAAGTAATTCCATCGAGGCCATCTTGATTTTCCGGACGCTCCGGCCCGTTGCACGGAAGCGGCACACAAATATCAAACGCCTTTGAGCGCGTCCGATTCCCGTTTGAGTCATATGCATATTCCTGAGTGCCAGACGCTAAGGTTACCTTTGCCAGCCGACCTAACGCGTCATATTCATATTGTCGGTTGACAGAACTATTTAGATTGTTAACAAGGTCCACAAGTCGTCCCGTTACCCCGGGCTTGTTGCGGTGAACATATCCATATGAAATATCCAGAGGCGAGGCCCCGCTTGCACTCAGGACTCGCTGACGACTCAATAAGCCGTTTAGAAGCGAAAATTCGTAGCTTTCAACAAATCCGCTGACTCCCGGATTAACGTTTAGTCGAGTCATTTGCGACTCGGCATTATACGAGATAGCAGAGGCCTCAACGATGGGAGTCAAAATGCCTAGACGAAATATCTTCAAGGCGCGAGTGCGGCTTGCAATGTCATATTCTGTCCCAATAGCCAGCTTCATTCGGCCGACAGCATAAGGATCAGGGTGGATGACGGCCTGAACCCGGCCAAGGGGATCATTGACAGTTTCAACGATGAGGGGATAGTTTTCGAATCCAGAAAAGAGAGACTTCGTGTATCCGATGAGCCCTTGGTTATCATAGCCGTACTCAATGCTGTAACTCCCAGATCCTGCTTTCCAAAGCCGAGTCTTGTCATCGCTAGCCATATAACTGAACGTCACAGGCGCCGTTGGCGCAATGGTCGAAGCGTTGGCAGCATCTCCGATGTCATACGCCACAGAGCGAAGCCTGTTTAGTGGATCGCTTCCATAATCCCAAACTGTTTTTACGCCACGGGCGTCCGTACGAGCCCTAGGATTACCGCGTTCGTCGTAAATAAAAAAGTCACTAAAAACTCCGCCGGCACCGACGTACTTTCCCGCCCCATTCAATGTAGCATTTTTTTCCGGTAGGCGTTGACCAATTGTGCGTCCCAGCGAATCGTACGAGAAGCGCGTCGCTTGATTGCCGCGCTTCACCTCTACCAATTGATCGAAAGCATTAAAGCTATATCGAGTAGCGATATTCCCAGCTTCGAAAACCGAGCCGTTTCCGCTGCCGACGGGCTCGACGACCTCTGCGACGCGTCCTAACGCGTCATAGCGCATCCAGCGCTCCCTGCCCCACGTGTCCATGCTACGGACCGTTTGACCAAGCTCGGAAGACGCAGAGCTGGGGCGCTCAGTCTTCTCGTTGTAAAGGTTAAATACTGCATTGTTCCCGTCGGGCGTCTTTAGGGAAACTAAGCGGCCAAGCGTATCGTAAGATTTCTCACTGATTGCAACCACTTGTTCTGTAGCGCTCCAACCACAATCTGGATTCCCGGCGGTACAGTCGTCAGCTAAAATTAATGCAGCGCCGTAGCGTGCGCCGCCGGCCGCTTTAATCGCCAAGCGCCGGTTGCGGTCGCTCAGCAACATTCCATTCTCATATGTCCAAGTGCAGTCCGGATTGGTTGGCGTGCAGTTATCGACCAGCCTTATCTCTCCATGATTATGTGCGCCGTTGTATGCGTTGATCGCGAGACCTGGGTCTCGAGTGCTAACCAACATTCGGTTGACGTCGTAGGTCCAGGTGCAATCGGGATTGTCCGGCGCACACCGGTCATGAAGTTGTAGCAACCCGTGTGGCTGAGCGCCATCCCACGCATTGACAGCGAGCGAGGGATTGCGTGCACTAACAAACATGACACGCGGTCGAGATAAATCGGAAGCGAAGGGCCTGCTTTGCTTCCACGGCCGCTTAATTGAATCGTACGAAAACGTCTGGATGTTCCATTTCTCGGCGTCGCTGCTATCAGACCTAATTCCGATCTCCCGCGCCATGCCTAGTCCGTTAAAACGCGTTCTCACCGCAGAGCCGACGGCTCCGGAAGCGCTAACTCGCGTTTCGGTGATGCTCATCGCAGCATCGTCATATTCATAACGGATTTCGGCATCGAAATTAGTAATCGATCCCGGCATCTTTTGATACATGTGCTCGATTCTCGAGCTTGTCGCTGAATAGTCGAGATTGACGCGTGCGCCGTTTTCGTCCGTCATCGAACGCGGTAGGCTCGTGTAGTAGTAGTAGGTCGCGGAAGTCGTCACCCTGTCGGAAGCTAAATCTTTTCCTCCACGAATAGTGGTTATCGGAAAGGCGTATTGCGTCGCGCGATCGTACGCGTAACTTATCTCATCGCAACAACTGCTCCCCACAATTGCGACAAGGTTACCAGCGATGTCGTATCGGAAGGTCTGAGTCAGCCCGCCAGCGCGATGAACGGCATCGGCGTAGCGGGTGATTTGAGTAACATTGCCCCGGTAATCTGTGGCCGGATCAAATGGACCTTCCCAGTGGGCAGCCTCACATTCATCTTGACAAGGTGGGTGGCGTGTCGGATCGCATACCCTATGGCAAACTTCGGGAATCCACACTCTAGCTTCCGGGTTATACCTGTCACTGTGTTGGATAATTCCCGGCGTTGGTCCCAAAGACTGCTTGTCGTATGTATATTCTGCGCGCGACACCAGGGTGGGGCTGGCTTTGCCGTCATACTTTTCCACTGATTTAGTGAGGTTGAATACGTGATTCTTTTCGTAAAGAGGATCAGACTCGTAATCAATGTGGGTTCGGCGAAGTACGCTTATGTTTGAGTCGAGAAAATCATACTCAATGACGTCGGTGATTTGATTGTGTTTCTCGCCGAAGCCATACTCGACGGTCCTCTTTTGGTTTTTTTCATCAAACAAATCTCTACGTTTCAAACGCGGCCCGTCAATGCTCGGCTCCCAGGCAAATTTGGTTACTCCGACTGTCAAATCATGGTCATCGTAGTTCGTAAGGCTTATAACTTGTCCCTCTTTTGATATTGCAAGAATCTTGGAGTTGTCTGGAGAAGTGGTTTTCGTACACATCTCATTTAACGGATCGTTTGGCAAAGTAGGATCGCAAGGACCGACCGAAAAATGAGTCACCGCCGCCGAACTGTTCTCGCCGCCCTCCCACCATTCGCTCATGCTTCTATAGCTAAACGTTTCCGCCGGTTCTCTGAAGCCGAGCTCGATGTTTCCCGGTGTGGAACCGTATACAACCTCACGTGTCGCGAGACCTGGGCCTACCGTCCCCTGCTCATTGGATGGTCCAGTGAAAGTCATGCCGCGCCTCTGACTCACTTTACGCAGGACGCCCTCGTCCGAATAAGAGTCTTTGTCTGCGAACCAGTATCCTGTCGACGTGCCGGGGTAGTAGAGAGCGTCAATTATGCTCACTACGCTGGATAGCCTGTTACTCCACCAGAGCCTTACGTCTCTGTAATGCATCCGAATGAGATTATTTCCGTCCGGCCCCGTTATTGCGGTTAAATGGTCTGTTGCGTCGTACGTGAAACTAGTATTGCGCCCAAGCGTGTCCGTTATAATTTCAATGTTCGGACCTTTGTTTTCCCGATAGGCGACGGTGATATAATTGCCGTTGACATCAGTAATTTGCGTCGGGTAAATTCCATTATCGTAGCCCTGATTTCCGGAGGCGGTATAGACGACCACCGTGCCGTTGGGGTATTTAAGCTGGGCATCAGTAATTCCCCAGTTGCGGTTGGGAATTGTGACCGTCCCACTAATTAACGTACCATCGTCGCAACGCACTTGATGAACTCTTGAACCATCGGGCCTCTCCACGGTTCCGATGACGCCGCACATATGGCGGGTCCCATCAGAATCGGTCAACAAATACAATTTGGTTGTAGCCCCTTCTGCGATCCTGACGAGTTTGCCAAACCCTAGAGACCAGCCTGGGGCCGGCCACCCAAAATCGGGATCATATATCAAGCCCACGTCGCCTACATTCCAAATATGCGCGTTATACGTAAGAGTGAGATTGACATCTATTCCACGTCCCCGAAGATCTAAAATTGGAATCGGAAGCGTAAAATTGCCACTGCCGAGATTCTCCGCTGCCTCCCAAACGGCGCGGGGCACCCCGACAAAGGCGGAATAAGAAAGACTTCTGCCACGATGGTTTTTTGGACCAAATGCTGAGCCGATGTTGCTTTCGTCCCAACCGGTCCCAGAATCTTCATTGCGCGCGCGCGCAGGAGGCGCCGATTCACCGGCGGTACGCTGGTTGTTTGGGGCTAGCGGGCTTAACGCCATCCCGGCTGTTTGAAGTGCCTTTACCGTGACGGCCACAGTCTGATGCTTGCCTCGTCGATCGGTTGCCGTCACTCGGAAAACGCCCGGATTTCGCGGCGTGAAACGACCTTCCGGTCCAATTGGGGTTAATTTGTTAGAGGAGTCGCGCGCAGTCCAAATCACCGTCGCTCCACCGACGTGCCGGCCACTTCTATCCAAACCTACTGCCGAGAAAATAATGCTTGAATTCTGTTCAACGATGGCTTTTGAGGGGTATATACGAATTCGTCTTATGCTTGCGTCACGTTCAGACTGTTGCTCCTGAGGAGTCTGTACAGTCACGGAATGCGCTTGTATACACCATATCGCTGTGAACAGACAAAGACTATTGAAAAGCGTGGAGGCTTTCATCATCCATGTTCTCCTTCTTAGTTTTGTCCGGACTGACGCCAGATATTTGAATGTTTTTGGGCGTAGCGCTGTGACAAAGGGTAAAGGGGAGCGTCAGGCGGCTTGATATGCAATGTTTTGACGCACTTAGCCGTGTCGGCGGTTGGCGATGGGACCCAGCCAGACCAGCCCAAGTGGGTCAGCAGGTCATTGCCCACGAGACCGTCGTCGCTGCATACCGCTTGGGCACGAGCATAAAATAACGTGCTGCACCGGCCAGCAGGGCCGAACGTAACCACAGTCCGCCCGCCTTACTGATTACAGTCTCGTCGACCGCGCCGGCCATCACGTCCTCGGCGGAGACGGGTTCTCGAGATCGCTTTGGCGCGTTTGCGATTTGGTTTTAGGCGCGATTCTGCTTCCAGTACTCGCGAAGTAGGTTAGATTGAACTTGTGATGCCAAGGCATGTAACGCTTAACACGCGCAAACCCATCTAGATTAATATTACAATACTCGTTAAGCGGTTTTTAGGGAGAAATTAAAGGAATTGAAATGGTCACGCAACCTCCCGCTCCCAAAGTCGATGCAATTCCAAAGGCCAAGAAGGAGCCGCTCACGCCCCTCCAACGCATCACAGATAACCTGAAGCGTGTGGCTGTACCTTTGGAGTATCCGGATGTACTTCTCCTAGCACCCTTACGTGATTTGCAAGCTCTCTCATAAAGCTGCGCCGCTTTAGCGTATTCGCCTGTCGTGTAGTAAACGCTTGCGAGATTCAATGTTGCGGCATCCGCACGCCCGGGGCCGAGAGTCTTCTCGGAGATCGCGAGCGAGCGCTCCAAGTACTTCTCCGCACGCGCGTAGGCGCCCTTTACCATATAGAGTGCAGCGAGATTGTTGAGGGCCGCCGCCGTGTCCGGATGCTCGGGGCCTAACGCCTTCTCTGAATCGCGAGCGAGCGCTGCAAGAGCGGCTCTGCACGCGCGTAGTCGTCGCCTGTCGCGTAGTAAACGCTCGCGAGATTCGCACGCACGGCTGCGATACCCGGATGGTTAGGGCCGAGCGTCTTCTCGCGAATCGCGAGCACGCGACTGAAGAGCCACTCCGCGCGCGATAAGTCGCCTGTTTTCTGATAGAGCACGGCGAGATTGTTGAGGCTCTTCACCGTGTCCGGATGCTCGGCGCCTAGCGCCTTCTCTTGAATCGTGAGGAGTCGTTGCGCAAACGGGATCGCCTCCTGATAGCGCCCCGCGGAGTAGAGTTCTTGGACCTGTGAGATCAGTTTTGCAGTCGTGAGCTCCGATTGCGCACAAACCGCTACGGGCAATGCGGCCAAGAGGACAAATGCCGCAACGGCGAACAGAGCCTGATACGGCGAGTGTGAAGAAAGGCTGACTGCCGGCACTCATAACGTTCCCCAATTTGCCTGCCTAACGCCGTGACGAATCGCGCCGCTTTAGAGGCTGCTCTCGCGCGGCACCAACGGCCGGAACGGGTCGCGACCCTCCGCTTTGTAGCACGATGGCCGAAGACAGGTTCTGGCCAGAATGGTGAGCTTGAAACGCAGCGGCGAACGGCAGCATCGCACTTGCGGATTCAACCGGTCGATGCAACGATTTGGCTGAACATCTCAGCCGGTGTGCGGAAGTTGAGGGTCTTCCTCGGTCGCTCGTTCAATTGTCTTGCAACGGCATTCAGCTTGGCCTGTGAATGGCTCGAGAGATCGATCCCTTTAGGGAAGTACTGCCTGAGCAAGCCGTTCGTGTTCTCGTTGGTACCGCGCTGCCAAGGATTGTGCGGGTCGCAGAAGTAGACCTGGATGTCGGTCGCCAGCGTGAAGCGCTTGTGAGCCGCCATCTCCTTGCCTCGATCCCAGGTCAGCGACTTGTACAGTTCCTGCGGCAGCTTGCGAGCGTTCTTGATCAGCGCATTGACGACGGTCGCGGTGTCGGTGCCCCCGAGTTTCACCAGCATCACGTAGCGTGTTTGACGCTCGACCAGGGTGGCAATCTGACTGCTCGTGCCTCCGAACAGCAGGTCGCCTTCCCAATGACCTGGCACTGCCCGATCTTCCACCGTGGCCGGGCGCTCGCTGATGGACACCGTGTCGAGAATTCTTCCGGCGCGAACGGCGCATGACCCGAGTGCGCCGCAAGTGCTGCAGCAGTTCCTTCTTCAATGCGCCTCGAGCTTGGATGAAGAGGCTGCGATAGATGGTCTCGTGTGACACCTGGAACTCCTCGTCGCCAGGATAACTATGCCTGAGCCACCCCGCGATCTGCTCGGGCGCCCACAGCGATTGGAGCTTGGCAGCCACGATGCGCGCCAAGACTCTGTTCCTTGCCAGTTTGCATCTCTTGGGACGGTGGCCGCGGTCCCACGCCGCCTGGTCGGCCTGAGCAGCCCGGTAGCCCTCGCGACCACCGTTGCGCTTGATCTCCCGACTAACAGTCGATGGCGCTCGCCCGAGGATGCTGGCGATCGCTCGAATTGAGAAGCCGGCCACGACGGCACGTGAGATCTCCTCGCGCTCGGCCAAGGAAAGTGCCAAGGGGGCCGGCACCGCTTTGGCGGTGGTATTCCGCCTGTTCGGGACAGAATCCCTTCGACCGACGAATGCGATCGATCGAACAGCTGGGCTATCTGTTGAAGGCTGTCGCCTGCTTTCCAGCGCTCCCACATCAGGGCCTTCTGGCTGTCCGTGTAGTAGGTCCGCGTTCGATACTTCATCTGCAACATCCTTCTGCCTACGGCAGTTTTCAGTGTGTTGCATCGACCGGTTGAATCCGCACCCACGAGGCGATTACGCTTCTTGAACAATATGCAATCGAGGCGGTTCGTGGATTACCAGTCGGTCTGTGTGATATTTCGAGGTTGGCAGATCTCGATAGTGCCTCACACCGTGGCGCGCATTCCCGTACCGCTACGGGTCCGCCAGCGCCCGGTAGGCGAGTGGCGGTTTGCCGAAGACTGCCTGGCCCAGGTGAATGGCGCGCGCCATGTGCAGGACAGCCGTACGTCGGGGATTCTTCGGGTCCCGCGTGATGCCGCCGGCTCGCGGGATGTCGGCGCCACGACTCAGTTCCTTGAAGAACTTGAAGGCGCTGCCGATGCCGGCGTTGAACATGTATCGCTGCAGCGTGAAACGCTTCTCCGGAGGCAGGTCGTAGATGCTGTTCAACAGGTATGGGTGCTCCTTCCTGTTGTTCTCGATGATCCGCTGCATCATCAGTTCCTGCCCTTTCATGTACATGGCCAGAGCGGCCACTGCCTTGGTCGCATCGAGTACGCCTCTGGGCTTGCTGGCGCCACCGGCCTTCTCGGTCGAGGTGTCCCATGACTCCCCCGTCGCGCGGATGTCGGAGTATCGAAAGCCGAGAGCCGGCGCCGCGGCGATTGCCGCCTTGATGTATCTTGCCGTGGCGGGATCGAACCAGTCGTCCAGTCCAAGCACCTCCGAGGCCACAACACCGGACGTTTTCGACCAGGTGGATCGTCCACTCTCGGCCACGAGGTTCGCCGCCAAGAAGCCGGGATCCATGCCGGTGGCCCTTGCCACTTCGCTTACTCGTCGGTGCAGCAACGTTCCGGGTGCGAACGTCGCGTCGTGGTCCTTGTAGCCGAGCACCTCCACCTTGCTCTGCATGCCGGCCTTGGACGCTGGAGCCCCGGTCATCGGGACATACTCTGTGCCGTCCATCAACCCTTTGAGCTTGGCCAGGTCAGGCCACTGCGGGAAGAACGCTTCTTGCTCCGCGCCGCCTGCGCGCGGCGCGCTGCGGTCCAGACCGCGCACGGCCTCCCCCCAGAACTGTTCGACAATCCGGCAATGGCTCTTGCCACCCCGCCGATCGGCGAAGTTGCGCATGTAGGAGAGAGCGTGCGCGGCCGACTGCATGGTGGCGTCACGGCGGAAATGTATGAAGCGGCGCGTCGCGTCCTCGAGCAGCCACTTGCGCCACCCGGCGGTGCCGAAATACAGGCACTCGAAGCCCCAGCATTGCTGAACCAGCGAGCCGACGCGATTGGAGGCGCCAAGGATCGCTTGCATCGGCTTTCCGCCAGCCGAGTGGCCGGCCAGCACGATGCGCGCCACACGCGCGCTTCGGATGATGGCGCCGCTGTTCCGCAGGTCGTCCATCGCCGCATCGACCAGCCGATCCAGCTGGCCTGCGTCTTGGAAGTTGCCCATCACGGCGTTGCCGCTGTCCCGCCGACCGAAAATCGGCGCCAGCGTGGGCGCGACGAGGACGAGCGCACGACCGCTCTTCTCCACCTCGTTACGCAGGCAGCGGAAGTACGGCGTGCCCCAGTAATAGGCCATCCCGTCTTTCAGGAAAGACGCTGGATCCGTCCTACACGCGGAAATGATATGGCCGTGGAAGTAAACCACGAGGTCCAGCGCGTTGGCGTCCTTCGCCGCCCTCGGCACATAAAGGCCGGCGCTCGAAGGCCAACGCGCTCCCCAGGAGAGAGGGAGCAGCCGCGATACTCCCGCCGCCGGCGCGCGTGCAGGCGCTTCCTCCATTTCGGCGGAAGCGATGCTGATCGCCGGCGGGTTGTATTCCCAGTGCCATGGTTCGGCCTCGTACGGATAAAAGCCGAAGCGCACCGCGTTCTGGCGCAACCAGCGCCACGCCGGCGTCTTGCGCATGTTCATCGCATTGCCGCTGGAGATTCGATGACCCAGGTACACATCGACGGCCCGGCCACTGTGGTGCGCGCTGCCGCCGGGCTTCGCGACCCATTTGCGCGCTGCCTGCTCGCTGCCGTAGCGCCTGACGGCAGCGGCGAACAGGCCACGCTGGCGCGCAGTAGACCGGTAGCCGGAAATGGGCTGCAGCAGCGGGGCGGCGATGCCGGCCGCGCGCGCTGCCGCGATCATCGCCTGCAATGCCGCTGCAGCGGCGCGATGCAGCGGCACTTTCCGCTTGCCGTAGCCGGTGAGATGGACGAGTTCATGTGGGGATGGGTCCCTCTTGTTCGTGATGCGGCCACCGCCCGGGACCTCGATGGCGCCCGGAGCAAAGCCTTGCCCGCCCGAAGCCCGTTCGTGCAGCTGCGCGTTCATGTGCTGTCCTCCGGCCCAGGTTCTCTTCAGCTCTTGGCAGTCACCAAAGGGCGTGGCCATTCATCGCGCAGCGGCGAAACCGCCGGCGGCGCATAGCGGCCGGCCAGCAGCTTCGAAGGCGGCGCGGCGAGTTCGGCCGCGCTGACGTTGTCACTGCGCAGGTCGAGGCCGGTGACCGCCCCGAGCGAGCCGGCATATTTCTGGATGGCATCCTCAAGCAGGAGAAGGAACGCCTTGAGGGCGTTGTCGCCCACCGCCGCCAGCCCGCCGGGAGTGAGTTGCAGGAGCCGAGTGGCCACCAGGATCGCCTCGCCGTTCTCCGCGAGCGTGTGATACTCCGCGCTCGAGACGGAACGCAGGCGGTAGCGATCCGACACCGCATCGAGGATCACCTGCCAGGGCTGCATCGAATCCGCCACCCCGGGTCGCGGGGTCAGCGCCGCCCGCCATTCGTCGTACAAGGTCAGGAACGGAAGCGTCGTGGAGCCGCCCAGCAACAGCTTGACGTACTCGGCCTGCACGCGGAACTCCATTGGCTTGACCATCCGCAGGTTCTCGTTGCCCTGATCGAGTACCCGCGCCAGTCCCTCAAAGGCCTGGCGCGCTGCCGTGACGTCCGCGACGATCATCAGGTTGCGAGTTTCCTTGTAGAAGCGCAGGGCGCCCCGCAGGGCCTGGTTGAACGCATTCGGGAAATCCTTCATGACGTCCACATTGAGCATCGGGGCCGCTCGGCCGGCGATGTGCAGCGAGTACCCGTACAGGGCGGCGTATTGCGCCGCGCGCTCGCCTACAGGTGCCAGTTGCCCTTGCCGCCAGATCCGGGCGAACTGCGCCATCGCGCGGCTGGCAAGAGACAGCTGCGACACCCGCACGCCGGCCAGAGGCGCAGTCGTCGGCACGACGCCGTTCTGCAGCCGGTCCGTCAGCCGCTCGGCCGCCCAGAACAAGCCCGCCTCGTCAAGCCAGTACACGTAGATCAACGAGCCGAACTGAAGGAGCGGATCGGCACCGGTGGACCGAGCTCGCGTGACGGATTCGCGCAGCAGCGTGCCCAGTGCGTCCCAGTCAGCCGTGTCCGCTGTCTTGGGCACGATTGCAGTTGCGGGGCCGAGGTTGTTGACCAGCCCCTCCACCGCGATCCGCACCATGTGCTCGAACACGTAGGTATCGTGCGCGAGCTTGTCGATCAGCTCAATCACGTCGTCTCGGGTGCTGTAGAAATCCAGCTGCTTGTGAAGGGCTCGCAGTAAGCCGTTCTTCTTCGCCGCCTCGGGAGGCACGCGTTGCGCTTCGGGAAGCGAGGACTTGGAGGGATCGTCGATGATGTCGCGGATGGCTTTCACGAGATCCTGCACCGGGTCGCTCGTCGACCCCCGAGCCTTCCTCGTTTCGTGCTGCACCCCCTGCAGCACCGCGCGGAAATCGGCGCGCTCGTTGATTGTTGCTGCGAGGGAAGCCGCCGGCGCGTTCGAGAACGCAGCATTGGCGTAGTCGAGCGCGAAGCCGCTCAACTGGTCGCCGGTCTCGTGCAGGAGATCGAGGATCGAAGCTGCCGCGCGCCGGTCGAAACTGGATGCGCCCGCCCTGGGCGACTTCCCCAGCGGCTCCAGGGCGGCGTCCACCTGCGACAGCGGCCGCGTGCCGATGATGGACCGGGCCTTGGGCAAGGAATCCGGATCCGAGCCCCACCACTCCTGGAGCTTCCGGGGTGCCTGGGCGATGCCGGCGCGTAAGAAAGCACGGAAATCAGACATGATCTATTACCTCCAGGGAAGATGGGCCCGCGTAGTGCCTTTCAGCCAGGCCGGTGAGCCAGTCGGCGACGTCGCGATGGAAGCGCCGCACCTCGATGGCCCCGGTGAGCCGGCCGAAGCTCAGAGCCGCCAAGCCCAGCAGGGGCCGCTGCGCCGCGAGCGACACCCGGTCCGCATTGCGCAGAAGATCGAGCGCGAACCGCGGCGCCAGCGCTTCGACCTCGCAGGCATCGGCCAGCGAACGACGATGCAAGCCTGCAAAGCGGTGGGTCGCGAGGGCGCGAGCCACGTCCGTCGTCGCGCCATCCAGGTAGGGCACGGACCGCTCGCCGACACCGGTGGATGCGGGAGGCGCGACGCGCGTGCGCGCCGCGAGCACGCGCAGCACGGGGTGCGGATGCCAGCATTGGGCCAGGGCCAGAGCGAATCGGTTCCGGATGTGTCCCGGCGGATGCGGATCGTTCCTGATGATGTGGAACAGCCATGCCTGCGGAAGGCTCAGGAGGCGTTGCAGTCCGTCGACTCCGGGGGCTCCCCCGCTGAGCCCGATGTTCCAGCAGTCGGCCATCAGTTCGAGCGCCCAGGTGCCCCACAGGCGGGCCGAGGGCCTCTGCCCCAGGGCCCGCAGGGCGGCTGCTTCGATCACGTCGCGCGCCTCTTCGAGCAGGTTCAGGTCCGCGGAGAGTTGATGGCCCACTTCGTGCAGCGAGGAGCTCAGGCGCGCCGGCAAGGACTCGGGACTGACACGTACCAGCGCGATCGGCAGGACGATGCCCCCGGGCAAGCGTGTGCGCGCGCGATTGATCGCGCCGCCCCGTGAGCCCGAGTCCAGGTACGACACGGCAATGGGTGCGGCATAGCCCGGCACCGGCCGCTTCAGGGCGTCGGCGATCAGCACGTCCGTCCCCGCCAGCAACATCGCGACACGGGCATCGGCGCGCGTGGCGATGGCATCCGTGTAGAGGTCGATCGTTTTGAAGAGGGCGTCGGCCTGCAATTGCAGGGACACGATGCGGCGCTCCAGGATGGCCAGCGGTGCTTCCGGCGCGCGCAGTGCGGTCCGCAGATCGCGCGCAGCGCCCAGCAGTCGCGCCACGACGTCGCGCGCGCCGGCTTCCAGCGCCGCAAGCGCGTGCCGCGATGCACTGCCTGCCCCGACGCACGGCAGTGTGGCGGACGGCCAGCGTACTGCATCCAGGCGGGATTCGAGGTCCACGATGCGCTCGTGTATCCATGCGCGCGTGAGATTGGACAAATCAAAGGCCCAGCACGATGATCTTGCGGCCGCGCCTCACCCACCGGCCGCTCTGCGCTTCCGCCCCGGAATGCTTCCTGCGAGCCAGTGCGCGGCGCACGCCGGCCGGCAGGTTGTCCTGCATGGCTCCGACGAACGCGTCGCGCGCAGCGGACACCGGTTCCGCGCCGGACCTCGGGTCCTGCACGGCCCGGTCGACGGCGTCGGTGACCGTGCTCACCAACTTGCGGGAGAGGTCCACCCTAGCCTCGTCGTCCGAAGCGTCCTCCATCTGGCCCCCAAGCAGTTGCCCGAGGCGTCGGCCGGCCATTCCGCCCAGGAGAGTCCCGGCGCCGGGCACGGCGCTGCCCAGCGCGCTGCCCAGAAGGGGCATCGCTCTCTTGAGCAGATCGCCCGCCGGCCCTCTCAGGATCGGCAGGAGCCTGGGAAGGACCGCGCGACGCATTTTCTTGAACTTCCGCGTCACCGAGCTCATGAGCTTGCCCAAGAACTCCTCCATCTCCGCGTCGTCGCTCACGGTCATCAGCTCGTACGCCAGTGCGTCCCCCGAGCCGTACCCGTAGACCTCCTCGTCGTCCAGCGCCTCGCCGGACTGGAAGTTCTCGTCGGCCGGTACGTTCTCGTCGCCTTCGAGTTCGCCGAGCGCGGCGAGTTCTTCCTCGTCTCCGGTTTCCATGTCCGATTCGTCGGACTCGAGCTCACCGGCATTTAGCAAGGCTTCCAATTCGAGCTGCGGGTGTGTCATACGCGCCTCTTTGGTCAGGGCGAGGATTCGCCGTTGCCGTACAACGCAACCGCCATGCCAAGAGCGGCAACGCCAGCATCGAGCGTTGCGACCAATGAAATCAAGCACTTGCTGTAATCCGATCTGCCCGCGAACCCTTCGGCGTGCAAGGACGTGCAAACCGGCTGCACGCCACTGCATGCCGGTCAGCTCCTGCGAGCCTCGCCGTTGAGATAGTTATAGACCGAGCGGGCGCTGATTTGCAGTCGCTCCGCAGCCCAGGCGATCTGCACGGTGCGATCTGCCGCGGGCAGGTCCCGAGCCGCGTGCTGCAGCGCACGGGACACCAGCGTCTTTCGCAGCACGGCCAGGGACTGTTCCAGAGGCTCGACGTCCTCGTTGCTTTCAGGAGCTGCCTCCATCGCGCGCGGACGGGGCAGGTGCGTCAAGCGCAGCGTCGGGGCGTCACTAGCGCGAACCGTCGCATAGCGCAGCATCGCCTCGAGCTCGCGCACGTTGCCTCGCAGGCTGAGGCCTTGCAGATACTCGAGCACTTCGACCGCGCACTGGGGCGGATGGACGCTTCGGTAGCGCCGAATCAGCGCATTGGCGAGCATCGGCAGGTCCTCGCGCCGCTCGCGCAATGGCGGCACACGCAAGACGATCTGGGAGAGCCGATGCTTCAGGTCCTCGCGGAATTCGCAGGCGGCGACGCGTTGCTGGAGATCGCGATTCGTCGCGCTGACGATCCGGCACTTCAACAGGTGTTCGTGATCGGATCCGACGGCGCGGTAACTCCGTTGCTGAAGCACCGACAACAGGCTCGCCTGCAAGCTTGTCGGCAGCTCCCCCACCTCGTCGAGCAGCAGCGTGCCTTCGCCCGCCGTGCGGATCGCTCCCGGCCGCGATTCCGTTGCCCCGGTGAAGGAGCCGCGAACGTGCCCGAACAGCTCGCTCCCGAACAGGCCCGGAACGACGGCACCTGCGTCGAGACAGTGGAACGGGTGGCCGGCGCGCGCGTCGTCGGCGTGATGCAGCGCCTCGGCCACCACCCGCTTGCCCGTGCCGGTTTCGCCGACAACCAGGACGCTGGCGTCGCGATCGAGGATGGCATGCGCCATCTGCTTGCGCAGTTCGACCACGGGCTCGCTGATCCCGATGATGCCCTCGTCCTGTATGCGTTGCGCGAGCTGCGAAACACGGCCCACCCACGCGAGTGAGAACGCGAGATCGTCGTGCCAGCAGTCGGACGCGAGGGAGACCACATCATCGAACGCGGAGAGTTCCGCCAGGTCGGTACCGCGCATCGGCTTGGCGGTGACGAGCACGTGCCACGGCGTGCCGGCTCCGCGAGGCGGCTCGCGATGGGCTGCGCGCCACTCCGATGCGACGAGTCGGTACGGCAAGCCCGAGGTCTCGGCCGCGCGCCGGATTTCGCCGAGTGCGGCCTCAGGAAGCGGCCCCCCCGCCAGGCACAGCACGAGCGTCGCCGCAGCGGGCACGGCCGTGCTCGTGTCCCCTTTCTCCTCTGGTGGCATGCTGCCCCCTTGAGAAACCCAATGCGCTCCTGCGTCGGAGGGACGCTGCCCTCGGCTACTTGCCTGCTGACGGTTGCGCGACCGATTTAGGCAGTATGGGCGAAGGTGCGCCCAGTTTCAAATCAGAGGTCCAAGCTACTCGTCGCTGGGCATTGAACAGAGCCAGCGTTTAACAGGAGCCTTGACGCGCGTGATGGCTATACGATCGCCTCGAGCCGGGCTTTTCGGTTTTCAGCATCAAGGCTTCTGTCGAAGATATTGACCGTGAAAGGGAAGGGACGAGACCGAAACGACCGTTCAAATCGATTGGCAGGTCCGGGGAATACGAGAAAACCTGGAGCTCGTAGTCGAGTACATATAGGGAGGTTCAGTTGGGAGGCCCCCCGGATAGTCGCGCAGGCGCCTTGGCGATGAGAGCGGTGCCGTTGACGAATGAGGTTCTCGCAGACGCTCATCTTGCTCGCCACCCTTGGCATGTTTCTGAGTCATGATAGAACCGCTTCTGATTGCCTACAGGCGACGTTGGTTGGCTGAAGATCCAATGTATGTCGACGAAGGAATCCGGATCGAGGCTCCCGGAGCCAAAGAAGGGGCGATTGTTGAGAATTATCATTAGCAGAATGAAACTAAGGAAGACTGAGAGTAGGCCGACAATCCATCGGTGCAGAACTACGTCTTCAAGCTGAAACATATAGACGACGCACATGCTCATGATCGCGCCGCACAGGATAATGATCCACATTACCCACGTGAGCTGGTCGTTAACAGCGTCTTTCCGCAGTCGGCGCACTTCGCTAAGGTCGTTCATAACCTGCATGGCGGACGCATAGCGGACCTTTTGGCCTTCATCTTGAGGCTGGAAGCTTTGAAGCTTAGCGCGGACTATGCGTAACTTCCGCCAATCAGAAGACGCATCCGCACCCTTCCGCTGACTTTCCCAGGCGATACAAATAACTTCCATCACGTATTCGCCGAGCAATCGGTCGACGGACTTGTGCAAGTCGGCAAGTTCGGTGTCGTTGCGCGCGATCACATTGTCAATCTTGTCAGGGACGACGCTGAGGCCGATGCTGGTTTCGGGTCGCACGATTAGGTACAACGTCTGTACAGCTGCGGCTTCTCTTGCCACGAGCCCTTGCGCCTCTGTGTGACGTTGCCACACATCTATTGCGATGAGTCCTACTGTGATTCCGTAGAAGACGCCGAGCGAGCCGAGGGCGCCGCTAATCGCGTCATTGACGCCGTCGTGATACTTAAACCGTTTTAGCAACGTGCGGCGAGCGATCTCAAACCCTCCGAGGGCTGCGGTGACGCTTGTGCTGACCACGAAGAGAGCAATGACCGGAGTCGCGAGATCATACAACCAGTCGAACATGATTTTTCTCCGTGCTTGGTGCTAGCGATAGGAAACTCAACTCCTCCTGTTGAAGCAGCAAAGTTTCTTAGCTTTTCAAGCAGCGAACGTAAAGCGGAAAAGCGCAAACACGCACGCTAGTAGACGCCCTTGCAAAAGAAATGTCGAGTCTGACGGCGTGCTTCATCCCAGCTTTTTCCTCTGCGCTGGGGGTGACCAGCGACGCATAAGACTAGGCTGCAATTTGGAAGGCGACGTCCGAATGGCTGCGGGTGGAGCGAAGCCGTGTGCCCGACGGAAGCGCCACGGCCAAGGTGTTTGGCCACCCCTTTACTGGAGCGTCCTGCGTCGCGAAGATCGGCACGCGTCGCATACTGCGGGCTACAGCGCCGCGTTCGTTGATGATCTGCTCGGTCGGATGGCGCGCATCTCGCTGCTGAGCCTATCTTGCGGACTCGTCGGGCTTGGCAGTACTTCAGATGCCAGTTGGGGGCAGCCGATTGCCCGAGACAAGATGAAGTTGTCGCAGCCGGGTGCGACCAGCGTGTGGCTCCACGCGTACATAGCGCGCCCTGACAGGATGCCGCCAATTCGCGTCGCTGCTTTGCCAGCATCGGTGGCACTCGACGCCCCAAGCAACTGGCGATGGTGACGTGCGTTAGTAGCGTCCTGCAGTCCGCTAGGAGAAGGTGCGGGAGGCAACTGCCCGGCAAGCAGCCCGAATCGAGCGCACTCAGCGCCGGGCCGAGGATCGATCGACGATGGCGCTCGGCTCGTTCTCGCTGCCGGTGACCGCCGTCACACGCAGGCAGGTTACGGTCCAGATCCCCGCGGGTCCCCAAGGCGGCCGCCGCGGCGTTCGCGGGCTGGTCGCCCGCAATCCCGACGGCGGGCGCAGCCGCAGGGACGCGCCGGTGCCCATCGGGCAGGATCCTCGTTCGTGCGGCCGCTATCCGCGTCGTCGGAACGACGCCCGGCGTGGGCACTACACGCAGCGCTGCTGCGCTGCTGACATCGCCAGCTTGTTCGTCAGAGGCGGCGGATTCTCGCTGAGCCTGCCGTGGGCTCAGGCGAACATCGCATTCAAGCTGGTGCAGCCTGTGGCACCGATCACCATCGACGACGGTCGACCTCCGCCAGGAAGCGCCGTTCGTGCGCGATCTCGCGCCTCGAGACGCTCCCGCTCCTGCCGCCATGTCTGCGAACGGCAATGGGGGCCATGTTCTGTCTCGCCGCCGTCTGTGGCGCCTAGGCGGCGGAAGGCGGCTCGACAGTGCCGGAACTGCGCCTCAGTCCAAGGGAAGCGCATTGTCTGGCGGACAACGCCGACTTGTTGTTGCGCGGTAAGCAATGGGATGGACGCCCCCACCCGTGACGGCATCAAAGTGCCAAAGTGGAAGTGTCACCAACCACTTGAACCGAGAGGGGCGTCCACCATGAAGATTACGACTATTGGCATCGACTTGGCAAAGAACGTGTTCCAGGTGCACGGGATCGATGAACATGGCAAGGCCGTGCTGAGAAAGCAGCTCCGCCGCGATCAGATGGCCACGTTCTTCGTCAATCTGCCGCCGTGCGTCATTGGCATCGAAGCGTGCAGCAGCGCTCACCACTGGGCGCGCAAGCTTGTGGCGATGGGCCATACCGTGCGGCTGATGGCGCCGCAGTTCGTCAAGCCGTACGTCAAGACGAACAAGAACGATGCCGCAGATGCCGAAGCCATCTGCGAGGCTGTGGGTCGGCCCAACATGCGCTTTGTGCCGGTGAAGAATGTCGAGCAGCAAGCGGTGCTCGCGCTCCACCGTGTACGCCAAGGCTTCGTTAGGGCGCGCACGGCGCAAGCGAACCAGATCCGCGGCCTGCTCGGCGAGTTCGGCATCATCATCCCGCAGGGCATCGGCTACATCGCCACGCGTGTTCCGGGGCTGATCGAAGACGCTGCCAACGAACTACCTGGCGCGTTTCGGCTGCTGGTGCAACGGCTGCTCGATCACCTCAAGGAACTGGATCGTCAGGTCGAGGAACTCGAAGCGAAGATCCAGGCTTGGCACCGCGGCAGTGAGCTCAGTTGCAGGCTTGCTCAGGTTCCGGGGATCGGGCCGATCACCGCCAGCGCGCTGGTCGCGTCTATCGGCGACGCGAAGAACTTCGACAGCGGTCGCCAGGTGGCAGCGTGGCTAGGCCTCGTGCCGAAGCAGCATTCCTCGGGCGGCAAAGCCAGCCTGCTGGGCATGAGCAAGCGAGGTGACACCTACCTTCGAACGCTGCTGATACATGGCGCGCGCTCGGTGATCTATCGAGTCTGCCAGAAGGCTGAGTCGTGCGGCTGGATCGCCGCAGTGGTGAACCGGCGCAACAAGAATGTGGCAGCGGTGGCGCTGGCGAACAAAAACGCCCGGATCGTATGGGCGCTTCTGGCGCACGATCGCCACTTCGATGCCGGCTATGTGCGCCAGGTGGCGCCGGTTTAGAACGTCGCACCGACATCAACACTCAGGGAGAACGACCACCGATTGCTCAGGCGATCATGAAGTGATGGCAAGACAGGTCAGACCGTGGTTGGCAAAGCCCGCGCCGGACGAGGCACACAAAGTGCGTGTAAGCGATCGAGGTGTCAACCAGCACATCCCATCAGGGACCGCGGCCCAAAGCTGCAACCAGAGTCCGAATGTACGGGTGCAATCTTTACCTTCGAGTCGTCACCATTGAGAGCTTGGCAAAGGGGGCGTCCATGTACGTCCGGCGATTCCATCTTGAATTCGCGGTAGGAGCAAAGGATGCTCGTATCCACTAACTCTTGGTGGACACGTGCACACTATCTCTCCTCCGGCTGCTGGCGATCGGCGGCGGCGCCGGCTGCACAGCGACGAGTTCAAGGCCAATGCCGTCGCTTCGGCCGCGCAGCCCGGCGTCTCAATGGCGTCAGTGGCGATGTCACTGGGCATCAATGCAAACCTGCTGCGCCGTTGGGTGCGGGACGCGGAGGTGCCGTCGGGCAGGACGGCAGAAGGCAACGCCCCCAAGGCTTTGCCAGGCGCCAAGCAGCCCGTGCCCCCGTCGTTCGTAGCGTTGCAATTGCCCGCACCAGTTGCGCCGCCGAGCGACATTCGCATGGAGGTCAAGCGCGGCCCCACGACTGTCGTTGTGACTTGGCCGGCAGCACTTGCTACGGAGTGCGGGACCTGGCTGCGCGAGTTGCTGCGGTGATCCGCATCGACGCCGTCTGGCTGGCGGTCGAGCCGATGGACATGCGCGCAGGCACCGAAGCGGCATTGGGCCGTGTGGTGAAGGTCTTCGGTGAAGCTCGTCCACATCACGCCTACCTGTTTGCCAACCGTCGCGCCAATCGCATGAAGGTCCTCGTGCACGATGGCATTGGCGTCTGGTTGGCCGCGAGGCGACTGAACGCCGGCAAGTTCGTCTGTGGGACAACGCATCTGCATTCGCAGGGCGTTCAACCACTACGATGGCTACAGGCGCGAGATGTTCCGAACCATTGTCAATGGTGAAGTGCCGGCCTAGCTCAGTGGCGTTCTAAGCAGATTTTCCACAGGCGTCAGCGACGTGGCAAACTGGTCGGAAGTGACTAACCGCCACGTGAAAAGCATTAGGGTGCGAGGATGGCCAGCACCGCCTTGACTGCTATGGTGATTGGCGCTGCCAATTCCGCCACGGCTTTGGCAGCTTCCATCAACCCTTTGGCAGACACATCAAGCCATTCCTTGCGAGGCTCCTTTTTGACCGCCTCTTTGGACAGCGTCGCGAGAGCGTCCGATGCCTCTTCGGCCTTATCCGGAGGCAGCTGCTTAGCAAGGTTGGCAACCTGAACCGCTAGGCTTTGAAGCTCCTCCTTCAGCTTGGGATTGACTTCGGCTCCTGCCACCTTGTTGAAGCTGTTTTGGATGTTCTGTGCCGTCACGACGTTGAAGTCGCCCGTCACATTCACATTGCCCATTTGAATGGTCGTTTGCATGAAGTCCCCTCCAATGTTGTTGATCACCGTTGCGATCTGGCGGTTCCTGTCGATGTAGTTCTGGATCCGATCTGCGACCTGCTTTCTCATCGAAGACAGAGAGACGTTTTCTCCTTCAAAGGTGCTTCCGAAAGCGTCGCGCGCCGCGTCGAGCAGCTCATGTTGTTTCTGGCCCAGGCGATTCGGCCTTTGCACAAGGTGCAGGGTGTCCCGCAGGTACTGCTGAAGGGCATCGGAGCTGGCTGATCCCCGTTCCACACTCAGCCTTCCTGCGTAAAGCGCACTGAGGATGCTTTTCAGGCCCTCGCGTTCAGCATGGAGTCGACACAGGTGAATTCGGAGCCTGCGGGCTGTTTCCTTCGGTGCCCCTTGGTTGATGATGAACCAGGTACTGCATCTTTGTCTTCCGAAATCAATCCATGCATGGAAGACATTGATCGGGCTTTGGAGCTCGTCTGGTTGAATGACTTGGCGGGTATGCCTTGGAAATTCCATGGGCATTTCCCGCTCTACGATAATCGAGGGGCGAGCTGCGGTGAACCACCAACGCATTACCTCGGAATCTGGAATTTCCTTGTGGTTCGTTGACGCATAAAGAAAATGCTCTGCCAGCGCGCTTCCCGCGTTCACCAGATCGACGGACTTCCGAGATCCTGAACTCCGTCCCACCGACAGCTTAAGTTCAGCAAAGTATTTGAGCACTGGCAGGACGGGGAATGACTCCTGTCGGCCGGGCTCACCGCATTTCATCGCTAGCCCGACTTCAACGCGCGCAATAGTTCCATCGGAATGAAAGCGCCGAAAGGTGCAGGTCGGTCTATAGGCCGTCTCGCCAACTAGGGAGACAGTTTGCTGAAGGCGATCAGAGAACTTCAGCGCGGACGACACATCACCATAGAGCTCCTCCCCAGCCCAGTCTGCCACCCCACCTCGATGGCGGGGGCGCACCTTTCCAGATGAGCGGATGAAATCGCTGCCAATCTGCGCGACAGGCCAGGCGGGTCGCGCGACACGCCCCGTTGGTTGCGCAAGAAACCCGCGAAGATCGGCGAACGGGTATTGAACGATGACGAACATCCGCCCTTGAGCCATGTATTAATACCCCCGTGGCCGAGCATTGGGGGGGATGGCCAGACGAGGATCGAACTCGCTTCTCACCAGGGTTGCTGGTGCACTCTTCCATTGAGCTAGCTGGTCCCAGGAAAGCCCCGCTCTCCAGATTCTGGTCGATAGCCCGAATCTGAGCCGGATCCGCATTTAAGGTAGCAGGGTTTTACGGGATTGGCAACTAGGCACTTAGCCCCTTCTGCGATTTCATGACTGCCCGACGCGAGGGCTGCACCCAGTCTGCGGGGGACCGACCGAACTTCTTGGCCTTCTTCCGCTAGCCAGCGCGAAGTGGTCCTGGAGTTTGGTTGGATCGAAGGACTGCGGCCAGTCTGAAGTACGCGTTCGAGCTTTGACCTCGAACAAGACCTTCCGGCCAGTGCGGTCCAGCCGCGCCCACTGTCCCTTTCGCGGCGCGAGGCCTTATCGAAAGTCTCTGCTCCCTGTACGCAGCTTGCCCAGCAGCGCCGTGTGATCCACGAGCTTCATAGTCACCAATGACTGAACGCCTTTTTCGCTCTGCCATGTCCCCTCGACACTGAGCAGCTTCGCCCCAAGCAGTACGCTGCGCTGCGCCTCGGCAACCTGTGGCCAGACGATGATGTTCACCGTGCCGGTCTCGTCCTCGAGCGTGACGAAGATGACGCCGTTCGCGGTGCCCGGCCGCTGGCGGTGCGTCACGATCCCGCTGGCACGCACCTTCTGTCGATCGCTCGCGCGCGAGCGAAGCTCTTCCGAGGTCATGATTCCCCACTCGGCAAGAGTCGGCCGGATCAGAGCGAGCGGATGCCTGCGCAGACTCAGGCCCAGGGTGTCGTAGTCGTCAGCGATCTCAGATCCTTCCCCCGACGCCGCGAACGCGATCGGCTCCTCGTAGGTCCGCGCCTCCCGCAGCATCTTCGTCGGCCGCGTATCAACGCCCTTGGCCGCCCACACGGCATCGGGCCGGCGTCCAGTCAGGCCGAGCAACGCATCGGCGCCTGAGAGGCACTTGAGATCGTGCGCATCGAGCTGGGCGCGCATGGCGAGATCCTCAACGCTCGCAAAGAGCCCTTCGGCCCGCGCGGCGACGATCCGCTGCGTTGCCTCCTCGCGCAAGCCGTGGATGCGCGACAGGCCCAGGCGCACCGCGCGCAAAGGATGTGCGTAGGTGGTGTCCCAGCGTGGCGATGCCGCAGCCTGCGCCGGCTCCTCCAGCGTCGAGTCCCACTGGCTGATGGTGACGTCGGCCGGACGGACCACCACACCGTGCTCGCGAGCGTCACGTACCAGCTGCGCCGGTGCATAGAAGCCCATCGGTTGCGAATTCAGCAGCGCGGCGAGCATCGTGTCGGGTCCACCCTGACGCAGGCCGAGCTCACGGTCCGCCGAATCTAATGCGCCGAGCCCGACGCTTCCGTCGCGGCGGTCCGCTGAGGGAGAGCATCAACGTCGCGCTTCGGGCTGACGGACCGTTCCTGAACCGGATGCTCTTGACCAACGCGCCTCACGGGCTTCCGGAGACCACATGGTCAACTTGATGACCATTCGGCCGTGCCAAGACATGGCATCTGGCTGCCGACATCGAGGCCTGCGGCTTGATCGCGTTTAGATACTGCGCTGCGCTCAACGATCGGGTTCGTCGCGGCGCCGGCGCACGGGTTTCGTGTCTCGCGCGGAACCACCCAGCGCGATGAGCCGCTTGGCGGCTTGCACTTGGATAAACGACTTGAAGACTTCGCGGAAGAGTTCCGTCCGGCCCATGCTGGGGTCGGCCATCTTCACTGCCTTATTGAAAAGCTCGTCGTCGATAGTGACGGTGATCCTCACAATCTGCACCGTAAGCGCGCAATAAACCACGCCCTTCCTTCGAGCGCGACGAAGTGTGAGGCTACGTACCCATGTACAAGAACGTGGGCACGTAATGTCAGAGTTGATTTCGGATTTGGCC
>NZ_JASZYR010000010.1 GCF_030316855.1 Variovorax sp. J22P240
TCGACGACTACGAGGCGCTACTGCCCTGGAACATCGCGCTGCCAACCTCGTAGCTCAACCCCTGCACTTGATCTGCGTCGATGAACAGGACGCGGTTTATTGACCGCATACGTACCAACAGCTCCCCCTGTCGGTTCTTCGCGATCCGCAGCGCGCGGCCGACCGCGTCGATCTTGGTTCAAACCGCTCAGTGTCGCGTTTAGCGCCGGCTCCGCAGACCGCCCATCCACTTTCGCGGGGGACGACATGCTGATTCGTCTGCGCATGGTCTGAGTCCCTGTAGCGCTGCGAAGATGCTGCTGATAACGTGTGAGGTAGCTCTGCGGATCGAAAACCTGCCGGAGGCATGTCTTCGATTGCGAAATGAGCGGCCCATGTCATGACCACCCTTGGAGGCGAAGTGGCAAGCAAGCGACAACCCGAAGAGATGGCGACCCTCGAAGGGCTGGTCGGTGCGATCGACCAACTCACAGCCGAGGAGAGACGTCGCCTATATCGCCAGGGCAACGTCCTGTCTCTCGGCAGCGAATTTGCCAGCGGCAACGAGCTCCTAAACGAGACGGTGAAGCGGGCGTTGATAGGGGCGTCGGGGGACCGCCAGGCGGGCGAGCGTGGGCGGCCGTGGCCGCGCTCGGTCAACATCGTCGCCTTCCTGATGGAGTGCATGAAGAGCATCGCCAACGGCTCCCACAAGTCGGTCAGGCAAAAGATCGATCGCCGCGCGGAAGCCCTCGCGACCGACGAGGGTGAGGCGAACCCCGAGATGCATGCCGTGGAGAGGCACCATCCCAGCGTGGAGGACGAACTCGCTGGGCGCCAAGAGAAGGAGGCCCTCCAGACAGCGATGCAGGCCGACGTGGCCGCAATCAGAAAGCTATTCGCACAAGGAGATGTAGTCCACGACATCCTCGATGGGGAGGAGATCGGCATGTCGCCCGAAGAGATCCGCGACATGGCAAACCTCACACCCACCCAGTATGCGAGCGCACGCAAGAAGCTGCGCCGCACCGTCGACAAACACTACCCGGGCAGGAGGCAAAGATGAGCGACGCGCGTAAGACGCTGAGCGCCATCCAGGCGCTCATGATCAAAGACTTGGAAGAGACCTCCGACGATCAGCTTCGAACGGAGTTGCTGGAGGACGGACAGGACCCAGAGATCTTGGACAGAGAGATCGCGGAGTCATTGGACTCCATGGTCGCAGAGTTTCTAAGGGATCGGGTCGCAGCCACAAAGGCGGTCAAGAAGGCTGTGCAGCCTCCTACGGCACCAAACAGGCCAGTACTCGCGAAGATAAAGGAGGTTGTGCAAAGAGCTTTCGAGACCGAGCCAGGTCTTTCGACCGCGTATATGAAGAGGGCCAAGCAAACAGGGGAGATGAGGTCCACGACATCCTGGATGGGGAGGAGATCGGCATGTCGCCCGAAGAGATCCGCAACATGGCAAACCTCACCCCCACTTAGTATGCGAGCGCACGCAAGAAGCTGCGCCGCACCATCGACAAACACTATCCGGGCAGGAGGCAAAGATGAGCGACGCGCATAAGACGCTGAGCGCCATCCAGGCGCTCATGATCAAAGACTTGGAAGAGACCTCCGACGATCAGCTTCGAACGGAGTTGCTGGAGGACGGACAGGACCCAGAGATCTTGGACAGAGAGATCGCGGAGTCATTGGACTCCGTGGTCGCAGAGTTTTTAAGGGATCGGGTCGCAGCCACAAAGGCGGTCAAGAAGGCTGTGCAGACTCCTACGACACCAAACAGGCCAGTACTCTCGAAGATAAAGGAGGTCGTGCAAAGAGCTTTCGAGACCGAGCCAAGTCTCTCGACCGCCTATAGGAAGGGGAGCAAGCAATCAGACAATGATTGGGTTTCCATCTACGACGATCTCCTTCTACTTGGAAAGATAGATCCGGAAAAAAAATATGATTGACGTCCAATCATTGACGCCCGCCGAGAGGCTCCTCTGGAACTACGGGTTTAGAAAGCCGGAGCACATAGACCTCGAAGGCATCGCACTCGCAAGGGGCGCATCAGTCATTTATCGAAGCCTGGATGGATGCGCCGCCCGGCTTCTCACCGACGGCGAAAAGGCAGTCATCAGCATCGAGAAGTCGGACAATCGCGGTCGCCAGCGCTTTTCGTTGGGCCATGAGCTTGCGCATTGGATCAACGACGCGAAGCGATCATCGTTCAAGTGCTCTAGCGAATCTATTGGTCCTCAGAATTCCGAGGCCGCGTCCGTCGAGGCCGATGCGAACGTCTACGCAAGCCAGCTCATTCTCCCCGACTACATGGTAGCGCCCTGGTCGCAAGGAAGATTGATGACCTTGAACGTCGCTGTCGAGCTCGCCGAGGCATTCAAAGCAAGCGTCACGGCATCTGCCATAAAGCTAGTGAAGCGATCAAGCGGTCCCGCTTGCGTGGTTTGCCACAGCCAGCGCGGTAGACGCTGGTTTGTGAGAAGCAGAGCGTGGCCTTTGGATCTTTATCTGAGAAGCGAGCTGCATCAGGACACCGCCGCTTTCGAGATCGCGTTCAAGGCAACGAACAGGATGTCGACGCCTCACAAGGAGGAGGCGAAATGGTGGATGTCCGGGAGAGACGTCTTTCGGATGATGGTGCAGTCGCAGTCAATGAAGCTGGCCGACGAGACCGTCCTTACCATGCTGGCCATGGCGCCTGCTCATTGAAGCGGCCATTGCCGGCTCCTTGAATCCGCCTTAACTACTTTCTTCCAGCAGCTGAGAGAGTTTGGACAGGCCTTGGGCAGAGGGCCCTAACGCGCCGAGCGTTAGTATCGCGATCGGCGCAAAAAAGGGCGACCTTGTGACGGGTGCCTTTACGAAATCGGGGACATCAGTGGTCACGCGGCCAGCAACGACTGCGGCAGTTCCTCGTGCGGCACGACCAACTTTTCGTCAAAAAACATGACCTCGGAACCGACATAGCGCCTTTGAGCCGTGTAGTTGAGCGAGTACGCAAACGCCCGCGATACCTGATACATCTGCTGGATCTCGGCGACGTTGTCGTAGGAGACGATCCAACGGCGGCCGAACTGGCGAGACTGCAGCAAAGCCGCGATTGCAAGGTGATCGTCATGACCGTAGAAGTTGCGATAGAGACCTTGACCTTTGATGTAGTACGGCGGATCGAGATAGACAAGGGACTTCTTTGGCAGGAATGCTTTCGCTTGCTTCAACATCGAAAGCGCATCTTCGTTGTAGACCGAGATGTTCGACGCGTGCAACGCGACAAGTTCGATCCGCTTAGCAATCACGTCCTTCTTGAGTCGAGCATCCAGCTTGTAACTTCCAAGTTGACCAAGCCCTCCGATGACTCCGCCCTTGAGAACGCCAGAGCGATTGGTGCGATTTAAGAAGAGGGTAGCGAAGCCTCGCTCGACAGGCCCAACCGAAATGTCTCCCCGCAGCACTGAACGCCAGTAAACCCATTGTTCGATCGTCACCGGCGTGTCATGCAAGAGGCGCAAAAGCGCCTCAGGCTCCTTGGTCACCGCAATCCAAAAATCGTAGACGGCAACATCGAAATCGTTGATGTGTATATGCGATGCCTCCCCGTGAAACAGCAGTTCCAATGCGACGCCAGCACCGCCGGCATAAGGCTCGAAATAGTGGCCTCCGTCAAGGCCGTTCGCCCGCATGGTGCTGGCGATGAATGGAGCGAATTTCGCCTTGCCGCCAGGGTAGCGCAGGGGCGTGTAAAGCTTGTTGGAAAACATCGACGAAGCCTACCCTGCAGAGGTCTGGTTGGCCAGCCTTTTTTTCGGCCGCAGCGCAGGTGCCGCTACAGAGTTCACAGCGGCCGTGAAGGCCGTGATGAACTGCTCGACGCCCACAGAGTTGTCGGCCACCCAACCTTCGATCAGCTTGAGGCTCTTGATCGCCGAAACCCGTCGCGTGAACCACTTCTTAGCGAACTCTCGATCCGCAGTTACCCGTTGGTCCGCAGTTTCGTTGTCCTGCAACGCGAGGATCCTCTGCTCAACATGATCCGTGCTGTGTTTTTGCTTTCGTAGCGAAGCTCTCATCTGCGTGTAGGTGCCTGTCTCGGAGACGAGCGACTTGCACATCGCCTCCAAGATCACCTCCGGTGATTGCTTTTGCTCTCGGAGCGGGTCGGTCGGAAGCCGAACAATGTTCACCGAACTGGGTGCGCTAGAGCCTGTCGTGGTATCAGCGTCGAGCACGATTACCACCGACTTGAAATAGTTGTCGGCCTTGTGGAGCTGAATCAGGTTCGTGCAGCCCAAGTGCGTCGACAGAACTTCGATCTTTCTACCTGTCGCAGCCTCGATCGACTTCTTGCGCGGCTTCAGTATGGCGTTCAGGAACAAGGCCGCCTCATCGTCCTCTACATACACCTTCGCGACAGGCGGCTTGGGCTCGTCGCGCAGCCTGAGGAACATGTCGTCCTCGATGTCGGCGTACCTGCTCCATTCGAGCAGTTCGACAGGGTTACCGCCTTGCAGATACACGATTGCATCCTGGCGTTGTGCGGTCTTGGGAACCGCAGTAATCGAGCGATGCGCTTCGGCCAACATGGTTAGGGAATGGGTCGTCGCGACGATTTGCAGGTTGAGGCGTCTCGCCTCCCTCTTCAGCTCATCGAAGAGCTTCACCTGCGCCTGCGGGTGAAAGCCGGCATCGATTTCGTCGACTACGAGAATGCCACCGGGGTAGTCGGGCATCTCCCGCTGCAGTCTCTGGAACGACACCAACGCAGTCGCAATCGCACTCAGGGAGTCTTGGCCCAGGGAGACCGCAGTGCTGTCGTACCCGTTGTACGGCGGATGCAGCGAGATCTTGGTCGTCCCCTTGACTGCCTGCGTGGAAACCTCCGGACTGGTTTCCCCCAAGGGAGTACCGGTCGTGATTATTTTCTTGACAAAGGCATCGAGGAAGCGCCTGTCCTCCTCCGAGGCATCGGCAATCGATGTTAGCAGCGCAGCCGGATCCGTCTCGCCGATCGGAAGCATGCGCATCATGCCAAGGTAGATCGTCGGGATTGGCACCTTGCCGTCCGCCGGAATCGTGATGTCGCCAACGACGGCGGGACCCTTCGGCTCGTTTCTCGGCACGATCCGGAGGCCTTCGTTAGCGCGCGCCGTCACATTGCAGCGCTTGTGAAACGCTTGGCCGTTGGCCTCGTATTCGAGCGTCACGTTGGGCTTCAACGCTTCGTCCCGGATGAAGTCACGAACAATCGAAAGACGAATGATTTCCTCGAACTTGGCCTGGGGCAAGCGACCGAAATAGGTCGTGTGATCCCTCCCCCTGGTGAGTCCGGACGCATTGGCAACCAGCGCAAGAATTGTCGACTTACCCACCCCGTTCCGCCCTGCCACCAACGTCAACCTAGGTGCAATATCAAACGTGATCGAACCCAGCTTTCTGAACTTGATCTCGGAGAACGTCACGGACTTGAGCTTGATGGTCCGCTGTTGCGGCTGGGTGGCATCGGGGGGCAATTTACGTGGCATTCGCTAGAAGTCTCGGTTGTTGTTCGACCGTTGCTGGACCCGCGCTCGCAGGAAGGCGCGCGCGGCCGCGCGACATTTTGCAACAACTTGGCATTGCGCCCATCTTGTGTGCAGCAACGAGGTTGCTAGTGGACTTGAGGCCGGACTCCCCTGCCCTGCGCCAACCGCCCCAAGTTTCAGCATTGCGCTCGCTCCAGCCTCGCAAGCTCGCCACCTCGGATCGGGGTCCATATGCGGGCCGAATGGTGGCAACTCCGCTCGGGCCGCCCTCCCTTCGGCGCGGCGCGACCTGGGCCGCGAGCCACTGGGCGACCCGCAGCCAGGTCGCAGGTGCCGGCCGAGCGATCGCAGCCGCGACTGACGAAGGCTCTCTTGGCCGCCGAAGTGGGAGCCTGGGCCCGGAAGAGACATTCGCGGTCCTGGTCTCGTCGCCCCGAAGCTGCCGGTCGAACCCACGCACGGGCACGCGAAGGCGGCCCCGCAGCGGAAGGCACACGTCGACACGCAGCCCACGGAGCGCTTGCCACACGACGAGCTACCGCGTCCACATACAGCAGGACGTTCGCGCCTGCGAAGAAGAGCGCCATGGCCCTTTCGAACCGCAGCGAGTACATTCGGCCACCGACAAAAGGAGCCGACGACCATGGCCATCAGTGGGAATGGGGGGCCCGACAAACCGGACGGGACCGGCTGGCTCACAAAACTGATTTTTAAGGCGATTAGCGAATCGCATCGTGGCATCCGAGGCTACTTGTATGCGGTCCTCGCCTTGGTTGCCATCGCGCTGCTGTTCTCGCAGCCAGCACGGACATACGCCTCTTTTTCTTTGTCCTCGCAGTCCTCTTCCTCTTTCTCGTACTGCTATTCGGCTTCGGCCGAATGGTCCAGGCGAAAAGCCCGTGGTGGGAATGGACTGGACGGGTATTGTTTGCGGTGACCGCGACCGGCGTGGTTCTGGTCGTCGCGGCGATGTTCTACGCAATCTTTAGTGGGCAATGGAAGCGCATACTAGAGCCGCAGGACCCGCGGCCGGCAGACGCCACAGTCAAGCACAAGACTGCCGACAGTATCGTGCTATCAGTGGAACCCCTCTACGCCAGCTACGTGTCGCTGCAGGCGAAGGTCTGGCCTTTGTCCGACAAGAAGGCCGAGCCAAAGACCTACCAATGTGGCCCCATTGTCAAGGCTAGAGACTGCGTTTTGGGCGGCCTGAAGATGGGAACCGCCTATCGCATCGTTCTCGATGTTGGCTGGTCCATCCCGTTCTCATTTGTACAGGACACCCAGGCGTCCGGTTCATTGGAAGTCGCGACCAACGCGTACCAAGTCCCGGTTCCGGTCAACGGGCGCATTGCGGCAGAAGGCTCCAATCACTGGCGAGCTTTTTACACTGGCGGCCTCGAGGTGGACCTCAAGGGGCAGGACAAAAACGGACAAATCATCTACCAAGGTCCAGGCCATCGCGACTGGACGTATGTTGGTGGCGTTCGCAACGGGCTGCCGGATGGTGATGGAAAGCTTGAAAGCGGAACAAGGGACGCGGCCTGCTCTGAGCAGGTGTGTTCCGGCTCGTGTGCAGGGAATTTTGTTGAGGGCAACCTCGCGGATGTCGAGTGCAAACTTGCGCTACTGAACCCAAGGTGGGCGCGCGTCGAGCCGTCCGACATGGGGCCGATGGTGACCGGGTTCAATGCCAAGTACAACGGGAACATAACAGATGGCAGCGCCTTCTACGTCGGTCCGTTCGGAGCGGACGCCAACGGAAAAGGCGTGCTGCAGGAGGACGCCCGCGCAGATGACCCAAGCGGAAAACCGACTGTCCGCATCTCCGGTCTCTGGAAGGGTTCACAGCCCCATGGGCAAGCCACAGTGCTACTTCCCTCCGGAGAGCTTCGAGAGGGCGAATTTGCGGACGGAAGCTTGGTCAAAGGGACGACGCATTTCAGCATTTCGCATTTCATCGCGGATGCTCCGGCAGGCCGTCACTCCTCTGAGTTCTTCCAGCGGCATCAAAGTGGCATGGGAATCTACCTCGGCACTAACGATTTCCGGCTCGGTTCCAGCGGCGGGTCTGCATACCCCGACGATGGGAAGATTGCAGGGTCCGCGAATTCTCAAGTGTTTGTCCTTACGACCCCAGAAGTTCACCAGAAGCCCTTCCGTCAAGTAGCCGGTCAAACGAAGGCCGATTGCTCGCGTTACAGAGGATTCGACCTACTGCCTGATTCGACCGGACGCGGCGAAGGTCCGCAGCGCTGGCACCTTCGAGCTGAAGTCAATTCGGACGGCGACGAGTTTATGTTGGAACTACCTGCGTCGCGGGTCGCCATCCATGTCTTTGTTCACGGAACGGCGGCGCCGCGAGTGCTCGTGTCGCTCGGGAACCAAGATGCGACCCAAAGGATTCTCGAAGTTTCAGATGGCACTCGGACTCGGTCGTTTGACCTGGCGCCACCATGGACCGAGGCTCGAAGTCTTATGGTGCTGGCGAGTCTGGCCTATGGCAAGCAACTGAAGAACCTAGCTACTGGACTCGAAGAGAACATCGAGAATCTGCAGCCGCTGATTGTCCTGTTGCTCTCGCGGGTTTATGCATGTCGCGAGTTTGCGGCAACTTAGGTCTCGCCCCCTGCAAGGAAACTACAGCCAACATGACAAGCAACGCGTCCAGCGAATCGACCTACCCAGCGTCCCGCCCGTGGCAGACTCCGGGCTATTTCTAGTTTCGTCGCAACTGGATAGTTTGGGCATCACGTCCCGCCGACGCTGGTCGCAGGAAACTGTGTAAGACCTCATGCGCAGATGGGTCGGAAGGCTGCCCAGTCGAAGAGTCGAGGTCGCAACGAATGGGCCCCGTCGGACGAGCGAGCATCGACTCCTTCTTTCACATTGTCTGAAATGACCCCAGACACCGTGGCGCGAAACGCTCGGGCTAGGTCAGGTGCTTCATCACTTGTCAGCATTCGCTCGTAGATCCCTGCAATGAAGTCAGGAACGCTGAAGTCGAGCACTGGATAGAGACTGGCGAGTACAGAGCCGGCGCCCACCTGCACGAAGGCACTGGCTAAGCCTATGAACTCGTCCGGAGAGTGGTTCACGTCAGCTACCCCTGATTGACAGGCCGAAAGGCAGACAAAGTCCAATCCCTGCAACCTTGGCAACGCAAGAACGTCAGCCACTGTCAGCATTGATGCATCTTGCAATTCCTCGGCGAACTTGAAGACGAGGCCAGATCCTTCCGGATACCGGGCGTCGAAGTGGCCGTGCATTGCGAAGTGCAGCGCGTTCGGGCCCGAGCCGGCTGAAAGCTCTCGCGCGACGGCTTCGAAGGCATGCCGAGTCGCAGCCCCTGGACCGATAAGGGCCCGAGGCGGCTTGGACCAAGGCAAAGCCGCCACCGCCGGCCACTCCCGCGTTGCCGCGGCGCCCAAGTCGCCTGTTGGATTGACGAACGCAGCAAGGTCCATCGGTCCACGAGCAGCCCGGCGATCGCGATATGTCGCTAGCAGTTGGAGCGCAGTCAGCCCGGGGGAGAATCGGAGCACGCGCTCCTGAATCGCGAATACGCGCGGCCCTCGGTCACTCCTCCAGGCCACGTGAAGCGGCAGGGCATCGAGCACTCCCTGCGTCACGACCGTGAGGGGCCAGTCTCCGCGAAGCTTCAACTCGGCCTCGGCGAAGGCGCAGACGGGACCAAGAAATTCAGTCCAGAACTCCTGTCCCAAATTCAGAAGAACTGCCTCGAAGCGCTCCAAGCGCTCGGCTTGCGTGAGGCTACTCTCCTCGAAGAGATCGGACTCGCAGCGCACGAAGCGCTGCAGCCACTGGTCGAGGGTATCGGTCTTCAGCCGGGGCATCATCAATTTGCGCAGTCCCTCAACGTGTCCGCTGGCCTCGACGGCAGAGATGATGAAAACCACAGTTCCAACCGACGATGTGGCGGGCAGCGCCATTGCACCACCAGTGGGCGCGAAGTGGCGCAGGTCGTCGACCGTGGGCGGTTGCAGCAGTGTGTCCAAGCCCAAACCGTAAGTTTCGCGATCGATTGTCGCCGTCAGTTCGACTAGTTGTGATCGCAAATGGGACTGCGCCGGGCTCGTAGCGTCGCCGGCGGCCCAGTCCTCCTGGGATAGCGCCAGTCGCACCGAATCAAGCGCGCGGTGCAGGCTTGCGATGTGTTCGGCTTGCGACTCGGTCAGATTGCAGCGCGAGACAAGAATCGCGGCGTCGCCGAGCAGGCTCTCGCGCAAGAAGAAGCCGCGGTTGGATTCGACGAATGCAAGCGCTTCTTCCGTCCGCCCCAGGGTCGCCAGACACCACGCGCCCAGACCGCCGAGTTCCTTGCCGAGAGAAATCGACTGCTTGCGCCCTCCCCTGGTTTTCGATACCGCAAGTCTCATGGATCGCCGCTCTGCCGCAGCCTGCAGCCGCCACAAGGCTTGCTCATGGCGACAGGCTCGAGCGAGCCGCGCCGCATGTTCGACATCGAAAGACGGTTGATGCGTCGCTATCCAACTGAGGTTTTGTAGCGCGTCAAGGGCACGCGCTGCGCGTTCACCCGCTTCGATACTGGCAGCAAGGTCGCCGAGCGCCTCTTGCGCGGTAGCGATGACGGAATAAGCGTCGAAGCGCAACTCATGGCAGCGCACCTGCTCCCGTTCCTCCTCGGCGAGGTTCTCGAGCAGGCGCAGCGCTAAGTTGCCGTCGGCGAGCGCCTGCGGCGCCGCCTCGATCCGGTCGCGCTTCAGCAGTCCTTGCGCACGCATCAGCAAGGTGCCGCCGTACCGGCGAACACCCTCGTAAGGCTGCTTGTCGCCAAAAGTCTGCAGCGTGTAGTGGCGGATGTCGATCGCCGCGTCGATGTCACTGCGCCACTGCGAGTGGAATCCCCGCCCGCGCGTCAGCGAAGCCTGAGCCCTGTTTAAGTGGGCAGACGCCAAGTCGTCACACCACTCCGTTGAGCAGGCGCTTCGCCCCTCTCTAAATCGAGCTGCGAGCAATTCGATCGCAGTGTCCTGGGCATCCATGGTTCTGGACAACGCTTCGTCGGAATCGAGAAGCATTCCTGCGATGCCGGCCTGAAGCAACGCTTTCGCCTGCAGGTGCGTAAATGCCAGCTTCTGTTCGACATCCGCCGTATCGTCATGCGAGCCCTGTGCGGCTACAGCGGCTGCAGTGCTGTAGGCATCGAAGGCCCGCGCCGGAGTTTCGTCGAGCTCCAGCAGTCTGGCAGTTCCAAGGTTCATCCAATTGCTAGCCAGCTCATACCGCTTCGCGATCCCCATCACACCTCCTGCCGGCACGCCAACCTCGATTGCGGCGATGGCTCGCGTGTACGCAGCTGCGGCGCGGCTGGCGGAATTAGATCCACCGAGCACCAGTTCACACGAGGCAAGCCGCGACATGACTCGCGGCAAGAGCTGATCGTCACTCGCGAGCGTCGCACTGAGCCTCACCAGTTCACTCCGCCCCAGGATCGTCTTCTCGATAGACGCACCAATCAACAAGTCGGCGCGATCCAAAATGGCTCGATGTACCATGTCGTCGTCCACTCCAAGTGCGGCACAATCCTCGATCACGCCGCTAAGGTCCGCGACTAGATTCGCGTCGGAATAGACATTCGCGGCGTGCTTCGCCTCCACTTGCATCGTCAACAAGAGGTGCCGTATTCGAACGCGAGTGCGCTCCCGCTCGGGCGTTAGCTGACCCTTCGCTTTTTCCAGGTATTGCAGTGCTTGTGTGTAGTCCTCAAGCGCCAGCCAGTGGCCGTCATTGGCAACGTCGAGGCGCTGCACCGCGCGATCGATGTGCAGCTGGGCGCACAACATAAAAAGCTCACCGTCGTCGTCCCGACCTTGTACGTCGAGAGCGCGACACTCTCCCAAGGCGACGTCAAGCAGCTCGAGTGCGCGCTGTTTGCCGTCGCCCGCGTTCTCGGCCAGCGCCAAGCTGCCGAGACGTCCCATGAGGGCATTGGACGTGTCACGCTCGGCGCGGCTTACCAGCCGCTGCGACGCGAGACCGGCGAGCTCATAGCGCTCCACCCATAACTCTTTCGGTGCCCGCTCGGCAGCCGCAGCACAAATAGCCGCCACAGCGAGATCATGCGTTCCCTGGACCAGCAAGTCGGCGATCTCACTGGCGTAAAGGCCGGCGGGCGAATATCGGCCAACCTGCTGTATCGCCCATGCGAGCCTGCGCGGCAAAGCGTGCGCGACGCTGGAAGGATCCACCAGTTCGCTAGCCCACTTGTGCAAGTCGTCTGCTTGAGAAGATGAGAGCCCGTCGCTGGCACCACTACCGACAAGTTCCAGCAGCCAAGCAGCCAGGATTGCAGTCGCTGATGCACCACCGCGCGCCAAGTGCACGGCGCGCTGGCGCACCCATTCAGGTTGAAACGAGATCAGGTCGCCGATCAGAGCAGCCACGCAAAACGCAGGATGCACTAGTATTCCGTCGCGCAATCCGCCACGCTCGACAGCGGTCACCTCAGGCGAATTCAAAGTTTCGTCATGCATCGCGCGGCAACGCATGAGAACCTGCAACGCGTCGGCGTTCCACGCAAGAAAGCGATCATGGGCCGAGTCCTCAACCCCTGTCCCGTTCTCTCTCAGCAATTTGGGCGCATCTGGGCTGGACAATGCGTCGTCTTCGCTCAGGCAACGCGCTTTGCCTGGCAAAGTCTGCGCAAACAGGAAGTTGGCAAACGGGTTGTCGAGAGGAGACATCGCACCTGGCCGCCTGGCGCTACAGGTCGAGCAGGTGCCAATTGCCGTCGGCAGTGCGCTCCACCAATCCCCGAGTAAGGCCGGACGAAAGCCGGAGGTCGGACAGGCCAACGAGTGTGCGGCTAACCTCTTCGGGATCTGCAAGGTCCGGCGCGCCTGCGACTGCCAAAACGATCTGTGCCAGCGAAGCCGATCCGCCTGCCAACTGAAGAGCTGCCACCAGACGCAGCTGTGACGGCGTCAGCTTGACCGCTCGCCGCATAAGCCTTCGTGCCAGCAAGATAGCCGACGAGATAGACGTCGCGACGGCTGTCACTACGGCTGGCATCGATTTGCTGTCTGCGACCGCTGTAGCAGCGGCGACAAGTGCCGGAGAGAGTGTGGCGATAAGGTCTAGGTCGTCGCTGCGAATCACCCAGCGACCCAATCTGGCTCGGAAGCCTCCGTCAGACTTCACCCCGAAGTCATCGACACACTCCGCAGCAACGTGCAAAGCCACAGCAGGCATCACACCCAATTCAACCAGCCGACTGGCTAGAAAGTTCCTGGCATCGGCACGACTGGCAAAGTCTCGTGTTTCAGACTGATCCATTGTCACTTCCTGAGCAAAGCACATGAGTTTTCGACGCCCTCTGCACAGCCCGAAGAAGGGGGTCGTATTGCTTGACGTGCCGAAACGTGCGACGTCGTCGGCGCCTGTGACGCCACTCTACACTGGGTCGTTCCTATTTGGCCATCACACCGTTCGCATTCAGCGCGATCGACCGCCATAGGACTCCGCGCGCATCGACGACAGTGGGTCTAGCGCCTTCGCGCCCAAGAAGCTGATCCCGACCCTTCTCGATCGCGACGACGTTCAAAAAGAATAGCTCGGCGCCCAGGCAGTTCAAGCTCCGGCGGTGGAGCTGACGCTCATCTCACCCGGCAACTCCCCTACCCTGCGGCCGATCGTCCGAGCTATCGCCCGAGCCCACTCCTCACCACCCTGCCCAGGCAGCCACGGCTTGCCCAGCTTGACGTTCGGCCCTTGGCGCGCGCCGACTTTCGTGGGGACGCGGCGCGACCTGGGCCGCGACCCACTGGGTGACCCCGCTGCCCGGTCGCCGGCGCCGGCCTGGCGATCACTGCGACAAACGACAGCTCTCTTGGCCGCGGAAGTGGGAGTCTGGGCCCAACCGAGTCATTCGAGGATCATGTTTAACGTGCCACAATGCAGACACTCAGACACTCAGGCCTCGCTGAATCCTGCGCCGCGGCGTCCGGTCGTTCTACCCAGTGAAACCGGCGTCCGCCGCCTCGCCATTGCAGACACCATCTGCCCTGTCCGGCTGTCGTCGTCGTCAATAGTTCGGCATTGGGCAGGCCCAACCCCGGAGCATGAAGCGTGGGGCGTGGCTGGCGACGGGTGGAACGTGGTTGTAGGATAAAAATGGGCGCTGCTGACGAGGTCGGCCTTCCCTTGGTGCGGTAAGCCCGTTCAATAGTTGGACCCGCAGTCCTGCGAGCACCCCGGAATGTGGCAGAGGGCGGCGACGCCCCGAAGCACGCTTAGTAGAGCTCGATGACGAGGACTGCCTGCGGTGCCCATCAACCGCCAGGAGGTTCTCATGCAAGTGCTTTTCTCGCGCTGTGCGGGCTTGGACGTGCACAAGGACACCATCGTGGCCTGCGTGCGATGCGTCTCGCCGCCCATGCATCAGGAGGTGCGCAGCTTCGGCACCACGACTGCCCAGTTGCTCGAACTGGCCGACTGGCTGGCCGAGCACGACTGCACCCACGTGGCGATGGAGGCCACCGGCGTGTGATTTGAACCTTGATCGCCGGTCATGTCATTCGAATTGTGGAGGCCTTAGGCCAGTCGCATTGGGGCAGACGCTCAACAGAGACCCTATCGGGTTTCATGTAAAGCAAAAATCCGTCAGGCAACTCGCGCGCTAGGCGATGCGGTTGCAGGAAACCTCGATCCCGAATGTGTTGCCGTCCTTGTCGACTGGGCCCACAATGCCGATGCCCGGTGAGACCGATGGAGGATTCCGTGAGAACCAACCTGCTTGCTTTTCCGGTGATGCTCGCCTTGCTGTTATCTGCCTGTGAGAAGCGACAGGCTGAGCAGGCTCCATCGGCTGCGA
Organism: Variovorax sp. J22P240; assembly: GCF_030316855.1. GTDB lineage: Bacteria > Pseudomonadota > Gammaproteobacteria > Burkholderiales > Burkholderiaceae_C > Variovorax. Next base: position 14,361 of record NZ_JASZYR010000010.1, read on the forward strand.
CTACTGCGCCTGCGGCGACGCCGGGAACGGCACCACCGCCTGCGCCTGTGTCTCAAAAGTACAGCGTATTCGACGTGAAAGTCTGGAGTGACCCGAATTCGTACAAGGTCGATATGTGCCCCTTGGTCGATCAGTCGCTCATTCTGTCGGCGGGAAAGCCCCCAGATCCAGCGCTGCAGGCGGCGGATCTCTGGTGCCGAGTTGAGCGACTACCGAAGGCGCCTCAGGGACCAAAGCCCCCCCAATCGCCAAGCATCCCGGTGCTTGTCCAGACAGCGGACGGAAAGGCTTTCTATGGACTAATTGATCGCAAGGACTTGGCGAATGCAACCGACGCCTGTTCGGCTATCGCGAAGGCCATCCCCGCTATCGCACCTCAGGATCCGGATGCCATGTTGCTGTCCGCAATGTCCCAATCGGGCTGTCAATCCATTAGTGCAGAACTACTTAAGGACAATCCGTTGGTTGTGATTGCATCGACAACGGTCATAGCCCAGGGTGCAGTGCGAGACGTTGCTCAACTAATTCAACAAGACAAGAATCTAGCGCCAGTTGGAAAAGTCATCGAAGACTTGAACGAGAAGGCTTCAGACGTTATGCGCGATGCGGTCAAGAAACCGCTTGATTGGGCCATCGCACATCCTCAGGAGGCCCTCACAGCGTTGCAGCCTGGGCTTGCGAATATCGGACCTGCTCAAGCAAAGGCATTGGCGGAGCAGACCGTAGCGTTCATGAATGCAAGCGGTGTTCCCAAGGAACAAATAGATCAAGCTGCTAAAAGTTTGGGAGGCCCCGGGGCTGCCGCAGTCCAGGCCGCTACAGCAATCATTCTTCCGCCCACTCCAGATGCGATCTCAAACAGTGCAAGACAAGTGGTCGAGGGGGCGAAAAAGGCCGCCGACGCTGCTAGTAGAAGCGACGTCAACCCCGGCAACTGGAAGGTGCCGAAGTGTTGCTGATGACAGCAGCGGACGGCGTTAAACTCAGTTGTCGAAGGGTTGAAGCTCCAGCTTGATCCGTAAAGCGCATTGGGTCGTCGTTGCCTGGGGACTGGACTGGTCCGGCCGTTGCTCGGCCAATCTGACCTCGGGTATCTCGAACGCACCCGATCCGTCTGAAGTCTCTTCTGCTCGCCAAGCTTGAGCAGGCCCTTTGATTCGCCGCCTTGATCGAGCAGCATCCGGCGAAGTCCGAAGCCAGCGAGACCGCCCTGACGGTAGCCCAGTTCGACAAGCCTGCACACTGTCCGGCAAAGACCTTCGTCGAAAGCTCGCGGCTGTATTCGCCTGCCATCGCTCGCTTGACGCCCTTGACGCCCTTGACTATCGTCGATACGAGCGACCCGTCGTTCTCGAATTGCTCGGCACAGTACACGACCTGAATACCGGCCCTCTGGCCCTCTTGCATCTGTACTTCTGTACTCGTAGTAGGCGTTCTCGTCGGCGTCCTGGAATCGACACCATCTGCTGACGTCGAAGACCAGGACGATGCTGAAGCCGGGGTTGTCGGACTTAACGACGGACATCCCAAGGCGCGCCTGGAAGAAAAGCTCCAAGATCTACACCACGCCGCGGCTGCTGATCATCGACGAGATCGGCTATCTGCCGATCAACCCGGTCGGTGCCAACCTGTTCTGCCAGTTCATCAGCCGGCGCTATGAGCGCGGCCCGATGATCCTCACTAGCAACCGGAGCTTCGGGGCCTGGGGCGAGGTGTTCGGAGATCGCATCATCGCAACTGCCATCCTCGACCGCCTGCTGCAAATTCCACGCCTGTCGGCGGTGCCAGTGAGCAAAGCGCCATGAGAGAAGCACAAAAACCCAGATCTTCGCTTCAGCGCTTCCATTGAGCGCTTCTGGCTCTCGACCGGTTGTATCCGCAGCCAGGAGCGGGCGTCGGAAGAGGGGCGCTGAACATAGATGAGGTCAAGACGTTGGTGGCTGCGGTAGCGGGACTAAGCTTGACTAAGCCGCGGCAAACCAATTCCTCACATGCGACCCTCGACAGCCAAGCTCGAGACGTTGATGATATGCCGATCAAGCAAATCCTCTTGGGATCTTGAAGATCGCTCTGTAGTCTGCACCGTAGGAGATGAAGAACATGTTGAGGAGAGGAATCGCGGCCTTACTGCTTTCGTGCGCTGCAGAAGCCAACGCAACACCGGAGTTCCTGCTTGAGCCGAGCGGACAGGCCACTGGCAGCAGTTGCCAGTCCTACGCGCTTGCTGTGGCATTGGCTTTCAAGCGGGACGCAGCCTTTCCCGTGCAGACCGCATCGGACCTACGCAAGGTCGAAACGGGGATCCGCTCGAAGATTAAGCAGGCGGCCGGCTCGGCGGACGTCACTCACGTTCACGTGAAGGCCGGCTTCGACGCATACACCAGCGGCAGGTACAAGCTGACGATTAAGCCAGGCGAGTTGGCCGCCGTTGGCAATGCGGTGGCTGCTCGCTCGGGCGTAAGTTCCGAGCAGGCGACGCCGCCGACTTTTCTTCTGGGCGCCGTGGTGAAGGACGTGCTGCTCGCTTCTGCCACGCGGATCGGCAAAGATTCCTATGGCGGCGGGCACATCTTCACGATTCTCGGTGCGACCCTGCCAGCAAACAGCAGCCAGAAGTTCCTGATTCTGAACAGCGGCGTGAAAGTGAAGGGCGAGAACACAGCGCGGAAGGCCTGCTCCGACGGCGTGCCGGACAAACTGGATCCTTACGTGGCAATGCTCGGCTGGACGAAGAGCGTCGACATCGAATTCAAGCAGGCGAGCGGCAAGGTGCTGCTCTGGACGATCGACTAGAAGGATTAGGCGCGACCGACCGCCGCGCGCCGCCAAGTGCAAGCCAACAGCTGCGGGATCGGTCAATGGAGCTACCACCTCTATCCGGACGCCGAGTTAAGAGAACAGGTTGGCTCGATCGAATATATGGAGGAGGTGAGATGCCAGACAACAGCTTGCGTTCATCTTGTTTCTGGAAGTCTTCGGGCTTCTTCTTGATTGTGCTGGCGGCAACATCCGCTGCAGCGCAAGGTCCCTCGTTTACTTATCGGCGAGGAGAAACGATCGCTGCCGCCCAAGTTGGGACCACTCCGAATGGGACACCTGTGCTCCGTCGAATTGAGTACGGAGTGGTTACCCCTGCAGTCAGCGAGGGCTTGGATGACCCCATGGAGAGCTGCTTATCCAAAGTCGGCGCGCTCGGACGTCCAGGTGGAGGTACTAAGTGGGGCACTGAATTGCGCTCACAGATGGACCAGATCAATTCGCGGACGGCGATGCCGAATGTCTACGCAGATCGAGAAGCGCTCGAGCAGAACGACGAATACGCCAAAGCCTACCGGAACGCACGTGCATCGCTCGAGTTGCACTTGAGCGCGACCTCCATCTCCGAAACGAGCGACGCTCTTGGGGAAGTGAATCAGAAGCTGTCCCAGGAACTGACGGCAGCAGGACCGGAATGCTCCGGATCGAAGGGCAAGGTTTACCTAACGCTCATTCAAAGAGTCTGCGCCGGCCAAGCGGACTGCAAGGAGTTTCGCCTTGCCCCCCTTACCTATTTGCGAGGTGAGCGATATGCGGATCGGTTCGACTTGCTGCTTCGTTGGGCGTACGCCTATCGCGCAGATGAAAAGAACCCAGCGAAGGCACAGTATGCCAAGGGCCTCCTTCAGCCAAACCTCCATGTTCTCGTAGGGGATCTAGGCGCGGTCTCGCCGCCTGACGGGTCACAGGTGCTGGACAATTTCCGAGCAGAGACCACTCCTGCTTCGGACGAAGTCGTGCAGGCGAATCTTGAGCGAATGGTACGTGACCTGCGGCTTTCGCGACCGGCTGACGTCGATCCCAATGTTGCAAAGAAGATTCCGGCGCAGCTATTACGGGCGTTGAACGTGCCGCAGCAAGTTTATGTTCGATTGGCGGATTCGTTCGCGTACGCGGAAGGGCTTCCTGAGTCGCTCGGCTCGAAGCCGGAAGCTGTGCTTCTGGCCATTCCGGATCGCATGGCGGAAGCGCGATTGGCCGAGTGCGTCCTAAACAAGAGGGTTCATCTGGTTGATGCGAACGGCGCCGCCAACCTCGCCGCGCTCAAGACGTGCACTGGGTACACCTGGAAGGACCTAGCTCAAGTTACTGCCTGCGTCCCTGGAGCAAAGGCCGCTGATTCAGGACTATGCGCGCCCAAACTAGACGCGGCGGTGGTAGGAGAGGTGCTAAAAGAGGCGGTTGGGCTGATGCAGCTAGGGACCTACGTACGGGATGCGAGGTCGCTTGCGACCACGTCGCTTCTGGGGAGGCTTCCAAACCTGAAGTATGCCGACTTTGCGGTGGCAGCCAAGAAGTGCGTCGGTGTTGCGAATGACGCTGCGGGAGCCGAGTGCCTTTTCAACCAGCAGTTCAAGAGCGTGGAAAAGGACCTTCAGAGGATTCAGAAGTGCGCGAAGAACTCGTCGGGATCGAAACTGGCTGAATGCCTTGCTGTAGGGGGCTTTGGCAAGGAGGAGGCGAGATTGCGCCTTGCGGCGAAGTGCGCAATCGGCTCAAACACTGCGCTTGCGGAATGTGGGACTGCTGGTCTATTGGACAACGAGACGCAGAGGAGGCTCTCATGCGTCCGAGAAAAGAGCGATGCGACTGCTCGAGCAGCTTGCATCGCAGAGGGACTGCCAGGCGCCGACATTGCCGCGAAATTCACTACCTGCGCCAACCGCCCGCAGGAGCAGAGGCTCAGTTGCCTTGGCGCGCTGCCCGGGATGCCGGCCAAAATAGTTCAGTCGGCAGTGGAGTGCCAGCGTGCGACTGGATCGCTGGCCGCCGGCGCCGCTTGCGCTCGTGCCCTCGGCGTGAACATTCCTCCGGGTGTCGACACATTGGTCGGATGCGCTGGCAGACCGTCTACGGCCGGAATGCTGGCCTGTGCGGCGGACGGGAAGGTTGGTGGTGATGCCGGAAAGGTGCTTAGCTGCGCGTCGCAGGCCAATTTTGATGGGCCAGGGACAGGGGCATGTGTAGTCGGGACGATGCTTAAGTTCAACGAAGACTTAATGATGGCAGCCACCTGCGTCGCATCAACTGGCGGAGAACCGACGACCGCCGCAGTCTGCACTTTCGGCAAGCTTGCAATGCGCGAGTTTGAATTCTGTAAGAACGATCGATTCGGCGAAGGCAAGTGCTTTGGCAAGAACAATACGTTGGTCAAGCTGTTCAACATCGGCCCAAACAGCACCGTCGCACAAGTGCTCAACATCCAGATGGATATGTACAAAGGCATGATCGCTTTCACGCAAAATCCGGGTAAGGCAGTCGGTGACTTCGTGCGGAACGCTGGTCGGGAACTGACTATTGTGCGGGAGAACGTGCTACGTGAGGCTGAGGCCTTCCATGACAACCTGCGTCGAGAAGCATCGAAAGTCCTTGGGAAGGGAATCTATATCAAAGTGAAGTGCTGCCGCCTCTGATGGGGGATCGCGCTTGCCCCCTCCTCTGCCCTGCACCGATCGGCCCTCGGTTTCAGCTTTTCCATGGCTCCAATCTCGGATAGGGCTCCATAAGCGGGCCGAATGGTGGCGTTTCCGCAATTCCGCTCAGGCCGCCCTCCCTTCGGCGCGGCGCGACCGCGGCCGCGACGCACTGGGCGACCCCGCCGCCAGGTCACCGGCGTCGGCCTGGCGATCGCTGCGACAACCGACCAAACGACAGCTCTCTTGACCGCCGCAGTGAGAGTCTGGGCCCGTTGCTGAAGTTCAGCGGATTGATGAGCTGACCTTTCGGGCTGCCAGTTGACTACCGACACGCGCCTCTCCGCAGTGAGCAAAAAATGGGCTTGCACCTAAGTGCACCCATGCGTGTTGTATGGCGCAATCCGTGGAAACGAACGTGCTGCTGCACCCAGTGGACACACGCTTCTTCGGTCCCATGCCGCAGTGCAGGTGGCGGACGCTAGTCAGGTCTACCCGTACTGTGGGCCTACTCGGCACCAGACGCCATCGGCAATAGGCGTCCGTCGTTCAGCTCCATCACCAAGGTCGTCTCCGTGAACGTATCCCCAAGTCGTCGTGAAGTGGTTGCTCAGCACGAACCGAAATGGCACGATCAAGTACCTCTGCGCAGGCTGCCGCTGGGGTGTACGGTGTGGCGACAGTATTGGGGATTCACAAATGGTTGGTGTCAACACTTCCTCGTTCACCGGATTGATCGGCTTGGGCCTCCTACTCTCGCCAGTAACAGGGACTGGGAAGGAGGTCAATGTTCAAGTGAAGTCCTACATTGCCCACATGGCCGGGCCGGGGGAGCCGAACAACCAACCTCCGTCGGAGGCAACTAAGAAGGCGCTCGGATTCGACGGTCTTGGACAGACCCGAACCGACGCCTATCTGTTTATGCTGGCAACTGACAAGCTATTTTCTGAGAAGCCATCGGACGGAGAGAAGGCAAGCGGTCAATTTCGCCTATGGAGCCAACTCACCGGAGAGGTGACCTGCGAGACGAACAAGGTCAAGAGCGCCACCTTTAAGCCTGTCGAAGCGGCGTTTGGCAAAGAAGGTCCGCTAGAAAGCGTTGGCGAGGTCGAACGCAAAGTTGCATCCACGCTGACCGATGGCAAGGTTGCGTTCAGTTATCGCATCCGAGGTCGTCCGCACAACTCCAGCATCGCCGCGTTCACTGCTGTACGCCCTCGCAGTTGCATATACATCTGGCATGACGTGGCAGGTGAGGTGACCTGTCAGGGCGGAGTGCCCTCGACAAAGATTAGTTTGACGGCCAGTGCCTTTCCGTCACACAGCGTTTGGGTGGACGGTAAGTCGCAATTCAGCGTGATGCGGGGGCCGTTCGAGAATCTTTGGAAGTGCGATCCAACTGACGCGACCAGGGTCAAGTAGGCAGTTGATTACACTGCGCCAATAGGTCATCGGTCAGCCAGCGAGACGATGGCTGCTCGGGATTGCGACGATTACACGAGATCGGAGCCATGCAAAGAGCAGCAATCAATCGCGAACTCAGCAGATGTGTGAATGCGAGTGTGTTGCGCTCTCATGCGCACATGGTGCGCTCGATGACCTTTGGAAGTTTGTCTAACTCCCCGTCGCTCACTCGCTGGCCTGCATCACCGCCCAGACTCCAAAGAAGAACATCAGCTGTACTCACATTCTTACCCCCGAACTCAGTGAGAGCAGCGGCTGCTTCCGGCGCTGGGGGAGGGAAGAACTTTCCAATGTAAATTGCTGCCATCGCATGCTCAACTTGAGGCGAACCATCTCGGAGTCCATCCTGAAACCCGCTGTCACCTCGAGCACCAGGAGTATTGCCAATGTAGTACGGACCACTCCCGCGCCTCGTTAGCGCTTCGCCCACAAGAACGAACTTCAAGTCTTCAAGGACCTCGCCCGTCGCCTTTGTCTGCCCTATGGCGAACGAAACAAGGTCCCGAAAGGCGTGGCAATGATTCTTGGTGTTCTTGAAGAGCACTTTCCCCTTGTCCGACAGTGCGGCTCGGCGCTTGGCGTCACCGGCTGCATCAGCCTGCACGGAAGCTGCGCAAAGGCCCAGGACGCAGACACAGGCAACGCGGACAAATGCAGACGTAGTCATCCGCTCTCCTTGGCTCAGCACTTGACGATCGAGCATACGCCAAGAGAAGATCGTTTTGCGGAGGATCAAGATCGCGCAGCGTCGCACTTGGGGAAAACCCCATCTAGAACGCTAGCGCTGAAGGGGGGGCTTTGAGGTGTATTGCGATAGACGTGTCATCAGTCTTGGGGATGAGGCGAACCGAATACAAGGTTTCCAATTGACTGAGGCTGCCCGTGCCGGCTTGCACGGATCAGCACTGGGCGGTTTTGGCTGGCTGAAGGTGGAGCCATCGTTGCACTGGCGATCGAAGGCCGTTCCGAACATCGTCGTGCCGCTGCTTCTTGTAGTTTGTGCGTGGGACTGCAGAGCGGAGACATGTCGAGGATCTGAGCGATGCGAGCTGAAGGGGGCTTGTATCGCACGAATCAAACCCGCCGATAAGATTCGGCCCTGCGCTTCGAGCTAGGTGTTGGAGATTCACTGCTGCAAGGAGGCGGCGCGAAATGGGAGAACTTCAGGAGTTGGAGGATTCCTTCACGCCGGTGGGAGACAGTCGTAGTGCGCTACCGCTCACCCGAAGAAATTTCATCGGAGCGGGTATGGCATCACCCGCCTTACCGCTGCTTCTAGGGTCGACAGCTACATCTGCGGCATTGCTAAGCTCCCGTAAGTGTGAGTCCACGTTGCGCTTCGAGGAAGACGCGAACGGCCTGACCATCACCTGGTACCCGGAACTCGAGATCGGCGAACTGCCCCACGAGATGGGCAACAAGGCTTGCGCACCGCCTCCTAAGCCTTCCCAGGCTATCTCTGCGCCGCCCGAGAAAGCTAGGTCCTGGCGGCTGATCCGCAAGGCATTCGGGCCCGACGCGAAGTTCCGATTGAGACTCGACAAAGTCGACAACAAGAATCCCGACGTCGTCTACTCGCTGGAGGTGACCAACGTCAGATTCGGAAAGCTCGCCGATCGTTCTCTCCGGTTCACATTCAGCCACTCCCCGAAAGAAAAGGAACCGAGCAAGGGAAATTGGCAGGTCTCGCTACTGACGAAGATGTGGTCGAGTGCTGAGAAGCAAAGCGCCGCCCTCTATTTCAAGGATATTTCAATTCCACCCGAAGAGGGCGCGGAGAAGTCGGCCAAGTGCGAGTGTGACAAAGCGCCAGAAATACCAAAGGAACGCGCATTCGAGTTGACGAACGTCGATGCGAGTGCAGCGCTGAAGCAAATCCTCGCTGACGAATTGAGGGATGTGAAGGTGCCGGTGCGGCTGCAGCTGGCGACCAATGGAGTGTGGAGCATCCTGCCACAAGAAGATGGCTCGAAGAAGCCCTCGCCCATTCTCTTGCCCGACGGCAGACTCGCACTGCTCAGAGGTTTGCGTATGGCTTGGTGCGACGCTGATCCGGCTTCGCTCCAAGGTGAAGCGGCATCGCATCAGCCGCCGAACGCAATAGCAGAAGCGAAGAAAGGCAAGGACAAGTCGACGCCCCCCGGCCGGCTGGAAATGGATCCCATCTTCGTGGCCTGGGGAGATGCCAGCGAGGGCGATCTCATGCTGGGCGCCGCAGCGCAAAGGCCGCGGATTGCGCTGACTGCCATGACAGTCAAGGCCCAGGACATATTCAAGGTCGCGCCGACGGTTGCACAGCAGAACGCGAAGGACATACCTGCTGCCGGCGCGGCGCCCGCCGATGCCGCGTCCTCGGCTTCGGCGCCGGCCAGCGCTGCCAGCACCGTCGCCGCATCGGTAGTTGCACCCACACCCGCACCAGCGGTCCGGGCATGGCCTAACTGCGCCGAGCCCGAGCCGCCGGTCGACTGGAAGAGCATCGCTGGAAATCCTGCAACCAGCACGGCGCTCGACCGACCTCCCCAGTGGCGTTTTATCCGGCGGGACTGGTCGCCGAAAGATCTGCACCAAACAGGCGTATCCAGCATCCGCGCCATGTGGTCGGCGATGATCTGGACCAAAGCCGGCCGCTTCGGCCCCATCTGCATTACGGACGGCGTGTTCCAGCGAGGTTTCGAATCGAAGGGTGCGAACATGCCGACCCTTAGATTCGCAGGTCGGCTCAGTACGACGAACTGGGAGATCGACACCGGCATAGGAAAGCTGCTCGTCAAGGGTGCGGCAAGCGACGGTTCCGCGATCGATCCGCAGAAGGCCAGCGCCCGCACCCACCGCCCATTGATGACTTTGAGCAGTTCCGGCTACGGATCGGCGCTTTCCTCGCTTGATGTTCCACTGCTACTCCTTCGCAGCGACCTTGCTCCAGAGGGCTGTGAATTTAGCGAGTTCACTTTCGCGCCCACGGGGTTGCGGGCGGTCTACGACAGCGACGCCGCCAAGGCACGCAACGACCTGCGCGTGTCCGAGAGCTACCTGTGGCTCGGCGAACCCGCCGCCATCCGCGAGTTTCCGCTAGCGCGCATCGACCTCACACGCGCACGCGTCGACGTCGCCCGTCCGGAAAGCCTAGCGCGGCTGGGCTTCATGTTCGCCGGCCTGAACTTAGAAATCGCTGACGGCAAGGCCTGGATCACGGACCCCCGCGCGAGTTGCCGCGTCCGGCAGCGGATCGAGCCCTCAGGCAACGGCGAGCCGATCGCGCTCGACGCGCGGCCAGTGCTGGTCGCCGAATTCCCGCCGCAGCATGTGTTCGAGGAAGCAGTGTTCCGCCCAAGCGAGGCGCCACTACCAGATGTGGCATTGAAGGACACCTCCCCCTTCCGCGTCACCCTCCAAGATGGCGCCACAAAGACGTTCAGTACATCGCTGGCCGAATTGCTGCTCCAGCTCGACAAGCTCGTTTGCATTGAAGATCACGTTCGCGTTCGGCGCGACTATCAGGCGAGAAAGATTAACCAGGCCAAAGCAGCAGGCGAAGGCTCGACTTTCCAGGAATTTGTCGAAGCATTCGAAAGACTTTGCGAAGACGGCGCGACGAACGGCTCCTTGCCCCCGATCGCAAGACCTGTCGAAGGCAGCGACAAATGCACGACGCGCGCAAAGGACGAAATCCTGCCGCCCGCCTATCACATCTACATCGGACCCGACGAACTGCAGCCGGAGCTGATGGCGATCGGTCGCAAAGCGAACAGGAGCATCCGCAACAAGATTATCGCCACACTCCTCGACAAGTCCTTGGCCAACGCCGACAGGTTCATTGCGCTACTGAAGGGTGCCGAGCCCGAACCGCCCGAACTCATGTCGCAGATTGTCCTCATCGTCAAGTCCGTGCTGGCGGCGATGAACCCCTTCAAGAACACGCCGGAGTTGCCGGTTTCCCCGCGCGATCGTGCACGCATGCTGGAGCAGGCCACTAGCAGCGTCATGCAGGACTATGCCCAGTTCCGCGACTTCTATGCCGAGTGGATCCTGCGGAAGCCCGGAAGCGAAAGCCTGTTGCCGGACGACCTGGAGTTCTTCAGCCCCGAGAACACAAAGGAGCAGGACGGTCTGAGGTTCACGCCCAAGCCTTCGGTCGCGGATCGGCTCACAGCTGCGAAGAAGGAATATGTCAACCTGCTTCAAAGCACGCAGGCGCCGGACCCGGTCATGCGCGCACGTCTGTCCGGCACGTCCCGACTCGCCTTCCACGTCGACTGCGGCAGCCGTCCGCGCATCGACGTGGAAGACGGCGACGCGCACACCCTTGCGCAGGGCGATGCGCCGGGTACGCGCCTGCCCTTCAGCTTCGACGCACTGACGGACTGGGCGCACTACGACCTCGCGGTGACGCCGCGCGCGCGGCAGGCAGCAACCTTCGACGACGCCGGTACGCTGATCCGGCGCGAGATCGGCGAGGAAGGCAGCGGCGAGGACGACTCGTCTGGCTCCGACATCGCGATGCTCAAGTCGCTGGGCATCCGCAGCGGGCAGCTCACCCAGCGCCCGCAACGGTCCGGTCGTCCCAGGGATTGGGGCAAGCAGTTGCGCACGCTGCAGGAGCGCCTGACTGACGTCGAGGCCTCGCTCTCCGTGGTTCCCGACGATCTGCAGACCGCCATCGAGCTTCCAGCGCGGCTGATCCTCTCGCCGTCGCAGAAGGGACAGTGGCGCACGCGGCGCAACAATTTGCCCTGGGCCTTTGCGCCCTTGGAGCGACCCGTTCCATTGTGGACTGCGCAGCTCGATGTCAGCGGCGTCAATCCGCTCGTGCGGGCGGTCGCATCGCCCGACATGCGGGCCGAATTCGTGCGCTTCGGCCTAGACCGAAGCCTGTTTGCTCACCAGCGGGTGGCCCTCAAGGAAAACGTTCTGCACTCTCCCGCGGGCGCAGCGCCCCCGCGCGGCCCGCGCGCGCCATGGACGCTCGGGTTCGAGGAAAGCGACCCTAACACCAGCCCGATCGAAAGACTTTACAAGGCGACGCAGACTGTTCCCGACAACGAGAAACGCTCGGTAGAGTCGATCTGCGCGGAGTCCAAGGTTGGGGTGGCGGCGGCTGCTGCTGCCTCGGCTGCTGCGGCAGCGGCTTCTGCGGCATCGGCTGCTTCGACGTCCGCGGCGGCATCCACGGCCTCCGCGCCTCCTTCCGCAGCACCGCCGAACGGCAGTGCATCGGCCACAGTCGAAAGCCTGCATCCGCTCGTCGACTACCTCTGCGGGCGACAGATCCACCGCAAGGAATATGGCAAGCACGCCGTGTTCCGCTCGACGCTGGACGCCTACGACCGGCACGAGATCGTGCTGCTCAGCTCGACCTGGGGGCTGCCGGTACGTGGCCGGCGCGAGAAGACCGGCGAACTTCAGGCGCTGCGCTTCTCCAGCCAGGTCGAGCTGCCAGAGGAGTGGCGTCTGCTGGACGCGGAGGCCGGCACCGCCATCTACCGCCCGCGCGCACTGAAGATCCAGGAGCTTGCGCTGACAGCGCTCGGCGGAACGCTGCGCCACGACAGCGACTTCGTGCCGCCGGCTGCGGCGCGCCACATCGTCCACGGCCCGTTGTTTGATTCGATGTCGGTCGAACGCTGGCAGCACTGGACCGTGCTGGGCCGCGACGTGTTCGCCGAAGTGGTCTACAAAGGCTACCTCTTCCCGATCGGTCACCGCGCATCGCTGGTCAAGCAGACTGAGCGCATTTTCCTGGCGCCCGCCAAGAAGGATTCGAAGGAACCCGATACGCACGCCCCCTTGCGTTGCTACTTGCGGCAACGCATGTTCATCCGCGTCGCGCGACCCGAAAAGGCGTTTCCCGCATACGGCCAGCCGAACGGCGGCCGCATGTTCCCCGCAGACGTGGTGCGCATGCTCACGCTCATCACGCCGGACATCGTCGATCCCGCGGAGGACACAACGCTGCCACAAGCGATGTCGCCGGCCAAAATGTCGGTGTCGCCAGGCGGCCGGCTCTATGCCAACGAAGCCGGCTTAGTGTTCTGGCCGCGCACCGCACGCATCGAAGGGTCGGAAGTCGTCTTTGAAATGCAGATCCAGGGCGCGGCGACCAAGGGCAAGCTGCTATTTGTCGACAACGTCGCCGTCAATCGTCCGGATCTGATGGATCGCCTCGTGCGCGATTACAACAAGCTGGACTCGCCCGACGTGACGGCTGACAACAGGCCCGATCTCCAGACACCCGACCCGCAAAAGCACCTGCGCACGCTCGACCTGCACGGCCAATCGCTCCGCTATTGCGACGAGATCAAGCCGGGCAGCGCATCGCACAAGACACTGTCGTGGACGCTCAAGGCCACAGGCGGTGTAGGCGTCACCAACATCCCGCGCCCAGCGGGCGAGGACGTCAAGCCCAACGACTACGAAGGCCCGGTCCACCAGTTTGACGACCCCTTGCTGGAAGGCGCCGACCAGCCGCCGTTCTTTCCCGCCATCCACACCGCACGCATCCGCATCGACCAAGTCGAACGACTGACCGGCGGAAATCCGCAGGCCGCACTCGCACAATTCGAAGGCTGGTACGTGCAGAACGGTTTCGAGCCCAGCAAACGTACCCAGGAGACCGACAGGCTCGGAATCTATTTGGACATCGTCAGCAAGGTGACGATGGACATGGGACAAAACGGCAGCCGCAGCGGCGGCGTGATGCGGCCCGCCGGCGAAGTAATTGCGCTGGCGCGTGAGCGCGGGCCGCTGACGGGAACCGGTCGACTCGATAGAGCCGGGGTCGTCGATTCGGTCGTCGGCAAGGAAAGTGGCTTTCCGTTGACGCCGGCACCCGCGCCGCGACCGCAAAGGGCATTCGGTCCGGATGACACAACGGCGGACCCCCGGAATGCCAAGAAGGCCTTCAACAAGTTCTTTAGCGGAAACGACGCCCTGAAAACGAAGATTCTGGGCCTCGTCTCGGTCAGTGATCTGGTCGAATTCCTCGACGTCAAGAGTGCGGCCTCCGAGCTACCGCTGTTGCGGGACGTCGTCGAATACGGCATGAGCGGAGCGGAAGCCGCCTCGGACAGCCTGCGTGCGAACGTCGTCGTGCCGCTGCACCAGTTGATCCTTGAGCTTGACCGCCAATGGGACGAGGCCGGAAAGCAGGCCAAGGCTAAGTCGGAGGGCTTCGTCAGCGGAATGGGCGACGTTTTCCCGGACGTGCACAGCGCACTGCAGGACCTGAAGAACGTGCTGTCGGCAACCACATCCAACGCCGACGATGCCGCCTTACTTGCCTCGTTGTCCGAGATCTACGAATGCGGCCGTCGCCTGATGGATGCGTGTGGCCGCATCGCCGCCAACCCACTGGACCAACTGAAGGTGGCGGTGAAGAGAAGGCTCCAGGGATTCAACGAAAAGGTCGGCTTTGTCATCGACCCAGACCAACTGAAGATCGCTTATCTCCAGGACGTGGTGAATGCTTCGTTGAGGGAATTCGAGAAGCGCCTGATCGACGGAGCGTTCGCATTGCACCGCCCGCTTGTCGACAAATGGGCAGCGCTCAAGACCAAACTCGACAACGAAGACGCGGCGCTCATGCAAAGCTTCGACGTGGTGCGCGAGGCGCTTCAGCACGCTGGGACTACAGTGTCCAACGAGATTCAGAGCCTCGACGACCTCGGGAAGGTTGCCACGAGGACACCTCTCGAGTATGCGCAGTTCGTCTTGGTGTCGCTGCTGCGCGCGTTCGACACCGAGCTCAGATCGGTTCAGACTGCACTTGACAAGGTGCCAAGGCAGAAAGGCAAAGCGGCCGACGCGCTGAACAGTTTCAGCCTCGCACTGGACGCAGCGCAGCGGCACACGGCCACGGCAGTCGACGAACTGCACGATCCCGTCGTGCTGGCGCGCTCAGAATACCAGCGGACGCTGACCAATTTCGCCACGCTGCTGCGCATGCGCACAATGGTGAACGAAATCATCAAGAGGCCGGAATCGCTGCTTTCGCAGGTGTCACAGATTCTTTCCGACTATCTGCTGCTACAGGTCGGTGCGCGCTTTCCGGACTTTCCTGCGTTCGCAAACGAAGCTCTCAAAGGCGTTCTGGCGCCCGTCACGAACGGCGCGACCGCGGTGATTGGAGCCATCGTCGACACAGGGCTCACTTTTCCCGAGGCGTTGCCCGATCTGACGAAGGACAAGCCTCTGGACTCTGGCGGATGGCCGATCACCGGAAATGAAGGGAACTTGGCGGCACTGCTGTACCTGGTGGCAGTGAGGGCGCAAGAGATCTTGCTGGATCCAAAATTCAAAGATCCAAAGTTCGATGAGGTGCGCAAACAGTTAGCCGGCGTGGGCAAGACCGCCCTGGCAGCGCAAAAGGATCTTCACGCCTTAGCCGCCCGCGTACAACTGCTCACCGAGAACCTCGCCGGTCTCGATCCGAAGCGCTTGCAAGCGTCGATGCAACAGATCGATTCGGGGCTGGACCATCTGCAGAAGCTCGGGGAGTCCGCGATCAAGGTCACCGGCAGCCTGCGCGACGCATTGATCGCCCTCTCGGTCGAAGAAGCCCAACGTCGGCTGAAGCCGCCGATATTGCAGGCGATTCTCCGGATTCTCGACTGGTTCTCCACCCTCAACAAGGCACTCGATTCGCACCTGCCCGAAAACGAGCCGCTGGTGGAACCCTGGAAGAGGCGCCTCAAGGAATATGCGCAAGCCATCGGCAACGCTCAGGAATTTGCAAGAACCGCGAGCCTTGCTCAATGGCGGGCAGAACCGAACAAACTGCTTCCCGTCCTTACCAATCCGATCGACGTCGCCGAGAAGACTGGTGCGCAGGCTGTCTTGATGCTGCAACGCGTGGTGGTCGACTTTGTCATCGACCGGACCGCCAGCCTCGTCGAACCTGTGGACATCGATAGCACGGTCAAACAGCTCGCGAGCGCCTTCCGTCCCCTACTTGTCCTGCTGAAGCAGGCTTATGTCGCATTGCGCGATGAGCGAAAGAAGGTATTCGACGCTGCCGGAGCGACGGCCGGTCAATTGCTCACCGGTGCGCTGCTGGTCCGTGTCGACAGCCATGTCATCTTCGTGATTGGCGATCCGCCCACAGGAGAGCAGATCGACGCCACGCGGCCCGACCGGGACCAGCTCCACTGGGACCTGCAGTCGTTGGAGCAACTTGTTAAGGCAATCGACGAGGGCAAGCTCCAGAGCGAGACTCGTCTCAGGGCGCTCAATTTTATGGACTACCTGGTGACCGGCTGGCGAACCAGCCAGTCCACCCCCTTGCGCATCATCGAACAGCTGAAGCGCATCTCGTTGGAGGAGATCCGCGCCAGGCTATTGGCGTTGATCAACTTCGGCGCCATCCGCGAGGAGATCGAGGAACGCATCAAGCTGCTGATTCCCTCGGCGGTGACGATGTCGTACGACTTCTCGACCACCATGTCGGAGCGGGCCGAGGCTGCTACCGCCGGCGTGTTCTGTCCGAAGGAGGGCTGCGCGCTCACCGTGCGCACACGTGCACGGGTGGACCTGCTGCAGGCGAGCGCGCCGACCTTCCTGTCGATTGGCGAACTGGGCGCCTTCGACATCCGGCTACTCGGCAGCTTCGATGCCGTTACGCTGCACTTCAAGGGCGTGCGCTTCACCTCGCGCGGCGGCTCGCCGGAATGCGATCTGCAGTACGAAGGCTTCACGATCGGTAAGCAGCTGGAGTACCTGAGCCAGCTCACGCCGTTCTTCGGTTCTAAGGCGGGAAGCGGCTTTTACTTGCAGCCCCTTGACAGCGGGATCGGCGTCGAAGCCGGCTACCGACTCGACCTCGGCGCCTTTACCGTCGGCAACCTCGCAATCTTCAACGTCTCGCTCAATGCCGCAGCCCGGCTGCCCTTTGACAACCGCGGCGCGACCTTCGTAGCTTCGCTGTCGCGGCGCGATTCGCCATTCACGATCGCGATTGCGCCATATGGCGGAAGCGGCTTCTTCGCGCTGGAAGCGGACACCAAGGGCATCGTCGGCTTCGAAGTCTCGTTCGAATACGGTGGCGCCGGTGCCTTCGCCTATGGCCCGCTGAGCGGTCAGGGCCGCTTGATGGTCGGCGCGTACATACGCAGCCGCTATGACCATACCGAAATCTTCGCCACGTTCTACGTCGGCGGTTCGGCCTCGATCTGGATCTTCAACTTCGGGGCGTCGCTGTACGTCAACGCGAAGCAGGAAGGCAGCCAGATGAAAGGTACGGCCACCTACACCTTCTCGTTCTCCATGGGCATCGTCGACTACGACTACAAGGTCGCCGTCAACGTGGCACTTTCACTCGATGGCAGCAGCGATGACAAGGCGCAGAAGAAGCAGGCGGATAAGACGGTCAGCGGCGATGCCGGCCGGTGGCAGGACGAGACACGGCCCGTCCGGCTCGCCTCACTCGAAGGCAAGTGGAGCCCGGGCGACGTTGTCAGCGATGTCTCGACGCATCCACTTGCGTTGATGATCGGCGCCAGCGCTACAGCCGCCGTGCGCAAGGCCGCAAATGGAGGAGCCAGCATGCCACCTTCAACGGCGAAGCGGCGCGTCGCGACCAAGTGCCAGACCGAAAGCTGGTCGACATATTCGAATTACTTCGATAAGGACCTGGCAAAGAAGGCGCAGAAGTTGAAGGCGGTTTACTGACATGGCAAGCCAGGACATCTACAAAGTCATTCCTTCCGGCATCACCGAGACAGGCAAACTGCGCGCAACGTTGATGCTGTCGCCGGCTGTGCACAAACCCGACGAACTTGCGAACCTACCGAGCCGGCTGCTCGAGCCCCGGCGCGCACTTCGTGGCCAGACGAAGCTGCGGGTGTTCAAGGTGTGGATTTCCGGCACGGAATGCCGCGTCCCTTCCGCTGAGGAATTGACGAAAGGAAGCGACCGGACGTGTTCGGCTCTGGCTTCTTCCTTCAACAATGCCTGGGGTCTCGACGAGCCGCTCGAATGGCTTGACAAGCTTTGGACCAGCAGCCTCGTGCGAAAGGCATGGGTGCCGCCGGATGCTCCGGAACATCCCGGCATTACTGACAATCCAGCCGAAGTCTGGAAAACGCTCGACGATCTGCTCAAGAGATCCAACGAGGGAAAGGGTTTGCGTGCTGGAAGCGGTCTTACCAAGCCGCCGCAAGCACAAAGTGCCGCGCCTGCCACAGCGCCGGCAGCGCCTCCACCGACCCAGCCAAAACCATCGGATCCCGTGAACGTACAGACCATCGTGCCGTCGCGCCAGAGCGACCTCGCGCTGCTATTGGAAAGCCAACGTGCGATGGAGATCTGCGCCACCGCCCGCTGGGCTCAGGGCGACTACGCTTCTTGCCACGCAGAAGAAGAAGCATGCCGGTTGAAGCTAGATCAAAAGGGTCTAGAGGCTCCCAGTATGGGCACATCGAGTGATCAAACGGCTCCGACCAAGCCTGACTCCGCGCCTCGCGCACAGGCACAAAAGAGTTTCCAAGCTGCGACGAAGGGTGTCCTGGATCTTTACGGTTGTCAGCCCGACCTAGATCCCAAGCCGGCACATGCTCCATGGCTGATCGAACCATCTATCATCGCTGCTGGCCGAGAAGCGTTCACCCCGGAGATCGTCGGTGCGGCAGACTCGCACAGCGAAGCCAACCGGGTCGAGAAGCAAGACAAGGTCACGGACAAGGACGCCGAACTGACGAACAGCGTCGCCCAGCGTTACTTCGCGATACAGGGCTCTCCGGCCATGTCGCGGCTTTTCGGGCTAACGGTGGATCTGGAGATCGATCCGAAGGAACTGAACAAGTTGCTCGGACTGAAAGACGAGCCTGGCGACCCGTCCAAGGACCCGTCCACCGTCGTGCACCTGTTGATCGGCTCTGCCGACGGCGACCGGTCGAAGCCCATCTACACGTTGGCACGCTATCGCCCCGCAGGCGAGATGCACTTCATGCCGGCCAGCCGGCTGGAATTGCACTGGGCTGATGGCAAGTCGTTGCACCCGCAAACATCTCAGCACGAGGGGGTCGTGGTTCTCGGCCAGGAACTCGAAACGATCAACACGACCCACCTCAACCGCTTTGTGCTGACCAGTCTGGACGTGCCGCGCGCCACGAACGGCGCACTCGATCGGATCGGCGTGGCGCCGACTACGCCGCCGAACTCGCGCCTCCGCGCCGAGGATCAAGCCAAAAGAGAAGGCAAAGAGCTCGCCGAATGGAAGCCGTCCGGCAAAGACCTCGAGCCGCTGCTAGCGAGCAAGCCATCCCACTGGGCACGTAAGACGCATTCGACAGCTGGCCTTGTACTGCTGGACCGCGGCCGCGCCGAGCAGTCGCTGCAGCAGTTTGCGGCGCGTACGGTGCATGGCGACGACAAGCGAAGTTACATCTTGCTCGACTCCAACGACCTGCTGGTTGGCTACCGGATAGATGTTGGCGTTCCCTCCGCGGCTGGCAGGCCTGGCGAATTTGCTTGGCGCAGTTTGATGGGACGCAACGTCCAGCACGGCAACGGCCACAAGGACGCGGACAAGGTCGCGAAGAAGGTGCCCCTGCTGATGGGCGGGTCGAAAGAACACATTTCGACATGGCAGCTCACTCTCGACGACGCTCAGTTGAGCCTTCCGGCGCGATTGATCGATTCCATTGACCCCCCGCCAGACGAAAGGAATTCCAAGGACGCTTACGTCGAAGAAGTGATCGCGGTGTGGACCGGGGAGCCAATGGCAGCGCTGTGCGCAGCGGAGCAGAAAGACAAGGAACGCGACGCTGAGGTCGGCGCCGGCGAAGTGATCAGCCTTCCCGCGACCAACGATAAGAGCGACCGGCTGCCACCCCCTCTGCGCTTTGGCTGGCCCTACCGGGTCGGCCTGCGTGCGGTCTACGCTGGCGGCATCTCGCTGCCGGTACAGCATGCGAAGAAGCTGTATGAGGCCAGTTCACCATGCAGATTCACGCCCACTGCCACGAGCAACTGCACGAACCCGTTAGTCTTGCCCTCCCGCGGCGACGACGGTAAGACCTCTGGCGCGCGCCGCTTTCTGCGCCATGAGCGCGTCTCCGCGCCCTTCTTGCTGATGCACGAGGACATCGCCAAAAAGGCGTCAAAGAAGATGGGCTACGAGCGCTCCGCCCACGCCATCTTGCGCAGCGATCCCGGCGAACCCGAGTCAGATTACGCGCAACCCAACGAAACTCGCCGCATCTTCGTGCCGCCCTCGGTCGAGATGCACTTCGCGGCCATGCACGGCGTGTTTGACGGGATGACGCAGCCAAAGGATGCACTGCCCCACATGCGCTTCGATGCGACGAAGGGTGGATTTCCGTGCATCACCGCGAAGTCGGTCGAGGGCATCAACGGAGAGACCTTCTACGGCGAAAGAACAATCTCGTTCGACCGAGAAGCACGCGGCGATGCGGTCTACATCGAGCAGACCAAGCCACGGTCGCGCCCCTATTTCCCCGATCCGGCGGCCGGCTTATGGGTGATTGCCGTTCGGCATGCCGGGACCAACAGGTACCTCGAAGGGCCCGCGAAAACTGTCCCCATCCGCAAATCCTTACAAAACTATCCCGAGTGCAAACCATTGGTGCTGCGAGTCGTCCGAGAGATGTTGCCGCGCCCACAAAGCGCCCTTCCGACAATGGAGCAAGTGCTGAGAGTGCTACCCGGCTCAAGCAGTCACGCCAAGGACGCGATCGAGGTGTTAGTGCGACTCGCACCCGGGGAAGACTTCGACGTCGACGTGTGGTGCATCCCGGAAGCAGACGACCTGCAGGATTTGTTTGCCGCCATCGAAGGTATCGCTGTGATGGCGCTGCTACGCGCGAAGTCGCTTGCTTCGGCGCCACAGCCAAGTCTGATAGACGGGCTCAAAACGATGCTGCCTCAGACGATGGTGGACACAGTGTTGCAGAACCTGGAAGCCTGCGGCTGTTGGCCACCGTCAGACAAACTACAGATGCTGCCGTTCAACGACGGCATCGGTGGCTTAGCCGCGCCCGGCCGTGAAACTCGCAAGGCCATCGCCATCGCTCTTTTCGAAACTCTCTGCATGCGGCCCATCGATGAGATTGCGGCCGTACAGACGCTCCGCGTCACGCACGTAAGCGCGCAGCCGATGCGGCCTCCCAGCTTCGAGCCAAACGACTCCGCACGCAAATTGGGAGCAAGACGAACGCTGCAGGCTCAGGCACCAGAGACCGAGCTAGAGAACTCTGTAGGACGTGCACCGGCTGTCGCCGCGTCCGCACCGGCACCAGCCGCGGCGCCAGGCGTGGCGCCGGCCGCTTCCACTGCATCGGGCGCGTCGACAGGCAACGCCTCCGGCAACGGAACGATTTCCGGTGGGGACGGCGAAAAGGTCACGTCCGGAAACATCGAGTACTTCCTCACCGGAAACGTACGCGCCGACCTGGTGAGTATCGGCGCTATCGAGTTCCGCGCGCTGTGCACCAGCCCGACCGTTTCGGCTTTCGACGATCCGCGTCGCGGACGCAGCGCACGCGACCGGCGCAACGGCACATGGCCGAAGTCTGGGCAAAAGGACTTACCTACCGAGGCCGTGTTCGGCTTCGATGTCCGCACCGATGGCAAAGTCAGACTCCCGATGCGCGAGATCACCTTGCTGCAGGTCGAAGACCTACAGCAGCCGACACCCAGCCTACCGCCCGCCTACCCGGACGGCCTTTGGCGTCTCACCCTGGAAAACCTGACTGCCGGCTCGTCATGCGCAGCCTGGGGACGGGTCGAATCGCGGCATATCTTCCCCGACCGAAAGGCACGCCGGCTGCGGGTGCGCATGATTCCGCGCACGCGCCATGAAGAGTTGATGCGCAGCGCCAGCGGGACGGCCCGATTCGGCCAATGGTTGACTCCCGGAGAGGATCCCAGCGCCCCGAAGGACCCGACCGACCTCGCTGCGGAGGAGATCTGGCTGGACTCGGGTATTCGCCCGTCCGAGCCCGTGACGAAGACGCCGATTCCCGCCTTCGAATGGAACGACCTGGGAACCGAAGTCCATCGCAAGACGGTAATCCGGATCCCGCTCGGCCGTGGCTGGTTCTCGTCCGGCGAGGGCGAGCGACTGGGGGTCGTCGTGTGGCCGCCGGGATCCCTGGATGCCGTCGCCACGATCCGCCTGGATGGGAAAACGGCGCCGCGCCCGCGCCAAGTCCCGCTACCCGAATTCGTCGACGAGGATCTGGGGCCAGGCGGTAAGTTCGTCACGCGTTGGGGCAGCGACCCGACGCGGCCGGTCGACGGTCGTGCGCAGCGCGATCCGAACCTACCCGGCTTCCTCGACCCGTCGGCATTCAAAGACTTGGACGCCTCGACGCAGTCCGGCGCGCGCTTCAGCGTCGAATTGGTTCCGGAGGCGCTCATGCCGGTACGCAGGGACGCTATCGCGCCAGCCGGCGCGGAAGATTCAGTGACGAATCCACCCGTCACGTTGGCAGTGTCGCTGGTGACCTACGAACCTCTGTTCGACGTCGAGACGGAGGAATGGTATGTGGATGTCTCGCTCGATCATGCGTTCGAGGCCCGCCCGTTCGTACGGCTTGGGCTGGTGCGCTATCAGAGACACGCCCCAAGAGAACTTCAGGTCTCGTTCCCAACCGTACAGTGGGTACAGCTGCTGCCGGAGCGCAGCGCTTGGTTGATCACCGAGGACCAAGGCAAGGAGAAGAGCACCTGGTTGACGGTCGAAGGCCTCGGTCCTGTGGACGCCAGTTCGACCGATGGAGGCGACCGTTCCGTCGGTGCACGTATGACGGCACGCTTGGTCACCGAGTACAAGAACGCCGCTGGATTGCTTTGCAGACGCGTGGGGCCATTGTTGAAAGTCGACGCCGTGTCCGAGGAGCGCAGCTCTCGAACCGATGCAGCGTACCAAGGTCCTCGATGGAAGTGGACCCGACAGATCGATGTCGACGAGGCCGATAGGGCCAGTGAGGGATTGATCGATGTGACTCACTATGTTTACATCGAGGAGCGCGAGGCCTACCTCCCCGCCACTTACGCCAAGGAGCCGGTTTCGGCAAAGGAGGCATCGGGCGAACTGGACGCCTGCGACCACGCAGAGAGCGGCCCGCGATTCGCAGTACGCCTGCCGCTGAGGCGGCCGGCGCCGCGGGCCAAGAAGTGAGTTCTTTCAACGAAAAGGCGTCTATCGGTAGCAGATCGGCAGATCGAGCCTATCCGGAATTTTGTGTGCGAGGCATAGCAAGACGACGGTGAGCATGTATGCCAAGCAAGACAAAGACGAAGAACGCGGAGATTGACGCCAAGATGGCCGCGCTGCCGAAGATCCCCACACACATGGCTCAACTGGGGCGCCTCCCGCGGCCTGACAGGAACCCGAAGACAGAACGGAATTGGCCAACAGCCAAGTCACGCGAGCGCCGCACACACAGACATTTTGACACGCCCCATGTCTGACGCAGCCGTGCTAGCCAGCGTCAATTGCGCTTGAACTGAGCCCCTTAGCTTTGCGACACCAGGGTTGACCCCAGTTGTCGCTCGCTGACGGCTACGTCTTTGTCCAATTTACGATGTATCCGCCAACCAGACCGTCTCCCTTCAGAACGCCGCTAGCTGCGTCAGGGTTCTGCATGATGACTCGCTCGCCGATGACGCCGCTTATCGAGTCAAGCGTAACCTGCCCCGCCGTCTTTGCCCACTTGCCAGCCTGAGGCACAAAGATCTTTGTCGGCGAGGGCCCGCCTAGCGTCCAGGTGCCAGAAGATCCCAGAATGGCATCGTCGGTCAGTTGCAAGGTACACGCGTAGTTTGCAGGAGGACCTCCGCCCTCGTTTGGACGCGTGCAAGCGAAGTTAGTTATGGTCGCCAAAACTTTCTCCTTCCCATTGCGATCTGCAAAGCGTTTCCATTTTGCGGAGGCGTCCTTGGGTGTCAAGCACCGCGAACTGAATCTAGCCAAAGGCCGTGAATGGTAGGACTGCTTTGGGGCTGCCGCGCGGGTACCCGCTTTTGGCCGGAACTACCAGTTCGCCAAGCTCGCCGATAGCAGTCGTTGGCGAACAGCGCTCACGCCGAAGGTCAGCTATCAAGCGCGGTCTCGAACTGGCGCTCGCGGCCCATCAGCGGACCTTCGCGGGGCGCGGCCGACCGTCCGCTTGCGACCGGAAAGCTGACCATAAAGTTTGATCGAAGCGAAGTTCACGTCGGGCCACGGGCATTGCCGCGGCCGGCCTTCGCATCCGCGCCGACACAGTTCAACGCGTGGGTCGCGGGACTACCTGATGGGAAGTTGGTCGATGAGATAAGCGACGCCGTCAACTGTGTGCGTCTCAATGACGCGGCGTAGCTCAGACGAGGGTTCGAAAGCCTCATGGGCCCTTGCGACGCTGTCGAGCCAGGCGCAGATGAAGCCGGTCGGGGGAGACGGCTCCGCCCACAGTCGCTCGCGACGAGCCATCGAGACCGTCCAGTTCAGCGCGACCTTGTCCCCGGTGGTTGTCGCCACTCGGTGCAGTTCGCTCCAGAGAGTGGCACGCGTCTTCGCTTGCGCATGAAACGGGATGAGGACTTTCACAGATGTGCGCAAACACGGGGTTTCTCGCTCGATCAACAATCCCACACCCGGCGTCTGCTCCTTTGCTGCACCGGTCTTCGACTATTCGGGAAACATCGTGCTGGGGATCACGCTCATGGGACGCTCGCGATCTTTCGATACGGAGTGGACGGGCACCCAGGCGAAAGCGGTGAGAGCTAGCGGCGTCGAAGTTTCTAAACGCCTCGGTCGTTGAGCGTTGCGACTCGGCGGACCTCCGCCACCGCACCGCGCGGCGATCCGCTGCGCAACTCCCCTGCGAGCCAAAAGGGCGTCACGTCATGGGCCAGTGACCCGAGATGTTGCTCGAGGCCGATGTCTGCTTGCAACTGCAAAACCGACGTTTGGGGAGCGAGGTTGGAAGTCGCTTGAGGGCCCGGAATCGCCGTCGAAAGGCAGACCCGGGAATGCCGTTCTGCAGCGTTAGCGGTCCTCCGGTTTGAAGGACGACAACGTCCGTAGACCGCTGCTCTTCAGCCGTCCACGGCGGCCAATCCTGTCGTGCAAGCCCAGATGTTGAGTTGGGGGCGCTACGCTCGCGTTCGGTCTCTTCAGCCCAGTTCCGATGGCAGCATAGGCAGACCTGTCAGATCCTCGTGTGAGGCCACGTGCACTTCGGCAAGCATGCACGTCCTGACCCAGTTCACAAGTTGTTACCATAACCGCGCCCAAGTCATCCTGCTTCATCGCACATGTGCTTGCCCTAGAGAGTGTTCAGTTCGTCATCCGTCGTGTAGAGGAGAAAGTGTGCCGATAAACATCGTAGACGTCGAAGAAGTGCTGCGCCAGCAACCGCATCCTTTGACGCTTATGAACTTAGAAGCCCTGAGTCCAGCACGCGAGCCCTATAGGGCAATCTTGCTTCAACCAACGGGCACGGTCGAAGCCAATGACGTCCGGGTTGGCCATGCAGACCCCGCACTAGGTCACGCCTTGTGCAGCGGATTTCTTTCCTCCGCGGTACAAAGCCATTCTGACCTGGCAGTAGCACCAGAATATTGCGTCCCATGGTCAGTCGTGCAAGAAATCGTCGGGGGGAGATTTCGCCCCCCAGAAGGGGCGATCTGGGTGCTTGGATGTGAAAGCATCTCCCCGGCCAATTTCCAAGCATTGGCTCAACACTACAACGCCGCTGGCGATTGCGTGTTTCACCACGAACCACTAGATGCGCGCCAAGCTGCACAACGGCGCTACGTCGACCCGCTGCTCTACGTCTTCTGGGCTCAAAACCAAGCTGGGCAGCCCGTACTCTTCCTTCTCGCCCAACTCAAGACCGTGGCCTGTCGGGACTACCGGGACGTAGAGCAGACGTCACTGTGCCTCGGCAAGACGGTGTATGCCTTCAATCGCGGCATCAACACCATGAGTCTGGTCTCCATCATATGTTCCGATGCATTCAACTTCACCGAGCACATTGACGCGATTCACACCAACTGCCTTCTCATTCATATCCAGCTGAATCCGAAGCCAGCACATACCGACTATGCGGCCTACCGCACCAGGCTTTGCTCAGTGGGAACCAACAGCCACGTCGAACTCCTGTGCTTGAACTGGGCCAAGAATATCCAAGAAGCCAAGGGGGCAGGCAAGTATTCCGATTGGAACAATATCGCCGGATCTGCCTGGCATGCACCGCCTAACAAATTCAGCGCTGATGATGGGCTCATCGATTCGCTGCATCGCGGCGGTCTTTACTACTGCTTGCTTGCCCAACGATGGCACTCGTTCTTCCTGAACTACGAAGGCCAGATCATTCAACTGCAGAAGCAAAAACTGCTTTTCCACGGCGAGCAAGCGCTGGCCCCGAAGAATTTTGTTGCGGTGGAAGATCGATGGTCTTGGAATGCAGGCAGCAATAGCTGGGATCCTGGTGCAGTTGCCAACGACGGCTTCGCCGACGCACTGATGGACTACCACGCGATTGCCGAGCACCTGAAATTGGCCTCGCAGGCCAGTCCATTAGCAGTCGAACGCGCAATAGAGATTCTCATGGGGCCTCGCGGGAACCCGGCCTCCTGGTACACAGTCAAGGAACTCGATGCGGTCCATCTAGACAAGGATGAGGAATCGATACGTCGCGTCACGGTCCACCAAGACCCTGACCTCACCCGGCCAGGATCCGCTTACCGATTTCAAAGATTGCAGCGTGCGCACGATGCAATCGGACTCGCCCAGAGCGACGTTCCATGGCCCCCTCCGGTTCGGGATTTGGCGGACGGCTTCAAGCTCTCATGGAAACACAAGTCCCCGCATCACAACGTGGAGCCGAACGCCGGCGAGCGCGGCCCTGCATCGCTGGTCTACTTATCGGACCAGGCAAACAATTCAGTAGTCGAAAGCACACACCAAAAGCTCAGCAAGGCCATCATTACCCACGCGATCAATGAAGCGTGCGAGGCAGGTAAGAGCGGCGAAGAACTGAGCGACGCCGTCGTGCGCGCTCAGGACCGACTTTGCGTCGTGTTTCGACGTGACAACCGCTTTGGTGCACGCGGACCCGAAGGCACGAATCTCATTGATACCCCGGCCAGCGCATCGCCGGTAGATTTCTCAGAGGACAGATCATGATCGATGCGCAACGCGTTGAGGCGCTACTCAGGAGTCGCTACCCCAATCTTGAAAGCGTTGGGCAAGGTGTATTTCGAGGCGTTGACCGCTTCGGCGCGCGCGACTACGCGGTTCGATACTTCGACCTGAACGA
This sequence comes from Variovorax sp. J22P240, assembly GCF_030316855.1. Taxonomy (GTDB): domain Bacteria; phylum Pseudomonadota; class Gammaproteobacteria; order Burkholderiales; family Burkholderiaceae_C; genus Variovorax. Next base: position 41,545 of record NZ_JASZYR010000010.1, read on the forward strand.
TCGGCTGGCGACGACTGCCGATTCGCTGAAGGGATACCAAGAAGTAGTGCTTTCGCCAATGTACTTCTCCAGCGACGTCGCGACCGATCTGCGATGGAACCACTACCTGTACTTCGTCACGAGCGACGAAGAAGCTCAGCGGGGCGAGTTCAGTCGCCTCAAAGCCAAGGTAGAGGCGGACAGGGAGTACGCCCGCAAACAGGTCGTACGGGAAGGCGACGTCGCCGGCTTGCTGGCCAACGCACAAGCACCCGAGCCTCTGAGCACCTTGCCAATTGACCTTGCGACAACATGGTCAAACACCCTCGAACAGCACGGCCTTGCCTTCATTCTGGATAGCGACATCTCCGTTCCGGACGCCGTTCGGCGAATCGTTGCGGGAACGAAGGATGGAACGTCGCGCCAGATTTCGCCGGTTGCGCTTCTCGATTCCGAACAGGCCGCTGCAGGCCACTTCATCGAGCGCTTGACCATCAAGGGCTTCCGCACACACCCGGAGGAAAAGGACCATCCGCTAGGTCGAGTGAATCTGATTGTCGGCAGCAACGGTGTTGGCAAGACCTCACTCCTTGAGGCAATTGAGTTCGCATACTGCGGAAGGAATCGTCGATCCTCCACCCTGCTCGGCAACACGTCGATCACCGCGGATCTTGATGGAGTCGAGCACAAGCTGTCTTCGACTACCGATGCTACGCGACTTCGAGCGCGCCATTCAGCTTGGTATGCAAAGACCGAACTGAAGACGGTCACCATCCAAGATAGTTTCGCGAAATTCAACTTTCTGGATACCGATGCTGCCGTGGAGCTCAGCGTATCGGCAAGCTCAGCTCAAATTGGAACCGACGTCACCCGTTTGGTGTTGGGGGCGACGGCAGAGAATCTGGCCGACAGGCTGCGTCGCGTTCTCAAGCAGTTGCAGGATGAGCTGAAGGATCTAAGGCGCGACAAGGTGACTCATGAGCAGTTGAAGCTTGCTGCCCAGACCCGCCTGGATGCCATCAAAGCTGCGCCCAAGTTATCCGACAGTTTGTTCCTCGAACTTCTTGCGGCGCTGAAAGGTCAGGGATGGAGTCAGCCCCCAGATGAGAAAGGTCAACTCGAAGCATTGCGAGAGCGCTTGCAGGAAGCCGCTTCCGCCATCGCATTGGTCCGCCGTTCTGCGATCAACATGCTTCACGCCGAGCCCGATTCTGCGCTTCGGCTACTGACGAACCTGAACGACGAAGCCAGCAAGGCGGAAGCTCTGGATCAGCGGGCCAAGGCCGCCCGGCTGGCACAGGTCAACGCTCGTCGGGAATCGCAGGCAGCGGCGGAACGAAGGTCCGCTACGGAGGCACTGCTTCCCTATGCCCGCACCAACTTCCCGCACCTTGTCAAACAGGCATCGGAGTGTCGGGATCGTGTGCGCATACAGACTACGAGGCTGAGCCCGGTCGCCAGCCTCGGCGACACGAGCTCCATCCGCCAACTTCTGGAAACGCCTCTTGCCGATGCCATTGACTCAGTCGACACCAAGATCGGGGAGCATCAACGTCGGCTCGATGCAGCGCAAGCTTCACTGCAGGCTCTGGAAAAGACACAGAGTACGCTGACTGTTCTGAGGCAGCGCCTGTTGGGAACCGCCCAAGACATACTGCAGCGGTCGGCCAATCCCGACCATTGCCCTCTATGCCGAACAGAGTTTGAAGAAGGTCAGCTACTTGCGCGGATGATGGCCAATGTCGAGGTCGGTACGTCCGAGCAAGCAAGCCTGCTGCAGTCAGACATCTCGTCGGCCAGCGAAGCAATGGCGGGCGCCCGCTCCATGTTAGCCCTGCTACATCCCTTGCGTACGTTTGCTGGAAATAGTGCACTGACCCTCACGGTCGCCGAGGCGCTTGAACAGATCGCCCAAGAACGAGCCGCATTCGATCGTGATCGGCAGGAACTGGAAACGATCCGGGCGCGGGCTCAGCAACTGCAAGCCGATGGGCTGTCCTCCAAAGACCTTACCAGCAAGTTGCTGGCTGTGGGCATGTCCGAACTCCCCTCGCTTGAGGAGTTGCAGCGAACCCAATCGAACTACAAACAGACGCTGGAAGCACTTCAAAGCGCTGAAGAAGCCGCGCTTCATGAGTCGGACGTCGTGCGGCAGCAATGCGATGCTATGGCCGAACGCCTGTCCATCGAGGCCCTCGGCGACACAGACCACCTCGCAAGATCGGTCAAAGAGCTGATCTCAGATGCGGAGGCTTCCCTGGGAGCGCGCCAAACTCTCGCGTCCATCCTGACAATCGGCACTGAGGCGACCGCGGAAGAAATTGAGCTGGGTCTCACCGCTATTCAGCGAGTGCTCGCGCAAGTCGCCACGGCCGTGGCGCAGGAAAGTACCAACGACAAGGCGCTTAGCGACGAAACCAAGAACGTGGAAGGATTCGTCAGAAAGATTGAAAGCAGCGGAAAGAAGATCACCTGGGCAAGTGATGCAGAGCGGGTTCTGGAAGCGCTGGCCAAACAAAGTTCTGGGGGCGAGCTGGAGAGCCAGATCTTGACCGAGAACGCAGCAGAGATTGCTCGCACGTTTGCCAGCATCCACATGCCCAACGAGTTTGAGATTCAGGTCATCCAAGGGAAGCTCGTCATCATTCGCAGGAGCACTGGCGCTGAGGTGCAGCTCGAGCACATGAGCACAGGTCAGCGCGCTGCGTTCGCCCTCTCGCTTTTCTTGGCGATGAACGGACGGCTCCGCTCCGGCCCTCCAGTGCTGCTGTTCGACGATCCCGTCGCACACATCGACGACATCAATATGCTGTCGTTCCTCGATCATCTTCGCCACCTTGCCATCGGTGGATCGAGACAAATCTTCTTTGCTACGGCAGACACAAAGCTTGCTGGGCTTTTTCGCCACAAGTTCAGATTCTTGGGCGATGAGTTCAAAGAGTTGCGTCTCTCGCGAACCTCCTAGCCATGTGACATGGTGCCTCTGCCGAGCTAAGCAGTCCACGTGTACGAACTCAAAAAAGAACCGGGGACCGCGCACGAATGACCTGGACAATCGCCTTTTGCGGGCGTGTGGCGTTCGTCTAGTCGTCCTTGCCGTGGCCGAGGGTGCATTAGTCGTCGCCGCAAGCGACGCCCCGAGTGACTGGAGCTCAGAGCAGGCGCTCGAAGCAGGCGTTCCAAGGTCGGCTTCTGAGCCGGGAGGTGAAGTCCAAGTCGCAGTGCCCGACGGACTGCTCGCAGTCTGGAAGAGCCTTTCCGCCCGCTCCAGCCTCGCAGCCTCGCGACCTCGGTTAGGGGCCATAAGCGGGCCAAATGGTGGCGATTTCGAAGTTCCGCTCGGACCGACCTCCCTTTGGCGCGGCGCCACCTGGGCCGCGAGCCAGCGAGCGACCCCGCGGCCAGGTCGCCGGCACCGGCCTCGTCACGCGCTGTGGCAACGACAGCTCTCCTGGCCGCCGAAGTGGAAGTCTGGGCCAGTTGCAGAAATCCCCGAGCCAAGCGGGAACGACAGGTCTGCGCCATCAACCAGTCCTAGCCTCGAGGTCGGCATTCGCTGCACTGCAGTCTTCGATAGTTCTACTATCTATGGCCGGTCGGTGCGCTGACCACCATCCATCCTCGACCGACGAGCGGCCGCTGCGCGATCGAAAGCGGTCGGAGATGTCGAGCTCAGGAGCGCTTTGCCCCGACAAGGACGAACAGCATGGTCGCTGGCTTGTCGCTTTTGTTGCGCCAAGCGTGGCGTGTGCCGTTCTGGACCACCACATCGCACGGCGCAAGCTTTTTCGTAACGCCATTGTCGAGTTCGAGATGTAGCTCGCCGTCGATCAACACGCCGTAGTCAACGGAGTCGGAGGTATGCATGCCGGGGTGATCCATCTCGAACTTCTCAGCCAAGCCGTGCAGCACTCGCATGTACTCACCGCCGGCGGCAGCTGGATCGAAGTCGGGAGTCATCATCACAGCGTCGGGAGGAAACGTGATGAACATCAGGTTCGTGCCACCTGGCGGTGGCGTCCATGACTTGGCTGAGACTGCCGGGTCCCCTTCCCCCGCGGGCACTGTCGCGTTAGGAGGCGTCTCCCACAACAACGAAGTGACGAAGCCGGGAACGTGCTCGAACTCTGAGGTACACGGCGCAGCCGCATCCGATACGAAGACGGCGTTTCCTTTCCGGTCGTGGCCGGTGACGATGCGTCGGATGTGCATGGTGTGCTCCTTTGTGCCGCTCAATGCATGATCACCACGTTGGTGAATCCACCGCTGCGCTGGTCGATCGCATCCAGCGCTTCGTTAACACGCTCAAGCGGAAAGCGCTCGTGCTCGAAGACCCCGAGGTTCAGCGTGCCCGCGTGGGCCGTCGCCGCCATGTCCTCGCCTTCCGCGGCCGTGAACCACAAGGAGCCGATGTAGGACTTCTGCAGGCACATGAGGGGAAATGGTTCCAGCGGTATGGGATCGGCGACGCCGCCGATGTTGATCGCCTTCCCTCCGCGACGCAGTGCATTGAAGGAGTCGAGCACCGTCGCCACAGCGGCGTTGGGGCCCAGCGCCTCGATGGACGACTCATTCAATCCGGCAGCCATGCGGCCTCGCCCGAGCCGCGCGGCATGAGCACCGTCCTGAACGACGGCGGCGTGCGGGACATGACGGCCTGGTCGGTCATGCCCTGATACATGCCCAGCGGGGTCTTTGCGGTAAACAGATCGGGGGCGACGAGCTCGTGCTGATCGGAGGAACCGGCCGTCTCGTTCGCATAGTCCTTGTCGAAGATACCCAGCGACATCAGCCACAGCACGGTGCGGGTCAGAGACACGGTGACCTTGTAGCTGCCCCCCTCCACGGCGCGACGGCGCAGCGCCGCGAGGACGCCGACGGTACCCAGCCAGCCCACCACGTTGTCGCAAATGGGGAAGACGACCGGCGAGCGGGGGTGCTCAGGCGAGCCTTCGATGCAAAACACGCCCGAGACGGCGGCGCCCACCTCGTCGAACCCGGCGCGGTATTTCCAGGGACCGCTGTCGCCGTGGAGGGCGATGTGGGCATGGATGAGGCCCGGCTTCCTCGCGCACAGTTGTTCGGCGCCTAGGCCATGGCTTTCTAGGAAGCCAGGGCGCTTGTTGGCGAAGAAGACGTCGGCGTCCTGCAACAGTCGCTCGAACGTCGCGCGGTCCTCGTCCGAATCGCCAAGAGTTGTCTGACGCATGCCGACCTGCACATCCCACTCGAAGACTTCGATCTCTGAGTCGCCGGGGCGCCAAATGTTCAGGACGTCGGCGCCGTACTGCGCCAGGTCGCGGCCGATGCCAGCGCCAGCGATGACGTGGCCCATGCCGAACGCACGGATGCCATCCAGGGGGGTCTTCGCCCCTTCCTTAAAGGGCACAGGATCGCTGTCTCCGATCTTCTCCACGCTGATCAGGGGCATCCGGGAAAGCGCGTCGCTGTACTGGGGTTCCTGGCTGAATTCCTCGAAGGTGCGCACCTTGGCGAAAATCAGGCCGGCCTCGTTGCCCGCCTTCTCGAGGTCATCGGCATCCCACTGGCGGATCGCTTGCTGAAGGGACTTCACGCTGCTGTCGCAGTTCAGGAACGCGAGCGCGCGCTTGGCCAGCTTCGGGTAGATGTTCAGCGCGACGACGTGCCGGCCGTCGCGCGTTTCGTGGAACATCGGCAGGTGATGGAAGGGGTTCGTTGTGTCCAGCGCATTCGGGGCGCGTCCGTCCAGCAGCTCCCATTTCCGATCGAAGAATCCCGCAAAGCGCTGCAAGGCCTTGCGCGTGTCCACGTGGATGTCCTGCCCCTGGCCGGAACGCTGCTTCCACACCGAGGCGGCCGCCACGGACTTGGCGGCCAGCCCGATGGCGGCCATGCTGCCGAATCGCAGGACGCTGGGCGCGATGGGATCCTGCCCGTAAAAGGTAAGGCTGCCGCCGCTGTCCGTAGTCGACATGCCGACCTCGCCGAGCACCTCTTCGACGCCGGAGGTGAAGTCGAAATCCGAGCTGCGCTCCGGATTCGCGATGTTGCGCTGAATCGTCTCGGTCAGCGGATCGGAAGCCGGGCGCGTCTCAGGTTTGGTGTAGTCATTCATTTGCATGTCCATTTCGTTGATGGGTGAGTGACTCGGCATCCTGCAATCGCACGTCATTCGGGTCAGCCCGCAGCTTGAGCAGGGCGACGAGCTGCTCGTTCTCCCAGCTCGTGAGCTGCTCGATCGAGCGCGCGCCGGCTTCCTGCAGAACACCTTCGGCGAGCCTGGTCTTGAGCTCCAGCGTGATCACTGGATCGCCCAGCGTCTTGAGCACCGGCAGCAGGCCTTCGAACACGCCTTGCAGGAAGTGGTGGATGCCACCGGCACCGCCGCTCACGTGGTACTGCAGGCCAGGCCCCATCAGCGCCCAGCGCAGACCCGGTCCCCAGCTCACCGCGGCGTCCGCATCGCCGACGCTCAGAACGCCCTGCTCGATGAGGTACAGGACCTCGCGGAAGAGCGCGATCTGCAGCCGGTTGGCGACGTGGCCCGGCATTTCCTTGTGCAGAAGGATGGGCTTCTTGCCGATGTCCGCATAGAACTTCATGGCCCGCCCCAGCGCCTCGGGAGAGGTCTTCGCGCCGCCCACCACCTCGACGAGTGGAATCAGGTGCGGGGGATTGAACGGGTGCCCCACCAAGATGCGTTCGGGGTGCTTGCATTCCGACTGCATGACGCTCGGCGTGATGCCCGACGAGCTGGAGGCAATGATCGAATCGACGGGCGTGGCTGCGTCGATGTCAGCGAAGAGCCTCTTCTTGAACTCGGGACGCTCGGGGCCGTTCTCCTGCACGAGATCGGCCTGCGACACTGCCTGCGCCATGTCGGTGGTGACGGTGAGGCGCTCGCGCGAAGCGCCCGGCGCCAGGCCCAGGGTGGTCAGGGCGTCCCACGCGTCGTCGATGTACTTGCGCAGCCCTGCCTCGGCATCAGGTGCCGGATCCGTGGCAATGACGTCGAGGCCGCAGGCCAGGTATTGCGCGGCCCAACTGGCGCCGATGACGCCCGTGCCGACGATGGCGACGCGGCGGATGGGTTTGTCGTAGTTCATCTCAGACATTCTTCAGGAGAGATTGACGTAGTTGATGCCGGCGAGGTTGCCCTGCACGAAGAGCACGGCGGCGGGCTCGGACCCGTCGAGGCGGGCCGTGTAGATCGTGCCGGTGAGGTCGGTGATGAACATGCGGTCGCCCGCGCCGTCCAGCGTGATGCCGATGCCTTCCATGAGATGGGTAAAGACAATCTCCGGCGCGGGGCGACCATGCAACCCTTCGTCGAGTGGAGCGCGGTTAACGGTATTGCCCTTCGGCGGATCCCCGCGGTCGGTCCAGTACAGGATCCGTTTCGCGTGATCGATCTCCAGGTCGATCGGCTCCGGCAGGCCGGCGTACACCAGCTCGACGTCGCTGCGCGCGTCGGCGCTCTCGCCGGGCGGAATGTCGATGCCGGCACGGAAGATGCGACCCTGTCCACCGTTGTCCTGGCCCTTCTGCGTCCAGTAGATCTGGCCGCGCTCGAGGTCGACGACGATTCCGACGCACCACTTCGTCTGGTCGCCACGATCGGCATCCCTGGATCCGCTTTGCACCAGGGTCTCGACGCCCGAGCCGTTAAGGTTGCAACGCATCACGCGCATGCCCTCGCGGTCGCACCAATAGAGCTTGCGGTTGTGCCCGTCCAGCTGCAGTTGTTTTGGCGTATGAGTGACGCCTTCCGAAACGATGGTCGTGCGGTTCCCGCCATCGAGGTCCACGCGCTCGATCGAGCCATCGTCGTGGCCAAGCGAACCCATGTTCGTCCAGTAGAGGTGACCGGCTTCGGCATCGACGGCGACACCGTCCGGCGCCCGGCATCCTGTGACGATGATCTTCTTGTCGGAACCGTCGGGGAGGATGGAAAACACACGGCCCTCGGCTAGATCGAGGACGAAGAGACGATTGATGGCGCTCATGGCAGGCTTTCCTCGATGCGTGGTCAGCCGTTGATGAACGCAAGCAGATCGGCGTTGATGATGCTCGCCTGCGTGGTGGGCATGCCGTGCGGGAAGCCCTTGTAGGCCTTGAGCATGCCGTTCCTGAGCAGCTTGGCCGTCAGCGGGCCCGAGTCTGCGTACGGCACGATCTGGTCGTCGTCGCCGTGCATCACCAGCACCGGCAGGCTGATCTTCTTCAGATCGTCGGTAAAGTCGGTCTGCGAGAACGCAACGATGCCGTCGTATTGCGCCTTCGCGCTGCCCATCATGCCCTGGCGCCACCAATTCTGGATGATGCCTTCCTGCGGCTTGACACCGGGTCGGTTGAAGCCGTAGAACGGACCTGCAGGGAGGTCGCGGAAGAACTGCGCGCGGTTGGCGGCGGTCTGCTGCTGCAGGCCGTCGAACACGTCCCTTGGCAAGCCGCCGGGATTGGAGGTGGTCCTTACCATGAGCGGCGGAACGGCCGCGATGAGGCAAGCCTTCGAGGCGCGCTTCTCTCCGTGGCGGGCCAGGTAGTGCACGACCTCGCCCCCGCCGGTGGAGTGGCCCACGTGGACCGCGCCCTTGAGGTCGAGATGGTTCACGACAGTGGCGAGGTCGTCGGCGTAGTGGTTCATGTCATGGCCGTCCCACCCTTGCGACGAACGACCAATGCCGCGGCGGTCGTGTGCGACGACGCGGAAGCCCTGGGCCAGGAAGAACATCATCTGCGCGTCCCAGTCGTCGGAGCTCAGTGGCCATCCGTGGGAAAAGACGATGGGCGTCGCATTGGCGGGGCCCCAGTCCTTGTAGAAGATTTGGACACCGTCCTTGGTGGTGACGTAGTTCATGGGAGAGTTTCCTTGGGGAGTTACCGCGCCGTTCGGCACGGGGGAGGCAGCGGAAGCCGCAAAAGGCATTGCCGCCGTGGCCGCAGCGCCCGCCCCGATGACGAGCAGGATGCGGCGCGTGACTTCGGCGGCGGCAAAGGACTTAGTGAACGCGCAGGCGCGCCTGACGGGGTCGAGGTCTTTCATGGTCGGTATGGAGCGAGAGGTTGTGAGTTCGATGTAGATGTCAGCGAATGACACTTCATCCCCCGTTGGGACGGTGTCTGTGGTCATGGCTGGCTCGCGGGCTGCGCTTGGCTCGCCTTGATGAAACTTGCGATGTAGTCCACCGACTCCCGGACGTACTGCATCTGCGGGCCGTGCCCGGCAGCCGGGAAGGTGAGCAGTTGCAGGGTCGGTAGCTGGCGATTCAGCGCATACCAGTTCTCGACGGGGAAGACGATGTCGTGGTCGCCGCCGATGTGCAGGATCGGTGTCGTCGTCTTCTTCATGGCATCCAGCACCGCGGGGGCGGGAAACACCGGGCTCCGCGGGCCCGAGGCGATCGCGTTGATGGCCCACTCTGCTGGAACCTCGACGCTGAGATCGTGTTGGCGTCGCCCGAGACGGGCGGTCGCGCGCTCCGCCGCCTCGCGGCTGATCGCCGAAGCGGGCTCGAAGAAGAGGGCCGTGTTGTCGATCAGGTCGTTCTTCGGCTTGCCGGCCAGGTCGAAAAACAGCTGCTCGCCGAGCTTGGCCAGGTCACCGGGCGGGGTCGTGGCCAGGAGCACCACATGGCTGACCTTGGGGCCGGCCATCGCGAAGACGATCTGCGCCGCGATGCCACCGACGGACCAGCCGCCGATCACGACTTTCTGCAGACCCAAGGCGCCGATCAACTCGATCGCATCCTTGGCCAGCGAAGGCGGACTGTAGGTCCGCTCGCCGGTAGACAGACCGATGCCGCTGTAGTCGAAGACGATGACCTGGAACCCATGCGAGGCCAATCCATCGAGGAAAGCTGGATCCCACGAGTCCATGTTGCCGCGGAAGCGCTGGCACAGCACGATCGGCTGGCCCGAGCCGATGGTGCGAAAAGCCAGCTTGCGACCACCGATCTCGACGAACTGGTTGGGCGCCGAGACGGCATTGGTTGGACTGACGACCTGGTTCATGGTGACCCCTTGTGTGTTGATGCGGGGTCAGAATGGCGTCTTGGCGGCTGAAGAAAAAGACGCCATCCTGCAACGGCTGTCTCGCGCAGCGAGACAATGGACCGCGCATCCAGCTGACAAGTGAGGTGGAAGGCGATGGACAAGCTCAGCGCAATGAGAGCGTTCGTCAGGGTCGTCGAGTGCGGCAGTTTCACCAAGGCCGCGGACGCGCTGGGCTGGCCGAAGCCAACGGTGAGCCGTTTGGTCCAGTGGCTGGAGAGCGAGGTGAATGTGGTTTTGCTCAACCGGACGACACGTCGAGTCACCTTGACGCCGGACGGTGCGGCGTACTTCGAGCGCGCGACCCGCATCCTCATCGAGGTCGACGACCTCGAAGCCGGGCTGGCCGACAAGCGCGCCATGCTCAGCGGCCCGCTTCGTGTCGATGTTGGATCCGCCGTGGCCCAGACGATCCTGGTTCCCGCATTGGCGGACTTCTTCGCGCGCTATCCGGGCATTGACATCAAGCTCGGGGTGAGCGACCGTCCGGTCGACCTGATCGGCGAAAACATCGACTGCGTCCTGCGGGCGGGCGTCTTGCGCGACGAGTCGCTCGTGGCCAGGCGACTGGCGCGGTTTCGTTGGATCGTCTGCGCATCTCCTGAGTACCTCGAGCGATGCGGTGTCCCAACACACCCAAGGGAGCTCGAAGGAGGGGCTCACCGGGTCGTGAGCTATTTCTTTCACGGCACCGGCCGCATTTACCCGCTCGTCATGTCAAAGGGCGGGGAGCGCCTGGAAGTGCAGTGCGCACACTCGTTCGCGACGAACGACATGATGGCGACGCTGGAGGCCGGCGCTCGGGGCTTGGGCATCATCCGGACAACGACAATGATTGCGCAGCGTCACCTGAAATCCGGGGCTCTGCAGCCGGTGCTGACGGACTGGTCCACGGAGACAGTTCCGTTCTACGTGGTCTATCCCTCGCATCGACATTTGAATGCCCGCTTGCGCGTCTTCATCGACTGGGTCGCGGAACTCTACGCACCCTTCGATACGCCCCTTCCGCAGCCGGCGGAGAAAGCGGGACTTGACAGCGCGGTCAACGACATCGCTGGGACAACGGGTGTCGCTGTGCAGTCCGGCCTTGACGGTGAGCGGTCATAGGGCAGCCTCCAAGTCTCCGAAGGTATGGTGGCGCCCGCCTGGCCGGCCGCCCAGAGCGAGGGTTCGACCGCCTGGGCCCAGTTGCAACGAGAAGCAGATCTCGGCGACGGTGGCAGCGGCACGGCCCAGGAGGATGCTGGACAGCGGCGTGTCCACCACCACCAGCCGCTCGAGGTCCACCCGGGGGGAACTGAACGGTCGGCGCACACCAGCACGTAGACGCCGGACAAGGCCAGCTGCAGCCCCGCGTAGCCGGCCGCACTGGCAAGCCCAATGCCATCGACCACGTGCTCCCGGACAGGTCGGCCATTCGGCCTGTTGGCAAGCCCGAAACCGCCGCGTCATACTGCCCCCGCTTGTGAGGGTCCACGATCATGGCAATACACAACAGCCTCCGATGCCTGCGTATCGTGTTGGGAATGGCCGCTGCGATGCTACTTGCACAAGGGGCATCCGCCACGGACATTTCCGGCTCGGGTTCGACCTTCGTCTATCCGGTCATGCTGCGATGGGCCGGCGGCTACCACGGTTCGACCAGCGTCAAGGTCAATTACCAGGCCATCGGCTCGGGCAACGGCATACGGCAGGTCAAGGCCGGCCAGGTGGCCCTTGGCGCATCGGACAAGCCCCTGCCCCCTGAAGAGCTGAAGACGGCCGACCTGATGCAGTTCCCGCTGGTGGTCGGCGGCGTGGTGCCGGTGGTCAACCTCGCCGGCATCGCACCGGGCCAGTTGAAGTTCACCGGTGAGCTGCTCGCCGACATCTACCTTGGCAAGATCACGAACTGGAACGACGCGGCCATCGCCGCGCTCAACCCCGACCTCACCCTGCCCAATCTCCACATCACGGCGATGCATCGGGTGGAAGCGTCTGGCACCACCTTCAATTTCGCGAACTACCTCTCCAAGGTGAGCGAGGAGTGGAAGACGAAGGTGGGCGAAGGAACGATGGTCAACTGGCCGGTGGGCAGCGGCGGCAGCGGCAACGACGGCATGGCCCGCTACGTCAACTACGTAACGGGGTCCATTGGGTACGTCGAGCTCGCCTATGCGCTGGACCACCAGATGACCTACCCGCTGCTGCGCAACAAGAGCGGCGCTTTCGTTGGCCCCACACCCGAGAGCTTCGAGGCCGCGTCGGCCAGTGCGGAGTGGGCGAGCCCGGACTTCTACCAGGTGCTGACGGGCGCGCCCGGCGAGGCGTCCTGGCCGATCACTGCCACCACCTTCGCGCTGGTGCCGCGAACCCCCCGCAACCCGGCGCAGACCGCCGAGGCGCTGCGCTTCTTCAAATGGTCACTGGAGCAAGGCAAGTCCGACGCGCGCGCACTGAACTACGTGCCGCTCCCGGACAGCCTGGTTCAGCGCATCGAGGACTACTGGGCGGGGGCGAGTCGCTAGACGCGCTCCAGGACGGTGGCAATGCCCTGCCCTCCGCCAATGCATTGCGTGGACAGCGCGTAGCGCCCGTTCTCTCTCACCAGCAGCGCCGCTGCCTTCCCGGTGATGCGCGCGCCGGTGGCGCCCAGCGGATGGCCGATGGCCAGCCCGCCGCCGTCCAGGTTCACTGTGGCCATGTCCACTCCCAGGTCGCGGATGCAGGCCAGCGCCTGCGATGAAAAAGCTTCGTTGATCTCGACCACGTCCAGGTCGTCGACCGTCAGGCCGGCGCGCTGGAGCGCCTTGCGGGTAGCCGGAATCGGGCCGATGCCCATGATGGCCGGGTCCACGCCCACGGTCGCGAAACTGCGCACGCGTGCCAAGGGCTGCAGGCCGTAGCGCGCAGCAAATTCATCACTGGTGACGAGCACTGCGGCAGCACCATCCGTCAGCGGCGACGAGGTGCCAGCTGTCACCACGCCATCGGGCCGGTACGCTGGCTTCAGCGCGGCCAGCGCCTCCAGTGATGTGGCGGGCCGGATGCAGCCGTCCACGTCGACCAACTCGCCGCCGGGCAATGCAATCGGCACGATCTCGGCGGCCAAGCGCCCCTGCTCGCGGGCCGCGGCAGCTTTCTGGTGCGACTGCAAGGCCAGCAGTTCCTGATCTAGCCGGCTCACGTTCCAGCGTTGCGCCACGTTCTCCGCGGTCTGGCCCATGGAGACGTAGGCGTCCGTGTTCTCCTTGAGCTCCGGATTGGGCGAAAAGTTGAAGCCGCCCTGCGGCACCATGCTCATCGACTCCACGCCGACGCACAGGAATGCGTCGCCCATGCCCGCCTCGATCTGCGCCGCGGCGATGTGCACCGCCTGCATCGAGGAGCCGCAAAAGCGGTTCACCGTCATGCCGCCCACCGCGTGTGGCAGGCCCGCCAGCAAGCCGACGATGCGCGCGATGTTGTTGCCCTGCGCGGCTTCAGGGTAGGCGCAGCCCATGATCACGTCCTCGATCAGCGCGGGGTCGAGATCGGTGCGCTTGAGCAGGCCCTGGACGACATTGGCCGCCAGCGTGTCGGGCCGCACCTCGGCCAGGCGTCCCTTGCGGGCAAAGTGGAATGGGGAACGTGCATAGGCACTGATGACGGCTTTCATGGTCTTTCTCCTGGTTCTCGATGCATGCCGATTGGACGGCGTCCGATGATCTTGATGCGGTGTTGGGGTGATGAGTGGTGACTCAGAGTTGGCCGACGTCCAGGATGGCCTGGGCAAACACCGCGGGCGCTTCCTGGGGAAGGTTGTGGCCAATGCCGCCCGTGATCAGCCGGTGCTCATACGGGCCCGAGAACTTCTTCGCATAGGCGCCCGGCTCCGGATGGGGAGCGCCATTGGCGTCGCCTTCCATCGTGATGGTGGGCACCCGGATGTCCGGCGCCTTCGCCAGCCTGGCCTCGAGCGCGTCGTACTGGGGCTCGCCCTCTGCCAGGCCCAGGCGCCACCGGTAGTTGTGGATGGCGATGGCCACATGGTCCGGGTTGTCGAAGGATGCCGCACTGCGCTCGAAGGTGGCATCGTCGAACTGCCACTTGGGCGAAGCAAGCTTCCAGATCAGGCGGTTGAACTCGCGTCGGTACTTCTCGTAGCCGTCGCGGCCGCGCTCCGTGGTGAAGTAGAACTGGTACCACCACTGAAGTTCCGCCTCCGGCGGCAGCGGTTTGCGGCCCGCGTCGCGGTTGCCGATGAGGTAGCCGCTGACCGATACCAGCCCCTTGGTGCGCCCCGGCCACAGCGCGGCCATGATGTTGGCGGACCGTGCGCCCCAGTCGAAGGCACCGACGATGGCCGAGTCGATGTGCAGGGCATCCATCAACGCGATCGCATCGCTCGCCAGCACCGATTGCTGGCCGTTGCGCGGCGTGTCATTGGAAAGGAAGCGCGTCGAGCCGTAGCCGCGCAGGTAAGGCACGATGACTCGCAAGCCCTGGGCCGCGAGGATCGGGGCCACGTCGACGAAGGCGTGAATGTCATAGGGCCAGCCGTGCAGCAGCAGGACCGCAGGCCCGGTGGCCGGGCCGACCTCTGCATAGCCGACATTGAGTGCGCCTGCATCTATCTGCTTCAGTGATGCAAATGACGTGTGCGTGTCCGGCTTCGCGCCGGCCGTGCTGGCAGAGGACGCCTTGCCCGCCTGCGCGAACGCGGGCTTGCCGAGCCCCCAGCTGGCTGCCGCCGCCGCAAGGACGGCGCTGCCCAGAAAGCCGCGGCGAGGGGCGTTGATCGCCGGGGCGCTTTGTTGCGTGTTCATTGGAATCATCTCCATTGCGCTGTTGAATGCGACGTGGCCAGGCGAGTGTCCCGGATGCAAGAGGGGCACCCCAGGACGCGCGCCTGGGCCGCATCAGGCCAGCGTGTACTTCACGTCCACGTTGCCGCGCAGCGCCTTCGAGTACGGGCAGGTCCTCTGCGCGGCATCGATCAGGCCCTGGGCGACATCGCGGGCCAGGCCGGGCAGCTTCACGTTCAGGCGGGCCTGAAGGCTGTAGCCGTCGTCGCCCAGCACCAGGTCGATCTCGGCATCGACCGCCGTCTGCGGCGGCAGCGCCACCTTCAGCTGCGCGCCGGCCAGCGCCATGGCGCCCTGGAAGCAGGCGGACCAGCCGGCGGCCAGCAGCTGTTCCGGGTTGGTGCCGTTGCCGCTCTTGCCGGGCACGGTGTGCGTGATGCGAAGGCGGTCGTCATCACTGCGAGAAAAACCGCCATCGCGGTTGCCGGCGGTGTGGACGCGCGCGGTGTACAGCACCTTCTTGTTGACTAGCGTGATCATGGTGACTCCTGAAATGTGGGAAGGAATAGACTCGGACCGAGGCTTTCGGATCCACCTTCAGGTTAGGTGTGGCGATGATTTCGAGGTACCCACCGATGTCGGGCCGGCATCTACAACCGAAGTCGGAGAGCTCGCGCGACCGGGGCGTTACTCAGCCTTCGAGCACCGGCACCACCGCATCGCCGCGTCGCGCGAGAAATGCGTCCTCGGCCACCAGCCCGCGTGAGGCACCGATGCGCGCCGCGTGGGTGCGGGTGCTGGCGCCCAGCTTGCTCATGATGGCGCTCATGTGCGACTTGACCGTGGCAAGCTCGATGTTGAGTGCGCGTGCGATGTGTTTGTTGGGCTGCCCCGATGCGACCAGCTTGAGCACCTCGACTTCGCGCGCCGTCAGTGCGGCCCGCGTCAGGCTGTCCGCCATGCGCTGGGCGACGGCCGCACTCAGGTAGCGAACGCCCTGGGCCACCGCGGTTACCGCGTCGATCAGTTCGCCGAGCGCGCCGCCGACGAGCAAGTAGCCGTGCACGCCCGCCTCGATGGCGCGGCGGATGTCGTTCTCGCGCTCGTTCGCCGTCAGCGCCAGCACCCGCGACTCGCCCCAGATGCCGCCCACGCGCCGAGTGGCCGGGTCCACCAGCCGCAGCGCGCCGTCATAGTCGGCCACCACCGCATCGATGCGGGGCCCATCGGGCCCCAGGTGGTCGACGCCATGCACAAAGACCTCGAACATGCCGTGCTGCCGCAGTGCCGCCACGAGTCCGGCAGACAGGATCGGATCCGGGTGATGGATCAGGATGTTCGAGCGCGAGTTCTGGTGGTTCATGCAAGCTCCGTGTCGGTTCAGGAAAACTCGAAATCGCTCAGGTCGATGGCGACCATGAGCAGGTCGCGCACCGGCTTCAGGTCCGGTCCGCGCACATAGGCACGGCGGCGGCTGGGCATCTTCAGGCCCTGCACGTCCACCACGCGGTCGACGTACTGCGCGGCCGGGAAGGCGCCGGCCACGTCCACCTGGTAGTCGTGGCGGCGCAGCAGCAGGTCCTTCTCGTCGAAGTAGAAGTCCTGTTCGCGCGAGTGGCTCGCGATATGCGCGGGGAAGGTCGCGCGCAGGCCTCGCCAGCGCTCACCGCTCTCTTCCACCGGGTCGATCTCGCGCACTTCGAAGCCAGGCATGGCCATGAAGAAGGGGGTGGTGAGATAGGTCCACATGGCGTAGCCGTTGAAATAGGCGCGGTGCAACGGGTTCCACGGCGTGGTCAACGTGTGGCGGGCGAAGGATTCGCGCGGGTCGGCCAGTTCCTTGACCACCTCGCCTTCCAGCGTCTCGATGGCCACGCGGTCGGGCCGGAAGCTGGTGCGCCAGTTGGCCTGCCCGAAGGGCGCGACCGAGGCGAATTCTTCGTGCGTCGAGATGCGCATCTGACGTGGGGCGGCGTCCTGGATCAGGCCCTTGAGCGGCCACAAGCCGCCGCCCGAGACGATTTGCGCACGCGCGGTGCTGAAGCGGTTCCAGCGATCGAGGCCGCCGTGGGCTTCCAGCACGTCCTGCAACAGCTTGTTCATGGCGCGTCCTTTCGAATTGGGTGACGGCTAGAAGGTAGTCGCGCTGGCTCGAATCAACCAGCCCGCGCGCTGCAAAACATCATTTCATCCAGCCCTCTAACTCGCCGCGCCCCGGCCTCCTAGAGTGCCTGCATTTCCTTCAGCAGCACCCACGAGGCAAGCCATGAGTCCCATCCACAAGCGCAGCGTCATCTATGCGAGCAAGATCGCGGCGGCCACGCTGGCCGCCATGCTGTCGGCGCTCTGGCTGAACCTGCCGCATCCCGGCTGGGCGGGCCTGACGGTGTTTCTCACCAGCCAACAACTGGGGGCCGTGTCCGGCTCCGTCGTCTCGCGTTCCGTGTACCGGGTAGTGGGCACCGCGCTGGCGGCGGCCGGCATTCTCCTGTTCATCCCCATCATCAATGCGGCGCCGGAAATGCTCCTGGCGGGCATTGCGACCTGGGTCGCGCTGCTGCTCTATGTCTCGCTGCTGGACCGCAGCCCAAGCAGCTATGTGTTCCTGCTGGCCGCCTATACCTTGCCGCTCATCGGGCTGTCGTCTGCCAACTCGCCGTTGTCGGCTTTCGATACGGCGCTGTGGCGCGTCGAGGAAGTGGCCCTGGGTGCTGCCGTGTCGGTCGCGGTGCACACCGTCTTCGCGCCGCGCGAAGTCAAGCCGCTGATGGTCGCGAGGCTGAGTGCCACGCTCGCCGACGCCAAGCACTGGATCCTGCAAGGCCTGGGTGCCACGCCCACGGACGAGCGCGCGCAACAGGCACGCGCACGCCTGGCCGCCGACCTGACCGAAGCGCGCACCCTGGCCGCCGTATTGCGTTTCGAGCCCGGTATCGGCGCGCAAGACATGGGCGTGGTGATTTCGCTGGAGGAACGCGCGCTCGCCTTGCTGCCGCTCTTGGCCGGCGTAGAAGAACGGCTCGCCGCCACCCGCTCCGCAGACCCCGCGTTGGCCGTGAAGATCGACCAGCACCTGGATGCCGTGCGGCGCCATCTCGAACAGCCGCGCGACAACGGCGACGCCGCCCGACTGGCCGACAGCGGGCGCACCCTCGTCGACATCGGGCGCACCCACCTGCCGGACAGCGAGCTGCTGGCCCTGGGCGCCATGGAACGCCTGGCCGAACTGCTGCGGACCTGGGACGAATGCTTGGCCCTCATGCACCAGCTGGAAAATCCCGCGAAGGCGCCCGACGCAACCATCCAGCGCCTGATGGCCGTCGCCTCGCCCCGCGTGCTGCACATCGACCACGGGCTGGCGGCCCTGTCCGGCCTGTCAGCCGCTGTGGCCGTGCTCTGTGCCGGCGCGCTGTGCTGGGCGCTGGGTTGGGACCAGGGCGCCATCACCGTGGGCCTGGCCGCGGTGGGCAGTTGCCTGTTCGCCTTCCTGGACGATCCGCGCCCCTTCCTGCGCCTGATGATGATGGCCACCGGGCTGGCCGTGCCGGTGGCTGCGCTGTACGTGTTCGCGATCCTTCCCGCGGTCGACGGCTACCTGGCGCTCGCCATGGTGCTGGCGCCCCTGCTGTTCACCAGCGCCTTCTTTCTTTCCATTCCCAAGTGGACGGTCCCGGCGCTGGGCTTCACGCTGGTGGTCGTCACGTTGATCTCGGTGCAGCCGGTCCAGGCAGGCGACTTCTCGAGCTTCATTGCGACAGCCATAGGGTCGCTGCTCGGCACCACCATTGCGCTGACGGTCACCTCGCTCGTCCGGGTGATCGCCGCAGCCACCGGAGTCCGCCGACTGATGCATGCGGTGTGGCACGACCTGGCCGACATCGCGGACGGCCAGCGCAGCGTGACGCGCGCGTCATGGGCCAGCCGCATGATGGATCGCATGGGCTTGTTGCTGCCGCGCATGGCCGCGGCCCAGGGGCCCATGCGCGCCCGGGCCGAACATGCGCTGGACGACCTGCGCCTGGGCGTGAACATGTTGGATCTGCGCGAGACGGCGCTGCAGGTGGCACCCCAGCCGCGCGCAGCCATCGACGCGGCCCTGCTGCAGCTTGCGGCGCACTTCCGCCAACGGCTGGCCCAACCCGACGCCGCGCCGGGCGCGGCCATAGCCCGGTCGATCAACCAGGTGATCGCCGATCTGAACGACATCGACCCAGGCCCTCATCGCTCGCAGGGGCTTGCCGCAGCCACGGGCCTAAGGCTGGCCTTGCTCGCGCCGGCCGCTGCCGCCGCTGGCGCCCACGGAGACAACTCATGATCACCGACCTCAACCTCTTCGGCCTGTTCATCAGCGCGGGCCTGGCGACCGCGCTGCTCGCGGCATCCGCCCTGGCCGTCGTGGCTCGCGTGATGGCCGCCACGGGTGCGTACCGGTGGGTGTGGCACCCGCCGCTTTTCAACCTCGCGCTCTTCGGCGTGCTCTGGCTGGCATTGGCCATGGTCGCCGCGCACTTCCAGAACGACCTGGCCTTTCTGTTGGGATGAACATCATGGCAATACCTGCAAAGAAGATTCTGAGAATGGGCGTCACAGCCGCGGTTGTCGCGGCCGGCGCCTGGGCGAGCCACGCGCTGTGGCAGCACTACCGTGAAGCACCCTGGACGCGCGATGGTCGGGTGCGGGCCGAGGTGGTGCAAGTCGCGCCTGACGTGTCGGGCATCGTCGAGCGCATCGCCGTGCGTGACAACCAGGAAGTGCACAAGGGCGACCTGCTTTTCTCGGTCGATCCGGTTCGCCCCAAGATCGCCTTGGCCCAGGCCGAGGCAATGGTCCGGGGCCTGAAGTCTCAGATTGCGCAGGCACAGCGCGAGAACCGCCGCAACCGCGACCTGGGCGAGCTGGTGCCGGCCGAAGCCAGCGAGCAGAGCGCGCAAAAGCTCGAACAGCTCAACGCATCCCTCGCGCAGGCCGCGGCCGCCGTCGACAACGCGCGGGTCAACGTCGCGCGCACGCAGGTCGTGGCGCCTGTGGACGGCTGGGTCACCAACCTCGACTTGCGCCCCGGCACGTATGCCACCACCGGGCGCCCTGCGCTGGCCTTGATCGACAAGGATTCGATCCACGTCGTGGGGTACTTCGAAGAGACCAAGATTGCCCGCGTCCACGCGGGTGACCCGGTGCGCGTACGGCTCATCGGCGAGCCCAAGGCGCTGACCGGCCATGTCGAGGGCATTGCGGCCGGCATAGAAGACCGCGAACGCAGCCCGAGCTCGAACCTGCTGGCCAACGTGAACCCCACCTTCAACTGGGTACGGCTGGCGCAGCGCATTCCCGTCCGCGTGCGGCTGGACACGCTGCCCGACGATCGGCGCCTGATCATGGGCCGCACCGCGACGGTTGACGTGGTGGACGCTGGCCGGGGCCACGCGAGCGTGCGCGAAGGAGTGCAGCCATGAAAGCCCACCTCTGGCTTGTGATGGCCGCTGCCGCACTGCTGGCCGCGTGTGCCAGCCTGGTGCCGCCGGTGGCGCCCCTGCCTGCCGACGCCGCCGTCAACAAGCCGGCCGCGCAGGCCGGCTTCATCGATGCGGATCACGCGAACGTCGCGCAAGACCCCGTGCCCAACGATTGGTGGCGGCTGTACGACAGCCCCACCCTCGACAGCCTGGTGCAGCAAGCCCTGGCGGCGAACACGGACCTGCGCGTGGCCGCGGCGAACCTGCGCAAGGCCAACGCGGCGCTCGACCTGGCAGGCGCCGCCCAGGAGCCCACCACCACCCTCAGCAGCAATGTGGGCTTCGGGCGGCGCTCCGCACAGGAAGAGCTGCATCCCGGCAACCCGCTGCCCAGCAAGTGGGTCTATGGCGCGGGCTTCGGCGTGTCCTACCAACTCGACCTGTTCGGGCAGATCCAGCGCAGCGTCGAGGCGGCGCAGGCCGACGTGGGGGCCGCCACGGGCGCACGCGACTCGGTGCGGGTGACCGTGGTGGCCGAAACCACGCGCGCCTACCTGGAGATGTGCTCCGCCGGCCGCGAGATCCGCATCGCGCAAGGCCAGGTGGACCTGCAGGCCCAGAGCACGCAGCTGACCCGCCGGCTCGCCGCCAACGGGCGCGCCGCTTCGGTGGACGTGGAACGCTCCAAAACGCAGGAGGAGCAGGTGCGCGCCAGCATTCCCACGCTGCAGGCACAACGGCGGGTGGCCTGGGTGCGCCTGGCCACGCTCACCGGCAGGGCGCCGCAGGAACTGCCCAGGCAGTTGGAAGACTGCGCGCAGGAGCCGCTGCTGCGCCAGCCCCTTCCCGTGGGCGACGGCGCCAGCCTGCTCAAGCGCCGGCCGGACATCCGGCGCGCCGAGTTCGAGGTCCTGTCGGCCGCCGACCGCATCGGCGTGGCCAAGGCCGACCTGTACCCCAAGGTGGCGCTGGGCGCTTCGGTGTCATCCGTCGGCACGGTGGCGCATGCCTTCCGCGACGACAGCCTCAAGTTCTCGCTGGGCCCGCTCATCACCTGGGAGTTCCCGGATCGGGCACGGGCGCATTCCCGCATCCGCTCGGCCGAGGCCGACCGCGAGGCCGCGCTGGCGCGTTTCGACGGCATCGTGCTGGCTGCATTGAAGGAAACGGAAAGCGCACTGGAGGTCTATGCACGCGACCAGGAGCGGCGCGCGATCTTGCAGGGTGCCCGGGCGCAGGCCCAAGCGGCTGCCAAGGACACCCAGCGCCTCTTCGATGCGGGCCGCGTGGGCTACCTGCCGGTGCTCGATGCGCTTCGCACCCTGAGCCAGGTGGAGCAGAGCCTGGCGGCCGCGGAGAGCCGCGTGGCCGCCGACCAGGTCAACCTGTTCCTCGCCCTGGGCGGCGGATGGGCCAGCGCGCAGCCTGCATAGCCGGGCGCGCCGCGATTGTTGCGATCCCAGCAATGAGGTACTGACGGATAGAAGGTTTTTCTTTACGGGTCGCCGCCACAAACTTCATCGCACAGGGTAGTCATTCATTCATTGCTCTGTCTTGCACCCGTTACTCGACTCAACCACTCACTCACACCATTGAAGGAAACCGAAATGCAAAGCTCGAAATTCATCGCCGCCGCCGCCCTCTCGCTTCTCGCCGCGGTGGGTGCCCATGCCGAATCGTATGAAGGCGTGACGCCCCCGGTGTCGGCCAACTCGCGCGCCGCCGTGCGTGCAGAGGCCGTGATTGCCGCGTACAGCGACAACCCCTATGCCGAAGGTGCCTCGTCGCACGTCACGGCCTTGCCCTCCTCATCGGCTGACCGCAGCGAGGTGCGTCGCACGGCAGTGGCGGCGGCCCATGGCCCGGACCACTACTCCGACAGCTACGGCCAAGGCGTGGTCGCGGTCTCGCGCGGCTTCGTCGATCGCGCCTCGGCGCGTGCCGACGCGCGCACCGCCGCCCGTTCGCCTCAGGATCCGTTCTGACACGCGCGCGCCGGGTCCGACCCTCACATCTGCAGGAGAACTCACATGCAAACGATCGACAAGTCCCGTCCTGTTGCCTTGGTCACGGGTGCGTCCAGCGGCATCGGTGCCATCTACGCCGACAGGCTGGCCCGTCGCGGCTTCGACCTGATCCTGGTGGCGCGCAGCGAAGCCAAGCTCAAGACGCTGGCTGCTCGCCTGCAGGCCGAAACCGGCCGCAGCATTGAAGTGCTGGCGGCCGACCTGACGGCCAAGGAAGGCGTGCTGCGCGTGGAGAAGCAGTTGGCGTCCGACGAGCGCATCGAACTGCTGGTGAACAACGCCGGCATCGGCGCCACCCGCCCCCTGGTCGACTCCGACGCCGACAGCCTGGAAGACATGATCCAGCTGAACGTGACCTCCCTCACGCGCTTGACCCGGGCGGTCGCTCCCGGCCTGGCACGCCGCGGCAAGGGCGCCATCATCAACATCGCCTCCGTCGTGGCGCTGGCACCGGAGCTGCTCAACGGCGTCTACGGTGGCACCAAGGCCTTCGTCCTGGCCTTCACCCAGTCGCTCCAGCATGAACTGGCGCCGCAAGGCATCCAGGTGCAGGCCGTGTTGCCGGGCGCCACCCGCACCGATTTCTGGGAAGTCTCTGGCAAGCCGGTGGACGAGCTGCCCGGCGAGATCGTGATGAGCGCCGAGGACATGGTCGACGCCGCCCTGGTCGGCTTCGACCGGAAGGAACTGGTGACCATTCCAGCCCTGCCGGACGCTGGCGACTGGGACCGCCTCGAAGCGGCGCGCCAGGCCCTGGGCCCCAACCTCTCGCGGGCCAGCGCGGCGCAGCGCTATCAGGCCGCATGAGCACTCCCACCCCGAAGGAGAAATGCCATGAAAACCATGATCTACAGCGCCATGCTCGCCGCCCTGGCGATCAACGTCGGCGTGAAGGCGCACGCCGCCGAGCCCCGTCCCCAACTGCCAACGGTCGTGGTGGTCCATGGCGCCTTCGACGACGGCTCGTCGTGGAACAAGGTCACGGCCCTGCTGCAGGCCAAGGGCCTGAAGGTGGTGTCGGTGCAGAACCCGCTCACCTCCCTGGTCGACGACGTGGCAGCCACCTGGCGCGCCCTGGACGATGTGCCGGGACCGGTGGTGCTGGTGGGCCACTCCTGGGGCGGCGCCGTCATCTCAGAGGTGGGCGGCGATGCCCGCGTGAAGTCACTGGTCTATGTGGCGGCCTTTGCGCCCTCGGAAGGCCAATCGGTGGCTGACCTAGGCAAGGGCTATCCCCAGCCGCCCGGCGCGGACTTCATCACCAAGGACAACGCCGGCTACCTGCGCCTGAACGCCGAGGGCATGCGCAAGCACTTTGCCCAGGATCTGCCCCCCGGCACCGTTCGTTCCATGACGCTGTCCCAGGGTCCGATCAGCGCCGGCAGCTTCGACGAGAAGGTCGTCACCGCCGCCTGGCGGACCAGGCCCTCGTGGTACGTGCTGACGGAGCACGACCACATGATCGACCCGGGCCTGCAGAAGGCCATGGCGGAGAAGATCTCGGCCCACATCGTCAGCGTGCCGACGTCGCATGTTCCCCAGCTGGCCAGGCCGGCACAGGTCGCCAACGCGATCGCCGCGGCTGCCGCGGGTGCTGCCGAGTAAGAGCAACCGGGATCCACATGGACGACATCCAGTTTCCCCGCGGCGCCGAGCATGAGCTGACGCGCCAGCGCCTGGCCGCGGGCTCGCTCATCGAGGAAATGCGTGCCGACCCGCCGTCTGGCGTGCGCTTTCGCACCGACGCGGAGATGGAGGAATCGCTGCAGGCCATCCTGCGCGACCACGATCCTTTGCAGGACCTGCATGTGTTCGGCTACGGCTCGCTCATGTGGAACCCTGCAATGGACGCGGCCCACGCCAGGCTGGTGCACGTGCAGGGTTGGCATCGCAGCTTCTGCCTGCGCAGCTTCCTGGGGCGCGGCTCGCCGCAGGCCCCGGGCGCCATGCTCGGGCTAGACAACGGCGGCGCATGCCGCGGCCTTTTGTTCCGCATCGAAGCCTCCAAGGTGCTGGCGGAACTGAAGCTGCTGTGGCGCCGCGAGATGTTCCCCGGCGCCTACGACGCCCGGTGGATCCAGGTACGCGGCGCCCCTGGCGCGCACCGCGCCCTCACCTTCGTGGTGAACCGGCGCCACGAGCGCTATATCGGCAGGCATCCGGTGGCTGAAGTCGCCCGGCTGATCCGCACGGGCCACGGCTCTTTGGGCACTTCGCTGGCTTACTTCGATGCCACCATGGATGCGCTCTCGCGCTTCGGCATCCGCGATGCCGGCATGGAACGCCTGCGCGTCGAGCTGGCACGCACCGGGGCGCTCAACTCAGGCGCAGGCTTTCATGCCGGTCGAACAGCGCAATGGTCCAGTCGATGAACACGCGGACCTTGGCGCTCAGGTAGCGGTTAGGCGCGTACAGCACGTTCACCGCAATGTCCGGCGTCTTCCACTCCTCCAGCAGCGAGACGAGCGTACCGGCCTTCAGGGCATCGCCCACGGCATAGCTGGGCGCTTGGATGAAGCCCAGGCCTGCCACGCCGGCCGCGACATAGGAGTTGGTGTCGTTCACCACCAGCCTGTGCTCCAGCGTGATGTCGACTGATGTGCCATCGCCGTTCGAAAAGCGGAAGTCCATCGCACGCCCCGTGCGCGCCGAGACCATGCCGACCGTCGGGCAGGAGCGCAGTTCCTCGGGGGTTGCCGGTGTCCTGCAGGCCTTGAGAAAGGCAGGAGAGGTGCAGGTGGTGAAGCGGAACAGGCCGATCCGCCGGGTCACCATCTGTTGCTCGACCACCTCGCCGGCCCGGATGGCGCAGTCCACGCCTTCGGCCACCACATCCGTGCGCCGGTTGCTCACGCCCAGCTCCACCTCTACATCCGGGTACTGGCGATAGAAATCGGCCAGGGCCGGCACGATGACCATCGAGCCGATGGCCGCCGGCGCCTCGACGCGCACCTTGCCCACGGGCTTGCCCTGGGACATGCGCGTGGACGATTCGATGTCCGCCAGGTCGGCCAGCAGGCGCACCACCCGCTCGTAGTAGCTGGCACCTTCGGGCGTGACGGTGACCGAGCGCGTGGTGCGGTGCAGCAGCCGCACCTTCAGGTCTTCCTCCAGCCCCTGGATCAGCCGGGTGACAGTGGCGTTAGGCACGTCCAGCGTATCGGCTGCCTTGGTGAAGGTCCCAGCCTCCACCACGCGGACGAAGGCATTCATCGCGGTGATGCGGTCCATGCTGGCGGCTCCTCCGGTGTGATGCGGAGGGCCATGATAGAGCCGGCGCGCGGGTCAGGCTTGAGCCGAAGTGCGCCGAGTGGCCATCAACTTGGCGGTCGTGACCTGCACCACCTCGCCGCGTTGATTGAACGTCTTGGAACGCAGCACCGCAACGCCGCGGTCCGGGCGGGAGCGGGAGGGAATCAATTCCACGATCTCGCTCTCGACATGCAGCACGTCTCCGGGACGGGCGGGTGTCTTCCATTCGACCTCTCCGCCCGCACCGATGATGCCGTTGGCCAGGCGCGGGCCGCCGGTCACCATCAGGCGCATGGTGATGGCGGCCGTGTGCCAGCCGCTGGCGGCCAGCCCGCCAAAGATCGTTGCGCGTGCCGCCTCGTCGTCGAGGTGAAAAGGCTGCGGGTCGAACTCGCTGGCAAAACGCTTGATGTCCTCGGCCTTCAGCTCATGGGGGCCGCTACGGAACTGGTCACCGATGTGGAGGTCGTCGAAGAAGAGAGGTTGCTGGCTCATACGCCCATCCTTGTTGAAGCTGAAAAGCTGCCGGGGGACGGTACAACTTTAGGAAGCTTCGGGCGAAGCGCAAAGGCGGCCAGGCGCAAAAGCGCATTGCAGTTTCGTCAACAACGCGTTCCGCCAT
This sequence comes from Variovorax sp. J22P240, assembly GCF_030316855.1. GTDB lineage: Bacteria > Pseudomonadota > Gammaproteobacteria > Burkholderiales > Burkholderiaceae_C > Variovorax. The sequence continues at coordinate 67,679 of NZ_JASZYR010000010.1, forward strand.
CCCGTCCAATTTTTGCAATCGCCGCAATGCCGCCTTGTCGTGGATGGCCTTTTTCCAAGGCCGCCCCAGGACTAGATTGAAGCCATCGCAGCGCCATTGGAGTCGCCCCCATGAACCCCACCAGCCACATCGATTCCCGCGGAGCCTTCGAGCTCCGCTTCCAGTCCCTGTTCCAGCTCGGGCGGGGATTTGCCTTCCCCTGCGACGCGCATGGCCTGGTGGATATGTCCACCCTGTCGGAGCGCGGGCGCAACAACTACCTGTTTGCACGGGCCATGGTGGGGCGCGAGTTCGCGCAGCCCAGCGTGAGCGCCACCTGAAGAATCGAAACCAGGAGACCGTCATGTCCCACACGCCCAATCTCGCCTTGCACGTGACGCCGCAGTCCCGGCCTCTGCCTGCCGATCTGGCGGCCACGGCGCCCTGGCACGACCAGCACCTGCTCATCGATGCCACGCCCGTCCACCTGCGGCTGATCGAGCCGGGCGACCTGGAACGCGAGATCGAATTCGTCGCCGGCCTGTCGCCGCGTACCGGCTACCAGCGCCTGATGTCCGCCAGAAAGCCGACCCTGGCAGAACTGCAGCGTTGGACCGAGGTGGACCGGAAATACGAAGGCGCCGTGGTCGCTACAGCCATCATTGACGGCCGCGAGCAGCAGATCGCCGTGGCGCGCTATGTCATCGACGGCCCGGACGGGCAGGCCGACTTCGCCATGGTCATCACGGACGCGTGGCAGGGCAAGGGATTGGGCGCACCATTGCTCTTGGCGCTGGTGGACCTCGCCAGGCGCTCTGGCATCAGGCGATTGGTGGGCACAACCCTCTCCGAAAACCGCAAGATGCTGAACCTGGCGCGCCGCCTGGGCTTTCGCCCCCGCCGGCAGGCAGGCTCGGCGATCATCACCGAGCTCACGATGGATCTGAATGCCGCGCCCGAGCTCGTCCATTGAGCGCGCTCAGGCCAGGCGCGCCACTCGTTCTTCCTCGAGGTACGGCGAGATGTTCGCCATGGCGCGCGCCACGTACGCTTCCTTCTCTCCCACCGGGGCCACGTAGTCGATGGCGTAGCGTGCCGCCTCCACGCCCGCCAGGCGCGCGATGAACCACGCCGCCATGTAGTGCGCCGAGAGGCAACCGCCGGCGGTGGCGATGTTCTCCTTGGCGAAGAAGGGCTGGTTCAGCACCGGCACCCCGGCTTCTTCCACCCAGGGCTTGGTCGTGACATCGGTGCAGGCCGGTACATCGGCCAGCCAGCCCAGCTTGGCGAGGATCAGCGCGCCCGAGCATTGCGCGCCCAGCAGTTGCCGCGTGGGGTCGAACTGCAGTTGCGACATCAGCGAGCGGTCGGCCACCACGTCCCGGGTCTTGATGCCGCTGCCCACCAGCACCGCGTCGGCCTCGCACGCATCCTTTAGCGAGGCATGGGTGTCGATGACCAGCCCGTTCATCGAACGCAGCCTGGGCGTGGGGCTGGCAATCGATACCCGCCAGTCGGGCCGCTTGATCCGGTTCAGGATGTTGAACGCGATCAGGGAATCGAGTTCATTGAAGCCGTCGAAGGTCAGGATGGAGATGTGCATGGCGTCCTCGCGGGGGTGAAAGCGTTGTGTGCTGCCATGGTAGGGTCGACAATCAATACACTCAAATAATTGTCATGGATACATAGCCCATGCCCCAGGCGCGCTACAAGGAACTGGTCGACCGGCTCGCGGGCGACATTCGCGCGGGCCGCTTGCGGCCGGGAACTGCGCTGCCGACCCATCGCAAGCTCGCGGCGCGCGAAGGCATTGCGCTGGTCACCGCCACCCGCGTCTATGCGGAACTGCAGGCCATGGGCCTGGTCAGCGGAGAAACCGGGCGCGGCACCTTCGTCAAGGAGGCCTTGCCTCGGGGCGAAGGCATCGACCTGCACGCCGTGAGCGCGGACATGGTGGACCTGAGCTTCAACTACCCCGCCCTGCCCGACCAGGCAGGCCTGCTCAGGGCGGCTTTGCGGCAACTGGCGGCCACGGGCGACCTCGAGTCGCTGCTGCGCTACCAGCCCCACGGCGGGCGCGAGCATGAGCGCGCGACGGTGGCACGGCACCTGGCCAGCTGCCGCATCCCGGCCTCGCCCGACACGGTGCTGCTGGTGAGCGGCGCGACCCATGGGCTGGCGACCACCGCCATGGCCCTGTTCGAGCCTGGCGACGTGATTGCCGCCGACGCACTGACCTATCCGGGCTTCAAGCTGGTGGCAGAAACCCAGCGGCTGGAACTCGTGCCCATTCCCTCGGCCGGAAATGGCCCGGACCTGCAGGCGCTGGCAGGCCTGTGCAAGCGGCGGCGCGTGCGCGGCGTCTACACCATGCCCACGCTGCACAACCCGCTCGGCTGGGTCATGGGCGCGGCACGACGGCGGGAACTGGTCGCCATCGCGCGGCAGCACGGCTTGATCCTGATCGAGGATGCGGCCTATGCCTTCCTCGCCACGGAAGCGCCGCCGCCCCTGGCCGCCCTGGCGCCCGAGTGCACGGTCTACGTCAGCGGCTTGTCCAAGAGCGTGGCCACCGGCCTTCGCGTGGGCTTTGTCTGCGCCCCGCAGGAATGGGTTCACAAGATCCGGGGCGCCATCCGCGCGACGACCTGGAACACGCCAGCGGCCATGACGGCCATCGCCTGCGGCTGGCTGGAGGATGGCACCGTGGCCCGCCTCGAAGACGAGAAGCGGCGCGACGCGGCAGCGCGCCAGGGCGTCGCCGACCAGGCGCTGGGCCGCCTGAAGAAGGTCGGCCATCCCAATTCCTACTTCGTCTGGCTGCCACTGGCCCATGAGGTGCGGGCCGATGCCGTCGCGAAGGCGCTGCTGCGCGAGGGCATCTCGGTGTCGACGGCGGCCCCCTTCTCCACAGTCGCCCAGGTGCCCCACGCCATCCGCCTGGCGCTTGGCTCCGTCGACCTGGACAAGCTCAGGCAGTCCCTGCAGACGGTGGCACGCGTGATTGGCGACCACACCTTCTGACAAGGGACTGCCCGGCGCGGCCCGGCGACGCGTGCGGCTAGTGCTGCGCGCGCAGCGGCCGGAACGCAGCGCGCAGTTCTTGCGCGAACAGCTGCGGCTCTTCCCAGGCAGCGAAGTGGCCGCCCTTCTCCACCTCGTGGAAGTAGCTGAGATTCGGGTAGGCGCGCTGTGCCCAGCTCCTGGGCGCCTGATAGATCTCGCCGGGGAACACGGTCACGCCCACCGGCACCTTGATCTCCCGCGTTCTCTGCTCCACCACATTGAAATTGTTGTTGTTGTTCTCCCAGTAGAGCTGCGCCGACGAGGTCGCGCTGTTGGTGAGCCAGTACAGCGTGATGTCGTCCAGCATGTCGTCGCGGCTGAGCGAACGCTCGGGCACGCCGCCGCTGAAGGTCCAGTCGGCGAACTTGTCATAGAACCACGCGGCCTGGCCCACCGGCGAATCCGCCAGGCTGTAGCCCAGGGTCTGCGGGCGCGTGACCATCACGCCGGCGTAGCCGCCGCCTCGGGTGTACAGGCGGTTTATCGAGTCGTAGGCCGCCTTTTCCTTTGCGGACAATCCAGCCGGCGCCGGCCCGCCCGTCTTGAGTGCGGCGGCCACGTCTGCAGGCACCGTGGCGGGCATGTTGACGTGAATGCCCAGCAGGCCCTTGGGCGCCTGCCTGCCCTGCGCCTGCGCCACCACCGACCCCCAGTCGCCGCCCTGCGCCACGTACTGCGTGTAGCCCAGGCGTTGCATCAGCACGTCCCACGCGCGGGCCATGCGCTCGGGTCCCCAGCCGGTGTCGGTGGGCTGCTCGGAAAAGCCATAGCCCGGCATGGACGGAATGACCACGTCGAAGGCGTCTTCCGCGCGGCCGCCGAACGCGGTGGGATCGGTCAGAGGACCGATCACCTTGAGCAGCTCAAACACCGAGCCCGGCCAGCCGTGCGTGATGATCAGTGGCATGGCATTGGGATGCCTGGAGCGCACGTGGATGAAGTGGATGTCCAGCCCGTCGATGCGCGTGACGAACTGCGGCTGCGCGTTCAGCCGCGCCTCGGCCATTCGCCAGTCATAGGTGGTGCTCCAGTAGCCCACCAGTTCCTGCAGCTTGTCCAGCTGCACGCCCTGCGAGCGGTCCGAGACCGTCTCCTTGTGCGGCCATCGGATCCTCTCCAGGCGCTGTCGCAGCGCGGCCAGTTCGGCTTCTGGAACCTGCACCTTGAAGGGGCGCACGCTGAGGTCGGGAGCGGCGTCCGTCGGCGCCGCCAGCAGCGGCAGGGTTGCGGCAAGGCTTGCGAATGCCAGCGTGGTGCTGGCCAGGGTGCGCCGTGGCAGGGTTCGCCAGGCAATGTTGAACAACATGGAACTCTCCTTCGGTTGGAACATGAACCGACCAACGCCCACCGCCAGTCGATGGACGAAGTCTGGGCAGCCGAAGGCCTGGCGTCGTCCGACTGGAGCCGCACGGATCTCTCGAACCGAAGTCGCACAAGGTGTTCGCGACTATTCCAGAAGCGGGAAAGGCGGTTTGCGCAAATGCGGCTTTTTCTATCGCGGTCCCCCACCTAAAGTGGATCCACGGGCCTGCAAGACGCAGCCCGCCACCCACTAGACGGAGAACAACCATGCATCCACTACGCAAGCTGCGCGAAGCCGGCAGCTCGACACCAGCCCAGGTAAGCGCACTGCTTGCCGACAACGTCGTCTTCAACAGCCCCATCCTGGCCCGCTCGATCTCGGGGCGTGAAGCCGTGTCGGCCATCTTTGCCCAGTCCAGCTCCACGCGCGGCAGCGGCACCTACACCTCCGAGCTCAAGATCGATGAGCGAACCACCTTCCTGCGCTGGGAAGGGAGCATCGAGGGCCGCAAGCTCGAGAGCCTGGAAGTCATCGTGGACAACGAGCAAGGGCTGATCGTGGAACGAACCATTGCCATGCGGCCGTATCCCGCAGTGAAGCTGTTCCGCGATGCCATGTACGCATCGCTCAAGGACAAGCTGCCGCCCGATGTCTGGGACTACCCGGCGCAGTAGCGCGGGATCGTCATCTTTCGAGGTGCTCAGCATGACCAGCGATCTCTACGGTCCGACCCGGCTGCTGCCGGGCCAGAAACTGCGCCTGTCCATCGACAAGGGCTTTTCACTGGTGGCCGAGCAAGGCACGGTGAGCGTGGTGTCGCCGCCCACCTGGTTCGGCGACACGGTCTTCACCAATCGCTCTGTGCTCTTCGAAGGCGAGGCCTATGTGGCCGAGGACGACGGATGGATCGAGGTGTGCGCCATCTCGCCGGCGCGCGTGCACGCGCTGCCGCGCACTCGCACGCCTTTTTCCTGAGCACGGGGAGCCGCGCGCGCTTGGCGCCCATCAAGCCAGGGCGTCCGCAATGGCTTGGTAAAGCGGCAGCGAGATGTGATCGTTTGCCAGGTTGGAAGCGGTTGGCATCGATGCAAATCGCGCAATCACGACTTCGGCCTTGGGGTCGATGTAGAGCGCCTGTCCGTAGATGCCGCGCGCCGTGATGGCACCGCTGGCGTTGTTCGTCATCCACCACTGGTTGCGATAGGACCACTCCTTCAGGGAAGCGAACGCACCCGCGGCAAAGACCGCCTTCTCTTGTGCGCTGGCAGGCTGGAACAGGGCATCGCACACCTGCGGGTCGAACACCCTTTGTCCCATCAGGCTGCCGCGACAGCGCAGCAGCTCTCCCATCCGGGCCATGTCCCGCAGGGCGCAACTGAAGCCCACGCCGGCGACTGCAGCGCCCACGCTGTCCACGTTGAAATAGGCATCGTGCTCCGCACCCATGGGCGCCCAGACACGCTCGCTCAAGAGCTGCGACAGCGGCTTGCCACTGGCGCGCACCACAATCCAGGCCAGCACGTCCGACAGCGGCGTGATGTACACGAAGGCTTTGCCATGCTCGCCGTTGCGCTGCATGGCATTGGGAAGGTAGTCGGCCAGGTGCGTCGGCCCGGTGTAGTCGGCCGAACGTTTGCGCAGGCCGGACGGCACCCCGTAGGACCGGATCTCGGCCGCAGGGTCCGCATAGTTCTCGGACCACCTGGCGGCGATCGTCATGTCGAGGATGTTGCGCACGGTCGCGTCGCCGAAGGTCTCGCAGTCCAGCTCCGGTACGTAGCGGGTGACCCTGGCCCTGTCGTCGATCAGGCCTTGCACGATGAGATCGACCGCCAGCATGCCGACCATCGATTTGGTGACGGAGAAGCACAGGTGGGGCTGGTCCGGGCCGCCCTCGCCCCGATATTCCTCGAACACGATCGAACCGTTGTGCAGCACGACGAGTCCGTCTAGATACGTTGCTTCGAGGGCCTCGGGGAAACGCATGTCCGCGCCGGTCAACGTCCTGATGCGGACGCCGGAAAGATCGCGTTCGTTTCGAGGCAGCGGCGCCGCCGCGCCCGTACCGCGGGAGACGCGCTGGGTGGGCGCGAGTTCCCGCCAGTGGCTGGCGCTCCAGCGCAGTTGGGGAAATTCGAGCGCGTTGGAAAGCACGACGCGCTTGTCCTCGGGAGGCGGCGAGCCGCGCATCAGCCCGTTCGCGCGCGGATCGGTTTCAGATGCCGTGCCGACGGTTTCCGCGTTGGCGACCGGCAAGGGGGTGGATTCTTGCGCCATGGCTATCGAACGAACACCGGCGCACGCTTCTCCTTGAACGCGGCCCGGGCCTCGATGTGATCGGCGCTGCGCAGCGCGACACGCTGGAACTCCAGTTCGGCCTGCATCTGCTCTGCAAGCCCGTTGCGCAGGCCGCGCGCAATCAATTGCTTGATCATGGCCGGCCCCCGGCTCGGACCATCCTTCAACTTGCGCGCCGTCTCCAGCACGGCGTGCTCGAGTTGATCGGGCGGGACGGTCTTCCAGATCATTCCCCAGGCGGCCGCATCGGCGGCGGGCAGCTTTTCTCCAAGCAGCATCAGTCCGGTGGCACGGGCCCGCCCCAAGGCCTGCGGCAGCAGCCAGCTGGAGCCCAGGTCCGGCACCAGGCCGATATTGACGAAGGGCTGAAGGAAGAAGGCCGACTCCGAGGCGATGACGATGTCGCAGCTCAGCGCCAGGCTCATGCCCGAGCCCGCGCAAGGCCCGTTCACCGCGGCGATCGTCGGGATTTCCATCCCGGCAAGCATCCGGAACGGTGGCACGAAGTAGTCGCGCAGGAACTCGTCCGGGTCATTTTCATCCAGCCCGTCGCGCGGCGCCGCAAGGTCGGCGCCGCTGCTGAAGGCGCGGCCCTCGCCCGTCAGCACCAGGCAACGTGCCGGCGACGCGATCACGGCTTTCAATGCGGAACGCAGCTCGACCAGCGACTGCTGGGTGAAGGCATTCAGGCTCTCGGGACGCGCGAGCGTGATCGTCGCGATGCCGTCGTCGATGCGAAGGCGCAAGGTCTCGTAGGGGGTGGTGGTCATGGCGCGGCCTCAACTCAGATCGCGCACCGGCTTCCATTCGTCCCACTCGGTCGATACCGGTGGTGGGGGATCTGCGGGCGTGCTCTTCTGCGCGCATTCACTGGCGGGAGGGGTGGAACTCATGATTCGCTTCCTTGCTTGTGGGACGTCGTTTCTGACGAAGCAAGTGTGCGATTCGACGGCGTTCGGACTAAGGTCCCGCAGTGAAAAACACCATTTCAGAAATGCGAAGGGCCGCGCGGCGCGCGACCCCGAGGGAAGCAGGCACGACGCGGCCCCAGCGTTTCTGCATCGCTTTGGGCAGACATGCTTGGCGTAACCCCCATATGAGTCGCGGCGCGGCTGTTAAGCATTCCCCGCAGGGTCAGCGGAATCTTTCTCGCGTCGTCTCCTTCCCCGTCCTATCCGCCGGACTCATGTTCATTTCGCAGCGTTGCGCGCCCGGTTGGGCTTCGATGAAGACAGCGGCCGCCCCCACGCATTCCTGCACTTCGCCCACAGCACACGAGGCCTCATCGTCCCGCCTCACGCAGCGGCCTGTGACGCTTCTGCCCGAACATGCGAGTTCCTGATCAGCCTTCAGACCAGCGCCACGAGATTGAGTCTAGTGACTGGCTGCTGTCGAGCGGATGGCGCGACGCCGACGAAGGGGAAATCCTGGCCCGCGATACGACGGCACCGCAACCACGGTAAGGCTGCATTGGGCACGGAGCCGACGGACGAGGTGCACGTCTCATGACTGCTTAGCGACCGGTTCCCGACGAGGAGTGTTCTACCCCTGAACTTCCGTTCCTGGCTAGAGAACTTCGTATGTGTCTCGCAATGTCACCTTGACAGGTGTGGGCCACGCGATGTCGTGCTTTCAGTTTGCCAGCAAACAGCGATGCGGCAACAACTAGTCCGGCCGGCCGGCGGGTCGGCATCCGCTTAAGTTCCTCGAAGTACGCGGAGGGCTCGTGCCCATTGCCCTGCACGTTCGTGCCATTGACACCGGAGATAAGGCGGGGAAGATGGCGTCGAGTGGCAAGACCGACGCCGCTTGGCATCTCCAAGCCATCGCGGAGCATGGAATAAACGCATCATGGACCTGCAAGTAGTGAGATGGGGCAACGGCCTGGCCCTACGGATTCCGTCCGAAGTCGCGCAGCGGCTCGGCCTCTGCGAAGGCGCTACAGTCGACGCGCAGGTCACAGTGGACGGCAGCCTATCGATCCGCCCGGCGCAGCGGGATCGCAGGGCATTCGCCCTCGAGTTGGCCGCGGCGCGCAACGCCATTCCGATGGGCGCACCCGTGATGGAAGAAGTGCGCCGCGATGCCCGATACTGACATGGCCTAGGTCGACACCAGCATGCCCATACTCTAGATTCTGAATGAGCCCCAAGCGGCGGACGCGCGGCCGCCGCCGCTTGGAACTCTCGCGAGCAAGGCGAACTCATCGCAGCCGCCTGGTGCATTCCGGAGATCGCCAGCGCTGTTGGCACCAAGCAGCTCACCGGCGCGATCGACGCGCAGCGAGCTCAAGGGGAGGAGAACTTCGAACCGGAGTTGCGACTGATCGCGTGAACTTGCCATACCTGGCTTGAGATAGGCCGATAGGCCGCCCCCTGCCGTCTTGTGACAGCCTTACCTCACGCGCTGTTCTCATCAAGGTCCATAAACGGGGCAAATGGTGCCCATTCCGCCCGGGTCGCCACCCCTTCGGCGCGGCGCGACCTGGGCCGCGAGCCACTGGACGACCCCGCATCCAGGTCGCCGGACTGCCGCATGTGAATTGCGACCTTGCGCGCGTCAAAATCGACCAGGATCCGGAACGCCGCGCCAAGCTTGTTACGAGGCACGCCAGGCGCGGGTCCGTTGTGCCTTCAATTCGAGCGCCAGCATGCGACAGGAGCTTTTTGATTCGTCTGTCCTGGCGGTCGGCAGCCGAATCAGGAAGCCGCCGAGCAACTTGAGATCCCGAGACCGTTCGGCGTCCAACTGAGCAACCTTCACGTGTCTATCCAGGCCAGGATGGGTGGCCGCCGCAGGTTCGTCCGGGATCTCAGCGAACCGATGCATGCCTTCAACATCAAGCGTGAAAGTGATCTGATCCAAGACAACATCCTGCGCGTGAGCGCATGCGGCGGCGAGCATGAAAGCAGAGCGCTTCAAGAACGTTGGCGGGCGTGATCGATCAAGTCGCATTGCGCGGCCGATGCCTGACGCTTGAATGCGCCTTGGCCATCTTCAACCGTGAATCGCACCCGCGCGGAGGGACTTGGCGGCCGCGAGCACCGCATCAGGATCTCTCTCGATGGCTTGCCGCGGGCGCCTGCCGCCCAATGCCGAACTGGTGGATTCGAACCAGGACGCGATCCTGAAAGGCGAAAAGCCTGTCAGCATGGCGAGGATCTCTTTGACTGCCGGCAACGGCCGCCAGGTCGCATCGAGAACGTAGGCCGGGTACAGCTTCTCGCCTCGATGGTCGATGCCGAAGATGCGACCACTCGCCTGCCAACGATTGACTATGGATCGCGCGTTGACGACCTTCGGATTGACGAGCCGCCCGATCTCGGCCGCCGTCAGCCACTGGGTACCCGCCATGACGGCTTCGATCGCGCGCTGTTCGAGTTCGACTCGGCGTGCCAACGGGCGTTGCGGTTCGATCAGATCGACCATCTCCTGCAGCGACTTGCGCTCCAACTCAGAGGCCACCTTAAATATCCGCATCATCAAGCGCTCCTGAACCGGAACACTCCGGGCCGCTTCCTCGCGGACCAGCTCGCGCATGATGATGCGGCAAGCCTCGCGCAGAGACTCGACTTGAGCGACCACGGCCTCCATGTCGCTCGTTCCCTGTGTGCGCAGCCCCGCGGCGAGGTCCTTTCGACGGGGGCGCACGTCGCCGCGCGTCGGCGTCGTCGAGACTTTATCGGACACTGGTGATTTCTTGCGCATGACTGATGCAGGATCAAGTTTGTTTCGCCGCACTCAGCGGGGTGCGGCTTCACAGCATCTTCAAAGTTCTTCAGGACAACGGAACCGTCTGGCAGGCGCGTGCGCTGCGCACACGGTCAGGTAATAGCCGTCGTAGGGCTCGGTCTGCGCGGCTGCGCCGCAGACCATGCAGGTCGTGTACGTCCGCGCTTCCGCGTGATCGACGATGGCGTCGATGCGATCCGCCGCCGAATCGCCTTCCTTGGTTCGCGTCTTGATCAGAGCGTGGCCCCCTTGGCCATCGACGAAGTCGACCACCAGGCGCCTGGAGGTTCCAAGGTGATAGTAGAACCGCGCGGAGCCGTACTTCTCCTTCACCTGCACCCAATGGAAACCGCGCTTGTTCTCGCCCAGCACATCGTCGATCTGCTCGCAGGCCTCCCTGAAGATCGGAAGCCAACCCTCGTGGAACTCCAGGCTGATCGACTCGCCCTGGAACATGTAGGCAAAACGGGCCTGCAGCTGTTCGACGGGTGTCATGGAATGTCCTTGCGTTGAGGAAGTCGCGCTGGCTGTCCGGCCTGCGAGGCCCGGACCGTCGTTCCTGATTCAACTGGATTCATGGTGGTTCCCTGAAGACAGGGACCTCTGCATCGCGCCACGCCTGCATCAGCGCGAGTACTTTGAGACGCGTGGTTTCCGAAAGCACCGTCGGCACAGGCGAGGCGCTGCGCAGCTGCTGTCCCTCCTCCGTCTCCGCGAGCGCCTGCGCCCAGTCCCTTGCGGCCAGGATGGACCGCCACTTCTCCCAAAGGACGCGCGTGCGCGGATCACCTCGCTCGATCCAGCGCTCGAGCGTTGCCTGCGCGGTGCCAACCAGCGCGGGGTCTTCGACCATCAGCCCCACCGCCGTACGGTGCAGTGCGAGACTCAGGTAGTCGTGGAACGTGTAGCCAGCCACCATCAAGCTTTCCGCGCGTTTCGAAAGGGTCAGTCCATTCGCCGCATCGGAACTACCTGCTTGGTGCTGCAGCACAGTGGTCGAGGGCGAATGCGCTGGCCAGCGACTTGCGCATCCGCGCTGAATACCGAGGCTTGCTTCGGTTGCTCGGACGCGCCCACCGTTGTGTTTCCGGGCTGCGGCATGTGGACTTCTCGCTGCGCGCGAATCGCTTCAGTTCACGGATTCGCCGCGATCGGTCAGCCGATCCAGTTCTTCCATGACCATTCGTCGGCCAGTGTCCGAACCCAGCATCTCAAGCGGGATTCGTCCCAGCGACTCATCAAATCTTCGAAGCCAGTGATTGGCGTTGCTTTCGCTCGCGAACACGCGCTTCGCCTTGCATGACACGCACGCTTCAGCCTCGAAGAGCGCGACGATTCGGTCAGCGTTGCCCGCCATGTACAAGAGATCGACAGGCCGCCGATAGTGAAGCGCCGCGTGCTCGGTACGGAGCCAGGCGCACACAAGGCCTCTACTGTCGAATGACATGTCGTCCGGTGCGGTCTGTGCACCCATCCGCGCAGCGACAGTTTCCAATCGAACATGCGCCTCCTTCTGTTGCTTCACATCTCCCGTAGGTCTGACCATCCAGGTATGCATGCTTTTTTGCTCGTCTGCAGCTTCGGTGATCTCTAGCCAGCTGGGATAGTGGTGCAGCGCAATTTCGGCCTCGATGACGAGACGGTCAGGCAGTTGCGCACCCCATGTATCCATGTGCCCAGTGGTCTTGACGATGTCCATAAGGATTTCGCCGGCTCGAAGGAACGCGTTCATTCGTAGTTGTGGCATGGTCATGGGGCTGTACCTCGCAGAGTCAGGGGGGCGGCACACGGCGGCACGTCGGGACCTCAGTGCAGCATCGGACCTGGGGCATCGCTCTCGTCACCGATGACGTCCGCCGGCAGGTCGGAAACCCTCAGATGCAATCGCCCGATCTGGGCTGCGCGTGCGGCGCTGTCCTGGACCGCCTGACAAATCTCACGTGCGGTGAGATGCGCAAGCTTGTGCGACAACGAGCGCTCGGGCGCCGCGAAACCTGCAACGCCCAGTTTTTGGATGGCACGGTTGGCGACCGCGTGAGCGACACGAAGCGCGTCTTCGCCGCGCGGTGGCAGGATGACAAACTCCCGAAATCGCGTTCGCAGAGTGTCCGGCACCTTGCTGCTGTCGTTCGACGTCGCGATGTAGATCGCGAGGCTCGCATCGAAAGTAGTTTCCACTCCCGCATCGCGCACGGCGCAGGCGGTCAAGGGTTCCAGCAGCGAGTGCAGCGGTCCAACCGGGTCGTATTGACTCGCCCGCGGCGCCTTGTCGATCTCGTCGATCAGGAAGATGGGGTTTGCGTAGGTTCCATAGACGATCTCGTTGAAGACGATCCCGCATCCGGCTGTACCCCAGTGGCGTTCGGTCCCCAGCCAAAGCGACGAGGCCTGGGCGTTGTCCATCGACTGGATACGGATCGGCGCGCCCAGAGCTTCAGCGAGATCGCTGGTGTAATGGGTCTTCCCATTGCCCGGTGGGCCGTTCAAATGGATCGGCGGAATCGACAGTGGCCGCAGACTGAGTAACGACGCCGCGACGCGGCTCGCCACGAAATCAGTCACCGCCCACATGTGCGGGTGCGCCTCCCTCTGGCGTTCCACGGAACGGCACCACTGTTCGGGAGCGCACGCCGGATTGGCGACCCTACGGAAGGCGCCGCGCGCTGCGATCTTCTCCAGTTGGTCGGCCTCGTGCTGGCGATTGTCCCCGTCACGCGTTGCGCGCACCCGTGCGGCGGCATCGACGAGTTCCTGCCCCCGAAGCACCTGGAACGTTTGGGGCGGAAGACTTCTCTGCGGAGGTCGCTCGAAGTCGGCAATGAACGCGGCGTCGGCTTGCGCGTCCCATTCCATGGCCAGCAGGTGCTTCATGACGGTCAAGCGGCCGTCCCGGGACTCGATCGCCCGCTCTACGGTCAAGGCTTCCCGCTTTTCCTGCTCCGCTCGCATTCGGTCCTCCTCTCGCCTTTTGTTCTCCATCTGAACCGACGCGATGATGGAAGTGGGCAGCAAGGGTTCGAAGGACGTATACCAGCACTTCGCATAGCCGGCCGACAACCTCTCCTCGGTCTCGCGGTTCCTTTCAGTGGTCATGTCGAACGCCCCCTCGCACCTCTGCGACCCGTTGGCGAGTGCGGCAGACAACACCCTTCGGCGCGCGCGTGGTGCGGGTGCAGGGGACTCGATGGAGCGCTGCGGCTTCGCAAGCAGCCAACAGCCCGCACGGATCAAACTGCCCTTCGCCATCAAACCTTGCCGCCCTTCTTCACTTCAGTGCCGCCTTCCGAAGCATCGGCCTCCCCGCGGGGATCGCGGCTTCGAAAATAGGCGCGCTCGACCATCAGATAGACCCACCTGCGCCGGCTGAAACGCCGCCAGGGCCACGCCCCCTCCAGCGCTGCGCGGTACGGCTCGTCACCCCATTCGCTCCTCCATGCGGCATCGCGTTCCTTGACGCTGCCGGACTTGCAGCGTGCGCCGCTGGCTTCTGCCGGCGTCGGGCCAAGGGAATCTTTGACAAGACGGCGCACGATTTGTACCTGGTTGTCGCGTCCGCGGCCAGCGCATTCGCCGGAGCGTGCCGGGTCTGGGCCAGACTCACCGCCTTGGCTCTTCAGCGACTGACCGGCAAGCGCGGTCCTGGTCAGCATGGCTGCGCTTTCACTTCAGGTCTCTTTGGCATGTTCGCTTCCTTGCCGCGCTTTCGAGATGGGCACATTCGCGGCGATTTACTGTCTTTCCGCCAATAATTGAGCCGGTCCGGCCATGCGTCGGCCGATCGTCCAGTTTTGGTTGCTGTCAATAGTCGATTTTCGACAGTCGAATTTCGACTAGTCGATTGAAGCATACAAGGTCTCGGCCACCTCAACAAGTGGCATCCATGAAGACTTCCAAGACTTCCCCGTTCAATCGCGAGCAGTTGGCGCTGGCCGAACTTCTCAGGGATATGCGTACCATCGCCGGCCTCACGCAGGAGCAACTGGCCGAGAGCTTGAAGTGGCGCCAGACCGACGTCTCCAAGGTGGAGCGTTGCGCGCGCCTCATCGGCCATGTGGAGCTGCGCCACTGGGTCGCGGCCTTGCACACGGACATGATCGCGCTCGAGTTGGAATTCCAGGACCGACTCGAACGCCTGGGCATCGCTGCGCCATCGCCCAAGGGGGGCCTGAGACACAAGCGTCAAAAACTACGCTGAGGCCCCAAGACCACGGGGCGACGCGCGCGGTCGGCTCCTTCGAGTCCCTTGCGGTTCGGCTGTGGCTGATGCATCGGGGCGATGAAAGCGTTCAGTAAAGCAAGCAGGCGCGTGCTCGTCCCCATGCTTTGTCGCCCCGACGATTGCCCATGCCGCTGAGGGACGGGCAAGCTTTCGCGCTTCGGCGCTGGCCTTCAGCTAACGCCCCCCTGCCCTGCGCGAGAGACTCGCGCCAGAGGAACTTCTGCAGCCAGTCAAATCGATCATCGAGGACACGGCACCCGCCCAGTGAACTCGTGGCGGCCTTCACCGCGACAGCGCGAGCACCCCTCTGCGCGTCAGGCGCCATCAAGCTGCCCGAAGCGGGAGTCTTCTTGAACCTGTGGACGCATCGTTGTATTCTCATCTAGACTAGTCGATATTCGACTATGCTTTCACCATGGAGGTCGAGTTGCCACGGTCGATCTCGACTCATCCATCCCTGGATGGATCGGCTCGTTCGCGCAACGCGGCGGATGACAAGGGGCAAGCCACTCGGGGGGAGGCGTCGATCCCCCCGAGCAGGATCGCGCATCGTTGGCCCGGGCGGTCCGGACCGTCGTCAGCAGTGAGGAGAGGAAAGAGACATTCGTATGCCCGCCGCGCGCAACTCCAGCAAAGCGAGCGCCAAGGTCCCGGCGAAAGGACGCGTCGCACGCGCCAGCGGGAAGGCGCCGGTTGCACGTGCGAAGCAGGCCCCACCAGCGGCGCGCCGTCGCCGCCCTGCCCGAGCGACGTCGCGCCAAGCCCCATCGGCGGTACCGGGCGAGGCACGTCCGACACCAGCCGCCAGCACAACCAGCACAACCAGCATTGCGGCACCGGAGCACGAGACGGGTCAGACGCCATCGGCCTTGCGTCGCATCGATGCCCGTTCGATTGGCCACTCGAGATGGGCGAACCGCATCCACGAAGACGCTGACACGCCCGAGTTTCAGGAGCTCAAGGCAAGCATCCAGCGAGCAGGGGGCAATGTGCAGCCGATCAAGGTCCGTCCGATCCCGCCTTCTGTGCCCGCGGGTGCGGTGGCCGCGCAGGGCGCGTTGCAGTTCGAGATCGTGTTCGGTCACCGCCGCCATCGCGCCTGTCTGGAGTTGGGCGTGCCTGTCAATGCGATCGTGGCGTCGATGGATGACTTGCAGCTGTTCGCCGAGATGGATCGCGAGAACCGGGCGCACCGGGCGCTTTCGCCGTTCGAACAGGGACAGATGTTCAAGCGCGCACTGGACGCGGGCCTCTTCGCGTCGGTCCGACGCTTGGCGCAGGAGCTGACCATTGACGTGAGCCTGGTGAGCAAATCGATCGGCATTGCAAGCCTGCCTGAGCCGGTGCATCAGGCGTTCTCCTCGCCGAACGACATCCAGTACCGATGGGCACGCCCGTTGAAAACCGCGTGCGCCGCGGCGTTGCAGCGCACCATCGACACCGCCACGCGTCTGAAAGCGCAGAACAGTGCCGCCTCGGTCAGGCCCAGCCGCATCTTCCAGATGCTCGTGAGTGAAGCGGGTGTCCAGGGTGAGGATGCGCAGGAGGTCTGCGGCAAGCAGGCTCATGCCGCCTTCAAGATCGATCGTCGCGGGCGGCTGGCCATCTGGTTTGACCGGCGGTTGAGCGAGGCCCTGGTCATGCGACTGCGAACGTCGCTTGAGAAATTGCTCAATGAGTAGTGGTGCTGGGGGTGGTGCGGGCCCCAAGGCGCGCATCCCCAGAGCCCCATGGAAGCAGCCCGCGACACCCTGCCAGGCAGGACTTGCAGTTACACGGCACTTACAAATTCGCGACCTGAACGCTGCGCTTCGAAGAAAGAAGAGCGCGCGAAGCCCCTCTCATGCGCTGCAAAGCCGCCTCACTTCGCTGCCTGGTCACGGCTTGTCCGTGGACACCGAACAACCATGCGCCGGGACATTGCCCGGCGCCCCCTGCCCCCAATGGCGGCGCGGCAGCGGGGAGCGGACCCGCGATGCAACCGACGCCGCCCCACGACCGCCGACAGACCTTACGCAGCGCACCTGCGGGGCGCGGCCTTGTGCCACGCGTCGTACAG
The DNA here is from genome assembly GCF_030316855.1 of Variovorax sp. J22P240. Taxonomy (GTDB): domain Bacteria; phylum Pseudomonadota; class Gammaproteobacteria; order Burkholderiales; family Burkholderiaceae_C; genus Variovorax. Next base: position 84,335 of record NZ_JASZYR010000010.1, read on the forward strand.
CGCGTCAGCCCACGCCTGCAGGATCGGACGCAAGCGCTGGATGGCCACCTTCCGGTTGTAGACGCGGTACACCGCAGACCCCACCTTGTGGTCCAGTATCAACTCGATCTCGTCACGAGAGAACCGGCGCTCCCCCTGCCGAGTCGTCTGATCGTTGGCCCAGGTGGAAAAGGTACTGCGCCACCCGTGGGGACAATGCACCCCCTGCAGCCCCAGGCGGTGCGAGTAATGCCGCACCAGGGTGTTTTCGGTGATGTGGCGGGCGGTATCGGTCGGACTGAAGAAGACCCACTCGCTGTGCCGATCCAGGCTCTTGAGCAACTCCGTCGCTTGCCGGGGCAATGGCACGATGTGATGGGAGCGAAAGTTCATGTCTCCATGCCCGCCGCCGCGAACCTTCACCTTCATGAGCCCGCGCGGGATGCTCCATACCGTGCAGTCCGGGTCCAGATCCTGCCACCGCATCAGCACAATGTTGCCGGGCCGTTGCGCCAGCAGCGCACACATCTGCGAAGCGCGCACGGATTGCCATTCCGCATTGACATTGTGGTTGTCACGCAGGATCTGCCCCGCGTCGGCCAGGTCCAGCACGGCAGGAAGATGGCGTTCACCGCGCTCGCTGGTCAGGCGATAGGCCCGCAGCGTGGGCGTTTCAGCAAGCGCAGCCAGCTCGGTGTGCTTCACCAGGCCGATGGCTTGCGCATACTTGGCGACGTTTTGAATGATCATGCGCAGCTTCTTCCCGGTGCTCACCGACTGCTTGGTGCATGCGCTCAGCGCGCCGACGGCCATCGGAACAATGATCTCGTTCAGGCGCGCATTCCACAGCGCTCGGGGCCTCAGCCAGCGCTCGCAGATGCCCTTCATCTCACGCGCGTACTTTTCGGTCCACAAGTCGGCCTCACAGCTGGCAGCCCACCAGGCATCGCAGACAAAGCCGAACGTGGCAGACTGGTTTTCAAGTCGCATGGCCGCCAGCGCTACGGCCTTGTGGGCCGTCCCGTCAATGCCCAAGTGGGCGAGTTGACGGGCAGCAGCCGCAGCCTTGCGGGCTGCCTCCAGGGTGAGTTCAGGATACGCGCCGAGGGTGACCTCGCAGACACGCGGGCGCTCGTCCTGGTCATCGCGCTCTGTTTGGTCATCGCGCTCTCCTGGGTCATCGACCCCAACAGGGCGATCGGGCATGGTCACGCGGACCCGCCAGACCCGTTGACCTCCGGGTACGCGCTGATGCAAGTACAGACCGCCCCCATCGCGCAGCTTGGCCGAGTGCTCGGCATCGGTGCACCCCGGCCAGTCCTCGACGATCACTTCGTCAAGCAGATTCTCCTGCCCCCGCCGTGGGGCCACCGCGGGCAGTTCAGGCAACTGATTTTGTTTCTCGTCCATGATCAAACTCCTCAAAAGTTGAAGGAAGAAGCGAGGTGTCCGGACGAGTTCGACGGTAGGCATCGCCGCATTTGTGGCGTACCGGCAGAAAGACCGCATTTGGAAGGGGGGGCGGGAGCGCACCAACGCGAGGGCGAGTGCAAATCGGATTCGACCCGTGCTCACCTCGCCGTGTTGAATCGTTCAACGCGCCACGCGCGACTGGGCGCCAACGCGCAGGTCGACGTGGCCAGATCATGGCGCTGCACACAACGGCGTGGGACTGGGGCCTCGCGCAAGCCCCACCAATGGCGCGATTTTGCGCAAGACGCCTGAAAAGCGCCGGGTCCCAGGGCGCGTACCCTGAACGAGATTTCCGTACCCTCTCGCGTCCCCGGTGCCGCATGGGCGACGGGGTGCCACGCACGCTGGAAGGCATGGCCCCAAAAACAAAGGGTGCCCCATTTCTGGAGCACCCTTCGAGGGAAGATGGCGGAACCGGAGGGATTCGAACCCTCGATGAGGCTCTACACCCCATACTCCCTTAGCAGGGGAGCACCTTCGGCCACTCGGTCACAGTTCCTGAGCCGTCGATTATGCCATCCTTCAGGCGGCTGGTTGATCCAAATCGAAAGCTTTGTGTAGCGCGCGCACGGCGAGTTCCATGTACTTCTCGTCGATCACCACCGATGTCTTGATCTCGCTGGTGGAGATCATCTGGATGTTGATGCCCTCCTCGCTCAGCACGCGGAACATCTTGCTCGCGACGCCGACGTGGCTGCGCATGCCGATGCCGACGATGCTGACCTTGCAGATTTTGGTGTCGCCCACGATGTCGGCCTCGCCCAGCGTCGGCAGCACCTTGGCCTTGAGCAGGTCGACCGCCTTCGCGTAGTCGTTGCGGTGGACGGTGAAGCTGAAGTCGGTGCGTCCGTCCTTGCTCAGGTTCTGGATGATCACATCGACTTCGATGTTCGCGTCGGCGATGGCGCCGAGGATGTGATACGCGATGCCCGGCTTGTCAGGCACGCCAAGCACGGAAATTTTGGCTTCGTCGCGATTGAACGCAATGCCGGATACGACGGCTTGTTCCATGTTTTCGTCTTCCTCGAAAGTGATCAGCGTGCCAGACTTGGCTTCTTCGTTGATGTCGATGTCCCAGGGCGTGAAGCTCGAGAGCACGCGCAGGGGCACCTTGTACTTGCCGGCGAATTCGACCGAGCGAATCTGCAGCACCTTGGAGCCCAGGCTCGCCATCTCGAGCATTTCCTCGAAACTCACCGTGGTCAGGCGGCGCGCATCGGGCTCGACGCGCGGGTCGGTGGTGTAGACGCCATCGACGTCGGTATAGATCAGGCACTCATGAGCCTTCATCGCCGCCGCGATGGCGACCGCGGAGGTATCGCTGCCGCCACGACCCAGCGTCGTGATGTTGCCACCCTCGTCCACACCCTGGAAGCCGGTGATGACCACCACCTTGCCGGCATCGAGATCGGCGCGGACGCGCTCGTCGTCAATGCTCTCGATGCGTGCCTTGGTGAAGGCGCTGTCGGTCTTCACCTGCACTTGCCAGCCGGCGTAGCTGACGGACGGGAGACCCTCGGTCTGCAGCGCGATGGCCAGGAGCGCGGACGACGCCTGTTCGCCGGTGGAGGCCAGCATGTCGAGTTCGCGGTTGTGGTCGTCGCCGGGTTTGCCGGAAGCGAGTTCCTTGGCCAAGCCAAGCAGGCGATTGGTCTCGCCGCTCATGGCGCTCGGAACCACGATCATCTGATGGCCGGCGCGAGCCCACTTGGCCACGCGCTTGGCGACATTCCTGATGCGCTCGGTCGAGCCCATCGACGTGCCGCCGTATTTATGAACGATCAATGCCATGGGTGAAGTCAAAGAGAAGGGTTCGGGCGCCGCAATGCCGACGTCCGTGCGCCCGTCGAAACCGACTTCGGCGCAAAGTCCGAGGGCTACGACAAGGGCGGGGCATTGTACCAACGCAGTGTGTCGCCTTCCCGTTCGACCCTGCCGGCAGCAATCTTGAGGCTGATGCGATGACCACGCGTGGCGCATGCGGCGATCTGGTCGAGGAGTTGCTCGAGCTGCGCCTCGCTCGGGACCGAGCCGTGGTCGCGCTTGAGCCAATGGCGCAATGCGTTGGCAAGACGCTCTCGCGGCAAGGCGCGCAGCACGGCCAATCGAGGGGGCGAGCCTGCCTCCGAAATGTCCCTGGAGCCGACGTCGGCCAGCAAGGCCGATGCCTTCGCGGCGTTGCGTGCCGAGCGCGCGAATGTCTCGCGGAATTGAGGCAATGCAGCGGCCAGCGCCGGCAGCACCTGCTGGCGAATACGGTTGCGCGTATAGCGCAGGTCGCCATTGCTCGGATCGTCCATGTGGGGCGTGCCGCTGGCTGAAATCCAGTCACGCAGCGCGCTTGCATGGACGTCGAGCAGCGGCCGGTGGAAGTGCACGCCGTGTCGCAGCATCTGCCGCGGCATGCCGGCCAGACCGTCGGGTCCGGCGCCGCGGCTGAGGGCAATCAGCATCGTCTCGACCTGGTCATCAGCATGCTGCGCCAGCGCGACGTGCTTCAGGCCCTGCGTCTGGGCGAGACCGGCGAGCGTCAGGTAGCGCGCGCGGCGCGCGGCGTCCTCGGGGCTCTCCCCAGGTGCATGACGGGCATCGACACGCCCCACATGCAGGGGAACACTCAGGAGCGCGCAGGTGGCCCTGCAAAGCGCCTCGAAATCATCGGCAGCGCGCTGGAGGCCGTGATGCACGTGCAGCGCATGCACCTGCCCCGGCCAAAGCCGTGCGGCCGCGTGCAACAGTGCCGTGGAGTCGGCGCCGCCACTGTAGGCCACACCCAGCGGCAACGGTGCCGTCCAGGATGCCAGTGCGTGGGCGGCAGGATTTTCCATCGGAGACGGCGCGAGGCAGGCACGGCCCGCCCGGCCTTACTTGCCGCTGTCGGCCTTGGTGTCGGCGAAGCGGCCGTAGCTCTGCAGACGCTCGTAGCGGCGATTGAGCAATTCCTTGACCGACAGATCGCTCACCTGACGGAAGGCATCGTTCAATGCACGCTTGAGGAAAGCGGCCATTTGCCGGTGATCGCGGTGCGACCCGCCGACCGGCTCATTGACGATCTTGTCGACCAGGCCCAGCGCCTTGAGACGGTGCGCGGTGATGCCGAGCGCATCGGCAGCTTCCTGCGCCTTGTCGCTGGTCTTCCAGAGAATGGAGGCACAGCCTTCGGGGCTGATGACGGAATAGACCGAGTACTGCAGCATCAGCACCTGATCGCCCACCGAGATCGCCAGCGCGCCGCCGGAGCCGCCTTCGCCGATGATGGTCACGATGATCGGCACCTCGAGCTGCGCCATCTCGAAGATGTTGCGGCCGATGGCTTCGGACTGGCCGCGCTCCTCGGCGTCGATGCCCGGGTAGGCACCGGGCGTATCGACAAAGGTGAAAACCGGCAGCTTGAACTTCTCGGCGGTCTTCATCAGCCGAAGCGCCTTGCGATAACCCTCCGGTTTGCTCATGCCGAAGTTGCGCGCCGTGCGCTCCTTGGTGTCGCGGCCCTTCTGGTGACCGAGCACCATGCAAGGCGTACCGTTGAAGCGCGCCAGGCCGCCCACGATCGAAAGGTCGTCCGCAAAATGACGGTCGCCGTGGAGTTCCACGAAGTCCGTGAAGATCTCGTTCACATAGTCGAGCGTGTAGGGGCGCTCGGGATGCCGGGCGATCTTGGTGATCTGCCAGGGCGTCAGGTCGCTGTAGATGTCCTTGGTGAGCTGAAGGCTTTTCTTGCCCAGTTGATCGATTTCCTCCGAGATGTCGACCGCGGATTCGGTCTGTACATAGCGCAGTTCTTCGATCTTGCTTTCGAGTTCAGCGACGGGCTGCTCGAAGTCGAGGAAGGTTCGTTTCGCCAACGTCTTCTCCTGTTATTCAGTATGCGACCGGTAGCGGGTCGAGCGATCTCCAAATATACCAAGTCGCAACGCTACAGTAAGGGGCCCAGGCAACAGCCACCTCGCGCGCATCGCTGCGGCTGACGGGGTCGCCCGAGAAGTAGTTCTGGCTGATGCCGTTGATCAGCCCGAGGTCATCCAGAGGCAGCACATTGGGCCGCATCAGGTGGAAGATCAGGAACATTTCGGCGGTCCAGCGGCCGATGCCGCGGATCGCGACCAGCTCCGCGATGATCATCTCGTCGGACATGTTTTCCCACGCATTGACGTGCACGGCGCCCGAATCGAAATGGAGGGCCAGGTCGACGAGATACTCCACCTTGCGAACCGACAGGCCCGCCGCACGCATGTCGTCGACCTTGAGCTTCAACACGCTGGCCGGCGTCATCTTGCGGGGCAGCTTGGCGAAGCGATCCCAGACGGACTGGGCGGCCTTCACCGAGACCTGTTGCCCCACGATGCTGCGCGCCAGTGTGGTGAAGGCATCGCCGCGAGACTCGAGGCAGGCGTCGCCGAAGCGCGGGATCAAACGCTTCATGACGCGATCCTTCTTGGCGAGGTGCTTGCAGGCTTCTTCCCAGTAGTCCGGCGTGAAGACCTGGACGATCGGTTCCTTGGCCACGACTGTCGTTCTCGCCGCGTTCACTGGGCCGACGTCCAGGTCGTGCCGGTGGGCGAGTCCTTGAGCACGATGCCCTGCGCGAGCAGGTCATTGCGGATACGGTCGGCTTCGGCGAAGTTCTTTGCTGCCTTGGCATCTGCGCGCTGCTGGATCAGGGCCTGGATGGACGCCTCGTCCAGCGTCGTTCCCGCCTGCAGGAAACCCTCCGGGTCGCCCTGGAGAATGCCGAGACAGGCGCCCAACGCCTTCAGCAAGCCGGCCGACTCGGCCGACTTGGTGCGATTGACCTCGCCGGCGAGGTCGAACAGCACCGCCACGGCTTCGGGCGTGCCGAAATCCTCGTCCATCACGTCCTTGAAGCGGGCCGCGTAGGCGTTGCTCCAGTCGATCGTCACTGGCGCCGGCGCCACCAGATGCAGCGCGGTGTACAGGCGCTTCAACGAATTGCGCGCGTCGTCGAGGTGCACGTCGCTGTAGTTGAGCGGGCTGCGGTAGTGGGCCCGCACGACGAAGAAGCGGACGGTCTCGGCGTCGTACTTCTTCAGCACATCGCGAATGAGGAAGAAGTTGCCCAGGCTCTTGGACATCTTCTCGTCGTCGATGTTGATGAAGCCGTTGTGCATCCACGTGCGCGCCAGTGGCTTGCCGTTGGCGCCTTCGCTTTGCGCGATCTCGTTCTCGTGATGCGGGAACTGCAGATCCGCTCCGCCGCCGTGGATGTCGAGGGTTTCGCCCAGGAGCTTGCACGCCATGGCCGAGCATTCGATGTGCCAGCCGGGACGGCCCGGACCGAATTCGCTGGGCCACTTCACCTCTTCGGGCTCGGCGGGCTTGGCGCTCTTCCAGAGCACCGGGTCGAGCGGATCGTCCTTACCGTCCAGCACGGCGACGCGCTCGCCGGCGTGAAGTTCATCGAGCGTCTTGCCGCTGAGCTTGCCGTAGCCGGGAAACTTGCGGACCGCATAGTTCACGTCGCCGTTCGGCGAGCGATAGGCAAGGCCCTTCTGTTCCAGCGTGGCGATCATCGACAGCATCTGCGCAATGAACTCCGTCGCGCGAGGCTCGTGCGTAGGCCGTTCGATGCCCAGCGCGTCGGCATCCTCGTGCAATGCAACGATCATGCGATCGGTGAGCGTACGGATGCTTTCGCCGTTCTCGACGGCGCGGCGGATGATCTTGTCGTCGATGTCGGTGATGTTGCGGACGTAGTCGACCTCAAGGCCCGATGTCTTGAGCCAGCGCTGCACCACGTCGAAAGCGATCATCGAACGCGCGTGGCCGAGATGACAGTAGTCGTACACCGTCATGCCGCACACATACATGCGCACCCTGCCTGGTTGCAGAGGAGAAAATTCCTCCAGTTCACGCGAGAGCGTGTTGTAGATGCGAAGACTCATGAGGCTCGGAAAACGTCGGTTCGCGCTCGTGCAAGAACGGGCGAAGGACAGTATTTTTTCAGGGGTGGAAGTGGTGTGGCAACGAGGAACTGGACGTGGACCCTCGGCTACAATCCTGCCCATTGTAAACGGCCACCGACGGATATTTTCCGCGTGTTTACGAAGGCCCGCATCCCTCTTTCTCTCGAGGCTTCATGAAGCACGCCGCTTTCTCGTTCTCATCCGTCCTCCGAATTTTCCCGGCCCTGCTGCTGGCGCTGACGGTCGGCATGGCGTATGCAGACGACTATTCCGACGTCAATGCGCTCCTGCGCCAGGGCAAGGCGGACGAGGCGCTGGCCAAGGCCGATGCCTACATTTCCGGCAAGCCGCGCGACCCCCAGATGCGCTTCCTGCGCGGTGTCATCCTGACCGAACAAGGCAAGCAGACCGAGGCCACCGCGGCCTTCACTCAGCTCACCCAGGAATTCCCCGAGTTGCCCGAGCCCTACAACAACCTCGCCGCGCTCTATGCGGCACAAAGCCAGTTCGACAAGGCCCGCGCCGCGCTCGAAATGGCGATCAAGCTCAGCCCCGACTACGCCACAGCACACGAGAACCTCGGCGACGTCTACGTGCGCCTCGCAGCGCAGTCCTATGGCCGTGCGCAGCAACTCGAATCGGGCAACGCGACCGTGCCCCCGAAGCTCGCGCTGATCCGCCAGATGTTCAGCACACCCACGGCCAGCTCGCTGCCTGCGGCGACGCCGGCCGCCCGCAAACCCGTGCGCCAGTAAGGCACGTGCAGACCGCGCCGCGGCGCAACTCCTTGTCGAAAGCGATGCTCCCGTGACACTTCAAGCCCTTTCGCGCCGCACGGCGCTGGTCCTGGCCACGACGCTGGCCATCGCAGGAACCGCCAGCTGGGCGCAGAACGCCCCGCGCGTGAAACTCGCCACCTCGGCCGGGGACATCGTGATCGAACTCGCGCCGGAAAAAGCGCCGAAGTCGGTCGACAACTTCCTGCAGTACGTCAAGGACAAGCACTACGACGGCACGGTGTTCCACCGCGTCATCGACGGCTTCATGATCCAGGGCGGCGGCTTCACACCCGACATGAAGCAGAAGCCGACGCGTGCGCCCGTGCCTCTGGAAGCCGGGAACGGGCTCAAGAACGACAAGTACACGGTCGCGATGGCGCGCACGTCCGACCCCAACTCCGCCACGTCGCAGTTCTTCATCAACGTCGTCGACAACGCCCGCCTCAACGCGCCCAATCCGGACGGCTACGGCTACACCGTGTTCGGCAAGGTCGTCTCCGGCACCGAGGTCGTCGACAAAATCCGCGCTGCGCGCACGGGCAACAAGGGCGGCATGTCGGACGTGCCCCTCGAAACCATCACCATCCAATCCGCCACCTTGGCGAAGTAATCCGAAGGAGCCCCTATGAGCAACCCCCAAGTCGAACTGCATATCAAGGACCAGGGCGTGATCACGCTCGAACTCGATCAGGAGAAGGCGCCGAAGTCGGTTGCGAACTTTCTCGAGTACGTGACCAAGGGCCACTACGACAATACCGTGTTCCACCGCGTCATCCCCGGCTTCATGGTGCAAGGCGGCGGCTTTGAACCTGGCATGTCGCAAAAGCCGACCGGCGCAGAGATCCAGAACGAAGCCAACAACGGCCTCAAGAACGACAACTACACAGTCGCGATGGCTCGCACCAGCGCGCCCCACTCGGCCACAGCGCAGTTCTTCATCAACGTGGCCGACAATGGCTTCCTGAACCATACCGCCCCCTCGGCACAGGGCTGGGGCTATGCCGTGTTCGGCAAGGTCGTCGAGGGCAAGGAAGTGGTCGACAAGATCAAGGCTGTGAAGACCGGCCGCAAGGGCTTCCATGACGACGTGCCGCTCGAAGACGTCGTGATCGAGAAGGCCGTCGTCAAGAGCTGAGTCCGCGCATCGTGGTGTTCGCCGAGATCGTTGCACCTGCAGGCTGGCGCACGGTCGATCTCATCTCCGACCTCCATCTGCAGGCCTCGGACGCGGCGACCTTCGGCGCCTGGCAGGGTTATCTCGAGACCACGCCGGCCGATGCGATCTTCATCCTCGGCGATCTGTTCGAGGTCTGGATCGGCGACGACGCAGCCGCCCTGCCCGGCTTCGAGGCGCAATGTGCCGAGGTGCTTCGTACGGCGACCGCGCGCCGTCCGATCTACTTCATGCACGGCAACCGCGACTTCCTGGTCGGCGACGCATTCGCGGCCCAGTGCGGGCTGACGCTGCTCGACGATCCCACCGTGCTGGCACTACACGACAAGCGCTGGCTGTTGAGCCATGGCGACGCCCTCTGCCTCGAAGACACGGAGTACCTTCGATTCCGGGCCCAGGTGCGGAAGCCGGCGTGGAAGGAAGCCGTGCTCGCCCGACCGATGGAAGAGCGCCGCGCGCTGGCGCGCTCGGTGCGCGCGCAGAGCGAAGACCGCAAGCAAAGCCCCGGCATGGTCTGGGCCGACGTCGACGCGGACGCCGCACGCGATTGGCTGCGCCAGGCCAAGGCCACCACGCTGATTCACGGCCACACCCACAAACCGGCCACGCACTCGCTGGGCGACGGCCTCGAACGCATCGTGCTGAGCGACTGGGACGTCACCGCGCACCCGGCGCGGGCACAGTTGCTGTGCATCTCCAGCGCCGGCGCCAAACGCGTCGACCTGCGCTGATGTTCTCCTGGCTGCGCAGCCTGCGCGCGCCGCCCCGAATCCCCGATGCTGCCTGGCGGGCGACGCTCGCACGCTACCGCTTTCTCGGCGAACGACCGGTGGCCGACGTGGAGCGCCTGCGGCAGCTCGCCGCGGAGTTCCTGCGAGACAAGCGCTTTCACGGTGCGCACGGCTTCGTCATCACCGACGAAGTTGCACTTGCCGTGGCGGCGCAGGCCGTGCTGCCCGTGCTGCACCTGAAAGGTGGACTCAACTGGTATGACGATTTCGTAGGGATCGTGGTGCATCCTTCCGAGGCTGTCGCACTCCGCCAGACGACCGACGCTACCGGCGTGGTCCATGAGTACGAAGAGGTCGTGGCCGGCGAGGCCATGGACCGCGGACCGGTGATGTTGAGCTGGCAGGATGTGCTCGCGAGCAGCGTCACCCGCGCCGAGGGTTACAACGTCGTGATCCACGAGTTCGCCCACAAGATCGACTTGCGCGGCGGCGGCGAGTTCGATGGCTGCCCGCCCCTGCCACCCGGCTTCCGAGGCACATCGAGTTCGCGGGATGCGCGCGCTGCGTGGTTTGCGGTGTTGCAGCCGGCCTTTGACACCTTCCGCGAGCAAAACATACTGGCGGAACGCTTTGGTGGCGAGCCGCCTTGGCTGGACGACTACGGCGCACAGTCGACTGGCGAATTCTTCGCGGTCGCCTGCGAGGCCTACTTTGTGAATCGTGCCCGCCTGGAGGCCGACTTCCCGGCGCTGGTGTCGTTGTTCGACGAGTTCTTCACGTCCACGGACAAGGCGTGATCGCCGGCCTGCGCGGAGGCAGGCCGACCGCTCTCTTCTACTTGCGAAGAAGCGCCTTCAGCGCGTTCTGCAGACGACGTGCCGATGCGGCATCGTGCGCTGCTGCCAGCACCTTGCCGGCATCCTGACCCCAGGTCTGCGCCGGCGCGGGATCGCCGCGTCGTGTCAGGAGCTTGAGCTGCAAGGCGCGTCGCGCTTCGAGCTGCTCCGCAGGCGTCGGCACTTCTGCCGCCATTTCGAGGCGCAGCAATGCTTCAGCCGCATCGTTGGCCTGTGACGATGGCGCGGAACCCAAGGCCTGCGACCAGCTGCTGCGCACCGCCGGCGTGACGGCACGGCCCAACTCCTGGACGCTGGGCAGTTGCGCGGCATCGCGCTTCTCCCATGCGCCGAGCACCTGCGTGAGCGCTTCACCATGGGCCTGTGCCGCGAGCTTGCGCAGTGCGAGATCGGCGCGTTCGAGCGCTTCGCGTTGCGCGCGGAACGCCGCATCGCCCAGACGCGGACCACGGTCCTCGAAGCGCGGCGGGCGGTCGCCGAAGCGGCCGCCACCGGCGGGTGCGCCGCGATCACCGCGGTCACCAGCGCGCGGCGTCCGCTCGCCTGGACGGCCAGCGGGTGCACCGCGGCTGTCACGGCGATCGCCGAACTTGCCGCCACGGCCGGTCGGTGCGGGTTCGGCCTTCTTGTTCCCTGGTCGGTCATCGCCACGAACCGCAATCACCGGCTTCGGCGCCGGCTTCGGAGGCGCTGCGGGTGCGGAACTAGGTTCGGCTGCTTCTGCATCGGAACGTGCCGACGGGTCAGCTCCGTCGGCAGGCGCGACCAGATCGGCTTCGGTCGCGGCCGCCTCGGCCGGCACGCCAGAAGGCGCCGATTCGGCATCTTCGGGCGTGGGCGATTGTCCGGCGCTTTCGCCGAACTCGGCCGCGGCCTGACCCGGTGCCACCACCTCCGTGGCGCCCACGGCTGGACCGTCGGCCTGCGCGGCCTGGGCCGGCTCGGCAGCCGCAGTCTTGGGTGCTGGCGGCGGCGCTTCGCCGCGCATCGCCGCTTCCAGTTGCGCCACGGCGGCGCGGATCTTCTGCGCGTCGCCGGTGCTGTTGGCAGCTTCGAGCGCCTTCGACGCGTTCAACACATGGCGGTCGTGCTCGCTCATTGCGGCCGAAGCCTTTTCGCGGTCAGCGCTCTTGCGATTGAAGGCCTCGTCGATCGGGGCGCGGAAGGCGTCCCACATCTTCTGTTCGTGGCGGCGGTCGAGTGGCACCGACTGCGCTTCAGCCTGCCAGCGCTGCTGCAGCGCCTTGACGGCGTCGATGCGCAGCACCGGCGTGGCGCCGAGTTCGATGGCCTCGGCGATCATGGCCTGCCGACGCTCGACGCTCGCCTTCTGCGCGGCCTCGAACGGCGCGCGTGCGGCGCCAAAGACCTCATTCCATTGCGCCTGGAGTTCTGCAAACACCTTCTCGCCGACGTGACCGGCATCACGCCAGCGGTCCGCGAACTGATGCAGTGCGCGGTTGTGAGCCTTCAGGTCGGATGCCTGCGCATGCTCTGTCGCCCATGCCTTCACCTCCTCGACCAGCGCGACGCGCTGGGCGCGGTGCTCGGCAGCATCGGCGCGGACCTTTTCGAGCCAGGCTTCAACCACCTTGTGGGCTTCGTTGCACGCCTCATCGAAGCGCTTCCAGAGCGCGTGGTTGGGCACGCCACCCTGATCCGACTGCTTCCACTGCTCGCGCAAGCTGCGCAAGGTTTCCTGCATCTTGCGGCCGCCCAGGGCTTGGCCCTCGGGGCGCTTGAGCAGGCCCTCGGCCTTGGCGACCAGCTCCTCGCGAACCTTGTCGGCGCTCCAACGCTGCCAGCCTTCGAGTTCGCCGGCGGCGACCAAGGCCGCATGCACGCGGGCTTCGAGCGGAGCGTCGACCAGCCGACCGTGCTCCTTGAGCACCGCACGCAGCGCAGCGGCCGCTCCGGCGCTGGCCTTGCCGTGGCCTTCGGCTGTTTCCTGTTCGAGCTTGGCCAGCGCAGCCTGCACTGCGTCTTGCGCAGCGGCGCGCTTTTCGGGATCGACCTTCGGCGCCGCAGGCTTCTGTGTCACAGCCGGCGCGGCCTCGGGTGCACCACCCCGCGCGATACGCAGTTCGTCGGCCCACACGGGCACAGGCGGCAGCGGCGCAGCGGCATCGGCTGCGGCGGCCTGGGCCTGGGCCAGTGCACCATGGAATGCGTCGGATACCACCAGCAGTTGCGCCTTGGAGGATTCGAGCTGGGGCGCAAACCTCGCGTCGAGGCTGCTCCAATTGCCGTCGGCGGTGATTTCCGCGGCCTGTTGCTGCCAGTGCACAACGTCGGCACGCAGGGCTTCCTCGGCGGCCTGCGCGTCGCGCCAGCTCTTGGTCGACAGCACCTCGAAACGCTGCGCCAGCAGCACGGCTGCTTCGCGATGGACTTGTGCCCGATGCTGCAGATCTTCGATGCCCTTCACGCGCTCTGCGAGCCGGAACTTGAACCCTGCCAGCGGCTCGCGCGACAAGGGAGCACCCGCCTTGGCCGCGTCGCGCTGCCAGGCGAGCGCGTCGGCGATGTTGAGCTTGGGCTGCGCCAGCAAGGCCTCCGCCTTGTGCGTCCACTCGACGGCGATGGCCTCCTGGTCCTTGGCGCGCCGGAGTTCATCGAGCTTTTCGCGCAGGGGACGCGCCGCGCCCTTGTCGCGACCGCTCATTTCCTTGAACACGTCCTGAACGCGCTCGGGCGCCGGGTTGCTGGCGAGCCACTCGCGGATGCGCTGCGCACGCTCTCCGGAAGTGGACGCAGTGAAGGCGCCCCCGGTCAACGTGTCGAGGGACTGGATGTCGTGAGGCTTGGAGGAAGTTGAAGTCACTGCGCGAATGTCGTTATCTGTGGAGAAAAAGCGAAGGCGCCGGCAATTGCCGGCGCACCGCCCCATTTTCACCGACTTGCGGCCGCCCGGATCAGCGGGTGGCCAGTTTCAGTTCGGCACCTGGTTTCCAGTTGTCGCCTTCGGCCTTGGTTCGCACCGCGCCGAGGAAGAGCCGCTCACTGGTCAGCTTCTGCTCCAGCAGGTAGTCACGCACCGCGGCGCCGCGATCCACAGCCAACTGCCGCATCGACTCCTCGTCGACGGGGATGCTGGTCAGAAGCAGGTCTTCCATCTCGTTGGTCGGCAAATCCTTGGCCAATCCGACCATGTTGCGCGGCTTCGTGACCTCTGAGCGCTTGTAGACAGCCGCCAGCAACGCCGGGTATTCGGCATCGGTCAGGGGCGTCACCGCGGAGGCATCCTGCCCGGCGCGCACCGAAGCCCGTCGCTTTTCCGCTTGTGCGAGCCGCCGCAGTTGCTGGCGCTGGTAGGCCTCGCGCTCCTTGTCGAGGCTGGACATGCCGACCACCGTCGTCTTGAGGCCGGGCCGGTCGGTGAGCGCCTTCGCCACCTTGTCGAGGTTTTCCTTGGCTTCCGGCGAGAGTTCCGAGCTGCCCGGCGCGAAGGCAACGACGCTCGACTCCCCGCCACCGCCGAACCCGCCAGTCAGCAGCGCAAACGGCGCGGTGGCGGCCTTGGCGATCAGATTGAGGATCGCCTTGAGAATCAGCGGCCCGATGCTGAACTGCGGATCGTTGATCGACCCTCTGAGCGGCAGGTCGATATCGATCACGCCATTGCGATCGGCCAGCAGCGCCACGGCCAGACGCACCGGCAGGCTGGCCGGCGCGCCCTCGACCTGTTCTCCGAACTGGAGCTGGTTGAGGATCACGCGGTTGGCGGCCGTCAGCGTGCCGTCCGGTGCGATCTTGTAGTTGACGTCCATGCTCAGCTTGCCGCGTTCGATCCCATGCCCGGCGAAGCGCACCGAATAAGGCGACAGCGGCGGGAGATCCAGCTCGCGCATCTTGGCGGTGATGTCCAGTTCGAGCGGCCTGACCAGCGGGTTGAGCTTGCCGGTGATCTCCAGCGAGGCGGTCTGCTGCGCCTTGCCGCGAAGTTCGAGATCCGCCAGCGCGGGCTTGTCGCCCTGCGGCTTCGACGAAAACGCGCTGAGCTTGCCGGTCAGTTCAGTCAGGTCGGCCGAATAGTTGGGTTTGATGAACAGGTCGGAGAAGTCGATCTTTCCGTTCACCAGGCTCATCGGGCCGAAATTGATGACCGGCGCCGGACCGGAAGGCTCGGTCGCTGCTGCCGTGGCGACCGGCGCAGCCTTCGCGGGCTCGGTCGCGCCGCCGACCATGAGCTCCGCCGGCGGTGGCGGCGGTGCACCTCTCGTCCGGGCGGGCGGACGCCGGCTGGCCGTCGTCGTGGTCGTGGTCGTGCCGCCGAGGCTGCGCTTTGTCGTGACCTCGGGCGCCGCCGCATCGGCAGCCGCAGGAGTTGCCGGCTCCCCGGGCTTCTTGACCAGATAGAGAAGATTCAATCGGCCGGTCGGATCGATGATGACGCGGGCGTAGAAGTCGGTCAGCGCGGTCTCGCGCACGTCCACCGCCAAGGGGGCGCCCGGCTCCAGCTTCACCTGGACACCCCGCAACCCCAGGGTCTTCCAGCTCAGCAGTTGATTGTTCCGCGACAGGCCAGGCGCCTGGGTCAGCACGACGCTATTGGCGCGGAAGTCGTCCACCGCGGTGTCGCCGGCCAGCCGCACGCTCATTCCCGCGGGCAAAGTCGCAAACTTGACCGTGCCGCGATAGCTCGCGAACGCACGGCGAATGTCGATGTTGAGCGCATCCGCGTAATAGGCCTTGAAGGCGTGGGCCGGAAGGGACGCGACCGTCAGCTTGCCTTCTGCCGAAACAGGCTTGAGCACCACGTTGCCGTCGTACTCGAACCGCCCCGGCTCCGCGCGGCCGGCGGCGATGCGCCCCGAGAGCTTGAGCGGAGACACGGTGTCGGTGTTCGGCGTGACCTTCTGCGCCTTGACGTTCAGGGCACTGAGTTCGAAAGCCACCGGCGTGGCGCTGGCATTGTCCTCGTAAGAGAGTGCACCGTTGTCGATGGCCACCGTACCGATGGAAAGCTCCCACGGCTTGGTGTTTGCACCCGCTGGCGCCTGGGCCGCCTTGGGGTCCTTGGGCGCGGCGACCTTGGCGTCCGCCGTGCCGCTCTGGCTGCCACCTGGCGGCGCCTTCAGCCAGCGCTCGAACATCCAGCGTTTTTCGCTGTCGCGCTCGATCCGGACTTTCGGACTCGCTGCGGTGAAGGAGGCGATGGCGAGCGTGTGCTTCGTCATGTCGGCTTCGGCATCGACGATCTCGAAGCGGCCAACGCTCGCCAGTGCGGTCTTGGCCTGCGTGAGCGCCAGGCCCTCGGCCACGACGCTGCGCGCCTTGAACTTGAGATCGGGCTTCGCCCACGCGACCTCGATCTGACCGCTCAGCTTGCCGTCCAGGGTGGGTTCAAGGCTCTGCGCCAGGTACGGCGCTGCGAGCGACAGAGGCAGCGAAGCAACGTCGGTCTGCACCTGGGCAGCCTTGTCGGTCCCCTCCCCGCTGAACTTGACCGCCGCCCCGCCGATGGAGGTCGAGCCGTTGAACTGCGCCGGCTTGTCCATTGGCCAAGTCACCGCCCGGACCTCCACGGCGAGGTCCTTCACATCGATCGCCGCGGCCGGTTGCGTGGCCTGGTCCCGCCAGCCGATCGCGCCGCCGGTCAGCGCCACCTTGTCGACCTGAATGCGCCAAGGCTGGGCTTCCGCCGGCTTGGGCGCAACGTCGCCATCGGGGCTGGGTGCGGGAAGGGTCGCCGCCTTTTCCTGCGCCCCCGTGGCCTTGTCGGTCGCGAGCAGATTGAGTTGTCCGGCGGCATCGCGTGCCACGACCAGTTCCGGCCCGGCCAGCGCCACCTCACTGAGGTGCACGACGCGTTCCAGCGGCCTGACGTCGACCAGGGTGAGCTTGAGTGAATCGAAGCCGAGCAGGTCGCGCGCCTTGGAATCCACCACCTGGATGCCGTGCGCGCCGATGGTGCCGGTGATCTTGAGCCCCGTCGTGGCAGCCTGCTCGAAATCGACCTTGAGATCGGCATCGAGCTTGCCCGCCTTCAGCGCGACCGGCAGGCCGCCCGGGATGTAGCCCAGATAGGGAACCAGATCGAGATCCTGAAAGCTCAGTTGAGCGTCGGTCTTGCGGTTGTCGGCAAAAGGCGTGGAGGACGCGGTGGAATCGAACTTGCTGCCGTTAAGAACGAAAGCCAGCCTGGGCTCGGTCTTGACCTCGCGCTGGGACGCCAGGTTGCTGAGGAAAGGGACGTTGAGGACGAAATCGCGAAGCTCATGCGTTCGCTTGACTGTCTGGTCCTCGAAATTGACGGAGCCGCCCGAAATGGCGATGTTGTAGATGGCGAAGCGCGGCGGATCGCCCTTGGGTGCATCCGGCTTGGGCGCCAGCTTGGCGAGGATGTCGTCGATGTCGTACTTGCCGTCGGCCAGATGCGTCAGGCGGATCGCCGGCGAATCGATGGTGATTGCGTCGATCACGGGCGCCAGGCGCAGGATCGATTGGAGTTCGGCATCGGCATAGATTCGCCGGATCGCCACTTGCGGTTGGCTGCCGTCGGCCGTGGCGATGCGCAGATCGTTCACCGCCAATTCGAGCGTCCAGGGCTTGAAGTCGATCTTGCCCACCGTGACCTCGCGGCCGAGTTTCTCGCTGGCAATCTTCTGGATCTGGCCCTTGGCGATCGGCGGCACGGCCAGCCAGGCAATGGCCCAGACGACCAACAGGACCAGTAGCGTCACGACCCCGCGCCGCACCCATTTGTTCTGTATCAGCGAAGCAGCATTCATCGACGGGGAGTGTGCCCCAAACGCCCGTGGCTTCCCAGAAGCAGAAAGCCCGGAGACCTGACGAAAAGTCTGGTCTCCGGGCTCGATGGCGGACGCAACGCCCATGCCATCTTTTCGCTCGACCAGAAGTTCAATCGTTCCGGTCATGCTGGCAGCAAGAGATTGCCACCGTTGGGCCTCAGCCGCTGAACCTTTGGATTTCTCCTCCGGTCACTGGACCTTGGTGAAACGCCTGAAAAGCTCAGGCCCCCTCAGCCTAGGCGCGTGGCAAAGGGATTGCAAATGAGGTTTTCAATGGACTGGCGCGCCCCGATTCGTGAACTAATTCAAACATTTTTTACATCGAAATTAGAATAACAAACCAAGTCATTATTCTTGACCGGGTATTTAGGCACTTCTAGAATGCCAGCTTCCCCGAGCCGCCAGACGCGGCTGGGCTCCCAGATCCGCTGCCGAGTTCCACCGGCTTTGATCAGGCTGCCGCGCCCTCTCCCTACCTTGCGCGGACCTGATTCGTACCAATCCAAGCGCCGTTGCCTTCTAGCTCCGCCCTCGTGGCGCTGTGACCAGGCGCCGCACAGAAAGGAAGAGCGATGAACCAGGCGTTTGATGCCACAGCCCGAGGGCTACGGACATTTGTGTCCGACGTGGTGGACGGCTTTTTTGAGATTACCCACAACGGGTTTGCCCTGGTAGGGCTTGCGATCGTGTTCGCCGCACTGGCCCTGGCCGCACGCCCGGACCTCCGCCAGTCCGGCGAGGAGCAGCTCATGGGCTGGCTGCAGTCGCGCAAGCCGCCTCCCGAGGTCAGCGACCTGCAGCCCACGGCCATCGAACGCACCACGGCCGCGAGCCCGCACGTGCTGCCGAAGCCGCAGGCCGCGGTCGCGTACTGGCTCAGCAAGAAGTACCGCGTGGCGGTCGAACCGCTCAGCGTGCTGGTCGCCGAAGCCTTCGATCTCGGCAAGCGCACCAAGCTCGATCCGACGCTGATCCTCGCCATCATGGCCGTCGAATCCAGCTTCAACCCCTTCGCCCAGAGCCAGGTCGGCGCCCAGGGCCTGATGCAGGTCATGACCCGCGTCCATGGCGAAAAGTACGAACCCGCCGGCGGTGCGCTCACCGCTTTCGACCCGGTGACCAACATGCGCGTCGGCGTCAAGGTGCTGCAGGAATGCATCGCCCGGGCCGGCTCGCTCGAGGGTGGCCTTCGCTACTACGTCGGCGCGGCCAATCTCAGCGATGACGGCGGCTACGCCGTCAAGGTGCTCGCCGAACACGAACGCCTGCGCCAGGTGGTCGGCGGCCGAACACCTTCCGTCATCACGCCGCCGTCCGCCGTCACTCCGCCGGCCGCGCGCACGAACCCCGTCCCGGTCGCGGCACCGACCAAGCAGCCGAAGCCCGACCTGCAGGAGGCGCAGGACGCGCCGCAGGAACGGCAGGCGGCCCCGGAGGCCGCGCGGGATTCGCAGCACCTGGCGCTGCTCTCCAACTCTTAGGCTTTTCAAGACGGTGGCAATCGCCGTCGGCTACACTCGGCCAGCACGCGACTGGCGATAGGCGCAACCCTTTTCAGGTGCATTGTGCTGACGTGGACTACCACTGGGAAGCGTGCCGCCTGCGGACTCGAGCAGGTGTTCAGCCGTTCGCCTGGGCAGCCCTTGTTTGGTTGAAGAACAAGGACCATCGTCTTGAAGGACTGCCATGTACCACCGCAACATCCTGGTCGAACAGACCGATCCTGAAATCTTCGCCGCCATCCAGGCCGAGAACGCGCGTCAGGAACATCACATCGAGCTGATCGCGAGCGAAAACTACGCGTCGCCGGCCGTCATGGCTGCCCAAGGCTCGCAACTCACCAACAAGTACGCCGAAGGCTACCCCGGCAAGCGCTACTACGGCGGTTGCGAACACGTCGACGTGGCCGAGCAACTGGCCATCGACCGCGTCAAGCAACTGTTCGGCGCCGATGCCGCCAACGTGCAGCCCCACTGCGGCGCTTCCGCCAACGAAGCCGTGATGCTGGCCTTCCTGAAGCCTGGCGACACCATCATGGGCATGAGCCTGGCCGAAGGCGGCCACCTGACCCACGGCATGCCGCTCAACATGAGTGGCAAGTGGTTCAACGTCGTGAGCTACGGCCTGAACGACAAGGAAGAGATCGACTACGACGTCATGGAACGCAAGGCGCACGAATCGATGCCCAAGCTGATCATCGCCGGCGCCTCGGCCTACTCGCTGCGCATCGACTTCGAGCGCTTCGCCAAGGTCGCCAAGGACGTCGGCGCGATCTTCATGGTCGATATCGCGCACTACGCAGGCCTCGTGGCCGCGGGCGTGTACCCCAACCCGGTGCCGCACGCCGACGTGGTCACCTCCACCACCCACAAGAGCCTGCGCGGCCCGCGCGGCGGCATCATCCTCATGAAGTCGCAGCACGAGAAGGCTATTAACAGCGCCATCTTCCCCGGGCTCCAGGGCGGTCCGCTGATGCACGTCATCGCCGCCAAGGCCGTCGCCTTCAAGGAAGCGCTCTCGCCGGAATTCAAGACCTACCAGCAACAGGTGGTCAAGAACGCCCAGATCGTGGCCGAAACGCTGACCGCGCGCGGCCTGCGCATCATCAGCGGCCGTACCGAAAGCCACGTGATGCTGGTCGACCTGCGTGCCAAGGGCATCACCGGCAAGGAAGCCGAGGCCGTGCTGGGCGATGCGCACATGACCATCAACAAGAACGCGATCCCGAACGACCCCGAGAAGCCTATGGTCACCAGCGGCGTGCGAATCGGCACCCCGGCCATGACGACCCGCGGCTTCAAGGACGAAGAAGCCCGAGCCACGGCCAACCTGGTCGCGGACGTGCTCGAGAACCCCCGCGACGCAGCCAACATCGAGGCGGTCCGCGCCAAGGTGCATGCGCTGACGAGCCGTTTCCCCGTCTACCGCTAAGCCGATGGCACGCACGCCCGGCATCGCGCATCCTCACGGCTCGGCGCCGGACGGAGCGGCCGCATGAAGTGCCCCTTCTGCGGCCACCTCGAAACGCAGGTCGTCGAGACACGCATTTCGGAAGACGGCGACTTCGTGCGGCGCCGGCGGCAGTGCGGCGGCTGCGACAAACGCTTCACCACCTACGAACGGCCGGACGTCAACTTCCCGGTCGTGGTCAAGAAGGATGGCAGCCGGGCCGACTTCGACGCCGGCAAGGTGCGCGCGTCGATGATGCTGGCGCTGCGCAAGCGCCCGGTCAGCATCGAGCAGATCGACAACGCCCTGCTGCGGATCGAGCAGAAGCTGCTGTCCAGCGGCTTGCGCGAAATCGAGTCGACCAAGGTCGGCGAGCTTGTGATGCGGGAACTCAAGAAGCTCGACAAGGTGGCCTACGTACGGTTCGCGTCGGTATATCGGAGCTTTGAGGATGTGGATGAGTTCAGGCAGTTGTTGAGGGATATTTGATCGCGTTCCTTGCGCGATCACCCTCCGCTGCCACAAACGCCATTGCCGCAATCCCCTTTCGTGTCGGGGTCGCAAAGCTTCGGCCTACCGGATGGCGCAAGAACAATCGAGCTGCGTCGCCCTGTTTCGGCTTTGAATGTCAGGCAGCCTGCGCCAAAGCCTGCGGTCTTCCCCCGCGAGTACCCGTTGGCGTCGTAACTCAACGACTTGTCGAAACCGTTGCCGAGCCCGTCGACCGCAACACCCGCTCGAAGCGCATCGAAGGTGCGCAGCACCTCCCGATTGCCCTCGACGCTGGTCGCGACCTCCCACCCGTTCGACCAGTCCTGGTTTCGCGGAGTCAGCGTCACGCTCTGCGAACGCTTGATGGCTTCTGTGCGCGCCAGACTCAGGGCAGCCAGGAAATCACTGGCGCTCGAAGCCAGCCGCTGATTGAGCAACAGATCGCGGAATCCAGGCACGGCGATGGCTCCCAGGATGGCGACGAGTGCGACAACCACCATCATTTCGATCAGGGTGAAACCAAGCGCCCGATGATGAAACATGGCGGGCGTGGTCATTGCCAGCACCTGCTCACATCCTTGCCGGTGCATCCCTTCTCACCCGTGCTTTCGATCCAGATATTGCCGACCGCATCATCCGAGAATCCGGGTTTGAGGTTGGCAGTCAGCTTGATGCATAGCCGGGCATCCGTAGTTCCACCGCAAGCGGCAACTGCGAGGTCGTATTTGCTGCCCGGCTCGCTTTTCGTCATCGTTGCGCCTGTCTTGTAGCTTGCTCGTTGGGTATAGAGGCGTTCCTGCTGCTGCATCTCCTGCAAGAGCGCGGTGCGCGCTTCCACACGCCAACCGCGCCGGACCGAGTCCATGTAGGAGGGATAGGCAATGGCGCCCAGAATGGCCACCACCGCCACCACGATCATGAGTTCGATCAGCGTGAAGCCCTGAGCCAGTGGCTGCCGGGTGGACGACGGAATCACGCGCTTCATTGCTTGACGTCCTTGAAGTTGGTGATCTGTCGCCAGTTGAGGCGGCCGGCAATCTGCGACACGATTCCTCCCGATATGGGGCTATCGATCGAGACGCCGGGCCCGGCACCCGTCCCCGTACCCTGATTGATGACGGAGACCTTCTTGCTCTCGATACGGCGGCCGAACGAGTCCGTCGAACTGTACGCACCATCGCCCGCCTGAATCACCAACGGTGAACTGAGCAAACCGACCGTTGACGGAATGCAGGTGCTGCCCGATGACAACCCGGTCATCGCGTTTACCGCGCAACTGTGGCCGCCACCGCCAGCGCCGCAAGTATTCGGATTGGGAATCAGCGTATTGAAGAACAGATAGCCATCGCTCAACACCATTTGCGAGACTTGGCGCTCGCCCTCGCTCTCCGAATCAGGCAAGTCGAAGTACCAACCGCGACGTTGGGATGTTTCGCCGTCGTAGTTTCCATAGACGAATGCACTGCCTGAAATGGTGAACCGACCCTTTTGATCTGATGCAACCGTTCGCTGTTGCAACTGATTGCGCGTCTCGTCGGCTGGAACGGCCGTCTTGTTGTCATACACGGCGTAGAGGGTTTGCTGGCGACGGCTGCTCAAATCATCGACCTCGACGAACTTGCCGGTACCGAACAGCACGATCGCGCCCCCGCCCGGACCCACACCGATCTCAGGCGCAACGGTAATGGGTTGACGGTTTCCCTTGGCGTCCCTAGCGACCATCAGCGGTGCGCGCTCCAATGCCAGCGTGCTGCTGTTCCACGGCGCATCCTTTGCAAAGAAGTCGAACTTCCACAAGTTGCCCTGGGTGTCGCCGGCATAGAGCAGGCGGGTCGCATTGTCGGAGGCGGCGTAGTCGCCCACGGGCCCTAGCGCATTGACCGCTTTCGCATCAACAGGGTCCGGCAACACGATCTTGTAGTAGTTCTTTTCGAGCTGCCATGACTCACTGGCAGACTTGTCCAGCGAAAGCAAAAACAAAGCCGCGGCCTTCTTGACGTTGCCGTTGTTGAAGCCCGAGGGAACGACCACGAACCAGCGGTAGACGGCGGGCCTCCCGTTGCTGGCCGCGATCGTACGAAACTTCACGATGCGCGGCGCTTGCGTGACATAGCCCATGTCTGCGTCGTCGGCGCCGGAAAACTCCCACATCACATGGTTCTCAGAGAACCGGGCCGGATCGGTGATGTCCAGGGCGAACACGCCGCGCGCACCACCGCCCATTCCGGAAACCAGCGCAGTCTTTCGTTCGCCATTCGCCAATTGAACCTCCCCCGCGGCGGGACTGCCGTCCACGTAGGGCTGGTGCACGTAGTCAGGCGAGGAATACGCACTCAACTTGGCGTAAATGGAACGCGGGACGTAAGCGAACAACTCTTCGCCGCTGTCTGCGGCAAATGCGTGAAGCATGCCGTCGTTGGCCCCTACATACACGGCCGAGGTACCGCCTTTCTGGAAGCTCGGAGCAGCAACCAGCAACGGCGTGGAATTCACCACGTCGCCCATGACCGAGTCGCGCGTTCTGAAAATGCCGTCTTTCCTGTCAATTTCCTTCGTGCGATCGCCGCGCAGGTAGGCGACACGATATTCACCGAGTTTGTCCGCTGCTCCCGACTGCGAATAGGGTTCGGCGTTCAAGTGGCCCGACAGGGTCGCATCTCCCTGCAAGGCACCCCAGGTGAATGCGGCACCGCTGCCGGAGCCGAGCATGGTGAAGATCTTCCGGGTATTCGGCTCGCGTGTCGAAATCGCGGGCGTTGCACGGGGGTTTCCCGATGTCAGCAGGTCGCCCGCATTCCAGATCGGGGTAGTGCCCCGACTCACGGCGCCGCCGTCATAGGTGAGCTTGTAGGCCAGCAATGAGCCGGACCAGCGCGTACTGTCCAATTGAGGGATATACAGGCTGGCGCCACTCGATGCGATGCGGGTGCTCGACAGGGCACCGCCCGCAATGGTCCCACTGGCCGCGCCGGCGTTGGCGAAGATCTTCCTGATGGCCGCGATCATCTCCGCGGGTTTGCTCGCCAGGAAATAGTTGGCTGCCTTTGGCAATCCATCGTCATCCAGACCCGATTGCCATTCCGAATTCGAAATGGTCTCCGTGTCGTCGGATCCGATAGCGGTCACGAATGGATTGCCGTCGTTGTTCTTGTCATCGAAGCCGCCGTACTTTGCAGCCAGATAGAACGCACTGCCGCGCTTGTCTTTTCCGATGGTGCCGTTGCCACCTTCGTCGACATCGATGGTGTATGTCTTGACGCGCACATCGGGGTAGTCGCTGCGAATCGCCTGCGTGTTGGCCCAATAGGCCAGGCCAGCCCATCCGAAGGAACCTTGGTCAGATCCCGTATTCAGGGTGGCAATGTTCGTCGAGGAGATCTGGGCGCCATTCTTGTAGGCAATGGCTCGCGGTCCATTGGCATTGCCGCGCGTCGTCAACGTTCCCTTCCTTCCCGGGGGGGCCGAGTAGGAGACTGTCTCGTTGTTCTCAAAGGCGCCTACCACTTTGGCCCAGGCAGCAGCGTCTGGCCCCGACGCTCCCACCGGACGGGCAGCACCCCAGCCGTCGAGCCCATCGGTTGTCAGCCCTGGGAGCGAGCGCTCATGGTGAGTATTCAGGTCGCCGATCACGACAACGTAGTTGCGCTGGCAACTTGAAACAACAGGATCCCATCCAGGTTGCGCACCCTGGCCCCACTTGGACGTCTTGTTGTAGACAGGAAAGCCGTCCCGCATCGCGCTCGTCACCGTTGCCGGGTCATAGGCTTGGTCCGTTGGAACCTGGCCCTGCAGATAGCGGAGAGATTCGTAGTACATCTCCCCGACCGGGTCCAGGGTCTTGTAGGTACCGGGAGTCGAACCGGTGCGACCGAACTGATTGAGATAGTTCACCACGCCGCTAGAGTTTCCCTCGCCCGGGAGCGGATTGACGATGAACACGCCGGACCTTGCATCCCACTCCGCGGCTTCGTTCGCGATCTTCTCGAACCGTTCGTTCTGGGCCGTGGGGCCCGTGAACTTCATGGGTGCACGCAACACCCCACCATATCGATTGTTGGTGTTGTCCATCAGATATCCGAATGCGGCAAATCGCATCTTGTCGGAATATGTCTGGATCGTGCCCACCGGCTTGTAGTTTCCGTTCGGGTACTTCAGGCAGAGGTCGCTGCGAACGGGACCCTCGGTCTGCGAACAGACCTCGACGCGGGCGTTATAGGGAGCCGCCGTCTTCCCAGGTCCAAATTTCTGGTTGTTGCCAGGTGCGTCGCAAGTCCCCTCCTTGGACGATCCGACGAACAAACGATCGCGGCAACTGGCAATGCTGACTTTACCGTCGCTCTTCACTACGCCACTCTTGACCAATGGTGTCAGCTTGTCGAGATTGCCGGCCAGGTCGTGGCTGGGGAAATACGCACCATCGTTGTAGAAGTTGGGTTGAAGCACGGCGCGCTGGAGAACTGTTGAATCCTTCGTGTCGACAACACGATCACCGCCTGTCATTGCGTAGCGCAGCATATCGATCGCGGACGACGCGGCCCAGTTCAACATGTTCCCGCTCCATTTGTCCGAACAGACGATGCCCACATTCGAAACGGTTGCGGAGCTGGCGCGCTTGTAAAAGCCATCCGCGGTGGAGTAGTCGTAGCAGCCCATCGGGTCCCAATAGCCGATGTAGGACTTCTTGATATCGAACGCTGCCCGATAGGCTGCTCCCGTCGTGGGGAACTCGACCGACAGGTCCAGAACCATATTGGGCTTGACCAACGACGTCGTGGAAAACAATGGCTCGTCGGACAGCACGGCGTCAGGCGGCACGCTTGGCGGCCCAGCCGCAAAGGCCAGGAGGGACGTCCCGGCAAGATAAAGCGATACCGCGACGAACGCGCGCCTCAATTCGCTGATTCGGTTCTCGAACAACTTCAACTCCCCCTTCACGGACAGCCGGTGCTGACCCTCGGTTTATATAAATTGGTTTGCAGAACAACCTGCGTTTCCTTCCTGACGCCGAAGCCCATGGCGGTCACCCGAAAGATGTTGGTGCTGTTGCGGGCGCTCGCGCTCTGAAGACTGTTGGCTTCCCAACCACCGTTGCTGCGCATGACCTCGATGACGTAGCGTGGCGGCGCGGCGGGCATGGCACCCCTTCCCGTTGCGTACTGCTGCCCGGTGAACGTGCCGTACACAACCGATGTCCTGCTTTCCGGCGAAAGGTCCGCCTTCATCCAGGCCGGTATGGCGCCGACCTCGGCCAGCGCGCAAAGGCCCTGTTGGGCCCCAGGACCTCCGCAGCCTGCGACGAAGGGTGTGACATCCTTGTTGTTGAATGCGCAAAGACGCGAGGCGCCGTTCGTATTCGGCCCCAACACATCGAGTTCGGCGTCGATCAAAGCCGCCTCCGCCGCCTGGAACGCGATCTCCACGTCCCGATCATTGCGTGCGCCCAACTCATTGACGAGTGAAAGCTGGGCGGCACCGATCCCCAGGACGCTGACCACGACCAAGAGCAACAACACGACGATCAGCGAAAAGCCGGAATGCCGATGCATGCCACTGATGCCCGTTGAACGCGGGCTCATGCGGGATCCCCGTTGACGTTGCGCAGCATTACCGTGAATGTCGCCACAGCGCGAAAGCGCCCGTCGTCGGGCGGATCGAAGACCACGTCCGTGAATTCGGACCCCAGGGGAAACAGTCGATAGCTTGCACTCTGGCCGGCGATCTGCTTCAGATCGCCGTTCGGACGAAGACTTCGAACGACGATGCCCACACGCACGGCCACTACCTTGCGCCACGCTTCATTGGCATTTCCTCCGCTGGCCGCCTTGGCTGCAATGCCATTGGCATCGAGCCAGGCCTCAGGAACTGTGTCGCCATTGCCGTCGTAGCCATAGACGACCTTGAACTTCTCGACGCCGCGCGCTAGCGGGCCGGAACTGAAGCCGCCCGCGTCGGCCTTGTACTTGCAGTAAAGCTCTGGCTCTCCATCGCTCGCCAAACGCACATAGAAGTAACTCGACGAACGGGCATCGGCGGAAGGCGTATCAGGGGGCCCTGGTTGAGGGTTTCCCAGACAATCGATCATGGTCCCGTCAGGTTTGGCCGCGTCGCCGGCGCTGCTACGACCAAAGAAGCGCACCATGAGAGAGTCGTTCCGAGACTTCGAGTCCGTGTCGTTCTCACCGAAACTTTCGCCATTGCCATTCACCGTCGTGTTGCTCGCACCCGCGACATTGAGGTCGATCAGACTTCCGGACTTGGGATTGCCAGCGACAACGCCCATGCCATCGGTCAAGTGGTCGGGTGCAAAGTCCCTGTACCCCGACTGGCGGATAAGACTCTGAACGACATAGCGTGTGAAGCGAAGCGAATCCTGGACCGCCTGCACGTCGGTGTCGGTGTTGAACAGCTTCTTCCCGGCGAGGAAGGCCATCGAAGCGGCGAGCACGATGACCAGGCCCAGTGCCATGGCGACCATCAACTCGATCAAGGTAACGCCGCGCTGCTGCGCTCGGGACGCCATCTCAGGAGCCCTCAGAGCCATCGTAGGCCTGTCCTGGCGCCAGTTGCATGACAACGCGAGGCAACTTTTCGGAGTTGGTCAGTTCGGCGCCTCTGGTGTGCGGCGTCCAGCCCAGCTTGACCACCAGGTTCCTGCCTTGGTCGGCACAGCCCCACGTGAAGTCATCCACGCCCTTGCTGACCGGGTCATCGTCGAAGCAGACGACCACATGCGCACCGGGCAGAGAGTTCCTGACGCGCTCGACCCAGTTGCGAAGATTCCAGGCCGCAAGGTCCGCCTCGTTGCAGTTGGCATCAACACCAACACATTGGGGGCCGCCCTGTTTCCATGGGAGGGGATCGCTGCTCGTCAACTCGGAGAGCAGATAGGGGTTGCCGTCGACTTTCTTTGCCGAAGCGTTCTTGTTGATGCGCGCTTCTTCCGACAACTCGCGCATCAGATTGACCGCCGTCGTGAATAAACCGGACTCGGTCGTGCTCTTCACGGACGTCATCAACATACCCACCACCCCCAGCAGCCCAATGCTGAGGACGATGATCGAGACAAGCACCTCGATAAGAGAAAAGCCTGCGGCAGGACGTTTGTATAACGCCATATTTTTTATACCTTCCCTGAACATCGATACCCAAGGGAGTCCCTTGTGTTCGATGACGAAGTCTAACGACGACGACCTGCCGCTCATCCCTGCTTGACTACCGCTCGTATGATTCTTCCATGCCCACTCACAATGCCGATTCGCAGCAGATCGCTGCCGCACAACAACTAGCAGTCGATGCGCGCTATCTCACTGACCCCAACCCTCGCGTAGGCTGCGTCCTGATCGATGCAGCGGGCGAGCTGGCCGGAGCGGGCCACACTCAACGCGCGGGGGGGCCTCATGCGGAGATCGTGGCGTTGCAGGATGCTGCTGCGCGAGGTCGTTCAGTCGCCGGTGCAACGGCCTATGTCACGCTGGAGCCCTGTTCTCATCACGGCCGCACCGCTCCCTGCTGCGATGCCTTGATCGCCGCGGGCATCCGACGCGTCGTCGCCTCGGTCGCGGATCCGAACCCTCTCGTCGGCGGCCAGGGCTTCGAGCGCCTTCGCGCGGCCGGCATCGAGGTCGTCGTGGGCCCCGGCGCCACCGAGTCACGCGAACTCAACATCGGTTTTTTCAGCCGCATGGTGCGCAAGACACCCTGGGTGCGCCTGAAAGTTGCGGCATCGCTCGACGGCAAGACGGCATTGACCAACGGCGTTAGCCAATGGATCACTTCCGAAGCCGCCCGCACCGACGGCCATGCATGGCGGGCGCGGGCGAGCGCGGTGCTGACGGGTGTCGGCACGCTCATCGAGGACAACCCGCGTCTTGACGCGCGTCTGGTCGAGACGCCGCGGCAGCCGCATCTGGTGGTGGTCGACAGTCGACTGCAAACGCCGCCCGATGCGAACATCTTCGGCGTCGCAGACCGCCAGGTTTGGATCTATGCCGCCCAGCGGGACGAAGCGCGGGCCCGCGCTCTTGAAGCTCGGGGCGCCACGATCACCGTCCTCCCCAATGCCGATGGCAAGGTCGACCTCGCCGCCATGCTGCTCGATCTGGCCGTGCGCGAGGTGAATGAGCTGCATGTCGAGGCAGGCTACAAGCTCAATGGCTCGCTTCTGCGCGAAGGATGGGTCGACGAACTGCTGCTCTACCTCGCCCCCAAGTTCCTCGGTGAGGGGCTCGACATGGCCAGCCAACCCTTCGCCGGCGGCCCACTGACCGCCCTTTCTGCCGCCCTGCCCCTGAATTTCCGCTCCGTCGATCGCTTCGGACCCGACCTGAGGATCCTGGCCCGAGTGGCCGACCGCGACGCTTTCTAGCCCCCTCCGTGGCCGGGGGCCGCTTCTCTGCGAAAATGCCGGGATGTTCACCGGAATCATCACCGGCGTGGGGCGCATCGCCGCCGTCCACGACCTCGGAAGCTCTTCATCCCACGGCAAGCGGCTCAGCATCGCAGTGCCTGACGGGTACCTCGACGACGTGGGTCTCGGTGACAGCATCGCGCTCAATGGCGCGTGCATGACCGTCACCACGCTCGACCCTGCGCAACAGCTCTTCACCATCGACATCTCGGCCGAATCGCTCGACAAGACGGCTGGCCTGTCGGAAGAAGCGACGCGCGTCAATCTCGAGAAGGCCCTTCGCGCCAGCGACCGGCTGGGCGGCCACATCGTGTCCGGCCACGTCGACGGCATCGGCACCGTCAGCCGGTTCGAGCCCGTCGGCGAAAGCTGGGAGCTGCGCGTGCTCGCGCCACCCGCCCTCGCGCGGTTCCTGGCCTACAAGGGCTCGATCACGATCAACGGCGTCAGCCTCACCGTCAACAGCGTGAGCGACGGCCCGCAGGGCAGCGAAATCAGCATCAACCTGATCCCCCACACGGTCGAGAACACGGGGCTCGGCAGCCTGAAGGCGGGCAGCCGCGTCAACCTCGAGATCGACACCGTCGCGCGCTACGTGGAGCGCATGCTCCAGGCCGGCGCCATTCCAATGCCACAGAAAGACAGCTCCCCATGAATGCATCCGTCACGCCGATCGGCGCCTCGCGCAACGGCCGTGCGCCGGCGCCGATTTCCCCGGTCGAAGAGATCGTGGCCGAGCTTCGCGCCGGCCGCATGGTGATCCTGGTCGACGAGGAAGACCGCGAGAATGAAGGCGACATCGTCCTCGCCGCCGACCACGTCACGCCCGAAGCCATCAACTTCATGGCTCGCCATGCCCGCGGGCTGATCTGCCTCACGCTGTCGCGCGAGATGTGCGAGCGGCTGCAACTGCCGCCGATGGTGGCGCGCAACGGCGCCAAGCATTCGACCGCGTTCACCGTGTCGATCGAGGCGGCCGAGGGCGTGACGACCGGCATTTCCGCCGCAGACCGCTCGCGCACCGTCCAGGCCGCGGTCGCGTCCAATGCGGTCGCGGCCGACCTGGTCCAGCCCGGCCACATCTTCCCCTTGCAAGCGGTCGACGGCGGCGTTCTCATGCGCGCCGGCCACACCGAAGCCGGCTGCGACCTGGCGGCCATGGCTGGCTGCTCGCCTTCCGCCGTGATCTGCGAGGTCATGAACGAAGACGGCACGATGGCGCGGCTGCCCGACCTGCAGCTCTTCGCCGCCGAGCACGGCATCAAGATCGGCACCATCGCAGCGCTGATAGAGCACCGCAGCCGGACCGAATCGCTGATCGAGAAGGTTGGTTGCCGCGAGATCCAGACTGCGTGGGGCCCGTTCACGGCCCATGCCTTCAAGGACAAGCCCAGCAACGGCGTGCACCTGGCTCTGGTGCGCGGCCAATGGAATACCGGCGACACGGTGGACGTGCGTGTGCACGAGCCGCTGTCGGTGCTCGACGCGCTGGAACTGAACCGCGCACTGCACTCCTGGAGCCTCGACGCCAGCCTCGCCCACCTCGCGGCCGAAGGCAAAGGCGTCGCCGTGCTGCTGAACTGCGGCGAAACCGGCGCCGAGCTGCTGTCGCAATTCGATGGCACCGCGCGTCCGGCCCAGGCCCCCGAACGCGGCCGCATGGACCTGCGCAGCTACGGCATCGGCGCGCAGATCCTGCGCGAATGCGGCGTGCACAAGATGAATCTGCTGGGCACGCCGCGCCGCATGCCCAGCATGGCGGCAGGCTACGGCCTGGAGATCGCCGGCTACATCACGAAAGACGAGACCTGATGCAACACGCAAACAAGGGCAGCGACGTCGAGCTCAACGGCAAGGGCCTGCGCATCGGCATCGTCCAGGCGCGCTTCAATGAAGACATCACCGACGCGCTCGCCAAGGCCTGCCGCGCCGAACTCGCGGCGCTGGGCGTCGCCGAGGCCGACATCGACCACCTGAGCGTGCCCGGTGCGCTCGAAGTGCCGGTCGCGCTGCAGGCGCTGGCCGAGCGCAACCGCTATCACGCACTGGTCGCGCTGGGCTGCATCATCCGCGGCGAAACCTACCACTTCGAACTGGTGGCCAACGAATCGGGCGCGAGCGTGAGCCGCCTGGCGCTGGACTACCGCATCCCGATCGCCAACGCGATCCTCACCACCGAAAACCTCGAACAGGCCATCGCGCGACAGACCGACAAGGGCCGCGATGCAGCACGTGTCGCAGTCGAGATGGCGCAACTGCTCGCCACCCTTTCATGACCGAAGACACCAAAGCATCCAGCGGCAAGCCGCGCCAGTCCCGCACTGGGCTCACCAGCACAGGCGCGCGCAAGGCATCGGCCAAGTCGACGCGCAGCCGTGCGCGCGAGTTCGCCGTGCAGGCGCTCTACCAGCACATCGTGGGCCGCAACGACGCAGAGTCGATCGACCAGTTCACGCGCGATCTCGCCGGCTTCCACAAGGCCGACGCGGCGCACTACGACGCGCTGCTGCACGGCTCGATCGAGGCGGCGGACCAGCTCGACGCACTGATCGTCCCCCTGCTCGACCGCAAGCTCGAGGAAATCTCCCCGATCGAGCATGCAGTGATGTGGATCGGCGTGTACGAGTTCCAGAACTGCCTCGACGTGCCCTGGCGCGTGGTGCTCAACGAGTGCATCGAGCTTGCCAAGGAATTCGGCGGCACCGACGGCCACAAGTACGTGAACGCCGTGCTCAACGGGCTCGCGCCTCAGCTGCGTGCCGCTGAGGTCGAAGCCGATCGCGCCAGTGGGAAGGCGAAGCCATGAGGATTTCGAAGCGCGCGGAACGCATCGAGCCGTTCTATGTCATGGAAGTGGCCAAGGCAGCTTCCAGGCTCGCACGCGAGGTCGCGCACACCGATCGGCCGATGATCTTCCTGAACATCGGCGAACCCGACTTCACCGCGCCGCCGCTGGTCCAGGAAGCCGCCGCACGCGCCGTCCGTGCAGGCGCCACGCAGTACACCCAGGCCACCGGCCTCGATCACCTGCGCGAACGCATCAGCGGCTGGTATGCACAACGCTTCGGCGTCGACGTGCCGGCACGCCGCATCGTCATCACGGCCGGCGCGTCGGCCGCATTGCAGCTTGCTTGCCTGGCGCTGATCGAGGCCGGCGACGAGATGCTGCTGCCCGACCCGAGCTATCCATGCAACCGCCATTTCGTCACCGCAGCCGACGGCCGCGCCGTGCTGGTGCCGACCACGGCTGCCGAGCGCTTCCAGCTCAGCGCCGCCAAGGTCGAAGCCGCGTGGACCGACCGCACACGCGGCGTGCTGCTGGCCTCGCCGTCCAATCCGACCGGCACCTCGATCGCGCCCGATGAACTGCGGCGCATCCACGAGGTCGTGTCGCGGCGCGGCGGCATCACGATGATCGATGAGATCTACCTCGGCCTGTCCTACGACGACGCCTTCGGCCAGACCGCGCTCGCGCTCGACGACCAGGTCATCAGCATCAACAGCTTCAGCAAGTACTTCAACATGACCGGCTGGCGCCTCGGCTGGCTGGTGGTGCCCGACGCGCTGGTGCCGGCGGTCGAGCGGCTGGCGCAGAACCTCTTCATTTGCGCGAGCACGGTGTCGCAGTACGCGGCGCTGGCCTGCTTCGAAGCCGACAGCATCGCCGAGTAC
Source organism: Variovorax sp. J22P240 (assembly GCF_030316855.1). Classification (GTDB taxonomy): domain Bacteria; phylum Pseudomonadota; class Gammaproteobacteria; order Burkholderiales; family Burkholderiaceae_C; genus Variovorax. Next base: position 117,527 of record NZ_JASZYR010000010.1, read on the forward strand.
GAGCGCCGCCGCGCCGAGTTCAAGGCAAGGCGCGACTGGTTCATTCCGCAGCTCAACGCGCTCGGCCTCCAGGTGCCGGTGATGCCCGATGGCGCCTTCTACGCCTGGGCCGACTGCAGTTCCTTCGCGGAAAGACTCGGCATCGCCGGCAGCTGGGATTTCGCCTTCGAGGCGATGAAGCAGGCGCACGTCGCCGTCACGCCCGGCCGCGATTTCGGCTCGGCCGAAACCGGACGCTTCGTCCGCTTCTCGACGGCCAGTTCGATGGCGCACCTCGAAGAATCGGTCGCGCGCTTGCGTGCCTGGGCGGAAGCCGCCGTTCCCGCATGAGTTTTGCGCTGCCCATTCGCGTCTACTGGGAGGACACCGATGCCGGCGGCATCGTGTTCTATGCCAACTACCTCAAGTTCATGGAGCGCGCCCGCACCGAGTGGCTGCGCTCGCTGGGCATCGCGCAAGGCAAGCTGCGCGAAGAAACGGGCGGCATCTTCGTGGTCAGCGAAACGCAGCTCAAGTACCACCGCCCTGCCCGGCTCGACGACGAACTGCTCGTTACAGCCGAACTGCGCCAGATCGGCTCCGCGTCATTGATAATCGCGCAGCGCGTGCTATCAAAATCAGAGCAAATCGCCGATGAAGGCGTTGCTGCCGCCGAAGGCAGCCTGTTGTGCGAAGGCACGATCCGCATCGGCTGGGTCAACGCCAACACACTGCGGCCTGCGCGCATTCCTGGAAAAGTTTCGGGAACCCTCGAGCGCTACGCCGGCTCCATGTCTCAACCTCTCAAGCCATGAATCAAGACCTGTCGATCCTTTCCCTGCTGCTGCACGCCAGCCTCCCGGTGCAGCTCGTCGTGCTGCTGCTCATCGTGGTTTCCGTCGCGAGCTGGGCGGCGATCTTCCGCAAATACTTCTCCCTCAAGCGCACGCGCTCGCTCAATGAGGACTTCGAACGTGATTTCTGGTCGGGCACCAGCCTGAACGAGCTGTTTTCCTCTGCGGCGCAGAACGCCAAATTCGCCGGCCCGATGGAACGCATCTTTGCCTCCGGCATGCGCGAATACCAGAAGCTGCGCGAGCGCCATGTGTCGGACACCGGCACGCTCCTGGACGGCGCGCGCCGTGCGATGCGGGCGAGCTTCCAGCGAGAACTGGACGCGGTCGAGCAGAACCTCTCGTTCCTCGCCACCGTCGGTTCGGTCTCGCCCTATGTCGGTCTCTTCGGCACGGTGTGGGGGATCATGCATGCCTTCACCGGCCTGGCCGCGCTGGCACAGGTCACGCTGTCGACCGTGGCACCCGGCATCGCGGAAGCGCTGGTCGCCACCGCGATCGGCCTCTTCGCCGCCATCCCGGCCGTGGTCGCCTACAACCGCTTTGCCCGCGAGATCGACAAGATCGCCATTGCGCTCGAGACCTTCATCGAAGAGTTCTCGAACATCCTGCAGCGCAACCTGACGGCGCACGTCAACCCGACGTCCGTCACCCCGGCCACGGGCCGCTGAAGCGGAGCACCTCGCCATGCCAGCCATGTCTTCCCGCGGCCGCGGCCGCCGAACGATCAACGAGATCAACATGGTCCCGTTCATCGACGTGATGCTGGTGCTGCTGATCATCTTCATGGTCACGGCGCCGCTCATCACGCCGAGCGTGATCAACCTGCCGAGCGTCGATCGCGCCAACAAGCAGCCCGACAAGCCGATCGAGATCGTGATCAAGAGCGACGACGAAGTGCAGATCAAGAAGGACCCGTCCTCCGGCAGCGGCGGCAGCTCGATCCCGATGACGCAGATCGGGTCGGCCGCCAAGACCGCGCAAGGCGGTGACGCGGAGCGCCCGGTGGTCATCAGCGCCGACAAGTCGGTCAAGTACGAAACCGTGGTCAAGGCGATGAACCAGCTCAAGCGCAGCGGCATCGAGCGCGTCGGCCTCTCGGTGCAAACCACGGGCGCGAAGTAAGGCATGTCGCTCGCCGCCGACCGTCCCGAATTCGCTCCGCCGCCGCAGCGCGGCACGCCGCGCGCCGTGCTGCTGGCGCTGATCGCCCATGCGCTGCTCATCGCCGCGCTGACCTGGGGCGTGAGTTGGCGGCGCGAGGCGGAAAACGAGGCGGCCGAGGCCGAGCTGTGGTCCTCGACCGTCCAGCAGGCCGCGCCGCGCGCCGTCGCGCCGCCCGTGCCCACGCCGCCGCCTCCGGTGCCCACCCCTGCACCACCGCCCCCGCCCCCCCCGCCGCCGCCTCAGGCAGTGAAGCCGCCCGAGCCCACGCCGATGCCCAAGGCACCTGATATCGCGCTCGAACGCGAGAAGAAGCTCAAGGAGCAGAAGGAGCGCGAGCGCGAACTGGAGCAGCAGGCGCAGCAACAGAAGAAGCTCGAGGCCGCAAAGAAGGCCGCTCAGGAAAAGAAAGAAGCCGAGGCCCGTGAGCGTGCCGAGGACGAGGCCGAGCGCAGGAAAGCCGAGCAGCAGAAGCAGGCCGAACTGAAGAAGCGCCAGGAGGCAGAGGCCAAGCAGGCCGAAGCCGCCAAGAAGAAGGAAGCTGACGCCAAGCAGGCGGCCCAGGCCGCTGCTGCCGACCGTGCCGCGACGCTCAAGCGCATGCAGGCCATGGCGGGTACTGGCGGCGAAGGCGTGGCAGCGAAGTCTTCGGGACCCTCCGGCAGCTACGGCGGAAAGGTCGCCGCAGTGGTGCGACCCAACGTCGTGTTCCCGGATGCGGACCTTGTCAGCGGCAATCCAGGGGCGGAGTTCGACGTTCGCCTTGCGCCCGACGGCACCATCGTCGGCACGCCGGCACTCTCGAAATCCAGCGGTCTGCCGGCATGGGACGAAGCCGCGTTGCGCGCACTACAGAAGACCGAGAAGCTCCCGCGCGATGTCGATGGCACCGTGCCTCCACGGCTGATCGTCACGCTGCGTCCAAAGCGCTGACCCTCCGGGGTCTGGGAAGGGCCTGACCCTCGGCATCGAGGCCGAGAACGCAGGCCGGCCCGACGATTCACCGTGGGCCGGGGTGCAGATGGATACGCTTCCAGAGCCAGGCGATCAGCGAATGCGCGGCAACGGCAGCCAAACCTCCGATCGCCATGCCGGCCGCGATGTCCAATGGATAGTGCACCCCAACGACCACTCGGGCGAGGCTCACGAGGCCGGCCAGGACCAGCAGAACGCATCCAACGGCCCTGCAATTCGCTGCCAGCAGGAACGAAAACGCCAGGGCTGCGTACACGGTGGCGTGACTGCTCGGGAAGGACGGGCCGAAACCGGATTCCAGATGCTGGTGACCGAGACCGAGCTCGACGGGCCTCGGACGATCCCAGACCTCCCCGATGAGGTTGCAGGCGATGCTGCCGAGCGCGATCGCCAGCAAGGCCGCAAACGTCGGCCTGAGCAGCTGCTGCCTCCAGCGATGAAGTGCCAGCCCTACGGGAAGCAGCAGCAAAAGCCAATGAGCATGGACCGCGAGGAAATGACCAGCGTCGACCACCCAGGCGTACGCGTCCTTGTCCGCGTTCAACAGCAGGAACAGTTTCTGGTCCGCTGCAATCATGGTGCCCAAACGCCTTAGTCGTAGACGATCGCGGCCTTGCCCGCATCGGCCTGGGCCATCCAGCTGGCCAGCGCCGCATCGGTCGGGAAGAACTTCGCGCGTTCGCCCAGTTGCAATTCGACCTGCGCGCCGCCGCGCGCGATCGAGAGACGCACACCCAGCCCCTGCTGCAACTCGCCGTGCTCGCTCTGCTCGGTGCGCGGCGGAAAGTCCTTCACCATCCGGGCGATGTCCGGCGCCTTGCCGTTGACCGCCACGCGCAGGAACTTGCCGAAGCGGCAGCGCGCCGTCGCCAGATCCCACACCTGCTGGACCTGGAAGCGCGCCTCGAAGCCTCCACGGCCGGGCTGCAGGCGTCCGCTCACGATCACCAGCTCGTCGTCCTTGAGCACGTTGCGGTTGGCGTTGAAGAGCGCCTCGTCGGCCGTCGCATCGATCGCGCCCGACTTGTCGTCGAGCTTGAAGATGGCGAGCCGGCCGCGCTGGCCGTTGATCACGCGAAAGTCGCTCACGATGCCGGCGATGACCTGCTGGTCGCGGGTGTCCATCAGGTCGTCGATCTCGCGCTTGCAGAAGCGCCGCACCTCGTGCGCGACTTCGTCGAAGAGGTGTCCGGACAGATAGAAACCGACCGCCGTCTTCTCGTAGGTCAGGCGCTCCTTCACGCCCCAGGGCGTAGCGTCGACCAGTTCGGGTTCCTGTGTGGCGGAGCCGTGCTCGCTGTCGCCGAAGATGTCGACCTGCGCGGCATTGGCTTCGGTCGCGACGGCGAATTCGTAGGCTCGATCGACTGAGGCGATCAGCGACGCGCGGTTCTGCTGGAGCGAATCGAAGGCGCCGGCCTTGATCAACGCTTCGACCGTGCGCTTGTTGATGCGCTGCCGGTCCACGCGCACGCAGAAGTCGAACAGACTCTTGAACGGACCGCCTGCTTCGCGCGCCCGGACGATCGCCTCGACGGCAAGCTGCCCGGTGCCCTTCACCGCGCCCAGCCCGTAGCGGATGACCTTGTCGTTGACCGGCTCGAAGCGATAGTTGCCGCGGTTCACGTCCGGCGGCTCGAAAGTCATGCCGAAGTTCTTCTGTGCATCCTCGAACAGCACCTTGAGCTTGTCGGTGTCGTCCATTTCCACGGTCATGTTCGCGCAGAAGAACTCGGCCGTGAAGTGCACCTTGAGCCAGCCCGTGTGATAGGCCAGCAGCGAGTAAGCGGCCGCGTGCGACTTGTTGAAGCCGTAGCCCGCGAACTTCTCCATCAAGTCGAAGATCTCGTCGGCCTTCTTCTGGTCGATGTCGTTCTTGGCGGCACCCTTGCGGAAGATCTCGCGGTGCTCGGCCATCTCCTCGGCCTTCTTCTTGCCCATCGCGCGACGCAGCAAGTCGGCGCCGCCGAGCGAGTAGCCGCCCAGGATCTGCGCGGTCTGCATCACCTGCTCCTGGTAGACCATGATTCCGTAGGTCTCGGAAAGCATGTCGGCCACCAGCGGGTGCGGATACTCCACCGTCTCGCGACCGTGCTTGCGCGCGACGAAGCTGGGGATCAGGTCCATCGGACCCGGACGGTACAGCGCGTTCAGCGCGATCAGGTCTTCCAGCCGCGTCGGACGCGCGTCCTTCAGCATGCCCTGCATGCCGCGCGATTCGAACTGGAACACGGCCTCGGTCTTGCCCTCGGAAAACAGCTTGTAGGTCGGCACGTCGTCGAGCCGGATGTTCTCGTAGGCGAAGTTCTCCTGCCCCTTGTGGCGCTGGACGATGAACTCCTTCGCGATCTCGAGGATCGTGAGCGTCGCCAGGCCCAGGAAGTCGAACTTCACCAGGCCGACGGCCTCGACGTCGTCCTTGTCGTACTGGCTCACGGCCGAGTCGCTGCCCGGCTGCTGGTAGAGCGGACAGAAGTCGGTGAGCTTGCCCGGCGCGATCAGCACGCCTCCGGCGTGCATGCCGATGTTGCGCGTCATGCCTTCGAGCTTCTGTGCGAGCTCGACCAGCATGCGGACTTCTTCCTCCTTCTCGATGCGGGCCGCGAGCTGCGGCTCCATCTCGATGGCGTAGTTGTTCTTGTCGTTCTCGGGCTTGGGCGACGGCGGATACTGGATCGTCACCGGCTGGCCGGGCTTGTTCGGAATCAGCTTGCTGATGCCGTCGCAGAACATGTAGCTCATGTCGAGCACCCGGCCCACGTCGCGGATGGCGGCGCGCGCGGCCATCGTTCCGAAGGTCGCGATCTGGCTCACGGCATCGCGGCCGTACTTGTCCTTGACGTAGTCGATCACCCGGTCCCGGTTGCCCTGGCAGAAGTCGATGTCGAAGTCGGGCATCGAGACGCGCTCGGGGTTCAGGAAACGTTCGAACAGCAGCTTGTATTCGAGCGGATCGAGGTCGGTGATCTTGAGCGCATACGCCACCAGCGAGCCCGCGCCCGAGCCCCGGCCCGGCCCCACGGGGCAGCCGTTTTTCTTGGCCCAGTTGATGAAGTCGCCCACGATCAGGAAGTAGCCCGGGAACCCCATCTTGAGGATGGTGTTGATCTCGAACTCCAGGCGCTCCACGTAGCGCGGGCGTTCGGCGTCGCGCCTGGCCACGTCGGGATACAAGTGCGCGAGACGCTCTTCCAGACCCTCGAAGGAAGCGACCCGGAAATACTCCGCGATCGGCATGTTGTTGGGCGTCGGGAAGTTCGGCAGCTGCGGCTTGCCGAGCACCAGCGTGAGGTTGCAGCGCTTGGCGATCTCGACCGTGTTGGCGATCGCGCTCGGCACGTCGGCGAACAGCCGGGTCATCTCGGCGGATGACTTGAAGTACTGCTCGCGCGTGAACTTACGGATGCGGCGCGGGTTGCCCAGAATTTCGCCTTCGGAGATGCAGACGCGAGCCTCGTGCGCCTCGTAGTCGTCGGCGGTGGCGAACTGCACCGGATGCGTCGCGACCACCGGCAGCCTGAGCCGCGCGGCCAACTGCACAGCTGCCACCACGTGGGGCTCGTCTTCAGGGCGCCCGGCGCGTTGCAGTTCGATGTAGAAGCGGTGCGGAAAAAGCCCCGCCAACTGAAGCGCGATCTCGGCAGCACGCTCGGCCTGGCCTTGCAGCAACGGCGCGCCGAGCGGCCCGGCCTGCGCGCCCGACAACGCGATCAGCCCGCCCTGGAGTTCTTCCAGCCACGCCAGCTTGCAGGCGGCCTGGGCCTGCCCACGGCCGACGTTCTGCGTCCAGGCGCGCGCGAGCAGTTCGGAAAGATGGAGATAGCCTTCCTTGTTCTGCACCAGCAGGACGATGCGCGTCAGCGCGCCCGGCTCGGCACTCAGCCCCTCGACGAAGACCTCGGCGCCCAGCACCGGCTTGACGCCTTTGCCGCGCGCTTCCTTGTAGAACTTGACGGCGCCGAAGAGATTGTTGAGGTCGGTGATCGCCAGCGAAGGCTGGCCGTCGGCCGCGGCAGCCTTGACGACTTCATCGATGCGGTTGGTGCCGTCGACGACGGAAAACTCGGTGTGCAGGCGCAGGTGAACGAACATCTGCTCATTGTAGAAAGCGCGACCTCCACGATGTGATCTCGCTCTCCCTAGCTTGCGCGCCCCACCTACAATCCCGCCCCGTGCAAGAGATTCTGAATATCGCGGCCTACAAGTTCGTCCCGATCGACGACGCCGCCGAACTGCGTGAAGCGCTTCGTGCGCAGACCCATGCGCTCGCGCTCAAGGGCACGATCCTGATTGCGCCGGAAGGCATCAACCTATTCCTGGCGGGCACGGTGGATTCCGTGCGCGCGTTTCTGGCGACGCTGCGTGCGGATGCGCGCTTCGACGATCTGGAAGCGAAGGAAAGCTGGTCTGCCTCGCAGCCCTTCCGCCGCATGCTCGTGAAACTCAAGCGCGAGATCATCCGCATGGATCATCCCGCCATCCAACCCGCCGCCGGGCGCGCGCCCGGCGTGGACGCGCCGACGCTCAAGCGCTGGCTCGACCAGGGGCACGATGATGCCGGCAAGCCGGTCGCGCTGCTCGACACTCGAAATGCCTTCGAGGTCGACTACGGCACTTTCGAAGGCGCCATCGACTGGCGCATCCACAAGTTCACCGAATTCCCCAAAGCTCTGCAGAAACACCGCGACGATCTCGCGGGCAAGACCGTGGTCAGCTTCTGCACCGGCGGCATCCGATGCGAGAAGGCCGCGATCCTGATGCGGGAAGTCGGCGTGGCTGATGTGCTGCAGCTCGAAGGCGGCATCCTCAAGTATTTCGAGGAAGTGGGCGGCTCGCACTACCAGGGCGAGTGCTTCGTCTTTGACGGCCGCGAATCGCTGTCGCCGGACCTGAGGGCGCGCGCGAGTGGCGTGAGCGCCCGGGCCGCCGAGGACCCGGACATCTCGATCAAGCGTTGAATTTCAGACCGGCGTCGTGCCGGAATCCGCGGGCGCCTGCACCTGGAAGGGATGGCCGGGCAGCGGGATGAATTCGGTCTCGCCGGGCACGTGGCCCATGCGTTGAGCGGACCAGTCGGCGCCGGCTTCGAGGATGCGATCGCGCCGGCTCGAAACGAAGTTCCAGGTGATGAAGCGCGGGCCGTCGAGTGGCTCGCCGCCGATCACGACGACGCGGACAGCCGCTTGCGCAGTCAGCACACCGCCCTCGCCGTCAGGCAGCATCGCCATGGTGTGTTGCGCAACCGGCTCGCCGTCGAGCGATGCCTCGCCGTCGACGGGATAGATCGCCAGTTCCGGCGCCAGCGCCGGCAATTCGAAACGAGCGCCTGCCGGCAAGGCCAGATCCAGATAGATCGTCTTCGAGAAGGTTGCCACGGGCGAGCGCACCCCAAAAGCCTCGCCCACGAGCACGCGGACCTGCACACCTTGCAGGTCGAGCGACGGGATGTCCGCCGCGGCCGTGTGCGCAAAGCTGGGTTCGACCTCCTCGTGCGCCTGCGGCAAGGCGGCCCAGAGCTGCAGACCGTGGTTGACGTAGGTCGCATCGAGCAAGCGCTCTGGCTTGCGCTCGGAGTGCACGATGCCGCGCCCGGCGGTCATCCAGTTGATCGCGCCGGGACGGATTTCCTGCACGCTGCCGAGGCTGTCGCGATGCATCATCGCGCCCTCGAAAAGATAGGTCACGGTCGCGAGGCCGATGTGCGGATGAGGCCGCACGTCATGCTCCGAGCCGGGCTGCTCGGTCGCCGGCCCGAAGTGGTCGAAGAACACGAAGGGCCCCACAGAACGCCGCTTCGCCGCCGGCAGCAGGCGCCGGACCTTGAAGCCCCCACCTAAGTCCTTGTCATGCGGTTGCAGCAGCAGTGGTGCGGTCATCGTGGTACTCCGTGGGACGATTCAGTGATTCGGGGTGCGTGATGTTGCCACCTCAGCTACACGCTCGCCGAACGCGCGCGCGGTGTCGAGGTCACCACGCGCCATCTCGGCCGGGCTCGCATCGGTAGGCGAGGTGGTCAGCAGGCCGTTGTAGCCGCCGACGTAGTTGATCGAATCGCGCTTCGCCGCCTTGTCGTTGCTCGGCATGATCCCGAGGCTGACCCAGAGGCCGCCGTGCTGCATGGCGAGGTGCCAGAGATAAGTGAGCGTCGCGTCCTTGTCACCGTTCATGGCGGCGCTGTTGCTGAAGCCGGCGAAGAGCTTGTCCTTCCAGCCCTGCTTGAACCAGACCTTGGACGATGCGTCCGCGAATTTCTTGAACTGCCAGCTCGCTCCGCCCATGTAGGTGGGCGAGCCGAAGATGATCGCGTCGGCGCCGGCGAGCATTTCCCAGCCGTGCGCCGGCAGATTGCCGTCGGCATCGATCGCCAGCAGATGCGCGCCGGCCCCTTCGGCCACCGCCTGGGCAACGCGCTGGGTGTGCCCGTAGCCCGAATGAAAAACGACAACGATGTCAGCCATCGATACTTCCTAGTCAATGAATCGCCGCATCCTACGGCGTCTCAAGCCAGAAACGCCACGGACCAGCTTGGCCGGTCCGCAGGCGTTGCCCCCTGAAAGGGGGTGGGCGGCCACACGAAGTGGGCAAGCCTGGGGGTTATCTCCGGTCCAGGCTGAACCGACCAGCGCCGAGAGCGGCAATCGCGAGCAGGCCACCGGCGATCGCAATGTTCTTGAAGAACATCAGCTGGTTGACGTACGCCTTGTCGGCAGGCATGGCCCAGTAGTTGTGGAAGAACACAGCCGTCGCAACCGTGAACACGGCCAGGATGATGGACACGATGCGCGTCTTGTAGCCGACGAGAAGCAACAGGCCGAGTCCGAGTTCGACGGCGATCGCGATGACCGCGCCGAGCGCCGGCAGCGGCAGGCCGACTGCGCCGATGTATCCGACGACGCCAGCGAACCCGCTGATCTTGCCGAAGCCGGCGGGCACGAAGAGCAACGCGATCAGTACGCGACCAATGAGTGCCAGCGTGTCTTGCGCAGCGCCTGCGGTTGCCGGAGCGGCGTAGTTTGCGGTGGTGGTGGACATGGGATTTACTCCTGGGTTGAAAAAATAGGTTGCGCGGCTTCAGGCCGCGAGGTCGAACACGAGCACTTCGGCATTCTTGCCGGCGCCGAGCGTCAGTTGCGATTCGCCTTCGAGCAAGGCCGCATCGCCGGTAGCGAGCTTCGTGCCATTGGCCTCGAGCTCGCCGCGCACCAGGTGCACGTAGCTCTTGCGCTTCGGGTCGAGCGTCAGGCTGGCCTTCTCGTCGCCATCGAGCAGCCCTGCGAAGAGGCGCGCGTCGGCATGCACGAGCACCGAGCCGTCCGCGCCGTCGGGCGATGCGACCAGCCGCAGCTTGCCGCGCTTCTCGGCTTCGGGGAACGTCTTCTGCTCATAGCCCGGAGCGATGCCGCGCACGTTCGGCTCGATCCAGATCTGCAGGAAGTGCGTGGTCTCGTCGGCCTTGTGGTTGAACTCGCTGTGCATCACGCCACGGCCCGCGCTCATGCGCTGCACGTCGCCCGGAGGAATGGATTCGACATTGCCCATGCTGTCCTTGTGAGCGAGCTCCCCGGACAGCACGTAGCTGATGATTTCCATGTCCTTGTGGCCGTGGGTGCCGAAGCCGGCGCCCGCGGCGACGCGATCTTCGTTGATCACGCGCAGATTGCCGAAACCCATGTGGGCCGGGTCGTAGTACCCCGCAAAGGAGAAGCTGTGGAAGGAGCGCAGCCAGCCGTGATCGGCATAACCGCGTTCCTGGGATTTGCGGACTTGCAACATCGTTGAACTCCTGCCCTCGCCTAGAGGGCTCTTCGAATGCCGCGCCCTGTGCGCAGCGGATGTATGGAACTTTAGGGCGGCAGACCTGGGGCAAAAGCAATGCCGTTTGATGGCATCATTCAATTTTTTTGATCAATCGGCCACCATGCCCACTGCTCGCGATGTCCTGACACCCGATGCGCTGTCGATGCTGCAGACCGTGGCGAGCACCGGCAGCTTTGCCGCCGCGGCCCGGGCGCTGAACGTGGTGCCGAGCGCATTGAGCTACCGAGTGCGGCTGATCGAGGACGCGCTGGACGTGCTGCTGTTCGACCGCAGCGGCCGGCAGGCACGCGTGACGGAGGCCGGCCAGGAACTGTTGCGCGAGGCCTCGCGGCTGCTGGGCGAAATCGATTCGGTGGCCAACCGCGTCAAGCGCGTGGCCACGGGCTGGGAGCCGATGCTCACGATCGCGGTCGACAGCGTCATCGCGCGCGACCCGCTGCTCGATCTCGTGAACTCCTTCTACGCGCTCGAGCCGCCGACACGCCTCAAGCTGCGCGACGAAACGCTGCTGGGCACCATCGAGGCGCTGACCTCCGGCGAGGCCGACCTCGCGGTCGGTGCGGTGCTCGACGCAGCCAGCCTGGCCTTCACCGCGACGGGCATCCGCAGCCGTCCGCTGGGGGAACTGGCCTTCGTCTACGCCGTCGCCCCGCACCATCCGCTGGCACGGATGGAGGAACCGCTGAGCGACGAAGTGCTGCGCCAGTACCGTGCCGTGGCCGCCGCCGATTCATCGCGCGCGGGCCCGAGCATGACCGTCAATCTGGTGGGCGGCCAGGATGTGCTGACCGTGCCGACCATGCAGGCCAAGCTGGCGGCGCAGCTTCACGGGTTGGGCGGCGGTTTCCTGCCGGAGCCGATGGCGCGCCCGTACATCGAAGCGGGTCACCTGGTCGAACGACGCACCGAGCGCGTTCCGCCCGTCGCCACCATGCATTGCGCGTGGCGCGTTCGCACAGCCGGCCAGCCAGGCCGGGGAATGCAATGGTGGCTGGAGCAGTTCGAACACGAAGGTACGCGTCGCGCCCTCCTGGAGCGCCACCGCGGAAGATGACCAGGCGGCGCCGGCCGATGAGGCCGCCAACCCGGTTAGAGTGCTTCGACTGCCACACCAACATGAGACTGCCATGACCATTCGACCTGTCGCCGACCGTCACCGATCCACCGCATCGCGCCATTTCGCCGTCATCGGCGCGGGCATCGCCGGTGTGGCATGCGCCCGCACGCTGCTTCAGGCGGGGCACCGCGTCACCGTGTTCGAGCGCGAAGTCGGCGCGGGCGGCCGCATGGCGAGCGAATCGACGCCCTTCGGCCGGTTCGACAGCGGCGCCCAGTACTTCACCGTCCGCGACCCCCGCTTTGCGCGCGCGCTCGAAACCGCGCCCAAGGTGTGCAAGCCCTGGAGCGCGAACCTCGTGCGCGTGCTCGACGCGCACGGCCGCGTCGCCGAAGCCGCCCTGCCCGCGCTCGAACCGCATTGGGTCGCGCAGCCCGGCATGGATGCGCTGGTCGCGAATTGGTCGGTGCCGCTGGGCGATTCGCTCGTCACGCAAACGCAAGTGACCCACATCGAACGCGACGCACTCGACGCCAAGCGCTGGCAGTTGCGCACCGCGGGCGTCGACGATTCGACGCATGTCTATTCAGGTTTCGACACGGTGCTGCTGGCAGTGCCGCCGTCCCGTACGCGCGCCCTGCTGGACAACGGCAAGCATTCGCAGGAGATCAGCCAGAAGATCGAAGCGGTGCGCATCGCTCCGTGCTGGACCTTGATGATCGCCTTCCCCCAGGCCAACCAGCCGACCATGTCGCACCTGGGCCCGCAGTGGAATGCCGCGCGCAGCACGCACCACCGCGTGGCATGGCTCGCCCGCGAATCGTCCAAGCCCGGCCGCGACCGCATCGAGCGCTGGACCCTGCAGGCCAGCGCAGCCTGGTCGCAGGAACATCTGCGCGACGATGCGCCGAGAGTCGAAGCCAAGCTCCTGCGCGCCTTCGCCGAGATCACCGGCATCCGCGCCGAACCTTCGCACGCACAGGCACGCTGCTGGGCGGAGGCACAGACGCAAATACCCGTCGGCAAGCCGCATCTGTGGGACGCCAAGGCACGCATCGGCGTCGCTGGCGACTGGTGCACGGGGCACCGGGTCGAGGATGCTTTCCTGTCGGGTCTCACCCTGGCGCTCAAGGTAGCTTGACGCCCCTCCCGCGGTGATGCTTCGGATCGGCCGGTTCGCACCCTCGCCCACCGGGCCGCTGCACGCCGGGTCATTGGTGGCCGCGCTCGCCAGTTGGCTGGATGTGCGAGCGACGGGTCCGCAGGCCCGTTGGCTGGTGCGGATCGAGGATGCCGATACCGAGCGCTGCCTGCCTGGCATGGGAGAGGAAATTCTCCGGCAGCTCGCCGCGTGCGGATTGACGCCTGACGATACGCCCGTCTGGCAGACCCGGCGCACCGGGCCCTACGAACGGGCGCTCGACAAGCTCAAGGCCGCGCAGTTGGCCTACCCCTGCGGCTGTTCGCGCAAGGACATCGACGAGGCGCTCGCGCGCAGCGGCATCGTGCATGCGCGCCACGGCGAGCGCATCTACCCGGGCACCTGCCGCGACGGACTGCACGGAAAGCCGGCGCGTGCATGGCGCTTTGCCGTCGCCAAGTTCGAGGCCGACAGGAAATCGACCGGCCTGCACTGGGCCGACCGCCGCCTCGGCAGCCAGGCGCAGAACGTGACGAACGAGGTCGGCGACTTCGTGCTCAAGCGCGCCGACGGCCCCTGGGCCTATCAACTCGCGGTCGTGGTCGATGACGCCGATCAGGGCGTGACCGACGTCGTGCGTGGCGAAGACCTGGCGGACAACACTGCGCGCCAGATCCTCCTTCAGCAAGCGCTTCGCGTACCCACGCCGAGCTACCTGCACACACCCCTGGTGCGGGGCGCCGATGGCGACAAGCTCTCCAAGCAGAACGGCGCAACACCGCTGACGACCGCCACATCGGCGGATGCGCTGGCCGCCCTGAACTCGGCGGCGCAGGTGCTGGGTTTGACCGCCGCGGGAACCTCATCGACCGCCGAAGCGCTCGCGACCTGGGTGCCTCAGTGGCGCGAACTCTACAATCCGCGGCCGTGATGACCAGCCCCACTACCGACCTCCCCCGCGATCCGCCGGACGACATGCCCGCCGGCGACAAACCCACTGGCGAGGCGCATCCGCTCCATCGCCGCCTGAAAAGCTTCGTCAAGCGCGGCGGCCGCACGACCGAGGGCCAGGCCCGGGCCTATGAGCAATTCGGGCCGCAGTTCCTGCTGCCCTACCGCGCCGCGCCGCTCCACTTCGAAGCGACCTTCGGCCGCAATGCGCCCACCATCCTGGAGATCGGTTTCGGCATGGGCGAGGCCACAGCGCACATCGCCGCACTGATGCCGGAAAAGAACTTCCTCTGCTGCGAAGTGCACGAGCCCGGCGTCGGCGCGCTGCTCAAGCGCATCGGCGAGCAGAACCTGCAAAACATCCGCATCTGCGCGCATGACGCCGTCGATGTGCTGGACCACATGCTGCAGCCTGCGACGCTGGCCGGCGTGCACGTGTTCTTTCCGGACCCGTGGCACAAGACGCGGCACAACAAGCGCCGGCTGATCCAGTCACCCTTCGTTCGCAAGCTGGCGGAACGACTGGCGCCCGGCGGCTACTTGCATTGCGCCACCGACTGGCAACCCTACGCCGAACAGATGCTCGAAGTGCTTTCGCAAGAGCCGCTGCTGCGCAACACGGCCGAGGCCTATGCGCCCAAGCCGGCTTATCGCCCGCTCACCAAGTTCGAGAACCGCGGTCTCAAACTCGGCCACGGCGTGTGGGACGTGGTGTTCGAACGCGTCTGAGCATCGAGCTCAGTTCGCCAGGATCGGATTGCGCTTTTCCGCTTCGAGCCGCTGCTGCCTGCGCACGGCCTCGCACTGTGCGTGCGGCTTGAAGGCCGGCTTCAGGCATTGAGCGGCCATGCACCGCGCTGCGGCGAAGAAGTTCAGGCCCGCGCAGGCTGCGCCGGGTTCGACGAATTCACGTGGCATGGGTCGGGCCGCTGCGACAGGCTTTGCGACCCTGTCCTTCTGAGCGGGCGGCGCGGGAGCATGCAGGGGCGGCGATGAGGCCGCCACCGGCTCGGCCTTGTACACCGCGCCGGGGCCCGAGAGCAGCCACCCCGCTGCGGAACCCACGGTCAGTGCAACGACCAGCCCCCCAATCGTGAACCACGCGCCCCGGTTCGGCTCATGAACCGGAGCCAACGCGGGTCCTGCCTTCGGCCGCCGGGACGACTCAGGCGGTGGTGAAAAGTCCGTCCGTGCAGATCCCAGCGCCGCAAGAGCCGTCGGCAACGGGTTCACGCACCCGATGCAGAACTTGGCGATACCGCGGTTCTCGGTGTCGCAAATCGGGCATCTCACCTTCATGTGGGCTGGCGGTCAGTGCGTGAGGATGGAAAGGTCTTCCGCTTCGTCGGCTGCAAGGCCTTGCGCCGCGACCAGGTTCTTCTGCGCCGCCATGATGAGCGCGGCACGGTAGGCAGAACGGCTCGCGATCTTGGTGTGGGTGATCAGCGCCTGCCACTCGCGCTCGAGATCCTGTCGCGACCGATCCTTGGGAGTGCCCATCAGAGCCTGGCTGACGTCGACCAGCGCGGCCGCGGAGCTGAGGCAGATGTTGATGGCGGACTGCGCGGCGCTGGTGCGCAGGCGCTGTTCTTGGCTCTGCGGATCACCGCCCAGGGCTTCGAGGGGAACGTTGGCGGTGGGCCCGAGATACGGGGCGCCTTGGAGTTCGCTGTCGGCGTGGGCGAGCACCTTTTCAATGGCGGCCAGCGCGTTTTCCAGCAATGCGATATCGAGTGACTTTTGCTTCATTTCATCCAGCCGGATGGATTCCGGTCCAGCGGGAATGGTGACAGTGGATGGCACTTTTTCACTGTGCAATAAGCCACAGTCGAAATACAAAAGTTTACAAATGCAAGGCCATTGCGGCCCAGCTCTGGTGCCACAAGCCCGACAGAGAACGACCGGCCGTGACTTACTGCCTTCATTTACGGCATCGAAGTTGCTACATTTTTTTGTCAATTACAACGAAAGGTGTCTGATGAACCTGTCACGCAGGGCCTGGCTCGGCAAGACCGGCGCCGCACTGTTCCTCGGTGGAGGGCTGTATGCGGGCCGGACGAGCCACGCCCAGACGACGACGCGCGCCACGGCCTCCGCCGCGCGCACCGTGGTCCTGGGCCAATCGGTCCCGTTGACCGGTGCGGCCAGCGAGATCGGCCTGGCGTTCGCCGCGGGTTGCCGGCTTTATGCGACCGAATTCAACGAAAGCGGCGCCGGCGGCGGCATCCAGCTGAAGCTGCTGCAGCTCGACGATGGATATGACGCCGCGCGCGCGGCCACGAACGCCCGCACCCTTCTCACCACCGACAAGGCGGACATGCTCTTCGGCTTTGTCGGAACCGCCAGCAGCGAAGCCGGCGCGGCCGCAGCAGCGCAGCAGGGCTCGGTGCTGTTCGCCCCCTTCGCGGCTGCGGACAACCTGCGTGCAGCGGGCCACCCTAACGTGTTCCACGTCCGGCCCAGCATGGCCGACGAGGCCTTCAAGATCGTCCGCCAGTGCGCCACCGTCGGACAGACGCGCATCGCCTTGATCGGCGACGACGACGCCATGGGTCGCGCCGGGCTCGCGGCAGTGCAGCAGGCGGCGGCTGATCTCAAGCTCGCGCCACTGGTCGCAACCGCGCTGGTGCCCGCGTCTGGCGACAAGGTGGATGCGGCGCTCGCCGAGGTGCAGAAGCAATCGCCGCAGGTCATCGTTCTGGTATCGCTCTCGGGCACCACGGCCAACGTGATCCGCAAGCTGCGCAAGCGCGGCTATGCCGGAGCCTTCATGGCGTTCTCGATCGTGGGCATCGATCCGCTCTACACGGCACTCGGCAAGGACATCGGCGGCATCGTGATCTCGCAGGTGGTGCCCTCGCCGCGCTCCTCGGCGATCCCGATCGTCAAGGAATACCTCGCCGCCGTCGACAACTCCGACCAGACGCCGTCGTATGAAGGCCTCGAAGGCTTCATCGCCACCAAGGCGGCGGGCGAAGCGGTGCGCCGGGCGGGCCGCGGGTTCACGCCGGCCGCGATTCAGCGCGTCATGGCAGGCATGACGGACTACGACGTGGGCGGCTTCCGCATCAACCTGCGGCCGGGCCTGCGCGATCCCGGGCGGACCATCGACCTCATCAGCATCACCAAGGACGGACGCGTGCTTCGCTGAGGCCCTACCCGGCGCTGCCCAACTGTTGCAGCGCATCGAGGGAGAGCAACTCGATCCGCCCATAGCCCAGCGCGATCACGCCTTCGTGCGCCAGGGCGTTGAGTTCCTTCGACAAGGTCTGCCGCGTCACGCCGAGCATCATCGCCAGCGCCTCCTGAGGCAGCGCCACGCTGCGGCGCGGGTCGGGCGATTGCGTCGCATCGCCCCGCGCCAGCGCGAGCAGCCGACGCGCGACGCGGGCGCGCAAGCCGCGCAGCGTGGCGTCCTCCATCAGTCCGTAGAGGCCGCGCACGCGCGCCGCCAGCAAGGCGGCGATCGCGCGTGCAAAGGCTGCTCCCTCCATCTGGTGCGCGAAGGCCTCGAAGGGAACGGCCAGCAGGTCCAGCGCGGACAGCGCCGTCGCATCGTGGGTGCGCGGCGAGCCGTCGATCAGGCTGATCTCGCCGAACCAGTTGCCGGGCTCCAGCACGGCGAGGATGGCTTCGCGGCCGTCCTGCCGCAATGTCGAAATCTTGATCGTCCCCGCGGCCAGACGGAAAAAGGCCGCGCCCGCCACGTGCACCGGATCGCCCTGCCTGAACACCATCGCACCGCGCCGCAGGTGGATCAGTTCGGCCGCGCCGAGAAGACCTTCCCGCTGGGCGCGGGGCATGGAGGCGAACCACGGATTGGTCTCCACGGCGACGCGGTGCGCGGCGGACAGGCGAGGTCTGGGCATGGAGGGCAATTCCGGGGGTTAACGAGAGCGCTCCATTGTCAAATTCTTGACAGTTGAGCGTCAACCGCAGGTCTACAGTGGGCCGCACACCAAGGAGAACACCACGATGAATGCAAGAGCGAAATTCGTCCGCATGCAGGACAGCACCCGTGAAGACTGGCAACTGATCGGCGGCGAGTTCATGCAGTTCGCGACCGGCCTGCCCGAGCGCGTGATCAAGCACCTGCAGATCCTCGAAGGCGACTACGGCGGCTTTCCGATCGACCGCTACACGCATTCGCTGCAGACCGCCACGCGCGCACTGCGCGACGGCCGCGACGAGGAGTACGTGGTGTGCGCGCTGCTGCACGACATCGGCGACACACTCGGCACCTTCAACCATCCCGACATCGCCGCCGCGATCCTCAAGCCCTTCGTGGCCGAGGAGAACCACTGGATGGTGCAGCACCACGGCATCTTCCAGGGGCACTACTTCTTCCATCACATCGGCCTCGACCGTGACCTGCGCGAGAACTTCCGCAGCCACCCGAGCTTCGAGCGCACCGCTGAGTTCTGCGAGCTCTATGACAACCCGGCCTTCGATGCGAACGCCGAGACCTTGCCGATCAGCGAATTCGAGCCGATGCTGCGGCGTGTGATGGCACAACCCCGCCAGAGCATCTACAAGTCCGCGCTGAAATCCGAAACGGCCGCGGCCTGACAAGCACCTCATCCATCCCAGGAGACCCTCGATGAACGCCACCTCCCAAAGTGAAGTCCAGAAACTCGTCAGCGCCGAAGAATGGCAGTTGCGCGTCGACCTCGCGGCCTGCTACCGACTGGTTGCGCTGTACGGCTGGAGCGACCTCGTCTTCACGCACATCAGCGCGCGCGTGCCGGGACCGGAGCATCATTTCCTGATCAATCCTTACGGCCTCATGTTCGACGAGATCACCGCGTCGAGCCTGATCAAGGTCGACAAGGACTGCAACAAGGTGATCGATTCGCCCTACCCCGTGAACCCGGCGGGCTTCGTGATCCACAGCGCGATCCATGCCGCGCGTGAAGACATTCAGTGCGTGCTGCACACCCACACGCGCGCCGGCATCGCGGTGAGCGCGCAAACGAACGGCGTGCTGCCGATCAGCCAGCAATCGACCTTCGTGCTGGCGTCGCTCGCCTATCACGACTACGAGGGCGTGGCCTTCCGCGACGACGAGAAGCCGCGTCTGCAGGCCGACATGGGCAACGCCAACTACCTCATGCTGCGCAACCACGGTCTGCTCACCGTGGGCAAGACCATCGCCGACGCCTTCCTGAGCATGTACACCTTCGAGAACACCTGCCAGATCCAGATCGCCGCGCAAGCCGGCGGCGGTGAGCTGACGCAGGTCGACCCGCGCATCGTCGAAGGCGTGGGCCATGCGATGAAGGTGCAGACGGGTGGACTGGGCGGCGTCTTCGTCTGGCCTTCGCTCATTCGCAAGCTCGACCGCGTCGACCCCAGCTACAAGAACTGAATCTTCAGATATCCAGGGCGGAGGCGTCGGGCGAATCCTCGTCGCGCGCTTCTTCTGCTGCCCTGCAGTACTCGCGCAGCTTGAGCAGCGCGCGATACATCGCATCCCGCTCGTCGGGTGTCATCACACGGATTGCCGCGGCTTGGCGCCGGCGGGCGATCGGGATCGCCTCTGCGTGCAGCGCCTTTCCTGCCGCTGTCACCGCGCAGTAGACCTTCTTGCGCGGGGTGTTGCCTTCAGCCTGCAACTCGACCAGCCCCCGGGCTTCGAGCAGTTTGAGCGTGCGGCTGACCAGTGCCTTGTCCGAAGTGGACTGCTTCACCAGATCGCTGAACGCCAGGCGCTCCGAGTGCGCCACGAGCGACAGCACGCGCCATTCCGATACGGACAAGCCGAACTGATCCGCGTACGGCAGCGTGATCGTGCGCCGGAGCGCGTTGCCCACCTGGCTCATCATGGTCGTGATGAAGGCATCGACCGTCAGCGTCGTGCCTGCCTCGTCGAGCTCGGTCCAGGGCGTGGCCGCCTCGACCGTGGGGGAAGAAGTGATGCGTTTGTCTGTCATTGCCCCGCATTGTTTCATGCGAACGCGCGAGGCCATTTCAATCACGTAGATCACTATTTTTTAACACGTCAATTGGTATTTGCAGCAAGTTGATGCATCAACAATGACTTCACAATGACGTATTCGTTAGTAAACCGTTGTTTTACTAATGAATCGCCAAAGTTCATTCAGTTGCCAGCCGCCATGCATCGCTCCCGCGTCCCGCATGGCCCTTCCAGGAGCCAGTGATGTTTTCGACCCGTCGCCAAGTCCTTCTTGCGGCCACGATGGCGGCATGCGCCATGTCCGCCGGACATGCCATCGCCGAGCCGGACTACCCGTCCAAGACCGTCAGCATGATCGTCTCGTATCCGCCGGGAGGCGACACGGACGCCATCGCGCGCCTCTTCGCCGACAAGCTCTCGCAGCGGCTGAAGCAGACGGTGATCGTCGACAACAAGCCCGGGGCCGGCGGCGCCCTGGGCAACAACTTCGTGAGCCGCGCGCCTGCCGACGGATACACGCTGCTGTTCACGCCCAATCCCTTCACCACGGCCCCGCTGGTGATGAAGTTGTCGCCCAGTGCCAGCTACGACGTGCTGCACGGCTTCGAGCCGATCATCAACACGGCCACCCAGCCGCTGGTGCTGGTCGCCAATCCGGGTCTCGGTGTCAAGACGCTGCCGGAGTTGATCGCCGCCGCCAAGTCCGGCAAGTCCGTGACCTACGCCAGCCCCGGCGCCGGCTCGCCGATGCACATCGTCGGCGAATGGCTCAACCGCGCGGCCGGCGTGAAGATCACGCATGTCCCCTATCGCGGCGTGGGCCCGTCGGTGACCGATGTGGTTGCCGGCCACGTCGACACGGCCTGGGTCACCTTCGGCGCCGTTCGCCAGTACCTGCAGAACGGCCGCCTCATCCCGCTGGCGATCGGTGATGCCCAGCGCTCCAAGCTGGCGCCGAACGTCCCGACCCTGGTCGAGCTGGGCTACAAGGACGTGGTGGTGGGTGCCTGGAACGGGTTCTTCGCGCCCAAGGGAACACCCGCGCCTGTCGTCAAATTGTTGAACGAGAACCTCAACGAGATCCTGAAGTCGCCCGAAGTAACGGAGAAGCTGGCGGTCTTTGGCGCCCTGCCCGCAGGCGGCGCGCCGGATGTGCTCAGCAAGATCAACGCCAGCGACTACACAGTCATGGGCAAGGTCATCAAGGATCTCGGGATCACCGTGGAATAGGGCTCGCCCCCAGGCTTGCGCACTTCGTGTCGCCGCCTACCCCCTGCCGGGGGCAACACCGGCGGATCGGCTGAGCCGGATCCGCGGTGTTTCATGAACGGGCTTCGCTTCGCTTGCCATTGGCGGACGGAAGCGGCCGGCTTCTTGGTAATCAACGATGAGACATTCTTCGAATCCTCCGACCTCCAGCGCGTCGACGCTGGGGGCCGATATCCCCCAGGTCACGGCACGGGCCAAGGTGCTGGGGCGTGCGATGTATGCGGGCGACATCAAGGTCGCGGGCATGTTGCATGGCAAGGTGCTGCGGAGTCCCTATCCACATGCGCGCATCGTGTCGATCGACACCTCCGAAGCGCTGGCTCTGCCGGGGGTGAAGGCGGTGCTGACGGGCGCGGAGGCGCCGCGCGCGATGTGGGGGGTGCATCACAAGGAGCGGCGCATTCTTGCCGAGGGCGTGGTGCGCTTCGCAGGCGAGGAAGTGGCTGCGGTGGCGGCCACGACCGAAGAGATCGCGCGGGACGCGCTGGACCTGATCCGCGTCGAGTACGAGGAACTGCCGGCGATCCTCACGCCCGAGGAGGCGATGGACGAGGAGGCGCCGGGCGTGCATCCGGAGCGCAACAACGTCGCGCACGAGATCCGCTTCGAGCGCGGTGACGTCGACAGCGGCTTCGCCTCGGCCCACGTGGTGCACGAGGCCACCTACTACGCGCACGCACAGTACCCAGGCTACCTGGAGCCGATGGGCACGGTGGCGAGCATCGATCCCGACGGGCGCCTCGTGGTCTGGACCTCGACCCAATCGGTCACGCAGGCGCGGCTGCGACTGGCGGCGGCACTGGAGCGTCCGATCTCCAGCATCCGGGTGATCCAGGCGACGACCGGCGGCGGCTTCGGCGGGAAGCTGGTGGAAGATGCCAACAACCTCATCGCCGGTCTGCTGGCGGTGAAGACGGGCAAGCCGGTGCGGCTGATCAACAACCGCCTGGAAGATTTCCTCGCGGCCAGCTCCAGCGTGCCCGAGCGCATCACGCTCAGGCTGGGCATGGACCGCGACGGACTGATCGTTGCGAAGGACGTTCGCATCATTGCCGAATGCGGCGCCTACAGCGGGCTCTCGGCCGAGGTGATGCACGTCACCGCCATGCGCAGCGACAACATGCACCGCAACCCCAACGTCCGTTCGCACGCCACGCTGGTCTACACCAACAACCCGCCGCACGGCGCCTTTCGCGGCTTCGGCGGCACGCAGATGCAGTTCGCGCTCAACAGCCACATCCACACGATGGGCGAGATGCTCGGGCTGGACCCGGCGCTCATTCACAAGCGCAACGCGATCCGCGTCGGCGAAGTCTCGATCCACGGATGGAAGATCGGCAGCACCGGCCTGGTGGAGTGCATCGACCAGGCCATCGACGCCATCGGCTGGGAGGCCAAGCGCGCCTCGCCGAAGACCCCCGGCGTCAAGCGGCGCGGCGTCGGCATGGCCGCAGCGATGCACGTCAGCGGCAACCGCACCATCGGCAACTGGGACGGCTCCACGGTGATCGTGAAGATCAACGAGGACGGCCGCGTGTTCATCATGAGCGGCGAATGCGACATGGGCCAGGGCGCGATGACCATGTTGAGCCAGGTGGTGGCGCACGAACTGGATCTGCCGCTGGCCCACATGCACGTCGTGCCACCCGACACCGACACATCGCCCATCGCCATCGGCTCGCTCGCGTCGCGCGTGACCATCGCCGCCGGCAATGCGGCCATCGTCGCCGCACGCATGGCACGCGACAAGCTCTTCGCGCTCGCATCGAAGCAATGGAACGTGCCGGCCGAGCAACTGAAGATCGGCGGCGGCGCCGTGTTCGTCGCCGACGCGCCCGAACGCCGCGCCACCATCGCCGAACTCGCCAAGCTGCACATCTGGACCCACGGCGGCGAGGGCATCCAGGTCAGCGGCACCTGGGACGCCCAGACTGTCATGCACGACGACAAGGTGTACGGCAACATCGCGCCGGCCTATTCCTTCGCCGCGCAAGCCGTCGAAGTCGAAGTCGACACCGAGACCGGCCAGATCACCGTGCTCGACAGCTATGTGGCCGACGACTGCGGCAAGGCGCTGAATCCGATCGCGATCCACGGCCAGACCAACGGCGCCACGGTGCAGGCTTTCGGCTGGACGCTCTATGAACAGATGCAGGTGGAAGGCGGCCGGCTGATGAACGGCAACTTCGCCGACTACACGATGGCGACGGCCGACGCCGTGCCTCTGCTGCGCGGCGGCTTCGTCGAATCGAACGACCCCAACGGCCCCTATGGCGCCAAGGGTGCGAGCGAAACGGCCATCCTCCCCGGCGCACCCGCGATTGCCAACGCGGTGTACGACGCCATCGGCGTGCGCATCACCGAGTTGCCGATCACGCCCGAAAAGATCCTCGCCGCACTGCGCGAGCGCAAGGAAGAGGAGACACGCCATGCGTGATTTCGACTATCTCGAACCCACCACCATCGACGAGGCCAGCCGGATGCTGGCGGACCTGGGTGATGAATGCCGCGCGATTGCCGGCGGCACGGCCTTGATGCTCGGCATGCGCCAGCGCATGCTGACGCCGACGCACCTCGTGTCCCTCGCGCATCTGCAGCCGCTGCGCGGCATCGACTTCGACGAGCGCCGTGGCCTGCGCATCGGTGCGCTTTCGCGCCATGCCGACGTGGCGAACTCGCCCATCGTGCGCGCGCACTACCCCGTGCTCGCCAGCATGGCTTCGCGCGTGGCGAACCCGCAGGTGCGCAACCAGGGCACGATCGGCGGCAACCTCTGCTACGCCGATCCGTCCACCGATCCGCCCGGTTGCCTGATGGCGCTCGACGCCCAGGTCGTGCTGGGCAGCAGCCGCGGCGAACGCGTGTTGAGCATCGAAGAGTTTCTCGTCGACTACTACGTCACGGCGCTGGAGCCCGACGAGATGGTGATCGAGATCCGCGTGCCTCCGCTTCAAGCTGGCACGTCGGGCGTGTACTCGCGCTTCCTGCGCACGGCCGCCGAGCATCGGCCATTGGCGAGCGTTGCGTTGATCGCGCGTCGCGAGGGCGCGCTCTGCCGCGAGGCAAGGATCGCCGTTGGCGCATCGACACCCATCCCGACGCGGCTACGGCGTGCCGAAGCCTTCCTCGAAGGCCGCACCGTCACTGCCGATATCGCGGCCGAAGTGGCCGACATCGTCGCCGCCGACATCGAACCGGTGTCGGATACGCGCGGCTCGGCGGATTTCCGCCGCGACATGGCGCGCATCGTCGCGCGCCGCACTGTGGCCGAACTGTTCGGCCTCGACATCAATGAAGGGACCCGGCAATGACCCAGCACCGTATCGAATGTTCAGTCAACGGCGAAGCACAAAGCGTGGACGTGCCGGCGCGCCGCCTGCTCTCGGATTTCCTGCGTGATGACCTGCACCTCACAGGCACCAAGCGCGGCTGCGAAACCGGCATCTGCGGCGCCTGCTCGGTGCTGGTCGATGGCGAGGTCGTCAAGTCCTGCCTGATGCTGGCCGTGCAGGTGCAAGGCCGCGAGATCACCACCGTCGAAGGCCTCGGCCAAGGCGACGAACTCCACCCGCTGCAGGAGAGCTTCATGCAGTGCGGCGGCCTTCAGTGCGGCTACTGCACGCCCGGCTTTCTCATGACTTCTTGCGCCATGCTCAAGAACAACCCCGACCCGACGGTCGATGAAGTGCGCCACGGTCTCAACGGCAACCTCTGCCGCTGCACCGGCTACACCCAGATCGTCGAATCCATCCTGACCGCCTCGGAGAAGATGCGTGGAAATTGAAAAGACATTGACAGTCGCGGCGCCGCCGCAGCGCGTGTGGGCCATGCTGCTCGATCCGCAAGTGATGGGCGGCTGCGTGCCCGGCATGCAGTCCATCGAGGTCGTGAGCGACGTCGAGTACGTGGCGCTCATGCACGTGAAGATCGCCTTCGTGAGCGCCAAGTTCAAGTTGCGCACCACGCTCGTAGAGCAACGCGAACCGAGCTACCTGCGGGCCGAGGGCACGGGCGAGGATGCCTCCGTGGCCAGTTCGCTGAAGCAGCAGAGCGAGATCTTCCTGACGCCCACCGCGGAAGGCGGCACCGAGTTGCGCATCAAGGTCAAGGTCGACGTGCTCGGCCGCCTGGGCACCTTCGGCCTGAGCGTGATGAAGACCAAGGCCGACCGGATGTGGGAAGAGTTCGGCACCAACCTCGCCGCACGAATCGATGGCGGGGTGGAACCCTCCCCCACCAAGGCACTGGCTGCTGCACCGGCGCCAATGGCATCCCGGCCCGCGGCCGCGCCCGCCAAGCCTGCCATCGCTGGGCCGCTGCCGGAGGCAGGCACCGCTTACGCGCCGATTCTTTCGGACAGTGGAAAACGCATGCCCGCAGCGGGCACGCCCGTCGCGCCCTCGCCATCCATCCAGGTCAGCGAGCCGGAGACCGAACCGGGCTGGTGGTCACGCCTGCTCGGCGCCAGGACCGGCCGTCCCGCGACCGTCTCGGCCTCGGGACGGTTCATCCGCATCGAAGTGCGCCAACTCGACAAGACCGTCAGCATCGATTGGCCCCTCGAAGGCGCCGATCAATGCAAGGGCTGGCTGCGGGATCTGATCAAGTGATGCGCGGCGGGTGTCAGGCCGGCGTTGCGCTGATGCCTGCCACCTGCAGCTTGCGCTCGCGGAGCCAGAGCAGGAAACCGCAGGCAAACACCACCATCTGGGTGCCGATGAGCAAAGCGAATCCTGAGAAGAAGCCCGAGGCCGCACCGCCGGAAGCGCCATGGCCGCCCGACATCAAGCTGATCACGCCACCCATCAAGGCCGGCATGAAGCCGGCGACCAGGCTCCCGGTGCCGTTGACGACGCCGAAGGCGCTGGCGACGTGCTCCGGACGCGAGCAGTACTGAACCGTGCTCGGAATCGCAGGGCTCTGCAGGCCCCAGCAAAAGTTCGCCGCGATCAGCGCGTAGGCGGCCAGATAGCGGTCGGCCGTGCAGATCGCCAGCAGCACCGACAGCGCCACGCCAGCGCTGGCCACCATGAAGATGAAAGGCACGCGCTGCCGCTCGATCTTGTCGATGATCACGCCGCCCAGCAGCACGGCCACGACGGTCGCGTACTGCGGCAAGGACGCCAGCCAGCCCATTTCCTTGAGCGAGAAGCCGCGAGCTTCCTTGAGATAGGTTGGCAACCAGTTGCTGCTGCCCCAGAGATAGGCGAGCGTCGCCGAGGTCAGCACCGTGATCAGCACCAGGTAGCGCGTTTGCAGCGCGCCCTTGACGATGTCCCCCACGTGCGTCATCGCATCGCCGATGGACTTCGGCTTCTTCATGCCGGAGTACGAGGTCGGCATCTTCACGAAGGCCACCACCAGCGGAATGCCGAGCGCAACGTTGATCAGACCCAGCACGTAGAACGA
This sequence comes from Variovorax sp. J22P240, assembly GCF_030316855.1. Classification (GTDB taxonomy): domain Bacteria; phylum Pseudomonadota; class Gammaproteobacteria; order Burkholderiales; family Burkholderiaceae_C; genus Variovorax. The sequence goes on from NZ_JASZYR010000010.1 coordinate 144,061, forward strand.
TGTCTCCCAATGGAAGTGGACGAGCATGTAGCCGATGAGCGGATAGCCGAGCGCCAGGCCCAGGCCCGTCCCCATGTTGACGAAGGAGTTGGGCTTGCCGTTCTCATGGCTCTCGAAGTGCGCCTTGATGTAGGAAGAAGCCAGCGAGAACAACGGACCTTCGGACACGCCGAGCAGCACACGGGACGCGAGCAGCATCCCGTAGCCCTCGAACCACGGTGTGATGAAGGTCACGACGCCCCACAGGATGAGGCCGAGGATCAAGCTCCTTCGCACCCCGAACAGCGCAGCGCAGAACGGCGTCAGCACGAATGCCGACACGCCATAGCCAACCATGAACGCAGTCGCGAGGAGCCCCTGGCTCACGCGATCCTCCCGGGTGATTCCGATGTGCTCGAGAAACGCCGGATCGGTGATCAGGACAGCGATGTTGATGCGGTCGACATAGGAGATGGCGACGATCACGAACAAGGTGATCACGCCATACCAACGGAATGCTCTGGCTTGCATTGCTTCTATCCCCTGGAGAATGCGCCGACGCTAGAAGGCGGTGCGAAATCCGAACTCGGTTCCCGTGGACGCGCTGTTCGGCGACGTGAGAACACCGCCCAGCGATTGCGCCGCGCCGTTGCTGTTCGAGATGCGCGCGACCGTGACGTACATGGCGCTGCGCTTCGACAGGTTGTGGACATAGCCCAGCGCCACCTTCGACGACGTCGGCTTCTGCAGGCCGACGAGGGCATCGCGCTCATAGCGTGCGTACGACAGCTTGATCTCGCCAGGACCGACCGGCAGGTTCAGGCCCAGCAGCGCGCCCTCGCCATCGATCGAGCCCAGCGACTCGTCGTAGTACTCGGCCATGAGTTTCAGGTTCATCAGGGATTCGACGACGTAGGAGATGCCGAAGTTCGTCATGCGGAGGTCACCGGTGGCATAGGTGGTCTTGCCGGTGGCGATCGCCACGTTGAAGGGACCATTGAGATAGCCCACGCGTGCACCCGCGTAGTTGCCGTCGTCCTGGGTCGAAAGGGGAATCGGGCCCGGGAGGACGGCCCTCGAATCGTTCTCGCCCGTGGCAACCATCAACTGGCCATAGACGCCGCCCAGCGAAGGAGGCAGGAAGTACCCGACACTGTTCGACGCGCGCGTGCCCGTCGGTGCGGCGAGGCCGCTCTGGCTCGCGAAGTACACGTGGTTCGCACCGATGCCGCCGCCGGTGCCGAAGGGATCGAAGAGCGCCGTGTTCCAGAACGTGGGGGTGTAATCGCGGCCGAGGCGCACTTCGCCGAAGGGACCCGACAGGCTGACCGTCGAGCGGCGTGACCACGTCAGGCCGCCGCCGCCGGTGGTGCCGCTGATCTGGTTGTTGGTGTTCGTGAGGTAGCCGGTCCCGGCGTCGTTCTGCAGGCCGGCTTCGAGCCAGAACCCCGCGGCATATCCGCCGCCCAGATCTTCCGTGCCGCGAAAGCCGAGGCGGCTGAAAGTGTTGGAACTGTTGGTCAATTGCCATTTGCTCGACGAGATCGGCCCCGATCCGGTTGTATAGGCGACTGCGGCGTCCAGCACGCCGAACAAGGTCACGCTCGATTGGGCGCAGGCAATCGACGCGGCCGCGCATGCGGCCGCGGCCACGAGAGTCTTCTTCATTGGTTTTTTTCTTTCGGGGGGAGAGTTAAATGTCGAGCACGAGCGGGCCGCGTTTGCACCCCGATACGCAAATCATCATGGTCTTGTTCGACGCACGTTCCAGCTTGGTCAGGATGCCGTCGTGGTGGTCGATCTCGCCGTCGAGCACCTTGGTTTCACAAGCGCCACAGACGCCTTCCTTGCAGCTGTGGTCGGGGTTGAGACCGGCGTCGATCAGGCTGTCGAGGATCGACTTGCCCGGTGGCACTTCGACGGTCTTGCCACTCTTCGCGCACTCGACCATGTAGCTCTGCGTGGCGCTCGGCGCCTCGACATGAACCGCTGCGAAGCGTTCGATGTGCGCATGCGGGTAGCCGAGCTGCTCGCACGTCTTCTCGAAGCCGTCGAGCATCGGCGTGGGGCCGCAGCAGTAGTAGTGGCTGTCGGCGCCCTTGCCGGCCAGCAGCTCCGCGAGATTGGGCGGGCCGCCCTTCTCTTCGTCGAAGTGCCAGGTGAGTTGCACCGACTTTTCCGCGGCCAGCGCGGTGATGGCTTCGACGAATGCGGCCTCCTTGCGGGCGCGTGCGCAGTAGAGCAGTTCCACTGGCTTGCCGAGCGAGATCAGGCGCTGCAGCATGCACCAGATGGGCGTCACGCCGATGCCGCCGGCCACGAGCACGGAGCGTTCCGCACCCTCCTCCAGCTTGAAGTTGTTGCGCGGCACCGAAATCGGGAGCGTCATGCCCACGCGCAACTGCTGGTGCACATAACGCGATCCGCCGCGGCTCTTGCGGTCGTTCAGCACACCGACCACGTAGCGCTGGCGATCGGTCGACGGGTTGCACAGGGAATAGCTGCGCACCAGTCCGTTGGGCAGGTGCAGGTCGATGTGGGAGCCGGCTTCGAAGGCGGGGAAATCCACTTCCGGCGTGGCCGGTCGGAACTCGACGCTGACGATGCCGTCGGCCTCGTAGCGCATCGTGTGCACCAGGGCGTTCAGCGTGGGGGATGACATGGCAGGAACCTCGAAGGATGTAATTGCTCGCCCCCAGATCGGCTCACTGCGTGTAGCCTCCCACCCCCGACCGGGGGCGATACCAGCGGCCCGGCGAAGCCGGTTCGGCGGTATCTCTGGAGGAGAGCGCTGCGCATTGGCGAGGGCTGGGTCGTTGCAAGGAAACGCAGTTCAGGGGATCAGGAAACCGAACGGGTATCCAGTTGCTGTTGCGCCAGGCCGCGAAGGTGGCGGCGCAGGCGCACGATGCCCAGGTCGTGCTGGTAGAGCTGCTCGTGCTGGTTGGCATCGGGCTCCATGTTCTCGATCAGCACGCGGTCCTGTTCGAGCACATGCCAGTGGCGCGCCTCGAGACGATTCTTGTAGAGGAAGCGCCAGGTGTCACGCTCCCAGCCCACGGGCAGCCGGCGCACGCGCCAGTGGAAAGCGCACGAGAGCGTCGGCGAGATCGGCGTGTAGCTGCCGACGATGCCGAAGTTGCCGCCGGGGCCGCCGGTCTTCGGGTACGGGATCTCCAGACGCATCCAGTGGATGCCGGTGTCGGCCCATTCCGTCCAGTCGAAGTTCACGTTGCGCTGGCCTTCCTTCTCGAACACGAAGCCGGTGTCCGTCGCGCGGATGCCGAACTTGGCCGTGGAGTCGCCCTCGGCCATCGAGTGCGACTGCTTGTGCAGGAAAGTGCCGTGCATGGGGTCCATCACGTTGTCCAGCACGTAGCGGTAGTCGCCCTTCCATTCCGCATAGCAGAGGAAGCTGGAGTACTGCGCGTCGTCGGTCAGTTGCTCGGGGAGCACCAGCGGCGGCGGCGTCTCGACCGACTCCTTGGAGTTGTAGAGCCACACGGCGCCGGCGCGTTCTTCCACGTGATAGAAGCGCGTGGCCTGCGAGCCTTCGAGCTTGCAGCCGGGGCTGCCGGGCACGCGGGTGACGACGCCGTCGCAGCGCACTTCGACGCCGTGGTACGGGCAGGACAGGCGGTCGCCGAGGATCACGCCCTGCGACAGCGGCGCGCCGCGGTGTGGGCAGCGGTCTTCGAGCGCATGCAGCTTGCCGGCATGGTCGCGCCAGAAGGCGAACTTGCGGCCGAGGCGGCGCAGGGAGACGGGCGATTCCTTGATGAAGCTCGTCGGGCAGATCGGATACCAGAGATCCTTCAGGCCGATTTCGAGCAGTTGATCGACCGGGTCATCGTGAGTGGTGGTCATGGCGGTTCCTCTTGAATGGGAGAAATGGGGCGATCGAAGACTCAGGCGCCGAGGGCGGCCATTTCTTCGCGATAGATGGCCTCGGTCCAGCTCTTGCCGCTGGGGCTGGCGAGGCCGCTCTGGTTGAGTTGCTCGACCAGGCCGGGCAGATCGTGGATGCCGGCCGCGAAGGCGCGCTCGATGGCATCGCCGAGCAGGTCTTCGTAGGTGGTGGGGGTGCGCTGGCGCGCCTGGTGGGGATCGAGATAACGGTCGGTCATGGTTCGCTCCATCGAGAAGAAGTGGGTTGTGCGGAATTGCTGTTGGTTCAGGCGGCTTGGGCAGCGACGGGAACGGCCCAGGCGTCGTAGCCATAGACCCAGTCGGCATTGCCGCCTTCGCGCAGCCAGTTGTTGCCGCGGGAACCCAGTTGAACCTGGCTCGCGCGTTCGATGCGGGCCTTCTCGTAGCGCTGCAGCCCCCTGGCGGCATCGCTCATCGAGACACCTTCGAGGTGACGGGCCAACACGACGGCGTCTTCGATCGCCATGCCGGCGCCCTGTGCCATGAAGGGCAGCATCGGGTGCGCCGCGTCGCCCAGCAGCGCCATGCGGCCTTCGGCCCATGCCGGCATCGGATCGCGCTCGTACAGCGCGGTCTTGAGCACGGTGTCGCAAGCGTCGAGCAAGGCGCGCGCCTCGGGGTGGTAGTCGACGTACTGCTCGCGCAGCTCGTCGACGCTGCCGGGCGCGGTCCACGATTCGAGATGCCAGGTGTCCTGCGGCGTGGTGGCGAAGATGAAGATGTCCTTGCCGCGGTTGAGCGGGAAAGTCACGATCTGGCTTTGCGGGTTGGGGCCCCACCACTTGGTGAAGGCACCGAGGTTGGGCACGCTGGCGACACGTTCCGCCGGCACCACGGCGCGATACGCGACGATGCCGGTGAAGCGCGGGCTCTCGGCGCCGAACATCGCGGTGCGCACCGCCGAGTGGATGCCGTCCGCGCCGATCAACACGCCGACGCGCGCGCTGGTGCCGTCCTCGAAGTCCAGGCTCACGCCATCCTTGTCCGCGGCGATGGTCTTGGCGCGCTTGCCCAGCGCGACGCGCTCGGCCGGGAACATGTCCGCGAGAGCCGCCAGCAGGTCGGCGCGGTGGATGGTCAGCTGAGGCGCGCCGTAGCGCTCTTCGGCCGAGTCGGCCATTTCGAGGCGCGAGGTTTCCTCGCCGGTGTCGTAAGTGCGGCTGATGCGGTGCGTGGGGCGTGCGGCTGTCACGCGGGCCGCTTCGCCAACGCCGAGGCCGTCGAGTGCGCGCACCGCATTGGGCGTCAGGTTGATGTCGGCACCAACTCTTGCGAACTGCTTCGCCTGTTCGAACACGACCACGTCGTGCCCTGCGCGCTGGAGTGCGATGCCGGCGACCAGCCCGCCGATGCCGGCGCCGACGATGCCGATGGTGGATTCATTTGTCTTCATGAAGTGTCTCCTTGGGTCTTCGAGTTATTCGGCAACGATGTTCCGGGCCTTGATGATCTTGGCCCAAACCGCCGTTTCGTCACGCATCGCGGTGGCGAACTCGGCCGGCTTCATCGTGGCGGCCGTCATGCCCTGCGCCTGCAGGCGTTCACGCACGTCGGGCTGGTCCAGAATCTCCGCGGCGTCCTTGGCCAACTGCTCGGCGACGGCCGGCGGCGTGCCGGCGGGTGCGAGCAATCCATACCACGAGGTCACGTTCACGCCCTGGATGCCCTGCTCCGCCAGCGTCGGGATCTCGGGTGCGACCGGGCTGCGCTTGGCTTCGGTCACGCCGAGCGCGACCAGCTTGCCGCTCTTGATGAAGGGCAGCGTCGCAGGCAGGTTGCTGAACATCAGCGGCACCACGCCGCCGAGGACGTCGTTGAGCGCGGGGCCCGTGCCCTTGTACGGAACATGCAGCAGATCGACACCGGCCTGTTGCTTGAATAACTCGCCGGCGAGGTGCAGGCCGCTGCCGACGCCAGGCGATGCGTACGACAAGGTGTTCGGCTTGGCCTTGGCCTGTGCGACCAGATCCTTCGCGGTCTTGATGCCGGAGCCGGGCGAAGCGACCAGCACGTTGGGCGCCTTCGCGAGCATCGTGACCGGCACGAAGTCCTTCTCGATGTTGAACGGGAAGTTCGGCATCAGGGTCGGGTTGATCGTGAGGTTGCCGGCAGGCACCACCAGCAATGTGTGGCCGTCGCCCTTGGCGCGCTTGACCTTGTCGATGCCGATGTTGCCGGCGGCACCCGCCATGTTCTCCACCACGGCCGCTTGGCTGTAGCGCTTGGCGAGGCCGTCCGACAGAATGCGTGCCAGCGTGTCGACCGGACCGCCCGGCGGGAACGGCGAAATGATGGTGAAGCGCTCGCTCGACAGCTGCTTGTGCACGTCGGTCTGTGCGTGAGCTGCTGTGACGGCCGCGAAGGCAACCAGCGCCGTGCCGAGGATGCGGAACATGGAGGTGTGTCGTTGCATGGTGATGTGCTTACTTTTTCTCTGTCAGGAACTTGCCCTGCGGGCCTTCGACATTTTTCTGGCGACGCGTGTTGCCGTCGAGCCCGCCGTCGACCGCCCATTCCGCAAACACCGTCGGGCCGGGTTCGAACTCGCGCGGCTGCCAGTCGGCCGTGAGCTGGTCTTCGTCGGCGTAGTACTCGATCAGACCGCCGGCCGGGTTCTTGAAGTACCAGAAGTACGCCGACGACACCGGATGCCGGCCCGGGCCGAGCTGCGTTTCCCAGCCCTTGCGCGAGAAGTGCAGACCACCCCCGAACACTTCGTGGATGTCGCGCACCGTGAAAGCCACATGGTTGAGCCCGCGCTTGCCCGAAGGGATCTGCAGCAGGAACAGGTCGTGGTGGCCTCCGCTCGGAGCGCAGCGCATGAAGGCGCCGCGATTGGGGTAGCTGTCCGACGACACGAAGCCGAAGCGATCGCTGTAGAACGCGCTGGTCGCCTGCACGTCGCTCACGAAAAAGACCACGTGGCCCACCTCGATGGGCGTCGCGCGCTCGTAGATCGGCGCGGGCTGGTTGACGCGGGGCTTGGCGTTCCACGTATTCATCGCGCCGCAGTCGATCTCGACTGCGTGCTTGCGGCTGACCTGAAGGCGCACCGCCAGGCCGTTCGGGTCGATACAGCCGATGCGGCGCGCGCCGTCGACGATGCCGTCGACGAAGCTTGGATCCTTCGCAATGGCAGCGGCATAGCGGTCGAGGTCCGCGTCGCTCTCGACGCCCCACACCACTTCGCGCAGCGTGGGCCCCTCTTCCATCGCTGGCGGCAGGCCGGGCTTCTCCAACGCCGCGACGACGACCCTGCAGCCATTGAGGCACTCGAAGACGAGTTCGTCAGCCGCCTCGGACTTCAGGGTGAGGCCCCAGTCCTGGAAGAATCCACGGCAGGCGGGGAGGTCATCCGCCCCGTAGGTGATCTGGTCGATTCCCAAAACGCTCATATCGATCTCCATTCAAGAAATACCGCGGAACCGGCTTCGCCGGGCCGCTGGTATTGCCCCCTGCAGGGGGTGGGCGGCCACACGAAGTGGGCAAGCCTGGGGGTGTTCATGCATTTGCCCAGGGCAAGGGTTGTTCATTTGTGCCCCAGTACATGCTCTTCTGCTCCATGTACTGGAAGATGCCTTCGCGGCCCTTTTCGCGGCCCAGGCCGCTGTCGCGCCATCCGCCGAACGGGGTCGAGACCGAGAACTGCTTGTAGGTGTTGACCCAGACCGTGCCGGCTTGCACCGCGCGGCCCAGGCGCCAGGCGCGCTTGAAGTCGCGGCTCCACACGCCGGCGGCAAGTGCGTAGATGCTGTCGTTGGCTTGCGCGATCAGCTCTTCCTCGTTGTCGAAAGGCATCGCGACCAGCACCGGCCCGAAGATTTCTTCCTGGCTGATGCGTGCGCTGTTGGTGAGGCCTTCGAGGATGGTCGGCGTGTAGAAGTAGCCCTTGTCCATGCCATTGCCGTGCGGACGCACGCCGCCCGTGCGGATGCGGCCGCCTTCGTGCACGCCGAGCTCCACATAGCGCTCGATGCCCTCGCGGTGGCGCGCCGTGATCAGCGGCCCCATCTGCGTGCTTTCGGAAGCCGGGTCGCCCACGCGCAGGGCGTTGGCGCCTTCGGCGAGTCGCGTCAGGAACTCGTCGTAGATCGAACGCGCGACGAACAGTCGCGAACCCGCAATGCACGATTCGCCCGACGAGCTGAAGATGCCGTAGAGCACGCCATTGATGGCATGGTCGAGGTCCGCGTCTTCGAGCACCATCGTTGGCGACTTACCGCCGAGTTCCAACGACACCGGCATCATCTTGTCGGCCGCGATGTGGGCGATGTGCTTGCCGGTGGTCGTGCCGCCGGTGAAGGACACGCGCTTGACCAGCGGATGCTTGGTGATCGCATCGCCGATGACCGAGCCCTTGCCCGGCAGCACGCTGACGATGCCCTTCGGCACGCCGGCTTCTTCGCAGATGCGCGCGAGTTCGAGCGCCATCAGCGGCGTGACTTCGGCGGGCTTGACGACCACCGCGTTGCCGGCCGCGAGCGCGGGTGCCAGTTTCTGCGCTTCGCTCGCGATCGGCGAGTTCCACGGCGTGATGGCGGCGACGACGCCCATGGGCTCGTGCACGCTCATCGTGACGAAGGGGCCGCGCGACGGCGTGATGGTCTCTTCCAGCGTCTCCAGCGCGGCGGCGAAGAACTGGAAAGTGCCGGCGGCGCTCGCCACCAGGCTTCGCGTCTCGTTGATCGGCTTGCCGTTGTCCAGGCGCTGCTTCTGGGCCAGCGCTTCGCTCTGTTCGCGAATCAGGTGCGCCACGCGATGCAGGACTGCCGCGCGCTCGTGCGGGAGCTTCTGCGCCCAGCCGCTGGTCAGGAAGGCGTGGTGCGCGCGCGTGATGGCCTCGTCCACATCGGCCAGGGTCGCGGCCCGCAGGCGTGCGATCGGCTCGCCGGTGGCCGGATAGAGGCTTTCGTAGACGTCGCCGCCGCCCAGGCGCCATTCGCCGGCGATGTTGAGGGGGAGCAGTTCAGAGGAAATCATGGAGTGTCTCGTTTCAGATCGCGAGGGCTGCCACGCGGTTGCGCAGCGCACGCACGGCGCTATAGACCGTGAGCGCGGACGTCTTGGGATTGGCCGCCAGCGGCTTGTTGCGCATGGTCAGTTCGAAGTCGCCAAAGGCACCTTCGGCCTCGACCGTATGGATGTTCTCGGTGACGGCCGGATCGGCGATCAGGCGCACGAAAGTGCGGTCCAGACCCAGCCCGGCCAGCGACACGGTGGCCGCCACGTTGGCGTTCTTCGGATAAAGCATGGCGGCCTCGCGGGCGCTGCCTTCGAAAATCACGGTCTCGACCGTCAGCGCGCCCAGGTCGCGGCCCTCTTCCGCCGGCGTTCCCTTCCACGCGTGCGGCGGCTTGCGACCGGTGTAGCGCACAGTGTCGAGCCCGCCGACGCGGGCGGCCGCCAGCGCGTCGATGGCGCCGATGGCGCCGGCGATCAGTTGCACCTGCGTGCCGCCTGTGACGGCGGCCGCTTCGAGCCTTTCAGCGAAGCCCTCGGCCGAGAGCGCGCCCACGGAGGCCACGATGCAGGGCGTACCGCGTTCCAGCGCCGGGAGCACGTGCGCCTCGATGGCCGCATGGCCTGCGGCTTCGACGACGAGGTCGATGCCATCGGCCGGAACGGAGGACACGACCTGCGCGCGCGGTGCGAGCCGCTTCGCCGTGGCCTGTGCCGAAGCCAGCGCATCGGCCGGCACGACGATGGCCTTGATCTCCAGGGCGGCGTCGCCCTGCAGCAGTTCCAGCACCGAGGTGCCGATGGCACCGCAGCCGATGAGCGCAATGCGCGTGGTGGAGGACATGCGAGGCGCTCCGCTCACTTGGCCGTGCCGAGCGCAGGGATCTGCGTGATCGTGTTGGTCGGCGGGCCTGCAAAGGTGCTCTTGAAGCCGCCGATCGACAGCATGTCGATCTCGAGCAGGAAGGGACCGTCGGTGGACAGCGCCTGGTCCAGGCGCGCCGGCAGGTCGTCCAGGCTCTGCACGCGGGCGTGCGGCAGCGCGATCGACTTGCACAGCAGGTCGTAGTCGGGCGTGTGCAGTTCGGCGTAGCAGCGACGGCCGCCGTACTGCACGTCCTGGATGTTCTTGATGACGCCGTAGCTCTTGTCGTTCATCAGCACGATCACCATGGGGGCCTTCTCCTGCACCATGCAGGCCAGTTCGCCCAGGTTCAGGATGAAGCCGCCGTCGCCGGCCAGGCAGAAGGTCTTGCGGCTCGAGCCCGTCACCGCGGCGCCGATGGCCGCACCGATGGCCATGGGCATGCCCTGGCCGATGCCGCCGCCCGTGGCATGCACGCCGGCGCTGGGTTCGAAGATGCGCAGTTCGCGGTTGCCCCAAGTGCTGTTGGAAACAGTCACGTCGCGCACCCAGTTGAAGTTGCGGCCTGCCACGGACTGGATCTGGCGAACGAGCTCGGCGTAGGGGCCGAGGCCGTCTCGCAGCGTCGCAACGGCCTGGTCGTGCGCAGCGCGCAGGTCGACCAGCAGCTTCGGATCGGCCTTGTACTTCGCGGCTTCGAGGCGATCGGCCAGACCTTCGAGGGCCAGGGCGGAGTCACCGCAGACGAAGGCTTCGGTGGCGTAGCAGCGGCCTTCGGCAGCGGCGTCGGCATCGATGCGGTACAGCGGGCGCGGGAGCTTCAGTTCGTACTTGAGCGTCTCATTGCCGCGCAGGCGCGAGCCGACCACGAGCATGGCGTCGCAGGTTTGATAGAAGTTCTCGACGGGCTTCTGGATGTTGTAGGCGCCGAGAGAGCCGGCGTCGTCCTCAGGCACCGTGCCGCGGCCTTGCGTGGTTGTGACCACGCCGAAGCCGAGCTTCTGCAGCCGCTGGATGGCCGCGCGGGCATGGCGCGCGCCGCCGCCGACCCACAGCAGAGGGCGTTTGGCCTTGGCCAAGTCTGCGGCCAGCGCATCGAGGCCGGCCTTCGAGGGCACGGCACGCTCGATGGGCAGCGGTGAGAGGTCGGCCGGCATCGTGACGAGCGCCGACTGGATGTCGATCGGGATCTCGACGCTCACGGGGCCGGTGGGCGCGGTCATCGCCACCTGCACCGCGCGCTTGAGCGTGCCGAGCACGTTCTCGACGCTGCGCACACGGAACGCGGCCTTGGAGATGGCCTTGAGCATCGTGAGTTGGTCCGGTGCCTCGTGGATGTACGACATGCCCTTGTCGATGTAGGGGGTCTCGATCTGGCCCGTGATGTGCAGCAGCGGCGCGCCGGCGGTCAGCGCCTCGACCATGCTGCCGGCGATGTTGCCCGCGGCCGGGCCGGTGCTGGTCACGCACACGCCCAGGCTCGCGGTGGAACGTGCATAGGCGTCCGCCATGTTGCCCGCGCCAGCCTCGCCCCGCGCCGAGATGAAGCGGATGGCGCCGCGCTGCGCGAACGCATCGAGGATCGGCATGTTGTGGATCGAGATGACGCCGAACGCAGCCTTGACGCCGCATTGTTCGAGGAAGGCCGCGACGACTGCGCCGACGGTCACGGTGTTGTTGGGGTTATGCATGGCGGGAATGGCCTCCGGAGATATCGATGTGGGCACCCGTCGTGTAGGAAGCGAGGGGCGAAGCGAGAAAGAGAATCGCGCGAGCGGCTTCGATCGGAAGTCCCAGGCGACCCAGCGGAATGTGTTTGCTCTGCGCGAGCTGGCTGCTCCATGCGGCCCAGTCGAGCTCGGTCTGCTCGCGAGCCTCGAAGCGGCGGCGCCACTGGCCCGACTCGACCAGGCCGATCAGGATGCCGTTGACGCGCACCCCCTGCTGGGCGAACTCGGTGGCCATCGAGCGCACCAGGTTGAGCAGGCCGGCCCGTGCAGCCGAGGTCGCGACCATGTGCGGTTCGGGCTGGCGCGCGAGCAGCGAATTGGCGCAGACGATGGAAGCATCGCCGAGCACGACGCGCTGCGCCGCGAGCTGCGGCAGGAAGGCGCGCGTTGGGTTGATGACCGAGAAGAATTTCAGGTTCAGTTCTTCGGTCCAGGCAGCGTCTTCTGTGTTGGCGAAAGTGGAGACGCGCCCCTGCCCCGCGTTGTTGATCAGCATCGAGGCCGGGCCCAGCGCGGCCTCGCTCTCGGCGGCGAAGCTTTGCACCGAGGCCGCGTCGAGCACGTCGCAGGTCCGCGCGAAGAGCTTGGCCTGAGGGCGGTCTACGCGCAGAGCGGCCACGGCGCGATCGAGCCGCTCCGCATTGCGGCCGCACAGTGCCACGGCGGCGCCGCAGTCCAGCAGCGCCTCGACCGTTGCAAGCCCGATGCCGGAAGAGCCGCCGGTCACGACGGCCACGCGGCCAGCCAGCGCATCGGCGGCGAAGAAGGAAGGAGAAAGGGTCGGCGTCGTCATGTTCATGATGCCCGCGGGGCTCAGGCGCGTTGACCGCTTCGCAGCGGAACGACCTTCGCCGAGGGCGAATAGTTCAGGAGGCCCGAGATGGCATCGGCGGTGTCGCGCACGCGCTGCACCATTTCCTCCATGCGGGCTTCGTCGATGTGGCCGGACGTGATGGTGGCGCCCAGTGCGGCCACGATGTGTCCGCTGTGATCGCGCACGGGTGCGGCGATGGTGGAGATGTTCGATTCGAAGAAGCCTTCGCCCAACACATAGCCACGCGTGCGGTCGGCCTGGACCATGTCGAACAGTTCGTTGACCGTCTTGGGCGTGCTCGGTGAAAAGGTTTCGAGCTTGTCTTCGGGGTAGAGCGCACGCAGCTGCGTCAGCGTCAAGTCTTCGAGCAGGATGCGACCGAGGACCGTGGCATGCGCGGGCAGGCGGGTGCCCACGGTGACCGAGCTGGCAAAGGGCGTCGGCGGCGCGACCTTCGCGACGTAGACGATCGAGCGGCCATCGCGCACCACCAGGTTGCAGGGCGTGCGCAGCTCTTCGCACAGGCGCTGCAGCAGCGGTGTGCCGAGCTGGGTGAGTTCCAGCGAGGCCAGGTATTCGAAGCCGAGGCGCAGCACCGCCAAGCCAAGGCGATAGTCGCGGCCGCCTTCGGCCTTCTCGAGGAAGCCCATGTTCTCGAGCGTCGTCAGCAGACGGAATACCGTCGAGCGCGGCAGGTCGAAGCGGCGCGCGAGTTCCGGCGCGGAGAGCGAGCGGTTCTCGCGGCTGAATTCGCAGAGAACGCGCAGCCCTCGTTCGAGTGCAGGGACGTTGTAGCGGTCCGTCCCCTCCTCCATCGCATCATTGCCGGTCGTGTTCATAGGTCTCCGATTGAGTAGTTCTGGACGTGTGTTCAGGCAGACAGCGCATCGCGCAGGATCGCGGCGACGGCGGCAGGCTGCTCCACATAGCTCGCGTGGCCTGCGCCTTCGATCAGTTCGAGCGATACGCCGCACTTCTGCGCGACCTCGGCACAGCCGGCCGGGGACGTGACCACGTCGAGGGCGCCGCAGGCCACGCGCACGGGCATCGCAGGCGGCAGGTCGGCCAGCAGGTCGCCGCCGCACAGCAGTTCGACGGCCTGGCGGTAGCCGGCATCGTTGAGGCGAGACATGTTCCAGCGCACCCATTGGCGTGCCAGTTCGCTCGCGTTGTCGGACAGCAGGCGCCCCGAGCGCTTCGCGGCCATGCCGACGATGCCGAACTGGGCCAGTGTGCCCATGCGTTCCCCATGGACGCGCTCACGGGCGTCGGCGCGACCGGGTGTGCCATAACCTGCCGCGGGGCTGATCAGCACGAGCCGCCGGATGCGCGCAGCGAGCGCCGAGCCCGCACGCGCCGCCGAAGCGGCGGTGAGCGCCCCGAGCGAATGCCCGACCAGCACGCAGGATTCGATCTCCAGTGCATCGAGCAGGCCGTGCAGGCGCGCGGCGTAGTCGGCCGCGGTCGGCACTGCGGGCGCGACGGGCGTGGACTCGCCATAGCCCGGCGCGTCCCACGCAATCAGCCGCGCACGTGGCGCGAGCAGCGATGCCGTGTCCAGCCACGATGCCGCGCCGGAGCCGATGCCATGCAGGCACACCAGCGCCGGGCCTGTGCCGCATTCGCGCACGGACACCACCGCGCCGTCGCCCACCGGCACGCGACGCGCCGGAAAGCGCGCATCGAGCCGGTTCAGCTCGGAAGGCGGCGGAGACAGGGCATCGATCACGGCGGTGTCGCTCATGTCAGGGCTCAGCGCTTGATTTTTGCGAGGGGGTGATCGGCCGGGTACGTCGGCGTGACCGGCTTCTTCGCACCGAGCATCACGCACATCAGCGCGTCTTCATCGCCGATGTTGATTTCTTCGCGGTACACGCCGGGCGGCACCGAGATCAGGTCGCGGTCGGTCATGATGGTTTCGAAGCGCTCGCCGTCCTTCTCGAGGACGACCTTGAGCTTGCCGCGGATCAGGAAGAACACTTCCTCCACGTCCGTGTGCAGGTGCGGCGGGCCTTCGTGGCCGGCGGGGATCACCATCGTTGAGAAGGTGAAGTTCTCGGCCGGCACGGTGTTGACGTCCTTCGCGACGCCGGTGCCGCCGGTGCCGACATAGCGCATCTGGGCGCGGCGGAACTTGGGGTCGAAGTCGGCCTGGAACTTCAGCGCGTCCCAGTCGTACTTGCGGGTCGAATAGCGCGCGATGCGGGTGTTCATCCACGCTTCGAGGCTGGCGCCTTCGGGACGCTCCCAGGTCGGGGCAGTGCCGTCGATGTTCTGTTGTTCGGACAAATCGCTCATCGGGAAACTCCTTGGTCGAGAAAAATCAATGCATCACAAAGCCGCCATTGACGGCGAGCAGCTGGCCGGTCATGAAACGCGACAGGCCGGACAAGGCGAACAGGACTGCGCCGCAGACGTCGACCGCCTGCTGTTCGCGCGGGAGGGACCGGCCTTCCAGGTACTTCTGGTGCCGCGCCATGGGCACGTATTCAGTCGCCTCCACGAGCGTGAGGCCGGGCGCCACGGCGTTGACCGTGATGCCGTCGCCGCCCCACTCGCGCGACAGCGAACGCGTCATCGAGATGACGGCACCCTTGCTCGATGCGTAGGCCAGCAGGTTCGGAGCGCCCCACAGAGCGGTGTCGGACGCGAGGTTGACGATCGCGCCGCGACCGCTCTCTGCCAGTGCGGGTTGGCAGGCGCGGCTCATGAGCCAGGTGCCGCGCACGTTGACGTCCATCACGCGGTCCCACATGTCGATCTCGAGTGCGTGGGCGTCGCGACCGCCCGAGTTGGTGATAGCCGCGTTGTTGACCAGGCCGTCCAGTCCGCCGAGCAGCTTGACCGCGTCGGCAGCGCCCTCGGCGATCGAGGCCGGATCGCTCAGGTCGACAGTGAGCGCATGCGCCGTGAAGCCATCCTCGCGCAAGGCCTGCGCCTCGACCTGCGCGAGGTCGGTGAGGATGTCGGCAAGCACCACGCTGGCGCCGGCCTTCGCGATGCACTTGGCAAAGGCGAGCCCGAGACCGCGCGCGGCGCCGGTCACCAGCACGCGGCGGCCTGCCAGCAGGTTCGAAGGCAGTTCGTCGAGCAGCGCTTGCAGGGTGGCGGGATCGGCGGTGGTATTCACTTGGGTCATGAGATCAGTCCGCCTGGATGCCCAGTTCCTTGATGATCCGCCCGAAGCGCTCGAAATCAGCGGCATTGGTCTTGGCCAGCGTCTCGGGGGTGCCACCCAGCGGCAGCGCGCCAAGGACGGCCATCCTGGAGGCGACGTCCGGCATCTTGAGGATCTCGTTGAAGTGGCCGTTCAGCGTCTTCACGACGTCGGCAGGCATGCCCTTGGGCCCGAACAGGCCGTGCCAGGCGGTGACTTCGATGTCCTTGTAGCCCAGTTCCTGAAAGGTCGGCACGTTGGGCGCGAGCGGCGAACGCTGATGGTCCGCCACCGCGAGCACGACCATCTTGCCGTTCGGGAGGTAAGGCGCGACCGGGCCCAGCGTGATGTAGGTCAAGGGCACATGGCCGCCGAGCACGTCGTTGACGGCCGGCGCCACGCCGCGATACGGCACGTGGCGAATGTTCAGACCGGCCGACTTGTTGACCATCTCGCCGAGGATGTGCATCGGCGAGCCGCTGCCGGGGCTGGCATAAGAAAGGGGCTGGGCCTTGGCGGCAGCCGGCAGGTCCTTGAAGCTCTTGATACCGGAGGCGGTGCTGGCCACCAGGGCCAGCGGCAGGGTGCCCGTCTGGATGATGGGCGTGAAGCCGTTGAGCACGTCGTAGCTCGACGAGCCGTTGGTCTTCAGGACGAGTTGCGCAATGGAGAACGTGCTGGGCGCCAGGAGCAACGTGTAGCCGTCCGCAGGCGCCTTGGCCACAAAGCTGCTGCCGATGACGCCGCTGGCGCCCGGCCGGTTGTCGACCACCACCGGCTGGCCGATGCGCGTGGACAGCTTTTCGGCAAAGAGGCGCGCAAGCGCGTCGGTGTCGCCGCCGGCCGGGTAGGCCACAACCAATGTGACGGGCTTGCTCGGAAAGCCCTGGGCCCAGACTGGAGCGGCTGCACTTGCGGCTGCGATCGAGAGAGCGAGAGCCAGGGCCTGGCGACGTGTCTGCTTCATCATGGTCATTGCGATCCGTGGAGTGGTGAACGCTGACAGACCGCACTGGAGCTCTGGTCTGTTCGCTTCGGTTTGTTTCACTAATTAAACAGCGGTTTATCAATGGAACGATGAAGCGAGAATAATGCGGAAACCCTTCAGAAAGATAGGTATAAACCCTATCTTTTACGTCCGCTTACCTGGCGACGATGGGCGCATGAACCACCTCGCGCCCGCCCTCGCCTTCGCCGCAGCGATGGCCGTCCCTCTGCTGCACGCTGCCACGCTCGACACGCGCACCTACACGGTGGAGATCACGCCCCTGTGCGGCGAGCGGGTGACGGACTGCGAGCAGTTCGCCTACGCCGACACGCACAAGCGCACGGGCAGCCAACTCAACATGGTGGGCAAGCCCGGGCAGCGGCCGTGCCCGCCCGGCAATGCTCCCTGCAATCCAATGGGCTGGCAGTTCTACGATGGCAACACCAGCTACTTCGTCGGGCAGGACGGCTGGCTGATCGTCACGAAGGGCAGCAAGACGACCCTGCGCGAACAGGGCGCGTGGCGCGAGCGCTAGCCCTCACCGCCTGAGCAGCGCCTGACTCCCGGGGGCAGGACATACCCCGAGCGAGATGACGGCTGTTCGACAGGTTGCCTCCCTACGATGAATGGACCGCACCGACACCGGCGCGTCCACCCCTCAGGAGACACCCATGAGCACCGCCACACTGGCCCCCGGCCACGCCGCGCCGCCTCGCAGCACCTCCAAGCTCGGCGCCGTGCTGCGCGTGACCAGCGGCAACTTCCTCGAGCAGTTCGACTTCTTCCTGTTCGGCTTCTACGCGACCTACATCTCCAAGGCCTTCTTCCCCGCGAGCAGCGACTTCGCCTCGCTGATGCTGACCTTTGCGGTGTTCGGCGCGGGATTCCTGATGCGCCCTCTCGGCGCGATCATCCTCGGCGCCTACATCGACGAAGTGGGACGGCGCAAGGGTTTGATCGTCACGCTGGGCATCATGGCCAGTGGCACCGTGCTCATCGCCTTCGTGCCCGGCTACGCGACGATTGGCGCGATCGCGCCCGTGCTGGTGCTGCTCGGCCGCCTGCTGCAGGGCTTCTCGGCCGGCGCCGAACTGGGTGGCGTCTCGGTCTATCTGTCGGAGATGGCGACGCCCGGCCACAAGGGCTTCTACACGGCGTGGCAATCGGCGAGCCAGCAGGTGGCGATCGTGCTGGCCGCCGCGCTGGGCTTCGCGCTCAACGAAATGATGGCTCCTGCCGCGCTGGCCGGATGGGGTTGGCGGATGCCGTTCTTCGTGGGCTGCATGATCATCCCGTGCATCTTCGTCCTGCGCCGCTCGCTGCAGGAGACCGAGGCCTTCCAGGCGCGCAAGCACCATCCGAGCACACGCGAAGTGTTCCAGTCCATGGTGCGAAACTGGAGGGTCGTGCTGGCCGGAATGATGCTGGTCGCGATGACCACGACCACCTTCTACCTGATCACCGTCTACACGCCCACCTTCGGCAAGACCGTGCTGCACCTGAGCGCGAAGGACAGCCTGATCGTCACCCTGCTGGTCGCCGTCACCAATTTCATTTGGCTTCCCATCGGCGGTGCGCTGTCGGACCACATCGGGCGAAAGCCCTTGCTGCTGGCGGTCACGATCCTGGCCATCTTCACCGCCTACCCCGCGATGCACTGGCTCGCTGCGGCGCCCAGTTTCGGCCGCATGCTCGACGTGCTGCTGTGGTTCTCGTTCCTGTTCGGCATGTACAACGGTGCGATGGTCGTGGCCCTCACGGAGGTGATGCCGGTGGAAGTCCGAGTGGTGGGCTTTTCGCTGGCCTACAGCCTGGCGACAGCGGTCTTTGGCGGCTTCACGCCCGCCATCTCGACCTGGCTGATCGAGACGACCGGGGACAGGGCGGCGCCCGCTTACTGGCTCAGCTTCGCCGCGGTGTGCGGATTGGGCGCGACGCTGGCGCTCTATCGCAAGGGACGGCGCGCGGCCGTTGCGTAGCGCGGCAGAATCGGGGGATGAGCACCACCCTCCCCGCGGCCGTGGTTTCGGCCTTCACGCCCACCGGCGCGCTGCGCGCCTCCATCAATCTCGGCAACCCGATCCTCGCGAACAGGGATGCCGCCACCGGAGAGCCGGTCGGCGTGTCGATCGATCTCGCGCGCGAGTTCGCGCGGCGACTCGGCGTTGCCATCGAACTCGTAGTGTTCGAGAAGGCCGCCGCGTCCGTCGATGCGGTCCGCAACGAGCGGGCCGACATCGGCTTCTTCGCGATCGATCCGCTGCGCAGCGAAGGCATGCAGTTCACCGCGCCCTATGTGCTGATCGAAGGCAGCTACCTCGTGCCCGCCGCCTCGCCGCTCACGCGCAATGAAGAGGTCGACAGCGATGCACAGCGGATCGCCGTCGGCGCCGGCAGCGCCTACGACCTCTTCCTCACTCGCGAAATCAAGCAGGCGCAGATCGTTCGCGTGCAAGGCGCCAAGGGGGTGATGGAAAGCCTCCACGCGGGCCAGGTGAACGTGGCAGCAGGCATCCGACAGGTGCTCGAAGCCGAGGCCGAAAAGGCGCCAGGGCTGCGCCTGCTCCCGGGCCGTTTCATGGTGATCCAGCAGGCAATGGGCACGCCCTCCTCCCGCGGCGGCGAAGCCGGCGCGGCGCTCAACGCGTTCGTCGAGGAGATGAAAGCGAGCGGCTTCGTGGCCGATGCACTGGCCCGGCATCGCATCCAGGGTGCCAGCGTGGCGCCAGCGGGACGCGATCCCGCGTAGCGCCTTCGCGATCTATAGACGCATTTCCGCCAACAACTGCGCCGGCGTCCAGCGCGTCTTGCGCTCGGGCCAGCCCTCCAGCAGTTCAACCATCTTCGCGTTGAGCGGCGCTCGCATGCCGTTCGCTTCGGCCAGCCGCACCACTTCACCGCACAGTGCATCGATCTCGGTGCGCCGGCCGAGCGCCAGATCGTCGGCCATGCTGGAACGCGCCTTGGCATCGATGCGCAGCATGCGCGCCGCGACCAGCCGGAACAGCGGCGTCGGCAACCGCAGGATCGCGGGCAGGCGACGCGCCGGCACGGCCGCGAGTTGAGCCGGCGCGATGCCGGCCTTGTCGAGCGCGGCGAGCGCCTCGTCCATCAGCGCGGCGAGGCAGCGGCGATAGCCACGCTGAAGCAACTCGTCGCGCAAGGGCAGCCCGGACAGCGCGTTGACCGGGTTGTTGAGATTGAGCAGCAGCTTGCCCCACTGGATCGGCAAGAGATCGGGATGCAGATCGATGGGCACGCCCGCGCGATCGAACACCGCAACCCACCGCCGCAGCGCAGGGTCGTCCTTCGCGGCCAACCGGCCGACCGTGCCGCGATGGAAGGCACCGGCGCCGATCTCCGCGACGTTGTAAGGGACCATCGCAGGAAGGATGTTCAGCTTCGGCGCGGCTTGCGATGCAACGGCGGCATTCGAGATGCCGTTCTGCAGCGACAGCACCGGCGTGCCGGCAGGCAGCACCGCACCCAGTTCCGCTGCCGCTTCCTCGGTCGCGCCGCTCTTGACGGTCAGCAGTACCAGCGCAGGCCGCACGCCGGCCGGTACTTCATTCGACAGCCGCAGCACGTCCGGCAGAACCTGATGGCGCGTGCCGTCGAGATCGGTGAGCGTCAGCCCGTGCGCAGCAACGTCCCCCAGCACGCGAGGACGCCCCACCAGCGCGACGCGAACACCCGCCGCAGCCAGACTGCCGCCGATGAAGCACCCGATGGTGCCTGCCCCCATCACGAGGACATCGGCGGCCAGTTCGTCGCTCATCAGTTCGATTGAAGGCGTTCCGCGACCCAGCCCTGCACCGACTTCAGCGCGGCCGGAACGCCTGCCGCATCGGTGCCGCCGGCCATCGCCATGTCGGCCTTGCCACCGCCCTTGCCGCCGACCTGCTGGGCCACGAAGTTGACGAGTTCGCCCGCCTTCACCTTGCCCATGGTGTCGAAAGTGACGCCGGCCGCGATCTGCACCTTGCCGCCGTCGACGGCAGCGAGCACGATGGCTGCGGTCTTGAGCTTGTCCTTGAGCTTGTCCATGGTGTCGCGCAGGGTCTTGGCGTCCGCGCCGTCGAGCTTGGCCGCAAGCACCTTGATGCCACCGACGTCGACGGCCTGCGCCAGCAGTTCGTCGCCCTTGGAGGACGCGAGCTTGCCCTTGAGCGAGCCGACCTCGCGCTCCAGCGTGCGCACTTGGTCGAGCACCTGCGTGAGACGCGCGTGCAGTTCCGAGGCCGGCGTCTTGAGCGTGGCGGCGACACTGTTGACCGTGGCTTCGAGTTCCTGCAGGTAGGTCAAGGCATTGGCCCCAGTCACGGCCTCGATGCGACGAACGCCTGCGGCCACGCCGCCTTCGCTCACGATCTTGAAGAGCCCGATGTCGCCGGTGCGCGAAACGTGCGTGCCGCCGCAGAGTTCGCGGCTGCTGCCGATGTCGAGCACGCGCACCGTTTCGCCGTACTTCTCGCCGAAGAGCATCACGGCGCCGGTCTTCTGCGCCGATTCCATGTCCATCAGCCGGGCCTGAGTGGCTTCGTTGGCGAGGATCTCGGCATTGACGCGCCGCTCGATCTCCAGGATCTGCTCGGCCGTGACGGGCGCGTTGTGCGCGAAGTCGAAGCGCGTCTTGTCGGCATCGACCAGCGAGCCCTTCTGCTGCACGTGCTCGCCCAGCACTTCGCGCAAGGCCTTGTGCATCAGGTGCGTGACGCTGTGGTTGCGCATGGTCGAGGCGCGGCGCGCGGTGTCGACACGGGCCGTGACGGCGTCGCCGACCTTCAACGTGCCCTGCGTCTGCGTGCCGTGGTGGCCGAACACGTCGGCCTTGATCTTCTGCGTGTCCTCGACGCCGAACTGCACGCCTTCGGCGGCGAGCATGCCCTGGTCGCCGACCTGACCGCCGCTTTCGGCATAGAAGGGCGTGGTGTCGAGCACGACGATGCCAGGCTGGCCTTCGGCCAGCTGCTGCACGGGGGCGCCTTCGAAATACAGCGCAACGACCTTGGCCTTCTCTTCGAGATGCTCATAGCCGGTGAAGGCATTGCCCTCGCCCGTGTACTCGACGGCGCGTTCCATCTTGAACTTGCCGGCGGCGCGGCCTGCGGCCTTCTGCTTTTCCATGGCGGCCCTGAAGCTGGCTTCATCGACGGCGACGCCGCGCTCACGGCAAACGTCGGCCGAAAGGTCGAGCGGGAAGCCGTAGGTGTCGTGCAGCTTGAAGGCGACTTCACCCGGCAGCACCTTGGCGCCGTCCGCGAGCGCCGCATCGAGGATTTCCATGCCGTTGGCCAGGGTCTCGAAGAAGCGCTCTTCCTCGGCCTTCAGGGTATCGGTAATGCGCTTCTCGTCGGCTCTGAGCTTGGGATAGGCGTCGCCCATCAGCGCCACGAGGTCAGGCACGAGCTTGTGGAAGAAGGGTTTCTTCTGGCCGAGCTTGTAGCCGTGACGAATGGCGCGGCGCACGATGCGGCGCTGAACATAGCCGCGGCCTTCGTTCGAGGGGATCACACCGTCGGCCACCAGGAAGGCCGTGGCGCGGATGTGGTCGGCGATCACGCGCAGGCTCTTGTTGCCGAGGTCCTTCTCGCCGGTCTCGCGCGATGCGGCCTTGACGAGCGCGTCGAACAGATCGATTTCGTAGTTGCTGTGCACGTGCTGCAGGATGGCGGCCAGGCGCTCCAGGCCCATGCCGGTGTCGACGCAGGGCGCGGGCAGCGGCTTGACGCTGCCGTCGGGCTGCATGTCGAACTGCATGAACACGTTGTTCCAGATTTCGATGTAGCGGTCGCCGTCTTCATCGGGGCTGCCGGGCGGGCCGCCGGCGATCTCGGGGCCGTGGTCGTAGAAGATCTCGCTGCAGGGTCCGCAAGGGCCGGTGTCGGCCATCATCCAGAAGTTGTCGGACATGTAGCGGCCGCCCTTGTTGTCGCCGATGCGCACGACACGCTCCGGTGGCAGTCCGATTTCCTTCGTCCAGATGTCGTAGGCCTCGTCGTCTTCGATGTAGACGGTGGCCCAGAGCTTCTCGGCCGGCAGCTTGTAGACCTGGGTCAGCAGTTCGAAGGCCCACTTGAGCGACTCGCGCTTGAAGTAGTCGCCGAAGCTCCAGTTGCCCAGCATCTCGAAGAAGGTGTGGTGACGTGCGGTGTAGCCGACGTTCTCGAGATCGTTGTGCTTGCCGCCGGCGCGCAGGCAGGCCTGGACGGAAGCCGCGCGCACATAGGGGCGCTTGTCGGTGCCGAGGAACACGTCCTTGAACTGCACCATGCCGGAGTTGGTGAACATCAAGGTCGGATCGTTGCCGGGAACCAGCGAACTCGAGGGCACGACGGTGTGGCCCTTGGTCGCGAAGAAATCGAGGAACGACTTGCGGATGTCGGCGACGCTGAAGGTGGGCTGGCTCATCTTGGGTTTTGGCTTGTGGCGAAGGCGGCCGGTTGCGGGCAGCCCCTGCATCGAACCCACCTAACTGCTTGATCTGCGTGAACATTCCATTATAGGTTTGGGGAAGAATCCCGGACATGAGCAACCGAGTCCTGGCCGATGCCATCCTGGTGCTACACGGCCTCTTCATCCTGTTCGCCCTGGCCGGTGGCGTCCTGGTCTGGCGCTGGCCTCGGCTGGCCTGGCTGCACCTGCCGGCGGTCGCGTGGGCGGCCTGGGTGGCCTGGTTCGGATGGGAATGCCCGCTCACGCCCCTCGAGAACGAGTTGCGGCGCGCGGCCGGCCAGGCCGGCTACAGCGGCGGATTCATCGATCACTACCTGCTGGGCGTGATCTATCCCGAGGGCCTCACCCGCGGCGCGCAGATCGCATCGGGCACCTTTGTCGCCGTCCTGAACCTGGGCGCGTATGCACTGCTGATTCGCAAACGGCGGCGGAAACGAAGCTGAAGCCGCCCAGCCCTGACCGGGCAATGGCTATGCGCCCTGGCCGATCTGCAGGATCTCGACCGCCTGCCTGAACTGAAGCGCCTGCATGGCCCGCTCCAGCGCCGCGAAGCGTTCGCTGCCCAGCGAGTGGCGCAACGACGGACCCAGTTCGTCGAACAACGGCATCGCCGCCATGCTCTGCTTGCGCAGCAGATCGATGAGCGAGGCCAGCCCGTCGGGATCGATGGGCGCCGCATCATCGTCGGCCCCAGGCCTGGCGTCCGTCGCATCGAAAAACGGCTGGGCCGCCGCCTGCAGATTCCGCAGCGCCGCGCCCAGCGCACGCAGCGCACGATCGGCCCGTTGGGAGTCGCCGTCTTTCAGCGCCGCCTCTCCCTCGGCTGCCTGCTGCCGCACGCCGTCGATCCCGATCACGCCAGCGCTGCCTTGCAGCTTGTGCAAGCGGGCCGCGAGAGCCGAAGACGATCCGCCGGAGGACGCATCCCCCTCGCGAGCCAAGTCGGCGAACTCCGCGAGCAGGCTGCGCAAGACGCTCAAGAGGAGAGCGCTGTCGCCCATCAGCCGCTTCGATGCGCCCTGCGCGTCGATGCCCTGGATCAACGGCCAGCCGGGCGGAAGCGGCGCCATGGCTGGAGCCTCCTCATGCGCGGTCGGCACCAGCCGGCCCCGTGCACGCTCCACGCAACGTCGCACGGTGCGCACCAGCACCTCGGCATCGAAAGGCTTGCTGATGAAGTCGTTCATGCCGGCTTCGAGCGCGCGATCGCGCTCGGCGACCAGCGCGCTGGCCGTCAGCGCGACCACCGGCAATGCCCTGAGGCCCAACTCGCCACGAATCAGCCGCGTGGCCTCGTTGCCGTCGAGCGTGGGCATCTGGACGTCCATCAGCACCAGATCGAAAGCCTGTGGACTCCTGCGCAGCGTCTCGACTGCTTCGCGGCCATCCAACGCCACGCTGACCTGAGCGCCTTCGCGTTCGAGGATGTGCTGGCAAACCTCCAGGTTCACAGCGCTGTCGTCTGCCACCAGCACGCGCATCCGGGACAGGCGCCGGTCCGTCGACGCTGCGCGAGTAGGTAGCGCAGGCTGAATGGCGCCCTCGCCGGCAATGTCCAGCGGCAGGATGACCCAGAACTCGCTGCCGCTGCCCGGGGTGCTGCTGACGCCGAGTTCGCCGCCCATCAATTCCGTGAGTTGCTTCACGATGGACAGGCCCAGTCCCGTGCCGCCGAAGCGGCGCGTGGTCGATGTGTCGGCTTGCGTGAAAGGCGTGAACAGCCGGTCGAGCACATCGGCCTCGATACCGATGCCCGTATCGATCACGGCGAAGCGCAGGCGGAGGCGATCCTCCAGCCGCTCCTTTACCTGCACATTCAGCCGGACCGACCCCTGCGCGGTGAACTTGACGGCATTGCTCAGAAGGTTGACGAGAATCTGCCGGATGCGGGTGACGTCTCCGACCAGGTGCTTTGGAAGATCGGCACCGGATTCCAGCGCCAACGCGATGCCCTTCTCGCTGGCGTCAACGGTCATCATCGAAATGGCGCTGTCGAGCAGATCGCCCAGCCCGAACTCGGATTCATCGAGCGCCATCTCGCCGGCCTCGATCTTGGAGATGTCGAGGATGTCGTTGATGACGCCCAGCAGCGCGTTGCTGGCGTCATCGATCTTTCGCAGGAACTCGCGCTGCCTGTCATCCAGCGAGGTCTGCCGCAGCAGATAGGCCAGCCCGATGACCGCGTTGAGCGGCGAGCGGATCTCGTGGCTCATGTTGGCAAGGAATTCGCTCTTGGCCTTGCTCGCCGATTCCGCCTGCGCGCTGCGCTCGTTCAGCGCGAGGTTCAGGCTCTCGAGCTGGTCTTGCGCGCGGCGCATGTCGGTGACGTCCACCGCTACCGAGATGAAGCCCTGCACCACGCCGTACTCGTCGAAGTCGGGGATGTAGTGCAGCCAGTAGTGCATTGTCGATCCGTCGGCCAGCGTGCGGGTACGCATCACGCGCTGGTCGTTCCCGGCCAATGCGGCGCGGATGTAGGGTTCGTTCTCGCGGAAGAGTTCAGGGCCGAGCAACTCCACCTGCGTGATCCCGAGCATCTCCTCGGGCGCACGCCCCAGCCAGCGCCGGTAGGCGCTATTCGCGAAGCTGCAGCGCATCTCCGTCGTCCAGTAGGCGACGATCCCCGGGATGTTGTCGGTCACGATGCGCATGAAGCGCTCGTTCTTGTGCAGCCTTTCCTCGACCGCCTTGCGTTCCGACAGGTCGGTCGCGATCGCGATGAAGCCGACCACGCTGCCGGCCGCATCGCGCAACGGACTCACGTTCAGGTGCACGGGGACCCGGCTGCCGTCCTTGCGGACATAGGTCCACTCCCGGGGTCGGGCCCGGCCGGTGCCCGGCGCGGGCGCGAAGACCTCGCACACTTCGAGTGGACGCCCCAGCTCGGTGGTGAGCGCCATCGCGCGGCTGTGGACCTCGAACACGTCGTGGAAGCGGTTCATCTCCATCTGGTTCACGACCTCGGCGGCCGAATAGCCCAGCAAGGCCTCCGCCGCGGGATTGAACAGCGTCACCATGCCATTGACCTCGGTGGCGATGATGGCGCTCGCCGCTCCGTCGAGGATGGCCCGCTCGCGCGCCGACAGCGCCACCAACTCGCCGGTGCGCTCGACCACCTGCTGCTCCAGCGTCGCGTTCAGCTCGAGGATGTGCGCCTTGGTCGCCCTCTCGTGCGTGATGTCGCGCAGGGTCTCGGCGGCGCCGAGCACGCGGCCGTCCGCCGAGCGGATCGGCGCTGCCGCCACCGAGACTGCCACGGCCGTGCCGTCGCGGTGACGCCGGAAGGTCTCGAACGCGGCGACCGACTTGCCTTGCGCAATGTGGCGCAGCAGCGTCTCTTCTTCCTGCGCATAGTCCGGCGGCAACAGCAGGGCCTGCATGGGCTGCCCGAGCGCCTCCTGGGAGGTGTACCCGAAGATCTTGGCCGCTGCGTCGTTCCAGTCGGTGATCGTTCCGTCGAGCCGGCAGCCGATGATGGCGTCGTTGGAACTGGTCACGATCGCCGCGAGCCGCGAGCGCTGTTCGCCCGCCTGCTGCTTGCGCCGCTGCGTCGTCTGCTCGATGAAGGACAGCAGAGCCAGCAGCAGCGCCAGCGTCGAGCCGATCAGCACCGCGGCCCACGGGCTGCGCAGGTTCAACCGCTTCAGGAACATCGGCTGCGCGCTGACCTCCACGTGCCAGGTGCGGCCGTAGAGATTCAGCGGCAGCACGTTCTTGAGCGCACCGGGCCGGACCGATGAATGGCCCGGCGAGGTGAAGAAGGGCTCCGGCTTGTCGGGCGGCGTCACATCGGCCAGGGCCAGGGCGAACTCGCCGTCCTGGAAATCGAATCCCTTCAGCACTTCGTCGATGATCAGAGGCGTGTAGATCCAGCCGAACCCTTCGTCCGGCGTACCGCGCGCCGCAGCGGACCGGTGCCGGCGCTGCTGCAGGCGGCCGAGTTGCGTGTCCGCCCTGTAGACGGGCAACAGCATCAACACGGAGAGCTGGCTTGGCGACGCCGTCTCCGACTGCACCAGCGCGATCGGCGCGGTCATCGCGGCTTCGCCCGTCTGCATGGCGCGCTCGGCGGCGGCGCGACGGTTGGGCTCCGATGCGATGTCCAGTCCGATGGCAGGACTGGTGGAATCCGACGGCTCGAAATACTGGATGACGAAGCGATCGCCCTCGTTCACGCCGAGTTGATGAATCCTGAAATCGGGCTTGCCGTCGAGCCGCGCCGCCGCGACGAAGGCGGCCTCCTGCGCGACCGGCACGCGGCGCACGAAGCCGAATCCTCGCGAGCCGGGAAACTCACGCTCCAGATCGCGTGAAGCGCTGAACTGCGCGAACCGCAGCCGAGTGATGCCCCCTTCTCCGCCCGCCGCAATGACAGCCCCACGCGCTCCGCGCAAGCCGAACTCGAAAGCGTGCATGCGCGATGTGAGTTGTTCGACCGCGCGCCGGGCCAGTGCGTCGAAGCGCGTTTGCGCGAGTGAATCGTTGTAACGCGCCTGCCACCACCCCGCGCCCGCTGCCATGCACAGGCCGATGCCCAGCCAGATCAGCGATCGCGCGGACTGCCGAAGCCCCACGGGGATGGTCAATCAGCCTCGGTGCCGGGCTCCGGCGGCGGCGCGTTGGGGGCCATCCGGCTCGCCTGCGCTCGCCCTGCCCTGGCTGCCTCGGCGAGTGCATCACGGGCGGCGCGCTCGAGGGCCTCCACGGCATCGCCCCCCGCGCCGGCCAGTTCCTCGCGCGCCGCGGCATCGAGGCAGGCGACGCCGGCGCTGCACGTCACGTGACGCGAGACGGCGGAACCCTGGTGGCTGATGTCCAACGCTTCGACGGACCTGAGCGCGCGATTGGCCACATGCAGCGCGTCGTCCGCGGAGGTGTCCGCCAGGACCAGCGCAAAGCGTTCGCGATCCAGTCTGGCGACGAAATCGCCGGGCCGGCGCGCGCTGCCCCGCAAGGATTCGGCAATGGCCACAAGACAGGCATCCGCGGCCTTCCGGTCGTAGAGCGCCTCGAAGGACTGGAAGAAATCGACCTCGAGCATGACGAGCGCAACCGACTGACCCGACTCGGCCGCGCGAAGTGTTTCGCGCACCAGGATCTCGGCATAGGCGTGATCGTTGCCGAGACCCGTGGGCCCATCGATCCTGGACAAGCGGCGCAAGTCGTCCGACAGGCGCTTCAGCTTGAGCTGGGTGTTCACCCGTGCCGTCACCTGCGACGCATTGAATGGCTTGCGGATGAAATCGACTGCGCCGAGTTCCAGCACCGCCACTTCGAGTTCGGATTCCTGGTGGCTGCTCACGAAGATGACCGGCACATCGGCCAACGCCGGGTCGGCCTTCAATGCTTCGCACACCTGCAGGCCGCTCATGTCGCCCATCTGCGCGTCGAGCAGGATCAGGTCGGGAATCGATTCCTTGCTGAGCTGCAATGCATCGGCACCACTGGTTGCGAAACGAACCGTCGTGTAGTCCGAAAGTATCCGACTCAGTACCTGAATGATGGCGGGGTCGTCATCGACAAGAAGCAGGCTCGCTTCGACCGGAAATTTCTTCATCGGAGGATTCTGCCGCAACCGATTGCTATCGTTGACGACGCGTGGAATGGCGCGCCAGGATCTCGTAGTGGACGGGCGGCGTCAGGTGCGAACAGACCAGCACGAACTCGCTGACCTGCCAGGGAATCAGCGGCGGTTCATCGGGCGGGACGGCGCCCAGGCACTTGCGCGCGATCGTGAGATGCGGCAGCCAGTGCGCCCGCTCCGGTGAAAGCCCCGCCTGTTGGAGCGGCTGCTTCAAGCGTTCGTGCAATGCGCGCAGCACTTCGTGCTCATCCGGCCGCAACACCGCGACAGGATTGCGCCAGACTTCCGGCGTTCGCAGTACCAGCGTCAACGCCTGCATCGGCACTTCGGCGAGTCCGTCCTGCAACGCCGCCTGCTGCGTCGTGGGCACCTCGCCGAGAAAGTGCAGCGTCATGTGAACGCGCGCTGGCGGAATCATTCGCGCGCCGGGCGGCCACCACCAATTGCGACGGTGCGCATCGATGGCAGCCTGTACGCCCGGATCGGGAAACAGGCCGATAAAGAGGCGCCGGGTCGGCGCAGGTGCGGATGTCATCACCCGCTTTGTAAGATGATCGTGCCGACATTCGCAATGCCTCGATGACGGTGAACCCACAGGAGCAAATGGTGATCGACCTCGTGCCCAGCTTCGAATCACTCGACCCGCGCTTTCGTCAACTCGTTTTCGCAAACGTCCATGTCGAGAAGCTCTACACCGGCTGCCGCTGGGCCGAAGGACCGGCGTGGTTCGCGCCCGGGCGGTATCTCGTGTGGTCGGACATTCCGAACGACCGCATGCTGCGCTGGGACGAGACCGACGGTTCGGTCTCCGTGTTCCGGCAACCGGCGCTGAACACCAACGGCCACACCGTCGACCTGCAGGGCCGGCTGGTGTCCTGCGAGCACCGCGGGCGTTGCGTGTCGCGCACCGAGCATGACGGCACGCGCAGCGTGCTCGCGTCGCGATTCGAGGGCAAGCGGCTCAACTCGCCGAACGATGTGGTCGTCAAGTCGGATGGGAGCATCTGGTTCTCCGACCCCACCTACGGGATCGACAGCGACTACGAAGGGGACGCGGCGCCGAGCGAGATCGGGAGCCAGCGCGTCTACCGCATCGACGCGGAGTCGGGCGCAGTCAGCAGAGTCGCCGATGGATTCGTGCAACCCAATGGGCTCGCGTTTTCACCGGACGAAAGCTTGCTTTACGTCTCGGACTCCGGGGTCACGCACGTGCACGACGGCCCCCGGCATATCCGGCGCTTTCGCGTCGAAGCCGACGGGCGTAGCTTGTCCGGCGGCGAAGTCTTCGCGGAGTGCGGCTACGGCTTGTTCGATGGGTTCCGCATCGACATGCAAGGCAATCTGTGGGCAAGCGCCGGGGATGGCGTGCACTGCCATGCACCGGATGGAAAGCTGATCGGGAAGATCCGGGTGCCCGAGGTGGTGGCCAATGTGTGTTTTGGCGGGCCGAAGCTCAATCGGCTGTTCATTTGCGCGACGACATCGCTGTACTCGGTGTACTTGAATGCGCGCGGTGCGGCACGACCTTCGGTTCGCTGACCGACCCATGGCCCGCGGTAGAATTCGCGCCGGTCTGCGGGTGTAGTTCAATGGTAGAACGGCAGCTTCCCAAGCTTCATACGAGGGTTCGATTCCCTTCACCCGCTCCATCTCCCCACCCTTGATGCGGCCTCCTACAATCGAGCGCATGCATCTCCCCACCCCGGTCCTCTTCCACTGCCGCGCGCACACGCGTTCGCTCGGCAATGGCGTGGGCATGCTGGGACTGGGCCAGCCGGCCGCACACTCCTTGGCCCGGCGATCCCCTCTTTCTTTCATTTAGCGCAACATCGACCGCCGGGCCCCAGTTCTCGCGCGTTGGCGACCGCTGAAGATGTCGGCAGGTCGCTCATTTCGACAGGAGTGCCTTTCATGCATGCAAAGAACTACGGCGATCGCACGCTCACCGAACTGGATCACGTTCGCCTCACGAAGCTGGTCGCCGTGAAACCCCACTCGGACCTCGAAGAGTTGCTGGATCTGGTCGAGGTGATGCCCTCGCGCGAGATCGCTCCCGACTTCGTCACGATGAACTCGCAGGTCACGATCGTGGACACGCGTACGGGCCAGCGCCAGAAGCTGACCCCGTGCTATCCCACCGATGCCGATCCGGCCACGGGTTTGGTGTCGGTGCTTTCGCCGGTGGGCATGAGCCTGCTTGGATTGCGCATTGGCGCAACGGCCCAATGGCGAACGCCCGGCGGTGAGGAGTTCAACGCCGAGGTGGCCGAGGTCCACTACCAGCCGGAGGCCAGCGGCGACTACACCACCTGAACTGACCCGGTCGGCGTGGCGCTGCGCGTGACCGAAGTGCGTAGGTCCGCCGGCTGGAGCGGCACGGGCTTGGGCGCCGGTGGCACTTCGATCTGGCTCGCGTAGTCCGCCAGCAGTTCGCGAGCCACCGTGTCGGGCTGGCTTTCGAGCCGCATCACCATCTGCTCGCCGACGCACAGGCCTTCATAGCGGATGTAGACACGTGAAAAATAGGTCAGCGCCTCCGCGGCGTCGCGAAGGCAGTCGGCAAATGAGGTAAGCCCCAGATCCACATAGCAGGCCTTGGGCGGTGGCTCGCCCGCGGAGCGAGGTGCGCGGACGGTATAGGTGTAGCAGCGCTCGCCGAGCTTGCGGATCTCCAGGACTGGTTGCATCGGGTACTCCTCATTTCCGTGCGCGAACGGACTTGGCGCCACCCTTAGTTTACGTTCTGTCGCACGTGTGACAAGCGGACTACAACTTCCGTCCAGAGCCCCTGCAAGAGTGGCGCGGGCACCGGTCAGCTCCCGGGCACGTCTACCTTGCGCCAGCTTGAATCCGGGTTGAAGCGCGCCATGGCCCGAACGGCGGCATCGGTGCCCACGCCGAGATCCTTCTCGTACACCTTGCCATCGTGGCTGACGACGAAGCTCATCACGCCCGTCTCCCCATAGTGGATCGGCCATGCGATCAAGGCGAATCCGCCGCGCATGCGGTTGCCGATCACGTAGTCGTAGGCCCCGCCCGGAGCGTCCTTGCCCTGGGCCTTGAGGATCTTGAAGTGGTAGCCGTGGTAGCCCTCGCCGGCTCTTTGCCCGCCATAGAGCGGCCCGAGCGGGCTTTCGTCCTGTCCCGTAGCGTCGGGCCAGTAGAGCCCGTCGTGCTTTCCGGGCGAACTCACGAACTTCTGTGCGTACTCGAGCACGCCATTGCCGTCGCGGTCCTTCTGCGCGTATTCCTTCTGGGCATCGAAGTACGCGAGCGCGGCCTGCATTGCACTGAGCTCGTTGCGCCCGATGCGACGGCTGCGCATGGCGTCGGCGCCCGCTTTCGGGTCGAAGCGCCAGCCGGCGGCGGTCTTCACGATGGGCACGGGCAGTGTCCAATCTCCGGGGCCGGCGGCGAGCAGGGCCTTGTCCGGCTGTTCGAGCACGACCTTGTGCTGCTTCGCCCAGGCGGCGAGGAATTCGTAGACGTCCTCTTGGTCGACGGTGCCTTCCGGCACGAAGCGCCGCCATTCGGGTCCGAGCACGTTGCGCATTGCGTCGACATCAGTGCGCGCCAGGGCG
Organism: Variovorax sp. J22P240; assembly: GCF_030316855.1. Classification (GTDB taxonomy): domain Bacteria; phylum Pseudomonadota; class Gammaproteobacteria; order Burkholderiales; family Burkholderiaceae_C; genus Variovorax. Next base: position 176,104 of record NZ_JASZYR010000010.1, read on the forward strand.
TCGACGAAAGCTTGCGCCGCGGCATCGGGCGTGGGGTAGGCCTTTTGCGCGAATGAAGCGCCCGAGGCGAGCGACAGCGCCACGACCACAGAGGCCGCAAGCGTCTTGAAAGGTGTGGCATCAAAGGACATGGTCCGATCTCCTGAGCAGGTGGATTGCGTCATGTGCGCCTCTCGATCAGCGACGACCGCCACCGCCGCGCCCACCGCCTCCACCGCCTCCACCGCGCGCGCCGCCACCGCCACCGCCTCCACCCATGCGTGCGCCGCCGCCACCGCCACCCATGTGTGCTCCGCCACCTCCGCCAGGACTCGTGCGGGCACCGCCTCCGCCCATGTGCGCACCCCCGCCCCCGCCTCCGCCGCGGTTCTGCGCCATGGACTGGCGGCTCGCATCGCCGCGACTTGCTTGCTGGCGGGCCTGCCCCCCGGCATCACCTGCGCCTCGCAGGGCGTTGTCGCCGCCGCCGCCATGCTGCGTCCGCTGCAGCCCCTGGTCGGCACCGCCGCGTCCGCCCGGTCCTCCACGGTCGCCCGCTCCCCCGCGGTCCCCCGCTCCAGCGCGGGGACCGGCACGGTCGCCAGCGCGGTCCCCGACGCGGTCACCCGCGCGGTCACCGCCTGGACCCGCTCGATCGCGGCCAGTGTCTCGGTCTGCCGCCTGCGCGCGGTCGCGTGTGCCCGGGTCGTTGCGCAGCTGGTCGCGGCCCTGGCCCGGGTCCATGCCGCGCTGCTGCAGTTGGGATTGAGCCTGCTGGCGCTGCGCGTCACGGGCTGCCGTGTCGCGTCCGCGAAAATCGTTGCGCTGGTTCGCGCCGGCGACATCCTTGCCGAACTGCTGCCGACTCGCTGAATCGCGGTACGGCACGCCGCGCCGGTTGGCCGCGTTGTGCTGGAAGTTCGTCTGGTTGGCACTGATCTGCCGGTTCGCGTTGACGCTGTTGTAGCGGTTGACGTTGACGTTGACGTTCCCGCCGCCCCAGTTGGTGTTGCCCCAGAGTGCGGCGGTGGCGGCCACGCCGACACCGAACGCGATGCCCGTCGCGAGCGCCGCGCCGGGGTAGTAGTAAGGCGCCGGCGGATAGTAGTAAGGCGCCGGCGGATAGTAGTAAGGCGGATAGGCCGGATACGGCCACGCGCCGTACACGACGGTCGGGTTGTAGGCCGGCACGTACACCACCTCCGGATTCGCCGGCTCGATCTTGATGATCGTCTGCTGCGTCTGCGGCTCCTGCTCGACGATCACCTTCTGCTGCTCGGAGCTCTTGAGGCTGCCCGTCTTCTGCGCCTGGGCGCGCAAGCGCTGGGCCGCGTCGAGGGTGTCCTTGGACGAAGCCAGGAAGGCATCACCCAGGTTCTGCACCCAGTCGGGTTGATCGCCCATCATCTGCAGCACCTGCGGGAACGCAACGAGCGACTGCACGCTCGGGTCCCAGGGCTGGTTCGCGACCATCTTCAGCGCCGCGTCGCCCTTCTGGTTCGGGTTGGCCTTCGACCATTTCGCCGCATCGGCGACATCTGCCGGATAGGTCGCGGCCATCAGCACCTGCGACAGCAGCGAGTCGGGGTACAGCGCGATCGGCGCCATCATCTGGTCGAGTTGCTCCCTGGAAAAGGTCGGCGCCTGCTGCGCGCTCGCAAGCGCCGAGAGGAACGCTGCGGCGAGCATCAGGGCACGCGCGAATCGAAAGGACAGGGCACGCATATCGCCTCCTTGCCGGGCGCCAAAGCAGCCCCGGACACCACGCAGCATAAGTGGCTGAACCGTCCACGGCTATTGCACCTAAGGGCAGCGGAAGATGACCACACGGCAAGGAGGATCAGTCCGCGAAATCCCCGAGCAGATCCTGGCTTTCCTCGTCGAATCCCGCTACCGGCTGCGCCTTCGCAAGCGCCATCCACACGGCGAACGGCAGGCGCTGCAACGCACGATGCACGGCCGACCGCGCCACGACAAGCCGGCCTTCCTGCGCGATCAGCACGCCGCATGCGGACGGGATCTCGTCGGGCTCGCCGATGGGTCGCCCCTTCGCGTCGCAGCCCAGCACGTACCAGCATTCGCCGCCCAGATCGAGGTAGGCGGCGCGCTTGTCGGGTTTGCGCAGGTCGCTCAACAGGTCGGCGCGGTTGACCTTGACCTCGTGGACGATCGGCTGCGCGTACGCCTCGACGCTGGTATTGCGGATGGAAAACACGTCGGGCCGCGCGATGCACCAGCGTGGCTTGCCGCCCTCCTCCACTTCAGGCAGGCGCGCACGCAGGCTGAGCCCGCGCCAGGCCACTCGGCCGGCACGTGTCATCTCGCGGGCGACCTGCTCCACGAGCGCTTCGTGCCTCGATGTCACGGCCCGGTTGACGACGAGGCTGGTCGCAATGCGCGCGATGCCGGCATCGGTCACGCGCAGCGTTTCGTGGCCGTGCGTGGTTCGCACCCGCTCCAGCAGGCCGGCGGCCAGCAGGTCGACCTCGATGGCGTCGCAGCAAGGCCAGCCGGCCGATCGATAGACCTCGCGCAGCCGTCGCGCATGCACACGGCCCAGCGCCACCGCGCCCGGAGGCGGATCGGCGACGGGCGGCGGCGCGCCGGGCTCGACGAACGGTGGGTCCGCAGGCGGCGGGTCCACCACGGGCGCGGGCGGCGGCGTGACCGGAGGCGGTGGCGTCGGCAGATCGGGCGCCGGTGGCGGCGGGCCGATGGGCGCGTCGGCGCCGGCGCGCAGCGAAGCAAGTGCAGTCATCGCGCTAGGTTAGCGAAAAGCGGAGCGGGCGAGATCCTGCCGCGTGTATCCACACGTTTTCTCACTACACTGCGCCGCATTCGAATCCAGCAGCGCCATGACTACTTTCTCCTCCGCGGTGCAAGCCGACTTCCTCATCATCGGCGGCGGCATTGCCGGCGCTTCCGTCGCTTACTGGCTGGCGCCGCATGGCCGCATCGTCATGCTGGAGCGCGAGGCGCAACCCGGCTACCACTCGACCGGACGCTCGGCGGCGCTCTTCATGGAGAGCTACGGCACGCCGCAGGTGCGCGCACTCACGATGGCGAGCCGGGCGTTTCTGCAGCATCCGCCTGCAGGCTTCGCCGAACATCCTTTGCTCACGCCACGCGGCGCGATGATGGTCGCGGGCCCGGGGCAATCCGCCCAGCTTGAAGAACATTGGCGAGTGCTGCACGCGATGGCACCCGACGCGCGGCGACTGAGCAGCGAAGAAGCCTGCGCCATCGTCCCGGCGCTGCGACCGGAACGCCTCATCGGTGCCGTGTACGAGCCCGACGCGGCCGACATGGATGTACATGCCATCCACCAGGGCTATCTGCGCGGCATGCGACAGGCGGGCGGCAAGCTGGCGTGCGACGCCGAAGTAACGGCCATGGAGCGCGTGCAGGACCGATGGCGCGTGCATGCAGGCGGCGCGGTGTACGAAGCACCGGTCGTGCTCAACGCCGCCGGCGCGTGGGTCGACATCATCGCGCGGCTGGCCGGCGTGCGGCCACTGGGCATCGAACCGTGCCGCCGCTCCGCCTTCATCTTCGCGCCGCCCGAGAACATGGACATTGCCAGGTGGCCCCTGGTGCATGACGCCGACGAGGAGTGGTACATCAAGCCGGATGCAGGAATGCTGCTCGGCTCGCCCGCCAACGCCGACCCGGTGGAACCGCAGGACGTGCAGCCCGAGGAAATGGACATCGCCATGGCGATCCATCGCATCGAAGAGGCGACCACGCTGGCGATCCGCAGGCCGACGCGAACATGGGCGGGGCTGCGCTCCTTCGTGGCCGACGGTGATCTGGTCGGCGGTTTCGACGACGAGGCGCCGGGCTTCTTCTGGATTGCGGCTCAGGGCGGCTACGGCATCCAGACCTCGGCCGCGATGGGCGAGACCTGCGCTGCCCTGGCGCGCGGACTGACCGTCCCTGCGCACCCGGCGTCCTTCGGGATCACGCCGGAGATGCTGGGGCCGGCTCGCCTTCGGTAGTACGTACCGTCTCAGGCCCACGCCTCGAGCACCGCGGCGCGCACGGCATCCACCGCCGGCGCACGCCTGTCGTCCGCAGACGCCACCCAGCACAGCCAGGTGTGCGAGCGCCAGCCTGGCCAGATCGCGAGTTCGCCTTTGCGTTCGGCTTGCTCGGCCTGGTCGAGCCGCAGCAAGCCCGCGCCCAAGCCACTGGCGACCATCGCGCGCAGCGCGCTCTCGCTGTCGGCAGTCATCGCGGGTCGATACTCGCGGCCGATGCTGTTGAACAGGCCGTCGAGATGCGCGCGCAGGATGCATGAGGGCGGCGTGCCCACCCAGGGCAGGTTGGTCAGCGTCTCGAGGCTCATCGTTGGATTCGAGCGCGCGAGCGAGGTCGGCAGCGTCACCACCAGATCGACCGCACCAAGGCGCTGCACCGCGAGGCCGTCGATCTCTTCGCCATCGCTCAGCGCGTAGGCACAGTCCAGATCTCCTCGCCGCACGCCCTCGAGCGTCTGATGCGACAAGCCCTGCTGCAATTGCAGCGTCACGTGCGGATGACGCTCGGCCAGCTTGACCAGCACATCCCCCAGCCGCAACGCGACCGGGTCGACCACGGTGCCGAAGCGAACCACACCCTGCGCCGCACCACGGATCTGCTCGGCGGCCGATCGCATGCGCGTCGCCGAAGCCAGCGTGCGCTCTGCATCCTCGAGCAGGCTGAGGCCAGCATCCGTCGGCGTCATGCCCCGCGGCGTCCGGTCGAACAGCTTGACGCCGAGCTCATCCTCCAGCGCCTTGAGCTGCGCGCTTACGGCTGGCGCGCTGGTGAAGACGCGTTCGGCCGCACGCGTGAGGCTGCCCTCCCTGGCGATCGCGACGAAGGTCTTGAGTTGGTAAAGCTCCATGCCGCGAATTGTGAGCGCGATGGTCGCATCGGGCCATTCGCAAAAGCCGAAAGCCCCGTCCAAAGAAACGAATGGTCAACGAGCGACCTGGCGCCGATGCTTCTGCCCATCGATTCCACATTGCAGGCACCTCAATGATCACCATCCATCCACGCTCACTCGGCATCGCCGCGCTGCTGCTCGCCACCTCCGCATGGGGAGGCATGTTCCTCGTCAGCAAAGGGGTTCTTCACCACGTCGACCCGGTTTGGTTGACGCTGATCCGCTACACCTTCTCCGTCATCCTTTTCGTCGCATTGATCGCGCCGCGCGGCATGGCGCCGTGGCGCAAGCTTCGCGCCCATGCGCTGCCGCTCGCGGTGCGAGGGGTGGCAGGCTACGGCGTGTTCAGCGTGATGCTGCTGACTGGCCTCGCGCACTCCGTGCCGTCGCATGGCGCGATCATCATGGCCACCACGCCCATGACGACGCAGTTGCTGCGTTGGGCACTCGACGGCGTGCGGCCCGCCCGCTCGACGCTGCTCACCAGCCTGCTCGCGCTGGTCGGCGTGGTCATCGTCTCAGGTGCGCTGTCGCCGCACAACGCTCACGGCGAGACATCGACCGCATGGGGTGATGCAGTGGCCTTTGCAGGCACGCTGGGCTGGGTCTGGTACACCCGCGGCGCCGCGCAGTTCGCGGACAGGCTCGACGTCATCGAATACAGCGCATTGACCGTCGTTGCGTCATGGCCCCTGCTTGCGATCGGCGCCGCGTTGGCGACCGTCCTGGGTGCAGCGGACATCCCCAGCGGCGACGGCCTGCTGCTGTCATGGCACGGCCTGGTCTACGTGGGTCTCGTGTCGTCCGCCATCGCCGTACTGGCCTTCAACTATGGCGTGCGTTCGTTGGGCACGATCACCGGCACGGCCTTCCTGAACTTCATTCCGGTCTCGGCGCTGCTGATGAGCGTCGCGTCGGGCAAGCTCCCTTCGGGCAATGAACTGCTGGGGATGGCGATGGTGGTCGGCGCCCTGTTGATCCACACCGTGAGCAGTCGGACGCAGGCCAAGGCGCCTGTGCGCGTGGTTCAGCCGGCCCGTCACAGGAAGACCGGCGTTTGCACGGCCTCGTCCTGATCGATAGCTAGAAAAAACCCAGGCCGGCCGCCATCATCAACGCGAGGCCGGCCGAAACGCTGGCCCAGTGCACCATATTCGCGAAGAGATCCCAGTCGCTGTACCGGTCCTCCGCGCCTTGCACGAAGAACTCGGCGATAGGGTCGCCGCCCTCGCTGCCGCCATCGATGTTCGGACCTTGAAGATTCGGAGTCATGAATGCCACCTCGTGCATCGATGCTAGGGGGAAGCCGCTGTCGGTTCGATGAAAACGGCGGGCGGCATTGATGCCGCGGGCACATCAATGTCAAAGTCCTTGCCCACTTTTCGCGTGAGCGGGTATCGTCTTTTGTCAGGGAGCGCATCTTCGAAGCCGATTCGGCAACCTTCGTGCCGGGTTCATCCAATGCTCTCCTACACCGTCGCCGCTCTCGTTTTCGTTCTGACCCTGAGCGGGTTCTGGCTGGGCGTTCGCCTGTCGACGCTGCTGCCGGAGCACCACCTTGTGAGCGATGCACGCGATTCCGCAAAGGTCGGCATCGGAATGCTGGCCACACTACTCGCGTTGGTGCTGGGTCTCATGATCACCTCCGCGAAGCGATCATTCGATGAACGCGAGGCAGAGCTGATTCAGCTCTCTACGTCGATCGTGCTGCTGGATCGCGCTCTCGTGGGGTTCGGGGAAGAGACTCGCCCCGCTCGCGACCAGTTGCATGGCATCCTGAACCGGATCGTCGAGCTCACCGAGCGACAGCGCCACAAGGAGCGACGCCTGGAGGATGCCAAGTACTCCGCAGACCTGCGCGCGATCACGCGGCTTCAACAGACCATTCTCTCCATGTTGCCGCGCAATGATTCCCAAAAGTGGTACCAGTCGCGCGCCATGCACTTGTCCTCCGATATCGCGCAGAGCCGCGTACTGACCGCGGAGCGCGAGGACAGTTCGGTGCCCGCTGCCCTGCTGGTGATCGTGTGCGGATGGGTGGTGGCCATCTACGTCGGGCTGGGCGCGTTCATGGTCATCAATAGAAGTGTGAACGTCGCCTTGGCCATCTGTGCGCTGGCCTTCGCCTGTTCGATCTTCATCATCCTCGAACTGGACACGCCTTTTTCCGGCGTCGTGGGGGTCTCGAACAAAGCCGTGCTTCGCGCCCAGGCGGAGTTGGCGACCAACTGACCGCATGCGGCCGAGTCAAAACGCCGCCGTCCATTTGGACGATGCTACAGTCCGCGCGCTTCCCTCCGCCATGGTCGTTTTCAGATGATCCAAGGCGGCATCCGAGCCGTGTCGATCAGCCGGCATTTCACTTCGAGCCATCAACATGTCAACCATCACCGCCAGGGAATCGGCAAGTCCCTATGGCACGTTGCCACCCGCTTCGCCGCCATCCCTGCGCAAACCCTTGAGCCTGCCGCGCCTGGCAGACATGCATGCGCGCGGCGAGAAAATCACGATGCTGACCGCCTACGACGCCACCTTTGCCGCGATGGCGGATGCTGCAGGCGTTGAATGCCTGCTCGTGGGCGATTCGCTCGGCATGGTCTGCCAGGGACTGCACAGCACAGTCGGCGTCACGCTTGAAAGCATGCGCTATCACACCGAAAGCGTGTCGCGCGGATTGCGCCGCGTGCAAGGCACCGCCTGGCTCGTTGCCGACCTGCCCTTCGGCAGCTACCAGGAGTCGCGTGAACAGGCCCTGCGCAGTGCCACGGTGCTGATGCAGGCCGGCGCCCACATGGTGAAGCTCGAAGGTGGCGGTTGGACTGCCGACACCGTGCGCTTCCTGGTGGAGCGCGGCCTTCCGGTGTGCGCGCACCTCGGCCTCACGCCGCAGACGGTGCATGCGCTGGGCGGCTATCGCGTGCAAGGCAAGGACATCGAGGCTGCCGCACTTCTGCGCCGGCACGCGCTCGAACTGCAGGACGCAGGTGCGGCGATGCTGGTGCTGGAAATGGTGCCCGCGTCGCTCGCCGCCACGCTCACGCAAGAACTTGCACGATGCGCGACCATCGGGATCGGTGCCGGGCACGCAACGGCAGGCCAGGTGCTCGTGCTGCACGACATGCTGGGCATCAACCTCGGCAAGATGCCGAAGTTCGTGCGCAACTTCATGGCAGAAAGCGGCGGCATTGCACAGGCGATGCAAGCCTACGTGCGCGCCGTGAAAGACGGCACCTTTCCGGACGACGCGCTGCACGCGTGGTAGCGGGCCCTCGCTGCCTCCCTTCGCTCCCTTTCGACGATCACGGTCCATCCCATGTACATCGCACGCACCATCCCCGAATTGCGCGAACACCTTGGCGCCTCTCACCGCCCCGCCTTCGTTCCCACGATGGGCAATCTGCATGACGGCCACCTCGACCTCGTGCGCCGGGCCAAGCCGCTGGGTGACGTCACGGTGGCCAGCATCTTCGTCAATCGCCTTCAGTTCCTGCCGCACGAGGATTTCGACACCTACCCGCGCACCTGGGACAGCGATTGCGAGAAGCTGCGCGCAGCCGGCTGCGATGTGCTGTTCGCGCCCGACGAAAAGGCGCTGTACCCCGAACCGCAGACCTGCAAGGTGCACCCCGACCCTGTGCTGGCCGACATCCTCGAAGGCCATTTCCGCCCCGGCTTCTTCGTCGGGGTCTGCACCGTGGTGATGAAGCTCTTCTCGTGCGTGCAACCGGCCACAGCCATGTTCGGCAAGAAGGACTACCAGCAGCTCATGATCATCCGGCACATGGTTCGCCAGTTCGCGCTGCCGATCGAGATCGTGGGCGTCGAGACGCTGCGCGCCGCAGATGGCCTTGCGCTGTCTTCGCGCAACGGCTACCTGAGCGAGCCGGAGCGGGCGGAGGCGGTGCAGCTTTCGAAGGCGCTTCAGGGCATGGCCGAGGCGGTGCGCTCGGACGAGCACGATTTCGAGGCCGTCGAGACGCGTGCGATGGACGCCCTTCGGGCGCGCGGCTGGCAACCCGACTACCTGGTGCTGCGGCGACGATCCGACCTGCAAGCACCTTCGCCCGGCGACCCGCTCGTTGCGCTCGCCGCGGCCCGCCTGGGCGCGACGAGGCTGATCGACAACCTCGAAATCGACGCGCAGACCTGATCGGCGCCCGGCATCGCCGGAGCTTCAGGCTGCGCCGATTCCCGCGACCATGGCGCCCGCGGGCTGCCCGCTTTTGAGCCTCGCGGTGAAGTCCAGCATGCGATCGATCGGCACGCGCGCTCGCAGACCCAGAGCCGGCTCGACATGGACTTCGCCCGCGCCCGTTTCCAGTGCGCGCGCCACGTCAGCCAGCCCGTTCATGGCCATCCACGGACAGTGCGCACAGCTCTTGCACGTCGCACCGTTGCCCGAGGTCGGCGCTGCGATGAAGGTCTTGCCCGGATTGAGTGTGCGCAGCTTGTGCAGCATGCCGGTGTCGGTCGCGACGATGAATTCCTTCGCATCCATGCGCTGCGCCGCACTCAGGATGGCCGAGGTGGACCCCACCGCATCGGCCAGCGCGATCACGTCGGCCGGTGATTCAGGGTGCACGAGCACGCGAGCCGCGGGGTGCTCCTTCTTCAGCAGTTCGAGTTCCAGCGCCTTGAACTCGTCATGCACGATGCAGGCGCCCTGCCAGCTCACCATGTCGGCCCCGGTTTCGCGGCGGATGTAGTCGCCCAGGTGCTGGTCCGGCGCCCACAGGATCTTCTGGCCCTGCGCCGTCAAGGCCCGCACCACGTCCAATGCACAACCCGACGTCACCAGCCAGTCGGCTCGCGCCTTCACCGCAGCGCTGGTATTGGCGTAGACGACCACCGTGCGATCCGGATGCCGATCGCAAAAGGCACTGAAGGCATCGACCGGGCAGCCGAGATCCAGCGAGCAGGTCGCGTCCAGGTCGGGCATCAGCACACGCTTTTCGGGCGAGAGGATCTTTGCCGTCTCGCCCATGAAGCGCACGCCGGAAACGACCAGCGTCTGCGCGGCATGGTCTCGGCCGAAGCGCGCCATTTCGAGCGAGTCGCTCACCAGGCCGCCGGTCTCTTCGGCCAGGTCCTGCAGGTCGGGGTGCACGTAGTAGTGCGACACCATCACCGCATTGCGCTCGCGCAACAACGAGCGGATGCGATCCTTCAAGGCGTCGCGTTCGGCCGCCGTGGGCTCGGGAGGCACACGGGCCCAGGCCCGGCGGGTGTCGCACGCGGGTCCGCTTTCGGCAGTCTCGATGGGCTGGGCGTAGTCGACGCCGATGAGTGAGTGCGCCATCGCTCAGCCTTCCAGGAACCGCATCGAGAAATCGATGGCCTTGACGTCCTTGGTGAGTGCACCGACCGAGATGCGGTCGACGCCAGTCTCGGCGAGGGCGCGAATGCTGTCGAGCGTGACGCCGCCCGATATCTCGAGCACGGCGCGGGCGCCGCCCGCCGCATCGTTGCGACGCACGGCTTCGCGTAAGGTGGGCAGGTCCATGTTGTCCAGCAGGACCATGCGGGCGCCGCTGGCCAGCGCCTCGTCGAGCTGGGCAAGGGTTTCGACCTCGATCTCGATGAATTTCGCCTGCGCAGCGACTTCAGCCGCTGCGCGCAGGGCCGCGCTCACGCCGCCGGCGGCTGCAATGTGGTTCTCCTTGATCAGGATCGCGTCATAGAGGCCGATGCGGTGATTCGTGCCACCGCCCGTGCGCACGGCGTATTTCTGCGCCAGCCGAAGACCCGGCAGCGTCTTGCGCGTGTCGACGATCTGGGCACGCGTGCCGCGCACCGCATCGACATACATGGCGGTGCGTGTTGCCACGGCGCTCAGCAGTTGAAGGAAGTTGAGCGCGGTGCGTTCGGCCGTGAGCAAGCTGCGCGCGTCGCCGGCGAGTTCGAGCACCGTCTGATCCACGGCGCAATGCCCGCCCTCCACGCAATGCCACGTCACGCGCGCTTGCGGGTCGAGTTGCCGCACCACGGCCTCGACCCAGGGCGCGCCGCACAGCACCGCGGCTTCGCGCGTGCGCACATGAGCGGTGGCGCGCCGCTGCGGGGCCACCAATCCGGCCGTGAGATCCTGATCGCCGACATCCTCCTGCAATGCCCGGAGCGCATCCGTGCTCGCCAATTCGGCCACGCTGGCCCTGGAAAAATCGAAAAAGCTGGTCATGTGTCTTGAGTCGCGAGTGTCGCTGCCTTGTCCTGGTGGGCGCCATTTTGACGGCACTCGAAAGTGGCGGGTCCGTTCATATCGCGAGCCAGGAGTCGATGCAGTGAGCCGCGAGCGCGGTAATCCAGCAAGGCTCGGCCGGATCGAAGGCCAGTCCCAACACAGGACTGACGAGAAAGCCCGCCCTCTCGAACACCGACGGATCGGTCGCGCGAACGAAAGAAGAGAGTGCGGCGAATGGCACCGACACGTTGCCGATGTTCACGACCGGCGCCTGCATCGTGATCTCTTCCAGCCTGCCGCGGTCCTGAAAGCGGAAGACGATCGATTCATAGTCCAGCTCATTGAGCCCGATGCCGTTGCGGCATGTTCTCGTCGGCACGCCCCACATCCGCAAGACCTCTTCCCTGGAGGCCGAGAACGGCGTTTCGTCGACGCGGACAAAGGGTTCGAGCTTCATCGGACCAGTATGCACACCCTGCCCATCCGGGCAGTAGCGTCAGCCCCTTGCGCATTCACACAATGAAGCCATCTTAGGAGCTCCCATGGCCGACACGATGTCCTCATCTTTCGAACAACTGTCCGCGGCAATGGCCGAGGCGGTGGCCGCTGCAGCTGGCAGCGTGGTGGCAGTGCACACCGGGTGCTCGCGCTCCAGCGGATTTGCCTGGCGCGACGGGCTGGTCGTCACCTGCGACGAGGCGCTGCCCGACGACGCGGACGTGACGGTGTGTCTGCCGGGCGGCGCGAACGCCAGCGCGAAGCTCGTTGGTCGGGATGCCGGCACCGACATCGCTCTGTTACGCATCGAAGGCAACGCGCCCTCCCCGATCGCTTTTGACCTGTCGCCGGTGCGCGCCGGCTCCATCGCGCTCACGGTCGGGTCGCTCGCCGGCGCACCTGTCGCGGCGGCGGGCGTGGTCTCGCTGTCGGGCCCCGCCTGGCGCAGCTTGCGCGGCGGCGAGATCGACGCACGGATCGAACTCGGGCTGACCCTGCGGCGCATCGCCGAAGGCGGGTTGGCAATGGACGTGCAGGGCCGGGCCATCGGCATGAGCGTGTTCGGGCCACGCCGGCGCGTGCTGGTCATTCCGGGCGCGACGATCGATCGGGTCGCCGCGCAGATCGCAGCGCACGGCCGGGTCCCGCGCGGTTACCTGGGTGTGGGACTCCAACCCGTAAAGATCGAACCCGAGGGCATCGGCGCGATGGTCATGGCCATCGATCGCGACGGGCCGGCTGCGAAGGCTGGCCTTCACCAGGGCGACGTGATCGTGGCCTGGAACGGCGAAGCGGTGCGCAGCGTGCAGGCGCTGCTGCGAGCGCTGGGCCCGGCGAGCGTGGGCACCGTCGTGACGCTGTCGCTGCGGCGTGCCGGGGAGCCCGTCGAGGCGAACGTCACCATTGGCGAAAGGCCGGACGATTGAACAAGACGGGCGTCACGGAGCCGATCGTGATCGCGGTCGATATCGCCGACGTGGAACTGTCGGAGCGCCTGCTCGCGTCCCTGTCGGATGTGCCCGGGCTGCGTGTCGCGCAGCGCGGCGAGCCGGCCGATGTCGCGGTGGTGCCGGCGCACGCCGTGCCCGCCGCCGACGCCGAGGCAACGCTGACCCGGCGCGAGCTCGAAGTGCTGGCCCTGATGGCCGAAGGCGCATCCAACAAGACCATCGCCCGGCGGCTGGGCATTTCGATGCACACGGCCAAGTTCCATGTCGGCTCGCTGCTCGACAAGCTGGACGCCACAGGCCGTACGGACGCAGTGGCGCAGGCAGTGCGGCAGGGTGTCATCCATCTTTGAGAAAACCATGTTCGACGACAACGCCCCCTCGCCCTCCGCCGAAGGCAGCGCTCCCGATCTGAACCAGGACGCCCTGATCGATGCCTATTCGCACGCGGTCGCGGCGGTGGCCGACAGCGTCGGGCCAGCCGTGGTGCGCGTGCAAGGCGGCACGCCCGACCGACGCGGCGGCCTGGGCTCGGGCGTGGTCATCGCCGGCGACGGGCTGGTGCTGACCAACAGCCACGTCGTCGCCGGTGCGCGCCGCGTACGGATCGGACTCCCGGAAGCCGGCGACAGGGAAGCCGAGGTGCTCGGCGAAGACCCCGCCACCGATCTCGCGCTACTGCGAGTGGAACTTCCGCGCGGCGCCGCCACCGCGACGCTCGGCGATTCGAAGATGCTCAGGCGCGGCCATCTGGTCGTCGGCATCGGCAATCCACTGGGATTCGAATCGACCATCACTGCCGGCATCGTGTCGGCGCTGGGCCGCTCGCTGCGCTCGCAGAGCGGGCACCTGATCGACGACGTGATCCAGACCGACGCGGCGCTCAATCCGGGCAACTCCGGCGGCGCCCTCGTGGCCGCATCCGGGCAGGTGGTGGGCATCAATACGGCCATGATCGCCGGCGCGCAGGGGCTTGCGTTCGCGGTTTCCAGCAACACGGCGCGCTTCGTGATCGGCGAGTTCATCGCCCACGGCCGCGTACGGCGCGCGCACCTCGGCATTGCGGCGCAGACGGTGCCCCTGCCCCGGCGCGTGTCACTGGCCATTCACTCCGGCGCCAACGCCGTGCGCATCGGCGAGGTACAGCCCGGCGGCGCGGCGCAGCTTGCAGGCCTGCGCGTGGGCGACATCCTCTTTGCGTTGGACGATGTGGTCGTGGAAGGCGCGGACGACCTTCTGCGCCTGCTCGGCGCGGACCGCATCGGGCGGCCCGTGGAGGTGTCTCTGCTGCGCGAAGGCCGACTCATCACGCGGACCGTGACGGCGCACGAACGACCCGCCTAGTGAAAATCCCGGCTCTTGTTCGCCTGCGCCAACCTGCCCAGCATCGGCGTGAGATCCCTGAACCCCGTCGCCACCAAATGCCGCACCTCGCCACCACTGTCCACATCACGCTGCCACGTGCCCTGCACCGCCAGCAGCGTCGACTTGAGCAACGGCTCGCGCCAGGCCTCGATCACGTGGCTCCAGACGATCACATTGACGTTGCCGGTCTCGTCCTCGAGCGTGACGAAGATGGTGCCGTTGGCGGTCTGCGGGCGCTGGCGGCCCTTGACGATGCCGCAGGCGCGCACGGTCTGGCCGCTGGGCAGCGGGCGCAACTGCTCCGCGCTCATCAGGTTCATGCGGGCGAGCCGTGAGCGCAGCAATGCGAGCGGATGGCGGCGCAGCGTGAGGCCGAGCGAGACGTAGTCGCCGAGGATCTCCTCGCCTTCGGGCGCGGCGGGCAGTTGCAAGGTGGGCTCGTGGATCGGCACACCCTTGAGCAAGGCGGGTGCGCGGCGCTGGGCGGTGGCGTCCCACACCTGCTGGCGGCGATGGCCCGAGAGCGACATCAATGCATCGGCGGCGGCCAGCGCCGCCATGTCCTTGGCGTCGAGTTCGGCGCGCAAGGCAAGGTCTTCGGTGCTGGTGAAAGGGGCCAGTGCGCGCGCTGCCAGAAGGCGCTCGGCGCCGGCCTTGCTGAAACTGGCGATGCGGCTCAGCCCCAGACGCACGGCGGGCGGGTCGGCATTGCCCAAGCGCCCGGCATGGCGCGCATCGGCGCCAGGCGGCATGCGCGGCGCGCCAGGCGTGCGACCTTCGAGGCTGCTGTCGAATTCGCTCGCCGTGACGTCGACCGGCCGCACCTCGACGCCATGGCGCCGCGCGTCCTGCACGAGCTGCGAAGGGCTGTAGAAGCCCATCGGCTGCGAATCGAGCAAGGCCGCCAGGAAGCAGGCGGGCTCGTGGCACTTGAGCCAACTGCTGACGCAGACCAACAGGGCAAAGCTCGCGGCATGACTCTCGGGAAAGCCGTAGTCGCCGAAGCCCATCACCTGCTTGAAGATCGCTTCGGCAAAAGCGGGCTTGTACCCTTTGCGAACCATGCCATTCACGAGTTTGTCGTGGAACTTCCCGAGACCGCCCTTGCGCTTCCATGCGGCCATGGCGCGACGCAATTGATCGGCCTCGTCGGCGGTGAAATCGGCTGCGACCATGGCAATCTGCATGACCTGTTCCTGGAAGATCGGCACACCCAGCGTGCGCTCCAGCGCGGGCCGCAGTTCGTCCTTCTCGTAGTGGATGGAGAGCCCCTTGCGCACCCGCTCGCGCTGCTTGAGATAGGGGTGCACCATGCCGCCCTGAATCGGCCCCGGACGCACGATCGCAACCTCGATCACCAGGTCCTCGTAGGTGCGCGGCTTCAGGCGCGGCAGCATCGACATCTGCGCCCTGCTCTCGATCTGGAACACGCCGACGGTGTCGGCGTCGCAGATCATGTCGAACACCTCCGGGTCGTCATTGGGAATCTGGTGCATCTGCAGCGCCGTGCCACGCCAGTGGTTCATGAGTTCGAGTCCGCGGCGGATGGCGCTGAGCATGCCCAGCGCGAGCACGTCAACCTTGAGCATGCCCATGGCTTCGAGGTCGTCCTTTTCCCACTGGATGACGGAGCGATCTTTCATCGAAGCCTTTTCCACCGGCACCAGGCGCGTGAGCCGCGTATGGGTGAGCACGAAGCCACCGACATGCTGGCTCAGGTGGCGCGGAAAACCCTTGAGCTCGCATGTGAGTTCGATCCACTGCTGCAGCTTGAGCGGGTCTTCCTGCACCTCCGCGCGCACGGCGGCTGCCTGCAGTTGCTCGCCGAGCACGGTCTCGTCGAACCAGTAGTGGTCCTTGGCGAATTCGTCGACAAGCCGCGCATCGACGCCGAGCGCCTTGCCCACGTCGCGCAACGCGCTGCGCGAGCGGTAGCAGATCACGACCGCGGCGATGGCGGCGCGCTCGCGACCGTACTTCTCGTAGATGTACTGGATGACTTCTTCGCGCCGCTGGTGCTCGAAGTCGACGTCGATGTCGGGCGGCTCGCGGCGATGGCGGCTCAGGAAGCGCTCGAACAGCAGGTGGCCCTTGTCGGGATTGATCGAGGTGATGCCGAGGCAGTAGCAGACCGCCGAATTGGCCGAGGAGCCGCGGCCCTGGCAGAGGATGTCCTTCGAACGGGCGAAGCGCACGATGTCCTCGACCGTGAGGAAGAACATCTCGTATTCGAGGTCGAGGATCAATTGCAGCTCGCGCTCAAGCAGCTGGGACACCTTCTCCGGGATGCCTGCCGGATATCTCCCGCGTGCGCCTTCCCAAGTCTTGCGCACCAACGTCTGTGCCGGCGTTTCTCCGTTGCCCACGCTTTCGAGCGGGTACTTGTAGTTCTCCCGGATCACCTCGGGATCGAAGCGGCAACGTCCGGCCACTTCGAGCGTGTTCGCGAGCATCTCTTGCGTGTAGAGCCCCGCCAGCCGCACGCGCTGCCGCAGGTGGCGCTCGGCGTTGGGCTGCAGCGCGAAGCCGCACTCGGCCACGGTCCTGCCTTCGCGCACTGCCGTGAGCACATCCTGCAACGGCTTGCGTGCGCGTGCATGCATGTGCACATCGCCGGCCGCCACGAGCGCCACGCCGGCCCGCGCGCCGGCCTCGACCAGCGTGACGAACCAGAGGTCGTCGTCGAGTTCGTTGAGCATCTCGACGGCGAGCCAGAGGCTGCCGCCATAAAGCGTCTTCGCCGCGATCAGGTCATCGTGCAGCGTGGCGACATCGACCGTGCCAACGGGCTTTCGGTCGGGCACGAAAAGAATCTGGCAATGCTGCAGAGAGGCGACGTCGCTGTCTTCCCAGCTCACGCGGTATTCGCCCTTGGGCAGTTCGGTGGTGCGCGCGGCGGTGATGAACTCGCAGAGGTTGCCCCAGCCCTCTGTGTCGTTCGCAATGACCACGAACCTGAAGCGCTCGAAGCGGAACTCGCTGCCGAACAGCAGGCGAAAGTCCGGGTTGCGCGGGATCGGCGGCTCTTCAGGGTGGTCGCGCTCGTAGGCATCGAGCTTGGCGGGCAGTTCGCGCAGGCCGACATGTGCGCGCACCACCCCAGCCACCGAGCATTCGTCGGTGATCGCGAGCGCCGCATAGCCGAGTTGGTAGGCGCGCTCCACCAATTCCTCGGGCGTGGACGCGCCGCGCTGGAAGCTGAAGCTCGTCAGGCAATGAAGCTCGGCATACCCTGGCAAGCCAGGCACGGGCGGTTGCCGCTTCGGCAACGCATGCATCGCCGCGAGCGTGAGCGCGCGGACTTTCTTGTCGCTGAGTTCAGGCATAGAGGCCTTGCAGGTACCAGCGAACTTCGCCTTCAGCGAAGCAAGCGGCCGGGCGCTCGCGAAAGATCCACACCAGGCCGGCCTCGGGGCTTTCGGCGACGTAGTAATCGCGCACGGCAGGCCGGCCGCCGTCTTCAACGCCGCCCCACCAGCCAGCCTCCACCCGCTGCGGGCCGATCAATCGACGCAGCGGTCCGCGGTAGCACGGGCGCTCGCCATCCATGTCGAGACGCAGCGGCTCGGGCAGCAGCCACGTAGGCGAAGCTGGTTCCACGGTGTTCCGCGAACGGGCTTCGCTGCGCCGGCCAGTGTTCAAGGCGGGTTGCCATGTCTGCTTGCGCTCGGGCCGGTGATCGGCCTGCGCCACGGGCACGAGCACCTGCTGCGGACCGAGTCGCGCGCTGAGCCGCTCGACCATTTCATGGAGCCTGTCGCCCTTGCGGTTGTCCTCGGGCAGGAAGCTCTCGCTGGCGCCAGCCCAAGGATCGGTTTCGAGCGAACGCAGTCGCAGCCAGCTTGCGGGTGCAGCGAGCGTGGTGAGCGCCAGTTTTTCGGCCATCAAGCGGCGCAGGTGCGCCATGTCCTGCGTCGCCTCGGCAGTGCGCACAGTGATGAGCTGGTGCGGCGGCAGGTTCACGCCGTTGAAGCGTTTGAGGTCGAGCGTCCATTGCAGTTCGAGCGCACGCGCGCCTCGCTGCCGGGCACGCAGCCAGATCTGTAGCGCCGACAGCAGGCGATTGGCCGACCACATGAGTTCGGGTGCGCCTTCGGCCAGTGCGGGCAGTTCGAGCTTCTGCTCGAACACATCGGGCAGCGTGAGCCAGCGATGGCTCTCGGGTCGCAATCCGTAGGCTGCATCGAGCGCGGTGCGCAGATCCTTGCCGAAGCGCCGCGTGAGGCCGCCACGCGGCAATGCCGCCACCTCGCCCCAGGTGCGGCAGCCGAGGTGCGCCAGCACCTCGAGGTGATCGCGCGCGGCGCTCAGTGTGTCGAGCGGCAGCCCGGACGGCACATCGGCTGGAGGCTGCTCGCCGCGCGCGAACATCCGCAGTCGCGCGAGCGCGATGAGGCAAGTCGCGCCCTGCGCCTGCTGAACGCGCACCGGCGCGGGATTGAGGCTCAGGATCTGGCGCATCAGGCCCAGCCGCCCGCCCCACAGCCGCTCGCAGGCGGACACCTCGAGCAGCAGCGCCTCGTCGACCCAGGCGACGCGCGGGGTGAACTGCAGGGCCCACCAACCGAGCGCCTCGTCGGAGGGCATCGGCGGCATGCGCATCTCCGCCTCAGGCTGCGGCCAGCGCAACGCGATCCAGTGCATGTCGTTTTCCTTGGTGGAGGTCGATGCGCACCACCGTGGCTGTGCCGATTGCCTGCGGCACGCCTTGCTGCTGACGGAGCAGCTTGCGCCGGAGCTGGCTCGCCGCCAGCAGCGCGGCCATGCGTTCGCCGCATGCCGGCAGTTGGATGGGCGAGGCCAGCGGCGGCCCTCGACGCTTGAGGATGTGGACATCGAGCCGCGATTTGTCTTCCTCGCAGAGCGCCACCTGCAGGCGCAAACGGGCCGGCGACGTGGAAGACGCCGACGCCGCGGGCCGGAGCACGAACAGCAGGGATTCGTGCTGCGCCGCCGCGAGCTGCAGCCGCCGCAGATCGCCCATGCGCGCCTGCGGCAGCCACGCCAGCACAGCGGCCACGTCGGCGCAGCGAAGCGCCTGTTCGCACGCCCAGAGCCGTGCGGCGGCCGCCTCGCTGCGAATCCACAGCAAGGACTCGATCGGCAAGCCGTGCGCCGCCAGCGAGGGGCCGAAAGGTTCATGGGGCGCACCGATCAGCGCCACCGGCCCCGTGCCGCCCCGCACCGCATGCGCCAGCGCCGGCAATAGCAGTTGCCACGAATGCGCCTCGGGCGCGGACTGCAAGAGTTCGGTCATCGCCCCGACCGGCCAGCCGCCACCGGGCAACTGCGCATCGAGCGGGGCATGGCCGGTGGCGATGACCTGCGCATCGGCCATGCCCAGCTCATCCCCGCGCCAGACCTTGTGCCGCGCGGAGGGTGAAAAAGAGTCGAGGGAAGGGAGGCCCATGATGGATCGAGTAACTGTATTTTTATACAGTATTTTGGGATGCCGGGTTTTTCTTTTTGCATTCCCGAGACGATCATTCGGAATCATGAACCCCCATCCGATTCGTCGATCGCACTTCCTGCGCCTCGGAGCTGGCCTGTCCCTCGGCGCATCACTGCCATTCGCGTCGGCCCAGACATCAGGACCTCTCCGCATGAACACCCGCCCCATCCCCTCCACCCGCGAAGCGCTGCCCGTGGTCGGCTGCGGCACCTGGATCGGCTTCGACGTCGCGGCCGGGAGCGCCGAGTACCAGCGCCTGCCGGGCGTACTCGATGCGTTGTTCGCCGCGGGCGGCAAGGTGATCGACAGTTCGCCGATGTATGGCCGCGCCGAAGCCGTCACCGGCGATCTCCTGGCCGCGTCGAACCAGCGAGCCAAGGCCTTTCTCGCCACCAAGGTGTGGACCAGCGGCCGCGATGCCGGCATCGCGCAGATGGAACAGTCCTTCGAGCGCCTGCGCACCGATCGCATCGACTTGATGCAGGTGCACAACCTCGTCGACTGGCGCACGCACCTCAAGACCTTGCGCGGCTGGAAGGACAAGGGCCGCGTGCGCTACATCGGCATCACGCACTACACCGCGTCGGCCTATGCCGAGGTCGAGGCCGTGCTGCGTGCCGAGAAGCTCGATTTCCTGCAGATCAACTATTCGTTCGACGAGCGCGAAGCGGCACAGCGCCTGCTGCCGCTGGCGGCGGAACGCGGCGTTGCGGTCATCGTCAACATGCCCTTCGGCGGCGGCGGGCTGCTGCGCCGGCTGCGCGACAAGCCCCTGCCCGGCTGGGCCGCCGAGATCGGCGCCACGACCTGGGCGCAGGTGCTGATCAAGTTCGTGCTGAGCCATCCTGCCGTGACCTGCACGATTCCCGGAACGAGCCGGCCCGAGCACATGGCGGACAACGCAGCGGCCGGCGCGGGCCCTGTGCCGGATGCGGCGTTCTGGCGCCGCAAGGATGTTTCGCTGCCGGGCTAGGCGAGAAACCGCAGCAACTGCGCGTTGACCTCGTCCTCGCGCTCGAACTGCACCCAGTGCCCGGCGCCGTCGATCACCACGCCTTCGCGCTGCGGGTGGCCGGCTGCGAGTTGCGCGACGAGCGGGCGCGAATCGGCGGTCACGTCGTGTTCGCCCCAGAGCAGGAGTTGCGGCCCGCCGATGGCATCCAGCGCCACCTGCAATCCCCCCGCGAGCGAGATGTCCTTGCTGCGGAATCGCGTGCCATGGCAGGAGATGTCGTGGATCGCGAAAGCCAGCGCATCGATGGCCGTCTTGTCGTGCAGCATCAGAGCGGCGAGGTTGTGCAAGAGCGCCGCGCGCTCCTCGTCGCGGTCTTCGGCGGCGCGCCAGTTGATCATCTCCACTGTCATGCGGCGCAGCGTGCCGTGGCCGCCGCTGCCCAGCAAGGCAATCCGACGGATACCGCCGCGTCGTGCCCCGAACTTCGCAGCCGCCAGGCCGCCGAAGGAGAAGCCGCCGAGGTCGATCTCGGTCTGCGCTCCGATCAGGCTGTCGAGCGTTCCGGAGAGTGCATCGAGCAGCGGATCGACCGCCGCCTGACCGGACGTCGGTTTCGGCGGCGTGTCGGAATCATGGAAGCCCGGCATGTCGGGCAGCCACAGCGTGTGCGTGGACGAGAGCGCCTCGACGTTGCGCAGCCAGTGCATCCAGCTGCCGTGGCCGCCGTGAAGCAACACCAGCGGCGGGTGCGTGTCGTCATTGCCGAAGCGGCGCCAGCGTACGCGCACGCCGCCATGCTCGGCATCGTGATGGGTGGAGAGCGCGTCGATGCGCGCGATCAGGCGGAGCGCGTCGGCTTCCGCCTGGGGATCGAAGGTCGAGAAATAAGGCACCGGTGCATTGTGCCGCGCACCGGCGCTCAGGCCGCCGCCGCTCCGAAGCGGAAGCTCGACACGGCGATGCCGCCCATGAAGGCATCCTCGTGATAGATGCGCTCCCCGGCTTCGCCTTCGGCCGCGCCCACCGCGACCATCAGCGGAATCAGGTGCTCCTCACGCGGATGTGCAATGCGCGCCGCCGGCGCCGTCGACCACTGCAGCAATCGTTCGACCCGCTGCTGTGGCGTCTCGGCGACCACCGCTTCGTCCAGCCAATCGTCGAAGGCCTTGGACACATCGCGCGCCTGCGGGCCGAACTGGCGCAGGTTGTGATAGCTCAGGCCGCTGCCGACGATCAGCACGTTCTCGTCGCGCAGGGGCGCAATGGCACGGCCCAGCGCGATGTGCTCGGCCGGATCGAGCCCGCGCCGCAGCGACAGTTGCACCACCGGGACGTCGGCCTTCGGATAGATCGCGGCCATGGGAGCGAAGGTGCCGTGGTCGAAGCCACGCTCGGCATCCACCCGCGCGGGCAACCCCGCCGCCTCGATCAGCGCCTGCACGCGGCGCGCGAGTTCGGGCGAGCCGGGTGCGTCGTAGCGCACGCTATAGGTGTGCTCGGGAAAGCCGCCGTAGTCGTAGATCATCGGCGGGCGCGGGTTGCCCATCACCGTGAAGGCGGATTCTTCCCAGTGCGCCGAGATCATCAGGATCGCAGCCGGCGTGCGGCCGATCTGGCGGGGCATGTCGGCCAGGGCGGCTTCGAGCTGGTCGTAGGCGTGGCCCATTTCCTTCTTCATCCACGGCCAGGGGCCGCCGCCATGGGAGATGAAATAGGTGGGAAGGGTCGAGAGGTGTGTGCTCATCGAAATGCTCCTTGGGCATCAGTCTAGTTGCGCAGCCTCATCGACTTCCTCGGCGAAGAACTGGGCGGCCGGCAAGCGGACGGGCCATAACCCTCTGCGCGCGAACCACCCCGGCCGCCGGTACAGTGGCGCCTCACTGGAGACAGCCCGCCTTGTTCCGTTTCTTCGAAAAACTGCTTCACCCCTACCCGCCCGCCGAGCCCACGCTGCCGCCGCACGGGCTCCTCGCCTTTCTCTGGGCTTGCACGCGCGGGCTGCGGGGCCCGATCGCCACCATGGCCGTTCTCACGGCTGTGATGTCGGCTTTCGAGGCGCTGCTGTTCGCCATGATGGGCCGTATCGTCGACTGGCTCGGCGACCAGGTGCCAGCGCGCTTGTGGGAAGACCGCGGCACCACGCTGATGTGGCTCGGCATCGCCCTGCTCGCGAGCATCGGCGTGGTCGCGCTGCAGACCATCGTCAAGCACCAGACGCTGGCGATCAACCTGCCGATGCGGCTGCGCTGGAACTTCCACCGGCTCATGCTGGGCCAGAGCATGGCCTTCTACCAGGACGAGTTCGCTGGCCGCATCACCGCCAAGGTCATGCAGACCGCCCTGGCAGTGCGCGACACGATCTTCGTGCTGGCCGATGTGCTCGTGGCAATGGGCGTCTATGTCGCGACCATGATCGTGCTCGCCGCAGTGCTCGACCGGCAGTTGATGCTGCCCTTCCTGATCTGGCTCGCGCTCTACATTGGTTCGCTGGTGTTCTTCGTGCCGCGCCTCGGCAAGGTCGGCAAAGCCCAGGCCGATGCACGTGCGTCAATGACGGGCCGCGTGACCGACGCCTACACCAACATCGCCACCGTCAAGCTCTTCTCGCACACGCAGCGCGAGGCCGGCTTCGCACGCGCGGCGATGAAGGAATTCATGCACACCGGCTACGGCCAGATGCGACTGGTGAGCGCCTTCGAGATCGTGAACCACACGCTGAGCATGGGCCTCACCGCCGGCATGGCGGGCATGGCGTTGTGGCTCTGGTCGCAGGGCTCGGTCGGCGTCGGCGCAGTGGCCGCGGCCACGGCCATGGCGTTGCGCCTGCAAGGCATGTCGCACTGGATCATGTGGGAGATGACCAGCCTGTTCGAGAACATCGGCACGGTGCAGGACGGCATGAAGACGCTGTCGCGCCCGCGCACCGTGCTCGATGCGCCGGATGCACGCACGCTGGATGTGCCGCGCGGCGAGGTGCGCTTCGAGCATGCGAGCTTCCGCTACGGCGACGGAGCCAGGCGCGTGATCGACGACCTGACGCTCGCCGTCGCGCCCGGCGAAAAGATCGGCCTCGTGGGCCGTTCCGGCGCGGGCAAGTCGACGCTGGTGAACCTGCTGCTGCGCTTCCATGACCTGGACAGCGGCCGCATCCTCATCGACGGACAGGACATCGCCCACGTCACGCAGGACAGCCTGCGCGCCCACATCGGCATGGTCACGCAGGACACCTCGCTCATGCACCGCTCGGTCGCCGACAACATCGCTTACGGCAAGCCCGATGCGAGGGACGGGGCCATCCGCGCGGCCGCCGCCCGCGCCGAGGCGCACGAATTCATCGAGACGCTCGGCGACCCGAACGGGCGCCGCGGCTACGAGGCCCACGTGGGCGAGCGCGGCGTCAAGCTCTCCGGCGGGCAGCGCCAGCGCGTGGCCATCGCGCGGGTGATGCTGAAGGATGCGCCGATCCTGCTGCTCGACGAGGCCACGAGCGCACTCGACTCCGAGGTGGAGGCCGCGATCCAGGCCAGTCTTTATCGCCTGATGGAAGGCAAGACGGTGATCGCGATCGCGCACCGCCTGTCGACGATCGCGGCGATGGACCGGCTGATCGTGCTCGACGAAGGCCGAGTGGTCGAGGAAGGCGATCACAAGACGCTGCTGGCGAAAGGCGGCCTGTACGCGCGCCTGTGGGCCCACCAGAGCGGCGGCTTTCTGGGGGACGGCAGCGACGAAGAAGACTACGCGGTCGCGGAACCCTCGACGGTCTGACTTGCAAGTCCTACAGGGCGCGGTGACGCCCGCCGACATCGTCGCCCCTGGTCGGCGGGCATTCTGGCTTCGTCTTCAACAAAGAGGAGTTTCCACCGTGAATTCCATCATTTACATCGTCGGTCTGGTAGTGGTCGTCGTCGCCGTGCTTTCGTTCTTCGGCCTCCGCTGAGAACACCCGTTTCCTCTTTCGTATCCCCGGCCACGGGGTTGACGGGGCCGCCGAGCGGCCCCGTTTTTCATGGGCGATCGGCCAACTTGGCACGGGCATAATTTCGCGCTCCCCTCCGGTGCGCCGGCATTGCTCTGTGTTGTAAAGGAAGCCGTTGAATCCCGTGGTGCACCCCTCTCCGTTCCAGGACGCGACGATCACCGAGGCGGTGCAACTGGTCGAGGAAGCCGGCCCGCTCGACGACGCGCAAGCCCTGCGAGAGGCGATGCGCCTTCAGCAAGACCCCGGCCGCCGAATCGTCGAGCGCGCGCGGATTCTCGGGCAGCGTATCGGACTGCAGGACGAATGGGCCCGGGCGCGGGCCTGGTCTCCATGGGTCCTGCTGGGGCTGGTGGCGGTCATCGTCATCGCAGGCCTGACGCTCGCGGGCAACGTGCTCGGCGGGACCGGGCAGATCAACGTCGTCGTCGCGCTGGCAAGTCTGCTGTGTCTGCACCTGATCACGCTGGTGGCGTGGCTGGTCGGTCTGGTCGTTCCGCTGGGATCGTTCAACGCGTCTTTCGGCTGGCTCTGGCTGACGCTCACGGCGCGCGTGGCAGGCGGCCAGCGCGGCCAGGCGCCGGTGCTGCTGCGCGCCATCACGCGACTGCTGAACCGTGCGCGATTGCTACCCTGGGCGCTGGGCTTCGTGAGCCATGCGATCTGGACGCTCTCTTTCGCCGTGGTGCTCGCGGCCATGCTCTTCGCACTCGCGTTTCGCAACTACACGCTGAGTTGGCAGACCACGATTCTCGAACCGGACTTCTTCGTGCGCAGCGTGGAATTTCTCGGGCGCGCGCCCGCGTGGCTGGGTTTCCCGGTGCCCGATGCGCAGGCGGTGCGCTCGCCGCTGGCGGCCGCCTCGGGCCAGCGCGCCTGGGCGCTATGGCTCACCGGCTGCATCGTGGTCTACGGCTTGCTGCCACGCGTGGTCTTTGCGCTGCTCTGCGCGGCCGTGTGGCAGGTGCGCAAGAAGGCACTTCGGCCCGATTTGTCTCAGGCCTACTACCGCAAGCTGCTCGCGCGCCTGGACGCGCTCGCGCCACCGCACATCGTCGACGCCGATCCCGGCCAGCTGCCGCACCTTGCAACGCATGCTCTGGCAGCAGGCGACACCACCGACTCGCTGATGGCCGTCGGCTTCGAACTGCCCGATGAACTCCCGTGGCCGCCGGCCGCGCTCGACATGCGTGGCGCGCAGGCCATGCGCATCGACGGCAGCGCCAACGCCCGGCGCGAACTGCTCGACACGCTGGCTCGCGTGCGCCCCCGACGCGTGCTGGTCGGCTGCCATGCAGCATCCAGTCCGGACCGCGGCACCGAACGCTTCCTGCGTGAGGTCATGTCCTTGAGTGGCGAATGCCGGCTGTGGCTGTTCGGCACTGCGCCCGACGACACCGCCCGGCAGCGCTGGCACGCCTGGCTGGCCGATGCCGGACTCGACGGCCTGCACGCTGGCGATGCGCTCGAACCCATGCTTCACGGCTGGACCGGAGCATGAACAAGCCCTCCAACCCCATCCGCATCGCCGTGGTCGGCCACACCAACGCCGGCAAGACCTCGTTGCTGCGCACGCTCACGCGGCGCGTGAATTTCGGTGAAGTGTCGGAGCGGCCCGGCACCACACGCCATGTCGAGTCGGTCGATCTGGTGGTCGATGGTGCGCCCGCCGTGCGCTTCTTCGACACACCCGGCCTGGAGGACGCCGTCGCACTGCGCGAGCATCTCGAAGACTTCGACAGAAGCCTGACGCCGCCCGACCGCATCCGACAGTTCCTGCAAGGCCCCGAAGCGCATGGCGCCTTCGAACAGGAGGCCAAAGTGCTCCGCGCCCTGCTCGATGTCGATGCCGCGTTCCTCGTCATCGATGCGCGCGAACCCGTGCTGCCCAAGTTCCGCGCGGAGATCGAACTGCTGAGCGCCTGCGCACGCCCCGTCCTACCCGTGCTGAACTTCGTGGGCCGTGCCACGAGCCGAGAGGCCGCCTGGAAAGAGCTGCTTTCGGCCTATGGGTTGCACGTGGTGGTGCGCTTCGATGCAGCGGCACCCTTTGTCGGCGCCGAGCGCGATCTCTATCGCGATCTGTCGACCTTGCTACGCGACCGACGCGGCACGCTGGATGGCGTCGCGGCATTTCTCGACGCCGAGTTCAGGCAGCGTCGGCAGGCTGCGAGCACGCGTATCGCAGAGTTGCTGATCGACGCGACCGCCATGCGCCGCACGGCCTCCGCCACGGAGTTCGCCGACGCCGAGGGCCGCCGGCGCCTGGTCAACGGATTGCAGAAAGACCTGTTCGAAAAGGCGCAGCGCTGCGCCGACGATTTGCTCGCGCTCTACGGCTTTCGCGAAGGCGATGCGGACGAAGCCGCTCTGCCGCTGGTGGAAGGTCGATGGACCATGGACTTCTTCCATCCCGAGGCCTTGAAGGACGCAGGCATCCTGCTCGGCAAGGGCGTTGCGGTCGGCGCCGCGGTGGGCGTCGTCGCGGACCTCGCACTTGCAGGCCTCTCGCTCGGCGCGGGCGCGGCGCTCGGCGGCGCCATCGGTGGTGCAGTGTCGCAGGGGTGGGGCCCACTGGGCCGCAAGCTCGCCAACAAGCTGCGCGATGTGCACGAACTCACCGTGGAAGACCGGGTGCTGTTCGTGCTCCTGAGCTGGCAACTCCGCCTGCTGCGAGCGCTGGAGCAGCGCGGTCACGCGGCCGTAGACCGGATCGACGCAGGTGCAGGCGCAACGAGCGCAACAGACGCGGCCCATCGCACGATCGCCGATGTAATTCGCGCCGCGCAACCGGCCCGCAGCCATTCGGACTGGGAGTCCGGCACACGCCTGCGCTGGCGCGAGGCGCCTCAAAGGCAGGATCTCGTGGCGCAGGTGGCGCAACGGGTCGCAGGCGCCATCGAGGTCGTCGAGCAGCGTGTTCCCGCATGAGTGCGGCATGATCACGCGCATGGAAGACCTCTCCCCTCGTCCCCTCGCGATCATCAAGCTCGGCGACACCTTCAATGCGCTGCGCGAACGCCGCGGCGACTTCGAGCACTGGATGGCCGCAGGCCTCGGCGACACCCGCCTGCCGGTTGTGGTGCTCGACCCGCGACGCGGCGACACCCTGCCCTCGCCCGCGGAAATCTCCGGTGCCATCGTGAGCGGGTCTCACGCGATGGTCTCGCATCGCGAACCCTGGAGCGAGGCCACCGGCGCGTGGCTCTCGCAACTCGTCGCCAGCCGAACCCCCGTGCTCGGCATCTGCTTCGGTCACCAGCTACTGGCCCGTGCCCTCGGCGGCGAGGCCGGGGACCATCCGGGCGGCATGGAGATCGGCACGGTCCAGGTCGAACTCACGCCCGAGGCCGCCGACGATCCGCTCATGCATGACCTGCCATCTCGTTTCGACGCGCACGTGGTGCACCGCCAGAGCGCGCTGCGGCTTCCCGAGGGCGCCGTGCGCCTCGCCGGGAACGACTTCGAGCGCACGCAAGCCTTCCGCATCGGCGAGAACGCGTGGGGCGTTCAGTTTCACCCCGAGTTCGACGCCGACATCATGCGCGGCTACGTCGAGCAGCTCGCGCAATCCTTGCGCGCCGAGGGCGTCGATCCCGCGGCGTTGCGCGACCGGGTCGCAGGCACGGCGACCGCGGCCTGCCTGCTCGAACGCTTCGCCCATATCGCCGAAGCGCACGACGCCGCGGCGCGACCCGGCGGCGCCTGAGCCCCCGCGCGGCGCACGCGACATCAGAATGCGACTACACCGCCCGGAACGCCCTTGCGCTAATGTGTCCCGCAACTTTCCAAACGAAAGCACCCATGCCCCCTTCATCTCCCGCATCGGCCCCCGTCCGAAAGCACTTCTCGATGATCCGCGGCTTCCACCTGGCCGACGTGTTCACCCTGGGCAACGCGGCATGCGGCGTCGGCGCCGTCTTCCTCGCGATGGCGTATATGGCCAGCCATTCGCTCACCCACTTCCTCTGGGCAGCCGCACTGGCGCCCGCGGCCTTCATCTTCGACGTGTTCGACGGCCGCATCGCTCGCTGGCGACAAACCCATTCGGCCCTCGGGCGCGAACTCGACTCGCTCGCCGACGTCATCTCCTTCGGCGTCATGCCCGCCTCCCTCGCCTTTGCCGCGGGACTCGACGGCGGCTGGGACTGCGTGCTGCTCATCTACTTCGTGTGCTGCGGCGTGAGCCGGCTCGCGCGCTACAACGTCACGGCCGAAGCGCTTTCCGAAGGCGCCGACAAGGTCAAGTACTTCGAAGGCACTCCCATCCCGACCAGCGTGGTGCTCGTGGGCGTGCTCGCGCTGGCCGCATGGCAGGGCCGCATCGGCGATGCCATCTGGGGCGGTGAGTGGTTGCTCGGGCCGTGGGTGCTTCATCCGCTGTCACTGCTCTTTGCGCTGTCGGGCACGCTGATGATCAGCAAGACCCTGCGCATTCCCAAGCTGTAGCAAACCAGGGGCGTGCCTAGAATGCGCACATAGTCGTCGCCGAGTCAGGCCCAATCCATGATTTCATCGCGTGTACTGGTTGCCTTCCTTCTTGGGCTGTTGATCTCGGGCTGTGCCAGCTTGCCTGGGCACTTCGAGCGCACAGAGTCCGCCGCATTCACGAACACGAATGACACCCGACTAGGCAAGTCGGTCCGAACGCTCACATCGGCCAACCCGGGCAAGTCCGGCATCCATCCGCTCCCCGTCGCCGAGGACGCCTTCGCCGCCCGGATCTTGCTCACGCAATACGCCGATCGAAGCCTCGACCTCCAGTACTACATCTGGCATGGCGACACGACTGGACAGTTGTTGTGGGAAGCCATCTGGAAGGCGGCGGAACGCGGTGTGCGCGTTCGCCTGCTGCTCGACGATGCCAACACCGGCGGCCTCGACCCGACCCTTGCAGCGCTCGACTCACACCCCAACATCGAGATCCGCCTCTTCAATCCCTTCGCGAACCGCGGCTTCAGGGTCGGCGACTTCGCCATGGATTTCTCGCGCGTCAACCGGCGAATGCACAACAAGGCTTTCACCGCGGACAACCAGGTGTCCATCGTGGGCGGCCGCAACGTTGGCGACGAGTACTACGGCGCCAACATGGAAGTCGGCTTCCAGGATCTCGACGTGATGGCGGTCGGGCCCGTCGTGCGCGAAGTCTCCAAGGAATTCGACCTGTTCTGGAACAGCGCCTCCGCCTATCCCGCCGCGAGCTTGTTGCCGCCCGCGGAATCCGACGGCGCAGCGCGCCTGCTCCAGAAATGGGAGCAGGTCCACAAGAGCCCGGAGGCCCAGCGCTACGTCGAGGCCGTGCGGCGGACCCCGCTCTTGCGCCAACTGACTGACAACCAGCTCAGCTTCGAATGGACGACGGCGCGCGTGATTCACGACAACCCGGCCAAGGTGCTCGACACGACCGATCGCAAGGACTTGCAGATGCTGCCGCTGCTGACAGAAGCATTCGGCAATCCGCAGAACGAACTCGACCTGGTATCGCCCTACTTCGTACCCGGCAAGGGCGGCACGAAGTCCCTGACCACGCTGGCGCAGAACGGCATCAAGGTACGGGTGCTGACCAACTCGATGTCGGCGACCGACGTCAGCCCGGTCCACGCCGGCTACTCCAAGTACCGCAAGGAACTGCTGCAGTCCGGCGTCACGCTCTACGAATTGAAGCCGGGCATCGGCGTGCCACCGCCCGAGAAGGACGACGACAGAGCCAGAGGTCTGCCCGGAAGCGGCAGCCGCGCAAGTTCGGCCGCGAGCCTGCATGCAAAGACCTTTGCGGTGGATCGCAACCGGATCTTCGTCGGATCGTTCAACCTGGACCCGCGCTCGGCGCACCTCAACACGGAAATGGGCGTGATCATCGACAGCCCGGTGCTGGCGGGCCGTCTTGCGCAGCAGCTCGACACCGCGATCCCCAAGGCGGCTTACCAGGTTCGGCTCAAGCCGGATGGCAGCATGGAATGGATCGACCGCACACCGCAAGGCGAGACGATCTACACGACCGAGCCGGGCTCGGGCGCGCTCAAGCGTGGCTGGATCAACTTCCTGGAGATCCTGCCCATCGAATGGATGCTGTAGGGTGGATGCCCCACATGCCCTCTTTTGATTGACCTGATGAACGACGGCCTTCGACAACTCGTCAAGCTGGCAGCCGCACAGCCGCTGACACCTGCTTGCGACCACTTCTACTTCCTGCGCCACGGACAGACCGAATGCAACGCGCGCCGGATCTTCCAGACGACCGATGAGCCATTGAGCGCGCTGGGTCTGCAGCAGGCCGCTCGCGCGGCCGAACTGCTCGCCGGCGAGCCGATCCGCAGCATCGCGAGCAGCAACGTGAATCGCGCATTGACCACGGCGCACACGGTGTCGGCTCCGCATGGCATGGCGCCGGTGGTGTTCGAGGGCCTGCGCGAGCGCAACTTCGGCGCGCTGATCGGCACTTCGTCCGCCGACATCGATTGGGCCTGCGAGCCCGAAGGCGGCGAGACGCTGCCCGAGTTCGTCGCACGCAAGCGGATCGCGCTCGAACAAGCCTTGACGCACCCGGCGCCCGTGCTGATCGTGGCGCACGGCGGATCGCTCTATGTGCTCGCGGCGCTGCTCGGCGTGCCGATCGACATGAGCGTGCTCGGCAACGCGCAACCCTTGCGCTTCGAACGAAGCGGCTCTGCATGGCGCGTGAAGCCGCTCCTGCAGGCCGTGGACGGCGGCGCAGCCTTGGCCTAGCCCACCCCCCCACGGATTCATCGGCATGGACTTCAAGGACTACTACAAGATCCTCGGGCTCGAACGCGGCGCCTCCGAGGACGAGGTGCGCAAGGCTTACCGCAAGCTGGCGCGCAAGTACCACCCGGACGTCAGCAAGGAGCCGGACGCCGAACTGCGCATGCGCGACCTCAACGAGGCGAACGACGTGTTGCGCGACAAGGAAAAGCGTGCCGCCTACGACCAGTTGGCCGATCACGTGGCGCGCGGCGGCAGCCCGGATGGAGGATTCCAGCCGCCGCCGGGATGGGACGAAGGCTTCGAGTTCCATCGCGGCCCGCACCAGGGACCGGCCGACCATGCGGAATTCAGCGAATTCTTCTCGTCACTGTTCGGCGCCGCCGAGCGACGCGGCGCCGAGCGCAGGAACTACCGTGCCCGTGGGGAGGACCACCATGCGGCGATCGAGATCGCGCTGGAAGACGCGCTCAAGGGCGCCGAGCGCGAGATCACGCTGCGTTCACAGGAGATCGACGCCCAGGGCCGGCCCGAGTGGAAAACCCGCACGCTGAGCGTGAAGATTCCGCCCGGCGTGCATCCTGGCCAATACATCCGCCTGGCCGGGCAAGGCATGCCAGGCCATGGCGGCGAGCCGGCCGGCGACCTCTACCTCGAAGTGCGCATCGCGCCACACAAGCGCTACCGCATCGAGGATCGCGACCTCTACATGACGCTGCCGATCACGCCAACCGAAGGCGCGCTAGGCGCACAGGTGCAAGTGCCGACGCCCGACGGCGGCGTGGTCGAGGTCACGGTGCCGCCCAATGCGCGCAACGGATTGAAACTGCGGCTCAAGGAGCGTGGATTGCCGGGCAAGCCGCCAGGCCACCTCTACCTGCTCCTCGAAATTGCGTTGCCGCCGGCCGACACCGAGGCCGCGCGCAAGGCTTATGAACAACTCGCACAGGCGGCGCCCTTCGATCCGCGCCGCCACCTCGGAGTGTGATGACCATGGCTACCATTTCCGTCACAAGCACCACCTTGAGCGCGTCGCACCCGCTCGCCGCCGGCGAACTCGCCCACGCCTGCGGGGCGGAGATCGAGTGGGTGGTTCAGCTGGTCGAGGTCGGCATCATCGCGTCGCACACGCCGGCCCAACGGCCGGACGACTGGCGCTTTCACAGCAGCGACCTGCAATGCGCACTCGATGCGCGACGGCTGGAGCGCGACTTCGGCGTGGGCCTCGAGGCCGCCGCGCTGATCCTCGATCTGGAGCACGAAGTGCGGCGCTTGAAGGCCGTCCTGCGCGCGCAGGGGCTGGACAGGGAAATCTGAGCGATCCGGCAACGTCGCGATCGCGATCGCGCTATCGCACCAGGTAGTAGGCCGAGAACTCGCCTGTCCCGTAATTGCAGCGTTGGAATCCCATCCGGAGGAGCTTGTCCTCGAACCGGGGGCTGGCGATGTTCTCCAGATACAGCACTCGCGCCTGCAAGCCATCGCCTCCATGGGTGAAGCGCTCGACGAACCTGGCGAAGTAGCCTTGGCCCCTGGCGCTGTCGGCCAAGGTGATGTTGGCCAGGCACAGGGCAGGCGCTCCCGGCGTGGAAGGCTTGAACCACGAGTAGCGCGTGTAGGCCTGAAGCACGTGGCTCGTGTACCAGTTCGAGACGACGTCGTGCGCGCGGGGAATACTGGCTTCGAACTGGGTGAGCCAAGCGAAATAGAGGTCCAGTTCGGCCTCGATATAGGTCGTGCAGTCCATGGGCCATGGTAGCCCGCGAGTGCCATGTACTTTGGCATCCTCGCAACACTTGAGTCGCGAGAACGACGGATTTTTGCAGGGAATTTCCCGAAGAAAAAATAGCCGAAAAGGTAAGTTTGGCGGGGGCTCCGACGGATGGCCGATTGACGCCACACGGGTCCAGAATGAGACTGGCATCGCTCCATTGCGAGCATCAACCTTGTTCCGAGTCATGGAGAGCCTGGCCGATCAGCCCTCGTCTACGCCGATGTCCTGCAAGCATTGCGCTGCTCTGTTGCAGGAAGGGGACCGGTTTTGCCGGTTCTGCGGTACTGATCAGACAATCCAGAGTGCCGCGGCTCACACTGCTGGCGCAAGGTCGGCCAGAGGCCGGGCCCTGGCACCCATTCAGGTGGATTTTGCGGACACGGTGCAGCCAGAGGAAGAGCCTGTAGGCAGTCTCGTCTTGACCCGCGCAACCAATGACGAAACGAACCCCGAGATCGGGCAGGTCCGCCCTGGCGCCGTCTGGCAGCAGGAAGTAGCGGGCGGGGGCCGCGGGTCAAGGAACTGGGCAAGCAACTCCGTCGTGTCGCTCCGCCTCGTGATCGCCATCGTGGCGACGCTGGCAGTCCTCGTGATCGCGCTGATGTTCGATCACTTCTATCTCGACAATGAAAGCGATGCCGGCAGGCAGCGAGAGTTCAAGGCGAATATCGCGCGGGTCCAGAGCGCCTTGAGCCGTGGCGACCTGGCAGCGGCGGAACGCGTGCTCGATACTTTGGACGTCGACCACGCGGATGACCCCGGCGTGCTGGAGTTGAGGGAGACCTTCGATCAGCGAATCCTGGCGCAGGCCGCCCGCCGTGACCAGCTTCGAAACGCCGCAGTGAAGGCGTCCAATGCAATCGGACTGGTGGAATCGGCCGCCCCGATTGCCCCTGCCGCGAAGGAAGCGCCGAAGCCCGCAGTCCCTGCGCCCGCAATTGGCGTAGCGGATCCGAAGGAAAAAGAGTGCAATGAAGCGCTTGCGGCGCTGGCCCTGTGCCAGAAGTGATCAGACAGCGAGCAGCAGCAAGGGGCCAGGCATCGCCTGGCGCGACTACCAACCTTCGATGGAGCCAGCATGCGAATCACAACCCTACTGACCGTGCTGATGGGGATGATCTTCCTGTCGTCCGCAGCCGCTGCGCCGAGGGCGGAGTACAAGATCGTCACCGCTTCGAAGACCGGCACCTACATCCAGATCGGCAACGACCTTGCCAAGT
>NZ_JASZYR010000011.1 GCF_030316855.1 Variovorax sp. J22P240
CAGCGCCAGCTTGGCCGAGCCGTGGATGATCGGGGTGTCGTCGCCCGGGAATTCGTACTTGTCCAGCAGTTCGCGGACTTCCATTTCGACCAACTCGAGCAGTTCGGCGTCATCGACCATGTCGCACTTGTTCAGGAACACGATGATGTAGCCCACACCCACCTGGCGCGCCAGCAGGATGTGCTCGCGCGTCTGGGGCATCGGGCCGTCAGCGGCCGAGCACACCAGGATGGCGCCGTCCATCTGGGCGGCACCGGTGATCATGTTCTTCACGTAGTCGGCGTGACCCGGGCAGTCCACGTGCGCATAGTGGCGGTTGGCCGTTTCGTATTCGACGTGCGCGGTGTTGATGGTGATGCCGCGGGCCTTTTCTTCGGGCGCCGCATCGATCTGGTCATAGGCCTTCGCTTCGCCGCCGAACTTGGCCGACAGCACCGTCGCAATCGCCGCCGTCAGCGTCGTCTTGCCATGGTCCACGTGACCAATCGTGCCCACGTTCACGTGCGGCTTCGTACGGGTGAATTTTCCTTTTGCCATTTTCTCGACTCCGAAAAATAACTAGATCAACACACTGACATGGGGCTGCAACCTTTCGGCTGCAACCCCAAAACTGGTGCCCATTGCGGGAATCGGACCCGCGACCTCTCCCTTACCAAGGGAGTGCTCTACCACTGAGCCAAATGGGCGTATACCTAAAACCAACTGCGCCTAGCGCTGACGTGGACCTCTGGAGCGGGAGACGGGAATCGAACCCGCGTCATTAGCTTGGAAGGCTAGGGTTCTACCATTGAACTACTCCCGCATCGCGACACAACCAAACCGGATCAAACCTCCAGATCGGGCCGTACCGCAGCACGGTCAGAGCCTTTCGCTTTCGCCTCGGGCCCACAACATTCAAGCGCTCTGCAAAATCCATTCATCGCTGGTGGAGAGGGCTGGATTCGAACCAGCGTACTCGTAAGAGGGCAGATTTACAGTCTGCTGCCATTAACCACTCGGCCACCTCTCCAGCGAACCTCGGAATATAGCACGATATACCCGGGTACGTCGATGACACCCCCGGCAAATTTGTGCCGCACCGCAGCAACTTCTCGGCGTCCGCAAGGGGGTTGGCCGGTCAGGAGTCGCGATTTGCTCCGAGCCCAAGATTCTCGCATGAAATCAAGCACTTACTCCCTGGGCTCAGGAACCTCCGCCTTCGCGCCACGCCCGGGCTTGCCCGAAGTGCCCGCAGCCGATGAATGGCACGGGCGGCCGCAGTGCGGACAGGGGCGAGGGGTGATTCGACATCAGCACCTTGTGACGAAGTGTGTCGATCAGCGCCCGCTTGCTCTGCGCGTGCGAGCCCCACAGCATGAAGACGACGGCCCGTTCGCCATCGGCCACATGGCGGATCACGGCGTCGGTCAGCACCTCCCAGCCACGGCCGGCGTGGCTGGCGGCCTGCCCTTCCTCCACGGTCAGGCACGTGTTGAGCAGCAGCACGCCATGGGTCGCCCACTTGACCAGGCTCCCGCCAGGATTCGGAAAGGTCGGAGGCGGCGTGCCCAGGTCGCGCTGCAGTTCCTTGAAGATGTTGCGCAGCGACGGCGGTAGCGCCACACCCGGCGCCACTGAAAAAGCGAGCCCCTCGGCTTGCCCGCGCCCGTGATACGGATCCTGGCCGAGGATCACGACGCGGACCTCTTCCGGCGGCGTCAGTTCGAGCGCTCGCAGTGGCTGGGGAGGAAAGATCACGGCACCGGCGTCCAGCCTCTCACGCAGAAAGCCCTGCAGCCTCTGGCCGACCGCGCTGCCGAAGAATTCGCCCACCAGGGCCTGCCATCCGGGCGCGACCAGCCAATCGGCAGGGTCGCTGCTCGCCAACTGATTCCCCGCGCTCATTGGAACAATGCGGCGAGCGCTTCGCCCGGATCGTCGGCACGCATGAAGGCCTCGCCAACCAGGAAGGCATGGACGCCCGCAGCTCGCAGTTTCGCGACGTCGTCGCGGGTCGTGATGCCCGATTCGGTCACGAGCAAGCGATCGGGAGGCACCTGCGCCAGCAAATCGATCGTGGTCTGTATCGACACCTCGAAGGTCCGCAGATTGCGATTGTTGACGCCGACGAGCGGCGTCTTGAGCTTCAGCGCGCGCTCGAGTTCGGCACCGTCGTGCACCTCGACCAGCACCGACATGCCGAGCCCCGCTGCGATCGCTTCGAATTCGCGCATCTGACCGTCGTCCAGGCAGGCCGCGATGAGCAGGATGGCGTCGGCGCCCATCGCGCGCGATTCGTAGACCTGGTAGGCGTCGACGATGAAATCCTTGCGCAGCACCGGCAGATCGCACGAGGCCCGCGCCTGCTTGAGATAGTCCACGCCGCCCTGGAAGAACTGCCTGTCGGTCAACACCGAAAGGCAGGCCGCGCTCACCGTGCCGTCACCTTCGGCGTAGCTCTGGGCGATGTCCGCCGGGATGAACTCCGCGCGCAGGACACCCTTGCTCGGGCTGGCCTTCTTGACCTCGGCAATGACCGCGGCGGCGCCCGCGGCGATCTTCGCGCGCAGGGCACCGGTGAAGTCGCGCGTGAGCACACGGCTTTCGGCATCGAAGCGAACGGCTTCCAGGGGTGTTTTCTTTGTGGCCGCCGCGATTTCCTCGCGTTTGACGGCAACGATCTTCTCGAGGATGTCCGACATTCCTTTTCTCCCTGCTCGCTCAGGCAGCCGCCGTGGCTGCAATCAGTTCGGCCAGCTTGGCCTTGGCCGCGCCCGATTCAAGCGCGGCGCGCGCGCGCTCGACGCCCGCTCCGATCGAATCGGACACATTGGCCGCGTACAGCGCAGCGCCGGCATTGAGCAGCACGATGTCGCGCGCCGGCCCGGGCTGGTTGGCGAGCACGTCCATCAGCATCGCCTTCGATTGCTCCGGCGTCTCCACGCGCAGCGTGCGATTGCTCGACATCGCGAAGCCGAAGTCCTCCGGATGGAGTTCGTACTCGCGCACTTCGCCATCCTTGAGTTCGCCGACCATGGTGGCCGCGCCGAGCGAGATCTCGTCCATGCCGTCGCGGCCGTAGACCACCAGTGCATGTTCCGCGCCCAGGCGCTGCAGCGCCCGCACCTGGATCCCCACGAGGTCCGCGTGGAACACGCCCATCAGGATGTTGGGCGCCCCGGCCGGATTGGTCAGCGGGCCGAGGATGTTGAAGATGGTCTTGATGCCGAGTTCCTTGCGAATCGGCGCGACGTTCTTCATCGCCGGATGGTGGTTCGGCGCGAACATGAAGCCGATGCCCACATCGGCAATGCACTTCGCGATCTGGTCCGGCTTCAGGTTGATGTTGATGCCGAGCGATTCGAGCACGTCCGCGCTGCCCGACTTGCTGCTCACGCTGCGCCCGCCATGCTTGCTGACCTTGGCGCCCGCGGCCGCGACGACGAACATCGAGCAGGTCGAGATATTGAAGGTGTGCGAGCCGTCGCCGCCGGTGCCCACGATGTCGACCAGGTTCGTGGTGTCGGCCACCGGCACCTTGGTCGAAACTTCGCGCATCACCTGCGCGGCTGCGGTGATCTCGCCGATGGTTTCCTTCTTGACGCGCAAGCCGGTAATGAGCGCGGCCATCATCACCGGCGAGCATTCGCCGCTCATGATGAGGCGCACGATGTGCAGCATCTCGTCGTGGAAGACTTCGCGGTGTTCGATGGTGCGCTGCAGCGCTTCCTGGGGGGTGATGGGCATGGTTTGTCTCCCTTGGATCAATGGACGGAGGTCGGGGCGAGAGGATTGTCGGAAAGCGCGAGTCTGAAGCCAAAGCCCACGAACAGCGCGCCGGCGCCACGCTGCAGCCAATGCATGCCGCGCTGGACGAGGCCGACGCGACGCGCCGTCCAACCGGCGAGCAGCGCCCACGCCACGTTGACGAAGATCGCGTTGAAGTTGAACAGCACGCCCAGGAGGAAGAAGGCAAGGGGCTTGTTGTCCGTGCCGGGTGCGATGAACTGCGGGACGAAGGCCAGGAAGAACAGCGCTACCTTGGGATTGAGCGCATTGGTCCAGAAGCCTCCGAGGAAGACGCTCTTCATGCTGGTCGGCCCTGCCGCATCGGCACCGTCGACGGCCAGCGCCTGCTCATCCTTCGAAGGCCGCGACAGCAGCATCCGCACGCCGACCCACAGCAGATAGGCAGCACCGACCCACTTCAGGACGGTGAACGCGGTCGTCGATGCCGCCATCAGCGCACTCACGCCGAGCGCCGCGGCGGAAATGTGCACAAAGCAGCCGGCGGTGATGCCGAAGCCGGCAACGACCCCGGCGCGGGTACCCGAGCGCAGCGACCGGGTCACGATGTAGAGCACGTCGGGCCCCGGCGTGAGATTCAGCAGCAGCCCGGCGGCGATGAAGAGCAGCAGCGAATGGGCGTCAGGCATGGAAGAAGCTCCGGATGGCTCCGACCGCGCGGTCGATGCCGCTCGCATCCACGTCGAGATGCGTTGCGAATCGCAGCCGGTATAGCCCCGTGGCCAGCACGGCGTTCTGCTTCAGATGAGCCAGCAGTTCGGCGGAACGCGATCGGGCCGCGCCCGTGAGGTCGACGAACAGCAGATTCGTCTGCGGCGCCTCGACCTGCAGTTCGGCGATGCCCGCTAGCCCCTCGGCCAGCCGGCGCGCCAGTGCATGGTCCTGCGCAAGACGCTCGACATGGTGATCGAGCGCATGCGACGCCGCCGCGGCCAGAATGCCGGCCTGCCGCATGCCGCCGCCCGCCATCTTGCGAATGCGGTGCGCGCGCGCAATGAACTCCCGCGACCCGCACAGCGCCGAGCCCACCGGCGCACCGAGGCCCTTGCTGAAGCAGACCGACACGGTGTCGAAACAGCCGGCGATGCGGCGCGCTTCGGTGCGCGGGTCAGTACCGCGTTCCGCCGCCTGTGCCACGGCCGCGTTGAACAGCCGCGCACCATCGAGATGGCGGCTCAGTCCCTTGCGCTGCGCCAGTTGCGTCGCCTGTTCGACGTAGGCGAAGGGCAGCACCTTGCCCCCCAGTGTGTTCTCCAGCGCGAGCAGCCGTGTGCGAGCGAAATGCGCGTCGTCGGGCTTGATCGATGCTTCGATCTCGTCCAGCGCGAGCGTGCCGTCCGGCTGGTGATTCAGCGGCTGCGGCTGCACGCTGCCGAACACCGCGGCGCCGCCGCCTTCCCAGCGGTAGCAATGCGCCTGCTGGCCGACGATGTACTCGTCGCCCCGCTGGCAATGCGACAGGATCGCGCAGAGATTGCTCTGGGTGCCCGTGGGCACGAACAGCGCCGCCTCGAAGCCCAGCATCCCGGCGATCTGCTCCTGCAGCGCGTTGACGCTGGGATCGTCGCCGAACACGTCATCGCCCAGAGGGGCGGACAGCATGGCATCGCGCATCGCGGCCGTGGGCTGGGTGACCGTATCGCTGCGCAAGTCGACCAGGGTCGATGAAGAGGTCGTCATTCGGATCACTCCAGGAAGTTCCGGAGCATGGCGTGCCCGTGCTCGGTGAGGATGGATTCGGGATGGAACTGCACGCCCTCGATGCGCACGGCCTGCTCGAAGCCGGTGTGGCGCACGCCCATGATCTCGCCGTCGTAGGTCCATGCGGTGATGGCGAGTTCGCTCGGACAGGACTCGCGTTCGATCGCGAGCGAGTGATAGCGGTTGACACAGAACTTCTCCGGCAAGCCCGCGAACACGCCTTCGCGCGTGGTCGTGATCTCGCTGGTCTTCCCGTGCATCAGCTGCTGCGCGCGAATAATCTTTCCGCCGAAAGCCGCGCCAATCGCCTGGTGACCGAGGCATACGCCGAGGATGGGCAGGCGCCCGGCGAACTCCTGGATGGCCGCGACCGAGACGCCCGCCTCGGCCGGCGAGCAAGGCCCGGGCGAAATCACAAGCCGGCCGACGCCGCCGCCGATGCGCTCCCGGAGCCCTTCGAGCGTGATCTCGTCATTGCGATGCACCTCGACGTCCGCGCCAAGCTCGCCGAAATACTGCACCAGGTTGTAGGTGAAGCTGTCGTAGTTGTCGATCATCAGGAGCTTCATGGCTTGACTCCGATCCTGTGCACGCCTTTGACCACTGGGAACACGTTGAAGTTGATGAGCAGCCCCAGCTTGAGCCCCGAGAGCCGCACGGCCGCCTGAGCCCGCGCACGATGCAGGTCGGTGAGCGCATCGACCGCCTTCACGTCGACGACGACCGACTGCTCGACCACGAAGTCCGCATGGCAGACTTCGCCGAGCGATCGGCCCTTGTAGCTCGCCGATACCGGCACGTTGCGCACGAAGCCGATCTCGCGCTCGGCCAGTTCGATTTCCAGCGCGGCGGCGTAGACCTCCTCGGCCAGGCCGATGCCGAGCACCCGCTGCACCTCGACGGCCGCGCCGATGATCTCGTGCGAGAAGTCGTTGTTCTGAATGTCGTCGCTCATCATTCCAGGCCCTCCTCGACCAGCTCCGCGGCGCGCAGTAGCGCCCGCGCCTTGGCTTCCGTTTCTTT
Source organism: Variovorax sp. J22P240 (assembly GCF_030316855.1). Lineage (GTDB taxonomy): Bacteria > Pseudomonadota > Gammaproteobacteria > Burkholderiales > Burkholderiaceae_C > Variovorax. The sequence goes on from NZ_JASZYR010000011.1 coordinate 6,511, forward strand.
CCATTCGAGTTCGGGCACCGAGTCGGCGACCACGCCGGCCGCGGCCTGCACGTGCAGCATCTGGTCCTTCACGATGCCGGTGCGGATGGCGATCGCCACGTCCATGTCGCCGGCGTAGCTGATGTAGCCGCAGGCGCCGCCATAGAGTCCGCGCTTGGTCGGTTCGAGTTGGTCGATCAGTTCCATAGCGTGGACCTTCGGCGCACCAGTCAGTGTGCCGGCCGGGAAGGTGGCCTTGAGCACGTCGATCGCGGTCATGCCGTCCTTCAGCGTGCCTTCGACATTGCTCACGATGTGCATCACGTGGCTGTAGCGCTCGATGGCGAAGGCTTCCGTCACCTTCACGCTGCCGATCTTCGCGATGCGGCCGATGTCGTTTCGCGCGAGGTCGATCAGCATCACGTGCTCGGCGCGCTCCTTCGGGTCGTTGATCAGCTCGACCTCCGCCGCCTTGTCGAGCTCGGGGGAGGCGCCGCGGGGGCGCGTGCCGGCCAGCGGGCGGATGGTGATCTTCTGCTCGTCCTCCCCGGTGCGCTCCTGGCGCACGAGGATCTCGGGCGAAGCGCCGACCACGTGAAAATCGCCCAGGTCGTAGTAATACATGTACGGCGACGGATTCAGCGAGCGGAGCGCGCGGTACAGCGACAGCGGCGACTCGGTATAGCGCTTGCTGATGCGCTGGCCCACCTGCACTTGCATGAAGTCGCCGGCCGCGATCAGCTCCTTGGCGCGCTCGACCGCCGCGAGGTAGTCGGCCTTGGCGAAGCTGCGCTGCGCCGGATGCGCCTGCGTCGGCGACACGCGCGGCGCGCTCACCGAATACTTGAGTTGGTCGCGGAGCCCGCGCAGGCGGCGCTTGGCGTTGGCATAGGCCTCGGGTTGGCCCGGGTCCGCGTAGACGATCAGGTAGAGCTTGCCCGAGAGGTTGTCGATGACCGCCAACTCCTCGCACTGCAGCAGCAGGATGTCGGGACAGCCCAGCGTGTCGGGCGGGCAGCTCTTCTCCAGCTTCTTCTCGATGTGGCGCACGGTGTCGTAGCCGAAGTAGCCCGCCAGGCCGCCGCAGAAGCGCGGCAGGCCCGGACGCAGGGCGACCTTGAAGCGCTGTTGGTAAGCCGCGACGAAATCGAGGGGGTTGCCCTGGACTTTTTCCACGACTTTGCCGTCTGTTACGACCTCCGTGACGGCGTCGGAACCGAAGCCGCTCGCACGCAAGAGCGTCCGCGCGGGGAGTCCGATGAAGCTGTAGCGGCCGAAGCGCTCGCCGCCCACCACCGATTCGAGCAGGAAGCTGTTCCTGCCGCTGTCCTTGGTATGGGCGAGCTTGAGATAGAGGGAAAGAGGCGTTTCGAGGTCGGCAAAGGCCTCGACCATCAGCGGAATGCGGTTGTAGCCCTGCGCGCTGAGGCTTTTGAATTCGAGTTCAGTGATCACGGGTGGGGTCTCCGTCGGCCAGCAGACGCTCCTTGGTCGCTGGCGGGGTCATTCAGGGTGGCTGGTCAGGATGACCGAGGGCCGTGGGCGCACGGCGTGCGCCGTGCAATCAAACAGGCAACGTCGATGGCGTGCGCCAAGGCCAGGCTCCCCGGCTGCCTTGACCTGTCTGAATGACGTGATGAATGAACATGGAATGGGGAGTTTAGCCGAGGGACAACGCTGGTACTAAAAGATACATTCGGAACTTTTGGAGCCCACGGAGACTTTTTGATGCCCCAGTTTGCCTTGCGACGCGTGATTGCGCTGTCCACCCTTGCCCTCGCGTCGTTCGCCGCATCGGCTGCCCAGATCGACGTCGCCGGCGTGAAGCTCGACGACGCCATCGACCTGCGGGGCAGCAAGCTGCAGCTCAACGGCGCAGGCGTTCGCTACAAGGCCGTCTTCAAGGTGTACACCGCCGCCCTCTACCTGGGCAAGAAGGTGGGCACGCCCGAAGAGGTACTGGCCGCGCCGGGGGCCAAGCGAATGACCATCACCATGCTGCGCGACATCGACGCCAACGAACTGGGCAAGCTCTTCACGCGCGGCGTGGAAGACAACTCGCCCAAAGGGGAGATGTCGCAGTTGATTCCGGGACTGCTGCGCATGAGCCAGGTGTTCTCCGAGCAGAAGCAACTGAAGGCAGGTGACTCGTTCACCATCGACTGGCTGCCCTCCACCGGCACGGTGATTTCCGTGCGAGGCGTTTCGCAAGGCGATCCCATCAAGGAGCAAGCCTTCTTCAATGCCCTGGTGCGCATTTGGCTCGGCCCGAGTCCGGCCGACTGGAAGCTCAAGGACGCGTTGTTGGGAAAGGGCTGAGGCTCAGCCCTTCTGACCGAGATCGGCCAGGGAGTCGATGAAGCCGTCCGCATCCACCTCGCGGATGGGTTCGCCGTGGTTGTAGCCGTAACTGACGAGGATGACGGGGCAGCCGGCGGCGCGGGCGGCCTTGGCGTCGTTGCTGGAGTCGCCGAGCATCAGCGTTCGGGCTGGGCGAGTGCCGAGGGCTTCGCAGGCCTTGAGGAGCGGGAGGGGATCGGGCTTTTTCTTGTCGAAAGCGTCGCCGCCGAACATCACGTCGAAGAATTCGGTGAGGCCCTTGGACGCCAGCAGCGGGCGGGCGAAAGCGGTCGGCTTGTTGGTGAGGCAGGCGAGGCGCAAGCCACGGGCGCGCAAGGCGGACAGGCCCTGCACAACGCCGGCGTAGACCTCGGCATGCTCGCCGTTGATCGCCAGGTAGTGGTGCTGGTAGCGGGGCCAGGCGCGTTCGAACCAGGTCTCGTCGTCCTCCGAAGTGGCTCGCACTTGCTGGAGCACCGAATGGATCAGGTGCTCGGAGCCCTTGCCCACCATGGCCTCGACCGTGGGCGCATCGATGTGCGGCAGGGCGAGGTCGTCGAGCATGTGGTTCAAGGCGACGACGAAGTCACCGATGGTATCGACCATCGTTCCATCGAGATCGACGATCGCGGCGTCGAAGTTTGAAAGATCCAGGGGCATCCCCCGAGGATAAGCCGGCGCCGACGACGCCGGCGGTGCGGACCTCAGGCTTCGGTGAGCGATTGCGCCGCGACGACGGCCTCGGTGCGGTTGCGCACATTGAGCGCCCGGAAGATCGCAGCCAGGTGGATCTTGACCGTGCCCTCGCTGATGCCCAGAGCGCGCCCGATGAGCTTGTTGGGCTTGCCCTGCGACAGCAGCTGCAGCACCTCGACCTGGCGCTCGGTCAGCACGTTGCGCAGGTGCTCCAGCGTCTGCGCGGAGGCGGCGGCCGCTCCGCGCTGCGCGGCATCGGCGGCACTGGCGTTCGGAATGCCGGCAATCACGCCGGGTGGCAGCGCCGCCAGCATCATCGGCGGCACGTAGACGCCGCCCGCCAGCACCAGCCGCACTGCGGACAGCATGACCTCGGGCGAGTACGCCTTCGGGATGAAGCCCAGCACGCCGCGTTCGAGCGCGCTGCGCATGACGGAAGGGTCTTCGTAGCCCGACAGCACGATGACCGGCACCGCCGGATGCCGGCGACGGATCTCGTCGATGTGGGCCTGGCCTTCAGCGCCGGGCATGTTCAGGTCGATCACGGCCAGGTCGATGTCGTCGGAAGCACCGACGAGCAGTTCGTCGACGCTCATGGCCAGGACGAACTGAATGTCGGCTTCAAGCTCCGACAGTTTGGCCTTGACCGCCTCGATGACGAGCCGGTGGTCGTCGGCGATCAGGATTTTCATGGCTTACCCCAGCGTCAGAAGTGACTCAGCACATTGAAGATACCGGCGAACGCACCGCACAGCAAGGCGGATTCGCTCCCCGAACGACATAGCTCCCAAGCGGTATGGCGCGCGCGCACGCGCGTGGAAAGAATCGATTCCATATCCAAGAAACGACAGGGGGACAAGCATGTGCCATCGAAGAAGGCGCACACACGGGACTCCCGTCGCCACCCAAGCATAGCCGCGAGCGATGCATGGCTCGCCTGCTCGACTGTTTCTCCGCGCTGCTTTCGTTCGGCCTCGCGCTGGACGCGTCGATCGCTGCCGGGCGGGTCAGCGACTCCTGCGAGGCGGCACAGCACAAGGCCCGCGCGCTGCTCGACGAGGCACGCGCCGCCGCCCGCAGGCTGGACCGGCCGGCCGAGAAGGTGGAGTCGGCGCTGTTCGCGATGGTCGCGTGGATGGACGAGATCCTGGCGCGTCACCCCGGTTGCACCGATGCGGTGGCGCCCTTGCAGGTCGCGCTCTTCAACTCGCACAACGCCCAAACCGAGTTCTTCCACCACCTCGCGGCCTTGCAGGCGGGCGACGAGGAAGTCCGCGAGGTGTACTGGCACGCGCTGGTGCTGGGCTTCAAGGGCCAGTACTACTTCGAGAACGGTGAGGGCGGCGAACTCGGCAAGCTCAAGGATCTGCACGGACAGCAGCTCGCCGTGCGCCCCGTCGCGATCGAGACGCTCGCGCAGGACCGCATCACGCCGCAACCCTACGGCGTGCCCGACCCGCCTGGACCGCGCGATCCGCAATGGCGGCAGCGCGCCCTGCTGCGCACGGGTGGCGCGCTGGCGCTGCTGATTCCGCTGGCCTACCTGCTGTGGTTTCTTCTGACGCGGCAGTACGAAGCGCCGCCCACGCTGGCGCAGCGCATCGAGCAGCAATTCCAGACCTATGCCTGCTCCGACCTGTCCGTGACCGCGGGCAGGGATGGCGAAGTGCGCGTGAGCGGCTTCGTCTCGCGCGCCGAGGAGGTCGCCAGCGTCGAGCGCGCCGTGAGCGCCGTGCCGGGCGTCGGCGCCGTGCGCTTCGAGCTCCAGCTTCGCGTGTGGCCGCATTGCGAGGTCGTTGCGATCCTCAAGCCCTACCAGGCGCGCAACCGGGACAAGAAGCTCGGCCTGAAAGTCGCCGCATCCTCCGCACGCGACGGCCGGCTGCGCGAAGGCGACCCGGTGCGCTTCCAGATCACGAACGCCAACGCCGACGGCTACCTCTGGGTCGACTACTACACGGCCGACGGCGCGGTGATGCACCTCAATGCCGGGAAAGTGCAGCTCCGCTTGCGCGCCGGCGAGACGATCGAGCTGGGCCGCGACATTCCTGCGAGCTGGCTGGTGGCGCCCCCTTTCGGCACCGTGATGCTCACCGCGCTGTCGTCGCCGATTCCCTTCAGTGAACCCGTGGACAGCCCCCCCTTCGAACTCGCGTCGGCTTACCTCCAGCGGCTGCGGGAGTCGCTGGCCGTCGGCGAATTCGGCGCGCGAGTGATTGCCGACTTCGCTTTTCTCGAGACCGTCCCGCGTTGACGATGAACGCCATGACGCAGCTGCCCGCTCACTTCTGGCCCTTGCTGGTGCTTTGCCTGCTGGCCTTTGTGAGCCTGTGGTGGTTCGTGCTGGGGTCGAGCCGCTCAGCGCGGCGCCGGATGCTGCGCCTACGGATCGCGGCGCTGGGCCAGGAGACGGAGGCGCCATCGAAACCCGGCGAACTGCAGCAATCCCTCGCCCATGCGCGCCGGACGCTCCTGCACGAGCCCGAACCACCGGTGGTGCGCAATCCCCTCTATGCGATTCCGTGGTTCGTCTTCATCGGCGACGCATCGGCCAACGTCACGGGTCTGCTCGATGCCGCTGTCGACACGTCGTCGCCATCGTCGTCGGCACCGCACGCCGAGCGCGACGACGCCTTCTGGCACTGGCGCGGCCTTTCATCGATGATCGCCATCGAGACCAGCCCCGCGGTACTGGGCGATCCTGCGGACCGGCACGAACGCAGCCTCTGGTATCGCGCGCTGCTGGAACTCGCGGAGCGACGCAAGCGCCTGCCGCTCAACGGCATCGTGGTGTGCGTGGACGTATCCACCCTGCTCGGCAACGCGGCCGCGAGAGAGGCGGTCGCAACTCGGGTGCGAACGCTGGTCCACGAAGCAGCGGAGCATCTGGGGCTCCTTCTGCCGGTGTATTTCTTCGTGACCGGCCTGGAGCGGCTGAGCGGTTACGACGTCGTGCGCGGCGCCCTGCCCGACGAGGTGCTCGCGCAAGCGTTGGGCCACCGCCTCACCCACGAAGCGGCACCGCGCATCGAGGCCGATGCAGAACTCGACGTGATGTTCGGCGAGATCACCCAACGCCTGCATGCGCTGCGCATGACGCTGTTCCGCAATGAGCAGGACCCGGTTCGCCGGCAGGCCATCCATGCCTTCGTGGAGGAGGTCCGTTTGCTGCAGCAGGGTCTTCGTGAAATGGCGCAGCGCCTCTTCGGCAATGGCCATGGACCCCACTCGCCCCGCTGGCGCGGCCTCTATCTCACGGCAGCGCCGCACGATGGCCACGACGGCGCCTTCGTGCACGATTTGTTCGAGCGCTTCCTGCCGGCGGACCAGCCCCTCGCACGTTCGCGAAATCCGGGTGGCGTGAGCGACAGCTACTTCGGCTCCACGCAGATGTGAAGCCGGCTGGCCGTCACTCGTCGTCGCGCACGCGGAACTGGCCCATCAGAGTCTGCTGGACGGCGGGCGGCACCGCCTCGTAGTGGGACAGCGCGATCGTGTAGCGCCCCTGGCCGCTCGTCATGGCGTTGAGGCGCGACTGGTAGCTCGACAACTCCGACATCGGCACCTGGCCGCGAATGACCACGGTGCCGGCCGCCATGTTCGACGTCCCGGTGACCAGACCGCGCCGCGACGACAGGTCGCCGGTGACGTCGCCGATCGAGCCATCGGGCGCCGCGATCTCGATCTGCACGATGGGCTCCAGCACGATTGCGCGCGCCTCGCGTATCGCGGCCATGAAGGCCTTGCGGCCGGCCGTGGCGAAGGCGATGTCCTTGCTGTCCACGCTGTGGTGCTTGCCGTCATGCACCACCACGCGCACGTCGACGACCGGGTAGCCGGCAATGGCCCCGGTCGTCAGCACCTCGCGCACGCCTTTCTCGACCGCCGGTATGAACTGGCCCGGGATCGTCCCGCCCTTGACCGAATCGACGAACTCGAAGCCCGCGCCGCGCGCCATCGGTTCGACGCGCAGGAACACCTCGCCGAACTGGCCGGCCCCGCCCGTCTGCTTCTTGTGCCGGTGGTGGCCCTCGGCCTGCATGGTGACGGTCTCGCGGTACGCGATGCGTGGCGGTCTCGTGTTGACCTCGAAGCGGTAGACCTCGCGCAGCCTTTCGAGCAGCACGCGAAGGTGCAACTCGCCGAGCCCGTAGACCACCGACTCGTTGGTCGCGGCCACATGCTCGACTCTCAGGCAAGGATCCTCACCGACCAGCTTGCCGAGGATCTCCCACATGCGCTGCTCATCGCCATGCCGCTTCGGCTCGATGGCCAGCCCGTGCACGGGAATCGGAAAGTCCAGCGGCGCGAGATGGACGTGGTCGTCCTCCGCGGCGTCGTGCAGCACGGAGTCGAAACGGATGTCATCGACCTTCGCCACGGCGACGATGTCGCCCGGCAGCGCACGCGGAACCTCCACGTGGTCCTTGCCCTGCAGCATAAACAGGTGGCCGACCTTGAAGGGCTTTCTGCCATCGCCGACGTAGAGCTGGCTGTCGCGCGTGACCGTGCCCTGGTGCACCCTGAAGATGCCCAGCTTGCCGACATAAGGGTCCACCGTGACCTTGAACACGTGTGCCAGCACGTGCTTCGACGGATCGGGCTTGGCTTGCATGGGCTTCGCGGCCGCGCCTTCGCCGACCAGGAAGTCCGGCGGATTGGCTTCGGTGGGGTCGGGCAGCAGCTTGACGATGACATCGAGCAGTTCCGCCACGCCGGCCCCGCTGCGCGCCGAGACGAAGCAGACGGGAATCAGGTGACCTTCGCGCAAGGCCTGTTCGAGCGGGGCATGCAGTTCGCTCGCATCGACGTCGCCATCGTTGAGATAGCGATCGACGAATGCTGCATCGACCTCGACCACCTGCTCGACCAGCGCGCGGTGCGCCGCATCGACGCCGCCAATGTCGCACTGCCCCTCGCGGTTGAAGAAGCAGTCGACGACGCGCGAGCCGCCGTCGCCGGGCAGGTTCAGGGGAAGGCATTCGCGGCCGAAGGTGGCCTGGATCTGCTCCAGAACCCCCGCGAGGTCGACGCCCTGCGCGTCGATCTTGTTGACGATGATCATGCGGGTGAGGTGCCGCGAGGCGGCGTACTCCATCATCCGCACGGCCATGGGCTCGATGCCGGTGCTGGCGTTGATGACGATCGCCGCCGTTTCCACCGCCTCCAGGGCGGGCAGGCTCTGTCCGAGGAAATCGGGGCCGCCGGGGGTGTCGATGAAATGAATCCGAGTGCCGGCGTGCGTCAGGTGCATCACCGAGGCATTGAGCGAATGCTGCATGCGTCGCTCCAGCGGGTCATGGTCGCTCACTGTGCTGCCGCGTTCGATGCTGCCCGGCGCACCGATGGCGCCCGACTTGAGCAACAGCGCTTCAGCAAGGGTGGTCTTGCCCGAGGCTGACGCCCCGACGAGCGCCAGCGTTCTTACCGCTTCCATTTCGGCCGCGAGGCCGTTCGATCGGCTTGCCATGGGTGGGTCTCCTTGACGGGCGAATCAGGGTACGGGATTGACCGGTCCGGCGCAAGCCGATGCCTTTGCAGGACAATGCCGGCCTCTATGCGCACGCAATTCATGGCTGTCAAGATTCCGGTCGCCCAGGACGACGACAACCGCCTTCACCTGCGGGAAGACAAGATCGACCAGGCGCTGCGAAGCAAGAGCCTCGGATCGGTGCTCGGCTGGGGCGACTCTCTCGGCGACGCATCTCCCAGCGGCCAGCGCCGGGTGGCCTACACCCGCGTCGATCTCGACGTCGTGGACATCGGGGCCGCGCGCACGGAACTGCAGGCAGCCCTCGTCGCGATCGGCGTGCCCGCCGGCACCGAGATCCATTACGGCGTCGAAGGCATCAGTCTCGCGGACATCTACGCCCCACCCGACTGGCGACTCGAGCAGCCGGTGGTACGACAGCCGCAACGACCCAGGGGCCGCATCCGGTAGGCCCTACCTGAGCCACAGCGCAACGGCCGTGTAGTTGTCGTAGCCGGGCTTGGCACGCGCCTTGACCTCGGCGTCGATCTTCTCGATCCATTGGTCCGGGTCGTGCGATGTCTGCAGCGCTGCGCGCAGATACGCATCGCCCAGCACCTCCCAGATACCGTCGCTGCACAGCAGCAATGCATCCCCGGCTGCCAACGGCATGCGCTCGGACACCGCGATGTCCAGCACCCCGTCCGCGGCGCCCAGGGCCGACAGCAGCAGGTTGCGCTGCGGATGCAGGCGTGCGCCTTCCTCGTCGAGGATGCCGCCCGCCACCATCTGCTGCACCAGGCTGTGGTCGATCGTGCGTGCCTCCAGTGCGCCGCCCCTGAATAGATAGGCACGGCTGTCGCCGCTGTGGGCCCAGGCCAGCTCCTGGTCGCGCAGATCGAGCGCCGCCATCACCACCGTGGAGCGCATGTTCGCGAGCATGCCGCCCTCGGCCTGGCGCGTGACCACGTCGCGGTTGGCCTGCTCCAGCAGACGGCGCAGGCCGGCGTTGTCGAGCCCCGGCGCCGCGGCGAAGCCGTCGAGCACGCTGGCGCGTGCGGTCGCCGCAGCCACATCGCCGCCGCCGTGGCCGCCGGCGCCATCGGCCACCAGGCAGGCGACGAAACGGCCATCGCTCCATTGCCCGAACACGTCTTCGTTGTAGGGCCGGCCGCCATTCTTCGACAAGGTGACGATCTCGATGTCCACTGAAGCCCCCTCACTTCATATGAATGTGACGCCGCTCTGGAGCAGCCACCACGCCGCCGCGATGGCGACGAGCGCCGCGACCGCCGCCGCCGCGACGAGGCGACCTTTTCCTGTAGGGACGGGCGGTGCCGCGGTTGCCGGCTTGGCGCCCCTGGCCGTCCTGGCCGCAGTCGGCCGCTTCGCAGCCGGCACTGCGGTCAGTCCGAGTGCCTCCCGCAGCGCCGCCATCGACTGCGGCCGCGCCTCGGGCCGCACGGCGAGCCCCGCATCGATGGCCGCAAGGAGCCGCGGGCTGTAGTGCTGCAACAGGGCCTCGCTGTTCGCGAGCGGCACGTAGGCGTCACTCAGCAGGCGCGCCACGGACGGCGGCGGCGCACGGCCGCACACCGCCACGTGCATCAGCGCCGCCAGCGCGTACACGTCCGTCCAGGCGCCCTGCGCCATGCCCGGCATGTCGGCATATTGCTCGATGGGGGCATATCCGGGCTTCAGGATGACCGTGATGGTCTGCGTCTTGTCGCTGATCACGCGCCGCGCCGCGCCGAAGTCCAGCACCACCGGTCGGCCGGAGCCTTCGAGCAGGATGATGTTGTCGGGCGCGATGTCGCGGTGGTAGCAGTGCGCGGCGTGCATCACGGCGAGCGCCTGCGTCACGCCGTCCATCATGCGCAGCAGCCAGGCCTCCTCGACGCCGCCCGGCGTGGCGGCCAGCACCTGCCGAAGCGTGTCGCCGCGGTAGAAGGGCATCACCATGTAGGTGGTGCCGCGCTCCTGCCACGACCGGTAGACCTTGAGCAGCGAGGGATGGTCGAACTGGGCCAGCAGTCGCGCTTCGTTGATGAAGCTGCGCATGCCCAGGTCGAAGGTTTCGCGATGGCGTTCAGACAGCGGCACGACCCCCCCGTCCAGCTGGCGGGCCGACAGCAGCGAGGGGAGGTATTCCTTGATCGCCACCACTCTTTCGAGCGTCGGGTCCCAGGCCTCGTAGACCACGCCGAAGCCCCCCTGCCCGACGATGCGCGTTACCTCGAATTCGGCGAGCCGGCTGCCCAGCGGCAGGCGGCCGGCGTCGACATTGTCGACCGCCTTGCGCAAGGTCGGCGCGACGGTGGGAGCGTCGCTGGCTTTGGCATTCACGGCGGCTCCAGACCCTGTGCGGAAGCGCCGGGCGCGTAGCCGAAAAGCGCCTCGAACTGGTCATCCTGCGGCAGGGCCTGGCTGGCCATGCCGAGCCCGCCTTCGGCCCTCGGATCGGTGAACCACAGCGACTGACCAACGACCGGCAATGCCAGCGCGGCCTCGCCGTCCTCGTCCAGGACCTGGTCGTTCTGGCTCGCGAACAACTGATGCAGCAGCACTTCGAAGCCGATGGCGTCCAGGTTCCTGTCCAGCCCCGCGCGCGCGGCCTGGATCGCCACGCCCCACCATTGCCGCACGTGGGCCAGCGCCTCGCCCTTGAGCTCGGAGCGCGGTGAGACGAGTTCCTGCGCCAGGGTGAAGGGAAAGTAGCGCCCCTCCCCGTCGACCGAGGGCATCAGCACGCCGACCCAGGACTGCCCGCCGATGACGCCATTGCCCAGCACGAAGCACCAGACCGGCGCTTCCAGATAGCGCTCGGTCCAGCCCTGGTGAATGACACGCAGGCGCGCCAGGCCGTTGCGCAGCCAGCGCTCCCAGACCTCGCGAAAGTCCTCGGGCAGGCGGCGATGCGCAAAGTCGCCCATGCCGGGCAGCTTGCCGAACCAGCCCGGCGCCGCGTCCGAAACGACAGGAGACGACTCGGCGCTCACGAGACCTCCGGACAAGCCAATGGAAACATCCAGTTTCCGGCGCTCGGATGCGCGCGCAAATCTGGCGAATGGCCTAGGACGCAGGACGCAAAGGGCGTAGGCCCGCATGCTGCAAAGCAGCAAGTCAGCGCGAAGGCGAATCTCGAAGATCAGCGGGCGCTGTTGCGCAACGCTGCAACCTGCTCGGCGTACTGACTCTCGACGCGTTGCAGCCGGGCCTCGCGCGCAGCCTCGTTCACCCACCGCGCATTCAGCGCACTCTGCCGGGCCAGCTGATATTCCAGATGGGCGGCCGGCAACAGGGCCTCGTTGCTCGCGGCGACGTAGCCGAAGGCCGCCCGCAAGGACTTCAGCGCCTCGCGCTCGCTGTCGGCGCGCGGCCCCGTGCCCTGCCCGTAACGCACCAGGAAGACCTGGGCCTTCTTCTGAACAGCGACCGGAACACCCTGCCGCACCACGATCTGCGCGGGAGGGGTAGGCGCGGACCGCCAGATGACCTGCAGCCGATCAGCCTCGACCGGGAACTGCTGCCGAAAGCGCTCGAAGTCGGTGGTGTTGTTGGTCGCTACGTCCGCATCGCCATTCGCCACCGCCAGCGCCGTCACCTGATGGGTGCCGATGACCTCGCCGCGAAATCGCGTCTCCATCTCGATGCGATGGGGCAGGAAAAGCTGGACCTGCGGCAGGATGAAGCCCGACACCGATCGGCTGTCGCCGCGCGCCAGCCGCCATTGCTCCGGGCGGGCCAGCAAGGCTTCGAGGTTGTCGAGCGGACCGGTCTTGCGAACGAGGAGGACAGCGCGATGGTCAGCCTCGCCCGAGTGCCGCTTCACTTGGGCCAGCACGTTCATCCGCTGCCGGGACACGGCATCAAGCGCCATCTTGGCGGACAGGAGCGCCAGGTCGACCTCGTTGCGCTGGATGGCCTGTTCGAGGGATTCGTAGCTTGTCACCGACAGCGCCGCGACCGGACGCCGCAGTGCGCGGCTCATGTCGTTGAGCAGCGGCGCCCACTTGTCGCGCGATTCGACGGCACCGCCGATGGGCAACACACCGAAGCGCAACGGGGCCTGCGGGGTGGCGTGGCTGCTGCTCTCGGCCGCGACGGCCCGCCACCCTAGCGCCCCCGCGAGCACGACCAGCCGCCTTCTCACCATGGGCTCAAGGCGCGCCCTCGCGCAGCGCCGCCTGCTGGTCGGCGTAGATGGTCTCGATGCGCTGGAGGCGGGCCTGCCGCGCCGCTTCGTTCACCCATTGCGAGGTCATCGCGCTTTGCCGCGCCAGCTGGTAGGCCAGCTTGGCCGCCGGCATCAGCGAGCTGTTGTCGGCCGGGACGAAGCCGGCCAGGTCGTGCAGCGACTTCAGCACGGCCCGCTCGGTATCGCCGCGCGGGCCCTTGCCACGGGCGTAGTCCACGAGGAAGGCCTGCACCTCCTTCTGGAAGGCGGGGCCGTAGTCGCGCCGCATCACGATCTGGGCATGCGGAATCACCTCGGATTCCCAAATCACCTGGAGCCGGTCGGCCTCCGCAGGGAACTGGAGCCTGAAGCGTTCGAAATCGGCGGTGTTGTTGGTCGCCACGTCGGCCTCGCCATTGGCGACCGCCAGCGCTGTCACCTGGTGCGTGCCGACGAGTTCGCTGCGAAATCGCGTCTCCATGACGATGTGATTGGGCAGAAAGAGCTGCAACTGCGGCACGATGAAGCCCGACACCGAGCGGCTCTCGCCGCGCGCGAGGCGCCATTTCTCCGGCTCGGCGAGCAGGCTCTTCAATGAGCTGTACGGCCCCGTCTTGCGCGCCAGCAGCAGGGCGCGGTAGCCGGGCAGGCCGTCGTGGCGAGTGACTTGCGCCACCACTTTCATGCGCCGCAGCGTGACGGCGTCGAGCGCCATCTTGCCGGACAGGAAGGCCATGTCGACCTGGTCGCGCTGGATCGCCTGCTCGAGCGCTTCGTACGATGTGACCGAAAGCATGGTCACCGGACGGCCGACGGCGCGGCTCATGTCCGCGAGCAAAGGTTCCCAGTCGTTGCGGGATTCGAAAGCGCCGCCCAGCGGAAGAATGCCGAAGCGCAGGGTCCCGGCGCCAACCGCGCTGGAGGCCCCGCCCGCCTGCGCCGCTGCGAGCACCGGGCATCCCAGCAACAGCGCCAACGCGCCGCGCAACAGCAGGGCCCGCGCGCCACGCGCCATCGCCCGCCAGCGGCCGGGCCGGATCGCGAGGGGGGCAAGGGAAGCGCCGGAAGCGCGGTGGACAGGAGCCAGCATCCTTTTGAAGCGCGTCTGCCAGGAGGCTTATTGGCCCAGGCTGGTCAAACGAGTACTGTCGAGAACACAATTAGAAACCAACTTCAACAATCGTCGTGTCATTTTTCTCGATTCATGGACCTCGGTCGGTAACGCACAGGCGGGCTCGTTGCCGGATCGTCCTGCGCTCATGAACCGGCCCTTCCGCGCCCTTCGCCACCTGGTGCGTCTCACACTGGCGCAGCAGCTCGTCCTGCTGGCCCTCCTGCCGGCGATGGTGGCGACGCTGGGCACGATCGCCGTGCTCACGCGGCAGCACCTGGCGAACGTGACGGAACTCATGCGCGCCAACGCGCAGACCGTGGCGCTGCAGGTGGCGACGGTGGCGCAATCCCAGATCCAGCACATGGACCGCCGGGCGCTGCAGCGCACCGCGCAGTCGGGCAGCTACCAGCCGCACGTGCAGCAGGTGCAGATCTGGTCGGACGACGGCGAGATCGTCGCCAACTCGGAGACCATCGACCGGCAGCGCGGCGAGGGCCTGCAGGTGGTTGCGCCGATCATCGGCGACGACGGCAAGCACACGGGCAAGGTGATGGTGGAGATGAGCCTCGACGCCGTGAGCAACGCCAAGAAAGCGGTCTGGTTCAACGTCGTGCTGGTTCTCTTCGCGAGCCTCGTGGGCGTCGGGCTGGCCGGCTGGTGGGCGGCACGGCGCATCAGCGCGCCGATCCGTGCATTGGGCGAAGCGGTCGACCGCCTCGGCGCCGGCGAAGACGCGCAGGTGAAGGTCCAGGGCACGGCCGAAGTGCGGCGCCTGCAGGACGGCTTCAACCAGGCGGCGCGTGCGCTGACGGACAGCCGCAACCTGCTGGAAAGCCGCATCGTCCATGCCACCGCCGAACTCGCCAGCAAGAACCAGCAGCTCGAAGTCGCGAGCCAGGCCAAGACGCGGCTGCTGGCCGCCGCCAGCCACGACCTGCGGCAGCCGCTGCATGCGCTGACGCTGTTTTCGGACGGCCTCGCCAATGGCGAAACCGATCCGGCGCGCCTGCAGCGCATCGGCCACATACGCGAGTGCGTCGAATCGCTCGACCGGCTGTTCACCGAACTGCTCAACCTGTCGCAGCTCGATGCGGGCGTGCTGCAGCCGCAGTGGGCGGACTTCGCGCTCGACACCCTCTTCGACGAGATCAGCCGCAACTTCCGCGCGGTGGCCGAGCAGCAGAACCTGCGGCTGGTGGTGCGAAAGACCGACGCCTGGGTGCGCTGCGACTACGTGATGCTGTCGCGCATCCTGAACAACCTGGTGTCGAACTCGCTGCGCCACACCACCGAAGGTGGCGTACTGGTCGGCGCGCGGCGGCGCGGCAAGGGCATCCGGATCGACGTGTGGGACACCGGCGTCGGCATCGCGGCGCATCACCAGGCCCGGGTCTTCGAAGAGTTCTACCAGATCGAGCCGCACGGCCGCACGGGCGGCCGCGACGCACGCGGCATGGGCCTCGGCCTTGCCACGGTGCAGCGGCTGGCCGCGCTGCTGAACACCCGCGTCGACCTCAGCTCGCGGCTCCACAAGGGCACCTGCGTCCGCGTGACGGTGCGCGGCACCGAGCCCGTGATCGGCCTGCCGCCGCCGCCCATGACCCTGCCCGGCGCCCTCGTCGAAGACCACGGCAGCCTGCGTAACGTTCGCGTGCTGGTGATCGACGACGAGCGCACCATCCTCGAAGGGCTGCAGGTCGTGCTCACGAACTGGGGCGCCGAGGTGATGGCCGCGCAGACCCGCAGCGAGGCGCTGGCCCTTGCCGACGGCTGGAGCCGGCCGCCCGACGTGGTGGTCAGCGACTTGCTGCTGCAAGGCGGCGACAACGGCCTGGACGTGCTCGCGGCGCTGGAGCGCCATCCGAACGGCATTGGCCCCGGCACCGCGCGGTTGCTCGTGACCGGCGAGACCAAGCCCGACCGCCTGCGCGAAGTGGCGAGCGCCGGCGTATCGGTACTCTACAAACCGGTGTCGCCCAAGGTGCTGCGGCAGGCGATCCAGACGCAACTCGCCACGGTCCGGGAGCCGGCCCTGTAGGGGATACGACGTCTGACATAGGCCGACAGGCTGCGGCTTCGGGCCCTCCCCCAACGGCGATGCGACCGCCCGCTTGCCGACATAAGCCCTCTGCCTTATCGCGCCCCGGGAGCCGCATCCGTACATTGGGTTCTGTCACCCACTGCGGATGCAGTCCATGTTTGCCAATCGTTTCTCTCTACTGCTTCGAAGGCATTGCGCCACTGTGGCCATGGGCCTCGCCTGCGCAGTGCTGCCCGGCACCGGCGCAGCGGCGGCAGTGATCACGGTGCTCATGGCCGACGAAAGCGCAGCCCACACGGAATTCGTTCGCCAGCTGCGCGAAACGCAGGAAGCGGGTAGCCGCGTGGAATTGATCCACCTGGTGGCGGGCCGGCCGGTCAGCGAGAGCGTAGAGGAAGACCACGCGGCGGCCGCCATGCGCACGCGCGGCGCCCGGGTCGCGCCGGCGGACATGCCCATCACGATGGCGGTCGGCGTGGATGCGGCACGGACCGCCATCGAGCGCCCCGGCCAGGACCCGCTGGTGCTCGCGATGCTGAGTCGCCTCGACTACGAAAGCCTCAAGGGCAACCCCGCCCTGCGGCGCCCGGACCGCTGGACCGGCGTGCTGCTGCGCGAGCCCGCCATGGCCGACCAGATCGCGTTGATCGACGCCGTGATGCCGCAACGGCGCCGGCTGGGCGTGGTGGCCACCACCGAATCGGAACCCATGGTGCGCGAACTGCAGCGCGCCGCCACTGGCTGGGACCTGCAGGTGGAATACGCGCCGGACGCGAAGGCGCTGGCCTCCGTGCTGCGGCGGCTGGTGCCGCGCAGCGATGCATTGATGGTGCTGCCCGACCTGATCGGCGACAGCCAACCCGCGACCCTGGCCGTGCTGCGCGCCGGCGCCAGCGCCGGGCTGCCGGTGTTCGGCACCAGCGACGGGCTGGTTCGCTCCGGCGGGCTTGCCGCGGCGGTTTCCACGCCGACGCAACTGGCCCAGCAGGCTCGGGTGCTCGGCCTGAAACTGGCCTCGAACTCCGCCGCGGGCGGCGTGCTGGTCGAGTGCGCGACCCCTTCGACGGTGCGGGTCAACCCCACGGTGGCGCGCGGCCTGGGCATGCGGCTGCCCGAGGAACGCGAACTCACGGAGCGGGTCACCGCCATCCGATGACCGCCGCGCAGGACCGCTCCAAGCAAGGTCGCACCCCCTCGGGGGGCTGCGAGGACACGAAGTGCCGAGCGTGGGGGCACCAATGACAGCTCCGACACATCGCCTGATCGCACCTGCCGTTTCGGCCGTGCGACCATCCACGCCGCCGGTTGCCGCCGACGACCGCGCCCTCGTGGTCGACGGGAGCCTGCAGCGCGATCTGTTCCGGCTCGGCGTGGTGCCCTGCGCGGCGGTGGCGCTGGCGCTCACGGGCTGGTTCACGAACAGCCGGCTCGACACGCTCGAATCCGCCTTCGACGCCGAAGGCCAGGCCGTCGCACGCCAGGTGGCCGCGATGTCCGACCTGAGCCTCTATGCCGGCGACCTGCCCGCGCTGCAGAACGTCGCCAACGCAGCGCTGAGGGGCGGGCAGGTCACGCGCGTCGAGATCAGCAACAGTGCCGGCGTCTACGTGACGGCCGGCCCGAAGACCGCACCGCTCGCGAAGCTGCGCATGTTCACCGCACCGGTCACGCTGCGCGAAGCCTCGCGCGCCTCGGCCTTCGCGCCGGTAGGCGCGACCGCGGCCGGCGAGACGCCGATCGGCCTGGTGCAGACCTTCCGCGACACCACAGCCTACGATCGCGAACGTACGCGCTCGCTGATGGCCGGGATCGGCATCGCGATGATCGCCCTGCTGGTCGCCTGGGCCTGGGTTCGCCACACTGCACGCGCCGTCGCCCAGCCGCTGCGACGCATCTCGCGCGCCGTGGCCGCCCTGCAGGCGGGCCAGTTCGACGCGCGCTGCAACGTCGTCACGCTGGCCGGAGACGACGGAGACCCCGACCGCGGCGCACGGCGCGCCCAGCACGAGCTGGCGAACCTCGCGCACGACATCAACCGCCTGGCCGAGCGCCTGCAGCGCAACCGCCAGATCAGCGAGGAGCGGGTGTGCGAAGCCACAGCCGTCGCGTTGCAGCGCATGGCCGAGGCCGAGCAGGCCGCGTTGTCCCGCGCCCGCTTCCTGGCCGCCGCGAGCCACGACCTGCGCCAGCCGCTGCATGCCATGGGCCTCTTCATCGACGGCCTGCTGCCGACTGCCACGCCGGCGCAGCGCCCCGCCGTGCTGCGGCTGCAGGAGGCCACCGAGTTCATGACGCTGCTGCTCGACGACCTGCTGGAAATCTCGCGGCTCGATGCGCAGGTGCTGACGCCCACCATCGCGAGCGTGTCGCTGGCAACGGTGTTCGACCAGCTCGACGCGCAACACGCCGCGCCGGCGGCCGCCGCGCGCGTGCGCCTGATGTGGGAGGACCGCGGCCTGGCGGTTCGCACGGATGCCGCGCTGCTCCTGCGCATCATCGGCAACCTGGTCAGCAACGCCATCCGCCATACGCCAGCCGACGGCACGGTGCTGGTGGCGGCGCGCCGAAGCAGCGGCTCCGTTCGCATCGAAGTGCGCGACAACGGTGTCGGCATCGCGCCCATCCACCAGGCGCGCATCTTCGAGGAGTTCTACCAGGTCGCGAACACCGAGCGCGATCGTCGCCAGGGCTTCGGACTCGGCCTCGCGATCTGCGCGCGCATCGCCACCCTGCTCGGCACGCGCATCACCCTTCGCTCGGCGCTGCAGGCGGGCAGCACCTTCGCGATCGAACTGCCGGCCGCCAACCCGCGCGAGGTGACGCCGCCCGCGCCGGAGCCGGTGGCGGCGGCGCCGCTGGCCGGCGTGCGCTGCCTCGTCGTCGATGACGATCCGGCGATCCTCCACGGCAGCCGTACCCTGCTCGAACAATGGGGCTGCCAGGTCGAATGCGCACCCAGCCGCGCGGAAGCGCTCGTCCGGCTCGGTGAAGCCGGCTCGCACTTCGACGTGGTGCTGTGCGACCTGCAACTGTCCGGTGACGATGACGGCATGGAGGTCATCGACGCCACGCGCCGGCTTCAGCCCGACGCGCTCGCCGTGCTGGTGTCGGGCGCCACCGGACCCGAGATCCTGCAGCGCCTGCGCCAGGGCGGTGTGATGCTGCTCACCAAGCCGGTCGCACCGGCCAAGCTGCGCGCACTGTTGTCGACGCGGCGGGTTGCGGTTCCGGCCTGAAGGGGCGTCTTCAGTTCACCACGCCGAGGTGCAGGAAGCCGGCGGTGTTCACGTTGCTTCGGGCGCCGACCATGGCTTCGAGTTTGCCCATGCGCATGAAGAAGTAGCCGCCGGGGCCGTCCGAACTGCGCATGCCGAGCGGGCCATCCGCGCCCATGGCATGCAGCGTGAAGTTCGCCGAGGTCTGGGTGCCGGTCTCCGGGGCCGTCGACGTGATCGAGAAGCTCGTCGCAGAAGCGACGACGGTGTCCATGGTGCCGCCGGTCGATCCGCCGACCCCGTTGAACGCGCTCCAGCTCGACGCTTCGGGGAAGCCGATGGCGAAGACGGTATTGCCCGCACCGGCGGTCGGCGACCCGCCTGCCGACAGGTATACGTTCTCGCCCTCGACGCGGGCGATCGCGAAGCGGCCGAGGAACGTGCCGTCCGAGCCGGTCAGCCCCCACATGCCGGTCTCGGCGTCTGCGGTGATCGTGCTGACGTTGACCGATGCAGCCGGGCACTTCTCCACGCGATAGATCCCGCTGTCCACGCATTGCGTCATCGTCGTGCCACCGCCGGAAATGCGGACCTGCCCGATGAAGGAGTCACGTCCCGTGGGCGTCGAATCGACCCGGAAGCGGTTGTAGACGCCGTCCAGGTTCGCCTGCGTCGTCACGAGCGCGCGCGACGCGATAAAGGGGTACGCGGCGTAACTGACCGGGTTCGAGTTCGGCACCGCCAGCGGAACCGCGCCGACGACCGTGTCATTGAAGGCAAACAGCCCGGACGTGTTGGCCTGCGTGGTGATGCGGGCATTCGAAATGCCATAGCGCCCCGCCGGCGCCGACGGTTTGACCAGGGTGCCCGAGTTCGATCCGCCGGCGCTGTCCGTCACGGTGTAGGTGAGCTGGTCGAAGTCGATCTTGAGAACTTGGCGAGAGCCGTTCGTCGCGAAGAACTTGAAGTCGCCGTTCCGGGCGTCGGGGGTCGCCTTGGCACCTCCGCCATCCGTCGGCGCGAAGGTGCCACCGCTCCCTCCGCCTCCACAACCCGCCAAGCCAGCCATCAACGCAGCGGCCACCCAGGCCTTCGTCAGATCCTTCATCAAGCCCTCGCAATTCGTTGTGTCACACATCGACCGGCAGGCGCCGGACTCTCCGAGGCCGAAATGTAGCCTAGACGAATCATTTATGTATCAAGATGTACCTTTACCCCTCAAAATGGAGGATGGCCGGGCCGCTACCCGTTGCTAGGATTCCACATCTCTTGAACGGTGGACGCAGCGCACGAGGAAGGACGAGACGACAGATGGAACCGATGCACTGGCAGTACATGGGCGCGCTTGGCGGCGTGATCGGCATCGGCTGGCTGGTGGTCGTGCCGATGTACCGGGGCTGGAATCAGCTCAACGAAAAGATGACGGGCAGCGTGAAGCAGAGCATTCGCATGGTCGCGGAATGCGAAGGCCGGACAGCGGCGTCCACCATGGCGGCGACGCTGCAGGGGAAATGAAAACTCAGGCGGACGCCTGGCCTGTCACCAGCGCGAAGCGCACGGCATCGGGCTCGACCGCGACTTCGTAGCCCAGCCCGTCGGCCAGCGATTGCAGCGCGATGGCATCGATCGCCAACGCACGCGGCGCCCTGTGGGCACCGGCCACCGGATCGGCCGCTGCCGGTTCGCCGGGCGTGGCCGAGAAGCGCAACCCATCGGCGCCGTGCGCCTCGACGTCGATCGCGCCCACATGCGGCACGCTGTCGTGCAGATAGCCCAGCGCACCGAGAAACATGTAGCGCAGGGCCGCTCCTGACGGAAAGCTCGGCTCGTCCTCTTCGGGCGACAGGTCTTCGCCGATATGAAGTGCGACGCCATGGAGGTCGAAAGCCACGCGCATCAGCGCCGTGCACTGCGCGACGAGTTCGCTGCGCTTGATGCCTTCGTCGTGCGTGGCGAGTTCCCAGTCGCGCAGTGAGCGCACGCCGCTGGCGAGTGCGCTGACCTGGTTTTCGATCAGCGCGACCCGCTCCCCCCACGCGGCCGCATCAGGATTCTCCGCCGCAGTCACCTGGCGCTTCAGCAGCAGGATGCCCATGCGGATGACCGACACCGGCGCGGCCATGTCGTGCCGCAGGGCCGGGAGCGCGCGCGTCAGCAACTCGTGCCGCACGCCGGCGGCCATCCAGCTGCGCGCGCCGGGTGAAGCCTTCATCCGGCGGCGGCTCGCGTCAGGATGCGATCGAGGACTTCGAAGTCGATCGGCTTCTGCAAATGGTGGTCGAACAGCCCGGCACTGGCACTGGCCTCGTCGGCCGAATAGCCGGAGATGGCCACCAGCAGCGGCGGCTCGCCCCGTGCACTGGCGCGCAGTCGCCGCGCCACTTCGGTGCCCGGAAAGTCCGGCAGCGTGAGGTCCACGAGTGCGGCATCGAAGACTTCGCTGGCGGCAACGTCCAGGGCCTGCTGACCGGAGTAGGTGCAACGCGCCTTGTGGTCCTGCAGAACAAGGAGTTCCTGCAGCAGGTCCGCCGCGGCCTCGTTGTCGTCAACGATCAGAACGTTCACTTCCAAATCTCCCTGAGCCAAAGTTTCAGAGTATCGGACTGCACCCGGCCTGTGCGATGTAGGACACGGTCGCACCCTGCGCACGCCGGCCCGTCGTCAGCATGGCGTCGTCGCCACACGCATAGGCAGCGTCACGCGGAACTCCGCGCCCAGGCCCTGGGCGCTTTCCAGACGGATCTCCCCGCCGTGCGAACGCACGATTTCCCGCGTGATGTAGAGACCGAGCCCGAGGCCGGGTGCGTGCTTGCGGCTGTCGTCCGTGCGCTCGAACTGCTCGAAGATGCGCTCCTGGTCCTCCGCGGCAATGCCGATACCGTTGTCGCGCACAGTCATCAGCGCCGTGTCGCCGGCCTCGGCCACGATGACCTCGATCGGCTTGCCGCCGCCATAACGCAGCGCATTCGTCAGCAGGTTGGTGAGTACCTGCTCGATGCGGAAATCGTCCCAGACGCCCTCGATGCGTGGGGGCGCCTTCAACTCGACGACCGAGCCGGCAGCCTCCGCCTGCTGCGCCAGGTCCGTGACCACGCCGCGCGCCAGCGCCGCGAGATCCGTTGGCTTGGGGCGGATCGAGAGCGCGCCCCTGCGCATCCGCGTGACGTCGAGCATGTCGTCGATCAGGCGCACCATGTTCTGGATCTGGCGCTGGTCGCGTTCGATCATCGCAGGCAGCCGCTCCGGCCCGAATGGCGCCATGTTGCCTTTGGAGAGATGCAGCTTGCGCACCTGCGTTTCGAGGAACAGCGTATTGAGCGGCGTGCGCAGTTCGTGCGACACCATCGACATGAAGTCGTCGCGCATGCGCACGGCGCGCTCCAGTTCGCGCTGGGCGCATTGAAGCTGCTGCACCAGCGCTTCCTGCTGGCGGTTGGCCTCGGCCAGCGCGTCCATCTCGTGCCGCAGTGCCTTGCGGTGGCGGTACAGGTCCACGAAGACCGACACCTTGCTGTTCACCGCATGCGCATCCAGCGGCTTCTGCAGGAAGTCGACCGCACCGCTCTCATAGCCCTTGAAGGCGTAGTTCATCTCGCGGCCGGCCGCGCTGACGAAGATGATCGGAATGTGCCGTGTGCGCTCGGTGCCGCGCATCATCTCCGCGAGCTCGAACCCATTCATCTCCGGCATCTGCACATCGAGGATCGCGAGCGCGAACTCATGCTCCAGCAGCAGCGCGAGCGCCTGCTCCGCCGACGTCGCCTGGAACACCCGCCGCGCCGGTCCGCGGATCAGCGCCTCCAACGCCAGCAGGTTCTCCGGCAGGTCGTCGACGATCAGCAACTTGCTTTCGACATCAATGGGCATGGGCGGAATCCAGTTGCAGTAGGAGCGCGCGAATGTCGCGCAGTGGCAGCACGTGATCGGGGGAATGGGCGCCGAGGGCCGCGTTGGGCATGGTCGGGATCTCGGCCTCGGCCGGGTCCTGCACGATGGTCAGGCCGCCCGCCTGGTGGATGCGCAGCAGCCCTTCGGCGCCGTCGTCGTTGGCTCCCGTCAACAGCACGCCCACCAGCGAAGGCCCGAAGGCGTCGGCGGCCGAACTCATCAGCACGTCTATCGCCGGCCGCGAATGCAGCACCGGCGGCTCGCAGCTCAGCGAGAAGCTCAGATCGCGCTCGATCGACAGGTGGTAGCCCGGCGGCGCGAAGTACAGCGTGCCCCCCTGGACTGGCGCCTTGTCCGCGGCTTCGAACACGGGGATCGGCAGCCGGTGCCTGAAGACCTCCGCCAGCCGGCTTTCGTACCCCTCGGGCAGATGGATGACCACCGCCACCGGAAGGCGCCACTGCGCAGGCAGGTCGGCAAGCAACGCGATCAGCGCGTCGACCCCGCCGGCGGAGGCGCCGATCACGACGGCCAGCGTCTTGCGAGCCATGACGGAAGATTGCTCCTGCTTCATGTCAATTTTCTGAAGATGCGTTCACCGCGCGACAGCACATCGAATCGATCGGCGTAGCTTGAAAAATCGATGCTCTCCTTCGCGCCGAGCCCCAGGAAGCCGCGATGGCAGAGCGACTCGTGGAACAAGCCCAGCGCCCGGTCCTGCAGTTGCCGGTTGAAGTAGATAAGCACATTGCGGCAGGACACGAGTTGCGTCTCGGCGAAGACCGCATCGGTCGCAAGGCTGTGGTCGGCAAAGACCACGTCCACGCACAGCGATGGATCGAAGCGCGCGGCGTCGTAGGCCGCGGTGTAGTAGTCCGAGAAGGCCCGCAAGCCGCCCGCGCGCTGATAGTTGGCCGTGTAGAGCCTGATCGCCTCCAGCGGAAAGATGCCCTGCCGCGCCTTGTCCAGCGACGAGGGATTGATGTCGGTCGCGTAGATCTGCGTGCGCTCCAACAGGCCTTCCTCGCGCAGCAGGATCGCGAGCGAGAACACTTCCTCGCCGGTACTGCAGCCCGCCACCCACACCTTGAGCGAGGGATAGGTGTGCAGCATTGGCACCACCTGCCGGCGCAACTCCAGGAAGTAGCCCGGATCGCGGAACATCTCGCTCACCGGAATCGTGAGGTACTGCAGCAGCCGCGCGAACATTGCCGGATCGCGCAGCACCTTGTCCTGCAAGGCCGAGATGCTCGGCAGCCCCAGTTGCGCCAGCGCGTACAGCACGCGCCGCTTCTGCGAGGCGCCGGTGTAGTTGCGGAAGTCGTAGCTGTACTTGAGATAGATGGCCTCCATCAGCAGACGCAGCTCGATGTCCGTGTCGCTCGGCGGATGCAGCGGTGGGGGCGGTGCGCCGGGAATCACAGTCGCTCCATCTTGGGCATCCACACCCGCAGCAGCGAGAACAGGCGATCGAGGTCGACCGGCTTGGCGAGGTAGTCGTTGGCGCCCGCCGCGAGGCATTGCTCCTGGTCGTCCTTCATGGCCTTGGCGGTGACCGCGATCACCGGCAGCTTCGCGAAGCGCGGGTCCTGACGCAGGCGGCGGGTGGCTTCGAGGCCATCCATCTCCGGCATCATCACGTCCATCAGCACGAGGTCGATGTCGCGCACCTGGTCGAGCTTCTCCAGCGCCTCGCGGCCGTTGCGGCCGATCTCGACCATGGCGCCGCGCTGCTCCAGCGCACTGGTGAGCGCGAAGATGTTGCGCACGTCGTCGTCGACCAGCAGGATGCGCCGGCCCTCGAAGACGCGGTCGCGTCCGCGCGCGGTCTTGAGCATGGTCCGGCGCTCGCTCGACAGGTCCGCCTCGACCTTGTGCAGGAACAGCGTGACTTCGTCCAGCAGCCGCTCGGGCGAGCGCGCGCCCTTGATGATGATCGAGCGCGAATAGCGCAGCAGTTCGGCCTCCTCGTCGCGCGTGAGGTTGCGGCCGGTGTAGACGATGACCGGCGGGAAAGAGACGATCTCTTCCGTCGCCATGCGCTTGAGCAGTTCGGAGCCCTGCATGTCGGGCAGCCGCAGGTCGGTGATCATGCAATCGAAGACGCGCGTGCGCAGCAGCTCCAGTGCCTCCTCGCCCGATTCGACGGCGGTGATGACCACGTCGTCGTCGCCGATGAGCTTGACCACGCTTTCGCGCTGCAGGGCATCGTCCTCGACCAGCAGCACGGCCTTGAGTTTCTGCGTGAGCTTGTCCTCGAACTTGCGGAACACCTCCATCAGCTGATCGCGCGACGTGGGCTTGAGCGCATAGCCGATCGCGCCCATGTGCATCGCGGCTTCCGAGCTGTCCGCCGCGGAGACGACGTGGACGGGAATGTGGCGCGTCTGCGGATCGTCCTTCAGTCGCTGCAGCACGCCCAGGCCGGGGCTGTCGGGCAGGCGCATGTCGAGCAGGATCGCATCGGGGACGAACTGCGTCGCGAGGCTGAAGCCATCGGCCGCGCCGTGTGCGACCAGGCAACGGTAGCCGAGCTCATGCGCGAGGTCGTAGAGGATGTGAGCGAACTGCGGCTCGTCCTCGATCACGAGCACGCGGCGAGTCTGGTCGCGCGGCAAGGAGCGGTCGTCCGCGAACTGCGGCGCCGGGACGACCGCCGTGACGGGCGCGGGCGGCGCCGACGGCAAGCCGGCTTGCGCACGCGCGGCCGACGGGGCGGGACTGGCGTTCGCATCGGCCGGATTTTCCTTCGCTTGAGGGGCGCGCGCAGGCAGTTCCAGCGTGAAGGTGCTGCCGGCGCCGGGATCGCTGCGCACGGCCAGCGTTCCGCCGAGCAACTCGGTCAGGTCGCGCGAGATCGACAGGCCCAGGCCGGTGCCACCATAGCGTCGGCTGGTCGTGCCATCGGCCTGGCGAAAGGCTTCGAAGATCACGTCCTGCTGGTCGTCGGCGATGCCGATGCCGGTATCGCTCACCGCAAAGGCCGCGCCGCCGCCGGGCACGCCGGACACGGTCAACACCACCTCACCGTGGTCGGTGAACTTGAGCGCGTTCGACAGCAGGTTCTTCAGGATCTGCTCGACCCGCTGCCGGTCGGTGACCAGCGTGGCCGGCGCATCGGACCGCAGGTCGAGCCGGAACTTGAGACGCTTCTGTTCGACCAGCGGCGTGAACATCATCTCCAGGCTGTGAGCCAGCTTCTCGGTCGCGACCTCCTCCGCCACGACTTCCATCTTGCCCGCCTCGACCTTCGCGATGTCGAGGATGTCGTTGATCAGCACCAGCAGGTCGTTGCCCGATGCGTAGATGGACTCCGCGAACTTCACCTGCTCGGCGCTGAGGTTGCCCTGCGGGTTGTCACCCAGCAGCTTGGCGAGGATCAGCGCGCTGTTGAGCGGCGTGCGCAGCTCATGCGACATGTTCGCGAGAAATTCCGACTTGTACCGGCTTGCGCGCTGCAGCTCGTCGGCCCGCTCCTCGAGGTCGCGTTGCGCGCGGCGCAATGCGGCGTTGCGCAGGTCCAGCGCCTCGGTGCGCTCCGAGAGCTGGCTGTTGGTCTGCTCCAGCTCGGCCTGCTGGTTCTCCAGCGTGGCCTGCGAGGCGCGCAGTGCGCGCGACTGCTCCTCCAGTTCCTCGTTGGCGG
Organism: Variovorax sp. J22P240; assembly: GCF_030316855.1. Lineage (GTDB taxonomy): Bacteria > Pseudomonadota > Gammaproteobacteria > Burkholderiales > Burkholderiaceae_C > Variovorax. The sequence continues at coordinate 33,074 of NZ_JASZYR010000011.1, forward strand.
TGCGCAGTTCCTCCTGCTGCACCTGCAGCTCTTCGTTGAGTTGCTGGGTCTCGGCCAGCGCGTCCTGCAACTGTTCGCGGTAGCGCACCGCCGCGATCGAGCTGCCGATGTTGCCGGCGACCAGATCGAGCAACTGGTTCGCTTCCTCGCCCGGCGGCTTCAGAAGGCCGAGTTCGACCACGCCGTTGACGATGCCGTCGTTCGCCACGGGCAGCACAAGGGCGGCGGCCGGCGGCATCTCGCCGAGGCCCGAGTTGACCTTGAGGTAGTCGGCGTTCACCGGCTCGATGAGCATGCGGCGCTTCTCGGCGGCCGCCTGTCCCACGAGGCCTTCGGTCGGCGCGAAGACTTGCGGCGAAGCTTCGGCCTCGCTCGAGAAACCGTAGCTCGCGACGCGGCGCAACGCGCCGTGCCGCTCGCGCACATAGAGCGCGCCCACCGGACTGTCGACACGGCGAGAGAAGAAGGCGAGTACCTTGCGTCCCATCTCCTGCGCACTGAGCTCGCCGACCAGTTCGCCCGCTAGCTCGGTCTGCGCGCCGCGCAGCCAGGCCTGGCGTTGCAGCGTGCCGGCATGGGCCGCCTGCTCCCGCAGCACGCTGTCATACCCTTCGGACAGGCGCATCAGCTGGCGCCGGCCGAAGTAGGCCAGCAGGCCGGTAGTGATCAGCGTGAAGAGCACGAACAGCGCGACGATCGCCAGGCTGGTGCGGTTGGCTTCGCCGTTGCGCTCGAAGCGCAGGTTCTGCTCTGTGTCGTTGAAGGCGTTGTACTCGGCCCGGATCTCGTCGGTGATCCGCTTGCCGCGGCCGAGTCGGACCGGCTGCTGGTAGTCGCCGCCGCTGCGGCGCAGCTCGATCATCTCGCGCGCAAACTGATTCCACGCGTCCTGCAGCGCGGCGATGCGATCGACCCGCTCGACCTGCGCCCGGTTGTCCGCCACCAGCGTCTTGAGCGCACCGAGGTCGTTCTTGATACGCGGCAGGTTGCTTTCGTACGGCTCCAGGAAGCTCTCGTCGCCAGTGATCAGGAAGCCCCGCATCCCGGTTTCGAGATCGATGCTGCGGCGCTGGACTTCGCTCGCGGCGCGAGTCACGCGATCGGTGTGCTCCACCCAGCCGATCACCGACAGCAGGTACGCGATGAGCGCGACGAAGACCACGGCGCCGACGATCCCGCCGGCGAGCGGCAGCTTCAGGTTGCGGCTGAGCAGGCGTTGGAAGTCCTCGGGGTCGATCGCGGAGGGAGTGTTCATGAAGCGGTCAGTCGTCGAAGGAGGCAAAAGCCTCCGAGACTGCCAGAGCCTGGACCGTCCCCCTGTCGGATAAGGCCGCGAACGTGAAGCCGCCGCGCGGTCGGCGCGTTCAACCGCAGGCGGCACGCCCCGAAGAGCCCGAGTCCAGTTCGCTGAATGCACGCACCAGATCCGGCAGTGAGCGCGCACCCATTTTTTCCATCGCGTTCGCGCGATGCAGTTTCACCGTGCGTTCCGCGGTGCCGAGCGCCGTGCCGATCTCCTTGTTGAAGGCGCCTGCCACGACCATGGCCGCGACCTGGCGTTCGCGCGGCGTGAGCGTGGCGTAGCGCGCCTTCAGCGCCGCGATCTGCTGAAGCACGCGGCGTCGGGAGAGATGGTTGGTCAGCGCGTTCGTCACGGCGCCGAAGAGCGTTTCCTGATCCACCGGCTTGAGGAAGAAGTCCGCCGCCCCGGCCTTCATGGCGCGCAGGGTGTCGTGCGCGCTGGCCTTGGCCGTGAGCACGATGACCGGCAGGGGCTCGGCGCTGCGCGTGACCACGTCCTGCAGGTCGAGCCAGTCGGGGCCCGGCATGTGGAGGTCGAGGATCAGGCAGCCGGGCTCGTCGCCGATGCCTTGACGGAGCAGCTCGCTGATGGAACCGTAGTCCCGGACCGTGTGGCCGGCCGTCATCAACTGGCCACATACCGCGCGCCGGAATGCGCTGTCGTCATCGACCACGCGGATCACGAGCGTCTCTGCATCCTGGTGACCGGAAGCGCCATCCTTGGAAAGTGTCATGTTCGATTTCGCTGATCCTGCGGCCTCGTTGCCGCCGAGTGCATCATACGAACACGTATCCCGGACCCATGGCCGATTGCGCGCCGTCGGCAGGCATGGTAGGCACGGCACGACGCCACTCACTCGAACTCCCATGACGACCATCTTCGAAGAGCCCAAGATCGATTGCCACAATCACATCTTCGACCCCAGCCGGTTTCCTTACGCGGCGGCCACGCACTATCGCCCGAACGGCCAGGAATCGGGGTCGGCCGATCTGTTCATGGCGGTGATGGATGCCTACGGCGTGCGCCACGCGCTGGTGGTGGGTCCCAACTCCGGCTACGGCACCGACAACCGGTGCCTGCTCGATGCGATTGCGCGCAGCGCGGGCCGCTTCAAGGGCATCGCCGTGGTGGACAACGACGTCTCGCTCGATGCGCTGGCGGGACTGAAGGCGCGGGGCATCGTCGGCGTCGCGTTCAATCCGTCCTTTCTGGGTGTGGACTTCTACCTGTCTGCCGGCGAACTGCTTCACAAGCTGAGCGAACTCGATCTCCTGCTGCAGGTGCAAGTCGAGAAGGACCAGCTCCCCGCTCTGATGCCCCTGCTCGATGGCTCCGATGTGCGCCTGGTGATCGACCATTGCGGCAAGCCGCATCCCGATGCGGGCCTGCATCAGCCGGGCTTCCAGACGCTGCTGGAACTCGGTCGCTCCGGGCGCGCGTTCGTCAAGTTGTCGGGCTTCGCGAAGTTCTCGCAGAAGGCGCATCCGCATGAGGACACGTGGCCGTTCGTGCACGCGCTGGCCGACGCGTTCACGCTCGATCGCTGCATGTGGGGGTCCGACTGGCCCTACCTTCGCGCGACGGAACGCATCGACTATGGGCTGCAGCTGGCCCTGATCAAACAACTTTTTCCGGACGACGCCGACCGCCGCAAGCTGTTGTGGGAATCGCCTCGACGCCTTGTGGCATGGGATGAATGAGGCGCTGACTCGCATCCGCTGAATGCCTCGCGTCCGGCCTGATGTGTAGGACCGCGTCGCATTGACAGGTCTTTCGCCATGGCGATGCTTTTTCCTGAGTTCCGCTGCTACCAGCAGCGCACACGAAAGGGGAATATCCATGAACACGACGTCCATCGACCCGACTACCGTCGAACGCACTCCGACTCATTCATCACCGAAGGTACTCTGGGCGGCCATCGGCACGCTGGCCGTCGCCGTGGCCGCGCTCGGCGGCGTGTTGCTGCACCAGCAGGGCCGCAACGGCGCGCCAGATGCCGCCACCATCGCCGCGGCACCCGCTACACGGGCGCCGGCACCGGACGACTTCAAGCCCGATGAGCCGCAGCCTGCCGCGCCTGTTCCTCCGGCGGTGAACAGCGCTGCCTTTCCGCGTGCGACGACACTGCCGCCGCCCGTGAGGGCACCCGAGGTCCAGCCGCCGAAGGTCGCGCAGGCAAGCCCCGCTCCGGGCCCGGCACCTGCGCCGGCGAGAGCCCCCGTCTGCTCCGTCTGCGGTCACGTCGAATCGGTTCGCACCGTGGAGCACCCCGCGCCGGCGACCGGTGTCGGCGCCGTCGGTGGCGGTGTCGTCGGCGGCCTGATCGGCAACCAGATCGGCCACGGCAACGGACGCACGGCGGCCACGGTGCTGGGCGCGGTCGGTGGTGGCTTCGCGGGCAACGAGATCGAGAAGCGCACCCGCACGGTGACCAGCTACCAGGTGAGCGTGCGCATGGAGGACGGATCGCTGCGCACCGTCGAAACCAGCACCGCACCGCCGATCGGCAAGGCGGTCACGCTCCAGGGGAAGGTGTTGCGTCCGGCGGATGGGCGGAAGTGAGCGGGCTGCGCGCGCCGAGCCCCGCCCATCGGGCGACCTGCTCGACCACCCACGGGCCATCGTCCAGCGGCAGGTCGTGGCCGGCGGTCGGATGTTCGAGGATCGCCGCATTCCATTGCCGCGCGAGTTGCCGTGAGCACTCTGCGCTCACGAGCGCATCGCGGCGGCTCGCGAGCACGAGCAGGGGCACGGACGGCGCATCGACCGGTGCCTGGTAGCGGGCAGCCGCCAGCAGTTGGCGCAGGGCGTTGATGCCCGACACCGGGCGCGCCTCGCGCAAGGCCGTCCATTCGTCGATCACGCGAGCGTCCGGCGCCAGGTGCCGGCTTGTGAGGCGCAGGACCGTCTGCTCACGCTGTCGACTCGTCTTCGCCCCGGCCACCACGCCGAGCACCGCGGCGTAGTTGGCGGGCCGCAGCCGCTGGTACCAGCGGCTGAACGGGCGCAGGCTGGTGTTGACCAGTACGCAGCCCGCGAGTTCTTCGGGGTGACGGAATGCCCACTCGACCGCCACCATCGCACCCAGCGACATGGCGAGCAGATGAAAGGGAGGTGCATGGCCCGATGCCGCCATCTGGTGCCGGCAGTCGTGCATCGTCGCTTCGATGCTCGTGGGGCTCTGCGCTTGGTTCAAGCGGCCGTTGCCGGGGAGGTCGATCGCCACCACACGCGCACCGGGCAGCCGCGCGCGCAGCATGTCCGGGAACGCTCCCCAGTGGCCGCTCTCGCGCGTGAGCCCGCGCAGCAGAACCCATGTGCTCATCGCACCGGCCCTTCGTACCATCTCGCCATCGCCTGATCGCGATGGCGCTCCCTGTCGTTGCCTGTCGGCACCCAGCGCTCATGGCTGCATGCGGCGCGCGTGATGAAGTCCAGCCACCCCACGTGCCGCCGCAGTACGCGTTGCTGACGATGTGCGATCACCGGATTGAACATGCCATGACGCGAGAAGATCTGTCGCGGATTCTTCTTGACCCACAGCCAGGAGCCCATCTCCAGCGTCAGCGGCAGGAACACCGATCCGGGCTTGGCATCGCATGCGCGCAGGTACAGGTGGTCCCACAGGTCGCCATGCGCCATGTACTGGCGGCTTTGCGGTTCCAGCACATAGCGATGGTGGAGCAGCGCGCCATCCACGATCTCGCACAGCGCGTGCATCTCGGGCAGGTGGGCGATGGGACGCGAGCTGTGCGCGAACGGAAACCAGATCCGGTCGCTGAGGCCGAACCCGGAATGGCAATCCACCGCGATGCTGAAGGGACGCACCGTCAGCTCCGCCTCGACCAGCTCGCACAGCGCAGCGCTCTCCCTTTCCATGGGTGCACCCTGCGCCCCGCGGTACCACGGCAGCGCGGCGCTGACGCGCTGGCCTCCGATGAGGTAAGGCACGCGTTCAGCGGACTCCACGGGCGCATTGCGCATGAGATCGACGCCGTTCGGATTCGCGCGCGTGCCGCGCCACAAGCCGCCCGGATTGACGAGCGGCATGAACACCAGCCGCACGGTCTCCAACTGCCGGTGCAGCGTCTCGTCCCATGGCAGGCGCATCACGAGGCTGCGCAGGTAGGCGATCGTCACCTCTGCGCCGATGCGCTCCAGGCCATGAACACCGCCGAAGAACCCGACGGCTGGCGCCAGGGGGCTCGCGCTGCCCAGGATGAAGGCCTCTACCGGAAAGCGCGCTTCGCCCGCCGACACTTCGCACAGCACGCGCCGCGACATGTGCACGCCGGCCAATTCGGAGAGTCGCTGCAGCTCGATCAGTTCGGGCAGATCTCTGGGAGTCACACGGGCGAGTGGATGGTGGAAGTGCGCGCAGGATAGCCGCAGCGCCTGCCATCAAGCCGTCACACAGGCCCGCTACGGTGACGTGACCATGCCCCGAATCGTCCATCCTTCCTTGCCGAGTCCAAGCCATCCCTTCAGGGGTGTCGGGTTTGCCTTGCTATGGGGCGCGATCGAGTTGGTGGCGCTCGCGCGCTCGCGCTGGGCTGCGCAGCATTCCAGGCGCTGACCGCGCGGTCGGCGACTACGCCGGCACGCCCTCCACATTGGCGCGGTCCCAGTGCCGGTGTTTCGCGATCGCCGCGATGAAGTCGTTGGCGATCTTCAGCGCGGCGGCGTCGTCGCCCAGATTGGTCACGGGCGTGGCGGCCACGATCACACCGGCGGGCGCAGATTTCCCGTCATGCCCGATGCCGAGCGTCGCCAGCATCTGCACGCCCTCGCCCACCGTGCAGATCGCCTTGCAGTGCTTGTAGGCTTCCAGCACGAAGTGCACCGCATCGCCGTTGCGCGCCATCGCCTCGACACCTTGCGCGCCCGCAGGCACCAGCACCGCATCGAACATGACCGAGGGCATGTTGACGAAGGTCGCGTCGACGTCGAGCTGCCGCCTGGATGCGCTCGCGATCGTACCCAGCCGGGGGCCGACCACCTTGCACAGCGCGCCAGCCTGTTCGATGGCTTCGCGAATGGGCTTGAGCGAGGCCGAATCGACGCCGTCCGCGACGAGGATCGCGACTTTGCGCGTCTTGATCGAGCCGTCGCCAGTGTCGAGCATGCTGAGCGCTCTCGACTCGTCGATCGGCATCGTGAAGCGGTGGTCGCGGAAACCCGCGCGTCCGGCCGCGGCCTTCGCATCGGGCGCATTGATGCCCAGCGGCTCCGCCACGCGGCGCGCGAGCTTCTCGTCGACGTGCGCGAGGTTGTCCACCATGCGCTGACGGACGGCCGGCACCTCGACCTTCGACAGCTCGAAGCGGAACGCAGCAATGATGTGCTCCTTCTCCGCCGCGCTCTGGCTGTTGAAGAAGAGCCTCGCCTGCGTGAAGTGATCGTCGAAGGACGGACTGCGCCGCCGAACCTTGGGCGGCTCCAGCGCCTCGGGGAATGGCTGGAAGCCGCCGCTGCCACCATCGATCCGGTATTCCTTGCCGTCGATCAGCGAGTGTGGTTCGTATGCCACCTGGCCCCGCGCAATGGTCTGGCGATGCATCCCGTCGCGTTGGAAGTTGTGGAACGGGCACACGCCCTTGTTGATGGGCAGCTCATGGAAGTTCGCGCCGCCGAGCCGCGAGATCTGCGTGTCGGTGTACGAGAACAGGCGTCCCTGGAGCAGAGGGTCATTCGTGAAATCGATGCCCGGCACCACGTGGCCCGGATGGAAAGCGACCTGCTCGGTCTCGGCGAAGAAGTTGTCCGGGTTGCGGTTGAGCACCATGCGCCCGATGCGCTGCACCGGCACCATCTCTTCCGGAATGATCTTGGTAGGGTCGAGCAGGTCGAAGCCGAAGGCGTGCTCCTTGTCCTGCGGGACCATCTGCACGCCGAGTTCCCATTCGGGGAAGTTTCCGCCCTCGATGGCTTCCCAGAGGTCGCGCCGGTGGAAGTCGGCATCCTTGCCCGCGATCTTCTGCGCCTCGTCCCAGGCCAGGCCGTGGATGCCGAGCTTGGGCTTCCAGTGGAATTTGACGAAGTGGCTCTCGCCGCGCGCGTTGACGAAGCGGAAGGTGTGGACGCCGAAGCCTTCCATCATCCGCAGGCTGCGCGGAATGGCCCGGTCCGACATTGCCCACATCAGCATGTGGGTACTCTCGGGCATCAGCGAAGCGAAGTCCCAGAAGGTGTCGTGCGCGCTCGCGGCCTGCGGCATCTCGTTGTGCGGTTCGGGCTTGACGGCGTGGATGAGGTCAGGGAATTTGATCGCGTCCTGGATGAAGAACACCGGGATGTTGTTGCCCACCAGGTCGTAGTTGCCCTGCTGTGTGTAGAACTTGACGGCGAACCCTCGCACGTCGCGCACCGTATCGGCCGAGCCTCGCGATCCGGCCACGGTCGAGAAGCGCACGAAAACGGGCGTCTTCACAGCCGGGTCTTGCAGGAACTCGGCGCAGGTGAACTGCGACATCGACTTGTAGACCTCGAAGTAGCCGTGCGCCGCCGATCCCCTTGCGTGAACCGCCCGCTCGGGAATGCGCTCATGATCGAAATGGGTGATCTTCTCGCGAAGGATGAAATCCTCGAGCAGCGTCGGGCCCCGCACGCCCGCCCGCAGCGAGTTGTGGTTGTCCGGTATCTGAAGGCCCTGGTTGGTGGTGAGTTGGGGCGTGTTGTCGGCGGTAAAGGCGGCCAGTTGCTCTTGTTTGGCATTGCTGCCATCACCGCCCTTGGTCGGGCGACGACCGGCGGCCGCCTTGTTCTGTTGCGTCATCGGGGATCCTTCAAATCAGCCGGTTTCCGTTTCGAAAAGCATGTTCAGCACACTGACCACTGCCACCACACCGACGATGGCGGCCGCCGACGCCACCACCCAGATAAGGAATTCGTCGATCCAGGATTCACCGAACAGGCCAAACAGGGTGGAAAGATCCATGTTTCGCTCCAGGCTTGTAGGTAGAGGGAGGGGGTCGGCGCTGCACAGCTTGTCGGGCGCTTCGGCTCTGGGCCGACTTACAAGCTTATGCAGGGCCGCCCGTCCTGGCCGTAGTGGCGCCGCGCTCCGGCGTGTCGGAACGCCCAGTTGTCGGCGGTAGGACCGCGCTGACGAGAACCCCCGTTGAAGATGGACTACGCGGCTTCGCGGGATCGTCGACGTCGGGCGAAAGCGCCCAGGACTAGGATGGGACGAATCGGATCGGGCACCGAAAATGCTTGATCCCCCTTTCGCCCCTCGAACCATCTCCCAAGGTCAGCGAACCATGCTCATCAAAATCGGTTTCGACATCGAACTCGGCGTCACAGCGCCCACAGCGCTGATCTACATGCTGCGGGTGCATCCTTCGCGTGCGGCGGACATCCAGTCGGGGGAGAGCTTCACCATCAGCCCTCCCCTGCGCACCGACCACTACACCGACGCATTCAGTAACCATTGCGCGCGGGTGGAAGTTCCCAGCGGCGTCAGCAAGGTGCGCTTGCGCAACGAGGCCGTGGTGTTCGACACCGGCTGGCCCGACCCGGTCTCCCCCACCGCCGTGGAGCACGCGCCTGCCAATCTGCCAGTCGAGACACTGCAGTTCCTGCTGCCGAGCCGCTACTGCGAGGTCGACAGTGAACTCCTCCAACTCGCATGGGCGAAGTTCGGCGGCGTGCCGCCGGGCTGGCAGCGCGTGCAGGCCATCTGCGACTTCGTGCACGGGCACCTGCGCTTCGACTATCAGCGCGCGAGGGCCACGCGCACGGCACTGGAGGGCTATCGCGAGCGGACGGGCGTCTGCCGCGACTTCACGCATCTGGCGATCACGCTGTGCCGGTGCATGAACATCCCGGCGCGCTACGTGACGGGCTATCTCGGCGACATCGGCATCGCACCCGTGCCCTATCCGATGGATTTCAGCGCCTGGTTCGAGGTCTACCTGGGCGACCGCTGGCACACTTTCGATGCGCGCCACAACATCCCGCGCATCGGCCGTGTGGTGATCGCGCGCGGCCGCGATGCGGCCGACGTGCCCATCACGATGGTGTTCGGTGTCAATACGCTGGAGCGCTTCGAGGTGACCACGAACGAAGTGCTGCCTGTGGCGGCCTGAGGCGACTTCACTCCGGCGCGTACCCCAGCAACTTCATCGCCGCGCCGATGGACTTGCGGCTCTTCTCCATCCCCTCCCATGGCTTGTTGCCCGTGGGCACGCGGCGAGCGATGTTCCTCACGGTCCATTGCGACGCACTCGTGAGCGTCGGCAGCTCGTCCCATGTGAGCGGTACCGACACGCCCAGCCCCGGACGCGAGCGCGCGGACCACGCGCTCACCGTGGTCGCGCCAAAGCCGTTGCGCAGGTAGTCCACGAATATCTTGCCGACGCGGTTGCGCGGCCCGCTCTTCGCGACGAAGCGCTCGGGGATGGTGTCCGCCAGGTGCTGCACCACGGCTTGCGAAAATCCCTTGACCGTGTCCCAGTCGTAGTGGCGCCGGATCGGCACGACCACGTGCAGGCCCTTGCCACCGCTGGTCTTGAGAAAGGCCGGCAGACCCAGTTCGGTGAGCAAGGTCTGCACCAGCATGGCCGCCTCCTGCATGCGGGCCCAGGCGACGCCTTCGCCGGGATCGAGGTCGAAGGTCATGCGGTCGGGCTTGCCGATGGCGTTCGAGGTCGCGTTCCAGGTGTGAAGTTCGATCACGTTCATCTGCGCGGCCGACAACAGGCCGCGCTCGGTGTCGATCTGCAGCAGCGGCTCGTGGCCCGGATCGAGCGCCGGGTCGAGCAGCTTGACACCCGGCAACTCGTCCTGCTTCAGATGCTTCTGGAAGAACAACTCCCCGCCGACCCCTTCGGGCGCGCGCACCAGCGACACGGGCCGGCCTTTGAGGTGGGGCAGCATGAGTTCTGCCACCTGGTGGTAGAAGGCGGCGAGTTCGCCCTTGGTGGTGCCGCTTTGCTCGTCGATCACGCGGTCGGCGTTGGTGATGCGTTGCGTCATGGGCTTGGTGGCTCCTTTGCCTGCCTTGCTCGCCGGCGTGAGTTCGGGCGCCTGCGCCGACTCGCGGCGGATCTGGCGGGCCGGCTTGTCGGCGCGCAGGCCCTGGAAGACCGAATGCCGGATGCGCCCGTCGCGCGTCCATTCGCCGAAGGACACCTCGCACACCAGCACGGGCTTGACCCATTGCGCCTTGACGCCGGCCGGGCGGGTTTCGAAAGCGCTCTCGTCGGCCTGGTGCTTGTCGAGCTTCGCCTTGATGTCCGCCAGCCGGCTGCCGTCGAAGCCGGTGCCGACGTTGCCGCAGTACTGCAGCGCGCCCTCTTCGTCGTAGACGCCGAGCAGCAGCGAACCGAAGCCCGAGCGCGATCCCTTGGGTGCGGTGTAGCCGCCGATGACGAATTCCTGCCGCCGCTGGTTCTTGAGCTTGATCCAGTTCGGCGAGCGGCGCGAGACATAGCTCGATCCCTTGAGCTTGCCGATGATGCCTTCGAAGCCCAGGTGCGCGGAGGACGCCAGCAAGTCGCGCGGCGACACTTCGAAGGCCTCGCTGAGGCGCAGCGCGGCAGGCGGCTTCTTGCCTAGGAGGCGGACGAGCTGCGCGCGACGCTCCTCCACCGGCAGGTCGCGAAGGTCGCGCCCATCGAGAAAGGGCACGTCGAAGAGCCAGTAGACGATGGATGCCGTGGCACCGCTATCGAAGGCGTTCTGCAGCGCCTGGAAGTCCGGTGCACCCTTCTCGTTGTCGACGACGATCTCGCCATCGAGCCACGCCGAGCGCGTGGGAAGCTTCGCCAGCGCCTGCGCCAGCTTCGGCAGCTTCGAGGTCCAGTCGTGGCCGTTGCGGGTGATGCACTGGACCTTGTCACCGTCGATACGCGCCAGGAGACGGTAGCCGTCGAACTTCAACTCATAGAGCCAGTCGTCCGGATCGGAGGGCGGCGTCGATGCCAGTGTCGCCAGTTGCGGCGCGAGCGTGGCGGGCAATGTGGCCTTGCGTCCAGGAGCTTCAGAACTTTTCGCGGCGGCCTTCTTGCGCCCGGTGGGTGCCTTCTTCTCGGGTGGTGCTGGCTTGCCATAGGTGATGTGCGGCGGGTCGTCCACGTCCCTGCCGCTCAGCACGCTGTCGGGCAGGACCTCGACGATGTCGTAGTCCGCGAGCGGGCGCGCTTCGCCGTCCCTTTCCTTGATGAGCAGCCAGGGCTCCTGCTTTTCGCCCTTGCCGCGCATGCGCACGAGCGTCCAGTGGCCGCGCAGCTTGTCGCCGCGCAACTCGAACTTCAGCTTGCCTTCCGCCAGGGCCTTGCGCGCGTCGCCTTCGGCAGCCCATTCGCCACGGTCCCACACGATGACGGTGCCGGCACCGTACTGCTTGGGCGGAATTGTGCCCTCGAAGCTCGCATAGGAGATCGGATGGTCTTCCACATGCACGGCCATGCGCTTGACCGCGGGATCGAGGCAGGGCCCCTTCGGCACCGCCCAGCTCTTGAGCGTGCCGTCGAGCTCCAGCCGGAAGTCGTAGTGCAGGCGACTCGCATGGTGCTTCTGCACGACGAAGGTCAACGCTCCGTTGGCGCCCACCTTGCCGCCCGTGCGAGGCTCCGGCGTCTTCTCGAAATCGCGCTTGCCGTGGTACGGCGCCAGCGCTTCGCGTTCACTCGACCTGGCCACGGTCGCGCTGCCTCAGGCGGCCTTGCGGCGTGCGGCCGTCTTGGCAGGTGTGCGCTTGCGGGCGGCGCTCTTGGCGGCGGGCTTGCGGGCTTTGGGCTTTTCCTCGGGCTCCTCCTTGCCCTTGCCCTTGTCCTTGTCCTTGTCGTCGGCGCCGGCCTTGCCGCCACCCTTGCGCAGGCTGCGTTGCAGCAGCTCCGTGAGATCGAGGATCTTGGCGCTGCTCTTGCCGGTTTCCTCCTCGGGCTCGGGCTGCGTCACTTCCTCGGTCTGGCCGGCCTCCACCTTCTCGTCGACCAGCCGCATGATCTCGTCCTTGAAGGAATCCTTGTAGTCGTCCGGATCCCAGTCGGCGCTCATGTCGTCGACCAGCTCCTTCGCCATCTTGAGCTCGCGCTCTGTCAGGCCGGCTTTCTTGGCGCTTTCCGAGGGCAAGGGCAGGTCCTTCCAGGGCCGGATGTCGGCACCCCATCGCAGCAGGTTCAGCACCAGCCCCGGCCCGGTGGGCACCAGCACGGCCAGATGCTGCTTGGTCTGGATCACGACGCGCGCGATGCCGACGCGGCCGCTGCGCTGCAAGGTTTCGCGCAGCAGGGCGTAGACCTTGGCGCCGCGATTGATAGGTGCCACGTAATAGGGCCGCTCCAGGTAGACGAAGGGAATGCTGTCCGCCGGCACGAAGGCCTCGATCTCGACCGTCTGCGTGGTCTTGGGATAGGCGGCCGCGATCTCCTCATCGCTGAGCACCACGTACTGGTCATCCTCGTACTCGATGCCTTTCACGATCTGCTCGCGCGCGATCTCCTTGCCGGTCTTCTTGTTGACGCGCTTGTAGCCCACCGGATCCATGGTGCGCTTGTCCAGCCAGTTGAAGTCAATGGCGTGGTCGACCGTGGCCGAATACAGCGCGACGGGGATGTGCACGAGGCCGAAGCTGATCGCGCCTTTCCACAGCACGCGGGGGGCGGGGGTCTTCGGGGAATGCTTGGATGCAGGCATGGCGTAGTTCTCCAAGCTGGCACCCTAGCTTGCAACGCCGCGAACCGATGTAGGAACACGGCGGCGGCGGGCGTCAGGGCCGGGCGCTGCTACTTCGACACCACCACCACGGCCGGCGGCTTCCACGTGCCTTCGCCGGCCGGCAGTATGGATGGCTGTGATGTCTTCGGCCAGTACAGGCGCATCACCAGGTACATGGGCCCGTCGGGCGCCGGCAGCCAGTTGCGCTCCAGCGCCTTGCCGGGGGACTTCTTCCGGATGTACAGCGTGAGCGAACCGTCAGGATTCTTCTTCATGCCCTGCCGCATGGGCGCGTTGATCAGATAGCGATTGATCGGATTCTTGATGAGCAGCTGGCTCTTGCCGTCGTACATCGTGACGGACCAGAACGCGTTCACCGGCGGCAACTGTCCGGCCGGGAAGGTGAGCGTGTAGTTGTGCTTGCTCCCATCCAGCAGCTCGCCGGTCGCGGTGGTGCGCGTTACGGGGTAAGTGGCCTCCACCGCATCGTTGCCGTAGATGCCGCCCTTGGCGGCCGCGGCGCGCAGCAGCCAGTCGCCCTTGTAGAAGTCGCGGTCGCCGAAGGCCGACCCGACTTTCCAGCCGTTGATGTCCTTCGTCCCGCTGTTGAGGCGCTTGTCGATCTTCTCGTCGCCTTCCTTCATCCCGAGGCCGACGGCGGCCTTGTGCCCGGGCGAGAGGTCCCTGAACTCGAAGGGCTTGCCCGGGCCGACGCCGATGCGCGCGATGCGGGCCCGCACGGCAGCGTCTTCCCGCGTCTGCGGAACGTAGAGGAGCGCGGCGTCGAGATACTCGAAGAAGTTGTCCTTGATCCCGGCGGTCGTGGCCGGAAGGAACTTGAGCGTCGCCGGGGCCGCCGGCGGCGGCTGCTTCAGGAAGGCGGACAGCGTCTGCGCCTTGTAGCCGGCCTGCACCTTCACGACGTTCGGCATGTCCTTCGCGTTGAAGAGCTGAGTGCGGAAGATGGCGACGGCAAACGGGGTGGTCGAGGCAAAGACCTTCCGGATGCCGCGCGGCGTCGGCCCCTTCCAGCCGGGGCCGGCCACCATGTAGCTCCCCGGGTCGTTGCCCATGGCACGGCTGCCGACGTAGCCGAAGTTGTACGTATTGCCGTCGACAAGCTGCACCGAGTAGTAGCGCCGCTTGTCCACCGCCGGCACCGAGATCACCATCGGCTCGGCCCGCAGGTCCATCCACAGCATGGAATAGGGCGTGTCGCTGTTGGGCGTGACGACAGCGGTGTCCTGGTAGGTGTAGACGCGCGCCTCGTTGTTGATCTCGTTGAAGGGCGCCTTGTACTGCGGGCCACCCTTGTCGACCGCGTATTCGTTCATGACCGCATAGTTCATGACGAGCGGCAGACCGTAGATGAAAGCCTCCTCGGCGATGGCCTTGGTCTCCACGAGGCCGGGGGGCGCCTTGTCCGCCCGTGCGGCCTGGCTCACCGCATCGTTCGTGCCGGCGCAGCCTGCGAGGAGCGCCACCGCGGCCACGGTGACGACACCGGCTGCGGCCCTTCTCATGAACAGCTTGAGTTCGGTATTCATGTCAGTTCCTATCCGGCTTCAACGGGTCGTTGGGCAGGTCGGTCCATTGTTGAATCGTGTGCCTGGGAGCACGCGGATTTGAGCGCAGCCATGTGCCCATTGCAAGGCATCGGCCGATGGCCGAAAGGGCTAGGCCTTATGCCCACGAGCGCCCCGCGAATTCAATCGCAAGAAGCGGAGTTCGCGTCGGATGGCGACTGCCTAGACTTCGGCGGCACTCTCCAACCTCGGTCAGTCATGCGCCCCCACCTTCCACGACCCTTCTTGAACCTGGCATGGTCGAACCTCGCTGCGCAGTCTGCCGAGCAACTGAGCCTTGCCGCGGCGCCCCTGGTGGCCGTCCTCGCGCTGGGCGCCGGACCCGGCGAAGTCGGAATGCTGGCGGCCGCGCAGACCTTGCCATTCCTGCTGGCATCCATGCCCCTGGGGATGTTGGCGGACCGCATGCCACGGCGCCAGCTGATGTTGTGGGCGGAAGGGTTGAGAGCCTTCTCACTGTTGGCCATGCTGGCAGCGCTCCTCTCGTCTGCCTTGACCATCGCGTGGCTCGCATTGCTGGGATTCCTCGGAGCGATCGGCACTGTCGGCTTCAGCGTCGCCGCCCCTGCGCTGGTACCCGCACTCGTGCCGCGCGGGTCGCTTGCGCTGGCCAATTCCAGGCTCGAACTCGCCCGGAGCGCAGCATTCACCGCCGGGCCCGCACTCGCGGGATCGCTGGTTTCCTGGGCGGGCGCGGCTACCGCCTTCACCCTGGCCGCAGTGCTATCGACCTTCGCGATCCTCCTGCTGCTGCGGTTGCTTGAACCATCGCGTCCAGCATCGCCAGCGCGGCATCCGCTCGTGGAGGTTCGGGAAGGTGCAAGCTTCGTGTGGCGCGAGCCGATGTTGCGTCCGATGCTGGTCACCGGGGTGATCTTCAACCTCTCGTGGTTCGTGCTTCAGGCGGCCTATGTGCCTTACGCGGCTCGCGTCCTCGACATGAGTGCAGAGACGATCGGCCTAACTCTCGCGATGCTCGGTGCAGGCATGGTGGCAGGCGCCATGGTGACCTCGCGCGTTGTCGCGGCAATGCCGTTCGGCAGGGCGATTCAGGTCGGACCTGTCGTGTCGGTGCTTGCCGCGTTGGCGATGGCCTCTACGCTGCTGATCCCCCACGCGGCGCTCGCAGCCCTGTCTTTCGTCCTGTTCGGAGCCGGGCCGATGGTCTGGACGATCACCTCCACCACGCTGCGCCAGAGCGTGACCGCGGGCCCCATGCTCGGCCGCGTCTCGGCAGTTTTCCTGACCGCCAACGCCGGTGCGCGACCCCTAGGTGCTGCCCTGGGAGGCTTGGTGGGATCGACGTACGGTGAATCCGCCTGCCTTCTCGTGGCACTTGCAGGGTTCGCGATTCAAGCCTTCGTGATTCTCGGGTCGCGCGTCACATCCTTGCGCAGTCTCCCTGTCCCGGCGGCATGAACGGCAAGCCGGCTCAGCCGCGCTTGGCCACCAGCGTCAGGATGTCGTAGCTCGCCACGAGTTCGCCGTCCTGGTTCGTCACTTCCACGTCCCAGGCCACCACACCCTGGCCGACGCCGTTGGCATCCTTCTTCTGGCGATCGATCTTGCGCTTGCAGGTGAGGCGGGCGCGGATCGTGTCGCCGATGCCCACGGGCTTGACGAAGCGCAGCGTGTCGAGCCCGTAGTTGGCGAGCACTGGTCCGGGCGCCGGGGAAACGAAGAGACCCGCCGCTGCGGACAGCACGAAGTAGCCGTGCGCGATGCGCTTGCCGAAGGGACTCTCCTTCGCGGCGACCTCGTCGAAGTGCATGTAGAAGTAGTCGCCCGAGATGCCACCGAAGGCGACGATGTCGGCCTCGCCCACGGTGCGCCGATGCGTCAGCAGCGAATCGCCGATCTCCAGGTCTTCGAAGTGCTTGCGGAAGGGATGCACTTCGGACTCATTGAGCTTCGCGCCGCGCATGTACTCGCCAGTGACCGCCGCCAGCATGGTGGGCGAGCCCTGCAAGGCAGCGCGCTGCAGGTAGTGCTTGACCGCGCGCAGGCCGCCCAGCTCCTCGCCGCCGCCCGCTCGGCCGGGGCCGCCGTGCTTGAGGAAAGGCAGCGGCGAGCCATGGCCCGTCGATTCTGCCGCGGCCTCGCGGTCCAGCACGAGCAGACGTCCATGGTGCGATGCCGCCACGGGGATGGCCTTGGCGGCCGTTGCGGGATCCTTGGTGACCAGCGTGCCGACAAGGCTGCCGCGACCGCGTGCGGCCAGGGCCAGCGCTTCGTCCAGGCCGTCATACGCCATCAGCGTGCTCACGGGGCCGAAGGCTTCCACGTCATGCACGGCGTCATGACGCAACGGGTCGCGTGACAGCAGCAACGTCGGCGAGAAAAACGCGCCTTCGGACACGCCCTCGCCCTGCGGCGAGAAACCGTCGCGCTGGCCGTAGACCAGTTCCGCACCTTCCATCAAAGTGCGGACTCGCTCGGCCACGTCGGCCTGCTGCGCATGCGATGCGAGCGCGCCCATGCGCACGTCCTCGCGGGCCGGGTCGCCGACGACCATCTTCGCGAGGCGCGCACGCAGTTTCTCGGCCACCGCATCGAGATGCTGACGCGGCACGATGGCGCGTCTTATGGCGGTGCATTTCTGGCCGGACTTGACCGTCATCTCGCGCGCCACTTCCTTGACGAAGAGATCGAACTCCTCGTCGTCTGGCGACACGTCGGGCGCGAGGATCGCGCAGTTGAGCGAATCGGCCTCGGCATTGAAGGGGATCGAATGGCGAACGATGTTCGGGTGCACGCGCAGCTTGGCCGCGGTGTCGGCCGAGCCGGTGAAGGTGACGACATCGGAGCCGTCGAGACGGTCGAGCAGATCGCCGGTGCTGCCGATCACGAGCTGCAGGCTGCCCTCCGGCAGCAGGCCCGAGCGGTGCATCAGGCGCACCAGCGCTTCGGTCAGGTAGCTGGTGGAGGTCGCCGGCTTGCCGATGCAGGGCATGCCCGCGAGGAAGCTGGGCGCCCACTTTTCCAGCAGACCCCACACCGGGAAGTTGAAGGCATTGATGTGCACCGCGACACCGCGCCGCGGCACCAGGATGTGCGTGCCTGCGAAGCCACCCTTCTTGCCGAGCGGCATCGCCGGGCCTTCATGCACGAGGTTGCCCGAGGGCAGCTCACCGCCGCCGATGCCCGCATAGGCCGCGAGCGTGCCCGCGCCGCCTTCGATGTCGATCCAGCTGTCGGCGCGCGTTGCGCCGGTGTGGGCCGAGATGGCATACAGCTCTTCCTTGTGCTCTGCCAGGTACTTCGAGATGGCGCGCAGGCGCTGGGCACGTTGCTGGAAGTCCATGGCCAGCAGCGCAGGCAAGCCGACACTGCGCGCATGGTGAAGCGACTCGCCGAAGTCGATCGACTCGGCATGCGTGCTCGCCACCGGACGGCCGTTGACGGCGCTCCGGAGCACTTGCGCGCCCTGTTCGCCGAGCCAGCGTCCGCCGATGAAGCTTTGAAGGATCTGAGTCATGGAATTCTCCGAAGGTGGGTGGTTCAGGCGGCAACGGCGTTCTTGTTGCCCAGCCCGAGGTAGGTGTCGATGATCCGGCGGTCGTGCAGCAGCGCGTCGGCCTCGCCAGTGAGCGCTACAGCGCCGGTCTCCAGCACATAGCCACGGTCGGCTACCTGCAAGGCGGCCCGCGCGTTCTGTTCCACCAGCAGCACCGAGACGCCGTGCGAGCGCAGGGACGACACCACGTGCAGCACCTCGCGCACGATCAGCGGCGCGAGGCCCAGCGAAGGCTCGTCCAGCATCAGCAGGCGCGGCCGGGCCATCAGCGCGCGACCGATGGCGAGCATCTGCCGCTCGCCGCCGGAGAGCGTGCTGGCGAGTTGCGCACGGCGCTCCTTGAGGCGCGGGAAGATCGCGAAGACCTCCTCCATGCGCTCGCGCTGGTCGCGCTTGCCGGTGCGCCAGCGGTAGAAGCCGCCGAGCAGCAGGTTGTCCTCGACCGGCATTTCGCCGAAGAGTTCGCGGCGCTCTGGCACCAGCGCCACGCCGCGTGCAACCATTGCCTCGACGCTGGGCCGCGCGATGCGCTCGCCCGCGAGCGTTAGGCTTCCGGTGGAGGGCAGCAGCCCCATTGCTGCGCACAGCAAGGTCGTCTTGCCAGCGCCGTTGGGGCCGATGACGGTGACGATCTCGCCTTCGTCCACGCGAAGCGCGATGCCATGCACGGCCTCGACGGCACCGTACGCGACGCTGAAATCCTGGAGTTCGAAGAGCGGGTTCATGTCAGTGCTCCATCTCGTCGTCACGAGATCCGCGACGTATGAAACCGGCATGGCCCAAGCCCGGGAATACCGCGGAACCGGCTTTGCCGGGCCGCAGGTACTGCCCCCGGAAGGGGGTTGGCGAAGCGACACGAAGTGCGCGGAGACTGGGGGTGAGTGTCAGTGTCATGCGGCCATCGGAATCGGTTCGTCGCTGCCGCCCAGATAGGCGTCCAGCACACGGGGGTTGCACTGCACCTGTTCAGGTGTTCCTTCGGCGATGACGGCGCCGAACTCCAGCACGGTGATGCGGTCGGCGAGGTTCATGACGAACTCCATGTCGTGCTCGACGACGAGGATGCCCAGGCCTTCGGCGCGCAGTTGCGAGAGCAGGGTCGCGAGCGCCTGTTTTTCGAGGTGGCGCAGACCTGCGGCGGGCTCGTCGAGCAGCAGCGCCGCGGGTTGACCGGCCAGCGCGCGCGCGATCTCCACCACGCGTTGCTGGCCGAGCGCGAGCGACGCGGCCGGCGCATCGGCATGTTCGGCCAGGCCACATCGCTCGATCTGACGGCGTGCCTCGGCCAGCAACGCGGCCTCCTCGGCGCGGTCCAGCCGCAGCATCGCGGAGAGCCAGCCGCGGTGCCCGCGCCGGTGCGCGCCGAGCGCGACGTTCTCCAGCACGCTGCGCGTGCCGAGCAGGCGAACGTGCTGGAAGGTACGGCCGAGTCCGCGCGCGGCGTAGTCGCGCGAGGGCTTGCCATTCATCGACTCGCCCATCAGGCGCACTTCGCCTTCGGTCGGATCATCGACGCCGGAGATCATGTTGAAGAAGGTGCTCTTGCCGGCCCCGTTCGGCCCGATGAGCGCGTGCACCTCGCCCGCTTTCAGCGTCATCGCGACCGCATTGTTGGCGACGAGGCCGCCGAAGCGCTTCGTGACCTTGTCGGCTTCGAGCAGCATTTCGCCAGATGCCGGCAGCTTGCGGCTGGCAAGGGAAGCGATGGCCTTGGCCTCGCGCACAGGCTCCGGTTTCAGGAAGCGGGAGGACACGCGTGCCAGCGTCGGCCACAGCCCTTCGGCAAAGCGCTGCAGCACGAAGAGCATCAGCAGGCCGAAGACGATCACCTCGAAGTTGCCGCTCGCGCCGAGCAGCTTCGGCAGAATGTCCTGCAGTTGCTCCTTGACCAGCGTGATGAGCGTCGCGCCGAGCACTGCACCCCACAGATGCCCCGCGCCGCCGACCACCGCCATGAAGAGGTACTCGATGCCGATGTTCAGGTTGAAGGGCGTCGGGTTCACGAAGCGCTGCATGTGCGCGTAGAGCCATCCCGACAGCGCCGCCAGCAGCGCCGCGAGCACGAACACCTTGACGCGGTAGCGCGCGGTGTCGACGCCCATCGACTCGGCCATCACCCGACCGGACTTCAGCGCACGGATGGCGCGGCCTTCACGCGAATCGAGCAGGTTGTGCAGCGCCCACAGCGCCAGCAGGAGCGCGGCCCAGATCAGCGGGCCCAACGCGCGCGGTGATGCGAGCGAGAAGCCTGCGATCGTCAGCGCCGGCAGACCGGTGATGCCGGTCTGGCCGCCGAGGAACTCGAGGTTGCCGAACAGGAAGTAGAGGCTCAACCCCCACGCGATCGTGCACAACGGCAGGTAGTGGCCGGAGAGCTTCAGCGTGATGGCACCGAGCCCCCACGCGACGAGGAAGGTGAGCACGAGTCCCAGCACCAGTCCGACCCAAGGCAACAGGCCCGGAGCGACGAGGCCGCCCAGAGCTGCCGCCGCGGCCGGCGATGTGCAGACCCATGCCGTCGCATAGGCACCGATGGCGACGAATGCAGCCTGGCCGAAGGACGTCATGCCGCCGACGCCGGTGAGCATGACCAGCCCCGCAGCGACCATCGAATAGAGGCCGATGTAGCTGAACATCGTGACGGTGAACTCGGGCAGCCAGGCCCAGCTGAGCGCCAGCGCCGCGACGAAGAGCAGTGTGAGGTGACGCCTTGTCATGCCAATGGCTCCTGGGTGCAGCGCATGAAGACAGAAACACCGCGGAACCGGCTCTGCCGGGCCGCTGGTGTTGCCCCCGGAGAGGGGGAGTGCGGCCACACGAAGTGGGTAAGCATGGGGGTGATCACTCCTCGTCCTCCACATGGCGACTGCGGAGCGAACGCCACCACAGCACGGGGATGATCAGCGTGAACACCAGCACTTCCTTGAACGCGCTGGCCCAGAACGAGGAGAAGGCTTCAAGCTGGCCCACCAACAGCGCGCCGAGCAGCGCAATGGGATAGCTCGCCAGCCCACCGACGATCGCCGCGACGAAGCCTTTGAGGCCGATGAGAAAGCCGGTGTCGTAGTAGACCGTCGTCAGCGGCGCGATGAGCAGGCCGGAGACGGCGCCGATCAGCGCCGCCAGCGCAAAGCTCAAGTCTCCCGACAGATCCGTCGGAATGCCCATGAGACGCGCGCCGACGCGGTTCATCGCCGTGGCGCGGAGCGCCTTTCCGATGATCGAACGCTCGAAGAAAAGGAACATCAGCACCACCAGTGCGAACGCGACGCCCACCACGACCATGGACTGGCCGGTGATCGGCACGCCCCCGATATCGAGACGAGCCTCCGAAAATGCCGGCGTGCGCGAGCCTTCGGCACCGAAGAAGAGCAGCCCCAGGCCAACCAGTACGCCATGCAGCGCAACCGAGACGATCAACAGGATCAGCACCGTCGCATCCGCCAGCGGCCGGTAAGTCAGCCGGTACAGCAGCGGCCCGAGCGGCGTGATCAGCAGCAGGGTGGTGACGGCCTGGAGCGCCAGCGACGATGGCCGCAAGCCCAACACCAGCGCAGAGGCCAGGGCAGGGAAAGCAACCGTCCACACCAGCGTCGCCTTCCACTCCACCGTGGCGCCGCGCTTCCAGCGCCAGCCCTCTACCGCGAGCGTGGCGGCCGCCAGTGCGAGCAGCAGCCACAGCGTGGCCGGCACACGCCCGGCAGTGAGCGCCGCCATCGACAACGCGCCGAAGGCCACCAGTTCGCCCTGCGGGATGAAGATCACCCGCGTGACGGAAAACACCAGCACCAAGGCCAATGCCATCAGTCCGTAGACCGCGCCATTGACGATGCCGTCCTGCCCGAGCAGCAGGGCAATCTGAAGATCCATGTCGGTTCCAATCCATCAACCCGCGTCGCCATGCCCTATGCCAGGAACACCGCGGAACCGGCTTTGCCGGGCCGCTGGTGTTGCCCCCTGCAAGGGGGTTGGCGCAGCGACACGAAGTGCGCGAAGCCTGGGGGTGTGCTTAGGTGTTCAGGGGCTCGGCGGCAGATACTTCCACGCGCCGTTCTCGATCTTGACCATCACGCGTGCGCGCTGATCCAGACCCAGGTGGTCGTTGGCCGTCATGTTGAACACGCCGTGCGCGCCGGGCAGTTCCTTGACTTGCTCCAGCGCATCACGCAGCGCGGCGCGGAACTCCGGCGTGCCGGGTTGCGCCTTCTTCAGCGCGACAGGCACCGCGGCAGCCATCAGCAGGCCGGTATCCCACGCATGCGCGCCGAAGGTCGAGACCGTGCCCTTGCCATTGGCTGCCTCGTAGGCCGACACGTAGGCCAGCGCGGACTTCTTCACCGGATTGGCGGCGGGCAATTGATCCGCCACGAGCACCGGGCCTGCCGGCAGGAAGGTGCCTTCGACATCCTTGCCACCCACGCGCAGGAAGTCGGCATTGGCCACGCCGTGCGTCTGGTAGACCTTGCCGGTGTAGCCGCGCTCCTTGAGGCTCTTCTGCGGCAGCGCGGCCGGCGTGCCGGAACCGGCGACCAGCACCGCGTCGGGCTTGGCCGACATGAGCTTGAGGGTCTGGCCCGTGACGGAGGTGTCCGTGCGCGCATAGCGCTCATTGGCGACGATCTGCAGCTTCTTCAGCTCGGCCGCCTTGCTGAATTCCTGGAACCACCCTTCGCCATAGGCGTCGGCAAAGCCGACGAAGCCGACCGTCTTCACGCCATTGGCGGCCATGTGCTCAGCGATGGCGAGCGACATCATGATGTCGTTCTGCGGCGTCTTGAAGACCCAGCGCTTCTTGGCATCGACCGGCTCGACGATGCGCGCGGAGGCAGCCATCGAGATCATCGGCGTCTGGCTTTCGGAGATCACGTCGATCATCGCGAGCGAGTTCGGCGTCGTGGTCGAGCCGAGGATCACGTCGACCTTGTTCTCGGAGATCAGCTTGCGCGTGTTGTTTACGGCCGCCGTCGTGTCGCTCGCATCATCGAGCACGATGTAGTTGATCTTCTGTCCGCCGATGGTCTTGGGCATCAGCGCGATGGTGTTCTTCTCGGGAATGCCCAGCGAGGCGGCTGGGCCGGTGGCCGAGACCGTCACGCCGACATTGATGTCGGCCTGCGCGAGCGCCGAGGCGAGCAGCATCGCGGCCAATGCGAGGGGTTTGAGGCATTTCATGCGGTTGTCTCCGTTGTGGTTGATTGAAAAATGAAAAGGGGGGTAGCAATCAGATGTCGACAGACACGATGCGCTGCGGCACCTTGACGGCCGGAAGTCCACCGAGGAACAGGTCGGCGACCACGGGCGCCATGGCGTCGTAGTCGAGGTCGCCGTCGGGCCGCATCCAGATGAACATCCAGTTGATCATCCCGAACAGCAGCATGGTCAGCGGCTTGGCGAGCGAGGCCCTCTTCAGGTCGGGCCGCAGTTCGATCACGGCGCGTGCGAAACCGTTGACGACGGTGCGCTGCGTGCCGAGAACGCGCTGGCGGTCGGCGTCTTCCATGAACTTGACGTCCTCGGTCAGCACGCGGTGCGCATGCTTGGCGCCGGCGTACTCCTCGACGAAGCGCCGGATGAGTTCACGCAGCTTCGCCTCGGGCGGCAGCTTCTGGCCCTCGACGTCGGCCACCAGGTCTTCGAGGCGGGACACATGGTTCTCGGCAATGCTCACCAGCAGGCTGTATTTGTCGCGGTAGTAGTGGTACAGCAACGCCTTCGAGAAGCCGCAGGCCTCGGCCACCTGGTTCATCGAGGTCGCTGAATAGCCCCGGTTGGCGAACAGCTGCGCGGCATGATCCAGGATCATTTCGCGCTGATCGTCGTATCCGGGTGAGCGTCCTCGGGCCATGGGGTTCCTTCTTGCTTGCCGCTTCTAGCGTTCGTCGAATGAAAGCACCACGCGCTCGGTGAGCGGATGGGCCTGGCAGGTGAGAACGAAGCCGGCCGCGACTTCGTTCTTGTCCAGTGCAAAGTTTCGCTCCATTCGGACCTTGCCTTCGACGAGCTTGGCGCGGCATGTTCCGCACACACCGGAGGTGCACGAGAACGGCACTTCCATGCCGGCCGCCGAGGCGCAGTCGAGGATGCTTGGCTGGTCCTTGCGGAACTCGATCTCTCGTTGCAGGCCGTCACGGATGATGACGATCTTCGCCAACTCGGCATCGCCGGGGCGCGCCTCGTGGATGACGGCGCCCACCGGTGCGCCTTCCGGCGCGGCCACGCCGAAGCGTTCGATGTGGATGCGTTCCTCGGGTACCCCGGCGGCCAGCAAAGCGGCTTCGGCTTCGTCGTTCATCTGGAAGGGGCCGCAGATGTAGACATGGTCGATGGTGCCGGCGGGCACCACGCTCGACAGGAACTCGCCCAGCTTCTCGCGGTTCATACGGCCCATGTTCAGCGGCGCATCCGTCGGCTCGCCGGAGAACACGTGATGCAGCACGAGCCGTGTCATGTAGCGGTTCTTCAGATCCTCGAGTTCTTCCTTGAACATCGTGGACTGCAGCTTGCGGTTGGCGTAGATCAGCGTGAAGCGCGAATTCGGCTCGCGCGCAAGGACCGTCTTCATGATCGACAGGATCGGCGTGATGCCGCTGCCGCCGACGATGCCTACATGCTGGCGGCGCGACTGCGGCTCGATAGGCACGAAGAAGCGGCCCTGCGGCGCCATCACGTTGATGGTGTCGCCGGGCTGAAGCTGCTCGTTGATCCAGTTCGAGAAGGTGCCTCCCTTGACCTTGCGCACTCCGACGCGCAATTCGCCGTCGTCGATACCGGCGCAGATCGAATACGAGCGGCGCAGGTCCTGGCCGTCGATGTCCTTGCGCAGCGTGAGGTACTGGCCTTGGGTGAAGCCGAAGACGTCGCGCAGGTCGGTGGGTACGTCGAAGGAGACAATGACAGCCTCGTCCGTGTCGGGCTCGATCGCACGCACGCGCAGGGGATGAAACATGACGCTCATGGGGTGTCTCTTCAGATCGGCTTGAAGTGCTCGAAAGGTTCGCGGCACGAGATGCAGCGGTACATCGCCTTGCACGCAGTGGAGCCGAATGCCGAGAGGCGCTCGGTATGCAGGCTGCCGCAGCGCGGGCAGGCAATTGCATCGGCCTTGCGGCCGAAGAAGCGGATCGGCACCGAGGCATCAGGCGCGGCCGGTCCCGGTGGCGCGATGCCGTACTCGGAAAGCTTGCGACGGCCGTCGGCGCTGATCCAGTCGGTGGTCCATGCGGGCGCGCGACGGAGGGTGACGTGGGCAGGGCCGAGGCCGGCCTTCGCGATGGCGGCAAGCACGTCGTGCTCGATCACCTCCGTGGCCGGGCAGCCTGAATAGGTGGGCGTCAGCACGATCTCCAGCGCGTCGCCCTGGTCGATCACATCGCGCACGATGCCGAGATCGCGCACCGACAACGCCGGCACCTCGGGGTCGAGCACGGTGCCGAGCACCTCCCACGCCTGTTCGCAGCGCGTGGTAGTCATGGCGGCAAGCGCGCTCACCACACACCTCCGGGAAATGCGCGTTGCAGGTGCTGCATCTCGGAAAGGATGTAACCCATGTGCTCGCTGTGCACACCACGCTTGCCGGTGCTGCGGAAGGCCGCCTCGTCGGGGCGGGTCAGCGTGGCCTCATCGAGGATGGTGTCCATTTCCGCCAGCCAGGGCTCCCGCAAATCGGACCAGCGCGGACCCAGACCCTGCGCCTGTGCGGCATCGTCCACCGCGTCGGATTCGAAAATTTCAGGCACATAGAGCCACAGCTCGCGCAAGGCCTTCTCGATGCGCTGGCGGGATTCGTCCGTGCCGTCGCCCAGGCGCACGACCCAGTCGGCCGCATGCTGCTGGTGGTAGCGCGCCTCCTTGATCGCCTTGCCGGCGATGCCGGCCAGCTCGGCGTCGCTGGAATCGCGCAGGCGCTCCCACAGCAGCTTCATCCAGGTGGAGACCATCGCGTTGCGAAGCACGGTGAAGGCGAAGTCGCCGCGCGGCAGCTCCACGAGCGTGAGATTGCGGTAGTCCTTCTCATCGCGCAGGAACGCCAACTGATCCTCGTCGTGCCCGCGGCCTTCGAGTTTGCCCGCATGCGTGAGCACCGCGCGGGCTTGGCCGATGAGGTCGAGCGCCATGTTCGACATGGCGATGTCTTCTTCGAGGATGGGCGCATGTCCGGACCACTCCGCGATGCGCTGGCCGAGGATCAGGCAGGTATCGCCGATGCGCAGCAGGTACTGCACGC
Organism: Variovorax sp. J22P240; assembly: GCF_030316855.1. GTDB lineage: Bacteria > Pseudomonadota > Gammaproteobacteria > Burkholderiales > Burkholderiaceae_C > Variovorax. Next base: position 59,368 of record NZ_JASZYR010000011.1, read on the forward strand.
TCGGGCTCTGGTCGATGGCAATGGAACCTTGCATCACGGCATCCTCACATGTGATCTACCGAGCCGGGCAGCCGGTAGAAGGTGGGATGGCGGTAGACCTTGTCTTCCATCGGGTCGAAGTACATGTCCTTGTCGGCCGGGTCGCTCGCGACGATCTGGTCCGAGCGCACGACCCACACGCTGGTGCCTTCCTGGCGGCGCGTGTAGACATCGCGGGCCATCTGGATGGCCATCTTCGGATCGGCCGCATGCAGGCTGCCGCAATGCTTGTGGTCGAGGCCGGACTTGCTGCGCACGAAAACTTCCCAGAGGGGCCATTCGGCGGCGGTGGAGGTATCGGGGGTGCTCATGAAAGTTGTTCCTAGGCAGCAAGAGGTTGAGGAGTCGCGCGCTTGGCGGCGTGGGCGAGCGCGGCTTCGCGCACCCAGGCGCCGTCGTCCCACGCTTTGACGCGGGCACCGAGGCGTTCACGGTTGCAGGGGCCGTCGCCACCAACGACGCGCCAGAATTCGCTCCAGTCGATGGGGCCGTGGTCGTGGTGCTCGCGCTCTTCGTTCCACTTGAGCTCGGGGTCGGGCAGGGTCACGCCGAGCACCTTGGCCTGGTCGACGGCGGCGTCGATGAACTTGGCGCGCAGGTCGTCGTTGGAAAAGCGCTTGATGCCCCAGCGCATCGACTGCGCCGAGTTGGGCGACTGGTCGTCGGGCGGGCCGAACATCATGATCGACGGCCACCACCAGCGGTTGACCGCGTCCTGCACCATCTGCTTCTGCGCCTCGGTGCCCTGTTGCATCATCGTCAGCAGTGCTTCGAAGCCCTGGCGCTGGTGGAAGCTTTCCTCGCGGCAGATGCGGATCATGGCGCGTGCATAGGGTGCGTACGAGCAGCGGCAGATCGGCACCTGGTTCATGATCGCCGCGCCGTCGACCAGCCAGCCGATGGTTCCCATGTCGGCCCAGGTCAGCGTGGGGTAGTTGAAGATCGAGCTGTACTTGGCGCGGCCCGTGTGCAGCGCGTCGACCATCTGGTCGCGCGAGGTGCCCAGCGTCTCGGCGGCCGAATAGAGATAGAGCCCGTGCCCTGCCTCGTCCTGCACCTTGGCGAGCAGGATGGCCTTGCGCTTGAGCGTGGGCGCGCGCGTGATCCAATTGCCTTCGGGCAGCATGCCGACGATCTCGGAGTGCGCGTGCTGGCTGATCTGCCGCACCAGCGTCTTCCGGTAGTGCTCGGGCATCCAGTCCTTGGCCTCGATGAAGTCGCCCTCATCAATGCGTGCGTCGAAGCGTTGCTCCAGCTGCATTTCCTCGGCGGAGCGAACGGCCTTCTTGCTGCCGTCGTCCTTGCCCATCGTGTCCATGGCTTGCGTGTACATGAGGTTCCTTTCAGGCGCGGGGCCTTATTTCGGTCGCTGGTCGATCACCCGGCGGGCCTTGCCCGTCAGCGTGCGTTCGATGGAATCGGGTGTGAGGACGGTCACGCTCGTCGTGATGCCGACCAGGGTCTTGATCCGCTGCTGGAGCCACTGCGTGATCTCGCGCACTTCGTCGGCGCTGGTACTCGGTGCCGCGAGCGGCTGCAGCTCGCAGCGCACTTCGACGGAGTCCAGCAACCCGTCGCGGCTCACGTTGATCTGGTATTGGCCCGAGAGCTTGGCGTGCTGCAGGACGATCTCCTCGATCTGGGTCGGAAACACGTTCACGCCGCGGATGATGAGCATGTCGTCCGAGCGGCCGACGATCTTGCCCATGCGCCGGAACGAGCGCGCGGTGGGCGGCAGCAGGCGCGTGAGGTCGCGCGTGCGGTAGCGGATGATCGGCAGCGCTTCCTTGGTGAGCGATGTGAAGACGAGTTCGCCCTCCGAGCCGTCGGGTAGAACTTCGCCGGTCTCGGGGTCGATGATCTCGGGATAGAAGTGGTCTTCCCACACCACCGGGCCGTCCTTGGTCTCGATGCATTCGCTCGCGACGCCGGGGCCCATCACCTCGGAGAGACCGTAGATGTCGACCGCGTCGATGCCGGCCTTGCCTTCGATCTCGTGGCGCATCGCCTCGGTCCACGGTTCGGCGCCGAAGATGCCGACCTTGAGCGAGCTTTCGCGCGGATCGAGCCCCTGCCGCACGAACTCCTCGATGATCACCTGCATGTAGCTGGGCGTGACCATGATGAGGTCCGGCTTGAAGTCGCGGATGAGCTGTACCTGCTTCTCGGTCTGGCCGCCCGACATCGGGATGACGGTGCATCCCAGGCGTTCGGCACCATAGTGCGCGCCGAGGCCACCGGTGAAGAGGCCGTAGCCGTACGCGATGTGCACGATGTCACCGGCACGGCCACCCGCAGCGCGGATCGAGCGCGCGACCAGCGAGGCCCAGGTGTCGATGTCGTTCTTCGTGTAGCCGACGACGGTGGGCTTGCCTGTGGTGCCGGAGGACGCATGGACTCGCGACACCTGCTCGCGCGGCACCGCGAAGAGGCCGAAGGGATAGTTGTCGCGCAGGTCCTTCTTCGTCGTGAAGGGGAACTTCGCGAGGTCGCTCAACTGCTTGAGATCGTCCGGATGCACGCCCTTGTCGTCGAATGCCTTGCGGTAGTGAGGCACGTTGTCGTAAGCGTGCTTGAGCGACCAGCGCAGGCGTTGCAGTTGCAGCGCCTGGACCTCATCGCGGCTGGCAGTCTCGATGGCGTCGAGTTCACCGGGGGCGGGTTGTTTCTTGGGCATGTGTGTGTCTCCTCGGGCGCTTCACTCGGCCACGGCCGGCTTGCCTTTGATGGTGTAGGAGCGACCGCGGAACATGGCCACGCGCTCGCCCCGCTGGTTGGTGATCTCGGTGTCGTAGACGCCGGTGCGGCCGGCCTTCGACACCTCGAAGCTGCGCCCGGTGAGGACGTCGCCATGGCGCGCGGGAGCGATCAGGTCGATCGAGAAACCCGAGGCCACAGTGAGTTCGTTGTACGAGTTGCAGGCATACGCGAACGCGGTGTCTGCCAGCGTTGCGAGAAATCCGCCGTGGCAGATCTCGTGGCCGTTGAGCATGCTGTCACGCACGGTCATGGTGACGGTGGCGTGGCCCGGCGAGACTTCGACGACATCCATGCCGAGGCCCTGGACGGCGCGGTCGTTGGCGTACATGCGCTCGCGGACCATCTCTGCGGTTTGCTGGGCCGTGCGTTCGGAAGGAAGTGCGGACATATCGGTTCAGCGATCGGTGAAGGTCGGTGCGCGCTTGGCGGAGAAAGCTGCGACGCCTTCGAGGTAGTCGTGCGCGCGGCCGAGGGCCGCCTGCACGGTGGCTTCTTCGTCGAGGGCTTCTTCGAGCGTGAGTCGTTGGGCGCCATCGATGGCGCGGCGTGTTTCGGTCAACGCCTTCACGGGCATCGCGGCAAGGCGCTGCGCGAGCTTGCTGACTTCGTCCGCCAGCGCCGCGTCGTCCACGCATTTCCAGATGAGCCCGACACGTTCGGCCTCGGCGGCGGTCAGCTTGTCGCCCAGCATCGCGAGGCCCATGGCACGCGCGCGCCCCACGATGCGCGGCAGGAGCCACGTGCCTCCGGTGTCGGGAATGAGGCCGATCTTGGCGAAGGCCTGGATGAAGCTCGCGGACTGGCCGGCCAGCACGAGATCGCAGTTCAGGGCGAGGTTCGCGCCCGCACCGGCCGCGACGCCGTTGACGGCCGCGACCACCGGGACGGGCATCGCGCGCAGGCGCTGCACGAGAGGCTTGTAGAGCAGTTCGATCGTGCGTCCGAGATCCTTGGCCGGTTCGCCGGCGGGAGAGGGTGCGACCATGGGATCGGCCAGATCCTGTCCGGCGCAAAAGCCGCGGCCGGCGCCCGTGAGGACGATGCAGCGGACTTCGGCGTTGGCCGCGGCGGCATCGAGCGCGGCACGAAGCTCTTCGTGCATGGCACTTGTGAAGCTGTTCAGCGCGGCAGGGCGGTTCAGCGTGAGGGTCAGAACCGGGCCTTCTCGTGAGGCAAGGACGAGTGAATCGGACAAGCTGTGTCTCCAGTGTGGGGATGGGAGCTGCCGTGTCGATGCGGGTTCTTTGTATTATTGACCGACCGGTCGGTTTATCTTAGGATCGACTTCGACGGGACGCAAGTCCCATCTCGCTGGGGTAAACCCTTGGCGCCCACTCACTCACCTGATAACGGAGACAGCCGTGCCTTGTTATTCCATCGAAGGGGTGGTGCCGGTCATCGACCCGAGCGCCTATGTGCATCCGGAAGCCGTGCTGATCGGCGATGTCATCGTCGGCCCGGATTGCTACGTCGGGCCGTGCGCCGTGCTGCGCGGCGACTTCGGGCGCATCGTGCTGGAGCGCGGCTCCAACCTTCAGGACACCTGCGTCGTGCACGGCTTTCCCGCGCACGACACGGTGGTCGAGGAAAACGGCCACATCGGCCACGGTGCGGTGCTGCACAGCTGCATCGTGCGGCGCAACGCGCTGGTCGGCATGAACGCAGTCGTGATGGACGACGCTGAAATCGGCGAAGCGGCCATCCTGGCCGCCTGCGCTTTTGTGCCTGCGGGCAAGAAGATTCCCGCGCGATCACTCGCGGCCGGCATGCCGGCCAAGGTGATACGCGAACTGAGCGATCAGGAAGTGGCGTGGAAGCTGGAAGGCACGCGCACGTACCACGACCTCACGCGGCGCAGTCTCGCGAGCATGAAGAAGGTGGAACCGCTGGCTGAGATCGAGGCCGATCGGCCGCGAGTGCAGGCGCCGGATGTGAAGCCGTTGATTGCGACGAAGCGGGGGTGATGCGGGCTACTGCCACTGGCCGCGTTCAATGGTCCCGCGGTACTGCAGTGTTCCGGACTTGAAGATCTGGATTCCAACGCTGTCAGCATCGATATCGAGCAGCCCCCAGTTGCGCTGCACCGCTCCGATCGTTACAGCCGTGGCAATCGCCGCGCCCGAAGAGGTCGCTTCGAACAGGTTCTTGCCGCCACCGAGTTGATAAGTCGCAAGGTTGTTGTCGTGAATGTCCCCGCTCAAGATCAGCACCCGGTGCTTCCTGGCCAGCTTCAGCATCCACTCGTACTCGTCCTCGCAGTCGAGCCAGGTTTCGCCGTTTCGAGCGTCAAACGCGATGCCTGAGGCGATCAGGTGGACAGTGGACCCATCAGCCGCTTCGCATGCGGCCTCGATGGCAGCCACTTGCTCCGTGCCCAGCAATGCTTTCTTGCCGCCCTTCTTCTTGAAGCTGCGCCCATCGGTCAAGTGCAGCAACACGCCTTCGCCGAGCAGATGATTGCCGTAGCCCGGCGCCGGCGTGGTCTTGTCGAAGCCGGGTGGCCCGCGGGGAAAGCTGCCCGGAGCCAGGCGCGAAGCCAAGGCCGCTCGGTACGCGTTGAAGATTGCGCGACTCGGCGCGATCAAGGGACTCAAGTCCGGCTGACGCGCAATCTGGGCCCCGCACGCTCCATTGAACATGAAGTCATGGTCATCCCAGATGGCGTAGGTGGTCAGGCCGGGGCGGGCAACCAGCGATTGGAAGTTGGCGACACGCAATTGCTTCTCGATGCGGCCGTGGGCGTGCGTCGCGAATCCAAACGCGCTCATCGACTTCACAGCCGACATGCTGGAGCCGTCGGCGTCGTAGTAGGCCGAGTCGCCCAGGAGCACGAGGACATCGGGATCTACGGCAGCAATCTCGTCCCAGACCGGTTGGACCGGAAAGTGAAAGGACGTCATGCATGAAGTGAATGCGATGCGCATCGTGGCCTTCTCGATGTTGAAGACGAACGCTAGGCTCAAGACAACGGGTGTGCATCCATCAAGAGGTGGAGATGTTCCGCCTTGCCGAGTGATGTCCGCGGCGGGGTAATCTCGGTCCCGATGACCCCACCACCGGCCCGCCCTCCCTCGATCTGGAAACGCTTCTGGTCGCCCACCAGCTTGCTGGAGCAGGTGCCGGCGGACGCTTCACCAACGGAGGCCGAGGAGATCCGGCGCCGGAACAACGTCTGGCTCAAGACGTACATGGACATGTACATCCTTCGCTGGGGCGGTCTCTGGGCCGCGACGATGGTGTTGGCAGTTCTCGCGGCGGACGAGCATGTGTCGGGATTGCTGTTTGCGGCAGCCGTCGCCGCGGCGATCGGCGCATTCGCGGGCCTGGCCGCCATGATCTGGACCTATCGGCGGGCCGCCAAGGCATCCGCCCCATCGCGGCGCTGAGGTGAAATCGGCCGTGAACCGCCTCAAGGAAGAATCAAGATGCCTGCTGCCATGTTTGCCGCCCTGGGCTTTACGGTCGCACTCCTCGTCACGACGGCCTACTTCATCATGGGCTCCATTCCACTTCTGATCCTGAAGCATGACTCGCCGCTGGACGCCCGCTTTGTGCGTGGCTTCTTCAACATCTACTACGTCGCCGCATTCATTACTGCGACTGCAACGGCGATCAGCTATGCGGTTGCGGGTCGCCCAGGGCTCGCGGCGGGTGCCGCGGCGCTGGCGTTGATTGCCATCGTCCTGCGCAGGAAGGTCATTCCCAAGATGGACGCGCTCGGAGCGCAGATCCAGTCCAACTACATGGATGCCATTCCAGGATTCCGCAGAACACACATCACCGCGATCCTGATCAACGTCGCCCAGCTCGTGGCGATCGTATGGAGTCTCATCGCGTTGAGCCGGTAGCCCCGGCGAGGTAGGCTGCGAGCTTGCGGCATGTCGATTTCCCGCCGGCTCATTCGACGTGTCAGTGGAGGGTCATCCTCCGCACTTCAGGAGAAAGCAATCATGGCTACCAACACCGTCCGTCTGCACCGCGTGCTGCGCACCTCGCCGGACCGGCTCTACCGTGCCTTCGTGGAACCCGGCGCTTTCGAGCGCTGGCTGCCACCCTTCGGATTCACCGGCCAGGTCCACACCATGGAGCCCGTGGTCGGGGGCGCCTGGCGCATGTCCTTTACCAACTTCGGTACCGGCCACAGCCACTCGTTCGGCGGAAAGTACCTGGAACTTGTCCCCGGCCAGCGCATTGCATACGACGCGGCCTTCGACGATGCCAACCTGCCGGGCACGATGAAGACCACCGTGACGCTGACCCCAGTGTCCTGTGGCACCGAAATGTCCGTCGTGCAGGAAGGCATCCCCGATGTGATCCCGACTGAGATGTGCTACCTGGGATGGCAGGAGTCGCTTGTCGCGCTGGCCCAGTTGGTCGAGCCGAACATTCCGGGCTGAGGCGCTCGCCCGTTCTGATACAATCCGCCCTCCCTCGAAACGGCCAGACCTTTCGAGGTGCCTGCGCAGGCAACGCCGATTCTCACGGCGGCACGTCGGACAAGAGCCACCACGACGAGAAAAACTATAGGTGACTCCTGCATGTGAATGTGCCGTAACGTGGGCCGCGTAAGTGCCCACGACCACTTTCCCAAAAAGCCCGCCCCGTGCGGGCTTTTTTGGTTTGCGTCCTGCTCTGGCCGTCGGACGGATTTTCTCCACGTGGACCGTGGACAGACCTGTGGACAACGACATGCAAAAGGCGGGGGATCGGCTCCAGCAGTGCGTCCGAACGCGATGCTCACTAAACAGGCACTAGATCATCGTGCCCCGGACTTCTCGGGCTATGCTCGCGGCCTCTTTTCAAGAGGGATGGCTGACATGATCAAGAGTGTTGCCGCTTCGTTGGTGCTGGCCATGTTCGCGTGGAGTTCGCATGCCGCCGACATCGACGTCGACATCCGCATCGCCGGGCCCGTGGTCAAGAAGGGGCTTCCTTCTGGCTCCGGCATGACTTGGCACGCGGGAAGGTATTTCGTGGTCGGGGACGATTCCCCCTATCTGTTCACGCTGAATCGGAAGTTCGCGATCACCGATCGCTCCATGTTGCAGGACTCTCCGGTTCAACAAAACGGCCGCATCGCCAAGGACATCAAGCCGGACTACGAGGCGATGGCCACTGTCGTGTGGAACGGGGCCGTCTGGAACCTGATTCTGGGCTCGGGCGGCAAGAGGGGGACGCGGGAAGCCGGACTCCTGGTCCCCACGGATGGCAAATCGGCCCCGCATCGACGCGACATGGCCGTGCTGTACCGGGACTTCGCCGCCCTCGCGGGCTTCAAGGGTGGCCAGGCGGTCAACATCGAGGCCCTGGCCCTGACCCACGACGATGCCTATTTCTTCAACCGGGGCAACGCGGTCCGCAACATTGTTTTCAAGGTTGCGCTCAGCGACCTCATGGCCTACATGACCGGCAAGGCCGACAAGATCGCGGACATCCGTCTGCATGAAGCCATGCTGCCGCGACTGATGGGAATCGAGGCGGGATTCTCGGGTGCCGACTACTGGCCCGAGATGGAAAGCCTGGTCTACACCGCTTCCGTGGAGGGGTCCGGCAACGCCTACGACGATGGTGCAGTGCTGGGCAGCTACCTGGGGTTGATCCCGCTGTCCATGCTGATGGAAGGCGCGCCACTGGACCTGACCCGAAGCGCGCAGCGCGTCTCTAAGGCCGGGGCGCCGCTCAAGACCAAGGTGGAGTCCATTGCGTTGACGCACACGGGGCGGCGTCGCGCCACCGGTGCCATGGTCAGCGACAACGACGACGGCAGCAGCGAGTTCTTCGACGTCGTGTTGACCATCAAGCCAGCGCCGCCCCGTTACGCCGATGGAACGCGGCCGCAGAAAATGTCTGGCCACTGAACCTTTGCGATGACCCACCTCGACCTCATCACCATCCGTGCTCTCGAAGAACGCAGCTTCAACGCGTGGCCTGCGCTGCAGACCGTCTTCTTCAATGGCTGGCTGTTTCGCCTGGCCGGCGGCTATACCAAGCGAGCCAACTCGGCCAATGCCGCAGACCCAGGCGCATCCTTCGAAGGCGTGCGCGGGGCAGCCGAAGCTTTCTACAAGCGGCATGGCGTTCCGGTCGTGTTCCGCCTCTCTCCGTTGGCGGCTCCCGGGGCGGACAAGGAGTTGGCGGATGCGGGCTACGCGCTCTTCGACCCGACGCAGGTAGCCAGTGCGTCGCTGGCCGCCGCGGCGCGGCATCCTTCCGTGAGCATTTCGAGCGCGGCGTCGCCTGCCTGGCTGGAAGGCATCAACGCAGCCAATGGCGTGACAGCCCTGCAGGATGAATTGCACCGTGCCATGGTGCGCTCCATCGCGCTGCCGAGCGCTTTCGCCACCCTGCATGAACAGGGTGAAGCCATTGGCTTCGGGCTGGCCGTGCTGGAACGTGGCGCGGTTGGCCTGTATGACATCGTGGTAAAGCCGACCCAGCGCCGGCGCGGTCACGGTCGCGCGCTGACGCTCGCGCTAATGAATTGGGGCCGCGAAGAGGGCGCGAGCTCTGCTTACCTCCAGGTGCGCGAACAGAACGCACCCGCGCGGCGCTTGTACGCCGACCTGGGGTTTGAGGACCTCTACCGCTATCACTACCGGGTGCCGGGCGCTTGAAGGCCTCTCAGGCTGGGTCCTCGAGATTGCGGGCGGCGGCGACCATCTGCTCCGCATCCGGAAAAACGCACAGGCTGTTCGGGCCGTCACGCGCCTCGATCTGCACCCAGCGGACGATGCCAGCGGCATCGATCAGGAAGTGTCCGACGAGCTGAGTGCCGTGGCTCTCGAAGATGGCGCTGTCGATGTCGTCGAGCTCGAACCCGTCCTTGGCGTTGAAGACGGCGTTGGCTTCCATCGGCTGCACCGCTTCGGGCAACTCGCCGGTCGGATTGATGCGTGCCGCCTCGAACTGCGCCATGCTTGCGCGATACGGCCATTCGGAACGCTCGCCGCCGCCTCCAGGCAGGAACTCCAGATACGGCACACCAAAGGCGTGGTGCGTGAGGCAATCCTCATCGCACAGGAGCGTTACCGGCGTCGGCCGGTAGCGAAAGTACAGCCTGGCATGGTCCACCGGAGTGTTGATCACGGCGAGGGTCTCTACGCCCATGGGGCGCAAGGCATCCTGCACGCCGGCCAGCTGCAGCACCTGGCGCCGGCAGAACGGGCAATGCAGCCCGCGATAGAGGCCGATGAGGATTGCGTGACCGCGCAAGCTGTCCAGGGAGACGATGCCCTCGCGGTTGGCCGCGGCAAGGGCGAACGCGGGTGCAGGGTCTCCCGGTTGCAGAGGACGCCTCTGGTCTCCCATTGAACATCTCCTTTGCGCATCGTCCAGGCAAGGGACAGAATTTTGACCGTATCACTTGTGACGGCAAGGCACAACGCCCGGCCAGGCGGGCCAGACTCTGCGACACGGCGCTCGCGGTCGAAGATTACAGGAACGATCGTGAATGACCCATGGTGTGAGTTGGTTCGAAGGCTACGTTGTCACAATCGCAGACTGCAGAGAACGGAGTGGCTCCATGAACGAATCCTTCGACGGTGCCGAACTTGCCCTGCTGACCGAGCGCCGCACCCTGTTGTGCCGCATGTGGGCGCTCACCGCGGTCAGCATGGCATCTGGAAGCGCAACACTCACAGCCTGCGGCGGGGGTTCCGGCGGGTCGTCATCTTTCGCCCTACCTGTGCCTGCTCCCGCCGCTGCCGCACCTCCTCCATCTCCACCTTCAGCGACGCCTGCGCCTTCACCTGGAGCTGCGCCCGCGCCCGCGCCTGGGCCTGCACCCGCACCCGAAGCGCCGTCCCTCGGCGCCCATGCACTCAACTTCAATCTCGACGGCGTGACGTCCCCGTCGCTGTCAACGCCGGGCATGTCCACGCGCACGACCGGAAGCACACTGTTGACCTGCGTCGGGCGGGGTTTGCTTGCTGCCGGCACGCCGACGGACAACGCGGGCAATGCCTTCGTCCAACTCGATGTGCCGCACATCTACACGCTCTGGCCAAGCTCGGGAACGGCCTTGTATGCCTGCGAGAAGGCCCAAGGCGTGGCCGGTCACGCGGTCACCGTGCCAAAGCCGAAAGTCACCGACGAAACGACCCTGAGCGTGATCGAGATCACCAGTGGTGGCTCCGTGCGCGATGTGCAGTGGCGCGAGGTGCTGTCTGGTCAACCCTTGACCAGTGCCAGTGTCACCACCACCGGCCCCGCGCTGCTCGTCGCATGGTGGTGGGGCGATGCGGGTGTCGACCTGGACAAGACGGCTGTCCCCAACAACGGCTTCACGGTGGTCGATTCGGTACTGAGGGCCGGTGCGTTGGTGCAGTGCGCCGTTGCCGTCAGGCAGGTGGGCGTGGCCGGCACCTACAACGTGACCTGGATCTCGACCCCGCAGCAGGGGGCGCAGCTCTGGCTCGTTGCCGTGCAGGCGGGCTGAGTTGCCGCGGCTTCACGCTCAATCCAGCTTGATGTTCGCCGCCTTGATGACACGCGCCCACTTGTCGACTTCGAGCTTCTGAAAGGCCGCCAACTCGGCAGGCGTCATGCCTCCGGGTTCAATGCCCTGCTCCACCAGCTTGGACTTCACCTCGGGGTCGTTCACCACCTTGATCAACTCGGTCGAGAGTTTGTCGACGATGGGCTTCGGCACGCCCGCGGGCGCAAAGATCGCCTGCCACGAGACCACGCTGAATCCGGGCATGGTTTCGGCAATCGCTGGAATCTCCGGCAGCTGTGCGGCGCGTTTCTCGGACGTGACTGCGAGGGCGCGCAGCTTGCCTGCCCTGATCTGCGGCAGCGCCGGCGCCAGGTTCTCGAAGATAAGTTCGGGGCCCTGGCCGGAGAGCAGTCCATTCAAGGACTCGGCGCTGCTCTTGTACGGCACATGCACCATCTTGCCGCCGCTGGTCTGCTCGAAGAACACGCCGGAGAGATGCTGAGAAGTGCCGTTGCCAGACGACGCGTAGCTGATGGTGCCAGGCTTGCCCTGGATGGCCGCGACCACGTCCTGAACGGTCTTGAAGGGGCTGTCGGCGCGCACCACCAGCACGTTCGGCATGGAACCGATCATCGTGATCGGCTGGAAGTTCTTGATGGGGTCGTAGGGCAGCTTCGAAAACAGGCTCACGTTGATGGCGTGCGAACTGATGGTGCCGCCCTGGATGGTGTAGCCGTCCGGCGCGGCCTTCGCCGTGAAGTCCGTTCCCATTCCTCCGCCCGCGCCCGGCTTGTTCTCGATCACGAAGCTCGTGCCCAGAGAGGTCGCCGCCTTGGTCGTGACCAGTCGCGCCAGGATGTCGGTGGTTCCTCCCGCTCCGAAAGGCACGATGTAGGTAATGGGCTTGCTGGGCCACTTGTCCTGTGCCTGGAGGGGCATCAAGGCAGAAGCGGCGGCAACGAAGGCCCCGCACAGCATGATTCGACGTTGCATAGGTGTCTCCTGATAGCCGGCGGAGCTTCGCAGTTCCGTGGTGCGATGGGTCCTCGCGGAAATCCTGATGCGCTCTGGCGAATTCGTCACCATTTCCTACTCTCGGGCTGGGGAATGGCGAACTTCGCCGTCTCTGCATGGAGGTGAGAATCCCGGTCATGCACCTAAGCCTCTTTCCGTCGCCGCGTTTCTCCCGTGCCGCGCGCTTCGCCCTGATGGCGGCTGCGATCGCCCTTCTGGGCGCATGCGCGTCCGCGCCCTCCACGGCCCCGTCCACAGCACCATCACCGCCATCGACCGCGAGCGCGCGCGCGGCACCGGTGCTCCCGCCGCCAAAGCCGGCGCCAGCCGCCGCGAGCGACACCGAATTGAACAAGGGCTTCGAACAATGGGTCGCAGCCTTCCGCACCAGCGCGCGAGCAGGCGGCATCAGCGAAGCGACGCTGCGCACTGCATTCGACAACGTCCAGTTCCTGCCACGCGTCATTGAACTCGACCGCGCGCAGCCCGAGTTCACGCGCACCGTCTGGGACTACCTTGACAACACCGTGACCGCCCAACGCGTCGCGCTGGGCCAGGACAAGCTGCTGCAGGTGCGCGCCGAAGCCGATGCGGCGGCCCGGCGCTATGGCGTGCCGCCGAGCATCCTGGTCGCCATCTGGGGCATGGAAAGCAACTACGGCGGCAACTACGGCAGCACGCCCACCATCGACGCGCTGGCGACGCTCGGCTTCGAGGGGCGCCGCGAGGACTGGGCGCGTCAGCAGTTGCTTGCGGCATTGAAGATCCTCGACAAGGGCGACATCGACCGCGAACACATGATCGGCTCCTGGGCGGGCGCCATGGGCCAGACGCAATTCCTGCCATCGAACTTTCTGGCCTACGCAGTGGATGCCGACGGCGACGGCCGGCGCGACATCTGGGGCAGCATGGCCGACGTCATGGCTTCGACCGCGAACTTTCTCTCGCGCTCGGGCTGGCAGGCGGACAAGCCTTGGGGCGTAGAGGTTCGCTTGCCGACTGGCTTCGACTACGGCCGCGCCGACCCCGCGGTGCGCCAGCCCTCCGCTCAATGGGCGACCGAGGGGGTGCAGGCCGTGAGCGGTCAGCCACTGCCGGAGTTCGCCGACGGAACGATCCTGCTGCCTGCGGGCGCGCGAGGGCCGGCCTTCCTGGTCGGGCCGAACTTCCGGGCGATCCTGCGCTACAACAACTCGACCAGCTACGCGCTGGCCGTCAGTCTCCTCGCGCAACGCCTCGCCGGCGGCCCCGACGTGCAGTCGCCCTGGCCGCGCGATCTGGCTGCTCTCTCGCGCAGCCAGATGATCGAGCTCCAGACCGCGCTCAACCAGCGCGGCTTTGCCAGCGGAGCGCCCGATGGCGTGATGGGCCCCGCAACCCGTGAAGGCGTGCGCGGCTATCAACGCAGTGTCGGCTTGCCTGCAGACGGCTATCCGAGCGCGGAGTTGCTTCAGCGCCTGCAGCAGCGCTAGCCTTGGCCTTCCCTCTCATCCACTCGACACCCCGATGACCGAAATCCACAAACGAATCGCGGACAGCTTCCATGCACAAGGGCTGATGTCGACCATCGGTGCAAGCCTTGCCCTGGTCGCAGATGGCGAGGTTCACATCGAGATGCCGTTCTCGATCGGCCTTTCTCAGCAGCATGGGTATGTGCATGCCGGCGCGGTCACGAGCATCGTGGACAGCGCATGCGGGTACGCAGCGTTGACGAAGGCGCCATCCGGGTTCGAGGTCGTCACGGCGGAGTTCAAGATCAACTTCGTGCGGCCCGCCGTCGGCCATCGCTTCCTGGCGATCGGCAGGGTGCAGAACGCGGGGAAGCTCCTCACCGTTTGCTCTGGCGAAGTCCGGGCCTTCTCCGGCACCGGGGATGCCCACAAGGTGGTCGCCTTCATGCAGGCCACCGTTGTCAACGTTCAGCGGGAAGCGTCAGCTGCCTGACCCGGCCGCAGCCTCGTCATCGACGGCTTTCTGCACCGCCTTGTAAAAGGTCTCTCTCGCCTCGCTCGCGGTGCGGTCCGTCGCGCCTCCAGCCCAGTCGGCGTTGGACGCGATCACGAGCTTGCGCTTCGGATCGATGAAGATGCCTTGGCCGAAGATGCCGCGCGCTGCAAAGGTGCCGTCGGCGTATGTCCACCACTGGTAACCGTAGCCGCGGCCGGGCCGGCCGATGCTCGCGCGCTCGGTCGTGGCGGATTCCAGCCAGCCTTCCGGCACGATGCTCTGGGCATCGACACGGGCACCGTTGAGAATGAAGAGCCCGAAGCGCGCGAAGTCCCGTGTCGCAGCCTGAATGCAGCAGCCGCTGATCTCCTGGCCGGTTCGGCTGAGGAGCCAGGTGGCCTGCTGCTCCATGCCGGCTGGCGCCCAGACCTTCTCCGAGAGGTACGACGCCAAGGGCCTTTGCGTCGCCCGGCCGACCAGGATGCCGACGAGATTGGTTTCTCCGGTGCTGTAGTTCCAGCGCGTGCCGGGCGGCACCTCGCGCGGAAGACGTCGAAGGTAGCTCACGAGTGCATCGACGCCTTCCTCGGGTTGATGGTTGTTGAACCGCGCCACGTCCGAGTTCGGATCGGCATAGTCCTCGTTCCATCGGACGCCCGAAGTCATCGTCAGAAGCTGACGAATGCTGACGTCGTCGTACGCCGAACCTTTCATCTCGGGGATGTAGTCGCTGACCTTGTCTTCCATGCTCCGGATGAAGCCGTCACGGATGGCGGCGCCGACCAAGGTGGAGGTGATGGACTTGGCCACCGAAAAGCTCGTCCACCGCCCGCTGCCGTCGAAGCCCAGGCCGTAGCGCTCCAGTCGGAGCTTTCCGTCATGCAAGATCAGGAGGGCCGCGCTGCGTTGGCCGGCCATGTAGGCGTCGAGGTCGAGCGGCAGCTTCAACGGCGGGCCCGGAGGCAGCGGCATCGGATGGTCTCCAGCCTTCACGATGCGCGATTTCGCCAGTATGGGCAGCCGATCCAGTGCTCGAAATGCCGCATCGCGCTGGGGCTGGCTCCAGAACAGCAGGTCGCGGTTGGTGGGCAGCGTCGCCAGCAGTCCGCGCGTCTCCTTGTCGAGGCTGAACCAGCCCACGCTTCCAATTGCCGCGAGGGCGACCAGCGCCCCGAGGGCGATCGTCTTGATCTTCATCTCCTACCTCCTGAACGACGGTGACGATAGACCGGATTGGACACGATGCGCCTTTTCGTTTCGTGCGCAGCAGAGGGCGTGCAGGCTTCGCGCACGCCGCGAGTCGGGTTTCCCCGGTAGGCGCCCCCATCTGCGGCCCTTACCGTTGCGGCCTTCTGGAGGAGACAAGACCATGATGCGTACTGCCTGGTGGGTAGCGGCGTGTGCCGCGCTTCTTTCTCAGACACCGTGCTGGGCGCACGGGCGCACGGCGGACCTCGAGCGGAACACGCACTTCGGGAAGATCGTCGGCGTCGACGATTCCGACGTCTCAGGGACCTACGCATGGAAAGGCGTGCCCTTCGCGAAGCCGCCCGTGGGCAACCTGCGCTGGAAGGCCCCGGTCGACCCGGACCGCTGGAATCGGACGAGGGCAACGCAGCAGTTCGGCAATGCGTGTGCGCAGTACGGCCGCATCTATGGCCCCGGCGCCAACAACCGCCATGACGCGACGATCGGCACCACGCTGAACCAGGCGGTTGGCAGCGAGGATTGCCTGTATCTGAACATCTGGCGTCCGGCGAAGGATGACCGCAAGGGTCGCGACAGGGACAACGACAGGGGCCGCGGCAATGACAAGGACGACGATCTGCCCGTGATCGTCTTCGTCCACGGCGGCAGCGATGTGTCCGGCTACACGGCGGACCCGGTCTACGACGGGGCCGCGCTCGCCAAGGCGGCGCATGCGGTCGTCGTGACGGTGAACTACCGCGTCGGCATCTTCGGCTTCCTGGATCTGCCGCAACTCAGGGCCGGCACGAATGGCGTGGGAGACTCCGGCAACTTCGCCTTGCTCGACATCATCAAGGCGCTCGAGTTCGTTCGCCGCGACATCGATGCGTTCGGCGGCGACCCGCGCAACATCACCCTGATGGGCCAATCGGCGGGAGCCATCAATGTCTACGCGCTGCAGACGTCCCCGTTGGTCACGAACGCGCGTCACCGCCTCTTCCATCGCGTGGTGCCGCTCAGCGGCGGCATATCGCTGGCGACGAACCTGCCCCCAGGCCGCTTCCCCACGCTCAGTCCGCAATCGACATACGTGGCCCAGGGCAGTGCCTTGCTCAGCAACCAGCTGATCGCCGACGGCCTCGCCACCGATGCCGCGTCGGCCGCCGCCTACGCGGCCAGCCAGACGCCCGAGCAGATCGCGGCCTATCTGCGCTCGAAGAGTCCGGCGGCGCTCTTCACCACGTTACTTACCAAGCTATCGCTGCTCGGACTCGCGGGATCGGGTCCGATCCCCGACGGCATCGTGGTGCCGGTCGACCCGATCGCCGCGATCCAGGCCGGCAACTATCTGCGCGTGCCTGTTCTTGCGGGAAACACACGTGACGAAGCCAAGCTGTTCCCCAGCTTCCTGGCGCTTTCGCCTGCGCTCGGTGGCGTCAGCGGTCGATTGGTGAACGATGCAACGCTGTTTTCAACGCAGTTCAGCTACCAGCCCGACGGCCCGCCCACGGTGAGCATCGAGCAGTGGATTCCGGCGCAATACCTTTCGGTGGCGACGCCGGTCACGGGCTTCAACGCGAGGACCGACCTGCTGAACCAGCTCTTCTTCATCGCCAGCCGCGACAACGTCCTCAACGCGCTCAAGGCGCAGCAGAACGACGTCTGGTATTACCGCTTCGACTGGGACGAGGAGCCAGCGCCCTGGAATGACATTTACGGCGCTGCGCACGCGTTCGATCTGTCCTTCATCTTCGGCAATTTCGGACCCTCGCTGTTCTCGAACGTCGCGAATTCCACGGCCAACAAGCCGGGCCGGCTGGATCTGTCCGACGCGATGATGAAGAGTCTGGGCGCCTTTGCCAGGCGGGGCGATCCAAACGCGCCGGCCGCCCTGGGCGTCACCTGGCGCCCCTGGCCCTCGACGCTCATCTTCGACGCCACTCCGACGGGCAAGGTCATTTCACTTCAATAGGCATCGTAGGAGCGCCCAGTCACGCGTTCCCGCCGCGGGCGGCCCCTGGTCAGGAACAGGGTCAGCAAGGAACTCGCTGCCGCGGCGATCATCACGGCTTGCATGGGCTGCCTGTCGACGAAACCACACGTCGTATCGAGCGCCTGATCCCAAAGCCCCCTCAGGGTACGGGCGGGCTCGGCAAGCCGCTTCGCCGGCAGCGTCTTGGCGATGACCTGTGCGTCATCCACGACCGCACTCACTTCGTCCGCGACGGTTGGCGTCGCATCGAGACTGTATAAATTCATCGAGACTCCTTTGCTGCCAGGATTGACAGCCTTCGAATGAAGCATGGAGTCCGGGCGCAATATGAATGTCAGGGCGAAGGGATGCGCGATGTAGGAGCAATCTGCCCTGCACCTCACCTAGCCCTGCCGCGTCAGATCGCGATCGCTGGTCACGGCGAAATAGAACCACTCGGTGCCCGGCAGTGCCTCCGCATTCGGAAACACGATGAAGCCATCGCGGTCGGCATGCAGAACGCTGCCGTCCTCGCGCACGCCGATGGGCTCGCCGCTGGCGACCGGATCGAAGGTGGCCCACTCGCGCACGAACTGGTCGTCCTCGTGATGGCGGTCGGTCACGCTGACGAGCCGCAGCAGCGCGGGCGGCGAAGGCGGCTGCGCGGCCGGATCGAGCTCGATCATGCCCAGCAGGCGCAGCGCCGAAAGAATGGCCGCATGCGCCACATCGGGCGCGGCGGGGTCCTCGTGCTGCCCGCATTCGAGCGTGACGCCGTAGCCGCCGCGGCTGCGCATGTACTCGTTGGTGCCCCAGCCGAAGGCCAGTGCGGCATCGTCCGCCGGTTGCCCGCCCGCTCGCTGAGCGAGCCCCGCGGCGTAGATGTCGAGCCAGCCTTCGACGACGCGCGAGGTCCGGAGGTGGAGCGCAAGCTGGCCTTCCTCGAAAGCGCGCGCAAAGGGTTCGAGCGTGCCGGTGTTGTTGCGCGGGCCGATCATCGCGAAGGCTTCGCCCTCGCTCTGGAACGAATGCAGATCCAGCAGCACCTCGTGCCGGTCGAGCAGCGGGCACAGCAGGTTGGTGATGCGGGCTTCGTAGTCTGCCGGCTCGTCGCCCGGCCGGGTCGGACGGAACAGCCGGTTGAGGTTGCGTTCGCCCTCGCGCCTCAGCAGCCGCCGCGCGAGCGGGTTCGCGACGGGCACCAGAGTCAGTTGTCCGCACCGCAAGTGCAATGCCCCCGAACCCAGCTCGGCGACCACGCGCTCGATGCCGATGGTGCCGCAGGTCTCGTCGCCGTGCACGCCGCCCAGCACGATCAACCGCGGCCCGGGCTGCAAGGCCGAGAAGCCGTGGATGCGAAGGGTGTCGTTGGCGGCGGACTCGGTGCGGGGGGCTGTCATCTCGTCGGCCATCCTACAACGCGTCGTAGGGCGGTCCTACCGTGTTTGCCGCCATACCGTGCGACAACCTGGGGCATGTCACAGGAGCAAGCCATGGCCACCAGGAAGACCCCCGACCCCGCGAAGACCGATGCGCTCAAGGACGCGGGCGGAGGCAAGACCAAGGTCGAGCAGGGCGGCGAGTCCGCGCCCCGTCTTCCGCACGAGCACGATCAGTCTTCAGACAGTCAGCAGAACCAGGACGGCACGGCGCCGCGTGTGGGCCGCCAGGCTTTCAATGACGTCGAGCGCGGTGTGGTCGACACCGATCGCGGCCCGGAGGCGGACCGCGTGTACAACGACAAGGTCAAGCGCTGAGCGAGGCGGCGAGTTGCTCGCGCATCGCAGTCACCACATCCGCGTAATCCTTGGCATTGAAGATCGCGCTGCCGGCGACGAAGGTGTCGGCACCTGCGCTCGCAACGCGCGCGATGTTGTCGACCTTGATGCCGCCATCCACTTCGAGGCGGATGTCGCGTCCGGTTTCCTCGATACGCTTGCGCGCGAGTTCGATTTTGCGCAGCGCCGAATCGATGAAGCTCTGGCCGCCGAAACCGGGGTTGACGCTCATGATCAGGATGAGGTCGATTTCGTCGATCGCCCAGTCGAGCGCCTCGAGGCCGGTGCCGGGGTTGAAGACCAGCCCCGCCTTGCAGCCGGCCGCCTTGATGGCCTGGATGCTGCGGTGCATGTGCGGCGAAGCATCAGGGTGAAAGCTGATGTAGTCGGCGCCCGCTTGCGCGAAAGCCGCCGCCAGTGCGTCGACCGGCTGGATCATGAGGTGCACATCGATGGGAACAGGCGTGCCGTCGGGCTTCTTCGCATGCGGCTTGAGCGCCTGGCAGACCATCGGGCCGAAGGTCAGGTTCGGCACGTAATGGTTGTCCATGACGTCGAAATGGATCCAGTCGGCGCCGGCCGCGATCACGTCGCTCACCTCGGCGCCAAGGCGCGCGAAATCGGCAGAAAGGATGGAGGGGGCAATGCGGAATGGGCTGCTCATGGGGCCCGATTGTCGCAGGAGGCACGTGCCGGGGGCCAGCGAGTACACGCAGTAACGGAGCGTGGGGGCAGGTGGAAGCAATGCACTACCATCGTCCCGATGACCAGCATTCCGATGACCGTGCAGGTCGAGCCCCGATTCCTGCCTGACCAGTCTTCCGCCGAAGACCACGTCTATACCTTTGCCTACGCGGTGACCGTCACCAACATCGGCCAGGTGGCGGCGCAACTGATCGCCCGGCACTGGATCATCAACGATGCCTCCGGGCACACGCAGGAGGTCAAGGGCCTCGGCGTGATCGGACAGCAGCCGCTGCTGGCGCCGGGCGAATCGTTCCGCTATACCAGCGGCTGTCGCCTCCAGGCGCCCAGCGGTACCATGCACGGGAGTTTCTTCATCGTGACCGAACATGGCGAACGCTTCGACGTTCCGATTGCCATGTTCGTGCTGGAAGCCGACGCGGGAGGCGCGCCCTCCTCGCGCGTGCTGCACTGAGCCCGCTTTCTTCTCTCGACCCATGAACGCCTTGCGCGCTCTGGAAGATTGGCCGGGCGCCAACTTGTTCGAATCTGTTGCCTGATGACATCCTTCTTTCCCAATGATCTGCTGGGCTTCTGGTCCGAGTGGGTAAGACCCTCGGCGGGATTGCCGACCGTGCTGTGGTCGCTGCTGCTGGCGGCCGCTGCTGCTTCCGGCCATCTGGTGCGGCGCTACATGGGACTGCCCAAGGTGGTCGGCTATTCGATCGTCGGCACCGTGGTCGGCTTCGCCGGCTTCGAGGGCGCGATCTGGCCGTTGCAAGGCATCAGCCTCTTCCTGGTCGAACTGGGCGTGGCGATCGTGCTCTTCGAGTCGGGCGGCCGGCTGCCATTGCGCTGGTTCCGCCACAACCCGATGGTGCTGGTGCAAAGCCTGCTCGAAGCCACCCTCACCTACTTCAGCGTGTTCTGGGCGCTGCACTGGCTCGGCATCCCGGATCCAGTGGCCAACCCGATCGCGCTGATGGCGATCGTCGCCTCGCCCGCCGTGCTGAGTCGCGTCGTGATCGACACGCGCGCCTCTGGCCCGGTGACCGAGCGCGCGATGACGCTGGCGACGCTCAACACCTTCTATGCGCTCGCGCTGGGCTACGCGCAGGCGGGGCTGATCGAGCGCGCGCCCCTGGGCGTGCTCGACAAGCTATACCCCGTGGCCGTGGTGCTCGGCATGTCTTTCGTGGTGGGCGCGCTGATGGCGCTGTCGCTGCGCTCGGCATTGCGCGTGATGAGCCCGACCAGCGAGAACACCTCCATCCTGCTGCTGGCCATCATTGCCGCCGGCGCCGCGCTGGCGGCGCACTTCGGCGGCTCGGCACCGCTCGCGGCGCTGATCGGCGGTGTGCTGCTCAAGGCGCTGAATCCCAAGCCCTGGGCCTGGCCGCGTCAGCTCGGCACCGCGGCTTCGCTGCTGACGATGCTGATGTTCGTGCTGGTCTCGGTCGTGGCCGCGCAGGCCGACTGGAGCCTGCCGGTCGCCAGTGTGGTGCTGACCGTCATCGGCGTGCGCGCCTTCGCCAAGGTGGCCGGTGTCGCCATCGCCAATCCGGGCAGCGGCGCCAGCTGGAAGCAGGCCTTCTGGGTCGGCTGCGCGATGTCGCCGCTGTCGTCGATCGCGATGCTGATCACGTCCGCCTTCGTCACCGCATCGCCACTGCTGGGTGCGATGATCACGCAGATCGCCCTGCCCGCCATCCTGCTGATGGAAGTGCTCGGCGCGGTGATCGCGACCGTCGCCATCCACGGCGCCGGCGAGAGTTCCAGACCCTGGATGCCCGAGGCATTCCGCACGGTGGAGGACACGCAACGATGAGCACACGCCCATTGGACCTGCAAGCGGACGGCTCGCCTTCGACGCCGGCGAGCCGCATCGTGCCGCTGGAACGCTTCAACAAGTCCGTCGCGCTTTCGCTCGGCGTCGAGCTGGAGCTGCAACTGGTCAACACCCACGACTACGACCTCGCGCCCTATGCCGAGGACATGCTGCGGCTGATGGCGCAAACACCCCTGCCCGGCAGCGTGGTGCCCGAGATGACCTCGAGCATGATCGAGATCTCGACCGACGTGTGCCACTCCGCGCAGGACGTGATCGAGCAGCTCACGCCGATCCGCGATGCGCTGGTGAAGAACGCCGACAAACTCAACATCGCGGTGGTCGGCGGCGGCACGCATGCCTTCCAGCAATGGCACGAGCGGCGCATCTACGACAAGCCGCGCTTTCGCGAATTGTCGGAACTCTACGGCTACCTGTCGAAGCAGTTCACCATCTTCGGGCAGCACGTGCACATCGGCTGCCCCGACGCCGACGCGGCGTTGCTGATGCTGCATCGCATGTCGCGCTACATCCCGCACTTCATCGCGCTGTCGGCGTCTTCGCCCTTCGTGCAGGGGCAGGACACCCAGTTCGATTCGGCGCGGCTCAATTCGGTGTTCGCGTTTCCGCTGTCGGGCCGCGCGCCTTTCACCTTGTCGTGGAAGGAGTTCGAGAATTACTTCATGCGCATGACCCGCACGGGCGTCGTGCGCAGCATGAAGGACTTCTACTGGGACATCCGGCCCAAGCCCGAGTTCGGCACCATCGAGATCCGTGTGTTCGACACGCCCCTCACCGTCGAACGCGCCGCCGCGCTGGCCGGCTACGTGCAGTCGCTGGCGGCCTGGTTCCTGCAGGAGCAGCCTTTCACGCCGACGGAGGACGACTACCTCGTCTACACCTACAACCGATTCCAGGCCTGTCGCTTCGGGCTGGACGCGCTGTACGTCGACCCGGCG
Source organism: Variovorax sp. J22P240 (assembly GCF_030316855.1). Lineage (GTDB taxonomy): Bacteria > Pseudomonadota > Gammaproteobacteria > Burkholderiales > Burkholderiaceae_C > Variovorax. The sequence goes on from NZ_JASZYR010000011.1 coordinate 81,974, forward strand.
AGTGGCGAGCACATGCCGCTGCGCGACCACATTCTCATGACGATGACGCAGCTCGAATGGCACAGCGAGGCGCTCAACGCCACGCAGGCGCTCGGCGAGCTGCGCACCAGCGTCGAGGCCAATCGCAACGACGCGCGCTGGCTGCGCGAAAAGCAAGGCAAGGAGCGCCTGCTGGCCGAAGTGGTGCGGCAGGCGGCGTTGCGCTTCCGCAGCCCGGACGTGTGAGGACAGCATGAGCGTCGCCGGCGAATTCGACCTGATCGCGCGTTACTTCACGCGCCCCGCCAAGCGCGCGCCCCTGGGCGTGGGCGATGACTGCGCGTTGCTTGCGCCGGCGCCGGGCATGCAACTCGCGGTGTCGTCGGACATGCTGGTCGAGGGGCGGCACTTTCTCTCCACCGTCGACCCCGCGAAGCTCGGGCACAAGGCGCTGGCAGTGAATCTCAGCGACCTCGCCGCCTGCGGGGCGAAGCCGCTGGCGTTCACGCTGGCGCTGTCCCTGCCCACGAAGGACGAGGCCTGGCTCGAAGGCTTCTCGCGCGGGCTCTTCGCGCTCGCCGACGCGCATGGCTGCGAACTGGTCGGCGGCGATACCACGCGCGGCCCGCTCAACATCTGCATCACGGTGTTCGGGGAAGTGCCGGCCGGAGGTGCCTTGCTGCGCTCTGGCGCCAAGGCGGATGACGATGTCTGGGTCAGCGGCACGCTGGGCGATGCGCGTCTGGCACTCGAAGTCTTTCGCGGCACCCTCTCTCTGCCCGCCGAACTCTTCGAATTGGCGCGGGCACGGATGGAGCAGCCCACGCCGCGCGTCGCATTGGGGCTGGCTCTGCGCGGCATTGCATCGGCGGCGGTCGACATCAGCGATGGGCTGGTGGGCGACCTGGAGCATGTGCTGCGCGCGAGCGGTGTCGGTGGGCGGCTCGATGCCGATGCGGCCGCGGATCGGCTGGCGCTGGTGGCCCACGCGACTGGCGCATCGGCGGGTCTGGACCGCGAAGCCCGACGCGCCTGCGCACTGGCAGGCGGGGACGACTACGAGTTGGCCTTCACGGCGCCCGAGTCAGCGCGCAAAGCCGTGGAGCAGGCCGGCCATGCGGCAAACACCCCAGTGACACGTATTGGCCGGATCGAGATGGAAGCGGGTCTGCGCATCGTGGACGCGCAAGGCGCACCGGTGGTGCAGCGCTTCGCATCCTTCGATCACTTCGCCTGACGCTAGTTCGCCGGAGCCGCTGCCGCTTCCAGCAGCGCGAACGACGAATCGATCTCGACCTCGTTCAGCACGCACATGAGCCCGTGATAAAGCTGGTTGGGCGACACCGGCTTGTGCAGCAGCGGCACGCCGGTCGCCCGCGCTTCGCGCAATCGCTGCGGCGCCGTATCCCCCGTGATCAGCAGCGCAGGCAGCTTCTCGCCGAATTCCGCGCGCAATGCGGCGATCGCTTCCGCGCCCGTGCGCAGTTCACGCAGCCGGTAGTCGCTGATCACCAGCCCCGGCGGATGGGCGCGCGCCAGCGCCTGCGCCTCCTCGATGGAATCGGCCACGTCGCACTCGCAGCCCCAGGCGCTGAGCAACTGGCGCATGCCGGCGCGCACGGCCTCGTCGTCGTCGATGACCAGCACGCGCACGTCGAAGACCCGGGCACGCCCCGGCGCGGCTTCGAAGCCACCGGTCGCGACGCCCATCTGCGCCAAGGGCAAGCTCAGCCTGAAGACGCTGCCGCGTCTCGGTTGCGAGACCAGCGTCAGTTCATGCCCCAGCGCACGCGCCAGGCCCTGCGCAATCGCCAGGCCAAGGCCAAGGCCCTTGCGGCGATCGCGCTCCGCATTGCCGAGTTGATGGAACTCGCGAAAGATGTGCTCGTGCTGGGCGGGCTCGATGCCGATGCCCGTGTCCCACACTTCGAGCTGAACCTCGTCGCCGCGCGCGCGACAGGCCACCAGCACGCCGCCGTTCTCGGTGTAGCGGATGGCGTTCGAGACCAGGTTGCGCAAGACCAGCGCCACCAGCGCCGGGTCGGAGCGCACCGCGACGTGCGTTTCGCGCGAACGGTAGACGATGCCCTTGGCGTCGGCTTGTGGCGCCAACTCGTTCTCGATCTTGTTGAGCAGCGGCTGCAGATGAAAGTCCTGCATCTGCGGCTCGACCACGCCCGCCTCGATGCGCGAGAAGTCCAGCAGCGTGTCGAGCATCTCGGCGGAGGCCTGCCAGGTGGCCCGCGCATTGGCCAGCGCGTCGTACTGCGCGGCAGTGAGCTTGCTGCGCGCCAGCACCTCCAGAAAGAGCCCCTGTGCATGGATCGGCTGGCGCAGGTCATGGCTGGCGGCGGCGAGGAACTTGGACTTGGCGAGGTTGGCTTCGTCGGCCTTCTGGTGCGCGGCTTGCGCATGCTCGGTCTCCACGCGCAGGCGCTCGATCAGCTCGATGTTCTCGAAGCGCAGGTCGATGGCCGCGCGCGCCGCCCGCGCGCTGTTGCGTGCCTGCCCGAGCAAGGTGACGACGTACAGGGCGCCGGCGACGCCCAGCGCGTTGTAGGCCGGGTCGCCGAGGGTCCACAGCTTGGTCGCCACCACGACCAGTTCGACCGCGCCGAACGCAATGAACACCGGCAACACCGGCGCCAGCGAGGACATGGAACTCCCGGCCACGCCCGCCAGCACGGCCACGACGAGGATGCTGCCGGCGACGGTGGTCGTGCCCAGCGTGACCCATGCGAGCGCGCCCCAGATGGCGGCGTCGATGGAGTTCAGCACGATCTGGCGCCACACGAGAGCAGGTGCGCGATCGAAGGAGATCTCCGACGACAGGATGCGTCGCGCCTCCCGCGCCAGGTAGAGCTTCATCAGGATCACCGCGCCGGCCCACGAGCGCAGCGCCAGGGCGTTGTGTTCGTTGGACAGCACCCACACCAGAATCAGCGCGACCAGGATGGTCGGAATCACCGAGCTTCCGACGTTGCCGAGTTGCAGCCGCAATTGCTCGACAAGCGTGCGCCCGTCGGCCAGGCGCAATGGGTTCTTCATCAGCTGACGAGACCCCTGCGGCGTGCGGCGAAGCCGGCTTCCGAGCGGCTCGACACCTGCAGCGCGGCGAGTACGGCCTGCACGTGGCCGCGCACCGTGTTCTCCGACAGATTGAGCCGGCGGCCGATCACCTTGTTCGGAAGGCCCTGGCACAGCAGGTCGAGCACCTCGAACTGGCGCGGTGTGAGGAGCTGACGTGACGCATCGCCGCCGCCGACCGGCGCCGACGCATGAGCCGGCGACAGGATGGGCAGCCCGTGACGCAGCTGCTCGATGACCGCGAGGATGTTGTCCGCCGAGTCGGCCTTGGAGACGAAGGCCGCGGCACCGCGCTCCTGCGCCATCCGCACGTTCTGCGGACCGGCGTCGGACGACAGGATGACCACCACGGCGGCCGGCCACTTGCGCTTGACCAGCGCGATGCCTTCGAGGCCGTTGAGCCCATGGAGCTGGACATCCAGCAACACCAGGGCCGGGTCGGCCATGGTGCAGCGCATGGCTTCTTCCAGCGATGCCGCCTCAGCCACTTCCAGGTCGGGAATGCCGGAACTGAGCACCATGCGGAGCCCGCAACGGAACAGGGCGTGGTCGTCGACGAGGAGAATTCGGGCGGGGAGCATCAGGCAAATATTCTGCGCGAAGTCCGCTCGGTCCAAATGGACTATTTACCCGCCGGGCGCTTGGCGCGACCATTCAATCACCGAAGCTCTTTCTCGACGAATTCCTCTCCTCCACGCGCCGAATGAAGCCCCTGATCGAAATCCAGCGCATCGCAACGGATGCCTACGTCTACCGCATCAACGCCAAGGGCGCCGATGCGCAGGACACGGGCTGCACGTTTGCTTCGCTGGAGCAATGCCTCTTCGACGCGGGAGCTTCGCTGGACCACTACTTTCCGCGCGTCGAGATCAACTTCGAAGGCATGTTCCTCGGTGCCTGCGCCACCGACGCCCTGCGCAGCAACCCCAAGGCCGTGGCGCAACGCATCGAGCAGCACTTCCAGCCGGCCTGAGCGCAGATCCGCGCACTCACCCCTCCTTCAGCCCTGCCTTCAACTCCCGGCGCAGCGCGTCGATGAAGCTGCGGCTCGCGGCTGACAACGATCGCCCGCGCTTGGTGACGATCGAAATATCGCGCGATACGCGCGGTGCGGTGATCGGACGGATCACCAGCGCAGGATCGCGTACTGCTTTCGCAAAGGCCGAGGGCATGATCGAAGCACCCATGCCGCTGGCCGTCATCCAGATGGCGGTCGACAGGAACGACACTTCGTTGACCACGTTGAGCACCACGCCGGCGCCGGCGGCCGTGCCGTCGATCAGCGGCCGGATGCCATAGCCCGGGCGCACGGTGATCAAGGGATGGCCGCCCAGGTCGGCCCAGCGCACCGCTTTCTTCGCGGCCGCCAGCGGATGTTCGCGCGTGCAGACCAGGCTCAGGTGATCACGCAGCAAGGTCTGGGTCTCGACCTCGGCACCGGGCCGCTCAGGCGTGCCGATCCCGAAATCCACATGCTCGCCGATGATGCGCGAGACGAACTGGTCGGGCGCGCAGTCGTCCACGACGACGCGCACCTGCGGATGCGCGCGGCTGAAATTCCGGATCGCGTCCGGCATCAGGAACGAGGCCAGCGTCGGCGTGATGGCGAGGCAGATCCGGCCGCGCTGCAGTTCGGACAGTTCGCGAAACCCCGCACTCAACGAATCGACGTCGCGCAGGATGCGCTCCGCAGTGGCGAGCATCTCTTCCGCCGCTGCCGTGGGCTGCAGCGAGCGCGTCGTCCGATCGAAGAGCCGTGCACCGAGCCCCTCCTCGAGCTGGCGGATCAGCATGCTCACGGCGGATTGCGTGACGAACAGCTTCTCGGCGGCAGCGCTGAGCTTTCGCAGCTGGTGCACGGCAAGGAAGGCGCGCAACTGCCTGATGGTGGGGGAGAACTTCTGATTCATCAGCAAAGATGATATTTCATTCTGAATTTATTGATTTACGAATGAATATGCGTGCCGTCCAATGTCCGCTCGAGACACGCACAAGGAACCGAGATGAAGAACTTCGCCCGCGCCATGGCGCTGCTCGCCGCGACCTGCTCGCTGCTCGCAGGCCCCGCGCACAGTCAGGCCCCCGGGGCGGACTTTCCCAACAAGCCGATCCGCATGATCGTGACCTTCCCGCCCGGCGGAAGCGCCGACGCGGTGGTGCGCATGCTGGTGCCCAGGCTCAACGACAAGCTCGGACAGGCGGTCGTCGTCGACAACCGGCCCGGCGCGGGCGGCAACGTCGGGCTGTCGGCAGTGGCAAAGGCGCCGGGAGACGGTTACACGCTCGGCGTCGGTGCGGCCGGCGCCCTGTCGGCCAATGTGAGCCTCTATCCCAACATGCCCTTCGATCCGCTGAAGGACTTCCGGCCGGTTGCCATGCTGGCCGCCATTCCGTTCGTGATCGTGGGCCACCCCTCGCTCGCGGCGAAGACGCAACGCGAACTGATCGCGCTGGCGCGCGCCCAGCCGGGCAAGCTGTCGATCGGGCACGGCGGCAACGGGACGGCCATGCATCTATCGGCCGCGCTGTTCGGCCAGATGGCCGACGTGAAGCTGGTCGAGGTGCCGTATCGCGGCTCGGGCCCCGCGGCACTCGACGCCATGGCCGGCCAGATTCCCCTGGCCGTGGTCGACCTGCCTTCCGCACTGCAGCAGATCAAGGCCGGAAAGCTGGTCGCCTATGCCGTGACCAGCCCGCAACGCCTGCCGATGCTGCCCGACGTGCCGACCGTGGCCGAATCCGGCCTGCCGGGCTACGACTCCACCGGCTGGTTCGGCGTGGTCGCGCCGGCCGACACTCCCGCGCCAATCATTGCGCGGCTGAATGCCGAGATCGTCGCCGCACTCAACGACGAACAAGTGAAGGCGGCCATGCGCAACCTCGGCGTGGAACCCGCGCCGGGCACGCCCAAGGCCTTCGATGACTACATCCGCGCAGAGACCCGGAAGTGGGCCCAGGTCATCAAGACGGCCGGCATCAAACTCGACTGAGAAGCAGCATGAACAACGAAGAACTCCAAGCCGACGTGCTCGTCGTCGGCGCCGGTCCCGTGGGCCTGACGCTCGCGATGGACCTGGCCTCGCGCGGCGTGAAAGTGGTTATCGCCGAGATCCGCCGCTACGCGGAGCCGCCCAACGTGAAGTGCAACCATGTGTCCGCACGCACGATGGAGCAGTTCCGCCGGCTGGGCGTCGCGCAAAAGCTGCGCGATGCGGGGCTGCCGGCCGACTACCCCAACGATGTGGTCTTCCGCACGAGCGTGACGGGTATCGAACTCACGCGCATCCCGATCCCCTGCCGCCGCGACCGCTATAGCGAGACCGAAGGGCCCGACGCGTGGTGGCCCACGCCGGAGCCGCCGCACCGCATCAACCAGATCTTCCTGGAGCCGATCCTGCTGCAGCACGCCGCTGCACTTCCGGGCGTGACGCTGCTCAATCGCACGCAGGTCACGGCGTTCACCCAGGACGATGAAGGCGTGGTCGCGACCGCTGCCGATCTCGATGCAGGCACCACGCGCACCATCCGCTGCCGCTTCATGGTGGGCTGCGACGGCGGGAGTTCAGGCGTGCGCAAGCAGATGGGTGCGAAGCTGGAAGGCACGGCCGTCATCCAGCGCGTGCAATCGACCTATATCCGCGCACCCGGGTTGCGGGAGATGATCCCGGGAAAGCCGGCGTGGTCGTACTACTCGGTGAATCCGCGCCGCTGCGGCACGATGTTCGCCATCGACGGCCACGAGACCTGGCTGGTGCACAACCACCTGAACGCGGAAGAACCCGAGTTCGACTCGGTCGACCGTGACCGCTCGATCCGCGAGATCCTGGGCGTCGGGGACGATTTCCGCTACGACGTCATCAGCAAGGAAGACTGGGTCGGTCGCCGGCTCGTGGCAAACCGCTTCCGCGATGGCCGGGTGTTCCTCGCCGGCGATGCCGCGCACCTCTGGGTTCCGTATGCCGGGTACGGAATGAACGCGGGGATCGCGGATGCCATCAACCTCTCGTGGCTGCTCGCGGCCTGCCTGCAGGGCTGGGCCGCAGAGGGCATCCTCGACGCCTACGAGGCCGAGCGGCAGCCGATCACCGAACAGGTATCGCAGTTCGCGATGGACCATGCGCAGAAGATGATCCGCGCGCGGCGCGCCGTGCCGGCCGATATCGAAGCCGCCGGCGACGAGGGCGACGCGCTGCGTGCCGAGGTCGGCCGAGAGGCCTACGAGCTCAACGTGCAGCAGTTCTGCTGCGCCGGACTCAACTTCGGTTACTTCTACACCGACTCGCCGATCATTTCGGCCGACGGCGAGGCGCCGCCACCGTATTCGATGGGCGACTTCACGCCCTCCACGGTCCCGGGCTGCCGCGCTCCGCACTTCTGGCTGCCGGACGGCCGCTCGCTCTACGACGCCTTCGGCCCCGGCTACACACTGCTTCGCTTCGATCGCCGAACGGACACCTCTGCGCTGGAACAGGCTGCGGAATCCTCCGGCATGCCGCTCGTCATACTCGATGTCGACGCGCCGGAAGTACCTCCCGCGTACCGGCACCGCATGGTGCTGTGCCGTGCCGACCAGCATGTGGCCTGGCGTGGCGATCGTCTTCCTTCGGACGTGGCCGGTCTCGTGGCCCGGTTGCGCGGCCAGACGCCGCGCGAGCGGGCTGGCCTCGCAGAATCGAGGGAGCACGCCAGCGCGTGATCACCGGCCACCGGCAGGGGCGGCCGCGGATGCGCGACACTGTCGCGTCATGCAATCCGCTCCCCCTTCCGGCGCCATGCCGAGCCCGCCCCCGCGCCGCCCGACGGTGCGCTTCCTTTTCGCGCATCCGGCGCACCTCATCGCGCTGGGTTTCGGCTCGGGCCTCCCGCGCTACGCGCCCGGCACCGTGGGCACGTTGTGGAGCTGGGTCGCCTTCCTGCTCATGCAGCGTTGGCTTTCGACGGCAACGATCGGCTGGGTGATCCTGGTGTCCCTGCCGGTCGGCTGGTGGGCGTGCACCGTGACGGCGCGCCACATGAACGTCGCCGATCCGGGCAGCATCGTCTGGGACGAGGTGGTCGCGTTCTGGATCGTGCTGTGGCTCGTGATGCCGGGCGGGCTGCTGGCGCAGATCTTCGCCTTCGCGCTGTTCCGGTTCTTCGATGCCGCCAAGCCGGGGCCGGTGGGCTGGGCCGACCGCTTGTTCAAACAGCGCGATTCCGGGAGCGAGGCCACGCGATGGCGTGCGGCGGGCTTCGGCATCCTGTTCGACGACCTGGTCGCGGCGTTCTGCACGCTGCTGGTGATCGCCGCATGGCGCGCATGGTGAGGAAGACGATGAACGAATCATTTTCCGGACACGACATCCCCGCGCTGGTGAACCTGCTCGCCGACGCGCTGCAGCAGCAGGGGCGAATGATGGCGACCGCCGAGAGCTGCACCGGCGGGCTGATCGCGGGCGCCTGCACCGATCTCTCAGGCTCCAGCAACTGGTTCGAGCGTGGCTTCGTCACCTACTCGAACGAGGCCAAGACAGAATTGCTCGGCGTCGATGCGACGCTAATCACGGCCCACGGCGCGGTCAGCGAAGAGGTGGCACGCGCCATGGCGGAAGGCGCGGTTGCACGCTCCAGGGCGCAGGTCGCTGTGGCCGTCACCGGCGTCGCCGGCCCCACGGGCGGCTCGCGCGACAAGCCGGTCGGCACGGTGTGGTTCGGCTGGTCGGTGGGAGGGCATGTGCGCACCGAGCGCCGTCGCTTCGATGGCGACCGTGCTGCCGTGCGCACAGCCACAGTCCGGTACGCACTGCAGACGCTGGTCGACCTCGTCAAGGCTTGAGCCGGGAAATGCTCGGCTACGATGCCCGCACCCGCCGCAGGGCACGAAGGAATCCATGAGCAACGAACAGACCCTCCGCCGTTTCTACGACGCCTTCGCGAAGCTTGACGCCGACACCATGGCGGCCTGCTACGCGCCGGACGCGACCTTCGACGACGAGGCCTTCTCGCTGCGCGGCGCACGCGAGATCGGCGGCATGTGGAAGATGCTCTGCAGCGCTACCCAGGCCAAGGGCGCCGCGGTCTGGAAGCTGAGCTACCGCGACGTGCAGGCCGATGCCCGCACCGGCCGGGCGCACTGGGATGCGCACTACCTCTTCAGCGCGACCGGGCGCATCGTCGACAACTCGATCGACTCGCATTTCACTTTCACGCCCGAGGGGCTCATCGCCACGCAACGCGACCGCTTCGATTTCTGGCGCTGGTCGCGGCAGGCGCTCGGCACGCCGGGCCTGCTGCTCGGCTGGTCGCCCATGATGAAGAATAAGGTGCGCGCCACCGCGGCGGCGAACCTGGCGACCTTTCTGGCACGCACATCCTGATCCAACCACACGACCATCGCATGACCGACATCACGATCACCAACAAGCCCGACCTTCATCGCTACGAAGCCACCATCGGCGGCGAACTCGCGGGCTACTGCGAATACAACCTGCTGAGCGAAGCCATCATGTTCACCCACACTGAAGTCATGCCCGCGCACGAAGGCAAGGGAGTCGGGTCGGCCATCGCCCGGCACGTGCTCGACGAGGCGCGTGCGGACGGCAAGCACGTGATCCCTGTCTGCCAGTTCATTGCGGGCTGGATTCGCAAGCACCGCGACTATGCGGACCTGGTGCGGACGGACGTGCAGAGGGCTTTCAAGATCTGAGAGACGCGTTCCCGTCTATTTCGAAGGCGACCAGCGCACCGTCAGGATCGATGCCGGCCGGACGCCAAATGCACGGTGGTACAGGCCCGGGCCCCAGATGACGAAGTCACCATGACGGCGCAAGGTATGGACCAGTGTCGCTTCCGGCGCGAAGTCCGCAGCGAACGAGAACTCGATCCTGAACTCGCTGGCCGGACTCACCAGCACGGACATCGTGCGGCCGTCGCTCAGCGGCTTGGACTCGCCGTCCGGATTCCCAGCAGGGTGTGAGAACCACTTGACGCACAGGCCAGCGGAAGTTTCATTGGTCGGAACATGGCGAAGACCGCTTGTCCCTCCCTGGGTCCAGTCGCTGAATCCGACGAACCAGCCGGTGCCGTGGGTGTCCACCTCGCCTGCGTTGCCAAACTCGACGTGCTGCGCGAGAAGTTGCTTCGGTGGTCGAACGCTGACGTCCGGCGATGCGGCCATGGGTGCGACTCCTTGTCGTGGCGTGATGGAAATTGTCCCTCAGGCTTCGGGCCGAATCCAGAGACAGACGCGCTTCAGGCCTTGGCTCTGTAAATGACGCTGAAGCGCTCGCACGCGATCGGCATGGCCTTACTGGGTTCTCGGCCGACGCGTGCGCACTCGCGGCCAAAGTAGGACCAGTGAACGCGGCGCCAGTATTCCAAGGACCCATCGCCTTCGCCCTCGATGGCGGCGAACTCGGCGCTGACTTGCTCGAATGGCAGGATCTCGATTGCCAGCGTCTCGATGACACACGCCGGTCTTCCATTCCAGTACGTGACGACACTGAGGGCGCCGGGCCGGGGCAGCGAGCCGCCTGCCTGCTCGAAAGTCCAAACAAGGCTGGCGGTTGCCCGCTTGGCGCCTCCGAACACCAAGTCCGCGAGTGCGTTGGCATCGCGTTCGTTGTCATCGAAGTGAAAGGCCTCGAAGAACCGATCGGAACGGTCTTCGCCGGCCTCGGCGCAGAAGCCGTCCCAGAACGTGGCAATGCTGGAGGGAATATTCATGCTGGTCCTGGACGCGTCAAAAGCCTCGCCGCCTAGCCCCGGGCGATCTTGAGCTACCCGCCGACCATCACCTTATAGCGTCTTCGCGCCTTCAGGACCAACCAGGAGGCACGAGCGCGCTGCGCGCGGATTAGCCGATCGCGAACATTGACGACCGACCGCAGTGGTTCAAAGATTTCCCTGCGCGCGCAGGCTCTGACGCAGTTCACACGGTTGCATGGCATCCGCCAGTGTCGCCCTGCCATAGTCCGTGTCGAGGGCCAGGATCTCAAGGACGCGAGCGGCTTGGGCCCGGGTAAATCGCGTGGGCGTAAAGACCTCCACCAACTGCTCAATGGTGGAGCTATGCGTGGCCTTGAGCTTTACCAGCGCGAGGATCAGGCGAGCCTGAGTCTCCGTGAAAGCGTCGGGAATAGACGAATTGGATGTGGCCTTGACAGCACCTCCGGCCAGCCCGGTGACAGGGAGCAGGCGCAAGAGTCGGGCGGTGCAATTTGCAATCGACCGGAACGCCGACAGCAGGACCGACGGCTCGTCGCGGCCAAGGTTGTAGATGATGTCGTTGGCCAGTTCACGCTCATATGCGTCGGTGAACGCCGGCGTTGCAGAAATTATGGGGATGGATGCGGTCATGTGGGAATCTCAAAGGAAGGGCGCCCTTCAGGGCGACGCATAAGCCGACAAGGAGTCGACGAACGCGTGGTGTCTCCCGTCCGGCAGCGAACCGACGACAAGCACTAAGGCAGTTGTCCGCAATCGCAAGGCCCAGTCTAGAAAGCGCACGTAACGTGGCCAATCAGACGATTCCCGTTCGCGCACCAGACCCAGCAGGTCGGGGCGCAACAATTTCACGAAATCAGCGTCGCATACCGCCACTTAGCCAAGAAGAAGGCTTTCACTGCGGTGCTCATCGCCGAGCCAGGCTCAGTCCCGATCGCCCCGACCTTCCCCGTCACGACCGTGGTGATGCCGATGGCGCCAACGCTCGCCTCGTCTCTCGTAGTACGGCACCGGTGGGCCGTAGTACACGGGAGCGGGCGCATAGTAGGCCGGCGGGGGCGGGCGCTGGTAGTACACCGGAGGCTCAGGCTGGTAGTAGATCGGAGCGGGACGCGAATATACGGGAGCGGGCTCGTAATACACGGGGGCCGGTTCGGCAACACCGACGGCCACACCCGGGACGTTGATGCCGACAGACCAGTTCACCTCGGCATTCGCCGACGCGGCGGCGAAAAGCGCGCCCGTCGCAACGGCGGTGGCGGCAGCCCACCTCGAGAAGGAATTGAAATTCACTGAGACTCCGGAGGCGGCGAAGGCCGCCCGATGCCCTACACAACGTGCGTCCCTCCGAAGCGGCAGACATTGGTCCTGTGAAGTTGGTTGCCAAACGTCAGCAACCGTGAAGGGCGTCAGTCGCAGCGATAGGTGACTTCTCCCGTCGGGACGCCCGGTGCCTTCGGGCCCAGGAAGCGCATCGGAGCGCCGAAATTGCGGCAGTAGGCTTCCGCCTCCTGCGCCGTGGGCGACTTGAACACGCCATCGCCGAGCCAGGTCACGCGGGGAGCGGACCGCGACGCACATCCGGCGACCAGCGTCACGAGGATCAAAATGGAAAGAGGGGCGAATCGGTGCATCGGAAAGGGCATTGCAGCAAGGCTGAGAACAGGAACTTCGCGACTCTACCGACTTCCGACAGCAGGGAAGCCACTCGTCCGACAGTCGACGCGCGCGCGACCTCGCACAGTGAGACCATCATGCAACATCCCTCCGCCACTCCGACGAAGATGCTATGGACCCTCGCGCTGGGGTGCGCGCTGCTGACGGCCTGCGCGAGCGATCCGTCGCGCGTGCAGCCGGGAACGGGTCGCGACCAGGTCCTGCAGCAGCTGGGCACACCGACTGCGATCTATCGCACACCCACCGGCGAACGCATGCAGTACTCGCGCGGGCCGGCCGGCTTCCAGGTGAGCAACGTGGATCTCGACAGTGCAGGCCGTGTCTATTCGGTGCGGCAGGAACTCAACGAAGGCTTGTTCGCCAGCACCATCAAGCCCGGCGAATGGCGCGTGGAGGACGTGCTTTTCACTTATGGCCCGCCGTACCAGCAGACACGTGTGACCTCGTTCAACGGCACCGTCTGGTCATGGCGGTATCTGCAGATCAACAACCGCCGCTTCCTGTACATCTACGTCGATCCGACGGGCCGGGTGGATCACTACAACGTCGGCGACGACCTGGAGTTCGACCGCCGGCGCTGGTGGTGAGGTCTACGGGCGCGGCGTCGGAAGGCGGGCGAATGCGATCGTCGCGACGACCAGCAGCACGGCAATGGTCGCGAGCACTGCGCTGTACGTCTCCACGCCATGCGCGATGGCGACCGAAGCCGCCACACCGGTGATCCATTGCATCAACGCGACACCGAGGAACATCGCCATCGTGAAGACCGCCATCGCACGCCCGGTGATGGCCGCCGGGTATGCGACCCGCACATCGGCGTACTGCCAGACGATGAATCCCGAGAGCAACCCGATCAGGATGGTTCCGCCCACGTCGATCCACGCCGAGGTGCCAAAGGCGATGGCGAGGAACAGGGCCGCATACGCGAGGCTGCAGGCCACGATGCGCCGGCGCCGCACCGGCCCGTCGCGGTCCAGCCGACCGAAGAGTGGTGACCCGAAGAGAGAGATCACCGAAACGATCAGTGCCACATTGCCACTCTGCACCAGCGAATAGCCCTGCCGCTCCATCAGCAAGGGCCCGAGCCAAAGGCCGCGCAGGGAAATGAAGGCGGCGTAGGTCACGGCACCGAGCACCATGATCCCGAGCGTGTGCGGCATGGCGAAGAGCGAACCGAACTGCCGCAAAGCGCCCAGAACCGACTCGCGAGGCTGCGTCCCCTGCCGCGCCGGCTCGCGCACCCACCAGAGGATCGACAGCCACGCCAGCGCGGAAGCCATGGCCAGCACAACGAAGCCCATGCGCCATGAGCGCTCCTGCACCAGCCATGCGAGCGGCGTGCCGGTGAGCAGCATGCCGAGACCGCCGATGCCGAGCACCAGCCCTGACACCGATGCGAAGCGCGCCGCCGGGAAGTGCCGCGCGATGAACACCGTGCAGACCAGGAAGGCCGGCGCGCAGCCGACGCCGATCAGCACCTGTCCGCCCACCAGCACCAGGTAGTTCGTCGAGACGGCCGAGATCACCGCACCGACGATGGCGAGGGGAAAGGCCGTGAGCACCGTGCGGCGCACGCCGTGCAGGTCGATGCCGATGCCCATGAAGAGCTGCATCGCGCCAAAGGCGAAATGAAAGGCGCCCGAGAAGACTCCGAGCGCCTGCGCCGACAGCTTGAACTCGGCCTGCAACTGGCTTGCCATGATGGCGCCGACCGTGCGGTAGGCCTGGCTCAACGCGAACGCGGTGCACAGCGCCAGCACCATGGTCCAGGCGGTGCGCGCCGAAAGCGTGGCCGGCACGCGGCTCAGCGGAGCTTCAGCCGGCACCGTGGCACTTTTTATACTTTTTTCCGCTGCCGCAGGGACACGGGTCATTACGGCCGGGCGTCGCTTCCTTGCGGATGGTTTCGACACGCGGGCCCATGCTGCGCCAGAGTTGCCGCAGGTCGTACACCGCCCAGATCGCGGCGCCGAAATCATCGACGCGCTCCTGGCTCACGCTCGGCGGGCCGTCCTCGGTGTACATCGAGAGCACGGGCTTGCCCTTGTCGTCCTCGGTGAGGGTCACGATCGCGTCGAGCGCCTCGTCGAGCATCTGCGCGGCTTCCTTGTCGCGCGGCGGCGCCCAATCGTCCGGCCAGTTCTCGACCGCGAACATGAAGCCCAGCGCCCAGACCTGCGCGAAGGACGGGATGGCCTCGCCCTCCATCCCGGCGCGCTCTTCGTCCGGCAGCGCGGCAATCGCACCGCGCGTGTCCAGCACCTCGGGTTGCCAGGTGCGCTCGTCGTCCAGGGACTGCACGTCGGCGTCGAGGCCGACCTCGATCTCGCGCCAGCGCCGCTTCCAGCGCCAGATAAATTCCATGTGCCGGGCCGGCACGAAGCCGTCGCCCAGCAGCACGGGCCAGTATTCGGAAGGCTCGATCGGCCGGCGCGAACAGACCAGGGCAGCCATGAAGCCCTCGCAGAATTCCCATTGCGGGATCTCTTCGTCATGCTCCCGCATGGCGTCGAGGGCGTGGTCGAGGGCGTCGAAATCGTCGGGGCCGAGCGGTGCGTTGTCGGGCTGGGCGGGGGTCGGGGTGTCGGCTTGGGTTGTCATGGGATTGCGGAGACAGCCCTCTATGATGCAGCAAGGCTCCCGGAGACCCTCTATTTCTACCCTGATGATTCCGCCGTTTCCGGCGCGTTACACCACGCCCGCGCCGGGCGCAACCCTGCCCCTGTCCCCATGAATTCAGTGAGACGGGGCGGGTCGACCCGCGTCCAGATGCGCAAGGGCACGGCCTCGGCCCCGGCGCCGCTCGAGCCCGGCACGCCGCCGCCGCAACCCGAGGACTACGCGGAATTCCTGCGCATCACGCTGCCACAGCAAGCGAAGCAGGTGGCAAGCCACCGTTTCGGCAACGAGCGCGTATGGCTCAAGAAGGCCGGTCCGCGGCACGGCAAGCTGCGCTACCACCTGCTAGCGGCGATCGCCGGCACATTGCGGCTCGACGTGCTATCGCCGGTGCCCAATCCGGGCGGCGAGGCCGCGATCGAGATCGAGGCGCGCCGACTCAAGGCGCTGGGCACTGCGGGTCTGCGCGTGCCCGCGGTGCTGGCGCAGCAGCCCGACGGCCTGCTGATTTCCGACCTGGGCGAGAGCGGCCGCCCGTCCGTGGTGCTGCAGGAGCGGCTCGACCAGGCCGCCGCCGCGGGGCCGGCCGCGCTGCTCGGCGTCTGGCGCGAAGGGCTCGCCGCGATCGCCACTGTGCACGCGCGCGATGCCTATCTGAGCCAGGCCTTCGACCGCAACATGGTCCAGTGCCCGGACGGCACCATCGGCTACATCGACTTCGAGGACGACCCGGGCGAGACGCTGCCGCTGGCCGAATGCCAGGCGCGCGACTGGCTCAGCTACCTGCACTCCACCGCGATGCTGGTCGATGCGGCATCCCCGCACGCGGCCGCCACGCACTGGCACGGCATGCTGGCCGATGCCAGCGACGAGGTGCGCCAGCGCCTCGCCGTCGCGGCGCGACGCATGCGCTGGCTGCGGCACCTGCCTTCCGGCCGGCGCTGGGGGCGCGACACGCAGCGCGTGCGTGCCGTGGCGAGCCTGCTGGCGCGCTGGTACGGCAGCTAGTTGCGCCAGCTCTGCCGCCAATGCCAATGCCAGGTCGAGGCTAGTCCCGTGACACGGTGACGCCCAGCGCCGCCAGGCGCTTGCGCATTGAAAGCACCGCGCGGTCCTTGCTCAGGAGCCGGGCACGGTGCGCGACCGCGAGGTCGATAAAGATCTGGTCATCGGGGTCGCGGCAGATGCAGGATGCGCGGCCGGGCACGCCGTCGAGCAACTTCGCCTGTGCATCGAAGGCCGCGAGCACCTCGTCGGCGCCCCGCCCCTTGGCTGCGAGGCGCTCGGCGATCAGGGGATAGTCCAGCACGCGCGCGAGTTCATCGCGCATCGCACGGGTGGCGAGCCAGTGCAGTTCACCGACCGCCAGCGCCGCGGCCAGCGGGGCACGCTCGGGATCGTCGAACACCAGCAGATCCAGGACGATGTTGGTGTCGAGGACAACGGTCATGCGGGACGCGCGCTCTGCAGTCAACCGCGGCGCGGAATGCCCAGGCCCGTGACCACCGCGGGCCGGCTGACGAAGGCCGCCAGCACGCGATTCACGTTCGGAAAGTCCTGGATGCCCACCAGATCGCCCGCTTCATAGAAGCCGATCAGGTTGCGCACCCACGGGAAGGTCGCGATGTCGGCGATGGTGAAGTCATCGCCCATGATCCAGGCGCGGCCCTTCAGGCGCTGCTCCAGCACGTTGAGCAGGCGCTTCGATTCGGCGACGTAGCGGTCACGTGGTCGCTTGTCCTCGTAGTCCCTGCCGGCGAACTTGTTGAAGAAGCCGAGCTGGCCGAACATCGGCCCGATGCCGCCCATCTGGAACATGAGCCACTGGATGGTCTCGTAGCGGCCCGCGGCGTCCCGGGAGATGAGCTTGCCGGTCTTGTCGGCCAGGTAGATCAGGATGGCGCCCGATTCGAACAGCGCCAGCGGCTTGCCGCCCGGCCCGTGGGGGTCGAGGATGGCCGGAATCTTGTTGTTGGGATTGAGCGAGAGGAACTCCGGCGACATCTGGTCGTGCGTTTCGAAGCTCACCAGATGCGGCTCGTAAGGCAGGCCCGTCTCTTCCAGCATGATCGACACCTTGACGCCGTTGGGCGTGGGCAGCGAATAGAGCTGGAGCCGGTCCGGATGCTGGGCGGGCCATTTCTTCGTGATGGTGAAAGCGGACAGATCGGTCATGAGGTGATGCGTGTTCGGTTCGGGATGGGCGTGCATTCTGTCCCAGGTGCGCGTCGGCTGCTTGTTCGCTACGCTCTGGCCCTGCTTCATCTGGCCCTGATTTTTCGGAGACTACGACATGACCACCCGACCCCTCTTCAGTTCGACGATCGCGGGCAGCCTGCCCAAGCCGGCGTGGCTGGCCGAAACTCAAAAGCTCTGGCCGCAATGGAAATCGGAAGGCGCCGAACTCGCGCAAGCCAAGGCCGACGCCACGCTGCTGTGGATCAAGGCGCAGGAAGATGCAGGCCTCGACGTGATCGGCGACGGCGAGCAGTCGCGCCAGCATTTCGTGCACGGCTTTCTCGAACAGGTCGAGGGCATCGACTTCGAGCACAAGGTGAAGATGGGCATCCGCGACAACCGCTATGACGCGATGGTGCCGCAGGTGGTGTCGGCGCTGCGGCTCAAGGGCCGGGTGCATGCGGCCGAAGCCCGGCTGCTGCGCGCCCACACCCCACGCAAAATCAAGTTCACGCTGCCCGGCCCGATGACCATCGTCGACACCGTGGCCGACCAGTTCTATGGCGATCGCGTGAAGATGGCGATGGCCTTCGCCGAACTGCTGAACCAGGAGGCGCTCGCGCTGCAGGCCGACGGCGTGGACATCATCCAGTTCGACGAGCCCGCCTTCAATGTCTACATGAAGGACGCCGCAGACTGGGGCGTGCAGGCGCTGGAACGCGCCGCGCAGGGACTGACCTGCACCACGGCCGTCCACATCTGCTATGGCTACGGCATCAAGGCGAATGTCGACTGGAAGGCGACGCTCGGCGAGGAATGGCGCCAGTACGAGGCGGTGTTCCCGGCGCTGGCGAAGAGCAGCATCGACCAGGTGAGCCTGGAGTGCTTCCACTCCCATGTGCCACCGCACCTCATGAGCCTGCTCGAAGGCAAGGACGTGATGGTCGGCGTGATCGACGTGGCGAGCGACACCATCGAGACACCCGAGCAGATTGCCGACACCATCGGGCAGGCGCTGCAGTACGTACCGAAGCAAAGGCTCCTGCCCTGCACCAACTGCGGACTGGCGCCGATGGATCGAGAAGTGGCGCTGCAGAAGCTGCAGGCGCTGGCCGAGGGCGCAGCGCTGGCGCGCAAGCGCTACGGATGAACGGCGAGCGCCGGGATCAGGGCCGGGTGCGCGCTGATCCGGCCACCATGTCGAACTTGAACAACCGGCACTCGATCGGCCCGTTCCACATCGGCACGCGGCGCGATTCCTTCAGGCGCATGCGCTTGGGCAATTGCAGGTCCGGCGTGAGCACCCAGGCGGTCCAGCCGGCGTAGTTCTTCTTCCAGTGGCTTGCGAGTTGGACGAAGAACTCGCCGCCGTCTTCGGTTTGCGCCTCTTCGCGCCCGCGTGCTGCGGTGGGCACGCCATCACCGCTTCTGCCGCGCGCGATGCCGCCAACCTCGATGCGCTCGCCATAGGGCGGGTTCAGCACGATCACGCCCGACTCGACCGGCGGCATGCGCTGCAACGCATCGCCGCCGCGGAACTGCACGGCCTGCGCAACACCGGCACGCTCGGCATTGCGTTCGGCAAAGTCGACCATGCGGTGCGACACGTCCGAACCGAAAATGGCCGGCACCTTCGCGCCGGCGTCCGGCTCCGGCGCGGCCTCGGCCTTCAGCGCCGCCCAGACGTGCGGCTGGAACGGCAGCAGCTTCTCGAAGCCGAAGCGCCGCAGCGACCCGGCCGCGATGCCGCCCGCGATCTGCGCCGCCTCGATCGCGATGGTGCCGCTGCCGCAGCAGGGGTCGTACAGCGGCTCGGCCGACACCTCACCGGTTTCCGGGTTCCACCAGCCGCTCGCGGCCAGCATGGCGGCTGCGAGCGTTTCCTTCAGCGGGGCGTCGCCCTTGTCCTGGCGCCAGCCGCGCTTGAAGAGCGGTTCGCCGGAGGTGTCGATGTAGAAGGTGCAGAGGTCGGTCGTCAGATGCGCGAACACGCGCGTGTCGGGCCACTGGGTCTCGATGCTGGGCCGCACGCCGCCGGCCTTGGCGCGAAAGCGGTCGGCGATCGCGTCCTTGATGCGCAGGGTCGCGAAGTTGAGGCTCTGCAGCGGGCTGTGCTGCGCGGTGGTCTCGATCTTGAAAGTGTGCTTCGGGGTGAACCAGATTTCCCAGGCCACGCCGCTCGCGATGCCGTAGAGGTCGTTCTCGCTGCGGTAGGGCGCATGGGCCAGTTCGATCAGCACGCGCTGGGCGAGCCGCGAATGAAGATTGAGCTTGAGCGCGTCGCGCCAGTCGGCCCGCACGCGAACGCCGCCGCGCAAGGTGAGCAGGTCCTGCCCCACGCGTCCGGTCAGCGCATGCACTTCCTGCGCCAGGAATTCCTCGACGCCGGCGGCGCAAGGGAGAAAAAGAGAAAGGTCGTTCACCGTGCGATTGTCGCCGGGACCGTCTTTTCCATGTGTCTTCCCCTTGTAGCTGCTCTATAGTGCGTTCGCCGATGAGCTCCGCGCCCGCTGCCCCCGCACACCCCGAGGCTTCGCCGGCCGATCGGTTCGCGATCCATTGCGAGGTGCTTCGGCTCAGTGCCCAGCCCAGCGGGCCCGTGCTGCTCGTGCAGTTCTTGCTCGACTGCGGCGTGGCCGCCCTGTTCGCGTGGCAGTACTCGGTGCTGCATGCCGGCATCTGGATCGTGCTGATCGCGATCACCACGGCCTACCGGGGCTTCTTTCCGCAACATTTGCCCGAGACGCTGACACCCGAGAACCTGCCGCCGGCGCTGCGCCTGCACACGCTGCGCATCGCGGTGCACGAAGGCGCGCACGGCGCGGCGGGCGTCCTGCTCTTCAACCGGGCCGACAGCACGGCGCAACTGATGCTCGGCCTGGTCATCATGGCGATGACACTGTCGTCCGTGTTCTCCGTGTCGTACTACACGCCGGCGATGCAGCTCGCCATCACACTGCTGCTGGCGCCGGTGATCGTGATGGGGCTCGCGACCGGATCGCCCGCCATGATGGTCCTTTCGGTGCTCGGCATCGGTCTGCTCGCCATGGTCTGGAAGCTGGTGGCCGAGCGCTCGCGCCAGCTCGAGGAGAACATCGGCCTTCGCCACAACGAAAGCACCTTGCGCGAACAGGCGCTGGCCGGCCTGCGCGAATCGCAGCAGGCCCAGGCCGAGCGCCTGCGCTTCTTCTCGGCGGCCAACCACGACTTGCGGCAGCCGGTGATGGCGATGGGCCTCCAGGCCGAGGTGCTGCGCCACCAACTGGACGCCGGGGAGGACCGGCTCACGGTGCAGAACACCGTCGCGGCGCTGTCGCGGGCGCAGCAGGCGCTCGAGGCGCTCACCAATCAACTGCTGGAGATTGGACGCATCGAGGCCGCGGCCGATCCGATCACGCCGTCCGCGGTCGCGCTCGCGCCGCTGCTGCACGAGTTCGCACGCCAGGCCGGCAGCGGCCGCGTGCGGGTGCGCTGCCCGGCCGACGCGGCGGCGTGGACGGACCCGGTCGCCCTGCGGCGCATCCTCGGCAACCTGGTGGACAACGCGCTCAAGTTCACGCCCCACGGCCGCGTGCTGCTGGCCTGCAGGCGGCGCAGCGAGGGCTGGCGCATCGAGGTGCGGGACGCCGGCATCGGCATCGCCCCGGAAGCACAGGATCGCGTGTTCGGCGACTTCGAGCAGGTCGGCAACGTCGAGCGAAACCTGCAGCGCGGGCACGGGTTGGGGCTTGCCATCGTGCGGCGGCTGGCGGAGCGCCTGGGTTTGCTGATCACGCTGCGGTCCGTGCCGGGGCGAGGTTCGGTGTTCGGCTTCGTGCTGCCCGCCGCACCGCAGGGCGCCCCGTTGGCGCCTGCGCTCGTCTCAGCCACCGAGATCGCCAAGGGAACGCAGGGCGCCACGATGCTGCGCCCCGGCCTCGCCGTGCTGGTGGTGGAGGACAACGCCGTGGTGGCCGACAGCATCGCGGCGCTGCTGCGTCTGTGGGGCGCCAGTCCGCGCCTCTACGCCAGCGCGGCGGAGACGCTGGGCCTCGCAGATCTGTCGACGATCGACGTCGCGCTGTGCGACATCCGTCTGCCGGGCGAGATGGACGGCATTGCGCTCGCGAAGGAACTGCAGCGTCTCCGGCCGGACCTGGCCATCGCGCTCGTGTCGGCAGACATCGACGACACGATGCAGCGAGTCGCCCGCGAGCGCGGCTGGGAGGCGCTGCGCAAACCCGTCCAGCCGGCCGCCCTGCGTGCGCTCCTGCTGCGGGCGCAGGGCTGAACGCAGGCTTATGCTTTGCGCATGCCCGCCGAGCCGCTGAATCCACTGGCCGACTCCTCCGATCCGCAGCGTTATGGCCGGGTCGCGATGGCGCTGCACTGGTTGCTGGCGCTGATGATCGTCACTTCGTTCTGCGTGGGCGTGTCGATGGTGGCGCTCCCGTTCTCGCCCCTGCGGCTGAAGCTCTACAACTGGCACAAGTGGGCGGGCATCACCATCCTGAGCCTGTCGGCCGTGCGCCTGCTGTGGCGCCTCTCGCATCGTCCGCCGCCCTTGCCGGCGCGCATCGAGGCCGCCATGCCGGGCTGGCAGCTCGGCGCGCACCGTGCCCTGCATCTCGCGATGTACGTGCTGTTCTTCGCCGTGCCACTGCTGGGCTGGGCCTACAGCTCCGCGCTCGGCTTCCCCATCGTGTGGTTCGGCGTGCTGCCGCTGCCGGACCTGCTGCCGGTGGACAAGGATTTCGCCGAGACGGTGCTGAAGCCGATGCACAAGGCCGGCGCCTTCACGCTAGCGGCGGTGGCAGTGCTGCATGTCGCCGCTGCCCTCAAGCACCGGTTCATCGACCGCGACGGCCTGCTCGACCGCATGTGGCCGCTTCCGCGTCACGGACGTTCATCATGAAGAGACCTTTCCTCGCATGGCGCGCGCTGTGCGCATCGGCACTGATTGCTTTCGTCGCATCGACCGCCGCAGAGCCCGCCCCGACGGCCAAGCTGGTTCCCGGCCAGAGCCAGATCGGCTTTGTCACAAAGCAGATGGGCGTGCCCGTGGAAGGCACGTTCAAGACCTTCGATGCGCAGGTCGCCTTCGATCCCCGCGCGCCCGAAGGCGGTTCCGTCGCGTTGCAGATCGACGTCGGCAGCGCCACGCTGGGCCTTCCGCAGGTCGACGCCGAGTTGCCGAAGCCGGCGTGGTTCGACACGGCGCGCTTTCCGAAGGCGATCTTCCAGTCGAGCGGCATCAAGGCCGTCGGCAGCGGACACTACGAGATCGCCGGCAAGCTGACGATCAAGGGCAGCGCCAAGTACGTGGTGGTGCCGGTGGAGATCGTGCAGTCGCACGGCCAATCCACCGCCACCGGAAGCCTCACGATCCAGCGCCTCGCATTCAAGATAGGCGACGGCGAATGGACCGACACGTCGATGGTGGGCGACGACGTGCAGGTCCGGTTCAAGCTGGTGCTGATCGGCCTGGCCCCCCTGTGACCGCGCCCTCCCGTTTCAACGCCATCCGAAAGCCCGACATGAAGAAGATCATCACCATCGCCTTGCTGACGATGGCAACCACCCTGGCTGCCGCCCAGCAGGCGCCGGAAGCAGCGGCCAAGCCGGCCGGAGGGCCCGTCAAGGGGGCCACCTACGTGGTCGATCCGACGCACACCTTCGTGATGTACGAGATGGGCCACTACGGCACCACCACCAACCGGGGCCGCTTCAGCACCAAGGACGGCAGCGTGAAGATCGACCCGGAAGGCACCAGCGGCAAGGTCGACATCACGATGGACATCAGCTCCATCAACACCGGCGTCGACCTGCTCAACCGGCACTTGCAGAGCAAGGACTTCTTCAACGTGGCCGAGTTTCCGACGGGCCGCTTCGTGGCCGACAAGATCGCCTTCAATGGCGACAAGGTCACCGAGGTCGCAGGCACGCTCACGCTCATGGGCCAATCCCGGCCGGTGACCTTGAAGGCGAACCGCTTCAACTGCTACCTGAGCCCGCTGATCAATCGCCAGATCTGCGGTGGCGACTTCGAAACCATGGTGGAGCGAAGCAACTGGGGCATCACCTGGGGCATTCCTTTCGGCTTCGAGGACAAGGTGCGGCTGCTGGTACAGGTGGAAGCCGTGAATATCAGATAGCCTACAAGAGGCTCTCCGGCGCGAGCGGCGCCAGCAGTTCCAGCATCACGCGGTCCCACAGGTTCGAGTCCGGCTCCACGGTGAGCACGGTCTCGACGCCATCCTCGGTACTCACCCATTCGAGCTTCTCGCTGCCCTGCGCGAAACGCACGCGGTAGGCACCCTGCTGCTTCAGCACATCGAGCAGCTTCAGCACCTGCTGCGCCAGTTCGGGGCTGAAGATGATGAGTCCGATCTCGGTGTTGTGCGTGTCGGAGCGCGGGTCGAAGTTCATCGAGCCCAGAAAGAGCGTGCGGCGGTCGAAGATGGCCGACTTCGCATGCAGGCGGCCGACCTGCGAGCCGAAGAGGCCGAGTCGCACGCTGCGGCGCGTGCGCGCCGAACTCAGTTCGTAGAGTTCCACGTCGAGCCGCAGCATGTCGGGCCGGTAGCGGCGGTAGCCGGTATGGACCACGGGCTCATCGGTGGCCGCCAGCGAGTTCGTGACGACGCTGACGTGGACGTTGCGGCCTCGGATCTCGCGCATCACTTCCAGGCCGGCCTTGCCGGGGATCAGGTAGGGCGAGACGAGCGTGACTTCGGAGCGCGCGCGCCGCATCTGCTCGATGACGTTGTAGCGCACGCTGTCGACGTCGAGCAGCGGCACGCCGCCATAGGACGCGATCTTGCCGATGACGCGCTCGGGCGAGTCGGCATAAGCCTCGGCACGGGTCCAGATCAGGCCAAGCTTGCCGGTCTTCATCTCTTCCGCGATCGGGCCGTAGCCGAGCACGTCGTTGGGCGCGGACGGGCGCGGCGCGGGCGTGGTGGCCGGGCCGGTCGCCTCGTCGAAGCGACGCGCCAGTTCCTCGCGCGACAGGCCGCTCGTCACGACACTTCCGATCGGCCGCACGTAGGGGCTGTTCCAGTAGAGGTCGAACAGGCTTTCCAGCCGGGCGACCAGGGCGCCGGAGACGAAGGTGTCGATGTCCAGGAAGTTCTCGCCGGCCGTCTGCGTGAAGTACTCGTTGCCGATGTTGCGACCGCCTGCCACCGCCATCGCGCCATCGGCGATGAAGAGCTTGTTGTGCATGCGACGGTTGACGCGATCGAAGTCGAAGAGCGAGCTCGAAAAGCGCTGGAGCATGCTGCCGCGCCCGGCCGGGAACGGATTGAACAGCCTGAGCTCGACGTTGGGCACGGCGGCGAGTCCGAGCAGGAGTTCATCCTCGCCCGAGGTGTAGAGATCGTCCATCAACAATCGCACGCGCACGCCGCGATTCGCCGCGTCGCGCAGCGTGCGCAGGAAATAGCGGCCGGTCTCGTCGTCGGCGATCTGGTAGTACTGCACGTCGAGCGTTCGCTCGGCGCGGCGTGCGAGTTCAAGACGCGTGTGGAGCGCGAAATCGCCGCCGGGCATGAGACGGAAGCCGCTCAGGTCCGGGTCGGGCTGGGAGGCCTTGGCCATGCTGCCGAGCGCGGTGTCGGCCGAGGCGGCGATCGCGGTGGAAGGCGTACGTTCGAATTCGTCCGGCAAGGTCGCGCAGCCGGTCGCGAGCAGCAGCGCCATGATCCACACCCAACCCAGCCGCAACCCATTCGTGAACAGGGCTGGGCGACTTGTCATCGGCAATCGCCCTTCAGAGGGCCTTGCGCAGATTGGCGGGGGCGATGCGCAAGGCTTCGCGGTACTTCGCGACGGTGCGTCGCGCGCACTCGATGCCCTGCTCCTTCAGCATCTCGGAGATCTGGCTGTCGGACAGCGGCTTCTTGAGGTCTTCCGAACTCACGAACTGCTTGATGAGCGCGCGCACCGCCGTGCTCGACGCATTGCCGCCGGTTTCGGTGCCCAGCGCCGAGCCGAAGAAGTACTTGAGTTCGACGGTGCCGTAGGGCGTCGCCATGTACTTGGCGGTGGTCACGCGGCTGATGGTCGACTCGTGCAGTCCGAGTTCGTCAGCGATCTCGCGCAGCACCAGCGGGCGCATGGCGAGTTCGCCGTGCACGAAGAAGCTCTTCTGCCGTTCGACGATGGCGTTGGACACGCGCAGGATGGTGTCGAAGCGCTGCTGGATGTTCTTGATGAACCAGCGCGCCTCCTGCAGCCGCTGCGAGAGCGCCTGGCTGCCCTCGCCCTTGTGCTGCTTGAGCGCACCGGCGTAGATGTCGTGCACGCGCAGGCGCGGCATGACTTCGGGGTTGAGCATCACGCGGAACTTGGTGTGGGTGCCGTTGCCGACACGCGTGACGATCACGTCGGGCACGACCACATTGCGCTCGACATCGACAAAGCGGCGACCCGGCTTGGGTTCGAGCCGCGCGATGAGCTGCAGCGCCGCGCGCACTTCTTCCTCGTTGCTGCGGGCGAGCGTGGCCAGGCGCTTGAAGTCGCGCCGGGCAAGCAGTTCCATCGGCTGCTTGCAGATGGCGATGGCGGTCTTGCGCACCTGCGCTTCATCGTCGGTCTCATCCTCGTGCGCCAGGGTTCGCAACTGGATGGTCAGGCATTCGCCGAGGCTGCGCGCGCCCACGCCGGCCGGCTCCAGGCTTTGCAGCAATCCGAGCGCGACCTGGAAGTGATGCACGAGGTCATCGAACTGGTCGTTGTCGTCGCCCGCCAGGCCGGACGCGAGGGCGGGCAGCGAGTCTTCGAGGTAGCCGTCGTCGTTGAGCGATTCGATCAGGAAGCGGAGCGCGGCGCGATCGGTTTCGCTCAGGCGCAAGGCCAGCGCCTGACGGTGCAGGAAGGACTGCAGCGATTCCTGGCTGCGCGCAAGTTCGGTCGCGTCAGTGCGCTCGTCGTCGCCCAGGTTGTTGGCGCGCGCGGGGGCGTCGCCGCCCCATTCGCTGTCGTCGGGGGCGAGGTCGACGGAACCGTCGCCTTCCCAGTCGGGCTCGCCATCGGCCGTATCGGCGGTGGCGACTTCGGTGTCGCTGGTGGTCGCGACCGCGGCTTCGGAGACGGACGCCGAGGCGCCGGGCGTGAAGTCGCTGTCGCCCTCGGCCAGTCGATCGTCGTCGCGCACCTGCGCATCGGCCGTCTCCAGCCCGAACTCCTCGCGCGTGGCCTCTTCGGCCGTGCGTTCGAGGAACGGGTTGTCGTCGAGCATCTGCTCGACCTCCTGGGTCAGCTCGAGCGTGGAAAGCTGCAGCAGCCGGATCGACTGCTGGAGCTGAGGCGTCAGCGCGAGATGCTGCGATACGCGCAGCGAGAGACCCTGTTTCATGGAGAACCGAAAACCCTCGCCTTAGGCATGGTCACATGCGGAAATGTTCGCCAAGGTACACGCGGCGCACCTCGGCGTTGTCGACAATCTCCGCGGGCGTGCCTTGTGCCAGCACGTGCCCGTCGCTGATGATGAAAGCGTGATCGCAGATGCCCAGCGTTTCACGCACGTTGTGGTCCGTGATCAGCACACCGATGCCGCGTTCCTTCAGGAAGCTGATGATTCGCTGGATCTCGATCACCGCGATGGGGTCGATGCCCGCGAAGGGCTCGTCCAGCAGGATGAAGCGCGGCTGCGTGGCCAGGGCGCGGGCAATCTCGACGCGCCGTCGCTCTCCGCCGGACAGCGACAGCGCCGGCGAATCGCGCAGGTGGTCCACGCGCAGGTCGGCCAGCAGTTCGGCGAGACGTTCCTCGATGCGCTGCTTCGACAGCGTCACCGGCCGTCCATCGGCATCGGGCTCGCGCTGCAGTTCGAGCACGGCGCGGACGTTCTCCTCGACCGTGAGCTTGCGGAAGATCGATGCCTCCTGCGGCAGGTAGCTCAAGCCCATGCGCGCGCGGCGGTGGATCGGCATGTGCGCGATCGGTTCGCCGTCGATGGTGATGTCACCGGCGTCGGCCCGCACCAGGCCGACGATCATGTAGAAGGACGTGGTCTTGCCCGCACCGTTGGGGCCCAGGAGACCGACGACTTCGCCCTTCTGCACGCCCAGCGACACATCCTTGACGACCTTGCGGCTGCCGTAGCTCTTCTGGAGCCCACGCGCTTCGAGGCGGCTGCCTGGCGCGCCAGCGCCCTCACTCATGCCAGCGGTTTCGATCACTTCTTGGGCTCTCCCCCGAGGGTGGTGGTGGAGCGCAGGCCGGTGCCTGACGCCGGGGCAGCGGGTTTGCTGCTGGCAGCCGACGCGGCGGGAGCGGTCGGCGCAGGCTTGGGCGTGAGGATCGCCTTGACCCGGCCGCCCTGGCTCGCCACGCCGGCGTTCGGCGGCACCGACGAACCGTTGACGGTGAACGTGTCGTTGCTCTGGTCGTACACGATCAGCGGGCCGCTGCTCTCGTCGTTCGGCGTAGCGCCGATCAAGCGGCGCATCACCGCGCGGCGAATGAACTTGACGTTGTCGGCTCGGCTGTCGTATTCGATGACTTCACCCTCGCCCTCGATCCACTCGTCGGAGCCCGCGTCGCGCTTCTGCTTGTAGTAGGCCAGCTTGCCGGGCGCCGCCGTGACCACACCGAACTGGTAGCCCTCGGGGTCTTGCCGGACGTCGATCCTGTCGCCGCGGATGATGATCGTGCCCTTGTTCACCACCACGTTGCCCGTGAAGACGCTGGTCTGCTTGAGGTCGTCGTAGCGCATCGAATCCGCCTCGATGTTCATCGGCTTGGTGCGGTCGGCTTTCTCGGCCTGGGCAACCGACGCAAGGCCGGCCAGGGCCAAGGCGAAAAGCAGCGCACGGCTGAGATGGCGGAGAGAGGATGGGAGTGGCGAGATCATAGAGGCACGAAACTTGCTCTGACGATTGTATGCGGCCGGCGGATGCGGTTTCGCGAGGCCTGACGAAAAAGCCCGCAGAAGCGGGCCTTCTTGAGCGGGCGGGTGGCGAAACCACCCGGTTTTTCAGCCCTTGCGGGCTTCGCCGATCAGGAAATCAGTGACTTGCAGCGCGCGGTCCAGCGAGCCGGCCGTGTCGCCGTCCACATACCAGCGACCGGCCACGCCGATGGCCGGCACGCCGGCGACCTGGTAGTCGCTCGTGAGTTGGGCTGCGCGCTTCGCCTTGCCGGAGACCGAGAAGGACTTGTACAGCTCGGCGAACTTCTTGGCATCCAGGCCCGGCTGCTTTTCGGCCCACGCCAGGATCCCCGCGTCGCCGGTCAGGGGCTGGCGCTGCTTGTGAATGGCGTCGAACAGCTTCAGCTGGAACTCGTCCACCTTGCCCATGGCTTCGAGCGTGTAGTACAGGCGCTGCTTGGCTTCCGTATCGTTGCCCACGAAGGGCACCGGAATGCGCTTGAAATTGACGTACGGCGGCAGTTTCTTGACCCAGGCTTCGAGTTGCGGCTCGAAGGCCGCGCAGTGCGGGCAGTTGTACGAAAAGAATTCGACCACTTCGACCTTGCCGGCCGGCGTGTCGACCGGCGCGGGCTTTCCGAGCACGACATAGTCGGCGCCGGCCTTGGGCAGCCGTTGCTGCTGCGCGTGCGAAGGCGCCACGAGGGGAAGAAGGCCCAGCGAGGCAGCGGCCAGCGAAAAGTCACGACGATTCATTAAGAGGTTCTCCTGTCGGCTGAAAGAGCCCGCGACCCGGAGTGGAGTTCCCCGGTTGCGCGAAGTAAAGAAAAGCGAAGGTTCAGCGCTGGACGCGGACCAGGGCCGATTCGAGCCCTCCGCTGTCGAGCCGTTCCTTGAGGTGATCGGCGTCGTCCTTCTTGTTGAACGGGCCTGCACGCACACGGTAGACGGTCCGGCCGGCCTGCTCGCGTTCGGTCACGCGGGCTTCCACCCCCATCAGCGACAGCTTGGCGCGCTGCGCTTCGGCGTCCTCGGGGGTGCGGAAGGCGCCGGCCTGCACGAAGTACATGAAGGGGTCGGCGCTGGGTGCAGTGCTCGCGCTGCTGCTGGTGCCCGCGCGCGCCTTGGCGAGATCGCCCAGGGGGTCGCTCGACGGCGTGGCGTTGGCCTCGGCCGGCACGGGCGCGGGGCGTGCCGTGCGCGGCGGGGTGGCCGGGTCGCTGCCACGGGAACCCGGGGCAACCACCACTGGCACGGGCGCGGCCGGCGGGTTGAGAGGGCCGACGCTGGCCGGCTGCGTGGGCGTTGCTGGCGTCGCCGCGGCGGCGCGGGGCGGCGGCGCCGACTTGCCCGCGAGCGGTGCGTTCGGATCCCAGTCGCGGTTCTTGCGCGCCTCGGCTTCGTCCTGCTCGGGGCCGCCGCGCTGCGTCTTGGTCATGAACGGGATCGGAACTTTGGTCACGTAGACCGCGATGCCGAGCGCCACGCCGAGCCCGAGCACCAGCCCGATGATCAAACCGATGACGATGTTGCCGCTTTGTCTTTGTTTCATGGTGGAGGTCGAAATCACATCTTTCGCGGCGCGCTCACGCCGAGAACCGCGAGGCCATTGTGCAGCACCTGCGCAGTCGCCGCGACCAGCGCGAGGCGAGCCAGTTTCACCGGCTCGTCGTCGACCAGGATGCGCTCGGCGTCGTAATAGCTGTGGTAGCTGGCGGCCAGTTCGCGCAGGTAGAAGGTGACGTCGTGCGGCGCGAAATCCTCCGCCGCGGCGGTCAGCATGGCGGGGTATTTCGCGAGCAGCAGCAGCAGGCCCTGCGAGGCCGGGCTTTGCAGCGGCGACAGGTCGACGTCCTTGAGCGAAGCCGCATCGCCGCCCCATGCTGCCAGCACCGAGCAGATCCGCGCATGGGCGTACTGCACGTAGTAGACGGGGTTGTCGTTGTTCTGCGCCAGCGCGAGGTCGATGTCGAAGGTGTATTCGGTGTCGGGCTTGCGGCTCAGCAGGAAGAAGCGAACCGCGTCGGTGCTGGTCCACTCGATCAGGTCGCGCAGCGTGACGTAGCTGCCCGCGCGCTTGCTGATCTTGACCTCTTCGCCGCCGCGCATCACGCGCACCATGGTGTGCAGCACGTAGTCGGGGTAGCCGGCGGGAATGCCGACGCCGGCCGCTTGCAGGCCGGCGCGCACGCGCGCGATCGTGCCGTGGTGGTCGGTGCCCTGGATGTTGACAACCTGGTGGAAACCACGCTCCCACTTGGCGATGTGGTATGCCACGTCGGGCACGAAGTAGGTGTAGGTGCCGTCGCCCTTACGCATGACGCGGTCCTTGTCGTCGCCGTACTCGGTCGACTTGAGCCACAGCGCGCCGTCCTGCTCATAGGTCTTGCCGGCGTCGACGAGCTTCTGCACCGTCGCCTCGACCCGGCCGCTGGTATAGAGGCTGGATTCGAGGTAGTAGTTGTCGAACTTCACCTGGAACGCCTTCAGGTCCAGGTCCTGCTCGTGGCGCAGGTAGGCAACGGCGAACTGGCGGATCGAATCGATATCGTCCACGTCGCCGCTGGCGGTGTACTCGCGATCGTCGGAGCGCACGGTCTTCTTCGCCTTGAAGTCCTCGGCGATGTCGGCGATGTATTCGCCGTTGTAGGCCTGCTCGGGCCATTCGGCGTCGCCGGGCTTGAAGCCCTTGGCGCGCAGCTGCGTGCTGGTGGCGAGCGTCTGGATCTGCACGCCGGCGTCGTTGTAATAGAACTCTCGCCAGACGCTGTCGCCTTGCGTGGCGAGCAGGTTGCAGATGGCGTCGCCGAGCGCGGCCTGGCGGCCATGGCCGACGTGCAGCGGACCGGTGGGGTTGGCGGAGACGAACTCGACCAGCACACGCTCGTCGCGGGCCGGCTGCTTGCCGAAATCCGCGCCCGCCTCCAGCACCTCGTGCACGACCTGCTGCTTGGCAGCGGTCTTGAGGCGGATGTTGAGGAAGCCGGGACCGGCGATCTCGACGGCTTCGACCCATTGCGTGAAGGCCGGCGTGGCCTGCAGGGCGGCACTGAGTTCTTCGGCCAGCTCGCGCGGCTTGCGCTGGAGCGGCTTGGCGAGCTGCATGGCCGCCGTGCTTGCGAAGTCGCCGTGGGCCGCCACCTTGGGTGACTCGAACGCGGCTTTGCTGCCGGCGCCGGGCGAGAGGGATTCGAGCGTGTTCGCGAGCGCCGCGAGCAGCTCCTGTTTGACCAATAGCATTCGCGAATTTTACCGGGGGCAAAACCTTCGCCAGTAACGATCATCAATGATCGTCATCCAACAGTGAACGACGACCGTTAGGATGGACAAGCCCCGGGGCGGGGAAGACCTGTCACAACCCTTCGTCAAGGAATTACTCCATCATGAAAAAGCTCCTTTCCCTGTTGGCTCTGGGTGCCTCCCTGTCGTTCGGTGCTGCACATGCGCAATCCACTTGTGACGCGCAGGCCGCGGAGAAGAAGCTGAATGGCGCCGCCAAGACCAGTTTCGTCACGAAGTGCGAAAAGGACGCCAAGGCTTCAGCGGCGCCCGCTTGCGCCGCGAAGGCGATCGACAAGAACGGCAAGCCGCTGGCGGGTGCCGCCAAGAACAGCTTCATGAAGAAGTGCGAAAGCGACGCGAAAGGCTAACTCGCCCATCGGGTCGAGCTGCGCTGACCACGGCGGCGACTCGCTACTTCAGAACGCCGAAGAGGTTGTTGTAGTCGTCGGTCCAGGGCTCCAGGCCCGCGATCTGCTCGATCTTCGAACTGGCCAGCCGAATGGCGCCGTTGGCGAGCCGGCCGGGCTCGCGAGCGACCAGCACCCAGTCGGTGTTCCGCAGCCCCTCGGCGCTCGGCTCGTCGTGCACCAGGGCGACGTGCAGGCCTTTTGCCAGCGCGATTTTCTCGACCACGGGCGCCAGCGCGAGGAAGCGGTTGGTGACGTGAAAGGCGACGATGCCTTCCGGACGCATGTGTCTCAGGTAGACATCCATCGCCTCGGAGGTAATGAGGTGGATCGGGACCGAATCGCCTGAGAACGCGTCAACCGCCAGCACGTCGAAGGCCTGAGGCGGTTCGCGCTCCAGCGCCAGGCGTGCGTCGCCGAGCACGCGCTCGATGCGAGCCGGACTGTCGGCAAGGAAGCTGAATTCGCTGTCGGCCAGATCGAATACTTCCGGATTGATTTCGTAGACGCGGTACACATCGCCGGGTCGGCCGTAGGTGGCGAGGGTGCCAGCGCCCAGTCCGATGAGCCCGATCCGTCGCGATCGGGCAGGCGCGGCCGCGATGGCCAGCCCGACACCGGAGCTCGGTCCGTAGTACGTGGTGGGTTCGCGCCGTCGCGCGGGTGCGAGGTACTGCTCTCCGTGCTTGACGGAGCCGTGGTACATCTGGCGCACGTGGTCTTTTGCTTCGCCGCGCAAAGTGTCGAGGGTGACCAGCGTGCCGTAGAAATTGCGCTGCATGCGGCGCGCACCCGTCGCGTCGCCTTCCACCTGCAAGGCGAGAAACCACGCGCAGGCGCCCGCCAGCGCGAGCGAGGCCGCCATGCCAACGCGTCGCTGTCGCCACAGGACGGCCGCGATCAGCGCGCACAGCGTGAGGCCCACGCCGAGTTCGTAGTACGCCGGCAGCACATGCGGCGCGACGAGCCCCACGCTCACGCCACCGAGCGCGCCGCCCAGCGACAGCATCAAATAAAAGCGAGTGAGGTACGCGCTGCCCGGCCGCAGGCGCGACATCTCGCCATGCAGGAACATGCACAGCGCGAACAGGCCGACGACGTAGATCGGCAGTGCGGTCCGAAGGTTCGAGCCGAGGCTGTCCTGCAGCCCGAATGCGCACAACGCCAGCATCACAGCCGCCAGCGGCACGAAGACCGCACGGCGATACCAGCGATCGCTCTCGAAAGTCAGCACGAAGCTCAACAGGTAGACCGAGAGCGGCAGCACCCACAGGAAAGGGATGGCCGCGACGTTCTGCGTGATGTGATTCGTGATGGCGAGTAGCAGCCACGAGCCAAGGGCCGGCAGGGCGAGCCACGTCAGGTAGTCGGCGATTCGAGGTTTCGCGGCAGGCATCTCCTCGACCCCCGGCTTGCGCGTGGCGGGGTGCGCACCGGCGGCCCAGTGCCGCGCCACGTACAGCGTCGTTCCGGCGCAGAGCACCACGAACACGCCGTACGCGATCGACCATCCCCAGGCTTGCTGCACCAGCGTGCTGCGGGGCTCGATCAGCACCGGATAGCTCAAAAGCGACGCGAGCGATGCGAAGTTGGAGAGCGAGAAGTAGCGGTACACCTGCGCACCCCAGGGCGTGCGCGCGACCCACGATTGCACCAGCGGCCCGGTGGTCGATAGGAGGAAATAGGGCAGGCCGATGGTCCCGAGCAGCAGCCCGAGGATCCAGAGCGTCGGGTCCTCCGCGCCGGTCGGCTTCCAGCGCGCGTTCGTCACGATCGGCAGGAAGGCCAGGCTCGCAAGCAGCAGCCCGACGTGCAACCTGGCCTGCGCCCGCGCGGCGAGGCGGCGCGTGATCCAGTCGGAATACGCATAGCCCGCCAGCAGCACGACCTGGAAGAAGACCATGCAGATCGACCACACCGCGGCCGAGCCGCCGAACCACGGCAGGATCTGCTTGGCGATCAGCGGCTGGACCAGGAAGAGCAGGAAGGCGCTCGTGAAGATCGTGCCGGCGAACAGCGCCTTGATGCTTGCCGGCCGCACGGGACGCTAGCTCCTGGCGCCGAAACCGCGCGCGAGAAAGACTGCCACCAGCGGAATCAGCGCGATCAAGTGCGCCTGGATCATCACCAGCTTGCGCGTCTTGCGGATCTCGGCCTCGGCCGGCAGCGAGCCGCTCGACCGCAGCGCCTTGCGCCAGCGGGAGTAGGTGAGCGTCGGAAAGATCGAGATCACGCCCACGATGATGAAGAGCGTGAGCTTCAGGTGCAACAGCGGATTGGTCCAGTACCACGCCGTGCCCTTGATACCCCACCAGGTGCGCGCGACGCCGGTGGCGAGCACGGCGATCGCGGCGATGCCGTAGACCATGTCCACCTTGCCCAGCCGCTCGACCACCGCGGCGTTAAGCCACTCCACGCGGCACAGCGCGGCCTCGCTGGCGATGAAGACGACCATGGTGAGGATGGCCAGCAGGTGCAGGTAGGCAAGGATCGCTTCGAGCGTCATCGTGGAGGTTCCTTCGTTGTCGGGAGCGCAGCGATTGTGCCGCCCCAGAACTCGGGGCGTGCGTACTGCGCCTTCAGGAAATCGAGCCACAGTCGCACGCGCAACGGCAGGTGCTTGCGCTGGGGAAACACCGCATAGATGCCGTTCGGCGGCGCGGCGAATTCGTCCAGCAGCGGCACCAGCAGCCCGGCATCGATCTCCGCCTCGACCTCCCAGGTGCTGCGCCACGCGATGCCGTGGCCGGCCAGGCACCAGTCGTGCAGCACCTGGCCATCGGAACAATCGAGCGGTCCGGTCGGCTTCAGGTGGATCACCTCGTGCTCGCCTTCGTCGGTCGGCACCCGAAAGGCCCAGCCGCGGGTCTGCGAGGCATCGCTAGACAAGCTGAGGCAGGCGAAGCGCGACAGCTCGCCCGGATGACGTGGGGCGCCGTGCCGGCGGATGAATCCAGGCGTCGCAACGCAGCGGCGCCGGTTGTCGGCAAGGCGCAGGCTCACCAGCGACGAATCGGGCAGGTCGCCGACGCGCACCGCGCAATCGAAGCTCTCGCCGGCCATGTCGACCAGCCGGTCGCTGAGGTTCAATGAGATGGTGACTTCGGGATGCAGTTCGTGAAAGCGCGGCACCAGCGGCGCCACGTGCCGCCGGCCGAAGCCGGCCGGCGCGGTCACGCGCAAGTGACCGCTGGCCTTCACCCCGCCCGCGCTCACGCTGGCTTCCGCATTCGCCAACTCGACCAGCAGGCGCTGGCAGTCCTCCAGAAAGGCGCTGCCCTCGTGCGTGAGCGTGAGGCGGCGCGTGGTGCGCAGCAGGAGCTTGACGCCCAGCCGCTCTTCGAGCGCGTCCAGCCTCCGTCCGATGATCGCCGGCGCCACGCCCTCCGCCTTGGCCGCCGCCGTGAGGCTGCCGCGCGTGGCGATCGCGACGAAGGATTCGAGTTGCTTCAGGCGGTCCATGGCGGGCGATTATGCGTAGCGCATGCTGAAAACCCGGCCGGGCTGGCGACGCTGACGCGGCGCGCCTAAGCATTCCTACGGATGGCGGGCGGACTGCGATCGGCCTACAAGGCGTTTGTCAGGACTGTCCGGAGCACCATCGTGAACCCACTTGCCTCCAGCCGCGTCACCTGCATGCTTCCCGTGAAGGATCTCGCCCGCGCCCGCCGCTTCTATGAGGATTCGCTGGGCCTGGAGCCGCTCGGCGCCAAGCCGGACGGCAAGTTCATCTACCACTGTGGCGGCACCGAACTCGCGCTCTTCCCCAAGCCCGAAGGCACCAAGGCCGAACACACGGCACTGAGTTTTCGCGTGGAGCGCATCGATGAAGCGGTGAAGGCGCTGGAGCAGCGCGGCGTGCGCTTTGCCGACTACGACCTGCCGGGGCTCAAGACGGTCGAGCACGTGTGCGTGCTCGGCTCCGAGAAGGCGGCCTGGTTCGAGGACCCCGAGGGCAACATCCTCTGCTTGCACGAGGACATTTGAGCTCTCCACCCCCTTTCGGGGGGCAATCCCGGCGGACCGGCACAGCCGGTTCCGCGGGATTTCTGGCCTTCCGGATCAGGTGCTGCGGGTCACGTCGTGCGACTTCAGCGCCGCGATCTGCGCGTCGGTATAGCCGACCTCCCTGAGCAGGGCGTCGGTGTGCTCGCCCAGCAGCGGGGGCTGCAGGCGGATGCCCGGGCGGTCGCCGCCGAGCGTGAAGGGCATCAACGGCACCTTCGATTCGCTGCCGTCGTTCATGCGGATCGGCGCGAGCCCACCGGTCGCGTTGAGGTGCGGGTCGTCGAACAGATCCTGCGGCTTGGTGATGGGGGCGAAGGGAAGTTCGTTCTTCTCGAACACCGCGCTCAACTCCGCCGCGCTGTGCTCCGCCAGGTGCGAGCGCAGGATCGGCATCATCCATTCGCGCGCGAGCACGCGGTCGTTGTTGGTCTTCAGGCGCGGATCGGCCAGCATCTCTTCCAGGCCGAAGGCCTTGCAGAAGATGCTCCACTGCTTGTCGCTGACCGCCGCCAGGAATATCTGCTCGCCGTCCTTGACGGTGAACACGTCGTACACGCCCCAGGCCGAGATGCGGCTGGGCATCGGGTCGGCGGCCTTGCCGGTGGCGGCGAACTGCATCATGTGCTGGGCCACGAGGAAGATGTTGTTCTCGAACAGCGCCGACTGCACCTCGCACCCCTTGCCGGTGAGTTCGCGCTGGCGCAGCGCCGCCATCGCACCGATCGCGCCGAACATGCCGCCCATGATGTCGTTGACGCTGGTTCCCGCACGCAGCGGATCGCCGGCGCGGCCGGTCATGTAGGCGAGGCCGCCCATCATCTGCACCACTTCGTCGAGCGCGGTGCGGTGGTCGTAGGGGCCGGGGAGGAAGCCCTTGTGGCTCACGTAGATGAGGCGAGGGTTGAGCTTCTGCAGGCTGTCGTAGTCCAGCCCCAGCTTCTTCATCGTGCCGGGCTTGAAGTTCTCGCTCACGATGTCGGCGGTGGCGATCAGGCGCAGCGCGGCTTCGACGCCCTCGGGCTTCTTGAGGTCGAGCGCGATGCTCTTCTTGTTGCGGTTGAAGGTCGGGAAGAAGCCGGCGCCGGAGCCCAGCAGGCGCCGCGTGTTGTCGCCCTCGATGGGCTCGACCTTGATGACCTCGGCACCCAGGTCAGCGAGCAGCATGCCGCAGGTGGGCCCCATGACCATGTGGGTGAATTCGACGACGCGGATGCCCGCGTAAGGCAGTGGTGTGGACTCAGACATGGGCGGCCCCCTGGAAACCCTGGACGAAGCCCTTGGGCAGGCCGGCCTCGGGCGTCATGCCGTAGACCGGTTCGCCCGGCAGGCCGGCGATGAGCGGCGCGCGGGCCGCAATGAGCTGGTCGATGTCGATGCCGGTGCGCACGCCCATGGCCTCGAACATGAAGACGAGGTCCTCGGTGACGACGTTGCCCGAGGCGCCGGGCGCATAGGGGCAACCGCCCAGGCCACCGAGCGACGAGTCGAAGGTGCGCACGCCTTCCTCGTAGGCCGCGAGGCAGTTGGCCAGCCCGAGCCCGCGTGTGTTGTGCATGTGGGCCGCGCCGGCCTTGTCGCCGAGTTCGGCGCGCAGGCGCTTGAAGAGGCGCCGCACCTGCGCCGGGTTGGCGTAGCCCACGGTATCGGACAGGCCCGATTCGTCGGCGCCGGCCGCGACGCATTGCGCCGCCAGCCAGATGACCTCGTCCTCCGGCACCTCGCCCTGCAGCGTGCAGCCGAAGGCGGTGGAGATGCCCGCTTCAAGCCGGACCTGCGGAGCGATGTCGCGGCGCAGCTCGGAGATCGCGCGGACCTCCTCGACCATCTCCTCGCGCGTCTTGCGCACATTGGCGAGCGAATGGGCCGCGCTGGCCGAGACCGGCATCGTCAGCTTGTGCACGCCGGCCGCGAGCGCGGCTTCGGCGCCCTTGCGGTTGGGCACTAGCGCCATCACGCTCAGGCCGGGCAGCGTGACGGCGTGGCGCACCACCTCGGCGGCGTCGGCCATCTGCGGCAGCAGCCGCGCAGGCACGAAAGAGGCCACCTCGATCTCGCGGATTCCGGCCTTGTAGAGCGCGTCGATCCAGCGCAGCTTGTCGGCCGTCGGCATGGTGGCCTTGACGGACTGCAGGCCGTCGCGTGGGCCGACCTCGCTGATGAGGACATCGGGGACAGTCATCGGGATTCGTCTCCTGGAGCGGTGGTGTTTGACAGTTCTATCTTGTAGAACTATATTCCGTTAAACAGAATTAAACCGGTGATCGCACGTCCTGTCAAGGCCATCCCATGCCACGCAAAGCCCAAACCGAATCGGTATCCGACCTGAACGCAGCGCCCGGCGGTGCCGCGGCGGTCGATCGTGCGCTCAGTCTGCTCTCGGCGTTCCGGCCGGGCGACGACGCGCTGACGCTCGCGCAGTTTGCCGAGCGCACGCAGCTCTACAAGAGCACGGTGCTGCGCCTGCTCGCCTCGCTGGAACATGCGCGCCTGATCCGCCGGCAGGTGGATGGCCGCTACGCGCTCGGGACGGAAATCGCGCGCCTGCACGCGCTGTATGCGGCGTCCTTCTCGCTGGACGACGTGGTGCTGCCGGTGCTGCGCGAGCTCGTGGCGGCCACCGGCGAAAGCGCCGCGTACCACGTGCGCCTGCAGCAAGGCGCAGGCTGGGCACGGCTGTGCCTCTACCGCATCGACTCGCCGCACGTGGTGCGCGACCACGTCCGCGCGGGCGACCTGCTGCCCTCGGATCGCGGCGCCGGCGCGCGCATCCTGATCGCCTTCGGGCCGGAAGGCGAGCAGCCGCGCGGCGCGAAGGAGCGCGAGTTCTACGAATCGATCCGCGCGCAGGGCTATTGCGCCCTGGTCGGCGACCGCACGGCCGAGTTGGCCGGCATCTCGGCCCCGGTGTTCCATGCCGACGGCCGCTTGGCCGCGGCGGTCACGCTGACGATGCCGACCCACCGCTACGACGAGCGCTATATCGAGCCCGTACGAGCGGCCGCGCACCAACTGAGCGGCAAGGTCTAGTTGGCCCTCGGCCTCTATTCAGCCTTGAACCCGGACGCCTTGATCGGCATCTCCCAGCGTTTGAGGTGCGCCGCCTGGATGGCCGCCAGTTCGGCCGGTCCGGAATGTGCGGGCACCAGGCCCAGTGCGTAGATCTTTTCCTGAACGTCCGGGGCGCGAAGCGAGCTGGCAACGGCGCGATCGATGCGCTGCACCATGTCCGGCGCCATGCCGGGCGGGCCGTAGAGCCCGAAGAAGGCGTCGGCCGTCACGTCGATGCCGATTTCCTTGAGCGTGGGTACATCCGGCAGCGCCCTGCTGCGCTGCTCGCCAGTCACGGCCAGGATGCGCACCTTGCCGGCGCGATGGTGCTCGATGGTCTCCGACGCCGTGTCGACCATCAGCGGCACCTGGCCGCCGATGAGGTCCTGGGCGGCAGGCGCGCCGCCGCGATAGGCCACATGGGTCATCGGAACGCCCGAAGCCTGGGCGAGAAGCTGGCCGGCGAAATGCGGCACGGTCCCCGCGCCCGATGTGGCGTAGTTGGCCTTGCCCGGATTGGCCTTCATCCAGGCCAGCACGGTCTTGAGATCGCCCGCTGGAGCGCCCGGTCCGGCGGTCACGGCGAAGTCGAAGGTGCTTGCCAGCGAGATCGGCGTGAAGTCCTTTGTCGTGTCGTAGCCGAGGTTCTGGTAGAGCCACGGGTGGATCACCAGCGCGCCGCTTGGCGAGAAGAGCAAGGTGTTGCCATCCGGCGCGGCACGCTTGACTTCGGCCAGCGCCAGGCGGCCCGCCGCGCCCGGCTTGTTGTCGATGATGACGTTCTGCCCCAGGGAGACGCGCATCTTCTCCGCCAGCAGGCGCGCCACCACGTCGGCCGAACCGCCCGGCGGAAAGCCGACGAGGATTCGGGTCGTGTGGTCCTGGGCGAGCGCGAAAGGCGCGGCGAACGTGGTTGCAACGGCAGCCGCAACGGGTATGGCAGCGACGCGCGCTGCGAAATCACGACGTTTCATGCGGTGGGTCTCCTCGGGGTTGTTGTTCTGTGCGCGGGTCGATCAACGGGCGCCGATCGCGTCGCGCAGCGCGGCGAGCACTGCACGGTTCTGTTCCGGCAAGCCAATGGTGATGCGCAGCCACTGCGGCAAGCCGTAGCCGTCGAGCGTCGAAACGGCGATGCCGGCCGCCATCAGCCGCGAGCAGATCGCCTGGCCGTCGCCGACCTGCACCATCAGGAAGTTGCCGGATGACGGGAGGGTCTGCAGGCCAAGTTCGGCCAGGCCTGCCGCGAGTTGCGCGCGACCGTCCATGTTGAGCTGATAGCTGCGCGCCAGGAATGCTTCGTCGGCGAGCGCGGCTAGCGCTGCAGCCTGGGCCGGACTGCTCACGTTGAAACGGGGCCGCTGCGCGTTCATCCGCGAAGCCAGCGCCGGTTGAGAGACGCCGTAGCCGATGCGCATCCCGGCCAGGCCGTAGGCCTTGGAGAAGGTGCGCGCCACGATCAGGTTGGGAAAGCGCCGCACCCATTCGATGCTGTCGTAGCGCTGCGCGGGCGCGAGGTACTCGGTGTAGGCCTCGTCGAGCAACACCGTGACGTGCGTCGGCACCGCGTGCAGGAAGTCGAGCAGCGGGCCCGCTTCGAGAAAGGTACCCGTCGGATTGTTCGGGTTGGCCACGAAGACCAGCCGCGTGTCTTCGCCGATCGCGGCCCGCATCGCTTGCAGGTCATGTCCGAAATCACGCGCCGGCACGACCGTGCTCTTCGCATGGGCGTGCGCGGCCGCCTGTGCATAGACGACGAAGCCGTACTGCGAATAGACAACGCCTTCGCCCGGCTTCAGGCTCACCTGCGCCGCAAGCTCGAGGATTTCACTGGAGCCGCAGCCCAGCGTCAGCCAGTCGAGCGGCACGTCGAGCCGCGCGGCCAGCGCGTTCTTGAGCGCCGTGCCGTTGCTGTCGGGGTAGTTGCCCGCGCCTTCGAGCGCTGCCGCCGCGGCGCGGCGCGCGGATTCGGGCATGCCGAGCGGGTTTTCGTTGGAGGCCAGGAGGATCATTGATTTCAACGTGATATTTAACAAGTTAAATATATCGAGGATGTTCGTGGCGCTTATCAGGGCGTACCCTTTGACGTTGAGGCTTCAGATCCTTCGATTACCCTCAATTTAGTCACTGATCATTCACAGTTTCGGCTCTTACTCGCCAGCCAGGTATCGAATAAAGTTCCCGGCTGCACCTCTCAAGGAGAAAAGAACCATGACCGCCCGCACCACTGTTCACGGCCTCCAGGTCGCCAACGAACTCCATCGCTTCATCGAAGACATCGTCCTGCCCGCCACCGACGTCTCGAGTGACACCTTCTGGAAGGGCTTCGACGCCATCGTCAGCGAATTCGCGCCCAAGAACATCGCCCTGCTCGCCGAGCGCGACCGCCTGCAGGCCGAGATGGACAAGTGGCACAAGGCCCACCCCGGCCCGATCACCGACATGCCGGCCTACCGCGGCTTCCTGGAATCGATCGGCTACCTGCTGCCGCAACCGAAGGACGTGCAGACCACCACGGCCAACGTCGACGCCGAACTGGCGTTGCAGGCCGGTCCGCAACTGGTGGTGCCGATCCTGAACGCACGCTATGCACTCAACGCGGCGAACGCACGCTGGGGCTCGCTGTACGACGCCCTCTACGGCACCGACGCGATTCCCGAGACCGGCGGCGCCGAGAAGGGCAAGGGCTACAACCCGGTGCGCGGCGCCAAGGTGATCGGGTTCGCACGCAACGTGCTCGACCAGGCCGCGCCGCTGGAGAACGGCTCGCACAAGAACGCGACCGGCTACACGGTCGAACACGGCAAGCTGGTGATCTCGCTGCAGAGCAGCAGCACGGAACTCAAGGACCCGACGCAGTTCATCGGCTACCAGGGTGATGCGGCCGCGCCGAAGTCGGTGCTGATCAAGCACAACGGCATCCACGTCGACATCCAGATCGATCGCAGTACCGCCATCGGCAAGAGCGATGCGGCGGGCATCAGCGACGTCGTGCTCGAATCGGCGCTCTCGACCATCCTCGACCTCGAAGACTCCGTGGCCGTGGTCGACGCCGAGGACAAGGTGCTCGCCTATTCGAACTGGCTCGGCATCCTGCAAGGCACTTTGACCGAGGAAGTCGCCAAGGGCGGCAAGACCTTCACGCGCGGCCTCAACCCGGACCGCGAATACACGGGCGCCGACGGCAAGCCGGTCAAGCTGCATGGCCGCTCGCTGATGTTCGTGCGCAATGTCGGCCACCTGATGACCAACCCGGCCATCCTGTACGCCGGCGGCAAGGAGATCCCCGAAGGGATCATGGACGCGGTGATCACGACGACCATCGCCACCATCGACCTGAAGCGCAAGGGCAACTCGCGCACGGGCAGCGTCTACATCGTCAAGCCGAAGATGCACGGCCCCGCCGAAGTGGGCTTCGCGAGCGCGCTGTTCGGCCGCATCGAGGAAATTCTCGGCCTGCCCGCCAACACCGTGAAGCTCGGCATCATGGACGAGGAGCGCCGCACCAGCGTGAACCTCAAGGCCTGCATCGCCGAGGCCGCCGCGCGCGTGGCCTTCATCAACACCGGCTTCCTCGACCGCACGGGCGACGAGATGCACACCGCCATGTACGCCGGCGCGATGCTGCGCAAGGGCGACATGAAGACCACGCCCTGGATCCAGGCCTACGAGAAGAACAACGTGCTGGTCGGCCTCTCGTGCGGCTTGCGTGGCAAGGCGCAGATCGGCAAGGGCATGTGGGCCATGCCCGACCTGATGGCCGCGATGCTCGAACAGAAGATCGGCCATCCCAAGGCCGGCGCGAACACCGCCTGGGTGCCATCGCCCACGGCTGCCACGCTGCATGCGTTGCACTACCACCAGGTGAGCGTGGCCGATGTGCAGAAGCAGTTGGAGAAGATCGACGCCAACGCCGAGCGCGACAACATCCTGAGCGACCTGCTCAAGGTGCCGGTCGCGCCGCACGTGAACTGGACCGACGCCGAGCGCCAGCAGGAACTCGACAACAACGTGCAGGGCATCCTGGGCTACGTCGTGCGCTGGATCGACCAGGGCGTCGGCTGCTCCAAGGTGCCGGACATCCACAACGTCGGCCTGATGGAAGACCGCGCGACCCTGCGCATCTCCAGCCAGCACATCGCCAACTGGCTGCTGCACGGCGTGGTGACGAAGGAGCAGGTCGATGCGACCTTCCAGCGCATGGCCGCGGTCGTGGACCAGCAGAACGCTGGCGATCCGCTCTACAAGAAGATGGCGGGCAACTTCGGCACCTCGGCCGCGTACAAGGCCGCGCTGGAGCTGGTGTTCAAGGGCGTCGAGCAGCCGAGCGGCTACACCGAGCCGCTGCTGCACGCATGGCGGTTGAAGGTGAAGGCAGGCGCCTGAGCCGCTGACTAGGATTGCGCGCGAGGCCGCGCGCGCTCCAGGATTCGGCCGACTTCGGCCGGATCCATTCCGTACATCTCCGCGAATTCAGCCACGGTCCGGCCGCTGGCCTCGAAGGCGCGCTGCAGCGCCTCGCGCTTCGCGGTCCGTGCGCTGACTTCCGCAAAGGCCTCGTCGAGCACGGCGCTCGATGCTTCGTCAGCCGTGCGAACGGCCAGGACATATTCCTCGCGCGTGAGGCCGGAGGCCTCGATGGCCTCGATCAGACGGGCGCGCAGCTTGGGCCGAAGATCTTCATTGGAGCGGGCCTGCCGCCGCTTGAAGACTTCGAGGATGGCGTGATGCACGTGCTCGGGCGCAACGGGTTCGACGGGCTGCCCGTTCAGGTCGTGGCGCTGCTCGCCGGCCGCGACGGCCTCGAGGTAGCGCGTGGAGCGGGCATGAAGCCCGAGTGCGATCTTGAGATCGTCCTTCTTGAACTCGTCTGGATGCAGGGCCAGCAGTTCCTGGTACACGCCGAGCTTTAGCGGCAGGAAGCGTGCGCCGAACATCTTGGGATACAGCTCGAACAGCTTTTCGAGGGCGGGATGAACCTTGCGCGCACGCTGGGGCACCTTCGGGTTGGCGTTCTTCGGCTTGGCGTTCTGCCGCTCGCGGCCGCCCTTCTGGGCGGCGGCGGGTGCGGGTGCGGGGACGGTTTCGGGGGTCGGAGTCATCGAGATTTCTTGTCTGCGGAATCGGGGGCCCAACGGGCGAATGCGTTGCCCCGACTGTAATGCCGTGGCAAAGCCCCTTCCTCAGCCCCTCTGCGCCGCTTCAGCTTCGACGCGCAGCCAGCGCACAAAGTCCTGGGCGTCAGGATTGCCTGCCGCACGGCGCGAGGTCTCGATGAAATAGCCGCGCCGCGACGCCGCGCCCTCGCTGAACGGCGCCACCAACTGCCCGGTCTGAACCAGCTCACGCAGCAGCGGGAGACGACCGATCACCACACCCTGGCCGGCCACTGCCGCGGCGACAGCGTCGGCGTACTGCGTGAAGCGCATGGTGTTCTTCATCCGCAGGTCGGACAGCCCCATCACTTCGAGCCAAGGCTCCCAGTCGACCGTGGGCGCCTCGGCATGGTTGGGCATGTCGACGGTCAGCAGGGTCTGTTCCACCAGATCGCCTGGCACGTGCAAGGCGACAGCGATGCGCGGAGCGCACAGCGGCATGACGGACTCTTCGAACAGCGTCGCCCCGGTGCCGCGCGTGATCGGCACGAAGCGCACTGCCACGTCGATACGGCTGCGCTCCAAGTCCAGCACGTCGAGCGTCGCGGACACACGCACGTCGACCAGCGGGTGGTCGGCCGTGAAATGCGCGAGGCGGGGAATGAGCCACAGAGAGGCAAAGCCCGGCGTGGTGGTGATCGCGACCTGCCGCATGGCCGGCGCCGCCCGGAGCCGGGCGGTGGCGTCGCGCAGACGTT
Organism: Variovorax sp. J22P240; assembly: GCF_030316855.1. Lineage (GTDB taxonomy): Bacteria > Pseudomonadota > Gammaproteobacteria > Burkholderiales > Burkholderiaceae_C > Variovorax. The sequence goes on from NZ_JASZYR010000011.1 coordinate 126,675, forward strand.
CCAGGCTCTCGACCACGGCGCGCTGCAGTACACGTCCGGCCTCGGTGAGCGCCAGTGCGCGATGGCGGCGCTCGAACAGCAGCACGCCGAGGCTGGCTTCGAGCTGCTGGATCTGCCGGCTCACCGCCGATTGGGTGAGAAACACCTCGGCGGCGGCCTGGGTGAAGCTCAGCGTCCGCGCGGCAGCCTCGAAGCTGCGCAGCAGCTCCAACGGGGGTAGTTCGACCGCGGGCGCAGGGGTCTTCGCATTCTCTGAATGCATGCAACGAGTTCCGAATGACCGTATGACACAGGGGGCTCGGCTCACTATATTCATTCTCATGACGAATGCCAAGGAGCCTGCGATGAACACCCGCCCGCAACGCCTCAGTCTGAGCCTGCCGAACAAATCCATCTTCACCCTGCCCGATGCCCATGACGTGGACATCGAATGCCAGGCCGGCAGCCTGTGGATCACGCTCGATCACGACCCGCGCGACATCATCCTCGAAGAGGGTGAGCGATTTCGCAGCGACGTGCACCGGCGCGCGCTGGTGGCAGCGCTGGAGCCCTCGTGCGTGCGTTTCACCGCCGAACGCCTCACGGTGGCGGCGGAGCGCGCACGGCCGGAACGCTCTGCGTCGCCCTGGCGACTGTGGCCCCACGGGATGACCCCGGCTTGACCCCAGAGCCCGGGCGTTGAACCATCAACGCTCGCGGCCATGGATGCACCTTTCGCGCCGGGCCCCCATTTCTCGGACGAAGGACATTCCATGGCAGAGGCATACATCGTGGCCACCGCGCGCACCGCCGGTGGCCGCCGCGGCGGCAAGCTCGCGGGCTGGCATCCGGTCGACCTGGCAGCGCAGGTCATCGACGCACTGGTTGAACGAAGCGGCATCGATCCCGCCGCAGTGGAGGACGTGATCCTCGGCTGCGTCAGCCAGGTCGGCGAACAGGCGACCAACGTTGCGCGCAATGCGGTGCTGGCGTCGAAGCTGCCCGAATCGGTGCCGGGCACTTCCGTCGACCGCCAGTGCGGTTCCTCCCAGCAGGCGCTGCATTTCGCGGCGCAGGCGGTGATGTCGGGCACCATGGACGCGGTGATCGCGGCCGGCGTCGAGAGCATGACCCGCGTGCCTATGTTCACGCCCAACGCGCTGCCGGCCAAGGCCGGCCTCGGCATCTACATGAGCCCCGCGATGCAGCGGCGCTATCCCGGCGTGGAATTCAGCCAGTTCACCGGCGCCGAGATGATCGCGAAGAACTACGGCCTCTCGAAGGACGCGCTCGACCGCTATGCCTTCGAGAGCCACAGGCGCGCCATCGCCGCCAGCCGCGAAGGCGCGTTCAAGGACGAGATCGTGCCGCTAGAGATCCGACTGGCCGACGGTTCGGCCAGCGGCGAGATGCACACCGTCGACGAAGGCATTCGCTTCGACGCCACGCTCGAAGGCATCGCCGGCGTCAAGCTGATCGCCGAGGGCGGGCGCTGCACCGCCGCCACTGCGAGCCAGATCTGCGACGGCGCCAGCGGCGTTCTGGTCGTCAACGAGCGCGGCCTGAAGGCGCTGGGCGTGAAGCCGCTCGCGCGCATCCACCACATGAGCGTGATGGGACACGACCCCGTAATCATGCTGGAGGCGCCGATTCCGGCGACCGCACGCGCCCTCGCGAAAGCGGGCATGAGGATCGAGGACATCGACCTGTACGAAGTCAACGAAGCCTTCGCGCCGGTGCCGCTGGCCTGGCTGCAGACACTGGGCGCCGACGCCGCGCGGCTGAACGTGAACGGAGGCGCCATCGCGCTGGGGCATCCGCTGGGCGCCTCGGGCACCAAGCTGATGACCACGCTGGTGAATGCGCTCGGCCAGCGTGGCAAGCGCTACGGCCTGCAGACCATGTGCGAAGGCGGTGGCATGGCCAACGTCACCATCGTGGAAAGGCTTTGACATGAGCCCCGTCCTCTACGAACTGAACGACGGCATCGCGACGATCACGCTGAACCTGCCGGCCAAGCTCAATCCGATCGCGCTCGAACTGCAGACGGCACTGCGCGAGGCATTCGCGCGCGTGCGCCATGACCGCAGCGTGCGCGCCGTCGTGCTCACCGGCGCCGGCAAGGCCTTCTGCGTGGGCGCCGACCTCAGCGCGATGCGAGAACCCGTGGAGGGGAAAACGCTCGGCGACCAGACGGCCGACTGGATGCAGTCGATGAGCAACCCCCTGATCGAGGAACTGCGCGCGCTGCCAGTGCCGGTGGTCTGCGCGGTCAACGGCCCCGCGGCCGGCGCGGGCGTGGGCCTGGCGCTGGCGTGCGACATCGTCGTGGCTGCGCGCAGCGCGTATTTCTACCTGCCCTTCCTGCCCAAGCTGGGCATCGTGCCGGACCTCGGCTGCACCTGGTTCATCCCGCGTCGCGTCGGACCTGCGCGCGCCATGGGCATGGCCTTGCTCGACGAGAAGCTCGGCGCGGAAACGGCGGCGCAGTGGGGGCTGATCTGGGCCTGCATCGACGACAAGTTGTTGCTGCTCGAAGCCTCGAAGATCGCGCAACGGCTGGCGCAGTTGCCGGTGCATGCGGTGATCGAGGCGCGCAAGGCCATCGAGCAGTCGGAGCGCCACTCGCTGCCGGACCAGCTCCACTACGAGAGCGAGCGCCAGCGAGAGCTGATCGAACAACCGACCTTCGCGGAGGGCGTGATGGCCTTCCTGCAAAAACGCGCTCCCGTGTTTCCGAAACGCTCATGACCATGATTGAACGCACCCTTTTCACGCCCGACCACGAGGCCTTCCGCGACAGCTTCCGCCGCTTCATGGACAAGGAGATCGCACCCTTCCACGACGCGTGGGAAGAGCAGGGCTACGTCGACCGCAAGGTTTGGGACAAGGCCGGCGAGAACGGCTTTCTCTGCATGGCTCTGCCCGAGGAATACGGCGGCGCGGGCGCCGACCTGCTTTATTCGGTGATCCAGTTCGAGGAACTCTGGGTCCGCGGCTTCACGGGGATCGGCTACGCGCTGCACAGCGAGATCGTGGCGCCGTACATCCTGCGCTACGGCACGGAGGAACAGAAGAAGCACTATCTGCCGAAGCTCGCTAGCGGCGAGATGATCGGCGCCATCGCGATGAGCGAGCCGGCCGCCGGCAGCGACCTGCAAGGCGTGCGCACGACCGCGCTGAAGCAGCCGGACGGCAGCTACCTGATGAACGGCAGCAAGACCTTCATCACCAACGGCTGGCACGCCGATCTGGTGATCGTGGTTGCCAAGACCGATCCGGCCGGCGGCGCCAAGGGCACCAGCCTGTTCCTGGTGGAGCGCGGCATGCCGGGCTTCGAGAAGGGCAAGCGCCTGAAGAAACTTGGCCTGAAGGCGCAAGACACATCGGAGTTGTTCTTCAACGATGTCCGGCTGCCGGCCGATGCACTGCTCGGCGGCGCGGTGCAGGAAAACCGCGGCTTCGTCTGCCTGATGGAACAGTTGCCGTGGGAACGGTTGCAGATCGCGATCAGCGCGGTCGCGGCGTCTCAGGCCGCTATCGACCAGACGGTGGCCTACGTGAAGGACCGCAAGGTCTTCGGCCAGCCCGTGGGCGCCTACCAGAACACGCGCTACACGCTGGCCGAGTTGCAGACCGAGGTTCAGGTGGCGCAGGTCTTCGTCGACAAGTGCATCGAACTGCTGATGCAGGAGAAGCTCGACACTGCGACCGCCAGCATGGCCAAGTACTGGACCACCGATCTGCAGTGCAAGGTGATGGATGAATGCGTGCAACTGCATGGCGGCTACGGCTTCATGTGGGAGTACCCGATCACGCGCGCCTATGCCGACGCGCGGGTGCAGCGCATCTACGGCGGCACGAACGAGATCATGAAAGAGGTGATCACGCGTTCGATGGGCCTGCCCGGACGTTGAAGCCTGGGCACTGGCATCCGACGGAGGGCTGCGGGACAATGCCGCATGCCCATCCTCAACGCCTTCTACTCCCAGTCCGGCGGCGTCACCTCCGTGATCAACGCCTCGGCCTGCGGCGTGATCGAGACGGCGCGCCAGCATCCCGATCGCATCGGCAACGTGTACGCCGGCCGCAACGGCATCATCGGCGCGCTGACCGAGGAGCTGATCGACACCGGCCGCGAGTCGACCGAGGCGATCGCGGCCCTGCGCTCCACGCCCTCGGGTGCCTTCGGGTCGTGCCGCTACAAACTCAAGTCGCTCGAGAAGAACCGGCGCGAGTACGAGCGCCTGATCGAGGTCTTCAAGGCGCACGGCATCGGCTATTTCTTCTACAACGGCGGCGGCGATTCGGCAGACACCTGCTTCAAGGTAAGCCAGTTGTCGCAATCGCTGGGCTATCCGCTGCAGGCGATCCACGTGCCGAAGACCATCGACAACGACCTGCCGCTGACCGACTGCTGCCCCGGCTTCGGCTCGGTCGCGAAGTACGTGGCGGTGTCCACGCTCGAAGCCTCGCTGGACGTGCGCTCCATGGCGGCTACGTCGACCAAGGTGTTCGTGATCGAGGTGATGGGGCGCCATGCGGGCTGGATCGCTGCTGCCGGCGGGCTCGTGGCGGACCACGGCATTCCGGTCGTGATCCTGTTCCCGGAGATTCCCTTCGACCAGCCGGCCTTTCTCGCGCGAGTCGACGCGTTCGTGAAGTACCACGGCTATTGCACCGTGGTGGTGTCCGAAGGCTGCCATCACCCGGACGGCACCTTCCTCGCGGAGCAGGGCACCAAGGACGCCTTCGGTCACGCCCAGCTCGGCGGTGCGGCACCGGTGGTGGCGCAAATGGTCAAGGAGGCGCTGGGTTACAAGTTTCATTGGGCGGTGGCCGATTACCTCCAGCGTTCGGCGCGGCACATCGCATCGGCCACCGATGTGCGCCAGGCTTATGAACTCGGGCAACGCGCAGTCGAGCTCGCGCTCGAAGGCCGCAACTCGGTGATGCCGACAATCGACCGGACCTCCGACGAGCCCTATGCGTACAGCATCGGCACGGCGCCGCTCGATGCGGTGGCCAACGCCGAGAAGTTCATGCCGCGCGATTTCATTTCGGAGGATGGCTACGGCATCACGGACAAGTGCCGGCGCTATCTGCTGCCGCTGATCCAGGGCGAGGACTATCCGGCCTACCGCGACGGCCTGCCGGTCTACGTCACGCTGCAAAACATCGCGGTCGACAAGAAGCTGCCGGCCTTCGAGGTCAAGTGATGCGCGAAGTTGCAGGGCCTGATCCGTCCCGCTGCCCCCTGTGCGGCGAAACGAATCGCTGCGCGATGGAACTCGCGCGCGAGACCGGCCAGGCGCAGCCGCCGTGCTGGTGCATGGAAGCCGACTTCAGCGCCGATCTGCTCGCGCGGGTGCCTGCCGAGAAGCGCCGCCTCGCCTGCATCTGCGCGCGATGCGCTGCGCTGGCGGTGGTTCAGGACTGAGAAGCCGGCGCCTGGACGGTATCCGGCGCATCCGCAGCCGACTCCGCAACCGGTTCTGGCGGCGCAGCCAGGTCGTTGTGCGACACCATCGCCGGCAGCCCGCCGCGCGCCCGCTGCTCGGTGATCACCTCGTGGATGAACTGCAGCTTGCCGACGGCGGCGCGCGGCAGGACGAAGGGGTAGTAGTCCGGCTGCCCCATGCTGCGCGACAACTCGTTGAGTACGTTGGTGAGCCGCACCCAGCCGTTCAGGAAATCGAGGAATTTCCCCGCGTTGGGGTCTTCGGGCTGCCAGAGATCGGCCAGCTCGAAGAGATCGCTCGTGAGTTCGACGTTCTGCGCGTCGACCCCGAAGCTCATCGCCGTATCGGCCGTATCGGCCATGTGCAGGTAGTGCGCCCAGGTCTCGGCCCAGTCTTCCCAGGGGTGCGAACTGGCGTAGCTGGTCACGAAGCGGTTGGCCCAGTCCGGCGCAGGGCCGTTGTCGTAGTGGTTGCGCAGCGCCGTGGCGTAGTCGGCCCGCTCGTCGCCGAAAAGCTCGCGGAAGCTGTCGATCCACGGCGTCGGGAGGACCAGCAGGTCCCAGTAGTAGTGGCCGATCTCGTGTCGAAAGTGGCCGAGCAGCGTGCGATAGGGCTCGCGCATCTCCGCGCGGATGCGCTCGCGCACGGCGTCTTCGGCCTCCTCAGCGTTGAGCGTGATCACGCCCATTTCGTGGCCGGTCATCACGTGCGGGCCACCGGGCATGTGGCTCAGGAAGTCGAAGGCCAGGCCGTGGACCGGATCGCTCAGGCGCGTCACCACCGGCAGGCCGAGGGCGAACAGCTGGGAGATCAGCCGCCGCTTCGCCAGTTCGAGGTTGCGCCACAGGTCGCCGTTGCTTGCGACGGAGAGGTCCGGGATGGTGCGCGTCACGCTGCATGAAATGCAGAGGCCGGGCACCAGGCCGTCGGTGTTGAAGCCGGGGTCGTCGCCTTCGCGCGGCGCGGGAACCATCCAGTTGCAGGCCGCCTCGGTCATCAGGTTGGCGCAGCGCCGGTATGCCTTGCCGTGGGTATCCCCGAACACGGTAAACGCGTCCGGCTCGGCGCCTTCGTGCGTGGCCGGCGCGAGCGGAACCACGCCCAGGCTTTCGACGACGTAGCCCAGTGGCGTCTGGCAGGCGAGGCACTGGCTGTTGCGCAGGAACACGGGGCGGCCGCACTGGCACTGGTAGGCGCGGCTGACGCTGGGCGCTTGGAGCTCCGCAGCCAGGGACGGCGCGGGTTCGGCGGAGAAGGCGAGGTCTTCGTTGTTGTCGTTCTCGGGTTCCATGGCGGCAGATCTCTTGTCAAAGTCGGGACGACGCGAACTCATTGTGGACGCGAGCGACATGCCGATGCGGTGCTCAAACGCCCGTATCCTTGTAGGACGGCCCGAGCCGGTTCCGCCCCATGAACAATCCTCCCGTGCAATCCCTCAGCAGCCGCTATGGCGAGCGCTACCGCTGGCTTCTGCTGTTTTCCGTGATGGTGGGCGTGATGGCCTCGATCATGTCATCGACCATCGTCAACGTCGCGATACCCGGCATGAGTCACCACTTCGCGCTGGGGCAGGAGCGGGCGCAGTGGGTGAGCTCGGGCTTCATGGTCGCGATGACCGTGTCGATGCTCACCACGCCCTGGCTGCTGTCGCGCTACGGCTACCGGCGCACTTACATCGGCACCATGGTGCTGCTGCTGGTGGGCGGTCTGATGGGCGGACTGGCGAACAACTTCTCGCTGGTGCTGATCGCGCGGGTGGCCGAAGGGCTCGCGGCGGGCGTCGTGCAGCCGATCCCGGCCATCATCATCCTGCGCGCCTTCGAGCCGCACGAGCAGGGCCGCGCCAGCGGGATCTTCGGCATGGGGGTCGTGCTGGCGCCGGCCATCGGTCCGAGCATCGGCGGGGTGCTGGTCGACCTGTTCGGCTGGCGCTCGATCTTCTTCATGGTGGTGCCGTTCTGCCTGAGCTCGATCTGGCTGGCCTTCAAGTTCGTGCCGACCACCGCGCCGGGCGGCGTGGTGGCCGCCCGCAGCGGTGGGCTGGACTGGCGCGGGCTGACGCTCGGCACGGTCGGCACGTTGTGTCTTCTCAACGGGCTGGTGGAACTGCGCGGCGATTCGCCATGGCAGGCTGTCGCGCTGCTGGCTGCGGCGGCCATCGCGTTCGCCGCCTTCATCGCGTGGCAGAAGCGTCTCGCGACGACGGGCGGCCTGCCGCTGATGAACCTGGCGCTGTTCAAGTACCGGCAGTTCGCGATGGGCAGCGTGGTGGCCTTCATCTACGGCACGGCGCTTTTCGGCTCGACCTACCTGCTGCCGGTCTACATGCAGGTCGGGCTGCATCTGTCGGCCTCGCACGTCGGCACGATCCTGTTGCCGGCGGGCATCGTACTGGCGTTGACGATCGCGGGCGTCGGGCGGCTGGCCGACAAGCATCCGACCTACCTGCTGGTCTGCACTGGCCTAGGGCTGCTGGCGGCCTCCTTCGCGCTGATGATGGTTCTGCGCATCGACAGTGCCCTCTGGCTGCTGGTGGTGTTCGCAATCGTGGGGCGGGTGGGGCTGGGCTTCATCCTGCCCTCGCTCAATCTGGGCTCGATGCGGCCGCTGGCCAAGCCGCTGATTCCGCAAGGCGCGAGCGCCATCAATTTCCTGCGCATGCTTGGCGGCGCCGCCGGGGTGAGCCTCTGCGCGATCGTGCTCGAATGGCGCTTGGCGGCGCACGGGGACTCGCTGGCCAACGTGGCCACCAGCCCTGCACGGATCGCCGCGTTCGACGAAGTGTTCGCCATGCTGGCGGCTCTGTGCGCTCTGGCGATCTGCGCGGCATGGCAGCTGCGGGAGAAGGCCCCGAACAACCGTGACGCCCCCCCGTCGATTAACCTCGACCCAAATTGACCACCATCCCATTCACCGGCCGCGCAAGGCGCACCGCCCCCGCAGGCTCCCGCGGAACCGGCTCCGCCGGGCCGCCGGGAGCACCCCCTGCAAGGGGGTTGAGAGCGACACGAAGTGCGCGAGCCTGGGGGTAAGCCTATGTGCCAGCTTCTGGGAATGAATTGCAACACGCCGACCGACGTGACCTTCAGCTTCACGGGGTTCGCGCAGCGGGGCGGTCGCACAGACCACCATGCCGACGGCTGGGGCATCGCCTTCTTCGAGGACCGCGGCCTGCGGCATTTCGTCGACCACCAGCCGGCGTGCGAGTCACCGGTGGCGGAACTGATCCGGCGCTATCCGATCCAGAGCCGCAACGTCATCGCGCACATCCGCAAGGCGACGCAGGGCGCGATCAACCTGCAGAACTGCCATCCCTTCGTGCGCGAGCTGTGGGGCCGCTACTGGGTGTTCGCGCACAACGGCGACCTCAAGGACTTCCGGCCGCGCCTCCACGGCAACTTCCATCCGGTAGGCAGCACCGACAGCGAACACGCCTTCTGCTGGATCATGCAGGAGCTGGCCAAGTCCCACGCGGACGTGCCGAGCGTCGATGAACTCACGCTCACGCTGCGCGAGCTGGCACCCCGTCTGGCTGCGCAGGGCACCTTCAATTTCATGCTGTCGAACGGGCAGGCCTTGTGGGCGCACGCATCGACGCATCTCTGGTACGTGGAGCGCAAGCATCCCTTCGTGACGGCCGAGCTGTCCGACGAGGACCTCAGCATCGACTTCGCTCAGCACACCACGCCGAACGATCGGGTCGCCGTGGTGGTGACGGCGCCACTGACCACGAACGAGACCTGGACGGCCTTCGCGCCGCAGGAGCTGGCGGTGTTCGTGGACGGGCGGCGCAACGGCTGAGCCCCCGCCAGCCTCGCCACAGGGGCGCTGTTTGACTTGAAAACAACGCGGCGGACTCTTTTCGAGCGCTTGAGAACCTTCGCCTGCATGCGGACGAAGATAATAACCATTCTCATTCCCGTTCAAAAAAAGAGCCTCCCATGCGTTCAGTCCGCTTTCCCCTTCGCCCCGTCACCCTCGCCACCGCCCTCGCGCTGCAGGCCCTGATCGCGACGGCGCAAACGACACCGGCCGCACCCGCCGAAGCGGGCGGCGGCACCTTGTCCACCGTGACGGTCGAAGCCAGCGCGGACGCGTCCGCAGCCGGCCTGACGAAGCCCTTCGCGGGCGGACAAGTGGCGCGCGGCGGGCGCATCGGGATTCTGGGCACGCTCGACAACATGGATTCGCCCTTCAGCGCGACGACCTACACCAACGAACTGATCCAGAACCAGCAGGCCCGCAGCGTGGGCGACGTGCTGCTCAACGACCCCTCCGTGCGCGTGGCGCGCGGTTTCGGCAACTTCCAGGAGACGTACTTCATCCGCGGCTTCCTGCTGGGTTCCGACAGCATTGCGTACAACGGCATCTACAGCCTGCTGCCGCGCCAATACATCTCGTCTGAACTGTTCGAGCGAGTGGAAGTGCTTCGCGGCCCCAGTGCTTTCCTGAACGGCTCGGCCCCAGGAGGCGACGGCATCGGCGGCTCGGTCAACCTGCTGCCCAAGCGCGCCGGCAACGAACCCCTCACGCAACTCACGCTCGGAGGCTCCACCGGCTCGCAGTTCTACGGTGCGGCCGACATCGCGCGCCGGTTCGGACCTGACGACAGCGTAGGCATCCGCGTCAACGCGGCCCGTCGGGACGGCGGCACGGGCGTCGACCACGAAAACGTGGAACTCGACGTGGCATCCGTCGGACTCGACTGGCGCAGCCGGAACGCCCGGCTCTCGGCCGACATCGGCTACCAGGACCATCGCCTGAGCCAGACGCGCACCAACGTCGCGCTGGCGAGCAACCTCGTCCTGGTGCCATCGGCGCCGGATGCCAAGACCAACTGGGCGCAGCCCTGGACCTATTCGAACGAACGCGACACCTTCGGCACCGTGCGGGGCGAGTACGACTTCAGCGACAACGTCACCGGCTGGTTCGCCGCTGGCGCGCGCAGCGGCAGCGAAGCCAATTCGCTCGCCAACATCACGGTGGACAACGCACTCACCGGCGCCGGCACCACGTACCGGTTCGACAACACGGCGGATGAGGACGTGAAGGCCGCGCAGGTGGGCGTGCGCGGCACGGTCAGGACGGGCTCGGTCAAGCACACGCTGGTGGCCGGCTACGACTACTTCAATTCGGAGCGCAAGAACGCCTATCGCTTCGACTTCCTCAATACCCAGGCCACGAATCTCTACAACCCCGTCTATTCGCCGCTGCCCGCGTTCGGCCCCTTCGCATTCGGCGGCAACGACCTGGCCAACCCGGCGCTCACGCAGGAGAAGCGGCTGACGAGCTACGTCGTCGGCGACACCATGGGCTTCATGGACGACACCTTGCTGTTCACGCTGGGAGCACGTCGCCAGACCCTCAGGATCGACAACTTCGCCTACGACACCGGCGTGCGCTCGGGCGGCAACGACGAGAGCCATACCAGCCCCGCCGCGGGCCTCGTCTTCAAGGTCACCAAGGAAGTGTCCGCCTACGGGAACTACGTCGAGAACCTCGCCCCGGGCGAAACCGCGCCCGCGCAGGTCGGCGGACTTCCGGTGGTCAACGTGGGCGAGACGCTGCAGCCCTATGTCGCGAAACAGAAGGAGATCGGCGTCAAGTACGAAAGCGCCGGGCTCGGCGCCACGGCCGCCCTGTTCTCGATCGAGAAGCCGCGCGCCTTGCGCAATGCGGCCGGATTCTTCGTGGCGGAAGGCCAGGACCGCCACCAGGGTCTCGAACTCAATGTCTTCGGCGAACCGATCAAGGGCTTCCGCATCTTGGGCGGGGTGACCTTCCTCAATGCCGAGCAACGAAACACCGGCAACATCGCGACCAACGGCAACAAGGTCATCGGCGTGCCGAACCAGCAAGGCACCATCGGGGTGGAATGGGACGTGCCGGGCGTGCCGGGCCTCACGCTCGACGGCCGCGTCATCGCGACCGGCGCCAGCTACGCGGATGATCTGAACACCTTGCGCGTTCCCGGCTGGGGGCGCCTGGACATCGGCGCGCGCTACGTCACGGAAGTGTCGGGCAAGCTGCTGACGGTGCGAGGCCGCATCAACAACGTGGCGGATCGCAACTACTGGGCATCGGTGGGTGGCTATCCGGGCGCCGGCTACCTCGTGCTCGGCAACCCGCTCACCTTCACTTTGACGGCTTCCGTCGAATTCTGATGATGCTGGCGGCGGGTCCGTCCGTACCCGTCAAGCCGTCTTCAACAGCGCTTCCAGCGCATCGATGAACATGGCCGGCACGTCGAAGCCGGTCTGTTCGGTGATCTCCTGAAAGCAGGTCGGGCTGGTGACGTTGATTTCGGTCAGCGAGCCGCCGATTACGTCCAGGCCGATCAGCAGCAGGCCGCGCGCACTCAGCACCGGGCCAATGGCCTCGGCGATCTTGCGGTCCTGCTCGGTCAGCGGCTGGGCCACGCCCTTGCCGCCCGCCGCGAGATTGCCACGGACCTCCGTGCCTTGCGGGATGCGCGCGAGGCTGTAGGGCACCGGCTGGCCGCCGATCACCAGAACGCGCTTGTCGCCTTGCGAGATCTCCGGCACGAAGCGCTGCACCATGATCGTCTCGGCGCCGTTCTTGTTGAGCGTCTCGACGATCGAGCCGAGGTTCAACGCATCGGCCTTCACGCGGAAGATGCCCATGCCGCCCATGCCGTCGAGCGGCTTCAGGATGATGTCCTGGTGCTCGGCGTGGAAGGCGCGCACGGCGGCCGCATCGCGCGTCACCAGCGTGGGTGTGGTGAACTCCGCGAACTCCATGATCGCGAGCTTCTCCGGATGGTCGCGCAGGGCCCGCGGCTTGTTCACCACGCGGGCGCCTTCGCGCTCGGCCTGCTCCAGCAGGTGCGTCGCGTAGATGTACTCGGCGTCGAAAGGCGGGTCCTTGCGCATCAGGACGACGTCGAACTCACGCAGAGGGCGCTCCAGGATCGCGGCTTCGCTGAACCAGACATCCGGATCACCCGTTAGCGTGATGGCGCGCGACCTGGCGGTGACCGGACGGCCGCGTTGCCAGCCCAGATCGCGAGGCTCGCACGCAGAGAGGGTGTGGCCGCGGCGCTGCGCCTCCCGCATCATCGAGAAGGTCGTGTCCTTGTAGATCTTGAAGTGCTCGAGCGGGTCGGCAACGAAGAGGATGTGCATTTCAGGAGGTCTTTCCCGCGGTCGGGGCGGAAATGTTGGAAGACTGGGAAGGCGCCGCTTCGTCAGCGGCCCGGTTGTCCAGCTTGATCTTGCAGGCAGCGGCGATGTCCTTGCCGGCGAAGGGTTTGCGGCCGAGTTGCTGGATGCCCAGCGCGACGGCGCCCGCCACCACGCCCCAGAAGGCAGAACCGATGCCCACGAGCGTGACGCCTGAGAGCGTGACGAGAAAAGTGATGAGCGCGGCCTCGCGGTGCGATTCATCGCGCACCGCTGTCGCGAGTCCGCTCCCGATGGTGCCTAGCAGCGCCAGACCGGCGATGGCGGCGACCAGCTCTTTCGGAAACGCCGTCAGCAGCCCGGTGACCGCGGCGCCGAACAGGCCGATCAACACGTAGATCGCGCCGCAGCTCACCGCCGCGGTGTAGCGCCGCGCGGGGTCTTCATGCGCCTCGCGGCCCATGCAGATGGCCGCGGTGATGGCGCTGAGGTTGAGCGCGAAGGCACCGAAGGGCGCGAAGACCAGCGTGAGGAGCCCGCTGATCGTGATGAGCTTGGACACCGGCAGGTCGTAGCCCGCGGCGCGGATGGCAGCCACGCCCGGCAGGTTCTGCGACGCCATGGTCACCACGAACAGCGGCAACGCGAGGCTGACGGTCGCCTGCCAGGTGAAGACGGGCATCGTGAACACCGGCATCGCCACGCTGAAGTGCACCGCACCCCAGGCGAGTTCGCCACGTGCCGCCACGAAGACGATGGCGACCAGCAGCGTGAGCGGGACGGCGTAGCGTGGCAGCAGCCGCTTGCCGAGCAGATAGGTGCCGAGCATCAGCAGCACCAGCGGTAGCGCCGTCTGCGCGGCAACGAACGCCTGCAGCCCGAAGCGAGCCAGCACGCCGGCCAGCAGCGCCGAGGCCAGGGCCATCGGAATCCTGTTCATCACACGTTCGAACCAGCCGGTCGCGCCCGCGAGGGTCATCAGCACCGCGCAGACGATGAACGCGCCGACCGCCTCGTTCATTCCGTAGCCCGCGCCGGCCACCGCGAGCACCGCCGCGCCCGGCGTGCTCCAGGCGATCATGACGGGCTTGCGCCACCACAGCGAGGGCAGCGCTGACGCCAGGCCCATGCCGAGACCCAGGGCCCACATCCACGAGGAAATCATCTCCGGCGTGGCGCCGAAGGCCTGCGCGGCCTGGAACACGATCGCCACCGAACTCGTGAAGCCCACGAGCACCGCGACGAAGCCCGCGGTGAAAGCCGAGAGGCTCAGATCCTTGAAAAAACGCATGTCGGCCATTGTGCCCCGGGGTATCTCGGCCAAAAACACCGCGGAACCGGCTACGCCGGGCCGTTGGTGTTGCCCCCGGCAGGGGGTGGGCGGCCACACGAAGTGGGCAAGCCTGGGGGCGAGCCTAAATTTCTATTTTTGAGCCCAGCTCCACCACGGCGTTGTTCGGCAGGTTCAGGAAGTCGGCAGCGCCGCTCGCGCTGTGATGCATCTGCGCAAAGAGCTTTTCGCGCCACGGCGCCATGCCGCTGCCGAGCGTGGGGATCACCACGTCACGCGACAGGAAGTAACTGGTCGTCATCACCTCGAGCTGGCATCCGCGCAGGCGGGCATGCTCCAGCGCGCGCGGCAGGTCGACGTCGTTCTTGAAGCCGTAGTGAACGATCACCTGCCAGCAATGGTGGCCGAGTGGCTCCATCTCGATGCGCTTGTCCATCGGAATCCAAGGCACCTCGTGGTTGCGCACGGTGACGAACAGATTCTGGTCGTGCATCACCTTGTTGTGCTTGAGGTTGTGCAGGAGCGCATTGGGCACCACGCCCGGCTCCGCGGTCATGAACACGGCGGTTCCGTCGACGCGCGCCGGCGGATTCACGAACACCGAGCCCAGGAAGTCCTTCAAGTCGATGGCCTCGGCCAGCTGCATCTCGCCCATGAGGCGCCGGCCTTCCTTCCAGGTCAGCATCAGCATGAAGATCGAACCACCGATCACCAGCGGGAACCAGCCGCCTTCGAACAGCTTGAGCAGGTTCGACGCGAAGAACAGGAAGTCGACCACGAAGAAGGCGCCGGTCGCGGCGACGCACAGGACCAGCGGGTACTTCCACGCGTAGCGGATCACGAAGAAAGTCAGCACGGTCGTGATCAGCATGTCGGTGGTCACGGCGATGCCGTAGGCCGCAGCCAGGTTGCTCGACGAGCGGAACATGACGACCGCGAGCACGATGGCGACGAACAGGCCCCAGTTGACGAAAGGCATGTAGATCTGGCCCGCCGTGCGCACGCTGGTGTGCTCGATGTTCAGGCGCGGCAGGTAGCCGAGCTGGATCACCTGCCGTGTGACGCTGAACGCGCCCGTGATGAGGGCCTGCGATGCGATCACCGTGGCGGCCGTGGCGAGGAACACCAAAGGCAGCAGCGCCCACTCCGGCGCCATCATGAAGAAGGGGTTCTGCACGGCCAGCGGGTTCTCCAGCAGCAGGGCGCCCTGCCCGAAGTAGTTGAGCGTCAGCGCCGGCATCACCACCGAAAACCAGGCGACGCGAATCGGGCGCTTGCCGAAGTGCCCGAGGTCGGCATAGAGCGCCTCGGCACCGGTCACGCACAGCACGATCGCGCCCAGGATGATGAAGCTGGTACCTGGGTTGTCCCACATGAAGCGCAGCGCGTAGTGCGGGCTGACCGCCTTCAGGATCTCGGGGTGATTCAGGATCTGCGACACGCCGAGCAGCGCAATCGCCGCGAACCACACGAGCGTGATCGGGCCGAAGAAGCGACCGATGCCCGCGGTGCCGCGCTTCTGCACCGCGAACAGGCAGAACAGCACGACCAGCGTGATGGGGATCACGTAGTGCCTGAACTGCGGCGACACCACCTCCAGGCCCTCGACTGCCGACAGCACCGAGATGGCAGGCGTGATGACGCCGTCACCGTAGAAGAGCGACGTGCCGAAGATGCCGATGACCAGCAGCCCCTGGCGCAGGCGAGGCTTGTCGACCACGGCCTGCGAGGCCAGGGCCAGCATCGCGACCAGGCCGCCTTCGCCCTCGTTGTCGGCCCGGAGCACGAGCACCACATATTTGAGCGAGACGATCACCGTCAGCGTCCAGAAGAACATCGACAGGATGCCGTAGACGTTCTCGACGGTGAAGGGAACGTGACCGTGGCCGAACACCTCCTTGACGGAATAAAGCACGCTGGTGCCGATGTCGCCATAGACGACGCCGACGGCCGCGATGATCAACGCGAGGGAGGAGGATTTGGGGGCGGACACGAGGTCGATGCAAAGGGCTCTGTCGGACATGTTCGCCCGGGCGCGTCGCCGGCCTGAATGGCCGTCGCATCACCTCCACCCTCAATTTTGCGGTTGCTATGGGGTCGCTATTTTGCCGCTGTCGCGAAGGCTCGCAAGGTGTAGCACGAAATCATTCATAGACTTCGGCATCGGGATCGGTCGCCTCGAGCTCGTAGCTGGCCGCCACCATCGCCAGCCGGCCGATCACACCGTACATATAGAAGCGGTTCGGGGCGCTGGCCCCGGGCTTCGCACCCGGTTGCGGTAAGTGCGCACTCTCCGAAAACGCCAGCGGCACGAAGCTCGCGCCCGGCAGATTGAGGTTCTCGTCCGGGTTGCGCTCGGCATGCACCCGGTAGAAGCCGCCCACCACGTAGCGATCCATCATGTAGACGACGGGCTCGGCGACGCCGTTGTGCACCCGCTCGTTGGTCAACACACCTTCCTGCACGATCAGGTCGTTCAGGTCCTGGCCGTCCTTGGCCCCGCCCTTGTTGCGCGACCGCTGGGCGAGCGCTTCGATTTCCTTGGCGTCGCGCACCGTCAGGACGCCCATGCCGTGGGCGCTGTTGTCGGCCTTGACGACGACGAATGGCTTCTCGTTGATGCCGTATTCCTTGTACTTGCGGCGCACCTTGGTGAGCAGCGCATCCACGTGGCTCGTGAGCACGTCTATGCCCTGGCCGCTCGTGAAGCTGATGTCGCCGGCCTTGGCGTACATCGGATTGATCAGCCAGGGATCGATGCCCAGCAGCTTGCCGAAGCGCTTGGAGACCTCTTCGTAGCTGTGGAAGTGGTTGCTCTTGCGGCGTACCGACCAGCCGGCATGCAGCGGCGGCAGCAGGTACTGCTCATGCAAGTCTTCGAGGATGCCGGGCGTTCCGGCCGAGAGGTCGCTGTTGAGCAGGATGGTGCAGGGGTCGAAGTGCTTGAGGCCGAGGCGCCGCTTGCTCCGCACCACCGGCTCCAGGCACACCGTCTCGCCATTCGGCAGCTCGATCTTCTTGGGCGACTTGATCGCCGGGTCGATGGAGCCCACACGCACGTTGAGCCCCGCCATGTGGAAGATGCGCACCAGTTGCGCAACGTTGGCCAGGTAGAAGGTATTGCGCGCGTGGTTCTCCGGAATCACCAGCAGATTGCGCGCCTCGGGACAGATCTTCTCGATCGCCGCCTGTGCAGCCTGCACTGCCAGCGGCAGCATCTCCTGCGTCAGGTTGTTCCAGCCGCCCGGGTAGAGATTGGTGTCGACCGGCGCCAGCTTGAAGCCGGCATTGCGGATGTCCGCCGAACTGTAGAAGGGCGGTGTGTGTTCCATCCATTCGAGCCGGAACCAGCGCTCGATGGCCGGCGTGGAATCGAGGATGCGCTGCTCGAGTTCGTTGATGGGGCCGGTCAGGGCGGTAACGAGATGGGGGACCATGCGGCGGCCTTCTTGGATTGCAGCTTGAGCTAAGAGCGGAATTGTAGATTTGGGGCCGCATGCCCCGATGACAACCCGCAGCAACGCCGCGCATTCAATTTGGAAACACCGGGGTCAGGTTCTGACCTCACCTTGGCCGAGAACGACGTACTTGAGCGACGTCAGCCCCTCGATACCCACCGGCCCGCGCGCATGGAACTTGTCCGTGCTGATGCCGATTTCGGCACCGAGCCCGAATTCGAAGCCATCGGCAAAGCGGGTGCTGGCGTTGACCATCACGCTGGCGGAGTCGACTTCGCGCAGGAAGCGCTGCGCATTCATGTGGTCGCGCGTGACGATCGCATCGGTGTGGTGGCTCGAATAGCGGTTGATGTGCGCGATGGCTTCGTCCACCCCCTCGACCACTTTGACGCTGATCACGGCGGCCAGGTATTCCTCCGACCAATCCGACTCCACGGCATCCACGACCGATCGCCCCGGCGCGTGCAGGCCTTCGCGCAGGATCCGCGCCGCAGCCGGGTCGCAGCGCATCTCCACGCCCTTGGCAGCGAAGATCGCGCCGATTTCCGGCAGGAAAGTTTCGGCGATCGATGCAGCCACGAGCAGCCCCTCGGCCGCGTTGCACGGGCTGTACTTCTGTGTCTTGGCGTTGTCGACGATCTTCAGCGCCATGTCGAGTTCGGCCGTGTCGTCCACGTAGACGTGGCAATTGCCGTCCAGGTGCTTGATCACCGGCACTTTGGCATCGCGGCTGATGCGCTCGATCAGGCCCTTGCCGCCGCGCGGAATGATCACGTCGACGAACTCGGGCATGGCGATCAGTTGGCCCACGGCCTCGCGGTCGGTGGTCTGCACCAGTTGCACGGCATCGACCGGCAGGCCCGCCTCGGCGAGCGATTCGGACACCAGTTGCGCCAGCGCCTTGTTCGATTCGATCGCCTCCGAACCGCCGCGCAGGATCGCCGCGTTGCCGCTCTTGATCGCCAGGCTCGCGGCTTCGATGGTCACGTTGGGCCGGCTCTCGTAGATCATGCCGAAGACGCCGATCGGCACGCGCATCTGTCCGACGCGGATGCCGCTGGGCTGCTGCTTCATGCCGATCACTTCGCCGATCACATCGGACATGGCTGCCAACTGCTCGCAGCCCAGGGCGACGGTCTCGATGACCTTCGGCGTGAGCTTGAGCCGATCAACCATCGGCGCCGACAGGCCGGCGCCTTCGGCGCGGGCCAGATCCTTGGCATTGGCCTCGGCCAGCGGGCCGCCGACCGCGCGCAGCTTGCGCGCGAGAGCTCTGAGGGCCTTGTTCTTGGTGGCGGCATCGGCGCGCGCCATCTGGACGGAGGCCTGCTTGGCCTGCTCACCGAGGGTCCGCACGTACTCGGGGACATTCAACATATTCATCCCCCGGATTGTGCCGTGACCCCGAAGGTCAGCGGGCGTGAAGGGGCAGTCGTGCACCGCACTGGTGCATCGAAGGTGCCTCTAGGCGCCCTTGCCGCCCGCGCAGGCACGGCACAGCATCAACGCCAGGCGCTGCAAGGCCTGCCAGCCGTTGGCTGGCCAGTCGGGCTGCTTCAGGCCCTTGACGATGCCGTCGACCACGTGCGCCGATCGCAGCATGCGGGCGAGCGCACGGTCGTCCAAACGAGGCAGAACGCGCTCGAAAGCCCGCTCTCGCGGACCCCAGATCCGGTTTTCGCGCAGCGCCATGGGCAATGGGCGGCCAGCCGACATCGCGTCCTTCACGCGCTTCAGCGCGCGGATGTCCTCGGCCAGCGTGTAGTGCACCAGCACCTCGGCCTCGCCTTCGGCCTGCAGCCCTTCGAGCATGCGCGAGACACGCTGCGGGTTGCCGGCCAGCACGGCCTCGGACAGCTTGAAGACGTCGTAGCGTGCGACGTTGTTGACCGCGCCTTCGACCTGCTCCCAGCTCAGTTCGCCCTCGGGATGCAGCAGCGCGAGCTTCTGGATCTCCTGGTGCGCCGCGAGAAGGTTGCCCTCCACGCGATCGGCGAAGAACTGCAGCGTGCGCTGGCCCTCCTCGCCGGCCTTCACGCGCTGGCCTTGCTGTGCGAGGCGCTGCGCGATCCATTGCGGCAGCGCGGTGCGCTCGATGGTCTCGATCTGCAGACTGACACCGTTGTTCTCGAGTGCAGAGAACCAGGCGCCGGTGCGCGTGGCCTTGTCGAGGCGCGGCAGCATCACCAGCGTGAGGGTGTTGTCGTTGCCCTGCGCGGCCTCGGCGATCTGCTGCAGCGCCACACTGCCGTCCTTGCCCGGCTTGCCCGAGGGAATTCGGATCTCGACGATCTGCCGGTCTGCAAAGAGGCTCAGCGAACCACCCGCCGCGAGCACGGCGCTCCAGTCGAAATGCGCGCCGGCCACGGTGTACGAACTGCGCTCGGTGTAGCCCTGCGTGCGTGCCGCCGCACGGATCGCATCGGCAGCTTCCTGCGCGAGCAACGGCTCGTCGCCGTGGATGGCGTACAGCGGCGCCACCCGCTTGGCGAGGTGCGCGGAAAGTTGGGCCGGCGCCAGTTGCACGGGATCTCAGGCGGCTTTGATCGCGGCGAGCCGACGCAGGATCTGCTGCGCGATGTCGGTCTGCATGTCGCGGAAGAGAAGCTCTGCCTCACCTTCCTTGGCCAGCGCCGCGGTTTCGTTGTAGGTGATGTCGCGGGTCTGCTGAATCGCGGTCGGGCCCATCAGTTCCTTGCCGTTTTGCCCGCGCACCCGGAATCGAATGGTCAGTCGCAGATTGAGTTCGCGCACCTGGCCCGAGGCGTTGGTCGAGATCACGATGTTTTCGCGGCTCTCGCCCAGGATTTCGAACACGGCCTCCGCCTCGTCGGCCTGATCGGCCGGGAGGACCTGGACCGTGCCGGCCGCCCTCAGGTTGCGCCGCAGGTAGTTCGCGAACGCCGTATTGCCCGGCACGGCAATGCTGTTGAACGCGAAGTCCGGCGCCTTGCGCAATTGAAAGCCGCAACCAGCAAGCGCCAGAGAAGCCGCGGCCATGGCCAGGAGGCCACGGCGCGGCAGTGCGGTGCGTGAATTCATGCGCTTCACAGGACCACGTTCACCAGCCGGCCCGGAACCACGATCACGCGCTTGGCCGTCGCGCCTTCGGTGTGCCTGGCGAGGACTTCGCTCGCGAGCACGATCTTCTCGATCTCCTGCTTCGAGGCGGCGGCCGGCACGCGAAGCGAACCGCGCAGCTTTCCGTTGACCTGCAGCATCAGTTCGATCTCGTCCTGTTCGAGCGCGGAAACGTCGACCACGGGCCAGGGCGCATCGAGCAGATCGCCCATGTCCTTGTCGTAGCCAAGCTGCTGCCACAGCTGGTGCGCGATGTGCGGCGTGGCCGGGTAGAGGCAGCGCAGCAGGATGCCGAAGCCCTCGCGCACGGCCGCACGGTCGCCCGAATCGGCCGTGGCAGGCTTGAAGCCTTCCAGCGCGTTGAGCAGCTTCATCGCGCCCGACACCACGGTGTTGTATTGCATGCGCTGGTAGTCGTAGTCGATCTGGCGCAAGACGGTGTGCACTTCGTGCCGCAGCGCCTTGGCATCCTTGCCGAATTTGAGCGCCTTGCCGGCTGGGCCGTCATCGGCCGCCGCACCGTGCAGCGACAGACCGAAGTTCCAGACCCGGCGCAGGAAGCGGTAGCTGCCTTCGACCGCCGCGTCGTTCCACTCGAGCGTCGCCTCGGGCGGCGCGGTGAACATCGTGTAGAGCCGTGCGGTGTCGGCGCCGTACTTCTCGATCAGGTCCTGCGGATCGACGCCGTTGCGCTCGGTCTTGCCCATCTTGCCGACGCCCCCGTACACCACCCGGGTGCCGTCGGCCAGCGTACCGCCGGTGATGCGGCCCTGCGCGTCGAGCACGGGAGTGACTTCGGACGGCGGGTGGTAGTCCTTGCCGCCCTTCTCGCCACGCGTGAAGTAGATGTGATTGAGCACCATGCCCTGCGTCAGCAGCTTGCTGAAGGGCTCGTCGACCGTCACGAGGCCGAGGTCGCGCATGACCTTGGTCCAGAAGCGCGCGTAGAGCAAATGCAAGATCGCATGCTCGATGCCGCCGATGTACTGGTCCATCGGCATCCAGTACTTCGCGCCGTCGCCCACCATCGCCCCGTCGCTCTTCGGATCGCAGTAGCGCATGAAATACCACGAGCTGTCGACGAAGGTGTCCATCGTGTCGGTCTCCCGGCGCGCGGCCTTGCCGCAGACCGGGCAGACGACGCCCGCATGGAAGCCTTCGTGCTTCGCGAGCGGATTGCCGGAGCCATCGGGTACGCAATCCGTCGGCAGCACGACCGGCAGGTCCTTCTCGGGCACCGGCACGGCGCCGTGTTCTTCGCAATGAATGATCGGGATCGGCGTGCCCCAGTAGCGCTGGCGGCTCACGCCCCAGTCGCGCAGGCGCCAAGTGGTCTGCATCTCGCCCAGTCCCTTCAGGTCGAGCGCATGGGCGACCGCCTTGACCGCCTCGCCGTAGTGCATGCCGCTGAAGTTGTCGGAATTGATGGTCACGCCGCGCTGCTTGTCGGCGTACCAGTCCTGCCAGCGGTGGTAGTCGAAGTGCGGCTCGTCGTCGACCAGCACGACCTGGATGATCTCGATGCCGTACTTGTTGGCAAAGGCGAAATCGCGCTCGTCGTGCGCGGGCACGCCCATCACGGCGCCGTCGCCATAGCCGATGAGCACATAGTTGCCAACCCAGACCGGAACCTGCTCCTCGGTGATGGGGTGCGTGACGGTGAGCCCCGTGGGCACGCCCTTCTTTTCCTGCGTGGCGATTTCGGCCTCGGTCGTGCCGCCGCTCTTGCACTCTTCAATGAACGCGGCAACCTTGGAATTCGCCTTCGCGGCGTGCAGCGCCAGCGGATGCTCCGGCGCCACGGCGCAGAAGGTGACGCCCATGATGGTGTCGGCACGCGTCGTGAACACGTACATGCGGCCGCCCTGGATCAGCTCGCCCTTGTCGTCCTTGATCTTGTGCGTGAACGCGAAGCGCACGCCTTCGCTCTTGCCGATCCAGTTTTCCTGCATCAGCTTGACGCGTTCGGGCCAGCCGGGGAGCTTGTGCTGGGTGTGGTCGAGGAGTTCCTCGGCGTAATCGCTGATCTTGAGGTAGTAGCCGGGGATCTCGCGCCGTTCGACGGTCGCACCGGTGCGCCAGCCCTTGCCGTCGATCACCTGCTCGTTGGCCAGCACGGTCTGATCCACTGGATCCCAGTTGACGACCTGCGTCTTGCGGTAGGCAATGCCCTTTTGGAGCATCTTCAGGAACAGCCACTGGTTCCACTTGTAATAGCCCGGATCGCAGGTCGCGATCTCGCGGCTCCAGTCGATCGCCAACCCCATGGCCTGGAGCTGGCTCTTCATGTAGCCAATGTTCTCGTAGGTCCACTGCGCCGGCGGCACGCCGTTCTTGAGCGCCGCGTTCTCGGCCGGCAGGCCGAAGGCATCCCAGCCCATGGGCATCAGGACGTTGTAGCCGCTCATGCGCAGGTAGCGCGTGAGCATGTCGTTGATCGTGTAGTTGCGCACGTGGCCCATGTGCAGCTTGCCGCTGGGGTACGGCAGCATCGAACAGGCGTAGTACTTTTTCCTGCGCGTGTCCTCGGTCACGCGGTAGGCATCGGCGGCGGTCCAGTGGGCCTGGGCTGCGGACTCGACGTCGCTGGGTTTATAGCTGGGGTTCATTGGGCTTCGCAACAGCCCGGCACCAGGCGGCCGGGGGAAGACTGATTATCGCGGGTTGGGCAATGGCCCACTTCTCGCATGCCACAATGATTTCGAATTGACAGAGGCACGCATGGTCAAGGACTGGTGGCGCGGGGCGGTGATCTACCAGATCTACCCGCGCAGCTTCATGGACAGCAATGGCGACGGCATCGGCGATCTGCCCGGGATCACGGCCAGGCTCGATCACGTCGCCGAGTTGGGCGCGGATGCCATCTGGGTCTCGCCCTTCTTCCGATCGCCGATGAAGGATTTCGGCTACGACGTGGCCGACTACCGCGCGGTCGACCCCATGTTCGGCACGCTCGCAGACTTCGACGCGCTGCTCGCCCGGGCCCATGCACTTGGGCTCAAGGTCATCATCGACCAGGTTCTGTCCCACACCTCCGACCAGCACGCATGGTTCGCGGCCAGCCGCGCGAACCGCCAGAACCCGCAGGCCGATTGGTACGTCTGGGCCGATCCGCGGCCCGACGGCACGCCGCCCAACAACTGGCTGTCGGTCTTCGGCGGCCCGGCCTGGCAGTGGGACTCGCGCCGGCGGCAGTACTACCTGCACAGCTTCCTGACCGAGCAGCCCGATCTCAACTTCCATTGCCCCGCGGTGCAGGACACGCTGCTCGGCGAAGTGCGTTTCTGGTGCGAGCGCGGTGTGGACGGCTTCCGCTTCGACGCCTGCAACCACCAATTCCACGATGCGCAACTGCGCGACAACCCGCCCGCCGACGGCGGCACGGTCAGTACGGTGCGCACCGACAACCCCTACGCGATGCAGCAGCACCTGCACGACAAGAGCCAGCCCGAGAACCTGCTCTTCCTCGAACGGCTGCGCAAGCTTCTGGACGAATATGGCGCGGTGGCGCTCGGCGAAGTCGGCGACGAGGACGCGCCGCCCGTGATGGCCCGGTACACCGAGCATGGCAAGCGGCTGCACCTGGCATACAGCTTCAGCCTGCTCACGAGCGAGCACAGCGCGCGCCATCTGCGCACTCAGGTCGAGGCACTGGACAGCGCGCTCGCCAAGACGGGAGGCTGGGGCTGCTGGGCCGTCTCGAACCACGACGTGCCACGTGTCGCCAGCCGGTGGAATGCCGACGGCCAGGACGACACCCGCCGCGACCGCCTCTGGCTCACGCTGCTGCTGTCGCTGCGCGGGAGTGCCAGCATCTACCAGGGCGAGGAACTCGGGCTGCCCGAAGCGGAGGTGCCTTTCGAATTGCTTCAAGACCCGTATGGACGCGCCTTCTGGCCCGAGTTCAAGGGCCGCGACGGCGCCCGAACCCCGATCCCCTGGCTCGCCGACGAAGAGCACGCCGGTTTCACCAGCGGCGCGCCGTGGTTGCCCGTGTCCGACACGCACATCCCGCTGGCCATCGACCAGCAGGCGGGCGACCCGAAATCCATGCTGAGCTTCAGCCGGGCGTTGCTGCACTGGCGGCGCGGCCAGCCGCTGCTTCGCACCGGCAGCATGAAGTTCCTGGATGCACCCGAACCCTTGCTGTGGTTCGAGCGGCGGGAGGGCAACGCCTGGCTGCAGGCAGTGTTCAATCTCTCCGCCGAGCCGGCTTCATTGGCTTTGCGACAAGCACTCGCACCGATCGCGGGTGCTCCTTTCGCCGGCACGCAGCTCGAAGGCCGGACCCTCGCGTTGCCGCCCTTCGGCGTCTTCTTCGGAGAACCGCTTCATGCTCCCTGATGCCGAAGTCCGCGCCTTGATGCGCGCCGAGCACGGCGATCCTTTCGCCGTGCTCGGGCCGCACGACAGCGACGACGGCTTGTGGGTTCGCGCGCTGCTGCCGGGCGCCAAGGCCGTGGCGGTGATGCATTCCGGCTCGGGCTGGCCGCTCGCCGAACTCGACCGCCAGGGCGGCAGCGACCTCTTCGCCGGGCTCGTGCCCGCTTCGGAGGCCCGGCTGGGCTACCGCTTCAAGGTCGACTGGGGCACGCACAGCTCGCTGCTCGACGACCCGTACCGCTTTTCTTTCGTGCTCGGGGAAACCGACGTCTGGTTGCTGGCCGAAGGCACGCACCTGCGGCCCTTCGAGCAGTTGGGGGCGCACCTGCGCGAAATCGACGGCGTGCGCGGCGTCGCATTCGCGGTGTGGGCGCCGAATGCACGGCGCGTCTCGGTGGTCGGCGATTTCAACCAATGGGACGGCCGCCGCCACATGATGCGGCTGCGCCGCGAGTGCGGCGTGTGGGAGATCTTCGCGCCGCACGTGGCGCCGGGCGACAGCTACGAGTTCGAGATCCTGTCGGCGCAAGGACAGGTGCTGCGCAAGGCCGACCCCTTCGGCTTTTCCGCGCGGCTGCGGCCCGACACGGCGTGCGTCGTGCAGCCGCTGCCGCAGCCCGCGAAAGTGCCTCCCGGCCGTGCCGAAGCCAATGCACGCGGCGCGCCGATCAGCATCTATGAGGTCCATCTTGGCTCGTGGCGGCGCAAGAACGGCCATGAATGGCTCGACTACCGCGAGCTGGCGGACACGCTCGTGCCCTATGCGCGCGACATGGGCTTCACCCACATCGAGCTGCTGCCGATCAGCGAACACCCCTTCGACGGCTCCTGGGGCTACCAGCCGATCGGCCTTTACGCGCCGACCTCGCGCTTCGGCACGCCGGGCGACTTCCGCGCCTTCGTCGAGGCCGCGCACGCGGCCGGGCTGGGCGTGATCCTCGACTGGGTGCCCGCGCATTTCCCGACCGACTCGCACGGACTCGGCAACTTCGACGGCACGGCCCTGTATGAGTACGCCGATCCGCGCGAAGGCTTCCACAACGACTGGCAGACGCTGATCTTCAATTACGCGCGCACAGAGGTGCGCAACTACCTCGTCGGCAATGCGCTCTACTGGCTGGAGCGCTACGGCGTCGACGGGCTGCGCGTCGATGCGGTCGCCTCGATGCTGTACCGCGACTACAGCCGCGAGCCGGGCCAGTGGGTGCCCAACGCGCAAGGCGGCCGCGAGAACCTGGAGGCCATCGACTTCCTCCGGCGGATGAACCGCGTGGTCGGCGTCGAGCGGCCCGGCGCCGTGACCATCGCCGAGGAGTCGACCAGTTTCCCGGGTGTGACCCGGCCGCCCGAGAACGGCGGCCTCGGCTTCCACTACAAGTGGAACATGGGCTGGATGAACGACACGCTGGCCTATGCAGGCATCGACCCGGTCCATCGCAAGCACCACCACCAGAAGATCACCTTCGGGCTGATGTACGCGCACACCGAGAACTTCGTGCTGCCGCTGTCGCACGACGAAGTGGTGCACGGCAAGGGCTCGATGATCGGCCGCATGCCGGGCGACGTCTGGCGGAAGTTCGCGGGACTGCGCAATCTCTATGGCTACCTGTGGGCGTATCCGGGCAAGAAGCTGCTGTTCATGGGCGGCGAGTTCGCACAGTGGGCCGAATGGGATGCCGACCGCAGCCTGGACTGGCATCTGCTGGAGCAGGCGGCGCACCAAGGCATCCGGCGACTGGTGCGGGATCTGAACAATGTCTACCGCCATTTCCCCGCGTTGCACGAGCTTGATTGCGAGGCGCAGGGTTTCGCGTGGCTCAGCCATGACGATGTGCAGCACTCGGTGTTCGCGTTCGTGCGGCGCGCGCGAGATGGCGCATTCGTGGTGGCCGTGTGCAACTTCACACCGGTGGTGCGGCATGGCTACCGGCTGGGGGTGCCGGCCGCAGGGCGGTATCGGGAGATCATCAACACCGACAACGCGGTATACGGTGGCACCGGCGTGGGCAACGGGATGATCCAGAGCGAGGCGGCGGACTGGCAAGGGCAGGCACAGTCGCTGGTGATTTCCGTGCCGCCCCTGGGCACCGTGATGTGGGTGCTGGAATGAGTGGCCTCCGTGCCATGTCGGGCGACGGCTCTCCCTACCCGCTGGGCGCCACTCCGGGGTCCGACGGCGTCAACTTCGCTCTCGCTGCCCCCAGCGCCACGGCCGTCGAGCTGTGCCTCTTCGACACCCTGGGCCAACACGAACAGCAGCGCCTCAAGCTGGCGAAGCGCGCCAACGGCGTCTGGCACACCCGTCTGCCCAGCGCCCGGCCGGGGCTGGTCTATGGCTGGCGCGTTCACGGCCCTTGGGCTCCTCACGAGGGCCAGCGCTTCAATCCCTCCAAGGTGCTCCTCGATCCGTACGCGCGCGAGGTGGTCGGCCAGTACGGCGGCGAAGACCTGTTCCTAGGCCACGACCCTGCCGACCCGGGCCGCCGCGACCCGCGCGACAACGCCTCCATCGCGCTCAAGGCAAGAGTCACCGCGCCGATGCCTCCGGGCGGCCCGGCGCGCCCTCGCGTCGAGCCTGGAGCCCGCGTGATCTATGAAGCCCACGTCCGCGGCCAGACCCAGTTGCACCCCGACGTGCCCCCCGCCCTCCGCGGCACCTATGCCGGCCTTGCGGAACCGGCGGTGCTCGACCACCTGCAGCGGCTCGGCGTCACCACGCTGAACCTGATGCCCGTGCAGCACCGCGCCGACGAATCGAGGCTGCTCGCGCTGGGCCTGCGCAACTACTGGGGCTACAGCCCCATCGGCTGGTTCGCGCCCGAGACGCGCTACTGGAGCGGCCGGCCCGGAACCACGCCCTCGAGCGAGTTCCGCGCGATGGCGGACGCGGTGCACGCCCGGGGCATGGAACTCGTGATCGACGTGGTCTTCAACCACAGCGGGGAGACCGACGAATTCGGCCCGACGCTGAGCCTGCGCGGCATCGACAACTCGCTCTATTACCACTTGCGCCCGGACGACCGGTCGCTCTACCAGAACTGGACGGGCTGCGGCAATTGCCTGAACCTGGCCGAGCCGCGCGTGGTGCAGCTCGTCATGGACAGCCTGCGCCACTGGGTCACCGAACTCGGCGTCGATGGCTTTCGCTTCGACCTCGCACCCGTGCTGGCGCGTCGCGAAGGCGGCGAGTTCGATCCGCGCGCGCCCTTCTTCGCGGCAATCGCGCAAGATCCGTTGCTGGCGCAGGCCCTGCTGATCGCCGAGCCGTGGGACATCGGCCCTGGCGGCTATCGCCTCGGCGAATTCCCGCCCGGCTGGATGGAGTGGAACGACCGCTTCCGCGATACGCAACGCGGCTTCTGGTTGCACCGCAGCGCGGGCCTCGGCGAGTTCGCGCAGCGTCTCACGGCATCGGGCAACGACTTCAACCATCACGGCCGCGCGCCCACCGCCAGCGTCAACTTCGTCACCGCGCACGATGGCTTCACCTTGCGCGACCTGCTCAGCTACAACGAGCGCCACAACCTGGCGAATGGCGAACAGAACCGCGATGGCCATGGCCATAACCTGAGCCGCAACTGCGGGGTCGAAGGCGACACCGATGACGCGCTGGTCCTGGCCGAGCGCCGACGGCTTCAGCGCGCGCTGCTGGCTGCGCTGCTTCTCTCCCAAGGCACGCCGATGCTGCTCGGCGGCGATGAGCTCAACCACACACAGCGCGGCAACAACAACGCTTACTGCCAGGACAACGACATCACCTGGCTGGCCTGGAACCGCGCCGATGCCGGCCTGACCGCTTTCGTCGCCCGTGTGCTGGCGCTTCGCCGCGAGGCCGAGCCCCTGCGCAGCGTCCGATGGTGGCCGGCCGTGCCGCCCTCGGGCGCCGCGACGTTGCGGTGGCTGACGCCCGCGGGCGACGCCATGACCCCGGGCGATTGGGAGCGCGGTGACCTGCATGCGCTGGCGATCGTCTTCGAAGCCATCCCGCCCGCCGCTACCTGGGTCATGCTGGTCAATGCAGAGGAACGCGACGTCGGCTTCGAGCTGCCGCCGGGTCGTTGGCTGCTTCAGCTGGCGAGCGACACGGACGACGCGCTGTCCGGCGCACCACTCGACGGCACCCAGGTCTTGCGCCCCGGCAGCCTCCGGGTCGCAAAAACTTAGGAGCCAAGCGCCCGCCGGGGTGCTAGGCTGGATCACCGGGAAACGGAAAAAACCAACGGAGACATCTGATGGCCCAAATCGAGCAACCGACACTCCAGGCTCACCAACTCGTTCGCCGCACCATCGCCCTGGTGCTGGCCGGTGGACGAGGCTCCCGACTCAAGCAACTCACCGACCGACGGGCCAAGCCGGCGGTCTACTTCGGCGGCAAGTTCCGCATCATCGATTTCGCGCTGTCGAACTGCCTCAACTCCGGCATCCGGCGCATGGCGGTCGTGACGCAATACAAGTCGCATTCGCTGATGCGTCACCTGCAGCGCGGCTGGAGCTTCCTACGCGCCGAACTCAACGAGATGGTCGACGTGCTGCCGGCCCAGCAACGCGTCGGCGATGAGCACTGGTATCGCGGCACGGCCGATGCGGTTTACCAGAACCTGGACATCATCCAGACCCGATCGACGCCGCACGACTACGTGGTCGTGCTGGCCGGCGACCACGTCTACAAGATGGACTACTCGATCATGCTGACCGACCACGTCGCGCACGGCCTGGGCTGCACGGTCGGCTGCATCGAAGTGCCGCGCATGGAAGCAGTGGCCTTCGGCGTCATGGCAGTCGAAAAGGACCGCAAGATTACCGAGTTCCTGGAAAAGCCGGCCGACCCGCCCTCGATGCCCGGCAACCCCGACGTGGCGCTGGCGAGCATGGGCATCTACATCTTCGATTCCGAGTATCTCTACGAATTGCTCGAGGAAGACAACGCCAACCCGGAATCGAACCACGATTTCGGCAAGGACATCATTCCGCGCGTGGTCGCCGCAGGCCGGGCGGTGGCCCATCCCTTCGGCATGTCGTGCGTCACGCGGGCCCGGCGCGGCGCCGATGCCAAGGCCTACTGGCGCGACGTGGGCACGATTGATGCATTCTGGGCAGCCAACCTGGACCTGGCCTCCATCACCCCGGAGCTCGACATCTATGACACCGACTGGCCCATCTGGACCTACCAGCGGCAATTGCCCCCGGCGAAGTTCGTGCTCGATCGCGAAGGCAAGCACGGCATGACCGTCAACACCATCGTCTCGGGCGGCTGCATCGTCTCGGGCTCCAAGGTGAGCAGCTCGGTGCTGTTCTCGGGCGTTCGCGTGCATTCCTTCTGCGAGATCAACGAGGCGGTGTTGCTGCCGGACGTGGAAGTCGGCCGGGGCGCGCGGCTCAACAAGGTGGTGGTGGACCGCGCCTGCGTGATTCCCGACGAGATGGTGGTCGGCGAAGACCCGGCGGCCGATGCCGCGCGCTTCGAACGCACCGAAGGGGGTGTGGTCCTGATCACGCGCGAGATGCTCAAGCGTCTCGAGCCGTAGCAAGCGCATGCGGGTCCTCCAGGTCAGCGCCGAACTGTTTCCCCTGCTCAAGACCGGAGGGCTGGCCGACATCGCGGGTGCGCTGCCGCTGGCGCTGATGGCGGCGGGGCAGGACGTGCGGGTGCTGCTGCCGGGATTCCCGGCCATCGTGGCCGGGGTACGCGACGCGGTGGTGGTGAAGGCGTTCGTGGCGCCCTGGGGCGAACGCGCAAACCTGTGCTTCGGCCGCATCGTGACGCCCGGCGCGCGGGACATCGCCGCCTATGTGATCGACGCGCCGGCGCTCTACGACCGGCCCGGCAATCCTTACGAAGATCTCGCCCGCGAGCCCTACGGCGACAACCACCGGCGATTCGCACTCCTCGGCTGGGCCGCGGCACAGATGGCGCAGGGGCTGGACGCCGACTGGCAGCCCGAAATCGTGCATGCCCATGACTGGCATGCCGCGCTGGCACCGGCTTACATGGCCTTTGCGCCACCTGACGGGCGACCCCGCGTGGGCAGCGTGTTCACGGTGCACAACCTGGCCTACCAGGGCCTGTTCGCGCCTCGACATTTTCCTGAGCTTGGCTTGCCGCCGGCGGCCTTCGGCGTCGACGGGCTGGAGTACTACGGCCAGTTGTCGTTCATGAAGGGCGGACTCTGCTTTGCCGACCGCATCACCACCGTCAGCCCGACCTATGCGCGCGAGATCCAGACACCCGAGCAGGGTTGCGGGCTGGACGGCCTGCTGCGCAGCCGCTCGCACGTGCTCACGGGCATCCTCAACGCCGTCGACGATCAGGTCTGGAATCCGGCCACCGATGCGCTGATTCCCTACCGCTACGACCTGCGGCGGCTGGGCGGCAAGGCGCAGTGCAAGGCCGCGCTGCAGGAAGAATTCGGCCTGGCGCCGCAAGCCGATGCGCCACTGTTCGTGGTGGTGAGCCGGCTAACCGAGCAGAAGGGCCTGCACCTCGTGCTCGGCGGGCTCGACGCGCTGCTGGCGCAAGGCGGCCAGCTCGCCCTGCTCGGCAGCGGAGACGCGCCGCTCGAAACGGCCTTCCGGCAGCGCGCCGCCGCGGCGCCGGAATCGGTCAGCGTCACGCTGGGCTATAGCGAGGACCTGGCTCACCGCCTGTTCGGCGCGGGCGACGTCACGCTGGTCCCGTCGCTCTACGAGCCCTGCGGGCTCACGCAGATGTACGGGCTCAAGTACGGCAGCCTGCCGCTGGTGCACCGCGTCGGCGGCCTGGCCGACACCGTCGTCGATGCCACGCTGGAAGACATGGCCAGCGGTGAAGCTACGGGCCTTGCTTTCGATGACTTCGATGCCGCGGGCTATGCACGCGCGCTTCGTCGCGCCTTCGCGCTCTACCGGCGTCCGGCCGACTGGCGCGCCGTTCGCGCGAATGCCATGCGCCGCCCCGCCGACTGGGGCACTGCCGCCGCCCGCTACCTCGATGTCTACGCCGAGGCCCTGGCCTGAAGCCCGTCCGTCAGAGAACCCACGCCGCTCCCACCATGACCATCGCAGAATTCAAGTACGACCACCCCGACCGCGACGTCGCCGCCTTCAAGCGCGCCGTCGCCAACAAGCTCATCTACGCGGTCGGCAAGGACCCGGTGGCCGCCAGCCCCGACGACTGGCTGCACGCCACCGCGCTCGCCGTGCGCGACCAGATCGTCGAACGCTGGATGGGCACCACCCGCGCGATCTACGCGCAACGGCTCAAGCGGGTCTACTACCTGTCGATGGAGTTCCTGATCGGGCGCACCTTCACCAACGCACTGCTCGCCCTGGAGTTGCAGGACACGGTGAAGCAGGCGCTGGCCGACTTCGGCGTCGACATCCGCGCGGTGGCCGAGCGCGAGCCCGACGCCGCCCTGGGCAACGGCGGCCTAGGCCGGCTCGCCGCCTGCTTCCTCGATTCGATGGCCACGCTCGGCGTGCCGGGCCTGGGCTACGGCATCCGCTACGAGTACGGCATGTTCCGCCAGCGCATCGTCGACGGCCAGCAGGTGGAGACGCCCGACTACTGGCTCACGCGCGGCAATCCCTGGGAATTTCAGCGGCCCGAGGTGACCTACCGCGTGCGCTTCGGCGGCCACGTGCAGCGGCGCGAAGGCAAGGGCACGCCCTACGGCGCGGCGAACTGGGTGGACACCCACGACGTGCTGGCCGTGGCCTACGACACCATCATCCCCGGCTACGGCACGCAGGCCACCAACACACTGCGGTTGTGGTCCGCGCGTGCGACCGAAGAAATCGATCTCTCGGCCTTCAACCGCGGCAACTACTTCGAGGCCGTCGAAAGCAAGAACCACTCGGAGAACGTCTCGCGCGTGCTCTACCCCGACGACTCCACGCCGTCGGGTCGCGAGTTGCGGCTGCACCAGGAATATTTCTTCGTCAGCGCGAGCGTTCAGGACCTTGTGCGGCGCTACCTGCGCAACCACACCGACTTCGATGCCTTGCCTGACCAGGTCAGCATCCACCTCAACGACACGCACCCGGTGCTGGCCGTGCCGGAGCTGATGCGCCTCCTGATCGACGAGCATGACCTGCCCTGGGACGCGGCATGGGCCCACACCCAGAAAGTTTTCAGCTACACCAACCACACGCTGATGCACGAGGCGCTGGAGACTTGGCCGGTGGAGATGTTCGGACGCGTGCTGCCGCGCCACCTGCAAATCCTTTTCGACATGAACTCGCGCTTTCTCGCGACGGTGACGCAGGCGCATGGCCACGACGTCGAGCTGCTGCGCCGCCTGTCGCTGATCGACGAGTCCGGCGAGCGACGCGTGCGCATGGCCTACGTCGCCGTGCTCGCCAGCCATTCCATCAACGGCGTGTCGGGCCTGCACTCTGAACTCATGAAGCAATCGATCTTCGCGGACTTCGCGAAGCTGTTTCCCGAGCGCTTCAACAACAAGACCAACGGCGTGACGCCGCGGCGCTGGCTCGCGCAGGCCAATCCGCCGCTGGCGGCGCTCCTCGACACGCGCATCGGCCGCGGCTGGCGGCGCGACCTGACGCAGCTCGAAGTGCTGCGGCCCATGGCGCAGCAGCCGGCCTTCGTCCGCGCGTTCCGCCATGCCAAGCGCGAGAACAAGCTGCGGCTGGCCAACTGGATCGACGAGCATCTGCGGATCGACGTCAATACCGACGCGCTGTTCGACGTGCAGGTCAAGCGCATGCACGAGTACAAGCGGCAACTGCTCAACGTGCTGCACGTGATCACGCGCTACCACCGCATCCTGGATGCGCCGGATGCCGGTCACGTGCCGCGCGTGGTGGTGTTCGCCGGCAAGGCGGCTTCGGCGTACCACATGGCCAAACTCGTGATCCGGCTCATCAACGACGTCGCACACGTCATCAACAACGACGAGCGCGTGGGCAAGCTGCTGAAAGTGGTGTTCCTGCCGAACTACAGCGTCAGCCTGGCCGAGGTCATCATGCCAGCGGCCGACCTGTCCGAGCAGATTTCGACGGCCGGCACCGAAGCCTCGGGCACCGGCAACATGAAGTTCGCGCTGAACGGCGCCTTGACCATCGGCACGCTCGACGGCGCCAACGTCGAGATGCGCGACAGCGTCGGCGCGGAGAACTTCTTCATCTTCGGCAACACCACGCCGCAGGTGGCCGACATTCGCGCGAGCGGCTACCAACCGCGCGACATCTACGAAGCCAACCCGGAACTCCAGCGGGTGCTCGACAGCGTCCGCGACGGCGCCTTCTCGCCCACCGAACCGGCGCGCTACCAGCAGATCTTCGACGCGCTGGTGAGCTGGGGCGATCACTACCTGCTGCTGGCCGACTATGCGAGCTATGTCGAGGCGCAGGAGAAGGTCGATGCGCTGTATCGCGATCCGGATGCGTGGACGCGCATGGCAATCCTCAATGTGGCGGGGATGGGCGCGTTCTCGTCGGACCGGACGATTGCGCAGTATGCGCATGAGATATGGAAGACAAGACCTGTGGTCTTGTCTTCCTGAGCTCACCCCCAGGCTCGCGCACTTCGTGTCGCTCTCCACCCCCTTTCAGGGGGCAACACCTGCGGCCCGGCGAAGCCGGTTCCGCGGTGTTTCACCGACGGGCCTGCTTCGCGGCCTTGGATTCAGGGCTTTTGGGGCGGGGTCTCCGTGACGAAGCCGATGCGGCTCAGGCCGGCCTTGTTGGCGATACCCATCAGTTCGACGACCTTGCCGTAGGGCACCGTCTGGTCCGCGCGCAGTTGGACTTCGGTGTCGCGGCTTTCGGCGGCCGCCTTGGTCAGGCCGGCGGCCAGTTCTTCGGGCGTGACCGGCTTGTCGTTCAGATAGACCTTGCCCGCCGCATCGACCACGAGGGAGACGAACTTCGGCGTGTCGCCGGATTGACCCGCGTCGGTTCGCGGC
This sequence comes from Variovorax sp. J22P240, assembly GCF_030316855.1. Lineage (GTDB taxonomy): Bacteria > Pseudomonadota > Gammaproteobacteria > Burkholderiales > Burkholderiaceae_C > Variovorax. Next base: position 161,376 of record NZ_JASZYR010000011.1, read on the forward strand.
AGGTTGAGTTTGATGGAGCTGGCCATCAGCGGTGCGGTGATGATGAAGATCACGAGCAGCACGAGCATCACGTCGACCAGGGGCGTGACGTTGATGTCCGACAGCGGGCGCTGACCCCCTGCGCCGGTCGATCGTCCGCCGGTGGCTGTGCTGCCTAGCGATGTACGACCGAAGGCCATATTGCGGCTCCCGCCCTCAGGCAGGCATCGGCCGCGCGGGCGGCAGTGGAATTTCCCGCCGAACGGGTTCGCCGAGCATGCCCAGCAGGTCGTGCGCGAAGCCTTCGAGTTCGGCTTCGATACGGCCGACCACACGTCCGAACACGTTGTAGGCCAGCACGGCCGGAATCGCGACGGCGAGGCCGAAGGCCGTCATGATCAACGCCTCGCCGACCGGGCCAGCGACCTTGTCGATGGTGAAGCCGCCCGTTTCGCCGGCGATGCCGACGAGAGCGCGGTAAATGCCCCAGACCGTGCCGAGCAGGCCGACGAAGGGCGCCGTGGCGCCGACAGTCGCGAGCAGGATCTGGCCGGCCTGCAGTCGCCGCAATGCCGCATGCAAGGCATCGCGCAGGACGCGTGTGACTCGCTGGGTCCGGTCAACGGCACCCCCGAGCGTGGCGCTGTCGGCATGCGTCGCGAGGTTCCTGACTGCGCTCACCGCCGGCAGGACCAGCGCTGCGCGATCGAAGGCCTTGAGGCTCAGCTCCGCATCCCCTATGGACGGCGACTGCCAGAACGCTGCGATGCTGCGCACCACGTCGCGCGTCCCGCCACGCAGGAGCCACGCTTTCCAGAGAATCACGACCCAGCTCGACACCGACATCACCAGTAGGAGCACCGCGACCGAGCGGCTGACGGCGTCACCGTGGGCGAGCAGCGCGAGGATGCTCATGCAGCCCCCACGCTCGGCACTGGCGTGTCCTCGCTGCCCCCCGAGGGCGCGCGAGCTTGCTTGGGACGGCCCAGCGCGGCGCTCATGCTCGGGGTCAGCGCAGACCCAGGACGTCGAACATGTCGAACAGACCTGCGCGCTGGTTGGCGAGGAAGCGCACGGCGCGCAGGCTGCCTTGCGCATAGGTCGCGCGGCTGGCCGACTTGTGCGTGATTTCGATGCGCTCGCCGGTGCCCGCAAACAGCACCGTGTGGTCGCCGACGATGTCGCCGCCGCGGATGGTGGCGAAACCGATGGTCGACGGATCGCGTTCGCCGGTGACGCCCTCGCGCGCGTAGACGGCGCATTCCTTGAGATCGCGGCCGAGCGCGTCGGCGATCACCTCGCCCATCTTGAGCGCCGTGCCCGAGGGCGCGTCGACCTTGTGCCGGTGGTGCGCTTCGATGATCTCGATGTCATAGCCGGTCGACAGCGCCTTGGCGGCCATTTCGAGCAGCTTGAGGGTGACGTTGACGCCGACGCTCATGTTCGGCGCCATCACGATCGCGATGTCCTTGGCGGCCTCGGCGATCTCCGCCTTCTGCGCATCGCTGAAGCCGGTGGTGCCGATCACGAGCTGCACACCGAGTTCGCGGCACACGGCAAGGTGCGCCAGCGTGCCTTCGGGCCGCGTGAAGTCGATCAACACCTGCGCATCCTTGAGCCCGGCGCGCAGGTCGGACGCGACCGGAACGCCGCTCGTGAAGCCCAGGAACGCAGCCGCATCGCTGCCGATCGCCGCGCTGCCCACGACGTCGAGCGCGCCAGCGAGGCGGCAATCCGGCGCTTCGCGCACGGCCTCGATCAGCATGTGGCCCATGCGCCCGGAAGCGCCCGCGATCGCGACGCGACGCGGTGAAGAAGATGGAGAAGAAGAGTCGGTCACGCGTTTCAGCCTCTGGAAATGCGGAATTCGAAAAAGAGCGCGACGACCGGAGGCGGCCGGCGCGTGTTCAGCGCGATTCGAGCGAAGGGTAGGCCGCAGGCAGTGCCGGCTGAGGCGTGGCGGGCGCTGCCGCAGCATCGCCATCGTCCTTCTTGTCCTTGGAGGGGACGAATTTCTTGAGCTGGTCTTCGGTCGCCTCCAGCGGCGGCACTTTGCCGGTGCGCTTGCGGACGTCGAGCTGGGCGACGAATTCTTCCTCGCTCGGCATCGGATCGCCTTCGAAGCGCTCGAGCACCTCGCCGTTGAAGAACAGCGTCAGGTGGCGGCGTTGCGGCTCGACGCCCTGGCGCCGGATCGTGAACACATAGTCCCAACGATTGGAGTGGAAGACATCGGTCAGGAGCGACGTACCGAGGATTTCACGCACCTGTTGGCGCGACATGCCGGGCTTGAGCGCCTCGACCTGTTCCTTGGACACGAAATTGCCCTGGACCACTTCGACCTTGTAGGGGGTGACCGCGGTCAGGGCGCCGCGCGCGCTGTCGCCGACACTGCTGCAAGCGCCGAGGCACAGGCTCGTGGCGAGGGCGCCGAAGAGCAGCCAGAGGCGGCGTTGTGGAATGGCAGGCATGGAAAAAGGGTTGGGCGATATGATCAAATCATTGTAGCGGCTGGCCCCCGGCGGGCCCTTCCCGCAAGGCTGGCGCAGGGAACCACCATGGCTAACATCGACGAACTCAAGAATACGGGCCTCAAGGCCACTCTGCCGCGCCTCAAGATTCTCGAAATCTTCCAGAACGGCGGCCAACGCCACATGACGGCGGAAGACGTGTTTCGCGTCCTCCTCAACGACCATTCCGATATCGGCCTGGCTACGGTCTACCGCGTTCTGACGCAGTTCGAGCAGGCCGGCATCCTCGAGCGCAGCCATTTCGAGAGCGGCAAGGCGGTCTACGAACTCAACGAAGGCAAGCACCACGACCACCTCGTATGCACGTCCTGCGGCAAGGTCGAGGAGTTCTACGACGCAGAGATCGAACGCCGCCAGCAAATGATCGCCAAGGACAAGGGCTGGATTCTGCAGGACCACGCCATGTCCCTCTACGGCCTCTGCGCCGACTGCACCAACAAGCACTGAGCACAATAGGCTCGCCCCCAGGCTTGCTCACTTCGCGTAGCCGCCCACCCCCTACCGGGGGCAACACCGGCGGCCCGGCAAAGCCGGTCCCGCGGTGTTCCTGGGATTCGCGCTAGTCGTCTTCTCTGGCGCTTTCCATGGCCTTGTGATGGCGGGCGACGAAGTCGGCGTAGGTGTCGATGCCGCGCAGTTGCAGGATCGAGTTGCGCACGGCGGCCTCGACCAGCACGGCGATGTTGCGGCCGGCCACCACCTGGATGATCACCTTGCGCACCGGAATGCCCAGCACGTCCTGGGTGAGCGGCGCCGAGGGCATGCGCTCGTAGTCGCGCTCGAAGCTGTCGCGCCGCACGAGGTGGACGATCAGCTTGAGCCGCATCTTCCGGCGTACGGCCGTCTCGCCGAAGATCGCGCGAATGTCGAGCAGGCCGATGCCTCGCACCTCGAGCAGGTTCTGCAGCAGTTCGGGGCAGCGCCCTTCCAGAGTGGTCTGGTTGATGCGGTAGAGATCGACCGCGTCGTCGGCCACGAGGCCGTTGCCGCGCGAAATCAACTCCAGGCCGAGTTCGCTCTTTCCGAGCCCGGACTCGCCCGTGATCATCACGCCCAGCCCCAGGATGTCCATGAACACGCCATGCATCGACGTGCGCTCGGCGAAATGCTTGGAGAGATAGGCCCGCAGCAGGTCGATCACGAAGGCCGACGATTCACGTGTGGCGAACAGCGGCAATTGCGCGCGCTCGCAGATCGACAGCAATTCGTCGGGCGCCGGCTGGCCGTCCGCCAGCACCAGCATCGGTGGCTCCAGGGTCACGATGCGGGCAATGCGCCGTGCGCAGTCTTCCGGCGTGCCGCGCGTGAGATAGGCGACTTCGCGGGCGCCCAGGATCTGTACGCGGTACGGGTGGATGTAGTTCAGATAGCCCACCAGATCGGCCGCGGACTGGGCACGGCTGATGACGTCCGGATCGAACTGACGCTCCGACGCGCCCAATCCCGCCAGCCACTCCCACCGGAGCGAGCCGCGAAACTCCTCGAACATCGCGTCGGCGCTGATGACGGTCGGCTTCATGCGCCAGACCGTCCCACGCCTGCGCGGATCAGGCGACCTGGGCGGATTGCCATCCTGCGATCAGGGCGTGCAGTGCCGCGGCGTCCGAACTCGACTTGATCTGCTCGCGCAGATTGGCGTCGCTGAGGAGTTCGGCGATCTCGGAAAGTATTTCAAGATGCTTCTGCGTGGCTGCTTCCGGCACGAGCAGGAAGATCAGCAGGACGACAGGCTGTTCGTCCGGCGCGTCGAATCCGATCGGGTTCGCCAACTGGAACACGGCCGCCATGGGCGACTTGAGGCCCTTGATGCGTCCGTGCGGGATGGCCACGCCATGGCCCAGCCCGGTCGAGCCGAGGCGCTCGCGGGCAAAGAGGCTGTCGGTGATGAGGGCGCGGCCGAGACCATGCAGGTTCTCGAACAGCAAGCCTGCTTCTTCAAAAGCACGCTTCTTGCTGGTGGCGTCAACGCTCACGAGCACTTGAGCGGGAGGCAGGATGGACGCGAGTCGGTTCATGTTGGGGCAGGGCGGGGGCGATTATGCACCCACCCCGCAAAAAGCAAAGAGCCACCCGAAGGTGGCCCGCAAGAGTATTTGCCCGGAGTGGTACTACATCACACGCTTGGGCGCTTCGTGATGATGGTCCTGCAGGCGGTCCTTGTGGCGGACGACTTGCCTGTCGAGTTTGTCGACCAATTCGTCGACAGCAGCGTAGAGATCAGCGTGGCTCGACTCGGCGAACATGTCATTGCCCTTGACGTGAATGTTGCATTCGGCGCGTTGCCGGCGCTCCTTTTCCTTTTGCTTTTCCACCGTGAGGATCACCTTGACATCGACTACCTGGTCGAAATGGCGGGTGATCCGGTCCAGCTTGCTCGTAACGTAGTTGCGCAAGGCGGGTGTGACGTCGAGGTGATGACCGCTGATCGTCAAATTCATGAATGACCTCCTGGAATTGACGGTTGGGGAAATAGCCGCACCCCTTGGTAGGGAGATACAGCCGGGGAAACGAAAGCAGAGTGGGGAGAAGAGACGGAGAGGGGGAAGAGAAGAGAAAGCGGGGAAGGTCGGTTCACTATGCCCATGCTGTCATCGAATTGCAATCTTTCCGAACACGTACAAAGGGCCATTCCCCGTAGGGATTTCCCAACGCCATGAATCTGATAGCTGTCCCCCCGCCACGGCCCCGGCGCGAGGCGGGCGAAGCCCGGCAAGTCCGCGAGACGCCGCGGTTCCGGCTCCGCCGGTCCGCCGGAGTTGCCCCCGGTAGGGGGTAGGCGAAGCGACACGCAGTGCGCGCAGCCTGGGGGCGAGCCTACTTCCAAGCGGCGCGCATGCGGCGCAACAGGTCGATCGTGGCGGCTGGCGCCGGCACGTGCGGCGCTCTCTCTGGCGGCGGAGGCCACGTCTGCTGCTCGAAGCGCTCGGCGTCGGACGCCGTGATGAAGCGCGTACGCCCCGCATACAAGTGTCGGTCGCCGCGAACCGCTTGTTGCGTGACGTAGAAGCGCTGCGGCACCAGCAAGTGCAGATGGTCGCGCGCACGCGTCATCGCGACGTACAGCAACCGCCGCTCCTCTTCGAGTTCTTGCGCCCCCTGCGCAACATCGGCCGGAATGCAGCCGTCGACCACGTTCAACACATGCACCGAGGTCCACTCCTGCCCCTTGGCCGAGTGAATGGTCGAAAGAATCAGGTAATCCTCGTCGAGCAGCACGGGCCCCGGCCGGTCGCTGGTGGCTTCGGGCGGGTCGAGCGTGAGTTCGGTCAGGAAGCGCTCGCGCGACGTGTAGCCCGACGCCAGCCGCGCCAGCTGCTCAACGTCGCCGCGACGCAGTTCGGCGTCCTCGTGGAGGCGCTCCAGATGCGGCAGGTACCACCGCAGCGCCAGGTCCATATCGGCGGGCCAGGCAAGCGCAGGCTCGCGCAGCGCTGCATAGATGGCGGCAAATCGCGCCCACTCGGTCTGCGCGGCGGAGGGCGGAACGAAGGCCTGCACGACCGCACCCGGATCGGCCGCTTCGGCCATTGCGTCGAGCAGACGGGTGGAAGTGACCGGCCCGATGCCCGGAATCAGTTGCGTGACGCGGAATCCCGCCATGCGCCCTCGCGGGTTCTGCGCAAAGCGCAGCACGGCGAGCAGGTCCTTTACATGCGCGGCTTCGAGAAACTTGAGCCCGCCGTATTTGACGAAGGGAATGTTGCGCCGCGCCAATTCAAGCTCGAGCGCGGCGCTGTGCGTCGACGTGCGAAACAGCACCGCCTGTGATTTGAGCGCCAGGCCGCCTTCGCGATGTGCCAGAACGCGGTCGGCCACCCAGCGTGCCTGCTGCGCCTCGTCGGGCACCAGCACAAGTTGGGGCCGGCCGGCCGAAGGCTTGTCGGTCCAGAGCGTTTTCGCATGGCGCTCCGCGGCGGCGGCGATTACGGCGTTCGAGACATCGAGGATGGGCTGCGTCGAGCGGTAGTTGCGCTCCAGCGTGACGATTCGCGCGGGCCGGCTGAACTGCTGTGGAAAGTCGAGGATGTTGCGAACCGTTGCACCACGAAACGCGTAGATCGACTGCGCGTCGTCGCCCACCACCGTGACGCCACGTCCATCCGGCTTCATCGAACGCAGGATGGCGGCCTGCAGCAGATTCGTGTCCTGGTATTCGTCGACCAGCACATGATCGAAGCGCGCGCCGACGTGCTCGGCGAGTGTCGGCTCCGCCACCATCTCGGCCCAGTACAGCAGCAGGTCGTCGTAGTCGAGGACGTGCTGCTGCTGCTTGGCCTCGACATAGGCGCCGAACAGCCGCTTGAGTTCGGATTCCCATTCTGCGCACCAGGGGAACGCGTGTTTCAGCACTTCCGCCAGCGGCGCGCAGGTGTTGACGGTGCGCGAGTAGATCGAGAGGCAGGTGCCCTTCTGCGGAAAGCGCCGCGTCGTGGACGACAGGCCGAGGTCGTTGCGCACCAGCCCCATGAGGTCTTCGGCGTCGCCACGATCATGGATGGTGAAGTTCTCGTCCAGGCCGACCTGCGCCGCGTACTCGCGCAGCAGCCGCGCGCCGATGCCGTGGAAGGTGCCCGCCCAAGGCAGCGCCGGCGGCGCGTCGGTTTTCAGGCCGAGCACGCGCGCCAGCACCTGTCCGGCCCGGCGCTCCATCTCCTGCGCGGCACGGCGGGAGAAGGTCAGCAGCAGGATGCGCTGCGGATCGGCGCCGCGCGCGATCAGGTGGGCCACGCGGTGGGCCAGCGTGCTGGTCTTGCCGGAACCCGCGCCGGCGATCACGAGCAAAGGGCGATCGTCCCGCAGCACGTCGCCCAGGGCGACGTCCACACCGTGCTCCACCGCCGCGCGCTGCTCGTCGTTGAGCTGGGCGAGCGCGGTCGCCAGGCGATCGGTCTGGCTGGCGGAGGTGGGTTTCGCGACGCTCTGCATCGACGCAACTTTACTGTATGTCCATCCAGATACGGCCGGCGATGCCCGGAGGGCGGATGACATAATCGCGCCTCGCTGCAAACCGGAGCCTTTCATATGGAAATCGACCCGTCTCGGCAGCTTTCGCTCCCCCTCTGACACGTCCGTTGGCGAGGGAGTTGAAAGCGCCCCACCCCCTTCGCCCAACCGCCAGACCATTCACGGGAGTGAGCCATGCTCAACATCTTCACGCTCGCCAACGGTCGCCTCGTCCAGGAAGAGATCGAGGCGCTCGAAGAGCTTTCCCAGTTCCAGCCCATCTGGGTCGACCTCGAATCACCCACCGTCGAGGAAAAGCGCTGGATCAAGCAGTACTACGGCCTCTCCATCCCCGAAGACGCGATGGACGAGGACATCGAGGAATCCGCCCGCTTCTACGAAGAAGACAACGGCGAACTCCACATCCGCAGCGACTTTCTGATCGATGACGACGAGAACCCGCGCTCGGTGCGGGTGGCCTTCATCCTCAACCAGCACAACACCGAACTGCGCAGCCGCGGCGTGCTGTTCTCGATCCACGACGAGGACGTGCCCGTCTTCCGCCTGTTGCGCATGCGCGCACGCCGCGCGCCCGGCCTGATCGAGGACGCCAAGGAAGTGCTCCTGAAGCTGTTCGACGCCGACGCCGAATACTCGGCCGACACGCTAGAGAACATCTACGACGAACTCGAATCCGCCGGCAAGAAGGTGCTCTCGGGCAACGTGAGCGACGAACTGGCCGGCGAGGTGCTCGGCCTGATCGCGCGGCAGGAAGACTTGAACGGCCGCATCCGCCGCAACGTGATGGACACCCGCCGCGCCGTGAGCTTCATGATGCGCAGTCGCATGCTCAACGCCGAGCAGTTCGAGGAGGCGCGACAGATCCTTCGCGACATCGAATCGCTCGACAACCACACGGCCTTCCTGTTCGACAAGATCAACTTCCTGATGGATGCGACCGTCGGTTTCATCAACATCAACCAGAACAAGACCATCAAGATCTTCTCGGTCGCGAGCGTGGCGCTGCTGCCGCCGACCTTGATCGCGAGCGTGTACGGCATGAACTTCAAGTTCATGCCCGAACTCGATCTGAGCTACGGCTATGCCTACGCGATCGTGCTGATGATCGCGAGCGCGCTGGTGCCGATGTGGTACTTCCGCCGGCGCGGCTGGCTCAAATAGTCGCGGGCGCGTCCGTCGGGAGCGTGGCCAGCCACGCGTCGATCACCGCGAGGCTGTAGCGGCTCGCGACCGCCGAGACAAATCGCGTGAAGTCGCCGTGGGCCGCGTCGTCGGCCCGATCGGAAATCGTGCGCACCGCGGCGAAGGGCACGCCGTAGTCGTGGCACACCTGCGCCACGGCGGCGCCCTCCATTTCGACCGCGAGCGCGTCGGGCAATGCCAGGCGCAGCGCTTCGCTTTCGGCCGAGGTCGACACGAAGCGGTCCCCGCTGACCAGCAGGCCGCGATGGACCTTCGGCGCGGTCAGCTTGAAGTCCTCGACCACCTTCTCGCCCAGGAGCGTGACCGGATCGCTCAGCAGGTCGGCGGCCACGACCGCCAACGCATCGCTGATTGCGGTGTCGGCCGCAAAGCGCGCGTGGCCGGTCAGCGGCACTTCGTACTTCGGGAAGATCGGCGAAGCGTCCAGGTCGTGCTGCAGAAGCTTGGTCGCCACGACCACGTCGCCGACGTCGACGCCCGGCGCCAGCCCACCGGCAACGCCGGTGAACACGATGGCCCGCACGCCGAATCGTTCCATCAACACCGTTGCCGTGGTGGCCGCCGCGACCTTGCCGATGCGCGACAGCACCGCGACCACGAGTTGCCCCTGCAGGTGGCCGACCCAGTAGTCCCGGCCGGCAACGTGGATGCGCTGCTCGTCAGGCATCTGCGCGAGCAGCGCCGCCAACTCCTCGTGCATGGCAGCCACGATGGCGATAGGCAGCCGGGGCGAATCGCTCATCGCGCGTCCTGTCTCAAGCCGTCACTGCTTGATGTCAACACCGTAGAAGGTATGGCGGCCGAACGGGCTCAATTTGAAGTCGACGACTTCCTTGCGAACCGGCTTCAACTGCACCGCATGTGCGATGGTGAACCACGGCGCTTGCTCCTTGAAGATCACTTGCGCCTTCTTGTAAAGCGCATCGCGCTCGGCCTGCTTGGGCACGTTCTTCGCCTGCACGACCAGGTCCTCGTAGGGCTTGTAGCAGAACTTCGCCACATTGCTGCCGCTGGCCGATTGCGCCGACGCGCAGCCCAGCAGGGTGTAGAGGAAGTTGTCCGGATCGCCGTTGTCGCCCGTCCAGCCGAGCATGCCCATCTGGTGCTCGCCGGCCTGCATGCGCTTGCGGTACTCGCCCCATTCGAAGGACTTGATCTCGGCCTTGACGCCGATCTTCGCGAGGTCGGCCTGCATCAGTTCGGCGATGCGCTTGGCGTTCGGGTTGTAGGGACGCTGAACCGGCATCGCCCACAGGTCGGTGGTGAACCCGTCCGGATAGCCCGCCTGCGCCAAGAGCTTCTTCGCGGCTTCCGGATCGTACGGGTCGTCCTTGATCGCGTCGTTGTATGACCACATGGTCGGCGGGATCGGATTCTTTGCGGCGACGCCGGTGCTGAGGTAGACGCCGTCGATGATGGCCTTCTTGTTGATCGCCATGTTGAGCGCCTTGCGCACGCGCACGTCGTCGAATGGCTTCTTCTGGGTGTTGTAGGCGAGGTAGCCGACGTTGAGACCGGCCTGCTCCAGCACCTGCACGTTGGGGTCCTTGCGGATCGCGTCCAGGTCGGCAGGATTCGGGTACGGCATCACATGGCACTCGCCCTTCTGCAGCTTGGCCCAGCGCACCGACGCATCGGGCGTGATCGCGAAGATCAGGTCGTCGATCTTGGCCTTGCCACCCCAGTACTGCGGGAAGGCCTTGAAGCGGACGATGGCGTCCTTCTGGTACTGCACGAGATAGAAGGGGCCGGTGCCGATCGGATCCTGGTCGATCTTCTCCGGCGTGCCGGCCTTGAGCATCGCGATCGCGTATTCCTTCGACTGGATGCCGGCATAGGGCATCGCGAGGTTGGCGAGGAAAGGCGCCTCCGGCTTGTTCAGCGTGAACTTCACCGTGTAGTCATCGATGCGGTCGATGGACTTCAGCAGCTTGGGCATGCCCATGTCGTTGAAGTAGGAGTGGTTCGGGCTCGTGACCTTGAAGTAGGGGTCGTTCTCCTTCCACTGTCGCTCCATCATGAAGATGACGTCGTCGGCATTGAAGTCCCGCGTCGGCTTGAAGCTCTTGGCCGTGTTGTGCCACTTGACGCCCTTGCGCAGCTTGAAGGTGTACTCCGTGCCGTCGGGCGAAATGGTCCAGCTCTCAGCGAGGCCCGGCACCACCTTGGTCGTGCCGCGCTCGAAATCGACGAGGTTGTTGTAGACCTGCGTGGTGGCGTCGAAAGAGGTGCCCGTGGTGTTCACGGCCGCATAGAAATTCTCGGGGCTGCCTTCCGAGCAATAAACCAGCGTCTTGGCCGAAGCGGCTCCGCAGGCGATCGCGAGCGCCGCCGGCGCCAGCAGCGCGGCAGTGCGAAGGCGGCGCGAGAGTTTGGAAGTGGGGGACATGTCGGTCGACTCCTTCAGGGTTGAATCCGCACTCAAGCGGGCAGGGAATGATCGGCACGGACTTCCGCCGCACCATCGAGAAATTTTTCGGCATGGTGGCAGGCCACCATGCGTTCGTCGAGCAGGCGCGGCAGCGGCCGTTCCGTGCGGCAGCGCTCGGTGGCATGCGCGCAACGCGTGTTGAACACGCATCCCGGCGGCGGCGCCAGCGGTGAAGGCAACTCGCCCTTCAGCACGATGCGTTCTGCCGCGAGGCCGGGTGTCGAGGCCAGCAGCGCCTGCGTGTACGGGTGCAGCGGCCGCGCGAAGATGCGCGCCTTGGGGCCCTGCTCCACCGCATGGCCGAGGTACATCACCAGCACGTCGTGTGCGATGTGGCGCACCACGCCGAGGTCGTGCGAGATGAAGAGATAGGACAGCCCCAGCTCGGCCTGAAGATCCGCCAGCAGGTTCAGCACCTGCGCCTGGATCGACACATCGAGCGCGGACACGGGCTCGTCGGCCACCAGCAGGCGCGGATCGAGCATCAGCGCGCGCGCGATCGCGATGCGCTGGCGCTGGCCACCCGAGAACATGTGCGGATAGCGGTTGGCGTACTCGGGCCGCAGCCCGACGCGCGCCAGCATGTCCCGGGCCTTCGCGGCGCGCTCCGACTTGCCGAGCGACGTGTTGATCGCGAGCGGGTCTTCGAGAACGGCCGAGATCTTCTTTCGGGGGTTGAGCGAACCGTACGGGTTCTGGAACACCAGCTGCACGGCCTGCCGCAATTCGCGCCGACGCTCGGCGGGCGGGTCGACCGCATCGTGGCCAACCAGCGTGAGGGAGCCCGCCGTCGGCTTCTCGATCAACGCAACCATGCGTGCCAAGGTCGACTTGCCGCAACCCGATTCGCCGACCACCGCGAGCGTTCGGCCTTTCTCCAGCTTGAAGGAGATGTTGCCGACGGCCTGCAGATGCGCAGGGGCGCGAAAGAGTCCGCGTCGGACCGAATACACGCGCTGCAGCCCCTTGGCCTCGACGACCACTTCGCTCATCGCACGAACTCCACCACCTGCGCGCCATCGCGTGCAAGCGCCTCGTCGCGCCGGGGATCGCCGAGGGCGTAATGACAGCGCACCTGCCCGCCCATCCACTCCCGCAGTTCGGGCCGCTCAGTGCGCGAATGCGCCGTCGCGTAACTGCAGCGCGGCGAGAAGAGGCAGCCGGCCGGCCGATCGTGCACACCCGGGACCACGCCAGCGATGGTGGCAAGCCGCCCTTTGCCCGCGGTGCGCTCGGGCAATGCCGCAAGCAGGGCCGCGGTGTAGGGGTGCTGTGGCGCGGCGAACAGCTCGGCCACGCCGCGCTCCTCCATCACCTGGCCCGCATACATCACGGCCACGCGCTGGGCCATCTCGCTGACCACGCCCATGTTGTGCGTGATCAGCACCAGCCCCATGCCGCGCTCTTTCTGCAGGCTGCGCAACAGGTCGAGTATCTGCGCCTGGATGGTCACATCGAGCGCGGTGGTCGGTTCGTCGGCGATCAGCAGGCGCGGGTTGCATGCGATCGCCATGGCGATCATCACGCGCTGGTTCATGCCGCCCGACAACTGGTGCGGGTAGGCGCCGAGGCGCGATGACGCAGCGGGGATGCCCACCTGTTCGAGCAACTCGGTCGCGCGCTTCTTCGCCTCGCGCTTGTCGAGGTTCAGGTGCAGGCGCAAGGTCTCCATCAACTGCCACCCAATCGTGAAGCAGGGATTGAGGCTGGTCGTCGGCTCCTGGAAAATCATCGCGACGTCCTTGCCGACGAGGCTGCGCCGCTCCTTGTCGGAGATGCCGAGCAAATCGTGGCCGGCAAAACGCAGGTGCTGCGCACGGACACGGCCGGGCCAGCCGATGAGGCCCATTAGCGCCATCATCGTGACGCTCTTGCCCGAACCCGATTCGCCGACGATGCCGAGCACCTCGCCCTGCTCCAGGCGCAGGCTCACGCCATCGACCGCATGCAGCGTGCCGCCTTGTGTGGGGAACTCCACATGCAGGTCGCGAATGTCTAACAACGGCATGGCGTGGGGAACTTCAGCGTTTGAGTTTGGGGTCCAGGGCGTCGCGCAAGCCGTCGCCCAGCAGGTTGAATGCGAGTACGGCGGCGAGGATCGCGAGGCCCGGAAATGTCACGACCCACCACGCGCGCAAGACGAACTCGCGCGCGTCGGCCAGCATGGTTCCCCATTCCGGTGACGGCGGCTGTGCACCGAGGCCGAGGAAGCCCAGCGCCGCCGCATCGAGGATGGCGGTCGAAACCCCCAGAGAGGCCTGCACGATGAGCGGCGCGGCGCAGTTGGGCAGCACCTCGCGGAACATGAGGCGCAGCGTGCCCGCACCGCTCACGCGCGCGGCCGTCACGTAATCGCGCGACACCTCGGAGATCACGGCGGCGCGTGTGATGCGCACGTAGTGCGGCAGCACCACGATCGCGACCGCGAGCATCGCATTGATCAGCCCCGGCCCGAGGATCGCCACGATCACGATCGCGAGCAGCAGGCTCGGCAGCGTGAGGATCACATCCATCAGCCGCATGATCGCGATCTCGAGCACGCCACGAAAGAAGCCGGCGATCAGCCCCAGCGAGATGCCGACCGCGACCGAGATCGCGACGACGGCCATGCCGATCGACAGCGAGAGCCGCGCGCCATACATGAGCCGCGAGAGGATGTCCCGGCCGATGGCGTCGGTGCCCAGAAGATGCGCCATCGATCCGCCATCCTGCCAGGCCGGAGGCCGCAGGAAGGCTGTGCTGTCGGTCTGGTTGGGCGCATGCGGCGCGATCCACGGCGCGAACAGCGCCACCAGCAGCAGGAACACGACCACTCCCAGACCGATGACCGCGCCGCGATTGGCCGAGAACGAGCCCCAGAACTCGCGCCACGGCCCTGGTGGTGCAGTACCTATTTCGACGGGAACTGTGGTCGCGCTCATCGCGATTGCCGGATGCGGGGATTGATGAAGCCGTAGGCCAGATCGACCACAACGTTGACCACCATCACGATGACGCCGAGCAGCAGCATGCCGCCCTGCAGCACGGGATAGTCGCGCCGGCCGATGGCCTCGATCAGCCACTTGCCGACACCGGGCCAGGAAAAGATGGTCTCGGTCAGGATGGCTCCCGTGAAGAGCACGCCAACCTGCAGCCCGATCACCGTGACCACCGGGATCAGCGCATTGCGCAGTGCATGCACGCCCACCACGCGCAGCGGCGCGAGTCCCTTGGCGCGCGCGGTGCGGATGTAGTCCTCGCCGAGCACTTCGAGCATGGCCGATCGCGTCATCCGCGCGATCACCGCGAGCGTGTTGGTGCCCAGCACGATGGCCGGCAGGATCAGGTGCTGCAGCGCCGAGAAAAACGCGCCCTTGTCATCCGACAGCAACGAATCGATGAGCAGGAAGCCGGTCACCGGCTCGATGTAGTACTGCACCGCGATGCGGCCCGAGACCGGCGTCCAGCCGAGCTGCACCGAAAAGAACAGGATCAGCAACAGCCCCCACCAGAAGATGGGCATCGAGTAGCCGGTGAGCGAAGTCGCCATCACGCCGTGGTCGAACAGCGAGTTGCGCTTGACCGCCGCAATGATGCCCGCCGGAATGCCGAGGATCAGCGCGAAGAGGATGGCGCACACCGCCAGTTCGACCGTGGCCGGGAAGAGCGCGAGAAACTCGCTCATCACCGGTTCCTGGGTGATGACCGACTTGCCCAGGTCGCCGTGCATCACGCGCTCGATGTAGATGCCGTATTGCGTGAAGAGCGGCTTGTCGAGTCCGTAGTCCTTCAGCAGTTGCGCGTGGCGGACCGGATCGATGCCGCGCTCGCCCGCGAGCGTCTCGATGGGGTCGCCCGGCACCAGCCGGATCAGGAAAAACGCAAGCAGCGTCATGCCGATGAAAGTCGGCACGAGGAGGCTTGCGCGTGTCAGGATGAATCGAAACATTCAGTCCCAATATGCAAGAGCGATGCCGGGTCGCGTCCCCGGCCGAACCCTTACTTTTTGACGTCGCGCAATTCGCGCCGCAGGATCTTGCCGACCGGCGTCTTGGGAAGATCGGTGCGGAACTCGATCACACGTGGCTGCTTGTAGCCCGTGAGGTTCGCACGGCAGAACTCGCGCACCTCGGCCTCGGTGAGGTCGGCGTCCTTCTTGACGATCACAAGCTTCACGGTCTCGCCGGTCTTCTCGTCGACGATGCCCACCGCGGCGCATTCGAGCACGCCCGGGATCTGTGCGACCACGTCTTCGATCTCGTTCGGGTACACGTTGAAGCCCGAGACCAGGATCATGTCCTTCTTGCGGTCGACGATCTTGAAGTAGCCGCGCTCGTCGACCACGCCGACGTCGCCGGTCTTGAAGTAGCCGTCGGCCGTCATGACCTTGGCCGTTTCGTCGGGACGCTGCCAGTAGCCGGCCATCACCTGCGGCCCCTTGACCGCGACCTCGCCGGCCTGGCCCAGGGCGACGTCGTGGCCGTCGTCGTCGATCAGCTTCACATAGGTGCTAGGCAAGGGCACACCGATGGTGCCGGTGTACGCGATGCTCGTCGTCGGATTGCAGGTGACCGACGGCGAGGTTTCCGAAAGACCGTAGCCCTCGCAGATCGGGCAGCCCGTCTTGTCGAGCCACAGCTTGGCCACCGCGCCCTGCACCGCCATGCCGCCGCCGACGGAGACCTTCAGGTTCTTCCAGTTGACGGTGCCGAAGTCGGGATGGTTCGCGAGGCCGTTGAATAGCGTATTCACGGCCGGGAAGCTGTGGAAGGTGTGCTTCGACAACTCCTTGAGCACGCCCGCGATGTCGCGCGGATTCGGGATCAGGATCAGCTTTCCGCCCGTGCGCATGCTCAGCATCATGTTCACGGTGAAAGCGAAGATGTGATACAGCGGCAGCGCGCAAACGCTGGTCGGCTGTTCGCCGGCGGGCACCTTCTGCATGACCGGATCGTTCCAGGCTTCGGACTGCAGCACGTTGGCGATCACGTTGCGTTGCAGCAGCACTGCGCCCTTCGACACGCCGGTGGTGCCGCCGGTGTATTGCAGCACCGCGACGTCGTCGGGACCGATCGCGACCGGCTGGACGGTGCGCGACGCGCCCTTTTCGAGCGCTTCGTTGAACCGCACCGCACCGGGCAGGCTGTATTGGGGCACCATCTTCTTGACGTTGCGCACGACATAGTTGACCAGCGCACCCTTCAGCAGGCCCAGGCGGTCGCCCATCGCGGCCAAAACGACGTGCTTGACCGGCGTGGCCGCCATGCATTGCTGCAGCGTGGTGCCGAAGTTCTCCATGATGACGATCGCCTTGGAGCCCGAATCCTTGAGTTGGTGCTCCAGTTCCCGCGGCGTGTAGAGCGGGTTCACGTTGACGAGGATCAAGCCGGCGCGCAGCAGGCCCGCCACAGCGATCGGGTACTGCGGGCAGTTCGGCATCATCACGGCGACGCGGTCGCCCTTGACGAGGCCCAGGCCTTGCAAGTAGCCGGCGAAAGCACGGCTTTGACGGTCGACATCGGCGTAGCTCACGTCCTTGCCCATGAAGCTGTAGGCCGTGCGATCCGCGTACTTCGTGAAGCTTTCTTCCATGAGCGCGACCAGCGAGGGGTAGCGCGAGGCGTCGATGTCGGCGGGCACGCCTTGCGGATAGCTGCCAAGCCAGGGTCGATCAGTCACAGTTAGTCTCCAATGCAAAATATTGTGTCGAAATTTGCCGCCATCGTAACTTGACGTTCGGATGTGGCACGGGCCGCGACACTGCGCGGCCCGTGGTTTTTTGCGCGCGGCGCCGAGAGTTACTCGATCGCCTTGGCCATGTCCTCTACGACCTTCTTGGCGTCGCCGAAGACCATCATGGTCTTGTCCATGTAGAACAGCTCGTTGTCCAGGCCGGCGTAGCCCGCGGCCATCGAGCGCTTGTTCACGATCACCGTCTTGGCCTTGTAGGCCTCCAGGATCGGCATGCCGTAGATCGGCGTGCCCTTGGTGAGCGCGGCCGGGTTCACCACGTCGTTGGCGCCCAGGATGATCGCGACGTCGGCCTGCGCGAACTCGCCGTTGATGTCCTCCATCTCGAAGACCTGGTCGTAAGGCACCTCGGCCTCGGCCAGCAGCACGTTCATGTGACCCGGCATGCGGCCCGCCACCGGGTGGATCGCGTACTTCACCGTCACGCCCTTGTGGGTGAGCTTCTCGGCGAGCTCGTTGACCGCGTGCTGGGCGCGAGCCACCGCCAGGCCGTAGCCCGGCACGATGATCACCGTGTCGGCATTGGACAGCATGTAGGCCGCATCGTCGGCGCTGCCGCTCTTGACCGGGCGCTGCTCCTGGGTGCCC
>NZ_JASZYR010000012.1 GCF_030316855.1 Variovorax sp. J22P240
GATCTTCTTCGACGACGCGTTGATCGACGCCATGGTGTCCACCACCTGGCTGACCACGCTGCCGCCCTTGACCGCCACTTCGGAGGCCGAGGCCGCCAGCTGGTTGGCCTGACGCGCGTTATCCGCGTTCTGCTTCACGGTGCTGGTGAGTTCTTCCATCGACGCCGCCGTTTGCTCCAGCGAGCTCGCCTGCTCTTCGGTGCGCGACGAGAGATCCTGGTTGCCGGCTGCGATTTCCTTCGACGCCACCACGATCGAATCGGTCGCGCTCTTGATCCGGGTCACAAGGTCGGTGAGCGTGTCTTCCATCTCGCCCATGCCGCGCAGCAGCCGGCCGAAGTCGCCGCCGCGCTGGGTCTCGAACTCCTGGCTGAGATCGCCCGAAGCGACGGTCTCGGCGATGAACAGCGCCTCCTCGATCGGCTGGACGATGCTGCGCGTCAGACGCCACGCCAGCACCGTGCCGAGCGCGATGGCGAGCAGCGCCAGGACGATCACGTTGGTACGGCCCGTGCGGTAGAGCTCTTCGATCGCCGTGGCCGACTTGTCGATCTGCGCCTGCTGGTGGCTCAGCATGGCGCGGATGCTCGCGTCGTAGTTCTCGAGCGTGGACAGCAGCTTCTCGCCGCTGAGCCGTGTGGCCTCCGCGAGATTGCCCTCGGCCTTGAGCTTGAGGATCGTGTTGCGCAGGTCGACGTACTCCGCGCGCTTCTTCTTGATGTCGGCGCTCAGCGCGAGCTCTTCGGGCGACGACAGCACATCTTCGAGCTTCTTCTGCGTCTCCGAGATGGCAGCGCTGGTCTTGCTCATGTTCTTTTGCAGGAATTCCTGCACCTCGGGGTCATTGCTCTTGAGCAACGCAAAGGTGCGAACGCTGTTCGTGCTGGTGGAGAGCAGCCAGCTTGCGGCCAGGCGCTCCTTCTCCAGCGAACTCCGCGCCAGCTCGTGCGTGGCTTCACCCACGCCTTGCAGCCGCACCACGCCAGTGCCCGCGATGACGGCCACGAGGGCGAGCACCAGCGCAAAGCCGCCACCCAGGCGGGTACCAATCTTCCAGTCCTTCATCGCTTCTCCAAATTCGTCTGTTGTGTTCGTTGTCTCAGGCGGTCATCTTCTCGATGAGGCCCATTTCTTCGCTGGACATGAGCCGGTCGATGTCCACCAGGATCAGCATCCGGTCATCCAGCGTGCCCAGGCCGATCAGATAGTCCGTGTCCAGCACCGAGCCCATCTCCGGCGCAGGCTTGATCTGCTCGGCCGCCAGCGTGATCACGTCCGACACGCTGTCCACCACCATCCCCACCACGCGCCCCCCGATGTTCAGCACGATCACCACCGTGAACTGGTCGTAGCTCGGCGTGCCCAGCGCGAACTTGATGCGCATGTCGATGATCGGAACAATGATCCCGCGCAGGTTCACCACGCCCTTGATGTAGTCCGGCGCGTTCGCGATCCGCGTCACCGCGTCGTAGCCGCGAAGCTCCTGCACCTTCTGGATGTCGATGCCGTACTCCTCTTCGCCCAGCGTGAAGGTGACCACCTCCAGCCGGTTCGCGTTCGCGAGGACAGCGGAGGCAGCGCGGCCCGCGTGTTGATGAAGGCTTGTGATCTCTGCCATGGGTGTCCTTTGCGTAGGCTCGAGAAAGTGTTCAAAAAACGGAAGTAGCCGGCCGTCGCCGATCAGCCGAACTTCTGCATGATCCGAACGAGCTTCTGCCCGTACTGCGGATCGGTCGCGTACCCGGCACGCTGCAATCCATGTGCGGCTTCGGTCGGGTTGTCGGTGGCCAGCACGTTGGCGTAGCGCGGATTGCGGGTCATGAAGCGCGCGTAGTCGGTGAAGGCCTCGTCGTACGAGGCGTAGGCCCTGAACTTCGCGCGAATGCGCTGAGGCTCGCCGTCCACGTATTCGGTGGTCGTCGTTTCGACCACCGGGCCCTGCCAGCTTCGATCGGCCTTGATGCCGAACAGGTTGAAGCTCTGCGTGCCGTCGTCCGCGCGGATCTCGCGCTTGCCCCAACCGGATTCGAGCGCGGCTTGCGCCAGGATCAGCGGTGCGGGAACGCCGCTCGCATTGCTCGCAGCCTGCGCCGATGCGCCCATGCGGTTGACGAATTGGTCGACGTGGCTCTGCAGGTTCGCGGTGGCGTTCGATCCGTTGCCCGAGCGGTCGTTGTTGACCTGGTAGAGGCTCAGGTCGACCCGTGCCGGCGACGAAGACGGCGCGGGCTGCGAGGGCTGTGAAGGCGAGGAGCCGAGCGGAATGCCCGATTGCGCGTGCAACGGCATGCCGCCGCGCGGCAGCAGCGACATGACTGTCGGCTCCGCACCGTCGTCGGAAGCGCCCGCGGCGATGCTGCGCTGCAGCTGCGCGAGCATCGCGTCGGCCAGGCCGACACCGCGGCCCGACAGGCTCTGCGTGAGCTGCTGGTCGAGCATCGACGTGTAGATCTTCTCGTTCTGGCTGTCGATCAGGCCGCTGGACGGCGAGGCCTCGCGCATGCTCTTCAGCACCATGCCCATGAAGAGGGCCTCGAACTGCCGCGAGACCTGCTTCAGGCCCTCCTCGGGCGACGCGCGGACGGTGCGCCGCAGCGCATCGACCCCCTGCACGTCGAGCGCAAAGCGCTGGTCGAGCGCGCCGGTGCGGCTCGCCACGTCCGCGCCGGTCCACTGGTTGGCTGCTGAAATCGCCATGGCGGCCTCAGATGATTTCGAGCTCGGCGCGCAGGGCGCCGGCCGACTTCATGGCCTGGAGGATGGACACCAAGTCCTGCGGATTGGCGCCGAGTGCGTTCAGCCCCTTGACCACGTCCGCGAGCGAAGCACTGCCGCGCACCATCTGCAACGCACCGCCAGCCTGGTTGACCGAGACTTCCGAGGTCTGCGTGGCCACCGTCCTGCCGCTCGAGAACGGACCCGGCTGGCTGATGACCGGCTCGGTGTTGATGACCACCGACAGGCTGCCATGAGCGACCGCACAGTCGCCCACGCGCACGGCCTGGTTCATCACCACGGACCCGGTGCGCGCATTGACGACGACACGCGCCACCGCCTGCGTGGGCGTGACTTCAAGGCTTTCGAGACGCGCGAGGAAACTGACGCGCTCCTGCGGCGTGTCGGGCGCCCGCACACGGATCACTCGGCCGTCCACGGCGTCGGCCGAGCCGGGACCGAACTGGCGGTTGATCGCCTCGACCGCGCGCTGTGCCGTACCGAAGTCGGAGCGCATGAGCTCCAGCGCGAACATGCCATCGCCGCCGACGGAAGTGTCAACCGCGCGCTCGACAATCGCGCCGGCGGGAATGCGGCCCGAGCTGAGCTGGTTGATCTGGACCTTGGTGCCGTTGGCCGACGCACCCGCGCCGCCAACGACCATGTTGCCCTGCGCGATGGCATACACCGAGCCGTCGACACCCTTGAGCGGGGTCATCAGCAGCGTGCCGCCGCGCAGGCTCTTGGCATTGCCCATGGACGATACCGTCACGTCGATGCTCTGACCGGGCCGCGCAAACGAAGGCAGCGTGGCCGTGACCATCACCGCCGCCACGTTCTTGAGCTGCATGTTCACGCCCTGCGGGATCGTGATGCCGAGCTGCTGCAGCATGTTGTTCAGGCTCTGCGTCGTGAACGGCGTCTGCATCGTCTGGTCACCCGTGCCGTCCAGCCCCACCATCAGCCCGTAGCCGATCAGCGGGTTGTCGCGCATGCCCTGAATGCTGGCAAGCTCCTTCAGCCGCTCCGCGTGCGCAGGCGAAAACAAAGCAACGGAACAAGCGGCCGCAAATCCCAAACGAAGCAAGCCGTTGAGAGGCCACTTCCAGAAATACCGCGGAACCGGCTTCGCCGGGCCGCTGGTATTGCCCCCTGCAAGGGGGTAGGCGTAGCGACACGAAGTGCGCGAAGACTGGGGGTGTTTCATATCTAGAACGGCATGACGTTCAGGAAGAAGCGCTGCATCCAGCCCATGTGCTGCGCCTCGTCGATGTAGCCCTTGGCCGTGTATTCGATGCGTGCGTCGGCCACCTGGGTCGACAGCACGGTGTTGTTGCCGGTGACGGTGCGCGGGTTCACCACGCCCGAGAAGCGAATGAACTCGGTCCCCTGGTTGATGCCCATCTGCTTCTCGCCGCTCACCAGCAGATTACCGTTGCCGAGCACGTCGGTCACCGTGACGGTGATCACGCCGTTGAAGTTGTTGGCCGCATTGGCGCCGCCCTTCGCGATGAGGGCATTGGTGCCGGACATCTTGGCGTCCTGGTCCCGCAGCAGCCCGCCGAGCACCTTGGGAACCGCCTCGAAGGTCGCGCCCATGCTTCCGTTGCGGCTCGCGTTGGCCCCGGAGTTCTTGCTGGCGTTGAGCTTCTCGCTGATGACGATGGTCAGGATGTCGCCCACGTTGCGCGGCCTGCGGTCTTCGAACAATGCGACGTCGCGCCCTGCGGCCTGGAAGATCGCGCCCGTCGCGGGCCGTGTCTGCACCGCAGCCATCGCATCCGCGCGCGCCGTCATCGGCTGGTGCACCAGCGGATCGCGCGGAAGCTGCGCGCAGCCCGTCGCCAATACGATGATGAACAAGAGCACGAAATGCCCCAAGCCAGAAACACCGCGGAACCGGCTCTGCCGGGCCGCAGGTGTTGCCCCGTGCAAGGGGGTTGGCGAAGCGACACGAAGTGCGCGAAGACTGGGGGTGTGCATGTCTACAGCTGGGTCAGACGTTGCAGCATCTGGTCGGACGTCTGAATCGCCTTGCTGTTGATTTCGTACGCGCGCTGCGTCGCAATCATGTTGACCAGTTCTTCCACCACATTCACGTTCGACGCCTCGGTGTAGCCCTGGCTCAGAATGCCGGCGCCGTCGACGCCGGGGTTCACCAGGTTCGGCGCGCCGGACGAATCGGTCTCGGTGTAGAGGTTCTCGCCCATGCTCTGCAGGCCGGTCGGATTGAGGAAGGTCGCGAGCTGAAGCTGCCCGACCTGCACAGTGGCAGTACTACCCGCTTGCGTGACCGACACGATGCCGTCACGGCCCACGGTGAGGCTGGTAGCGTTCTGCGGAATGGTGATGGCCGGCTGGATCGGGAAGCCGCTCGCCGTCACAAGCTGGCCGTCGCGGTCGGTCTGGAAATTGCCGTCGCGGGTGTACGAGGTCGTGCCGTCCGGCATCAGCACCTGGAAGAAGCCAGCACCGTTGATGGCGAGATCCTTCGGGTTGTCGGTCTTGGTCATGTTTCCCTGCGAGTGCATGCGCTCGGTAGCGACCACGCGCACGCCGGTGCCCACTTGCAGGCCCGAAGGCAGGCGCGTCTGGTCCGAAGTCTGGCCACCGACCTGGCGCAGGTTCTGGTACATCAGGTCCTCGAACACGGCGCGGCTTTTCTTGAAGCCGGTGGTGCCGACGTTGGCGAGGTTGTTGGACACCACGTCGAGTTGCGTCTGCTGGGCTTCGAGGCCAGTCTTGGCGACGTAGAGGGAACGAATCATTGAATTACTCCTGCGGGGGTTGCGCGCTGGGCCCGGCTCAGCCGTAGGCCAGCAGCTTGTTGGCCGACTGCGCGTTGGTGTCGGCGGTCGAGATCGCCTTCATCTGCATTTCGAAGCTGCGTCCGTTGGCGATCATGGCGACCATGGCCTCGACCGGATTGACGTTGCTGCCTTCGATCACGCCGGGCGCGACGGTCACCGCCGGGTCGGCTTCGGCCGGCGGCAGGCCTTCGCGCATGCGAAAGAGTCCGTCGTCGCCGCGCACGAGGTCGGCGGTGGGGGGGGTGACGAGCTTCAGCCGGCCGACCTGGGCCACCCCGGTGGCCGGATCGCCGACGCCGCGCGCAGCGATGGAACCGTCGGACGCGATCGTGACGGTGGACCCTGGCGGGATCACGAGGGCGCCGGCATCGCCGACGACCGGGCGCGCACCCATGGTCATTACCTGCCCGTCCGCACCCACCTGCAGGTTGCCGACGCGCGTGTAGGCTTCGCCGCCGCCGGGCACCTGCACCACGAACCAGCCTTCGCCGCGCACCGCGACGTCGAGTTCGCGGCCGGTCTCAGTCAGCGGACCGTGCGTGAAGTCGGCGCCGGGCGTGGTGGCAGCTACGAAGGCGCGTGTGGACGATTCCTCGCCCACCACAGGCACGGCGCGGAAACTGTTGATCTGCGCGCGAAAGCCCGGCGTCGAGACGTTCGCCATGTTGTTGGCGACCGAGGCCTGTTGTTCCATGGCCTGCTTGGCGCCGCTCATCGCGACATACAGCATTCGATCCACTGCTTGCTCCTGGAAATGGGGGACTGCGTGTGTTCAGGCGCGAGGATCAGCGGATGTTCATCAGCGTCTGCATGACCTGGTCCTGCGTCTTCACCGTCTGCGCGTTGGCCTGGTAGTTGCGCTGCGCGACGATGAGATTGACGAGCTCGGAGGTCAGGTCGACGTTGGAGGACTCCAGCGCGCCAGATTCGAGCGAGCCCAGCTTGGTGCCTTCGCCCGGCGTGCCGGTGAGAGCCTGGCCCGAGGCCAGCGTCTCGGCCCACATGTTTTCGCCCTTGGGCTCCAGGCCGTTGGGATTGGCGAAGGACGAGAGAACGACCTGGCCCAGCAACTGGGTCTGCTCGTTCGAGAACTTGCCGGTGATGGTGCCGTCGGGGTTGATCGAGTAGGAGGTCAGTTCGCCGGAGGTGTAGCCGTCCTGCGCGAGGGCGCTCATGCCGTTGATGGCGCCGCGCTGGGTCGTGCCCGAGAGGTCGACCGTCATGTTGGCGCCGTTGGCACCGGTCGTGTAGGTCTGCGGCGGCAGCGTGATCAGGCCACCGGTGGGTGCTGTGAGACTGCCGTTGCCGTCGAAGGTGAGGGTCGAGAGGGCAGCGCCGCCGTTCATGGTGGCACCGTCCATGGTGCCGTAGACGCTCCAGGTGTTGGCGGGCGTAGGGGACTTCACGAAGTACACCGCGAGGTCGTGCGGATTGCCGAGCGAGTCGTACACCGGGCCTACCGCGTTCGAGTAGTTGAAGGTATCGGAGTCGGTCGCGTTGAAGGGCGACTTGGTCGGTACCGCTTCGCGCGAATCGAGGTTGAACTCGGCCTGGATGCCGGTGGTTGCCTTCGGCGCCATCCCGCTCGTCGGGATCTGGATCGCGGTGGGCGTGCCGCCGCTGATGCCACCGCTGGCGTTGACGCCGTAGCCCGTGAGGCGCAGGCCCGAGGCGTTGACGATGTAGCCTTCCTTGTCCTTGGTGAACTGGCCGTTGCGCGAGTACATGACTTCACCGCTGGCGCTGGCCAGGCGATAGAAGCCGTCGCCGTTGACGATGGCGACGTCGAGCGGGCGGCTGCTGGTCTGCGTCACGCCCTGCGTGAAGTTCTGCACCACGCCCGACACCGATGCGCCAAGGCCGACGCGCGAGCCGGCGTAGACGTCCTGGAAGGTCGCGGCGGCGGACTTGTAGCCCACGGTGCCCGAGTTGGCGATGTTGTTGCCGATGACGTCGAGGTTCGCGGCGGCCACGCCGAGCCCGCTGATGCCTTGGGAGAAACTCATGAGGGATTCCTTGTTTCAATGCGATGAATGAACGGACTGCAGCGCCTCGCTGCTGCCGGGGGGAGAAGACCGGATGGGATATCAGAGGAACATGCGCACGTCGGACAGGCCGATGCTCTTGCCCGATGCGAGTTCGAGCGTGACGCCGCTCGCGCCCTGCTTGACCGCGGCCACCTGCGCGAAGGTGAGCGAAGTCGCTGCCACGGTGGCGCCGTCATTGGTGGCGGCCACCTTGAACTGATAGGCGCCGGCAGGCACCACGTTGCCCGCGTCGTCCTTGCCGTCCCAGGTCACGGCGTTGACGCCTTCGGTCATGGAGCCGGCATCGATGGTGCGCACGGTCTTGCCGGTGGCATCGACGATCTTGATTTCCACGTCGCCGGCCGTGCCAGGCAGCTGCACCGCGAAAGCCTGGACCGCCGGATCCTTGCCGTCCTCGGGCGCGGTCGTCTGGAGGGTGTCGCCGGGCGATAGCACGTTGTAGCCTATGAGCGATGCCGCCTGCAGCACCTGGTTCGAGCCGGTCTGGCTCACCAGGCCCGACAGCGTGGCGTTGAGCTTCTCGATGCCGCTGACCGTGCTCATCTGCGCGAGCTGCGAGGTGAGTTCGGCGTTCTCCATCGGATTGAGCGGATCCTGGTTGTTGAGCTGCGTCACCAGCAGCTTGAGAAAACGCTGCTCGCTGTCCGCGTTCGTGACGCTGGCGGTGCTCGCCGCCGCGCTGGCAGCGTTGGAGCCGGTGATGGAGGAGGTGTCTGCGATGGCCATGAAGGGCTTTCCTGTAAGGGTTTACTGGCCGACGGTCAGTGTCTTGAGCATCAGCGTCTTGGCGGTGTTGAGCACCTCGACGTTGGCCTGGTAGCTGCGCGAGGCCGAGATCATGTTGGTCATCTCTTCGACCACGTTGACGTTGGGCATCGCCACGTAGCCCTCGGCATTGGCGTGCGGGCTCTTGGGATCGAAGACCATCCTGGCGGGCGACGAGTCCTCGACCACGCTCGAGACCTTGACGCCGCCGATGTCCTGCTGGCCCGAGGCGGCCACTTCGAAGACGACCTGCTTGGCGCGGTAGGGCTGGCCATCGGGGCCGGCGACGCTTTCGGCGTTGGCGAGGTTGCTCGCGGTCACGTTCATGCGCTGCGATTGCGCGGCCATGGCGGACCCCGCCACGCTGAAGATGTTCATGGAGGCGCTGGGATACGGCATGCGGGTCTCCGGGTGCTTACTGCTGGACCGCCGACAACAGCGTCTTGATCTTGGCACCGAGCACCGTGAGGTTCGACTCGTAGCGCAGCGCGTTGTCGGCGAAGTTGATGCGCTCGGCATCCATCTCGACGGTGTTGCCGTCAATGCTGGATTGGCTCGGGACGCGATAGAGCAGGTCCTGGTCGGGCATCGCCTTGGCAACGCCTTCCAGGTGGCGCGACGACGTGGTGGCCATTGCGACGGACTGGGACTGTCGCCCCTGCTCCACGGCCTGCGTGAGCCGGCTGTTGAAATCGAAGTCGCGCGCCTTGTAGTTCGGCGTGTCGGCGTGGGCGATGTTGGCCCCCAGCACTTCCTGGCGCTGCGCCCTGAGATTGAGTGCTTCGCGATTGAAGCGAAGCGCTGCATCCAGCTTGTCGATCATGTGGTTCCACCATTTGAGGCATCGCGTCCGCACGAAGGCATGGCGACTGATGGAAAGCGAGTCTATGCACGCCTCTCTTTTGCAATGGGTCGAACAAAGGGGGTTTTCTCCAGTACTTCGCACCTTCGCCTGGAGGGGTGCCTTCCTAGAATCGACCGCGATGGAACTACGCAAGCCCTGGAGCCGCCTTCTGTGCATCGTCCTGCCGACAGTCATGGCGGGCGTGGGCTCGGCGACCGCATCGGCCGCCGCGGCGCTGCCGGACGCGGCGCGTTCCGCGATCGACAAGCTTCTGCAGGTGCAGACGGCCGGCCTGCCGGGCAAGGTGACGTTCGGCATCAAGGCGTCCGCGTCGACCGCCCTTCCGCCTTGCGAAGATTTCGAGGCTTTCATGCCGGCCGGGACCGCGCCTTGGGGGCGCGTATCCATCGGCTTGCGGTGTCGCGGCGAGAAGCCGTGGATGCGATTCGTGCCAGTCCACGTTGCCGTGGAGGGCCGCTACTTCGTCGCCGCGCGCGCGATCGAGGCGGGCGAGGCCGTGGGCGCCGCTGACGTCACCGAGCGCACGGGCGATCTCAGCGCCTTGCCGCGATCCGTCATTACCGACGCTGCCGCGCTGCGTGGAGTCGTGACCGCCAACCGCGTCGGCGCCGGCGCGCCTCTGCGCAAGGAACTGATGCGCGGCCTGGTGGTGATCCAGCAGGGGCAGACCGTGCAACTGGTTGCACAGGGACAGGGGTTTTCCGTCAGCACCGAAGGCAAGGCCATGACCCGGGCGGAAGTCGGCGCCACTGTGCAGGCCAAGACCCGCGACGGCCGCCTGCTGACGGGCATCGCCGGCGAAGATGGGCAGATCCGGCTGGCGCAGTAGCCTGAACTCGCAATTTGTGACATACGAAGCCTAAAGATCCCGTCCAGCCGGCCGATATACGGGTCAGCCCTTTGAGGAACCATCTTGAAAATTGATCAACCCGCGCCCTCGGCAACGCCCCTCCCCCGCACTTCCAAGGCGGTCACCGCCCCTGCGTCCGGCGCCGAAGCCACGGAGCGCGCCAAGGAGGCAGGACAAGTGTCGGGCCAGATTCATGCCCTGCCGGCCGCACCGGGTGGCGGCGATTTCGACGCGGCGCGCGTCGCAGCGATCCGCGAGGACATCCGCGCCGGCCGCTACCAGGTCAACCCCGAGCGCATCGCCAGCGGCTTGCTGGACAGCGTTCGCGATCTGCTCGACTCCAAGAAAAATCCATGAACACCATGCTGCTCTACCTCCACGCGGAGAAATCCTGCGTCGAGGAGTTCCTCACGGTCCTGGACACTGAAGAGCAGGCCATGTCGAATGGCCACTTTGGCGAACTGGCGTCGATCTCGGAACAGAAGATCCAGTTGCTGGAGCGCATCGCCGAACTCGATCGCCAACGCGAAGCCGCGCAGGCCGCCCTGGGATTCGAACCCGGTGCCGACGGCGCGGAAGCCGCCGCGGCGGCCGGTGGCGAAGCGACCCGCCAGGCCTGGGCCGCCCTGCTCGAACTCGCCGAACGCGCCCGCGCGCACAACCTGCGCAACGGCACGATCGTCTACACGCACCTCGACTTCACGCAGAAGGCGCTGCAGTTCCTGCAGTCCAGCGTGCAGCTGTTCTATGGTCCGGACGGCGTGCGCAAGACCTCCAGCAACGGCACGCGCCTCGCCCTGGGCTGATGGCATCGCCCGGCAGGTGCCCCGAGGGGCGCGCCTGCCAACTCGTTACCTGTTCGGATTGAGCAGGTACTTCTCGCCCGTCGCGTGCTTCGAGTACACCGCGATCTCGTCCAGCCCCAGCGCTTCGACCAGCGAGACTTCCTTGGTGTAGTGGCTCGCAAAGGTCGTCTTGAGTTCCGCCGGCACGCGCGCCTTCAGCTTCTGCGCGCCTTCGGCGCCGATCTTCTGGAGGAAGGGGAACAGCAGCCAGCCCCCCATGCCCCACGTCATGCCGAATCCGCGCGTGAACTCGGTCGGGCCGCGATCCAGCCCGCCGTAGATGTAGACCTGCTTGTGGATCGAGGAGCCATAGCGGCTGTATTCCTTGGCCGTCCTGTTGATGGCCGCTTCCATGCAGGTCAGGATCTGCCCGGCCAGCTTGCCGCCGCCGATGGCGTCGAAAGCGAGCGTGGCGCCGGTGGCGACCAGCGCGTCCGTCAGCTCATGCATGAAGTCGGGCGACGTGGCGTTGCACACGTACTTGGCGCCGATGGCGCGCAGGATGTCCTCCTGCTCCTTCTTGCGAACGATGTTGACCAGGCCGATGCCGTCCTGGATGCAGATGCGGTTGAGCATCTGGCCCAGGTTGGAGGCCGCGGCTGTGTGCACCAGCGCCTTGTGGCCTTCGCGGCGCATCGTCTCGACCATGCCCAGCGCCGTGAGCGGGTTGACGAAGGAGGACGCACCTTCGGCCGGCGTCGTGCCCTCGGGCAGCGGCATGCACTGGGCGGCGTCGATGCAACGGTACTGCGTGTACATCGCGCCGCCGATCATCGCAACCGTCTTGCCCATGAGCGCCTGCGCTGCGGGAGAGGCGCCCGCGGCGATCACCACGCCGGCGCCCTCGTTGCCGACCTGCATGGACTGGTCCAGGCGCGCGGCCATGCTCTTCATGGCGAGTTCGGGGATGCTGGCCGTCACCACCGGCCTGGCAGCAGTGCCGGAGGCCTTCGCGGTCCGCATGTCGGCGGCGCCGAAGAGCAGTCCGAGGTCCGACGGGTTCATCGGCGCGGCCTCGACGCGAACGACGACTTCGTTGGCGGCCGGTTGGGGGATCGGTTCTTCCTGCAGCGACAGTTCGAGTTCGCCGTTGCTGCGGACGAGAGTGCGGATCTGGAGCGTGGTAGCGGGCAGGGTCATGGGGGGTCTCCGGGGCTGGGGGCGGCCAGTATAGGAGTCGGGGGTCAGACCCCGCTGGCCAGCTCTTTTCGAGAAGATTGTTGAGAAGATTGTCCATGGGCATCCTCCCAGGAAACCCAAGGCATCCTTCAGTTATTTTGAGAAGGTCTTGAGGGGATTCGCCAGCTCAGGGCGCCAGATCCGCCGCCCCCGCATCCGGATAGGCCAGCACCCTGTCGATCCGCCTGCCATCCAGTTCGGCAACCTCGAAGCACCAGCCCGCGCAGTCGATTCGCTCGCCAACCTCCGGCAGTTGGCCGGACACGGACATCAGCAGGCCGGCCACCGTGTTGTAGCGCCCGCGGTCCTCGTCCGGCAGTTCGCGGATTCCAAGCCGCGCGCGCAGTTCGGAGACGGGCATCAGGCCATCGAGTTCCCAGACGCCGTCCGGTCGCTCGCGCGCCCAGGCCTCGGCGTGGGTGGCGACCTGCAGTTCCCCGGTGATTGCTTCGAGCAGGTCGCGCGGTGTCATCAGGCCCTGCACCACGCCGTATTCGTCGACCACGAACACCAGCCGCCCGGCGCGCGATCGAAATTGCTCGAGCAGTTCCATGCCGGTCAGCGTCTCGGGCACGAACACGGCCGGCTGAACGACCTCTTCGACCGTTCCCTCATGGTCCGGCCCGAGCCGAAGCAGTTGCGCAACGCTCACCACGCCGACGACGTCGTCCAGCGAGTTGCGGCACACGGGATACCAGGAATGGACCAGGTTGAGCGCACCAGCCGCCGAGACCTTCTGCAGGCACTGGGCAATGGTGAAGGAGGCTTCGAGCCATTCGATATCGGCGCGCGGAACCATCAGCGACGTGAGCCGGCGGTCGTCGAGGTGGAACACGTTGCGCACCATCTGGTGCTCGTGCATCTCGATCACGCCCGCATCGACGCCTTCTTCCAGGCTGGCGGAGATTTCCTCCTCGGTCACCACCCTTGCCGCATTCGAGTCGATGCGCAGCAGCTTGAGGACGGTGGCCGTTGCTCCCGACAGCAGCAGCACGAAGGGCTTGCCCGCAGTGGCCAGACCTCGCATCGGCCGCGCCACGTAGCGCGCGACGGGCTCGGGATAGAGCTGACCGATGCGCTTGGGCACCAACTCGCCGAAGATGATCGTGAAGAACGTGATGCAACTCACCACCACCGCCGTGGAAGCAACGCTGGCCGTGCCGGCGCCCATGCCGACCTCGCGCATCCAGGCCGCCAGCGGCTCCGCGAAGGCAGCCTCGCCCACGATGCCGCTGAGCATGCCGATGGAGGTGATCCCGATCTGCACGCTCGACAGGAACTGCGTCGGATCCTGCATGAGCTTGAGCGCCGCAGCGGCGCCCGCGTCCCCTGTTTCGGCCAGCGCAGCAAGGCGCGCGCGACGGCTGGTGGAGAGGGCCATTTCGGACATTGCGAACAACGCGTTGAGCGTGGTCAGCAAAGCCAGGAGGAAAACATCCATGAACGCGGGAGAGAATGGGGATCATGGCACTTTACTTGATCGGTGACGTGCAGGGCTGCGACGGGCCCCTGCAGCGCCTTCTCGACGACATCGCCTTTTCGCCGAGTCGCGACACGCTGGTCGTGCTGGGCGACCTGGTCAATCGCGGCCCCGCTTCGGCGGACGTGCTGCGTCGCATGCAGCGCCTGGGCGCATCGGCGCGGAGCCTGCTCGGCAACCACGACCTGCACCTGCTCGGCGTGATCCACGGCGCGCGCAAGGCCGGCCGCAAGGACACGCTCGCCAGCGTGCTGGAGGCGCCCGACCGGGACGCGATGCTCGATTGGCTGCGCCAGCAGCACATGGCCCTTCACCAGACGATCGGTGGCGACGATCTGCTGATGGTGCACGCAGGCGTGCTGCCGCAGTGGAGCGTCGGCGATACCCTGTCGCTCGCCGCCGAAGTCGAAGCGGTGCTGCGCGGTCCCGCGCTGTCCGAATTCCTGCAGACGATGTATGGAAACGAGCCCGCGCAATGGAACGACGCACTGACCGGCGATGCGCGGCTGCGCGTCATCGTCAATGCATTGACGCGGCTGCGCTTCTGCACCCGCGAGGGCATGATGGAGTTCGAGACCAAGGATGGCGCCGGTGCCGCGCCCGAGGGCTACATGCCGTGGTTCGACGTGCCTGGCCGCCGTACGGCCGCAGCCACCGTGGCGTGCGGTCATTGGTCGACGCTGGGCTGGGTCTCGCGACCCGACCTGCTGTCGACCGACACCGGTTGCGTGTGGGGCGGCTGCCTGAGCGCCGTGCGCATCGGCGCAACGCCACAGGAGCGAGAGCTGATTCAGGTCAAGTGCCCGCAGGCACGAAAGCCGGGCTGAGACGCCCGGTGATCAGCTCGGTTCGGCGCTCTTGAAAAGAGCCGGAACCTTGCGCTTGGTCTTGATGTTGCTTGAGATGCCACGCGCAGGCGTGGTCTTGGCCGCAGCTTCCCACGCGGGAGCAGCTTCGCGATCCGGCGTCTCGTAGGGCTGCTCGAAGAAAGGATCGCGCGGCGCGGCCGGAGCGCGGTGCGGACGACCACCGCGCACGGGACGCGCCTCGCTGCGCTCGCGGGGGCGGTCCAGCGTGTCGAGTACGTCGCGTGCATCGCCCGCCTCGCCCTCTTCGCGCCAATGGCGGCGCCCGTCGTTGATGCGGCCGCGCGGGCGGTCTTCCTCGAATTCGATCGCCTCGAGTTCGATCTTGTTCTTGATCAGCTTCTCGATGTCGGCGACCAACCGCACGTCGTTGCCACCGCTGGCAAAGCTCACGGCGAGACCCGACGCGCCGGCACGGCCGGTGCGCCCGATACGGTGCACGTAGTCCTCGGCGTTGAACGGAATGTCGAAGTTGAAGACGGCCGGAACGTCCTTGATGTCGAGACCGCGGGCGGCAACGTCGGTTGCCACCAGCAGGTCGACCTCGCCAGCCTTGAAGGCTGCGAGTGCCTTGAGGCGCTCGTCCTGGCTCTTGTCGCCGTGCAGCGCGGTGGTCTTGAGGCCCTCGCGTTCGAGCGAGCGCGCAAGGCGCGCGCAGCCCAGCTTGCTATTGACGAACACGAAAGCCTGAGTGATGCCGCGCTGGCGAATGATCTGCTTGAGCGCACGACGCTTGTCGTCGTCGCTCACGCTGTAGAAGCGCTGCTCTACCGTGGAGGCCGTTTCGTTGGGCCGGGCCACTTCGATCGTGACCGGGTTCTGCAGGTAGCTGCCGGCCAGTCGCTTGATCTCGGGCGAGAAGGTCGCCGAAAAGAGCAGCGTGGTGCGCTGCTTGGGCAGGTAGGAGAGGATGCGCTGCAGATCGGGCAGGAAGCCGATGTCGAGCATGCGGTCGGCTTCGTCGAGCACGACGTACTCGACCTGGTTGAGCACCGCGTTCTTGGCCTCGATATGGTCGAGCAGACGCCCGGGCGTGGCGACCAGCACTTCGACGCCCTTCTTGAGTTCGAGCGTCTGGGGCTTCATGTCGATGCCACCGAACACCACGCAGCTGCGCAGA
The DNA here is from genome assembly GCF_030316855.1 of Variovorax sp. J22P240. GTDB lineage: Bacteria > Pseudomonadota > Gammaproteobacteria > Burkholderiales > Burkholderiaceae_C > Variovorax. Next base: position 15,544 of record NZ_JASZYR010000012.1, read on the forward strand.
TTGGTGTACTTGGCATAGAGCTTGACCTGCTGCGCAACCTGATCGGCGAGTTCGCGCGTGGGCAGCAGCACCAGGGCGCGCACCGGATGGCGCGCAGGCGAGGTCGAGCTGTTCTCGTGCTTGAGCATCCGCTGCAGCAGCGGCAGGGAAAACGCGGCCGTCTTGCCGGTGCCGGTTTGCGCCGCGCCCATCACGTCCTGGCCCGCCAGGACCACCGGAATGGCCTGTTCCTGGATGGGCGTCATGGTCTCGTAGCCCATTTCGGCTACGGCACGCGCCAGCGGTTCGGCCAGGGAAAGATTGGAGAAGGAGCTTGTCATGAAGCCCTCTATTGTCGCATTTATGGCTCACCCCCAGGCTTCGCGCACTTCGTGTCGCTTCGCCCACGCCCCTCCGGGGGCAACTCCGGCAGCCCGGCGGAGCCGGTTCCGCGGTGTTTCTGGACCTCGTTGGTGACCCTACTTGCTACAGGTTCTTGGCGGCGAACGTGTCGCAGTCCTGGAGATTTCCGCTCTTGTAGCCGACGCCGAACCAGCGTTGGCGCTGGGCGCTGGTGCCGTGGGTGAAGCTGTCCGGCACGACCGCGCGGCCGGCGGAGCGCTGCAGGGCGTCGTCGCCGATCTTCTGGGCGGCGTTCATGGCGGCTTCGATGTCACCGGGGTCCAGCCACTGCTTGGATTGCTGCGAATGGTGGGCCCAGACGCCGGCGAGGCAGTCGGCCTGCAGTTCCACGCGAACGCTGATGGCGTTGTTCTGCGCCTGGCTCAGGCGGCCGCGCATCTGATCGACTTTGTCGGTGATGCCCAGCTCGTCCTGTACGTGGTGGCCGATCTCGTGGGCGATCACGTAGGCCTGCGCGAAGACGCCGGGGGCGCCGAGCTGGTTCTTGAGCGTGTCGAAGAAGCCGAGGTCGATGTAGACCTTCTTGTCGCCAGGGCAATAGAACGGGCCCATGGCCGACTGGCCGGTGCCGCAGGCGGTCGGCGTCGCGCCGCGGAAAAGCACCAGCTTAGGGGTTGCGTAGGAGCCGCCGTGCTGGCGGAAGATGTCGCTCCAGACGACTTCGGTGTTCTTCAGCACGGTGGAGACGAAGGCCGCTTCGCGGTCACTGGCAGGCGGCTTTTGCGCCGGCCCTTGCTGCACTTGCGGGGCCGGCTCCCCACCGCTCAGCAGGCCCAGCACCGTGAGCGGGTTGATGCCAAAAATCCAGCCGGCAATCAACGCCACGGCCACGGTGCCGATGCCTACGCTGCGCCCCCCGATCGGGAAACCGCCCCCTCCACCCCCACCGCTGCGCCGATCTTCGACGTTGTCGGATTGTTCGTTGCCTTCCCATCTCATCTCGCTCTCCTTGCCGCTATCGGGCGGCGCTCGCAGGATGGTACGCGCTCAGCGGGAAACCACGTATCCGACATTCATGACGCCGTCATGGGTGCCCGGGCGGGCCATGGCGGCACTTTTTTCGGCGCTTCTTTCGGCGGCCGCTGCAGCGAGCGCGGCGCGCTCCTGCGCGTAATGCGCCTCGGCCTTTTGCACCTGTGACCGCGTCACCACGACCATCGCCACGACCTGCACCAGCGCGATGGCGGCCAGGGCCGCGAGCAGCAGACGGCGATAGGGGTGCATCTCGCGCACGTTCTGGAAAATCGACATGTTCTCGCTCCTGAAGCCACGCCTCCTGCGTGGGATGGAAGGAGATGCTGCCGATCGGCGGCGCGCCGCACCCGACGCGCTGGCCGCTAGACGCTGTAGGACCGCGCCGAAGCCGATCCGCAGGCTTTGCGAAGGCCTCAGGCCTTGGGAAGCGTGACGCCGCGCTGGCCCTGGTATTTGCCGCCGCGGTCCTTGTAGCTGGTCTCGCAGACCTCGTCGCTCTCGAAGAACAGGACCTGGGCGCACCCCTCGCCCGCGTAGATCTTTGCGGGCAGAGGCGTCGTGTTGCTGAACTCCAGCGTGACGTAGCCTTCCCACTCGGGCTCGAAGGGCGTGACGTTGACGATGATTCCGCACCGCGCGTAGGTGCTCTTGCCGAGGCAGATGGTCAGCACATTGCGCGGAATGCGGAAGTACTCGACCGTGCGCGCCAGCGCAAAGCTGTTGGGCGGGATGATGCAGCTGTCGCCATGGAAGTCGACGAAGCTCTTTTCGTCGAAGTTCTTGGGGTCGACCACCGTGCTGTGAATGTTGGTGAAGACCTTGAACTCGGGCGCGCAGCGGATGTCGTAGCCGTAGCTGGAGGTGCCGTAGCTGATGATCCGGTGGCCGTCCTGTTCGCGGATCTGGCCGGGCTCGAAGGGCTCGATCATCCCGCTCTTCTCGGCCATGCGCCGGATCCATTTGTCGCTCTTGATGCTCATGTCAGGGTCCTTCCTCGGGGGCGCTATTCTAGGCAGCAGCCGCCCAACCCCTTCGGCGCTCAGTTGCCCAGGGCCTGCGAGATCACGGTTCGCTCGATCAGCCGGTCGTCACCCAGCACGATCATCGCGAAGAGCAGTTCCTCCAGATTGTTCGCGAGCGCGGTCTTGCGGGCCAGCAGCGGCGTGGCCTTTGGATCGATCACCACGAAGTCCGCCTCGCAGCCCGGCTGCAGGTTGCCGATGACGCCATCCAGGCCAAGCGCGCGCGCCGCTCCGCCCGTGTGGCGCCACCAGAGCTGCGATGGCGGAATGCTCACGCCGGGCTTGGTCTGGCCTTCGCGGCCCGCGTAGTAGGCCGCGAGCATGGTCGCGAAGGGGCTGAAGCTGGTGCCGCCGCCGACGTCGCTGGCCAGCCCGTAGCGGTAGCCGATGCGGTTCGCGCCTTCGAAGTCGAAGAAGCCGCTGCCGAGGAAAAGGTTGCTGGTCGGGCTCACCGCCGTGGCGGTCTTTGTCTCGCGCATCAAGCGGCGGTCGTCGTCGTCGAAATGAATGCAGTGCGCGTAGACGGCGCGTTCGCGCATCAGGCCGAAGCCCGCGTAGACGTCGAGGTACGAGCGCGCCTGCGGGAACAGCTCGCGCGCCCACTTCACCTCGTCCTTGTTCTCCGCGACATGGGAGTGAATCCAGGTGTCGGGGTACTTCGCGGCCAGTTCGCCCGCACCGCGCAGTTGCGCATCGGTGCTGGTGGGCGCAAAGCGCGGGGTGATCGCATAGCCCAGGCGGTCCACGTTGTGCCATTGGCGGATGAGGGATTCGGTGTCGATCAGGCTCTGTTCGGTCTGGTCGCGTACACCATCGGGCGAATGACGATCCTGCAACACCTTGCCCGTGATCATGCGCAGCTGCCTGCGCTGGGCGGCCTCGAAGAAGGCCTGCACCGATTGCGGATGCGAGGTCGCGAAGGTCAGCGAGGTCGTGACACCGTTGCGCAGCAGCTCGTCGAAGAACACCTCCGCCACTTCCGCCGAATGGGCGGGATCGGCGAACCGGCTCTCGGCCGGAAAGGTGTAGTTCTCGAGCCAGGGCAAGAGGCCATCCGCGGGTGCGCCGATGATGTCGGTCTGCGGGAAGTGGATGTGCATGTCGACGAAGCCCGGCGAAAGGATTCGCCCCGGCCAGTGCGTGATGGCCATGCCCGGATGGCGGGCCGCGACGGTGGCGAAGTCGCCGGCATCCTGCACGCGTTGCCGCCCATCGGCATCGGGGCCGACGACCAACAGGCCGTCTTCGTCGAAAACCGGCTGGCCGGCGGCGTCGAATCGCAAAAGGGAGGCACGGTACGCTTGCATGGGCACGGAGGGTAAGGCAGCGACGCCGGTATGCAATGTGCTAGCTCATATGGACGCTATATGGCGGCAGCGCTGCCGCCACGCGCGATCGCACGATCGTACTTCCGGCAGGCCCCCTCCGCGGTCGAACATAATTCGGCCAATTCATTACAGGAAAAGTATGCCTTCACGTGACGCCGCGAAGAGCGCCCAGTGCAGATGAAAGTGCTTCTGATCGCGAACTATGAGCCCGACGGCCAGACCAGCATGCTCGCCTTCAAACGCGTCCTGGAACGCGAGCTTCCCCGAATCGGCTGCGAACTGCGGGTGGTCTCCCCTCCGAAGCGCGTGCTTCGGGGGTCCTATACCTCCCGCTGGTGGAAGTGGCTGGGCTACGTCGACAAGTTCATCCTCTTCCTCCCCTCGCTCGCGGGCCACGTGCGCTGGGCCGACGTGGTGCACGTCGCCGACCACTCCAACGGCATGTACATCCCGCGGGTGAAGGCCAAGCCCAACGTGATCACCTGCCACGACGTGATCGCGGTGCAGGCCGCCAAGGGCCTGGTGGACGGCTGGAACGTCGGCTGGACCGGCAGGCTGTTCCAGCGGCTGATCGTGAATGGAATGGCCAGCGCCGACCTCGTCGCCTGCGTGTCCGAGATGACCCGGCGCGAAGTGCTGGCCATGGGCTTCGCGGACGAGCGCAAGGTGACGACCGTGCTCAACGGTCTGAACGACGACTTCGCGCCCGTGGCGCCGGACGAGGCGCAGCGCCTTGTGAATCGTCTGGGAATCTCGGTGCAGGACAGGTTCCTGCTGCACGTCGGCTGGGACCTGGATCGCAAGAACCGGCGGGGCGTGCTCGAGGCGTTCATCGCACTGCAGGAGCGCGCGGCAGCGGCCGGCGTCGCGCCGGTGATGGACCGACTGCTCTTCGTGGGACCGGAGTTGTCGCCCGAATCCGCAAAGCTCGCTCAGGAGCATGGGGTCGCCGACAAGATCAAGACCGTGCACAAGATATCGCACGAGGAACTGCGCGCGATCTACTCCAGCGCCACGGCCCTGCTCTTCCCATCGCTCCAGGAAGGTTTCGGCTGGCCGATCATCGAGGCGCAGGCCTGCGGTTGCCCGGTCTTCACGTCCGACCTCGCACCGATGAACGAGATCGGCGGCGAGGGCGCGGTGTACCTCGACCCCGGCGACCCGACCGCCATGGCCGCGGCCATCGAGCAGGCCGCGCAGCGGCTGGGTGAGATGCGCCGCCTCGGGCTCGACAACGCCGCGCACTACACCTCGGCGCAAATGGCGGCGAACTACGTGGCCGCCTACCAGCGCGCGATCAGGGAGCGCACGACCCAGCCCGCGACCCAGCCATGAAGAAGCTGCTGGCGCTGGGTGTCGTCTTCCTCCCCTGGAAGCTGAAGCGCTGGGTCTTGCGGCGCTTCTGGGGCTACCGGATCGCGGACGGGGCGCGCATCGGCCTGTCCTACGTCTTCCCCGGCGAACTGGTCATGGGCGAAGGCGCCTACATCGGGCACTTCAACGTGGCCATCCATCTCGGCAAGCTGGAATGCGGGGCGCACTCGGTGATCGACCGCTCCAACTGGATCACCGGCCATCCGCCCAAGGGCGCCCATTTCACGCACCGCACGCAGCGCGAGCCGGTGCTCGTCGTCGGCGAGCATGCGGCCATCACCAAGTCGCACATCATCGACTGCACGGACAAGATCGAGATCGGGCCCTTCGCGACCATCGCGGGCTACCACTCGCAGTTCATCACGCACGGCATCAACGTGGCGGAGGGACGGCAGGACTGCAAGCCGATCCGCATCGGCGCCTACTGCCTGGTCGGAACGCGTGTCACGGTGCTGGGTGGCGCGGCGCTGCCGGACCGGTCGGTGCTCGGCGCGGGCTCGGTGCTGAACAAGGCCCACACCGAAGAATGCGCGGTGTACGCCGGCCAGCCTGCGGTCAAGGTCAAGGGCCTCGATCCCGAAGCCGCGTACTTCAATCGGAAGCGCGGCTTCGTCCACTGAGGGAGCCTCAGCGCGGGTTACCCGCGGCGGGAGACTCGTCCTTGCACGCCTTCGACGAGCCAGTTCATATTCAGGATCTGTTCGTCGCTGAGGTTCTGTCCTTTCGGGATGACGACGTGGCCCTCGTTGTCGCGCACATCGGCTGCGGCCTGGAACGGCTTCACCTTGCCAGCGGCGATGTCCTGCTGCCGCGCCAGCACCTCGTCCTGCACGGCCTTCGGCACCTTGGGACCGAAATCGCCGACGCGGATCATGCCTTCCTTGACGCCGCCCCAGACCTTGCCGCTCTTCCAGGTGCTGTCGAGCACGGCGCGCGCGCGCTCCGTGTAGTAGCCGCCCCATTGGTGGGTGACGGCGACGATCTGCGCCTCGGGCGCGACCTTGCGCATGTCGGAGTGGTAGGCCACAGCCATCTTGCCGCGCTCCTGGGCCGCGGTCATCACGGCGGTCGAGCCGGTGTGGAAGGCGATCACGTCGACGTCCTGGTTGAACAACGCCATGGCCGCGTCGCGCTCCTTCGGCGGATCGAACCAGACATCCAGCCACACCACCTTGACCTGCGCTTTCGGGTTGACCGAACGCATGCCCAGCGTGAAGGCGTTGATGCCCTGCAGCACTTCGGGAATCGGGAAGCCTGCGACATAGCCCGCGACGTTCGTTTTCGTCATGCGGCCGGCCGCGACACCGGCTAGGTAGCGCCCTTCGTAGTAGCGCGCGTTCGCGGTCGCGACATTGGGGGCGGTCTTGTAGCCGGTGATCGACTCGAACTTCACGTCCGGAAAGTCCCGCGCGACCTTCATGGTGGGTTCCATGTAGCCGAAGCTGGGCGTGAAGATGAGCTTGTTGCCCTGCTGTGCCAGATCACGAATGACGCGCTCGGCGTCCGCGCCCTCGGCGACGTTCTCGACATAAGTGGTCTTCACCTTGCCGGCGAGCGCGGTCTCGACGGCCTTGCGACCGTTTTCATGCTGACGAACCCAGCCGGCATCGGTGATGGGCGCGACGTACACAAAGCCGATCTTGAGTGGATCGGCCTTCGGCGCGGTCTGGGAAAAAGCTGGAAGGAAAAAACAGGCGGCCGCGAGCGCGGCTGCGAGGTTTTTATACATGGTAGTCCTCTACATGGCCCCGGAATGAAAAATGGCGCTGCGGGGCAGCAGCGCCGGGCGGGTATTTTACCCGGGCGCCAGAAACCCTCCATCGTCCGCGTGACTTGCGCCGCCTGTGGTGGTGGCCGTTACAGGCCAAGGCCTATCGCGACGATGGCCCGCGGGTCGTCCGGGTCAAGGGCGGCAAGCCGGATCTCTGAAGCCTGTCGGCGCGTCGATCAGGCGAAGGCGTCGAAGGCCGCGTTGAGCCGATCGACGTAAGCCCGCTTGGCCGTCGCATCGACGAAGCTGCCCTCGAAGCTGTTGGCTGCAAGCTGCCACGCATGCTGCGCCGTCAACCCGGTCGCGGCGAAGGTCTCGACGAAGTTCTGGTTCATGTAGCCGCCGAAGTAGGCCGGGTCGTCCGAATTGACGGTGGCAACCAGGCCGGCGTCGAGCAGTTCGCGCAGGTTGTGCTGCCCCAGGTCGGGGAATACGCAGAGCTTGAGATTCGACAGCGGACACACGGTCAGCGGAATGCGGTCCTGCGCGAGGCGTTTCATCAGAGCGGCGTCTTTGGTGCTCTGCACGCCGTGGTCGATGCGCTCGACCTTGAGCACGTCGAGCGCGCTCCACACGTAGGCCGGCGGCCCCTCCTCGCCCGCATGCGCGACGAGGTGAAAGCCGAGTTCGCGACAGCGCGCGAACACCCGCGCGAACTTTTCGGGCGGGTGCCCGAGCTCGCTGGAATCCAGGCCAACACCGATGAAGCGATCGCGGTACGGCAGCGCCTGCTCCAGCGTGGCGAAGGCATCCTCCTCGCTCAGATGGCGCAGGAAGCACAGGATCAGCGCGGCATCGACGCCGAGCTTGTCCTTGGCATCGACGCAGGCGCGGTGCAGGCCGTCGATCACGGTCTGCATCGACACGCCGCGCTCAGTGTGCGTCTGCGGGTCGAAGAACATCTCCGTGCGGATGACGTTGTCTGTCGCGGCACGTTCCAGGTAGGCCCAGGCCATGTCGTAGAAGTCCTGCTCCTTCAGTAGCACACTGGCGCCGGCGTAGTAGATGTCCAGGAAGCTCTGCAGGTTGGTGAAGGCGTAGGCGCGGCGCAGGTCTTCGACGCTCGCATACGGAATGGTGACACCGTTGCGCTGCGCGAGCGCGAAGATCAGCTCGGGCTCGAGCGAGCCCTCGATGTGCATGTGCAGCTCGGCCTTGGGCATGGCGCGCAGGAGCGCCGGAAGGCGGTCCGCGGGAACGTCGCGAACGGTGTGGCGGGGCGTGTTCATCAGCAGACTCCGAAGGTGATGCCGCGCATTTTGAGGTGGCGGCGGTAGAGGGACGAGGCCTTGTCGGCCACGGTGTGCAGTTCGGCGCGCAAGTCCAGCGGCAGACACTTGGGGCGCTGCGATTCGAGCACCGGCTTGTCCTGCAGGAAGATCGTGTCCTGGAAGGCGCGCAGCGCCGTGTCGTCGCGCTCGAAGTCGGCGGTGGCAAGGCGGAACCAGACGCGGCTGCGCTCGGCGTCGATCGGGCAGATGTAAAGCGCGATCGATTCGCGGTAGTCGTCGATCCCGACGCTCGCGGCCTCGGGGATCTTGGTGAGCACCGCCGTATAGGGTGCGGTGACTTCGTAGGTGTACTCGACCTGCGCGGGCGCGGTCGAGTTGATGGTGGATTGCGGCTGCCAGGCCTTGCAGCCCGTTGCGAGCAAGCCGTGCGGCGTGGCTTCGACGCGATAGTCGTCGATCGCGGTCATGTCGCGCGCGCCGAGCCAGCCCTCATGCACGAAGCCGAAATGCGACATGTCGAGGAAATTCTCGACCAGGCGCGGCGCGCTGGTCTCTACGTCGTAGGGGCCGCAGGTGAGCTTGCGCAGGCGCATGTCGTCCTCGGGCGCGAATGCGGGTATCGCATCGCCCTCGCCGTCGGCCGGGGCATCGAGCCGTACCCACACCAGGCCATGCGCCTCGCGCGCCGCATGGGTCATGGCGCGGTGCGTGGCCGGGGGAACGAACTCTGGCAGCGCCGGAACCTGCATGCAGCGACCGCCGGCCTCGAAACGCCAGCCGTGGTACGGGCATTCAAGACGTGCGCCGCCCTCGCATTGCACCACCCGGCCGAGCGAGAGTTGGGCGCCGCGATGCGGGCAGCGATCCGTCCATGCATGAACGGCTGCCACATCGTCGCGCCACAGCACAAGGCTTTCGCCGAGCACGCGGACGGCGACGGGTGCTGCTGCCACGTCTTCCGCCAGCGCGACCGGATGCCAGAGTTGTCTTTCAATCATCATGAGTCGCGATTCACCCCCATCAAAGGAAAAGGGTTGCACTTGGCAACCCTCCACTCCTTCCGTCAGTGACGGATTTACTTCTTCTCGCCGCCGGGCACGGAGCCTTCAACGCCCTTGACGTAGAAGTTGACGCCGCTCAGGAACTTGTCGTCCGCCGCGGATCCGGCAGCCACCAGCTCCTTGCCGTCCTGGCCGACGATCGGGCCCTTCCAGATCACGAAGCTGCCGTCCTTCAGGCCCTTCTTGACTTCCTCGACCTTGGCCTTGGTCTCGGCCGGCACGTCTTCGGCGATCGACACCAGGTCGATCGCGCCTTCCTTCACGCCCCACCAGCTCTGGCCGGTGACCCACTTGCCGTCCAGCATGTCCTGCGTTGCCTTGATGTAGTACGGCGCCCAGTTGATGGTCGCCGAGGCCAGGTGGGCCTTCGGGCCGTAGGCGGTCATGTCCGAGTCCCAACCGAAGGCGCGCTTGCCCTTTTCCTGCGCGGTCTTGAGCACGGCCGGCGAGTCGGTGTTCTGGAACAGCACGTCGGCGCCGCCGTTGATCAGCGCGGTCGCCGCCTCGGTTTCCTTCGGCGGGCTGAACCATTCGTTGACCCACACCACCTTGGTCGTGACCTTCGGGTTCACCGATTGCGCGCCGAGCGTGAAGCTGTTGATGTTGCGCAGCACTTCGGGGATCGGCACCGAACCGACCACGCCCAGCGTGTTGCTCTTGGTCATCGAGCCGGCAATGATGCCGGCCATGTACGCGCCTTCGTAGGTGCGGCTGTCGTAGGTGCGCATGTTCTCGGCGGTCTTGTAGCCGGTGGCATGCTCGAACTTGACGTCCTTGTTGTCGGCCGCGACCTTGAGCATGGGCTCCATGTAGCCGAAGGTGGTGCCGAAGATCAGCTTGTTGCCCTGGCTCACCATGTCGCGGAACACGCGCTCGGCGTCGGCGCCCTCGGGCACGCTTTCGACGAAGGTGGTCTTGATCTTGTCGCCGAATTCCTTCTCGATGGCCTTGCGGCCGTTGTCGTGCGCGAAGGTCCAGCCGCCGTCGCCGACTGGGCCGACATAGGCAAAGGCGATGTTCAACGGCGCTGCGGAGGCGGGTGCCGCGGCAGCCGGCGCCGGGGCCGGGGCGGCGGGTGCGGGTGCCGGCGCTTCTTCCTTCTTGCCGCAGCCGATGAGTGCGGCCGAAGCCACCGCCGTCAGGGCTGCCAGCTTGAGCAGGGAACGCTTGTTCAGATCATTCATTTGTTTGAAATCCTCAAAGGACAGGTTGGCGGAGAAACAAAACGAAACGCGATTATGAGCCGGGGTAGAACGGTTTTCCTATGGAGGCCGGCATGTTGACGCGGATGAAGGCCGGGTTGCGCGAGATCAGCGCCAGCACCACGATCGGCGCGATGTACTGCAGCATGCTGAGGAACTGGCTGGGCACGTTGACCCCGGTGCTCTGCAGGTGAAACCCCAGCATCGAGACGCCGCCGAACAGGTAGGCACCGAGCAGCACGCGGATCGGCCGCCAGGTGGCAAAGGTGGTGAGCGCAAGCGCGATCCAGCCGCGACCGGCGACCATGCCCTCGACCCACAGCGGCGTGTAGACGGTCGACAGGTAGGCCCCTGCCAAACCGCACAGCGCACCGCCCGCAATCACCGCCATGAAGCGGATGCGCCGCACCGGGTAGCCCAGCGCGTGCGAGGACTCCGGCGATTCGCCCACCGAGCGCAGCACCAGCCCGGCGCGCGTGCGGTAGAGGAACCAGATCAGCCCGATCGTGAGCAGCACCGCGAAATACACCATCGGGTGGTGCCTGAACAGCGCCGGCCCGACGAGCGGGATGTCGCCGAGCACCGGCAGCGCATACGACACGCTCTGGGGCAGCTTGGCCTGCACGAAGTTGATGCCCAGGAAGGCCGAGAAGCCGACGCCGAAAAGGCTGAGCGCCAGCCCGGTCGCGTACTGGTTGGTGTTGAGCCAGATGACCAGCACGCCGAAGAAGGCCGACAGCAGCGCACCCGCCGCCATGCCGGCAAGGAATCCGAGCCAGTTGTTGTGCGTGGTCACGACCGTGGCGAAGCCGGCGATGGCGGCGCAGAGCATGATGCCCTCGGCACCGAGGTTCACGATGCCGGCCTTCTCGTTGATCAGAAGGCCCAGCGCCGCGATGGCGAGCACCGTGCCGGCGCTGAGGGTCGACCCTAGGAGGAGTGCGTAGCTTTCCATCATGCGGCTCCTTCGGTGGGACGGGCAACGGGTGCGGTGAGAGGTGTGCTGGCTTGCAGCGACGAGGTGCCCGGCATCGCCGCGACAGCCTTGGGCGCCGACTTGCGCCGGATGCGATAGGCGATCAGCGTGTCACACGCCAGCAGCGTGAACAACAGCAGCCCCTGGAACACACCCGTCAGCGACTTCGGCAGCCCGAGCCGCGACTGCGCAAGCTCGCCGCCGATGTAGAACATGCTCATCAGGAGCGCCGAGAAGATCATCCCCACCGGATGCAGCCGCCCGACGAAGGCCACGATGATCGCAGCGAAGCCGTAGCCGGCCGGCACGTAAGGGTTGAGCTGGCCGATCGGGCCCGCCACTTCGAGTGCCCCGGCAAGGCCCGCCGCCCCACCCGAGGTCAGCAGCGCGATCCACACCGCGCGCCGTGCCGAGAAGCCCGCGTAGCGCGCGGCGGCCGGCGCCAACCCGCCGACCTGCTGCGCGAAGCCCGCGCGCGTGCGGAAGAGAAACACCCACAGCGCCGCCGAACCGATCAGCGCGATCAGCAGGCCGATGCTCACCCGCGAGCCCTTCATCAACCGTGGGATCTGCGTCACCGCCTCGAAAGTCTTGGTCTGCGGAAAGTTGTAGCCCTGCGGGTCTTTCCATGGCCCGTAGACCATGTAGCCCAGCAGCAACGTCGCGACGTACACCAGCATCAGGCTCACGAGGATCTCGTTCGCGTTGAACTTGTCGCGCAGGAAAGCGACGATGCCGGCCCACACCATGCCGCCGGCGATGCCCGCGACCAGGATCGCCGCGACGATCCACGATCCCGTGGTCTTGTCGGCCAGCAGCGCAACGCCGCCGGCGGCGATCGCGCCAAAAACGAACTGGCCCTCGGCACCGATGTTCCACACATTCGAGCGAAAGCACACCGCAAGTCCGAGCGCGATGATCAGCAGCGGCGTCGCCTTGACCATCAGTTCGCCCAGCGCGTAGCCGCTCTTGATCGGCTCCCAGAAAAACACCAGGAGCCCCTTGACGGGGTCCTTGCCCAGCAGCGCGAAGAGCACCATGCCGATCACCACCGTGACCAGTAACGCCAGGATCGGTGAGCCGTAGCTCCAGAAGCGCGAGAGCTGCGGGCGGGGTTCGAGCTTAAGCATGTGCCACCTCCGCGGACGCCGTGGCGGCGTGATGCGATCTGTCCCACAAACCGCTCATCCACTCGCCGATCTGCGGCACGGTGGCTGCGGCGCGGTCGATCGAAGGCGAGAGCCGGCCCTTGGCGATCACGTGCAGCCGGTCGCTGATCTCGAAGAGTTCGTCGAGTTCCTCACTCACCACGAGCACCGCACAACCGGCGTCGCGCAGCGCAAGAATCTCCCCGCGGATGAGCGCCGCAGCGCCCACATCCACGCCCCAGGTCGGCTGGGAGACGATGAAGATCTTCGGATTCGCGTCGATCTCGCGACCGACGATGAACTTCTGCAGGTTGCCGCCCGACAGCGAGCGTGCCGCCGCGTTGGGCCCACCGGCCTTGACGTTGAAGCGCTGGATGATGTCGCTCGCATGCTGCTGCAGCGCGCGGGTGCGAATCCAGCCGCCCTTGCCGACCGCGTTACCGCGGGTCAGCAGCAGGTTGTGCGCCAGACCGAGCGTCGGTACCGCGCCGCGGCCCAATCTTTCTTCCGGCACGAAATGCAGCCCCAGCGCACGCCGCCGGCGCGGTCTGAAATGCGCGGCCGGCTGGCCGAAGACCTGGATCATCGGCGCCTCGGCGCGCGTGTCTTCGCCTGAGAGCGCGTAGAGCAGTTCCTTCTGGCCGTTACCCGACACGCCGGCAATGCCCACCACCTCGCCGGCGCGCACGTCGAGCGAGATGCCGTCGAGATCGACGCCGAACTGGTCCTCGCGCGCCAGCGTCAGGCCTTTGACCTGCAGCGCTACCGCGCCCGCGTGGATCGGCCGGTGCGTAAGCGGCGGCGGCTCGGCGCCGATCATCAGGCGCGACAGCGATTCGTTGGATTCGTTCTGCGGGTTGCACACCCCTGTCACCTTGCCGCCGCGCAGCACCGTGCAGGCCGTGCACAGTTCGCGGATCTCGTGCAGCTTGTGGCTGATGTAGAGGATGCTGCACCCTTCGGAGGCCAGCTTCTTGAGCACGACGAAGAGCCTTTGCACCGCCTGCGGCGTCAGCACCGAGGTCGGCTCGTCGAGGATCAGCAGCTTGGGATCGGTCAGCAGCGCGCGGATGATCTCGACGCGCTGCATCTCGCCGACCGACAGGGTGTGGACCGGCCGCGAGGGATCCATATCCAGTCCGTACTCGCCTGCCTTGGCCTCCACCCGGCGCGCCACCTCGGCCAACGCCAGGCTCTTGTCGAGCCCGAGCCAGACGTTCTCGGCCACGGTCAGGGTGTCGAAGAGGCTGAAGTGCTGGAACACCATGCTGATGCCCAGCGCCCTCGCCTCCTGCGGATTGCGCACGTTGACCGGCTGGCCGTTGAACATCACGCTGCCTTCATCCGGCTTCACAGAGCCGTAGATGATCTTCATCAGCGTGGATTTGCCGGCGCCGTTTTCGCCGAGAACCGCGTGGGTTTCACCGGGCGCCACCGTCAGCGAAACATCGCTGTTGGCGACCACCGCGGGATAGCGCTTGGTGATGTGCGCGAGCTGTAATCTGTGGATTGTCATGCCTATGCCTGGCCTGTGGGTTGTCGTTCGAGCCCTGAATCGCCCCCCGGGGCGATCGCCTTATTGTCGTCAGTGTCCGCCGATGTAAATGAACTTGAAAAGGAACACGCCGCCGATCAGCCACACCATCCAGTGCACCTGTTTGGCCTGGCCGGTGAACAGCTTGAGCACCGCATAGGTGATGAAGCCAAAGGCCAGGCCGTTGGCGATGGAATAAGTGAAAGGCATCGTCAGTGCCGTCACGGCAGCCGGGATGACCTCGGTCGTCTCGTCCCAATCGAGTTCGGTCAGTTCCCTAAGCATCAAACAGGCCACGAAGAACAGAGCGGGTGCGGTGGCATAGGCCGGCACCGCGCCAGCCAGCGGCGAAATGACCAGCGCCGCGAGGAACAGAACCGCCACCGTGAGCGCCGTGAGGCCCGTGCGGCCGCCGGCCTGCACGCCCGCAGCGCTCTCGACATAGGCGGTCGTGCTGGAGGTGCCCAGCAGCGAGCCCGCGAAGATCGCGCCGCTGTCGGCCAGCAGCGCCTTGTTGAGCCGATCCATCTTGCCCGGGACCAGCAGGCCGGCACGCCGGGCCACGCCCATCAGCGTGCCGGTGGCGTCGAACAGCTCGACCAGGAAGAAGACCAGGATCACGTTCAGGATGCCACCCGAAAGCGCCGACTTGATGTCCAACTGCAGGAAGGTTGGCGCGATCGACGGCGGCGCCGCGAAGATGCCGTGGAAGGTGTTGCCGCCGAAGAAGAAGGACAGCACGGTGACCGCGATGATGCCGATCAGGATCGCGCCGGGCACCTTGAGCCGGTCGAGCACCACGATCAGGAAGAAGCCCAGCGTCGCCAGGACGACCTGCGGCGTGTGCAGGTCGCCGAGCGTGATGTAGGTCGCCTTCGACGGCGCCACGATGCCAGCGCTCTTGAGCGCGATGATCGCAAGGAAGAGACCGATTCCGACCGTGATCGCGATGCGGATCGATTGCGGGATGCCGCGGATGATCAGCTCCCGCAGCTTGAACACCGTGACCAGCAGGAAGAGGCAGCCCGAGACGAACACCGCTCCCAGCGCTGCCTGCCACGTGAAGCCCATCTGCAGCACGACCACGTAGGCAAAGTAGGCGTTGAGCCCCATGCCCGGCGCCAAGGCGATCGGGTAGTTGGCGTAGAGCGCCATGATGCCCGTGCCCAAAGCGGCGATCAGGCAGGTGGCGACGAACACCGCGTCCTTCGGCATGCCCGCGTCGCCGAGGATCGACGGATTGACGAAGATGATGTAGGCCATCGTCAGGAAGGTGGTGAGGCCCGCCACCAGTTCGGTGCGAATCGTGGTGTTGTGCTCCCTGAGCTTGAACACCCGTTCCAGCAAGCCTGTCGAGGTGGGCTGCGCTGGGGCTCCGTGCTCCTTGATGTCGAGCACTTGTTCTGTCCGGTTCATCGTCTTGTCTCCGAGTCTTTATGGATCGATGGCGTTGTCTGTCCTTGCTCGCGACGCCGGCGCGAGATCTATCTATTCGGGGCCGCCCGCCACCGCCTGGGGCCGCAGCGATGCCGCCACGGCCTTCGCCCGCTCGCGCAGCCAGCGCGCCGAGCTCGACGAATGCGTGCGCTCATGCCAGAGCTGGTAGTACATGAGGCGCGGCAGCGGCACCGGGCATTCGAGGATCGCGACCGGCAGCCGGTCGAGGAAGCGCTCGCAATACTGGCGGCCGGTGGTCAACACCAGCAGGCTGGACGCCACCATGTCGGGGATGAGACCGAAGTGCGCGCAGCGTGCCGTGATGTTGCGCTGGCGGCCCATCTCGTCGAGCATCTGGTCGATGATCCCGCGCGCGCCGGGATGGGTCGGCGTCGGTGCGATGTGCTCGGCCGCGAGCCAGCTCTCCAGGTCCCAGCCGCGCCGCACGGCCGGATGGTCCTTGTTGACCAGCGAGACGATCTCGTCGCCGAACAGGCGCGCCATGTGCAGGTCTTCCGGCGGCTTCAGCCAGTTGCCGATGACGACGTCGACCTGCCCGAGCGAGAGGTGCGCGTGATAGTCCGAATCGGAGGTCAGCGGATGGATCTCGATGTGGCACAACGGCGCCTGGCTCTTGATCTGCGCCACCAGCTGCGGCAGGAAGATCGGGTCCATGTAGTCGCTCGCCGCGATGCGGAAGGTGGTGGCCGCCGTCTGCGGATCGAAGCCGCGTGCATCGCTGAACAGCACCTCGGCCGAACGCAGGATCGCCGCCGCGGGTTCGATCATCCGCAGGCCCGCATCGGTCGGCACCATGCCCGACCCGGAGCGCACCAGCAACGGGTCGCCCGACAGTTCGCGCAGCCGCTTGAGGGCTGCGGAGACGGCGGGCTGGTACATCCCCAATCGGATGGCGGCACGCGAGACGCTGCGGTCGGTGAGCACGGTGTGTAGAACCCGGATGAGATGAAGATCGATCTTGTCGAGAAGCGCTTGGTCTCTCATAGCTGCCCACGGTGGTCTGGAATGTGCGGGCAGTTATACAGCGCTGCATTCACATGGAGGTGCCCTCAGGCGGCGGTGTTCTGGACCGCGGTGATCGCGCGGAGAATCGACTCGCTCGTGGCAGGCGCGCGCAACGGTGGATCGACCTTGTGATCCCCCACTGCCGACACCGCGTCGCGGATCGCGAAGAAGACCGAGAACGGCAGCAGGAGCGGCGGCTCGCCGACGGCCTTGCTGCGGTGGATCGAGTCCTCGAAGTTCTGGCCTTCGAACAGCCGCACGTTGAACACCGGCGGGCAGTCGTTGGCCGTCGGGATCTTGTAGGTACTCGGCGCGTGCGTGGTCAGCAGGCCCGTCTTGGGATGCCACACCAATTCCTCGGTCGTAAGCCAGCCCATGCCCTGGATGAAGGCGCCCTCGACCTGGCCGATGTCGACCGCCGGATTCAGCGACTTGCCGGCGTCGTGCAGGATGTCGGCACGCAGCAGCTTCCATTCGCCGGTGAGCGTGTCGACGATCACCTCGCTCACTGCCGCGCCGTACGCGTAATAGAAGAACGGGCGGCCGAACATCTTGTCCTTGTCCCAGCTCAGGCCGGGGGTGGCGTAGAAGCCGTCGGACCAGAGCTGCACGCGATCGAGGTAGGCCTCGCCCACCACGCTGCTGAAGGAGAGCGTGCGGCCGTTGACCTCGACCTTGTCGTTGGCGAAGCGCACCGCCGACGCATCCCCGCCATGGCGGCTGGCGGCGCAGGCGGCGAGCCGCTCGCGGATCTGCCGCGCGGCGTCCTGCGCGGCCTTGCCGTTCAGGTCGGCGCCAGTCGATGCGGCGGTGGCCGAGGTGTTGGCGACCTTCTGCGTATCGGTGGCCGTGACCTTCACGCTGTCGAAGCTCACCCCCAACTCGTGCGCAACCACTTGCGCCACCTTGGTGTTGAGGCCCTGCCCCATCTCGGTGCCACCGTGGTTCACGAGGATCGAACCGTCCGTATAGACATGGACCAGCGCGCCGGCCTGATTGAAGTGCTTCACGTTGAACGAGATGCCGAACTTCAGCGGCGCCAGCGCGATGCCGCGCTTGAGCACCGGGCTTTTCGCATTGAACGCGGCGATCTCTTCGCGCCGCGTGCGGTAGTCGCTGCTCGCTTCGAGGTCGGCCACCAGTTCGTGAATGATGTTGTCGCTCACGATCTGCCCGTACGGCGTGACGTTGTTTTCGCCCTTGCCGTAGAAATTGACGCGCCGCACATCCAACGGATCGCGCCCGAGCTCGCGCGCCACGCTGTCGAGGATGTTCTCGATCGCGATCGCACCCTGCGGACCGCCGAAGCCCCGGAAGGCGGTGTTGCTCTGCGTGTTGGTCTTGCCCGAAAAACCGTGCATGGCCACGTCGGGCAGCCAGTAGGCGTTGTCGAAGTGGCACAGCGCACGCGTCATCACCGGGCCCGACAGATCGGCGGAATGACCGGCACGCGAAACCATCGTGATCTCGGCGCCGAGGATGCGGCCTTCGTCGTCGTAGCCGACTTCGTATTCGTACCAGAAGCAATGGCGACGGCCGGTGATCATGAAGTCGTCGTCGCGGTCCAGCCGCAGCTTGACGGGGCGCTTGAGCTTGTTCGCGGCGACCGATGCCACGCAGGCGAAGAGCGCCGATTGCGATTCCTTGCCGCCGAAGCCACCGCCCATGCGACGGCATTCGACGTGCACCTCGTTCGCGTGCAGATGCAGCGCGTGCGCCACCAGGTGCTGCATCTCGCTCGGGTGCTGCGTCGAGCAGTACACGTGCATCGTGCCGCCCTCTTTCGGGATGGCGTAGCTGATCTGGCCTTCGAGATAGAACTGCTCCTGACCGCCGACATCGAGCTCGGCCTTGAGCCGGTGCGGCGCCTTCACGATCGCGGCCTGCGCGCCGCCTTCGTTCGTGGCGCGCACGAGGTGCATCGGCGGCACGACGTACTGCTCCTTGGCGTGCGCGTCCTGCGGCGTGAGCACGGGCGGCGCGGCCTCGATGTCGAGCGCGTCCTTGGCGCGGGCTGCGGCACGACGAGCGGCGTCGCGCGTCTCGGCGATGACTGCAAAGACCGGCTGGCCCATGTAGCGGATGTCGCCGCTGCACAGGATGGGGTCGTCATGGATGATCGATCCGCAATCGTTGCTGCCCGGAATGTCGGCTGCCGTGATCACGGCAACCACGCCCGGCATGGCGCGGATGGCGTCGAGCTTCATGTCCTTGAGCCGGCCATTGGCCACGGGTGACAGGCCCAGCGCGCAATGCAGCGTGCCGGCGAGTTCGGGAATGTCGTCGATGTAGGTCGCTTCACCCGCGACGTGCAACTGGGCCGACTCGTGCGGCCTGCTGATGCCGACGCGCGCGCCGTCGCCGTGTGCCTTCGCTTCAGCGCGTTCGTCGATGCGCGCGGCCGCGTTGGTCAGGTAGTCGGCAAAGGCCTCGGCCGACTTGAACAGGCTGGGATCGAGGGGTTTGTTCATCTCATGCTCCTTCGACGCTCGTTTCGTGGGGCATCACGCTCCAGACGCTGGTGGCCTCCACCGGCAACGGATCGTTCGTGCGTGTTTCCAGCCACAGGCGCTGCAGCAGGTTCTGCGCCACCTGCAGGCGGTAGTCCGCACTCGCGCGCATGTCGGTCAGCGGCTTGAAATCCTGCGCGAGCGCCAGCTTGGCGGCGTTCACGCTGGCCTGCGTCCAGGGCTTGCCGAGCAGCGCAGCCTCGGCCTGCGCGGCGCGCTTCACGGTTGCAGCCATGCCGCCGAAGGCGAGGCGCACTTCCTTGACGACGTCCCCGTCCAGTTCGACAGCGAAGCCGCCACACAGCGCGGAAATGTCGCAGTCGAAGCGCTTGCTGATCTTGTAGGCCCGCACCTGGCGCTGGAGCGCTGCGAGCGGAACCGAAAGTCCCTGGACGAACTCGCCAGGCTCCAGCCGGTTCTTCATGTAGTCGACATAGAAATCCGGCAGCGGCATGCGGCGCACCTTCTCGCCTCGGCGCAATTCGATCTCGGCATCGAGCGCCATCAGCACCGGCGGCGAATCGCCGATGGGCGAACCGTTCGCGACGTTGCCGCCCATCGTCCCGGCGTTGCGAATGGGTGGCGATGCGAAGCGAAGCCATACGTCCGTGAGGCTCGGCACCCGCTGGGTCAGCGCGCGGAAGGCGATCTCCAGCGAGGCCCCGGCGCCGATATAGAGGGCGTCGCCGCGCTCCTCGACCGTCTTCATCTCGGCCACGTCACCGACGAAGATGATGTCGCCGAGATCGCGGAACTGCTTGTTGACCCAGAGGCCCACGTCGGTCGAGCCGGCGAGGAGCTGCGCCGTCGGCTTGGCTTCGCGCAGCGCGGCGAGTTCGGCCAGGGTGGTCGGGGCATGGAAGCGGTCCAGGCGCTGGCCCAGAGGGGCGGCGTATTCGAAGGTCTGGTCGTGCCGCAGGCTGGAAAGCGCATCCACCACGGGCTGCGTTTCGAGACGCACGTCGGGCAGGTCGAACATGCGCTGGCCGGCGTCGAGGATCGGCCGGTACCCGGTGCAGCGGCACAGGTTGCCCGAGAGATCGTCGGCCAGCTGCTGGCGCGTCGGCCGCGTGCCGTCGGCCTGGTGGTGTTCGTAGGTGGACCAGAGCGACATCACGAAGCCCGGCGTGCAGAAGCCGCACTGCGAGCCGTGGCAGTCGACCATCGCCTGCTGCACCGGATGCAGGCGCTGCACCGGGTGCTTGTCGTGCTGCTGCGGGTCGTGGCCGTGGCTGCATTGCGCCTTGAGATCCTCGACCGTGAACAGCGCCTTGCCGTGCAGCGTCGGCAGGAACTGGATGCAGGCGTTGACCGTCGACAGGCGCAGGCCGCCGATGGCGCCCTTCTCGTCGTTGTCGGCCAGCTCGCCGATCACCACGGTGCACGCACCGCAATCGCCCTCGTTGCATCCCTCCTTGGTGCCGGTGCAGCGGGCGTCCTCGCGCAGCCAGTCGAGCACCGAACGCGTCGGATGCACGCCGCTGACATCGACGATCCGGCCGCGGTGGAAGAAGCGGATGGGTTGGGTGCTCGGGGTCATGCTCATGCTCGTGGGGGCTTGGTTATCGCGATCAAAAATCGGGCCAACTGGAAGTTAGTGCTTTGGCGCGCCGAATGCATACGGTCGCGGCCATAGCGCCTATGTGGGGGTTGGTATGTGACGCTCGGGAAAACCCTTGGGCCGAGTTCCATTGTGTTCCCGCGAGAGCTCCGGGAACAGTGCTGCGCGCCGCCGACGCGGGGGATCGCTTCGCGGCGCTAGATGAACAGGTCCCGGATTACCTGCCGCAGCCACCGGTTCGCCGGATCGGCCTCGAAGCGCTTGCTCCAGTGCAGCGACACGGTGAAATCCCTGAGCGGAAACGCCGGCTCGACGATCGCGTAGCCGCCCTCCTCCGCGAAGCCGCGCGCGATGTTGCGCGGCATCACGACCGCCAGGTCGGTCGCGCGGACGATGGCCGGAAGCACCATGAAATGCTCGGTCGTCAGGCGCACGCGGTCTTCGAGATTCAGCAATTGAAGAATGCGCAGCGTCTCCGCATGCGTGCGCACCGCGACGTACTCCAGCTTCTGCAGCGATGCCAGCAGCGCTTGGCCGTTGCGCCGCGAACGCGCGAAGGGATGGCCCTTGCGCAGCAACACGATGTAGCGATCCTTCAGCAGCGTCACGCGCTGCGTATCCCCTACCTTGGGCAGGAAGCCGAAAGCGAAGTCGACCCGGCCGCCGTCGAGCGCGGGGGCGATCTCGGTGGGTTGCAGCGGCAATGTCTCCAGCCGCACGCCGGGCGCCAGTTCGCCGAGCCGGGCCATCAGCGACGGCAGGAAGCGGCCCTCGCCGATGTCGCTCATGTGGATGCGGAAGGTCTTGCGCGAGTCGCCCGGCTCAAAGCGGTCGGGCTCATTCAAGGCGACTTCCAGCGTGCCCAATGCCGACTGCACCGCCACCGCCAGCCGGTCGGCACGCGGCGTCGGCGATACGCCGCCCGGCGCGCGGATGAAAAGCGCGTCCTTCAGCAAAAGCCGCAGCCGGCCCAGGCCATGGCTGGCCGCGGGCTGCGTGAGCCCGAGCGACTCGGCCGCCCGGCTCACGTTTCGGGCGCGGTAGACGGCGTCGAACAGGCGCAGGAGGTTCAGGTCGATGGCATCAATATGCATAGCATTCATGTTGCTTAGCTCGATTATTCTATTGAAGCCGATTCGCCGCGACCGCAAACTCGCAAGCGGCATCCAGCCGACTTACAACGAGAAGGAGACACGACATGGCCACCATCCGTCCGTATGCGGCAATTGCCGCACTGCTCTGCGCGACCACCGCCGCATGGGCCCAACAGCCACCGGCCGATGAACCCGGCTGGGCCAAGGGCCGACCAAAAACCGAAGCCGCCAACCGCCTGGCGCCGGTGCCGGCCTTTCCGATACCGACCGCAGTCGACCAACTGCCGACGAAGAAGTTCAAGCTGCCGCCGGGCTTCAAGGTCGAGACCTGGGCGTCGGGCGTGCTCGACGCGCGCGAACTGCGCCAGGGCGCCAAGGGCAATGTGTTCGTGAGCACGCTGTTCGTCGGCAACAAGGTCTACGCGATCCCCGAGAAGGGCCCGCATGAGCCCAAGACCATCATCGACAAGATGGAGATGGCCACAGGCATCGAGTACTACAAAGGTTCGCTCTATGTCGCGACCAACACAAAAATCATGCGGTACGACAACGCCGAGGACAAGCTCGACAACTTGGGCACGCCGGTGGTGTTGTTCGACAAGCTGCCTGGCGGCCAGGACCACAGCTGGCGCTACCTGCGCGTTCACGACGACAAGCTCTACTACGCGGTCGGTGCGCCCTGCAACCTCTGCAACCCCGATGAACGGCACGCGCGCATCTTCCGCATGAACCTCGACGGCAGCAACATCGAGACGGTCGCGCAAGGGGTGCGCAACACGGTGGGCTTCGACTTCGACCCGAAGACAGGCAACCTCTGGTTCACCGACAACGGCCGCGACTGGTTCAGCGAGGACCTGCCGAACGACGAGCTCAACCAGATCACAGCGAAGGACCAGCATTTCGGTTATCCGTTCTGCCACCAGGGCAACATCCTCGACAGCGAATTCGGCTGGGGCAAGAGCTGCAACGACTACGCCAAGCCCGCCGCGCTACTCGGCCCACATGCCGGCGCACTGGGCCTGACCTTCTATCGCGGAAAGATGTTCCCGCCCAAGTACCAGGGCGCGATGTTCATCGCTCGCCATGGCCCCTGGAACCGCTCGGTGAAGTACGCCGACGTCGCGGTCGCCTGGCCCGACGGCAAGGGCGGCGCCAAGGTCGAGCCGTTCATGACCGGATTCGTCGAGAACAACACCTACCTCGGCCGGCCTGTCGACTTCCTCGTGCTCAAGGACGGATCGATGCTGGTGAGCGACGATCATGCCGGTGCGATCTACCGCATCAGCTACGGCGGCAAATGAGGCGAGAGGCACGACTCGCGATTTCGTTAGGGGCGGCGGCGTGCCTGAGCCTCGCGGCGCTGCCCGCCAGCGCGCAGCAGGGCAAGGGCACTGGCAGTCCCGCCAGCGCCAGCTATGCACAGCGATTCGCGTCGCTGTGCGCGGCGTGCCATGGCGCCAATGGGCGCAGCGACATGCCGGGAACGCCGGCCCTGGCCGGACAGCATTCCTTCTACGCCATCACGCAGCTCTTTTTGTTTCGTGAAGGCCGTCGCGCCAACGAAGCGATGACTGCAGTGGCGAAGACCATGACCGACCAGGACCTGCGCGGCTTCTCCGATTACATCGGCACCTTGCCGCCGGTACCGGCCCCTGCGCCTGCCACGCCGCCCGACGCGGCGCGCATGGCGCGCGGACAGGCCCTGGCACAGGAGCACCGGTGCGTGATGTGCCACGGTGCCGACCTGAGCGGCGGGCAGCAGGTGGCGCGCATCGGGCAGCAGCGCGAGGACTACCTGCAGATGACGCTGCGTGAGTTCAAGTCGGGCAAGCGACCGGGCTACACGCAGGCGATGGGCGAAGCAGTGAGCCGTATCCCACCCGAGGACCTGGACACCATCGCCTACTACGTGGCGCACTTTCCCAGCGCACCAGCCAAACCAGCCGGCAAATAGGAGCGGATCGAGGAAAGCGGCGTCGGCACGGTCACGACGCCAGCTCCGCGCACCCGAACCCACGACAACACAGGCCAACGGAGTCAAGACGCTTGGAAGTTTCATTCAGCAAGGAAATCGAGGCACTGCGCCTCGGTGCGGGCGACACCTTTCACGGCGAGGGCATCCTCGCCATCACCAAGGGGCTGCTGCAATCGGGCGTGGCCTACGTCGGCGGCTACCAGGGCGCGCCGGTGTCGCACCTGCTCGACGTGATGGTGCAGGCCAAGCCATACATGGACGAACTCGGCGTGCATGTGGAAGCCTGCTCCAACGAGGCCTCGGCGGCGGCGATGCTCGGCGCGTCGATCCACTATCCGCTGCGCGGCGCCGTGACATGGAAGTCGATCGTCGGCACCAATGTCGCGGCCGATGCGCTGTCCAATCTTTCATCGCCGGGCGTCAAGGGCGGTGTACTGATCGTGGTCGGCGAGGACTACGGCGAGGGCGCCTCCGTCATCCAGGAGCGCACGCATGCCTACGCGCTCAAGTCCAGCATGTGCCTGCTCGATCCGCGGCCCGACCTGGGCATGATGGTGAACATGGTGGAGCACGGCTTTCGCCTCTCCGAACACTCGAACATGCCCTGCATGATGGAGTTGCGCATCCGCACCTGCCACGTGCGCGGCAGCTTCGAATGCAAGGACAACGTGCCGCCACCGGTCTCCACCCGCGCGCTGATGGAAGAGCCGGCCGGCTTCGACTACATGCGCCTCGCACATCCGCCCGTGACCTTCCGCCACGAGAAGCTCAAGGGGGAGGAGCGGCTGCCCGCCGCGCGGCGCTACATCGCCGAACACCGGCTCAACGAGTTGGTCCCCGGCACGCATGCCGACCTCGGCATCGTGGTTCAAGGTGGCCTCTACAACGCGCTGATCCGCAGCCTCCAGCAGGTCGGCCTGGCGGATGCCTTCGGCGCGACGGACATCCCCTTGCTGGTGCTCAACGTCGCCTATCCGCTGGTGCCCGAGCAGGTCGCCGACTTCTGCGTGGGCAAGCGCGCGGTCCTGGTGGTCGAGGAAGGCCAGCCCGAATACATCGAGCAGGAGATCGCCACCCTTCTGCGCCGCCGCGACGTCCAGACGCCGCTGCACGGCTGCGACATGCTGCCGGCAGCGGGCGAGTACGGCGTCGAGGTGCTCGCGACGGGCCTGAGCCAATTCGCCGCCCGCTACTTGCCCCAACACGCGCAAGACTCGGCAAAGGGCTGGCTCATGGGCAACCGCGATCGCCGCGCCGCCGTCGCGACGAAGCTCCAGGCGCCGCTGCCCAACCGCCCGCCGAGCTTTTGCATCGGCTGCCCCGAGCGCCCTGTGTTCGCGGCGCTCAAGCTCGCGCAGCAGGACAGCGGGCCGGTGCACATCGCGGCCGACATCGGCTGCCATGCCTTCGGCACCTTCGAGCCTTTCTCGATGGGCCATTCGATCCTCGGCTACGGCATGAGCCTCGCGAGCCGCGCGGGCGTGTCGCCGATGATGCAGCGCCGGGCACTGTCGATCATGGGCGATGGCGGCTTCTGGCACAACGGACTACTGACCGGCGTACAGAGCGCGCTCTTCAATGACGACGACGCTGTGCTGCTGATCTTCAAGAACGGCTACACCTCGGCCACCGGCACGCAGGACATCATCTCCACGCCTGACGACGAGGTGAAGGAGCGCGCGGTCGACAAGCAGCAGAGCCTGGTCGACAAGAACCAGACCATCGAGTCGACGCTGAAGGGTCTCGGTGTGCAGTGGCTGCGCACGGTGTACACCTACGACGTCGACAGGATGCGCAAGACGCTCAACGACGCCTTCACCAGCGATTTCAACGGGCTGAAGGTGATCATTGCCGAGGGCGAATGCCAGCTCGAGCGCCAGCGCCGCATCAAGCCGTGGATCGCCAGCCTGCTTCAGCGCGGCGAGCGCGTGGTGCGCGTGAAGTACGGCGTCGACGAAGATGTGTGCAATGGCGACCATGCCTGCATCCGCCTGTCGGGCTGCCCCACGCTCACGATCAAGGACAATCCGGACCCGCTGAAAGTCGACCCCGTGGCGGTGGTCATCGACGGCTGCGTGGGCTGCGGACTGTGCGGCGCGAATGCGCATGCGGCCACCCTGTGCCCGAGCTTCTATCGCGCGGAGGTGGTGCAGAACCCCAAGTGGCACGAACGGCTTCTGCACAGCCTGCGCGGTGCGGTGGTCCGTGCACTTCAACCGGCTTGACGCGATGAACCGCACGCAACCCGTCACCTTGCTGGTCTGCGCCCTCGGCGGCGAAGGCGGCGGCGTGTTGACCGAATGGCTGGTCGACACAGCGCGCCATGCCGGCTATGCGGCGCAGAGCACCTCGATCCCCGGCGTCGCGCAGCGCACGGGCGCCACCACCTACTACGTCGAAGTGTTCCCGGTGCCGCTGGCCGAACTGAGCGGACGCAAGCCGGTCTTCAGCCTGAGCCCGGTGCCGGGTACGCTGGACGCCATCATCTCGTCGGAGCTGCTGGAGACCACACGCCAGATCAGCAACGGCATGAGCGCGCCGGAACGAACCCTCGTCATCACCTCGTCCAGTCGGACGCTCACCACGGCAGAGCGCATGCAGCCCGGCGACGGCCGCGCCGACGCGCAGCGGCTGCTGGATGTCGTCAAGGCCTTCAGCCGCGAGCATCACGTGTTCGACATGGGCACCGCGGCGCGCGAAGCCGGCACGGTGGTCAGCGCCGTGATGCTCGGCGCCATCGCCGGCAGCGGGCTTTTTCCGTTTCCGCGCGAAGCGTACGAGCGCATGGTGCGCGGCGGCGACACCGGCGCGCCCGAAAAGCCCGGCAAGGCGGCCGAGGCGAGCCTGCGTGGCTTCGCGAAGGCTTTCGACACCGTCAACACACCGCGACAGCAGGCTGCGCTCGTCACGAGCCTGCTGGCGACGACAGCGAACGATGTGCCCTCCCCGCAAGCGTTGTCACCGGCGGTGGCATGCCTCTTTCCACCGTCGGTGCATGACATGCTCGCGCTCGGCCATGCGCGCGTGCTCGACTACCAGGACGCCGACTACGCCATGCTGTACGTCGAACGGCTGCAGAAGGTGCTGGCTGCCGAACGTGCCGTCGATCCTGCGGGCGCCGAAGGCTTCGCGATCACTCGCGAGATGGCGCGCTGGCTCGCGCTGTGGATGGCTTTCGACGACATCGTGCGCGTCGCCGAGCTGAAGAGCCGTGCCAGCCGTGCGCAGCGCGTACGCAACGAAGTGAAGGCGGCCGACGGCGACATCGTCAAGGTCTATGACCACTTCAAGCCCGGCGCACCCGAGTTCGCGGCACTGCTCCCGGCATCGCTCGCCCATCGCGTGACCGCCTGGGACCGTCGCCGCAAGACTCCGTGGGCGCTGCCACTCAAGGTAGGCAGTCATTCGGTGCTGGGCATGGCCTCGCTGCGCGTGCTGGCCTCACTGCGCTGGCTGCGCAAGCGCGGGAATCGCTTCGCCGAGGAACAGGCGCTGATCGGCCGCTGGCTCGATGCCGTGGTCAGCGGCACGCGCGAGGATTGGCGCCTCGGCCACGAGCTTGCGTCGTGCGGCCGGCTCATCAAGGGCTACGGCAGCACCAACGAGCGCGGCAAGCACAACCTGCTGCACGTGATCGACCACCTCGCAGTCGCACCGCTACCGGACGCATCGCCTTCCACAAGAGCGACCGCGATTGCCGCCGCGCGCGAGGCCGCACTCGCCGACGATGCCGGCACCGCGCTGGATGCCGCGCTGGTGCGCCATGGCGCACCGCCCCGCCCCGTGAAGGCGCAGCCGATCCGCTGGATGAAGCGCCAGCAGGACTCGACAAGGCGTGCACGCTGACTCAAGGTAAACGCCGATTTACGGCGCACCCGACTCTTATAAAAAATAATCGATTGCGCACTGCACAAAGACGAAGACAAAGCGCATCGACGGATCATCGATTCCATCCCACTCGCAAGGAGACAAACCCATGTCGACAACCCGCTTCACGACCTCGGCCGCCATGCGCGCCGTGCTGGCCCTTTCGGCAGTGCTGGCCCTGACCGCCGCGCCGGTGCAGGCCCAGGACAAGCCCGTCAATCTCAAGATGTCGAGTTGGGTGCCGGCGCAGCATCCGCTGAATCCGTCGCTGCAGGCATGGGCCGATGACATCAAGAAGGCATCCAACGGAACGATCACCGCAACGCTGTTCCCTTCGGAACAGCTCGGCAAGGCCTTCGACCACTACGACATGGCGCGCGACGGCATTGCCGACTTCGCCTACATCAACCCTGGCTACCAGCCGGGCCGCTTCCCAATCATGGCGGGCGCCTCGCTGCCCTTCCTGTTCTCCAACGGCAAGGACGGTTCCGCCGCGATCGACGAGTGGTACCGCCAGTACGCCACCAAGGAAATGAAGGACGTGAAGTTCTGCTTCGCCTTCGTGCACGACCCCGGCACCTTCCACGCGCGCAAGAAGATCACGCTGCCCACCGACATCAAGGGAATGAAGATCCGCCCCGCGACCAGCACCATCGGCCAGATGGTCACCTCGCTCGGCGGCACCAACGTACAGGCCTCGGCGCCCGAATCGCGCGACATGCTGGAGCGCGGCGTGGCCGATGCCATCACCTTCCCGTGGGGCTCCATCGGCCTGTTCGGCATCGACAAGGTGGTGAGCTTCCACATGGACGTGCCGCTCTATGTCACGCCCTTCGTCTGGGCCATGAACCAGAGCAAGTACGACAGCATGTCGCCCGCGCAGAAGAAAGTCATCGACGACCACTGCACGAGCGAATGGGCGCAGAAGGTCGCCACGCCATGGGCCGACTTCGAATTCGCCGGCCGCGCCAAGATCGGGTCGCAGCCGGGCCATGAGATCTACAAGCTCACGCCGGACCAGCTCGACGCCTGGCGCAAGGCCACCGCGCCCGGTGAAGCGCAATGGGCGGAAGGCGTGAAGAAGGTCGGGCAGGATCCCAAGGCGGTGATGGATTCGCTGAAGGCCAGCCTGGCCAAGAACAAATCGGCGCTGTGATCTGTAGGTTGCCCGTCGATCGTGCGATGGAGTTGCAATGACGAAGCGTGCTGAAAACGTCATGGACAAGATGATCAACACGATCGAATGGCTGGCGGCCATGTTCGTGGGGATCGTCGCGTTGAACATCTTCATCGCCGTCGTGTTGCGCAAGTTCTTCGACACCTCGATTCCGGACTCCTACGACTTCGGTCGCATGCTGCTCGGCATCCTGATCTTCTGGGGCATCGCCGCGACCAGCTACCGGGGCGGCCACATCACGGTCGACCTGGTCTGGACCGCGGCCGGCCCGCGCATGAAGCGCTGGATCGACGTGTTCGCCACGCTCGTGCTGCTGTTCGTCGTCGCGGTGCAGACCGCCACGCTGTTCGACAAGGTGCGCGCGACCTACGTCGACCACGTGCTGACCTACGACATGAACATCCCGACCTGGCCCTTCTACGCAGTGGCGTGGCTCGGCGATGTGTCGGCCGTTGTGCTGATCGCCATTCGCACCTATCGATTGATCTTCCACCCCGAGTTGCTCCATGACGAGAAGCCTGAAATGAAAGCGGACGAATGAGCACCGATGCAATTGCAGTTCTCGGCTTTGTCGTCCTGTTTGCGTTGATGCTGCTGCGCGTCCCGGTCGGGATGGCGATGGGATTGGTAGGTGTGACGGGCTACGCATGGATCGTCGGCCCCGGCCCCGCGCTCAAGCTGGTCGGCCAGACCTCCATGCGCACGGTGACCGACTACACCTTCGGCGTGATCCCGATGTTCATGCTGATGGGCGCGCTGGTCTCCGTCTCCGGCGTGAGCCGTGAACTCTTCAAGGCGGCCAACTCGATGATCGGTCACCTGCGCGGCGGCCTGGGCGTTGCCACGGTGCTGGCCTGCGGTGGCTTCGCGGCCATCTGCGGCTCGTCGGTCGCGACGGCGGCGACCTTCTCCGCGGTGGCCTATCCGGAAATGCGGCGCTTCAACTATCCGCAGTCGTTCTCCACCGGCGTCATCGCGGCGGGCGGCACGCTGGGCGCGATCCTGCCGCCGTCAACGGTGCTGGCCGTCTACGCCATCCTCACGCAACAGGACATCGGCAAGCTCTTCATGGCGGGCATCGTCCCCGGCATCCTGGCGATGGCGATGTACGTGCTGACCATCGTGCTCATCGTCAAGGTCCGGCCCGATTGGCTGCCCGGCGGAGAGGTCAAGCCCTGGAAGGACCGCGTCGTCGACCTGAAGAACGTGTGGGCGCCGCTGGTGCTGTTCATCTTCGTGATCGGCGGTCTCTACGGCGGATTCTTCACGCCCACCGAGGCCGGCGGCGTGGGTGCGAGTGGTGCTTTCATCCTCGGTTTGCTGCGACGGAAGCTCGACGGCCCGAAGATCCGCGAGGCCCTGCTGTCGGCCACGCGCACGGCGGCGGCGGTGTTCACGGTGCTGATCGGCGCGCTCCTGTTCGGCTACTTCCTCACCATCACGCAGAGCCCACAGAAGCTCACCGAGTTCCTCACGAGCCTGGGCATCGGCCGTTACGGCGTGCTCGCGCTCATCATGCTGATGTACCTCGTGCTCGGCTGCCTGATGGATGCGATGGCCATGATCATCCTGACCGTGCCCATCATCTTCCCGGTGATCGTGCATCTCGGCTTCGACCCGATCTGGTTCGGCGTGATCATCGTGATGACGGTGGAGCTGGGCCTGATCCATCCCCCTGTGGGGATGAACGTCTTCGTTATCAAGAGCGTGGTGAAGGATGTGAGCTTCACGACCATCTTCAAGGGCGTGCTGCCATTCATCCTGACGGACATCATTCGTCTGGTGATCCTGATCGCGTTCCCCATCATTGCCTTGTGGCTCCCAACGAGAATGGGGTGATGAACATCGAAGTCATCCATACCGTTCGCGTCGAGTTCGGCGACTGCGACCCCGCCGGCATCGTCTGGTTTCCCAACTTCTTCCGCTGGATCGACGCGGCCTCGCGCCACTTCTTCGCGGAGCGCGGCGTGCCGCGCTGGGAAGAAACGGCCGAGACGCTCGGCGTGATCGGCACGCCGCTCGTCGACACGCACGCCCGCTTCGTCAAGAGTGCCAGTTATGGCGACACGCTGAGCATCGCCGTCACCATCCCGGAATGGCGCGACAAGAGCTTCGTACAGCGCTACCGCGTGACGCGCGGCGAGGATCTGATCCTCGAATGCGAGGAGGTGCGGATCTTCGCGGCCAAGCGCGAGGGCGGCGGCATCCGGGCGGTGCCGATTCCGCCGCAGGTCAGGCGACTGTGCGAGTAGTTGCTGACTTGATCAACGCCTAGACGAAGCACTTGAGTCCCGGTACGACCGCGACTATCCTGTTCCGGAGACAGTTCCGGCCCCACGCCACGGCGTGGCCGCAAAACGGGAAGAGGACGTCGCGCCATGATGGATTTCATGATCGCCTACTGCGGCCCTGCCGCGGTCCCGGAGGACTTCTGGTCGCGTTGGAATAGCGATCCGCTGCTGCTGGTCGCCCTCTCCGTTCTGGCATTCGCGGTGGCCAGCGGGCGTTCGTCCGATGCCCGCGCCGGCTGGGGCGCGATCGCGCTGATGGGGATCGTCTTCGTCTCGCCGCTTTGCGCGCTGTCGTCGGCGCTGTTCTCGGCGCGCGTGCTGCACCACATCATCCTGATCTCTGCCGTGGCGCCTCTGCTCGCGCGCGCTTTCCCGCAGCGTCGGGCGAACCGAGTGCCCCTGGCAACGCTGGTCGCGGCACATGCCGTCATTCTGTGGCTCTGGCATGCGCCCGGTGCTTACGCCTGGGGCCTGGCCAGCGTGCCGGCCTACTGGCTGATGCAGATCTCGCTGCTCGGCAGCGCCTGGCTGATGTGGCGGGCGATCCTGGCGCCCGCGGTGCATTCCGGTCCTGCCCTGGTGGCGCTCGCGGCGACGATCGGGCAGATGGGTCTTCTGGGCGCGGTGATCGTGTTCGCGTCCGTGCCGCTGTATGCGGTCCACATCGCGAGCACGGCGTCGTGGGGACTCACGCCGCTCACCGACCAGCAACTGGCCGGGCTGCTGATGTGGGTGCCCGCGATGCTGCCCTATCTTGGCGTGGGCCTGTGGATCGCGTGGTCCAGCCTTCGCCCCAGAGAGCCGGCGCTGTGACCACCTTCCTCAAGTTCGCCCACCTCGCCGCGATCGCGATCTGGTCGGGCGGCCTGCTCGCCCTGCCCTTCCTGTTCTGGCAGCGCAGGACGCTCACCGCGGGTCCGGATCTCGATCGACTGCATCGCATCACGCGTCTGGTTTTCGTGGAGCTCACTTCGCCCGCTGCCTTCATCGCGATCGGCACCGGGACGGCGCTGATCTTTCTGCAGGCCACCTTCGTGGAATGGTTCTCCGTGAAGATCGTGCTGGTCGGTGTCATGGCCATGCTGCACGTACTGGCCGGTCTCGTGCTGTTGCAGCTCTTCTCACCCACGGGCCGGTTCGGGCGGCTTTCCTATGTGGCACTGATGAGCGCCTACGTTGTGGTGATCGCGGGGATTCTCTGGGTGGTGCTGGCCAAGCCGCACTTCGACTCGAACGCGTTCGCCGCGCATCTCTTCGAGCCCGGTGCGCTCGGCCGATGGATGCATCAATCCTTCGGCGTGACCAAGATGCCGACGCCATGATCGAACACGAGCTTGCCTCCATGCCAGCCGGCAAAGCCCACCATCACCGAGGACAGGGCCGACAGGGCCAGACCGTGCGGCAGGACGGACACCGGGTCGACCAGTCGCAAGCCCCAGTTGGCCCCCGCGATTGCAACCAGCGTCATCGCCGCCACGGCATGGGACCAGCTCGCCTCCAGCATTCGGATGCCGCGCACGAGCAGCAGTTCGCCCGTGCCGACGATGCTGGCGGCCACGCCGGTCCAGAAAGCGGCGCCGGCCGACCAGAGGCCCGTCCGCAGCCAGAACGCATCGCCCGTCCACCAGTAGAAGACATCCACGCCCAGCGTCGCGACGACGAAGGCGACCGGGAAGTGCACCATCATCACGTGGATCGGGTGCCCGACGAGGGCCACCGCCGAGCCGATGTCGAGCCGGTTCAGTTCCAGGAGAACCTCGCTGGGAGGTGCGGTGCTGTCGCCTTTCGCCATGGTTCTCCTCCTTCGCGCCGGGTGCGGCGGATGTGGAATCATCGTAGTCCCTTGCTTCGGATGCTCCAAGCCGGATCGATGGCGGCGCTCGCGGGCTGCAAGGGTCCGCTGTCTACCCTCGACCCCTCGGGACCGGCCGCTGCTTCGATCGCCACGATGTGGTGGGTGATGCTGATCGGCGCCGGGGTTCTCTTCCTGCTGCTCATGACGCTGTTCATTCAGGTCGTCCGCCGTCCGGGTTGGGGATCGAGCGTTTCGCCCACGCGCTGGATCGTGATGGGCGGTCTGGTGCTGCCGGCCGTGGTGCTGCTGCCTCTGCTGGCGTATGGCCTGGTGGTCGGCGAGCGACTGCTGGCGCTGCCGGGCAGCGCGCCGCCGCAACGCATCGAGGCCGTGGCGCAGCAGTGGACCTGGACCTTCCGCTACCCCGAGCGCGGCGGCATCGAGACGCGCAACGTCCTGCTCCTGCCCGCCGGCACACCGGTCGACATGGTGGTGACGAGCAAGGACGTGATCCATGCCTTCTGGGTGCCGCGCTTTGCCGGCAAGATCGATGCGGTGCCCGGCAAGGTGAACCGGCTGCGCATCCAGGCCAACGAGCCGGGACGCTACGAAGGAACCTGCGACGAGTTCTGTGGCACGGGCCATGCGCGCATGCGCTTCGTCATCATCGTGCATCGACCGGAGGACTTCTCCGCAGCGCTGACGCAGGCCACCACGGCACCGGAGGCCAAGCAATGAGCGGAACCGACGACGCGCGGGCAGAGGGCAGCGCATTGCGCCTGCACCGGCAACTGAGCCGGATCTGGGCCACCGGGCCGGGATGGCAGCGCTTCGCCGCCGTCAATCACTCGGTCATCGGCGTGCGGATGATGGTCACGTCGTTCGTCTTCTTCGCCATCGCCGGTGTGCTGGGCATGCTGACGCGGGTGCAACTCTCCACCCCGCACTCAGGCTTTCTCGACCCGGAGACCTACAACCAGGTCTTCACGATGCACGGCTCGATGATGCTGTTCCTCTTCGCCATTCCGATGGTGGAAAGCTTCGCGGTCTACCTGACGCCGAAGATCCTCGGCACGCGCGACTTCGCCTTTCCGCGGCTGACCGCCTACGGCTACTGGTGCTATCTGTTCGGCGGCACGATCCTGACCTGGTCGCTGATCGCCGGCGTCGCGCCCAACGGCGGGTGGTTCATGTACACGCCGTTGAGCTCCAGGGCCTTCACGCCGGGCATCAACTCCGACGTCTGGCTGCTCGGCATCACCTTCGTCGAGATCTCGGCGCTGTCGCTCGCGGTGGAGATCACCGTCTCGATCCTCAAGATGCGCGCGCCGGGCATGTCGCTCGACCGCATGCCGATCTTCGGCTGGTACATCCTGGTGACGGCGATGATGATGATCGTGGCCTTCCCGCCGCTGATCCTGGGCTCGATCCTGCTCGAGATCGAGCGTGCATTCGGCCTGCCCTTCTTCGATCCGACGCGCGGCGGCGACTCGCTGCTGTGGCAGCACCTGTTCTGGCTCTTCGGCCATCCGGACGTCTACATCATCTTCCTGCCGATGGCGGCGGTCCTGTCAACCATCATTCCGGTCTTCGCCAACCGGTCGCTGGTCGGCTACCGCGCGATCGTCGTCGCGATCATCGCGCTCGGCTTTCTGAGCTTCGGCATCTGGGTCCACCACATGTTCACCGTGGGCATCCCGCACCTGGCCCTCGCCTTTTTCTCCGCGGGGTCGGCCATCGTCGCGGTGCCCACCGCGGTGCAGATCTTCGCGTGGCTTGCGACGCTGTCGCACGGCAAGCCTCGCTGGGACGTGCCGATGCTCTACATCTTCGGCTTCTTCTTCGTCTTCGCAATGGGCGGCCTGACCGGCGTGATGCTCGCGATGGTGCCCTTCGACTGGCAGGCGCACGACACCTACTTCGTCGTCGCCCACATGCACTACGTGGTGGCGGGCGCGCTCGCCTTCCCGATGATGGCCGGGCTCTACTACTGGCTGCCGCTGCTGACCGGGCGCGCCGCGGTGCATCGCCTGTCGGTGCCTGCCTTCTGGCTGATCTTCATCGGCTTCAACCTGACCTTCTTCATGATGCACCTGACCGGCCTGATGGGCATGCCGCGGCGCATCTACACCTACAACGGCGACGAAGGCTGGAACGCACTCAACCTGCTGTCCTCGGTCGGAAGCTTCGTGATGACGATCGGTTTCGGCCTGCTGGTGATCGACCTGATCGTGCAACTGCGTTACGGGCGCCGCGCGCGGCGCGACCCCTGGCGTGCCCAGACCTTCGAATGGGCGATGCGGATTCCGCCGGCGCCTTATGCCTTTGCATCGATCCCGCACGTGGGCGTGCAGACCGATGGCGTCGCACCGGGCGATCTCGCACTGAGCCTCGCACGCGGCGAAGGCTATCTGGGTTTCGTGCGCAACGGCTGGCAGGAGACCATCGGCGTGCACGCGACGAGTGGCAAGCCCGACCAGTTGGTCGTGCTGCCGAATCCGACCTATCTGCCGCTGGTCACCGCCATCGTCACCGCGGGCGCCGTGCTGGCGATGCTGTTCAGCTTCTACTTCCTGTCGCTCGCGCTGGCGCTGGTCACCTTCTGTCTGTTCATCTTCGCGGGGCAGCGTGCCGGCCTGCCGCGCGACTACGGCCCGCTGCCTGTGGGGCTCGGCGTCTCCGTGCCACCCCACACCGAGGTGGCCAGTTCGCCGGCCTGGCTGTCGCTTATCTGCTCGTTGGTGGCCAACGGCACGCTGTTCACTTCGCTGGTGTTCGGCACCTTCTACCTGCGGCTCGCCGGTGCCCATTGGCAGACGATGACGCCGCCCGAACCGAGCCGCCTGCTGGCCTTCGGCGCCATCGCCGGCCTCGCGGTCGCGGCGGTGGCGTCACGCGGCGCGCTGAAGGCGGTCATCGCGGGGCGCAGCGCGATGGGCTGGATCGGGCTGACGGCGCTCATGCTGCTGGCCACCATCGTCGCCACCGTGGGCCTGATCATGGGCCTCGCGCCGCGTCCCACCGAACATGCGCTCGGGTCGACTGCTGCGGCGTTGCTCGGCTACGTGGGGCTGCATGCCTTCATCGGCCTGCTCTTCCTCATCAGCAACGTGCTGCGCATCGGCGCCGGCTTCGTCTCGCAAAGGCGGCACACGGACCTGCGACTGACGCGCCTGTGGATCGACTACACGCTGGCGACGGGCGTGATCGCGCTGGGACTGGTGCTCGCACTGCCTGCGCTGGTGACGGTGCTTGGAGTGCGGCCATGAGCGACGCGCCGGACCGCTCCAAGCAAGCTCGCACCGCAGTGCGAAGCACGGAGGTTGTCCAATGAGCGCCGTATGGGTTCCGCCGCGGCGTCTCTGGTGGCTCGCGGCCGGCTTCGTCGTCTGGTGCATCGCGCTCGTGATCCTCTACGCGCTGCACGCCATCGGCTGCGCCTTTGGCTGGCCAGCCGGCGCGCTGCGCTGGAGCCTCGTCATCGTGTTCCTCGCGCACCTGGCCGTGATCGGATGGATGTGGGGCAAGTTCGCCAAGGGATCGCCCGACCCCGCGACGGACAAGACCGGCAGCTTCCTGCACGACGCCATCGTCTGGGCGACCATTGCCGCCTTCGCCAGTGGGGTGCTCGCCCTCGGGCCCCCGCTGCTGCTCACCACATGCATTTGAGGTGACCCATGCCTTTTCGCGATCTCGTGCGCAAAGCCGTGTGGTCCGTGATCTATCTGCTATTCATCCTGGCTCCGCTGCTCGCGCTGCTCACGGGGGCTCTGCCACCGAGCCGCAATTTCTGGACGGAGTTCTCGGTCGCGCTCGGCTACTCGGGGTTGGCGATGATGGGCCTGCAGTTCGGCCTGACGGCGCGCTTCCGCCACGTCACCGACCCGTGGGGCGAGGACGTCATTTACCACTTCCATCGCCGCATCTCGCTGATCGCGGTCGGGTTGGTGGTGGTGCATCCGCTCATCCTGATTGCGGCCGGATCCGAGAAGCTCGCACCGCCCGAGTCGCTCCGGGACGTGCCACTTGGCGCGGTCTTCGCGGTGATCTCCATCGGCTCTCTGATCACGCTGGTGATCATGGCCCTGTGGCGCACCCGTCTGAAGATCAGCTACGAGTTGTGGCACATCGCCCACATCGTGCTCGCAGTGGTCGCTGTCGGCGGCGGGCTGGTCCACATGGTGGGATGGGGCTTCTACCTTGCGGATCCGTGGAAGCGCGCCTTGTGGATCGGCATGACGATCTTCTGGATCGGCCTGCTGCTCTATGTGCGCCTCGTCAAGCCGCTCTTCATGTTGCGCCGGCCGTACCGCGTGGCGGAGGTGCGCCAGGAACGCGGCGACACCACGACGCTGGTGATGCGGCCCGAAGGCCATCCAGGCTTCCGCTTCAGGCCCGGCCAGTTCGGCTGGCTGACGCTGTGGGGAAGCCCGTTCAAGATCACCGGGCACCCGTTCTCGTTCTCGTCGAGCGCGGAGGTCGACGATGGCCGCGTCGAGATGACGATCCGCAACCTCGGCGACTTCACGAGCGCGATCGCCAAGGTGCCGGTCGGCCAGCGCGTGTACCTCGACGGGCCCTACGGCGCCTTCACCATCGGCAATCCGGCGGACATGCACGTGCTGATCGCGGGCGGCATCGGCATCACGCCGATGGTGAGCATGATCCGCACGCTGGTCGACCGCGGCGACAAGCGACCGTTGATCCTGCTCTACGGCAGCAAGGATTGGGAGTCCGTGACCTTTCGCGAGGAACTGGAGGCGCTGCAGAAGCGCATCGACCTCACGGTGGTGCATGTGCTCTCGCTGCCTCCGGAGGGCTGGGTCGGCGATAGCGGCTACATCAACGCCGAGATTTTCAGGCGCCACCTCCCGCCGGGCTATGCCGACCACGAGTACTTCATCTGCGGCCCGAACGTGATGATGGATGCCATCGAAGCGGCGCTCGGCGAGATGAAGGTGCCCCTCTCCAAATACCACTCGGAGCGCTACAGCTTCGTCTAGGAGGTTCCGATGCGCCGCTTGTTCGCCGACCGGCTGGCCCTCGCCACAGGCATCGTCGTGGTGTTCGTCTCGATCGCGTTCGCGTTCTGGCGATCGAGCGGATCGTAGTTATCGCGTCCCCGCCCCGCGCGTCGAATAGTTCACCAGAGGGCCCGGGCCGACGGCAATCGGCGGGCCCGGATCATTGCTCGGCAAAGAGGAGGCCTGGGGAGGTGCGCGCACGGGCTCGTACCTCGGTCCAGGTCCGGGAACGATCGGCGGCCCCGGATCCGGGACTGCCTGCCTGGGCAGCGCCGGACTGCTGCCAGCGGCAACCGGTGCGCCGAGCGGCAAACGCGAATAGTCGTACAACGGGCCAGGACCGGCGGCGATCGGCGGACCGGGGTCAGGCTCCCCGCTACGACGCTCGAGCGGTGGTGCCACTGCGCTGATGGGTGGGTCGTCGTCGCGATCCCGGCGGGCTCTGCCCGCATAGGAGCTTCCCTTCGAAGTACGCGCAGTGGGGCGAGCCTCGGTCCTGACGCTCGGCGTGATGGCAACAGGCTGTTCGGCAGGCGGTGAGGACGATTCAGAAGAGCCGCCTGCGGCGCCGCGCCCCGGAAGCAAGGCATGGAGGGGCGACGTGGACTCGTCGGGCCGGATTGCCGCCGGTGCCGTGCCGTCGGCAACTGGGGGCGCCGGCGCTGCAGGTGCCGACGAACTCGGCAACATGCTCATGACCGGAGCCAGCAAGCCCATGATCTCCGCTTTCAGTGGCGGCGCACCAGGCCTGTTCGTGACGTACAGGCACCACAACGTGAAGCCGACGATCATGGCGATGCCCCAGTAACCCGCTTTCAGCCAGAAGGCTGCCGTCTCCGCAGGCAGCACCGGCACGGCCGCGTTGCCTCGCGCCGACGCGCCGGAAGCCGGGCGATGCGACATCACAGGGTCGAGCGCGGACGGCCCGGACGGCTCGAAGCCGGGCAAGGGACGCGCGCATCCGGTGCAGAACTTGGCTTTCGCCCGGTTGGGGCTTCCGCAGGCGCTACAAACGACCGACTCCGACATTGACATCAACCCCCTGAAAGACAGCGAAACTCTCTTTTTGCACGACTGCCGCGCGCTGTATGTCAGCAACTTCCTACGCTGCGCGTCCGGCGGCTATTGGTTTACCGATGCCGATAGCGAGAGACAGCGAAAGCAGGCCATTGCACGAGGTCCAGCAAGTTCAAGGCCCGTCCTTCTCCCAGCCGGCCGTGAACGGGTAGCGCGCCTCCCACGATTCCACGAGGCGCGGCTCCGCATCGACTCGCCTGACGACCTCCGCCATTCGCGGGGCCTCCCGGTAGAAGCGCAGGCGGCGAGGCTGCCAGCGCGAGACCACCGTCACATACAAGTCCAGCACGCTGAGGCGATCGCCCAGCAGGTAGCGCGGCCCGTGAGGCATCTGCGCGTCCATGATCCGCCAGCACTGCGCGATACGTTCTGCACTCCGCTCCGCAACGACGGCCTCTGCATCCGGCGAGTCGGCGAGCCGGGACGGATCGTCCCGCACCCAGTACATCGCGTAAATGGCCCCGGAGACGAATGCCATCCATCGCAGATACTGCGCGCGCGATGGGTCGTCGGGACGAGGCGCCAGGGCGGCCTCGGGGTATCGGTCGCCAAGCCAAATCAGGATCGCCGCGCTCTCGGTCATGATTTCTCCCGAAGGCAGAACCAGCACCGGGACCTGCCGCATCGGATTGACCGGGTCCAGCTTCTCGCGCTCCGAGTCGCCCTCCCAAGGGGCAACGTCCACCAGCTTCACGGGCACGCCGATCAAGCTCAATGCGGCGTACACAGGCGTTGCGCCGGAGCCCGGGGCGCCGTAGAGGGTGAACGCGGAAGTGGTCATGATGAACCCTAACCTACCCCTGCACGCTCAGACCCTTTGTAGGATTTGGGCGCGGCCGCAGGCTCGACGGCGCGTCCCCGATGGCCTCATCGCGCTGGTCATCAATTGCGGCCGGCGTGCGATGCACGCGTCGCTCGGCCGGGGGGCGACGCCGGCGGGCTGGCCGGCGAAGTGCCCGTCGCAGGCTCAGTGGACTGGCCGTTGCCAGCTGCTGCTGTAGTCCTTGTCGGTGTACAGCGTCCAGAGCGCCAGCGCAGCGATCACGATGCCGCTGAATACCGCGGCCAGCATCGCCACTTGCAGCGCGCTGAAACCGAGAACCCAGGGAGAGATCACCAGCCACACGCCCAGCGCGCATTCGGTCCATTCCTCCCAGGC
The DNA here is from genome assembly GCF_030316855.1 of Variovorax sp. J22P240. Taxonomy (GTDB): domain Bacteria; phylum Pseudomonadota; class Gammaproteobacteria; order Burkholderiales; family Burkholderiaceae_C; genus Variovorax. The sequence continues at coordinate 55,562 of NZ_JASZYR010000012.1, forward strand.
GCGCGGCACGATCATCGCGCCCAGCGCGGCCGCAATGAGCGCCACGCCCACCAACACGGCGTTGGCCGTGGGCGCCACCACGTCCTGAAAGCCCAGCGCCCAGGGCGATAGAACAACCCATACCCCCAGCAGGGCATTGACCACATCCTGCCAATGCTTCAGTCGCTTCATGACACACCTCCTGCCGCCGGACAGACCGCGGAGCGCGCCAAGCGGCAATTGGTTGGATTACGCAGGATCAGCCGTGTTCCGCCGGCTTGACGATTCGCCGGTCGAACCAGTCGTCCAGCATCGCCTTCTCGTAGCGCAGGCGGTCGCCGACCGGATAGCGGTTGACGGTCATCAGATAGTTCAGGTCGGACACTCGCTCCTCCGCGCTCGACAGCAGTTGGTCGCCGCGCGTCAGCGTGTAGCGCAATTGGATGCGCGGCCAAGTAACTTCGCGCAGGATGCGGATATCGGGGTACGTGCGATACCGGAAAGGCTCGAACCAGCCGGCAAGGTCGATGTCGAGCACCTCGATACGCAGCGAATCGCCCGGCGGGAGACCGCGATCGGCGAGCTGCCTCAGGTGGCGCTCGATATCGCGCAGCACCGGTGCGCGCTCCTGCTCGCCGCCATACGGGCGCGAGTAGATGGCATCCCTGAAGGTTTCCGGATGCACGAAGACGACGGACAGATCCGCCGAATGTGCAGCGACGCTGGCGCACGTGGCAAGCATCGCGACGGCCGCGAAACTGAAGGGGCTGGACATGGCGCCCTCCTTCTTGAAGTTCAGCCTCCCTCTGACAGGTCGCAAGCGCAAGGGTTCCGTACAAACGCGCAGACAGTGCGAAACAAAGTAAACGACACCGTCCACACTTTGGAGGATGACGTCGTCATCCCCGGACTTCCCAATAGTCTGGACATCATCACCGGCCCAGCCACCAACACGCGGCGCAATGCGTGGCCACCGGCGAACGGAGACACACAGACCCCACCCTCTGAAAGGGAACGCGCCTTGGATTCAACCGACGTAGCCAGACATTGGGAAGCCAACGCCGAAGCCTGGACCCGGCAGGCCCGCAGCGGCTTCGACATCTTTCGCGATGCGGTCAACACGCCCGCCTTCATGGCCCAGTTGCCGGCCATCCAGGGGCGGGAAGGCCTGGACGTCGGATGCGGCGAAGGCTCCAATACACGGCAACTCGCGCGGCGCGGCGCAAAGATGATGGCGGTCGACATCGCCCCGACCTTCGTCCGGCATGCGCAGGAGACTGAGTGCAAGGATCCGCTGGGCATCGAATTCCGCGTCGGCGACGGCATGGCGCTGCCCTTCGTTGAAGAGTCCTTCGATTTCGTCACGGCCTTCATGTCGCTGATGGACATGCCCGACCCTCAGCGCGCCTTGCGGGAAGCGAACCGGGTGCTGCGGTCCGGCGGTTTTCTCCAGTTTTCCATTCTTCATCCCTGTTTTGTGCCGCCGCATCGCAAGGTGCTGCGCCGGCGCAATGGCAAGACGCGCGCCATCGAGATCGGCGACTACTTCGCAACGACGACGGGAAGAGTGGACACCTGGTGGTTCTCGATGCTGTCCAGGAAGCAGCGGCAGAAGGTCGCGCCGTTCCAGACGCCCATCTTCCATCGGACGCTCAGTCAGTGGATCGACCTTGTCGTCGGCGCCGGTTTCGCGATCGAGAAACTGGGCGAGCCGACGGCCGGGACGGCACCGGGTCGTCGCGAGGCCGTGCTGGAAGACACCGAGGTGGCGCCCCTGTCGCTCATCGTGCTCGCGACGAAGCGCAGGGCTGTGTCCGGCCCTTCCCCTGCCCCTACTCCTTGACGGAGCCCGTCAGGCCCGAGACGTAGTACTCGACGAAGAACGAGTAGATGAAGGCCACCGGCAACGACCCCAGCAGCGCGCCGGCCATCAGCGGGCCCCACTGGTAGACGTCGCCCTGCACCAGTTCGGTCACCACGCCCACGGGCAGCGTCTTGATCTCGGACGACGAGACGAAGGTCAGTGCGTAGATGAATTCATTCCACGACAGCGTGAAGGCGAAGATGCCGGCCGAGATCAGCCCGGGCACTGCGAGCGGCAGCACGATCTTCACGAGAATCTGCCAGCGGCTGGCACCGTCGATCAGCGCGCACTCCTCCAGCTCGGCCGGTATCGAGCGGAAGTAGCCCATCAGCAGCCAGGTGCAGAAGGGAATCAGGAAGGTCGGATAGGTCAGGATCAGCGCCAGGCGCGTGTCGAAGAGGCCGAGGTTGAAGACTACGTTCGCCAACGGAATGAACAGGATCGACGGCGGCACCAGATAGGCCAGGAAGATCGCGAGCCCGGTCTGGCGCGAGCCCCTGAAGCGCAGCCGCTCGATGGCATAGGCAGCGAACACCGACGCCGCCAGCGAGAAGAAGGTGGAGACCACGGAGACCAGCACGGTGTTCCAGAGCCATTCCGGATAGGCAGTGTCGAAGAGCAGTTTGTGGAAGTGCGCGAGCGTCGGCCCGATCACCCAGAAGGGATTGCCTTCGCGCGACAGCAGTTCGGCTTCGGGCTTCACCGAGGTGATCGCCATCCAGTAGAACGGGAACAGCAGCACGATGAGAAACACGAGCAGCGGCAGGTACACCGTGATCGCCTTGCGCGGCACGGTCTCCAGATAGCTCATGCCGACAACGTCGATCTGGCCGGGCTTCGTGCTCATTTGTCAGATCCCCCCTGTTGCCACGCCCGCCGCTGGAGGCCAAAGAAGCTGAACATGATGCAGGCCAGCAGGAAAGGCACCATCGCAATCGCGATGGCCGCGCCTTCGCCCAGGGCACCGCCCGAGATGGCGCGCTGGAAGGAAAGCGTCGCCATCAAGTGCGTCGCATTGAGCGGCCCGCCGCGCGTGATGACGTAGATCAACTGGAAGTCGGTGAAGGTGAACAGCACCGAAAAAGTCATCACCACCGCGATGATCGGCGTGAGCAGCGGCATCGTCACGTGGCGGAACTGCTGCCACGGCGTCGCGCCATCGATGGCCGATGCCTCGTAGTACGACGGCGAGATGGTCTGCAGGCCCGCGAGCAAGGTGATGGCGACGAAGGGCACGCCGCGCCACACGTTGGCGGCGATGACAGCGAAGCGCGCATTCCACGGATCGCCCAGAAAGTCGATGTACTTGTCGATCAACCCCATCCTCATCAGCGCCCAGCTGATGATCGAGAACTGGGAGTCGTAGATCCACCAGAACGCGATCGCCGACAGCGCGGTGGGCACGATGTAGGGCAGAAGGATGACGGCGCGGAAGAAGGTCTTGAAGCGGATGTTCTTGTTCAGCAGCACCGCCAGCCACAAGCCGAGGAAGAACTTGAACACGCTCGCCACTGCCGTGTAGAAGAGCGTATTGAACAAGGCCAGCCGCGTGACGGCGTCGTTCCAGAGGAACTGGTAGTTCTCCAGCCCGATCCACTCGCCCGGCCGGCCGACCTTGGCGTCGGTGAAGCCCAGCCAGGTGCCGAGCCCGAGCGGATAGGTGAGAAACAGCAGCAACAGCACCGCCGCCGGCAACATGAACATGAAGCCGAGGGCGTTGCGGCTGTTCTGGAGCTTGGCCAGTCGCGTGGTCATCGAGTCCCGTCGGAAGGCTTCAAACCTTGTAGTAACGCTCGGCGCGTTTTTGAGCGCGCTCCGCCGCTTCCTTGGGCGTCTTGGAGCCGCTCGCTGCCTCGGCCACCATGTTGGGAATGATGAAGTCGGCTGCAGCGCCGGCCGATGCGTAGCCCAGCTTGCCCTCGTAGCCTGCCGGACGCAGGTTCTTGACCGAGTCACGGTAGGGCGTGTTCTTCGGATCCGACGTCCAGATCGGGTTCGCCTCGTAGGCGCGCAACGGCTGCGCGACATAGCCGCCGCCCCCCTTGAGCCAGTCGTCGAACTGCGGGCGCTCCATCATGAAGCGCAGGAACTCCTTGGAGGCCTGCGGGTACTTGGTGTACTTCATGATCATCTGGTTGAAGAACAGATGCGACTCGGTCGGCACGCCCACCGGCCCGACGGGGAACACGGCGTGGTTGATGTCGGCGGCCATCTCCTTGACCTTCGGATCGGACGAGTTCTTGGCGGTGTAGTAGATCGAGATGCCGTTGTTGGTGACGCCGATCTGCCCGTCGAGGAAGGCCTTGTTGTTGTTCGGGTCCAGCCACGACAGCGTGCCGGGGATGAAGTTGGCATAGAGCTCCTTGGCGTATTCCAGTGCCTTGAGCGTCTCGGGGCTGTCGATCACCACCTTGTTGTTCTTGTCGACCAGCTTGCCGCCGAAGGACCAGATGAGCCAGTTGGTCCACACGCTGTCACCGGTCGCGTTGCCGAGCGCCATGCCGCCGGGGGTGCCCTTGTCCTTCATCGCCTTGTAGAGCTTGAGAAAGTCGTCGGTGTTCGTCGGAAACTTGTCGAAGCCTGCCGCCTTGACCATGCTCTCGCGATAGACGATCAGCGAGCCGGATGCGCCCAGCGCCAGGCCGATCCACTTCTTGCCGTCCGGCCGCATGAACATCTCGGCAGCCGGATACCAGCCGCCGTATTTCTTGCCGAGGTATTCGGCGAGGTCTGTGACGTCGAGCAGCTTGTCCGGATACAGGTTCGCGTCGTCGTTGGTGGACAGGATGATGTCCGGGCCGGCACCGGTATTCGCTGCGACGGCCGCCTTCGGCCGCACGTCTTCCCAGCCTTCGTTGTCGACGCGCACCTCGACGCCGGTGGTCTCGGTGAACCTCTTGACGTTCGCCATGTAGGCGTCGATGTCGCCCTGCACGAAGCGGCTCCAGCGCAGCACGCGCAGCTTGGCGCCCTTCTCGGGCTTGAAAGTCAGCGTCTGGGCATTCGCCAGCGGCGAGAAGATCGCGGTGCCGACGCCGAGCGAGGCAGCGGCGGCAATCCCGGCCGAACTTTTCAGAATCTTGCGGCGATTGAAGTCACTCATTCATGTCTCCTGTTGTTGAACGGCCAGAAAGAAACTCAAGCCACCAGCCGCTGGCCGGTGCCTGCGTCGAAAAGGTGCGCTCGCTGAAGGTCGGGCTGCAGGCGAATCGTGCTGCCCGGTGCGAAGTCGTAGCGCTCGCGGAAGACCGCCGAGATCTCGGCGCCTTCGTGACGGCATGCGACGAAGGTGTCCATGCCGGTCGGTTCCAGCACGACCACTCTTGCGGGTATGCCGCCGTTGTCCGATAGGCTCAGGTGCTCGGGGCGGGTGCCATAGACGACGGGCTGGCCGTCGACGCCGCCCGCAAGCAATGGAGCATCGAGGTGCGTGCCGTCCGCCAGTTCGACCTTCGCCGCGCCGGCACTGCGCCGCAGCGTGCCCGGCAGGAAGTTCATGGCCGGCGAGCCGATGAAGCCGGCGACGAACTGGTTGGACGGATGGTCGTACAGCTCGAGCGGGCTGCCCGTCTGCTCGATGCGGCCGTCGCGCATCACCACGATCTTGTCGCCCATGGTCATGGCCTCGATCTGGTCGTGCGTGACGTAGATCGACGTGGTCTTCAGGCGCTGGTGTAGTTCCTTGATCTCGCTGCGCATCGCCACGCGCAGCTTGGCGTCGAGGTTGGACAACGGTTCGTCGAATAGGAAGACCTGTGGGTCGCGCACGATGGCCCGGCCCATCGCCACCCGCTGCCGCTGGCCACCCGAGAGCTGGCGCGGATAGCGCTCCAGCAGCGGCGTGAGCGCGAGGATCTCCGCCGCGCGGCCCACTTTGGCCTCAATGGTTGGCTTGTCGGTCTTTGCCAGCGCCAGTGCGAAGGCCATGTTGTCGCGCACCGTCATGTGCGGATACAGCGCGTAGTTCTGGAACACCATCGCGATGTCCCGCTCCTTCGGCGGCAGGTCGTTGACGCGCTTGTCGCCGATGCGGATTTCGCCGCCGTTGATCTCCTCCAGTCCGGCGATCATGCGCAGCAGCGTCGACTTGCCGCAACCCGACGGGCCCACCAGCACGGTAAAGGAGCCGTCCTTGATGTCGATGTCCACCCCGTGGAGGATGGGCACATCACCGAAGTTCTTCTTGACTGCCTGGATCGTGACACTGGCCATGCACTGAAGTCCTGAAAGTTCGCGGGTCGACGCAACGACACGGAAGGCTCCACGTCGCAACCGCGGAGTATTGGCATTGCGACAAACCCGCGCATCAGGGCAAACCGGTACGCATTAACCCCCGTAAATTTGTATGATGACCTGATAACCGAGCTCACTTCCTCCACCGCCGTCCGGACTTCGGCCCCATCCCAGCCCCTGCAGTTGATCGTCGATCGGCTGTCGGATCGGTTGGCGGCGCTGTTGAGCGCTCAGATCGAGTCCGGTACCCTGCAGCCCGGCGATCGGCTGCCGACCGAGCAGCAACTGGCCTCGGCGCACGGCGTCTCGCGCACGGTGGTCCGCGAGGCCGTGCATCAACTCAAGTCCAAGGGAATGGTGCAGTCGCGCCAGGGCTCGGGCGTCTACGTGGCGCCGCGGCCGGTCAACCTGCCCCTGGCCTTCGACCCGACCGTGCTGACCTCCGTGCAGGCCGTCGTCCACGTGGTCGAGGTGCGGCGCGTGCTCGAAGGCGAGATCGCCGCGCTGGCCGCCGAGCGGGCCACCCGCGCGCAGATCGCGGCATTGCGCCGGGCGCTCAAGGCCATCGACGAGGCCGTGGCGGACGGCCGCGACGGCGTCGCCGAGGACCTGGCCTTCCACCGCGTGATTGGCGAATCGACCGGCAACCCGCAGTTCCGGCTGCTGCTCGGCTTCCTGGAGCAATACCTGCGCGAAGGCATGCGCATCACGCGCGGCAATGAAGCCCGGCGCATCGACTTCATGACTGCGGTGCAGGGCGAGCACCGCGCCATCTTCGAGGCCATTGCCGCGCACGACCCCGTCGCGGCGCGACTTCGTGCAAATGAACATCTGATCCGCGGAGAGCAGCGGCTTGTCGAAGGCGGCATCATCGATGGCCGCCGTCGGCAGGCAGCGGCCAGGGCCGTGCGCGCTGCGGTCTCTTCCACCCCACGACCTCGCAAGCAATGAAGGAGACTCCATGAAACTCATGATCACCGGGGGCGGGGGATTCGTCGGCGCGCGCCTCGCACGCGCGCTGCTGAAGCGCGGCATCTTGGCGGGCGAGCGCATCGATCGCCTCGTCCTGACCGATATCGCCCCACCGCCGGCCGACCTGCTCGCCGATGCGCGCGTCGAAGCGCGCACCGGACCCCTGCTTGCGCAGACCGACGCGCTGCGCGAAGAGCCCTTCGATGGCGTTTTCCACCTGGCGTCTGCCGTCTCCGGCGAATGCGAGCTCGATTTCGACCTGGGCCTGCGCTCGAATCTCGACAGCACGCGTGCGCTGCTCGATGCCATCCGGGCGCACGTCAATGCCGGCGGCAAAGTGCCGCGCGTGGTGTTCTCCAGTTCGGTCGCGGTGTTCGGGCCCGACCCGGCCGTGCCGCTGCCGAAGATCGTGGCCGACGACACCCTGCCCGCGCCGCAGACGTCCTACGGCACGCAGAAGCTGATCTGCGAGCACCTCATTGCCGACTACACGCGCAAGGGCTACGTCGACGGCCGTGCCGCGCGGCTCATGACCGTGACCGTGCGCCCCGGCAGGCCGAACGGCGCAGCGTCGTCCTTCTTCAGCGGCATCATCCGCGAGCCCTTGGCGGGCGTGGACTCGATCTGCCCCGTTTCACCCGACGTGTCGCATCCGGTGTCGTCGCCGTCGCGCACGGTCGATGGATTGATCGCCGTCTACGAATCCAGCCGCGATGCTTTCTGCGGCCGCACCGCGCTCAATCTGCCGGCGCTCAACGTGCGTGTCAGCGACATGCTCGATGCACTCGAAAAGGTGGCGGGCCCGGCCGTACGCGCCCGCGTTCGCTTCGAGCGCGACGAGCGCATCGCCGGCATCGTGGCCAACTGGCCGAGTGGCGCGTCGGCCGCACGCGCCGCGCGGCTCGGGCTGCATCCGCATGACAACTTCGCCGACATCGTCCAGCAGTACATCGACGACTGCGCGGCCCTGCCAAATGCTAGCGAGACCCTGAAGGGAATGTCCTGATGAAACCCACAAGCAAGAAGACAAAGAACAAGGCCAAGAACGCACCCAAGGGCGCGCTGGCATTGCGCTCCCAAGCCTGGTTCGACAATCCGGCCAACGCCGACATGACCGCGCTCTACCTGGAGCGCACGATGAACTTCGGCCTCGGCTTCGACGAGTTGCAGTCGGGCCGGCCGATCATCGGCATCGCGCAGACCGGTTCGGACATCGCACCCTGCAATCGCCATCATCTGGTGCTGGCCGAGCGCACGCGCGAGGGCATTCGGGATGCGGGCGGGATCGCCTTCGAGTTTCCGATCCATCCCATCCAGGAAACCTGCAAGCGCCCCACTGCCGCGCTCGACCGCAACCTGCAATACCTGTCGCTGGTCGAAGTGCTGTACGGCTATCCGATCGACGGCGTGGTGCTGACAACCGGTTGCGACAAGACCACGCCGGCCCAACTCATGGCCGCCGCGACGGTGGACATTCCGGCGATCGCGCTCAACTCGGGGCCGATGCTCAACGGCTGGTACGAGGGCGAACGCACTGGCTCGGGCACCATCGTCTGGCGCGCGCGCGAGATGATGGCGGCGGGGAAGATCGGCTATCAGGAATTCCTGAAGCTGGTCGCATCGTCCGCACCGTCCACCGGGCACTGCAACACCATGGGCACGGCGTCGACGATGAACTCCCTCGCCGAGGCACTGGGCATGACGCTGCCGGGCAGTGCCGCCATTCCGGCGCCCTACCGCGACCGCCAGGAGATGGCCTATTTGACCGGCAAGCGCATCGTGGAGATGGTCCGCGAGAACCTGAAGCCTTCGGACATCCTCACCCGCGCCGCATTCGAGAACGCGATCGTCGTGAACTCCGCGCTCGGCGGCTCGACCAACGCACCGGTGCACCTGATCGCCATCGCGCGCCATGTCGGCGTCGAGCTGACGGCGGACGACTGGGAAAAGCACGGCTACAAGATTCCGCTGATCGTCAATCTGCAGCCGGCGGGCGAGTACCTCGGCGAAGACTATTACCGCGCGGGCGGTGTGCCTGCAGTGGTCGCCGAGCTGATCGCGCAGGGCAAGATCAAGCCAGCCCTCACCGCCAACGGCAAGACGCTCGTCGAGAACTGCGAAGGCCAGTTCACCAGCGACCGCAAGGTGATCTTCCCGTATGCGAAGCCGATGAAGAAGAACGCCGGCTTCCTCAACCTCAAGGGCAACCTGTTCGATTCCGCGATCATGAAGACCAGCGTGATCACGCCGGAATTCCATTCGCGCTACCTCGAGGACCCGAAGGACCCGATGGCCTTCGAGGGCACCGCCATCGTCTTTGACGGCCCCGAGGACTATCACCGCCGCATCGACGACCCGAAGATGAAGATCGACCCTAAGAGCGTGCTCTTCATGCGTGGTGTCGGGCCCGTCGGCTATCCGGGCGCGGCCGAGGTGGTCAACATGCGCGCGCCGTCGTACCTCCTCAAGAAGGGCATCACGGCCCTGCCCTGCATCGGCGACGGCCGGCAATCGGGCACCTCGGGCTCGCCGTCGATCCTCAATGCCTCACCCGAAGCGGCGACCGGCGGCGGACTGGCGCTGGTGCAAACGGGCGATCGCGTACGCATCGACCTGAAGAAGCGCACGGCGAACATGCTGGTGTCCGATGAGGAACTGGCCAAGCGCCGCGCCAGGCTGGAGGCTGCGGGCGGCTATCCGTACCCGGCGAGCCAGACGCCGTGGCAGGAAATCCAGCGCGGCATCGTCGATGAGCTGTCCGAAGGAATGGTCCTGAAGCCTGCGGTGAAGTACCAGAAGATTCACGCGACCTTCGGGATTCCGCGGGACAACCACTAGGGCCGCGCGAGCATCGTCAGCATCGGCTCCCCAACTCGGTCTTGCTCTCCTGCAGCGGCCTGACGCCGCGGGCGAGCAAGGGCTGCGCGACCCGAGTGGTGAATCGGCGCAGGTCCTTGGGGGTGTCCTCGCCGTTCCACGAAACCTCCAGTGCCAGTGCGCCGCCCGGCAAGCTCCAGCGTTCGATCTTGACGTCCTTGGCCTCCATCCGCAGCACCTTGCTGCTGCAGCCGGTCGGCCGCGCCTCGAAGCCCGGCGGCGCGACGGTGCGGACAAGGCCGTCGGCCGTGCAGCTGTATGAATAGTTTTTCTTGAGAGCGCCCTCGGCCGTCCAGCCGACATCCACCTCGCTCTTGCGCTTGGTTGCCGCCGGGAAGGCGCAGCGCAAGGCGGTGCCCACTTCATTGCCCTGCAAGGGCGCGGCACTGCGGAGCTTGTACATCGATTCGGTCTTGGAGCCGCTGCTGCGCTCTCGCACGATGACGCTGGCGCCCGGCGGCAGGTCGGAGGCCTGCGCGGTGGAGAAATAGCGGACCTCGAACTTCTCGTGCTTTCCCGCCGGGAGCCGCAGCAGGGTGGCAACTTCTTCGATGCTGCCGGGGCCGCCGTCGGCTGGCGCCCAGCGCAGCGCGTACTCGGCGCCGCCAGTTGCCAGCGCCGCCGGTGCGACGCATGCCGAGGCGACCGCAGCGAGCAGCGCACCCGACCACGCTTTCAATGACGGTGCGACGGCCATCGATGCCTTCGGAGTCAGCCCTTGGACTTGTGCTTCTTCTCGCGGGACGCGCTGCCGTCCAGCACCAGTTTGGCGGGATCGAGTTCGCGCTTCGCGAGATCCTTCATCAGCCCCTCGTCGCTGAGATCGATGCGGTGCGACAGTTCCCAATCGGCGCGCGCCGTTTCCTCCAGCCGCTGCACGGTGCCGGCATGGTCGGTCTCGATGGCCAACTCGCGACGGCCGTCGAAGCTGCCCGGCGCCAGATTGATCGAGCCGACGATCGCGCGCTTGCCATCGGCAAGCATCATCTTGGCATGCAGCTTGAGGTGCTTCATCGTGTGAACCTTGGCGCCCACGTCCTGCAGGATGCGCAGGCCGCCGACCCCTTCGATCAGCTTTTCCGCCTTGAGCGAATGCGGCGGCTTGGTCAGGATGTGAACCTTGACACCCCGCGTCGCGGCGCGCACCAGGCGCTCGATGATGACGGTGTCCTGGTAACGCTCGTTCTGCACCCAGAGCGAATGCTTCGCCCCGTCGATGAATGCCGCGACACGCACGCGGCCGTTGTCCGGACACCAGATCAGCGGCGACTCCGGGTGCGGCTTGAAGTCCTGCTGCTCCCAGTCGGCATCGAAGCAGGCCACCATTTCCTTCGTTTCGAGGTCATGGGTGGTGATGACCGCGTAGTCGCGCGTCTCGGTCAGGTCCCTGGGCTCCCAGTTGAGCGACTCGACAAAGCCGACCTGATGATCGACCACCATCGATTTCTGGTGCGTGAGATCGAACTTCGGGTTGCTGTCGCGCACTTCGATGCCGGCATCGATCAATGCCTTGCGCGCTTCCTCGTTCTCGCTTTCCCCGCTGCGACGCGCCGGATTCAGCATCACGCGCACTTTCACGCCGCGCTGCTTGGCGGCGATCACCGCCGACAGCAAGGTTTCGTCGGTGAACAGGAACATCCGGATCTGCAGGGCATCCTTGGCCGCGTTGATGGCGTCGAGGATGGGCTTGGCGGTGTCGTCGGGCAGAACGATCAGACGATGGGACATGATGGCCTCAGGCAGAAGCAGCCGCAGGGGCGGCCGGGTTTTCATACTGAATGCGGTGCAGTTCGGCATAGACGCCGCCGAGCGCGACCAGTTCGTCGTTGGTGCCTTCCTCGACCACGATGCCGTCCTTCAGCACGATGATCTTGTCAGCGTTGCGCAGGGTGCTGAGGCGGTGCGCGATCATGATCACGGTGCGGCCCTGCATCAGCCGCTCCAGCCCCTCGATGACGAGGCGCTCGGATTCGGTGTCGAGCGCCGCGGTCGGCTCGTCGAGGATCATGATCGGGCTGTTGCGGATCACGGCACGCGCGATCCCGATGCGCTGGCGCTGGCCGCCCGAGAGCGTGTCGCCGCGCTCCCCGACCAGCGAGTCGTAGCCGTGCGGCATGCGGCTGATGAACTCGTCGGCGTTGGCGAGCTTGGCGGCGGCAATGATTTCTTCCCTGCTCGCGCCGGGCTTGCCATAGGCGATGTTCTCGCCGATGGTGCCGCGGAAAAGCACCGTCTCCTGCAGCACGAAGCCGATCTGCGAGCGCAGGCCCGAGAGCTTGTGGCTGGCAATATCGACGCCGTCGATCAGCACCCGCCCGCCCTTCGGGTCGTAGAAGCGCGGCATCAGGCTCACCACCGTCGATTTGCCGCTGCCCGTCGGCCCGACGATACCCACCACCTGGCCCGGCTTGATGTTGAAGGAGACATCGCGCAGCACCAGCGGCTCGTCGCCGTAGCCGAAGGCCACGTGCTCGAAGGTGATCTCGCCGCGGGTTCGACCCGGCTCCGTGGCGTCCGGACGCTCGTGGATGATGTTGTCGGCGCTGAGGATCTTCTGGATCCGCTCCAGTGCGACGGTGGTCTGGGCGATCGTGCTGGCCATGCTGGCGAGGTCCTTCACCGGCTTGAAGAACTTGCTCAGATAGGCCAGGTACACCGTCAACGCACCCGCCGTCATGGTGCCGGCGACGATCAGCGCGGTGCCTTTCCAGAGCACGATGCCGGTGCACAGCGCCACCACCACCGCAACCACCGGTGAGAGCAGAGACTTGATGCGGCGGGCGCGCAATGCGGCCTCGGTGGAGGCCAGGCTCGCAGCTTCCATGTGGGTCACTTCGAGATCCTGCCGGCCGAATGCCTTGACCGCGCGCACCTGGCCCAGCCCTTCCTGAACGACGGCGACGATCTCGCTCTGGCGCAGGCGCACCTCGCGCGTGACCTCCTTCACCGCCTTCTTGAAGCGAAAGACGAACAGCAGCAGGAAAGGCATCACCGCGATCGCGATGAGGGTGAAGTCCCAATCGAGCCAGATCATCAAGCCGAGCATGAAGACGATCGTCACGACGTCGACCAGGATGCCGAGGGTCGAGGAGGAGGCGAAGCTCTGCACCGTCGAGACATCGCTGGTGATGGTGGACATCAGTGAGCCGGTCTTGGCGTTGTCGTAGTAGCCGAGCGACAGCCGGTGCAGGTGCTCGTAGATTCGCAGGCGGAGGTCGTTGGCAACGTACTGCCCGATGCTGGTGGTGTAGTAGTTGTCGATGTAGGTGGCGATGCCGCCGATAACGGCGATCATCAGGGTCGCGATACCGGCGAAGAGCGCCACGCCGAGCGTGTGCCGGCCGATGCCGAGTTGGTGCGCCCATTCGAGCCACGGGGGCAGGTGGTGGTTGCCCAGCGCATCGTCGAGCACCAGCTTGAGCGGCCAGGGCGATGCCAGACTCATGAGAATCTCGACCACCATCGCGGCGAGCACGATGGCCAGCCAGCCGCGGTAGGGCTTGACCAGGCCAAACACCATGCGTCGCATTTCCTGCTTTTGCGATTGCTCTGCGCGTTGGCCGGAACTCGCGGACGCTGCCGTCCGTTCCGGCGCAGTTCCCGCTTCCGTGGACACGGGCGGGACGGGGGGAATGGGTTGGGACATGCGATGGACCATCCGATGGCCCGGTCGCGGGCCTTCCGACGAATGGTAGGCGCGGAACGCGCGCGCGAAAGCGGTCCGCGCACTTACCTAGCACGTACGTAGTGCCACCTATCCCGACGAGGCCACGGAACCCGCGTCAGGTCATTTCGCCGGCGCGCCACCCGGCGGGAAGCCCGCAAACATCTTGTCGAGCGCCGCTTGCAGCAGGGCCGTCATCCTGGCGGTATCGCTGTCCAGCGTTCCGCTCGCCGAGCCGCGCCAGATCGCCTGCTTGCGCGAGCCGTCGTACATGTCGACCACCAGAGTGCCCACTTCATAGGTGTCGACCCGCGCCCCCGTCGCGGGAGGGCCGAAGCCGCCCCAACCGATGTAGCCGACACTGGAGGTGTTCGCGGTCTGCCGCTCCGAGGTGGTGACCCGCGCGGCAACGTGCACGTCGCCGTTGGGTACGAGCTTCCATCCGTTGCGCTGCAGGCGCGAATCGACGCCGTCGACGATGCGCTGCTGCACCAGCGGCGAAGCGACACCCTCCGGCCTCGCTATCCAGCTGTAGGTGCGGAAGCGGGCGAAGTTCGTGCCGGGGTCGAAATCGGTCTTGACACTCGTCGGCGTGCTCGCGCAAGCCGACAGGAACACGGCAAATCCCAGCGCAGCAAATCGTCCCATCATGTTGACTCCAGAGGCTGTTGATGAAAGTTGGCTGACGAGCGATCTGCAACGTCGAAGTCAGTTTAGCGGTGCTCAGGCGCGGCCGAACAACAGTACGGCGTTCGTTCCGCCGAAGGCGAACGAACTACTGATCGCGGCTTCGAGTCCGGGTGCGGCGGCGCCGGATTCCGGAACCAGATTGAGGCTGCAAGCCGGGTCCACTTCGCCGCGATGTCCGTTGGGAGGCAACTCCCGGCGATGCAGCGCGAGCACCGTGATCACCGCTTCGAGTGCACCGCCGGCGCCCAGCAGGTGGCCGTGCAACGCCTTGGTGGAACTGACCCTCAGGTGCTCGAGTTCATCTCCCCACACTTGCGCGAGTGCATCGCGCTCGACCATGTCGCCGATGCGTGTGGCGGTGCCATGGGCGTTGCAATAGCCCACGTCCCGGGGCTGAAGACCGGCTTGGCGCAGGGCCTGGCGCAGCGCACGTGCCTGGCCGTGCGCATCGGGCTTGGTCAGGTGAGTGGCGTCGCAGCTTTGCCCCCAGCCATCGAGGGTGGCGTAGATCCGTGCGCCGCGCCGGCGGGCTCGATCGGCCGATTCGAGAACGAGGAACGCGGCGCCCTCACCGAGCGCGAAACCATTGCGATCGCTCGCGAACGGACGGACCGCCGTCGCCTCTTCGCCGGGCGCAAAGCTGGCGAGCGTCTGCATGGCCTGCCACGCGAGCACGACGCCTGGAACGATGAGGGCCTCGCTGCCGCCCGCGATGGCTACGTCAACCTCGCCGCGCTGCACCGCCTTGGCGGCCTCGGCGATCGCGATGGCCGACGAGGCGCAGGCCACCGAGTAGGTGAGCACGGGACCCTGGGCGCCCTGGCGCATCGCCACGTGCGAGGCCGGCGCATTGGGCATGAAGGCGGGAATGGTCAGCGGCGGGACGCGTCCACCGCCGCGGTAGGCCGCATCGAGCGCCGCCGCGCCGCCCATGCCACATCCGGCGTAGACACCGATGCGCTCCGGATCGAAGTCGCCGTGGATGCCGGCATCGCGCATCGCGAGGTCGGCAGCGGCCACCGCAAGCTGGCTCACTCGATCGACGCCTGCGAGCTGCAGCTTGGTGAACCAGCGTGATTCGTCGAAGGCCACCGTCGCTGCCGCGGCCGGCCTGGGCAACTCGGGAAAGATCGGCCCGAGCGCCGATTCCCCGCGCAGGAGGGCCTCGAACAGCAAACGGGGTTCGTCGCCGTGCGGTGCCATCACGCCCAGTCCGGTGACGGCGACCCGGCTCACGTTGTTTGCGCCGCCCTGACCTTGTCGACCACGGCGGCCAGTTGGGCCAGCGTGTCGATGTTCGGGTCGTCGTCAGGGACCGTGATGGCGAAGCGGTCCTCGATCGCGAACACGAACTCGGCCAGCGCCAGCGAGTCGAATCCTTTTTCGCGCATGGAGGCCTGAGGGTCGAGCTCCGAGGCTTCGATGCCGTACTTCTCGTGGATCAGGTCCTGCAATTCCTTCAGCGAACTCATGGTGCGGGTATCCGGTGTCGTTCTGGCCACCGACCGATCCGCGTCGATGGTGATGTTGGTATGGCCTGCCAGCAGATCAACCCCTCCTGGGACGGCCGTCGAATCGGCCCGCGGGCAGTGACGTTCCATGATATCCGCTCGGCCCCACCGGGCGTGATGCCCTCCCGGGTCGCCAGCGCAGGGACGGGATGGCGAAGGCGATGCCGAGTACCGCGCCGGCCAGCGCGTCGAGCACGACGTGCTGCTTGACCGCCAGCGTCGAGTAGACGATGGCGGCGAACCAGAGGCCATTGACGAGGCGAAGCAGCACCGGCGCGCGGGCCCCGCGCAGGATGTGCTCCACCCAGATTGCCGTGAATATCGCAACGGCCACGTGCATCGACGGGCACGCATTGCCGGCCGCATCCACGCCCTGCAGGATCGCGAAGCCCGGAAAGTCGGTCGCCTCCGTGGGCATGGGCGGGATCTGGGTCGGCCACAGGTAGAAGAAGCCGAGCCCGGTCAGGCAGAGCGCGCCGACCCACAAGCCGTAGACGACCAGCTCCTTGAAGGTCAGTTGCAGCCCCGGCGCGACGCCCACATACACCCACAGGGAGAAGTACGCGATCAGCGCCTGAGGCTGGAACGGAACCACACGATCGAGCGCGGTCAACGGCATCACCGTCGTCGGGAAGACCGGCTCGCGCAGCAAGTGGAAATAGGCGATGAAGAAGAGCCAGGTGAATGCGGTGGTGCCAACCACCTTCAGGAACAGGTGCCGGCGAATCCTCAGACCGATCTCGGCGGTCCAGTTCTGCGACGGGAGCAGGCCGAGATACAGGTCGATCGGTTGATTCATGAATTCGGCGTTGTGGGTCTTGTCAGGCACCGAGCATGCCTGCTGACCGCCTGAACCGCAAACCCGAATTAAAGAATCAACAACGCGCGGAAGTCATTGACGTTGGTATGTGTCGGCCCGGTGACCAGCAGATCGCCGATGGCATCGAAGTAGCCGTAGGCATCGTTGCGATCGAGGTGATCGGCCAGCTTGCAGCCGGCGGCCTCGGCGCGGCGCAGGGTGTCCGGCGCGACGAAGGCACCGGCGTTGTCCTCGACGCCGTCGATGCCGTCGGTGTCGGCCGCGAGAGCCCAGACGTCCTCTCGCGCCGCCAGCGCGCCCGCAAGCCCGAGGCAGAACTCGCCCGCTCGTCCGCCCCGGCCCTTGGCCTGTCCGGGCTGACGTGGACGGATGGTGACGGTCGTTTCGCCGCCCGACAGGATCACGCAAGGCCTGGCGAACGGCGCGCCGCGCAAGGACACCGAACGCGCCAGCGCACCGTGGACCTTGCCGACTTCCCGCGATTCGCCTTCCATTTCATCGCTGAGGATGTGCGCCTCGATGCCGGCCGCGCGCGCCGCCGCGGCAGCCGCTTCCAGCGACTGCTGGGGCGTGGCGATCAGGTGCGTGGCATGGCCCTTGAAGACCGGATCGGAAGGCTTGGGCGTTTCGAGCGCACCGCTTTCGAGTTGCGCCCGCACGGACGGAGGCACCTCGATGCGGTAGCGATCGAGGATGGCGAGCGCATCGGCGCAGGTCGTGGCGTCAGGGACGGTGGGTCCGCTCGCGATCACGGCGGGATCGTCGCCCGGCACGTCGCTGATGGTCAGCGTCACCACCTGCGCCGGCGCACACGCGGCCGCTAGACGCCCACCCTTGATGCGCGAGAGATGCTTGCGCACGCAGTTCATCTCGCCGATGTGCGCGCCCGATTCGAGCAGTTGCTTGTTGATGCGCTGCTTGTCGGCCAGCGTCAAGCCCTCGGCCGGCAACGTGAGCAGGGCCGAGCCGCCGCCGGAGATCAGGCACAGCACGAGGTCGTCGGCCGTGAGTCCCTTCGTGAGCGCGAGGATGCGCTCGGCGGCTTTCATTCCCGCTTCGTCAGGCACGGGATGCGCGGCCTCGACCACTTCGATGCGCTGCGTGAGACCTTCGGGCCGCGGTGGAACGTGTCCGTAGCGCGTCACCACGAGCCCCGAAAGCTCTGCATCGGCGGGCCACAGCGCCTCCAGTGCCTGCACCATCGACCCGCCGGCCTTGCCCGCGCCGAGGACCAGCGTCCGGCCTCTGGGCGGCCTGGGAAGGCAGGGGCCCATGCTTGCCAAGGGCAATGCACGCTCGACGGCAACGCGGTAGATGTGTTCGAGGAATTCGCGTGGCGCGCCGCGCGGGTCTGGGATTTGCTGCGGGTTCGATGAGGTCATGTTCTGCCTAGGTCTCCAACTATTGTCTCCCTACCGCCCCGCCCACCCGCGACGGGACTACTTGGTACTCGCGCCGCCCTGGAACCATTTGCTGATCAGCGCGCGCTCTGCATCCGTCATGCCGGTCGAATTGTTCATCGGCATGATCTTCGTGACCACGGCTTGCTGATACACGCTCTGCGCATGTGCAGCGACCTGCTCCGGCGTATCCAGCCGCACGTTCTTCATCTGCACTTGCGCGCCGTGGCACATGTAGCAGCGTTGCTCCAGCACCTTCTGCACTTCGCCGAACGATACCTTTTGCGGCGCCGCACCAGCGGCAGGCGCCGCGACCGGCTCCGGCTTCATCCAGATGATGGTCAGGCCAAGCACGGCGATGCCGAAAAGCGCATAGGGAATCGGATTGCGCGCATTGCCGAGCTTGAAGCGATGGCGCACCACGAAGAACTGCCGGATCGCCGCGCCGCCGAGCATGATGAGCAGCAGCACGATCCAGTTGTACTTGTGCGTGTAGGTGAAGCTGTAGTGATTGCTCAGCATCGTGAACAGCACCGGCAGCGTGAAATAGGTGTTGTGCACGCTGCGCTGCTTGCCGCGCTGGCCGTGGATCGGATCGACCGGCCGGCCTTCGCGCAGTGCCGCCACGTTCTTGCGTTGGCCGGGAATGATCCAGAAGAAGACATTGCCGCTCATGGTCGTCGCCATCATCGCGCCCACCAGCAGGAAGGCCGCGCGGCCGGCGAACCACTGGCATGCGAGCCAGGCCGCGAAGGCGATGAAGACCGCCACCAGCACGCCCACGATGGTGTCGCCGTTCTTGCGCCGCCCGAAGACCTGGCAGATGCCGTCGTAGACCATCCAGAACACGACGAAGAAAGCCAGCGCCACGCCGATGGCGGCGCCGGGCTGCCAGTCCATCTTGGACTTGTCGATCAGGTAGGTGCTCGCGTTCCACAGGTACGACATCGTGAAGAGCGCGAAACCCGTGATCCAGGTGGAATAGCTCTCCCAGTACGACCAGTGCAGGTGGTCCGGCAGCTTCTTCGGCGCCAGCGCGTACTTCTGCATGTTGTAGAACCCGCCGCCGTGCACCGCCCATTGCTCGCCGCCGACACCCTTGTCCAGGGACTCCTGGTCCTGCGGCTTCTCGAGGCTGTTGTCCAGCATCACGAAGTAGAAGGAGGCGCCGATCCATGCGATGGCGGTGATGACGTGGACCCAGCGCAGCAGCAGATTGGCCCAGTCGAGGTAGTAGCTTTCCATTGACGCTCAACCTTGTCGGCGCGTGGGGGCGCCGTGGAGTTCCGGCCTGCTCACCACTGCGGGCGCTGTAAGCAGAGATAGTGCCGCGAACGCAGGCCATGGAGTGGACCTCGCTCCGCTGCGGCTTGTGGACTGAAGTGTATACACTTTTAAAGGGTCTTTCTCGGGTTTTGCGTCACTCGGTGTGCTGGAAAACCCTGATCACCTTCACGCGGCTGGAAGCGATTGCAACAACTGTGCCGCCACGGCCACCGCGATTACCTCGGGCTCCTTGCCGGTGATGCCTGGCACGCCGATCGGACAGGTCACGCGGTCCATCTCGGCGGCCGTGAAACCGCGCGCCTCCAGGCGATGGCGGAAGGTCGCCCACTTGGTCTTGCTGCCGATCAGCCCGACGTAGGGCAGATCGTCGCGATCGCGCAGCCGCTTGAGGCAGGCGATCACGATGTCGAGGTCTTCCGCATGGCTGAAGCTCATGATCAGCACGCGCGAGCCGGGCGCGAGTTGCGCGACCGCTTGCTGCACGGGCTCGGAATGCTCGGTTTCGATCTGCGCGGGCAGCGCGTCGGGAAACACGCCGTCTCGGCTGTCGATCCAACGCACGGTAAAGGGCAGCGTCGACAGCAGCCGCGCGAGCGCCGCGCCGACGTGGCCGCCGCCGAAGAGCGCGACCGGCTCCAGGTGCGCGAGCAGTTCGGTCTGCAGCGCCTTGGCGTCCGACGCGGAGATTCGCCGATACGACAGGAACACCACGCCGCCGCAGCACTGCCCGAGGGTGGGGCCGAGCGGATAGCGCCGAACGCCTTCGATGGCCGGCCCGCCCGCGAGCCAGACGCGCGCTTCATCGGTCGCCTGGAATTCGAGTTGGCCGCCGCCGATCGTGGCAGTGAGGCCATCGCCCCAGACGGCCATCCACGTGCCGGCCTCGCGCGGTGCGGAGCCCTGGGTCGATTCGACGCGCACGAGCACGCCGTTCTCACGCTGCAGACGCGCGAGCAGTTCGTCGACGGCGCCGGTCATGCCCGAAACCTCCGGTTGCGCGAGCGCGTCGCGGGCACGGTATAACCGCGCCGATGAATTTTCAGTCCACGACGCGCCGCCTCGCACTGGCGGCTGCCCTTCTTTCGAGCCTGTGGCTCGCCGGTTGCGGCACCAGCCCGACATCCCGTACCGGAACCCTCCCCGGCCAACTCAGCAACGCCACGCCCGACCCGAGCGACGGCAGCCGGCCCAAGCCTCGCGCATCCAGCGCGGCAACCCCGCGCGACTATCGGCGCGACGCGGCGCGCCACGTCTACGACATCAACAAGCAACGCGTCTACAGCGGCAAGCTGCCGCCATTGCTCTATGCGGTCGGTACGCTGCAGGTCAACCTCGACACCAGCGGCAAGGTGCTCTCGATGCACTGGATGAGGGCGCCGACGCACGCGCCCGAAGTGATCGCCGAGATCGAACGCACGGTGCTCAGCGCCGCGCCCTTCCCCGTCGCCACGCAACTGGGCAAAGTCACGTGGACCGACACATGGCTGTGGGATGAAGGCGGCCATTTCCAGCTCGATACGCTCAGCGAAGGTCAGCTCTAGCTTTAGCTCGCCCCCAGGCTGCGCGCACTTCGTGTCGCTACGCCTCCCCCCTGCCGGGGGCAACGCCAGCGGCCCGGCAAAGCCGGTGCCGCGGCGTTCCAACGAAATCGACATCTCATGATCCACGATAGGTCGAATAGCTCCACGGGCTCACCAGCAGCGGCACGTGGTAGTGCTGGTCGGTACGCGCCACACCGAAATCCAGCGCCACGCGATTCAGGAAGTTCGGCTCGGGGAGTTTGACGCCGCGCGCCTTGAAGTAGCCCGCCACATCGAACACCAGGCGGTAGGTCCCTGCTTTCAGCGTGCTGTTGTCGTAGAGCGGGCCATCGCTGCGCCCGTCCGCATTCAGCGTGAAGCGCCGCACGAGCGTGGCGCGCGCGTCCTCGCCAGTGCCGTCGGTGGTGAACAACGCGACCTCCATGCCAGCCGCGGGGCTACCGTGCATGGTGTCCAGTACGTGGGTGCTCAGGCCCATGGATGTGCTCCTTCAGTGCATTGGGGAAATTCCGGTCGACAAAAGTGTATACAGTTCTTGCCTTTGGGTCTATCATGAAAAGCATGGACTCGACCACCACCCGCGCGATCGTCGACGCACTCACCAAGGCCATTGTGGAGCACCGGCTTCAACCCGGTAGCAAGCTGGCCGAGCAAAAGCTGGCGGACCACTTCGGCGTGTCGCGCACCTTGGTTCGGCAAGCCCTCTTCCAGCTTTCGCAGAACAAGCTGATCCGCCTGGAGCCCGCCCGCGGCGCCTTCGTTGCGGCACCGGCGGTTGACGAAGCGAAGCAGGTGTTCGCGGTGCGCCGCATGCTGGAGGCCGAGATGACGCGCGCCTTCGTGCGCAGCGTGACGCCGGCCAAGATCAAGGCGCTCAAGGAACACGTCGCGCTAGAGAAAGCCGCCGTTTCCGGCGAAGACGTCTCGGGCCGCACCGAACTGCTCGGCGATTTCCACGTGCGCATGGCCGAGCTGATGGGCAACACGGTGCTGGCGCAGATCCTCGGCGAACTGATCTCGCGCTGCGCCCTCATCACGCTGATGTACCAGAGCGCCAGCGCCGCCGAGCACTCGAACGACGAGCACGCCGACATCGTGAAGGCGCTGGCCGCCAAGGACGAGGAACGCGCCGTGCGCCTGATGACCGAGCACCTCGAGCATGTCGAGGCCAACCTCACCTTCGACCGCAAGGTCCCCACCCACGACATCTCACTGGCACTGGCCTGAACCCGCCCATGAGCACCTACGACACCACCCTGCCCTATCCGCGCGATCTGGTCGGCTACGGCCGCAATCCGCCGCATGCGCAATGGCCCGGACGCGCGCGCATCGCCGTGCAGTTCGTGCTGAACTACGAGGAAGGCGGCGAGAACTGCGTGCTGCACGGCGACGCCGGCTCGGAGCAGTTCCTCTCGGAGATGTTCAATCCCGCGAGCTTCCCCGACCGGCACATCAGCATGGAGGGGATCTACGAATACGGATCGCGCGCCGGTGTCTGGCGCATCCTGCGTGAATTCGAGAAGCGCAACCTGCCGCTCACGGTGTTCGGCGTCGGCATGGCGCTGGAGCGTTATCCCGAGCTCACGGTGGCGTTCAAGGAACTGGGCCACGAGATCGCCTGCCACGGCTGGCGCTGGATCCACTACCAGGGCATCGACGAAGCCACCGAGCGCGAGCACATGCGGCTTGGCATGGAGGCCCTCGAAAAGCTCACCGGCGAGCGAGCGCTCGGCTGGTACACCGGCCGCGACAGCCCGCGCACGCGCCGGCTGGTGGCTGACTACGGCGGATTCGAATACGACAGCGACTACTACGGCGACGACCTGCCCTTCTGGATGAAGGTTCGGAAGACCGATGGCGACGTCGTGCCGCAACTGATCGTTCCCTACACGCTCGACTGCAACGACATGCGCTTCGCGCTGCCGCAAGGCTATTCGCACGCGGACCCCTTCTTCCAGTACATGAAGGACAGCTTCGATGCGCTCTACGCCGAAGGCGACGAAGCGCCGAAGATGATGAGCATCGGCATGCATTGCCGCTTGCTGGGCCGCCCGGGGCGCATCACGGCGCTTCAGCGCTTCCTCGATCACATCGCCGCGCACGATCGCGTCTGGGTCTGCCGCCGGCTGGATATCGCGCGGCACTGGAAGGCGACGCACCCTTACAACGGAGACTGATATGGCCCTGACCATCGACCAACTCAATGCCGCCTCGGCCGACGAAGCCGTCGCACTCCTCGACGGCGTGTACGAGCACTCGCCGTGGATCGCGAAGCGCGCGCTGTCGGAACGCCCTTTTCGCTCGTTGCCGCACCTGAAGCACGCCTTGGTCAAGGTCGTGACCAGCGCATCGACCGACGAGCAGCTCGGCCTGATCCGCGCCCACCCCGAACTCGCAGGCAAGGCGATGGTCAGCAAGAACCTCACCGCCGAATCGACCCACGAGCAGAGCAAGGCGGGCCTGACCGACTGCACGCCCGAAGAATTCGCGAAGATCCAGCAGCTCAACGCCGACTACAACGCCAAGTTCGGCTTTCCGTTCATCCTCGCAGTGCGCGGGCCGCGCGGCACGGGACTGGCCAAGCGCGAGATCATCGACACCTTCGAGCGCCGGCTACACCATCACCCTGACTTCGAGCTCGGCGAGGCACTGCGCAACATCCATCGCATCGCGGAAATTCGCCTCGACGACAAGTTCGGCGCCGAGCCGACGCTCGGCAACCGAGTTTGGGACTGGCAGGAGAAGCTGTCGGTGCACACCGATCCGGGCTATGCCGAGAAGGGCCAGCTCACCGTGACCTATCTCACCGACGCGCACCGTGCCTGCGCGCAGCAGATCGCGCAGGACATGCGCGAGGCCGGCTTCGACACCGTGCACATCGATGCGGTCGGCAACGTGGTCGGCCGCTATGAAGGTGCCACGCCCGGCGCCAGGACCCTGCTGACGGGCTCGCACTACGACACCGTGCGCAACGGCGGCAAGTACGACGGCCGTCTTGGCATCTTCGTGCCGATGGCCTGCGTTCGCGAACTCAAGCAGCAGAACCGCCGCCTGCCCTTCGCCTTCGAAGTCGTGGGCTTTGCCGAAGAGGAAGGCCAGCGCTACAAGGCCACCTTCCTCGGATCGGGTGCGCTGATCGGGCACTTCGACCCGAAGTGGCTCGACCAGAAGGACGCCGACGGCATCACCATGCGCGAGGCGCGGCAACACGCGGGCCTCAAGGACGAAGACATCCCCAAGGTGCAACGCGATCCTTCGAAATACCTCGGCTTCGTCGAAGTGCACATCGAGCAGGGCCCGGTGCTCACCGAGCTGGACCTCCCGCTCGGCATCGTCACTTCCATCAACGGCAGCGTTCGCTACGTGGGCGAAGTGATCGGCATGGCGAGCCACGCCGGCACCACTCCGATGAACCGCCGCCGCGATGCCGCCGCGGCCGTGGCTGAGCTGATCCTGTTCGCCGAACGGCGCGCAGCGAAGGATGGCGACTCGGTCGCCACCGTCGGCATGCTCGAAGTGCCGAGCGGCTCGATCAACGTGGTGCCGGGCCGCTGCAAGTTCAGCCTGGACCTGCGCGCGCCGAACAACGCGCAACGCGATGCGCTGGCCACCGATGTGGTCGACGCACTCAAGGAGATCTGCGAGCGACGCGGCGTCCGGCACACGCTGGAGGAAACCATGCGCGCCGCCGCCGCGCCCAGCGCACCCGACTGGCAGAAGCGATGGGAGCAGGCCGTCGACACGCTCGGCGTGCCGCTCTTTCGCATGCCCAGCGGCGCCGGCCACGACGCGATGAAGCTGCACGAAGTCATGCCGCAGGCGATGCTCTTCGTGCGCGGCATCAATTCAGGCATCAGCCACAACCCGCTCGAATCGAGCACCAACGACGACATGCAGCTGGCGGTACAAGCCTTCCAACTGCTTCTCGACAACCTCAAGGAATGAATCTCGCCCCAGGCTTGCCCCACTTCGCGTGGCCGCCCACCGTGGAACAACTGATATGACTGACTACAAGCAACTCGACGCCTGGATCGACGCCCACTTCGACGAGGAGGTGCGTTTCCTGCAGGAAATGGTGCGCGTGCCCACCGACACGCCGCCCGGCAACAACGCACCGCACGCGGAGCGCACGGCCGAACTGCTCCACACCTTCGGCTTCGACGCCGAGAAGCACTCCGTGCCCGCACAGGAAGTGAAAGACTACGGCCTCGAATCCATCACCAACCTGATCGTGCGCCGCAAGTACGGCAGCGGCGGCCGCACCGTGGCGCTCAACGCGCATGGCGACGTGGTGCCGCCCGGCGAGGGCTGGTCGCACGACCCTTACGGCGGCGAGATCGACGACGGCAGCCTCTACGGCCGCGCGGCCGCGGTCAGCAAGAGCGACTTCGCGAGCTTCACTTTTGCGCTGCGCGCGCTCGAAGCGGTCGCCAAGCCCACCCAGGGCAGCGTCGAACTGCACTTCACGTACGACGAGGAATTCGGCGGGATCCTCGGCCCGGGCTGGCTGCTCAAGCAGGGCCTGACCAAGCCCGACCTGATGATCGCCGCGGGCTTCAGCTACGAAGTGGTCACGGCCCACAACGGCTGCCTGCAGATGGAAGTCACCGTGAACGGCAAGATGGCGCACGCCGCCATACCGACCACGGGCATCGATGCACTGCAGGCCGCGGTGCACATCCTCAATGCGCTCTATGCGCAGAACGCGCTGTACCAGCAGGTCACGTCCAAGGTCGAGGGCATCACGCACCCCTACCTCAACGTGGGGCGCATCGAAGGCGGGACCAACACCAACGTGGTCCCGGGCAAGGTCGTCTTCAAGCTCGACCGTCGCATGATCCCGGAAGAGAATCCGGTCGAGGTCGAAGCCAACATCCGCAAGGTCATCGCGGATGCGGCAGCGCAGATGCCTGGCATCAAGGTCGACATCAAACGCATGCTGCTGGCCAACTCGATGAAGCCGCTGCCCGGCAACAAGCCCCTGGTCGATGCGATCCAGAAGCACGGCCAGGCGATCTTCGGCGAGCCCATCAAGGCCATGGGCACGCCGCTCTACACCGACGTGCGCCTTTACGGCGAGGCCGGCATCCCCGGCGTGATCTACGGCGCAGGGCCGCGCACGGTGCTGGAATCGCACGCCAAGCGAAACGACGAACGCGTGGTGCTGGAAGACCTGCGGCGCGCGACCAAGGTCATCGCAAGAACACTGAGCGACCTGATGGGCTGAGGCTCAGGCCGCGCGCTGGCCGCTCGGCATGAGGTAGCCGTTGCGGTAGATGCCGATCACGAGCCCACGGACCGAATCCGTGGGCCGCGCGGTCACGTACTTGCCGGGTCCCGCCTGGTACACGACGATGGTGCAGGCTGCACTTTTGCTGAGAGTGCGGGCAACACCGGTCGCCTGGCTGGCGGTTGGATAGGTGTTCATGGTTGTTCCCTGGAAGGAAGTGTCGGCGCTTCAGGAACGGGCGACGGAAAGCAGTCCGTCGATCGCGAGCACCACGCCCTCCTGGGACTCCTTGGTCGGTGTTCCCTCGGTGAGCAGCTTTCGGATGAGGCTCAGCGTGTTGAGCAGTTCCGCCTCCATGTCCGTCAGCAATGGAATCACTTCGAACTCCGGATACTTGCCGCGCGCACCCATGGGCCGGCCGGGGCCTGACAAGTCGACGTCGTAGCCTTCATGGATTGCTTCGATTTGAGTCTTCATGTGCGTCGAAGAGTTTTCAGGGAATCGTGATCGGCGGATTCTGCCCAATCGCTGCCGGACGCGGGCGGTCAACGGGCAGCTCAATTCAAGCCCATGAATTCGGACAGTCGACGCCCCATGGCGTGAATCCGCTTCTGCTTTTCCTGCGAACGATGGCTCGCCACGAGTTCGAGCGCCTGTGCCACGGACTCGGCACCCTGGTCGCCATCCGAAGCGCGGTGGCGCCACTCGTTGGCTACTTCGGACAACTGGGCGCTGCTGAGACGCTCGGGAGGCGCGCTGACCTCCCGCTTCGCCGCGGCCTCGTCGACGGATTGGAGGGTGGATCGCAGGAGCCCCAGCAACCCCGACGAGGACCATTGCAGCTTGGAAAAATTCTCTGATTCCATGTAATACATTGTGCCTAATCTGCAGCGAAGTAACAAGATATTTCCTGGACTTTCTTCTTACTCTTCTTTTTCGCACTGAACGCGGCCGCTCGGGCCACCCGGCTCAAGGCGCTGCGTGCTTGAGGCCCGAGAAAGGCCGCGGCAGCTTCAGACCCCGGCTCGCGGTCGACGTCTTCGGCTTGGCGCCGGGGCCGGGCGCCTTGGCCGCCGAATCACACCCTCCGGCCTCGGCGCCCCCTCCCAGCAAGGCGGGCGCCAGCAGCGACAGGCCGCCCGTCGCCGCGGCCACGCCATAGTCAGCGGCCTGGCGCACGGTGCCCTTCGGGTCGATGCTCAACTCGGGCCTTTCCAGCGGTCCCCTCACCAGCATGAGTTGAACCAGGCTGGCCGGGTTGAGATCCAGTCCCTTCTTCACCCTCGGCCGGAACGCCAGCTCGATCGTTTGCTTCGCCAGATTCAGTTCGCCGCTGGCCGTGACGGCGAGCTGCGACGTCTCCATGGCGATCGACCGGTCGATCACGGCAACCCCATTGCGCAAGGGCAGGCGCGCGACGGCGCACTGCACGATCAGATCCGGACGCCCTCCCTGTCTAGGCACCAGCATTTCGAGCAGGCGCGCCACGATGTCGCGATCGAGCGCGGCTGCCTTGCCCGTGAGGGAGACCTCGCGCATCGTCAAGTGCACCTCACCGGTCGACGAGGCAGCAAGGCTTCGCGGCGTGCGTCCTGTCATGGCCAGCTTCAGATCAAGATTCGCGCGACCGCCCTTGAAGCGCGTGCCCCCGCCCCATTGCGCATCGAGCGACTCGACGGAGAGCGACTTGGCGTTCACCAGCAGGTCGGTGCGCGGCGGCGCATTCTTTGGCAGCGCGACGTCTATCCGGCCCCGGACCTCGCCGCCCGCAGCTGCAAAGGACAGCGGCTCGACCGTCGCCCGCCCCGCTTCCGACACCCACCGCAGGTTGAGCGCCGACAGCGTCGGCGTGCCGGGCATGTCGAGGCGCGCCACCTTCAGCGCAATCTGCATGGGGAATTGCGGCAACGCATCGAACGGCAGCGGCGTGTCGCCGAAGAACTGCGCCCGCTGCGCGGAAGCCGCCGCCGGCGTCCTGGTCCCGGCCTTGCCTATGTGCCACTTGGCGAGATCAATGGAGGCCGCCGACAGATCCGCATCCAGACGCGATGACGGTCCGGCGTGGAAGTTGACCTGGCCGGTCAGCATCTGTCCGCCCATCGACAACTGCATCGACTCTGCTCGCCATTCGCTGACATCTCGCCGCACCGTCGCACTGGCCTCGACGGGCATCGGCAAGTTGGCTGCGGCAGCGGAAAACTCGGAAAGCGCAGCTGCAGTGTCCAGGCGAGCCGATAGCCTGGCCTCCAGAAGCCCCGCGCGCGGCCCCGTCCCCATGTTGCCTGCCGCCGAGACAGTCGTGCCATCCGTGGTGAAACGAAGATCGAACGGCCATTCCCCCTTGCCCGCCTGCAACTCACCCATGGCCCCGATCTGTCCTTCGGCCTTCCATGGCCGGGATCCGAGCTTGAAGGTCGCGCTCAAACTCGTCTGCCCGCCCTGCGCATGGACGTCGAGCATGTCGATGGTGACCGTGCCCAGCACGCCTTTGTTGCCGTCTCGATAGATGATGCGTGCGTTGGAAACAGAGACAGAAAGCCCCTCCAGCGCGACCCGCTCTGCCGCCTTGCCGCCCGATGACCGGCGCGGGGCCAGATGCCAATTGAACCGCATGGCGCCGTCAGATTCGAGCAGCACGTCCGCTTCTTCCATGTCGACGCTGAGAATGCGGATCTGCCCATCCAGCAGGTCCCGAAGGGACACCTCGAAAGCCGCGCGCCGGAGCCGGATCATGTCCGGCTGCGAGCCCCATTCGGCATTGCCGAGCACGATGTTGTTCGCCTTCACCGCGATGGTCGGCAGCAGATGGATCGACAGGTCGCCGTCGATCCGAAAGGCGCGCCCCGTCGCGGCCGTCACCTGTTCGGAGAGTAGGGCAGCCAAGCGATCCGGCGGATAGGCCCGCCGCAGCGCGACCACGGCCGTGGCAAGCAGCAGGACGATCATCGCCAGCACGATGCCGGAGATGAGCCATGCACGGTGCCATGCGCCGCTCACGGGGCGAGCAACTTCACCGGATGGGCCTGCGGGTGCCTTCATCGGGGCATTGTCGTCCCCGGCACGACAACGCGGGCGTGACCTGCCGGACGTCGGTCGCCCCGGGTTTTCCGCCATACAGCGCGACGCCTGATGTGTATACAGTTTGGCGTACAGAACGGTGGACGGTTGTCTGCACACACCTTCCGCCCCATCATCTCGCTAAAGTTCCGACGCATCAGGAGATCACGCAATGACGGCTGCCTCGCCTTCCATCCACCCGGTCGACCAGCGCCTGCCGGCAGGCAAGCTCACGGCTCTTGGCCTGCAGCACGTGCTGGTGATGTACGCCGGTGCGGTCGCCGTGCCGCTGATCGTCGGCCGCGCGCTCAAGCTCAGTCCACAGGAGGTTGCGCTGCTGATCTCCGCCGACCTGTTCTGCTGCGGCGTCGCCACGCTGATCCAGGCGCTCGGCGCCACGCAGTGGTTCGGCATCAAGCTGCCGGTGATGATGGGCGTGACCTTCGCCTCGGTCGCGCCGATGGTCGCGATCGCCAACGCAAACCCGGGCCAGGCCGGCGCGCAACTGCTGTTCGGCGCGATCATCGGCGCCGGCATCATCTCGATATTGATCGCGCCAATGGTGTCGCGCATGCTGCGCTTCTTTCCGCCGGTGGTCACGGGCACGATCATCGCGGTCATCGGCATCAGCCTGATGCGCGTGGGCATCAACTGGATCTTCGGCAACCCGGTCGGGCCCACCGCACCGGCGCTGGTCGATCCGGTCTATGCGAAGTGGCTGGCCGAGGTGACCTCGCCGGGCTCCTCGGTGCCGCCCGTGCCCAAGGGGCTGTCGATCGTGCCCTCGGTGCCCAACCCCAAGTACGCCGACCTCGGCGGACTCGGCATCGCCGCGCTGGTGCTGGTGTCGATCCTGGTGATCGTCAAGTACGCCAAGGGCTTCATCGCCAACATCTCGGTGCTGCTGGGCATCGTGATCGGCGCGGTCGTCGCGACGATCTTCGGCTTCATGACCTTCGAGAAGGTCGGCAAGGCCGAGTGGTTCGACGTGGTGATGCCCTTCCACTTCGGCATGCCGCAGTTCGACCCGATCCTGATCCTCACGATGTCGCTGATCATGATCGTGGTGATGATCGAGTCGACCGGCATGTTCCTGGCCCTCGGCGAGATGACCGACCGCAAGATCACGCAGCAGGACCTGGCCCGCGGCCTGCGCACCGACGGTCTCGGCACGCTGATCGGCGGCGTTTTCAACACCTTCCCCTACACAAGCTTCTCGCAGAACGTGGGGCTGGTGGCGGTGACGGGCATCAAGAGCCGCTTCGTCTGCGTGGCCGGTGGCGTGATCCTGATCGTGCTTGGCTTGTTGCCGAAGATGGCGGCGCTGGTCGAATCGCTGCCCACGGTGGTGCTGGGCGGCGCGGGCCTGGTGATGTTCGGCATGGTGGCCGCCACCGGCATCCGGATCCTCTCCGGCGTGGACTTCAAGGGCAACCGCCACAACGCGATGATCGTCGCGGTGTCGATCGGCATCGGCATGATTCCGCTGATCGCACCCAACTTCAAGCAGTGGATGCCGCACGCGATCCACTCGCTGGTGGAATCGGGCATCCTGCTGGCGTCGATCAGTGCGGTGCTGCTCAACCTGTTCCTCAATGGCGCGAAGCACGACGAGACGGCGATCATCGCTGCGGCCAAGCAGGCCGAAGCGCATTGACTGTTGCTCGCCCCCAGGCTTGCTCACTTCGTGTAGCCGCCCGCCCCCTGCCGGGGGCAACACCTGCGGCCCGGCGAAGCCGGTTCCGCGGTGTTCACGAAAGGGGCTGGCTTTGCGGCCGGGTTAGATCATTGCCAGGGGACTCTTGCGGCGCGGGGGTGGGTGTAGGAGGTCGATTTCCGCGAGGTCGTCCGGGCTCAGTTCCAGGTCGGCGGCCGCGAGGTTTTGCCGGAGATGGGCTTCCCGCACGGCCTTCGGTATGGCGACAACGCCCGGTCGCGACAGTACCCATGCGAGCGCGACTTGCGCGGCGGTGACGCCGAGGCGCTGCGCGATCTTCAAGAGGCCTGCGTCCGTGGCCAGTGCGCCCTGGTTGATGGGGCTGTAGGCCATCAGGGGCATTCCGCTTTCTCGTAGCCAGGACAACAGGCTGAACTCGGGGCCGCGTTCGCTGACGGAGAAATAGACCTGGTTTGCCGCGCAGCCCGCTACGTCGCCGGAGACGGTGGCGAGTTCTTCCATGTCGTCGATGTCGAAATTGCTGACGCCCCAATGGCGGATGCGGCCTTTCGCGACCAGTGCGCGCAGAGCGTCGCATGTCTCGGTCAACGGGTGCTCGCCGCGCCAATGCAGGAGGTAGAGATCGATCTGGTCGAGGCCCAGGCGCGACAGGCTCCGATCGCAGGCCGCGGGGGTGCCCTTGCGGCTTGCGTTGTGGGGGTAGACCTTGCTGACGATGAAGAGGTCTTCGCGCCGGACGTCGCCGGCGCGAAGAGCGTCGGCCACGGACTGGCCGACGACTTCCTCGGCACCGCCCTCGCCGTACATCTCGGCGGTGTCGATGAGCCGGTAGCCCATGTCGATGGCGGCGCGCACCGCGGCCACTTCGGCCTTGCGGTCCCCGGCGGCTTCACCCACGTGCCAGGTGCCGAGGCCCAGCGTAGGGATCGACGAACCGCCGGGAAGATCGAGGTATCGCATCACACATCCTTGTGCTGGAAGGCAGGCTGGGTCGCCTGCCAGACGAGGATGCTAGCGCGCCCAATCAACGGTAGCCGGTTTCGTTCGGGTTGTGGATGATCCAGATCAAGTTGCCGCCGGACACGTTGCCCAGGCTGCCGCCCGCGAAGATCAGGCGGCCCTGGCCCTTGTAGGTCATCTCCAGGCGATGGCGGTCGCCGCCGAAGTAGAACGGGATCCACGCCTTGCCCGTCATGTAGGCACCGCTGTCCGTGGGCTCACCGGCGAGGTCCACCACCTGCTTCCACGACATGCCGATCTGCAGTTGCGTGAACTTCGAGTTCCTGGCCGGGTTGCCGGTGATCTCGCCCTCGTAGTCGTTCATGCCCTTGACGGTGCGTCCGCTGCCTGCCTCCACCTTGGTGGAGTCGATCACATTGCCCTGGCTGTCCATGCCGGGCTTGGCACCGCCCTTTGCAACGGCAGGTGCAGACGCGGGAGCCGCGGCCGGTGCAGGCGCTGCTGCGACCACCGGGGCGCTTGCTTCGGCCACGGTCACCGCGCAGCGATCGAGTTCGACGACCGACCGGTTGGTCTTCTGCGTGAAGCTGTAGTTGCTGACCTTGGCCGTGACTTCCCCACCCTTGAATCCCGAAGCCGAGGCCTTGCAACGGAAATAGGTGTCGTCATCCGCCTGGACTTCGTACAAGCCCGCCGGGAGACCCTTCGTCGAGGCCTTCGTGAGGTTCAACGCCACGACCTTTCCGACGAGCGCCTTCTTCGCCTTGGCGGCGCCGTCGCTCACCGTCTGGGTGATTTCTCCGTAGGTCATGGCGGCCGGACCCTTGCGGGCGATGGTGTCGGCAACGGGCGCTGCCGGGGCGGGCGCCGGCGCGGGAGCGGGTCCAGCACCCGCGGAAGGCGCGTGCTGTGCGGCACAGCCAGCGAGCAAGACCGTCACGGCGGCTGCGATGGCGACGCCAGTGGGAGGGATCCTCAAAGTCACGTTTGAAACTCCTTGTTACAGAACTTCCATTATTCATGATGGAGGCTTCGGCACCCCGCACACGGAGCATTCATGAAGATCCCGACTTTCCTGTTGGCCGCAGCGCTCGCCTCATCGTCTTTCGGGGCCGCTGCGCAAGCGGCACCGGGCGGAACCTGTCGCGCCAAGCACGAGGCCATCAGCCGCGACCTCGACGATGCCAAGGCCAAGGGCCAGAAGCAGCGGGTCCGGGGCCTGGAGCGCGCGCTGAAGGAGGTCAACCGCAACTGCAGCGACGAGAAGCTGCAGGCCGAGCATCAGCGTCGTGTCGCGCAGCAGGAGAAGAAGGTCGCCGCGAGGGAACGCGAGCTGAGGGAAGCCGAACGCAACGCCAGCGCCGAGAAGATCGCGCGCCGCCGGAGCAAACTCGCCGAGGAGCAGGCGGAACTCCAGCGCCTGAAGGAAGCCCGCCTCAACTGATCCGCACGACACTGGACCCGACATGCAGAAAGTCTCGATCCGAATCAACGATGACCTGAGCGTCTCGGGCATCGTGCAGGCCCCGCCGAACCCGAGCGCCTGCTACGTGTTCGCTCACGGAGCTGGCGCGGGCATGGACCATGCGTTCATGACTGCCGTGGCCAATGGCCTGGCCCAACGCAGCATCGCCACTTTGCGCTATCAGTTCCCCTACATGGAACTCGGCAAGAAGCGCCCGGACCTGCCGCCCACAGCCCACGCCGCGGTTCGCGCGGCGGTGGCGTACGCGGCGCAGATGTTCGGGCCGATGCCCCTGCTGGCCGGCGGCAAGTCCTTCGGTGCCCGCATGACCTCTCAGGCGCAGGCAATCGAGCCGCTGCCCCGGGTCGAAGGCCTGGTTTTCCTCGGCTTTCCCCTGCACCCCTCCGGCGTGCCCGCGACTTCGCGCGCGGACCATCTTTCCAAAGTGCAGATACCGATGCTCTTCGTCCAGGGCACGCAGGACAAGCTGGCGGACCTGGAGCACCTTCGCCCGGTCGTCGCGAAACTGGACTCGCGCGCCACGCTGATGGTGATTGAGCATGCGGACCATTCCTTCCACGTCCTCAAGCGCTCGGGGCGCGATGATGACGAGGTGCTGACCGAAGTCCTCGACGGTGTGGCCCGATGGGCGGCCGGGCTTTCTTCCTGAACTCTTTCACTGCTGGAGCTCCTGTTGCAATCCATCCTCAAGAAGTTCGACCTCACCGGGCGCACCGCGCTCATCACCGGATCGAGTGCCGGCATCGGCTTCGCGCTCGCGCGCGGCCTCGCCGGTGCCGGCGCCCGCGTGATCCTCAACGCGCGCAACGCGGCGAAGCTCGAAGGCGCTGCCGAGGTGTTGCGCAGCGAGGGCCTGCAGGTGCTGACCGCCGCCTTCGACGTGACCTCGGGTGATGCGGTGAACGCCGCAGTGGCACGCATCGAAGCCGACATCGGTGCCATCGACATCCTCGTCAACAACGCCGGCATGCAGCGCCGCGGGCCGCTCGACCAGTTCGAGGAAGCCCACTGGCACGAATTGATGAAGACCAACGTGGACAGCGTGTTCCTCGTCGGCAAGGCGGTGGCGCAGCGCATGATTCCGCGCGGGCGCGGCAAGATCGTCAACATCTGCTCGGTGCAAAGCGAGTTGGGCCGACCCGGGATTGCGCCCTACACCGCCAGCAAGGGCGCAGTGAAGATGCTGACCAAGGGCATGGCCATCGACTGGGGCCAGCACGGCATCCAGGTCAACGGGCTCGGGCCCGGCTACTTCAAGACCGAGCTGACCGAGGCGCTCGTCAACAACGAGGAGTTCACCAAGTGGCTGGTCGGGCGCACGCCCTCGCGGCGCTGGGGCGATGTGGAAGACCTGGTGGGCGCGGCCGTGTTCCTGGCGAGCGACGCCTCCAACTTCGTCAACGGCCACATCCTGTACGTCGATGGCGGCGTGACCGCAACCCTTTGAGAGAGACCATGGAAGCACTTGTCATCCACGCCCCCGGCGACCTGCGCGTCGAGGAGATCGAGACCGCCGAGCTCGGCGCGGACCAGCTGCAGGTGCGCGTGCGCTGCGGCGGCATCTGCGGCTCGGACCTGCACTACTACCAGCATGGCGGCTTCGGCACCGTGCGCATCCAGCAGCCGATGGTGCTGGGCCACGAGGTGGCCGGGATGATCGAGGCGGTGGGTTCGGCCGTCACGGGCTTCCAAGCCGGCGAGCGCATCGCGATCAGCCCGAGCCGGCCGTGCGGCCTGTGCCGCTACTGCCAGCAAGGTCTGCAGAACCACTGCCTGGACATGCGCTACTACGGCAGCGCGATGCGCACGCCGCACGTGCAGGGGGCGTTCCGCCAGCAGATCGTGGTCGAGACGCACCAGGCGCACAAGCTCGCGGATTCGCTCAGCGATGGCGAGGGCTCGATGGCCGAGCCCTTGTCGGTGGCGCTGCACGCGGTGCGGCGCGCGGGGCCGCTGCTGGGCCGGCGCGTGCTGGTGACCGGCTGCGGGCCGATCGGCGCACTGGCGATCATTGCGGCTCGCCGCGCGGGCGCCGCCCACATCGTGGCCACCGACGTCGGTACCCTCACGCTCGACAAGGCGCTGAAGGTCGGGGCCGACGAGGTGATCAACGTGGCCGAAGAGCCCGAGGGCCTCCGGCGCTTCACGGCCGACAAGGGCAGCTTCGACGTGCTGCTCGAGGCCAGCGGCAACCCGCGGGCCCTGGTCGGCGCCTTCGAGGCGCTGCGCCCGCGAGGCATCATCGTGCAGCTCGGGTTGGCCGGTGGCGAGATCCAGCTGCCGATCAACACGATCGTCGCCAAGGAGTTCGACCTGCGCGGCGCCTTCCGCTTCCACGAGGAATTCGCGGTCGCGGTGGAGTTGCTCAACAAGGGGCTGGTGGACGTCAAGCCTCTGATCTCGGCGACGCTGTCGTACCGCGATTCGGCGCGCGCCTTCGCCCTGGCGGCGGACCGGTCGCAGGCGATGAAGGTGTTGCTGAACTTCGATTGAGCGGGCCAATGCCCAGCGGGGCGAGCGCCCGCGTGCAGAGATTGCCCCTTCACCGCTAGACTCCACGCCGTGGCGCGCGCCGATCGCGCATCAACCCGCTGATCGCTGAAGGCAAATGCCCATGGCTGAGTCCCGGTCTCGACCCCTGTCGAAGCACGCGCCGCGTGCGGGCAGCCCATTGCGCGACCCGTTCGAGCGGCTAGCCGACGCCGGTGTGCGGCTGAACGAACTGCGAAGCACCGGCGAGGTGTGCGACCTCCTGGTCGACGAAGCCACCCAACTCATCGGCGCCCAGCGCGTGCTGCTGGTGCTCGACACCGAAAGCGGCCTGCTCCATGCGGGCGCGATGCTCCCGCCCGCCGAAGACGCCGGCGACCTGCTCCGCGCCATCGCGCCATGGCTCGACGAAACCCGCCGCACCCGCAAGCCGAGCCTGCGGCACGGGCCCGAGGGTGCGGCCGAGGCCGAACAGCGCTCCTGCCTGATCGCACCGCTGGTCGCGCAGCGGGAACTGATCGGCTACCTCTACGCCGACATCGAAGGCAGATTCGATCGCTTCGAGCAGGTGCATCGCGACCTGCTCGCAACACTGGCGCGCCAGGCCGCCGGCGCCCTGGCCCACACCCGTATGAGCGAAGGCCTTCAGCGCGAGCTGTCCGATTGCAAGAGCGAGCGCATGCAGCGCGCCGAAGAATTGACGCTCGTGAACGGCATCCAACAGGGCATGGCAGCCAAGCTGGGCTTTCAGGCCATCGTCGACCTCGTGGGCGACAGGCTGCGCGAGCTGTTCGGCTCCGGCGACCTGAACATCGTGTGGTGGGACGACAAGACCAACCTCGTGCAGGTGCTGTACCGCTACGAGCACAACCGGCCCCTGCCGCTTCCGCCGGCACGCCCGTTGAAGCCGGGCGAACCCTTGGTACGCATACTGCTCGAACGCAAGATCGGCGTCGCGAACACTCGCGAGGAGCAGACCCGCGTCGGCCTCCATCCCGCGCCGGGAACCGACTGGGCGCATTCGATCGCCGCCGTGCCGATCATCGGCAGCGACCGCGCCCTCGGCATCATCGCGCTGCAGAACCACGAGCGCGAATATGCGTTCGGCCCGCACGAGATCCGCCTGCTCGAAACCGTGGCCGCGAACATGGGCCTCGCGCTCGAAAACGCACGCCTCTTCGACGAGACGCAGCGCCACGGCCGCGAGATGCACGAGGCGCTCGCGCACCAGACCGCCGCCGCCGAGGTGCTGAAGGTCATCGGCAGTTCCGTGGCCGACCCCGGCCCCGTGTTCGACAAGATCCTCGAGTGCTGCGAGCGGCTGTTCGACGTCAGTTCTTTCGCCCTGATGATGGTCGACGACCAAGGGCAGCTCGCGCTCACGCGGTGGGTGATGACGGCCGCCGGACGCGCGGCGATCAGCGAGGAACGGCTGGCCGAAATCAGAGCGTCGATGAAGTCGAACTACCCCATGCCGATCTCGGGTACATCGGCTGAGCTCTCGTTCCGCACGGGCGATCTCGTGGAGTTCGCCGACGTGCTCGACGACCCCGCGGCGCCGCTGGTACTGCGGCGCAATGCCGAGGTGGCGGGCATGAGCTTCGCGAACCTTTCCGCACCGCTGATCTGGGAAGGCCGTGGCATCGGCATCCTGAGCATGCAGCGCACCAAGGTCGGTCCGTTCCGGCCCGGTGAGCGCGCGCTGCTCAAGACCTTCGCCGACCAGGCCGTCATCGCGATCCAGAACGCGCAGCTATTCAACGAGACACAGGCGGCGCTGAGCAAGGTCGAGGTCCGCACCGCCGAGTTGACCGAGTCGCTCGAATACCAGACCGCCGTCAGCGACGTGCTGCGCGTCATCAGTGAATCACGCACCGACGTGATGCCGGTGTTCGAGGCCATCCTGGACTGCACCATGTGGTTGTTCGAGGGCCCGGCTTCCGCGATCTTCAGCTTCGACGGCCGCATGGTTCATCTGGCCGCGACCCGCAACTGGTCCCCGGAGGCGCTGGAGGCAGCGCGCACCGTGTGGCCCGCGCCGCCGGACCCGCGCCAGCTGAACGGCCGCGTCATATTGGAGCGGAGGCCCCTGAGCATCGAGGACGCGTGGTCCGACCCAACCTACGACCGCCGGCTGGCGAACAGCGGCAACCGGCGCCGGATGATCTGCGCGCCCATGCTCAAGGACGGCGTGCCGATCGGCGCGATCACCACCGCCTGGCCCGCGCCCGGCGAAACGCCCCAACGCCAGATCGACCTGCTCCAGCTCTTCGCCGACCAGGCCGTGCTCGCGATCGAGAACGTGCGGCTGATCCACGAAACCCGTGAGGCGCTCGAACGCCAGACCGCGACGGCGGACGTGCTGCAGGTCATCAGCGAATCGATGGAGAACGCGCAGCCCGTGTTCAACAAGATCCTGGAGAGCTGCCAGCGCCTGTTCTCCGGCACCCAGCTCGGCATTTCGCTGATCGGCGACGACGGGTTGGTCCACCTGGGCGCGCATCGCGGCTCCGCCCGCGAAACGCTCGAGCGCTTCTATCCCCGGCCCATCGACCATTCGCCCATCGGAGATGCCATGGCCGGCCCCGAGGTCGTCCACATTCCGGATGCGCTCGCCGAGCCGCAGCTTCCCTTGTTCATGCGCGAGGTCGCCGAGCAGATCGGCGACTACGGGGTCCTGATTGCCCCGCTGACCTGGGAGGGCCGCTACATCGGCTCGATCCACGTCGCGCGCCAGCCGCCGGGGCCCTTTGCCGACAAGGAAATCAGGCTGCTCGAAACCTTCGCCGACCAGGCCGTGATCGCCATCCAGAACGCGCGCCTGTTCAACGAGACCAAGGAAGCCCGCGCTGCCGCCGAGGCCACGAACGAGGCCAAGAGCGCCTTCCTCGCGACGATGAGCCACGAGATCCGCACACCGATGAACGCGGTGATCGGCATGAGCGGCCTGCTGCTCGACACGCCGCTCGACGCCGAGCAGCAGGACTATGTCTCGACCATCCGCGATTCGGGCGATGCGCTGCTGACGCTCATCAACGACATCCTCGACTACTCCAAGATCGAGGCGGGCCGCATGGACATCGAGGAGCACCCCTTCGACCTGCGCGAGTGCGTGGAGTCGGCACTCGACCTCGTCAGCTCCCGCGCAACCGAGAAGCACCTCGACATCGCCTACGTTTTCGAAGGCGAGGTTCCGGTGGGCGTGAACGGCGACCTGACGCGCCTGCGGCAGATCCTGCTGAACCTGTTGAGCAATGCGGTGAAGTTCACCGAGGCCGGCGAGGTCGTGTTGACCGTGAGCGCGGAGCCCGTCTCCGCATGCAAGGTCGCACTGACCTTTGCGGTGCGGGACACCGGCATCGGCTTGTCGCCCCAGGGCATGAGCCGGTTGTTCCAGTCCTTCTCGCAGGCCGACTCCAGCACCACGCGCAAGTACGGCGGCACCGGCCTGGGACTGGCCATCAGCAAGCGGCTGACCGAACTGATGGGCGGGACGATGTGGGTCGAGAGCGATGGTCCGGGCACCGGCTCGACCTTCTTCTTCACCATCGATGCGCAGATCGCGGACACGCCGCCGAGCAGGCGCCCCGCCGTCACCGGCGTGCAGGTCGACCTGCAGGAAAAGCGCGTGCTCGTCGTCGA
Organism: Variovorax sp. J22P240; assembly: GCF_030316855.1. Classification (GTDB taxonomy): domain Bacteria; phylum Pseudomonadota; class Gammaproteobacteria; order Burkholderiales; family Burkholderiaceae_C; genus Variovorax. The sequence goes on from NZ_JASZYR010000012.1 coordinate 94,943, forward strand.
CGACAACGCCACCAACCGCCGCGTGCTCACGCTCCAGACCGGCCGATGGGGCATGGATTCACGCGACACCGAATCGCCTGCCGAAGCCCTTCGCTGGCTCGAACAGGGCGAGCGCTATGACATCGCCATTCTCGACATGCACATGCCGGAGATGGATGGCGTCGATCTGGCGCGGCGCATCCGCGTGAACGACAAGACGCTGCCGCTCGTGCTCTTCAGTTCGCTGGGGCGGCGCGAAGCGGGCGATGCCGAATCGCTGTTCAACGCTTACCTGTCGAAGCCGATTCACCAGTCACAACTTTTTGACACACTCGTTAACCTGCTGGCACACGAGCCGGCTGCACGGCCCGCACCGAGCGTTGCGGCCAAGCCGCAGATCGATCCGGCAATGGCCACGCACCATCCGCTGCGCATTCTGCTGGCCGAAGACAACGCGGTGAACCAGAAGCTCGCGATGCGCCTGCTGCAGCAGATGGGCTATCGCGCGGACCTCGCATCCAACGGCATCGAAGCCGTCGAGTCGGTGCAGCGCCAGACCTACGACGTGGTGCTGATGGACGTACAGATGCCCGAACTCGACGGGCTCGACGCCACGCGCCAGATCTGCACGCTGCTGGCGCCGGCGCAGCGCCCGCGCATCGTGGCGATGACCGCCAATGCAATGCAGGGCGACCAGGAGATGTGCCTCGCGGCGGGCATGGACGACTATCTGACCAAGCCGATCCGCGTCGACCGCCTGGTCGAGGCCCTGCACAACGTGCCTGCGCGCAAAGATCGCTGAACGGTCGATCCGACCATCGGACGCATCCACATTTCGGTGTAGGACGATTTGTCGACGCGCCCTCAATTTGGGCGTAAGCTAGAAAAAGGTTCTATCTGTTGCTCGTAAGACGATCTTGTTTGGTTTTAGAAACAAGAACAACTCACAAACGAGACAGTTCTTGCAGCAAGAACCACTTCGGACCCCATCGATATCGATTGCGGAGAACGTATGGACCTGAGAAGCGAGCAACTGGCCGACGGCGTCGAGAAGATCAGTCTGGTCGGACGCATGGACAGCATCGGCGGCCATGACATCGATATGCGCTTCGCCGCACTCGTCGCCACCCGAAAGCTTCTTGCCGTGGTCGATATGTCCGAGGTGTCCTTTCTGGCATCCATTGGTATTCGCACCCTTGTCATCAATGCGAGGGCCCAGTCCTCGCGCGGTGGCGTGATGGCGCTCGCGAACCCTCAGCCCTTGGTGGCTGAGGTGCTCAAGATGGCAGGGATCGACACGATCATTCCTGTCTACCCCGATGTCGATACCGCCTGCAGCGCGCTGATGGCGGCAGCCGAAAGTCGCTGATGTCCTCCATCGACGGGGAGCCGCAGGCATCCCTGATCGTCGGCAGCGAGCTGCGCGAACTCCCGCGCGTCAGCGCCTGGGTGCACGACTGGGCCGAGCATCAGCACCTTCCGGCACGGGTCGCGCAGAACCTTGATCTCTGCTCCGTCGAGGTGCTCACGAACATCATGACCTACGCCTGCAGCGAAGGCGCGCAGCGCATCTTTCTGCACCTGGGTTGGCAAGGCGAGGACGTGGCCTTGGACGTCGAGGACGAGGGCGGCGAGTTCGATCCGAGGCAGGTCCCCGAGCCGCCTCGGCCCACCAAACTTCAGGACGCGCGCATCGGCGGCTGGGGCATTCCCATCGTTCGCCACTTCTCCGATGGCGTGCGCTACCGCCACGAAGACGGACGCAATTGCCTGACGCTCCTGTTCCGGGCGTCGCCGCCGCACTGATCGACTTTCACCAACCCCGTCAATCACCACCGAGGAGACTTCTCAAATGGGAACGGCAGCCAAAAACTCACCCACCATCGATGCGCAAAGCGCGTTGGCGGCTCAGGCGGCGCTCGCCGCCGGCCAACCCAACGGCGCGGGCGAAAGCTCCGGCGTCGACAAGATGCGCGAATTGTTGTTCGGCAACCAGATGCAGGACTACGACAAGCGCTTTTCCATCCTCGAGGATCGCTTCCAGCAAAGGCTGCGCGACCTGGAGGCGGAGTCGACCCGCAGCCTGGGCAGCCTCGAATCGACGATGAAGAAGCAGCTCGAGTCGGTCGCCGGCCAGTTCCGCGAGGAAAAGGACCTGCGCTCCGATGCCGACAAGGAGCTGGAGCGCAGCCTGCGCGATCACACGCAGGCGCTGGAGAAGCGCCTCGCCCAGGTGTCCGAGCAGCTCGCGCGGCACGAGCGCGAGTTCACGGACCGGCTGAGCCATGAGGTCCAGGCGCTGCGCGAGGACATCAAGCGGCGCCAGGACGACAGCCGCGCCACCACCGAGCGCATGTTCGCCGAGCTCAGCAACGTCAAGACCGATCGCAACCTGCTCGCGGGCCTGTTCGTCGAGATCGCCAAATGCCTGAACCAGGACGTCACACCCAAGGGCGGCAACGGCATCGAGCGCGGCTGATGCGCGCTGCCGGCGCGACAGCTCGACTCGACCGATCGCGCGCCGGAGCGGAGGCGCGGTGAACGCGCGCCTGTCGCTGACCGCGACGAGTGCGCCCGGCAGCGCTTCCGATGAAGACCCGAACCAGCGGCTCGCCAGCTTGCTGCTGGAGTTGGCGCGCTGCGTCGATCCGGAGGTGGCCGCGAAAGTCCCGAGCCGCCTGCAGGAAGATCCGCGGCTGGAGGCGATGCGCGGCGTGCTGTTCGAACGCGAGCAGGTGGCGCTCGCGAGGCTGCAGCACAAGGTGGATGACCCGCGTCAGTTCGCCAGTGCGGTGGGCGCCGTGCTGCCCGCCGCCTTCACGCTGGCGGCACAGGACGCCCAACTCGGCCATGCGATCGCTCCCACCGTCGAGCGCGCGGCCCAGGCGTCGATTCAGAAGAACCCGGGCACCATGGTGGACATCCTGTACCCGGTCATGGGGCCGGCGATCCGCAAGGCGATTGCGGAGAGCGTCGAAGGCTCGCTGCAATCGGTCAACCAGGCGCTCAAGCACAGCCTCTCATGGCGCGGCCTCAAATGGCGCATCGAGGCCTGGCGCAGCGGGAGCACCTTTGGCGAAGTGGTGCTCCAGCACACGGCCGTCTTCCGCGTCGAACACCTCTTCCTGATCCACCGCAAGACGGGCCTCTTGCTCACGCACGTCGCGCGCGACGATGCGACCACACGCGACCCGCAGCTGGTGTCCGCAATGCTCTCCGCGATCCAGGATTTCGTGCGCGATTCCTTCGATGAATCGGGCACCGGCGGCACCAGCGGCCGCAGCATCGACAGCCTGCGCCTCGGCGATCTGCTCCTGTGGTGTGAGGAAGGGCCGCAGGCCTTTCTCGCCGCGGTGATCCACGGCAATCCCCCTGCGATGATTCGCACGCGGCTGGGGGAGACGCTGGGCGCCGTCCACGAGCAATGGCGCACGGCGCTCGAAGAGTTCAACGGCGACACCGCACCCTTCGAAGAGACCGCCGAACGGCTGCGCCCCTGCCTGTTGTCGCAGGACGCGGAGTCCCGCAGGAAAGTTTCGCCCCTGCTCTGGGCCATCCCGCTGGCGCTGCTGGTGGCGCTGGGCTACTGGATCACGCAACGGGTCATCGAGCGCCAGCGCGTCAACGCCTACATCGCGGCGCTGCAGGACCAGCCCGGCATCGTCGTGACAGGCTCGGAGCGCCGCGACGGGAAGTGGCTGGTGTCCGGACTGCGCGACCCGCTCGCCACGCCGCCGGAAAGCTTGCTGGCGCAGACACGCCTGGACCCGTCGCGCGTCGCCGGCCGCTGGGAGCCCTACCAGGCGCTGCATCCGGCCATCATCCTGAAGCGGCTGCAGGCGACCCTCAACCCACCGCCGACGGTCACCCTCACACAGGAGGCGGGCGGTGTCCGCGCGACGGGCAGCGCCACCCCCTACTGGATGGACAAGGCGCGTGCCTTCCTGCTGACCCTGCCTGCCGGCGCGCCCAAGGTTGATCTGAGTGCACTGCAGGACGTGCAGGATCCGGAATACGTCCGCCTGCACGACGCGATCCAGGCCCGCCTCATTCATTTCGAGAACAACGTCGCGCGGCCCGCACCCAACCAGGAAGGCATGCTCGACGCCGTGGCCGCCGAAGTGCGCGAGCTGATCCAGGTGTCGCGCACCTTCGGATTCCCGGTGAAGGTCACGATCGTCGGGCACGCCGATGCCACCGGCAAGGAAAACTCCAACCTCGCCCTCAGCCTGGGGCGCGCGGAAGTCGTTCGCTCCATGCTGCGCACGCGCGGCGTGGACCCGACATTCCTCGCCGTGCGCGGCGCCGGCCCGTTGGAGCCGCTGAAGCCCGGCGCCAGCGAGGACGAGTTGTCGATGAACCGGCGCGTTTCCTTCGTCGTCAGTTCCGGCGAATAGCCATGATGCAAAAGAAAATCTGCCTGCTCGGCGCGTTCGGCGTGGGAAAGACCAGCCTCGTGCGCCGTTACGTCCACACCATCTTCTCGGATGCCTACCTGACGACGGTGGGCGTGAAGATCGACAAGAAGGTGCTGACCGTCGGCGCGGAAGAAGTGGCGCTGATCCTCTGGGACATCGCCGGTGAGGACGAGGTCGCGGCCGTGCGCGTGAGCTACCTGCGCGGCGCGGCGGGCTATCTGCTCGTGGTCGACGGCACGCGACCCGAGACGCTGGACACCGCGGCCTCGATCCAGTCGCGCGTCAACGCCGAGATCGGCGCCGTGCCGTTCTTCGCCCTGCTCAACAAGGCAGACCTGCAGGAGGACTGGGCGATCCCGCCCGAGCGCATCGCGACGCTGGAGGCTGCGGGCTGGACCTTTCGCCGCACCAGCGCCAAGACGGGCGACGGCGTCGAAGAGACCTTCGCGGAACTGGCGGCCCAACTGGCGCGCTAGTCGGCGATCCCGTCATGCTCGACCTGCCCCCGCGGATTTCCGACTCGCTGCTGATGCTGCTGCATGCGCAGCGCGTGCTTGCGCATCTGGTCATCGACGATGCGCAGAACCTGGTCCAGGCTGGTGGACACCTCGAACACTACGGCCTGGACGGCCTGCAATCCGGCGGCCCCGCGAGCGACCAGATTCCTTTCCTGGAAGGCCTGCTGCCGCTCGTGGAAACGCCCTTCCTCATCCGCTCCATGGAAATGCCCAGCGGCCGCGTGGCGGACATCCATTTCTTCGCGGACGACGGCACCGTATGGGTCCTGCTGCTCGACGTGACGGCGGAATACGAAGAAGCCCGGCTGGTGCAGCAGAAGGCCTATGACATGACCCTGCTGAGCCAGCGCGAGGCCCGGCTCATCGCACAGCTCGAATCCGCCAACCAGGAACTCACGCGCGCCCACGGCGAACTCGCCGCATCCCGCGAGACCCTGCAGCTCACCCACGACCGGCTGCAGCAAGAGTTGCGCGACGCCGAACGCTACGTGCGCGCGATGCTGCCTGCGCCGGTGTCGGAGCCCTTGGCCGTCGACTGGCGCTTCGTTCCTTCCACCGAACTGGGCGGTGATTCCTTCGGCTACCACTGGATCGACGACGAGCACTTCGCGCTCTATCTCATCGACGTCTGCGGCCATGGCGTGGGCTCCGCCCTGCTCTCGGTAGCGGTCGCCGACACGCTTCGCTCGGAGGCATTGGCGCGCACCGACTTCCGCAACCCCGCGGAGGTCCTCGCCGCACTCAATCTGGCCTACCAGATGGAAAGCCACGGCGAGCTGTTCTGTACCGTCTGGTACGGCGTCTATCACCGTGCGACCGGTCGACTTCGCTATGCCTCCGCCGGCCACCCGCCGGCCATCCTCGTGAGCGGCCCCTGCGATGCCATCGGCGATGGCCGACCCTTGCCGGCATCGGGCCCGTGCGTCGGCATCTCCCCGGCGGCCCGCTACCAGGAAGAGCAATGCGTGCTGCCTTCGCCGGCCCGGCTCTTCGTCTTCAGCGATGGCGCCTACGAAATCACCCGGCCGGATGGCTCGATGCTCGACTACGCCGCCTTCGCCGAGATGCTCACGCGGCCGGTGCGCGAGGGGCAGTCCGAGCTGGATGGCCTGCTGGACTGCGCGCGCGACGTGCATGGCCCCGGCGCGCTCGAGGACGACTTCACCATCATTCGCATGGCGCTCTGAGCGCAGCGATGCTGGCGCGCCGTCGGGCACGCCCCTTATCGCCAGGCGCGGGCTTCCATCCTCAGCTTGGCTGTCACGGCGCCGTTGCGTGCCACAACGGCCGCAATGGGCGCGGGCAAGGAAACCTCCACGACGATGGGCTGCGTGATGTCGACCGGGGTGAAGCGCTTGTCCACGGCGCCGCCGTGCTCAGCCCAGGTGTAGCGCACCATCCAGTCCTTCGCGGGGCCCTGGTTCGGATCCAGCTGTCGCAGGTCATCCGGGTCGAACAAGGTCACGATGAGTGAATCGCGAAACAGCGAGACGCCTTCGAAGTGACCATCGGGCCAGAACGCCTTGGCCACTTCGTAGTCCGGAGCCCTGATGCCGAGCGTGACGCTGTAGGAGATGCCCGGCTTGTCCGCCTTCACCTTGGCCGCCTTCATCATGAAGACAGTCGAAAGGTGGACCGGGTCGACAGCAGGCGCCTGGGCCTTCAACCCCTGGTAGGTCCTGCACGCGGGCGAGTCTTCCTCCGCCTTTCGCCTGCTCAGCGACCACGTCTTACCGTGCGTCGATACGACCAGCTCGATCTGGTAGACGGCGTCGACCTTCCGCCCTTTTTTTTCCTCGGCCTGCACGCCATCGGGCAAGGTGACTCCCTCGATGTCCAGCCAGAGGTCCACCCTGAAGTTCCCGAACAGGAAGCGGACCAGGTTCTGGTAGGCCTCTTCGCTGTTGACGATGCCGAAGTAGCCGGAATGCGAGCGGTAGGCATAGGCGCAGGCCACCGGCTCCTCCGTCTTCTTCCCGCCCCCTTCCTTTTGATACCAGAGCGTTGCGTTGTCGATGCGCACGAGTCCGTCGCTTCCCCGGCCCACGAAGGTGCGGGACAGGCCCTTTGCCACTTCGTAGTCCATCCGGTTGGTCCCGATCATGGAGAACCAATGCGATGGCGGCGGGATCACGTCGGCAGGAAGGTAGTTCACCTTGCCGCCGATGGGCACCTGGTCGAGATAGGCCCTCATGGTGTCGCGATTGAAGGTGCCTACGTCCTTCAGGAAGCCTGGCAATGCCGGGACGTTCAGGCCCGCGAAATCGATGCCGTTGTGCGGCGTGCCATAGGTGAAGACCTTTGCGACGCAGCCCCTCACCTTCGGATAGATCCTCCTGACCTCGTCGATCTCGAGCTCGGGTACGTCGTTCCTGTCGTTCTGCATGAGCGTTCGCACCACCAGCCCGCCCATGGAGTGCGCCACGAGATAGCAGCGGAATGCGGCGTCCAGTTCCTCGTCCGTCGCATTCCGCCCGTCGGCCTTGGCCACGGCGCGCGCCGTGGGCCGCACGAGTTCCCGCACCATGGCGATCAGGCTCGCCAACTCCTTGGCGTAGTCTTCGATCGAGGAGGTCTGCCCCGTTCCACGCAGCCTCGACCCCGCGTCGTAGAACCGATGGATGATGATCGATGCGATCGGAATGCCCTCTTCCAGCCGCTTCTTTCCCGCTTCGCCGCTTGCGTACGCCGGATCGACGATCTCCATGCCGTCCTTGTAGAGGACGTGGTAGCCGTATTCGGATGACAGGCGCACCAGCGGAGACTCGAAAAAGTAGGACTTCGGCTTTTCCTTGTCCGCAGTTGCGCGATACACGGTGGAGCCCACGTTGAAGCCGCAGTAAGGGTCCGCGGCGGTGTCGTCGCGCTCGTCGGCGCTGAACGCGAAGCCCCTGACATAGATGACCGGGTACTTGAGGGGCTCAGGCACCGATGACTTCACTTCGGGCATGTCGATCTCCCCGGTGGTTCCAGCCTAGATTCGTCCTTCCTCACTTGGCATCCATGCACGCGCGTCGCACGGCCGATCGCAACTGGCGCACGCTCACCGGTCGTTCCAGGAAGTCGGTCGCGTCGAGTCGCGCGATGTCGATGGCGGTGCGAAATGCGGTATGCGGACCCAGCACGATCACCGGCAGCGCCGCGCCGCGGTTCCTCAAGTCACGCACCAGCTTGAGCGTTGCCGCCCCGTCGACATCGGCCGACGCGATCAGGCAGTGGCCCGCAGCGCCCGGCACACTGGAAAGCAACGCTTCGCCGTCATCCACGAAGGCCACGGACTCGACGCTTCGCCCGAGTGCCGATTCGATCCACACGCGCTCATCCGGCTTGAAACCGAAGACGTGGACGATGGTGGACATGGCTTCAGGCGTTCGTCTCGCGAGGCGTAGAGGGAGACCGGCTCTCCAATCACATTTGCCGAACTGGACCCCGTGAATGGTGGTCTCTACCACGCGATATGCCTATCCCGGCAGCCACGCAGCACCACGTACGTAGGCGATTCATCCTGTTCGTCCGACGCGCATTCGCCGGCAGCCTCGGGCCCGATCGAGCACGTACGTGGACGGTCACATCCATCCTCGGGCCCTTGCTGGTGCAGCGGTTTGCGCCGGCAATGGCCAGGAAGACTACCGGGTGACGATCTGGAAGGTGCCCGGCGCCTTGTCGATCAGCGACAGGAAACGCACGAGGTCGATCTTGCTGCCGTCGATCGACAGCTGATCGGACAGCAGCGTGTCCTTCACGCCCGCGGTACCGGCCATCATCTTGACGAAGATCGGCTTGGTCAGCGTGAGCGTCGCGTTGGCATCGGAGGCCGGCGCGGCCTTGCGATGGTGCAGCACGGCGTTCTCGACCCAGAGCTGGAAGCTTTCCTTGGTGTCGCTGAAGACCAGGTTGATCTTCATGTCCTTGCCCTCGGCGGCAGGGCCGTCGAGACCGGCCGCCATGGCGTCGAGGAAGCGCTCCACCGGTGTGTGCGTCAGCATGTCGACGAAGCCGGAGCGATCGACGCCCTTCTTCGGCGGTCCCTGGCGCAGCTCCGCCGCGGCGCTCAGGTAGCTGTTGCGCCAGGTGGAAGCCTCGGCCACGTAGCCGAGTTGTTCGTAGGTGCGCGCCAGCAGCTCTTTTGCAGCCTTGTTGCCGCTGTCTGCGAACACCACGTGATTGAGCAGTTCGGCCGTCCAGCGATAGTCGCCCTTGTCGAAGGCTGCTTGCGCCGCCTTCATGACGTTGTCGGCGCCGCCGGCCAGCGCGACATAGCGCTTGGCCGATTCCTGCGGCGGCAGCGGATCGAGGTTGGCGGGGTTGCCGTCGTATGCGCCAAGGTAGAACTGGTAGACCGCCTTCACGTTGTGGCGAAGGTCGCCGTAGTAGCCCCGCGCCCCGAAGTGAGTCTGCAGCGATTTCGGCAGCTTCACCTTCTCGGCGATTTCCCGCGGCGTCAGGCCGGCGTTGATCAGGCGCACCGTCTGGTCGTGCGTGTACTTGTAGACGTCACGATGCTTGGTGATGAAGTCGACGATGCGCTGGTTCCCCCAGATCGGCCAGTTGTGCTGGCCGAAGTAGACCTCGGCCCCGTCGAGCTGGTCGAGCGCCTGCTGCATGTAGTCGGCCCAGCGCAGCGAATCGCGCACCTTCGCGCCGCGAACGGGCAGCAGGTTGTGCATGGTCTGCGCGAGGTTCTCGGCGCCCCCGTAGGCCTTCAGAGCCGGGATCGAGAAGGTCATCTCGGCCGGCGCCTCGGCGCCCGGCACGTTGTGGAACACGAAGCGCACCCCGTCGAGTTCCATCGCCTCGGTCGGCTGGGTGACCAGGGTGGTCGGCGGCAGGATGCCGAAGGTGCCGTAGCCCACCGCCTTGCCGAGGCCCGTGTCGACCAGGCCCTTGGCCGACCGCTCCAGGTCCTTGCCGAACTGGTAGCTCGAGCGCCGCCCCATGGCCGTGCCGACCATCACGTTCTCGCTGGTCGCCTCTTCCATGAACCCGGCCGAAGCGACGATGGGCACCTTGCGCGCAGCGGCCTCCTCGGGAGAGATCACGCCCAGCGCACCGCCGAAATGGTCCATGTGGCTGTGCGAGAAGACCACCGCGGTGACGGGCTTGTTGCCCAGGTGCTTCCGCGCGAAGGCCAGCGCGGCCGCCGCCGTTTCCTTGGCGGTCAGCGTGTCGATGACGATCCAGCCGGTCTTGCCTTCGACGAGCGTCATGTTGCCGATGTCGAAGCCACGCAACTGGTAGATGCCATCGGTGACCTTGAACAGCCCGATCTGCGCGTTCAACTGGGCATGGCGCCATAGGCTCGGGTTGACGGTCGACGGCGCGGAACCATCGACGAACTTGAACGCGTCGAAGTCGATCAGCACGCTGCCATCGGCGCCCATGATCTTGCCTTCGGGGCGGGCGATGAAGCCACGCTGCGCGTCTTCGAAGCTTTGCCGCTCGTTCAACGGCAGGATCTCCTCGAAGACCGCATTGGCCGCGACGGTCGGCGCCGTCGCGTCGCCCGACGCTGCGCCACCGCCCTGGCCGCAAGCGCCCAGCATGAGGATGAGTGCCGCCGCGAGCGGCGCCTTGAGAAATGGCGTCATGGAAGTCTCCTGAATAGTCTGTTGGGGGCCGCTGTCCGGGCCGTAGCCTCGAAGAATGCCGAAAGGACATGCAGACGTCCAATGCATAATGAAGAAGCATTCATTGCGTGGAGCGCATGATGAATCTGCGGCAACTGAGCCATCTGATCGCGCTGGCCGACGAAGGCCGATTCGTTGCCGCGGCTGAGCGGGTGCATCTCAGCCAGGCCGCCTTCAGCCGAAGCATCCAGTCGCTCGAAGAGCATTTCGGCTTGCGTCTGTTCGAACGCGGGCCGCAGGGCGCCACCCTGACGCCGGCCGGCCGTACCCTCGTCGAGCGGGCCCGACGTCTGATGTTCGACAGCCGGTGCCTGGAACGCGATGCCCAGTTGCTGCGCCAGGGCGAACTGGGCGAACTCTGCTTCGGCGTCGGGCCCATTCCGGCCGCTGTCCTGGTGCCACGGCTACTCGCCGAGATGCGCCGCAAGGCCCCGAAGGTGATCGCGCGAGTCCGCAACGGCAACGTCGAAAGCCTGCTGGCGCTACTGCAGGCCGAAGCGATCGACTTCTTCGTCGCAGATCCACGCCTGATCGTTCGCGAGACCCGGCTGGACATGGTGCCGCTCATGAAGATTGTCGGCGGGCTCTATGGCCGGCCCGACCATCCACTCCTGCAGCAGAGCACGGCAACGCCCGAGGACCTGCGCCGCTATGGCATCGGAATGGTCTCTGCCAGGTCGGACCTTCTTCTTCATGTCGCGCAAACGCTCGGCTTCGACAACATCGAGACGTTTCCACTGGCGGTCGAATGCGACGATCTGCACACGCTGTCCAGGTTGGCACTGGAGGGCGACCTGCTGGCACTGCTCCCTCAAGGACTGACTGGCGACTTCGGCATGGACTTGCGCCGATTGCCCATCGCTGCGGCGCAATCGGCGCTGTTCGCGGACATCCACGTCATCTGGCTGAGCGGCCGCACCCTGTCGCCGGCGGCGGACCTGGCGATACGCGAATGCCAGGCCCTGGCACTGGAATGGCCCCGCCTGGTTCAGTCCGCTTGAAAGGCCGAGCCCCGGCACGTACGTGTTCGTGCGTGGCCGTGCGGATGGCGTGACGCGCGGCAATGGTGAGAATCATCGACCGGAGTGCAAGCGATCACTGCGCGGGAGGTCCGATCTCGTCGAAGTCGCACGTGGCGAACGCGTTCCGTCCACCCGATCTACCTGAACGTGAAAGGAAACGTGAAATGAAAGCGACCCACTACGCACTTCTGGCATTGGCTTCGGCCCTGACGTTCACCGTGCCGGCGCTGGCGCAGCCCAACACACCTTCAGCCAATCCCAAGGTGCTGGACGTCCGAGAGATCATGAAGGAGATCCAGATCTCCGCACTGGTCACGGCGATCGACCCGAAGAACCGCATCGTGACCCTCAAGGGACCAGAGGGGAATGAATTCGCGGTGATGGTCGACGCGAGGGTCAAGAACCTGAACCTGGTCAAGGTCGGCGACATGGTGGACGCCACCTACATCCAGTCCGTGGCGCTCGACTTCCAGAAGGGCGACGGGATCCGTGTGGCGACACAAACGAGCGCCGTCGACCGCGCCCAGGTCGGACAGCTTCCCGGCGGAGCAGCAATGAAGCAGACAACGCTACTGTCGAACATCTGGGCGATCGACCAAGCCAAGGGCACCGTGATGGTCCGGGGTCCGTTCGGTCACTTCACCGAAGTGAAGCTGAAGGATCCGTCGATGCTCAGTGGCGTCAAGGTCGGGGACCAGATGAAGATGACCATCACACAGGCCATTGCCACTTCGGTGGTGAGAAAGGGCTAGTTAGCCTCGTCTTGAAGCCGAGCGGGCCCGTCGGGCCCCGGCTTCACTTGGGGAACATGAACTGCACCTGCACCCGGATCTGCCAATTGGCGCCGTTGTCCGGCTTGACCACGTTGTAGTAAGCCGAGAGCTGCGTGTTCACCGGCAACTTGCCCAGGTGAAAGATCTTGCCGATGCCTCCGCCGAGGGGCACGGTCCATCGCTGGCTGCTGTCGGCCTTCCAGTCGGCGGTGATGATCGGGGCGGTGGTGAGATAGAGCCCCCCCGGGAAGTTGTAGTTGATGAACGGCTGGAGCAGGAAGTTGTTGTACGAGCCGCCCTGCCCGCTGCTGCTCACTGACCAGATGTTGTTGAACAGTGCGCCGTAGACCCACGGGCTGCCGTGGTCGAGGTGCAGCACCACGGCGGACGGGCCCAGGCCCCAGTTCTTGTTCCCCAGTTCTGAATTGCTGTTGGTGGGCAGTTGGATCACCGGGCCCGCGCCCCAGATCCACTTGCCGGGATTCGCCGGCGAAAGGAACGCCGTCACCACCATATCGCCGACGCCACTCGTGCTGTCGATGCCCGGGCCCAGGGATGGCATCGAGATGACCGGCAATATCGTGCGCGTGATGATGTTCCAGTCCTTGTTCACGGAGATCGGGATCACCGGCTGGATGTTGAGGATGTTCTGCGTTCCCTTCTCCGGGCCGTAGTTGAGATTGGTGTTGTTCTGGAAGGGCAAGCTGACCATGTTGCCCACCGGATTCTGTGCAAGCTTCGCGAGCTCTTCGGCGCTCATCTCTGCGCGCGCCGGCAGGCCCGCGAACAGAACCGCGGCCATGCAGGAGATGGCTGCAGCCTTTGCCGGCGTGTTGTAGTCGCTGCGCACGTTGCGCACCGCGCGCGCATCAGTGTTTGTCACATCAACCTCCCCGCACGTGCCCGTGAAAGGTCGAACACCACTTGGTCGTACCACCACAGGCCCTCGAACAGGACGCGCGCGACACGGCGAAGCGCGGGATCCGGCGCGATCTCGCCGATGGAGCGCTTGCCGTCGATCGCGTCGACGAGCGTCTTCTGCTGCGCGGTGATCGGCAGGTACAGGTCGGTGTAGCTGTGGTGCCTGTTGATCAGCACCGCCGCGGCGCCCGGCTGCAGACGTTCCTGGACCATGACCGTGTCCGGCCGACGCAGCGGCACATAGCCCAGCCATGCGTCGCCCGCGAAGTCGACGTGTGCGCGATCCGGTCCGTCGTCTCGGTAAGCCACGAGGCTGTGCCGGACCATCGATCCACGGAACAGCTCGACGGCGGCGTACTGCTGTTCCACCGGGAGCCGGTCCAGAAGCGGATGGTGCGCGGAGGATGCCAGCCCTCCGCATTGCGGCAGGTAAGTCGCCTGTTCCATCCAGCGTCCGAAGGCGAAGCCCCCCGCGCGAAGGAAATCGAGGAGTTGCGGGACCGCGTAGGCCCGATCCTGGGGATGGAGCAGCGCGTCAGCGATCCCCGCTTCGCTCTTGAAGTCGGGCGCGCTGCGCAGCAGCGGCATCAGCGGGTGATCCGGCGGCAGCGCCCGAAGACTCGCGGTGAGTGCCTTGATCTCGTCGGCCGTCGTACCGATGCCGATGCGGCGGCAGTAGTCCTGCAACAGATACACCCCCGCGCGGCCATAGGGTGCATAGACCATCAGGTGCATGGCGCCGCCGGGCTCGAGCACATCGTGCAGCGCTCGCAACCCGGCATCAGGATCCGTCATGTGGTGCAGCACGCCCGTGCAGACGACGTGCTCGAACGTGCGCCCCAGTTCAGCTACGCGCTCCACCGGCAGACGATGGAGTTCGAGGTTGTCGAGTCCATGCTTGCGCCTGAGCGCTTCGGTCTTCTCGATGCTCGTCACGCTGACATCGATGCCCACCACCTTCGCGCGAGGCCAGCGCATCGCGTGCTTGGCGGCTTGCGACGTGCCGCATCCCGCAACCAGGATGCTCCGGTCTTGCCGGTAGGGTTCATCCGGCCAGAACAGGCAGGCCTCGGCGCGACGCCGATCCTCACTCCACGATTTTCGGTAGCTCTCCAGATCGTCGACCGGTGGCGGGTAGGGATGACGTTCGTAAAAGGCGCTCACCTCCTGCGCCACCCGGGCGGCGCCCGAACCGTGTGCTTCGTGGTCTGTCAACATGGCCGCGCGGTGGTCGAGCAAGGCCCTGGACACTGCCCCGCCAGCCTTGCGCACCTCGTCGAGATCAGCCGTTACCGTGACCCGCCACCTGCGCCAGCACCGCGTCCAGATTGAACGATGCGGGCTTCTGGCGCGGCGGGAACTTGGCAAAGTCCGCGATCTGCGCGGCGATCACCGCCTGCATCTGGTACATCTGCGGCACGTGGTCGACCATCCAGTCCAGGTAGGTGTTCGAGTTGTATTCGGCCCGCTCGAACGGGTCGCGACGCAGGTTCAGGATGTACGGCAGCCGAAGCTTCACGAAGGGCTCGGCCCACTGTCTCATCGTGTTGGCGCGTTGCACCGCCAGATGGAACTTGTAGTCGCCAACACGCACCGCGATCACCTCGCCGTCATCACTGAAGTACACGATGGCGTTTCTCGGGCTCTCCTTCGCCGCACCGCTCAGGTAGGGGATCTGGTTGTAGCCGTCGAGGTGGACCTTGAACTTCTTGTCGCCCACCTTGCAGCCATCGAGGAGCTGCTTTGTCACATCCTCATTGCCGGCAGCCGCGAGCAAGGTCGGGAACATGTCGATGTGCGACACGATGCCATTCAACACCGAGCCGGCCTTGATCTTGCCGGGCCAGCGCATGAAGCACGGCACCCGCCAGCCGCCTTCCCAGTTGGAGTCCTTCTGGCCGCGGAACGGGGTGCTCGCGCCATCCGGCCAAGTGTCGTTCTCCGGACCGTTGTCGGTGGAGTACATGACGATGGTGTTGTCGGCGATGCCCAACTCGTCGAGCTTGGCGAGTATCTGGCCGATCTGCTCGTCGTGGACGACCATGCGATCGCTGTAGGGGTCCTGTCCGCTCTTGCCGAGGTTCTTCTCCGCGACGTGGGTGCGGAAGTGCATCGCCGTCGAGTTGTACCAGAGGAAGAAGGGCTGGTCCGCCTTCGCCTGCTTCTCCATCCAGCCGATGGCGGCGTCGGTGATTTCCTCGTCGATGGTCTCCATCCGCTTCTTCGTCAAGGGACCTGTGTCCTTGATGGTCTGTCCGCCCTTGCCGTCGGACAGGCAGTGCAACACGCCGCGCGGGCCGAATTGCTTCTTGAACTCCGGATCCTTGGGATAGTCGGGAAGCTCGGGCTCCTCCTCGGCGTTCAGGTGATAGAGATTGCCGAAGAATTCGTCGAAGCCGTGCACAGTGGGCAGAAATTCGTCGCGGTCGCCCAGGTGGTTCTTGCCGAATTGGCCCGTGGCGTAGCCGAGCGGCTTGAGCAGTTCGGCGATGGTCGGGTCTTCCTTCTGCAGGCCGACCGTGGCGCCGGGCATGCCGACCTTGGTCAGGCCGGTGCGGATCGGGTTCTGGCCGGTGATGAAGCAGGCACGGCCCGCGGTACAACTCTGCTGCGAGTAGTAGTCGGTGAAGGTGACCCCTTCTTCCGCGATGCGGTCGATGTTTGGCGTCCGATAGCCCATCATGCCCCGGCTGTTGTGGCTGATGTTCCAGAAGCCAATGTCATCACCCCAAAGAATCAGGATGTTGGGCTTTTTCGTCGTCGTCATGGTTCTTCCTCAACGTTGGCGAGGTGCCAGGTCACCTCTGAAATGGCCCTGGGGTATGTGGCTCAGGGGTGCGGTCCCCGTCGATGCAGGATGCGATTCACGAGGCTGCGAAACACCAGGTAAGGCAGGACCGCCAGGACCACCGCGACCATCACGGCCTCGCCCGGGTAGAACCAGCGCACCGAGATGAACTGGTAGACGGCATCCATGACGATCGCCACGATGAAAACCTTCCCGATGTGCTGCCAGCCTTCGCGCAGCAGGGCCTTGCGTTGCCCGCGATCCCGCACGAGCGCCGACATGTAGGGCGGCCGCCCGTCTCGCGCGTCCTGCCTGCCGGCCCTGAAAGCGAAGAAGGCGGCGACCGCCGGCTGGAGAATGAAACGGAAAGCCAGCGGCGCGTGCCGGCCGCTCGTGATGTCGTCCCAGATGCGGGTCCAGATATCCAGCATCACGTCAAGCATGGTTGCCTCACAGCAGTTTGAAGGCGATGCCGACGAAGATGAACAGCCCGGCCACAGACATGATCAGCGCCATGACGAGCGAAGGCTGCAGCGTGCGCATCTTCTTGTTCTCTCGCAGGTGCTTGAGCCGCAGCCAGTACTCGATCGTCCCCATCACCATCGCCACGGTGCCCAGGCCGGTGAGGAACAGGCCCACGTCGCGTGGCATCTCGGCCTTGATGGTGTGGGCGGCTTCGTGCTGCAAGCCCTCGATGATCTTGTAGATCGTGAAGCCGAAGCTGATCATGGACAGCGCCGTCCTCACCCAGGCCATGAGCGACCGGTCCGCGGCCATGACGGTCCGGTCGACGGCCAGGTCGGTGTTGAGCTGCGCCAGCTCGCTGGATGTCTTCGGCGGCGGCGCGCCGGTTTCGGGGTTCACGTTCGGAGCCATTGGGGACCGTCTTTCATGTCCGTGCGCCGGTGCGATCAGAACTTGAATCCGACGCCCGCAAACAGGCCGCCGAGTGCAACCTTGCTCAGGAGCCCCTCGTCCCGCTCGAAGCTCAGGTAGCGATAGCCGAACTTGAACGAGATGGTCGGCGAGTACTGGTAGCTGGCGCCGGCGATGGCTTCCCAGCTCGACGTCGAATGTTCCCCCCAACCCGCATCGAGGTAGCCCATCAGCGACCACTTCTCGTTGATGGGCGCGATCACGCGTGCACCGACGATGCCGTTCCACCAGCCCACGGATTCGTGACGTCCCGGCCCCGGCAGGTTCGGCGCGAAATCCACGTCGGTCTTGGCGTTCACGTAGCGCCCGCCCGCCAGGACATCGACCGCGACGGGACCGTCGAAGACCCGATAGAGGCCGGCCAGGGTGTAGATCTGCTGTTCATAGTCGACGTTCAGGCCCACGGGGACGCCGAAGATCCCCTCACGGGACACGCCGAGCTTCACGTACTGCATGTCGAGCAGCGCACCCCAGGGGCCCTTGCGTGCTTCGAGCGTCCCCATCGCGCCGAAATCGAGTGCGCTCAGGACGCTCGTGGAGCTCACTCTGGAGGTGCTTCCGGGCAAGGGACCGAGCCGGAGGTCCGAGGAAATGCCGGGAGCCCAGAGATAGGGAATGAACTCGAACTGCCATGCGTCGGCCGCCGGGATGCCCTGCGCCGCGGCCGAAGAGCACGCGAGAACCACGGCCAGGCCGCCGGCATTCTTCATCAGGGTGCGCGAGTATCTTGACGTGCGCATGGCTTGTCGGCCTCAGGATGTGGTGGTGCGCAGGTGCGAAAGAAAATCATTGGGACTCGTGCGAGTGTGGGATCGAACAGTACGAGTTCAAGGCGCCGGCACGACGCTGTAGTACACGCCGTTGGCGCCGAACGAGGGCCTGAACCAGGAGTTGCCGACCTGGTAGTAGGTGACGCCGGCGCGATCGACATAGACCGCGCCTGTCGGAAGCGCGGCGAAGCTGGCGCCCAGCGGGTAGGCGGGAATCGTGTTGGCCCGAGCCACCGCAGCACCCGCCACCGCGCCTGCCGCCAGGCCGACGGCGGCGCCCGCAGCGACGGCAGCGCCGCAGTCGTAGTAGCAGCCTGGGTGGTAGTACGGCACGGCCACTGGCCGGTAATAAGGCGCGTAGCCTCCGTACCCGTAGGCCGGTGGGTGGTAAGTGGTGAAGCCGCCGGCCGTGGTGTGTACGGCCCCCATGCCGTAGGCGCCCGTGGTGGTTCCCCCGTAGCGGTTGGTGTGACTGGTTCCGCCGTACCAACTGTGCGTGGTGCTTCCGCCGAACGCGTTGTCGTGGGTGAATCCGCCGAAGCCGCCCGCCGTGCGGCCGCCCCAGGCATTCGCCCGCGCCCAGGCCGAGGCGGACGTGTGGAATCCCGTGGTCAGAAGTACCGCGGCGAGCAAAGGAAGGATGGGTTTCATCGGTTTCATTTCGACAGTCCTCGCGCATGCCTCATGGCGCATTTCTCGGCTTGCCACTCCTTGCCTTGCCGGTGGCGGGGGGCACCCGCGGCGCAGCGAACGGGATCCTTCTCGCGTTGGCCGCGTTGACCGATGCGAAAGCCTCCGCGGCCACGACGGGGTCGAGCTTCCAGTTCGACAGATCCACCTGGTGGCGCAACAGAAGCGGGTCGCCGCGGTAGGTCGCACGCAGCCTGCGCGGCAGCTTGTCCTCGGCACCGATCCAGATCTGCATGAACAGTTCGTCGCTGACCACCGCGACCACGTCGGTCGTCGTTCCGCCGACCGAGGTGGACGGGCCGACGTAAAAGGCCTTCGTCAGGCCCTCCGCGATGTTCCTGAACGGGTCGGCACCCAACAAATCGGCGAAGGGAAAATAGATCGCGGCGTCCTTGAACGCCATTTCAAGCATGGCATCGATGGTGGGCGGCGCGGGCGCCACCGCAACAAGGTTCTCGGAGGGTGCGAAGGCGGTGAGCGTCTTGCCGTCGAAGAAATACTCCGAAGCCCCGCCGTCGCCGCTCGTGATCACGCGCAGCTTGTTCGGCCGCTGCATCAGGACTTCGGAGGTCGTCGTGAAGGCCAACGGCGGCCCGACGGTGGAGGGGCTTTCATACGTCGCGACGGCCGTGAAAGCCATCGACGACGATGCGGTGAGGGCGCCGCTCATCGCTCGCAGCAATTCCATCACCTTGGCTTCCAACTGCGGTGCAGCGCTGGCTGCCTTGCTCTTGGGCGCGGAAGCCTTGGCTGGGGTGGCCTGGGCATGCGCCCCGATCACGAATGTCACGCTCGCGGCAAACAGCAACGCCTGGGCGAGGAGCTGAAATCTACACTTCACTGAGATCTCCTTCAGCGGCTCCTCGCCGCCTCGTTGCTACCGACGGAATCCGATGAATGCGGGACCGCCCCAGCCGCCCCAGCCGCCCCAGTCCATGGCATCCATCTCGTTCATCTGGGCCGCCTCGAGGTTGTTGTTGCTCAATTGCTTGGCAACGCGCATCCGCTGGTAGTCCTGGTATTGCGGCGGACCGCCCACGTAGGCCAGGTTGTTCATCGAGTCGGGCAGGACGTAGTAGGTGGAGCCCTGGTATTTGACGGGGCTGACCTTGTCCTTCGGAAGCTTGGCGAGGATTGCCTGCTGCCCCGGGTTCTTGGGCGTGATGACCTTGAAGCCGGCAGCAATGGCCAGGTTGTCGTTGTTGAGCGTGTCGGTGGTGGCGCAGCCCGCGGCCAACACGATCAAGGCGACTGCGGCGACTCTATTCCATAGATCAGGCAGGTGCTTCATGGTTGTGTACCGAGTTGTTGGAGCCATGGATCCAGTGCCGTGCATGAACCGGCCCGATGCGTCGCCGGTCCGTGTCTGGCGGCACGAACCGGGCTTCGGCCTGGCTTACTTGGCGCCGGGCATGTCCGGTGTGCCGCCCTGCTTCGATTGCTTCCTGTTGGGATGCTTGTCGTCCCGCGTCTCTACACGTGCCTGACCGGCGGCGGCGGCCTTGCCGGTCCCGATGGCATCGTTCTCGGGCGACTTCGCCCAGTCGCCGGTCGGCTTCTTCACCTTGTCCTGCGGGCGTGCATTGGCCTTGTCTTGCGCGCGCTGCTGCGGCTTGCTGTTGGTGATCATCTGTTCCTGCGACGTCGTACCCGGCGGGTTTTGCGCGTAGGCGCCGGCGGCGAACAGGCCGGCGATCATGGCTGCGAGAAGTCTGGTCATTGCGTTTCCCCAAGGTGAACAGATTGAAGGGCCTCTCTGCCATGAAAGTGTCTTCCAGGGCATCGGGACGCTGCCTTGCGCCAGTTCCGTACTTGCGCGATGGCTTGGCGCAATCATTGTGGAAGCGGCTCTTCGGCAAATCCAGCCGGGCTGCCACGTACCCCCACGTACGTGGTCGGCTGCGCCGGACCCGGCTAGTCGGGCGATCGCTCGGAATGAAGCCGCATCAACTCCGTGATCGAACTCACGCCCAGCTTCTCGAGCAGCCGGCTTCGGTGCTGCTCCACGGTGCGATAGCTGATGTCCAGGTCCTTGGCAATGACCTTGCTCGGCAAGCCCTTGAGCGCCAGTTGCATCACTTCGCGCTCGCGCAGCGTCAACGCAGCGATCTCCTTGTCTAGGCGCTTGCCCCCCTCGGTGGCCGGGCGATTGCGCATGGTCGCGTCGCGGCGCAAGGCCTCGTCGATGGCATCCAGCAGCTGCTGTTCCCGGTAAGGCTTCTGGACGAAATCGACAGCCCCGTCCTTGACGGCCTTGACCGCCATCGCGATGTCGCCGTGGCCGCTGATGAAGACGATGGGAATGCGCGCGCCCATCGCCGCGAGACGCTCCTGCAGCGCCAGGCCGCTCATCCGCGCCATGCGCACGTCCAGCACCAGGCAACCGGGGCGCGTCGCGTCGAAAGTGGCCAGAAAGTCGACCGCCGAGCAGTACGCCTCGGTCGCGAGGCCAACGGAACTCACCAACTCCCGGACGGAGTCGCGATAGGCCTCGTCGTCATCGATGATGAATACGGTCGGCTCTGCCATCGTGTCAGTCTACCGAAGTAGCGGTCGGGAGTGTGAAACTGAATATCGCGCCACCGCCGTCGCGATGCGACGCCCACAGCTTGCCTCCGTGCGCCTCGATCAGCTTGCGGCAGATCGCCAGTCCGACGCCCAGGCCATCGGACTTGGTCGAATAGAACGACTCGAAAATCCGCTCCAGGTCGCCTTCAGCGATACCGGTGCCGCGATCCGAGACTTCGACCACGACCTCTTCGTGATCCTTCACGCGGAGGGTGACGGTGATCTCGCGGGCGCCACCCGGTGGCGCGCCCTCGATCGCCTGCATTGCATTTCGCAACAGGTTCAGGATGACCTGCTGCAAATGGATCTCGTCGACCACCACCGCCGGGAAGGAGTCTTCCGGCGCCAGTCTGATGTGGATGTCGCGCAGCTCGCAATCCATCTTCACCATGCCCACGCACTCGGCCACCGCGCGCTCGATGTCGATCAGCTTCGGCTCCAGCTCATGCCGCTGAACCATGCCGCGCATGCGTGTCACCACGTCGCCCGCCCGCGTGGCTTGCCCGATCACCTTGTCGAGCAGGTCGACCAGGCGGGACATGTCGGGCACGGCTTCGGCGGCCCGCCGACGCGCAGCCAGCGCGTAGTTCTCGATCGCGCCGAGCGGCTGGGTGATCTCGTGCGCCAGCGCCACGGACATCTCGCCCGCCGTGTGAACACGCACGAGGTGCGCCAGCCGCTCACGCCAGTGCGCGGCCTCGACCTCGGCCGCCAGCTTGCGGCGCTCCGCGGCCTCGCGCGCATGCAGATTGGCGAACACTTCGGCAAGCAGGCTCACACCGGGCGTCACCGCCGCGGGCCATTCGTGTTCCCGCTCGATGCTCGCCAGGGTGAGTGCCCCAGCGTTGCTGCCCTGCACCGTGATAGGCACCGCGAGGAGGGAACGCACGCCGATCTGTCGCAGCGTGGCAGCGTCGGCCTGTGCCTCCGGCGGAAGATCCGCGAGGTGACTGATTCGCACGACGCTGCCGCGCTCGACCAATCCATAGATCCAAGGCAAATCGACGGACTTGCCTTCCGCAGCCGGTCCGGAAAAGCCGTCCGCGTTCCACTGCTGCGTCACACCGAAGGGCACGCCGACCCCGCTGTGCCAGAGCGCCACCCGCTCGGCGCCCACGAACTCGCCGATCTGCCGTAGACCCATCGCGATCGCCCGATTCTCTTCGCCGGGCCTCGACAGGACGAGCGACGCGAGAATGTTGCTCGCGAGCCGCTCGAAGCCGACCGCCAGATCGAGTTCTTCCTGCGCGCGCTTGCGTGCCAGGGCACTGCCGAAAATCTCCGCCAGCAGACGCATGCGAGCGACAAGATCGTCCGGCCAACTGCGCTCGCTGCGGACGCAGCCGAAGTTGAGACTGCCGTGCAATTGCCCTGCGACGACGATGGGCATCATGACGTGGGACTTCAGTCCGATCTTGCGCCAGTTCTCCTTGTCGAGGCTCGCCTCCGGCGGAAGCTCATCCAGACTGGCAAAAACGATCGGTTCGTTGGCAGTCGCTTTCGCGAGGGCCCACGGATTCGAATCCCGCGCGGGGAGCAGTCGTTTGGGCACTGGATCCACCCCCTCTACGGCGAAAGAGTGGGTGACCTCGGCGCGGCCAGTCAGGGGGAAGACACGGCTCAGCGTGGAACGATCGATGCCCAACGCCGACACGATCCGTGCGAGGCCCTGCTCGATGGCGTGATCGATGTCCTGAATAGGAATGGCGATGAATGCGGCCGACAGATCCGACAGCAGGCGCTCGAAGCTCAGCATTTCCTGGAGCGAAGCGTGCGCCGTGACCGAAGCGATCTGCTCCGTCATCGCCCTTCGGAACGGATAATCCGGCCTGTCCTCGTGCATGACTTCAGAAGAAGAGGTTGTATGCGTCTTCGAGGGCGGCTCGGCAAGGAACGTCGCGCTGTACCTGGCCGAGCGAATGAGAGAGCCGCTCAAGCGGCCGGTGTTCGTAGAGGAAAGGCCAGGGGCGGGAGGGCGCGTTGGCGCACTGGCTCTGAAAAACGCGGCACCCGACGGGGCGACCGTGGCAATGCTTCCCATCGCAGTGCCGGTGCTGGCGCCGATGACCTTCAGGGACGTGCAATACGACGCGATGCATGACTTTTCCCCCATTTCGCAGATCGCCAGTTATCGCTTTGCGTTTGCGGTTGCTGCGAACCACCCCGCGCAGTCGTTTCCTGACTTTGTCGCCTGGCTGAAATCCCACCCGTCGCAAGCATTCTATGGATCGCCTGCGGCTGGAAGTCTCCCTCATTTCCTGGGCGTACTCATTTCCAAGGCGATCGGCATCGACATGACTCAGGTGGCTTACAGGGGATTCGCCCCGATGTCGATCGACCTCATCGGCGGCACGGTTCCCGCCGGCATCTCGTCGATCTCGGACTTGATCGACATGCACCGCGCAGGCCGGCTCAGAATTCTCGCGACGTCGGGCTCGCAGCGCGAGTCTCAATTGCCCGACGTGCCGACCCGCGCCGACTAGATCTGCCCGATCCTCAGTCCACGTACGTGGACTAAGTAGCCGCCGGGATAGTCCGCCCGAAGCGCGAGTTTCAGAATGCCGAGCACCGGACCCCGCGCGCGACCGTCATCTGGCTAGGTTCGGCCGTGATGCCCTACGACCTGTTCCTGATCCTCGAGCTGGTCGGAGCCGAAGGAGTCCCTATGCCAAGTCGCAGTCATTCCGCAGCGGCCATCGCTGCCTTTTGTGCCATTGCCAGTGGTTGCGCCAACTACCAGCCGCCGGCGGCGTTTGCCGGCTTCTCGTCGCCACTGGTGGCGCGCAACAGTTGCGTCGACTCCGTCTCCCGCGAGTTCAAGGTGCCAAAGGAAAACGTGAAGCCGATCAACGACGCGAGCACCATGATCGATGGCATCTATGTCGTCAGTCTCAGCATTGGCGCGGGACAGCCGTTGATCAACTGCACCGTGAACGAGAACGGCAACGTGTCGGACGTGATTCGGGCGCGCTGAAGTTCTCATGTCCCTTCTTGTCCTGGGTCTCATTCTGTTTCTTGGCATTCACTCGGTATCCATCGTCGCACCTGCCTGGCGAGATGCCCAGGTCGCACGCCTCGGCGAGAGAGTGTGGAAAGGCATGTACGCCCTTGCCTCATTGGTCGGTCTGATGCTGCTCATCTATGGCTACGGCCTGGCCCGACAAACGCCCGTCGTGCTGTACACGCCGCCACCGGCGATGCGCCATGTCGCACTCCTGCTGATGCTGCCCGTGTTTCCGCTGCTGTTCGCAGCCTATCTGCCCGGACGCATCCAACGAACGGCCAGGCATCCGATGCTGCTTGCGGTCAAGCTGTGGGCAGCATCGCATTTGTTGGCCAACGGTACGCTTGCCGACGTGCTCCTGTTCGGCGGCTTTCTCATCTGGGCGGTGGCTGACCGCATTTCGGTCAAGCACCGCGCCGTGCAGCACAAGGTGCCGGGCGCTCCGCCCGGCGCCCTCAACGACCTGATCGCTCTCGCCGTGGGGCTGACCGCGTATGTCGTCTTCATCTTCTGGGGGCATGCCTGGTTGGTCGGCGTATCGCCGATGGCCTTCTGATTCCTCCCGGGCTACTGCCTGGTTGGCATTGGATAGGCCTGTTGAATCAGATTGCGCAGGGTGTCCAAGACGCCTCGCCGACCACCGCGGCGCCAGACCAGGTGAAGTTCGACATCGAAGCTGTCGGCATCCCGCAGCGATCTGAATTCCACCCCGGCGTAGCGCAGTCTTTGCGCAGAACGGGGCACGAGCGCCACCCCAACTCCCGCATCCACGAGCGAAAGTATCGAGTGCGTGTGACTCAGGGTCTGAACCGTTTCCGGTGCGACACCCTCGGCTCGCAAGCGTCCTGCGACCAACTCGTAGAGGTAGCGCGACTCCGAGGGGCAGAACTCGATGAAAGCTTCCCCTTCCAGCGCGGACAACGGTATGGAGGCTTGATCGGCCAGCCGGTGTTCGGCCGGCATCGCGAGCACGAAGGGTTCGCGAAAGATCGCGACCGATTCGGTAAAGCTGCGCGGGGCGAACGGCCGCACGATGCCCAGTTCGATGCGATCAGTGCCGATCGCCTCGACCTGTTCGACAGTCTGCATCTCGCGGAGCACGACCTGCACGTCCGGCAGTTGCGCATGAACCGCAGCCAGCAACTGCGGAAGCAGGGTGAAGCTTGCAGCAGGAATGAAGCCCATCGTGACGCTCCCGGCATCGGCACGCATGGCGCGGCGCGCGGCCAGCGTGGCCGCCTGACTGCGGCGCAGGATGTCCTCTGCCTCGTGCAGGAACACGGCGCCTGCCGGTGTCAGGCGCACGTTCCCACCGGAACGCTCGAGCAAGCGAACTCCCACTTCGTGCTCCAGCAGCTGGATCTGCCGCGTGAGGGGCGGCTGGGTCATGTTCAGGGACGCCGCGGCACGGCCGAAATGCAGTTCGGTGGCCACGGCCACAAAACAGCGGAGTTGGGTGAGCTGGAACACGATTCAATTCTTGGATTGCAGGATCCGGTATATGGATTGGACGCCTTTCGAGGCGCCTTCTAGAGTAGCCGCTTCCTCGACCTTCATTCGCTGACAACAAGATGAGTTCTTTCCATGGCACCGAGTTGCGCGCGGCACTCAACGGCATCTCGGGCATCCTCGTGTCGCCCTTCGACGCAAACGACAACGTGTCGGTGGCGCCACTCAAGACGGTGGTGGATCGCGCGCTCAAGGCGGGGGTCCACGTGCTGGTGGCCAATGGCAACACGAGTGAGTTCTACGGCCTGCAGGCTCAGGAGGCCGAGCTGCTGGTGAATGCGGCGGCCGAGTACGTCGCCGGACGCGCGCCCCTACTGGCCGGCGTGGGCCGCAGCGTCCACGAAGCCTGTGCACTGGCGCGCGCCTCGCGCAAGGCCGGCGCCGACGCCTTGATGGTCCATCAGCCGCCCGATCCCTTCGTGGCGCCGCGGGGCGTGGTGACATACCTCCGGAAGATTGCCGAGGCCGCCGATGGGCTGCCCATGGTGCTCTATCTCCGGAACGACAACATCGGCCTCGCCGCCATCGAAGAGCTGTGTCGCATTCCGGAGATCATCGGCGTGAAGTGGGCGTCACCGACGCCACTGGTGCTCGCCGAAGCCATGCGTCGCACCGCCGACCGGGGACTGGCCTGGGTTGGCGGTCTCGCCGAAGTCTGGGCGCCACCCTTCTATGCGGTGGGCGCTCGCGGCTTCACGTCGGGCCTCATCAACGTGTTGCCGGAGCGCTCGGTGGCCATCTACGACGCACTGGAGGCAGCCGGCTACGCGCAGGCCATGCGGCTGATCGGCGAGATGTTGCCGTTCGAAGACCTTCGCGCCCAGGAAAACAACGGGACCAACGTGACCGTGGTGAAAACTGCGCTGCAGATGATGGGCAACGATTGCGGCGCGACGCGAGCGCCCTCTGCCTGGCCTTTGACCGACGGCCAGCATCAGCAGCTCCACGCGCTGATGTCGAAGTGGAATTTGCTCCACTGACCTCGCGCCGTCACCGAAGTTCGAAGCTCCCCATAACTATCAAGGACAAATCATGAATCGGCGATCTCTGCTCGTGCTGACCACTATCTTTTCGCTGTGCGGCGGTGCTGCCGCCCAGGAATTTCCTGCGCGGCCCATCACCATCGTCGTGGGTTCCAGCCCCGGAAGCGCCACCGACGCTCTCGCACGGGCTGTCGCCCTCGAAGTGACCAAGGAGACCGGCCAGGCCGTCATCGTCGACAACCGGGCAGGCGCTTTCGGCGGCATCGCGGCCCAGTTCGCAGCGCGTGCTCAGCCGGATGGCTACACCGTTTTCATGACGACGAACACGACCCAGTCCGCCAACCCCCATCTCCAGAAGAAGCTGTCCTACGACCCCATCAAGGACTTTGCACCGGTATCGTTGCTAACCAAGGGCTATCAGCTGCTCGTGGTGAATCCGAAGGTCAAGGCAAACAGCGTGGCGGAGTTGATCGCGCTGGCGAAGTCCGATCCTGGCAAGCTCAACTACGGTTCCGGCAGTTCCTCCGCGCAAGTGGCCACCGAACTGTTCCAGCAGATGACGGGGACCCGGTTCAACTATGTGCCGTACAAGGCCAACCCGCCGGCAGTGATGGACCTTGTCGCCGGCCAGACTGACCTGATGATCGCGGACATCGCCACGACCTTGCCGCAGGTCAAGGCAGGCAAACTGCGCGCCCTCGGAGTGACCAGCCAACAGCGCCTGCCCTTGGTGCAGGGCGTTCCCGCCATTGCCGAGTCGCTGCGGAGCTACGAGTTCGGCTATTGGAACGCGGTCTACGCGCCTGCGGGCACGCCAGCGCCTGTCGTCATTCGATTGAATGCCCTGATGCAAGGCGCCATGAAAACGCCGGCCGTACGGAACGCGGCCGATCAGGCCGGAATGGAAGTCGCACTGTCCACGCCCGACGAACTGGCTCGCTTTCAGCTGTCGGAGCTCCATCGTTGGGGCCAGATCATCAAGACGGCAGGTATCGTGGCGGAATAGCAGTTCAAAGCATCCAGTCGATCGGCAGCAGTTCAAGCAGGCGCACGGCAGCACGCTGCCACCAACTCGACATGGGCTCGACGGACAAGGGTTGGCGAATGCCGTCGACCCACCGCAGTGCCCCGCTCTCGGGATCCAGGCGCACCTCCCAGCTGCTGCGCGGAACGCGTACTTCGAAGACTTGCGCCATGGCAGCCGCCAACTCCGGGCTGTCGATGATGAGGCCCAATTCGGTGTTCAGCCGGGCCGAGCGCGGATCGAAGTTGAACGAGCCGACGAAGACACGTTCCGTATCCACACCGAAAGTCTTGGCGTGCAGGCTGGAGCCGGAACTGCCCGAACTGCCGGGCATGCGCCGACTATCCTCCCTCGGCGCTGCCTTGACGACTCGATCCGTCGGGTCAGGCTTGAGTTCGTACAACACGACACCTGCCGCCAACAGCCGCTGCCGATGGCGTGCGTAACCCGAATGCACCGCCAGAACGTCGGTAGCGGCCAGCGAATTGGTGAGGATGCGCACCCGCACACCGCGGACGGCCAGGCCGACGAAGTAGTCAGTGCCGGCATCGGTAGGCACGAAGTACGGCGACACCAGATCGAGGGTGCGCATTGGCACCCCGACGGCCTCCGTCATGTGATGCAACAGCAATTGCTCCGGTTCGGCCAGCGCCAGACCCTTGGACGGGTCGTCGACTAGCAGATGCGCAGGGGCCCAGACGAGTGAATAGTCTTTCCGGATCAGGCTTTCATAGAAAGGCAAATCACGCACCGCCTGCTTGTAGGAGGCAGCAAACTCGGACCGCTCGACCAAAGCAGTCCGGTGCCGGAAGGCGGTCAGGGCTTCAGCGGAGGGCGGCGTCACCAGCGAAGCGATCGGATATGCCGATGCGCTGGCCCAATAGGCATCGAAGGCGCTCGAGACTTGCTCGACCGCCGGCCCCATCGCCAACACGTCGAGGTCGGCAAACAGTACGCCGTCGGTGGCGCCGAAGTACTCGTCGCCGACGTTGCGGCCGCCCACGATGGTGATCACGCTGTCAGCCGTAAGGCTCTTGTTGTGCATCCGCCGGTTCGCGCGCGAGAAGTCGGTCAGGAAGCCCAGAGGCTTGAACGGACGAAACAGGAATGGATTGAACAGACGCACTTCCACATTGGGATGCGCGTCCAGAGAAGCCAACTCTTCGTCGAGCCCCGCATGGCCGTGGTCGTCCAGCAGCAAGCGTACGCGTACCCCTCGATCGGCGGCCGAGTGCAACGCCTCCAGCAACAGATGGCCGGTGGTGTCGTTGCGCCAGATGTAGTACTGCACATCCAATGTGCGCTCGGCATGCTGCGCCAGTTGCACCCGCGCCGCGAATGCTTCGCGCGGGTCTTCCAGCGAATGGATGCCCGTCAGTCCCGGATGCTGCGCCGTGACGACGCCGACCGCCCGGCCAAGCCGCGTATCGCGCGCTTCGGCTGCTGGCAGCGCCTTCGACTGGCTGCGCCCCTCGAGCGACGGCAGGGAACATCCGGCCAGCAGGCCCGCAAGAGCGACTGCTGCCAGCCACCGCCACCTGAAGAAAGTTGCAGACCCGACTCCGAAGTCGGCAGGGTTGCCGGGTCTCCGCACACGTGAATGCATTGATGCGCAGCCCGCTGGACATGTGGAGGATGTCCGAGATGCGTCGAGCGGAAGCCGGCGCGCACCGAAGGCGATCGGGTGTGAATCGGCATTGGCACCAGCGAAATCAACCAAGGGGCACGATATGTCGTTCATGAGTGATCTTCTCGCGCAGCCAGCCAACCTATCCATGGCGTCGAAGTACAAGGTGATGAATGGCCATGTTTACCTGGCGGCGGGGGCATTGCTCATTGTCTGGCCGGGCGCGGTGCAGACGCTCTTGCTTCCTCTGGTCCTCGTGCCCTTGGCGATCGCTGGAATATTTCCTCATACGTTGGGAGCATTTGCCATTCTCGACCCCGTGCTCGGCATTGGTGCCTGGTTGCTCCACAACCGCGAGACGCGACTGCGGTAGCTCTTTCGGGTGTTACTTGGCGGCCCGCCACGTACGTGAACCTAAGTGCTCGCCGGGATACCTCGTTTGATGCCTTCCCTTGAGAATTCGGGCCTGGAGCGTTCGCGCCAGTGCCTGGTCTTCAAACCCTGGACCTCGATTCCGACTTTCTCTCGCGCCGCCGGTTCGCGTCCCTGTCCAGGTTCCACATCGTCTTTCCGTCCCACACAAACGGGGTAGAAGCATGAAAAAGATCCTCATCACCGTCGGCGTGCTGGCCGTGGCAGGAGCGGCCATCGCGGGGGCTCTCTACGTCGCTTTTCCGGTGCAGATGACGACCTATGGGGGCATGGGGCTGAACTTTCTCAAATCGCTGTCCGCGCCGACGGGCACGCTGACCCTCGAATCGAATCCCGCGTACAAGGCACCCGTCGCCGCGGCACCCTCCCCGCCTCTCGCCGACGCGGCATGGCCGAACGCGGCGGCTGGAGACTGGCCAAGCTACAACCGGACACCGTCATCGCAGCGCTACTCGCCGCTCGGCGAGATCAACACGAAAAACGTGGGGAACCTGAAGGTTCAGTGCACCTACGACCTGGACATCTTCACCGCCTTCGAGTCCGGTCTGATCATGGTGAACAACGCTCTGATCGGCACGACCGAGTTCGACATCTTCTCCATCAACCCGGCCACATGCACCGAAAACTGGCGCACGCGCCTGAGCTATCCCGGCGGTCTCCTGCCAGCCAACCGCGGCGCCGCTTACATGGACGGCATGCTGTTTCGCGGCACCCAGGACGGCCGGGTGCTGGCCTTCGATTTCAAGACCGGCAAGCAGGCGTGGGAGACGACCATCGCCGACCCGAAGCGGGGCGAATCCGTGCCGTCGGCGCCGATCGCGTGGGATGGCCTCGTCTACGTCGGCAATGCCGGCGGAGACTACAAGGGTGGCAAGGGCAAGGTCTACGCCCTCGACGGAAAGACCGGCAAGATCGTCTGGCAGTTCTTTCTGGTCCCCAAGACCGACGGGGACATCGTCCGAGGCCCTGAGGGCAAGTCGCCGCTCGACACGAAGACCTGGAACAACGCGCAAGGCATCCCCATCAGCGGCGGCGGAACCTGGACCTCGTACACCCTCGACATCAAGAACGGCCTGCTGTACGTGCCCGGAGGCAATCCGGCTCCCGACTTCGCTTCAGGGGCACGCGAGGGCGACAACCTCTTCACGGACTCGGTCGTGGTGCTCGACGCCAAGACGGGCGACTACAAGAACAACTTCAAGGTCGTCAAGAAAGACTGGCATGACTGGGACGTGTCCAGTCCCCCCATCCTGCACCAGACCATGGGCGGCAAGCAGCTCATGTCGGTCGCACCGAAGGATGGGCATCTCTATGGCTACGAGCTTCCCACCAACAAGCTGCTCTATCGCGTGCCGGTGACCACGATCGAGAACGCGGAAGGCGCGTTCGCCGTCGGTCAGGATGTTCATTTCTGTCCGGGTCCGGTGGGTGGTACCGAATGGAACACTCCGGGCTTCGATCCGACGACGAATCTCATCATCACCGGTACCGTCGACTGGTGCGATACGGTGACGATCAAGACCGACGAGAGAATGCGGAAGGTGGACGTCGGCCAGCCCTGGACCGGCATGGCAACCCTCAACCCCATCAACATGTTCGGCAAGGAAGACCGTACCGACGGACATTGGGCCGGATGGATCTACGCCAGCGACGCCGACACCGGCGTGTGGAAATGGCGTGTCAAGTCCAACTACCCCGTCGTCGCCGCCATCACCCCGACGGCCGGTGGCATCGTGTTCTTCGCCGACCTCGGCGGCAATTTCTATGCGCTGGACTCTTCCACGGGCCAGAAACTCTGGGGCGGGCCGCTCGGGACCGGCGGCGGGATCGGCGGCGGCGTGATCACCTATACCGTGGATGGCGTTCAGAAAGTGGCCGTCGCAGACGGATTCACCATGGTCGCGTGGCCAACGAAGCCGAGGCGCGCACGGGTGGTGGTCCTGGGACTCGACAGCGCCGCAGCGAAGAAGTGACACCGGAGTCCGAACCATGGACCTCGACCCAGTCCTGCTGTCACGAATCCAGTTCGGGTTTTTGATCAGCTTCCACATCATCTTTCCCGCATTCACGATCGGGCTGGCAGCGTGGCTGGCCACGATCGAGGGTGCGCGGCTGGCGACGGGTCACATGCTCTATCGCCGGGTGTTCGACTTCTGGCTGCCGATCTTCGCCGTCTCTTTCGGCATGGGGGTGGTCACGGGCATCGTGATGGCCTTCCAGTTCGGCACGAATTGGGGCGTGCTCGCCGTGAAGACCGGCTCGATCCAGGGTCCGCTGCTCGGCTACGAGGGCTTCACCGCCTTCATGCTGGAGGCGACCTTCTTCGGCGTGATGCTGCTCGGGCGTGACCGGGTGTCGCCGCGCTTCTATTTCTTCTCGTGCTGCATGGTGTCGCTCGGAACGATGTTCTCGTCCTTCTGGATTCTCGCGAACAACAGCTGGATGCAGGTGCCGCTCGGCCACACGGTGGTGGACGGCAAGATCATTCCGACCGACTGGAAGCAGATCGTGCTCGGGCCGGTACAGATGGTGCGCTGGCCGCACATGCTGCTCGCCGCGTTGCTGACGACCTCGATGTGCGTGTCTGCGACCGGCGCCTGGTATCTCCTGCGCCGGGTGCACTTCGACGAAGGCCGGATGATGCTGCACTGGGGCCTGGGTCTGGCCGCGGTGCTGATCCCGGTCCAGCTCTTCTTCGGCCACCTGACGGGCGAGTACGTGCTCAAGCACCAGCCCGCCAAGTTCGCCGCGATCGAGGCGCGCTGGAAGAACGAGCAACCCGCGAGCGAGGTCCTGATCGCCATTCCCGACGAGGCGAACCAGCGCAACCTGTTCGCCA
The DNA here is from genome assembly GCF_030316855.1 of Variovorax sp. J22P240. Classification (GTDB taxonomy): domain Bacteria; phylum Pseudomonadota; class Gammaproteobacteria; order Burkholderiales; family Burkholderiaceae_C; genus Variovorax. Next base: position 127,371 of record NZ_JASZYR010000012.1, read on the forward strand.
TCTCGGTGCCCAAGCTGGGCAGCTTCATCGCATCAGGCAACTTCACCTCCGCCGAGCGGGGTCTCGAGTCCTTTCCTCGCGAAGACTGGCCGCCGGTGCTGATTCCCTTCTGGACCTTCCGGTTGATGGTCGGCATGGGGCTCATCATGCTGGCCGTCTCGTGGCTCGGCAACTTGCTGCGATGGCGCGGCAAGCTGGAGTCGTCGCGCTGGTTCCTGTGGTGCGCCCTCGCGTCCTTCCCGACCGGCTTCGTCGCCATCCTCACGGGCTGGTACACCGCCGAAATCGGACGCCAGCCCTGGGTGGTCTATGGGCTGCTTCGGACCAAGGACGCGGTCACGCCGTCCCTGACCACCGGCGACGTTCTCACCTCGCTGATCATCTACGTCGCCGTCTACTGGCTATTCGTCTCCTTCGGCATCTACTACATCTACAAGCTGCTGCGCGAGGGGCCGCGATCCAGGACGCAAGGCACGGCCAACGTGACCGGCAGCCGGCCGCTGGCCATCGCCGCGCGCACGGACACCGCAGTCAATGGCACGTCCAATGGCAGATCCGGAGGCAAGCCGTGACCCAGGCCCCACCCAGCGACTTGGCGCTTTTCTGGGCGGCGGTGATTGCCTGCTCGATCCTCATCTACGTGATCCTGGACGGCTTCGACCTCGGCGTCGGGATCCTGTTCGGCACCACGCGCGAGGAAAACCACCGACTGCACATGATGGACACCATCGCGCCGTTCTGGGACGGCAACGAGACCTGGCTGGTGATCATCGGCGCGGGACTGTTCGCGACCTTTCCGGTGGTGTATGCCGTGTTCCTGGGGGCGTTCTATCTGCCGGTGCTGCTGCTGCTCGTCGGCTTGATCTTTCGCGGCATTGCCTTCGAATTCCGCTACCGCAGCGTGAAGACACGCTGGTTGTGGGACTTGGGGTTCTTCCTCGGCTCGACGGTGGTCGCCTTCGTGCAGGGGGCTGCCGTGGGCGCGCTGATGCGCGGGCTCCCGGTGGCGAACGGTCAGTTCGCCGGCACGTCTTTCGAATGGCTGCATCCCTTTTCGGTGCTGACCGGCATCGGGCTCGTCTTCGGCTATGCGCTGCTGGGCGCTGCCTGGATCGTGCTCAAGAGCGAAGGCGATCTGCGCGCCTGGGCCTATCGCCGCATTCCGTGGCTCGCCGCGGCCGTCCTCGTGATTCTCGGCCTGGCCTTCGCCGTGTCCTTGAGCGTCGATGCAGGCGCGATCGCGCAGAGCCACCTGAAGGATCGGCCATGGGGGTGGGCCTTTGTCGCGCTGGCGATCGCCTCATTGATCGGCGTCGTGACGGGGGCCCGTGCGCGCCGCGATGGCGTCGCCTATGCGTTGACCGTGGTGTTCATCGCGGCGGCGTACCTGACGCTCGGCACGATGTTCTGGCCCTACATGGTCCCGTATGCAGTCACCGTGGCCAGTGCCGCGGCGCCGGAGGAATCGCTTCGGTTCCTGTTCTACGGTGGCGTGGTGGTGCTGCCGGTGATCGCCATCTACACCATCGGCGTCTACTGGGTCTTTCGCGGCAAGGTTCGAAGCGGGTATCGATGAGTTGATTCGAACCAGCGGCCTCTACGGCATCAGCTTGTTGACGACGACGCGTTCGAGGCCGTGTTTCGCGTAAGGCGGATAGCGCACGCCCGGGTCGACGGTGCTGCTGTGGTGAAGCACGCCGCGCGCATTGGTGAAGGCTTCGAAGCCCCAGCGCCCGTGGTACTTGCCCATGCCCGAGTTGCCTACGCCGCCGAACGGCAGCTCGGAAAAGAGCGGATGGATGGCGCAGTCGTTGACCTCCGCATCGCCAGAGCGCGTGGCCGACAGGATCCGGTCGACCACGTCCGTGTCCTCGGCAAAGATGTAGAGGCCGAGCGGGCTCGGCCTGCTGTTGACCCACTGGATGACGGATTCGACTGAATCGATCTCCAGCACCGGCAGGATCGGTCCGAAGACCTCTTCCTTCATGATCGGCGAATCCACCGCGACATCCACCAGCACGGTCGGCGCGATGTAGAGCTCATCGGCATCGGTCTGGCCGCCGGCGACGGCCTTGCCGCTGCCGAGCAGCGCGGCCAGGCGATCGAAGTTGCGGCGGTTGATCACGCGCCCGTAGTCCGGGCTCTGCTTCGGGTCGTCGCCATAGAACTCTCGGATCGTGTCCTTCATGCGCTGCAAGAACTCGTCCTTCACCTCCGGCCATGCCAAAACGTGGTCGGGTGCGGTGCAGATGTGGCCCGAATTCAAGTAGCGCCCGTAGGCGATGCGGTGCGCCGCCGCCTTGAGGTTGGCCGACGAATGGACGATGGTCGGGTTCTTGCCGCCGAGTTCGAGCACGCACGGCGTCAGGTTCTTCGCTGCGGCCTGGTGCACGATCTTGCCGACGGGCGGACTGCCGGTGAAGAAGATCATGTCCCATTGCTGCGCCAGCAGCGCGGTCGTCTCGGGGACGGCGCCCTCGACGACCGTGACCGCGCGCGGATCGAAGTACTTGGGCACCAGCCGGGCGGCGGCCGCCGCACAGTGGGCTGCGATCTCCGAAGGCTTCAGCACCGCGGTGTTGCCCGCGGCCAGCGCCGCCACCAGCGGGCCGAAGACCAGCATGAAGGGTTCGTTCCACGCGCCGATGATCAGTGACACGCCGAGCGGATCGCGGTTCACGCGGATGTAGCCCGGCTCGAACACCAGCGGCATCGGCTCGTGCAGCGGCGTCATCCACGCATCGATGTGCTTGAGCGCGTAGGCCGCCTCCTTGGCGCAGTAGTCGACGTCCATGAGGTCGGCATCGTTGACGTTGCGGCGCAGGTCTTTCCAGAGCGCGTCGCACAACTCGTCGTGGTGGTCGGTGAACAGGGCCTTGACCGCTTCGAGCTGGGTCTTGCGCCACGCCACCGGGCGCGTGTGGCCTTCGAGGAAGAAGGCGCGCTGGCTGGAGACGAGCGAGGCGAAATCAGGCAGGGGCATGGTGCATGGCTCCAGGAACCGCGAATCCTCCGCATCATGTGCCGGGCGCCAGGGATTGAATATCCCGACGGCCACGTAGCCCACGTACGTGGAGAAGACCGGACGCCTGGCTCGTCCGGCGCAGCGGGTCCGGAGCCGGCATTCGCCCGGGAGGCGGCGTCAGTTCCCCGTGAACGGATGCGTGATCAAGCTGTAGATGGTGCGCACGCCATCGATGTAATTGCCCATGCGCATGTTCTCGTTGCTCGCATGCTGGTTGTTGTCGGCGTTGACCAGCGGCACGATCGCAAAGGGAACCTGCAGTGCCCCGACGATCTCGGCGGTGGGCACGGTGCCACCCATCATGCGGATGCGGACTGGTTCGGGCTTGGCTCCAAAGGCGTTGACCATCGCTGCGTAGGCCCACTGGCCGACGGCTGAATCCATCGGTGTGCCGGCCGCATCGCCCCCTTCGGTCTGCATGGCAAAGCTGGCGAGCTTCTCGTAGCGGCTGCGGTCGTCGTCGGTGGGCATGCCCTTGACGAGGTGATAGCCCTGCTTCTGAATGTGCGCCTCCACCAGCTTGCCGAGGTAGGCCGCGTTCGAATCAGGCGTGGTGCGCAGGTCGAGCTCGGCCACCGCCTGGTCGGGCACGATGTTCGCGGCCTTGTCGCCCACCGCCGCCGACGACATGCCACGCACGTTGAGCGAGGGGTACTGCATGGCCTCCTGGTAGTTGGCGCCGACCTGATCGGTCCGCGCGATGCCCAGCCGCTTCTTCAGCGCCGCTTCGTCGTCCGGTACCGCGGCCATGATCTTGCGCTCCGCGTCGCCGAGCTTTACATGGTCGTAGTAGCCCGGGACCGAGACCCGGCCGGTGTCGTCCTTCATCGAGGCGAGCAGCGTGGCCAACCGCTGCGCCGGGTTCGGCGAGTAGTTGCCATAGTGGCCGCTGTGCAGCGACACCTTGGCGCCGTACACGGTGATTCGGGCCATCGCCGCGCCGCGGTTGCCGAAAATCAGCGTGGGCCGGTTGGTCGCATGCATCGGCCCGTCGTGGATCACGATCGCGTCGCTGCGCAGCAGGTCACGGTGCGCGAGCATGACCTTGCCGATCGACGGCGAGCCTTTTTCTTCCTCGCTGTCGAGCACGACCTTGACGTTGACGCCCAGCTTGTCGCCGCTCGCCTTCAGGGCGTCGATGGCGGCCAGGAACATCATGATCGGCGCCTTGTCGTCGGCCGAGGAACGTCCGAACACGCGCCATTCGGGATCTACCGGGCCGCTGAAGAGTTGCGCCGAGTCGATCTCTTCCCAATCGCCCTTCGCGGTCTTGCGCTTGAGCACCGGCGTCCACGGGCTCTTCTGCGCCCACTGTTCGGGAATGACCGGCTGGCCGTCCAGGTGCATGTAGAAGAGCACGGTCTTCCGCTTGGGGTCGCTGCCAGGCAGTTCCGCAAACAGCATCGGCTTGCCTTCGTTGGCCAACTGCGTCGTGGTGAAGCCGCGCTTGCGGAAGGCGGCTTCGAGCCAGTCGACGTTCTTGCGGATATCGGCCGGCACGATGGCGTCGTTGGGCAGCGCCAGGAGTTCGAAGTAGTCGCGGAATGTGGCCTGCGAGTATTGGGTGGCCGCAGCCGGCGAAAGTTCGGCGGCGTGCAGGGAGTGGGAAGCGGCGCCGACGAGCAGCGACGCGGCGATAGAGAGGAGGCGCATGGTGCGGTTCATGGCCGGGGAAGATAGCACGGCGCCTCGCGGACTTCCGCTTGGCAATGCGACTGCCTGTTCGACGGGCATCGCAATGAAAGCCAAGCAAAATGCGGCTCCGGCGAGATGCTCGGACGTGACGATGCCGACGCATCGGGCCGACAAACCGGGAAGGGACCCCCAAATGGAATCAGTGAGCGCCGCCGCTTTCGACGAGTCCTACTATCGACGCTACTACTTCAACAAGAAGACCAAGGTGGCGGACCCGCAGCACATCGAACGCTTGGGCGCCTTTGTCTGCGCCTATCTCAAATACCTTCGAGTACCCGTGCGTCGGGTGCTGGACGTGGGCTGCGGCGTCGGGCTTTGGCGCGACATCGTGGCGCGGCATTTCCCGCAAGCCACCTATCACGGCGTGGAGTTCAGCGACTACCTGTGCGAACGCTACGGGTGGGAGCGCGGTTCGGTCGTGGATTACCAGGCCAGGGATCCATTCGACTTTGTCATCTGTCAGGGCGTGCTGGCCTACCTGAGCCCGCCAGACTTGAAACGCGCGCTACGCAACCTCGGGACGCTGAGCAAGGGTGCTCTCTACATGGAAGCCGTGGTGCGTGAGGACTACGAACGCGACATCGTGGACGAAGATCTCACGGACCCGCGCCTCTTCCGCCACCGTGCCGAGGTTTACCGCCGCGGGTTGTCCCGGCAGTTCAAGGAGATTGGCGGCGGCGTGTGGCTCAGCCGGCAATCCGACGTGCCGCTCTTCGCGCTGGAGTGCGCAGCAGACTGACTGCACAACCACTCGCATATCGCCATGGAGCCCAGCGGCATCGCGGTCGAGGGCTCCCACGGGGCCCTACTCGCTCCAACGCGTAGCGGCCTTCCATCGGCGAGGTCGATCCAATGCTAAGCTTTTACGCTCCTTCACTGAGCCAGGAGAAATCGATGAAAAAATTCATCTTCGCTGTCGCTCTCAGCCTTTTCGCCTTTGTATCGGCACCCGCCTTCGCCAAGGCGAACTGCAAGGCCTATCCGAAATCTGAATGGATGTCGGAAGCCGATGCCAAGGCCAAGATCGAGGCACAGGGCTACACGATCTCCAAGTTCAAGGTCGACGGCAACTGCTATGAGATCTACGGCAGAAACAAGGCCGGGAAGAAAGTCGAGATCTACTATGACGCCAAGACACTCGAGCCGGTGAAGAGCGAGATCGAAAAGTAACCAATGTCGACTTCGCGCGATGCGGATGCACTGCGAAGCAGAGTCCTTGTCTGGGACGTCGTTGTCCGTTTTCATCATTGGACGCTGGCCGGATTGGTCATCTTCTGCACGATTCAGGACGACGGCGGTCAAGTGCATCGCATCGCAGGGTATGCAGCAGCCGGCGTGGTAGTCACACGCCTGTTGTGGGCGGCATTTGCGAATGGTCATGGCAGCTTGGCGGCCCTCAAGCCGTCCGCGACTGCGGCGCTCACCTATGTTCGTGCCGGCGCGCCGCGTTGCGTTGGCCACGATCCTCTCGGCCTGTGGATGGTGTGGCTGCTTTGGTCGCTCGTATTGCTTCTTGGGCTCACCGGGTGGATGAGCCGCCTCGACACTTTCTGGGGTGACGAGCGCTTGCAAGAAGTCCATGCATGGATCGCCGATGCCTTGCTGGTCGCCGTGGCTCTCCATCTTCTCGGCATCGGCCTGATGAGTTGGTGGTGGCGCGAGAACCTTTCGGCGACCATGGTGAACGGACGCAAGCGGGGACCACCCGCATAGGTCAAAAAATCTGACGTCCAGCAGCGCGTTGTGTCGTGCGTCGTGAGCGCGGTGCTTCGACGCACTACGGGTGCACCCCGGGAATACCCGCACAGAAAAAACTCAAATCTTGCCTACATTGCTTGTATGCAAGAAAGCGAAAGACTTGCATGCAACCTTCCTCACGGAGATCCCCCATGCCTCGTTTCGCCAAATCGCTCTTCGGTCAGGTGGTCATCGCGCTGGTTCTCGGCGTGGTGGCGGGCCTGTTCTTTCCTGATTTCGCAGTCAAGCTCAAGCCGTTGGGAGACGGCTTCATCAAGCTGATCAAGATGATCATCCCGGTGCTGGTGTTCTGCGTGGTGGTGCACGGCATCGCCGGCGCGGGGGACCTGAAGCGCGTCGGGCGCGTCGGCGTCAAGGCGCTGATCTACTTCGAGGTGCTGACGACCATCGCCCTGGCGCTCGGCCTCGTGCTGGCCTTCGTGTTCAAGCCCGGCGTGGGCATGAACGTCGACCCCACGAAGCTCGACCCCGCAGCCATGAGCGCCTACGCATCGAATGCCGACAAGCTCACCAGCGGCGGCACGGTCGAGTTCCTCATGAAGCTGATCCCGACCACTGTGGTCAACGCCTTCGCCACGGGCGACGTGCTGCAGGTGCTGCTCTTCGCGGTGCTCTTCGGCTGCGCGCTTGCGCTGCTCGGCGAGCGCGGCCGGCCGGTGGGGCTGGTGGTCGATGCGCTCTCGCTAGTGCTGTTCAAGATCATGGGGATCATCATCAAGCTGGCCCCGCTGGGTGTGCTCGGCGCCATCGCCTTCACGGTGGGGCAGTACGGCGTCGGCTCGCTGAAGCAACTCGGCATGCTGGTGGCGCTGTTCTATGCATCGGTGCTGCTCTTCGTCTTCGTGATCCTCGGCCTGGTGATGCGGCTTTCCGGCTTCAGCCTCGTCAAGCTGCTGCGATACCTCCGCGAAGAACTCACCATCGTCTTCGCCACCACCTCGTCGGACAGCGTGCTGCCGCAGATCATGGCCAAGCTGCGCCACATGGGCATCCGTGACTCGACCGTAGGCCTGGTGATCCCGACCGGCTACTCGTTCAACCTCGACGCCTTCTCGATCTACATCACGCTCGCCGCGGTGTTCATCGCACAGGCGACCAACACGCCGATCTCGATGGCCGACCTGCTGACCATCCTGGCGATCGCGCTGGTCACCTCGAAGGGCGCCCATGGCGTGCCGGGTTCGGCCATCGTGGTGCTCGCCGCGACCTTGCATGCCATTCCGGCCATCCCCGCGATCGGACTCGTGCTGGTGTTGTCCGTCGACTGGTTCATGGGCATCGCCCGCGCGCTGGGCAATCTCATCGGCAACTGCGTCGCCACTGTCGCGATCGCCGCCTGGGAAGGTGACATCGATCGCGAACGCGCCCATGCCGTGCTGAACGGCACGCACTCGCCCGAAGACGAACCGCTGGCCGAGGCGGAGCCCGGCCCAGTCGCCATCCAGCCAGCACATTGAGGTTCCCCGAATGACCGAAGTCTCCCCCACCACCATCGCCGAGCGCGTGGTCGAAGCCATCCTGGCGCAGAAGCTCGCGCCCGGCGAGCGCCTCGGCGAGCAGGCACTGGCGGAGAACTTCGGCGTCAGCCGCACCATGGTGCGCGAAGCGCTGATGCAGCTGCAGGCCCGCGGCTTCGTGGAGGTGCAGTCGCGCCGCGGCTGGTATGTGGTGGAGCCTTCGGCCGAAGAGGCGCGCGATGCCTTCGCGGCACGGCGCATCGTCGAGTCGGGCATCCTGGCCGAAGCCGGCCGCCCGCTGTCCAGGGTGATCCGCAAGCTGCGCGAGCACATTGCCGACGAGAAGCGCGCCATTGCCGGCGCCGATGCCGCCACCCGCGCTTTCCTCCTCGCGGACTTTCATGTCTGCCTGGCCGACCAGATGGGCCACCGCCTGCTCTGCGACGTGCTGCGCGACCTCACCGCGCGCACCACGCTCGCGGCCACCCTCTTCCAGTCCAAGCACGAAGCCTCGCAGTCCTGCGCCGAGCACGCCGCCATCGTCGAAGCCCTCGAAGACGGCGATACACCGCGCGCCCGGCAACTCATGCTCGACCACATCGGCAACGTCGAGCAAGCGCTGCAGGTCGACGTCACCGCCGACCCGACGGCCGACGAACGACTGCGCGCCACGCTGTCCCCCGTCGCACTGCCACGCGCGCTGCGCTAGGCCGCGCGAGATTCCGCAAACACCGCGGAACCGGCTTGGCCGGGCCGATGGTGTTGCCTCCGGCAGGGGGTGGGCGACCACACGAAGTGAGGGAGCCTGGGGGCGAGCTAACATACTTTATGAACTCTCCGGCCCTTCAGCGCGGCACCTTCCTCCTACTTCTGGCCGCAGTCACGATCGCGTTCGGCTGGATCCTTCTTCCCTTCTTCGGGGCAGTCATGTGGAGCGTTGCCCTCGCGATCCTCTTCACGCCGATCTATCGGCGCCTGGTCAAGAAGATGGACGGGCGACGCAACCTCGCCGCCTTCACGACGCTCCTGCTCGCGACCATCATCGTGGTCATCCCGCTGGTGGCCATCACCGTGTCCGTGGTCGACGAGGTGTCCGTCGTCCAGCAGATGATCCGCTCCGGCGACATCAGCTTCACCAGCTACTTCCAGCAAATCGTGAACGCCCTTCCCCGTTGGGCGCTCGACCTGCTCAACCGCTTCGGGCTCGGGAATGTCGAGGGCTTCATCGGCCGCGTGTCCGAATCCGCCCTGAAGAGCAGCCAGCTCATTGCGACGCATGCTGTCTCCATCGGGCAGAACACCTTCGAGTTCCTGATCAGCTTCGGCATCATGCTGTACCTGCTCTTCTTCCTGCTCCGCGACGGGGGCGACCTGTCGAAGACCATCCGCAACTCGCTCCCTCTGGCGAAGCCGCACACCCACTACCTGCTCAACAAGTTCACGACCGTCATCCGCGCCACGATCAAGGGCAACATCGCGGTCGCGGCGGCGCAGGGCATCATCGGCGGCATCGCCTTCTCCTTCCTCGGCGTTCAGGGCGCGCTGCTGTGGGGTGTGCTGATGGGCTTCCTGTCGCTGCTGCCCGCGGTCGGCGCGGCGCTGATCTGGGCGCCGGTGGCCATCTACTTCCTGGCGGTCGGCGAGATCGGAAAGTCGCTGACGCTGATCTTCATCGGCGTCTTCGTGATCGGTCTGGTCGACAACATCCTGAGGCCGCTGCTGGTGGGCAAGGACACGCAGATGCCGGACTACATCGTGCTGATGTCCACTATCGGCGGTATCGCGCTCTTCGGCATCAACGGCTTCGTGATCGGGCCGGTGATTGCCGCGCTCTTCATGGCGGCGTGGGACCTGTTCGCCTCCTCGAGCGAAGACGAGCACGGCATGCCGCCCCTACCCTGAGCGACTGCTCCACCAGTTCTCGCCGAAGCGGCCCTGCAGGAACGCGACGAAGCTCGACACCTTGCCCGGCACCAGCTTGGGCGACGGAAACACGGCATGGATTTCCTGCGCGGCGAGCGCGTGGTCGGCCAGCACCTCCACCACATGCCCTGAAGCCAGCGAATCGCTCGCGACGTAGCGCGGCATCAGCGCGATGCCCAGCCCCGCGCGCGCGGCGGCGAGCACGGCCGACACGTTGTTCGACCGCAGTCGGCCCGACACCGGCACCGTCACGGGTTCGCCCTTGGGCGTCTGCAGGTGCCAGACGTCGTCGCCGACCACGCTGCTGTAGATCAGGGCCACGTGCGCGCTCAGGTCCTGTGCCTTCTTCGGCGTGCCGTGCTTCTTGAGGTAAGCCGGCGCAACCACCATCACCCAGGGGTTCATGCCGAGGAAGCGCGCCCCCAGAGACGAGTCGGCGAGCTTGCCCATGCGGATCGCGACATCGATGCCCTGCGCCACGAGATCGACATAACGGTCCTCGAAGCTCAGGTCGACCTGCACCTGCGGATGCCGCGCCATGAATTCGAGCGCCAGCGGCACCACGACGCGGCGCCCGAAGGCCGTCGACGTGCCGATGCGCAGAAGCCCCTGTGCCTGGGATTGCCGCAGCTTCACGATGTTCTCGGCCTCCTCCGCATCCCGCACGATGGCCTTGCACTTCTCGTAGTAAAGCGCGCCGGATTCGGTCAGGCTCACGCCGCGCGTGTTGCGGTTGAGCAGGCGCACCTTCAGGCGCGCTTCGGTGGCCGCAACCTGCTTGGTCACGGTGGGCTGGGTGGTGTTGAACTCGCGCGCCGCCTTGGAGAAACTGCCGGTCTCCACCACGCGCACGAACATCTCCATCGCTTGCAGTCGGTCCATCGCGCCATCCTAGCCACTTATTCCGCCACGGAATAGGCTTTATGGCGGCACGCCATCTTCTGCCGGATGCCTCGAATTCCTACAGTCGAGACACCCAAGGAGAATCAACATGGCAAAAATGACCGCGGCCCAGGCCGCCGTGCTCGTGATGGAAAAAGAAGGCGTGACACAAGCCTTCGGCGTACCCGGCGCCGCCATCAACCCGCTCTATTCCGCGCTGCGCAAGCAAGGCAGCATCGCCCACATCCTCGCTCGCCACGTCGAAGGCGCATCGCACATGGCCGAAGGCTACACGCGCGCCGTCGCCGGCAACATCGGCGTGTGCATCGGCACCTCCGGCCCCGCCGGCACGGACATGATCACCGGGCTCTACTCGGCCTGGGCCGACTCGATTCCGATCCTGTGCATCACCGGCCAGGCGCCACGTGCGCGGCTCTACAAGGAAGACTTCCAGGCGGTGGACATCGAGTCGATCTCCAAGCCCGTCACCAAGTGGTCCGTCACGGTGCGCGAGCCGGGCCAGGTACCGCAGGTGTTCCAGCAGGCCTTCCACCTGATGCGTTCGGGCCGGCCCGGCCCGGTGCTCATCGACCTGCCCTTCGACGTGCAGATGGCGCAGATCGAATTCGATATCGACACCTACACCCCGCTCACGCCCTACCGCCCGGCCGCCACGCGCGCGCAGGTCGAGAAAGCCATCGCCATGCTGAACGCGGCCGAGCGCCCGCTGATCGTGGCCGGCGGCGGCATCATCAATGCCGACGCCAGCGACCTGCTGGTGCGCTTCGCGGAGGCCACGGGCGTTCCGGTGATTCCCACCCTCATGGCCTGGGGCGTCATTCCGGACAACCATCCGTTGATGGCCGGCATGTGCGGCCTGCAGACCAGCCACCGCTACGGCAACGCGACGATGCTCGCCAGCGACTTCGTGCTCGGCATCGGCAACCGCTGGGCCAACCGCCACACCGGCTCGATCGACGTCTACACCAAGGGCCGCACCTTCGTGCACGTGGACATCGAGCCGACGCAGATCGGCCGCGTCTTCACGCCCGACCTGGGCATCGTGTCCGACGCCAGGGCCGCGCTCGAACTCTTCGTCCAGGTGGCGGAGGAAATGAAGGCCGAGGGCCGCCTGCCCAGCCGCCGCGCATGGGCCGGCGAATGCCTCGAGCGCAAGAAGACGATGCTGCGCAAGACCAACTTCAACGACGTGCCGATGAAGCCGCAGCGCGTGTACCAGTGCATGAACAATAACTTCAGCCAGGACACCTGCTATGTGAGCACCATCGGGCTCTCGCAGATCGCGGCGGCGCAGTTCCTGCACGTCTACAACCCGCGCCACTGGATCAATTGCGGGCAGGCCGGGCCGTTGGGCTGGACCATCCCAGCGGCGCTCGGAGTGCGTGCCGCCGACCCCACCCGCAAGATCGTCGCGCTCTCGGGCGACTACGACTTCCAGTTCATGATCGAGGAGCTGGCCGTGGGTGCGCAGTTCAAGCTGCCCTACGTCCACATCGTGGTCAACAACTCCTACCTCGGCCTCATCCGCCAGGCGCAGCGCGGCTTCGAGATGGACTACTGTGTGCAGCTCGGCTTCGACAACATCAATGCCACGGAAGACAGCGGAGTCGAGCGCAGCTACGGCGTCGATCACCTCAAGGTGGTCGAGGGCCTGGGCTGCAAGGCGATCCGCGTCTACAAGCAGGAAGAGATCAAGCCGGCGATCCAGCGCGCCGAAGCGCTCATGGCCGAGTTCAGCGTGCCGGTGGTGATCGAGGTGATGCTCGAAAGGGTGACCAACATTGCGATGGGCACGGAGATCGATGCCATCAATGAATTCGAAGCGCTCGCCGAAAGCCGAGAAGACGCACCCACGGCCGTCGCTGCCGCCATGCTGGATTAAGCGCCCCCCCAGGCTTCGCGCACTTCGTGTCGCTTCGCCAACCCCCTGCAGGGGGCAGCATCAGCGGCCCGGCAAAGCCGGTTCCGCGGTGCTTCCCGAATCGAATGGAAAGAGAAAATCATGCCTAGATTTGCAGCCAATCTGACGATGCTGTTCAACGAACTGCCGTTCATGCAGCGCTTCGAGGCCGCCGCCAAGGCGGGCTTCAAGGCCGTCGAATACCTGTTCCCCTACGCCTACGACAAGAAGGAGCTGGCCGCCGCGCTGCATGCGAACGGCCTCGAGCAGGTCCTGCACAACCTGCCCGCGGGCAACTGGGACGGCGGCGAGCGCGGCATCGCCTGCCACCCGGAGCGCGCGGGCGAGTTCCGCGAAGGCGTGGCCCGTGCGATCGACTACGCGACCGCACTCGGCTGCCCACAGGTCAACTGTCTGCTCGGCAAGCTTCCCGAAGGCCTGACGAACGGCGATGCGCGCAAGGTGGTCGTCGACAACCTGCGGTTCGCCGCGAAGGAACTGCAGGGCGCGGGCATCCGCCTGCTGATCGAGCCGATCAACAGCTTCGACATCCCCGGCTTCTATCTCACGCGCACCGACCAGGCGGTCTCGCTGATCGACGAAGTCGGCTCGCCCAACTTGCTGCTGCAGTACGACATCTATCACGCGCAGCGCATGGAAGGCGAGCTGGGCGCCACGCTGACGAAGAACATCACGCGCATCGGCCACATCCAACTCGCCGACAACCCCGGGCGCGGTGAGCCGGGAACGGGCGAGATCAACTACCCGTGGCTCTTCAGGCACATCGACTCGCTGGGCTACGCCGGCTGGATCGGCTGCGAATACAAGCCACGCGCCACGACCCTCGATGGCCTCCAGTGGCGCATCACCCTCACCCAGTAAGAGACGCAAGAGACGCGACAACAAAGGAAATCCAGCGACATGGCATCCACCGCACAAAAGATCGGATTCATCGGCCTCGGCATCATGGGCGCCCCGATGGCGGGCCACCTGCTCGAAGCGGGCCACCAGCTCTTCGTCAACACGCACGGCAACACGCCCGAACCCTTCGCTTCGAGGGCGATGGTCTGCGCCACGGCCACCGAGGTCGCGCGCCAGGCCGACATCGTCTTCATCATGGTGCCGGACACGCCGGACGTGGAGAAGGTGCTGTTCGGCGAAGGCGGCGTCGCCGCGGGCCTGACCAAGGGGAAGACCGTGGTCGACTGCAGCTCGATCGACCCGATCGCGACCAAGGCTTTCGCGAAGAAGATCACCGACCTCGGCTGCGGCTACATCGACGCACCGGTCTCCGGCGGCGAGGTAGGCGCCAAGGCGGCGAGCCTCACGATCATGTGCGGCGGCGATGAAGGCACCTTCGGGCGCGTGCGGCCCCTCCTCGAAAAGATGGGCAAGAACATCACGCTGGTCGGCGCTGCGGGCGACGGCCAGGTCTGCAAGGTCGCCAACCAGATCATCGTGGCGCTCAACATCGCGGCGGTTGGCGAGGCACTGGTCTTCGCGTCGAAGGCCGGCGCCGACCCTGCGAAGGTTCGACAGGCGCTGATGGGCGGCTTCGCGTCGTCGCGCATTCTCGAAGTGCATGGCGAGCGGATGATCAAGCGCACCTTCGCGCCGGGCTTCCGCATCGCCCTGCACCAGAAGGATCTGAACCTCGCGCTCCAGGGTGCACGAGCGCTCGGCGTGGCGCTGCCACAGACGGCGAGCGCGGCACAGCTCATGAATGCCTGCGCTGCTCTGGGGTATGGGCAGCAGGACCACTCGGCGCTCGTCCGTGCGCTGGAGGCGATGGCACAGCACCCTGTTGCGCCGGATGCTGGCTGATCTACCAGGCGATCGGCTCCGCTCCGAAGGCCACGAGCTTGGCGTTGACCGCTTCGAACGGATTCGGTCCGTTCATGAAGCCGGGCGCCACCGGGTGCGGCATCGCGACCTCGCCGGCGCGGGTGTCCCAGGTGCCCGCCTGGGTGGCCGCGAGCTTCACGCTTTCGCTCGCCAGGAGCTTCTGCGCCAGTGCGCCGAGGCAGAGGAAGACCACCTGTCCGCTCTGGCGTGTCGCCGTGGATCGCAGCACCTGGCCGACGACCGGCCTCCAGAAGGGAATGTGGCCACGCGTCTGCTCCGGCGCACCGCCTGACTTGTAGCGCGTGATGGTGAGGCCGGCATTGAGAAATAGCACGCCCTGCGTCTGCTGAAGCCTGTCGAACAAGGCGCGAGGCGGTTCGAGCGCGACGGCGGGCGTCGCGATGTGGCGAGCGAAGGCCGCCCAGTTCATCTTCAGTACGGCCGGATCGTTGGTGCGCACGGCGACCATCATGCGCAGCAGCGCGCGCAGGCTGTTCGCGACGGCGGCCGCTGGCAGGCTCCAGGTGTCGATGTCGCCCTGCTCGAAGGAGCGGCCGGTCGCACGGCTCAGCGCCGGATAGGGATCCTGGCCGATCAGCACGCAGCGCACGTCCGCGGGGGCAATGCCGTCGAAGGCGCGGAACACGTGGGCATCGGCCCGCGCACCGGGCAGCGGCTTGTCACGCCGCGACGGATAGATGGGCTGCAGGTCATCGTAGGTGAGCGTGCTGCCCACGGCGGTCGGGTTCGGGCTGGCGCCGGCGAGCACGGTGCGCCAGGCGGGCGTGAGGTCGTTGCGCCAGTTGACGGTGAAGTCGTTCAGTGCGTCGCGCAGCAAGGCCATGGTGGTGCGGCGTTCACGACCAGAGGTCGCGCAGCCCCTCCTTGATGGTGTCGGGAACGTTCTTCTGCGTGTCCAGGGCGTCGAGGTAGGCGGCATCGTCGACGACGGTCAACGCATCGATGGCGAGTGGCATGACGGTGGCCGAGAGCTTCTTCGTTTGGGCGAACACCGGCCGCATCGCCGCGGCCCGCAGCGATCGGCCGCCGGGCGTTCTCACCGGCAGGTCGACGCGCATCTCGACGCCGGTGTCGAGTACCTCGTCGAGCGCCAGCCGCCAGGTGTTGGCGCCGGCGCTTGCCATCGCCAATCGCGAGATCGGCCGCGGTCGCTCGGCCTGGCGTGCGAGCGCAGGCAGGCCGCGCAATGCGCGGGTCAGTCGCTCGCCCGCGCCGGCGAGCGTGAGGTTCTGCGTCAGCGGATCTTCGGCCGGGTGCGCGAGGAACAGCATGCGCTTGGTGCCGCCGATCGTGATCGCCTCGCCCGCGAAGCCCAGCTTGCGCATCAGCGTCGCGTCGCCGAAGCGACCGACGCCGCTGATCATCACGAGCAGAAGGTCCGATTCCTTGGCGCGAATGAGCTGCTGGTAGGGGTCGCCCGAAGCGCCCTGCACGATGATGAGGTCGGCACGCTTTCCGGCCTCGACCGTGCCGACCACGCGCTCCCAGCCGAGCAGTCCGGCCGCCTCGCGCGTGACCATCGCCACCAGTTCGCGCGCCGCGAAGATCCCGCCGTTGGCCTCGCTGAAAAGCTGCGCGACCTTGAGTTCGTTGAGGAGGTTGCGACTGCCCGAGGGCGCCCAGTCGCAACCGAGGGAGATGGGCACGCCGGCCGCCTTGGCTGCGGCGACGTCGGCGGTGCCGCCGTACAGCAGCAGGTTGCTGAAGGGCGACCAGACCATGCTGCCGCCGTTGGCTGCCAGCACCTGGAAATCGGGCGCCTGCAGCGCCGCCGCGTGGATGCCGCACAGTGAGGACGTGATCGCCCAGTTGTCGTCGCCGATCCGCAGCGACTGGAAGGCGCGGCGCGCGGTCGGGTCGGTGCCTTCGGAGAGATGCAGCAGGTAGCAGGTTTTCTCCTTCTTCAGCCGGGTGAGGAAGGTCTTCGCGTCCTTGGCCGCGACGTCGGGCACGCGCGTGGAGGCTGCAGGCAGGGCGGCTTCGTCGTCGGTGGCCTCGACGTTGCGCACCACGCCACGGAAGTAGCGCCGGATGCCCGACTGGTTCGCCAGCGTGATGCCCTGGCCGGTGGTGGTGCCGCCAATCAGCACCTTGGCCTCGACGTAACGGCAGATGGACGCCAGCAAATCGGGCGTGGCCGCGAGCGTCTGCATCGGCGCGGAGATCTTGCTCTGGTACTCCGCGTGGCGCGCCCATTGGCCACGGTTGCTGAATTTCTTCGGCACCTGCCACAGCGGCAGCACGTTGTAGGGCATGTGGTTGTGCAGGTCGATCAGTCCGGGGTAGATGGTGCCCCCCGAGTTCGTCACCGCCGTGTTGCCGAAGCCGGCGGGCGCGGGCGCCGATGCCTCCTGCACCGCGACGATGTCGCCGTTCTGCGTGTAGACGCGGCCGTCGGCGATCACCTTGAAGCTGCCGTTCATCGTGACGACGCGGCCCTGGAGCACGAGCTTCGGGCTATCGGCGGGGTCGATGGGTTTCTTGGTGGCCATGGTTCACTCCCCCCGACACGGATCGTGACGCGCCACCGGCCATGGCGCATCAGACAAAAGAGCTATGCCCGAAGCCCGGGCGCTCACCGCGACCGGCGCAATGGCTCGACGTTCCACGTATGAAAAACCCAGCTGAAAAAGCAGGGCAACTACGGGCCGCTTCTCCCCTGCATCGCCAGACTTTGGGGTAGCCTCTGTCCTGAGCCAAGAAGCAAGGAGACACTGATGGCAAACACACTATCCCCCGCCGAACAGGCACTGCGCGATGCGGCGCGTGAATACCACCGCTCGCCGGTGAAGGGCAAGATTTCGATCTCGCCCACCAAGCCTCTTCTCAACCAGCGCGACCTCTCCCTGGCCTATTCGCCGGGCGTCGCCTACCCCTGCCTCGACATCGAGGCCGACCCGTCGCTCGCAGCCGAATACACCTCTCGCGGCAATCTGGTCGGCGTCGTCACCAACGGCACCGCAGTGCTCGGCCTGGGCAACATCGGCCCGCTGGCAAGCAAGCCCGTGATGGAAGGCAAGGGCTGCCTGTTCAAGAAGTTCGCCGGCATCGACGTGTTCGACATCGAACTCGCCGAGACCGACCCCGACAAGCTCGTCGACATCATCGCGGCGCTCGAACCCACGCTGGGCGGCATCAACCTCGAGGACATCAAGGCGCCCGAGTGCTTCTACATCGAGAAGAAGCTGCGCGAGCGCATGAACATCCCCGTCTTCCACGACGACCAGCACGGCACGGCCATCATCTCGGCGGCCGCGCTCATCAACGGGCTCGAACTCGTCGACAAGAAGATCGAGGACGTGAAGATCGCCGTCTCCGGCGCGGGCGCGGCGGCCATCGCCTGCCTCGACGTGATGGTCGGCCTCGGCGCCAAGCATTCGAACATCTACGCGGTCGACTCCAAGGGTCTCATCTACGTCGGGCGCGCAGGCGGCTTCGACGACTCGAAGACGCGCTACGCCCAGAAGGACACCGGCGCCCGCACGCTGGCCGACGTCATGAAGGACGCCGACGTGTTCCTCGGCTGCTCGGCACCCGGCGTGGTCACGCAGGACATGGTCAAGAGCATGGCCCGCCAGCCGATCATCCTGGCGCTCGCCAACCCAGAGCCCGAGATCCGGCCCGAACTCGCCAAGGCCGTGCGCCCCGACTGCATCATCGCGACCGGCCGCTCGGACTACCCGAACCAGGTCAACAACGTGCTGTGCTTCCCGTACATCTTTCGCGGGGCACTCGACTGCGGTGCGAGCAAGATCACGGAAGAAATGAAGCTCGCCTGCGTGCGCGAGATCGCCGATCTGACCAAGGCCGACATCAGCGAGGAAGTCGCCAACGCCTACGCCGGGCAGGAGCTCTCCTTCGGGCCCGACTACATCATCCCCAAGCCTTTCGATTCGCGGCTGATCCTGCGCATCGCGCCCGCCGTCGCCAAGGCAGCCGAGGAGTCGGGCGTGGCGACGCGGCCGATCGAGGACCTGGAAACCTACCGCCAGCACCTGACGCGCTTCGTCTACCAGACCGGGATGTTCATGCGCCCGGTCTTCAGCGCCGCCAAGTGCGGGACCGCCAAGCGCGTGGCCTACGCCGAAGGCGAGGACGACCGCGTACTGCGCGCCGCTCAACTGGCCGTCGACGAAGGCCTGGCCAAGCCGATCCTCGTGGGCCGTCCGGCCGTGATCGAGGCGCGCATCAAGAAGGCCGGGCTGCACATCCGCGTGGGCACCGACGTCGAGTGCGTCGACCCCGAAGACGACCCGCGCTTCCGGACCTACTGGGAGACGTACCACAAACTCATGGGCCGCCGGGGCATCACGCCCGAAGCCTCGAAGGCCATGGTTCGCCGCTCCAACACGACCATCGCCTCGCTGATGGTGCACCTGGGCGACGCCGACGCGATGCTGTGCGGCCTGGTCGGGCGCTTCGACAGCCACCTCAAGATCCTGGACAACGTGCTGGGCCTCAAGGCCGGCGCGCCGGGCTTCGCGACGCTCAATGCGCTCACGCTCGAGAAGTACACGCTCTTCATCGCCGACACCAACGTGCATGAAGACCCGAGCGCCGAGACGCTCGCGAACATCGCGATGATGGCCGCGGAAGAAGTGCGCCGCTTCGGCCTGCCGCCCAAGGTGGCCTTCCTGTCGCACTCCAACTTCGGCTCGTCGGATCGCGGCTCGGCGCGCAAGATGCGGCTCGCCAAGGAACTGTTCGCGAAGATGGCGCCCGACATCGAATGCGACGGCGAGATGCACGGCGACGCCGCGCTCTCCGAGGAAGTGCGGCGCAAGGCCCTACCTGAAAGCAGGCTCACGGGCGAGGCCAACCTGCTGATCTGCCCGAACCTCGACGCGGCCAACATCCTCTTCAACGTGCTGAAGATGACCGGCGGCAACGGCGTGACAGTCGGCCCCATCCTGATGGGCGCACAAGGCTCAGCCCACATCCTCACGGCTTCGGCCACTGTGCGGCGCGTCGTCAACATGACGGCACTGGCCGTGGCCAACGCCAGCTCGCCGCGCTGAGTCGCGCACCAAAGTGACGCCCCGCAGCGGTGCACGCGGCGGGGCGTTGTCACGTCCGGCCGCCTCCTGGGCGGCCTCGAGGCAAGGCCCCGACATGCACCCCATTGGCTCATCGGAAGGGTTCGCACCAATCGCGTGCCGGCACCGTTTTTGCTTGAATCCCGTGCACTCATCTTTCACGGAATCCTGCATGAACAAGCGCCAACTGATCCAGACTTTCCTCGCCGCATCGGCTCTGAGCTTCGGCCTGGGCACCGCCCACGCCCAGACCACGCCGATCAAGTTCCAGCTCGACTGGCGCTTCGAGGGGCCGGGCGCTTTCTTCACGCACCCTGCCGCCAAGGGCTATTTCAAGGCCAGCGGCCTCGACGTCACGGTCGACGCGGGCAACGGGTCCGGCGGCGCGGTCACCCGCGTGGCATCGGGCGCCTACGACATGGGCTTCGCCGACCTGGCGGCGCTGATGGAGTTCCACGCCAACAACCCTGACAGCCCGAACAAGCCGGTCGCGGTCATGATGGTCTACAACAACACGCCGGCATCGGTCATGGCGCTCAAGAAGAGCGGCATCACCAAGCCCGCCGACCTCACGGGCAAGAAGCTCGGCGCGCCGGTGTTCGATGCGGGCCGCCGCTCGTTCCCGATCTTCGCCAAGGCCAACAACGTCGGCGCGGTCAACTGGACCGCGATGGACCCGACCCTGCGCGAGACCATGCTGATGCGCGGCGACATCGACGCCATCACGGGCTTCACCTTCACCTCGCTGCTGAACCTCGAGGCGCGAGGCGCCAAGACGGCGGACGTGGTCATCCTCCCCTACCCCGAATTCGGCGTGAAGCTCTATGGCAACGCGATCATCGTCTCGCCCAAGCTCATCAAGGAGAACCCGGCGGCGGTAAAGGCCTTCCTGCTGGCCTTCACGAAGGGCGCGAAGGAAGTGATCGCCAGCCCCGCGGTCGCCATCGAATCCATCAAGGCACGCGACGGGATCGTCAACAGCGAGTTGGAGACGCGCCGCCTCAAGCTCGCGATCGACACCGTGGTCAACACGCCCGATGCACGCGCCGAAGGCTTCGGCCAGATCAACGCCGGCCGCTTGTCGTTGATGGCCTCCCAAGTGTCGGACGCCTTCGCGACCAAGACCCGCGTAAATCCCGATGCAGTGTGGAACGGCTCTCTGCTGCCCACCGCGGCCGAGCTGAACATCCTTCGCAAGTGATGGAGGACACCGGGAACACCCCCTTCGTCGATTTCCAAGACGTCTGGCTCGCCTACAACGAGGAACTGCTTCGCGCCAATCACTTCGCTGTCGAGGCCATCGACCTGCAGGTGAAGCGCGGGGAATTCATCGCCATCGTCGGGCCTTCGGGCTGCGGCAAGTCGACCTTCATGAAGCTGACGACGGGTCTCAAGATGCCGTCGATGGGCAAGATCCGGATCGACGGCGAGCCCGTGACCGGGCCGCTGAAGATCTCGGGCATGGCCTTCCAGGCGCCATCGCTGCTGCCCTGGCGAACGACGGTCGACAACGTGTTGCTGCCGCTGGAAATCGTCGAGCCCTACCGCTCGACCTTCAAGGCGAAGCGAAAGGAATACGTCGAGCGTGCGCGCAGGCTGCTGCAGAAGGTCGGCCTCGGCGGGTACGAGGACAAGTTCCCGTGGCAGCTCTCCGGCGGCATGCAGCAGCGCGCGAGCATCTGCCGCGCGCTCATCCACGAGCCCAAGATGCTGCTGCTCGACGAGCCCTTCGGCGCGCTCGACGCATTCACGCGCGAGGAGCTGTGGTGCATCCTGCGCGACCTCTGGACCGAGCAGCAGTTCAACGTGATCCTGGTCACGCACGACCTGCGCGAGTCGGTGTTCCTGGCCGACACGGTCTACGTGATGAGCAAGAGCCCCGGCCGCTTCGTGGTGAAGCGCGAGATCGAGCTGCCGCGCCCGCGCGAGCTGGAACTGACCTACACCAAGGAGTTCACCGACATCGTGCTCGAGCTGCGCAGCCACATCGGCGCGATCCGCAGCAATGCGACCGCCGCATCGGCGCCCGCCGTGATCCCGCAGTAAGCCTTTCATGAAAAACAACAAGCAATTCGAACGCTGGTCGCCGTGGCTCCTGCTGGTGGCAGTCCTCGTGCTGTGGCAGGTCATCTGCTCGGGTTTCGGCGTCTCGGAGTTCATCTTTCCGAGCCCGTGGCGCATCTGGACGCAGTTCTGGGAGTTCAAGGAAATCATCGCGGGCCATGCGTGGCGCACCTTCTGGGTCACGATGGCGGGCTTCGGCATCGCGATCGTGGTGGGCGTGCTGCTGGGCTTCGTGATCGGCAGCTCGCGGCTCGCCTACGCGGCGGTGTACCCGCTGATGACGGCCTTCAACGCGCTGCCCAAGGCGGCCTTCGTGCCCATCCTGGTGGTGTGGTTCGGCATCGGCATCGGGCCGGCGGTCCTCACGGCGTTTCTCATCAGCTTCTTTCCGATCATGGTCAACATCGCGACCGGTCTTGCGACGCTGGAGCCCGAGCTGGAAGACGTGCTGCGCGTGCTCGGCGCCAAGCGCTGGGATGTGCTGACGAAGGTCGGCCTGCCGCGTTCGATGCCCTACTTCTACGGCTCGCTCAAGGTGGCGATCACACTCGCCTTCGTCGGCACCACGGTGTCGGAGATGACGGCCGCCAACGAGGGCATCGGTTACCTGCTGATTTCCGCCGGCTCCTCCATGCAGATGGGGCTGGCCTTCGCGGGCCTGATGGTGGTGGGCGCGATGGCCATGGGGATGTACGAACTCTTCAGCGCGGTCGAGAAGCACACCACGGCCTGGGCGCACCGCGGTTCGCAGAACGAGTGAGGCGCGGCAAGGGCGCCGGAGTGTGCCCTTGTCTCCCGCGGCGGGTTCTCCTATGCTCGCGAACCCGACAAGGAGACAAGCCATGATCAAGGTCAGTGTGATGTACCCCAACACCCCGGGAGCGCGATTCGACCACGACTACTACCGCGACAAGCACATGCCGCTGCTGAAAGCCAGGATGGGCGATGCCTGCAAGTCTTACACGATCGACAAGGGAATCGCCGGCGGCGCGCCGGGCGCACCGGCGACCTATGTTGGCATGTGCCACATCTTCTGCGACTCCGTGGAGTCCTTTCAAGCCGCCTTCGGGCCGCATGCCAAGGAGATCCTGGGGGACATCCCGAACTACACGGACCTCCAGCCAGTGATGCAGATCAGCGAAGTGGTCGTGGGCTGAACGTCGGCGACTCAGGCAAGCACGGTCTCGATCTCCGTCTTCACCTCGGTCATCAGCCGGTGCAGCGGGCACTTGCCGGCCACGCGCAGCAACTCGGCGCGCTGCTCGTCGCTCAGATTGCCCGTCACGCGCAGCGAGGTCTTGAGGCGATAGGTGCCCTTGCGCTCCTCGCTGGCGTCGCGATCGACCACGACTTCGATGTCCTCGACCGGGATGCCCTTGCGCTGCGCATAGACCAGCACGGTCAGCGCCTTGCAGGCCCCCAGCGACGAATCGTAGAGATCGTGCGGCGACGGCCCCGCATCCTTGCCGCCGGCGTCCGGCGACGCGTCGACCGGGATCTCGTGCGCGCGAACCTTCACGGTGTGCCGGGTGGCGGTGGTGCTGTCGCGTCGAACGGTGATGCTCATGAAAGTCTCCTGATGATCAGCCGGCGATGGTAGCCCCGCTCAATCCCAGTAATCCCGCGGAACCGGCTCGGCCGGGCCGCAGGGGTTGCCCCCGGAAGGGGGTGCCCGAGCCACACGAAGTGGACGAGGCTGGGGGCGAACTCAATCAATGCCGCGGTGCACCTCGGCCTCGCCGTGCTTCGCCAGCAGCTGCATCAGGTGCTTGCGGATCAGCATGCCGGGGCGGTCGGACTCCATCGAGTACTCGACGCCGCGCCGGCGGGTGTCGACCAGCGCATCGGGGTCGGTCGATTCGAGGATGTCCTTGTCCTCGCGCGTGATCTCCTCGTCGAAGTCGATCAGCATCTGTGCGGCGCAGTCGGCTTCGGTGTCGTTGCGGAACAGCCATTGGCACAGCTGCATGCGGCCATCGTCGATGGGCGTGAAGCAGTTGATGATGATGTGGCGGGTCCCCGAGGGGTACTCGATGTCGAGCCGGCGCGAGAACGGCAGGAAGTAGGCATTGCGCATGTGGCGCGTGGTGATCGGATCGGTCACACCGCTGATCGCATGAAACTTCGCCGGGTTCACCGCTTCGATCACCGTCTCGGCGTAGAAGCCGCTGTCGTTCTCGACCAGCTCGTACTTGCTCGGCTTGGGGCTCGCCGCCACCCCGAAGGTCGCGCGGTGCACGAAGCTGAAGTGCGAGTTGTCGAAGGAGTTCTCCAGCGCGCGCATCGGGCTGGTCTGCCACTCTTCGTGGAACTGGTGGATGGTGCGGTAAGCCGGATCGGCGAACTCTGGAATCTCGGGGATGTCGGCAATGGGCTCCTCGAGGGCCACCCACGCGTACCCGTAGCGTGCGGTGCAGTGGTAGGCCGTGGTCTTGTACTCGGGCGAGATCTTGCGGTCCGGCTCGTACTGCGGGATGCGGATGACCTGCCCGCTGCGGTCGTAGGTCCAGCCGTGGTAGCCGCACTGGATCGCGCCTTGCCCGCAGGCCTTGCCTTCGCCATCCACGCACCAGCCCTTGGAGAGCTTGGCGGTGCGGTGGCAGCAGCGGTCGCGCAGCGCGGCGGGCTGGCCGTCCGCATCGAGGAAGAGAACGATGTTCTCGCCGAGCAGCGTGAAAGGCTTGGGGCCCTGCTGCAGATCGACCAGAGGCATGACGGCATGCCAGAACTTGCGGAAGACGGATTGTTGCGTGACGAGCATGAAAAAAGACTCCTTCGGGTGTGCGTTGGGGACGACCATGAAAGAGCAATTTCCCGCCGGGACATCCGGCTGAACGCTTCTACTCTGCGCCAGCGTCGATGCAATTTGCGCGCCCGGATTGTCCCGCCGTGCCGGTGCGCAAGGCCAGGCGAGCGGCCTCATCCCGGGCGAATCACCTTGGCATGCGTCGTGCATGAACGAACCCAAGAGTAGAAGCGTTCAGCAGCGCACGCACAGCGTCAGTGCGCCGCCCGGAAATTGCTCTTGAAGTGCCCGGCCGCAACGGCGGGCGTTCAAGTTCCACGATCTTCCGGAGATAACTTTCCATGCAACGCCGTACCTTCCTCGCCTCAGGCGCAACCAGCGCCGCCGCCCTTGTCGCTCCCAGCGTCTTCGCACAGGGCGCACCCAAGCTGACGCCGCTCAAGTTCACGCTCGACTTCCGCATCAACGGGCAGACCGCACCCTTCTTCCTCGCGGAGAGCAAGGGCTACTACAAGGACGAAGGCCTGGACGTCACGATCGACACGGGCGCCGGTTCGGTCGCCTCGATCACACGCATCGCCAGCGGCGTGTACCAGCTGGGCCTGGGCGACATCAGCTCGCTGGTCGAGTTCAATGCGCAGAATTCGGGCACGCCGGTGGTGCAGGCGGTGTACCAGTACTACAACCGCGCACCGTTCGTGATCATCGGCCGCAAGGACCGCGGCGTCACCGGCGAGTTCAAGAGCCTCCAGGGCAAGAAGGTCGCCGCCGCCGCGGTGGAATCGACACGCCGCGCCTGGCCCATGGTGGCCCGCAAGCAAGGCATGAAGCCCGACGCCTTCCAGTGGCAGACCACCGACTTCAGCGCGCGCGACAACGTCATGGTGCGCGGCGACGTCGATGCCGCCACCTACTTCCACGACTCGGCCGTGTCGCTCTTCGCGCGCATGAAGACCGATGAACTCGCGGTGCTCAAGTATTCGGATGCCGGCGTCAACCTGTATGGCAATGCGATCCTCGCGAGCAGCAACCTGATCGTGCAGAACCCGAAGGCGGTCGCGGCCTTCCTGCGCGCGACCAACCGCGCGATCGTCGAGACCTTTGCGAATCCGGCCCCGAGCATTGCCGCGATGCGCCAGCGCGAACCCATCCTGGACGCCAAGGTGGAACTGGACCGCTGGAGCATCACCGCACAGTACGTGGGTGCCGCCGATACGCGCACGCACGGGCTCGGCGACATCAAGAAGCTCACGCTCGAACAGCAGGTCGACGAGGTGGCAGAGGTCTTCGGCCTGAAGACCAGGCCCTCGGCGGATGCGATCTTCAACAGCTCGATGCTGCCCGCACGCGGCGAACGTAACATCAAGGCATGAGCTCAGATCCTCCAGGCAACTTTTCCCCGGAAAACCAGCTCGACGAACGCGACGGCCGCTATCTCCGCAAGGCGATCGTGTGGTCGCACGCGGGGCGACGGCGCGGCAATCGGCCTTTCGGCGCGGTGGTGGTGTCGGCCGCCGGCGAAGTGCTGGCGGAGGCCTACTGCAATACGGCGGAGACTGGCGACGTCACCGGTCACGCCGAGACCAACGCCGTGCGCATGCTGGCCGATCGCAAGCTCTCGCGCGAAGAGCTGGCCGGCGCGACGATCTATTCGTCGGGCGAACCCTGCGTGATGTGCGCGGGCGCGATCTTCTGGTCGAACATCGGCCGCGTGGTGTTCGGCATCGACGCCGAGCGGCTGCGGCTCTTTCGCGGGGAGCGCGGCGACCAGCGCGACGCCGAACTGTCGTGTCGCGACGTGTTCCGCGCGTCGCCGCATACGATCGAATGCATCGGGCCCGCGCTGATCGACGAGGCGAGTGCCGCGCACGTGGGGGCCTGGAAGACCTGAGGCTTCCTGCACCCTACACTCCGCCCATGCCATGGCACGCTCGACTCGACCTCGACTACCAACTTGAACAACAACGCAGCGTCGCACGCTTTCGCCACGACGGGCCGCTGCGCATCCTGCAGAGCCTCTACCCCGAGGGCGACGCTGTGTGCCACAACGTGCTGGTGCATCCCCCGGGTGGCCTGGTCGGCGGCGACACGCTGGACATCCGCGTGCACGCGAAGGCCGGCGCCCACGGCCTGATCACAACGCCGGGTGCCAGCCGCTTCTACCGCTCCGACGGCGAACTGGCGCTGCAACGCGCCGATCTGACCGCGGACGCCGGCTCGCGCCTCGAATGGCTGCCGCTCGAGGCGATCTGCTACAGCGGCTGCCGTGCCGAGAACCGGCTGACCCTGCGCGTCGCCGCGGGCGCGGAGCTGATCGGCTGGGACGTCACCGCCCTCGGCCTGCCGCATGCCGGCAAGCCCTTCGAACTCGGCACGCTGCAGCAGCACATCGAGGTGCCGGGCGTATGGCTGGAGCGCGGGCGCATCGATGCCGCCGATCATCGACTGCTGCAGAGCCCGGTCGGCTTCGCGGGCCATCGGTGCATCGCGTCGATCTTCTTCGTCGCCGGATCGCCCATCGACCGGGCGCGTCGCGATGCCGCGCTCGACATCGCGCGCTCGCTGATCGATGCCCATGCGTTGCACGAGAGCGCAGGCGCGACCAGCCCGCATGCGGAAATCATCGTGTTGCGCGCGCTCGCACCGGTGGTCGAGCCCGCCATGCACCTGCTGCGCCAGGTGTGGATGGCGTGGCGCTCCGAGCTGTGGAAGCTGCCCGGCCAAGCGCCGCGGATCTGGTCGATGTAGACCATCGGGACGGCCCTGCCATGAGCCTCACGCACAGCGACATACCGGCCCGCCTGGACCGTCTGCCGTGGTCGCGCTGGCACTGGCGAGTGGTGATCGCGCTCGGCGTGGCCTGGGTGCTCGACGGGCTGGAGGTGACGCTGGTCGGCTCGCTGGGCGGCGTGCTGGAGCGGCCCGACACGCTGGGGCTGAGTGCCGCGCAGATCGGCTGGACGGGGTCGCTCTACATCGGCGGCGCGGTGATCGGCGCGCTGGTGTTCGGCCGGCTGGCCGACCGGCTGGGCCGCAAGAAGCTCTTTCTGATCACGCTGGCGGTCTACGCGCTGGCGACGCTGGCCACGGCCTTCTCGCCCAACTTCGCCTTCTTCGCGCTGTGCCGCTTCGCGACCGGTCTGGGCATCGGCGGCGAGTACGCGGCGATCAACTCCGCCATCGATGAGCTGATCCCCGCTCGGGTGCGCGGCCGCGTGAACCTCGCCATCAACGGCAGCTTCTGGATCGGCGCCGCGCTCGGAGCCGGCCTGAGTCTCTGGCTGCTCGACCCACGTGTGCTGGGGCCAGTCCTGGGTTGGCGCGTGGGCTTTGCACTCGGCGCGTTGCTCGCCGTGGCGATCCTGCTCGTGAGGCGCGACGTGCCGGAAAGCCCGCGATGGCTGATCGCCCATGGCCGGGTCGAGGAAGCGGAGCGCATCGTGCAGCGCATCGAAGCCGAAGTGAGTGCGCAGCACGGTGCGCTGCCGAGCGCCATCGGCCAGGTGACATTCGGCCGCCGCGCCAACCCCGGCTGGCGCGAAGTGGCGCAAGTGCTCTTTCGGCGCTACCCGCAGCGCAGCATGGTCGCTCTGGCGCTGATGATCTCGCAGGCCTTCTTCTACAACGCGATCTTCTTCACCTACGCGCTGGTGCTGACACGTTTTCACGGGGTGCCCGAAGGCAAGGTGGCGCTCTACATCTTTCCGTTCGCGCTCGGCAATGTGCTCGGACCGCTGCTGCTGGGTCCGCTGTTCGACCGGGTGGGCCGGCGCCGGATGATTGCGCTGACCTATGTGCTGTCGGGCGTGGGCCTGGCGATCACCGGGTGGGCCTTCATGGAAGGTTGGCTCGATGCGCGCAGCCAGGCGCTGTGCTGGTCGGCGGTGTTCTTCCTCGCATCGGCGGCGGCGAGTTCGGCCTACCTCACAGTGAGCGAAGTGTTCCCGCTCGAGATGCGCGCGATCGCGATCTCGCTCTTCTATGCGGTGGGCACGGGCGCCGGCGGCTTCGTGGCGCCGGTGCTCTTCGGCGCATTGATCGAGACCGGCAGCCGCGGTGCGGTGGCGGTGGGCTACGCGATCGGCGCGGCGCTGGTCATCGTGGCGGGCCTGCTCGCGCTGCGCTATGCGGTGAACGCCGAGCGCAAGCCGTTGGAAGAGGTCGCGCCGCCGCTTGGATCGGAAACGGAAGCGCGAACCGGCGGTCGCTGAACGCTTTCAATGAAGCGTGGTCGGATGCCCCGCGTCCACCCACGCTTCCAGCCCGCCCAACAGCGGACGCGCGCGCTTCATGCCCCTTGCCGCGAGTGCTTGTGCGGCCAGCGCGGCCGAGACTTCATTGGGGCAACTGCAGTACAGGATGATCTCGCGGTCGCCACCGTCGAAAGGCAGCTCGGATCGCCGTTGCTGGAGTTCCTTGAGCGATACCGGCAGTGCGCCCGGGATGCGCCGCGGGTCGACCTGCACCCCGGCGTCACCGCGCACGTCGATGACGATGGGCGGCGGCTCGCCACTCATCAACGCCCGAAGCTCGCCGACGGTGACGCGCGGCATGCCGGTGAGCCGCAGGAAGGCCCGCCGCCGCAAGTAGCGCACGACCAGCATCGCGGCGAGCACCACCACAAGCGCCACCGTCGCGAGGGTGCCAGCGTCCGCGATGACTTCCAGCACGGCCTGGATCTCGTCGCGGAACAGCCAGCCCAAACCCAGGAACACGACCACCCACAACAACGCGCCCGCCACCTCGAAGACCAGAAAGCGCCATGACGACATGCCCAGCGCGCCGGCCATC
Source organism: Variovorax sp. J22P240 (assembly GCF_030316855.1). Lineage (GTDB taxonomy): Bacteria > Pseudomonadota > Gammaproteobacteria > Burkholderiales > Burkholderiaceae_C > Variovorax. The sequence continues at coordinate 156,535 of NZ_JASZYR010000012.1, forward strand.
GGAGGCGCCACCACCGACACGCCGGGCACGAACTTGGCCGCCACGAGCGACAGGCCACCCCATCGGCCGATCAGTGTCTCGCTGCGCCGCACGCAGGAATCCGGCGAGATCGAGATCTTGCACAACAGCCGCATGAACCGGTAGCCGTAGATGCGCCCTGCGTAAAACCAGACGGCGTCGCCGAGCACGTTCGCCAGCACGGCTGCAGCCACCATGTAGATCAGCAACGCCGGTTCCGCCACAGCCGCCAGCGCACCGGCCACCACGAGCACCGGCGATGCCGGCACGGGCAACCCGACTCTTGCCGCGAAGGTCACGAGGAACACCACGGGAATCGCGTGGCCGACCATCAGCAGCATCAGTTCCTGCACGCTGCGCTCCCGGTCGGTGGCTGACGGCAGGAGGTCGGGAGCTTGGGCATGGGTCTCTCGGGCGAAGGAAACCCCCGAGCGTACCGCCGGCCCGGCCGCGCTGCAGCGAAAGCTCAATGCGCGGCGCCGACCGTGACCCGCGCCGTCATGTAGGGATGCACGGAGCAGACGTACTCGTACGCGCCGGGCTTGGAAAACGTGCGCTTGAACGACTGGCCCGGCAACATCAGGTCCATGCCCTTGGCGCCATCCGCAAAGGCGATGCCGTGCGGCGCACCGTCGTTGTTGGTCCAGGTCACGCTCTGCCCCACGGCAATGGCGAGTTCCACCGGAGCGAAGGCGAAGTTGTCGATCGAGACCTTCGCCTCGGCGCCCGTCCCGGCGCGATGCTGGACAGCCACCTTGCGCGGCGCATTGCCGACGGGAATGGTGGCGACCGGACCGCCGGCGAGATCGACCACGCTGACGTCGTTCGATCCCTCGTTGGTCACCAGCACCTTCTTGCGGTCGGGGAGGACGTCGACCCAATGCGGTTGCTTGCCCACCGCGATGCTGCCGGACGCTGCGCGCGTCGCCGGATCGAAGAGCATGAGCTCGCCGGGCCCCTGCACCACCACCACGCCCGCCGGCGTGCCGGCGAAGTGATGCGCGACATGCGGCGAAACGCCGGTGGGTATCTGCGCCACCACGCGGTTGGAAGCAGGGTCGAATACCTGCACCGCGCTCACGCCGGCCAGCGTCACGTAGAGCGCCTTGCCATCGGGGCCGAACTCGAGGTCGCGCGGCGTCTTCTCTACCGGCACGCTGGCCGTCACCGCGCGCGTCGGGAGGTCGATCACCACCAGCGCGAAATTCCCCGGCGCCTGCGAGGAGACGTAGGCCTTTTGGCCGTCCGGACGGATTGCGATGGTGTGCGGCTTGGGAACCGGCACGGTCGCACTCACCGCGCGGGTGGCCGTGTCGACGAAGGCCACGCGGTCGTCGCCGTTGACTGCCACCAGCAGCCAGTGGCCGTCGGGCGTGATCGCGAGGCCTTGTGGCCCCTTGCCGACCTCGACCGTCGCCGCCACCTGATCGCTGGCCGTGTCGATCACGCTGAGGCTCGATGCGCTCGATCCGCTCACGAAGACCTGGGTGTCGTCGCGCGCGACGGCGATGCCATCGGGCCCCGCGGCCACGGGCACCGTGGCCACCACGCGCAAGGCGGCGGCATCGATCACGCTGACCGAGTTGTCCTTGAAGTTCCCGACGTAGGCCTTGGGCCCCGCGGCCCAGGCCGGTGCGGCGAGAAACAGCGCCGCGAACGCTGGCGCAAGAATCGAATGCAGCTTCATGAGCACACTCCCGAGTGGGTAAAGAAGGAACAGAATCGCCATCACGCATGACGGACCGGGCGCGCCGGCTATTCCCGATCCGAGCGAAAAACGAATGGCGGAATAAAGCCATCCGCCCGCCCGTCATGCAGGGGAAGGAATCCGTTGAACGACCGCACCCGTCGATTCGAGGCCGCCGCCTTGCCGCACCTGCCCGCCGCGTACAACCTCGCGCGCTGGCTTCTGCGCGACGACCAGCAGGCCGAGGACGCCGTGCAGGAGGCCTGCCTGCGCGCCTTTCGCTTCTTTGACAACCTGCGCGGCGAAGACGCGCGGCCCTGGCTGCTGGGCATCGTTCGCAACGCCTGCTACGACTGGATGCGCCAGCATCGCCATCTGGCGGATCAGGTGGAATTCGACGAACTGCGCGACAGCAGCGTCGACGAGCCCGGCATCGGGTCGAGCCCGCCGGGCGGGGGCGACCCGGCCGCGCTATGGGAACAGCGTGCGACCGGCCAGCGCGTCGATGCGGCGATCGAGGCGCTGGCACCGGCCTTTCGCGAGGTGATCGTGCTCCGGGAACTGGAGGACCTGTCGTACGAGGACATCGCGCGCATCGCCGGCATTCCCATCGGCACGGTGATGTCGCGCCTGTCGCGTGCCCGTGCCCTGTTGCGCGCCGCGCTTGGCGCGGAGGCGCCTCGCGCGCAGGTTGGAGGAAAGCGTGATGCCAGCAACTGACGACGACGAACTCGGACCCCTGATCCGGCGCGAAGCGACGCGACATGCGCCGCCCGCGGCACTGGCCGAGCGCATCCTTGCCGACTTGCACAAGGCAGACGTGCGTGAACCGCTCCGCCCACAGCGCCGTCCGACTGCGTGGCCCTGGCTTCAGGCCATCACGATGTTCGTCGCAGGTGCCGCCACCGCCTGGGGCATCGCGCTGGGCCTGCTGGTGATGCCGGCGCAGGAGGTCATGAGCGACTCCATCACCGACAGCCATGTGCGTTCGTTGATGGGATCGCACCTCGCCGATGTGCTGTCTTCCGACCGCCACACGGTCAAGCCCTGGTTTGCCGGCAAGCTCGATTTCTCGCCGCCCGTGGTCGACCTCGCAGCGGAGGGCCTGCCGCTGATCGGCGCGCGGCTCGACTACATCGCCGGTCGGTCGGTCGCCGCGCTGGTCTACCAGTCGGGGCCGCACGTCATCAACCTGTTCGTCTGGCCTGCTCCGGATGAAAATCCGGCAGCCCCGCAGCTGCTGGCAAGGCGCGGCTACAACCTTGCGCACTGGACGGGAGGCGGCATGCAGGCCTGGGCGGTATCCGACCTGAATCCGGCCGAACTGCAAGCCTTCGCTACGCTCGTGCGAGATCGAATGGCGACTGCGGAAAGCGCTGCGCGCTGATCAGATCGCCACCAGTTGGCGCACGCCCTGCGCTTCCATGTCCTTGCCGAGGCCGCGCGCGATGACCTCGCCGCGCTCCATCACAAGGTAGTCGTCGGCCAGCTCCTGAGCGAAGTCGTAGTACTGCTCGCAAAGCACGATCGCCATGTCGCCGCGGTCGGCCAGCATGCGAATCACCCGGCCGATGTCCTTGATGATGCTGGGCTGGATGCCTTCGGTCGGCTCGTCCAGGATCAGCAGCTTGGGCTTCGGCGCGAGCGCGCGGGCGATGGCCAGTTGCTGCTGCTGGCCGCCGGAGAGGTCGCCGCCGCGGCGGTTCAACATCTGCTTGAGCACCGGGAAGAGCTCGTAAAGCTCCGGAGGGATCGGCGTGCTGCCCAACTTGTAGGCAAGGCCCATGCGCAGGTTCTCCTCGACCGTGAGGCGCGCGAAGATCTCGCGGCCCTGCGGGACGAAGCCCATGCCGGCACGGGCTCTTTCGTACGGCGTCCTCTTCTGGATGGGGGCGCCGTCGAACTCGATGCTGCCGCTCTTGATGGGGACCAGGCCCATGAGGGACTTGAGCAGGGTGGTCTTGCCTACGCCATTGCGGCCCAGGAGTACGGTGACCTTGCCCAGGCGCGCTTCGAAGCCGACGTCCCGGAGGATGTGGGAGCCGCCGTAGTACTGGTGGATGTTTTTTACGCTCAGCATGCGATCCTCAACGCCCCAGATAAACCTCGATGACACGCTCGTCGGCCTGGACCTCATCCAGAGTTCCCTGCGCGAGCACGGACCCATCGCACAGCACCGTCACGATCTCCGAGATGGTCCGGATGAAGCTCATGTCGTGCTCCACCACCATCAACGAATGCTTGCCTTTCAACGACAGGAACAGCTCGGCCGTCCGCGCGGTCTCTTCATCAGTCATTCCCGCGACGGGCTCATCAAGCAGCAGCAGCTTCGGGTCCTGCATCAGCAGCATCCCGATCTCCAGCCACTGCTTCTGCCCATGGCTCAGATTGCCCGCCAACCGCAACACGCTGCCTTCCAGATGAATGGTGTGCAGCACTTCAGCCAGCCGGTCGCACTGCGCCGAATCCAGCCTGAAGAGCATCGACGCCTTCACGCCCTTGTCCGTCTTGAGCGCCAGTTCGAGGTTCTCGAACACAGTGAGATGCTCGAACACGGTCGGCTTCTGAAACTTTCGTCCGATGCCCAGTTGGGCGATCTCGGCTTCCTTGTGGCGCAGCAGGTCGATGGTGCTGCCAAAAAAGACGGTGCCTTCGTCGGGACGCGTCTTGCCGGTGATGATGTCCATCATCGTGGTCTTGCCCGCGCCGTTCGGCCCGATGATGCAGCGCAACTCGCCCGGTGCGATGTCGAGCGAAAGCTTGTTGATCGCCTTGAAGCCGTCGAAGCTCACGCTCACGTCTTCGAGATAGAGGATGCGGCCGTGCGTCGTGTCCACTTCGCCCGCCGTCGTGTGTCGGCCGTAGCCTGCCGCGCGGCCGCCCGATTCGGTCTGCAGGGCGTGGTCGAAGGCGATGTGCCTGGCGACGCGTTCCGCGCCGGCGTCCATCAGGTCGGGGGTCATGCGCGCGCTCCCTTCGGTTCGACGGCAAGGGGGGGCGTGAGCGCAGCCGGCTCGACGCCCTGCTCCGCCGCCATGGCGCGCTGCACCTCGCGGCGGCCTTCGCTCGGCGCGGCCTTCTCCCTCGTCGCCCATTTCTTGACCAGGCCGACGATGCCGTTGGGCAAGAACAGCGTCACGGCAATGAACAGTGCCCCGAGGAAGTACAGCCAGTACTCGGGATAAGCCACGGTGAGCCAGCTCTTCGCCCCGTTGACGATGAAGGCGCCGATGATCGGCCCGATCAGCGTCGCGCGACCGCCGACCGCCGCCCAGATCGCGATCTCGATCGAGTTGGCCGCACTCATCTCGCCGGGGTTGATGATGCCGACCTGCGGCACGTAGAGCGCGCCGGCCACGCCGCACATGACGGCAGAGATGACCCAGATCGTGAGCTTGTAGCCCAGCGGGTTGTAGCCCGAGAACATCACGCGCGACTCGGCATCGCGAATCGCCTGCAGCACGCGGCCGAATTTGCTGCCGATCAGCCACTTGGAGAAAAGGAAGAAGCCGAGCAGCGTCAGGCCCGTGAGCACGAAGAGCGTCATCCGCATCTCCTGCGTCGCCAACGGAATGCCCAGGATGCGCTTGAAGTCCGTGAAGCCGTTGTTGCCGCCGAAGCCCGTCTCGTTGCGGAAGAAAAGCAGCATCGCCGCGAATGTCATTGCCTGCGTGATGATCGAGAAGTACACGCCCTTGATGCGCGAACGGAAGGCGAAGAAGCCGAACACGAAGGCGATGAGGCCCGGCACCGCGACGATCAGGATGAGCGTGGCGATGAAGCTGTCGCTGAAGGTCCAGTGCCAGGGCAGCGTCTTCCAGTCGAGGAACACCATGAAGTCCGGCAGGTCGCTCTTGTAGTTGCCGTCGCGGCCGATCTGGCGCATGAGGTACATGCCCATCATGTAGCCGCCCAGCGCGAAGAAGAGGCCGTGGCCCAGCGAGAGGATGCCGGTGTAGCCCCAGATCAGGTCCATGGCCAGCGCGCAGATGGCGTAGCACATGATCTTGCCGACCAGAGCCACGGCGTAGTCGCTCATGTGCAGCGCGCCGCCGGGGGGCACCACGATGTTGAGCACGGGCGCGAGGGCGCAGACGACGATCAGCACGACGAAGAAGGTGGTCCAGCCCTTGCCGCTGAGCAGCGGGCCCTTGGAAGGAAGTACGACTTTGCTCATGCCTCGGCACTCCGGCCCTTCACCGCGAAGATTCCTTGCGGACGCTTCTGGATGAAGATGATGATGAAGACGAGCACCGCGATCTTCGCGAGCACCGCACCGGCCCAGCCTTCGATGAACTTGTTCAGGATGCCCAGGCCCATGGCCGCGTACACTGTTCCGGCGAGCTGGCCGACACCGCCCATCACGACCACCATGAACGAATCGACGATGTAGCTCTGGCCCAGATCCGGGCCGACGTTGCCGATCTGCGAAAGCGCGCAACCCGCAAGCCCCGCGATGCCGGAGCCCAGCGCGAAGGCGTAGGTGTCGATGCGCGCCGTATTGACGCCCATGCAGGAGGCGATCGGCCGGTTCTGCGTCACGCCACGCACGAAGAGCCCCAGCCGCGTGCGACCGATCAGCCATCCCATCGCGAGCAGCACCAGGCCCGCGAAGATGATGATGCAGATGCGGTTCCATGGCAGCGTCACGTTGCTCAGCATGGTGAAGCCGCCGCTCATCCATGCGGGATTCTCAACGCCGACATTCTGCGCACCGAAGAGCGAGCGCACCAGTTGCTGCAGCATCAGGCTGATGCCCCAGGTGGCGAGCAGCGTTTCGAGCGGCCGGCCGTAGAGGAAGCGGATCACGCCGCGTTCGAGCACCGCACCGACCAGCGCCGAGGCGAGGAAGGCAACCGGGATTGCCGCGACCAGGTACCAGCCGAAGGCCGACTCCGGGAAGTAGCGCTGGAAGATGCCCTGCATGACGTAGGTCGCGTAGGCGCCGATCATCATCAATTCGCCGTGCGCCATGTTGATCACACCCATCAGCCCGTAGGTGATGGCGAGACCCAGAGCGGCAAGAAGCAGCACCGAGCCGAGGCTGATGCCGCTGAAGATCGCGTTGATGCGGTCGCCCCAGACGAGCGATCCGTCGATGCTGCTGATCGACGAGACGATGGCCGCCTTGACGTCCGCTTCGGTCTCTTCGGCGAGGCGCTGGTTGAGCAGCAGCTTGGTGTCGGGGCTGCGGCTCTCTCCAAGGTCCTTGGCCGCGACCAGCCGCTTGCCCTTGTCCGCGCTGCTGAGCATGCTGGCTGCACGCACCAGTTCGAGTTGTGCCTTGATCTTCGGATTCGTTTCGGCAGCCAGCGCCTTCTCGACCAACGGCAACCGCGACTCGTCGGGCTCCTTGAACAGCGCCTGCGCCGCTTCCGCGCGCACCGCGTCGTCCTTGCTCGTGAGCTTGAGCGCAGCCTGCGCCGCATCGAGCGCGCCACGCATCATGTTGTTGTTGACCACGTCCTCGGCATCGTCGGGCAGCTTCTGCTCCGCGCCTGTGACCGGATCGTAGGCCTTGTCGTCCTTGATGACGAAGACCTTGCTCTCAGTGAACTTGACCGCGTCGTCCGACATCGCCTGGATGAAGGCAGCAGTCTTCTCGTCAGCCGTCGCAACGGCCTTGTTGAGCGCCGCAATGCGCGCTTCGGATTCGCCAGAAGCGATGGCCTTCGCCTCATCGGTCGTCAGCGCGTGGGCCGGAATGTTCGTCAGCAGCAACAGTGCCGCTGCGCAGAGGTAGATAAGACGCATAGATGTGTGACGGCCGTTCTCAGTTTCCAGAAACACCGCGGGCCGGCTCTGCCGGCCCGCTGGTGTTGCCCCCTGAAAGGGGGTGTCCGAGCCACACGAAGTGGGCGAGGCTGGGGGTTAGAGTGACTTTCCGGCAGGCTGGTCAGGCTTCTTGTCGTTGCCCTCGATGTACGGGCTCCACGGCTTGGCCTTGACCGGACCCGGCGTCTTCCACACCACGTTGAACTGGCCGTCGGCCTTGATCTCGCCGATGAACACGCTCTTGTGCAGGTGGTGGTTCTTCTCGTCCATCTTCGAGACGATGCCCGAGGGTGCCGTGAAGGTCTGGCCGGCCATCGCGGCGATCACCTTGTCGGTGTCGGTGCTCTTGGCCTTCTCGACTGCCTGCTTCCACATGTGGATGCCGATCCAGGTGGCTTCCATCGGGTCGTTGGTCAGCGGCTTGTCCTTGTGGCCGGCGATGTTCTTGGCCTTGGCGTAGTCGCTCCATTGCTTGATGAACGCCGTGTTGGTCGGGTTCTTGATGCTCATGAAGTAGTTCCACGCAGCCAAGTGGCCGACCAGCGGCTTGGTGTCCACGCCGCGCAGTTCTTCCTCGCCGACCGAGAAGGCGACCACAGGCACGTCCTTGGCCTTCAGGCCGGCGTTGCCGAGTTCCTTGTAGAAGGGCACGTTGGAGTCGCCGTTGATGGTCGAGACCACTGCGGTCTTGCCGCCGGCCGAGAACTTCTTGATGTCGGCGACGATGGTCTGGTAATCGCTGTGGCCGAAGGGCGTGTACTTCTCGTCGATGTCCTTGTCGGCCACGCCCTTGCTCTTCAGGTAGGCACGCAGGATCTTGTTGGTGGTGCGCGGATAGACGTAGTCGGTGCCCAGCAGCACCCAGCGCTTGGCGCCGCCGCCTTCCTTGCTCATCAGGTAGTCGACGGCCGGAATGGCTTGCTGGTTCGGCGCGGCACCGGTGTAGAACACGTTCTTGCTGAGTTCTTCGCCTTCGTACTGCACGGGGTAGAACAGCAGGCCGTTCATTTCCTCGACGACCGGCAGCACCGACTTGCGCGAGACCGAGGTCCAGCAGCCGAAGATCACCGAAACCTTGTCCTGGCCGAGCAGCTGCTTGGTCTTTTCAGCGAAGAGGGGCCAGTTGGAAGCCGGGTCGACCACCACGGGCTCGAGCTTCTTGCCGAGCACGCCGCCCTTGGCGTTGATGTCATCGATGGCCATCAGCACCGTGTCCTTCAACACGGTCTCCGAGATCGCCATCGTGCCGGAGAGCGAGTGCAGCACGCCGACCTTGATGGTGTCCTGTGCGAAAGCAGGCGCGGCAGAAAGGCTCGCCAGAGCGACAGCGGCGGTGAGCGCCTTGAGGGTGAAACGACGTTGCATGGTGATTTCCTTCTCCTGGTGTGGTGTGAACGATGGAGAGGAGTCTGCGGAAGAGGTCTCGGGGCGGGAATACGCCGGGTGGCGTACGGGGGTTTGCTCGCCCCCAGGTCGGGCTCACTGCGTGTAGCCCTCCCACCCCCTGCCGGGGGCGAAGCCGGCGGCCCGGCAAAGCCGGTTCCGCGGCTGCCCCCGATGTGCGCGCACCTCTGTTTCCCGGCCGGCGAAGCCAGGGCCGCCGGTTGCCCCCGGTCGGGGGTGTCCGAGCCACACGAAGCGGGCAAGGCTGGGGGCGAGCTAGAAGGCTCTAAAAGAACCCTCGCGCGTAATTGATCGGTGCGTGGTCCGCCAACTCGCGCAGCAGCACGGCGCCGGGCTTCCATGCATGTTCCGTCGCATAGCGGGCGCGGCCCTCGATGCGATCTGCCTCGATCATGGGCGGCGCCGGATCGTCGACGCAGACGCCGTCCAGGCAGGTGATGTAAGTCACCGCGCCGGCATGCGCATAGAACGACAGGGCCGGCGGCAACTGCGTCACCACGTCGCATCCATCGACGAGGCGCACGATGTTCGTCTCCGCCAGCGCCGCCACGAAATCCGCGTCACCCACGCGGGGTGAGCCGAGCGTAACGAGCAATTCCGGCCGCAGCACTGTCGTGGTCAAGGTGGCGAGCGCCGCACCCAGACTGTGGCCGGCAAGGATCAGGCGGCTTCGGCTGATTCCCTCGCCCGCCAGCCATTCGCTCAACTGCGGCATGACGCCACGTGCCGCCTTGGCGAAGCCGGCGTGCGCTCGGCCGCCGCTTTCGCTCCAGGCCGACTGCTGCGCCTGCAGATTGGTCGCGAGGTGGCGGATTTCATCGGGCTGGGTGCCGCGGAAGGCGATGAGCGCACTGCGGTCGCCTGCATGCAAGGTGCCGAACGCAAAGGTCGCGCCATCCAGGAACAGCGTCGGGGCACCGAAGCCTGCGTTGGCCAGCGCGTCGGTCAGTCGCAGTTGCTCGGCCTCGGACGTCTCGGCGCGGTAGTACGCCAGGCGGGAAGCCTCGATGGCCCATTGCGTGGGCGTGTAATTGCGGCCCTGCTCGAACAACGCCTCATGCCGCTCGGGCGAATAAAGCGCCGATCGGCTTGCGTCGTAGGAGATGAGGGGCATGGGCTGGAGCCTCGCGCATCCACTCTACTGCGGTTCCCCGGCCAACCGGAACTGCCGCGACGCGAACGCCCACACGAGCTTGGTCGCGTCGGGGCCGGAGGCGTCGGTGAAGAGCATGCTAGGCACGCCACCGCTCCAGGCATGCCCGAGCCCCGCGATTTCGCACAACGAGACCACGGTACGGCCCCGGCGCGTGTAGTCAGTGATGCGCATGGCGTGGCGCTTGCCGCGCTGCAGCACCCGGCTCGTGCCGGGCCGTGCGCCGGTGGCCACGGCCCAGACCTCGGCGGTGCTGCCGGCATTGCTGGCCGACACGACGGTATCGGCATCGCCATGAAGGATCAGCAGGGGCGGCAGCGTCGTGAACGCCGCTGCGGCGCCCATGGCCTTGCCCACCGCCGTCGCCGGCATGGGCGGCACGTGCTGCCCCCGCATGGCGCCGAGTGCCGTGGCGGGCGACTTGGCCGCGCCGGGCGCCACGCCGGAGTGCATGGCCAGTGCCTTGAAGCGCAACGGATACCGCGTCGCCAGGAGGGCCGCCATGCTGGCGCCGGCCGAAAGACCGGCGAGCGCCGTGCGCTCACGGTCCACGGGATAGAGCATCTGAACCTGGTCGATCGCCGCGATCAGCGTCGCCGCTTCGGCGTCGGCCTTGCCTGAGCGGCGGTCGTACCAGTTCCAGCAGCCTTGCGCGTTGGCAAGTCGGTCCTGCTCGGGGTAGAGCACCAGGAAGCGTTCTCGCGCGGCGAGCCGGTTCATGCGGGTACTGACGGCAAAGTCGCGCCCGGTCTGGCCGCAGCCGTGCAGCATGACCATCAGGGGCAGCTTTTCGCCGAGCTGCAGATGCAGGTCCGGCGGACGGTAGACGTGATAGCGCCGCGCGCCGGCCGGACCCAGTGCCACGCCCGGAAGCCAGTCCCCGCTGCCGGGCGGCGGCTTGAGCTGCTTCGCTGCCGCGCGCTGGACCTGGTTGGCGATGCGCTTGCTGCTACCCAACGTGGCCTTGGTGAGCGCCTTGAGGTTGCGCTGATAGGCACGCGTGAGCGGGGAAAGGAGGCGGCGGGGCATCGAAGTGCGCGTGGGTCGGTCGACGCACGGTAGCAGCTTCGACCGCACCTTTCCACCCAAACGAGCCGCTCATCCGGCCGGCCGCTCGGGTCAGTACACCTCGGGAACGTACATGTCGGCCGGCACCGGGTGGCGCAGGTAGTCCTCATTGCGCACGCGCGCCGGCAAGGTGATCGGCGCGTGTTCGACCTCCTGGTAGGGCAACTGGCCCAGCAGATGGGTGATGCAGTTCAGGCGGGCCTTTTTCTTGTCGACCGCCTGCACGACCCACCAGGGTGCCTCGGGGATGTGGGTGCGGTCCAGCATCGTCTCCTTGGCCTTGGTGTATTCCTCCCAGCGGCGGCGGGATTCCAGGTCCATCGGGCTCAGCTTCCACTGCTTGAGCGGGTCGTGGATGCGGCCCAGGAAGCGCATGTGCTGTTCTTCGTCCGTGATGGAGAACCAGTATTTGATGAGCTTGATGCCCGATCGCACCAGCATCCGCTCGAAGTCTGGAACGGTGCGGAAGAACTCCTCGTATTCGTCGTCGGTGCAGAAGCCCATCACCCGTTCGACGCCCGCGCGGTTGTACCAGCTGCGATCGAACAGCACCATCTCGCCCGCGGCGGGCAGATGCGCCACGTAGCGCTGGAAATACCACTGGGTGCGTTCGCGGTCGTTGGGCGCCGGCAGCGCGGCTACGCGGACCACGCGGGGATTGAGCCGCTGCGTGATTCGCTTGATCACGCCACCCTTGCCAGCCGCATCGCGCCCCTCGAACAGGATCACGACCTTCTGCCTGCTGTGCTGCACCCAATCCTGCAGCTTGACCAGCTCGCCCTGAAGGCGAAACAGCTCCTTGAAATAGGCCTGCCGGCCGGCCTTGTCGGTGATCCTGCCGGATTCGAGCTCGTCGAGGCTGCGGTCCTCGAGTTCGAGTTCGATCTCCTCGTCATAGCTGTCGATCAGGTCGCGCGCGATGCGCTCGATCAGGTCGTCCTGGTCTCCGAGGGTGGTGGGCAGCGTCATGGTCGTTCTCTGGATGAAGGCAAGGGAAAACCGCATGCTCATCCCGCAGCATGACTGTCATGTGACAGAAAGTGTGCCCACTCGGCGTCGTCACACGGCTGACACACGCCCCGGCCAGGATGGCGCGTTCATGACAAGGACACCCTGAGTTTCAATGGCCGGCGCGTATGGAAGCGACGAAGCCGGACTGATCTGCGGCTACCTGTTCGATGCGGACTCGCCCGAGCCGTCGCGCTCCGTCGATTCGCCGCAGGCCGCCGAATGGCTCGCCCGGCACGGCAATGCGGGCCCGCAAACAGGCGGTGCCTACATGTGGCTCCACTTCAACCTGAGCCATGCGCAGGCCGAACGCTGGCTGCTGCGGCATGCCGGTCTCTCCGACCTGTTCTTCGAGACGCTCAAGGAAGGACTGCACTCGACCCGGATCGAGCGCGCCGACGACTCGCTGATCGCCGTCATCAACGACGTGCATTTCGAATTCAGCTTCGAGCCCTCGGACATCTCGACCTTGTGGATCAGCGTCGGCCCGCGCCTGGTGGTGACGGCGCGCACGCAGCCGCTGCGCTCGGTCGATGCGCTGCGCACGGCGGTAAAGGCCGGTGACGCGCCGCGCTCCAGCACCGAACTGCTCGAACACCTGCTGCGGGTGCAGGCCGACGTGCTGGTAAACATCGTGCGCGGCGTGACGACGCGCATCGACCGCATCGAGGACGAACTGCTGGCCGGCCGTCTCGATCACAAGCGCGCGCGGCTGGGCGTGCTGCGCCGCGTGCTCGTGCGGCTGCAGCGCCTCCTGGCACCAGAGCCGGCCGCCCTCTTCCGCTTGCTTCAGAACCCGCCCGCCTGGATGGCCGAGCCCGATGCCCAGGAACTGCGCGGCTCGACCGAGGAGTTTTCAGTGGTGCTGCGCGACATGGGCGCTCTGCAGGAGCGCATCAAGCTCCTGCAGGAAGAGATCGCCGACAACGTGAACGAGGACAACAACCGCAGCCTGTTCGTGCTCACCGTGGTGACGGTGCTGGCGCTGCCCATCAATATCCTCGCCGGGCTGTTCGGCATGAACGTGGGCGGCATTCCACTGGCCGAGCACAAGCATGGGTTCTGGATCGTCGTGGCCATCGTGCTGAGCTTCACGGCTGTCGCGGCATGGGTGGCCTTCCGCAAGAAGCGCTGAGGGGCAACGGCGGCATCCGCAAGGCCGGAGCCGCACAAGTGCTATCCATTTGGTAGCAGCTTCCGCAGACGCCATGCGCTCTGCAAGCCTTTTCGAGAAAGAATAAGATCGCGGAGTGACTTCCATCCTCAACGCCGACCTGCACTGTCACTCCGTGGTATCCGACGGCACGCTGACGCCCGAAGCTTTGGCGGCCCGCGCAGCAGCCAATGGCGTCGAGCTGTGGGCCCTGACCGACCACGACGAAATCGGCGGCCAGCACCGGGCGGCGGCCGCGGCCCGCGAGCAAGGCATGAAGTACCTCACCGGCACCGAGATCTCGGTCACCTTCGCCGGCGAAACCGTGCACATCGTGGGCTTGGGCTTCGACCCCGACGACGCGGCCATGAGCGAAGGCCTCTACGACACACGCGGCGGCCGCGGCAAGCGGGCGCAGGAGATGTCCGAGGGGTTGGCCAAGGTCGGCATCCACGGCGCCTATGAAGGAGCGCTCAGGTTCGTTGGCAATCCCGAACTCATCTCGCGCACCCATTTCGCCCGGTTTCTGGTGGAAGCGGGCCACTGCAAGGACACCTCCGAGGTATTCCGCAAGTTCCTCACCGAGGGCAAGCCCGGCTACGTGCCGCACCGCTGGGCCACGCTGAAGGACGCGGTGCAGTGGATCACCGCCGCGGGCGGGCTCGCCGTGATCGCCCATCCCGGGCGCTACAAGTTCACCGCCAATGAGGAATACGCGCTCTTTGTCGAATTCAAGGCGCATGGCGGCAAGGCGATCGAGGTCGTGACCGGCAGCCACACGCCCGCCGAGTACGTCGAATACGCGGACAAGGCGCTGGAGTTCGGCTTTGCCGCCTCGCGCGGCAGCGATTTCCACAGCCCCGACGAAAGCCATTGCGACCTCGGCAAGCTGCCCTGGCTCCCGGGCAAGCTCACGCCGGTGTGGGAATTGCTGGAGCACCGCATCCAGTGAGCGCGTTGGAAAGCGGCGGCATCGCCGCGAGAAAGAGCACGCGCGACCTCGAATCGGAGCGCATCCTCGCCGGCATCGGCCTCGTGCTGCTCGCCGTCGCGTGCTTTGCCACGCTGGACACCGCTACCAAGCTCTCGACGGCTGCCGTGCCGATCCTGATGGGCGTTTGGGTGCGCTATGCCTTCCAGGCGGTCGCGACGACGCTCGTGCTGCTGCCGAAGCACGGCCCGCGACTGCTGCGCACGCAGCACCCCAAATACCAGTTGCTGCGCGGCGCCCTGCTGCTCGCGTCGAGCACGCTGGCCTTCCTGAGCCTGCGCTACATGCCGTTGGCGGAGTTCACCTCGATCGTGCTGATCGCGCCATTGGTCATCACGTTGCTGGCCGCGACCACCCTCAAGGAACAGGTGTCGCCACTGCGCTGGGCCCTGGTAGCGGGCGGTTTCGCCGGTACGCTCGTGATTCTGCGGCCGGGCGGCGAGGCGTTCAGCTGGGCGATGCTGCTGCCGATCGGGCTGGTGCTGACCAACGCCTGGTTCCAGGTGCTGACCAGCAAGCTGGCACGCACCGAGAACCCGCTCACGATGCATTTCTATACCGGCTGGGTGGGCGCGTTGCTCGCGTCGGTCGCGCTGCCCTTCGCGTGGACGACCCTGCCCTCGTGGCACTGGTGGGCGTTGCTGTGCCTCATGGGGTTCATGGGGACGGTGGGCCACTTCATCCTGATCCTCGCCTACCAGCGCGCGCCGGCATCGACGCTCACGCCCTATCTTTATGCGCAGATCGCGTTCGCGATGCTGGGCGGCTGGCTCATGTTTTCGCAGATTCCGGACACGATCTCGTTGACCGGCATGGCGCTGATCGCCATCTGCGGCGCCGCCGGCGCTTGGCTCACGGTGCGCGAACGTCGCGTGCCGATCGAGCCGGCGGAGTCCTGAGGCCCGATACTTTGCACCTTCAGATCCAGTGACGCCATGGCCCAGTACTTCGAAGTCCATCCCGACAATCCCCAGCAGCGCCTGCTGAAGCAGGCCGTGGCGCTGCTTGCGCGCGGCGAGATCGTCGCCGTGCCGACCGACTCGAGCTACGCGCTGGCCTGCCATCTCGACGACAAGGATGCGGTCGACCAACTGCGGCGCATTCGCCAGGTCGACGAGAAGCACCACCTGACGCTGATCTGCCGCGACCTGAGCGAGCTTTCCAACTACGCGCGGGTCGACAACAAGCAATACCGGCTCCTGAAGGCCTCCACGCCTGGCCCCTACACCTTTCTCCTCGAAGCCACCAAGGAAGTGCCGCGGCGCGTGAGCCATCCCCAGCGCAAGACCATCGGCCTGCGCGTGCCCGACCACAGGGTGCTCGGCGAACTTCTCATGCTGCACGGCGAGCCATTGCTGGCGACCACGCTCATCCCTCCCGGCGAAACCGAGGCCCTGAACGACGCCGCGGAGATCCGCGAGCGCTTCGAAAAGCAGATCGGCGCCGTGATCGACTCCGGCGCCTGCCCCTCGGAACCGACCACCGTGGTCGACCTCACGCCGATGGGCACGGGCGGCGATCCCGTGCTGGTGCGGCAAGGCCGCGGACCGCTCGCGGTGCTCGGTCTCTGAGTCCCGCAGGGGACAGGCAACGGTCTGAGACAATCCAGCGGTGGATTTCTCCAACCTCATCCAAACCGTCCTCATTTACGCACTGCCCGTGATCTTCGCGATCACCGTGCATGAAGCCGCGCACGGCTATGTGGCGCGCTACCTGGGCGACAACACGGCCTACGTGCTCGGCCGCGTGACGCTCAACCCCATCAAGCATATCGACCCCATCGGCACGATCCTGATGCCGCTGATGCTGTACTTCGCGACTTCGGGCGCCTTCCTGTTCGGCTATGCGAAGCCGGTGCCGGTCAATTTCGGCCATTTGCGCAATCCGAAGCGCGACATGATCTGGGTCGCTCTGGCCGGCCCCGCATCCAACTTCATCCAGGCGATCATCTGGGCCCTGTTCTTCTACGGGCTCGTCGGAGCAGGCATCAATGAACCCTTTTTCATCAAGATGGCGCAGGGCGGCGTGCTCGTGAACCTCGTGATGTGGGCCTTCAACCTGTTTCCCCTGCCCCCGCTCGACGGCGGCCGCGTGCTGGCTGGCCTGCTTCCGCGCGGCGGCGCGCAGAACTTTCTGGCGCGCATCGAGCCTTATGGCTTCTTCATCGTGATGGGTCTGGTCCTCGCGGGCATCGTCAGCACCTACTGGCTGAGGCCGTTGATGGGCTTCGGCTACGGCGCCATCGACCTGCTGCTCACGCCCATCGCCGCCCTGATCCGCTGAGTCTTCTCCCATGGCCTCGTCTTCTCCCGAAACCATTCGCTTCCTCACCGGCATCACGACAAGCGGTACGCCGCACCTCGGCAACTACGTGGGCTCGGTGCGCCATTCCGTGCGTTTCAGCCGCCGGGCCGATGTGCAGAGCTTCTATTTTCTGGCGGACTATCACGCGCTGATCAAGGTCGACGAACCTGCGCGCATCCAGCGCTCGACCCTCGAAATCGCGGCAACCTGGCTGGCCTGCGGCCTGGACCCCGAGCGCGTCACCTTCTACCGGCAGTCCGACATCCCCGAGATCCCGGAGCTGACCTGGTTCCTCACCTGCGTCACGGGCAAGGGCCTGCTGAACCGCGCCCATGCCTACAAGGCATCGGTCGACAAGAACACTGCAAAGGGCGACGACCCCGATGCCGACGTGAACGCGGGCCTCTTCATGTACCCGGTGCTGATGGGCGCGGACATCCTGATGTTCAACGCGCACAGGGTGCCGGTGGGCCGCGACCAGGTCCAGCACATCGAAATGGCGCGCGACATGGCGCAGCACTTCAACCATCTCTACGGCGAGCACTTCACCCTGCCCGAGGCGGAGATCGACGATGCCGTGGCCACGCTGCCCGGCCTCGACGGCCGCAAGATGAGCAAGAGCTACGACAACACGATTCCGCTTTTCACGCCGCGCGCCCAGTTGCAGAAGCTGATCGCCGGCATCGTGACCGACTCGCGCGCGCCCGGCGAACCCAAGGACACCGAAGGCTCCGCCCTGTTCCAGATCTACCAGGCCTTCGCGGACAGCGAGGAAACCGAGACCTTGCGCGCGGCCTATGCCGACGGCATCGGCTGGGGCGACGCCAAGCAGATCCTGTTCGAGCGCATCGACCGCGAGGTCGCACCGATGCGCAAGCACTACGAAGCCCTGTTGAACGATCCGGCGCAGATCGAGAAGGTCCTGCGCGCCGGTGCCGACAAGGCACGCGAGATTTCGCGTCCGTTCATGGCCGAGCTGCGCCACGCGGTCGGCCTTCGCAATCTGGCGACCCAGGACAAGACTGCAAGGCAGAAGGCGGCCAAGGTCGCACGCCCGAGTTTCAAGCAGTACCGCGAGAGCGATGGGCTTTTCTATTTCAAGCTGCTCGATGCGAGCGGCGCGCAACTGGTACAAAGCCGGGGGTTCGCGTCACCGCAGGAAGCGGGTCGCGCGATCGGCATGCTGCGAGAGCAGCGCGGGGCCGCACTTGCCCTACTCGCCGCACAGCTCGAGCCCATCGACAATGAAGGAACAAGTGCGGCATCTGCCGCGCTGGAGGCGCTGGCTGCCGACGCAGCAAGCGGGAGCTAATTCAAGTGACAGCCAACACGCGGCGATGGGCCATCCCCGACCTGCGGACACAGTGAGAAAACCATGAGTATCTATGTCATCGACGACCACCCCCTGATGCGCGACGCCATCGTGATGGTGCTGCGGCGCCTACGTCCGGCTGAGAACATCGTCGAGCTCGAGCGGCTGGACAAGCTGGCTGCCGCGGTCAAGCAGCACGGTGCGCCGGGCCTCTTCTGCCTTGACCTGAAGCTGCCGGACACGACGGGCGTTTCCGGCGTGGTCGAGGTGAAGCGTGCCTATCCGGACGTCCCGATCGCGGTGTACTCCGCATCGCCGTCGGCCGATATGGAAGAAGCGTGCATCGAAGCCGGTGCCGATACCTACATCGAGAAGTCGGCCAGCTCGGCCGAACTCACCGCGGTGCTGCGTGGGCTGCTGATGGCCGATACCGACGCCGAAGAGCCCGTTGCCGCTGCGAACAGCAAGCTGTCGAAGCGCCAGACCCAGCTGATCGCGATGCTGGACCAGGGCATGAGCAACCGCGATATCGCGACGGAGCTGGACATCAGCGAGCACACGGTCAAGGTGCACCTGTGGCGGCTGTTCCGCAGGCTCGGTGTAAAGAGCCGCACCCAAGCCCTCCACCACGCCCGCACGAACGGCTTGCTTTCTGGCTGACCGCCGCCCTGCGGCCCGGCGAAGCCGGTTCCGCGGCGGCTCATCAAAGGGGCACGCTACGCGACCCCTAGCCAACGGCCCCTGAGATGCGGGTTTGGGCTTGGGTCTCGTCGGCGTCGTGCAGTGCGACGCGAAAGACGCTGCCGCGGCTCAGGCGCGATCGGACGCTGACGGGGTGTCCCAATGCGTGCGACAGGCGCGCCACGATGGCCAGGCCCAGGCCGAAGCCGTCCGAGGTGCCGGCATGGTCGGCCACCTTGTAGAACTCCAGGAACACGTCGCGCAGATGCTCGCGCGCGATGCCGATACCCGTGTCCCACACCTCCACGCGAAGGCCGTCGCGGGTCTGCCTGGATGCCAGCAGGATGCCGCCTTCGGCCGTGTACTTGATGGCATTGGCGAGCAGATTGCCGATCATGCGGCGAACTCGGATCGGATCGGTCAGCACGGTGCCTGGGGTCACGTGCATGCGGAAGGCCAGCCCCTTGGCTTCCGCGACGGGGCGGTATTGCAGTTCGAGGTCGTGCAGCAGCTGGGCGACGTCGACGCGCTCGATGTGCAACCTCACCTGACCCGAATCGATCCGTGCCAGATCGAAGAGCGAATCGAAGAGCGCGTTGACCGCGTGCGTGGCCCGCACGATTTTCGGTGCGATCTCGGCGACGAGTTCGGGTTCGTTGCGCAGCCAGTCGGCATAGAGCGAGAGCGCCAGCACCGGCTGACGCATGTCGTGCGCGGCGCTGGCGAGGAAGCGGTTCTTCATCGCGACGGCTGAGACGGCCGCCTGGCGCTGCTGCGTGAGCGAGTTGATCAGGATGTGGTTGTGAAAGAGCAGTTCGAAGCTGTTGCGCGCCGTTTCGTGGATGCGCCGGCCCGCACGCAGCAGGAGCCACCAGTGCAGTCCGGGCAGCATCAGGAAGCCGTAGTGGAAATGCGGACGCTCGAAATTGAGCTCGATCATCCGCAGGAGGATCGCCGCCAGCATCGTGAAGAACAGCGTGTTCACGTAGCGCTTGAGCAGCGGCGGATGCAAGGCAAGGCCGTTGAGTGGGAAGGTCGCCACCCCGGCGACGATCAGCCAGCTCATGAACTGGTTCACAAGCGGCGTGCGCTCGAAGAAGATCAGTATCGACAGGCCCCAGGCGAACGCGCTCGTGCTCCAGAGCCAGCGATAGCGCTCGACGAAGTACTGCTGCGCGGCCGAATCCCGGTCGGCGTAGTGCCGTGCGTAGAGCTGCTCGCCCCAGATCCGGCAGCCCGTGGCGGCGATGCCGATGCAGAACCACACGATCAGTTGCCATGGCGGCACGTGCCCCCAGCTCAGCCCCACCATCGCCGGCATCAGCGCTGCCGCCAGCAGGTAGGAGCCACGGGAGGCCCGCATCAGGCTGCGGATCAGCTCGCCGCGCACCCACGGCTCGGCCTCGTCGGCCGAGGCCGGCGCGGGCGTGAGGCTGGCGAAGGACGAGTTGCCCAGCCCTGCGAACGACGAATTTCCAATCATGGCTTACCGCCCTTGTCAGCCCGGCCACAAAAAAGGCCCCTCGCGAGGGGCCTTGCATGTGCGGCGCTATGGCTCGCAAAATGAAACGCTAGACGGTATTTCGTACCGCTGCGGACCGCCACCTCTGGGTGGGTGCACATCTGCATGATCTTAATTGCCCGCGCCGGGGCCCTCGTTCCAATCGTTGCGGGATGCGTCGCGCGCGCACAACGAAACCCAAAGGCGCTCGGCCTATTTGCGGAAGAAATCACTTTGGCTCATGGCGCCTGCGCCGCCCATGCGGACAACGGGACCGACTTGTTCGATGACCCCGCGACTCGGTCCATGGAGCACGACCCCTTGCTCATACTTCGACCAGAGGCACTGACGCAGGAAGGCCATGGAGGTGTCTCTATCTAGACGGCGGCGACCAATTCGGGCACGGCCGTGAACAAGTCGGCTTCCAGGCCGTAGTCGGCGACCGAGAAGATCGGCGCTTCGGCGTCCTTGTTGATCGCCACGATCACCTTGGAGTCCTTCATGCCCGCCAGATGCTGGATCGCGCCCGAGATGCCCGCTGCGATGTAGAGCTGCGGCGCGACGATCTTGCCCGTCTGGCCCACTTGCCAGTCGTTCGGGGCGTAGCCTGCGTCCACTGCCGCGCGGCTCGCACCGAGGCCTGCGTTGAGCTTGTCCGCGAGGGGCGCCATCACTTCGGTGAACTTCTCGGCACTGCCCAGCGCCCGGCCGCCCGAGACGATGATCTTGGCGGCCGTCAGTTCAGGGCGTTCGCTCTTGGTCACTTCACGG
>NZ_JASZYR010000013.1 GCF_030316855.1 Variovorax sp. J22P240
GGCACCTGAATCGGCGCGCGCGAAGAAGACCTACTTTCCCGCGGCCATCCGCGCCACGAGCTACCCCACATGGCTCACGGCCGACACGCCGACCCTCACGGTGAAGGCCTATCTGGTCACCTATGACTACGGTCTGCAGTCGACCGTCGGCAATCTCGCCCGGTTTGCCGAGTCGCTGTGCACCAACTTCGACAAGCTCCAGGCCAACGGGCATCCCAAGTGGAAGCAGGTGAAGCTCGAGCTCCCTGCGCTGAGCCAGGGGTGGCGCTACTACGGCCCGATGGAAAAGCGCTTGCGTGCGTGCATTGCCGGCCAGAGGAGCCTCAACACGCCGACGCCGACGCCGACCTCGACCAAGACGCAGGCGCCAACGCGCAACTGCACCGAGCAGGAAGTGGTGCTCGGTATTTGCAAGAGCTGAGCTGGCAAGAGCGAAGCTGGCAGTGCAGGCAGCCGCGCCCCGACGCGCGGCCGCGCCCACGTCAGCAGAACCGAGGGTAAACCCTTATAATCAACCCATGCCAATTGGCATGCGAAAACTCAAGGGAACCCTCATGCTGGACCAGTCTGTCAGCGGCTCGAAAGGTCGCGTTTCTCGTGATGCCGATCGGGGCCAGGGGTGTCACCCGCTGGCGTCGGCCTGGAGTCTCTTCAAGCGTCTCGCCAGTGCCCGGACCGCGGCCCAGCTCGATGCGCTGGCAGACCGCTATCAGAGCAGCCAACCGGCCCTGGCCGCGGAGTTCCGCGCGGCGGCCTTCGCTACGAGTGCGCGAGGCGCCTGAGTCGAGTTGCAGGCGGCGGTAGGCTGCAGCCGCCTCGAGGTCCACGGCCTGACCGGCGCGCTCAGTTCTTTTGCGCCAGCTGTTCCAGGATGGCCGGGTTCTCCAGCGTGGAGGTGTCCTGCGTGATGGCTTCATCCTTGGCGACGGAGCGCAGCAGCCTGCGCATGATCTTGCCGCTGCGCGTCTTCGGCAGGTTGTCACCGAAGCGGATGTCCTTGGGCTTCGCGATCGGCCCGATTTCCCTGGCCACCCAGTTGCGCAGCTCGTTGGCGATCTTCCTGGCCTCTTCACCTTCGGGCCGTGCGCGCTTCAGGACAACGAAGGCGCAGATCGCCTCGCCCGTCGTCTCGTCGGGACGGCCGACCACGGCGGCTTCGGCCACGAGCTCCGTGCACGACACCAGCGCCGATTCGATCTCCATCGTGCCCATGCGGTGCCCCGAGACGTTGAGCACGTCGTCGATGCGCCCGGTGATCGTGAAGTAGCCGGTCCCGGCATCGCGGATGGCGCCGTCACCGGCCAGGTAGTAGCCCTTGAGTTCAGGCGGGTAGTAGCTCGACCGGAAGCGCTCGGGGTCGCCCCAGATCGTGCGGATCATGCTCGGCCAGGGCTTCTTCACGACCAGGATGCCGCCCTGGCCGTTGGGCACGTCGGTGCCGGTCTCGTCGACGATCGCCGCCGCGATGCCGGGGAAGGGCAGCGTGCAGGAGCCCGGCACCAGCGGCGTCGCACCGGGCAGCGGCGTGATCATGTGGCCGCCTGTTTCAGTCTGCCAAAAAGTATCGACAATCGGACAGCGACCGCCGCCGACATGCGCGTGGTACCACTCCCAGGCGGCCGGGTTGATCGGCTCGCCGACCGATCCCAGGATGCGCAGGCTCGACAGGTCGTAGCTCTTGGGGTGCACCGCCTCGTTGCTTTCCGAGGCCTTGATGAGCGACCGGATCGCGGTGGGCGCCGTGTAGAACACGCTGACCTGGTGGTCCTGGATCATCTTCCAGAAGCGGCCCGCATCGGGGTAGGTCGGCACCCCCTCGAACATGACCTCGGTCGCGCCGAGGGCGAGCGGGCCGTAGGTGATGTAGGTGTGGCCGGTGACCCAGCCGATGTCTGCAGTGCACCAGAACACGTCGTCGGGCTTCAGGTTGAAGGTCCATCGGGTGGTCAGCGCCGCGTGCAGCAGGTAGCCGCCGCTGGAATGCTGCACGCCCTTGGGCTTGCCGGTCGAGCCCGACGTGTACAGCACGAAGAGCGGATGCTCGGCGCCCACCCATTCGGGTTCGCAGGTCTCCGCCTGTTGCTGCGTCTCCTCGTGCAGCCAGCGGTCGCGGGAGGCGTTCCAGCCGATCGCGCCGCCGGTGCGCCGATAGACGAGCACATCGGCCACGGTCTCGCACCCACCCAGTGCGATCGCATCGTCGACGATGGCCTTGAGTGGCAAGTGCTTGCCGCCGCGCACCTGCTCGTCGGCGGTGATGACCATCACCGCGCCGACGTCGTGGATGCGGTCACGCAGGCTTTGCGCGGAGAAGCCGCCGAAGACCACCGAATGCGTGGCCCCGATCCGTGCGCAGGCCTGCATCGCGACCACGCCCTCCACGCTCATCGACATGTAGATGACGACGCGATCTCCCTTCCTGACACCGCGGGCCTTCAACGCGTTCGCCATGCGGCAGGTGCGTGCCAGCAGCTCGCGGTAGCTGACCCGCGTGACCTGCCCGTCGTCGGCCTCGAAGATGATTGCGGTCTTGTCGCCCAGCCCACCCTCGACCTGACGGTCCAGGCAGTTGTAGGACACGTTCAGCGTGCCGTCCTCGAACCACTTGAAGAAGGGCGCCTGGCTGTCGTCGAGACCTCGGGTGAAGGGCGTCTTCCAGCTCAGGAACTCGCGCGCGAGGCGCGACCAGTAGCCGCTGTAGTCGGCCTCCGCCTCGGCCACCAGCTGGTGGTAGGCGGCCATGCCGGACACATGGGCGTCCCGGCTGTCCGGCACGGGAATCAGACGGGTCTTTGCTTCATTTGGGGTCACGATCAATCTCCTGGGGCCTGGGGTTAAGACATCGAAACGGATAGCGGTCATCGGTCGGCATGGCGGGTCAGCCAGGCGGCGACCGCAGCGGCACTGCGAAATTCGTCGCAGGCACGCGCCGGGACGGTGGGGTAGCGCTGGTTCCACATGCGGGCCAGCGCCTGGCCGGGCCCGATCTCCAGCACGCAGTGGATGTGTCGTGCCATGACGTTGTCCATGCACTCGTCCCACCGGACGGTGGTGGCGATCTGTGCGGCCAGCGCATGCCGGGCAGCGGCTGCGTCGCGGATGCGGTCCGCCGCATTGCTGAAGAGAGCGACTTGCGGCGCATGAAAGGAAACGCTTTCGAGCGCCCGCGCGAAGCGGTCCGCCGCCTCGCGCATCCACGGCGTGTGGGAGGCGACGTTGACGCGCAGCCGCGTGCACTGCGCGCCTTCGAGCGAGGCGATGCGCTCGGCCTGTCCCAATGCGGCGCTCGGGCCGCCGAGGATCACGCTCTCCGGGCCGTTGCGGATGGCGAGTGCGAGGCCGGTGTCCACGCACAGCTGTTCCAGCCGGGGCCCGGACAGACCGGTGACGGCCAGCAGCCCGCCGGGGGCCTGCGCCGCACAGGCATCCATGGCCTCGGCGCGCTGCTGCGCCAGCGCGAGGGTCGGCCCGGCTTCGAGCACGCCGGCCGCGCTGAAGGCCGCGAGTTCCCCGACGCTGTAGCCCGCGATGGCAGCCGGGGGCGCCACGAGGGGTGCGAGTTGCTTCCACGCTGCCAGCGCGAGGCCGGTGAGCAAGGTCTGCGCGTTGTCGTTGCGTTCGGCCCAGGCAGGATCGGCCAGCGCGCCGCGCCAGTCCGCGACGCCGAGGCGCGCGCGCATGTCGCGTACGACGGCATCGTCGGCAAGCCACGGCAGCATCGCCGGATGCTGGTTGCCCTGGCCCGAGAACAGCAGCGCGAAGCTCATGCGCCTCCACCCACGCGCGCGAGCCAACAGGCCGCGGCGAGCGTGTCGGCCGCGCCGCCGGGCGACAGGCGCCGTGCCACGAACTCGCCTGCAATGGCGTGCGCCTCCTGCAGTCCGTCGGGCCGGGCGACACCGCCCCGGTCCAGAAACGCCTGCGCCGTGCGCTGCGCGTAGCGCAGGCCGGCGAGACCGCCGCGGTGCGCGAGATTGCTGTCATCCAGCACGGCCATGGTGTGGAACAGCGTGTCGAGCCGCGCCTGCTGCGGCGTCAGGCCGCGCGCCAGTGCCGCCGTCAGCGCGGGCAGCGCCGTATCGAACAGGACCGGGAAGGCGAGCGCCGCTTCTTGGGACGCGCTGCGAAGGCCGAGGCGTTGCGCGGCGATGCCGCCGGGCAGCGTGGGCGCGCGTTGGCTGCGGCTGGCGAGCGCATCGCCCCAATGCCGGCGCAGCGCGCCCCGCAGGGCCTCCGGTCGCAGTGCCGCGCCTTCCTCGCGCAGGGCCGCGCCCGCCGCGGCGCACAGCAGTCCCAGCATGAAGATCGCCCCGCGATGCGTGTTGATGCCGCCGGTGGCGGTGAGCATGCGTGCTTCCGCCGCGATGCCGCAGCGCTCGAGCACGGCGAACTCCGCGAGGCCCCATCCGGCTTCGGCGATCTGCGAAAAATAGCGGCGCAGCGAGAACAGGCTGCGCACGAAGGTGTGCGCATCCATGTCGTCGTGGCTGCCGCGGTCGATCAATGTCACGAGTCCCGGCTTCGGCGTCAGCGACAGCTCGTCGTGCAGTGCGAGCGTGGCGGCGCGCCCGATCGCGGCGGGCGTGAGTTGCGGCTGCCGGTGGAGGCGCAGTGCCGCTGTCTTCATGCGACCGCCTCCGCCAACGCTGCACGCTCGCACCATGCGGTGTCGCGCTGCAGGGCCACGCTGTCCAGGCGCCTGACCATCACGGCGCGCGCGCGTCCGGCGCGCCATTCGATCCATTCGCGCCAGGCGACCGAGGCACCGTCTCGGAAGACGAGTTCGCCGTCCAGCCGGGGCCGAGTGGCGCCGAAGGACTGAAGCGCCTGCGCGACGGCATCGGCCTGTTCCATCCCGTCGACGGCGACCCAGAGATCGAGGTCGGACTCCGCCCGCACGTGCGCGAGCCCGCTGATCGCCTGCCAGCCGTAGCTGCCGAAGACGTGCGCCGTCGCGCCAGCGGTGTCGAGCGCGGCGAGCAGCGCGCGGACCGGCCGCTGCGCCGAAAGTGGCAGCAGCGCTTGCACCGCGGCGAGGCCGGGAAACTCGTCGAGGCAAAGCACCGCGGCGTGCGGCAGCCGCAGCGCCAGCCGGCGCCGGTCCCATTGCGCAGGGGAGGGCAGACCCAGCGCGATCGCTCCGTCGTCGATGGCGTCAACCGGCTGGCGCGTCACGACCAGCGGCAGACGATGCGTCGCCCAGTGTGTCAGGCACGCGCGCGCCTGCGTGTCCCAGGGCCGTCGCAGCAGGGTGCTCCAGCCGGCGTCGGTGAGCTGGGCGAGTTGGTGGCGTCGCAGGCAGGCCATGGCGCGCTGCGGTCTCAGGCCGCGTCCAGCACGCGTTGCACGACGGGGGCGGCGAGCTGGCGCCCGCCGCGTTCTGCGCCGTCTCGTGCGCGCACATCGTCGGTCGGCGCGTGGGCCAGCGCATCGCGCAGGGCGGCCTGCAGGTCGCCCTGCCACAGCGCACGCACGCCCCCCATCGCCACGTAGTTCTGCACGCCGGGTGCGAACACGGGGTTGGACTGCGACAGCGCCGTGAGCTTCTCCTCGGGCAGCTTGGTCACACGCGCCATCGCGGGAATGCGCATCACCCGGATCTCGGCGTCCGGCAGCGCGTAGCAGGCATCGGCGATCAGGCCCGAGGTGATGAAGCCGCCGGACAGGGCCTGGTCGTACACCAGACCGATCACCCGGTGGCCGCGACGCCGAGCCAGGTCGATGCTGGCGCCGAGGTGCGCCATCGCACGATTGATGCCGAGCAGCTCATCGCGTCGGCGCAGCTGCTGGCCCTGGGTGTCGATCAGCAGCAGGATCGCCCGGCCGGGATGCTGCGCGACCGTGTCGAGCACCACGCGCGCCTGGGCGAGCGCGAGCCTGACGCCGATCGGCGCGTGATTCGTGGTGCCGATGACCGTGAGCGGTTCGCCTTCGAACATCACTTCGCCCTGCAGGAAGTCACCCGCGGCGCGCATGCCGTGGTAGGGGCCGAACAGCTGGGTGACAAGAGAATTCCACTGCATGTAGTGCTCCCGGGTTAGATGACGCGCAGCGCGCGCACGGTGTCGACCGACAGGTCGGGAACCTGCTCGGCATCGACGACGCCGAGTGCGCGCCAGAGCAGCACCGCTTCGTCGCGGCCGGTGTTGTCGCCCGGCAGGGCAAGCAGGCGCCGGGTGAGCAGCGCGTGCTCGTCCTCGAGCGCGGCCAGGGTCAACGGCTTCGACTTGCCGAGCGCCGCGATGGCCGCTTCGCGAAAGGCGGCGACGTCGTCTTCGACCAGGGCGTCGCAGTCCCCGGTGAGCCAGCGGTGCTTGCCCCCGGTCGTGCGCCAGACCAGCGCCCGGTCGCGTGAATCGAATTCCTCCACGCCGTGCGACGCTTCGATGACTTCGGGACCCGACATGGCCAGCCGCCCGACATCGCTCATCACGATGTGGTCGGCACAGCGCGCCACGATGCCCATGCCGCCGAAGCAGCCGTTGGCGCCGCCGATCAGCACGATCACCGGGATGCCGGCGGCGCGCACATCGAGCAGCGCGCGCATCACTTCCGACACCGCGATCAGCCCGGCATTGGCTTCGTGCAGCCGCACGCCGCCCGATTCGGCCAGCAGCAGCACGGCCGTCGGCCGGTCGCGCTGCGCGCGCTGCAGCAGGCCGACGAGCTTGGCGCCGTGCACCTCGCCGACGCCGCCGCCCATGAACGCGCCTTCCTGCGCGGCCACGAACACGCCGTGGCCATCGAGCGTCGCGCGGCCGATCGCCACGCCATCGTCGAAGGCAGAGGGCACGCCGAGCTGCGCCAGGTGCGGGCTGGTGACCCGTTCGCTGGGCGGCAGCCATTCATGAAAGCTGCCGGGGTCGAGCAGCAGCGCGAGGCGCTCGCGCGCGGAGCATTCGGCAAAGCTGATCATGGCTGGCCTCCGGTGATCTCGGCCACGGCCTGGTCGAGTCGCAGGCTCACCACGGCGGGCGTGGCGCCCATGTCGTTGATCGAGACGCGCACACCGGCCAGCGGGTGACGCGCGTGGAAGTCGTTCATCACCGCCTGCCAGATCGGCCCGAAGCCACGCGCCGAGGTCTCGACGCGCACCGCGCAGTCGGGGCCGTCGACCGCCTCGAGCATCACCTCGAGGTTGCCGGAGCCGACGACGCCGACCAGCACCGGCACGAAAGCGCCTGCAGGCTGACCGCCAGAGAAGAAGAAGTCCAGGGTTTCGAGCCCTGCGGGAACATCGCTCATCGTTGAATCTCCTGCTACCAGTTTCTGAAGCGCTTGGGCGGCTGGTAAAGCCCGCCCGAGGCGCGCACCAGGTCGCGCATGCTGCGTGCGGCCAGCAGATTGCGCGTGGCCTGGCGCGGGTCGATGCCGAGGTCCTGCGGTCGGCGGATCACGCCGCGGTCGCGCAGGTTCTCCACCGCGCGCCGGTCGCGCGCGAGGCCGATCGCGGTGTAGCCGGCCACGCCGCGGATCGCCTGCTCGCGCTCGGCGTCACTGCGGCACATCAGCAGGTTGGCGATGCCTTCCTCGGTCAGGATGTGCGAGACGTCGTCGCCGTAGATCATGATCGGCGGCAGGTCCATGCCCGCCTGCTCCTGCAGGGTCCAGGCATCGAGCCGGTCGACGAAGGCCGGCTGCATGTGTTCCCGGAACGTCTCGACCATCTGCACCACGAGCTTCTGTCCGCGTGGCGTGCCGGCGGCGCCACTGCGTCCGGCACGCGCCTCGCGCCCGGCCTTGAGCCAGGCCGGGCTCGAATGGCGTCGCCCGCGCGCATCGGCGCCCATGTTGGGCGCGCCGCCAAAGCCCGAGATGCGGCCCAGCGTCGCGGTGGAGCTGTTGCCGTCGAGGTCGATCTGCAGGGTCGAGCCGATGAACATGTCGCAGGCGTAGTGGCCGGCCGCCTGGCAGAACGCCCGGTTGCTGCGCAGGCTGCCGTCGGGACCCGTGAAGAACACGTCGGAGCGTGCGCGGATGTAGTCCTCCATGCCGAGCTCGGAGCCGAAGGAGTGCACGGACTCGACCCAGCCCGCCTCGATCGCGGGGATCAGGGCGGGGTGCGGATTCAACGCCCAGTGCTTGCCGATCTTCCCCCTGAGGCCCAGGGATTCGGCATAGGTCGGCAGCAGCAGCTCGATGGCGGCCGTGTCGAAGCCGATGCCGTGGTTCAGGCGCTGCACGCCGTACTCGGCATAGATGCCCTTGATCGCCATCATCGCCATCAGGATCTGGACCTCGCTGATCTGCGCCGGGTCGCGGGTGAAGAGCGGCTCGATGAAGTTGGGACGCGGTGCCTTCACCACGAAGCTCACCCAGTCGGCCGGGATGTCGATGCGCGGCAGCGTCGTGCGCTTGCCGTCGACGAGCTCGTTCACCTGCGCGATCACGATGCCGCCGGAGAACGCCGTGGCCTCGACGATGGCCGGTGTGTCTTCGGTGTTGGGGCCGGTGTAGAGATTGCCTTCGGCGTCCGCGGCATGCGCGGCGACCAGCGCCACCTTCGGCGTGAGGTCGACGAAGTAGCGCGCGAACAACTCGAGGTAGGTGTGGATGGCGCCGATCTCGATGCGGCCGCCCGACACCAGCTTGGCCAGGCGCGCGCCCTGGGGGCCCGAGAAGCTGAAGTCCAGGCGCGAAGCCACGCCGTTCTCGAACACGTCCAGGTGCTCCGGCAGCGCCAGCACCGACTGCACCATGTGCAGGCCGTGGACGCGCTGCGGATCGACCTGCACGAGCGCCTGCGCGAGGAAGTCCGCCTGCTTCTGGTTGTTGCCTTCGAGGCAGACGCGGTCGCCGGGCGAAAGCACCGCTTCGAGCAGCGTGCCGATGGCTTCGGTGTCGACGTGCTTGCCGGCGAGCCGCGTGCCGAGTGCGGCGGCGGCGCGCGCCATCCGGGCGGCGCGGTCATCGGCCTTGGAGGTCCAGGGGCTGGAGTTCATGGGGTGAATGCGTTGAGCAGGTTCGATGAAAGGCGGCGCCTTACAGCACCACGAAGAGAAGCCACACCACCACGGGGGCCACGACGGTCACGATGGCGCCGTACACCATCAGATGCCGGAAGAACACGTCGCGGTCCACGCCTTTCGCATTGGCGAGCACGAGCGCGCCGTTGGTCGAGAACGGGCTGACGTCGACGATGGTGGAGGACACGGCCATCGCCGCGATGAAGCCGATCGCGCTGACACCGGCCTCGCCTTGCAGGAAGGGCACCGCGAGCGGAATCAGCGAGCCCAGCACCGCGGTCGACGAGGCGAAGGCGGACACCACGGCGCCCACGAAGCACAGCAGCAGGGCGGCCATCAGCGGCGAGGTCAGGCCCGCCACGCTGTGACCCACGAAGTCGATCGTTCCCATCTTTTCCATGACGCCGACGTAGGTGCTGACGCCGACGATCAGCATGATCTCGGGCCACGACACCTGTCCCAGTGCGCGCTTCTGCAGATTGGGCGCCATCAGGGTGAGCAGCAGGCCGATGGTGATCGACACGAAGCCGATGTCCTGCTTGAAGAACAGCGTCAGCACGGCCAGCGCCAGCAGGCCCCCCACGGTGGCGATCTGGTAGAGGCGCGAGCCCTTTTCCGCAGGGGTCGCCGGCGATGCGTCCATCAGCGAGTCGTCGTCCGGTGTCGCGGTGCGCCGCTCCTCCGAGAACGACTCGCCTTCCGCGTCGCCATACACCTGGGCGCCACCCTGGCCATGCGCGACACGGGGCACGGCCGGCATGGCGCCCGTGGGGTCGGCCTTCTGGCGAACCAGCTTCATCCCGCCGAACATGAAGAACAACAGCAGTGCCACGGCCAGGTTGACGCCGAGGCTTGCCAGCATGGTCGCCATCTCGTTGAGCGGCAGGCCGGCCCGGGCCACGATCTTGTTGGTGATGCCACCGTAGATGCTGATCGGGGAGAAGCCGCCGCCCTGCGCGCCGTGCACGACCATCAGGCCCATGAGCAGGGGGTTGATGCCGTACTTGGCCGCAAAGCCCAGCGCGATCGGCGCAATGATGGCCACCGCGGCCGGGCTGACCGCGCCCACGGCCGTGAGCAGCGCGGCGATGAAGAACATGATCCACGGAATGGCGGCGATGCGCCCGCGCACGGCGCGCACCGCGAGCTTGACGAGCCAGTCGATCGTGCCGTTGTTCTGTGCGAGCGCAAAGAGGTAGGTGATACCGACCAGCGTGAGGAACAGGTCGGCGGGAAAGCCGCCCATGATGGCCTTGGCGTTCATGCCGGCGACCAGCGTGCCGACCAGGAACGCGCCGACGAAGGCGATCACGCCCATGTTGATCGGCAGCACGGTCGCGAGCACGAACATGCCGATCAGCGCGTAAATCGAAATCCAATGAGAACTCATCAATGCGTCTCCGGAGGTTGGGGGTACGACGCGCAATGGCTGCACGTCTGGGTACGGACAGTACGCACCCCCGCCGGGACGATCAATGAAGCGGCCTCGCCGACCCTTACGCCAACTGAAACGATCGCGGGTTAACCCGAACGATCAGTCGTGGGTGTGATTGCATAAATAAAGTGTGTCGGGAAAAAAGACTGTCAGAGACCTTCATTGATGGAACCCATTCGAGCCGTTCGAGACCTCGCCCAGAATCAGGAGCAGGCTGCCAACTCGATCCTGCAGGCGAACACGGTTGGCCGGACTACCGGTTCAGACTGACTTCCGTCGATCAAATTTCCGGTGCGAACGTCGGCGACCGCTGAAAGCTGACGCTCGTGGCTTTTCTTCGCGACCGGCTCGTCTATTTTGGAAGTTGACCTTCGCTGACATCGTGAGGAGGTTTTGGGGTGGGGCAGTGGTCGGATCGCTGGTGGCCATGGACGGCAAGGACGGCGTTGCCCGTCGACGGCTGCTTCAAATGTCGCGAGATGGCGGTCAGGGTCCTCAGCGGGCCTAGCAGGGCGACGAACGCTGACGATTTCACCAACGCAACAGTCTCCGCTGCGCTGCTCAGGCAGCGGGATCGAACACCCTGAGGAACTCGCGCCGCGTCTTTGGCCCGTAGGTCCTGAAGTGGGGGTCGGGTTTCTCCAGGTAGGCCATGCGCTTTCGGGCGACCGAGTCGCAGGCGGTGTATCGCTTCACTTCCGTCGGCGCCAGGCCGTACACGTTCGCGGCGTTGAGACCGAATATCTTGGCCCGCAGCGCAGGCGTCATCTCGGGATAACCATGCCGTTCGCGCAGTTCCGCCGAGATCTGGAACGTCCGGAAGGCTTGGATCTGGTCCTGCGGTGAGCCGTACCAGATCGAATCCGTGCCCCATAGCACGTTGTTCTCGCCGCACGCGACGATCAGTTTCCCCAGGGCGTGAGCCGCCTGTTCCGGGTCACGCATCAGAAAGCGCCACGTGCTGCCCAGCTCCGCATAGACGTTGCTGTTCGGCTTGACCTGGTGTTTGCGCAAGGACGTGATCAGCGTGTCGATGCCGTCGCTCTTACCGCTCGCGTCGTAGGCCTTTTCGGTCACCGTGCTGACGAAGCCCGAGTGATAGATCAGGAAGTTCACGTCCGGGTAACGCCTGGCGACGACGCCGATGTCGCTGCACTGGCTGTGCTCGTAGGAGCGTGGTCCGAACGGCAGCCCCTTGTGGATGCAGATGTTCTTGACGCTCAGCGCGCGAGCCTTCTCGATGAACCGGATGCCGACGTCGTCGTGCAGGAAGTAGCCCTTGCCGTTCGGTCCATACTGCGTGTAGGTCTTCCAGGCGCTGATGCCCCACTTCTCGTGCAACTCGTCCATGCCCTCGAGGTCTCCGGGCTGGTTCGGGTTGACGCGTCCATGCAGCAGCAGCCGGTGCGTTCCCTCGAGCTTGTCGACCAGCCTGCGGACCTCGTCGGCGGCCTGGATCGTGACCGGTTCGGCGTCGCGCGCGGAGGGTACGAAGGACAGCACCATCACGTCGGTGTCGCTGTCCATGAACACCTCCTTGAGGAAGACCTCCGCGCTCTTCGAATTGCCTTTCGGCGTGTTGATGAAGTGGCCCTGGACGTCGAGGATGAACTCCTGCCTGGCGGGGCCGACCTGCGCGCGTGCGAGCTGCATATCCAGCATGGCGTCGCGGGGTAGCTCGAAGAAGCCGCCGGTCCTTCCGGCCGCGGCGTTGGCCGCGTTGAAGGCCAGCAGCGTGCTGGCTGCGCCACAGGACGAGGTCAGGAACGCTCGCTTCGAGCATCCCAGCCGCTTCGCGTTGGTTGCCGCGGCCTCGTGTGCGAGGCGGTTGGCTTCGATGTTCGCCGGCCACAGCGACACCGGTGCGAACTCGCCATTCGAGGTGCTGTCGAGCTTGATGGGAAGGCGCTTGCCCTCAGGGTCGCTGTCACGCATGGTGGTCCCCCCGGTTTGATCAAGAAGCCCCGCCGGCCCGCCAACGGCACCATGAGCCCCTTGGTTTCGACGAGACCTCCCGATTCTGCTCCGCGCCGCGGGGCTCGGCCCCAGCACACAAGCCAGGCACCCGCGGGCGGGCTGTGCTGTGCGTAGAACGCCAACGGACGATCAGGACGACATCGTGCGCGAACGGCGGCTTGCGCAAGTCGCGAATCGGAGCTTCAGGCCCCGTTGCGGTCTTTCAGGATCAAAGGAAGCCGACCTTCCTCAAAGTTGCTGAACGGCCAGTTGCTGCCGCTGGCGACCGGCGGTTTCTTGGCACCTCACCTGGCCTTGCTCGCGCCGTCGGACTTCACCAACCCTCCTCCCACGGCGGCACAGGCCCGAAGCGCGCGGTGAAAAAGTCAATCAGCACCCGCACCCGCGACGGCTGCGTGCGATTGGGCAGGTAGACCAGATAGATGGCGCCCTCGGGCACCGGTTGGAACTGCCGCAGCAACGGCACAAGGGTCCCTTGCCGCACGTCCGCGCCCACCATGTGGAGCGGCAGCAGGCCCACACCGAGGCCGCAAAGGGTGGCCGCGCGGACGGCTTCCAAGTCGTCGGTCTCGAATGAAGCCGGAACCTTCAGCGTGTATTTCCGCCCGCTGCGGCTGAACGTCCAGACCCCTTTGGGTGCGAGCATTGGAAAGAACACGCAGTCGTGCTTCTCCACGTCCTCGATCCGGCGCGGCGTGCCGCGCTGCGCGAGATATGCCGGCGAGGCGAGCAAGACGAGCCGGCTGACCGCGAGCTTTCGTGCGACCAGATTCGGCGCCGGGGGCGACGAACGGATGCCGAGGTCGAAGCCCTCGGCGCCCAAGTCCACCGTGCGATTGCTGCAGGAGAGCCGGACCTGGATCTTTGGATACTGCTGCTGGAATTCGACAATCGCGGGCAACACGTGCCGCACCGCGAACGCCGGGATCGCGGTCATCTTCACGACTCCGGCCGGCTCGGACTGCGCCTGCGTCACGCGTCGCTCGGCAAGTTCCGCTTCCTGCAGGATGTTCGCGCAGTGCTCGTAGAAGATGCTGCCGGCTTCGGTCAGGCTGAGCTTGCGCGTCGAGCGGTTCAGCAGCTTCACCGCCAGCGAGCGCTCCAGCGCGCTGACCTCCCGGCTCGCCAGCGATTTTGAGATGCCGAGCTTGTCAGCGGCGGCGGAAAAGCTCTTCGCGCCCACCACCTCCGCGAACACGTTCATGCCGGTCAGCCTGCTTTTCATTGGTGATGCCCTGGCAACAATGGGTTGAACTGAACACTATTTATCAGATTCCCGCAACGGACTAAATTTCTTCGCACCGGCCCGATACCCGGCCCGGCAACGAACCGAGGAGAGCGTCATGGGCGGCGAATTGATTAAGGTGGGCCAACTCGAGATCCGCTATCTCGTCGATGGTGCGGAAAAGGGCGGGTTGGGCGTGTTCGAGATGACGGTGCCAGCGGGGGCCATCGTTCCCCCGCCACACAGCCACACCGGCAACGAGGAGTGCGTCTACGTCCTTGATGGCACGCTGCGCTACTCCGTCGACGGGGTGTCGCGCGACCTCGAGCCGGGTGACTGGATGTCGACGCCGCGGGGCTCGACGCATCACTTCATCAACAAGTCCAATGCCGCGGTGCGCGCACTGGTCATCATGACACCGGACATCGGGCCGCAGTATTTCCACGATGTTGGCGCCGTCGTCAACGCAGGCGGGCCGCCTGATCGAGCCAGGTTGGCTCAGGTGATGGCGCAATATGGATTATTCCGGCGCGGCCGCCAGCACCGGCAAACGCTGCGCACGCTACTGCAGGTCTCTCCCCGCTGGTAACGGCGCCGCGGTCCATGTGAAGACCCCAACACACCTCCCATATGCAGGATGGGCACGCCCGCGACACGCTGCACGCAGTTGGTGTCGCATCGCTCCGCGGGCGTGTCCGACCAAACCAGGAGCAGGATCATGGATTCCGAGGAACTGGCCCAGCGGTACTTCTCAGCTTGGAACCTGCGCGATGCGGGAGCCGTGCTCGAAACGTTTGCCCCGGGTGGCACGTACTGTGACCCCATCACCGCAGGACCGATTGCGGGTGAGGCGTTCCGGTCGTACATGGAGCAGCTGTGGTCGGCGTTTCCCGACTTTAGTTTCGAACCCGGGCGCATGGACTCGGCATCTGACGGCGTCGTGTGCGCCGCGTGGACCATGCTGGGGACCAACACCGGGTCGCTGCTGGGCCTCCCACCGACCGGGAGGCCGGCCTTCCTGCCTGGACTAGATGTGATTCATACTTCCCCGGACGGGATCAGGAGCGTGGTCGGCTATTTCGACTCAGCCACCTTGCAGCGGCAAATGGAGTGGCAAATCATCGTTCAGCCAAAGGAATGGGGGCCGATAACGTTGGGTAAGGGCGCCACGGTGCGTCGCAGGCTCTTGGCCGATGCCCAGACATTGACCGTCACGGAGATTGTCGCGCGTGACGACGAAAATACGGTCTTCGTCAACGAGTTATCGCGTCAGGTCCTGGCTGAACTCATTGCTGGCGATGCCATGCAGACATTCACCAGCGTAGTTGGTGGGAACCGTTTGACAACGGTCGCAACTTGGGCGTCTCCTGAGGAGATGAAGTCTGCAATGCATAGCGGCCCGCATGCGCAGGCGATGTCCAAATTCTTTGCGACGCCCGGGATCGAGGGAGCCGCTATCGGTGTCTTCACGCGGCTGCAGGAAGGCAAGCAATACCGGCGCTGCCACGCTTGCCAAAAGATGGTGGCCCTGGCAGGGTCCACGGGCCGATGTGGCTGCGGGGAAGTTGTGCAGGCGATCGCCTGAGGGTGCGACTCCTGTCGGTCGGGCTGGCGCCTATCGTCTGCCCGGAACTGACGCCACCCGCCCTAGCGCGTCCTGAGTGCGAGCTCGAATGTCGCCCAAGCACATGCTTGAAAGATTGGCATCGCAACGGGCGATTTGGGACTGCGCCAAGCGCCAAGCGCCAAGCGCTAGCAGCCTTCCATCATGCGCGCGGCGTGTCAGTCTTTCGGGATTGCCAGCTCGGTCCATGCAGGCGCATGGTCGCTCGCGCCCGGGCGTCCGCGCACGTCCCGATCCACGCCGGCGCCGCGCAGCATCGGCGCCGCTTCGGCATTCAGCAGCAAATGGTCGATCCGCAGGCCGGCGTCGCGCCCGTAGCGGTTGCGCCAGTAGGTCCAGAAGGTGTAGGGCACGCGATGGGGGTGGCAGGCGCGAACAGAGTCGGTCCAGCCCTGCTCCAAGAGGTGCTTGAATGCCGCGCGGCTTTCTGGCTGCAGCAACGCGTCGTCGCGCCAGGAGGCGGGGTTGTAGATGTCGGCGTCAGTGGGCACAACGTTGTAGTCGCCAGCCAGCACGACCGGCATGCCGCACCCGAACAGCTTGCTCGCATGTTCATTGAAGCGCGCGAACCAACTCAGCTTGTAGTCGAACTTCGGTCCGGGCTGCGGATTGCCATTGGGCAGGTACAGGCAGCCGATCACCACGCCGTCGACGACCGCCTCGATGTAGCGCCTCTGGGGGTCTGCCTCGAGGCCAGGCACGCCGCGTCCGGTCTCGATCGGATCGCGCCCGCGCGCCAGGATCGCGACACCATTCCAGGATGGCTGTCCGAATGCGACGATGCCATAGCCGGCATTGCGGATCGCCTCCAGGGGCAGTTTGGCATCGGGCGATTTCAATTCTTGCAGACAGGCGACATCCGGTTTCGTCTCTGCCAGCCATTCGAGCAACCGCTCGAGCCGGCTACCAATGCCGTTGACGTTGAAGGTGGCGATCTTCATCACTTGGCGCAGAAGGAGAAAGGATGGGACGATCTTGCGCCACCAACGGTCTCAAGGGACGTCGGACGAGGCGTCTTTGTGCCCGATGGACGTCTCCCGGATCTGCCCATGCTGGCTACGCCCGCTGCTCGCGAAAGCGCCCAGGTGCACCGGGGACCCGCAGCTCTCCTACATTCGGGCGCCTGAGATGGAGCTACCGTGCTGACAAAGGAACCTGTCATGCCAAACCCCAAAATTCCCTCCGAGGACGATCCCGCGCAGCATCCGGTCGAGCCCGAGTTTCCGACCGACAGCGACCAGGGCAATCCACATTCGGACGAAGGCAAGCCCGGGGCCGACGAGAATGCCGCCGGCTTCGTGAAGGAAAAGCGCTAGGGTTGCCGACATCGTGTCGCAGCGCCAGAAGGCGACTTCGGCCTCTTCATCTAGCGATAGGCCATCGCCTAAGCGTTCAGATGAGTCTCGCGGGTGGCGCTCTTGTCGAACCACCTGCTCGGCACGGCGTTGGCCTTCTTGAGGTGCTCCGGCACCTCCCAGGGCCGCTTGTCGTTACCCACCAGTTCCACCGCACCGAGCCACGTCTGGTCCTGCGCCGTGAGTCAGTGCTCAGCCCAGTTCTGCCTTCGACATGCGGCAGACCGAGAGCAGCGCGAGCAGGTTGGGATCGCGTTCGCGCGTCCGCAGGAAATTGAGCGAGATGGTCTGGCGCATCAGGTACCTGGACTGCAGCGGAATCAACTGCACCTTCTGCGGCATCACGGTGCGCACGCGCCCCGGCAACAGCGTGCAGCCGACGCCGCCGCTGACCAGGTTCATCAGGGAGAAGATGTCGCCGGTCTTCATGACCACGTGGGGCGTGAAGCCGGCCACGCGAAACGAGTCCACGAATCCGCTGTAGGTCACGAACCCTTCGCTCAGCGTGACGAATCGCTCGTGGGCGCAGGCGGCCAGGTCGATCTGTTCCATCGCCGCGTAGCGCGAACCCACGGGCGCGGCGAAGTAGATGTCGTCCTCGAACAAGGGTTCGGACTCGAGGTCCGAGGCACCTTCGGGCGTGCCCATCAACGCCGCATCGACGGCGCCGTCACGCAGCTTCTGCAGCAGGTCGGCGTTGGAGCCCAGGATGAGTTCGGTCTGGATGTCGGGCTTGCGCAGTTTCATGCCCATGACCAGCGTCGGCACCGTGCGGTTGGTCAGCGAATAGAGCGATCCGATGCGGATGCGATCGGCCGAATAGCCCGCCACTTCGCGCGTCGAACGCACGCCCGCTGCCATGCTGCGAAGCACGTCCCGGGCGACCTCCGCCAGGGCCTGCGCGGCTTCGGTCGGGTGCAGGTTGCGGCCTTCGTGCCGGAACAGGGCGCAGCGCAGCCCTGTTTCCAGCGCATGCAAGGCGCGGTGCACACTGACGGGACTGATCTCGAGAATCTCGGCCGCGCGCGCGAGGTTGCCAGTCTCCATGAAGACCAAGAGGATCTCGAGTCTGCGAAAGGTGATCTCTTCGTCGACGTGGAGGTGCATGGTCGGCCTGCTTAGGTTGGGAATCGTAAGTCAACTTCGCAGCCGAGCGCCGTGAGAGCGTCCTGGCCGTCCACCGCAGCGTCATGGCGCGGGCGGGTTTCGCTTCTCCTCTTCGAGACGTTGCCGGCGCCGCACCGCTTCGCATTGCGCGTGCGACCGGAATTCGCGCTTGAGACACTGCGCCGCCATGCATTGGGACTTGGCGATGAAGTTCAGGCCGGAGCACGCTGCGGCGGGCTCCGGCGCTGCGGGTGCCTTCGGCTTCGGATCGTCGGCGTCGGTGGAAGAGGGCGCCTGGGATGCCGGCGCCGCGACGTCCTGAGCGGGGGGCGACGCGGCGAAGACCGGGGCCCGTCTCGGCGGTGCACGCCGGGTGGCGACAGCGGGCGCAGCGGCTGGACCGTCGTCGTCGCTTGGGAGGCTGGCCGAACTCTCCTCGACCGGGGGCGCAAGCTGCACCGGGGCGCGGACCTGATCCGAGGTGGGCGCAACGGGGGCGGGTGCGTGTGCGGGTGGCGGTGAGGGTTCATCACCGGGAATCGCCGCGACGACCCCCGGCGAGTGCGGGCGCGGCGGATCCACTTGCGCGCTGCCGGCGGTGTAGAGGTACCAGCCGCCGGCCCCCGCGACCAGCCATCCGGCGGACCCGATGGCCAGGGCAGCCATCAGTCCCGCGATGCTGATCCACACGCCTTTGGCCGCTGGCGCCGCTTCGTTGATGCCTTCTGCCCGCGGCTGGCCTGATGGCTTCGACCAGTGGGCCTTTAGTGCAAAGGCCCGATCCAGGTAGGAGGTCTTGGACGCAGCAAGCTGGGTCGGGGCGAAATCCGTCTCGGCGCACCCCGTGGGCAATGAGGTGATGCATTCGATGCAGAACTTCGCGATGGAACGGTTCCGCGCCTGGCAGTTGGGACAGATCAGCGCCATGTCGCAACGATCAGGCTGGCGCGCGCGCCGCCCCCGCGTGCACAAAAATCCCAGGGCGTGGGTCCGGCCTCGCCCAGGCCCGCCAGCGGTCGAAAACGCTGGCGGCGAGGGTCTGCGTCGGATGGCCGTCGGTCATGGGCCGAGAGTGACAGATGAATGCGCTTTCGCAGCGTGCATAAGTTCACGCGCGACACAGAAAGTAACATTCCACCGGATTTCGTGGACAATACCTGCGAGGAGCGCAACGCCCTTCGATTACACGAAAGTCGCAGGAACCTGTCGGGCCGCTTCCGGTCCAACCAGACAGGCAAAGCGCGGTTGCAAGTGCGCCGATTTCGAACGTCGGCGCGTCTCCAGAGCCATTGGAGTGGACCACCCACCGATGGCTCTCTTTTTGTCCGCTTCGACCGCCTGATTCCGTCACGTCGACCCCCTCTGATGGAGGTTGCGCAACGACAGACGGGCGAGCAACATCGCCTCCGAACTCCACTGCACGAGGAGTCGATGATGGCGCAGACCTTTTACTCGGCCGAGGAATGCCGAGCCGCACTGAATGAGGTGCTCGGCGCGCAGGAGGGTGGCCGGCGCGGGGCGATGGCGACGGAGGTCGCCGACGCGCTGCTGCAAGACATGGCCCGCGCAGCGCGGACGCAGGACGCGGACGATCTCGAGGTCAAGCTTGGCAGCTGGGCCATCCGGAACGACGAGATCGACCTGCTCGTGCTGGTCAAGGATGGGGTGATCGCCTATCTCGACGGCAAGCCAGGCTCCTGGGTCAGTCTCGCCGTCACGCTGGCCCGCCAGCTGCTGGTGCTCTACCGCAAGGGAGTGCGGCTGACGCCGGAGCAGGCGCGCGTGCTGACCGAGCTCAAGAGGGAGCGCGGACCCCGTTCGGCAGCCGAGCTCTCAGCCGCGCTGTCGCAAGACGAGCCGGCCCTGCGGCTCGCACTCGAGAGCCTCGCGGCCGCGCCGGCCCGTGCCGGCCCGGTGAAGCTTGCCGAGAAGCTGCCCGATGGGCGCTGGACAGTCCATGCCTGACGCGGTGAGCTTGAACCGATCGTCCGTGCCTGATTCGCTGGTGCGGCGTCGCAGGCAATGGCCGGCGCTGTTTCTGCGCGCCAGTGGCCTCGTCTACGTCAATGCGGACGTCGCGCACTGGCGCGCGATGACGCGGGCGTGGGGCCAGAACGCCTCGCCGGATGGCAGTCGCGCCTTCTACGGCCGGCTGTCGCACGAGATCTACCACTACGCGCAGTTCTTCGCCTGTGGCTACATGACGGGCATCTGCCAGGACCATTTCGTCACCGTCAAGCGCGCCTGTCCGTCCGGTTTCGACGCGCCCACCCTGCAGGCCTACCTCGCGAGGCCGCAGCCGCGGCCCGCCGGGCTCGACGCGATCGCCGGGCTGCTGCGCCAGACGGGGCCGTCCGGCCTGAGCCCGCTGGAGATCATCGAGGGCTGCGCGCGCCTCTTCCAGGCGCTGAGTGAGCGCCCCGGCCTGCTGCACGGTGCCTACCTGCTCGAACTCACGCGCGCGCCGCCGCTTTACGCGCCCTTCCATCACGCCGTGGCCGCAGCGCTCGGCGAGCGGGCCTTGGCCGAGACCCTGTTCCTCGGCGCCATCGCGCTCGAGTTCAGCGCGCCGCAGCAGGTCGCGCCGCGCTTGATCGCGCTGCGCGCTGCCGGCGCGGGCGAGACGGGGTCAGCCGACCCGCATGTCGCGCGCGCCGCGCTGGTCGACGCTGTGCGGGGCGCCGAGCCCGGCGTCGAGCACCTCGGCTCGGCACTGAGCCTGGCGCAGGCCGGGCGACTCGGCCACCCGCTGCTGGGCGAGCCGTGGCTCTATCACGCGTCCCCGGACTGGGAGCGCGACATCCGCGACGCGGTCTGGGGACGCCGGCGCTCGCTGCAGGCGGATTTCCTCGGCCACGCCGAAGTGCTGCTCAACGATGCGATCTGGACGGCGCCGCGCCACGATGAAAGCGCGATCGCCGGTGTCGAGGCGCGCGAGATCTTCGCGCGCATTGCGCTGCACGTTGCGGGCGGCGCAGAGGAGGACAGCGATGTTCAGCCAGCAGAGCACGGTGCTTGAAGTCGCCGACTTTCTCGACCCGACCGCCGACAACCTGGGCCGGCTGCTCTCGGGCCTGTCCGAGAAACCGAGCAAGGCGCGCGAGCTGCGCTCGGGCGTCGTCATCTCGTTCGAGAAGCATGGCGTCGGCAACCCCGCGGCCGATCCGCGCGCGCGCCAGTTCCTGCAGCGCGCGGTGCAGCGCTTTCCCGGCCTCGGCTACTTCCTGCACGGCGATCCGCCGACCTACCATCTGCGCGACATCTCGCTGGCGCTCGCCTTCGCCGCGACGCCGGGACGTCAGCCGATGGGCGATGATTTCGTGCGTGTGCACCAGCGCCTGCTCGAGGACGCGTTCGATTTCGCGCAGACAGTGGCCGACGACGCAGAGAGCCTGGACGAGGTCTTCCTGGTCAACCTGCTCCCGATGGTCATGCCGCCCGAGGTGCGCAAGCGAGCCATGCGTGCGCTCGTGCCGGCGTTGCTGATCTCGCGCGAGGGCGATGCCCTCCGCCGTTCCTGCGTGAAGGAGGCCGAGGCCGTCTGGGACCGCAAGCTCGGCGAGTTCCCGAGCTTCCAGGCCTTCGCCGCGGACTTCGAGAGGGCGAGCCGCGCCTGACGCCGTGCGCCTGCTCGAATTGCTTGTCCCGTGGGGACGTCAACCCGCTGACGCGAGATAGGGCGCGGTCCGGCTGCCGGGCGCGCTGGCGACGTCGGCGGGCGTGCCGGCGGCCACGACGCGTCCCCCTTGCTGTCCCGCGCCAGGCCCCATGTCGATGACCCAGTCGCTCATGGCAACCACGCGCATGTCGTGCTCCACCACAATCACCGTGTTGCCGGAGTCGACCAGGCCATGGAGTTGCGCCATCAGCTTGTCGACGTCCGCGGGGTGCAGGCCGGTGGTGGGCTCGTCGAGGACATAGAGCGTGT
The DNA here is from genome assembly GCF_030316855.1 of Variovorax sp. J22P240. Taxonomy (GTDB): domain Bacteria; phylum Pseudomonadota; class Gammaproteobacteria; order Burkholderiales; family Burkholderiaceae_C; genus Variovorax. The sequence goes on from NZ_JASZYR010000013.1 coordinate 21,618, forward strand.
CGCCGCGCTGCGCGCGTTGCAGTTCGGTCGCGAGCTTGATGCGCTGCGCTTCGCCACCCGATAGCTCGGTGGCAGGCTGCCCGAGCCGCAAGTAGCCGAGGCCGATGTCCTGCAGCAGCTGGAGGGGCCGCTGCACCGCGGCCTCCTCGGCGAAGAGCGCCAAGGCTTCGTTCACCGTCAAGCCGAGCACTTCGGCGATGTTCTTGTCGCACCAGCGGACGCTGAGGGTGTGCTCGTTGTAGCGCGCACCGTGGCAGGTGGGGCAGGGCGCATACACGCTGGGCATGAAGAGCATCTCCACGCTCACGAAGCCTTCGCCTTCGCAGGTCACGCAGCGGCCCTTGGGCACGTTGAAGGAGAAGCGTCCCGCGTCGTAGCGCCGCGAACGTGCGGCCTTGGTCGATGCAAACAGCCTGCGCACGTGACCGAAGAGCCCGGTGTAGGTGGCGAGGTTGGAGCGCGGCGTGCGCCCGATCGGCTTCTGATCCACGCGCACGAGCCTCCTGATCGTGGCCATGCCGCTGGCAATGCGGCCGGCTGTCGCGCCCAGCGGCGTGGAGGCGAGTTCGTCGTCGCCCTCGTCCTCGGGCAACGGGGGTTCGTGTCCAAGACTCGCCGACACGAGCTCGACGAGTGCCTGGCTCACGAGGCTGGACTTGCCGGAGCCCGACACGCCGGTCACCGCCGTGAAAACACCCAGCGGAAGCTCGGCGTTCAGGTGACGAAGGTTGTTGCGCGTGATGCCTTCGAGCTTCAGCCAAGCTGCCGGCGAACGCGCGGCGGCCTGGCGCCGGGCCGGCCCCGCGAAGAGATAGCGGGCGGTGGCGGAGGTCGCAACGTCGCGCAGGCCATCGGGAGGGCCGCTGTAGAGCACCTGTCCACCTTGCTCGCCGGCCTCGGGACCCACGTCCACGATCCAGTCCGCGTGGCGCATCACCTCGAGGTCGTGCTCGACGACAAACAGCGAATTGCCTGATCGCTGGAGCTGACCGAGCGCGACGTGCAGCGCCTCGCCGTCGGCGGGATGCAGGCCCGCCGATGGCTCGTCCAGCACGTACACGACGCCGAACAGATTCGAGCGGATCTGCGTGGCCAGCCGCAACCGCTGCAACTCGCCGGGCGAGAGGGTCGGCGTGCTGCGCTCGAGCGAGAGGTAGCCGAGGCCCAGCGCATGGAGTGTCTTCAGGCGGTCGATCACGTCGTGCGCGATGCGCTGCGCCGCAATGCGCTTCTCCTCGGACAGGTTGCCGGTGCGGCGCACATCCGGCGCGCTCTCGTGGGCCGAGCCGCCCGCCGCGACGCGGCGCTCGGTGGCCTTGCGCGAGGCCGGTCGGTTGAGCGTCGCCCGGTCTGCCTCTTGCGCGAGCTTGTCGTCGGCAGCCGGCGCCAGGACTTGCATGAGCTGCGCGAGCGGCATCTGCGACATCTCGCTGATGTCCAGGCCGGCGAAGGTCACGCTGAGCGACTCGCGCTTGAGCCGCTTGCCGTGGCAGGCCGGGCAGAGTCGCCCGACCATGAAGCGCGACACGCGCTTCTTCATGAGGGCGCTCTGGGTGGTCGCAAAGGTGTGCAGGATGTACTTCCTCGCGCCGGTGAAAGTGCCCTGGTAGCTCGGCTCCATCTTGCGGCGCAGGGCGGCGCGTGTCTCGGCGGGCGTGAATCCGGCATAGACCGGCACGCTCGGCTGCTCGTCGGTGAAGAGGATCCAGTTGCGATCCTTCTTCGGCAGGTCGCGCCAGGGTGTGTCGACGTCGTAGCCCAGCGTCACGAGGATGTCGCGCAGGTTCTGCCCGTGCCAGGCCGGCGGCCATGCCGCGATGGCCCGCTCGCGAATCGTCAGCGAGTCGTCGGGCACCATCGACTTCTCGGTGACCTCGTACACCCGGCCGAGGCCGTGGCAGTTCGCGCAGGCACCCTGCGGCGTGTTGGGCGAGAAGTCCTCGGCGTACAGCATCGGTTGCCGGGACGGATAGCTTCCGGCGCGCGAGTAGAGCATGCGCAGCAGGCTCGAGAGGGTGGTGACGCTGCCGACCGACGAGCGCGTGCTCGGCGTGCCGCGTTGCTGCCGAAGCGCCACCGCCGGGGGCAGGCCATCGATGGAGTCGACCGCGGGGACGCCCACCTGGTCGATCAGCCGGCGCGCATACGGCGCCACCGATTCGAAATAGCGCCGCTGCGCTTCCGCGTAGAGCGTGCCAAAGGCCAGCGACGACTTGCCGGATCCGGAGATGCCGGTGAAGACGACCAGGGCGTCGCGCGGAATGTCCACGTCCACGTTCTTCAGGTTGTGCTCGCGGGCGCCGCGCACGCGAACGAATTTCGTGACCGCGTGCTCGTCCGCGACTGGCTTGGGAAGATCGTCCCGGCGCATGATGCTGTGGCGCGCGGGGCTTTTCATGCGGCGAAGGGCGGGACGGACGGATGCGTGCTTTCCCATTCGGCCTGGTGCTCGAGGCAGAACTTTGCCGTCGGCTGCACCAGCAGCCTGGCGTAGGGGATGAGTTGGCTGCACTCCTGGCACGCGCCGAAGCGGCCTTTGCGGATCCGCTCGCGCGCCTCCTCGATGTCGCGCAGCTCCTCCTGGTCGCGAAGGAGTTGCACGTGATCGAGTCCTTCGAGGAATCGCTCTTCGGCGTTGTCCACCGGATCATGGACCTCGCGGGGGCGCGGATCGAGCGAGGCGATACCGGCATCCTTGGCGTCGTGCACGTCAGCTTGCAGTTCGGCTTCGCGCCGCGCGAGCAGCTCCTGGATTTGCCGCAGCTGGTCATCTGTCAAGTCGGCCATGCGAGTTCCTTTGTGTTCCGCTTGGAATCGAAATTCGCTCGCCGATCAGGGTCGCCATGTCAGCATTCCTCGACGCGGTGGGAAGGATTTGGCGCCGGCGCGCGGCGCGGTCCGTGAGGGCGGTTGGTGGAGAGGGCCGCGCGGTGGATGATGCGCAAGGCCGGGTGACGGCCGGAAGCGGAAAACTTCCCCTCAGTCGTGTGAACGCGCCCGGGGGCCCTCGCCGTCATCGCCCGTCGCGGGCGACGCGGGGCCCAGCATCCGGCTGAACAGGCGCGCCGCGTTGGCGTTGAACGCCATGCCGTGGTCGAGCTGGACGTTCATCGCGAACCCGTCGAAGGCCATCAGCACGATCCCTGCGATGACGTTGCTCTCGGCCCGGGTGACGGCGAGGCAGTCGGCCAGCCAGAGCGCGACGCGCTCCTGGAACAGCTCCCGCAGGTGCGGGCTGTAGTCGTCGCCGCCCCGGGTCGTCGAGAGCGCCTGCATGATGTTCTTGGCGAATCCGTTGTTCTCGCGCGGCAGGTCACGCCACAGGATGACGAGCAGGCGCTCGAGCCGCTCCTGCGGCGAGCCGACCCGCTTCAGGGAACGGTCCAGCCGGTCGAGGCGCTCCTTGAGCCAGGGCTCGTACAGCGTGTAGAGGATGTCGAGCTTCGAGCGGAAATAGACATAGACGTTCGCGGTCGAGATGCCGGCCTCGCGCGCGATTGCGGGAATCGAGCTGTCGCTGTAGCCCTGCGCGGCGAACAGCCGGAAGGACGCTGCAAGGATCGCCTCGCGCACATCTTTTTTCTTCGTCTGTGACATGGGATCCGGTCCTGTTCCAAGGGTGGTGAACGATTCTCTCAAAAATGAATGGTATTCGCTATTGACATCCAATTGCTTGATTCCTAAAGTAGTTCTCAATCCGCCGATTGGCTGGCGGGCACCAGAGGATTCCACCGATGCAAGCAGCGATCCGCACCCAGGAGCTCAACCCCGCGAAGCTCATGTCCCTCTTTCGCAAGCAGTTCGAGTTGTGCCGGGTCGGCCCCGGGCAGACGGTCGCGATCGTCAGCGACCTCGGGACGCGGCGCGAGTACATCGAGGCCGCCTTCGCGGCGGCACAGGACATCGGCTTCGACATCTACGAGATGTGCGTCAACGCGATCCCCGGATGGACCAGCGTCGGTGTGGCGACCATCGGCAAGTGCAAGGGCACGCTCGAGGCGCTGATGGCGGTCGACATGGTGCTGATCTTCCATGTGCCGCTGTTCTCCAAGTGGCTGCGCGACGTCCAGGCCAAGGGCGTGCGCGTCCAGATGATCATCGACGCACCGGACGATCTCTATCAGCTGCAATCGCCGCCCGGCCTGAAGGAGGCCGTGCTGCATGCGCAGTCGCTGTACCGGAAGACGCGCGAAGTGCGCGTGACGAGCCAGGCCGGGACCGACCTCACGTACCGTTGCGGCGAGTACCCGGTCATGAGCCAGTACGGCATGGCGGACGAGCCGGGCCGTTTCGATCACTGGGGCGTGGGACTGCTGCACACCTTTCCGAACGAGGGCAGCGCCCAGGGCCGCGTGGTGATCGCGCCGGGCGACATCGTGATCCTTCCGTACTGCCGGTATGTGCAGGATGCGATCGAGCTCGAGATCCGCGACGGCCACATCGTGCGCATCGAGGGCGGGCTCGACGCGGCGCTGATGCGCGAGTGGCTGGGTGAAGGCAAGGTCAGCGAGGGCGACCGCGACCCCTACGCACTGTCTCACCTGGGTTGGGGGCTCAATCCGCAGTGCCGCTGGGATTCGCTGGCGCTGCATGGCGATGCGCCCGAGCGCAGCCGCGCTGCGGCGCGCAGCTTCCCGGGCAACTTCCTGTTCTCGACCGGTCCCAACACGCAAGGCGGCGGAAAGCGCACGACGCGCGGCCACTACGACGTGCCGATGCGCAACTGCACCATCGCGCTCGACGGCAACGTCGTGGTGAAGGACGGCCGCGTGGTCGATCCGAAGATGGTCGTCGAGCGCGTGCCACGCTGATGCGCACCGAATCCATTTCCCTGCGGAGCCCCACTTCATGCTGATCGAAGGTCAATTCCCCATCGCGGCGGCGCCGCAGACGCTGCTGGTTCACCTGTTCGACGCGGGCCTGATGGCCTCCTGCCTGCCGGGCTGCGAGCAGCTGGAGGCCATCGACGCGGACCGTTACCGTGCGGTCGTCGTGATCGCGATGGCGGGCATCAAGGCGCGTTTCGATCTGCAGGTGCAGATCACGAAGCGCGACGAGCAGAACGTCTGGGCCCTCACGCGGGGCGACGAGGGCGGCCACGCCAGCAGCCTGCAGGCGGACAGCCGCGTGAGCCTGGAGCCGACGCCCGAGGGCACGCTGGTGCGCTACCGCTCCGAGGTCTCGGTGACCGGCCGCCTCGGCCGCTTCGCGCTGGGCATGATGAAGAAGAAGGCGCAGAGCATGGGCGACGAATTCGCCGCCAACCTGCAGCGCAAGCTCGAGCAGATCGGCGCGGCCTCCCAGGCCGCGACGCCAGCGAGCCACTGAGCATGACGACGCTGCAGGGGCTCTATCGCCCGAAGACCGTCGACGAGGCCACGGCGCTGCTGGCGCAGGACGCCGAGGCCAAGCCGCTGGCCGGCGGCGCCACCCTGGTGGCCATGCTCAACGCGCGCGTGATCGAACCCGCCGCGCTGGTCAGCCTGGCGGACATCGACGAAATCAAGGGCATCACGGTGCAGGACGACGGCCGCGTGCGCATCGGTGCCTTCACGCGCCACCGCGAGACGGCCGACTGCACGCTGGCGCTCGGCAGTGCCAACGTCGTGCCGCACGCGGCCTCGCAGATCGCCAATGCCACGGTGCGCAACATGGGCACGATCGGCGGCTCCATCTCGTTCGCCGATCCGGGGCTGGACTACCCGCCCGCGCTGGTCGCGGCGGGCGCCGTCGTCGAGATCGCTTCCGTGCAAGGCCGGCGCATGGTGCCGGCCGCCGAGTTCTTTGTCGACTGGTACCTGACCGCGCTCGAGCCCGGCGAACTGGTGACGGCGGTGCTGCTGCCCGCGCCCGACCGTGGCGCGGGCGTGTACATCAAGCACGCGCGCGTGGCGGGCGACTACGCCACCGCCTCGGTCGCGGCGTGCCTGCACGGCGACACGAGCATGAGCGTGGCGGTCGGCGCCTGCGGGCCGACCCCGCTGGCCGATCCCGAGGCCAATGCGCTGCTCTCCGCCGATCGCAGCGATGCCGCGATCGCGCGTGCGGCGCAGTGGCTCGTGCAACGCGCCGACCCGCTCGACGATGTCCGTGGCAGCGCGGACTACCGGCTTCTCTTGATTCCCAGGCTTCTGCTGCGCGCGGTGCGCGCCGTGGAAGCCGCTCACCGGAGTGCTGCATGACCCACCCGTCGTCCGTGCCCCTGCAAGGCGTCGTGACCGTGCACGTGAACGGCGAAGCCGCGCAGGTCGGCGCGGCCTTGCACGACACGCTGCTCACCGTGCTGCGCGATCGCCTGCAGCTGACCGCCGCCAAGCGCGGCTGCAACCAGGGCGTCTGCGGTGCCTGCACCGTCAGCGTCGATGGCGTGCCGATGCGAGCCTGCCTGAGCCTGGCGCACAACTGCCAAAGCGCGCAGGTGCACACGCTCGAAGGCTTGCTGGACTGCCCGCACATGCAGGCCCTGCAGGCGGCGTTCGCGAGCACCGGCGCCTTTCAGTGCGGCTTCTGCACGCCGGGCATGCTGGTCAGTGCCCGTTCGCTGCTGCAGCGCGATCCCGACCCTGACGAGCGGGCCATCCGCACCGCGCTGTCGGGCAACCTGTGCCGCTGCACCGGCTACGTGAAGATCGTCGCGGCCGTGCAGGCGGCCGCCCGGTCGCTGCTTGCCGAGGGAGCCGCATCGTGAGCGGCGTGGTCCTCGAAGCGACCGCCGCGGCGGCGGGCGGTGTGGGCCAGGGCATCCCCCAGCTCGAAGCGAACGAGAAGCTCACGGGCAGCGCGCAGTACATCGCGGACATGGTTCGCCCGGGCATGCTCCATGGCGCCATCCTGCAAAGCCATCTGCCGCATGCGCGCATCCGTGGCTACGACCTGAGCGAGGCGCTGGCGCTCCCGGGCGTTCGCGCGATCGTCACCGGGGACGACCTTCCCGATGCCCATCGCATGGGCGCCTTCATCAAGGACGAGCCGGCCTTCGCGAAGGGGAAGGTGCGCTATGTCGGCGAGATCGTGGCGGCCGTGGCGGCCGACACCGAGGCCATCGCGCGGCAGGCCACCCGCCTGATCCGCGTCGACTACGAGGAGCTTCCCGCGGTGCTCGATCCAGCCGAGGCGCTGGCGCCGGGCGCGGCCGTGGTCCATGAGGAAGCGTCCTCCTACGTGAAGGTCTTCGATGCCGGCACCGAGGGCAATCTGTGTTCGCGCACCTCCTTCCGTGCGGGCGACGCCGACAAGGCCTGGGCCGAGTGCGACCTGGTGGTGGAAGGCCGCTACCAGACCCAGGCCCAGGCCCACCTGTCGCTGGAGCCCTGCGGCGCGCTCGCGGAGATCGACGCGACCGGCAGGGTGACCTTGTGGTCGGCCAACCAGTCGGTGTTCCGGGTCCAGGCGAGCGTGTGCGAATCGCTGGGCCTGCCGATGACGCGGCTGCGCTGCCTCACGCCGCGCATCGGCGCAGGCTTCGGCAACAAGATGGAGGCGCACGTGCAGCCCGCCGTCGTGCTGCTCGCGATGAAGGCGCGCAAGCCGGTCAAGCTGATCCTGAGCCGCGAGGAAGACTTCGAGTCGGTGCGCGCCCGCCATCCCGCGACGATCCGCATGAAGACGGGCGTGAAGCGCGACGGCACGATCGTGGCGCGCGAGACGGAACTGCTGCTCGACGGCGGCGCCTATGGCGACGACAGTCCGGGCGTACTCGGCTACGCGCTGCTGATGAACTGCGGCCCGTACCGCATTCCGAACGTGCATGCGCATGGAAGAGTGGCGTACACGAACAAGCTGCGTTTCGGCGCCTTCCGAGGCTTCGGCGTGCCGCAGGTGACCTTCGCGTCGGAGACGCAGCTCGACGAGATCGCGCACCAGCTCGGCATGGATCCGATCGCGCTGCGGCGCCGCAACATGCTGGCCGGCAGCGACCCCTGGTTCGGCGGCCAGCCCATCCTGTCGAACGGACTCGCGCAGTGCATCGACATCGTTGAGAAGGCGTCGGGTTGGCCCAAGGCGTCATCGCAAGGCCTGCCGGACCGCAAGCGCGGGTTCGGCGTGGCGCTGACGGCCCACATCAGCGGACTGCTCGCCTCGGGGGCCATCGTGCGTGTGCTCGAGGACGGCACGGTGCTGCTCAACACGGGGGCGGTCGACATCGGCCAGGGCTCGAACACCGTGCTCACGCAGATGTGCGCGGAAGCGCTCAAGCTGCCGGTGGACCGGGTGGCGATCGCCAGCCCGGACACGGATGGCTCGCCCTACAACTGGGGAACGACCGCCAGTCGCGTGACTTACGTCGCCGGTCGCTCGGTGGTCGGTGCCGCGGCCGAGGTCGAGGGCAAGCTGAAACAGCATGCGGGCGAGATGCTCGAGTGCGCGGTCGAGGACCTCGAGCTGCTGCCCGGCGGCCGGGTCGCGATCAAGGGCGTGGAGCAGCGTTCGGTGAGCTTCGCCGAGATCTCCGGCCGCGCGCATTGGGCGGCGGGCGGGCCGATCATCGGAACGCACAGCTGGGTGTTCGACCAGAAGACCGTGGACCCGAAGCGGGCGGTGGTCGAAGGGCTGCCGTTTCCGCAGATCGGCATCTACAGCTTCAATGCGCTGGTGGTCGAGGTCGAGGTCGACGAGGTGACCGGCAAGGTGCGCGTCGTGAACGCGTGGTCCGCCTGCGACATCGGTCGGGCCATCAATCCGACCATGGCGACGGGCCAGATCGAGGGCGCCTTCGTGCAAGGCATGGGCTACGCGCTCACCGAGGAGATGGTGTGGGACGGGGCGCGACTCGCCAATCCGAGCCTGATGGACTACAAGATCCCGACCTTCGCCGAACTGCCCGACAGCATCCATGCCTACCTCGTCGAGTCGAACGAGCCGAGCGGGCCGTTCGGCGCCAAGAGCGTCGGCGAGATCGGCATCAATGGCGTGGCTGCGGCCATCGCCAACGGCATTGCGCAGGCGACGGGCGTGCGCCTTCACCAGTTGCCGCTGAGCGCCGAGCGGGTGCTCAACGGCTTGCTGGCGAAGGACGGCGAGGAGGGCGCTGCGTGAAGCTCGACCGCTACCCGCCGCAGGAGCCCCTGTCGCCGCTCGGCGCGGCGTACCAGGAGCGCATCCTCGCACTGGGCGAAGGCGTCGCGGGCCACGAGTCGGCCTATGGCGACGACCCGTACCAGACGCTCGCGATCTTCCGTCCGCCGCAGCCCAGCGGCGAGGTGCTGGTCTTCCTCCACGGGGGCGGCTGGACCAGCGGCTACAAGGAATGGATGTACTTCATGGCGCCCGCACTGCTGGCGCAGGGCGTGGTGCTGGTCAGCGCGGGCTACCGGCTCGCGCCGCACCATGTGTTCCCGGCCGGTCTCGATGACGCGGCGGACGCGGTCGCCTGGACCTGGCGCCACATCGGAGCGCACGGCGGCGATCCGCGCCGGATTTTCGTGGGCGGGCATTCCGCGGGCGGCCACTATGCCGCGCTGCTGGCGGTCTCTGCGGCCTGGCGCGCGCTAAGGGCGTTGCCCGCCGACGTGGTCCGCGGCTGCCTGCCGGTCTCCGGTGTCTATCGCTTCGGGCCGGGCAGCGGCCTGTCGGTGCGCCCGCGCTTCCTCGGCACCGGGGACGAAGCGCGCGTCGATGCCGACGCCTCCCCGCTGCACCGGCTGGAGGCTGCGGCCTGCCCGCCGTTCCTGATCACTCACGGCAGCCGCGACTTTCCCCATCTCGTCACGCAGTCGCAGCAGATGGAGGCGGCGCTGCGCGCCGCCGGCGTCCCCGTGCAGATCCAGATCCTCGAAGGAGCAGACCACTTCGAGGCCAGCGTCGCCTGTGGCGAACACCTCTCGGGGTGGCCGGCACTCGCAGCAGCGTGGATGCGGCAGACCGCCGCATCGCCCATCCCGTCGACAGGAGAACGTCAATGAAGAGCCCCACATCGAATCGCAGGTTGGTCATGAGCGGCATCGCCGCGCTCGCCGTGATGGCATCGCTCCCCGCCGCCTTCGCGCAGGCCGACAAGCCGATACGCATCGGCTACTCGATGGCGCGAACCGGCATGCTCGCGAACGCGACGCCCTCGCAGTCCAACACCTACGAATTGTGGAAGGAACAGGTCAATGCGCGCGGCGGCATGGTCGTGGGCGGCCAGAAGCGCAAGGTCGAGTTCGTCACCTATGACGACCAGTCGAAGCCCGAGCAGGCCGTGCGCATCTACGAGAAGCTCATCACCGACGACAAGGTCGACCTGTTGCTGGCGCCCTGGGGCACGCCGTTCCAGATCGCGATCGCGCCGGTGCTGGAGAAGTTCAAGTTCCCGATGGTCGGCAACACCGCGGCGTCGGTCGCGCTGCGCCAGGTCAAGCCGGGCTACATCTGGTTCCCGACCTCGGCGATCCCGGACCGCATCGGCGTCGAGCTCACGGCCATGCTGAAGGCCAACAACGTGAAGACGGCCGTCGTGATCGCCAACGTGCTGCCGTTCACCAAGGAGATCAAGAACTACCTCGAGCCGGAACTGAAGAAGGCCGGCATCGAGGTCAAGTTCTCGACCGAGTATCCGCCGGACATCAAGGACATGACCTCGATCCTCACGCAGGTCAAGCAGGCCAATCCGGATGCCGTGCTCGCGCTCGCGTACCCGGGCGACTCGGTGCTCTACGCCAAGCAGGCCAAGGAGCTCGGCCTGTCGAGTCCGGTGCAGTTCATCGCGATCGGCCCGAGCGACGCCTTCTTCGCCAAGGCGGTCGGCGCCGCGTCGGCCGAGGACGTGATCACGATCGCGCACTGGTCGCCGCGTCCCGAGTGGAAGGGGTCGCAGGCCTTCCACGACGCCTACGTCAAGAAGTTCGGCGAAGACCCGGACTACCTCAATTCGGCGCTCGCCTGGATGTCGCTCGAGATCCTCGAGTCTGCGGTCGCCAAGGGCGGCCTCGACAAGGCGAAGATCCGCGAAGTGATCAGCAAGGACACCTTCGAGACCATCAACGGCCCGGTGCGCTTCGACGGCGTGCAGAACGCGATCACGCCGACGGCCTTCGTGCAGACGCAGAAGGGCAAGCTCCAGATCGTGTGGCCGAAGTCCATCGCGACCGGCCAGTACGAAGCCAAGAAGTCCTGGTAAATGCCGGTCTTCGACGTGCTGTCGTCGGGGCAGCTGCTGTTCGCTGCCCTCGTGACGGGCTCGCTCTACGCGCTGGTCGCGCTGGGCCTGAACCTGGTCTACGGGACCATGCGGATGCTCAACGTCGCGCACGGCGACCTCGTGATGCTCGGCGCCTACGCGGGCTACTGGGCCTTCAGCATCGCGGGGATCTCGCCGCTGGTCGCGGCGCCGGTGGTGGCGGGCCTCGGGGCCTTGCTCGGCTACGCGCTCTACAAGGGTTTGTTCCGCCGCCTGCTGGCCGTGGCACCGGCCGACGCGGGGCGCATGGAGGGCAATTCGCTGCTGCTGTTCTTCGGGCTGTCGATCATCCTGCAGAACGCCGCGGCCATGCTGTTCACGCCCAACAACCGGGCGTACCAGTATCTCGACGAGGTCTGGCGCGTCGGCAATGTCGCGATGACGGGCAACCGCATCGCGGCCCTGGTGGTGGCGGGCGCGACCTGCATCGGTGTCGCGCTGTTCCTCGGCCGCAGCATGGCGGGGCTCGCGATGCGATCGGTGATCGAGCGGCGCGAAGCCGCCTACATCGTCGGGGTCGACGTCGATCGCGTGCAATGGTCCAGCTTCGCGCTCGGCTTCGCGAGCGCCGCGCTGGCCGGCGTGCTGATGTCGATGCTCGAGCAGTTCTCGCCGTTCTCGGGTTTCCCGTTCACGATCGCGGGCTTCATCGTGATCATCCTGGGCGGCCTCGGCAACGTGATGGCGGGGCTGGTGGCGGCGTTGTTGCTGGGCGTGATCGAGACCTACGGCGTGGCCCTGACGTCCGCGAACCTGCGCTCGGTGCTGCTCTACGGCTGCTTCGTCGGCGCGCTGCTGCTCTTTCCCAACGGCCTGCTCGCCAGGCGCTCGACCCGCAAGTGACATGAACAATCTCTGGGGCGATCGCGCCTGGCTGGCCGCTGTGACGATCGGAGTGATCGCGATGTCGGTGCTTCCGTTCGTGGCGAACGACTACCTCGTGGGCACCGGGCTCACGCTGCTGATGTGGCTGGCCCTCACGCAGAGCTGGTGCGTGCTGTCGAAGATGACGGGCTACGTGTCGCTGGGCCACGTGGTCTTCTATGGCCTCGGTGCCTACTTGATGGTGGTGACGTGGCAGCAGCTGCCCTTCGTGCTCGTGATCCTCGCGGCAGGGGTGCTGGCCGCGCTGTTCGCGGCGCTGGTCGGGCTGCCGGTGCTGCGCGTGCGCGGACCCTATTTCGTGATCCTGACCTTCGGCCTCGCGGAACTCGTGAAGTTCAGCATCATGGCGGCCGAGTCCGCGAGCGGCACCGCGAGCCGGATCCTGTTCGGCACGCCGGACCTGGTGGTCGTCTACTTCTCGATGTTCGCGCTGGCGTTGCTGGCAACCGGCTTGCTCACCTGGGTCAGCCGCTCGCGCTTCGGACACGGCCTGCGTTCGCTGCGCGAGAACGAGGAGGCCGCCGAGACGCTGGGTGTTCCGGTGGTGCGCTTCAAGCTGATCGCGTTCGTCCTGTCGGCGGCGATTCCGGGCATGGTCGGTGCGGTCATGGCCTTGCGCTCGACCTACTTCGTGGTCGGCGGCGTCTTCGATCCGATGATCTCGATCACCGTGATCGCGATGGCGATCCTGGGCGGCGGCGACAACGCCAAGGGGCCGGTGCTCGGCGTGGTGTTCCTGTTCCTGATCCAGGAGCTGCTGTGGGCCAACGCGCCGTTGCTCTACATGATCATCCTCGGTGCGATCCTGATCACCTTCGTGCTGCTGCTGCCGAACGGGCTGGTCGGCCTGGCCGGCGCCCGTGCCCGTCGGCGCGAGGCACGCGCAGCGGGAGCCCGGCCATGAGCGCGCTGCTCTCGGTGCGCGGTCTCGGCAAGCGCTTTGGCGGCCTGACGGCGCTCCACGACGTGTCCTTCGATGTGGGCGCCGGCCAGATCGTCGGCGTGATGGGCGCCAACGGCGCCGGCAAGACCACGCTGTTCAGCCTGATCGCCGGCAATTCCCGGCCCTCCGCGGGGGCCATCGAGTTCGACGGCGCGCCGGTGGTCGGCCTTCGGCCCGACCAGATCTGCCGGCTCGGCGTCGCGCGCACGTTCCAGATCGTCAAGCCCTTCCCCTCGCTCACCGTGCTGGAGAACCTGCGCACCGGCGCGATGTTCGGGCACGCGCAACTCCGGCGCCGGGCGGATGCCGATGCCGCGTCGCTGCAGGTGCTCGAAGAGGTGGGCCTCGCGAGCTTCGCCGAGCGGCCCGCGTCGTCGTTGACGCTGTCGGGGCAGAAGCGCCTCGAGATCGCGCGCTGCGTCGCCACCGGCGCCCGGCTCCTGCTGCTGGACGAGGTCATGGCCGGCCTGACGCCGACGGAAGTCGGGCAGATGCTGGCGACCCTGCGCCATCTGCAGGCAACGCGGGGATTGACGCTGCTGGTGATCGAGCACGTCATGCGCGCGCTGATGGAACTGTGCGGCCGCATCGTCGTGCTGCACCACGGCGAACTGATCGCCGAGGGCACGCCGGCGCAGATCGGCGACAACGAGAAGGTGCTGTCGGTGTACTTCGGAGCGCATGCATGAGCAATACGGCGATGCTGGAAGTCGAGGGCCTGGTCACCGGCTACGGTTCGACGCGCGTGGTCCACGGCCTGTCGCTGAAGGTCCGCGAAGGGGGTGTGACCGCGCTGCTCGGCGCGAACGGGGCCGGCAAGACGACGCTGATGAAGACCTTGTGCGGGCTGCTGCCGGTGCAGGGCGGTGCGCTGCGCTTCCTCGGTGAAGACATCGGCCACGCAGCCGCGGACCGCAGGGTCCTGGCGGGCCTGGTCCTGGTGCCCGAGGGACGCATGGTGTTCCCCTCGCTGACCGTGCACGAGAACCTGCGACTCGGCGGCATCAACGTGCGGGCGCGGCCGAGGTGGAAGCACAACGTCGAGCGGGTGTTCGACATCTTCCCGCGCCTGCGCGAGCGCAGTTCGCAGCAGGCCATGACGCTGTCGGGCGGCGAGCAGCAGATGCTCGCGATCGGGCGCGGCCTGATGGCCGAGCCGCGGCTGATGCTGCTGGACGAGCCGACGCTGGGCCTCGCGCCGGTGATGGCGCTCGAGATCTTCGCGCTGGTGCGCCGCCTGACTTCGGAAGGCCTCACGCTGCTGCTGGCCGAGCAGGACGTGCACCGCACGCTGGACGTCGCCACCCATGCCTACGTCGTCGAGAACGGACGGGTCGCCGCCGAAGGGCCGGCCGCCGAGATCGCCGGCGATCCCCGCATCCGCCAAGCCTATCTGGGACTGTGACATGCCCGTGACCTACCGCATTCCCGGCGCTCCCTCGCTGGCCGTCGACCTCGCGGGCCACGGCCCGTTCGCTTTGTTCATGCATGGCATCGGCGGCAATCGAAGCAATTGGCGCGCGCAACTGCCGGCCTTTGCCCCGCACTTCGCCTGCGCCGCCTGGGATGCGCGCGGGTATGGCGGCAGCGAGGACTACGAGGGTGCGCTGGCCTTTGACGATTTCGTCGACGATGTGTTGCGCGTGCTCGATCACTTCGGTGTCGAGCGGGCGCACCTCGTCGGCCTGTCCATGGGCGGGCGCATCGCGATGCGCACCGCGCTGCGGCATCCGGACCGCATCGCGACGCTCACGCTGCTCGATACGCACGAGGGCTTCGAAGCCTTCACGCCCGCGCAGCGCCAGGCCTTCGTCGACAGCCGGCGTGCGCCGCTGCTCGCGGGCAAGGAGCCGGCCGACATCGCCGATGCGGTGGCCCGGTCGCTGGTCGGGCCGAAGGCGACGCCCGCGCAGTTGCAGCAACTGGTGGACAGCATCGCTGCGCTGCACAAGGGGTCGTACATCAAGTCGCTGCAGGCGACCGTCGATCAGGTGGTGCTCGGCGACATTTCGCTGATCGCGGCGCCGGCCCACTTCGTGGTCGGTGCGGACGACCGCCTGACGCCACCGGCCATGCATCACGAGATGGCGGCCAAGATGGGCGGTGCGCCGGTCAGCGTCCTGCCGGACGCCGGGCACCTGAGCAACATCGAGAACGCCGAGGCGTTCAATCAGGCGGCGATCGAATGGCTGACGCCGCGCGCTTCGATGGGCTCCACGCCCGGGCACTGGCCGATCTGAATCAGGCGCGGTCGGCCGGCCGGGATCAGGCGGGCGGTGTCCGCACTGCTCGGGTCCGGCTCGCCGAAGCGGTGTGGGGGCACGAGCGGGCAGTGGCCCGGCAGCGCTACGGGCTGCGCCGGCGGTAGAGGTAGTCCGCAGGCAAGCCCAGCCGGCGGCAGGCCTGGGCCGCCGGGCTCTCGCGCAGCACGATCCTGTCGGCGAAGCTGCCAGCCCAGTGGACGAGGCGCTTTTCGATGGCGCTTGCGCCGTACCTGCTCGTCAGTCCCAGGCACTCGCGCACCCACACCGGCGTGATCTCCACGGCCGCGCGAACCAGCAGCCGCTGCACTGGGCGCAATGGGGCAGCGAGGATGGGAGCGTTGCGCATGATGTCCAGAAATTCGAACACGATGGGTGAGGCCTCCAGGCGCCCGCGCATGCGGTCGAACAATGCACTCACCTCGTCCTGCGAAGTTGGCGCATCGAGGGCGCCGTAGAGCCGGGCCGCCGGGGCACCCTCGAGGTAGAGACGGTCGAACTCGTCCTGCCGCAGCGGACGCACGTACGCATGGTAGGCCTGCACGAATCCGAAGGCGGCCGTCGCCTGCACCCACGTCAACAGGGCGCGATCGTTGGCGGCGTAAGGCTCGCCAGCCGGCGTGTGCCCGGCGACTTCACCGTGCCGGCGTACCACGCCCGCGATCATTTTCTCGGCCACGCTTCGTGCCCCGTAGACAGTCACCATCGCCGCGAGGCCGGTGCGCTGCAGGCGTTGCATCGGCCGCGTGCGAAAGGTGGAGTGCTCCCAGACGCCGGTGCGCACCCGTGGCTCTGCCAGTTCGAGGATCACGGCGGCCACGCCGCCGACGAACATCGCAACCGGGTTCTTGAACACCTGCCACGACATGGAGTCGTGCGGCGCCAATGCCGGCTCTCCGGCCGGCTGGGTGAAGTCCATCGCGGGGGCGCCTGGCGGACGCAGCAGTTCTTGCGCCAGGCTGTCGACCGCGCGCTGGACGAAGGCAGGGAGCGGCAAGGCCGTGGCGGGGTCGTGGGACCGAGAACGCTGCATCGGTTCATTCTGGCCTGCGGCAACGCTTCCACTGTAGGACGGCGGCGGTTCCGGCGCAGTCTTCGCTCGGCGGGCGCCTGACGGAGAAGCGGTTGGCGGACTCGTGTCGACTCGCCCGGGCGAAGGCTTCGTGGCGAGGAGGGCACCGCGATGCTGAAGTGAGTGCCGGCGCCGAAATCATCGATTGAGTGGGGGTGCCAAGTAATTGCGGGTATCACTACTTCGAGTTTTTCCACCGACTGCATCAACTGCTTCCCCTTGGCGATTCATTGTCGGCAGCGAGGTGATCAATGTGCGCTCTGCTTCCTAAGCTCTTCCCGCCCAGAGACCAGACACCAGTCAAGCTCGTGGCTTGGGATCCGATCAACGAGCGGGAGCGACTTCCTCAGCCTGGAGATGTCCGTCTATGTGGTCGTCGGCAAGGACCGCACCGGCGGGTCCCGCGGCTTCGAGAAGACCATGGGCATGCGCCACCGGAGGAGCCGCTGCGTCGTCAGGGGACAATCTGCGCCAGCCCGCGATCCAGCACGGTGACGTTGCGCGCAGACACCCTGCAGCGGAACCGCACGCCCTCCGATTCACCCAGCCACACATCGGTGCGGAGTACGTCGCCCGGATAAACCGGTGCCGAGAATCGCGCGTCGAGGCGTCGTACGCGAGAAGCGTCGCCTCCGGCCGCCATCGTCGCCACCGCATGGCCGGCGATGCCGTAGCTGCAGAGGCCGTGAAGTATGGGTCGCTCGAAACCGGCGAGTCGCGCCACCGCCGGGTCGGCGTGGAGCGGGTTGTCGTCGCCGCTCAACCGGTAGATGAGCGCCGCCTGCTGCGGGATCGCGAAGTCGAGGAAGCGGTCTGGCTCGCGCCTCGGCAGGGGCGGTGCTGCTGGCATGTCGACGGCCGGTCCGCCGAAGCCGCCGTCGGCGCGACAGATGGCGTTGGACCGCAGCACGCAGAGCAATGCGCCGTCGGCGTTGTCGAACAGGTCGCGGCGGGTGTGCAGGTGCGCACCGCGGCCGGGGCCCTTGTCGATGATCTCCTCCACCACCATGCGGCCGGTCACGCTGCCGGACACCGGCAGCGGGCGATGCACGACGAGGCTCTGTTCGCCATGCACCACCGATTGCCAGGCGATGCCGGTGCCGGGATCGCGTTGCCAGAAGCCGGGATGGCCGAGCACCACCGCCATGGTCGGCAGGACCCGCAACCCGTCTTCATAGACATGTTGCAGCTGGTGCGCGTCCATCGGGTTGTTGCCCAAGCCCAGTCCGAGCGCGTAAAGGATGACATCGCGCGGGCCGTAGGTCTGTACCACGTCGGGAAAGACGCGGCTGCGCAGCCGGTCGTAGTCGATCGTCATCGTGTCCCGTTCAGATCGCGTTGCGCTTGCCCCAAACCGGCAAGGGCATGGCGACGGGTTTGATCAGGCCGAAGGGCTCCGGTGCGATGGTGACAATCTTCCGCGCGCGCCACTGATCGTAGGTCGGAAAGGCCCGCGTGTTGCTCTGCGTCGTCGGGTCGAACTTCACGCCCCAGCCCACGATGGTGGAGCCCGCGGGCATGTCGAGGGCGAGCGCGGCCGTGCGGATCTTTTCCGTGTCCATGGCTCCGGCATCCGGCAGGATCCGCTTGAGCAGAAGGTACATCGCGGTGAAGCCCATGCCGGTGTGGGCCGAGGGATCGCGACCGTTGTGCTTCTTGCGGTGCTCCTCGTGGAAGCGCTTGAAGAGCGCCGCCGCCTCCGGCGTGAGACCGGCCGGATTGATGTTCACCGAGGTGCCGGCGTTGAAGACGCCGTTCACGTCGTCCATCAACGCATCGGCGTACTCGCCCACGTTGTGCCCACCGCCGTTGCCGATCACCGCCTTGAAGTTGAGGCCCGCCTCGCGCGACTGTCGCGCGAACAGGATGCAGTCGGGTGTGTACTGGCAGGCGATCAGCACGTCCGGCTGCAATGACTTGTAGCGCTGCACCATCGACGACATGTCGGTCGTCTTGTAGCTGTAGCTCGTCGCGTCCACGACCGTCACGCCCTTCTGGGCGAGCCATCCCTTGGCGCCCTCGGCGATGGCGGTACCGTTGGCCGAGTCCTCCGTGAGCAGCGCCACCTTCATCTTCGGCACTTCGAGTCCGCAGCCCGGCGCGATGGTGTCGGTCACGAAACGCGCCGCGCCGGCGCCCAGCGTGGTCGCCGGGTAGATCATGCGAAACAGGTACTTGAAGCCGCGCTTGGTCACGTCGTCGGCGACGGCACCCTGCTCGAGGTAGATGACCTTGTTCCGCTCGGCGACCTGGCTTGCCGGCAGCGAGATCGAGCTGGCGTATGAGCCGACGATCACTTTCACGCCGTCCTTGCTGATGAGTCGGTTCGCTTGCGACACCGCCTCCGTGGAGCTGGGAACGTCGGCGACCGCGAACTCGACCTGCTGGCCGAACACGCCGCCCTCGGCATTGGCCCATTCCTGCGCGAGCTGGAAGCCGCGGAAGACATCGTTTCCGAGCGTCGCCAGGGGCCCCGACAGCGGCAGAAGCACACCGATCTTCAGGGGTGGCTTCTGCGCGAAGACGGAAGGCGATGCTGCCGCGGCAGCCAGGCCGCCGCCAGCCATGGCAGCGAAGGAACGTCGGGAAATCTTGCTCATGCGGTTGTCTCCTGTTGCGTTTGCGAACCGAGGCCGAGATAGATGCGTTGCACCTCGGGATTTTGGGAAAGCTCGCGGCCGGTGCCGCTCAGCGCTGCGTGGCCGTGCTGGATCACGTAGGCGCGGTCCGCCAGTGCCAGTGCGCGGCCGACGTTCTGCTCGACGATCACCAGCGTGACGCCGGTGTCGCGGATGGCGCGGATGGCGTCGTAGACGACGTCGACCGCGATCGGCGCCAGCCCGAGCGAGACCTCGTCGAGCATCAGCACCTCGGGCATCGCGACGAGCCCGCGTGCGATGGCGCACATCTGCTGCTGGCCGCCCGAGAGCGTGCCGCCAAGCTGCTGCGCCCGCTCCGCGAGGATCGGGAACAGGCGATGCACGTAGTCCAGTCGCTCGGCCATATGCGGCCGGGCGCGTTTGGAGTACGCACCGAGCTCCAGGTTGCGTCGCACGTTCATGCGCTGGAACAGGCGCCGACCCTCGGGCACCAGCACCACGCCGCGCTCGACGATCGCATCGCTCGGCTCGCCGCCGATCGCGACGCCGTCGAGCAGGATGCTGCCGCGCGTGGGCTTCACCAGTCCGGCGATCGTGCGCATGAGCGTCGTCTTGCCGACGCCGTTGGAGCCGACGATCGCAACGACTTCGCCGCGGCGCACGGCCATGCTCATGCCGAACAGGACCTGGGTGTCGCCGTAGCCGGCATCGACGTTCTTCACTTCAAGCATGGGCAGGCTCCATGGCGGTGTCGCCCAGGTAGGCACGGACGACGGCGGGATTGCGCATGACCTCCAGCGGCGCGCCGTCCGCGATCTTCCTGCCCGTGTCCATGACCACGAGCCGATCGCAGATGCCCATCACCGCCTCCATGTTGTGCTCCACGAAGAGCACCGTCGTGCCTTCGCTGCGCACGGCGCGGATCAGGTCGAGCATGGCGCCGACCTCCGAGGAGTTGAGTCCCGCCAGCACCTCGTCGAGCAGCAGCATGCGCGGCGTCGTGGCCAGCGCGCGGCCCACCTCCAGGCGCTTCTTCTCGGCGGTCGTGAGGGATGGCGTCGGCAGGTCGAGTCGCGCGCCCAGCCCGACGCGGCGTGCGACGTCGCTCGCTGCGGCGCGCGCCTCGTCCACGCGGCGCCGGTGCAGCATGCTGCCGGTCATGATGGTTTCGAGCACCGTCATCGAATGGAAGGTCTGCGGAATCTGGAAGGTCCGCGCAAGACCACGCCGGCAGATGCCCGCCGACGACATGCCGGCCAGCGAGTGGCCCTCGAACAGGATGTCGCCGCCGTCCGGTGCGATGGCGCCCGCGACGAGGTTGAAGAGCGTGGTCTTGCCGGCGCCGTTCGGGCCGATCAACCCGAAGATCTCGCCGGCCGTGACCTCGAAGTCCACCGCATCGACGGCGACCAGCCCGCCGAAGCGCTTGGTGAGTTTCCGGACCTGCAGCATCATTCGCCTCCCGCGGGCAGGATGGCCGGACGCCCGGCGGGCTGCCGTCGGCGACGATGCACCCACGCGCGCAGATCCTGCAGACCGCCCACCAGGCCCTGGGGCAGCAGCACCACGATCACCACCAGCATGAGCCCGTAGACCACCAGGTGCGTGCCGGAAGCCGAACTTCCGAACGCCTCCACGAGGAACTCGCGAAAGGGCAGGGCGATCGCAGCGCCGAGCACCGGGCCCGCCAGCGTGCCCACGCCGCCCAGGATCGCCATCAGCGCCAGGTCCACCGAGAAGCTGATGGTGAAGACCGTGCCCGGCTCGATGTACATGACGTACTGCGCCATCAGCGTGCCGCCGATGGAGGTGAGGGCGGCGCTGACCACGAGCGCGAGCAGCTTGTAGCGTCGCACGGGCACGCCCGCGGCGTCGGCGGCCTCTTCGTTGTCGCGGATTGCGCGCAGGTAGAAGCCCGTGTAGCTGCGCGACAGCAGGAAGGCAGCGGCGAGCACGACCGCCAGGTAGCCGCCCGCCAGCCAGACATAGCTGCTGCGGTCCGAGAACACCATGCGGGCCAAGCCCGGGACGAAGTCCACGCTCAGGCCGTAGGGCAGCTCGACGAACTTGCGCGAGTAGATCAGCAGGATGCGCACGGTCTCGCCGAAGGCCAGCGTGGCCATCGCGAAGAAGACGCCGCGCATGCGGAAGGTCGGGAAGGCGATGATCACGACCAGCACGATGCTGAAGACTGCGCCCGCCAGCATTCCCAGCCACGGACTGATGCCCGCATAGTTCAGCAGGATGGTGGAGGTGTAGGCGCCGATGCCGAAGAAGGCCGTGTGGCCGAGCGAGAACTGTCCGGCCATGCCGCCCACGATGTTCCAGGCGGAGGCCAGGCCCGCATAGATCAGCGTGAGGATCAGCAGGTTGAGATAGTGGTCGTTGCTGGGGACCAGCGCGCCAGCGATGACGACGGCCGCCAGCACGCCGGCCCAAGCCGCGTCGCGGCCGCTTGCAATGAGGTAGCGCGACTTCATTTGAGTGCCTCCTTTTCTGCGCCCTTGACGCCGAACAGGCCATGCGGTCGGACCGCGAGCAGCAGGATCAGCAGCACGAAGTGCGTGGCTTCCTTCAGATCGGGGCTGATGAAGCCGGTGATCGATTCCACGACGCCCAGCACCAGGCCACCAATGACCGTGCCCGGAAGACTCGCGAGGCCGCCCAGCACCACCACGACGAAGGCCACCAGCACGAAGAAGGTGCCCACCGACGGAAATGCATAGAAGCTGGGAACGAGAACTGCGCCCGCGATGCCGGTCAGCCCGATCCCGAGACCGAAGGTGATGAGGAAGATGCGACTCGGGTTGACGCCCATCAGCCGGGCGGCCACGATGTCCTGCGAGATCGCCTCGATCGCGCGGCCGAGGAAGGTCGCGCGCATGAAGACCACCACCGCGCCCAGGATGGCCGCGGCGAAGCCGAAGGCCACCAGCCGGTTGCTGCTGATCGTGATGCCGAGCAGGTCGACGGACTCGGCACCGGCCGGCATGACCTGCACTGTCCGGTAGTCGGCGCTCCACAGCAGCAGCGCCAGGTTCTGCAGCGCGATGCCCAGCCCGAGCGTGGCGAATACCTGGGTCATTTCCGGCTTGTAGATGGTGAAGCGCATCAGGCACCAATAGAAGAGCAGGCCGAGGACGAAGAAGGCCGCGCCGATCAGGGGAGCACCGAAGTAGGGGTTGATGCCGGTTCCCCGCATCAGCCAGTAGCCGGCGTACATGCCGAGCATCAGGAATTCGCCGTGCGCGAAATTGACCACCTTCGCCACGCCGAAGATGAGATTGAGCCCGAGTGCGCAGAGGGCGTAGACGCCGCCGAGCAGCACGCCCGAGACGATGAGTTGAATGAGGACCTGCATGGGAAGGGGCTGTCTCCGAGGGGGCGGGTTTTGCCGAGGCGTCTCGAATAAAATAGTTTATAAACTACAGGATGTATTGAATGGGCTGCCCCTGATCCTGTCAAGGGGGCAACACCCGGGGTGCCGCCGGGCATCGATAGCCACGCATTGCAAGAACCCGCACAGCAGTCAACGACAACCTTTCCGAACTTTTCTGCCATGACCATCCAGCGCTCGCTCACCACCACCCGTCCCAGCCCCGAACTCATTGCCGCGGTGCTCGAGGAAGCCGGGATCGATGCCGTGTTCGGCATCTCCGGCGGCCACACCGGCCGCATCTTTGGAGCGCTGGAGAAACGGCAGGACACGATCCGGACCGTGCTGGTGCGCGAGGAGTCGCTGGCCGCCGTCATGGCCGAGGTCTACGGACGCCTCACGCGCAAGCCGGGCGTCGTGCTCGGGCAGGGGCCCTGGGTGCTGGGCAATGGACTGGTCGGCACGATCGAGGCCCGCCTCTCGAGCTCGCCGATGCTGCTGCTGACCGACTTCAGCGACACGCCCCCGTTCGGCCTGCATGCCCCGTACCAGTCGGGCACGGGCGAGTACGGCAACTGGGATGCGCGCCAGGCATTCGGCGGCATCACCAAGCAGGTGTTCGCCGTGCACGACGCGACCGCGGCGGTGCAGGCGACGCAACTCGCCATCAAGCACGCACTCAGCGGCCAGCCCGGACCGGTGGCCGTGATCTACGGACTCGAGGCGCTCACGGGCCATGTCGGCCCCGACTCGCAGCCGCGGCTCTATCCGACGCGCCACTACCTGCCCGTGGCGCTGCCGCCAGCGGCCCCGAAGGCGGTGGAGGGTGCCATCGCCGCGCTGCGTGCGGCGCGCCGCCCGGTGCTGGTCGCCGGCAACGGTGTGCGACTCGCCGCTGCGTACGAGCCGCTGCGCCGCTTCGCCGAGGCTGCCGGCCTGCCGGTGGTGACCACGCCTTCGGGCAAGGGCGTGCTCGCGGAGACGCATCCGCTCGCGCTCGGCGTGTTCGGCACTTTCGGAACCGACGGCGCGAACGCTTGCGTCGGGGAGGCCGACCTGGTCGTCGTCGTGGGATCCAAGCTCACGGCGTCGGACACTGCCCGGGAAAGCCCGTTGCTGCTCGACCCGGAGCGCCAGGCCTTCATCCAGATCGACGTGGAGCCGCGCAATGCGTCGTGGACCTTCCCGGCCGAACATGTGCTGCTGGGCGACGCCGGCACGGTGCTCGACCAGATGCGCGACGCGCTTGCCGGCGCGATGCCCTCGGACGGGATCGAGCGTGTGAAGGGCCACCGAGCGCGCCACGGGCACTTCGACGGCGAAGCGTACCGGTCGGGGGCCAGTCCGCTGATGCCCCAGCGCATCATCGCGGAGCTGCAGCGCCACCTGCCGGAGGATGTGGTGATCACGTGCGACGCGGGCGAGAACCGCATCTTCATGACGCATTGCTACCAGACTCGCTCGGCCGGCGCTTTCCTGCAGGCGGCGGGGGCGGGGCCGATGGGCTTCGGGATTCCCGCAGCGCTCGCGGCAAAGCTGGTGCACCCCGATCGACCGGTGGTCGCGGTGTGCGGCGACGGCGGCTTCGCCATGACGATGAACGGCCTGATGACCGCGGTCGAGCAGGCGCTGCCGATCATCGTGGTGATCTTCAACAACCAGGCGCTCGGCTGGTCGCTCCATTCGCGCGGACCGTTCGCGACCACGCTGGGCGACTTCGACCATGCCGCGATCGCACGCGGCATGGGCTGCGAGGGCATCCGCGTGACCGAAGCGTCCAAGCTCGGTGCCGCCCTGCAGGCCGCGCTCGTGGCCGACCGGCCGACCGTCATCGACGTGCTCACCTCCCTCGAAGTTTCTTTCGAGGACCTGACTTCGGCACTTGCCGCGCCGCCTGCGAGAGCGTCCTCGACTGTCGATGCGCTCCGCGCCCCGATTTCCCGCCACAACCAAGGAGACAAGACATGACATCCCCGATCCGCGAACTGGCCGCCGGGCTGCGCTTTCCCGAAGGGCCCATCGCGATGCCCGATGGTTCCGTGCTGCTGGTGGAGATCGAGGGCAAGACGCTGACGCGGGTCGGCGCCGACGGCCGCGTCGAGCGCATTGCGAAGCTCGCCGGTGGGCCCAACGGCGCGGCGATCGGCCCCGACGGGAAGGTCTACATCTGCAACAACGGCGGCTTCGAGTGGCACGACAGTGCCGAGCACGGCATTCGCCCGATCGGCCAGGCCGAGGACTATGCCGGCGGCTGGATCGAGACAGTCGACCTCCGCAATGGCCGGGTCGAGCGCCTGTACGAGCGAAGCGACGCGGCGCCGCTGCATGGGCCGAACGACCTGGTGTTCGACCGGCACGGCGGCTTCTGGTTCACCGATCACGGCAAGACCCGCCCGCGCGACGTCGATCGCGGCAGTGTCTGCTACGCCAGGGCCGACGGATCGCAGATCCGGGAGCTGATCTTTCCGCTGTGGTCGCCGAACGGCATCGGCCTGTCGGCCGACGAGCGCACGCTCTACGTGGCCGAGACATTCACTGGCCGTGTCTGGGCCTTCGACTTGAGTGCGCCGGGCGAGATCGCGAAGGAGCCCTGGCCGCAATCGCCGAACGGCGGGCGGCTGGTCGTGGGCCTGCCCGGCTACCAGAACCTGGATTCGCTGGCGATCGACAGCGAGGGCAACGTCTGCGTCGCGACCCTGGCGAACGGCGGCATCACGGTGATCGCACCGGACGGCAGCAAGGTCAGCCACGTGCCGACGCCGGACGCGATGACGACCAACATTTGCTTCGGCGGCGCGGCCCTGCGCACCGCCTACATCACGCTGTCGAGCACCGGCAAGCTGGTGGCGATGGACTGGCCGCGGCCGGGGCTGCCGCTGAATTACCTCAACACCTGAAGGCCCGGGCATTGCGCGGGCTCGAGCCCGGGCACTGCGCTCAGCGCCCGGACCAGCGCGGCGGGCGCTTCTCGATGAACGCGCGCGGTCCTTCCAGGTAATCCTCGCTGGCCGCGACGATGGCCATGCCGGCGATGCTGCGCTGGCGCAGCGCCGTCTCGTCGAGGTCGCGGGACGCACGGGCGACGCGCAAGCTCTCGCGCACGGCCACCGGCGCATTCGCTGCGATCTGGGACGCCAGCTGCAGCGCCTCGTCGAGCACCCGCGCCGGTTCGACGAGCCGGTTGACGAGGCCGAAGCGGTGCGCGCGTTCGGCGTCGATCGGCAGCGCCGTGGCGATCATCTCGAGGGCGATGTTGGCGGGCAGCGCCCGTGGCAGGCGGTAGAGGCCGCCTGCGGCGGCGATCAGCCCGCGCAGCACCTCCGGCAAGCCGAAGGAGGCACGCGGGGACGCGACGACCATGTCGCAGGCCAGGACCAGTTCGCAGCCGCCGGCGAGCGCCTTGCCGTCGACCGCGACGATCCAGGGCTTGTCGCGCTTCGCGAACACCAGGCCCGCGAAGCCGCCGCGTTCGGTGCGCAGGCTGGCACGCCTGCCGGCCGATATTTCCTTGAGGTCGGCGCCGGCGCAGAACACCTCGGGGTGCGAACTGGCGAGCACCACGGCACGGATGCTCGGGTCGCCTTCCGTCGCATCGACGATGGCCTCCAGCGCCGCCGCGACCGCGCCGTTGACGGCATTGCGCGCCTCGGGCCGATTCAGTGTGACGACGGCCGTGTGGCCGTCGCGTACTTCGAAGCGCACCACGGCATCGCGCGCGCGGAGATCCGACCTGGCGGTGCTCACTGGACTAGCCTCCCACCGGTCCCGGCTGCAGCACGACCTTCGACACATCGCGCGCGCGCGAATGCTCGAATCCGTCGAGCGCGTGCTCCAGCCCCAGCACCATCGACACGAAGGGGCGTACCGCCTCGGGTGTCTCGTACAGGCGCCGCGCCATGACGTCCCACCCGCTGCGTCTCGACGCGTGTGCGCCGCGGATCTGTTGACGATTGCGCACCAGCGCGGTGAGGTCGATCGCCGCGGGTTGCGCATGAATGCCCGCGGTGACCAGCACGCCGTCCTTGCGCAGCACGGCCAGACCCTGGTTGATGCTCGAGGGATGGCCCGTCGCCTCGAAGACGACATCGGCCTGCCGGCCGCCCGTCGCAGCGAGGAAGCTGGCACTCAGGTCCGCCGTCTCCGCCAGATCGATGGTGTGCGTGGCGCCGATCTGCCGCGCGGTTGCGAGGCGGACGCGGTCGTTCAGACCGACCACCACCACGGTGGTTGCGCCACGCCATGCGGCGGCACGCGCGATCGCCTGGCCGATGGTGCCGGGGCCCAACACCAGGACGATGTCGCCGGAAGTCACGGCGCCCACGTCGGCTGCGTTGTCGCCGACGCACAGCGGTTCCATCAAGGCGGCGAGCACCGGGTCGGTGCCTTCGCGTAGCGGGACGCAGGCGAGCGCCGAGACCCGCACGAAGCGGGCGAAGGCGCCATCGCTGGTCAGGCCGATGGTGCGGCGGAAGTTGCACCGCTGCGGGAAGCCGGCTGCGCAGGTCGTGCACTTCATGCAGCCGATCGTGGGGATCGCCGAGACGAGATCGCCCTCGGCCAAGCCCGAGACCTCGGGCCCGACGGCCGCGATGCGGCCGGAGAACTCGTGGCCCATCGTCACGGGCAGGCGGCTGCGCATGAACTCGTAGCTGCCGGTCCAGTCGTACACATGCACGTCCGAGCCGCAGATGCCGGCGGCGGCCACCTCGATCAGGACTTCGCCGCTGCCGGGGCGTCCGGGTTCCGGCACCTCGTCGAGCGACAGCCCCGGTGCGGGCGCGGTCTTTCGCAGCGCCAGCATCAGGTCACCTCGTACCAGCTCACCGGCGGGAAGGCGTTCTCATCGGTCACCACGTCGATCAGGGTCATCGTGTCCGCCGACAGCGCGGCGTCGAGTGCCGGCCCGAGCTCGGCGGCCTTCTCGACGCGTACGCCGCGCGCACCCACGGCCCGGGCGATCGCCGCGTGATCGACAGGCACGAAGTCGCAGGCGTCCGTGAAGGCTCCGAACTTCACGTTTTCGGCATGCTTCTGGTAGCCCAGGATCCCGTTGTTCAGCACCACCAGCACGACGCGCAGCTTCATGCGCACGGCCGTCTCGAGTTCGGCCCAGGCATGGGCGAAGCCGCCGTCGCCCACCACGCAGAAGATGGGCGCATCGGGCTTCGCGACGCGTGCGCCGAGCGACATCGGAAGGCCCCAGCCGAGACCGGCCAGGCCCCGCGGCGTGATGAAGCGCATGCCGGCGCGGCGCGAGTGCATGTAGTTGGCCACCCAGATCGACGAATAGCTCGCGTCCGCCACGACAATGCTCTCGGGTGTCAGTCGCTTGTCGATCTCGCTCATGATGCGCTCGGGGCGCATCGGCGACGCGCTGCTCTCGACCAAGGCCGCGACCTCGTCGCGATGCCTGTCGTGGCCCTTGCGGATCGCCGCTTCCACCGCGGCGCGGCGACTGCGGCGCTTGGAGAGGTCGCCGCGCTCCAGGCGATCGGACAGGGCGGCGAGCGTCAGGCGCGCATCGCCGATCAGTCGCATCGCCTCGTAGTTGCGACCCACCTCCATCGGCTCCACATCGATGTGGATGAAGCGCGCGTTCTTCGGATACAGCTTCCACGAATCGGTGCCGTTCTGGTTCGTGCGGTTGCCCACCAGCAGCACGACGTCGGCATCGGTGACGAGCGGCTTCAGGTAACGCGCGCCGCCGTTGGGGCCGGTGAAGTAGCTCGCGACACCGATCGACAGCGCATGGCCCTCGTCGACGCCGCCCTTGCCCATCACGGTGGTTGCCACCGGCAGGCTGGCGCTCTCCTGCAGTCGCGCGAGTTCGGCTGCCGCGCCCGAGAGATGGACGCCACCGCCGGCAATCACCACCGGGTTCTCGGCCTGCGCCAGCAGCGCGGCAGCCGCATCGAGGCTGTCGCTGTCGGGCAGGGCGCGGTCAAGGGGATAGCGGCCGAGCGACGCGCTGCGCGCCGTCGCCGCCGGCGCCGGTTCCAGCAGCAGGTCGGCGGGCAGCAGGAGCACGGCTGGCCCCGGACGGCCACTCGTCGCGGCCGTGAAGGCCATGTCGAGGTAGTCGTCGATGCGGCTCGCTTCCGTGACCCGTCGCACCCATTTCGCGCAGGGCCGGAACATCGCCTCGTGGTCGATCTCCTGGAAGGCGTTGCGGTCGGTCTGGTCGCGGTTCACGTCCTGCACGAGGGCGATCAGAGGGATCGATACCTTCAGCGCCTCGAGCAGGGGCGCCACCAGCAGCGCGGCGGCGGGACCGTTCTGCGCGGTGACGACGCCGACCTGTCCGCTCAGCCGCGCATAGGCGTCGGCCATGTAGCCGCCGGTGTTCTCCTGGCGGTAGGCGATCTGGCGGATGCCGTGGTTCCTGCCCGCCAGGTGGACCATCGAAGGCAGGCTCTGCCCGAACAGGCAATTGACACCGTGCCGCTTCAGGCCGGCGGCGATGCGGTGTGCCACGGTGTCGGTGTAGTCGAGGCCGCGCGACTGCGTCGCGCGCTGGGTGGTGGGGTCGATGGCGAGTTGGTTCATGTCTTGTCTCCAGCGTCTTTAGCGGGGCGACCGGCCCGCGAAGAGAGCGCGGTCGGGCGGAGGGATCGGTCGACAAGCGCGCCGAGGATGGCGCTGCCTGTCGTTCAAGTGGGTCCAATAATTCTATAAACTATAGAATATGTCAACCAAAAAATAGGCGCGGCACGCCCTGAAGGACCGTCCCCTGTGCTTCAATCCCCACCATTCCAACCCGATACACGAAGAATGACCCTGGCCGGCAGCGACATCCTTTCCGAAGCCTCCGAACGTATTTCCCATTCGAGCCTCTCGAGCAAGGTCTATGAGTTCATGCGCAGCGCGCTGGCGAACGGCGAACTCCTGCCCGGCCAGAAGTTGAGCGCACGCACGCTGATCGATCGCCTCGGCGTCAGCCAGACGCCGGTGCGCGAGGCGATGCTCCAACTGGTGGCCGAACGCGCGCTGGCGATGAATCGCAACAAGTCGGTCACGGTGCCGATCCTGACGCCCGAGACGTACATCGAATTGCGTGACATCCGGGTGGCGCTGGAGGGCCTGGCGTGCCGCTGTGCGGTGGATCACGTCACCGAGCCTGACCTCAAGGCGATCGAGAAACTGCATCGCCAGATGATGGTGGCCAAGCGCGGCGGCGACTACCGCACGACGCTGCGTTTGAACCGCGAGGTGCACCTGCGCATCTACGCGCTGAGCCAGCGCTCCGAACTGCTGGCGCTGATCGAATCGCTGTGGGTGCGCACCGGCCCCTATCTGAACCTCATCTACAAGGGCACGGACCAGAAGGTCCCCGTGTCGCATGAGCATGAACGCCTGTTCGCAGCACTGCGCGCACGAGATCCGGACGAGGCAGCCGCAGCGATCGCGCGCGACATCGTGAAGGGCGGCGCGCCGATCGTCGAGGCGCTCCAGGCGCAGGCGCGCAAGGGCTGAGTCCGGCGCTGTCGCCGCCCGGTCACGGCCGGCGCGTGTTTCGCGCTCACGATGAGGCGCCCGCCATGGTGATGACCACCTTGCCCTTGGCCGCGCGGCTCGCGATCGCCTTCATTGCGTCGGCTGCCTGCTCCAGTGGATAGCGCGCGCAGATGTGCGGCCGTACCTTGCCCTGCTGGAACCAGGCGAGAAGTTCGTCCATGTTCTGCGCGTTGCGCGCGGGTTCGTTGCGCGCAAAGGCGCCCCAGAAGACGCCGACGATGGCACAGCCCTTGAGCAGCGGCAGGTTCAGAGGGATCGACGGGATGTCGCCTGCAGCGAACCCAACCACCAGGAAGCGTCCGTTCCAGGCCGTGCTGCGCAGTACCGCTTCGCTGTACGCGCCGCCTACCGGGTCGTACACGACATCGACGCCGCGCCCTTGCGTGATCTGCTTGAGCCGCTCGCGCAGGTCGTCGCGCTCGTACTGGATGAGTTCGTCGGCGCCGTGTTCCGCGCACACGGCGAGTTTCTCGTCGGACGACGCGGCCGCGATCACGCGTGCGCCCATTGCCTTGGCGATCTCGATCGCAGCCAGCCCGACGCCGCCGGCTGCGCCCAGCACCAGCACGGTCTCGCCGGGTCTGAGTTGCGCGCGGTCCTTCAGCGCGTGGTGCGAGGTGCCGTAGGTCAGCACGAAGGCGGAGGCCGTTGCGAAATCCATGTCTGGCGGTATCGGCAACACG
This sequence comes from Variovorax sp. J22P240, assembly GCF_030316855.1. GTDB lineage: Bacteria > Pseudomonadota > Gammaproteobacteria > Burkholderiales > Burkholderiaceae_C > Variovorax. Next base: position 52,111 of record NZ_JASZYR010000013.1, read on the forward strand.
CGCCAGGCTTCCGCGATCGCCTCCTCGGCGTAGCCGCCCCAGCCCAGTGGTGCGAGCACGCGGTCGCCCACGTGCAGACCGGTGACTTCCGTACCCACGGCACGGATCACGCCGGCGACTTCGCCACCGGGCGAGAAGGGCATGTCCGGCTTGAACTGGTACTTGCCCTGGATGATGAGGGTGTCCGGGAAATTCACGCCTGCGGCACGCACCGCGATGACGACCTGCTTTGGGCCGGGCACGAGGCTCGGCAAGTCCTCCAGCGTCAGGCTCTCGGGGGGACCGTACTGGCGGCAAAGGATGGCTTTCATGCGGTCTGGGTGGGTTCGTTGCGTGCCAGGTCGGCGATGCCTACGACGCGGGACTCGCGCAGCGCGGCAAGCTCGGCGTCGTCGATGCCCAGCACCTCGCGCAACACTTCGGCGGTGTGCTCGCCCAGCTGAGGCGGCGCGCGCCGATAGGCCACCGGCGTCTCGGAGAACTTCAGCGGGTTGGCCAGGATGGGTGTCACGCCCTTGACCGGGTGGACGACCTCCTGGCGCAGACCACGGTGGCGCACCTGCTCGTCGTCGAACACCTGCTGCATGTCGTTCAGCGGTCCGCAGGGCACGCCTGCATCGGTCAGGCGTGCCCGGCATTCCGCGACGGGCAGCTTGGCCAGCGCGGCGGCCAGGACCGGCACGAGGGCCGCTCGATGGGCGACGCGGGACGCATTGCTCGCATAGCGCTCGTCGCTCGCGAGTGCGTCCAGCCCGAGCACTCTGCAAAGTTGCGAAAACTGCTTGGCGTTGTTGACGGCGATGACGATCTGTCCGTCGGCGCAGTCGAAGGCCTGATAGGGGCAACTCATCAGCGAGGCAATGCCCACGCGCCGGGGCAGCTGGCCCGCGATCAGGTAGTTGGTCGGCACCAGCGTCATCGCCGCGATCTGCGCGTCGAGGAGGGCCAGGTCGATGTGCTGTCCACGGCCTTCGGGGGCGTTGCGGTGGTGCAGCGCCGCGAGGATGCCGATCGTCGCGTAGAGGCCGGCGGTCGCGTCCGAGATGGGGTAGCCCACGCGCTGCGGTCCACCGCCCGGTTCGTCCTCCGGCCCGCCGGTGGCGCTCATGAGGCCGCTCATCGCTTGGAAGATGAGGTCGTAGCCGGGCTGCAGGCGATACGGTCCGGTCTGACCGAAGCCGGTGATCGAGCAATAGACCAGGCGGGGATTGATCGCCGCGAGCGATTCGTAGTCCAGCCCGTAGCGCTTCAGGTCGCCCGTCTTGAAGTTCTCCACGAGGATGTCGGATTCGCACGCGAGGCGGCGTGCAATCGCCTGGCCGCCTGGCGACGCGAGGTCGAGTTCGATCGAGCGCTTGCCCCGGTTCACGGCGCTGAAGCCCGAGGTGTCTTCGATGTTGCTGCCCGGGCGCTGCGCTGGGCGCGTCCCCTGCGTGCGCGCCTCGTCGCCCACGTCGGGCCGCTCGACCTTGATCACGTCGGCCCCAAGGTCAGCGAGCATCTGCGTCACCGAGGGCCCCGCAAGCACGCGGCTCAGGTCGAGCACGCGCACGCCGGCCAGTGCGCCCGGCGCCGTGCCTTGCGCTGCCATCACTGGCCCTTGCCCGTGGTCAGGCCGGCTTCCTTGAGCGCCTTGCCCATGCTCAGGTAGCCCTCGTCGATCATCCGGGCGTAGTCGGGCCCGGTCATCGTCACCGCGTCGATGCCCATGCGGCCGAAGCCATCGAGCACTTCCTTGTCTTTCATGGCGGCAAGCATCGCGGCCTGCAGGCGGTCGACGATCGGCTGCGGCGTTCCCTTGGGCACGGCCAGGCCCATCCAGGACTCGATCTCCACGTCGTAGCCGCTCTCCTTGACCGTGGGCATGTCCGGCCGGTCCGCCCAGCGCGCGGGACTCACCGAAGCCAGCAGGCGCAACTTGCCCGACTGCACGTGCGGCACGATCTCCGAGGGCGTCTGGATGATCGCGTCGACCTGGCCTGCGACGAGAGAAAGGACGGTCTCGCCGCCGGACTTGTAGAGCACCTGGTCGAAGCGCGCGCCGGTCTTGCGCCCGAGCTCGAACATGGCGATGTTGTTCGGTGCACCTGGCGCGCCGAAGAAGAGCGGCTTCACCTTGGCCGCTTCCACCAGGTCCTTGACCGTCTTGTAGGGCGAGTCGGCGCGCACCGCGAGCCCGTACTGAAAGCGGCCGAACGCGCCAGCGAAGATGAAGTCCTTCGCGGTGTAGCTCACCGGCAGCATGTGCGGGACGATCGCCATCGGCGCGAAGGTGAGCACGCCGACGTTGTAGCCGTCGGGCTCCATGCGGGCGAGCTGCGTCGGGTTCATCGTTGCCTGCGCACCCGCCTTGTTGATCACCACGATCGGTTGCCTGAGTTCCTTCTCCATCGCCTTGGCGAGCAGGCGCGCGGACACATCGCCCACGCCGCCCGCGCCGTAACCCACGTTCAGCTTGATCTCCCTTTCCGGATAGCCGGCGGCGCTCGATGCCAGCGGTGCGAGAGCTGCAGAGGTCAGCGCCGTTGCGGCGAGCATGCTCAGGATCGTCTTCATGGATTTGTCTCCTTGTCGTTGAGGCCGGGGCGGCGTTACTTGCGGGCGGAGGGCAGGGCAGGGTGTCGTCAGATCATGAACGCGCCACCGTTGACGTCGAGAGTGACGCCGTTGATGAACCCCGCCTCGCGGCTCGCCAAGAAGGCGGCGGCGGCCCCGATGTCGTCGGGCGTTCCAAGACGGCCGACCGGTATCCGTTCAAGATAGGCTGCATTCACCGCAGCACCAGCCTCGGCCGCCATCGGCGTTTCGATGCGGCCGGGAGCGATGGCATTGGCCGTGATTCCGTCTTTGCCGCCTTCGGTGGCGAGCACGCGCGTGAGGCCCATCATCCCGGCCTTCGACGCCGCGTAGTGCGCACCGGCGATGTCGGTGCGGGTGCGCCCGGCCTGCGAGGCAATATTGACAATGCGGCCGAAGCTCAGTGCCTTCATGTGAGGCAGGCATGCCTTCGAACACAGGAAGGCACCGGTGAGGTTGATGTCGAGCACCCGCCGCCATTCGGCCTCGTCCATGTCCGCGATGAGTGCCTTCACACCCTTGTGCTTGGGCGAGATGCCGGCATTGTTGACCAGGATGCTCACTGGGCCGAAGCGCCGGTCGGTCTCGTCGGCAAGACGGGCAGCATCTGCGGGATTCGCCACGTCACAGGCGATCGCAAGCACGCGTTGAGGCACTCCCAACGTCGTCGCGCCATCGTTCAAGACCCCGGCCTGCGTGTCGGCCAACACCACCCGAGCGCCTTCAGCCAGGAAGCGCGCGGCAATCGCCAGCCCAATGCCTCGCCCCGCCCCCGTCACCACCACCACGCTGTCTTCGAACCGGCTCATAGGTCTCCTTATCTGTATTGTATAGTTTATAAACTTAAGGATGCCAAGACGTCAACCAGGTTATTGGCGATGCAACTGTCAGGAACGCGCGTGCATCTTGGAGGGATCCCGTCAATCGACGGTTGCGGCCTCGTGGACTGGTTGGTCACGCGGCAGGGCAACGGGGCGGGGTTCCGCGTCTACGTCGCAGATGCCCTTGCAGTTTCCTCACATGGCGCCGGGATCTGGATCTCTTCGCATCGGGCGACTTGACGCCCGAGCCTGGACCTTGTGGTCCAGCTACTGGGGATGCGGAACACCCTGCGTCGCAACCCGCTCGGCCCGCGACTACCGCGCAATCCTGCGGACGGGCGCTGTGGCGGCGCGCTTGACGACTGATTTCGCCGCGGCTGCCGGCTTGGCCATGCCCGTCGAAGTCCGTGTGGCGCGCTTGGCGGGTTTCCTGGGGGCACCACTCAACGCATCAAGGAGGTGCCGTTTGGCAACCTCGTACGAGACCGTCTTTTCACGCATGGAGACCTCGACGTGGTAGGTACTTGCGCTGGTCCGTCACGGTTGCGTCAACCGCTCCGACGGGAGTCTCGATCGCACGCTTTCGCGACGCCGCGATGCAGGGCGAAGGCTTGGACCAAGATCCTCATCCTAGGGGCCTTGCTGCAAACGCGGAAGCCCGTCCGCAAATCACGCGAATGCCTCAGGGGCATCGACGGGCGCAGGCGCGTCCAAGGTCGAATTGCTGCTGTGCGCTCTAGAACTATTCAAGCGCACCTCGACGTCGCCGGCCCCCGAAGGCTGGCTTCCGCTGCGATGTCGGCTGGGCCCCGCTGGCCCCGCACCGAGGGGGTACGCTAAAGCCGCGCTGACGAGAAGCTGTGAACCTGATCGCCGCCGAAATGCTCGGGCCGGGCGAAGGCCTGCAGTTGGCGCATCAGCCGCACGAGTTGCGCTGCTTCGGGCGCTGCGGCTTTCAGTGGCGCGAGCGCGGGGTCGTGATTCATCTTCCAGGACGGCAAGTCATTCCAGCAGCTTGCGATGAACGCGACGAGGTTGCGACCGCGCAGCACCCCCATCGAGCGCTTCAGCGACCCATCCATCTTCGACTGGCAGTGCAGCGCGAGCAATGCGGTCTCGGCCAGCGCCTTCGGGCCGCCTTCGACCAGGATCTGTCGACCGGCTTCGCGCAGTGCCTCGGGCGCACGGTGGTTTCCCTCCCATGCCGAAGCTGCAAGCAGCAAAAGATCGTGGATGTGAACGGGCATCCGGTCGTCCATCTTGTCGGTCTCCTTGGAGCCAGTTGAAATTCCTGCGTGAATTGTCTGGTGCGTTGCAGAAGCCTCCAACGAATTCGTCGCACCGGCGCATCATGTTTTTGCGTAACAGTGCAAGTTTCTAAGGCGTCGCAGCCAAGATGAATGCTTTGGCTCTAGTCGTTGTGCCGCGGCGCAACCGTCGGGGCCATGAACTTGCCGCCGCCTCGAAGATTGCCGGCGCTGCGAAGGTGCCTGTTTGGTAGGCATCGCGCTCAGACGCACTGCTGGAGCCGATCCCCCGTGTTCCGCATGCAGTTGTCCACAGGTCTGTCCACGGTCCGCGTGGAGAAGTTCGCCAGCCGCCGCAAGTCGCAAACGGCAAGGTGCGCGCGAGGGGAGCTTTGTTGGAAAGTGGTCGTGGGCGTTGGCGTGGCCCACGTTTGCACCAGCCAGCCACCATTGACTCGCTCGGCAGACCAAAGCTGGTTTGCCTTTTTCCCGCGGCCGAAAGGAAAAAGGGGCTCGTGGCCCCTTTTTCTTTGCGCTTGCCCGATTCTCAGGGGGTGATTGTCGGGATCCCGAGCTGAGTGAACACTGCGTTGGTGGCCGGAAGGTTCAAGCGCGTCGAGTAGGTCGTCCGCATCTTGGACTTGTAGCCATGGAAGACCTGGCCGCCGTTTTCCACAAAGATGCGTTCGTAGTCAAGCTGCGAGGCAACGGCGGGAGGATTCGCGATGGTGAGTACCCTGGAATCGCCCAGTGTCTGGATCGAGTACGTACCTGTGCCGATCTGGACGCAGTTGCGCTCTGACCTGTTGACGTGCTGCTGCTGGCACGAGTAGTAGTTGATCGCGTTGCCTCCCGAGAAAGCAAACCGGACGTAGGTGTTCCCCGTCATGAAGGTCGTCGGATCGGCCAGGACCGGCGCCGTTCCCAGGAGGCCAACGCTCAAGGTGCTGTTGCCCCACCATTCGCTGGGGTTGGGGCTGGCAATGCCGTTTCCGATGAAGTGCGTGCCAAAGATGCACGGCGTCCCCTTGTACTTGGCAATCATGCCCTCCAGGGTCGTGACAGGAAGCGTTGGCGAAGCGTTCGCCTCTGGGCTGCTGCAGGCCGTTCCCGGATTTCCGCGCGTATCGGCGCCAGCGGCGATCGCGTCGTTGTAGCTGCGGAGTGGCGACGTCACATCGAACGCAAACGCGGTTTGCGAAACTGTCGTGCTTTGAGAAAGAAGCTTCGATCCTGCGGGGAAGATCGCCGCGCCATAGTTGGCCGTCCCGCCACCGGTGTACCCTGCAGGAGGTGTTCCCCAGCTCGAATAGTTTGGCAAGCTCGCCTGAATCACGGCGACGATGTCGGCGATCTTCTTGCTGGAGACGTCGACTTCCGAGCGCGTTGACGAGCTGAGCTCCAGGCCGTCGCAGTAGTTGTTGGCAGCAACGTTCCCGTTGGATTGACGCTTCGACTGGACGTTCTGCTGCCCAAGCTCGCAGGTGACCCATGCGCTGCCATTCCAGTGGCGGTCGCCGCGACGCGCGTACGAGCCGCCCGTAGCCCACTCGACGAAACTGCCGTTCGTCATCGCTCTCGAATAGCCGCGGTAACGGGTGTTTCCGTTGGCGTCTGCAGTGTTCTCCGCCGCAGAAGCCATGAACACACGGTAGTACCAGTTACTCGCGTCCCCGAAATTCAGGAACGCCAAGGTGGCGCCGCCGACGCCTGTGGCATTGTCGACGGGCGTGCGCGCCGCGGCGACGACCAGCGGCAGTGATGCGGCGGTCAGGCCGCTCGCCGCATTGACCTCGGAAGCGCGAGCCGTGACCTCGGTCTTGCACGCATCAGCGCCCAGCGTTGCGCACGCCGCCTGCACCTCGGGGCTTTTTGCGACCTCCACCATGACAGGGAAGGTCTCCACCGCCTTCGCGAGAATCATCCTGTCGATGTCGGCTTGGGTGATCGCTGCCCCAGAAAGGTCTGTGCTGCCGGCGGCAGGGCTCAGCGTGCTCGTGTACTGCTGCACCGAGACGACAAAGAGTCTCGCCGCGCTGGCCGCCACTTTGCCATCGGCGCTCGAGTTGGCGGTGAAGTCGCTCAGCATCGAAACGTTCAAGCCGGCCTGCGCCTGCGCAGCGGCAGCAGCGTCGGCCGTGGTCATGCCGTTTTCCTTGACCATGTGCTGGACGATGGTCGTCAGCGGGCTGACCACGCCAGTGCTGTCCTTCGGTGCCGTCAGTTTGAAGGCGACCGGCACGGGGCCGGTGTCGGCGTCGACCGCATCGGTGCCGACCAATGCCACGACCGGGGCCTTGCCGACGCTGTCGTTCGGAACCTCGAGCGTAGCGACTCCTGATGCGTTGGTCTTGGCGGTCGGCTCGCCGGAATCCAGCGCGCCGTTTTCGTTCAGGTCGAGGAAGACGGACGCGTTGGAGATCGCGCCGTCCACCACCTTCACATCCACCTTGGAACTGGTCGCCGCGGGCGGTGGCGTCGTGCCCCCCCCGAAAAAGCCACCCCCTCCAGAGCCACCGCCGCATGCGGCCACGAGGATCGCGCACGCAATCGAAATCGAAGAAAGCGCAACAGTTTTCATCGAACACTCCGTTGTAATCGTTACTGACTGGAACCCGCGACCACCGTACGGAAGGCCGGATTGGTTCGCGTCAGTGGAATGGTCGTTGCGTGATGAGGTCTTTTGTGTTACTTCGCCTGCGGCTTACAGGAATGTGAAGCTGCGGAAGGGCCCGATCAGGATCCACCACGTCGCGCACAGGGCCCCAGCCTCGTGCAGGCTCGGTGCCTCGCGACCACTTTCCGGTGAAGCCGGATGCATGAGGTTGACAGTTGGAACTGGAGGTCGTTCGTGCAGGCGTCGTCGCTTGGCAGTTCGGCAACGTCGGCGAGGAGGGGAGAGATCCGCGGTCCTGTGTCGATGACGCCCGACAACACTTCCAGGCGAGTTCCGAGCAGAACATCACGATGATCGTCGGCGACAGGGAAAGGGCTGGGTGAGGACTCCCCCATGCTCATCAACAGTCGTAGCATCCACAGGTGAGTTCCACCGAAACAATCCCATTCGTCTACGCGCCAGCGGACTTCGAAGTCAACGACGCGCGAATCTTGCGCGCCGTGCGCACGAGCGGCGTTGAAGGAACGGCGGTGTTCGCGCGAACCGCCGACGGCTGGACCCGGGTGGTGGTCACGATCACCGGGGAGGCTGAGCCGATGCGCATCGCGCGCGCAGGCCTGCCGTTGGAAGCGCAGGATAAGGGCGGCGATCGTCAAAAGACGATCAATCCCCGCCCGAAGAAGTGAGGGTGCGGCTGATAATCGGGCGGCGGGCTTCGAGCCAGCCCCGGCGTGGCGCACTGGCGTCGGCCGTCGCGCGATGGCGAGTTGTTCCGACGGACGCGGCCGATGGGACTCGGCCTCGGCGGCCTACTTGTTCTGCAGCGGGCCGGCCGCGTCTCAGCGATCCGTCAAGCCACGCAGACTCCACCGCTCAGCAAGAGCCTTGCAGAACTCAAGCCGGACACCGCTGTGGCGAACGAAGTCAGACCGGAAGGGCAGCTTCGAAAGAATCAGTGCGCCGAAGGCGGCCGACGGCAAGGGCATCGGTTCCAGCTGCTGGCTCGCAAGCTGTGCCCTGACCTCAGGCGATGCGAGCGACCTCCGGCGCCGTGACGAGGAGCGCGCGCAACCTCCCTGCGCGGATCAGCGGAAGCGCCGCAACCAAGGGTGTCACAGTCATCTCTTCCGCTGGCGGTTTGCCGCACGGCCTTCGTGGGCCATCATCAGGTTCTGCTTCAGGCGCAGTCGCGTGATTCGTTCAATCAGGTCGAAGGGGACCGGTTCGTCAAGCGGAAACCTGAGGTTGCCCTTCTCACCGGCGTAGGGCAGGACAGCCTTCTCCAGGCGCGTGTCCCCCTTCACCGGAGGGTAGAAGCCGATGTGCCTCTTGAAGGCAGCGAAATACACAAGGACGCCGTTGAGCTTGAACGCCGGTATCCGGTAGCTGATGACTTCCTGCGCATCGGGCGCAACGCCTCGCACTGTCTGCCGGACCTTCTGCAGAGTCGCTTGCACCTCCGGCGGAAAACCCGAGATGTACTCGTCGATGGTGGCGGGCACTGCCTTCCGGATCGACATGTCGCCCTGATTCGCACGGTCATTCGCCATGGTTGATCTGCCATCAAAATCCCATTCTCAACGCTCTGGCGGGGCGACAGACCGAGATCAGACGGATACCCAAGGGGCGTCGGCAGGACCCAGGCTTTTCCCTCGCCGCCTGCACGGCCGCGGCAGGCGGGTTCGGCGCGCGAAGGGTGGGTGGGCAAGCAGCGCGGTTTCAGCGGTTCAGGATTGACGTTCGGACTCAAAGCAATAACATCCATCTCTCAGCGGTGTCAGTCGAGGATCAAAGATGCTCCAGCCATCCACCATCGCCACCGTCAAGGCCACCGCGCCGGTTCTTGCCGAGCACGGCTACGCCATCATCGAGCGCTTCTACCAGCGCTTGTTCCAAGCCCATCCGCAACTCAAGAACATCTTCAACATGCGGCACCAGGAACGAGGCGAGCAGCAGCGGGCGCTCGCCGCGGCGGTGCTGGCCTATGCCACCCATATCGACAACCTGTCGCTGCTGGGCCCAGCGGTCGAGCGGATCACCCACAAGCACGCGAGTCTGAACGTGCAGCCGGCGCAGTACGCGGTGGTGGGCGAGCACCTGCTGGCCGCGATCAAGGAGGTTCTCGGCGACGCGGCCACCGGCGACATCGTCGCCGCCTGGGCCGAGGCGTACCAAGCCCTGGCCGACATCATGATCGCCGCCGAGGCGGCCCTCTACGACGAAGCGCAGCGCCGCCCCGGTGGCTGGCGCGGCTGGCGCAACTTCGCGGTGCGGCACAAGCGGGTGGAGAGCGAGGTCATCACCTCCTTCTTTCTCGAACCCGAAGACGGGCTGCCAATCGCCGACTTCAAGCCCGGTCAGTACATCAGCATCGTTGTCAACGTTCCGCGCCTGGGCCTGCAGCAGGTGCGCCAGTACAGCCTGTCGGATGCGCCGAACGGCAGGAACTACCGGATCTCGGTCAAGCGCGAGAGCGAGGGCGAGCCCGAAACCGCCGGATATGTATCCAACCTCCTGCACGAGCATGTCAACCGGGGCGACGTGGTACGCATCACCCCGCCGTTCGGTCCGTTCCATGTCGACATGGAGGCCACCACGCCGGTGGTGCTGATCAGTGGAGGGGTCGGCCTGACCCCGTTGGTCAGCATGCTCAAGGCAGTCCTGAAGAACACTGACCGGGAGGTTGTGTTCGTGCACGGCGCGCGCAACGGCGCAGTCCACGCGATGAAGGACCGCCTGAAAGCGTCCGCCGACACGAACCGGCGGCTGACCAGCATCGTGTTCTACGACGCGCCGCTGCCCAGCGACGTCCTCGGCTACGACTACGACCAGGAGGGACTGGTCGACCTGCGGCGCATCGCGGCGTCCGCGGTCAAGGCCGATGCGGACTACTACATCTGCGGCCCGATGCCTTTCATGCGCGCTCAGGTGGAAGCGCTCAAGGCGCTGGGTGTTCCGGACGCTCGCGTGCATTACGAGGTGTTCGGCACCGACGTGTTCGAGGAGTAGGGGGTGTCGCACGCCTTGTCGGTTTCGGCAGGCAGTTGACCTACCATTCGCCTCATGTCTGCTTCCAAGGTCCCGGCCGCGCGGCCCGAACGGCCAGCGCGCTGATGCGTCTCGATGCTCGCGTTGCGAAGTTGGTCTGGCGTGGGCTGGCGCTGGTGTTTGTCGCGCTCGGCGTGGTCGGGGTTTTCCTTCCTCTCCTGCCGACCGTTCCCTTTTTGATCGCCGCAGCCTGGGCGGGCGGGCGCGGCTGGCCTGCACTGGAACACTGGCTTCTTGCACACCCCCGCTATGGCAAGCACATCCGGCAATGGCGGCGAGGGGGCGCAGTACCACGCCGTGCCAAGTGGGCCGCGAGCGGGATGATGGTCTTCAGCGCGGCCGTTGTGCTCCTTGCCGATGTGCCGATCGTGTTCAAGATCACAGCACCGCTTGTCATGGGCGCGATCGCGCTCTGGCTGTGGATGCGGCCCGAGCCCTGAACGCTCCAAGGCTCCGATTCAGCGAGCCTTGACTTCGAAGCGGCGCACTGCGTCCTCGTTCCACGCGATGCCCGTGCCCGGTCGCTCTGGTGCGATCGCCGTGCCGTTCTCGAAGGTCAAGGGCTGCGCCAGCACGGGGCTCGCGAGGTCCATGCGCTCGAGCAGGTGGCTGGTCGGCGTGACGGCCAGCAGGTGGACGCTGACCTCCTGGAAGATGTGGCTCGACATCGGCAGGCCCCGCGCCTGGGCGAGCGCCGCGGCACGCAGCCATCCGGTCACACCGCCGATCTTCATCGCATCGGGCATGACCAGGTCGCAGGCTCCGGCCTCGAGCGCCTTGGCCATCTCGCCCGGCCCGCACCAGTTCTCGCCCATTTGGATCGGCAGGCGCACCTTCTCGCGGATGCGCGCGTGGCCCGCGTAGTCTTCCTGCAGCGTGGGCTCCTCGACCCAGGAGATTCCTTCGCCTTCGAGCGCATGAATGCGGCGCACCGCTTCCGGCACGCTCAGGCCCTGGTTGTAGTCGACCAGCAGGTGCGTGTCAGCGCCGATCGACTGGCGCAGTGCCCGCACCACGCGCAGGTCCTCGGCCAGCGTCGCGTAGCCGACCTTGGTCTTGATGGCGCCGAAGCCTTGCGCCACTGCGCGCTTGGCACGCTCGACGCCGAGCTCGACGCCGTCCATGCCGTGGCTGTCGTAAGCGGGGATCGGCCGCCGGCTGCCGCCCAGCAGTTCCACCAGGGGCAGCTTGCGCGCCACTGCGAGCGCATCCCAGGCCGCCATGTCGATGCCGGCGCAGGCCATCTGCGCGATGCCGGTGCGCCCGAGCAGCCGCAGGCGCTGGGCCAGCAGCCGGTCGAGCTCGAAGGGCGCCAGCGGCTGACCCTTCAAGCCCTCGCCGAGCGACATCACCATCTGCCGGGTGGCCTCCAGCGCCGCCGGCGTGTAGGTGAAGAGGATGGCGCGGCCGACGCTGCCATCGTTCGCTTGCAGGTCGATCAGGACCAGGGGCGAGGTCGCGATCACGCCGACGCTGGTGCGCACCGGGTGTTCGAGTGGCACGTTGACCGATCGTGCCTGCACCTCGCTGATCAGGATCTCCGGGTTGACTTCATTTTTCATGCTGTCTCCTTCAGAGGTCGAGGGACGTGGCGTGGTGCGCTCGTCGCGCAGCAACTCGCTGGCGGGGCGGGCCGAGTGCGATACAGGTGGCCTGCAGACCATAGCGCAACGCCGCGAACGTAGCGCAAAGGCGGCGCGCAATCCGCCGCTTAGGGAATGCCATCACACGAGGGCGGCCGGAGCGCCACCCGGGCTTCGGTGACGCGACGGACGCCGCAAATATCAAAACGCGAATTTCTTCTTTGGCATTGTCGTGGCAGCCCTCTACCGTGAGGCCTCCTCGAGCACTCGAGAGTGCGTCCATTGCCCCTATTTCACTGCCACCACTGGAAATCGAATGCTGAAACTACCGAACCTGCTTGCTGCGGCGCTGCTGTCGCTGGGCCTGGCGGCCACCGCGAGCGCCCAGCAGGCGCTGGAAAAGACCGACATCCGCTACCAGGGCTGGGCCGGCCAGGTGACGTGGCTCGAACTGGCCGAAGAGCTGGGCTACCTGGCGCCGCTCAAGGCGAAGTGGGTGGGCAATACCACCAGCGGCCCGCAGGACATCCAGACGGTGGTCACCGGCGACGTGGACATCGGCGGGGCCTTCAACGGCGCCGTGGTCAAGCTCTTGGCCAAGAAGGCGCCGATCAAGGCGGTGCTGGGCTACTACGGTGCAGATGAGAACACCTATTCCGGTTACTACGTCAAGGACGACAGCCCGATCAAGTCGGCACGCGACCTGGTCGGCAAGAAGATTGCCGTCAACACCTTGGGCGCGCACCATGAATTCATGGTCCGTGAGTACCTGGAACGAAGCAAGGTCAGCGACGTGGAAGCCAGGCAGGTGACCCTGGTGGCGACGCCGCCGGTGACGGGCGAGCAGGCCTTGCGCCAGGGCCATGTCGATGTCACCACGCTGGGCGGCGTGCTGCGCGACAAGGCACTGGAGCGCGGCGGCATCCGTGCCCTGTTCACGGACCGCGGCTTGTACGGCGACTTCACCGCGGGCACGCTGGTGCTGCATACGAAGTTCATCGAACAGAACCCCAACACCACCCGCCATCTCGTGTCGGCACTGGCGCGCTCGATCGAGTGGGCTCGCAACACGCCGCCGGCCGAAGTCCGGGCGCGTTTCGTCAAGGTCATCGAGAGCCGCAAGCGGGCCGAGAGCGCCGACACCATCCAGTACTGGAAAAGCACCGGCGTGGCCGGGACGGGCGGCGTGATCAAGGACGGCGAACTCCAGATCTGGATCGACTGGCTCGTGAAGGACGGACTGCTCAAGCCGGGCCAGGTCAAGCCTGCGGACTTGTACACCAACGCTTTCAACCCCTATTTCAAGAACGCCGAGAAGGTGGCTGCAAGCAAATGAGCGCCGCCAAGATCCGATTCGAGAGCGTCAGCAAGGAATTCGTCGTGCGCGCCGACGATCGCGGCGCAGCTCGGAGCTTTGTCGCGCTGAACGATGTCGACCTCGACGTCAACCCGGGTGAGTTTCTCGTGCTCGTGGGCCCCAGCGGCTGCGGCAAGTCCACGATGCTCGACCTGCTGGCCGGGCTGGCGATGCCCACACGCGGCCGCGTCCTGATCGATGGCAAGCCCGTGGCCGGCCCGGCGCGTGACCGTGGTGTCGTGTTCCAGCAGTACGCGCTGTTCCCGTGGCGTACCGCGCTGGACAACGTGGCCTTCGGCCTCGAGGTGGCCGGACTCGGGGCGCGAGCGCGCCGCGACAAGGCGGCCCACTACTTGAACCTGGTGGGGTTGGGCGACTTCGCGAATCGCTTTCCGCACGAACTCTCGGGCGGCATGAAACAGCGCGTGGCGATCGCGCGCAGCCTGGCCTATGAACCGCAGGTGCTGCTGATGGATGAACCGTTTGCCGCGCTGGATGCGCAAACGCGCGAAACGCTGCAGGAAGAACTGGTCGCGATCTGGCAACGCACGGGCAAGACGATCGTGTTCATCACGCATGGCATCGATGAGGCGGTGGTGCTCGGCCAGCGGGTGGCCGTGATGACCACGCGCCCCGGGCGCATCAAGGAAATCGTGGAGATCCCCGAATCCTTGCGAGCCGGTACGGATGACGTGCGCTCGCTGCCGCTGTTCGGTGAACTGCGCCACGAGATCTGGTCCCTGCTGCATGACGAGGTCGACTCGGCGCGCCAGGAGCGCCGCGCGCGCATCGCCGCACAACCCGCGAGGAAAGAACTCTCCCATGCCTGATATCGCACTGAACGCCGGAACGCATCCGGCGCCGCACGCGCTGCGAACGTACGGACCGTCACTCCTGGCGCGCCTGTACGGCAGGGTTGCCAACGTCTCCTGGCGCTCCGGCCTGACGGTCGCACTCGCGCTGCTGTGGGAGCTCGCTCCGCGGCTTGGCCTGACGGATGCGACTTTCCTGCCGCCGCTCAGCGAGGTGCTGGCGGCAGGCTGGGCGATGGCCCTCAATGGCCAGCTCTGGCAGCACACCTCGGTGAGCCTCGCGCGCTCGCTCGGCGGCCTGCTGCTCGCGATCCTGTTTGCCATTCCCCTTGGACTCGCGATCGGCTGGTACCAGCGCGTGAGCAGCGCGCTGAGCCAGATCATCGAGTTGTTGCGCAATACCGCGCCTTTGGCACTGCTGCCGGTGTTCCTGCTGCTTCTGGGCATCGGGGAAGTCTCCAAGGTCGCCATCGTCGTGTACGCGTGCGCATGGCCGTTGCTGCTGAACACCATCAATGGTGTCCGCCAGGTCGACCCGCTCTTGGTGAAGTCGGCGCGCACCATGGGCGTGAGCGCCACGCAGCTGTTCCTGAAAGTGATCGTGCCCGCAGCGGTGCCAACCATCTTCGTGGGCATCCGGCTGGCCGCCGCCTCCGCCATGCTCGTGCTGATCGCAGCCGAGATGGTGGGCGCCAAGGCGGGCCTGGGCTACCTGATCATTTATGCGCAGTACAGCTTCCTGATCGCCGACATGTACTTCGGGATCATTGCCATCACGACCATCGGAATCACCCTGAACTTCGCGCTCGAAAGGCTGGAGAGCCACTTCACCGCGTGGAAGCCGGCCGCTGACGGCGGATGAATCGACAGGAACCCATCTCATGAGCCAACGCAAGCTGCGCCTCGGCGCCTTCATCATGGCCACCGGCCATCACGTGGCGGCATGGCGCCATCCGGGTTCGCAGACCGACTCGGGCGTCAACATCGACCACTACATCGAAGTCGCCAAGACCGCCGAGCGCGGACTGTTTGACCAGGTCTTCGTGGCGGACAGCCCGGGCCTGGCCTTCCACGGCGACGACGAAGCCTTCAGCCGCCAGGGCCGGGTGTCGTACTTCGAACCCGTGACCTTGTGGGCCGCCTTGTCGGCGGTGACCCGGCACATCGGCTTCGTGGCGACGGCCTCCACGACCTACGGCGACCCCTTCCAGCTGGCGCGCAAATTCGCGTCGCTCGATCACCTGAGCAAGGGCCGGGCGGCCTGGAACGTGGTGACCACCGGCGCGGACAACGTCCATGGCAACTTCGGCCTCGACAAGCATCCCGACCCGGCCATCCGCTACGAGCAAGCCCACGAGTTCATCGATGTCGTCAAGGGTCTGTGGGACAGCTTCGAGGACGACGCCTTCATTCGCGATCCGGCCTCGGGAAAATACTTCGACCCCGCCAAGCTGCATGCGCTGAACCATTCGGGCAAGTACTTCAAGGTCTCCGGTCCGCTCAACCTGGAGCGCCCGCCGCAGGGCTACCCGGTCATCGTGCAGGCCGGATCGTCCGAACCGGGGCGTGAGCTCGCGGCGGCGTCGGCCGAAGCCATCTTCACGGCGTGGACCAGCCTGGCCGAAGCGCAGGCCTTCTATCGCGACGTGAAGGGGCGGCTTGCTAAGTACGGCCGGCGGCCCGAGCAGCTGCTGGTGCTGCCCGGCATCTCGCCGGTGATCGGCCGCACGCAAGAAGAGGCCGAGGCCAAATGGGCGGAACTGCAAAAACTGATCCACCCGTCCGTCGGCCTGAACACGCTGCACACCTTCTGGCCCGGCGAAGATCTGTCGAAATGGGAACTGGACGAACCGCCTCCGTACATTCCGGAGCCACCGCCGGGACAGAACAGCCGCGCCCACGTGGTGCTCGAGCTGGCCCGGCGCGACAAGCTCACCGTGCGCCAGCTCTACGAATACCTGGCTGGCGCTCGGGGCCATTGGGTGGTGGTCGGCACACCGCAGACCATCGCGGACCGGATGCAGGAATGGTTCGAGGACGGCGCGGCCGACGGCTTCAATGTCATGCCGCCGGTGCTGCCGGCATCGCTGAACGAGTTCGTCGACCTGGTGATTCCCGAGCTCCAGCGACGCGGGCTGTTTCGCACGGCCTACGAAGGTCGTACCTTGCGGGAGAACCTGGGGCTGGACCGTCCGGTCAACCAGTTTTCCGTTGCCGCGCAGAAGGTTGCGTGACCCGTTTTTCAGTCGTGATGCCGTGGTCATGACCAGCGGCCCATCGGAGGATTCGCGACTACAGGAAGACGCTCTTCGCCAGCTTCAAAAGGTGTTGTCTCAGAACCGGCCCGTGAGGCCTGGGGTTTAGTGCTCCGTGATTGGCTTGACGCTGGAAGTCAGGAGCGGCTGCTGCGAGCGGTGGCGCGTCCTACCCGTTGCTGAAGTCCCTCGCTGTCGGCGCGTTGGCATACAGCAGCACCAGGACTAGACTCGCATGCTGAACACGCGATTCTTGAGCGGGCATGGACGGTTGCCGAGTGCGGAGAGCGCAATGTCAAAGATGATTGTGAATGCCGCACTCCTGTGCGCCCTTTTCGTCTGCTGCGGCTGCGCGGGGACAACACCCCCACGTCAGTTCTCCGTGTGTTCCACGCATCCCGGAAGCTTCGACTGCCAAGTCGAGCGCATGAATCGCGCCGGAGGGTAACCTACGCGCTGCCTCCCAACAAACCTATCGCGTACAGAACTTCAAGGCGTCTGCCTTGGACGCCAGACACGGGCTACGCCTTTCTCGACCTGGGCGATGTTGCCGTCCGATCCACTGATGGCGGCTCCTGGCGCCTCAACCGCGGCTTTGCGCCGGCCATGCGGCGCGCCGAAGCGCGGCCATGACTTCCGCCGTCGGCGGCAGCTCGCTGGTGCGGCAGACCAGTCTGGCCTCCCGGTCGAAAACGTGAACTTGGCCGGTATGGCGGTCGCCAGCCGCCGCTGCGCCCTTGGCCCTTGAACAGCGAGAACATGGCCTTGAGCGCCTCGGTGGGTGGGTGCGGCCGCGCTCCAAGCAGGACCTGCGCGCCGAAGCGTCGCAACCAGGCACTGAGGGCAGCGGGGTCATACGCCATCGGGTCGACGGGCAGGCGGTGCTGCAGCCGGTAAACATGTGGAAGAAGGTGGTGGCGTCTGAGCCAGGATCTCGCAGTGGTCGCACAACAGCCCATGGGCCCAGCACGATTCAGGAGCTTCGAGTGACGCATCGACTTCGCCGCAGCCGCAGAGGCCGTCGATGGAGTTGGATGGGTGTTGGAAATCTGCGCAATTTCTTGCCCGGCAGTTTGATCCAGTCCAGGCACGGCTGAAAGCCAGTGCACCACACAATGTCGACGTCCAGCTGCCTCCCTCCCTCGAGCATCTCAATGCGGCCGCGCGCCGCTCAGAAGGTCCTCCGACAGCATCCCTTGCCGATCAGGCGATCTGGATATCAGGCTTGCTCAGGTAGACGCTGTCAGCCGCGACCGCGGGGTTCGGATTCAGCAGCGCGACGGCCATCGCCGCCAGCGAAAGTGCACTCGTCAACCAAAACAGGCAGCGCGAAGAGAGTTTCATGGCCGTGCTCCGGTGTGGATCGCGTCGGGTGTGCGATTTCAGTGGCTACAAATTTACGCGTCCGCCTTTGTTTGGCGAAGTACGCAGTGCGCAGGGCCGATGTGACTTCTGTCACTTCGCGGTCGCGGCCCTGCGCCGGCGTGCCGAAACCCGGGCCAGTTGAGGCTGTCGCGGCATGCTGGCCGATCCACCGCTTGGCATTGCCGCTCGTGCGAATCCTCATCTTGACCAGTCACGTCGTCGACTTCCACGAGGGTCAGTTGCGCAGGGCTGTCACGGTGCAGAACGCCGCGACGAGCAAGCTCCCTATGAGCCGCCGCCTGCCCCCGTCAAGGCGACAACCCAACGCGTGAGTTCCACGCGGAGTCCGCGTGACGCTCGACTATCGAGATGGGTCGCAACATCACCGGCGTGATCGGGCGCATCACCCGGCGCACGGCCCCCCCTCTGCACCCGCGATGGCTGCTTGTGTCGACCGTCGTCGCGTGCGTCGGTGTCGTGTGGATTTTCATGATTGGGCCGATGCAGCATCGCGGATGGAAGTCGCCGAACGGCCGAATGGCCGCGCAAGTCACGCAGTCGGCGGAACTGCTGAGCGAGTGATCCGGCAACGCCAAGGTCGGCGGACGCCTCTCCACGATGCGCTGACGGCGCGCCGATTGACGCCGTCCCGGAATCGAATCTCGATGGCCTGTTCAGACTTGACGTCAGCCATCACGCTGGCTGCAACTCAAATCCCGGTGCCGGGATTCCTGGCCACAGCTCATAGAGCACTTCCGCTTGCTCTGTCCCGCCGCTGCGCGGGCTTGCGGGCATGTTGAGAGCGCGTGCCGCGGCGATACTCAGTTCGCCGATCCGATTGCCCGGGCCAAGGTCGGCAACGACACATGCCACTGATCGACCGCGCCATGTGGCTTGCGCCCTGCAACCGCGTACGGCGCCAACTGTGTTCTGAACGATCAGTGGTGGCACGACGATGTAGGGGACAGTTTCCGCGTCAACATAAGCCGCAGGGTCGGCCGCGGCTTTGCCGCGGTGGCGGTACCAGGTCTTGGATGCGATGACACCGCCTGGAAACACTTTGGGTTCGTTGTCGGTGTCAATGATGACGACATCACGTGCCCATGCATGGGCACAGATCACCTTGCCGCTCGCATTGATCTTCATCCCGCCGTTGGCCAGTGCCTCGGAGCCTTGGTTGTCGACCTTGTAGGCCGCGAGTTGGCCGTTTTGCCCATTGGCACCATCCGCATCGATGTCGGCGTCCGCAATGAAGTGAACCCTGCCGTCATCGTCTTGCGTGATGGTGCAGCTGAATCCTTCGGCTGAGATGGTTCCAAGCGGCTGGCTCATCGCGAACTCCTGTGCACTGCGCAAGAAGCAGCGCGCGACATGGTTGCCGGAATTGCACGATGGGTCATCCGTCATCGTGGGGATGCGGCAGGCTGATGAGCCTGCATACATTTCCCCGGTACGGTCCGCGCGATTTTTCCAACGGCGCGGAGATTGGGAGGCGGCCGCCGTACCCATGCCAGTGGCAAATTCGTCCCTGAGCCGGCAGTGCGGGTGCGGGCCTCTGAGGGGCGGAAGGGCGTGCCGCAGTCGCACGCGATGCTGGCTGATTGCAGGCGAGCGTTCATTGGAGGGACCCATGTTTGAGCGTAGCTATCTGACCAAGAGCTTCACCGTTTCTGACCCGGACGCGCGCCTGCGGCAGGCGAACGACCTCATGGCCTTCGAGACATCCGATGGCACGATAAAAAAAATACCGACCGCCACGGTGATACGCGTCGATGCTGTCCAGCGCTTGCAGGCCGGATCCAACAAGGTCGCGCTGTTTGCGCATGCCCTGCAAGAGAGTGGGACACCCATCGGCTGGACCTCGACCAACAATCTCCAGGGCAGGTTCATCAACGAGACGCTCGACCTGCTCAAGCCATCGACGGGGAGTGGCAAATTCGGTCCCAACGCCGCATGGTCGCGCGGGGCCTACATCGGCCAGATTGACCTAGTCGAGATCGTCGATGCGAAGACGGAGATTGAACGCATCGCCTCCGATACCGTCGCGCCATACCTCGAGATGGTTGGTCAGGCGAAGTTGTCGGGTGTGACCGTCGCCATCAACAGTGGGTTCCGGTCCTATCCCGAGCAGAAGATCCTGTGGGATGGGTTCGACAGGCGTCTTCCGGGCTTCAACAAGGCCGCGAAACCTGGTGCCTCGAACCACCAGAACGGGATCGCGTTCGATATCGCCGTCGCGGGAGCCGACGGCAACGAGGTGTATGACTGGCTGAAACAGCATGCCCCCCAGCTCGGGTTCGTGCGCACTGTCAGTGGCGAGCCGTGGCACTGGGAATACGATCCGCCGCGCGCTCAGCAGGCGGCTGAACGTCAGACGTACAAGATTCCGACTGTGACTGAGTGACAGGGCCAGGCTTTCCAAGCCGCGCAAAAGAGTTCGCCAGATACTGAAAGGCGAATCGCGCCCCTGATCCTCACCAATTGGACGGATGCGCCACGTGCCCGGACCTGGCACAAGGGCAGCTTTTACTCCAAGACACGCGCTCGCGCCGCTCAGGGAAGCCGAAGTTCCTGCGGCTGCCGCGGGTCTCGCTGCCACAAAATTCAATGTTCGAGCCCCGGATCTTCTTGAGCTACTCTCGCCTCGACAGCTCGCAGGCGGACGCGCTCGCGGCACATCTCGCACGGTCCGGCTTTTCTGTCTGGATCGACCGGAAGGAAATCCTCGCCGGCGACGACTTCGTTCACGCCCTCTCCAACGAGCTGCAACGCAGCGACGCACTCGTGGTGCTGCTGACCGCCAGCTCGGCGGCCAGCAGTTGGTGCCATGCGGAGATCCAACGGGCATTGGCG
Organism: Variovorax sp. J22P240; assembly: GCF_030316855.1. GTDB lineage: Bacteria > Pseudomonadota > Gammaproteobacteria > Burkholderiales > Burkholderiaceae_C > Variovorax. The sequence continues at coordinate 72,646 of NZ_JASZYR010000013.1, forward strand.
CGCCGAATCGCGATCATTCTGGTGGAGGACGGCACCAAGGCGCGGCTGCCCGACGCGATCGAGCGACTCCTTCGCGATGTGCAGCGCGTCACCTGGACGGGCGGGGCACCGGACCTCGCAGTGCAGCTGCAGCGGGCTCGACGCAGGAAGCGACTGCGGCTGGCCACCAGGGCCGCCGTCCTCTGTGTTGCCGTGGCCGGGCTCAGCGGCCTCACGCTGCTGACAACCTCCTCGATCAATGACCTGAACACGAGGAAGCAGGTTCAGCGCACCCTGGCCGAGGCCGCGGCTTCGACCTCGGTCTGGTCCGGCGACGAGACGCGAGCGCGCATGCGGTCCCTGAGTCACGAACCCGATCTGTCCAGCGGCCTGCAGGCCCTCTTTGCCGATATCACCCAGACTGCGGTCGCGCGTAGCAACGCCTGGCAGGCACTGGATGCACTGCGCGAAGGCCGAGAGCGGGAACGGAGAACCTTCCTGCGAGGGGTCGATTGGAAAGGGGCCCGGCTGGCCGACACCCTGTGGGCCCACACGACCTATACGGACGGCTCCATCAGGGATCTCGTGGCCCGGCGAATGCGCGTCGCAGGCGTCGTCTTCGGCGCCGCGCCGTCTTCGTCGAAGTCAGGGCTGGCGCTCAGCGGCATCCGCTTCGACGACAGCGACCTTTGGTTCCTTCGGATCGACGGGACCCAACTCGTGGACGTCGAGTTCGCTAACTCCAAGTTCCGGGGTGCGCAACTCGATCTCAGTGGCGCCGCCGGCGTGCGATTCGTCTCGAAGCCTGCCAGCCAGGACTTCCTGTCGTCGGACGTCTCGATCATCGAAGACAGCTGGATCTCTCAAGGCCAGAGCGTCGAGATCGAACCTGGCGTCATCGACCTGAGCAAGCCCGAACAGGAGATCCTGTTCGACGGGGTGGTCTTTTCACGGGTGCGGTTCGACGGCCACTTCAAGCCCGCATGGTTTCGCAACAGCCATTTCAACGACTGCGTGTTCCCGGTTTCGTTCCCGCTGGGGGCCGTTCTGAAGAATGGGAACTTCAACGCCAACAGTGTCGTCGCCGGCAATTAGCCCGAGGGGGCGCCGGTGTCGGCACGATGGCACTCCGAAAGGAAAGGCTCGAAGTATGACGGACGACGCAGGAGAGCAGATTCATCGCGGTCGCAAACGCCCCGAGACTGGCCATGCCCTGGCCATCGCTCGATGGGAGGCGAACCGCGAGAACTGGCTGGAGGGTGAGTATTTCGGATTGGCGTCGAAAAAGCGGGACCTTCAAGACATGATTGGGAACGGGGGCACGCTCTGGATCGTCGTGTCACGAGGCCAACGAAACGGTCCCCGCATGTATTCGCTGACGTTCCGGGTCGAGGGCTGCGAACCACGCCGGGCGAACGACGCCCGCGGGTTCGGACAGTTTGCGGTGATCGGCGATCCGCACCGCTCGACGCTCTTTGCATCCAATGACGCGAGACTCTTGTTGCTCGGGCTTCGCTTCGATCCCTTCATGCCGATCGACCACCGTAGCGACCGGTTGAAGGTCATCGGTCAAAGCATCCAGACGCCTCGCGCGCTCAGCCACGCCGACATCAAGCTCCTGGAAGATTTCGCAACGGAGTCGGACCGATGGAGCGTCTTTGTCAGTTATCAACGTACCGAGCCGGACACCAAGGTCGCGCTGCGCTTGAGCGCTGCGCTGCAGGCCAGAGGCATCAGCGTATTCCGTGACCAGGAGGCGTTGCGACACGGTGAGAAATGGTGGCCGGCCATTCGACACGCCATCGCGCGCTCGCGATGTCTGATCCTGATCGTCGGCAAAACCACGCATCGATCCAAATGGGTCACCCCGGAAGTCCGGCATGCACTCGAAAACGGCGTTCGTGTGATCCCGGTCGTCGTCGACGGCTCCCTTGACCACTGGCGTGGCCTGGCAGTGGACGATTGGCACGCCGTTGTCCCGAAAAGCGGAGGGTGGGACGACCTGATCGACCAGGTCGTCATGGCTGTCAGCCGGTTCCTGCGCCGAGACCGGCCCTGACGGGGCGCGCCGACCTGGCCAGCCCCGCTGCCACGGAATCTCCTGCAGATTGCGGTCGCCAAAGCTTCTTGCGCGTGTAGACTTTCTGACTACAGCGACTTTGGGGCATTGGGATGAAGCTCGCAACCAGCGACGGTCGATTCGACGTGGTCGTGCTCTGCCCCATGAAAAGCAAGGGCAAGGACAAGGACAAGAGCGACCTTGGCAGCTGCCTGAAGATCAAGGCCGTCATCGAGAGGCTGCTGGCGAGCCCGACATGCAGGCGCTGATGCGAAGCGCCGGCTTTCGCAGCGCGCCCAAAGTCACCTGCCCCGAGAACTGGCGTGGCCAGAACATACGCGCCAACGTGTTCGTGTCCATCGACGGCGCCGACTTCTTCGTCTTCGACATGTCGGCCCGTCCCGAGGAACCCACGTCGTCGCCGAACGTGATATGCGAGCTCGGACTCGTGCATGCGCTCGGACTGCCCTACGTGATGATCAGCAATGAAGGCTCGGAACTGCGCTTCTACCTTCGCGGCTTTCGCACCATTCTCCTGCCATCGGAGAACTATCCCGACGAGGAACGACTCGCCGAGCACCTCCGCGAAGACTTGCTGGCCCTGCTGGAACCGACCAACAAGTACGACTACGCGGCCAACCCCATCTCTGATCACTAATACAAAGCCGCGGTCGTGGACATTTCGGCCACCACCGGCCTGGCGACGCTTGATCGCATCGTGACGCTCGTACCCAATTCGCTGCAGTCCGACTTCGAAACCGACTTGGGCGAATTCAAGCAGTTGGTGTCCGTCGCCTACGATGGCCACGAGACCCTGCTCGCGAAGAACGTCACGCTCGAGTGCCCGCCAGGTCTTTCCGACATCCGCAACAACATCTCGATCCGCCACATAGGACGGGTCTGCTTCGACATTCCATCCACCGCGTATGAGCTGTGTCACTCGCAGCGGCACACGTCACTCGCCGAGAATGCCGAAGCGAGGAAGAGCATACGCGCATGGAGAAGCGGCTTCTTGACCAATTCAGCGTTGCTGTCGAACGCCTGCTGCGCGCGGGCTCGCGACTCCAAAAGCTCAAGGGCGCCAAGCGGCACTCGCTGGCGCGCATACCCGTTTCAGTCGAGGAAGTGCACGCCCTGTTCGGCCCCCTCCGGCCAAGGACTGAACTGCTGCGCAAGAGGGCGTCGCTTCGTATCGCCGGCATGGGACGCGCACGGGTCAGCGCCCCTCATCACTTGAAAGGATGAGTTTCCCGCAACAGCTGGCTACGCTCGCAGGCCCACTTCGAACCCACCTTGAATCGTCGCTGCCGGTGCCTCGCGCCGGCCATCGCTGTCAGTGAACGGCCGTCAGAAGGAGAAGAAAGATGCTCAGATTCGCAATCGTCGGCTCGGCAGAGTCGGAGCGCAACAAGCCGGAACATCCCCATCCGTTTTCCCCGCCGGTGGATGTCGACAAGGCCAATCTGGCGGCAGCGGCATTGGGCGCGGCGCTTGCGAGGAAGCGTCATGGACTGATCGTCTACGACGCCAACTTCATCGAGGCCGTGGTCGTCAGCGCGTACGTGGCCGCGAGTGCGCCATTGACGGAGCGCGGTGCACCGATCGTCGTACGCCAGCCGTCATCCGCAACCACACACTTTGCCGAAGAGCGCACGCATCCTGCACTGTTCGATCGGGTGGCCGACTCGTCGGGCCAGTGGGAAGTGTCGTTCTTCCGCTCGCTCGCCGATGCCGACGGACTGATCCTGATCGGCGGTGCCATGTCGACCCTGATCGCCGGCCAGGTGGCGATCGGCGCGCACATCCCGGTGCTGGCATTGCTGCGCAGTGGCGGTGCCGCCGAGACGGTGTGGCGCACCATCGCACCAGGGGTCGACCTGCCAACGGGCAATGAGCACGCGCGCATGGCCGATGAGCCCAGCGAAGAGGTGGCGAATCGCTGGGTCGACGTGCTGGAGGGTCAGCGGCGCCGCCGCCATGCCGTCGAAACAGGTCCAATTGTCTGGCATGCGGTCGTGGCCTCGGTGCTGTTCATGCTGGCACTCGCAGCGGCCTTCGGGAGCCATCTTGGCGCCGATCTGCTGGCGTCGCCTGCGAGTAAGGCGCTCCTGTTCGGATCGACACTTCTCGCCGGCGTGGCGGGAGCCGCCGTGCGCATGGTGTTCGAACGACGCTATGGCAGCGGTCCGCTCGTGCCGCCCTCGATGGCGATCACGGTTGCGCTGGGCCTGATGGCCGGCGCCCTCGCCGGCATGCTGTACATCGTGGCGCAACCAGGCGACTTCGAGATTTCAGCCGGCACTGCCGGCCTTCGGCTCGTCTCCCTGGTCCTCGCAGTCGCCACCATCGGAGGCCTCACCGCGGAAGCGATCTTTCGCAAGCTGCTGGGCATTGACGTGTTGACAACGGGAGGATTGGCAGCGCCCAGCGACCGCGACAAGCCTTGAAGGGCGGCGCGCAGGTTGTTCGGTTTGCGTTCCTCCGAATCCCTTTCGATGTACTCTGTTCGGTGGATGCAAGAGGGAGGGCTGTGACGCACAATCGGCCGGCGTCGCAAAGCGTTCAGCCTGCCAGCATTGGAACTTCACCATGCCATCTGCCTCTTTCGCCGACTCGCTGCCGTTCATCCTTCGATGGGAGGGCGGCTACGTCAACCATCCGGCCGATCCCGGCGGCGCGACCAACCGCGGAGTGACCCAGAAGGTGTACGACGCCTGGCGCCGCAAGCAAGGGCAGTCGGCGCAGGACGTGCGCCAGTTGTCCGACGACGAGATGCGCAGCATCTACGAAGCCAACTACTGGCGGCCCGCGCGCTGCGACACCTTGGAGCGCAAGCTCGATGTCGCTCACTTCGACACCGCCGTCAACATGGGCGTCGGACGCGCCGTCCGATTTCTGCAGGCGGCGATGGGGTGTGAAGTCGATGGCGGCTTTGGAGACGGCACGCTGCGCGCGGTGCAGCAATGCAACGACCTCGCCAAGGCACTCGTGAGCTACTGCAACGAACGCGAGGCGTTCTACGGCCGCCTGGTCGCGTCCAACCCGAAGTTGGCCGTCTTCCAGAAGGGCTGGAACAATCGCCTGAACGCACTGCGCAAGGAAGTCGGCCTGCCTGGATTCGAAGCCGACGTGCCCACGGATTTCGGGGACGCCGACCACATCGAGCGCATCCCGGACATCGGCGAAGACCCGAGCTACGACTTTTGACGCCCTTCACCGTGGAAACGGCGACCTTGCACCAGCGGGCCGATCTCGCCTTGCGGCTGCTGCAAGGCATGTGTGACGACGTGGACGTGGCAGCCGCCAAGCCCTTGGTCGAGGACCTGCGCAATGCGCGGGACTACCCCCACATGCTGCAGCTTGCCGAGGCGGTGCGTCGACTCGATCCTGGCGATTCGAAGAATCGACGTCTGCTGGCGCAGGCCTTGATCGAAAGCGGCCTGGCCACCGTGGCGGTGGACGTGCTGCAAGGCTTGAGCGGCAGCCTGCCCGAGGCGCACCCCGAGCGGGCGGAGGTGCAGGGACTGCTCGGCCGGGCCTGGAAGCAACTCTTCTTCGATGCCGCCGACAAGTCGACACCGGCGGCGCAGACGGCTCTGGCAGCGGCGATCGATGCGTACCGCGAACCTTATCAACGGGACGAACAAAAGACCTGGCACGGCGTCAATCTGCTGGCGCTGGTCTATCGAGCGCGCCGCATGGGACTTGCGATGGCGCCCGACCTGCAACTGAAACCCTTGGCCCGAAAATTGGTCGCCACCCTGGAAGCCACGCCCGAGGCGCTGCGTGATGCGTGGCACCTGCCGACATTGGCCGAAGCGTCGTTGGGCCTGGGCGACTGGGACACCGTCGAGAGTCGCGTGCACGCGTACGTCGCGTCACCGGACGCCAAAGCCTTTCTGGTGGCCAGCACCTTGCGACAGTTTTCGGAGGTCTGGGATCTCGAGCGCGGTGACGATCCCCGCGGCCGCAGTCTCGTTGCGCTCCTTCGCAGTCGCTTGCTCGCACTGCCCGCGGCCCAGATCGAGCTGAGTTCGGGCGAGGTCCGGGAACTTCAGGCCGTCGAACCGCCCGGTGCCGCGCAGCTCGAGGCAGTGCTCGGGAAAGACGGGCCGCAGACCTATGAGTGGTGGCTCACGGGCCTGAAGCGCGCGCGTTCGGTGGCCGCCGTGAAGCGCCGGCTCGGCCGTCGCGTCGGCACCGGCTTTCTGATTCGGGCCGGCGACCTCGGAATGGACCCGCCGGAGGAACTGATGGTGCTGACCAACTTCCACGTCGTGAACCCGGCCGGCCAGAGTCCGGGCATCCCGCCCGGCGAAGCGCAGGTCGTGTTCGAGGCCGCCGAGGGCAGTCCGGTGTTCGATGTCAAGGAGATCGTCTGGTCCGCACCGCCGGACCGGCAGGACGCCAGCCTGCTTCGTCTGCAATCGCAGGTGACGGGAATCGAGCCCATGCCGATCTCGGCCGCTCTGCCCGACTGGCCGCCGCCGCCCGCAGGTGCCGCGCGCGCGCCACGCGTCTATGTGATCGGCCACCCGGGGGGGCGTGATCTCTCGTTTTCTTTTCAGGACAACGAGCTCCTGGGTCACGAAGGTCCACCGTCCGGGAAGCCGCCGGTGGAGGGCGTCTGCCGCGTGCACTACCGTGCACCCACGGAAGGGGGCAGCTCCGGCAGCCCGGTCTTCAACGACAACGCCTGGGCGGTCATCGCCCTGCATCACATGGGCGGCGAGCTCGGCATGCCGCATCTCAATGGCGAAGCGGGAAGCTACGCGGCCAACGAGGGGATCTCGATGCGGTGCATCGCCGAGGCGATTCGAAAGAGTCGGCAAGGCATCGCCTGAGAGCACAGAGGGTCGGCGTTCGATTGCCAGCATGGGCGCCTTGTTCATCAGCCACAGCAGCGCCGACAACGCGTTGGCTGCCGAGCTCGTCGCGGTCCTGGCCGCGCAGGGACACCGTTCGGTCTTCCTCGACTTCGACCCGCAGGCCGGCATCCCCGCCGGGCGGGACTGGGAACAGGAGCTCTACGCGCAACTGCGTGCCTGCCAGGCGGTCGTGGCGTTGTGCAGCGAGCACTCGATGGCATCGCCCTGGTGCTTCGCCGAGATCACACACGCGCGAGCGCTGGGAAAGCCGATCTTCCCGGTCAAGACGGACACCAGCGCGCCCTGGTCGCTGCTGCAGGAACTGCAACTCACCGACCTGACGCAGGACCGCGCCCGCGGCTGGCAGCGGCTTCTGCAGGGTCTGCAGGCGGCGGGCCTGGACGCGCGCAGCCTGTTCGACTGGGACCCGTCGCGGCCGCCCTATCCGGGCCTGCTCGCCTTCCAGAAGGCCGATGCGGCGGTCTACTTCGGGCGCGGCGCCGCGGTGCAGTCGACGCTGGAGACACTGAACCGGCTGCGCCGCCTGGGCGGGCCGCGCCTGCTGCTCGTGCTCGGAGCCTCCGGCAGCGGAAAGTCATCTCTGGTGCGCGCCGGCGTGCTGCCACGCCTCGAGCGTGACACCGCGGCGTGGGTCGTGGTGCCGCCTTTTCGTCCGCTCTCGCGGCCGCTCGATTCGATGGCGGTGGCGCTGGCCGGGCTGCCCGGTGCGGAGGACGGAGCCTCGCTGCGAGCGATGCTTGCCGCCGACCCATCGACAGCCGCCGGCTGGCGCGCCGTGGTGAATCGTCTGCGGGTGAGCGCGGGCCCCGAGGCTTCGATCGTCGTCACGGTCGACCAGTTCGAAGAGGCGCTCGACACCAACGCGGCACCCGACGACGAGAAGTCTGCGTTCCTGCGCCTGCTGCGCTCGATCGCCGACGAGACCGACGGCCCGCTGTTCGTGCTGGCGACGCTGCGCTCGGACTTTCTCGGGGCCTTCCAGACCCACCCGCTCCTGCGCGGCGTGGCGTACGAGCCCATCCACCTGCCGCAGATCTCGCGCGGCGAGGTCGCGCAGGTCATCGAAGGCCCGGCACAAGTGGCGGGGCTGCGGCTGGAAAGCGGCCTGTCCCAGGCGATGGTCGCCGACACCGCGACCGACGACGCGCTGCCGCTGCTGGCCTTCACGCTGCGCGAGCTGTTCGATCGCTTCGGCAAGGCGGGCGGGCAGGGCGCCGAGCTGGCGGTCGCCCAGTACCGCGATCAACTGGGCGGTCTGCAAGGGGCGCTGGCGCGCGCGGCCGAGGCGCTGTGCAGGGAAGCACCGTCCGGAGGCCTCCCTGCTGCCCGGTCGGGTGACCTGGAGGCGCTGCGTCGCGCCCTGCTCAAGCTCGTGCGCATCGACGGCGAGGCGCGATTCGTGCGCAGCCCGTGTCCGTGGAACGAGCTGCCACGCGAAGCGCACACGCTGCTCGAGCGATTTGTGCAGGCACGGCTCTTGGTGTCGCGCAGCGGAGACGGCGGAGAGCGCGTGCTCGAAGTCGCCCACGAGGCGCTTTTCCGCAGTTGGGACCGGCTGGCAGCCTGGCTCGCGGCCGATCGCGAGTTCCTGCTGTGGCGCGAACGGATGCATGCCGCCAGCATGCTGTGGCGGGACAACCAGCGTGATCCGAGCCTGGACCTGCGAGGACCGGTGCTGGACGAGGCGCGCCGCTGGCGCGCCGAGCGCGCCGACGATCTGGGCGAGCTGGCCCGGGAATTCATTGATGCCAGCGTCGCGGCGCACGAAGCCGCGCAGGTCGCCCGCGATCGGCGCCGGCGCAGGCTCGTCGCCTCCATGGCAGGCGCCGTGGTGGTGTTCGGCCTCCTCGCCGCGGCGGCCGCCTGGCAATGGCGCGAGGCCAACCAGGAACGGCGCATGGCGGTGGCCCGGCAGTTGGGCGCTCAAGGCGATGTCGCCTATGACCGGGGCGAGTGGCAGCGCGGCCTGCTGCTGACCTTGCATTCGCTGCAATCGGCATGGACAGCCGATGCGCATGCCGCCCTGGTGCAACGGCTGGATTCGCTGGCCCGGCCGCAGCCTTCTCCCGGCTGGAAGCCGCATCCCGGCCCGATCCGCGCCATGGCGCTCAGCCCCGACGGACGCTGGCTGGCCACGGCGGGCCAGCGGCACCTGCAGGTGCAGGCCGCTGGCGGCGAGGTGCGCGACCTCGAATCGCGCAATGGCCACGACTATCTCCATGCGCTGGCCTTCAGCGGTGACGGAAAGTGGCTGGCGGCGAGCTGTGACGAACAGGCCGTCTGCATCTACGACACGACGCAATGGAAGCCGCGGCGGCTGCCCGACGCGCGAGGCGTCGTGACAGCGATCACCTTCGGCAGCAACGACACCCTGCTGGCCACGATCAGCCGGGGCGAGAAGGTCGTGCGGACGTTCGCGATGCCGGCCGCCGAGGAAGCGGAACCCATCGATACGGGCGAGGAAGCCCCCGAGGGGATCAGTCTGAGCCGCGACGGGCGCTGGCTCGCCGTCTCCAAACGCAGCGGGCTCGAAATCCGCGAACCGGCGTCGGGAAAGCTGCTCGGCCAGATCGCCAGTGCCCGCCCAGGGGCGCTCCTGTTCAGCGATACCTCCCCCTTGCTGGCCGCGGCCCACGGCGGCCTTCCCATTCCCTTCTCACTGGAGGCCACGGACCAAGGGCTCTTCCAAATCCAGACCTACGTTGCGTTCAACGCGGGCCAGGCACCCGGTCGCGATCCCTTCGCAGCGGTGGCCATCCATGCCGATCGCTTCCACATTGCGGCCAGCGACTCGGCCTCGGGGGCGCGCATCGCGCGTCTTGCTCGCGACGCTGTGCCCAGCCTCGCGCCCGGCCCCGCCGGGGCTCTGGTGTTCACCGCCGACGGACGCTTGTTGGTCGGCGGACGCGATGGCCAGATCACGGCCTGGGATCCGGACGACAAGGCGCTGTGGCGCCTCACCCATGCCGGCAAGGTGCATGCGGTCGCCCTCAGCGCCGACGGCCGCACGCTGGCGACCGCGAGCGAAGGCAACACGGTCCGGTTGATAGATGCGGCTGCCGGTGGCGAGATCCGCAGCCTTCCCCTGGCGTGCGACCCGGGGAGCCTGGCCTTCAGCGCCGACGGCCGCTGGCTCAGCGCTGTACAGGAAGAAAAGCTGTGGCTGGTGGACACGGCCAGCGGCCGCGTGATCGGGCCTTTCGAGCATGAGGCGCGGGTGACTTCGGTGCGCTTCGAAAGTGACGGTCAGCGCGTCGCCACCTCGACGCTGTGGGATGGCGACATACGCTATGCGGTGCGCCGGCCAACCAAACAGCGTGTGTGGGACATCGCGACAGGACGCGAGCTGGGCTGGCGCTTCGACATCGAGGGCGATCGCAAGCGCACCCAGACCGTCGCGGCCAAGAAGTCGCTGGACGCCGTGAAGGCTGCCGATGGCGGCGACGGGGCCCTTGCGGCGGCATCGTCCACCTGGGTCGAGGCCTACGGGACCGACGACCTGAATTTCTATCCCAGGTTGATCCAACCCGACCTGACCTGGCTGTCCAGCAAGACGACAGCCGGTCTCGCGCTGATCGACGCCGCACTCGAACGCGCGAAGCGCGCAGACGGCGATCTCGGAGACGACAACCGCTTCGCGATCAGCGCCGATGGCCGGCTGCTGGCCTCCACCGCTGGCAAGGAGGCCCGTCTTTGGCCCTTGCGCTTCGAAGAACTGCAGACCCAGGCTTGCCAGCGCTTGCAGCGCAATCTCAGTTGCGCCGAATGGCGCGAGGCACGGGGCGCGGCCCCCTATACGAAGGCCTGCGCGCAGTTGGCCGAGCCGGCGGATGCAGCCGAGTGCACCGCGGCGGCAGGGCGTTGACGGCGACGCCGGCGCTTCGTCCCGAGGCCAAGAAGCCTTGGCATCGATGGCACGGGCACGCTGGCGCGGCAGGCCGGTGGAACCGCAATCGCGCAGGGCCGCCCCATGGCCTGGAAGCCACCGCCGGTTGCGGCTTTCTCGTACACGTTGCCTCCGTCGTCCGTGGTAGAAAATCACGAGCGCACCCAACGAGAGCATCCACATGAGTCAACGCCAACGCTATCGCCGAAGGCCCGATCGTCCGGTCGTGGCCGTACGTCTGTTGCTCGACACCGAAGGTTTCGACTATCGCAAGTGGGGCGATCAGCAGCACTGCAAGCCCGGCGACTGGCTAGTGGACAGCGACGGCGACATCTACACCGTCGATGCCGCGACGTTCGAGCGGACCTACCGGTCTGTCGGCAAGGGCACCTATGTGAAATCGACGCCCGTATGGGCAGAAGCCAGCGAGAAGGCGGGCAGCGTATCGACCCAAGAAGGACGCACCCATTTCGCTGCTGGAGATTTCCTGGTGTCCAACAACGAAGAGGGCACGGACTCTTATGCCATCGAAGCGAAGAAGTTCCACGCGCTGTACGAACGCGACGACTGACCAGGCCACAACCTCAGTCAATCCAGTGGCCAGGAGCCGCTAGACTGCCACCCACCGTGGGTGCAACTCTCTTCAGCCCTCTGTACTGCCGGTTCAACGGCTTTGCCTTTGGCGCGTTCCTTGTCGCAGCGAATCTGGAGTTTGCGGGGCCGCGCTTCGGCGCAATGCGGCGGCGGCTGCGCGAGTTCATGCGGGAGATCGAGATCGATGCCGTCCTTCCGTCGCAGCACCTGGCGTACCGCGCCGCGCATGACGCCAACTTCGAGTCGATCCTGCGGAAGGCGCGCGCTCGATCGCAACTGCTGTATGAGTTCATGGGCATCGGCGCGATGGCGGTCCTGTATGCCTCCAGCGCGAAGCTGGTCGGTCCAAGTCAGCGGCAGGCGTTGCGCGAGCGCTGGATTCCAGTGCTGTCCCGCCATGCCGTCCCGCCCAGCGTGTACGACAGGTTCCTGAACGACGTTGAACGCGCTGCGCACACGCGCGATGCTTCGGTGCTGCTGTCTCACGCTTTCCGGCTCGTCAGCGACCTGCTGGAGCCGCTCGAAGGAGAGTCGGACACCTGCTTCGTGGCGATGCCGTTCGGCGCCCCGTTCGCGGGCTACTTCGCCAGCTACTACCGACCGGCCCTCGCCAGTGCGGGATTCCGCGCCATCCGCGCCTGGGGCGGCCTCAGCGAGGAGGAGTACTACTCCTTCCTTGCGCCGCTGATCAATCGCTGTGCGTCCGTCCTGGCCGAATTGGGCTCGCTCAACCCGAACGTGATGAACGAGGTGGGTCTGGCGCACGGAACCAACCGACCGACGTTCCTGATCATGCGTGCGCAGCGGCGACCCCCACCCTCGAATCTCGCGGATCTGCCGATCCTCGAGTACTCGGACCAAGCAGCCGGCTGGCAGGCCGCCGCAGTGCCCACGCTCGCAAAGTTCATCGGATGGATGTGGGAGCACTATGTGGCGTCGGTCTCGGATGAAGATCTGGTCGGACACTCCGCACGGCAGTTGATTCGGTACCTTCAGGTCTTGGAGCGGCCGGTGCCCCGTTCGCTTCGAGTCCTGGCTGCCAAGACGAAGGCAGCGCGTCCCGGGTGTCCATGATGGGTCGTGCTGAGGGGAGATTTGCGAGTGCGAGGCGACCGTCGCGGGGGGCACCGGCGTGGCACGTAGACCAGTTGGACAGCTACGTCGGATGCACCAAAGCTCCTCGGGAACTCGTCCGGCCTGTGGATGACAAGGCTGCGCGTTCGCGTTTCAATCCACCTTCCCATTAATCACATTCTTTTCGGAGAACAGTCGATGCGGGTTCAAAGTGGCTTTATCGTGCGTCCATTCGGCGTCAAGGATGGCTTTGACTTCGACCGCGTCGAATTCGATCTCATCAGGCCGGCGCTGGCAAAACTGAAGGATCGCCATGGGATCCACGTCGTCGGAGGCACCACCGGCGAAATCGTCAAGCAAGGGAACATTCGAACGGACATGTTCCGCCTGCTGGTCACCAGTGATGTCGTGATCGCCGACGTGTCGATACACAACGCGAATGTGTTCTACGAATTGGGTATCCGACATGGTCTGCAGGAGCGCCACACGATTCTCATGCGATCGGAAGTGGACGACAAGAATCACTACCCGTTTGATCTGCAAAGTGACCGGTACTTCCTGTACGACCGAAAAGACCTGGCTGCGAGCGTTGAGAAGCTCGTCGAAACGCTCCGAACGAGCTTGGATGACACGGGGAAGGACAGCCCGGTGTTTCAGCAACTGCCCAAGCTCAGGCCGCACTCGCGCGCTGAGTTGATCCCGGCTCCTACCGATTTCCAGGATGAAATCAAGCTGGCCGTGGCGACCAAGGACTATGGCAAGCTCAGGTTGTTTACGCAGGAGCTCGAAGGAACGGAATGGCGATCCGAGGGCCTGCGCCTGGTAGGCAATGCACAGTTCAATCTGAAGGCTAACCATGGTGCCAGGGCCACTTTCGAGGCCCTGCGCGAAACAGATCCCGATGATCTGCTTGCCAATCAGCGGCTCGGAACCATCTATCAGCGGTTGTCGAAGGGTGCGCCCGCTGTCGAGCAGGCGCGGTTGCTCACATTGTCTGATCAGGCCATCGAGCGAGCGCTGGCGGTGGCGAAGACGGCAGCAGATCGCGCCGAAGCGTTCAGCCTGCTCGGCAGCAACGCCAAGACGCGCTGGATCGACCAATGCAGCGCAGCGCCGGCCGCCGGACTGCAGGAGGAAGCCCTGCGATCGCCCTACCTGGGACAGGCGCTGGATGCTTACCTGAACGCGATGCGGCAGCAACTTGATCGCCACTATCCCGGCATCAACGCACTTGCCTTGCTCAAATGCCAGATTGCCCTGGCCGCAGGCGCCCCTGCGATCTGGCAGGCCCGCTACGATGACTCATCCGACGCTGAGCGCGCCCTGCAGCAGCGAAGGCGCGCCGCCGATCGTGTCGCAGCTCTCTTGGAACTCGCACTGGCCCGCGATCCGATACTCGGTCGGCCTCTCGAGTTCGACAAGTGGGCGATCAGCAGCACCGCGGAACTGCTCTTGCTGACGAGGCCGGATTTGACAGAAGCAGTGCGCGTGGCCTATCGAGAAGCGTTGAGCACCGCAGATCAGTTCACCGTGGAGGCCACACGGCGCAACCTTGAAGTGTTTCGTCATCTGGGATTGTTTGAACCCAACACCAACGCAGCATTGGAAGAGATCGGCAAGCTGCACCCGTCTGGTGAACCGCCGCCTCCGGAACGAGTCGTGCTCTTCACGGGCCACATGATCGACCGAGCAGGCCGGAAGCCGCCGCGCTTCCCGCCGACGGTCGAAGCCGAAGCCTCCGCACGGCGCTTGATCGCCGAGGCGCTTGCGAAGGAAGCGAAAGAGAGTCCCATTTCGTTGGGAATTGCCGGCGGCGCGTGCGGCGCCGACATTCTCTTCCACGAGGAGTGCGCGGCTGCAGGAATCGAACGCAAGCTGATGCTGGCCCTCCCAACTGAGGATTTCCAGGTGACCTCAGTGCAGCACGGTGGGCCTCATTGGGTAGAGAGATACACGAAAGTCGGCGCCCAAGTGGCTCCCAGCGTTCTGCAGGACTCAGAGACCATGCCTCGATGGCTCGCCGGGCAGAAAGACTATGACGTCTGGCAGCGAAACAACCTTTGGATGATGTTCTCAGGGTTGACCTATCAGGCCAAGAACCTCACGCTCATAGCGCTGTACAACCCGGAGCTTGATCCCGACGGGCCGGGAGGCACGCGGGACCTGTTGAAAGCGGCGGGCCGCCACCGCTACAAGGTCGTCGAGCTGGACGCACGCGAGCTATTGAAATGACCCACCCGAGTTCCGCATTTTTCAGCGGATAGGGACGCTGCGGGAATCATCTGCGCATCGGTCTTCGGCATCCTTTGTCACGATCTGACATCGCCCGTTTGTGCCATGCCGGTCTCGACGTCTTCATTTTCAAGGCTGTCTCCGCGATCCCGCAGGAAGCAACTAAGACGCCAAGACCCAACACCAGCAACCAGTGCAAAAAATAGGGTATTGCCAAATGTCTCGCGCAAGAGCCATCCGGGATGCAGCTCCGAAGTTGCGATCAAGAGGAACAGCAGCACAATCGCCAATGGTTCTTGCCCGTCGGAAGGCGTCGATCAATTCACCATGAAGTTCATTGAACACGCATTGGCCCACCGTTGGTGCTTGGGTGAAGGCCTCGAGATCGGAGCGGCCGCGCACAACCCGTTCGGCTTGCGTTCGCGCAACGTCGCATTGCGCGAGGCGTTCTACGAGCAGGCGCAGATCGACATGTGCGGAGAGGTCGCGCCGATCGACATCGAGGCCAGTGCGGACGAGATTCCGCTCGATGGCGGATCCCAGGATTTCATCATCTCCTCGCATGTGGTCGAGCACCTACCGAATCCGGTTCGCGCATTCCTCGAATGGAACAGGCTCCTCAGGCCGGGAGGCATCTGCTTCATCATCCATCCGTTGCCCAGTGCGTTCCCCGGCGACGAATCGCGTCCGTTGACGACAACCGAACATTACCTCGAAGACTTCGACAAGGCGCATGACCGAAGCACCCATCCGCTCGAAGGCGTCAACGGTGGTGTCGGGGGTCACTACCATGTAGCTTCTGCGGAAAGCCTCGACCAACTCGTGCATGCCTTGAACGCGCGGGCGCTGCTTGCGTGGGAGCGCGTCGACATGGAGGCGGTCGATACCAAGGTCGGCAACGGCTTCACCCTGGTCTATCGCAAGGCGCCAGGCTGATCCACGATGCCAATCCCAGCCCATTCTTCGGATGCCATCTGTTCGCACTGGTACTTCTCGCGCAGCTCGGACCACAGGCGCGACACGCAACACAGGTTCTGCGCGTGCCAGTCCGAATCGACGATGTCGTGCAGCCCCACGAGTTGGGGCGACAGTCTGAGCGCGAACTCGAAGTCCAGGCGGCATTCCCGGTAGCCATGTTGCCCGTCGATGAAAACGGCATCGTAGCGCTCGGCCAGGCGGGCACCAATGCCTGGCTGGCTCACATCCCCCTGCACAACCGAGAGCGCTTGGCCGAAGCGCTGCCTTGCCTCGTCCACGGCAAGCTGATGATCCTGGCGCTCGGCGGCACACAGCGTGGTGATGTTGATGCGTCGCCCCGCCTGATCGAAGCGACGCGCAACGTGCCACTCCTCGCCACCCCAGCCGCCTCCGATGAACAGCAGGCTGTGCACCTCTCGCCGCAGCAGGTGGCCAATCCACCAGTCGAACTCCTCCGGCTTCTGCTCCAGCCGCGGCAGGACATGGCCGTCGAAGGGGCGCGGTGTGGCCAGCCCGACAGGAACGGGCACTCGCCGCACCGTGGCCTGCCATTGGCGGAATGCGGGATCGCCGCGCAAGGCCCAGAAGCGGTCCTGGTAGGGCAGCTCCTGCAGGTTGTCGAGCAGCATGCAGCCCGCTTCCTCGCGCCGGAACTGCATGCCGGGCCAGGCCTCGACCCCACCATAGAACTGTGGAACGTCCTGCCAGGCCCGCGTGAACACCTGTGCATGGCGCATCCAGAAGAAGGTGCCGCTGTAGTGCCAATCCCCCACGTTCTGGTGGTTGCGAAAGCGCCCGTACTTTCGAAAGATGCCGGTCAAAGCGTGGCGCTGCATCTGCTCCCTGACGCCCGGCCAATCGTCCAGCGTGACTTTGTATTGGACCTCGGCCCAGCGCCGCACCGCCGGCGGAAACGCTGGCTCATACTTCACACCCTTGGCATGCGCGTAGTAGGACAGCGCGTCGGCGTCTGTCGAAGCCACGCGCGCAAGCATCTGCGCAAAGGTCACGACTTCGCCGCGTGCGTCGTTCGGCGCGATCACGAATTCGCAGCCGTGGCCTGCCAGGCAGTCCTGCACGGCCTGCGCCGGCTCGGAGCGCGCGTCGCACACGATGCCAATGACCCGGCGGCCGTTGAACAGGTCGATGCGGCGCTTGAGTTCGTGAATGTTCCATCGCCATGTATCGCCTCGCACCGGCCACACATGGAAGAGTAGGTTCCGACGCAACGACGCCGGCAGGGGAAGGACGGGGGCCGTGCTCGCGATGGCCGGCCGCGGCGCCGCTGGCCTCGCGAGGAGGCGGGGCGGCGGCCTCCGGGTGGCGACCGGCGTGTGCGCGGTGTTCATGTGAGCTCCAGGAGGATGTTCGGCTGTCGCGAATGAAGTGGCCAGCACCTGCGCAAGACGGTCGCGGTAGGCGTGGCCCGCAAGCCGCTGGATGCAGCGCTGACGGAGATCTGCCAGTCGCGTGGCGTCGTTGAGCAGCGGTTCGACAATGGCGATCAGTTGATCTGCGCCGTCGAACTGCGGCAACTCGGGAAACACCTCGCCGACTTCGGCGCGCCGTTCGGAGACCACGGCCGCGCCGCAGGCGAGCGCTTCGTAGATGCGCGGGTTCATCGAATGCGCGGGCACGCCTTGCGCGTTGAAATGATGCGTCTCGCGAAACACGTTCACCACGATGTCCGTCTGCCGGTAGAGTTCTGCGCAGCGCGAAGCGGGCACGTTGCCAGCCAGGCAGAGGTTGCGCAAGGTGGGCGAGCGCCAAGGGCCGCCGACCACGTAGCTCAGCAGCTTCGCCTCCGCGAGGCGCAGCAGGAAGCGTTCGCGCGTCGCGTTGTAACCACCGATGAATCCGACGCGGTAGGGGCGCGCCGCGCTGTCTGGTCGATGGACCTGGGGATCGAAGCACACCGGCAGGTAATGGGCATTGCGATGTCGGTTGAGCGTGACTGGGTCATTCGCGAAAACGTAGTCGAAGCGCGACGACCACGAAGCCGTGTCATCGACTTCATAGGGCTCATCGGTCAGCCACACGGCGCTCGGGCAAGCCCTAAAGCGCTCACCCCATTTCTGCGCAAAGCGCCGGCCGTGCACGACCAGCAGCAGGTCCGGGCGAAAGGCCGCGATCTTTTCCGGGAGTCGCGGGTCGTCCCAGTAGGCATCGGCGTGCGAAAGGTTCAACTCGGCGGCCGCATGGCGCAGGCCGTCAGCGAACACATCGCCGCATGAAAGGAAGCGGTAGTTGACGACGAACACCCGGCGCGCCGCGGGGGCGGGTCCGGCGCTCGTCGAGGACGCCGTTCGCAGGGAGGGCAGGCGGGCTTCGCGGCCCATGAAGTCGTCGAGCCGCATGCGCGGCAGGCTTTCGAGCCGGCTGATCGCACTCAGGTTGACCAGTTGCACGCCCCGACCCCGCAGCGCCTCGGCCAACGCACCGTATTCCCTGTCGATCTGCGCCACACGCCCGCTCAGCGGATGGCGGCCAGTGGTCGCAAAGAAATGATGGTCGGTGAAATCGACGCCGATGAGTCCGACGTGCGACGCGCCCATGTACGCCGCCAGGCAAACCGCAACATAAGGTGAGTTCTGGGTGAAATGCAGCACATTGCCCGTGGTGTCGACGCCGGCATGGCGACCAAGTTGCACCCGCACTACCGGGGCGCTCACCGGACCCAGATCGAGCTGGGTGAAGAGGGCGCGTGCCTTGGACGTCCTCACATGGCTAAAGCGGTCGGCAGTGAACTGCCTCGGCGGATTGACTACGACAAGGTAGTCCGGATTGAAGAGGCGGCCCACGTCGTTCACGCCGATGGTGACGGCGCGTCCGGGGTCGGCAAGCTGCAGCAGCGACGGGCCGCAGCCGCACACGATCACATCGCCGCCGGCATGCGCACCCCTGAACGCTGCAAGGGTCGCGGGCTTTGAAGGTAAATCACGGTTCATGACGCACCTCGTCCAGCTCAGTAGCCATACACCTTGCCGCTTTGGACGACGTTGTTCTCGATGACCTTCCTCGGCAACTTGAAGCCATCTTCATCCTTGACCCAGCCTTTGCCGGACTTCTTCAATTCATATGCCACGCAGACGAACCCTTGAGTTAGCTTGCCAAGCGCCTTCAACGATCGGATCTCGCTCTCTTCGGCCTGGCTTCGATGGTTTGCCTGCTTCTTCTTCAGCTCGGTCAGTCTTGTGATCTTCAGGTCGCCCCATGGGCTCTGCGGCGTCACGCTGTAGAACAGCACCTTGCCCGCTTCGATCTCGTCCTTGATCTTCGATTCCACGAACTCCTCGTGCTGCGCGTTGGCCTTCTTGGTGATGGGCGTCAGGTTGAACCGAGCGCCCGGCCCGCCAACTCTCTGGTTCAGCAAGTGGCCTTGCACATACCAATCCGCGCGTACCGCCTTGCCCTCGCCCCTCCCGAGATCTGCCAGACTCTCCCAAATGGGCGCGAAATCGCCGGGCCTCGTTCCCTCGGGATGCTTCTTGGTGAAGATGGATGCCTCCACCTTTTTTGCGCCGCCCTGGTCATCCACACCGCCGAAGGTCACGACGGACGTCGGCCGCTCACCGCCATGAAGCACCTTGATCAGCGCAGCCAGGGCATTGGCGTTGTCCAGCATTTCCTTGGCAGCCTTGGCAGTGGCATCGGCGCGCTTCTTTTCGTCGGTCGTGGTGACGGGCGTTCTTCTCGCCTCGATTTTTTCCGCCAGTGCCATGGCCATCTTGAATTCCTTCTTCTTCTTGGAATCGGCCGGCAGAGTCGCCACGTAGCTGCTCCATCGCTTGGCCGGTGAACTGGCGACCAGGACCTGCGGCGATTCTTCGGTTCCGTCCGTTATCAGCGTGAGCTTCTGGCCATCCGCGTCGATGTTGATCTTGTTCTTCCACCAAGCAAGAACTGAAGACGCAATGCTCTTTGCGCCTGCCACCAGCATCACGAACAGAGCCTTCAGTGAATCGATCACCTTCAGGATCGCGGTGTCCACCTTCTCACGCAACTTGTCGACTTGCTCCTTGATGGTTTCCGCAATGCCATTGAGGCCGAACTGCGCCGCAAGGAAGCCAATCACCGCCGGCGTGGCTTTCTTCATCGCGCCGTTCAGGATTTCGGCCGGGCCTTCCAGGCTGCCGGCGGCGATGTCGCCGACGGCATCGAGCGTGCGATTGACCATGCCGAGGATCGAGGCGGCCCACTGTGTGGCGAACACGAGCGCGCGGTAGATCTGTTTCACCGCGGTAAGCACTGCCGACAGTCCCGCGGTTGCGGCAGCGGAGGCTGCCATCTTTCCGAGCTCCACACTGACCTTTTCGACGATCCAGGTCACGATGCCCTCGAGAATCGATTTGCCGAACTCCTTCCCGGCCGCGATGATTTCCTTGGTGACATCGGCCGGCTTCTTGTCCTTCATGTCCATGATCCAGTCCCAGGCGCGTCCGATCACGCGCCAGGCGGTGCGCAGCTTGTTCACCGTTTCCTTCTCGAAGCGCCTTTCCAGCAGGTCGAAAATGTGCGGCATCGAAAGGCCCAGCACGTCGAGCGCGAACTGCACCAAGTCCCACGGGTCGGTCCAGCTCTTCGGTTTCGCGATGCCTTTCTCGGCGAGCTCGCCGAAGAGCCATCCCTCTAGACCATCGAGCAGGTTGGCCTTGAGGTTGCCCCAGTACAACTTGAGCCCGCCTCCCACCGCACGGACAGCGTTCTTGATGAACTGGATGGGAGCCTTCGAGATCGTGTCCCACGACGAGATCGCCTTCTGCTTGATCTGTTGAAGCAGGTCGGGCGGCACGTTGAACACGCGCAGCAGGAGGTCGAAGGTTGCCCGGATGGCACCCTTGAGGTCTTTCGTCACGAACACCTTGCGCACGATGTTCATCACGTCGGCCTTTGTCTTGGCCCAGGCCTCATCGTCTTTTCCGAGTTCCTTGAAGAGGTCGATCTGGCGCAGGATCAGGGGCACGATCCAGTCCACGAACGGGTCGCGGATGCAGGCCGGAATCTTCTTCCACAGCGCGCCCGCGAGCAGGAAGGGCAGGCCGTAGATATCGACGATCAGGCCGCCGACCTTGCCCAGGAAATCAAGCATCGGCTTCAGGAAATCGAGCAGTCGCCCCAACGCCCGCTGGATCCAGTCCGCGAGGCCGGTGAGCTTCTCGCTGGCCCATGTCGCGAGTTCGCCGGCCTTGCCGGCCACCCATTGGGCCGCGTCGACCAGGAACTGCAGTGCCGTGCTCGCCGCCGCGCCCACCACGCGACCGAAGGCGGCGGCGAAATCGCCCAACTTGCCCGTGACGATGCCCGCCATCTTCACGACCGCGGCGGTCATTTTGCTGACCGCGCCGATGAGTTGCGGGATCAGCACGGTTTGCGCGTGTGCCCGCGCGCGCACGATGGCGTTGCCGCCCGCGAGGTTGGCGCGGATCCATTTCACGCCCTGCACCGCGCCGTAGATCGCGGCGCCAGCAAGGAGGATCGGTCCCGCCGGGGAAATCAGGACCGCGATGCCCGCGACGACCGCAAGCACGGTCTGTATTTGCTTCTTGTAGGGCTCGATCTTGGCCTGCAGCCAATCCCAGGCCGCGGTGGCCTTGGCCTGTACCCATTGGAGGATGCCGTCCTGGCCGTCGGGACCGTCGCCGATGCCGATCTTCTTCTTGAGCCAGTTCCAAGCTTTCTGGCTCAGGTCGCGCACCGGCTTGACGAGGCCCCACACCCAACTCAAGAGGTCCTGCAACGCGGTCCACTGCGCGCCGGCGTACTTCTTGATGAACTCCCAGGCGGGAGTGCCGAAGCGCTCCCAGAGCCCCTTCAGGAAGTCGCCGACCTTGCCGACGACCCCCTGCAGCTTCTCGATTACCGGCGTGATGAGTTTGGTCGCGAGATCCTCGATCTTGGCCGCCGCGTCGGTGATCGGCTTGCAGTCGTTCTGCGCGATCTTTGCGGCTGCTTCCTGCATCGATTGCAACAGCGGGCCGATGTGGCCCTGCAGCCACTTGCCGGTGTCGGCCACGCTGCGAACCGGCGCCATCGCGGTGTCGACGACCGCCTTGATCGCGCCGGTGACCTTGCCCTTGATCCAGTCCAGCACGCCATCAGCGCCGCGCCGGATGATCGGCACGAGCTGCGGGGCGAAGGATTCCGCAGTCCGCCAGATCAGCCCGGTCAAGAGGCCTTCGTCCTCGCCCTCGAACTGGGGAATGCCGGCAGTCGCCTGCCCCGTCACCGCGTAGCTGCCACCGCCCGACACCGCGGCCGACGCTCGCGCGGCCTCGGCCTCGTGCGATGCGCCGGCCCCGCTGCCGCAGCCGCAGCATCCGCCTTCGGCGCAGCGCTGGACCCCGGCGGCGCCGCGTTGCTGCAAGACGTGGGCGATCTCGTGCGCCATCAGCGCGAGGTCGCGCGAGCTCTCGCCGGCACCCAGCACCACGTGGTGACCGAATGCGAAGGCGCGGGCGCTGTGGCCGATGGCCAGCCGTGCCGCCGCCGCGCCCTCGTGCACGCGCACGGCAGACAGGTCGGCGCCGAATCCGGCTTCGAGGCGCTCGCGCAGGTCGGCCGCCAAGGGTGCGCCGGGGCCATCCACCGTGATCGATCGACGCCCGTCACCGAGCCGCAGCGATGGTGTGGGACCGCTCGGCACCACCCGCAGACGCTCGCGGGCGGCTTCCGGCGCCTGCCGACGGATGCGGCTCGCACCGGCCGAGGCGAGTTGATCCGCGGAGCGCGAGATGCGCGATGCCGTGGCCGCGCTGGCGGCTTCGCGAGGTGCCGCGTCACGCGTGCTGCTCCGGAAGGCTGCCGGTGCCGATGTCGGCGCCGCATGGTGCGGTGCAAGGCTGCTGAAGGCTGCGCCCATGGTCTAGCCTTGCCTTGGTTGCGCGCTGAGCGAGGGGCAATGCTGGCCCGCGCGGCGGTATTCACGGCGCACAGCGGCCAGCAGCTCGGTGCGCCCGACACCGCCACCGAAGGCATGCTCGCCCGTGCCCGCCTGCAGGCCGAGCAGCGCGGCGTGCAGCGCGGCATTTCGTATTTGTCCACCCGTGAGGCTGCAGCGCACGGCGACCTCGTCGAGCAACGCGTCGTCCACGCGATGGCCCACGGGCAGGTGCGCCTGCCACAGGGCCTGGCGCATCAGCGCATCGGGCAGGGCGAAGTCCAGCGTCAGATCCATGCGGCGGGCGAACGCGGCGTCGATCCGCTCGGCCGCATTGGTGGTGACGACCAGCACACCCTCGTAGCTTTCGAGCCGCTGCAACAGGTAGTTGGTCTCGAGGTTGGCGTAGCGATCGTTGGCGTTCGACACCCCGGTGCGTCCGGCCATGAGGGCGTCGCCCTCGTCCAGCAGCAGCACGATGTCGAGCGACTCCGCGGCCTCGAACACGCGCTCCAGGTTGCGCTCGGTCTCGCCGATGTATTTGCTCACCGTGGTCGCGAGGTCGACGCGGTAGAGCGGCCGCGCCAGCGCGGCTGCCAGGTGCCGCGCTGCGAGCGTCTTGCCGGTGCCGCTCGGACCCTTGAACAGCGCGCGCACGCCTGCCGCGCCGCCCTGGCCGAAGGCCGCGGGCAACAGGCCGCGCAGAGTTTCGCGATGCCGGCAGCGCGCCAGCAAGGCGTTGAATTCCTCCTGCAGTTCCTCGCTCATCGCCAGCATTTCCTCCGGGCCGACCGATGGCACGCGCCGCGCTGCGCCATCGAGCAGGAAGCGGCCTTGCGCTTCCAGTTCGGCCATGACGACCGAAGGCGTGTCGATGTCGCCACGCGGCACGCTGGCCGCCAGCCGATGGATGCTGCCGCGCGGCAGGCGCAGGTCCACCAGGTCCGGGCCGACCTGGGAACGTGCCAGGGCCCGGCACCAGTGACGCGCGCGCTCTTCGGGATCGGGCAGTGCGAGATCGAGCCAGCGCAATTGGCGGCCCACTGCACCCAGGCCACCATGGCGCGGCAGGCAAACTGCCATCGTCCCGCGAAAGCCCGGCCACTCGGGCAGCATGATGCGCTGGCCCGGTGCCGGCGTCAGCGCCAGCAGCGGCATAGCGCCCAGCAGCGTGGCCAGCGCCGGGAGCAATGTCGCAGTGGACGCCGCGTCGTCGCTCGTGCTGCCGCCTGCTTCCGATTGTGCTGGGGGTGGTTCGATCAGGCCCAGCCCCGCATCGCGCGCGATGGCGCCCGCGAGCGCGCGGCGGCCGCTGCCCGGGCCACCGCGCAGCGCCCAGCACAACGGCTCGGCGGAGCCGCTGCCGGCGCGCGCGGCCGCAGCGAGGGCGACAGGCAGGATCAGCTCGTCCCAACGCGACAGTGCCTCCCTCGGCGTCAAGCGCCAGGGACCGATCGCGTCACCATGGAGCGCTTGCCACACGGCCGCTGGCACGACGAGCACGCGCCGTCGGCCCAGTGGCTCTTCCACCAGATAGCCGGCTTCGAGAAGTGCGTTGACGCCGGAGTCCAGACCATCGCATGCGGATAGCATGGCGCGGGTCGGGCGCCCCTCGTGGGCGCCCAGCGCGTCGAACAGCGGGGCCAGGTCGGGCTCTTCGTCGGTCCACGCGCAGAGCAGGAATCCGCTGAGACTCTCGGCGCTGAGCGCCAGCGCCGCCCGCAACCGGTCCAGCGGCAACGCCGACGGGGCTCCGGGCGTGCCCTCCGTCTCGCGCAGGCGCTGGTCCAACTGGGCCAGCGCATCGGGCAGCGACAAGCCTTCGAAGCCCGCGCCGGCTGCCGCGCTGATATGCACGCGCAGCACGGGATAGTGCTCCACCAACTCGGCGAGTGGGCCCAGCCGCGCGCTCGCGTGCAGCATCAGCGACAGCGCGCTGCGCAGCAGCCACAGGCGCAGGTGTTCGCCGGCCGTGAGCGCCTGCAGAGGCGTGATGGTGGCGTCCATCGGGCTCAACCAAAGTGGAAGCGAAAGTCGCAGCCCGCCGCCGGGACCCAACCCGGGTCGCGGTCGAGCCCCGCGAGCCGCACTGTCAACGGCAGGGCGTCGAGCGGAAGGTACAGGTCGAGCCGTTCGCCGCTGTCCTGCAGCCGCGCCGGCAACTCCAGCATGGATGCGAGGCGCCGCCGCGGCGGGATCGGATCGCCGTCATCCAGCGCCAGCGCCAGGCGTGCATGCAGGTAGGGCCACAGCGACTCGGGGCAGCCATGGCGTTGGAGACGAGGGCTGCGCAATCGGGCGGCCGCAGGCCCAGCGACCACCGTGTGCCGGATGCGCGGCCGGGACCCGAGGCCGAGTCGGATTGCCTCGTTGTCAATCAGCGCTTCGCAAGCGCCGGCCGCTGCGGCCAGGTTGCACACGCAGAAACCCGCCGGGTGCATCAGGCTGAATCGACCGTCACGCCAGGAGGCGCGCCATGGCGCCTGCGTCGCCGGGAAGGGATCGAGCCACGCCGGCTCGATCCGCCAATCGGTTTCCCGAAGTACGGCGCGCGCTCGGTCGGCAGCGGCATCGCGCCTCGCCAGCCACCGGAAAAGGGCATCCTCGCGGAATGACGGATCGCACCACATCCGTCCCGCCAGCCACAGGAAGCGCCACGGCGTGCAAGCGAGCCCCTTGTGAGCGGGCATCGTGAAATCGCCATACAGCGACAACTGCAGCGCTGCGTTGAGCACAAACAACAGGCCGCCCCAGCGCGTGTCGATGGACGTGGGCAACGGTGAAGCCGCTAGTGATTCGCCGGTATCGCTCCAACAGGCCTGTCGCCGAGGGGAGGCCAGCGGCGTAGGGCACCAGGAGGGCATCGCCAGATCGCCCAGCGGCATCGTTGCGGCGCGCGGTGCTTTCGACGCCTGCGCGCCTGACACCTGACGCGCGACAGCCGCCGCCTCGGAGCGCGGCGCGGTCTGCGGCGTGGCGGACGTGGGCCGGACCCGCGGCGCCATGGCTGGATCCTCGGATCGACCTGATGCCACGGCGCGCTGCTCGACCCGCGCAGCTTCGGCAGCCTTCCACGGCTGCGGCCGCGGCCCGGCGAGCGCTGCGAGGAATGCAGCCAAGCACGCGGCCCGGTCCGGCGTGCGCGCAGCGCCCGCATCGACGGCCAACTCCGAGCAAAGCAAGCGCAGCCGCTCGGAGCGTGACCTAGCGATGTCCTCGTTCGCGCCGCAGGGCGGCGCCACGCCGACCCTCTTTGACGGCGCAGCCGCGAACCTGGCCGGGGCCGCCGAGCGCGCCTGTACCGCGCCCTGCAGCACCCACGTTGCGACTTCGGAGGCGATGGTGAAGACCTGCGCCAGCGCCGTCAGCAGCGCTGCCTGATCGGGTGCCGGCCAGCGCGCGAGCCATTGCTGGGCGCGCCTCGCTCCCAGCCGCTGAATGGCGCGCGGCACGGCGCGCGGCGTCTGCAGCCAAGCCGCCACGCCGGCCAAGGATTGCGACGGGATCGTCCCCAAGGTGCGCCACCACCAGCGCGTGCTCAAGGCGCCCGAGAGTGCATCGCGCGCGATGCACGCAAGAAGTTCGGCTTCGTCCGCAAACCAGACTACATCCGCATCGGCATTGTCGCGGGCGGGACGGTGGGCGCCGGCGAGCAGCACGGCGAAGCGGCCGTAGCGGGTGGCGCGGTCGTTGTCCACGACATCGCGCCAGCGCATGTCCAGATGCCGCACCAGCACGATGGCCTGTGACGGAAGGCCATGCTGCGCCGGATCGCAATCGGCCAGCCATTGCTCCAGGCCCAGCCGCAAACGAGGCGCACCGGCCATGCGGTGCGGCACCCGCGCCAGGCGGATGGCACCGGCTCTCACTGGCCGGCCCTCCGCCGCGAAGGATTCGGGGGCGGGCTTTGAACACCCGCCCCCACGTGCGCAGGATTCGAACCTGCCTGGCAAGACGTCAATCCCACCCTACCTACCATGGCCCGCACGCTAAACCTGTTCATTAGACACCCACGTTGTCGTTCCCGCGCAAGAGCTCGCGCACATTGGGTTGGCAATGGATCACTTCGCCCGCCTCGTCCAGGTTGGCGTCGAACACCCAGACACAGGTGTCCCTTGCTGGCAGCGGCGGCAGCGGCTGGAAGCTGATGCCGATCGACGTGCCGCGCATGTGATTGACGCGAAGCGCAAGGTGCAGGCCGTAGACGCCGGTGAGCCGGATCGCTTCCATCGCCGTGGTGCTCGCCAGGGCGCCTTCGGCCGCCACTCGGTTGCCTTCAAGCAGCAGCGACACGGCATTGCCTACGAAGATGCCGAACCGATTGCGATTGCGGTCACGCGGGCCAAGCGAAACACGCACCGTGTTGTGCGAGATCACGGCCCGCTGGATCTGCAGGGGCTGACGGTCCTCCTTGCCGGACAGTCCGAGCGAGATGCCCTGCGCGGCGGAATCGACGAAGTTGTGCTCGACGTGCACGTCGGTCGCCAGGCGCCCGGCGACAACGATGCCGCGCTCGGGCGGACGGTCGGCCTTGACAGCCACGATCCGGTTGTGCCGGAGGTCCGTCAACGCGCAGTCCACACACAGGATGCCGAGTTGCGCTTCCCCGACAAGCACCTCGCAGTCCGCAATGCCGACACGGCTCGGCACCTCTACTGTGCCCGGGGTGTCGATCTGCCGCACGACGATGCCGCCGGCACCCAGCGCGGAGCCCCCGCCGCATCGCGCCGCGACGCGCTCGATGTGCACTTGTGGCACGCCGATGACCGTCAGCGCACCCAACAGGCCCGAGCCCAACTCTTGCTTGCCAGGCCCCACGCGGCCGGTGTGCAACGTAAGGTCGCTCACCTTGACTGACGTGCACTGCTCGATCAGGAGCGCGGCTTCTGCGGTATCGCAATGCAGCTGCGAGCCGCCGCCACCGCCATGGATAACCACGTGCCGGAATCCGTGCACGCGCAACGGCTGGACCAGCGGGTAGTCACCAGACTCGAAGCACAAACGCAGGTCGCTGTTGGCCGGCAGGGCATTGATGCGGGCCTGCGCATCGATGCCGGGCCACAGGACCAGTTCGCCGCAGGTGCGACCGCGCAACGCGTCGATGGCCGACTGCACGTCTTCAATGCCAGGCAGGCGGGCGCGCGCGCCGTCGAGCCAGACCTCTTCGGCATGCGGAGCGTTGGGCGCCTCGCGCACGAACAGCCACGGCCCGTCACCGCCGACACGGTAGACCCGGAAGCGCGGCGTCGGCGCTGTCGCAGCGAGGTCGACCGGGTCGCGCCGCAGCGCCTGCGACAGCAGTGCCCGCACATCGCCCGCTGCCAGCGCAACGGTGCGCGCCGGCTTGCGGGTGTCCAGGAAGGTCGCCCAGTCGATCTGTCGCGCGCCGGTGGCATCCAGGAAACCGGCCGGCGGCAGCCAACTGAACCAGTCGGCAGCACGCAGGCCCGGCAGCGAGGCGGTCGGAATTTCCAGCAACTGTTCCTGGAACTGCGCCAACTGGGCCTCGCCCAGCGCGTCGAGCTGCTCGCCGAGCCATGCGCTCCAAGGCGGTGAGGCCGGCTGGCTTGCTACGCGGCGTCGCACCGACCAGCAATCGACGAACACGACGCCAGGGGTGGCGGCCAGGTAGACCAGCGCGAGTGGGACCTCGCAGTCGCTCAGGCCAACTGCGTCGAGCAGGCCCGGCTCGGCGGGGATGCCCATCCGGCCATGCGCCTTGGCCAGTCCCGGGAAGCCAAGGCAGTTGTAGGCCACTGCGCTGCGCCACTTCGATACTGCCGCCGCGGCGAGCGAATTGCTGCTGGACGCCGGGTCGACGCGCAGCAGTCGGAACTGCACGGCTTCGACCATCGCATCGGTGTTGCAGCGCACGTTGCCGGGCTCGAGCGCCAGCACCGGTGCCTTGCCGAGAGCGACCGTGACCGGCGCCAGAGTGAGCAGGTACAGCCCATCGCCAGCAACATAGCCGCCGCTGAGCGGCTGGCACCGAGCGAAGCCGCCGGTCGTCGGCGGTACCACCGGATCGGCCGGAGGCACGAGCGCCAGGACCTGCTGCGCATTCAGGCACAGCGTCTGGCCGGCGTGGCTGATCGCCAGTCCCCGCTTGATCGTCAGCCGGCGCTGCAGCGCGTTGTCGACCTCGACTTCCAGACCCTGGACGATGCCGGCACCGATGCCTTGGCCAAGGCGCTCGTCGGCCTCGTGCTGCGCGACCTGGGTGCGCGCCATGTCGGCACTGGTCACCAACCGGCCATTGAAGAAGTTGACGTTGCGAATCGCCTGCTCGGACACCAGCGGCATGCCGAGGCTCAGGGGGCTGGAGATTGTGGTCATGGCGCCCTCAGAATCGGCTCACTTCGACCTGGAACCGGAATGCGAACTCGCCGCGCAGGATCTGCTGGTCGGCCAGCAGAAGCACCCGGAAGTCGATCAAGTTCTCCCCTTCGATCCTGAGCTCGTCGAGCAGGAACAGCCGGAATCCGAAAGTCATGCCGCTGGTCCAGATCGGCGTGAGCTTGACGATGTAGTTGGGAAGTCCTCTGGCGTCCTGCACCGTCGCACGGAAGTCGATCACCTCCTGGAGGAACTCCTGCTGATCGACCGGCGTGCCGCGCGCCATCAGCCTTCCGTAGCCTGCCGGCGAGGGCTGCATGGTGGTCGCGACCTGGCCGTTGCGCAGCGCCAGGTGCACCTCCCCCGCGGCCACGATTTCGTAGGCCTCGGCGGTGCCGCGACCCACGAACCGGCCCGTGATCGTCGGCGGCGCTGGGGGCGGGGCCGGCAGGTCGATCGCTCGCCACTCGCCGCTGACGAAGCCCAGGACCTGATCAGCTGCCGGATTGGGTGCATTGAGCGTGCGCCCCTGCAGGCTGTCGAGCCGGTTGGTGCCCATGGTGCCAGACACGTCGCCGGCGAGGTCCGGTACCGGCGCCGCAACCGGCACGTCCACCGGCACCCACTGATTGCCAACGAAGCGCAGCATCTGGTTGGCTGCGGGAGCGCGTGCGTTCAGCAGATGGCCCTGGAGGCGCGTGATTTCGTTGGCGGCGGGTGCGCCGCCGACATCGCCACCCAGGTCGGGCAGGGTGGTGTCGACGTCGCGCGGCGTCCATTGGCCGCTATCGAATGTCAGCACCTGCCCGTCGACCATCGGACTGCCCAAGACCAGCGGCACGCCTTGCAGGCTCTCGATGCGCCCGTCCTCGATCGTGCCGGACAGATCACCGCCCAGCGCCGGCAACTCGGGCAACTCGGGAGTTCCGTGCGTGTGGTCTGCGCGCGCGTACTCGAGCGCCGTGCCGCTGGCAGGCAACTGGCCGAACGCTGTTTCCGGCACGACGAAATCGCCGGGGTCCGCACCCCATTGCCGCAGGATCAGCTCCTGCACCATGCGCAAGCTCAGCAGCACCGGGCGGCGGCTTTCGTCGATCTCGACGGGCGATCCCTGGTCGCTCACGACCCAGCTGCCGCCCGCGAGTGTCGGCATCACGTCGATATCGAGTTGCGCCAGCAGCACCGCATCGTCCGCCGGGGCGATCGGCGTGGCGCTGCAGCCGCAGTCGGCACGCGCCATCCAGAGGGGCCGCAGCTCGGTCGTCCAGAGCCTCAGCCCGGCCCTGAACAGCGCTTCGTTGGTGCCGGCGGGGGCGGCGCCGGTCATGTAGTCTGGCGGCGACACGGGCGGCGAACCCGGCTCGAGCCAGTCGCGCGCCGCTTCACGCACCTGCTCGATGAAGGCGGCCTCGTCGAGCGGCGGAGACGTCGGGGCCAAGGGCAGGCGCACCAGCCAGTCGACGAAGTCGCGCAAGGCGTCTTCCTCGCGCTGGTTCGGCGGCACGAGCCGCAACTCAAGCCGGAAGCTGTCGGCAATGCGCGACGGCTTCATCAACTCCTCCTCGCTGCGGCAAGGGTCACCCGGAATCGGAACGTTGTCGGTCAGGCACTGCACGTAAGACAGCACCAGATAGAGCGTCAGGCGTGGCGGCGAGGAGGCGCTGTCCGCCAGCGCCGCCTGGACCTCGATCGAATGTGCCGCGATCCAGTCGTTGAGGCTGGCGCACTGCTCGCTGTCGACACACACCGGCGTGCCCGACGGCAGCCATGCCATGCCGGGCGCGACCCGCAGCCTCGCCCCGTTGTCGCCACCGGGCTCGACGACCACCTGCAGGCCGTGCGCTGTGCCGTAGCCGAGCAACTCGCGCGCCAGTTCACGTCGTCGGGAACCGTTGTAGGCCGACTCCTGGACGAAGTCGTCCACACCCAAAAGCATGCCCAGCACGTAGTTGACGCGCTTGCACGAGTCCGCCGCAACCAGACCGGGCCCGGGATTGTTGGGGGCGCAGCACGCCATGGTGTCCTCCGTTCTTTAGCAGGCAAGCAGCAGGCGATCGCCTGGCACATGCCGTTCGAATGCCACGCGGCTGGCGCCGACGCGGCCGTTTCCGATGACGAGCTGGGGTGCCAGCTCGGGTGCGCGGCTTCCGATGCCGAGCAGGCTGTCCAGCCCGACGCGCACCTGGCCAACGCGGAACATGGCCCAGTAGGACCGCACGTCGAACGCCGTGTGCGCCGGCTTTTCGAGACGCACCACGCGCTGTGCGAACTCGACCTGCCGGTCGAGCGCCGCAGCATCGGAGGACGGGCCGGCAGTGGGTAGCAGCACGCTGAAGCGATGTGCCGTCTGAGCCATCGCCTCGAGCCGCGTTTCGAACAATGCCCAGTCGGACAGTGCACGGGCGTTGGTCGGCAGCGCGTCGGGTGCCGGCACGAGGTCGAAGGACGGCCAGCGGCCCCAGGCGCCGATGAAGCCCGCGTCGTCCGCGCGAAGATAGCGACGCGCGAGGAAGACCTGCCAGCGCCCAAGCCAGCGCCGCAGATCCGGGCCGAGCCCGCCCGTGAGGAAGTCCTGCCAGACTCTCTGCTGCGCATCTGCGATGGGCCAGACGATCGGGAGCGTCGGCCCCATGCCGTGCTTGTTGGAGAGCGACGAGAGGAAGGCCTTCCAACTGGTCACCAAGGCACTCGCCAGCTGTGGCACCGAACCGATCTCCGCGAGGCAGAACGCGCTCCACGCCTGGAGCAAGCCAGGCGGCTCGGTCGGCGGAACGGGCGCAAACAGCGGCGAGCCGGCGTCCACGACGCCGGCGCGCTTCAGGGCCTCGGCATAGCGCAGCTGCAGGCCCTGTGCGCCTTCGGCCGGCGACCAGCGCGCGCCCGGTGCCACCCACCGCGGTGCATCGATGACGGTTTCGCCCAGTAGCGCGCGCGGCAACCGGCGCGTGAGGTAGCGCTCGACGATGCGGATGCCTCTGGGCTGGTCTTGGGAGCCGGCGGGAAGACCGAGATCCTCTGGCCTGACGCACGGTGACAGCACCAGCTGCGTCGCAAGGCGCAGGCCCTGCGTCGTGCCACGGTAGGCGTAGAGCGGCAACGCGAAGCGGATCAGCAGACGCTTGCGCTTCGCGTCCACCGCCCGGTCGAACACCAGTCCCAGCCAACTGGCCAGCCAGTCCAGCGTCTCGTCTGGAGCCGTGCGCACGTCGAACAGCGCAGCAGCGGCGGCGATGCGATCTTCGAGCGCGGTAAAGCTGCCCTCGAAGTTCGCCAGGAAGCGCTCCAGGAAGTCGGCCGAGCTTTCGTCCTCGCGATAGACCGCCGGCAGATACTCGCGGGCGTAGGAAAAGCGCGGACTCCAGGCGCGCAGCGCGACCAGGCGCGGCGAGGCGAGTTCGTCGCCGGCAAGGACCAACCGCAACTGGAGATAGCGCCCGCGCGCGCGCTGGAACAGCAGTTCCCACGAACCCCTGCCCGACGCGGCATCGGTATGCGCACCGGGGCCGTCGAGCAGCCACGGCAATTCCGCGCCGTTTGCTCGCAGCATGGGATGGGGCTCGGCCAGGAAGCGCTGGTTCTCCAGCGCGGCCGACGCGTCGGCCGCGCGGCTTTCGATGGCCAACGTGCAGCCCGCGGGAATGCATCCATCGATGACCAGGCGATGCCAGGTGCAGTCGGCGACCTCGCTGTCGAGGACCGGCGTGGTCAGCATCGCCCTCGCCGCGAAGCGTGGTCGCGCCTGGGACACCAAGGGCAGCCAGGTGCCGGCCCCGTCATACATGAGGCCTGTGTCCTGCGCCACCTCAATGTCCGCGACGTCCTGGGCGCGGCGTACCAGCCCCTTGCCGCCGAAACGGCGCATCGGAAGGCAGCTGTCGATCGGGTCCGCCGTCAGGGCGGGGCTCCCGCGCAACAGGTCGAAGGCGTAGCACTGGTTGCCTTCGTGCGAGGCGATCACTAGCCGCTGCGGCTGGTCGACGGCGCGGGGCGCGAGCGCGCAGTCGTAGCCGCGCAGCACAAAGTCCCGTCGGTCGCGCGCATCGATGAGATCGAGCACCCCGCGCGTGGAAGCACGCGCGGCGAGCACCCCGTCGACATACAAGCTCAGGAGCGCGAAGCCATCGGTGCCTGTGGCGTCCATCACGAGCACGGCATCGTCGGCCAACACCTCGACGGCCGCCGGATCACGACCGCCCGCGGCGTCGACGACCAACTCGAACCATGGACGGGCCGCAGCGACAGCAGGCGCTGCGCTCGCCCCGGCGGGCTGGGTGGGCTCGAAATCTTCCGCGCGCAAAGCATCGTTCGCTTCCACGGGGAAGCTCGCCTGCGTGCCGAGCCGGCGGTCCAGCATCCAGACCCGGGCGTGCGTCCGGTCCAGTACCGCCAGGCCGCCACAGGGACGCGCTGCCAGGTCGTGCGGCGCGAACGGCCACGCGGCTGGCCAGGCCAGTTCGAGCCCCGGCCCGCCTGCCACCAGGTCGAAGACGCGCAGGCCGCCCGGCTGCTGCGAACCATCTGCCGGCAGGCGGGGTGAGACGCCGGCGACAAGGTAGTGCTCGGTGGTCACGGCCAATCCGCGCAGCAGGCGGGCAGGGACCGCGGCGGCGGCGGCAGCGGGTGCGAAGTCGCCCTTGGCGTGCGGCGACGTGGCGGCGGGCGGGTCCGCGGGGGCGAAGAGCGAGACGGTGCGCGATCCGCTGGACAGCACATCGATTCGCGCCCCCGCCTCGGCCACCCAGTAGACGCTGCCGAACGCATCTGCCGCCGCGCCGAGCGGCCGCGAAGGGTCAGGCGGGGTGTCCTTGGCTGCAGCACGAAAGGGCAAAATTCGCCGCGACAACGACAGACTGCCGGTGTCGGCATCGAAGGCCAGCGGCAGGCGGTCACGCCCCGCGGCAGTGGCCCAGCCCTCGGTCAACCGACGTTCGACGCCGTCGTCGTCCTCGTGCGTGCAGGAACCCCAGTCGGCCTGGCCGAGCAAGAGCTCGAAACGGCTGCCATTGGCGTCTTTCATCAGCACTCCCGCGGAATGATGGGCACCGGCACGATGCGGCGCCCAGGCGTGGAGACGGGCGCGGCAGTACCGCGCAGCGCATCGAGCGGCGCGGCACTCCCGGCTTCCACCGAAAGGCCTACAACGCGCGGCAGTTGCAGTCCGCGCAGAGGGATTTCGACGTCGACGGCGCTTTCGGAGCCGCGCGCCAGGATCAGTTCGTCGACCTTGAGCACCCCGGGCTCCCGACTCACTTCAGCCATCAGTTCGAGCCTGTTGATCGCCTTGCGCAACGGCCAGCCGTTTTCCATGCCGGGGTTGCTCAACGCGGTGTCGGCCTCGGCCGCCGCCTGCTGCGCATTGCGTGCCGGCGCCAGATATTCGGCGAGACGACGCTTGACCCGGTCGCGCACATCGGGTGTCGCGTATCCGCCGGCCACCGTGATGCCCAGCGACAACCAGATCGGCACGTAGTCCGGGCCGCGCAACACCAGTTCCGTCGTTACCAGCCGACGCGGGTCGAGGTGGCGGCACAGCGCATCGAGGAAGGCGCGGTCGGGGGAGGGCGCATCGGGCTGGCGCGGATCGTTGCGTGGCACCAGCATGAGTGTCACGACGCCGGGCGCGTCGCCGGGCTCGCTGTCACCGAGGTCCGGGTGGTAGGCGGCAAGCACCTCGACGCGCGCGATGTCGACGCCCGGTGCCCGGCGCGAGATCTCCGCGAAGTCATCGGCCGTCACCAGCCGGTCACGGTGGCGAATGAAGTTGGTGATGCGCTTCTCGCCGCTGTCGACCGCCTCGGCGTCGGCGCCGCCCCAGGTCGGCAGCGGGTTGTCAGGCTTGATGCCCGGCGGCAACGCCGGACCGCTGGTGATCGTGCCCACCGCGACGTTTCCGCGCGCGCCATCGCAGGTGTCGTAGTGAACGACCAGCCGGGAGCCGGGCGGCGGTCGGCGCCCGCGCAGGCCGTCGCCGAAGCGGATCAGGCCGGCCTCCGGATCGACGACGAAAACGTCGGCCGGGCGCGGATCATGCCACCCCTGTCCCGGCGCGCGCTGCGTGCCGAGTGACCGCACTTCGGGCCCGGCTGCCATCAGATCATCGATCGCAGTCCATCTCTGCGTCTGGCCGGCCTGCACGACGTCCAGGCGTACTGAACCGGGCACGACACCGGCGCGCGCGAGCTTGAAAACCTGGTCGGTGCGGCCGTCGCCTGTGCCCAGCAGTTCGTTGACGACCGCAATGCGCTGGTCGATCGCCACCGCGTTGATGCCGGCCCACAGGAAGCGAGCGCGCGCGGCCGAGGAGGGCACCACGCGCAACCAGGTCAGGACGCGTTCGGCATCGGCCGAGTCCTCGATCGCCGGCGGCCGGTTGTCCACGCCGGCCTCCAGCGGATCGAGGTCATCCCACGTGACGATCTGCTCCTTGGCCGGAAGCGAGATCTCGACCACGCCGGGGCCGGCCAGCACGTCGTCGCTGCTGCGCGCCGGCCGCTGCTGGTAAGCGGCCGCGCCGGCGGTCGCGCCGAGCGACGGCATCTCGTAGCGCACCAGCGACGATGCCGCTCCATCGATGGCGACACGGCCCTGGCCCTGTGTTCCCAGCGTCTTCGGCGCGTCGTCCACATAGGGCATCAGTCCCAGGCTGAGCGTACGCCCGGCCAGTGCGCCGCGCACTTCGTCGAGCGCCGCTCCCTTCGGGGCAAGCAAGGCCAGCCACAGAACACCGTCGACCGTGTCGCCCGCGAGGTCGACGCTCTGGCGACCGTCGAGCGCCCGGGTCATGTACATGGTGAGTTCCGCATCGGGCTCCTGTGCCTGCGCGGCGGCGTACAGCAGTTGGTAGTACGCGGTGTCGGCAGCACCGGCGTCTGCCTTGACCTTGACGTAGGCGCGTGCCTCGACCGGCAGCACGTCGATCGCGCTCGCGGTGCGGAAGGCGATGTCGCCGGCGCGCAGCTCGGTGCCGGCGGGCAGGGTGTCGGCGCGCGGCTCGACACGCTGGCTGCGCAACACGGCCACGCCATGCGCCGGCGTGGCGGGTGCGAGCGGCAGGCCCAGCAGGCTCAGAAACTTGAGCCGGCTCATTTCCGGCACGCGGTTGGTCCGGTACAGCAGGCTTTCGGTGAGGAAGGCAAATAACTCGACCAGCGTGACGCCGGGGTCGCTGTGCGACAGCTGCGTGTACTCGGGCGTGTGCACGGGCACGCGGGCCAGCGCATCGCGCACGAGGTCCTGGAAGCGGCGGTCGTCGACCGAGGGTACGGTGATCGGCATGATGGGGTCCGTGGTGCGTGCTTGCGCGGCTAGCCGGCCTGGCCGCCACCGGCCACCGACACCGAGAGCGACACGCGCTCCTGCGATTGCGTGGCAACCAGCCGGTAGGTGATGACGGCGATGGCCGCCTGCGGATCGTCGCGGTCGGCCGCGACGTCAACCGCCTCGACATGGATGCGGGCTTCCCAGCTCGCGAGCGCGTCGCTGATGCGCTCGGCAATCAGCGTGTGCGTGGTCACGGTGTTGGGCTCGAACAGGAAGCGACCGAGGCCGGCTCCGAACTGCGGCAGCCGCAGCCGCTCGCCCGGCTCCGTCATGAGCACGATGCGCATCGACTCGCGGATGTTGTCCTCGCCGCGCGACCACGCGATGCTGCCGTCGGGCTGCACCCGGGGCGGGAAGGCCATGCCCTGGCCGTAGAGGCGTGCGGCGTCCATGCTGTGGCCTCAGTCCTTCCTGCCCTTGAAGCCGGGCAAGGGGAAGCAAACGATGAAGTACGGGATCCAGCGGAACACGAAATCCAGCAGCGCCACGATGATCATCAGGAGCAACATCGCGCAGATCGTGATGATCGGTATCGACAGCGAACACATGACGCCCAGCGAGATGCCGTCGCCGGTCTTGCAGTCGCCCTTCTCGGGGATGTTCAGGTCCTTGTGGAACGGCCAGGGCAACACACTGAGCACCAGGTCGCCGAGAGTCAGTCCCTTCATGCGGTCGACCTGGCCGCACAGCATGTCGGACATCATGAACACCGCGTTCTTGTCGAACTTGCGCAGCCCCGCCGGACTGATGTCCATGGGCAGTCCGATGCGGATCGGGCGCGCCGGCGCGTCGGGGTCAAAGAAGCCGGCCATGCGAAACGGCTGGGTGGCCGCGCTCACGACGTTGGCGTGGAAGGGGGCGCAGTCGGGCCGTTCGTACACCAGGCGCATCACGTACCAGGCTTCCCGCATGTCCGCCGGCTGCATCGAGGCGAGCGTCGGTTCGGGCAGGCGCTGGCCCGGAGCCAACGGTGGCAGCGCGGCCTTGACGAGGTCTGCCAGCGAATCGATGCGCGCCTGGATCTTCTCGGCCAGGTAGTCACGTGCAGGCGGGGTAAAGCCCGCGGGCCTGGGCTGGAGCACGCCGAGCCACGGATCGGCGAAAAGAAACAGGAAGGTAGGCCAGCCGGCGGTCACGGCGGCATCGGGAATCGTCTGGTCTGGCCTGCGGATCGTGAAGGTGCCGGTGGCCTTTTCGAGCGCGGCTTCGAAGGGCACGATGCGACGCAACGCCGCAATGAGGTTGGACTCGATTTGCGAAGCGCTGTAGTCGCCGCCGGGCTCCAGCAGGTTGCCCTTTCCGTCCGCCAGCGCGGAGGGCATCGCGGCCGAATTCAGCGCCGCGTAGAGCGCCCCGACAGGACCCGCCGGCGCTGCGCTGATCGTCTGCAGGTCCATGCCAAGCTGCTCTTTCAGGAAGTGATGGAGGTCGAGCAGCAAATACCACGACGAGGTTTGCAGCGCGCTGCGCATGGTGCGCAAGGTATGGGGGTCGGGATTGCCGGTGTCGTACTCGGTGTCGTTTTTCTTGACGAACACTGCCGGGATGCGGGCCCGCTCGAGTGCATCCTTGCCATCGATCGGATCCCCGGGCAGCCCGTTGAGCATCACGCCATTCACAAGCGCCTTCCACGGTCCGAGTACCTGGGTGTGGAACAGCACGAGCCGCGGGTCCATCGCATTCGCATCGTTCGAGCCGTCGCTGGAAGCAGCGCCGTTGTCTGCTGCGGCGCCCTGGTAGGCCTCGCGCCGTCCGACCGGCACGCTGCCAATGTAGAGGCGCCGGCCATGGCCATCGTCCTGCGCGTAGATGGCAGG
Source organism: Variovorax sp. J22P240 (assembly GCF_030316855.1). Classification (GTDB taxonomy): domain Bacteria; phylum Pseudomonadota; class Gammaproteobacteria; order Burkholderiales; family Burkholderiaceae_C; genus Variovorax. The sequence continues at coordinate 110,687 of NZ_JASZYR010000013.1, forward strand.
AAAGAGTGAGAGCCGTTCCTCGGCCGGCGACAGCACCGCGGCATCGCTCTCGTGGTTGGCCGCCGCCACGCGCCGCCATACGCCGGCCTTGCCCTTGAGAACGAAGGCGTATTCGTCCCAAAGCGCGCTCTGCAGCGGGTCGGGCAGCGGCTGGTCCTTGGCGCCGGGCGTGCGCGGCATCAGTCGGCGCAGGACGAACGACACCTTGTGCCGCGCAGGGTCGATCTGGCGGTCCGGCAAGCCGGGCGTGCGGCACACGAGCGAGCCGCCGACCAGGTAGTGGCGCATGTGCGCGGGCTGGTAGAGCTTGAGCGTCGTGGTTGCCGCCGCAGTGGGCGCGACCTGGGCTGTCGCATCGGGCTGCAGGAGACCTCGGCGGCGCAGGAGGTTCTTGCGCTGCGCTCCGAGAAAGCGCGCCGGCGTGCGCTGCAGCCAGCGTTGCGGATCGACGGCCGGTGCGGCGCCGGGTCCGCGCCAGGTCTCTTCCATCGCTGCAAAGCGGGTCAGCGATGCCGGGTCGTGCGCCAGCGTCGCGAGCATCTCGTTGATGAACTCGTCGTTGGTGAAGCGCAGAATCTGCGGCCGGAGCAGTGCGTTGCCAGGCTGGACGGCGCCTGACGCATCGGTCCAGAAGGGCTGCGGCGCAGTCCAGGCGAGATCGTGGTTCATGTCGGTCATCGCGCCCTCACCAGATGTTGCCCGCCCCGGGCGTGTATGACGCGCTGATGATGCTGTTGCAGATCACCGTGTCTGCCTTCACCACGCCCGAGAAAGTCGACATGCCGGCGTCCACCTGGACCAGGCTGGCCGACACATTCACCTGGCTTGCCTGCACCGTGACCTTGGCCGAGGCCACGATCGTGATGCCGGCGGATTCGAGCTTGACCGAGTTGCCGTTGCTGTCCTCGATCTGCACGGCGCCGGGGCCGTCCTTGAGCGTGACCTTCTGGCCGCCGGGCGTCTCGAGGATGAGCTGCTCCTTGCCATCCTGATCGTCGAGGGTGACCTTCACGCCGTTGCGCGAGCGGATGATCTTCCTGTTGTTCCTCCCGCTGCCGTCCATCGATTCGGGCGGCTTGTCCTTGCCGTTCCACAGCGCACCGATGACATAGAGCCGGAACGCATGCCCGGCCTCGCAGGCCACGAGCACCTCGTCGTCCACGTCGGGGATGAACCAGCTGCCGCGGTTGTTGCCCCCCATCATGGTGGCGAGCCGGGCCCACAGTTCGCAGGTCGCGCCGCTGCCGTCCGGCGACCACGGCAGCCGCACCTTCACCCGGCCCTGTGCGTCGGGGTCCTTGATATCGACCACCAGCGCAGGGAATACGCCGTGCCACAGGCCGCCCCAGCCCTCCACCGTGCGCGCGTCCAGCAGCGCTTCCAGCATCGCAGGCTCGCTGACAATCATTTCAGTCCCCCAGCGGGCATCGACCGACGACCCTCGCGCCCCATCGCTCCGCCCGGCAAGGGGGTGGACGGCCACGCGAAGTGGGCAAGCCTGGCGATGGACGTCATGACCCTATCCAGGGACGCTCAACCACGAATTCGGTCCGCAGCCCGACCGCCGCATCGAAGCGGTGACAGGTCTCGACCACGCCATAGTTGCCGGAAAACAGCGCGCCGAGGCCGCTGAGCTTGACGTGCCGTCCGACATGCAGGCGGGCATCGGCATCGGCCACGCCGCGCCCGCGCACGAAGCGCCGCGCCATGCTGCGCAGATGCGCCTCGGCAATGCCGCGTGCAGCCACTTCGTCGAGAGGTACGCAGTGCGCCACTGTGTCCTTGCGCTCGCCCAGCACCTGCTTCAGCACGGCAGGACCGCTGATGCCGGTGCTCGTCTCACCGGCGATGGCGCTGTCAGTGGCCTGCGCGGCAATCGCCGTCTTGGCGCCCACGTCCCATCCGCCGCAAACCACCGCCGTCCGCTGGTGGGCCAGATCGGCGGCGACCTCGAAGTGCCGAAGCCGCGCACCATGCACGAGTTCCAGGCCGGCGTCCGTACGCGACGCGCGTTGCGGCACATGCAAGGTCTTGGCCTCCAGCCATACATCGGCATCGGCAAGCAACGCCCGGGTACGCAGGAACGCGAGGTCGCTCTGGTTGATCTGCGTCACGATCGTGCTGGCCGGACCGGCGAGGTCGGTCTCGGCGGTCAGCCCGTGATCGCTCGCGATCCTGCGCACGATATCGGCATCGGAAACGCGCTCGAAGGCGCGCGTGCGGCGCGTCATGCGCAGGTCCTGCAGACGGTCTTCGGCACGGATCACCACGGTCGGCGGTGCCATCGCCGGGAATCGGCCTTCGATCGCCATCACGCGACCTTCGAACACCGTCGCGCTGCCGATGCGCACGGCGAAGTCGCGCCCGAACTCCAGCGTGGCGCGATCGAACCAGGTGAAGCCGGTCGCGCCCTGATGGTCGCCCCAGTTGCTGAACTCGGCCTCGCAATGCGAAAGGCCGGCTTCGTTCTCGGTGCACACCAGCCGTATCAAAGCCGCGTCGAGCCGCGGCTCGGCCGTGCCGGCCACGTCGAAGCCGGGGCGGGCGGAGGCGATGGCGCTGCGTGCGTCGTCCATGCCGTGCTCAGTGGGCAAAGCGCCGCAATTGCTGCTCGGCGCATTCGGCCATCAGGCGGAGCAGGTCTTCGCGCGGCGGAAGCATCGGCGTCGACGGCGATGCGGCCGCGCCGTCGTCCTGGCCGCGGGCCGCAGCGGGCGCCGCGTCGACCACTTCGAATTCGTTGATGACAACAGCCACGATGACCTCATCAGAACCGGATTCGCGGAGCCGATGCCGAGACCGAGAGGTTCAGCAACTGACCCGGCACGAGTTGGCGCGGGTTGTCGATGCCGTTGGCCGTGGCGATGCCTTGCCAATCGACGCCGACACCCACCGCCCCGGCAGCCAGGCCTTGCAGCGTGCTGCCGGCGGCGGCCGGGGTCATGGGCGTGGTACCGGGTGCACGCGGCCGCCCGGCAATGGGTGAGGCGCTGCCGAAATCGGAGATCAGGATGGTCTGCTGCGAGAGCGACATCGAGATCGTGGCGCGCAGTGGCTTGCCCTCCGGCGAAAAGAACTCGATGGTCTCCTCGATGCCGTCGATCAGCCCCTTGAAGTTGAACGAGCCCCAGGTGAAGCGCACGCCGGGCGGCAGGAATTTCGACTTGTCGTTCCTGGACGGCTTGCCCTTGATGAAGTAGATGACCTGCTGCGTGAGGCGCCGCACATCGTCGACACGGCCGCTGCCTGCGCCACCCTGCGTGGCATCGAACCAGAGTTGCACCGAGAGCTTGGTGGTGCCGGCGCCGATGAACTGGCGCCCCTGAGTGCCGGAAGACTGGTCGGGCGCGCCACCCTTGCCGGCCGCAGTGCCACCCGTATTGCTGGTGGCGTTGTTCTGGATCTGGTTGGCGAAACTGAGTTTGAGCGACTCGGGGTTGAACTGAACCGCCACCACCTTGCCCCCGTCGAGGTCTCTGTTGAGATCCTCGTCGAGTTCGACCAGATGCGCTCTTCCGGGGTCTTGTTCTGGCATGGCGTGCATCCTTATCGTCCAGGCTCGACGGTGAAGCGTTCGTAGGCAATCTGCAGTTCCTCGACCGCGATCGCGCCGTCCTTGGCGTTGAGTGCGGGTGCCTTGAGCTTGACGGGCATGCAACGCTGCAGCACCACGCGCGCGCGCTCGGACACGCCGTCGGCGGCGAAGAGCACCACCTCGGCCTGGGCGCGCAGGCCCGGGTCGGCAATGCAGTCGTTCATCCACTTCCACAGTTCGAAGCTCCGCTCGGTCATGCCGCGCTTCAGGGTGAGCTGGCCAAAGGCCGCTGGGCCGGCCAGGCGGACCTGGCGATCGTTGCTGCCGCCCACGCGGATGGTCTTGAACTCCATCGTCATCTCGAGGCCGTCGCACTCCGCAAAGGCCGCGCTGACAAGCGGGGCCGATGCGCCGTCGGGCACGATCTCGACCGAGAAGTTGAAGGCGCTGAAGGGAACGGCAGCCATTTCAGTGACTTTCTCTCGACAACACGCGCTCGCCGCTGCGTGACAGGCGCACTGTCAGGAAGCTCATCGGCAGCGCGGGAGCCACCTTCAGTTCGATCCAGAACTGGCCGGCGTCGCGCCGATGCGGCGAGTTGACCTCGTCGCTCACGTTCACACGGTAGGCCGTCTCCGCGCGTGCGCCGGCAAAGGCGCCGCGTCGGAACAGGTCGTCCAGCACGGCTTTGAAGCCGCGCTCCACGGTTCGGCGCAGGATGTCGCCATTCGGCTCGAACACGTAGGTGAGGCCGTGGCGCAGGGCGAGACGTCGCAACAGGCACATCAGGCGCCGGACATTGATCGGTCGCCATTCGGCATCGGGCGTCAGCGTGTCGGCAGTCGAGCTCACGAAGCCGATCGGTGCGCTGCGCAGCAGGTTGACCTGGGCATCCAGCATCTGCTGGCGCTGCTGCAGCGTGGGCCGCATGCCAACCGCGTCAAGCGCCACGACATCGCGCAGCGGCTGGTTCGCCACCGCGATCCACGCGCCGCGCTCCAGCGCGCCGGCAGCCAACTGGCCGCACATCGAGCCGTCAGGCGGAAACCAGATGACGTTCTCGTCGCGGCGGAGCATGAGCCAGGGGTGATGGAGCGCGCCGTGCGACAGTGCGCGCGTCTCTCCGTCGCCGATGGCGCCCGGGCCTGCGGCGTCGCTCGCTTCGCTGCGGGTCGAGCGCAGTGTCGCTGCGTATTGCGCAGCCTGGAACACATCGAAGTGCGCGGGTGCAGCCAGGAGCGCCAGCATGTCGCCTCGGCCAGCCGCAGTGCGCAGCATCAGCCGGTGGATGGCCAGCAGTTCGCCCTGCTGCCAGGGCACGGTCTCATAACCATAAGTGCCGATCTCAATCTTCACCGGCGCCGACCACGGGCTAATGCGCCGGCCGAGTCGGGCCCGCACCCGGTAGTAAGCCTCACCCGACCTGCGGCCGGTCACGTCGTGGCGCGTGGCGTGCCCGTCGTAGACGGGCACGGCTGCACCGAAGCCGGCCTCCAGAGACTCCTGCAGCTCGTACTGCGCCCCGTCGATCGCCTGCGTCCAATACAGGGTGAAACTGCCATCGGCAAGGGGATCGGCACCCCGGACAAAACGGGGACGGGGCAAAGGCGACGCAGCGCAATCCCTGAAGGCCTCGTCGGCGCAGGGGTCCGGCAACTCAGGCAGCGCATCCAGTTGCGTCCATGCCGACGCCGGTTGGTCGATGGGGCGCCAGCCCGCATGCACCGCGTCGGGCACAGCGAGCAGCGTGGGCTCGTCGACGAACACCGGCGGATTGCCGCCGAAGGCCGCATGCATGCCGCGCAAGGGAAGCGGCACGCGCCCCGCAATGCGCAAGGCCTCGGCCCGTTCCGCCAGCAGGTCGCAGCTGTAGTTTGCGAGCGTGGCCTCGGCGAACAGCGTCCAGCCGAACCGTGTGAGGCCGTCTCGCTCAAGCGCGCCAAGCGGATCGCGCAAGGCACCGAGTTGCGCATCGAAATCGTCCAGCTCGTCCAAGGGGAGCAGCATGCATTCGCCGCTCGGCCGATCGGAGGCGAGCGGAAAGCGACTGCGCAAGCGCCCCAGCGCATCGCGTTGCGCGAGTTGCTGCGCCGCGGGCCCTGGGTCGGACAGCGATGTGTCGCGCGCAAAGACACCCTCGTCGTCGGGCAGATCGAACACACTTTGCCCTGCGTTGCGGACTTCTGCATGGCTGCCCATCGACAGGCCGTCGAGCGCGATGTGGACATTGGGCGCCGTGCGCGCCTGCAAATCCAACCGCAGCAGTTGCACCGCGTGCTCGCGGCCGCTGGTGCGCCAGGCTTCGACGTCAAGGCGCCATGCCGCGTCCGCCTCCTGCCAAGGCGAGCCCGCGAGTGCCGCTTCGATCTGGCCGTCGAGGCCGACGGCCTCGGTGAGCTCGACTTCGTCGAGCGCCATCCATGCATCGACGGCGCCACTGCCGAAGGCCAGCCCCACTACTTCGCCACGTTGCGGCAAGCGCTGCGCCGCAACCCTGGCCCGCACGGCAAGGCGGCCGTCGTCCAGCCATTCGCCATGCACCACGGTGGTCATAGTTGGCGCGCGGCTGAAATCGTCGAACTCGGCCAGGCAGATGCCGCTCGGCAGGCGCGCCGGCGACGTTGCCTGCATTGGTTGCAACGCGACCAGCCCGGCGAGGACGATGCGCAGCGCCGCCAGGCCTGCGTCGTCGGCATCCAACGCAGTCACCTCGACAACAAGGGCATGCACGCGCACGTCATCGAGCGCCAGGCGGACCACGTCCCCGGTACGCGGAGTCAGGGCAGGCATGGCACCGCTTTGCAGCGTGATGTGTTCGCTGTCACGCTCCAGGATGCGGGCGCGCAGAAGCATCCCGCTCACGCGCGCGGCGACCTGCACGCCATCTGCACCGCTGCCCGGGCTGCGTGCAACCAGCGTGGCTGGCGCAAGATGCCAGCGGTCGCCCTGCGCATTGCGTCGTGCGCAGAGCAGAGAGGGCAAGGCAAACCGGCTGGTGCGCGCGCCCGCACCTGCGACCCGCAGCACCCAGCAGCGGCGACCGCCCTGGCTGAAGAAGCCGCGCACCGCAGGATGCAGCAGCCCTTGCACAGGCAAGCCGCTGGCCGCATCGCGTGCCAGGACCAGACCGGGGCCGAACACGGTTTCGAATTCCACCAGACTCTCGACCGCCACCGCCGCCGTCAGCGGCCCGCTGGCCGCGAAACCGACGAAGAAGGCGATGTCCATGCGCGGCAACACATCGTCGGGTGCCCGGGGGGGCACCTCGAAACGCACGCCGGGCAGGCGTCGCGGCGAAGGGGGATTCAGGCTCATCGCGCAATCACTCCATCTCGAGGCGCTCGTAGGCCAGGACGAGCTCTTCCATCGCGACGTCGGTGCCCTTGGCGTTGAACGGGCCGCTGGTGTGCTTGATGATGCGGGCGCGAAGCAGTTTCCAAGTCTGCACGATCTGCGTGTGGTCCTCGTTCTGCAGTTGCACGGTGACGGTGCGCAGCGCGTTCTGGTCGCCGTTTCGGATCTGATTGAGCCAGTTGTAGAGCGTGAGCGAACCGATCACGCCGCGCTTGAGCGTGACGTCGGTGGACTTGTTGAGCCCGGTGATCTTCATGACGCTGTTTTCCCGGCTGTTGCCGTTGCGGTATTCGGAAACAGTCACCTCCATGCCGACGCCGCTTACTTCCTGGAAGCCGGCCTCCGCGCCTTCGGTCGTGCCGGACCCCAGGTCAACGAGAAAGTTGAACTGCACATACGGGCGGTCTCTGAATGTGGCCATCGCGTTGTCTCCTTGGGATCAGACCTTGCGGTCGGCCGTCCACTGGCCGATGCGGAAGATCACGAATTCGGCCGGCTTGAGCGGTGCGACGCCGATCAGGCAGATCAGGCGGCCGTTGTCGAGGTCGTTCTGCGTCATGGTCGAGCGGTCGCAGCGCACGAAGAAGGCCTTCTCCGGCTTCTCGCCGAGCAAGGCGCCGCCTTGCCATTCGTTCAGAAGGAAGTCCTCGACCGTGCGGCGCAGGTTGGCCCACAGCTGCTCGCCATTGGGCTCGAACACGGCCCACTGCGTGCTCTTGTCGATCGAGCGTTCGAGGTAGGCGAAGTAGCGGCGCAGATTGACGTACTTCCACTCCGGGTCGGAGCTGATCAGGCGCGCGCCCCACAGGCGCATGCCGCGACCCTCGAAGAAGCGAAAGCAGTTGATCCCCTCGGGGTTGAGAACTTCCTGCTGTGCCTTGTTGAGGAGCGTCTCAAAGCCGAGCGCCAGTGTCACAACCTCGTTGGCCGGCGCCTTGTAGACAGCGCGTTCGATGTCGTTGCGCGCATAGATCCCGGCGACGAAGCCGCTGGGCGGCAGGTCGATCTCCTTGCGGGTGATCGGGTCGAGCACCGTGACCCACGGGTAGTACAACGCGGCGTACTTGGAGTCGAGACGCGCGCGCATGGTGCGCACTTCGGCGATCGACTGTTGCTGTGCACTGTCGAGCACGGCGATGCGATAGCGCATGTACTCGCAGTGGCGGATCAGCAGGCCATGGATCGCATCGGCGTCGACGCCGTAGTTGGCGTAATCCCAGGTCGACCCGGGCGCAGCGACGATGGAGATGTCTTCGATGTCCTCGAACTGGCGCAGGCCCAATGCATAGTTCTTGGTGAAAAAGGCCTCGCCCTCGTAGTCGCCGGCATCGGGCCGCCCGCCATCGTTGCCGCCTTCGAGCAGCACCTCGTTGTAGACCCCCATCGTCAGCTTGTCGCCAACGGAGATGCCGCGAAGGTGCTCGTCGCCGCTCGGTTGCAGCAGTTCGAGCGCCTTGCCATCGAACAGCAGGTCCATCACATCGGCCGCGCCCGCAACGCTGGAGGCATCGTGCGCAATGACCAGCGGCAGCCGGATCGCGTCGGCGGCCGACCGCGGCGTTGTGGCGAAGCGATCGAACACCGAATCGCCACTCAGGCCCGAGCGGTGTCCGGGGTCGAGCGGAAGGTCGGCCCAGGTGCCCAGGTCGCGGGTTCCGTCGCGCGACTGCAGCGTCACACTCAGGGTGACGACGCGTATCGCATCACCTTGGGACAGATCAGGCGCCGGGAACAGGTCGTCGAGCTCCATGCGAGGCGCGGGCGACTCGACGGGAATCGCCTCGAAATGCCAGACGGCTTCATCCTCGTCCCAATGGGCGAGATAAAAGCGACCGAGGTCGTCGTCGAGTGGACTGACCCGGTCGCTCACCCAGACCACGTCGAGATCGCGCAGCGAACCGACCGTGGTGCGCTGCGAGCGCGTGATCGGGTCGGTGCTGACGCCCAGGATGTTCCCGGCCGCCTTCAAAGTGAAGCGCACGCGCCAGTTCCCCACGGCGCCGGGATGTCGAGCACGCACCACCAGACCGAGTTGAAGCAGGGCGATGGCGCGCGCGTGCCCGTCCTGGAACAGCGGTGTGGCGGCGCTGCCTACATCGACGGCAGCGCGCTTCTCGGATTGAGGGTCGATCGGCTCATAGCGCTTGACACCAGAGCCGCGGGCCGTCAAAGGCTTGAACACCCGTGAGATGTAGAGGCGCTTGCCGCCGTTGGAGAAGAACGCGCGCACGCCATGCCACAGGTAGTTGTGCATGGTGCTGGGACCGGCGAACTCCAGGTCATTGCCATCCCCGTAGATCTCCTCGAACTCGCCGAGGCTAGTGATGATGTCGGGCTCGAGATGAATCGGTCCGCGGCGTGCTGGGCCGATGAGACCGGTGGTCGTGGTCGACACCCCTTCAATCGATTTCGACCGGAAGGATGTCTCTTCCACGAACACACCGGGTGCGAGGTACTCGGGCATGGACGCTCTCCTTGTGGTTGGTTCGGCGCCCGTCAGGCACCCACGAAAACAAAAGACGATCCGTCACTGCGCACGACCAGCGGCGAACCGGCCACGAGCAGTGACAAACCAAGCGGCGTGGCGGGTGACACGCCACGCAGCAGCGGGACGTCGGGCATTTGCTTCAGTTCGCAAAGGTCAGGTACCACGTCCCGGGCCACTGCCTCATCCCAAAAGGCCCGCAAGCTGACCTCCCAACTGCTGCGCGCAATCGGCAGCCCAGGCGGCGAGGTGCGCAAGGGTGGGTCGAGCAGCGTGGGCAAGGGGCACAGCAGCAGCGCACATCCACGCTGGTCGGCCACACCTTCGCCAATGAGCATGCTGTCGAGCCAGAGTTCGAGTCGCGCCCAGGCCGCGCCGACATCGGGATCCGATGCCAGCCGCAAGTCCGCGCGCACCACGCCGTAGCCGGCGGAGACATTACGCGCGGCGGCGCTGTAGAGCGGAACGTGCGGCGAGGCGGCACCAGGCGACTGTGTCAGGCAGGCGGGTTCGAACAAGCCGTCGCTGGGCAAGTCGGCCGGCAGGCGCAGCGGAAGATAGCGTCCGAGCGGGTCCGTCACATGGAGGTCGAAGCGCCGGGTGGTCGCGGGCGACACCGGCACGGCGGCTTCATCGAGGGACCGCATGCCGCGCACCTTGTGCGCGACAAACACACCGTGGGCGTTCGCCGTGAGATGTTGCGCACTGCCGCCGGGTCGCTGCGGATCGCTCAGGCGCACTTCCAGCCCGGCCGAAACGACACGGTGATCGAGTCGATCGCGAAACATCACGCCGAAGGGCGCGGCGAGCACGTTGCGATCGAAGCCAGGGCGAAGGGTGCGCATCATCATGTGCTCGCTTCGGTGCCGTAGCGCATGTCGCGCGTGCGCACGAGTTCCTCGTCTCGCATCGTCAGATCGGATTCAATCGGCACCATGCGGGCGACATAGGGCACAGAGGTCTGCCAGCGCGTCTTGTACTTGTCCCACAGACCGAGGTAATCGGCCAGGTTCGGCGGATCGCAGAACAGTTCCACAGATTCATCGGGATCGAAGGCGGGGCGTTCGCGCCGCGTCAGCGAATGGTTCAGGACGTTGGCGGGAATGCTGGCGTTGTCCTCGACGAAGCGCATGCCCCATCCGAGCAGACGCAACTGTCGCTCGGCTTCGCTCGCCCAAGGCGTCAGCAGGAAGTGCAGGTCGAGCGGCAGCGCGGGGCGGCGCAAGACGCCATCCGGCCCGCGGCGTGGCGTCTGGTTGCGCGCCGCATTGACGGTGACGCGATAGAGCATGAGTGAGAAGCCTTCGCCGACCAGCGTCGTGCCGAAGTCATGGCTTTGATAGAGCTGGAACGTCGGAGTCGACGTGAACTCGTCGCGCGGGCACTGTTCCTCGATCAGGCGCAGCAGCGTCCTGGCAATGGCGGCGATTGCGAGGTAGTTGGCCATCTGCCTAAGTGCCGCAGGCCGACACCGAGCCGTGGCCGTAGGTCGGATTCAATGCCAGCGGATCCAAGATCTGCACCACGCCCTCCCTTTCAAGTTCTGTCAGAGCCCCCTCCACAATGACCAGGGCCACCTCGCCGAAGTTCGGTGCGAGCCACCAGCGCTGAATTCCCTCTGCCGTGTCCGCGGCCTTGGGGTGGTCACACAAGTACCGGCGAATCCAATGCGCCGCCTGATCGACCGACGGAGACCGCTGTAACGTGCCCATCGCTGCCTCGTGCGTTTGTTGTGCGAAGCAGCTGTTTGCATAGACCGTTCCAGATTGGCGTGTTCAAGGAAAGCCATGCAGATCAACGACTTGCGAGAAGACCCACGCCATGCGGCAGGGCGGTTTCGCCCCAGGCCAGGACCGCGGGACAGCCCGTCGAGTGGGCTGGCGACTGTGGCGCCGCGGCCGCACCTGCGCCCGATCCGCCTCAGTGGGGTGTCAGTTCGGAGAAGGGGATTTCGCCAGCTTCGCCAAAAGCTGCGCGTTGCAGGTTGTGCTTCTTGATCAGCCGACCAAAGCGGCTGCGTTCCTTGCCGGCAAGTCGCGCGGCTTCGCTGACATTGCCATGAGTCTGCGTGAGCATGTCCCGCACATAGCTGCGCTCGAATTCGGCGATGGCCCGGGCCTTGGCTGCCGCGAAGGAAACGCCAGCGCTTGCATCGTTGCCCTGCGCTGCAGGGTGCCCTCCGGACGCCCCGCTAAGGTCCAGATCGATGAAGGGTCCCTCGCACATCAGGAAACACCGATGCACGTGATGCTCCAGTTCGCGCACGTTGCCCGCCCACGGGTGCGGGCTCTGCAGCGATGATCGGCTCGCCGCACTGAGTTCGCGCCCGGGCATACGGTACTGCGCGCCAAGGCGCCTCACAAACGTCTCGGCCAGCAGCAACGCGTCACCCGAACGTTCGCGCAGCGGCGGCAGCCTCAGCGTCAGCAAGTCGAGACGAAACAGCAGATCACGACGGAACCGCCCCGTGCTGGTCATCGTCGCGAGGTCGGCATTCGTCGCGGCGATCAGTCGCACGTCACCGTGTTGGAAGCGCGAACCGCCGACTGGTCGATAGGTATGGTCCTGCACGAAGCGCAAGATCGCCGCCTGGGCCCTGGGACTCAGCGAATCGATCTCATCGAGGAACAGCGTGCCGCCTTCGGCTTGGCCCGCCAGGCCGCGGCTCTCGGCCTTGGCATCGGTGAACGCTCCCTTGGCGTGTCCGAACAATTCCGATTCGACCAGATTGTCTGGAATGGCACCGCAATTGACCGGCACGAACGGCCCCGCGCCGCGCTTGCTGCAGTAGTGCACCGCCCGCGCCGCCAGTTCCTTGCCGGTGCCCGTCTCGCCGCACAAGAGCACGGTTGCGTCGACTGCCGCCCATCGCTGCAACTGTTTGAGTACCTCGCGAAACGCGGGCGATTCGCCGATCAGATTGAGCGCCGTCCAATTGGGCACCGCACCGTCCGCACAACGATGGGGCTTCGAGGGGTGAAAGTAGTCCACGGCGCCTGCGGCAGGTTGTGCGTGCGACATGGTATGGAAATCACCCGGGGATGGGAATACGCAACATGGACTATGGAGCCGTCGAGCCTGACCGCCCGGCCTCGGCGCGCCCACTTTTTCTGAACCCCTGGGGGCTTGTCAAGGAACGTAGAGGCAGTCTGGAGGTCAGGCCTTGTCTCCACCCGCATTCCAAAGATGCTCAAACTCCGTTGCTGCAACCTCGCACAGTGGCGATCCGATTTCGCACTTCCATGTCGGCCCGCTACCCCAGGTGGATGAGTTGAGATACTGTGTAATGACCGCAAAGCGGTCCGAACGCGTAAGGAAGAAGTGAGGCATGCCCACTCGAATTTGTCGCAATTGAATGTTCGGATTGATCGATGCCAGCTCGGCGTAGTACTCGAGGCTTTCGTTGATATCGTGCACCACTGAATCGAGAGTCCTCTCGTTGTAGAGCAAGCCGCGAAGTAGTGAGTTTTCTGGGTGCATCAAGAGAAATCTCACTTGGCATCCCTCGGACGCCTTTGCAATGACTCTAGAACGGAAAGAGTTTGTCTTTCGCCATACCCCGAGGGCGACGCCGCATACATCAAACCTTTGCTCCGTGTCGTCTAGCAACAGCGCCCATTCCTTCTCGTTTCCATACTCTCCCGAAGTAGGGTAGAACACGTTCTCGGTTCTGCGCGCCTTGCTTGCATACTCAGTCGTCGCTCTTCGAACGGAATCGATCAGCTTTGGGGCAGTGTCTGCACGCAGCGTGCCGTTGAACTGAGGCGGCAAAGACGCTTCCGAGAGGTCGGGATCCGCCATGAACATGAGGACCTTCTTGCCAGAGCCCCAGAACGCGCCAAGTTCAGCTAGGCACCACGGTGACTCGATCGACCTGCGGGTAGCGATGAATACGCAGACCTCGCAAGAACGGATTGCCGACTGCAGCTGGCCGGAGAGGGAGTCACCCAACGCCATGGACTCAGGATCCCATCGCGCAATCCCAGCGGCGTCCAGGGCGAGACGAAGCGCGGAGTAGACTGCTTCGTCCTTGAAGCTGTGGCTGACAAAGGTAGGCACGGGGCGCTCTCCTTCTGAGAAGTCATGGACGGCCTGGCGTGGTCGCGCGTTCGCTTCCGGCCACGCGTCATCTTGGCGTTGTCATCGTCTTCAAAGTCTTCAACACCTCCTCCGCGGCCCGCCTTTCGATGGGGGCAGCTTCGGCCAGGTAAGGCTCGAGTATGAACAGAGTTTCCTTGTAGACCGAGTCCCATTTGCTCGTCGAAGGCACCCTGGCCTTGTGCTCGCTGAACTTGCCAATCAGGCTTGTCGCATTCGCGGCCAGCTTGCCGGCCGCCACCGTCTCGATCAGGCCCAGCTCGGTCAGGCCGACGACGCTCCAGAAGTCGGGCGCCTGCATCGCGGCCTTCTGCAGGGACTTGCGTACCTCGTTGACGCGCTCCCGGTCGAGCGTCAGTGGCGCTTTTTCCAGGAAGGCATGGCGCAGCTCGCAAGCGATGCGGTTCATCGCCGGATAGAACAGGTTGTCGCCGCCGCTCTTCAGGATGATCTCCTCGGCTTCCCGGTAGTGAACGATCGCCGCGGCCAGGGCCTCTCTGGCTTCAGCAGTGCGCTTTGCCCGCGATGCGGCCATCGAGAGCCGCTTCTGCGCGGAGCCGAGCAGACTCTGGCGCTCAGCGGTCGACTTCAGCGCGACGACTCGTTCGAGCCGCTCGATGCCCTCTGAGAAATCGACCGCGGCAAGATCTGGGTCGCTGGCGCCTTCGGCGCGCCGGGCCAGCAGGTTTCCAAGTTGCTCGGCGACCTTGAACGACGCGCTGCCGTCAGCGGCATCCACCGCAACGCGATACCACTCGATGGCCTTGTCGACCTCGCTCACGCTGGCATAGGCCAGGCCGAAGACCTCCGCGATCGCCCCCATGCCGCCCCACATGGCCGCAAAGCGCGATTCGAGATACCGCACCTTGTCGAGTTGCGACTGGCGCCTTGTGGTGTCGTATTCGCTGCCGATCGCCAGGTTCTCCAGCGCCAGCTGAAGCGATATCGGCGAAGCCACGGAAGCGAAGGGATCGCCGATTGACGAGGTGGGCTTCTGCCCGTCCGCGGCCTGACGGCGCCAGGCCCATTCAGGGTCGCCATAGCATTGGTACGCCGCCCAGGTATTGCCGCGCGGGTTCTCGCGCCACGCGGCGGTGCGCGCCTCTGATACCGCCTCGATGAAGCGGGCGCCCCCCAGGAGGGCCGCATAGAAGGTGGTGGCGAATTTCTCCGCGGGCCCGTCCTCGACGGCCCAGCCCGCGGCGATGACGCAGCGCACGCCGACGCGGATCAGTTCCTCGGCGATGTTCGCCGCGAACTTGGCCCGGTCGTAGGGCTCGAGCACGGTGGCCGCATCGCGCCCCGCCAGATGGCAGCAGTTGAGGAACACCAGTTCAGGCACGGTGCGCATCGAACGCACTTCGTCGGCACCGAGGTAGGTGTCCGTGCCGGACAACACGACGCCGCCCTTCTGGGAGCCGTGGCCCGCCACATGGACAATTCGGTAAGGGCGCTCGAAGAGGGCGTTGATGATCGCCTTCGCGTTGTCCTGTCCACTGAGCAGCGCACGCACCCGCTCGGAACCGAGACCGGTGACCGGGTCGGCGAGCCGGGCCGCCACGGCCTTGGCTTCGGCCCGGGCCCCGGGCAGGGGCGGGTAGAACTGCGGATCGCACTTCGGCTCGCCGATGACCAGGACGCTGTCCTCGACGCTCGCATCGGTCACAGCGCCGCGGAAGTCCTCGAGGCGCAGTTTGCGCAGCAACTTGCAACGGATCGACCAGGGCCGCTTGTCGCCGGACTGCGCGTCGGGATTGGTGTCGAGCAGTTCCCACGGGATTACCGCCGTGCCCGGATTGACTTCGATCACCATCTCGCCGGTGCCGGCAAGAAAGGGCTCCATCTCGACCGGGATCAGCAGGTTGAAGAGCGTGCGGCCAATCTGGGGATCCTGGTTGGCGTCGTTCGATGCTTTCTGTACCAGCTCACGCAGCAGCGAACTTTGCGCGTGTTGCGCGCGCACTTCGGTGCGCGCGCGCTTGGTGTCCAGCGTGTAGGCGATGCAGGGCGGCTCGCCCTTGGCCTGGCTGGCCAGCGCACTGATGAAGTCGTAGGCTGCGCCGCGATAGCTCGAGTCGAGCGAGCGCCTCAGCGCACCGGGTCCGATCTGCACCATGCCCACCAGCTTGAGGCGATTCGGTGCGGCGGCCTCCTGGAGTTGGAGCGCTCGCCAGGCGTCTCCCGCGCGTTCGAGGTACAACTCCACGAATCTCAAGTGGCCCAAGGATGGCCAGCGGCTGTCCTGCAGGCGCAGGTTGGCCTCGAGAGCCCCTTGGGCGATCTGTTGCGCCGCCATGCCCGCCGAGATGCCGGTGCCGCCGCTGCCCATCAACGTCACGGCCATCTCGAACTGCGTGGTTTCCGGGTCCTGCTCCGCAACGCGTTGCGCATAGGCCAGAACGGCCTGGCGCACGGTGCGGACCAGGTCGACGGCACGCAACTTTCCTTCCTCGCCCAGCCCGGCGACGACGGCCGCCTTGGGCCTCGCCATGTCGAACTCATCCGGGTCGTCGCGGGAGTTGCCGAAGATCTGATGCGATCCAGGCGGGTCCGGATAGAGCCCGGCATCCAGCGACCGGCTCATGGATTTGTTCACCAGTCCATCGACCACGGCCTCGGTGCCGGTGAGCTTGATGGACCGATAGTGGCCGAGCATGAGCGGTTCGCGCACGAACTTCAGGTCACCGTTGTAGACCGACACCTGCAGCGAACTGCCGGGGCGGGGCCCACGCGGCTCATGCTCCCCGTCCTTCCCCGCAAGGCCGAACAAGTCCGACGCGCTGGAAGGTGGCCGCGAGGATTGCAGTCCGCGCGACGGCCGGCTGCGCACAAGCGATGCGGCGGTGGACGCGGTGGCCGCCTGCGCCGAACCCCGGGTGGCCGGGTCGAGCATTTCGAGCAAGCGTGTTTCGCCCGTCGTCAACAGTTCGACGTAGGCGGGGAATGCGCTCGATACGTCCGGCAGTTTGCCGTGCACGGCATCCAGCTTCCAGGTCCGTACGCCAGGCAGCAGCGCGCTTGACAAGACCACACGCCCGTCACCGCCGTCGACGCTGTTCACGTAGGTGAGGCCCTCGGAGCCCAAGCTGACGCCAGCGGGGGTGAAGTCGGCGTGACCGACGACGAGCAGCATCTTCTGCGTGTCGGCTCCGAGCGCGGCGGCCTGTGCATCCAGCCGCCTGCGCAAGTCCACTGCCTGGTCGAGCACGGCCTGAGGCGGTGCGCCCCACTCGTAGACAGTCTGCTGCGGCCCCATGTTGTGCCAGACGGCCTGGTCCTTCAGGCGCGCCATGTCGTCGTCGGCCAGCTTCTGCCAGCTGGCGGCCTTGTCGAGCCCGAGCGCAGGATCGAGCAGCGCAGCCTGCAGCTGGATGAAGCCCGGCATGCCGGCCATCATCTTGCGCGCGCCGCCGTTGTCGAACAGCGAGCCGAAGGCGACCAGCGAGTTGCCAAAAGTGTCGTCACCCGACAGCGTCTGCATGGGCGACCAAGAACCGCCGTTGGGCGTGCCCAGCATCAGCAGGCGTGCGCCGTCACGCGCCATCATGCGCTGCCAGGTATCGGGACGTTCGAGCTGCATCGTGCGCGCGACCAGCCCACCCATCGAATGCGCGATCAGCCGTACCGGCTGGCGGCTCGAGGCGCGCGCGATCAGGGCGTGATCCACCGCGTCCGCCAGGCGGCGGGCCTCGTCTTCGATGGGCCGGCGCCAGTCGAAAGCAAACGGAATCACTTCGTGCGTGTCGGCCAGGCGATCGATCAGGTCCTCGTAAGTGCCCTCGATGGGCCCGTCGGGTTCCACCCTGGACGCGGTGGCCGGGTCCCAAGCCAGGCGCTTGAGTCCGTTCAGGAAGCGAAAGCCCAACCAGATGCGCTTGCCGTCCAGCTTCAGGTTGGATCCGAGGATGCCCGGCAGCACAAAGACGGCCGGCCGATCGACTGCCGGGACGCCGCCCTCGGCTCCGCGCGACCGGGCCACTGCCTTGGCAGCACGAACGCCGCTGGCGTCCTGGCCCGCCCACGACAGCGGGCCGATGGCCTCGAACTCGGTCGGCTGGTCGCGCATCAGCGCACTGGAGATGGCCGCTACCGTGCGGTCGTTGGCGAAATAGTTGAAGTGCGAGACCCTGGCACCCCGATCAAGCAGGAACGTCGCGCCTGCGCCGTTCGCGGTGACGCGACGCTGCCCGCCGCCATACATCGATCGCGTCTGGACGACAAGGTCGTTGTCGGTCCAATAAAAGGCGTCGGACAGCAGGGTCTTGGCCCAAGAGACGATCGAGTCGCCCTCGAGGTCTCCTGCAATCACGCGCAACTCGCCGGGAAGAGGCTCGCTGCCGGCATTGAGCCACGCGACGACCGGGCTGTCGGGCGTCATCGCCTCGAGGCCGGGCAGTTCGGTCGGGTCGGCCCGGCGGCGCGCGACTTCGGTCAGGAAGCCGAGCAGTTCCGGAGCAACCGGCACGCCGCTGAGTTCCAGCGCCCATTTGAGCACGGAGAGATACGCGTCGAGGCGGTTAGACGCCAGCAGCGTTCCCCGTGCCGGGCAGGCTGCGCGGACCACCCGTTCGACCTTCAGCCCCTTGCCTTGAACGGTCTTGACCAGCAGGTCGACGTCCTTCAGGTGCTGTGCGTGGCGCGGGTCGGCGAACAGCGCACGCTCGTCCTCGCCGAGCTTTCCGCCACACGCTCGCGCCAGCACTTCGGCGACCAGCCCGCCACGGGAGTGCGTGAGGAGATGAAGCCGGGCACCAGGCGGCAGGGCGTCGGCGAGCGTCAACGCATTGGCGATCGGGCTCGCGCCCATGGTCGGATGATCCAGCGCATACACCCGGTCACGATAGAAGCCGAACAGATCGCGCACCACTTGCGGGTGCAGGTCCCAGAGCTTGCCGAAACTGCTGATCGTGTCCACGAAAGTGCCGTGCACCAGGATCAGCAGCGGGCCTCCGTCGTCTGCCGCGGCGACGGCTCGCCTCTTCAGACCGCTATCCTTCAGGCGCTTCGGCAGCGCGTCGGCCGTCAGTTGGTAGAGGCCGGCGTCGACCGCGCCGTCCAGCTTCTTCGTGATCGCGGCGCTCGCGAGCGAGACGGCAGGATCTTTCGCCGGACTGAGCACCCTGAAACCGTTCAGCATCGCCTCGCCCAGCCAGCCTCGGGTCGCGCTTCGCGTGCTCGCCGCTTCCAAGCCTGGCCATCCGAGCTGACTGGACACCGTCACCTCGTCGCTTGTGGCCGCGTCGATCGCGCTGCGGGTGGCGCCGGGGGTCTGGGCGCGCAGCAGGTCTCGCGCGGCCTCGGGACTCAGCACGAGGGTGGGACCGTTCGCGATCGCTAACTCGACGACATCCTCGCCAGGCCGCACGGTCGTTCGATGCGTCTTCGCACCGTCGCGAGTGGCGCCGACTCGGACTGATGCTCTGACCTTTTCCTGAGTTGAAGGCGCGACCGTATCGGCCTGCCCGGGAATGACGAAAGTGATGTCCGGGCGGCGACTTGCCATGATTGCTCCTCGTGTTGTTATTTCGAGTGTGCAACCTCCATCCTCGGAGGTGATGCGCTTGGCCGACTCTCTTCTCGATTCCAAGGCTGGCGCTGCAGAAGGTGTTATCCCACATCACGTCGCGCGATGCATCCCTAAATTGGACTACGCCGAAAGTCCGACCTGGCGCGCAGGGATGACAGTGGGTACCAGGTTCGAAACCGACCGAGGCGTGCCGACCCTCAGTTGCCTGGATTCTTGGGCTGCATCCCATCCGTGAGGCGAAACGTCATCGATGGGGCATCGCGCTGCTGCGCATAGAGTTTCATCGGAGCTTGGCTGACATGCGAGGCCAACTCGCTTGCCGCCACGAGGGACTCCCTCGTGAGTCTGTCATAGAACGTCTCGACCCAACTCGCCATCGCCTTTGCGCTTACCATGTCGCGCGCCGCAATGACATTGGTCACTGGCAGAAGTTCCGTAGCGAGCACCAGCGAAGCGGAACCGCCAAGAACCACAAGACGCGTCCTTGACCTCTTCAGCAACGCGACCAAGACATCCACCGCTACGAGATCGACGTCTTCGGAGCTGCTTCTGCCGAGCGGGAGCTCCACGGGACTGAAGTACAGATCCCCGCCTCTTGGGCAAACAAAGGCGGCAATATGAATGATGTCGACCTGATCATCCAGCAGGATTCTCTTGAAGTCGGCGGAGTTGGAGACGACATTGTGGCGAATGTCCTTCGGAAACGCATCAAGGACTATCTGCAACTGGTTTGCGTAGCCGAGCTCTCTGAACTGCGAACTGGTCACGCACAGCACGTGCGGGTCCTTGATCAATTCTGGCTCCAGACTGCTCGACTCCTTGTCCTCAGACACGTCGCCAGGTTGCTCCTTTCTCATCAATTCGGAGAACTGATCTTCTTTCTTCCTGAATTCCTCCGCGTATCCCTCGTAGTCCACCACTGGAACCGACGACTTGAGGAGACTCGCAATGAGGATGTACAGCTTGCGTATCGTGTCCGGGTCAGTGATAACGCCACCCTCACTTTCGCTCAACGGGACCGGAAGCTGATTCGGAACCAGGCCGCTGTGACATAGCGGAATGATCGGGACCTCTCGGACTCCCGCTGCGCCCGCTTCGTAATTGATCCATGGACGACGAACGGAATAGTGGCTGCATATGATGAGGTGGAGGTCCGAGGCTTTGAGCGCTTCGATGACCTCCGAAAGCCAGCGGGTTCCGGCCGGAACACTTGTGGTGTCCGATGCAAGAAACACCTCGACCAATCCAATGAAATCTCGGCGCAAGCACTCCTTCAAGATGTCAGCGAATCGTGCTTCGACGCTCCGATAACTGAGGAATACGTTCAGTCTGGCGATGCCTCCATTCGGTGCGTTCATTGTTCAATCCTCAGTGCAGGAATGCGAACGGTACGCTGCACCGCTCGATTGCTTCAACGACGCGGCATTCCCCGGGTTCAGGCAAGGCGGAATTCATTCGCCCGATTCAACCATCCGCGCAGGAAGACGCCCTGGCTGGCGTCGCGGGCGACGATCTGCTCGAACAGCGCCACGCGTCGGTCCACCAGCAGATTGACCATGCGCGAATCAAATTCCGTCACCATCTTCTGAGCGCAGTCGATCGTCTCGGCGTCGATGCCGCCGTCGATCGAACAAGGGTGGCCATTGTCGGTCAGCAGTTGCTGCAGCAGCTTCACCGCCGTCCCCGGGCCGTGGTTGATACACATATCGAACATCAGCGGCTGGATCTGGGCCGGCAACAGGTCGATCTTGGGCCGCCTGAAGTAGGTCGCCGCGTAGATCTCCCGCGCTTCTTCGATCGACAGCGAGCGCACGTCGTCCACCGATACTGCGGCCCCGCGCCATGCCGCCAGCGTGCGCTGCGTCACGCCGAAGTTGGTCGCACCACCTCGGTCGTTGACGTGATTCACGAAGCCGCCTTCGCGGCGCAGGATCGCATCGATCATCTGCGCGACATCGAGCGCCGCCTGCTCGCCGCCTCGCGCGATCTCGCGAAGTGGCGGGACAATCGGCTCGGCGGCCGTCGGAAAGGTGGCCTGGTTCGTGGCCTGCATTCCAGGCAACGCGGTGGCGGGCTCTCCGCCGAGCAGCGCGTCGAGGCCGCGCGCCACGGGCAGCAGCGACCCCAGCGCGTTGTTGACGCGCTCAAGGAAATGCGATGCCGGGTCGGGCCGTATGCCGGCGACCACGGCCTGCAATTTGGCGACTGCATCGTCGAGGCGGCGTGACGCAAGCACAAAATCGCGCGTCGCCTCGGCCATCTCGGCTTGGTCAAGAGCCGCCATCGAGGCCTTAGTCTTGATCCATTCGGGACTATTGACCGCAACGAAGTTCAGCGAATGGTCGAGTTGCTGGATGGCATCGGTGTATTTGGACACAGCAGAATCTCCTGGGAGGGCGACTAGCGGGCCGGTACCACCGGCGCCTGGTTGCGATACACGGCGATGGCATCGCGCAAACTGAACGCGGCGCCGAAGAACTGTGCGGTCTCCACTTGCAGGGGCACCGGTGCGCTCAGGCTGGCTGACAACGCCTTCAGACTGGCATTGGTATGCCGCAGCGCCGCCACATAGCGCACGAGCAGTGCGTGGTACGCGTTCTGACGCAGAGCGACGTCGGCATACTTCTGTGCACTCTCACGGATCGACTGCGCGAAGAGGTCGGCTTCGCCCCATGTCGCGGCGTCGAGCGGAGGCTTGCCCGCGCCGAACTTGAAGGGGACCGGCATCTTCTCCCGTGTCTGGGTCTTGCGCCCGATTTCGTCGAGTTCGGCCTGCAGTCGCGCCGCATCGCCGACGATCGCGGCGTCCTTGGGCGGTCCGTGGCGCGCCAGGAAGGCCCCGAATCGCTCCGCCACCGAACGGATCGCATCGCGCTGCTTGCGCTGCGCCTGACTTGCTCGCACCACGCTGGCCCTGTACATGGCAGTGGCCTGGTTCTCCAACTCCTTTAGCAGGACGGCGACCGGCTCGCGCCCCTGTTCGACCGCCAGTTCCAGTTGCTTGCGATTGGTGGCGTCCTGAGCCATCTTGATGACACTGGCGCCGATGCCTGCGAATGGCGCAAAAGCCGGAACAGACGCTCCGAACAGCGAACCCAGGCTTTGCAATGCGCCTCCGAAGCCCGTGATCTGCGTGCGCACCTCGGCTTCGGAACGGCCCTCGGCCAGCGCAACCAGAGCCGCGTTATAGGCACGCAGCACCCCTAGCGCACGGCGCGAACTGGCGATGGACTTGGCGGGCTCGGTCGTTGGCGTCTCGTCGTCTCCAGGAAGCTTTAGCTCGTCGGGGAAGTCCTGCGTTGGCGTATCGGGCGCGGCGTTCGCGTCCGGCTTGCTCGTGTTCGCATAGTCGGTCAGTAGCTCGTCTGCACTCGTGCGCACCTGGTCCATTGCTTGAACGTAGGTATCGAGCGACTGCCGCTGCTGTGGCGTCACGCCACAGCCACAGAGAAGACCCAGCAGCACGGCGGTGAGTAGGCAGCGAATCATCGTGGCGTTCCTCAGAATTTCCCGGCGAATATCGCGCCGCCGCGCCGCCCGCACATCCCCACGAATGTTGATTCGCGCAGCCGCCATCGGCGGATGATCCACACCTGAGCTATGTATTGCCCGCGCGTCACGTGAGCGGAGACTGCGCTCCTTGGACGATTGACAAGCGCACTGCAGATTCACGATCATCCCGAAGCGCCTCGTCCGGGCGCGGCTGGAAACCAGGAGCACCCCATGAGTCTCGGCGACATGGCGCGTTACGACGTGGTTCACGTCATCTCTGACTTGCACATGGGTGGCAAGCAGGGCTTCCAGATCCTGCGCGAGACCACACGTCTCGGCAACTATGTCCGCCGTCTGGCAAGCCACTCGCCGGATGCCAATGTGGCGCTGGTGCTGAACGGCGATGTGTTCGACACGCTGGCCGAGGACACAGGCGGCTATGTTGCGATCGAGCAGGCCGCCACGACGGTGGGCCGCATCATGGACGACCCGTCGTTCAAGGAAATCTGGGATGCGCTCGCGGCGTTCGTCCAGACGAGCCGCCGCCATCTGATTGTGGTGATCGGCAACCACGACATCGAGATCGCGTTCCCGCCGGTCCAGCGACTCGTCATCGAGCGCCTCGCAGGCGACGACCCCGCCGCGCGCGGCCGCATCGAGTTCTCCATCATGGGCGCCGGCTACACCTGCATGGTCGGCAGCTCCCGGGTCTACTGCGTGCATGGCAACGAGGTCGACCCGTGGAACTACAACCGCTACGAAGATCTCGCGCGTGTCGCCCGCCGGCTGAATGCCGGCCAGACGTTCGACCCCACCGAGTGGCGGCCGAACGCCGGCACGAAGATGGTGAAGGAGGTGATGAACAACGTGAAGCGCCGCTATGCCTGGATCGATCTCCTCAAGCCTGAGACCAGCGCTGCGCTCGGCACGCTGATGGCGATCGATCCGAGCCAGGTGAAGAAGCTTGGCGAACTGGTGGGAATCATTGGCGAGAAGCGCACCGGCACTGCGGAATTTGCAGGGCGCCTCTCGGCCGAGGGCTTTGCCGAGCCGGCCGGTGTACCGCCCGCTGAAGCGCTCGAGAAGCTGCTGGGGGCCAACCTTCGCAATGCCAGCGCGGCACAGCCGGCCGCCACC
Source organism: Variovorax sp. J22P240 (assembly GCF_030316855.1). GTDB lineage: Bacteria > Pseudomonadota > Gammaproteobacteria > Burkholderiales > Burkholderiaceae_C > Variovorax. Next base: position 134,315 of record NZ_JASZYR010000013.1, read on the forward strand.
GACATGCTGCTCGCGTCCGAGGCCAGCCTCGACGGATCCGCCCACGCGGCCTCGCCCGAAGGCACGCTTGGAACGGGCCAGTTGATCGTCGACCGTCTCACCGGCTGGCTCCGCAACATCGAGCCGGACGAGGCGCTGCGCCGTGCATTGCTCGATTGGCTGCGCGGAGACACCACCTTCGCCTTCGACAATCGCGACGAGACCTGTACCGAAGTCATGAAGAGCGTTGGTCCGGCGGTGGACATCGTGATCACCGGCCACACCCATCTCGCACGCGCCATCGACCTCGGCGGCGGCCGTCTTTATTTCAACAGTGGCACCTGGATCCGCCTGATGCAATTCACTGAAGCGATGCTGAAGGACAGCACGACCTTCAGGCCGATCTACGCGATGCTGAACGACGGCAAGATGGCAACGATCGACGCAGCCACCTTTGCCGGCCGGCCGCTCCTGCTCGACCGTACCAGCGAGATCGAGGTGGCCCTGGATGCCGATGAGGGCGTGAGCGGGCGGCTCAACTGGATACTCGGCGACGGCAAGGGTGCGCCGGCCACCGAAATCCAACTGCAGGGGCGCCGCTGATGCCCGACATCCGCGAAACCAAGCTCGAGCTGCTTCGCAACGGCCCGGAGCACAACCAACTGCTCTCACCACTGACCCCTTACATCGCCCTCTGCGGCGCCTGGGCGCCGCAGACGGTGACGATGCCTTTCGAGCACCGCGAGCTGATCACTCGCCTCGCGCGGCTGCGGTACAGCACCGGCGGCAACGAAGTCTCGGCTGAGCAAAGCGAGAGCGAACTGGTCTCGCTCGGCACCGCCGTGGGCCGCGTGCTCGGCGAGGTGCCGGGGCTGCAGGCGGCGTTGACCGACATTGGCCGCGACGGTGCGCACCTCGTGCATCTGCGCCTGGCACTTTCGGCGCTTGAACTCGGCATGGTGCCGTTCGAAGCGGCGATCGCGCCAGACAACCTGCCAGGATCGGGTGCCCCCCTGCTGCTGCGAACGCCGACGGTGATCACGCGGGAGATCCGCCGCAGTCAGCCGATCGGCGTGAACTGGAATCGCGACCACCGTATCCTCTTCGCGTTCGCCACACCGCCTGGCATGGCGCAGGTGCCAGCGCAGCAGCACCTCGATGCGTTGAGGCGCGCGATCGAGCCATTTGTGCCCATCATCAGGAACGATCCAGCCAGGCGAGTGCAAGAGGTGCAGAAGCAGCTCACCGTGCTGCCGGAGGCCAGCCTCAAGGCGATCGGCGACGCGTGTCGGGCAGGGGACTACACCCATGTCCACATCCTGGCGCACGGCGCACCGCTCGGGGAGGGCGCGAGCCGCCGCTATGGCGTGGCCCTGCGCGACGAGAGCCGTGCGAGCGGCTACAAGGTGGTCGACGGAGAAACGCTCGGCGTGGCGCTACGCGGCGCCGAATCCTCGTCTGCCGGCAGCAAGGCCCTGCCCACCTTCCTCTCGCTAGCCACATGCGATTCGGGCGCGGTGGATTCGGTAGTTGTCCCAGGCGGCAGCATCGCTCACGAGTTGCACCGAGTGGGCATCCCCTGGGTCGTCGCTTCGCAGTTCCCGTTGTGGATGAGTGCCTCGACGATCATGGTCGAATCGCTCTATAGCGGAATCCTCTCCGCAGACGATCCTCGCGTCGTGCTTTACCAGTTGCGCCAGCGCCTGCGCGTCGAGGTGCCGGAGACGCACGACTGGGCCAGCATCGTCGCCTACGCGATCTCCCCTTGGGATTTCGACAGGCAAATCGAACAGTTCTTCGATCGGCAGGTGCGTCGAAGGCTCAACGTGAAGTTCGCCCGCATCGACGAGCTGGCGAAGCTGCGCAGGGCATCCGCAGCTGCAAACACTACCGGTCTGCTGCCGGAGGAAGCCGAGTTCTCCGCATTGAAGGACGCCATCCGCAAGGAACACGCCGCATGGCTCGCGAGACCCAGCGTCAATCGCACGCCGACCTCGCGCGCTGAGGCGCTTGGCATGAGTGCCGCGAGCGAGAAGCGCATCGCGATCGCCTACGCAATGAAGGCGCAGGCAGCAGATGAGGCCGGCGATCCAAAGGGTGCCAAGGACGCTCTCAAAGAATGTGACGCAGCCTATCTCGCATCGCGCCAGGGCTACCGACAAGCCGTGGAACTCGATCCGACCAACCATTGGGCGATCACGCAGTTCGTCTCGATCGCTGCAACGCCGCGGCTGATGGGCGACGACACGGTTACGACGCAAGTGGCGGCCAAGTACGCTCCTTGGTGGAATGCGTCGCGGCAAATCGCGCGTTGGCAGCTTCGCGCGGCGACCGGGCTGCCCCGGGCATGGGCATTGGGGACGCTGGCGGAGCTGGAGTTGCTGGGAAGCGTCTACGAAGCTACTGCCCACGACCCCAATTCGGCCAGCGCGCGGATCACTGACGCGTGCCGCGAGATCGTGCAATTGACCGGAGGGAACTCGTTCGCGGTCAGTTCGACTCGGCGGCAGTTCGAACGATATCTGAAGGATTGGAAGCACGAGCGTTGGCGCAAACAGGCAGAGGCCGCGCTGCGGGCATTCGACAACGATGATTGAGAAAACCGCGCTTGCCACCTCGGCTCGCGCGGTTCGTTCAGTCACCCTGATCTACGGAGCTGCATGCCACGCCCCTTGGCGCGGCCCTTGTGCGCCTTTGTCCCCAGCATTGAGGCCGTCAACGAAACGTCTTGCGACAAGGACGTCAGCACAACTGGGGATGCGCTGTCGTGAAAGCGAAGCGCAAACTCCGCGAGGCAAGCACAGGAGGCGTCAAATGAGGTTCTCGGAACGCAAGCGCAAATGCTTCGTGGTGATGCCGTTCGGAGAAAAGAAGGATCCCGATGGCAATGAGATCGACTTCGATGACATCTACCGCCACTTCTTCAAGAAGGCCATCGAAGACTTGGGCGTCGAGTGCATCCGGTGCGATGAAATCGAAGAGGCGGGTTCGATCCACGAGAAGATGTTCGAGCACATCTATCAGGACGACATCGTCGTGGTTGACATCACCACGTCCAACGCCAACGTCTACTACGAGCTTGGCATTCGGCACGCGCTGGCCAAGGGAGTGACGGTGCTGATCCGTCGCAAGGGAACGGTGATTCCTTTCAACATTCAGGGAATGCAAGTCATCGAATACGACCAGGGCAAGTTCGCGAGCGTCGAGCAAGCCAAGGGCCGCATTCGCGACATCATACGCAACGGACTGAGGCAGCGACGCAACGACAGTCCCGTTCACTCGGTTCTCGATCTCAACATCGAACCTGAGGGAAGCCCCATAGACAGGACGGAGAGATTCGAATGGTCCCTCAAGGAAAACGAGGACGTCCGCGTGGGACTGATCACCGGGGATATCCAAAACGTCACGGACATTGATGTCTGGGTAAATCCCGAGAACACCAGCATGCAAATGGCCCGGCCGTTCGAAAACTCGATCTCCGGCATCATCCGCTACCTCGGAGCCGAGAAGGATCCGGACAACGGGCAGATCAAGACCGACACGATTGCCAAGGCCCTGGAAGACAAGATGAATGGCCGGACCACTGTGGACCCTGCCACGGTTCTCGCCACCACCTCGGGCGCCATGCAGGGCACTCACAAGGTCAAGCGCATCTTTCACATGGCGGCGAACTACGGACAGGTCGGCCAAGGCTACATTCCGATCGATCAGGTCTCTCGATGCATCGTGAATGCGCTCAAGACCTCGATGGAGGAGGATGGCGAGCCAGGCAAGGGGGCATCGATCCTGTTCCCATTGATGGCAACGCGCTCTCGGAGAGGCGCCGTGCTGGAAGACCGGGTCAAGCCTTTGCTGAACGCAGCCATCGAGTATTTGGCGAGAAACCCGGGCGGCACGTTTCGCAGGGCCTACTTCCTTACCTACACCGACAAGGAACTCGGGGTTTGCCAGGAGTTCCTGGAAGCCGATGAACGCGTGACGGCTTACCAAGGGCTTCAATCTCAGGTCTTGGAACTTGCGGCCGAAAGCCCGGTGTCACGCAGGCCAGCCTCCAAGAAGACCCCACCCCAGTGATCGTATGTCCTGTTCCAGGGCGGCCCGAGACGGAGGGCGCCGACAAGCGTCGCGCCTACCGAGTGCGTGAGATCAGGGCAGCGTCCTCTCGAATAGCCACGCGGGCCGGCGTCCGTTGTTGTACAGCGTGGTATTGACGATCAGGCCGGGCGCGTCTGCGGCGTCCAGGGACTACTAGCTGGCGTTCTGAGACGCAAGCGCCACCGTCGCGTAAGTCGGCCCTCGACCGCTACTGCGATGGAGCCTTAGCGCTTGCGCACCGCCAGCGATTGCGGATCCACCAGATACCGTGGCCCATCCGCATATGGCCAACGCTGAACCTTGGTGCTGACCTCGAGCCCACCCACGCCTGCCTCGATGCCGGTCACCTCTTCCGAGATACCTGGCACCGGCCGCACGTCCAAGCCGTCGACTACATACAAGCCGGGCTGCCCCGCGAGCCAGACTCGGCCGGCGGCCAAAACGACATCCGCCACCGCAACCCCCGAGTGCGGCAATGGCTGCGCTAGATAGCCGTCCACCCGGTACGCCGGACCGCCCAATTGCAGGGAATCCCCGGACGAGCTTTGGCTAAGCATCCAGATCCGGCCGTCGACCACCTTGACCGAGCGGATGCGCGCAAACGGCTCGGTCACACGATACAACCGCCCGTGATCGATCACGTAGCCGCCCTGCCGCCCCGTGGTTACCCAGAGCCGGCTATCAATCGGATAGAGTCCCCGCACGTCCCAAGTCGGCCGCGAAATGCGCATGAGCGCGCTGCCCTTGAGCGCATACAGGCCGCGGCTCGTCCCGAGGTAGACAATGCCTTCGTGCGGCGCCAATGCGCTCACCCAAACGTCCCGCGCCGGATAGTAGGTGGCCGCGCCGCCGTCGACGCGCAGTACCGGCCCCGCAAGCGCATTCGACATGAATGAAGTTGCGCTCTTTAGCCAGATCAACTCGCCTTGTGATTCCACCGTTTGCGTGTCGGTCGAAGATACGGCGTACGCTAGTCCGCGAGCCTGATCGAGCAGGTAGGTGGCGTGCCCAGCGAGAACGTCCCCCGACGTCTTGACAACCGCCCACTCATGTCCAGCACCCCTGAGCCTTCGCGCGGTCGCGAGCACCGGGTCGTCGATCGGCAGGGTCGGCAGCGCGTCGACGCGCTGCGGGTGTAGTGACTCTGGCTCACCTGGCACTGCCCGAGCCAACGCCCAGTCGATGCCTTCGGTTTCGCGGATAGTCGACAGGACGTTGCCGCTCGAGCGTTCGACGACGTACATTGAGCCGTTCTCGCCTGCTGCGAGAAGCCGGGTGCCGTCGTCCGAGAAGCTAATGTCGTCGATTGCCGTTTCGGCGATCTTGGTGTCGGCGCGCTTCACCGGCGCCGCGCCGCCGACATCGTATCGGTGCAGTATGCCGTCCCGGCCGGTGACGACCAGCTGCTCTTGATCGACCGGGTCGAAAGCGGCGAAGAGTGCGTCTTGCTTCGTCAAGTCCTGAAGCTGTGCCTTGTCACCGACCGGCGCGCGCACCAAAGCCGCACGTCCGGACTCGAACACCACCGCCGCGCGCTGACGGTCCGCAGACAATACAGCCCTCACCGCGGCATCGGCGTGGAACTCGCGCTGCAGCTGGATCTTTTCCACCCTCGGCGATGGCACCGTGACATCGACCAGCCACAGCCCGCCCTTCGTTTCGGCGACGATCGCGTAGCGCTCACCCAGCAAGCCTCGCACCAGATGCACCGGCGACTTAGTGCAGCAGCTCATAGCGATCCGTTGCACGCAGCGGCCGGCGAGGTCATAGACGTTCACGTCGTAATGTCGGCTGACGAAGATGCGCTCGCTCGCAACGTCGAAGGCGGCGTCCTCGACCCGCCGCGTGTCCGACGCACAGGACTCGAGTTTCACGCTCCGCAGCGACTCGTTATTCACGAGATAGACGTCTCCTGGGGGATTGGCGCCGCTGTCGCCGCGTTCAGTCACGACGAGCTGGTGGCGGCCGTCCAGGCTCGCCGTCGCGTAGACGTCGCCCTGCTTCCAGCGGCCGGCCAGGTAGGCCGAACCGCTGCCCGTCATTTGGGCCGTCTCGCGCCGATTGTGCTGATGCAGCAGAGCGACCTTGTAGGCCGCCTTGAGTGCAGCGCGCGCCGTCTGCTCGTCGCGCAGCAGTTCGCTGGCACGGTGAGCATGCAGGAGCGCCGCCGATGGTTTACGGTAGAGCAGCTCGTAGGCCAGCGCGATCTGCTTCAGCCCTTCCTCGCGGCGCGCCACAGTCAGTTGGTATATCGCAAACAATACGAGGACCGCTGCCGCAGACAGCACGCCGACGCCAACAAGGCGGCGGTTCTGCCGCCGACGTCGTTGCTCGCGGAACCACACCGGCTGCACTTCGCCGGCCGAATGCCCGTTGAGGTCCGCCGCGAGCCGAACCTTCTCGTCCTCAAAATGTTTGACCTTGCGGAAGGAGCGCGCGGCCTTCGCATCGAACCCCCGCAGGTCGTACCAAGGCTTGCGGTGCAGCCCTGCCTCCATCGCAGCGGCAGGAAAGATGTCGGCCGGCTCGGCGCCGGGATCGACGCCCTCGGAAACGGCCAATAGAACCTGCCCAGGGCCGCGTTGCTCGAGAAACCAACGAGTTTCGAGATCGACCCAGCGCGACTCGCGGGCGCGGCGCGAGCAGACTACTAGCAACTGCTCGGACTGCGCGAGGTAGCCGCGGATCAGACTTGTTACCGCGTCGTCGTCGCCGGCCGCTTGGCGGCGCAGTTGTGCCAGGCTGAAGTCGCTGCCGTCGCGGCACACCCGCAGCGCGCGCAACGGCAGTCGCTCGGGCGTTGGCAGGCGGTGGAACCCTTCGAGGAAGCGCTCGAGATCGCGCGTCAGTTCCGCGTCCGGATCGGTCGAATAGCTGATGAAAAGGTCGTATCGACGCCCATTCGGTTCCATCACGAAAACTGCCCCTCGACGTAGATCTTCGACAAGAGAAATGACCTCCAGAATTGTCGATTCCGAATGGCCTGCGGCTGCGCTCCAACTGCGAGGTTCGATTGCCCCGACTACGACCACATTGGCACGGATGGGCCTGTTCCCGAAGGATCATTGCCTTCGGCAATCTGCTCAGACAGCGCGCTGGAACCGGCAGGTGTGGCCATCTCATGGATGAAGCCAACGAAGTGGAAGATGCTGCCGAATGCACCCAGGCTCAAGTTGTGTCCGGCTTCGTGGTCAAGGTGCCAGCCCGTCGAACTGCTGTCCACGTAGGCGAAGGCGCCCATGTTGTAGGCGGTGTCAATAGTATTGAGATTGGACACCCATCCGCCCCGTGTGGCGAGCATGCCTGTGGACCAGTCCATACGGAAGCCCGTGATACGGAAGAACTGAATCCCACCACCCCACAAGTTGGGAATCGTCCAGAAGATCAGGTGACCAAGCCCGTTGAGCACCCACATGGCCGCTCCCAGTCCAAGAACCAGCCATGACATCGGCATCAGCCAGTTCGACCACCCTAAGATGCCTTGGTAGACCTCGTTGTTCGCCACGCTGTCGATCGACGCCATGAAGACGACCACGCCGACGAAGAGACCGACGACGCCGAAGCCCATCATTGTCAAGAAGGCAGCGTTCATCCCGGCGTTCAGCCCGATCATGAAGCCGCGGAAGAATTCGCCGAGCGCGCTGCCCTGGTTGCTGTGCGCGACCACGTAGCTCACCGTGACCAAGCCGATCACGCCGATCACGGCGAGGATGCCAAACCCGATTCCGGTCGCGAAGGCTGCCACCACCGCGACTGCAATCACGACGCCGACGATCACACCGACGATAGCGCCGACCACGCTCCAGAATGACAAGCCTTCCGGGTCGACATGGTTGATCGGGTTGTTACCCGCATAGGCATACAGGTGCAGTGGGGCCGGGTCTCCGTCGCTTTTCTCAGGCTGCAGCAGGTACAACGCGTCAGGCGTGAGGAAGCGCCCGGCCTGCGGCGAATACCAGCGGTGGCCCATGTAGATGAGGCCAGTCTCGTCATCCACGTCGTGGAGCGCAAAGATGCGCAAAAGCGGCGCTGCTGCTACGTGGCGCCGCTCGGTGCCGAAGGGCAGATAGGCGGTCTGAACGATACGCGTCCCCGCCTCGTCACTGAAGAGGTTGGCGCTACCCAGCGGATCGACGTGGATCCAGCGTGTAGCCGCCCCCTGACGCAGCGCCACGCGGCGGCGGTCGAAGATTGCGAAATTGGTATGCAATCCGCCGCGGATCTCGGTCATCCGACCTAAGTGAATACTCTCGGTGGTGGAGCCCTGCCGCGTGACCCTGCGTCGCACGCGGTTTCCGCGATAGTCGTAGTCGTAGTCGATCACCGTGCCGTCATCGAGCGTCACGCGCGTCAGGTGGTTCTTGAAATCGAACTCGCAATGCCGACCCGGCATCTGAACGATGTTGCCGTTGGCGTCGTAGTTGATGGCGGCGGCAGCTCCGTTGGCAAGGTTGATCGTGCTCAGGCGGTCTGGCCGAATCGGATCGTTGTAGCGGAGCAGCCAACCCGATTCGCCGTGGCTCGAGAGCCGTCCCCGACCGAGATAGCTGTACAGATGATCGAACGTACCGCCTGGATCGGTACCGCTGACGCGGGTGAGTTGCTGCAGCGCGTCGTATTCGTAGTGCAGCTGCCGCGTCTGGCTGGGTGCGGCGTCGTCGAGCGAGAGCAGTTGCATCATCGCGTCGTAGCCGTAGGTCGCGTCCTCCAGCACCATGCCGCCCGGGCCGACCGTGCGCTGGCGCTCCACGTGGCCAACACCCGGGGCATAGACGATCTCGGTATGGACGCCGTTGGCGAAATCGATCCGGGTGGGCAGGTTCCGTGCGCTGTAAGTCACGGCATCGACGATCCCATCAATGCGCCGCACCTGGCCACTGTCGTCATGATGGCGCGTGATGCGCGTCCCGTCAGCGTAGGTCAAGGCTAGCTGGTGCCCCAGGTCGTCGCGCTCATAGCGCAGCGTGAACGGCTGACCGGCAACCTCGATCAGGTGCTCGACGAGGAATCCGCGCAAGCTGTAGGCGAAACGCTGACGGCCGTTGGCGTAGCGCGCCTCAATGAGCCGTCCGTCCGCACCGGGCGTGATGTCGTCGTAGACGAAAGACTCGACGACGGCGGCGTTGTGCCGCACTTCGGTGATTCGACCCTCTCCGTCCCGGTCCACCTCGACTTCGTGGCCAGCGGCATCGCGGGTGCGCACGATTTCGCCTTGGCTGTTGAACCACTGCTCGCGCCGTCCGGTATCGCGATGATCGACGCTCAGCCGTTGCCCGCGGCAGTCGTAGGTGTAGCGTGCGATCTCGCCGCCGAAGGCGTCGCGTATCGCCAGCAGTTCGCCGAACAGCCCAACCTCGTAGCGCAGTGTCTCCGGCCCGGCAGGGGTGTTCTCGGTGACCATCGTGCGATGGTTCCAGACATCAACCTCCTCCACGCGCGGAGTGTCCGCCTGCGGATGTGTCGGGTCTAGATCGTGCGCATCGGCCAAGTGGATCTCGAACGGTGTGTAGCGCCCTTGGCAGCGAGCGCCGTTGTAATTGATACTGGCCACTGGCCGGCCCTCGCCGTCGAAGAACGTGCGGCGAACTGGGCCAGAAAGATCGGGAACCGCGAAATCCAGAGAAGCGGTCATGGTCGGCTCGAACTCAGCCTGGGTCTGGCGCCAGGGGTTGTGCACAAGCCAGGCGCTGACCTGCACGTCGCCGGGAGCGCGTTGCACCCGGCGTTGCACCTCTTGCGCCGTTCCGTCGTAGTACGCCACCGATACGGCACGGCGCGCCGCATCTATGCGGTAACTGGTGCGCACAGCATTCGGGACGCTGGTATCGTCGTAGGCGAGGGTGCGCGTCGCGTTCACTTCGGTATCGTCGGCCTGCATGAAGTGAGTGAGGCGGCCGAAGGCGTCATAGACCATCCGTACCTGCGCGCCGCCTGGAGACCGGAGTTCGAGAGGCTTGCCTGTTACGGGGTCGGGTACGCGCGGGCTCGACAGGCTGTTGGCGATTTCCTCCACCACGTGCAGACCATCGGCGTCGTAGCGCTTCTCGGTGCGGCGGCCGGTGCCCGTGGTCTCGCTCGCCACGTTCCCCTGCGCCGTGTAGGTCAGCCGCTTGTCGATCGCGAAGACGGCCGGCGCACCGTCTGCGTCCGGCTGCAGTGCATGGCCCAGCGACGCTGCGTCCATTGCGCCGTAGTGCGCTGAGTAGGAGGGGAGGTCCAGCACAAGGTGCTCTTCGCGCACCATGCGCCCAAGCGTCAACTCGCCCAGCGGTAGGCCCGCGTCGGCGATCCCATCGTAGTGGCGGCGCAGTTCGAGCAGCAGGGAGCCGGCGGCGTCGCGCTTGACGGTGCGCGCCATCTTGAATACGCGCCGGGCAGGGTCGTGCGCGTATTCGACGCGCGTATCGACCTGCTTCTCCGGCACCGCTGCGCCACCACGAATGCCATAACCGCGGGCAACCTCGCGGACGAGGTTGCCCGCCGAGTCGTAGGCGAAGCGACGCTCCTCTACTCGTTCGTCGTTGCCGCGTTCGATGTGACGCTTGCGGGTGCGCTCTGCATAGACGAAGACACGCGGCTCGCCGTCGGGCAGCACCTCGAGTTCGCTCAGTCCGTACTCGCTTTCTTCCACGCGCCAGGGCCGCTCGGCGTCGGGCGTGCCGTCCTCGCTGAAGACCTCGACGCGTGCGAGCAGGCGGTCGAGATGGGCGTGGGCGCGCGTATGTCCTGGCGCTTGGGCCTGGTCGGCAAGGAAGGTGTGGCGCGTGAGTACAGATGCCCGGCTCTCGTCGCCGAGTTCCTTCTTCTCGACAACGCGGAATCCCTGGAAGCGGCGCTGCCGCGTGTCGTAGCGGCCTTCGTGGTACCGGTAATGCAATTCAGTCGTACGGCCCCGCACGCGGTCGACTTCCAGCGTGCGCTCCACCACCCACAATGGAAAGGGCAGGGCGTTTGGCCAGGGATGTCCCGCGTCAAGGTCGCGAAGTGCCATCTCGACGGCGCTGCTGTAGTGAATCTCGCTGACTAGCCCGTTGCCGTTGTCCACCTCGCGCAGGCCGTAGGCAGGCGCGCCGCGGGACCAGCCGACATGCACATAGGTCGTGCGGCCCTGACGAAGACTGTTGTAGAGCAGCCCGGCACTACCGTTCCCGAAGAAGTCGACGGTGCGCACGGTCCCGGCCAGGGCCGGCGGCAGAACATTGACGACCACCGGCGCGGCAAAGCCTTGGCCGGATCTGTTGAGATAGAGCTCGAGCCGGTCAGGCAAGAGGCGCACGATGTCGCTGCAGCCATCGCCGTCGATGTCGGCGAGCAGGATCTGTTCGGCCCGGCCGGTGCGGCTGGCCAGCCGGGGGCTGCCCGCCATCAAGACCGGTTCGCCGAAACGGCCGAGGCCTAGATTGAGGCGGTAGCTCACTTGGCCCGAGCGAACCTGCACCAGATCAGGCAGGCCGTCGCCTGTCATGTCGGCCAGAAAGGTCAGCGGGTCGGCGAGGTCTACATCGGCGACGTGGTCGCTGGCCACCGGCAGCTCCCAGCCTTCGCGCCCGCGGTTGCGGTAGCTGACGAGACCGCGCCTCGTTGACAGCATGGCGTCGATCACGCCATCGCCGTCGAGGTCTGCCAAGCGTGCGCGCCCACTCTCGAACGGCGGCCGCTGGGGCGCGGCGCGCGGATAGGCGATGAAGGCGCCGAAACCCGCGCCGCCGTCGTTCGGATAGTAGCCCTGCAGCGGCGCCTGCCCGACGCCAACCAACATGTCGGCTGTGCCGTTGCCGTCGATATCGATGAACTGTATGCCGTCGCTGGCAAACGACGATGCCTGAGGCACCGTTTGCGTCAGCGGCCGAGCCGAGGCCCAGCTTCCGCGGCCGTCGTTCGGCCAGTAGTAGAGCCGGCCGTTGTGATTCTCCACCACGCCAGGAAGCGGCAGACTACCGAGCGCAAGCAGTGCAGTATCGGGGTCGTTGAGAGCGCGCGGTGGCGCGTGACCGGCGGCGGAGTCGATGAAGCGGATCTGCACCGCGCCGGCATCAAAAGTTTCGTAGGAGAGCACGAGCGGGTTTTTCACAACCGCCGGCAGGCCGTTGGAAAAACCGGCCAGCTGCAACGCGCTGAGCAGCGAGACGCCGGTACCGGGTGAGGCCGTGTAGGTGAGGGTGAGGCGCCGGACCTCTCGGTCGTCGCCGGCCAGATGCAGCGCAACGCTGCGGCAACGCCGGGCGATCAAGCGCTCGAACCCTGCGCGGCCGTTACGCAGAACGTCAGGGCGCTCCTCGTAGGCCAGGCGCACGACGAATCGGGCGTAGCGGATCTCGGCCAGGTAGGGATAGCCGGCGTGTCGTTCGTAGACATAGTCGACCGCATTGCCATGCGCGTCTTCCTGCCGCTCGAGAAACCAGCTCTGCACGCGCTCGGGGTGATCGGGGTCGGCCACGCGGGCGTTCGCGCTGGCGCCGAGAACAAAACGCGACCCGTCGCGTTCATGCACCACCCAATGCCCGCTGTCGAATTCGTAGAATGAAAACGCAGTCTCGCGCAACGCGCGGTACACGCCATCAGCGCCGCGGCGCAGTTCGGCGCCGCTGTCGAGATAGGTTTCGACGCTGCCGCCATTCGGAACGCCCAGGTCAAGCCGGCGGTCGATCTGGCGCAGTGGCAGGCGCCAACCCAGACCAAACGGTCCGTTCGCCTGACCATGGGCATATTCGAGCTTGACGCGAGGCTTGAGCCCGGCCACCCCGTCGGGCACTTCGAACGGCACGCTGAAGTTGCCTTGCCCACTGTTCAAATCCAGCGAAAAGGCCTCACCCATGCCGGCGACGTTGCCCGACCCCGAGGGCGGCGAGACTGCGGTCTGCGCTGTGGCTGACTTTGTCAAGATCGATTCTCCGCAAGATGAATCAGCCGAGTCGCGATGCCCGCATGCGTGCGTATTGAAGAGCACTGCACCGACCATGTTTCGCGGCACGCGGGGACGGGCTTGGACCTGAGATGAGTCATGTTCGCTCCTCGCTCGCGTTCAAGTGCGGAACGTGTATGTGTAGTCGACGAAGAGTGCCAAATCCTCCAGCCCGCCGAGATCGAGCACACCGTCTTTCACAAGCTGAGGGTTGTCGGCCGCGCTCACACTGAAGCTCACGGTGTCGAAAAGCGTACGGCCGCTCGGGGCGGCGAAAACCGCGCCGTCGGCGTTGCCATCCGCGTCGAGCTCGAAAAGGTGTCCGGCGCCGAGCCCCAACCAGTCGGCACGCACCTTCAGGCCGGCCGCGGCGCTGCCGCGGGACTGCAGAAAATAGCTGCGCAGTTGCGGATCCGCTTGGTTGAAGGGCAGCAAACCGACGTCGAGGGTCAGCTGAGCCTGGCCCTGGCTGCGTAGGAAGAACAACTCGTCTGGAGCGGTCAGGCGCAGCGCAAACGAGCGTGTCCCGCTGCCTTGCGCGGGCAAGGCAGCGACGATGCTGTGTTCCAGGCCCGGGTCGAAGAAGCCGTCGTAATACAGCACGAGCTGCACATCGAGGATCTGCCTGAGGTCGAAGGTGTTCGAGTGCTTCGGCACCTCGAGTTGCCAGACGGTGGCAATGCCGTTGTTCTCGAACAGGCGCAGCTCGTTCGTGCTGAGCTGGAAGACCACCGCGTCCTGCCGCACGTCGTAGTCGGTCAGCGGCATCACGTCGGCCGGGTAGAGCTGGTTGACCACCGTGCCGTCGCGGCGGCGGAACCTCGACAACCCGATATTGCGAAGCGTGCCATGCACGCCTTCGGTACCGGCCAGGCCGACGAACAGCAACTCTGCCTGCTTTACCTTCTGCAGGTAGAAGCCGGGGTATCGGCGGTCGAAGTGCTCCAGTGTGGTCTCGAACAGCGTGCGGCCCATGCGAAGAAGTTGGTCGAAGGCCATGGGAAAGTGATCTGCCAGCGAAAGCGTCTGCTTCATTGGCGCCTTCTTCGACTTGGTGCGCACGAAGTCGAGGCTGAAATAGTCGATGTCCAGCAGCAGCGCGTCGGCCGCCAGCAGACCATTGAGCTGGTCGAGGCCGTAGTCGAGCTTGATCTTGCGCAGGTCACGGCCGGTCTCGGCCTCGTAGGCTTTCTCCATCAGCACGGCTACCTCGATGGCCATGTCCTGGTAGCGCTGCGCTATACGTCGCGACTCGCGGGCCAGGTCGTACCACATGGTGGCGCTGAATTCGCGGCCCTTGAGAAAGGTAAGGTTCTCCTGAGCATACTGCGCCTGTAAGCTGGCGATTTGCACTCGCTGCTGTGACACGGCAACGCGTGCCTGCGCCTGCTCGACCTGCTGCTGCGCCATGCCGCGGTAAGCGTTGGCGGCGTCTATCTCATTCTGCATCCGCGCGGCCTCGAGGTCGTGGCTGATCTGCGATCGCCGGTTGGCCAGATCGAACAGCACATGGCTGCGCGGTTTGTTGTCAGCGCTGTAGTAGGTGGCGTGAACGACGTTGAGCCTGACCTCGTCGTTGCCGGTCGATCCGGCCCAAGCCTGCAGGCGTTCGAGTTCCTGCAGTTCCCAGCGAACAGCGTTGAAGCGGTCACGCATCTCGGTGGCGTTGTCACGCTGCACGGTGGCGTAGTTCAGCCCCGCGTTGGCCACGTCCACGCCTTCGCGCGTCTCAGCCAACCCACGTCGCTCAAGCTCCACCGACGCGGCAGCGACGCTGGCCTGCTGCGCCATCTGCTGTTCGCGGAGCGACTCGTTCTCGCCAGAGCTCTTGAACTGGATGTAGCTCTGCTCGACTTGCGCCGCGTGCTGAGCAAAATAGCGCGCCAGGTTCTGCAAATGCTCCCAGCTGAACGGTGGGACGTGCACTCCCATGCCGAGGAAGTTGAGTTCAGCCGCAATCTTGCGCAGTTGCATGCGGGCGCGTCCGAGCGCCATCGTGACGCGCGGGTTGTCGACGTTAGGTTGCCCCCCGACCAGCGTGGACTGTACGACGATCGCGGCGCGCGCCTTCATCGGCGTAAAGGTCGGATGCGCGTAAAGCGGCGAGGCGTCGTCAAGTGTGTCGTCCAGCCGTAGCACGCGTTCGTAGATATTCTTGGCCTCGCCGAAATCGGCCACCACATTCGCGGCGTCGCGGTACCGCCGGTCGCCCCAATCCAGATACAACTCCGCCAGACGCAGCCAGAGCACAACGGATTCCACCGCCAGATTGAGAAATTTGTACTTCAGCGTGCTCAGGTATTCGGCCTCGGCATCCTCGTAGGCACCGAGCGCTTCATGGCAATCACCGATAGCCATCGGCAGCACCCAGCCAACGATATGCGCCAAGTAGGCCACGGTCACCGTGTGGTGCGTGAGGTAGCCTGTCAACAGCGTGATGTCCTTGGTGTCGCGCAGGTTTTCGTAGAACTTCACCAAACCCGCAGATGCGCCACCGCCCACTGCGGCGGATACCGGCTTGAGCTGTTCGTTGTACACCGTCACGACCTTCGTCGATGCGCGCACAGCAAAGGTTTGTGCAGAGACCAACTGAACTGCGCCATCGAGGGCGGCGGAAGAGACCGCGCGCGACACTGCGCCCACGGCAGTGGAGGCCGTGGGGCGGGTGAGTGCACCCCCCGTGATGCGGGTGTTCGGCAGCAGGATTCCCACGCCAGGCCTCACGGGCCGGCTCGGCGTCGTCACGTTCGTGTCGAGCGCGAGCCGCCCTCTCGTGACTACTGGAAACACGGAGAACTTTATGCGCAACTCTTCGGCCTGTGCCAGAGTGCGCTTGGCTCCGTCGGCATCGCCGGCGCGGGTGCGCATCTCCGCCAGCACCTCCATGGCTTCGATCTGCGCTTCGTGCTTGCCGGCTGCGCCGAAGGCTTCGGCGCTCTGGGCCATCACTTGCACGGCTTGCGATGCCTCTCCGCTGCGCGCCTGTAGCACGGCTTGATCGTGCAGCAGCGCTGCGCGCAACTCGGCATCCTTAGCCTGGTCCGCGCCGCCGGCCGCTGCCTTCGCGGCGGCGGCGTAGTCGCCCCTTTCGAAGGCATTCTGCATCTCGGCCAACGGCACCCGCACGCCGGCATCGGCATCAGCCAATCCTGCGGCCTCAACCTGAGCGAAGAGCTTTGCGACCTCCGCATCCAGAGGAATGGACGACGAGAACGTATCGGGAATCGACCTCGTAAGCGCCGGGGTTCGGTCGAGCATCTCCGCGCTCTTCACCAGTATGGCTTCGGCCACTCCCGCGTCGGCGAGCTTGCGCCAATCTGCCTTGACGCCGACGAACGGAGGGATCTTCGGATAGAGCACCGCGCCGATGACGCCGCGCAAGCTTCGGTAGTCCTCCAGCGCTGCGGCTATCCGCCCCGACGCCATGAGTCGATGTGCGGCGGCAAGGCGATGTTGCACGTCGCGCTCAAACGCGGATTCGGGCGTGTCCACCTCATAGCTTGCTCTTGCCATCTCACGCGTGGCATCGACTATGAACGCATAGCGGTTCTCGTGCAGGTATGTCGGTGCCATGGGTTGCTCCTTCGCGGATCGGCCCAGTTGTAGACGCCTAGCCTCGGCCCTACAACCCTACAACTAGGGAGCATCTAAGAAATGAAGCTGGTGCAAGTTGCGCCCCCGATAGGCTGTGGCCTTTGAAATAAAGGCGATTCGATTCAATTCTCGAACTCGGGCATGAACCGCTGTACCAAGCGCATGATCGTCGTGTGGGCCGTCGAGACGGAGTGACCTGTCAAAGAGAAGACGCAATGCAGCGCCTCCTAGTGGGGGTGATCTCGGTTCTCGTGCATTTGTGGCGTTGCTGACTCGGCAGGCTCCGAGGCTGTCTGCGCAGCGTCTCGCCATCACGACGAACCGGCGCGCCACCTGCAAGCTTGCTGGGCAAGGGGGCCTTGTCGGATCAGCACCAGCGCGTGGCCGGTATCAGATTTACTTTCTTCGACGCCTACCTCACCAGGCGCGGCGAACAGACCAGAATCTCGCATTCGTCCATGACGGGAATGCCATGCGGCCCGGAATCCGGTTCCGATGGCCGTTGCATGTCGACATCCTCCGCCTCAAACGTCCACCGGCTGCACGTTGGTATTGATGTGCAGTTCCAACTGCGCATGCAGGACCTGAAAGCCCGGCAGGCGCGGCATCAACCATTTCATGGCGAAGGTCGGCGGCGCAATGCACAGAGCTTCCGGGCGGGCCATGAGGATCGCCGGGCGGCCACTTGTCGCCACATTGATCAGGAATGCATCTGCTGTTTCCCGTGGCGCTCAAAGTAGGCGACCAGGCTCATCAGTTCATTCTCGAACGCCGGCATTCCTGCGACAACGTTCTTCCAATTGCCACCCCGGCTGGCACGCTCGACGTTTTCGCAGGCGGACGCGAATGCAAGTGCGCCGACCATCTTGCCGGCACCCGCCATGCGGTGAGCGAACTGGGTGCTCTGTGCAGCGTCCTCGGCCGCCACCGCCTGCCGGAGCGCGGTCGAGTCGTCCTGGCAGGTCTGTCGGAAGGCCGCGAGAACCTCGGCCACCATCGACGCGTCGCCCGTGCATTTCGCAGTGAGGAGCGCCTCATCGATCGGACTGGGGGAGGGGGCGTCGTTCCGGCTCGCGCCGGCAGGTGCCGCGGGCGCCTGCGTTGCACCAGCAAGAGGCAGCCATCGATCGAGCTTTTCGCTGAGCTGTGCCAATTCGACCGGCTTGACGAGGAAATCATCCATGCCGGCGGCCAGGCACGATTCGGCCTCTCCCTGCATCGCATTCGCCGTGCAGGCGACGATTGGCACACGCTCGCGCCCCGCGTCGGACTCCAGCTCACGGATGCTGCGCGCCAGGTCGTAGCCGTCCATGTGCGGCATGTGGCAGTCGGTGATGACCAGCCCGAAACGGCCCGACTTCCACATCTCCAGGGCCTTCACGCCGTCGTCCGCGGTTTGGGCCGCGTAGCCGAGGGCGCGCACCTGGCGCATCAGCAGCATGCGGTTGACGGGGTGGTCATCGACCAGCAGCACCAGGGTTCCTTCGGTCTCGGCCTGCGCGGCGCTGGGTGCCATGCGGCGCGCGGCCGTAGCGACCGAGTGCGCACCCGCCGTCTCGTTGTCTCCACCCGGCGGCGCCTCGGCGATGGGCAGCGACAGTTCCAAGGTGATCGTCGTGCCCCTCCCGTGCTCGCTGTCGAGCCGGATCGAGCCACCCATCAACTGCGCCAGTTGCCGGGAGATGACCAGCCCCAGCCCGGTGCCGCTCGGCCTTCGCCGCGCTGCGTCGCCTTCCGCCTGGGTGAACGGCTGGAACAGGCGCTCCTGGTCTTCGGGCGAGATGCCGATGCCGGTGTCCTTCACTTCGAAGCGCAGGCGTTCCTGTCCGTCGGCGCGCCCCAGGCATTGCACGTTGATGTCGATCCAGCCCTCGGACGTGAACTTGATCGCGTTGCTGACGAAGTTGTTGAGGATCTGGCGCAGGCGCACCGGATCGACCCGCAGCGCCGGACTGATCCGCGTGTCGACCATGCGCCGCACGATCAGGCCCTTGCTGCTGGCGTTGCCCAGATAGATGCTGTGAACTTCCTCGATCAGGCGCTTGATCGAGACGACTTCCGGGCGGACCTCCAGCTTGCCGGCCTCGATCTTCGAGAAGTCGAGGATGTCGTCGATGACGCGCAGCAGCGACCGGCTCGATTCGCGCACGAGCCCCAGCGTCTCGCGCTGTTCGGTGTCGAGCTCGGACAGGCTCAGGAGCTCCAGCATGCCCAGCATGCCGTTCATGGGCGTCCTGATCTCGTGGCTCATGGTGGCCAGGAAGGTGCCCTTGGCGCGGTTGGCGGCTTCCACCTCGGCGCTCCGGTGCGCCAGGGCCGCGTTCAGCCGTTCGATCTCATGCTCCTTCTTCTTTCTCTCGGTCACGTCTTCCGACATGGTCAGCAGGTAGCGCGGCCGGCCGGCTTCATCGAGGATCGGAATCTTTTTCGCGTGGAGGATCCGCACGCTGCCGTCGTGTGCATGCAAGGTCTCCTCGGGGATGTCGACCTCGCGGCCCAGCGCCAGGGCCTCCTTGTCCTTGGCCGTGAAGAAATCGGCCTCCTCCTTGGAACTGACGAAGTCGTGAACCGTCTTGCCGAGCAGTTCCTTTTCGCTGCGCCCCGTCAGTTCCTCGAGGGCGCGGTTGACGCGCACGAGCTTCAGATCGACGGCGTCCTTGACCATGAACTGATAGGGGATCTGGTGAATCACCGAGTTCAGGAACGCATTGGCTGTCTCCAGTTCGGCGGTGCGCAGGCGCACGCGCGCTTCGAGCTCGGCGTTCAGGGCACGCAGCTTCTCTTCCGCCTGGCGCAGCGCCGCCCTCTGCCGTTGTTCCTCGAGCGCTCGCCGCACCGAGAAACCCAGCCGTCGCACCCGCTGCTTGAGGACATAGTCCGTGGCGCCGGCCTTCATGCATTCCACCGCCTCTTCCTCGGTCATCAACCTGTCGGAGATCACGATCAGCACAAGCTCCGGCTGCTGCTGCCGCACGTACTGCAGCATCTCCAGGCCGCCGACCTCGTAGTCGGACAGAACGAGGTCGAAGGCCTGCCGGTGCAGGTTGGCGATGAAGTCCTCTCTGGTTTGCACCCACACGATGTCGCAGGTGAGATCCTCGCCCTGCAGCCTGCCCCGGATCAGCTCCGCGTCGGCCGGGTCGTCCTCGAGATGCAGCACGCGAACGGCGTCGGTCATCTCGGCCCATCCTGCTCGTCGCGCAGCGACTCGACGACTTCCTTGAACTCCTCGCGATTGCGTTCGCTCAGCGCGGAGAGGGCCTCGTGCGCACGCAGGATCCGCCTCTGCATGGTGGCTTCGTCCCCACCCGTTCCCAGGGGGTGGAGCTCGGGCGCATCAGGCAGGTCATCGCGCATCGCGGCGAGTACCTGTTGCATGCTCAGCTCTTCGAACAGGGCGCGCACCGCCGGCCCCACGCCGGTGAGCGACACACCACCCCGCGCGACCAGTTCGTGCACCGTGCCGAGACAAGTGCTGTCCATGTACTCGCAACCGGACAGGTCCAGCACCAGGGGGCGGGCGGCGTCCAGAACGTTCAGCGCCGCCTCATGGAAGGCATCGCATTGCATCCAGGAGGCGCGGCCACGCAACGCAAGATAGGCGGCGCCGTCCGCCTCGCCATGGAAGACGACGTCGTCCTCGGGCTGCAAGGCGCCATGGGCATTGGCCGCGGGGACCTCGGCGCCGTTGTCGAACCACGAGGCGCCCGCATGCGCATCGATGAGCAGGATGGTCACGTCATCCCGATCCGCGACTGCCGGCGCTTCGCGGTGAAGATGGGCCATCATTTCCTGCGCGCTGGCGAGCGGCTTGGCGAGCACCTGTTGCAGAAGGTCCAGTTCGCGCTCCGACCCCGAGGGCAGGAGCCCGTCGGTGTAGAGCAGGATGCGGTCACCCGCCAGGAGCTGGAGGCGCTCCTGCTGGAACTGCGCGTCCGGCGCCAGCCCGAGCGCGGGCCCTGTTCTGCGAATCAGACGCGTCTCCCGACCATCGCGCGCGTGCAGCACGGGCGGATGGCCCGCCGACGCCAGAGTGAGGCTCGCATCCGACGAATCCAGCAGACCAAAGACGGCTGTCAGGAAGAGGCCCGGCGCGGCGTGCGCCTCGCAGATCGAGCGGTTCACCGCGGCCAACACCTCCGCCGGCGGCAGCGCGAGGCCCGTCGCCCGGTCCACCAGCACCAGCCGCTGCTTGAACAGCACCGACAGCATCGCCGAGGTCACCCCGTGACCGGTGGCGTCGGCCAGATAGAAGGCGAGGTGCCGCTCGCCCAGCCGCACCACGTCGTAGAGGTCGCCGCCTACGTGCTGCCCCGGCCGGTAGACCGCCTGGATGCAGTAGCCCTCCATCGGCGGCGGGCTGCGCGGCAGCAGCGCGCGCTGGATCACCTCCGCCCGCTCGAGGTCGCGACGAAGCACTTCGGAAGTCTCTTCGAGTTGGCGGACCTTGCGCTGCAGTTCCTGGTGCAGCCGCTCGCGTTCTGCCAGCAATTGCCGTCGTTCGAGCGCGTTGCGCACGGCGACGCCCATCTCTTCCAAGTGCGGCGACTTGGGCAGGAAGTCGAAGGCCCCGAGGCGGATCGCGGTCACGGCCGAATCGAAGGTTTCCAGCCCTGAAAGCACGATCCACATCACGTCCGGGACCGCCTGACGCCCCCAGCGCAGGAGTTCCAGCCCGTCCATGCGAGGCATCATGATGTCCGTCAGCACCAGGGCGATTTCCGGATGCTCGAGCAGGACTTTCTGAGCGGCGAGCCCGTCGGAGGCATCCAGGACCGGAGCGCAGCCGAGGTTCTCCAGCGACCGCTTCACCATCAGGCGGGTCACCGGCTCGTCGTCGACCACCAGCGCGACGGGAGAGGCAGGGTCGGGGTTCATCGCGTCTGCCAGCAGCAAGTGCTGTGCGGGAAGGATTCTCCGAGCCGCCGGGACGGTTGGCAAGCTCGAGGACCGCCTCGCGGTAGCCAATCCACGCATATCAGCATGATCAACCGTCGCTCACCGTCGCGTTCCCCATCCGGCATTCGCGAACGATTTTGCAATCCGGCACCCCGGAGAGACCGGCTCGCGCTCTTGACAGGATCAAGCCATATCAGCTCGTGGCTAGCCCGCCGTCGCCAAAACCCATTGACTGGGGGGTCTGTCTAACCCGCGCCTCCCGAGAGCCGAAAACTGAACGCAGGCCTGTCTCCTGCCTCTAAGTGGCGGGAGAGAACTTTTTAGGGGCCTCAACGTCCACGTCCCGGCTTGATTGCTTCGCGGGCGCGTTCCGCTGCGAGCTGCAACCGGTTGCCTTTGGATGGACCTCGATTGGCCGCTCGTCAGGGTAGTGAAATCGCAAGAGCTCATTGCTCCCTTTTTCCGTGGTCGCGAAGATGGCGGCTCAATCCAGTTCGAACAGCACGTCCTGCGCGCCTTCCCACAGCACCTTGGTGCCGAGCGCACGCAGGTTCTCCTTGCCTTCGACGATGGTCAGGAAGTGGTTGCCAGCGAGCTGGCCCATCTTGCTCGCGAAGCTGCAGGCGCCGTAGGCCAGGATGATCTCGGTCTCGCTGTAGCCGCCCGGGTAGAACAGGATGTCGCCCACCGACGGGTGGCTCGTGTGGTTCTCGAAGCCGACGCCGAGCTGGAACTCGCCCAGCGGCACCCAGCAGCCTTCGCCGCTCCAGCGCACGTGGATGAGCCGTTGCCGGTAAGGCAGCAGCTTGGAGAACGCCGCCACGGTGAGCGGTGCGTCGGGATGAGTGACGGCGACGAAGTCGAAGCCGCCGGCGGTGATCTTGATGCGGGTCATGTCTCGGTGTTTCCTGGGAGTCAGCCGCAACAGCCGCCCATGCGGCCGTCGCGATAGAAGGGGGCAAGGTCCTGGGCAAGCGCGTTCACGGTGGCGCGCCAGCCGCGGTGCGCGGCGTCGGCGGCCAGGGCGGCGCGCGTGCGCGCGAGCAACTCGGCGCGCAGCGCAGCCTCGTCGATGCCGGTCACCCGGCCTGCCTCGACCACGGTGCGGCCGCCGACGATCACGTCCGCGATGTGCGTGCCGTTGCCGCGCGCCAGCAGCAGGTCGAGCGGGTCCGTGTCGGCGAACAGGGCATCGTCATCGAGCGCGTCCCAGTCCAGCAGCACGATGTCGGCCGATGCGCCGGGGGCGATGCGGCCGCTCGACGGTGCGTCGGAGCCCGACACGCTGCGGGGGCCGTTTCGCGACGCGAAGCCCCAGAGCTGCCCGGGCGTCATCATGGTGTCGAAGCCCCAGCCGCGGTGCAGCGCGTAGGCGAGGCGCGCCTCGCGTAGCGCGTCGTCGTCCTCGTCGAAGGCCATGCCGTCCAGCCCCATGGCCACGCGGCAGCCCTGCTGGAGCATGTCGGGCAAGGGAGCGATGCCCGACTTCAGGCCCAGGTTCGAACTGGTGTTGACCGCGATGGTCGCGCCGCGTTCGGCAATCAGCGCCAGCTCATCCGGCCGCGCCCAGGCGCAATGCGCCAGTGTGAGGCGCGGGCTGAGCAGTCCGATGCCGTCGAGGAATTTCACGATGCCGTCCGGATGCACCCGGTCGGCCCATTGGCGCTGGTACTGGGTCTCCAGCAAGTGCATGTGCACCGGCCGGCCGGTGTCGGCCGAAGCCCGCGCGATGGCTTCGAGCAGCGGCGTGCTGCACCACTGCACGGCCGTGGGGCCGTACTGCACGGTGACGTGGTCGCTCCAGCCGTCTTCCTGCACGATCGCGGCGACCTCGTCGACCAGCGCGAGCTGCTGCGCGGGCGCGACCGGTTGCACGCCGAGCCGTTTCGCGACCGCGTCGCGGATGCCGGGGCGCAGCGCAGTCAGCACCGTGGCATCGTCGCAGTAGGCGATGCCGTTGCGGTCGCGGATCGCCACCGCGAAGCCGATGCGCACGCCGACATCGCGCGCGGCGCGTGCCACGGCGCGCGCCTCGTCCAGGTAGGGCATGCCGCCCTGCACGCGGGTGTAGTGAACCATCAGGTGCCCGACGCCGTTGCGCACCGAGCGTGCGAACGAGGTCGCGGCGCAGAGGTAGGGGTCCATGCTCGGCACCACGCCGAGAAAGGGCAGCCAGCTTTCCAGCGGCTGGTTGAACGCACCCAGCGTGGCGCTGCGAAATGTGCGCGCATGGTCGTGGGCGTTGGCGAGCGCCGGCAGTGCCAGCCTTCGACGGCCGCTGCCCGCGCCCGGCTGTGCCTCGATGGAAGCCACGCGCCCCTCCGACAGGCCGATACGCACATCGCGGCGCGCAGCCTCCTCGCCCGGGTCGGCCAGCAGCCAGGCGCAGTCGAGAAAGCTGGCGTCCGCTGCAGGCGTCGTCATGGGGCCGCCACCTTGCGTTCGGCCAGCGGCGGCAGGAAGCGGCGGTCGAAGACCTCGGCTGCGGTCGGCACGCGGGGCAGCTCGAATGCCTCCTGCACCTGGATGAGTGAGCGCGCGAAGCGCGCATCGCTCACGTCGCCCAGGCCGATGGCGGCGGCTTCGGGTGTGAGCATCACGGTCTTCAGCGTGTACATGAGTCGGCGCTTCTCCAGGTCCTTGTTCAGCAGCGGCTCGCGCTTCATGAGGGCGGCGATGGCGGCGTCGGGGTTGGCGATCGTATCGCGCAGGCCCTTGTGGATGGCACGCACCAGCCCCGCGACGGCCTGCGGGTTGTCCTTGATGAGCTTCTGCGACACCAGCACGCCATTGCCGTACAGCTCGACGCCGAGGTCGCCGTAGTGGAACCAGCGGATGTCCTTGTCGGGGTCGATGCCCTGCGCCACCAGGTTCATGTAGCTGGTGACCGAGAACACCGCGGAGCCGTCGACGTGGTCCTTCAGCATCATCTGCTCCTGCAGGTTCGGCGCCACGTTGGTCCACTTGACCTTGCCCGCATCGACGCCGCCCTTGCCCGCGATCACCGGGAACATCCGCGAGGCCGCGCCGCCGGCCACGGTGCCGAGCGTCTTGCCTTCGAGGTCCTTCAGCGTCCTGATCGGGCTGGTCGACTTCGCGATCAGCGCGAAGGGCGCGCGGTTGTAGATCATGTAGACCATCACCGGTGCCGTGCCCGGCTTGGCGACGGCGTTCTGGATGATCGCGTTGACGTCGCCGAAACCGGCCTGGTAGGCACCGGCCATCACCTTGGTCACGGCAGCGGCCGAGCCGTCGCCCTGGTCGATGGTGACGGCCAGCTTCTCCTGAGCGAAGTAGCCCTTGTCCTCGGCCAGGTAGTACCAGGCGTGGATGCCCTGCAGCTTCCAGTCGAGCACGAACTTGATGGGGGTGACGGGCTGCGCGACGGCCGGAACCGGCAGCCATGCGGCGAGCGAAGCCAGTGCGGCGAAGGCGATGGCCGCGGACCGGCGCGAGAGTCGATGGTGCATGGAGGCTCCAGGGTGGGATGAAGAGGGAAGGGGCCGCGGAGTGCTCATGCCATCGCCATGTCGGTCTTGCGCTGCGTCCAGCCGGTCATGCGCTGTTCGACCAGCGAGGACACGGCGTAGAGCGCCACGCCCATCGCGGCCAGCAGGAAGAGTCCGGCGAACACCATCGGCACGTCGAAGTTGCCGCTCGCGATCATCATCACGGTGCCGATGCCCTTGTTCGACGCCACGGTCTCGGCCAGCACCGTGCCGACGAAGGACAGCGTGATCGCGATCTTGAGCGACGCGAACAGGTAGGGCAGCGTGCGCGGCAGGCCGACGTTCCAGAGGATGTCGCGCTTGCGGGCGCCGAGCACGCGCAGCACGTCCTCCAGCTCGGGCTCGGTGCTGGCGAGCCCGGTCGCGACGTTGACCACCACCGGGAAGATGCTGATCACCATCGAGGTCAGGATCGCCGGAACCGTGCCGGCGCCGAACCACACCACGAAGAGCGGCACCACCGCCACCTTGGGGATGCTGGAGAAGCCGACCAGCAGCGGATAGGTCACGTCGTAGGCAAGCTTGGAGGAGCCGATGACGACGCCGATGACGATGCCCGCCAGCACGCCGAGCACGAAGCCGGCGAAGGTGGTGTAGAGCGTCTGCACCGCGTGCGGCCACAGCAGTGACATCTTCTCGATGAGCACGCTCGCGATCTGGCTCGGCCGCGGCAGGATCAGGTCGGACACGCCGAAGGCCAGGCAGACCAGCTCCCACAGCACGAAGAAGCCGATGAGCGCGCCGGCGGACAGCAGGCGCTGGCGGGTTCGAGGAGAGAGGTTCATGCCGTCACCTCTTCCAGCGTGGCGGTCGCCGTCGTGGTCGCGGCGGCAGCGGGTGGGGTCGCATCGCCATCGCGCCGTGCATCGGCGATGCGCATGCGCAGTTGCTGCACCAGCGTGGCGAACTCGGGCGCGTAGCTGCTCTCCAGCGTTCGCGGCCGGGCAAAGCCGACCTCGCGCGTCTCCAGGATGCGGCCGGGCCGCGAGCTCATCACGCAGATGCGGTTGGCGAGATAGGCGGACTCGCGCAGGTCGTGCGTCACCAGCAGCACCGTGGGGCGCCGGTCCATCCACAGCTTCTGCATGATGTCCCACAGCTCCTCGCGCGTGAACTGGTCGAGCGCGCCGAAGGGCTCGTCGAGCAGCAGGAGTTCGGGGTCGTGCACCAGCGCGCGGCACAGCGACGCGCGCTGTAGCATGCCGCCCGAGAGTTGCCAGGGCCGCTTGTCGCCGAAGCCCTTGAGGCCGACCTGCGCGAGCAAGGCCTCGACGCGGTCCTTGTACTCGCCATGCTTCTTCTTGCCGAAGTGCTGGCGGAACGGCTCGACGATCTTGAGCGGAATCATCACGTTGTCGCGGATGGTGAGCCACGGCAGCATGGTCGGGTTCTGGAACGCGAGGCCGATCCGCAGGCGCGGCGCCTGTGACGCATGCGTGCCGCCACCGGGCAGCGTCCCTGCAGCGCCGACCTCGCGGCCGCCCGCGATCACGGCGCCCGCGCTGGGCCGCAGGAGGCCGGCCACGAGTTTCAGGATGGTCGACTTGCCGCAGCCGCTCGGGCCGACGAGCGCCACGAAGTCGCCCTCGTCGATGCCGAGCGTCGTGTGGTCCAGTGCGATGGTGCCGCCGCCGTAGCGCAGCATCACGTCGGAGAGTTGGATGTAGGCGTTGCTCATGGCAGCTTTCAGAGGGATGGAATGGCGAAGATGGCTGCGACCGGCCCGCCGCCGGGCGGCCCCTGGTGCTCGGCACCGCCCGACACGTAGAGCGCCGTGGACCCGACCACCGAAGCCAGCACGCCGCCGACCGCCGCACGCGCGTGGCGCGTGGAGTTGATGTCGGAGTCGTTGAGCATGGTGTGGCGTGCCTCGCGCACGAGTCCGCCGGGGCTCGCCTCGGCCTTGGCCAGCAGGTTCACCAGCCGCGACGCGATGACGTCCGCATCGTCCTCCGGGTCGAGCCCGAAGCGCTCGCGCAGCATGCGGCGCACGCTGTTGCCGTCGATCGCGTCCTGCATCACCGTGTGCGCGATGCGGAAGCGGGAGGCGCTGCCGGCCGCCTCGCCGAGCACGATGACCACGTTGCCGTCCAGCTCGATGCCGGCCGAGGCCGAGGCCCGCGCCGAGAACAGCGCGCCGTCATGCAGGATCGCCGCGTCGTCGACGGCCGCGAACTCGCCCAGCGCGAGGCCGACGCCCAGCGCCGAGGCGCCACGCGACCAGCCCATCGACTCGTAGGTGTCGCGCGTGACGGTGGCCGCGCCGCGCTCCTGCGCCGCGCGGATCTTGGCCGACGTGAGCAACGGGCACTTGACCTGCACGAAGTGCACGTCCGCCGCGTCGTCGATGCCGGCGTCGCGCATCGCGGCCTTCACTGCCTCCGCAGTGGCCTCGACCTGCGCCATGCGCCCGAGCTCCTCCGCGGCGAAGTCGCGCGTGTGCGCGATGCCGACCACGAGGCGCTTCTCGTCCGTCAGGTCCGCCGCATGGGCGCGGCCGCGCGCGAACACCGTGAAGTGCGGCGACAGCACGCCTTCGGTGCCGCCCGACATCACGAGCGCCACGCGCTCATGCACCTGCGCGGCCGTGCAGTCGAGGTGAGGCGCCAGGAAGTGACACCAGGCCGTGGCCGCGAAATCGCGCGTGTGGTCGTTGACGCAGCCGTTGCCTTCGGTCTTTCCCATCACGGCGACGATCTGGCGGGGGTCGAGGCGCTTCGCATCGACCAGTGCCTGCACGCCCGACAGGTCGGCCGGCCCTTCACAGGGCACGCGGAACACGTCGACTTTCTGTGCGGCGCTCACAGGGCGTCCACCAGCGGCGCGGCGTTCGCCGGAATGCCCTCGGGCGCGTCGATGATGGCGCTGCTGTAGTGCTCCATGTTGCGCGGCTTCGGGGTCGGCATCTTCTGGATGCCCTTGACGGAACGGCCCCAGCCCGCCGCGTCGGCGACGAGCTTGCCGTCGCGCATCACGAAGCGCCCGCGCAGCAGCGTGTGCAGCGGGTAGCCTTGCACCGCCCGCCCGTTCCACGGCGAGATCTTGCTGATGCTCTGCAGCTTGTTCTGCGACAGCGTGCCCGCGCGCGCCATGTCGACGAAGGCAATGTCGGCATGCGCACCGGGCGCGATCACGCCCTTGGTGCCGTACAGCCCCCAGGCCCGGGCCGGCGCCACCGAACTCCACCGGACGTAGTCCATCAGCGAGGCGCGGCCGCGATTCACCTCGGTCAGCATCAGCGGCATCTGCGTTTCCACGCCCGGAAAGCCGCAGTCGCATTCCCAGATGCTCTCGCGCGTCTTCTCCTCGGGCGTGTGCGGCGCGTGGTCGGTCGCGATCATGTCCAGGGTGCCGTCCATCAGCGCGTCCCACAACGGCTGGTTGTGGCGGGCTTCGCGGATCGGCGGGTTCACGCGCATCACGCCGCCGAGCTTGAGCATGTGGTCGGTGTTGAGCAGCAGGTATTGCGGGCAGGTCTCTGCCGTGACGTCGACGCCGCGGCTCTTGAACTCGCGCAGCAGGTAGAGCGAATCCGCTGCGCTGTGGTGCGCGATGTGCACGCGCGCGCCGGTCCACTCGGCGAGCGTCAGCACGCGGTTGATCGCCTCGATCTCGGCCACCGCCGGCCGCGCCGCCAGGTGCGCCATCGAGTCGATGCGCCCGGCGTTCTGCAGGTGCTTTTGGCGGCGGAAGAGGATCGACGAGTTCTCCGCATGCACCACCGTGCGGATGCCCAGCGGCGCGAGGATCTCGAAGCCTTCGAGCAGCGCGCCGTCGGTCGGCGCCGGCAGGTTGCCGAAGGTGTTGCCGACGAAAGCCTTGAAGCTCGTCACGCCGGCATCGAGCAGCGCTTCGAGCTGGTCGATGCTCTCGTCGCCCAGCAGGCCGTGGATGCCGAAGTCGCAGTACGACGATTCGGCCGCCTTCAGCTTGATCCGGAGGGCCTCCACCGTGCCGGTCGGCGGGTTGGTGTTGGGCATCTCGAAGACCGTGGTCACGCCGCCCATCGCGGCAGCGGCGGACCCGGTCTTCCAGGTCTCCTTGTTCGGATAGCCGGGGTCGCGAAAGTGGACGTGGCTGTCGATGGCGCCGGGCAGCAGGTAGAGGCCGTCGGTGCGCATCTCGGCTTGCGCGGGCGGCATGGTGTCGTCGTGGCCGACGGCGACGATGTGCTCGCCGGCGATGGCCACCGAGGCTTCGATGATCTGGTCCGGCGACACCACGCGGGCGCCACGGATCACGAGGTCGACTTCTCTGGTCATGGGATGTCCTCGCGCGTTCAGAGTGCGGCCCAGCCGCCGTCGACGGGCAGGTCGACGCCGGTGATCTGGCGCGACACCTCGCTCGCCATGAACAGGCAGGCGTTGGCGATGTCGGCATCGGTGGAGACGCGCTTGAGCGCGTAGTCGGCGGCATGGCGCGTCATCGCTTCTTCGAGCGTGATGCCCATCTTCTCGGCCATGTTGGCGCACACCTTCTCGCGAAAGCGAGGGCCGTCCACCATGCCGGGCGCGACGTTGTTGACGTTGATGTTGTAGGGGCCGGCTTCGAGCGCAAAGCTCTTGGTGATGCCGCGCAGGCCCCACTTGGAAGCCGAGTACGCGAGCCGGCCGGCGCGCCCGCGCAGGCCGAAGGTGCCGCCGACGTTGACGATCTTGCCCCTGCGGCGCGCGATCATCGACGGCAGGATGGCGTGGATGGTGTTGAAGCAGCCGGTCATGTTGAGCTGCACGATCTCGTTGAATTCCTCGGTGGTGGTTTCCCAGCCGGTCTTGCCGATCGGGCCCGAGCCGCCGGCCACGTTGACCAGCACGTCCACATGGCCGAAGGCTTCGAGCGCATGCGCGGCCAGCGCCTCGGTCTGCGCGGCCACGGTCAGGTCGCAGGGCACCACGATGGCCTGCACGCCGAGCGCACGCGCCTCGGCGGCCACGGGTTCGATGGCGGCGGTGTCGCGGCCGGCCAGCACCAGCCTGGCGCCTTCGCGCGCGAAGGCGAGCGTCACGGCGGCGCCCATGCCCTTGGCGGGGCCGGTGATGAGGGTCACCTTGTCTTTCAGTTGCAAGTCCATGTGCAGGTCTCCTGTGCGGGGTCAGTTGGTGGTGGTGTTGGAGGGGCGATCGGCGCGTGCCGGCAGGAAGCTGCGGTCGAAGATCTCGCCCGGCTCGGGCGTGCGCGGCAGCGCGTTGGCTTCGACGACGATCGCGATGTCCTTGCCCAGGCGCGCGTCGTCGACGTCACCGAGGCCGATGCGCGCGATCTCGGGGTGGCTCATGTCGTTCTTCAGCGTGGCGAGCAGCTTTTCCTTCTCGACCTCACGCTTGAGCAGGGGCTCGCGCTTGATCGCGTAGTCGACGCCGGCATCCGGGTTCGCGATGACTTCCTTCACCGCGCGGTTGAGCGCCTTCACGAAGCCGGCCACGGCCTTCGGGTTCTGCTTCACGAAGCTCTTCGAGAAGAACACCGTGTTGGAGTACAGGTCCATGCCGTAGTCGCCGTAGCGGATGAAGCGCAGGTCCTTCGCCGGGTCGAGTCCCATGCCCTTGGCGCTGAAGCTGACGGTGGTGACGTAGCCGAAGCCGGCGTCGATCTGGCCGCGCGAGAGCATCTGCTCGCGCAGGTTGGGCGCCATGTTGGTGATGTTCACCTTGGCGGCGTCGATCCTGGCGATCTTGGCGAAGGCCGGGAACAGCTTGAGCGCGCCATCGTTGGCCGGCCCGCCCACGGTCTTGCCTTCGAGATCCTTCGGCGTCCTGATCGGGCTGTCGCTTTTCACCACGAGCGTGAACGGTGGCGTGTTGTAGAGCATGTAGACGCCCACCGGGGCGTCGGCCGGGCGCCTGGACGCGAGGTCGACCAGCGCATTGATGTCGCCGAAGCCGGCCTGGTAGGCGCCCGCAGCCACCTTCGGGATCGACGCGGCCGAGCCTTCTCCCTGGTCGATCGTGACGTCGAGCCCTTCTTCCTTGAAGTAGCCCTTGTCCTGCGCCAGGAAGAACCACGACTGCGGGCCTTCGTATTTCCAGTTGAGCACCACCTTGATCGGCACCTGCGCCGCGGAGGGCAGTGCGGCCAGCGCCAGCGCGAGGCCGCAGGCGGACAGCAGGGCGCGTGGGAAAGCGAATTTCATGGTCAGGACTCCTTGGGTCTGAAAGAAGAGGTGGAAGACGGGGCGGAAGAAGCGGCTGGAAGGGCGCGCAGCAACGAAGCGGCACTTGCGACGAAGCCGTGCAGCAACTGCACGATGTAGAGGACGCCCTTGGTCACGTAGGCCGGCGACGGCGTGCTACAGGCGTCCTGCAGCAGCACGCAGTCGTAGCCGAGGAAGTTGGCGTCCTGCAGCGTCGAGAACACGCAGCGGTCGGTGTTGATGCCGGCGAACAGCAGCGTGGTGATGCCCTGCTGGCGCAGCAGGGTGTCGAGCTCGTTGTCCCAGAAGCCGCTGAGGCGGTGCTTGTGCACGCCGATGTCGGATGGCGCCACGGACAGCTCGCCGATGACCTGTGCGCCCCACGAGCCCTGCACCAGCGAGGGGCCATGGTCGAGCGGCGAGTGCTCGGCATAGCCCACGCCATCGGCCGTGCGCTTGCCCTTGAATTGGACTGTGGGGCCGAGGTTGCGCTTGTCGGCGCGAATGCCCCAGTTGAGCCACACCACCGCGCCGCCCGCATCGCGCCAGGCGGGCAACAGCGCTTGCAGCATCGGGATCGGCTTGCGCGCGGCCTTGGTGCCCAGGCCCTTCTGCGCGAACCAGCCTTCGGCGTGGCAGAAGTCGTTCTGCATGTCAACGACGAGCAGCGCGGTGCGCGCCAGGTCGATCTCGACGGCCTGTGGCGCGGCATCGGCGATCAGCAACGGCCGCGGCTTGCGTGCCTTGCGCACGAAGCTCACGCGGTTTCCGTCCTGCAAGTGCCAGGCGTTGTGCGCGGCCGGGCCGAACGATGCACTCGATGGAGGCAGGTTGGGCGCCAATCTGGGGCGTGAGGGACGCGATGGGGCTTTCATGCCCGATGTCATGCACGCGACGTGCCCGACAGTGCACCGCTCCGACGCTTTATCGCGCTTGCTGCGTTGCCGAAACGGCAACGCTTATTCGAGGCACGATCGTTGCAAGATGCGCCGCATGAACCATTTGCGTCTTCTGCGCTACGTGGACGAAGTGGCGCGCGTGGGCTCGATACGCCAGGCGGCCGAGCGGCTGCACGTCGCGCCCTCCGCGGTGAACCGCCGCATCCAGGACATCGAGGACGAGCTCGGCACGCCGGTTTTCGAGCGGCTGCCGCGCGGCATGCGGCTGACGGCGGCCGGCGAGCTGTTCGTGCGCTACATCCGCGGCCGCGCCGCCGACCTGGAGCGCGTCCGCTCGGAGATCGAGGAGCTGCAGGGCCTGCGGCGCGGAAGCGTGCGCCTGGTGGCGAGCCAGGCGCTGGCGCCGAGGTTCCTGCCGGGGGTGATCAGCGACTTCCGGAAGACGCATCCGCTGGTCGCCTTCGACATCCACATCGGCGACCACGTGCAGGCCGCACGCGCGCTGCGCAGCTTCGAGACCGACTTGGCGCTGGTGTTCAACCTGGCGCCAGAGGCCGACATCCAGCGCGCGATCGTGATCGAGCAGAAGCTCATGGCGATCCTGCATGCAAGGCATCCGCTCGCCGCCGGCAGCGCGTCATCACTGCGCCTGCGCGACTGCGCCGAGTACCCGGTGGTGCTGCCGAACCGCGACACCGGAGGTCGTCAGTTGCTGGAACGTTTCCTGGCGCGCAGTTCGACGAAGCTCAACGCCATGGTGGAAAGCAACAGCTTCGAGTTTCTGCGCGGCTGCCTGGATGACCGGCGGTCGATCTCGTTCCAGATGGCCATCGGCGCCGCTTGGGACGACCGCGACATTGTGGCGCGCGACATCGAGGATCGCGGGTTTCCCAGAGGGGAGATGGTGCTCGCAAGCTTGCGGGGAAGACAACTTCCGGTGATCGCTTATGCGTTTGCGGAGTTTTTGCGGAAGAGATTGGGGAATCTGGGGGGTTAGGAAGCCACGTCGGAGACAGCGTGGGCACCCGTCGCTAAGAACGACATGCACTGGTTTGCGCGGATGCGAAGTACCAGATTTACTTTCCATTTTTTGCGACGGCAAATCTGCGACTACGAAAGCAACCCTCAAAGGCAAACGGCGCGCGTGGCCGGTATCAGATTGGCTTTCTTCTACGACTTCCGGATGCTTTCCATTTTCGGCGCGGCAGCCAGGAGACTCACTCAACCAGAGCATCGGCGCGCAACAGCAGGCCTTTCTGGAGGACCAACCCGATCGCCTTGGCAGTCCTGGGGTTGATGACCAATTCGAACGTCGTGGGTTGCTCCACAGGCAAATCCCCGGGGTGCGCGCCTTTGAGAATCTTGTCGACGTAGCTTGCTGCCCTGTAAAACTGCTCCCCCAGGTTCGGGCCGTAGCTCATCAACGCGCCGACCTGAACGGGTTCCCGGGTCGAGAACAGCGTGGGCAATTTCTGCTGGACGGCAAGTTCGGCGATCCTTCGCGCCTCTGAGAAGAACAACCCGTCCCCAAGCACGATCAGGGCTTGCACCCGATCTTGTTCTTGCTTGATCAAGTTGAAGACAGCCTCGATCTGCTGGGCGCTCGCCGCTTGGAGCGGAAGGACCCGTATCGCCTTCCGGGCAGCCACCTGGATGTTTCTCAAGTACACAGGATGGCCCGGATGACCCGGATTCATCAGGACGGCCACGGTTGAGAGGCGCGGAATCGCATCGCGCAGAAACTCCAGGTACTTGTAGCTGAGGTCGCCGCCGACGCTCGACACCCCGGTCACGTTGCCTCCCGGCCGCGACAGACTCTGAACAAAGCCGAACATGAGGGGATCGCCGCTCGCTGCGAAGACGATGGGCAGGGTCGTCGTAGCTTGCCGCATGACCCGGATGGCTGCGGGTCCCGCGGCCACGATCACATCCGGTTTCTCCTTCAACAACTCTGCCGCGAGATCGGGAAGTCGCGCGTACTCGCTCTCTGCCCATCGGGGCTCGATGACGATGTTCCGGCCTTCGACGTATCCAAGGTCACGCAGGCCCGCCCGCAGTCGCTCCAGCCGGACGCTTGCGATGCTCGCCGAGGTGGTGTCCAGGTATCCAATGCGCAACACCTTCGATGATGGTCGTTGCGCGAGCGCGGCGTGCGAGACACAGGCTGCACCGATCGCGAGCGCCACGAGGTTTCTTCTGAGTCTGGTCACTCCGCGGGATCCTTGTTCTCCGTCACCCGGAGTGAAGCCAGTATCGTCCGCAGCCAGCCTTCACGCTAGCGCTCACGCGGTATTTGAGGTGGACTCAATGCGGCTCTGGTGCAAACTTTCGACGTGGCTTAAGTGACACCGCCAGAGTGTGCTGGGCAGGTCATGCCGAAAACACGGCATCCCAAACCGCGGCCGAAGGCCGCTCACCTCCGAAAAAAGCGACTGGGCGGGCAAGTTCGAAAGACCTTGATGCGCTCTCTGATCGAAACTGACGAGACAGGCGTCCTTGATCTGCACGCCTTGAGCAAGGCGCGCTCGAATTCCTTGACGTCGAACTGCCTGGGATGGATTGTCCCGGCGCCCCTTTTTGGATCCTTGGAGGCTTGTTCTGGTTTGTTCGCGACGGCGTGCAGCGACGGTTAATCAACGATTCGACACCCTGACAGTCTTTTTCGCCTGCTTCACCGCGGGTGGGTCGTTCTTCTTTTTCTTCTTGGCGACTGTTCCTTCGCCGGAGCCTTCTTCTCGGAATGGCTTGCTGGGCCCTTGCGTTGGCGCCGTCATCTGCGCGGAGTGCGGCGGCTGCGGCGGCAGTCCTGAAATGCTCGTCGGCGCTGCTCCGAGCGTGTGCAGGTCTGCGTGAAGTCGCTGGCAGCGCGACGCGTGCGCTTGGGCCCCGGCGAGCTTGTGCTGGACGTACTCCCGCAGTCGTCAACGGCCAAGACATACACAATTTCAAGCGCCCCCGAATTTGGCCACCCCAGGTCAACGCCTTCTTCGCCGAGGCCGAAGCCGCCGAGATTTTGGTTGTCTCGGGTTCGCGCGTATCCGATGCGGTCAACAAAAGAACAAGCGAGTCCACCGTCGACCGCTGGAGGAGATGCTGGACCGAATTGGCAAGCCGGTGCGGCTCGCAGTCGGCTGAACCCGCCAGCCCCCCCTATTGAGGACATTGCCTGGCTGGACGCCTTGACGGTGTGTGAGATCCGGGAGCAATCTCCAGATGGCTCCGTCAACAGGGCTGGCCAACTCGATTCGGGCACCAGCCAATACGCACCGCGGTGGAATGGGTTTCGAGATGGCCAATATCTTGCCTGCAGAGACCGAGATCTTCAGAGACAAGCAGAAGATCGTGCGTCGTGTTTCCCATGCCCGCGCTCCCTATCGGCCCAGCGGGTTCGTACCGGCAAGTCCCGTCACGCTGGCGGCATGGTATCTGGAGCGCTTCGGCGATCAGTTCGGGCTGAGCGCGAATTCGCTCGCCACGCTGGCATCGGCCGTCCGGGCCGGCAACGCTGCCGCCCAGACCGGTCTGGAATTGTCCGTAGTGAGGGCAGACACCCACACCACGGTCGTCTCGTACGCCCAGACCTACGCCGGGCTGCCGGTGTTCGAAGCGGGCCTGTCAGTCAAGATGCACAGCGACCTCTCGGCCGTGATCGGCGTGCACAGCACCTTGCATCTCGACATTCAGCTCGACCAGAAGCCGCTCGCAGCATCGACGGCAGAAGCCGGCAAGTTCAGCAGTGAGCGCTTGGCTCAGGCGCTCGGGCTTGCAAAGGAGGATGCCCAGCCTGAATTGGTCGGGACTGTCGGCTTGGCAATCTACCGCTACCTGCCAAAGCTGCGCTTCGAACCAAGTGCCCACGAGGAGGGCCAGCCCGAATCCTCGCCGACGCTGGAATTGCCGCGGCTTCCCGAAGGCATCGTGGCCGGGCGGCACTACGTCGTGCGCAACGTCGAGTTCTCGCTCGAGCTGCCGGACTGGGGCCATCTGCACTGGCGCGCGCTGCTCGAGTGGGACACCGACGCCGTTCTTTATCTGCGCGCGTTCGTCGAGAGCTGCACCGGGAGCGTCTTCCGCGACGACCCGGTCACGATCTCGGGCGATCTCGCTCAGACACCGTGTGCAGCCGCCGCCACGCTAGACCCGCTGGGCGAGGAGGTGGCGCTCGCCGGGCTTCAGCCGCCTGCGATGCTGGGCGATCCGCAAGCGCTTCGGGGCGAGTTCATCGAAATCGTCGACACCGACGCCCCGGCCATCGCTCCGCCGACGGCGGTCCTCCCGGCCTGCCAGTTCGACTTTTCTGCACCGACGGACGATTTCGCCGCCGTGAACGCCTATCACCACATGGACGCCCTGTACCGGATGGTGGCGGACATGGGCTTCGTCAACTATTTTCCCGGCACCGTGTTTCCGGTTCCCACCGACCACCAGGGCGAGGGCGGCGCCGTCAACGCCCACCACTACGGTACGGGCAATGGAACCACCAAGTTCACTTTCGGCCTGGCGCAAAACGGTTGTCCAGTCGGTATCGCTTGCGACCGCAGGGTCGTCATCCACGAGTTCGGGCATTCGGTGCTGCGCAACAACATCAACAGCGGCACTTTCACTTTCGTCCATGGCGTGGGCGACACCTTGGCGGTGATCCTCAGCGACCCCAGCTCCAAAGCGCCCGATCGCTTCGACACCTTCCCGTTCAACAGCATCGATCGCCGGCACGACCGCGACGTGGCCGCTGGCTGGGGCTGGGGGGGTGCCAACGACACCGGCGGCTATTCGAGCGAGCAGATTCTGTCGACAACGGGGTTCCGCGCCTACCGGTCGCTCGGGGGCGACAGCAACGACCTGACGGAGCGGCAATTCGCGGCCCGGTACATGACTTACCTGATACTGGCCGCCGTCCGCTCCGAGACGCCGGTCACCCAGCCGGCGAATGCGGAGGATTTCGCGGCCGACTTGATCGAGGCCGACCTGGCCACGACGACGTTCGCCGGCCAGCCCGGCGGTACCTTTCACAAGGTGGTCCGATGGGCGTTCGAGAAGCAGGATGCCTTTGGCGGCGAACCGCCCGAGGTCGACGTCTACATCGATGACGGGCGAGCGGGCGAATACCCGTGGCTCGACGATTTCACCCACACCCCCGGCATCTGGTCGCGCCTCGAGCCCGACGCGGGAACCACGCATCAGAACCCGCTGGTGGGGACTCCTGCCTACCTGTACGCAAGGGTGCACAACCGCGGCACCCTGCCGGCCGCGGCCGTGACCGTCAAGGCGTTCAGCGGACCGCAGGGCGGCGTTGCGGTCTGGCCGAATGACTTTGCACCTCTTGCGTCGCCCGAGTTGCCCATCCCCGGGGCCATCGCGCCGGGAAGCAGCGTCGTGGTCGGCCCGTTCGAGTGGACACCCGCAACTTCCTCAGGAGCGTCGATTCTCATGAGCACCTCCACACCCAAGGACACCAGCAACGCCGACACCGTCACCGGATCGCTGGCGACGCGCCGGCTGGTGCCGTTCGACAACAACCTGGGACAGCGCGACCTGACCGTCTCGCCCTATCCGGTTCAATACAGCGTGAAGTTCGTCTGCGGCTCGGCCGGATCGTCATGTTCGGGCGACTGCGGCCCGGTAGCGCCCGGCGCCTATTTCACCGCGATCAACATCCACAACCCGACCGACCGCAAGATCCGCTTCCGCAAGAACGTGGCGATCGCGCTGCCGGGCGAGCGGCCCGGCCACGTCACCGAATTCACGTTCAATACCCTCGGCCCTTACGAAGCACTGGAGATCGATTGCGCCGACATCTATCGCCGCGTGGGCTTGCCTGGAGGCTGCTTCCTCAAGGGCTTCGTGGTGATCGAGAGCGTCGTCGAACTCGACGTGGTCGCGGTTTACTCGGCAGCTGGCGCCGACAAGCATGTGGAAACGCTCGACATCGAGTACGTCAAGCCCCGCATCGCCCGGCACGATCCGCCGCCGCCGGGCAAGCCGCGGTTGCCGGATCTGGTGCCGTTGCCGGCGTTCGCGCCCCCGCCGGTCGACAGGCTCGGGCAACTGCCGCAGAACTTTTGCTTCAGCACTACGGGCGGCAACAAGGCGGACGCCCTGCGCATCGTGGTGCGCAATCAGGGTGAGGGCGATGCGCCAAAGTCCATCACCCGGGTCGTGTTCAAGAACAATCCGCCGCTCCAGATCGAGACCCCCCCGATCCCCGTCGGCGGCGAAGTGATGCTGGAGGCGATGATCCCGAACAAGTGCTTCGTCGGCGAATCGCCCTGCAGCTTCGTCATCACCGTGGATGCCACTTCGGTAATGGACGAGTCGAACGAGACCAACAATGAGGTGAGCGGCTCCTGTCCCGGCATCGCCTTGTGAGCTGAAGCCCTTCGCGCCCGCCGGCGGCTCGCCGGCCGCGCCATCGTGCGTTTCAATTATTGAAACGGTTCTATCGCAATAGCAATGCCTCCGCGGGCGGCCTGTTCGATGCTGCAGGCTCTGGTGATTCCAAGCTGGGGCGGCCGGACCGGGTTTGCCGACTTGCGTGTCGCCTACGACGCATTGCCCGAGTAGCTCAAGGAGGAAGCCGAGACCTTGAGCGCGGAGCACTACGCGCTGCACACCCTGATCCTGTTGGGCGACGAGGCCTACACGGACGATCAGACGAAGGCGATCCGACCGACCGTGTGGCAGCTTGTGCAGACGCCTCCGGGTCCGGCCGCCTGCCGAAGGCCGTATCTACCTGTCGGACCTGCTCGAACATGCGACGCAGCGCGAGTTCTTCTACAGACATGAATGGCAGGTTGGTGCCCCTGTGTTGTGGGACAGCGCAGCACGCTGCACCGCGGCCGACGCGATGACATCGCGGAGCGACGCGAACTTCGCCGCACCACAACGGAAGACATCGTCAGCGCGTTCGCGATCCGCAACGGCTCACACTTTCGCACTTTCGCCGACTGATCCCGCAGACCCAACTCGACCGGACGTGAGCGCGGAAATGCTGCGCATTTTCTTGGAGCAACCTCTGGACGGGTGACCGTGCGAGCATGGCGCTCCCAGCAAGTCCGAGTGTCCTCTTGCAAGCCCCTTGCCCGGCACGCCGATTCGCGGCACCCTAGGCGCATGGCGCCGCCCATCATCATTAGCGTTCCACATCAGCTCGGTCGCGCTGAGGCACGCCGTCGCATCGAAGCCGGTTTCGCGAAAATTCTCAACCTGTTGCCCGGCAACGGCGGGGTCCGCACTGAGCGCTGGGATGATGACCGGCTCACTTTCAGCGTCGCGGCGATGGGTCAGACTGTCTCTGGGGTCATCCACGTGCTCGACGCTGTGGTAACCATGGAAATTGAGTTGCCCGGTGTCCTCCGCGTGATCGCCAGCGGCCTTAAGGAACGGCTGCAGAATGTGGGACAACGGCTGCTCACAAAGAAATAGCGCGGGCTCTGCAGCGAACGAAGCGCCGCTCGCGCCTCACCAGTTTCCTCGGCCGGTTGATCGGCAAGTCCATCCGCATATAGGAGCCCTTCCCGGTGCGCCCGTTCGATCAGACTCGCGGCAACATCCATCGAAACAGGCTCCTCATTCACATCGAACTCGCCCGTTCTCCTCCGTGAGCGCGGCGATCATTGGCTTGGCTGCCGGCCGGCAGCATCTCGGCCAGGAGTCGAAGCGCCTGCCAGTAGGGGTCGTGGGCATTCTCCCGCTTCAGCGCGAATGCGGCGCGCACTGGTGTGTCCGCGGCGCTTGTCGTAAAGGCCCACCCCTCTCTAGCCCTTCTTGGGTTGCATTTGCTTTGTGAATTGCTGCATGTGCTCGTTGGCTCGCTCGGTCATGTGGGCGATCGCGGCCGACTGCGACTCCCGCGCCATCTCGGCAAGCTCTCTCATGTCGGCCACTACCGTCTCAAAGGCTCTTCGGGCAATCTCGGCTTGCCTCGTAGGATCGGCGCCAGCACTGGCGGCGGCGGCCGCTTGCAATGCCTGCATTGCCCGCGCGAACATTTCGGTTTGCTTTTGGACCATTGTCTGCATGCCTTGGTACGCCAGCCTGTTGGCCTCGACCAGCGCCTCGACGTTCTTCCGTTGCGCTTCGACCATCGACGCCATGTCCACACCTGGCATCCTGAATTGCTCGAGCATCGTCGCCATATTGCCAAATGGATTGATCACCCCCGGCATCTTGAACTGCTCGAACATCGTAGCGATACTGCCAAACGGATTGATCTCAGTCGCCATGATTTATCTCCTTTAGAGGGTTGGGATGGGGCGCAAAAGCTGCGCCGGCTGGTGCGGTGGAACCGGGTCTGTGCGGTCTTTGTCGTCGGTGCGTCCTGCGTGCAGATGCCGTTTGGTTGGACATGGGCTTCTTGCGCTTGGACCCGTCCAACGGGCTCCAGCCGTTGCTCGGGCGAGTGTAGAACGTAACACATCGACCGATGCGCATCGGCCCCTTTCGTCGGAGCACATCATGGGTGTGCTGCCCGGACCGCACATCGGGTCAGTCTAGATTCATGCCGATCAAGCAGACGTCCGTAGCAATTGGATTTCGTGGATCAGTCCGCTTCGCGAAGTCGCCATGCGGCAGGGGCAATGCCGACGCACTTCTTGAATGCGCGGCTGAAGGCCGCCGCCGACTCGTACCCGACTGCCTCGGCCACCGCGGCGACCTTCCTCGCGCCAGGCTCGGCGAGCGGGAGGGTCGCGAGTTGCATGCGCCAGCGGGTCAGGTACTGCATTCGAGGTTGCCCGACGAAATGCGCAAAGCGTTCGGCCAGCACCGAACGTGATGCGCCGGCCTGGGCCGCGAGATCCTTCAACGTCCAGCGCATGGCTGGTGCGCCGTGCAGTAGTGACAGGGTGCGCGCGACCAGCGGATCGTGCAGACCGGCTAGCCAACCGGTCTGCGTATCGTCCATTGTTTCCAGGTGATGCCGAATCACCTCGACGAACATCAGTTCGGCCAGGCGCAGCAGCACCGCCTGGCAGCCGGACGATGGCTCGCGCAACACGCACAGAGCGAAGTCAAATTCGACTGGGTTGCGGGCCGCAAATGGATCATTGCGGGCAACGCGTCGAGCACC
>NZ_JASZYR010000014.1 GCF_030316855.1 Variovorax sp. J22P240
GATCAACAAGACCGACCTGGCGCCCTACGTCGGCGCCGACCTGGGCGTGATGGAGGCGGACACGAAGCGCATGCGCAAGCAACGGCCTTTCGTGATGACCAATCTCAAGACCCACGCGGGTCTGGCCGACGTGGTGTCGTTCATCGAAGAGCGCGGCATGCTATTGAAGATTGAACCCGGAATTGACTAGCGTCACTAAAGCGCAACGCGAGGTCAACTGCAAGCGATCCTTCACACGGTTTGCATCCATGAATGCGGCTTGCCGGGGGCGAGTCGAATCACTTCCGAAGCCCTGATGGGATCGCGGGATCTATGAGCACTAAGCGCAATCCGAAGGGGTTCCAGACCTGAATCCCTAAGGGCACGTTACGCCATACAAGCGGAACTATGATCCTTCGCTCGCCCACCCACAGCGCGCCCCATGCAACGCTTCACGATCTCGCTCGACGACGAACTGGCGGCACAGTTCGATGCGCTCGTTGCCGACAAGGGACACATCAACCACTCGGGGCGGTGCGCGACCTGATCCGCCCGCAGTTGGACAGCGTCACGCTGAACCATCCTGCTCGCCAGAGGGCGAACTGGTGCGTGGCCAACGTCAGCTTCGTCTTCGACCACCACGACCACACGGTGACCAGCTGCGTGCTGGGCCTACAGCACAATCATCACGACGTGGTGATTGCCAGCCTGCATACCCACCTCGACCACGACCATTGCATGAAGACTGTGGTGCTGCGGGGGGCCCACTCTGACAGTGCAGGCTTGCGCAGACCAGCTCGTGGCGCTCCGGGGCGTGCGCCATGGCAACGTACACCTCGTGCCACTCGACAGTGGCGGCGAGCTCCCCTCCCACGGTCACGGCAAACCACACACGCATTTGAAGCCGCTCGATTGAGCGCCTGTGGCGATTGGCGCATTTCGCGATGGTCTGTGCATATGAATAAGTCAGATCCTTCTTACACAAAATCGTCCAATGAGCCTGCCCTGCCGATTGCCCCGCCTCCTGTCCCTGGCGGCCTTCATAGGCGGCAGCACCTGGGCCCAAGAGAGTCATCTTCCCGAGATCGAGGTACGCGGGCCACGCGATGCGACCATCGGCTCCGCCGATAGCGCCAGTGAGGGCGCGGCAGAGCGCGAGGTGTTCCAGGCCCGGCCCAAGCTGCGTCCGGGAGACATCATCGAAGCCGTTCCCGGCGTCGTGGCGACCCAGCACTCCGGCGACGGCAAGGCCAATCAGTATTTCCTGCGCGGCTTCAACCTCGACCACGGCACCGACTTCTCGATGAAGGTGGACGGCATGCCGGTCAACATGCCGACCCACGGCCACGGACAGGGCTACGCCGATCTCAATTTCCTGATCCCCGAAGTGGTCTCGGGCGTGCGCTACCGCAAGGGACCCTACTTCGCCGACAACAGCGACTTCGCCTTGGCCGGCAGCGCGACGATCGACTACTTCAGCGCGCTCGATGCGCCTTTCGCTGAAGTAACACTGGGCTCCAACAACTACCGCCGCCTGCTCGCGGCCGGCTCGCGCACCGTGCAGGACCAGACCTGGCTGGGTGCGGTTGAACTGGTTGGCAATGACGGGCCGTGGGTGGTTCCCGAGGATCTGAGGAAGGCCAACGCCGTGCTGCGGTTCTCGCAAGGCTCGCCGACGCGCGGCTTCAGCATCACCGGCATGGCCTACAAGGCCCGCTGGAACGCAACCGACCAGGTGCCCGAGCGGCTGATCAATAGCGGCGAGTTGCCTCGCTTCGGCTCGCTCAATCCGACCGATGGCGGTGAGAGCCAGCGCTACAGCCTGTCGGGCAAGTGGTTCGACAAGAGCGCCACCGGCGAGACCCATCTGAACGCGTATGCGATGGCCTATCGCTTCGACCTGTTCTCGGACTTCACCTACTTCCTCAACAACCCGGTCAACGGCGACCAGTTCGAGCAGACCGACCGGCGCAACGTGTTCGGCGCCCAGGCCTCGCACCAGATGCCCAACAAGCTGGGCGCACTCGACGGCGTACTGAGCTTCGGCGCGCAATGGCGCGGCGACCGCATCGGCGAGGTGGGTCTCTTCAACACCGAGGCGCGCGAGCGACTGTCCACGGTGCGCAAGGACAAGGTGTCGCAGGACCTGCTGTCGGTCTACGCGGAGCAGTCGGTCTATTTCAGCGAGCGCTGGCGCGGCTACCTCGGCCTGCGCGGCGACTTGCTGCGCTACGACGTGCAGGGACGCGAGCCGGTCTACGGCCCGCTCAACAGCAACAGCGGCCACGACTCGCTGGCCACCCCGAAGGCGGGGCTGATCTTCACGCTCTCGCCACAGCAGGAGTTCTATCTCAATGCCGGTGTCGGCTTCCACAGCAATGACGTGCGCGGCGCGACCATCACGGTCGATCCGCAGACCGGCCAGCCGGCCGACCGCGTGCCGGCACTGGCCAAGGGCAACGGCGCAGAGTTGGGTTGGCGCTTCCAGCCCAACGAGGATGTGACGGCCACCGTGGCCTTGTGGCAGCTCAGGCTCGACTCGGAGCTGGTCTTCATCGGCGACGCGGGTTCCACCGAGCCCGGCCGTGCGAGCAACCGGCGCGGGATCGAAGCTACGCTCCGCTGGAAGCTGCCCAACGGCTTTCGGCTCGATGTCGATGCTGCGTACTCGCGCGCCAGGTTCCGCGGCGTGCCGCCGGAGGGCGAAGGCAACTACGTCGACAACGCCGTCGAAAGCGTTCTCGCCACGGGCCTGACCTACATCCAAGGGCCGTGGACGGCCTCGCTATGGCTGCGCTACCTCGGCCCGCGCGCGCTGGACACACTGAACACGGTCCGCTCGCGCAGCAACACGCTGCTGAACCTCGGCGCGCGCTACACGGTCAATCGGCACCTCACGCTGGGCCTCGATGTCTTCAATCTGGCCGGCAAGAAGGGCAACGACATCGAGTACTTCTATGCGTCCTGCACCGCCGGCGAGATCGCGAGCGGCGCCTGCGGCGCAGGCATCGAAGATCGCCATGTGCATCCGATGGAACCAAGGAGTGCACGAGTCAGTGCCAGGTGGACGTTCTGACAGGCAAGCTGTTGACTTAAGTGGGGCTCCAAACTAACTTTCCCGTCCCTTCACATCAACGGAGCATCCAAAATGATGACCATTGCTCGCATTGCATCGGTTGCCTTCATCCTGGGAAGTGCCGCCCTTGCTGCCTCGAATTCATCTGCGCAGGCAAGTCGTGAAGCTGGGGCAGCCGCCGAGGCCAAGCGCCAGGGTCAGCTGACCACCAAGGGGGACGAGCAGTATCAGAAAAACGCTCTGGCGCGCTGCCAGCGCCAGCCGGCTGGGACCGCACGCGAGGCGTGTGAAAAGCGCGTCATGGGCACCGGGGAGACCACAACGCGTGGCAGCGTCGAAGGCGGCGGCAAGTTGCGGAGCAACACGATGCAAGTGCCCGCGCCTGAAGCACCCAAGAAGTAGACACGGAGCGGGCGACGAGAAGGAGTTTCCAGTGCTTTCCTGCGGATAGCCTTCGGCAAAACGGGCATAGACCGGTGCCCGAATCCGGAGCAAACTGAGTCTCCTCCATGCTGATCGCGGATTTCATAGGGCGCGCCCGAGAAGAAATCCTGGCTGAACGGTTGCGTACGCCAGGACGTTCTTCCTTTTGGGAGACGAAGGCGGCCGGCTTGTCTAACGTCGG
Organism: Variovorax sp. J22P240; assembly: GCF_030316855.1. Lineage (GTDB taxonomy): Bacteria > Pseudomonadota > Gammaproteobacteria > Burkholderiales > Burkholderiaceae_C > Variovorax. Next base: position 3,681 of record NZ_JASZYR010000014.1, read on the forward strand.
CTCGTGAGGTACTCGCGCACCGCGTCGGCCGAGTGGCCGACCTTGCGCACGTCTTTGCGGAGTCGCGCGGGAGTGCGGCCCAGGCGGCGCGACCACGACCTCATTGAATCCGCAGACGCTAAGCAGTCATGAGGCGTGCACGCACACACGCACGTGCCCAAAGCGGCTTTGCAAGCGCCCCAGCTTGGATACGCGCAAGCAGCCGTTCAATGCCGCTCGGATTCATAGGGTGCCAGTGGGATCGAGACGCTCGACGACCTCGCAGACCTCCCAGCGGCCCGGCACCCCTTTCAGCTCGTACTCGCCGCGGCCAACGAAGTTGAAGCGGGAGCCCACCAGAACATCATGGACCGTACGTGAAACCAACACTTCGCCAGCCTTGGCCAGTGCCTGCACACGCGCGCCGATATGCACGGTCATGCCGCCCACCTGGCCATCGTTGCGCAACTCAACGTCGCCAAAATGTATGCCCGCACGAATCGAAAGCTTCAAGCTGGCCAATGCAGTGTGCAGGGCCTGCGCACATTCAATCGCACGATCGGGGCGTTCGAAAACGGCAAGAACGCCGTCGCCGGCAGTATCGACCAGGCGACCCCGGAAGAGCCCAATCTGCTCGCGCAGGATCTCTTCGTGACGATCTTGCAGCTCTCGCCACGCTGCGTCCCCGAGATCGGCGGCGTGTTTGGTCGAGTCAACGATGTCGGTGAACAGTACGGCCGCCAGGGCGCGATCCGACTCAGCGCCTCGGCGGTTTCCAGTCAGGAATTCTTCGACATGGTCCAGAATCAGATCTGGAGCCTCCCAATAGGGAAGAGAGTCCGAACCGGGTAGCTCCTCGAAGCGCGCGCCGACGACATTCTCGGCGATGTAGCGCCCCTGGGGTAAAGATGCCCACAGGCAATTGTGACGCGTCATCACAAGCGTCGGCATTCGGACGGCGCATAAATCCGGACGCACATCCCTTTCCAACTCGATCTCAAAAATCTCGGCGACGGCCTTGGGCGAGGCGATGGCTCGCGCGTACTTTGCCTGCCGGCTCAACGCGCGCTCGTCTTGATCAAGGCTTGGATTGTGTACGCGCGCAAAACGCTCAGTACCAAAATGCTTCCGAGCAAAGCGAGAAAAACCGGCTAGCTCTTCCGGCGGAAAGCCTGCCGGGTAATCCGCTGATGCAACCCAGCATGCCGTGGTGTTCAGCAAGACCAGCGCCGATACCCTCTCAGGATGAGCAACTGCAAACCGGATTGCCATGGAGCCGCCATTGGTCATGGCAAAGAGGGCCGTCGTGTTGGACCTGGCGGCATTCATGACCGCCAGTAGGTCTTCCGTCCAATAAAGGCAAGCATCTCGCCCATCCTTGGGGCGCGCATCGGACAATCCGGACCCACGAGCGCTGAAGCGGATGACCCGACTGAACGACGCCATACGCCGGAGGAAGCGCGCAATGGCAGGCTCCTCCCATTCAAGATCCAAGGATGCCCACCAACCCGTCGTGAAAACCAGATCGCGTGGCCCGTCGCCCAGAACCTGATAGGCGACGCGATCGTCCCCGACTTTTGCGTAACGAGTTTCAGGCGTGGTCATTTGGTAGTGGGGCCTTCTGGCGTCCCGCCGGTTCTCCAACGACAGGACATGCCGCTATCCAACAACACCGCATCTGCTGCGGGTGACCAGAGTCATTGTCAGTCAAGGCGCGTCAGCAGGGAATACCCCAGAACGGAGGCAGCCATCGCGCCGGACGCGATGGCCCGCTCGTGGCCGAACCGAGCCACGAGAATGCAGCGAATGCCGACTTCGAGCCTAGGACCGGTTGAATCCGCAGTCGACAGCGGCGCTCAAAGCCAATGTCCAGCGGCATCGTCTGCGGTCATATCGACCGGCGTTCGCGACGCCGTCAAACGCGCAGCGAAGTAGAAGCCGACTACAGCCGTCAGGGATTGCAGAACTTGCCCTGCACTTGGTACGGCATACCACGGCAAATTCAGCAGTACCAAAGTGGCCAGTCCAACGAATAGCCCCAGCCGGGAGCCCTGTCGATACAGCGTCAGCGTCCTGCTGAAGTGCCGGCAGTTGTCGCGTATTCGGAAGGTACGTCCCGCCGCTCTTCGAGCCGTCGCCCGATGCACCGTTCAGGGCATTGAGGGAAGCGGGTCCGGCAGCACGCGGTGTCGCCGTCGTCGACCATCAGTGCACCAGGAACGAGGCCGCGAAGGGCGTCATAGCCCGGATCGCTTCGAGGCTGCAGCCACCGTAGGTGGATTGGCGCCTATGGCAGTGTTCGAGACACCTCGCGGGTCTGGGCGAAGGCGCTGCGGCCCAACCAGCGCCACAGATCGCGGGCATCACGTGCCGGGCCGATGACGCGCAGCTTGCGTTGACGAACCATCTCTTCGGCATCGCGGTCGCCGGTCCAGACCTCGGTCAGCGTCAGAACCGACGATTCGACGATGAGCGTAACGTCCTCGCCCGGATCGTCGCGGCACAGGTTGGCGCCGCCATGATCCACCACCAGCCACCAGCGCCTTTCGCCCTCGGCCGCGTCGGTGAAGCGGAAGTGAACCACAATGCAACGACCGGGCGGGCACTCGGCCAGACGCACGAAGCGGCGCATGTCCCACATCAGGAAGCCGGCGTCCACCTGGCCGCGCTTGAGGCGACTGCCGATCCAGCGCGCGCCCCAATGGCCGAGCGCCATCACGATCGGTCGCAGCTCCTCGCCCGCACCGGTCAGGTGGTATTCAGCCGACACGCCTTTTCCCTGTACGCGTTTGACGACGCCCACCTCCTCGAGCTTGCGCAGTCGTTGCGCCAGCAATGAACCTGACATTCGGGGAACGCCGCGCCGAATGTCGTTGAAACGGGTGCTGCCGCACAGCAGTTCGCGTACGACCAGAGGGGTCCAGCGTTCGCAAAGGACCTCGGCGCCGCGTGCGACGGTGCAGAACTGACCATAGTCGATCATGGTGACGTCAATCTATCCCGTCCACGGCGCCGGAGCTAGTGCAATTTCTGGACTGGAACTTGCCGTCTCGCGGGACGATGCTTTGCGCATACCAACCCTGTAGTGGAGATTCACCATGAGCACCGTTCTGCAGCCATCGTTCGACGCTACGGCCTTCAAGAACACTACCCGCGCGCAGTGGCAAGCCGCCGCCGACGCGTGGCATCGCTGGGGCCCCTTCGTCGGGACCTGGCTTGGAGAGGCAACCGAAGTCATGTTCGATCTGGCGCGCATTGGCCCCGGCTGCCGCGTGCTCGACGTCGCCGCGGGCGCAGGCGAGCAGTCGATCTCCGCGGCACGGCGCGTGGGCACGAACGGGCATGTGCTTGCAACGGACATCGCGCCCGCGCTGCTCGAACGGGCGGCGGCGGACGCCAGGAAAGCGGGCCTCTCAAACCTGGAAACGCGCGAGATCGACGGCGAGGCGCTCGACGTGCTGCCTGCCGCCTCCTTCGACGCAGCCATCAGCCGCGTCGGGCTGATCTACTTTCCCGACCAACAGCGTGCGCTGGCTGGCATCTGCCGCGCGCTCAGACCAGGCGGCAGAGTCGCGGCCATCGTCTATTCGACGGCGGACAACAACGCCTTTTTCTCGATTCCGGTGAGGATCATTCGCGAGCGGGCGCAGTTGCCTCCGCCGCTGCCCGGACAGCCGGGCCCGTTCTCGCTCGGCGCAGAAGGCGTGCTCGAAGCGGCGTTTGCAAAAGCGGGCCTGCGCGACATCGAGGTGCGCAAGGTGCCATCGCCCGTCAAGCTGACGAGTGCGGCCGAATGTGTGCGTTTCGAGCGAGAGTCATTTGGTGCGCTGCACCAAATGATGGTCGGTCTGAGCGATGCCGAAAGGGCTCAGGCCTGGCAAGCCATCGAAGAGGCGCTGAGCCGGTTTGAAACCGTTGACGGTTTCGTCGGTCCTTGTGAAATGCTGGTCGGTGTGGGTGTCGTCCAACGCCCATAGCCGTTGCGCTCGGGTCGATCAGCTCCTTTTCGGTGAGACGATGTTCTCCGCCAAGTAGGCCGCGTCCTCGTCTGCGCCGAACAAGAAGGCCGACTTCCATTTGTGCAGCCAAGGCAGGCCCAAAAAGTACAGACCTGCTTCGCTGGTCACTCCGCGCTGGTGCACAGGTGCCCTCTTCGATTCGGGTGACTGGCCGAAGACGGGCAGGTCGATCCAGCTGAAGTCGGCGTGCGCACCGTTGGCCCAAATTACCGAGTTGATCCCCTCGCGAGCGAGATCGAGGTTGCGGATCGGCGTCCGAAGCTCCGGAGGATCCGGCAAAGGGTCGGCAGACGGATCAGGCGGAGGCAGATCCAAATGCTGCGCGCGAACCGCGTCCTCGCATCGACGAGTGAAGGCCTTCAGCGATTCTTCGCCGTGAGCCATGCTGGAGGCAAGATCGTCGGCAATGGCGATCTTGCCGTTTTCGGCAGCCTTTACGCGGCCGATCAGCACGATCCCCTCGGCCGCCAGGCGGCGCAGGTCGATGTCATGCCCGCCATCCACCCCAGTCATCAAACGAGACAGGCGAGCGCCTTTCCACTCGCTCAGCGTTGAATCGGCGGAGCCCGTTGTGATCAGCCACCATATGCAATCTTTTCCGCGATAGCGACGCCGGATCCGCTCGTGCGAGCTGACGGAAAGGAAAACGCGCCGGTGGGCGCGGCACAGTTCCTCGGCAATCTGCACGCCCGAGTTCCCACTGCCGACCACCAGCACCGCTCCGGCGGGCAGTTGCATGGGATTGCGGTAACGGGTCGAGTGGAGCTCGAACACGGTACCGCCAAGTGAAGGTGTCGCACGCGGGATCTGGTACGGACCCGTGGCCACAACGACGGTGTGTGCGAGGTAAAGGGTCCCGTCGGTCTGCACCTGCAACAAGCGCGACGCCGGCCTACGTGTGACCGAGAGCGCTGCGCTCTGAGTGCGCATGGGAGCGCGAATGGTCGCCGCATAGCGTTCGATGTAGTCGGTCACCTCGCGCAGAGGTGCAAAGGCATCGGGGTCGGCATCTGGGTCGGCCGTCATGCGGGACCAGCCCGGAAGATTCATGTTCCAGTTGGGAGACTGGAAGTGCAGCGAATCCCAGCGCTCGCTGCGCCAGCGCTCCGCAACTTTTCCACGCTCGAGCACAAGATGCTCGCCGCCCAGTCGCCCCAGGTGGTAGCTCATCGCCAAGCCCGCCTGACCACCGCCGATCACGATGGTTTCGACGCGCTCAGTAGACATGGCGGAGCCCGGGAAGCTGGGCCGGACAGAAGTGGGTGGTGCGCGACCGCAGCTGCAGAAAGAATCTGCCCTGGCTCGCAGCAGCCTTGCCGTCAGATGAAGCGCCAGAGGCGACCGCGCCACAAGGGCACAAAAGCGCTCCTACCCCAATCGAAACGCTACACATAGCGAGTTCCTCCTGAGCAAGCCGGTGTATTCGTCCGTTCATGGCTTGGCTTTCCGGGTCTCCCTCGGTGACAGCGCGAAATATGCGTTGGTCGTTCATTGCGGTCAACCGTTGTTGCGCCCGCGAGCGCTTGATTGTGTTCCTTGTTGATGCAACCGCGGCAGACCTGATTGCGGGGATGGATAGCGTCTCAGAGCGCCTGGATGCTCCGTCAGCGTTGATCGCCGCGATGTGCGCGCATTGCGCTGCATCGACTTCCTAAAGACCACCGGGCATTCCGCGGTCCGCGGCCGTGAAAGGCAAAACGCGGCCACGACCGGACCTCCCAACGGCCGATCTCCGGCAGAGCCATGCCCTCCCCCTCCGAGCAAACAGCGGGGCGGACCAGGGCGCAGAATACACACGGAGCCACCGTCGAGTCCCCATGCCGACACATGCCTTGCGCTTGAAGTATGAGACCGCTGTCGCTGCACTCGGCGAAGCAGCTTCGGAGATGCTTCATTCTGGCGCGCGAAAAGGACGTTGCTCGTTGGTGGTGGGGGAGCGCAACGCCCTGAAACAGGCGCATCGCGACCTCACCCCCGCTCCGATGTCGGCCCCGCATCGACGCCAGGACGCTAGAGCACTACGGCAACGCGATCTCATCCATCTCCATGGGCTTGGGCCTCTGAAGGGTTCGGACTCGTAGCGCCTCAGTTTGGCAAGCATGCCCTGGCGACCGCTTCGGAAAGCGCGTGCTCGCAGGCGACAGCGACCAACAGCGGACGGTCGATGGTGCCTCGAAATGCAACGCAAAACCCGGCCTGTACTGGAGTCAGTTTGAGACCTCCACAGTCCCCCAAGGAAGTTCCTTCAATCGTTCGAGCATTCGATGTGGCGCCGGCGCCATGTAGTACGCCCCATTGATGGGATACGCAGCGCGGCACCACTTCTCGGTGCCGATGGAAGCATTTCCCTTGTCGCGCCAGTCGATGTCGACGCACAGTTCGTTCGCACGGACGGACCACTTTCCGCGCCCAGAGAAGAATGGGAAGTGCCGACCGCCTAGCGCCTCGCTCTCGGTCGTGCTCGCCACGAAAGTACCGTCGGAGCCGAGTGTCCAACTCCGCACCACATGACCTCTTGTGGTCGTGTAGTGCACCGTTGCCCCTGCGCGGAACACTTGGCGGAACTGCTCCTCGGACAGTGGCTCATGCTTGACAATTTCATTGCCGAACATCTGTGGTGGAGCGGCCCAGGCGACGGCCACCATGCCCGTCAGAATGATGGCGGCCGATGTTCTCATTGAGCCCCCCGACGCGCAGCCTTCGTCCAGGCTGCGGTGGAACCACCGCGTGCAACGCCTGACGAATGCAGCACCTACGTCGCCCGTTTCAAGGTGGAGACCGCGTTGAAGCCGCGGTATTCCATCTTCGCGTCCAGGGACCCGTCTGGTTGAAGACGGTAGGTGTACACAGCCGGGCCGTCCTTCAGCGCAAATGTGAACGTGAGGAAGCCGGGTTCAACGTTTGCCGTCGCGCGGTGGTAGAGCGACCTGAATCGACTGTGGTCACCTTGCGAGTACACGACCGTGGCTTCGTTGCCAGCAATCTTCTCGACTATCAGGACGGTCTCCTGCTGCTGTCCTCCTGCCAAGCCCCGCCACTTACCGGACCACTTGCCTGAAAGCGCTCGGACGTCAGCAGGCACCGACGGGTCTGGCGCAACAATTGCCAGGTCGGCCGGCAGGGGCGCTGTCGAGGGTGCGCTCGCGCAACCGGCAACTAGCAAAGATGCGACGGTCAACGTCATGTGGCGTTTCACAAATCTTCTCCTCGAAGCTCCATTTTTGGTGGCGACATCATATGTACTGCAAGCAAAAAGTACTACTCACCCGCACCCCTAAAAAGAAGGACGTCAGCTCAACTCGTGCGTGGTAGCTGGAGCGTCAGGTCGCGCAGATGCAAGCCGACTCAGCGAGGCCATGCAGGGCACTCTTCCTCCTTCCCACACGCCGAAAGCGTAGACCAGGCCAATCGGTACAAGAACAACTAGGGGCCAACAGCGGCAGTTGCTGGCATGCTCAGCGTCTCCTTCCCCTCCGGTACTTGTATGTGCGCGAACCCTTGTTTTTTGGCCATCGCGCTAGCTTTGGTAGGTCCCGCGATCGCACTGCCCACGGGTCAGGTGGACAACACCGAATGCAAAGCCGAACAAGCCGCTATCGAGCGGGACATGGCCGTCGCGCGCTCCAACGGCCAAATGCTGCGCCGACGGCAACTTGCCGAGGCTCTGGCCGCGGTGCAGTCTCGTTGCGAGACGCTTGCCCCCGAGCAGAGACGGGCAGCGAACATTGAGAGGCTGGAGAAAGAAATCCGAGAACTGCGGAAGGAACTTGACCATTCGGAGGAGCAACTACGCAAATTGAAGCACGAGGACCCGTGACGCCTCGCCTTGCGTCCGTCGGGCAGAACTCGGCCAGCGCCGGTCACTTCGCCGCGGCGGCCAGCTGGCGCCGGTCACGCTCTAAATATGTCGTGAAATAGACACCGAGCGCCTCCGAGGAGTCGAGGCGGAGCGGCAAAAAGACGGATCGCGACAACGGTTTGCTTCTGTCAGCGCAGCTCGCCAGCTCTTCGAAGACGACTGGCATCAGGCCGCCATCCGCCGGAGGAGCATCGCTGCGCGTCACAATAGGCGCTCGACCCAATCCAGACGGACTCCAAAGCGATGATCGATGCTGCCCAGCTGCGCGACTTGAGTTCGCTACAGATCAAGTCCGAAGCCTTGCGGTGCAGCTGCAAGGTTCTGCAGCAGGCATCCTGGGAGAGCGTCACCGACGAGCGCTGGCCTGCCGGGGTGCAGCAGGTCGGGACGCTGCGGCCCCCGGACATCGACGAACCAACGTTCGAGGAATTCCACCCGGACGGCACCCGGTATGGGTCGGCCGACGCGCCGATCGCCGTCTCGTGGTTCCCCTTCAACCGGAGCGACGTGTACGCGTGCGGCACATGCCGCAGCGTTTTCCTGCGCTATACGGAGTACGGCGGCTACTACGTGGATCACCGTGTCCGGTTGGTCGACCCCGCGTTGGTCGTTTGAGTTCTTAAGACGCTCAAGGAGAAGGCGATGTCCGTAAAAGTTGCTGTCGTGGTGGGAGGCGGAAGCGGCATGGGTGCCGCAGCTGCGCGCAAGCTGACAGGAAAGGGCTTCGAGGTTGCCGTCCTGTCTTCGTCCGGCAAAGGCGAAGCGCTTGGCAAGGAACTGGGTGGTATCGGTGTCACGGGATCGAACCAGTCGAACGATGACCTCAACCGGTTGATCAACATGACCCTGGAGCGCTGGGGCCGCATCGACGTGCTCGTGAACAGTGCTGCCCACGGGCCCAAGGGGCCAGTGCTGGAGCTGACCGACGAGCAGTGGCACACCGGCATGGACGTCTACCTGCTCAACGTGATTCGGCCGACACGCCTGGTCGCGCCCGTGATGGAAAGACAGAAGAGTGGCGCCATCATCAACATCTCTTCGGCGTGGGCGTTGGAGCCCAGTTCGATGTTTCCAACGTCGGCCGTCTTTCGGGCGGGACTTGCGGCCTTCACCAAGCTTTTCGCAGACCAGTATGCGGCCTGCAACGTGCGCATGAACAACGTGCTGCCCGGCTGGATCGACAGCCTCCCCGCGAAGGAAGACCGGCGTCAGAGCGTACCGATGCAACGCTACGGCACGAGCGAAGAGATCGCTGCGACGATCGCCTTCCTTGCCTCAGAGGACGCTGCGTACATCACGGGACAAAGCATCCGCGTCGACGGCGGCTTGATGCGTTCCTTGTAGCGTCACCGCTCCGCCCATCGTGGCCAACGCGGAAGTGGAACGACCGCTTTCGCTAGGAGCGAAGGACTGGCTGGGACGGTTCCGAGATTGGGGCTTGCCCGACGAAGTGCCGATCGAGGGCCGCCTGCTGCATACGCTCAGGACGCGCTTGACTGCGACCAGTGCCTTCACTTCGATTGCTCCGTCTTTCTTCAGTCTAGGGGAAGCAGATCAGAGCACGACCTCCGCGCGAACTACCCGCATGGGGTAGGGACCACTTCGACTCGCCATTGCGGCTGTTGACAATGCCGGCACCGAGAGCGGGTCAACGTGAACTGCGTGGCCCTCGGCTTCATCGAGACGCGCCTGACGCAGCCGACCGCGGACGAGAAGACGGTCAACGTCGAGGGTCGGGAAGTTTCGACATGCCCCGTCTGGCACGTGCCCACTGGCCCTACGGCGATCCGGCCACTCACGACGCGCCAGACCGCAATCTCTTCAGAGCCCTGGCTCCAACTGGACTGTCGGGCCAGAACCCGTCATTCACCGAGCGGTTCAATCTGCACGATAGCCGACCTTCGGTCTGCTCCGGCGAACATATTCCACTTGCCAACGCTCCTGCTGCTGGGCCGCAAGGGCTGAACTCCCGCCGCTTCACCGGGCGTGGATCGCGGCTACGATGCTGTGTCTCAACTCCGCGAAGGGTGGCATGTGCTCGTCGATCACCTGAGTTCCGCGGGGTGGCCTACTTGGCTTGCGCTTGTGCTGTTCTTGGTCGTCGCCGGACTGGTGGTGGTGATCTGGTCCATTCGGCGGCACCGCGATCCAAAGCTCGCGATCGATTGCGACAGTCCCATCGACGAGCTGATGCCATCGCTTTCCGGACTGACGCAGGGCGCGGTCTATGAAGGTAATACGGTCGAGCTGCTGGAGGATGGCGCCTTCTTCGAAGCCATGTTCGAGGAGATCCGGGGCGCCACGCGTTCCGTCCATTTCGAGACCTTCCTCTGGAAAGAGGGCGTGCTCGGCGGGCGCTTGGCAGATGCACTGATTGAGCGCCGCAACGCCGGCGTGTTGGTACGCGTGCTGGTGGACGCCGATGGCGGCAAGAAGATGGGCGAGGATGCGGCGCGCCGCCTTCGGGAGGCGGGTTGCCGCCTCGAGTTGCACCACCCGCGCCACGTGCGCCACATCGGCGTCTTCAACGACCGAGATCACCGCAAGCTTGCGGTGGTCGACGGGCGTGTGGCGCTGGTGGGCGGGCATTGCATAGTCGACGGCTGGCTCTGCAAGGCGCAGGGCCGCGGCAACGTTCGTGACATCGGCGTGCGCGTGCGCGGTCCGGTGGTGCACGCGGTGCAGGCCGCGTTCAGCGAGAACTGGGTCGAGGACACCGGCGAGCTGTTCGTCGGCGACGCGGTGTTCCCGCCGCTCGCACCCGTGGGCAACGTAGCCGTCCACGTGGCGAGCATCAAGGCCGAGGGCTCCCCACCTGCCGTGAAGATCCTTCATCACCTCGTCGTCTGCGTTGCGCGCCAGCGCATCTATATCCAGAACCCTTATTTTCTTCCGGACAGCGAGGCCATCGACGCCCTGTGCACGGCGGCGCGGCGCGGCGTGGACGTGCGCGTGATGGTGCCGTCGGCAGAAGCCTCCGACATGCCAATGGTTCAGCACGCGGCGCATCGCAACTTCCACCTGCTGCTGGCCGGCGGCGTCCGGATCTTCGAATACCAGACATGCCTGCTGCATCAAAAAGTCATGGCGGTGGACGGTACGTGGTGCGCGATCGGGTCGAGCAACTTCGACGATCGCTCGTTCGAGATCAACGACGAGATCACGCTCGGTCTGCTCGACGGCGCGCTGGCCAAGCGCCTTGAAGAGATCTTCGAGCGCGACATGCAGGAGTGCGTTGAGCTGGACGCAGCCACGTGGGCGCGTCGCGGTCTTTGGCACCGCTGCAAGGACAACGCGCTGTACATGTTCAACGAAGTGCTGTGACGGGTTGAGCTTCGGAGAGGCCGTCGCACCGGGCCAGGAGGCAGCACATGGTGCATAACGCGTTCACACCGAAGATGGAGATCGATGCGCAGACCTATGCGGTGCGCGCCGACGGGCAACTTCCGACCTGCGATCCGGCAATCTCGCTGCCGATGACGCAGCGGTATTTCCTGTTCTAGTCCGAGGAGTCCCTCTCAGACCGTGAATTCGTGAAGCGAGCGTGCTGCAGCGCAGCTTGACCGCCTATCCCCTCGGCGTATTCTCTCTCGCTTGTGCTTTGCAGTTTCGGAGGCGCCATGAACTTGCGCTTTCTGGCAGCTATTGCCATTGCCCAGTTCGTCATCAGCGGTTGCGCGGGCACGGGCTCGACAACGAGACCGAGTGCGGCGGCCGACGCGGTCGTCATACCGCTGAAGGCGACGCCCATCAATGCCGGCAAGGTGGGGCGTGTGACCGTGCTGCCGCTGGACGGCAATACCGGCGTGCTGCTTTACTTCACTGGTGTGCCATGGCACACCACCATGCCGGTCCATGTCTACACCTACATCTACGAGGCTGCCTGCGGCGCGCTGCCGCCCCAACCCGCGTATGCCTTGAACGAGAAGGTGCTCGTCTCCAGTTACTGGGTGGGCGGTCCCGCAGAAAGCCTCGCTCACACATCGCCGCTGCAAATGAGCGAGCTCTTGAGCGGTCGATATTCGATCGCCCTTCGTTCTGCGCCGGGGGACGGCGGTCAGGTGATCTTTTGCGGCGAGCTGCGTCGCACTTGACGTACCCATCTCAGGCGGCGAGGAGCCAACTTCGCGTTTTCGAGTTGGGTGTCTCCGGGACCCCGAGGGACCGATCTTCAGCGCCGCCGACCATGGCCTGGAGGCCGACCTGTATAGGGCGGTGCCAGAGCTTGCTTCGCTCTGAGGGAACCTCTGTATGGCATTTCTCGAAGAGTCTTCGGGATAGATACTCATCACTCTCTATTTCGGGACCGTACGGCGCGCCAGGCCGGCGGCTTCGGCCCGCCTTGGCATTCGCTTGCCTCCACGCGCTCGGCGTGCCTTCAAACCACCGGCAGAACGCTCGCGTGAAGTTGCCTTGGGTGCTGTAGCCGAGCATCGCGGAGATTTCGCCGAGCGGCATGTCGGTGCCTGACAGCAACCGCGTCGCAAGCAGGCAGCGCGACTCCTCCAGCAGGCGCGTGTAGTTGGACCCTGGCCTCCAAGCCACCGGTAGAGCGTATGCCGGTGGCCCCCGAACATGCTGTCGATGCGTTCGTTGCTGCAATCGCCCCGCAGGAGCTGGCTCTCGATTGCCTCGCGAAGCGCCGGTCGCGGGGCTATGCACTGACGGGCTCGGAGAGCCTGCGCCCTGACCGATCGCGCGCGTCGGACCGCCGATGCCTTCGTCCCAGGCTCAATAGCGATAAGGGTTGTTAGGGCGGCGATCGTAGCGGTTGGGCACACCGTCGCGGTCGCGGTCCATGTAGGCGCCGCCACGCGACGGCGGCGGACGATAGTTGTCGTACGGCGCGACGATGCAGCCCGACAAGGTCAACGCGGCGAGAATGAGTGCGAGGCTTTTCATCTGGGTCTCCGTGGGTTGGAGATCCCATCGTCAGGCGCTCCGGTGTCGGTCCCGTGTCGTCGGCACGCAGAAGCGTGAAGCTCCGTTACCGGATGTGCGCTTCGGCCCCTGGCCTCGTCTGCTCATTTGCGCCCGCAGTCCGTCAGAGCCTTGGCGGAGGCTGCCGGGTCGACCAAGGCCGCCGGCCATCCTCACACGCGCTGCACGTTCGGCAGCTTGTAGCTGCCATCGAGCAGCGGCTGCAACGGCACGTAGGTGCGGACGATGAGCGCGAACTGACCTTCGGGTGCTGGCAGCCAATTGGCCTGCGCGGACTTGTCCGCGGGCGGTTGGTGCGATAGGTGCAGCGTGAGTGAACCGTCTGCGTTGAACTCCAGTTCGTCCGCGTCGAGGTTCACGGTGCCGATGTTGTGGCGGCCGTTCGGGCTCGTGGGCAGCATGTAGTAATCCTGGTCGTACATCGAGAGTGACCAGAAACCGCCCTTGTCGCGATCAACGGGTGGCAGCGAACCTTTCGGGAAATTCATCGTGTAGCCGTATCGGCCGTACAGCAGAGCGCCCTTGGCATCGGTGCCGCGTATCCAGTAGATCGCCTCGCGATAGTCGTTGACAAAGATGTAGATCACCGCCGCCTGCGCGCGACCGAACCAGTCGGTGCCCCACGCGCCGCCGTTCTCCTGTCGCTGCCAGCCATTGCCGCCGGCATCCACGCCGACCTGGTGGTACCTGGCGCCGTCGTGCAGCTCGGCATCCGCTTCGAGCGCCACCCGGTCGAGCAGCGTCTTCCAGGCCGGAGCGGCTTCGCGCAACGCGAGCAGCGTGCGCGCCTGATCAGCCATAGGTGCGTCGTCAGGGCCGACGGCAGGGTTCGCGTCGAGTGCCTTCTTCAGGTCGTCCCAGAAGGTCTTGACATTCACCGGTCGACCGCGCAACAAATCGGGGTCGGCGGTCACCATCTCGGCCGTCAGCCCAGGAGGGAAGACCTTGTTGCGCGCGCTGGCTTCGCAGTCGAAAACGAGGCGGCCCGGCTTGTCCTGGCTCAGCGGCACGATGCCGATCTGGTTGAGCACGGCGCGCGCGCGGGCCTTGGCTTCGGGCGAGTGCGCAGCGAAGCTCCGGCCGAACACGCCACCCACGTTGGTCGGCGAGCGCAGCACGTCGATGAAGCCGGCCGGCTTCTCGCCCTTCCAACCTGGCCCCACCAGCAACAGCTTGCCGCCCGGCGTGCCCGATGCCGATCCCAGCTGGTGTGTCACGGTGGTGAAGAGATCGACGATCTGAATCGTCCAGTAGTGGCCCTTCGGCGCGTCGGTCGGTGTCTGGATCACCACGCTGTCGCTCGCCAGGTCGACCAGGCCCACGCCGTAGATCGTGTCGTTGTTGGGCGTGACCACTTTGCGCTGCGGCGCTGGCATGTAGTCCGCGAGATAGCCCATGCGATTCTTCGGCGCACCCGGAAACAGCCCCAGGGTGGCGCCGGGTTCCTTCATCAGCTGCCACGCGCTCGTGCGGCCGAAGGTATCGACCGCCGGGTAGCCCCAGTAGTAGACGATGCGGGCCAGCGATTCGACGTACTTCGCATTGGCCAGCTGGGCGGGCACGCCGGCCGCGTTGGCGAGATCGCCGTGCGCCGGTGTCAGAGCCCTTACCGCATAGGACGCGTTCATGATCGACTCCATGAAGACTTTCACGCTGGATTGCAGGGCTCCGCCTCTATCCGAGGCCATGGGCTCCAGGGAACCGACATGCTAGAAGTGAGGCACTCTTTCCGCAACGGCCCTTTGGTGCAAAGGACCTTCCAGCTTGGACCTCGAAGCGGAACTGTCCGCCATGACCGATTGCTCGGCCAGTTGAATCCAACTTCCGCCGTTCCGGGTGTGCGGAAACAGAACGGTCCCCTGCTCCATCTAATGGTCACTGGCTGCTGACTCGCAACCCGCTGCGGGCGCCATGCAGCCCAGTGCTGCGAAAGGAGCTGCAGATGACCGCCAGACGTCTTGAATGGATGGAAGCGAGCGGAGTTGCAACCAGGGTCGGCGCACGAACCGTGCTCACCACAACAATGACTGCGGTCGCTGCCGCACTTGCCGTCGCGTGCGGGGGTGGCGGGCACGGGGGCGGCGGATTCGCATTCGCCACAGGTGGCGCAGGTGGTTCGGCGGCCGAGCAAGCCGCTCTGGTTGCACAGGGCAAGCAGATCTTCCGTTTCGACACTTTCGGCGACGAAGCCCATTGGACCGGCACCCTGCGGATGCATGAGGTCATCAGTACCGCAGTCAGTCCCGCGACGGCGCTGGAGGTCGGGCTGAAGGTCGACGCCGAGGCGCTGCCGCTTGCCGTGGTGCAGGGCATCCAGGATGGAAGTGTCGATCTCAAGAGTCCCGCGACGACCGTCGCCTTGCTGAAGCTGGACGCTGTGGTCGGCCTCAAGGGCACCGTGGAGACGATTGGCGGCAAGGACGCGCTGACCCGCGTCGGTGTCACCTGTGCGCTCTGTCATTCGACCGTCGACAATTCTTTCGCGCCGGGCATCGGCAAGCGGCTCGATGGCTGGGCCAATCGGGACCTGAATCCCGGCGCCATCATCGCGCTTTCGCCTGCGTTGGACGCGGCCCGGAAGGCGATCTACCTCTCGTGGGGCAAGGGCAAGTACGATCCGCGCTTCAACATCGACGGCCTCAGCAAGCCGGTGGTCATCCCGCCGGCCTACGGGTTGGAAGGCATTCACAGCGTGACCTTCACCGGCGACGGCACCGACATCGCCTACTGGAACCGGTATGTGGCCGTGACCCAGATGGGCGGCCAGGGCAACTTCTCCGATCCGCGCCTGAACCTGAACATCACCCACGGTACCGCAGACTTCGTGACGAGCAAGCTGCCCGCGTTGCAGGCCTACCAGTTGTCATTGAAGGCTCCCGCTGCGCCGGCGGGCAGTTTCGACGCCGCTGCAGCCGCGCGCGGCAAAGTGGTCTTCGACGGCGCAGGAAAGTGCGCGAGCTGCCACAGCGGCGCCCTCCTCACCGATGCCAACTCGACCCTGCATCCCCCCAGCGACTCGATGGCGGAACCGGAAACGCCGAGCTACGCTTTCCGTTCGGCGACCAGGATGTACCGCACCTCGCCACTGCGAGGCGCTTGGCAGAACGCGCCTTACTTCCATGACGGGTCCGCCGCCACGCTCGAGGAGGTCGCAGCCACCTACAACACCAGACGAGCGCTGGGCCTCACCCCCCAGGAGATTACTGATCTCGCCCAGTACCTGAAGTCGCAGTGAGGCCGCGACAGCCCCCGCGGCCATCTGCAGGGGTGCTGGGCTCCCTTTTGGGCGGCACGCTTGTGGGGACCACGCAGCGAGACTAAGCTGTCGTGAGGGTGGTCTTGCCATGGGCGATTTCCGGCGTTCCGTCCATTTCACGTCCAGTTTCGACGGCGTGCGGCTGGCTTACGCCATCTGCGGCCGAGGTCATCCGCTGGTGTGCGTGCCGACGTGGATCAGCCATGTGGAGCACGATTGGGAGAGCCCCGTGATGCGCCATCTGGTCGTCGAGATGGCGAGCCGCCACAGGTTGCTGAGCTACGACTGCCGGGGCGTCGGGATGTCGGAGCGCGAAGTGAGCGACATGTCCTTTGACGCCTGGGTTCACGACCTCGAGGCGGTCGTCGATGCGACCGGGCTGGAGCGCTTTGCGCTGTGGGGCATCTCGGGCGCGCCGGCAGTGGCGATCGCGTATGCCGTGCGCCATCCTGAGCGGGTCAGCCATCTCGTCCTTTGCGGCGGCTTCTGCAGGGGCCGGCTCCGGCGCAATGCGCGCGGGGCCGAAGAGAAGGCGCGCGTGATGCTGGAACTCATCGGGCAGGGGTGGGGTGCCGAGGAGCCGGCGTTCCGCCAGGTCTTCACCTCGCTGATGGTGCCGGGCGGCACGGCGGAGCAATGGCGCTGGTTCACCGACAAGATGCGCATGGCGACATCGCCCCAAACCGCGCAGCGCATGCTGCGCCTATGGCAGGACATCGACGTCTGCGACCTTGCCCGGCAGGTGCAGTGCGCGGCCCTTGTGCTGCACGCACGACACGACGCCATCGTGCCGTACGAGGAAGGCAAGCTCATGGCCTCGCTGATTCCGGGCGCCGAGTTCGTCACGCTGGACAGTGCGAACCATGTGATCCTCGAGAACGAGCCGGCCTGGCCGCAGCTGCAGGCCGCGCTTCGCCGCTTCCTTCCCGCTCCTGAAGTACCTGAGGACGCCAACACCAGCCTCGGTTTCGACGACCTGACGCGACGCGAGCGCGAGGTGCTGGAGCTGATCGCCCAAGGGCTTGGCAATGACGCCATTGCGCAGCGGCTGGCCATCAGCCCGAAGACCTTGCGCAATCACATCACGAGCATCTTTGGCAAGCTCGCCGCGCCCACCCGCGCCCAGGCGATCGTGCGCGCGCGGGAGGTCGGCTTCGGCCACGCGGTGCCGTCGACATGACCCTCTCCGATGTGCGCTAGGACCGAGGCCCTGCGCCGATGCGTGTTGCGTGGGACACCCGCCTCATGACGCGGCTGCGGCTCCGCGCTCCAATGGCCCCGTCGGCATGGTGCCGAATCGAGGTCGACATGAAGCCATATCGCATTCGGCAGCGGCTCCGTGCCCAAAGCGTCCTGTTCGCAACATTTCTCCTGGGGGTCGCCGGGGCGGCCACCGGCGCGCCAGCCGCACCTGCAATGGACCGGGCCCGCGTCGAGCCGGCGATCGAATTGGAGTACCGGTTGCAAGGCACGGGGGAACCGGTGGTTCTGCTCCACGCCGGCCTGTTCGCGCAGTGGTTCCAACCCTTGCTGAATGAGCCTGCACTCACCGCCCGCTATCGCGTGCTGAGTCTGCACCGCGTGGGCTATGCGGGCAGCAGCCGCGTCGCAGGACCGGTCAGCATCGCGCAGCAGGCGGCGCAAGTCGACACGCTGATGCGCCAGCTGGGCATCGAGCGGGCCCATGTCGTCGGCCATTCGTCAGGGGCCAACATCGCGCTCCAGCTGGCGATTGACGCGCCTCAGCGCGTGCACTCGTTGGCATTGCTCGAGCCGGCCTTGCCTGTCGGCGACAGTTCCGAGCGCCTGCTTTCAACGCGGCAGGCGGCGATGGCGCCGGTGCTCGAGAGCTACCGCAAGGGCGACAAGGCGGCCGCGGTGGATGGATTCATGCGTGTCGTCGCGGGCCCCGCGTACCGAGCGCCATTCGACGAGGCGCTGCCGGGCGCTTTCGATCGCGGCGTGACGGACGCCGACACCTTTTTCGGCCAGGAACTGCCAGCCATTCAGCAGTGGCGGCTCGCACGCGAAGATGCGGGCCGCATCACGCAACCGGTGCTCGCCGTGATCGGCGAGAAGAGCACCGAGGTGTCCCCGATCTGGGGCGAGCGCCAACAAGTTCTGCTCGACTGGCTTCCGAACGCCGAAGGGTTCGTGCTGCCCGGAACGACGCACTTGCTGCATGTGCAGAACCCAGGCGGCATGGCGGCAGCCTTGGCGTCGTTCTACGTCCGTTATCCGATCAAGGCTGCGCGCTGAACGTTGGCGAACTTCCCCCACTCGTCGATTCCGGCTTGACGAGCTTCGCGCTCCCGCATCAGAGATTGCCAAGCGTCCATGGCCCCTTGATCGCGAACGTGATGCCCGGCCTGAGGATCCCGACGAACAGCACCGACCCCTGCCGGTCGAAGCACGCCCCGGCGAACTCGATGCCCCGATAGTCGAATGGAGCCACGATCTTGCCGGCAGTGGCAACGTCATTCGCGCTGAGATTTACCTCGTTGCGGCAAAACACGTAGGCCTCGCCGTCTTCGTTGAGACCCAGCAGCCGCGAGCCGCCGTCGCCGAGACCACCGTCCTCGCACAAGACGAGACCGCCGCGCGGACTGACGGTGGCGTTGTCGGGATTGTTTCCCGCTGTCTGGCTGCCGCTGACGAACACCGCGCGAAGGTGCATGGTGCGAAGGTGGAGTTCCCACACCGCACCCTCGCCGCGGCCCTTGCGTTCGCGGTCGTCAACGCCCGCCGTGGTGTCCACGATGAACATCCGGTCGTCCGAGTACGCGATCCCTTCGCAACGGCTCATCCGCGCGCAGCCGTTCGACAGCGCCTGATAGGTCGGCCCGGCACTCAGGCCCAAGGTCTCGAGGCCCGGCTGGCCGGCAACGAACACAGGGCTCGCGTCGGGGTCCGCGATGTTGACCCACTCGACGACGTACTCATCGCCGATGTCGGGGTTGAGGAGTGCTTCGTTGTTGGCCTCGGCCAGCGTGCTTGACCGAGCCTGCCGCACGATGGTGACGATGCGCGCCGCCTGGAGGGTGCCGCCCTGCTGCAGGGCCCCGAGACGGCGGGCCGTGTTGCGTGGCCTGTAGCGGTAGAGCACCGACAGGTTGCGGTTGTCCTCGGTCTCGTAGACATCGCCGGTGGCCGGATCGAGGGCCACCGCCTCGTGAACGAAGCGACCCATGCCAACGATCGGCGTCGCGATGGATCTCGCGGGGATGGCCGCCGCCTCGAACACATAGCCGTGCTTCTTGCCGTTGATCAAGGAGAAGTCGACGATCGTCTCCTCGCACGTGAGCCAGCTGCCCCAGGTCGTGGCGCCCCCGGCGCAGTTGCCCAGCGTGCCGCCCAGCGACGAGGTCGACAGGACGCCTCTGTTGCCGAGAAAGAGGAGGTTGGTCGTGCCGCCGCCCGCATAGCCGACGAACCGCGGCGGATCGGGGAGCGTCGTGTCCCCGACGAAAGTCGGACCCGCACCGATGCGAATCGGCAGGGTGCCGTAGAAGATGGTGATGATGCCGTCGACCGGGGATGTGGAGTACATCGATGGCGCCTGGACCACGTCCGCCGTGGTCGCGACCAGGCCGCGTTCGTGGTTGCGCACGACCAACGACACCGACCCATCCGGCCTGTCGTGTTCGCGCAGGCCCAATGAATCCGAATCGCCTCGCGTCACCCTGAGGACGCCCATGCCGTCGTGGCTGTCGGGCGTAGGGCGACCGTCGGTCATCGTGTCACCGCTCCAGCCGTACGACCTGTATTCGAATCCTTCGGGCAGCGCGAGCAGCGGCAGGCCCGTGCTGCCATCGCGCACCGGGGCGATCGGGCCATACGGCGATCGCGCCGACACGGTCTGCTTGCCGACGGCAGCCACCGCATGGCGACTGGCCAATGCACCGAGGGCGCAAAGCAGGCCGTTAGCCGCCACGACGCCCGCCGAACGTTGCAACAGATAGCGCCTTGTCGGCGATGAAAGCGGTGAGTTCATGGGGCACTCCTCACAGGGCGGGCCGCGGAAGCCCGGGGGGTCAGATCAGTCCCTGTCGATACATCTCGGTCAGCACGAAGCGCGCGATGATCAGATGCCCGAGCGTGGTCGGATGCTCGGTGTCGGCATAGAAATACTGGAACGGGGCATTCAGCTCCGCCAGCGTCAAGGGCGAGCAGAACAGGCTCGACGCATCTTCCAGCGGCTGTCCCGAGCCCTCGGCAATGGCCTCAAGGTCGCACGCCGGGAGGCTCAAGGTGGAGACGCCGAACCTGCGCGGGTCCGCGACCACCTGCTTGAACTCAGCGTAGGTGTCGATCACCTTGACGCCTCCGCCGATGCCGGCGGTCAGCGTGAGGTTGAAGTCCGTGACCCACGCCGACAGGTTCGCAGCAATCGCTAGTGGGAGCGTGCGGCCTGCGATCGTGTCCGCGAGATCCGGCACCGTGAGGACCGCGACGCGGGTCGCACCGTGATCGACGATGCGGCGCAATTGTCCGACGAGATCGACCGCCGCCTGGACGACGGCAGCCTGGGTCTCTGCGGCCGTCTGCAGTCCGTGGGCGTACCTGTCGAGCTGGAAAAACAGATCGTTCGAACCTGCGAAGACGAACACCATCTGGGTGCGGTCGAAGCGCTGGCCATGGGTGTCGAGATAGTCGCCGATCTGCTGCGCCACGGGAAAGGTCAGCGCGGCCCTGCACGCACCGACCGGATCCGGATTGCAACCGATGCCTGGTTGCTGCGATACACGAGCTCCCCCCATCGCGAAGCCGGTCCCGAGAGGTATGGAGATTTGCGACTGTCCGCCGAAGCCCTGGCGAAACGGCCTGACCGAAGTACCGAGCAGCACGCCGACAGTCTCGGGCCAGATGGGGCCTGGGTTGGTCGTGAACTTGCCGCCACCGGCTTGCGCAATGGAGCCGACCTTGTAGGTGCCGACATCGCTCAGGCTGTCTCCGAAAACGATGACCTGCTGAATGCGGTCCGCCCTGAATGCCTGAAAGGAAGCGAGCGCGGCGGCGACCGCCTTTGCTGGCTCGCCGCCCCCGGCTGCCACTTTGGCGGCGGCGTCCTTGGCCTCCGCGCTGATGGCGGGTGCTGCGGCTGCCGCTTGCGCCTGCGTCTGCGCTTCCGATGCGAACCCTGTCGACATGCCGTCGGATGACCCGCCGCCGCCGCAGGATGCCATCAACAAGGCCATGAGCAGCGACCACGCCAGGCGTCGCAGGCTCGGTGCTTCCATAACAGAGTTCATACGTCCTCCGTCGATCGAGCGGCCCCCTGATTTGCATCAATCGATACGCAATTGAAACTGTCCTCGAACTTGGTTCCGAAGTAACGACCGAGCGCCGAGAATTCACGAAAACAAACGAATGTCGCCAGTTGGAGGACTGTGGGACGGCCGCCGCCGGGGGGCGCGCCGAAGGGAGGCGCATGGACCGGTCCAACGAAATGCCGCTTGTGACGCCACCCAGGCTCGAGGTCGGCGGTTTCGTGATCGACTTTGGCCGCGAGGCGCTTTTTGACTGTGGGGGCGTGGCGGTCGAGTTGCGGCCGCAGGCCTTTCGGGTTCTTCGCTACCTGGCGCTGAACGCGGGTCGTCTGGTCACCAAGGAGGAATTGCTCGGCGCGGTGTGGCCCGGTGCCGTCGTCACGGACGATTCGGTGATCCAGGCCATCGTCGACGTGCGTCATGCCTTCGCCGAAGCCGGCCGGAGCGTGATCAAGACGATTCCTCGTCGCGGCTACATCCTGGTCAAAGCCACCGCGCCCACTCCGTCGCGGCATCCAGACCCTGTGGCACTGCCGGCCCCACCACCCAGCTTCCTCGGCCGTGGGGAAGATGTTGCGGCGTTGGAGTCGCTGATGTCGCAACACCGCCTGATCACGGTGACCGGCGCGGGCGGGATCGGCAAGACTGCCTTCGCACTGTCGCTCGCGCATGGCCGAAAGGGCCGGCAACACGGCCGCGTCGTCTGGGTCGATCTCGCGGCCGTTTCCGATCCCCGGCTCATCTGCAGCACAGTCGCCCAGGCCCTGCACATGTCATTGGGCGGGACGGGCAAGCCACTGGCGTCATTCGTGACCGCCCTGAGGCCGCTTCGCCTGCTGCTCATCCTCGACAACGCAGAGCATGTCGCGGAGCAAGTGGCGCGCATGGCGCAAGCCATCCTGACGGGCTGCGATGACGTGCGCATGCTGGTCACGAGCCAGGCTGCGCTCAAGGTTGAAGGAGAACGACTCTTTCGTCTGGGCGCCCTGGCGGTGCCTGCAACCGAGATCAGTGCCGACATGGCGCTTGGCTACGGCGCGGTCGCGTTGTTCGTGGATCAGGCGAAAGCCGCGGATCGTTCCTTCTCGCTGAACGATTCCAACGTGGGCTCGGTCATCGCGCTGTGCTGCCGGCTGGAGGGCAACGCACTCGCCATCAAGCTCGCTGCGGCAAGGCTGCCACTCCTGGGCCTGCCCGGCCTTCATGCGCGGCTGGCGGAACGATTCAAGGTTCTGGGAGGCGGACCTCGCACCGCGCCCGTGCGCCAGCAAACGCTGCTTTCCGCGATGGAATGGAGCCACGGCCTGCTCTCAGCGCAGGAGCAGGCGGTGTTCCGCAGGCTGGGTGTTTTCTCGGGCGGCTTCTCGCTCGACCTCGCGGTCGCGGTTGCAGGCGATGACCCACACGATGAGTGGGCTGTCCTCGACGTGCTGCAGGAGTTGACGGATCGATCATTCGTCATGACGGACGGACAAGACGCTCCGCGCTACCGCCTTCTGGAAAGCGCGAGGGAATATGCGCTACTCAAGCTGGACGAGGCGCGCGAGCGGAACCTGACCCACGAACGGCAGGCCAGAGCCTTGCTCCTTCTGTTCGAACAGTCGTACGAAGGCCCCTGGGGCAGCAGCAGGTATCGCCTCGCACAGTTCAAGCCCGAGCTTGACAACCTGCGCCTGACGCTGGACTGGTGTGCCGAGAACGATCCGCCCCTGGGGGTGGCGCTGATCGGCGCTTCCAGCGAGCTGTTCCTGCACCTGTCGCTGCGTTACGAGGCACGTCGGCGATTCGCCATGTTCGAACCCGCGGTCACGTCTGCGATCCCGCCCGCCACTGCGGCGCGCTACTGGCAGCGGCGATGTCTGTTCGTTTTCAACTACAGATCTCCGTTGGTGTACGACTTCGCTGTCAAGGCGACGGAACTCCATCGGAAAGCCGGCGATGAAAGCGGTCTCTATACAGCGCTCGGCTATGCCGTGATGAGTGCAGGCGCTCCCGTCGACGAGTCTCGGGCGATGCTGGTTGAAATGAAGCGCCTGGAGCATTCGGATTGGCCTTTCAACCAGCTCCAAGTGCGCATGTTTGCGCAGTTGTCTCTCTTCGGACGGGAGGGCCGCCACCTGGAGTCGCGTTCGTTGATCGAGACCGCACTCTCCTGTGCAACCGCGCGTGGACTGAAGCGGTGGGTCGCCGTGTGCATGATGTTCCTGACCGACACGACGCTCGCGCTGGGTGATGCCGAAGAGGCGGTCAGGTTCGCCCGCGAGGCGCTTGCCGGCAACCGTTTGAGTCCGGGTCCATTCATCATTTCGATGACGGGCGGACTCGCCGCCGGGTTGCTTGTCCAGGGGAGAGTCGCGGAGGCTCGGCTTGCCTTGGTCGAATTCTTCGAGGCGTCTCGCAGCCGAGAATGGGACTACTTGAGCGTATTCGCAGACGTGTTTGCATTGTTCGCGGCGCACGAAGGGCGCCCCGAAACAGCCGCTCGACTGATTGGCTACTCTGACAAAGTCAATCAACTGTCCGCTGGCATGCGAGTGTCACATGATCGTGTCCTCCTGCTCGCAAAAGCTGCGGTGGAGGCTGCGCTCGAACGACCCGCGATCGAACGATTGATGGTTGACGGCCACAGCATGGACGAAGAGGATGTCTGCGCGGTAACGCTTGGCGATGCGGGCGAAAGCAGGCGAGTCTGAAGTCGCCTCAGCAGCGGGACCGGGTCTGGCAGATGCCTTCGATCTCGCCTGCGTCGATCTCGCGCTTTGCGATCCGTCGTACACGATCCACGCCCGCTCCTGCTTGATCTCCCCGCGTCGCCCCGTATCGGCTGGGGCGAATTTCACGCAGAATGCCCCACTTGTTCAGTGTCGCTTCAGGGGGCCGGTGATGATGACATTCAGTTCCCTTCTTCGCCCGCGTCTGATGACGACTTGGATCTCGCGGCAAGGGCTTGCACGCTGGGGAGTCGGGGCGGTGCTAGGGGTGCTCCTGGGCACCGCCAGTGCAGGCAAGCCCTACAGCTATTTCGTCACGGGGGACGCTGACGCGCAGGTCGCGGCGTTGAAACCATCGTCGACGTCCTCCGTGGTCTTGATGGGCGGTGGCCCGGACGTCGACGAGGCGTTCCGCTGGATGATCGCGAGAGCGGGCATCAAGCCTGGAACGGGGGGACGTTTCGTGGTGCTCCGGGCGACGGGCACGGAGGCCTACGATCCCTACATCTACTACAGCGATGCAGCGCTGACGACCTCGACGAGCGTCGCGGAACAGTGGGTCGGCGGCGCATCGCTCGGTCTGAGTTCGGTCGAAACGCTCGTCATACCCAGTGTCGCGGCAGCAAATGATGCATTCGTGAATTCGGTCGTGAGCAAGGCGAATGCGGTGTTCATTGCGGGCGGTGATCAGAGCGACTACATCAACTTCTGGAAAGGCACGAGGCTGGATCAAACCCTTCAGGGCTTGATGGCGGCCAATGTGCCGGTCGGTGGCACAAGTGCCGGATTGGCCGTGTTGGGCCAGGTCGATTTTGCCGCTCTTCGAGGAAGCGTCACCACCACGCAGGCATTGGCTGACCCGTTCAACAAATACATGACGCTGGACCCGAGTCCGCTGAGTCCGACGGGTGGGTTTCTCGCGCCGCCGGCCCTGGCCTCGACGATCCTCGATGCTCACCTTGACAGCCGTGATCGAATGGGGCGCTTGATCACCTTCGTGGCACGGCTCGTGGCCGTCAACTCGAATACTGGCTGCCCGGGTGGCATTCTCGCTTCGGGCACCAGCTCCACGGCCGCCCGCGGCATCGGCGTGGATGTCGAGACTGCCTTGCTGGTCCAGGGCAACAAGGGGCCGCACGGCTTCACTGCGAGACGAGTGACGAACCCGTCCACGACGACGGAGAGCGCGGTGTATTTCGTGCGCCCGCTGATTTCACCCACTGTTTGCGCGTCCGGAGCGCCGTTGACCCTGACAAACATCGAGATCAAGAAGCTCGCGGACTCCGAGACGATCTTCAACCTGTCCGACTGGACGGGCTTGCCAAGCTACTTCGTCGACGCAATCTCCGGCGCGTTGACGTCATCCCCCTATTGAGCGGGCGCAGAGGCCCGGCGCGTGCCCGGTTGCGACGCCGGGTTCGCCGGATTCAATCCGGGCGATCGTCTGGAGGTGCACGCCCAGTCGGGAAGCAGCAGTGGCTTCGCGGTCGCCGGCAGTGGTGCGGGCTTGGCCGCCGTGGCCCGAAGGCTTCGCTATCCCGGTGTGCCGAGATTCGCTTGCCTTGCGCCGTCCGCAAATTGACGCGACACAATCAACGCGTGCCTCGCTCCCGACCTGAGTCCGTCCACGCCCTACGGGCTCTATCTCCTGGAATGCGAGGGTCGCGTGTACTACACGGGGATCGCGCTCTGCGGGCCGAACTCCCACTGAAGGCACTGCCGCGCGCCCGGGAAGCTGGCCTTCTTCGAGGCCATGGCCCAGACCGGTCTATTCCTTGCTGAACTTTCGCCTGGGCGGCGATGGCATCAGGACCACGTAATTCTCGACAGTCTCACGATCGAGCGCTTCTGATGGGCCGGGCCAGCCCAGGGCTAGCCCGGCTTTCTCTAAAGCGCCGCGCTTCAGATCGGCAGGCGATCGCCGCGCGCGGCGGCGCGGGCCTGGAGGCGCACGCTGGCTCGATCGACGCTTGATTCAACGCGCGCCACCCCCTGGCCGTAGCCTTCCGCGTACGGGTTCGCGCCGTGAGCGGCGGCGAAGCCTTGCGAGCGAACCGAAGCGCGGTCAACCGAACTGGCCATCTTCACGACGCCTTGCCCGGCCGCATCGCTGAACCGGTCGCCGCTGTGTGCGGCCACGACGCCTTCAGCGCGAACTGCGGCACGGCTCTGGGTCGATGTGACCTTGGTGACGCCGTCATAGGTTTCTGCTTGGACGCCGGCGGCGGCGAGGATCGCGAGCGCAAAACCGGAGAGGAGCTTGGAAGCGGTGTTCATTGTCGAATTCCTTTCAGGATCTATGACGGGTTGGTGTGGGATGAAGTTTGCGCCCACAAGGAGCCTGCTGAATGTGCGTTTTCGCACCTCAGCGTTCATGTCGTTGAAACAAACACCCGCAGCGGGGACATGCACATTGTCGAAATGGACGTCCGCCGTGATATGCGCACCTGATGACCAACGAGATCGTCCGCGCGGTGGACGAGCTGACGGGCATCGAGCAGGGAATCGCCGCGGCGGTGGCCGTCGGAGCCACCGCCGGGGCCGGGACCGGATACCTGCTCAATGCAGCCATTCTTCAGGGCCGCGAACGGCTGCCGGAGTTGACGGTGACCGTGAGCGAGGGCACGCGCGAGCACCTGCTGCGCCAACTGCGCACCGGCAGACTGGACCTGGTGGTGGGCGCCGCCGGAGATGCCGTGGTGCCCGCCGATCTCGACTGCACGCCGCTCTACATCGATGCGCCGGTCATCGTCTGCGGCACGCGCCACCCGTTGGCCGCGAAGCGCAAGCCGGCGTGGCACGGCATGGTCGCAGAAGCCGGGGTGCTTCCGCCTCGGGCCACGCGCGTGCGCGCTGCGATCGAAGCACTCTTTCGGCGCAACGGGTCCGCACCCCCTCGGGTGCTGGCAGAGACGCTGTCGCTCGACCTGATCCTCGAGTTGCTGGCGCACGGGGCTGCGCTGGCTGTGCTGCCGCAACATCTGGCCCGTCGGCTGGCGATGGCGGGCCAGGTCCGCACGCTCGACGTCGACACGCCGGGGCTGGTGATGCCGGTATCGGTCCTTCACGCTGTCAGGTGCACCAGCATCGAAGGCGATCGACACATTCACAAGCTGCCTCGTCGAAGCCGCGGCGTTGCGCTGATCAGACCAGCGAGGATTCGAGCGCGCCGCCAGCCGAGCTGCTGGGATGTGCATAGCGCGCGATGACCGGGTCAACGCCCGGGTTCGGCGCGTCGAGGTCCCGCGCGTTGCAGATGATGCCGTTGAAGTCGTGTCCGAACTCGACGTTGCGGCCGAATGACCCCAACAGCGGATCGCCGAACCCGCAGACTCAGGGCTTGACCGATCGCGAGGATCGCATCAGCACGTCGAGTGGGTCACTCGAAAGTTGGGCGCCGGCAGCGATGCGGGCGCAGGGGTTGGCCGTCGACTCGAGCTTGCGCCACAAGTCGCCCGCCAGCAGCGACGCCCCGGCGGTGGCCCAGGCCGCGGTACCCACGAGCAACATGCCGCTGGGGTCCAATTCGAAAGTCGGGTCGCTGACCGTTCCGGTGACTCTCGCGACTCCACTCGTCAGGCCCAGCAAGCTGAAGCTGAAGAGCTCGCGTCGCACCGCCCGGTACCCGAACAGGATCTCGCCCGTTCTCAGGTTCACCGCGCCACCGCCCAGGATATCCAGATGCGTCAGGCGCAGCGCGATGCCGTCGCTCGAGGTGGCCACACCGTCGGCGACGGTGAAGCGCGCAGCCGCACATTCGAGTTGGGTGTTGTCCACCGCCCTGCGGCCGGGCACCAGCGCCAGCAGGAGGTTGCCGGCAATCCGCTCGAAGCCGTAACCCGAATTGATGGGCAATGTGCCCGCGCCGGCCGTGATCAGGAATTCACCGCGCCCGGCCCCGAGCATGTTGCGCGGCGTGGTACCGGCGCCAGCGAACTGCCCGCTCATCGACAGCAACGGCGTGGCGGCCCCGCTCGACCGCGCCGCTCGTGCCGTATACAGCGCCTCTGCATCGACTTCCTTGAGCGACAGACGCAACGCCACTCCAGGCACGTCCTGGCGCAGATCGAGGCGCAGGTCTCCGCGCAACTCGCCTTCGGCCGCTGTGGTCGAAACCTCGATCAGTCCGTTCGCGAGCGTGCCATCGAGTTGAAGCTTCGCCAGGTCGTATCGATGCAAAAGGAAGCGCTCTGCTCGCAGCCGCAGCTGCGCGTCGCGTGAGAGCAGGGACGGCATGCGGATGGGCCGATCCAGCACCGGTGTCTCATTGGCCGTGGGTTCCGCCCACTGTGTGGTATCGATCAGTTTGGACGTGAGATCCGCCGACAGATTCGGCCGGTCACGCCACCGAATTCGCAGCCGCCCGGCCGCATCCGACTTGCCGGCCTGTGCGCTGAGATCGTCGACGGCCACCTCCCCGTCTCCCAGCGTGACCTGTCCCGCGGCGGTGAACGGAAGGGCAGGCAGGCGCGAAGCGGTGAACATCTTCGCCGTCTGCGCCAGGCTGTCGATCTCGATCCGGGCGGCGAGCCGCGCGCCCGTGGGCGCCGCGAGGTTGCTCACGTTGCCCGTCAGGGTGGCGCGCGCGCCAGGCAGCGTTGCCTGCAACGCCAGCGGCACGTCACGCAGGCCGACCACCCGCTGCAGCGGCCCGCTGGTCGCCAAGACCTGGAGTGTTTCTCCATCCAGTGCCGTGCGCAGATTCGCTTCTATCTTCGGCCACGCGGTCTCGGGATTCAGCAGTTCGGCCAGCGGCCCGGCGACCACCGTCAAATCCATCGGCGCGCCGAGGGCATGGCCAACCACGCTCGTGCGCACCGGGCCGCCCGGTTCAACCTCAATGTTCGCCTGCTCCACTCGGACCGGTGAACGGTCGCGACCCACCGCAAGTGCGAAGGGAGCGCTGCGAACGGAAAGCTTCGCCTGCTTCATGAGATCGCGCACGCTCTTGCCCTGCGAGCCAAACAGGACTTGCAATCCCTGAATCACGCCGCTCGTCGTGCCCGGCCGGTTCGGCGAGCGCATCAGCGCCGCCACGTCGATGCGGTCGGCCCTCGCGTTGGCATCGACGCGCCATGCCCGCCCGCTCGCATCGAGCGTGACATGGCCCTGCACCGGAGCGTTGGCGACCGTGGTAGATGTCAGGTCGATGACGAGCTTTCCGCCCCGCAGTTGCGCGAGCGCAGCAAGCTTGCCGATCGGCACCGGTGCGCCCGCAATGCGGGCAACGTCGAACCGCAGCCTGGCATCGAACGCACGCAGCGGCGCCAGCGGCAGTGGATCGTCGAATGCGCTGCGCGGTCCTTGTTTGGCCACGCTACCGCCGAGTTTGGCGAAATCGAGCACCGCGATGCTCGCATTGCCATCGATCTGCGGCCGGCCATCGCTCCAGCGCAGCGTGCCGTCTCCCGTGACGACCGTGCCGGCCAGCGTGGCGGCAAGCCCTTGGAGCCCGACCACGTTGTCGCGCCAGTGCACCCGCCCGGTCAGATTCCTGGCCGGGACCGGCAGGCCGGTGAGGGCTGCGATCCGCAGGGACAGATCCGCCTCGATGCGCTGGAGCCACGCCGGCGCGCCCGCACCGGAGACGTCCCGTGGTCGTGACTCAGGCGCGGCCTGTTCGAGAGCTTCGACATCGGGCTGATTCAAGTCCAACCGGCCGAGGTTCAGCGCGCCGCTGAGCAGTGCACGCGGCGCAGTTGCGTACTTGAGATCTCCTGACACGGACGAGGCGAGTACCAGGCCACGGATGTTCCTGGCCGAATAGCCTTCTCTGGAATGCGTCACCTGAGCCGCAAGATCCACCGGCAAGGGTTGGCTTCGGCGCAAGCCCGCAAGCTCGCGCAGCGGCGCCAGCGCGTCGCCACGGGCGGT
Organism: Variovorax sp. J22P240; assembly: GCF_030316855.1. Classification (GTDB taxonomy): domain Bacteria; phylum Pseudomonadota; class Gammaproteobacteria; order Burkholderiales; family Burkholderiaceae_C; genus Variovorax. The sequence continues at coordinate 33,590 of NZ_JASZYR010000014.1, forward strand.
CAACGCCAAGTCGAAGTCGGTGGCTTCGGCCGCGGGCGTGATGCTCCCCTTGGCGGTCAGCGTGAAGCCCGCAAGCTCGGCGCGCAGGGTGAGAGGCGCAGCGCCATCGATCTTTTGCAACTCAGGCCATGGCGCGGTGCTCGCCTGGAGCGAGAACGCCGCTTCACCGATCTTGCCCTCGACCGCCAGTCGCGTGTCGACGCTCGCGCCAAGCACCGCCTTGCCCGACCCGATCTCGAGGCGCGACGGCTGCATCGGCAGTCCATCGAGTGACAGACTCAAGTCTTCGACCTGCAGGCTGCCTCGTCCGTAGCGTGCCTGCGCCGACAGACGATAGGGGCCCCATCCCGGCAATGTCCGCCCCAGGACGCCGGACCACGCGTCGAGATGCTCGCCCGTCATCTCAACTCCGAGCGCAGCGCCCTCGAGCGACGCGATCGATTCCAACCGCACGTCAAGCGTGAGGGACGCGCCCTTCGGTCGCAGGCCGACGGACAGACGCCAGGGCTCGCCGTTGAGCGCTGCCTGCAGTGAAGCGTTGGCCTCAACCGTGAGGTGCATCGGAGATTCTCGATAGTCGGCGAGCGCTTGAACCCGAAACGGCACGCCGTCGCTGATCGTGGCCTCGGCGGTGTCGATGCGAACCTGCTCGACGGAGCCGCCGCCTTGCCGCCAGCCAATGTGTACGTCAGTCAGCGACATGGTGCCGAAATCAGGCAATGGCGCACGCTGGGTGCCCCGATCGGGAGTGCCGAACGACCAATTGCCTTGGCCCTCCGCATTGCGCTCGAGCAGCAGGTCGACACCCTCCAGCTGCACGGCGCGCATTTCGACCTGACCATTCCACAGGGCGATGAGATCGAGGCGTGCCTCACCGCTCGCAGCGGTCACGAAGTCCGGTCGCGATGCCCAGGCAGGGTTGGCGATGCGCAGATCGCGCACGGACAAGGTCGGTCGTACGGCAAGGTCGAACGACAGACTGCCGATCGACACCTGCCGATCCAGAACGGATGAAAGCTTTCGCTCAAAGGCTCGTTTGTAGACCTCGGCGTCGAGGGTCTGCAGGAAGAGCACAACCCCGGAGGCCGCGGCGAGCAGCAGCCCGATCGCCCACAGCAGCAACTTGGTTGTGCGTCGGCGCCGTGGCGACCTGGGTGTGGTCATGGGATTGGGCAATGCGAGGCGGGCACTCGGGTCGCGGGGTGCATGACGAACGAAGTCCCGCCATCGTAGCGAAGGAGTGCAACCTGCGCTTTGTTGCTTGGCGGCACCCGGTTGGCGACCTTCGCGGTCACCCGCGCTTCGGGCTTGGTAGGCTCAACGACAGTCTCAGCCGGCAATCGGATGTCAGTGAACCTGGGCCTCGATCGCCTCGCGCGACCATTCGGGCGCGACCATCCGGATGAAGTCGAAGGCGAACTTCTTCAACAGATGGTCCCTTCGCAAGCTGATCATCGCGCTTGACGATGGGAACAGATGATCGACCGGTATCGAGCGCAGATCCCTGTCCAGCGCCGCGTTGAACGCCATCTTCTGAAGCACCGCGACGCCTACGCCGGCAGCGACGTAGGCCTTGATGATGCTGGCGTCCATGGCTCGCATCACCACCCATGGCGTGATGCCGTGCCTTCGGAACTCGCCCTGGACCACGGACCCGGATGTGTAGCTGTTGTCGTAGGTGATGAGTGGCCACCGCGCAATCTGCTCCATCGTCAGCCTCCCCATCTTCAACAGGGGATGCCGTGGGGGCACGATCAGGCACCGGTCGATGTCGTAGGCCTTCACCGAGACGACGCCCTTGGGCATCGGATCCGGGAGGGTGCAAAGGCCGATATCGATGGTTCCCGCCGTCACGCCCGCCAGGATCTGGGAGGGCGGGCCCACGGTGAACTCGAGCTTCACCTGCGGATAGACGGAAAGGAATTGCCGGGTCACCTCGATCAACGAATAGCGCGCGTGGATGTGCGTCGTGCCCACACGCAGCGTGCCTTCGCTATCGGCAGGCAGGTCCTGCTTGAGGCGTTGGAGGGCCTGGGCGTCCTGCAGGACCCGGGCGCACAGCGCGAGCGCTTCCTTGCCCGGCTCGGTCAGTGCCGTCAGGCGGTTGCCGGATCGCACGAAAAGCTCGACGCCGATCTCCTTTTCCAGCGCACGAATCATCTTGCTCACGCCGGGCTGGGTCGTATGCAGCGAATCGGCCGCGCGCGACACGCTGAAGCCGCTGTCGACCACCTGGCGCATGCACTGGAGTTGCTGGAAGGTGATGGGCATTGCTTTCCTCAACTATTCCTTCACGGCAATGATAGCGACCTGAATATTCATTTCACACAATGGTCTGCGAGGTCAAGAATCGGCCCATCCAAGCCATGCGGACACCAGCAACATGCAAGCAGCCGATTCCCACGACGTCAACGCGAGCTTCCGCGGTGGTGGACGCGCTCTCGAATACCTCGACCTGATCAACAAGGCCTCGATCGTCGCGTTGGCCGAAGCGCACATCGTGTCCGCGGACGTGGCCGCACGCATCGCGACCGGCATCCTCGCGGTGATCCAGTCCGAGCAAGGCAGCCACCGCCCATGGTCCGCCGACTACCTCGACTACGAGCCGAAGCTGCTTGCCGCCGTGGGCGCCGATGCATCGCGACTGCATTGCGGACGCAGCCGGCAGGACATCTCGGCGACCATCGCGCGCATGAACCTCCGCGCAGGGGTGCTGGACGAATGCAATGCGCTGATCCTGGCCCGCCAAGCGTTGCTCGGCTTGGCGGAAGCACACAAAGAAACCATCGTCCCGGCCTACACGCATGGCGTGCAGGCTCAGCCGACGACGCTGGCCCACTACCTGCTTGGCGTGGGCGGCGCGCTGGCTCGCAGTGCGTCCCGACTGCGGGCCGCGTACGGGCATGTCAACCAGGGACCACTGGGCTCGGCGGCGCTGACGACGTCGAGCTTCGCGCTCGATCGCCACCGCCTGGCTTCGTTGCTGGGATTCGAGGGCCTGGTCGAGAACGCCTACGACGCCAACCATCTCGCGCCGGTCGACACCAGCCTGGAAGTGGCAGCGGCACTCGGCATCGCGGCGGTCCAGATCGGACAGTTCGCCCAGGATCTCCATGCGCAATATGCGACGCCGGCGCCATGGATGACCCTTCAGCGGGGCGAACTCGTGGGGGTCAGCAGCATCATGCCGCAGAAGCGCAATCCGGCGGCCCTGGAACAACTGCGCGTGCAGAGCAGCATGCTCCTCGGCGAGATGCAGGCCGTGTCCCTCATAGCGCACAACGTGCGCACCGGGATGTTCGACTACCGCTCCTACGACCCGGTGCCGAGCGCCCGCGCCCTCGCGGTGTTCGAACTCCTGCGCAAGGTCCTCGGCGGGGTTGTCGTCGACAGGGAACGCGCCCTGGCCGAAGTCCACAGCGACTATTCGACCGCGACCGAGATCGCCGATGCCCTGCTGCAGCGCGCGGACGTCCCCTTCCGCATCGGCCATCACTTCGCGTCGGCACTGACGGACTTCGGCCGCTCGCGCAGGCTCAGCCTGCGCGAGATTCCCTACCGCGAGGCCGCACGCATCTACGAAGCCATGGCGTCGCACGCCTTCCCGCTGGACGCGAAAGCGTTCGCCGAAGTATCGAGCCCCGAATACATGGTGTTCGGCCGCAAGGGCGCGGGTGGCCCCCAGATCGCCGAAGTGGGCCGGATGCTTGCCCGACAACGGGAGGCGATCGCTGCCGATCTAGCCTGGACGCAATCCCGCCGGGCCCACCTGTCGCTGGCCGAGACGCAACTGGACGCCGCCGTCACGGCGATCGCGAGCCGCTCGACGGCCTCTTTCTCAACCATTCCTTCGAACCCGGAGACAACCTCATGAAAAGACTTCTCTCGCTGCTGGCAGTCCTGACCCTTTCCGTGTCGACCATGGCCGCGCCCTACCCGGACAAGCCGGTGCGCATCGTCGTTCCCTACTCGCCCGGCGGCGGCGGCGACGTGGTAGGCCGCCCCCTTTCCCAGGAGTTGGGCAAGCAGCTGGGCGCCTCGTTCTTCATCGACAACCGAGGCGGCGCGGGCGGCAACATCGGCATGGAGTACGTGGCTCAGTCGCCCGCCGACGGCTATTCGGTCGTGCTCGCCCTCACCTCGCAGCTGGCGATCAACCAGGCCCTCTATCCCAAGCTGCGCTATGACGCGATCAATGATTTCGTGCCGATCACGCTGCTGGGTTCGGCACCGTACTTCCTCGCGGTCAACGCGTCGGTGCCGGTGAAGAACCTGGCCGAGTTCATCAAGCTCGCCAAGTCGAAGCCCGGCGCCATGTCCTATGCATCGACGGGCAACGGCAGCGGCCTGCATCTGTCGATGGAACTGCTCAAGTCGATGGCGGGCATCGATCTCATGCACGTCCCCTACAAAGGCGGCGGCGTGGCGCTGACCGCCCTTCTCGCGGACAACGTGCAGGCGATGTTCGTAAGCTACGGAACCGGCAAGGAGCAGATCAAGGCGGGCAAGATCCGGGTTCTCGCGGTGTCGTCCAGCCAGCGCTCGCCGGCGCTGCCGGACGTTCCGACGATCTCCGAGGCGGGCGTACCAGGCTATGAGTCCGGGGTCTGGTATGCCCTGCTCGCTCCTCGCTCCACGCCTTCCGACGTCGTCAAGCGCCTGCATGACGGCTCCGTGGCCGCGCTTCAATCGAAGGATCTTCGCGAGCGCTTCGCGACGGACGGTGTCAGGCCCATCGGATCCACACCTCAGGAACTGACGAAGTACATCCAGTCCGAGCGCGTCAAGTGGGCTGACGTGGTGAAGCGGTCGGGCGCAACGGTCGAATGAGGGGTCAAGACCGTCCGGCAGGATGAATGGCAAACGCCCAAGCCTTCACGCATCCGTCGCCGCATCGAAACCGTGCTGGATGCGCGCTCTCAAGGCGAGCAGCGTTGGAGCGAGTTCGCGCACCACCGCCGCCCATGGTTCAGCCGTCGACAGGCTCACATTCAAGGCGTATGGCGAACCCTTGAACACCAGTGGTGCCGCTACCGCGACGACTTCAGGCTGCCACGCGGCCGCACAGAAACCCTTCTCCTCGACGTCGCGGATCGCGGCCGTGAGCGCCGGTTCGAGCCCCGCCCATTGCGAACGTCGGGTCCGGCGAAAGTGCGCGAGCAAGGCCTTGCGCTGGCCTTCCGGCGCGATGGCCAGGTAAGCGCGACCGAGGGAAGTCAGCTCCATCGGCACACGCTGGCCCGAAACGACCCTGCGCAGAGAGGGCCGCCGGTTGTACCGGATCGATTCCAGGTAGACCATTTCGTCCCGATCGGGAGCGGCCAGGCCCACGTTGATCCGGTGCGCCTGGGCAGCGTCGCGCATGTGCGGTGCCGCGATCGCGAGCGCGGTGGAACCCGAGCGCATGGCGTGCGCCAGGCTCAGGACCGCTGGAGCCAGGCTATACGCCCGGGTGCGTGGCTCCACCTGCAGGTACCCCGACCCCACCAGCGTCTGCGTCAGGCGGCTCACCGTCGAACGGGAAAGGCCTGTTCGCTCCGCAATCTCGGCGTTGCCCAGCAGTTCCGAGCCCGGACGGAACGATCGCAAGATCTCGATGCCCCGCTCCAGAGACCTGTTTGCGGGGGAGACACCGGGCTTTTCCACCCCGAGAGACTGCGCGAGTCTTGACGAATTCATGAGATTCAGAAGGCCCCCATCCAAGCCGCACGACACGACCAAGCCAGTGTAGTGGATTCCACTGCATGGAATCGGAGGGGTGTCAAACGGAGCCAGGCTTTCTAAGCTACCTCTCATGGCGGCTTCGACCGGAAGCGCCAACTGGCAGAGAGCTTTGCCCCCGTGGCAGGAGACAACCCATGACCCTTACCTTCCGTTCCTTTTTGCAGCGCCTGGCTGGCTGTCTGGCCGCAACCGCGCTGGCAGCCTCCGCGGCCTTCGCCGGGTTTCCGGACAAGCCCCTGAAACTGGTCGTTCCCTTCGCCCCGGGCGGCGGGACCGATGCCATTGCGCGTGCGCTGGGCGTGGGCATGTCTCACGCCCTGGGCCAGCCGGTCGTCATCGACAACAAGCCTGGTGCAGGCACCATCATCGGCAGCGATGCCGTGGCCAAGAGTTCCCCTGACGGCTACTCGGTGCTGGTGTCGACCTTCGCGCATGCGGTCAACCCCAGCCTGATGGCCAAGCTCCCGTACGACACGCAGAAGGGATTTGCACCGGTCGTCCTGCTGGCGCGTGGCCCGAACGTCCTCGTCGTGCGTGCAGACAGCCCCTACAAGTCGGTGGCCGACGTGGTGGCCGCCGCGCGGTCCAACCCGGGCAAGCTCACCTATGCCTCTCAGGGCAACGGGACTTCGGCGCATCTTGCGGGTGAGATGTTCACGAACCTGGCCAAGGTGCAGATGACGCACATCCCCTACAAGGGCGCCGGCCCGGCCCTGACCGATCTGCTCGGCGGCCAGGTCGACATGATGTTCGCCACGGCGGCGGCAGCCTCGTCCCAGGTCGCCGGCGGCAAGCTGCGCGCCATGGGGGTCACGACGCCACGCCGCGCGCCGGCCCTGAAGGATGTGCCCGCCATCGCGGAGACCGTTCCCGGCTACGCCGTGGAGAGCTGGTATGGCCTGTTCGTCCCGGCGGCTACGCCGTCCGAGGTGATCGGCAAGCTGAACGCAGCGGCGAAGAAGGCGTCCGAGAGTGCCGAGTTTCGCAAGTTGCTCGAACCGGAAGGACTCACCGTCAGTGCCGGCACCCCGGCCGAACTCGGTGAGTTCGTCGCCTCCGAGACCGCCCGCTGGTCGCGGATCGTCAAGGAAAACAACGTCAAGGTCGACTGAGACCGAAGAAGGATGAATCCCATGGACTACGCACTGATCCAACTGCAGGTCGAACACGGCATCGCCACGATCACCTTCAACCGCCCCGAGAAGCGCAACGCGATGAGCGATGAGTTGCGCACCGAGTTCATCCATGCCCTGGAACGCGTTGCCGGCGACAAGGGCATTCGAGCCCTGGTGCTCACCGGTGCCGGCAAAGGCTTCTGCGCCGGTGGCGACATCGCGGGCATGGAGCGACGCATGAACGCGCCGGCGGGCGAGATCGCATTCAATGGCTGGCACCGGCAGCAACGTGTGCACCACACGCAGGCGCTCCTGCACACGATGCCCAAGCCGGTGATCGCAGCCGTGAACGGCGCCGCCTCCGGCCTTGGCGCGGACACCGCCCTCGCATGCGACTTCATCATCGCCAGCGAGTGGGCCAGCTTCAGCTGGTCCTACATCCACCGGGGCATCATCCCTGACGGCGGCGGCATGTACTTTCTCCCGCGCCGGGTCGGCTTGCCGAAAGCCAAGGAGCTGATCTTCACCGGGCGCAAGGTGGATGCGGACGAGGCGCTCGCCTTGGGCATCGTGGACCGCAAGACCACGGCGGACCGGCTCGTGGCCGAAGCCCAGGACTGGGCTTGCGAATTGAGCAAGGGCTCCGCGACAGCGCTTGCGCTCTCCAAGACGATCCTGAACCAGACCTTCGAGCTGCCGGCCCAGCAGGTCTTCGCGCAGGGCAGTCAGGCGCAGGGCATCTGCTACACGAGCTCCGAACACCGCGAGTCGGTCCAGGCCTTCCTGGCCAAGAGCAACGTCGACACCAAGGAATGATGGACATGGAAGCCCTCTCCCGATTGCTCCAGCCCCGAAACGTCGCCGTGATCGGCGCTTCGGGCGACCCGGCCAAGACCGCCGGCCGGCCCGTGTCGTACCTGCTGAAGCATGGCTTCGCCGGCGCGATCTACCCCGTGAATCCGAAGCTCGATCGCATCGGCGAGCTGCCCTGCTACCGCAGTGTGGCCTCGCTGCCGGAGGTCCCCGATGTGGGCATCGTCCTGCTGGGAGCGGAGCGGGCGCACATCGCCGTTCAAGAGCTTGCCGCGCGCGGCGCTTCCGCGGCCATCGTGCTGGCGAGCGGCTACACCGAAACCGGCGAGGAAGGCGCCCGGCGCCAGCAGCAATTGCTGGAAGCGGCCGGAAACATGCGCATCCTGGGCCCCAACACCATTGGGCTGGTGAATCTGACCGACAACATCGTGCTCTCGGCCAGCGGCGCGCTGGAGATGGATCATTTCCACGCAGGTGCCATCGGCGTGGTGTCGCAGAGTGGCGGCATCCTCGGAGCGCTCCTGTCACGTGCCGCCGCGCGTGGCATCGGCCTGTCGAAGCTGGTGTCGACCAGCAACGAAGTCGACCTCGAACTGGCCGATTTCGTCGACGCGCTGGTCGACGATCCGGCAACGCGAGTCATCGCGCTGTACATCGAAGCGATCCGGCACCCGGAGAAATTCCGCGCTGCCGCGCTCAGGGCCGCGCGTGCCGGCAAGCCCATCGTCGCCTTCAAGATCGGGCGCTCCGAGGCGGGAGCCAAGGCGGCGGTGTCGCACACGGGTGCGCTGGCCGGCGCTGACCGCATGTACGACGCCTTGTTTCGGCAGACCGGCGTGATCCGGGCACAGACCTTCGGCGATCTGCTCGACGTCCCGGCCGCCCTCGCGACAGGGCGCGTCCTGCGCGGCAAACGGGTTGCCATCCTGACGTCCACCGGCGGCGCCGGCACGCTCGTGTCGGACAGCCTGGGTGTTTGCGGCTTCGAGACCCCCGCGCCGGATGACCAGACGGCAGCGGCCCTGCGCGCCCTGCAGACCGGCGACCACGCGGCACTGGACCGCAATCCGATCGACGTCACGCTGGCCGGCCTGCAACCGGATCTGCTGCGCGGTGCGATCCAGGCCCTGCTGGCCAGTCCCAGCTACGACGCCTTGGCCGTCATCGTCGGCTCGTCGGGCGTCGGCAGGCCCGAGCTGATGGCCGGCGCGATCGCGGACTGCCTGGCGCTGTCCGACAAGCCGGTGCTGGCCTATGTCAGCCCGCATGCACCCGAGGCCGCCGCCCTGCTCACGCAACGCGGCGTGCCCGCGTTCGTTGCCGCGGAGAGTTGCACGGCGGCGCTCGTGGGCATGCTGCAGGCGGGCCAGTGGCAACCGCCGGCAGGGGAAGCCGGTAGCGCTGCTCGAGTGCCGATGCACGACTTGCCCACGGGCTCGCTGGACGAGGCGCAGGCCAAGCAGCTGTTCGCGCGGTTCGGCGTGCCCTGCGCACGCGAGTGGGTCGTCCAGAGTGGCGAGCAGGCGGAGCGCGCAGCGCGCGAGTTGGGGGGACAGGTCGTCCTGAAGATCCTGTCCAGCGAGATCACGCACAAGAGCGACGTCGGCGGCGTGGCCGTGAATGTCTCGCCTGAACAGGTCGCGGCTCGGCTCGGCGCGATGACGACCGAGGTGGAGCGGAATACCGGTGTGCGCCCCGGGCGCTTTCTGGTGCAGGAGATGGTGAGCGGCGGAACCGAGCTGATCCTCGGCATGCACCGCGATGCGCTCGGTACGGCCATCCTGCTCGGCATGGGTGGCGTCACCGCCGAACTGTTCAAGGACACGACGATCCGCCTGCTGCCGGCAGCAGGCGGCCTCGGCAGGGACGAGGCCTGGGCCATGGCGCGTGAGCTCAAGACCTGGCCGCTGCTCGACGGCTTTCGAGGGCGGCCCAAGGCCGACGTGGAGGCGCTGGTCGATGCCATCGTCGCCTTCTCGCGCATGGCCGCGCAACTGGGCGACCGGCTGGTCGAGGCCGAGATCAATCCTGTCTTCGTGCTGCCCCAAGGCGCCGGCGTGCGCGCCGCCGATGGCGTTGTCGTGCTCCGCTGAGGTGAGCGACCGCCGCGATCGGACGGCCGCTAAGATCATCGTCTCGGACCGCGGCGGTTCCGAATTCACTTCAGGGTCGTGACCCAGCCACCAGATGCCATTGGACGAGGACCTGAGACGACGTATCTGCGCGGGCCTCGAACGCCAGGAGCGTCTCGCGATGGACTCGCAAGCGTTGCGGCCCGCTGCAGTCGCCCTCGTGGTTCTCGAAGAGGGGCTGGGCGCCAATCTTCCGGGCATCGACCCTCCACCGGTCTGGAGCGACAGTCCGGCGATCCTCCTGACGCGCCGGTCCGCGACGCTTCGCGCGCACGCGGGTCAGTGGGCACTTCCCGGAGGGACGATCGACCCCGGAGAATCCGCCGAAGTGGCTGCGCTGCGCGAACTTCGCGAGGAGGTCGGACTGGAACTGGGCATGGCACAAGTGCTCGGTAAGCTGGACGACTTCACCACGCGATCAGGATTTGTCATCACGCCTGTCGTCATGTGGGCGGGGATAGCGAAAAGCCTCGTGATCAACGACGCCGAGGTCGCAAGCATCCACCGCATCCCTGTGAGCGAGTTCATGCGACCGGATGCGCCGCTGCTCGATGCGATCGAGGACAGCGTGCACCCCGTCTTGCGAATGCCCGTGGGGGACACGTGGATCGCTGCGCCGACCGCGGCCTTTCTCTACCAGTTCCGTGAGCTGTGCATCGCGGGCCGCGCCATCCGCGTGGGGCACTACGAGCAACCGATGTTTGCAAGAAAGTGACCCGTCCGCCGGCGCGGACGCACTACTGCAGCTTCTTGACTGCCGGCGGATCCCATTTTCCCGTCAAGGCATCCCCCTTCGGCGAATACAGGCGCATGGTCAGGTTGAAGGCTCCTTTCGGCGCGGGGAGCCAGTTGGCTTCCTTGTCCTTGCCCGGGCTGTCGTTCTGGAAATACAGGTCGAGCGACCCATCCGCGTTGGGCTTGAAGGGCATCCAGCTGCTGAGCGCGAAGCGATCCAGCGCATTGGCCACCTGGAAGCCTTCCTCATCGTAGAGCGTGATGGACCAGAAGGCGTTGACGGGCGGCGTAGCGCCATTGTCGAAGTGAACCGCGTACTTGTTGGTGCCGACCAGCGGTTTGCCGGTATCGTCTGCCAGGTTGAGCGGATAGATGGCGTCCTCGGGTAGATTGGCGCCCAGGCCCAGCTGGGCGACGATGGCGCGCTTCAGGTAGTAGTTCCCGTAGACGCCCATGGTGTCGGTGTTCATCGACCATCCGTTGGCGACCCGGGCGATGGTCGCGACCTTCCAGGCCATCAATTGCTGTGCGCGCGCGGACGCGCCGGCAAGTGCTTTCTGCACCACCGGATCGAGCTTGTCGATGTCGAAGCTCTTGCCGGGCTCGAGGCCGATCCGCTTCATCCGGGCGACGATCGGTTGGTCGGTCAGGTGCGGCGGGTGCAGCTTGAGCAGTTCACCCGCGTAGCCGAAGTACTTGGCGGCCGGCATGGTGTCGACCTGTGTCTTCGGCGGTGTCTTCATGTCCACGGCGGGGTCGATCTTCACCGCCGTCGGCGCTGCTTGCTTGCCCCGGCTCGATAGCGGCGTGACCAGGTAGCCCGCCTGTATGGCCCTGACTGCTTCATAGTCCGCCGGCCCGTCGGTCCTGGTGCGGCCGATGATCCAGACATAGGGGGTCGGCGCCGGGATGTGCGTCAGGCCATCGGGCAGTCGACCGGTCCAACCCGGCGGCGTGACCAGAAAATCGCCAGCTTGCGTGCCGGTCGTTCGCCAGCCGGGCGAAGCGAAAACGTCGGACCACATGTCCAGCATCGGCAGAAGATAGAAGCGCCCGGCGGTGTCCGGCGCGGAGACGACCTGTGGCTCCTCGGTAAGGTCCAGCCAGGCAATGGAGTAGAGCGTGTCGAAGTTGACCCGCACGACCACTTTCAGGTCTGCCGGCGGGTAGGCCGGGATGTTCACAAACATGTTCATCGGACCCTTGCCGAATTGCTTGCCGGGCTCGATGTTGGTCGATTGCAATCGCGTGAGGTCCATCGTCACGAGGGGGTAACAGTAGATGTAGGCATCGACTGCAATCTCCTGGGCTTCCTTCTCCGAAATTGTTTCGAGGGTCACGGTCACTTCCTTTCTTGTGATGTGGCGCCCGAGTATTGCGCCGCGGTGGGGCACGCCGACCGTCGATTTGTCAGCCGATGCAACAGGTGTGTATGGCGGGGACCGAGCCCCCGCTCAAAGGTCCATGGTCATCTCGTGCCATGACATTCCGCCGTGATCCGAGGGGGAAGGCTGCACGTACCGATAGCCCAGGCGGGCATACAGATCGACGTGCCGCTGCTTGCACATGAGGTGGATGGTCTTCTTGCCCGCTTGTCGCATCTGCCCGACGAAGGTCCGCATCAGGGTAGTCGCGTAGCCGCGGCCCTGATAAGCCGAATCGATCACGACCGACATGATCACGACGTTCGGAGCAGCAGCGTCATGTCCCACGAGTTCCTTGAACGACTCGTCCGACATCACGACGCTGTCGGCGCAGCCGCTGTTGATGAAGCCGATGACTCGTCCGTCCAGCTCCATGATCAGGAAGCCTTGCGGGTACTCGGCGATCCGCTTGGAGATCCTGGCCAGCGTGGCGGCTTCATCGCCCTCGTACGCCGTGCTTTCGATCTCGAAGCAGCGTGCGTCGTCCAGTGGAACCGCTTGGCGAAACGTGGGGGTGCCCATGACGCGATGGCCGCGGACTGCGGCGGAAGAATGCATCGCGCAATGGTACGGCGGCACGCACGCCATTCGGGCGCACTACGTCGTGCTCTCAGTTGTACAGCGACGGCGGCGGCGCTTCGTCCTTGAGCGCCCAGCGCCCCAGCATGTTGAGCTTGTAGTCGAGCGGATCATGGAGCGTGTGCGTGCGCACGTTGCGCCAGAAGCGGTCGAAGCCCAGCACCGAGCGGGTGCCGCGCGCGCCCACCACCTCGAAGAGCTCCTGGCTCGCGTAGAGCCCCGCGCGATGGGCCACCACCTTCGCTTCCGCCGTGGCCACGGAAACTTCGGCGCGCTCCAACGCGCTCAGCGAATGTCCTTGCGCGAAGGCGGCGTCCAGCGCGTGCGCAGCACGATCGGCCAAGGCGTTCGATGCCGCGATCTGCACCCGCAATTCGCCGAACCGGTTGAGCATGAAAGGGTCGTCCGTCGCATGCGCCACGCCCGAACTCACCCAGGGCCGCGCACTGGTACGCGCATGGTGGCGTGCCTCCCGCTGCGCACCGATGGCGATGCCGAGATAGAGATTGACCAGCACCAACTGGCCGATGCAGGTGCGCAGCGTGTGAAAGGGTGCGGGCACCGCATCGGCGGCGCGGATGACGTCCCGCGCCGGCAGCGCGACGTCGGAGAAGGCCACCGAGTTGCTGTCGGTCTGGCGCTGGCCGATCGGGTCCCAGTCGTCGAGCACGACGATGCCGGCCTGCTGCGTGGGCACGATGCCGAGCAGCATCGCGCCGCCCGTCCCGGCCTGCTCGGCAGAGAACGTCATGTAGCTGGAGCCGCTGGTGCCGGAACAGAAGCTCTTGGTGCCGTCGAGCACAAAGCCGTCCTCCACCGCGCGCGCCTGCAGCCGTTTATCGAGCGGGTTCATGCCATTGCCCCACCAGCCCTGCTCGCGCACCGTCGCCGTGAGCCAGCGTGCCTGCTGCTCCTCGCTGCCGTAGATGAGCACCGTCGCGACCTGCAAGTGATGGAAGGCCAGCACGTGGGCGAGCGCGCTGTCGACGGCGGCGATGCGTCGCACCGTGGCGAACACATCGCTCCAAGAGCGGCCACGGCCACCGAAAGCGCGCGGCACGACGTCGAGCAGCAGGCCGTGCGTCCGGATCAGCGCCTTCTCCTCGGCCGCGTGTCCGCCTTTTCGGTCGCGCTCCGGGGCGCTGGCGTGCAAGGTCTCGATCAGGCCGGCGAGGTCGTCGACGGAAGAAGCAGGTGGAATGGGAATGCGGGCGTTCATGCGTGGAATCGGAACCAGCCAGGATTCTTCGATGCTCCGTTGCCCTGGGCAACGAAGAAATCGGCGCGACCTTCATCGGAATACGCATAAGGCCATGCACCGCAGAACGCATATGGTTGAACGGAATCCTTCTTTGCATCCTGCCCCCTGCTGGTTAGGGTTCCAGCCTCACGGACACACGGCGGAACAGACATGGGCGCAAGAGATTTCGAAGGTCAGGCACTGTCAGGTGCCGATGGCGGTCATCGCCACGACGCGGACGTTCTCGTGATTGGCGGCGGGCCCGCGGGCACCTGGGCCGCCATCAGCGCGGCGGCGCAAGGCGCGCGCGTGGTGCTCGCCGACAAGGGCTTCTGCGGCACGTCCGGCGCGACAGCGCCCTCCGGCACCGGCCTGTGGCACGTCTCGCCCGAGGGCAGCGCGCGTGCCGAGGCCAAGGCCAGCCGCCTCGCGATGGGCGGTCATCTCGCCGAACACGCCTGGATGGACCGCGTCCTGGCGCAGACCTGGGACAACGTCGAGCGCCTCAAGGACTGGGGCTATCCCTTTCCGAGCGACGACGAAGGACAGCTTCGCTGCACCTCGCTGCAAGGCCCGGAGTACATGCGGCTGATGCGCAAGCGGGTGAAGGCATCGGGCGCACGCATCCTCGATCACAGCCCCGCGCTCGAGTTGCTTGTCGATGCGCAAGGCACGGTCGGCGGCGCCACCGGCGTGAACCGCCAGACCGGCGAGACCTGGGTGGTGCGCGCGGGCGCGGTGGTCATCGCGACCGGCGGCTGCGCGTTTCTCAGCAAGGCACTGGGCTGCAACGTGCTGACCGGCGACGGCCAGCTGATGGCGGCCGAGGTCGGCGCGGCGATGTCGGGCATGGAGTTCTCCAACGCCTATGGACTCGGACCGGCCTTTTCGTCAGTCACCAAGTCGCTGTTCTACAACTGGGCCACCTTCTACGACCGCGATGGCAAGGCGATCGAAGGCGCCGGCTCCTCGCGCGGGCGCAGCGTGATCGCCCAGAATCTGCAAACGCAGCCAGTCTATGCCTGCATCGACCGCGCCGACCCGCAGATCCGGGCCTGGATGCGCACGGCACAGCCCAACTTCTTCGTCTCGTTCGATCGCCAGGGCATCGACCCCTTCACCCAGCATTTCCCTGTCACCCTGCGCCTGGAGGGCACGGTGCGCGGCACCGGCGGGCTGAACCTGATCGACGACAGTTGCGCCACTTCGGTCGCCGGCCTGTATGCCGCGGGCGACGCCGCGACGCGCGAGCTGATCTGCGGCGGCTTCACGGGCGGCGGCAGCCACAACGCGGCGTGGGCCCTGTCCTCCGGCTTCTGGGCCGGCGCCGGCGCGGCGGCCTTCGGCCAGGATGCGCGCACCCGTGCGCCGCGTGCGCTGCGACGCGCTGGCGGCGTGGCGCTCGCCACCCGTGGCGCCGAGGGCTACGACAGCCAGGCGGTGGTGAGCGCGGTCCAGGCCGAGGTCTTTCCGTACGAGCGCAACTGGTTTCGCGAAGGCCACGTACTGGCGGAATCCCTGGGCCGACTCGACGCACTCTGGACTCGCCTTCGCCACAGCGCACCAGCGGCCACCGCCAGCGAAGCCGTGCGCGCCCGCGAGGCGGCCGCCATGCTCGCGACCGCACGCTGGATGTACCGCAGCGCGCTGCAGCGCACCGAAACCCGCGGCATGCACCGGCGCCGCGAACACGAGGCGCTGGATCCGACCCAGCGCCACCGACTCCTCAGCGGCGGGCTCGACGAGGTCTGGGTCTGCGCACAGCCCCTCACGGAAGCCCTCACCGCATGATCGAACTCATCAGCCCCGAACGCTGCACTGCCTGCAACATCTGCGTCAACGCCTGCCCGACCAATGTGTTCGAGGCCGTCGCCGGCGCCCCACCACGCATCGCGCGGCAGGACGACTGCCAGACCTGCTTCATGTGCGAGCTGTACTGCCCCGAGGACGCGCTCTATGTCGCGCCCATCGCGGACCGCCGCGCCAGCGCCGATGAACGCGAGCCCGCCACGAAAGAGCTGGTGGGCAGCTACCGCCGCGCCATCGGCTGGGGCCGGGGGCGTCAATCCACGGCATCGGCCGATGCCAGCTTTGAACTGCTGCGGCGCGCGCACTGACGCACCAGTTGCTCTGCCTCCTTCGAACCCGATGACCCCTTCGACTTCACCCCTTGCGTCCCGCCGGCGCGTGCTTCGCGGCGCCGTCGGCGCTGCCATCGCGAGCGCCCTGCCCGCCTTCACCAACGCCCAGGGCACCGACGCCGTGCTGCGCCTCGGCTACATCGGCCCCGGCAAGAAGCCGGCTGCCGCCACCGGCTGGGCCCTGCGGCAGGGCCTGCTGCAGCGCGAGCTCGCGTCGCTCGGCATCCAGGAGATCTCGACGCGCAATTTCCCCAACGGCCCCGACCTCAACGAAGCCTTCGCAGGCGGCGTCCTGGACGTGGGCATCTACGGCGACACGCCAGCCATCGTCGCGCACTCGCGTGGGCTCGAGAATCGACTGATCGGTTTCGATGCCGTCGGCATGAACGTGTGGCTGCTGACCCCGCGCGGCGGTGTGCGCAGCGTCAAGGAACTCGAGGGCCAGTCGATCGGCGTGGCGCGCGGCTCCTACATGCACCGCTATGTGCTGGGCCTGCTCAAGGCGCACGGCCTGCAGAAATCGGTCAAGGTGATTCACATGTTCCCGCGCGATGGCGAGGCCGCGCTCGACCGCGGCTCCATCGCCGCGTTCGCAGCCCAGATCGATGTCGGCCCGCTGCTGGCCTCGCGCGGCTATCCGGTCATCGACCAGGCCGATCAGCACCCGTCGCTGCGCGGGACTTCGGTGATCGTCGCTTCGGACAAAGTGCTGCAAGCCAGGCCGGGACTGGCCGCAGCGTGGACCCGCGCGCGGCGTTCGGCGCTCGCGGACATCCACCGCGACCCGCAGGCCTACTACGCCTTCCATGCCGAGGTCAGCGGCTTTCCGCTCGAGGTGGTCAAGGTCTCGCACCCGCTCTCGCAGTATCCCGAGGCCGCCTACCCGGCCGAGGGGACGGCGCTGCTCGCCGAAGTCAAGAACTTCCTTCTGGCCGAGAAACTCATCGATCGCGATTTCAACCTGGACAACTGGCGCGTCAACGACGCCTGACAAGGATTCATCATGGCCTCACACATCACCACCCCCTCCTCGTTGGCCAAGTTGCCATCGCGCCGCCGCGCCCTGAGATCACTGGCCTCGCTGATCGCCGTCGGCGCCGGTGGCCTGCCGCTCGCTGGCTGCTCGCGCCATGACAGTGCCGGCGCTTCCGCCGCGGGCGGCGGTCCTGCGGTCGTCGGCAAGACCGGCGACAAGGTGGCATTCAAGTACCCCAACAATCCATCCTTCGACCTCATCTACCTGGCCGACGAGCTCGGCTACTTCGAAGGCACGAACACGCGGCCCGAGTACGTGGGCAAGATCGCCGCGCCGCAGATCATTCCGCTCGTGGGCACGGGCGAGATCGACTTCGGCTCGCGCATGGTGCCGCTGGTGATCTCCGCGATCGCCTCGGGCGCCGACCTGAAGGTCGTCGCGGCCGGCGGCAAGACGCTGGAGGAAGCGCCGCACATGAAGTACTTCGTGCGCAAGGACTCCGGCATCCGAACGCCGAAGGATCTCGAGGGCAAGACGATCGGCTTCAACAGCTTCGGGGCCTGCGCGGAGTTCGTGACGAAGAAGTACCTGCGCGAAAAAGGCGTGGACGTGAACAAGATCAACTTCCTCGTCATTCCCGACGAGCAGGCCGAGCAGACGCTGGTCACGGGCAACACGGACCTGGCGATCATCCACGCGCCCTTCTCGGGCCGCGCCGATCATGCCGACCAGCTGGTGCGACTGTGGAGCGACTGGGACCTCGACGGCGGCCTGGGTGGCATGGCGCCGTACAGTGCCCATGGCAGGTTCATTCGCGAGCATCCCGAGGCGGTGCGCGACGTGGTCGTGGCCCTGGCCAAGGCCGGCAACTGGGTCAATGCCAACCCGGAGGAAGCGCGCAAGCTGGTGTCCAAGCGCATCAACATGGCGATCGAGAACGTCGACCGCTATGCCTATGTGGAGGATCTGGTCGTGACGGAGCCGCCGATCCACTACTACATCGACATCCTGCAGTCCGAGGGCAAGATTGCCGCGGGCAAGGTGGCGATCAAGGACGTCTACACCAACGAGTTCAACCCCTTCGCCGCCAAGCCGGCGAAGGCCTGAGGCGAGGCCCGGCGATGACGGTCAAGATCTCGGCGCGCGACGTGCGCATGGAGTTTCCCGCGCGCGGCTCGCAGGAGCGCGTGTCGGTGCTGCACGGCTTCGACCTCGACGTGCGAGAAGGCGAGTTCCTGTCGGTGCTCGGGCCCTCGGGTTGCGGCAAATCGACCTTCCTAAGCATCCTGGCCGGACTGACGGCGCGCACCGGCGGACGCATCAGCATCGGCGGCCAGAAGCTTGCAGGCATCAACCGCAGCCAGGGCGTGGTGTTCCAGGGCTATGCGCTGTTCCCGTGGCGCACCGTGCTCGACAACATCGCCGTCGGGCTGGAGATCCGCGGCGTGAGCCGCGAGCAGCGGCGGCGCACCGCACAGGACTACCTGGAGCGCGTCGGCCTGCACGGCTTCGGCAACAGCTATCCGCACGAGCTCTCGGGCGGCATGAAGCAGCGCGTCGCGATCGCGCGGTCGCTGGCCTACCAGCCGGACGTGCTGCTGATGGACGAACCCTTCGCCGCACTCGACGCGCAAACCCGCGAGATCCTGCAGACCGAACTGCTGCGCATCTGGGAACAGGATCGCAAGACCATCGTCTTCATCACGCACAGCCTCGACGAGGCCATCTATCTCTCGGACCGGGTGGCCGTGATGACGCAGCGCCCCGGCCGGATCAAGGACATCATCGACATCCCGCTCGCGCGTCCCCGCTCGAACGAGATCCGCAACTCGGCCGAATTCGTCGCGCTGCGCCAGCGCGCCTGGGACGTGCTCAAGGACGAAGTTCAGTTCGGCGTGCATCCCGCAGCCGTCGCGCGCTCGACAGCGCCGAGCCCTCTGCGCCAACTGCAGGAGGTTGCGTGAGCGCGGTCGATCCCCTCCATGACCAGGGAGCTCTCGAGGCGATTGCACAGCCCCGGGATCTCGCCGCACCGCGGCCGATCGCCTCCCTGGCCCGGCGGCTGCGCGGTTTCGGCCGCATCGTCGAGCGAGGCCTCGGCATCCTCCTCTTCCTCGCGTTGTGGGAAGCGCTGCCTCGCCTCGGCATCGTGGGCGACGCCTACCTGAGCCCGCCCTCCGCAGTGCTCGGCACCATCGTCCAGCTCGGCCTCGACGGGCAGCTCTGGAAGCACCTCGCCGCCAGCCTGCAACGCTCCCTCTGGGGCCTGCTGCTCGCGATCGCTGCCGGGGTGTCGCTCGGGCTCCTGATGGGTGGATGGCGAAGGCTCGAGAACATCGTCGACCCGGTCCTCCAGTTGTTCCGCCAGACCTCGGCCTTCGCGCTGTTCCCGGTCTTCATCCTGTTTCTGGGCATCGGCGAGCTGTCCAAGGTCGCGATCATCTTCTGGGCCTCCTTCTGGCCGGTGCTGCTGAGCACGATCGGCGGCGTCAAGCAGGTCGACCGGCTGCTGGTCAATTCGGCGCTCTCGATGGGCGCCTCGCAGCGCTTCATCTTCTTCCAGGTGGTGCTGCCCGCGGCGCTGCCGTCGATCTTCACCGGCGTGCGGCTCGCCGGTGCCTACTGCATCACCGCGCTCGTTGCGGCCGAGATGATCGGGGCGCATTCGGGCCTGGGCTTCCTGACCCTGAACTCGCAGGAGACCTTCCAGATCCCGACCATGTACAGCGGCATCCTGCTGCTGGCGGTCACGGGCCTGTTGCTCAACTACCTGCTGGCCCTGCTGGAAGGCCGGCTGCTGCGCTGGCGCAAGGGACTGAGCCTCGATGATTGAGGCCGCACCGCAGCGCGCAACGCCCGGACTCCGCAAGAGACGCTGGCCCGCCCCGCGCATCGGCCTCGCGGTCGCGGCGCTGGTTGCCGCCGCTGCCGGGGCTGCAGCCTGGCGGAGCGAGACACCGCTGTCGGCCCTGCCGCACGGCCCCGTCCTGGATCGCGCGGTCGCGCGGGGTGTGCTGCGCGTGGGCGTCCGCAGCTATCCACGGCCCGCACCGCCGGAAGCGCCGACACCCCCCGAGCCCGACAGCTTCGATGCGACCCTGGCTGCCCGGCTGGCAGCATCACTGGGGGTACGGCTGGAACTCGTGGGCCTGGCGTCCGAGGCACAGACAGCCGCCCTGCGCCAGGGCGAGGTCGACGTGCTCTTCGCGGGCGTCCCGGAGTCCCGTGCGCCCGAGGGTGTGGCCATCGCACCGGGCGACTACAGCCCGGGTCGCGGCATGGTCGTGGCGCTCCGCAAGGGCCGCATCCAGGACACGACGGCGCTACGGGGCGCCACGGTGTGCGCTGGCGAGGGGTCGAGCTACGCCCGCACAGTGAGCTCGCGCTACGGCGCGGTTCCGAAGCGCTATCCCTCCGGCGTGCATGCGGTCTCGGCCTTCATGGCGGGGGAATGCGCCGCACTGGTGGAAGACGCAGAAGTCCTGGAGCGCCTGCTGCAGGACGAACAATGGCGGTTCTACCGGCCGCTCGTGAGCGCACTCGATGCCGCCGACGGCGCCGGCGTGCGGCTGCCAGAGGGTGACGCCGCTTCTCGCGACTACCTCTCGGCCGCGCTCAGACGCTGGGAATCCGACGGCACGCTGGACCGGGCGCGCATCGCGCGCGGAGGCAACCTGCGCCTGGAGATCGCACAGCTGCGCGACGGGCTGGTGTGCCACTCCTGAGCGAGCAGATCAGCTCTCTTCCCGGAGGCGCTCCGCCTTCTGGGCGAGCTCCGCGGCCTCGACGACCTCCCGAAGCGACAACGGTCCGGTCAGCTCGACTTCACCGGCAAGCACGCTCTCCAGCGCGTCCCGCCCTGCCTGGCCCGCCAGCCAGGCGAACGTCGACGTGATCGAACCGCCGCCGAACTTGGTGCGCAGCGCCTTCGCCGCGGCACGACTGACCTCGGCGAACGCCTCCTGGTCCGCGGCGGTCGAAGCGGCGCGGACGATGAGCGAGAAGGCAGCGAGTCTGTCAGCCTCGTTGCGCAAGCGCCTCGACCTGGCTTCGCTCCGGGCGGCGGATCCAAGGAGAGCCGATTCGAATGCATCGGTGAACAGCTGGATCTGGCGCCCTTCCGGCCCGCCGGCATCCCCTCGCGACACCACCTCGACCGGGCAGTTGCGAGCCCGGGACGCCCGCTCGCCTGCCGCATGCGCAGCGCTTGCTTGCGTCGCATGCCACACGAGGAGCGGAGTGTGCGTGGTGCCATGGACCGCCCATCGGCCCGCGACATTGAGGCAGCGTATGTAGGCGCCCGGCGCCCCATCGTGCCGATGCGCCTCTTGCGACGCCAACGGGTGATCCGCCAGGGAGAGGAGGAGGTACTGTGCGGGAGGCATCGGTGAGTTCATTCCAGGGAACTGCAGATTGTCGCTGCCGCCGCGACCGCGTCACTCTGCGCCAGAATCAGTCCACCCTGCCGCCAAGCAGCGCCTGCTCGAACAGCTGAAGAAGGTGGCGTGCGAACAGGTCCATGTTCGCCGCGCGATCACCGTTGCCGGTCTCGATGGTTCTGCTCAGCGCCGTCGCGCCGACGATGGCGATGCACACGTGACCCGGCGCGTCCCCATAGGGACTGCCCGAGGGGCCAGCCGCACCGCTTTCGCTGATGCCCCACGACGCGCGATGACTGTCGCGGATTCTGCCTGCGACCATGACGGCGTAGGGCTCGGTTTCTGCGCGCATGCCTGCGACGTCGACCGCCGTCAGACCGAGCAGCGCCTTGCCTGCTCGCCTCGAATAGACGACCGCACCCCCCAGGAAGAAACTCGACGCGCCCGGTAGGGCAAGCAGCTCGGCCGAAACCAGCCCGCCGCAAGACGATTCCACCACCGCGATCGTCTCCTTGCGCTCTTTCAATGCGGCTCCCACGCGCTGCGCGAGACTCGCGAGCGACGGGAGGCTGGAGCCTTTCGATGGGGTCATTTCCAGTTTCCTCGCCCGGCCTAGAGTTCCTTGAGCACTTCCGCGCCGGGCGCCGTCATGCTCGGCGTGAACTCCACGACATCCGCACGAGCGCAACCGCTTTTCACAAAAGGATCTTGCGCGAGAAGGGTCTCGAGTTCTTCGCGGCTGCCCGAACGGGCAAGGATCACGCCGCCCTGGCGCGGAACCTGCCGGCCGGACGCAATGAAGAGGCCGCTTTGGTAGTGCTTTTTCAACCACGCGACATGCTGAGACATGAGCGCGTCCAATTCTTCCAGCGGCCGCAAGTAGGTCAGCGTGATCACAAACATGTGGTCGCCCTGTTGATGCGGGATTTCATCCTATCGCAGAGCGTTTGGAAGACTGCGTCCGATCCCACGCGGTTCCTGCCCGATCCTCTGTGACTTAGTTCTCACTCCAAGTCATCAGGTACGGACGACTTGTCAAATGACATACCAAAGTATTACCACAATCCGAGAATCGACTGACCGGCGGCCTCACGATTCCTGGGCTGCCCACGCTCCAGATGCAAGACGGACATGGCGAAGAAAATCCAACTCAACAATGCGCAGTGGAACAGGTTGCAGAGGCTGGCAAACGACGATGGCAAGAGCGCTCTCGATCAAGCGTCTGGCGTCTCACATCGCCTGCGGTCCAACGGCCTGGTGGCAGCGGACCGAAAAGGCTGCGAATACCTGACTGACCAGGGCGCGCGCCGGTTGAGTCAGGGTCGGTAGCGGACGGACGGCAGATCCCGTGGAGATCGCCGGGGTCAGTCAAGCCCGTGTCCCTTCAGGGGCGTGCCGCGCTCTGGCGCTGCCGGTCCGATTGCTTGAGCTTGAGGTACTCGGCTTCGCTGAGGTCATCCAATTGGCGTGGGTACTTTTGCGTCCCTGAGTACCAAAGCGTCAGTCGCCTCTCGAAGGCGTCCGGCGCCTCCGAGTAGGCATCCACCGCCAGGAAGTAGCGCATCGCGTTGCGCTCGATCAGGCCCAACATCCCTCCGACCAGTTCGGGCTCGCCCGAGGACTGCTGGCCCACGACCGTGAAGCCCACCTTGCCGCGTCCGAAGGTGGCCAAGTAGCTCCTGGACGCCGCGGCGGTCGCGGCACTCTGGTCGTAGGCATAGCTGAAGTGGACGAATGACTTGCCGTTCTCCAGCGGGATGCCCTCGAGTGCAATGCGATAGTTGCTGGTGCCGAACGGTCCCTTGCCGGAGTTCAACCTTGCTTCGAAATAGTCGGGGGTGGCACTGACGAGACGACCGCGAAAGCTCAACTCGACCGCCTTGTCGACGGGGATGTCGTACTTGCGCACCACGCTCAGTGTCAGGGTCTTGTTGGCCGCGTCGAGACGGCAGGCACGATTGTTGAGGTGCAGCATCATCATCTCGCACCAATGCGCCGGCTTGTCCAAGGCGGCACTGACCTTGGCCAGCGGGCGGTCCAGCACGCCGTACACCTCGCCTTTCAGGCTGCGTTGTGTCTCGGCGGAAGTCAGAACCATCGGCCGCCCGAGGGGGCTGGTCGCCAAGCCTGGAGCGAGCTTTTCGTAGGAGGCACGCAAGGCCGTGGCGCCCGACTGCGCGGCGGCCGAGGGCGTCCATGCGCAGCAGGCGGCTGCAAGGACTGCCATGAGGGTGGACACAAGACTTCGACTGGACATGGCGAAAACCTCCAAATCACGGCGAGAGCCGGCCCCGCGCCACGAGTCGCGACCGTACACCCGACAGCGCGTCGCTCGAGCGCTCGCGTTGCTGCACGGCACTGCTCCGATCCCGTTCATCGCCGAGGCGGTTCATGCCGGCAGTGGCAACTGCGTCGTCGACATCACCTGCTTGAGCACCATGAAGGTCCGTATCTGCCGCACACCGGGCAGGTACAGCAGCTGCTCGGCGTGCAGGCGGTTGTAGCTCTCGTTGTCGCGCGTGCGCACCAGCATGAAGTAGTCGAACTCGCCGGTGACCACGTGGCACTCCAGGCAACCCGACACTTTCTGCACGGCTTTTTCGAAACTGGCGAACGACTCGGGCGTGGAGCGGTCGAGCACCACGCCGATCATCACCAGCGTGCCGAAATCCAACGCCGCCGGATCGAGCAGCGCCACCACCTTCTTGATCAGCCCCATCGACTTGAGTCGCTCGACCCGCCGCAGACAAGCCGGCGCGCTCAGGTTGACCTTGGCAGCAAGCGCCACGTTCGACACCGAGGCATCGCGTTGCAGCGCACGCAGGATGGCGCGATCGGTTCGATCCAGTCCATCCTTGCCTGGCAATTTTGTTGTGCTCATGGTGCCTTGGACAAAACTAATCCCGCCTTTTCAGTCAAGGCGTAATGCTTAGTGTCGCAAATCGCTCTGATTTTGCAACCCTCGAACAGGCGATTCTTCCTACGATTCACTTCATCCCTCTTGAACAAGGAATCGCGTCATGAACCTGCAAAAATTCCCGCGCTACCCGCTCACTTTCGGGCCTACGCCCATCCAGCCGTTGCGTCGGCTCAGCGCGCATCTGGGCGGCAAGGTCGAGCTCTATGCCAAGCGCGAGGACTGCAACAGTGGCCTGGCTTTCGGCGGCAACAAGACGCGCAAGCTCGAGTACCTGATTCCCGAAGCCATCGAAGGCGGCTACGACACGCTCGTGTCCATCGGCGGCATCCAGTCGAACCAGACGCGGCAGGTCGCGGCGGTGGCCGCCCACCTCGGCATGAAGTGCGTGCTGGTGCAGGAGAACTGGGTCAACTATTCCGATGCGGTGTACGACCGCGTGGGCAACATCGAGATGTCACGCATCATGGGCGCGGACGTGCGGCTGGATGCCGCCGGCTTCGACATCGGCATCCGCAAGAGTTGGGAAGACGCGATGGACAGCGTGCGGCGGGCCGGCGGCAAGCCGTTCCCGATTCCCGCGGGATGCTCCGAGCATCCGAAGGGCGGGCTTGGCTTCGTGGGCTTTGCGCAAGAAGTGCGACAGCAAGAGGCCGAGCTCGGCTTCAAGTTCGACTACATCGTCACCTGCTCCGTCACCGGCAGCACGCAGGCCGGCATGGTGGTGGGCTTTGCGGCCGACGGGCGCGCCGACCGCGTGATCGGTATCGACGCATCGGCCAAGCCACAACAGACCTTCGATCAGATTCTGCGCATCTCGAGGCAGACGGCCGAGTTGGTCGAACTCGGCCGCGAGATCACGGACCAGGACGTGGTGCTCGACACGCGCTTCGGCGGGCCGGAGTACGGACTGCCGAACGAAGGAACGCTCGAAGCGATTCGCCTGAGCGCCCGCATGGAGGCCATGCTCACCGACCCGGTGTACGAGGGCAAATCGATGCACGGGATGATCGAGAAGGTGAGGCTCGGCGAATTTCCCGCAGGCTCGAAGGTGCTGTACGCGCATCTCGGCGGCGTGCCGGCACTCAACGCCTACAGCTTCCTCTTTCGCAACGGGTGAGGTCAGCCGGCCAATGCGACCACGACCGCTGATTCATCGACCTCGGCAACGACCTGCTGCCGGGCACGCAGGCCGCTGCTGGCGTCCGCGAAGCCGACGAGGCGACCGCCCGCTGGCAATTCGAGCGTTACTTCGTCGCCCTGGGGGCCCCGCTGGAGCCCAGCGACCTTGCCGCCGAGCTGATTGATCTGCATCTGGGCGGCTGCTCGCGCAGATGCCATGCGCGTGACGCGCACCGAGGTCGCCTTGCACAGCGCAATCACCCGCAGGCCGCTGCGCAGTCCGAGCAGTTCCACGCTCTCGCGCGTCAGGCGCGCGCAAAGGACCGCACCTTCGCCGATCCGAAGCTGCACGCGTGACAACGGCCCCACCGTTTCCACACCGACCACGGCAGCCGGCAACTGATTGCGCATGCTGGTTCGCAATGCGAAGGGCGTTGCACCGGCTTCGGCCGCCGCGCCGGCAGCGGCCAGCCAACGTTGCTGGATCAACGCTTTCGCCGCGTCCAACTCCCCGGCGAGTTCCAGCAACTCGGCGCCATGCGCCGACAACGTTGCGCCCCCGCCCCCCGCGCCTCCGACGGCGCGATGGACCAGTGAAACGCCAGCCAGGTTGGTGAGCGTGTCGATGGCTTGCCAAGCCGCCTTGTAGCTGACGCCAGCCTCGCGCGCTGCCTGAGAGATGCTGCCGCTTCGCTTGATACCGCGCAGGATGTCGATGCGCTTGTCGCTCAAGCCGTGGCCGAGCGCATCGGTGAATCGAGGGTTCTTCATCGCGCGGATTGTGCAACCAATCGACCCTGCGCTATTCCAGCGTTGCATAGCGCGGCCAGGTCGTTGCTATCATCGCTATTCCTGGCTTGAATAGCGCAAACAAGAAACGAACGATGACCCTCTCGACCCGGCTTCGCGGCGCGGTGCTGGCGGCCACGCTGGTCTTCACCGGCGCAGCCGTCCAGGCACAGGAATTGGTCGTATCGGCCGCCGCCAGCCTGACCAATGCCTTCCAGGCCGTCGGCCGGGCCTTCGAGCAGTCCAAGCCAGGCGCCAAGGTGACCTTCAACTTCGCCGCTTCGGGCCCGTTGCTGGCCCAGATCCAGCAGGGCGCGCCGGTCGACGTCCTTGCCTCGGCCGACCAGGAGACGATGAACAAGGCGGCGGCCCTCGTCGCGGCGCCGACGCGCGCCGACTTCGCCGCCAACACCCTGGTGCTGATCCTGCCGTCGGCTTCCTCCCAGGCACCCAAAGCGCTGGGCGACCTGGCGAATGCGTCCTTCCAGCGGATATCGACCGGCACGCCGGTCACCGTCCCGGTCGGCCGCTACACGATGGAGGCGGTCGAAAGGGCCGGCCTCACGGCCGCATTGCAGCCCAAGTGGATCTTCGGCGAAAGCGTGCGCCAGGTCCTGAACTACGTGGCGCGTGGCGAGGTCGATGCCGGCTTCGTCTACCGTACCGACGCCCTGATCGAGCGCGACAAGACGCGCATCGCGTTCACGGTGCCCACCACCACGCCCGTGACCTATCCGATCGCGCAGGTTGCGGCGAGCAGGCATCCCGCGCTGGCCAACGAGTTCATCGCCTTCGTGCGCGGCGCGTCCGGCCAGGAGATCCTGCAGCGCTTCGGCTTCTCCAAGCCCTAACGCGTCCCTTTGCTGCGTGAGTGTCCTGGTGCTGATTCCTCTCTGGCTCACGCTCAAGGTCGCTCTGCTGGCCACGTTGATCGCGGGCCTGGCCGGGATTGGCCTTGCCTGGTGGCTTTCGCGCAGCCAGTTTCCCGGAAAGGGCCTCCTCGACTCGATCCTGGTGCTGCCCATGGTGCTGCCGCCCACCGTGATCGGCTACTACCTGATCGTGCTCATCGGGCGCAACGGCGTGCTGGGCCGCTATCTGAACGACTGGCTGGGCATCAACCTCATGTTCACCTGGCAAGGCGCCGTCATCGCGGCGTCGGTCGTCTCCTTGCCGCTGGTCTACAAGGGTGCACGCGCGGCGTTCGAAGAGGTCGATGCGCGCTTCGCCAACGCGGCGCGCACCCTGGGTGCCGGCGAGTTCGAGGTGTTCCTCCGCATCGCGCTGCCCTTGGCCATTCGCGGCATCACCGCCGGGCTGATGCTGTCCTTCGCTCGCGCCATGGGGGAGTTCGGCGCCACGCTGATGATCGCCGGCAACTTGCCCGGCAGGACACAGACCCTCTCGATTGCCGTGTACGAGGCGGTGCAGGCCGGCGACGACACGCGGGCCCTGTGGCTCACGCTGATCATTTCGCTCGTCTGCATGGTCGTGCTCGTGGTGTCCGGCAGGTTGCTCCAGGCGAAGCACTGAAATGGCCGCGACCGCAATCGACGTTCGCCTGCAGCTCACCTTGCGCTCATCCGATCGCACCTTCGACCTGGACGTGACTTTTGACGCCCGCTCGCACCGTTGTGCGCTGATGGGTCCATCCGGCTCCGGCAAGTCGACCGTCCTGATGGCCATCGCCGGGCTGGCGCACGCGGCGCACGGCCATGTGCGCACCGGCGGCCAGACCCTGCTCGACACGGCGCGCGGCATCAACCTGCCAGCGCGAAAGCGGCGAGTCGGGGTGGTGTTCCAGGACTACGCGCTGTTCCCGCACATGACGGTGGAGCACAACCTGCAGTTCGGCATTCGCCGGCTCGGCCGGCCCGTCGATCCGCGCGACATGGAGCGGGTCGAGGCCCTGATCCGGCAATTCGATCTGCAGGCGTTGCGCAGCAGCCTTCCGCGCAACCTCTCGGGCGGCCAGCGCCAGCGCGTCGCCCTGGCGCGTGCCCTGGCCAACGAGCCGCTGCTGCTCCTGCTCGACGAGCCGCTGTCCGCGCTGGACGCGCCGCTGCGGGCGCGGCTTCGGCTCGAACTGGCCGAGATGCTCGAGCGGGTGCACGTTCCGACCTTGCTCGTGACCCACGATCCACAGGACGTGGAAGCGCTGGCGCGCGAGGTGATCCAGCTCGACAACGGGCGCGTCGTGGATCACGTCAGAACTCCCAAGGCGCTCTGACATGCGCCTGCGTCACCCCATGGCTTGGTGGTGACTGCCTACGAGCCAGTCGTCCGAGGCGATGCCGCGCGATGCGAAGGACGCGCCAGCCCCAGGTGCTCGCGCAGCGTCGTGCCTTCGTACTCCGTGCGGAACAGTCCCCGCCGCCGGAGTTCGGGAATCACGAGCTCGGCGAAATCCCTGAGGCCGTGCGGCAGCGTGGGCGCCAGCACGTTGAAGCCATCCGCAGCGCCGGTGGTGAACCATTGCTCCAGCTCGTCGGCGATCGACTCCGCGGTGCCGACGAGGGTCCAATGACCGCGCGCCCCCGCGACCTTCTCGTAGAGCTGGCGGATCGACAGGTGGTCGCGCTTCGCCATTCCCGCGAAGAGTTCCTGCCGGCTCTTCCAGCCTTCGGTCACCGGCAGGTCCTGCGGGAACGGACCGTCGATGTCATAGCCAGTGAGGTCGACATTGCCGAGGAAGGTCGACAGCAGGCCGACGCCCAGCACCGGGTCGATCAGCCCCTGGAGCTGGTCGAACTTGTCCTGCGCCTCCTGCTGGCTGCGCCCCACGAAGGGCGAGATGCCCGGCAGAATCTTGAGCTGCCCGGGCGTGCGGCCGTGGGCGGCGAGGCGTCCCTTGAGGCCGCTGTAGAAGGCCCTCGCCTCCTGCGCGCTCTGCTGGGCGGTGAACACCACCTCGGCGGTCGCGGCAGCCAGATCCTGTCCGTCGCCGGAGGAGCCCGCCTGCACCAGCACCGGGTGGCCCTGAGGCGCACGCGGCGTCTGCAAGGCGCCATGCACCTTGTAGTGCTCGCCTTCGTGCGCGACGCGATGCAGCTTGACCGTGTCGAAGAAGCGGTTGGCCGCCTTGTCATGGACGAAGGCATCGTCTTCCCAGCTGTCCCACAGCCCCTTGACGATCCTCGCGTACTCGTGGGCGCGCGCATAACGGTGCGCATGGCCGAGCTGCTGGTCGAGACCGAAGCTGCGAGCCTCGAAGTCGCTGCCCGAGGTCACCAGGTTCCAGCCGCTGCGGCCATGGCTGACCTGGTCGAGCGACGCATACTTGCGCGCCAGGTGATAGGGCGGCAGGTAGGTCGACGACACGGTCGCCACCAGCCCGATGTGCGTGGTGGCCTGCGACAGCGCGGCCAGCGTGATCAGCGGATCGAGCGGATACCAGAGCGCATTCTTCGCGACCACCGCATCGGGCGGCCCGGGCAGGCCCACGTTGTCGGCGAAGAAGATCGCGTCGAACTTGGCCTCTTCCGCGATGCGCGTCCACTCCTTCAGCGACTCGATGCGGCTGGCCGCGCCCGGATCCACATCCGGGTGACGCCACGCAGCGAGGTGATGGCCGACGCCGAAAAAGAAGGCGCCGAGGTGCAAGTGCCTGCGGGGTGTGCTCATCGACCGTGACGCACACAGGTCGGACCAGGCTCCTTGATTGGGGATGACACGCTCACGGCTTGTCCACCACCACGGCGTCGCTGATCCGGATGGCCTTCGGGATCAGCTTCAAGTCGAAGAAGGTGTCGGCGATCTTCTGCTGGTCGGCTGCCACCTGCGACGTGATCGGCTTCACGTTGAACTCGTAGCGGCGCAGCGCAAGCTCGACCACGTCGACCGGCAGCCCCTGCAGCGGTGCGATGAGTTCGGCCGCCTGCCGCAGGTTCTTCTTGAGCCAGATGCCCTGCGCGACGGAGTCCTCGAACAGCGCATCGATGACCTTCGGGTTCTTCGTCACGAAGCCGCGCTCGCCCAGGTAGAACTGGTAGTTGTTGACCACGTCGGGCGCGCCGTCGGCGAGCACGCGGGCGCCGGTGGCCTTTTCGGCGGCCGCCTGGAACGGATCCCAGATGACCCAGGCATCGACGTTCTTGCTCTCGAAGGCGGCACGGCCGTCGGCCGGGGCCAGGTACACGGGCTGGATGTCGCTGAGCTTCAAGCCGTTCTTCTCGAGCTGCTTCACCAGCAGGTAGTGCACGTTGCTGCCCTTGTTGAGGGCCACCTTCTTGCCCTTGAGGTCCGCGACCGACTTGATCGGCGAGTCCTTCGTGACGAGGATCGCCTCGGCGCGCGGCGCCGCCGGGTCGTAGCCGAAGTAGACGAAGCGCGCGCCCGCGGCCTGCGCGAAGATGGGTGGCGCCTCACCCACGTAACCGACGTCGACTGCGCCGACGTTGAGGCCTTCGAGCAACTGCGGGCCGGCCGGGAATTCCACCCACTTCACGCCGAAGCCCAGCGGTGCGAGCTTCTTCTCCAGCGTGCCTTGCGCCTTCTGCAGCACGAACAGGCTGGCCGACTTCTGATAGCCGATGCGAAGCTCGCCCTTGCCAGCTTGGGCATGCGCGGAGGCCGAGGCGAACATGCCCGCCAGCAGCATGGCAGCGGCAACGAGCAAGGCACTGAGCGCGAGGTCGCGCAACGATCGGCGGATGGTGTTCGACACAGAAAACATGGGAGATCCTGAAAGCGTCAACGGAGACGGCCGCGATTGTCGGCAGCGCCGCGTGGAAGTGGAACGACCGTTATGTCAGGTGCATATAGCCAAATCAACCGACAAGCGCGCCGCGCCTGACCGAACGCGGTGGCGCCGACAGTCGACGACTTCAGCCTGCTGCAACTCGCGTCCACGCCAGTCGGCCGTCAGCCACGCGCCGGGTGGCTTGAGCCTCTACTCGTAGGCCTCCAGCGGCTCGCCTTCGATCGCGCTGGAGCGAGAACCGTCTACACCGAATGGAATCTCACCCTTGAGCGTCACGCGGTAAAGCTGGCGGTCGAACTCCAGGTCGTCAATGTCGCGGGGCGCCAAGTGGGCCGTGCTGTTGTTGTCCCAGAATGCGATGCTGCCCTCCTGCCAGCGAAATCGCACCGTGTACTCGGGCCGCACCACATGCTCGAACAGCAGGTCGAGCAGTTGGCGGCTTTCGCGCGGCGTCAAGCCGGTGACGGTTTGCAAGAACAGCGGACTCACGTACAGCGCCCGCTCACCACTCTCCGGATGCACGCGCACCAGGGGATGTTCGCTGACCAAGGGGCGGGACCGGTTCTTGCGCAAGAACTCGTCGGTCGCATTCTGGCCTTCAGGTGGTGCAAAGCGGTGAATGCCGCGCAAACCGTCGACAAAGGCGCGCAGGGTGGGCGACAAGCCGGCGTAGGCCTGCACAAGGTTGGTCCATTGCGTGTCTCCACCATAGGGCGGAATCACCACTGCGCGCAGGATCGACGCGGCGGGTGGGTTCACGGCTGCCGTGACGTCCGTGTGCCAGCCCGTCCACGGCCGGATCAGCTGCTCGCCCTCGTGGCGCGACTGGAAGCGGTTGCGGCCGACTGAATACACCTGCGGATGACCCTCGACATAGCCGTACACCGGATGGCCGATGGTGGGCTCGCCGAACTGCCGTGCGAAGGCCACATGCTCGGCATGCGTCAGCACCTGGTCACGAAAGAACACCACCTTCCACTGGCGCAGCGCGGCGCGGATGGCGGCAACGGCAGGCGCGCCCAGCGCGCGGCGCAGATCGAGCCCGTGGATCTCAGCTCCGATGTGGCCGGTGAGCGGGCGCAGATCGATGTCGTCCTGCAGTTGTTGGGAGGGCGACACCGCAGGGCGCGCCGAGAGGATTGCGTTCATGACTCGTCTTTCAACTTGCCGGCTTCAACCGCCAGGGACCTGGTGCACGTCATCGAAGAAGTAGCTCTTCCATGTCGCAGGATCGTTCTTCAGCACCTTGGCCTTGTGCAGGAAGCGCGCGAGCCGCTCGGTGTTCTGGGGCACGACGTCGTAGCCGATTTCGGGATCGTCCAGGAAGGCCAGGATGTCGGCCAGTGGCACTTTGGAATCCTCCGCCTCCAGGTAGATTTCAGCTGCACGGCGCTTGTTCACGCGCACGAGCTGGGCCGCGTCGGCCAGCGCGGCCTTCACCGCGGCGTAGGTCTTGGGGTTGTCACGCCGGAACTTCTCCGACGTCACTGCCAACACGGACGACGATGGTCCCCCCATCACGTCATAGGAGCTGAGGATCACGTGTAGGCCCGGGGTCTTGCGCTGTTGATACTGGAAGGGTGCGTTCGAGAAATGTGCGGTCACGCCGCCCTTGCCGGAGGCCAGCACTGCCATGGCTTCGGTGTGCGGCAGCGTCACCAGCAAGTTATCGAAGCGCGCAAACTGCTCGAAGCCAAAGGTCTGTGCGGCAGCCATCTGCAGCGTGCGCGCCTGTTGCGAAGAAGTGGACACCACGGCGATGCGGTCCTTTCCGCCGAGATCGCGGATGCTCTTGACATCGGCACGGTTGCTCAGCAAGTACTGCGGCATCGTGCCGACCGCGGCGAAGGCCTTGAAGTTTTGCTTGCCCAGCGTGCGGTCCCACAGCAGCAGGGTGGGGCCGACGCCGATGTGCGCCACGTCGACCGCGCCCGACAGCAACGCCTCGTTGACCGCACTGCCACCCGACAGCCGCGACCATTCGACGGCGATCTCCAGCCCCTGCGCGCGGCCCTGTTTCTGAATGAAGCCCTCGGCACGCGCCACATGCCATAGCAGCGATGTCAAGCCGAACTGGTCGACGATGCGTACGTTGCCTTCTGCGGCCGCAGGGTTGGCCGCCAGCAGTGGCACCAAGGCCGCAGCCCAAAGCGTCAAGCCACGACGCAGCAAGCGCAGCACCGGACCGGCGGGACTTTCAACACGAGAAGGAGATGCGCAGGCCGTGACCATGGGGGGAGCCAACAGTGGATCAACCCGCAATCGTAGGAGCGACGCGCGACCACGCCAAAGAAGAAGTGCGCATGTGAATCCTCGGTTTTCGAGGATCTGCCCTGGGCTCGGCAAGGGTTGCGACGCAGGCCTTGAAAGCGCGACGAAGTTGGAGAAACGCTGAGCCATCAAGGTCTTGCAGCTCACTCGTCACGGCTGTGACGGCGGGGTGTCGTGACAGGCAGCACTCCAACGCGCACAACCAGTTGGCACGCTTCAGGAGAACGCAATGCGCCCCCTCAGGTATTCCATCAACGTCGCTTTGGACGGGTGCTGCGATCATCGTGCGATTCCCGCGGACGAAGGGTTGCATCGTCACGCGGGCGAGAACCTCGACCAAGCCGATG
Organism: Variovorax sp. J22P240; assembly: GCF_030316855.1. Lineage (GTDB taxonomy): Bacteria > Pseudomonadota > Gammaproteobacteria > Burkholderiales > Burkholderiaceae_C > Variovorax. The sequence goes on from NZ_JASZYR010000014.1 coordinate 66,996, forward strand.
CCCTCCTCATTGGCGGGCGACTTACGAAATGATGAAGGCAGCGTTCCGGCCGCCGGCGCGCACAGGAGCGAGGCCTGATCGGATGGAACCCTTCGCCCGGACGATCGACGCGGCAAAGAAGTACGTCATGTCGAGCACCCTGGAGTGGGTTGATTGGAATGCGGAACTCGTGCGCGGGGAACTGGGCCCGGCCGTTCAGCAGCTCAAGGGGACTCGGGCAAGGGACTGTTCGTGGGAGGCGTGAAGCTCCCGCTGACGTTGGGCGGAGCGGGGATTGATCGACGGGTACGAGTTGGTGGTGCAGCCCAGGCTGGTTGGCCACGGGCCGTCGTTGTTCGCGGGGCTATCGAAGCGTGTCTACTTGAAGCTCGTGAGCCGAGAGTTCGGCACGGGGGCGGTGGCGATGCGGTATGAGCCGAGAAGGTAGCCATCGGAACTGCAGTCTGCGCCCCTCCCAAATCGTCTCTCCTGAAGGAGAGCGCCCACTGCCGCCATCGGGTCCGATGGACGACACCACGTGAGCCGCCGCGCCTCCGGGCTGACGCGGTGCGGTCTTACAGGCCGCCCTCCCCTGCCTTCGAAAATGGCTCGAACAATCTACAAGGACATTCCATGAAAGCCATCGCAGCCATCGCTATCGCCGTCAGTAGCATCGTCACGCTTGCGGCGTGCGACGTGAAGAAGACGGCCGAAGGAAATATCACGGTGCCCAAGTACGAGAAGACAAAGGAAGGGGACGTGACACTTCCGAAGTACGACGTGACCCCGCCTGACGTGAAGGTCACGAAGGAAGAGAAAACCATCACGGTCCCGACGGTGAAGAGCGAGGAAAAGGTGATCGAAGTACCGAAGGTTTCGGTCACTCCGGCCAAGGACAAGTAACCGAGGCCCTCGGGCTCTGGACTTGCCGGATCACATCGTGGGCTTGACCTTCTCGGTACTCCACGACGCCGCGCGCATCGGGTGTCGGCAACGCATCGGTACTGCACATCCATCGCTGCTGCGATCGAAACGCCGCCGGCTCCTGTCAGGAACGAAACGCCGTCGCACACCAGCCCTGAACCCGCGACGGCTGCACTGCAGTGGAAGCGATCTGAAGGCACACCGGATGGGTTTTCCAGGATGCACCGCGTGCACCTTGAATTGCCACGCCCTGCATTGCGGAAAGCCCTCGCAATGTCACGTCAACGGTACTTAACAGCAATCCTCGAACGCTACACTTCGCGCGAAATCCTGGCGGCGCGCGATCCACAAGCATTGATAACAAATCGAACAAGCCCTGTCATCACACCACTGACGGCATCGGCTTCGCACCCGTGCAGAAAAGGGAATGTCTTGTCCGACTTCGAAGCCTCGACCCTCGCGCAACTGCTCGCACGCCACGCGGGTCTGCGGCCTGCGGCGATCGCCCTGCTGGCGCCGGGAGCGCAGCCGGTCAGCTACGCGCAATTGTTCGCAATGGCGCAGAGCGCGCGACCTTGGCTGGCCTCCCGCGGGCTTGCGCCCGCCGCTCGCGTTGCCGTGCTCATGCCATCAGGCCTGGGACTGGCCATCTCCTGCGTGGTGATCGCGTGCGGGGCCGTCTGTATTCCCCTGCACGCAGGGCTTGCCGAGCTTGAACTGCTGAACCTGCTCGGGGACGCCCGGGCCGATGCCGTCATGGGCCTGCCGGGCGACCCCCTTCCCGTGACGCTCGCGCAGAAGCTTGGACTGGCCACTCTGGCTTTCGACATGCAACAGTGGCTCGAAGGCCCCTCCAGAGGCGCGCCGGATGTCGATGCGCCCTGGCCCGACTCCACCGATACGGCTTTCGTCCTGTTCACGTCGGGCACGACCGGAAAGCCCAAGCGCGTGCCGCTCGGCCAGCGGCAGGTCGTGTGTTCCGCGCACCACATCGCGCAACACCTCGACCTGAGTTCCGAAGACCGTGCGCTGTGTGTGATGCCTGCCTATCACAGCCATGGCTTGATCGGCGGACTGCTGGCGCCCCTCGCCGCCGGCTCGTCAGTGGTGTGCGCGCCGGCGTTCGATGCCGCAGAGTTCCCGCGTTGGATCCGCGATTTTCGCCCCACCTGGTACACCGCCTCTCCCACCATCCATCATGCCGTTGTCGAGCAGCTGACCCACGACCACGCGGCGCCGCCGGCACACGGCTTTCGGCTGATTCGCACAGCCTCGTCGATGCTGCCCGCGGAGCTGCAGCGCCGCATGGAGGATCTGTGGGGCGTGCCCGTCATCCAGACCTATGGCATGACCGAAACGGCCACCCAACTGGCGAGCAATCCATTGCCGCCAGGTGTGCGAAAGGCTGGTTCCGTCGGCCGCCCCGTCGGAGCCGAACTGCGCGTGATCGATGACGAAGGCCATGCGCTGTCAGTCGGACAGACCGGTTCGGTCATCGCGCGCGGACCCGCCGTGTTCGCCGGTTACGAAGACGCGCCCGAAACCAACGCCGAGGCATTCCTTCACGGCTGGTTTCTCACCGGCGACCTGGGCTGGTTCGACCATGACGGCTACTTGTTCCTGGCCGGGCGCAGCAGGGAGATGATCAATCGAGGCGGCGAGAAGATTTCGCCGTTCGAAGTCGAGCAGGCGCTCATGCGCCTGCCAGGCGTCGCGCAAGCGGTGGCCTATCCGGTGGCGCATCCGACGCTGGGCGAGAACGTGCACGCCGCCATCGTGCGCTCGCCGGACAGCGCAGCGGATGGGCCGTTCCTTCGCTCCAGCCTTTTCGGCGTCATTGCGGACTTCAAGATACCGGCGTGCATCCACGTCATCGACCGCATCCCCCAAGGCGCCGGTGGCAAGGTCCAGCGCCGAAACCTGGAGCATCAGGTGGCGGCGCTTCTCGCCGCCGTGCCCAGCGATGTGCCATTGACGCCGCTGCAGTCGCAGATCGCCGCCCTGTTCGCGCGCGTCCTGGATCAACCGCGCGTCGCCTTCGACGCCAACTTCCTCGCGATCGGGGGTGACTCCCTGTCAGCGGCGCGGCTGGTGCTCGAGGTCAATGAAACCTGGGGCGTCGATCTGCCCGCATCGGCCCTCCTGGCGCATCCGACAGTCACGACTTTTACGGCTGAATTGCAAGCCGCCATCGAAGAAGCCGATGCACTCAGTACATCGTTCGAGTCCGAACTGGGTGCCCTCAGCGACGACGAGGTCGCGCACCTGCTCGGAGGCGACACATTTGGCGGCCGAAACGGCGCTTGAACTGGCCGTCTGCACCCCAAGAGACATAGCGAACAGAACGACACCAACGATGGACGCAGCCCCGAACGTGACCTCTCCAGAGCCCTCCATTCCGACCAGCCCCGGAGCACGACGACGCATTCTGGCTCGCAAGCTCCAACAACGCGCGCAAGCGGGCTCGCCCACGACCCTCGACGCCGCCGAGGGCGCGCCTCTGTCCTTTCCACAGGAGGGACTGTGGTTCCTGGACCAGATGGCCGCAGGGGGCGCCGCGTACAACATCCATTCGGCGACGCGCTATCGCGGCGCGTTGAACGTCGAACTGCTGGAGCGCAGCCTGCAGCGGTTGCTTGCGCGCCACGACAGCCTGCGTACCGAGTTTCACGCTGCGGAGCAGGCGCCCGTGCAGAAGGTCATTCCGGTGCCGGTGGCACTGCAACGGTTCCAGCTGCAGCGCGTGCAACTCGAGGCGGCCACGGAAGGTGCACTTCGAGAGCGCATCGGACTCAGCATTGCCCGCCCTTTCGATCTGTCGAGCGCGCCCTTGCTGCGTGCCGAGCTGTTTTGCATCGCGCCGGACGATCACGTGCTGGTGCTGGTGGTGCATCACATCGTGGCCGATGGCTGGTCGATGAGTGTCATCAGGCGCGAACTTGCCCAGTGCTATGCGCGAGGCGCGGAAGACGCCGACATGGCCGCACCACCGTTGGCCTTCGCCGACTACGTCAGCTGGCAACGTCAGCGCTTCGAACGCGACGGTCTTCAGACACAGGCCGCCTACTGGCGCGAGCACCTGCGCGAACTTGAGACCCTGCACCTCCCGACGGATCGGCCCCGGCCGTCGCAGACGTCCCATGCCGGACGCACGCTGGAGCTGCGCATCGAGCCGGCACTCGTCGCGGCGCTGAGGACACTGGTGGCGCGGCACGATGCCACGCCTTTCATGGGCCTTCTCGCGGCCTTCAACGTGCTCTTGATGCGCTACACGGGCCAGACCGACATCGCTGTCGGCGTCCCCCTGGCGGCACGCCACGACGTCCGCCTGCGCGACATGGTGGGTTACTTCGCCAACACGGTGGTCATGCGCAACCATCTGGAAGGCCAGTCGGGATTCATCGCGTTGCTCAAGGGCGTGCGCCAGACCACGCTTGCGGCGCTGGCCCACCAGGACCTGCCTTTCGATCGTCTGGTGGCCGAGCTGAATCCGGAACGCGACGCCAGCCGCAATCCGCTCTACCAGGTGTCGTTCGCGCTGGAGAACTTTCCTCATCGCAAGCTCGAGCTGGCTGGCCTGGCCAGCGAGCAGCTGGCGATTCGTGCCGAGACTTCCAAGTTCGACCTCTCCCTGGTCATCGTCGAGTCCGACGGCGGATTCGAGGCGCTGTTCGAATACCGCACCGACCTGTTCGAGGTTCGCACGATCGCGCAGATGGCCGCGCACTTCATCGCGCTCCTGAGGGAGATCGTTGACGATCCCGGCAAGGCGCTGGATCGCCTGCCGCTGATGGATGCCAAGGAGCGGCACCGGGTGCTGGTCGAGTGGAACCAGCAAGTCCCCGCGGTTGCGCGCGAGTTGCCGGTGCATGCCCTCTTTCGCGCACAGGCGCGAGCGACACCCGAAGCGATTGCGCTGCGATTCGGGCCTCACAACACGAGCTATCGCGAACTCGACCTCTTGTCGGACCGCCTTGCGCACGAGTTGCGCACCTTGGGCGTCGGGCCCGAGATGGTCGTCGGCCTCTGCATGAAGCGCTGCACAGGGCTGGCGGTCGCGCTGCTGGGCATCTTCAAGGCGGGAGGAGTCTTGCTCCCGCTGGACCCCGGGCACCCGGTGCAGCGGCTGCGCGCGATGCTGGAAGACTCGAGGCCGGCCGTGGTCCTCGCTCAGTCGACGCTCGTGGATCGCTTGAGGGAGATCGGTACTTCACCGGCGACGAAGTACCACGTGCTTGCGGATGACGGTGGACCTGTCCCGGTCGACCCCATGGCCGATCTGCCAGACCCGATACGCCAGGACCATCTGGCCTACCTGATCTACACCTCGGGCTCGACCGGCACGCCCAAGGCCGCGCAACTGATGCACCGCGGCCTGAGCAATCACGTGCTGTGGATGACCGATGCACTGGGGCTGAGCGCCAGCGATCGCGTGCTGCAGAAGACGTCGATCAGCTTCGATGCGTCGCTCTGGGAGTTTCTTTCGCCGCTGTGTCGTGGCGCGACGCTCGTCATCGCGCAGCCCGATGTGCATGAGGACATGCACCTGCTGGCCGCTGCAATTCGCGACAACGCCATCAGCGTCGTCCAGTTCGTCCCGTCCGAGTTGCGCGTGATGCTCGACGGGTTGGCTTCGCCGGACTGCCCGAGCCTTCGCTACGTGTTGAGTGGTGGCGAGGCAATGGACCGAGCGCTCGCACTGTCGTTCCGGCAAAGGCTGCCGGGCGTCAGGCTCGGCAACTTCTACGGGCCCACGGAAGCGACCGTGGACAGCGCGTGGTACGAAATCGGCACACAGCTGCCCGATCGCCCCATCGTGCCCATCGGCCGTCCGATCGCCAACACGCAGCTCTACGTGCTCGACGCGCGGCTAGAGCCACAGCCCGTCAACGTCGCCGGCGAGCTTTACGTCGGCGGGATCGGCGTGGCCCGCGGCTACCAGAACCGACCGGCGCTCAGCGCCGAACGCTTCCTGCCCAATCCTTTCCGTCCCGGCGAGACCCTGTATCGCACAGGCGACTCGGCGCGCTGGCTGCACGACGGGGTGGTGGAGTTCATCGGGCGCAACGACGACCAGGTCAAGCTGCGAGGCTTTCGCATCGAGCTCGGGGAGATCGAGTCCGCACTCGCCGCCTGCGACCCGGTGCAGATGAGTGCGGTGCTGTTGCGCGACCTCGGTCCGGACCACAAGGAACTGGTCGCGTACGTGGTCCTGAAGAGGCCGGCCGATGCCGCATTCCTGCGCTCGGCCCTGAAGAAGCGACTGCCCGACTACATGATCCCGGGTGCCTTCGTGTTCCTGCCGGAACTGCCGCGACTGGCCAACGGAAAACTCGATCGCGGGCGGCTCCCGGGCCCGGACAGCGACGCCTCGGCGCCCCATCAGCTCGCTCCGCGATCACCGATCGAATCGACGCTGCTGGACATCTGGAGCGCGGTGCTGGGCAAGTCGGGCTTCGGCGTGCGCGCGAACTTCTTTGACCTCGGCGGCCATTCACTGCTGGCCACGCAGATCGTGTCGCGCATCCGCTCGACCGTCCGGGTCGAGCTGCCCTTGCGACAGATCTTCGAGCACCCGACGATCGAGGAACTGGCCCAGCAGGTCGGCGCCCTGGGGTCGGATCCGGACGGCGATGAAGCGGCGCAGATGGCACGCATCGAGGCGGTACCGCGAACAGGGCCGTTGCCGGTGTCGTTCTCGCAGCGGCGCATGTGGGTGCTGAACCAGATGGACCCCAAGGGCGCCGCCTACAACATGCGCGACACGATGCGTCTGCGCGGGCCGCTGGACACGGCCGCGCTGCGCGGTGCGCTGGACCACCTGGTTGCAAGGCACGAGGCGTTTCGCTCGACCTTCGAGTTCGGAGACACCGAGCCCCGAGTCCTCCTCGGTGAGATCCATGGGGCGAATCTGGTCGAGATCGACCTGTCACGTACACCTGCGGCCGAGCGAGAGAGTGAATTCCACCGGCAGGCGGCGCACATCGCAGCGGAACCCTTCGACCTGGCCGCCGGCCCCCTGCATCGCTTCATCCTGCTGCGGCTCGATGCGCAGGACCATGTCCTCGCGCTCGTGATGCATCACATCATCGGCGACGACTGGTCGTGGGGCATCCTCCTGCGCGAGCTGCAGGATCTGTACGCGGCACTGCTGCGAGGACACGCAGCACCGACGCCGCCTCGCGCGCTCGATTTCGCCGACTATGCAAGCTGGCAGCGACAGCACATCGACGACCAGATGCTCGCGCGCCAGACGCACTACTGGCTCGGGCAACTCGCCGGCATGAGCCCCCTGAACCTGAGCTCGGACACCGCGGTGGCGCAGCGGCTCAGCAGCCGGGGCGACCGCATCCGACGGCAGTTTCCCGAGGGATGGCTCGCCGGCATCCAGCGCTTCAGCGGCGGTCTCGGCCTGACCCCCTTCATGACCTTGCTGGCTGCATTCCAGGCCCTGCTGGCCCGCTATTGCGGCCAGGAGGACATCGTGGTCGGGACGCCCATCGCAGGGCGCATGCGCATCGAGTCCGAGGAGGTGGTCGGTTCGCTGGTCAACACGCTGGCGTTGCGCAGCCAGGTCCGGCCGGCGCAGAGCTTCACCGAATTGACGCAGCAGGTGCGTGAAACCTGCCTGTCGGCCTTCACCCATCAGGACATCCCGTTCGACTATCTGATGGACCGGCTGCGCCAGCAGGAATCAGGTGCCAGGGCACCTGAAGTGCGCGTGATGTTCAATGTGGTGAACACGCCCCGGAAGCTCCCGCAGTTCGACGGCCTCGACGTGGACTTCGTGCCCTTGAACCTGCACGCCACGCAGTTCGACCTCTCGTTGACGATCGACACCGAAGTCGAGCTTGCAATGTCGCTGGGCTATTCGACCGAGCTCTTCGCGCCCGCGACCGCGCAGGCGATGCTGGACAACTTCATGCATCTGCTCGAGCGCTTCATCCAGCAGCCGGAACGGCCCCTGCATGAACATGCGGCCGCCAGTCCGGAAGAGCTCGCACGCTTAGCCACCTGGAACCGGACCGACATCGGGTATCCACGCGATCTCACGGTCCATGGTCTTCTGGATGCGCAGCGCGGGGCGTCGGGCACGGCCCTCGTGCAGGTGCCGGGCGAAACGCTGGACTACCGCGAACTCTGGTCGCGCGTGGACCGGTTGGCCCATCTGCTGCGCGGCGCCGGAGTGCGGCGAGGGTGCCTGGTCGGCCTCTGCGTGCAGCGCACGCCGGCGATGGTGGTTGCGCAGCTGGCCATCCTGCGTGCAGGCGGCGCCTACGTGCCCCTGGATCCGGCTTACCCGCTGCAACGTCTGCACGACATGGCAGTCGACGCGGCGCTGACGCTGATGGTGACCGAGCAGGGGCTTGCAAGCCTGTGGCAGGACCTCGCCATGCCGACCCTGCTGCTGGATCAGGCCCAGGCGGAGCTGATGGCCCAGCCCGCGACCGCGCTGCCGCCGGATGCCGAATGCGATGCGCGGCCCGCCGACCCGGCCTACGTCATCTACACCTCGGGCTCCACCGGCAAGCCCAAGGGCGTCGTGGTGCCGCATCAGGCGGTGGTGAACTTCCTGCTCTCGATGCAGCGCGAACCCGGGCTCGGACCGGGGGATGTGCTGGTGGCAGTGACCACGCTGAGCTTCGACATCGCGGTGCTCGAACTGCTGCTGCCGTTGCTGGCCGGCGCGACCGTGGTGCTCGCGACTCGCGAGCAGACGGTCGATGGCGAGGCACTCCGGTCCCTGATCGACCAGGCGGGCGCGACGGTCATGCAGGCAACGCCTGCAACGTGGCGCATGCTGATCGACGCCGGCTGGACGGGTTCTGCGTCCTTCAAGGCGTTGGTCGGCGGCGAGAGTCTCAGCCCCGCCATGGCCCAGCAGCTTTCGGCGCGAACCGGTGAAGTATGGAACCTCTACGGCCCCACGGAAACGACCGTCTGGTCGACCTGCTGGAAGGTCCCGCCGGAACCGCAGACCATCTCGATCGGCCGCCCGATCGCGAACACCCGCATCTACGTGCTCGATGCCCAGGGGAGACGTTGCCCCGCAGGCGTGTCCGGCGAGATCTTCATCGGCGGTGACGGCGTCACATCGGGCTATCTGAACCGCCTCGAACTGACCGCTGAGCGCTTCATCCCCGATCCGTTCAGCGCCGACCCGCATGCGCGGCTCTACCGGACGGGAGACCGCGGGCGTTGGCGCCACGATGGCCTGCTCGAGCATCAGGGGCGGCTCGACTTCCAGGTGAAGGTGCGTGGCCATCGCATCGAACTGGGTGAAATCGAATCGTCGCTGCAGGCGCACCCCGATGTGTCCCAGAGCCTGGTCGTCGCGCGCGAGGATCGCCCCGGCGATGTCCGCCTGGTGGCCTACCTGGTGCTGCGCGAAGGCGCGGCCGGCGGGGCCGAGTTCAAGGACCACCTGCGCGTCAGCCTGCCCGATTACATGCTGCCCCAGCACTACGTGGTGCTGGATGCGCTGCCGCTGCTGCCCAACGGAAAGATCAACCGGCACGCGTTGCCTGCGCCGCGCATCGAATCCCGCGCAAGCCTGAGCGCCGGCGACGCCCCGTCCACACCCGCAGAGATGGCCCTGGCCGGGATCTGGGGCGAGATTCTCGGCATGGACAGCGGCACGATCGCACGTCGCGACAACTTCTTCGACCTGGGCGGCGACTCGCTTCAGGTCAGCCGCGTCGTCATAGCATTCCATCGCACCGGCGGCGTCCGGCTGGAAGCCCGACGCATGATCTTCGAAACGCTGGGCCAGCTTGCCGGCGGCGTCGAGTTGCGCGCGCACGACGTGGCTCCGGAGGAAGAACCGACAAAGCAGTCCAAGGGATGGTTCAGGCGCCTGTTCAGGTCGTGATGCCCGGCGGCGCTTTCGCCGGCAGATCGCCATCGCTTGGCCGGGCGCAGTGGAGCTCTACCCTGCCTTGCGCCAGCGCACCCCGTCCAGTACGCAGTGTCCGGTCGGTCGAGCTCGACCTCCGAACTCACGGCCGCGGCCCTTTCCGGTCACTCGGCGGCGCAGGCTTGATCAACCCCGACGACATGCAGATCCGCAGACGAACTGTTGAAGCATGTCTTCAGAACACTGAAGCACAGGATGGGCTCGACGCACTTCCTGATGAAGATGCTCACCCCCTGCAAGGGGCAAGAGCAGCCCCCGCGGACTCAACCGGTGCTCGGCTTCCAGTCCTTGCCCTTCATCTCGACCAGGTAGATGCGGGTGCCGGCGCCGCCGACGTTCTCCGCCGAATGAACTTCAGCCTCGAAGTACATCACTTTGCCCTGCGGGAGGTCGCCAAATGTCGTCTTGCCGTCCTGAACCACCCGGACTTTGGCTGGGGTGAGCGTGATCGCCAGGTGGGCCGGGTGGGAGTGGATGCCCTCACCGCACACGCCGAGGCCTGGCCGGCTCTTGTATTCGATCACGCGCACCGAGTCGTTCTCCAGCAGCACGCGGTAAGAGCGCGGGTTGACCGTCGGTGCGTCCTGCGCAAGTGCGTCACCCGTGACACCGAAGGCCGCGAGCAATGCGAAAGCCTGGCGCCGGCTCATCGGACCCCTGCAATTGCAGTCGAGCGTCTTCATGGGGACTCTCCTTCATCAAACTGTTTCACATCTGGCGGAACAGGTGGTTGTAGGCTTCGCTAACCGTCAGGGTTTCTTGGCGCTGCTTGAGCCGCAGCGTGAGGCTGCCGCGATCGTCGCGAATGACGCTGTCGATCGCGTGCACGTTGACCACCGTCGAGCGATGCACCTGCCAGAACATGGTCGGGTCGAGTTCATCGGTGAGCTCCTTGATCGTTTTCCTGATCACCGCTTCGGCGTCGTTCGTGATCACGAGCGTGTACTTCTGGTCGGACTTGAAGTACACGATCTCCTCGACGGTGATCAATCGCACGGCGGCACCGCGCGAGGCGTTGATCCATTGCAGATAGCGCGGCGCGGCGGGCGGGGCAGCGCCGACGCCCTTCAGCGCGCGGCGCAGGTCGGCCGGCGATTGCTGCAAGCGCGCCTTCAAGCGCTGCACGGTCGTCACCAGGCGCGCGGTGGTCGGCGGCTTCAGCACGTAGTCGATCGCACCGGCCTCGAAGGCCTCGAGCGCATGCTCGTCGTGCGAAGTGATGAACGCGACGTGGCAGCGCCCGGCGATCTGGCGTGCGACCTCGATGCCGGTGAGCAGCGGCATGTGGATGTCGAGCAACGCCAGGTCCGGCGCATGCGTCTCGATGGCGTTCAGCGCCTCGACTCCGTCGCCCGCGCGCGCGACGATCCGCAGTTGTGGCCACAACAGATGCAAGCGCTCGGCCAGTTCGTCGGCGAGCAGCGGCTCATCCTCGGCGAGGATCGCAGTCGGCCCCAGCAGGACCTCCGGGTTGCCCAGCATCGAGTCACCCGCACTCGAGTCACGCATGTTCATACGGCACCTCGATCGTTGCGCGGCTCACGCCGCCGGTGTCGGCCAGCGCCAGTTCGGCGGCCGTTCCGTAGAGATCGTTCAGCAGGCCGCGCACCCGCCGGGCGGTGGCATCCGACGGCCGGGCCGGCAGCGTCAGCACCAGCCGGCACGCACCTGCACGCCGCGCCGCTCTCAACTCGCAGGCGCCTGCACGCACTTGCAGCGCATCGTTGAGCAGCGGCAGCAGCACGCCGGGCGGGAAGCGAGCGTCCATCACCTCGGCCGAGACGGCGAGGGCCATGCTGGCACCGGGCGGGGCTGCCAGCGCGTGCAGACGCGCGCACGTGCACGCCATCTCGGCCTCGCGCGGCACGCTCGACGAAGCGTGCTGCAGCCGCGGGAGCGCTGCGCGAAGGAAGGCGACCAGTTCGTCGAGCAGTTGCTCGGCGCGCGGCGGCTCGCTCTCATAGGCTCGCCGCACGGCATCGAGCATGTCGAACAACAGTTGCGGGTCGATCCGCGCCTGCACCGCCTGCAAACGCCCTTGAGCCAACCGGCGCCGCGCTTCGCGCTGAGCCCGCTGCGCAGCAGCAAGACGCTTGGCAGCTTCCTCGTGCACGTGGCTGCGCTGAAGGTGGGCGAAAAAGAGCAGCGCCGACATGAACCCGTTCAAGGCGGAGGTGACCGCGAAGCCCCAACCGGATGTCGTCGCCTCCAACATGTCTCCCCATGAGGACAGGTAGGGCAGCGACGCGTAGGCGATTGCCACGCACGCGGCCAGGCCGCACGTGGCAACGCCCGCCCGCCAGCCGGTCAGGCTCAGCCGCTGAAACACATAGCCCGTCACCAAAAGCGCGGGCCAGTCCACGATACCGAGCGTGACCGTTTTGAAGGTCCCCGTGAGCGCGAGAGGGAGCGTCACCTGCGGCAACACGCTGAGCGCGCCGACGAGTGAAATCAGCGAATGTGCGAACGCAAGTAGACCTGCCAGCACAACCGCGCCGCGATGCGTTCGCAGCCAGTGCGCGAAGTCGACGGCATGGGAGGTCGTCGATTGCAGATCGAGTTGCGCACGAAGAACGGCAACGGCCATCGTTCACTCCTCAGGCGCTGGCCGTCTCAAGTCGCCCTGGGCCGACATCCGGCAAGGTGCGCAGAGGGATCACGATCGTCGCGCAGGCGCCCCGCGGCGAGCGGGATTCGAGAGCCAACCGCGCCTGACTGCCATAACGCGCTGCAAGCTGGCGGCGTACGTTGGCGAGCCCCACGCCGGTACCGTCGCTCGCCGCGGAAGCGAATCCGAGGCCATCGTCGAGAACGGCAACTTCGAGCAACTGCCCCGTGCGCTTCGCACGCACGAGTACCTCGCCACCGCGGCCGTTCGGCTCCAGTCCGTGCTTGATGGCGTTTTCGACCAGCGTGATGAGCAGCATCGGCGGGAACTCGATGCCGTGCAAAGCCTGGTCTGTTTGAATCGAAAAGCTCAAGCGCGCGCCCATGCGGACCTGAAACAGACCGAGGTACGCACGCACCAGCTCGAGTTCGTCGCCGAGTCGCGCGTGCTCGCTGCGCAGTTGCGGCAACGCGGCACGCAGGTAGCACATCAGGTTGGCGATTGCGCCTGCACCGGCCTGCGGCTGCGTGCGATACAGACGCCGCACGTTGCCCAGCACGTTGAACAGGAAGTGCGGCTCGATCTGGGCCTGCAACAGCGCCAGTTGCTGTTCGGTCTCGTCCCGCCCCAGTTGTTCGTGCGATCGCTCCACCGCGTGCGCGGCAGCATCGGTCTGCAACGCGCGATGGTGCATATCGGCGATCACCGCCAGGACGATGGCCGGCAGACCCCAGCGTAGCGAGTCGGCCACCAGGCGCAGCGGCGGGGGCAAGTGGTCGAAGCCGTCCGCGTAGTGGGCGTACAGCAGGACCGTCATCACGATGGACAGCCCCAGCAGCATTGCGCACACGATGACCAACCGCAGTGGCATGCGAGGTGGCAGGGCTTCGTCGAGCAACGTATAGCCGAGCGCCAGCACGGCAGCGATCAGCGCCATCTCGGCGAAAAGCTCGATCCACAGGATCGCGATCTCGACCGAAGTGAAGAACCCGACCACGTCGGCTTCGAGCAACGGCCGTGTCGACACAAGGATCGTCACCAGCGCAACGACCGCAAGCCGTTGCCAACCGAGAGCACGCACCACACGCGCGACATAGCTGTCGCCGCTGTGCAAGGGTGCAAGGCGACTGAACCCGAACATCGCGGCCTCCGAGGGGAAGAACGCGATCATTGTGCGCCTCACGCCGCCTGCGAAACAGGTGCGAACCGACGAAACCGCCGTTTCCCGGGATGAGTCCGGCCGGGCGCGGATGAGCCCGCAGGGCGGTGACCAGCGCATTCGTCGGCCACCACGTCGATGCTCGCGGTTTGCGACGCGTCCGGCGCCTTTGACCCGGCACTTCCTCGTCTTCGTCGCATGCCCTTTGTCGGCTGAGTGCGCAGCGCCGATTCTTCGCCTGTGCCCTCCACCAAGGAATCGATCATGAACAAGTCACTCGCCGGCTGCGCGCTGCGCACCGAGATGGCCTCCCACTCCGAGGTGTTCTCGATCGCGACCTTTGCCCTGACGCTCGGGTCTGCGTGCATTGCAGCGTTCGTCCTGGTGGCGTTGGGAGCGGGCGCTGAAGCAATCGAATACTGCCACCTGGACGAGATCGCAACCCGGCCCCTCGAGGCGTTGCGCAGTCTGCGGCCCCGGTGGCTCGACGATCTCGACGGTTTGGAGGGCCTCGGGCTGATGCGCCACCAGATGACCCGAACCCGCGCCCATCTCGAGCACCTTGTGGCCGGGTTCGGCTCGGCCCAGATCGGTCACCGCCTCATGCGCACGGCTGAAGCATCAGCAAGTTCGCCGTATGCGAAACCTGAACTTTCGCGCCCTCAGAGCATGGCTGTCATCTTCTCAACAACGGGCGAAAGCCTGGACCTGAGTGGAGCCGACCTGCTCTCAATGTCCGGTCTCAGCCACCGCGGTCATTCGGCCGTCGAACTTGGACGACGGCAGCCAGTCTGAAGCCCACGCGTTCGAGCTCGGATCTCGAACTGGGCCTGTCGGCCACTTGCAGGCGTTGATCCCGATGCCCCGACGCCCGCTTTCGATGCGAGCTGACTTTGTAACTTCCGGTGGCCGGCAAGACGTGTTGCGGGTACGCTCGCTGCCTCCACCTGAAAGCGGACGCTCCAAAGGGGCGGGCGCGTCCGTTGTGTGAACCGCTCCATCGAGTCCACCGAGGAGAAAGTCGTGAGCAATCCAGCCAAGCCGAACAGCCAGGATTCGGAGCACGGGAAGATTCGTACGCATCTCCCGATGCGCAACACGTCGAGGCCCGGCCTCATCACCTACGACGCGCGGGACCCCGACACCCACTTTCCACCGATCGACCAATTGCGTCCACCCAAGGGAGCGCCCAACGTGTTGATCGTCCTCATCGACGATGCCGGCTTCGGATCGTCCAGTGCCTTCGGCGGCCCCTGCCAGACGCCGAACGCGGAGAAGCTGGCGGCTGGCGGGCTGAAATTCAATCGCTTCCATACCACCGCGCTGTGCTCGCCGACGCGCCAGGCCCTGTTGACCGGCCGCAACCACCACTCCTGCGGCATGGGCGGCATCACCGAGATCGCCACGGGGGCCCCGGGCTACAGCTCGGTGCTGCCGAACTCCATGTCCCCCTTGGCCCGCACGCTGAAGCTCAACGGCTACTCCACCGCGCAATTCGGCAAGTGCCACGAGGTGCCGGTGTGGGAGACGAGTTCGGTCGGACCTTTCGACGCGTGGCCGACGGGCGGCGGCGGCTTCGAGTATTTCTACGGTTTCATCGGCGGCGAAGCCAACCAGTGGTATCCGAGCCTCTATGAAGGCACCAACCCGGTCGAACCGAAGAAGACGCCCGAGGAGGGCTATCACCTGATGGAGGACATGACCGACAAGGCCATGTCATGGATCGGGCAGCAGAAGGTCCTCGCACCCGACAAGCCGTTCTTCGCCTACTTCGCGCCCGGTGCCACCCACGCGCCCCATCACGTCCCCAAGGAGTGGGCCGACAAGTACAAGGGCAAGTTCGACCAGGGATGGGACAAGCTGCGCGAGGAGACCATTGCCCGGCAGAAGGCGCTGGGCGTGATCCCGGCCGATTGCGAACTGACCGCGCGCCACGAGGAAATCCCCGCATGGGACGCGATGCCGGAAGCGCTCAAGCCGATCCTGCGTCGGCAGATGGAGGTCTACGCCGGCTTCATGGAGTTCACCGACCATCATGTGGGCCGCCTGCTCGACAGCCTGGAGAAGCTCGGCATTCTCGACGACACGCTCGTCTACTACATCGTCGGCGACAACGGGGCCTCTGCGGAGGGCACGCTGAACGGTGCCTACAACGAGATGGCGAATTTCAACGGACTTGCTGCACTTGAAACGCCCGAGTTCCTGATGGCACGCTACGACAAGCTCGGCGGCCCGGAGTCGTACAACCACTACGCCGTGGGTTGGGCCCACGCAATGAATACGCCCTACCAATGGACCAAGCAGGTGGCTTCCCACTGGGGCGGCACACGCAACGGGACGATCGTCCATTGGCCGAAGGGGATCCAGGCCAAGGGCGAGATGCGTTCGCAGTTCCATCACGTGATCGACATCGCGCCGACGATTCTCGAGGCGGCGGGCTTGCCCGAGCCGGTCGAAGTCAACGGCGTGGCGCAAGACCCGCTCGAGGGCGTCAGCATGCTGTACACGTTCAACGACGCGAATGCGGCAGAGCGGCACGAGACGCAGTACTTCGAGATGTTCGGCAACCGTGGCATCTATCACAAGGGCTGGACCGCTGTCACCAAGCATGGAACACCGTGGGTCCTCGTGGGTCGCAAGACCGTGCCGCTCGACGACGACGTCTGGGAGCTCTACGACACGACCAAGGACTGGAGCCAGGCCCGTGACCTGTCGAAGCAGATGCCCGAGAAGCTGCACGATTTGCAGCGCCTGTGGCTGATCGAGGCCACGCGCTACAAGGTGCTGCCCATTGACGACCGGGTGGTCGAAAAGATGAACCCCGACACCGCAGGCCGGCCCGTGCTGATCAGGGGAAAGACGCAGTTGCTGTTCGGCGGCATGAGCCGGCTGTCGGAGAACTGCGTGCTCAACCTCAAGAACAAGTCGCACTCCGTCACTGCCCAGATCGAGGTCCCGGGCGCCGGCGCGCGGGGCGTCATCATCGCGCAGGGGGCGAACATCGGCGGTTGGACCCTCTACGCGCACCAGGGCAAGCTCAAGTACTGCTACAACGTGGCAGGCGTGAACCACTATTACGTCGAATCAGCGGATCCGCTGCCGACCGGCGAGCACCAGGTGCGTATGGAGTTCGCCTATGCGGGCGGCGGGCTCGGCAAGGGCGGCCAAGTGACGTTGTTCATCGACGGCAAGAAGGCCGGCGAGGGTTCTGTTCCGATGACCCAGGCCATGGTCTTCTCCGCGGACGACGGCTGCGATGTGGGCGAAGACACCGGCGCGCCGGTTTCCCCGGACTACGGAGCCAAGGACAACGTGTTCAACGGGCGCGTCAAAGGCGTGCAACTTGCCATATCCGACGCTGCAGAGAGCGTCGATCACCTGGTCTTGCCGGAAGATGCCATGCGCATTGCGATGGCGCGGCAGTAGACGAATAGATCCCTAAACCCATGGCGGGGCCGACCAACGGCCTGGCTGCTGGAGAGGGTGCTTGTATTCGCGCTCGCAATGCGGTCGTACTCGAGCGGGCAGAGGGAGACCGCATTTGGGCCTCTCCCTTGCTCCCCACCAGCGCCGGGCCGATTTCGATGCCGCCTGGCCTTTTCCACCACAGCGCGCTGCATGTAAATTTCGCAAATGCTTCTGCCCCTGCAGGCCTACCCCGCAACTTTCGTCATCGTCAGTTCGGTCTTGCTGTACATCTCGCGGGGAGCGATCACCCGGCCGCGCTCGCACGGCTTCTATCGCTTCTTCGCGGTGGAGTGCATCCTCGGCCTGATCTGGATCAATCTGCCGGTTTGGGGCGACGATCCTCTGCTGTCACCGAGCCAGTTGCTGGCGCAGTTGTTCCTCGCCACGTCGGCCTGGCTGCCGCTGCATGCGGCACGCCGCTTGAGACGGCTGGGCCAGCCGAGCAGCGCCCGCAAGGACGAGGCACTGATCGGATTCGAGAAGACCACTCGACTGGTGACGACGGGAGCATTCAAATACATCCGCCATCCGATGTACACGGCACTGATCTGCCTTGCCTGGGGGGTCTTCCTGCAGCGCTTCAGCTGGCTGGGCTTGATGCTGGTGTTGGCATCGACTGCGCTGATCTTCGTCACCGCCAAGCGCGAGGAGACAGAGTGCATCGAGCATTTCGGCGATGCCTACCGCGACTACATGCGCCGCACACAACGCTTCGTACCCTACCTGCTCTAGTGGCTATGGAGCCTCTGATCCAGTCCACCGCTGCTTGGTTTGGTTCGTTGTCGTCTCAGGCAACGGGAAAGGGCGGATGAAGCAGATCGCTCGCGGCGGGTTCGATCAGTAGGGCAAGACGACCAAGCGTGCGGCCTTTCTGGTCGAGATGGCGCGTGGTGCCGTGGGCGCAGTTGTGCGCTGATCGAGCCGCACCACCCCAAGGAGTCCTTGGCTCAGGCCGCGGATGAGCCAGCGCGCAGGTGCAGCAGGCCCGATGGAAACGTGGGCAGTTACCCCGCGAGTCCCACGAACACGTTCTGCACGTCGTCGTTCGCATCGATGGCGGCCAGGAAGGTCTCGACCTCCTCCAATGCCTCGGCGCTCAGGCTGGCCGGATCGATCGGGTTCTTGGCCTTGTAGCCGAGCTTCGCCGACAGCACAGAAAAACCCTGCGCCGGCAGCGCCCGGCTGACCAAGTCGAGATCGGCGGGGTCGGTCAGGAATACCGTGATCCCCTCCTCGCCGTGCTCGAAGTCCTGCGCGCCGGCCTCGATGGCGGCCAGTTCGGGATCGGCTCCAACCTGCTGCGGTTCGGCCTCGATCATGCCGAGGTGGTCGAAATCCCAGGCGACCGACCCTGAGGCGCCCAGTTGGCCCTTGCGGAACAGCACCCGCATCTCCGGCGCGGTGCGGTTCACGTTGTCGGTCAGGCATTCGACCATCACCGGCACCCGGTGCGGCGCAAAGCCCTCGTAGATCACGCGGTCGAAATGCACCGACTCACCGGTCAGGCCGGCGCCCTTCTTGATGGCCCGCTCCAGCGTGTCCTTGGGCATCGAGACCTTGCGCGCCTGCTCCACCACCAGCCGCAGGCGCGCATTCGATGCCGGATCGGCCCCGCTGCGGGCGGCGATCATGATTTCCTTCGCGAGCTTGCCGAACAAGCGTCCCTTGGCGTTAGCCGCCAGATCCTTGTGCTTGGCTTTCCATTGCGCACCCATCTGTGATGTTCCTTGAGTCTCGGCTTTGCCGCCGGTAAAGGATTCTGCCGCAGGCTCGAAGGACCGCGGTGAGAGAAACCATGCTGCGCAGCAACTCCGCCAAGGGAGCGGGGACACATCGACGCGCCGCGTGCGACCTTGACCTGCTCTGCCTCGAAGTGGTCGTTTGGAAGAAGTATTCGACCTTGGGCGCTGCGGATCTGTGCACGGGCTGCAGCGACTGCGCCGTGAAGTGCCCCTTTCATGCCATCTCGATGCGCAGGGTTGAGCCATCAGGCATTGGATTGGGATGTGACGTCTCCCCCGCCAGCGCAGCTGCCACGAGCACGTTCAAGACCGCCGCATGAACGCCCGGAAGACCTTGACCGTGCTGGCTGCCCGGATCGCTTTGATCACCTTCGAGTACTTCCGCGCCGATGGCCGCTACGTGTTCATGGACTCGCGAGGCCGTCGAGACCCCGAAGAAAGTCCGGACGACCGCTGGCGCGCTGAAGCTCGGGGGGCTGTGCATCAACACCACCTCGCCAGACGCAAGAGCGCTGCTGCACGCTGAGGGAGAAAAGCGGCAGTCATCAGTACTGGATCCACAAGGCCGGAGACGCCTCGAACGGACCGATTAGCTCGAGGGTGAAGATCGTTCGCGACGGACTGCAAACGCCACTGGCTGGCGCCGTGGCCCGAACCAGATACGTGTGGCCAATCACACGCAATCGAAGGCCGCCCCGGCTGCATTTAGACCGCATGGACCGCATGGACCGCCCGCTTCGCAGCGGCTTCGGTCCTTCGCTGCCGCTTGGCGAGCGCCTTTGATGAGGTCGATTCCGGTCATTCAAACGCCACGCGGCCCTCGAGGTCCACGACCGGTCACAAGGAGGTGCAGACATAGAGTCCGTCACCGACGCGGACGACGAAAGGACTACAACGGCAACCGAGTCGCAGCTGGGCGGGCTGGTTAGGTCCTATCCGCCATCCCGCGAATTACGCGTTCAAATGCGTCGTTCGAACGCTGAGCAGATCGCCTTCTTACATTCCGTTTCACCTGAAAGCGACAGCCACGAACCGAAGTCTCGCGCCGCGATCTCAACGTCGCGCGCAGGAGCAGTTCGCTGGAAGCGGTGGTCGAGGGGGCCTGCATCGCGCGCGATGACGCGCACGGATGACGGAGCTGCCTCGGTTGCGCATCAGATTCGGAACCTATGTTCAGGTGACGCAAAAACGTCTAGCCTTTGCGCGGCCGCGTCCTGTACGCGAGCAATCCGCAGCCAACGGCCGGCCACCCGGCTCTGGCAACGACAACAAGGGCCTGCGTGCCCGAGGAGACACGATGACATCCAAAGGTCTGACGGCCGCATCGGCCGTGTGTGTAGTGCTGTTGGCTTCCTGCGGCGGAGGCAGCAGTGGCGGAGGCTCCGGATCAGGCGGCGGCACCGGCACAAGTAGTTCGAAGAGCAGCGCCGACGTCGACGCCGCGCAGCAGGCGAAAGCGCAGAACGACAAGGAGAACGGCAATAGCGTGCGTCTGCGCGTGTTGTCGAGCGCGCCCGAGTTTGTCTCGGGCGGCGATGCGCGCATCGAGGTCCGCACCGCGCCGGGCCTGCGCGACAAGCTGGAGCTGTGGCTCAACGGCACGCGCCTGGATGTGAAGCTCGCCGAAACCGCGGTCGGCCTCGAAGGCTTGATCAGCGGCCTGAAGCTGGGGGCGAACACGCTGGAGGTCCGCCATCGGAACGGCAATGGGCAGGGGCGCGACCAGCTCACGCTGACCAACTACCCGATCACGGGCCCGATGTTCACCGGGCCGCAGCAGACGCCCTTCGTCTGCACCACGATCCAGGGGGCCGTGGGCAAGCAGCCGCGGGTGGACAGCGCTGTGCCGCCGGGCTACCCGGTGCGCGATGCGCAGGGCACCTTGCTGGGCTACAGCCAGGACTGCTCTATCGACACCTTCGTCAGCTACCAGTACCGCAGCACGGCAGGCGCGCTCAAGCCGCTGCCGGCCGACGGCACGCGGCCCTCCGACATGGGCCAGGCAACCCTGGCAGACGGCCGGACGGTGGACTTCGTCGTGCGGCGCGAGATCGGCAGCATCAACCGCTTCCTCTACAGCATCGCGATGCTCGCGCCCATGCCGGCGGCGGACAACGTCGCGCAGGCCGACACTTCGCTGTGGAACGGCAAGCTGCTTTACTGGTTCCAGGGCGGCGTGGCGATCGGCCACAGCCAGGGGACGGTGCATGGCGGCTCGATGAACCTCGACGTGCTCGGCCGCGGCTGGGCCATCGTCCATTCGAGCGGCAACAACACCGGCACGCACTACAACATGAACCTCGCCGGCGAAACCGCGATGATGACCAAGGAGCGCTTCATTGAGCGCTATGGCGCGCCCGTCTACACCGTCGGCCTGGGCGGCTCGGGCGGCGCGATCCAGCAGTACATGATCGCGCAGAACAACCCCGGCGTGCTCGACGGCCTGCTGCCCGTTCAGAGCTACCCCGACATGGTCACGCAGACCATCCACGTCGGCGACTGCGAATTGCTGGAGCACTACATGGACGCGACCGACCGTGCCAACGGCAAGTGGGGCGTGACCAAGAACCGCACGTGGCTGGTGGGCATGAATGCGGAGGAGAACCCCGACGGCGGGCCGAACGCGCGCGTGAACGATGCGCTCGCGCCGCTGAAGATCGCGCTGGGCTACAGCACCGCAAAGGGCAGCACCGAATGCGTGCCGGCGTGGCGCGGCCTCACGCCGTTGTCGATGAACCCCTGGTACGGCCAGGCGCCCAACCAGCAGTTGTACGAGCCGCAAAGCGACATTGCGGCCATCCGCTGGACCCACTACGACGACCTGCGCAATGTCTACGGCGTGGACGCCAGCGGCGCGGCCCGCACGACCTGGGACAACGTGGGCGTGCAATACGGCCTCAAGTCCCTGCGAGCGGGCCACATCACGATGGACGAGTTCGTGCACCTGAACTGGCACGTGGGCGGCTGGAAGCATCCGAGTGACATGGTGCAGGAAGGCTTTCCCTTCTTCGGCACGACGCAGTCGGAGATCAACAAAGCGCTGTCGCAACCCGGTTACTTCGACCCCTGGAGTCGTCGCAACATGCGGTTGACCGCGGCCGATGCGCCGGCGCCGCGCACAGCGGGTGATCCGCTCGCGATGCGGGCGGCCTACACCTCGGGGCATGTGTTCACCGGGCGTCTGGACGTACCGGCCATCGATCATCGCCAGTACATGGAACGCGAACTGGACATGCACAACAGCCACCAGTCCTTCGCCGTGCGGCAGCGCGTGCTGCAGAAGATGGGTCACAGCGACAACCTGGTCGTGTGGTTCACCGACACCACGCCCGGCACGCCCAAGGCAAGCCAGTCGATGCAGGCGCTCGACGTCATGGACCAGTGGCTCGCGAACATGCGCACGAATCCTGCGGGTGGCATCGTGGGCAACAAGCCGACCGATGCCGTGGACGCCTGTTTCAACCTGCAAGGCCAGCGCATGAGCGCGGGCGGCGGCGTCTGGACCGGCATCTTGGACAGTCAGCCCGCAGGCGCATGCACGCAAAGCTTCCCGCTTTACGGCACGTCGCGCACGGTGGCCGGTGCGCCGATCGAGGGCGGCATCTACCGCTGCGCGCTCAAGCCGGTGGACAAGGCTCTGACTGACGGCACCTATGGCAATTCGGCGCCCAGTGCCCAGCAGGTGGAGCAACTCAAGCGCATCTTCCCGGAGGGGGTGTGCGACTACACGCAACCAGACCGGGCGCGGCCGGCTGCCGGGTGAGGAGGCGGCGCTCAACAGAGCGCCGCTTCAGGGCATCTCGGCGGGCTCTGACGCAATGCGATGCTCCAGCACCGTGTCCCGCCTGGCGGGCAGCGGTGCGCCCGGTCAGCCACTTGGAGATGCCCGGTGCGTTGTGCGCCGTGCCATCGCTGGGGCTTCCCTGGACCACCGCATGAAGCTCCGGATCTGTGGGAAGGCGCCAGGTGCGCCCGTCATTTCGGATTCGCTACGATCATGAGGTGCGCTTCCTGCTGGGGGCTCGGGGCGCCGGCGTTGCTCTTTGCGCGAGCGGAACCCAGCCGTTGCGCTGACAGGCTTCCCAGACCGCCATCGCGTGCCCATGACCGAGCCCCGACGTGGATTTCAGCCACGCGATGAACTGCATCGTCTTCGTCTCGGGATGCAGAACGCCGCTGCGCACGGCCTCGTCGAAGAAGTCCTTGGGGGTCCTTGCCGGTCTTGGCCCGGATGTTGGTGATGTACCCCTCGAGCGTCATGTGCTCATCCGAACGCAATGGACTCCCCATTGACACCCCAGCACACGCCGAAGCGATCAGTGAGCATGCCGAAGGTTTTGGCCCAGAACGCCGGCGCCAGCGGCATCGTCACCTGACCGCCCTGCGACAGCGCGTGGAAGGCGCCGTGCGCCTGGTCGACGGTGTCGTACTGGATGGCCAGCATTGCGCCCTTCACGCCCTCGTACGGCATGCCTGGTGGCACATCGCCGGCGAACAGCTTCGCGCCACCGGGCAGCGCCAAGCACGCATGCATGATGCTGTTGCCGGTGGGGCGCGGGCCGTCGCCGCAACCGTCGGCGCCCGCGGGTGATGCGGGCATGTCGTCGTAACTCATCATCGATTCGATCTTGGCGCCGAGCGCCTTCTCGTAGAAGGCGAAGACCTCGCGGGTGTTGCCTCCAAAGCTCAAGTAGGGGGTCAGGGTCGTGGACATGGTGTGCTCCCGGGATGGGCCGACATGGCCCGTCGAGTGGCACCAAGATTACGCATTCAGGCCGATGAATAAAGTACCAATCCACGCCGACACTCCGGTGCCAATTGGTGGGCCCGAACGGCCGGGCCCGACTTCCGCTGAAGTGGCCCCATTGGCCTGCCACATCGGTATGCTGGTCGGCACCAGTTCGGACAGCGTCTCGGACCATGTTCTTGCAGTTTGATGGAAATGGCGTGCTCTACGCGCAGCTGGCGCGGGCACTCAAGCGTGCAATCCTTCATGGCCAGCTGAAGGCTGGTGCAGCCCTGCCTGCGACGCGCGTGCTGGCCGCGGAGTTGGGGCTGTCGCGCAATACCGTGATCACAGCCTACGAGATGCTGTGTGCTGAGCAGTTGGCGGTGGCCAGAGTCGGCTCCGGCACCTTTGTGGCGACCTCGGCGGTTTTGGGTGACAGGCCGTCGATCAAGGCGCAGGTTCCGGCCCAGACACGCTACGCCGCCCGCTTACGGGGCTTGCCGGCACTGACGCTTCGCCGCGTCGCTCAGCGCCTGCGTTACGACCTGCACTACGGCGAGCCCTTGGTCGACCCGCCACTGGTCAACGCATGGCGGCGCGAGCTGTCACAGGCGGTGGGCGCAAGGGATTGGGGTTACCCGCCAAGCGTTGGCCTGCGTGTGCTGCGTCAGGCCATCAGCGAGTATCTCGCACGGCGGCGCGGCGTCGTGTGCGACGCCGATGACGTGGTGGTCGTCAGCGGGACGCAGCAGGCAGTCTCTCTGCTCGCTCGGGTGTTGATCGACGAAGGGTCGCTCGTCGCGATTGAGGATCCCGGGTACGAATTCGCATCGCGCGCGTTGCAGGCTCATGGCGCGCGCCTGCTGCCGGTAAAGGTCGACGCCGAGGGTTTGCGGGTTGAGGTCCTACCACGGGGAAGCGGCGTCCGCATGGTCCTGGTTACGCCGTCGCACCAATTCCCATCCGGCGCCGTGATGTCACTGGCGCGGCGAACAACCTTGCTCGAATACGCTGCTCTACGCGGCTGCTGGGTGGTCGAAGACGACTACGACGGCGAGTTCCGCTACGACGGTGTCGCCATCCCGGCACTTCGATCGCTCGATGTCCACGACCGGGTGATCTACGTCGGCAGCTTCTCGAAGGTGCTTTTCCCGGGGCTGCGCCTTGGCTATGTGGTCTGCCCAAGGGGCGTGCGCGATGATCTCATCGCCGCCAAGCTGCACGACGACCTGGGTTGCGGCAGCATCGAGCAGACAGCACTGGCCGAGCTGATGCAAAGCGGCGCGTTCGATCGTCATTTGCGCCATGCTTCAGCGGAATTGCGCCGCCGCCGCGCGACGTTGCTGGACGGTCTGCGCGAGCATTGCAGCACGCATCTGGTGGTCAACGACTCACGCGCCGGCATGCATGTGGTTGGTTGGCTGCCGGGCTGGACTTCGCGCCAGGTCGAAGCGCTGGCCGCGCACGCAGCGGAGCGCGGTTTGGGGCTGCATCCGATCGCACCACACTACCGGCGTCAGCCCGCACCGCAGGGCCTGCTCCTGGGGTACGCCGCACTGTCCGCCAAACAGTTGCGTGCAGCGACGGCACTGCTGGGGGAGTGCCTGGGCAAGATTGCCGACCAAACAGCATAGCGGCACTCACGTTGCTTGAGCCCTTGGACATGATGTAGGGCGACAAGACGGCGAAGTGGGTAAGGCTCAAAACTTGCCACCGGCCGCAAATCTTCATCTTGACGACTCCAATGTCCACACCCCCGCGATGCAGACGAGCGGCGGCCAGCGCGACCTGACCAAGTTCGCTCGCTTGATCCTGGCGGCGTCGATGATGGCCCGGTCGGGGACCTGACCGGAGCCTACGCGTTCTTGGCGCGCACGATGGTGTGCGTGACGGTCCACTTGCCCTCACCGTTCTCGTTCGCCATTATCGAGAGCATGTCGCGGTGCCACCCCTCTTCGCTGACATGTGAGAACTTGCCCCAGGCGCTGGACCGGCCGTCGCTGGACGCGGTGCCCCGGTCGAAGCTCCAGGCGCCGTCCTTGATCTCAGGGTCGGTTGCGCGGTGCCGAAGGACGGCGGTGGCCGCGGGACCGGCAGCGGCGAACTTGTCTTGCGAAGCGAACGCGAACATGGGCGAGAAGTGTATGGGATGGCGGTCCGCTAGTCTCAGTTGCCGACCACGACACTCGACCGCCGCTGGCGAGCCACTGCGCCGTCTTCTGCAAAGCGGAGGCAGTCATTGGCGCTTCGGAAGGGCGCGCCTCCTTGACCTTAATGGCCGGCGACGAAGGGTACCCTTCCCTTCCCTTCCCTTCCCTTCCCTTTCCTTTCCTTTCCTTTCCTTTCCTTAACGAGCACCACGTCGTGCTGCGGCGACGCAGCGGTTGCTGCCCCTCCCTGCCACCGAGGGAAATCACGCTGCGTCACCCGGTTCGAAGCCTGATCGAGAGGCGCCCCTTCACGTCGCCGGAGTGCTAGTCCGGGCCCCCTGCTGCCTTACGAGACGTCGTGATGTATGTCAGGAATGCGCACGGCAGCGGGCATTGAGATTGACGGCACAACCTGCGCTGAAAAGTCCTCAATGCTCCTGGGTTGCTCGCTGCGCCTTGGCACCTGACTGCACCCAGGAGAAAAACCGCGCGACTGCAGGGTCGTGCCGACCCCGGGCCGGACAAACGAGGAAGTGTTTCCTTCCGGTCGACACGACCTGCTTGAAAGGCGCGACAAGACGGCCTGATGCCAGATCCTCTTCCACGAACTCAGGCTGCGCGATGCCGACACCCAGCCCCTCGATCGCAGCCTGGTACATCAGCAGAGAAAAACTGAACTCAATTTGATTGGCCGGCTTGAGTTGGGGCGCGCCCATGAGGCGGAACCACAGGGGCCAATCGTCGGGACGATTGGCGCTGTGAAGCAAGGTCATTGTGGCCAGTTCGGAAACCCGCGACTTTCGCCTGCCCCACAGGCGCGGTGAACACACAAGGATCCCGGCTTCGTCCATGACGGAAATGCCATGCAATCCTGGATCCGGCTCGGATGCTCGTTGCATGCCGACATCGACATCCTCCGATTCGAAGTCCACGGCCTGCACGCTGGTGTTGATGTGCAGTTCCAACTGCGGATGCAGGACCTGAAAGCCCGGCAGCCGCGGCATCAACCACTTCATGGCGAAGGTTGGCGGCAGCTTGAATTGCAGCGCCTGCCCGTCCCCGCCGCGTGAGACCCGCTGCAGCGTGCGCTCCAACGCGCCGAAGCTCCGCTGGCAAGCGGCAGCCAGCAATTCACCGTGCCCTGTGAGGCGCAGCGACCGTCCGCTGCGCTCGACCAGACGCTTGCCCACGCGCTCCTCCAACTGGGCCACCTGCTGGCTCACCGCGCTCTGAGTGACATGGAGCGCCTCCGCGGCTCGGGTGTAGCTGAGTTGCTCAGCGACCTTCTCGAACGCGCGCAACGCCGTGAGCGGTAGATTTGACATTAGTTCAGCTTATATGAACTCAGGAAGTCTAACTTGTCCTTCGGTGGCAACTGAGCAGAATTCAGGTTGACGCAGCAATTGAACTTATACAAGGAGACTATTCTTGTCCACCGCTTCCGCAACAGCGCCAAGTCTTCGGTTCGACGGGCGCATCCTGTTTCTGTCCCAGGACCCGCAGATCATCGATCGCCAGCTCGCTGGCGAGGACCTGTCGCTCGACATGGCGTTGCCGTTGCGCACGGACGTTTCGACCGATGAGATCACGCCCGCGAACATTTGCTACTACTACGACGAGAAGCTCGGCGAGTTCCCCTACCTCGGGCTCAAGTGCGGCGACCGGACGCCCATGAAGGCCGGCAGTGTCAAGGCCGGTGGGTTCCAGGTGACCGTTGCGGGCCGCCGCTACGGCAAGGGATCGTCGCGCGAGGCCAGCCCGTTTGCGGAGCTGTGCGCGGGAATTCGCCTGGTCATTGCGGAGAGCTTTGAGCGGATCTATCGGCAGAACTGCCGCAATCTCGGCCTCCTCACCTCCACCGATTTCGGGCTCATCGAGCGCATCCGCTGCGGCGAAAGCATTCCGATCGATGAGTTCACACGAGGGGAGGAGGAGCTCACGGCCGAACTGATCCGGCGCGGCGGGCTCTTCAAACTATCGCAGGCGCGACGCGCGGGCTGGGCTCCGCAGATGCACGCCGTTGCGCCGCGCCCGATGACCTACGCGGAAAAGATCATCTCGCGGGCGCGAGGAGGCGAGCAGCCTGTACGGCCAGGCGAATCGCTGTTCGTCAGGGCGGATTGGCGCTATTCCCACGAGTACGTGACCCCCATGTCGGTCACGGTCCTGGAACGCGCCACCGGCGGAGACTTCCGGCTCAAGGATCCGCAGGGCATCCTCTGCTTCTCCGACCATCTCACCTTCGTACATCACAGCATGCCCGCGGAGCGCAAGGCCATCGGGCTTCTCGATGCCGCGCAGAACCTGCAGCGCGTGCAGCAGCTGTTCTGCGAGAAGCACGGCCTCCGGCTGCATGGACTGCTGCGCGATCGCGAAGGCTCAGAAGGCATCAGCCATTCGATCATGGCCGAGCGATACGTGCTTCCCGGCCAAGTGGCGGCGGGCACCGATTCGCACACGACGCATTGCGGCGCGCTCGGCGCACTGGCTTTCGGTGTGGGCGCGACGGAGATCGCCAATTCATGGGTCACTGGCGAGGTGCGCCTCGAAGTGCCCCGTGTCTGCAAGGTGCTGCTCAAGGGCCGCCTGCGCCCGGGCGTGGAGGCCAAGGACATCGCGCTGCACATCTTGCGCACCCCTCATGTGCGCGAGGGCCACGCCATCGGGCAAGTATTCGAGTACACGGGTGAAGCACTGGCCGTATTGCCTACCGACGAGCGGGCCACCTTGACCAACATGGTCGCTGAAATGGGCGGCTTCACCGGGATCGTCGCGCCCGACGAGGAGACGCGCCGCTTCTTGCGCGAGCGCCGCGGGATTGATTTTCGCATCGAGCCCTGGATGTGCAGCGACCACGGCGCCGCGGTCGCGCACACGATCGAGATCGATTGCTCACGGCTGGAGCCGATGCTGGCAAGGCCCGGCGACCCGGGCAGTGGCGTGACCGTCTTCGAATTGAGGGGACAAGTTCCCATTGACATCGCATATGGCGGTTCGTGCACAGGCGGCAAGCGCGAAGACCTGCGCCACTGCCATGAGGTCCTGGAGTGGGCAGTGGGACACAACTTGAAGGTGCATTCAGGGACCCGCTTCATCGTCCAGTTCGGTAGCCAGGACGTCCGCGATTTCTGCTTGCGCGAGGGCATGTTCGAGGTGTTCAGCCGCGCCGGCGTCGAGCTGATCGAACCGGGCTGCGGCGCCTGCGTCAACGCCGGCCCCGGCGTATCAGACCGGACGGACCAAGTGACAGTCAGCTCCATCAACAGGAACTTCCCGGGCCGGTCCGGTCCGGGGAGGCTCTGGCTGGCGAGCCCCAGCACGGTGGCAGCGAGCGCCATCGCCGGCCGCATCGTGAGCTTCGATCAATTGCGTGCCCTGTTTGGCGAATGACGCCTTCCATGGCACCCGAAACCCTAAAACCTAAGGAGACAAGCATGCAATCTACGAATCGTCGCGCATTCATCGGTGGACTCGCTGCCACTGCGATCCTGATCACGCACCCCATCATGGTCACCGCTCAGGGGGCCAACAGTCCCTTGCGGATCATCGTTCCCGCGAGCGCCGGCTCCGGCCAGGATGTCATGGTTCGGTCCGCTCAGAACGCAATGAGCAAGGCGCTGGACCGCCCTGTCATCGTGGAGAACCTGCCCGGCTCCGGTGGGATCATCGGCACGCAGCAGCTCGTCAAGGCCGCGCCGGACGGCAACACGATTGCGTTCGTCTCCAACAACCACACCGTCAACCCGGCCGTCTACAAGAAGATGCCGTACGACAGCCTGAAAGACATCACGCCGATCACGATCGTCGGGGAGACGCCGTTCTTGCTCGTGGTCAATCCGCAAAGGCTGCCGGTCAATAGCGCCAAGGAGATGGTTGCGCTGCTCAAGGCCAAGCCGGACCAATACAACTTCGGTTCATCCGGCAACGGCACCATTCTTCACCTTGCCGCCGAGATGTTCGTCGACGGGGCGGGGGTGAAGGCTCGCCACATCCCTTACAAGGGCGCCGGACAGATGATCACCGACTTGATAGGTGGCCAGGTCGATTTCGGGGTGCTCGCGGTTCCTGCTGTACAGGCGCACCTCAAGGCCGGGACCTTGCGGGCGGTGGCGGCGACTGGCGCAATAAGGGTGCCTTCCTTCGCGAATATTCCGACGCTACAGGAGCAAGGAATCAACGTCACTGTGGGCGGCTGGCTCGCCGCAATCGGACCGGCCAAGCTCGCTCCGCCAGATGTGAAACGCCTGAACGAGGCCATCGTAACCGCGTGGACTTCGCCCGAGGTGAAGAAGGCGATGGCAGAACAGGAGAACATCATCAATCCCACCACGCCAGAAGCCGCCGTGTCGACCTTCAGCCGCGAACAAGCGCGTTATGCGGACGTGGTCCGCAAGGCCGGCGTGACGCTGGATTAACGCTTCCAACCACGAATTCGCATGCCCACGCGGCCGGGTTGGCGAGCGCAACCGCCATGGCGATGTACCTACCCATCGAGTTGCCGATGATGTGCACCTTGTCGAGGCTGACTGCGTCCATCAGGCCTTTGAGGGCGTGTGCGTTGAGGGCAAAACGCCTGGCGCAGCAAGAGCGCCAAGCCGGCGACAACGTTGCTCGTTCTCGTCGGGGCCAAGTGGTTGCTGTGCAATTCGGCTCGCTGCTCCGCCTCTCGATGCAGCTGCAGGCCTTGAGCTGCCGCTTGGCGCACGCGGAAGACCGGTGATGGCCGGCAGGCGTCACGCGGCCGCCCTACGGCGTTGCCATCTAGTCAGCTCTCACGCCTGGCGGGGCGCTGACTGGTGCCCATTTGCGCAAAATCGGCCCGCAATGTTTCTGAGAGCACATCAACGGCGCCGAAAGCTGGGCCGCCCAAGCCGGTGGGTCTGGGTGGGTCGAGCAGTACGCCTCGCACATCTCCTCCCGGCGCGCCTACCGGCGAGCGCTGCTCAGAATTGCGCCTGCCCATCGCCGGTGCGGTCATGAACCCAACGCATCGCCTGTTGCTCTGCGTGACGGATCGCTTCCGCCTCCGTGCCATACACAATTTCCTCGGTGTCGTTGGGCAGTTGCGTCTCTTCCTCATCCGCAGGAGTTCGAACAAGAACGACGATGGGTTGATATGCGCCGCGCGCCGGCTCTGCTCGTAGCTCAAAGCGGAAACCGCGATATTCGAGCGAGTGGCCATCGGAAATCGGAGTACTGGTGTCTGTTGGCATGGTTCTGGCCTCTTAAGGACGTCCTCGATGGTGCGCAAAGTTGGCGGCACGGTTGTGCAGGCGCGCACAGGCCCTTGTTGAAGGACAGCGCGCCGTGGCGGTAAACATCGTGCTGGGGATCACGCTCATGGGACGCTGGACGGGCACCCAGGCGAAAGCGGTTAGAGCTTGCGGCGTCGACGTGACGCCAGCGCTCGCCCATCCGCACGATTCGCGGCGGCGTTGTATGCTCCTATCGTGCAGCGCGCCGCCGCGATCATCGGTTCCGCGATCTTCCTGGTCATTGCTCCGGGCACGCTCGCCGTGTACGTCCCTTGGTACCTCACGCACTGGCACTTTGCGCCTCCGCTATTCCCGATCGCGCGCGTGCTCGGCGCCGCCCTGATCGTCGCCGGGTTGCCCATCTTGCTCGATTCGTTCGCTCGCTTCGCGTTGCAGGGCCTCGGCACACCGGCGCCCGTGATGCCTCCCAAGCGCCTCGTCGTCACCGGGCTCTATCGCTACGTCCGCAATCCGATGTACGTGGCAGTCACGGCGTTGATCGCCGGCCAGGGCCTCCTGTTCGGGAGCGTCGCGGCGCTGGGGTACGGCGCGATCGTGTGGGCCGGATTCTTCTTGTTCGTTGTCGCCTACGAAGAGCCTGCGCTGGGCGAGCAGTTCGGCGACGAGTACAAGCGCTATCGGGCGAACGTGAGGCGATGGTTACCGCGCATCACCCCATGGCGCGGGTAGGTGGTAAGAACGCCGCGTCGCGAAGAAGTGCATGACCGTTCTCCGCAACGGTCACCGTCTTTCGGCGCAGAAATTCGATCGGCGGCTCACAGGCAGAACCGGTAGTAGCCCCTGCGCTGCCCGATAAGCAGGACTCGGGCCAGGAGCAGCCATCCGAACTGCTGTCGGAATTAGGCTTCTCCCTGCTTCCAGTCTGGGCTGAAGCCACCCAGCGTGGGATGGTACATCTCGTCGCCATCATGCTGAGTGAATTCCACATTCAAGCGGTCCCCAGTGAGACCGAGCAGTTCGATGCAGTGAGCGCACAACGCTCTGGCCACCTCCATCCGAAGTTCGGCCGGCCGGCCCCGGCGGATGTCCAACATCAGCAAGGAGACTGGAACGGGAACCTCGCCCACCTCGGCGATGCGCCAAATTCCGCCCGCACCCAATTCTCGAATCGCTACGGATATTCGCCGAATGTCAACGCTCATCATCGAGGAGTAGGTCTCGCACATCCGAGCCGCGAGGCGCTGCTTCAAGTCCTTGGGATAGCTGTCATTTACGTCGAGTTGCAGGTAGGGCACGGAACCTCCTTGAAGAATCTAACGCTCGCATTCCGCCATAGGACCAGCAGAGATGGAGCCCTCGCATTCGATGCTGTGACCGGACCGAGGCGTCTGCAGAAAGCCTCGAGTGCCGGGTGCCGACGGGCTAAAGTCGGCCAGTTCCCGCCATTCGTGGCCGACAGCTTTGGTGCTCAAGCAAACCCGTCGATGAGGGCCCGCGCGCCGGGGGGTGCGTCGTTTGATTTCCGCCAGACCAGAGTGAAGTTGTTTGCCGGCATTGGTACGGCCTCCTCCAGCGCAAGGCCTTCATTGCCCGCCACTTCCACCACCTTGTCGATGTCGCGCACGCCCCAGAGAGGATTCCTTGCGCGCAGGCTCGCGTCGAACGCTTCATTGCTCTGCGACGTATGCGCGCCGCCGCGCATGTACGGGCCGTAGGTCACCAACACGCCACCGGCGGGCAGGATCCTGCCGACGCCCGCCATCAACGCGAGCGTGGCCTCCCACGGGGAGATGTGAATCACGTTGATGCACACGACCGCATCGGCCGCGGATACGGGCCAGGGATGCTTCGTGATATCGATGGCGAGGGGCGGCTTTACGTTCGACAGGTTGCCTTCGCTGACCCACGCCTCGATAGAAGCATGACGCTCCACGTCCATCTCGCTGGGCTGGAAAGTGAGGGCGGGCAAAGCCCTGGCGAAGTGCGCCACGTGCTGCCCGGTGCCGCTGCCGATCTCGAGCACGAGGCCGCGTGGCGGCAATACGCGCGCAAGTACCTCGAGGATCGGCTGCTTGTTGCGCTCGGGGGAGGGGGCGGTCTCGCGTGAGTCCATGCAGCGATGGTAAGCCTCACGTCGTGCTCGGCGCCTCAACCGCTCCGTCTGCTGTCTGCCGATGTGTGCCCTCCGCTGCGGGGACTTCCTTGAGGTCCCTGTGGACGGGCTCGGCCGGCAGCTTTGCGGCAACGAGATCAGGAAAGTGAATGTCTCTTCAGCCCTCCCTGCCTTCCACCAGCGCCCGATGTCCGACCGAAGTGCAGCGATTGCGGTCCTCCCTGCTGGGCGAACTCACACTGTGATGCCGATTTCGGTCATCCAGTTGCCAAGGAGATCCCGGTATCAACGACCGGTCCCAAGGTGTGCAGACATAGCCGATCGCTGACGTCACGCGGCCAGCGCGATTCCGATGTCGAAGGCAACCGAGTGGCCGCTATCCAAACAGTCGGAGTGTCAGTCCGGGCCCGAAGCCAGCCTCCGGGCCCGTTGGATTCGAGGCCTGAAAGCTGCCGTTGGCGACGAGACTACGTGAGTGCAAATCGGGCCAGTTCCCGGCGTCATCTGGAGTTCTTCGGAGCGACTCATCACAGTCCAGGACTGCTTTGCATGATCCCGCCGTCCACGAAGATCGTGGTGGCCGTCAGATAGCTCGCACCGTCGCTCGCGAGGAACGCCACGACGCTCGCGATTTCCTCCGAACGAGCCATGCGGCCCAACGGAATGGCCGAGTTGAGTTTCTTCAGCAGCACCGGATCGTTCATGGTCGAGAGGTTGATCGGCGTGGCCACGGCGCCAGGACCGACGCCGACGACGAGGATGTTGTGCGACGCCAGCTCGACGCCCGCCGTGCGCGTGAGCATGCGAATGCCGCCCTTCGAAAGGCAGTAGGCGGCGTTGCCCGGCATCGGCCAGTCCTCGTGCACGGAACTGACGTTGATGATGCGCCCTCCGCCCCCCTGCTTGATCATCTGCTGCGCGGCGAACTGGGTGCCGAAGAACGCGCTCTTGAGATTGATGGCGAGCACCTTGTCGTAGTCCGCCTCGCTCGTGTCGAGCACGGAGGTGCGAGTCTCGACCCCTGCGTTGTTGACCATGACGTCGACTCGGCGGAACCTCTTGACGGCAGTAGCGATCAGCCTTTGCAGGTCGGCGACCTTGCTCACGTCGGCTTGCACTCCGATCGCTTGGTCTCCCAAGGCGAGGACTTGCCTCTCCGTCGCTTCGGTCGCTTCGGGATGCACGACGTAGTCGATGACTACGTTGGCCCCTTGCTTGGCGAGCTCCAGCACGATGGCGAGACCGATGCCGCTGTTGCCGCCGGTGACGATGGCGACTTTGTCTTTCAGGTTCATGGTTGATCTCCTGGATGAGTGATGGTTGAGGGCTGGGTCGGACTTTGAATCGGCGCGCGCGCTACTTCCGTGACCAGTCGCGCTGGGTGGCGGGCGATGAGCGCGGCAAGCACGACGAGCGCCAGCGCGACGCCGGTGGTCGCTCCATAGATCGTGCCCAGACTCAATCCCAACCGTGACTCCAGAGGGCCGACGCCAAAGGCCGCGATCCCGTACCCGATCTGGTAGGACGCGATCAATCCCCCGGCCATCGATGCGGCGATGGCCTTGAGTTCCGCCTGACCGAAGCTGATGACCAGCGGCAGCAACGCCGAACAACCGAAGCCTGCGAGCGCAAAGGCCGGGATGCCGAAGAGCGGCTGGCTCGGCTGCAGGAAGGCAAGGACGGCAAAGCCCGCGGCCACGAGCAACGGCAGGACCTGGAAGACGGCGCGCTCGGGCAACCATTTCCCGACGAGGGCAAAGAGGACGCGCCCTGCCGTCACCATGCCCCAGAACACGGTGAGGGCGAGCGAGGCCTGCGTCGCATTTGCGCCCAGTTCCTTCGTCATGTAGAGCGAAGCCCAGTTGCCGTTCATCGTTTCGCAGACACCGTACAAGAGCGCGAATCCGGCGAACACCCAGAACCGAAAAGGAAGCTTCGTCGGCCCG
Source organism: Variovorax sp. J22P240 (assembly GCF_030316855.1). Classification (GTDB taxonomy): domain Bacteria; phylum Pseudomonadota; class Gammaproteobacteria; order Burkholderiales; family Burkholderiaceae_C; genus Variovorax. The sequence goes on from NZ_JASZYR010000014.1 coordinate 101,947, forward strand.
CCCATGACCCCGGCGCCGTCCGCCTGCGCATCCGGACTGAGCGGCAAGCGCGCACTGAACAGGAGCAACCCCAGGATCAGCGCGCCAGCCAGCACCGGCAGTCCCCACCAGATGCCCAGACCGACGAACACCGCGACAAGCATCGGCGCCAGCGCAGTGCCTGACCCCAGCAGGGCGTTCAGCGCCAACACGGCCTTGTCCACCTTCGTTGGAAAGAAGGCGGCGGCGAGCGTGTTGAGCGTCGGCACCGTGAAACCGAAACCGACGCCGAGGCAGCCGGTGGCGACGAGCAGGACCGCGTAAGCAACCGCGTGCTCGCTCATCGCGAACCGGCTCAGAACGAGCAGCGCCATCGACGCCAGATTCGCAACGAGTCCGATCAAGAAGATGCGCTTGGCGCCGAGGCGGCGTGCCAAGCCGGCGCCCAGCAGGGAGGATCCGATGGCCGTCACCGCCTGGGGCACGAACATGCCACCGTATTCCGTCCTCGACAAACCGTAGCCCGTGGCGCTGGTGAAGACGACGCTCGCCGCCGGAAACGTGACCAATGCCACGCCCTGAATCAAGCCGGCACCGTACACGGCCGCGATTTCTCTGCGCCGTGCGAGCGGGTAATTTGTCATTGGATGCGGTGCAGCAGATGCTCGCCGACGCGCAAGGCGTTCGCGATGGCGGTCAACGACGGATTCACCGCCCCGATGCTTGGGAAAAAGCTCGTGTCCACGACGTACAGGTTGTCGAGCTCGTGCGCCTTGCAGTTGACGTCGAGGACGGAAGTTGCCGGGTCGATGCCGAACCGGCAGGTGCCGGCCTGGTGAGCGACGCCGGCGATGGGAATGTGCTTTCCCATGTAGAGGTTGTTCGGGATGAGGTGAGGATGCATGTCCATGTGCTCCAGCATCGACTGCAATTTCCTTTGTAGGCGATTGATCGGCTCCACGTTTGTGAACTCGTAGTGGAGTTGGATTTCACCTCCAGAATTCACGGACACGCGATTCTGCGGAAGCGGCAAGTCTTCGCTCGTGAGCCAGAAATCCACCGCGTGTCGGGCCATCTGATCCAACGTGAAGCCGGGCACGAACCGTGGCGCGTCTTCCTTGAACATCGGTCCCTGGGACTTGCCGAGCATCTGGATATTGCCGAGCGGATACTCGTAGTCCGTCGCACCGAAATAGAAATCGTTGATCGTGAGCGTCTTCTGGAACTCGGTCGGGTTCTCGTGCCGGGAAAGGGCGACCAGCGCGACCGCGTTGTGAAACATGAAGTGGCGACCCACCATGTCCGAACCGTTCGCCAGCCCGCGCGGATGTTTTTGATTCGCCGACATGAGCAACAGCCGTGCGGAATTGGCCGCACCGCAGGACACGACAATGAGGCTTCCGGTGTACTCCTCGCGCTGCCCATCGCGATGCACGATCACCTTGGTAACCGTGCGTCCGCTGGCGTCCGTTTCGAGGCGCTGGACATGAGCGTCTCTCTTCAGCGTCACGTTCGGGTACTGCAACGCGGGCCGCACGGCGATGACTTCAGCGTCCGCTTTCGCGTGGACGAGGCAGGGGTAGCCGTCGCAGGAATTGCAGCGTATGCACTGGCTGTGGGGACGGTCCGCCTCGTCGAGCAGGATGCCCGTCGGCGCGTACGCCGGCCGATAACCCGCACGCTTCAAGCCATCGGCGATCTCCTGCACACGCGGCTCGTGGCTCACGGGGGGAAATGCGTAGGGTGCGCTGGCCGGTGGATCGGTGGGGTCATCGCCGCGCTGACCATGGACGTGGTAAAGCGCTTCTGCCTGCGTGTAGTACGGCTCGAAATCGTCGTACCGAATCGGCCAGTCGGGCGTCGAGCCGTCGGCAGTGCGGTGCGCCGTGAAATCCCTCTCGCGCAAGCGAAACATCGCAGCGCCGAACATCTTGGTCGCGCCGCCGACGAAGTAATGGACGCCCGGCTGGAACGGCTTGCCGTCCGAGTCGTACCACGTGTCCTTCGACACGTAGCGGCTCTTCACGAAGACTTCGGTCGGATCCCAGTTCTGCTTTTCGCGCGGCAGATAGTCGCCGCGTTCGAGGATGAGAATTCGCTTGCCGGAAGGGGCCAGCTTGAGGGCGAGCGTGCCGCCGCCGGCCCCGCTGCCGATGATGATGAAATCGTAGTGATCATCGCTGCGCATGAGGTTTCCCGTGGGTAAGGCCTTGACTGCAGGAGTGGGCACCTCTTCCGCGGCCGATATGGTCGGAAATCGTTACGTTGGTAACGGGACAATGTCAACGCAGCACAGGCGCGGGCAATCGCCTCCAAAATCAGGACCAGCTCCAGCTCGCTGCTCACCCGGCTAGACGGACCCAGTAACGCCACCGCAGTTTCAAGTCTGAATCCGCCTCGGCGCCGACTGCCCCACGGGAGGTCGAATGGCTCTTCGCATCGAGGACTACGGACTCATCGGCGACATGCACACTGCAGCATTGGTCGGGATCGATGGGTCGATCGACTGGATGTGCCTGCCGCGCTTCGACTCTTCCGCATGTTTCGCGAACCTGCTCGGCACCGAGGAAAACGGTCGATGGCGCATCGCTCCGACCGGAGACGCCGTCGCCGCGACGCGACGGTATCGGCCATCGACGCTCGTTCTCGAAACCGAGTTCGAGACGGCCGACGGCGTGGTTCGGCTCATCGACTGCATGGCCTTGCGCGCGTCGAACCCACGGATCGTGCGGATCGTCGAGGGCGTGCGCGGCACCGTACCGATGTCCGTTCGGCTCAACCCGCGGTTCGATTACGGCAAGACCGCCCCGTGGATCCTCGCCAAGGATCAGGCGGTGAGTGCCGGCGCGGGACCCGAGGCGGTGGAGTTGCGGGCCGACGTACCGATCACGTCGCAGGACCGTTGTCTCGAAGCCGACTTCTCGGTGAACGCGGGCGAGCGCGTTTGCTTTGTTCTCACAGGGTACCTCTCCTGGGAAGACGCGCCGCCACCGATCGATGCGCTCGATGCCGTGGCCGAGACTGAGGCCTGGTGGCGCGCCTGGTCGGGTCGTTCGACGTACAAAGGTGCGTGGAAGGATGAGGTCGAACGCTCCCTCATCACGCTCAAGGCGCTCACCTACGCACCCACTGGCGGGCTGGTGGCCGCGCCCACCACGTCGCTGCCCGAGTTTCTCGGCGGTGTGCGCAACTGGGACTACCGGTACTGTTGGATCCGAGACGCAGCGCTCGCGCTGGACGCGCTCATGTCTGCTGGCTATGTCGAGGAAGCGACGCAATGGCGCGACTGGGTGATCCGTGCCGTTGCGGGCGACCCCGAAGACCTGCAGATCATGTACGGAATCGCAGGAGAGCGCCGCCTCGACGAGTACGAACTCGGCTGGCTGGCAGGCTACGAGGGGTCCGCCCCTGTGCGGGTCGGAAACGCTGCCTCGGGGCAACTGCAGCTGGACGTCTATGGCGAGTTGGCCGATGCGATCTGTCGCGCGCGGCGGCTCGGCATGACTGCCGTCGCCGCAGCGCTGGATCCCACCCAAAGCTTCGTTCTGTGGCTTGAGCGCCATTGGCGCGAACCCGACGATGGCATTTGGGAGGTTCGGGGGCCCCGACGTCAGTTCGTCCACTCGAAGGTGATGGCCTGGGTCGCCGCCGATCGCGTCGTGAAGATGTTGCAAGGGTCGGGCTACAAGGGCGCGATGGACGAACTGCTACGGATGCGGGACGACATCCACGAGGAGGTGTGCCGCAACGGCTTCGACGCCGAGAGGAACACGTTCACCCAGTACTACGGATCCACGCAGCTCGATGCGGCGCTACTGCTGATCCCGCAGGTTGGATTTCTGCCGGCGACCGATCCGCGCGTGGCCGGCACGGTCGAGGCGATCCAACGTGAGCTTGTGCATGACGGGTTCGTGATGCGGTACATCCCGGACAAGGACGCGGCCGACGGATTGCCCCCGGGCGAAGGCGCGTTCCTCGCCTGCAGCTTCTGGCTCGTCAACGACTTGGCCATGCTCGGGCGACTCGAGGAGGCCCAGGCGCTTTTCGACCGGCTGCTCTCGCTCCGAAACGATCTCGGACTCTTCGCCGAGGAATACGACCAAGCGCACCAGCGACTGATCGGCAACTTCCCTCAGGCGTTCACTCACCTGACGTTCATCGCCAGCGCCATGGCTCTCTCGGAAGCTGCCAATGCGCGGGGGTCCCCCGCCCGGGATCGATGAGCTCGGTCAACGCGGTCTCGCCACTCTCGGGTGCGCAATACGAGATCCGTCACGGCTCGCAGCGCGCCATCGTGACCGAAGTGGGCGCGACGCTGCGCCACTACTCGGTGGAAGACGCGGACATCATCGATGGATTCGGGGTGGAGGAGTGGTCGCCCAGCGGCCGCGGTCAGGTGCTGGCTCCCTGGCCGAACCGCCTCGACCGCGGGCAGTACCGGTTCGAAGATCGGGCCGGCCAAGCGGCGCTCGACGAGCCCGAGTTGCAGAACGCGATCCATGGGCTGGTGCGATGGCTCCCGTGGAAGACTGCATCGAAGTCAGCCGATGAGGTTGCGTTGACCTGCGCGCTCCATCCGCAGCCGGGGTATCCGTGGCGGCTCGACCTGGAAGTCCGGTATCGGCTCGATGTGACAGGCCTGACGGTCTCCTTCCGGGCGCGAAATGCCTCGAACGTCCCCGCGCCCTTCGGGATCGGTTTCCATCCCTACCTGACGGTGGGCGCCGCCATCGACGACGCGGTGCTGCAGGTCCCGGCGAACCGATGCCTGGTGATGGACGACCGCGGGCTTCCGGTCGGACACGAGCCGGTCGCCGGATCGGACCGGGATTTCACCGAGCCGAGGTCGGTCGGCTCGGTGCGGCTGGATACTGGCTACACGGACCTCGTGCGAGGGGCCGACGGCCTCGCGCGTGCATCCGTGGCGCGGCCCGACAAGGGCCGACGTGTCAGCCTCTGGGCCGATTCGTCGTTCCGATACCTCATGGTGTACACGGGCGACACAATCGAGAATGTGTCGCGTCGACGCCGCGCCATTGCGATCGAGCCAATGACGTGCCCGCCGAATGCTCTTCGTTCAGAGATCGGCCTCTTGAAGTTGGAGCCCGGGCAACACGTCGAGGGCCGCTGGGGGGTGGTGCCGGATTGGGCCGAAATTGGCACATTGACGCCGTAGTATCGGGCACCACGCGGCAGGAGGTCGACGAGGCAAGGGCCGCCCGATCGCAGACCCTGGTGAAGGACTGCAAATGGCGCCAGTTCGCGGCCGTGCCTGACAGCTGACCTTCGGCGTGATCGCCCGGTTGGCCAACGACCGCTATAAGCGAGTTTGGTGAACAGGCAGTCCCGGCCATGAGTAGTCGGTCGTCGAGCCGAACGCTACGACCGGTTCGACGAGGTTGCGGACATCCAGTAGTTGCACTCGACGATCCGACTGGCGCGCAAGGAGACGGCGGACATTTTCATGGACCCCCGACCCTCCGGCCCATTCGCGATCCGATCGAGAGCGGGCTTGAATGCGGCCACAAACAGGATGCATGCATGCTTGACGTTGAGGTGTGAGATGCGAACCGCCTCACTCAGAGTGGGCCCAGGCCTGAATTGCTCAGCCGAGTGCCGCGCCGCCCCAGTGCAGCCACGCTACCACGAACCCGGCGAGGAATATTGTCTCGCCGACCATCAGAGCGATTGGCCTCCATCCCACCGTTGCAAGTTCTTTCAGCTGGGTCTTCATGCCGATCGCGGCGATTGCGGCCACCAGGCACCATTGCGAAAGATCGACACCCGCTTGAGTGACAGCCTTGGGCACCCAACTCGTGCTGTTGATCGCGACCAGTGCCGCAAAGGCAATCGCGAACAGGGGCAATAGCGGCGGACGCTTGCCATCGGCGGCCTTGCCTTGATCGGCTCGCGTCAGGAATCCCGCGAACGCAATCACAGGCAGGAGCATCGCGACGCGCAGCAGCTTCACAAAGGTGGCGGCATCACCGGTGGCGATCGATATGCCATAGCCGGCACCGACGACCTGCGCCACGTCATGGATGGTGCCGCCGAGGAAGATGCCGGCCTGTACCGGATCGAGGCCCAGCGCGCGCACGATCATCGGATAGATGATCATCGCCAACGTCGACAGCGCGCTGACGCTGATCACGGTGAACAGCGTGGCGCGCTCCCGCATGGGATGGTTCGGCATGGCCGCAGAAAGCGCCATGGCTGCCGACGCTCCGCAGATCGCGACTGCGCCGCCCGTGAGCAAGCCGAAGAAGCTTCGATACCCCATCAGCCTGGCCAACGCGATACCCAGGCTGATGGTGAGCGCTACCGACGCCATCACCATCAACACCGGATGCCAGCCCATGGCGGCGATCTGGCCCGTGGTGATGCGCAAGCCCAGCAGCGCCACGCCCAGGCGCAGTACCTGGCGTGCTGTCCACTCGATGCCGGCGGTGCAGGGGCCGTCGGTGGACAGGAAGTTCATTGCCATGCCGAGGAGCAGCGCGAAGAGCATGACAGGCGCACCATAGTGCTGCGCCAGAAACGTGGCCGCTGCAGCCACGACGGCACTGGCGAGGACGCCTGGGAACAATTGGCGTCCGAGCGTGGGCCAACCAGTCAAGGTCAATGCGGTCATTGTGATGCGCTTGCAATTGGGCGAAGGGTTCAATCAGAAGACGTGTCGAATGCCGACGTCGTAGCCAGTCGAAGACTGTGGCGTCGGCACTGCGCCGTTGATTGCCTTCGTGAAGTAGGCGGGCCCGCCAACGGTCAGGTCGGCACCATTCTTGTTGTCGATCCGTGCAGCCGTCGCGTAGACAGCCGTACGCTTCGACAGGTTGTAAACGTAGCCGAGGGCGAACTTCTCGGACTTCGGGTCCGGAGCCAGGCCAGGAGCGATCTGATTTATAGCAGTGATGTTGTTGTACTTCACCTGGGTATAGACGGCACGAATCAACCCGGGTCCGATCGGTGCGTTCAGGCCGATCAGCGCGCCGTTGGCTCCCGGGTTCGTGAAACCAAAAGCGTTCGCGACCGGCGGGATGCCGGAGAAGTCCGTCTTCAGCTTGTTGTTCGAGTACTCGCCGAACAGCTTGATGACGCCGAAGTCGTACGTGGCGGCGACGTTCCAGATGTCGAGGTTGGTCGTCGTGCCCAGGAAAAACTGGTCTCCAACCGTGCTTCGGCCGAGTGCCACTGCGACATCCAAGGGGCCCTTCGTGTAGCCGAAGCGGCCGCCTGCGTAGCGTCCGGCTCGCTGGCTGTTCGGTGTGTTCGGTGTCAAAACGCCCGGGTCGACCTTGTTCGCCTCGTTGAAGGCGTACATGACTTGGCCGTAGAAACCTCCCAGATTCGGTGGCAGGAAGTAGCCCACCGAGTTGGAGGCACGAATGTAGTTGGGGTTGGCCTGGAACCCGTTGGCCGCTTGTCCGGGCGTGTTGAAGCCGCTCGCGGTGGCGATCAGGTTGATGCCCACGCCGTTGGAGGTGAACGGATCGGCGATGGCGTCGTTCCAGAACGTGGGCGTGTAGTCCCTGCCGAGGCGGATTTCGCCCAGGACCCCTGACAGGCTGACAGTCGATCGACGGTTGAAGGCAAGACCCCCGCCAGGCGCGAAGCCGGCGCCGGTGTCGTTGAGTATTCCGGCTTCGAGCCAAAAGCTGGCAGCCGCACCGCCACCGAGATCCTCCGTGCCGCGGAAGCCCAGGCGGCTGCTAGCGTAACCTCCGCTGTTCTGTACGGTGCTGCTGGTCGTGACGCCGATGCCGAACGGAGTCTCGGCCTTGTTCGAATAGCCGCTGACTGTGGCGTCGACGACGCCGAACATCGTGATGGAGGACTGGGCCGCAGCGCCACCGGCGACGAGTACGGTCAAGGCGATCAGGGGTTTTCTCATGGGCTCTCTTCGTTATTGAAAGATGACTGACGCACGGGCGGCTCTCGCCCCGACCAACATGGCGGTCTTGCCGCCATTGACTGCGAGGATCTGTCCCGAGATGTACCTGGAACGATCGGACGCCAGGAAGACGATGGCATCGGCGACCTCCTCCGGGGTGCCGATGCGGCCGGCGGGAATCGTTGCGGCGACCGCCGCGATCTTTTCGACCCCTCCCGCGATGCGTTCCAGCATCCCGGTATCGATGGGACCAGGAGCCACCGCGTTGACTCGCACGTTCGACCGGCCTGCCTCCAATGCCGCTGACTTGGTCAGGCCCTCGATCGCGTGCTTGCTCGCCACGTACATCGGGTTCTGTGCGTTACCGCGGCTTCCCATCGTGGAGGAAAGGTTGACCACGACGCCCTGCTTCTGCCAGAGCATCACGCGCAGCTCGTGCTTCATGCTGAGAAAGGTCCCCAGAACATTCGCGTCGAAGGTCGCCGAATAGGATTCGACGGTCTGGTCGACGATCGACCCGGGCGTTCCCTCGGTCCCTGCACTGTTCACGGCGACATCGAGCCGGCCATAGCTCGCCACGGTGCGTTCGACGAGTTGGCGCACATCCTCCTCACGGCTGACGTCGGCAGCCACGAACTCCGCCTGGGCGCCCAGTTCGCGGAGTTCGGCAACGAGCGCGGCTCCGGCCGTGGCATTGCGGCCGGAACACATCAACCGGGCGCCTTCGAGCGCGAATGCGCGAGCGGTCGCGCGGCCAATCCCGGCCGTGGCGCCGGTCACAAGAACAACAGTTTCAGTCATGGATCAGAACGCCACCGCGTGTTTGCCTTTGAGTTGCAGCATCTCGCGCGCTTGCGCAGGGGTTGCAACTTCCAGGTTCATCGATTTCAGCATCGAGACGATGCGCTGCACTTGCTGGGCGTTGCTCCTCGCGAGCCGCCCCGGCCCATCCCACAGCGAGTCCTCGAGCCCCACGCGAACGTTCCCTCCCAGCGAAGCCGCCATGGAGGCCAGCGGGACCTGGCTGCGGCCGGCTCCGAGGACCGACCAGTAGTAGTCCTGGCCGAACAGGCGCTCGGCAGTCCTGCGCATGTGCATGACGTCGTCGGGGTGTGTGCCGATTCCGCCCAGCAGTCCGAAGACGGACTGAATGAAGAATGGCGGCTTGAGGATGCCGCGGTCGATGAAATGCGCCGCCGTGTAAAGGTGGCTGGTGTCGTAGCACTCGATCTCGAACCGGGTGCCACTCTCGGCGCAGGATTCGAGGATGTAGCGGATCTCCTTGAAGGTATTGCGGAACACCCGGTCCTCCGAGCCTTCGAGGTAGGGCCGTTCCCACTCGTACTTGAATTCCTTGTGCCGGCCCAGCATGGGATAGAGGCCGAAGTTCATCGATCCCATGTTCAGCGACGCCACCTCGGGCTTGAGCTGCAATGCAGGCTGCAGGCGCTCCTCCACCAGCATGTTCGGAGCGCCGCCTGTCGTGAGATTGATCACCACGTCCGAGTGCTGCGCGATGGCCGGAAGAAAGGCCCGGAACAGTGCCGGGTCCTGCGAGGGCTGGCCGTTCTCGGGGTTGCGCGCATGCAGATGGACGATGGCCGCGCCTGCTTCCGCGGCCGCAACCGCCTCGCAGGCGATCTCGTGCGCGGTGATTGGCAGGTGGGGCGACATGGTCGGCGTGTGGATCGCTCCGGTCACCGCACACGTCACGATGACCTTGCTTTGGGGTGCTGCCATGGCAGATGTCTCCGTTCGATGTCTTGATTCAATTGGAATGAATCAGGCGATGGCAGCGCCTGATTTCCTGGATCCAGTATCTGGCGACGCGACCCATGCAGCTTGCTCTTTTGGGACGCGAACTTGCCGATCTGAGACAGCTCTGGATCGATGCAGGCAAGACGCCGCGGGCCGAAAAGCGCCGATCGATCAGGACGTCACGTACTCTTTTGCTGCTGCCATGTCCGTCGCTTGCTTGATCCATTGCGAGGCGCTGCAGCCGAACTGACCCTGGAACCAATGACTGAAGCTGCTAGGCGTTGCGAAGCCCAGTAGCTCGGCCACCTCGCTCAGCGGCAGGTCGCTCTCGCGCAGATGACGTTTGACCAGGTCCGAGCGCACCTGATCGAGCAAGCTACTGAAGGTGAGACCCTCCGCAGCGAGCCGGCGGTGCAGCGTGCGGCGATCGACGCGCAGGTGCCGAGCAACCTCCTGTGCGCTGCAGGCGCCACCAGGCAGCAGCGCGAGGATGAGCTGGCGACAGCTGTCATGCACGCTTTCACTGCGATCCCTGAGGGCCGCTTCCAGATATTTGCGCGCGTAGCCCGCCGCCACCTGGTCTCCCGGCTCGCGCGGCTTGGACAGGTCGATCGCAAGACAGACCAGGCCATTGAATTCCTGGTTGAACTTGACGCGCCGTCCGAAGAAAGCGCGATGGGTGGAGACGTCACTGGGTGGGCGATGCGTGAAGCAGACTTCGAGCGGTCGCCAATGCGGGCCGATCAAATCGCTCAACATGCGAAACACGGTGCCCACGGCGAGTTCCACCGACTGTCGCATCGGCAGCCCGGGGCTTGGCATCAGGTCTTCCCGGATAACCACCACACTGTCGGTGTCTTCGACATGGATGGTGAGTGAGGCATTGACCAGCTTCAGGTAGCGGCACAGCGTGTCGAGGGCGTCCCTCGGCGTGGCCTCCTCCCTCAGCACGAGGCTGATGGGCCCGAGGGCGGAGAGTTTGCGCTGGGCCGCAAGACGCAGCGCAAGATCTTCAGTCCGCGTGGCACGCGCGGTGATCTCCAGCAATTCGCGCACGGCATCTCTCGGGATCAGCGTCTCGGGATCCTCGAGGACCTTCGGCTGCAGCCCCACGGTTCGCATGAAGGTATGCGGGTCGCGACCGAGCGACTTCACCAACTCGACGTAACCGCTCAAGCTGGCGCTACGCATGAGTCGTGCAATGTGTCTCATGGGTCGGTGCTGGAGCGCCATTATGGTACCGACCTCGCGCCCGAACGTCGCTCAGGGAACGAGGACGGTGGAGCCGATCGTCTTGCGTCCTTCGAGCGCGCGGTGCGCTTCTGCCGCGTCGGCCAGGGCGAAGCTTTGCTTCGGCTCGCTGACGATGTGCCCGGCGAGCACATGGTCGAACAGCTCCCGCGCCATGTCGAGCATGTGCGCACGCGGCTCGATGTAATGCCTCATCGCCGGCCGGGTGAGCCAGATGGAACCCTTGGTCGCCAGCAGCCTGGTGTTCAGGATCACCGGGCCCGACGAAGTGCCATTGCTTACCAGCGTTCCGCGAGGCTGCAGGCAGTCGAGCGAAGCTTCCAGCGTGTCCTTGCCTACCGAGTCGTAGACGACGGGAACGCCCTTCCCTCCGGTGATCTCCTTCACACGCTCGGCGATGTTCTCGCGCGAGGTCACGATGGTGTGCGCGCAGCCGTTGGCCTTCGCGATGGCGGCCTTTTCGTCGGTGCTGACGGTGCCGATCATGGTCACGCCCATGGCGCGCGCCCACTGGCAGGCGATCAGTCCGACGCCGCCCGCCGCCGCGTGGTACAGGATGGTCTCGCCTCCCTTCAGCGGATAGACCTGGCGAAACAGATATTGCGTGGTCATGCCCTTCATGATGAGCGACGCGGCAGTGCGATCCGTGATGCCGTCGGGCAGGGGAATCAGCACCTCGGCAGGCATCACGCGCGCTTGCGCGTAGGCGCCCGGTGGTCCGACCAGGTAGCCCACCCTGTCGCCCACGCGGATATCCGTCACGCCGGGCCCAAGGGCTTCGACCACGCCCACCGCATCGGTACCGAGGCCGTTGGGCAGAGCCATGGGATAGAGGCCGGTGCGAAAGTAGACGTCGGCGAAATTGACGGCGATGAAGCTGTGGCGCACGCGGGCCTCGCCTGCGCCCGGTTCGCCGACCTCGACGTTTTCGAATCTGAGGACGTCTGCGCCTCCGGTTTCATGAAGGCGGATGGCTTTGGTCATGGTTCGTGTCCTTGTCTGTGAATGCATGTGGAGATGCAATTCTTGAGGGTCGGATACAGGACTGGAAGCTCGCCGTCCGTTATGCCCCAATTCGACAAATCCATGTCCCCGATAAGCAAGTGCCGGTTGCCGGTGCGCCAGATACTGGACCCGCTGACAGGTCTGTCCGAAACGAACAGGAAATGGAGACTGGAAATGAAACTGCATCAGTTTGCTCGCCCTGCGATGGCGTTGATCACATGTTCGCTGGCGCTCAACGTCTGGGCCGCATCAGGCGACAAGCCCCTGAGGGTCATCGTTCCGGCACCGGCGGGCGGAACGATGGACACCGCCGCACGCGTCGTCGGGCAACAGATTTCCGCGGACACCGGCCGACCGGTGATCGTCGAGAACCGCCCCGGCGCAACGGGCTCGATCGGGCTCAGCGCCATGCTGCAGGCGGCCCCGGACGGCAACACGATCCTGCTGGGCGCGAGCAACCTGCTGGTGGAAGCGCCGCAGGTGATGAAGGTACCGTACGACCCACTGAAGGACATCGTCACCATCGCCAGGGTGGCGTCCTCGAGCTACGTCCTCGTGACCGGTGCCAGCTACCCGGCCAAGGACTTCCAGGGCCTTGTCGCGCAGTTGAAAACGCGCAAGGGCAAATCCAGCTTCGCCAGCTACGGCATGGGGACGGTGTCGCAATACTCGGGACTGATTCTCAGCAGCCAGGCTGACCTGGACATGCAGCACGTCGGCTACGCCGGATCGCCGCCCGCGCTTCAGGACCTGATCGGCGGCCAGGTCGACATCATGTTCGACGGCGTGGTGACTTCGTTGCCCCTGATCAAGAGCGGCATGCTGCGTCCCTATGCGGTCTCCGGGAAGAACCGGTCCAGGTACTTCCCCGACGTGCCGACCATGACCGAGCTCGGCTACCGGGACATCCAGTTCCAGGGACAGGTCTGCTTCTACGGCTCCAGCAAGCTGCCGGCCGACGTCCTGGCGAAGCTCCAGGCTCTCATCAAGAGGGCCGCCGATGCGCCCGCGGTGCAACAGAAGCTGATCGACGTGGGCGTGGAGCCCGATGTGAGCATCGATACGGCTGCGCTGCTGGCCGAGAACAAGTTGCTGTCCCAGCGCAACGCCGCCATCGTCAAGAAGTTCAACATCCAGGCGAACTGACCCAGCGCCGCCATTCCTCCAGAGAGCAAGACATGAAGATCAAGCAAGTCACGCCGGCCATTGGCGCCGAAGTCAGCGACGTCCATCTCGGCGAAGCAGCGCGCAACCCCGAACTCTTCGCACAGGTCAGATCCGCGCTGCTCAAGCACAAAGTGCTTTTCTTTCGCAACCAGGACATCACGCGCGCCGACCACGTGGCCTTCGCAAGTTGCTTCGGCAAGCTGGAAGACCACCCCGTGGTCAACAGTGATCCCAAGCACCCCGGCCTGGTGCTCATCTATCGCAGCGACTCCAGGCACAGCTACGAGAACTCCTATCACTCCGACGGGCTGTGGCGCCAGAGCCCTGCCATGGGTGCCGTCCTGCGCTGCATCGAATGCCCGGAGATCGGCGGCGACACCATCTGGGTCAACATGGTTCAGGCGTACGAGGAACTGCCGGAGGAGATCAAGCAGAAGATCCTGAAGCTTCGCGCCAAGGCCAGCATCGAGCCTTCTTTCGGCGCCGTCATGCCGGAGGAAGCGCGCAGGAAGCTGGACCGGGACAACCCGCCGGTCGAACATCCCGTCGTGCGCACGCATCCCGAAACCGGCGAGAAGATCCTGTACGTAGGTGGCTTCACCACGCACTTCGTCAACTACAACACGCCGGAGAACATCCGCCACGGCATCGACAAGCTGCCCGGCGCATCACTGCTGCTGAACTACCTGACGAGCCGGGCCACCATTCCCGAGTACCAGGTGCGCTGGTCCTGGCAGCCCGGGGACGTGGCCGTCTGGGACAACCGCAGCACGCAGCACTACGCGGTCAACGACTACTGGCCCGCACCTCGCAAGATGGAGCGCGCCGGCATCGTGGGCGACGTGCCGTACTGAGTACCCGAAGTCTTGTCATCCTCGTTCAATATTCCCGACGTCACATTTCAACTCGGAGACCCATCCCCATGAACTTCCTCGACGGCCACCTGTACCCTGAGAACCAGCAGCCCCTGATCATCACGGCCGCGCCCTATGCGCCGGGTTGGATCCCCTCGGACTTTCCGGAAGACATCCCAGTCACGATGGAGGAGCAGATCCAGAAGGCTGTGGACTGCTACGAAGCCGGTGCCACCGTGCTGCATCTGCATGTGCGTGAAGCCAATGGCAAGGGTAGCAAGCGCCTGTCCATGTTCAATGAGCTGATCGCCGGCGTGCGCGCCCGCGTGCCGGAAATGATCATCCAGGTGGGAGGCTCCATCAGCTTCGCGCCGGAAGATGATGGCTCGGCCGCCAAGTGGTTGAGCGATGACACGCGGCACATGCTGGCCGAACTCACTCCGAAGCCCGACCAGGTGACTGTCACCGTCAACACGACGCAGATGAATGTGACGGAGCATGCAGGTATAGATGACTTCAAGGGAGTTTCGCGCGGCTTCCCGCACCTCTATGCAACCTACAAGGACATGATCGTTCCCTCGAATCCCAGCTGGGCCGAGGAGCACATCCGTCGCCTGACAGCCGCCGGAATCCAGAGTGAGTTTCAGTGCTACAACATCAACAGCTTCGAGACGATCGAGCGGATGATTCGCCGCGGCGTCTACAAGGGCCCACTGGTGATGAACTGGGTGGCCATCAGCGGCGGCATGGATCAGGCGAACATCTACAACCTCGCCAACTTCCTGCGTGCTGCACCCGACGGCGCGGTGATCACGGTGGAGAGTTCGGTACTGAACGTGCTGCCCGTGAACATGATCGGCATTGCCTTGGGCCTGCATGTGCGGTGCGGCATCGAGGATGTGCTTTGGAACCAGACCCGCACGGGAAAGATGAGCTCCGTTGAGCAGATCAAGCAGTTGGTTCGTATCTCTGGCGAATTTGGCCGTCCCATCGCGACAGCGAAACAGGCACGAGAGATCATGAAGATCGGGGTCTTCTACGAGACGACGGAAGAGACGCTTCAGGCCAATGGCTTCGCGCCCAATCGCAACGGGGGCAACCAGGGGTTCCTGCGCAAGCCGGACAGCGAACTGGTGGCTTGAAATATGAAACTTCTGCAACTTGCACGCGCCTCCATGGCGCTGGTCGGATGCTCGCTGGCGCTCGGCGCCTGGGCCTTGGGCGATCGGCCGGTGCGGCTCATCGTCCCGGCGCCCCCGGGCGGAACGATGGACATCGTCGCCCGCGTGCTCGGGCAGCAGATGGCTGTCGACATCGGTCGACCGGTGATCGTTGAGAACCGCCCCGGAGCAGGCGGCTCGATCGGCCTCCAGGCCATGCTGCAGGCCGCGCCGGACGGCACCACGATCGTGGTGGCGGCAAGCAACGTGCTGGCCGAGACGCCGCAGGTGATGAAGATGCCCTTCGACCCGCTCAAGGACGTGGTCCCGATCGCGTCGGTAGCCAGGTCGGGCGTCGTGCTCGTGACCACGTCAGGCTACCCCGCCAAGGACTTCCAGGGTCTGGTCGCGCAATTGAAGACGCGCCAAGGCAAGGCCAGCTTCGCCAGCTACAGCCCGGGCACCGTGTCGCAGTACGCGGGACTGATCCTCAGCGATCGGGCCGGGCTGGACATGCAGCACGTGGGCTATCCCGGATCGCCGCTCGCGCTCCAGGACCTGCTCGGCGGCCAGGTCGACATCATGTTCGACGGCATGGTGACCTCCATGCCGCTGATCAAAGGCGGCAAGCTGCGCCCCTACGCCTTCTCCGGCAAACGCCGCTCCAGATTCCTCCCTGATGTGCCAACCACCGCCGAGCTCGGCTATCCGGAACTGCAGTTCCAGGGATGGGTCGGTTTCATAGGCTCCAGCAAGCTGCCGGCCGACGTGCTGGCGAAGCTTCACGCAACCATCGAAAAGGCAGCGCAGGCACCCGCCGTGCAGCAAAAGCTGATGGACGTGGGCCTCGAACCCGAACTGAGCGTCGACACGCCGGCGCTGCTCGGCGAGACCAGGGCGCTGTCCGAACGCAACGCCGCCATCGTCAAGAAGTTCGGCATTCAGGCGAACTGACCCGAGCCGGCATCCTTCCGACATCCGCATTGCAACCCGAGACGAAACGACATGAACTTCCTAGATGGCCACCTGTTTCCCGAAAACCAGCAGCCGCTGATCATCACGGCCGCTCCTTATGCGCCGGGCTGGCTTCCGTCCGACTTCCCGGAAGAAATCCCTGTCACGATGGAGGCTCAGATCCAGAAGGCGGTGGATTGCTACAACGCCGGCGCAACGGTTTTGCACCTTCATGTTCGCGAACTCGATGGCAGGGGCAGCAAGCGCCTGTCCAAGTTCAACGAACTCATCGCCGGCGTGCGTGCGCGCGTGCCCGAGATGATCATCCAGGTGGGCGGCTCGATCAGCTTCGCGCCAGAGTCCGAAGGCGCGGCGGCCAAGTGGCTGTCCGACGACACGCGCCACATGCTGGCCGAACTCGATCCGAAGCCGGACCAGGTGACCGTGACCGTCAACACCTCGCAGATGAACGTCACGGAGCACGCCGAACTGGCAGACTTCAAGGGCACTTCGCGGGAAATCCCCGCCATCTTCGAGGCCTACAAGGAGATGACGGTGCCGGCCCAGCCCGGCTGGGTGGAGGAACACATCCGCCGCCTCACGGCCGCCGGCATCCAGAGCGCCTTCCAGTGCTACAACATCAACAGCTTCGAGTCGGTCGAGCGACTGATGCGCCGCGGCGTCTACAAGGGCCCGCTGGTGATGAACTGGGTGGCGATCAGCGGTGGCATGGACGCACCGAACATCTACAACCTCGCCAACTTCCTGCGTGCCGTTCCCGATGGCGCGGTGCTCACGGTGGAAAGTTCAGTCCGCAACGTGCTGCCCGTGAACATGATGGGTATCGCCATGGGCCTGCACGTGCGCTGCGGTACCGAGGACGTGCTTTGGAACCAGACGCGCACGGCCAAGATCGGCACCGTGGCACAGATCGAGCAACTGGTGCAGATCTCGCGCCAGTTCGGTCGCCCCATCGCGACCGCCCAACAGGCGCGCGAAATCTCGAAGATCGGTGTCTTCTACGACACGGCGGAGGAATCGCTTCTGGCGAATGGCTTCGCGCCCAATCGCAACGGGGCCAACCAGGGATTCCTGCGCAAGGCCGCATGACTCCTCATCGAGGGCATGTCGCGTGCCCTGCGTTTTGAAGTACTCGGCCTGTCCTGCCCGGCTCAGGACACCCCGCCATCTCCATGATCCTCCGCGGCGGCGGCCTGCGTGTTCCGCTGCGAGGCACAGCAGCCGAACTGGCTGGGAGACCAGTGGCTGAAACTGCTCGGGCGCGCGAAGCCCAGCAATCCGTCCACACCATGCGGCAGGTTGCTGTCGCGCAGATGGCGTTTGCTCATGTCTGAGCACACCTGCTCGAGCACGCTGCGGAACGTTCGGCCATCACATCTCGCAGAGCCACTGACCGCCATTTCGCGACATTCAGAAGCAGTCGCTCACGCGCGACTTCGTCGTCGTCGTCCGTTGCCGCCCGCGATCCGAACTGGCGACATCGGCGACGGTCAAGTTCCAGAGTAGACCGGCCGTTCGTCAAGAAAAGTGCCAATGTCTGGTCTCGGCGACCGCTGTCATCGGCAGCCAAATTCGAAGGACAGCAGACAGTCTCAATCCGAATTCACAAGGCTATTGGCATCGCCAAGATGCACGCCGTGCCAGCGGTCCGGCAACGAAAATCGTCGGCACGGTGATCGCTGACCAGGTACGGATCTCTCAATCTTGTCGATGCCTATATCTACGGCCTTTCGGCGCTACCATCGACCCCATGAAGAAGGATTCCCCCGACACCCGCGCCTACCACCACGGAGACTTGCGCCGCGCCCTGATCGACTCGGCGCTGTCGATCGTCACTGAAGAGCAGGACTGGAGCTTTTCGCTTCGGGAGCTCGCACGCCGCGCAGGTGTCTCCCACGCCGCGCCGCACAGTCATTTCGCGGAGAAGCGCGATCTGCTGATTGCGGTCGCGGAAGTCGGGTTCGCGAGACTGCGCGATTGCATGCTTGATGCCGTCTCGAGGCTCAAGAAAGCGGACAAGGCACTGACCGCCGCCGCGCAGGCCTACATTGCATTCGCCGCGGAGAACCCGGCGTTGTATCGATTGATGTTCGGCCCCGCGCTTGCGGATGGCGCAGCGACAAGTCCTGCCGCCTCCGAGATCGGCGCAGAGGCCAAGGCTGTTCTTGAGGACCTTGTTCTGAGGGGCGCGAGATCCGGCATCTTCACGCCGAAGCCCGACGATGCGGTCGCACTTGGCGTTGCCACGCTCTCATGCTGGTCGACCGTCCACGGCCTGGCGAATCTGATCATCGACTCGAAGGTCAATGCTGCCCTCCCCGTTCACAAAGTCGTGGATGGCGTGATGCAACTCCTTCTGGATGGCGTTCGAGCGCGACGGCCGACATCGTGAAGAATGCACAGCAGCCGCGCCGCGCGACCGCTTACGTGCGGTCCGGGATCCAATCGCCGTGGAAGCCAAAGGGCACGCGCACGGGAAGTTCGACGACCGCCAACGGCGGACCGGTGAAGTCCCGGGCCGACAGGATCACAACATCGCTGGCATTGCGCTCGGCGTTGAAGACGTAGCACATGAGATAACCATCGTCTTCATCGGTTGCCCCGCTGCGCGGTACGAACACCGGCTCCAGCGACGCATGCCCGGGGCCAAAATCGTGCACCTCGGTGTGTCCGCTGCGCACATCGTGCTTGTACACAGGCCCAGAACTCACCTGGTCTCCCCACCAGTGGGCCGTGTACGCAAATTGATAGTCCTGCCCACCAAGTCGATCGTCGATGCGCGGAAATTCGCCGCCGTGATCGTCGAGAACGCGCTCCGACAGCCGGCCGCCGGCGCGATCCAGGGTCCACCGCGCCAAGACAGGCGTGCCCTCGTTCGGTCCCTGCGTATCACGTTCGAACATGCGCGGATGGCGCACCACGTCCACCACCACGTCGCCGGATTCGGCCTCGAAGGCGTTCACGATATGGAAAACATAGCAGGACGGCGCGTCGAACCAGATCATGCCGGCGACATTGCCGTCGCGCCGAAGGAGGCCCACGCGCGGTGCCTGCCGATCGTTCCAGAAATAGGGAAAGAGATGCGTCGGCGCCGATTGGGGCTGAAAGGTGACAGGCAGGTCGAGAACGACGATGAAGTTATGCGTGAAGCCCACGTCATGCACCATCGGTTCGTGCGGCGTAACGATCTCGGCACGGGTCTGGGCGCGCCCTTCCGCGTCGACCACCACATAGCGCAGTGACGGACGACCCGGCTCATAGGTGATGGCGACGAGTTCTCCCGTGATCGGGTCACGCTTCGGATGGGCGGTGAACCCGCCTTCCAGCGTGCCACCGAAGTCCGAGTGCGCGACGCTCTCCAGATCGGCGTCCAGTTCGATCGGCAACGCACCGGCTTCCACGATGGCATGGACGCGGCCGCCGATGAGCGTCACATTGGTGTTCACCGGACGTTGGCCGTCACCCGGGCCCGGAATCGGAGCCTTGCCCAAAGCCGCGGCCGCGTCGGCGCTCAGTGCGAAGCGACTGCGATACCACTCCGCGCGGCCGCCGCGCAGGCGCAGGCTGTGCACAAGACCGGTCCCCGTGAACCAATGGTAGCCAGCCGGATCAACCGGGCCGACCGGGCTTGGTCCGATGCGCAGGAGGCGGCCATCCAACTCCTCCGGAATGCGACCGCGGACCGGGAGGTCGAAGGCGGTGGTCTCCCGCGTCATCGGGGCGAAGTTGCCACTGAGGTAGGCGACCTCGGTCGTCGCTTGGGTCGAAGCTGGCGACTCGGCTGACGCTTTCTTGGACTGAGTCACGGTGACATCGGTGTTCATGGGAATCTCCAGGATGTGGTGGATAGGCTCGCAAGTGGCATCCGTTGCCAACTTGACGGTGCCAATATTACGACGACATCTTGTCATTGACAAGATTGAGAATCGAAAGACCACAATGTCCGCGGGATCGCGAGATGAGTCGCCTGGTGCAGTCGATCTGGAGGTGAAGTCGGATCGAGTGGTTGCTCGAACTCCGGTCCTGCTCGCCCGTACGGCAGGTTCGCAAAGCAGTTGCTGACGTTGGCAGGGCCGCTGCTTGGATCAGCCCGGCTGCGGTGCGTCGTAGCCTTCGATGATCAGCAGGTCGGCCGTCGAGATCGAGGTCCGCAGCTTGATGGCCGCCTGGTATTCAGGCGACTTCCAGCATTCGAGCGCCGCCTCGTAGCTCGGGAACTCGATCACCACGTTCCGAGAGCGGCTGATGCCTTCGGGGCTCTCCGAGCGTCCGGCGCGAACCAGGAAATGTGCGCCGTACTTCCTGAGCGGTTCGGCGTTGGCCGCCACGTACCTCTTGTATTGCTCGGGGTCGCTGACGTCCACGCGGGCGATCCAATAGCCTTTGGGCATCTGCCGCTCCTAAGGTGGGGTGGAGAGTGATCCTAACTATGCGAGATGGCCGCCGGCAGATCGTTTATGCGAGGGCAGGAATCGATTGCGGGCGGCGCGTTCGATTCGAGTCTGGAATTTGTCGGGTCGAGAGCTTTGGCCTGGGCCGATGGCCGCTCGACGGTTGCAGTCCGCTTCAAGACTGATTGCGGCCCTCACGCATCGAGCGCGATCGGCAAGGATGGGCCCCTCCCCTGCCTGTCGTCGGCGACCTTCGTACGGCTGCTGCGCGGCGCTTGCCGTCCTTCCCGGCCGCAGGGTGATTCGCGCTGCGAGGGCGACTCCGGTCGCTCAACAGCGAAGCACACTGGTATCAACTGCCGGTCCCAAGGCACTGCGGTCATCGCTCCTGCTTGCCCACCGGCGACCGTGCCCTCGAAGTTCGAACGTTGCTC
This sequence comes from Variovorax sp. J22P240, assembly GCF_030316855.1. GTDB lineage: Bacteria > Pseudomonadota > Gammaproteobacteria > Burkholderiales > Burkholderiaceae_C > Variovorax. The sequence goes on from NZ_JASZYR010000014.1 coordinate 122,812, forward strand.
TGCTAGCCATCGATATGGGGGCTCGGGCCGGCCCGTCGCAGCCAAACTGGTTGCCGTCGATCGAATTTGGGCGAACGTCGGCGACCGCTCAAAGCTGACGCTCGTGCTTTTCCTGACGACAGGCTGCTCCACCTCGGAGCTTGACCTTCGCCGACATCGTTAAGGAAATCTGGGATACGCGCAGTGGTCGGATCGCTGTTGGCAACGGGGGCTAGGACGGTGCCGCGTGTCAACGGCGCCTCCGAATGCCGCGAAAAGGCGGTCAGGGCATTCCTGACGTTGACCGTCATCGCCTCAATCCGCTGCAACCTGGTCGGGCCCTTCATGGCCGGGCGCGGCCACGCTTGTTCAGCGGGCAGCCCCGTCAGCCGGCGTCGCCTCGGCCTCCAGCCCGACCAGATATTGCCGCACGAAATCGAACGCCCGCGCCGCCGCTGGCGCGAGCGTTCGGCCGGCGCGCTGCACGATGCCCAGCATCAGTTCAGCATCGAGCGCCGGCTGCACATCCAGCGCAATCACGCTGCCGGCGCGCAGTTCCTCCAGCATCGTCAGCTCGATCGCCGGCATCACGGCGTCGGTCGCCAACATGACCTGGCTCACCGTGCTGCCATCGGCGCACTGCAGCGTGAAGCGGTCGAGCATCGAGCCGGTCAAGCCGTAGCGGCGCAGGAAGCGGCGCTCGTCCTCCGGCCCGATGAAGCCGGGTGCGATCAACGGATGGCGCAGCACGTCGGCAATCGCCAGTGCGCGCCGCCCCTGCAGCGGATGGCCCTGGCGAGCGAACCAGCCGAAGCGGCAGGCGTACAGCGGCTCGACCTGCAGCTCGCTGTCGGTGTCAGCGGCACGCACGTCGCCGACGAAGAAGTCCAGTGTCTCGTTGCGTAGCGCGTCGAGCAGGCGGTCGGTGGTCTCGATCAGCGTGCGCAGCCTCAGCCCCGGCGCACCCGCCATCAGCTCGACCAGCAGCCGTCCGAGCAGGCCACGCGCCAGCGCCGAACCCATGCCCAGCGCCAGCGAGCCGGCGCGGCCGGAGTGCATCAGTGACAGTTCGCGCGCGCCCTCGGCCTCCTCGAACACGATGCGGCGCGCGCGGGCGAGGTAGGCCTGCGCGAACGGCGTGGGCACCAGGCGGCGCTCGAGGCGGTCGAACAGCGGCGCGCGCAACTCGTCCTCCAATGCCCGCAGGCTGCGCGACAGCGCCGGCTGGCTCAGGTGGACCCGGTCCGCGGCCGCGCTGACCGAGCCCGTCTCGATGACTGCGAGCAAATGGCGCAACTGGCGGGTGTTCATCGAATATGCCTGAAGGTCCGCCATCATGCATTAACTGCAGGATCTAGACAACTTAAATGCACTTTACGCATTTAATCCCGCTCCCTACATTGGCGGCAGTGGCATCACGGAGATGCCGGAACCCAACAAGGCCGTTCGATGAACTTGCACGTACCCACCGCCGTCCGCCCCGTCGTCGCGATCACTTCCGACCGGGGTGAATTCCACGGCCACGCGATCCACCAGGCGTTCGACAGCTACCTGCGCGCGGTGCACCAGGCCGCCGGCGCCCTGCCGCTGCTGCTGCCGGCCGCCGGCGCGGCGATCGACGCCGCCTCGCTGATCGCCGCGGTCGACGGCGTGGTGCTGACAGGCGGACCGACCAACGTGCAGGCCGAGCGCTACGGCGCCGAACCGCTGCCGCCGGCCACGCTGACCGACCCCGACCGAGACGACACCGTGCTGCCGCTGTTGCCGGCGCTGGTGGCCGCCGGCGTGCCGGTGCTCGCGGTGTGCCGCGGCTTCCAGGAATTCAACGTCGCGTTCGGCGGCACGCTGGAGCGCGCGGTCCACGCGCAAGAAGGCCGGCTGGACCATCGCGAAGGCGACCACGATCGCCCGGTCGAGCGCTGGTACGACGATGCGCACGAGGTCGCGCTCACGCCCGGCGGCCTGCTGGCGAACCTGGCCGGTGCGACGCGCGCGACGGTGAACTCGCTGCATCACCAGGGCGTGGACCGGCTGGCACCGGGCCTGCGCATCGAGGCGGTGGCGCCGGACGGCTTGGTCGAGGCCTTCACGGTCGCCGACGCCCCCGGCTTCACGCTCGCGGTGCAGTGGCACCCAGAGATGCGAGTCGGCAACAGCCCATTGGCGCACGCGATCTTCGCCGCCTTCGGCGAGGCCTGCCACGCGCGTCGTGCGCGGCGGCTGGCCGCCTGATTCCTGCCTCCTGATCTACCGACTCCCAATCCCCTCCTCATCACCATGAACGCATTCGCCACGCTAACGCCCAGCCGCCCGACCCCCGAGTCCCACGCGCCGGCCGACATCGCCGATGCAGCCGCGCTGTTCTCCTCCAGCTACGCGCAGGCGCGGCAGCGATTCCGAGATGCCGCCTGCCGGCGCGACCTGGTCGTCGAATCGACCGTGCTGGACCTGGCCGGTGCCGACGGCGAGGAACTCGCGATCGATGTCGTGCGCGACGGCCCTGCCGATGCCGCACGGCTGCTGATCGTGACCAGCGGCGTGCACGGCGTGGAGGGCTACTGCGGCTCCGCGGTGCAGACCGGCCTGCTGGAACTGGGCTCGCCCGAGCGCGCCGCCGGCAAGCGGGTGCGCGACACAGCGGTCCTGTACATCCACGCGGTCAACCCCTGGGGCTTCTCGCACTCGCGCCGCGTGACCCAGGAGAACGTGGATCTCAACCGCAACTGCATCGACTTCGACGCGCCGCTGCCCGTCAACGCCGCGTACGGCGAGATTCACGACCTGCTGCTGCCCGAGGGCTGGCCGCCGACGCCGGCCGACGCGGCGGCGCTGGCGGCATACGCCGAGCGCGTCGGGCCCAAGGGCATGCAGCGCGCGGTGTCGCTGGGCCAGTACACGTATGCCGACGGCATGTTCTTCGGCGGCCAGGCGCCGACCTGGAGCAACCGCGCGCTGCGCGCGATCCTGCGCCGCCACGGCCGCGAGTGCCGGCAGATCGGCTCGATCGACATCCACACCGGGCTGGGCCCGTACGGCCACGGCGAGCGCATCTTCGCGTCGCCCGATCAGGGCGCGCCCATCCTCGAGCGCGCGCAGCGCTGGTGGGGTGAACTGACCTCGGTGCACACCGGCACTTCGTCCAGCGTGCCGATGACCGGGCCGGTGCAGTTCGCGCAGTTCGACGAATGCCCGCAGGCGCAGCACACCAATATCTGCCTGGAGTTTGGCACCTGGCCAGCCGAGCAGGTGCAGCAGGCGCTGCGCGCCGAGCACTGGACCTGGAGGCGCGGAGCCGACGCCAACCGCACCACCGCCGCGCGCGCCGCGCTGAAGGCCGCGTTCTATCCCGATGCCGCCGACTGGAAGGCAGCCATCTGGCGCCAGGGCCGCGAGGCCTTCGTCCAGGCGCTGGCCGGCCTGCAGCGCGTGCCGGTCTGACGCCACCGCACGGCGTCCCTTTGTTCCCTCGACCCGACCACTCACTTACCGGAGCCCCCGTTATGACCACCTCGACCGCCGGCTCGGCCGGCAGTTTCGTTCCCCCGGCGCCGCCGCGCGCCGACACTACGCCGATGCAGCCCACGATCTCGCGCAAGGCGGTCGCCGCCGCGATCGCCGGCAACGCGCTGGAGTTCTACGACTTCGTGCTGTACGCGTATTTCGCGATCTACATCGGCCAGACCTTCTTCCCGGTCGCCGGCGAGTTCGGCTCGCTGCTGGCATCGGTGGCCACCTTCGGCGTCGGCTTCTTCACCCGCCCGCTGGGCAGCGTGCTGATCGGCGCCTTCGCCGACCGCGTCGGGCGCAAACCGGCGCTGATCCTGACCGTCGTGCTGATCACGCTGGGCACGCTCGGCATCGCGGCAACGCCCGGCTACGCGACGATCGGCATCGCCGCGCCGATCATCGTGGTCGTCTGCCGTCTGCTGCAGGGGCTGGCGCTGGGCGGCGAGGTCGGCCCGGCGACCGCGCTGCTGCTGGAGATGGCGCCACCCGGAAAGCGCGCCTTCTATACCAGCTGGCAACTTGCCAGCCAGGGCCTGGCAGTTGCGGTCGGCGGGCTGTTCGGCGTGATCGTCTCCAGCACGCTGTCGCCGCAGGATCTGGCCTCGTGGGGCTGGCGGCTGCCGTTCCTGTTCAGCCTGGTGCTGGTGCCGATCGCGGTCTACATCCGCCGCAGCCTGCCCGAGACGCTGGGCCATCAGGAAGGCGCGTCCACCGCGCAGATCGTGGGCAAGGTCTTCGGCCAACAGCGGCGCTGGGTCGTGCTGGGCGTGCTGATGATGATGGCCACCGTGGTGTCCAGCCAGATCGGCAACTTCATGGCCACCTACGCGATCAAGGCGCTGAAGCTGCCGCCAGCGGTCGCGCAGAGCTCGGTGCTGCTGGCCGGCCTGCTGACCTTCGGTGGCTCGCTGCTCGCGGGCTGGCTGTGCGACCGCCACGGCCGCAAGGCGCTGATGCTGTTGCCGCGCGTGGCGCTGGCGGTCGCGATCGTGCCGATGCTCGTCTGGCTGCATAGCGCGCCCACCGCCGGCACGCTGTTCGTCGTCGTCGGCGTTCTGGCCCTGCTGACCGCGATGAGCGGTGCCGCCAGCCTGGTCGTCGTGCCGGAACTGATCCCGATCGCCATCCGCAGCACGACGCTGTCGCTGGTCTACGCGATCGCGGCCACGGTGTTCGGCGGCACGACGCAACTGGTCGTCACCTGGCTGATGGCGGCCACCGGCGACCCGGTTTCGCCGGCCTGGTACATCGTCGCTACCAGCGTGATCAGCCTGATCGCGATGGCGCTGCTGCCCGAGACGCGCGACGTCGACGTAACAAAGTGACGCGGCACGCCGGCCGCCTGCAACCGGCGGTCTTCGGCCTCAGGACGCCGGGCTGTCAAACGCCTGGCGCGCCTGCTTGACGCGGGCGGCGATCACGCAGCTCGGCACGTGGTCTTTGACGAGGCCCATCGCCTGCATGAACGGGCTGACGAAGGCCCCGCCGCGCTTCTTCTGGTCCTTCAACAGCGCGATCGATTCGGCGGAGGTGGAGATGGTCTGCGGCGCGGCGTTCGCCTGGTGGGCATCGCAACGTCGCCGGGACTGCCTGTTCGCCAAACTCGCCTTGGCAGCCCGCCCGACTGTGCGATCACGCCGAAGGTCAGCTGCCAACCGCGGCCGCGAAGAACGACAACATCACGAAATGGAGATCCTCGCAAAACGTGGCGAAGGGGGTCGCCGCGCTACACTGCCCGTCCTAGTCAAGCAGCTCCTTCGAGGCAAGCATCCGATGCTGAAGCCATCCCTGCTCTCTATCGTCGTATGGGTCTGCACGGGTTCCGCGAACGCCGCCAGCAACTGCGACGACCTCATGGCCCAGATCGACGCGAAGATTCGCGGCGCGGGCGTGATGCGCTTCACGCTCACCACCCTCACGGCCGATGCCACGGTCAGCGGCAAGGTCGTCGGCACCTGCGAACGTGGCAGCAGGAAGATCGTCTACGAAGCGGAGGCCACTTCCCCCTCGCCCGCCTCATCCCCCGCCGCCGGCGCAGCAATGACGGCATCTTGACCGAATGCAAGGACGGTTCGGTATCGGTCGGCGGGGACTGCAGGAAGTGAGCGCCCGGGCGCCGCCGAGCGTCGGGGTGTGTGAAGGCCCAGCGCGTCAACTCCGAGTTCCATGCAAGCTACGTCTGATCCATCGCGACCGGATGCACGCATCATTTCGGCACGCGCAGGAGCCAGAGAAGCCATCGAGGATGGGACCAACGCGGTCGCGGGCGTGGCGGGTCTTGAGCTTCAGTGGGCAGCTGAGTATTGGCGGAAACTCGACGACCCAATCAAGCGGTCCGACGAGCACATTGCGGCTCGTTGAAAGAACGAGGAAATATGCTGACCGTGCTGGGCTCCTGGCAGAGCGAGAAACGCGTGAACTCACTGGTCGCACGGCCTGACAGCGTAAGTTCGGCCAGCGACCGAGAGGGACGGCAACCGCAAAGGCGGCTTCACTGGCATTTGGCCCTTCACAGCCACCCGCAGGCGCCAGCGCTCCTCTTTCCGTCGTTGAATATTTGAGGTTGAGCATGACCGCTGACGTCAGTCCCTTTCGTATCGCCGCGGCGCCGGCATCGGCTCCGCGGCAGGCGACGCTCTGCGATTGCGGCGCCGGACGGCGAAAGGGAGGTGAGGGCAGTGCTCATGGCATCGCTCTCAGGGGGCGTCTGGCCGCTGTCACCCGCCCATGTGGCGCCTGTGCGGCCATGAGCACACTATGCCAATGCCCGCAGTTCGCGCAATGCAACAGACAACATCGAGGCATCAGGCGCCGGCACCGCACGTAGCTCTCCCATCAACTCTGCCGCGCGTTCGAGCGCCCGGCCATTCGTGGCGTGCCATGCCTCGACGAGTGCCGCCGGCGACTCGATTTCGCCGCCCCCGGCAAGCACCGCGCCAGTGATCGAACGCTGCAGGCTCGACAGGTCGTCGAGCATCGCGCCTTTCGCAAGCATCTGCCAGTGCTGGTCCCCGGGCAGTGCCGCGATGCGCTCGCGCAGCCACGGCATGCCGAGGCGGTTCGCGAGGTCGAAGTAGATCGCCGCCACGAGCGCCACCGGCCACCTGGCGCTGCCGGCGATCTCGGCGATGTCGAGCGTCGCGTACAACGAGTCGAAAGTGACGATGCGCTCGGCCAGTTCGCGCGGCACGCCGCCGGCCACATAGTGCGAGACTGCGGTGTCGACGCGGGCACGCTCGTCGGGGGCCAGCAGTTCTGCCAGCCGTGCCGACAGCGCCTCGACGTTCGGCGTGAAGTGCGCGATGGTCGATTCCATGTCCTCGTTCAGGCGCCGCGAGCGCAGGAACCACTTGGTGCCGCGCTCCAGTTGCCGGCTGGTGTCGATCAGCAGGCTCGATTGCACGGCGTCGTCAACGCGGTTGTCGAGCGCCTCGATGGACAGCCACAGCGGCACCATGCCGAAGATCTCGCGGCTCATCAGGTAGGCACGCACGACCTCGAACGCACGGGCGCCAGTGGTCTCGACCAGGCGATGCACGAAGGTGCTGCCGACGCGGTTGATGGTGCTGTTGGTGACGTGCGTGGCAATGATCTCGCGCCGCAGCGGATGCCTGGGCATGTAGGCCGCGAACTTCTCGCTCAGCAGCTTCGGGAAGTAGCGCTCCAGCGCCGTCGCGACCCAGCGGTCGTCGGGCAGCGGCGAGGCCAGCAGTTCGTCGTAGATCCAGATCTTGCTGTAGGCCAGCAGCACCGCGCGCTCGGGACTGGTCAGACCCTGACTTTGGGCGCGGCGCTCGGCCAGTTCTTCGTCGGACGGCAGGTACTCGATCGCACGATTCAACCGCCCGGCCTTCTCGAGGTACTGCATGAACCGGGTCTGCGCATCGAGCAGTTGTGGCGCGATGCGCCCTGTGACCGACAGCACCTGCGTCTGGAAGATGTTGTCGCGCAGCACCAGCGCGGCCACGTCGTCGGTCATCTCCGGCAGCAGCGCATTGCGTTGCTTCTCGGTGAGCTCGCCTTCGGTGATGGGCAGGCCGACCAGGATCTTGATGTTGACCTCGTGATCCGAAGTGTCCACGCCGGCCGAGTTGTCGATCGCATCGGTGTTGATGCGCCCACCCGCCCGCGCGAATTCGATCCGGCCCAATTGCGTGCAGCCGAGGTTGCCGCCCTCGGCGAGGACCTTGCAGCGCAACTCCCCGCCGTTGACGCGCAGGGCGTCGTTGGCACGGTCGCCCACCTGCGCGTGGCTCTCGCTCGCGGCCTTCACGTAGGTGCCGATGCCGCCGTTGTAGATCAGGTCGACCGGGGCCTTGAGGATGGCGTTGACCAGCTCGGTGGGCGTGAGCGCATCGGCGGAGATGTCGAGCGCCTGCTTCACCTGCGGCGTGATCGGGATCGACTTGGCGCTGCGTGCATGGATCCCGCCTCCCTCGGAGATCAGCGACGCGTCGTAGTCGGCCCATGATGAACGCGGCAGCCTGAACAGGCGCTCACGCTCGGCAAAGCTCTTCGGCACGTCGGGATCCGGGTCGAGAAAGATGTGCCGATGGTCGAATGCTGCAAGCAGCCGGATGTGCGGCGATAGCAGCATGCCGTTGCCGAACACGTCGCCCGACATGTCGCCGATGCCGGCGACCGTGAAATCCGTTGTCTGCGTGTTGATGCCCATCTCGCGGAAGTGGCGCTTCACCGATTCCCAGGCGCCGCGTGCCGTGATGCCCATGGCCTTGTGGTCGTAGCCTACCGAGCCGCCGGAGGCAAACGCGTCGCCGAGCCAGAAGCCGTATTCCTTGCTGATGCCGTTGGCGTAGTCGCTGAAGGTGGCAGTGCCCTTGTCGGCCGCGACCACGAGGTAGGGATCGTCGTCATCGTGGCGCTTTACCTGCGGCGGCGGCACGAGCGTGTCGCCGACACGGTTGTCCGTGATGTCGAGCAGGCCGCGCAGGTAGTCCTGGTAGCAGGCCACGCCTTCGCGCAGGTAGGCGTCGCGGTCGCTCGCCGCAGGTGCGCGCTTGAGCACGAAGCCACCTTTGGAGCCCACCGGGACGATCACGGTGTTCTTGACCATCTGCGCCTTCACGAGGCCCAGCACCTCGGTGCGGAAGTCTTCCGGCCGGTCCGACCAACGCAGTCCCCCGCGCGCGACGCGGCCGCCGCGCAGATGCACGCCCTCGAAGCGCGTCGAGTACACGAAGATCTCGAACATCGGCTTCGGCGCCGGCAAATCGGGCACCTTCGAGGAATCGAACTTGAACGACAGGAATTCGCGTTGCCGGCCCGCCGCATCGCGACGCCAGTAGTTGGTGCGCGTGGTGGCCAGGATCAGGGCGAGGTATTGGCGCAGCACTCGGTCTTCCGACAGGTTGGCCACGTTCTCGAGCGCGGCTTCGATCTCGCGCACCTTCTCGCTGGCCAGCGTGTCGGCGCCGGCGGCCTGCGCCGGATCGAAGCGCAGCTTGAACAGCTCGACCAGCGCGCGCGCAATGGACGCGTTCGTCACGAGCGTGCTCTCCATGAACGGCTGCGACAACGCGAAGCCGATCTGCCGCATGTACTTCGCGTAAGCGCGAAGCACGACGATCTCGTGCGCGGGCAGGCGTGCTGCGGGCACCAGGCGGTTGAAGTCGTCGTTCTCGACTTGGCCGCCGAGGACAGCGGCGAACGCTTCCTCGAACACCGGGCGCAGCGCGTCGATCTCGATCTCGGCATCGCCCAGAGCGCTGCGCAATCCGAAATCATGGACCCAGACCGGCGACGCGCCTCGTGGTGCGAGCCGGTACGGGTGCTCGTCGAGCACCTTCATGCCGAGGTGTTCCAGCATCGGCAGGCTGGTCGACAGGATGAGCGGTTCGCCGCGCCGCAGCACCTTGAAGCGCAGCGTCCCCGGCGCCGCCTCGAGCGGCCGGTAGAGGTTCATGCCGAGCGGTTTCACGTCGCTCAGCCGCTCCATCAGCTCGATGTCGTGCACGGCGGCGCGCGCCGCGAACTCGTCACGGTAACCGGCCGGGAACGCACCGCCGAGTTGGCGCAGCAGCTCGTTGCCGCGCGCTTCGCCGGTTGCCTCGATCAGCGCCGACTTCAGGTCGTCGTCCCAGCGGCGGGCGGCGGTAACCAGGCGCTGCTCGAGTTCGCGCACGTCGAAGGGCGGAATATTGCCGGGCCGGGTGCGCACAGTGATCTGGATCAAGGCCAGGACCGATTCCGACAGGTGCACGTTGAACTCGGAACTGGTGCCGTTGAACGCCTGCACCAGGATCGCCTGCCACTTTTCGCGCAGTTCGGTCGTGTAGTTCTCGCGGGGCGCGTAGAGCATGCACGCCAGGAAGCGCTCGAACGGATCGCGCCGCACGAACAGGCGGAAGCGCTGGCGCTCTCCCAGGTGGAGGATGCCCATGGAGGTGGACAGCAGCTCGTTGGTGCCGGTCTGGAACAGCTCGTCGCGCGGATAGGTCTCGAGAATGTTGACCAGCGCCTTGCCCGAGTGGCTACCGCTCGCGAGGCCGGCGCGCGCGATCACTTCGGCCACCTTGCGCCGCAGCAGGGGAATGTCGGCCGAGCGGGCGCTGTACGCCGTGGAGGTGAAGAGGCCGAGGAAGCGGTCTTCGCCGCAGACCTGGCCGTCGGCATCGAAGCGCTTGACGGCGATGTAGTCGAGGTAGCCGGGGCGGTGCACGGTGGAGCGCGAGGTCGACTTGGTGACCACGAGCAATTCGGGCCGGCGTGCGTTGGCGCGCACCTCCGGTGGCAGCGCCGCGAAGGCGGCGGTCGGATCCTTGATCATCTCGCGCAGGATGCCGAGGCTCGAATCCGGCACAACCTTGAGCGCGTCGTCGCCGTCGACCTTCACCAGTTCGTGGCTGCGGTGCCCAAGGAATGTGAAGTGATCATCAGCCAGCCAGCGCAGGAAAGCCTGGCCCTCGGCGAGTTCCTGCGGCGGGAGCGGCGGAGCGCGCTCGTCGAGGGCTCGCACGATGTCCAGGACGCGCTCCTTCATCGCCTTCCAGTCGGCCACGGCCAGCCGCACGTCGCCGAGCACGCGTGTCAGGTCGGCGGCCAGCGTCTCGAGCCGAGCCGCTTCGGCCACGCGGTCCACCTCGACATGGATGAACGATTCCCGGCGCGCGTCGGGCGAGGGCGTTTCAGTCGCCAAACCGCGCAGCGTGCCTTGGCCGTCGCGGATCACTGCCACCAGCGGATGGATGATCAGGTGCAAGGTGAGTCCATGGCGATTGACTTCCATCGTCACCGAATCGACAAGGAACGGCATGTCGTCATTGACGATCTCGATGATGGTGTGCGTCGATTGCCAGCCATGCTCCGCGATCGTCGGGTTGAACACGCGCAGCCGGGCGCGTCCTGGCACGCGTTTGCGCGCGAAGCCCCAATGCGACAGCGCGGCGCCATACAGGTCGGCGATCTGGCGGTCGGCCAGGTCTTCGGGGTCCACCTGGCCAAAGTACTGCCGAACGAACGCAGCGAGCAGATCCGCCTGGTCCGTGGTGACCTTGGCGCGAATCAGGTCAACGACCTCGTCCAGGCGTTCGCCTGGGCGCCCAGCCTCGGGTGCATCGGTTTCCATGCTTGCCTCCTGATCGGCGTGTGTCCCGCCACTGTGGAAGCGCCCGGGCGGAAAAGCAAGGGACCAGCTTCACGCGAAGGCTTGAATCCGCACTGCGTCTGGGCGAGGTCCGCTCCCCGGCTTGCGCGCGAATCGACACGAGGTCCATCGCCCTGCATCGCACTCCAATGAAGGAAGCTTGCAAGTACGTCGATCCGATAACGGTCGGCGGCTCTCCAGAGCCTAGTTCCTCTGGCATGGCAACGTGATTCTTGCCGACGGCGCGCTGCAAGCTCACGGGTGAGATCGACGACGAGCGTGATCAGGATCGGCAAGCGAAGCGGCCATCCTCGATCATGCTCAAGAAGCTCTCGCGCGCCCTCTTGCAGTGCACACCCCCAACTACTGGATGCTCTCCGTTTTCGGTAGTCAACCACATCACGACGACCTGGGTGATGTCGCCAAACACCAAGGCGTCGATCGGCGTAGGAACGCGCGCGATCGCCCTGCCTCTGCGACCAACCATGTATCCAACTTTGGTTGGATGGTCCAAGCGCTCGCAACTTTCTATGCTGCCGCGGCACAGATGCCGCCGATCCTGTGAATGGCTGCCTCGTGGTTTGAACGAACTCGATGGACCGTGCGTACGGAACGACGATTGAATCCCGCGGACGCCGACGTCGTCTGCATCGACTGGAGCGCGCCGACCCGGTGGGCGAACCGCCGGCCTTGGTCCGCAAGGCCTTGGCGGGGCTGCGCTCGGCCGCCGGCTCGATCGTCCCAAGGTCCAGGGCGCCCGCCGCTTCGTGCGCGACCGGCGAGTGCGCCGCCATCGGCGTGCTTTCAGGTCTCGGCCGCATCATCGCCGGCGACGCGAGAACGGCCGCTGCCGCAGACGCCAACGGGATCGCCTATGCCGAATCGCATGGCTGACGACGAGCCCGCGGCCGCGAGGGATCGGATCCCGATGGAGGGCCCATGCTCAGCGTGACGGACTACCCGCTGGCCGTGTTCGGGCTGTCCTTCCTGCTTCTGCTGATCTCGGTTTGGACGGGCGCGCTGCTGTTCAGGAGATGGTGGCCGCCCAAGGACAGCATCCGGGACGACTTCGGCGTCATTCAGACCGCCACTCTGACGCTGCTGGGGCTCATCATCGCGTTCTCGTTCTCGATGGCCGTCAGCCGCTACGACCAGCGCAAGAGCCTCGAGGAGGCCGAGGCCAACGCGATCGCCACCGAATTCCTGCGGGCCGATCTGCTGCCCGGGTCCGATGCCGCCAAGGTTCGGGCCCTGCTGGCCGACTACTTCGATCAGCGCTTGCTGTACTACACGACCCGCGACGAGCAGGAACTCAAGAAAATCAACGTCCGCACCGCGCAGTTGCAGGCGGCATTGTGGTCCGCGGTCGCCGCGCCGGCCGCAGCGGCGCCCTCGCCGACGATGGCCCTGGTGGCGATGGGCATGAACGACGTTCTGAACGCGCAGGGCTACACCCAGGCCGCCTGGTGGAACCGGATTCCCAGCGCGGCGTGGATCCTCATGCTGACGATCGGGATCTTCTGCCATGTGCTGGTCGGCTACGGCGTGAAGGATCCGAAGGAGGAGCGCGCCCTGCTGCTCGTACTGCCGCTGGTCATGTCGATCGCGTTCATGCTCATCGCCGACATCGACAGCCCCCGCAGCGGCGCCATTCTCGTGCAGCCGGTCAACCTGCTGAGCGTCGCGGAGTTGGTGCGCCCGCGTTGACGAGAGACGGCGCGCCGCTTGGGGAGCAGCGAATGGTGTTTTGCTACGCGCTCAGGGAAACGGCGATGATCGCCAGAAGGAGAACCCGGGGCGTCCTGGAAAAGCGTCTCGTGACGTTGGGGCATCTGGCTCGCAAGTGCGGCCACGATCCGGCCCAAGGAGCCTTTCCTCGCGAACGGGACGTTGACGCCAAGGCGACGCGCGAGCCGATGCTGAGTCCGGTGGACCGCGTCTCGGAGATGCACTTGGGCCCGTCCATGGCGCTGAGCTTCGTCGGCGCCGTGACGGTGGCCGAATCCGGTCGACAGGGTCTCCGGAAGATGTTCGCCGCCGCGCTGGGCTGCGACCTGGCTTGAGGCCGCGTCGTTACTGCTGCGGACTCGATCCGTCTGTTCTGACAACAATTCGACCCCATCTCGGCCGTGACCTGCTCGGAGATCGGCTACGGCGTGACCAAGCGGCGCGGTCAAGGCACTGCTCAGCAAAACCCACAAGGCCTACGTCAAGCGCAACGGAAAGCGCGATCGCGCCGCCGGACCACAGGCTGTGCCCTAAGTAACGCACAGGCGGCGCCTGCAGGGAAAGCGACGGGTCCGCGGTGGCTCGCCAATGCAGTGACTTACGCAGCTATGCGAACGGCGCACGCCTCACTTCGTCCATCAACCAGCGCTGGAACGCGGCAAGCTTGGGGCCGACCGGCTTTCCCTTCGGACGCACAAAGTAGTACGCGCTTCCAGGGTCGACCTTCACATCGAGAATCTGAACGAGTTGCCCTGACTCGAGATCCTCCTGGATCAGACCGCGGAAGAAAAGAGCTACGCCGTGGCACTCCAACGCTGCGCGACGCAACGCGTGAGAATCGTCGAACACGACGACATCAAGCTTTCGTGTGATGACGAGGCCAGCATTGCGGAACCAGAGTTCCCAATGGCGCCGATCGAACTCGCACATCAGCCGTTGCCGGGTCAATGTCCCAATGTCCTTGGCGATTGCGTCCAAGCCCGTCAAGGCGGGGCTGCATACGGCGACGAGTTCACCCGTCAGCACTGGCCTTACTTCAGCTTCGTCCCAGTCGCCGTGGCCCCAGCTGATGCCAGCGTCGACCTTGTCGTGCAGGAAATCTGCTGGCTGGTAGGCGTGACGGAGCTGCAGGTCGATGTTCGGATGCCGTGCCCACCAGCGACCCAGCCTGGGCGTGAGCCACCGAGCCGAAAAATATGGAGCCACGCCGACGGTCAGCGTACTTTCTGCGTCGGTGTGCGTGAGTTGCCGCACTGCGCGCTCGAGAGTCTGGAGCCCCGCGGTGCAATCCGCGCACAGCCGTCGCCCCTCCTCGGTCATCTCGATGCGTCGGTGCAGTCGCAGCAGCAACGCGACGCCAAGGTGTTGCTCGAGATGTCGGACCTGATGGCTCAGGGCCGACTGCGTGACGCTCAGTTCATCCGCTGCGCGCTTGAAGCTGCCGTGCCGCCCGACGGCCTCGAACGCGCGTAGCTGATTGAGCAGAGTGGCCGAGACGGTCATCGCTGCATCTTAGCTTGAGCGTGGCTCAAGTGAACGCAACACAAAACGTTTGAAGCTTGTGTAGCGATCAATGAAGATCACTCAATCGAAACGCCCTTGCCCAAGACGAATTTGACAGCGGCGAAGACGTAGTTCTGCTGGACGTCAACGCATGCCGCCGGTCGCCTCCCCCACGGCGCGACTGCGAGGTCTTTCATTGCCGTGGGTCATTCTTCAAGGAGTTCTCATGAAGCGCTTTCTGATCGAACGCGACCTGCCCGGCGTGGGGCAGTTGAATGGGCAGCAACTCAAAGAGGCGTCGACAACCTCCAATGCGGCCCTGGCGAAGCTGGCGGGCAAGGTGCAGTGGGTTCAGTCTTATGTCGTCGAAGACAAGACCTTCTGCGTCTACCTTGCCGATCACGAGTCGTCAGTCTACGAACATGCTGAGTTGAGCGGCTTTCCGGCGAGCAAGGTCACCGAGGTGCGGGCCGTCATTGAGCCGATGACCGCCGCGTGAGGCTGCCCAACCGCGAGCACGCAGGCGACACGAGTCGAAGCTGGATCGCGGGCGTTCACATGGCGGTAACGCCGGCCGCCGGGTCTGGCTGAGTCACGCGTCAGCCGGCCCGTACATACGCAGACTCGCAAACCAGCCCATGCGCGGCGCCGTCAGCAGCCAGTTGCCGGTGCTATGCCTCGCTTTGCCTGACGCGCGAACGCAGACGCCATGGTCGTGGAAATCGGGATACGCCGACGCACACACAGGGTTCATATACTGGGACGATGTTGCCGATCGACTTGCGCGGGTTGTGGTCATGAAAGTTGCGTTGCAGCACCAGGTCGACTCGCGCTATGCGATGTGGCGCCTGGCAGTCACCATTCTGATCATGACGGTGGGCAGCAGCGGCATGTACGTGGTGTCGGTGGTGCTCTCTGCCGTGCAGGCCGACTTCGGCGTGGCGCGGGCTGAGGCCTCCCTGCCTTACACGCTGCTGATGATCGGCTTCGGCTTGGGCGGCGTGATCATGGGCAAGCTGGCGGACAGATATGGCGTGATGTGGCCGCTGCTGGCCGGCGCCGTGTGCGTGGGGCTCGGCTACATCGCGTCGAGTTTCGCCACCGGCATCCTGACGTTCTCGCTGGTTCAGGGCGCGCTCGTCGGGCTGGGCAGCGGAGCCGTCTTTGCGCCGCTGGTGGCCGATACCTCGCTGTGGTTCGTCAAGCGCCGTGGCATGGCTGTGGCAGTGTGCGCCAGCGGCAATTACGTGGCGGGCGCGGTCTGGCCGCCGATCGTCCAGACGTTCGTGGAACAGGCCGGCTGGCGTGCGACCTATCTGGGCCTGGGCCTTTTCTGTGGCTTGGCGATGGCCGGGCTCGCGCTCTTCATGCGGGCACGACCGCCGGCAGCGGTCATGGCCGCAGCGCCTCATGCCGCGGCAGGCGGTCCGGTTGCGATGTCGACCCTGCGGCCCTTCGGCCTGAACCTCGGCGCCGCACAGGGCATGTTGTGCGTGGCGGGAGTGGCCTGCTGCGTGGCGATGGCGATGCCGCAGGTGCACATCGTCGCGTATTGCACGGACCTTGGTTATGGCGCCGCGCGCGGTGCGCAGATGCTGTCGTTGATGCTGGCCTGCGGGATCCTGAGCCGCCTGGTCTCGGGCGCGATCTGTGACCGCATCGGCGGATTGCGCACGCTGCTGCTCGGATCCGTGCTGCAGTGCGTCGCGCTCTTCCTGTTCCTGCCCTTCGACGGGATGGTGCCGCTGTTCGTGGTGTCGGCGATGTTTGGGCTTTTCCAGGGCGGCATCGTGCCCTCGTACGCCATCATTGTGCGCGAGCATTTCCCGCCGGCCGAGGCCAGCGCCCGCGTGGGCACGATCATCGGCTGCACGCTGCTGGGCATGGCGCTGGGAGGGTGGATGTCCGGCAAGGTCTTCGACCTCACCGGCAGCTATCACGCCGCCTTCGTCAATGGCATTGCGTGGAACCTGCTCAACATGACCATCGCAGCCACGCTGCTGGTGCGGGCACGGCGCAGGGTACGGCAACATGCGCTCCCCCAACGGGCTTAGGCGACCGCCGATCCATTGAGCGGCCCTTCGCCCGAAATGTAGTCGCGCCGTCGCAGCCGGCTTGCTGGCGACCACGAGGCTTTTCCGAGCAGAGCCTCCGCCAAGGAGGCCCCTCTTCCTCGGCGATGCAAGACTGGCAAACAAACCAGACGCCAAGATCGGCCTGCTCAAGGTATGGCCAGATTCCTCTGGCATCTCCTTTCCGCATGGGGCTGCGTTCGACCGTCGGTGGCTAGCGCCATTCAGGGGGGGTGCCGTGCTTTTTCAGGCTGACGTACAGATGGACGGCGATTCGCGGCACGTGGTACGGCTACTCATCACCGCGGCGAGGTTTCAAAGGAAGCCTAAGCATGAAGAACTGGGTAACCATCGAGAGCAGGCGCAACATCCAAGCTCCCATTCAATGGCCGCGAAATGCCGGACGGTCTGATGTGAACTGCCGAGTTTTGCTCGTCGTGCGTTCAGTGCGCGCGCGCTTCGGACGCAGCGTTCTTTGGCCGTACACAGTACTACCGGGCGCCCTGAAATTCCTAAGGGCAACGAAGTTCTCACGCATTGGACCTGCTTGTCACCTTCACGGCAGGAGCATCCCGGCTGGCGGGCATCTTCTCTGGTGTGAGGACGCGGAGCCCTCCTACGCCTGCGTGAAGCCAGTTGACGGATGCTCTGGAATCCTCTGCTGGTGGCCTCACAGAGTTGCTCTAGTCAAATGGGACAGCCTCGCCAACCAGCGAAGAGCGACTTCCTCTGAGGTCATCCGCGCAAACATCCTATAGGGGGGAAAAATGAAATCGATCGTGCATCTCGCGTTCGGCATCCTGCTGCTTTCTGCTGTCGCGTTGCACGCTGGCGCAACGGGAACGAACAAGCTATGCAACGGAAGACAGACCGACGTCGTCTTTGCCGTAATCCACGAGCATTCGGACGATTCGGATGCGAGATGCGAGCTTCAGCGATCGCAGTGCTATGTGAAGCTCCAGGGCTGGTACACCATGAGACCGGGAGCCTGCATGAACGTCGACGTGGGAAATCGATGGGAATCCTATCTGTCGATCTTCGTCAAGGACACGGCGGACGGCCCGTACAAGCCAGAAACCTTCCCAGTCCACAACCGGTTCTACACAGACAGAAACGAGATGAACTCCGGAGTGGTCAACGTCACGGCGTGCATGCCTGTCGGGCCATTCGAGAAGAAGGTGCCAGGAACGCTCGCGCCCGTGTTGAACTCAGTAGTCGCATGCGGTCCAGGCGAGGCGCTGCATCCGGTCAACTACGTCATGCGCGGCGGACCGGAAACTCACGTCATGGTCACGTTGAACTAGTGGGCTTCCTCGCGCACGAAGACCAAGATCTAAGAGGGAAGTGTCGTGGGGCTATGTGATGCCTGGCCTCTCTCCTTCTGCAAGTCTTGGACATCCCAGGCGTTCGCGTCGCCGTCGGGACGCACCACGGACAGCCTGCACATGACCGTTCCAGACCGTTTCACCACAGATGTGAACTGGCCACCTTCCAATTGCACCACCATCCTCCAATCCGGCGGTGCGAGCGGTGCCACACTCAAGGCAGCACTGGCCTTGTCGAGATTCACCTCTTCCTCCGATTGCTCGGTACTAGTGCTCGTCGGTCGATGCCTTGGCCCAGGCCAGACCCGGTCTCGATTTTCTGAACGGCCTCAGCGTCCCGCAACTATTGCCGTGCAATCTACGAACCAACAGGGCCGGTGCAGGCGTCGGTGTTTCAAGACTCCAAATACCTATGCATCAGGTTGTCATCGACGTGCGGGCGAAAGTCGGCACCTGAGCCGAGGCGGCATCGGCGTCTGCGACGCATCGTGGCGTCAACGTCATCGCGATGGGATCTCTCTGTTGGTCGAACCTGGCGAAAGCTGCTCTGACCGCCGATGTCGGGCAACGCCGGTCCTTGGGCCTGGCTTATGCCCGTAGTGCGGCTTGGGACGCCCCATGGGACGCGGCAGTATCCTGTAGCGGCTATGAAAAGTCTCGACACAGCAATCTGCGTGTTGTGCTGCCTCGCCGGCCTAGGATGGGCGGCGCTAATTTATTCTTTTGCCTCCATCATCTGATTGGCATCGGCGAAGGGTTCACGGCGCCTGAAGCCTGCGCGCTTTGTTGAATACGCCGACACCAGAGAGCGATCTCGAAGGGTCTTGAACAGCGGCTCGAGCCCGGCCTTTCAAGAATCCAGGCGAGCCGCTGAGACTACCTACTGCCCTTTGGAGACGAAAGACGACTCTTTGACTATTTGAGTCAGGACGACCCATCGCCGCTCAGGACCACCCAGAGAGTGCGCGCGAGAATTTCTGCGTCTAATCGCAATGACCACTCCGCCACATAAAGAGTGTCGAGGGCAACGCGATCAGCGTAGGAGAGGCGATTGCGGCCGCTAACCTGCCACAGGCCGGTGATGCCCGGTCGCATGTGGCAGTAGTAGCTCCAACCGCGACCGTAAAGGTTGCGCTGGCGGACCATGCAAGGACGAGGACCGACCAGGCTCATGTCGCCCTTCAGTACGTTGAAGAACTGCGGCAGTTCATCGAGGCTCAATCTTCTGATCACGCGGCCGACACGCGTGATGCGTGGATCGTTGTCCAACTTTTGGAACTTGTCCCACCGAACTCGCGCCGCCGGGTCATTCTCCAAATGACGCTCGAGGACTTGGTCCGCTCCCTTCACCATCGACCGAAACTTGTAGCAACGAAAGGGGCGGCCGCCCTGACCCAGGCGGGTCTGCCAATAGTGCACTTGCCCACCCGTTCCAACGAGCACAGCGGCGCCAACGAGCAGGTAGAGCGGCCCAAGGAACACGAAGAAGCTCAACGCTCCGACGATGTCCACGCAGCGTTTGAACGCGCGTTGTGAAGCTGTCAGACAAAAAGGCTCAGGGAGGGTTTCCGCGTGAAAGCCGAGTAGATACACCCTGCTTGGCCCATCGCCTCGCGTGTCGGGTTGAAGTGGATGCAGCATGATCAGCCCTTGAAGAGATCGCAGAGGAGGCAAAGAAATCGCACGGCCTCAACGGCCGGGCCCACCGCCAGGCCCACCACCGCCGGGACCACCACCTCCTGGGCCACCTCCTGGGCCACCACCAGGTCCACCGCCCCCGCCGGCACCACCACCGGCACCGGCACCAGCACCAGCTCCAGCTCCAGCAGCGCCACTAGCACTAGCACCGACTACGCCTGCACCGCCGCTCGACCCGGCGCCGGAGCCGCTACCGCCTGGATCGGCTGCGCTGTTGGCAAATGCGAACGCGCCGACCGGGATCGAGCCCTTGGACGCCGCACTTCCACTCACGGCTCGGCTGGGTGCACTCGAAACTGCAGCGGTAGACGGATTCGCCGCTTGTGGCCCGGCCACCGGAGCACTGACACAGATCGCTTCGCCGAAGGGGTTGTCCCGATCACAGCGCGTCATACTGGCCGCCGTGCGAGTTGCGCCGCGCTGGACCGGCGCGGTCGAGCGCACTACCGGTGCAGAGCTCTCGACGCGCGGCTGTTCCGTCCGGATGGCGGACCGGACATCGGCGACGACGGGCTGCATTGCCTTTTGGCGGCTGAGCGAGATGGCGCGTGGCACGGCGACGGTCCTCGCCGCGATCCTGTCACGCGTCGCGGCGCGAGCCCGATGGGGTTCTGCCATCGCTTGCCGGGTCGGTGCTTGCGGAGGCTGTGCATCCGGAATTCGTGACGCCTCGGCTTGTGGTGCATTCAACAGCTGTTCGGCCTGGGGGGCTTTCGTTTCCGACGCCGCGACCGCCGGATCGGCGGGCGAAGACGCTACGGCCTGCGCTTGAGGCCGCGGCTCCTGCGGCGGAGATGCCGGCTCCACGGGCTGTTTGACGATCGGTGCGACCGCGACTGGCGCGACTGAGGCGACCGGTGGCCGTGTGTCCGGCACCGGCTCCGGACGCGACGCCCCCGGCGAATCAGCCTGTCGCCAATGGATCGCTGCCGCCTCGCGAGTTGGAGCCGGGCTGCGCTCGACCGTGCGGTTCCAGTACCAGAACACGAAGGCGGCAATCGACAGGAAGACGGCCATCAGCAACAGCACGACCGGCACGTCGAGGCCGCCAGGGAAGACCTGCTGCCTGGCGAGCTCCCCCCTCTCGGTGCTGCGCGATACGACGAACAGATTGTTCGCCACCGGCGCCGGCATGTGCGCGGCCGCCGCCAACGCAACGGGCAGCGCAACCCTGGGCACCCTCGCGGCGGCTCTCGGTGCCCTTTCTTCAGAAAAGGACCCCGCGGGGACATTCGCTGCCGTGCGAATTCCACTGAACCTGCCTGCGCAGCCCCGGCAGTACCGTGCTCGGTCCCTGTTGGCTGTGTGGCATGACTCGCAGAACTTCGTCATGGCGATTCCCCGCGGGCGGCAACTCAGTGGATCGGTATGGATGCGGTGATCAGCACCAGCAAATTGATCACCACCGCGAAGGCCACGAAGTCCATCGCGGACGCCCGGTCCGGCTTGACCAGCGAGTGCCAGGGCAGCAGCGTGCCGCGCTCGCCTTTCGTGTTGTCCTTGGTGGGCGCACAGAACGCCGGCAGCTTGTACGAGCAGCACTTGCAAGAGTGCGCCGACCCCATGTTGATGGTGTTGCAGGCATCGCAGATTTGCGCGGAAGGTCTACCCACCTGCAGCCTCGCCAGATCGACGAGGCTTCCGAAAGCGACAGCCCGCTGCGTGCCCCCGGCTTCGCGGATGGCGGCGTTCATAGACGCTCTGCCTGAATGAGCAGAGCCGTACGATTCAACGAAGTCGGCACGCCGATGCAAGGCCACAGGACCCGAGCCCTGCCGACGGCCCGCGTGTTCACACATCTCGCATGCACTGCTGCAACCCAAGCGTTTCGGGCGCTCATTGACCGCGGGGGAAGCGGCACTCGCGGCGCCGTGTACCTCCGCCGGAGTCCGAGAATCCCAAAAGACCTCGCTCGTCGAATAACTGCGTTCGTGCTCTGCAGCGCGGGTATTGCCATCGAAGTCTCCCAAGAGAAGATAAATGTGAAACTTTCACATCGGTAGTACTCTTGTCTTATAGTGATCGCCAACGGGATGTAAGACAGCGTCTGATGTGGCTGTCCCACTGGTAACCGGTGGTTAACATCGCCGCCATCAAGTCAGGAGCTTCGCGGTGAGCAAGGCCTTGCGAGTACTTATCGAGATCCGGTTGCGCCGTTCAGAAATCGTTCATGATTCAACATCGGACGATCGACTCAGCTTGTGGATTCCGGACCTTCCACACAACCGCGCGAAGCTGGCCCAGGCCACAGAGTTCGCCAACAGACTCCATGGCCCCGAAACACACTGGATCGAAGAACGCCAAGCATGATCCGGCCCTCGGCGCAGTGCGGCAACGCATGGCGCGGGGCAGAGAAGGGCAGCTCGCGTGGGTCACCGAGGCCTGCGCGCGCGTGCTGCGTCCATTGGTCCGGCTCGCCCTTGCCTTTGGCGTCAAGCATGCGCAGCTGGAGGAAGTGCTCCGCGACATCCTGGTCGACGAAGCACGTCGCGCGTGGGTCGACAAAGGCACCGCGCCCAATATCAGCCAGTTGTCGGTGACCACCGGCCTGAACCGCAAGGCCGTGACGACGATGGTGCGTGAAGAGGTGGCTTCATTGCCCCAAACGGAGATGTCGGCGGAGGCCAAAACCTTGACGTTGTGGCTTCAGATGTTCTCGGACAACCCAGCCCACCGCTCGCTGCCCATCGTGTCCGAGGACGAATCGGTGCCGTCCTTCGAGAGCGTCGCGCGGCGCGCCAGCCGAGGCAACGTGCACCACCGGGTCATTCTTGATGAACTGGTGCGTCTCCACATGGCGACAGAGCGCAATGGCACGACCCAACTCGCCGTCGCCGGCTTCGTGCCGGCGAGCGACCTGAAAGGGATGCTCTCGTTCCTCGGCGACAACTCGCGTGATCACCTGTTGGCGGGCGTGGCGAACACCATTGGCGAGAGGCCTCCCCTGCTCGAGCGATCGGTGTTCGCGGCCGGCATCTCGCTCGAGGAATGCGAGCGCATTCATCAACTCGCTCGCGAACGCTGGGGCGGCCTTCATGACGAGCTCACGCGCGAGATGAGACGCGCGTACGAGGCCGCGGACAAGACGGCTTCGGGGCGCATCCGGGTCGGGATCTACACCTACTTCGAAGACGCCGCGGTCGAGAACGCGGCCCCGCCAGCAGCACCCTCCAAATCATCGGGATAGAAGGCATGACCAGACGACTGCTTCGAAATGTCCACGGTCGTACCGAGCTTGACGAAGCGGCCCTGTGTCGCGCCGATGTGCCTTATGCGAATCGTCTGCCATGGGTTGAGCATCTTCAGGCCCTGGGCTGGATCAGCCGCGTCAGCCAATCTCTCGTGGCGAGAACGATGGCAGACGTGGCCGAACAGCAGTTGAAGGAGGCTGTGGCCGCGGTGGGCGACTCGGCGGAGAAGGTGCGAGAGTACCTTCGAAAGCTATGACACGGCACGCTCCGGGCGCGGCGCAAAACCCGTTCGCCACAAATGAACTGCTAATCGGCGAAGAGTCGTTTCGGACGCCTATGGGCGGCACAGCCTCCTGAATGCGGCAGCGCCCGTCATGGCCGACACCCAAGCGACGATGCCCCTCAATCGAAGACGACGTGCGTCGCCGCCAAGACATCGTTGGCGATTCGAGCGCCTGTGATCGTCACCTTAGTTCCGTTGCGCAGGTTCGCTTCGGTCCCATTGGTGAACTCTGCCTGAGTTGCGTCCACGGCCTGTCCCTTCACCTTGAAGTCCGAAGACGACTTGAATGCGCCAATGGAACCGATCACCTGGAACGCGTCGCTGTTGCCGCCGCTCCCCGGTGCCTTCTTGACCTTGATCTTGGTGACCAGCAGGATTCCGTTGGAAACGGTCCCCGCAACGTCAACCTCCACACCATTGCCAAGCGAGGACAACGCTCCACCCGAGACCTTGGCCGAAGAAGCATCCACCGGAATGCCGAGGACGCGGAAGAAGTTTGCCCCCGCATAGTCCGTCACCACCCCGCCGAGTTGCCGTCGCGCGCCGTTGGTGAGCGACAACGGGTACCAAAGCTCAACCAACTTGGCTTTTAGCAGCCCAGACGAAGGCTGCGAGTCTGCGCGAACTCGCACATTGACACCCGAGGTCAGAGCGCCCGCTTCGGTTGTCGCTGCCCTGGTGTCGATGGTCAGTCCCCCGATCGTGAATCTCCCGGGCGCCACGTTTTGCACCGTGCCGGAAAGGATTGGCGTTTCGAGGGAGTGTTGCTCCACGCGTGTCGCACGCAGCACACCCAGCCCTGCTGGCAGACCCCAGACCTTCACAGCGACGCC
>NZ_JASZYR010000015.1 GCF_030316855.1 Variovorax sp. J22P240
GGTCAACAACGAGGCGCACTACGACGGTCCGATCACGCAAGACACCCACATCGTCAACAAGCAGTACGTCGACCAGTCGGTCACCGAGGTCAGCACGATTGCCAACAAGGGCTGGAACATCAGCGCGCAGGGCGCCAACAGCACCAACGTGGCCCCGGGCGAGACGGTCGATCTGAAGAACACCGACGGCAACGTCGTGGTAAGCAAGAAGGCTGACAGCGACGACGTCACCTTCGACCTGGCCAAGGACATCAACGTCAACAGCGTGACGATGGGCAACACGGTGCTGAACCAGAACGGCCTGACGATCTTCAATGGCCCCAGCATTACGATCAACGGCATCAATGCTGGCGGCAGCAAGATCACAAACGTGGGAACGGGCACGGACCCGACCGATGCGGTGAACGTGGGCCAGCTCAAGGACACCGTGAAAGAGAGCACCCAGGACGCCGTGATGTACGACAACAGCACGCACACCTCGGTCACGCTGAACAAGGGCGGTTCTCCGACCACCATCACGAACGTCGCAAACGGTGTGAACGACTCAGATGCTGTGAACATGTCGCAGCTCAATGCGCTCGACAACCGCGTGACGAACGTCGAGGGAGATGTGAAGAACCTGGGCGACCAGATCAACAACATCAGCAACGGTGGTGGCATCAAGTACTTCCACGCCAACTCGACTGGCAACGACTCGTCCGCGACGGGTCAGGACGCGGTGGCCGTCGGCGTGGAGGCAGTGGCCAGCGGAGACAAGAGCATGGCCATGGGCGCCGGCTCGAGCGCCTCGGTGGCCAACTCGGTGGCGCTGGGCGCCGGTTCGGTGGCCAACAAGGCCGCCACTCCGGTGAACAACGCCCAGGTCGGCAACATGAACTACGGCGGCTTCGCCGGCAGCAAGCCGACGGGTGTGGTGAGCGTGGGTTCGGAGGGCGCCGAGCGCCAGATCACCAACGTGGCTGCAGGCCGGATCACGGCCGACAGCACCGATGCGGTGAACGGCAGCCAGCTGTACAGCGTGGCGGATGGTCTGAACAAGAAGATCGATAACTCGATCCAGTACGACACAAAGACGAATCCCGATGGCACCCAGAAGCCGGGGGACGGCAGCGACATCACGCTGAAGGGTGATGACGGCACGCAGATCCACAACGTGGCCGATGGCACCGCACCGAACGACGCTGCGACCGTGGGTCAGTTGGACAACGCTGTGGCTGGCATCAACAAGCAGATGCAGGGTCTGAGCGAGCGCGTCGAGACCGTCAACAAGGATGCCAATGCGGGAACCGCGGGTGCGATGGCGATGGCGGGCATGCCGCAAGCGACCATTCCGGGCAAGAGCATGGCGGCGGCCGGCGTTGCTGCCTACCAGGGCGAGGCCGCACTCGCGGTCGGGGTCTCCAAGCTGTCTGACAACGGCCGCTGGATCGTGAAGCTCAGCGGCACGGCCAACACCCGCGGCAAGGTCGGTGTGGCAGGCGGCGTCGGCTTCCACTGGTAAATCGAAAAGAAACTAAGGATTCGTCATGAAACTGCAATCGAAACTGATGGCCGTTGCGACCGCCGTGGTGCTCCTCGCGGGGCACGCCTACGGCGCGGAGCCGGCAAACGACAGCGTCACCTTCCCCGCGGTGACCAGCGCGTGGCTGGAGGGCGGCACGTTCGTCAACGTCGACAACCTGCGCCAGGTCGCGCCGGGTGTCAGCAAGGACCAGCTGTACAACCTGTTGGGGCGGCCTCATTTCTCGGAAGGCATGTTTGCCGTCAAGGAGTGGGACTATCTCTTCAACTTCCGCACGGGCAAGGGCAATGAGTTCGTCTCTTGCCAGTACAAGGTGCTCTTCGACGACAACTACAACGTCAAGAGCTCCCACTGGAAGGACCCGGCCTGCGCGGCCTACCTGGTGCCGCCGGCGCCGCCCAAGCCGGTCGTCGCGGTGGCTCCGGCCCCGGCGCCGGCTGCGGCGCCGCAACCCGCAAGGCGGATTGCACTGGGAGCCGACGGCCTGTTCCGCTTCGGCGGCGGCTCGCTGGCGGACTTGCAGCCCGAAGGCCGACGCAAGGTCCAGGCGCTCGCGACGGACATTCAGCGCGAAGTGAAGTCGATCAAGTCGATCGTGGTCACGGGCCACGCCGACCGCCTGGGCTCGCCGGCTCGCAACGAGGCCTTGTCTCAGCAACGCGCCGAGACGATTCGCCAACTGTTGGTGCAAGGCGGCATCGAGGGCGGCGTGATCCGCGCCGTGGGGGCTGGCCAGAGCCAGCCGCTCGTCGACTGCGCGGGTGCTCGCCAGTCGCCCGCGTTGGTGAGTTGCCTGCAGCCCAACCGCCGTGTCGAGGTCGATGTGATCGGAGAGTAAGCAACGCGCCTTGCGCGATCCTTCAAGGCGAAACGCCGTGCGATGGGGATTTCATCGCACGGCGTTTTTCATTCGGCTTTGTCGCCTGGCGCAGGTCGGCGTTGAGACCGACCTTCACTTCATAGCGGTCGTCGAATAGAGGTCGCTCACGGTCACGTTTTGAGAACTTTCACATTGGGTTGTCTGACGGTCCCGACAGACGCGTAGTGCACCGCGCGTCAAACTTTCGAGCTTCTCCAGGGCTTGATGCCTTTGACGGCAGCACTGCGCTCTCTTTCCGAATCCAGCACTTCTTCACCTAGGGTTGTTCGCCCCCCGGACGCCGGGTGCATCTCGCGCTCGAGGTCGTTTCGGGTCTGTACGCGCTGCCGGTCCCTCGCTATTTCCGCAAATACAACGACTCATGCCAAGATTTCCGCGCCACGTTTGCGCCATCGCCTCAGCCACTTTGCTCGCTTCGCTTCTGTCCGCCTGCGGTGGCGGTGATGCTCCTAGTGCCATTCCCGCCTCCACTCCTGGAGCCGGTTCCAGTCCCTCCACCGCCGAGAGCGATTCAAAAGCGGCTGAGACGACAACTGACGTATCGGACGGCGTGACAACCAACGTGGCGCCACCGGAGTCGACTGCGGCGTCTGAGCTTTACGACAAAGTCTCAGCCTGGGTTTCTCAAACCTTGTCGGCCGCGCCAGTTGAACCGGCAGTGGCGCCGAGTGCTCGCCAAATACAGGGGCGATCATCGATGGTCGACGCCCCCATTTTCAGCCCGGAAGCAAACACGATCGGAGCTTGGTCGGCCCCACAGAAATGGCCTTTGATTGCCATACACGCAGCGCTGCTGCCTGACGGCCGTGTCGCAACCTACGGCACCAACGCCGATGGTCAGCAGACCGGCAGGTTCATCTATGACATCTGGGACTCGGATGCGGCAAGCCTCGACAGCGGGCACATGACGCTCCCCAACACCACGAGCACCGACCTCTTCTGCAATGCCCAGACCCTGCTGCCGGGCATAGGTGAACTCTTTCTTGCCGGCGGCGACAACTTCGTCAACGGCAGGACGACCAATACGGGCAACAACAACTCGGTCATCCTGTCCGGCCGCACGAACTCGCTGCGCCAGGGCCCCAACATGAACCGCGCCCGCTGGTATGGCTCGGTGACGATCATGGCCGACTCGCGCACGTTCATCATGGGCGGCAGCGGCGGCACGGACCGGCCCGAGGTTCGCGAGAAGGAGGGCACCTTCACCCTCCTGAACTCCGCGGAAACCAATCAGTTCAGCTACTGGTACCCACGCAATTTCGTCGCACCGGACAACCGCATCTTCGGCTTTGACGTCAGCGGCCGCATCTATTTGATCGATCCGCGCGACGGCGGGTACATGCAGCGCCTCACGAACTTCTCGTCGGACTACATGGGCACGGGCTCCAGCGCCGTCATGTACGCGCCGGGCCAGATTCTCCAGGTCGGCGGAAATACCAATCGCGTGGCGAAGATCTCGATCAACCAGGCTGCTCCTCAGTTCGCCGAGACTGCCCGGACCTCGACCAACCGCTTCTGGGGGACTTCCACGGTTCTTCCGAATGGGCAGGTCTTGATGACGGGCGGCAGCGCCACCGACAACCAGCTCGTCGGCGTCAACAACACCGCCGAACTCTGGAATCCCTCCACGGGCCAGTGGACGCAGGGTGCCAGCGGAACGCACGCGCGCCTCTACCATTCCACCGCCCTGCTTCTGCCTGATGCATCGGTCCTGGTCGCCGGAGGCGGCGCACCTGGCCCGCTGATCAACACCAATGCCGAGCGCTACATGCCGCCCTACCTGTTCACCAGCAGCGGACAGCCGGCGCCACGGCCGCAGATCACCGCCGCGCCCGAGAACGGCACGCCGGGCGAAACGATGTCGATCGGCGTCTCGAGCCCAAGCACGATTTCCCAGGTGGTCCTGATCCGGACCGGTTCGGTGACGCACTCGTTGAACTTCGATCAGCGGCGCATGGTGCTGGCGCATCAGCAGACCGGCAACACCATCACGGCGCAGTTGCCGGCCAATGGCGCCACCCTGCCGCCCGGCTACTACATGCTGTTCGTGCTCGACGCCAACCGCGTACCTTCCATCGCCAAGATCGTCCAGATCGCCGAAGGGAAACCCGAGGCCATCGGCGTGGACTGGACCGGCACCATCGGCGGCGGTGGCGGTGGCACATTCAAGCTCGAATGCGGCACTGACGAGGCGCTTGTCGGCGTCTACGGCGGCGCCGGATCCGCGGTCGATCGGATTGGCGCTCAATGCGTGCGCGTCGACGCCGCCGGTCGCTGGATCGGTGAGCCATCGAATGGAAGTACCACCGGCGGCACGGGCGGAACCGACTACGCCAGGACATGTCCTCGCAACTATGGCGTCGTCGGCATGTCCGGGCGTTCGGGTAGCTATGTCGACAACCTGCAGCTGTCTTGCGGTCCGCTCGCGAGCATTCAGCGCACTTCCGGCGCACCGACCCAGTTGGCTGCGGTCGGCGGAACCGGCGGAGGCGCTCGCGCGCCGCGCATGTGCAGCTTCAACGGCGTGGCCCGAGCGCTCTATGGCAACTCCGGCCGCTATATCGACGCGGTCGGCCTGCTGTGCCGCAGCGACGACAAAGCGAACGCCTATCCATTCTTCAAGACGTCGAACACGATCGCCCAGGGAGGAAGCGGCGGCGCCGCCTTCGACCTCTCCTGCCAGAGCGATGAAGTCCTGGTCGGCATCAGCGGCCGCTCGGGAAGCTACATCAATCGGGTGAGCCCGCTTTGCGTCAAGGCCGACGCGGAAGGAAAGTGGATCTCTGATGTCGTCGCTCGCGGAGCCGTTGGCGGCACCGGTGGAGACGCCATGACGCAGCTCTGCCCCACGGGAGAAGCCGTCAGCGGGTTTGCAAGTCGAAGCGGGCTCTATATGGACAGGGTCGCACCGCTGTGCCAACCGCTGTCCAGTGCTGGCCAAGTGGCCGGCAACGTGACGACGCTGGCATCCGCGGGCGGTAACGGCGGCGGAGCCAATGCCAACGTCGTTTGCGCGTCGGGCCGTCCCGGCTATGGCATCTTTGGCCGCTCAGGTTCGTACGTGAATGCATTCGGCCTGACTTGCCGAGGCAATTGAAGTAGAAATTGGGCGGCGACAGAGATGTCCTCGGCCTCCTTGGGGCAATGCCGATGCAGGAAGTCGGACCACCTTGAGATCGAGAGCGAAGCCTGAGACCACGATGTTCCGGCAGCCCGAACGCCTGTTGGGAATCGCCTCTAGTGATCGACCTTTCGATGGCACCGGAAAGCACCCTAGAATGAATCAAGACTGATCGGTCCCAAGCGCTCATCGGCGCGCAAGGCCGATCTTTCAGTCCGGTGCTTTTGCCAGGAGGGAATCCATGCATTCAGTCGTCATCGTCGACGATCACCCCGCCATTCGACTGGCGGTGCGTGCGGCACTGGAGTCCAGCGGACGCTTCGAGGTGGTCGGCGAGGCAGACAGCGGTCCTGCCGCCTTGGAAATGATTCGCGAGCACGTGCCCGCCCTCGTGATTCTCGATCTGGATCTTCCTCAAATGAGCGGCCTGGAATTGGTCGATCGGCTCAAGGCCAGTGGTCTGGGCACCAAGTTGCTGGTGTTGTCGGGTCAGCAGGAGGCGATTTTTGCGACGCGTGCCATGCAGTCCGGCGCCAACGGCTTCCTGAGCAAGTCCGCGGACATGCACAAGTTGGTGGAGGCGGCGCAGTCCGTGATCGCGGGCTACAGCGTGTTTCCCAGTTCGGCGCTGGTCTCGTTGACCGGTCCGACGAGCATGGGTGCCGATGCAATGATCAAGAGCCTGTCGGACCGGGAACTGGCAGTGCTGCAGGACCTGGCGCGAGGCATGAGCAACAAGGAAATCGCCGACAAGCTGCTGATCAGCAACAAGACGGTGAGCACTTACAAGGTGCGGATCTTCGAGAAGCTCGGCATCTCCACCCTGGTGGAGTTGGTGGATTTTGCGCGGACTCAGGGTCTCGTCAGCTGATCCGGCCTCCCGCCGCATGCGTGCCGAGGTTAGTGGGACTCAGGGCATCAACCCACGCAGTAGTTGCCGTCGCTTCGATGGTCACCTCCAGCGGGCCGGGCACATCGAATTCCTCTGATCCGAAATCGAGCTTTCCAATCACGTGCATCGCCCCGCGGATCGTCTGCCCGTCTTGACGATAGAAGATCGCCACGTCGGGGCCGGGAGTCCAGCAGATGATGTCGCCAACCTCGTAGGCGTGCGTGCGCGTGCCCCTGCCCGAGATGGCTCGGGGGAGGGGGCCGAACTTCTCTCTCTTGAAAAGATCGTGCATCGTTATCGTCAGCGGCAGAATGGCAGCGAATTCCTGCGCCGCCTTGTTGGCCGCCAAGGTGGCCGAGATCACCTTGCCATTGAGTTTCAGATGGATCTTCATGACCGACATCTCAGGTGGAGCTCGGCGACGGGACTCGTGTCCAGAGTCGCTCGCCGAAGAAAAATCACCTCGAAAACGAGGAGGTTAGATCTGCAGGCGCTGGCCAGAAAGGCTCAATGCAGGCGCCAGCAGCAGAAGGCTTCGGATTCCAAAGCCGCCAAGAATCGCAGTATCGTCGCGGCCGTTACTGTGCTCCATCGGATCCTTCTGGGAAATTGATTGAATCTTCCGCGCCGTCGAAGCACGCTGATGTCTGGCGGCTCAGTAGGCAGGTTGGGACAAATCGACCTTCAGCTGCGGATTTCTCTTATAGACGCGCCGCCTCCGCCCTTGGGAGACTCGTCCCACAAAGCAGGCGGGCCAACAGGTCCGACGTGCTGTTGAAGGCGCCCGGAATCAGGGTTGCGCGAGGGTGAACTCAGCAAGGTCATCGACTGACACCGATGGGTTCGTTCTCAAGCCGTTTTCGTCAATTGAGATTGGGCCTATGAACCAGTACGCAGATGAGTCCCGAAAGATCAATGCCTCAGCAGAGATCAAGGTCCACCTTTCCTTCGCTTCGATCGAAATCAAGAGTTTCGCATCGGCTCAGTTCATCGCTGAATGCCTCATGGACAGTCATTGCCGGTTTGAGTTCACGCCGCTTGCCGGCGACATTTACGAATTCGAAGTCGACGCGAGCACGGCTGAATTCCTTGGAAGTCTGACTGAACATTTTCGAGACGAAGAGGAAGATGTTGCAGTCAGGTAAATCCGTGAGGCGACACGTCCGGCGTCAGCGTCATCCGGGCACGTCGGCTCTGGTGTTCAGCGTGCCGAGTCGAACGCCGGCGAGGCGACGCTTGCCTCGGCGGCAGGTGGCGGCGCCAGCAGCAGCTTGTAGATCAGCGCGCCAATGATTGCGCCCGCAATTGGCGCCACCCAGAACAGCCACAGCTGGTCCATCGCGATGGAGGGACCGAAGAGCGCTGGTCCGGTGCTGCGCGCCGGGTTGACCGAAGTGTTGGTCACGGGAATTGAGATCAGGTGGATCAACGTCAAGCAGAGGCCGATCGCGAGGCCGCCGAAGCCGGCGGCGCTGCCGCTGGAGGTGGCTCCCAGAATGACGATCAGGAAGACCGCTGTCAGCACGACCTCGATCAGCAACGCAGTCATCAGGCTGTAGCCGCCGGGCGAGTGCTGGCCGTATCCGTTGGTCGCGAATCCGCCGATTTCGGCGCCAGCCTTGCCGGTGGCGATCACGTAGAGCAGGAAGGCGGCAGCGATGGCGCCGAGCACCTGGGCGATGACATAGGCAGGCAGTTCGGCGGCACGGAAGCGCCCGCCCACCACGAGACCGATCGACACCGCAGGATTGAAGTGGCCGCCCGAGATCGGGCCGAGCGCGTAGGCGCCGGTGAGCACCGTGAGGCCAAAGGCCAGCGAGACGCCGACGAATCCGATGCCCAGGCCAGGGAAGGCGGCTGCCAGCACGGCACTGCCGCAACCGCCGAAAACGAGCCAGAACGTGCCGATGAATTCAGCCGATAGCTTCTTGAAAGTACTGTGTTCCATGGTTTCTTGAATATTCATGTGTGACGAGTAGGCTCGTCGACTGCGGCTGAGGGCCGGCCTTGGTCTTACCCAGTGAGCAAACGTGGCAACGATGCTTGCTTGGCATCGGCGAGTTTTGAGTTGCGACTGATGAGAGGGGCCGAGTCATCACCTTGCGGCGAGTTCCGGAAAATCCTCCATCGCGCGGACATAGTGGTCCAAGGCGGCCTCGCGCCGTCGGCGCCGGCGCAGCTCACGATGCAGGATCCTGGAGACCGAGCTGCTGGTGAACACGGCGCAGATGCAATCGAGAAGAACGAGAAAAAATGGCGTCTGAGCGCCCACCCACCTCAATAAGGGAGGAGACATGGAAGTAAAACCGATAAATGGTTGATGCGGCCGGAACCCGTTCAGGTTTCCTTGGGCCATTGGCGGAAAAGTTAAGTCCTGCAGGCCGTAGCGGCGATTGCCTTACGGGGGAGCTGAACGGCGATCACGGATAGTGAGCAGTCTCTGCTCCTATTGACGATCCATATTGGGCCATCGCAAGAGTCGATGGACCATCAGACGAGTCCGAATCTCGTGGAGATATTTCAGTTGGGCGCTGTCACTCACTCGAGCGCTGAGTCGAACTGCGGCCGGGCTCCTGCGGAGCCTGAACTCGCCGCAGACCCGGCAAGGCCGCTATGCTGGGCGGCATGACTCCCAAGACGCTGCTCGTGGTCTATCACACGATGACCGGCGGCACTGAGCAGATGGCACAGGCCGCCGTCGAAGGCGCGCGCGACGAACCCGGCGTGCGCGTGCGTCTGCTGCGCGCGCCGGAGACACAGCCCGACGATGTGTTGGGTGCCGACGGCTACATGTTCGCCACGCCCGAAAACCTCGCCGCGATGTCCGGACTGATGAAGGACTTCTTCGACCGCTGCTACTACGCTGCACTCGACCGCGTGAACGGCCGGCCCTACGCCACGCTGGTCTGCGCCGGCAGTGACGGCCAGAACGCCGTGCGGCAGATCGACCGCATCGCCACCGGCTGGCGACTGCGCAGCATCGCGCCGGCATTGATCGTGTGTACCCATGCGCAGACGCCCGAGGCCATCGCCCAGCCCAAGAAGATTGGAGCCGAAGACCTCGCGCAGTGCCGGGAGCTGGGCGCTGCGCTGGCGGCGGGGCTGGCGCTTGGCGTGTACTGACGCCTCCTGACGGGCGAGCGAAGGATGCTCGTGGCCGGCCGCTGCGGCTAGACGGTTCGCATGCCGCCTTGGCACGACACTCTCGGTCGTCATCAACTAGCGGCTGCGGATCCGGCCGGAAGCCGCGTCCTCTTCAGGAGGGGCTTCACCATCACCAAAGTGCACTTGCGCGGCCGTGGCGGATGTGCATCATCGGGCGTTTCACGAAAGCAACACACGTGAGCGTTCCTCGACTGGCCGAAAGCCTGGGGCGGTTCCTCGTTCTGTGGACCGTTGCAGTCGTGCTGATGCTGATCGGCGATGCCGCGCATTCCCAGGAAGACCATGCGCCCGGCGCACCGCTGGCCGTGGCGAATCGCCCCGTGTTCGTGTTCCGCGCGCCGGCGTTCGGGTTGACGCCGCAGCAGCGGGCGGCCCGCGCGGCGGAACGAATCGGCGATCTGCCGGCAGCCCGGCTCAGGTCACCGGTGGACGTCTCGAGTTTCACCCACGAAGGCGCGCAGGGCTATGCAGTGATGCTCGAAGGCGAAGCCCTGTTCTCTTTGTTCCCCGGTGACCTGGAGCCCGGCGACCCGCCCCTCCAACAGGTCACGGCGAACGCGGCTCGGCGGCTGCACGAGGCGCTCCTGGCACGTTGGGAGCAGGGGAGCGCACGGCAGTTCGGCGTCTCCGTCGCGTGGACGGCCCTCGCGACCTTCATCCTCGTGCTGGTGATCGTCGCGCTACAGCGCCTTGCGCACGCGGTCGCCGCGCGGACGCTGGAGTTCCGCGAGCGTGTAGCGCATCGCCCCTTGCTCGACTGGCGGCGGATTCTCGTGTCGATGCTCGTCCACGTGATCCACTGGATCAAGGTCGCGTTCGCGCTGGTGGCGGTCTACATCTGGCTTGCCTTTGCGCTGGCCCGCTTCCCCTACACCCAGCCCTGGGGCGAGACGCTGGGCAGTTCCATGGTCCGGCTGGTGGGCCGGATGCTGGTCAACGTGCTGCATGCGCTTCCCGATCTCGCGACGGTCGGCCTCATCTTCCTGCTCGCTCACTGGAGCGTGCGAGGCCTGCATGCGATGTTCGAGGCGGCGAGGGTGCGGGGTGTCACGTCGGCTGCACTGCAGGCCGACACCATCGGCGCTACGCGCCGGGTGAGCGCGGTGTTCGTATGGGTCTTCGCGTTGGTGGTCGCGTACCCGTTCGTTCCCGGGTCTCATTCGGACGCGTTCAAGGGCATCAGTGTCTTCTTCGGCGTGCTGGTGACCTTGGGTTCCTCGGGCCTGGTTTCCCAGATCATGGCGGGCTTCGTGCTGATTTACTCGCGTGCCCTGCGCGCGGGCGACTGGGTGCAGATCGGCGATGCGGAGGGCTACGTCGTGGACCTGGGCGCGCTCTCGACCAAGCTCCGGACTCGTCTGGACCAGGAAATCACCCTGCCCAATTCGGTGGTCATCGCCACGCGCATCGTCAACCAGAGCGACACGCGGAAGGCGCCCGGCGTGTCGCTGTCCAGTTCGGTGACGATCGGCTACGACGCGCCATGGCGCCAGGTCCACGCCATGCTCGAGATGGCCGCGAAGCGCACGCCGGACCTGCTCGAAACGCCCGAGCCGACCGTGCGGCAGATACGGCTGCTCGACTTCTACGTGGAGTACGAGCTCAACGTCTTCATGCGCGTCGGGGCGTTCAAGTTCGACGTGCTCTCGGCCCTGCACGCCAACATCCAGGACGTCTTCAATGAATACGGCGTGCAGATCATGTCGCCCAACTTCGTGACGCAGCCCGACGAGCCGGTCCTGGTGCCGAAAGACCGGTGGTACACGCCCCCCGCCGACTGATGGCCCGAAGGTCTCGGGGGGTGCGATCAGGCCCGCATGTCGGCGCGAATCATGTCCGCCGCCTTCTCGCCGATCATGATGGTCGGCGCGTTGGTGTTGCCGCCGCACAAGGTCGGCATGATGGATGCGTCGACCACGCGCAGACCCTCGACGCCGTGCACGCGAAGCCGCTCATCGACCACCGCGGCCGGATCGCTGGCCACGCCCATCTTGCAGGTGCCGACAGGGTGGTATTGCGTGTCGGCGCGATTGCGGATGTCCTCGGCAATGGCTGCGGAGTCGTTGCGATCGACCGGGTAGAGCATCTTGCCCCGGTAGGGATCGAAGGGGCTCGCCTCCAGAATGTCCATCTGAAGCTGCACGCCCTTCACCAGCAGGTCGAGGTCGCGCTGGTCGTCGAGGAACTTCGGGTCGATGAGCGGCGCCGCGCGCGGATCGCGGCTGGCCAGTCTCACGTTGCCGCGGCTGTGGGGGCGCAGCACCTCGATGTGGCAGGAGTAGCCGTGGCCGAGATGCACCTTGCGGCTGTGGTCGTCGACCAACGCCACCACGAAGACCATTTGCAGGTCCGGCACGCTCACGCTCGGTGACGAGCGCACGAACGCACCCGATTCGGCGTAATTGGTCGTGACGAGGCCCGTTCGATGCTTCTTCCACTCCGGGATGGCGCGCGCCACCTTCAGGCCGCCGCGCAGGGACAGCCCGACGGTCGGTGAATCGCTGCGCGCGCGATAGCTCTGCACGTGGTCGATGTGATCCTGCAGGTTCTCGCCGACGCCTTGCAGGTCGCCGATCACCGGAATGCCCATCCGCTGAAGCGCCGCGCCGGGGCCGATGCCCGACAGCATCAGGAGCTGGGGCGAGCCGAAGGCGCCGGAGGAGAGGATCACTTCGCGACGCGCGCGAACCTGCTTCTCGGCCCCGGCAGCCGTGTAGGTGACGCCGCACGCGCGGCGTCCTTCGAAATCGATGCGCGAGCTCAGCGCATTGGTTTTCACGCACAGGTTCGGGCGCGCGAGATGGGGCGTGATGTAACCCTTGGCAGCGCTGCAGCGCTCGCCGTTTTTCTGCGTCACCTGGTACATGAAGGAGCCGAACTGCTCGGCGCCGTTGTAGTCGGCCACGTTGGGCACGCCCTTCATCGCCGCTGCTCCCAGAAAGGCCTTGTTCAGCGCGCTGGGGCTGCGAAGCTCCGCGACGTTGAGCGGACCGCTGCTGCCGTGGTAGCTGCAGTTTCCGTGGGTCTCGTTGGCCTCTGCGCGCTTGAAGTAGGGCAGGACGTCTTCATACGACCAGCCCCGATTGCCGAGCGAGGCCCAGTGGTCGTAGTCCCAGCGGTTTCCACGGACGTACAGCATCGCGTTGGTCGAACTCGATCCGCCCAGCACCTTGCCGCGCGGCTGGTAGCCCCGGCGGCCGTTGAGCCCTTTCTGCGGCACGGTCTTGAACGCCCAGTTCTTGTACGGAATCGGCAGCATGGCCACGACGCCGGCCGGTGCGTGGATGAAGACGCTGCTGTCCGCGCTGCCGGCTTCCAGCAGGCAGACCGTCACCCGGGGGTCCTCGCTCAGGCGTGACGCCACGACGCAGCCGGCCGAGCCGCCACCCACGACGACGTAGTCGAATTCCTCGATGCTCATGCTGTCTCTTTGGAGTTGGATGGGGTGGCGTGTGGTGCCGCAAGCTGGGGGTCGCCATGGCGGAGGAAGAACTTCAGTGCAAGTCGCTGGACGAACGTTCCGTAGGGCGGGTAGAAGAGGTCGATGGGGAAGAAGCGCTGGCGCTGGAACACAGTCTTCGCATGCGAGAGTTCACGGAAGCCTTCCTCGCCGTGATAGGTGCCCATGC
Source organism: Variovorax sp. J22P240 (assembly GCF_030316855.1). Classification (GTDB taxonomy): domain Bacteria; phylum Pseudomonadota; class Gammaproteobacteria; order Burkholderiales; family Burkholderiaceae_C; genus Variovorax. The sequence goes on from NZ_JASZYR010000015.1 coordinate 13,210, forward strand.
CCGAGTTGCCGATGCCGCCGAAGGGCGCATCGTGGTTCACCACCTGCCAGCCCCAGTCGTTGACTGCGACGCCGCCCGAGTGCGTGCGGCGCAGCAAGTGGTCGCGCTCGCCGCCATCGTGGCTGAAACAGTACAGGGCCAGCGGGCGAGGGCGCTCGTTGATGAAGGCAATGGCTTCGTCCATGGTGTCGTACGGCACGATGGGCAGGATGGGGCCGAAGAGTTCCTCCTGCATCACGCGCATGTCGGGCGTCATGCCCGTCACGATGTGCAGGGGCATCTGACGTCCTTTGCCGGCCGGCAGGGGGGCGCAGGGCTCGACCCTGGCGCCCTTGGCGCGTGCGTCGTCCAGCAGCGACTTCACGCGCTGGAATTGCCGGTCGTTGACGACGGCGGTGTAGTTCGCATTGCCGTCCGTGCGGTTGCCGTAGAAGCGATCAAAGGTGCGCCGCACGCCCGCGATGAAATCGTCGACGCGCTCGCGCGGCACCAGCGCGTAGTCGGGCGACACGCAGATCTGCCCGCAGTTGGCCGACTTGCCGTGCGTGATCCGCGTGGCCGCATCGCCGACGGGGTAGTTGCGCGTGACCACCGCCGGGGACTTGCCACCGAGTTCGAGCGTGACCGGCGTCAGGTTGTCCGCAGCGGTGCGCATCACGATGCGCCCCACGGCCGGCGAACCGGTGAACACGATGTGATTGAAGGGCAGCGAGGTGAAGACGTTGGGGTCGGTGAGTTCTTCGCCCACGACGGCCACCAGGTCCTCGGGGAAGACTTCCGCCAGCAGGGTCTTGAGCGCCGCGTTCGTCGCCGGCGTGACCTCGGGCATCTTGATCATCACGCGGTTGCCTGCGGTGATCGCCGCCGTGAGTGGCCCCAGGGCCAGGTAGATCGGGAAGTTCCACGGCACGATGACGCCGACCACGCCCTTGGGTTGGTAGCGCACCTCGACGCGGTTGCTGAGGAACAGCAGTTCGGTCGAGCGGCGGCTTCGCTTCATCCAGCGACGCACGTGCGAGATGGCGTGGTTGAGTTCCAGCATCGAACCCAGCATGTCGAGCATCTTCGACTCGGCTTCCGAGCGGTATCCGAAGTCGCTGCTCATGGCCTCGGCCAGCACGTCCTGGTGGCGCTGGACCTGGCGCTTCAACGCCTTGAGGCGCGCTTGCCGCTCATCGACGCTGGGGTAGGGCTGCTCGCTGAAAGCCGCTTGCTGCGCGGCAAAGATGCGCAGCACGCGTTCGTTCGCGGCGGCCGCGGCTGCATGCCGCATGTCTGTGGTGTCGTTCAAAACGTGTCTCCTTGTTTTTCGCGGAACGCCGAGGGGAGTGCCGCGCCTAGCCTTCGAATTTAGGGCTTCCCCTGAGCAACGCCTAGGTTCAAGTTCGACACATTGGGGTGAAAATCTGCCAAAACATCCGTCACTGACGGTTCCTCATCACCGTGTCCAAAGAAGCTCTCGCCAGCAAACCGGCTGCGCCGCGCATCGTGAGTCGCTACGGAAGCGACCTGGATGCGCCGACGCACAGCATGCTGGGGCTGGCGGCGCTGGTCGATGCGCTGGCGGCCCTCGGCGTCGGTGTGGACGCAATCTTCGAGGGAACTGGCATCGCCTCGGGCGCCATCGCCGATCCGGAGGCGCGCATCTCCCATCGGCAGAAGATCGCGCTGTTCGACAACGTGATGCGCCTGAGCCCGGAACCGGCGATCGGCCTGATCGCCGGGCGGCGCCAGCGCATCTCGGATTTCGGCGTCTTCGGCTATGCGGTCCTGACCAGCGCGACGCTGGCCGATGCCGTCACCTTCGGAATCCAGCACGTGCGGCTGGTCGGCCCCGTGCTCGAAAAGAGCTTTCGGGTCGAGGGCGAGGTGGCCATCTTCGAAGGGCACGACGTCATGGCGCTGGGCCCGCTGCTGCCCCTCGCATCGGAGTTCTGGTTCAGTTCGATCCACGCCTTGTTCTGCCGCGTTCTCGAGCGCCCCTACGAGAGTCGACGGCTCTTGCTGCCCTATCCGGCGCCGTCATACGCACGGCTTTACGAAGAGGTGTTGCTCTGCCCCGTGGAGTTCGACGCGGGCGTCATGCAATGGGAGTTCGACGCTGAGCTGCTGAACCTGCCGCTGCCCAATGCCAATCCCATCACGGCCGACGTGTGCGCGAGTTTCTGCGCCCGCATGCTGGAAGACATCGGCCAGGAGCATGCGCTGGTCAAGACCATCAAGGAGGCTTGCCTCAACCGGATGGACGACCTGCCGCGCGCAGAGCAGATGGCCGGGCAACTGCATCTGTCGACGCGCACGCTGCACCGCCGCCTCGTCGACGCCGGCACCAGCTACCAGGCCATCATCGATGGCATCCGCGAGCGGCTTGCCATCGAATTCCTCGAACGAACGGACCTGTCGGTTGACGAGATCGCCGAGCGCAGCGGGTTTTCCGACGTGTCGAATTTCCGCAAGGCGTTCAAGAAGTGGACCGGCCAGACGCCGGCCTACTTCCGCGATCGCGGACGTTGACGATTCCGACTCGCACCGGCTGGCTCAGCGCCGCGTGACCACCACTTCGAGATAGTCGCTGGGCACCACCAGCGATTCGGCGCCAGCGCGGTTCATGCGGTTCAGCAGGTCGGTCAGATCCTTCTCCAGCGCAGCTGCGCCGTCGGCGGGCAGCGCCGCGAAGGCCTTGTGGACCGGCCCGTACCAGTCGCGGAACACTTCGATGAAATGCGCCGCCGAGCGGTAGCGGAAGTTGAACTGGCGCGGTGTCACCGCGATGGCGGACGCATCGTCGCCGAAGAGTGAACGCAGGTGCGATTCCACGCCCCACAGCGAAGGCGGCTGAACCCCCGCCGGCGGCGGCAGGTGGCGCCCCAGGGTCTTGAACATCTGACCGACAAAGCCCTCGGGCGTCCAGTTCGCCAGGCCGATCCGGCCGCCGGAGCGGCACACCCGCGCCATTTCGGCGGCGGCCTTGGCCTGATCCGGCGAAAACATCACGCCGAATGTCGACAGCACGATGTCGAAGCTCGCCTTCTCGAAGGGCAGGGCTTCCGCATCGGCTTCCAGGAATGTCACCAGCAGGTGTTCCGCCTTCGCGCGCTCGGCGCCGCGTTCGAGCAGGCTGCCGACGTAGTCCGTCGAGGTCACGCGGGCGCCCCGGCGTGCCGCTGCCAGTGTGGCATTGCCGTTCCCGGCGGCGACATCGAGCACGCGCTCATCCCAGCGGATGTCGCAGGCTTCCGCCAACTGCTCGCCGACGAGTTGCAGCGTGGTGCCGATCACGGCGTAGTCTCCGCTGGCCCAGGCCGCCATCTGGCGGGTCTTCACGGCGCTGAAATCAATGGGTGCGTTCATCTCTCAAGGCTCCTTGTGGAATGAGGTTGCACTGTCGCGCGCAAGACGGCTCGGTGTCCTGACTGTGCGTCGGCTTTGCCTGTCCCATCGTCCGCGGGTGCTGCGCGAGCGTCTGCCCAGCCAACCGGCATAGGTCGTATCGCACGTTGGCGCGGAGGCCCGACGAGCCCAGAATGGCAGGCATCCACCCGGTATGGAGAGCAACCCATGGCAGCAGCAGACATCGCGGCGGCATGGCAGCGCGTGGAATCGGTGCTGCAGCGGCGTCCCGAAACCGGCCTTCACGACGACGCGCCGGCCACGGCGCGCTGGAGTGACGGCCTGCGGGTCGTCTCCAGCCATGCGAACGGCACGCAGGTCGAGACCGACATGCCCGCGGAACTCGGCGGCAGCGGCGACCGCGTCTCGCCGGGCTGGATGCTGCGCGCGGGCTGGGCGTCCTGCACGGCCACGTGCATCGCGATGGCCGCCGCAGCCCAAGAGATCGAGCTCACGTCGCTCGAGGTTCGCGCCAGCAGCCGCTCGGACCTGCGCGGCCTGCTCGGCATGGCCGGCCCCGATGACGCGCCGGTGTACGCCGGACCCTGCGACATGCAGATGCACGTACGGATCTCGGCCCGCGGCGTTTCGGCCGACCGGCTGCGAGCGCTGGTCGAGGAAAGCTACCGCAGCTCGCCGATGGCCTGCGCCGTGCAGGATGCCCTGCCGGTGGCCCTGCACATCGACGTCGACGCCGACTGAGGGCCGTGCCATGGATGCCTTGTCGGAAACCCTGCGCGTCGTGCGCCTGGTGGGCGCCATCTTCATCAACGCCCGGTTCACCGCGCCATGGTGCTACCAGTCCCCGCGTGCCGATACGGTCGCACCCGTGCTGGAACCCGGCGCCGAAAGGGTGGTGATCTTTCACCTGATCACCGAGGGAGAGTGCTACGTCGAGATGGCCAACGAGCCGCCTGTGCGCCTCGTGGCGGGCGATGCCATCGTCTTTCCGCAGGGCGACGCGCATCGCATGACTTCGCAGCCGGGCCTTCCGCCCGCGACGGGCGGACGGCTGGACCGGGTGCTCGCTCGCCGCCCGCGCCAGTTGGACTACGGTGGCGGCGGCCCCGCCACGCGGCTGGTGTGCGGTTACCTGGCTTGCGATGCCCGGCTGGCGGGGATGCTGCTGACTGGGCTTCCTTCACTCGTCAGGGTCAACGTGCGCGGATCTAATGCGGGTGCCTGGCTCGAAGCCTCGGTTCGCTACGCGTTGGCCGAAGCGCGCTCACCCCGGCCGGGCGGCGCTGGCGTGCTGTCCAAGCTGGCCGAAGTGCTCTTCATCGAAGTCCTGCGCCTCTACATGAACGAGCAGAGCGAAGGCCGAACCGGCTGGCTCGCAGGCGTGGGCGATCGCGTCGTCGGCGCCGCCTTGAAAGCGATGCACAAGGATCCCGCGCACGCCTGGACGCTGGACGAACTCGCGCGCACGGCGAGCAGCTCGCGGTCGGTGCTTGCCGAACGGTTCCAGCAGCTGGTTGGCAGCTCGCCGATGCAGTACCTGACGCAATGGCGCATGCTGCTGGCCGCCAATCTCCTGAGCCGCAGCAACGCGCCGCTGGCGAGCATCGCAGAAGACGTCGGCTACCAGACCGACACGGCTTTCAGCCGGGCCTTCCGCCGTGAGTACGGGGCGCCGCCGGCCGCGTGGCGCAGGAGCCAGTCGATGCGCGTGCAGGCCTGAGGCGGAGGCTAGCGCAGGAGGATCAAGCGCTTGCCCTCGGCGGCCGTCGTCTTCAATTTGCCGGTGGAAACCATCGCGCAGGTGTTTCCGGGCTCCACGGACGCGAACCGGTCGACGATCATGTGCTCCCGGGCCGGACCTTCCATCGGCTCCCGGACTTCGAGCCGGCCATCGAAGTTCACGAGCAGGGGTGCGGTCGGTGCGCTGTGCCAGTGCAGGTAGGCCCGTTCGAGTGCGAGGTAGTCGCCTGTCATCGCCACGGGCCACCGCTTGCCGCTGGCGCAATCGGTGAAGTGCGCGGAATCGGCGAAGTAGACGAACTCGCCGCGCCAGTGCACGGGTTGCGCGTGAAGGATCGCCGTCAGAGCCGCCAGGAACACGCCGGCCATCCATTTCGCGGTCGGGGTGGGTCTACGGCTGCGGTGCGCGGTGATGTGCATTCATCGATCCTTCCGTGCGACGATGTTCATCGCCTGAGCGCGTCATCATGGCAGATGGTCTTGGGTTCAGCCAACGAATCGCGCTGGAGCATCTCGGTCAGAATCCGGGCCATGAAGAAGACAGCATTGCTCGTGATCGATGTCCAACAGGGCCTGTGCGAAGGCGAGCATGACGCCTTCGAGTCACAGCAGGTCATCGGCCGGATTAATCGCGTGTCCGACAAGGCGCGTGCGGCAGGTGCGCTGGTGGTGTTCATCCAGCACGAGTCGAAGTCGGGCTACCTCGAGTTCGAAACGGACGCGTGGCAGCTTGCCCGTGGTCTCCATGTCGAGCCGACGGACCTGCGCATCCGCAAGACGACGCCGGACTCGTTTCATCGCACGGAGCTGGAGCGCTTGCTCAACCACCACGCGATCACGGATCTCGTCATTTGCGGGATGCACACGGAATTCTGTGTGGACACCACCACGCGCAGGGCGCTGGCGCTGGGCTTCCCGGTCGTCCTCGCGAGGACGCGCACACCACCGAAGGCAACCGGCACCTGTCTCCCATCCAGGTGATCCGGCATCACAACGAGACGCTCACGAACATCAGCAGCTTCGGCCCGAGGGTGCGCGCAATCCCGACCGATGATCTGCGATTCGGGGTCTGGCAACACTCATCCGGAGGCGACCATGCAGGTACGTGACGCGGAAGCGGGCGACATCGATGGCATCGTCGCCATCTACAACGACGCGGTGCTCCACACCACCGCGATCTGGAACGAAAAGACTGTCGACGCGGCCAACCGCGCGGCCTGGCTGGCGGACCGGCAGCGGGCGGGCTACCCGGTGCTCGTGGCGATCGACGACCGTGGCGCCGTCGCCGGCTATGCGTCATTCGGAGACTGGCGCGCTTTCGATGGCTACCGCCACACGGTGGAGCATTCCGTGTATGTCCGCCAGGACGTCCGCGGGGCGGGCATCGGCAAGACGCTGATGGTCGCCCTGATCGATCGCGCCCGCCGCATCGGCAAGCATGTGCTGGTCGCGGGCATCGACGCGAAGAATGCCGGCTCCATCGAGATGCACAAGAAGCTCGGCTTCGAAGAGGTCGGTCTTCTGAAGGAGGTCGGCACCAAGTTCGGCGCCTGGCTCGATCTGGCTTTTCTTCAGCTCAAGATCGACTCGCGCGCCGATCCTGACGCGCTGCCCACCCCGTAGTCGAACGCCCGGGCCGTCGATCTATCGCGAGTGCGCCTGGACCCATCGGACGATGTCCGCGGCGCCCATCGCGCCGGCCTGACGCGCCACTTCCCGACCGCCCTTGAAAAGCGCCAGTGTCGGGATGCTCCGGATATTGAAGCGCGCGCCGAGGGCCGGGACCGCCTCGGTGTCGACCTTCGCGAGCCGCACATGGGGCTCCAGTTGCGCCGCCGCCTGCTCGAAGCCCGGCGCCATCTGACGGCACGGTCCGCACCAGGGCGCCCAGAAATCGACCAGCACCGGAAGCTCGTTGCGTGTGACGTGACGATCGAAGGAGGCTTCGTCCAGCGCGGTCGAACGACCGGTGAACAGAGGCTGATGACAGTTGCCGCAATCCGGCGCGCTACTGAGCTGCGCCTTGCGCACGCGGTTGGTGGTATGGCAGTGCGGGCACACGATGTGCAGCGATTCGGTCTCGGTCATGGGTACTCCGTCGGTGTTGCTCGCCAAGGACGGAATCTACGGGCGCATGCGGAAAATTCAAGGTGATCGGGCGGTCATGCGGCCTTCGGCTCAGGCAGGACCGATGTCAACGCGAAGTCGACGAGATGAAGCCAGGTCGGCTCGAGACCCATGATGCTGTGGTGGTCGGAGCCAGGGATCGTCTGCACGGCGATGGGCGTGGGCCACGCTGCAATGAGCTTCTCCGATCGCTCCGGCAGCACGACGTCGTCCGACTCGGCCAACAGGACCTGGGTCTTCGCGGCGACTTCCCGGCTATGAGCGAGGGAATTGAATTGGTGCCGCAGCAGGAGGGAGAGCGGAACCAGCGGAAAGCGCCTCTTCGCCACTTCCAGCATCGAGTCGTACGGCGTGACCAGCTGGAGGCTCGAGAACTCCTGCCGCGCGACGAGCTGGATGGCCACGCCAGTTCCCAGGCTACGACCGACGACGTGCAGGCGCGCGTTGGGCAAGGCCTGGCGCAGGTGATTGGCAAACTGGCTGGCGTCCTTGACGGAGGCGATCTCGGAAGGGTGACCTTGGGAGTCGGCGACACCTCTGTAGTTGATCGCGGCGAATCCGAAGCCTTCCGGAAGCCAGTGCAGCGCCTGGGCCGTGGCGCGGACGTCCTCGCCCCGGCCCGCGAAATAGATGAACAGGTCCCGTAGCGCCTCCTCGCCGTGCGGGTGATAGACATACCCGCGGACCATCCCGCCCGGCACGGTGTGGGAGTAGGTGGAAAAGTCGTCGGACAGGTGAACGACGGGGTGCCGCTTGCGGGCGTCGAAGAGGATGTGTCCCTGGCGTAGGGCAAGCAGAGCCCAGTAGGTTGCGATGCTGCCAAGCGCGGCTGCTGAGGCCGACAGTGCGATGCGGGCGGCTTTGGATGACAAGGCTCGGCTCCTGGGAACTGGAAAGAAACACGGTGAAGAGTTTCGCCGTTTCCTTCCCATCGCGCCTGCGCTCCCTCAGGCCGCGCTCATTCCGCCTGGATTCGCGCCGCCTTGACCACATCCCCCCAGCGCGCCAATTCGGCCTTGCTGTAGTCGCCGAGCTTCTTCGGGTCCATGTAGTCGGCCGAGGCGCCCTGTTCAGCCGCCTTCTGCTGGAACGCCGGCGTCGCCGTGATCTTGGCGATCTCGCTGCTCAGGCGATCGACCACGGCCTGCGGCGTCTTGGCCGGCGCGAACACGGCGAACCATGAGGTGGCGTCGAGCTTGGGCATGCCGGCCTCGGCGGCGGTCGGCACGTTGGACAGCGAAGTGAGACGCGTCTTGCCGGTGACCGCCAACGCACGGAGCTTGCCTGCCTGGATGTGCTGCATGAAGGGCGGCGGCGTGCCGAAGGTCATGTCGACCTGGCCGCCGAGCAGGTCTTGCAGCGCCGGACCCGTGCCCTTGTACGGCACGTGCGTGAGTTGGATGCCGGCCTGCTGTTCGAGCATGGCACCCGTCACATGCTGGAGCGAGCCATTGCCCGACGACGCATAGGTCAACTTGCCCGGGTTGGCCTTGGCGTAGGCGATCAACTCGGCGAGGTTCTTCACGGGCACGCCCTCGCGCACCACGATGACTTGCGGCGCGCTCAGCACGTTGGCGACGGGACGAAAGTCTTCCGCTGACCATTGCGGCTTCTGCTGGCTCACGTGCGGCGTGATCACGTGGTAGCCCGAGTACTGCATCAGGAGCGTGTAGCCGCCCGGGTCGGCACGCTTCACCGCGATCGCGGCAATCGCACCGTTGCCGCCGCCCTTGTTGTCGACGATCACCGACTGGCCAAGCGCCTTGCCCAGCGGATCGGCAAGCATGCGCGCCGAGATGTCCGTCGTGCCGCCGGGCGCGGTGGGGACGATCATCGTGATCGGGCGGCTTGGATACGGCCCGTCCTGGGCGATGGCCAGCCCGGCGCCGACCATGCCGGACGCCGCGATCAAGACGGCCAGTGTGCGGCGTGTGAATGGCGTTGCGGATGGGGATTGGTGAAATGTCATGGTTGTCTCTCTCGGTTGTTGGAAATCTCAGATGGCGCGCGCCATCGCACGTTCACGGATGGCGGCGAAGTCGGCAGGCACCGGGTGCAGGTCGAGCCGGCGTCCTGCCTTGACGATCTGGCTCGGAATGTCGTGGCCGATCAGCGGCGGCAGGCGCCGTGAAGCTTCGACCAGCAACGCGAGATCGACGCCGGTGCGATAGCCCATCAATTCGAGCGCATGAACGATCTCCTCGCTGCAGACGTTGCCGGTCGCGCCGGGGGCGTAAGGGCAGCCGCCGATGCCGCCGAGCGATGCGTCGAAGCGGTCGGCACCGGCATCGATGGCCGCCAGGACGTTCGCCAGGCCCATGCCACGCGTGTTGTGGAAGTGCAGCGTGAGCTCCGTGCCCGGCCAGCGATCGCGGAAGGCCGCCGTGAGCGCGGCGACCTGCCCCGGATAGGCCATCCCCGTCGTGTCGCAGAGTGTGACGCCGCGCGCGCCCAGGCCTTCGATGAAGCGTGCGCACCAGTCGAGCACGGTGGCCACGGGCACATCTCCCTCCATCGGGCAACCGAACGAGCACGAGAGCGAAACGTTGACCGGCACCTTGACCTGCCGAGCCAGCGCGTTGACTTCCGACAGCGCTGCGAAGGACTGCTGGCGCGTCATGCGCAGGTTGGCGAGGTTGTGGGTTTCGCTGGCCGACATCACGAGGTTGAGCTCATCGGCGTTCGCGTCGATGGCGCGCTCGGCGCCGCGCACGTTGGGCACCAGCGCGCTATAGACCACGTCGGGCCGGCGCTCGATTTCGCGCAGCACGATCTCGGCATCGCGCAAGGCCGGGATGGCCTTGGGCGACACGAAGGCAGTCACCTCGATCTTCGCCATGCCGGCACGCGACAGGGTATTGACCAGTGCGATCTTGTCCTCGGTCGGAACAAAGGCCTCTTCGACCTGCAGGCCGTCGCGCGTGCCGACCTCCTGCATGTGAATGCGCCGCCCGGCGCCGTTCCAGAGCGTGTCATTGCGATTCATGCGACCACCTTCCTGCCGCGCAGGGCGGCGATGTCTTGAGTTGAAAAGCCGATTTCATCGAGCACCGCGTCGGTGTCGTCGCCCAGGCGCGGCGCCGAAGAGCGCACCGTGCCCGGCGTGCCGAGCAGCTTGGGCACCACGCCAGGCACGTCGACCACGTGGCCGTCACGCGTGGTTTGCTGGAGGATCATGTCGCGCGCCCGGTAGTGCGGGTCTTCGTCGATGTCCTTGGCGGTGTAGACCTTGCCGGCCGGCACCCGGGCCTCGCCAAGCACGGCGAGCACCGCGGCGACCGGGCGTGTCTGCGTCCACGCCTCGATCGCCTCGTCGAGTTCTGCGACGCGGGCCACCCGGCCGGCGTTGTTGGCGAGTTCGGTGTCGGCGCCCAGGTCGTCGCGGCCGATCACCTGCATCAGTCGCTTGAAGATGCTGTCGCCGTTGCCCGCGATGAGCACGTAGCCGTCGCTGCACCGGTAGGCGTTGGAGGGCGCGATGCCCGGCAGCGCACTGCCGGCCGCCTCGCGCACAGCACCGAAAGCGCTGTACTCGGGCAGCAGGCTCTCCATGACGTTGAACACCGCCTCGTGCAGCGCCACGTCGATCACCTGACCCTGGCCGCCGTTGACCTTGCGGTGATACAGCGCGGTGAGGATGCCGATGGTGCCGTGCAGCGCGGCCAGCGTGTCGCCGATCGAGATGCCGCAGCGCACCGGCACGCGGCCCGGTTCGCCGGTCAAGTGGCGCAGGCCGCCCATCGCCTCGCCGATGGCGCCGAAGCCCGGCAGGTCGCGGTAGGGGCCGGTCTGGCCGTAGCCCGAGATGCGCAGCATCACCAGGCCGGGGTTCTGCTTGGAGAGCACGTCGTAGCCCATGCCCCAGCCTTCCAGCGTGCCCGGGCGGAAGTTCTCGATCAGCACATCGGCCTCGGCGATCAGCTTGCGGGCGATCTCCTGTCCTTCGGCGCTGCGCAGGTCCAGCGCGATCGAGCGCTTGTTGCGCGACTGCACCTGCCACCACACCGATGTGCCTTCCTTGATGAGGCGCCAGTTGCGCAGCGGATCGCCCGTGCCCGGCGCCTCGATCTTGATCACGTCGGCGCCGAATTCGCCGAGCGTCTTGCCGGCGAAGGGGCCGGCGATCAGTTGGCCCATCTCGATGACGCGCAAGCCCTTCAGGGCGGCGGGCGTCAGGGGGCTGGATGCGGTTTCATCGTTCATGCTTGTCTCCAAGGGGTGCATGAATTCTGGAATCGCAGCCTCGCCAGGGGAACGACAAAGGCACTGAGCCAGCTTTCGTGGATCGCGAAAGCTGGCACGGGTTTCCCCGAAGGAATGTCCCGTGGCGCGGCTAGTGCCCCGCGGGATCGCAGAGGTGGTCGATCAGCAGGCGCACGTGCCGGGGCACTGCGCTCGCGTCCCGCAGGCCGATCAGGAGTCGGCGCGCCGCCCACGAATCCTGCAACGCGATCTGCTTCAGGTTCATCGAGCGCAGGTGAGGCCGGACTGCATCTCGCGGCAGCACTGCAACGCCCAGGCCGGCTGCCACCATCTGGCACATCGCGTCGAAGCTGCGGACCTGCAGGCGCATCTTCAGGCTGCGGCCGAGCGCCTTGGTCTCGGCCTGCAGGCGCTTGGCCAGCGAGGTGCTCTTGGGCAGGCTGACGAAGTCGTAGTCGATGGCCTCCTCGAAGCGTACTGTGCGGCGGCGCGCCAGTGGATGGCCCTGCGGCACCACGAGGACCAGGCGGTCTTCGCGGTAGTTCATCTGGTGCAGGCCCAGCGCGGGCGTGCGGTCGGCGAAGATGCCGATGTCGGCTCGGCCATCGAGCACTGCCAACACCACTTCGCCGCTGTCCTCTTCCTCGAGTTCGATGCGTATGCCAGCATTCGCACGGACGAAGGACGAAATGTCCGCCGGCAGGAACTGCGTCACCGCCGACGTATTGGCCCACAGCCGCACGACACCCACCAGGCCGGTCGCATGGTCCGACAGGTCCGCGGCCAGTTGATCGACGTCACTGAGGATGCGTTGCGCATGCACCTGCAGCGCCTGGCCGGCCACGGTCAGGGTGATCCCGCGCGAATGGCGTTCCAGCAATGTGGCGCCCACGGCCGCCTCGAGATCGGTGATGCGCTTGCTGGCGGCGCCGACGGCCAGGTGCGCCAGTTCGGCGCCCTTGCTGATGCTGCCGCTGCGCGCGACCTGGCTGAACAGCGACAGCGAAAACAGATCGAGCCGATGAAGGTTCACGGCAATTCGAGCAGGCGCTTCAACGCCGCGAGGTCGCGGCGCACATGCGCCACGTCAGCGTCGAAGCTCTCCTGGCTCACGCCCGCCGATCGAAGCACGACGAAGGTCAGCAGGCTTCCGTCGCCACAGGGCGTGACCCGGAACGCGTTGTGGGCGCGGACTCCGTCCGGGAGCGTGACGTCGTGATCGAGAACGCCGAACGGATTGACAGGCGCCATCTCCACCTTGACCTGGCCCATCGGCGAGTCGGCGAACCATGCCCCGTCCCGCTGCTGGATGCCCGCGGCGAGACCGGACGCCCACAGCGGCAGGTTCTCCATTTGCCGGCTGAAGTCATAGACGACCTTCGCCGGTACGCCGACTGTCTCGCTGACGACCAATGCCTCTTGAATTGCTGCGGTCACGCCTTGCCTTTCGCGTCTTGAATGGGCCGCATGCTGCCACAGCCCAGGGGCGGGAGTGCCCCTTGGTGCAATAGCCCCGCTCGAAGGCTGCGCAGCGGTCGGATTCGTTGGTGCGGGACGCGCCTGGGGCAAGAGCACGAGCTTCAGCGAGGGGAGAACGTCATCAGCCGCGGAGTGGGCTTTCGCTACCAGATCGCGCGGCGCCTCGGCATGTGGGTCGGGCTCGACTATGCGAAGGGCCGGAGGGCGGAACCTGATACATCCAGGTGGGCAGCGCCTGGCGCTAGCTGAAATCGTCGATCTCGAACAACGGCCGAAGCTCGATCTCGAAGTGTCGGCCATTTCATCTGTCTCAAACTGACCACTGGGGGACCTTCCGGTGCCCGCCCCTCTACCGGCAGACGAACTGTTCCGAACTGACCTCACCGGACGTCATCGAGCCTGTAGCAAACGCCCGAAGAGAAGCGCCGTCGCGGCGCACAAACAGTTCCCCGCCCAGCACGGCGTCAAGCCCACTGGGCGGGCCAGCAGACTTGACCATGCGAACCGCACGAAACGCCCCGAGTGCCTTGCTCTCAGCAAGAACTCGATACGCCCACTCATCGTTCGACGCATTGGAGGCGCGAACCGTGATGCCGTCGCCGCTGCGCACAATTTCAATCTGCCGGGAGCCGAACAGCTTGCCGACCTCGCTGTTGCAAACGAGCGTTTGCGCAGAAGCCGAAGCGACCAGAGTGACGGCCAGAGAGGCGATGATCGGTTTCTTCATGTCGTCATTCTCGCCCGCGCAGCTAGACAACGACCACTGGCAGAATCCGCGCCAGTCGGCCACCTGAGGCCGACACATCGAGGGTCATATGACGGATGCAGTTTGGGGGGTCATCGGCGCTCTGCTGGGATCAATTCCCTCCGTAGGGATCAAGGTGCCGGGCGCACTTCTGACCAAGGGTCGGCCTGAGTTCGATTCAGGGCCGACCGCGAGTTCGACGGATGTTTGGTGGAAGTGTGGAACGGTCCCCACCGCATCAGCCCTCTCTCCCTGTGTAGTCCAGTAGTTGCCGAATCTCGATCTCGGAGTCGCCGTGCATGGGATTGGGACATCGCCTGACCCATTCGACGGCCTCATCCATGGACTTGACTTGCCACAGCCAGAACCCGGCGATGAGTTCCTTGGTCTCCGCGAAGGGGCCGTCGATCACGGCCCGCTCGTTGCCCGAGAAGCGCACCCGTTTGCCTCGCGCGCTCGGGTGCAGGCCTTCGCCAGCCAGCAGCACGCCCGCCCTGACGAGTTCCTCGTTGAACTTGCCCATGGCCGCCAGCAGGTCCGTGCCGGGCATTTCGCCGGCTTCCGATTCCCTGGTCGCCTTGACCATCACCATCACACGCATGGCATTTCTCCTCAGGACACGCAAACCACTCGCCAAGCCGGCACCTTGCGCTGGAACCCCTTGAGTTCCAGTTCACCGGCCTCCTGGATCGACCACGCGGCATCCGGCGTTCCATCCTGCAGTGCACCATGAACGCGCTGGGAGATCAGGATCTCGCCACCCGCCGCCTCCCCGCAAAGCCGGGCAGCCAGGTTGGTGACCGTGCCGATGGCGCCGTAGTCGATGCGCGCGTCGAAGCCGATGCCGCCTAGCGTCGCGAAGCCTTGCGCAATGCCGATGCCCATGTGCAGGTCGTAGCCGCGGCGGCGCCATTGCCCGCTGAGGGCGGCCATCTCCCCCTGCATCTGGACGGCCATGCGCAAGGCACGCGCCGGTGCGTCGGCCACGGGTTGCGGATCGTTGAAGAAGATCATCATGCCGTCGCCAGAGAAGCGCTCCAGCGTGCCCTCGTGGGCCAGCACCAGCCGCCCCATCGCAGCGTGGTATTGCGCCAGCACGGCCATCACTTCTTCAGGCTCCGCGGTCTCGGTGAAGGCGGTGAAGCCGCGCAGGTCGAGAAAGACGACGGTGATCTCGCGCCGATGGCTTCGCAGCGGATCGTCGGCGCCACCCGCAAGAATGGCCTCGGCCAGTTGGGGGGAGAAGAAGCGCTTGAGCTGGCCGATGCGTTCGAGCTGCTGCACGCTCTCCTGCACGCGTCGCTCCAGCGTGGCGTTCCACGCCTGCAGTTCGGCGCGCTGGCGCTGCACTTCGTCGTACAGCGTCTTCACCCGCAGCAATGAACGCACGCGCGCCATCAACTCGGCCTGGTTGATGGGCTTGCTCAGGAAGTCGTCGGCGCCTGCGTTCAGCCCCTTCACGCGCTCCTGCTCGGGGTCGAGCGCGGTCACCAGCACCACCGGAAGCACGGCGCAGGCCGGGTCGGCGCGGATGGCGCGGCACACGTCGTAGCCGTTCATGCCCGGCATCATCACGTCGAGCAGCACCAGGTCGGGCGGGTCGGCGGCGATGCTCGCCAGGGCCTCTTCGCCGGACGCGGCGGTGCTCGTCCGATAGCCGCGCGCACTCAGCAGGTCCGACAGCAGCCGGAGGTTTTGCGCGACGTCGTCGACGACCAGGATGTGCTCGCTCATTTCGAACGTCCCTCGCTCAGCAGGCGATCCACGACTTCGAGAAAGGGCTTGAGCGACACGGGCTTGGTCAGGAAGGCGTCGAAGCCGGAGTTGACGATGTTGTGCTGGGCGTCCGGCATGACCGAAGCCGAGATCGCGATGACCGGCGTGGCGTCCAGCTCGGGCTGCTCGCGAATCTGGCGCAGGGCGGCGATGCCGTCGATGCCGGGCAGCAGGATGTCCATCAGGATCAGGTCCGGCTGATGCAGCATCGCGAGGCGCACGCCCTGTTCCCCGGTCTTGGCCTCCAGCGTGACGTGGCCCTTGTGCTGGAGGATGTCGCGGGCGAGCTTCATGTTCTTCTCGTTGTCCTCGACGATCAGGATGGTGCTCATTGGGTAACCTCCGTGCTTCGCACCGCGGTGCGAGCTTGCTTGGAGCGGTCCGGCGCTGCGCTCATGCAAGGGCCTCCAGAGTCAGCAGCGGCAGAAGAAAAGTGAAGGTCGCGCCTTCGCCGAGGCGGCTTTCGACGCCCAGCGTTCCGCCATGCAACTCGACGAAGCGCTTGGCCAGTGACAGGCCGAGTCCGGTGCCCTCGGCCTTGCGCAGGTAGTCGCCGCCCGCCTGCCGGAATTCGTCGAACACCAGTGCCTGGTCTTCGGGCGCGATGCCCACGCCGGTGTCGGCCACGCTCACCTCGGCCATCGGCTTGCCGGCCTTCTCGACGCGCCGCGCGCTCAGTCGCACGCGGCCCCCGGCCGGCGTGAACTTCACCGCGTTGGACAGCAGGTTCACCACCACCTGCTTGACCTTGCGGGCATCCGCCACCCACTCGTTCAACCCTTCGCCCACCTCCAGCGACATCGACAAGCCGTTGCGCTGCGCCCGCTCGCGCACGAGGGTGAGCGCGTTGTCCAGCAACAGGCCGAGGTCGAAGCAACTCGAGTCCAGCTCCATCCGGCCCGCCTCGATCTTCGACAGGTCCAGCACGTCATTGATGAGCGTCAGCAGATGCTGGCCGGAGGAGTGGATGTCTTGCAGGTATTCCATCTGCTTGTCGTTGACCTCGCCGAACATCCGCTCAGTCAGCACCTCGGAGAAACCGATGATGGCGTTCAGCGGTGTGCGCAACTCGTGCGACATGTTCGCCAGGAACTCCGACTTGTGGTGGTTGGCGACTTCGAGCTGCCGGCTCTTGTCCTCGATCTCCTGGAAGAGCCGCGCGTTCTGGATCGCGATCACGGCCTGGTCCGCAAAGGTCTCGACGAGGCGGACTTCGGCGTTCGAGAAGGGGTGCACCTCCTTGCGAAGCACGGCGATGATGCCGACCGACGCGCCCTCGCGGACCATGGGCACGGCCAGCACGGTCCGGAATCCGAGGCGCGTCTGCGCCTCGCGCGAATCCGGGTACTTCGAATCGATCAGCTTCGCGATGTCCTCGACGTGGACCGTCCGGCGCTCGACGAAGGCGCGGCCGATCACCGTCGCGCTGCTCAGTGGCAGCTCGTCGCGGCCCAGTTCGGCGCCGGTCTCGATCTGGTAGCCGGTCATGGCCCGCAGGTGATCGCCTTCCGGCAGCCAGACACGGCTGCCATGCGCGCGGCACAGCCGCACCGAGCGTTCGGCCACCGCCTGCAGCACCGGTTGCAGATCGGTCGGCGAGCGGCTCAGCACGCGAAGGATCTCCGCCGTCGCGGTCTGGAATTCGAGCGCAGCGGTCAGCTCGGCGGTGCGCAGTTCCACCTTGCGTTCGAGCCCGCCGTACAACTCGCGAAGCTGCGCCGACATGCGGTTGAACTGGTGGGCCAGGCCTTCCAGCTCGTCGCCCGTTTTGACGACGATCTCCTGCTTCAGATCGCCTTCGCCGATGCGCCGCGCGCCCCGGGCGAGCGTGCGGATCGGCTGCACCATGCTGCGTGCCAACACCGACGCCGCCAGTGCCGAGATCAACAGGCCGGCCAGCAGCAGCACCGCGGCGCGCAGAAAGGATGCGTTGAGCTTTGCGTACACCTCGGCAATCGGCTGTTCGACGAAGACTTTCCAGCCCAGCGACTTGATCGGTGCCATCGAGGTCAGCACGGTGGCGCCATGGAGGTCGCGCGACACCATTGCCTGGTCCTCGACGGCGCCATCGGCTGCCGCGGCCTGCACATGCGGGAGCGATGCCACGCTGGTCTTGCGCAGGACCAGTCCGATGTCCGGGTCCGCCACCAGCAGCCCGTTGCTGTCGACGACGTAGGCCTTGCCCTTCTGGCCGATCTGGATGCGCGACACCACCTCCCAGATGAACTTGAGGTTGAGCTCGGCGATGGTGACGGGGCCCTTCTCGCCGCCCGAGCGGATCGCCACCGTCATATAGGGTTCGGTGTCGCGGTTGAAGTAGACCGGGCCGAACCACGCAGCATCGGGCACGGCGTTGCGGAAGGCTTCTTCAGCCGACCGATTCTTGCCGGACCCCATGACGTCCATGCCCAGCCGGGATACCGCGATCTGCTCTCGGCCCGTGCGGTCGAGCTGGGCGATGTCGGTCACCTCCGGGGCCTGGCGCAGCAGACGCCAGAATTCCGTCCGCCGCGATTCCAGGTCGGAGGCGTCCAACTGGGCGAGGGATGCATAGGTCAATTGCTGGGAGACCTGCTGGACGTACTGCTCGATGCGCAAGGCCGCACTGACCGCCTTCTCATGCTGGAAGCTGGCGAGCGACGTCTTGTTCTCCTGGTAGGAGAAGTAGAGCCCGATCGCGCTGGAGGCCAGCAGCACGCTCGTCACAAGCGAGAGGATGAGCAGCAGGTACTTGCGAAACAGGCGTCCACGGTGAACCTCCCGCGTCGCCTGCGACAGCACCGCGAAGCGTCGCCCACCGGCCGGCGGCGCGAGATCGCCCGAGAGCGAAGCGGGAGACGAATCCGGGGGCGTCATGAACCCTCCATTGGACATCGCCATTCGCATGATGGGAAGACCGGCCGCTTAGGCCTATTGGCCGACCCGATACCGCGCATGCACACCGGCGCTGGGCCGGAAGCAGCGCAAAATCGGTCCCTGCGGCTGCCGGCAACAAGGAGGACTTCGATGCGCAGCAAGATCGTGGGGCTTCTCCTGGGCGCCGTGCTGATGGCCGGCTGCCCGGCGCTTGCCCAGCAGCCGAAGAAAATTCCGCACCTGGGCTACCTGGCGGCCGTCTCGGCCTCCGCAGACGCGCCGCGCCTGGAAGCGTTCAAGAAGGGCCTCCGCGATCTCGGCTATGTCGAAGGGCAGACCATCCGCATCGACTACCGTCACGAAAGCCAGGATCTGCAACGGCTCCCCATGCTGGCCGAGGAACTGGTGCGCATGGACATCGACGTGCTCGTCACGGTGACCACCAATGCCGCGCAGGCGGCCAAGAAGACAACTTCGACGGTGCCCATCGTCTTCATGGGTGTCACCGATCCGGTCACCACCGGGCTGGCCGAAAGCCTGGCGCGGCCCGGCGGGAACAGCACGGGCGTCACCAACGTGGCGGCCATCCTCACCGGGAAGCGGCTGGAACTCCTCAAGGAAACGGACCCCAAGGCCGTCCGCGTGGCGGTGCTGTGGGATCCGCAAGCGCCTGGCTCCATCCCGCAGTGGGAGGCCAGCCAGGTGCCGGCGGAGAAGCTGGGGCTCCAGCTCTATTCGATGGAAGCCAGCAGCGCAGACAGGTATGCACAGGCGTTCAAGGATGCCGTCAAGGCGCGCGCCACGGCCGTGTGGGTGACGCTGAATCCGGTCGCGAATTCCAACCAGAAGCTGATTGCGGAATTGGCCATCGAAAACGGATTGCCGACCATCTGCGCCCGGGGCGACTACGCGGAAAACGGGTGCCTGATGGCCTATGGGCCCGGCTACGGCAACGAGGGCAAGGACGGCGCCCGCTATGTCGACCGGATCCTGAAAGGCGCCAAGCCCGCCGACCTTCCGATCGAACAGCCGACGAAGTTCGAGTTGCTGATCAACCTCAACACGGCCAAGCGACTCGGCTTCACGATTCCGCGTTCGGTGATGAACCGGGCGGACAAGGTGATTCAGTGATCGGGCTTTGAGCGGCCGATAGAATCACCGGATGTCCCGCGTTCGCGTGTTCCTGCTGTGGCTGGTGATGCTCGCCGTACCCTTCCAGGGGTATGCGGCGGCGTCGATGGCGCTCTGCGGAACACCGGAGCCCGCCATGAAGACGGCGATGGCGTCGCATGACCATGCGGCGCACCATCACGATGCCGCATCGCATGCCGATGACGACAGCCGCGCGAACACCTCCCACGCGCATGCCGACACATCGCACAAGTGTTCCACCTGCGTCTCGTGCCATGCCGTCGCCTTGACGAGCGACACGCAGGTCGCGCCGGCCCACGTCTTGCCGCAAGCCGATCTGGCCGAGCCGGCCAGCGCGAAGGCGACGTTCGCGTCTCGCGTTCCCGACAAACCACCTCGCGCCTAGTCGCGTCACACCACCGGCCGCCCTGGCTGCCGGCGTGCCTTGACGCGCCATGTATCGCTCGCGCGTCCGCCCCCTGGAGGGTTGCTGACGTCGCTCCGTTCATGAACATCGCGAGGATTCCATGTCTTCTTCATTGCCAGCCCGCTGGCTGGCCGCATTGCCTGCATTGGCGGCGTGCGCCGCCGTGGCGCAGACGCCTTCGACGCCTGCTTCGACAGGAGCAGGCGCCACGCCGCCTGCCTTGACATACCGCTCGGCGCTGGATGGCTATCGGCCGTTCGCCGACGACAAACCCATCCCCTGGAGAGAGGCGAACGACACCGTCCACGGCAGGGGCGGTTGGCGCGCCTATGCCAAGGAGGCGCAGGGTTCAGGAGACGTGGCAGCGCCGTCGAACGATGCCCATCCGCAGGAGGGGCATGGGCATGCCATGTCGGCGCACAAGGAGCATCCGTGATGCGCGCCGTGACGCTGAGCGCAATGGCTGCCGCAGCGCTCCTGCTCACCGGCTGCGCCTCGGTCGGCATCGATGAGGTGCTCGAGGAGACGAACGCCAGCACATCGCAGTTCACCGATGGCAAGCTGGAACTCAGCCGCACCGACGAACAGCGCGAGGCCCGTGCGGCGCTGACAGACGATCTGCTGACGCGTCCGCTTTCTGAAAGCGATGCGGTCCGGGTCGCGCTCGCCAACAGTCCAGCCGTCCAGGCGATGCTTGCGCAAAGCTGGGCGGGCATGGCTGCAGCCAATCAGAGCGGAAGGCTCCCGAATCCGCTCTTCAAGTTCGAGCGTCTCCGGCTCGGCGATGAGCTCGAACTGGGACGCCTGCTGTCCTTCGGCCTGGCGGATCTGATCCTGTTGCCTCAGCGCATGGCGCTCTCGAAGAGCCGGTCGGCGCAGGTCAAGGTGCAGCTGGCCTCCACGGTCGTCGACCAGGTGACGCAGGTGCGCCAGGCCTGGGTGCGCGCGGTCGCGGCGCAGCAATCGCTTCAGTACGCCGTGCAGGTGAACGAGGCCGCGCAAGCCAGCGCCGAACTGGCCCGGCGCATGCAGCAGGTCGGGAACTTCAGCAAGCTCCAGCGCGCGCGGCAACAGGTCTTTCACGCGGACGCGACGACGCGGCTGGCGTCCGCGCAGCACGCGACGGCGGCTGCGCGCGAGGATCTCGTTCGCATGCTCGGCCTGGACGACGCGCAGGCCGCGAAGCTGACGCTGCCGGACCGCTTGCCCGACCTGCCCAAGGCGCCGCGCGAAGCCGACGAAGTGGCAGGTGCGGCGAACGATCAGCGGCTCGATGTCCGACTCGCGCGCGCGCAACTCGACGTGGCTGGCAAGACCCAGGGACTGAACCTCCTGCCCACCTTCATCGACATCGAAGCCGGCGCGCGGCATGACACGGTCTTCGCGAGCGGAGGCAGAGTCAATCGCAACGGCTACGAGCTCGACGTCCGACTGCCGCTCTTCGACTGGGGCACTGCGCAGCGCGATGCGATGAATGCGCAGGCGCTCGCCGCCGCCTACCGCTACGACGCGACCGTGCGCGGCGCCAACTCGCAGCTGCGCGAAGGCTACTCCGCGTACCGCACCGCCTACGACATCGCGCGGCACTACCGGGACGAGATCGTGCCGCTGCGCCAGACCATGGCCGAGGAAAACATGCTTCGCTACAACGGCATGCTGATCGGCGTCTTCGAACTGCTCGCGGAGACGCGCGAGCAGATCACGAGCGTGATGGCCGCCATCGACGCTCAGCAACAGTTCTGGCTTGCCGATGCCGCGCTGGCCGCGTCGGTCATCGGAAAGCCCACTTCCCCTTGAAACCATGACGCACAGACGCAATTTCCTGAGCGCTGCCGGCGCCATCACCGGCGCGATCGCAGCCGCATCGGTGTCCAGGGTGGCGATGGCCGCCTTGCCTGAGCCGGTGCTGCAGACCAGGCCCGATACCATGCCGCCGCTTTCGCCATCCAGCGGCCGGCCCTACAACCCCGTCGTCACGCTCAACGGCTGGACGTTGCCATGGCGAATGAACAGTGGCGTCAAGGAGTTCCATCTCGTCGCCGAGCCGGTGGTGCGCGAGATGGCGCCGGGGTTCAAGGCGCACTTGTGGGGCTACAACGGCCAGTCGCCCGGGCCGACCATCGAAGTGGTCGAAGGTGACCGCGTGCGTATCTTCGTCAGCAACAAGCTGCCCGAGCGCACCAGCATCCATTGGCACGGCCAACGCTTGCCCAACGGCATGGATGGTGTCTCGGGCCTCACGCAGCCGGCCATCGCGCCGGGGAAGACCTTCGTCTATGAATTCACGGCGCGCCGGCCGGGCACCTTCATGTACCACCCGCACGCGGATGAGATGGCGCAGATGGCCATGGGGATGATGGGTTTCTGGGTCACGCACCCGAAGGCGGCGCATCCGCTGATCGACGAGGTCGATCGCGATTTCGTCTTTCTGCTCAACGCCTACGACATCGAGCCCGGCAGCGCGACGCCGAAGATCATGACCATGCTGGACTTCAACCTGTGGTCCTGGAACAGCCGCATCTTCCCGGGCATCGATTCGCTGAACGTGCGGCACAACGACAAGGTCCGCATCCGCTTCGGAAATCTCACGATGACGAACCATCCGATGCATCTGCACGGACACGAGTTCGTTGTGACAGGCACCGACGGCGGCCCGAAGCCGAAGGGCGCGCGTTGGCCCGAGGTGACGACCGACGTCGGTGTCGGCCAGATGCGGCAGATCGAGTTCGTCGCGGACGAGGAGGGCGACTGGGCCTTCCATTGCCACAAGAGCCACCACACGATGAACGCGATGGGCCACGACGTGCCCACCATGATCGGCGTCGACCACAGCGATGTGGTCGGCAAGATCACCAGGCTCATCCCCGACTACATGGTGATGGGTGAACGCGGCATGGGCGACATGAGCGAGATGGCAATGCCCTTGCCCGACAACACGGCGCCGATGATGAGCGGCGAAGGCCCGTTCGGCTCGGTCGAGATGGGCGGCATGTTCAGCGTCGTCAAGGTCCGAAAGGGACAGAAGGCAGGCGACTATTCGAACCCCGGCTGGTTCAGGCAGCCGCCGGGCACGGTCGCTCGTGAGTTGACCGAACCGGTTGCCAAGGCGCCGCGTGCGCGCGGTGCGGGGCCATCGGTCATGCCGTCGCAGAACATGCCGGCCGCCAACGTCGAAGTGCAGGTCCGCAAGCCGCGCGGGCATGCAGGTCATTGACTCAACATACAAAGGAATCTCAGATGCTCGGTTTCAGAAATTCACTGCTGGCGGGCGTTGTCGCACTCGCCGGCCTGGCGCATGCGCAATCCGCCACCGACGAACTCAGCAACGGCGAGGTGCGCAAGGTCGACAAGGAGAACGCCAGGATCACGTTGAAGCACGGGCCCTTGAACAACCTCGAGATGCCCGGCATGACGATGGTGTTCAAGGTCAGCGACAACGCGCTGCTCGACACGGTGCAGACGGGCGACAAGGTCCGTTTCAGGGCCGAGATGGTGGACGGGAAGATCGTGGTGACCAAGCTGGAGGCAACGCGGTGAGCGTGGGTTGTACGCCAATGAATTGAGCGTTCACGGCGGCAGGGTGGCCGATTTCTTTGGAGTCGGTACAGTGCGTGATCCACCCCCCGCAATCGAAGGCCGTTCGCATGCGTCGTGTCGCGTCATTGATCACCATCGTCATCCTGATCGCTGCCTGTACCACGATCGCGACCCGCCGCTTCGACGACTTGTTCGGGCCAGCGGATCCCCAGCGCTTCGACCATCCCCTTGCGCCGCCGCCGGGGCAGTCGTATGCGCAGACCATCCAGCCCATCCTCGACCGTCGCTGCGTCGTATGCCACGCCTGTTACGACGGGCCTTGCCAACTCAAGACCACCAGTTGGGAAGGGCTGGCGCGAGGCGCGAACAAGACGCCCGTGTACGACGCGAGCCGGCTGCTGGCGGCGACGCCGTCGCGTCTGTTCGTCGACGCCGACAAGCCATCGGAGTGGCGCGAGCGCGACTTCTTTCCGGTGCTCAACGAGCATGCGCCCACGCCGGAGGCCAACCGGACCGCTGGCCTGATGCACCGCTTGCTCGTGCTCAAGCAGCAGCATCCGCATCCGACGGAAGGCGTCGTCGAGGGCGGACTGGATTTCTCCATCGACCGATCGGCGATGTGCCCTGCCGGCGCGGAGATCGACCGCTACGAACGCGCAACGCCCCAAGGCGGCATGCCCTTCGGCCTGCCGGGACTGAGCGCAGCCGAGCACGGCGTCCTCGCGCGATGGCTGGAGCAGGGTGCGCCTTACGAGGGCCCGGCCGCGCCGACGCCGCTGGCAACGCAGCGCATGGCCCAGTGGGAGCGCTTCTTCAATGGCGATTCCCCGAAGGAAAGGCTCTTCAGCCGCTACGCCTACGAGCATCTGTTCCTCGCGCACCTGTACTTCGACGACGATCCGCAGCGCCAGTACTTCAAGCTGGTGCGCTCGGCCACGCCGCCCGGCCAGCCGCTGCAGTTGATCGCGAGCCGCCGTCCGGTCGACGATCCCGGCGTGGAGCGCGTGTACTACCGGCTCGTGCCCGAGCGCGAGTCCATCGTCGCCAAGACACACATGCCCTATGCCCTGGGCGCACAACGGATGGCGCGCTGGCGGGCACTGTTCATCGATGCGCCCTATGCGGTAGAGCGTCTGCCCGGCTACAGCGCGGACACGGCCGCCAATCCTTTTTCGACCTTTGAAGCCTTGCCGGTCAGCGCGCGCTATCGCTTCATGCTCGACGAGGCCGAGTTCACGATCATGGGTTTCATCAAGGGGCCGGTGTGTCGCGGCCAGATGGCGCTCGATGTCATCGAGGACCACTTCTGGGTCGTGTTTCTCGCCCCGACCAACGATTTCGACGCCGCGCAATCGAAGCTGCTGGCGCGTGATGCCAACCTGCTGCGCCTGCCGACGGGCAGCAGTGACACCGGAGTCCTGATCCCCTGGCTGACCTACGCAAATCTCGAGA
This sequence comes from Variovorax sp. J22P240, assembly GCF_030316855.1. Lineage (GTDB taxonomy): Bacteria > Pseudomonadota > Gammaproteobacteria > Burkholderiales > Burkholderiaceae_C > Variovorax. The sequence continues at coordinate 38,034 of NZ_JASZYR010000015.1, forward strand.
ACGAGTACTTGAAGGCCAAGTCGGATTTCCTCGCGCAGTCGTTGCAGAGTCCCGGCAGCCTGAACCTGCGCCTGATCTGGGATGGCGAAGGGAGCAACCGCAACGCCGCCCTCACGGTCTTCCGGCACTTCGACAGCGCCAGCGTCGTGAAGGGCATGGTGGGCGAGTCGCCCAAGTCGGCGTGGGTCATCGGCTACCCGCTGCTGGAACGCATTCACTACCTGCTGGTCGCGAACTACGACGTCTACGGCAACGTCGGACACCAGCTCAACTCGCGGCTCTACATGGACTTTCTGCGCATGGAGGGCGAGTTCAATTTCATCACGCTGCTGCCCAAGGCGCAGCGAGTGGCGACGCGTGACCAGTGGTATCGCGGCGAAAGCCTTGCCACGCGCGAGCAGGTCTATGGCGGTCCGTCGACGACGCTGCCCGTGGAAAGCGGCATACGCTTCACGACGGCCGACCCGAAGCGGGAGCTGCTGGGCATGATGAAAACGAAGCTCGCACCGGTGCTGGACACACGGTTCGACATCGATCGTCACGTGGCGCCGCCACTGAGAGCGCCACTGCATGAACTGGAAAGCGTGCGAGGCTCGGCCTTGCAATGGCTGCCTGAAAGCGCACTGCTGGTGGTCGACGCACCCAACGGCGACAAGCTCACCTTCAGCCTGTTGCGCAATACGGCGCACGCCAGTGTGTCGCACCTGCTTGGCGAACGTCGCGAACTGAGGCCTGATGAAGATTCGCTGACGGTTGTCCCTGGCGTGATCGGCAGCTATCCCAATGCCTTCTACCGAGCGACGGCAGCCGAGCTGCCCACGATGACCGCAGCCATCCGCCAGCTTCGCTCCGAAGCCGACTACGCGGCCTTCTCGAGGCGCTGGGCCGTGCGGCGCACCAATCCCGATTTCTGGGCCTTCAGCGATGCTCTGGTCGATCGCTACCAAAAGGATCAGACCCTCGAAGCTGGCATCCTCGACTACAACCGCTTCGAAAACCGATAGTCGACGAGAGCCTCATTCCGCCAGCTCGTCGAGGATGGGGCAATCGGGGCGGTGGTCGCCGTGGCAGCACTGCGCCAGCCGCTCCAGCGTGCGCTTCATCGCGGTCATCTCTTCGATGCGCCGATGCAGGTCGTCCGCATGTGCGAGGGCGATGCGCTTCACGTCTGCGCTCGCTCGCCGCTTGTTCTGCCAGAGCTTCAGCAGTTCCGCGATCTCCGCCATGCTGAAGCCCAGGTCGCGCGCACGGCGGATGAAGCGCAGCGTGTGCACGTTGCTGTCGGTGTACTGGCGGTAGCCCGCATCGGTGCGGGCCACGTCCGGCAACAGGCCGAGGGATTCGTAGTGCCGCACCATCTTGGCGGAGACGCCCGATCGCGCGGCGGCCTCGCCGATGTTGAAAGGTTCCATGCCTGCTCCTGCCTCGCTCATTGCGCGTTTCCCTTCCAGCGCCGCAGCAGCAGCGCATTGCCGACCACACTCACGCTGCTGAACGCCATCGCCGCACCGGCGATCACCGGGCTCAGCATGCCGAAGGCCGCAAGCGGGATGCCGACCACGTTGTAGGCAAAGGCCCAGAACAGGTTCTGGCGGATCTTCGCGTAGGTGCGGCGCGAGATGTCGATGGCGTCGCTCACCAGCGCGGGGTCGCCGCGCATGAGCGTGATGCCGGCCGCATGCATCGCGACGTCGGTGCCGGTGGACATCGCGATGCCGACGTCGGCCGCGGCCAATGCCGGTGCGTCGTTGATGCCGTCGCCCACCATAGCGACGCGGTCTCCGTCGGACTTCAGTTGCGCGATGATCGTCGCCTTGTCCTCGGGCAGCACCTCGGCGCGGACCGTATCGATCTTCAGGGCGCGTGCCACCGCCTCTGCGCTGCCGCGGTTGTCGCCGGACACGAGCGCCGTCCGGATGCCTTGCGCATGCAGCTGGCGGATGGCCGCCGCCGCGCTGGCCTTGGGCGTGTCGCCGAACGCCAGCAGACCGATGAGGGTGGGGCGATCGGTCACGTCCGCCAGCCACGAGACGGTGCGGCCCTCCGACTGCAATTGCGTGGCGCGTGCATCGAGCTTGCCGAGCGGCACCGCGAGTTCGCGCATGAAGCGCGTGCTGCCCAGGCGCAGTTCGCGCCCATCGACGATGGCCGACATGCCGCGTCCGGCCACGGCTCGCACGCCGCCCGCGCGCGGGATTTCGACGTTCGCCTTCTTCGCCGCCGCCAGGACGGCACGGGCCAGCGGATGCTCGCTGCCCGACTGGATCGCCGCGCTCGCCCGCAGCAGCGCGGCAATGTCGCCGTCCACTGCTTCGAACGCCACCAGCTCCGGGCGGCCTTCGGTCAGCGTGCCGGTCTTGTCGAAAGCGACGATCTTCACGCTGTGCGCGATCTCGAGTGCCTCTGCATCCTTGATCAGGACGCCATGACGCGCGGCGACGCCCGTGCCGGCCATGATCGCGGTCGGCGTCGCCAGGCCCAGCGCGCAGGGGCAGGCGATCACGAGCACGGCGACGGCATTCAGGATCGCCGTTTCCCAGTTGCCCGTGACGAGCCCCCAACCCAGGAAAGTCAGCAGTGCAATGCCGATGACCACCGGCACGAACACATTGCTCACGCGATCGACCAGGCGCTGGATCGGCGCCTTCTTTGCCTGCGCGGATTCCACCAGCCTCACGATGCGCGCCAGCGTCGATTCCGCGCCCACGGCAGTCGTGCGAACCACGAGCAGGCCCTGGCCGTTGACCGACCCGCCCGTTACCGCATCGGTTACCTGCTTGGCGACGGGGAGGCTCTCGCCGGTGATGAGCGATTCGTCGACTTCGCTGGCGCCCTCGACCACGGCGCCATCGACGGGCAGGCGTTCGCCGGGCCGGATGACGACGAGGTCGTCGATCCTGACCTGCGCCAGCGCCACGTCCTGGTCGATGCCGTTGCGGCGAACGCGCGCGCGCTCGGGCCGCAATGCATTCAATGCGCGGATGGCTTCGGTGGTCTGCCGCTTGGCCCGGGTTTCGAGCCACTTGCCCAGCAGCACCAGCGTGATGACCACCGCCGAGGCCTCGAAGTACAGGTGCGGCATGCCGCCGTGGCCGGCGTGCGTGAGGAGCAGGTAGACGCTGAGGCCGTAGGCGGCCGTCGTGCCGAGGGCCACGAGCAGGTCCATGTTGCCGGCACGGGCCTTCAGGGCCTTCCAGCCCGAGCGATAGAAGCGCGCGCCCAGCCAGAACTGCACGGGCGTGGCCAGTGCCAGTTGAAGCCAGCCGTCGATCATCCATTCCTTGCCGAAGAGAAGCCCGAGCATGGGCAGCACCAGCGGTGCCGAGAGAATCGCGGCCGCGATGACAGGCCATGCATCGTTCCGGCGGCGCGGTCGTGCGACCGGCGCTCCGGCCGATGACGCGGTCTGTTCTTCCGGAGCGTCTTCGCCCACGCTGTAGCCGGCCTTCTCGATGGCGGCGCGCAACGTGCCGAGCGAGACCGAGCCATCGGTCTGCACGCTGGCCGCCTCGGTGGCGAGGTTGACGCTGGCCTCCGTGACGCCGGGAATGCCGGCCAACGACCGTTCGACCCGCGCCACGCACGACGCGCAGGTCATGCCTTCGATCGGAAGCGACCATTCCTTCAGGTCGCGCGAACCGGGCGAGAGCGCCAGGCTGCTGTTCATTCGGTATCTCCTGTCCTTCAAGCCATATTTGCGGCGGATGCAGGAAGTATCAACCTTGACATCATGGGAGGGTCAAGCCGCTGCTTGATCTCTGCCTTTCGATCTATCTCGACGGAAACTAGTAATTTGGTGTTACCTCCGTTATGCTTTTCGCACAACTTCTCAAAGAACCATAGGAGGAACTATGGGCGCAAGCGAGATCGAGAGAATGGCGACCTTGACGCCGGACTGCCGCCTGTGGGTGGACGATCCGGCGGGCTTTACCACGCACAAGGTGGGCCGGCTTCACCACAACTATCACGAGCATCCGCTGTTCCAGCTGCCCGAACTCGAGGCCCTGGCCAAGGAACTCGCTCCGATGAAGCAGTGCCGCTTCGTCCGCCCCGGCATCACGCAGGCCTCGGGATTCGCGCACGACAGCCAGCACCCGGACGGGCGCAGCATCGAGGAGGTCTTCCGGCGCATCGAAGAACCCGGCTCCTGGCTTGCGCTCTACAACGTCGAGGCCATTCCGCGCTACCGGGCCCTGCTCGAAAACATCCTGGACAACGTGCGCGGGACCATCGAGCGCGAGCAGCCGGACATCTTCATGGTGACGGGGTTCATCTTCATTTCCGCGCCGCCCTCGGTGACGCCGTTTCACATCGACCGCGAGAACAATTTCTGGCTGCAGTTGCGCGGACGCAAGGTGATGAATGTCTGGGACCACACCGACCGGGTGGTGGTGCCCGCCGACGCGGTAGAGGACTTCATCGTCACGCACTCGCTGCGCAAGGTGCGCCTGAAGGAAGAGTTCAAGGCGCGCAGCCATGAGTTCGAGACGCGTCCGGGCGACGGTGTGTACTTCCCGAGCACCTCGCCGCACATGACCCGGTCCGACCCCGACTGGACGGTGCCTGGGGATCGCGTGGCGATCTCGATCGGCGTGAACTTCTACACCTCCGTCACGCGCAGGGTGGCGCGCGTGTACCAACTCAACCGGGTGCTGCGCCGCTGCGGCCTGTCGCCGGCGGCTCCCGGTGAATCGCTCTCGGCGGACGCCTTCAAGGCGCCGGTCGGCGAGTTCATCGGCGCGGCGCGCTCTTCGCTGGCCCGGCTGATCGGGCCCTTGCGACGCATGCAGCGCGCGGGGACCGCACCTCCGGGTTCTTACTGAGGAAGGGGCTAGCGGCGCAGCATGTCGCGCGGCGTGACCGGCGGCGCATCGTTGCCCCAGGAGCCGCGGACATAGGTCAGCACGGCGGCGACATCGGTGTCGTCCAGCACGTAGCGGAAGGGCGGCATGCCATAGGGGCGGGGGTTGCCTCCGGTGGAGGGGAGGAAGCCGCCGTGCCGCACGATCTGGATCAGATTGACCGCCGAGTCCATGAGCACGGCGCGATTGCCCGCGAGCGGCGGGTAGGCACCCTCGGCCCCCTGGCCCTGGTCGCCGTGGCAATAGGCGCACCGCTGGTCGAAGATCTTCGCGCCGCGCTCCATCACGCGCACGTCACGGCGTGACGTCGTCGACGTGGCAGCCGGGGCTGCGGATGCAGTGTTGGGCAAGCTCTTCAGATAGACGCCCATCGCACGCAGGTCGGCCTCGTCCAGATGCTGCGTGCTGCCGAACACCACATCTGCCATCGGGCCCATGACCGCGCCGCGCGCCGAGCGGCCGTTCTTGAGCAGTTCCGCCACGTCCTTTGGATCCCAGTCGGCGACGCCGGCCTCGCGCTTCGAGGTCAACGAAGGCGCATACCAGTTCTCGACCGCAATGAGCCCGCCCGAAAGCCCCAGCTTTTCCTGCGTGGCACCGAGCACGTTGCGCGTACCGTGGCAGGCAATGCAGTGCCCGAGGCCGTCGATGAGGTAGGCGCCGCGGTTCCATTCGGCGGGCTTGGCCGGATCGGCGACGTAGGTGCCCGGCTTGAAAGAGAGCGCTCGCCAAACGGCCAGCGCCGGCTGGGTGTCGTAGGGGAAGCGCAGCTTGTGCGCGAGATTCGGCGTGGGCGCGGGCGGGATGCTCTGGAGGTAGGCAAAGATCGCGTCCGAATCCTCGCGCGTCACGCGCGTGAAGTTCGGGTACGGAAAGGCGGGGTAGAGCAGCCGCCCGTCCTTCGATCGCCCGTTGTGCATGGCGCGCCAGAAGTGCCCCGACGTCCAGCCGCCGATGCCGGCGTTCGGGTCGGGCGTGAGGTTGCTGGCGAAGATCGTGCCGAAGGGGGTCTCGATGCCCACACCGCCCGCATAGGGCGCACCACCGCGCGCCGTGTGGCAGCCCGCGCAATTGCCGGCGAGCGCGAGGTAGCGGCCGCGTTCGATCTGGGCCGGCGTGGGGCTGAACGCAACGGGCGGATCGGGCAGTTTGTCTTCGCCGCGCATATTGAGCGCGACGATGGCCAGGCCCGCCAGCACCGCCAGGGAGGCAAGAAAAGTCAGCAGGTAGAGCAGGCGTCGCATGGCGGGATCAGGGGGTGTTCAGCGCGCTGCACGCCATCGGCACCGGGCTGGGCGCGTGGGCCGCGGGCTTGGGATTCGCGGGCACGGGCTGCAGCACCAGCCAACTCGTCACGGCATTGATGTCGGCCGTCGTGAGCTTGCGGCCCACCTGCGCCATGCAGTCGGGTTCGAGCGCATGGCGGTCATTGGTGACCCAGGCGCCGAGTTGCGACGACAGATAGAGGCGCGGCAGGCCGAGCAGCCCCGGAATGCCGGGCAACACGCCGGTCAGCGCCTGTCCGTGGCATTGTGCGCAGGACGGAATGCCGCGCCCCGGGTCGCCGTCGAACACCAGTGCCTTGCCACGCGCGAGCATCTGAGGCGTTGCATCGGTGGTGGTGGGCGGGCGCGGATAGGGCAGGTCGATGCCGCCGAAGTAGTCCGCGATTTCGCGCAGGTACGCGTCTGACAGGTGCTGCACCATGTGGGTCATGTCGGAGTTGAAGCGGCGGCCATCGCGATAGCTCAGCAACTGGTTGAAGAGATAGGCCGCAGGCTTGCCCGACAACCGCGGAAAGTAGGCCGCCTCCGTGCTCGAGCCTTCGCGGCCGTGACACGCGATGCAGGCGGCCACGCGCTGCTCGATGGTGTCTGGAACTCGCCCTGGTGGTGGCGCGGCATGGCTGGGCTGCCAAATGCAGGCGGCGAGCGCGGTGGCGCCCAGGACGCTATGCAGAAGGGACTGCAACTGGCGTGGGATGTTCATGCGAGGCTCATTGGTTTTCGTGACTGTCTACCATTGCTCTGCAAAAGAACAGTCTCAGTGTCGCGCCAATCGACAGGATCAGTTGTAGGCGGCAGACGCTACAGTGCCGCATGCACAAGCAATTCGTCATGATGTCCGGATGGCAGCGGCTCCTTTGCGCTGCCATCGTCGGCATCCTGGCGGGCCTCGGCCTGAGTCTGACGGGCCTCGCTCCGGCGCCTTGCGGGCTTCTCGGTTGGTGCACCGGGGCAGCGGTGTACCTGGTACCCGCATGGTGGCTGGCCGAGACCTCGGACGCCGACCGCACTCGATCGCGAGCCCAGTCGATGGATCCGCCCAGGGCGTGGCTACTCGTCGTCATGCTGGTCGCGGTCTCCGTGAGCATGGCGGTGATCCTGACATTGCTGAGGAAGGTGCCGACCTTGCACGGAATGGAGCGCATCGGCCTCATCACGCTCGGACTGGCCGCGCTGGCGAGCTCATGGCTGATGATTCACACGATCTACGCCTTTCACTATGCGCACCGCTACTACCAGGCGGAAATCGATCCGGGGGAGCACGGTCCCGGCCTGGACTTTCCGGGCAAGCTGGACCCGGACTACTTCGACTTCCTGTACTACTCCTTCGTGGTCGGCATGACCTCGCAGGTGTCGGACGTACAGGTCACCTCGCGCGACATGCGGCGCATCACGCTCGTGCACGGCGTGGTGTCTTTCGCCTTCAACATGCTGGTGTTGGCGCTGTCGATCAACGTGGTCGCCACGCTGATCCAGAATTCGGCGAACGAGGACTCCGTTTCCTCAACTGCCGCGGCGACCCAGCTTGACAAGCCCGGTCGATAGCGCGACGCCGCAGACGATCACCACCGCGCAGATCAGCATCCATTGCGTGATCTCCTCGCCGAGAAACACGGCGCCATAGAACAGCGCGAACACCGGCACCAGGAAGGTGACCGTCAGCGCGCGCGCCGGCCCCGCGGCCTCGATCAGCCGGAAGAACAGGATGTAGGCCAGCCCCGTGCAGGCCGTGCCCACGGCGATGAGCGCGAGCCACGCGTGCAGGCTCGGCATCTGCGCCGGCCAGAGCCAGAAGGCCGGCACGGCGAGGGCGAGGGTGGCGCCGATCTGGCTGCCCGTCGCGGTTGCCAATGCGGGAACGCCGACAAGATGCTTGCGCGTCAGGCTTGCCGAAAACGCATAGCAGATGCACGCGGCGAGACAGGAGGCGATGGCCCAGCGCGCTGCGCCTTCGTCCGCGCCCGAATGAAAGCCCGCGCTGCGCCCCGCGAGCATCGCAACGCCGGCAAAGCCGATCACCAGACCGAGGATGCGCGAGCGATCGGGACGGTCGCCGAACCACGCCCATGCGACCAGTGCGCCGAACATCGGCACCGTGGCATTGATCACCGCCGCAAGACCGCTGTTGATGGTCAGTAGTGCGAACGCGAAGAAAGCAAAGGGCAGGCCGGAGTTGAGCACGCCGATGCCGAGCGCAGGTTTCCAGTGCTGCTTGAAGCTGGACCATTGTCCGCGCACGAGAAGCAGGGGAAACAGGAACAGCATCGCGATCCCCACGCGCACGGCCGCTGTCGGGAGTGCGCCGAACTCCGCGGCGCCGATCCGCATGAACAGGAAGGACGCGCCCCATAGCGCGCCAAGCAGCACGAGGTCTACCAGCCATCGGCGGCTCGCGGGCTGGGCGGTCTTTGCCTTCGGCATCGGCCCCGCCGGCTTGGGCGCGCTGACGCTCACCGTGCATTCGCCTTCGCTCACAGTGCGCCTTCCAGTTCGAGCAGTGCGGTCTTGCGATCGAGCCCGCCCGCATAGCCGGTGAGCGAACCGTCGGAGCCCAGCACGCGGTGGCAAGGCACGATCACGCTGATCGGGTTGCGGCCCACGGCCGCACCCACGGCGCGCACGGCTGCCGGGTTGCCGACACCCGCGCTGAGTGCGCCATAGCTGGTCGTCCGGCCCGCCGGGATGGCGAGCAGCGCCTGCCATACCGATTGCTGGAAGGCCGTGCCGTGGGAGAGGTCCAGGGTCAGGTCGAAGTGCTTGCGGCGCCCGGCGAAGTAGTCAACGAGCTGAACGGCCGCTTCCAGAAGCACGGGATGGCTGGCATCCGCCTGCCAGCCGGTCATGTCGGGCCAGTGGCGTTGCTGGTCGAACCACGCGCCGGCCAAGCCCTTGTCGGTCGCGGCCAGAGTAATGCCGCCGAGCGAGGTCTCGATGTGGGTGCTGTAGATGATGGCGTTCTTGAATTTCATGGCAGTCAGGCTGTGACGCTGGAAGATGTCGTCGGTGAAGCGGTCGTTGCGTCGACCGTGTGGGTGTTCAGTGGTGCGGGGCTGTGCCAGGCGCGCAGCACGGCATAGCCGCGCCATGGCCGCCAGGCGAGCGAGGCCTCCGCCGCCGCCCGGGCCGTCGTGACGCCGAGTGCCTTTTGCAGCGCCACGTCGCCGGCCGGAAAGGCATCGGGCCATCGGAGGGCGCGCATTGCGATGTATTGCGCCGTCCAATCGCCGATCCCGGGCAGCGCCTGCAGCGCGGCGAGGGTGGCGGGCACATCCGCGCCGGCGTGCAGCGCCAGGCGGCCGTCGATCACTTCGCGTGCCACCGCGAGCAGGGCCGCCTGCCGCTGGCGCACGATGCCGAGCTGGCCGAGCGCATCGCCGCTCGCGCCGGCGATGGCGGCGGGCGTCGGGAACAAGCGGTCGAGTCCCTCGATTGGCGTGGCAATCGGCTCGCCGAAAGCCTGCACCAACCGGGTGCCCAGCGTGCGGGCTGCCGCGACGGTGATCTGCTGGCCGAGCACGGCACGCACCGCGAGTTCGAAGCCGTCGACCGTGCCCGGCACGCGCAAGCCATCGCCGAACGGAAAGCTCGCATGCAGTGCGCTGTTGATGGCCATCGGCTCGGCGTCGAGATCGAGCATGGCGCGCACCCGGCTGATCACGGTCGGCAGCACGGCAGCGAGCGAATCGCCGACGCGCAGCAGGACCTGCTCGCGCTGCGGATCGAAGCGCAGCTGCAGCCAGCCTTCGAGCGTGCGCCCGCCTTGCGTCACGCGAAGCGTTCGGGAGAACTGCCGTGCGCCGCCCGGGCGGTCGCCGTCGCTCAGCGCCTCGACGCCGCGCAACGCGCGCCGCCCAAAGAAGTCCAGCATGGCATCGCTGTCGTAGGGCGGGCGGAAGCCCAGCCGCACGGTCACCGACGCATCTTCGCGCTCACCGGCCGTCGCGCCCGCACGGCGCAGCGCACTGGGGTTGAGGCCGTAGTGCGTGAGGAAGGCGGCGTTGAAACGCCGGACGCTCGCAAACCCGCTGGCCAGCGCCACCTGAGTCATCGGCAGCCGCGTGTCGGCGATCAGTTGTTTGGCCGCCAGCAGGCGGCGCGTCTGCAGGTATTGCAGGGGCGACACGCCGAACTGAGTCTCGAAGATGCGGCGCAAATGTCGGTCACTGACGCCCAGCCGGGCGGCGATGCGGGCCGCACCGGGACCGTCTTCCGCCCAGGCATCGGGTTCGTCGATCAGGCGCGCGGCTTGCAAGGCAAGAATGCGTGATGCGTCTTCGGTCGACCAACTGGCGGCGCGGGGCGCCAGTTCGGGGCGGCAGCGCAGGCAAGGGCGGAATCCGGCCGCCTCGGCCTGTGCCGCGTGGCGGAAAAAGCAGCAGTTCTCGCGCCGCGGCAGCTTGACGCGGCAGACCGGACGGCAGTAGACGCCCGTCGAGGTCACGCCGGTGAAGAACGAGCCGTCGAAACGTGCGTCATGGGCTTTCATGGCCAGGTAGCAGGCGTCGCTCTCGAGTCCGGCGGTAGAGGCTGGGGTGGGGGACATGAAAGGATGATACGGCTGGCTACGGGCAGGAGTAGCCATTTCCGGACATCTGGCCCAGGAGGGCCATGCCTACAATGGTCCTCATTTTCTTGAACTTTCAGGGGTAGATTTCATGCAACTCAGCGCATCGATCTTCAAGGCCTACGATATCCGCGGCGTGGTGCCCACCACGCTGGACGCGGAAGTCGCCGAGGCACTCGGCAAGGCCTTCGGCAGCGCCGCGCGCGCGGCCGGGGAGAAGTCGGTGGCGGTGGGGCGCGATGGGCGGCTTTCGGGCCCGGCGCTGGTCGAGGCGCTGATCAAGGGACTGGTCGCCACCGGGATCGAGGTGATCGACGTCGGTGCGGTCACGACGCCGATGCTCTATTTCGCGGCCCACACGCTGGCCACGAGCGGCATCCAGGTCACCGGCAGCCACAACCCGAAGGACTACAACGGCTTCAAGATGGTGCTGGCCGGCCGCGCGATCTACGGCGAAGAGATCCAGGGCCTGCGCAAGGTGATGGAAGCCGACAGCGCCAAGCTGGCCCCCGGTGGCAGCGTTCGCAAGGTCGACGTGACCGAGGCCTACACGCAGCGCATCGTCGGCGACATCAAGCTCGCGCGCCCGCTCAGGATCGTGGTCGATTCGGGCAACGGCATTGCCGGCGCATCGGCGCCGGCCATCCTGCGCGCGATCGGCTGCGAAGTCACTGAACTCTTCAGCGAGGTGGATGGCGACTTTCCCAATCACCACCCCGATCCGAGCAAGCCCGAGAACCTCAAGGATCTGATCGCCGCATTGCAGGCGGGTGACGCCGAACTCGGTCTCGCCTTCGACGGCGACGGCGACCGGCTGGGCATCGTCACCAAGAATGGCAACAACATCTACCCGGACCGCCAGATGATGCTGTTCGCGCAGGACGTGCTGTCGCGCGTGCCGGGCGGCACCATCGTTTACGACGTGAAGTGCTCGCAACGTCTGGGCCCGGCCATTGAGGCGGCCGGCGGCAAGCCGCTGATCTTCAAGACGGGTCACTCGCTGATCAAGGCCAAGATGAAGGAGATCGATTCACCCCTCGGCGGCGAGATGAGCGGCCACATCTTCTTCAAGGAACGCTGGTTCGGGTTCGACGACGGCACTTATGCCGGGTGCCGCCTGCTCGAGATCCTGAGCAAGAGCCCGAATGCCAGCGATGTGCTCAATGCGTTGCCGACCAGCTTCTCGACCCCCGAACTCAACGTCAAGTGCGCCGAGGGCGAGCCGCACACGGTCGTCGACCAGCTCGTCAGCACCGCGAAGTTCGATGCGCCGGCCAAGGTGTCGACCATCGACGGCGTGCGGGTCGACTGGCCCGATGGCTTCGGGCTGATCCGTGCATCGAACACCACGCCGGTGCTGGTGCTGCGCTTCGAGGGCCAGACCGAGGCCGCGCTTCATCGCATCGAAGGCGAGATGCTTGCGCTGCTCAGGAGCGCCAAGCCGGACGCCACCCTCGCCGAAGCCGCCCACTGATTCCCTGAGCGTGCGTTCGTTGCTGCTGCGCCTCTACGGCGCTTTCACCACCCTGGCCCAGCCGCTGGTCCGCCGCAAGCTCAGGCGGCGCGCAGTGGCCGAACCCGGCTATGCGCATGCGGTCGAGGAGCGCTTCGGCCACTACGACGATGCGGTCAACGGTACCGGCTGGTGCTGGATCCACGCCGTTTCGCTCGGCGAGGCGCGTGCTGCCGGCATCCTGATCGAAGAGTTGCGCCGCCAGTACCCCGATATCCCGATCCTGCTCACCAACGGCACGGCCACGGGTCGCGAAGAGGGCGCCAAACTGCTCCAGCCCGGCGATCTGCAGGTGTGGCAGCCGTGGGACGCGCCCGAACCCGTGGCGCGCTTTCTCGATCGCTTTCGTCCCCGCATCGGCGTGTTGATGGAAACCGAGGTCTGGCCCGAGATGACGGCCGCCTGCGCCGAACGCGGCATTCCGCTGGTGCTGGCCAATGCTCGGCTGAACGAGAACTCGTTGGCCGGCGCCGAGCGCCTCGGCTGGCTCGCGCGACCTGCCTACTCGTCGCTCGCGGCCGTGTGGGCGCAGACCGAGGCCGATTCGCACCGGCTGGTCTCGCTCGGCGCCAAGGTCGCCGGTGTCTTCGGCAATCTCAAATTCGATGCCACGCCGGATGCGCGCCAGCTGGCGACAGCGGCCAAGCTCCGCGGCCAGTTGCCGCGTCCGGTCGTCGTCTTCGCAAGCTCGCGCGACGGCGAGGAGCAGCAATTGCTCGACGTGCTGAAGCGTTTCGGCGCGCTGGCTCCAGTGCCGCCCACGCAGGAGGCGATCCAGTCGATTGCGAAGCGCGTGCACGACGTGCAATGGATGATCGTCCCTCGCCATCCCCAGCGCTTCGACGAGGTCGCCGCGCTGGTCGAGGCCAACGGCTTCGCCGTCGCGCGCCGCAGCGCCGCCGGCGCACCGACCGAAGCCGAGATCTGGCTCGGCGATTCGCTCGGCGAGATGGCCCTCTACTACGGCCTGGCCGATGCAGCGCTTTTGGGCGGCAGCTTCGAACCCCTCGGTGGCCAGAACCTGATCGAGGCGGCTGCATGCGGCTGCCCGGTGATCATGGGCCCTTCCACCTTCAACTTCGCCGAAGCCGCAGAACTCTCGCTGGCCGCCGGTGCCTCGCTGCGCGTCCCCGACATGGAGCACGCGGTTACCGCAGCCCTCAAGCTTGTCGAGAAAACCGAGCGCCGCGAAGCCATGGCCCAGGCCGCACTCGCTTTCGCATCCATGAATCGCGGCGCCGCCGAGCGCACTGCTGCGGCCCTGCTGGCGATCGCGGAACACGCCTCCCCAGCGGCCGAGGAACGCCCCGAACCCCACCTCGAATAGGGCGAAGTTCCAAGGCTGGCGCAGCCAGGCCCATTCCAGAAACACCGCGGATCCGGCTTTGCCGGTCCGCCGGTGTTGCCCCCGGCAGGGGGTAGGCGTAGCGACACGAAGTGCGCGAAGCCTGGGGGCGAGCACCGCTCACCAAGCGTATTTCATGCCCCCCCGAACTGTCCACGCCTGGTAGGACTGATTGCCCCATTGCCATCCCAGGTCGCCCCAGCCCGCCCAGCCCGGTCCGATGTCGACGCTGACGCCGGCCTTCAACTCATAGCGATTGCCCGGGTACAGGTCGCGCACCGAATACGGGTTGACCACGATTTCCGCGCCAGCGTTGTCGTACCACCAGTTGAATGCGGCATACGGGCGAACGCGCCAGCCCGAATCCTGGGTCCAGACACTGCGCAGCCTCACACCCAGCCTCGACGCGAACGCGCCGTGGGCACCTTCGGCGCTGGTTCCGGCGGGATCGACGGCCGTGTACGGACTGGATGAACGGTTGCGGAAATAGATGATCTGGCCCTGCGGCTCGACCACCCAGTTGCTGGTCTCGCCCAGCCGCATGGCATAGCCGGTTTCGGCCGACAGCATGCCGACCTGCGAGTCGTAACTCGCGCCGTTCGGCAAGCCTGGCTGGATCTGGTTGTTGAACTTGGAGTACTGCCCCCACACGTCCGCATACCAGCCGAGCCGGGTGCGATCGTTCTGGTACCAGGTGCCGTACATGCCGACCCCGCTGCCCGACGTGTCGCCGCGAGCCAGGAACGGCGTGCCGAGGGCTTGGGCATCCGTGCGCGCGCCGGCATAGCCGGCCATGGCGCCCAGATGAAGACGGTCGGTGCCACCGAACAGCGAAAACTTCGCGACGTCCCCGCCGCCCTGCATCATCCATGCGTTGCTGCTCGTATCGAGGCCGCCGCCACGAAACCAGACAGTGCGCGGGTTGTCCGGCGAGGAATCTCCCAAACGATCCTGAAGGCTGTGCACGAACAGAAGGCTGGACAGGCGTTGATCGCCCAGGTACGCGCCGGCTTGCGGCCCGGAGATGGCGCCGAAGCTGGCGCCGGCGGGGCAGAGGCCCGTTGCGCCGACCGCCGCCGGCGTGCATTGCGCGTAAACGCCGAAATGGACCACGAAGAGGGCGGCAACGGCCGCCAATTGCGCGCCCGTTCGGACAAGACACCCGTGCGGCCTGTCGGCACGCCGGTGAAGCGAAGTGCCCGTGCCGGGCACTTGAGGAGACGCACATCGCATGGCCGAACCCTCCTTCGGACAAGCCCGGCGCTCAGGGAAGCCGGGCAACCCGAGGCCATTGTGCGCGGGTCTGCGGCAGTCGTCACTTACCGAAAGGCGGATTGCAGCGATTCGTGAATTGGTTCATGGTTCCACGATGTTGAACATGGGATCGAACTCGTCCAGCATCGAAAGCAAGGCGTGCACTTGTGACACGTCGCCGCCCACGGCCACGTCGCCCGCCTCGATGCCGCTCGCAATGGCCGCGGCAATGCCGTCCTCGTGCGCCAGCAGGCTCGCCAGGCGGTCGCGGCTCACTGCGATCGTCGCGTCGGCTGTGGCGTTGAGGCTCGATGGGCGATAGGTCAGGGCTGCATTGCCGAGCGTCAGGGTCCAGTGCTCGCCGGCGTCGACGATGTGCCAGGCGATGCTCAGGGCGTTCCCGCTGGCGCGCCCGGCCACCAGTCGGATCGCCAGGCAGTCGAGGAACATCTCCATCGGCACTGCCTTCAGCAGGTCGTAGCTCATGCTGCGGCGCTTGGCCGCGGGGACGCCCTGGCGCAACTCCCGCGCCGCCAACAGATACGCGTTGCGCCAGGTGGCTGATTCGGCGGCGAAGCCGAGTTGTTCCAGCGCCGCGGCGCACAGCACACGCGCCGCCTGGTTGCGGGGCTCCGCGAACACGAGGTGGCTCGTGACTTCAGCCACCCAGCGATGCTCGCCGCGTTCGAAATCGGCCTGTGCCTTCTCAAGCATGGCCTCGGCACCGCCCATGTAGGCCACGTAGCGCGTGCCGGCCTCGACCGGTGGCAGCGTATGCAGCCGCGACGGGTTGCCGTCGTACCAGCCGAGGTAGTGCTGCACCACGGCCTTGACGTTGTGCACGAGCGTCCCGTAGTAGCCCTGGGCATGCGTGATGTCGACCAGTTCGGGCGGCAGGCGCAGTTCCTCCGCGATCTCCACGGCCGTCTGGCCCTTGTTCATGAGGCGCACGGTCTGGTCGTGCACGTACTTGTAGAGGTCGCGTTGCTGTGCGATGAAGCGCGTGAGCGTCTCCTGGCCCCAGGTGGGCCAGTTGTGCTGGGCGAACACGACGTCCGAATGTGGCGCGAATTCGTGCAGGGCCTCGTCGAGGTAGCGCGACCAGAGCCGCGCATCGCGCACTTGGGCGCCGCGCAGCGGACACAGGTTGTGCATGGTGTGCTGGCCCAGCTCCGCGAGATTCAGCGCGCGCAACTGCGGGAAGAAGAAGAACATCTCCGACGGCGCTTCGCTTTCCGGCGCCAGCGCGAAGACGATCTCGACACCGTCGATCACGTGGTTCTCGCGCTCCTTCTCGATGGTGCGCGTCGGCGGAATCAGGGTCACGGTGCCGTGCGGAAGGTTCTTGCCCAGGCCGCAATCGACCTGCGCACACACCCCGCGCTTGAGCGTCTGGCCGAACTGGAACTGCGAGCGGCGCGACATGGCATTGCCCGCGATCATGTTCTCGGCCACCGTGTGCCAGAGAAAACCCGCTGGCGCGATGATCGGCACGCCCTGGCGGATCGCCTCCTGCTCGTCGATCACGCCGCGCACGCCGCCGAAGTGGTCGACGTGGCTGTGGCTGTAGATCACGGCGGTGACCGGTCGGTCGCCGCGCTGCTCGCGATACAGCTTGAGCGCCGCCGCGGCGGTTTCCGCGCAGGTCAGAGGGTCGATGATGATCACGCCGCGCTCGCCCTCTACCAGCGTCATGTTCGCGAGGTCGAAGCCACGCACCTGGTAGATGCGCTCCGTTACCTCGAACAGGCCATGCGTCATGTTGCGCCGTGCCTGCGCCCACAGGCCGGGGTGGACGGTCGGCGCGGGTCGCTCGTCTTCCAGGAATTCGTAGCCGGCCATGGTCCAGACCACTCGGCCGGTCTCGTCACGGATCTCGGCGTTCGGCCACGTGGCGATGAAGCCGCGGGTCGTGGGATCGTCGTTCTCGACTTCGAAGTCGGATGTCATCAGTGTGTTGCGCATCGTCATGGGTCAGTCCAGCTTGGCTCCGGAAACTTTCACCAGCTTTTCCCAGACGGGCCAGTCGGCGTTGTAGTTCTGGCGGAATTGATCGGCGGTGGTCCCCATCGGCACCATGCCCAGCACCTCGAATCGCTTGACGAGTTCTGGCGATGCGACGGCTTGCTGCGTCGCTTGCTGAAGCCGTGCGACGACGGCCTTCGGCGTGCCCTGCGGCACCGCCAGCGCAAGCCAGCCGGACATCCTGTATTCGGGATCGGCAAAGCCGGCTTCGGCGAAGGTCGGCACGTTGGGCAGGAGCGGCATGCGCTGCTCGCCTGTGATGGCGATGGCGCGCAGCTTGCCGCCATCGAGGTAGGCCTTGGCGGACACGACGCTGCCGAAGGTGAAGCTCAGCTGCCCGCCGACGAGATCCTGCAGCATCGGTGCCTCTCCCTTGTACGCAACGTGCGTGATGCTGGCCTTCCACGACTGCGCCATGTGCGCGCACGCAAGGTGCGGATACGAGCCCGCACCCCACGAGCCGCAGTTGCCGCCAGCGGCCGAGGCGCGCATCTCGCGCTGCAGGTCGGCCACGTTCTGGACGCGCGACGTGGCGGGCACGAGCAGCATCAGCGGCGCGGTCGCGATCTGCGTGACCAAGCCCAGCTCCTTGCGCGGGTCGTAGGGGAGCTTTTCGTAGAGGAACTGGTTGGTCAGCAGCGACTGCGTGAGCCCGACCATCACCGTGTAGCCGTCCGGCGCGGCCTTGGCGACCGCGTTCGTGCCGAGGATGCCGCCGGCGCCGGGTCTGTTGTCGACGATCACAGGCTGGCCGAGCTGCCGCGTCATCTGCTCCGCCAGGGAGCGCGCGACCACGTCGGTGCCGCCGCCGGCCGCGTAGGGCACCACGACCGTCACGGCCTTGCGCGGAAAGTCGTCCGCTTGGGCAGGTCCTTGCAAAGCCAGGCCCGCCAGCAGAGCGCCGGCCAGCTGCCACGTGATTGCCGTCTTCATCGGCTGTCTCCTTCGTTGGTTGAATGCCTTTGATTCTGGGTAACACTCAAACTAATAGCCAATGCAAAATACAGCGTTAAGTTTTAACTGGGGTGCAAAATTCAACTCCGCCAGCTTCGCCATCTGATCGCGCTGTCCGAGCAGGGCAGCTTCGGCCGGGCCGCCGAGGCGGTACACCTCTCGCAACCAGCCCTGTCGCGCAGCATCGAGAACCTGGAAGGGGACCTGAAGGCGCGTCTCGTCGACCGGGCCTATGGCCAGGTTCGCTTCACCGCCGCGGGCGAACTGGTGCTGGCGCGGGCACGCGAACTCATCGCCGATGCGGAGCAGGTGCAACGCGATGTGTTGCTGCTCCAGGGACTTTCCACCGGCAGCCTTCAGGTCGGGCTCGGACCTTTCGCTGCGGGCATGCTGGGTCGGCCGGCTCTGTCGTTGATGACGCAGCGCTACCCGCAACTGGCGGTTCGCATCGAGGTGGCGGACCCGAACACCTTGAGCGAAAAGCTGCATCGACGGCAGCTCGATCTGTTTGTTGCCGACACGCGAGACCTGAAGAAGCAGCCGGGGCTGCAATTCAAGCGCCTGCCCAACGTGTCGGTGTCCTTCTTCGTTTGCGCCGATCACCCTCTGCTGAACCTGGGGGAGGTGACGCTGGACCAGGCCATGGATTACCCGGTCGCCAGCCCGAACCTGCCGCTCGGCGTGGCCGCGCATTTCGAGAAGCAGGTGAAGCGGACGGACCGCCCCGTCTTCAACGTCGTGTGCGACGACCTGGGAACGCTGCGGCATCTGGCACTGACCGCCAATGCCGTGATCCTCGCGCCCGATTCGGTGGGCCTGAACCACGGGACCGAATCGCTGCTGCGCCTGCCGATCAAGCGGCTGATGCGCATGCAGACGCACTACAGCATCGTGATGCTCGCGAACCGGACCATGTCGCCGGCCGCATTGGCCTTTTCAGGCCTGGTCCACGAGATGATGGATCCGGCTAGCGCGAAGGCGGCACGACGATCACCGGCGGCGGCGGCGGCACGGGCATCGTCGGCGGCTGCGGATTGAAGGGCGGTGTCGTCACGGGCGGAACCACGAAGACCGGATTGGCGGGCACCGGCACCGGGCTTTGCGTGGCCGCCGAAGGCTGATTGGGCGAAGCCGCGCTGTCGACGCTCGCACGGCCGTTGGTGGCCAGCGTGTTGTTGATGTTGGTGAGGTCGTCCGCAGTTAGCGTGCCGTTGGCCTGGCGCAGCTTGAGGTTGCCCACCAGCACGTTGTAGCGTGCCACCGCGAGGTCGCGCTTCGTCTGGAAGAGCTGGCTCTGCGAGTTGAGCACGTCGATGTTGATGCGCACGCCGACCTGGTAGCCCAGCCGGTTGGCGTCCAATGCGCTCTGACTGGAGGCCTCGGCGGCTTCGAGCGCCTTGACCTGTCCTGCGCCCGAGATGAGCCCCAGGTAGGCCGTGCGCGTGGCCTGGGAGACGCTGCGGCGCGTCGATTCGAGGATCTGGCGCTGCTGCTCCTCGAGTGCCAGCGTTTCCTTGACGCGGTTCTCGGTCGCGAAGCCCGCGAACAGCGGCAGGTTGAACACCACGCCGATGCTTGCGGCCCGCACGTTCACACGGCCGGTGCTGGTGCTGGTGCTGGTGCCCTGGGGGTTGTTCGTGGCGTTGTAGCCGAGCTGCGCGTCGAGCGTGGGCTTGTGGCCGGCCTGGGCCTTGTCCACTTCGAGCTTGGCCACCTCGAGGCCGAGCTTCGCCTGCGTGAGGGCGGGGTGTACGTCTTCGGCCTGTTGCACCCAGGCGTTCATGTCGGCCGGCACCGTGGGCAGCACCACGGGCGCGGCCAAGGGCGTCGGATTCGCGCCGGGGCGGCCGACCAACTGGTCGAGCGCGATCTTCCGGACCTGCAGGTCGTTCTCGGCCGTGATCTCCTGGGCGATCACGAGGTCGTAGCGCGCCTGCGCTTCGCGCGAATCGGTGATGGTCGTCGTGCCGACCTCGAAATTGCGCTTGGCCGAGGCGAGCTGTTCGGCCACCGCGATCTTCTGCGCACGCACCAGCGCGAGGCTGTCCTGCGCCGAGAGCACGTCGAAGTAGGCCTGGCTCACGCGCACGACCAGGTCCTGCTCGGCGATGGTGAGCGTGGCCTGGGCAATATCGACCTGGCGCTTGCTCTGCTCGTAGACCGCCCAGTTCGCAGGCCTGTACAGGGGCTGCGTCGCATTGATGCCGGCGGACTGGTTCGGAAAGCCACGATTGACGGTCAGGTTGTCGGTCGACAGTTCCTGCTGGGTGGCTGCAGCGTTGGCCGACAACCCCACCGACGGCAGGATGCCCGCCTTGGCCTGCGCCGCGCGAGCCAGGCTCGCGTCGTACTGCGCGCGTGCGCCTTGGTAGGTGGCGTCGTAGCCGCGCGCCGAGTCATACAGTTCGATCAGGCTCTGGCCGTGAGCCGGCAGTGCAATCGCCGCTGCGAACACGGTCGCGAGCGCTGCCGAAAGGGGAAGAGGCCTGGGAACGGGCATGAAACGTCCTTGAAGAAAGCAGTAGCTAGGTCAGAAGGCTTCGCCTACAAGACAGCGAAATCCAGAAACACCGCGGATCTGGCTCCGCCAGGCCGCCGGTGTTGCCCCCGGCAGGGGGTGGGCGGCCACGCGAAGTGGGCAAGCCTGGGGGCGAGCATCAGTATCTGGGGACGGAAGGGTCGTGCTGGGCGGACCAGGCATCGATGCCGCCCGCGATGTTCGCCACCTCGTCGAACCCGTTCTGGGCAAGGAAGGCGGCCACGCGCTGGCTGCGTGCACCGTGATGGCAGAGGCAGGCGATGCGCTGATGGGTGTCGAGTTCGGCGACGCGAGCCGGAATCTCGTTCATCGGGATGGTCGCCAGCGTGAAGCCCTGGGGCACCACGCACGCGGTCTGCAGTTCCCAGGGCTCGCGCACATCGAGGACCACCGGCGTTGCGCCCGGGTTCCGGGAGAACCAGTCGGCCAACTCGGCCGGGCGGATTTGATCGATCATGAAATGGTACGGATCAGAAGTTGAAGCGCGAAGGCGCTGGGAAGTTGAGCAAGCGCGGTGCCACGATGTCCCAGGGCTGCACCGTGTCCCACTTGCCTTCGCTGCTGCGGGTGACGAAGTGGGCGCGCATCATCGGTTCGTCGCCGACGATGGCCGCCAGACGGCCGCCCAGCTTGAGCGAGCCCAGCAGACCCTGGGGAATGCGTGCGACCGAGCCGCTCAGAACGATGACGTCGAAGGTCGGCCCGCTGGGCAGCGGCTGGGATCCATCGGCGTTGCGCACCTCGACGTTCATCACGCCGTTGCGGCGAAGGGTCTCGGCGGCGCTCGCGGCCAACGCCGGGTCGATTTCGAGCGTCAGCACCTGCGCTGCGCGGTGCGCGAGCAGTGCGGCCATGAAGCCGGAGCCGGTGCCGATCTCGAGCACCGATTCGTGCTTCTGGACGTGCAGGTCCTGCAGCATCCGCGCTTCCACCTTGGGCGAAAGCATGCATTGGCCGGGTTCCTTCGGGGTGGCCGCGCCTTCCAGCGGAATCTCCATGTCGAAGAAGGCCAGCGCGCGGTGGGCCGGGGGCACGTAGTCCTCACGGCGAATGTTGTTGAGGAGGTCGAGGATCTCGAGGTCGAGCACATCCCAGGGGCGGATCTGCTGTTCGATCATGTTGAAGCGCAGGCGCTCCAGGGTGGGAGTGGGGTTCATGTGATTCTTCCTAGTGGGACTCAGGACAAACCTTCAATTTTAGGCGCCGGTTCCGTGGGCTCTGCGGTGGCGGCCGATGCCGGCGCGCGGTTCCAGCGGCGTCGGGCCCAGTTCGCCAGGTCGTCCATGTAGCAATAAACGACCGGCACCACCACCAGCGTCAGCAGCGACGAGGTGATCACGCCGCCGATCACGGCCTGGCCCATGGGCGCGCGCTGCTCCGACCCCTCGGTGATCGCGAAGGCCAGCGGCACCATGCCGAAGATCATCGCCAGCGTCGTCATGAGGATGGGCCTCAGCCGCACGCGCGCGGCGAGCAGGAGCGCCTCGGCGCGCGGCAGGCCCGGCACCGCGCTGCCGTCGGCCGCCACGCCGGGCTCGCGCGAACGGATGGCGAAATCCACCAGCAGGATGGCGTTCTTGGTGACCAGCCCCATCAGCATCACCACGCCGATGATCGAGAACATCGACAGCGTCGAGCCGAACACCAGCAGCGCCAGCACCACGCCGATCAGCGTCAACGGCAGCGCCGTCATCAGCGCCAGCGGCTGCAGGAAGCTCTTGAACTGGCTGGCCAGGATCATGTAGATGAAGATGATCGCCAGCGCCAACGCGGACACGGCATAGCCGAAGGATTCCTGCATGTTCTTGGTCGAGCCGCTGAACTGCCAGCCATAGCCCGGCGGGAACGCGATGCCCGCCAGCGCCTTGCGGATGTCGGCCGAGACCTCGCCCGCCGAGCGTCCGTCGACGTTGGCGTTGATGCTGACCTCGCGCGCGAGGGCGCGGCGGTTGATCTGGTTGGGGCCGGTGGATTCGCGCACTTCGGCCACCTGCGACAGCCGAACGATGCGGCTCGATCCGTCCGCATTGGCGCCTACGGCCGTGCTGACGAAGGGCAGGCGAGCGAGGTCGGCCGGCGAGTTGCGCACTTCGGGCGCGAGCCGCACGTTGACGTCGTAGGTCTGGTCGTCGGGTGCGCGCCAGTTGCCCACCGTGGTGCCGGCCACCAGGGTGCGCAGGGCCGTCGCGATGGGCGTCACGCCCAGGCCGAGGTCCGAGGCCGCATCGCGCCGAACGACGATGCTCACCGTGGGCTTGTTCGGCTTCTGGCTCGAATCGAGATCGACGAGGCCGGGGATCGGGCGGATCGCCTCCATCACCTTGGAGGTGAGCCGTTCGAGCTCCTTCAGGTCGGGTCCTTGCAGCGAGAACTCGATGGGCTTGTTGCCGCCCACGGAGTCGCGCAGGCCGACGTGCGTGACGGTGATGCCCGGCACCGAACGCAGCCGCTCGCGCAGCACCGTCGACATCTGGTCGA
Source organism: Variovorax sp. J22P240 (assembly GCF_030316855.1). Taxonomy (GTDB): domain Bacteria; phylum Pseudomonadota; class Gammaproteobacteria; order Burkholderiales; family Burkholderiaceae_C; genus Variovorax. The sequence continues at coordinate 60,854 of NZ_JASZYR010000015.1, forward strand.
CGCTGCGGCCGCGCGCCTTGCGGTCGACCAGTCGCACGTAGATGCTCGCGTAGATCTTGCCCTGCGCATCGCCGGTGTTGATGGTGGTGAGCGTGTAGCGAACCTCCGGCATCTCGCGCAGCACGGCCTCGACCTGTCGGGCCTTGGCTTCGGTGACTTCGAGCGAGGAGCCCACCGGCGTGTAGAAGCTGATGGCCGTTTCGGAATAGTCCGCCTTGGGCACGAACTCCGTGCCGAGCAGCGGCACCATGAAGATGCTCGCGATGAAGATGCCCAGTGCCGCAGCCAGGGTTGCCAGCTTGTGCACCAGCGCCCAGCGCAAGATGGACTGGTAACCCTCGGCCAGACGCTCGGTCGCATTGTCGAACCAGCCGGTCACTCGCCCGATGGTCTTGTCGTAGAAGGTGACGGGCGCCTCGCGTTTGCCATGCTTGTCGATCGCGGGGTCGTGCCAGATGCTGGAGAGCATCGGGTCGAGCGTGAAACTCACGAACATCGAGATCAGCACGGCGGCCACGATCGTGATGCCGAACTCGTGGAAGAACTTGCCGATGATGCCTTCCATGAAACCGATCGGCAGGAACACCGCGACGATCGACAGCGTGGTCGCGAGCACCGCGAGCCCGATCTCCTGCGTGCCGTCGAGCGATGCCTGGTAGGGGCCCTTGCCCATCTGCACGTGGCGCACGATGTTCTCGCGCACCACGATCGCGTCATCGATCAGCAGGCCCACGCACAGCGACAGCGCCATCAGCGTGATCATGTTGATCGTGAAGCCGAACATCGCCATGAACCAGAAGGTGCCGATCAGCGCGATCGGCAAGGTGAGGCCGGTGATGACGGTGGAGCGCCACGAGTTCAGGAACAGGAACACGATCAGCACCGTGAGCAGCGCGCCTTCGATGAGGGTGCGGCGCACGTTCTCGACCGCCACGCGGATCGGCCGCGAGGCGTCGGCGATGGGCTCGAGGCGCACGCCGGGCGGCAGTTGCGGCTTGATCTCGGCGATCGCCTTCGTGAGGCCGTCGACCACCTGGATGGTGTTCTCGTCCTGCGCCTTCTGCACCGACAGCAGCAGCGTGCGCTGGCCGTTATAGAGGGCGAGGCTGTCGAGTTCCTGGGCACCGTCGCTCACCGTCGCGACCTGGTCGACGCGAATCGGCGCTCCGCCCTTGCGCGTGACGATGATCCGGCCGAAGTCCTCGGGCCGTTCCATGCGCGCGTCGATCTGCACCACGCGGTCCTGTTCGAGCGAGCGCACCGAGCCAACCGGCAGCGCCTGGTTTTCGCTGCGCACCGCGTCGACCACTTGGCTCGCGCTCACGCCGAAGGCCTCCATGGCCTGCGGGTTCAGGTAGATGTTGATCTCGCGCTTGGTGCCGCCCACCAGCGTGACGGAGCCGACGCCGCGCACGTTTTCGAGCCGCTTCTTCAGCACCTGGTCGGCCCAGTTGGTGAGTTCGACGGCACTCGGCTGCCTGTCCTTGTCGCCCTCCGGCAGCACGGCAACCGACCAGACCGCACGCGAAGCCGGGTCGAAGCGCAGCACGCGCGGCTCCTTCACTTCGTCGCGAAACAGCGGCCGCACGGCAGCGACCTTCTCGCGCACGTCGTCGGCGGCCTTGCGGCCGTCCACGTAGAGCTGGAATTCGATGATGACGACCGACTGGCCCTCGTAGCTGCGCGAGGTGAGGGCGTTGATGCCGGCGATCGAGTTGACGCCTTCCTCGATCTTCTTGGTCACCTCGCTCTCGACGATCTCGGGCGAGGCGCCGGGGTATTCGGTGATGACCACCACGACCGGGAAGTCGATGTTCGGAAACTGGTCGACCTGCAGCCGCTGGTACGAGAACATGCCGAGCACGACCAGCGCGAGCATCAGCATCGTCGCGAAGACGGGATTCTTGAGACTGACGCGGGTGAACCACATGGCGATGCGTCGCTCAGGGCGCGGTGCGAGCGGCAGGAGCTGCGACCGGCGCCAGGCGCACGACCGTGCCGTCGCGCAGCGGACCGACGGTGCCGGTCACGGCGACCGCGCCCTCATCGAGGCCGCGGACCGCGATCATCGTCTGGCCGTCGACCTGGCCGCGCAGGCCGGTCTCGACCTGGCGGTGGGCGATGCGTCCCTCGATCACCAACTGGACGTAGGGCACGGGCTTGTCGGTGCGCACTGCCGACAAGGGCAGGGCGAGCGTCTCGGTACGGCCCACGTCGATGCTGCCCTGCGCGAACAGGCCTTGGCGGAAGCCCGTGCTGCGGTCCAGCTTCAGATAGACCAGCACGCTGCGGCTGCCCGCCTGGGCGCTCGGATTGACGCGAACCACGGTGGCGCCGACGCTGCGTTCGCCGCTCTTCGGGTCGACCGCGTTGCTGCCTTCGATCTGCAAGGTCGCCCGCTGGCCCACGCGCACCGCCACCGAGTCGGCGGCGGCAACGGTGGCCTCGACCTCGATGCGGCTCAGATCCACGACTTCGATCACCTTGGTATCGATGCCGACGCGCTCGCCCGATTGCGCGAACCGCTGCGACACCTGCCCGGTGATGGGGCTCCTGAGCACCGTGTCGTCGAGCGACTTGCGCGCCATCTCGACCGCGGCCAGTGCGGCGCGGTGGGTCGACAGGGCCGAGTTGAGATTCGACTGCGAGGTCTCCAGCGCGGTCCTGGAGATGAAGCCCTGGTCGACCAGCGCTTTGTTGTTGTCGAAGGTGCGTTGGGCCACCTCGGCCTGCGCGCGGGCGGAATCGGCCTGCTCCTGCGCCTGGCGCACGCGCGACTGGTATTCGATTGGATCGATGCGCGCGATGACCTGTCCGGCGGTGACGTTGTCGCCCTCGCGCACCGTGAGGCCGATCAGTTCGCCCGCGACACGGGCCTTGACCTGCGCCGAGTCCACCGCCTTGAGCGTGCCGGACACCGACAGCGTCTCGGCCAACTCGCGCCGCTTGACTCGCACCACGTCGGCGGATGAAAGCTCCACCACTGTCTCCGCGACCGTGCCGCCGGCCGCGACGGCGGCCTGATGCGCCTTGCGCGCACCCACGGCGCGGAGCACCCCGCCGATGACGAGGATCAGGACCAGGGCCGCGATGACCCACTTCAATGTTCTTTTCATTCAGACGCTCTCGGCGGCACGCAGAGTCCGTGAAGCACGGTCTCCGTCTGGATCGCCAGGTATTTCTCGGGGTCGATTTCCGTTTCGCCATCGACGCAGATGGCTGCCGCATGCTTGATGAGCATTAGGAAGATCATCGGCGCGATGACGGTGTAGATCGCGTGGTCGACGTCGATCGGCGCGAACTCGCCGCGATCGACACCGCGTTGCAGGATGCGCCGCAGCAGTTCATGCCCCGGCCGCACCACCTCGCGCCGATAGAACTCGGCCAGCTCGGGGAAGTTCCGCCCCTCGCTCATCATCAGCTTGGTCAAGCCGGATGCCTTGGTGGAACCGACTCTCTCCCACCACACGCGCATGCAATAGCGCAGCATGTCGGAGGTGCTGCCTTCGTACTCGTCGAATTCCTTGTTCCACTCGGTGAAGCGACCGGCGAGGTTCTCGTTGACCACGGCCTTGAACAGTTCTTCCTTGCTCGGGAAATAGAGGAAGAGGGTGCCCTTGGAGACACCGGCCCGGGCGGCCACTTCTTCGGAGCGGGTCGCGGCGAAGCCCTTTTCGACGAAGAGATCCAGCGCCGCTTCCAGCAACTCGCCCGGACGGGCTTCCTTGCGACGCTCCCGCTTGGTTCGCACGGAGCAAAGCTTGTCGCTGAGGAATCGGGGGGCGGGCATGGCGGTTAATGACTGGCGGGTTAGTAATGTAGTGAGCGGCCGGGATCGCGTCAAGCCGCGACAATGCAAGGTTCGCCCATTTCAATGACGGAGTTCACATGTCGACGCCATCACCGCAAACCGAAACCATCGTGCTGGGCGGCGGCTGCTTCTGGTGCACCGAGGCGGTGTTCGACCGGGTGCAGGGTGTGGTGGATGTCGAATCCGGCTACAGCAACGGACAGGTGATGAATCCGAGCTACGAGCAGGTCTGCACCGGGCGCACGGGGCATGCGGAAGTCGTCAAGGTGGAATTCGACCCGACACAGATCACGCTGCGCGAGATCCTGGAGATCTTCTTCGTCGTGCACGACCCGACCACGCTCAACCGCCAGGGCAACGACGTCGGCACGCAGTACCGCAGCGGCATCTACTACGGCAACGACGAGCAGAAGCGCGTGGTGGAAGAGGTCATCCGCGAGATCGGCGACAGCAAGACCTACCGGTCGCCGATCGTCACGGAGGTCAAGCCGCTCGACAACTACTCGACGGCAGAGGCCTACCACCAGGACTACTTCCTGAACAACCCCAACCAGGGCTATTGCGCCTTCGTGGTCGGGCCCAAGGTCGAGAAGTTCCAGAAGACTTTTGCGGCACGCGTCAAATCCTGAGGGGCCCGAGGCCCGGTATCCTTCCCGCCCATGCGTTTCGCCACAAGCCGTCACAGAACCCGCGCCATCGTGTGCGTGCTGGCGTTCGCCTTGTGGCTCGCGACGACACTCGGCTTCATGCACCGCACGGTGCATGGCCCCCTGACCCCGAGCGCACCAGCTGCGTCCGCGCACGCCGGCGATTCGGTGAAGCCCGCGGGCGCGAGCCATTCGCAAAGCGGTCTCCTTGAGTTGTTCGGTGCTCACACCGACGCCGATTGCCGCCTGTACGACCAGCTTTCCCACGGCTCGGCCGTACTCTGCGTGCCGCCGGTCATCCTGCCGGTCATGCTGCCGGCGGCTACCTTCGCCTGGCTCGAGGGCGAGGCACTCGCCCGATGGGTCGCGCTCTTCGACGCGCGCGGCCCGCCTTCCACTCGCTGAATCCCCTTTGCCTGCCGGCTGCTGCATCCGCCTTGCGGATGGCGGCCGGTCGTCCATCGATTCAACGAGTGTTCCCAGATGCCATTCTTTTTCCGTCGCAGCGCCGTGGGCGTTGCCGTGCTTTCCCTTGTCTCCTGCGCCGCCTGGGCTCAATCCGACGCGGATGCTTCCGCTGCGACGCTGCGTGAGGTCACCGTCACCGGCAATCCGCTCGGCGCCACAGACACGATTTCGCCGACCACTTCGCTGTCCAGGGACGCGTTGCTCCTCAAGTCCCAGTCCACCCTCGGCGAAACGCTGAACGGCGTGCCGGGCGTGAGCAGCACCTACTTCGGTCCGAATGCCAGCCGGCCCACCATCCGCGGCCAGGACGGCGACCGCATTCGCATCCTGCAGAACGGCGGCTCCGCACCCGACGCTTCGGCGCTGAGCTACGACCATGCGGTGCCTGTGGACGTGCTCGTCACCGATCGTCTCGAAGTGCTGCGGGGGCCGTCGGCGCTCCAGTACGGCGGCAGCGCGGTCGGCGGCGTGGTCAACGTGATCGACAACCGCATTCCGACTGAGCCGATCGAAGGCTTCGGCGGCCGGGCCGACGTGGGCTTCGCGACCGGCAATCGCGAAAAGGCTGGCGGCGTGGTGCTCGAAGGCGGCAACAACCGCTATGCCCTGCACGTGGACGCATTCAGCCGCAACTCGGACGACGTCAGGGTGCCGCTCGCCATCCCCTGTGCCAATCCGCAGCGGCCCGGCATCGCCTACAAGCTGTGCAATTCGGCCAACCAGGCGGACGGGGGCGCGCTCGGCGGCACGATGTTCTTCGACAAGGGCTGGCTCGGTGCCTCGGTGAGCACCTACCGCAGCGACTACGGCACCGTGGCCGAAGACGACGTCACCATCCGCATGAACTCCGACCGCTATGCGCTGGAGGGCGAATGGCAGCCGGGTGGTTTCTTCACCAATGTCCACGCCAAGCTGAGCCGCACCGAATACCGCCACACCGAGTACGAAGGGCCGCTGCCCGGAACGGTGTTCACCAACGACAGCAACGCCTTCCGCCTCGAAGCGCGTCACCAGCGCATCGGCAATCTCGATGGCCTCATCGGCTTCACGAGCGACAACGGCCGCTTCTCGGCATCGGGAGAGGAGGCGTTCGCGCCGAACAGCCGGACGCGGTCGAACGCGCTGTTCCTGAACGAAGACCTGGGCACCTCATGGGGCCGCCTGAACTTCGGCGCGCGGACCGAGCAGGTCAAGGTTCAGTCGTTCGGCGATCCCGAGAACCCGGAGCTCACACGATTCTTCGTCGGCGAGCGCAACTTCACGCCGAGCAGTGCGGCCTTCGGCGCGCTGGTCGACCTGACGCCGCAATGGCAGCTCACTTCGAACCTGGCCTACACCGAGCGGGCGCCCAAGGACTACGAACTGTTCGCCAACGGCCCGCACGTCGCGACGGCCGCGTGGGAACTCGGCGATCCGGACCTGAAGAAGGAAAAATCGACCGGCTTCGAACTGGGCGCCCAATGGAAGGACGGACCCAATACCGCCCGGGTCAATGCTTACGTGACGCGCTTCAGCAACTACATCGGCCTCACGGCAACGGGCCGCGAGCGCAGTGCGGATGGCGAAGTCAATCCGCCTCCCGTCGACACACCCGAAGGATTGCTGTTCCCCGAGACCTTCGCCGAATACGTGTATCGGGGCGTGCCCGCACGCTTCACCGGCATCGAGGCCAACGGCAACCTGCGGCTGCTCGGCACCGGCGGCTTCTCGCGCCTGGACGACGCGGCCACGCTGGACCTCGAGTGGCGAGGCGACCTGGTGCGGGCCACCAACACTAACACCAACCTGCCGCTGCCGCGCATCGCGCCAGCACGAGTGGGTGCCACCCTGGCCTACGGCGACGGCCCTTGGACGGCGCGCGTGGGCTTCGACCACTACGCGGCGCAGGACCGGGTGCCGCCCTTCGGCGATATCCCGACCGATGCCTACACGATGTGGAACGCAGCGCTCACCTACAAGATGCGCGTGCAGCGTGCCAACCTCACCTGGTATGCGCGCATCGACAACATCACCGACCAGCTCGCCTACAGCGCGACTTCGATCCTGACAACGACCGTGTACCCCAACGCGCCGTTGCCGGGGCGGTCGCTGAAATTGGGGTTGCGGGCGACCTTTTAGCCGCAAACGTTAAGTATTCCGTCTCCAGAGGGAAAGTACTCTTTTCGCAGGGGATCCAGGGGCGCGACGATGAAGGCAACTTGAATCCGGCGAAACGCAAGGCGTGGAACTGATGGAGATGGCTCATGCGCACTGAGCAGCATATTGATTCGGTGGAGAGCCGGCTCGCGAGGATCCGCGGGATCGTGCAAGGCGTCGGCTTCCGGGAAGCCTGTATTGGTCAGGCGCGTGCACTGGGGGTCACGGGCTGGGTTCGCAACCGCACGGACGGCTCGGTCGAATTGATGGTGCAGGGCTCGCCCGAGCAACTTGCGCAGATGTGCGCCTGGCTGCGCAACGGCGTGCCATCGGCGGTGGTCGACACCCTCGAAGTGAACGCGCTGCGGTCCCCGGTCGATCGCCTCGACCAGTTCGAACGCCTGCCCACGGTGTAGCCAGGGCGCGGCGCGGTCGAGGTGCACGCCCATGTATCCTCGCCGCGGTGAATGCGTCCGTCCTTTCCTCGCTCCTGCCCGTTGTTCTTCTCATCGCCGCGGGCTACCTTGCGGGGCGTCGCGGGTGGGTCGGCGGCAAGGCGGTGAGGGACCTGTCGAACCTGATCTTCCTGCTGCTCGCGCCTGCGCTCCTGTTCCGGGCGATGAGCACGGTGCGCGTCGAGCAACTGAGCCTGCGGCCTGTCGCCGCCTACTTCATCGCGGCGGGCATCATCTTCGCGGGCACGCTGGTTTGGCGGGGCTTCAACCGGACGGCGGCTGTGCTCGCGCTGGCCAACACTTACAGCAACACCGTGATGATCGGCATCGCGCTGATCGGCCTGGCCTACGGGCCCGAAGGCATGGTCGTGCTGCTCACGCTGATCTCGCTGCATTCGCTGGTGCTGCTGACCAGTGCGACGGTGGTCCTCGAATTGGCCGTGGCGCACGAGCACGCGTCGACGAGCGGGGAGGAGCGCCGCTCGATGATTCGCACCGTGGGCCGGGCGCTCTACAACGCGATCATTCACCCGGTGCCGCTGCCGATCATCGCGGGCCTTCTGTTTGCACAGACGGGCATCCAGATGCCCGAGGCCATCGACAAGCCGATCGCGCTGCTCGGCGGCGCCTTCAGCCCGGTGGCGCTGGTCATGGTCGGCATCACGCTCGCGTTGACGCGGGTCGGCGGGCACTGGCAAGGCGCACTGGTGCAGGCGCTGATCAAGAACCTCGTGCATCCGCTGCTGACGGTCGGTATCGGCCTGGCGCTGGGTCTGCGTGGCTTGCCGCTCACGGTCATGGTCGTGGCTGCCGCACTGCCCATGGGCGCGAATGTGTTCCTGTTCTCGCAGCGCTACCGCACGGCGGAAGAACTCGTGACTGCAAGCGTGGTGGTGTCCACCGGGATGGCACTCGTCACGCTGTCGGGCGTGATGGCGCTCGCGAATCGATTCCTGTAGATCCCTGCAGTCAAGGCGCGAGGCGCTCGCGAACCCATGCGCCATCTTCCTGGCGATAGCGAAGGCGGTCGTGCAACCGGCTCTTGCGCCCCTGCCAGAACTCCCAACGGTCGGGCATCAGGCGGAAGCCGCCCCAATGCGGTGGACGCGGCGGTGAGAGCAGATGTCTTGCCGCCTGCACAGCGGCGTTCTTCACCAGCACGTCGCGACCGCTGATCACTTCGCTCTGCGGACTGGCCCAGGCGCCGATGCGCGAGTCGAGCGGGCGGCTCGCGAAGTAGGCATCGCTCTCGGCATCGCTGACTCTTTCGACGCGGCCTTCGATGCGCACCACGCGCTCCAGCTCGACCCAGTGGAACTGGAGCGCGGCCCAGGGATTGCCTGCCAGATCCTGGCCCTTGCGGCTCTGGTAGTTGGTGTACCAGACGATGCCGCGCGCGTCGTAGCCCTTGATCAGCACGATGCGGGTGGAGGGACGCAGGTCGCCGCCGACGGTGGCCAACGTCATTGCGTTGGGTTCGGGCAGTTGCGCGTCGATCGCCTCGGCGAGCCAGCGCTCGAATTGCTGCACCGGGTCGCCCGCGCTGCTGGTTTCGTCAAGCTCGGCGCGCTCGTAGCTCTTGCGGAGGGCGGCCAGCGACTCGTTGGGGGAACTCATCATGGCGCCATTGTTGCGCATGCGAAGCAGGGATACTGCGCGCCATGAGCACTGCGTCCATGTCTTCATCGCCCATCGTCATCGTGCTCGCCTCGGGTCGCGGCGAGCGTTTCACGGCCGCGGGGGGCGTGGGCTACAAGCTGCATGCGCCGCTGGCGGGCTCCACGGTGCTGGCGCACACGCTCGCCGCCGTTCGCGCAAGCGGGCTGCCATGGCATCTGGAGGATGTGGGCCATCCGGGGATGGGTGACTCCATCGCCGCCGCCGTGCGCGCCACGGCCGACGCGGCGGCGTGGCTGATTCTTCCGGCGGACCTGCCCCTGGTGCTGCCGGCCACCTTGCAAGCCGTTGCGCGGGCGCTGTCGGGTCCGGCTCGCGCGGCCCAGCCGCACTACCGCGGCGGACGCGGCCATCCCGTCGGCTTTGCGGCGATCTGCGGGCCGCAGCTGGCAGCGCTGTCCGGCAATCTGGGCGCGGCGCCCATCCTTCGGGCGCTGAGGGATGCGCAGCAAGTGGCCGAGGTCGAAGTCGACGACGTCGGCATCGTGACCGACATCGACACCCCCGAAGAGCTCGCGCGCGCCGAAGCGCTTCTGCTGGATCGCCTCAGCCGCGCGTGATCACCGCGCAAGCGATGCGCGGGCCGGAGTTGCCGGCGGGCTGCGAGGTGAAGTCGTCGCGGTCGCGGTGCACCACCAGCGCGCGGCCGACGACGTTGTTATTGGCGCCTTCAGTCAGCGAGATGGAATGCACGTCGACACTGAAGCGCGCGACGCCGCTCGAATCGGCGACCAGGCTGGGAAGCTCGCCCGCATGGCTGCCCGGCGCGGCGAACTTGCCGTGCGTGCCGCCGCCAGGATTGAAGTGACCGCCCGAGGCATTGCCGTTGTCACCGCAGTCGCCCTTTTCGTGGATGTGGAAGCCGTGTTCGGTACCCGGCGCGAAGCCGCGTAACTCGCCTTCGACGCGCACGCCATGTTCCAGCGGCTTGAAAGTCACCTTGCCCATGGTCGGATTCGGCGACATCGCGCCGGTCGGCGCCAGGTTGGCCATGGCGCCCGCGCCGGTCCCCATGGTGCCGCACGCGGCGAGAACACTGGCCGCGAAAAGGACTGCAACAGGGGCGATGAAGCGACGGGACATGGCTACTCCTCGGGGGTTGATTCGGGTTTGGAAGGGGACGGGGAAGGGTACACCGGAGCATGGAGCGCTGCGCTGTCGGCCTGCGCCGACAACCGCGCTTCCGCGAGCTTCACGAGCCGCGACAGCGCGGCGTCGTGAATGGAGTGACGGCGGAGCTCCAGCAAGGTTTGCTGCGCGTAGTCCAGTGAGGTGCCGTAACGGCCCACCGCGCTCTCGAAAATCCGGCGATAGCGCTCATCGCTCAATTCGCCGGTGAAGTTCGGGCTTCGCCGCGACAGCGTGAAGGCGAGCGCACGCACGGTGGAATGCGGCGTCACGCATTCGAGCCACTTGGGGTCGTAGACGCCGGTGGGCATCTCCCGCAGCCAGAGCCGGCCGAGGGTTTCGAGACCGTCCGCCGCGGGCACGCGGAAGACCATGCCCCGGCAGCTGCCACCCGACAGCAGCCCGAACACGAGCCCCGGATTCTCGACCGTGCCGCGATTGACACGGCTCCACATCTTGAGTGCGCGATGCCAGCCATGGACGCGTGCGGGATGCCGCTCGACAAATCCGAAGTCCGGCCGCCAGATCAGGGAGCCGTAGCCGAAAAGCCAGAGATCCTCGTGCCCACCCCATTCCTCGATCACGCGGTCGAGCATCGGCTTGGGGTCGCGCAGGGGTTGGGGCAGAGGGTCCAGGCCAGGCGGGCCGGGGTCGCCGGAGCGCGAAAGGTCGGCGCCTACAATTTGGCGGTCATGGTTCACCGCACCATTATTTACCGACCACTTGACTACGGAGATCGCCCCATGTCCGCCACCGTTGATGACGAGAGCCAGCAGAACTTCATCCTCGCCTTCCTCCTCGGCCTGATCGCTCTCGTGATCTTCTTCGTGATCGGCATAGTGCTGTATCACAAGAACCACGTGGCGGGCGCGCCAGCCCAACCGGTGGCCGCTGTAGCGGCGCCGACCACCACCATCGCCGTCGTGACGGAAACCGTCACGGTCGTGATTCCCGACGGCGCGAGCATTCGTGTCGTGGGCGGCATCGTGAATTTCTACTTCGCTACCGCGAGCGCCGACTTGGCACCCGGTGCCGCCGAGGCGCTGGCCGCGGTGATCAAGGGCGTCGAGAGCGGCCGCAAGGCGGTGGTATCGGGCTACCACGACACAACCGGCGATGCAGCAGTCAACGAAGAACTCGCCAAGAAGCGCGCCGAAACGGTGCGCGACGTGTTGAACGGACTCGGCGTTCCGGCTGACAAGATCGAATTGCAGAAGCCAGCAGTTGCCACCGGTTCGGGCACCAACGCCGAAGCGCGCCGGGTCGAGGTCAAGCTGGTGGATTGAGCTCGCCCCCAGGCTGCGCGCACTTCGTGTCGCTTCGCCCACCCCCTGCCGGGGGCATTACCAGTGCCCGGCAAAGCCGGTTCCACGGTATTCCTGCAGCGAGAGGCTCGACAAGCCCGAGGGTGAACGCAAAGCCCTCGGGCTTTTTCATTCCGGCTTGATACCATGCACTTCCGAGCCGTTGCCACATGGCGGCTTTCCGGCTGAGCGACCCATCCCATGACTACAAATCCCACAGTCCGCGATGTCACCGAACGCATCCGCGAGCGCAGCCGCTCGTTGCGCAGCGCCTACCTCCAGCGCCTGGCCGAAATCCGCAACCGCGACCGCGGCTCCGACCGCATGGGCTGCGCCAACGTGGCGCACGCGGTGGCGGGCATTCCCGCCAACGACAAATTCAGGGTGGTGAGCGAGCGCGCGCCCAATATCGGCGTCGTCACTGCCTACAACGACATGCTCTCGGCCCACGCGCCGTACCAGGGCTATCCGGACATCGTCAAGCACGAGGCGCGCCGCCTCGGCGCCACTGCTCAGGTGGCCGGCGGCGTCCCGGCCATGTGCGACGGTGTCACGCAGGGCACGCCCGGCATGGAACTGAGCCTCTTCAGCCGCGACGTGATCGCGATGAGCACCGCGGTGGCGCTCACGCACGACATGTTCGACGCCGCCTTGCTGCTTGGCGTGTGCGACAAGATCGTGCCGGGGCTGCTCATTGGCGCGTTGCACTTCGGTCACTTGCCGACCGTCTTCGTGCCCGCCGGGCCGATGCCTTCGGGCCTGTCCAACAGCGCCAAGTCCAAGGTGCGCGAGCAGGCAGCCCAGGGCCTAGTGGGCCGGCAGGGCCTGCTCGATGCCGAGATGCAGGCCTATCACGGGCAGGGCACCTGCACCTTCTATGGCACGGCGAACAGCAACCAGATGCTGCTCGAAGCCATGGGCCTGCATGTGCCGGGCACGGCCTTCATCCAGCCCGGCGATTCGATGCGCGAGGCGCTCACGCGCGAGGCGGTGCGCACCGTGCTGGGCCGCGCCGGCGAAGCTTCCTTTGCGGTGCCGCCGATCGGCGAAATGGTCGACGAGCGCGTCATCGTCAACGCCATGGCCGCGCTGCTCGCGACGGGGGGCTCGACCAATCACCTCATCCACTGGGTCGCCGTGGCGCGCGCCGCGGGCATCCTCATCGACTGGAACGATTTTTCGGAGTTGTCGGAGGTCGTGCCTCTGCTGACGCGGGTCTATCCCAACGGCAGCGCCGACGTCAACGAATTCCAGGCCGCGGGCGGACCGGGTTTCGTGATCGGTGAACTGCTCGACGCGGGCCTGATGCACGCTGACGTGCTTAGCGTGCGCGCGGGCGGCATTCGTGAATTCGCGAACATCCCGACCCTGCAGGGTGCACCGTCCGATGAACACGTACTCAAGTGGCACGCCGCCGCGCCGTCGAAGAACGATGCCGTCGCGCGGCCGGTGTCGGCGCCTTTCAGCGCCAGCGGGGGGCTGAAGCTGCTGAACGGCAATCTCGGCCGCAGCGTGATCAAGGTGTCTTCGGTGCCCGACGACCGGCACGTGATCGAGGCTCCGGCCCGGGTGTTCGAATCGCAGGCTGCTCTGCAGCAGGCCTTCAACGCCGGCGAGCTGGAACGCGACGTCGTCTGCGTGGTGCGCTGGCAGGGGCCGCAGGCCAACGGCATGCCCGAACTGCACAAGCTCACGCCGCCGCTGTCGGTGCTGCAGGGCAAGGGCTTTCGAGTGGCGCTGGTCACCGACGGCCGCATGAGCGGTGCCTCGGGCAAGGTTCCGGCCGCGATCCACGTCTCGCCCGAAGCCGCGGCAGGAGGGCCGTTGGCGAAGGTGCGCGACGGCGACCTGATCCGTCTCGATTCGATCGCCGGCACACTCACCGTGCTGCTGCCGGACGACGAGTGGGCTGCGCGCGAGACCGCGACGCTGCCCGAAGAACTGCGCACCGCCAACGGTCACGGCCTCGGCCGCGACCTGTTTGCCGGCATGCGCCGCAATGCATTGACTGCCGAAGAAGGAGCCTGCACATGGCTGTGAAAGATTCAATCTCCGCGCTCGACGTGATGCGCGACGCCCCGGTCATCCCGGTCATCGTGCTGCACGACGTGAAGGACGCGGTGCCGCTCGCACGCGCTTTGGTCGCCGGTGGCATCCGCATGCTCGAGGTCACGCTGCGCACGCGCGAGGCGCTCGAATGCATCGAAGCCATCGCCAAGGAAGTGCCCGAAGCCGTGGCCGGCGCCGGCACGATCCGCAGCGCGGCCGATGCGCAGGCTTCGGCGCTGGCCGGCGCGAAGTTCGGCGTCAGTCCGGGCTACACGCGCGCCGTCGGCAAGGCATGCCATGACCTCGGCTTGCCGCTGCTGCCGGGCGTCGCGACGGGCAGCGAAATCATGATGGCCCAGGAAGACGGCCTCACCGAACTCAAGTTCTTTCCGGCCGTGCAGGCGGGCGGGCTCGCGATGCTCAAGGCCTGGCAAGGGCCGTTCGGCGACGTGAAGTTCTGCCCCACGGGGGGCGTCCACGCGGGCAACGCGCACGAGTTCCTGGCGCTGTCCAACGTCGCCTGTGTGGGCGGCTCGTGGATCGTGCCGACCGATGCCATCGCCGCCGGCGACTGGGCACGCATCGAGGCGCTCGCGCGAGAGGCGAGCCAGCTCGCGCGATGAGTGAGGTGCTTGACGGCAGCGACCTCAAGGTCATTGCCTTCGACGTCTTCGGCACGGTGGTCGACTGGTATTCCGGCATCGCCGCCGAGGCCGAACGCATCCTGCCCGGCATCGAGGGCGGCGCCTTCGCGCTGGCCTGGCGTGCGGGCTACCAACCCGCGATGAGGAGCGTGATGGAGCGCCTGGCGGCGGGCGAGGGAGGCTTCACGCTGCTCGATGAACTGCACATGGGCATCCTCGAAGGCGTGCTGCGCGACTTCGGCGTGAGTGAGCTGGATTCGGTGCGCAAGCGCGAGCTCAACAAGGCGTGGCACCGTCTGCCGGCCTGGCCCGATGCGGTCGCGGGACTGGCGCGGCTCAAGAGCAGGTACATCATCTGCACGCTGTCGAACGGCAACATCGGTTTGCTGACCGAGATGGCGAAGCGGGCCGGCTTGCCCTGGGATTGCGTGCTCTCGGCGGAAGTGTTCAAGGCCTACAAGCCCGATCCGCGCACCTACCTCGGCGTCGCCGCGGTGTTCGACGTGACGCCGAATCAGGTGATGCTCGCGGCGGCCCATCATGACGACCTTGCGGCGGCGCGCACGTGCGGCCTGCGCACCGGGTACATCGAGCGTCCGAACGAGTTCGGTCCGGCGCGGCCGAAGGATGTTTCGCCGCATTCCGACAACACGCTGCATGCGCGCGACATCGGCGCGCTGGCGGATTTGCTGGGTTGTTGAGCCGGCGCTCGTTCAGCGCAGTCCGCCGCCAGCTGCCCCTTCGGCACGCTGAATCAATTCGATCTTGTACCCATCCGGATCCGTCACGAAGGCGATCACGGTGGTGCCGCCCTTTACCGGCCCGGGCTCGCGCGTGACGTTGCCGCCCGCCGCCTTGATCTTCTCGCAGGCCGCATAGGCATCGGGCACGCCCAGCGCGATGTGGCCGTAGGCCGTGCCCATCTCGTAACTCTCTGTGCCCCAGTTGTAGGTCAGCTCGATCTCTGCCTGCGCCGGGTTGCCTTCGTAGCCGACGAAGGCCAGGCTGTACTTGTATTCGGGGTTTTCGGAGGTGCGCAGCAGTTGCATGCCCAGCACCTGGGTGTAGAAGTCGATCGAGCGCTGGAGATTGCCAACGCGCAGCATGGTGTGAAGAAGTCGCATCTCGTGGGTCGCGAAGAGTTGTCGTTCATCGATTGTCGCGCGTCGGGCGCGGGCTCGCCGCCCAGCGCAGCAGGCGTCCGTTGTGCATGACGCCGATCTGGTCGGCCATGGTGTGCGCTTCGGCTTCATTGTGGGTGACCAGCACCGCGGTCTGCCCGGCGGTCTTGAGGATGTCGCGCACTTCGGCCGTCAGCCGTTCGCGCGTGGCCGCGTCCAGATTCGAAAAGGGTTCGTCGAGCAATAGCAGCGCGGGTTCGGGTGCGAGCGCGCGAGCCAGTGCGACGCGCTGCTGCTGGCCGCCCGAGAGTTCGTGCGGATGGCGCTCGCCGGCGTCGGCCAGTCCGACGAGCGCGAGCATGGCTGCGACGCGCGCCCTTTGTGCCTCGCGTGCCCATCGCTTCAGGCCGAAGGCAACGTTCTGTGCCGCGGTGAGATGCGGGAACAGGGCGTATTCCTGGAACATCATCCCGACCCGGCGCCGCTCGGGCTGCACGTGCGTCGCGACCGAGGACAGCACGCTGTCGCCGAGCCGGATCGTGCCGGCGCGAACCGGCTCGAATCCGGCGATGGCGCGCAGCACGGTGGTCTTGCCGCAGCCGGAAGGGCCGAGCAGGCAGCCGATCGCACCGGCGTCGAGCGAAAGGGAGAAGCTGTCGACGACCGTGAGGTCGCCTCGCGTGCCTTCGTAGGCCAGGCGCACGTCGTCGAGTTGAAGGGTGGCGCTCATCGGGCGGCCTCCGCCTGCACGCTCAGTCCATTGCGTGCGAGCAGCATGACCGGCAACAGTCCGACAACGACGATCGCGAGCGCGGCCATCGCGCCTTCTTCGTACGTGCCGCGCGCGGCTTCCGCGTAGAGCAAGGTTGCGAGCGTGTCGAAATTCGCGGGTCGCAGGAGCAGAGTCGCGGGCAGTTCCTTCATTGCGTCGACGAAGACGAGCAATGAAGCCGCGGCGATGGCCGGCCGCAGCAGCGGCAGGTGCACGCGCCGCAGGGTGCCGCTTGCGGTCTCGCCCAGCAGGCGCGAGGCTTGTTCGAGGGCTGGCGGAATGCGCGCCAGGCCCGCTTCGATGCCACCGACGGGCATGGCCAGAAAGCGGATCGCGCAGGCCACGACGAGCACGATGCCCGCGCTCATCAACGGCAGGCCCGGGTGGCCGATCAGCGACCCCAGTGCGCCATCGAAGGCGAGTGCCGGCGTCAGAAGACCGATCGCAAGCACGGTGCCCGGCAGGGCGTAACCCAGCACTGCGGCACGCGCCTGCCAGCGGGCGCCGTTGCCCATCGAGCCCTGGTTGCGGACCGCCCACGCCACCACGAGGCCGGCAGCGACCGTGACCGCTGTCACGCCTGCTGCCAGCCCGATCGTGTTGCCCAGGCTCGCAACCAATCCCGAAGAGATACCGGTGCCCAGACGCAGCCGCTTGATCGTTTCCCAGACCAGGTAGAGCGCGGGCGCGACGAATCCCAGCAGGACAGGAAGCGCGGCCGCAAAGGTGGCCAGCCACGCTGCCGCGCCGTGCAGGCGACGCGGCCGGATCGCGCGCATGCGCTGCGCCGAACCGAAGCGCTGGTGTCGCCGGCCATTGCGTTCGAGCAGCACCAGCGCCACGACCACGAACAGCATCGCGCAGGCGATCTGTGCCGCGCCGGCCAGATCGGAGCGCGTGATCCACGTCGTGTAGACCGCGACGGTGAGCGTCTGGATGCCGAGGAATTCGGAGGCGCCGATGTCGTTGAGCGTCTCGAGCAACGCGAGGCTCAGGCCCACGGCCAGCGCGGGCCGCGCCAATGGCAACGCGACGCGGAAGAAGGCGGCGGCGCGGGTCGCGCCGAGCGTGCGCGCCGCTTCCATCAGGTGGGCCGGTTGGGTCATGAACATGGCGCGCGCCGTCATGTAGACGTACGGATAGAGGACGAAACCGAGCACGAAGATCGCACCAGGCATCGAGCGCAAGTCGGGCAGGCGGAACTGGCGAGGGCTGTCGAAGCCCAGCGCCCAGCGGATTGCGCCCTGGACCGGGCCGATCGGGTGCAGCAGATCGAGGTAGGCGAAGGCGACGATGTACGTCGGCATCGCCAGCGGAAGCAGCAAGGCCCAGTGCAGCACCTTGCGACCCGGAAAGTCACAGGCCGTGACCAGCCAGGCGCAGCCGGTGCCGATGATGAGAACCAGCGCGCCGACGCCGGCCAGCAACAACGCCGTGTTGAGCGCGGCCTGCGGAAGCACGTGACGGGCGAGATGCGACCAATGCGCCAGGCCCGAACCGACGGCAAGCCATGCGAGGCTCAGCACCGGCGCGAGGACGCCCAGCGCAATGGCAACCGACGCGATCCGCCAGGCGG
This sequence comes from Variovorax sp. J22P240, assembly GCF_030316855.1. GTDB lineage: Bacteria > Pseudomonadota > Gammaproteobacteria > Burkholderiales > Burkholderiaceae_C > Variovorax. The sequence continues at coordinate 78,642 of NZ_JASZYR010000015.1, forward strand.
CGCCGACAGATCGCAGATGCGTCACTGGTCGAACGCGACCTTGTCCACCAGCGCGCTGGCCTGCTTGCGGTATTTGGCGATCTCGGCCACCGGCAGCGGATCGACCTTCAGTTCACCGATGCTGGACGAGATGATCGAATCCAGCGCTACACCTTTGCGAACGGGGTATTCGTAGTTGATCTCGGCATACAGCGCCTGGGCCGGCTCCGACACCAGGAACTCGAGCAGCTTGACCGCATTGGCCCGCTGCGGCGCGTTCTTCGCGACCGCGGCGCCACTGATGTTCACGTGCGTACCGCCGCTTTTCGCGTTGGCGAAAGTCGGCTTGATCACCTTGATCGCGTCGCCCCACTTGCGCGCGTCGGAGCCTTCCTTGGAGCCCTTCATCTGGCCCACGTAGTAGGAATTCGCGAGGCCGACGTCGCAGATGCCACCGAGGATGTCGCGCGCCACGTCGCGGTCGCCGCCCGTGGCCTTGCGGGCCAGATTGGCCTTCACGCCACGCAGCCATTGCTCGGTCTTGGCTTCGCCGTCGTGCGCGATCATCGCGGAGACCAGCGCCGTGTTGTAGGGGTGCTGGCCTGCGCGGATGCAGACCTTGCCTTTGTACTTGGGATTCGCGAGGTCTTCGTAGCGGAACGAGGTCAACGGCATGTTCTTGTCGGCATACAGCACGCGTGCGCGCATCGACAGCGCGTACCACTGGCCGTCGGCGCCGCGCAGGTTGGACGGAACGGCCGCGTCCAGCGCCGCCGATTTCACGGGCTGCGTGACGCCGCCGTCGACGAGGTCCATCAGATTGCCGATGTCGACCGTCATCAGCACGTCGGCGGGCGAACGGGCGCCCTCGGCCTTGACTCTTTCGAGCAGGCCGTCCTTTACGAACACGGTGTTGACCTTGATTCCGCTCTGCGCGCTGAACGCCGAGATCAGCGGTTGGATCAGGCCTGGTTCGCGGGTGGTGTACAGGGTGAGTTCATCAGCCGCGTGAGCGGGCGTGGCCGTAGCCAGCAAGGCGGCGGCAATGCAGCTCAGCGCGCTGACCGCAAGGGCAGGCGCGCGAAGGCGTTGGGTCATGAGATGTCTCCCGGGACAGTGAGATGAGAAGCATCGGCGCGGACTGCTGCCGATGCGAATAATTATCACTGTCGCAGGCGTCGGCCCGCCTTATGCACCTACAGGGCAGGGGGGCCATTGGTCGCGTGTCAGCCTCAGCGGCCCGGCATCTCGAATACCAGGCACGTCGTCGTGGCGTGGGCGTACAAAGTGCCGTCCGCACCAACCAGCCGTGCCTCGGCGGTGGCCAGTTGCCGTCCGCAATGGATGACCTTGCCTTCGGCGCGCACGCGCTGGACCTTGGGGGTGAGGCCCTTCACCAGATTCACGCCCAGCTCGGCCGTGGTGTAGGCGCGGCCGACCGGCATCATGGTGTGGACGGCGCAGCCGAGCGCGGAATCGAGCAGGGTGGCGAACCAGCCACCGTGGATGCCGCCCATTGGATTCAGGTGCTCGGCGCGCGGCGTGCCCTGGAACACCGCCTTTCCGAGGCCGACTTCGATCAGCTGGAAGTGCAGCGTCTTGGCGATGGCCGCATAAGGAATCTCCGCGCGCAGCATCGCCTGCATCATTTCCAGGCCGGTCTTGCCGGCGATCTGTTCGGGGCGGGCGACGCCAGGGCCGGGCCCTGCGTTGAGGCGCTCGTTGATGGCGTCTTCTTCAGCGATCCAGGAGGCCAGTTGATCCGTCGATGTCATTCAATTCCCATAAGAAGTTGCATATGCAATGATTGTAGCTACAATCATCGGCATGGACGCTATCGCAAAGCCGCAAGGCTGTACCAATTTCCGGCTGCGGCGCCTGATGCGCCAGCTTGCCCGCCACTACGACGCGGAGGTCGCCAAGAGCGGGCTCAAGACCACGCAGTACTCGCTGCTGTCGCACGTCCTTCATCTGGGGCCGCTGCGGCCGGTGGATCTGGCGCAGGCCATGGGGATCGAGGCCTCGACGCTGACACGCAACCTCAAGCCCATGGTTGCCGCGGGCTGGCTCACGCAGAGCGACGGCCCCGATGCGCGAAGCCGCCTGATCGCCATCACGGACGAGGGCCGGAAGAAGCGCACGGAGGCGCAGCGCCACTGGCGCACCGCGCAGGAAAAACTCAATGAAATGCTCGGCGTCGAGCGCGTCATCGCATTGCACACGCTCGTCGACGAGAGCATGGAGTTGCTGCAGGCGACGGGTGATGCCACCGGATATGGAGTGTTCGATGAATGACAAGACATCTGCGGGCACGACGCCCCTTGCGCGTTATGCCGTGTGGCTGGTGCTGCTGGCTGCGGCCGGCACCTTCGCGCTGACCATGGGCGTGCGGCAGACGATGGGGCTGTTCCTTTCGTCGCTCAACACGTCGACCGGGCTCGGCATCGGCAGCATCAGCCTGGCATTCGCGTTCGGCCAGTTGTGGTGGGGGCTGACGCAACCCTTCGCCGGTGCGGTGGCTGATCGCATCGGCACGGGCCGCGTGATCTTCATCGGTGTGCTGCTGGTGGCGCTCGGCACCTTCATCACGCCCTTGATGACGTCGACCGCGGGGCTGATCTTCGCCATTGGCGTGCTGGCAGCGGGCGGCGCAGGCATGGCAGGCCCCTCTGTCCTGATGGCCGCGACCACACGCCTCGTGCCGGCAAACAAGCGCGGCCTGGCCACCGGCGTCGTGAACGCGGGTGGCTCCTTCGGCCAGTTCGCCATGGCGCCGATCGCGATCGGCCTGATGGCGTCCGTCGGCTGGGCGAGCGCGATGCAGTGGCTGGCCGTGCTGATCTTGCTGGCACTGCCGGCGGTGTTCGTGCTGAAGGGCAATTCGAACCAGCTGGCGGCGCAGTCCGCGGCGGCCAGCGGCGCGAAGCCGCTCACGGCGCGCCAGGCGATCAGCCAGGCCATCGGCACTCCGAGCTATCGCTACCTGAGCCTCGGATTCCTCGTGTGCGGCTTTCACGTCGCCTTCCTCGCAACCCACCTTCCCGGCGTGGTTGCGGCCTGCGGACTGCCCCCGGAGATCGGTGGCTGGGCGCTGGGGATGATCGGCCTCTTCAACATCGTCGGCAGCCTGCTCATGGGCTGGGCGGTCGGCCGCTGGCGCATGAAGTCGCTGCTGGCGCTGGTGTATGCGACGCGCGGCATCGCGGTGCTGATCTTCCTGCTCGCACCGAAGACGCCGGCCGTCATGTTGATCTTCGCGGCAGTGATGGGTGTGACCTTCCTTTCGACCGTGCCCCCGACGGCGGGCCTGGTCGCCAAGATGTTCGGCCCCGCCAACATGGCCATGCTGTTCGGCATCGTGATGCTGGCGCACCAGATCGGCGGCTTCCTCGGCGCCTTCCTCGGCGGCTACGTGTTCCAGGCGACGGGCAGCTACGACATCGTCTGGTACATCGATATCGCGCTGGCCGCTGGTGCCGCCTTGATCAATCTGCCGATTCGCGAAGCGCGGCCGGCCCTGATGGCCAAGGTGGCGGCGTGAGCGGCGGCGTGGACCCGCGCACGCGGCGCCTGCTCGAAGCGCCGATCGTTCCAACGCTGCTGCGCCTTGCGGCACCCAACGTGCTGGTGATGGTGGCTCAGGCTTCGGTCGGCCTGATCGAAACCTACTTCGTCGGCAAGCTGGGCACCGATGCGCTGGCAGGCATGGCGCTGGTGTTCCCGATCGTCATGCTGATGCAGATGACGTCAGCGGGCGCAATGGGCGGCGGCATCGCATCGTCGATCGCCCGCGCGCTCGGTGCACGCCGCCGCGACGATGCGGACTCGCTGGTGTTCCATGCGATCGCCATCGCCATCGGGTTCGGGCTGCTCTTCATGTTCGCGCTGCTGGTCGGCGGGCGCTGGCTCTATGCGCTCATGGGCGGAACCGGCGCGTCGCTGAATGCCGCGTTGACTTACTCGCACGTGGTGTTTGCGGGCGCTGTGCTGGTGTGGATCTTCAACTCGCTGGCCGCGGTCATTCGAGGCACCGGCAATATGGCCGTGCCGGCGAACGTGACCGTGGCGGGGGTGGTCGTCCTTATTCCGCTGTCTCCACTGCTGATCTTCGGCTGGGGACCGATTCCGGGCCTCGGGATCGCGGGCGGTGCCGTTGCGCTGTTGGTCTACTACCTGGGCGGATCGATCGCGCTGTGGATCTACCTTCGGTCCGAGCGCAGCCTGCTGAAGCCGTCCTGGGCCAAGGCGCGCTTTCGCTGGCCGCTGTTCAGCGACATCCTGCGCATCGGCCTCGTCGGCTCCGTGTCTACGGTCGCGACCAATCTGTCGATCGGCATTGCGACGGCCTTGTCGGGCCACTTCGGCCCGGGCGCGATCGCGGGCTACGGCACGGCGTCGCGGCTCGAATACCTGCTCGTCCCGCTGGTGTTCGGCTTGGGCGCGCCCCTGGTCGCGATGGTCGGCACCTGCATCGGCGCGGGGCAGCGGGAGCGCGCCTTGCGTGCGACGTGGGCCGGTGCCGCCATCGCCTTCGCGCTCTCGGGGACGATCGGTCTCGTGGCGGCGCTGTTTCCGCGACCCTGGCTGATGTTGTTCGGCAGCGATCCGGCGATGCTCGAAGCGGGTTCGCAGTATCTGCGGGCGGTGGGGCCGTTCTATGGCTTCTTCGGGCTCGGACTGGTGCTGTATTTCGCGTCGCAGGGCGCAGGCCGACTGCTGTGGCCGGTGATGGGCAACATCGCCCGCCTGATCGTCGCCGGGGTCGGCGGCTGGCTCGCCTTGCGTTGGGGTGGCGAGCTCGTGCATGTGTTCTTTGCGCAAGGTGTGGCGCTGGTGGTGTATGGCGTCGTCATCGCTTCGGCCATCGCTGGCGGCGCGTGGTTCGGACGAGTGGGCTGGCCGCGCACGACGGCCAGCTTGCTGCGTCGTTTTCAACCCTCCTGATTTCTCCAGACATCCGAAAGGTCACCATGAAAGTTAAAGACTCCGTCGTATTCATCACCGGTGCCAACCGTGGCTTGGGCCTCGCCTTTGCAAAGGCCGCGGTCGCGGCCGGCGCAAGGAAGGTCTACGCGGCAGCGCGCGATCCGAAGAGCATCACGCTGGCCGGGGTGCATCCCATTGCGCTGGACGTGACGCAGCCCGAACAGGCGGAGGCAGCAGCCCGCGAGTGTGGCGACGTGACGCTGTTGATCAACAACGCGGGCATCTCGCGTGGCGTGAATCTGCTCGACACGCCGGATGCCTTCGATCTGGCGCGGGCGGAGTTGGAAACCAACTTCTTCGGGCCGTGGGCCGTCAGCCGGGCCTTTGCGCCTGTGTTGAAGGCGAACGGCGGCGGCGCGATCGTGAATGTGCTGTCGATCCTGAGCTGGCTCAGTCTGCCGGGCGCTGCAAGCTACAGCGCATCGAAATCGGCGGCATGGTCGTTGAGCAACGGCTTGCGCAATGCGTTGCGCGAACAGGGCACGCAGGTCCTCAGCTTGCACGTTGCGTTCATGGACACCGACATGACGAGCAAGGTGCCCGGTCCCAAGGCCTCGCCGGATGACGTGGTGGCCCAGACGCTTGCGGCGCTGGAAGCAGGGCAGTTCGAAGTGTTGGCCGATGCATTGACGCGGCAGGTGAAACAGGGACTTTCGGCTGACACGCCGCCTTACGCGGCCAACTAAAGCGCATGGTTGTGAGCCTTTTCGGGGGTTTCCACGGAGAGGGCCTGCGTCGAGCTTGTTTACAAATCGGAACACTTTTTCCGGGCGTTCTCTGCGCCCTCTCTCGAAAGGTTCCTGATGAAAAACGTGCGCTTGCTCTGCGCTGCTGGTTTGTTGGCGTTCGGCGCGGTCAATGCGGCCGCACAGATCCTGATCGGCCAGACCGCTGGCATGACCGGCTCGGTCGCTGCTAGCGTGAACGAGACCATTGGCGGCGCCAAGCTGGTGATCGATGCCGTCAATGCCCAAGGCGGCGTCCATGGCGAGAAGATCGAGATCCTGCGCATGGATGACGCCTTCGACGTCAAGCGCGCGAGCGAGAACGCACGGGTGCTGATCGAGGAGAAGAAGGTGGTCGCGCTCTTCATGAGCCGCGGCACGCCGCATTCGCAGGCCATCATTCCCTGGCTCGACAAGTACGACGTGGCGCTCATCGGCCCTTCGACGGGCGCGATGGTGCTGCACAAGCCGGTGCAGAAGAACGTGTTCAACGTGCGGTCCACCTACCAGCGCGAGGCAGAGAAGGCGGTGCAGCACCTGCTCACCATCGGCATGACGCGGATCGGCGTGGTGTACGTGACCGACTCCTTCGGCCAGGATGCCCTGGAAGGCGCAATGGCCGGCTTCAAGAAGGCAGGCGCCACGCCGGCAGCGCTGGCACCGGCCGATCGCGAGAAGCCCGACTACGCCTCGATCGTGCCGAAGCTCACCGCCGCCAACGCGCAGGCGGTGGTGTGGATCGGCTCGGGCCTTGCGGTGGTCGACGGTGTGAAGGCGCTGCGTGCGGCCGGTTCCGCAGCGCAGGTCGTCACCTTGTCGAACAACGCCTCGTCCGGCTTCATCAAGCAACTGGGCGAGGCGAGCAGCAGCGTGATCGTGACGCAGGTGTTCCCGAACGAACGCTCCATCGGTCAGCCGATGGTCAAGGAGGCACTGAGCCTGGCGCGCGCCAAGGGCCAGAACGAACTCTCGCCCGCTGCGCTCGAAGGCTTCGCCTCGGCCAAGGTGCTGGTCGAGGCGCTTCGCCGCGCGGGGCCGAAGCCGACCCGGGCCCGAGTCGTGGCGGCCCTGGACACCATCCGCAACTACGATCTTGGCGGGCTCGAGGTCAGCTATTCGCCCACCGACCATTCGGGCATCGACTTCGCCGATCTCTCGATCATCAGCGACGGCAAGTTCAAGCGCTGAGGCCTCCGCGCCCCGGCGCGGCCTGGCGTCTAGCGTCTCGCCGGCGAAGGCAGCAAGCGGCGCAGCGCTTCGAAGAACAGATCGGACTGCTCCCGCTCTCCCTGTATCTGCGCCGCCACGTGCGCGGCAAGCGCCGCATCGACCGGCACCAGCGGTCGCCCGGTCGATTGCGCGATCACCTGGTGAAGACACGCGCGCTCGAGGTAGTAGAGATCGTCGTACGCGTGCGCGATGCGCCCACCCGCCACGATCACGCCATGGTTCGCCAGGAAGGCCACGTCCTTGCCCGCCATGGCGTTCGCGATGCGCTCGCCCTCCCGGTCATCGAGGGCCAGGCCGTTGTAGCTGGCGTCGATCGCGATGCGGTTTATGTAGCGCATCGCGTTCTGGCTCAGCGTCGGGTCGAGCGCGCGGTCGGCGGTCAGCGTGAGCGCCGTGGCATAGGGCATGTGGCAATGCAGCACGACGGCGTGGCCGGTGATGCGATGCACCGCGCCATGGATGAAGAGGGCGGTGGGTTCGACCCGATGCCGCCCCGCGAGCACTTCGCCGTGCACGTCGATCAGCACGATGTCGTCGGGGCCGATCTCGCTCCAGTGCAGGCCGCGCGGATTGATCAGGTAGCGGTCCTGCACGCCCGGCAAGGCCACGCTGAAATGGTTGCACACGCCTTCGGACAAGCCGTGATGCGCGGCTGCACGCAGCGCGAGCGCAAGGTCCTGGCGCAAGGTGCGGACGGCGGGGCTGGCGTAGTCGGAGTCAGCAGGCATGGCGTGTCGATGAAAGGGGTTGGGTGGACGAAGGCCGCGATCAGGCGCGCCGCGTGCCGGCGAAGGCCGCGACGAAACGCAGCGCGTCTTCTCGCACGGCGGCTGCGGTCTTTCCGGGCTTGTACAGCGCCGATCCGATGCCGAATCCCGTGGAACCGGCTGCGCGCCATTCGTCCATGTTGTCGGGCGTGATGCCGCCGACCGGCATCAGCTGGGTGCCCTTGGGCAGCACGGCCAGCAGCGCCTTCACGACGGCGGGCGAAGCCAACTCCGCCGGAAACAGCTTGAGCCCCGTGGCGCCCGCGGCCAATGCGCCAAAGGCCTCGGTCGGCGTCATCACGCCCGGCAAGCTCACGAGGCCGAGGCGGGCTGCTTCCGCGATCACCTCGGCGTTGAAGTTCGGCGCGACGATGAGTTCGCCGCCCGCGGCATGCACCTCGCGGACCTGCTGGGCGCTCAGCACCGTCCCCGCGCCGACGAGCGCATCCGGAAAGCGATGGCGCATCAGCGCGATGCTGTCGAGCGGTTGCGGCGAGTTGAGGGGCACTTCGAGCAGGCGGAAGCCTGCTTCGACGATCGCGTCGCCTATCGCGGGTGCCTCGGCCGGCGTCAGGCCGCGCAGGATCGCAACGAGCGGCAACTGGCGCATTGCGCCGGAGAATTTGTCGACAGGCGTGGTCATTGTTTTCTGTGGCCCAGTGAGTGGAGTGCGTGCAGGCCGGCCCAGGTGGCTTCGGCGCCGAGCGACCTGGCCGTGGTGCCCGAGGCCTGCAGGGCCAGCATGTAGCGCTGGGTGAGTGCAGACGTGCCGATCAGCACGACCTCGGCGGCGGCGTGGACCGACTGCGTGCGCAGTTCCTCGCCGATCAGGATGCCGGAGAGATAGCTCGACAACTCGCGCGCCGGCATGCGGTCGAACAACGAGAGCGTTCGCGCACCGAAGGCATTGTGCAGAAGGCCCTGTCCGTTGTCGGCCTGCGTGACGCCTTGCAAAAAGGCGGCTTCGTCCAGAGGTGCAGAGGTGTCGATGGTGCGCGAGAGGATCGAGTGCTGGCTCAGCACCGCGTAAAACTCGCCGGTCATGAAGGTGCGGAAACCCGTCACCATCCCTTTCTTCACGCGGGCCCATTTGTTGTGCGTGCCGGGCAACACGAACAGTCCATCGTGGATGCCGGTGAGTGCCATCGCGCCGAAGATCTGGACCTCCTCGCCGCGCATCACGTCGGGCACGCCGTCGTGCGTGTCGCTCAGGCCCGGCACGATCGAGATTCGGCCCGGCTCGATCTCGAGGATCTTGTTGCGCACTTCGACCAGTCCCGCGGGGCACGCGCAGTAGGGCGCCTCGACCCAGCCCTGCTTGCTGCCGGCCATGCCCGAGATAAGGCAACGCATGCCTTGAGCGTGCATCCATTCGCCGAAGTGCGTTTCGAACACTTCGGTGAAGCCGCCGTGCTTCACGGTGAGGATGCCGCGCGAATGGCTCTGTTCTTCCAGCACCCGCCCATCGGGGTCGAGCAGCGCACCGCGCAGCGAACTCGTGCCCCAATCGACGGCGACCAGGCGGGTGTGGCTCATGTCAGTCGGCTCTCGGCTTGTACGCGGTCACGTCGATCTCGACCTTGGCGTCGATCATCAGCCGCGATTCGACGGTCGAGCGTGCGGGCCGGTGGTCGCCCAGGCACTCCATGTAGACGCGGTTGAAGCTGCCGAAATCGCGTGCGTCATTGAGCCACACGCTGACTTTCGCGATGTCGGCCAGCGTGCAGTCGGCCAGTGCCAGAGCCTGCTCTATGCGCTTGAACACCTGGCGCGTCTGCGCCTCGATGCCGCCGACGATGACCTGGCCCTGATCGTCGGTCGGGACTTGGCCGGAGACGAAAACGAAATCGCCCGCGCGGGTGGCGGGCGAGAGGGGGCGTGCCTGCCGATCGGAGGCAATCGGTGACTGGCCGAGCATTTCAACTTTGGACATGGCGATGAATTTGTAATGAAATTACATTTAATGGAAGGGTAAACCCCTGTTTGACGTGGAAAATCGCTAGAAATACGATCTGCGATGTAATGTTATTACTCATGGAGCCGCGATGCAAACAACCGCCATCACTGTACCGACATCTGGTTTTTCTCAACTGAACCCGGTGCGCGCATCGCGATGGCGAACCGTCGCCGGTGCGCTCGCCGCAACCGTCGCATTCGGCTTGCTGCCTGCCGCTGCATTCGCCGAACCTGCCAAGGGCGGCGCCGCCAACCTGGCGATGGTCGGCGAGCCGCAGGGTCTGGACCCGATGATCAGCACCGCAGACCTCGTGGGCACGATCATGCAGCACGTCTACGAACCGCTCTATACCTTCGATGCCAACTGGAACGTGGCACCGATGCTGGCGGAGGGCATGCCGGTGGTCTCCAAGGACGGCCTGACCTACACCATCGCGATCCGCAAGGGCGTGAAGCTCCACAACGGCCGCGACCTGAATGCCGATGACGTCGTGGCTTCGCTGCAGCGCTGGATGGAACTCTCGCCGCGCGGCAAGTCCGTGGGCAAGGAAGTCGCGTCGCTCACGGCCAAGGGGCCGCTCAGCGTCGAGCTCAAGCTCAAGAGCCCGTATGCGCCGCTGCTCGCCCAACTCGCGCTGCCCAGCGGCATGGCCGCGATCCTGGCCAAGGAAAGCATCGCGCCGCAGCTGAAGGAATTCATCGGCACCGGCCCCTACAAGTTCAAGGAACGCCGCCCCGACCAGTTCACCGTGCTCGTGCGCCACGACGGCTACACCGCGCGCAAGGAAGCGCCCAGCGGCTACGCCGGCCGTCGCGAAGCCCTGCTCGACGAGCTGCGCTTCGTGCCCGTGCCCAATGCGAACACGCGCGTCGAAGGCTCGCTCTCTGGCCAGTTCCAGTATGCGGACCTGCTCCCGGTCGAGGCCGTGGGACGCATCGAGAAGGGCGCGCCCGCTGTCGTGCCGATCGTGACGAAGAACTTCGGCTTCCCCTACATCGTGTTCAACACCAAGGAAGGCGTGCTGGCCTCGCAGCCGTTGCGCCGCGCGGTGCAGACGGCGGTCGGGCAGGGTGAGCTGATGGCCGCCGGCTTCGGCGACAACCGCTTCTTCGTGGTCGAGCCCAACTTCTTCCCGAAGGGCACGCCTTACTACTCGGCTGCCGGCACCAACGCCTACAACACGCGCAACCCGCAAACGGCCAAGGACCTTGCTGCGAAGGCCGGCTACAACGGCCAGCCGGTGCGCATCATGGCGAGCCGCCAGTACGAGTTCCACTACAACATGGCGCTCGTGATGTCCGAGCAGCTCAAGAAGGCCGGCTTCAAGACCGATCTGCAGGTGGTCGACTGGGCCACGCTGGTGCAGCGCCGCAACGATGCAAAGCTGTGGGACGTGTACTTCACGCACTCGGGTCTCTTCCCGGAGCCGATGCTCTCGCCGCCGCAACTGGGCGACGGCGCCCCGGGCTGGTGGGAAACACCGTCCAAGAAGGCGACGCTGACCGCCTTCAACCAGGAAACCGACAACGCCAAGCGTGGCGCACTGTGGGGCCAGGTGCAGCAGACCGTGTATGACGAAGTGCCCTTCATCGAAGTCGGCAAGTTCAACAGCCTGTCCGCGCGCTCGGCCAAGCTGGAGGGCTACACACCCGCGATCTGGCCGTTCTTCTGGAACACCGGCCTCGCCAAGTAAGCCCGGCGAACCCTACCCATGTTGCGCTTCTTGCTTACCCGCCTGGCGGGGGCGGTGGTGGTGCTCGCCATCGTCGCGGTGCTGGTCTTTGCGCTGACGCGCCTCGCTTCTGGCGACCCGGTCGCGCTGCTGCTCGGCGACCAGGCGACCACCGAGGACATCGCCCAGGCCCGCATCCAGTACGGACTCGACAAGCCCTTGCCGACCCAATTCGTGCTGTGGGTCGGCGAGCTGCTGCAGGGCAACCTGGGGCAATCGCTGTTCCTTCAGCGTCCGGTGGCGCAGGCGCTGATGGAGCGCGCCGAGCCGACGATGTTCCTCGCGTTGTTCGCCGTCAGCATCGCCGCGCTCATCGGCATCCCCGCCGGCATGGCGGCGGCCATCTGGCACGGCAGCGCGGCGGACCAGGCCGTGAGCGGCGTGGCCATGCTCGGCGCCAGCATTCCGAGCTTCTGGCTCGGGCTGATCCTGATCCAGTTCTTCGCGGTCAAGCTCGGGTGGTTTCCGACCTCGGGCTATGGCGACCCCAGCGCTTCGCTGCATGAGCGGCTGCACCACCTGCTGCTGCCCGCGCTGGTGCTGGGCCTGCTGAACTCGGCGCTGATCATCCGCTTCACGCGCGCCTCCATGCTCGACATCCTTGGCGAGGATTACGTGCGCACCGCACGCGCCAAGGGCCTGCCGGAGCGCGTGATCATGGTCAAGCACGTCTTGCGCAATGCGCTGGTGCCGATCGTGACAGTGCTAGGCCTCACGCTCGCGCTGATGATCGGCGGCACGGTGGTGACGGAAACCGTCTTCAATCTGCCCGGCGTCGGCAACCTGGTGGTGCGCGCGGTGCTGCGGCGCGACTACCCGGTGATCCAGGGCACGCTGCTGGTCATCGCCGCGATCTACGTGTTCATCAATCTCGGCGTCGACTTCATCTACACGCTGGTCGATCCGCGCATCCGGCTGGAGTCCAAATGAAAGCGGCCGTCTTCTCTTTTTTCGGTGGCGCGATGCCGATCGCGCGCCGCCTGTTCTCGCGCAAGGTCGTGCTGGCCGCGGCGCTGGTGCTGCTGCTGGTGGTGGGCGTCGCGGTGATCTACCCGTGGATCTCGGATGCCGACCCGGGCGCCATCGAGATCAGCAACCGCCTGCATGCGCCCTCGTGGACGCACTGGGCCGGCACCGACGAACTCGGCCGTGACGTGATGCTGCGCATCGTGCACGGCGCACGCTACTCGTTGATGATCGGCTTCGTCACCGCGGCGGGCGCCGTGCTCTTCGGCACGCTGATGGGCATGCTGGCCGGCTTCTTCCGCAAGCTGGACGCCCCGCTGATGCGCGTGGTCGACGCGATGATGTCCTTCCCCGACATCCTGCTCGGCATCGCGCTGGTGTCGATCCTCGGCGTGTCGCTGTGGAACGTGATGCTGGCGCTGGTCATCGTCTACACACCGCGCGTGGCACGCGTGGTGCGCGCCACCACGCTCGTCCTGCGCGAGCTGCTCTTCGTCGACGCTGCACGCGCGCTCGGCGTGCGCACGCCGCGCATCCTGCGCAAGCACATCCTGCCGAACCTGATGTCGCCGATCCTCGTGCAGGTGACCTTCATCTTCGCGTACGCGATCCTGGCCGAAGCCGGTCTTTCATTCCTCGGCGTCGGCGTGCCGCCGGACATTCCGACCTGGGGCACCATGATCGCCGGCAGCCTCGAATATGCCGACAAGGCTTTCTGGACGATCTTCTGTCCGGGCCTCGCCATCGTGCTGACCGCGCTCTCGCTGCAGATGTTGGGCGATGGCGTTCGCGACCTGCTCGATCCCAAACTGAGGAAGGCCGCATGAACATCCACACTGCAACGATCCCGCGTCTGGAGGTGCAAGGGTTGTCCACTTCCTTTGCCACCGAGACTGGCCGAATCCAGAGCGTGGCCGATGTGTCGTTCGCGATCCGGCCCGGAGAAACGCTCGCACTCGTGGGCGAATCGGGTTCGGGCAAGTCCGTCACCAGCCTGACGTTGATGGGCCTGCACGCGAGGACATCGCACGCACAGGTGCAGGGCGAGGCGTGGTTCGTGCGCCGTGACGGTCGCAGGGTGAACCTGCTCGAGATGCCCGAGGCCGAGAAGCGCGCACTGCGTGGAAACGAGCTGGGCATGATCTTCCAGGAGCCCATGACCAGCCTCAACCCGGTGCTGACCATCGGCGAGCAGATCGCGGAGTCGGTGCGGCTGCACCTCAAGATGGATCGCAAAGCTGGCTTCGCCCACGCGCAGCGCATGCTGGAACTGGTGGAGATCCCGGCCGCGGCGCAGCGGGTCCATGAGTATCCGCACCAGTTGTCCGGCGGCATGCGCCAGCGCGTGATGATCGCGCTCGCCATGGCCTGCAATCCGACATTGCTGATCGCCGACGAGCCGACCACCGCGCTCGACGTCACCATCCAGGCGCAGATCCTCGCGCTGATGGGCCGGCTGCAAAAGGAAACCGGCATGAGCATGCTGTTCGTCACGCACAACCTCGGCGTGGTGGCGCAGTACGCGGATGCGGTCGCCGTGATGTATGCGGGCCGCATCGTTGAATCAGCGCCCGTGCACGATCTCTTTGCGCGGCCGGAGCATCCCTATACGCGTGGTCTGCTGGCCTGCCTGCCGGGCGTCGCGCGACGTCGTGGCGCACCCCTCGCGATGGCCGGCAAGCGGCCGCAATTGGTAGCGATTCCAGGCCAGGTTTCGAGCCCGCTCGCGCCGCCTCCGGGCTGCGCCTTCGCGCCACGTTGCACATTCCGCCGCGGGCCCTGCGACGCTCAGATGCCTTTGCTCGAATCGGCAGGAGGCCAGCGTATGGTGCGCTGCATCGGTTTCATCGAGGAGAAGGCCGCATGACGACTTCGACGTTGGCGAGCGACAACCTGCTCGAGATCCGCAACCTGCGCAAGTACTTCGGCAAGGGCAGCCACCCGGTGCGCGCGGTGGACGACGTGAGCTTCACCATCCGCAAGGGCGAGACCCTCGGCCTGGTCGGCGAATCGGGCTCGGGCAAGAGCACCATCGGGCGCCTGCTCACGCGGCTGGTCGATCCGACCGACGGCCAGATGCTGTACCAGCCGCAGGGGTCGGATGCAGCGCCTCAGGATCTGGCGGGGTTGTCGCAGTCGCAGTTCCGGCCGCTGCGTTCCAAGGTGCAGATCATTTTTCAGGACCCCTACGCCAGCCTGAATCCGCGCATGCGGATCCGCGACGTGCTGGCGGAGGCGCTCGACACCCACGGCCTTGCCAAGGGTGCGGCGCGCAAGCCGCGCATCCAGGAGTTGCTGCAGCAGGTCGGCCTGCGCCGCGAGCATGCCGATCGCTTTCCGCACGAATTCTCTGGCGGGCAGCGCCAGCGCATCGGCATCGCCCGTGCGCTGGCGGTGGAGCCGCAGTTCATCGTGGCCGACGAGCCCCTGTCGGCACTGGACGTGTCGATTCAGGCGCAGGTGGTCAACCTGCTGGGCGAACTGAAGGAACAACTGGGCCTGACGCTGCTCTTCATCTCGCACGATCTCGACGTGGTGGAGTACCTGTGCGATCGCGTCGTGGTGCTGTACCTCGGCCGCGTGATGGAGATCGCGCCGACCCACTCGCTCTACACGCAACCGCAGCATCCGTACACTCGCGCGCTGCTGGCCGCGGCACCCATTCCCGACCCCGCACAGAGGCGCGTGGTGCCGCTGCTGCAGGGCGACCTGCCCAGCCCGGCGAACCCGCCTTCTGGCTGCGTCTTTCGCACCCGCTGCCCGCTCGCGGAGGAGCGCTGCGCCAGCGCCGACATGCAACTTCGCGAAGTGCAGCCCGGGCACTGGCATGCCTGCTGGCGAAACGACCTTTGATCTTTGCGCGACCGTGGCCCATCATCAAGAACATCCAACCGAGGGATACACATGACAGAAGAGTTCATCCTGGACCACCGCAGCAAGAGCTATCCGCTCGAGGCCGCACCATGCCGCGCGGCTGACATTGGCCAGAAGGGATGGAACGTGCTGGCGGACGACCTGTCGTATCCGCTGGCCGTCATTCGCCGCTCGGCGCTCGCTCACAACATCGCGTGGATGCAGGACTACGCGCGGCGAAAGGGCGTGACGCTGGCGCCGCACGGCAAGACCACCATGTCGCCCGAACTCTTTGCGCAGCAGCTGGCCGGCGGCGCTTGGGGCCTGACCTTCGCGACCATCTACCAGCTCGCGGTGGGCGTGGAGGCAGGCACCCGTCGCGCCATCATCGCCAATCAGGTGATGTGCGATGCCGACCTCGACGGGCTGGACATGCTGCTGGCCGGGCACAACGACCTGCGCGTGTGGTTCCTGGTCGATTCGCTGGCGCAACTGGCGCTGGTCGAAGACTGGGCGCAGCGCCGGCAGTGCAAACGCTGCTTCGACGTGCTGATCGAGATCGGCATACCCGGCCAGCGAACCGGCTGTCGCACGCTGGAAGAAGCGCTCACGCTGGCCGCCGCCGTCTCGCGCTCGAAGGTGGTCCAACTTGGCGGCATCGAATGCTACGAAGGCGGTCTGGCGCGTTGCGACAGTGAGCATGACGCGCGCGAGGTCACTGCGCTGGTCAACCGTGTGCTCGAGGTCGCACGCGCCTGCGATGCCGAGAACCTCTTCTGCGACGACACCGTGATGCTGACGGCCGGTGGGTCGGCGGTGTTCGACCTCGTCGTGCCGCTGCTTCGCGCGCAAGGCCTCTCGCGGCCGGTGCGGGGTGTGCTGCGGTCGGGCTGCTACGTCACGCACGACAACGGCAACTACGCGCGCTTCCTGAAGCAGGTCGAGCAGCGCGAAGGGCTGGACGAGTCCCTGCGCGCAGCGCTGGAAGTCTGGGCGATGGTGCAGTCGGTACCGGAGCCGGGCTTGGCGCTGTTGACGTGCGGCCGCCGGGACATCTCCTACGACCTCGAAATGCCGATCCCGGTGCGCCACGCGCCGCGGGGCGAACGCACGGCCGCCGCTGTGCCTGCGGGCTGGACGATCAGTGCCCTCAACGACCAACATGCCTATCTGCGCTTCGACCCCGCCGGCCCGGTGCCGCAGGTCGGCGACCGCGTCGCGCTGGGCATCTCGCACCCTTGCACCACTTTCGACAAGTGGCGCTGGCTCGCGCTGGTCGAGGACGACGGGGCCGTGACCGGCGCCATCAGCACGCGCTTCTGAGGCTTTCGATGAACGACTCCGCAGCCCATCTCCTGCAGCGCTTGCGCGAGCGCATGGCCGAATTACCGGCCGCGCAGCGCAGCGTCGTGCAATGCGTGCTCGAAGACCCGCGCGCCGCCGTCGCCGCCACCGTGGAGCAACTTGCGCAGCAAGCCGGTGTCTCGATGCCGACCATCGTTCGGACCTGCCGCAGCTTCGGCTTCGAGTCAGTGCGCGAATTCATGCTGGCGCTGGCACAGGATCTCGCGGTCACTGGCTCGTACCTGCACCGCAGCGTCCTCGCGGAAGACAGCGCGGGCGACGTCGCCAGCAAGATCATCCATGCGGCCGTGTCGTCGCTGACCGAACTGGGCCGTCGCATCGACGTCGCCGTGGTCGACGAAGTCGCGACACGGTTGGCCGCCGCGCGGCGCATCGATTGCTATTCGGTGGGGGCGGCGTCGACCTTCATGGCGAGCGAACTGCAGAGCCGCCTGTTCAGGCTCGGGTGCACGTCCAACGCCATCTTCGATGCGCACCAGCAACTGGTCTCGGCCAGCACGCTGGGACCCGACGGCGTGGCCTTCGTCATCTCGCACGTGGGGCGGATGCCCTACACGCTGGAGGCGGCGCGCTTCGCCCGCTCGCAAGGTGCCACGGTGGTGGCCCTCACGCAACCCGATACGCAGTTGGCCGAAATCGCGGACCTCGTGCTGGCCGTGTCGGTCCCGCAGGATGCGGTGATGCGCGTCGGCACCGAGGCCTACCTCGCGCACCTCGTGGTGATCGAGGTCCTGATGGTGCGGCTTGCGCAGAAGCTCGGGCCGGTCGCAACGCGTGGGCTGCAGCAGTTCAAGCAACTGCTGCACAAGCACGGCTTCGACAGCGCCGAGTATTCGGGGGCCACGGAGACCAACGACGAGAGGCCATGACCATGCAAGACACTCAGTCCACGCTGCTCAAGGGCGGCCAGATCGTCGACGGCAGCGACAG
Organism: Variovorax sp. J22P240; assembly: GCF_030316855.1. Taxonomy (GTDB): domain Bacteria; phylum Pseudomonadota; class Gammaproteobacteria; order Burkholderiales; family Burkholderiaceae_C; genus Variovorax. Next base: position 96,132 of record NZ_JASZYR010000015.1, read on the forward strand.
CCCGGGCTGGCTCGGTGACGTACTGCTGGTCGGCGAGCGCATTGCTTCCGTTGCGGCGCCCGGCGCAACGCCGCCCGAATTGCTGGCGAGCCTTCGCGAACGCGGCACCGTGCAGGAGATCGATTGCACAGGTTTGGTCATCGCGCCCGGCTTCATCGACGTGCACACGCACGACGACGCCGCTGCCATCGAGAAGGCCGACATGCTGCCCAAGCTGTCCCAGGGCGTGACCACGGTGATCGTCGGCAACTGCGGCATCTCGCTCGCGCCGGTGGTGACGGATGCACCGCCGGCGCCGCTCTCGCTGCTGGGGCGTGGTCAGTTTCGCCACGCCACCATGCGCGCCTATGCCGATGCGGTGAATGCGGCGCGGCCCGGCGTCAACGTCGCGGCACTGCTCGGGCACACAGCGCTGCGCATGCGTCACATGCCCGTGCTGGACCGCGCTGCCAACGAGGCCGAGCGCGCTGCGATGGCCGCCGACATGCAGGAGGCCATGGATGCGGGCGCGCTGGGCTTGTCCTCGGGCGTGTTCTACGAGGAAGCCTACGCGGCTGATGTCGATGAACTCGTCGCAGTGGCCAGTGTGGCCGCGCGCAATGGCGGCGTGTATGCCACCCACATTCGAGACGAACTGGCCGGCATTCTTCCGGCCCTGCAGGAAGCCGCGCTGACTGCTCGCCAGTCCGGCCTCCCGCTCGTCATCTCGCACCACAAGTGCGCTGGCCCGGACAACTGGGGCCGCACGCGCGAGACCCTGCCGCTCATCGAAGAACTGGCGCGCAGCCAGGAGATCGGCATGGACGTGTACCCGTACACCGCCGGCTCCACCGTGCTGCGCGAGGATCTTGTCGACGGCATCATCGACATCCTCATCACCGGCAGCCAGCCCCATCCCGAGGTAGGCGGGCGTTACCTCGCAGACATCGCGGCGGAGTGGGGCATATCGCAAAAGGAAGCCGCGGTGCGCCTGAAGCCCGGCAACGCCTGTTACTTCCAGATGCGTGAGGACGACGTGCAGCGCGTGATGACGCACCCGCTCTCGATGATCGGCTCGGATGGCCTGCCGCACGACGAGAGGCCGCATCCGCGGCTGTGGGGCGCCTTTCCGCGTGTGCTTGCGAGCTATTGGCGCGAGAAGGGATTGCTGCGGCTCGAACAGGCGATCCACAAGATGACGGGCATGTCGGCGGCGCGCTTTCGCATTGGCGAACGAGGGCTGATCAAGGCCGGCTACATGGCCGACGTGGTGCTGTTCGATCCGCTGCGCGTCAAGGATGGCGCGACCTTCGAGCAGCCGCGGCAGTTGAGCGAAGGGATCGAACGCGTATGGGTCAACGGTGTGTTGAGCTACACCGCCGAAGGCCGCGAGACAGGGGCACGCGCGGGTCGCTTCGTGGTGCGTGCGAAGGTGCCGGCGCTGCAGGGCTGATTGCGCAGCGCGCGAAAGCCCCCCTGTTTTGCGCCGCCCTGACCATCAGGGTTTGTCCTGCCGGGCATCGAATTCAATCATCATATGATTTGAATCGGCAGCGCTGCAGACTGGCGTTGTTGAGTGGAGATTCAACCTCGATGCCGGTTTAGCAGGAGACATTCCATGCCCCATTCGATGAACGCGAGGCGCCGGCGCATGCTGCAGGGCCTGGGTGCCGCGGCAATGCTGCCAGTGGCTTTCTCGGTGAGAGCCAATGACTTCCCGACCAAGCCCGTGGAGCTCGTGGTGCCTGCATCGGCCGGTGGCGGCACGGATGCACTGGCACGCGCGTTCTCGGAAGCCGTCAAGAAGCACTTTCCGCAGCCCATGGTCGTGAACGACAAGCCGGGCGCCAGCGGCGTGGTCGGCATGAGTGATGTGCTCAACGGCAAGCCCGACGGCTACAAGGTGAGCGTGGTGATCGCGGAGCTCGTGATCCTTCCGCACCTCGGTCTTTCGAAGTTCACCTACGCGGACTTCCAGCCGGTTGCGCGCCTCAACGCCGACCCGTCAGCCATCACCGTGCGCACCGAGGCGCCATGGAACACCATCGAGGAATTCCTGGCCGCGGCCAAGGCCAAGCCCGGCGAGATGAAGGTCGGCAACTCCGGCAATGGTTCGATCTGGCACCTTGCTGCCGCGGGCCTGGAAGACAAGACCGGGGTCAAGTTCAACCATGTGCCCTACCAGGGCGCGGCGCCCGGTGTGGTGGCACTGCTCGGCGGCCACATCGATGCGGTCGCGGTGAGCCCCGGTGAGGTGGCGGCGCACGTGCAAGGCGGCAAGCTGAAGATGCTCGCCGTCATGTCCGACCAGCGACTGAAGGCCTTCGTCAAGGTGCCGACCTTGAAGGAACGCAACATCGACCTGTCGATCGGCACGTGGCGCGGCCTTGCCGTGCACAAGGCCACGCCGCCCGACATCGTGACGACGCTGCGCACGGCCGCACGCAAGGCGGCCGAAGAGCCCATGCTTCGCGAACAGCTCGAGAAGCTCAACCTCGGCTTCGCGTACCTCGATGCCGAGGCCTTCGGGCAGGCCATGCAGCGCGACCACGAATACTTCAAGCAACTCGTGCAGAAGCTGGGGATCAAGGCATGAGCCAAACCAACACCGCCGAGCGGCCCGAGCTCCTGGTCGTCGCGCCACTGATGCCCTTTCTCATGGAAGCGCTGTGCCGCGAATACACCATTCATGACCGCATCCATGTGAGCGATCCTGCTGCGTTTGGCGGCGTCGCGCCGCGCATCCGCGGCGTGGTCGCCAACGGCGAGGCCAAGGTGCCTCGCGAGTTGATCGCGCAATTGCCGGCGCTCGAAGTGATCTCGGTGTTCGGCGTGGGCTACGACGGCGTCGATGTCGCCGCCGCGCACGAGCGCGGTGTTCCTGTGACGAACACGCCCGAAGTGCTGAACGACGACGTGGCGGACCTCGCCATCGGACTCATGATTGCGGTGGCACGGCGTATTCCGCAGGCCGATCGCTTCGTGCGTGCGAACGAGTGGCCAAACGGCCCGATCGCGCTGAGCCGCAAGGTCACGGGTGGTCGGCTCGGCGTGGTCGGCATGGGCCGTATCGGCCAGGCGATCGCGCATCGCGCTGCGGCCTTCAACATGGAGATTGCCTATACGGCACGCTCCCCGCGCCCGAACCTCAACTACACCTACTACCCCGATGCGGCCTCACTGGCGGCAGTCGTCGACTTCCTGATCGTGATCACGCCTGGCGGCGCGGGCACGCGCGGAATGATCGACGCTCGCGTGCTCAAGGCCCTCGGGCCCGACGGCTACCTCATCAACGTGGCGCGCGGCAGCGTCGTCGATCAACCGGCGCTGATCGATGCGTTGCGCAACGGCGTCATCGCCGGTGCCGGACTCGACGTCTTCGTGAACGAGCCCAACGTCCCCGAGGAACTGCGCGCCATGCCCAACGTGGTGCTGACCCCGCACATCGGAAGCGGAACGAAGCAGACGCGCGAAGCCATGGGCCAATTGACCTTCGACAATTTGCGCGCGCACTTTTCGGGCAAGCCCCTGCTCACGCCAGTGGACGCCTGAAGGCGCTGCATGACGAAGAACATCCACGGCCGAACGCTCGACCTGCTGGGGGAGGCGATCGTGTCGCACCGCTATGCCATCGGCATGCCGATGCCGGCAGAGCCCCTGCTGTGCGAGGAGTTCGGTGTCAGCCGGACGGTCGTGCGCGAGGCGGTGAAGTCGCTGGTCGCCAAGGGGTTGATCATCACGGGCCCCAAGGTCGGCACCCGTGTGCTGCCGGATGACCGGTGGAACTGGTTCGACCCCGACGTCATCACCTGGCAGGCCCGCGCCGGCCTCACGCCCGAGTTCCTTCGAGACCTGCAGGACTTGCGTCGTGCGGTCGAGCCCGCCGCCGTCAGGCTCGCCGCAGAGCGCGCGACCGCGGAGGACATCGAGGAGATCGAGGCGGCCTACGCCGGCATGAAGCACGCCGTGGAGTTTGGCGGCGACTACGTGACCTTCGACCTGCGCTTTCATCATGGCTTGTTGCGCGCCGCGCGCAACCGCATGCTCGCGCAGATGAGCAAGGCGCTGCACGCCTTGCTGCGAACCAGCTTCGAGATTTCCACCGTCAAGAAGGACGGCCCCGCGCAGTCGCTGCCCATGCACCGCGCTGTGCTCGACGCGGTGATCGCGCACAACCCGGCGCGGGCCGAGCGGGCCATCATCAAGCTCATCGATGGTGCGCGAGAGGACATCGAGGAGGTGATCGGTTCGCGCCGTCGCCTGCCGCGACTCAGCCGTCCACCGCCGCGTCTCAAGGCCGCGGCTTGACCGCGCCTGGCTATCCCGTTCCCAACCCTCCGCTCGGTCATCGAGCAATCCCGTCGCAGAAAAAAGGAGACAGAAGCATGAAACTCAAAGCACTCGTGATACCGACGTTGATGGCCCTCGGCCTCGCCGTCGCCGGCCAGGCTTCGGCACAGGAGAAGCTCACCGTCTGGTGGGTCAAGGGCTTCTACAAGGCGGAGGACGAAGCCTTGTTCGCGGCCATCAAGAAGTTCGAGGAGAAGCACAAGGGCGTCAAGGTCGAACTGTCGCAGTATCCGGTGCAGGACATGATCCCCAAGACCGTCTCGGCGCTCGATTCGGGCAGTCCGCCCGACGTGGCCTATGCCGACGTCTACGACTTCCAGGTCACGGGCAAGTGGGCCTTCGACGGCAAGCTGGAGGACATCAGCAGCGTGATCGGGCCGATGGCGTCGCGCTTCGCGCCCAACACGGTCGAGACCACGTTCCTCTACAACGACCAGACGAAATCGAAGGCCTACTACGCCTTCCCGATCAAGCAGCAGACGATGCACATCAACTACTGGATGGACATGCTGGCCGAGGCGGGATTCAAGGAGTCGGACATTCCGACCACGTGGAAGGAATACTGGTCGTTCTGGTGCGAGAAGGTGCAACCTGCCAGCCGTCAGAAGAGCGGCAAGCGCACCTTCGGCATGGGCATGCCGATGGGCGTGGATTCGAGCGACTCGTTCTATTCGTTCCTGACCTTTGCAGATGCGTACAACGTCAAGATGGTCAGCGATAGCGGCAAGCTGCTGGTCGACGACCCCGCCGTTCGTGCAGGCCTGATCGGCGCCATGACCGACTACGTCACGCCCTACCAGAAGGGCTGCACGCCGCCGTCGTCCACGAGCTGGAAGGATCCGGACAACAACGTCGCCTTCCATAACAAGACGACCGTGATGACGCATAACGCGACCATCTCGCTGCCGGCCAAGTGGCTCGACGATTCGAATAACGCCTCGCTCACGCCCGAGCAGCGCGAGGAAGCCAAGAAGAACTACTTCGAACGCATCCGCACGGCGGGCTTCCCGTCCAAGCCTGACGGCAGCAAGATGGTTTACCGCACGGCCGTGAAAACGGGCGTGGTGTTCAAGGACGGCAAGAACAAGCAGCGCGCGAAGGAGTTCGTGACTTTCCTGATGCAGGAGGAAAACCTCACGCCTTACGTCGAGGGTTCGCTTGGCCGCTGGTTCCCGGTGACCAAGGCGGGGCAGGCGAGCCCGTTCTGGCAGGCCGATTCACATCGCAAGTCGGTGTTCAACCAGTACGCGGCCGGCACGGTGACCTTCGAATTCACGAAGAACTACCGCTTCACCATCCTCAACAACGAAAACGTGTGGGCCAAGGCGATGAACCGCGTCGTGAGCGACAAGGTGCCGGTGGACAAGGCGGTCGACGAGATGATCGAGCGCATCAAGACGGTCGCACGTTGACCTGACGCGGCAGCCGACCATGAGTTCCACCGCAAGCGCCGTGACCGCGGCCGGCGCCGCCCCGACACCCGCCATCAAGCTCGGACGCTGGCAGTTCTGGGGACGACTGATGGTCGTTCCCTATCTGCTGGTGTTCGTGATCTTCGTGCTCTACCCGGTGTGCTACGGCCTCTGGCTGGCACGCCATCCGCAAAGCTACGTGCACCTGGTGGCCGATCCGATCTTCTTCAGGTCGGTCATCAACACGATCATCTTTCTCGTCGTCGCCATCAATGTGAAGATGCTGGTGGCGCTGGTGCTCTCGGGCTTCTTCGTGCAGTCGCGCTGGTGGATCAAGATCCTCGCGGGGATCTTCATCCTGCCGTGGGCGGTGCCGTCGATCCCGACCATCCTGTCGGTGCGCTTCATGCTCAACCCCGAGTGGGGCGTGATCAACAGCACCATCTTTCACCTGACCGGGCTCGATGGTCCGAACTGGCTCAACGACCCGACGCTGGCGCTGAGCTTCGCGATGCTGATGCACATCTGGAAGTCGCTGCCGTTCTGGACGCTGATCCTGGTGGCCGGCCGGCTGTCTATCCCGACCGAGCAGTACGAGGCCGCGTCCGTCGATGGGGCGAGCTCGTGGCAGAAGTTCAAGTTCATCAGCTGGCCGGCGCTGCGCACGCTGTACGTCACGTCGCTGATCCTGTCGATGATCTGGACGCTCGGTGACTTCAACAGCGTCTATCTGTTGACCGGTGGTGGCCCGGCCGACCTGACGCACGTGCTCGCGACGCTGGGCATCCGGTACTTGCGGCTCGACCAGGTCGATCTGTCGATGGCGTCGATCGTGGTGGCGTTGCCACTCATCTTGCCCCTCGTGTACTTCATGATGAAGAGGCTCTCGAAATGAAGCGCTGGACCTTGAAGTCCGTCGGCAACGAGGCCAAGCTCCTGCTGATCGGCATCCCCGTGCTGCTGTGGACGATCATCCCCGTCTATCACATGGTGTTGTTCGCGATCTCGCCGCGCGGCGAAGCGACGAGCGGGCGCCTGTGGCCCAAGTCGCCGACGCTGGACAATTTCAGCACCGTCTTCCATCAGAGGCACTTCTATCTCGACCACTTCTGGGTGCAGCTAGGCAACTCGGTGCTGATCGCCGTCGCGGTCGGGGCGATCACTTTGTTCGTCGCGACCACGGCAGCTTTCGCGATCAGCCGCCTGCGCCTGCGGGGAGGCCGCACCGTGATGAACATGGCGCTCTTCACCTACTTCATCCCCGCGGCCTTCCTCGCGGTGCCGATGTACAAGACCATGGGCAACTATGGACTGCTCAACAGCCAGTGGTCGCTGATCCTCGCGATGGTGACCATCGCGTCTCCGTACTGCATCTGGGTGCTCAAGCAGGCTTCGGACAAGCTCCCGTATGAACTCGACGAAGCTGCGCGCATGGATGGCGCGTCGCCGCTGCAACTGTTCCGCCTGGTGTACCTGCCGCTGATGGTGCCCTCGCTGGTCGCGGTCGGCACCTATGCGCTGCTGCTGGCGTGGAACGAATACCTCTATGCCTTCCTGCTGCTGTCGAATGACCGCAGCGTGACGCTCGCGGTGGCGCTCGGCAATTTCCTCGCGGCAGACGATTCGCCATGGGAACTGCTCATGGCCACGGGCCTGATCTATGCGCTGCCGCCCGCGGCGATCTACTACACCTTCAAGCGCTACATGGTCGGTGGCATCACCGCCGGCGCGGTCAAGAGCTAAGGGAGAAAGAACAAAATGGCTTCAGTCACTTTTCAGAACGTCCAGAAGTCCTACGGCAAGACGCAGATCATCGAGCGGCTCGGCTTCGAGATCGAGGACGGCGAATTCGTCGTGCTGGTCGGGCCCTCGGGCTGCGGCAAGTCCACGTTGCTGCGCATGCTCGCGGGCCTGGAGGACATCACCGGCGGCGAGATCATGATCGACGGCCGTGTGGTCAACGAACTCGAATCGAAGGACCGCGACATCGCGATGGTGTTCCAGAGCTACGCGCTCTATCCGCACATGACGGTGGGCGAGAACATGGGCTTCAGCCTCCGCCTGCGCAATGCCGACAAAGGCGTGACGGAGAAGCGAGTGGCGGACGCGGCGAAGATCCTCAATCTCGACAAGCTGCTCGGACGCTATCCGCGCGAACTCTCCGGCGGGCAGCGTCAGCGTGTCGCGATGGGGCGGGCCATCGTGCGTGACCCCAAGGTGTTCCTCTTCGACGAGCCCCTTTCGAATCTGGATGCGAAGTTGCGTGTCGCAATGCGCGCGGAGATCAAGGCGCTGCACCAACGCCTGAAGACCACCACGGTGTACGTCACGCACGACCAGATCGAGGCCATGACCATGGCCGACCGTATCGTGGTCATGCACGACGGCGCGGTCGAGCAGATCGGCACGCCGCTGGAACTCTATGACCGGCCGGACAACCTGTTCGTTGCCCAATTCATCGGCTCACCGTCGATGAACGTGATCGAGGGATCGGTGAAGCGGAGCAACGGAAGCTGCGCCGTCGAGGCCCAGGGCGCACTGTGGCCTGTGCCGGCCGGCACGGCCGTGGCGGAGGGGAAGGCAGTGCACTACGGTGTTCGACCGGGCGACATCACGTTGTCGGATGCCGCCAATGGCGTACCGGCCAAGGTCATCGTGGTCGAGCCGACGGGCGCGGAGACGGAACTGCTGGTCGAGGTCGGGGAAGCCCAGATCACGCTCGCGGTGCACGGGCGGGTGGACGCGCAGCCCGACCAGATGGTCGGGCTCGTGATTGCCAGTGAGAGCGTGCATTTGTTCGACCGACAAAGTGGCCAGCGGTTGAGCTGATCGAAAAAGAAAAAAGGGCGCCGAAGCGCCCTTTGTTTGCCGGATGGTCGTGTTCTCAGCGACCGAACGAGCGGCCACCGCCGCCACCGTATCCGCCACCGCCGCCGCCGCCACCGTAGCCGCCGCCGGAGCGACCGCCACCCGAACGGCCACCACCGCCACCGCCGGAACGGTTACCGCCGTAGCCACCGCCGCCGCCACTGCGACGACCGCGACCGCTGCCGAGGCTGTCGACGCTAGTGCGCAACGGATCGGGCTGGCCCGCACCGCCTGCCACCGCTTCAGCGCGCAGGTGCGCGACTGCATCGGCTTGCGTCGGGCTGTGGCTGTTGCCGTGATGACGCGGCTGGCGCTCTTCGTGCGGCAGGTGGTCGTGATGATGGTGATGCACCGGTGCATGGTGCGGCGCCCGCGCCGGTCCTTGCGATCCGCGTGCCGGACCCTGGCCGCGACCACCCTGGCCACGCTGGCCCTGGCCGCCGCCATTGGCACTGCGACCTGCCGGTGCGCCCTGGCCCTGGCCGTTGCCACCGCGACGCTGGCCGCCGCCGTTGCCGCCATTTCCACCGCCGCCACCAGCGCGTTCGCCTTGGCCGGCCTTGTTCTCGCGGATGCGCTGCATCATTTCCTGGCGCGCGGCCTTGGCTGCGGCCTGCATCACGTCACGGCTCGGCGGACGACCGGCGCCGCCCCAAATGGTCTGGCGGCCCATAGCGATGGGCTCGGCGCGTTCGCCTTCCTCGGGGCCGAAGCCGTCGATGGTCTTGACAGGGATCTGCTGCTTGGTGAAGCGCTCGATCTCCTGCATGAAGCCTTCCTCATCCAGGCAGACCAGGCTCACGGCCTCGCCGCTCGCGCCGGCCCGACCGGTGCGGCCGATGCGGTGCACGTAGTCTTCGCTGACGTTCGGGATCTCGTAGTTCACGACGTGCGGCAACTCGTCGATGTCGATGCCGCGTGCGGCGATGTCGGTCGCGACCAGCGCGCGGATATCACCGCTCTTGAAGCCGGCCAGCGCCTGCGTCCGGGCGCTCTGGCTCTTGTTGCCGTGCAGCGCCATCGCTTCGATGCCGTTCTTGGTCAGGAACTCGGCCACGCTGTTGGCGCCGAACTTGGTGCGGGTGAACACCAGCACCTGGCTCCAGTTGTGCTCGTTGATGATGTGCGCGAGCAGTGCCTTCTTCTTGCCGCGGCCGACCGGGTGGATCACCTGCGAGATGCGCTGCACCGTGGTGTTGCGCGGCGTGACCTGGATGCTTTGCGGATTCTTCAGCAGCGTGGCCGCGAGATCGCGGATCTCGTCGCTGAAGGTGGCCGAGAACAGCAGGCTCTGCTTTTCCTTCGGCACCAGCGCGAGAATCTTCTTCACGTCGTGGATGAAGCCCATGTCAAGCATGCGGTCGGCTTCGTCGAGCACCAGCATCTGCACGGTGGAGAGGTCGAGCATGCCTTGCTGCTGCAGGTCGAGCAGGCGGCCGGGCGTGGCCACGAGGATGTCGACGCCGCTCTTGAGTTTGCTGATCTGCGGATTCATGCCGACGCCGCCGAAGATCACGGTCGATGTCAGTTGCAGGTACTTGCCGTAGGTGCGGACCGATTCCTCGACCTGGGCCGCGAGTTCGCGCGTGGGGGTCAGCACCAGGGCGCGAACGCCGGTGCCGCCGAACTTGTTGGTGGCGCTGCGGCTCATGGTGAGCTTGTGCAGCAGCGGGAGGGTGAAGGCAGCGGTCTTGCCGGTGCCGGTCTGGGCGCCGCCCAGAAGGTCGTGGCCGTCGAGCACGGCCGGAATGGCCTGGGCCTGGATCGGCGTGGGAGTTTCGTAGCCCTGCTCATGCACGGCCTTCAAGATGGCCGGGGCCAGCTTCAGTTCATCAAAGTTCATTGAGTTCAATAAGCGCCCTACACGGCGCAGTGGTATCCACCCGCTCGGGCGTCAAGTTGGACGTCGAGCCAGTAAGGGCGGATGAGGTCAGGAGTGGGAGCCGGAAGGCCCGCCCCTGTCGAGGGAATTGGCCTTCTTCGTCCCCGGCGGAGAGCCGGCGTTGCGGGCAACTGGACCCGGCAACAGACGATATTGTCGCATGAGTCGATAATCCACGGTTTGCCGCGTCCGGTTCCGGGCGTTTGCGCAACCCCTCCCACCTCTCTGAACGCAAGCAATCTGATGGCCCAGTACGTCTACACCATGAACAAGGTCAGCAAGACCGTGCCGCCCAAGCGGCAGATCTTGAAGGACATTTCGCTCTCCTTTTTCCCGGGCGCCAAGATCGGCGTGCTGGGCCTGAATGGTTCCGGCAAGTCGTCGCTGCTGAAGATCATGGCCGGCATCGACAAGGAAATCGAAGGCGAGGCGCTGCCAATGCCCGGTCTCACGATCGGCTACCTGGAGCAGGAGCCCAAGCTGAACGCGGCGCACACGGTGCGTGAATCCGTCGAGGAGGCGATGGGTGCGGTCTACGCGGCCAAGGCACGCCTCGAAGAGGTGTACGTGGCCTACGGCGCCGAAGACGCCGACTTCGATGCGCTCGCGGCCGAGCAGGCCGAGCTCGAAGCCATCATCGCCACCGCCGGCACCGACTCCGAGCATCAGCTCGAAATCGCCGCCGATGCGCTGCGCCTGCCGCCGTGGGAAGCCAACATCGGCGTTCTGTCGGGCGGCGAAAAGCGCCGTGTCGCGCTGTGCCGCCTGCTGTTGAGCAAGCCCGACATGCTGCTGCTCGACGAACCGACCAACCACCTGGACGCCGAATCGGTCGAATGGCTCGAAGTGTTCCTGCAGCGCTTTCCGGGCACCGTGGTGGCCATCACCCACGATCGCTATTTCCTCGACAACGCCGCCGAGTGGATTCTCGAACTGGACCGCGGCCGCGGCATTCCATGGAAGGGCAACTACAGCACCTGGCTCGAGCAGAAGGGCGAACGCCTGGCGCAGGAGCAGAAGAGCGAGGAAGCCCACGCCAAGGCCCTGAAGAAGGAACTCGAATGGTCACGCCAGAACCCCAAGGCGCGTCAGGCCAAGAGCAAGTCGCGCCTGGCCCGCTTCGAGGAACTGAGCGATTTCGAATACCAGAGGCGCAACGAAACGCAGGAAATCTTCATCCCCGTGGCGGAGCGCCTGGGCAACCAGGTGTTCGAATTCAAGAACGTCAGCAAGTCCTTCGGCGACCGGTTGCTGATCGACAACCTCAGCTTCGAGGTCCCCGCGGGCGCGATCGTCGGCATCATCGGCCCGAACGGCGCCGGCAAGTCGACGCTGTTCAAGCTCATCGCCGGCAAGGAGAAGCCGGACAGCGGTGACGTGGTGGTCGGCCAGACGGTCAAGATGGCCTTCGTCGACCAGACCCGCGACGCGCTCGCGAATGAGAAGACCGTGTGGGAAGACATCTCGAACGGCCTCGACATCATCAACGTGGGCAAGTTCCAGATGGCGAGCCGGGCCTATGCCGGACGCTTCAACTTCAACGGCGCCGACCAGCAGAAGAAGGTCGGCACGCTGTCCGGTGGTGAACGCGGCCGCCTGCACCTCGCCAAGACCCTCATCGCGGGCGGCAACGTGCTGATGCTCGACGAACCGTCGAACGACCTGGACGTCGAAACGCTGCGTGCGCTGGAAGACGCGCTGCTCGAGTTCGCGGGCTCCGTGCTGGTCATCAGCCATGACCGCTGGTTCCTCGACCGTATCGCGACGCACATCCTGGCGGCCGAAGGTGACAGCCAGTGGACCTTTTTCAACGGCAACTACCAGGAGTACGAAGCCGACAAGAAGAAGCGCCTGGGCGAAGAGGGCGCCAAGCCGCACCGGATGCGTTTCAAGGCGCTGAAGTAACAGAGGGCTAATCCGGGCGCCGCAAGGTGCCTGGGCGGAGCAAACTCCGGCCCATTCCAGTTCGGCGCGGTAGCGCCAGAAGGAGCGGGCATGAAAGTGACGATTCGATGCTTTGCGGCGGCGCTGGCGCTTCTCGCGGGGTGCGGAGGGGGTGGTGGTGGCGCCAACATGTCGGTCGCCGCATTGGGTGTCGGCGCCACCGCGACGGTCCCGACGCCTGCGCTTCCCCCGGCCCAGCCGAACGCGGGCAGTCCCGCGCAGCCTGCGGGGGGCGCTCCCGTGGCGCCGATGACCGTCAAGGTCACCGAGGTGGCGACGGGCCTTGATACCCCATGGGGCCTAGCCTTCCTTCCCGACGGCCGGATGCTCATCACGCAGCGCGGCGGCCAGTTGAGGTTGCGCAATGCCGACGGTTCCCCCGTCAACGGCGGCGCCGATCAGATCAGCGGCGTTCCGGCTGTGGCGGCGATCGGGCAGGGCGGCTTGCTCGACGTCGCCGTCGATCCTGCCTTTGCCGGCAATCGCCGCATCTACATCAGCTACTCCGAGCGGGATGGGTCGAATCCCAACCTCAACGGCACCGCCGTCGCGCGTGCCGAACTCGATGCGAACAACCGCAGCCTCGCCAATCTCGTGGTCATCTACCGGCAATCGCCCAAGGTGGACAGCACGGCGCATTTCGGTTCGCGCCTGGTGTTCGACCGCAACGGCTTTCTCTTCGTCACGCTGGGCGATCGGCTGCTGGACACGCAGCGGGGCTTTGCGCAGGACCTCACGCGCGGCAACGGCAAGGTCGTGCGTATCACCACCGACGGCGCCCCGGCATCGGGCAATCCGTTCGCGGCTACGGCGGGGGCGCAGCCGCACATCTGGAGCTACGGCCATCGCAATCCGCAGGGCGCGGCGCTGCATCCGGTGACGGGTGAGCTCTGGACCAGCGAGCACGGCCCGCAAGGCGGCGACGAGGTCAACCTGACCCTCGCCGGCCGGAACTACGGCTGGCCGGTCATCAGCTACGGGCAGGAATACGGCACGCTCACACAGGTCGGTGAAGGCACGGCCAAGGCGGGCATGGAGCAGCCGCTGACGTACTGGGAAAAGATAGACGGCTCCGCCTGGACGCCCGGAACGGCGAAGTCATCGATCGCGCCGAGTGGCATGGCCTTCTATACGGCCGACAAGCTGCCGGCCTGGACGGGCAATCTGTTCGTCGGTGCGCTCGCCGGCACGGCGTTGTGGCGGCTCACCCTCGACGGCAACACGGTGACGTCGCGTGAACGGCTTCTCGCCGATCGCGGCGAGCGCATCCGCGATGTACGGCAAGGTCCGGACGGATGGCTGTACCTGCTGACGGACAGCAGCAATGGGAAGCTGCTTCGTCTAGAGAGGTGAAGCTCGCCCCCACTTGGGGTCAGGCGGAGCGCGGCGCAACAGCCAGCGATGTGCCTTCGTCGTCTTGCGGCGATCTCGCCAGGATGCGCTTGCGGACTGCGTAGATGTTGTTGCGCAGCGCATAGAGCTCGTCCGCGTAGGACAGCGGCACCGCCACCTTGTTGACCACCCGGTCCAGATCGTCCAGCTCCTTGAGCAACGCCTCGGTCGTGCCTTTTCCGGATTCGAGCCGCGACTCGACATCGCGCAAGCGCGCATACCAACGGAAAACGCGGCGGCGCACCCGGAACTGATAGAGCGGGGGCACCACGCGGCTCAAGGGCAGCATCAACACCAGCAAGCCGCCCAGCACCAGCCACATCCGCTCGACCAGATTGCTGGCCCAGAAGGGGAGATAGCGCTGCCAGAACGGCGGCGTTCCGTTGATCGCGCGATCGCCCTCGGGGCTCACCGGCAGTTCGCTGGTGCGGGTGTTGGGGAAGTCGCGTGCACGGTTGAACCAGCCCGCGCCGCCGTGCAGGGTCTGCGCGCTTTGCGCGAACAGTTGCCGCAGCGCAGGATGCGTCTCCTCGCGCGCCAGCAACGACGTGGTCGCGGCAAGCAGCGACACGTCTTGCGACGGCAGATCGGACGCCAGGTCAACCACGCCGCGAGGCAAGGTCACAGGTTGCAGGAAGGCGAAGCGGCGCGAATAGGCATCGCTTTGCGCGAAATCCATCAGTTGGATGTCCGGCGCACGCAGCAGCCGCTGCACGAGCGGCGATTGGGGCGCCGAGGCCAGCACGATCACATCGAGCAGGCCGGCCTGCAGCGCCTCGGTGGCGGGCGTCTGTTCGAGGTTCGACAGCTCCAGGGTCGCCGAGTCCATGTGGTTGGCGCGGAACATCCTGTCCATGATGTCGGGCACGCCGCTGCCGGGCTTGTCGACATTGATGCGCAGCCCCTTGAGTTGCGTGAGCGATGTGAGCGTCGCGGTCTTGCGGTCGATCTTGCGCGCCGCGTCGGTGCGATAGAAGAACCAGAGTGGCTCGAAGAACAGGCTGCCGAGCGAGGTGAGGCCGGCCTCCTCATCCTTCACGGGATCGGCACTGCCGCCGCGCACGAACGCCACGTCGGCCCCACCGTTGCGCAGCAACTGCAGGTTGTCCAGGGAGCCGTCGGTCGGCTTGAGCACGACCTCGATGCCGTCGGTCTTCAACGCCGCAGCGTAGCGCTTGCCGAACTCTGCGTTGGCGCTGCCGGCGGGCCCGGTGGCGAGCGTCACTTGCTTGGGCGGTTGGGGCTGGAGCCACCAGTAGGCTGCGACCAGCAGTCCGATGACGAGGAAGATCACCGGTCCGGCGGAAGCGATCAAGTCACGGATGGAAAGAAGGAAAAGGCGTATGGCTTGAGGCATGCGGTGACGTGGAACGGGCTCTTGATCTTGTTTGCGAGTGGCGCGGCAGCGGCATTTTCATTTGCTTTTGAGCTGACCCTCGTTACAAAGCGCTTGCGAATGAGGTGTGGGCAAAGGCCCTAGCAAGGCTTTGCGCAGGAGTCAATACACCCGGCCGGTTATTGATGAAGGCCTCTGGGGCGCGCCCAATAGCGAACACGGCACAGCTCCATCCCGACTGACTCTCGCTCGACCCTCTGCCCGACCATGACGAACCTCAAGACCCGACTGGCCTTCCTGGGAAAGCTCCTCATGGCACTGCTTGCCCTGGCAGTGCTGCTGCTGATTGCCGGCCATCACCTGTTCTCGATCATCTCGCCGCTGAAACTGCTTCTGTACGCGGGCTTCGGCACCTTGCTGCTGATTGCCGTCGTTGCCGTCTCGGCGATGCTGGGCGCCCGCTGGGACCAACGGACTATGCCTCACGGCGGGGGCCTCGGGCCCAGATCCGCCGCGGAGGGAAAGTAGCTCTCGCCGATGCGGACTGAGCTCGCTGCGCGCACGGCGCGCAGCGTCGCGATCGCCACGACTTCGGCCGCCATCGTGCCCAACACCGTCATGCCCGGCGCATCGCCTTCGAGCGGCACGCGCCCGGTGGCGAGCGCAAAGAGCGTGTCACCGTCACTCATGGTGTGAACTGGATTGATGGCGCGTGCGAGACCGTCGTGCGCGACGCTGGCCAGCCGGTTGGCCTGCACTTTGGTGAGCACGGCATCGGTCGCGACCACGCCCAGCGTGGTGTTGGTTCCGGCCAGCAGCGGCTTGGGCAACTCCCCGCGAAGCAGTGCGCGGCGCGTGTCGAGCAAGGCCCTGCCGTCCTCGGTTCGGGCGCCGGCGATGACTTGCGCGGTGTCGGGGTCGATCACGTCGCCCAGCGCATTGCAGGCGATCAGCGCACCGACGGTGACCCCATTGACGGTGACCGATGCCGTGCCGATGCCACCCTTCATCGCCCGATGTACGCCAAACAGCTTGCCGACCAGCGCGCCGCTGCCTGCGCCCACGTTGCCTTCGGCCGGCGCTGCGGAAGATGCGGCTTCGCAGGCCGCATAGCCGGCGGCGGCATCAGGCCGGATGCGGGCGTCGCCGACCGGCAGGTCGAACAGCACGGCGGCTGGCACGATCGGTAGCGTGCCGTAGCGAACGTCCAGGCCGATGCCACGCTCCTCCAGCCAGCGCGTCGCGCCGTCGGCCGCCGCCAGGCCCCAGGCGCTGCCGCCCGCGAGCACCACCGCATGCACCTGCTGGACGAGGTTGCCGGGCGCAAGCAGATCGGTCTCGCGCGTGCCGGGCGCGGCACCGCGCACGTCGACGCCGGCAACCGCACCGCCGCGCGTGAGGACCACGGTGCAGCCGGTGGGGCGGCGAGGATCGCTGTAATGGCCGACTTCGATGCCGGCGACATCGGTGATGGCGCCCGCTCGCGCGGTGGCGGGGGTGCCGGGAAGAGGCTGATCGGACATCGAATGATTATGGCGGGCCGTTGCGCTTCGATCGCTGAGATGCCACGATCGACCAACCTTGAAGTCACTTGAAGATTCCGCCATGGCCAACGATCAGGGCTACCGCATCGGCGACGCCGCCGCCCGCAGCGGCGTGAGCGCCGCCAACATCCGCTACTACGAAAAGGAAGGCCTCATCGCGCCGCAGGCGCGCAGCGACAACAGCTACCGCATGTACAGCGACGCCGACGTGCACCGCCTGCGCTTCATCCGCCTGTGCCGTGCCATGGACATGTCGCTCGACGAGGTGCGCACCCTGCTGGCGCTCGACCTGCGCAGCAAGGCCGATTGCGATGCCGCCTGCGTGGCGCTCGATGCGCATCTGGGCCACGTGCGCGAACGCCTGCGCGAACTGCGCTCGCTGGAGAAGGATCTCATCGCGCTGCGCGACTGCTGCGACGGCACGGATGCGCAATGCCACATCATCGAGACGCTGCACGCCCGAGCCGACCGCCAGCCTCTCGCGAACCCGAGGCCCTCCAGAGCCGCGCGTCACGTCTGAGTTCGACCAGGCGCCCTCAGCGGCCGCGCGCAGGCAGCGGCACACCCCGCTCAGCCATCACGTCGCGCAGGATGGCCGGATCGTCGGTGATGAGGCCGTCCACGCCCCAATCCATGAGCCGCGCCATGTCAGCGCGCTCGTTCACGGTCCAGGGCAGCACGCGGAGGCCGAGCGCCTGCGCCTCCTTCACCAGGGCGGGCGTGAGATCGTCAAAGGACGGGGACCAGACCACGGGCGCCTTGCTGTCCCCGGACGCAGCCTTCACCAGCCGCGGAGCTGAGCCGAAGTCCTCGATACGCAGGCCCGAGGTCCAGCGGCTGTCCTTCAGCGTGCGCGGGCTCGTGAGGTAGGCGCGGGGCAGTTGAGGCGCCTGTTGACCGACCAGCGTGAGCGAGCGCCAGTCGAAGCTCTGGATGGTGACGCGCTGGGACATGCCGGCCTTGTCGATCTCCGTCAGCAGCGCGCGGACCATCTGCTCGGGCGAGGCGGTTTCGTCCGGCCGGGCCGGCTCCAGCTTGGTCTCGATGTTGAAGCGAACCTGGTCCGCACCCAGTTCACGCGTTCTTTCGAACAGCGCGGCCAAGGTCGGGATGCGCTCGCCATCGTTGGTCAACTGCTTCGGGAAGGCCTTGCCGTAGTTGCTTGCGGGGTCGATGCGGCCGACGTCGTAGGTCTGCAGTTGCGCGAGACGCAGCGATCGTATCGCCGGCCCCTTCGACGCCAGGAAGGCACCGCGTGCGTCGCGCGTGTGATCGGGGTTCAACACCGTGTCGTGCGAGATGACCACGACGTCGTCGGCCGTGAGTCCGATGTCGAGTTCGAGCGTGGTGACGCCGAGGCCGACCGCCTTGGAGAACGCGGCCAGCGTGTTTTCCGGCGCGAGGGCGCGGCCGCCGCGATGCGCTTGAAGGTCAATGGTCGGCTTGGCATCGCGCACGGGCGATGCACAGCCTGCGAACATCGACAGGCAAAGCAAGCAGGGCGCGAACCTCCAGTGTTTCATCCTCATTTGAGTTCTACGGTGATTCCGTCATCTTGCACCGTGATCGCACCGATCTCGTAGGTCTTGCGTCCCACGGTCAACTCTTCGGCCGTGAAGGTGCGCAACGCCTGGTCTCGCAGAAGCTCCTGTGCCACCACGGCGCCGATGTTCTGCAGGCGCTCTGCGTCGCGGCCCGTCACGCCCTGCAGTTCGAGCCGCTCCGCCTGCGGCCGGTCCAGCCGCAGGGCGCGAGTGGGTGCGTCGTACTTGAGCGCGCTGCTGACCGAGACGATGCCCTCAACCGTCTGCGGCTGCAACAACGGGCTCGAGATCGACAGCACCGCCGTGATCGCCGCGCGGTTGCTGCGCGCGTCCAGCCCCAACCGCGGATCGCGCAGGCCGACCGTGAAGATGTCCGCGTAGCGCTTCTGCACCGGAAAGCGCTTGGCGATCTGCGCCTGCAGTTCATCTCGGCTCGCGGTGTATTCGCTGGTGAAGAAGTTGAATCCGGCCAGCGCGGCGAACGGCGCGGGCATCGCGCACGTACCCAGCAGCGCGCGCAGGAGGGTACGGCGGGAGTGGAGGCGGAATCGAAGAGGAGAGCGGTTTCGCATACCGCTCGGAGCTTGCCACACGCCGGGGGTTCCCCGGCCGACGTCCGCTCAGTCGTGCAAGGACGAAAGGAACTGTTTCAGTTCCGCGGTCTGCGGATTGCCGAACAACTCGGCCGGCGGACCCATTTCGTGCACGCGGCCCTGGTGCATGAAGATCACGCGATCGCTCACCTTGCGCGCGAAGCTCATCTCGTGCGTCACCATCAGCAGCGTCATGCCTTCGTCGGCAAGCGACTCCACCACGCGAAGCACCTCGCCCACGAGTTCGGGGTCGAGCGCGGAGGTGATCTCGTCGCACAGCAGCACCGCCGGCTCCATCGCCAGCGCGCGGGCGATCGCCACCCGTTGCTGCTGGCCGCCGGAGAGCTGGTCGGGCATGGCGTCGAACTTCTCGGCCAGCCCGACGCGCGTGAGCAGCTTGCGAGCCTGCGATGCGGCCTCGACGCTGCCGCGCTTCTTGACCAATGTGGGCGCGAGCATCACATTGCGCCCGACCGTGAGGTGTGGGAACAGGTTGAAGCTCTGGAAGATCATGCCCACGTGCTGGCGCAGTTCGCGCATCGCCATCGCGCTCTCGTGCAGCAGCGGCTTGCCGTCCACCGTGAGCGAACCTTCCTGGAAGACTTCGAGCCCATTGATGCAACGCAGCAGCGTGCTCTTGCCCGAGCCGCTCTTGCCGATGATCGCGATCACCTCGCCGCGCTTGACCTCGAGGTCGATGCCCTTGAGCACCTCGTTGCTGCCATAGGACTTGCGCAGCGCGGTGATCCGCACGATCGGCGCCGCGAATGCGCTGGCGCTGGGGACGGGGGCTTCAGCGACGAGCGCCATGGATCTTCCTCTCGAGGTTCTTGGCGTACAGGCTCACGGGAAAGCACAGCACGAAATAGAGCAGGGCGACGCAGCTGAACACGACGAAGGGCTTGAAGGTCGCGTTCGAGATCATGCTGCCCGCCTTGGTGAGTTCGACGAAGCCGATGACCGAGGCCAGCGCCGTGCCCTTGATCACCTGCACCAGGAAGCCTACCGTCGGCGCCACGGCGATGCGCGTGGCCTGCGGCAGGATCACGTGGCGCATCTGCTCACTGAAGTTGAGCGCGAGACTGCCGGAAGCCTCCCACTGCCCCTTGGGAATGGAAGCCACGCACCCGCGCCAGATCTCGGTGAGAAATGCGCTCGTGTACAGCGTGAGCGCCACCGATGCGGCGGTCCACGCCGAAACGTCGATGCCGAAAAGCGCGATGCCGAAGTAGGCCAGGAAGAGCTGCATCAGCAGCGGCGTGCCCTGAAAGACCTGCACGTAGAGGCCGATCAGCCGTTGGGCCAAGCGGCCGCCGGACAGGCGCAGGAAAAGCAGCAGCCCTCCCACCACGCCGCCGCCGACGAAGGCGATCAGCGACAGCACGACGGTCCAGCGCAAGGCCAGCAGCAGGTTGCGCAGGATGTCCCAGAGGGAGAAGTCGGTCATGCGCGCCTCAGCGTCCGAAGAAATACCTGGGCCCTGCCCAGTTGAGCAGCCGGCGTGCGCCCACCGACAGCGCGAGGTAGATCAGCGTCGCGATGATGAAGGCCTCGAACGCGCGGAAGTTGCGGCTCTGGATCAGGTTCGCGGCATAGCTCAGTTCCTCGGTCGAGATCTGGCTGCAGACGGCCGAGCCCAGCATCACGATGATGATCTGGCTCACCATCGCGGGCCACACCTTCTTCATCGCTGGCGGTAGCACCACGCGCATGAACACCTGCACCTTGTTGAGCGCCAGGCTCACAGCCGCCTCGATCTGCCCGCGGGGCGTGGCCTCGATGCCGGCGCGGATGATCTCGGTCGCGTAGGCGCCGAGGTTCATCACCATCGCGATGATCGAAGCCACCTCCGGCGAGAGCTTGAAGCCCGCAGCCGGCAGCCCGAAGAAGATGAAGAACAGCTGCACGATGAAGGGCGTGTTGCGGATCAGCTCCACGTAGCTGCCCACGATCCAGCGCAGCCACGCAGGGCCGCTCGCGCGGGCCCATGCGCAGGCGACGCCGACGACCATGCCGATCACGGTCGCGATGGCGGTCAGGCCCAGCGTCCACAGCACGCCCCTGACGAGCAGGGGCCATTGGCCGAGGACGGCGCCGAAGTCAAATTCGATGCCCATGTCGATGGCTATCGCACGCTCAGACCGGCAGGTCGCCCGCGGGGCGGCCCAGCCATTTCTTCGCCATGGCGTCGAGCGTGCCGTCCTTCTTCGCGCCGGCAATGATGTCGTTGACCTTGGTCTTCAGCGCATCCTCGCCCTTGGCGATGCCGATGAAGCAGGGGCTGTCCTTGAGCAGCAGCTTGTATTCGGCGCCGAGCTGCGGGTTCTTCTGCATCATGTCGCCGGCGACGGCCGCGCTGGTGGCGATGGTCTGCGTCTGGCCCGCGACGAAGGCGGCGATGGTGGCGTTGTTGTCCTCGAAGCGCTTGTAGTCGACGTTGGACGGCGCCACCTTGGCCAGCTCCTGGTCTTCCATCGCGCCGCGTGTCACAGCCACGCTTTTGCCGCCCATGTCGGCAAAGCTTTTGATGGCAAGGTTCTTGGAGGCGTACACCGCCTGGAAGAAGGGTGCGTAGGCGGCCGAGAAATCGATCACCTTCTCGCGCTCGGCGTTCTTGCCGAGCGTGGAGATCACGAGGTCCGCCTTGCGCGTCTGCAGGTAGGGGATGCGGTTGGCGCTGGTCACGGGCACCAGCTCGACCTTGACGCCCAGCTTGCTCGCGATGAGCTGGGCCATCTCGACGTCGAGGCCTTGCGGCGTCATGGTCTTGTCGACCGAGCCGTAGGGCGGGTAGTCCGTCGGCACGGCAATCTTGATGGTCTTGGCCTTCAGGACGTTGTCGAGCGCATTCTGGGCGTGCGCGGCACCGACGCTGAACAGCGCGGCCGCGGCGAGGATCGACGCGAACTGGCGCTTGGAATACTTCATGGCAGGGCTCCTGGGTAAGTCGATGGTTGCTTCCACCGGCTGTACGCAAGAGCTGTGCCGGTTCAGTCCATCCGGGCGCCGGAGGCCTTGACCGCTTTCTCCCAACGGGGCGTTTCAGCGACCAGGAATTTCGCGAAGTCCTCGGAACCGAGGAAGGCAGGGTCAGCGCCTTGGCTCACCATGCGGTCGCGCACCTCGGGGCTGGTCAGCACCTGCTTGAACGCGTCGCTGAGCTTGGCGACCACGTCCTTCGGCGTGCCGGCGGGCGCGAGAAAGCCGTAGAACCCGACCACCTCGAAACCCTTGATGCCGGCCTCGATCACCGTCGGCACATCGGGGAGGGCGGGGTTGCGCGTCGCGCTGGTGACGGCCAGCGCACGGACCTTGCCTTGCTTGTGATAGTTGGCCGCCTGCGGAATCGATTCGGCCATGAACTGCACCTGCCCGCCCATCAAGTCGGTGAAGGCCGGCGCACTGCCGCGATAGGGGATGTGGACCATGAAGATGCCGGTCGCGTTCTTGAACATCTCCGGCACCAGGTGGCTGATGCCGCCGTTGCCGGCCGAGCCGTAGTTGATCTGGCCCGGCCGCGCGCGGGCGTAGTCGACGAATTGCTTGAGACTGGTCACCGGCAGCTTCGGCGTCACCAGCAGCGCGAGCGGCTGCATGGCGGTGCGGGCGATCGGCGTGAAGTCCTTGAGCGTGTTGTAAGGCAGCTTGGCGTAGAGCGCGCCGTTGATCACTGCCACGCCCGTGTTGGCCAGCATCAGCGTGTAGCCGTCCGCCGGGCTCTTGGCGACGGCCTCGGCGCCGACCGAGCCGCCTGCGCCGGGCTTGTAGTCGACGATCACGGGCTGGCCGAGCACGGCCTGCAGCTTGTCGGTCAGCAGGCGTGCGTGCTGGTCCAGCGGCCCTCCGGCAGGAAAGCCGATCACGACCTTGATCGGTTTTTCGGGAAAGGCGGCCATGGCTGTGGCGCAAGCCGCCAAGCACAGGACCGCCGCGATGCCTTTGCGGGCGATGTTCATGTTTGTCTCCTCGTTGAGCGAGGGATCATAAACAGCGCCTGCCTACGCGGCCCCGCGCTGGATTCAGCTCTTGAGCGTGGCCTTCAGCGTGATCTCGGGCACGCTGGCGAGCGCCTTCGACAGCGGGCAGCCGGCCTTCGCGCCGGCGGCGAGTTCCTGGAACTTCGCTTCGTCGATCCCCGGGATGCTGGCTTCGAGTTCGAGCTGGATGCGGTCGATCTTGAAACCGGGACCGTCCTTGGCGAGACGCACCGCCGCCTTGGTGTCGATCGAATTGGCGGTGAAGCCCGCGCCTTCGAGCGCGAAGGCGAACGCCATCGTCAGGCAGCCGGCGTGCGCCGCGCCCAGGATTTCTTCCGGGTTGGTGCCGCGCTTGTCGTCTTCGAAGCGGCTCGCGAATCCGTAGGGATAATCCTTGAGCGCGCCGGTCTCTGTGCTGATCTGGCCCTTGCCGGTCTTGCCGGCGCCTTCCCAGTGAACGCTCGCGTGCTTGTCTGCAGCCATGTGAACTCCTTGGTGAGTGGGTTGAACGGAGCCTGCCGTTGTACGGCATATCGGCGGCGCCGTCTGTCGGCCTTTGGTGCAACAAAGTGGTGACCCTGGCGGCCCTGGCGAGTCACCGATGTGACGGCTTCGGGGCTTCCCCGATGCAGGCGCCTCGCGGGGCGTCGTAGGCTCTCACGCTGTTTGGAGACTGTATGGATCGCCCGCACTACAAATTCTGGCCCCAGCGCCTGCCCCGTTCGATCACTGTGCCCGCCACCTCCCTGTGGCACAACCTCTCGACCGCTGCCGCACGCTACCCCGACAAGGCCGCGCTCGTCTTCTTCGGCAGCGAGATCACCTACCGCGAATTCGCCGCGCAGGCCGAGCGCCTCGCCGGCACGCTGCATGCACTGGGCGTCAAACGCGGCGACCGGGTGCTGCTCGACATGCAGAACTGCCCGCAACTCGTGATCGCGCATTTCGCGATCCTGCGCGCCAATGCCGTCGTCGTGCCGGTCAATCCGATGAATCGTGCCGAGGAACTGAAGCACTACATCACCGACCCGGATGCGAAGGTCGCGATCACGACCGGCGATCTGGCGTCCGAACTCGCCAAGGCCAGCAACGCGCTCGAGCCCAAGGACCGGCTCGCGCACATGATCGTCACCCAGTTCACCGACACCTTCGACGCCGAAGTGACCGGCGACGAGGCGCCCGCTGCGGCCTGGCGCGACTGGCTGCTGACGCGCCACCCCTTGCCCGCGCTCGAAGGCGGCGCCGTCATGGCGTGGACCGATGCGATGAATGCCGGGCACCCCGCGCCCGAGCACGTGGTCGGTGCCAACGACATGGCCTTGCTGCCCTACACCAGCGGCACCACCGGCCTGCCCAAGGGCTGCATCCACCACCATTCGAGCCTGATGCACAACGCCTTCGCCGGCCAGATCTGGGG
Organism: Variovorax sp. J22P240; assembly: GCF_030316855.1. Classification (GTDB taxonomy): domain Bacteria; phylum Pseudomonadota; class Gammaproteobacteria; order Burkholderiales; family Burkholderiaceae_C; genus Variovorax. The sequence continues at coordinate 120,370 of NZ_JASZYR010000015.1, forward strand.
CCTGGGCTCGTCGGAAGCCGTGGTGCTGGCGGTGGTGCCGATGTTCCACATCACAGGTGTGGTGAGCATGATGCACACGACGATCCTCATCGCGGGCACGCTGGTCATCATGCCGCGCTGGGACCGCGACGTCGCCGGACGGCTCATCTCGCGCCGCAAGGTCACGAGCTGGACCAACATCCCCACCATGGTCATCGACCTGATGGCCAGCCCGAACTTCGCGAACTACGACCTGAGCAGCCTCGCCTACATCGGCGGCGGCGGTGCGGCAATGCCGCAGGCCGTCGCACAGCGTCTGCTGGAGCAGTTCGGGCTGAAGTACCAGGAAGGCTACGGACTCACCGAAACCGCCGCGCCATCGCACGCCAATCCCTTCGAGAACCCCAAGCAGCAGTGCCTGGGCATTCCCTACATGAGCACCGATGCGCGCGTGGTCGACCCCGACACGCTGCAGGAAATGCCCATCGGCGAATCGGGCGAAATCATCATCCACGGCCCCGAAGTCTTCCAGGGCTACTGGAAGCGCCCCGACGCGACGGCCGCAGCCTTCGTCGAGTTCGAGGGCAAGCGCTTCTTCCGCTCGGGCGACATGGGCCGCATGGACGAGGACGGCTACTTCTTCATGACCGACCGCCTCAAGCGCATGATCAATGCGAGCGGCTTCAAGGTCTGGCCGGCCGAGGTCGAACTGCTGATGTTCCGCCACCCCGCAATCCAGGAGGCCTGCGTGATCGCGATGAAGGACGCCTATCGCGGCGAATCGGTCAAGGCCGTGGTCGTGCTGCGCCCGACGCACAAGGACACGACCGAGCAGCAGATCATCGACTGGTGCCGCGAGAACATGGCGGTCTACAAGATCCCGCGCGCGGTGCAGTTCGTCGATGCCTTGCCCAAGAGCGGCAGCGGCAAGGTGATGTGGCGGCTGCTGCAGGAGGCGGAGAGCAAGCCCTGACGGGACCCGGCGCGAGAGCCTCGCGCCGTCAGCTTTCCAATCGCGGGCCCGCGTAACCGAGCTTCGCGCTGGTGGCCTGCGCTTCACGTCGAACAGCCGTCGCGATCGGGCCGTTCACGGACGGATCGAAGCCACCACTGGCGCCAAGGGCAGTGATCACGGCGCACACCCGGCCGGTGAAGTCGAACACGGGGGCGGCCACGGCGCTGATGCCGCGCAGGTAGACGTCCTTCACGACGGCACAGCCGGCAGCACGGACTTCGCTCTGCAGGCTGTCGATCGGATTCGGCATGGGCAGCAGGGCGAGCATGTCGGGTGTCGCGGCGGCCAGCTCTTCTTCCGCCAGGGTCCGCACGCGGGCCTCGTCCAGCAGCCCCAGGAAGACCCGGCCGGTCGCTGACCAGACCAGCGACATCACCGAGCCGGCGCGCACATTGACCGTCACGGGCAAGCCAGGCTCCTCGAAACGCATGATGGTGGGCCCCTTGTTGCCCATGAGAGCCACAAAGCAGGTGATCTCCAGGCTTTCCCGCAGTCGGACCAGCGCCGGTTCGGCGAGGCGGATGGGCTCGGCCTGGCGCATCGCCGTCAAGCCAATCTGGATCAGCTCGGGTCCAAGGAAATAGCGCTGGGAGCTTGCGTCCTGGTCGACCAGACCCTCCTGGATCAGGCTCGCCAGGTAGCGATGCACCTTGGCCGGGCTTTCCCCCACCTGCGCGGCCAGCGCGGACAGGCCCGCACTGCCGCCCATGCCCGACAAGGTCTTGAGCACGGCCATGCCCGTTTCTGCGGACTGGACGCGCTGCCGGCGCTCCAGCACTCGCGGGGCGGCGGCGTCTAGCGCTGGATCGGGCTTCTTGGTCTTGCTCATGGCGTTTGATCCTAATGAGGGGAAGCGGGGCGGTAGAAACCCCATGTTTTGATTACGCATAGCGTATAACAATTACGCAAATCACTCCTAAGGATCGACCCGATGAAGAAGCTTCTTGTCGCGACGCTGCTGGCGTTGCCCGTCCTGCACCTGCCCGCGCTCGCGCAACAGGCCCCGGGGACCTTTCCGACCAAGCCGGTCCGATGGGTCGTTCCCTATGCGGCGGGTGGCGGCTCCGACTTCCTCGCGCGCACCATCGGGCAGACCTGGTCGACGCAGGCGGGCCAGCCGGTCCTGGTCGACAACAAGCCCGGCGGCAACACGGCGCTCGGTGCTGCCGAGGTCGCGCGCGCCGCGGCGGATGGCTACACGGTGCTGTCGGCAGACAACGGCACGCTGGTCTTCAATCCGGTGCTCTACAAGGCGCTCAGCTACAGCCCTACCAAGGACCTTGCACCCGTCACGCTGATGGGGCGCTTTCCGATGATCCTGGTCGTCGGTCCTGGCATCGAGGTCAAGGACGCCAAGGATTTCATCGCCCAGGCCAAGGCCAAGTCCGGCGGCTTCAACTACGGTTCGGCCGGAGCGGGAAGTCCTCACCATCTGGCGATGGAACTGCTGAAGTCTGAGGCCGGCATCGAGATGGTCCATGCACCGTATCGCGGCGCCGCGCCGGCCTTGGCCGACGTGGCCGGCGGCCAGATCCCGGCCATGATGGTCGACCTGGCCGCAGGCGCCGGCTTCATCAAGGGCGGCAAGGTCAAGGCGCTGGCCGTGGCAAACGCGACCCGGCTGCCGCAGTTGCCGGACGTGCCGACCTTCGCTGAACTGGGCTACAAGAATGTCGAAGCGGCGGCGCTCGTCGGCATGGTGGTGCCCGCAGGCACGCCGCCCGCGACCATCGCCGCGATCAACAAGCAGGTCGTCGAGGCGATCCACGACCCGGCCGTCACCAAGCGGCTGGTCGACTTCGGTGTCGAGCCGGTCGGCAACACGCCGGCGCAGTTCGCGGAGTTGCTGAAGGCCGAGACCATCAAGTGGCAGAAGCTCATCCGTGACCTGAAGATCTCGCTGGACTGAGGAGGCGCCGCCATGAGCAGTGTGGAAGTCCCGCGTCGAACGACCGGTTGCCCCGTGGCGCATGGTGCGCTGTCCGCCGAGCGCACGCCGACCGGTTGCCCGGTCAGCCTGCGCGCCGCCGACTTCGACCCCTTCGAGGACGGCTACCAGCAGGACCCGCCCGAGTACGTGCGATGGGCGCGCGAGAAGGAGCCGATCTTCTGGAGCCCGAAGCTCGGCTACTGGGTGGTCACGCGCTATGACGACATCAAGGCGATCTTTCGCGACAACATCACCTTCAGCCCGTCCATCGCGCTCGAAAAGATCACGCCGACCGGCGATGAGGCGAACGCGGTGCTCGCGTCCTACGGCTTCGCGCTGAACCGCACGCTGGTCAACGAGGACGAGCCGGCGCACATGCCGCGCCGCCGCGCGTTGATGGACCCGTTCACGCCCGAGGAACTCAAGCACCACGAACCGATGGTGCGACAGCTCGCGCGCGAGTACGTCGACCGCTTCATCGACGACGGCCGCGCCGACCTCGTCGACCAGATGCTCTGGGAAGTCCCCCTGACCGTGGCCCTGCATTTCCTCGGCGTGCCCGAAGAAGACATGGAGACGCTGCGCAAGTACTCGATCGCGCACACGGTCAACACGTGGGGCCGGCCGAAGCCGGAAGAGCAGGTGGCGGTGGCCCATGCCGTCGGCAACTTCTGGCAGTTCGCCGGCCAGGTGCTCGACAAGATGCGCCAGGACCCGGAGGGCGGCGGCTGGATGCAGTACGGGTTGCGCAAGCAGCGCGAGTTGCCCGACGTCGTCACGGATTCGTACCTGCACTCGATGATGATGGCCGGCATCGTCGCGGCCCACGAGACCACGGCCAACGCTACCGCCAACGCGATGAAGTTGCTGCTGCAGCACCCCGACGCCTGGCGCGACATCTGCGAAGACCCGAGCCTGATCCCCAACGCGGTCGAGGAATGCCTGCGGCACAACGGCTCGGTCGCGGCATGGCGCCGCATCGTGACAGCCGATGCGCAGGTGGGCGGCGTCGATCTTCCTGCCGGCTCGAAGCTGCTGATCGTCACCTCGTCGGCCAATCATGACCAGGCCCATTTCGCGGACGCCGACCTGTTCGACATCCGGCGCGACAACGCGAGCGACCATCTCACCTTCGGCTACGGCTCGCATCAGTGCATGGGCAAGAACCTGGCGCGCATGGAGATGCAGATCTTCCTGGAGGAGTTCACGCGCCGGCTGCCGCACATGCGCCTGTCGCCGCAAGAGTTCTCGTACGTGCCCAACACCTCGTTCCGGGGGCCGGAGCATCTGTGGGTCGAATGGGAGCCGGCCCACAACCCCGAGCGCACACAGGCCGCGCTGCGCCATCCCGAGGTCGCCGTGCCCGTGCGGCTCGGCGAACCCTCGAAGGGCGCGATCACGCGGCCGGTGGTTGTCGAGAGCGTCACCCGGGTGGCGGACGGCATCGTCAAGCTCCGCCTCGTCGCGCCGGACGGACGGCCGATGCCGCGCTGGACACCGGGTTCGCACATCGACATCGAGTGCGGCCATCCTGAACGCTCGCGGCAGTACTCGCTGTGTGGAGACGTCGACGACGTGAATGCGCTGGAGATCGCGGTGCTGCGCGAGGCCGACGGTCGCGGCGGCTCCGCGTGGGTGCATTCGAACGTGAAGGCCGGCGACAAGCTCAAGATCCGGGGCCCGCGCAACCACTTCCACCTGGACGAGTCGGCGAAGAAGGTGATCTTCATCGCAGGGGGCATCGGCATCACGCCCGTGAGTGCCATGGCCAGACGCGCAAAGGCTCTGGGCATCGACTACGCGCTGCACTACAGCGGGCGCTCGCGCGCCAGCATGGCTTTGGTCGACGATCTGGCTGACATGCATGGCGAGCGATTGGTCGTCTACGCCGGCGACCAAGGCCGGCGCAATGACCTGGCGGCGCTGCTCGCCACGCCCGAACCCGGTACCCAGGTCTACGCCTGCGGGCCGGTACGCATGCTGTCGGCACTGGAGGCGCACTGCGCAGCGTGGCCCGAGGACGCGCTGCATGTCGAGCATTTCGAGTCGACCCTCCGAACCCTGGACCCCTCGCGCGAACACGCCTTCGACGTCGAGTTGAAGGATTCGGGCATCGTCGTGCACGTACCGGCCGACCAGACCGTGCTGAGCGCTCTGCGCGCGGCCAACATCGACGTGCAGAGCGATTGCGAGGAGGGGCTCTGCGGATCGTGCGAGGTGCGCGTGCTGGCGGGCAAGGTCGACCACCGCGACGTCGTGCTCACGCGCGCCGAACGCGAGGCCGACACGAAGATGATGACGTGCTGCTCGCGCGCCTGCAGTGGTGGCGGCAGGCTGGTCCTGGAACTGTGATCGGCCGATCCGCAGGCTAGCCGCTGAATTCGACCTCGGCCTCGATCTCGACCGGAATGTCGAAGGGCAGTTCCGCCAGCCCGACCGCGCTGCGCGCATGGGCGCCGATTTCGGGGCCGTAGAGCTGGATGATCAGGTCCGAGAACCCGTTGATCACGGCCGGCATCCGATGGAAGCCCGGCGCCGCGTTGACCATGCCGAACACGCGCACCCAGGCCGTGACGTGGTCCAGGTCGCCGATGGCGCGCTGCAGGCTCGCAAGCATGCCGAGGGCGGCGAGCCTGGCTGCCTGATAGCCCTGCTCGATCGTGAGTTCGCGCCCGACCTTGCCGAGCGGCTGGGCGAGCGTTCCGTCGCTGTTCTGCGGTCCATGGCCCGAGATCAACGCCCGCTGGCCCGAGAGGCGCACCCAAGGAAAGGGCAACGACACGCCCGGCGGCATCGCGATGGGCGGAGGCAGCACCAGTCCCAGCGATTGGAGTTTGCTTTCGATGCGATTCATGACTCACCTCGCGCCCTGACATCCGCGACCACACGCGCATACCGCTGAAAGCTCCAGTACGCGCTGGCCCAATCCATCAGCACCACGATGCGGTTGCGAAAGCCGATCAGGAAATAGACGTGCGCGAACAGCCAGAAGAGCCACGCCATGCGCCCCGAGAAGCGAAGGGGGCCGAAGGGCGTGCCCAGGTCGACGACAGCCGAATTGCGGCCGATCGTCGCCAGGTTGCCGTAGTCGCGATAGCGGAAGGGCTCGGTCGGCTGGCCCGCGATGCGGCGCAGGATGTTGTCCGCGGCGGCGCGTCCCATCTGCTTGGCGCCGGGCGAAACGCCGGGCACCGGCTTGGGCTCCTTGCCGGGACGGTGGCTCAGCGCGGCCGCGAGATCGCCCACGACGCTGATGTCCGGATGACCCGGCAGGCTGAGGTCCGCGAGCACCTTGACGCGGCCGGCGCGGTCCGTCTCCACGCCGATCGCATCGGCGAGCAGGCGACCCAGCGGCGAGGCGGCGACGCCCGCCGCCCAGACCACGCAATTGCATTCGATGCGGTGGCTGCCCACGCCTGCGCCGCCATCACTGAAAGGCGATTCGACCTGCAGGCCGGTCGCATCGACGGATGTCACCCGTGCGTTGAGGCGCACCTGCACGCCGAGCTTCTGCAACTGATCCTGCGCGCGCTGGCTGAGCGACTCGGGCATGGCTTGCAGCACGCGCGGGCCGCCCTCGATCAGCAGCACCTCGGCGCTGCTCGGGTCGATGTGGCGGAACTCGCCTTCGAGAGTGTGGCGGGCGATCTCGGCGAGCGTGCCGGCCATCTCCACGCCGGTCGGGCCGGCGCCGATCACGGCAAAGGTCAGCAAGGCTCGCCGGCGTGCCGGGTCTGACTCGATCTCGGCCGCCTCGAAGCTCAGGAGGATGCGGCGGCGGATCTCGAAGGCATCGGCCAGCGTCTTGAGGCCGGGCGCCATCCGCGCCCAGTCGTCGTGGCCGAAATAGCTGTGCGTCGCGCCGGCGGCGAGGATCAGGTGGTCCCAGACGAGGTGGGCGCCGTCGGCCAGGCGCACTTCGCGTGCCACAGGGTCGATCTGCGTCACTTCGCCGAGCAAGGTTGTGACATTGGGTTGCCGCCGAAACAAGAGCCGCACCGGTGCTGCGATCGACGGCGCGGCGAGGCCTGCGGTCGCAACCTGGTAAAGGAGGGGCTGGAACAGGTGGTGGTTGGTCTTGTCGATCAACGTGATGTCGACGTCCGCGCGCTGCAGCCTGCGTGCGGCCTCCAGTCCGCCGAACCCGCAGCCGACGATGACGATGTGGGGCCGGCCTGTTTTGCTCATTCGCCGGATGATACGCAGGGCCTTGGCACGCGCGAGCGACTTGTGCCAAAGTGTCGCGTTCCGCTGCGCCGGCGTCGCGGCCCACCTCCGCTGCGCGATCTTGTCCTACGGCGTCGGCCTGTGTGCATGGGCTAAAAAACCGTTCAAACCAAAATTGGAGCTCCCATGAACTTCATCCGGCCGGCTTTGCCGGCGGCGGACGAGTTGCGCGATCGTTTTCGATCGGTTCGCGCGCACAGCCTGGCGCTGGCGGCTCCGCTGTCGGCCGAAGACCAGTGCATCCAGTCCATGCCCGATGCCAGTCCCACGAAGTGGCACCTGGCGCACACCACCTGGTTCTTCGAGACGGTGCTGCTGCAATTGCATGCGGACGGCTATCGCGTGTTCGACCCTCGCTTTCACTATCTCTTCAATTCCTACTACGAGGCACTGGGACCGCGCCATCCGCGGCCGCAGCGTGGACTGCTGACGCGGCCGTCGCTCGACGAAGTGCATGCGTACCGCCGCCATGTCGACGAGGCGGTGGATGCGTTGCTCTGCGGCGCGCGCGAGGACGACTGGGTGGCGATCGAAGGCATCGTCACGCTCGGCCTGCACCACGAGCAACAGCACCAGGAGTTGATCGTCACCGACATCCTGCACGCGCTGTCGTGCAATCCCTTGATGCCGGCGTACCGGGCGGCGACGGCGCCGGTGTTGCGGCTGGCATCCGTGGCACCCGCGATGCGATGGCTGTCACAACCCGGCGGCGTGGTGGAGATCGGCCATGGTGGCGCAGGATTCGTGTTCGACAACGAGACGCCGCGCCATGCCGTGCTACTGCAGCCTTACGCCATCACGGACCGGCTCGTGAATTGTGGCGACTATGCGCAGTTCATCGCCGACGGTGGCTACCAGCGGCCCGAACTGTGGCTCTCCGACGGCTGGGCGGCCGTGCAGGCGCAAGGGTGGCGTGGTCCGGCTTACTGGCTCGCGCCGGACGATCCGCGCCTCGCGCACCACGGTGCCTCGGCCGGGTGGCAGGTCTTCGGCCTGCACGGCGTGCGGCCGCTGGAGGCAGGCGCACCGGTTTCGCAACTTAGTTTCTACGAGGCCGCCGCGTATGCGGAATGGGCCGGCGCGCGTCTGCCCACGGAGTTCGAATGGGAGGCTGCGCACGACGCATCGGGCATCTCGCAGATGAGCGGCCACGTGTGGCAGTGGACGCGCTCTTCCTATGACCCGTACCCGGGCTTTCGCCCGCTCGCGGGCATCGCGGCGGAATACAACGGCAAGTTCATGGTCGGCCAACTCGTGCTTCGCGGCGGCAGCGTCGCCACGCCTGACGGGCACACGCGGCCGAGCTATCGCAACTTCTTCCCGCCGGCCGCACGCTGGCAGTTCTCGGGGCTGCGGCTCGCGAAGGACCTCTGATGGGCACTCCTGCATTCAATCTCCACGCATTCCGGGCTGCCCAACGGGCTGCGCCTCTCTCCGACTTCGCTCGCGAACTGTTCGCGGGTCTCAGTCTGGGGTCGCGGAGCATCTCGCCGAAGTTTTTCTACGACGTCGCGGGCTCGGCTCTGTTCGATCGCATCTGCGAGTTGCCGGAGTACTACCCGACACGCACCGAAGTGCGCATCCTCACCGAATGCGCGGACGAGATCGCGGCGCAGATCGGCCCCAACGCCGAGATCGTCGAGTTCGGCGCGGGATCGCTCACCAAGGTGCGGCTGCTGCTCGATGCGCTCGAAGCGCCGAAGCGCTATGTGCCGATCGACATTTCGGGAGAGCATCTCGAAGCGGCGGCGGCGCGTTTGCGCGCGGACTATCCCCATGTCATCGTCCAGCCTGTCGTGGCCGACTACACGATGCCGCTGGTGCTGCCCTCGCGAGACAAGGGCGCCGGGCAGCGGGTGGGGTTCTTCCCGGGCTCGACCTTGGGCAACTTCAGTCCTGACGAGGCCCTGGCTTTCCTGCAGCTGGCGCATCGGTTGTTGCGCGGAGGCGGCCTGCTCCTCGGCGTGGATCTCGTGAAGGACCCGGCCTTGCTGCACGCGGCCTACAACGACGCGCAGGGCGTGACGGCGGCCTTCAACCTCAATTTGCTGCGGCGCGCCAATGCCGAGCTGGATACCGACTTCGATCTTGGCGGGTTCACGCATGCGGCCTTCTACAACTCGCCGATGCGTCGCATCGAGATGCACCTTGTGAGTCGCCGGGCGCAGACCGTCACACTCGATGGTCAGCGCTTCGCCTTTGAAGAGGGCGAGACGATCCATACCGAGAACTCGCACAAGTTCACCGTGGAAGGGTTGCGCACGCTCGCCGTCAAGGCCGGCTTCCGTCCCGCTGCCGTGTGGACAGACCCCGATCACCTGTTCAGCGTTCACTGGCTTCAGGCCGCCTAGCTCGACCCGCGAAGGGAATGTGCTACTTTCGTGGATTGGCGGCGCATCGCGCCACGGAGTCAAGAAATGAAAGCAACCTGGAACGGCGTCACCGTCGCCGAGAGCGACGACACTGTGCTCGTCGAAGGCAACCACTACTTCCCGATGGATTCGCTCAACCGCGACCATGTGACCTTCAGCAACCACAAGACGACGTGCGCATGGAAGGGCACGGCGAGCTATTACTCGCTGCTGGTCAACGGCGAACTCAACACCGACGCCGCGTGGTACTACGCAGATCCCAAGCCGGAAGCGGAGATGGTCAAGGACCGCGTCGCATTCTGGAAGGGCGTGAAGGTGACGGAGTGAGCACTGCGTTCAGCCCACCTTTCACACCGCCCGATCGACTCGTTCCCACCTTGCGCCAGGACGGCTATGCCGTGCTGAGTCCGCAGGGCGTGGCCGACTGGCTCGGCGCGCCGCTGGCGCAGCTCGATGCCTTGCATGTCGATTGGGCACACCTGCCGGCCGACGAATACCTGAAGGACGGCGGCCGCTATCGCACGCGCCGCCATGCCTGTTTCACGGTAGATGAGGCCGGCGTCGAGCAAGTGCCGCATCGCGCGCATTGGCAGCCGGTCGAATACAACGCATTGCATGGTGGCATGCAGCGCTGGTTCGCGCCGATGGAGGCAGCCACTGTTGCGCAACCGATCTGGCAGCGACTCATGAGCGGACTCGGCAACGTGACGAGCGGCTTGCGCGGCACGCAGCGCTGGTATGTCGAGGCGCACCAGTTCCGCATCGACACCACGGACGGCATCGGCCGCCCGACGCCGGAAGGCGCGCACCGCGATGGCGTCGACCTGGTCGCCGTCGCGCTGGTCGGCCGTCACAACATCAAGGGCGGCGAAACACGCGTGTTCGAAGCCGGCGGACGGCGCGGCGAACGCTTCACGATGACCGAGCCATGGTCCTTGCTGCTGCTCGACGACGCTCGCGTGATCCATGAATCGACCCCGATTCAGCCGCTGGTTGAAGGCGAGCCCGGCTGGCGCGACACGCTGGTCGTGACCTGCCGCGCCGGTGCATTCCAGGGCGATTGAGTTCGAGGCGCCGACCGTAGACGTCCTACATCCGAAGCCCCGGGCTTGGATGTAAATTCGAGGCCCGATTCGCCCGCGAATCCTGTGCATGAAAGAGGTCAGCCATGTTCAATCACATCCTGGTCCCGATCGACGGGTCCGAAACGTCGATGCTGGCGGTCAGCAAGGCCAGCGGGCTGGCCTTGGCCTTCGGCAGTCGCATCACGCTCATCCACGTGGTGGACAACTATCCTTTCATCGGCGTGGGCGCTGACTACGCGCTCGGCCAGAACGAATACCTTGCCGCTGCCACCAGCAGCGCGAATGCCGCGCTGGCGCGCGGCGTGGCGGCGCTGGCCGCCGAGGGCCTGCACAGCGATCAGCGTGTGATCGACGGGCACGTGGTGCACGAAGGCATCGTCGATACCGCCATCGCGATCGGCGCCGACCTGATCGTGATGGGCTCGCACGGCCGAACAGGCATCGAGAAGCTCCTGCTCGGCAGCGTGACGCAGCGCGTGCTGCAGGACGCGAAGGTGCCGGTCCTCGTGGTGAAAGGCGACCTCAGCTAGGGATCGCCAACTGACGCCCCATCAGGCGAAAGGCGGCGGGCTCTCGAAGCGGCAAGGCTTTCCATTGGCAGGGTGCTCGAATTCAAGCGTGGTCGCGTGCAGCAGCAATCTTGGCGCGCGGCGTTCAATGTCTTCATGCCCGTAGAGCGCGTCGCCGAGGATCGGATGGCCGATCGACAGAAGGTGCACGCGCAATTGATGGCTGCGTCCCGTCAGCGGCTCCAGCCACAGGTGGCTGGCCCGGCGTTCGGGCAAAGACTGCTTCACACGCCATCGCGTCTGGCTGGGCTTGCCGGCCGGGTCGACCTTCTGCAAGGGCCTTCTCGGCCAGTCCGCGATCAGCGGTGCATCGATCAATGACCATTCGTCGGTCATCGGCAGCAGGCCGTCGACGATGGCTTCGTAGCGCTTGCTCACTTGCCGGTTGGCGAAGGCGTCGCCGAGCGCGCGCTGCATGGCCGGGTTGCGCGCCATCAGGACCAGGCCGCTGGTTGCCATGTCGAGCCGGTGCACGACCAACGCGTCAGGCCAACGCCGCGCGGCGCGCGCGCTGAGGCAGTCCTGCTTGTCCTCGCCGCGGCCGGGCACGCAGAGCAGGCCGGCGGGCTTGTCGAACACCAGCAGGTGCGAGTCTTCATGGATCAGGTGCAGGTCGGTCATCGCAGGCGGAGTCTAGAAGCACCGGGCGGCTCGGCTATCCTCGTCGCGATGTCCGTTGCAGCCGCTCCCCCCAGTTCTTCCAGGTTTTCCGATCTCACGCGCGAGCGGCCCTTCATGCAACTGTGGGTTGCGCGGCTGTTCGGCACCGCCGCGAGCCAGATGCTGCTGGTCGCGATCGGCTGGCACATGTACGACCTGACCCAGAGCGCGTGGGACCTGGGGCTGGTCGGCCTCTACCAGTTCGTCCCGGCGTTGCTGCTGGCCCTGTTGGCGGGCCATGTGGTCGATCGGCGCCACCGGGGACGCATCGTTGCAGTCTGCTTCGCGGTGCAGGCCGCGGTGGCGCTGGTGCTGCTGCTCGCGGTGCACGTTGCGCACGATACGCGCGGGCTGCTGCTGGGCCTGTCCCTCGTGCTCGGCGCGGTCCGCGCGTTCCAGATGCCGGCGCAGCAGGCGCTCACGCCTTTGCTGGTGCCGCCGTTGCTGCTGCCGCGCGCGATGGCTTTCAGCTCTGCCGGCATGCAGGGCGCCATCATCGGTGGCCCGGCGTTGGGCGGTCTGCTGTTCGTGGCGGGCATGGGCGTGGTGTACGGCGCCGCCTTTGTCTGTTTCGTGGCGGCTGCCGCGCTGGTGATGCGCCTGCATTACGTCTACAAGCCGTCTGCGCGGGAGCCGGTGACGCTCAAGACCGTGCTGGCCGGCGTCGACTTCATTTGGAAGCGCAAGCCCGTCCTCGGCGCCGTGTCACTCGATCTCTTCGCGGTGCTGCTGGGCGGCGCCGTCGCGCTGCTGCCGATCTATGCCAAGGACATTCTTCATACGGGGCCGTGGGGCCTGGGGCTGTTGCGCGGTGCGCCGGCGATCGGGGCGCTCTTCATGTCGATCATGCTCACGCGCCGGCCGATCGAGCGCCACGTGGGCCGTGCGTTGCTGATCGCGGTGGCGATGTTCGGCGTGTGCATGATCGTCTTCGGCATCTCCCGCAACTTCATCGTCTCGTTGATCGCGCTCGCGATCTCGGGCGGTGCAGACATGGTCAACGTGGTCATCCGGCAGACGCTGGTGCAGCTCGAAACGCCTGACGCCATGCGCGGCCGGGTGAGTGCGGTCAATTCGATCTTCATCGGCGCGAGCAACCAGCTTGGCGAATTCGAGTCGGGCGCCACGGCGGCGTTGCTGGGGCCCGTGGGGTCCGTGGTGGTGGGCGGGGTGGGCACCGTGCTGGTGGCGGCAGCCTGGTTCCGGTTGTTTCCCTCGCTCGCGCAGCGGGACCGGCTCGTCAAGCTAGAACACTGAGAACGCGTAAGGCACGTCGAGCGTCACGTCGTCGAGCGGTTCGGCCACGCAGGGCAGGATCCAGCCTTCGGCCTTCTCGTCGGCGCTCACGCCCGGCCATTCGATGCGGTAGCGGATATTGCCGGCCACGAGCTTGCAGAGACAGGTCCGGCAGGTGCCGTTGCGGCACGAGCTCGGCAGTTCGATGCCACCGGCGTCGGCGGACTGGAGCAGGGTGCGGTCGGGCTCGATCTCGAAGGTGAATCCGCCCGGTTCGACGTGCGCCTTCATCACGGCCGATGCGACGGCGATTGCTGGCGACGCTGGTCGCGCAGCATGAAGAGGTAGAGGCTCTCGACCTTCTCGCGCGCCCAGGGCGTCTTGCGGAGGAACTTGAGGCTTGACGCGACGCTCGGGTCGCTGGTGAAGCAGCGCAGCGGAATCCGCTCGCCCAGCCCTTGCCAGCCGTATTCCGTCTGGAGCGCGGTCACGATGGCTTCCAGCGTGAGGCCGTGCAACGGGTTGCGCGGCTGTTTCGCTGCTGGCGTAGGCTGCGCAGGAGCGTTCACTGCTACTTGTTCTTGAGCTTGCCGCGCGGAATGACCGCCGTCGTCACCGTGCGGACCGGCTCGATGCCGGCGCCCGGCGGCTTGGGCGGAGAAGTGTCCTTCTTCGGTTTCTTGGCTTCCTTGTTTGTGCGCTGTTGACCTTTGGCCATGTAAATCTCCGGATAGATGCGAATGCGGCGGTCAGTTTAGCCTCGACGTTCCAGACTTTGGCTGCGCGGCGACAATACGGCCCTTTACGTTCGTTCCCCCGCATTCATGTCCGATTACGAAGTCCGCCCCGCCACCCTGCGCGATGCCAAAGCCATCGCCGAAGTCCACGCCGCCGCCGCCCGGGCCGCCTACGAAGGCATCCTGCCCGAGGACCAGCTGCGCGCCCTGGCGCCCACTACGCGCGAGGCCAAGTGGCGCGAAGCGATCGAGTTCAGCGAGCCGCAGGTCCAGGTTGCAGAGATCGATGGCGAAGTGGTGGGATTCGTCGGCTTCGACCGGTCGCGCGATCCCAAGACGCCGTCGACCACCGGCGAGATCTGGGCCATCTATGTGAAGCCCGAGCACTGGGGCAAGGGCGTCGGTGTCGCGTTGTGGGACGCCGCGCGCGACGGCCTCGAGGAAGAGGGCTGCACCCTGGTCACCGTCTGGGTGCCGCTGCGCAACGACCGCGCGATGCGTTTCCATGAACTCGCAGGCTTCAAGCGCGAAATGAAGACCGCCAAGACCACGGCATTCGGAGCCGTCAAGATCGAGGAAATCCGCCTCAAGCGAGCCGTTTGATCGGGCGCGCAGACAATGGCCACCAGCCTCCTGCTGCTGCTCGACGACATCGCGACGGTGCTCGACGATGTTTCCGTTCTCACCAAGGTCGCCGCTAAGAAGACCGCGGGTGTTCTGGGCGACGACCTCGCGCTGAACGCCCAGCAGGTTTCGGGGGTCAAGGCCAACCGCGAGTTGCCGGTCGTCTGGGCGGTGTGCAAGGGCTCGTTCGTGAATAAGGCGATCCTGGTGCCGGCCGCGCTGGTGATCGGGACCTGGCTGCCCTGGCTGGTGACGCCGCTGCTGATGATCGGTGGCGCATTCCTTTGCTTCGAAGGCTTCGAAAAGCTGGCGCACAAGTTCCTTCACAAGGATGAGCACGCGGCCAGCACGACGGCACACGAGCGGGCGGTGGCGAGCGAGGAGGTCGACTTGGTCGCGGTCGAGAAGGCGAAGATCAAGGGCGCGGTGCGCACCGACTTCATCCTCTCCGCCGAAATCATCGCGATCACGCTGGGCACGGTGCAGGGCCAGCCTTTCGTCACGCAGCTGTCCGTGCTGGTGGGCATCGCGCTGGTGATGACGGTCGGCGTCTACGGCCTCGTGGCGGGCATCGTGAAGCTCGATGACGCGGGGCTCTACCTGAGCCAGCGCCAAGGCGCCGGCTCACGCGCCCTGGGCCGCGGCATCCTGGCGGCGGCGCCCTGGCTCATGAAGGGTCTGTCCGTCGCCGGCACGGCCGCCATGTTCCTCGTGGGCGGCGGGATCCTGGTGCACGGCGTTCCGGCCGTCGGCCATGGAATCGAGTCCTGGACCTCTGGTTTCGGCGGGTTTTTTGGCGGGCTGGCGTCAATGGGTGCCAGCGCCGGCGTCGGCATCATCGCCGGCGCCATCGTGCTGGCCGGCGTCGAAGTCGTGAAGAAGGCTCGCGGCAAGCGCTGAATCTGGCGGCGACAGCCCGCCGCCGCGGCCTCAGCGCCCTTTGGCCTTGGCGCGCTGAACCAGGTCGACCCCGACGAGCGCGATGCCGAGCACCAGCGCAAACCATCCCACGATGTAGGCACCCCCGACCATTTCGCGCCAGGTGGGCGATTGAAGGAAGCTCGGCGCGATCAACACGGCCGCGCCGATCAGGATGCATAGGATGCCGCGCTCGAGCATGCGCGGCGCTCTGGAAGGTCTGGATGCCATCCGGGGAGTTTACGGGGCTGCCGCTGCTACTACTGCTGCCGCGGCGATAGGCGCGCCCGTGCTATCGAAAGCGTAGCGAACTCGCATGCAGAGACGTGGATTTGCGCCAAATTCGTGAACCAATTCCACTGAGAAAGAGTACCGAAGAATTACATTCGTAAGTATTCGTTTCACGCATGACGTGAATCTCATTCCGGAAGAACTACATGAATCGCGTTTTCAGCATCGTCTGGAACTCATCTCAACACGGCTGGACCGTCGCGTCAGAACTCGCCGCCAGTGCCGGCAAATCAAGCACCCGGGTTCGCTCCGGTGCCGCGCAGGCCACCATAGCGGCGGCGCTGTTGGGCCTGGCCGGCACCGCGTCGGCCACCTGCTCGACCAGCGCCAATGTCATCACCTGCGACACGACTGGTGCGGCAACGGGCATTGCGGGCCAAGGCGACAACACGCCGGCCGGCACTTCGGTGATCGTGCAGCCGAAGGCGATCATCAGTTCAGGCGGGCTTCCAGCCATCAGCGTCGGCAGCAACTCGACCATCGTGATCCACGCCGGCGCCAAGGTCGAGAACAACGCGCCGGGCACCACCAACGGCAACTTCGGCACCGGCGCCAACACCATTGAATTCCGCTCCGGGAACACGCTGACGATCGAGAAGGGTGCCAAGGTGCTGTCCACCGGGGTGGCGGGCAACGCGGAGGCGATCAACCCGATCGGAACCGGAAACCGCATCGTGAACAACGGGGAAATCCGTTCGCAGGCGGGCGGCGCGGCCATCTGGTTCGAATCGTCCACAGGCTCGAACACGATCGAGAACGGCGCGACCGGCATCATCGAATACAAGAACGGCACGGGCCCCATCATGGGGGTGTCCGGCACCATGGCGCTGGACTTCACCAACAAGGGCCAGCTGATCGGATCGCTCAATTTCGCCAATGGCGACGACACGCTCAGGATCTACAGCGGGTCGTCGATCTCCGGTGCGATCAACGGTGGCGGTGGCCGCAACCTGCTGACCTTGAACGGCACCGGCACAGGCCTGGACGCGGGTGTCTTCGGCCAGGCGATCTCGAACTTCCAGACGCTGGTGAAGAACGACAGCGGCACCTGGACCTTCAACAATTCGCTCGCGGGTACGGGCATCACCAGCACGCAGGTGGCCGGCGGCACGCTGATCCTGGGCTCGGACGCCAGCGGCTACACCGGCAGCATGACGGTCGACCCGGCAGGCACGCTGCAGACCAACGCCGCTTTCATGCCGAAGGCGATCGCCGACCACGGCGTGGTGCGCTTCGAACAACCGATCGACGCCATCTACACCGGCCTGCTCACGGGTACGGGCGGCATCGAGAAGACCGGCTCGGGCAAGCTGACGTTCACGACCAACCAGGCGATCACCGGCACTACCACGATCACCGACGGCGTCCTGCAATTGGGCAACGGCGGCACGGTCGGCAAGGTGGATGGGCCCATCGTCAACAACACGGCGCTCGTCATTCATCGCCAGGACATCATCGCCTTGGCGAAACCCATCAGCGGCACCGGCGGCGTGACCCAGTTCGGCACCGGCACGACGCTGTTCACCGCCGACAACACCTACACCGGCGGCACGACCATCACCGCGGGCACCTTGCAGCTGGGCGATGGCGGCACCACGGGCGGCGTGGTGGGCAACATCCTGAACAACGCCAGGCTGGTAGTGAACCGCTCGAACATCCTGACGCTCGCGGGCGCCATCAGCGGCAGCGGTGCGCTGCAGCAAGTGGGCAGCGGCACGACCGTGCTCTCGGCGGACAACAGCTACATCGGCGGCACGACCATCACGGCCGGCACCCTGCAGCTGGGCAATGGCGGCAGTGCCGGCGGTGTGGTGGGCGACATCGTGAACAACGCGACGCTGGCGGTGAACCGCTCGGACACGCTTGATCTGCCGGGCGCCATCAGTGGCTCCGGCGCGTTCCAGCAGGTGGGCAGCGGCACCACCGTTCTGTCGGGCGCCAACAGCTACAGCGGGGCGACCACCGTCACCGCGGGCACGCTGAAGGCCGGTGCCGCCAATGCCCTCAGCGCGTTGTCGGCGCACACCGTGGCCGCGGGCGCCACGCTCGACACGGCGGGCTTCAACCAGTCCGTGGCGTCGCTTCAGAACGCCGGCACCGTCAGCCTGCTGAGCGCTGCGGCCGGCAGCACGCTCACCGTGAATGGCGCCTATATCGGCCACAACGGCGTACTCAGCCTGGGCACGGTGCTGGGCGGCAACGCCAGCGTGAGCGACCGTCTGGTGCTCAACGGCCCCGGTGCGAGTGCGAGCGGCAACACCACCGTGCGCATCACCAACCTCGGCGGGCTGGGCGCGCAGACCACGGGCAACGGCATCGAAGTGGTGAGCGCGCGCAACGGTGCCACCACCACTGCGCAGACCACCCGCGACGCCTTTGCGCTCGCGAACGGCCACGTCGATGCCGGGGCTTTCGAATACCGCCTGTACGCGGCCGACGCCCAGGGCGCTGGCGAGAACTGGTATCTGCGCTCGGAAGCCACGCCCCCGCCGCCAGAGCCTGCCGTCAAGCCCGAATCGCCTTCCGACCCGACCGGACCAGCCACACTGACTCCTTTGACCAAGACGCCGGACGCGACTGGCGAAACATCGCCAGCCACGGTGACGGTGCCGACCTACCGCGCCGAAGTTCCGCTCTTCGCAGCGCTGCCCGCGCAACTGCGGCAGGCCGATCTAGCGATGCTGGGCAACCTGCATCGCCGCGTCGGTGACGAGGGCAGCGCCAATGGCGGCCGGCAGGCC
>NZ_JASZYR010000016.1 GCF_030316855.1 Variovorax sp. J22P240
GGCGAGCCAGGAACAGACCTCGGGCATCGAGCAGATCAACCAGGCGATCACGCAGATGGACCAGGTCACGCAGCAGAACGCGGCACTGGTGGAAGAAGCCGCCGCTGCCGCCGCATCGCTGCAGGAACAGGCGGGCAGTCTCGTCGACGCCGTCAGCATCTTCAGGCTCGGCGGCGACGACGAATCGTTGACGCGGATCACGCCGATGCCGGCCGTGCGCCGGCAGGTGCCGAGGTCGCGCGCCGGGGGACCGACCGTGCAGCGGGGGAAGAAGGCGCGCACCGTCTCCGCCTGACAGTGCCAGGACGCCCTCGGCCTTCAACTTTCAGCACCTGCGGCCGATAAAGAACAAAGAACACATGCAGGCATCGACACGATGCCGCACCCAACACCCCATACAGGCAAAGCCACATGTCAGGAAACTTGTTCTTCACCGGCCTGAGCGGTCTCGGCGTCGCGCGCACCGCGCTCGTGACCACGGCCCACAACACGGCCAATGTGTACACCGCGGGCTACAGTCGCCAGGTGGCCCAGGTCTCGACCAACTCGGCCATCAGCTCGGGCTCCGGCTACATCGGCAGCGGCGCGCGCGTGACCACGGTCACGCGCAGCTACGACCGCTATCTCACCGCGCAACTCGCCTCGGCCCAGTCGACCTCGGCGGCGCTGGCCTCGTACGGCACCCAAATCAACCGCATCGATTCGCTCCTGGCCGACAAGACCGCCGGCCTGAGCCCGTTGATGCAGAACTTCTTCACGGCGGTGCAGGGCGTTGCCAACACGCCGGCCGACTCGGCAGCGCGCCAGCAGCTCATCAGCTCGGCGCAATCACTGTCGAGCAAGTTCCGCTCGACCGACCAGTACCTCTCCGACCTCAACGAGTCGGTCAATGACCAGATCTCGGGCAGCGTCGAGCAGATCAACACCTACGCCGGCAAGATCGCCAGCCTCAACCAGCAGATCGGCATGATGAGCGCCGTGGCCGGCGGCCAGCCGCCGAACGACCTGCTGGACCAGCGCGACCAGCTCGTGAGCGAGCTGAGCCAGATCGTGGACGTCAAGGTGCTGGAGCAGGACAACGGCAAGTACAACGTCTTCATCGGTAGCGGCCAGTCCCTCGTCGTGGGCGACCGGGCCGCGACGATGAAGGCCGTGCCATCCTCGGCCGATCCGACGCGCACGGCGGTGGCCCTCGTCGGGCTGGCAGGCAATGTGTCGGAACTCAAGGACGACGTCCTCAACGGCGGTTCGCTCGGCGGCCTGATGTCCTTTCGCGCCCAGACGCTCATTCCGACGCAGAACGCGATCGGCCGGCTGTCGATCGCGCTCGCCAGTGCGTTCAATGACCAGCACCAGCTGGGTGTCGACCTGAATGGTGCGCTCGGAAAGGACTTCTTCACGACGGCCGCGCCGGGCATCTTCTCGAACGCCAGGAACGCCGGCAACATGGTGCTGACCAGCGCCATCTCCGATGCCAACCAGCTCACGACCAGCGACTACTCGGTGGAAGTGCAGACCGGCACGCCGAAGTACGTCGTCACGCGGCTCTCGGACAAGCAGGTGATCGGCTCCTATGACGACACCGATTTTCCGGTCAGTTTCGACGGCGTGACCGTCTCCGCCGCCAGCGGCACGGCCCAGTCGGGCGACACTTTCCTGATCCAGCCGACGCGCACCGGCGCGCGCGACATGGAGGTGACGGTGCTCGATCCCGCCAAGGTCGCCGCCGCATCGCCGGTCATCACCGGCAACAAGAACGGCAACCAGGGCAGCGGCGCGCTCGGCAAGGCAACCATCGATTCGGCCTACCCGGCTTCGCCGCTGGCGGCGAACGTGACGCTGAGCTTCGACGGCGCGACCAACACGCTGTCGGGATTCCCCGCGAGTTCCGCCATCACCGTGACGCTGGCCGACGGCACCGTCAGCAACTACGCGGCCGGCACGCCCGTGCCCTACACGGCAGGCGCCAGGATCAGCTTCGACGGCATCAACGTCAGTCTGAGCGGTGCCCCGGCGACCGGTGACACCTTCACCATCGGCAAGAACACCGGCGGCGTGTCCGATGGCAGCAATGCGCTGCTGCTCGGCGCGCTGCAGCGCAAGGCCACGGTGGGCGGCGGCACCACGACCTTCAACGGTGCGTATTCGCAGCTGGTGAGCCAGGTCGGCAACCGCGCGATGGAGATCAAGGTCGCGGCCACCACGCAGGACAGCGTGACCGGTCAGATCAAGGCGAGCCAGCAGTCGATCTCCGGCGTCAATCAGGACGAGGAAACCGCCAACCTGCTCATGTACCAGCAGATGTACCAAGCGAATGCCAAGGTGATCCAGACCGCTTCGACCATCTTCGACGCGATCCTCGGCATCCGCAGCTGACCTCCACCCAAACCCACACCCGAACTCAAGGAGCCGCGATGCGCATCAGCACCAGTTCTTTCTACGAGCAGAGCATCAGCGCGATGGGCCTGCAGCAGCAAAACCTCTTCCAGGTGCAACAGAAGCTGTCGGCCGGGACCAAGTTCCTCACCGCCGGCGACGATCCGGTCGGCGCCGCGCGGGCGCTCGGCGTCAGCGAGACGCTGGCCGAATCGGCCCAGTACGCCACCAGCCGCGACCGCGCCATGCTGTCCCTCACGCGGGAAGAATCCGCGCTCGACGGCGTGACCTCCATCCTGCAGAACATCAAGACGCTGACCGTGCAGGCCGGCAACGGCACGCTGTCGGATGCCGACCGTGCCGCGCTGGCGACCACCATCCAGAGCAATCTGGACCAGCTCGTGGGCCTTGCCAACTCCGACGATGGCAACGGCCAGTTCCTGTTCGCCGGCTACAAGAGCGCCAACGCGCCCTTTGCCGTGCAAGCCGGGGGCGGCATCCAGTACCTGGGCGACCAGGGTCAGCGCCTCATGCAGGTCGACGTCGCACGGCAGATCTCGACCTCCGACGATGGCCGCTCGGTGTTCCAGTCGGTGCAGGGCTCGGCGGGCTACGTGACTGCGGGCGGCGCCGTCAACACGGGCTCGGGCGTGTTCAGCTCGGTCGGCGTGGCCGATGCGACCGATCCGAACTTCGGCAAGGACTTCCAGATCAGCTTCGATGCGGTCGGCAACTACTCGGTCGCCACCAACGACACGCCGCCCGTCGTGACAGCCACCGGCGCCTTCGTCGCGGGCGAGCCGATCTCCTTCGGCGGCTTGCAGATCAGCGTCACCGGCACGCCGGCGGCTGGCGACACCTTCAACGTCACCACCGCCAGGAATGCCGGCGCCGACATCTTTGCTTCCATCGGCGAGCTGGTCACCGCGTTGCGTACTCCCCTGACCGGTGCCGGTGAGGAAGGCAAGGCCAAACTGCTGAACGCCTTGAGCACGGCCAACGTCAAGGTAACCAATGCGCATGACAACGTGCTCACGATCAAGTCATCGGTGGGTTCGCGCATGAACGAACTCGACGCGCTCGACGACAGCGGCGAGACGCGCGACCTGATGGACAAGAGCTATCTGTCGGCCATCCAGGACCTGGACCCCGTGGCCGCGATCTCGGAGTTCTATCAGAGGCAGTCGTCGCTGCAGGCGACGCAGCTCACCTTCACGAAGCTGAACTCGATCGCGTTGTTCAACTACCTGTAATCAATTGCATGCAAGCCTGGAAGTCTTCGGGTGCATGCGCCCGGCCTCTCGCGGATGAGGACGCAGAGGATCGAGAATGTGCGACATGCCATTCTTCGATTCGTTGACAGGTGCGGGCTCAACCCGCGTGGTGGCCGGTCTCGCTATTTGGTGCGCATTGACTCCGATGGGCGCAGGGGCCGCACCGACGGATGAGCGCAACCCTAGCTGGGGTGCGATCGCGTCCCGGGCGGGCTGGTATGGCTACTCGTACAACCACGCGTCGCGCAGCGCGGCGGAGCGGGCGGCGCGCGCCCAATGCGATCGCGCGGCGCGTCGCGATGGCACATGCGAGGTGCGGGCCTACTTCGATCGCTCTTGCGGCGCGCTGGCCGCAGGCAACTACGGCGAATGGGCGACGGCTACCGCTGCGACGGCCAAGGCTGCGGGCCAAGCGGCCGTCGGGCAGTGCGATCTCCATCTGCCCACGGAGCCTTGCAAGGTCGTCGTCAGCGTCTGCTCGCCGCCCTGAGGGTAGCCTGTCGTCATGGACTCATTGATCGCCGCTTCCGCGCGCGCGCTCGCTGCCGGCGACGCCCTCGGTGCCCTCAAGCGCGTCGCCCTGCGCGAAGACCCGCCCGCGCTGGCCCTGCGCGGCATCGCCATGGCCCAGCTCGGCGAGCATCCGCGCGCACGCGAGTTGCTGCGGCGGGCCGCCAGCGGCTTCGGCGCGCACGAGGAACTGTCGCGTGCCCGCTGCGTGGTCGCCGAGGCGGAGGTGGCGCTGGCCATGCGCGAGCTGGGCGGCTCGCCGCGCTCGCTGGCCGCGGCCGTCGCCACGATGGAGGCACACGCCGACCACGCCAATGCGCTGCAGGCGCGGCTGATCGCTGCACGCCGACTCCTGCTGCTCGGTCGCCTCGATGAGGCAGGGGCCGCGCTGGCCGGCCTCGATACGGAGGGGCTGCCGCCGGCGCTGGCGGCAGTGGCAGAACTCAGCGCTGCCGAGCTGGCGTTGCGCTCGCTGCGCACCGGCCCGGCACAGGCGGCGCTCGCCCGTGCGCACGAGGCCGCTCATCGTGCCCGCGTGCCGGCGCTGCTGGCCGAGGTCGCGGAGGCGCGATCCGCATTCGACCGTCCCGCCGCCCGATGTCTTTCCGCCGACGGGGAGCAGGCGCTGCGCCTCGACGAGGTCGCGGCGCTCCTGGCCTCGGACACTCTGGTGATCGACGCCTGCCGCCGTGGATTGCGTGTCGGCGACATGTGGCAGTCGCTGGCGCGCCGTCCGGTGCTGTTCGCACTGGTGCGCGCGCTCGCCGAAGCGTGGCCCGGCGACGTCGATCGCGAAGCACTGATTGCATGCGCGTTCCGGACCCGCGATCCCGATGAGACCCACCGGGCACGCCTGCGGGTCGAGATCGGCCGGCTGCGCGCGCTCGTCAAGCCGCTTGCGCAGATCGAGGCCACTGCGCGCGGCTTCGTCCTCAGGCCGGGCCGCGAGCGTCGCGTCGCCGTGCTGGTGCCACCCATCGACGGCGACCAGGCCTCGCTGGTGGCGCTGCTTTCCGACGGCGCGGCATGGTCGACCTCAGCCCTGGCGCTGGCATTGGAAGCGAGCCAGCGTACCGTGCAGCGCGCGCTCGCCGAGTTGGAGGCCGACGGGCGCGTGCGCTCCGTCGGGCGAGCGCGGGCGCAACGCTGGCTGTCGCCGCCGCTGGGGGGATTCACGACGATCTTGTTACTCCCCGCATCGCTGCCGATTGAATAGAGTTGTCTCGCGGGCCCATTCCGAGGCTCGAGTCGCGCTTCAGGAGCCAACGATGACCAGCAAGACACTCGACAGACCCCAGACGAAGCCGCGTGCGGCCGAAATCGTTCGCGAATACGGCCCGTTCGACGGCGCCGATCGGATCCATGGCGTGACCCACGACGGGCAAAGAGTCTGGGTCGCCACCGGAGCCCGGTTGGTCGCTTTCGACCCCGGGAGCGGCGAGCCCACGCGCTCGCTAGACCTTGCCTGCGACGCCGGTACCGCCTTCGACGGCACGTACCTCTACCAGATCGCCGAGGCGCGCATCGACAAGATCGATCCCGCCACCGGCAAGGTCGTGTCGTCGATCCCGGCGCCGGGCCATGGCTCCGACTCGGGGCTGACCTGGGCCGAGGGCAGCCTGTGGGTAGGGGAGTACCGCGATCGCAAGATCCACCAGATCGATCCCGACACCGGCGCGGTCAGGCGCACCATCGAATCCAACCGTTTCGTCACCGGCGTGACCTGGGTCGACGGCGAACTGTGGCACGCGACCTGGGAAGGGGATGAGAGCGAAATCCGCCGCGTCAACCCCGAGAGCGGCGCCGTGCTCGAAAGGCTGGAGATGCCGACCGGCATCGGCATCAGCGGGCTCGAATCCGATGGGGCGGACCTCTTCTATTGCGGCGGCGGAGGCAGCGGCAAGGTCCGCGCCGTGCGTCGTCCCAAGGCCGGATCGTGAACGCGCACCACAAGGAGCACACCATGAACACCGCCATGGCCGAAGCCGGCACAGTGGACCATCCCGTCGTGTCGATGGACCGATGGGTCGCCGAGCGCAAGGCGCTGCTGGCGCGCGAGAAGGAACTGACGCGCATGCACGACCAGGTCGCCCACGAGCGCCGGGCGTTGCCGTGGGTGCGCATCGAGAAGGAGTACGTCTTCGACACACCCGAGGGCTGGAGCACGCTCGCCAACCTGTTCGAAGGCCGCCGCCAGTTGCTGGTGCAGCACTTCATGCTCGGCCCGGGGTGGGAGGAGGGCTGCAAGAGCTGCTCGTACATGGCGGATCACGTCGACGGCATGAAAGTGCACCTCGAGCACCGCGACGTCACGCTGATGGCCGTCTCGCGCGCGCCGCTGCCCGAGATCGAAGCCTTTCGGCGGCGCATGGGCTGGCAGTTCAAGTGGGTGTCCTCGTACGGCACCGACTTCAACCACGACTTCGGCGTGAGCTTCACGCAGGACGAGTTGGCCAGGGACGAGGTCTACTACAACTTCGACATGCAGCCCTTCCCGAGCGAGGAAGCACCGGGGATCAGCGTGTTCTACAGGAGCGAAGCGGGCGAAGTCTTTCGCACCTACTCGACCTACGGGCGCGGCGTGGAAGTGATGATGGGGACCTACAGCCTGCTCGATCTCACGCCCCGCGGCCGCATCGAGGACAACCCGCTCTACGCCATGGATTGGGTGCGCCACCACGATCGCTACGAGCAGGCGCCCATTGCGAAGACGAAGCCTGCGGTGCTCGGCGCGTGCTGCAGTACGCACGTCTGACGGGCAGGTCGACGGGAGCGGGCGGCGGTCCAAGGGCAGTGGCGCCCTTAGACTCGAGGGCAGATGATTGCCACACTTTCCGCCGTCACGCGCGACCGACTGCGGCGCTTCATGCGCATCATGCGCATGGCCGCGGTCATCGGTGCGGGCGTCGGTGCACTCTACGCCGTCGCGATTGCCGGACCGGGCGCTCGCGCGCTGCTCGGCTCCCTGCTGATCTCCATACCGATTGGTGTCATGGACGCCCTGCTCACGGCTTCATGGATCGCCGGCATCGAGATCTTCCTGCTGACTCGCGCTTCGATGCGATGGCTCGACGCGCTGCCATTCGCTGCGGTGTTCATCCTGAAGACGCTTGTCTACGGCGCGATCGCAGGGGCGGTCCTCGCCGGCCAGCCGGGAGAGCGCTTGTTGGGCGTCGTTACCGTCTATGACGCGCGCACCTGGCTGATTGCGGTTTGCCTCTCGCTCGTGCCCGTTGCCGTCGTGGTGATGATGTTTCAGGCCGCGGGCCTCGTCGGCTACCGCACGTTCGTGGCTCTTCTGCTTGGAAAGTATCGCCGGCCCTACGCCGAGCGACGCTTCTTCCTCTTCGTCGACGTGGTGGGCTCGACCGCGATCGCCGAGCGGCTCGGGGCGCTGGAGGCACATCGCTTCCTCGCCGCGGTGTTTTCGGCAGTCGCCGAACCGATCGAGCTGTGCCGCGGCGAAATCTACCAATACGTCGGTGACGAGATCGTCATCACCTGGGTCGAGGCCGACGGCGTTGCCGATGCGCGGGCGTTGCGCTGCTTCTTCGCGATTCGCGCGGCGCTCGCCGCGGACGCGAACCGGTTTGTCCAACGCTTTGGCGTGCAACCGGAGCTGCGTGCGGCCCTGCATCTGGGCGAGGTCATCGCCGGCGAGGTCGGCCAGGTGCGCCGTGCGATCGTCTTCCACGGCGACGTCATGAACACGACCGGGCGCCTCGAGCAGGCGACCCGCGAAGTCGGATGCTTCTTCATCGCATCGGCGGAAGCGCTCGCCTCCCTGGGTCCGCCGCCCGAAATCCGTACCCACGACCTTGGCGCGCTGGCGCTGCGCGGACGAATCGAGCCCATCCATGCGTTCTGCGTCGAACATTCGGACAGGAGCGCTTTGAAGAGCGCATGAAAGCCGTGCGACGAGGCTGCGGATGTGCGACATCGCAAATCACGAGATGCCGTGTTCCAGCCGAAGTCTCCTTTCGAGTTGCTTCAGAAACTTGATTCCCCCCTGCACGAGTTGCACGGCTTCGGGCCGGCGCGTCTTGGGAAAATGCTTCTGGGTCCACGCGCTCATTGCCACCAGCACCGGCAGTAGTTCCAGCCCCTTCTCGGTCAGGCTGTAGACGGCCTTCTGAGCGTGTGTGGGATCCCCGTTCTTCGTCACGATGCCACTCTCGACCAGCGAGTTGAGTCGGTCCGCCAGCACGTTGCTCGAAATCGCCTCTTCGGACTGCAGGAACTCGCGGAAATGGCGCTTGCCCGCGAACATCAGGTCGCGGATGACGAGCAGTGTCCAGCGATCACCCAAGAGCTCCAGCCCAGTGCTGATGGGGCATGTCGATCGGTCGTCGTGTTTCATCGAATTGATTTTATACCGGTTGCAATTTGCAAGCGGTTTGCCCAGAATACCGGTCTTGATTTGCAACCAGTCGAGGAAACCATGACCTACCGGCGATATCACGGCAGCTGCCACTGCCAGGCGGTGCAGTACGAAGCGGAGTTCGACATGGCCGCGGGGAGCAATCGTTGCAATTGCTCACTTTGCAGCAAGGCACGTGCGTGGTTCCTTTTCGTGCGAGGCGACAAGTTCAAGCTGCTCGCGGGCGACGACGTGCTCAGCACCTATCGGTGGGTGCCGCCCGGCCGGGCCGAGTCCGGTCTCACATACCGGTTCTGTTCGCGATGCGGGATACGGCTTTACGCCACCGGCGAACTGGCGCAACTGGGCGGGCGCTTCTATGCGATTCATGTGCCCACCGTGGACGATGTGGACAGGGAACAGCTGGTGCGCGCGCCATTGAACTTCATCGACAACGCGCATGACCAGCTCGATCGGCCACCAGCCGATACCCGGCTGATGTGAGAGCTCGTTTCGGGCAGACGAGCGGCTGAATGAATCTCATCTGCGTCGATACCCTCCTACTTTGAAGTGGCATGAGCACTCACTGACTTTTTGACTCCGCGCCCTAGGCTGAGATCTAACAAGAAGCGGGATTTGACATGCCGATCTCAGTTTTTCTCGTCGAAGACAACCAGAAGATTCGCGACAACTTGATTCCGGCCCTCGCGGATCTCGGATCCGCGAGCGTGACAGCCACGGCGGAGTCCGAGGACGAAGCGATCGGCTGGCTGGCGAGTCACAAGGGCCAGTGGGACCTCGCCGTCGTCGACTTTTTCCTGAAGCAAGGGACCGGCGCCGGCGTCGTCCGGTGGTGCAACGGGCGCAAGCCCAGCCAGCGCGTGGTCGTGCTCACGAACTATCCGACGCAGGCAACGCGCATCGCGTGCATGGAGGCAGGCGCCGATCGCGTGTTCGACAAGTCCACGGAACTTGAGGAGTTTTTCGAGTACTGCCTGAGTCGGCATCGCAGCCCATCGTGAGAACTCGTCCTCATGCGAACGGCAGCTCGATGATCTGAAGCCGAAAAGGCCAGAGCGATGGGCGCCTGGCCATCCGTACCTGCCTGTTACCAGGTGACTCCGTAGTAGTCATTCACGCGGCGGCTGTAGTCGGTCGTGTAGTCCGGCACCTGCTCCTGCGCATAGCGCGGCGCGCCTTCGAGCACGTTCTTGTCCAGCGGGACCACATAGCCGTCCATGGACGTGTCGTACTTGAGCATGTTCCAGGGCAGCGGATAGCGGTCCGTGCCGATACCGAGGAAGCCGCCGAATTCGAGAACGGCGTAGCGCACCTGGCCGGACATCTTGTCGATCATGAGATCGTCGATCGACCCCAGCTTGTCGCCGGCCTGGTTGTAGACGGTCGTGCCTTCGACGCGCTCGGACGAGATGACGTTGCTGGTGGTTGCGGTAGTCATTGAATGCTCCTGTGTGAGTTGATAAGACAACCCCTGTATCGCGCCCCGCACATCGCGCCGTGATCAGGATGGACGCCCTCGAGATGTAGGCCTGCGCTGGCCCATGGCGATCTGGCCCTTCTACGCGGGACTGCTCGGCGCTGGCCGCAGCAAGCCGCTCGCGGCCCGGGCGCCAAGGGTCATCTCGGTCATCCACGACACCAGCAGCATGCCGTAGGCCTGCCGGCTTCGTTCGTCGGACAGCGCGTGGTCCGCGCCCGCAATGCAGCGGTAGGTCACCGACCTGACGTGCTTGAGGGCTGCGAGGTAGCTCTCGATCACGGGATGCGGCACGGTCTTGTCGTGCTCCGATTCGACGATCAGGGCATCCCCGCGGAACTGTGCGCAGGCGGCCAACGCCCGGTTCTCCGGCGGTTCCACAAGCGACCTCCGGTACTCCGCGAGATCGCTGCGGCTCAGGCTGCCCTTGGGCACCTCCCATTCGGAGTCCCGGTAGAGGGCCGGAACGCGCAGCGCCAGCCATCGGACCGGCCGGAGCGTGGTGGCGATGGCCGCCAGGTAGCCGCCATAGCTGCTTCCGACGATCGCGATCGATTCCGGGTCCACTGTCGGATGGTGAACCAGCACGTCGTACGCCGCGAGCACATCGCGCAGGTTTTCCTCGCGGCTCACCGATTGCCGCTGCGCGGCGTGGCGGGCATGCCCGCGCAGGTCGAAGGTGAGGCAGACACAGCCCAGCGCAGCGATCTCGTGAGCGCGTGCCTTGTATTGCTCCTGGCTGCCGTCCCAGCCGTGCACGAGCAGCACGCCAGGCACGGAGTTGGATGCCGCCACCAGCGTGCCGTCGATGTGTTGCCCGTCGACGGCGATGTCGACCTGTTTATGTCGCGTCGGCATGCGCTTCGACAAAGCTGTATTTCGTGAGCCGGCCCACGTCCGGGTCGTGGCCGCTGTAGTTGACGCAGGCGCCCGGCGGAAGATTCGTCTCACCGAAGACCTCGAAGCAGGACGCGCGCACCAGCGAGCGCTCCGGCTGGCTCTTGAAGACTTCCAGCGCCGCCACTTCCGCACCGGTCGCACCGCCCACGCGCCAGGACTGTTCCAGCACGCCCGAGCACCACTGCCCCGCATCGTCGGGGCCCTGGGCCACGTCGTAGTTAATGCGCGATGCCATGAAGCCCGGGTAGCTCTCGACCACTGCGGCGTGATAGACCGCGGCCTGTTCGATGGCTAGGCGCAGCGATGGCTTCAGATCCATGGCGTCGAGCGCATCGAAGCCGCCGCGCACGGCCGTCAGGTCGGAGCCGCCGTAAACCAACTGACCGCGATGGTTGCGGGTCAGCCGCTGCAGGCCGTAGTAGCTCACCGTCAGCGCGCCCACCTTCACCTGCCCGACGCTGAGCGTGCGAGGCTCCCGGAGATTGCGTTCGAGCACCACGCCGTCGACGTCGATGTGGGGCACGCCGGCGAGGGTGCGGTCGAGCGATACCGCATCGTGCACGACGGTCTGGCCGTTGCCACCGGTGGCACGCACCGGCTTCACGCGCACGTCGCCGTCGCGCAGGAGCGCCCGGCCCGCACGGCGCGCATCGCCCTCGCTGAACGCTGAATAGCCAGGCAGCACGCACTTGCCGATTCGCGGGGCGAAGGATTCCACCCAATTCCGTGGACCCGCCGCGTCTTTATCGTGGAGCGGGTGGGTGATGGCCTTGGTCGCGACGTAGGCGAAGGGCACTGCCCCGCCGAAGAAATCGCTCTCCCTGCGGATGCCGATCGCCTGCGCGCGGTGCCCCTCCACCGTGTCGCTCGGTATGAAGTACAGCGGCCCCGCCGGCGGCGGACGACGGCTCACCGGGCCGAAATACTGCATGCCCATCAGGCCGGCGAGGCGCTCGGCCAAGGCACGGCGCGTGATCAGTTCGTGCTCGCTACAGTAGTTGGTCGGGTCGATGACCCATTCCATGACGTAGCCGGCCTCCCCGGTGCCGGGCGAGCCCAGTGAGTCGAAGAGAGGGGTCTCGTTCTGCAAGCTTGTCATGTCGGGCCCTCGTGAAGAAAACGTTGTCAACTCGGACTTTGCGAAGCGAGGTGAATGCGCGCACGGGCGTACCGCACCTTCTCTTGCGGCGTCATGGCGTTCTCGATTTCGGCGAGTTCCATGCGCTCCTCATCGTGCGACACCCATTCGAAGAGATGGGACGCCGGCATCTCGTCCAGCGTTTCCTTGTCGCTCCAGGAAGCCAGGCGCTGCGGTGCGCTCGCCAGGAGGAGCCGCAGGAACAGGGCGCGTTCGAGCCGCACCGCCGACCTTTCATCGGAGGTCAGGGTGTACTCGAGGAACCCCAACTCCCGTGTGCAGACCTCGATGCGACGCTGGTAATTGAAGCGCTCGGGGCTCGCAGCCTTCGACAGGCGAATGCACTCGCACTGGATGCGCGCGAATGCCGTGGCTTGCAGAAGCCGAAGGATTTGTCGTGGTGCGGCGCCCATGATGGCGCGCATCACAACGCCATCCTCGGCCGGCTGGCGTAGGACGATCGATCAAGAGAAGGCGAGAGCGCTTCCCGGATGGCCCGGCGCCTGCGCCGCAAGATTCCGGCGTCGGATTTGATGCCGTGATCAGCGGGCGTCGCGCGCAACGAGCGCGGCACCCGGAAACGCGCGAAGCAGGGGCGCCACGGCAAGCCGATGGCCGATGACGGTGTGGGACGTGCCGGTGATGCAGTCCTCGAAGTGCCATGCGCTTTCCCCCGCAGGCATCAGGACTTCGGTGTCGGCCCAATCGGTGGAAAGCGGAGACAGCCGGGTGCCGTCCCTGTCGAGCGTGGCGAACAGGCGCATGACGATGACCACGAGCACGCGGCCGTGATGGCGCCGCATGAACGCCAGCAGGTGTCGCTCGCGCGCGCCCCGTACTTCGAGCGCCTCGTAGCTGCCGTCGCGGAACAGTTCAGGGTCCTGCCGGCGCAGCGCCAGCAAGCGGCCAATGATCCAGAGCTTGGCGCGACCGTCCGGCGCCGCGGCGGCGAGCCCGGCCACCGTCGCCTCCAGATCCGGTGCGGCGGCGAGCGCATGCAATTCCTGAAGCCGCCGCAGGCGCAGGTCGTAGTCGACCGCACGGCGGTTGTCGGGGTCCACGAGGCTGCGGTCGATGAGTTCGCAACCCTGGTAGATATCCGGCACGCCAGGCGAGCAGTACTTGAGCAGCGTCAGGCTGATGCCATTGAGCGACCCGTAGTGATCCACGCGAGCCGCCGCGCGGCGCAGGTCCGGCAGGGCCGGCCCGTCTGGCGCGAGCACGCCGCGCACGAAATGCTCCAGCGCTTCCTCGTACGCGGCGTCGGGGCGAATCCAGCTCGTCCCCACCTTGCCTTCGCGCGCGGCCTTCAGCATGTAGTTCACGATTCGCGTCACGTAGGATTCGTGCGCCGCCGGGCCTTCGTCGAAGGCCGCCATCGTGCCCAGCACGGTCTGGTAGAGCAGGTACTCGTGTGCCGCCGTCACCGCCCCCCGCAGCGGGGCATTGAGCGCGCGCCAGCGCCGCAGCGCCAGGCGCCAGAGCCCGGGACATTCCGACAGCACGTCGATGCGCAGCCGCACATCCTCCGAGCGCTTGTTGTCGTGCGTGGAGGTCGCCAGCATTGTGTTCGGCCATCGGCGCTGACGGTCCCCCGAGGCTTCATGGAATTCTGCGCGGGTCATGCCGATGCAGTCCGGCTCGCCGCCCACCTCGTTGAGCGAACTCAAGGGGAAGTAGCGGTAGAAGGCCGTGTCCTCCACCCCCTTGGCAGCGACGGGCGCGCTGAACTGCTGGAAGCGCCGCGCGAAGGCCACGGTGTCCCGCGCCGTCTCCGGGGTGGCGTGACCCGGAGGGCGGCCGAGAAGCGCCGCGCGAACGAAGTCGAAGACCGTGGCATCGGGCAGGTTCAGCCGCTCGCGCGCCGCGTCGATCGCCTGATCGACGTAGTGGATGTCCTGCGGGCTCGCTTCCTCGGCGTTGTAGGTGCGGTACACGGTGAAGCAGGCAGCGACGGTCGCGATCAATTCCCGCAGCGTGTTGAGGGTGTAGTCGCGCGTGCGGCGGTTGCTCTTTGCGATGCCCAGCAAGGCGATGGCGAGCACTTCGAGATCCGACGCCAGCGTTCCACTTGCGACTTCGCGTTTCGCGGCGTAGACCACCTCGTGGAAGCTCTGCGTCATGCCGGTGAAGCCGCGCCAGATCCGTGCGAGGCGGCGCGCCGAGCGATGCTCGACGAGCACGGCATTGGCCACGTTGGCAAAGCGATAACCGGTGGTGCCGTGCACGGCCCACGAGACCGGCACGTCCTCGTGTGGCGCAGCGATCTTTTCGGCCACCACGTAGAGGGGCCGCTCGGGGCGCCCCTGCGCATCGACCGATCGCGGGAGCGTGCCCCGCCGCTCGCAGAAGCCATCCTGCAGGCGCTCGAAGTACTGCGCCGGATCCTGCAGACCGTCGGGATGATCGATGCGAAGGCCATCGACCGAGCCGCGCGCGGCCAGCTCCAGCGCCAGGGCGTGCGTGGCTTCGAACACGTCCTTGCGCTCGGTGCGCAGCGCGGCGAGTTCATTGACGTCGAAGAAGCGGCGGTAGTTGATCTCGTCGGCGGCCGTGCGCCAGTAGGCGAGGCGATAGGCCTGCGCCTCCAGCAGATCGTGGAGCGCGTTGCGTTGCGCGGACGCGTTCAGCGCTTCGACGGCTTCTCCCAGGGCGTGCGCGACCGCGGGCCATCCGGCGGCCAGCGTGGCGAGTTGCGACTTGAGCCGCTCCCTTTCCCCGGTGCTTGCCGCCCATGCTTCGTCATCGCTGCGCTGCACGGAAGGCAGTTCGCGGAGTGCGGCGGCCATGTCGGCCAGCCCCCGCTTCGCTTCATCGTCGCACAGGGAGGCTGCTGCGCGGTCCAGAACGGCGGAACAGGTCTTGATCGACAACGGAAAACGATGGTCGAAATAGCAGACAGCGAATTCCCCCGCATCGGCCATCCACCGCACTTGCAGTTCGCCCCGTTCCAGAACGTTGCCATAGTGGTCGCCGAGCACCGGCAGGAGTACCTTGCCCGAAAGTCCCGGCGTTGGCGACTGCCACTGGATGTCAAAGTGCATCGCGTGCCGGGAAGCCATGCCGTTTTCGAGCACGTCCATCCACCAGAGATTGTCCGTGCCGAGCACCCCCATGTGGTTGGGCACCAGGTCGATGAGCTGGCTCATGCCGTGCTGCTTCAGTGCGCGAGTGAAGCGCTCGAATGCTGGCATTCCGCCCAGCTCGGGATTGACTTCGTCATGCGAGACCACGTCGTAGCCATGCATGCTGCCCGGTCGCGCGCGGTGGATCGGGGAGCAGTACACGTGGCTGATGCCCAGCGTCGCGAGATAGGGAACGATGCGTGCCGCGTCGTCGAAGCCGAAAGCGCTGTGGAACTGAAGCCGGTAGGTGGCGCGAGGGATGCGCGAAGGTCGGCCCCGACCCGTGCGGGCCTCCGCCTGCGCTTCGACATGCGGCCGAACGCGGGCGAGTGCGGCGCACACCTGCTGCATCGTCTCGTTGCGCCACAGCGCTTCCACGGGCTGCGTGTACTTGCGCCGCCAGTTGGGATGCTGGTAAGTGGTGCCCGGCAGGTTGGGTTGTTCGACCTCGCCGAGAGCATCTTCGAGCTGCACCATCATGACTTTCGACGGCGCGGCCGCCAGATAGCCGTGCACGGCCGCGATGGCCGGAGCGTCGAGGAACGACTGCGTCGGATCGAGCTTCAGGTGCGGGTCCTGCCGAGCCATCGCTTCGGCCAGCAGGCGGCGCTCGTGATGGCGCTCGTGAAGCTGCTGTTCGAAAGCCCCGGCGTCAGCCATCA
Organism: Variovorax sp. J22P240; assembly: GCF_030316855.1. Classification (GTDB taxonomy): domain Bacteria; phylum Pseudomonadota; class Gammaproteobacteria; order Burkholderiales; family Burkholderiaceae_C; genus Variovorax. The sequence continues at coordinate 15,844 of NZ_JASZYR010000016.1, forward strand.
GACCGAGGTCCCGGCGCGTGTACAGGTCACGTCCGCTCCACCACCCGGCCAACGTCGCCAGGTCGTGCGTGCTGACCGCCGCGACGGCCTCGCGCGGATAGTCGGCGGGAGCGCGAAACCCGCCGTCCGCGTTGCGCTCGAAATACAGCAGCCGGTACGACAGCACGCCGAAGCGGCGCAGCGTCTCGCGCATCGTCTCGGGGACGGTGCCGAGGTCTTCGCCGATCACCAGACAGCGGTGACGCTGGCTCTCCAGCGCGAGGATCGCGAACAGTTCGTCGAGCGGGTAGTGCACGTAGGCGCCGTCGCGCGGCGTGCCTTTGGCGGAAATCCAGAAGAGGCGCATCAGCATCATCACGTGGTCGATGCGAATCGCGCCCGCGCCGCGCATGTTGGTCCGCAGCGACTCGATAAAGACCGCGTACTGCGACTCGCGCAGCCGGTCGGGGCGAAGCGGCGGCAGGCCCCAATCCTGGCCTTCGAGGTTGAAGGCGTCCGGTGGCGCGCCGACGCGGGCATTCAGGGCAAAGCTCATCCTGTGGCGCCACGCATCGGAACCCGCGCGATCGACCGACACCGCCAGGTCCAGGTAGAGGCCCAGGCCCATGCCCAGGGCGGCGCAGCGCGCGCCTGCCGTTTCGAGCTGACGCGCCGCCTGCCACTGGAGGTATTCGAAGTAGCCGATGCGCTCGATGTGCTCGTGCGCGAAATGCCGCACGGCCGCAGACGACGGATCGCGGAATTCCTCCGGCCAGGTGGGCCAACCCCAGACGTTCGGATCGGCCTCGTGGAAGTGCGCCTGCAGCGCTTCGAACAAGGCATGCTGGTGCAGCGCCTGATCGCCGTGCTCGCGAAACCGGGCGAACGCGCGGACCTCGGGGTCGGCTTCGTCCCGCTCGCGGAAGCGACGATACAGCAGGTCGAGCACCTCGTGCTTGGCGGCCGCCACGCCCGCATGGTCCAGCAGCGGTTCGGACCGGAGCTTCGCAAGCCTCGTCTGGAAGGCGGTGGAGCGTACGCGCTCCTGCGCCTGCGCGCAGTCGTTGAAGTCCTTCACCGTCTCGACGTCGATGTAAAGGATGTTCAGTTGCGCACGCGACGAAGGGCTGTACGGACTCGCGTGCGCGGGGTTGTGTGGGAAGAGCGCGTGCAGCGGATTGAGGCCCACCACATCGGCGCCCTGACGGGCTGCATGCTCGACGAAGTCCGCCAGGTCGGTGAAATCGCCGATGCCCCAGTTGCGGGCCGAGCGAAGCCCGTGCAGCTGCAGCGTGAACCCCCAGGCCCGCGCATCGCCTTGGAGCGCGGCGGGTTGATGGCACTGGGCCGGCGCGCAGATGACGAGGGTTTCGCCGGGCAGGGTGACGATGCTGAGCCGGTGATAGCCCTCGGGCAGCGGCAGTGCGAGAGGAAGGTGGTAGAGCGCGTAGTCGTCCCCGTCGATTCGCGTGCGCTGTGCGGCGTGGAGCCGTCCCGTCTCGACGGCGCCTTCATGGAAGGCGCCGCTCTCGTCGACCAGGCGCCACTTGAAATGCTCGACCCGTGCAGGCAGGCGGACGTCGACGGAGAACGATTCCGAGTCCGTGGCCACCACCTGGACCGGCGGAAGGGGCCGTCGCCACGCGTTGCGTTCGGCAGCCGCTTCGGCCGCCGCGAAGTCCATGTCGCGTGGCACGAAGTCCGCATCGCAGAGCAGCGCAGCGAGCGCTCCGGGGGTGAGGGCGTGCCGGCGGCCGAACGCGTCGACATACTCGGTCGAGATACCGTAGCGCGCGCACAGCCGGCCAAGCGCGTCCGCCTCGCTGTCGGATGGCGTTGCGCTCTCATGCATCCTGCGCCTCTTCAAGGCAAGCGCACAGGCCGCCCGACGGCAGCGAGAGCGTGGTGCCCTCAGCTGCGCTCTCTCTTGCGCCCATCATGTGGATGACTCTCCCCGGAGGCCACGCCACCTCGGCCTCGGCCTTGCCGAGATTGGCCACCACATGCAGGAACGCGGGCGAAGCCGCATCGCCATCATGTGCTTCGCCGAGCTGCCAGACCATGCGAAGCGCATCGCCCTCGCACGACCACTGGTGGATGCGGGTGTCGGCTCCGAAGCGGGGCACCAGTTCGGCTTGCCGCAACTGGAGCAACGTGCGCACCTGCCGGAGCACCTCGGCATGGGCGGGCAGGACCCGCTCGGATTCGTCGAGCTTCGATGCGGCGAAAGTCGCCTCGCTGTTCGGGTCCGGGATCTCCGGCTCCGCCGCGCCACCCGCGAAGGCATCGAAGCCGCCGAACTCCTCGCGCCGGCCGGCCGTCACGGCGGCGGCCAGTTCAGGTCCGAAATCGCAGAAGTACTGAAAGGGCGTCGAAGCGGCGTACTCCTCGCCCATGAACAGCATCGGCGTGTGCGGCGAGAGCAGCACGCACGCGCGCGCCGCCATCAGGAGCGCGGGGTCGGCCAGCGCGTCGATGCGATCCCCCGTAGCGCGATTGCCTATCTGGTCATGGGTCTGCAGGAAGGACACGAAGGCAGCCAACGGAAGGTGATCGCAAGGCTCCCCGCGCGGCGCCCCGCCGCGAAACCTGGACGGTTGGCCCGTATAGATGAAGCCCTGCGCCAGCGCGAGTCCGAACTGCTCCAGCGGCCGCTGCGCGTAGTCCGCGTAGTAGCCGTCGGCTTCCCCCGTCAGCAGCACGTGCGCGGCATGGTGCAGGTCGTCGTTCCATTGCGCGGTGCCGGCGAGCGGCGATTCTTCATCGTCGCGCTCCAGCCGGTGGGCTTCGTTGAGGTCGTTCTCCAGAACGACGTGCACCTGGCGGTGCCGGCCCGGTCCGTGACGCAGCGCGGCGCAGACTTCCTCGACGATCGACGGCGTGGAGGTGTCTCGAATGGCATGGATGGCGTCCATGCGCAGGCCGTCGAAGCGGTATTCCTCGACCCAGTACAGGGCGTTGTGCACGAAGAAGTCCCGCACGGTCCGCGAATGCGCGCCGTCGAAGTTGATCGCCGCGCCCCAGGGCGTCTGGTGCGCGGGGTTGAAGAATTGGGGGCAGTAGGCATGCAGGTAGTTGCCTTCGGGGCCGAAGTGGTTGTAGACGACGTCGATCAGCACCATCAGCCGCAGCCCGTGCGCAGCGTCGACGAAGGCCTTGAGGTCGGCCGGCGTGCCGTAGCTGGCATCGGGCGCGAAGGGGAGCACACCGTCGTAGCCCCAGTTGCGGCTGCCAGGGAAGTCGGCCAGCGGCATCAATTCGATCACCGTGATGCCCAGCGACGCGAGTCGGGGCAGCCGCTGGGCGGCCGCGGCCAGGGTGCCCTCGGGCGTGAAGGTGCCGAGATGCATTTCGTAGATCACGGCCTCCTTCCATGGGCGCCCGGTCCAAGGGTCGTCTGTCCATTCGTGGGCACGCGGGTCGATCACTTCGCTCGGGCCGTGGACGTCGTCCGGATTGAAGCGCGATGCCGGGTCCGGCACCCGGAGGCCGTCAGGCATCCGGTAGCGGTAGCGGTCGCCGGCGGTGGCTTCGCCGATCACGTGCTCATGCCAGCCCTCAGCGTCGCACCGCATGGTGAACGGTTTCCACCTCTCGCCGTGCAGCCATTCGAGGGTGACCGTCGGCACATCCGGCGCCCAGATGCGGAAGCGAACGCCGCCGCCTTCGAGCAACTCCGCGCCGAAGGGCATCGAATGGATGTGCTTCATGGTGTGACGAGACTGCGCCGCAGCAGCGCCAGCGAGCGGCCTTGCAGCAGATACGTCGCTTCGGTGAGCAGCAGCGACAGCGAGTTCTCCCGCGCCGTGTCGATCTGCCGGGTCCAGCGATCGTCGGGGCGTGAGGGCAGGGTGAAGGGCAGCGGCTCGTGATAGGCATTGAGCAGCAGCAGGAAATCGTCGTCCTGCAGCGATTCGCCATGCGGCCCCACATCGATGATGCCGGTGCCCGAGAACATCATGCCCAGGCAGCGCACGTGCTCGCCCCAGTCCGGCGGCGTCATTTCGTTGCCATCGGGGCGCACCCACTCCACGTCCTTGGTCTCGCCGTCGCCCGCGGGTTGACCTCGAAAAAAACTGCGGCGCCTGAACGAGGGATGAAGCCGCCGCGTGCGGATCAGCAGGGTCACGAAATCCCGCAGCGAATCGGCTTCGGGCGAGGGCGTCCAGTCCAGCCACGTCAACTCGTTGTCCTGGCAGTAGACGTTGTTGTTGCCGCGTTGCGTGTGTCCCCGCTCGTCGCCCGCCAGCAGCATCGGCACGCCTTGCGACAGCAGCAGCGTCGCGAGGAAGTTGCGCTTCTGACGCTCGCGCAACGCGTTGACCTCGGCGTCGTCCGTCGGTCCTTCGGCGCCGCAGTTCCACGAGAGGTTGTTGTCGTTGCCGTCGCGGTTGTCCTCGCCGTTCGCCTCGTTGTGCTTCTCGTTGAAGGAGACCAGGTCGTGCAAGGTGAACCCGTCGTGCGCGGTCACGAAGTTGATGCTGGCATGCGGCCCCTTGCCGGACCAGCCGTAGAGATCCTGCGACCCCGAGAGCCGGTGCGCGACATCGCCGGCGACGCCTGCGTCACCCTTCCACCAGCCGCGGATGCCGTCGCGGTAGCGGTCGTTCCACTCGGCCCAGCCGGGCGGAAAGTTGCCGACCTGGTAGCCGCCGTGGCCCAGATCCCAGGGCTCCGCGATGAGCTTGACGCGGTTGAGCGTCGGGTCCTGGCGGATCGCGTCGAAGAAGCCGCCGAGGTTCTCCACCTTGCCCGCTTCGCGCGCGAGCGCCGAGGCCAGGTCGAAGCGGAAGCCGTCGACGTGCATCTCTTCGGCCCAGTAGCGCAGCGAATCCATCACGAGCTGGAGCGCGCGAGGCTGTTCGAGGTTGACGGTGTTGCCGCAGCCGGTGAAGTCGTCGTAGTAGCGCGGCTGCGCGGCGTTGGCGATGTAGTAGGAGGCGTTGTCCACGCCGCGCATGGAGAGCGTCGGGCCGAGGTGGTTGCCTTCGCAGGTGTGGTTGTAGACCACGTCGAGGATGACTTCGATGCCGGCGGAGTGCAGGGTCTTGACCATGGTCTTGAACTCCTTCACCTTGCCCGAGGCGCTGTAGCGCACCTCCGGCGCGAAGTAGCCCAGCGTGTTGTAGCCCCAGTAGTTCTGCAGGCCCTTGTCGGCCAGGTGCCGGTCGTTCAGAAAGGCATGCACCGGCAACAACTCCAGCGTGGTCACGCCCAGGCGCTGCAGGTAGTCGATGACTGGCGCGCAGCCGAGCGCCGCGTAAGTGCCGCGCAGGTGCTCGGGGATACCGGGGTGCCGCATCGTGAAGCCGCGCACGTGCATCTCGTAGATCACCATGTCCTGCCAGGGCACCTCGGGCCGCCGGTCCTCGCCCCAGGTGAAGGCGGTTTCGAGCACGCGGCCCTTGGGCATGAACGCGGCGCTGTCGCGGCGGTCGAAGGAGAGATCCTGGCGCTTGCTGCCGACCGAATAGCCGTAGAGCGCATCGCTCCAGCGCAACTCGCCGATCAGGTCCTTGGCATAAGGGTCGAGCAGCAGCTTGTGTGGATTGAACCGGTGGCCTTCCTCGGGCTTGTAGCGCCCATGCATGCGGTAGCCGTAGGCCATGCCCGGCCGGGCTTCGGGCAGGTAGCAGTGCCATACGTCGTTGGTGCGCTCGCGCAGTGGGATGCGCTGGCGTTCGTGCCGGCCCTTGTCGTCGAACAGGCACAGTTCAGCCTTCTCGGCATGCTTCGAGAAGATCGCGAAGTTCACGCCCTGGCCGTCCCACGTCGCGCCGAGCGGGTACGGCCGCCCGGGCCAGACGGCCTCCAGGCGAGCGTGGTTGTTGTGCTTCGTCACGGATGCGGGCGGTCACGGTCGGTGCCGCGCGCCGGCCAGGCGCTCACGTGCGGGCGCGCAGCGGGTGGCTGCTCGCGCGCGGCCGGGTCGCGCGGACCGGTGCGTGGCGGCCGCTCCCGATCCCGCGGCCACCACTCCTCGATGCGCCGGGCGGCCCAGTCCTTGCCCGCAAGCCCGAAGGCCAGCGCCAGCGCGAAGACGATGCCCGCGAGGATGATGAGGAAGCTCTGCCGCACGATGTCGCCGCCGACCTTGATCTGGTCGAGCGCGATGAGCACCACGAAGAGCAGGATCGCGTACTGCGCCACCTTGCCGAGCAGCAAAGCGTCTTGCACGCCGGCGTTGCGCCCGTAGGTGATCACCGCATCGCCGACGAACTTGGCGAAGTAGGCGCCGAAGACCAGCACCATCAGCGCCACGAAGACATTCGGCACGAACCACATCACCCGCCCGAGCAGGTCCGTCACGTAGCTCAGGCCGAGGCCGTTGAACGCGATGACGAGCGAGATCAGGATCACCAGCCAGTAGGCCAGTGCGCCGAAGACGACGGTTGAATCCGACACCATGCCGCCCTGGCGCAGGAAATTGTCGATGCCCGAGCGCTCGGTGAGCACGTGGAAGTTGATGGCGCGCAGCCCGCGAATCACCGTGAAGCGCACCGCCTTGGCCAGCAGCCAGCCGACGAGCACGACCAGTGCGGCGAACAGCAGCCGCGGCAACAGCGCGCCGACCTGGATCAGGAATGCGCGCAAAGGCTCGAGATGGAACGAGAAGCTTTCCATGGACATTCTCCCGGGATGGCGTGTGCGTTGTTGCCGTCAGCGGACCGCCGTGCGCTCGATCAGGGCGAGGATGCCCGTCAACGGAACGGGGGCCCAGTCGATGCGGTTGTTCAGTTCGTAGCGCAGTTCGTAGAACGCTTTCTCCAGTTCGAAGAGTTCCAGCAATTGCGTATCGGCCGCTCCTGCCGTCGGTGCGAGGGCCTGGCTGTAGCCGGCGAGGAAGGCGGCGCGCGTCTCGTGTTCCCAGGTCTGCGCGGCGGTGTCCAGGCGCACCAGTTCATCGGCGTTCTGCGCGGCGCGCCGCAAGGCGCTCCATCGCGCGTAGTTGAACGAGCGCAGCATGCCGGCGACATCGCGCAGGGGTGACTGCTTGGTGCGGCGCTCCTCGATCGGGCGGGCCGGTTCGCCTTCGAAATCGATGATCACGAAGTCGTTGCGCGTCAGCAGCACCTGGCCGAGGTGGTAGTCGCCGTGGAAGCGCGTGCGCCACGCGGTCTTGCCTTCGAGCGGCACGTCGTCGATGAACCGGTCGATCGCCGCGCTCATGCCGCGGAGCCGGTCGGCATCCTCGCGCGCGCTGGCGGGCAGGGCAGACAGGTCGGCCTCGCCGAGTTGGCGCAGCGTGGCGGCAGCCTCGGCGCGAACGGTCTCGCGGGCATGGCGCAGGTCGGCCCCGGTCATCGGCTCGGGGTCGAAGGCCGGGTTGCCGGTGCGCAGGCCGAGCGCGTTGTGCAGCTCGGCCGTGCGCGTGCCGAGGATGCGGATCACCGCCAGGAAGGCGCCGTGCGGGTCGGGGGGCAGATTGCCGTCGGTGTCGCGCAGCTCGCCCAGCACGCGCTCCAGGTAGGCCAGCGTGTATTCCCATCCGTCGCCCTGGTTCGGCACATAGGCCTGGAGCAGGGCGAGTGTCATGACGGTGCCGTCCGCGGCCGTGTATTCGAGCGCGCCTGCGATCGGCACGCCATGCACGAAGCCGGCGTCCTCGGTGAGGAAGCGGCCCATCTCCAGTTCCGGATTGACGCCCACGCGCAGTTGCCGATAGCCCTTGAGGAACAGCGTCTCGCCGAGCGTGACGACCGTGTTGCTGCTGACCGGACTCGGCGCGCTCACGGGCAGCTCGTCGACGACCTCGATCGGAAATTCCCTCCCGAGCGCCGTCGGCCGGAAGTGCAGTTGCCCGCCGGCCGTGGGCAGCCGCGTCTCGCGAACGATTGCGCGCACGAACGCGTGGCAGAAGGGCGCGTCGAAGAAGGCATCGGCCATCACGCCCACATGCGCCTGCTGCCGCACCTTGGCGATGGCGGCCGGCTGCAGCGCCTTCATGCGCTCCTCGTCGGTGTCTTCCCACGCGAGCGCCAGCGGCATGAAGTAGGTGGCTGGCTCGGGCGGCCCTTTCAGCGATAGCAGCGGCAGCATCCAGCTGTGGCCGTCGATTTCCCAGACCGCGTGGTCGCCCAGTTGCGCACGGCTGATCTGCGATCCCTTGGTCGCGTACCAGCGCTGGGCCTCGATGTGCGGCGGCAGCGTGTCGGTCTCGAACTGCTTGCTCAGCCGGTCGGCAAAACCCATGCGCCACGGCACGACGCGGTCCCGGAACATGCTGGTCCACCCGTCGAAGAGGACGAGCACCGGGCGATCCAGCAGGGCCACGCCTTCCTGGTGCCAACTCGGCATCGGCGCCTCGTCGGTGAGCTTGAACCAGTAGAAGCCGTGCGAGGTCAGCGTCAGCAGGTAAGGCAACTCGCCGATGGGCGGGAAGGAGGTGCGGCCCAGCATCTCGACCGGCACCCGGCCCTTGAAGGCCGACAGGTCCAGCTCGACCGGCTGCGCAGCCCGCGACAGGTTGAACACCGACAGGATCACGTCGCCGTCATGCTCGCTCAGGTAGGCGAGGATCTTGCGGTTGCCGGGCTTGAGGAAGGTGCGTCGCCCGCGGCCGAAGGCCCGGCTGGTCTTGCGCACCGCGAGCATGCGGCGCGTCCAGTGCAGCAGCGAGCTCTTGTCGCGCAACTGGGCTTCGACGTTGACGGCCTCGTAGCCGTACATGGCGTCCATGATGGGCTGCAGGTAAAGGCGCTGCGGATCGGCGCGCGAGAATCCCGCGTTGCGATCGGGACTCCATTGCATCGGCGTGCGCACGCCGTTGCGATCGCCGACGAACACGTTGTCGCCCATGCCGATCTCGTCGCCGTAGTAGATGATCGGCGAGCCCGGCATCGACAGCAGCATGCTGTTCATCAGCTTGATGCGGTCCTTGTCGTTGTCCATCAGCGGCGCAAGGCGGCGGCGAATGCCGAGATTGATGCGCGCCTGCATGTCCGCCGCGTAGGTGGTGTACATGTAGTCGCGCTCGCGGTTGGTCACCATCTCCAGCGTCAGCTCGTCGTGGTTGCGCAGGAAGATGGCCCACTGGCAGTTCTCGGGAATGTCGGGCGTCTGCTGCATGATCTCGACGATCGGGTCGCGGTCCTCCTGCGCGATCGCCATGTACATGCGCGGCATCAGCGGGAAGTGATAGGCCATGTGGCATTCGTCGCCTTCGCCGAAATAGCCGCGCACGTCCTCGGGCCACATGTTGGCCTCGGCAAGCAGGAAGCGGTTCTTGTAGTTGGCGTCGATGGCGGCGCGCAACTTCTTGATGACCTCGTGCGTCTCCGGCAGGTTCTCGTTGGTCGTGCCGTCGCGCTCGATCAGGTAGGGAATCGCATCGAGCCGGAAGCCGTCGACGCCCATGTCGAGCCAGAAGCGCATGGTGCGGAACACGGCTTCGAGCACCTGCGGGTTGTCGAAGTTGAGGTCCGGCTGGTGACTGAAGAACCGGTGCCAGTAATAGGCCTTGGCGACCGGGTCCCAGGTCCAGTTGGATTTTTCGGTGTCGGTGAAGATGATGCGCGTGCCCGTGTAGAGCGTGTCGGTGTCGCTCCACACGTAGAAGTTGCGCTCCGCCGAGCCGGGCGGCGCCGCGCGCGCGGCCTGGAACCACGGATGCTCGCTGGAGGTGTGGTTGATGACCAGTTCCGTGATCACGCGCAGATCGCGACGATGGGCCTGTTCGAGCATCTCGCGGAAGTCGTCGAGCGAGCCGTACTGCTTGTGCACGTCCTCGTATTCGGCAATGTCGTAGCCATCGTCGCGCAGCGGCGACGGATAGAAGGGCATCAGCCAGATGGTGTTGACACCCAGGTCCTTGACGTAATCGAGCTTGGTCGCCAGGCCCTTGAAGTCACCCACGCCATCGTCGTTCGAATCGACAAAGGCCTTGACGTTGACCTGGTAGATCACCGCATCGCGGTACCACGTGGGGTCGTGCGAGGTGTCGATCTCTGTGGTTTCGAGCGCGAGTGCGGGCAGGGGAGCGTTCATCGGCACGGCCCTATGCGTAGTAGTCGAAGTCCCGCTCGTCGCGCACGCGCCGGCGCACGGCCATGACGTGCGCCGGCAGGCGATGCGGATCGAGTTCGATGTAGTGATGGCTGCCGCGCCACATGAAGCGCTGGTCGCTCAGCAGGTCATGCATCTGGAACGGTCGGTCCGATGGCACGCCGATCTCGGACGGGTCGAGATGCAGCCATCCGATCTGGGTGTGGTGCGGATCGAGATTGACCACCGTGACCACTGCCCGGTCGCCGTCAGGCGATACCTTCATGTAGGCAATGAGCTGGTCGTTGTCGATGTGCAGGAATTTCAGTGTGTGGTCGGATTGCAGCGCATCGTTGGCGCGGCGGATGTGGTTGATGCGTGCGATGAAGGGGCGCAGGCCCTGTTCGGCGCTCCAGTCCCAGTGGCGAAGCTGGTACTTCTCCGAGTCGAGGTATTCCTCGCTCGATGGCCCGCGCGGCTTGTACTCCATCAGATCGAAGGCGGGCCCGTACATGCCGTAGCTCGCCGAGAGCGTGGCGGCGAGCACCAGGCGCGCCTTGTAGACGGGTTCCTCGCCGGTCTGCAGCGCGGCGTGCAGGATGTCGGGCGTGTTGGGCCACACGTTCGGCCGGAAGTACTCCTTGCCAGGGCCTTGCGTGAGTTCGGTGAAGTACTCGGTCAGTTCTTCCTTGGTGTTGCGCCAGGTGAAGTAGGTGTAAGACTGCGAGTAGCCGAGCTTGGCCAGCCGGTGCATCACCTTGGGCCGCGTGAAGGCTTCCGCCAGGAAGATGATCTCCGGATGCGCCCGCTTCACTTCGGTGATGGCCCATTCCCAGAAGGCGAAGGACTTGGTATGCGGGTTGTCGACGCGGAAGACGGTGACGCCTTCGCCGATCCAGTGGTCCAGCACCGACTTGAGTTCGGCCCAGAGCCCTTGCCAGTCGGTGCTCTCGAAGTTGAAGGGATAGATGTCCTGGTACTTCTTGGGCGGGTTCTCCGCGTATTGCACGGTGTTGTCGGGGCGCCACCTGAACCACTGAGGATGCGCCTTCACATAGGGATGGTCCGGCGCGCACTGGAAGGCGATGTCCATGGCGATGTCGATGCCCAGTTGCCCGGCCGTGCGCACGAGGTGACGGAAGTCCTCTGGCGTGCCCAGCTCCGGCAGGATGTCCTTGTGCCCGCCCTCGGCCGCGCCGATGGCCCACGGGCTGCCCACATCGCCGGGCTCGGTGACGAGGGCGTTGTTGCGGCCCTTGCGTTGCAGGCGGCCGATCGGGTGGATCGGCGGGAAGTACAGCACGTCGAAGCCCATCGCGGCGATCAGCGGCAGCCGCTTCTCGACGTCGCGGAAGGTGCCGTGCTCGCCCGGCGTGTCGCCGGCCGAACGCGGGAACAGCTCGTACCAGGTGCTGAATCGCGCGCGCTCCCTGTCGGCCACCAGAGGCAGTTCCGCGGCAAAGTACGATTCGAGCCGCCGGTCGGGATGCCGCGCCGCCGTCTCGGCAAAGGCTTCGTCGAGCGCCAGTGCCTTCAGGGTGGTCGCATCCATTTCCGCATCGGCCGCGCCTTCTTCGAGCGCGCTTGCCCATCCTGACAGCGCATCCCGCTCTTCACCGCTGGCCCGCTCTGCGGCCGCCCTGATCTCCTGCGCGCCGGTGCGGGCGGCCAGGCGGATGTCGTCCGCATCGACGCGGCGAATCAGTTCGTGGCGCCACGACTCGAAGGTGTCGACCCAGGCGGACACGGTGTAGACGTATCGGCCCGGCACGGGCGGCGTGAACTCGGCGTGCCACTCGTCGTTGTAGCGCAGCTTCATGGGCAACTCGTGGCGGCGCTCGCTGCCGTCCTTCCACCAATGGAGCATCACTCGCGGAACATCGTGCCCGTCGGTGAAGACGTGGGCCGTGACGCGCACGGCTTCGCCCGCCACGCGCTTGACGGCGAAACGCCCGCCGTCCACCACCGGTAGCACGGCATCCACAACAGCGCGGCTGCGGCCATCCGGCGCCGGTGCGGCGGCTTCGGGCGTGGCGGATTTGAAGAGCCGGCTAAGCATCGCCGGCCTTCAGGAAGAGCGTGGACAGCGGCGGCAGCGTGAGGCAGACCGAGTGGCGCTGTCCGTGCGAGCGCATCGGCGCGGCCTCGACGGCGCCCAGGTTGCCCCAGCCCGATCCGCCGAAGGTGGAGGCATCGCTGTTGAGCAGTTCGTGCCAGGTGCCACCGTGCGGCACGCCGACGCAGTAGTTCTGCCGCGGCACCGGCGTCATGTTGCTGACGACCAGCAGGGCGTCCCCGGAGCGCGATTTCCGCAGGAAGGCCACCACGCTCTGCTCGTGGTCGTTGGGTTCGAGCCACTGAAAGCCATCCGATGAGAAGTCGAGCTCGTGCAAGGCTGCTTCGGCGCGGTAGAGGCGATTGAGTTCGCCGACGAGGTGCTGCACCCCCCGGTTCTCGTGCGATTCGAGGGCGGCCCAATCGAGCTGGCCTTCGTGCGTCCACTCGCTGCGCTGTGCGAATTCGCCGCCCATGAACAGCAGCTTCTTACCGGGATGTGCCCACATGTAGGTCAGCAGCGAGCGCAGGTTGGCGAACTGCTGCCACGCATCGCCCGGCATCTTGTTGATCAGCGACCCTTTGCCGTAGACCACTTCGTCATGCGAAAGCGGCAGCACGAAGTTCTCGGTGAAGGCGTACACCATCGAGAAGGTCAGCCGGTGGTGGTGGTAGCGCCGGTTCACCGGGTCTTCGTGCATGTAGGCGAGGGTGTCGTGCATCCAGCCCATATTCCATTTCATGCCGAAGCCGAGCCCGCCCATGTTCGTCGGGCGCGAGACCTGGGGCCAGGCGGTCGATTCTTCGGCCACCGTGAAGGCGTCGGGATGCTCGCGGTAGACGGCGCGATTGAGTTCCTGCAGGAAGGCCACGGCCTCGAGGTTCTCCCGGCCGCCGTGGCGGTTGGGTATCCATTCGCCGCCCTGGCGCGCGTAGTCGAGATAGAGCATGGACGCCACCGCATCCACGCGCAGGCCGTCGATGTGGTAGCGGTCGAGCCAGAATAGGCCCGAGGAGATCAGGAAGCTGCGAACCTCGTCACGGCCGTAGTTGAAGATGGCTGAATTCCATTCGGGGTGATAGCCCTGGCGCGGATCGGAATGCTCGTAGAGCTCCGTGCCGTCGAAGGAGGCGAGCCCGTGCGCATCGGTCGGGAAATGCGAGGGCACCCAGTCGAGCAGGACGCCGATGCCCCGTTGGTGCAGTTGGTCGACGAAGTACATGAAGTCCTGCGGCGTGCCGTAGCGCGCGGTCGGCGCGAAGTAGCCGGTCGTCTGGTAGCCCCATGAGCCATAGAACGGGTGCTCGGTGATCGGCATGAGCTCCACATGCGTGAAGCCCACGGAGACTGCGTAGTCCGCCAGCGCATGGGCCAGCGCGCGATAGTCCAGTGGCTGGCCGTTCTCGCGGCGCCATGAGCCGGGGTGCACTTCGTAGATGGAGATCGGCGCGTCGAGGCTGTTTCGCGCTGCCCGGGTCTGCATCCACGCGTCGTCGCCCCAGGTGTAGTCGAGCGCCCAGAGGCGCGAGGCGTTGGCCGGCGGGGTCTCGGAATAGAACGCGAGCGGATCGGCCTTTTCGAGCACCTGCCCGCCCTGCGTGACGATCCTGAACTTGTACGCCTGGCCATGGCGTGCGCCCCGGCAGCGGCCTTCCCACACTCCCGTCGAATCGAATCGCGGCGAGAGCGAATCCGTGTAGCCGTCCCAGCCGTTCCACTCGCCGATCACCGACACCGAGCGCGCATTGGGCGCCCAAACGGCAAATGAAGCGCCTTCGCCGCCGGGGTCCAACCGGCCGCCGAGGGTGTCGTAGAGGCGTGAATGCGTTCCCTCGCGAAAGAGATAGGCATCGGTGTCGTCGAACGGGGTGACTGAACTCACGGTGGCTGTCCTTGCGAGGCAAGCCGCCTTTTTAGGCCCGTGCCCCGCTCTTGCGCAAGGGCCAAGCGCCCGTACAGGTGTCGGACAGTTACTGACGCTGAGCCGGGTTCGTCAGGTTTCCGCGAGGGCGCGGCGGGCGAGCAGGAAGGTCGCGGCGTTCCAGCTTTGGCCGGCCATGCCCATCGGCGCCAGGGTGCGGCCGTGAAACCACTCCGTGAAACGCCAGTTGCCCAGTTCGTTGGCCTGCGCCAGCCTGGCGAGTTCGGTCCAGGCCCGCGCGTGCATCCCCACCTGCGCGAGCGCCATCACCCAGTAGCCGCCGACGAAGGGCCAGATGCCGCCGTTGTGGTACTGGTGGACGATGTTCTGCTGATGGCGCGCCATGTAGGGCCGCCACAGCAGGTGCTGTCGCGTCAGCGGATGCAGGATCACCCGCACGGGATAAGGCTCCGAGGCATTCGCGGCGGCGATGGTCCTGACGATGCGGCGCGCGGTGACGGAATCGGCCAGCCCGCTCTGGATCGCCAGCACGTTGCCGAACACATCACCCTCGTCGCCGACCACGGAGAGATTGACGAAGCTCAGGTACAGGCCGGGATCGCGCCGGCCGCGCCGCGCATAGTGCCGCAGCAGCCGGGCGCGGTGGTACTCGGGCAGGTCGCGCTGGAAGGGATTGAACAGGTGGTTGAAGTGGTGCTGCGTCGCCTCGGCGTGGTCCAGCGCGTAGCGGCGCTTCACGTCATACCAGAGCGCGTTGGTGTAGAGCACGTAGCCCGAGCGCGGCATGATGTCCGCCCAGTCGCTGGCCTCGTTCTGTTGCAGCAGGCGGAAGTGCTGGTGCTCCTGCGCCAGCAGCCAGCCGATCGCGCGGCCGACCTCGTCGCTCCAGTGCGAGGTGCCGACGCTGCCGTGGCGGCGCACGTGGTCCACCGCGATCAGCCACCAGAGGGTGGCGTCGATGCAGCCGAGGTACCAGAAATCGGCATCGTGGCCTTCCGGATCGACGTACTTGGGGATCTGCCCGTTGGCGGCCTGCTGTGCCGCGAGCGCGTCGAGGCTGGCCACAGCGCCTTGTTCGAGAGTGGGCACGCCGCTGCCGCACATCGCCATCACGCAGATCGCGGCATCGCGCCCGAAGATGCGCGTGTAGCGCCGCGCCACGGCTGCCTCGGTGCGGCTCGCGGCCAGGATGCCGTGCGGCGTGAGATTGTGTTCCAGGAGCTCGATCGAAGCCTGGGCGCAGGTGTCGATCAACGCGAGTTGGGCGGCGTCGAGGTTCGTCATGGACTCCAGTGTCGCGGCTAAAGCGCCGGGCAGCTTCCCGCCTTCGGCATGTGCAGCAGGGGGCGGCCTGCGAGATACTCGCAGTCTCCGCAGACTGGAGTTCCTATGCTTCCCGACACGCCTCTGCTTCTTGCCTTCATCGGCGCCAGCCTGGTGCTGGCGCTCACGCCCGGCCCCGCCGTCGTCTACATCGTGGCCCGTACGCTGTCTCAGGGACGCGCCTGCGGCCTGGCTTCCGTGCTGGGCGTGGCGCTCGGCAACCTCGCCAATGCCGTGGGCGCGGCGCTCGGACTGGCGGCCTTGTTCGCCGTGTCGTCCACCGCGTTCACGGTGGTCAAGTGGGCGGGTGCTGCCTACCTCGTGTATCTCGGGATCCGGATGTGGCGTGCCACGCCGGCCGTCGCGGCAGTGACGCCGAAGGCCCCGCCGGTGCAGCCGCTGCGCCGCGTCTTCCGTGACGGCTTCGTGGTGGCGATGCTCAATCCGAAGACAAGCCTCTTCTTCGCATCCTTCCTGCCGCAGTTCATGGACGCGCATGCCAGCCCGCTGGTGCAGACCCTGGCCCTCGGCGGCGTCTTCATCGCCATCGCCGCCTGCACGGACCTGATCTACGTGCTGACCGCGAGCCTCATCGGCCCGCGCCTCGGTGGAGCGCAGCGGCACGCCGTGTGGGGCAACCGGCTCGCAGGCACGTCCTTCATCGGCCTGGGCGTGCTCACGGCAATGGGCTCGCGGCCGCCACGTTGAGTGACTGCAAGGTTTGTCAGCGGCCTGTCGCGACAAACTCCACGTCCGCAATCCAGTTGCGCTTTCTTCGAGCCAGTCGCAGCTCGATGCTCTCGCCGTCGAACGAGACCGGAACAGGACGGAGCAGCGATGGCGCCACGTTGTTGAATGCATTCACGTTCACCACGGCGTAGACGTGCTCATCGACCGTGCTGGTCACGAGCGGGACGACGCCGCATCGGGCACAGACGTGAAATTGCGCGGTGCGCGTGCCGAAGAAATAGCGGGACAGGAGGGACTCGTCCTCGACCTTGACGCTCAACGTGCCGGCCGGGGTGGACGTCCAGACGCCGTGATGCTTGGTGCAGAACGAGCAGTCGCACGCGCGTGCCGGGATCTCGGAGGGGTCCGGCTCCCAGGTGAGTTCGAAGGAAATGTTGCCGCAGTGGCAACCGCCTTGGACCAGCATGGACATCTCCTGTTGTTTTCACCACAGCCCGCCATCGTCAGGCGCCTTGCGTCCCGGGAAATCCTACACGGGTAACAAAACGTGTGCTCAAATCGCGGCCCAGTTGCGATCAACGAGGAGCCATCGATGCGTAGAGTCGTGAGTGCTGCTTGCGCTGCCGCGATCGTTTGCGGCTGTGCCACACCGCCTTCGACCGAACCCGGCAAAGGCGAGGGCGCGGCCTACCTTCCGATGGTCGACATGGAAGGCGTGGCACCGACCACCTATGCGCTGGATCTCGATGCCTGCCGCGTTGCAGCCCAGAAAATCCGGATCGTGCGCACCGGGCCCGGCAACACCGATGTCCTGGACGCCGTCGCAGTGGGCGTGGCGATCGTCCTTCCGATGGGGGTCGTGGCGGCTGCGGCGATCGGCGGCCTCGCCGCAGCGATGTCCGACGGTTCGATTGGCGAGCCCGCCGACCCCAGGATGCAGCAGACCGCACTGGTCAACTGCATGGCTCGAAGGGGCTACAAGAATCTCGATCCGAACGTGACGGTGACCTATCTGGCTCCGCCCAAGGCCGACCCGCTGTCGCTGCCCCGCAAGACAGGCCAGGACACCTACGTCGCCGAGAACTTCGCGAAGGCGAGCAACTGCAGCGCCACGCCCAGGGCCGTGCTTGAGGACAAGGGGCCGGGATTCGAGCACTACAGCGTGGCGTGCGCCGATGGGCGTTCCATGGCCCTGCGCTGCGAGTTCGGCAACTGCGCCCGGCAGGTCGTCGCTTCGGGCAACTGAGCCGTCAGTAAGGCGGCGCCTTGCGCGCCCGTTGCTCCCGCGCCGCCTCGGTCCACCATGCCAGGTCGTCAGCGAAGCGCCCGAAGGACCGGTCCAGCGCTTCGCCGGCGCTGCCGGTGGGCTTGCCGGTCGTGTCCAGCGCTTGGGAGATTGGGCCGACCGCGAGCGTGCTCGACACAACCACCATCCCCATCTCGGAGAGGATCGAATGCCAGATCGTGCCCGAGCGAACGCCGGAGAAGCGACCCGCCGAATAGCTGGCCACGGCAGCAGGACGCCAGAACCACTCTTCGAGGAAGTGATCCGTCAGGTTCTTGAGGCCGGGTTGCGGACCCCAGTTGTACTCGCCCGTCACGAACACGAAAGCATCCGCGCCGCGGATCTTTTGCGCCAGGGTTTCCATGGCGGCCGGCGCCGTGCCCTGCGGGTACTCCTTGTACATGCGGTCGAGCATGGGCAGGTCCACATCCTTGGCATCGATCAGCTCCGCTTCGGCGCCGCGGGCCCGGAGGCCGGCGACCAAGTAGTCGGCGAGGCGTACGCCCATGCGGTCGGAGCGGTAGGAGCCATAGAAAACCAGGATCTTGTCGGCCATCGTTGTCGTGCCCTTTCGGACGCCGATGATCGCCGCATTCAGCCGTCTGCGCGAGCTCTCTCTCAGCGCCTCAGCGCCTGGGTGAACTGGATCATCGATTCGAAGCCCGCCGCAAAGCGCGGTTCGAGGAAGGCGCCAAGGTGCGGCATCAGCAGCTGCAGCATCCAGATCCCCGCCAGCAGCGTCAGCGGAAAGCCCACCGCGAAGATGCTGAACTGCGGCGAGGCCCGGTTCAGGATGCCCATCGCGAGGTTGAGCGTGAGCAGCGCCGTGACCAGCGGCAGCGACAGCATCAGTCCGCTGGCAAATATTTGCGACGCGCCGGCCACGAGGAACATCCATCCTTGCCCGGACAGCGGCGCGTCGGCGATGGGAAGCGTCTGGAAGCTCTCGGCCAGCGTGGCGATCAGCAGCAGATGGCCGTCGACGGCCACGAAAATCAGCATCGCCAGCATGTTCAGCAGGCGCGCGACCACCATCGTGGCGCCGCCGTTCATGGGGTCGAAGAAGGACGCGAACGACAGGCCCATCTGCAGGCCGATGTATTCGCCGGCGGCGAGCACCGCGGTGAACACCATGCGCATGGTGAAGCCCATGGCCGCGCCGATGAGCACCTGCTGCACGATGATCCAGACGCCACCGGCCGAGACCACCGGCACGTCCGGCATCGGCCCCAGCGTGGGCCCCAGCACCAGCGCGAGCATGGCCGCAATCGCTACCTTGATGCGCCGCGGAACCCACGATTCGCTGAAGATCGGCGCGGTGCTCACCAGGGCCAGCATGCGAACGAAGGGCCACAGGAACATCACCATCCACGCGGTGAGCTGCCCCGAGGTGACGGAGAAAACCGGAGGCATCAGCCCACGAGCTGGGGGATGCTCATGAACAGCGCACGCATGTAGTCCAGCATCTGCCCGAGCATCCAGGGGCCGGCGACGACGAGCGTGACGAACACGGCCAGCAGCTTGGGGATGAACGACAGCGTGGCTTCGTTGATCTGCGTCGCGGCCTGGAAGATGCTGATGATCAGGCCGACGACGAGCGCCACCAGCAGCAGCGGCGCGGCGAGCACCAGCGACACCTGGATCGCCTGGTTGCCCATCGACATGATGGTTTCGGGTGTCATGGGGCTTCCCCTAGGCCTAGGTATAGAAGCTCTGAGCCAGAGCACCGATGAGAAGTTGCCACCCGTCGGCCAGCACGAAGAGCATCAGCTTGAAGGGCAGCGCGATGCCGGCGGGCGGCACCATCATCATCCCCATCGACATCAGCACGCTCGCGACCACCAGGTCGATGATCAGGAACGGAATGAAGACGGTGAAGCCGATCTGGAAGGCCGTCTTCAGTTCGCTGATCACGAAGGAGGGCAGCAGGATGCGCAGCGGCACGTCTTCCGGGCCTTGCATGTCGGGCACCTTCGCGAGTTTGGCGAACAAGGCCAGGTCGTTCTCGCGGGTCTGCCGCAGCATGAAGGTCTTGAAGGGCTCGATGCCGCGTTCCAGTGCGCGGTCGGTGCTGATCTTGTTCTCGGAGAAGGGCTTGTAGGCTTCGTTGTAGACCTTGTCGAACACCGGCGACATGACGAAGAAGGTCAGGAAGAGCGACAGGCCCACCAGGATCTGATTGGGTGGCGAGGACTGCGTGCCGATGGCGGTGCGCAGCAGGCCCAGCACGATCAGGATGCGGGTGAAGCTCGTCATGCACAGCAGGAGCGCCGGCAGAAAGGACATCGAGGTCAGCAGCACCAGCGTCTGCACGCTGAGCGACCAGGTCTGGCTGCCGCCAGGGCCGGGGGTGCTGATCAGGCCGGGCAGGCTCTGGGTCCATGCCGCCATCGGCAGCGTGGCCGCGAGCAGCACCATGCCGCCCTGAAGGCTTCGACGAAAAGCGCTGCGCATCATCGGGCCGGGCTTGACTTGCCGGTGAGCGATTCGCGCAGCTTCTGCGCGAACAGGTCGATGGGCTTGAACGCCTGAACATCCGCGGTGACGGACGCGCCGCCGGGCACGGCCTGCGCCGGCAGCGTGTGCAAGGTGTTGATCTGGGTGGGGGTGACGCCCAGCACGAGCCACGTGGCGCCGACTTCGACCACCACGACGCGCTCGCGCTGGCCGACGTTGGAACTCGACACCACCTTGACGACGTGACCGCCACCGAAGCGCTGCAGCCCGAAGCGGCGTGCCAGCCAGGCACAAAGGAAGATCAGGCCGAGGACCACCACCATGCCGAGCCCGGCCTGCAACAGTCCCGACGCGCCGACCACCGGCGCGGCTGCCTCGGCAGCAGGCGAAGGCACCGTCGGCAACACAGCATGCACCGGCAGCACCGCAAACGCCATCGCCGCCGCCAGCAGCCGGGCGCCAAAGCCCAGAAATCCCTCGGAACCGGCTCCGCCGGGCCGTCGGGATTGCCCCCTGGAAGGGGGTGTCAGAGCCACACGAAGTGGGCGAGGCTGGGGGTGCTTCATCTACTTTTGAGCTTCTGCATCCGCTCGGAGGGCGTGACGATGTCGGTCAGGCGAATGCCGTACTTGTCGTTGACCACCACCACTTCGCCCTGCGCGATCAGGTAGCCGTTGATCAGCACATCCAGCGGCTGGCCGGCCAGTCCGTCGAGCTCCACCACCGAGCCTTGCGAGAGCTGCAGCAGGTTCTTGATGGTGATGCGCGTGCGGCCGATCTCGGCCGTGAGCTGCACCGGCACGTCCATCACCCGCGCGATGTCGACGGGCGATACGTTGGCGGCGCTGGATGCCGTCTCCTGGATCTGCTGGAAGACCTGGGCCGTCGCCGGTGCCGGCTCGGGCGCCGGCGCGGGCGCGGGCGAGGGCGAGGCGGCGGTCTGTTCGGCCAGGGCGCTGGCCCAGTCGTCCGCGTCGCTGGCGGAAGAAGTGTTGTCAGTCATGGTCGTTCTTCGAATCGCTGTCTTGGTGAGTGATCATGTTTTGCACGCGCAGGGCGTAGCGGTCGTTCGACGTGCCGAAACCGCACTCCATCACCGGCACGCCGTCGACCTTGGCAACGACCGTGGACGGCAGTTCGATGGGCAGCACGTCGCCGACCTGGAGTTGGAGGACCTCGCCGATGGTCGAGGACATCGTGACGAAGTCCGCGGTGAGCTCGACGTCCGCGGCCTGCATCTGCCGCGACATTTGCTTGACCCAGCGCTTGTCGACCTCGACTTCGTCCTGGATCGGGTTGGACAGCAGGTCGCGGATCGGCTCGATCATCGAGTACGGAATGCACACGTGCAGGAAGCCGCCGATGGGGCCGAACTCGATCTGCAGGGTGGTGTTGATCACCACCTCGTTGGGCGCGACGATGTTGGCCAGCTTGCCATGCATCTCGGCGCGCACGTAGTCGAAATCCAACGGGTACACCGGCTGCCACGCATCGCCGTAGCACTGGAGCGAAATGTCCAGCAGGCGCTTGATGATGCGCTGCTCGGTGCGTGTGAAATCGCGGCCTTCGACCCGCACGTGATAGCGGCCGTCGCTGCCGAAGAGGTTGTCCACCACGAGGAACACCAGCTTCGGATCGAACACGAAAAGGGCGGTGCCGCGCAGCGGCTTCATGTGCATCATGTTGATGTTCGCCGGCACGGGAAGGTGCCGCACGAACTCGCCGTACTGCTGGATCTGCACCGGTCCCACCGAGATATCGGGGCTGCGGCGCATGAAGTTCAGCAGCGCGCCGCGCAGGCCGCGCGCAAAGCGGTCGTTGATGACCTCCAGCGTGTGCATGCGGCTGCGCACCACGCGGTCGGGCGCACCGAGGTCGTAGGCGGGAAGGCCGTCGGAGGGCGCCGCAGGCGTCGAGGTTTGATCGACACTGCCGCCGGTAACGCCCTGCAGCAGCGCATCCACCTCGTCCTGCGAGAGGACCTGTTCATAGGCCATGGGTTGCTTGCCTCGACGCGGTCACTGCACCACGAAGGTGTTGAAGGAGACACTGGCGATGCCCTGCGAAGGCAGGTTGTCGGCCAGGGGGCGGTTCAGTTCGGTGCGGATCTCCTCGGCCAGCTTGCTCTTGTCCTCGGTGGACATCAGTGACTCGGGCAGGCGGTTCGACAGCAACAGCAACGCCCGACTGCGCAGCTCGGGCATGAATTCGACGATCTGCGCCTTGGCGGGCTCGTCGCGCACTTTCAGCGACATGCCGATGTGCAGGAACTTGCCGCGGCCCTCGCTCTGGAGGTTGACGGTCAGCGGCTCCAGCGTGACGAAGATCGGCTTCTCCGGCGCCGCCGGCTTGGCGATCTCCGTGGCGGCCGTGGCCTTGGGACCGATGACGAAGAAGTAGCCCACCGCGACTGAAGCGATGAGACTGATGCCGACCATCAGCCCGATGAGCAGCTTCGATGAGCGGGGGGCGGGAGCGTTGGCGCCGTTGGCGACGTTGGCGACGGGAGGTGAGGAAGCCATGGTGTAGCTGGTTTTCTTGTTCGGTCTATTCTTTGCGACCTGCCCGGCCAACGAACGGCTGATCAAGCGGGGAAAAGCGCTTCAGATCGGCCATTGCCGCATGGCCGAATGAGTAGCGGGCGGGCGTGGCCGGCTCGGCTCAGGCGAAGGTGTCGAGGCCCGTTCCTGCCCGGCGCAGGGGTGCCGACGGGACGGAGAGGCCCGTTGCCGCCCCAGCGCTTGCGGCGCGGCCGGCACCCGGGTATTCAGGCTGATTCGGCGACCGCGAGGGGTTCTGCTGCGCGAAGGCGGCGTCCTGACCGAAGGGCTGCCGCGTCTCGGCGCCGACCGAGGTCTGGCCGAGGTTGATGCCCTGTTCGGCGAGGGTGGTGCGCAGCTGCGGCAACGCCGCCTCGACTGCCTTGCGCACGCCTTCGTGGGCCGACACGAACATCGCCTGCGCCTGGCTGTCGCCCATGGTCAGCGTTACCTTGAGCGGGCCGAGGCCAGCCGGGTTGAGATTCAACTCGGCCACCTGGTGGCCGCTGGCGTTCATGCGGATCATGTGCTGGCCGATCGCAGGGCCCCATTCGTCGCTGCCCACGGGCGGGGCGACGGAAAGCACGGGCGTGCTGCCCGACGTCGGGCCGGAGCGTTCGACCGTCTGCCCCGCGAGGGATTGAAGCTGCGGCAACGGCTGCGGGCTGGATTCGGAGGCAGTGTCGAGCGAGTTGCCTGCCGCCTCCGAGGGTGCGGCCACCTTGATGTCGGCCGCTTCGAATGGCGGCGTTGGCTGTGCCTTGTCCGCCGCTGCCGAAACCTTGGCCTTGTCGGCGGAGCCCGTTGCCACGATCGCCGGGTCGGCAGGCGCTGCCGGCAGTGTGGACTTGCCGGCCGCGGGGCGTTCGGTTGCCGCGCTCGCTGTCGCCGCGGTGTCGCTGGCGGCCTCTGCCGACGCAGATTGCGCGAGTGCATCCTTGAAGGGCAGGTCCGCGGTCGCTTCCTCCTTCGCCGCCGGCTTCGAGTCCTTGGCATCTTCAGTCGCGGCGACCGCTCCGGTCGCGGGCTCCGCGCCGGTTGCAAGGGCTGCGGCGTCCTCGGACAACGCGGCGAGCATGCCTTCCGGCTTGACGCCGTCTCCGGCTGCGCCGACCCCGTTCGCGCTGCCGGCCTTGGCATCCACGCCAACCGGTGCGATGTGCGCCGGCAGCAACGGCGCCAGCAGCGCCATCACGTCGGCGGCCGTCAGCTCGCTCTTCTTCTCGCCGGTGCGCGGCTGCTTGCGGCCGGCGGCGGAGGCGGGCGGATCGTTGTCTGCGGCGGCCTCCTGGGTGCCGGCATCGCTGGCGGCACGCGATCGGTCGAGCACCGCGCCGAAGCTGCGGCCCTCGGCCTGCTCGGCGCCGCGGCCGCGCGAGGCTGCGGACGACACCGAGGTGCCGGGAACGTTGACGGAAGTCGGGATCAGGGTGGGCATGGGCAAATCCGGTGCTTCAAAGGAGCGGGTTCGCGGCGCGGTCGAAGAACTTCCGAGCCGATCGTTCGTCGCTGTCGCGCTGCTCGCGCTTGGCCTGCGCCAGCATTTCCTGGCGGCGCACCCGTTCGGCGAGCGTGTCGAAGGAGTTGAGGCGGCGCTTGTGGTGCTGCCAGTCGGCGCGCCCGTGGTCCAGCCGCGAGGCGGCCTGGGCGACGATGGCGCGCTGCTGCTCGATGGCGCCGTCGAGCGTGCCGAGGAAGGCCTGGTAGTTGCGCCACTTGGCCGTCGGGAGGCCGGTGTTCATCAGTGCGTGCAACTGGTCGTGGTAGTCCTGGCGGTACTGCAGCAGCATGTCCAGCTTCTGGCTCGAACTGAGTTGCGCGCTCTGCAGCGCGCCCAGCCGCCGCGCGGCATCGTCGGTCTGTGTGCGCGCGAGATCGGTCAGCGTGTCGAGGGGGAGTTTCCGGGTCATGGTGGTCAGTGAGGTTCGAAGAGCTTGCTCATGCGGGAGATCGATGCGGCGTAGTCGGTGCGCTCTTCCATCGACTGCTGCAGGAAGGCCTCGATCCGCGGATACATCGCGATCGCCTGGTCCAGCTGCAGGTCGTGGCCGGGCGCGTAGGCGCCGACACTGATCAGGTCGCGGTTGCGCTGGTAGCGCGACAGCATCTGCTTGAACTTGCGCACGGTGTCGAACTGCGCGGGCGTGATCAGCGCGGTCATCGCGCGGCTGATGGATGCCTCGATGTCGATCGCCGGGTAGTGCCCCGCTTCCGCCAGGGTTCGCGAGAGCACGACGTGGCCGTCCAGGATGGCGCGCGCCGAATCGGCGATCGGGTCCTGCTGGTCGTCGCCTTCGGAGAGCACCGTGTAGAAGGCCGTGATGGAGCCGCCCCGGCCCTGTGCATCGCGCGCGCCGTTGCCGGCCCGCTCCACGAGCGCGGGTAGCTTCGCGAATACCGACGGCGGATAGCCCTTGGTGGCCGGCGGCTCGCCCACGGCCAGCGCGATCTCGCGCTGGGCCATGGCATAGCGCGTCAGCGAATCCATGATGAGCAGGACGTTCTTGCCCTGGTCGCGGAAGTATTCGGCCAGGCAGGTCGCATAGGCCGCACCCTGCAAGCGCAGCAGCGGCGAGTTGTCCGCCGGCGCGGCGACGACGACCGAGCGGGCCAGGCCTTCCTCGCCCAGCGTGTTCTCGATGAAGTCCTTCACTTCGCGACCGCGCTCGCCGATCAGGCCGACCACGATCACCTCGGCGCTGGTGTAGCGCGCCATCATTCCCAGCAGCACGCTCTTGCCCACGCCGGAGCCTGCGAAAAGACCCATGCGCTGGCCGCGCCCCACCGTGAGCATCGCGTTGATGGCGCGAACGCCCACGTCGAGCACCGAATCGATCGGCGCACGCGACAGCGGATTCATCGGCGGCGCCGACAGCGGCACCTTGCGGCTGATGTCGAGCGGGCCGAGCCCGTCGAGCGGCCGTCCGGCGGCGTCGACCACGCGGCCGAGCATCCCTTCGCCCACCGGCAGCCGCTTGGTATGGCCATCGCCGGTCAGGCTCGAACCCGTGGTGCCCGGCCGCGGAATGACGCGCGCGCCGGGCAGCAGGCCAGCGACTTCGCTTTGCGGCATCAGGAACAGACGATCACCGGCGAAGCCGACCACCTCGGCCTCGGCATGGCGTTGCGGGTGGCCCGCAGGCAGCTCGATCAGGCAGTCGCTGCCGACCGGCATCTGCAGCCCCACCGCTTCGAGCACGAGGCCGACGGCACGCGTGAGGCGGCCTGATTGCGTGGTCATGACGCTGCGGCTCACGTCACTGCGCGCCTGCTCCAGGGTGCGCAGCCACGACTGCAGGTGGGGGTTGGCCGCGGCGGGCTCGGTATCGACTGGCATCGGTTCAGATCCCTTGGGCGTCGGCATCGCGGTGCAGTGCTGCGCCCACGCTCTTCCAGCGTGTCTCCAGACTGGCATCCATCTCGCCATTTGCGGACTGCACGCGGCATCCGCCACGGGTGATCGTGTCGTCGGCGCGCACCTGCCATCCGGCGATCTGCAACTCGTTGCCGAGGCTGTTCTTGACCAGCGCCACGTCGTCCGGATGCAGCAGCAGGCGAGGTTCGCCTTGCAGCGCGGGCTCGGTATGTAGCAGCCCCTGCACCAACGGAAGGATCCACTCGGGCTCGGCGCGCAAGGTGCGGTGAACGACCTGGCGCGCAACGTCGAGCGACAGCGTCAGGATGGCGTCGGCCAACTCGCTTTCCGCGCGGCGCAGGGCGTCGGGCAGGCTGGCGGACAGCGCCTTGAGCTGTTCGGCATGCGCGCTGGCGGCTGCAAGGCCTGCGGCCAGCCCTTCGGCGCGGCCTTCCGCAAATCCTTCGGCGTGACCCTTGGCATGGCCTTCGCAGCGCCCCTCGACGTCGCCGGCGGTGCGCGCTTCGCGACGCAGGCGTGCGAGCTCCGCGGCATGGACGAGGGCGGTAGACGGCGGCACCTCGACCGGCGTCGCCTGGCGGTGGTGTGCCGGCGCTTCGGGCTCGTTCAGCGTGTCCATTTCCCAGCGCTGCCACGCGGACAGCACCGGCTTTGCCGGCCGCGCGGACACGGCCGGCGTCGCGGCGGCCGCATAGGCCGAAGCCAGGCGCGAGAGCGTGCCGCCGGGGGAGGGGGGATGCTTAGACAAAGTCATCGGTGCCCGGCGCTGCAATCACGATTTCGCCGGCCTCGGCCAGTCGGCGTGCGACCTGCAGGATGGCCTTCTGTTCGGCCTCGACCTGCGACACGCGCACCGGACCGCTGAGCTCCATGTCCTCGCGCAGCGTTTCGGCGGCGCGTTGCGACATGTTGTTGAGGAACTTGTCGCGCAGCTCCTGCGGCGAGCCCTTGAGCGCGATGATGAGCGAGTCCGACTCGATGTCCTTGAGCAGGCGCTGGATGCTGCGGTCCTCCAGGCTCAGGAGGTTCTCGAACACGAACATCTCGTCGACGATGCGCTGCGCCAGGGCCTCGTCGACCGACCGGACATGGGCGATCGCTTCCTCTTCCTGCGAGCTGCTCATCAGGTTGACGATCTCCGCCGCCGTCCGCACACCGCCCAGGCGGCTGCGCTTCAGGCCCTGGCCCGAGAGCATCTCGGTGAGCACGTCGGTCAGCTCGTTCAGGGCCGATGGCTGCACGCCGCCGAAGGTGGCCACGCGCATGATCACGTCGTGACGCAGGCGCGCCGGCAGCTTCTCGAGCACTTCCGATGCCTTCATGCGGTCCAGGTGGATGAGCACCGTGGCGAGGATCTGCGGATGCTCGTCGCGGATGAGTTCCGCCACTTCGCCGGCTTCGAGCTGGTTGAGGCGCTCGATGCCGCTGTGCGGCTCGTCGGCCTGCAGGATGTCCTCGAGCAGATTGCTGGCGCGGTCGTCGCCGAGCGCCTTCCTCAGCACCGCACGGATGTAGCTGCTGGAGCCCAGGTGCAGCGCGGAGAGCTGTTCGGTCTCCTCGCGGAACTCGGCCAGCACCGTGGCGAGTTCATCCTTGGAGACCGAGCTCAGCTTCGCCATCGCGAGGCCGAGCGTCTGCACTTCGGCGGTCGGCAGGAGGTGCAGCGCGGCCGCTGCACGGTCCTCGCCCAGTGCCATCAACAAGATGGCGCTCTTGCGGGTTCCGAGTTCACTGATCATTGGCGTTCATCCAGTGTTGAATCAGCATGGCGACCAGCTT
Source organism: Variovorax sp. J22P240 (assembly GCF_030316855.1). Taxonomy (GTDB): domain Bacteria; phylum Pseudomonadota; class Gammaproteobacteria; order Burkholderiales; family Burkholderiaceae_C; genus Variovorax. The sequence continues at coordinate 43,195 of NZ_JASZYR010000016.1, forward strand.
GGGATCCTGGGCTGCGAGCTGATGGGCGTATTCCATGTCGGCCTTGTGGCGGAGTGCTTCGCGCTGGCGCAGGGCTTCTTCCGGCGAAAGCCGGGGCTCCTCGTCCAGCGCGGGTTCGCTGGCGGCGGCTTCCTGCGGCGGGGTCTCCGCGACGGGCGCGGGTGGCGGTGCGAGGTGCTTGCGAAGCAGGGGCCGCAGCACCGCGAACCAGGCGAAGAGCGCGAGGAAGGCGAGCAGCAGGTACTGGCCGATCGTCTTGCCGAGCTCGATGTTCTCGCGGTCGCGCCAGAACGGAACTTCGGCTGCCGGCGCTTCGCGGTCTTCGGCGAAGGCGCTGTTGACGACGTTGAGCGAATCGCCCCGGTCCTGGCTGAAGCCCATGGCTTCCTTGGACAGATTCCGGATCTGGTCGATCTCGACCGGCGTCAGGGCGCGCGTGGTGGTCTTGCCGGAGCCGTCGGCGGCATCCTTGTAGTTCACGACCACGGCAACCGACAGGCGCTTGATCGCACCCGCGCCTTGCTGCACGTGACGGATCGACCGGTCGAGTTCGTAGTTGGTTGTCACGTCCTTGCGCGAGCTGCCGGGGCCGGTCGGGGCCGAGGTGCTGGAGGAGGTGCCGGTTGTATTGGCGTTCGTGGCGGCATTGGCGGGGGCATTGGCGGCCGCGCCCGGGGTGCCCGACGCCGGCGGGGCGGGGGGCTTGGGCGCGGTGATCGGCGCGGTCGGATTGACCGGCGGCTGGTTCGTCAGCGCACCCGGAACGCCGCCCGGCGGCATGCCGCCGTGCTGGTTCGATTCGCTCGACTGCAGGCTGCGGACTGCGGCCTGGCCGGGCCCCTGGTTGGGGCTGTACTTTTCGTCGGTGCGCTCGATCACCGAGAAGTCGATGTCCGCCGCCACCTGGGCCCGCACATTGTTCGCGCCCACGATGGGCTGCAGGATGGTCTCGATGCGGCGGATGTAGCCCTGCTCGATCTCCTGGACATATTTGAGCTGGCTCACGTCCAGCCCGCGCGCGCCGCTGTTGGCTGCCGAGAGCAGGTTGCCGCGCTGGTCGACCACCGTCACGCTTTTGGGGTCGAGCTCCGGCACGCTGCTGGAGATCATGTGGACGATCGCGCTGACCGCGCCTTCGTCGATGCTGCGGCCCCGCGCCAGCGTCAGCACCACCGAGGCGGAAGGCTTCTTCTGTTCACGCACGAACAGCGACGGCTTCGGCAGGGCCAGGTGGACCCGTGCCGATTCGACCGTGCCGATGGATTCGATCGAGCGCGCGAGCTCGCCTTCAAGAGCGCGCTGGTAGTTGACCTGTTCGGCGAACTGGCTGGTGCCGAACTTCTGGTTGTCCATCAGCTCGAAGCCCACCCCGCCCGCCTTGGGCAGGCCCTGAGCTGCGAGCTTGAGGCGCACTTCGGGCACCTTGTCGCCGGCGACAAGGATCGCGCCGCCGCCATCGGCGAACTTGTAGGGCACGTTCATCTGCTGGAGCGACGCGATGATCGCGCCGCCGTCGCGGTCCGACACGTTGGTGTAGAGCACCTTGTAGTCCGGGCCGCGGTTCCAAAGCGTGAAGGCCGCCGCGGCCGCCACGAGCGTGGCGGCTCCGATGATCAGCGGCAGCTTCGGCTGCGCACGCAGGCGTTCGAGGAGCGGGGAGAGCGAAGGCGCCGTCGGCGCGGCGCTCGCGGGCGCAGCGGCAGAACTCATGCGCAAGCCCTCGCCATGGCCGGTGCGCGGGAGCGGCCCGTTGTCATGTGGAAGGAGGGAATTCGTTGATCAGGGGTCATGCCAGAGGCCGTTGAAGTCGTCAGCGGACTTGTCGTTTCGCGGTTGATTGTCAGCAGCCACCCCGGATTCGATGGGCCGAACAGCGGGGGGTTTTGCCGTCTGTTGACGGCTTGAATCGGGGTCTTCCCTTGGTACGCTGAAAGGACGACGGAGCGCCTGCGCGCTTCCTTAGCAACCCCTAAGTTCACAAGAGAAGAGAGTCCCTCATGTCGATTGCCGCCATCGAGTCCGTCCTGCAGCAGATGCGGGTTACCGCGCTCCAGACCGGATTCGCTCCCACGCAGGCCGCTGCCGCCGAGACGGGCGGCTTCGCGGCCGAGCTCAAGCGTTCGCTGGACAACGTCAGCACCGCGCAGACCAGGTCCTATGCGCAGGCCGAAGACTTCGAACTCGGCAAGCCGGGGATCGCGCTCAACGACGTGATGGTGGATTTGCAGAAGGCCAATGTGGCTTTCCAGACCGGGTTGCAAGTCCGCAATCGCCTGGTGTCTGCATATCAAGAGGTCATGAACCTGCCGGCCTGACATGGGACTCGCCCCCAGGCTTCGCGCACTTCGTGTCGCTTCGCCTATCCCCGACCGGGGGCAACACCTTCGGCCCGGCAAAGCCGGTTCCGTGGTGTTCCGGGTTTTTTGTTCCCCGCCCTAAAGGTTTGAAAAGCGTTGCCGATAACTAGTCCAACGATGGCTTGAGTCTCACGGAGAGTCCGGGTCCAGCGTTACGGCCAGAGGCCGGAAGTCCACAACCTTTGTCAACCAGGAGTCGAGCATGGCGCAAGTCATCAACACCAACAGTCTCTCGCTGCTCACGCAGAACAACCTCAACAAGTCGCAATCGTCGCTGAACACCGCGATTCAACGGCTGTCTTCCGGCCTGCGCATCAACAGCGCCAAGGACGACGCCGCTGGTCAGGCCATTGCCAACCGCTTCACGGCCAACATCAAGGGCCTGACGCAAGCCCAGCGCAATGCCAACGACGGCATCTCGCTCGCCCAGACGACGGAAGGCGCGTTGAGCGAAGTCAACAACAACCTGCAACGCATTCGCGAACTGTCGGTGCAAGCCGCGAACGGCTCCAACTCGGCCTCCGACCTGACGTCGATCCAGGACGAAATCAAGCAGCGTCTCTCCGAAATCGACCGTACGTCGGCCCAAACCGACTTCAACGGCGTGAAGGTTCTGTCCTCGGCCGCCAAGACCCTGACCGTGCAAGTCGGCGCGAACGACGGCGAGACCATCGACATTGCCCTGAAGGAAATCAGCTCGAAGACCCTCGGCATGGACGGCTTCAATGTCGCCGGTCCGACTGCAACCGCTGCCTTCACGTTCGACGGCTCGACCGACTCTTCCGCTGCAATCGCAACGACCGCTGACTACCAGAAGGCCTACGGCGCCACGACCGGCATCGCCGGCGACTCCGTGACTGAGGCTGTCACCGACGACCTGTCCACCAAGCTGGGCCTGGCTGCTGGCGAGGTGGTTCTTTCGGGCAACGTGGTCGTGGACGGCAAGGGTGGCATGTACGCCCAGGTCGAGATCAGCGTGGCTGATGCAGCTGCCGAATCCGCGCTGCAAAACCAGGGCTTCAAGGACGCCGTCAGCGGCGGCACGATTTACCGCTACGTCGCCCTCGACCCGCAATCGGCCGACACCAGCTCGGGCACGTCCGCTGACTTCACGGTCGACACGTCGAAGATCACCGCCGCCAGCCTGCAGACCGGCACGACCTCCAGCCCCCTGGCTGCCATCGACGCCGCCCTGAAGAAGGTCGACGACCTGCGCAGCTCGCTCGGTGCGGTGCAAAACCGTTTCGACTCGGTGATCACCAACCTCGGCACGTCCATCACCAACCTGTCGTCGTCGCGTTCGCGCATCGAAGACGCCGACTACGCAACGGAAGTGTCGAACATGACCCGCGCGCAGATCCTGCAACAGGCTGGTACCTCGGTGCTGGCCCAAGCCAACCAGACCACGCAAGGCGTGCTCTCCCTCCTGCGTTAAACCAGGAACGGGTCCGAGGCCACTCCCGCGGCGGAGGGTCTCGAGCCCGCGCAGGCCATCGGGTGAAAGCCCGTGGGCGCCTGCGCTGTCCTCTGCGGCCAGGCATCCAGGCCGCAGAGGACAGCGAACACAACCAGGAGTCGGAACCTGTCGATCCACCGCACCTCCATGACCCGTTTTCCAGGAAAGAACAAATGGCATCGATCAGCAGCCTAGGCGTTGGCTCCAATCTTGACCTCAGCACCCTGCTGACCCAACTGCAGACGGCTGAAAGCCAGCCACTCGTGAACCTGCAGAGCCAGCAGGTGAGCTTCACGACCAAGCTCTCCGCCTACGGCACGCTCAAGAACTCGCTCACGTCGCTGCAGGCGGCGGCGACCAAGTTGTCCAACCCGGCGCTCTTCCAGGGAGTGAAGGGAAACGTCAGCGCGACGGACGTCCTGTCGGTGGTCGCGACCGGCACGGCGGTCGCAGGCGACTACGCCATCGACGTGACCCGGCTTGCGCAGTCGCAGTCGCTGGTCTCCGCGGGCCAGGCCAGCGCCAAGACGGCGATCGGAACGGGCACCGTGAAGATCGAATTCGGCACCATCACTGGCGGGACGCTGGATCCCGCAACGGGCACCTACAACCCCGGCGCCGGCTTCACGGCGGACGCCACGCGCACGGCCTTGCCGATCACGATCGATGCGTCCAACAACACGCTCGAAGGCATCCGCGACGCGATCAACTCGTCCAAGGCCGGCGTGAGCGCGAGCATCGTCAACGACGGCAGCGCGACGCCCAACCGCCTCGTGCTGACCTCCACGCAGACCGGCGAGACGTCGAGCATGAGCATCTCCGTGACGGGCGACGCGGCCCTCCAGAGCCTGCTTGGAAACGATCCCACCGCCACGCAGAACCTGCGGCAGAGCGTCGCGGCGCAGAACGCCAAGCTGACGGTCAACGGCATCGACATCAGCAGCACGTCCAACGTCGTCAAGGAAGCCATTCAAGGCACCACCTTGAACCTTCTCAAGATCGGGACGAGCAAGCTGTCCATGCAGAAGGACACGGCCTCCGTGCTGTCGGCCATCGGCGATTTCGTGAAGGCCTACAACAGCCTGCAGAACACGGCGAAGTCGCTCACCGCCTACGACGCGGACAAGAAGCAGGGTGCCGCGCTGCTCGGCGATGCGACCTTGCGCAATTTGCAGACTCGCATTCGCCAAGCCCTCAACACGCCGCAATCCGGTGGCCCGGACGATATGAAGGTTCTGTCGGAAATCGGCGTCTCGCTCCAGAAGGACGGAACCTTGTCGATGGACTCGGACAAGCTTTCCGCCGCACTGAACAACAAGCTGGACGGTGTTTCGAAGCTGTTCGCGAGCGGTGAAGGCAGCACAGCGGGCTATGGCAAGCAACTGAGCGCACTGGTAGATGACCTCACCTCCACGCATGGCGCGCTGCAGGCCGCGACCGACGGCGTGAACGCCACGCTGAAGCAGCTCGATGAGCAGTACACCAAGATGCAGGACCACGTGACGGCCACGGTCGATCGCTATCGCGCCCAGTTCACGCAGCTCGACCTGCTGGTGAGCAGCATGAACAACACCATGAAGTACCTGACGCAGCAGTTCGATGCGATGAGCAGCAGCGACTGATTCATCACCACCCGGAGCCATCGATGTACACACCTCACACCTTCAGAACCGGCGCCGGCGCCTATGCGCGCGTGGGCGTGGAAACGAGCGCGATGAGCGCTTCGCCGCACCAACTCATCTGCATGTTGTTCGATGGTGCCAGGACCTCGATCGGCATGGCGCGCCATCACATGGCGGCCGGGGAGATCGTGGCCAAGGGCAATGCGATCTCCAAGACCATCGGCATCGTCGACAGCGGCCTGAAGGCCGCCCTCGATGCGAAGGCGGCCGGGCCTGCCGGCGAAGAGCTGGTGAGCAACCTGACCGCCCTCTACGACTACATCATCCAAAGGCTTCTGTTCGCCAACCTGCGCAACGACGCGCAGGCGCTGGACGAAGCCGATGGCCTTCTCGACAACATCGCTTCAGCCTGGCGCGAGATCGACGCCAGCGCACCGCGCGCCTGAGACACGCGTGATGAACACGACAACCAGAAGAGACAACATGGCAACCACGAGCGAAGTCGTTCACTGCTACGACCAGTTGGCCGCGCGCGTCGCGCTCATGGCCGAACTGGCGCGCGCAAAGGACTGGGCGCGGCTTCCTGAACTGGAAGCCCAATGCTCGGCATTGGTCGAGCGTCTGAAAGTGATTCAGCCGCTCGAAGCGCTGGACCCGGCGCAGTTCGAGGAGACACGTCGCCTGATCGAGCGCATCCGCGCCGACCAGGACGAGGTGTGCGGACTGGTCAAGCCGCAGATCGAGCAATTGATTGCGCGCATGTCGCTTCTGAGCCAGCAGCGCAGCCTCGACCGCGCCTACGGGCCCCCGCACTAAAGCGCACGAGTTCGCCGTGATCGGACTGTCCGGATTGATCGACAACCTGCTGGCCGCGAAGGTTTCGCCGCGGCTGGACGTGCTCGCCATCAAGGGCGAGACCGAAGTCGATGCGCCCGGACCGGTGTTGCAGGTGCAGAAGGTCGAGAACGATGTTCGCCTGCTCTCCCATGCCGCACTCGACCGGCTGATTCCCGTCGGACCTTCGGACGCTCCGCTTGCCTCGGGCGCGCGTCCATCCGCCGAGGCCGAGTTGTCGGTGGCGGCACGCGTCATCAGCGCGGTGCTGTCGGATCTTCATGGCGATGCGGGCCCGGTGCGGGGCGTTGCGCCTGCGTGGCCGTCGCCCCAGCCCGCGTCGGCTGCGGTGCTGGCGGGCGCGCTGGCGCAGACGGTGTCCGACAGCGGACTCTTCTATGAGTCGCACCTGGCCGAGTTCGCGAGTGGCACGCGCACGCTGGCGCAACTGGCGCAGGAGCCTCAGGCGCGCTGGGCGACGCCGCCTGCACGGCAGGCGATGGCCCTGGCTGCCGCATCGGCTGAAGCCGCGCAGCCGACCGCAACGAAGACCGTGTTGCCGGTGACGGCCGCGCAGGCTGGCCCGAACCGGAATGACCCGTTGTCGTCGCGAGCCGCCGCACCCCCTGCCACTGATCCGGATCTGCCGCCCGATGCCGCTCGTGTGCAGGCCGCCTACCGGTGGGGCGAGGCGCCGACGCCGGCTGCCCTGCACCCGTCAACGCAGAAAGTAGATGAAGCGATCGCAGTCCGGCACGGCGCCGCCGCGGTCGCTTCGAGTTCAGCGACACCCGCGCAACCTGCCGAAGTGATACATCCGCATGCGGTGGCGATCGTGCACCAGCAACTCGACCTGCTGGCGACGGCGGTCTTTCGCTGGAGCGGCGAGGCCTGGCCCGGCGTTGCGATGAACTGGACGGTCGAGAAGGAAGCCGCCGGCCCGTCGGACGAAGCGTCCGGCGACGACAACCCGAGGCGCTGGTCAACCACCGTCTCGATGAGCCTGCCCCGGCTGGGCGACGTGGATCTGCGCCTCAGCCTCGCGGGCCCCGGCCTGCACGCCAGGCTGGCCGCCAGCGAGCCTGGAACGGTGACGGCATTGCGCGCCGATGGCGACGCACTGATCAATCGGCTGGAGGCCGCCGGCTTCCGGATGCAGGACTTGCAGGTGGCGCCGAAGGCCTTGGCGGAGCGGGGATCGTGAGCACGCCCATGGACGAGCGGCAAAGCGCTGTGGCGCTTTCGCATGCGGACAAGGACCGGGCGCCGGTGGTCGTGGCCAAGGGCTACGGCGTCGTGGCCGAGTCGATCATGCGCGAGGCGAGGGAGAACGGGCTCTACGTCCATGCGTCCGCCGACCTCGTCAAGTTGCTCATGCAGGTCAACCTCGACCAGCAGATCCCGCCGCAGCTTTACCGCGCCGTGGCCGAGGTCATGGCCTGGATCCACGGGCTCGAAAGCCGCGCCCACTTGGAAGCGCGTCCATGAAAAATTTCACGCCGCGGCAATGGAATGAACTATTTCGTTTCATTGTCAATGAATATTCATTTAGTTTTTCCACGCGATGAATGCTTTCTGATTCAGTCGCTGGATTAGTACTTTTTAAATCATCACAATTAAACGGTGTCGCCTTTTTCCCCTGTAACTAATTTGGTTGCTTTTTAGACTGTTTTCCAGGAGATGTCAGATAAGTCTCACTTTTCGGAACGTCGCCGTGTGAGTCTGAACAAGTTGTTAAAAATTGTGTATAGACTTCAACCCTGATTGAATGGAGTACCGGGCCCGATTGCCGCGCACCATCATGTGGACCTCACGATGTCCGGATGAATTGGAGTTCAAGCAATAAATTGCCCTGTGATCGGTGGAATTGTTATTGAATCTGTATTTCCGGATGGAACGATTTCTAATTAAACACCGAATTAATTTCTCCGCTGATCGATAAATCCGGGTTTGTGAAAAATGTGAATCGCATTTTTCAGTGTTTCATTTGTGCGTGAACTGCACATTTTTAGATTGGGGTTCAGAGTGGAAATCGAAAACAATGGCGATGCGGGCGGTGGTGGTGACGTCTCGAAGGAGATCGGTGACATCAACCTGGCCTACATGCTGCTCGCGCAGAAGCTGGCGAAGCAGGACCGCGCCGCCGCGATGTATCGCCTCGGCGTGGGCCGCGAGCTCGCCGATCTGCTCGCCAACATGTCCCTGACGCAGATCGTCAAGCTGGCGACGTCCAACTTCTTGCTGTGCAGCTTTCGCCTCGAAGACCACCCGATGTTCGCGGTGTTCGGCGAAGGCAAGGACACCGCGCTGCAGCAGGCGCACATGTCGATCCTGATGGCGGCACGCCAGACCCGTGATGCGGAAGCCGTGGCATGACTGTCAAAAGTGTGCTCGGGGAGGTCCGGCAGGTTCAACTCGCGGTCGAATTGATCGAGCTCGGCGCCCGGTTGCAATTCCTGGAAGCCGAAGTCGGATTGAGCCGGGAGCGGCTGATCCGCCTTTACAAGGAATTGAAAGGCGTTTCACCACCCAAGGGACTGTTGCCGTTTTCGACCGACTGGTACATGACGTGGCTGGCCAACATCCATTCGTCGATGTTCTACAACATGTACCGGTTCATGCTGCGCGAGGCCAATGAGCCCGAATTGCAGGCGCTGATCAAGGCCTACCGCCTCTATTCCGAACAGATCTCGGCCCACGGCGGCGAAATCGTGCTCGATTTCACACGCGCCTACACGATGGTCCGGTTTTTCGACAGCGACATGCTGCAACTGAGTACCTGCAGCCGTTGCGGAGGCCATTTTGTCGCTCACGCGCACGACCATCAGCACGGTTATGTGTGCGTGCTGTGCCGGCCGCCCTCCCGCGCGGGCAAGGCGCGCGCCCCGAAGGCGAGCGACGAAGCGGTCAAGGCCCCGCGGGTCGCCCGGGATCCGGGCTTGTCCGCGCATTCAGCGTTGGGCGCGAGCGGAATTCATTGACCACGGCAGATTGTCTCGATTCGCTAATTTCTTGATGTGACGCCTGAGGGCAAAGGGGGACGCGCGTGCTAGTGCTGGTTGGATATCTTGTGGTGGTGGGTGCCGTGTTCGGGGGCTATGGCCTCATGGGTGGTCATTTCGGCGTCCTGTTCCAGCCGGTGGAGTTGCTGATGATCGGAGGCTCCGCGCTGGGCGCCTTCATCGCGGGGAACAACGGCAAGACGATCAAGGCGACGATCAAGGAACTGCCGCTCCTGCTGCGCTCGTCCAAGCACAACCGGCAGCTCTACATGGACCTGCTGGCGCTTCTGTACGAACTCCTGGCCAAGGCGCGCAAGGAGGGAATGATGAGGCTGGAGTCCGACGTCGAGAACCCGGCCGAAAGCGAAATATTCAGCCGCTATCCAACCATCATGGCCGACGCCGGCGTGATGGAGTTTCTCTGCGACTACCTGCGCCTGGTCGTCAGCGGCAACACCGACGCCTTCGAGATCGAGGCGCTGATGGACCACGAGATCGAGACCATCCGCCACGAGGCCGAGATCCCGTCGCACAGCCTCGCACGCGTGGCCGATGCACTGCCCGCGCTGGGCATCGTGGCGGCGGTGATGGGCGTGGTCCACGCGCTGGGCTCGGCCAATCTGCCACCCTCGGAAATGGGCGCACTGATCGCGCACGCGATGGTGGGCACTTTCCTGGGCGTGCTGCTGGCCTATGGTTTCGTGACGCCGTTGTCGACCGTCATCGAGCAGAAGGTGGAAGAGGGCATGAAGGTCTATCAGTGCGCCAAGGTCACGTTGCTCGCAAGCCTCAACGGCTATGCGCCCCAACTGGCCGTGGAGTTCGGCCGAAAGGTGCTCTTCTCGACCGAGCGTCCCAGCTTCACCGAACTGGATGACCACGTTCGGGAAGTCAAGGCGCGCTGAGCGCGGGGGACGAAGCATGAGCGCTGAGAAGCATCGCGTCATCGTCAAGCGCGTCGCCGGGGATGGCAGCGGGCACCACGGTGGCGGCTGGAAGATCGCCTATGCCGACTTCATGACGGCCATGATGGCGTTCTTCCTCGTGATGTGGCTCCTGTCCATCTCGACGCCCAAGCAGCGTGAAGGCATCGCCGAGCATTTCCGGATGCCGTTGAAGGTTGCGCTGCACGGCGGCGAAAAGAGCAGCCTGAGTTCGAGCGTGATCCCCGGTGGCGGGCCCGACCCCATGCAGGTCGAAGGCGAAGAGAAGCTGTCCGAGGCGGAGCGCGAAGAAATGGCGGATGCCGCGCGCCTCGCCGACATGAAGAAGCGCCTGGACGAACTCATCGAGAACAGCCCGGTCTTCAAGCAGTTCCGCTCGCAGATCCTGATCGACATCACCACCGAAGGCCTGCGCCTCCAGATCGTCGACAGCGACAAGCGTCCGATGTTCGACCTCGCCAGCGCGAAGGTCGTTCCGCACATGCGCGCCATCCTGCGCGAACTCGCGCCCACGCTCAACGATCTGCCGAACCGGATCACCCTGTCGGGCCACACCGACGCACACGTCTACACCAATGGCGACAAGGCGTACGGCAACTGGGAACTCTCCGCCGACCGTGCGAACGCTTCGCGCCGCGAACTGGTGATGGGCGGCATGACCGAGGCCAAGGTGCTGCGCGTCGTCGGCCTGGCCGACAGCATGCACCTGGACAACGCCGATCCACGCAACCCGATCAATCGCCGCATCAGCATCATCCTGCTCAACCGCCAGACTCAGGAGCGCATCGAGAGAGAGAACAGCGGCGCGGCTGCCGCGCCCAGCACCCGGGTCGGCGCGTCGCTCCCCGCATCCGCAAGCGGCAGCAACGTGAAGTTGATCTCATTCAAATCATCGGCGCCGACGCAGTAACAGCGAGACCACAAGAAGATGGACCTCAGTCAGTTTTCCCAAGCATTCTTCGTCGAAGCCATCGAGCTTCTGGCGCAGATGGAGCAACTGCTCCTCGAACTCGATGTCGAGTCGCCGGACAGCGAGCAGCTCAACGCCATCTTTCGCGCGGCCCATTCGATCAAGGGCGGGGCGGCCACTTTCGGCTTCACCGCATTGACGGAAACGACCCACCTGCTGGAGACCCTTTTGGATCGGGCGCGTCATGGCCAGTTGAGCCTGAGCGGTCCGATGATCGATGCCTTTCTGGAAACGAAGGACGCCTTGCAAGAACAACTCACTGCCTATCAGGCTGGCAAAGAACCCGAGCCTGAACGAGTCGCGCACATCTGTGCGGTGCTTCAACAACTCGCGCTCGAGAACGGCGACGGTGCGTCCGTACCCGCATCGGCGCCAGCGCCAGCCCCCGTGATGGTGGCGGCGCCTGCGCCAGTGGCTGCAGCAGCAAGCGGGCAGGGTGCGTTGCGGATTCGCTTCTCGCGCCTGTCGGACAGCGAGTGCAACCTGCTCGCCGACGAACTCGGCAACCTCGGCAAGATCCTCTCGCGCACGCGCAGCAACGATCTGTTGACCGTGGTGCTCGAAACGACCTGCGAACCGGACGCCATCATCGCGGTGTGCTGCTTCGTCATCGACGAGTCGCAGATCGACATCACGCGCGAATCCGCAGAAGCGGCGCCCGCCGAAGCTGCCGCCGCGCCGGCCGCGCCGGTACCGGCACCTGCGGTGGGCGCTCCCGTCGAGGCGGCCGGCAAGCCGCAAGTCTCGGCCGCATCCCCCGCCGCCGCAGCGCCGGGTGCGAAGGAATCGAGCTCGATCCGCGTGGACGTCGAGAAGGTCGACCAGCTCATCAACCTGGTAGGCGAACTGGTCATCACCCAATCCATGCTCACTCAGGCGGCGACCATGCTCGACCCGGTGGCCTACGAGCGTTTCCTCAGCGGCCTGGGCCATCTGGAGCGCAACGCACGCGACCTGCAGGAATCGGTCATGTCGATCCGCATGATGCCGATGGACTATGTGTTCAGCCGCTTCCCGCGCGTGATCCGCGACGTCAGCGCCAAGTTGGGAAAGCAGGTGCGTCTCGACACCTTCGGCAAGGAAACCGAACTAGACAAGGGATTGATAGAGCGCATCGTCGACCCGCTGACCCACCTGGTGCGCAACAGCCTCGACCATGGCATCGAGACGCCGGAGATCCGCCTCGCGAAGGGCAAGGAAGCGACCGGCCAGCTGCTGTTGTCCGCGCAGCACCACGGCGGCAACATCGTGATCGAGGTGAGCGACGACGGCGCGGGCCTGAACCGCGAGAAGATCCTCGCCAAGGCCATGCAGCAGGGCCTCAACGTGAGCGAGTCGATGCCGGACGACGAGGTGTGGCAGCTCATCTTCGCGCCGGGCTTCTCGACCGCGGAGCAGGTCACCGACATCTCCGGGCGCGGCGTCGGCATGGACGTGGTCAAGCGCAACATCCAGGAGATGGGCGGCCACGTGGAGATCCAGTCGCGCGGCGGCCATGGCACCACGACCCGCATCGTGCTGCCGTTGACGCTGGCGATCCTCAACGGCATGTCCGTCAAGGTCGGCAGCGAGGCCTACATCCTGCCGCTGAGCTACGTGATCGAGTCGCTGCAGCCGCTGCCGGAGCATCTGCATTCGATCACCAGCGACGGCCATGTCATCAAGGTGCGCGGCGAATACCTGCCGCTGATCGAGCTGCACCGCGTCTTCGACGTGTCGGGCGCGCAGGTCAATCCCACGCAGGGCATCCTCGTGATCGTCCAGGCCGACGACACGCGCTTCGCGCTGTTGGTCGACGAACTGCTCGGCCAGCACCAGGTCGTCGTGAAGAACCTGGAGACCAACTACCGCAAGGTGCCCGGCATCTCGGCGGCCACGATCCTCGGCGATGGCAGCGTAGCTTTCATCATCGACGTCGGCGCCATGCCCCGCATCCAGCGCGCGCAGGCCGCGAGCAGCGCGGCCCTGGCCGGCGCATCGCGCAGGGACCCGATCGCGGCCTGAAACGCTCTCACCAGGCAATGCCCCGTACATCCTGCAGCGACGGGGTGATGGTTACCAATTCAGACGGAGACATTTGCAATGCGGTTTGACTTTTTCAGGCGCCAGGGAACGACCAGCGAACCCGTGGCGGCAGAGCGCGGCGAACGTACCGAGCCCATGATCGAGACGCGGGTGCCGGCATACCAGCCTCCGGAGCCCCGCGGCGCGAACGGCTTCGTGACCTACGCCTTGCAACTGGACGCGCAGAAGCGTGTCAGGGGCTACAGGTTGGCCTGGCGTGCAGCGGGCGGCGGCCCTGAGGCGCCGGATGCTTCGGCGCAGTCCAGGGCGCTGCTCTCCTGCGTATCCAGGCATCTCAATTCCGGCAAGGGATCCCGGCTCGGGCGGCTCGTGCTGTTCCTCGACGTCACGGTCGACACGCTGTTCCAGAGCGAGCTTCAGGCGCTGCCGCCGGAGAGCGTCGTGCTGTGCATGGGCCTGGACGACCTGATGGACGCGGACACGCGTTCGATGCTGCTGTTCCTTCGCGAGCAAGGCTTCGGCTTCATGCTGTGCAATGCAGAGGCGCTGCCGCACGACCCGGCCCTGCTGGAGGTCATCACGCACTTCGACGTGGGCAGCGGCGACAGCGACCTCGTGGCCAGCGTGCGCAATGATCGGCTGCCAGAACAGCCGCGCGTGCAGCTGATCGCGACCCGCATGAACGGCTGGGACAACTTCGACGCCTGCGCCGCGCGCCACGTGGATGTGTTCGTCGACGGCGACCACCCGCCACCGCCGGTGGAGAAGGGCGCCGCCATGCTGCAACCCGAGTCCATGCTGATCGTGCGGCTCATGCAGATGATCCAGCGCAACGAGGACGTGCGCTCCATCGAATCGGCACTCAAGCGCGACGCTGCGCTGACCTATCGCCTGCTTCGGCACATCAACTCGCCGGCGATCGGCGCTGGCGTCGAGATCACTTCGCTGCGTCATGCGGTGGCCATGCTGGGCTATTCGCCGCTGTACCGCTGGTTGTCGCTGCTGCTGGCCACGAGCAACAAGACCAGCTCCCCGTTCATGATGAAGAAGGCCATCATGCGCGGCCGCTTCGTCGAGCTGATGGGCCACGGCATGCTGCCCTCCAGCGAGGCCGACAACCTCTTCGTGGTGGGCATGTTCTCGCTCGTCGACCAACTGCTCGGCATCTCCATGCAGGAAGTGTTTGCCAAGGTGCAGCTCGCCGAGTCCGTGCAGCAGGCGATCCTGCATCGCGAGGGTGTCTACGCACCCTTCCTTGCGCTGGTGGAAGCCTGCGAGACGGGCACCGACCAGGCGGGGCGTTTCGCGGAGGCGCTGTTCGTCAGCGCCGAACAAGTGAACGCGGCGCATCTCTCGGCCATGGTCTGGTCGCATGAAGTCAGCGCGGTCGAGATCGGCGACTGAGCACGCTGCGCGATATGCGAGCCTTTAGTCCCGTTGATCGAAGCATTGGCAAAGAGTCTCCCTATGTACATTGAAAGCCATGCTTCGATCTTGGCCGTGAATACCGAATTCCTCTTCACCGACAGCGATTTCTCGAGAATCCGGACGCTCATTCACCGCCGTGCCGGCATCGCGCTGGGCGAGCAGAAGCGGCAGATGGTGTACAGCCGGCTCTCGCGACGTCTGCGCGAACTGCGGCTGCCGGAATTCTCGACCTATCTCGAACTGCTGGAGTCGCGCCATGACGGCGACGAGTGGCAGTCGTTCATCAACTCGCTGACGACCAACCTGACCTCGTTCTTCCGCGAGGCCCACCACTTTCCGGTGCTGGCCGAGCACGTGCGCAAGGCGCAGCAACCGGTCACCGTCTGGTGCGCAGCCGCATCGACGGGCGAGGAGCCCTATTCGATCGCCATGACGCTGATCGAGGCGCTCGGCGATCGCGCCGGTTCCGCCAGGATCATCGCGACCGACATCGACACGGCGGTGCTAGCGAAAGCCTCGGCAGGCGTTTTCACCGCGGAGCAAGTTGGCCGCCTATCCGCCGATCGGCTGCGCCGCTTCTTCAACAAGGGTACGGGCTCGAACGCCGGCAAGGTGCGCATCCGGCCCGAGGTCGCGGCCATGGTGAAGTTCTCGCGGCTCAACCTGCTGGACCCTTCGTGGTCGGTCAAGGAGCCGGTGGACGCGATCTTCTGCCGCAACGTGATGATCTATTTCGACAAGCCGACGCAGAAGAAGGTGCTGGACCGCTTCGCGCCGCTGCTCAAGACCAACGGGCTGCTGTTCGCCGGCCACTCCGAGAACGCGTCGCTCGTGAACCAGACCTTCAAGCCGTTGGGTCATACGGTGTACGAGCTGTCGCGAAGCCCGGGCAAGGGGTTGGCATGAACGCCGCGGTGCCGGGATCGGTCGCGAAGCATCACTACTTCGACCGCGACGTGGGCAGCATGGCGGTCAAGCTGCTGCCGTCGGAGTACTACGTCACGACGACCGACACGGTGCTGACCACGGTGCTGGGCTCGTGCGTCGCCGCCTGCATCGTCGACATCGACAACGGCGTCGCGGGCATGAACCATTTCATGCTGCCCGAGGATGGCGAGGCCGCCCCGCGCGATCAGACCGAGTCGATGCGCTACGGCGCCTACGCAATGGACGTTCTCATCAGCGAAATGATCCGCTCTGGCGCGCGCCGCGAGCGGCTGCAGGCCAAGGTCTTCGGCGGCGCCGCGGTGCTGGCCAACATGACCACGCTCAACATCGGCGACCGCAATGCCGACTTCGTCCTGCGCTACCTGAGCGCCGAGCGCATCAGCGTCGCGGCGCAGGACTTGCGCGGCCAGCATGCGCGCCGCGTGTGCTTCATTCCGGCGAGCGGCAAGGCCGTGGTGCGCAAGCTGAGCGGCCAGGCCGATGTGCAAGTGATTCAGCGCGAGGAGGGCGAGCTGCTGCGCAAGCTCACCACCCGGCGCTCGACCCCCGGGCCCCAGGCGGGCTGCAGCGCCGCCGGCGACGCCATGCCCGCGGCCAGAACCAAAGGAAGCCGGTGAGCGCGAACAAGATCAAGGTGCTGTGCGTCGACGATTCGGCGCTGATACGCAGCGTGATGACCGAAATCATCAACAGCCAGCCCGATATGACGGTGGTCGGCACCGCCGCCGACCCGCTGGTGGCGCGCGACCTCATCAAGGTCACGAATCCCGACGTGCTGACGCTCGACGTCGAGATGCCGCGCATGGACGGCCTCGAGTTCCTCGAGAAGCTCATGCGCCTGCGGCCCATGCCCGTGGTGATGGTGTCCTCGCTGACCGAACGCGGCTCCGAGATCGCATTGCGCGCGCTGGAGCTGGGCGCGATCGACTTCGTGACGAAGCCCCGGCTGGGCGTGCGCGACGGCCTGCTCAACTACACGGAGCTGATCGCCGGCAAGATCCGCACGGCGTTCGGTGCCCGGCTGCTGCCCTCGCGCAGCAATGCCGCAGCAAAGTCATCGGCGAACGCGCCGCCGGAAGCGCTGCTGCGCAGCCCGCTGCTCAGCACCGAGAAGCTCATCATCATCGGCGCGTCCACGGGCGGCACCGAAGCCATCCGCGAGGTTCTGCACCCCTTGCCGCCGGACTGCCCGGCGGTCCTCATCGCGCAGCACATGCCCGCAGGCTTCACGAAGTCATTCGCGCAGCGGCTCGACGGCCTCTGCCGCATCACGGTAAAGGAAGCTGAGCACGGCGAGCGCGTGCTGCCGGGCTATGCGTACATCGCGCCCGGCGCATTCCATCTGTCGCTCGCCCGCAGCGGGGCCAACTATGTCGCGCACCTGGACCAGGAGCCACCGGTCAACCGGCATCGTCCGTCGATCGACGTGCTGTTCGATTCGGCCGCCAGGCATGCCGGCAAGAACGCCATCGGAATGATCCTCACGGGCATGGGCAAGGATGGCGCCGAAGGCTTGCTGCGGATGAAGAAAGCCGGCGCCTTTACGCTCGCGCAGGACGAGGCGAGCTGCGTGGTCTTCGGCATGCCGAAGGAAGCGATTGCATTGGGCGCTGCCGACGAGGTGGCGCCGCTGGGAGAGATGAGCCGGCGCGTGCTGGCCCATCTGCGCACTTTCGGTGCGCGGACGAATCGAGTTTGAACGAACTGTTTGGAGTGAGAGATATCGTGATCGACAAGAGCATCAAGATTTTGGTTGTGGACGACTTCCCGACCATGCGCCGTATCGTGCGCAACCTTCTGAAGGAACTCGAGTTCCTGAACGTCGACGAGGCCGAGGACGGCGCGGCCGGCATCGAGAAGCTGCGCGGCGGCAACTTCGGCTTCGTGGTCTCGGACTGGAACATGCCCAACATGGACGGCCTGAAGATGCTGCAGACCATCCGCGCCGACCCCGAGTTGAGCAAGCTGCCGGTACTGATGGTGACGGCCGAGGCCAAGAAGGAGAACATCGTGGCGGCGGCACAAGCGGGCGCGAACGGCTATGTGGTCAAGCCCTTCACTGCGGCCACGCTCGAAGAGAAGATCACGAAGATCTTCGAGAAACTCAACAAGTAGGGGGCATGCGATGAGCCAACAACCCGCCGAGGCCGAACAGGGGAACACCGCCGAGCAGTTGCTGGGCCGCATCGGGCAGCTGACGCGCCAGTTGCGCGAAGGCATGCGCGAACTGGGCCTGGACAAGCAGGTCGAGAAGGCCGCCCAGGCGATCCCGGGTGCGCGCGACCGGCTGAACTACGTTGCCGAGACCACCGAGCGCGCGGCGCATCGCGCGCTCAACGCCGTCGATGTGGCGCAGCCGCTGCAGGAAGGCCTCGCGAGCGATGCCAAGGGCCTGAGCCGGCGCTGGGATGAATGGTTCGCGAACCCGATCGAGTTGGACCATGCGCGCGAACTGGTGATGGACACGCGCGGCTACCTGAAGGACGTGCCCGAGAAGGCCGGTGCCATCAACACGCAGCTGATGGAGATCCTCATGGCGCAGGATTTCCAGGACCTGACCGGCCAGGTCATCAAGAAGATGATGGAAGTGGTCAACGAGGTCGAGACGCAACTGCTGCAGGTGCTGATCGACAACTCGCCGGCCGAGAGGCGGCAGGAAATCAACAGCAGCAACCTGATGAATGGACCGCAGATCGTTCCGGGCAACCCCGAGGCCGTGACGGATCAATCGCAGGTGGACGACCTGCTCGCCAGCCTGGGTTTCTAGGAAGGCCGAGTCGCTCCTATTGGGTGAGAAGGAGGGCGATCTCGCTCTTGATCGGCCGATTGCTCCGGCTCTCCGAATCCAATAATCAGTCATGAGCAGGCGTCCTTCGCCGATGCTCCTGGAGCATGAATGGCTGAGGAAAGCGATCTCGAGAAAACGGAACCCGCCTCTGAGCGACGGCTTGAAAAGGCGCGCGAAGAAGGCAACGTGGCCCGCTCACGTGAGCTGACCACGCTGGTGATGCTGGGCACCGCCCTCGGCGGTCTGTGGTTCACGGCCCAGTCCCTTGGAAGCACCCTGAGTGCCGCACTGCGACGCGGTCTGCACTTCGAGCGCGCTGCCGCGTTCGAGCCGTCCCACATGCTGGCCCAGACCGGCACCATGGCGCTCCAGACGCTCATGGCCATCGCGCCGTTCTTCGCGATGATGTTGGTGGCCGCGGTGGTCGCGCCGCTGATGCTCGGCGGCTGGCTTTTCTCGGGCAAGGCCGTGTCGCCCAACTTCGGCAAGCTCGAACCCTTCGCGGGCGTCGCGCGCATGTTCTCCACGCAGTCGCTGGCCGAGCTGATCAAGGCGCTGGCCAAGTCCGCGCTCATCGGCGGCGTGGCCTACCTCGTCATCTCGAACAATCTCGAAAGCATCATGCAGCTCATGGCGCTGCCCGTGAGCGCCGCGCTGCCGCAGACCATCATGCTCGTCGGCCGCGACTGCGCGTCGATCGCTGCGGCGCTGTTGCTGGTGGCGCTCGTCGACGTGCCCTGGCAACTGTGGACCTACTACAAGAAGCTGCGCATGTCGCGCGAGGATGTGCGCCAGGAGCACAAGGAAAGCGAAGGCGATCCACACATCAAGGCACAGATCCGCCGCCAGCAGCAGGCGATGGCCAAGCGGCGGATGATGGCCGAGGTCCCCAAGGCCGACATCGTGGTGACGAACCCCACTCACTTCGCGGTGGCGCTCAAGTACGTCGACAGCGACATGCGGGCGCCGCGGGTGGTCGCCAAGGGCACAGACCTGGTGGCGCAGCGCATTCGCGAGATCGCCGAGGCCAACAAGGTTGCCATTCTCGAAGCGCCGCCGCTCACGCGTGCGCTCTACAAGCACACCCGGCTCGGCGACGAGATCCCGTCGGGCCTCTACACGGCGGTGGCAGAGGTACTCGCGTGGGTCTACCAGCTCAAGCGCTGGAAGGACGAAGGCGGTGATGAGCCGCGCACGCCGAAGGACCTGCCCATTCCCGAGGCGCTCGAATATTCCCTGAAGTCCGCATGAACTCCCTTGCAAGCCTGATGCGTCTGCCGACGCAAATGTTCTCCGGCAACCAGTTCAAGGGACTGGCGGGTCCGATCCTCATCATCATGATCCTGAGCATGATGGTGCTGCCGCTGCCGCCCTTCCTGCTGGACCTGCTGTTCACCTTCAACATCGCGATGTCGGTGATGGTGCTGCTGGTGAGCATGTACACCATGAAGGCGCTGGACTTCGCCGCCTTCCCCGCGGTGCTGCTGTTCTCGACCTTGCTGCGCCTCTCGCTCAACGTGGCTTCCACGCGCGTGGTGCTCATGCACGGCCACACCGGTCCGGATGCGGCCGGCAAGGTGATCGAGGCCTTCGGGCACTTCCTCGTCGGCGGCAACTTCGCGGTGGGCGTGATGGTGTTCATCATCCTGGTGCTCATCAACTTCATGGTGATCACCAAGGGTGCGGGCCGCATCGCCGAGGTCGGTGCGCGCTTCATGCTTGACGCGATGCCCGGCAAGCAGATGGCGATCGACGCCGACCTCAACGCCGGCCTGATCGGCGAGGACGTCGCACGCAAGCGCCGCACCGAAGTCGCGCAGGAAGCCGACTTCTACGGCTCCATGGACGGTGCCAGCAAGTTCGTGCGCGGCGACGCGGTCGCGGGCCTGCTGATCATGGTCATCAACATCATCGGCGGCCTGGTGGTCGGCGTGGTGCAGCACGGGCTGGATTTCTCGACAGCGGGCAAGACCTACACGCTGCTCGCCATCGGCGACGGCCTGGTCGCTCAGATCCCGGCGCTGGTGATCTCGACGGCGGCCGGTGTGATCGTCTCGCGCGTGACGACAGACGAGGACGTCGGCCGCCAGCTGACGGGCCAGCTCTTCTCCAACCCGCAGGTCCTGTTCCTGACGGCCGGCATCATCGGCCTGATGGGCATGATCCCGGGCATGCCGAACCTGGCCTTCCTGCTGATCGCAGGCGGCCTCGCGTGGCTGGGACGGGGCCTGCTCAAGCGCAAGCCGCAACAGGCTGCAGCGGCGCAGGCGGCGGCCGCGCAAGCTGCGGCGGTGCCCGCTGCCGAGATGGCCGAGGCGACGTGGGACGACATCGCGCTGGTCGATCCGCTCGGCATGGAAGTCGGCTACCGCCTCATCCCGTTGGTGGACCAGTCGCAGCAGGGCGAACTGCTGGGCCGCATCAAGAGCATCCGCAAGAAGATCGCGCAGGACATCGGCTTCCTGGTGCCAGTGGTGCACATCCGCGACAACCTGGAAATCAAGCCGAACACCTACGTCATCAGCCTGAAGGGCGTGGAGATCGGCCGCGGCGAGGCCTTCCCGAACCAGTGGATGGCCATCAACCCCGGCCAAGTCTCCGGCACCTTGCCCGGCACGCCGACGCAGGACCCGGCTTTCGGCCTGCCGGCCGTCTGGATCGACAGCAACATGCGCCAGCAGGCGCAGATCTACGGCTACACGGTGGTCGATGCCTGCACGGTGATGGCGACACACCTGAATCACTTGATCCAGACGCACGCGGCCGAACTGCTCGGCCGTCAGGAGGTCCAGCAACTGCTCGATCAGATCGCCAAGACCGCGCCGAAGCTGACCGAGGACCTCGTGCCCAAGATCGTGACGCTGAGCACGCTGCACAAGGTGCTGCAGAACCTGCTGGACGAAGAGGTGTCGATCCGCGACATGCGGACCATCCTCGACGTGATGGCCGAGCACGCGCCGACCCTCAAGGACGCCACGGAACTGACCACGCTGACGCGCCTGGCCCTCGGCCGCGCGATCACGCAGCAGCTCTTCCCGGGCGATACCGAATTGCAGGTCATCGGCCTCGACGGCTCGCTCGACAGCGTGCTGCAGCAGGCCATGACCAACAGCAGCGGCATCGAGCCAGGGCTCGCCGACAGCCTGTTGCGCCAGACACAGGCCGCCATTGCGCGACAGGAGCAGATGGGGCTCGCGCCCGTGCTGGTTGTCCAGCACGCGCTGCGCGTGCTGTTGTCGCGCTTCCTGCGGCGCAGCCTGCCGCAACTCAAGGTGCTCTCCCACGCGGAGATCCCTGACTCTCGCAACATCAAGATCACCGCCACCATTGGAGGAAGAGTTTGAGCATTTCTACAGACGTGCGGACCACGGCCCGCAGATTCGTCGCGGCCACCAGCCGCGAAGCCCTTCGCCTCGTTCGGGAAGCCCTGGGAGCGGAAGCCATCGTGCTGACCAACCGCGCTCTCGCCGATGGCGTGGAGATCGTGGCGATGGCCGAAGGCGACGTGACGCAGGCGCTCAAGAGCGCCGAACCTGTCGCACCCCCAGCGCTCGCAGCGCCGGTCGGCCAGGTCGTTCCGGCGAAGCCCCTTGCGACCCCGGCGCAAGAACCGGCAGCCCACACCGACACGGTGCTGAACGAGCTGCATTCGATGCGCGGCATGATCGAGGAACAACTCGCCAGCGTCGTATGGAACGACAAGCAACGCCAGGATCCCGTGCGCGGGCGGCTGTTGCGCACGCTGCTCGGCGCCGGCTTCAGCGCGAAGCTGTCCAAGGCCTTGCTGGAAAAGCTGCCCACCGGCCAGACCTACGCGCAGGGCATGGCCTTCGCGCGCTCGGAGCTGATCCGCGCGGTGCCGGTGCATGAAGACGAAGACGCGTTGCTCGCGCAGGGCGGCGTGTACGCACTGATGGGTCCGACCGGCGTCGGCAAGACCACCACCACCGCCAAGCTCGCCGCCCGCTGCGTGATGCGCTTCGGCGCGGACAAGCTCGCGCTGGTGACGACCGACAGTTACCGGATCGGAGCCTATGAGCAACTGCGCATCTATGGTCAGATCCTCAACGTGCCCGTGTATGCCGTGAAGGACGCGGCCGACCTGCACCTGGTGCTGCAGGACCTGCGCGACAAGCACATGGTGCTCATCGACACCGTGGGCATGAGCCAGCGCGACCGCGCCGTCTCGGACCAGATCGCGATGCTGTGCACCAGCCATCGTCCGGTCAAGCGCCTGCTGTTGCTCAATGCGACCAGCCATGGCGACACGCTCAACGAGGTGGTGCACGCCTACCGCCACGGCGGGGGCGGCAATGAACTCGCGGGCTGCATCTTCACCAAGGTCGACGAGGCCACGCATCCGGGTGCGCTGATCGACACGGTGATTCGCCATCGCCTGCCCGTGCACTACATCTCCAGTGGCCAGAAGGTGCCCGAGAACCTCATGCTCGCCGATCGCGCGCAACTGGTGGACAGTGTCTTCCAGCCGCGCCGGCACAACCCGCTGTTCGTGCCCGCGGAAGCGGACATGCGGGACGAGCCTGCAGGCGCCGCACCGTCGGCGCAGGTCGTCCAGGCGCAGGCCGAGGCCGACCGTCTTCGCGCGCAATACCAGAACCTCATCCGCGCCATGGCGCACGACGCGCAGGAACTGGCGACCGCCGCCGGCGCACTCGCAGGCGCACAGATCGGCTTTGAGAGCGCACGTCGCCTCTGGCGCAGCGCGGGCGACGAGGACATCGGCCACAAGGCGGTGCTGCAGGACCTGATGGTGCATGCCCGCAGCGAGATCGCGGCCGGCTGCGACCACCACGTGCTCGCGCTGTGCGGGCAGGTCGGCCTGCGCTCCAACGAAGGCGGCGACGCATACGAATGCCAGAGCAGCCTGCTGCTGTCCGATCGCAGCGGCTCACCGCTCTGCGCGCCGAACCAGTGGCTTTCCACGGCCGCGACGCGTGGCGGCGGCGATGCCCGGCGCAAGCCCGGCATGCGGCAAGTGCAGTGGCTGCGCCAACAAGATTTCGGCAAATCGGTCGTGCACGTGCTGCCGCGGCTGCCCGCCAGCGAGCTCATGGCCGAGTGGCAGGCGCAAGCGCAGAAGTGGCTGGCCCACGCGCCGGGTTCGACCGGCGTCATCGACCCGCACACCGGCGCATCGGGCGCGCTGGCGCGCAGGGACTTCGAGTTCGGCGAGGCGCATCCCGTCCTGTTCCGCGGCAAGCCTGCGGTGCAATGCGAGGCGCATGCCGAGGTGATCCTTCGTGCCGGTGCCGACAACGCCGTGCTGCCCAC
Organism: Variovorax sp. J22P240; assembly: GCF_030316855.1. GTDB lineage: Bacteria > Pseudomonadota > Gammaproteobacteria > Burkholderiales > Burkholderiaceae_C > Variovorax. Next base: position 66,861 of record NZ_JASZYR010000016.1, read on the forward strand.
GCTGCGCTGCGTGGTGACGCGAGTGATGGACGAACGCAACCGGAAAATCCTCGCGCAAGACTATCTGCTGACCAACGTCGGCATGCAGGTCACCGCGCGGCAGCTGGCGCAATGGCAGGGATGGGCCGCCGAGGCGGACCCGTGCTTCCGCCTGATCCGTCAGGGCGTGCAGCTCGTGGGCGGCATGGGCGAGCTGGGCGATCCGAACATGATGAAGCGCCTGCTGATCGCGGGCCAGGTCACCACCACCGTGTGGCGGCTGTTGCAGGCCAACGGTGAGTGGGCCGACCGCACGCGCATGCTGTTGAACCAGCTGACCGGCCGGCCTGCGCGCTCCAGCCGGCCTCTCACCGGCAATGCCTTGTACGTGGGCGTGGGCAAGCTCTTCCTGCTGCTGGAGGCGCTCGGCACCGAATCGACGGCGCCGACGCAGCGGCAACACACGGTCCTGGAGCAGCAGGATTGAGGAGGCGCCCATGAGCAAGCTCGTTGCAGATCAGGCCGACGGATTGCGGCGCCTGTTGTCACACACGCCAACGCGCGTCGTGGCCGTTGCCGGCATCGCCCGCGGTGACGGCGCGACCACCACGGCGATGAACCTGGGCGCGGCCCTGGTGCATCAAGGAAAGGACGTGCTGCTCCTCGACGAGCATGGCCCGGCGGCGGACTCGGTCTGCGCCGTCTGGGGCCTCGATCCGCTGGGCAGCCTGGCAGACGTCGCCGATCGGCGGCTGACCCGCGACAGCGCGGTGGCGCGTTCAGGCTGCGGTGTCGCCGTGCTGCCGGCGCTTCCCGGCGTGCCGCATGCGGACGCCGATCCGCGCCTGCTGTGCCATGGCGGCGTGATCCTGATCGACGCGGCGTTCGACGGCGAAGGCCGACTGTCGTCGTTGGCCCGGCTCGCGGACGAGCTGGTGCTCGTGCTGCAGCCGAACGCTGCCTCGATCACGTCCGCCTATGCGGGCATCAAGCGCCTGCACTACGCGCATGGCTTGAAGCAATTGCGCTTCCTGGTCAACGCGGTGTCCAGCGTGGAAGAGGCACAGAAGGTCACGGCCAATCTCGCCAACACCGGCAGCCGCTATCTCGCGGTGTCCCTGGAGCCGGCCGGATGGGTTCGCGCCGATCCGCACCTGGCGGACGCGCGGCGACTGGGCGAGACCGTGGTCGAGGCCTTTCCAGCCAGCCCGGCCGCCGTGGATTTCAGGCGCATCGCGGGCGACTTGGGCCGCTGGCCCTGGCGGATCGTCGCGCCCGGCCGTACGAAAAGCATCGAGAACTCGGAGCAGGCGCCGCGCGCAGCGACGGTGCCTGCGCGTTCCGCGCACGCATCGGGCGCAGTCGCCGCCTGACCCGCGGAACGAACAACGAAAAAAAGGACTGAACGTGTACACCGCGCAGGGAACCATTGAAAAGTCCCATCTGCTGGAGCAGCACCAGCCGATGGTGCGCCGTATCGCGCTCCAGATGATCGCCAAGCTGCCCGCCAGCGTGGAACTCGACGACTTGATCCAGGCCGGGATGATCGGCCTGCTCGATGCGTCGAGCCGCTACCAGGACAACAAGGGCGCGCAGTTCGAGACCTTCGTCAGCCAGCGCATTCGTGGCGCGATGCTCGACGAGCTGCGTGCCAGCGACTGGGGCTCGCGCGGCCTGCGCCAGTCGGCACGCGGCGTCGAGAAGGCCATCCAGGCGCTCGAGCACCGGTTCGGCCGACCGCCCACCGAGGGGGAGATCGCCAGGGAGCTGAAGATGGACCTGGAGGCCTACCAGTCGCTGCTGCAGGAGATCCAGGGCTGCCAGCTCCTGTATGTCGAGGACTTCGCGAAGGGCGAGGCCGACAACCCCTTCATCGACATCCATGCGCAGGAAGCGCGCAAGGGGCAGCGCGTGAGCGACGACCCGCTGCAGCAATTGCTGGAGAGCGGCTTTCGCCAGCAACTGGTGGACGCCATCTCGGCGCTGCCCGAGCGCGATCAGCTGCTGTTGAACCTGTACTACGAAGAAGAACTGAACCTGCGCGAGATTGGCGCGATCCTCGAAGTGAGCCAGAGCCGTGTGTGCCAGTTGCACAGCCAAGCCATCAGCCGGTTGCGGGTGAGGTTGAAGGAACTGCTGTAGTCGCTGAAACGGTCGGACTTGCCAAGTATGTGTAGTTATTTCGTGTAACAATAATTGACATTGTTGGAGCCGGCGGCTGGCGTCGGGACCTGTCAGTCGAAGAGGACGCGATGATTTCTGCATACGTGGTCTTGGGAATCCCCGGCAACGCGACGCCTGAGGATGTCGAAGCTGCTTTTCAGCGGGCACGTTCGGCCTATACGCGGGAGCGGATGGCCCAGGACTCGCGCGTTGCGGAACAGTTGACCGAAGTCATCGACGCCTACAACGTATTGCGCGATCCGGATTCGCGTGCGGCGCACGACAGGAAACTGGCGCGTCCGGTCGCTGCGCGGCCGGTGCAACGGCGATTCGAAGTTCATCCCGCAGTCGAGCGGGAGTCCGGCATGCCCAAGGCGTTGATGCTCCTCGGCGTGCTCGTGGTCGCGCTTTTCGCGGTGGGTCTCTTCGTTCAGCACCGCCGACAGGTTGTCCAGCAGGAATTAGCGGCGCAAGCGCTTGAGACGGCTCGACAGCAAGCGGCCGCCGAGGCCGAAAGCCGAAAGGCGAGCGAACTGGAGGCCAGAGAGCGCGCTCGCGCAGACGAGGCTGCACAGGCAAAGGACCGTGCATTCCGCCGCGAGGCCGATGCGGCTCTCGTGCGTGCGCAAAGTGCGGATGCACGCCAGCGCTCGCTCGATTCGCAAAAATGGGCGGCCGAACAGCGAGAACAACAGCGCAAGGAGTCGGAACGCAATGCGGATGAGAGACGCCGGATCAGCGAAGGGCAGCGCAGGGTCGCCACCGACAAGCAGAGAATTCGTGAGCTCTGCTACATCAACTACCGTCGCTACGACTGCTGATCGGGACTTCCGGGCTGGGGCTGCGCCGCGAGTTGCCGCAGTATGAGCGACCCCGCCGAGGTCCGTTTCAGGCGGCCAGGAAGCGCTCCGCCAGCAGCACCCAGTAGGCCGACCCGATCGCGACGTTGTCGTCGTTGAAGTCATAGCCCGGGTTGTGCACCATGCACGCGCCGTGGCCGTCTCCCTCTCCAGCACCGTTGCCGATCAGCAGGTAGCTGCCCGGCACTTTTTCGAGCATGAAGGCGAAGTCTTCGCTGCCGGAGAGCGCCGGGCCTTGCAGCGTGACGCGATTGGCGCCGACCAGTTCGACCGCCACCTCGCGGGCGAAGGCGGTTTCATCGGGCGTGTTGACCAGCACGGCATAGCCCGGCCGCCAGTCGATCCTGGCAGTGACGCCGAAGCTTTCGGCCTGCGCGGTAATCACCGACTTGATGCGCTGCTCCAGCACCGCGCGGACTTCGCGGTCGAGCGCGCGAACACTGAGTTCCATCGTCGCGCTCTGCGGAATCACGTTGTTGGCCTTGCCGGCGTGCAGCGCGCCCACCGTGACGACCGCCATCTGTAGCGGGTCGACGTTGCGGGACACGATGGTCTGCAGTGCCATCACGATGCTCGCCGCCGCCACGACCGGATCGGCTGTACGGTGCGGCAATGCGCCGTGGCCACCGATGCCGGTGAGCGTGACCGTGACGTAGTCGGACGAGGCCATCGCCGCCCCTTCGCGCAGCACCAACTCGCCTTGCGGCACGCCGGGCATGTTGTGCATCGCGAAGATCGCATCGCACGGGTACTTGTCGAAGAGGCCGTCCTGCATCATCCGCAGCGCGCCGCCGCCGCCTTCCTCGGCGGGCTGGAAGATCAGGTTCAGCGTGCCGGTGAAGCGGCCGCGAAGGGCCAGATGGTGCGCCGCCGCGAGCAGCATGGCCGTGTGGCCGTCGTGGCCGCAGGCGTGCATCACGCCCTGGTGGCTGCTGGCGTAGGCCAGTCCGGTGGTCTCGTCGATCGGTAGGGCGTCCATGTCGGCGCGCAGGCCGAGCTGCCGCGCGCCGTTGCCGCGCCGCAGCCGTCCCACGACGCCGGTGCCGCCGAGGCCGCGCTCGACTTCGTAGCCCCATTCCTTGAGTTTCGAGGCCACCAGTTCGGAGGTGCGGTGCTCGTCGAAGGCCAGTTCGGGGTGATGGTGGATGTCGCGTCGCAGGCCGATGAATTCATCCGCCTGCTGGTGCAGCGCGTCTAGCAGGGTCGCAGTCGTCATGGTGTTCCTTACTGGGGCTGCAGGTTGATGGACTTGGCAATGGCGCGGTAGCGCGCAATCTCGGCATCGTAGAACTTCGCTGATTCGGCCAGCGTCATCGGCGGCGAGGCCAACTGCGTCTGGGCCGCCAGTTGCGATCGTACGCCGGGCTCCTGCAGCGTGGCACCGATGGCCTTGTGCAGGCGCTGCACGACATCCTCCGGCGTGTTCTTCGGCACCATGAAGCCGCTCCAGATCTTGTACGAGAAGTCCTTCAGCTCCTTGCCTTCGCTGACCGCCGGCACGTTCTTGAGCAGTTCCGAACGCTGCGCGCCGAGTTGGCCGATCACCTTGAGCCGGCCTTGATCGGCCAGGGCGCCCATGCCGGCGCTGTAGACCAGCACGGCGAAGTCCACCTGCCCGCCGCCGATGTCCTGCAGAAGCGGTGCGTTGCCCTTGTACGGCGCGTGGATCATCTGGGTGCCCGTGCGGTGCTGCACGTCCTCGAGGATCAGGTGATAGAGCGAGCCGATGCCCACGCTGCCGTACGTCAGCGGCTTGTCCTTGGATTTGCGGGCGAGCGCGATGAGTTCGTCGACGTTGTTGGCGGGCAGGTCCTTGCGAGCGACGAAGACCATCACCGCATCCGTCACCGGATGGACGAGCCGGAAGTCCTCCGCCTTGAGCTTGACGGCTGCATTGGCGAGCGGCGACAGGATCACCTCGTTGGGCGAGCCCTGAAAGAGGTAGTAGCCGTCTGCGGGCGCCGCGAGCACCTTCTGGGCCGCCAGCGCGCCGGCGACGCCGCCGAGGTTCTCGACGACCACCTGCTGGCCGAGTTCCTTGCCGAGCGGCACGGTGAAGATGCGCGCCGCCGCGTCGGACGGCCCGCCGGCGGGGTAAGGGACCATCAGGTTGACGGGCTTGGTCGGGTAGCCCTGGGCGAGGGCTGCGCCCGCGGCCAACAGCAACAGGCCGGTGACGATCGAACGCTGGAGGAACGGCTTCATAGGACTCCTGGGTGGCGCTGCGTGGGCGCCTGTGGGATGACTGGCTCGGCGGTGGCGTCCTGATGTGCAGACGCTAAACGCATCGTAGGAGCGCTGCAAAAGAACATCCAATGCATTGTTGTTGGATTTAGCATTACTTCAATGCATACCAGGCGAAAATCGACGCCATGACGCTCGTTCAACTCCGCCACCTGATCGCGCTCGCGGAGAGCGGGTCATTCAGCAAGTCCGCGCAGGCGCTGTACATCACCCAGCCGGCACTCAGCCGTAGCATCCGCGCGCTGGAGGATGAACTGGGCATGCCCCTGTTCGACCGCGTCGGGCGGCGCAGCGAACTCACCTCCTTCGGCAATGAGGTGGTGTCGCGCGCCCGCCAACTGGTGTTCGAGGCCGGCGAACTGCGCGACAGCGGCCGGCGGATGCGCGAAGGGGAGGGCGGCGTGCTTCGCATCGGCATGGGTTCGGGCCCCGGCGCGATGCTGATGACGCCGCTGCTGATGCGCATGGCGAAGCGGCATCCGAAGGTGCGGGTGGTCGTGGCGCGCGGCGGCACCGACCTGCTGGCACAGGCCCTGCGCGCGCGAACGCTCGATGCGCTGGTGGTCGATGCCCGTTCGCTGGATCCCGCCGCCGACCTGGAGGTGAGCGAATTGCGCGAGATGCGAGGCGTCTTCATGTGCCGTCGCGGCCACCCGCTCACGCGCCTGCGCAAGGGCGTGACCTTCGAGGCCGTGCAGCGCTACCCCGTCGCCTCCACGCCGCTGAGCGAGGAGGTGGCGCGCAGCCTGATCGAGACCTACGGCCCCGACGCACACCCCGAGCATTGCGTGACCCTGCAGTGCGAGGAGGTCGCGAGCCTGATCGACGTGGCGCGGCGGAGCGATGCGGTGCTGCTGGCCATTCGCGCGGCCGCCCCCGATCTGGTCGAGCTGAAGATGACGCCGCCGATCGAAAGAGTCGCGCGCTTCGGGCTCGTGACGCTGCGCCGGCGCACCGAGGCGCCGGGGTTGTCGATCGTGCGGGAGTTGATCCAGGAGCTGATGCACGACTGAGACCGTCGGGCACCGGACGCCGGCGCATTTGACCGCGGCGCGGCATTCATGGATAACTCGCCTCGGAGACATCGCTCGAACGCCGGCCACAACGAAAGAATGCCATGAGCCAATTCCGCATCGAACACGATCTGCTTGGCGACCGCGAGGTGCCTGCCGAGGTGTATTACGGCGTGCACACGCTGCGCGCCCAGGAGAACTTCCAGATCTCGGGCACGGTGATCTCCGCCTATCCCGAACTCGTGACCGCGCTGGCGTCGGTGAAGCAGGCCGCTGCCGAGGCCAACGCCGAATTGGGTCTGCTGCCCGAAACGAAGCTCAACGCCATCGTCGCGGCCTGCGAGGAGATCCGCAAAGGCGCGCTGCGCGACCAGTTCGTCGTCGACATGATCCAGGGTGGCGCCGGCACCTCGACCAACATGAACGCCAACGAGGTGATCTGCAACCGGGCGCTGGAGATCCTCGGGCACCAGCGCGGCGAGTACCAGCACCTGCACCCGAACGAAGACGTCAACATGGCGCAGAGCACCAACGATGTCTATCCGACTTCGCTGCGCATCGCGACCTGCTTTGCCATCGACCGCCTGCTCGTGGCGATGGACCGGCTGCGCGGCGATTTCGCCGAGAAGGCGGTCGAGTTCGCGCCGCTGCTGAAGATCGGCCGCACCCAGTTGCAGGACGCCGTGCCAATGACGCTGGGCCAGGAGTTCTCGACCTATGCCGTGATGCTGGAAGAGGACATGGCCCGCTTGCGCGAAGCGTCCTTGCTGATCCGCGAGATCAACCTCGGCGCGACGGCGATCGGCACCGGCATCACCGCGCACCCCGAGTACGCGGCCAAGGCGCTGAAATCATTGGTGCGCATCACGGGCATCGAACTCAGCACCGCGCCGAACCTGATCGAGGCGACGCAGGATTGCGGTGCCTTCGTGCAGTTGTCGGGGGTGCTCAAGCGCATTGCAGTGAAGCTGTCGAAGACCTGCAACGACTTGCGGCTGCTGTCGAGCGGCCCACGCTCGGGGCTGGGCGAGATCAATCTGCCGGCGATGCAGGCGGGTTCTTCCATCATGCCGGGCAAGGTCAATCCGGTGATCCCGGAAGTCGTCAACCAGGTGGCGTTCGAAGTGTTCGGAAACGACCTCACGGTGACTTTCGCCGCTGAGGCCGGGCAACTGCAGCTGAATGCCTTCGAGCCGATCATCGCAACGGCATTGTTCCGCAGCTTCAAGCACCTGACGAATGCCTGCAACACCTTGGGCGAGCGCTGCGTTCGAGGCATCACTGCCAACCCCGATCGACTGAAGGAGAGCATCGAGCGCTCTATCGCGCTCGTGACGGCGCTCAACCCCATCATCGGCTACAAGGAAGCGACCGAGGTCGCGGCCGAGGCCTACGCCAACGGAACCAATGTGCGCGAGGTCGTGTTGCGACGCAAGCTGATGACCGAGGACGAACTGGAGCAGGCGCTGCGCCACGAGGTGTTGACTCAGCCGCGCGTCTACGAGCAGACCCAGCGCAAGCACTGAACGTGCGAGGGAGCGTTCGCGTGCAGTGCGGCCTCAGTTGGCCGTGATCTTCCGCTCGCGGACGATGGCGCTCCACTTGGCGTCCTCGCTCCTCATGAACGCGGTGAGTTCGGCGCGCGAGGTCGGCTGCGGCGTCAGGCCGTGCTTGTTCAACGCGTCCTTGACGCCGGGATCGTTGAGCACCTTGACGATCTCCACGTTCCAGCGGTCGAGGATCGGCGCCGGCGTCTTGCCGGGGGCGACGAATGCATACCAGTTCAGTGCCTCGAAGCCGGGGTAGCCCGATTCGGCCACCGTGGGGATGTTGGGCAGGTAGGCCGGGCGCTTCAACCCCGTCGTCGCGAGCGGGATCAGCTTGCCGGCCTCCACGTAAGGCATCGCGGTCGGTGGCGCCGAGAAGTACGAGGCGATCCGCTGGCCCAGCAGGTCGGTGAGAGCGGGGGCGCCGCCCTTGTACGGCACGTGCACCATGTCGACGCCGGCGCGCTGGTTGAACAACTCGCCCGCCAGGTGCGAGGCAGAGCCGGCGCCGGTGGAGGCGAAGTCCACGCCGCCCTGCTTTTTCTTGGCGAGGGCCACGAACTCGGAGAGGTTCTTCACGCCCAAGCCCTGGTGCACCACGAGCACGTTCGGAAAGTTCACGCCGCCGGACACTGCTGCGAGGTCCTTGAACGGGTCGTAGCCGACCTTCATCACGTGCGGCGCGATGGTCAGGGGGCCGATCGAGCCGAACAACAGCACCGAGCCATCGGCGGGAGCGCTGGCGACCTGCTGGTGCGCGATGTTGCCGCCCGCGCCGGCCTTGTTGTCGACCACCACGCTCTGGCCGATGTTCTCGGCCAGCTTCTTGGCGATCAGGCGCGCTGCCGCATCGGCCGCACCGCCGGGCGCGAAACCGACGACCAGCGTGACGGGCTTCGAAGGAGGGAAGTCCTGGGCATGGCCGACGCCTGCCAGGGGCAAGGCGGCGATGGCCAGCGTCATGGCGCTCAGCAGTTGGCGTTTGTTCATCGTGATCTCCGGGTGGGTTGTCTTGTTGTCAGTCGGCGCCCAGCCCGATCGGGTTGGGTTGGCGTTTCTCGATCGCGTGGCGCAGCAGCGAGGCGGTGCGGAAGACGCCGTGCCCGAACTTGCCATAGGGGAGCGTGGCGAACAGGGCCATCACCGCGCCGAGGTGCAGACACAACAGCACCGCCAGTGCAGGTGTGCCGCGGCCCAGCCACAACGCCAGGCCGGTGGCGCTCGTCAGAAAGAGCAGGGCGATGAATCCGAGGTCCATCGGCTTCTGTGCCACGTCGCCGTGCAATGGATGGCGACGGCGGTTCAGGCGCCACAGGCCTGCGGTGCCCACCATCAGGCTCAGGCCGCCCGCCACGCCCAGCAGCTTGGGAAGGCTGGGCAGGTCGTACGGTGCGATCCAGCCGAACACATAGTGATAGACCGTCGCCAGCGCGGTGGCTGCAAAGCACAGCATGAAGCCGTAGAAGGTGAAGTGGTGATAGCGCCGCCGCGAGAGCGTGTACGCGTCGTCTTCGTTGTTGCAGCCCTGGCCGTGCCCGCCGTCGAGGTACTTGAGCCGCAGGACCGCATCGGTGGCCTCGGCAGCGGCGGGCGCGCTCAGCGGCGCGCCACTCGTCGCCGGTGTCACGTCGCGCCAGAAGCGGCGAACGCCCATGGCCAGGGCCACTGCCGCGAACAGGAAAACCGGCGCGAACAGGCTGACCAGCAGGTTGTGCGGGAACAGCTTGTAGAAGTTGCCTTGGAGGTTGCCGCCCCACAACGTGCCGTTCATCGCAACGGCCATGATCAGGAACAGCGCCAGCCCCGCCGCCACTGCGAGCGACAGGGTGAGCCCGTTGCGCTGATACAGCTTGCCCAGCGCGGGCGGCCACGCATAGTCGACATAGGTCTGCCCGCGCACTTCGGCCATCGCTTTCGGCACGTTGACGGCGAACTCGTGCGGCGGCGCGTACTGGCAGGCGTGCAGGCAGGCGCCGCAGTTGTGGCAGAGGTTGGCGAGAAAGTGAATGTCGGCCATGCCGAACTCGAGCCGGCGCGTCATGGCGGGGAACACCGCGCAGAAGCCTTCGCAGTAGCGGCAGGCATTGCAGATCTGCATTTGCCGTGCGACTTCGGTTTCGTTCGCTGTGAGGATCGGGATCACGGTGCGCCCGCCAGTGGCGAGCGACGCGGCTTCGCGCGTGAGGGCTTCAAGCTGTTGCATGGTGGTCCGTTCTGGTCGACTTGGCGTTGATGGCTGCCTCGGCCGCGCGCGTGCCGGCGATGCGCCCGAATGCGGTGCCGATGGCCATGCCGACGCCAGCCGTGTAGCCCTTGCCGAGCACGTTGCCGGCCATCATTTCGCCGGCAACGAAGAGGTTGTCGCTCGGCACGCCGTCGAAGTGCACCGCTGAGTCCTCGTTGACCCTCAGACCCAGGTAGGTGAAGGTGATGCCGGGCCGCAGCGCATAGCCGTAGAACGGCGCGGTGTCGATGGGGCGCGCCCAGTGCGTCTTGGCGGGCGAGAGTCCTTCGGTGTGGCAGTCATCGAGTTGAGTGTGATCGAAGGTGCCAGTGCGGCAGGCGGCGTTGTAGGCCTCGACCGTGGCCGTGAAGCGGGCTTCATCGAGTCCGAGTTGGCGCGCGAGTTCGGGCAGCGAGTCGGCCCGCGTGCCCGGGAACACCGGCGGCATGAAGCGGCCGACGGCCTTCGCGTCGATGATCGACCACGCGATCTGGTCGGGCTGCTGGGCGACGAGCCGGCCCCAGATGGCGTAGCGCTTGGGCCAGAAATCCTCACCCTCGTCGTAGAAGCGGTCTGCGTTGCGGTTGACCACCACGCCCAGCGATACGCAGTCGATGCGCGTGCAGATGCCGCCGTCGTACAGCGGGGCGCGCGCATCGATCGCCACCATGTGCGCCTGTGTCGGATCGCCGATCGCGTCGGCGCCTGCATCGATCATGTGCTTGAGCAGCACGCCCGTGTTGAAGCGGGTGCCGCGGATCAGGAAGTTGTCGGCCGGCCATTCGCCGCGCTCGTTCTGGCCCCAGGCCTCGCGCAGCCATTCGATGTTCGACTCGAAGCCGCCCGCGGCCAGCACGCAGGCGCGGGCCGCGATGCGTTCGCCGGTGCCGGTGCGGACTGCGATGAAGCGGCCGTCCTGCATTTCCACCGACACCACTGGCGTGTCGTAGCGGACTTCGACGCCCAGCGCCTCCGCGCTGCGGAAGTAGGCATTGACCAGCGCCTTGCCGCCGCCCATGAAGAAGGCATTGGTGCGCGCCACGTGCAGCGCCCCCGACAGCGGTGGCTGGAAATGCACGCCATGGCTTCGCATCCAGTCGCGGCAGTTCGAGGACGCGCGGATCGCCATGCGCGCGAGGTGCTCGTTGGTCTGGCCGCCCGTGACCTTCAGCAGATCCTGCCAGTACTCTTCTTCGGGGTAGGCCTCTACCAGCACGTCCTGCGGCGAGTCGTGCATGCAGCGCAGGTTGCGCGTGTGCTGCGAATTGCCGCCTCGCCATTCGCGCGGCGAGGCTTCGAGCAGCAGGACGCTGGCGCCGGCCTCGCGTGCCATGAGCGCAGCGCACAGCGCAGCGTTGCCGCCGCCGACGACCAGTACATCGATCACGTTGTCTCTCCTTGTGGGGTCAGGAGACTGTAGGGAGTCGGCCCTTCACGCGAAAGGGCGGTTCGGGCAACGGGTGTTCAGTTTTCGAGAAGACTCGCGCCGGCCCAGCGCCCTTCGCGCACCAGCGTGCGCGCCGTGTCAGCCATCACCACGCGGGTGGCCAGTGCGGCGGGAGAGAGTTCGTCGTCCGACAGGCTTACCAGCAGGTTGCGGCGACCGACATGCGCGTCGGTGATCTGGCTGCGGTGTAGGTCTTCCGCGGGATGACGTGCCGTCGCGGCACCGGGCTGGATGGTTGCGCCCTGGCCGGCAAGCACTGCATCCATGAGCAGGGCGAGGCCGTCGATTTCCGCGACGACGGTCGGCTCGACGCGCGCTCGCGCAAAGGCCGCCGCCAGCGTCGCGCGCAGTCCGTGGCCGGCACTGGGCAGGATGAGCGGCACGCCGGCCAGTTGAGACAGGCGAACCTTGGCGCCGGCCGGTCGCTTCGCCAGCGTGGGCGAAGCGATCACGTACAGCTTTTCGTCGAGCAGCGGGGAGACGCTCCAGCGGCGCGGCGTCTCGGTCTGGAACAGCACGGCGAGATCGAGTTGCCGCGACTCGAGCATGGTCGCGAGATGGCCGGAGAGCGATTCCACCAGATGCAGACGCACGTCCGGATAGCGTTCGCGCATCGCTTGCATCAGCGGCACGCCGAGCACCGAAGCCGTGGTCGGTGCGAGGCCCACGCTCACGTGGCCCGAGAGGCGCGCCTGCTGCGCGGCGCGAATCGCATCGTCGGCGTGACGCAGTGTGAGTTGAGCCTGGTGCAGAAAGGCCACGCCCGCGTCGGTCGGCGTCACGCCCGTCGATGCGCGTTGCAGCAGGCGGGTGCTGAGTTCGCTTTCGAGGCGGCTGATCTGCTGGCTCAGGGCCGAGGTGACCACACCCAGTTCGACCGCCGCCCGGCCCATGCTGCGCAGCTCGCAGACCTTGACGAAATAACGTAGCTGTCGCAACTCCATGAGGGGCAGTGTAGGGTCAGCGCGTCAGCGCGTCGGCGCGCGCCGGATCGGGTGCGGCCCGCATGCTCGAGGCGCTGGCGGGATCAGAGGTGGCTGCACTCGGGCGCCACGCGGTCCAGCGCCTCGATCAGCTTGGCCGTCAGGCGCAGGCTGTAGTCCTCGGTCGGGTGGACTTCGTCGATGAGCTCGACCGGGCCTGCCGACCCGAAATCGGCGAACTCGACGTCCATGTCGCGCGCCAGCCTCTTCGCTTCGTCGTCGATGCGGTCGCGGCCCGCGAGCTTGTCCGGCGTCATGAAGTCGTTCGGCGTCTGGCGCGAGTAGCCGGTCAGCACCGGAATCTTGCCCTCGAAGCGGACGGCTTCGATCATCCACGGCAGGTGGGTTAGCACGGTGCCGCCGGACCATCCTTCGGCAATGCCGCTCTCGATCACGACCACGCGGGCGTCCCGAGGATCGTTGTGAAACCCCTTGGCCACTTTCGCCAGGGACTGGCCCGGTACCGTACGGTCGTCGATGCGCCAGGCAGGCCGCTGCGCCTTGAGTTCCGCCGCTGGATGGCGCGCGTGGCGCATCGACAACTCTTCCTTGACGTAGGAGCCGTTGAGGATCGAGTCGCCGTACAGGACCACGGAACAGTCGGGGGAGGCCTTGTCAGGCATCGGCTGGGCGGCTGCGATCACGGCGGGCGCCACCGGGACCGGGCCGGCTGCATCCGTTGTGCCTGCGCTCTTGCCGCCGCAGGCGCTGAGTGCCATCGAGACGGCGAGGAGGGTGGCAGAAGCGGATTTCAAGCTGGTACTGAGGCGGGTGCTCGTGCGGCCTCTGCGCGGGAGCGGATATCTTGTGCAAAACAAGGGAAAAGAATGCGAACGAAATGACACGTGACGCGTAGGACCTGGCGCCATGCCAAGCGACGAGTTCGGACCACGAATGTGGCTGGACGAGACCAACGAAAAAGTCCTGCTACCGGGGAGATAGCAGGACTTCTTGCTTCGATTGGTGCCGGAGAGATGAATCGAACACCCGACCTTCTCATTACGAATGAGCTGCTCTACCGACTGAGCTACACCGGCTAAGCCTTCGATTATAGCGGGTCGTGATAGCGAGTCAGTCGCTCGACCTCATTTTTTGATCCCAACACAACGGCCACGCGTTCGTGGAGCTTCGACGGCTCCAGGTCGAGGATGCGCTTCTTGCCGTTGGTGGAGGCGCCGCCCGCCTGTTCGACGATCCAGCTCATGGGGTTGGCCTCGTACATCAGGCGAAGCTTGCCGGCCTTTTCGGGCTCGCGCTTGTCCCAGGGGTACATGAAGACGCCGCCGCGCATCAGGATCCGGTGCACGTCGGCCACCATGCTGGCGATCCAGCGCATGTTGAAGTCCTTGCCGCGAGGGCCTTCCTTGCCGGCCAGGCATTCGTCGATGTAGCGCTTCACCGGGGCGTCCCAGTGGCGCATGTTGCTCATGTTGATCGCGAATTCTCTGGTGTCGGCAGGGATCTGGATGTCTTCTTGCGTCAGCGTGAAGGAGCCCTGTTCGCGGTCGAGCGTGAACATCGCGACCCCGTTGCCGACGGTCAGCACGAGCGTGGTCTGCGGGCCGTAGATGCAGTAGCCGGCCGCCACTTGCTTGCTGCCGGCCTGCAGGAAATCGGCTTCCTGCACGCCGGGCGTGTCGTCGGGCTTCTTGAGCACGCTGAAGATGGTGCCGATGCTGACGTTCACGTCGATGTTGCTCGAGCCGTCGAGGGGATCGAACAGCAGCAGGTATTCGCCTTGAGGATAGCGGTTGGGAACGACGTAGATGCTGTCCATCTCCTCGCTCGCCATCGCGGCGAGGTGGCCGCCCCATTCGTTGGCTTCGATCAGCACCTCGTTGGCGATGATGTCGAGCTTCTTCTGGATTTCGCCCTGCACGTTCTCGCTCTCGGCGGTGCCGAGCACGCCGCCGAGCGCTCCCTTGTTGACGGCCTGACTGATGCTCTTGCAGGCGCGAGCCACCACTTCGAGCAGCAGCCGCAGCTGGCCGGGGATGAGGCCGTCGGCGCGTTGCTGTTCGACGAGGTAGCGGGTGAGTGAAATCTTCTGTTGAGCCATGTGGTTGGAATTCCTTGATGGGGTCAGGCCGTCAGCGCGCGGGTGACGACCTCGTGCGTGTCCTTGCTGAGGTCCGGGCGAGCGGCGACGCGGGCGATGGCCTCGCGGGCGGCGCTGCGATAGGGTTCCGCCAGCTTGCTCCAGCGGTCGAGAGCACGGGCGAGGCGTGCCGCAACCTGCGGATTGATCGCGTCGAGTTCGATCACGCGGTCGCTCCAGAACACGTAGCCGGCCGCATCGGGGCGGTGCAGTGCGCCAGGGTTGGCGCTGCAGTAACTGAAGATCACGCTGCGTGCGCGGTTCGGGTTCTTGATGGAGAAATCCGGGTGCTTCATCAACTGCTTTACCAGCGGCAGGATGTCGCCGCCGCGGTCGGGTGCGCCGGCCTGCAGCGAGAACCACTTGTCGATCACGAGTGCTTCGTTCTTGAAGATCTCGTGGAAGCGCGCGAGCGCCTGCGCCGCCAATGCGTGGCCGGAGGAGACCAGTGCGTTGAGGGCGTTGAAGCGATCGGTCATGTTGCCCGCATCCTTGAAGCGCTGCAGCGTCCTGCCCGGCCAGACCGCGTCGCCCGTGGCGCGCGCGCCAAGGCACAGGTGGGTCAGCGCAATGGCGGCCAGCGCGCGACGGCCCGAAGACACGGGGTCAGGCGCGTACGCGCCGGTGTCGTGGTTCTGCTCGTACACGTGCTCCCAGTCGGCGAAGAGGGCGGTGGCGAGTTGCGCGCGCATGGCTTCGCGTACGGCGTGCACGCGCTGCGGATCGACCACTTCCAGTTGCTCGGCGATGTACGTTTCCGAAGGGAGCGTGAGTACGAGTTCCTTGAACGCGGCATCGAGCGTCGGATGGCGCAGCACGCCGCGCATCGCATCGACGAAGGCATCGTTCAGCGGCAGCTCGTGGGTGCCGGCCGGTGGCGTCGCAATGGCGCGCACCGCGGCGCGCAGCGCAAGGCGTTGGCTTGCTTCCCAGCGATTGAACGGATCGGGGTCGCTGGCCAGCAGCGTGAGCAACTGGGCGTCGGTGTACTCGTAGTCGAGGATCACCGGCGCGCTGAAGCCGCGCAGGATCGACGGCACGGGCTCGGCGTCGATGTTGACGAACGTGACCTGTTCGCCTGCGCGCGTCAGCACGAGGGTCCGGGTGCCTTCGACGGCGTTCGGTTCGCCTTCGAGTTGCAACGGCAGTTCGCGTCCGTCAGCGCCCAGCAGGCCGATGTTGACCGGGATCACGAACGGATCCTTAGACGGCTGGCCCGGTGTGGGCTGGCAGCTTTGCACGAAGCTCAGTGTGTAGCTGCGCGCGGAGGCGTCGTACACGCCGTGCGCGGCGAGACGCGGAGTGCCCGCCTGGCTGTACCAGCGCTTGAACTGGGGCAGCAGGCGCGCGAGGTCCGATTCGGGATTGGCGTCGGCAATCGCCTGCGCAAAGTCGTCGCAGGTCACGGCCTGCCCGTCGTGGCGCTCGAAGTACAGCGTGATGCCGCGCTCGAAGCCCTTGCGGCCGACCAGCGTCTGCATCATGCGAACGACCTCCGCACCCTTCTCGTAGATCGTGACGGTGTAGAAGTTGCTGATCTCGATGTAGCTGTCGGGCCGCACCGGATGGGCCATGGGGCCCGCGTCTTCGGGGAACTGCGCGGTGCGCAGCACGCGCACGTCCTCGATGCGCTTGACGGCGCGTGCCGAGGCGTCGGCGCACAGGTCCTGGCTGAACTCCTGGTCGCGGAAGACGGTGAGACCTTCCTTGAGCGAGAGCTGGAACCAGTCGCGGCAGGTCACGCGGTCGCCGCTCCAGTTGTGGAAGTACTCGTGGCCGACCACGCTTTCGATGTTGCTGTAGTCGGCGTCGGTAGCGGTGGCCTGGTTGGCAAGAACGTACTTCGTGTTGAAGATGTTCAGGCCCTTGTTTTCCATCGCGCCCATGTTGAAGTCGCTGGTCGCGACGATCATGAAGCGGTCGAGGTCCAGCGGCAGGCCGAAGCGGGCTTCGTCCCACATCACCGAGTTGATCAGCGAGTTCATCGCATGCTCGGTCTTGTCGAGGTCGCCGGCGCGCACGTAGACCTGCAGCAGGTGCTCCTTGCCATTGCGCGCCTTGATGCGTTGCTCGCGCGCGACCAGCTTGCCGGCGACGAGCGCGAACAGGTAGCTCGGCTTGCGGAAGGGGTCGACCCACTTCGCGAAGTGGCGGCCTTCGGGCAGGTCGCCCTGCTCGACGAGGTTGCCGTTGGAGAGCAGCACCGGGTACGCGGCCTTGGCCGCGCGCAGCGTGACGGTGTAGCTCGCCATCACGTCCGGACGGTCGAGGAAATAGGTGATGCGGCGGAAGCCTTCGGCCTCGCACTGCGTGAAGAAGGTGTCCTCGCTCACGAACAGGCCCATGAGCTTGGTGTTCTTCACCGGGCAGCAGGTGGTGAAGATCTCCAGCTCGAAGGCATCGGGAAGGTTGTCGATCACGAGCTGGTCGACATCCATGCGGAAGGACGCGCCCTGGCCGTCGACCAGCACGCGTGCCAGGTTCAGCTCGTCGCCGTCGAGGCGCAGGGGCTCGGGCGCCACGTCGGTATTGCGACGCAGGCGCATGCGATTGAGCACGCGGGTCTTGGCGGGGTCGAGGTCGAAGGTGAGGTCGACGGTGTCGATCCAGTAGGCAGGCGCGCTGTAGTCCTCGCGACGGATCGCGATCGGTTGGCCTTGGGCATCACGCAACAGCATCGAGTGTCTCCAGAAAGTTTGAGTTGGCTAGTTCGTTGTAGTCACGCACGGCCGCAATCACGTGCGGCCCTGCGAGTTCGGAGGCGCTGTGGGTGGTGCATACCGCGACCGCGAGCATGCCGCCGCGGCGCGCGGCCTCGATGCCGAAGGGCGCGTCTTCGAAGACGACGCAGCGCGAAGGCGCCGCGCCGATGCGGCGGGCGGCTTCGAGAAAGATGGCGGGTTGCGGCTTGCCTGGAAGGCCTTCGTCGCCGCCGACGATGGCGAGCGGGGCAGGCGTCATGCACAGGTTCGACATCGTGAACGCGATGTTGTGCTTGTCGCCCGCCGTGCCGACCGCGATCTTGAGGCCGCGCGCGACGGCGCTGCTGGCAAAGGCGCGAAATCCTGCGACCTCGCGGAACTCGGCGCCGAAGAGCTCGCGGTAGATGGATTCCTTCTGGTGCGTGATCTCGGCGCTTTCGGCGTGCGTGACCTCGCGGCCCATCAGCTCGCACGCGCATTCGAATGCCGTGCGCCCGGTGGTGCGGCGCATGAAATGCGGCACGTCGATGTCGAGGCCGTTGCGGCGCCCGTACTCGACCCATGCCTTGGCATGCCAGGGCATGGAGTCGACCATGGTGCCGTCCATGTCGAAGATCAGTGCTTCCACCTTGTGCGTCGCGCCTTGCATCAGACCCCTTGTTTCAAAGAGGCTTCGATGAAGGCGTCCAGATCGCCGTCGAGCACCTTTTGCGTGGCCGAGATTTCGACGTTGGTCCGCAGGTCCTTGATGCGGCTGTTGTCCAGCACGTAACTTCGGATCTGGTGGCCCCAGCCCACGTCGGTCTTGCTGTCCTCGAGCTTCTGCTGCTCTTCCTGGCGCTTGCGCATCTCGTGGTCGTAGAGGCGCGAGCGCAGGCGCTTCCAGGCGACGTCGCGGTTGCTGTGCTGGCTGCGGCCGTCCTGGCACTGCACCACGATGCCGGTCGGTATGTGCGTGAGCCGGACGGCCGAGTCGGTCTTGTTGATGTGCTGGCCGCCGGCGCCGCTGGCGCGGAAGGTGTCGGTGCGCACATCGGAAGGGTTGATCTCGATCTCGATCGAGTCGTCGATTTCCGGGTAGACGAAGATGCTCGCGAAGCTGGTGTGGCGTCCGCCCGAGGAGTCGAAGGGCGACTTGCGCACGAGCCGGTGCACGCCGGTCTCGGTGCGCAGCAGGCCGAAGGCGTAGTCGCCCTCGACCTTGATGGTCGCGCCCTTGATGCCGGCGGTGTCGCCCGGCGTCTCGTCCTCGATCTGCGTCTTGAAGCCCTTGCGCTCGGCGTACTTCAGGTACTGGCGCAGCAGCATGCTGGCCCAGTCGCAGGCTTCGGTGCCGCCGGCGCCGGCCTGGATGTCGACGAAGGCGTTCAGCGGATCGGCCGGGTTGTTGAACATCCGGCGGAATTCGAGCTGCTTGATGTCGGCTTCGAGCTTGGAGGCGTCATCGGCGATGGACTGCAGGCCGTCCATGTCGCCTTCTTCCTTCGACATCTCGAACAGTTCGGTGTTGTCCGAAAGCCCGCTGGTGAGCCGGTCGAGCGTGACGACCACGTCGTCGAGCGACTTCTTTTCGCGGCCCAGTTCCTGGGCCTTCTTCGGGTCGTTCCAGACGTTGGGATCTTCGAGCGATGCGTTGACCGTCCTCAGACGTTCGGCTTTGGCATCGTAGTCAAAGATACCTCCGTAAATCGGCGGTCCGGGCGCTCAGGTCTGCGAGGGTTGCGCCGATTTGGTTGATTTGCTCTGCATCCATGGGGTGTCCTGACGGTGTTCGGGGAAAACCGTGCATTTTCTCATGCCGGGCAATGCCCGGTCCGATGGGGGCGGAGCCGGCGGAAGGGCCTTTCAACTCGCGAAGAAACTCTCGATCAGCGACGCCACGCGCGCGGGCTGGTCGTGGTGCAGCATGTGACCGGCATCCTCGACACGGGCGATGCGGGCGTCGGGCACCTTCTTGAGGCGCTCGTGGTACTCGGCCAGGGTGTAGCGGCCTTTCCACCATTGGCCGAGGCTGTCGTCCGATGCTTCCACCGCCAGAACTGGCGCAGCGATGGCGGCGTACAGCGCCAGCATCTCGTCGCAGCGGAAGATGTGAGCGTTGATGATCTTGTGCGCCGGATCTCCCAGGATTTCCCACCGGTCGCCGCCGTCCGCGTGCGGCCGCGGGGCGGACCAGTGGGCGGCGAGCCAGTCGGCCCTGTCCTGGGAGAGGCGCGGATTCGTCTTCATGAGACGCCGCGCGACGCCGTCGACCGCGGAATAGCTCGCCAGCGCCTTCTCGCCCCGATGCAGGCACTTCTGTTCGTCGATCCATTTGGCGTAGCGCGCGGGCGCCTGGTCGGGCTCGAAGGTGGGCATTCCGAAGCCTTCGAGGTTGACCAGCCGGCGAATTCGCTGCGGGCGGACGCCTGAATATTGCATGGCGACATTGCCCCCCATGCTGTGGCCGACGAGGTCGACGGCGGTGTCGCCCGCATAGTGGTCCAGCAGCCAGTCGAGGTCGGCCAGGTAATCCGGCATCCAGTAGTTGTCGACGTTGCCGCCGGCCGTGAGGCCGAAGCCGCGCCAGTCGGGCGCCAGGACCCAACGCGATTCGGCCAGCGCGTCGACCACGAACTGCCAGGAGGCAGCAACGTCCATCCAGCCATGCAGCAGGACCAGCGGCGGCCGAGCGGGCGCGGGCTCGCCCCACGTGCGCACGTGGTAGCTCAGATTGCGGACGGGAACGAATTCGCTGCGCGAAATGCGGAGGGCTTGGTACATCGGTGTCGATGATAGGGATGCGGCCGCGGCCGCGCAGTCAGGTGCATGACACGGCAACGCGTCTGCGCGCCAGCAGGTAGCATTTCGCCCATGCAAAAAATCCAACTCGGTCAGAGCGACCTCCACGTGACGCCGATCTGCCTCGGCACCATGACCTTCGGTGAGCAGGTCAACGAACCCACCGCCCACGCCATCCTCGATCGCGCACTCGAACGGGGCGTCGACTTCATCGACACGGCCGAGATGTATGCAGTGCCGGCCCGCAAGGAAACCTTCGGCGCCACCGAAACCATCATCGGCAACTGGTTTGCCAAGAACCCGGGCATGCGCCGGAAGATCGTGCTGGCGACCAAGGTGGCCGGGCCGTCGCGAGGCATGCCGTGGGTGCGCGAAGGCGGCGGCATGACGGCTGCCGACATCGCCGCCTCGTGCGAGGCCAGCCTGAAGCGCCTGAAGACGGACGTGATCGACCTCTACCAGATCCATTGGCCGGAACGCAATGTGCCGGCCTTCGGCGCGATCTATTACGACCCGACCAAGGAACGGTCGGAGACATCCATTCATGAGCAGCTCGAAGCGCTTGGCAAGCTGGTGCAGGCCGGCAAGGTCCGCGCAATCGGCCTGTCCAACGAGACGCCGTACGGCGTGCATGAATTCGTGCGCCTCGCCGAGCAGCATGGCCTGCCGCGCGTGGCGACCGTGCAGAACGTCTACTGCCTGATCAGCCGCGCTCTCGAAAACGGCCTGGACGAGACGATGCATCGTCTGGGCGTCTCGCTGCTGGCCTATTCGCCGCTGGCCTTCGGCCTCCTGACCGGCAAGTACGACCAGAGCGGCGTCGAAGGCCCCGAAGCGCCCAAGGGCGCGCGCATTTCCAGCTACGAGTCGGTGCGCAAGCAGCGCTGGGGCCGGCCCGACGCGCTCGCCGCCGCGCGTCGCTACAACGCCCTGGCGAAGGATCACGGCCTCACGCCGGCCCAGCTGGCGCTGGCGTTCTGCTACACCAAATGGCAGGTGGCGAGCACCATCATCGGCGTGACCTCCGTGGCGCAGCTCGACGAAGACCTGGACGCCTGGGGCACCCGGCTGTCGGCTGAACTTCTGGCGGAGATCGACAAGATCCGCTGGGAACTGCGCGACCCAGCCGCTTGACCGTTGCGCCGTGAGCAAGAAGACGCACGTCTCCGAAACGCCCGCAACGCAGTTGTTGCGGGCGAACGGGGTCGCGTTCACCGAGCATCCGTACGAGTACCTCGAGCACGGCGGTGCGCAACACAGCGCCGAAGTGCTAGGCCTCGACCCGTTCACGGTGGTCAAGACGCTGGTGATGCAGGACCAGGACGCCAAGCCGCTCATGGTCCTCATGCACGGCAACCGCTCGGTATCGACCAAGAACCTGGCGCGGCAGATCGGCGCCAAGTCGGTCGAGCCCTGCAAGCCCGAAGTCGCCAACCGGCACAGCGGCTATCTCGTCGGCGGTACGTCGCCTTTCGGGACGCGGCGCGAGATGCCGGTGTACATCGAGTCGTCCATCCTCGAATTGCCGAAGATCGCGATCAACGGCGGGCGACGCGGCTATCTCGTTGGCATCGACCCGCAGGTCTGCGTCAAGCTGCTCGGCGCCAAGACCGTGCAGTGCGCGCTGGCAGAATAGCCGGCTGCCTCGGCCGAGGCGTGCCGCCGGGTTTGCCGGCCCGGAGACACTGTGAGTTCCTATCTTCCCTCGCTGATCGCGATCGTCCTGTCCTACCTCTTGGGTTCGCTGTCCTTTGCGGTGATCGTCAGCAAAGTCCTCGGCATGGCCGACCCCCGCAGCTATGGCAGCAAGAACCCGGGCGCCACCAATGTGCTGCGATCGGGCAACAAGGGCGCTGCGCTGGCGACGCTGCTGCTCGACGCACTCAAGGGCTGGGTGCCGGTGTTCGCGATCCAGCATTTTGGCCAAGGCTTCGGCATGGGACACGGCACCGCGGCGGTGGCCGGTCTCGCGGCGTTTCTCGGGCACCTCTACCCGGTGTTCTTCGGCTTCCAGGGAGGCAAGGGTGTCGCGACCGCGGCCGGTGCGCTGTTCGGCATCGACTGGCTGCTGGGCCTGGCGACCGGCAGCACCTGGCTGATCATCGCCGTCTTCTTCCGGTATTCGTCGCTGGCCTCCATCGTGGCGGCCTTCTTTGCTCCAGCCTACTATCTCATCGGCGGCGAGATCGCCTGGCCGCTGGATCTCACGGTGCTGCTGGCGCTGGTGTCGATCAGCCTGCTGCTGATCTGGCGGCATCGCGAAAACATCCGCCGGCTCGGTGCCGGCACCGAGTCGAAGCTCGGCTCGAAAAAATAGGAACACCTCATGGCATCCATCCAACGCTTCCACGTCGGCCCGCGCCTCAGCGAGACGGCAGTGCACAACGGCACGATCTACCTTGCCGGACAGGTGCCCGACGACACCTCGCAGGACATCCGCGGCCAGACTGCGCAGGTGCTCGCGATGATCGATCGCCTTCTCGCGGAGGTGGGCAGCAACAAGTCTCGCATCCTGATGACGCAGATCTTCCTCGCCGACATCTCCGAGATCGTCGCGATGAACGAGGTGTGGGATGCGTGGATTCCCGCCGGCAACACGCCGCCGCGCGCGACGGTGCAGGCCGCCATGGCCAACCCGGCCTACAAGATTGAGATCGTGGTGACCGCTGCGGCGGCCTGAGTCGTTAGAAGCGCTTTTCCAGGACCATTTGGTCCGCATCGCGCCGCATCGAGAAGCGGCTGATGAAGCTGTTGCCCAGCAGGACGAAGGGCATCGGCTCCTGGGACACGATGGCTTCCACGTCGTAGACCTCCACGTCGCCGACGCGCACCGAATTCAGGCGCACCCGATAGGCCTGCGTGACGCCGTTGGCGGTATTCATTCGAACCGGCTGCCCCTTGGAGAAGTCGAGGCCGATGCGCTGTGCGTCTGCCGCCGACATCGCCACGGTGGTGGCGCCGGTATCGAGCATGAAGCTGACCGACCGTCCATTGATCGCGCCCTGGGCCATGAAATGCCCGCCGCTCGAAACCGGCAGCACGATGCGGCTGCCCCCGCCGCCGGCTGGTCCACTGCCGCCGATGCTCACCGGCGTGTCCATGCGCAAGGCCACGCGCTTGCCGCCGGCCTCGACGGTGGCCTGTTCGCCCTGAAGCGACACGAGCTTCACCCCCTGAAAAGTCTCGCCGACCGCCACGGTCTTCGGCGCGGCGCCGTCGACGATCAGGATCGCGCGACTGCCGATCGTGCCGGTGAGCGTCACCGATTGGGCGTGCGCGAACGTGCAGGCTGCGGCCAGCAGCAGGGGAATGAGCGCCTTCATCTGGCGCCGCTCAGTCTCTGAAATTGTTGAAGGAAAGCGGCATGTCCGGCACGTCCTTCTTGATCAGCGCCATCGCTGCCTGCAGGTCGTCGCGCTTTGCGCCGGTGACGCGCACCGCATCGCCCTGGATCGCCGCCTGCACCTTGAGCTTGCTGTCCTTGATCAGGCGCTGGATCTTCTTGGCGGTCTCGGATTCGATGCCGTTCTTGACCTTGATCACCTGCTTGACCTTGTCGCCGCCGATCTTCTGGACGTCGCCCTTGTCGAGAAAGCGCACGTCGACGCTGCGCTTGGTCAGTTTGGCGCGCAGGATGTCCTCGACCTGCACGAGCTGGAACTCGGCGTCGCCGATCAGGGTGATTTCCTTGTCCTTGAGTTCGACGGCGGCCGCGGTGCCTTTGAAGTCGAAACGCGTGGCGATTTCCTTGGCGGTGTTCTCCACTGCGTTCTTGACCTCGGGCAAGTTGGGTTCACAAACAGTGTCGAAAGACGGCATGAAGGCTCCGGCAGCAACGGAATTGAATGGGCCACGCGCAGTGGCGCGTGGCGTGCGAATGCGACAATTCTCCCATGATCGTGGAGCACAACGTACCGCTGCAGCAGCACAACAGCTTTGGCATCGTCGCACGCGCCCAGCACCTGGCGCGCATCACCGGCGAGGCCGACGTTGCCGCGTTGCTGGCCGACGCGCAGTGGCACGCTGCACCTAAGTTCGTGCTGGGTGGCGGCAGCAATATCGTGCTGACAGGCGACGTCAAGCCGCTGGTGCTGAAAGTCGAAATCAAGGGGCTGAAGCTCGTCGAAGAGACCTCGCGCGCATGGATCGTGGAGGCCGGCGCTGGCGAGGCCTGGCACGACACGGTGCTGTGGGCGCTCGAGCAGGGCTATCCGGGCCTTGAAAACCTGGCGCTGATCCCCGGCACGGTGGGAGGCTCGCCGGTGCAGAACATCGGCGCCTATGGCGTCGAACTGCAGGACCGCTTCGATTCGCTCGATGCGATAGACCTCGAGACCGGCCGCACCTTCACGCTGGACGCGGCCCAATGCGCCTTCGGCTACCGGGATTCGGTCTTCAAGCACGTGGCCAGCGGTGGCAACGATTTCGGACTGGCGGGGCGTGCGCTGATTACGCGCGTGCGTTTTCGCCTGCCCAAGCCATGGAAGCCGGTGCTCGGCTATCTCGACCTGGAACGCAAGATGGCCGAAACCGGCAACTTCACCCCGAGCGCCATGGACATCTTCGACTGGGTCTGCGCGATCCGGCGGGCCAAGCTGCCCGACTGGCGCGTGCTCGGCAACGCCGGCAGCTTCTTCAAGAACCCAACCGTGACGCCGGAACAGTGCGCCGACATCATTGCCCGCGACCCGAAGATCGTTCACTACCCCATGGCCGACGGCAGCATCAAGCTGGCGGCCGGCTGGCTGATCGATGCCTGCGGCTGGAAGGGCAAGTCCGTGGGCAATGCGGGCGTGTACGAGCGGCAGGCGCTGGTGCTGGTCAACCGGGGCGGCAAAGCCAACCCCGTGACCGGCGGCGAGGTGATGACGCTGGCCAAGGCGATCCAGACCAGCGTGTACGAGCGCTTCGGCATCCGGCTCGAGCCGGAACCGGTGGTAGTTTGACTCGCCCCCCAGTCTTCGCGCACTTCGTGTCGCTTCGCCCACCCCCTTCCGGGGGCAATACCGGCGGCCCGGCCAAGCCGGTTCCGCGGTATTCCTGGACGTGGGCGTCGGCGCTACTTGGGCTCGTCGTTCTTTAGTTGGGGCAGGGACGCGCCCTGCGTCGCCGACAACAAGCCCGCCTGCGTATAGATCGCCAGCTTGTCACGCGTATCGACGATGTCGAGGTTGCGCATCGTGAGCTGGCCGATGCGGTCGGCCGGCGAGAAGCTGGATTCGCCCTTTTCCATCGTCAGGCGCTCCGGCTTGTACGTGAGGTTGGGCGACACGGTGTTCAGGATCGAGTAGTCGTTGCCGCGGCGCAGCTCCACGGTGACTTCGCCGGTGATGGCGCGCGCGACCCAGCGTTGCGCCGTCTCGCGCAGCATGATCGCCTGCGGGTCGAACCAGCGGCCCTGGTACAGCAGACGGCCGAGGCGGCGGCCGTGGTCGCGGTATTGCTCGATCGTGTCCTCGTTGTGGATGCCCGTCACCAGGCGTTCGTAGGCGATGAACAGCAGCGCAAGGCCGGGTGCCTCGTAGATGCCGCGGCTCTTGGCCTCGATGATGCGGTTCTCGATCTGGTCGCTCATGCCCAGGCCGTGACGGCCGCCGATGCGGTTGGCTTCGAGGATCAGGTCGACGAGGCTCGCGTATTCGACGCCATTGATCGCGACCGGACGGCCTTCGACGAAGCGCACGGTGACTTCCTCACGCTTGACTTCGACTTCGTCCTTCCAGAATGCGACGCCCATGATCGGCTGCACGATCTTCATGCCGCTGTCCAGGTGCTCGAGATCCTTGGCCTCGTGCGTCGCGCCCAGCATGTTGGAGTCGGTCGAGTAGGCCTTCTCGGCCGACATCTTGTAGGCAAAGCCGGCCTTCTGCATGAACTCCGACATCTCGGCGCGGCCGCCCAGCTCGTCGATGAAGGTCTGGTCCAGCCAGGGCTTGTAGATCTTCAGCGCCGGGTTGGTGAGCAGCCCGTAGCGGTAGAAGCGCTCGATGTCGTTGCCCTTGTAGGTGCTGCCGTCGCCCCAGATGTGGACGTCGTCTTCCTTCATGGCCGAGACCAGCATGGTGCCGGTGACAGCGCGCCCCAGCGGGGTCGTGTTGAAGTAGGTCACGCCGGCCGTGGTGACGTGGAAGGCGCCGGCCTGCAGCGCGGCGATGCCTTCGGCGGCGAGCTGCGTGCGGCAGTCGATCAGGCGCGCCTTCTCGGCACCGTACAACATGGCCTTGCGCGGGATCTCGTCGTAGTCGGGCTCGTCGGGCTGGCCGAGGTTGGCGGTGTAGGCGTAGGGGATCGCGCCCTTGTTGCGCATCCAGTGCAGCGCGGCGCTGGTGTCGAGGCCGCCCGAAAAGGCGATGCCGACCTTCTGGCCGGCGGGAACGTTCTGGAGGATGGTGGACATGCTCGGATTTCCGGTTCAGCCGAAGTGGCAGATGTAGCTGTAGGGCTCGCCGCTCACGCGGATCTGAAACGTGGAGTTGCCCGGCACGCTGAACTTTTCGCCCG
The DNA here is from genome assembly GCF_030316855.1 of Variovorax sp. J22P240. Taxonomy (GTDB): domain Bacteria; phylum Pseudomonadota; class Gammaproteobacteria; order Burkholderiales; family Burkholderiaceae_C; genus Variovorax. The sequence goes on from NZ_JASZYR010000016.1 coordinate 93,403, forward strand.
CGCCCGAGACCACCCAGTCGTCGCTGCCGGACAGCTTGTATTCGCAACTGCCGGCCGTGCCTTCCATGATTTCCGGCGCGCCGGTATTGAAGGTGAGGGTGGACGGCAGGATCACGCCGACCGATTTCTTGGTGCCGTCAGCGAGCGTGAGGCCGTGGCTCACGCACTTGCCGTCGAAATACACGTTGGCCTTGGTCGATACCGCGGCGCTCTGGAGGAATTCGGTTGTGCTCATTGGATAGGAGGGCCTGGCGCTGGTTGCGGTCGGCAATCAGCCGCGCGTCGTTGCAGGACGCGCCCGTGCAGCAATGGTTGGAAAAGCCCGTGATTTTAGGCTTGCCGGCCGGGCCCCCGGCCCCCGTGGGCGATCAGCGCCAGCGGCCGCCCCAGCCGCGCGAATACCCGAAGCCCAGCGAAATGCCGATCGGCGGGTAGACATAGGGCTGCGGATAGGCATAGACCGGTGCAGGGTAGTACGCAGGCGCCGGGTAGTACACCGGAGCGGCCGGCTGCACGTAGACGGGAGCGGGTTGGGCATAAACGGGAGCGGGGGCGCCGCGGCCGGATACGACGATGCCCTGTTCGGGAACCACGTTGTCCCAGTTTTGCGGGCCGTTGCTGGAGTTGGGGCCCTGTACGAACTGCGACTGTGCGAATTGCGATTGCGGCGCCACCGGGGAGGTGGTCGCGACGCCGTAGTCTCCGACCTCGATCGAAATGCTCGAACCGGGCGGCGTGGGAGTGCGGGTCGTGTACTGGCGACCGGCGTACTCGTAGGTGACGTCGTAGCTGGTGCTGCCGTTGGATTCGGTCGCCGGCGAGGCCGAAATGACCCGGGCCAATACCTGTTCCGCCTGGGCGAGAGTGGCTCCTCCCGCCAACGTTGCCAGCACCGAAAGTGCGGCGATTCTGCGAACTATCTTTGTATTCATCTGAAACTCCTGGGTCGGGGCGCCGAGCCCCACGCAACCGTGGTTGGATGCGCCCGGGCGAATTGGGTTCAACCGTTTACACAACATGGCTTTCCCGGCTTTTCCATTGGGCGGCATCGAACCCTGTTGTAACGCCGGCCTCGGAGCCCCAGTTGACCACGGGGCGCTTGATCAGGCTCGGGTTGGCGAGCAGCACCGAGCGCGCCGATGCGGCGTCGACGACGGCCGCGCGGGTCTCGTCGTCGAGCCGGCGCCAGGTGGTTCCGCGGCGGTTCACCAGCGCCTCCCAGCCCGGGGCCTTGAGCCACTGATCGAGTTCTTTTTCGGGCACGCCTTCCTTCTTGAAGTCGTGGAATCGGTAGGCGACGCCGTGTTCGTCGAGCCAGGCGCGGGCGCGTTTGACGGTGTCGCAGTTCGTTATCCCGTAGAGGACGGGCGTTTCATTGGGGAGAGGCATGGCTAGATGGGTTGGTCAGCTATGAGATGGACTAGTTTCGGTGGTGTAGCGGCACGTAATGTCGATGCGCGCTAGAGTGTTTGTCTTCCCTTACGAGAAGCCCCTTCATTCACTTGAAAGGACTGATCGTGTCTATCGTTCCGCCCCCCGTCTACATCCCAGCCAAGCAAGCAGCGCGGATTCTATGCATGACCCACGAAGCGCTGGCGGTGGCCCGGCACCGATGCAGTCCCGGCTACCCACCCGCCTATCACGTGGGACGCAGGGTGCTTTATCGGCTGGATGAAGTATTAGCCTCCATCAAGCCAATTCCGCGCTGAATGGTCCAATATTCTCAGCTAGGAGAATTGCGCCTAGCGGCGTAAATTAATCGCGCCGGGGAATTGCTTCGTATTCCTATGGTTGACCCGGCATTTAAATGGGTCGGCGTAATTGCTGGCCCATTCTTTCTGGAGAAATCAACATGAGCGCATACGATCCGGACAAGTTGGAATTCTGGGAAGTCTGCAAGCTGGTCAATTACAGCAAGCAGGTTATTTGGGCCGACTTGCGTGACCCAGACTGTCCTCCACTAAAGCCTATCCTGGCCGACGATGGGCGTCCGCTGTTCTTCGCTGGAGTAAAGCTCTACGACAAGTACAAGGCACAGGATTGGGCGCAGAAGTTTCTTGCCTGGAAGGGCGGGGAGGCAGAGCGCAGGAAATTGGGCCGGGAACAAGACCGTCAGAGAATTGCAGAGGCTCAAGCTAAACAGGAGCAGGAGATTGCGGCTGGGAGAGAGATGCGTGCTGGGTTCCGCGCCATGGAAGAGGCGAACCGCAGCAATGCCGAGTTGAACCAAGCGGCAGCTTATGCCAGGTCAGGCACTGACCCGGAAGTCAGGGCCGCTGAACTGGCGCGGTTGAGGTCGATAGGGCTATGAAATCCCATAACGGATTCCTGCCCAACCTGCATACCAGCCTGAAGCTAGTCCGTGCCCGCCTGGAAGGCGAGGGTCAATTCCGCCGTGTTGTGGAAGAGACGTTCAAGGTCGTCGGCTTTGAAGTGCTAGACGGTAAGTGTCTACCTGTCACGCCCACCGGGTCGTTTGCTCCTGAGGATGGCTATTTATATGCCCTATTGGACACGGACGACAAGAACTATTTTGATTTGCTCACCCGCGTGCAATATAGCAGCTATAAAGAATGGGTCGCCCCTCTGTGGGCCGCTCAGTCGAATCAGGACTAGTCTGCTTCCCGGAGTGCTCCCCTCTCGGAGCATTCCCGAAAGCGGTATTGCACCGCCATTCTCGTAACTTGTAGCAAAGTAACAGAAGGTCTCTGGAATGTGACCCTCTTTCGGTCCAGCAATTCCGCAGGACAAAAGACGCCCCTAGTACAGGCAAAGAAATACCCCTGAAGCGTTACCAGCGCGACAGGGGCTAAGGGGTTTTTGCTATGCAGTTCTACTATCGGCCCGATTCGGGCAAAAGTAAAGGACTTTCGTCTGGCCTTATTGGGAGGTCAGCATGACCTCTCCATTTGACAAGCCGCCGTTGGTATCGGTCGACAAATTAGTACCCAAGCGAGGTCTGTTAGAGATACCTGAGCGCCCGCTGATAATTCTCCGGGATATGGTTCAAGTGGAGCAATATCAGAATTGGTATTTCACTGACCGCGGAGCACAGCCCGGTGATTTGGATGCTTTGAAAACGAGATGGGTATTGATCGACCCCGACGACAGAGGGTGGTATTTCAGTCACGGAATTAACGATTTTCTGGTGCGTCACAGGTGGGCAATTGCGGGGACGATCTTGAATGCCTTTGGTCAGCCCATCCGAATGCCCAATGGCTCCCCGATTGTCCAGGTTCGTTTCCTCGACAAGCCTCAGGAGAAAGTCAAAGGCGGAGGTTGGGTAGCTATCACGGACCCGAAAACACTCAAGGAATCGTGCCCCAAAACGTTGTTTCCCAAGGGCTGTCCTCCGTTCGTCCACTTCCCGCTACGGTTGGAAGGCGAGGGTAGTTATGAGCAGATCATGGAGGTGACCAAAGAGAGGGTCGTCACACATAGCCACGTCGAGTCTCCGTTCAAGGCCGACATCCTCTCGCTGCGCTTCTCCAAGGCAAGCTATCGGGGCAACGCCATCCTCTTGCCGGTCACCGCCTGTAGCGGCACCGCCGGGTTTTCCAGCAGTCGGAACGGCATCAACATTGTTCACGCCACGATCCCGCCCGAAGACTACGACTTCCGCCGTGTCCGCAATGTGATTGCTTTCGACTCCGACACCGCCAACCGAAAGAATGACGATGGAGATGACGAGCCGGTGAACGCCAATGTCCAGCGAGACGAGGAGCGATTTGCGGCCGGGCTGAAGTTCAGCATGAACTGTTCCAACGTCCTTCAGATGCGTCTCCCCATGCGCGAGGATGGCGGTAAGCAGGGGCCGGATGACTTCTTGGCGGCGCGGGCTGGCGACCCCACGGACCTGCTCAATTCATTGCTGGCGGACCCTGCGACGGAGCCAGAAAAAATCAAGGTCTACGTGGGTCAAGGCGCGTTAACGCCGTTGGCGATGGAGATCGACCGCCAGTGCGTTTTCATCCGGGATAGCAATCGCATCGCGGAGCAGTCCACCGGCATCCTGCGAACTGACAAAGACGCCCGGTTGCGGTGGCGAGAAGTCAATCTGACGATCAAGATCGGCAAGCTGGAGCGGAAGGTCTACGGCCTGGATCAATGGATGGACTCCAGGCTCAAGACGCAGGCCGACTCCGTGGTCTGGGAGTACGAAGGCGAGACGCTGATAGAGCAGGGTGACCGCGTTTTGTTCAACACGTATCGAAGGGGCGAAGCTCCTTGGCCAGAGGCAGCGGAGAGGCTGAAATACAACCCTCTCGTCGAGTTGTTCGAGTCGGTCATCCCCGAAATCAAGCATCGCAACATCTTTCTGCGCCAGTTCCGACAAGCGAAGTTCACCAATATCCCGCTGGTCACTTACCCGGTCCTCATCTCGTCCCTGCGCGGGGTCGGCAAAGGCACCATAGGACGGGTCGTCAAGCGCGTGATCGGCGCGGCGAACGTCTACGACACCGTCACCGAAGACGACTTCGATGGCCGGTTCAATGCCCAGACGAAGAACAAGCGAGTGCTGATCGCCCCCGATCTGAAGCTGTCTCCGGCGCGGAGGACACGCGTCAGCGGCACGATCAACGTGCGCGTCGGAGATGGCGTGGCCCGTATTGAGCACAAGGGGGTGGATATCGCCAGTTCTACCAAGGTTAACGAGTGGCTCCTGGCGTTTGTTAACAAGGCCAGTGACGCCCCCCAGGACGGCCCTCAAGATCGCCGGAAGGTGCCGATCCCGGTCAACCCACCCCCCGGGCGGGCCATCAACTCCGCGCTGCTTCGCCGGGTGAATCTGATCGTGACCGCCCGGGAGCCAGGCCATGAGGCGTTCGTCAACGACTTCATGTTGTACCTCCGGGATGACGTCGCGGAGGAGATGGAGGACGGCCAGCGGTTCGACTCGTGGCGACCGACCCCCGACACCGTCCCCGGCCTGGAGGTGGATCGGTTCGAGTCCTTGAACCCGATAGAGCAGACGGTCATGGCGGCACTGGACTTTATGTGCGAGGTGGACGAATCCACCGGCAAGCCCCGCTGGGATCAGAAGCGCGTCTGGACCATGGAGCAGTTTATGTTTGCCGCCACCGGAGGCGTGCCCTTTGCGACATGGCGCAGCGCGGCAGACTCTTCTGTAGCCGGAACGCCCCGGCGGGAGCCTGCGAGTCTGCGAGGGGTCTTCAATAATCTGAACGTCATCAATTCGCGGGATGCCTCGTGGACCGATCCCGACGGGGTGGTCCATGTAATTGCGCTCGATCCCAAGTCGGGTCGAGTGGGTATTGCTAACCATTCCGCCAAGCGGTCGAACGGCTTGGTTTACATACCGTGCATGGAGGCTCTTATGGTGCAAGGGAGGCTATTGACCAGCGCGGAGGCGTTCCGCGAATCGCAGAAAGAACCCCCATTTGTAGTGCCGCAGGAGTTCAAGGAGACCAAGTATTGACTGGAGAAAATAGGAGGGATCGCGGGGGGAAGAATATCCCTCCTAGGCGAAGCCTCCTACGGGCGGTCGAGGGAGATAGGAGGGATAGGAGGGATAGGAGGGATAGATAGGGTTTCTCGCGGACGGAAGGGTTTTAGGTTGCCTGGGGGGGTAAATAGACCCCCTATAGCCGGATAAAAGAAGCCTCCTATCCTTCCTACCTCCTATATCCCTCCTATCGGTCACCATAGTTACAGGAGCCATGAAATGGATGTAGTTATCAATGAAAATGACTGGGCTTTCAGTGATTACACTAATCACCGGTGTACGCTGGCAGAGGTAGGCACCCCCAAGCCGCCCGACCGGCAATTCGCCCAGAGATTGGCCCAGGCCCACGCCCCGGCGGCCATCAATAAACTGGTGAAATTGCTTGATAGTGAAGATGGGGCCGTCGCCATCAAAGCGGCCCAAGTTCTCTTGGATAGGGGCTTTGGCCGTCCAGATCAAACAGTTCATCAAGACAACACGAACAGCGTCATTGTCGAGATGCCCTGGATTACCGCCCAGCGACTGGCCTATCGCCTGGAGAATCGCGTGGCGGAGGATATCGTGGAGAACAGCCCCGCCGAATTGGAGCGCCTGAGAATGGACAAGAAGGGCAGCTAACTAGCCTCAATCCTAGTCCAGTCAATGGTAAGTCATTGATCTTCCAGGCTTACTGTGAAACGCCGGGGAACTGCGTGAGCCGAGGCGATACGGCTGGGCCTGTATTCCAGCCGGGCTGTTGCGATCAGGCCTGTAATTCCCAGCCAATCGACCGGATATCAGGTCAACCTTGCCCCGGTCAGGTCGCTGCCAGGCCTCATGCTCACATGCCGTGGCGTCGGCATGCGTGGGCGATCGCAGCATGTGCTTCGGCGGCGGGTGGGTGGCCTGTTGGTGGGTCTGCTGTACAGACTTCGCAAGCGCCCACCCTAAAAACATGGATGGTGGTTCGCGAGTCCATCTTTGCAATCACCCACCCCGCGCAATCTATCTATTTTTTAACTTACTGTTGTTCAGTTCCACGTACAAACTAATTCCTGCTTCGGCCGCGCTTTTAAGCGGATGTTCCCTACAGAATTTGTCCATCCAAAGATAAATCGAGGCCGCATCCACTCCTTGGAGCACATCTACCTTGGATTGTGATGACGCCGCGGCCAGTCCGCTGAGGTAGCCCATCAGCCATGATTCATTGCCATACCCTTGGTATGTACCCTTGTCGCTAACCCACGATCCGCAGGAGCGAATTCCAATGCCTGTCTGAGGGACTTGAGCCTGGACGCTGCCAGACGTCAGGCCTATAGACGTCACAAGCCCGAGCGCAATCAGTCTAGTCTTCATGCCGTTCTTTCATCTGGCGAGGTGAAACGTTTCCTCATTGTTGAGGCTGTAGTCGTCCTCCCACTGGACCTTGAACATGAACAACTTGGTGTGTTCTTCTTCGGCGATGGTCGCACTGATCTCAAATTTCGCCCCTGGCCGCAAGATTGGGTAGGGAAGCAGCTTGTCCGCATACTTCTTTTTGAGAATGTAGCCGTCTGACGATTCTGCCAGGCGCACTTTCCTCGCGGACGCTTGACCGTCGTTGAGGAAGACTAGCTTGTGGATTCCAAGGCCGCGCACGCCGTCGAACCCTAGACTTATCCTGGCCCTCTTGCTCACAACAGCCCGTTCTTCTTGCTCGGCAAGCAACGCCTTGTTCAGCTTGTCCTGAACCTTCGCATAGGTCGCGGTGCGCCAAGCGGACCATGCCGCAACCAACAGCGCGCCCACGGCGATCACGTCGCTGATCGACACTGATGCCTGCGCCCACCACGCTGCGACTTCTGCCCCGGTCATTTCTTGCCTTTGGCAAGCTCCTCAAATAGCACCCATCCGCCCGTGGATACTCTTTTTAATGGATTTGCACGGCAGTAATTGTCCATCCATAGATATATGGATTCTGCATCAATAGAGCTCAGCAAATCCTTTTCCGACTCGACAGCCATTCCGGATAGATATCCCACAAGCCATGCGGAATTGACGGCGTCTTTGAGTTTGAGTTCGGCACGATCTTTGATCCACTCTCCGCAAGACCTCCCACTCATGATTGTCACGGCCGACGCGCTACCACACGCCATTGCCGCTGCCAGCCCCAGTGCAATCAGTTTCGCCTTCATTTCTTCTTTCCTTTGTCTATTCAGATGCGGGGAATTCCTTATTCCCTCGCGCTAGCCTCTAGCGTAGGAACGGGCGATAATTGGAAATGCCCGCCGCCGAATTAAATTCGCCAATTGAGCCATCCGACGAAATGATGGATGGGTCAATTGAGCCCAACCCTCAATTAGACCAGACCCAACCCGGTAGTGCACTCCCACTGGCCCTGAGGTCGCGTCATTTACCGCGCCTTCGTGACGATCTCCACGCTGGGGGCTTCGGTATGTTGACGGCGGTTCCCGCCCCGATTCCCCGCCGGGCTCGTCCACCCAGGAGACCCAAATGACCCCCGATCCAGCCGCTGCCGCTCGCCGTGCCTACAACGACTACCGTGACAGTGAGGACTCACCTCCATTGCCGCCCACCTTCGACCTGCTGGACCCGGCGACGCAGGCCGAGTGGGTGAGCGTCCACGCGCAGGGCGGGGACACCGTCACCTTGTTCGACCGCATCGCTGAGCATTGCGGGGCCTAGCCGTGAGCGCCGAAGACGTAGCCCAATGGCTCTCTACGGCCCACCTCCCGGGGGCGGTGAAGCGTTGGCGATCACTCACGCCGTACGAGCAGGACTTGATCGCGCTGGAGGTTGCCCACTGGGAGCGCGTACGGGAGGGGCACCGGGAGCGACCAGACATACTCCCACCGGCTTTTGGACACACTCCACGTCCCAATGGCCCCGCGACGCATACCGGCCTGCCGATGCCGTTCGCCCCGCCTGAAAAGCACTCCCCGCACGTCACCCCGGAGATGGCCCGTCACGGGGACAAGGTCTATGAAAACCTTGAACGTGAAGTCATGACGGCCGCGTTGCAGGACCGCATGGGGATCGACGCCCAACTACCCTTGGATCCGCCCACGCTCCGCGACAACATCGAGGCGGCCTGGACCGCCCGTGCCCCTGAGGAGACTTGACCATGCCCCCGCTCACTTCCACCGGATACGACGACTTCCTGCCCCAAGCTGGACCGGCCATCCCCGACCCGTCAGAGGGCAATATCGCGTTGGACCTCCAGGCGCGTCGGCTGGCCGCGAGAAAGCAGGCCCTCGTGGATCAGGCTAAGCAAGCTCAAGCGCTCAACCAGAGCCTCCAAGGCCAAACGATCAGCGGCGGGCCAAAGTTCACGGACATTTACGTCCCCGCGCCCAAGCTGGCTGGGTTCCTGCCCATAGCTCAGCAGGCCGTCCAGCAGTACCAACAGAAGCTGCTCGACGAGGACACCAGCGCGTACGACAAGACCATGTCGGCTGCTGCTATTCAGCATCTGAAGAGCAAGCCGTCTGAGGATGCTGATGAAAACACGAAGTTGGCCTGGGCGCAGACCGGCTCCCAGTTGCCTGTCTTGAAGTCGGTGATGGACGCCTACATTGAAGACCAGATCGTCAAGCAGCCGGGGCGGCAAGCTACTCAGGCCTTTGAGCGCAGGAAGCAAAGCGAGACGGAGCGCCATAACAAGGCCATGGAGGGCAAGCCAGCCAATCCGAACTACCTGCCGATCTTCAACAACCAGACCGGCGCGTTGACCGGCAGCTACGACACTCGCACGCGCACGGTCTACGACGCCAACGACCGTCCCATCAGTGGCCCCGGAGTCAGCCTGCCCGCTGGTACCACTACCACCGCCCCTGCCTCCAGCGTGAGCAAGGGTCCTTCGGTGACGCATCAGGTCAGCGAGGGCAAGGCCCAGGAGAAGGTCGCCAACATCGACACGATCCTTGGCTACGTCCGTCAGGCGTCTCCTGCGGTCGATGAAGTTAATCAGGGGGTCAAAGGGGCAGCGAAAGACCTATGGACGTTGGCGAAGGGCGACAGCACGGCAAGCACGCGGGCGAGGGATGCGTTGAACGTGTTCGCAGAAAACCTCAAGCCGTTCTACAACCGTCCACCCGGCGATCCCACGGCACGTGAGGTGGCTGCGTGGGGCAAGGCAATGGGCGACCTCAACCGGGCCATTGCGAACAAGGGCAATACCCAGGCCGCGATCAACGCGCTGGAGTCGATCATGCTCCAGCAGCGCGAGCGCCTGACGGGAGAGGCCACTGAGCCTGAAAGCCTTCGCGGCACCCTAGAGCGCGTCATTGCTCAACGTGGAGGTGAGCCTACCGGCTCATTCGACCCCGGCACCGACCCGTCCAAGTTCGACATTGCGGACCCCCTGGAGCGTGAGATGGCCCGCCGTGCCTACGCCAACCAGCAGAAAGCCAAGAAACCGGCGACTTCCTCTGGCGGCTGGTCCTCTCGCAGACTGGACTGAGCCATGCCTCGCTTTGAAGTGACCGCCCCGGATGGCTCGCGGCATGAGGTGACCGCTCCCGAGGGCGCATCTGAGCAGGACGCCATCAGCTATGTCCAGCGCACTTACACACCTGCCGACGTGCCTCGCATTGAGATCCAGGGCACCTCGGCTGACGAGCCCAAGAGCCTTCGTGACACGATCATTGACGCAGCGTCCACCGTAGGCGAGGGGGCCAAGCGATTCGGCGGGGGCGCTGTCACGGGGGCTCAGAACTTGGGCGCTGGTTTGGTGAAGGGCGCAGGTCACTTGGGTAATGTCGTCGCTGCTCCCTTCCAGCTAGGTCAAGACTACCTACAGGGCAATCCTCTGGGTACGGCGCATCGGGTGGCCTCGGAAACCATTAACGCCGATACGGCTCGGATGGCTGCTGATCCCGAATCGCTCAACTTCGGTGTCGGCAGCGCCACGCCAGAGATGGTCATTAGTGGTGGTCCCATTGCCTCCGTAGGCACTCGCATTGCCACGCAACTTCCTGCCCTCGGTCGATATGCGCCTGCCGTGGGGGACATCCTCGCTAACGCTGGCTATGCCGGGGGTAAGGCGGAGGTTACCGGAGGCGATACGGAGCAGAGCATGTTAGAGGGCGGGGGTGGCGCTGCGGCGGGTCGTGTCCTCGTGCGTACCTTGGGAGGCATTAAGCCGCTGCTCTCCGAAGGTGCTCAGGCGCTGGCTGATCGAGGCATTACCCTGACTCCCGGTCAGATGTTCGGCAAGGTCGGCATGGCCGCTGAGGATTTGGCTGCTAACTTGCCCTTCATTGGCGGGACCATCGACCGTGCTCGGGCCAGAGCCGCCAGCCAATACAGCCGAGCCGAGGTCAATCGCGCCGTCGAGGGCATTCCTGGCTCCACGAAGAAGATGGGCGAGGACGCGGTGGCCGAGGCGAACAAGTTCATTGACGATGCCTATGAGCGCGTCAAGAGCCGCGTGTCTCTGCCGAGCGACGCTGGAGAGCAGGCCATACGCGAGGCGGGGCAGGCCGTGCAAGCTATGCCGATGTTGGATCCTCAGCAGGTTGCTCGGGTCGGGGGCTACGTCGAGCAGCGCATTTGGCCGCATATCCGGCGGGGTACGGTAGACGGTGACACGTTCAAGGTGATCGACAGCGACCTGGGCAAGCTCATTCGCCAATACCGATCTTCATCCAATGCCGCCGACCAGCACATGGGTGATGCCTTCGCGGAGGTTCAGTTTCGATTGCGCCACGCTCTACAAGGCTCAGACGCGACTGCCAAGGCAGAGTTGGCCGCGGTCAACACCGCTTATCGCAACATGATCCCCGTCGAAGATGCTGCTAGGCGGGCTGCTGGAAAAATTGGGGAGTTCACGCCGACTCAAATGGCTCAAGCCTCTCATCGCACCGGCATCAAGTTGGAGGGGGAAGCGGAGGCATTGAACCGAGCAGGTCGTGAACTCATCACGTCCAATCGCCCTCTGGCGCGCACTCTCGCACGTGTCGGTATTGGAACGGGTGGAGGCGCGGCGGCGGGCATAGCTCACATGGCGGGTGTTCCCGGAGCAGGCGCCACCGCCGCTATTGCAGCTGGGGGCATTGCTGCGACCAAGATCGCCGCTGAGTTGGCCTACAACCGGCCCGCTCTGGACTTCGTGATCCACGGTCTGAGCATGAGTCCGAGGGTTCCTCCCAACGTCTCCCGAGACATCGCGAACATGAACCCCGTACAGGCCGCTGAGCATATTCGGCTCATGTCGGAGAAGCTGCCCAGCTTCGCCCAGGTCGTGAGCCAACTCGGCCGAGCCTATGCCTCTCAGCAAGGAGAAACCCAATGACCGCGACCATCGGCAAGACTGTTGACGGATTACCCGTTCGCGCAAGCGTCATCGGTGTGCAAAAGAGATACATGAACCCGCCTAGCAACATGTACGTGCAGGCTAACCGCTACGTCTCCGGCGAACCCATGCCGCAGTACATCACCGGCGACTTCAGCGAGCGCACGTTGCAATCGCTGATTACCAACGTGCTCCCGTACGCCCGCATCCATGGTGTCCCCGGCCCTGACGAGATGCCGCCCGGTCTCTCATCGCCTTTGACTCCGCTGGAACGCCAATGGTTGACCGATATGTTGGCTGCGGAGGCAACACCATGACCGCCACTATTGGCGCCCCCCGCGCTTCCAGTAATCCGTATGACCCCAGCGACCCGCTCTACAACACCGACCCGGGCATGAGCAACGTCACCTATGCGCCACCCATTGGCGATATTGCGCTCTGGAAGCACGTGCGTAGTCATTTGTTGACCTACGCTCGCGAGCAGGATGCGCCCTTCGTCGCCGGTGTCGTTCTTGTCGGCATGAATGAACCCTTGACGCCAGAGCAAGCGGACTTTCTGAACCAACGTTTCGGAGTGCCGACATGAGCGATTTCTACAGGCCCACCCAACTCCCCATCGGCTTTGAGGATTGGTCTCCCAAGGCGAGGCAGCAGCTAGTTGCGGATGAGGTTCACCGTCTGCTCGACGCGGTGGGCTACTTCGACAAGAAACCGGAATCGAAACAGGACCGCCAAGATGCCGTCAAAGATCACGACAAAGCAGAGGCCACCCGGATTGCCGCTGAGATTACGGCTCGACTAGACCGCAGCGACAAGGGGAAGGACGATGGCGAAGAGTAAGCCTGAGGAGCGCACCCTGGTGGCGTACTTGGGTGCTTACATGGCTGCGGGGATCGTCTACACACTTCACCTGTATCGACTCCCCATTGGCCTGTACGAGAGCGAGTTGCGGTTCACCCGTTCGGATGGCTACATGGCCGGAGCTATCGCCCCGCGCTTCTATGACTCCGACCTACAGGCCGCCAATGGCGAGCGCCGTCTGCTGCAAGACTATCTCACGAAGGGCATGGGCTCGCTGCCCGAGGATATCTTGACGCTCCACTACGGCGACTACAAAGTGGACGATCACATCACGGTCGTGGTCGATCCCGAGATGCAGTCATTGGAGCAGTGGTCCAGTGCCGTGGCGGATAAGGTCATTGCAGACGCAGCGAAGCCTGAGCTATGACCAAATGTCCCCGGTGCGGTGAACTGTTCACCTCCCTGCTCGTGTTCGATAAGCATCGAACAGCTCAGCAGCGCTGTCTCACTATCGGAGAGATGCGTGGCATAGGCCTGTACAAGCGGTCGGCTGGGAATTTTTGGATCGACCGTGGCGGGATGATCACGACAAGTGACTACGGTCGGAAAGTCGGCTAGCTCGCGGACGGTAGACCGGCGAGAAGGCGACCGGGCGGGCGACCCTAAACAGGCTCGGGAAGGGGTCTAGCGGCCCCTACGGGACGCGAACGGCGATTTTGGCTCCTACCCTACGTCCCCGCGATTCGATCGCTCTACGGGGCTCTAATCCTACCCGCTGGTAGAAGTCCTACCCATGGGTAGAACAGGGCTCACAGCGGCCTCATCTTGTCGTTACGCGCCATGACGTGGGTAGGCTTTACCCATCCGGTCAGGTCCATCGTGAATTTGCTTCTGATGGAATCCAAGTGGGTCTTGCAAGCGAACGGTACACCGTCCAACTCGAAGTAGGTCCAGTTGCCGGTCGTATGGCTAGTAAGACAAGCCAGTAGGGACCGCCCGTTCAACGAAACTCGACTGTCTTGATAGTTGGATATGGGTTTGTCCCAGTAAATCAGTTCCCAAGTGTCGCCCTGGGCGTTCTTCAGGATACGGTCGGACTTGTGTCCAGCCCACTTATCAGGGATGGGGGTGTTCATATTTGGCTTCAGGGTAGCGTTTCGTCGAAGCCCCGAATTCTCTCGCGGCCCATTTACTGCGGTCTACCGATTTCGTCTGGACCCCACGCGATGCCTAGCTGGTTAGCCGAACGCCTTGGTAAGCAGAAGCAGGACGAGGCCGAAGAACACGGTCCACAGGCCCTTCTTGATTTCAGGCCGGTGCTCTTGCCAGAACTGGCGAGCCCAAGGGGTCCTGAAGGTGATGATGAAGATGCCGCTATTGGGGTCGCCCTTGTACGGCTCGCCGTCCCACAGCTTCGTCTTGACCCGCTTGAACCAAGTTGCCATCGCTACCTCTTGCGTTGTTGTGATGGCTCCAACGATACGAAATAAATCACGTTCAGCAAATTGCTCTTCTTGGTTTTCCGTCAGGACGATTCGTCTCGGCAACGAGACGATTCCCATGTGCTGGACCCCACGCGAAAGTCAAAGCGCCAGCGCAGCCTTCACCGCGTCCACGCTGACGTGTCCGTAGTGCTTCTGCGTCGTCTGGATCGTGCGGTGGCCGAGCGCCTTGGCGACGATGGACAGCGACACGTTCTTATTCACCAGTTCCGACCCAAAGGAACGCCGCAGGTCATGCACGGTCGTGTGCGCCTTGATCTCCGCCATCTCCAGCACCCGGGCGAACGCGAATGACGGCTCCACGAGATGCCCCACGCTGGATTTCTTCGGGCTGGGGAACACCCAGGGGCTACGTTCGGTTACGGTCGCCGGGGCGGCGACGGTATCGAGACGTTTCCGCAGGATATCGACAGCCTCCGGGCGCAGCCCTATCTCCATGGCGTAGCCTGATTTCGACTTGGCGGCGGGGATGATCCACATGCCTTCGTCCAGCGACATCTCGTCCCAGCGGGCGCTACACAGATTGCCCCAGCGAACGCCGGTCAGGAGCAGCAGCCGGAAGAAGTCGCTCACGTAGGTGGTCGTGAACTCCGGGGTGTTGAGCGCATCGAGAAACGCAGCCTTCTCGGCGGCAGTGAGCACTCGTCGCCGGGGTTCGGACTCGACCAGATCGACCAGCTTGGCGGTGTTCTTGCCCGCGTACACCTCGCGTTTCTCCGCGTAGTTGAACAGCGCCCGTAGAGCCTTCAGCGCTCGCGTAGCTGCTGCGAAACCTCTCTCAGCGGTGATCTCCCTCTGTCGGTCCTCGATCATCACCCGCGTCAGGGCGGACAGGGGCCGGTCGAACCAGTCGGAGTACACGCGACCGAAGATGTCCTCAGCCCAGAACCATTGCTTTTTCTTCTCCAACTTCAGCTTCGCCGTGTAGTCGTCGAGCAGCGCCTTGATCTTGGGCTCCTTCTCGGGCTTGGCGCGGCCACCCTCGATGGCCAATTCCTTGCGGTAATCCTCTGCGGCGGTCCGCGCCGCTTCGAGGTCTACATCGGGCAGCTTGCCGAGCGCCTTGCGGATCGGCTGCTTCTTGAGGGGGTCCCAGCGGTAGTAGCCCCAGCTACGGTGGAGGGCGGACACGTACAGGTAAAGGTACTTGGTCGTGGTGTCCTGATAGTCCCCCGGCGGCAGGGTGAAAACGCTGGCGGGAGTGAGCTTTTTCTGGATAGTGGGCATGGCTAGAAATGCAGCTAGGTGTTGACGTTATCGGAATCAATACCATATAACGAACTCAGTCACCTCGTCCCCCCATTTCCCCCTGTAGACGGTTGTGAATGTTAGCTAGGGAAATGTCCAGAAATGTCTACACATTGTCGCAGTTCGGAATGCCATAGAGCGTTGTCATCCGCCGATGATGCCCGCGGCGCGGGTCGGCGACAATTCCGGGCTCCATGAAAACCCTCGCAGACTGGCTCTCGCACGCCGAGCGCCTGCACCCCAAGAACATCGAACTCGGCCTCGACCGGGTCCGCACGGTCGCCCAGCGGCTGGGCCTTTCCTTCGACTGTCCCGTGATCACGGTGGCGGGCACCAATGGCAAGGGCTCGACCTGCGCCATGCTCGAGTCGATCCTCACGCATGCGGGCTACCGCGCCGCCGTGTTCACCTCGCCTCACCTGGTGCGCTTCGAGGAGCGCCTGCGCCTGTCCGGCGAAGCTGTCGACGGGACGGAACTGGCCCGGCATTTCGAAACGGTGGAGCAAGGCCGCGGCGAGGTCGCGCTGACCTACTTCGAGTTCACCACGCTTGCCATCCTGCTTTGCATCGCGGCGAACAAGCCGGATGTCGCCATTCTCGAAGTCGGCCTCGGCGGTCGGTTGGATGCGGTCAACATCGTCGACGCCGACTGCGCCGTGATCACCAGCATCGACCTCGATCACATGGATTACCTCGGCCCGGATCGCGAGAGCATCGGATTCGAAAAGGCAGGCATCATGCGCGCCGGCCGGCCGGCAGTCGTCAGCGACCCAGTCCCGCCGCAGCGCGTGATCGACCACGCCAACGCGATCGGCGCCGATCTCTGGCTGGTGGGGCGCGACTTCAATGTGTCGGGTGACAAGCAGCAATGGGGCTGGAGCGGCCGCGGCCGGCGCTACAGCGGGCTGGCTTACCCGGCATTGCGCGGCGCGAATCAACTGGTCAACGCGGCGGGCGTGCTGGCGGCGCTGGAATCGCTGCGGCAGCGCTTGCCCATCACCGCGCAGGCGGTGCGCAACGGATTGGCGATGGTCGAGCTGCCGGGGCGCTTCCAAATCGTTCCGGGCGAGCCGACCCTGGTGCTCGACGTGGCGCACAACCCGCACGCGGTCGCGGCGCTGGCTGAGAACCTCGACGCGATGGGCTTCTACCCGACCACCCACGCCGTCTTCGGTGTGATGTCGGACAAGGACGTGGCGCCCATGTTCGCGCGCATCGGGCCGATGATCGACCGCTGGTACTTCACCGATCTGCCGACCGAACGCGCCGCGAAGGCCGATGATCTGCTCGCCCGCTGGCAGGCGCAGAACACGCGTTCCGACGTGGCTGGCAGCGTGCACCGCGCGCCCATGGAGGCGCTGCAGGCGGCCATCGATCGCGCCGACCCCACTGATAGAATCGTGGTCTTCGGATCGTTCTTCACCGTGGGTGGTGTGCTCGAGCACGGAACACCCCGTCTGCGAGCCAGGCACTTGTCTCCAGGCTCCTGAAAAAGCCCTGATTTCCGGCGCCCCTCCACCTCACGCTGCACTCCATCAGGAAAACGAATTTCATGGCGTTCTTCAAGTTCCGCGCACGCGGTCCTCAGGGCAACGAAGGGCGAAACAGCACGCTCGCCGCACCACCGGCGGAGAGCGTCGAAGCGATGCGCCGGCGCGCCCGTCATCGCCTCGTCGGCGCCGCCGTGCTCGTGCTGGTCGGCGTGATCGGCTTCCCGCTGCTGTTTGACACCCAGCCGCGTCCCGTCTCGGTCGATATCCCGATCGAAATCCCGGACCGCACGAAGGCCAAGCCCCTTGCATTGCCTTCGTCGTCCGCTCCGGCTGCTGCGAGCGGCGCCAACACCGGTGCAAGCAGCGCGCCTGCCTCCGGCGGGGGCATGATCACCGAGTCCGCGGACGGCACCGAGATCCCGTCGGGCAAGCTGGCGCCGTCCGCACCCAGCGTCGAAGCCAAATCCGAACCGGCGCCCGAAGTGAAGCCTCCGCCGAAGGCGGAGGTCAAGCCGGAACCCAAACCCAAGCCCGAAGCCAAGGCTGAAGCCAAGCCCGAGCCCAAGCCGAAGCCGGAGCCCAAGCCCGCAGCGCCCAAGCCGACGCCCGCCGACGACGGCGACGGCGACCGCGCCCGCGCGCTGCTCGAAGGCAAGGGCGCATCCGCCACCTCTGCCAAGCCGGCCGCCGCAGCTGACGAAAACGGCCGCTTCGTGGTGCAAGTCGGCGCTTTCGCCGATGCCGACAAGGCCAAGGAAGTGCGCCAGAAACTCGAAAAGGCCGGACTCAAGACCTACATGCACGTCGCCAAGACGACCGACGGCGAACGCACGCGTGTGCGTGTCGGACCCTTTGGCACGCGTGCCGAGGCTGACCGTGCTGCCAGCAAGGTCAAGGGCTTGTCCTTGCCGGCGGCCGTCCTCAGCTTGTAGCCAGCGCTGACCGACGTGGCCCTGCTCGACTGGATTGCTGTCGCGCTGCTGGTGGTTTCGATGCTGCTGGGACTGGTGCGGGGCCTGGTGTTCGAGGTGATGCTGCTGGCGGGCTGGGTCGCTGCTTTTCTGTGCGCGCAATGGTTGGCGGAGGACGTGGGCCGGTGGCTCCCGTTCGGCGATCCGGCTGCGACGTGGCGCTATGCGGCAGGCTTCGTTCTGGTGTTCGTGGCGGTGGCGTTCAGCGTGGGGATCGTGGCGTCGCTGACGCGCAAGCTTGTCGCCGCAATCGGGTTGCGGCCGGTGGACCGTGTTCTCGGCG
Organism: Variovorax sp. J22P240; assembly: GCF_030316855.1. Taxonomy (GTDB): domain Bacteria; phylum Pseudomonadota; class Gammaproteobacteria; order Burkholderiales; family Burkholderiaceae_C; genus Variovorax. The sequence goes on from NZ_JASZYR010000016.1 coordinate 111,442, forward strand.
GCGCCTTCGGCGTGGTCCGCGGCGCGGTCGCGTTGCTCGCCACGGCGGTTGTTGTTCATTTGCTGGCGTTGAGCGACAGTGCCTGGTGGCACGAATCGCGAAGCGCCATTGTTCTCGATGCGGCATTGCAGGGCTTGAAACCCGCTTTGCCTGATAAGTTGGCAAGCTACCTGCCCTGAGAGGATCGCTTCATGTGTGGAATCGTCGGCGTTGTCAGTAACGCTCCCGTCAATCAACTTCTTTACGACGCCTTGCTGCTCCTGCAACATCGCGGGCAGGATGCGGCGGGCATCGTCACGCTGCTGGAGCGCAAGTTCTTCATGCACAAGGCCAAAGGCATGGTGCGCGACGTGTTCCGCACGCGCAACATGCGGGGCCTGCCCGGTGACGTCGGACTGGGCCAGGTGCGCTATCCCACCGCCGGCAATGCCTACAGCGAGGAAGAGGCGCAGCCTTTCTATGTGAACGCGCCCTTCGGCATCGTGCTGGTGCACAACGGCAATCTCACCAACGCGCATGCGCTGCGGGCGGAACTGTTCTCCACGGATCACCGCCACACGAACACCGAGAGTGACTCCGAAGTGCTGCTCAACGTGCTCGCGCATGAAATCGACCGCGCGACGCGCGGCGGTGCACTCAATTCCGCCAACCTGTTCGAAGCGGTGCGCAATGTGCACCGGCGCCTGCGCGGCTCCTACGCAGTCGTGGCGCTAATCGCCGGACACGGCCTGCTGGCATTCCGCGACCCCTACGGCATCCGCCCGCTCGCGATGGGACGCGGCGCCGACGGCACCGTGATGGTGGCGAGCGAATCCGTTGCGCTCGAAGGATCGGGCCATGTGTTCGAACGCAACATCGCTCCCGGCGAAGCAGTGTTCATAGACCTCCAGGGCCAGGTGCACGCCGAGCAGTGCGCCGATTCGCCCACGCTCAACCCCTGCATCTTCGAATTCGTCTATCTGGCACGTCCCGATTCCGTGCTCGACGGCATCTCGGTCTACCAGGCGCGCCTGAATCTGGGCGAGACGCTGGCCAAGCGCGTGGTCTCGACCGTGCCGCCGAGCGAGATCGACGTCATCATCCCGATCCCCGAATCCAGCCGGCCGAGCGCGACCCAGCTCGCGCATCTGCTGGGCGTTCCGTACCGCGAAGGTTTCGTGAAGAACCGCTACGTGGGTCGCACTTTCATCATGCCGGGGCAGGGCGTGCGCAAGAAGTCGGTGCGCCAGAAGCTCAATGTGATCGCCAGCGAATTCAAAGGCCGCAACGTGCTTCTGGTCGACGACTCGATCGTGCGCGGCACCACCAGCCGCGAGATCGTGCAGATGGCGCGCGACGCGGGTGCGCGCAAGGTCTACCTCGCCAGTGCAGCACCACCCGTGCGCTACCCCAACGTTTATGGCATCGACATGCCGACCAAGGATGAACTCGTGGCGCATGACCGCACGGTCGAAGAGATTCGCGAACTGATCGGCTGCGACGCGCTGATCTACCAGGACGTCGACGCCATGAAGCGCGCCATCGGCTCGCTCAATCCGAGGCTCGACGGGTTCGATGCTTCTTGCTTCGACGGCGTCTATGTCACTGGCGACATCGACACCGAAGCCATCACGCGCATGAACGGCAACCGTCCGCGCGTCGAGGAAACCGAGGAAGACTCGTCGCGCCTCGCGCTGCCCAATCTGAGCTGAAAGACAACGTGACCGAACGATCCCTCCCGCCGGGGCTGCACCGCGACACGCTCGCGGTGCGCACGGCGCTCGACCGCAGCCAGTACGGCGAAAACTCCGAGGCCCTGTTTCTGACGAGCAGCTTCGTGCAGCCCGACGCCGAGACTTCGGCTCGCCGTTTCGCCGGCACGGAAGAAGGCTTCACCTACACGCGCACCTCGAACCCGACCGTGGCCAGCTTCGAGCGTCGTCTGGCCGCGCTCGAAGGCACCGAGGCCGCCATCGGCGCGTCGAGCGGCATGGGCGCGATCCTCATGATGTGCATGGGGCTGCTGAAGGCAGGCGACCACGTGGTGTGCTCGCGTTCAGTGTTCGGCTCGACGCTCAACCTGATCGGCCGCGAATTCGGCAAGTTCGGCGTCGAGACCACCTTCGTCTCGCAGACCGACGTCGCCGAATGGACTGCGGCGATTCGTCCGACCACCAAACTGCTCTTCGCCGAGACGCCGACCAATCCGCTGACCGACGTCTGCGACATCCGTGCGCTGGCCGATCTTGCGCACAACGCGGGCGCGCTGCTGGTGGTCGACAACTGCTTCTGCTCGCCGGCGCTTCAGCGGCCGACCGAATGGGGTGCCGACCTAGTCATCCACTCGGGCACCAAGTACCTCGAAGGTCAGGGCCGCGTGCTCGCCGGTGCGATCTGCGGTTCGTCGAAGCTGATCAACGAAGTCTTCGGCCCCGTGGTGCGTACCGCCGGCATGGCGCTGTCGCCGTTCAATGCATGGGTCGTTCTCAAGGGGCTCGAAACACTCGGCATCCGCATGCAGGCGCATTGCGCCGGCGCCCTCGCGCTGGCGCAGTGGCTCGAAACGCAGCCGGGCATTGCGCGTGTCTACTACCCCGGGCTGGCTTCGCATCCGCAGCACGAGCTGGCGATGCGGCAGCAGGCGGGGCAGGGCGGCGCCGTCGTGTCCTTCGACGTGAAGGGCGATGGTCCGGAAATGGCCCGCGCCAATGCCTTCCAGGTGATTGACAGCACGCGTGTGCTCAGCATCACCGCCAACCTCGGCGATACCAAGACCACCATCACCCATCCAGCCACCACCTCGCACGGGCGTCTCACTGAAGCGCAGCGCCAGGCGGCCGGCATCGGCCAGGGCCTGATCCGCGTCGCGGTGGGCCTGGACCATATCGACGACATCAAGGCCGACCTCCTACGCGGCTTGAGCACCCTGGCATGACACAGAAGACCCGCACCCGTTTCGCTCCTTCGCCGACTGGCTTCATCCACCTCGGCAACATCCGCTCGGCACTCTATCCGTGGGCCTTTGCCCGCTCGACTGGCGGCGACTTCATCCTGCGCATCGAAGACACCGACCTCGAGCGCTCGACGCAAGCCTCGGTCGACGTCATCCTCGAAGGCATGCAGTGGCTGGGCCTCGACCATGATGAAGGCCCGTACTACCAGATGCAGCGCATGGACCGCTACAAGACGGTGCTTGCCGAACTGCAGGCCGCTGGCCAGGTCTACCCTTGCTACATGAGCGTGGCCGAGCTCGATGCGCTGCGCGAGAAACAGATGGCGGCCAAGGAAAAGCCGCGCTACGACGGCACCTGGCGTCCCGAGCCCGGCAAGACATTGCCGCTAGTACCTGAAGGCGTCCAGCCCGTGTTGCGCTTTCGCAATCCGCAAGGCGGCGTGGTCGCGTGGGACGACAAGGTCAAGGGCCGCATCGAGATCGGCAACGACGAACTCGACGACCTGGTGATTGCGCGTCCCGACGGAACGCCGACGTACAACTTCTGCGTCGTGGTCGATGACATCGACATGGCGATCACGCACGTGATTCGTGGCGACGATCACGTGAACAACACACCGCGCCAGATCAACATCTTCCGTGCACTCGGCAAGGAGCCGCCCGTGTATGCGCATCTGCCGACCGTGCTCAACGAGCAAGGCGAGAAGATGAGCAAGCGCAATGGCGCGAAGCCCGTCACGCAGTTCCGCGACGAAGGTTTCTTGCCCGATGCGATGGTCAACTATCTTGCACGCCTCGGCTGGAGCCATGGCGATGACGAAATCTTCTCGCGTGCGCAGTTCATCGAGTGGTTCAACCTCGATCATCTCGGTCGCAGTGCTGCGCAGTTCGACGAGGCCAAGCTGCGGTGGGTCAATGCGCAACACCTGAAGGCGATGGCTGACGATGCGTTGGCGCCGCTCGTCGCTGAGCAGTTGCAAAAGCGTGGCATCGTCGCCGATGAACGCCTTTCCGCCATCTGTGGCCTTTTCAAGGATCGCTGCGACACCACCGTCGCTCTCGCGAACTGGGCTGCAGCCTTCTATGCGGACGTGTCCGCGAGCGAAGCGGATCGTGCGCAACATATCACCGATGCGGTGCGGCCCGCCATCGCAACTCTGGCCGACAAGCTCTCGACAGTTGCATGGGAAAAAGTCGCGATTGCATCCGCCATCAAGGAAGTGCTGGCCGCACATGCGCTTAAAATGCCGGCTCTCGCGATGCCTGTACGCGTGCTGGTGATGGGAACAACACAGACACCGTCGCTCGATGCAGTGCTCGCGCTCTTTTCTCGCGAAACTATTTTGAAGAGATTGAAGGAGGCCTGATTTTCAGGCTATAATTTGAGGCTCGACACCCACACGGGGGTATAGCTCAGCTGGGAGAGCGCTTGCATGGCATGCAAGAGGTCAGCGGTTCGATCCCGCTTACCTCCACCAAGGTTGTCGAGTAGAAGAAACAAGCGCTGATCGCAGCGCGGTTCCTAAGGTTTTGACCCTATCGTCTAGAGGCCTAGGACACCACCCTTTCACGGTGGCTACCGGGGTTCGAATCCCCGTAGGGTCGCCAGTTTTCACCGCTTGGTGAAGCGGGCACAAGTCGCAGCACTTGGCTCCATATGGAGCGAACGTTGTCTACCAGGAGTGGTAGTTCAGTTGGTTAGAATACCGGCCTGTCACGCCGGGGGTCGCGGGTTCGAGTCCCGTCCACTCCGCCAAAACGCAGAAAAGCCGTTGCAAATCATTGATTTGCAACGGCTTTTTTCATTGTTGGCCCAATCTCCAGGCCCTGTCCCTCTCGCGCCTCATGCGGCCCACGTTGATCAGCGTCATGGCGAAAGGACCTTAGCTCTTCCGCAGGCTTCGCAGCTTGATGGAGATGGCCTCGTTCAGTTTTTCCAGATTCGTGCTCAGGACCTCGACGGACAAGACCATTCCGGCCTTGTCATCGGCCCTGAATGCCGCTTCGATGGCCTCGCATGCGTGCACGACTTCGGTGGCCTTCACGATGCGCGCCGCGCCTTTGATCTTGTGTGCACACGCCGCGGCCTCTTGCAATGCGTCGGATTGGACCAGCGTCTGCAACTCCATCAGATCGCTGAGATTGGTGCGCAGCAACGCGTCGAGGAAGTCGGCTTCAACAGTGCCGTCTCCACCGGAGAAGGTCTTCAGCGATCCGACATCGAAGCGCCCATCCAAGCCTGACGCGACTGGCGCTGCTACCGACAGGTCGTCATCGCTGTCCAGGTGGCGAACAAGCGCTCGGAGCAATTCGTCGAGCCCCGTCGGCTTGATCAGGCACTCATCCATGCCCACGGAAAGAGCATGCCGGCGGTCTTCCTCTTGGGCGTGTGCCGTCCAGGCGAGGATGGGACAGCGTGGCAAGTTCTGCTCCCTTTCCTGGGCGCGGATGGCGGCGGTCAGCTCATAGCCGTCCATGACTGGCATCGAGCAGTCGGTGATCACCAGGTCGAAGACGTCGTCGCGCCATTTCTTGAGAGCCGATTCACCGTTGTCGGCAGAGTCGGAGCGGAAGCCCAGGTGGTCGAGTTGGCTTTGAAGCAGAAGCCGATTGGCCGGGTGGTCATCGACGACGAGAAGGTTGTAGCGGCCAGGCGGACCGAGGCGCGCAGGCCATTCACTCTCGCCCGCCGCGGACACGAGCTCAGGCTCGGGCGCTGACAGCACGGGCAGTTCGAAGGTGACGCGCACGAGGGTGCCATGCCCCGGCTTGCTGTCGACGGAAATCTTGCCGTTCATCCGTGCGCAGATACGTTGAACAATGGGCAACCCGAGCCCCGTGCCGCCTTGCGTGCGAGGGCCTGCCGACTCGGCCTGAAAGAAGGGCTGGAACAGATGAGGTATGTCTTCCGTGGCGATTCCGATGCCGGAGTCCTCGACCTCGAGCGCGATCGTCTCGACGTCACCGCTTCGGCCGACATGCTGAAGGCGCAGGTGAATTCCGCCAGTGTCGGTGTACTTGATCGCATTGCTGACGAGGTTGTAGACGATCTGCCGGAACCGAAGCCCATCCGTCTCATGCCAAAGGGAGATCGCGGGATCGGTCTTCACGTCGATCGCCAATCCGCGCTGACGCGCGAGGCCCTCGAAGACCTGTGCGACATCCGCGACGATTCTCTGAAGCTGCGCCGGCCGCAGCACGATTTCCAAGCCGCCAGCCTCGATCTTGGAGATGTCCAGGATGTCGTCGATCAGTTCGAGCAGCGACTTGGCCGATGCAAGTGCGACCTCGATCGATTCCTTGTCTTGCTCACCGAGGCGTCCTCTGCGAAGCAGCAATTCGAGCATGCCCATGATCGCATTCATCGGGCTGCGAATTTCATGGCTCATCGTCGCGAGAAAGTTCGACTTCGCCCGGTTTGCCGTCTCGGCCTTCGTCCGGGCGGACTCAACCATGTCAAGGAGTTGGTAGCGCTGCGTGATGTCGACAGCTCCGGACACCAGGGCGACGGGCGGGTCGCCTTCACGCAGAGATATAGGTGACGCCCAGTGGAAGACCTGGGACGTGTGGCCGTCGATCGTCATTTCGATGTCTTCGCTGACGTGTACGCCCTTGTCCAGGACATCGCGATAGCGCAGTTCCACTTGGGCAACCGCCTCGGGATTTTCCCTCGCGTACAGATGCTCGGAGGGTCTTCTGCCCAACAACACCGCATTGGAAACGTTGTAGGCACGCTTGAACGCGGCGTTGCACAGCGTCAGTCTCAGGTCGCGGTCACGAACGGCAATGGCATGCGGCATTCCGTCGAGCATCGCCTCGCGAAAGGCCAGTTCTTCGCGAAGCTGCTTCTTCACAGCCAATGTTCGCTGCACTTCCTTGTGCAGCGAACGGTTCCAGATAACGAAGAGGGCCAGACAAAAGAGCAGAACAGCGCCCGCTCCGTAGGCCCAGCGATAGTAAATGCTCCAGTCGATGGTGTGGCGACGCGGGAAGATCCAGTTTTCGTGCACGCGTCGCATCGCCTCGGGCGACACGCTTTCCAGCGTCTTGTTCAGGATGGAGCGGAGTTCCGGATGCGCCGATTGCACGGCGAATGCGATGTCGACAGGCGCTTCGTCCATCGCGCCAGCCACCTTCAGTCGATCGGCGTAGTGCTGTTGAATGAGAAAGCTGGCCGTCACGATGTCGGTGACTGTCACGTCCGCTCTGCCGGATGCGACTTCCTCGTAGCTCGCCGGGATCGAGGCGACCGGAATCAGGCGGGCACTGGGTACGCGTTCCTTGATCTTTGCAGCGACGCCGTTGGGGGGTAGATAGGCGATGCGCTTGCCCGCGAGGTCGTCCACCCGAACGAAATCGGCTTCGCCGGCGCGCGAAACCACGACCCAGTAGGCCTGGAAATAGGTATCTGTCACTGCCAAGCCTGCAGGCGACTGCGCGCCACGTGCCACCACAGGCAACAGCTCCGCCGGCCCGGCGAGGCCAGACGTCGGCGCGCTCTGCCGGGCGGCGTCGATAGGCACAAACGCGAGGCCGGTCTTGGTCGAGATGAGATCGAGGACTTGAATGCTCAGACCGTCGAGGTGCCCGGACTGGTTCACAAAGATGAACGGTATGCGATCTTCGGAGGCTGCGATTCGGACCCGGGGATGCGCTGCTATCCAGCGTCGCTCGTTGTCTGAAAGGCCCGCGTGTCCCGCGGTGTCTATCGCCGTTGAGGCGGCCAACCAACGCAGCTTGATATCGTCGATCGCTCTTGCAGGTATTGCCGCAAGAGCGCGGTCGACGAGCCGAAGTCGCATCGAATCACTGGCTCTCATCGCGAAGTGGAAAGATGAGTTGCTTTCCACATCGAAATCCGTGGGATGCAATGACAGCGAGTACCGATCGATGAGATAGGAAACGCCGGCGCCACTGCCCACGAAGATGTCGAGCCCGTTGCTCGCGACGGCGGTCAGCCCGGCGAATTCGCTGCCGAAGGTGCTCAGCCGGGCGTTTGGATAGGCGCGCCGCAGGGCGTTGGGCGAGATATGTCCCGACACGTAGCCGACGCGGATCTCGGCGTTCTTGTCGACCGGTCGGTCTGGGACCACGACCTGCACATCGCGAGCGGGAAAGTACGGCGAGGACAGCGCCGCACCGGTTCGGGCGTCAGCACCTGGCATCGAGGGCACGATGTCGATGTCCCCGCGCGCGAGCGCGAGAAGGGCGGCCTCCTTGTCGTCGAATGCCAGGACCTTCAACGTCAGACGGAGGACCTTGGCGATGACGTCGAGGTAGTCCGCGGAAATGCCTTCATACCTGTTGTCCAGGTCCACCATGTCGAAAGGAACGCGACCGTTGGGCAGAACTCCGACCGTCAGCGTCGGATCCTTCGCAAGCAACTGTGATTCTTGCTCATCGAGCTGGATCGAGACGCCCGTCACACGCGCGTGGCCCGATGCCTCCAATGCGACCGGCGCCTTCTCGTCGGCGCGAACCCCCGCGCAGAAAGGCAGGCACGCCGCCAGCATGAAGACCATGTGCCAGGCGTGCCGAGTCCGATGAATCGTCGCGGGTCGCGTCTCACGTTTCATGTGATCAGGTGATTCGTGCGTGCGAAATCGACCAGCTCCACGATCGTGGAGATGCAGAGCTTGTCGAAGATCCGTGCCTTGAAGGTGCTCACCGTCTTGTTGCTGATGAGGAGAATTTCTCCGATCTCCCGATTGTTCATCCCGCGCGCGAGGTACTGCAACACCGCCAACTCCCGGTTGGTCAGCGCTGATAGCGGCGACGCGCGTGGGTTCGACAAGGACACGATCGCGGAAGTCGGAAACACGCTGTAGCCCGCCATGACCGACTTCGCCCCTTCGGCGAGCTTGCGCATGTCTTCGTTCTTGCTCAGGAAGCCATCGGCTCCCGCCTGCATCGCACGCGTCGAGAAAATGGTCTCATGTTGCGCGGACAGCACGAGCACCTTCGTGCCGGAAAACTCGCCCCGAATGCGCCCGATAAGGCTGAGGCCACTCATTCCGGGAAGATCCAGATCGAGGATCACGAGCGCCGGGGACTTCTCGCGAATGATTGCGAGAGCGGCCGGCCCTGTCTCTGCCAGGCCAACCACCTTGAATCCGCTGATCGCTTCGATCGTTACCTTGACCGCAAGGCAGATCGCGGGATGGTCGTCGACCACCACAACTGAGTACATGCTGCTTCCTTTGGCCTGCGCCATGTTGGTGTCTATCGGCATCGGACGCGCAGTCGTCGCTTGTCACGAAGGCTGGCTGCCTCCGGATTCGAATGCAGCGCCGATGAGCGACCTGTGGATTGGACTGCGGCGAGCTTTTCGAAGATGTACGAAATTTCCTATTGGAAAATGGAAATGTTCCGTTTGTCTCACGGGAAATTTCGGGTTCCAGCCATGACGTGAGCAGAGCGTGAGTTAATTCACAGGCCAATGCCCGGCGAGAGGTCCTTCTGGAAATGGCGCTCGCGAGACTGGCGGACTTCAGCCTGCACGGCGTGCGGTGCTTGTCAATTGATTTTCAAGTGTGTGAGCTTGTTTCAATGCAGGAAATATTTCACAATTTTTGGTTCATCTGCTGCCTCGAGTAGCGTGAAATATTCCTCAAGCCGGAATTGAGCGCAAAGGGCTCGCGAACAACTTTCGATGTCAAACTAAGGTTCACAACATTCCGAAAAAACCATTTGATATCAACGAGTTCGTGAACTAGTTCACGCACGCGCCGATGTAGTAGAAAAGTCCAAAAGACTTTCAGAAAGTTCCTACCGTCGCCTGGACGCTTCCTACATTGAAAGAACGGGTGCCAGCGTCCAATAGACCCATCAATTCCCGACGACCTCGCTACGAAGCGACGAAACGGGATCCGATGGGTCCGGTCTCTCTAATAGAAGCCAGATCAATCGGTTCGATTTTTTCAAATTTTCGAATCTATTTATTAGGGGTCTGGCTATGAACAAGAGTTACCGGGTTGTCTGGAATGAATCGGCGGGTACCTACACTGCGGTGCAGGAAACGGCCAAGGGTCGTGGGAAGTCCAAGTCGGCGGTCGTGGCTGCGCTTGCCTTGACGGTCGTGGCAGGCGCGCTGGGCTTCGCCGGTGATGCATCGGCGTATGCGGCCGGTGCGAACGTCGTCCAGGGCAATTCGTTGAACACCGTTATTGGCGACAACGCTAGCGGCGGTACAGGCTGCGCTACTCTCGGCGGAACGGACCCGAGCGGCAAGCCCTCCGTGTTGAGCCTGCAAAGCACGTGTGCCACCGTTATCGGCAACAGTGCAAGCACCAACTCTGGCGCAACCACGGTCATTGGCGACCACGCGTCCACGACGGGCAGTTTCTCCGTGGCAGTCGGCGCGAACGCCACGGCCGGCGTCTATTCGCAAGCTGTGGGCGCGGGCGCCACGGCGTCCGGCGATCACGCCACGGCGATTGGCCAAAGCGCATATGCGACGACATCGGATACGACCGCCATTGGCACCAACGCCGTGGCGACCGGCGTCCACGCCGTAGCGCTGGGCAGTCGCGCCAGCGCTACGGCAGACGACGCTTTCGCCCTTGGATGGGGAACGGAGGCAAATGCAACCGGTGCCATGGCCTTTGGAACACGAACCAAGGCTCTCGCCAAGAACGCGATGTCCATGGGCACGGACGCACGGGCGACGACGGAGAACTCCGTGGCGCTTGGAGCGAACTCGCTGGCTCAATCTACAACCCTCGGCACTGCGGGTTACAACCCCGGCAACGCCGGGCTCGCTGCCGGGACCGCCAGCGGCGGCGAAGTCTCTATCGGCAAGAGCGGTAGCGAGCGTCGCATGACGAACGTTGCGGCAGGCCTGAGCGGTACGGACGCCGTCAACGTCAGTCAGCTGCAATCTCTCAATGGCAAGGTGGACCAGCAGGGGTCCACGACGGCGACTGCGATCGGTGGTGGCGCGACGTACAACTCGACCACCGGCGTGATCGGCGGATCGAGCTTCGCGCTGAACAACGCCAACATCATCAACGGCACCACTGGCGCGAAGACCACCATCACCAACGCCTTCCAGACGGTGGACGATGCGCTGGGCAGGGTCAGCGCCACGGCCAATAAGGGCTGGAACGTGACCACGGCCGCCACCGGCACCGGCAAGGTGACGGGCACCAGCGTGGCGAACGTTGCCCCTGGCGCGACGGCCACCTACACGGCGGGCAACAACATCGCCATCACGCAAAGCGGCACGGGCATCACGATCGCGACGTCGGACACGCCGACGTTCTCCAGCGTGACGACCAATAACCTGACGGTGAACAACAACACCACGATGGGCGGCAGTCTGACCGTGAACGGCACGACGAACCTGAACGGCGGCACGACCATCAGCAACAACCTGACGGTGAACCCCGGCACCACGGTGAACATGGGCGGCAACAAGATTGTCAACGTGGCGCGCGGCCAAGCCGACGGCGACGTCGTGAACGTGTCGCAGCTCAACGAGGTAAGCACGACCGCCAACAAGGGCTGGAACATCAGCGCGCAGGGCGCCAACAGCACCAACGTGGCTCCGGGCGAGACGGTCGATCTGAAGAACACCGACGGCAACGTCGTGGTCGCCAAGACCACGGCCAGCGAC
>NZ_JASZYR010000017.1 GCF_030316855.1 Variovorax sp. J22P240
ACTTGGCAAGGTCGTTGCCGATCTGGATGTAGGTGCCGGTCTTCGAAGCGGTGACGATCTTGTACTCCGCCCTCGGCGCAGCGGCTGCGGACGACAGGAAGATCATCCCCACCAGCACCGTCAGTAGGGTTGTGATTCGCATGCTGGCTCCAATGAAGAAAGTTTCGGACGTCACGGCTTCGGGCACATCGCCAGAGCGGCCAGTGCCTCGCTGCACCCCTCCTGCTTCGGCTCCGACACGCTCATCTCGGGTGCAGGGCCCGCCGCCATCTGCGGCGTCGCAGGCGAAACGGCCGGTGCTGCGGGCGCCGCCGGCTCACCCAGTCCGAGCGCGATGGCCACGTCCGAGGCGGTGTCTCGAAGCCGATCGCGGGTGTCGGCTTGTGGCGGCTGTGCGTCCGGCGCTCGCCGTTGCACTTGCCGATCGACCGCCCCCGCGGAACTCAGGACACCGGGCGAGAGGGCAGCGGAACGCAGGTCGCTGCCGACCAAAGCGCCTTGGACCTGCTGCTCCACGCTCGCCCTGAGCGTGTCGAGATCGAGGTTGCGGCCCAGCACGAGCGTCAGCAAGACCACCAGCGACACCACGCCGATCGCCAGGCGAAGCGCGATCACGGAGCTGCCTGCCCGGTGACCCGGTGCACTGCCTTCCAGCAATCGCCTGAGTCCGAAGGCGTCCGGGCGGTTGAGCGCCGAATCCGGCCTCGCTGCCTCATTGGCCGCGTTCGTCGGAGCGTAGAGCGCGAGCGCCGTGGCTTCGCCTGGCTGCACCGTGTCCGCGAAATCCACCTCGGCCGGCGCTGCACGCGCTGTGGATGGAGCGCGATTCGGGCCGCTGGCCGGCTGCGCCTCGCCCATGCCATTCATTTCCAACTGATCGCTTCCGCAAAAGCGACAGAACCGATCGTCCTCCTGCACCAGCTCCTGGCAATGCTTGCAGGGCAGAAAGCACGCCGTGTCCGAAAATTCGGCCAGGCTCACGGCAGCCTGGCGGTTACCTATGACGTTCCACATTGAACGGTGACCGCTTGCCCGCTGGCGACAGTCTTCGAACGAGCTCTCATGGCATTCCTCCCGAACTGCGGCCGCGAATCCCAGCCGAGTTCCAATGTAGTACCAAAGGAAACACGAAGCCAGCGCGCCGTGGCTCTTCGCTTGGCCTATGCCATATGGCGAGCGCGCGATCCAGGCCCACGCTCGCGACTAGAACGGATCACCCTGCAACAAGCTCGTCTTGCCGTTGAAGCTGAGTTCACAGCGGTCCTTGAAATCCAGGATCTTCGTTCTCCGGCCTTCCGCCAGATTCACCAGGTAGTACACCGCCTCCTCGTGCTTCAGCCAGGTGGTGGCGACGAGCTTCGGCGGACTCGATTCCAGGTCGATGGCGGCGTACCGCCCCGCCGAATGTCGGCTGAACCCGACCGGGATTTCGATGCCGGCTTCCCTGCAATAGGCCTCGATCTTCGCCTTGTATCGTTCGAACATCGCCGCTCCCAGTAGGTCGAGATGAGTCTGCGTTCAATGGCCACTGCGCCGTCGGGCCGCCTTACGAACGCTGCGGTTTCGGGCCGCCGAGCGGATCGGCCTCGTCGGATGCTTTCGCGGCGGAACCCTCCTCTTCCTCGAGCCCAGCGGCCCGGTTTTCGGCTTCGGTCGGAGCGACCACCGGCAGCGGAGCGATGTCAGGGTCGATGTCTGGCGGTCGTCGGGCAATGGGCATGGTGCTTCCCTCTTGAGAGCCCCGACCTTCGCTTGCGCCGCGCTCGACGTGTGTAGGCGCAAAACCGTCTCGCGAGAAAGCTTCGGCCGACCGTTCAGATTCCCAAGGAAAAACCGAAGCGGGCAGAGGCATCGCCCGAGGCCTCGTGCCCTCCGAGGCGGGAGGAACTCAGCGTCACGCGGAGGAACCGGCGACACTGCGGCCATGAATCAACCGGGCATGCTGGGCAACATACGCCGCCATCCGTCGGCGATGCTGTTGATCGTGCAGCTCCTCGGCATCGTTCTCTATCCCTTTGTCGAGTCGACGCGCGCCGGAGCCCCCGCGCTGGCCGTCTTCGGGATGGTCGTGCTGTACGCGACGATCCGCATGGTCCGGCGCACGCCATGGCTGACGTGGATCAGCGTCGGCCTGGCGATCCCGACCACCGCCCTGCTCGTGCTGCAGGCGATGGCCGATCGGCCCGAGCTGCTCGTGTGGTCCTCCGCCCTCGAGGCGGTGTTCTATTTCTATGCGACGGGCAGCTTGATCGCCTACATGCTGGCCGATCGGTATGCGACGCTCGACGAGCTGTTCGCCGTGGGCGCGACGTTCACGTTGCTGGCCTGGGCGTTCACTCACCTGTTCGTCGTGGTTCAGGCGCTCCAGCCCGGGAGTTTCCAGGCCGCAGTGAATCCGCAGCAGGCCAGGTCCTGGAGCGAGCTGATGTACCTGAGCTTCGCGCTGCTCTCGAGCACAGGGATCGGCGACGTCATCCCGGTCACGGTCCACGCCCGTGCCGTCGCGAGCCTCGCCATGTTCGCCGGCGTGATGTACCTGGCCATGGTCGTTTCCCGGCTGATCGGGCTCACGCTGCAGCCGCGTTCCTGAATGCTTGGCCGCCGAAGCCCGAGATCGGGACCTGGGCACCTGCCGGGTCCCCGTATGGCCCCTGCCGGTCATCGCTTGAATACACGCACTCGGCGCCACGAGACCCTCCTCGGCTCGCCACCCGCGGCGGTATCATTTCTGTGGGGAGCAACAGCCGCTTGGCAAACACAATGCGTGCGTGCCCCATGCGCCAACGGAGCATCAGCGCGCAGGCGCTGTAAAGGTGTCCGATCATGCAGACGGTGATTCCCGAGGTGACCCCGGAATTCCTTCAGTCGTTTGCCGACGCGTGGAATCGGCACGACATCGACGCACTCATGTCCTTCATGACCGAGGATTGCGTCTTCGAATCCTCCGCCGGGCCCGATGCCTGCGGACGCCGCGCCGTCGGCCGCGAGGCGGTGCGAGCGGCCTTCGCGCAAGTCTGGGCCGTCTTTCCCGATGCCCACTGGGCGAATGCGCGCCATTTCGTGCTCGGCGATCGCGCTGTCTCAGAATGGACGTTCACGGGGACGCCGGTGCATGGGACTCGCGTCGAAGTCCAGGGCTGCGACCTGTTCACGCTTCGGGACGGCAAGATCTTCCTGAAGAACTCCTATCGCAAGAATCGAACGCCCTAGCTGTGAATCGTCGAGAGGTTATTTCTTGACCTGTTGAGTCTGGTCAAGTAGGCGAGGCCTCAGTACCCTCTTGAGCTGACAGAGGTGCCGCGGCACCCTTGCGTCCACTGACATGGGTAGTGGACGCAGCATGGATACCCTGACCGAGAGAGAACACCCGAGGCAGCTGCCACGTGGCGTCCTGGGCGTGCGCAGCAATGGCAAGCGCATTTACGCCGATGAGTTCAAGGATGAACTGGTTCGACAATGTTTGATGCCCTGGGACTTCAGTGGCCGCCACCGGCATGACGCACAGGGTCAACGCGAACCTGTTGCGGCGTTGGATCGTTCTGCATGGTGCCCGCGGTCGCGCTGAGCAGGCGCCGGCGCTATTGCCGGTGATGCTGCAAGCACCGCCTCCTGAGAGGACGCCTGCGCCGCCGTGTGCGCCTTTGGAGCCGCCGATCCACGCGAGGGGCAATGGTCACCGAAGCGCGGAGGTCGGGAGGGTGCAAGTAGCGGCTCAGTCAACAACAGCGTCGGACCGCCGCAGCAAGGATTGCGGGATGGTGACCCCGAGATCGTTCGCCGTCTTGCGATTGATCACCAGCTCGAACAATGTCGGTTGCTCAATTGGCAGATCTCCGGCCTTTTCGCCATGGAGAATGCGCGCGATCTGCTTGGCCGACTGACGCCACATCCCGGGGATGTTCGGCCCGTATGACATGAGACCGCCGGCGTCTGGCACTTCTCGGAATGCGAACATCGACGGTAGCCGCCTCTCCGTGGCCAGCTTGGCGATGCGCGCGGCGAATGCGTAAGCAAGTTGATCGCTGAACATCATGAGCGCATCGGGGCGCTCAGCCGCGATGGAGTCGAAGACCGGCTCGAGATCGTCGACCTTGCGGAATTCGAACGGTACGAGTGTCACCCCAAGCACGCGGGCCGCGTCGCGCAACTCGCGCCAGTCGGCCTTGAACTCCGAGTACCCAGGATTCCAAAGGATCGCAATCCGCTTCGCCTGCGGGACCGCCTGAAGCAGGAGCTCACGACGTTTGCTTGCCAGCTGGGGCGTCAGCTTGGACATGCCCGTGATGTTGCCACCGGGGTGCTTGAAGCTCTTGACGATGCCCAACTCGACCAGGTCGTCATTGCAGGTCGGCACCACGATCGGGATCGTCTGCGTGGCGCGCCGCGCCGCGTCGAGCGGAGCGCCACAGACCCCCACCACGATTAAATCCACCGAGGACTTGACCAGCTCCTGCGTCAGCGGCTCGAACAGCTCTGGCCGCCCGGCGGTGAAGCGCAGATCGAGCGTGTAGTCTCGCCCTTCGACCATGCCTTGATCGCCCAAGCCGGCCAGCAGCGATTTCCAGACGGAGTACCTGCGCACCTGCGCCTCGTCGGAACCAATACCGACAGCTCCGATTCGGGGCAGTCGCGCGGGAGTCTGCGCTAGTGCATCGGCCGTGACGGCCACCGTGATCATCATCATCGGCACGAGGACGCCGGCGGCCCGTCGCAGCTTTGATCTGGTCCGGCGTTCGATGACGTCCGCATTGCCCATAAGGACTCCTCGCGATGCGAAGATGGCAAATGCTGCTCCTTCGGAAGTCGCCTGGCAAACTGTCACTTCAGCGAACACCAAGCCCCTGGCGGATCTCCGAAGCCGCGCCATGCACCCGGGCAGCCGCTTCGGAGAAGAGCCTACGCCCGGTCTGGGCCGGCCCGTTTGTTCGATCGCCCGCGTAGCCCTTCACCGCGTAGTCCTTCATCTGGTCGCATTTCCGCCACTGACCCCCGCCCCGGGCGCTGAGACGGCGCCTCCAGCGTCCTGCCCGGCATGTCAAAAGCCATGGCGAACTTTTGTTCTCAGCCTCAAAATCCACGACCCCATAAGCGGAGGGCGCGCGATGCGAAAGAGATTGCATGTGAGCTAGCCTGCGATGAGATCCAGGTTACAGCTGCTCCTCTGTGTTGCTGCTGCGACGGCGGGGCAAGACGTGGAAGCAGCGCGGCTGCAGCCGTCGGACCTCGAACTCACGACGGTTTACTGTGTCGGCGTCCTGAAGAATAGGCTCGCCATGCTTCGCGAGCATTCGCAACCGTCAAGAAGCGCAACTGATGCTCTCCGCAGGGACTTGAAGCGCCTTGGGAATTTCATAGACCCTCGTCTCGGCAATTTGGATTCCGCGCGTCTGGCGATCGCCCGGAGACGCGCCAATGATGACTTCATGAGTTGGCATGCCGACGTTGGGGCGTGCATGCATCGGTGCGCTGGTGAAGGGGAACGCCTGAGCCGCGAGAAGCGGGGTACCTGCTGGTCCGGGTGTTCCCATACTGGCGCTGCCTCGGAGCGCATGAAGATATGCAGCACCATCGATTGGCTGCCGCCATGAGTTCGGGTCCCGCAGCCCATCCGCCAGCGAAGCCATTTTCCGCGGGCGGACCCTCCGCGGACGGAACCGGCGGCCAGGCGTCTTTGTCGACCAATCTTTCACCTTCGGGAGTTGCGGCGTCCGACGATCGCGGCGGGTGGAGCCTCCCCAGCCTTCCACGCCTTTTGGCGATCCACTAGCGAAGGGCCCCCGATCATGCATCGATGGACAGACTGGGTGGGTATGTGCGCTGTCAAGCGACATCAGGAACTGACCCCCCCGCATTGACTCACCTGGACTGTTACCGGGTGACATTGCGCCGTGTGCGCACTCGACGAGTCCGACCAACAGCGGGCTGAAGATGAAGTTCCCGCAGTACAACGGGCGCGCCAGGATGAGGGCGCAGCACATGCTGATCACGGAGGGCCTCGGCGTTTCGCACTTGCTCGCGGTGGTCGGAATCTCGTCCGGCGGCTCGTACAGCATTCAGCTCGCGGTGAGCTATCCGGACTTCATGGACGGCATCGTGCCGATCTCCGGGGGCGGCTTCTGCGGCAAGACGGGGAGATTTCGCGGGTCACTCCGGAATTCGATCATCGAGTCCTGCGCGGGCTGGAACGAGGGCAACTACGACGAGAACCCGAAAGCCTGCGCAACGAGCTACATCTCCGTGCTGATCCCCTACTTTTACAGTCGCGATTGGTGGGAGCGGCACATTGACACGGCCGAGGCTCACCAGCGTTGGCGCGTGGCGATGGGCGCCTTCACCCTCGACGTCCAAGATACCCGCGACCTTTACTACTTGGAGCGATCGTACGAGAAGGGCTGGGTCACGGACACGCCGGGATTCAACGGGAGCATGCAGGCGGCGTTGGGTTCTATCAAGGCGAAGGCGCTCTTCATCCATTCGTTCCAGGACGAACTCGTCCCGCCGAAAAATATCGCCGACGAGGCGAAGCTGATTCCGAAGGCGTGCGACCTCGCTATCGATTCTGACGCCGACACACCATCTGGTACAACGCCGAACCACAGGCCACCGTGGCCGTAAGTCGCGCGATCAAGGCCTTCCTTTACGAGTTGACTGCGAACAAGACAGCCGCTCGCTGATTCGTTACCTCTCATAGCCATTCCGCGAGGCTTCATGCGCGAGGGCGCCGGATCGTGTGCGCCGACCGATGGAAGATTTGGCGCCAGACCACGAAGCGGCTCTCGGTTCGCCGCCGCCCTGGCATGTCGGATCACACTCGACATCGCCGGCCTGGAGGAGTAACTTCCCCCGATCGGTCTGCCACCAATCCCGTCCCGAACTTCAAAAAGGATGGAAGTGATGAAGGCGCTGTCGAAGCTGTGGCTGTGCTCAGCATTCGCCCTTGCCCTTGGTGTGGCGGGTCCAGCCTGTGCCCACTGGGAAGACCAACCTCCCCATCAGATGGCCCAGCTCGGGGATCTGAAGCTCGAGAGCGGCAGCGTGATTCCGAATCTGAAGATGAGCTACGTCACGCACGGCAAGCTCAATGCCGCGAAGGACAACGCGATCCTGTTCCTGCACGGATTCGGTGGAAACCATCACGGCATGGATCATCACATCGGGCCGGGGCGCGCCCTCGACACAGACAAATTCTTCATCATTTGCTCCGATGCCCTCGGGGCCACGCAAATCGGCTACGAGCATTCGACGAGTCCGACCAATAGCGGCTTGAAGATGGCGTTCCCACAATACAGCGGCCGCGACATGGTGAACGCACAGCACAAGCTTCTCACCGAGGGGTTGGGTATCTCGCACCTCCTTGCGGTGACAGGGATGTCGTCTGGCGCGCTATACAGCACTCAGCTCGCAGTGAGCTACCCCGAATTCGTGGACGGCATTGTCCCGATTGTCGGCAGCAGCTTCAGTACCAGCACGGGCCGCTTCCGTTGGCCGCTCATGGTCTCGATGCTTGAGTCCTGCGCCGGCTGGAACGGAGGCAACTATGACCAGAATCCTAAGGAGTGCGCAACACAAGCGCTGTCCGTCCAAACGCTCTACTTCTACAGCCCCGAGTGGTGGGACCAGCACCTCGACACTCCAGAGGCCTATCAGCGTTGGCGCGTGGCGTTCGGGGCTTACTACCTGGACGTTCAGGATGCCCGCGACCTCTACTACCTGTACAAATCCTTCTACGACTTCTGGCTCGGCGATACGCCGGGATTTGACGGCAACATAGAGGCAGCGTTGGCGTCGATCAAGGCAAAGGCGCTCTACATCTATGCGCCGAAAGATCAAATCTTCTCGCCGAAGAACATCCTCGCGGAAGTGGCGCTCATTCCGAAAGCACGCGCAGTCGAAATCGACTCGATCGCCGGTCATACCATTTGGTACGACGCCGACCCACAGGCCACCGTGGCCATAAGCCGCGCAATCAAAGGCTTCCTCGCGGAACTGACGGCGAGCAAGACCACCGGTCGCTGAATGGACCACACCGAACCGGGCCAAGCACCATGAGCACGATCACATCGCTGGGACTGAGTCGCCGAGAATTTCTTGAGGATGCGTCCGCCCTCGGGGCGGCCGGATTGCTGGGCTTCACCCACGGCCCAGCCGTCGCCGATGATGACTCGCCGCCCGAGACTCGCACGGTACGCTTCTGCCATTCGCCTTCGATCTGCATTGCGCCGCAGTACCTTGCCGGGGAACTGTTGCGAAACGAAGGGTTCAGCGATGTCCAATACCTCCCCCTTGGCACGCGCGCGGGCCCGGACGCGCTGGCCAGCGGCAAGGCGGACATCACGATGTGGTACACGACCGGCTTCCTGCCGGTGATGGATGCGGGAAAGGGTGTTGTGTTGCTGGCTGGAGTGCACCTGGGCTGCTGGGAGCTGTTCGGGCACGGCAACATGCGCAGTCTGAGCGACCTGAAGGGCAAGACCGTCGTCTGCGAGAAGTACTTGGGGGGCGACCAGATTCTTCTGACAAGCATGCTCTCGTATGCAGGCTTCCAGCCGAATGACGTGAAGTGGCTGGCGCGCCCAGGCGGCAGCGCAATGGATGCCTTCATCGACAAGCGTGCCGATGCATTCTTGGCTTTCCCTCCAGAGCCGCAGGAGTTGCGCGCTAGGAAGATTGGCCAAGTGCTGCTCGACACCAACGTTGATCGACCTTGGTCGCAGTACTACTGCTGCATGATCGGCGCGAACCGAGACTACGTTCAGCGCAACCCTGTGGCTACCAAGCACGTGCTGCGCGCAATCTTCAAGGCGGTCGAGTTGTGCAAGGCGCAGCCGCAACAGGCGGCCGGATACCTCCGCGACCATGGCTACGAAACGCGCTACGACATCGGGGTCCAGTCCCTAAAGAAGCTGAACTACGACTACCGCACGGTCAATCCCGAAGACACGTTGCGCTTTCACGCGCTGCGCCTGCGCGACGTCGGCCTCATCAAGTCAACTCCGCAAAAGCTCATTGCGGATGGTACGGATTGGCGGTTTCTGAACGAGCTGAAGCGGGAACTGAAGGCCTGAGCTTGAGGCATCGACTGGCGATGGCATGAGCCGCGCAGCAAGGAGCCGACGACATGAAGATTCAAACGATGCCAAGCCGTCGTCACCTCTTGAATGGTGCTATCGGCGTTTGGCTGGCGCCGGCGCCGCTACTTGCGAATGCGCTGACCATCAAGGCTGCGCCAGACGGCATCGAGCGCCTACCCGTGCTCGGGCCGGCACCGCACTTTGCGCTTGAGTCTGCGACGGGCACGCGCGTTACGCTCGCTGACCTACGCGGCAAGGTCCTGCTGGTCACCTTCGTGTTCACGACCTGCTCCACCAGTTGCCCCATTCTGGTGGCCAAGTTGGCCGAGCTCGGGCGAGCCATGGGCCGCGAGTTCGGCACTCGGTACGCGTTCGTGGCCATCACCGTGGACCCATTGACCGATACGCCGGCACGCCTGCGAACGTACGCGGCTTCGTTCGGCGCCGATACACCAGGCTGGTATTTCCTGACTGGAGCGCCAAAGGCCATCGACGACGCGGTTCGGGGCTTTGGGTCGTATGCGAAGGCAGCAGAAACTGGTGGCGTCGACCATTTGTTCCTGACTTCGCTGGTCGATCGCGCCGGCATGATGCGGGTGCAATACATGGGCACCAACTTCAACTCCAGAGAAATGCAGAGAGACCTGCAGATGCTGGCTAGCGAGTGAGATTCGCCAAGAGCGAACAAGCGCAGGCGAACAAGCAGAGGTTGACGCGCAAATGAATGCACCACTGCTTCGATGGCTGCCATTGGCCGTGGCTCGCGCGCCGGCCACCTTGCACACAAAGCTGCTGGTTGCGTTTCTCACCATGGTGGGGCTTCTGATCGCAGTCGGAGCGGTCAGCTTGGCCGAACTAGGTCGACTGAACCAGCGTGCCGAGGACTTCGTTCAGCTGCAGCGCAAGATTGCCGCATACCGGCAGATTGAGCAAAGCACCACTGCGCAGCTGTACAGCGTGGCCACTGCGATGTTGGCGCCGGACCCATCCACCCTTGACGCGACCCTGCGTCAACTCCACCAGTTCGGCTACGACCTGGACCGGCTGAGGTTCGTTGCGCAGGATGAAGTCGAGGTGCTGCAGCGCGTACGCCTCGCGTACGAGGGATTCACCGCCGCGGTGGGCGAAGTGATCGAACTGGTGAGGGCCGGCAAGGCGACTGAGGGGCGAATTGCGCAAGTCGAGCGCGTAGGGCCCCTCGCAGAACGACTCGAGCGCCTGACGAACGAACTCGTCAACAAGGCCGAGGCTGAAATGCTTGCGCGCATTGACGAAAGCCACGACGGTTACGCGGCCTCGCGGAGATGGGTCGTGGCGTTTGCCGTCGGAAGCATCGTTCTGGCACTGGGGCTCGGCTACGCGATCTCGCTATCCCTGATCGGCCCGCTGCGACAGATGGGCGGGCGCTTTGATCAAATCGCTGCTGGAGATTTCAAGAGCCAGGTAGTCGTCCCCAACCGCGACGAGCTGGGCGCTCTGGCCGGTAATCTCAATCACATGAGCGACGAGCTGGAACGCCTGTACCGGGAGATTCAGGAAAAGAGTAGGCAGATCGAGGCGGCGAACCGGCACAAGTCGGAATTCCTGGCCGCCATGTCCCATGAGCTTCGCACCCCGCTGAACGCGATCATCGGCTTCTCTGAGGTGCTCGCCGAGAAGATGGTGGGGGACGTCAACGACCGGCAACTCGACTATTTGCAAGACATCCACGGCTCGGGTCACCATCTTCTGACCTTGATCAACGACATCCTCGACCTGTCGAAGATCGAGGCGGGCCGAATGGAACTCGAACTATCAAGGTTCAACCTGCGCGAGGTGCTCGACGCGGCAGCCATGCTGATTCGCGAGCGCGCCGCTCGAAGCGGCTTGACGTTGGCGCTCGAAGCGGCAGGAGCACCGGAGGAATGGGTGGCCGATCAGCGCAAGATCAAGCAGGTGGTGATCAACCTGCTGTCGAATGCCGTCAAGTTCACGCCCATGGGCGGCAACGTGACCCTCCGCGCGCGGCACCTGAAAGGCTCAGACGGCAGTTCCGTCGAGATCGCGGTGATCGACAACGGCGTTGGCATCGCACTCGATGAGCAGGCCTTGGTATTTGAAGAGTTCCGCCAGGCATCGGGTGATCAGTTGGGCAAGTCCGAAGGTACAGGGCTGGGTCTGACGCTGGCGAAACGCTTCGTCGAACTGCATGGCGGAGCCATGCGCTTGACGAGTGCGCCAGGCAAGGGGTCGACATTTGCGTTCACCCTGCCCGAGCGCCCCGCGGAGGCTACTTGATCAATCGCGCGAACGCCCATGCGTTCTTTGCGATCGCACATGCGGGTTACCATCCCTGCCGGGTCTGATCCGGTTGGTGAGTTCGCACCCTCTTTGGCGCAGTTGCTGGCGGCGCTGAACAGGATTGGCGGCGTCGGATCAATTAATCAGGAGTTCTGTTCCAGTCACGGGCTGGCTTCGCCGAGGAGTCTGGATGAAAATCGTCGCAAGCGTCGAACTGATTGAATACGAAACCCAGGATGAAGGGCCGCCCGGGCAAAAAGGCCGACTGAACATCCAGCTTGCACCCGACCGCACGGCACGAGATCTCGACGACCTGACCCAATTGCTTGGCCAAGCACGCGCTGGTCAACAGCCCTCCACCTACGATGGGGATCTCATTGACGTGGTATGCATGGCGGGCTAGTTGGCGCATGACAATGACGCCAAAACATTGGGGACTTGCGTGTGTCGGTGCTCTCGCATCGGGTGCCCTGGTGCATGCCACCTTCCCTGCGAGGACTCAGCAGTTGGGTGCCCTCGCGCCTGCGATTGACGCGCTGAAGCAATACGCTCCGTGGTCTTACAAAGCGCACGGCGCGGCCCACCACCAGGCGCGATTGGCGCTTGCACAGCCAGGGGCCGATCGCGACAACCCGCTAGTTGGATTCACTCCTCTCGGGGGAATCGCCGGGCGCAACGCCCTGGATGAAATCTATTTCAAGGGAGTTCCGTCGACACCGCAGTCCGTCGATGCCGCTCGTTTGCTCTTAAGCAGAGGACGTCTGAGTGCCGATGAGATGCTTCCGATGATCCGGATACTTGGGCGTCTTCACGACCGTGACAACACGACGGGGGAAAACGGTGCCATCGCGCTCGAACTCAAGGCCCTGACCACCCACCCGGACAAGCAGGTCGCAGCCATGGCCGCCGTCAGCTATGCGCGGCTGGGGTACCAGCCCGGGACCGAGTCCGTTCTCAAGCGAGCGCTCGACAATGGCGTGTTGGCTCCGGAGTCCTACTACCACGAGTTGGCGCATCTCGTGGCGAGCGCACCGCTGGAAAAGCAGCAAGAGTACCTGGCGGAACTACGCGCCAATCCGCATCGCATCGCAACCGATGTGTTGACGGTCGCTCTCAACAGCAGGGAAGAATTCAATGCAGCATCGTTCCTCAAGGCGTCACCGGATATGGCGAGACTTCTGCGTGCCAATGAACCCGGCTTCGACTACGGCGCAGGCCAGTACGGCGCGGTGGATGTGATCCGGTATCGGGAATGGTTGCGCGCGAGCGCCGCCATTGAGAACGCGAAGACCGGACGCCCCCTGGACGAGATCATCATCGCCAAGTTGAGCGAGCGCGGCACCGACGCGCGCAAACTCGTGGCCTACCTGTCCTCGTCGGAGGCGATTCCACTCCTCGCGAACGCGGCACCGGATTCGCAGGTTCAACGCCTTGTCGAGGCCGCCCGGCGCTACTCCATGGAAAACCCGAACAACACCGACGTGGCCGACACGGTTGGACTCATCGAGTCGCGGATGAAATACCCGCCACGCGCAAGCGCATCAAGGCCCGGCTTCTCTCCACCCCCGGGACCATCCTCTGGGCCGTCTTCGGCGCCGCCGAAACTGAGGTAATTGCCCCCAGCTCCGGCAACTGCATGCCCGCGAAATCAACCCTGGCGCGAGCGCGGGGCCGCACCCGGCGGCCCGCCTCGCCTCCTCAGGCCATCGCTCCCGTCAGCTCTTCCATCAGCTCTTCCTTGCGCGCCGCGAGCTGTTCGCGCATGGCGACCAGGTCCAGACCCTTGGCCGCACGCGCCTTCACGAAGATCTCGTTGCGCTCTTCCTTCACGTGGTGATCGATGTACTCCCCAAGCACCTTGACCTTGGCGTCGAACATCTCGTCCGCGTCCGTCGAGCCTTCGAGCTGGGCGATCAGGTCCTTCGCGGTGCCGTGCTCGACCTCGGCCTCGTCGAGCAGGTCGGTCTCCTTGATCGCCTCGCGCAGCGCCGGATAGAAGATCTCCTCTTCAACTTGCGCATGGACCGAGAGCTCCATGCAGATCTCCTTGGCCAGCTCGCGCTTCTTCTGGGCTGCGCTGGCCGCGCGCGACTTGGCGAGGGTCTCGTAGTCGCCGAACATCTTCTTGACCTTGCGGTGATCGCCGTCGAGCAGGCTGCAGGCATCGGGGGTGGCGCGTTTGGTGGTGGGCATCGTGAACTCCTTGTCGTGGGATCGCGATGTTCAGGGGCGTCGCCAGCGATGCACGTAGGAGGTCAACGCATGAAGCACCGCCAGCTTTGACTACGCGTTGCGCTCCTCGAGCCGATCGAACGCGGGCCCGAACAGGCGCCGCCGCGCCCGCTGCGAGCCACGGGCCGCTCGACATCCAGGGTGGCGGCCCGTAAATTTCACGGATGGCCGCACGCGACACCCCGACAGACCCGCTGGAGAGGTACTGGTCCAAACGCGACTTCTCGGTCACGTCCGAGCCGCGCGGACAACGGCACGCCTCCCGGCCGAAGGCCCTTTCGTTCGTGATCCAGAAGCACGCCGCGAGCCGCCTGCACTACGACTTCCGCCTCGAGTTGGACGGGGTGCTGCTTTCGTGGGCAGTCCCCAAGGGACCGAGCTACGACCCGGCCGACAAGCGCATGGCCATCCACGTGGAAGACCATCCGCTGTCCTACGGATCGTTTGAAGGAACGATCCCGCCCAAACAGTACGGCGCGGGCACGGTCATCGTCTGGGACAACGGCACCTGGGAGCCTGTCGGCGATCCGCATGACGCGCTCCAGCAAGGCAAGCTCGTGTTCCGGCTGCATGGCCAGAAGATGGCCGGCCTCTGGGAGCTCGTGAAGATCGCCAGGGGCGGCGAAAAGCAGGAGCCCTGGATCCTGTTCAAGAAGCGCGACGAGTTCGCGCGGCCGAAGGCGGAGTACGACGTGGTCAGCGCCTTGCCCGACAGCGTGATCGCGAAGCCGCTGAAGAAGCCCCCGGAGAACGAAGACGGCCAGCGTCCCGCGGGGAAAGCCGCGGCGAAACAAACGGGTCGACGCAACGCGGCGGACGGGGACCAGGGCATACACGGCGCGGTGAAGGCGCCGCTGCCCGCCAAGATGAGCCCGCAACTCGCGACCCTCGCGACCGGCGTGCCCGCGGCCGGGCGGTGGCTCTTCGAGATCAAGTTCGACGGCTACAGGATCATGGCGCGGGTCCAGAACGGAAAGGCCAGCCTGATCACTCGCGGCGGCCACGACTGGTCCGCCAAGATGCCGGGCCTGGTGCGCGAGCTCGAACAGTTCGGGCTCGAATCGGCATGGCTGGACGGCGAGATCGTGGTGCTCGACGATCAAGGCCTGCCGAATTTCAATGCGCTGCAGAAGGCGTTCGACCGTCAGACGAACAGCGACCCGATCATCTACTTCTTGTTCGATGTTCCCTACTTCGAAGGCCACGACCTGCGGGAGGCGGCCCTCGAGTCCCGCCGGCAGCTGCTCAAGGCGCTCCTCGACGAAAAAGGGACCGAGCACGTGCGATACAGCGCGGCGTTCGAAGCCGATCCGGCCTCGGTGCTGAGCTCGGCCTGCCGCATGAACCTCGAGGGCGTGATCGCCAAGCGCGCGGATGCGCCCTACGCCTCCCGACGCACCGAGACATGGCTCAAGCTCAAATGCCAGCAGCGTCAAGAGTTCGTCATCGCCGGATACACGGACCGCACCGACGGCTCGCCCCAGATCGGCAGCCTTCTGCTGGGCGTGCACACCCCCCAGGGCGAGCTGGTGTCGGTGGGCAGCGTGGGCACCGGCTGGGATGCCGAGGAGGCGGCCGCGCTCAAGCGCAAGCTGTCGAAGATCGAGCTGGCGAAGTCGCCGTTTCCGGCGGGCGCGGCCCAGCCGGGGCGCTGGTCCAAGCGCGCGCCAGGCAGCGAGCGCTGGGTGGAGCCGCGCCTTGTGGCCGAGGTCGGCTTCGCGGAATGGACCCCCGACAACCAGATCCGCCATGCCTCCTTTGTGGCCCTGCGCACCGACAAGCCGCCTTCCGCCATCGTGCGCGAGACCGCCAGGCAGGTCGGCGCGGGGCCGGTCAAGACCGCGGGCCGCTCTGCCGTCGGCGGTATCCCGGTGAGCAACGCGAAGCGGATCATCGATCCCGGCTCGGGCCTCACCAAGCTCGAGCTGGTGCGCTACTACGAGTCCGTGGCCGACTGGATCCTCCCGCACCTCCAAGGCCGGCCTTGCTCGCTCGTGCGCGGCCCCGCGGGCATCCACGGCCAACTCTTCTTCCAGAAGCATGACGAGAAAATCAGCATTCCCGGCATTCAGGAACTGGACCCGGCGCTGTGGCCCGGCCACGGCGCGCTGCTCGAGGTGGGCACGGCGCAGGCCCTGGCCAGCGCAGCGCAGATGAACGTGATCGAGTTCCATACCTGGAACTCCACCGCCAAGAACATCGACAAGCCCGACCGCATGGTCTTCGACCTCGATCCCGGCGAGGGCACGTCGTGGCAGCACGTGCAGGAAGCGGCCGTCCTGGTCCGCGCCCTCCTGAACGAGCTCGGTCTCGAGGCCTGGCTCAAGACCAGCGGCGGAAAGGGCCTGCATGTCGTCGTCCCGCTGGCGCCGCGCTTCGACTACGAGACGGTCAAAGGCTTCTCGCAGGCCGTGGTGCAGCACCTGGCCAAGACCATCCCGGCGCGGTTCGTGGCGAAGAGCGGGCCCTCGAACCGCGTGGGCAAACTCTTCGTCGACTTCCTGCGCAACGGGCACGGCGCCACGACGGCTGCCGCGTTCTCGGCTCGCGCGCGGCCCGGGCTTGGCGTTTCGATGCCCATCGCATGGGACGATCTGGCGAAGCTCAAGAGCGGGGCCCAGTGGACGATTGCGACGGCGCGCGAACACCTGTCATTCCAGAGCTCGGACCCCTGGGCCGGCTACTGGAAGAAGAAGCAAACGCTCGGGGCGGCGATGAAGACCGTGGGCTACGCGCCCCCGAAGCGCGTGAAGTAGCCTGGCTCGCGATGCCAGGTCCGCCGACTCAGCGTCGGCCCCTTCCTTCACGGCAAGGAAGCCAATTCACCCAAGGGACATGAGATCGTCGTTTTGGAGCGCAGGCGCCTCGAAGGCATCAGGGGTGACGGGCTTCCATGCAGAACTCAAAGAACCGCTCGAGTTCACTCGCCTTGTCGAAGATGGCGTCGGCGCCAGCTGCCCTGCAAGCGGCCCGCATTGCGTCGGTGGCGTCGTTCGTCAGGACGGCGAGGCGCTGGCGCGGCTCCCGCCCCTCGCACCAGCGGATCACGCCCAGACCACTGCCGCGCTCCAGAAAGATGTCGACGACGGCAAGGTCCCACTGCCCCTTGTGCCGAGCCAGCCATTCGATTGCCTCGTCTTCCGATGCAGCCACAGCCATCACGTTCGCCGAGCTCAGGACTTCCAAAGCAGGAATCAGCTGCTCCCGGATATTGCAGTTGTCCTCCACGAGAAATACCGATAGCGCGAGCATGCGAGGCCTTCCTGGTCCAGAGTTTCGCCCACCGTAGAGCACTGCCTGCGCAGCGAGGTGAGCGCTCAGGAGTTGCCAAGGTAGGCGCCATTCGCCATCGGCCGCAGCGAGGCCGCGATGAAAAGTTGACGCCGCGACGTCCATCCGCCAAGGGTGCACTCTGAAGCCAGGGTCAGCTCTCGGCCCCAGTGGAAGTCCACGGCAAAAGCTGACAGTGGGCTCCGGGGCGCCGTTCGACGTGCAAGACGACCTCTCGGGCGGCGGACGGGAGGCTTCGGTCTGCGCGTGAACACCGAGGGCGCTGTGCCATGGCCTGGCGTGCGGACCGGCCAGTCACGAAGCAAGTGGGCGACTTCGAGGTGTGGATCGCCGCCGAGGCCGACTCGGCGGAAGGCTAGCGCCGGTCTTCGGCCCTTCGAAGCGGGATACGTACTTCAGCGGCGCGGGCCCTCAACTGGCCGCACCCACCATCGACATCCTGTCCGGCCGAGTAGCGCAGCTTCGTCAGAATGCCCCGCTCATGCAGCGTGCGCGCCATCTGTTTGCAGCGCTCCCACGACGGGCGACGGAATCCGACGCCCTCCACGGCGTTGAAAGGGATCAGGTTCAGCACACCGTACTTGCCGGAGAGCAGGCTGACGATGCCTTCGATCTCCTCCTGACCGTCGTTGACACCTTCCAGCAGCGTCCACTGGTACTGGATCGGGTAGCCGGTGGCCCGAGCGTAGCGTTCGCAGGCAGTGACCAGTGCCTCGGGCGTCAGGTTCGGCGCGCGCGGAAGAAGTCGTCTGCGCAAGTCGGCCCTGGTCGTGTGCAACGAGAGTGCCAACGCCGGTCTGACCCGTCCCTGCTGCAGTCTCTCGAACACGCGTGGATCGCCCACGGTGGAGAACACCAGGTTCTTGTGGCCGATGTTGCCCGCGGTGCCGAGCAGGTCGATCGCCTCCATGACGTTGTCCAGGTTGTGGGCCGGCTCACCCATGCCCATGAACACCACCTTGCGCACCGGACGGCGCATGCGCGCGAGGGCAACCTGGGCGATGATTTCGGCACTTCCCAATTGGCGCAGCAAGCCGTCGCGCCCCGTCATGCAGAACTGGCAACCGACGGCACACCCAATCTGCGACGAAACGCAAAGTCCGTCCCGAGGCAGCAAGACACTTTCGACGGTCTGACCGTCCGCCAATGCGACCAGCAGCCGCTCGGAACCATCGGCGCCGGGATGAACCGCGTGGATGCGCGCCAGTCCGGCCAGATCCGCTTCAATGCCCGGCAGGGCCTCCAGCAGGGACGATGGGAAAAAGCTCGCCGGCAGACGCTTGCCGCTGTCTCGGGGCAGCGCATGGGACCACAGCCGCAGGACCCGGTGCTCGTGCAAGGGACCCGCTCCGGCGTCCCGCAGTCGCCGCTTGAGTTCGAGGATTTGCATGCCACGGATTTTGCACCGCGGGCAGTGCGCATCCTGGGTGGGCGCGTGTGCGCGACGCGTGCGCCGAAGGTCGGCGACTGGCCGATGAAGGTCAAGCGCCGCTCAACAGAAGGTCGGCGCCCTTCTCCCCGATCAGGATCGCGGCCGCATTGGTGTTGGCCGAGGTCATGGTCGGCATCACCGATGCGTCGATAACGCGCAGTCCCTCCACGCCGCGCACGCGCAGCCTGGCATCGACGACCGAACGGGCGTCGCCGCCCATGCGGCAGGTGCCAACCGGATGGAACACCGTACCGCCCTTGGCGCGCGCGAACTGCGCGAGCTCCTCGTCGGTGCGCAGCGCGTTGCCCGGCAGGTGTTCGACGCCGGTCACCAGGTCGCGAAAGGCCGGTTGGGCGTAGATCTCGCGCAGGATCTTCAGGCCTTCCACCAACACGCGAATGTCCTGCGGCTCGGTGAGGTAGTTGGACACGATGCGCGGCGGCGCCAGCGGATCGGCCGAGCGCAACGACACCGTGCCTCGCGACTCTGGCCGGCACTGCGCCGCGGAGGCCGAAAAACCCGGGAAGCGGTGCAGCGCGTCGCCCGGCTTGTCGACCGACAGCGGCATCACGTTGAAGAGCACGTCGGCGCGCGGATCCTTGGCGACCGCCGTGCGAACCATGCCGCCGACCTGGCCCGCGCCGACCGTGAGTGGGCCGCGTTGGCCGAACAGCCATTGCGCGCCCATGCGGGCCAGCCCGAGCGGGCTGCGCACCTGGTCGTTGAGCGACATCCGCTCGCGCAGCTTGACGATCACACGCGCCTGGTAATGGTCCTGCAGGTTGGCGCCGACTTCCGGCGCGTCCGCCTGCACCGCGATGCCCTGCCGCCGCAGCGCCTCGGCCGGCCCGATGCCCGACAGCTGCAGCAGCTGCGGGCTCTGCAGCGCGCCGGCCGAGAGGATCACGTCGCCATCCGCCTCGGCACGGTGCAGCGCTCCGTCCTCGAGCCATTCCACGCCGGTCGCTCGGCCCCCTTCGAGAATCACGCGCGTCACATGCACGCCGGTGCGCACCTGCAGGTTCGGCCGCGCCATGGCGGGTGTCAGAAAGGCGCTGGCCGCATCGCACCGCCAGTGCCCGCGCAGCGTCAGCTGATACACGCCAAGGCCCTCGTCGCGGGCGCCGTTGAAATCATCACTGGCCGGAAGGCCCGCCTGTGCACCGGCCTCGAGCCAGGCCGCGCAATAGGGATGATCGTTGCGCAGGTCCGAGACGCCGAGCTCGCCGCCGCCGCCGTGGTATTCGCTTTCGCCACCCGCATAGCGCTCCGACTTCCTGAAAAACGGCAGCACCTCGCGGTAGCTCCAGCCCTCGGCGCCCGCACGTGCCCAGTCGTCGAAGTCCGCGTGCTGGCCGCGGATGTAGATCAGTCCGTTGATGGCGCTGGAGCCGCCCAGCACCCGCCCGCGCGGCCAGACGATGCCGCGGTTGCCGGTCTCGGGCTGGGGCTCGACGTCGAACTGCCACGAAAAGCGCGGATCGTAGATCGAGCGGAAGTAGCCCACCGGCAGGCGCAGCCAGAAATGACCGCCCGCACCGCCGGCCTCGAGCAGCAGCACGCGGCGTCCGGCGCCGCTGAGCCGGTTGGCCAGCACGCAACCGGCCGAGCCGGCGCCGACGATGATGTGGTCGAAGCCTGCGCGCGCAGCCGTCATGCCTTCACGAGGGCGGTGAACAGCGACGGATCGAAGTACTGCTGCGCTTTCAGCGCGTTCGGGATGTTGGCGGTCTGGACGAAGAAGTCCGTCACCTGCTGCAGCCATTGCGTGACCGTGCCGTCGGCGTACTTGGTGCGCCACTCGGCCGACGAGTAGTACTTGGAGGCCTTGAACTGCTCCTTGAACTCGGCCAGCGGCACTTCCTTGTACTGCGTCTTCTGCAGTTGCTCGGCGGCGACGTCGGGGCTGGACACGATCTGCTCGTTGGCCGGCAACCAGCCCGCGATGAGCTTGCCGAGCACCGCCTTGTTCTTCTCGTAGTAGTCGTTGCGCGCGGCCCACCCGCCGACGATGGCCGCCTGCGGGAAGAAGGCAGAGGCATCGACGATCTTGCTCGCCCCCGGCAGCTTCTGCCGTACCACCGAATCGAAGGGCGCCCACAGGGCCACCGCCGGCACGGCGCCGGAAATCAGCGAGGTCACGGCCTCGGACATGCGCTGATTGACCAGTTGCACGTCCTTGGCCGGGTCCAGCCCCGCGGAACGCAGCGCGCGATCGAGGAACACGTGGGCCGTGGTGCCGGTGGTGGTGGAGATCTGCTTGCCCTTGAGGTCGGCGAGGCTCTTGATGCCGGAATCGCCACGCACCCAGAGCTGGGCCGTCGCGTACTCGACGTCGTTGATCAGAAACACCTTGCCCTGCCCGCGGGCCGGGAAGTTGGACAGCACCGCGCCCGTGGCGAGCACGTCCAGGCTGCCGCCGATCATCGCCTGGAACAGCTCCAGCCCGGTCGTGAACAGAACGGGTTCCAGTTCCAGCCCCTGCTTCGCGAAGCTGCCCGACTGGATCCCCAGCCAGAGCTGACCGTCGACGGCCGGCGTATGCAGATAGCCGACCTTGACCTTGGTGCGCCACTGCGCAAGGGCCGGAAGACCGATGCCGAGGGCCGCGGTGGCGGCGACGGTGTGGCGAATGAAGCTTCTGCGCTGGATGGGCATGGGTGGGTCTCCTCTTGGGTTGAAAGCTGACGGTCGATCAATCGGCCACGCGCACCGTCTGGCGCGCCTGGGCCGCGTATTCCTGCATCACGAGCTCGCGGATCTGCGCGCGCAGGGCGCCGAAGCGCGGGTCCTCGTGCACGTCCTCCGCGCGCGGAAAGCCGAAGGGCACATCGATCACCGTGCGGATGCGCGCCGGTCGCGCCGTCACCACCACGATGCGCGAGGACAGGTAGATCGCCTCCTCGACCGAGTGCGTGATCAGCAGCACCGTCTTGCCTTCGGTCTGCAGGACTTCGAGCAGCAGGTCCTGCATCGCGCTTCGCGTCTGTGCGTCGAGCGCGCCGAAGGGCTCGTCCATCAACAGGAACTGGGGCCGCACCGCGTAGGCCCGCGCGATCGCCAACCGCTGGCGCATGCCGCCGGAGAGATGCTTGGGGAAATGGTCGGCAAAGTCCTTCAGGCCCATCAGCCCCATGTAGCGCTCGACGATGGCCTGGTGTTCCGGCTTCGGGACCTTGTTGCCTGCCAGCTTGAGGCCGAAGGCGATGTTCTGCCGCACCGTGAGCCAGGGGAAGACGCCGTACTCCTGGAAGATCACGCCGCGGTCCGGCCCGGGCCCAAGCACCGGCCGGCCGTCGAGCAGCACCTGCCCTGCGGTGGGCTGCACAAAGCCGCCGAGGATGTTCATCAGCGTCGTCTTGCCACATCCCGAGGGGCCGATGATCGAGACGAACTCGCCCTGGCGGATGTCGAACGACACGCCGTCGAGCACCCGCATCGGGCCCTGCGCGGTGGGGAAGTCCACCGACACATCGCGAAAGGAAACGCGCACCGGCGCGTCGGTCGTGCGGCCGCCGCTCATGCGATGCGGTCCTGCCAGGCCACCAGGCGGCGGCTCAGTGCGCGCAGCAGCAGGTCCATGACCAGCGCAACGAAGCCGATGCAGATGATGCCCACGTAGATGATGTCGAGCTGGAAGAAGGCCGAGGCGTTCTGGATCAACGCGCCCAACCCCTGCTGCGCGGCGATCAGTTCCGACGCCACCAGCGTGGCCCAGGCCACGCCCAGCGCCACGCGGATGGCGGTGAGGATATGCGGCACCGTCAGCGGCACGATCACCTTGGCGAAGATCTCGAAGTCGTTGGCCCCCAGGGTGCGTGCCACCCGCACGTAGATCGGGCTGATCTGCGCAATGCCTTCGTACATCACGATCACGCCGGCGAAGAACGAGGCGTAGAACAGGATCATGGTCTTGGCCGCCTCGCCGATTCCGAAGTACACGATCACCAGCGGGATCAGCGCGATGGGCGGCAAGGCGCGGAAGAAGTTGATCACCGGGTCCACGAAGGTGCGCAAGCTCTTGTACCAGCCCAGGCAGAAGCCCACCGGCACGGCCAGGAGCGTCCCCAGCGTGACGCCGATGAACACCCGCTGCGTGGACATCCACACGTCGAGCGGCAAGCGATCGCCCGCCAGCTCAATGAACTTGGCCGCCACCTGGTGCGGCGCCGGCACCAGCGCCGGATTCACCAGTCCGCTGGCACGCACCGCGTACCACACCAGCAAGAGCGCCAGCCAGGGCGCGAGGATCAGGGCAGCACGCCGGGGCGCCGAAAACGATGGCGACAAAACGGGTCTCCATGAAGCATGGCCAGCGGCCGTGTTGTTGTGCTCGATCAGTCAGGTCATACTATAGACCAGACCTTTAGCTGATCACAGCGACCGACCCGCCAGTCTTCGACTTTTTCCGCATAAGCTTCTGCCCCTGTTTCTCATGTCCGTCGCGCACTTTTCCGACAGCCCGATCCCCCGCTACCTGCAGGTCGCCGGCGTGCTGCGCCAACGCATCGCGCGCGGCCTGTGGCCCCAGGGACATCGACTGCCCTCGCTGGAAGCGCTCGGCGCGGAGTTCGGCGTGGCACGCGTCACCATGCGCCAGGCCATCGACCTGCTCGCGCGCGATCACCTGGTGTCGCCGCAGCAGGGCCGCGGCACCTTCGTGACCGGGCGCCCCGCCAACGAACGCTGGCTCAACGTGGTCACCACACTCGACGAGCTGGCTCGCGTGTACCGCGACACCGAGCCGCAGATCGTCAACATCGACGAATCGACCACCGCACCGGCGCTGCGTCCCGATGAAGGCACGCCGGCCGAGCGCTACGTGTTTATGCGCCGCGTGCACTCGCGCGATGGACAGCCGTACTGCGTGATCAACATCCACCTGGACGAGCGCATCTTCCGCCGCAGCCCCAGGCGCTTTCGCGACGAGACGGTGATCCCGCTGCTGACCTCGATGAAAAGCGTGACCATCGCGCACGCGCACCAGGTGCTGACCATCGGGACCGCCGACCTGGAGGTGGCCCACCTGCTCGGTGTTCCCGTCAACGCGCCCGTCGCCGAGGTGCGCCGCGTGTTCCGAGACGAGTCCGGCCGCGTGATCTACTTTGCCGAAGTGACCTACCGTGGCGATGCGATCCACGTCGAGATGAACCTCAAAGCATGACCCCATGACCGACGACGCCACACTGCCCTCCTCTTCGATCACCCTGGCCCGACTCGAAGCCCTGGTGTTCCGCTATCCCGTGAAGACGCCGGTGCGCACCTCCTTCGGCGTGATGCACGACCGACCGGCCGTGTTCGTGCGCGCCGAGGATGCGGATGGCGCCGTCGGCTGGGGCGAGATCTGGTGCAACTTCCCCGCCTGCGGCGCGGAGCACCGCGCGCGCCTGCTCGAGACGGTGATGGCACCGCTCCTGCTGGACCAGCCGTTCGCGGGCCCGGCAGACGCCTGGGCCACGCTCACCGAGCGCACGGCGGTGCTGGCCATCCAGTCGGGCGAGCAGGGGCCGATCGCGCAAACGATCGCGGGCATCGACCTGGCCCTGTGGGACCTGAGCGCGCGTCGCGCCGGCCAGCCGCTGTGGCGCCACCTGGGCGGCACACGCGGCAGCGTTCCGGTCTACGCGAGCGGCATCAATCCCGACCAGCCGGAGCGCATGGCGCTGCGCCGGCGCGACGAAGGCTACCGAGCCTTCAAGCTCAAGGTCGGCTTCGGGCAGGAGCGCGACCTCGCCAACCTCGACGCGATGAGGCGCGCGCTGGGGGACGACACCGAGCTGATGGTGGACGCCAACCAAAGCTGGTCATTGGCCGAGGCGCAACGCATGGCACCGCTGCTCGCACCCTACGCCCTGCGCTGGCTCGAAGAACCGCTGCGTGCCGATCGCCCGTGGACAGACTGGCAGGCGTTGCAGGCCTCCACGCAGATTCCCCTGGCCGCCGGAGAAAACATCGCGGGTGGCGAAGCCTTCGATGCCGCGCTGCACGCCGGCGTGCTGTCCGTGCTCCAGCCCGACGCGGCCAAGTGGGGCGGGATCTCGGGCTGCTGGCCCGTCATCCGCCGCGCCCAGGCGGCCGGTTTGCGCTACTGCCCCCACTACCTGGGCGCGGGTGTGGGCCTGCTGGCCTCGGCGCACCTGCTGGCAGCAGCGGGCGGCGACGGCCTGCTCGAAGTGGACGCCAACGACAACCCGTTGCGCACCGCCGTCGCGCCCGCCCTCCAACGCCTGGGCAACGACGGGTGCGTGAGCCTGGGCGATGCGTCGGGCATCGGCGTCGAGCCGGATCCGCATCGGATCGCCGAGGTCATCCGCGCCGCATCCGCGTGAGTCAGCAGCCCGCAAGCGCGGCGGCCGACCGGCCCGTTTTCAGTCCAGCCTGCGCTGCGCCCTACGCGAGTTCGCGGCGCTGCAGCCTTGGGGCGGCGACCTTGCAATTCTCGATCTCGAGAGCGAAGCGCAGGCGCGAGCCGTCGACAGTCAGCTGCAGTTTGAGCCGCGCCGTGATCGCGCTGCACCCGAGCTGGAAGCTTGCCCACGTCGCCATCGCGTCACGTGCCGACATCGACGGCATCTCCACGGTCAAACCCTCGCCCAGCGCCTCCGAACGAAGCACGAGCGCATTGCGCCCGTCGCGGCGTCCCTCCATGTGCGCTTGCAGCCCCGGCACGGCGAAAGGGGCGTCGCCGAGCTGCACCTCGCCCGAAAGCGCCGTACGGCCCAGCAACAGGCG
The DNA here is from genome assembly GCF_030316855.1 of Variovorax sp. J22P240. Lineage (GTDB taxonomy): Bacteria > Pseudomonadota > Gammaproteobacteria > Burkholderiales > Burkholderiaceae_C > Variovorax. The sequence goes on from NZ_JASZYR010000017.1 coordinate 25,039, forward strand.
CGCCTGCTCGGTCAATCCCTGGCTCGCGCCGCCGCTCTGGCGGAGCATCGCCTCGGCAAATTCCTGCAGGCGCAGCTTGCCGCGCTCGGAAACCCACGGGCCCAGCAACGCCCCGCGCCGCTCGAACTCGACGCCCCCGAGCGGCGCCGAGGGGAACTGATACACGTAGCTGCGCCCATTCGGCGCATCGACATAGATGCCCATCCGGCTCACGCCCATGCGCGAGTCCGGACCCACGTGCTCCACGGTGGCGTCGTTGAAATCGATCTGCCCCTGCCGTATCGGCACCGTGACCTCGGCGTCGAACAGCAGGTGCGCGTCCGTGATCTGCCCGCGGATCGTGCCATCGGCCTGCGCCAATGGGCCCAGCGACGGCACATCCGGCACCGCGTGCGGCGCAGCGCGGCCGGCGGAAAATGCCACGCCGCCCGCCACGGGCAACGCGTCGCGTACCTTCTGAACTTCTACCGGCATCACCAAGGGTCCGGACAGCTTCACTCCCGAGAGCTCGGCCTCGATCGCCTCGACCGAAGAAAGATGCAGCCCACCAGCCTCCGCCCGTACCTGCCCGGCCCCTCCACGCACGACCATGCGGCCGATCTCCAGGACCAGCGCCCCGCAGGAAATCCGGAGCGCCGTCGCCTCGAAGTTCCGGATCCCGACCTTGACGTCGCCGTCCTGTCCGGGTTCCCAGGTGACGCCTTCGAGCGAGCAGCGATTGCGCACGGCGGCTTCGGACGATGGCCCCAGGCTCATGCCGAGCACGAGTTCGATGATCGAGGACGCGAGCCGGACGGTCATGAGGCCACATTAGCAGACATCTCGCACCGCCCTGGAAGCGATCGTCCGACCTCGGTTCCCTGATCTAGCTCAAAGAATCGCCTCTCATCCGGGCCTAGACTGGTCATCTCCTTCATCGGCTCTCGGAGGTTTCGATATGGCGGAATGGGTCGCGCAATGGCATGCCGAGCATGTCCGTTTCTCTCAGCTGCTGGACTTCCTGGATGCGCAGGTCGCTGAACTTCACGAAGGCGAAGACCCGGATCTGGGCGCCATGTGCGACGTCGTGTCCTATCTCAGCGAGTTTGGCGACCGCTTTCACCATCCGCGCGAGGACGTCGCGTTTGCTCGCATGGTGGCGCGCGATCCGGCGCTGCGCCTGCCGGTCAACCGCTTGCTGCAGGAACACCGCGCGATCGCTTTCGCGGGCGAGCAACTCGTCGCGCTGCTGAGCGAGGCCATGGCCGAAGGCGTGGTCCTGCGTTCATCGATCGAAGCGTCGGCGGCCCTGTACCTGACCTACTACCGTCACCATCTCGCCACCGAGGAGCGGCAGATCGTCCCGATGGCCGCGCGCCTTCTCACCCCGCAGGACTGGGACGCCGTGGCGAGGTCGAATCCGTCGGGGTCGGACCCGGTGGCCGCGGCGGCGTGCAACGACGCGTACCGGGCGTTGCGCGAGCGGATGGCGACTCGGGCCACGACGACGCCGTGAGGAGCGGCCGCCCGATGGTAGCCATCGGCGGCCGAGCGAGGAAGCAGTCGAAGCGCCGCAACTCAGCGCTGCGAGACCTCGAACCAACCGATCCGCAGGCCCTGACCGCCCTCGCCCAGTCCCGCAGCCACCAGGATCACGGTCGCGAGCAGGGTCGCAGCGACGAACAGGATCGCTCTCATTTCAGCGCACCAGCAAGACCGGCACCGCGCATTTCGCGAGCACCTTGGTCGCGACCGAGCCCAACACCAGGTTCTTCAGGGCGCCGACGCCGTGCGACCCCATGACCAGGAGGTCGAACTTTCCCGATTCGGCGTACGACGCGATCTCCTCGGCCGGATGGCCCACCTTGTGAACCGCCTTGGCGTGAATCCCGTGCTCCGCGAGGAGCGCGCGGACCGGTTCGAGAACGACCCGCGCATCATCTTCGTAGTAGCCATGGACGAGGTCCGGCCCGGCGAACGCAGCCGCCCGGTGCGGGACCGGGAGGACCGCGTAGAAGACCGTGAATGAATGGCCCGTCACCCACAAGTCCTTGTGTGCGCCGAGGTAGGAGATCATTCGTTTCGTGTAGTCGCTGCCATCGACGGCAAGAAGAATCTTCATGGTGGTCTCCTGTCGAGAAGTCTGGATGACCCGATGTTCGTCGCTGCTTCGCCGGTCTGGTTTGAGCCAGATCAAGCTCTCGATGCGCCGGCCTGCCGATACTGAGCGGCGTCGCCACCGCCCATCTGCACCGCACCAGCGCCCTGGCCGCCACCATCGAAACGACCTGCTTACAGAAGGCCTCGCAACTTCACGAACGCCAAGCCCGCCATGACGGCATCGTCCAGTGCATCGTGCGCACCGCGAAGCGGCAGCCCCAGGTCATTCATCATCGTCGCGAAGCGCAGGTCGATGGTGCCGCCGCGCAGGGGCGCGGGCAGCTGCCGGTTCTTGTAGTCGTAGTACATGGCCGACACCTCGATCTTCGGCTGCGGCAATCGCAGGCCGAGCAAGGGCCAGATCTCGCGATTGAGCATGGCGACGTCGAACTCCAGGTAGTAGCCCACCAGCGGACGGCTGCCGATGAAGCCCATCAGCCGGCGCATCGCCTGCGCCGCATCGATGCCGAGCGCAACGTCCTGCTCGCGCAGGCGATGCACCCGCACATTGTCGGCCGTCATCGCCCGCTCGGGCCGCACCAGCAACTCCAGGCGCTCGCTGGTCAAAAGCCGGTTGTCGACGATGCGCACCGCGGCGATCGAGATGATGCGATCGTGGCGCACGTCCAGCCCGGTGGTCTCGCAGTCGACCGTCACCCACTCGCCTTCGGGCGGCGCGTCGTACATGAACGCAAAGTGCGGGTCGGCCAGGTGATAGAGCAGCCATTGGCGGCGCAACGCACCCGCCCAACGCAACCTCATACGCCCCCCAGGTGGAATTGATGCCGCACCAGCGCCTTGAAGCGCTTGACCACTGCGAGCGCATCCTTCAGCAGATCGCGCTCCAGGCTGCTCAAGCGTTCGACCCGCACGCTGCCGCTGACCGCTTGCCCGGCATCCCATTCGGCCAGGCCGGCCTTCAGCTTGAGTCCCATCAGGAAGTGAAGACTGTCGGCCAGGTCGTTGGCCAGTTCGGCCGGCAACCGGCCGTTGGCCACCAGTGCGTCGAGCCGCGCGGTCGTGCCCGTGGCCTGCACGTGATCGCGCAGTGCCAGGCTGCGCACGCCGTGCACGATCGGGAAGATGCCTGCCCTCTTCAGGTCGAGCGACTGCCGCTCGTGCTCGCCGAGAAGCAGCAGGCGGCTCCACCATCCGCTCGGCGCGTCGGGGAACAGATCGACGGCCGCCGCAAATTGTCCGAGCAGCGCGTCATTGGCCACCACGAGACGATCGATCTCGGCGCGCACTTCGCCGAGCAGCGAAGCGTCGCCGGCGACGGCGTGGGCATCGATGAAGGTGGCCAGCGCCATCAGTCCTTCGGCATCGGGCAGGAGCAGCCAGCGCCGGACCAGGGCGCGGAAATCGCTCGCGCCGTGCCGCCAGGCCGGGTTGCTGACCATGATCCCCCCGGGGCACTCGGGGTAGCCGAAGTCGCGCAGCGCTGCCGAGAAGCGCAGGCAGGTCGATTCGACGACGGCATCGCTGACCGGCGTGCCGTCCCGCAGGATCAGCCCATTGTCCTGGTCGGTCTTGAGCAATTGCTCGCCGCGTCCCTCGCTGCCCATGACGAACAGGCAACTGTCGGCCAGCAGCTCAGGGGGCGCGATCAGTTGCCAGGCTCGCTCGAACAGCTTGGCGTTCAGCGCCTGCACCAGCCTGCCGATCTGGCCGACGCGCGTCCCGCCGCGGTACAGCAATGCGATGAAGTCCGTGATCTTCCCGGCCTCGGAGCGCAACTCGTCGAGACTCTGCGCGCGCACGACCCGCACGGTGATCAGGTACGAATGGTTCGACAGGAAGCTCAACAGATCGAGTTGCTCCAGCAAGCCCACAACGCGCGAGCCATCGGCCACCACGAGCCGGTGGACCTGATGCCGGATCATCAACGCCAGCGCGTCGAACAGGGGCGCATCCGGCGCGATGCTCACCAGCGCGAAGGTGGCCAGCTCGCGGACCGGCCGCCGGTCCAGCGGCTGGCCCTCGACCACTGCGCGCTGCAGGCCCGTGTTGGTGAAGATGCCGAGCCGCTCGCCGTCGCGGACCAGCACGCTGCTCGAATGCTCGGCGTGCATCAGCCGGGCCACGGTCACGATGTCGGCGGCTCCGTCCACGACGTGCGCCGGTCGCAGGAATGCTTGCTCGACCCGCGACATCGTCAGCGCATGCATCTCGCGCTGCTCGTGGCGCTGCGCCAGGGTCTCGAGCTTGTTCGACAGGTCCGCGAACAGGAGCGAGCCGAAGGTCGCGTTGCGGGCGATCAGGGCCATGACGGCGGCCTTGGCCAGCAGGTAGGCGACCACCTCCTCGGCGGCCACGAACCGGCTGCCGGCGCGCCCGGCCATCAGCGAACGGCCGTCGAAGCAATCGTTGGGCCCGTAGCCTGCCACCGCCTCGCCCGCGTCCAACTGCGAGACGTGGCCCTTGATGATGACGAAGAGGTGCGCGGGTTCGACGCCCGGCTCCAGCAGCGCCTCACCCTCGCGAAAGTAGGCGATGTCGACGTGGTCCCGCACCAGCTTGCGCTCGTCCTCGTCCAGGCAGTCGAAGGGCGAGGCCGAGAAGTCGAAGGCGTTGGGCATGGCCGCTCGATGCGAAGGGCCTCAGTGTCCGGATGCACCCTCCGCGCCGATGCCGGTCTCCGAACGCACCTGCTGCGCAAGGAATCCCGCCCGGTCCTTGGCCGCGCGCGGGCTCTTGTCGAGGATCGAGAACAGCCAGATTCCGACGAAGCCGATGGTCATGGAGAACAGCGCCGGCGACTGGTAGGGGAACAGGGCCGAGCCCTTGGGGTTGCCCAGCGTCGCCTCCCACACGGCCGGCGACACCACCGTCAGCACCACCGAGGAGACGAGCCCGAGAAACCCGCCGATGACCGCGCCGCGCGTGGTGCAGTCCTTCCACAGCACCGACATCAGCAGCACGGGGAAATTGGCAGACGCGGCGATCGCAAAAGCCAGACTCACCATGAACGCGATGTTCTGCTTCTCGAACACGATCCCGAGCACGACCGCGACGACGCCCAGTGCGACCGTCGTGATGCGCGACACCTTCAGCTCGGCCACGCTGTCCGCCTTGCCCTTCTTGAACACGGTGGCATACAGGTCGTGCGACACCGCCGATGCACCGGACAGGGTGAGGCCCGCCACCACGGCCAGGATGGTCGCGAAGGCCACTGCCGAGATGAAGCCGAGGAACACGTTGCCGCCCACCGCCTTGGCCAGGTGGACCGCCGCCATGTTGCCGCCGCCGAGCAGGCCCCCCTTGGGGTCGAGGAACTGCGGATCGGTCAGCACGAAGGTGATCGCGCCGAAACCGATGATGAAGGTCAGCACGTAGAAGTAGCCGATCCAGGTGGTCGCCCACAGCACGGACTTGCGCGCCTCCTTGGCGTTGGGCACCGTGAAGAAGCGCATCAGGATGTGCGGCAGCCCGGCCGTGCCGAACATCAGCGCCATGCCGAAGCTGATCGCCGAGATCGGATCCTTGATGAAGCCGCCCGGCCCCATGATCGAGAAGCCTTCCGCGGCAGCGGCCTCGGGCGGCTTGCCCGCGGCGGTCGCTATGGCCGTCTTCACTTCAACCGCCTTCGCGAACATCGCTTCGGGGCTGAAGCCGAAGTTCCACAGCACCATGAAGGCCATGAAGGTCGCGCCCGCGAGCAGCAGGCAGGCCTTGATGATCTGCACCCAGGTGGTCGCGGTCATGCCACCGAACAGCACGTACACCATCATCAGCGCGCCGACTATGACGACCGCGATCCAGTACTCCAGCCCGAACAGCAGCTTGATGAGCTGCCCCGCGCCGACCATCTGCGCGATCAGGTAGAAGGCCACGACCACCAGCGTGCCCGACGCCGCGAACACGCGCACCGGCGTCTGCTCGAAGCGGAAGGCCGCGACATCGGCAAAGGTGAACTTGCCCAGGTTGCGCAGCCGCTCCGCCAGCAGGAAGGTCACCACCGGCCAGCCGACCAGGAAGCCGATCGAATAGATCAGGCCATCGAAGCCGCCGACCATCACCGCCGCCGAGATGCCGAGGAACGAGGCGGCCGACATGTAGTCGCCCGCGATTGCCATGCCGTTCTGGAAGCCGGTGATGCCGCCGCCGGCGGTGTAGAAGTCGGCCGCGCTCTTGGTCTTGGCCGCGGCCCACTTGGTGATGAAGAGCGTGCCGACGACAAAGGCGGCAAACATGCCGATCGCCGTCCAATTGGTGGCCTGCTTTTCCATCTGGCCGAGATCGGCGCCCGCGGCCTGCGCGGCTTGCGCTGCCGCCAGCAGGACCATCAGCCCCAGCGCCTTCGCAACGAGGGAGCGGCTCATTTCAGGACCGCCTTGGCGATCTCGTCCGTCAGCCTGTCGTACTCGCCATTGGCGCGGTGGACGTAGATGCCCGTGATGACGATGGTGAAAACAATGACCCCGAGCCCGAGCGGCATGCCGATCGTCGTGACGCCACTGCCCAGCCGGGTCGCGAGGAAGGGCTTGTCGAAGGCCACCAGCAGGATGAAGCCGTAGTACACGACCATCATCGCCGCGGTCAGCCACCAGCCGAAGCGCGAGCGCTTCGACTTCAGCGCCTGGTAGTTCGGGTCGCGCAGGATCCTCGATGTCAGATCGTTTTCCACTGTCAGTTCCTTTCCATGAGCTGCTCGAGGACGGCCGGGTTCTCCAGCGTCGAGATGTCCTGCGTGATCGCCTCGTCCTTCGCGATCGAGCGCAGCAGGCGTCGCATGATCTTGCCGCTGCGCGTCTTGGGCAGGTTGTCGCCGAAGCGGATGTCCTTCGGCTTGGCGATGGGGCCGATTTCCTTGGCCACCCAGTTGCGCAACTCCGTCGCGATCTTCCTGGCCTCGTCACCCGTGGGCCGCACGCCTTTCAGCACGACGAAGGCGCAGATCGTCTCGCCCGTCGTCTCGTCCGGACGACCCACCACGGCGGCCTCGGCCACCAGCGCCGTGCAGGACACCAGTGCCGATTCGATCTCCATCGTCCCCATGCGGTGGCCCGACACGTTGAGCACGTCGTCGATGCGGCCGGTGATCGTGAAGTAGCCGGTCTCGGCGTCGCGGATGGCGCCGTCGCCCGCCAGGTAGTAGCCCTTGAGCTCCGGCGGAAAGTAGCTGACCTTGAAGCGCTCGGGATCGCCCCAGATGTTGCGGATCATGCCGGGCCAGGGTTTCTTCACCACCAGCAGCCCGCCTTGACCGTTGGGCACATCGTTGCCGGTCTCATCGACGACCGCGGCCGCGATCCCGGGGAAGGGCAGCGTGCAGGAGCCGGGCACCAGCGGCGTCGCGCCGGGCAAGGGCGTGATCATGTGGCCGCCGGTCTCGGTCTGCCAGAAGGTGTCGACGATGGGGCAACGGCCGCCGCCCACGTGCTGGTGATACCACTCCCAGGCCGCAGGATTGATCGGCTCGCCCACCGACCCCAGGATGCGCAGGCTGCCCAGGTCGTAGCTCTTGGGATGCACCGCGTCATGGGCCTCGGCCGCCTTGATCAGCGAGCGGATCGCGGTGGGCGCGGTGTAGAACACGCTGACCTTGTGATCCTGGATCATCTTCCAGAAGCGGCCCGCATCCGGGTACGTGGGCACGCCTTCGAACACCACCTGCGTCGCGCCGACGGCGAGTGGACCGTAGGTGATGTAGGTGTGACCGGTGACCCAGCCAATGTCGGCGGTGCACCAGAACACATCCTCGTCCTTCAGGTCGAAGGTCCAGGTCGTGCTCACTGCCGCATGCACCAGGTAGCCGCCCGTCGAGTGCTGCACGCCCTTGGGCTTGCCAGTGGAGCCCGAGGTGTAGAGGAGGAACAGCGGGTGCTCGGCACCCACCCATTCGGGTTCGCAGGTGTCGCCCTGCCCTTGCGTCTCGTCATGCATCCAGCGGTCGCGGGAGGGTTCCCACGCGATCTTGCCGCCCGTACGCCGATAGACCATGACATCCTTCACCGACTCGCAACCGCCGAGCGCGATCGCCTCCTCGACGATGGCCTTGAGCGGCAGCTGCTTGCCGCCGCGCAGCTGCTCGTCGGCCGTGATCACCATCACCGCACCCGCTCCCGCGATGCGATCGCGAAGGCTTTGCGCCGAGAACCCGCCGAACACCACCGAATGCGTCGCGCCGATGCGTGCACAAGCCTGCATCGCGACCACGCCCTCGACGCTCATCGACATGTAGATGACGACGCGGTCACCCTTCTTGACGCCCCGCGCCTTCAGCGCATTGGCCAGGCGACAGGTGCGCGCCAGCAGGTCGCTGTACGTGACGCGGCTGACCTGGCCGTCGTCGGCCTCGAAGAGGATGGCCACCTTGTCGCCGCGGCCACTCTCGACATGGCGGTCCAGGCAGTTGTAGGAGGCATTCAACGTGCCGTCCTCGAACCACTTGAAGAAAGGCGCGCCGCTCTCGTCGAGCGACTTCGTGAAAGGCTTCTTCCAGCTCACGAACTCGCGAGCCAGACGCGCCCAGTAGGCGCTGTGGTCTGTGTGGGCCTCTGCCACCAGCTTCTGGTAGGCCGGCATGCCCGATATGTGCGCGCCCTTCATGACAGCGTCCGGCACCGGGTAAATGATCGATTCTTCGCTCACTGATATCTCCTTTGCATGCATGCCGACAGCCCTACCCTGCGCGCATCGTGTGTTCGAGTCTGTGCGGTAGCACACCAACAGCGGACAGCTGCGTCGGCACGTGTCGTCGGCTGCAGGGACATGCCTTGGGGATGGGGCGACACGATTCTCGATCCCCGCATCCGGCCGCAGGGGGGCATGCAAACATTCGTCACATTGCACGTCCTTCGTCGCGCAGAGCGAATCCCCGCCGGCGTTTCAGTCCCAGGTGACGGCGGCGGCGAACATGTAGCCCGCGCCATAGACGGTCTTGATGATGACCGGGTCGTGAGGGTCGACCTCGATCTTGCGACGCAGGCGCGAGATGCGCACGTCGATGCTGCGGTCGGTCGGCAGCAGGTCCCTCGCTCCGATCAATTGCTCGCGCGTGAGGATTTGATGCGGTCGCTCGATAAAGCAGCGCAGCACCTGCGTCTCGGCGGTGCCGAGCAGGTGTTCCTCGCCATCGGGCGCGCGCAGGATGTGGGCCTCGCAATCGATGCGCCAGCCCAGGAACGAGGCAAAGCGACGCTGCCGCCCGCTGGTCGCCCCTGACGGGGCCATGCGCCTGCGCAGGATGCTGCGAACTCGCGCCACCAGCTCCCGCGACTCGAAGGGCTTGGTCACGTAGTCGTCGCCGCCGAGTTCGAGGCCCTTCACGCGATCGGCCGTGTGGCCGCGACCGGTGAGGATCAACACCCCGGCGCTGCAGTGCGCCGTGATGCGGCGCACCAGGTCGATGCCGTCCATGTCCGGAAGCCCGAGATCGACGATGCACAAGTCGGGCTTCTCGGTCTGCATGCGACGCAACACGGCGGCGCCGGTCGGAAAGCCCTGGGCGGTGAATCCGAATTCGGTGAGTGCGTTCAAGACGATCTTCGTGACGGCCGGATCGTCTTCGACCAGGAAGACCAGAGAGGGCGGCGCGCTCTCGTCCAGCGACGCACGCGCTGGATGCGTGCTCATGAGCGCGCCTCCTCGATTGCCGACGCCAACCGGGCCGCCGTGAAGGGCTTGGTCAGCCATGGGACGCCCGGCACCATGCGGTCTGCGGCCACGTTGCCGCTCATCAGGACCACGGCGCGCGCCAGATGCAGCTCACGTGCCGTTCGCGCGACCTCGCAGCCATCGACGCCGCCCGGCATGGACACATCCGACACCAGCAGCGCGATGTCGGGTGTCTGCCGCAGCAAGGCCAGCGCCCCCGCGCCGTCGCTGGCCTCGAGCACGGCATAGCCCAGGTCGAGCAGGTCACGACGAACGACCCGGCGCACCTGAGCGTCGTCGTCCACCAGCAGCGCCAGTCCGCGCTGGCCTGGCAACGCCGGCCCAGCGGCGGGCAGGGGCCGACTCTCGCCGGCGTGGCCCGCGGCCGCCGGCAGCCACAGCGAGATGGTCGTGCCACGACCCGGCGCGCTCCGCACGTCGATGGCGCCGCCCGACTGCTTGATGAAGCCGTAGACCATCGCCATGCCGAGCCCCGTGCCGCTGCCCGGTTGCTTGGTGGTGAAGAAGGGCTCGAACATGTGTGCCAACGTGTGCTCGTCCATGCCAGCGCCGTCATCCTGGACGTCGATGCGCACGCAGTCGCCGGGCGAGGTCTGCAGCATCGTGGCCGCGTTTGCGTCGAGCACCGCGGGGCACGCGCGAAGGGTGATGCGCCCGTGCGACGCTATGGCATCACGCGCATTGAGGATCATGTTGATGAGCGCCTGCTCGAGTTGGCCGCCATCGATCCAGGCCCTGGGCCCCGGCGCACCGGCGCCGGCGGTGCCGACCGCAAGCTCGATGCGCTCCGGCAAGGAGTGCCTGAGCAGGCTCTCGGCCGCGCGCAACACGGTCCCCACGTCGACCGCGCCGGCTTTCAGCGGCTGGCGGCGCGCGAAGCGCATCAATCCTTCCACCAGGCCCGCGCCGCGGCGCGCTGCATCGAGCGCCGGCTGGATGTATTCGGGCACGATCGGATCATCGGGCTGCGCCGCCTTCAAGGCGGCGAGATTCCCGATCACGACCGTCAGGATGTTGTTGAAATCGTGCGCCAGGCCGCCGGTCAAGTGGCCCAACGCCTCGAGCTTCTGGGCGCGCGCGATCAGCTCCTGGGATCGCCTCTGCCCGGTGATGTCGAAGGTCAGTTCGAAGCAGCCGGCCACCGTCCCGTCGCCCGCACGCTCGGGGACGAGCGAGGTGCGCACCCAGCGCCGCTCGCCGGTGTGGATGACCAGTTCGTATTCGAAGTCCACCGATTCGCCGGCCACGGCCCGCCTCACATTCGGCTTGACCAGCGCATAGACCTCGTCGCCCAGAAAGGCGCGCGCACTGACGCCTTCCGGACGCGAAGTGTCGGTGCGAAACCAATCGTGGTAGCCACGGTTGAGATAGCGATAGACCCGCCGCCGGTCGAAGTAGGCCACCAACGCCGGAATCGAGTCCATCACCAGTCGCACTCGCTGCTCGCTGCTCACCAGTTCGGCGGTCCGTGCCGCGACACGACTCTCGAGATCGGCGTTCTGTTCGCGGATCGTGCGCTCGGCGCGACGCTGCGCGGTGACGTCGGAATAGAGCGTGACGAACCCGTGGCCCGGCAGCGGCTCCCCGTGGATGTGCAGCACGCGCCCGTCGGGACGGGTCCGCTCGATGTCGTGCGGCTCGAAAGTGCGCGCCGCAGCCACCCGCTCGGCCACCAGCGCCTCCGGCTCGCCCGCCCCGTATTCGCCGCGCCGTGCGTTGTAGCGTATGAACGTCTCGAACGGGGTGCCGACGTGCGCCATGCCCTCCGGAAAATCGAGCAGCCGCTCGTAGGCGCGATTCCATGCGACGAGCCGCAGGTCGGCATCGAAGATCGAAAGCCCCTGGTCGAGCAGGTCCAGCCCGGCCTGGAGGGTCTGATACCGCCCCAGCGGGGCTGCATTCGGGGCGGCAGCGGCGTCGTCTCTCAAAGCGTCTCCCACGGGCTCGCGTCACGGGATCGTTCCCACGCACTTTATAGCTTGGGGAGGGCTGAGCGAGCTTGATCGGGCGCAAGCATTCGATGGATGTCGCGTTGATCGCGAGCGATCGATGGTGGAGCGCCTGGGGCCGAGGCGGAGTTTTCAGTTTGCGGCCCGGCGCTTGCCGAGCGCGTGCAAGCGAGCGGGCAACTCGCCGGCCAACTCGCGCGCCAGGTACCCCAGAGGACCGTGCGAGCGCGACAGTGCCGCTCCGGCGCTGGCGTGGGCCACGACACCCCAGGCGCACGCCGCCAGGGGTGGCAGCCCGCGCGCGGCCAAACCACCCATCAACCCTGCCAGCGTGTCGCCGGAGCCAGACGTTGCCAGTCCGGCCGATCCACCATCGAACTGCCACAGGCCGCCGTCCGGCGAAGCAATGATGGTGCTTCCCCCCTTCAGCGCCACGCACGCGTTCCAGCGGGTCGCGGCCTCGCGCGCCGCGCCGACCGGATCCTCGCAGACCGCCTCCTTGGTGCTTCCGCTCAGGTAGGCCATTTCTCCGGCATGCGGCGTCAGCACCGCCGGCTGGTCCACCGCACCGGTGCGCACCAGCGACATGGCCAACGCGTCCAGCACCACCGTCGCGTGGCCGAACAGCGGCATCAGCGCACGGACGAAGCCGACGACAGCGCGTTCCTGTTGCATGCCGGGTCCGACGACCAGGGCGCTGACGAGGTGCGCGGTCGCCGCAAGCGACTCGGTCCCGCGCACGAGCAGCCCACCACTGCGGGCCTGCGGAAGGCCGATCACGCGCGACTCGGGAATCGCGAACGCCAGCCCCTGCGCGATGGCTGCCGGTGCCGCGATCGTGAGTTTTCCGGCGCCCGCCCGCAGTGCCGCCACCGCGGCCAGCAGTGCCGCACCCGGCATCTCGTCGCTGCCCGCGACCACCAGCACATGGCCGCGAACCTCCTTGTCCGCGTCTTCGGGCGGTTTCGGCAACGGCCAGCGGGCCAGCACGGCGGGTGTCAGGCGCCCTGGACGAGAAGCTGCTCTTCCCATTGCCGTCAAGGCTTGGCCGCCGACGGCACGTCCGGTGCGGTGGTCACCGGCGTGGCCGCTTCGCGCAGCGGCGCGAGGAAATTGACGAGGTCCAGTTGCAGCACGTCGTCGTCCTCCTTGCCGCGCACAGCCCGGTAGGAGGTGATCGCGCAGTTGGGGACGTCGCCCTGCCGGTCGATCTCGAGGATCTGCTTCTCGTCGAGGTGCTCCAGCAGATAGCGCATGCAGTTCACGATCACCTGGTGCGCCACCACGAGCACGCGTCGCTGCGAATACTCCCGCGTGACCATCTCGATGAGGCTGCGCAGGCGCAGGATCACGTCACACCAACTCTCGCCGCCCGGTGGCCTGAAGTAGAACTTGCCCACGTGCGTGCGTTGCTCGTGCAGATCCGGATGCTTCTGCTGGATGCCGAATTTGGTGAGACGGTCGAGGATGCCGAATTCCTTCTCGCGCAGCCGCTCGTCCAGGCGCAGCGTCGCGGACGAACTCGCCCAGCGCGCGCGTTCGGCGACCAGCTGCGCGGTCTGGCGCGCGCGTTCGTACGGCGAGCAAAGAATCACCTCGGGTTGATCATTCGGTGCGAGGCTGGCGAACCAGTCCCCCACGGCGATGGATTGCTCGACGCCGAGGTCCGACAACGGCACATCGATGTCGCGCCAGGCCAGCTCGATGACGGCCAGGCCTCCGGACTCCGCGGCGTCGCGCGCCACGTTGCCTGCGCTCTGGCCGTGCCGCACGATCCACAGTTGTGCCGGCCAAGCGGTGCCCACGGGGCTGTCACTTCGCGCATTGGCTGCCTTCGGGTTCCGCGCCGCCACGACCGCGCTGTCTCTGTCCATCATCGCGCGCCTTTCCTGAGAGTCGTGCCATGTTGGCCGGCCATGCATCGGCTCCAGTCGGCCGTGTCCTCTCGTTCAGGTAGTCCGCTTCCTCATCCGTGCAGCGCAGTCAGGCGCAGCGTGCGTAGACCAGTGCCAGATAGTCGGAATGCTTCCGAATCGCTTCCAGTTGCTGGAGCGTCGTGCCCGTCACGCGATCGGAGGGGTCGAATTTCAGGCTGCCGTCGGGCAGCAGGATGAAATGCGTCGTGCCGTGGGGCACGCCGCGGCCAGTGCCCGCGTTGACAAACCCGCACCCGGCCCCGGTCGCCCGGTTGTACTTCACATTGGAGAAGGTCGCGGAACTTGTCGGCAGTTTCCCCCGCACCTGCGCCTCCACTTTCCAGATCGGCCAGTAGAACCACCACGCGGCAAGACAGCCGACAAAAAGCGCGAGCCCGACCAGGATGGATGCCACTGCTCTCATGCGTTCGCTCCGTCTTCAGGAGCGACCCATCATAGTGCACATGAGTACTTTGGTTTGTCGTTTTTTTCAGCACGCGGTCCGGCGCGCGGAGGCGGTGGCGGCCCCGTCGCGATAGGGGCCTGAAGTGCGAAATTTCGCACGGAAACGCGGGCCTCCGTCGCGCCGCTAGGGATATGTACGGGTCCGTCTACTAAAGCGGACGATGACGATGCGCGGCGCCTTCCATGGCCCCCTCCAACAAAGACAGGTCCCGCCCGCAATGACAAAAACCAGAATCCTCCTCGCCGCCGCATGGGCGCTCGCAACCGGCAGCGCCCTGGCGCAAGCGGCGCCCTCCAACCCCTCCGTCCAGGGCCCCGTCACGCCCCCCGCCGCTGCGGCCGGCACGATCAAGATCGGGCTCATCGGCCCGCTGACCGGCCCGTCCTCCGACTTCGGGCTCCCGATGCTCAACGGGGTCAAGCTCGCCATCGACGAGATCAATTCGTTCGGCGGCTACCTGGGCCGTCCGCTGGAGCTCGTGATCAAGGATGACCAGGCCAATCCCGACCTGGGCCTCAAGCTGTCGCAGGAGCTCGTCAAGGAAAAGGTCATCGCGACGATCGGGTTCTGCAACACGGGCGTCGCGATGAGGTCGATCGAGGTCTTCCAAGCCAACCAACTGCCGCTGCTCGTGCCGTGCACGACCGGGACGCCGGTCACGACCAAGTTTGCGCCGGCGGACAGCTTCATCTTCCGCAATGCGCCGGCCGACGCGATCCAGGCACCGTTCATGGTGGACGAGATCGTGGCCCGCAAGCTGACGAAGGTGGCGGTCTTTGCAGACAACACGGGTTACGGCGAAGCCGGCCTGAACGATGTGCAGAAGGCACTCGAGCGGAGGAACCTCAAGCCCGTCTACGTGGGCCGCTTCGACCTCGGCGTCAAGGACGTGACGGAGCAGTTGAAGGAAGCTCGCAACGCCGGCGCGGACGTGCTGTTCATCTACACCATCGCACCCCAGAACGCCGTCGTGGCCAAGGGCCGTCATGCGCTCGGGTGGAAGGTGCCGCAGGTCGGCGCCTGGGCCCTCTCGTTTCCCCTGTTCATCGATGGCGCAAAGGAAGCCGCCGAAGGATCGTTGATGGCGTTGAGCTTCGTGGCCGAACCGACCAACGAGCGGCGCGCAACCTTCCTGGCCAGCTACGCGCGGAAGTTCAATGCCGCCAGGATTCCCGTCCCCATGGCGGCAGCGCAGGCCTACGACGCGACCTATCTGCTGGCGCACGCCGTGCTGAGCCTGCCGAGCGACAAGCTCAGCGGACCCCACATCAAGCAGGCGCTGGAGCAACCCAAGCGCGCGTACTACGGCGTCGTGACCACCTATGACAAGCCTTTCCGCAACGACAGGGAAGCACTCTCGCAGAACATGCTGGTGGTCGGCACGGTGAAGAACGGCCTGGTGACCTTCGCCCATCCCGAAGACGCAATGCGCAACCACGTGGTCCAGCGCAAGCGGATTGCGGATGCCGATCGGAGCGCAAGAGGCAACGGGTCGTGAGGCGGACAAGGACACCTGGTCTATGAAATGACGACATTCGCATAGCGCACCAGGGCTCGCGGGAAACGCACCCCGAGCGTCCTGGCTGTCTTGATGTTCAGGGCCAGAACGTACCGCGTGCTCTGTTCCACCGGCAGATCCGCGGGCCGCGCACCGTCGAGGATCCTGGCGACGAAGGAGGCGGCCCGGCGAATGCCTTCGCCGCCGTCCGCGCCATAGGCCATGAAACCTCCGAGCCAGGCGAAACCGGCATAGCCCGCGACAGAAGGCAGCCTGTGCGCCAGAGACATCTCGGCCACCCGTCCCAGATGAAAGCTGGTGCGCGGCTCCGTGAGGACCGTCAGTGCCGTCGCGCCGGCTCTCTTGCATTCGAGGAACGCGTCGTCAAGATCTGCCATCCCGTTCAAGTTCATCTCGACCAGATGCACGCCCAGTTTCTGGGCCGCGGCCTGCGTGTTCCTCGCTTCGACCCGCGCGCGTGAGTCCGCAAAGCTGAACACCGCGATGCGCATGGTGGCCGGAACCGCGTCGCGCAACAACGCCAATCGCTTACCGGCGTGCTCGGCCGTGGGCATGTAGATGCCGGTCAGATTGCCTCCCGGACGGGCCAGACTGTCGATCAGTCCGAATTCCACCGGGTCACCGAACACGACAAACACAACGGGGAGCGCGCCGGTCACGTGCCTGGCGGCCAGGGCGATCGGCGACCCCATGGCCACGAGGGCATCGACCCGCGTCGCGAGCAGGTCCTGCACGCTGCGCACCGGGTCGACGCCGTCGCCCACGTAGCGAGTCTCGACGGCCAGATTCCGGCCCTCGACCCAGCCGAGCTGGCGCAAGGTGTCGCGCAAGAGCACTTCCCTGGAGGTCGGCCCGAACGTGGTGGACGCCGCGCCCAGCCACAGGACGCCGATCCGCCGCGAAGCGGCCGCCTTCGTTCGCTGCGCCGATAGCCCTCCGGGCGCGAACAAGGCAGGCAGTGCCAATACGCTGCGTCGTGTCAAACACCGGCCGTTCATCGGGCTACCTTCGCATTGGGCGACGCGTTTCACGGGCCGCTAGGTTGGCACGCTTCAGGCGGGGCGAAGCGTTCGCGATTGTTACTTCCCCTTGGGTTTGCAACCGCGGCAGCGATGCGCATGTTCGATGCGCATGGGAACGACACGTCGCTCACGTCGGGGCCGCCCCCGAGTCCTGTCCTCCATACTGGGAGCCGAGCGTTCGCGTTCGCGTTCGCGTTCGCACTCGACCTCGACCTCGACCTCGACCTCGACCTCGACCACGAGCCGAGATCCCGGCCGCGACCACAAAGAGGAGACCTGCATGCCTCAGCCGTCCAAGACCTCACTCTTCGCTGCGGCGAAGCGCTGGGATGCGGCTTCGGTCGCGGAGTCCTTGTCCAGGATGCCCCGGCTGGTCGATGCGACCGACGCCCGAGGCCGTACGGCGCTGCATCTCGCGTGTTCCGTGAAGCCCGGCAGCGCCCCACTCGGGGAGGCTCACGGGCTCCAGACAGTGTCCGCGCTGCTCGACGCTGGCGCCCACCTCGAGGGCGAGGTGCCCATGGACGAGGACGAAGGTGACTTTCGCGCGACGCCCCTCTGGTATGCCGTTGCGCGCGGCGAGAACGTGCCTCTGGTCACCTTCCTCGTGAAGCGTGGGGCGAATGCAAGCTACGCCCTATGGGCAGCGGTTTGGCGTGACGACGACGCGATGGGCCGAATCCTGCTCGGGGCGAGACCCGAGCTCGACCTGCGAGCGCACGGCGAAACCCCTCTGTTCTATGCGGCCCGGCTGAAGCGCCTGAAGACGCTGGAACTCTTGATCGAGGCCGGGGCCAACGCCGCCATTGCCGACTCCAAAGGTCGTGACGCGGTCGACATCGCGCAGGCGCGACGCTTGCCGGAGCACCTCATCAGTCGCCTGGAGCGCCTGCGAAAGAAGCGCCTCGGCTAGGCAAGGCAAAGCGGTCAAGCCGCTCAAAGGGAAACGCCGACCCGGGGGCAACTTGCGACGTCATGCCGAGCGCCGGGCTGGCGAGCGATGTGTCTTAGGAGGTGGTCCGGCCGAGCCGATGGGTGCACCATGGCCTCACCGCGTTTCCAGATCTCTCCATGCGACCGGCCCTCTCGTTGCCCTCCCCGCCCCGCGCCATCGGATCGCTCCTGGCGGCTGCGGGTCTGTCCTTCGCGGGTGCTGCGCCCCCACTGACCGCGGAGCAGCCCAAGATCTGTGACGAACTCGCCAACGTCAGCGTCGAGATGAACAGGGCGCGCAAGCAAGGAATTCCTCAAGCCCGGGTCGCGGCCGCTGCTGCGGCCGGGGCTACCGGTGCCGGGACAAGCAAGGCGATGGAAGAGATCGCCCAGGCCGTCTATGACATGCGCAACGACAATGATGAAACGGTCCGGGCGCGCGTGGCAAGCGAATGCAGAAGGACCCATCGCTAGGAGCGGCGCTGCAACACCAACGCGCGCCCCCCGGCATCGCTCACCGCCAACGAAGTGCAAGAGGCCCGCGCCTCAATCCTTCGCGCGAGCGGCGTTGCGCAGGTCGCGGATCTGGTCGTGGTTGCGCTGGGCGCCCGCAGCCTGCCGCTCCACCACGCTGCGTACGTCCGCAGGCAGGTTCTGCTTGAGCGCCTTGCGATAGCGCGCCACGGCCGTGTCCTCTCCGCGCTCGCAGGATTCGAGGATCGAGAGCTCGCTGTTCGCGCCGAGCGACCCCTTCACATGGACCCAACCGCGATGGACCGCGCCGGCGGCGGTGCCGCCATCGGCCGGCTTGCCCCCGTAGGACGTGATCAGTTGCAGCAATTCGCTCTCCGCCTGGCGACATCCCTCTGCCCGGCTCGCGAACAACTGCTTGGCGGCCGGCGATTCGACCTCTTCGGCGCAGGCGAGGAAGCCGTAGCCGCCGTCGCGCGTGTTCTCGAGCAGGTCGTTGAGGATGTCGACCACCTCGTCCTTGGTCAGGGGTTCGGCGTTGCGATCGCCCGGGTCGAGCATGTCTTTGTCGAGTGCCATGGTGAAAATCCTTTCAAGGGCCTTCCAGGAAGGCCGGTTTGAGAACCCGGGTTGTTTCCCCGGGACATGAGCCACCTTCGTCGCGATGACGGCTGAGAGCCGTCAGCGGCGGGACTGGCCGCGTGTAGGGATTGACGTGCATGACGCTGTCAGGCAGCGCAGCGCAGCGCAGCGCAACGCCTCGGTCTTGGATGCGTGCGCCAGCCGCCGAGGTCTTTTGTCTGCTTGCGACTACAGCCCTCGACCGGTCACCCACCCTATGGTCCGACGGACTTCACTGCACTACCTGCCACCGCCATGATGAATTTTCCGCGCCGATCCTTCCTCCGCACCGCGGCCTGCTTCGTTGTCGGCGCTTCGGGCGCCTCGCCATGGCTCTCGCATGCCGCAACGCCAAGCGACCGGAAAGCGCCCGCCGGTGTGTCCGGGCCCGCCGCGCTCGACAGGCTCAATGCGGCCAGCGAAACGCCGGTGCTCGCGCAAGGCTCCCGCGGTGCCGCGGTCATGCGCGCGCAGATCCTGCTCGACCGCGCCTGGTTCTCTCCCGGCGAGATCGACGGGGGCTTCGGCGCCAACATGCGCCGCGTGGTGACGGCCTACCAGAAATCGAACGGCCTTGACGCGAGCGGCAAGGTCGATGCCGCGACGTGGGCCGCGCTCCAGGCCGACACGGCCCCGCTGTTCGCCGCCTACGCCATCACCGAGAAGGACGTGGCCGGGCCTTACGCGCCGACGCCGAAAGAAATGACCGATCGCGCCAAGCTCAAGTCGATGAGCTACGAGAACCTGCGCGAAGCGATCTCGGAGAGGCACCACATGTCGCCCAAGGCCCTGGCCGAC
Source organism: Variovorax sp. J22P240 (assembly GCF_030316855.1). GTDB lineage: Bacteria > Pseudomonadota > Gammaproteobacteria > Burkholderiales > Burkholderiaceae_C > Variovorax. Next base: position 44,493 of record NZ_JASZYR010000017.1, read on the forward strand.
CTGAATCGCGGCGCGAAATACCAGGCCGGCGACGAGATCGTGGTCGTCAACGTCACGGGCGCGGCGGATGCCGGCGTCGTCAAGGCCGCGAAGTCGATCGAGATCGACAAGAGCGAACACATGCTGTTCGTTCTCGATGGCTCAGGCAAGCCACTCGCGGGCTTCCCGATCAGCATCGGCGGGCCGCTCGACCCGCTGCCGCTCGGCACGATGAAGATCATCAACGAGGTCAAGGACCCGACCTTCACCTACAACCCGGCGATCCTCAAGAAAGTGCCCGCCGGCGCCACCAAGGTCGACGTCCCGGCGGGGCCGAACAACCCGATCGGCAATGTGTGGATGGGGCTGTCAAAGCCGCACTGGGGCATCCACGGCACGCCGGCGCCCGATCGCGTGGGGCATGACGAGACCAATGGCTGCATCCACCTGACCAACTGGGACGCGGCGCGCGTCTCCCAGCTGGCGAAGGCGGGCTTCGCCGTCGAGGTGAAGGCCTAAGGGAGGGCCGGTGCGCCTGTCGCGACGACACCTGGGAATGGCTGCCGCATGCCTGGTCGCGCCACGCTGGGCGACGGCGCAGGTCGACATCGAGCACGCCGGGGCGGCGCTGCTCGCCGCGCGTGCGTTGCGGTTCCCGGTCGACGGCATCCGGCCCGAGACCGTGCGCGACACCTTCGACGACGGCCGCCCCGATCACCGCCACGAGGCGCTCGACATCATGGCCCCGCGCGGCACGCCGGTGCGCGCCGTGGACGACGGCAAGCTCGTCAAGCTGTTCGACAGCAAGCCGGGCGGGCTCACCGTCTTTCAGTTCGACCCCGCGAGCCAGCTCGCCTACTACTACGCGCACCTCGACCGCTATGCCGAAGGCCTGCACGAGGGCATGCAGCTTCGGCGCGGCGACCTGATCGGCTACGTCGGCACGACCGGGAACGCTGCACCAAACGCGCCGCACCTGCACTTCGCGGTGTTCCTGCTCGGGCCGGAAAAACAGTGGTGGAAGGGCCAGGCGCTCAACCCGTACAACGCCTTGCGCGCGGCCCGATGACGCGATCCGCCGTGCTCGCCCTCGGTTGCGCCGAGCCGGCCCATGGTCCTACATCGCGTGTCTTGGCCAGCTCACACGCGCCGGCGTGGCCGCGCGCAAGCTGATCGCAAAAGCGTATGCGACGACACGACGACTGACGACATCGGCGGCGTCGCCCTATCGAAGGAGTTCATGCATGGAAACGCAAGAGTTGCATCGCGGGCGCTTGATCGATCACATCCAACTCGTGGTGCGCGATCTCGCCGCCAGCCAGGCGTTCTACGAGGCCGTGTTCGAGGTGCTGAAGGTCCCGGTGGGTGGCACCGGCGAGGGCTACTTCTGGGCGGATGAACTGTTTGTTTCGACGGCGGACAGCGAGGCCGCCCAGGGGCAACTCACCGGGCGCCACCATCTGGCGTTCCAGGCCCAGGACCCAGCGATGGTCGACGCGTTCCACAAGGCCGCGCTCGCGAATGGCGGTACCGACAATGGCCCCCCCGGCGAACGGCCCTACCACCCGGGTTACTACGCCGCCTTTGTGCTCGATCCCGACGGCAACAACATCGAGGCCGTGTTCCACGGCAAGGCCCAGCGCAGCGCCCCCTCGGTCAAGCTGACGTTCTGAAGCTGCGCGCGCGGGTGCACGCGATCGGCGAATCTTCTTTACGGCGATCACCTACAACCATCCGTCGCTTGGAAGCGTAGGCTGGCCCGGAGACAAGGAGGCCCTTGCGTTCGATCATGGCCCCGCTACCTTTCGTCCTCTACGGCGCGCCAGGCTCAGGTGCCACGCCCGTCCACGCGGCGCTGATATTGATCGGGGCGCCGGTCAAGGTCATGGATTTCGCGCCGTGGCAAGGCGACATCGAACGCACCAGGCTGGCTTCGGCCCGACCCATGCGGCAAGTGCCCATGCTGGTCCATCCTTCCGGCGAGATCATGGCGGAGAGCGCTGCGATGCTGATCTGGCTCGCGGATCGCTACCCTGACGCGGGGCTGGCACCCCGGTTCGACGACCCGGCGCGCGCGCCCTATCTGCGATGGATGAGCTTTGTTTCGTCGACCATCCACTCGCTGTACTGGATGCAAGACGACGCGTGCGGACGCGCCGGGACCGCGCAGGCGAAAGCCATCATGCTGGACCAGACCGCCGAGAAAATCGCGCAGCGTTGGCGCTTCATGGATGCGCAAGTGCCGCGTGGCGGTCGCTATTTGCTTGGAGAGAGCCTCACGGTGCTGGATCTCTACGTCACGGTGGTCTCCCGTTGGGAGCCGCGGCGCCTGCGCTTCTATCGCGAAGCCCCACGCATGGCGGAAGTGGTGAGGCGCGTGGACACCGAGCCTCGCCTGCTGGCGCACTGGTCAGCCCGCTACCCATTTGCCGCGGCTTGGGAAAGCGAAGGACCTTGAGGTATGCGAGATCTCGTCGTCATCGGTGGCTCGCTCGTCGGCCTGAAAACGCTCTGCAACCTCATCGACGAGTTGCCTTCGCCATTCCAAGCTCCCATCCTCGCTGTTGTGCATGCCTCACCCGGCGTTTCCGAATCGCCCGCCACGACGCTGGGGAACTGCACCGAGATGCCGGTGACTTACGGCGCCGAGGGGGACCTCCTCGTCGCGGGACACGTCTATCTGGCCCCGCCCGATCGACACATCATCGTCACCTCGCCCGGGGTGCTCGGCGTCGCTGAAGGCGCAAGGTTGCGCCGCCCGCACCCGGCCGCGGATTGCCTGTTCGAGTCTGCTGCCCGCGTCTACGGGCCACGCGTGATCGGCGTTGTTCTGGGCGGAGGAGGCGACGACGGAACGGACGGATTGCGCGCCATCAATGCTGCGGGGGGAATCGGGGTGCTGCAGGAAGCCAAGGAAGCCGTCTTCTCGGACGCGCCGCCCGGTGCGTTGCGCACCCCGCGCGCCGACGATGCGCACTATCGCCTTCCACTCGAAGACATTGCCGGACTTCTGCGAAACCTGATCGACCACGCCGAGTTGCAGCCTGAGTGAATGCGGGGGAGTTCCGAATCGGGTCTTCCCTTCCGGCGCATCGCACCTGTTGCGTGGCGCCAGGTCGGGACCTGAACGCTGTAAGCTGCGTTCCCGAACAGGAGGTCCTGAACGAGGGCCTCGACCCGAAGGGCCCGCAAGCACGCGAACATGATGGCAGATCCACTCGAAATCCTCATCCATGCGTTGAAGTCGCGGTTCGAGCAGAACATGCACCGACACGCAGAAGCCGGCTGGGCCGATGTCTTGGGTCGCTTGCAAGACAGACCCGACAAGCTGACGTCGCTTCGTGAGATGGAGAGAACGGGAGGCGAACCCGATGTCATCGGCGCAGCGGACGATGAAGGCGCCTACCTGTTCTGCGATTGCGCCGCTGAAAGTCCGCAGGGACGCAGGAGCCTGTGCTACGACGCACAAGCCTTGAATTCCCGAAAGGAGAACAAGCCGGAGAGCAATGCCATCGACATGGCCACGGCGATGGGCGTCTCGCTGCTGACAGAGGCGCAATACCGCAAGCTTCAGCAGTACGGGGAGTTCGACATGAAGACGTCCAGCTGGGTGGCAACGCCCCCCGAGGTCAGAAAGCTCGGCGGGGCGCTGTTTTGCGACAGGCGCTACGGCCAGGTCTTCGTGTACCACAACGGGGCCCAGTCCTACTATGCCGCGCGGGGGTTCAGAGGCTCGCTCAGAGTCTGACGGTCGTGATGGTGGCGCGGGACATGCGGGCGCCGGACGCGGCTATGCGCGCGATGCTTCGGTCGGTGTTTGCGTGTGGCGTTGCCCTCTCAGGCTGCCCAATGGCGTGCTGCCGAGAATGCGCGCCAGTTCATTTCGCAGCCACGCGCTCGCATCGTCCAGTGGCGCTTCGAACTGGATGCGGTAGTCATTGGCCGGACCGATGAAATCGGCAAGTCGCGGCAACTCGGAAAGCGAATTCCAGACAAAGACCGGAAGCTCCGGCGGCGTCTGCCGGCTCGGGTCTTCGGCGAACTGCTTCAACAGCGCCTCGGCGCGTTTCTCGTAGCCGCGCTGCTGATCCGACAGGCGCTTGTAATTGTCGCGGAACTCGCAAGTCAGGCCTTCGAGAAAGTCGTCCATGCGGCGCACCAGCCGCGTCACTTCCGAGCGTGTCTCTTCGTCCACACCGTCGGCTCTGCGCTCCAGTGCCCGTACCACGTTGCGAAGCTGCACGCGCGCGGTGATCAAGGCGCGCATCTCGTCGCCGTAGGTCGCGACCGACTGATGGGCTGGAATCAGGATTCTTGCCCGCGCGACCTGGTCGAACACCCCCTTGAGGTCCGCCAGAACGTTCGTGACGAACGAGGCGGCGTCCTCGCGCTTTCGCTTGAATGCTGCAACCTCATCGAGCTGCACCTTGAGCAAACCACCGAAAAGTCCGGCAAACACGAGCGTGATCGCCGCCGCGTACAGCGTCTTGCGAAGCTCGATGTCACTGACCGACCACCCGATTCCGATGGCCAGCGCGGCGGGAACGCACACCAGCAGGCACGCTGCGATCAGCGTGCGCCTCCTGCCCGAGGCCTCGAAGCTCCTTGCATCCATGCGCGAGTTTGTGCGCCGGTTCACGCCGCCCGTCAACCCTCGCCGGTAGGGCTTCCAGGCTTGCAACTTCCTCTGGGATCATGCGACTCATGGGTAGACAATGCGCCGGTGACACACCAGGAACCCCCTGCTTTTCGGCCCCTGACCGGGGTCTATGAGCCGTCGGCGATCCGGCAATTGCCGGACGGGCGCCTTCTTGTCATCGAGGACGAGAAGGACCACCCCTTCAGCCTGGTCACGATCGACGCAGGCCGTGTCGACAGCGTCGCACTCACCGCCACCCTGCTCCAGACCTTCAGCGACTTCTGGAAGCTGGACGATCTCGAAGGGCTTGCCCTGGACCGATCGGGCTTCGTCTACGCCATCACCTCCCATTCCCGAGACGACGAAGGTCGCGCAAAGAAGTCGCGCGAGCGACTCGTACGCTTCCGGGTCGACGGGAATCGGGTCGTCGACCCCAAGGTCGTCGAGGGATTGAAGAAGGCCATGACGACGCAGCATCCCCTGCTGGCTTCGGCGGCGAAAGTCCGGCAGGTCAAGGCCGCTGGCGGACTCAACATCGAAGCACTGGAAATCGACCCGTTCGAGCATCATCTGCTGATCGGCTTTCGCAGCCCGCTGCGCGAAGGCCGCGCGATCATTGCCAGCCTCGTCAATCCGACGGCCCTCTTCGAGGCGGACGAGGAGCCCCAGCTGTCGCCCGATCTCGATGAACTGGATCTGGACGGCCACGGAATTCGCGCATTGTCTTTCCTTCCCGCGCTCGGACAGTACCTGGTCGTCGGCGGGCCCGTTTCGAGCGGGCCCGCCGAGTTCTCGCTCTGGCTTTGGAATGGCCGGCGAAGCAACTCCGTGCGCCGCGTCGCGGTTCCGGGTCTGCCGGACCTGGCGCGTACAGAAGGAGTGAGCCCGGCGACCATCGACGGGGCGCCAGGCATCCTCATGGTCAGCGACGACGGCGACCGCAAGGCCGGACGGTCGGCCAGCTATCTATGGCTCGGTCTCGATCAGCTGCAGATGGCGTCTTGACTGAATTTGGCGTCGAGCGCCGGGCTGCGTTGGCGCTTCCTTGAGCGACGATGCACGGACCCTGCGCGAAGAAAAAAGCCACCGCATGCGTGGCTCGCGCAGGAACCCGGCAAAGGATCAAGGGGTGCCTTGACCCGGCTTGCTGTAGTCGCAGACACCTTCGGGGAAGATGGCCTGGAGCTTCTGGATGTCCGCCGGGGACGGCACCCAAGAGCCGTAGGTGCCATCGGCCAGTGCCGCGTCCAGCGGCTTCAGCGCGCACTTGAAGATGCCGCCTTCGATGGGCCCCCCGGCGACGATGCGCGAGGTGCTGTACATCGGGAAGGCCTGGGTGCAGGCGCCTTTGGGCTTGGCATCGAGCACGCCGTCCCAAACCTCCGCGCCCCTGGCCATCAGCGTCCCGGCGTTATCGAAGCAACTGTCTCTTGCGCGCTCGGGCCGGTTGTCGGCCACACTGCGGCTTGGATTGGCGCGGATCTTGGCGATCCACTCGTCGATCACTTCGAACGCCATCGGCGACTGGTCGAAGGGCGTTGCGGCTGCGCGCGTCTCGGTGAACCAGATGACCTGGTGGTCCGAGTTGCCCATCTTGTTGCGGATGCGCTTGCGGATAGCAAAGGACTGGTGCACGTTGTGCATGTCGAGCTTGTGCTCCAGGTACGGGCGCCAATCGATGGTCGGGATGTCCGACTGCCCGGTGAAGACCAGGCCCGAGCGCAAGGTCGCCTTGATGCCTTCCATGTCGCCGTGCGTGCGTGGAGCGGGAACATTGGGCGCGGCCGGGTTCCATTGATTCATGTTCCGCGCACCCCATGGATCGAAGTACCCCGCGATCGTGGCGGCCTTCTGCTGTTCGGCTGCGCCGGTTCCGTTGAAGGGGAAGCCTTCGGGCACCATTTCGCTCGCCCGCTTCCAGCCGCCGACCTTGAAGTTCAGGTCGAGGAACTCGGCGCTGGAGATCTTTCCTTCCTTCATCGACTGCAGGCCGTATTGCACGCCCACGTTGTCCCAGTTGGAGCGCGCGTAGCCATCGGCAGCGATCCCGTAGGTGTTGCGCACGTCGTCGTAGTGGCTGAACGCGATGGGGCCGAAGGCCGCCATGTTCATCCGTGCCGCACCCCTGGCCATGATGCCGTCGGCATCGAAGGTCGGGTTCATGGCGCCGGCCGTCAGCCCCATCCAGGCCTTGCGGCATTCGGTGGAACCGGTGGCCATCTTCACGTTCGGCAGGTAGGGTTGGAGCCCGAGGAACGGATTGGCGACCGTCTCCTCGCCGTTCATGCCCACCAGCCAGCTGCGGTTCTTGATGGAGCTGGTCCACTTGCCATTGGCGCGGTCGGTCACATCCATGTAGTACTCGAGCAGCTCGCAATCGCCCACGTGCGGAACCTGTCCCACCATGTCGGGATAGGCCTGCTGCGGGATCGCCGCGTCGAGCAGGCCGGGGTGGTTCTGCGGGTACAGGTACTGTTGAATGCCGCCGCCCGAGCCGCCGAGTCCTACGGTGTACGTGGGTACGCCGTAGCGCTTGATGAAGCCTTCCTTGGTCATCAGCGCGGTCTCACCGCCGAGGATCATGTCGTAGTGCTCGCCGGTGCGTGTGCCGGTGGAGTGGATCGCGGCATAGCCTTTGCCGATCTGCTCGATCGCGCCGACGCGCGTGTCCGGGCCGCCCTGGTAGTGGCCGAAGCCGACGCCTCCCTGGAAGACGTAGACCAGCCGCTTGTTCCACAGGCTCAGGTCTGGCTTGGTCGGGTCTTCGCCGAAGGGCGCAAGCATCACGTACTGGTAGATGAAGCGGTTGATCGTGCCACGTTCCCAGCGCACGATGAAGTCGACTTCACGTCCGTCCATGAGCGTGGTCTTGGCGATGTTGGAAGGACGCGAGCCGTCGGCCGGCATCGGCAAGTAGTTCTTGTGGCTGGTGCCGCCGACTGGCAGGTAGTAGTACTGCACATAGGAGTCGATCGAGCAATCGCGGCTGTAGCCGACGGTGCCGCCGGCGCCGTCCTTGACCGCGAAATACTTGGTGTCGGCGGTGTCGACGAGCGGCTCCTTGCCGAGCTCGCTGACCACCGAGCAGACGAAGGGCTCCTGCTTGGCGCCTGCAAACATCGGGCCCGTGATCGGATGGTTGGTCAGCGTCAGCGTGTCGAGCTTGCCGCGCACCTTATGACGCACTTCCAGCTTGTTGGGGCCGACCGCGAGGCCGGCTACCAGGCCTTCCAGCCGGTCGGCGCTCGAGGCAAGCGCGGGCTCGATCTTGGTGTCGTTGAGCCACAACTCGATCTGGGCATGGTCATCCTGAGGCGCCAGTACGGCAATGCGCGCGTCCCCGCCCGACACGTACTCCGGCTTGCTGGATAGCACCTTGAGTGAAATCTTCGACGACGCCGGTGGCGGGTCAGAAGGCGGTGGATTGGACGATGGCGGGTTGGATGGCGGAATGAACGGGGTGCCGTTGCCGCCGCCGCCGCACGCGGCGATCACGATCGCGCCGGCCGTGCAGGCCGCGATCTGCTTCCATGAACTCATTTGGGTCTCCTCGATTGTTTTTCTGATCCCGGGAAGGCCGTTTTGCCCTCACCAAGCCAGGCCGAGGTGATGCTAGGGGGCCGCCCGCAGCGCCACAAGTCAGCGACCCGGGCGTCGCCTGTCAGATATCGATGACGGGGGAAACGCTCAGTCCACCAGCCGATGGTGGATGGCGTACTGGACCCGCGGGGCGTTCGAGGCCAGCCCCATCTTCTCGAGGATGCGCCGCCGGCAGGCGCTCACGGTCTTGACGTTGATCGCCAGTCGCTCGGCGGTGGTGGTCAGCGATTCGCCGCCCACGATCATGCGCAGGATGTCCTGCCGCCGACCCCGGTCACGATGCGGATGGCCGCCATGAGATCGACGGCTGGCTGGTGGCGCAGGCCATCCGGATCTCACTCCGTGGCTCCGCTACGCGTCGGCGAGTCAAGCCGTTCACCGAAGTACTCCAGCGCTCGAGATCGCCCGCGCTCGCATCGTCAAAATCGGTACGAGGCGAAGATGCCGTAAGTATTCTGCGACTTGTCCTCCGTGATCGGACTGTTCTCGGCGTCGCCTTGCAACCAAGCGGCCGTGACGCTTGCGCCAAGACTCCACTGTGGACTCAGCTGGTACTGGGCGCCGACGGAGAAGCGGACGGTGTTGAGGCCGCTTCCAGCCGAGTACGGGGGAATTCCGGCAATGAGGCTCTGTCTCGCGCTGATTCCAAAGAAGGTCTGGGTGTACTTGCCGTTCGCCCAAGTGAGGCCGGGTCCAGCAGACAAGGTGAGCCTTTCACTGAGCTGGTATTTTCCTTCGAGGTCGAGTGCGAAACGCGTACCTTGATCGTTGCCCCCGATGTCGGAAACGAGAAAACCGCGAACGGTCAGCCAATCGAGGGAGTAGGCAGCGAACACGCTGCCCAGCGCCGTCTCAGAGATGTCGCCCCAGCCATTGAGGATCGGCGCATCGGTCGCCTTCCGCGGCTTGGTGAGTTCTCCACCCAAAGCCACGCCAAAGCGCCAGTTGTCGTCCTGAATGAGATTGAAGCCCACTCCAAACGGGAAACCGGCCCCCGGAGTGCCCCCTATGAAATAGCGGCCGAAGTTGGCGGTGACGAGGGGCACCGCCACGACCTGGGTATCGCCGCTGCCGGGATACTTGGGGCGACTGAAGACTCCGAGCCCCGCGGAAAAGCGCCAGCTGTCGTCTGTCACCTGTTCCAAGCGTGCCTGGGCCAGCGCATCCTGCGCGGTGAGCGTGGCAGCGAGCGTCGCGCCCGCGAGGATGAGATGTACGCCATGCTTGCGAGTGTGGATCATGAGAAGCGCTTCCGGATGAATGAGGACGGCGGGGCGCTCGAATCAACCTGGGACTTCGAGACCCGCTCTTCTGAATCGTCCGGCATTAGACAGCCAGCATGTCGTCGGTTGCAACACGGATAAACAGCTCGTGTTGCTGGATGCGACGGCTTTCAGAGGCCCTGGGGGCCCAACTGGTCGATCAGCAGCTTCAGCGCCTCCATCTCGTCCGGCTTCAGGTCGGTCAGTGGAGCGCGAACCGGGCCTGCATCGTGACCGACAATCTTTGCGCCGGCCTTGACGATGCTCACGGCGTAGCCCTGCATGCGGTTGCGGATCTCCAGGTACGGCATGAAGAAGTCCTTCAGCAGCCGGTGCTGCGTCTTCAGGTCGTCGGCGGCGACCGCGCGATAGAAATCCATCGCGGTCTTCGGGATGAAGTTGAAGACGGCCGACGAATACACCGGCGTGCCCATGGCCTTGTAGGCGGCGGCATAGACCTCGGCGGTCGGCAGGCCGCCGAGGTAGGCGAAGCGATCGCCCATCCTCTGGTAGACCGCGACCATGGCCTCGATGTCGCCCACCCCGTCCTTGAAGCCGACGAGGTTCGGGTTGCGATCGGCCAGGGCAGCCAGCGTGTCCGGCTTGAAGCGCGTGGCGCCACCGCGGTTGTAGACGACGACGCCGAAGTCGACGCTCTTGCACACCGCGTCGACGTGCGCGGCCAGACCTTCCTGGCCCGCCTCGGTCAGGTAGTGGGGCAACAGCAGGATGCCGTGCGCGCCGGCCTTCTCGGCGGCCTGTGCGCACTGGATCGCGAATCGCGTCGGGCCACCTGCTCCAGCGATGATCGGCACCACGCCGCGGCAGGTGTCGACGGCGGTCTTGATGATGCCGGGATACTCGTCACCCGTCAGCGAGAAGAACTCGCCCGTGCCGCCGGCGGCGAACAGCGCCGAGGCGCCGTACGGCGCCAGCCATTCCAGGCGCTTCTCGTAGCCCTTCTTGTGGAAGTCGCCGTTGCTGTCGAAGTCGGTCAGCGGAAACGAAAGCAGGCCGGAGCCCATGATGGTCTTGAGTTCTTGCGGATTCACAGGGGGTTCTCTCTGGTCGGGGACACGGGGTGGATGGAATGGCGTGCGAGCCCTCGGGGCTCAGGTCACCGGGGCGGGGTTGAACAGCACCAGCGCGTTGTGCAGCTTCCAGTGCTCGGCCCAGGTCTTCTTCCGCCCGCTCGCGACGTCGAGCATCAGATGGAACATCTCCCAGCCGACATCGGCAATGGTCTTCTCGCCCGTGGCGATCGTCCCGGCGTTGACGTCCATCAGGTCGTGCCAGCGGCGGGCCAGGTCGCTGCGCGTGGCGACCTTGATCACCGGCACCTCGGCCAGCCCGTAGGGCGTGCCCCGGCCGGTGGTGAAGACATGCAGGTTGATGCCCGCAGCCAGCTGCAGCGTGCCGCAGATGAAATCGCTGGCCGGCGTGGCCGCGTAGATCAGGCCCTTCTGCCGGACCTTCTCGCCGGGCGCGATCACGCCCGAGATCGGTGACTTGCCCGACTTCACGATCGAGCCCATCGCCTTCTCGACGATGTTGGACAGCCCGCCCTTCTTGTTGCCGGGCGTGGTGTTGGCGCTGCGGTCGACCCGCCCCTTGTCCAGGTAGGCGTCGTACCAGGCCATCTCGCGGATCATCGCCTCGGCCACCTCGGGCGTGGTGGCGCGCGAGGTCAACTGGTCGATGCCGTCGCGCACTTCGGTGACTTCCGAAAACATCACAGTCGCGCCGGCGCGCACCAGCAGGTCGGTGCAGAAGCCCACCGCCGGATTGGCCGTGACGCCCGAGAAGGCGTCGCTGCCGCCGCATTGCACGCCGACCACGAGTTCGCTCGCGGGCACGGTCTCGCGGCGGCGGGCGTTCAGGCGCTCCAGATGCTCTTCCGCCTGCCGCATGATCGAATCGACCATCGACATGAAGCCGACGTGCGCGTCGTCCTGCAGGCACACCACGTCGAGCTGGCTCTCCGCGCTGTCGCCGACGTCGGCCACGTTGCGCTCGTCGATCAGCGGGATGGTGCCGGGCGGCATCAGGCGCTCGGGCTGGAGCTTCTCGCAGCCCAGGCTCACCACCATCACCTCGCCGCCAAAGTTGGGGTTCAGGCTGATGTTGCGCAGCGTGCGGATCGGGATGATGGCGTCCGGCGCATCGATGGCGACGCCGCAGCCGTAGCCGTGTTCGAGCGCCACGACATCGTCGACGTGGGGGTACTTCGGCAGCAGCTCGGACTTGATGCGCTGGACGGCAAACTCCGTCACCCCGGCCACGCACTGCACGGTCTGCGTGATCGCCAGGATGTTGCGCGAGCCGACCGAGCCGTCCGGGTTGCGGTAGCCCTCGAAGGTGTAGCCCTCCAGCGGGGGCTGCGGCTCGGGCTTGACCGTGGCGATCGGCAGGCCGGTGAGTTCGCGCGCCGCGGGCATCTTGAGCAGCCGCTCGTGCACCCAGCTGCCGGCGGCGATGTCCTTCAGCGCATAGCCGATCACGACGTTGTAGCGACGGACCTCGCCGCCTTCGGGGATGTCCACCAAGGCCACCTTGTGCGCCTGGGGAACCTTGTCCACCAGCGTCAGGCCCGAGGGGAACACGGTGCCGGCCGACAGCCCACCGTCATTGGCGACGATCGCGACGTTGTCGCGGTCGTCCATGCTGATGCACAGCGGCGAGAGAGAGAGGGTTTCAGTCATCACGGGCACTTCAGGCATGCGGGCTCAGGCGCGCTGGCCCACTTCGACTTCTTCGCGCGTCCAGCCTCTGGCTTGCTCGCTGAGGCTGAGGCCGAGGCCGGGCCGCGTCGGCACCAGCATCCGGCCGTTCCTGATTTCGAGGCGCTCGTTGAACAGCGGCTCGAGCCAGTCGAAGTGCTCCACCCACGGTTCGGTCTGGTAGACGGCGCCGAGGTGCACGTGCAGTTCCATGGCGAAGTGCGGGCCGAGGCTCAGGCCCGCCTGCTCGGCCTGGGCGGCGATCTTCAGGAAGGGCGTGATGCCCCCGACGCGGGGCGCGTCGGGCATCAGGTAGTCGGCGGCGCGGTGGCGGATCAGCTCGCCGTGCTCGGCCGCGCTGGTCAGCATCTCGCCGGTGGCGATCGGCGTGTCGAACTGCGACGCGAGCGCCGCGTGGCCCTCGAAGTCGTAGGCATCCAGCGGCTCTTCGATCCAGATCAGGTTGAACTGCTCGAAGATGCGGCACATGCGCTGCGCGGTCGGACGATCCCACTGCTGATTGGCGTCGACCATGAGGGGCATGTCGTCGCCCAGGTGCTTGCGAACCGCTTCGACGCGCCGGATGTCGAGCGCGCGGTCGGGCTGGCCGACCTTGAGCTTGATGCCGCCGATGCCGCGCTCGCGCGATGCCGCGGCGTTGACCAGCAGCTGGTCGAGCGGCGTGTGCAGGAAGCCGCCCGAGGTGTTGTAGCACTGGACCGAATCCCGCTGGGAGCCCAGCAGCTTGGACAGCGAGAGGCCGGCGCGCCGGGCCTTCAGGTCATAGAGCGCGACGTCGAACGCGCCGATCGCCTGGACCGCCATGCCGCTGCGCCCGACGGACGCGCCGGCCCAGCACAGCTTGGTCCACAGCTTCGAGATGTCGCTCGGGTCTTCGCCGATCAGCGCCGGAGCGATCTCCTTGGCGTGGGCGAACTGGCCAGGACCGCCGGCTCGCTTGGAGTAGCTGAAACCCAGACCCCGGTGGCCGTCCCTGGTCTCGATTTCGGCGAACAGCATCGCGATCTCGGTCATCGGCTTCTGACGGCCGGTCAGCACCTTCGCGTCGCTGATCGGGTTGGCCAGCGGCAGGTAGCACGAAGAGACGCGGATCCAGGTGATGCTGTCGCCGGCCGGGGACGGAGGGGTGGTGGTCATGGTGAGTTGGCTTTCAGGAGATTCGTGTGGTGCCCGGTCAGTCGATCGTGATCTTTCCGGTCTCGATCACGTTCTTCCAGCGTGCGTACTCCTTCTGCTGGAACTCGGCGAACTGCGCCGGGGAATTGGCGACCATCTCGAAACCGATCGAGGTGAACTGGTCCTTGACCTTCGGATCGTTGAGGGCCTCGACGAAGGCGGCGTGCGCCTTGTCCCGCACGGCAGGAGACAGGCCCTTGGGCGCCACGATGGCCTGCCACGAAGCCACCTCGACGTTCTTGACGCCGGCTTCCGCCAGCGTCGGCACGTCCGGCAGGACGGGCGAGCGCTTCGGGCTGGTGACGGCCAACGCGCGCATCTTGCCGCCCTTGATGTACTGCACCACCGAGTTGATGTTCTGGAAGGACGCGTTCACCTGGCCGCCCATCAGGTCCGTATGCGCCGGCGATCCGCCCTTGTAGGGAACGTGGATGCCCATGGTCCCGGTCTGCTGCCAGAACAGTTCGGCCGTCAGGTGGTCGCTGGAGCCGTTGCCGGCCGAGGCGAAGGTCATCTTGCCGGGATTGGCCTTCTGGTACGCGATGACGTCCGCCACGCTCTTGTGCGGCGAGTTCGCGGGCACCACCAGCACATTGGGCGAAGCCACCGCCACGGTGATCAGGTCGAAGTCCTTCAGCGCGTCGTACTGGAGGCCCTTGACCAGATGCGGAACGATGACGAGCGGACCGAGCGAGGTGACGAGAAAGGTCGCGCCATCGGGCGCCGCGCGCTTGACGAAGGTCGCACCGATGGTGCCGGTGGCCCCGGCCTTGTTGTCGACGAGGAAGGATTGCTTGAACTTGTCGGTGAGCCGCGGCGCGATGGCGCGCGCCACCTGGTCGGTCGAGCCGCCCGGCGGGAACGGCACGACGAGGGTCACGGTCTTCTCGGGCCAGTTCTGTGCGTTGCAAGCAAAGGCGGCGAGGCCCAGTGCGATCAGGGTCAGGTATTTCTTCATGCGTTGTCTCTGTGTAGGGATGTGGATGTGACTCCGGACGTCAGTCGAGCTTCAGTCCGGCCTTGGCGACGACGGCCGCCCAGCCCTTGCGCTCTTTCTCGAAGAAGCTGGACATTTCGGCCGGCGGCATCGTGGAGATGTCGGCGCCCTGCGCGATCAACTGCTCGCGCACGGCCGGCAGATGGATGATGCGAAGCAGTTCGGCCGAGAGCCGTTCGAGCTGTGGCGCCGGCAAGCCCGCAGGCGCCATCACCCCTTGCCAGGTGCCCGACTCGAAGCCCTTGACGGTGTCGCCGATGGTCGGGACGCCCGGGAGTTGCGCCATCGGCTTGGGCGACGAGACCGCGATGATCTTGAGCCGCTTGGATTGCACGAAGGGCAGCGTCGCCAGCATGCCGTTCATGAGGACTTCGGCCTGCCCGGCGATGGTGTCGTTGATCGCCTGCGAGCCGCCCTTGTAGGGGATGTACTCCCACTTGGCGCCGGTCTTCTCCTGGAGCTGGATGCCGGCGAGATGCGGAGCGCTGGCCAAGGCCGTGACCGCAAAGGAAAGGGGCTTCTTCTTCGAAAGTTCGACCAGTTCAGGCAGCGTGTTCGCCGCAACGGAAGGATGGACGACCAGCAGGTGCGGCGAGTAGGCCAGCATCGCCACCGGCTGCAGGTTCTTCGAAGGATCGAACGGCAGCTGCGTGTACAGCGACGGGCTGATGGCCAGCGCGCGCACGTCGCACATCAGCAGCGTGAGACCGTTGGGGGCCGACTTCGCGACGAAGTCCGCGCCGATGTTGCCGTTTGCGCCCACCTTGTTGTCGACGACGACCGTGGCCTTGAGCGCCTCGGCGAGCGGCGTCGAGATGGCGCGGGCAATGATGTCCGAGGAGCCGCCCGCGGTGAACGGAACGATGATCTTGATCGTCTTGCCGGCAAATGCATCGGCGGGCGCATCGGCCGCACGGCTTGGCGTCGACACGCCGGCCGCCGCCATGGCCACGGCACTGAGTCCGGCCCATTGAAGGATTCGACGACGCGGGAAATGTGCGATCTGCATGGTGACTCCAGTCGTGGTTGGTAACGTTGTCATTCGCGGCTTTGTTTTCGGATGCCCGGCGCCATGGTGAGCCGCCTTCAAGTCCCTGTCGAGCTGCCGCTGCAAGAAGTGTCGAAGCGGAAGAAATGATATCGTTGTCATTTTGGACAGTCAACCGACTTCTTGTCAGGGTTTTCCCGCGCCGCTGCGCTCGAGTCAACGGCCCGTTTCCCGCAATCTGGCACCGGCAGTCGGCTTCTGCTAACGTTGTCATCCTTGCCACCTCCCGCCCAGGCGACCCGCCGGACAGCCCGAATGAATGCCGTATCTCCCTTCAAGGCCGCCACGCTCCATGACGTGGCCAAGGCCGCGGGTGTGTCGCTGATCACCGCATCGCGAGCGTTGAGCAATCCGGGCGTGGTCTCGAAAAAGACCATCGAGAAGGTGCAGGCGGCGGTCGAGTCGACTGGCTACATCCCGAACCTGCTCGCCGGCGGCCTCAAGTCCAAGCGCAGCCTGATGGTGGGCGGCATCGTGCCGGCGCTGTCGGTGGCCCAGTTCCTGCCGACCGTGCAGGCACTGACGACCGAGCTGGCTTCGGCGGGCTATCAGCTGATCCTCGGACAAACCTCCTACGACGCCGGCCAGGAAGAATCGGTGCTCAACACGATGATCGGCCGGCAGCCCGATGGCATCGTCATGACCGGCCTGGTGCAGTCGCAGAAGGCCAGGGACCGGCTGCGTCGCTCGGGCATTCCGGTCGTCGAGACATGGGACCTCAGCGATCGGCCCGTCGACATGCTGGTGGGCTTCTCTCACGTGAAGGTCGGCGGCGCGGTGGGCGGCTACTTTCTGAGCAAGGGCTGGAAGCACATCGGCATCGCGACCGGTGACGACCATCGTGCCCGCATGCGGCGCGATGGATTCCAGACCACGCTCGGCCGTGAGGTACCGACGGCCGTCGTTCCGGCACCGAGCAGCCTGGCACTGGGCCGCCGTGCGCTCGCGGAACTGCTGGAAAAGGAACCGCGGCTCGAAGCGGTCTGCTGCAGCTCGGACCAGTTGGCGCAGGGCGTGATGGTGGAAGCGCTCGCACGCGGCCTGCGCGTTCCGCAGGATCTGGCGATCTGCGGCTTCGGCAATGCGGATTTCGGCGCGCACACGGTCCCCTCGATCTCCACCGTGCACGTGGATGGCGCCGAGATCGGCCGGCTTGCCGCGCGATTGATCGTCGCCCGCTGCCGGGGTGAATCGGTCGCGCAACCCGTCGTCGATGTCGGGTTCCGCATGATCGAGCGGCAATCGTCGGCCACCTAGGGCGGCAAGACCCCCCGCGGCCGTTCGCAGGCGCGCCGTCTCTCTCGTCCGTTCACCAGATGGGTTCGCATGGCGGCGCGCGCCGCCTCCACGTCGTGCTGCGCGGTGGCGTCGAAGATGCTTCGATGCTCATGCCGGACCTGGCTCGCCCACGCAGCGCTCAGTTCCTCACCCGCGGCAGCTTCCAGGAAAGCAGTCGGTACGCAGGTGGGCCCCAGCGCCTCCAGCACCGCGGCGAAATGCGGGCTGTGCGACGCGCGCGCGATCTCGAGGTGGAACTGGAAGTCGGGGACGGCGGTGTCCATGCCCTGATCCATCGCGGCATTGAACGCGTGGAGAGCGCCCTTCAGGGCGGCCAGGTCGCCGGGGGTGCGGCGTTGCGCTGCCAGCGCGGCCGCCTCGGACTCCAGGCCGATGCGCAATTCGATCAGCGCGAGCGCCTGCGCGAGGCTGTCGTCCGGACTGCTGTCGACCTGGAACGGCTTGGCCCGCGAGGCGCCCACCACGAAAGTGCCGACGCCCTGCCGCGTCCGGACCATGCCCGCCGCCTGCAACTTCGAAAGCGCCTCCCTGACCACCGTGCGGCTGACCCCGAACTCTTCCCTGATCGCGGCCTCGGTCGGCAACCGGTCGCCCGCGCGCAGAGGGCCGATGCGCATCCGCCTGCTCAGCTCGTCGACGACCCCGGCGCTCAGGCGCCGCGATCGGGGTCGTCCAACGGGCTGCAATGAGGACGTTGTCAACTCGTACTCCTGGAAGTTGTCGCGCATCAGGGCTTGCTTCTCGGGCGAGTGGGTCACGTGCGAATGAAACTGCGGAGACTATTTAATGCAGGAGAAAGTTCTCGTTTCTTCGATGCGATTGCCGCTTCTGTCCTTTGCACCGCACAATTTGCGAGTCGGCGCCCATACGATGACGCATGAACTGCACCACCAGCGTTGAGGCCGAGTTGGACCTCTTCTTCGCTTGGCTTGCCCAGTTTGAAGCGGACATTCCTCGAACGCGGCATGTCATCACGCGCTGGTACGCCAGCCCGGCACTTCAAGCCTACACAGGCTACTCGTGGTTCAAGCCCTCGACGCCTGGCGAACCTGCGTTGTGCCTCGCAACCCTCTTGGTATCTGAAGACCTTCGAGGCCAAGGCTACCTCACTCGGTTCGTCGAGCGCTTCCTTGCCGGCACGCATGGCTTGGAAGCGCGCGTTCTCTATATCGAAAACATTGCGAGCCCGCGGTTCGAGGGTTGGCTTCTACGAGCGGGCTTCCAGCGGTGCACACACGGCACGGGAGAGTTCTCCGCGTACTACCTGGTCAGATAGCCTGCATCGCCAGATGCTCGCACCGCATCGGACTTACAAAGGCCTAGCCGTCAGCCTCTTGAAGCCGTGGTTACGCCGCGGTGGGGCTGCCCGGTCTGGAAAAAGCGGCCTTGAAAAAGGTCGGATAGCGCAACGCCAGGCCCGCCCACATCACGAGCCCGACGTAGACCCCGAAGAGCACGTGCGTGGCCAAGGGCGACCCGACGCGGTAATGGGTCGCCACCGCGCCGCCCAGGAACCCGGTCAGATAGATTGCGCCGAGCACACTCGTGCGCGGCACGGCGTACAGCACGGCGCCCAATAGCAGCAGCACACCAAGTGGCACGACCGCGCTTACCGGCCAGCCGAGCTCTTGGGTGCTTCGCAACACCGGCTCCATCTTGAGCAGCTTGCCCGTGGCGTCCAAGATAAAGAACAGCGTGGCAAGGCCCGAGAGGCCGACGCCGATGCGTCGCGTCCAGTTCATGGCCTGCCCCGCTTGGCAGACGCCGCGGGTGCTTCGGACAAGGGAACCCATCCATTGCGCTTGAACGCCTCCCAAACCGCCATGGCATGCCCGTGGCCAAGCCCCGAGCTGTTCTTGAGCCAGGCGACGAACTCCATCGTCTTGGTGTCCGGGCGCAGGATCCCCGCTTGAACGGCTTGGTCGAAGAAGTCCTTCGGCTCCTTGCCGGTCCTGGTCCGGATGTTGTTCATGTAGGCTTCGAACGTCATGCGCGAGTCCCATCCGTCGATATTGGATGTAGCACACTATAGTCAATATGAAAGCTCAGGACAAGCGGCCCTACCGCTCAGAAACTCGCTCGGAAGCGGCGGAGCGCACCCGAGCCAGGATCCTGGACGCGGGGAAGTTTCTGTTCTCTCGCAAGGGGATCGACGCGACCACCATTACCCAGATCGCCGAGCGAGCGCGCGTGTCGGAGCCGACCGTGTATGCGGTGGTGAAATCCAAAGCCGGGCTGTTGCACGCTCTGATGCATGATGCGATCTTTGGCCCGCGGTTCAAGGAAGCCCACCAGAAGCTCGAAGGGCTGAGCGACCCAGTCCAGCGCATCGCGATGAGCGCCCATGTGGCGCGAGCGATCTACGAGGGCGAAAGCGCGGAGCTCGGCCTGCTGATGAAATCGGCGGCGTTCTCGCCAGAGCTTCGCAAGACGAACCAGTCCTTCGAAGCCTTGCGGCGGGAGATGCAGCGCGAGCGGATCGACGCACTGTTCGCGGCGAAGCGCGCGCGGAAAGGCCTGACGAAAGAGGCGGCAGCGACTGTGCTGTGGATGCTGACCAGTCGCGAGGTTTATCACAAGCTCGTGCACGAGTCGGGTTGGGCACCCGACGTGTTTCAAGCTTGGCTCGAGCAAGCGCTGCTGGAGGCTTTGACGGACGGGCTCGGTTCTGATTGCGACGCCTAACCCTGCATCGCCCCGTCCCTTGCCCTCGGCGGGACTGCGCCATCGCAGTATCGGATGGCCGCTCGGCGGCCGGAGCCCAACGTGGACCTTGTCAGGCGGTCGGATGGCTTGCAGTGAAAACCGCCAGTTGATCTTCAAAAGCACGTTTGTAGGCTGGCCGCGCCTCGCCACGGGCGACATAGGCACAGAGATTCGGATGCTCCTCCAGGACATCCGATCCGCTCAACCTACGCAGCACGGTCACCATCAGGAGGTCGCCGGCGCTGAACGCCGCGTCGAGCCAGTCTGAGTCGCCGAGCCGACGGGAAAGTTCGCCCAGCCGCACACGGACGCGATCCTCGAGGATCAATAGACGCTCCGCGTACCAGATCTTGTCGCGCTCGACCAGCGTTGCGGTTTCGCGATCAAGGATGGGCGGCTCGACAGTATTCAGGGCAGCAAACATCCACGTGATCGCGCGCGCCCTTGCGTTCGCATCGTCCGGCAGCAAGCCAGGGTGGCTCTCGGCGACATGGAACACAATCGCCCCTGACTCGAACAGGGCAAGATCGCCTTCTTCATAGGTCGGGATCTGCCCGAACGGATGAAGCGTGCGATGTGCGGGTTCCTTCATCTCAACGAACGAAACGAGCTGAACCTCGTAAGGCTGGCCCACCTCTTCGAGCGCCCAGCGAACGCGCATGTCCCGTGCCAACCCCCTGCCGCGATCGGGCGACCGTGCAAAGGCGGTGATGGTGGGCTTCATTTGAAGTCTCCGGCTGATCGCAGGAGGCCATTGTCCGCCTCTGGCCGGGACCGCCTGTTCTCAAGGCCGCATCGAAGACCCGTCGGGCAGAATGCGGCCCAGGAGCAGACACTTGATCGCCGCCCCCAAGGCGCACGCTACCTCCACGAGTTGCAATGAAACTGATGTCCTCAAAGTCCGCACGTCCTCGGACCATGCCAGCAGCTGCGACGGGCGCGCACGCCATCGGTACCGCTGCACTGGGCTCTCTCGCGATTGGCGCCGTCGCCGTCGGTGCTTTGGCGATTGGTGCCTTGTCTATCGGCCGGCTCTTTGTTGGCCGAGTTCGAATCCGACGGTTGGAGATTGACGAGCTTGTTGTTCGCCGCGTCCGTGTTACAGAGCAGCTCATGACGCCGTCAGACCCTGGTGGCGTCATCGATGAGACGAAGTCGGCTGCCGTGACGCCGTTCATCGAGGGGGCCGCGGCGTCGAAGCAGTAGGCAGATACGCGAGCGCAGCGCGGTGGCTGCGGTGACCCGCGCCACTTCGGCGTGGCTTCCACCGTCGCTATCTCCCCAGGGCCGCGAGCTTCCTCCTGGCGCTCTGGAGGAGACCTCCGCGCTCGATGGGCGCCTTGGCCTTGGTATCGCCCTCGGCGACGACTTCAATTGCAAAGGGAGCCGCCAGCTTCAAGGTGAGGTCGTCACGCGCCGTGAGGGCCGCGTACCGAGTGCTGGAAATCACGTGCACATCGAGGTGCCGGCCGATAGATGTCGACAGCTTCCGGCACGCCGCGGCCATCTCCGATTCTTCCGGCACCAGCTGCCCGTGAACCACAAGAAGTTCCACTGTGGCGTCCTTGTCTTCCCCAAGCACGAATGCACGCAGCACTGAATCCTTGAACTTTGAACGCAGCATCGCGCGGATGGGCTCCGCGGCGGCGAACGACTTGAGCGCGATCGTCCTGAGCTCGTTGTAGAAGACGAACGAGGTGTTCGCGCCGACTGCTTCTTGCTCGTCGGCCTTCGACTTGTGACGGCACAAGATACCGCTTTGAAGGAGATGCTCCTGGGTCTGTTCGATCAGTTCAGGATTGAGTTTGGTCCGCTTCTCGAGTTCAGCCACCGAGAACCTGTTCATCGGCTCGGCAAACACGACCTTCAACAGCTTTTGGACTTCTGGCGCTAGGAGGAAATCTGCGGCACTCATTCAGGCTTATGGCAACGGGTATTGGGCATTATGGCGACTCTCCGCCTCCCGCAGGCCTCGGCCTGAAACGGCGGTGACGGGACGTTGCCTATTGAGAAATCTTCCATGAGCAAAAGACACGCACTCTCGACTGCCCGTCTATGAAGCGGGCCGCAACAGCGCCACAAACTCCGCTGCCGCGGGGGACAGGCTGTGCGCGCGTCGAGTGATCAGGTAGATGGGGGGCACGCGTATCGGCAACTTCATCGGCAGGACGCTCAGCACGCCCAGCCTGGCATAGTGGGCCGCCTGCGACGCCGGCATCACGGCGGCCATGTCTGAATGTTCCAGGAGTGCGGTCATCGCGATCGGCGAGGCCGTCTCCGTGACCCGCAAACGTTGCTGGATGCCGGCCTCGTGCAGCGCCGCCTCGAAGCGTCCACGCTGCGGCGAACCCGGCGGCTGCAGCAGCCACGGCCATTCGACCAGCTCTCGCAGCGTCACCGACTTGCGTTTGAGCAGCGGATGCGCTTGGCGCACCACCACCACCTGGGGCTCGCCAAGCAGCAACACGCAGTCGAAGGCCTCGGCACTGTGGTCCTCGGTGAGTCGCCCGAGCATCAGGTCGACCTCACCGCGCGCCAGTTGACGCAGCATCACGTCGCTGGTATCGACCACCACGCTCACAGCCACGCGCTCGTGCTTCTGCTGGTAGGCCACGAGCGCCGGCGCCAGCAACTCCGGCACCGCACCGGGCACGCTTCCAACGCGCAGCGCACCACTGAGTCCGGAGCGCAGCGCCTCGATCTCTTCGCACACTGCGCCGAAGTCGGTCAGCACCCAGCGCGCATGGCGAACCAGCGCCTCACCGTATGGCGTTGGCGTCATCCCGCGCGCCACGCGGGTAAAGAGAGGCACGGCGAAAGTCTCCTCGAGCTGTTGCAGCAGCTTGGTCGCCGCGGGCTGGCTGATGCTCATCGCCGCTGATGCCCGACCCAGGTGCCGGTGCTGGTCGAGCAGCGCAAGCAGCACCCATTGACGCGTGCGCAGGCGCAGCAACAGGCGCCAGGGCGGAAGATCGATGGATGGTTGGCTCATATACAGATGTATATGAATTCTTCAGGAATATCGATTGGATTGGAATGGCAAACATCCCTAAGCTGTACCCGTCAGCCTCGAAGAAAAAACGGAGACACGCCCCATGCCATTCCAATCCTTGCGGTGCCGCGCAGTCAGCGCCCTCGCCGCCTTGCTGTTGATCGCGGCGCCGCCCACGGCCTCCGCGCAGACTGCGTATCCGGACAAGCCCCTTCGCATCATGGTCGGCGCCTCCCCCGGCGGCGGCACCGACATCCTCGCGCGCCTGCTCGCGGACAAGTTCGGCGCCGCGCTCAAGCAACCCGTCGTTGTCGAGAACCGGCCCGGTGCGTCGAACACCATCGCGGCCGAACTCACCGCACGCGCCGCAAGCGATGGCAGCACGCTGCTCCTGGCCACCAACACGGGTCAAGCGGTCGCGCCTCACCTGCTCAAGCTCAAGTACGACCCACTCAAGGACCTGCAACCCGTAGGCCTGGTGGCCGTGATGCCGAACGTTCTTGTCGTGCCTGCGACCTCGCCCTACCAGAACGTCAGCGAACTCATCGCCGCGATGCGTGCCAGACCGGGCTCCTTCAAGTACGCGTCCTCGGGCATCGGCAGCACGCAGCACGTGGGCGGCGAAGCCTTCGCACTGGCCACCGGCACCAAGGCCATCCATGTGCCGTACCGCGGCAGTTCGCAGGCGCACATCGACATCATCGGTGGGCAGGTGGAGATGATGTTCGACAGCACCTCCTCGGCCATGCAGCAGATCAAGGCCGGCAAGTTGCGCCCGCTCGCCGTCGCGGCGGCCAAGCGCACACCGGAACTGCCCGAGGTCCCGACGCTCGCTGAGGCCGGCGTCACCGGCGCCGACGTCAACACCTGGTACGGCCTTTTCGTCACCGCCGGCACGCCGCGCGCAGCCGTGGAGCGACTCAACGCCGAACTTGCGCAAAGCCTGCGGTCGGCCGACGTACAGGACCGCATCAAGGCGCTCGGCGGAGAGATCTCGGCCACGAGCATCGAGGCCTTTGCAGAGATGAACCGCCATGAGTTCGATCGCTACGGCAAGCTGGTCAAGGACACCGGCATGCGTGCCGAGTGACTCGGAAAGACAAGGAAAGGAATTCGATGAAACCCAGAATCGCAGTGCTGCCCGGCGACCCGAGCGGCATCGGTCCGGAGATGATGGTGAAGCTGCTCGCGCGCGCGCCCAATCTCGAGGCGGCCGATCTGTTGCTCGTCGCCGACCCGCTGGTGCTCGAAAGCGGCCAGCGCATCGCTGGCGGCGCCACGCTCGCCCCCCTCCGCCTCCAGAGTCTGGACGGGCTGCGATTCGAGCCCGGCCGGCCGAGCCTGCTGGTTCAGGACACGATGGGCGGTGTTCCCCCGGTGCTCGGCGAATCGAACGTGCATTCCGGCATCGCCTCCTTCGAGGCGATGCAGCTGGCCACCGAGGCCGTTCGCCGAGGCCTGGTTGACGGCATCGTCTTCGCGCCGCTCAACAAGCATTCACTGCGCCTCGGCGGACTGCAGCATGAAGACGAGCTGCGCTACATGCAGGAGCGGTTCCGCGTGCCAGGCTTCGTCTGCGAGTTCAACATCACCGGCAAGCTCTGGACCTCGCGCGTCACCTCGCATGTGCCGCTGAAGGACGTCGCAGCCCTCATCACTGGCGACGCCGTGAAGGACGCGGTGCACATCATTCGCGACGCCCTCATCAGTGCCGGCGTCCAGGCGCCACGCATCGCGGTCTCGGGCCTCAATCCGCACGCGGGCGACGGCGGCTCCATCGGCAGCGAAGAGATTGAGATCATCGCGCCGGCCGTGCGCGCGCTGCAGGCGCAAGGGATCGACGCCCGTGGTCCCTATTCGCCCGATACCGTCTTCATCGGCGCGCGCCGCGGGGACTTCGACGCCGTCGTCTCGATGTACCACGATCAGGGCCAGATCGCGATGAAGCTCATGGGCTTCGAGCAGGGCGTGACGCTGCACGGCGGCCTGCCGGTGCCGGTGGCGACCTCGGCGAGCGGCAGCGCCTTCGACATCGCTGGCCGGGGCGTGGCGACCATCGAGGGCTTGCAACACGCCTTCGACCTGTGCGTGCGGATGGCCCGCGAGCGGAAGGCGCGATCAGCTCGGGCGAACTGACGCAGCGCGGACTGCGATGTCGGGTGCACAGGCTCTTGCCGACACCGGAACGGCCAACGGGGTTCGCGCACTCACGAGGCGACGGTCCTCATTCGCCGTCGCGGGCTTGTTCCGAACGGTGCTTGACCGGAGGTGTCGCATCGTCGATCAGCGCGCCCGAGGCCACAACGAGGCGATGCAGGGAGGCGGCCATCGCGCGCAGTCGCTCGGCTGGGGCGAAGGAAGCGGACTGCGGTGAAAAGTCGCGCCGCTCGAGGCACCACGACACGCCAAAGCCCATCGCCAATCCCCAGAACGCGGCTCCGATGTTGAAGATGGCGAGATCCGCTGCGGTGACCAAAAAGGCCACCAGCGCGCCAAGCGTGAACCGCTCCTTGAACGCCGTCATGAAGGCGGACTGCAAGACACGCAGCATCGCCAAGCCGGCCAGCACCATGACGAAGGCCTTGGGCAGATGGAGCATCAGCCGCGTGAATGCGGGCGACATCAGGCCGAAGACCATCGCCAGAATGCCGGTAAAGATGCCAGCACTGTATTGGCGGGAACGCTCTCCCGAACCACTGATGATTGCGTTCGTGGGACCGGTGAGGCAGGTGCTGACGGCACCGACCGCCGCGCTCATCATGGCTCCAATGCCGCAGGCCAGCGTCACGGCGTTCACCGGTGGCTCATGCCCAGCTGCCTTCGACACGGCGATGCCCTGGCCGTTCTGGACGACCAGCACCGTGATGGTGAGCGGCACCACGAGTTCCACCATTGCAGACCACGACCACACGGGCATTCGCACCACCGGACGAACCAGTTCAATGGATCCCAGCGCGGCAACGTCCATGCGCGTGAGAAACGCTGTCATGGCCGCGCCCACCAGCAGGGCCCCGATCAACGGCGGCAGTCGGCGCCCGAGCGCGGGGACCGCCGTCAGCGCCAGCCATGCGATGACCATCGGACCCGCGATCGCCACGTCATCGTGCAACGATCGCACGAGGTCCAATCCAAACCTCAGGAACACCGCAGCCACCATGCCCATCACGATCGGCATCGGAATCGCCGCCATCGCACGGCGGACCCAACCCGTGCAGCCCAGCACCAAGATGAGCGCGCCAGTGGCGTAGTACGCCCCGATCACCTCGGCGAAGCTGAGATGCATCAGCGCAGGCCCGACCAGCACGGTACCGGGAATGGTCCAGAAGAAGGCCAGCGGCTGGCGGTACAGCCAGCACATCCCTACGCTGATGAGGCCATTGACGAAGAAGACGCCGAAGAGCCACGAAGCCAGTTCGGCCTCACTCAAGCCACCGCCGGTACCGACCGACAGAACGATCGCGACCGGGGCGGTGGCCGCGAAGACAAAACCGATGAACCCGTTGGCTGCGTAGGTGGGGCCGAAATCGGCCACCACCCGGCGCCAGCCCAGCAGCGGCCGCGGCGGCGGCTCGAGGTGGTGCAACATGGCCGGCTGCTACTTCGCGGGCACCGCGGCCTTCGAGCCAACCATCGAACTCTCGCGAATCGCACCCGAAGCATCTGCACGTTGGGCACCTGTCGAACGACCATGGTTGATCAAGGCCACCGCGATGGCCGCAATCACCGCGGGGATCGCAATCGCCATGAAGTTCTGCTGCAGCGGGAGTGCCAGGCCGACAAGGCTGCCGATCACGATCGGCGCGAGGATCGCGCCGCTTCGCCCCACGCCCGAGGCCCAGCCGATGCCCGTGGCACGCACTGCCATCGGATAGAACTGCCCCACGTAGGCGTAGGTCACGATCTGCGTCCCGATGGTCGACGCGCCCGCCAGGCCGACCAGCAGGAACAGCACTTCCGTTGGCGCGCGATAGCCCAGCAAGGTGATCGACACCGCCGCCAACGCATACATGCCCACCAGCACGTACTTGATGTGGAAGCGGTCGGCGAGCCAGCCTCCGCCTACCGCGCCGATCATGGCGCCGAAGTTCAGCACGAGCACGAAGGTCAAGGCGGAACCCAGGCTGTAACCAGCGCTGGCCATCAGCCGGGTCAGCCACGAGCTGAGGGCGTACACCATGAACAGGCACATGAAGAACGCGATCCAGAACATCACGGTGCTGAAGCCGCGACCTTCCTGGAACAGGCGACCGATCGGCGCGCTCGCGGCCTTGTCTTCGCGCGGCAGCGCGAAGTTGTCGCCAGACTCGGGCCGGTAGCTGGGATCGAGGCGCGACGCGAGGCGTTGCAACTCGTCGAGTCGGTTCGCCTTGATGAGAAAGGGCATCGACTCGGGCATCGATTTCAGGATCGCGGGGATCAGCAATACCGGCAAGCCCGCTGCAAGAAACACCGACGACCAGCCATAGGCTTCGATCAGTCCCTTGCCGAGCAGCGCGGCCAGCATTCCGCCAACGGCGTAGCCGCTGAACATCAGCGTCACCATCGTGCTGCGGATCTTGCGCGGTGAGTACTCGGTCATCTGCGCGACCACGTTCGGCATCACGCCGCCAATGCCAAGCCCCGCCAGGAAGCGCATCACGCTGAAGCTGATCGGCTCGTGGGTGAGGCCCGCGGCCGCGGTGAAGATGCTGAACAGCGCGATGCAGATGACAATCGCGCGTCGCCGACCGATCTTGTCCGCGATGGTGCCCAGGAAGATGGCGCCGAACATCATGCCGAACAGCGCGGAGCTGACCATGAAGCCCGCATTCGTCGGGCTCACGCCCATCTCCTTCATGATCGAAGGCAGCGCGATGCCGGCCACCGCGAGGTCGTAGCCGTCGAAGATGATGATCAGGGCGCACCAGAAGAGAACCAACCCGTGGAAGCGATTGAAGCGGGCCTCGTCGGCCAGCTTGTGGAGATCGATGTTGCGCATGGTGTTGTCTCGATGTGTCGTGGGTGTTTGGAATGAAGTCCGTGGCAGCGTCAACCGAGATCGCCGCCACCGACCGGTACGACCGTTCCCGTGATGTAGGAAGCGTCGTCGGATGCCAGGAACAGGATGGGCGCGACCTGCTCGTCGATCGTCCCGTAGCGGTGCATGAGGCTCGAATCGACCGTCTGGTCGACCACGCCCTGGTACCAGGCGGTGTCGCGAGCAGTCGGCCTGGCCCGGGACTGGTTGCGCGGCACGCGACGCGGTGGTGCGTCGGTGCCGCCGGGCGCCGTGGCGTTGATGCGGATGCCGTTGCGCGTGTGCTCCATCGCCAGCGATGCGGTCAGCGCGTTCACGCCGCCCTTCGCTGCCGAGTAGGGAACACGATGCACGCCGCGCGTCGCGACCGACGAAACGTTGACGATGACACCGCGCTTCTTCTTGACCATGAACGGCAGCGCAGCGCGGCAGGACCACAAGGTCGGGAACAGCGAGCGCCTGATCTCGGCCTCGATCTGCGCCTCTTCGTAGTGCTCGTAGGGCTTGGCCCAGATCGTGCCGCCGACGTTGTTGATGAGCACATCGACGCGCTTGAACCGAGCCAGGCAATCCGCCACCATGGCCTGCGCACCCGCGAAGGTTTCGAGATCGGCCTGGAAGGCTGCAGCGGTGCCGCCGCCCTCCTCGATCTCCGCAACCACCTCTTTGACGATGTCGGCGCGGTCGACCGCCAGCACCGTGCCGCCTTCCGCCGCCACCCGCAGCGCGACGCCCCGGCCGATACCTTGCGCGGCGCCGGTGACGATGACGACCTTGTTGTCGAAGCGATCTGCGCTCATGCCGCCACCGCTTCGTTGGCCGAAGAGAACTTCTCGAAATGAAAGTTCCTGGGTGTCACGCCGACACCGGACATCCACTTGCGCACCCCTTCCACCATCGGCGGCGGCCCGCACACGTACACGTCGACATTGCCGTCATGCAGGTCATCGCCCGAGAGGTGATTCGTCACGTAGCCTTGCTTGGGATGCCCGCTTTCCTGGTCCACCACGCAAGTGAAGAACTCGAAGTTCGGCAAGTTCGACTTCAGTTCGTCCAGCGTCTCGAGTTCGACCAGGTCGTCGTTGGTGTTCACGCCGTAGGCCAGGCGGATCGGCTGGTCGGTCGGGTTCTCCTTGAGCCACAGCAACATCGACAGGAATGGCGCAAGACCGGTACCACCCGCAAGCATCAGGATCGGGCGCACGGCAGGACGCAGGTAGAAGCTGCCGTACGGTCCCGTGAACATCATGAAGTCCTCGGGCTGCGCCTTCTGGCGCATGTAGGTGCTCATCAGTCCGTCGGGCACGTCGCGAATCAGGAAGGCCAGTTCGGACTTGTTCGGTGCGGAGCTGAAGGAATACGAACGGGTCTCCTTGCTGCCGGGCACCATGAGGTTCACGTACTGGCCGGGCAGGAAGGCAAGAGGCCGTTCCGCCTCCAGCAGGAAGGACACGGTCGTGGACGAATCCCGCTGGATCTTCGTCAGCTTGCCGCCATGCGCGCCGACTT
The DNA here is from genome assembly GCF_030316855.1 of Variovorax sp. J22P240. Classification (GTDB taxonomy): domain Bacteria; phylum Pseudomonadota; class Gammaproteobacteria; order Burkholderiales; family Burkholderiaceae_C; genus Variovorax. The sequence continues at coordinate 73,458 of NZ_JASZYR010000017.1, forward strand.
CCGTCTTGCAAGCCGCGGACGAAGCGGGCACGCGCACCACGCAGTCGGAGGTGGGCTTCATCTGGCAGGTCAGCACGTAGCCGCTCGCGGCCTCGTCATCGGCGAGCGCATCGTCGATGTAGTCCCCCATCGTGTAGCTGCCACTCTCGCAATGGCACTTGCAGGTGCCGCAGGCGCCGTCGCGGCAGTCGAGCGGAATGTTGATCTTGGCGCGGTACGCGGCGTCGGCGATCAGTTCGTTGGGCTCGCACGGGATGATGCGCGAGACCCCGTCCTCGAACTGCAGGGCGATGTTGTATGACATGGCTTGTCTCCTTGTCCCTTGGATCAGATGTGATAGATGTCGAGCAGGTGGTGGATGTAGTCGTTCTTCAGGACGACGTACTTGCGCTTGATCAGCGGCTTGCCGCCACTCGTGTCCAGCGTGTACTGGGAGCTCCCGAAGTACACGTCGACGATGTCGTAGCGGAAACTGTGCGTGGTCCAGTTGAAGGACACCACGCATTGCTTCTCGTCCTGCGACAGCACCTCGAGGTTGTTGATCGCATGGCCCGTGCGCGTGTCGGGCATCGTGGCGCTCGATCGATCGGTCTGGATGCGAAAGACGCGGTCCTCGAGACCTTGCTTGTCGGGGTAGTAGATCAGCGAGACTTCGTTGTGCGGGTCCGTCGTCAGCTTGTCGTCGTCATCCCACGAAGGCATGAAGAATTCGGCGTCGTCGGCGTAGCAGGCGAGCCAGTCGGCCCAGCGGTGTTCGTCGAGGGCGCGGGCTTCCGCGTAGACGAAGGCCTGGAGTTCCTGGTAGGACAACATCACTGGCCTCCCGTCGAGTGTTCTGCGTGCTCGGCGACGACAGCCTTCTTCATGGTGTCGAGCCAGTATTCGTGCTGGCCGATGTAGAGGCCTTCGTCCTCGGTCTTGACGCAACTCATGTCCGGCTTCAGGTCGATCAGGTCGGCCGTCGCGTCAGGCCCCTTGATCCAGTGGGTGGCGCCGCGGCTCATGTCGTTCCACTTCACGGCCCGCGCGCCATAGCCGTGCTGACAGGAGCGGAACTCCTCCAGGTCGTCGGGCGTGGCCATGCCGGTCGCGTTGAAGAAGTCCTCGTACTGACGCAAGCGACGCGTGCGTGCCTCCGGCGCCTCGCCCTTCGGCGCGATGCAGTAGATCGTCACTTCCGTCTTGTTGACCGAGATCGGCCGCACGATGCGGATCTGCGAACTGAACTGGTCCATCAGGTAGACGTTGGGGTAGAGGCACAGGTTGCGGGACTTGCCCAGCATCCAGTCGGTGCGCGCTTCGCCGAACTTGCCGACCCACTCGTCGCGCTTCGAATACAGCGGGCGGTCTTCCGGGTTCGACCAGTTGGTCCACAGCAGCAGATGGCCGTGCTTGAAGGTGTAAGAGCCACCGCCCTGCTGCGCCCACTTGCCGGCGTTCATGGCCTTGACGGTGTCGACCTTGCCGTCGACGCTGCGCCGGCTGGTGGTGGCCGCATAGTTCCAGTGCACCGACGACACGTGGTAGCCGTCGGCGCCGTTCTCCGCGCCGAGCTTCCAGTTGCCGTCGAAGGTGTAGGTCGATGCACCGCGCAGCACTTCGAGACCGTCAGGCGACTGGTCAACGATCATGTCGATGATCTTGGCGGCCTCGCCCAGGTGCTCCTTGAGCGGAACGACGTCGGGGTTGACGCTGCCGAACAGGAAGCCGCGGTAGTTCTCGAACGCGCCGAGCCTGGCCAGGTCGTGGCTGCCTTCGCAGTTGAAACTCGACGGGTAGCCGGCCTCGGTGCTGTTGTCCTTGACCTTCAGCAGCTTGCCCGCGTTGTTGAAAGTCCAGCCGTGGAACGGACAGGTGAAGCTCGACTTGTTGCCCTTCTTGTGGCGGCACAGGATGGCGCCGCGGTGCGTGCAGGTGTTGGCCAGCGCATTCAGCTTGCCGTCCTTGCTGCGCGTGATGACCACCGGCTGGCGGCCGACATACACGGTCAGGTAGTCGTTGACGTTGGCGATCTGGCTCTCGTGCGCGAGGTAGACCCAGTTGCCTTCGAAGATGTGCTTCATCTCCAGGTCGAACAGCTGTTCGTCGGTGAAGACGGAGCGGTCCAGGCGGTACTTGTGCTCGACCGGATCGTCCTCGAGCAAGGCATCCAGCTTGGCGAGGTTCGGCGTCGACGGGACGGGATAGATGGGGATCATGCGTGTCTCCTCGGAGGTAGGCGAATGGCGATTCACTGAAAGGGGGTCGTCGCAAAGCCGAAGCACGCTGCTTCACCCATCGACGATCGGTATGGAAATGGACTCCTGGCCGGGCTCGTGCCGACTCAGGAGCGGCAGCGTCGGATCAGCCGACGGCGCGGGCCACGCGGGCCTGGGGCGAGGCCTCGCTCTCGTCAACCGCCGGCTGCATGACGAAGTCGAATGGCACGCGGGTGAACGGCTCTTTCACGCCGAGCGACTCGTAACCCTTGGCGGACGTGTTCTTCTCGAGCTGCAGGATCAACCCGTCGCGCGTGGCGAACGCGAAGTCATCGTCGATGAAGCTGTCGCCCGGCACATTGACTTGCGTCGTCAGTGTGCGCAGGCCCGGTGCGACCACGAGGAAGTGGATGTGCGCCGGACGGTTGCCGTGGCGGCCAAGCGCGCCGAACAACTCCGAGGTCGGGCTGTTGGGGGGAATCGCATAGCCCGGCGGCAGGAAGCTGCGGAAGCGATAGCGGCCTTCGGCATCGGTCTCGATGCGGCGGCGCAGGGCGTACTCGGCCTGGTCCGGGTCGAAGTGCGAATAGCGACCCAGCTCGTTGGCGTGCCACACATCGACGATGGCGCCGGCCACGGGCTTGCCGTGGATGTCGAGCACGCGCCCTTCCATCACCATCGTCTCGCCGCGCTTCGCGTCGCCTTCCTCATCGACGCGCACTTCGTACTTCGCAAGCGGCGCGCCGGCGATGTAGAGCGGGCCTTCGATGGCTCGCGGCGTGCCGGCATTGCGGCCTGCGCGTTCATCGGCTTCGTCGAGGCGGATGTCCAGCAGGCGATCGAAGCCCAGGCCGGCGGTGATCAGACCGGCCTGGCCACTGGATGCCAGGCGCGAAATCCAGTCGACGCCAGCCCAGAACTCGTCGGGCTGGACGTCCAGGTCATCGATCGCGCGAAAGAGATCGCCGATGATGCGCGCCGCAATCTTTTGCACGCGTGGGTTGCCGTTGGGCCGGTTCGAGTGGGTCACTTTTTCCAGCAGCTGGGTCTTGCTCATTTCGTTCATGGCTTTGTCTCCGTGGGTTCGTGGGGGTTGGGTTGAGGAAAATGAAAATCAGCGGTCGTCGTCATGGATGGACGAGGCGTGACGGCAGAGCGGTCGCACCTCGATGTCCATGTAGGGGAACAAGGGCAGCGTCATCAGGGTGTCGTGCAACGCGGCGTTGTCGGCGACGTCGAAGATGCTGACGTTGGCGTAGCGTCCGGCAATGCGCCACAGGTGGCGCCAGACACCGTCGCGCTGCAGGCCCTGTGCAATCTCCTTCTCGCGCGCCTTGAGCTGGTCGGCCTGCGCGGGCGGCATGTCGTGCGGAAGGCAAACGGTCATTTCGACGTGGAACAGCATGGTGGTCCTCAGGCGGTGACGGCAACCGCCTGCGACGCGCGGTCACGGCGATAGAAAGCGAGCTTGTCGAGGTCGAGCTGCACGCCGAGGCCAGGCACGTGCGGCAATTGCAGTTCGAAGTCGCGGTAGTCGGGACGCTGGACGACGATGTCGTCCTTGAGCAGCAGCGGGCCGAACAGCTCGGTGCCCCAGGCAAGCGTTGGGCAGGCGGCAAAGACATGGGCCGCGGCGATGCTCCCGATGCTGCCTTCCAGCAGCGTGCCGCCGTAGACGCCGACGCCGCTTGCGTCGGCGACAGAAGCAGCCCGCAACGTGGGCCACAGGCCGCCGGCCTGGGAGATCTTGAGCGCGTAGACGTCGGCAGCGGCATCGGCGGCCAGGTCGAAGGCATCGGTGGCGTCGTGCACCGCCTCGTCGGCCATGATGGCCACATCGAAGCGGGCGGCGAGCCGCTTCAGTGCGCGACGATTGCGGCGTGCCACCGGTTGTTCGATGAGGCTGACCCCGATCGCTTCGAGCGCGGCGATGCCTTGGACGGCGGTGGTCTCGTCCCAGGCCTGGTTCACGTCGACGGTGAGCATCACGTCGTCACCCAGGCCGCGGCGGATCGCCTGCACGTGAGCGATGTCATCGGCCAGCGCATGACTGCCGATCTTCAGCTTGAAGACCTTGTGGCGGCGCGCCTCGATCAGGGCAAGCGCCTCATCGACGTCGCGCGTAGCGTCACCGCTCGCGAGGGTCCAGAGCACCGGCAGCGCGTCGCGCATGGCGCCGCCCAGCAGCGCGTGGACCGGAAGGCCGAGGCGTTGGCCCTGCGCATCGAGCAGTGCGATCTCAACCGCCGACTTCGCGAACGAGTTGCCTTGCACGGAAGCGGATACACGCTGCATCGCAACGTTGACGCTTGTCGCGTCCGTGCCGATGAGCAGCGGCGCGAGGTAGTTGTCGATCGCGCTCTTGATGCTCTCGGGGCTTTGGTCGCCGTAGGCCAGGCCGCCGATGGTGGTGGCCTCGCCGATGCCGGTCAGCCCGTCGCTGCAGATCAACTGCACGATCACGAGCGTCTGACGCATCATGGTCGTCATCGCCAGCTTGTGAGCGCGGATGGTCGGCAGGTCGACCAGGACGGCTTCGATGGATTGAATGGAGGGGCTCGTGTTCATGGGTTGAATGTTCGTCTTCACGAGCCCTGCGGTCCAATATCGATTGGGTCCGGCAAAATACCTTGAAGGTATAGAGACATCGGGTTTTCACTGACCCGCGCGATCCGCCACCAGGAGACGCCATGCACCTCGAATTGCGCCATCTGCGCTACTTCTGCGCGGTCGCCCGCGAACTGAGCTTCAGCCGCGCGGCCGAGCAGCTGCACATTGCCCAACCGCCGCTGAGCCGGCAGATCCGCACCCTCGAAGACGAGCTTGGCGCCGAACTGCTGGACCGTGGGTCGCGTCCGCTGCGGCTCACGCCGGCCGGGCGCTTCTTTCAGATCCAGGCGCAGCAGATGCTCGACCGAATGTCGGAAGTGCAGGCCGCAACCGCACGCATCGCCGGCGGGAGGCGAACCTGGTACGCGATCGGGTTTGCGCCCTCCACGCTGTACGGCAAGTTGCCCGACGTGATCCGGCAATTCCGCCAGGAACAACCGACGGTCGATCTGAGTCTTTACGAGATGACGACGGTGCAGCAGGTGGAGGGCCTCAAGGCGGGCCGGATCGACATGGGCTTCGGTCGCCTCAACTTCGACGACGACGAGGTCGTCGGGGAACTGGTGCGCGAGGAGTCGGTGATGGTGGCATTGCCCGTGAACCATCGCCTGGTCAAGCACAAGACGATCAGCCTGGCCAAGTTGGCGACAGAGCCGCTCCTGCTGTATCCCGCGAAGCCACGGCCGAGCTATGCCGACCAGGTGCTGGAGATGTTCCAGTCGCGCGGCCTGAAGCCCGTGATCGCACTGGAGTCGAACGAGGTGCAAACTGCTATCGGGCTCGTGGTCGCCGGCCTCGGCTACGCGCTGGTGCCGCAGTCGGTGCAGAACCTGCATCGAGAGGGGGTGCTTTACCTGCCCCTGAGCGACGCCGGCGTGACCACGCCGGTGATCATGAACCGCCGTCGAAACGACGAATCCGAATTGACGAGCTACTTGGCCGAGATGGTCCGGTCATTGCCAACGTCCGTACGCAGCATGGCCAGGCGGGGCGAATAAGGCGTTCGACTCAATCGCGGAGGGCGACACCCCGCGTTCCTGCTGCGACGCCCAACGGCCGCGCTCGCCCGCGCTGTTCCCGGATCGGAGCCGCTGGGGGAGCAGTTGTAGGGCGCCATGCCTTGGTGGTGCCTTGCCGGGTGCGCTTCCGCGCAGCAGTGCCCGCTGTCCCAATCATGTCAAAGAGCCACGCCAGTCCCTCGTCTTGCAAGGCCACCTTCGGTGCAACGGCTCGAATCCGGAAGCGATCCAGCCGCATTGGCGCTTCCACCGCAGCGACGCCAAATCGCGCTCCATGCATCGCGACGAAGGCCCTCGGCAGCGCGGCGACCAGATCCGTCTCGGCGATGACGGCGAGGGCAAACATGAAATTCGGAACGGTCAGCGCGATGCGTCGCGAAAGCCCCTGCTCCGCCAGGAGCCGATCGATGAAACCGAAGGCATCTCCGGTATGCGACACGAGAAGATGCTGCAAGGCGAGGAACCGGTCGACGGTCAGCTTGCCAGCGAACGAGTGGCCGACGCGCATCGCGATGACGAAGTCCTCTTCGTAAAGAACCCGCTCGGCAAAGCGCGTCGGGGCATCGTCCGTGGGGATGATGGCGATGTCCATCGCGCGCGCCTCGAGGTCGGCGAATGCGGCGCGCCATGCACGCTCGGGCGACGTTTCCCCTTGCGTGGGAAGCAACTGGCGCACGCTGATGTCAATGCCGGGGGCGCGCTCGCGCAGCACGGTCAGAAGCGGCGGCAGGAACACCGCCGAAGCCCCGTCAGGGGCGCCGATCGTGAAACGACGCCTGGACGTCGCGGGATCGAACTTCTCCGCGGTCGAGATCACGCTTCTGACGCGTGCCAGGACGTCCCGGATGGGAGCGGCCAATTGCTCCGCACGGGCCGTGGGCACCACGCCTTTCGGCGTCTTGAGAAAGAGCGGATCGTTGAGTAGCCGGCGCAGCCTGCCGAGCCCATGACTGATCGCCGACGGCGACAGGTTCAGTCGTTCCGCCGCCCGGCCCACGTGCCGAGTCTCCAGGACCACCTCGAAGAGAAACAGCAGGTTCAGGTCGGCGCGCGCGAGATCAATCTCGTTCAGCATATTGCTGAAATCGTATCACTTGATTCAGGAGCTGGGCAGTGCGATCTTGTGGCTCCAGGAGGCCACGCCCGGTGGCTTTGCGACGAACGAACCTGATCAGGAGCGACCCACATGCCAGCCACGCCACATCCAGAACTCGCAGCCGAAGTCGCCGAACTCCTCCGGCAATCGCAGCAGGCCAACGCAGCCCTCATGCGCGGGGACATTCACCACTACCTCGGACTGATCACCCACTCGGACGACTACACGCTGATGTCCCCGTTCGGAGGAACGCCGACACACGGCCCACAAATCACGAGCGAACGCTGGGAGGACATCGGACGATTCTTCAGCAACGGCTCCTTGACGCAGGAACTCGTCCAGTCATACGCCTCGACCGACATGGTCGTTCTTGCGACGATCGAACGAGCACACGTCGAAGTCGGCGGTTTGCCGGCGCAGGCGTGGTCGCTGCGCGTCACCTTGGTCTATTGCCGCGAAGGGAGCGGATGGCGTCTGGCGCATCGGCATGCCGACCCGCTCGTCAACGGCATCAGCCTCGAGCACGCGGCCGCGCTCGCCCGGGATCCCGAAACTGGCACTGCGCCGGAACACGCAAGCCCTGGCGTGGCCCTGGAGGTCTGAAGCGGCCGACGCCGGCCTGGTGCCAGTGATGTGGCCGGCCGCCGGTCCCCGGCCTTCCCGGCCGCTAGAACCTCTATCGGTGCGACTTGTTCTATCGTTGCTTCGGCCCGGATTAGGTTTAGGCTGCCTCGCTGCATGTGCGGGCTGCGCTCTCTCCATGGAGCGGGCTCCGCTGCGCCGTCAGGGTGACGGCTGACAATCGTGAAGTAAAGGGCCAATGTCTTGCACTATCCGCTCTGTCGGTGACCTCGCGCAGTTGCCTGACGACGAACTGCTCGCGTGTCTCGGACGGTTGCGCGCTGCGATTCACGAGGCAAAGCGCAAGCATGCGGCCGCACGACGCGAGGCACGAATTCCTGCAGACAAGGCGTTTGAGTTTCACACGTTCGAATGGCGCCCTAAAGGTCCCCAGCGTCTTGCGGCCCCGAGCAAACTCAGCCCACAAACTCCAATCGAAGAAATTCCCGTTCGCGCTAGTGCCCGTGAGGCTCTGTCCGAACTCAACATCTTCTGCGTCGATGACCTGTCAGCCATCAGCGAGCAAGAGCTCATGATGAAGCAAGCAATCGGTGCGAAGACTCTGAATCGCCTTCGCGAAGTGCTGGCGTGTGTCGGCCTGGATTTTCTGCCGAATCCCACCGACCAGTTGACTGCATGCGCAGGACGCCGAAGGTCCGTCGATGCGCCAGGCAACGTGGGTGCGACGAGCAATGAGTGAATGCGTCGATTGGGTGGCGCTGTATGCCTATCCGTCACACCTCCTGAAGCTACAGCCCGGGGACGCTGGCATCTTCGTTTGTCCGCCGGCCTGGAGAGGACGGCTGAGCACTGTGTGCGGAGTCTGGCTCAAAGGCCATACCGACTGGGCCTCTTACTTTCCAGATGGCACTCCCTGGAAGCATGTGTTCTGGACCGAGGCCGATGCGGAGGGTCTGAGGGTGGTGCGTGCACCCTTGTCAGAACAGGCTCGCGGCGTGTGCTCAAGGAGATTCAGATCCTTGCCCCGCGGTGACGTCCAGCCTCGTCGTACGGAAGCGCTGGAGGGAATCTTCGCCACCTGGTCGACCAGGAGTGCGAAGCATGCCCCAGCAGGCGACACCGAACACCGGAGGAAACCGGTTGCCCCGTCTCCTCGGAAGTGCAAGAACTGTTCTACAGCCGATGATCTGCACCTTCGTGCAACAGCCACAGCCAAGCAGCCGTTTCCGACGCCTCCAAGCGTTCGGCTCGACCCGCAAGCGGACAACGTCCCCAAGGAAGCGTAGCAGTCAGCGAATCCAGCAACAAATCTCATGAACGTTCGCTGGTTGCCGGCGGATCGCAAGCTCTCGAGGTTCAATGCAGAGGTCACGGACAATTTTCCGTGCGGCAATCTAATCCACGTAGTCCACCAACAGCAGCGAAACCGCGCGCAGGAACGCGAGCTCGCACGGCTTTACTTCGCAGCGATCCATGTCGAAGTGACACAGCATTCCACACGCGGGTCCGCCCCCCACCGGCATCAGCACCAGCCCGCAAAAGGAGATGATCGGGCTGCCGGATGTGTCGATGCGACTATCCTGGCTGCAGTCCGATGAGACGAAATCGCCGCGTGCCAGCGTGAGCCTGGCCAAGTCGTTCAAAAGCAGGGCACTTTGCAGATGGGCGCGGTTTTCGCCGAAGCGATCAAAAACACAAACAGGTTGCAATGCTCCGAGGTGGACGCGGTGCAGAGCCGTGTAGCGGAAGTTCGTTCGATCGTTCAGAAGTTGCAGCGCCGAAGTGAGGCCGTGGTCAAGTCGAGCCTTGAAGGTCAGCAGCTGATCCTCGAAGGGAATTTCGATCATCAGGTCGCCGCGGCTAGTCGACGAAAACTTCCCTGATCGAGTCGCCCGCATCGCGCTCGCTCCCATCCCTGAATCCCCTGACGACCTCGGCGCACTCGTCAGCGACGAGCAAGCCGAAGTCCCGCAACTTCATGGGCAGCGAATCACCGGGCTTGATCAGCATTGCCGCCGTTGCGCAGCGCCGGAATATCTCGTCTGGCGCTTCGATGTTGATTGCCATGGCTTGCCTCCGATCCGTTGCTTCACCCTTCGACCAACGCCGCAAGAATGCCGCGCTACGAAGAGGGGGCCCGAAAGGTCGCCGGCAAAGCTTTCAGGATCGTCGACAGCGCTGCCAGGTCTCCTTCGGCCGCGCCGATCACGATCACATCGCGGCGCGGGATCACGGGCTGTCGACACCTCGGCGAGGTGCGTCGTCTCGCCGATCTGACCGAGGCAGCGCGGCACCAAAGTCGTAGGTCCGCGTTTTGAAATCCCGGCTTCGGTCGCCGCTCCGGTGGGATAGAAAATATAGCACTGCATAGCTAGTCTATCCACCGCCACGGTCGCGTCACGGGTACTTATCGGAACCGCTTGCTGAACTCGCGCACGACGCCCACGACCTTCGCTCCATCCAGCGGCTTGATCGGGTAGCGCGAGTTGAGCGGCTTCAGATACAGGTCGCCGCCGTCCCTGATGAGTTGCTTGAAGGTGGTGGCTCCGTCGTCGCTGAGCGCAATGACGTAATCGCCCGGCACGGCGGCCAATTCGGGTTCCACGACGATGATCGAGCCCGGCGGAAACGAATCGCCCGCTTCACTCACCATGCTGTCGCCCTGGACAGCGAGCGCGTAGGTATGGCGCTTGACCGGTACCGACACGGGCACCGTGTCGAACTTGCCCTTCGGCTTGAAGTTGTCGATGACGGTGTAGTCGCCTGCCTCGACTTCGGACACCAGGGGCACTTCAGCGCGCATGGCGACGCCCTGGCCGGCGTTCGAGCCGCCCGACACCAACTCGGCCACGGAGATTCCCAGCAAGGTCGCAACGCGATGCTGGTTGCTTCGCTTGGGCGCCGTGCCGCCTGGTCTTTCCCATTGTTGGACCGCTCCTCGACTGACTCCGACAGCGTCAGCGAATTGCTGTTCGCTCATTCCAAGGTTCCGGCGCCCTTCCCGGATCAGTCGATGGCTGCTCATGGCCGAAGACTACTGGTGGCGTTGGATAGAAGTTTAATCCTAGATAGGCTTTCTTGCGGGAGCCGGAGCCGTGACAAGCCATCACTGCTGCCAGGTAGGACGATCTCGCCAGTGGCAGATGGGCGAGTGGACACCCATCACAATCCGTCTATGGCCTCCCTCTCGGACCATGGGCAAGTCTGCCCCCTCTGCTGTTCGGCCCTCCGCGCGCGAACCTTGGAGCTGAAAGACGTTCGTGAGTTGATCACCGAAGGTCGCCGGAAGCTTGCCATGAGTGTTGACACCTTTGCCCGGGGGGCCGGCGTCACGCGCGCCGCCGTGCAGCAATGGGAACGGCTCGGCGGAACGTCACCCAACCGCAGCCACCGCCCGGCGGTCGCGCGGCTCCTCGGCATGTCGGTCGAGGAGTTTCTCTCGGGAGGGCCTCGCCCCTTGGACAAATGGCGTCGTCGTGGCGTTCGGGTGCTGTCGGCGGTCGAAGCCGGCGGCTTTGCCAACATCGACAACTTCGGTCCTCTCAGCGAATTGGAGACCGTGTTCGTCACTGTTGACGTCCAGCGGCATACCTTTGCACTGCGGGTTCACGGCGAAAGCATGCGAAGCAAAGGCGTGAATTCGTTTCCGCCAGGCACCATCGTCGTGATCGAGCCAGACATGAAAGCCCGGCCTGGCGATTTCGTGATCGTCCAGAACCGTGCGAAGCAGGCGACGTTCAAGCAACTGGTATTGATCGACGAAGTGTCCTGCTTGAAGCCGCTGAACAAGCGATTCAAGACTCGGCCGCTTGGCGACGGCGTCATCATTGGCGTCGTGCGAGAAGCCATCTGGCACCTTCGCTAGATGGCCACTCGGCGCGATCAACAACGCGACGGAAGGTGAGTCTCGAGGTTGGAACTGTCACGCGCTGCGGCTCCCTTGCGCGCGATGATCGAGTGCGTCACCTCCGCGAACAGGAGTGCCACCAGGTTCCGAGCGCAGAGGCCACACTCGGCAGGATGCCGGCAACGACGAAGCTGTCGGTTCCCATCGCGAACATGCCGAAGGCCAGAACCATTGGTCGAGTATCGATACCTGAAGGGTTGTGCGATCCATGTGGACGCCATGACGAAATCGCGGCGCCGCAATGGAACTGACGTTGTTTCAGCGCCGAGATGAACCGTGTTCAACTGGGTACGGGCAGGCGCGACGCGAGCGACTCCTCGACGGCTGCTCGGGCCGCTTTTCACAATCGTCCCGCGCAGCCCGGTGTGACCCACGTCGTGCTCGTCGCACCCATGCCAGAGCGCCCGCATGATCGAAGTTCCGGCTTGCCGCATCGCGGAGCCCTCCGAGCACACGCTCGAACGGGGAATCGCCAGGGTCATGCTGACCATCGATTCCCCGGCCCATACCACGGCGGCACCGCCAGGGATGATCTTGCCAACTCGCTGGTCGCGGCTGTCCGTGCCGAGCACGCACCAGCGCCCGGCCACTTCCCGGACCCGTTGCCGAACGTCTTTCGCACGAGACGGATGGACTTCGCTCGCGCTACTACGCCTCGCTCGGTATCGATCGCAACGACACCCCGGCTCGGGCGCGCCAGACCGAGCGGAACTTCTCGTTCTTCGGGGCGCCCGTGGGCCTGATCTTCTGCATCGACCGCAGGTTGAAGTCGCACGGCGGGATCGACCTCGGCCTTTTCGCTCAGAACGTGATGATCGCCGCGAAGGCGCGTGGCGTCGACTCATGCCCGCAGATCGCCTTCGCGCCCTTTCATGACCTGATCGCGTCGCACCTGCCGATGCCGCCGGAAGAGGTGACCGCCTTCGGCATGTCCATGGGATACGGCGACCCGGATGCGCAAGTGAACCAAACAAGGATGCCGCGGGAGCGCGTGCATGACTTCGCGCGAGCCTTTCGCATGGCGATCGGTTGGCGCAACACCCCTCAGGCGCTCGCCGCTTGACCTGGTCAATCACTTCTACGAGTCCATCAGCAAGCGCTGGCAGCGCGAGACCTGCCCCGGCATCGCTGGCTGCGAGGCAAAGCGGGGGCGGAGTCTATCTACGGGACGAATCGGGCTTTCGCTCCGACATCGTGCACTGCAAGCCTTGGGCGCCCAGGGCCTGGCAAGCGCGTCTCAGTTCAACATGCATGCGTTGCCGTTCGGCATACGCCATCGCACGTTTCAATAGCGCCTGGCCCTCGTCGATGCGGCCCTGTGCCTGGGCTCGGGCGCCTTGAAGCCGCCACTGCAGGATCGCTGCCGGCGGAAAGCGCCGCACATGCATCGCCAGCGCAGGCTCGAACGCCCGCCACGCTTCTTCCAGCGGCCCTTGCACGGCGCTGCTGGACGGTTCATGCGCGCACAGCGCCAGCAAGGTGTCGCCCAGTCCCGCGTACCCCTCATGCGCCCACCACGCGCTTTGCATGCGACGGGCAGCTGCCACGCCGGCGTGCACCGCCGCCCGTGCTGCCGGGACGTCGCCGCTGCGCCAAGCGAGTCGCGCGGCCAGGCCGAGGCGACGCAACGTGTAGGCGGCGTCGATGTTTTCCATTTCCGTCATGGCAAGCACGGCGCGCTCGTAGTGGAGGCGCAGCATGTCGTCATCGATCGGGTCCAGGCAGAGCCCCACTTCGACCAGCCCGATCGGGCCCCACGCGCGCCACGATTCGCCGGGGCGGCGCAGGGCCAGTTCATCGAGTTCGTGGAAGCGCCGCAGGGACTCGTCGAGCCGCCCCTGGAAGAACGCCAGCTTCGCGGAGAGCGCGCGCATGTTCATTTCCTGCCGGCCACATCGCAGACGGGCAAATTGCTCAGCCGACGCCTCCAGTTCCTGCGCCAGGCTGTCCCAGTCGCCCAGGCCGGCGAGCACGACACAGCGGCTTTCGCTGAACAGGGCGCTCACGCGCGGGTCACTGGCGGGCAGGCTCGTCTGCAGCTTCTGGGCCCGCGCGACCAGCCGTCGCGCGATGGCGGGATGCCCCGCGGTCGAGAAAGCAAGCGCGCTCGATCCCACGCGAAGACCGCCATGCAGGCGCAAGCGTCGAAACAGCACGTCGGCCTCCAGCGAGATGCGCATCAACGGGCGCTGGTCAGGCGAGAACACCAACAAGCCCATGGTGCAGTAGAGGCTGCGCAAGACCAGGGCCGAGAAGGCGCAACGGGATGGATCGTGCGTCGGCCATTCCTCCAGGGCAAGCAAGCGGCGGGTCGCCGGCATCAGCTCGGCCCAGGGCGTCTGTTCGAGGTCGGCATTGCACAGCCCGAGTTCGGCCAGCGCTTGGATGTAGCCGCGCAGTGCGGCCCTGGATGCGCCACAACCGTTGAGCAGTTCGGCGCGCCGCAGCCCCCAGCCGACCCTCTGCCATCGCGGCAGCTCGTCATATGCCAGCGCCTGCGCCAGCAAGGTCGCGGACTCGGCTTGCCGATCGGCGTGCAGCAGCATGGCTACGGCGCGGTCGGTCCAATCCGCCGCACGCGAGGGCTGCATGCGCCCGGCAACGAGGCGCGCTGCAGCCATCAGCGTCGGCGCCGAGCCGCAAGCGCTGTCGGCCAGCGTCATCGCCCTGGCGGCCGCCCCTTCATCGTCCGCTGGCAGGTCGGAAAAGGGCGAGACCGATGGCATGCGCTCGTCCAGCCATTGCACGACCCGCTCCATCACCATCGGCTGGGCCGTGGACGCGCCGGCCTGCCGCCGCAGCCAGGCCAGCAGCAAGGGATGAAAACCGAGGCGCCCGTCGCCCTTCGCATCGCCACTGCGCATCAGCCATGAATGCGCGCGCAAGGTCGCCAGCGCGGTGTCGCTGGCGCCAATGACGCGCGCCAGTTCGGCATCGAAGTCGCCCGGCAGCTGCGACAGGCGCAGCGCCGTGTCGCGCGCGTCTGCATCGAGCAGCGCCCATGAGTCGTCGAGCACGGTGTCGAGGCTGCGGTGCTGATCGGTCTCGTCGCGGTCGTCGTCGACCAGCGGATCGCCCTTGTCGAGGTGCTCGAGCACGGGTGCCACACCAGCGGTGTGGACGCTTCGGGCCGCCATTTGCAGTGCAAGAGGCAGGCCTCCGACGAGACGACAGATGCGTTGCACGGAGTCGACCTGCGCGTCGGCATCGAAGCCCGGTACGAGCCGCCGCGCGGCCGCGCTGAACAGCCGCACCGCCGGCGCCATGCCCAGCCCACCCAGTTCCAGCAACCATTCCTGGCCTCCGCCCACCCGCACGCGCGAGGTGGCCAGCACCTTCACACCCGGCGCGCGCTCGCGCAACATCGGCTCGAAGGCGCGCGCCGCAGGGACTTTCTCAAGGTTGTCCAGCACCAGCAACAGCGCCCCGGCGGCGTGACGGTCGGCACCGGTGCGCGCCACGATCTGCTGGATCAGGCTTTCGGCGTCCTGCAGCGCGCCACCGCCGTCGCCACGTCCGCTGAGCCAGAGCACGCCGTGACGGCAATGCGGCCCCCACGCTTCGGCGGTGGACTGGGCCAGCCGTGTCTTGCCAACGCCGCCCGGGCCCGTGATCGTGAGCCAGCGGCAGGCTGGGTCGCCCAATCGCTCGCACGCGAGGTCGAACTCGGCTTCGCGGCCGATCAGATCGGGCGTGGTGGGAGCTATCGATGGCGGCGTGTTCGCGACATTCTCGGCGGACGGGTCATGCAATGGCGCCACCAGCGCCTCTGGCGATACGCGCGCAGCCTTCGGCGCACCGGCGTCCGAATGAATGCGCGTGTAGAGCGCGTAACACTCGGCCGACGGCCTCGCGCCCAGCCGTTGGAGGAGCGCGGCGCGGCAGGCTTCGTATTGCGCAATGGCGGCCGTGCGACGGCCGGTTGCCGCCAGCAGGCGCATCAGCGCCATGTGCGCCGCCTCGTCGGCGTCGTCAACGTCGAGCAGGCTGCGGGCCTGCGAGGCCGCGTCGTCGAGTGCGCCTGCGGCTTCGCTGCGTCGAAGCAGGTCGTGGCGCAGCAACTGAAGCTCGCGCTGGGCGCGCGGACGCGCTTGTGCGAGCCATTCCTCGAAGCCCTCCGCGCTCCCGACTTCGAAGCCATCGAGCAGCGGGCCACGCCAGGCGTCCGCCGCGGCGCAGCGGGCGGCAGGTGCCATTTCGGGCGATGACATGGCCCGGGTCAAGGCGTGCAGGTCCACTTCCCATGCCGCGCCGGGCGCAAGGCCGATTTGTTGCGCATCGACCAGCAACAGCTCAGGCAGCCAGCGGCGCAAGCGCGAGAGCGCGCCACGAAGGTTCGACCGGGCCGATGCTTCGTCCAGTTCGCTCCAGAGCATCGAGGCGAGCTTCGTGCGGGCGACCGAGCCACCCACCGCCGCCAGGTAGAAGAGCAGCGCCTGTTGCTTGGGCGCGAGCAGGCGCGTCAGCGCCTGGCCGTCCAGTTCGAGCCGCCCCTGTCCCAACAGCAGTACGCGCAATCCCTGCACTTTCAGCCTCTCGATCTGCGCCTTGCCACGCAGAAGACACGCTGCAAACACGCGGCAAACACGCCGGGGTTCGATGCTAAGCCCGCAAGTCTGCGTCGCGTCCGTCCACCTGAAGGAGTGAAAGCATGTCGAACACCGCCTCCCACATTGTCGAGGGCCCCGCATTGGCCCGCGCCTTGCCCTCCACGACCGTGCCCCAGTTCATTCGCGAGGCCATCCGGCATCGGCCGGACGCCCTGGCCATGATCGACGCCCCCACCGGGCGCACCATCACCTGCGCGGCGCTGGACCAGCAGATCGGTCGCGCGGCCGCGGGACTGGCTGCGCAAGGATTCAGGCCCGGCGACACGCTGCTGATCTGCAGCCCCAACAGCCCGGAATGGGTCGTCGTCGCGCTCGGCGCCATGGCGGCGGGCGGGCGCGTGAGCGGTGCCAATCCAGGCTACACCGTGGCCGAACTGGCGCAACAGTTGCGCGATTCCAAGGCGCGCTTTGCCTTCACCGTGCCACCACTGCTCGACACGGTGCGCCGAGCCGCGGAGCAAACAGGCTGCGAACGCTTCATCGTCGCGGGCGTTGCCGAGGGGGGTGACGCGCTCTCGCTGGCGGGCCTGCTGGCAGGCACCGGGCCCGAGCCGCTCGCGCCAGCCGATCCCGACACGCTGGCACTCCTGCCTTTTTCCTCGGGCACGACCGGCCTGCCCAAGGGCGTGATGCTCTCGCACCGAGCCATCGTGGCCAACGTCTGCCAGATCGTGCAGGGCAGCGACTGGCCGCAGGGCATGGTGTCGCTGGCCTTCCTGCCGATGTTCCATGCCATGGGTTTCGTGCTGACCACGCTGTCCGGCCTGGCGGCGGGCGGCACGCTCGTGACGCTGCCGCGCTTCGAGCCCGAGGCCTTCCTTTCCGCCATCGCCCGCCAGCGCGTCACGCACCTCATCGCCGTACCGCCCGTCATGCAGTTTCTGGCCGGACACCCGATGGTCGGCACCTTCGATTTGTCCTCGCTGCAACTCGTCGGCTCGGGCGGCGCCCCCATGGGCGCTGCGCTGGAAGACCGCGTCTGCGCGCGCCTGAAGTGCCCGACCGTGCAGGGCTACGGCATGACCGAGGTGGGGGCGGTGCTGACGCTGGTGGACACTCGCGGCGCATTTCGTCCCGGCTCGGTCGGGCAGGTGGTGCCGGGCACGCAGGCGCGCGTGGTCGACCCGGCCACGGGTCGCGACCTGCCGCGCGGAGAAGCCGGCGAACTGTGGTTCCGAGGCCCGCAGCTTTTTGCCGGCTACCTCGGCAACCCGCAAGCCACAGCGGCAACGCTCACAGCCGACGGCTGGATCCGCACCGGCGACCTGGGCCGGATCGACGCGGACGGCTTCGTCTTCATCACCGACCGGCTCAAGGAACTGATCAAGGTGAACGGCGAGTCGGTGGCGCCCGCCGAGCTGGAGGCGTTGCTGATGACGCACCCCGCGATCGCCGATGCGGCCGTCATCGGCCGACCCGATGAACACACGGGCGAGTTGCCCGTGGCCTGGGTCGTGCCGCGCAGCGAGCTCGACGCGGAAGCGCTCAAAGCCTGGTTTGCCGAGCGCGTGGCGTCGCACAAGCGGCTGGCCGACGTGGTGCCGGTGGACGCGATCCCCAGGAACCCGGCGGGCAAGCCGCTGCGCCGCGTGCTGCGGGCGCGCGATGCCGAACGCGTGGAAAGCCTGGGGACGTCATGAGTCGCGCGATGAGCGCCGCCTTGCGCAGCATCGATGCCGTGTCGCTCGACGGGTGGGACGTCGAGTCGATCCGACAGCATTTCCTGTTTCCCCAGGCGGGTCGCATCGCAACCAACAACGCCGCCAGCACCCAGCCGCCGCGCGAGCTGCTCGCGCTCTACACCGCGCTGGCCCCGCAGTACGAGAACGTGCATCGTGGACAGTCCAGCGCATCGCAACACACGACCCGGCTTTTCGAAGCGGCGTACGACGACATTGCGCGCTTCGTCGGGGCGCGCAGCCGCAACAGCATCGTGCTGGTGCGCAACGTGACCGAGGCGCACAACACCGTCATGTACTCGCTGCTCACCGAGTTTCGCGATGGTGACAACGTCGTCGCGACGCAGATGGAGCACAACTCGAACTTCGTGCCCTGGTACGCGATGTGCCACGACATCCTGCCGAAATTCGGGCGCCACGTGGCGTTGCGGTTGGCGCGCTTCGATCCGGCCAGCGGGGCACTCGACCTGGACCACCTCGCGTCGCTGGTCGACGCGCGTACCAAACTCGTGTGCTGCACCGGCGCGTCGAACTTCCTGGGAACCCTCAATCCGCTTGCAGCGGTGCGCGCCATCGCGGATGCGAGCGGCTACCTGCAGCCGGACGGCGAGCGCCGTTCATACCTGTTGATCGACGGAGCGCAACTGGTGCCGGGCAGCTTCGTCGACGTGCAGGCGCTCGATGTCGACTACCTGTCGTTCTCTTTTCACAAGATGCTGGCGCCCTTCGGCGTGGGTGTGCTGGTCGCCAAGGAGCATCTGCTGGAGGCGTCCCTGCCCTTCCTCTACGGGGGCGACATGGTTGCCGAGGGGAAGGTGTTCGAAGGCAGCGTGAGCTACAACGCGCTGCCCTGGAAGTACGCGGCCGGCACGCCGAACATCCTGGGCTCCATCGTTTCGGCGCAAGCGCTGCGCCTGCTGCTCGATCTGGCTTTGCCGTCGGGGCAAGCCGGTTACTTCGACAGCGACAGGTCCATCGAGCGCCGGGACGTCGAGCTTGCCATGCGGCGGGTGTCGACATGGTGCCGACGACTGACTGCGAGAGCGCTCGAGCGGCTCGGCGCCATCGAGGGCATCACGATTCATGGCCCCCGCGAGGCGGCACGCCGCAGCGCGCTCGTCGCCTTCGACGTGGCCGGGCAGGATCCGTTCGATCTGGCGCGCGCATTCAACGACGCCGGGATCGAGGCCCGCGCGGGTTGCCACTGCGCGACGCTCGCGCATCAGGCGCTCGGCGTTCGCGCCACTTGCCGCCTGAGCTTCTACTTCTACAACACCTTAGACGAAGTCGACCATGTGGTCGACGCGCTGGCCGACATCGTCTCTTCGGGGCACCGGCAGTGACTGCCTGCCACGGCTGGTACGCAGCAGCCAACTGACGCTCGGCCCACACACGCACTACGCGGCCCATCCGAGGACCGGCCCAAGCAACCACAGGACGATGCTGATCGTCGCGAACGACATGACGGTCGCCAGCAAAAGGGCTGCCGCGCACGTTTCCTCGAAGCCATACCTCTGGGCCAGTATCGGATAGATGCTGAGCATCGGTGTGGCAGCGAATACCACGGCCGCGGCCCGCAGCGTCGGATCGGTCGGCGGCACGAGCCACATCATCAATCCCACGGCCAATGGGTGCAGCGTGAGCTTGCCGAGGGCGATGGTGGTCACGTCACGCCGCATACCCTTGGTCTTCAACCCGACCAACGTTCCTCCGATCACGAAGAGGGACACGGCCGCCGAGGACATGGCCAGCATGTTGATGCTGCGCGCCAGCACTCCGGTGATCGGGATCCCGATCAACGAGACGGCCAGACCGCCCACGATCGCCAGGATGACCGGGTTTCTGGAGAGTTGGATGAGCGACTCCATGAGAATGCGATGCCACCTGCCTGCGCCTGCGTGGCCGCTGTCCGCCATCACCAGCGTGAGCGGAATCATCAGCAGGTTCTCGACCAGCATGCACATGGCCAGGCCGACCGCAGCTGAGGACGGACCAGCGACCAGGATCGCGATGGGATAGCCGATGAATCCGCTATTCGAACTCGAGCAACCGAGCCCGCACAGTGCACTCAACGTGAAGCTCTTCCCCCGCCAGCGCCACGCCCAACCAAAGGCAGCCATCATCACGACGAGCGAACCCACGGCATAGCCCAGCACGTAGCGGCCATTCATGACCTCGCCGACCGGGCGTTGCGAGAGCGCCGTGAAAACAAGTGCAGGGAGCGCAAACTTGACCACGTAGGTTCCGAGCACCCGCATGTCCAGCTTGCTGAAAACGCCGGCCCGCCCGGCCAGGAAGCCGAGCGCAATGACGAGGTAAATGGGGCCTGTGATGGCCAGTGTTTCCAGCATCGTGTCAGCGCGCCAGCCCGCACGAACGGGTTCCGGCGCAATGGTCCTTTTAAAGCATCGAACGTGCCACGGTGCTTCGTTTTCGAATCTTGGCTACGAGGTCCTTGCCGCAATCTCGTAGTGCGTCGTCACGGCGGAGTCATCCTGCGCGCCCAGTCCCCGAGATGCGGTGCCGAGGAAGGCCAGGTAAGCAGCATGCGCAAGCGCCGCGGGAAAGCGCGACTCACGCGTCGCGTCGAGCACCAGCGACATGTCTTTCACGAAGATGTCCACCGCAGACGTGACGTCGTCGAACTGGCCCGCAATCATCCTCGGTCCCCGATCCGCCAGCATCCACGAGCCTGCTGCACCGCTGCACAAGATCTCCAGGGTCAGATCGAGCGGCAGGCCCTGGCGCTTTGCGAGCGCCAGGGCTTCTCCGGCCGCGGCCAGATGCACGCCGCACAGCAGTTGATTCAACACCTTCATCTGCGCGCCACAGCCTGCCACCCCTAGGTAATGGACACGTGCACCGAACGTCTCGAGCACCGGGCGTGCGAGTTCGAAGGCCTCCGGATTGCCCGAGCCCATTATGGTCAACGTCCCCCGCTCAGCACCGACAGCGCCGCCCGTGACAGGCGCATCGATCAGCGAGATCGAGTGCTGGGCGAGCCGGCCGTCGAGTGTTCGAACGTAGCCCGGGTCCATCGTGCTGCAGGCGATGAACACCGCGCCGGCTGGCAGCCTGCCGACCAGTCCGGCGTCGCCGAAGAGCACCGCCTCGGTCTGCTGGGAATTGACCACGAAACACACGACGACATCGACCTGGCCGGCCATTTCGGCCAGCGAGCTGGCGGGCTCGCCGCCTTGCGCCCGCAGCCAGTCGAGCGCGTCCGGGCGCACATCGCAGCCCACCACGCCATAGCCATTTGCCAGCAGGTTGCCGACAGCGCCGCGGCCCATCGCCCCCAGCCCGATGAAACCCACTTTTGTTTTCGTGTTCATGTCCGATCCTTCAGGTCGCCGAGGTCTCGCCGAGCGATCCGACTCAGATCCAGCCCTTGATCTGCCGGCTCATCGCCTGCGTGGAGATGCCATAGCGGTCGTGCAGTGTCGGCAGCGCACCCGCGTCGAGGAAGGCATCCGGCAAGCCGATCTGGCGGAACGTCGTCGTGACGCCCGATCGCATCAGGAGGCCAGCAACCGCTTCACCCAGGCCGCCGATCACCGAGTGGTTCTCCGCCACGACCACGAGTCGCCCGAGCCGCCGGACTTCGGAAAGGATCGTCGCCTCGTCGAGTGGCTTGATCGTCGGGACGTGCAGCACCGCGACGTCGACACCGTCCGCCTGCAGTTGCTGGGCGACCTCGAGGGAGCGCATGGTCATGAAGCCGCTGGCGATCACGAGCACGCTCTTGCCATCGCGAATCAGCTTGGCCTTGCCGAGTTCGAACTTGTAGTCGTACTCGTCGAGCACGAGCGGCACGTTGCCGCGCGGCAGTCGCATGTAGACAGGCCCCTGGTGGTCGGCCATCTGAGGCACTGCCTGTTCGACATCGAGCGCGTCGCAAGGATCGATGATGGTCATGCCAGGGATGCTGCGCATCAACGCCAGGTCCTCGGTCGCCTGGTGGCTCGGCCCATAGCCGGTGGTCAGCCCCGGCAGCGCACAGCAGATCTTGACGTTGAGGTTCTCTTCGGCAATCACTTGGTGCACGAAGTCGTAGGCCCGCCGAGTACCGAACACGGCATAGGTGGTCGCGAAGGGAATGAATCCCTCCTTCGCCATGCCGCCTGCGGCCGCCATCAGCAACTGCTCGGCCATGCCCATCTGGAAGAATCGCTCGGGATATTCCTTCGCGAACAGGTGCAGGTCGGTGTACTTGGCGAGGTCGGCTGTCATGCCGACGATCTCGGGGCGATCTCGGCCCAGTTCGACCATGGCTTTGCCGAATGGCGCCGCCGTGACGCGCTGGCCCTCGCTGGCGATAGAGGCAATCATCGCCGAGGTGGTGAGCCTCGGCTTCTTTTCGGTCGTGGCGTTCATTACAGGGCTCCTTCGGTTTGCGTGCTGTCGACATGGGCGATGGCCTGCTGCCATTCCGGGGGATCGACACGGATGAAGTGGTTCTTGTCGCGGGTTTCGAGGAAGGGGACGCCCTTGCCCATCAACGTGTCGAAGAGGATGACGCGCGGCTTGTCCTCATGCAGCGCCCGCGCCGCATCGAAGGCCGCGATGACGGCCGGCAGGTTGTTGCCATCGACGCGCTGCACGTGCCAACCGAAGGCCGCCCACTTGTCGGCGAGAGGCTCGAAGCCCATGATCTTTCCGGACGGGCCGTCAGCCTGCTGGTTGTTGATGTCGACCAGGCAGATCAGGTTGGACAGGTGGTGGTGGGCGGCCCCCATCGCAGCCTCCCAGGTCGATCCCTCGTCCAGTTCGCCGTCGGACATCGAGTTGTAGACAAACGCGTGGCTCTTCTTCAGACGCAGACCCAGCGCCATGCCGACCGCGATCGGGAGCCCTTGCCCGAGCGATCCTCCCGACATCTCCATGCCCGGTGTATAGGTGGCCATTCCGGACATCGGCAGGCGGCTGTCGTCGCTTCCGTACGTCTCGAGCTCTTCTTCAGGAACGATTCCGGCCTCGATCAGCGCCGCGTAGAAGGCAATCGCGTAGTGACCGTGAGACAGCAGGAAGCGGTCGCGGCCCTCCCACGTGGGATCCTTGGGCTCGTAGGCCATCGCGTGCTTGTAGGCCACTGCGAGGACGTCGGCCCAACCAAGTGCCTGGCCGATGTAGCCCTGCCCTTGAACTTCGCCCATGCGCAGTGCGTAGCGGCGAATGCGATAGGCGCTTTGTTGAAGCGTCGATAAATCAGACATAGAAATCTCCTGCAAGAGTGAGTCAAAGTGGGGTGCGCGCGATGGTGAGAGACGGGAGGACAATTCCGCGCGGCGCGTCGGGGACGGAACTGCCAGTGAAAAGTGGTGGTCGCTCGGGGCTCCTGGGTGCTGTCAGAGGAACCCGATCGAGATCCAGGGAATCGCGGCGACCAGAACTGTTCCGAGGAACAAGGCCACCATGTAGCCGACGATCGGCTTCATGCCCTCGTTCGGATGGATCCGGCTGATCGCGCAGGCCGCGTAGTACCCGACCCCGAAAGGCGGCGCGAAGAGGCCGATGCCCATCGCGAGGGTCACGACCATCGCGTAGTGCACTTCATGGATGCCGACCTGGCGCGCGATGGGAAACAGCAGCGGGCCCAGCAGGACAATGGCAGGAATGCCCTCGAGCACCGAGCCGAGGATGATGAAAGCCACCACCGATACCGCCATGAAGGTGATCGCGCCGCCCGGCAACGCCTTCATCGCGTCGGCCAGTGCGGTCGAGAAGCCGGACTGGGTCAGTGCCCAGGCCATGCCGGTGGCGGCACCGATGATGAACAGGATCGAACCGGACAGCGACGCGGTACTCACCAGCATCGGATAGATCCGCTTCCAGTCGAATTGCCGGTAGATGAGAAGCCCGGCGAGGACCGCGTAGACGATGCCGATGGTGGACACCTCGGTCGCGGTGGCGACGCCCTCGACCACCGCTGCACGGATGACGACGGGAAGCGCAAGCGCGGGGATCGAGATCAGGAAGGACTTGGCGATCTCGCGGCCGCTCGCCTTGCGAACGCCCGACAGGTCCTCACCCCGATAGCGCCACCACACGAGTGCGCCCAACGTCAATCCCACCACCAATCCAGGCAGCAGGCCACCGGTGAACAATGCCGCGATCGAGACACCCGTCGCGGAGCCGATCGTGATGAGAACCAGTGACGGTGGAATCGTTTCCGTCTGTGCGCCCGTCGCGGAAAGCAAGGCAACCAGATCGCCAGGCTTTGCACCTCGCTTGCGCATTTCGGGAAACAGTGCCGGTGCCACAGCGGCCATGTCGGCGGCTTTGGACCCCGAGATACCGGAGACCAAATACATGGCTCCGATCAGGACGTACGAGAGTCCGCCGCGGACGTGTCCCAGCAGGCTGGCCAGGAAGTTGACCATGGCGCGCGCAATGCCGGTCATTTCGATGAGCAGGCCCAGCAGGACGAACAGCGGCACGGCGAGCAGGATGAGATGGCTCATGCCTTCGTCCATCCGGCCGATGACCACCACCGTAGGCGTGGTGGTCGTCAGCGCGATGTAGCCGAAGGTTGCCAAACCGAACGAGAACGCAATCGGCAAGCCAAGCAACACCATGGCGCCAACGCCGAGCACGAAGAAGAGGAAAAGATTCCAGTTTCCGAGGGACGTGAACAGCGGCCCCACCAGAGCCATCGCTCCGCCAACGAGCGCGACCAAGCCCAGTGCCAGCAAGGCGTCCTTCATTCGGCCAAGGCGAAAGATCTGCATCAATCCGACCAGCAGCATCAATCCCAGCCCGACGGGCAGCGCCGAAGCCCGCCACGAGTTCGGGATGCCCATCGCCGGCGTTGTGACGAAGACCTCGTCCTGCGCGAACTCATAGGCGGGGTGGAGGACAAGCCCGAGGAAGGCGATGGCCGCAGCGATCGCGATCAGATCCAGGAAGGCACGCTTTCGTGAATCAAGCTTTCCGACGATCGCCGTCATGCGCATGTGCTCGCCTCGCTGCAAGGCCACGATCGATCCGAGCATTGCCAGCCAGAGGAACAGGATCGACGCCAACTCGTCAGACCACACGAGAGGCTCGTGCAAGACGTATCGGCTCGTCACCCCCATCAGCAGAACGACAACCTCGGCCAGCACCAGCAGTGCGGCGGGGACTTCAACCAGCGTGGCCAGGGCCTTGTTCAAGGTCTCGAGCCATGCGATCGGCTCACGCCGGCCTATTTGATCCATGGTCCCGGCAGCGCCGGGCTCGTCACTAGAGATGTTCATGGGTTTCTTTCACGCGACAGGTGGCCGCCGGCCTCCGCAATGGCGCGGCTCACCAGTCACACAATTCATTGAACGGAGCGCTCGCCCCGGAGACCACCGGGCGAGCGAGTGGCTGTCTGTCAGCCGAGCTTGCCGGAGACCTTCTCCAGCAGATCCCATGGCGCTGCGCCGTACTTCGTCTTCCACTCGCCGTAGAAGCCCGTGCTGGCCAG
This sequence comes from Variovorax sp. J22P240, assembly GCF_030316855.1. GTDB lineage: Bacteria > Pseudomonadota > Gammaproteobacteria > Burkholderiales > Burkholderiaceae_C > Variovorax. Next base: position 98,609 of record NZ_JASZYR010000017.1, read on the forward strand.
CTTCTTGCGGAAGTCTTCTTGCTGCACGTCGATGAACGTGATGCCCTTGGTCTTGAGATCGGTCATCAAGCTGGTGTTGAGCTTGGCAACATCGGCTCGCTGATCAGTCGCGGACTTGTCGAGCTCTCGCGTGATGATCTGCTGGACGTCCGGCGGCAGCTTTTGAAAGGCGCGTTTGTTGCCGAGAACCCAGTAGCCGTCCCAGACATGGCCGGTCAGGCTGCAGGTCTTCTGGACTTCGTAGAGCCGCGCGGTGGCAATGATGGCGAGCGGGTTCTCCTGGCCTTCCACCACCTTCGTCTGCAGGGCGGTGTAGACCTCGTTGAAGTTGATGGGCGACGGTGCAGCATCGAGCGACTTGAACAGGGAGGTCAGCGGAGGTGCCGCAGGCACTCGTACCTTGAAGCCCTTCAGATCGGCTGCGGACTTGATCTCGCGCCCGGAGGAGGTGACGTGGCGGAAGCCGTTGTCCCAGATCTTCGAGACGGTAAAGATGGGTGTCTTTGCGATCTCGGCGCGAATATGGTTGCCCAGATCGCCGTCCATCGCCTTCCACACGTCGTCGTAGTTCTTGAAGGCAAACCCGACGCTTGTGATGCCCGAGACTGGAACGAAGGTCGACAGGATCAGCGAGGACAGATTGAAGAATTCGACCGAGCCGTTGCGCACTTGCGTGAGCAGGTCCGTGTCGCTGCCAAGTTGATTGGCCGGGAAGAGCTTGATGTTGACGCGACCCGACGTTGCTTCGCGGATGCGGTCGTGAGCTTCCTTGGCGCGCAGATTGACCGGGTGGGTCGGGTCCTGGCCGGTGGCGTACTTGAGTTCGAACTCGGCTGCATCCGCTCGGCGCGTGACGATCGAGAACAGCGGCAGTGCCGCACCCGCGGCCAGCAGCTGCCGACGGTTGAACTTGGGGGTGAGCTTGGGCTCGGTCATGTCTGTCTCCTGGTTGTCGAAATGAAAGAGAAGCGCTGGCTCAATGGATCAACATGCCGCCATTGACGTCGAGCGTGATGCCGGTGCAGTACAACGACAGATCACTGGCGAGGAACACGCAGGCGCCGGCTATGTCTTCGGCGCGACCCAGGCGGGCCAGCGGGATCGTCTCGGCGATCTCGGCCTTCTTCTCGTCGGTGAGCTTGCCCTTGATGATGTCGGTGCCGATCAGGCCGGGCGTGATGCTGTTGATGCGGATGCCCTCAGGCCCGAATTCCCGCGCCATGGCGCGCGCCAGCCCAAGGACACCGGCCTTCGCCGCCGAGTAGTGCGGACCGCCCAGAATGCCGCCGCCGCGCTGCGCCGAGACCGACGAAATGCAAACGATCGATCCGCCGCCCTGCTTCTGCATGGCGGGCAAGATTGCCTGCGACATGTACAGCGTGCCGCGCAGGCTGACGTCGAGGATGCGGTCGTAGTCCGCACCGCTGATCTCGAGCGTCTTGACCGGTTGCGTGATGCCTGCGTTATTGACGAGTGCATCGATGCGACCGAATGCTTTCAGCACCGCCGCTGCCGCCGCATCGCACGACGCCTTGTCGGTCACGTCGGCAACGATTCCGAGATGGTCGGGGCCCAGTTGGGCGGCCGCCGCCGCAGGGTCGGCGCGCTCCAGGTCGAGCACGGCAACCCGGGCTCCGTGGGCGGCCATCAGGCGCGCCGTGGCAAACCCGAGACCATTGAGACCGGCACCGCCGGTGATAACGACAACTTTGTCCTTGAGTAGCATGGATCTGTCTCCAGAGTGGTGTGAATCCGATGCGGCCCCGACAGCGCTTTTGTTGCCGGATGACCGTTGCAGCAAGAGGTGGATTTGCTGCATGGGACGAATGGTCGTCCGCTGCGAGGATGACGACAAGCGATGTCTTTTCAGCCTAAGATGACGCTTCATCATCCAACGACCGGGTTGACCCTATGTCCACATTGCCCGCCGTGACGAACTTGCAGGCCTTCGAAGCGGTAGCGCGTCGACGAAGCTTTGCCCTTGCAGCATCCGAGCTCCATCTCACCGCCTCAGCGATCAGTCATCAGGTGTCGCGTCTTGAAGCGCATCTCGGCGTGAGGTTGTTCGAGCGCAGCGCGCACGGCGTACGGCTCAGCGTTGCGGGCGAGATGTACCTGTCGAAAGTCGGGGGCGCGTTGCTGGCGATCGCATCGGCGACCGACGATCTGCGCCAAGGCGTGAGCAACAGCTTGTATGTGCATTCGGCGCCAAGCATCGCGAGCCTCTGGTTGATGTCGCGGCTGCGTGGCTTCGCGCAGGCCTACCCGGACATCGCGCTGAATCTGTCAGCGGCGCACACACCCAGCGATTTCGCCCTCGGTCAGTCCGACATCGACATCCGCTACGGGATTCCGAACTGGCCTGACCTGGTGGTAGAGCCCCTGTTCGAGGAACGCATCGTGCCGCTCGCCAGCCCCGCGTTCATCCGGCAGCATGGCTTGAAGCGCATCGAGCAGCTCTCGTCCGTCAAGTTGATCCAGAGCAACGTCAGCGTGGTGCAGTGGTCGGATTGGTTCGGACAGTTCAGCGACAAGCGCGCGCCGGACTGGTTCGCCGTACGTTTCGATCGGGCGCAGATGTCGCTCGATGCGGCGACCCAAGGCCTCGGCGTCGCGCTTGAAAGCACAACGATCGCTGCAGGGCACATCGCCGAGCGCAAGCTCAAGCCCCTGTTCGGGCTCGATCAAGCCGTCAAAGTCAAGGCGCACTTCGCTGTGTATCCACCGCGGCACGCCAAGCGACCATCAGTAAAGGCCTTTTTGGAGTGGATCCACGGCGAAGCGTCACGAGGTTGAACGCGCTCAGGTCTTGCGAAGCGGACTTCGCGGATCGTTGCTCGGAAGACTGCAGAGGGCCCAGACTCCTACTTGGTATCCCAGATTGCGGCCATTCGATATTGCGATTGCACGCTCGCCCGCGTGCAGGCCCACGGGCTATGTCTGCAGTACCTTGGGATGAGGATGCTCGCCGATGCCCGCGTCAACGCGGTTAGGGATTTGCAGCAGAACCTTCACAAGCGCAGACCGCATTCGACGGCCCGACCTCGGCAGTCCATCGCCCTTACTCATCGAGCATGGCCACAGAGCCAGCAGCATCTTCGGCCTTGTGCGGTTCTTCTGGAAGCAACCCACACTTCACAAGAGGTCCAATGAAATGGTCGGACTGCTGCTTCAGATACATCGGATGCCTGCTCAGCCGTGCCCAACGCATGAATTCGGCGCTTTCGGGGCCGGCTTGTTGCAAGAGCAGGCGCGCTTCTTCGACATTGCGAAGCCCGGCGTGCGCCGCGGCGCGCATGAGCGTCGTGGCCCAATAGGGCGACAGCATCTGGGAATGCTCGAGCCATGGCAGCGCGCGTGCGTACTCGCCCAGCATGATCGCAGCGTGTCCGAGGTGAAGGTACATCGTCCATTGGTGGGGGTCTCTCGGGGACAACGTCAATGCGTGCTGGGCGTCGTCGATCGCCAGGTCGGCGCGCCCACTGTAGATCCGCAGCACCGCGCGCCACACCAGCGTGTGAACGCAACTGGGCCACAGCTCTCTTGCACGGCGATTGAATTCCAGGGCTTCGTCGAGACGGTACTGTTGCTGGCGCAACACCGAGAACGCATGGTGCACATGGCCGTTCCAGGCGTCCAGCGACAGCGCGTGCGCGAGATCTCGTTCGCATTCGGCGAGCACGTCCTCGATGCCGGGACCAGGCCAGGCGTTGAGGATCAAGCGTGACTCCGCCCGCCAGCACAGCGCGATGACGCTGTCGGGCGCCATGCGCAATGCCCGCTCGAACAACGCTGCCGATTGCTCGTAGTGCCGGCGCGTCCAATTCTTGTACGACACGCAGCGGGCCCGCATCACGAGATCCATGAACTCGGGCCGCTCGGCGTCGACCGGCATGCTGCGCTCGGCCTCTTCCTGGCGCAAGGTCAGATCCAATGCGCCCGCCAGCCGCTCGACCACCTCGTGGCACAGCTGTCGCAGGTCGGTGATCGAAACGGTGATGCGGTCAGACCAGAGCACCGTGCCGGTTTCGGCATCTGACAGGCGGGCATTGAGTTCCAGGTCGTCTACCCCGCGATCCAGGCGGCCTTGAAGGACGTAGCGAACGCCAAGGTCGCGCGCGACGGTCGCGACGTCAAAGGTCTCGTTCTTGTAGGCCAGCGCAGTCCAGTTGCTGATGATCGTGCTCTCGGGGATCTTGGACAGCGTCGTCGTGATGTCATCCGTGATCCAGTCGGCAAAGTATTCCTGGCCCGGCGCTGCTCGCGGCTCGCGGCTCGGCAAAGGGCAGCACGATGATCGAAAGCCGGCGACTGTGGCTGCCGGGCGCACGGCTGGGAACAAGGTCGGAACCGACCGGGCCCACGAAGCGGTAGCCGAGCCGGGGAACGGTGGCGATGGCGTCGTTGCCCAGCACCTTGCGCAGTTGCGATACCTGCACATGCAGGTTCGCCTCTTCCACGACCAGTCCGCCCCACACCGTGGCGTGCAGTTCCTCTTTGGTGACCACGTCGCCGGCCTTGCGCACGAGCAAGCACAAGACGTCGAGCGCCCGCCCGGTCACAGCGACCTCGGCGCCATCGCGAAGCAAACGACGCTCAGCGGGTTGAAGCTGAAACGCACCGAAGTTGAATTGCGCTTGCGCCATGACGCCCTCCAGGGGTTTGGCGCGAATTTAGCGCGGATTTAGAACGCCAGCCAGCGGGCTTCCTAGACTGAAGACACCTTCGGAAAGGAGCTCGCCATGACTTCCACAACAGTGACAGCGGCCACCCTGTTTGCCCCGGTCTTGCTGGCCATGGCGGCTGAGAGCAAGGCCTTCGAGAATCCTGTCATCGAGCGATATGTTGCGCCGCCGTGGATGGAGTCGCGGCGCAACAGCGGGGTCTTTGGCAACACGCCGGAGAACGTGAGCTTCAAGGTGAGCGAGCGCGAGTGGAAGGGATCGTCAGTCATCGCCTTCGAGTCGGAGCGCGAAACGATACTGGCCGATGCGAACGGCGGCTGGGTGGCTCACCTTGGCGCCCATGGCAACGCGCTTGCCCAATGGGCCCCGCCGCTGAACTTTGCCTATCCACTCGAAGTCGACAAGTCCTGGACGCATTCCCATCTCCTGACGGACGCAGCAGGCAAGGCGATGGCGTTCGATGTAACGTGCGGCGTCCGTGGATACGGCGAGGCAAAGGTGCCGGCCGGCGTTTTCAAGGCATTCGAGATTCAATGCAAAGATCCCGTGGCCTTGAGATGTCGATCTGGCACGATCCCTCTCTTGGAATCTGGGTGAAAGGCAACTTGAGCCTTACCGGACCCGACGGGCCACAAGGCACTCGCAAGCTGGAATTGGTATCGTTCTCGGATTCTCGGTAAGCGGTAAATGATCCGTAACACCGATGGGCGACGCCTCCGGTCCCGCGGCGCCTGAAGTTGAGCCACCCGCTTGAGACTTCATTCACGCACAAGCGAAAATGGCAAGAATGGGCCACCGTCGCGACTCAGATTTCTTCAATGATTCGGCGAAGGTCAAGTTCCGGTGCGGATTCAACTGTCGATGCAACGATCTGGCTGAACATCTCAGCCGGTGTTTGGAAGTCGAGAGTCTTCCTGGGGCGCTCGTTCAACCTGCGTGCCACTGCATTGAGCTTGGCCTGTGAGTAGGTCGAGACGTCAATGCCCTTGGGAAGGTACTGCCTCAGCAACCCGTTCGTATTCTCGTTGGTGCCGCGCTGCCAAGGGTCCAAGGCTCGGTTCTGAGCCAGCTTGCAGCGCTTGGGGCGATGGGCACGATCCCTGGCTGCCTGATCGGCCTGGCTCGCCCGATAGCGTTCCTGTCCACCATTGCGCTTGATCTCTCGGCTGACGGTCGAGGGCGCACGTCCGAGAATCGTGGCAATCGCGCGGATCGAAAAGCCAGCCACCACAGCCCGCGAGATCTCCTCTCGCTCGGCCAAGGGCAGCGCAAGGCTGGAACGGCGGCGCTCCGGCGGCCGTATGCCGCCTGTTTCGGCCAGGGATCTGGCGTATCGACCCATGGTGTCGATCGAACATCCTGGCGATCTGGGGGAGGGTCTGACCTTGCTTCCAGCGCTCCCACATGAGCGCCTTCTGGCTGTCCGTGTAGTAGGTCCGCGTTCGATACTTCATCTGCAACATCCTTCTGCCTACGGCAGTTTTCAGTGTGTTGCATCGACCGGTTGAATCCGCAGCCCACTGCAGACATTCCCCTCACTCCGAAGAGGTCGTTCGATGATGCCGAATGAATCAATGCTTCCTTGGAGAGAGGGGCGGACGGGCTTCTCTCCAGACCCTCAGGGAGGGTCATGGATTGAAGGGGCTTAGTTCCACAGTTCCCTTGGAAGCGTCTTCCGAAATCTTGATGGCGTTTGACCTCAACCATGCCATGAATTGCAGATACTTGGGCGCTTCGTCGAATGGCTCAGGGGGTACAGGTGCAAAGAACCAGAAGTTCAAAACATTTCCCAGGTCGTACTTGTAAACGGCCCCCTGAAAAGCCGCGTTGGCAGTTCAACTTCACTGCGCGAAAGCCAGTCCTTCGCCTCCCGGTACTCGGGTGAAGCGTTACCCCAGGTGCTTGTTTCGACGGTCCGGGCCATCCCGACACAAGCGGGCATGAACATACGCGTGCTCAGGTCCTCCCTGAAGAGGGCGTCTTTCAGCGACCCTGACTTGCAAGGGTCGTCAATCAGCCACTGCTGCCTGCCCGGATTGCGTTCAGCGAGCGAACTGATGTGAATCAGGCCAGTGACTCGCTTGTCATCTATTCGGACAAGGACAACTCTCTGGGTCTTAAAAGACAGTGGTTTGGAGCCTCCAGTTTCATTGGAGGTGGACGTCGCCAATCCGCCAGCCATCCAAGAGCCTGCCGGCAATCTGACTGAGTAGGTCCCAAAGTTGAGCGTGCCATCGACCAATGGGTGACCGACCACAAGAGCGGAGAACTCCGTCGAGTTTGCGGCCTGAGCGGCACAGAGCACGACTCCCCCAACTGCAACCGTAAAGAGCTTTCGGAAATCCAACAACCGATGAATCATCTGCGACTCCTTCGTCTCTGTGAATTTTGGCTAGGACCTCAGCGATGCCACTGCCGATCGCGGCCCTTCCGGCGCCGCGCGCAACGCTGCGCCCTCCAGCTTTTAGTCGAAGAATGCGCCAACTCAAATCTGAGCAAATGACGCCATTTCCCCAGGGGAAAAATCCCACACCCTCCCTCGAAAGGCGAACTTCGTTGCTGGGATTCACTGCGGAGAGCTCGCTATACCTCATGGCGACGAACATCAAGACGCGCATTGACGATGTGCAGCCGGTTCGCGTCGCAAGTGCCTGCGCCACCGGTGCAATCTGCTGGTCCGCGCGCGCCAGGATGCCGGGCGGCACGTTCAGGTTTTCGCGGACATCGATGTCGACAAGCACGCGGCCGCCCTCGGGACTCATTTTCACTTCTTCGGTCGCGAATGCGTCGAGATTCTCGCAAACGTGAACACGATGCCCCTCCCGGCGAAGCGATCGCGAGAGCCGACTCGAAAGTGCGGTCGGGCCCGTCAATTGCCCGTCAGCCATCACCCGCCCCAAGCAAAAAAACCATCCGCTGCAGGCGCCGGCACCCCGCGGCCATGGCCGTCGCAAGTCGGGATCATCCGTCATCGGGCCGAAGTTGGCATCGCAGATGAGCGTGGCACTGGTCCGGTTCAGTCAGGCCATGTTCCTTTTCGGGGCGATCGGGCTTCCAGGCCGCGCCATCGTGGCATCTCGCGTTCGGCACTTATTCGCCGGACCTGCGTTAGCCCGACGGTGCCTGTTGCGCGGCAACACGTGGCATGCGGATGCCGCAGTAGGCCATTACGATAGCGATGACCGGGCTCGCGATGCAGAAAATCGCAAAGGGCGCGTAGCTGAGGGTGGCGACCCCAAGGGTGGCTGCCATGTAGGCGCCGCAGCTGTTCCAAGGAATCAGTGCGGAAGTGGGCGTCGCCACATCGCCGATGGTGCGTGACAGTACCACCGGCGCGAGGCCGCGTCTTTCGAAGGCATTCTTGAAGGACCGTCCCGGCAACATCACGGCCATGTACTGATCGGCAGTGGCGATGGCGGTACCAATGATGGCGGCCGCGAGCGCAGCGACCAATGCCCCGGTGCTTTTCGCCCGCGCGAGGATGGGCGTCGTCAGCCGCTCCAGTACTCCGCACCTTTCGACGACGCCGCCGAACGCGAGCGCGGTGATGATGAGCCAGATCGTGCTCATCATGCTTTCCATGCCGCCGCGTGTCACCAGCAGGTCGATGGTAGGAACCCCGGTCGAGGATCTGTAGCCGCTCGCCAGGGCCAGCCACATGCCCTTGAGCATTGCGAGTGCGCCAGGAACGCCTTCTCGCGGTTGTGCGAAGGCAATGACGCGTTCAGGTGCGACAAAAACTGCCAGACCGGCGGCGACGAGCGCGCCGATAAAGATCGATGTGAAGGCCGGAACCTTGCATAGCGCAAGGACGATCACGGTTGCGAGCGGGATGAACAGGACCAACGAGATGTTGAAAGTGCTCTTGAGCAGAGCCATCTTCTGGCTCGCGTCGAACTCACCCGGACGTCCCAGCTGATAGAAGACCAGCAATGAAATGACGAGCGCCACCAGCGAAGTCAATAGGGTCTCTCGGATATGTTTGTACAGATCGACGCCAGCCGCGGCAGCGGCAAGGTTGGCCGAGTCCGAAAGCGGTGAAGACTTGTCACCGAAGTAGGCGCCCGAGATAACGGCCCCTGCCGTGATGGCAGGATTCATTTCCATGTTTTGCGAGATGCCCATGAGGCCGATGCCGATCGTGCCTACCGTCGTCCACGAACTGCCGATGCTGAAGGAAATGAAGCTGCAGATCAGCAGCGCAGTGGCGTAGAAGTAGTTGGGACTGAGCAGTTGCAGACCGTAGTACACCATAGCGGCGATCGTGCCGCTCATGGCCCAAGTGCCAACCAGCGCGCCGACCGCGAGCAGGATGAAGATGGCTCCAAGGCCCGAGCTCACGCTCGCGATGGCCGCTTCGCGCATTTCCTCGAGTGTGAGGCCATGACGCAGGCCGATCACGGCGGCCACCATCGTCGCCACCATGAGTGCCACCTGGTTCGGCCCGCCCGCACCTGCATCGCCGAAAAGGAAGTAGGAAAGCCCCACTAGAAAAATCAAGCTGGCGACCGGAATGATGGCTTCGGTCAGAGAAAGCGTTGGTCTGGTTGGTGCGTCGGTTTCCACAATGGATCCTGCTGAATTGGCCGAAAGAGGTGACGCTTCGAACCAGGGCACCTCGGAAGGAAGTTCTTTCTGGTGCAATTAACAGGGTTGATCAAGTACGCACTGCGCCAGCCTTCAAGCCAGCGCCTTCGCCTTCAAGCTTGCAAACTCGTCCGGGTTGATGGTGCCAGCGTCAAGAAGCGACTTTGCTTCCGCAATCTGCTCGGCTGGAGATTTGGCCGAAATCTGCCGGATGTAAGAGTCAGTGTCTGCCTTTGCCCGCTGCAAGCTGGCGCGCTGCCGTTCCGCCATCCCACGGCCGCGAGTGACGATATAGACGATCGCTGTGAGGCCCGGAATGAAGATGAGGCTGACCATCCACAACACCTTGAATCCGCCTCCCAACTCAGAATCTCGAAAGAGATCCCCGATGATCTGGAACAGAATCAGAAGATAAACGATGAGGACAAAGGTCGAGAAGAGTAGTTGTATGAGATCCCAGAAATTGCTCATTGGTTTTCCTTGAAAAGCTGATCAACGCACTACTTAGGGAATCCACCGGGTCCCGGACGATCGGGCAAGGTCATGCAATGGCCACCTTCGGCCGCGGCCGAGTTCGGAGCAAAAGATGGTCGCCACCTCGATGCCCCGCTTGCGCAGCAGCGTGTTGGTGTAGGTGTTGCGGTCGTACGCATAAACCACGCCCGGCGAGGCGCACACAAGGTTCGCGCCGCTGTCCCACTGGGTTCGCTCGCGCTGGGCCGACCATGCCGCCCACCACCATCGCGGTGAACTGCATTCGCGACGCTTTTTGTTCTTTCGAAGCCATTGCACTCCTTGTGTTTCCCGGTGAACGATGGGTGGGTGGCACAGTCACGAAAACTCTCTCGGCTGTCACGTGCTGTCATGCTGAAGTGAAGTGGGCGCGGCCGAATCCATGTGCAGTGTTGGCGGCGTGGCCAGCTTCGCTGTCGTGCCTGTAGCCCGAACGAGCATTGGGGGCACACCACTCTTTGTCAATAGCACCAAGGGGCACATCGGGCGCCACCCGGGCGACGCTCAGAAGGCCTTGCGCACGTTGACCCACACCTCGGTCGAGCTGTAGTTGAAGCCCACCGAATTGCTCTGGTCCCGAATCCAGAGAATCTCCGGGCGCAGCGTGCAGGTCGGCACGAATTCCCAGACCAGGTAGGCGCCGACTTCGTAGAGGTTGTCCCTGCGCCGCAGGATGACAGTGTTGTCGAGCGTATCGGGATGAAAGTGAACGTTGTCGGAGTTGAAGGAGTCCCGCTCCCACCACGCGAAGGTGCCCCAGCTCAGCTTGTTTTTCACCGTGAAATCGAGGGAGACAGTCGCGCCGTACACATCGGAGTCGCCGTCGGGCCGGCTCGTCGCGTAGTTCTGCCCGGCGTGCCCCGTGACGGCAAAGCTGCCCTTGCCATCCATGAACGACCTCACCCAGCCGGCAGAGACCTGGGCCGTGGTGCGGCTTCTGTCGCGCAGATTGCCTTCGGGGTATCTGCGCCGCCGCACATCCGCGCCCAGCGTGAACTGGTTGTCGGGGTCGTAGCGCATCCGGTAGTCGGTGAAGATGGAGACGTCGTTGCGGTAGTCGCTGTTGCCGCGGTAGCTCGTCCTGCCCCTGAAGCCGGCCGCTATGTTGTTCTCGCCCAGTGCCCTGCTGCCTGCGAGGCTCCAGCGCAGGTCGGAGTCGTCCCGGCTCTCGGAGTTGTCGTAGTACCTGAACCGGTAGTCGAGGTTCGCATCGATCGAGTAGCCGTTCTGTAGCGCGTAGTTCGCGCCGCCGCCCACGCGGGCGTTGTAGAAGGTGTCGCGCCGATCCCCGCCGCCGAATGCGTCCGTGCCGCGCGTCGAGTTCACTCTGTAGCGGCCGATGCCAGTTTCCGCATAGCCGAAGTACGTCAGCGCCCTGCCTTCCTCGAGCGACTGTCGCGCTGCCTGGTCGTAGATCTCGACCTGTGACAGGACGTCGGGCGGCAGGTTGTCGAAGCGCAGCACCGTCTCGAACTCGATCTTCGCCTCGGCGTACTGCCCGAGCGCGAAGTAGGCACGGCCGAGCGCGAGATGCGCGGCGACGTTGTCCGGTCGTGTCGCGAGACTGCGCTCGAACAGAGCCTTGGCCTTTTCAGCGCGCAGCGTACCCAGTGCGGCGCGGCCCAGCAGATAGGTGAAGGAACCGTCGCTCCCGGTCGCACTCGCGTTCTCGAACGGCGAGAGCAAGTCGTACGCTTCCTGATACTTGCCCTTCACGCACCAGTTGTTCGGCGCGCGCGAGATCAAGATCGGCGGCGACAGCGATGTTTGAAGCTAGCACGGCCATCGTCAGAAAGAATGTCTGTGCTGCTGCTCGCCAACTCGAAAGAGGTTGCGCGCGAGATCTGCAACGCGCAAGGCGATGAACCATCCTCCGTCTCCTCTTATTAGTACTTAGGACGTGGCCGATGAGCCATTTGCAGCGAAATCTGCATGGACTTCGAGTTCAGTGTTCTTTTCGTCGGCATTAAGCATCTGATTGGCAACAGACGCAACGCGGACAAATGACTTGCCGCTAGGACTGTTTGGCCTGAGACTATGTCTCATTTCGGTCTTCCAATGAGTCGCACTTTATAAGCCGGCCTTCTTCTTGGGTACTGATAGTAGTTCTATCAATGAGTTGCGCTCTTTGGTTAAGCCAAATCATTCGCGGCGATAGTAGTTCTATCAACAAGGAGTGATCAATGGACAAGCGTTTTCGTTCGGCGGTGAGAACTCTGCTGGCAGCAGTTTCACTAGCGGGCTTAGTCAGTGCCTCGGTTGCTGCGACCGATAGTGCTCTTGAGAAATGCAGCGATCCGCGGGTGGATCGCACCGCTTGCCTGCGTGAAGCAGCGGCGGCGCAGGAGGCAAAGCGTCAGGGCCAGTTGACCAGTACAGGTGGCTATGATGAAAATGCCCTTGCTCGGTGCCAACGCCAACCCGTTGAAGCGCGTGAAGCCTGCGTGAAACGGGTGCAAGGCACGGGCAATACCACCATCCGGGGCAGTGTCCTAGGCGGCGGAAAGATCCGACGCACGGAAACGCCGGTGCCCGCGCCGGCAAACTGAAGCTCGCGCGAAACTTCAATGGAGAACGTGATGGAACTGAAACTCCAGACGATCCGCATGGCGATGTTGACGGCTTCCATTGCGCTAGCCGTCGCGGCGGGAAACACGAAGGCTGCCGAAGTACCCATAGTCACCGGCGAGCAATGGAGGACCTCGAGCGAGGCGGTCAAGAAGGCGTACCTCATCGGCTTGGCCAACATGGTGCAGGTGCAGACCGCCTATCACGCATCGAATCCGCCGACGGATGCGCAGAGCTTCGTACCGCGTCTGGCCAAGGGCATGCAGGGCCAGACCCTTGACGGCGTGCGCGAGGGGGTCGACCGCTGGTATGCGGCGAATCCCACCAAGCTGAAGAGGCCGGTGCTGGACATCATCTGGTTGGAAATGGCCATGCCTGGCTTGCAAAAGAACAAGTGAAGGAGCGTCATCATGAAGCTACTCGGTTGGACGACGATCATCGCGGCCGCGACCATCATGGCTGGTTGCACCGACATGACGCCGCAACAGCAGGGCACGATGAGCGGTGCGGCCATCGGCGCGGGGGCTGGCGCGGGTATCGCGGCGATCTCAGGGGGTGACGCCTGGACCGGTGCGGCGATCGGGGGCGTCGCCGGCGGTATCGCAGGGAACATTCGCGGTGGCAGGCAGCAGCAACAGTGGCAAGGATGGTGAGACGCGCGGCACCGAGCCAGGCGAGTGAGTCTTCGAACGATGCGTGAAAGCATTGATTGGGTAGCGCTCTATGACTACCCCTCGCATCTGGCGCAGCTGAAACCCGGGGACGTCGGTATCTTTGTCTGTCCAGCGACTTGGAGAGGACGCCTAGGCACCGTGTGTGGAATCTGGATCAAGAGCAACACGGATTGGGTGTCCCATTTTCCGCCGGGGACTCCTTGGACCCAGGTGTTTTGCACTGAAGCCGATGCGGAAGGTCTCAGGGTGGTGCGTGCGCCTCTGCCAGATCGAGCTGACTATGAATGCCCCAAGAGATTCAGGTGCCTGCCTCGCAGGGAAATCCAATCCCCTGGAGGGGAAAATCTTCAACAAATCCTCGCTGGGTGGTCGATGAAACTTGGCGAGGTCCGCACGGACAGATCGCGGCAAAGTCTGTCCACCTGAGCAAAAAGCGATAGCGATCTCGACGGGTTTGCGCTCAGTGCGTTCTTTGCATCTTGAGAACTTGTACCTACTGGACACCGGCCAACCTCACTATAAACCATCATGAATCTCAACAGGTTTCAGGAGCATTCGACGTTGGGGTTTGTGGACTGGTCCTTGCGCGGCATCGGTCAGGTGGTCTTTCAGAACAATCCGCTTTCCGGTCTCATCATCCTGGCGGCCATCGTCTACAACTCGTGGATCTATGGCCTCATCCTCGTCGTCGGAGTCATCACCGGAACCGCGACCGCTTGCATCCTCCTGGCGGACAGAAGCCTGATCAGGAACGGCTTGTTCGGATTCAACGGGGCGCTGGTCGGCGTTGCGTTGGTCGCGTTCACCAGCGAGGACTTCAGGCGTGGCAGCCTGCCTTCCGCGCACATGTTCATCTACCTCGTCTTCGCGGCCGCCATGACGTCGATCGTGTTTTCCAGCATCTCGACCCTTCTGGCGCCGTACAAGGTCGCAGCCCTCACGATGCCATTCGTTCTTGTGGGCTGGCTCTTCCTGTTCGCGGTGCTGAGGTTCAGCAGCATCGAGGCCGGGCCTCTGAGCAAGCCGGTTTCGCCTGACCAGTACGAACTCGTCACTGCCTACGTGCTGCCGACCTGGTACATGGGCGTCGGCAATGCCATCGGCCAGATCTTCTTCCAGGACAACTGGATCGCCGGCTACCTGATCCTCGTGGGCATTGCGATCAACTCGCGCATCAGTGCTTTCATGGCCCTGACGGGTGCCGTTGTCGCCGAGATCGTCGCGATGGCCTTCGGCGCACCTGAGGGAGCCATCCGGGACGGCCTCTACGGCTACAACGCGGCGCTGACCGGCATCGCGCTCGGTGGATTCTTTCTAGTGCTGACGACGCGCAGTTTCATCTACGCAGTTTTCGGCATGATCGTCAGCACCTGGCTGTGGGCTTCGGTGGCGATCTTCCTGGCGCCGATCGGAATGCCGGTTCTCACTTCCACCTTCGTCGTCGTCACCTGGGCGATGCTGATCGGCCAGTATGGCTTCAAGTCCCTGATCCCGATCCCACCCGCCGAAGCGACCACGCCGGAGGAGGGTCGGAGCCGCCACCTTTCCAAGACATGAATGCGGTGACCGCTCCACCCATTCACCATGCGGGCGAGCGTGTACTTTGCATCGTCGCGCTGTACGCCGCTGCATTCGTGGCCGCAGGCTTCGCCTTCGACTCTCCTGACCGCATCCTGTCCGGGCTGGTGGAGATCGTGGTTTCCCGCGACACGTTGACCACCGACTACATGGGCGTGGGCGGCATCGGGGCGGCGCTCGTCAACGCCGGACTTCTGACGCTGATGAGTTGCCTCGTGTACTGGCGCGCGGGCGCCACCATGAACGGATCCGCCGTGGCGGCGCTGTTTCTCGTGCTCGGCTTCGGACTGTTCGGCAAGAACATCCTGAACGTCTGGTTCATCGTCGCCGGCGTGCTGCTCTACGCGAAGTTCAAGCGCGAGCGCTTCGCGACCCATATCAACACCGCCTTTTTCGGCGCGGCACTGGCACCGATCTTTTCGGAAGTCGCATTCAGCACCTACCTGTCACGCCCAGTCAGTCTTCCACTCGCTGCGGCCACCTGCCTTGTCATCGGATTCATCCTGGCCCCCGTCGCCGCGAGATTGTTCAAGGCGCATGAAGGCTACAGCCTCTACAACATGGGCTTCACGGCAGGCATCATCGGCGCGCTCGTCGTCGCGCTCTACCGTTCGTACGGATTCGTCCCGGAGCCCGTCTTCATCTGGACCACGGGAAACAACCTGCCGCTGGCGGCCCTCCTGCTCACCAGCTTTGTTTCGCTGGCTGCCGTCGGGTTCTTCCTCGACCCACGCGCACTGGCCGGAGTGGGTCAGATCATGAAGCAGACCGGGCAGGCACCTTCGGATTTCATCGGTACCTGCGGCCTCGGACCGACGCTCGTGAGCATGAGTCTGACGGGCGTGATCTCCACCGGCTATGTACTGCTTGTCCGCGGAGATCTCAACGGCCCGACGCTCGGCGCCATACTGTCTGTCGTCGGCTTTGCTGCAGCCGGAAAACACTCGAGAAACATCGTGCCAATCATGGTCGGGGTGTTCGCCGGTTCATTGTTCAAACCCTGGGCCGCAGAGGACCCATCCATGGTGTTGGCAGCCCTCTTCGGGACGACACTGGCACCTATCGCCGGGCGCTTCGGCTGGCACTGGGGCGTCATCGCAGGCTTCATCCACTCGTCCGCTGCCCAGAGCGTCGGCGATGTGCACGGTGGGCTGGTGCTCTACAACAACGGCTTCGCGGCAGGCCTGGTTGCCGCAGTGCTCACTCCTGTCATCGTCGCGGTGCGGCGGACGGACAAGGTGGATTGAATCGCCAGTGCAGGCCACCTCCCGTCGAGCTCCCGATTGAAGTGCCGGGCGGTTCGGAATATGTTTCGTCTTTTCAAAGTTGAACCCGCGCTTCCGATAGTTGCAAGAACTCTCTGAAAAGGAGCAACCCATGGAACTCACACCGCGCGAAAAAGACAA
The DNA here is from genome assembly GCF_030316855.1 of Variovorax sp. J22P240. Lineage (GTDB taxonomy): Bacteria > Pseudomonadota > Gammaproteobacteria > Burkholderiales > Burkholderiaceae_C > Variovorax. The sequence continues at coordinate 114,620 of NZ_JASZYR010000017.1, forward strand.
GCTGCTGATCTTCACGGCAGCACTACTGGCCGAGCGACGACGCGGACGTGGCTTGAAACTCAACTACCCGGAAGCCGTAGCGTTGATTACAGCGTGGGTGATGGAGGGTGCGCGCGATGGAAAGAGCGTCGCAGCCCTCATGAGTGAGGCGCGCAACGTGCTCACCCGTGCTGACGTCATTGAAGGCATCGCCGAGATGATCAAGGACATCCAGGTCGAGGCCACCTTTCCTGACGGCACGAAACTGGTGACCATACACAAGCCGATCGCCTGAGTCCCTTTCACACAGAACAAGGAATACTGCCATGCGCATTCTTCGCTTTGCCCCATTGCTAGCGCTCCTGCCCCTGGCCGCCGGCGCCCACACCGGCGTCGACGCCGGTCTGCATCACCACTTCGCGACCGGCTTCATGCATCCGCTGACCGGTGCCGACCACCTGGCCGCGATGGTCGCCGTGGGCCTATGGAGCGCGCTGACGGCGCGACGAGCATGGCCAGAGCTGCTGTGGGCGCCGCTGGGCTTCGCCTCGATGCTGCTGGTCGGGGCGCTGGTTGGACTGGCAGGCATCGCGCTGCCTGCGGTGGAGCCGATGATCGCTACCTCGCTCCTGGTGCTGGGCCTGCTGCTCGTCACGCAGCGCCGCCTGCCTCCATGGATGGCCGCTGCGCTGGTCGGCATCTTTGCGATCTTCCACGGCGCGGCCCACGGCTACGAACTGGCGACTGGATCGGGCGCCGGGCTCGCGTTGGCCGGCATGCTGGCCGCGACGGTCGCCCTGCATGGGAGCGGTATCGCGATCGGGTGGGCGCTGCGGCACGGACACCGCTGGCTGCCGCGCTTCGCGGGAGGCGCGGTGGCGCTCCTGGGCGTGGCGCTCCTCGGCGGCGCACTGGCCTGAGGTACGCACCATGATTCCCGGCGAACTCTTCACCGACGAGGGCGAGCACGCTCTCAACCCTGGCCGACGCACCCTCACGCTGTTGGTTCACAACACCGCCGACAGGCCGATCCAGGTCGGCTCGCACTACCACTTCGCCGAAACCAACGCCGCCCTCGGCTTCGATCGCGAGGCCGCACGCGGCATGCGACTGAACATCGCCTCGGGCAACGCCGTGCGCTTCGAGCCCGGGCAGCAGCGCACGGTCGAACTGGTCGATTTCTCGGGTGACCGCGTGGTCTACGGCTTCCGTGGGCTCGTGCAAGGAAAGCTCCAGCCATGACAACCATCCAACGCCGCGCATACGCGCAACTCTTCGGCCCCACCGTGGGCGACCGCATCCGCCTTGCCGATACCGACATCGTTATCGAGGTCGAGGAGGACTACACGCTGCGTGCCGGAGGCTACGGCGAGGAAGTGAAGTTCGGCGGCGGCAAGACCATCCGCGACGGCATGGCCCAAGGGCAGCGCACTAATGCCGAGGGGGCGGTCGATACGGTGATGACCAACGCGTTGATCCTAGATCACTGGGGCATCGTCAAAGCCGACATCGGCCTGAAGGACGGCCGCATCGTCGCGATCGGCAAGGCTGGCAACCCCGATGTGCAACCGGGCGTGGACATCGTGATCGGCGCCGGCACCGAGGTCATCAGCTGCGAGGGCACGATCGTCACCGCAGGGGGCGTCGACAGCCACATCCACTTCATCTGCCCGCAGCAGATCGAGGAGGCGCTGTCGTCGGGTGTCACCACCATGATCGGTGGCGGCACCGGCCCGGCCACCGGGACCTTTGCCACCACATGCACTCCGGGACCTTGGCACATCGAGCGCATGCTGCAGGCAGCCGACGCCTTCCCGATGAACTTCGGCCTGCTCGGCAAGGGCAATGCGAGCCTGCCGGCGCCGCTGCACGAGCAGATCGAGGCCGGCGCGATCGGCCTCAAGCTGCACGAGGACTGGGGCACCACGCCGGCCGCGATCAGCAACTGCCTGGACGTGGCCGATGCAACCGACACGCAGGTCGCGATCCACAGCGACACGCTCAATGAATCGGGCTTCGTCGAGAACACCATCGCGGCCGTGGGCGGGCGCTCGATCTGCGCCTTCCATACCGAGGGTGCCGGCGGCGGACACGCGCCGGACATCATGCGCGTGGTGGGCGAGCCGAACTTCCTGCCCTCTTCCACCAACCCGACGATGCCCTACACGGTGAACACGCTCGACGAGCACGTCGACATGCTCATGGTGTGCCATCACCTCGACGCCGGCATTCCCGAGGACCTGGCCTTTGCCGAAAGCCGCATCCGCAAGGAGACGATCGCGGCCGAGGACATCCTGCACGACATGGGCGCCATCAGCATGTTCAGTTCCGACAGCCAGGCCATGGGCCGGGTAGGTGAAATGATCATCCGCACATGGCAGACCGCGAGCAAGATGAAGGGTCAGCGCGGCAAGCTGCCCGAGGACAGCGAGCGCAACGACAACTTCCGCGCCAAGCGCTACGTCGCCAAGTACACGATCAACCCGGCGATCGCGCACGGCGTCGCGCACGAGGTCGGCAGCATCGAGGTGGGCAAGTGGGCCGACCTGGTGGTGTGGAAGCCGGCCTTCTTCGGCGTCAAGCCATTCACGATCATCAAGGGCGGCACGATCGCGATGGCCGCGATGGGCGACCCCAGCGCGTCGATCCCGACGCCGCAGCCGGTGCACTACCGGCCGATGTTCGGCGCCTATGGCGGCTCGCTGGCGAAGAGTTCACTGACCTTCGTCTCGCAAGCCGGCCTGGCGGCAGGCATCGGCGAGCGCTACGGCCTCGCCAAGACCTTGAGTGCAGCGAAGAACATCCGCGGCGTGCGCAAGCAACACATGGTGAGCAACGCCTACACGCCGAAGATGGAGATCGATCACCAGACCTACGCGGTGCGCGCCGATGGGCAACTGCTGACCTGCGATCCGGCAATCTCGCTGCCGATGACGCAGCGGTATTTCCTGTTCTAGTTCGATGATGCGGGCGGATCGACAATCCGCATTCATCGAACAGAACAACCTCGCCTCCTGTGCTCACCGCCAACAAACTCATGCCCCAGGGCGGCGGTCTCGCGCCCGTCCTGCTCAAGCGCGCCGCCACTGTCGAACTCGACTGGGACGTCCGCCAGAAGAGCCGCTTCGACACCACCGATTCGCAGGGGCGCCGGATCGGCGTGTTCTTGCCGCG
>NZ_JASZYR010000018.1 GCF_030316855.1 Variovorax sp. J22P240
CTTGTAATTGGTGGTCAGCGCCACGTTGCCCGTGAGGTTCGGCGGCTCGGCAGTCTGCGCGCCAGCGAGCATCGGCATGGCGATCAGAGACGCCGCGATCAGTTTTCTTTCAAATGCGTGTTTCATGTTTGAAGAGCGATGGGAGGAGGCGAGAGCGTATGGTTGCGCTCGTAAAGAGCACGCAAAAATCCGACGGCCGCGCATAAAGAATCGATCTCTTCGCAGTCGACTGAAGCACAAGGCAAATGCCTTTTCTTTGGCGTCGGCAGCTGGGCATTTACGACTTCTTTACGCCTCTCACTTCACTCTATCCCCTGTTTTTACGCAGCCGCGCGGAGACTTTCAGGATTGCTTTTGCAGGAGTGAAGAATGGACATCGTGTGTATTGCTGGCTTGGCGGCGATGTGGGTCGTCATGGCCGGAATGGTGGTCGGGCTCTTCAAGCTCGCCACACCCCAGGGAGAGCGTTCGTGATCGGCCTCGAAATCCTCTACGGGTTCGGCGGGCTCATCGCCGTGATCCTGTTCGCTTACCTTGTGTTCGCGCTGATCTGCGCGGAGGAGTTCTGAAATGAGCGCCTCTGCCTGGGGCCTGCTGGCCCTCTTCCTCGTTGTGCTGGGCCTCATGGCCTGGCCGCTTGGCCGGTACCTCGCCGTCCTGTGCGAAGGGCGCCTGCCGCGCTGGATGCAGCGTGTCGAATCGCCCATCTTCAAGCTCGCGGGCGCATCACCGGACAGCCCAATGCACTGGCGCAGCTATGCCCTGGCACTGCTCGCATTCAACGCGATCGGCGCGTTGGCCGTCTACGGCCTGCAGCGGCTGCAATCGCTGCTGCCGCTCAACCCCGCGGGCATGTCGGCGGTGTCACCGGATTCGGCTTTCAACACTGCTGTGAGCTTCGTCTCCAACACCAACTGGCAGGGCTATGCCGGCGAATCGACGATGAGCTATCTCACGCAGATGCTCGGGCTCACGGTGCAGAACTTCCTGTCCGGCGCGACCGGCATCGCGGTCGCGTTCGCGCTGGCGCGCGGCTTCGCGGCGCGCAGCACGGACGGCAAGGGACTCGTCGGCAACTTCTGGGTCGACGTCACGCGTATCACCGCGTGGCTGCTGCTGCCGATCTCCTTCGTGATCGCGATCTTCTTCGCGAGCCAGGGCGTGATCCAGAACTTCGACGCTTACAAGACCGTGACCACCGTGGAGGCCACGGCCTACCAACAGCCGAAGCTCGACGCAGCGGGCCAGCCGATCAAGGATAATGCATCCGGCAACCCACTGCTGGAGGACGCGACCACGACGATGCAGACGCTGGCCATGGGCCCCATCGCCTCGCAGGAGGCGATCAAGATGCTCGGCACCAATGGCGGCGGCTTCTTCAACGCCAACTCGGCGCATCCCTACGAGAACCCCACCGCTCTCACCAACTTCGCACAGATGCTGGCGATCTTCCTGATTCCGGCCGCCTTGTGCTTCGCCTTCGGCCGCGTGGTCGGTGATCTGCGCCAGGGCTGGGCGGTGCTGGCCGCGATGACGGTGCTCTTCGTGGCCGCGGTCGTTGTGGTCATTCCCGCGGAGCAGGCCGGCAACCCCCTGATCGGCGCACTGGGCGTGGACCAGGCATCCAGCGCGATGCAGGCCGGCGGCAACATGGAAGGCAAGGAAGTGCGCTTCGGCATCGCCGCGTCGAGCCTGTTCGCGGCGGTCACGACGGCCGCGTCCTGCGGCGCCGTCAACGCGATGCACGACGCTTTCACGCCGCTCGGTGGCATGGTGCCGCTGGTGTTGATGCAGCTCGGTGAAGTCGTCTTCGGCGGCGTCGGCACGGGTCTCTACAGCATGCTGATCTTCGCGATCCTCGCGGTCTTCATCGCGGGGCTGATGATCGGTCGCACGCCGGAGTACCTCGGCAAGAAGATCGAAGTCCACGAGATGAAGCTGACATCGATCGCGATCCTGGTCACGCCCATCCTGGTGCTGGCGGGCACGGCCATCGCCGTGATCGCGGACGCGGGCAAGGCGGGCATCGCCAATCCGGGGGCACATGGATTCTCGGAAATCCTCTACGCGTTCACCTCGGCCGGCAACAACAACGGCAGCGCCTTCGCCGGCCTGTCGGCCAACACGCCCTTCTACAACGCGTGGCTCGCCATCGCCATGTGGTTCGGCCGCTTCGGCGTGATCGTGCCGGTGCTCGCCATCGCCGGCGCACTCGCCGCCAAGAAGCGCATTCCGGTCACTGCGGGAACGATGCCGACGCACGGCCCGTTGTTCGTGACCCTGCTGATCGGCACCGTGCTGCTGGTGGGCTTGCTCAACTATGTGCCCGCGCTGGCCCTGGGGCCCGTGGTCGAACACCTGATGCTCTGGAAATAGGCACACCTCCAGGCTGCGCGCACTTCGTGTCGCTTCGCCAACCCCCTCGCAGGGGGCTACACCGGCGGGCCGGCGGAGCCGGTTCCACGGTGTTTCTGAAAGGTATTGAGATGCAAACTAAAACTTCCCTGTCACTGTTTGATGCAGCGCTGCTGCGCCCCGCGCTGTGGGCGTCGGTCACCAAGCTGAGCCCGCGCGTGCAGTGGCGCAATCCGGTGATGTTCATCGTCTACATCGGCAGCATCCTCACGACCGCGTTGTGGGTGCACTCGATCAGCTTCCCGGGCGACACAGGCATGCCAACCGCCTTCGTGCTCGCGGTCTCGATCTGGTTGTGGTTCACCGTGCTCTTCGCCAACTTCGCCGAGGCGCTGGCCGAAGGCCGCAGCAAGGCGCAGGCGGCCTCGCTGCGCGGACTGCGCAAGGACACCTGGGCCAAGAAGATGGTCGAGCCCTTCCACGGCGGCAAGTGGTTGCCGCTGCAGGCGCCGGAACTGCGCCGCGGCGACGTCGTGCTGGTCGAGGCGCACGACGTCATTCCGCTCGACGGCGAAGTGATCGAAGGCGTGGCCTCGGTCGACGAGAGCGCCATCACCGGCGAATCCGCGCCCGTGGTGCGCGAATCGGGTGGCGACTTCTCGGCCGTCACAGGCGGCACGCGGGTGCTGTCGGACTGGCTGGTCGTGCGCATCACGGTCAATCCGGGCGAATCCTTCCTCGATCGCATGATCGGCATGGTCGAAGCGGCCAAGCGCCAGAAGACGCCGAACGAGATCGCGCTGACGATCCTGCTGGTGGCGCTGACGCTGGTGTTCCTGGTCGTCACCGCGACGCTGCTGCCGTACTCGGTGTTCAGCGTCGGCGCGGCGGGCACGGGCACGGTGGTGTCGCTGACCGCACTGGTCGCGCTGCTCGTGTGCCTGATCCCGACCACCATCGGCGGCCTGCTGTCGGCGGTCGGCGTGGCCGGCATGAGCCGCATGATGCAGGCCAACGTGATCGCGACCTCGGGCCGCGCGGTCGAGGCCGCGGGCGACGTCGATGTGCTGCTGCTCGACAAGACCGGCACCATCACGCATGGCAATCGCCAGGCCAGCGCCTTCCTCGCGGCGCCAGGCGTTCCTCAGGAGCGCCTCGCGCGCGCCGCGCTACTGGCGTCGCTGCCCGATGAAACGCCGGAAGGCCGCAGCATCGTCGAGCTGGCCCGCCGCGGCGGCACGGATGACAAGGGCGTAGCAGATGCCCACTTTGTGCCCTTCACGGCGCAGACCCGCATGAGCGGCATCAACCTGCCGCCGGCGCCCAACAGTCTCGACGCCGAAGCGATCGCGCTGCGCAAGGGCGCTGTCGACGCGGTACGTCGGCACGTGGAAGCCATCGGCGGTGCGATGCCGGCCGAAGTCCTGCATGCCGCCGATGCGGTGGCGCGTCGCGGCAGCACGCCGCTGGCGGTGGCCGAGGGGCAGCGTGTGCTGGGCATCGTCGAGCTCAAGGACATCGTCAAGACCGACATCAAGGAGCGCTTCGCCGAGCTGCGCCGCATGGGTATCAAGACCGTGATGATCACCGGCGACAACAAGCTCACGGCCGCTGCCATTGCGGCCGAGGCCGGCGTGGACGACTTCCTCGCCGAAGCCACGCCTGAGGACAAGCTCGCGCTGATACGCCGCTACCAGGCCGACGGCCGCCTCGTCGCGATGACCGGCGACGGCACCAACGACGCACCCGCACTGGCGCAGGCGGACGTGGCCGTCGCGATGGGCAGCGGCACGCAGGCCGCGAAGGAGGCCGGCAACATGGTCGACCTCGACTCGAACCCGACCAAGCTGCTCGAAGTGGTCGAGACCGGCAAGGCGCTCCTGATGACGCGCGGCTCGCTCACCACCTTCTCGATCGCGAACGACGTGGCGAAGTACTTCGCGATCATTCCGGCGATCTTCATCTCGACCTATCCGCAGCTCGGCGCACTCAACGTCATGCGGCTGTCGAGCCCATCGTCGGCCATCCTGTCGGCGGTGATCTTCAATGCGCTGATCATCGTGTTCCTGATCCCGCTTGCCCTGAAGGGCGTGCGCTACAGGCCCGTCGGTGCTGCCTCGCTGCTGCGCCGCAATCTCGCGATCTACGGCCTCGGCGGCCTCATCGTGCCTTTTGTCGGCATCAAGTTGATTGACTGGCTGCTCGTGGCAGTCGGTCTGGTCTGAGAACCTTCACCATGAAAAACATTCTTCGTCCCGCCCTCGTGCTCTTCGTACTGCTCAGCGCGCTCACGGGCATCGTCTATCCGTTGGCAGTGACGGGTGTTGCGCAGGCCGTGTTCCCGGCGCAAGCCGCTGGCAGCCTGGTCGTGCGCGACGGCATGACCGTTGGCTCCACGCTCATCGGTCAGAACTTCAGCGATCCGAAGCACTTCTGGGGCCGTCCCTCGGCCACGGCGCCCATGCCCTACAACGGCGGTGCGTCGGGTGGCGCCAACCAGGGGCCGCTGAATCCGGCGCTGGCCGATGCGGTCAAGAGCCGGATCGAAGCCCTGCGTGCGGCGGATCCGGGCAATACCATGCCCGTGCCGGTCGATCTCGTGACGACCTCGGCCAGCGGACTCGACCCGGACATCAGCCCGGCGGCCGCGCACTACCAGGCGGCGCGCGTGGCGCGTCTGCGCAACCTCCCGATCGGACAGGTCGAGAAATTGATCGATCACCACACCGATGCGCCACTCTGGGGCCTGCTCGGCGGGGCGCGGGTCAACGTGCTGGCGCTCAACCTTGCGCTCGACGCGCAACCGTCTCCCTGAGGCTGCGCGCCCTGGCTCAATGCGCCTCCGACAATGCCTCCGAAAGCTGGCGCAACAATGATGCGCCGTCGCCCTGCCATGCGCTGCCGTGCATGCATGCGAGCGTGCGGGGTTGCTGCTGCGCAAGGCCGGCCAGCAATGCAGCCGTGTGCGGTGCATGCGCGTAGTAGTCCATTTGGTGTCGAAACGCCTCGCTCGGGCCCAGGATGTCGGTATCGGTGAGCGCCTTCTCGCCGTTGCCCGGCTGCGTGAAGAGGTCGCCACAGAAGAATGTGTGCGTGCGCGTGTCCATCATCAGCCCACATTCCCAGCCATGTGGAAGATGGGGAGTGTCGAACCAGCGCATCGTATGGTGGCCGAGCTCAAGTTCCTCGCCGTCGGCAAGCGCGCGCGGCGGGCGGTCGGCCAGATCGCCCATCGAGACCATGGCCGCGACACTGCTGCACACCGGCACTGCCTGCGGCGCTGCCGCCAGGAACAGGTTGATGGCGCCGCACTCGTCGGCCTCGACATGGGAGAACGCAACGTAGCGCAGGCGCTCGAGGGGCATCACGCTCGCGATGGCTTCGCTCACCAGTGGAAAGAGCTGGCGCAGCCCGGAGTGGAACAACAACGGCTCGTCGTCGACCACGAGGTACTGGTTGAAGCTGAACAGGTTGCCGTCGGGCAACGGCGCGGGCGTGTTGATGCGGAAGATGCCCGTCCCGATTTCCTGTACGTTGGTGCCCGACTGTGAATTCGTGACCATTGCGCGTCTCCTCTGCGTTGGGAGCGACGACCGGATGCGTCGCCCGGGGGCGTCACGGTACTCCGATTCGGCAGTCCGGCGCCAGGGGCGCGAACCTGAAGCCGCAAATTCACAGCCTTCCGCTCACGACGCGGTAGATGTTCAAACAAGAATAATTGTCATCTGACCTCGCGCTGGTCAGCTGAAGCGCCGGGCGTTCGCGAGGACGACTGACGCTTATTCCTCTGGACCAGCCGACTGAAACTCGATGAGATTGTTGCGCAGCGACACGATCGCCTTTTGCATCCGCGCGAATTCGTCCGGGGCGAGGCCCGGTGCATCCTTGATGCCCAATTCCATGCGCTTCTCGCGCAGTCGCCGACCGGCCTTCGTCAGCTTGACTCGCACCTGGCGCTCGTCCTCGGGGTCACGCTGCCTCTCCAGATAGCCCATCGCCTCCAGCTTCTTCAGCATCGGCGTGAGGGTGTTCGATTCGAGAAACAGCTTCTCGCCAAGGCCGCCGACCGTCTGATTGTCTTCCTCCCATAGCGCAATGATGGTGATGTATTGCGTATAGGTAAGCCCGAGCTGATCGAGGACAGGCTTGTATGTCTTGCCGAAGGCCAGGTTCGCAGAATAGACCGCAAAACACAGGAAATCGGAGAGCCTCAGATCCTCGGAGTCCGCCTTGTCTGTCGATTTCATTTGCATCCTTTTGTCAAGAGACGAATGTCTCAGAAGAATTGAATTGTGGATCGTATGCGATCTCATCGCAAGGTATCCAACAGTCGCGAAAGAAGCCCGCAGACACAACTGCGGGCTTCTTCGGACCAGGGCCGGGGATGGAAATCAGCCCTCGATCACCGCGAGTGCCGCATGGTGCATCACGACGTGAGGACGTTCAGCGCCACGTCGATGTTGCCCCGGGTGGCCTTCGAATACGGGCAGATGTCGTGCGCGCCGTGTGCAATGGCCTCGGCGACTTCCTGCGCCACGCCCGGCAAGCGAACATGGAACCGGGCCTGGATGAAGTAGGCCTGGCCGGTCTGGCCCAGGTCGACCTCGATCTCGACGGACAGATCGGGCGGAAGCACCACCTTCTTCTCCCTGGCCACGAGCCCGATCGCAGCGGTGTAGCAGGCGGACCAGGCACCCGCGAACAGCTGTTCCGCGGTGGGGTGCGGCTGGATGGCCGAGAACACGTGTGCGGGCTTGGCTCCGGGCGACGAGAGCTGGATGTTGAGACTGTCGTAATGGCCGCGCGAAGCGCCGGCAGTGTTGTTGACCGTGGTGTTCGTCTTGCCTGTCATCAGGACTTTTTCGATCTTGCTCATGGGATGGATCCTTAAGGTTGCGGTTGGGGGATAGGGTGAACGGAGGGTTGCAAATCTGATGCGATTACATCGTGTACGATATATATGGCGCACTCACACTGGCGCCCACGAGAACGCCGAACGCGGCCAGAAGCGAGGCAGCGGCGGTAGCGATGTAGTTGGAGCTCTTCATTTCAGTTTCCTTCGATGGTTTGGATGTTGCTTCGATTGCTATCGTATGCGTGTTAATCGTATGCGATACATACAATCCGATTGGCTGGCAAGGTCTTCATTTGTCTCCTGGATCGGTTGAGTTGTTATCGTATGCGATTGAATCGTATGCGATGGCGGAATCATAGCTTGCGACGCATCAATGTCAAGCGACCGAAGCCGGGCAGTTTGTAACGAAGAGAACGCGACCGCGGAGCATGTCCTGGGTGACCAGCCGGCCGCTCCCATGTTGTCCCGGCCGACGTCAGGACCTCCCCGCAACATCCCCCGCACCACCCAACGCCTTCGACACAGCCACCAGCCCCATCGCCAACCGGCTCGTGCTCTCCGCGTAATCCCTCTGCGCCTGCAGCCACGTCCGCTGCGCATCGAGCTGCACCAGAAAGTCGGTGAGCCCGTGCTCGTAGCGCACCTGCGCCAGTTGCAGCGACTCGCGGCTGCTGCGCTCCCTCACCGCCAGTTGCGCGTTGCGGCGCCGTTCCGCCGTGTAGACGTTCAGCGCGTCGTCGATCTCGTGCCATGCTTTCAGCACGGTCTGCTGGTAGGCCACCGCGGCTTCCTGCTGCTGCAGCTCGCGCAGGTTCACGGTCGTGCGGCGGCGGCCTCCGTCGAAGATAGGCAACTGCAGGCTGGGACCGATGGCCCACTTGCGGCTACCCCAGTCGCCGAAGCTGCTGCTGTTCACCGATTCGAAGCCGAAGTTCGCGCCCAGCGTGATGCGCGGATAGAGGTCGGCCACGGCCACGCCGATGGTCGCGGTGGCCTCGTGCAGCCGCGCCTGCGCCATCTGGATGTCGGGCCGGCGCAGCGCTACCTCCGAGGGCAAGCCCAGCGACAGATCGGGCAGCGGGGGCGCTGCCGCCGTGTCGGGCAGCGGCGCGAGCTGCGCCTGGAGCGCACCGGGCCGCTCGGCGATGAGAAGGGTGAGCTGGTTGATGGCCTGCGCCTCCTGCACCAACAGTTGCGGCAAGCGCGCGCGGAGGTCGGCGGCCTGTGCGTTCTGGCGCGTGACGTCGAGGTCGGTGGTGAGGCCGCCGTCGGCGCGGGCCTTGACCAGTTCCAGCGTCTCTTCGGCCGCCGCAATGTCTTGCCGCGTGAGCCGGATCTGGCGCTGCACCGCGCGCAGGTCGAAGTAGTGCCGTGCCACTTCGGCTTGCACGCTGAGCTGCACTTGCGCGAGCATGGCCTTCGACGCGGCGACGTTGGCATCGGCGGCTTCGACGGAGCGGCGCACGCGGCCCCAGAGGTCGATTTCCCACGAGGCATCGAAGCCGGCCTGATAGAAGTTGTGCGGATCGCTCAGCACCCGGATCAACTCGTCGCGGTTGGCCGGGTTCAGCGCGCCGAGCAGTCGCGTCATCTCGCCGTCCTCGCTCTCTCGCAGCCGCATCGCCCCGGCGCTGGCGTTGACCTGGACGCTCTTCTGCGAATTGACCACCGCGAGCTGCGCGCGGCTCTGGGCGAAGCGCAGGGCAGCGGTCTGCAGGTCCTGGTTGGCGGCGAGCGCCTTGGCCTCCAGCGCGTCGAGTACCGGGTCGCCGAACATCGACCAGCTCTGCGGTGGTGCTGAGGCAGCCGGTTTGGCGAGCTCCGGGTCGATCAATTCCGGCGAGCCGCTGTGCCATGTGGAGAAGCTGGCGGGCGCCTCGGGCGCTTCGGGCTTGAAATCGGGGCCGACAGCGCAACCGGACAGCGTGGCGATCGCCAGCATCGCGAGTGCGGCCATGGCGTTGAGTGGGAACGAGGGTGTCTTCATGTCATGTCCTCCAGGTGCGGGGCTTCAGACGAGCCTGTGGCGGAAGAGCCAGGCGGCGAGCGGCAGCGTGATGGCCGCAATGATGAAAAGCGGAATGAGGTTGTGCCATACCGTGAGCAGTCCCACCCCTTCGAGATAGACGCGCTGCACCAGGTCGATGGCGAAGCGCAGCGGATTCGCCATGGTGGCGATCTGCAGTACGCGCGGCATGTTGCTCACCGGTGTGGTCAGGCCCGACAGCAGCATCATCGGCATGATCAGCACGAAGGTGTAGAGCATTGCCTGCTGCATGTTCGCCGAAACGGCCGAGATCGAGAGCCCGATGCCCACGCTCGCGATGGTGAAGAACGAGAGCCCGATGTAGAGGGTGACGAGGGAGCCCGCCATCGGCACCCTGAACCACAGCAGCGTGATGAGCAGCACGAGCGTGGATTGCACCAGCCCGATCATCACCGGCGGGATGGCCTTGCCGATCATGATCTCGGTGGGCGACAGCGGCGTCACGAGCAACTGGTCGAAGGTGCCTTGCTCGCGCTCGCGCGCCACGGAGAGTGCGGTCAGCAACAGGGTCTGGATCATGCTGAGCGCGGCGATCATGCCGGGCATGAAATTCCAGCGCGTCTCCAGATTCGGGTTGAACCACGCGCGCGATTCGATCGAGACGGGCGCCTTGAGGCCGCCGTGCTTCTGGCGCCATTCGTCGTTGAAGGCGGTTACGACGGAGTTGACGAAGCCCGCCGCCGAGCCCGCGGTGTTGGAGTTGCGCGCATCGACGATGACCTGGATGGGCGCCTGCTCGCCCGCGTTGAGCTGCCGCTCGAACTGCGGCCCGATCTGGATCACGACCAGCGCGTCCTGCGCATTGACGATGGGCGCGATCTCGTTCGGTGAGGTGAGCGTCGCGGCGCGGTGGAAAACGCCGGTGCCGTCGAGCTTGGCGATGAGCGTGGTCGATGCCCCGCTGCGGCTCTGGTCGAGCAGCGCGTAGTCGACGTGGCTCAGGTCGTAGGTGGCGGCATAGCCGAAGAGCAGGCTCTGCATCAGCGCCGGCACGATCAGGATGACGCGGCTGGATGGATCCTTGAGGATCGCCAGCAGCTCCTTGTGGCAGAGGTTGGCGACGCGTCGCACGAAGTCGAGCAATGAGCCATTCATGATCTTCAGTCCAGCCTTTTGCGGGTGACAAGGCGCGCGACACCGAGCAACACCACCGCGTAGAGCATCAGGATCGCGCAGTTCCTGAAGATCAGCGGCCACACGTTGCCCGCGAGGAAGAGAGTGCGGACCAGCTCCATGAAGTAGGTCGCCGGCAGCGCCTGCCCCACGACGCGAACGACGGTCGGCACGTTGCGCAGGTCGAACAGAAAGCCCGACAGCATCAGCGACGGCAGGAAGCTCGAAATCAGCGCCACCTGGCTCGCCAGGAACTGGTTGCGCGTGACGGAGGAGATGACGAGCCCCACGCCCACCGCGACCAGCAGGTAGAGCATGGCGCTGACGACGATGACGGCGAGCGATCCGTACATCGGCACCTCGAACAGGAAGCGCGCAGCGACGAGGCACAGAAGCAGTCCGATCATGCCGATGCCGAAGTAGGGAATGATCTTCGCCAGCAAGATCTCCACCGGCCGCACGGGCGTGACGAACAGCGCCTCCAGCGTGCCGCGCTCCCATTCGCGCGCCATCACGAGCGCGGTGAGAAAGGCGCCGACCAGCGTCATGATGAGCACGATCAGCCCCGGCACCAGGTACCAGGTGCTGGTGTTGGCGCTGTTGAACCACAGCCGCTGCTCGATGGTGACCGAGCCGACGCCGGAGGTGGTGCCGGCACCCTGGTCGGCCATCCGCAACGGGTTCTGCGCGAGGGCGCCGCTCGCGTAGCGCAGCACGATGCCGGCCTTGTTCGCATCCGCGCCATGCACGATCACCTGGATGCTGGCATTGCCGGCCGCGAGCCGGCGCGAGAAGTCGCCCGGCACGCGCACGATGCCATCGACCTTGCGCTGGTGCATGAGCGTCTCGGCCTCGCGCATCGAGGTCAGCATCACGGGCGAGATGTAGGGCGTGAGCTGCAGGCCCGAGACGGCCTGCACGGCGGTGGGCGAGGTGTCTTCGAGGACGACGGCCATCGGCGCGTTCTTCACGTCGAGCGAGAGGCCGTAGCCGAAGATGAGGATCAGGATGATCGGCAGCAAGATGCCGATCGCCAGGCTGCTCGGGTCGCGCAGGAGTTGCCGCGTCTCCTTGCGTGTGAGCGCGATCAGCCGGGGCCAGAAGCGGCTGTGCGTCGCGGGGGCCTGCGCTGGCGCGCTCATGCGGCCGCCTCGGTTGCGGGTGCGTGGGCGGCATCGCGCGCCTGCGTGACGATGTCGATGAAGGCCTCCTCCATGCTGAGGCGGCTGTCCGGTGCGCTGCCGGCCTGCACGCGGACTTGCTGCGGCGTGCCGATGGCGAGCAGCTTGCCTGCATCCTGGATCACGATGCGGTCGCAGTACTCTGCCTCTTCCATGAAGTGCGTGGTGATGATGACCGTCACGCCCGCTGCGGCCAGCGCGGTGATTCGACGCCAGAACTCGCGCCGCGCGAGCGGATCGGTGCCGCTGGTGGGTTCGTCGAGAAAGAGGATCTCCGGCTCGTGGAGCAGGCCGGTCGCCATCGCCAGGCGTTGCTTGAAGCCACCGGGCAACTGGCCGCTGGTGGCGTTCTCCTGGCCGAGCAGGTCGAACTGCTGAAGCACCGTCTGCATGCGATCGCGAAGGCGCTGCCCGCGCAGGCCGTAGGCGCCGCCGAAGAACTGCAGGTTCTCCGAGACGGAGAGATTGCCGTAGAGCGCGAACTTCTGCGAGACGTAGCCGATGCGGGCGCGAGCCTGCGCGCGGGCGGTGCGCAAGTTGACGCCGGCCACCTGCAGGAAGCCGCTGCTGGCCGGCAGCAGTCCGCAGAGCATTCGGAAGGTGGTGGTCTTTCCGGCGCCATTGGGGCCGAGCAGGCCGAAGATCTCGCCGCGCCGTACGTCGAAGCTGGTGCTTGCGACGGCGGTGAAATCGCCGAACTTGCGCACGAGGTCCTTCACCTCGATGACGACCTCGTCGGAGTTGTCGCCGGACGCAGAGGCTTCAGATGGAACGGCGGCCGCCTTTGCTGAAGACTGCTTCGCGCGCAGCAGCACCATGAAGCCGTCCTCCAGCCGCGCCGACACCGGCTCGGAGGGCGCGCCGTCGAGCAGGGCGGTGACGGCCGCGGCATCCGCATCGGGCCGCCGGATGAAGCGCACCTCGCCGCCTTGCGGCACCGCATCGATGATCGCCTCGGGTGCGTCCAGCAACCGTGCCTGCAAGGTGCGCGGCGCGGTGCCTTTGGGGGGTGTCGTGACGAAGCAGAGATTCGTCGCGTTGTCTCGGATCCCGGCGGGCGCGCCTTGCGCGATCAGCTTGCCGTCGTGCAGCACGAAGACCTGCGCGCAACGCTCGGCCTCGTCCAGATAGGCCGTGCTGACGATCACCGACAGATGCTCGTCGTCGACCAACTGTTGCACGATCTCCCACAACTCGCGCCGCGACAGTGGATCGACGCCGACCGTCGGCTCGTCGAGCAGCAGCAGCGCGGGCGAGCGCACCAGCGTGCAGGCCAGGCCGAGCTTCTGCTTCATGCCGCCGGAGAGTTTGCCGGCCGGCCGCGACGTGAAGCGGCCCAGGTCGGTCATCTCCATCAGGCGGGCGTAGCGCTCGCGCCGCTCGGCCTTGCCCACGCCGTGCAGGTCGGCGTAGAGATCGAGGTTCTCCTGCACGCTCAGGTCTTCGTAGAGGCCGAAGCGCTGCGGCATGTAGCTGATGCGGTCCTGCACCGACTGGGGGTCTTTTGCGACGTCGATGCCCAGCACCGTCAGTGAGCCCTCGTCGGCGCGCATCAGGCCGGCGGCCAGGCGCAGCAGCGTGGTCTTGCCGGCGCCGTCGGGACCCACCAGCGCGGTGAGCGTTCCGGACGGCACTTCGAGCGACACGTCGTCGAGCGCGCGAACCACGTCCATCGCAGCCTTGACCTGGAAGCGCTTGTGCAGGCCGCGGCCCGCGAGCGCCGGCGCGGGGTGGTCCATCAGGGCTTGCCCCCCGCCGTCGCTGCATTGCCGTTGAGCGCGATCCGCACCGTCACCGGCATGCCGAGGCGCAGCCGGTCCTCGGGGTCGTCGGCCAGCACGCGGATCTCGTAGACAAGGCTGCTGCGCAGTTCCTCGGTCTGCACGGTCTTGGGCGTGAACTCGGCGACCGAGGAGATGTAGCCGACCTTGCCTTGCAAGGGCTGTCCTGGATGGCTGTCGGTGCTCAGCGTCGCGGGCATGCCGGGCTTGACGTGGCCGAGATCGCCTTCGGTCACGTAGGCGCGCACCCATTTGGGATCGGTGATCGCGAGCGTGAACACCGGCCGCTGCGGCGACGCCATGTCGCCCGGTTCCATCAGACGCGCGCGGACGACCGCATCGATGGGCGCCTTGAGCTGCGCTTCCTGCAGCTGGTGCCTGAGGACGGCCAGCGCCGCGGTCGCGACATCGAGCTGCGCCTGCGCCTGCGCGATGTCTTCCTTGCGCGGCCCGGTCACCACGAGCTGCTGCGCCTTGCGTACGTTCTCGAGTTGCGCCTGCGCCACCTTCTGGCGCGCCTGGGCGGCGTCGATGTCCTGCTGGCTGACCGCACGGCCGACGGTGGTCTGTCGGATGGATTGCAGACGCTCCAGTTGCTGGCGGGCCAGTTCGGCATCCGCCGCGGCGGCGGCGACCTGCGCGCGTGACTGCGCGACTTCCTCCGGGCGGCTGCCGCTCTTCAGGCGCTGCAGCGCTTGCGTCTGCACGGCGATCTGCGCTTCGGCCTGCGCGGCTTGCAGTTGCAGGGTGCGGGTGTCCAGTTCGCCGAGCACCTGGCCGGCCTTCACGCGGTCGCCTTCCTGCACGTGGAGCTTGCCGATGCGCTCGCTGCCGTTGAAGGCCAGGGACACTTGCCGCAGATCGACGTTGCCGTAGAGCACGAGGCTGTGCGCGTCGGCGGGTTGTCGGTTGAAGTACCACGCCGCGAAGGCGGCACCCGCCAGGAGAACGATGGCGCCCAGGATGATCGGCTTCTTGTTCATGGTCTCTTGCGTGTCGAGGTGACGATGCGTTGTCGATGAAGTAGACTGATGATATCGAATTTGAATTTAAATTCAAACTGCCACTTTGTTTCCAGGGTTAACAGATGCCAGCGACCGCGAAGAAGAGATCCACCGCACCCGCCAGGCGCGCCTCGCGCCCTGACGGCGATGCCACGCGGCTGACGCTGATCGAGACGGCGGGACAGGTCTTCGCCGAGCGCGGCTACGCCGAAGCGACCAGCAAGGAAATCTGCGAACGCGCCGGCATGCCGCTGGCGTCGGTCAATTACCACTTCGGCAGCCGAGGCGGTTTGTACGAGGCTGTGCTCATCGCCGCGCACCAGCAAGTCATCGGGCTCGACGACCTGATGAAGCTGGTGGAAGCCATCGAAGACCCCAAGCTGAAGCTGCGCACCGTGCTAACGCAACTCGTGCGGCTGGCGACGCGCGCGGGCGCGCCGTGGGGGTTCCGCGTGGTACTGCGCGAGGTGATGACGCCTTCGGCCGCGATGCCCGCACTGATCGAGAAGGCGGTGCGCCCCAAGTCGCAGTTCATGCTCGGTCTCGTGAGCGGCGCGATGGGGCTGCCGCCGGAGCATCCCACCGTTCAGCGCGGGCTGATCTTCGCGCTCTTGCCTTGCCTGGCGATCATGATCGTCCCGAAGGATGTGCCGGCCAAGCTGCTACCGGCCATCGCGCGCGACAGCGATGGGCTGGCGGATGAACTTATGCGCTACGTGATGGCGGGGCTGGACGCGATGGCGAGCGCCCAGCGGCCTGAGAAGAAGGCTGAGAAGACGGGGAAGAAGCAGACGAGCCTGGCGCGCCCGCCTGCGCTAGCAACCAAGCGCGAAAAAGCGTGAGTGCCGGGCGCTCGTCGTGGGTCGCGGGCGTCACCAGGTAGTAGCTCCGCTCGCCGCGCAGCGGCCGGTCGCAGGCAATCACGAGTTCACCTCGCGCGAGTTCCGCCTCGATCAACATGCTCGGCATCAAGGCCACGCCCAGCCCGTGCGCAGCCGCAATCGCCAGCATCGAGAACAGCTCGTAGCGTGGTCCGCTGTGGGCCCGCGCCGAATCCACGCGCTGCGCGTCGAACCACTGGCGCCAACCGTCGGGCCGCGTGCTCTGCTGCAGCAGCGGCATCCGCGTCACCGCCGCGGGTGACAGCGGCTTTCGGCCAGTGAGCAGGGCGGGGCTGCAGACCGGCACCACATCCTCATTGAGCAGCACCGTGGATTGCGTGCCGGCCCAGTTGGCCGTCTGCGCAGCGGTGCCGGCATAGAGCGCGGCGTCGAAGGTCGTGTCGTTGAACAGGAAAGGCCGCGTCCGCGTCTCGATGTGCACCGTGATGTCCGGGTGCTTCGTCGCGAAATCCGGCAGCCGTGGGATCAGCCAGCGCGTCGCGAAGGTCGGCACCGCCGCGAGCTGGAGCGAGCCGCCCTGGCCTTGCCGCGCCATGGCGTCGAGCGTGTCGCGCTCCATGGTGTCGAGCTGCCGCGCGATCTGGCGGGCGTAGTCCGCGCCGGCCGGCGTGAGCGCCACGCCGTGGCGGGTTCGGCGGAAGAGCGCCATGCCGAGGAAATCCTCCAGGGCGGTGATCTGGCGCGACACGGCGCTTTGCGTCAGCGCCAGTTCCTGCGCGGCGCGCGTGTAGCTCTCGTGGCGGGCGGCGGCCTCGAAACAGATCAAGGCCTGCGTGGAAGGGATCTTGCGGCGCATGGTATGCGGAGCCTACATAGTTGATGATCGAAGCCCGCCTATGGAGTGACGACGCAACATTGTGTCTTGATGTGAGTAAAACGCATAACTGGGTGTGGAATCGTCGTTTGCGCTCGTCACCCCGCGCGCTTACGATCACGCCCAACCTCAGCACTTCCACACCCTCGGAGACATCACATGGCCAAGCACGCCGCATTTCATTGGGACGACCCCCTCCTCCTCGACCAGCAGCTCACCGACGACGAGCGCATGGTGCGCGATGCCGCCAATGCCTACTGCCAGGAGCGCCTCGCACCGCGTGTGCTCGATGGCTTCCGCAACGGCGAAACCGATCCGGCCATCTTCCGCGAGATGGGCGCGCTGGGTCTCCTCGGCCCGACCATCCCCGAGCAATACGGCGGCCCGGGCCTCAACTACGTCTGCTACGGCCTGATCGCCCGTGAAGTCGAGCGCGTCGATTCCGGCTATCGCTCCATGGCCAGCGTGCAAAGCTCGCTCGTGATGGTGCCGATCTACGAATTCGGCACCGAAGCGCAGAAGCAGAAATACCTGCCCAAGCTCGCCACCGGCGAGTGGATCGGCTGCTTCGGCCTCACCGAACCCGACCATGGTTCCGACCCCGGCAGCATGGTCACGCGTGCCAAGAAGGTGCCCGGCGGCTACTCGCTCACCGGCGCCAAGATGTGGATCAGCAACAGCCCGATCGCCGACGTGTTCGTCGTGTGGGCCAAGGAAGTCAGCGAGAGCGGCGCCGTCGGTCCGATCCGCGGCTTCGTGCTCGAAAAAGGCGCCAAGGGCCTGAGCGCGCCCGCGATCCACGGCAAAGTCGGGCTGCGTGCCTCGATCACCGGCGAGATCGTCATGGACAACGTGTTCTGCCCGGAAGAGAACGCTTTCCCCGAAGTGCAGGGCCTCAAGGGTCCGTTCACCTGCCTCAACAGCGCCCGCTACGGCATCTCATGGGGCGCGCTCGGCGCCGCCGAGGACTGCTGGCACCGTGCTCGCCAGTACACGCTGGACCGCAAGCAATTCGGCCGCCCGCTCGCCGCCAACCAGCTCATCCAGAAGAAGCTGGCCGACATGCAGACCGAGATCACGCTGGGTCTGCAGGGCTGCCTGCGCCTCGGCCGCATGAAGGACGAAGGCACGGCCTCGGTCGAAGTGACCTCGCTGCTCAAGCGCAATTCCTGCGGCAAGGCGCTCGACATCGCACGCCTGGCCCGAGACATGATGGGCGGCAACGGCATCAGCGACGAATTCGGCGTGGCGCGCCACCTGGTCAACCTCGAAGTCGTGAACACCTACGAAGGCACGCACGACATCCATGCGCTGATCCTGGGCCGCGCCCAGACCGGCATCGCTGCCTTTGCCAACTGACATGGCGGCGCCGAAGGAAGGCGCCCTCGCGGGCCTCAAGGTTCTGGATCTTTCCCGCGTGCTTGCGGGCCCGTGGTGCACCCAGATCCTGGCGGACCTGGGTGCGGACGTCGTCAAGATCGAGCGCCCCGGCGTCGGCGACGACACGCGGACTTGGGGCCCGCCCTTCCTGAAGGATGCCGAAGGAAGGGACACCAACCAGGCAACCTACTTCACCGCCTGCAATCGCAACAAGCGCTCGGTCACCATCGACATGGCCACGGCCGAGGGGCAGGCTCTGTTGAAGCAGATGGCCGCGCAGAGCGACATCCTGGTCGAGAACTTCAAGACCGGCGGCCTCAAGCAATACGGACTCGACCACGAATCCCTGCGCGCGGCGAACCCGCGCCTCATTTATTGCAGCGTGACCGGCTTCGGTCATGACGGACCGCATGCCTCGCGCGCCGGCTACGACCTGATGATCCAGGCCACCAGCGGCATGATGAGCATCACCGGCCGTCCCGACGATGCCCCCGGTGGCGGACCGCTGCGCGTCGGCGTGGCGCTGACGGACCTGTTTACCGGCGTCTATGCAAGCACCGCGATCCTCGCTGCGATCGAAGTGCGGCACCGCACCGGCGAAGGTCAGCACATCGACATGGCACTGCTCGACGTCGGCATGGCGATCCTCGCGAACCAGGCGAGTGCCTTCCTCAACACCGGCGTGGCACCGCAGCGTCAGGGCAACAGCCATCCGAGCCTCGCGCCCTACCAGGACTTCCGCACGAAGGACGGCGCGATGCTGCTGGCCATCGGCAACAACGGCCAGTTCGCCCGCTTCTGCGAAGCCGCCGGCCATGCGGACTGGGCCAGCGATCCGCGCTTTGCCACCAACACGCTGCGCGTGAAGCATCGCGAAGTATTGGTGCCGCAGATGGAAGTCGTGACCCGAACCCGCACCACCGCGGAATGGATCGCACTGCTCGAAGACAAGGCTGTGCCCTGCGGACCGATCAACGACATCGCGCAGGCCTTCGATGACGATCAGGTCAAGGCGCGCGGGCTTGCCGTGAGCCTGCCGCGCGATGCGGGTGACGGCATCGAGCAGATCATCGGTGTCGCGAGCCCGCTGCGTTTGCAGGCCACGCCGCCGGTGCTGCGCCACGCGCCGCCTGCATTGGGGCAACACACGGACGAGGTGCTGGCCGAACTGGGCATCGACGAGAAACGGCGCGCCGCGTTGCGCGAGGCGGGCGTGGTGTGAGCCACGCGGGCACGGCCGGCACGCAGCGCTCGACGCGCGCGGCCGCCGCGCCTGCGCCGGATACGCTGACCCCGGCCGACCGCTATGAAGAACTCTTCATCGCGGTTCAGTCCAACCACGTCTTTGCCGACAGCAAGAGCTTCGTCGACTGCGCGCCGCGCATCGAGCCGGCGGACATCCTCGTGGCCTACCGCGCGCAGTCGTCGCAGCCCGGCTTCGATCTCGCCGCCTTCGTGCACGCGCATTTCGAGGTGATCGAGCAGGCGCCTTCCGAGTATGTGTCGGTACCCGGCCAGCCCATCGACGCGCACATCGCCGATCTCTGGAACGTGCTCACGCGGCATCCGCAGGCTCATCCGCTTCAGTCCTCGCTGCTGCAACTGCCCCGTGCCTACATCGTGCCGGGCGGTCGCTTCCGCGAGCTCTACTACTGGGACTCGTACTTCACCCTGCTCGGCCTGTGCGGCGAAGGCCATGCGCAACTCATGCGCGGCATGCTGGAGAACTTCGCCTACCTCATCGACACCTACGGCCACGTGCCGAACGGCACCCGCATCTACTACCTGAGCCGTTCGCAGCCGCCGGTGTTCGCGCTGATGGTCGAACTCGCGCAAGTGCATGGCGTTGCGGCCGAAGTCGACTTCCTTCCCCAGCTTCGCAAGGAGCACGCGTTCTGGATGAATGGCAGCGACACGCTGGCCGAAGGGCAGGCCGCACGGCGCGTGGTGCGCCTGCCCGGCGGTGCCCTGCTCAATCGCTATTGGGACGAGCGCGACACGCCGCGCGAGGAATCCTGGCTCGAAGACGTGACGACGGCGCAATCGTGCCAGCGCGATGCGGCCTCGATCTACCGCGACATCCGCGCTGCCTGCGAATCGGGCTGGGACTTCAGCACACGCTGGCTGCGATCGCCGCCGCCGCACAGCACGCGGCGAAACCGGCCGCATGTGCGCGCGGCCACGGCCCCGTCGCTGGCGAGCATCTGCACCACGGACATCCTGCCGGTGGACCTCAACGCCTTTCTCCACAAGCTGGAGTCGAAGATCGCCGTGCTCGCGCAACAGGCCGGCGATGCCACCGCCGCGCAGGAGTTCGCCGCGCGTGCCGACGCGCGCAAGGCCGCGATCAACGAGTACTTCTGGGATCAGAAGCACAACGCGTACTTCGACTACGACTGGCGCCGCGGCGAGTTGCGCGATTGCCTGACTGCCGCCTGCGTCGTGCCGCTCTTCGTCGGCATCGCCGAACCGGCGCAAGCGCAAGCGCTGGCGGACACCGTGTCGCGCAGGTTGCTGGCGCACGGCGGCCTGTCGACCACCGAATGCGGCGGCGACCAGCAATGGGACCAGCCCAACGGCTGGGCCGCCATGCAATGGATGGCGGTCCGCGGCCTGGCCGACTACGGCCACGACGCGCTCTCAGGGACCATCGCCAGGCGCTGGCTCGCGACCGTGGCGGCCGTCTACGAGCGCGAGGGAAAGCTGGTCGAGAAGTACGCCATGCGGCACGTGGAGAACGAAGGCACCGAAGGCGGCAGCGGTGGCGAATACCCGCTGCAGGATGGCTTCGGCTGGACCAACGGCGTCACGGCCGCGCTGCTGGCCCTCCATCCGCGCCACACCGCGCATGGCTGCGTGGCCCACTCCGCGGCGCCGCAGCATCGCTGACCTGCGTGCGGCCGGCCGCTGTGCTTTCCTGAAGCAACCCCGGAATCTCGCTGCGGCCGACGCCGAGGTCGCTCAACTCGCGCTCGCTCATCGCACGCAGCAGCCGTTGATCCCGGCCGACGCGGCGTGCGTTGCGAATCGTCTCCACGATGGCAGCAAAGAGGGCGGGCTTGGACGACGGCATGAGAGGCTCCTTGGATGGGATGCCATGGTGCAAGCTCGCGTGATATTGTGGAAGTTGAGATTTCTGTAACTACCAATCAGAATTCCTGATGAGACAGCTCAACCTCGATCAACTCCGCACGCTGGTGTCCATCGCCGACCTCGGCACTTTCTCGGCGGCCGCGCAGGCGCTGCATCTGGCCCAGCCGACAGTCAGCCTGCACATCAGCGAACTCGAATCGCGGCTCGGCGCCAGGCTGGTCGTGCGTGGCAGCCGCCGCGTCACCCCCACGGCGGCGGGCGCTGCGCTGGTGGAGCGCGCGCGGCGGCTGCTGCGCGATGCGGACGACGCGGTGGACGCCGTGCGGCGCCAGGCCGAGGGGCGCGTGGGTCGCGTGCGTCTGGGCACTTCGACCGGCGTGGTGATCGAGTTGCTGCCGCGGGTGCTCGAGGCACTGGAGCGTGACCATGCCGGCATCGACGTCGAGGTCAACATCCTTGGCTCGACCGAGGCCATGTCGCGACTCGCGATGGGCACACTGGACATCGGCCTGGTGGCGGTTCCGCAGCCGCCGACACGGGCCTTGGTGGTCACGCGCTGGCGCAGCCAGCCAATGATGGCCTTCCTGCCGAAGAAGTGGGTGGCGCCGAAGCGCGTGACGCCGCGATGGTTGGCCGAAAAGCCCTTGATCATCAATGACGCGACCACGCACATGTACCGGCTCACGATGGAATGGTTCGCTGCGGTTGGCGAGGCGCCGCGCCCGCGCATCGAACTCAACTTCGACGCGGCGATGCTCGCACTGGTGGCGGCCGGGTACGGAGCGGCGGTGCTGCCAGTGCATCAGCCGGTGGGCGCAGATTTCAACGAGCGGCTGCAAGTGTTGCCGCTGAGCCCGAAGCTCACGCGGCATCTGGGCATCGCGCACCGGCCGCGTCCGTCGCTCGATGGCGCCACCGAAAGCGTGCTTCAGGTTCTGGAGCGCTTCGGCCAGCGGTAGCGCGTGTGCGGGTGTCGCAGATCAGAGGGCGCGTCCGACGACGGCCATCGCGAACACCAGCACGCCCAGCGCCAGATTCACCGCGACCAGCTTGCGAAGCACATTGAGGTTGGCGGCAGCCACCGGCCATTCGCGCGCCGCGACGGCGCGCTGCAGCCGCGGGTAGGGCGCGAATCGAATGTGAAGGAACAGCGCCATCATCACCAGCCCGATCGCGAGCATCGCGTGCACGCTCCAGTGAACGCGCCCGAAGCCGCCCGACATCCAGACCATCAGCAATCCGCTCGCGAGCAGCACGACGATGGCCGTCGAGACGCCGGCGAAGAAGCGTGAGAGCGTCGCCGCCAGGAAGGGCAGCCGCATCGGCGGCTCCAGCGTCGCCACGGCAGCCGGTCGAACGGCGAAGTGCATCAATGCCATGCCGCCTACCCAGAAGGCGGCGGCGAGCAGATGCAGGAAGAGGAGGATGGCGGAGAGGGACATGGCGAAGCGTAGTCCAGATCGCCGCTGTGCGTCCGGTCGCGCGCAAAGGAATGAAACCGGCACGGCCAAGTCCAGAAATACCGCGGAACCGGCTTCGCCGGGCCGCCGGTATTGCCCCCGGCCGGGGGTTGGCGAAGCGACACGAAGTGCGCGAAGCCTGGGGGCGAACTCGTCAGTCCACCTTGATCCCCGCCGCCTTCACCACCTGCTGCGCCTTGGCCGTCTCGTCCACGAGGAACTTGTCGAACTGCGCCGACGGCATCGTGAAGGGCTCCGCGCCGAGCTTGTCGAGTCGGTCCTTGAGATCCGGCGCGACCATGATCTTCGCGACCTCGGCCTGCAGGCGATCGACGACGGGCTTCGGCGTCTTGGCCGGCGCGAAGAGGCCGACCCAGAAGAGGTATTCGGAGCCGGGCACGCCGGCCTCGACGGTGGTCGGGATCTGCGGCATCACGGCCGAGCGCTTGTCGGTACCGACGGCCAGGGCCTTGAGGCGTCCGTCCTTGATCAGTGGCAGCGCGGACACCATGGGTGCGAAGAACCAGTCGATGCGGCCGCCCATCACCTCGGTCATTGCTTCCGGCGTGCCGCGGAAAGGCACGTGCTGGGCCTGCAGGCCGGCAGCGAGGCGGAACACTTCGGCGTTCATGTGCGTGGCGGAGCCGTTGCCCGCCGAGCCGTAGTTGAAGCTGCCCGGCTTGGCCTTGACCTGCGCGACCAGATCCTTTTCGTCGACGAAGCGGTTGGGCGAGGTGACGAGCACGTTGGGCAGGCTCGCCAGGGGCGTGACGCCGGCGAAGTCCTTCAGCGTGTCGTACGAGAGGTTCGGATAGATCGACGGGTTCACCAGATGCCCGGCGGAATGAATGAGCAGCGTGTAGCCGTCGGCCGGCGCCTTGGCGACCTGCGCCGCGCCCAGCGTGCCACCCGCGCCGGGCTTGTTGTCGATGATCACGCTGGTGCCCATCGCAGGCCCGAGCTTTTCCGCCATCAGGCGCGCCACGATGTCCGTGCCGCTGCCGGCCGTGAACGGCACCACGATGCGGATCGTCTGGCCGCGCGGCCAATCGCCCTGGGCGTGCGCGCTGGCGAGGGCGCACAAGGCGAGGGCGGCGGTGAGAAGCTGGCGCCGGCCGGGGAAGAATGTCGTCATGGTGTGTCTCCGTTGGAATCGTTGAATCGTTGGGGTATGAAATACGACGTGAGGGATGCGCCTTGCGGCTCAGGCTGGCGGCGGAGCGTTCGCCATCACCAGCGCGACCAGCACGGGGCGGTTGGTGCGATTGACGAGCTGCCGCTTCTCGCCGGGCGCGAAGCGGCAGCTGTCGTAGGGGCCGAGGTCCTGCTCGTCCTGCCGGCCGTCGAGTTCGGAGACGACGGTCAGCCGGCCTTCGAGCACGAGGTAGAGCTTTTCGATCGGCGAGCCGTCGAGGGTGGTGTGACCGCCGGGCAGGATCTGGCTCATGCCCATCCACATCTGCGTCGAGGGGCCGGCATCCTTGCCCTGCAGTCGCAGGCAGCGCATGTCGAAGTGGTTGGGCGCCTCGTAGGTTGGCGCCGAGTCGAAACGGGTGACGTTCATGATGTGCTTCTCCTCAGGGGCGCAGCACGACGCGGTCGGTGCTTCCCGACAGCACCAGGCGGTAGGCATCGAGCGCCTCGTCGAGCGCGAAAGCGCGCGCTACAGGGAAGGGCTTCAGCGTGCCGCGCTCGAAGCCCTCGCGCATCGCATCGAGCTGCGCGGTCGAGGCGATGCAGTCCATCGCGAGCGAGTCGATGCCGACATAGGTGTGCATCCCACGGTAGAACGCAAAGATGTCGAAAGGCACCGCGCGGTCCTGCGTGGAGATCAGGATTTGCGTCGCGCCCTTGGCCATCGACTTGTTTGCGGCTTCGAAGTAGGCGCTGCCGACGGTGTTGTAGGCGATGTCCACGCCGCGCCCGTTCGTCAGCTCGCGCACGCGCGCCGCAATGTCGTCCTGGGTGGCATCGATCACGTCGATCGGCGAACTCGCGAAGCCCTCGAAAGGCCCGGCACGCCGTTGCACTGCGATGACGCGTGCGCCGCCTTGCGCGGCGAGCTGCACCGCGGCCTGGCCGACCTTGCCGTTGGCCCCGAGCACCAGCACGGTCTGGCCCGACTGCGGCATGCCGCTGCGGCGAAAGCCCTCGTAGGCGGTGACGAAGGGCACGCCGACGGCGCCGGCCTCATCCATCGAAATGCTGCGCGGCCGGTCGCGCAAGGCAGCCACCGGGAGCACCAGAAAGCGCGCATGCGAGCCGTCGCGCGTGATGCCGACGTCGCCGCCCGAACCGTAGACCTCGCGGCCAATCCAATCGCTCGGGCCGTCCACCACGACACCGGCGAAGTCGCGGCCCGGCGTGCGCGGCCACACGGCTTGCGGCATCAGGCCCAGCGCGGCTTTCACATCGCTGGGGTTGACGGCAGCCGCGCCGACCTTGACCACGGCGAAGCCTGACTTGGCGACGGGTTGGGGTTGTGGTGCGGCTTCGAGCCGAAGGGCGTCCAGGTTCGCGGCCTTCTGGCTTACGCGCAATGCGCGGGCGCTGTCGTTGATGACCGCGCTCATCGGGCAACCTCCCGCAGTCCCAGCATGGAACGCGCTTCGCGCGCATTCGCGACTTCGCCGCCCAGGCTTTGGATGATGTCGCGCGCCTTCGCCACGAGCTGCGCATTGCTCTGCGCGAGCACGCCTTTCTCGAGGTAGATGTTGTCTTCCATGCCGACGCGCACGTGCCCGCCGAGCAGCCACGCCTGCGCCACGATCGGGAACTCCATGCGGCCGATGCCGAAGGCGCTCCAGAAGGCGCCGCGCGGCAGCATGTCGCGGGCGTACAGCACGGTCTGCGGCGTGGGCATGAAGCCGTACTTCACGCCGAGCACCAGCGTCCACATGGCGGGCCCTTCGAGCGTGCCGTCGGCAATCAGGTCGAGGGCCATGTGGATGTCGCCCGAATCGAAGATCTCCAGCTCGGGCTTCACGCCGGCATCGCGGATCACCTTGGCCATTCGGCGCACGTTCTTCGGCGTGTTGATGACGACGTCGGGCCCGGAGTTCATCGTGTTGAGATCGAGCGAGCAGACGTCGGGCTTGATCAGCGCAATGTGCTCGACGCGCTTCTCCGGCGGCAGCAAGGTGCTGCCCGGCGCGGCCACCTTGGGGTCGTCCTCGCTGGGGATGAAGCGGCCGCCCGGCCCGGTCGTGAGATTGATGATGAGTTCGCGGTTCGCGCGGCGGATGCGGTCGACCACGTCGCGGTACAGCTCGACCTGCATCGAGGGGCGGCCCGTCTCGGGGTCGCGCACATGGATGTGGACCTGGCCTGCGCCGGCTTCCGCAGCGGCGAGGCATTCGTCCGCGATCTGTGCGGGGGTGATCGGCAGATGCGGCGTCTGCTCCGGCTTCACGAGGTTGCCCGTGACGGCGCAGGTGATGAGGGTCTTCGTGTTCACAGATGCCTCCCCCCATCGACCACGATGCGCGTGCCCGTGACGAAGCGCAGCGTGGTCGCGAGCGCTTCGACCGTGGCGGCCACGTCTTCGGGCAGCCCGATGCGGCCGAGCGGCGTGGTGTTCGCCATCTTGGCCTTGAAGTCTTCGCCACGTCCCGGCACGAAATCGGATTCGACCGCACCCGGCGATACCGATACCACGCGCACGGCCGGCGCCAGTGCCTTGGCGAGCGCGTCGCCCACCACGTCCAGCCCGGCCTTGGCCGCGACGTACGCGAGATTGCTGCCGACGCCGGTGAACCCGGCGATCGAGGAGATGTTGACCACCAGCCCGTCACCGCTGGCCTTCAGCAGCGGCGCGAAGGCACGGATGGTGGCGAACACGCCGCGGAAGTTGGCGCGCAGCAGCTCGTCGATGAGTTCGTCCGTCAGCGCGTCGAGATCGGCCGCGGGCACCGGCCGCGTGTGGCCGGCGCTGTTCACGAGGATGTCGCAGCGGCCGTAGGTGGATTGCACTTCGGATGCGGCACGCTGCAGGCTGGGCGTGTCGACGATGTCGGCGCGGATCGCCGAATGGCGCTGTCCGCCGGCGCCGGGCAGTGCGGCGGCGCGGGCGTCGGCGTCTTCGCCCTTGCGGTGCAGCAGCACGCAGGTCGCGCCCAGCGCTGCGAGGCGGCGAGCGCTCGCGTAGCCGATCGCGCCGAGGCCGCCGGTGATGACGGCCACCTTGCCGTCGAGTCGGGATGCGGGGTCAAAGCTCATGAGATTCCCAAAGTGAAAGTCGTTGGAGTGGAGTGGGCATTCGGGGGGCTGCAGCGGAACCGGCTTCGCCGGTGCGCCAGCAGCGCCCCCTGCAAGGGGTTGGCGGCCACACGAAGTGGGCAAGCCTGGGGGTGCTCAAGGAATAGGTGGACGCGGGAACTTCATTTCACCGGGCTCGAGCACGAAGTCGTGTTGCAGCGTCGCGCGCTGACCGCCTTGCTCCAGTTCGTAGCGGCCGATCAACTTGCGTGTCACGCCGAACACCGGGTCGCTTTCGAGGTTCTCGTCGTCGTCCGCGAACACCTGCGTGATCAGAACCTTGTGTCCCGGCTTGCTGACCATGAAGTGCAGATGCGCGGGGCGATTCGGATGCCGCAGTTGCGCGCGCAGCAGGTCGCCGCACGGTCCGTCGGTCGGCACCGGATAGCCGGCCGGTCGCACGCTGCGGAAGTGGAAGCGCCCCTCGGCATCGGTCTGGAAGCGGCCGCGAAGGTTCATGTCCTCCTGCGCCGCGTCTTGGTTCTCATAGAGGCCCACAGGTGAGGCCTGCCAGACATCGACGATGGCGCCGGCCACCGCCTGCCCGTCGGCGGTGCGAACAGCGCCAGAGACCTCCAGCGGAACGCCGCCCGGCGTCTCGGAGCGCGCGATGTTCTCGCCTGCATCGCACACGGGCGCATGCGCACGCCAGAACGGCCCCAGCAGCGCGGCCGGCGATTCGCCTTGCGGGTCCTGGTTGTTGAGCAGCGCGACCAGCGTCGACACGCCGAGCAGGTCGGCCGCCAGCACGACCTCGTTCTTGGTGTCGCCGCTGGCCTGGCCGATGGCGACCAGGAAGCCGAGGGCGTGCTCGAACTCGTCCTCGGTCAGTTTCACTTCCTGCACGAAGGCATGGAGGTGGCGGGTCAGCGCGGCCATCACAGTGCGCAGGCGCGGGTCGGGGGTGCGCTCCATGGCATGGAGGGCCATTTGCAGCACGGAGTCGGGGGTGGTGACGATGTTCATGGTGGGCAAGAGGTTTATGCAAACGTTTGCAAATTAAACTCCGGTTTGGCCGGAACGTAAAATCAGGGTATGCCCTTGACCCTTATGAAAACCGGGTCAAATGGCCAGTTCCGTCAAGTTCAATCGATTGCACTCATGAACCCTTCCGCATCCTCCACCGTCACCATCCGCGACGTCGCGCAGGTCGCGGGCGTGCATGTGTCCACGGTATCTCGCGCGCTCAATCCGGAAAAGCGCGGGCTCATCAGCGCCGAGGTGCTTCGCGTGGTCGAGGAGGCGGCGCTGAAGCTTGGCTACCGGCCCAACCGTGCGGCATCTGCGTTGCGCACGGGCCGCACGCACACCATCGGCGTGCTGGTGCCGGACATCACCAATCCGGTGTTTCCGCCGATCCTGCAGGGCATCGAGGCCAGCGCCGCGGCGCGCGGCTACTTTGTCTTCGTGACCAACGTCGTGGACCACGCGCTGGCACGGCCGATCGTCGAGCGCATGCTGGCGCAGCGGGTCGACGGGCTGGTGATGGCGACTGCCACGCGCGACGATCCGCTGGTCGACTACATCGCCAAGGCGGGCATGCACGCCGTGCTCGTGAACCGCGCCGACGAGACCGGTCGCCTGCCAGCGGTGGTGAGCGACGACCGCCTGGCGATGAAGCTGGCAGTCGACCATCTGGTGTCGGCAGGGCATCGGCGCATCGGCCACCTGGCGGGCCCGCAGAACATCCCGACGGGCGTTGGCCGCCGACAGGGCGTGGAGCAAGCGCTGCGCGACCGAGGGCTCGAGCTGGCCTGCGTCGTCGAATGCGAGAGCTACAGCCGCGAAGCGGGCCGGACCGCCATGCGGCAGTTACTAGTCGCCCATGCGCGACCCGAGGCCGTCGTGTGTTGCAACGACCTCGTGGCGCTGGGCGCGTACGACGTGCTGCGCGAGCAGGGCATCCGCGTGCCGCAGGACATCTCGATCACCGGCCACAACGACATGCCGCTGGTCGACATGGTGAATCCGCCGCTCACTACCATCCGCCTGCCGCACCGCGAGCTGGGCTGGCGCGCGGCGGAAATGCTCTTCGATGAAATCGAAGGCAAGGCGCTGTCGGCGTCGACGGTGGTGTTGCGGCCGGAACTCGTGGTGCGCGAATCGACGCGCGAATTGGCGACCACCGCCTGATCAGCGCGGGTTCTGGAAGCCGCCTTCGATCCAGGCCTCTGCGCTCGCGGTGTTGAGCTTGAAGTCCGGCCTCACTCGCGCTTCGCCGAGCGATTCGCCGGATTCGTCGTGCGCCCGCAGCACGGCATGCGGGTTGTCCTCGTCCGGCACGATCTGCAGCGACACGCGGATGCGCTCCGATCCCGCGCCGAGGCTCAGGTGCTTATTGAGCTGCGCATGCAGTTGCTGCTCGTGGCGGCGCAGCACTTCGGAGGCGGTCTTCACCAGCGTGTGGAAGGCCGGCGCGTCGAGCGGCTTGGGGTTCTTCTTGTCGCGGCCCATGGTCCACGGCCCGACCAGCGCGGGCTCGGGGTCGCCGTGGCGCGTCATGGCGACCGCCCAGCCGTCGTCGTCCTCGTTCTTGATGACTCTTGCGGTCCAGAGTTCGTCGCTCCAGAGGGTGGCTTCCTGAATGGGAGTTGCAGTTTCTTCTGTCATGGGGGTGCGCAGCTCGCGCGGATCAAAAAATGGAAAGGCCGGTGCGCGCGACGAAGAGTTCGAGTGCCTTCATGCCGAGCAGGGAATTGCCCGTCGCGTCGAGCGCTGGCGACCAGACGCAGAGCGTGAGCTGGTCCGGCACGACGGCAACGATGCCGCCGCCCACGCCGCTCTTGCAGGGCAGGCCGATCGAGAAAGCCACGTCGCCGGCGGCATCGTAGGTGCCGCAGGTCAGCATGAGTGCGTTGATGCGGTGCGTGTGGCGCTCGGTCGTGACCTCGGGCTCGCCATCGAAGGGGTGCGCGCCGTCGCGACACAGAAAACATGCCGCGCGGGC
This sequence comes from Variovorax sp. J22P240, assembly GCF_030316855.1. GTDB lineage: Bacteria > Pseudomonadota > Gammaproteobacteria > Burkholderiales > Burkholderiaceae_C > Variovorax. The sequence goes on from NZ_JASZYR010000018.1 coordinate 29,190, forward strand.
CAGTTGCACGCAGTTCATGCGGATCGCGCACTGGTGGAAGTACATGTCCAGCACTTCGCTCACCGCGTTGTCGATCTTGCCGAAGCTCTTCATGAAGTTGGCGAGCGCGATGTTGCGATAGCCCGTGGCCGCTTCGGACGCGGCGACCTCTTCGTCGACGCCGACCGGCTCGCCGCACAGGCTCGTCATCAGGGCCAGGACGTCGGGCTTGGAATGTCCCCGGCTGACGAGCCGATCGGCCACCGCGATCGCCCCCGCATTGATGAAGGGATTGCGGGGCTTGCCGTGTTCGTTCTCGAGTTGCACCAGCGAGTTGAACGGGTTACCCGAGGGCTCGCGACCGATGCGTTCCCACAGCGCGTCGCCCATGCAGCGCATCGCGAGCGTGAGCGTGAAGAGCTTGGAGATGCTCTGGATCGAGAAGGGTGCGGCCGCGTCGCCCGCCGAAGCCTCGACGCCGTCGCGGGTTCGCAGCGCGATCCCGAACTGGTTCGCCGGCACGCGCGCCAGTGCGGGGATGTAGCTGGCCACCGCGCCGCCGGCGCCCAGCAGCGGGCGCATCTCGGCGTTGATCTGGTCGAGGACGGGCTGGAAGTTCATGGCTTCGAGGTGGGACGCCGGTTCACCATCACGATCCCGAGTGCCACACCGGCGAGCGCCAGCACGAGTTGCAAGGTGAGCGATTCCGACAGTAGCACCACGCCGAACACCAGCGCAAACAACGGCGTCAGAAAGGTGAAGGACGAAATGCGCGTGGCCGGGTAATGCCGCAGCAGCCACATCCAGGCCAGGTAGCTCGCGAAGGCGCCGATGGCGGTCTGCAGCGCGATCGAGAACCACGCGTAGGTCGAATACGAGAAGCTCCAGCGCTCGCCCAGCAGCAGCGACAGCACTGGCGACACCGCCGCGGTCACCGCGATTTGATAGAAGAGTGTCTTCTCGGCACTGGCCGTGGCGAGCTTCGTGGTGCGGATCGCAATGGTCGTGAGCCCCCACAGCACGCCGGCCGCGAGCGCGAGCGCGTCACCGTGCAACTGGCTCGACGTGCTGTGCCCGAAGCTTTCGCTGAAGGCCAGCACCACGCCCGCGAAGGCCAGCGCGAGCCCGACCCACTGCATGCCGCGCAGCCGCTCCGACGGCACGACGCGCGGCAGCAGCACGGCGACCACGAAGGGCGAGGTATAGAGAAACACCGTGAGCCGCGAGGCCGAGGTGTGCTGCAGCCCGATGTAGATGCAGGTGAATTCGCCCGCGAACAGCGCCCCGGCCAGCAGCCCGCCCGGCAGCGTGCCGTCGCGTTCGAACAGCGGAACGCCGCGCGACCTGCACCACAGCCATAGCAGGAAGACGGCGCCCGTCATGCGGATCGACGCCTGCCAGAGCGGCGGCACTTCGGTGACGGTCGTCTTGATGAGGATCTGCTGCAGCCCCCAGAACGCGCAGCAGGCGACGAGGATCGTGGTGGCGCGGCTGTCGAGATGGTCCTTGCGGTCGGTCATTGCTTGTCTGGTGTTCGATTTGTCGTTCGCGCGTCTTCCACCACGCTAACGCGAGGCCCGTGGAGCATCAAATCGCCACGATCCAAAGCCGGCAATACCACGGAACCGGCTCCGCCGGGCCGCAGGTATTGCCCCAGGCAGGGGGTGGCGAAGCGACACGAAGTGCGCGCAGCCTGGGGGCGAGCCATCAAAGCGGATGCTCGGTATAGAAGCGTCCGCCATGAAACAGGAGCGGCGAAGCGCCGGCGCTGTGCGAGCAGCGTTCCACTTCGCCGACGAAGATCACGTGGTCGCCTTCGTCGTAGCGGCTGCGGTTGAAGCACTCGAAGCTCGCGGCCGCGCCCACCAGCACCGGCGCGCCGCCGACGCCTTCGATGAAAGCGACATCGGCCCAGCGATCGACGTCCTTGGTCGCGAAGCGCTCTGCGAGGTTCTTCTGATTCGCGGCGAGGATGTTGACCGCGTAGTGCGAGCCCGTGCTCAGCGCGGCCATCGACGCGGCGCTGCGCGCGAGGCTCCACAGCACCAGCGGCGGATCGAGCGACACGGAGTTGAAGGAGTTGGCCGTGAGCCCGACCAGTGCGCCGGTGGCGGACCGCGCGGTGACGATCGTCACCCCGGTCGCGAACATGCCGAGGGCTGCGCGAAACTCGTCAGTCGAGAAGGAAGGCGGTTGCGCCTGGGCGGGAGCGGTCACGGGGAAGCGAGAGGGAGAGTGAGGGGCTATTCTGGCCGATCGGCCCGAGGCCTGCTGTCGCCCTCATCCGAAGAACCAGTAGCCGACCCCGATGGCCGCAAGAACACCCGCGCATTCGGCCAGCAGCGCGCAGCCCACCGCATGCCGTGCGCGCTGGATGCCGACCGCGCCGAAGTACACGGCCAGCACGTAGAACGTCGTCTCGGTGCTGCCCTGGATGACGGCCGCGACCAGCGCCGGGAAGCTGTCCACGCCATGGGTCTTCATGGTCTCGATCAGCATCGCGCGTGCCGCACTGCCGGAAAAGGGCTTGACCAGCGCCGTCGGCAACGCATCGACAAAGCGTGTGTCCCAGCCGGTCCACCCTACCAGCCACCGGATGCCTTCCAGCGCGAGATCGAGTGCACCCGAAGCGCGCAGCACGCCCACCGCGCACAGCATCGCAACCAGGTAGGGCAGCAGGTTCTTGGCGACGTCGAAGCCTTCCTTCGCACCTTCGACGAAGCATTCGTAAACCTTGACTCTGCGGATCGCGCCCACCAGCAGGAAGGCGACGATCAGGCCGAAGAGCGTGAGATTGCCGAGCAGCGACGAGAGCGATGCAAGGGCGGCGGCTGACAGCGTCGCGAGCAGTGCCATGAAGCCGCCGAGCAGCAGTGCGCCGGGCAGCAGGTAGGCCAGCACCACCGGGTCCCACAGCTTCAGCCGTTGCATGACAGCCACCGACAGCAGACCCACCAGCGTCGACGCGCTGGTCGCGAGGAGGATCGGCAGGAACACCATCGTCGGATCGGCCGCGCCCAACTGCGCGCGGTACATGAAGATCGTGACCGGCAGCAGCGTCAGCGACGACGCGTTGAGCACCAGGAACAGGATCTGCGCATTGCTCGCCGTCGTCGCGTTCGGGTTGAGCGTCTGCAACTCGCGCATGGCCTTCAGCCCGATCGGCGTCGCAGCGTTGTCCAGGCCCAGCGCATTGGCCGCGAAGTTGAGCGTGATGAGCCCGAGCGCCGGATGTCCCGGCGGCACCTCGGGCATCAGCCGGCGAAACAGCGGGCCGAGCAGGCGCGCGAACCGGTCCACGATGCCGGCAGCCTCGGCGATGCGCAGGAAGCCGAGCCACAGCGTGAGCGTGCCGAAGAGCAGCACCATCACTTCGACCGAGAGCTTCGCCATCGCAAACAGGCTTTCGACCACGGCGGCGAATACCGTGGCATCACCCCCGATGAGCCAACGCGCGAGCGCAGCCACCGCTGCCGTCAAAAAGAAGCCAAGCCACAGACCGTTGAGCACGCGAATCCCTTGCTGCGAATGCGCGCCGATCATAGGGGGAGCGTGAGCGGGAGCGGCGGCGCGCTACATTCGCGGCCATGAAATTCAGCCGCAGAGAATTGAACCGGGCCGCGCTGTGGCTGGCATTGGGGAACTGGGCCGCGCCGCTGCGCGCGCAAGTGCAAACGGCACCACGCTGGTCGTCGAACCCTTTCACGCTGGGCGTTGCCAGCGGCCAGCCGCGGCCGGACAGCGTCGTGCTGTGGACCCGGCTCGCGCCCGAGAACGAGGAAGACGCGGCCCGACTGGCGAAGAACGCGTGCGCCGTGCAATACGAGATCCATACGGATGCCGGCTTGCGCCAACCCGTCGCCCGCGGCGAGGTGGTGACCGATACATCCCGAGCCCTCAGCGTCCACGTCCACGCGCAGGGCCTGCAGCCCCAGCGCGACTACTGGTATCGCTTCAGATGCGGCAATGCCGTCAGCGCGATCGGCCGTACGCGCACTGCGCCGGCGGCCGAAGCCGATGTGCGGCGCCTGCGGTTCGCGCTCGCTTCCTGCCAGCACTTCGAGCAGGGCTACTTCAAGCCGCATCGGGAAATCGCCGGCCGCGAACTGGACTTCGTGCTTTTCGTCGGCGACTACATCTATGAGGGCAGCAGCCCCGCCTACGAGGTGCGCAAGCACGGCACCCGCACGCCGCACACGCTGGACGCCTACCGCGACCGCCACGCCCTCTACAAGGGCGACGCCGACTTGCAGGCTGCGCACGCCGCGCATCCGTGGATCCTGACCTGGGACGATCACGAGGTCGTGAACGACTATGCCGGCGACCGCGAGCCGGCCCGCGACGATCCCGAGCGCTTCCTGCGCCGCCGCGCGGCGGCCTACCAGGCCTACTTCGAGCACATGCCTCTGCAGATTCCGCCGCGGGGTAGCGCGATGCGCATCCATGACCGCTACACCTGGGGCCGGCTGGCCGAACTCTGGACGCTCGACTGCCGCCAGTACCGCAGCCACCACGCCTGCCCCGATCCCGAGCGTGACGCCGGCCGCTCGGTCATCGGGTGCGCGGACCTTGCAGCGCCCTCCCGCACGATGCTCGGCGCCGAACAGGAACGCTGGCTCGCACAGGGCCTGGTCTCTTCGACGCGGCAGTGGAAGCTGCTCGGCCAGTCCTCGCAAGTCAGCGCCACCGGGATCGACACGCCCGAAGGCCGAAAGATCTGGACCGATGGATGGGATGGCTACCCCGAGGCTCGCCGCCGTCTGCTGCAAGGCGCCCACCAGGCCGGCGTGCGCAACCTGGTGACACTCGGCGGCGATGTGCACCGGCATGCCGCCGCCGATCTCCGCGTGGTGCCGAACGACCGCGCCTCGCCCGTCGTCGCCACGGAATTCGTCGGTGGCTCGGTGACATCCAAGGGCGCGAGCATGGCCGCCATGGCGCGGATGCGGCGCGACAACCCGGACGTGGTGCATGCGCGAGGCGACCAGCGGGGTCATGCGTTCGTCGACATCACGCCGCAACACTTGCAATGCGAGTTCCGAGCGACCGCGCATCCGGTGCTGGCCGATTCGGCATTCGGCACGCAGGCGCGCTTCGTGGTCGAGGCGGGCCGTGCGGGCGTTCAGCCAGCCTGAAGAACCTGCTCAGCCTGGCGCCGCCTGCGTGCGCATGGCCTGGGCTTCGTTGCGAAACTGCCGGGGAGTGACGCCGGTCCACTGCCGGAACCGGCGGCCGAAATAGACGGCGTCGCCAAAGCCGCAACGGTGCGCGACATCGCCGATGCGGTCGCTGGAAGTCAGCAGCAGTTCCTTCGCGTGTTCCAGCCGACGCTCGGTCACCAGTTCGGTGAAGGTGCGGTCGGTTTGCTTTTTCAGCAGATGGGCGAGGTAGTTCGGCGACAGCATGGCCGCGGCCGCCGCGTCGTTGAGCGACATTTCCTCGTGCAGGTGTTCGCGCACGTAGCGCATCACGCGCTGCAGCGCGTCGTGCCGCGAACTGCGGCCGCTTTGGCGCGCCGCGTGGTCCAGCAACTGCGCTTGCTGCCGCTGGCAGGCCATTCCGAGCAACTGCAGCAGGATGCCGCGAATCGCGCCCTGGGTGCCGAAGGAGCGCGTCCGGTTCAGCGCGGTCAACTCGTCCAGCCAGCCGAGGATGCGGGCGAAGTCGGCATCCTCGAAGTGAAAGTCGACGTACTCCTGAAAGAGAAACGGTGCCAGTTCCGGCTGGCGGGCGATGGAGACCTCTTCGAGGTCCAGCGCTTCCACGTCGAGTTCCGGCCAGAGAAAGCCCTGGTCGAAATTGATGATGGCGTAGCGGGAGCCGGGAGGGTGCGGAACCACGTGCACCCGATAGGGCAGCACGAAGCTCACGTGGCCTGTGCCGAAGGGTCGCACCGCACCACCGATCACTTGCTGCGAGCCGCCCTGGACGCTCACCTGAATCTGAAAGTACTCATGCCGGTGCGGTCGCGCGAGAACGTCGCGGGCGCCTTCGAAACGGATGTCGAAGTCGAGGTGGTTCGCACGCTCTTGCATGCCGTAGAGGCGGAGGCTGGAATGGCGGGACGGGGTCGGCATCGGTCGATCCTAAGGTTGTGTGGGTTGCGTCCGTGTTCTGCGTAGATGTGTGCGGCATCGCGGCGGCATGCGGGGCCAGAATGAATCTTTTCAGAGCATCCCAACAAGGAGACAAGACATGTCCAGTTCACGTCGCGGCCTGCTGGCGACATCCGCCGCCATGGCCAGCGGAGCCCTCGTCGGTTGTGCATTGCCGGCCGGCGCCGCGCGCTCCCCGAGCACGCCCTTCGAAGTGCGTTCGTCGACGATTCCGATCGTCGGCAGCGAGCAGGCTTTCCCGGTGCGTCGCATCTATTGCATCGGCCGCAACTACGCCGCGCACGCGCGCGAGATGGGTTCCGATCCGACCCGCGAGCCGCCCTTCTTCTTCCAGAAGCCGGCAGACGCGATCCAGGTCGTCATGCCCGGCACGGTGCCAGACCATCGCTATCCGAGCCTGACGAAGAACTACCACTACGAGGCCGAACTGGTGGTCGCGCTGTCCAAGGGTGGCTCCAACATCTCGATCGACAACGCGCTGTCCCATGTGTACGGCTACTCGCTGGGCCTGGACATGACGCGCCGGGACCTGCAGCGCGAGATGGGCGACCAGAAGAAGCCGTGGGAAATCGGCAAGAGCTTCGACAGCTCGGCGCCCGTCGGGCCGATCCATCCGGTGGCCAAGGTGGGTCATTTCACCGACGGCGCGATCTGGCTCAAGGTCAACGGCCAGACCAAGCAGAGCGCGACGCTCAAGCACATGATCTGGTCGGTGGCTGAGCAGATCAGCCGGCTGTCGCAGGCCTTCGAACTGATGGCGGGCGACATCATCTATTCGGGTACGCCCGAGAACGTCGGACCGGTGGTGCGTGGCGACCTGATCGAAATGCACATCGACGGGCTGCCGAACCTCTCGGTTCGCGTGGTCTGATCCAAAGGCTCAGAGGCGGGCTTCGGCCCGCCCGATGCCCGGGAACTCGACGACCACCGCATCGCCCTTGCGGACCGGCAGAACGCCGACCCACGAGCCCGTGGTGACCACGGTACCGGCGGGCACGGTCGCGCCGTTGCGCGTCACATGCCGCAGCCAGATCGGCAGCAGCCGGGCCGGATCCCCCATCGAATGCGCGCCCTTGCGCAGATCGGGTGCGTTGGCGCCGATGCGTGTCTCGCAGACCTGCGCCGCCCAGTCGCGTGCGGCATAGGGCACCCAGGCGCCCAGCACCAGCGCGCCATGCGATTGCTGGTCCGCAAGGCGCAGCAGGGCCGGCGCCTTCGCCGGATCTTCCCAGCGTGAATCGACAATCTCGATGGAGACGGTCATCGCGTCGATCAAGACCGCCGCCGTCTCGGGCGTGAGCGTTGCGGCACGCTCGGGCGTCACGGCTTCGCCGAGGCGCAGGGCGATCTCGGATTCGATGCCCGGCGCATTGAAATGCATGTCGCTGTAGTTGGCGGGGCTGGCGCGCACGCCGGCCGGTGGCAATGGCGCGTGCGTCAGCACGACGTCGCGCGAGGGACCGCCGGACTTCCAGTGGCCGGGCACGGCCGTGCCGAACCATCCCATCGCCTCTGCCACGCGGTCCTGCACGCCATAGGCCTGCGCCGCGTCGCCCACGCTGTCCTGCCACGGTGCAGAAGCCATCGCGCGGCCCTCGCGCCACGCCGATGCCAGGGATGCCGCCAGATCCGTCATGCGTCGACTTTCACCTTGCCGTCCTTGACGACGCGCGCCCATTTGTCGATCTCGCTCGAGATGAACTTCGCGAACTTGTCGCGCGAACCGCCGCCGTCCTCGGCGCCGTAGGTGTCGAGCCGCTCCTGCACGTCGGGCATGGCGAGCACCGTGTTCACGTCGCGGTTGATCTTGTCGGCAATGCCGGCTGGCAGCTTGCCGGGGCCGGCGAGTCCGTACCAGGTGGTGGCCTCGAAGCCGTCGAAGCCCTGCTCCTGCATGGTCGGAATGGTCGGGTGGCCCTTCGCGCGCTTGAGCCGCGTCTGGGCCACGCCGATCACCTTGCCGCTCTTCACGTGCGGGGTCGCTGCGGTCATCGTCTCGAAGCTGTACTGGATCTGGCTGCCCATCAGGTCGGCCAGCAAGGGCCCGCTGCCCTTGTAGGGCACGTGCATCGCATCGACCTTGGCCTGCAGCTTGAACATTTCCAGCGCCAGATGCTGCGCGGAGCCGGCGCCAGCCGAGCCGAAGCTCACCTTGCCGGGCTCCACGGCGCACAGGGCCACGATGTCCTTGACTGTCACGGCCTTCTGCGTGGGGCTGGCGATCAGCAGGTTGGGCGTGACGCCGACCAGCACGATCGGCACGAAGTCGCGCTCCACGTTGTAGCGCAGCTTGGGCTGCAGGCTGGGCGCCAGCGCATGGCTGTTGATGTGCGCCATCAGCAGCGTGCTGCCGTCGGCCGGCTGCGTCGCCACGTACTCCGCCGCCAGCACGCCCGCGACGCCGCCCTTGTTCTCGACGATGACGGTCTGGTTCCACATCACGGCCAGCTTCTGCGCGACCACGCGGGCCAGTGCGTCGGTCCCGCCGCCCGGCGGAAAGCCGACCACGATGCGCACGGGACCGGAGGGCCAGTCCTGCGCGAACACGCTGGGTACGCCGAGGGTGGCGGCCGCCGCCGCGCCTGCGGCCTGGATGAAGGAACGTCTTTGCATGGTGTCTCCGTTTTTTTTGATTGAACGCGCTGCGCTCAGGCCGCCTTCTGCAGGGCGGCCGGCGCGACATGGCCGGCGAAGTAATCCATCGTGGCCTGCACGCCGCTGCCGGCGAGTTTCACGCCGGAGAGCTTCAGACCCATCTCGACACCGGCGACCATCGCGACCAGCGTCAGGTCGTTGCTGTCGCCGAGGTGGCCCATGCGGAACATGCGACCCTTGAGCTTGCCCAGCCCCGTGCCCAGCGACAGGTCGAAGCGCTGGTGGATGAGCCGTCGCACAGCGTCGGCATCGACGCCTTCGGGCGTGATGACGCCGGTGAGCACCGGCGAGTACACGGCCGGGTCGGCGCACTGGATCGGCAGGCCCCATGCGTTCACCGCGGCGCGCACGCCGGCGGCCCAGCGCTGGTGGCGTGCGAAGACGTTGTCCAGACCCTCGCCGAGGATCATGTCCAGCGCCTCGGAGAGTCCGTACAGCAGGTTGGTGTTGGGCGTGTAGGGCCAGTAGCCGTCCTTGTTCATCTCGACAATCTCGTCCCAGGCCCAGAACGAGCGCGGCAGCTTCGCACTTTTCATGGCTTCGAGCGCACGCGGCGAGATGGCGTTGAAGCTGATGCCCGGCGGCAGCATCAGCCCTTTTTGCGATCCGCTGATGGTGACGTCCACGCCCCATTCGTCGTGGCGGAAATCGGCGCTCGCGAGGCCGGAGATGCTGTCGACCATCAGCAGGGCAGGGTGGCCCGCCGCATCGATGGCGCGGCGCACCGAGGCGATGTCGGAGGTCACGCCGGTCGAGGTCTCGTTGTGCACCACGCACACGGCCTTGATCTTCTTTTCCGTGTCCTTGCGCAGGCGGGCTTCGATGAGGTCGGCCTGCACGCCGCGGCGCCAGCCCGCCGCCAGCGGCAGATGCTCGTCGGTGCCGTTGAAGGCGAGGAACTCGGTCGAGATGCCCAGCCGCGTCGCCATCTTCTGCCACAGCGAGGCGAAGTGGCCGGTCTCGTACATCAGCACGTGATCGCCGGGGCTCAGCGTGTTCGACAGCGCGGCCTCCCAGGCGCCGGTGCCGGAGGCCGGATAGATGATGACGGGATGCTGCGTCTTGAAGATCTGCCGGATGCCCGTCAGCACCTGCCGCCCGAGCACGCCGAATTCGGGCCCGCGGTGGTCGATGGTGGGCAGGCTCATCGCGCGCAGGATGCGGTCGGGCACCGGGCTCGGGCCCGGGATCTGCAGGAAGTGCCTGCCGGTGGGATGGGAGTCGAGTTGAAGCATGGAGCCGTCCTTTCCTCGCCAGTTTTGCATTCAAAAGACAAATGTTGATGATGGTTATCCCCTACGCCAAGCACTTGAGAGACAAAAAATTTGCATTCAAAATGCAAACAAGGAAATGAACCCATGGCGGAAGTGATCGAAATCTCGCGTCTCGCGCTGCATGACCAGGTGGCATCGCGGCTGCGCACGATGCTCATCGAAGGCCAGATCGCGCCCGGCGCCAAGCTCAACGAACGCGAGCTGTGCGAGCAGTTGCGCGTCTCGCGAACGCCGCTGCGCGAGGCCATCAAGCTGCTGGCGGCGGAGGGACTCGTCGACCTGCTGCCCAACCGGGGCGCGGTGGCCGTCAAGCTGACCGAGGCCGATGTGGTCAACACCTTCGAGCTGCTCTCGATGCTCGAAGCCATGTCCGGCGAACTGGCGGCGCAGCGCGTCACCGACGAAGAGCTGGCCGAGCTGAGGGCGCTGCACTACGAAATGATGGCGTGCTTTGCACGTCGCGACCTCTCCGGCTATTACCGGATCAACGCGCGCATCCACGTGGCGATCAACGACGCGGCCAAGAATCCGGTGCTGACGAGCACCTACCGGTCCATCAACGCGCGCGTGCAGTCGCTGCGCTTTCGCACCAACCAGAACGAAGCGAAGTGGGCGGGTGCGGTGGCCGAGCACGAACGAATGATCGAAGCCCTGAGCGCGCGCGACCCCGTCGCGATGCGCCAGGTGTTGATCGAGCACCTGAACCGCAAGCGTGACACCGTGCTGGAGCTGCTGCGCGCCGGCGAAATCTATCCACGGTCCAACGCGGCCAAGACCTGAAGCCTCACCCCATGCGCATCGAGCCCGCGAGCCATCTCCAGCCAGCCGGTACCGTCCTGCCCCCCAACGAAACCTGCGAGGCGCTCGCGAGGCGACTGGCGGCGGAGACACAGGGCGAAGTGCTCTTCGACGACGCATCGCGGGGCCGCTACGCGACCGATGCGTCGATCTACCAGATCATGCCGGTCGGCGTCCTGGTGCCGAAGACCGAGCGCGACATCGCGACCGCCATCGACGTGGCGCGCGATCTCAAGGTGCCGGTGCTGGCGCGCGGCGGCGGCACCAGCCAGTGCGGCCAGACTACGGGCGCGGCGCTGGTCATCGACAACAGCAAGCATTTCCGGCGCGTGCTGGACCTGGACCTCGAACGCCGCACCGTCACGGTGGAACCGGGCATCGTGCTCGATCACCTCAATGCGCAGCTCAAGCCGCATGGGCTCTGGTATCCGGTCGACGTGTCTACCAGCGCGCAGGCCACGCTGGGCGGGATGGCCGGCAACAACTCCTGCGGCTCGCGCTCCATTGCGTACGGCAACATGGTGCACAACGTGGCCGGTGCGAGCGCGTGGCTGTCCGACGGCGAACTCGTCGACTTCGGCCCGGTGTCGAACCTGGGCGCACGTGCGAGCGACATCGCGCTGCACGTGCGGCAGCTGGTGGTGCAGCACCGCAGCCAGATCCAGGCGAACTGGCCCAAGGTGCTGCGGCGCGTCGCCGGCTACAACCTCGACATCTTCGACAACCAGAGCGAGAAGCCCTACACCACGGACGGCAGCGTCAACCTCGCGCACCTGCTGATCGGTGCCGAGGGGACGCTGGCCTACACGCGGAGCCTGACGCTCAAGCTCTCCGAACTGCCGCGCGCCAAGGTGCTGGGCATCGTCAACTTCCCGACCTTTCACGCCGCGATGGATGCGGCGCAGCACATCGTGAAGCTCGGCCCCACCGCGGTGGAACTGGTCGATCGCACGATGATCGAGCTGAGCCTTGCCAACCCGGCCTTCAGGCCTACCGTCGAAACTGCGCTGATCGGCCGGCCGGCCGCGATCCTTCTGGTCGAGTTCTCGGGGGGCGACAAGGCATCGCTGTTGCCGAAGTTGAAGGATCTCGTCGATTTGATGAGTGAACTCGGTCTGCCGGGCAGCGTGGTCGAGATGCGCGACGACGCGCCGCAGAAGAACCTCTGGGAAGTGCGCAAGGCCGGTCTCAACATCATGATGAGCCTCAAGGGCGACGGCAAGCCGGTGAGCTTCATCGAGGATTGCGCGGTGCCGCTGGAGCATCTGGCGGAATACACCGATGGCCTCACCGAAGTCTTCGCCAAGTACGGCAGCCGGGGCACCTGGTACGCGCACGCGTCCGTGGGCACGCTGCACGTGCGGCCGATCCTCGACATGCGGACCGACGGCGCGGCCAAGATGCGCGCGATCGCCGAGGAAGCGAGCGCGCTGGTGCGCAAGTACAAGGGCGCCTTCAGCGGCGAGCATGGCGACGGCTTGTGCCGCGGCGAATGGATCGAGTGGCAGTTCGGCCCGGCCCTCAACGAAGCCTTCCGCTCCATCAAGCAGAAGCTCGACCCGATCAATCTCTTCAATCCCGGCAAGATCATCGATCCGCCGAAGATGGACGACGCCTCGCTCTTCCGCTTCGCGCCGGCGACCGCACCCAAGCCGTACAAGCGCATTCCGCTCACGCCCGTGCTCGACTGGTCCGCGTGGAACGTGCAGGCCGACCCGGTGACGGAGGTGACGACTGCGCCGGGCACCGGCGGCGACATCACGGGCGGCTTCGCCAAGGCCGTGGAGATGTGCAACAACAACGGCCACTGCCGCAAGTTCGACGCGGGCACGATGTGCCCGAGCTACCGCGTGACGCGCGACGAGCAGCACCTCACGCGCGGCCGCGCAAACACACTGCGCCTCGCGATTTCCGGCCAGCTCGGCCCTGACGCATTCACCAGCGAAGCCATGCACGAAACGATGGACCTGTGCGTCGGCTGCAAGGGCTGCAAGCGCGACTGCCCGACGGGCGTCGACATGGCGAAGATGAAGATCGAGTTCCTGTCGCACTACAAGAAGAAGCATGGGCACACGCTCAAGGACAAGCTGATCGCCCGGCTCCCGGACTACGCGCATGCGGCCAGCCGCGTGCCGTGGCTGCTCAATCTGCGCAACACCGTGCCGGGTGCGCGCTGGCTCGGAGAGAAGGTGCTGGGGCTTTCCGCGAAGCGCTCGCTGCCCGAGTGGCGCAGCGACACCTTCTGGCGCGCCGGCGATCCTTCGATGTTCGCGAGCCGCGAGCAGGCAATCGCCGCCGCAGGCGTGGGGCGCAAGGTCGCGGTGCTTTTCGTCGACACCTTCAACGGCAATTTCGAGAGCGAGAACGCGCTGGCTGCCGCGCGTGTGCTCAAGGCGGCGGGCTACATGCTGCACACGGTGCAAAAGGATGGCGGCCACCATTGCTGCGGCCGCACCTATCTCGCCAATGGCATGGTCGACGAGGCCAAGGCCAAGGCCGGCGCGCTGATCGATGCGCTGCTGCCGCTGGCCGATGCGGGCATTGCGATCGTGGGGCTCGAGCCCTCGTGCCTGCTGACGCTGCGCGACGAGGCATTGGTCATGGGCTTTGGCGCGAAGGCCGAGACGGTGGCCGGTCAGTCGCTGCTGTTCGAGGAATTCATCGCCCGTGAGGCAAAGGCCGGCCGCTTCCAGCTGGCGCTCAAGGCGGTCGACAAGCCGATCCTGCTGCACGGCCACTGCCACCAGAAGGCCTTCGGCGCGGTCAGCCCGATCCTCGACGTGCTCAAACTGATCCCGGGCGCCAAGCCGGAGCTGATCGAGAGCTCGTGCTGCGGCATGGCGGGGAGCTTCGGCTACGAGGCTTCCCACTACGAGGTCTCGATGCAGATGGCGGAGGCCAGCCTGCTGCCCGCGGTGCGTCAGAACCCCGACGCGATCCTGGTGGCCGATGGCACCAGCTGCCGTCACCAGATCGCCGACGGTGCGCAGCGCGAAGCGGTTCACGTCGCACGGCTGCTCGACGCGCAGCTCGCCTGAGGCCACCGGCGCCTGCCTGCGGCTAGGACACCTCGATCAGCAGGTCGGGCTGGAAGTTTTCCTGCTCGCCCTTGCCGACGTAGCCCAGCGGATTCGCCACCACCCGGCATCCGTCCTTCATGTAGTCGAAGTGGCAATGCAAGTGGCCGTGCAGCCAGAGGTCGGCTTGCGGCAGCAACTCGTCCAGGGAATTGCAGAAGCCCGCCGTGCCAGGGCTCAGTCCGTAGCGCGGATCGGCGCTCGCCAAGGTCGGCGCGAAATGGGTGATCGCCACCGTGGTGCCGTCGAAGCTTTCGGCCAAGGCGTTGCGGAGCCAAGCCTGGCATGTCAGCGAGTGCTCTCTCAGTGCTTCGGCGAGGAAGATTTCCCCGTCACGGAGCGTGGCGGCTTTCTGCAGATAGAAGTTGGCGGCGCGCATTGCCTTGCCGCGCTTCTTGAGGGCTTCGGACAGGCTGTCGGTCCGCTCGACCAGCGCATCGAAGTCGGCCCAGAGCGTGGTGCCGATGAAGCGCACGCCATCGATCACGCGGGTCTCGCGTTCCAGCCACCCGATGTCCAGCGCGTCGCAGGTTTCGCGAAGCCGGCTGTGGATCTCGTCGAAATCCGCGTTGTCGTATTCATGGTTGCCCGGGACGTACAGCACGGGCGCCGGCCACCCGTGGCGCGGGGAAAAGCGGGCCAGACCGAAATCGGGCTCGCTCAGACTGGAGCCTTCCTGGTAGGAGCCGATGTCACCGGCGAGCACCAGCAGGTCGGCACCGGGGGCCGGCGCAATCTGGAGGTGCGGATGGACTTCGATGTGGAGGTCCGAGAGCAACTGGAGCTTCATGAATGCAGTCTAGGCGATGGCGTTATGCGTGGATTGCATAAAAAGGGACTTGGAATACTGGGGAAAACCCTTAATCTTGGTTCATCATCAATACACCAGCGCGCCAACGTCCGCGCACCATCATGTTCAGCTTGATCGCCCAAGTGGCCCGTTTTCTTCGTCCCGCCTGTGAAACGACTCCGTCCAGCCCGGCCGCCGTGCTGATGGAAAGCGCCGGCAGCCGCGCCGGTCTGGACGCTCGCCAGGCCCAGGAACTGCGCGTCGCTGCCAGTGCCTGGCTGAGCGTCGTGCGCTGAGCGAGCACTCCTCGATCATTCTCTCGATGCCGGTTCGCCCGGCGCCCCGGCAAAGGCTGCGGCAGCCGATCGCAGCAGCGCCTTCCGCAGCCATTCATGCGAATGCGCGTGCTGCGCGCGCCGATGCCAGACTGCATCCACATGCACCAGCGGCTGGTCGAAGGGCAGGTCGCGCAGGACCAGTTGGTCGTCGATGCCCGTCACCCGCACGAAGTGCCGGGGCAGCACGGTCAGCAGATCCGAGTTCGCCACCACCCGGCCGGCCGTGAAAAACTGGTTCACCGTGACCACGATGCGCCGCTCCCGCCCCATCGCGCCCAGCGTCTGGTCGATGAATCCATAGGGGCGGCCCGAGAAGCTCACCAGCAGGTGGCGCGCGGCACAGTAGGCGTCGAGCGTCAGAGGCTCCGCCGCCAGAGGGTGGCCCCTGCGCATCACGCAGACGTACTCGCCGACATAGAGCCGCTGGCTTTCGAAGGGCACGCCCACTCCCGATTGCCCGCGAGCCGCAAGGGTGGCGATCACGGCCGGAAAGTAGCCGATCGCCATGTCGACCTCTTCCTTCTCCAGCATGGGGCGGGGGTCGCGAGTGGTTAGCGGCAGGACGCGCAGGGAAACGGCACGGGCTTCCCGCTCGACGATTTCGACCAACCCCGGCATGAGTTCGGCGGCGGTGGCGTCGGCCATGGCCAGCAGGAAGGTCGTATCGGCGATCCCCGCATCGAATTCGCCGGGCGCGAGCGTGTGCTGCAACTGCCTGAGGGCATCCCGGACGGTGGGCCACAGCGCCAGCGCGCGCGGGGTCGGTTCCACGCCGGCGCCCGATCGGCGCACCAGTTCGTCGCCCAGGACGTCGCGCAGCCGCCGCAGCGCATTGCTGACGGCCGGCTGGGTGATCGAGAGATTCCGTGCGGCCCGCGTCAGGTTGCGCTCTGCCATCACTTCGTCGAAGACGCGAAGCAGGTTCAGGTCGAGCGTGCGAAAGTTGACGTCCATCAGTGTTGTGAATGATAAACATCAGAAAGATAAAGTGGCAAAACACTAGGGTAACCCCTAATATCACCGCATCGGCTCCCGCCTTTCGTTCTTTAGGAGGAACGCATCATGACCAGTTTCGTACACGTTGACACCCCCGCAACTCACCCCGGCGTCGTTCGCGCCGAGGAAGTGATCGAGCGCATCCGCAGCGCTCGCCGCGGCTTCGACGGCGCGCGTGGCTTGGCCGCGCTGCTCCTGGCCGCCATTGTCTCGTCGCTGCTGGTCGTCGCCGACCGGCTGATGTCTACCTCGGAAGAGGGCGGTCTGCTGGTCGCTTGGGTGGTGCTCTGGGGCGTGGCCTTCTTTGCCATCGCGCTCTTTGCCGGCACGGCCCGCGTCGTGGCGACTCGCGCAGTTGCTTCGGCCCGTGGCGCCGCCCGCCGACGCGCCGCAGTTCGCGCCGACGAGCAATTCATGGCCTACGCCAAGCACGACCCGCGCATCCTGCGCGATCTGCAGGCGATCCGCACCCGCCAGGAAGCGGCAGAAGTCGTGGCACCCGCCAACACCCGGGAACAAGCGCTCGAAGTGGTCGCCAAGCGTTCCGCCAACGTTCGCACGCCGACCCTGCACGAAGCGATGCGCCGCGTGAACCTCGGCCAGTACTACTGATCCGACCCAGCCGCCTAAGACGGCCCGGCCCTCGAAAAAAAGCCCCGCGATGCGGGGCTTTTTCGTTGGTGAAACACCGCGAATCCGGCTCAGCCGGTCCGCCGGTGTTGCCCCCGGCAGGGGGTAGGCGAAGCGACACGAAGTGCGCGCAGCCTGGGGGCGAGCTCAAGCCGCCAGTCGCTGCTCGATCGCGGCCTTGGTGGCCGGCAGTTCCTTCGGCAGGTGGTGCGCGAGCTGCTGGAACAGTTCGGCGTGGAGCTTCAGTTCGGCCTGCCACGCAGCGTTGTCGATGCTGGTGACCGTTCGGAACTGTTCGGCGCTGAAGTTCAAGCCGGTCCAGTTCAGGTCCTCATAGCGGGGGCTGACGCCGAAAATGTGATCAGTGCCGCTGTCCTGGCCCTCGATGCGGTCGATCATCCACTTCAGGACGCGCATGTTCTCGCCGTAGCCCGGCCAGACGAACTTGCCGTCCTCGCCCTTGCGGAACCAGTTGGTCGTATAGATCTTCGGCGCCTTGGCGCCCGAAGCCTCGAGCTTCTTGCCCAGGTCGAGCCAGTGCTGGAAGTAGTCGCTCATGTTGTAGCCGGCGAAGGGCAGCATCGCGAACGGATCGCGGCGCACCACGCCTTGCTGGCCTGCGGCTGCGGCAGTGGTTTCGGACCCCATCGTCGCGGCCATGTAGACGCCTTCCACCCAGTTGCGGGCTTCGGTCACCAGCGGCACGGTGGTCGAGCGGCGGCCGCCGAAGATGAAGGCGTCGATCGCGACGCCCTTCGGGTCGTCCCAGGCGTCGTCGAGCGCCGGGTTGTTGGTGGCAGCGACGGTGAAGCGTGCGTTCGGGTGTGCCGCCTTGGCGCCAGTTTCCTTGGCGATAGCCGGCGTCCAGTCCTTGCCTTGCCAGTCGATCGCGTGCGCGGGCGCGTCGCCCATGCCTTCCCACCAGACGTCGCCGTCATCGGTCAGGGCCACGTTCGTGAAGATCACGTCGCGGTCGAGGCTGGCCATGCAGTTCGGGTTGGTCTGCATGTTGGTGCCGGGCGCGACGCCAAAGTAGCCGGCCTCGGGATTGATGGCGTGCAGCTTGCCGTCTGCGCCGGGCTTGATCCAGGCGATGTCGTCGCCGATGGTCGTGACTTTCCAGCCGTCGAAGCCGGCCGGCGGGATCAGCATCGCGAAGTTGGTCTTGCCGCAGGCGCTCGGGAAGGCGGCCGCCACGTGGTACTTCTTGCCCTGGGGGTTGGTCACGCCGAGGATCAGCATGTGCTCGGCGAGCCAGCCTTCGTCGCGGCCCATGTTCGATGCGATGCGCAGCGCGAAGCACTTCTTGCCGAGCAGGGCGTTACCGCCGTAGCCCGAGCCGTAGCTCCAGATCTCGCGCGTCTCGGGGTAATGGACGATGTACTTCGTCTTGTTGCAGGGCCAAGCCACGTCCTTCTGGCCGGCTTCGAGCGGCGCGCCGACCGTGTGGACGCAGGGCACGAACTCGCCGTCGACGCCGAGCACTTCGTATACGGCCTTCCCCATGCGGGTCATGATCTTCATGTTGACAGCCACATAGGGGCTGTCCGACAGCTCGATGCCGATGTGCGCGATCGGCGAACCGAGCGGGCCCATGCTGAAGGGCACGACATACATCGTGCGGCCCTTCATGCAGCCGTCGAACAGCGGCTGCAGGGTGGCGCGCATTTCCGCCGGGGCCATCCAGTTGTTGGTGGGGCCGGCGTCTTCCTTGTTGGCGGAGCAGATGAAGGTGCGGTCTTCGACGCGCGCGACGTCGCTCGGATCGGAGGTCGCGAGGAAGGAATTGGGCCGCTTCGCCGGATCGAGCTTCTTGAAGGTGCCGGCGTCGACCATCAGCTGGCAGAGGCGGTCGTACTCTTCGGTACTGCCGTCGCACCAGTGGATGTCGGCGGGCTTGCACAGCGCGGCCATGTCGGCCACCCAGGCGATCAGCTTCGCGTTCTTGACGTAGGAGGGTGCCTGCATGGCAAGACCCTTCAGCGGTGCGTTCATCGTCTATCTCCTAAGTTGAAAATCGTCTTTTCGAACGTGACTCGGTGCCTTGACGGCGAGATCCGTTGGAGAAAACGCTTCCGCCTCGGGAGAGCGGCTGCTTGGCAGGCGGTAGGGATCGGAGAACGAAGGCCGGCGACGTTGCCGACCCAGGCTGGCCTGTGGTGCTTCGAGCAGCGGCGAGGGCACGAAGTGCCCGCGCGGCGGCCGGATTCAGGCGACGTAGATGGCGATCGACGCCAGAAGGAGCATCAGTACCCCGCCGACCAACGGCAGCACCAGAGGCATGAGGTGGACGATCGACTCGACCGCGTCTTTTTCGACCGCGGCTGCGTGGCCGGGTTCGATGGGGGTGGGGTTGGACATTGGAGTTCCTTGGGTTCTCGAGACTGAAACCATTTTACCGACTGGTCCGCCGGTCGCGGTCTAGGGGGTTCCCAGACCCCCGATATGCGGCCTTACCGCTGTTCGGACGCCTCGAAGCCGGCCTCGCGCAATGCATCCAGCACGGCAGACAGGTGCCCGCGGCCGCGGGTCTGCAATACCAGCTCGATGTCGACGTTCTGGGCCGCCAGCATCGTGAACGCGCGCTGATGATGCACTTCGTCGATGTTGGCACCTGCTTCCGCCACCGTGGCCGTGATATGAGCCAGGGAGCCCGGCACGTCGCGCGCACTGACCCGCACCCTCGCCAGCCGCCCGGCCCGGACCATTCCCCGTTCGATGATGGCCGCGAGCAGCAGCGGATCGATGTTGCCGCCCGACAGCACGAGCCCGACCCGCTTGCCCTTGAAGCGCTCCGGATGCCGGATCAGCGCGGCCAGTCCGGCGGCTCCCGCGCCTTCGACCAGCGTCTTCTCGATTTCCAGCAGCATCAGGACAGCCTGCTCGATGTCGCCCTCGTCGACCAGCAGCAGGTCGTCGACGTGGCTGGCGATGATGTCGCGCGTCAGCACCCCCGGGGTCCCTACGGCGATGCCTTCGGCGATCGTGCTGGCGCCCTGAGGATGGTGCGTGCCCTGCACCGCGTTGACCATGGCCGGAAAGCGCGTCGTCTGGACGCCGACGATCTCGATGCCGGGCTTGCGGGCGCGTGCGGCGATCGCCATGCCGGCGATCAGCCCCCCGCCGCCGACCGACACCACCAGCATGTCGAGATCGGGCACGGCATCCAGCATTTCCAGCGCCACGGTGCCTTGGCCGGCGATGATGGCTTCATCATCGTAGGGATGGACGAAAGTCAGGCCTTCGCGTTCCGCCAGTGCCAGTGCGTGGGCACGAGCGGCATCGAGCGTGTCGCCGTGCAGCACGACTTCGGCGCCGAAGCCGCGGGTCCGCTCGATCTTCACGCCGGGCGTGAAGCGCGGCATCACGATGAGCGCCCGCAGCCCCAGCCGCTGTGCGTGGTAAGCGACGCCCTGGGCATGATTGCCGGCCGACATGGCGATCACGCCACGCGTGCCCCCCTCGGAGAGGTCCACCAGCTTGTTACATGCGCCGCGTTCCTTGAACGAGGCGGTGAACTGCAGGTTCTCGAACTTGAGGAAAACCTGCGCCCCGACGATTTCGGAGAGCGTGCGCGATTCGACGCAGGGCGTGTCGAGAAGCTGCCCGTGTAGGCGTTTCGCGGCGCGTTCGATGTCTTCGATTCCAACCATCGGCGGAATTGTGGCCGGAATTGCAACTTCCGGGCTGTTACCCGTCGTGAGGCTTCCCGAAGCCAATACTCTGCGTTATGGTCGCGCTCAGATTCAGTTTCCGTTCAATGGGGGATTCCCGATGGTCAAGCGTTCCGGCGTCGATGTCCTGGCTGCGGTTCCCCGCGGCCATGCATTGCCATCGCCCGGACTCAAGGAAGCACCGGTGCTGGAACTCATGTGTTCGCACTTCGTGCTCACCCTGGCGGCCAAGCAAGGCCCGCGCTTCAACGTGCGCCGCGACCTCAACGGATTGCTTTCGCTGACCGGACGCCATCTTGTCTGGCCCTTGCCGGTGCTCCAGCGCTTGCGCGAGTTCCTCGGGCGCCGCTGCGCCGGCAACGAGATCTGGAAGGGCGTCGAGGACTACGATGGCCGCACCCTGCTCGAACGGCACGGCGTCTGGCGCGGCCCTTATGAAGAGGGCACGCTGTTCTTCTACTTGGATGAATACGCCAAGGACCAGCCGAAGGACCTGCTGTCGGTGCTGTCGGTCACGCGCGACTGGCTCACGCATGCGCTTCGCAAGCAGTCCACCCTGGTCGAAAAGAACATCGACGCGCTTGCCGGCCTGCTGCAGCTCAACAAGGCCGAACGCGCGCTGCTGTTGTACGGCACGCTCGCACGCTATCAGCGCGACCTGCGCTCGCTGCTGGTCGAGTTCAAGGTCAACAACGCGCCGGAGGCCTACGCGGCCATCGCGGAGGTGGCCGGCGTCAACGCCAGTGAGGTGGGAGAGGCGCTGCGCGCGGGCTCGCGCCTGGAGCGCATCGGCCTGGTCGAGAACCTGATCTCCGAGCACAACATCACCGATCTCGCAGATCTCATGAAGGTCAGCGAAAAGCTCCCGCCGGTGCTGATGCGCGAATACCGCGACCGCAATGAGCTGATGGCCGTGTTCACGCGCCCATCCGCCAAGAGCGCGTTGTCGGTGCACGATTTTTCCTTCGTCGAGGACGATGCCCAGATGCTGGTCACGCTGCTGCGCGCGGCAGTGGCGCGCAAGGAGCCGGGCGTCAACGTGCTGCTCTACGGCCCGCCCGGCACCGGCAAGACCGAACTGGCCAAGGTCGTCGCGCAGGCCGCCGGGCTTGAGTTGTTCGAGGTGGAATACGCCGACCGCGACGGCAACTCGCTCTCGGGCCGCGACCGCTACCGCTCGCTGCAGATCGCGCAGGTGTTCCTCAAGGGGAGCGAGCAGGCCGCGCTGCTCTTCGACGAAGTGGAAGATGTCTTTCCGCCGATCAGCACCGAGGCCGCGCAGATCATGGCGCGCGCCGAGCAGATTCCGTCGCCGACCAGCGGCAGCGTCAGCGGCAAGGCGTGGGTCAACCAGATCCTCGAATCGAATGCCGTGCCGACGCTATGGGTCACCAACCGCATCGAGCAGATCGATCCGGCGTTCCGTCGCCGCTTCGCCTATCACCTCGAACTGAAATCGCCGCCGCCCGGCGCGCGCGAGCAACTGGTGCGCAAGACGCTCGAAGGCGTTGCGGTGTCGGAAGCCTTCACGGCCAAGCTCGCCGGACGCAAGGGTCTGACACCCGCGCAGATCCGCACGGCAGTGCGCTTCGCGGAACTGGCGATGACCGATGGCAGTTCGGTCGAAGTTCTGATCGAGCGCCAGCTCAAGAACGCCGATCTGGCCCTGGGCACGCTCGACACCCAGGGCGCGCGCCGCAGCGTCACGACCTACGACCTCGAGATGCTGAACGTCGAGACGCGCTTCGAGATTCCGCGCATCGTCGAGGCGCTCAAGGTGCGCGGCCACGGCACCCTGTGCTTCTACGGCGCACCGGGAACCGGCAAGACTGCGCTCGCCGAGCACATCGCCAAGGCGATTGCCCGGCCGCTGATCGTCAAGCAGGCGAGCGACCTCATGAGCAAGTACGTCGGCGAGACCGAGCAGAACATGGCCGCCATGTTCAAGGAGGCGGAGGCCGAGAAGGCGATCCTGCTGCTCGACGAGGCCGACAGCTTCCTGCAGGATCGCCGCGGCGCGCAGCGCACCTACGAGGTGACCGAAGTCAACGAGATGCTGCAGGGCATGGAGCGCTTCGACGGCATCTTCGTGTGCACCACCAACCTGCTCGACCGCATCGACCAGGCGGCGTTGCGGCGCTTCACCTTCAAGATCAAGTTCATGGCCCTGACTGGCGAGCAGCGCGAGCGCATGTTCGTCACCGAGGCGCTCGACGGCGACGCGATGCTGCTCACGAGCGAGATCAGGTATCGGTTGGCCAAGCTCCCGCAGCTTTGCCCGGGTGACTTCGCGGCCGTGAAACGGCAAACGGATATCCTTGCGGTTTCGTTCTCGGCCAGCGAGTTTCTCGACCAGCTGGACGCCGAGCATCGGATCAAGCCCGAGGTGCGCGAATCGCGCGGCATCGGCTTCGTCCAATAACACCAACATGACGGCAGCGCCGGATCCGGCGCGCGCAGGGGATTCACAGATGAGGGGTTTCCGGACCATGGGCCGGGCGCGCAGCGCGGCGGCCGTTGCCATGCTGGCGATCGTTGCCGTGCTCGCCGGATGCGGCGGAGGTGGAGGAGGCGGTGCCGCCGTGCCCTTGGGCGTGGCGCTGGTGACGCCCGCGACGGCGAACGGCGAGCCGGCCGTTGCGTCGTCCAGCGTTGCCGGCCAATGTGCCGCGCCGCGCTTCGGCGTCGATACCGACACGGGTGCCGCCTTCCCCGACCAGCCCGGGTCGGTCGCCACCGAGAAGAGCTGGGTCCGCGCGTGGATCGATGAAACCTACCTGTGGTTCGACGAGGTGCCGTCCGTTCGGGCCGCCGACTTCGCGACGCCCATCGATTACTTCGGTGCACTGAAAACGCCCAAGCTCACGGCGAGCGGCAACGCCAAGGACCGCTTTCACTTCACTGCGGACACTGCGGACTACCGTGCGCTGTCGCGCAACGGCATTGAAGTCGGCTACGGGTTCGAGCTTGCCTTCCTGAGCGCCGCGCCGCCGCGCGACCTTCGCGTCGCGTACACCGAACCCGGTACGCCGGCGTCCCAGGCGGCGATCGGCCGTGGCGCGAAGGTGATTGCCGTCGACGGCATCGACGTCGCCGAAGGCGCGGATGTCGCCGGGCTCAACGCGGGACTCAGGCCGGCGCGCGAAGGCGAGGCGCACAGCTTCACGCTGCGTGCGCCGGACGGCATCGATCGCACCGTCACGCTCACCGCCACCCGCATCACACGGACGCCGGTCCAGAACGTGGAGACGATCCCGACGCCCAGCGGGCGCGTCGGCTACCTGCTTTTCAACGACCACATGGCCACCGCGGAAGTGCAGCTCATCGCAGCCGTCAACCAGCTCAAGGGCGACGGCATCGTCGACCTGGTGATCGACATGCGCTACAACGGTGGCGGCCTGCTCGACATCGCGAGCGAGCTGGCCTACATGGTGAGCTCGCCCGCCGCGACGACTGGCACGGTGTTCGAGCGAATGCAGTTCAACAGCAAGAATCCGTTCCATCTTACGGCCGCGCAGATGATCGTCCCCTTCCGTTCGACTTCGCGCGGTTTCTCGGTCCCGGCGGGGCTGCCGCTGCCGCAACTCGGGCTGTCGCGCGTGACCGTGTTGACGGGTCCGGACACCTGCTCCGCCAGCGAGTCGGTCGTCAACAGCCTGCGAGGCGTCGGCGTCGCGGTCAACCTGATCGGCGACACCACCTGCGGCAAGCCGTACGGCTTCTACCCGGAAGACAACTGCGGCACCACCTACTTCGCGATCCAGTTCCAGGGCGTCAACCAGCAGGGCTTCGGCGACTACGGCGACGGCTTCGCACCCACCTGCACTGTGGCCGACGACTTCGGCCATGCGCTGGGCGATCCCGCCGAAGGCCTCCTTGCTGCGGCGCTCGGCTTCCGCGCCACCGGGGCCTGCCCGGTGCAGGGGCCAAGCAAGGCCGACGTCGGCCGCAGCAAGGCCGAGACGGGCAACGTGCCCTATCTGATCCGGCCGCCGGCACGTGAGAACCGCATCGTCACACGCCCGTAGCGCCCAACCAAAGCGGGCCCCTTCCAGAAACACCGCGGATCCGGCTCTGCCGGGCCGCTGGTATTGCCCCCGGCCGGGAGTGGGCGTCTACACGAAGTGAGTAAGCCTGGGGGCGAGTCAAAAACTCGCGCAGACTCGCAGAACGTCCGCGCCGTAGGCCTCGAGCTTTTTGCCGCCGATGCCGCTGATGCCCTGCAGATCCTCGAGCGTGGCCGGCGCGCGCTCGGCGATGGCGGCGAGCGTCGCGTCATGGAAGATCACGTAGGCCGGCAGGTTGTGCTCGCGCGCCACCTCTCCACGCCAGGCCTTGAGGGCGGCGAACCGAGCCTGGCCCGAAGCATCGAGTGACGCCGCAGCGGGCGAGGGCGCGCCGCGCGACGTCTTTTCGCGCCGGGGCTTGCGCTCGGCCGGCGACGACACCGATTCGCGCAGCATTACCGGCGTCTCGCCCTTGAGCACCTCGCGCGAGCCTTCGGTCAGCTGCAGCGTATTGAAGGCCTGCGCATCGACCGACAGCGCGCCCGTCGCGATCAATTGGCGCAGCACGCCGCGCAACTGCGGCTCGCTGAACTCGCTGCCGATCCCGAAGGTGCTCACCCGTTCGTGCCCGAACTGCTTGACCTTCTCGGTCTCCTTGCCGCGCAGGATGTCCATGATGTGACCGGCACCGAAGCTGATGCCGCTTTGCTGCTGCACGCGGTAGATTGTCGAGAGCAGCTTGCGCGCCGCATCTGTCCCGTCCCACACCTGGGGCGGGTTCAGGCAGTTGTCGCAATTCCCGCAAGGGATGCTCTTTTCGCCGAAGTAGCCGAGCAGCCGCACTCGCCGGCAATCGCTGGCTTCTGCAAGAGACAGCAATGCGTCGAGCTTGCCGCGCATCACCTGCTTGAATTCTTCGCCGGCGGGACTCTCGTCGATCATGCGGCGTTGGTTCACCACGTCCTGCAGGCCGTAGGCCATCCAGGCGTCGGCCGGTGCGCCGTCGCGGCCGGCGCGGCCTGTTTCCTGGTAATAGCCCTCGATGTTCTTCGGCATGTCCAGGTGCGCGACGAAGCGCACGTCGGGCTTGTCGATGCCCATGCCGAAGGCGATGGTTGCAACCATCACGATGCCCTCGTCGCGCAGGAAGCGGTCCTGGTGCTTCTGGCGCAGCGAGGCGTCCAGCCCCGCGTGATAAGGCAAGGCGTTGATACCCGCATCGCACAGCGTCTGCGCCACGTCCTCCACCCGCTTGCGCGACTGGCAATAGACGACGCCCGCGTCGCCTTCATGCTCGCGTTCGATGAAGCGCAGCAGTTGCGTCGTGGCTTCCTTCTTCTCGACGATCGAATACCGGATGTTGGGCCGATCGAAGCTGGAGACGAACTGGCGCGCTTCTTCGAGCTGGAGCCGCTCGACGATGTCCGCACGCGTCAGCGCGTCGGCCGTGGCGGTGAGCGCGATGCGCGGCACACCGGCATAGCGCTCGTGCAGCACCGTCAGCGCGCGGTACTCGGGCCGGAAATCGTGGCCCCACTGGCTCACGCAATGCGCTTCGTCGATGGCGAAGAGCGCGAGCTTGCCGCGCTCCTTGAGCGAGTCGAGCTGCGAGAGAAAGCGAGGCGTCGTCACGCGTTCGGGCGCGGCGTAAAGCAGCGTGATCTCGCCGCGCAGCATCCGGCGCTCGACGTCTTGCGTCTGCTCCCAGTCGAGCGTGGAGTTGAGGAAGGCCGCGCTCACGCCGGCTTCGTGCAGCGCGCCGACCTGGTCGTGCATCAGCGCGATCAGTGGCGACACCACCACCGTCACCCCCTGACCCGCGCGCTGGCGAGCGATGGCGGGGATCTGATAGCACAGCGACTTGCCGCCCCCCGTGGGCATCAGCACCAGCGCATCGCCGCCGGCGGTGACGTGGTCGACGATCGGCGCCTGCGGACCGCGGAAGGCCGCATAGCCGAATACCTCCTGGAGTATCTGCAGGGGCTCGGGCGAGGAAGCTGTGAGTGGCAAGGCGGACAAGATGCTATGGTTTTGATAGCTGCTCGCGCCCGCGCGGAGCGGGGATTGAAGCCCGGGTGGGCTCCGAACAGCACGCGACCTCCCGGACCGCGTGGCCCCGATTGTCTCAGCCTTGTCCGCAGCCTCGCCTGGCGCCGTGCCGGATCAGCGGATCGCCACTGGATTGATCATCGATTGCACCGCGCCCTGGTACTTGTTCTGGCCCAGCACGAACATGAACTCGTAGGCCTTGTCCTTGGCCAGCTCGGCGGTGTTGATGTTCTCCAGGATGTAGGTGCCGCTCATCGGCAGCAGGATCTGGTGAACGCCGAAGATGCCGCCCTCCTTGTCGCCGTCCTTCTCGAAAGGAATGACCTCCACCGCCCAATTGTCCGCGCCGACCGCGACGACGCCCTTGGACACGAGGTAGCGTGCGCCTTCGCGACCGAGGCCCGGTTCCACCGAGCCGAAGCGCTTGGGGTCCTTGTCGATCAGGCTGAGCCAGCCGGTGTGGAAGATCACCACGTCGCCCTGCCGGATATCGACACCCTGCTTCTTCGCGACGGCATCGATCTCCGCCTGATTGAACGCCGTGCCTTCCTTGACAACCTCGACGCCGTAGTGCGCCGCCATGTCGAGCATCACGCCGCGCGCGACCATGGGCGGGATCTTCTCGATACCGAGCTTCTTCAGGCCGCCGATGGTCGCGAACTCGCCCCACTTCGCGCCGTTGTAGTAGCGGTCGCCCACGCCGATGTGGCCCAGTCCGTCCAGCTGTGTGCCGATGCCGGTCCAGCAATTGAGGATGTCGTCGTTGTAGGTGGTGTGCGTGGGGCCGAGGCCGTCCGCCGTGCCGGTCTGGCCCGGCTGCACGATGTAGATGGAGCAGGTGCGCGGCGGAAAGGCCGGCGTCGTCGTGCTCACCGTGATGCCGAGCGAGTAGACCTTGCCCGTCTTGACCAGTTTCGCGGCCTGCAAGGCCGTGGCCGCCGTCATGTAGTTGGCCGCCCCGATCTCGTCGTTCGGCCCCCATTTGCTGGGATACCAACTCGTCTGCGCCGTGGCAGCAAGACCCAAGCCCAGCGCCGCCGCGCTGATCAATCCCATCCGTATCCGCTTCATGCTCTTCTCCTGGTAGGTGTGAAAACCACTCCCTGATCAAGCAAAGCCGTGAAATTCAGATCCTCGCGCGCAGCAAGCGCTTCAGCAGCTTGCCGTTGGGGTTGCGCGGCAGTGGCTCGGGGCTCCATGTGAAGCTCTCGGGCACCTTGTAGTCGGCCAACCGTTGCGCGCAGTGCTGCCGCAGCGCAGCCTCGTCGATGGTGATGCCGGGCGCATGGACGAATGCGTGAACCCGCTCGCCGAGCACCGGGCAGGGCTTGCCGATGACCGCGGCCTCGACCACGCCGGGCCAGGCCATGAGCACGTTTTCCACCTCGACCGAATAGACCTTGTAGCCGCCCCGATTGAGCATGTCCTTCTTGCGATCGAAGATGCGCACGAAGCCTTCCGCATCCACCGATCCGAGGTCGCCCGAATGCCAGAAGCCGGCGGTGAACGAATCGGCCGTGGCCTGCGGATTGGCCCAGTAGCCAGGCACCACCATCGGGCCGCCGATCCAGAGTTCGCCGGTTTCGCCGGGCGCGACTTCGCGGCCCTCTTCGTCCATCACGCGGATCTCCGCCGCTGGCAGCGCCACGCCCACCGAATCGATGTGCGCGCGGGTCAGGCCGGCCGGCATCATCGTCACCGGCGAGGTGGTTTCGGTGGCGCCGTAGGCATTGAGCAGCGTGAGGCCGGGCAAGCGCGCGGCGAGCGCGTCGATCGTCGCCACCGGCATCGGCGCGCCGCCGAACCCTCCGATGCGCCAGCTCGACAGATCCTCGCGGTCGAAGCCTTCGCTCAGCAGGCACAGCTTGTACATGGCCGGCACCATCAGCGTGTGGCTGACACGCTCGCGCGCCACCAGTTGCACGAAGGCATTGGCCTTGAACTCGGGCACGACGATCACCGCCCCGCCGACTTGCCACATCGACGCGATGATCGCGATCAGCCCCGTCACGTGGCTGGCCGGCACCGCCAGCGCCGAGCGGTCGTCGGGCCGCAGGTCCATGCACGACTGGAAATGCAGCGCGGAGTGCGCGATCGACAAGTGCGTGAGGAGGGCGCCCTTGGGATGGCCCGTGGTGCCGGAGGTGTAGAGGATTACCGCGACGTCGGTTTCGCGCGTTGCCGCCGCGGGTGGTGGCGTTGGCGCGGATGCGGCCAGCGCCGCCAAGCCCGATGCAGCAAGGCGCAAGGTCAGTGCCGGCGCCTCGACAGCATCGGGTAGCCGTTCGCCGAGTTCGTCATCGAAGGCAATGGCCTTTGCACCGCACTGCACGGCGATGTAGGCCAGGCCGGGCCGCTGTTCGCGAATACCCACCGGCACCGTGATGGCGCCCAGCCGCTGCAGGGCCAGCAGCACCAGCAGGAATTCCGGGCGGTTGCCCATGAGCATCAGCACCCGCTCGCCGGCTTCGATGCCTTGTGCCGCGAAGGCTGCCGCCAAGCGGTCGGCTGCGTCGCCTGTCTCGGCATAGCTCCATCGGCGGCCCTCGAAGACCATCGCGTCGTGCTGCGGTCGCATGGCGCGTGCGCGCTCGAACATCGCATGCAGCCTGGCCGGTCGCTCGGCGAAGCAACGCACGATGCGGTCGCCGTACAGCGCCTCATGCCGCATCGCCGGCACCGGGAAGTCGCGCCAGTGGTTCATGCCGCCACCTTCGCCAGATTGGCGCCGCGCTCGATGACGACTTCGCTGTCGACGATGCGCCGCGAGTGGTTGAGGTCGCTCTGGGCCATCAGCACGGAAATCTCGCTGCCCTTCAGCCCGGCGATCACTTCGCCCAGCCGCCTGGAAAGCACGGGCGCCACGCCCTCGAAAGGCTCGTCGAGCAACAGCAGGCGTGTGCCCACCGCGAGCGCGCGTGCCAGGGCCACCAGCTTCTGCTGGCCGCCGGACAGCAGCAGCGCGCGGCGCGTCCGCATTTCGAGCAATTCCGGCAACACGCGGTAGACGAGGGCCAGCCGCTCGGATTCAACCAGGGACTTGTTCACCCACACCGGCACCAGGATGTTTTCTTCCACCGTCAATTCCGGCACCAGGCCGCGGTCCTCCGGCATGTAGCCGATGCCGAGCGCGGCGCGCGCGTGAGGCGGGAGTTCCGTCAGGTCGCGGCCGTGAAAGAGGATGCGGCCGCGCGACGGCTTGAGATGGCCCATCACGGCGCGCATCAGCGTCGTCTTGCCCGCGCCGTTGCGCCCGACCAGCCCGACCATGCGGCCGCTGCCGACGGCAAGCGACAGTCCGCGCAAGGCCTCGACCGCCTGGATCGAGACATGCAGGGATTCGATCTGCAGCATCGCTTGCCTACTCCTGCAACAGTTCGCCGGTGACATAGCGGCGCACGTCGTCGGTGGCCAGCGCCGCCAGCGGCGTGTCGTCCGCAATGATGCGGCCGCTGTAGAAGGCCACCACGCGGCTCGCGTAGCGCTCGACGATGTCCATGTCGTGCTCGACGAAAAGCACCGTCATCGCTTCCTGGCCGAGCGCCGCCATGATGGTTTCCATCATCGGGAACTTCTCTTCGGCCGACACGCCGCTCGTGGGCTCGTCGAGCAGCAGCAGCTTCGGCGCAGCCGTCAGCGCCATCGCGATGTCCAGCAGCTTGCGCACGCCGCCCGGCAACTCCGCGACACGGCGCTGCCGGTGCTCCGTGAGCCGGAAGCGCTCCAGCAGCGCATCCGCGCGGTCGAGTGCTTCGCTGCGGCGTGCCGGCTGCCAGAAGCTCAGCCGCTGGTCGTGGCAGGCGTTGGCGACAAGCATGTTGTCCAGCGTCGTGAGATCGCCGTAGAGCTGCGGAATCTGAAAGGAGCGCGCCACGCCCAGCCGGGTGATCGCGCGCGGCGCCAGCGCCGTGACGTCCTGGCCGTCGAGCGTGATGCGTCCCTCGTCGGGCTTCAGGTAGCCGGTGATCATGTTGACGAAGGTGGTCTTGCCGGCCCCATTGCTGCCGATCAGGCTCACGCGCTCGCCCGCGGCGATCGCGATGCGGATGTCCGCCGCGGCCACCACCGCGCCGAAGCGCTTGCTGACGCCGTGTGCCTCCAGCATCGCGCTCATCGGCCGGCACCCTTCGTCCACAGCGAACCGAGGCCCCTCGGCAGGAAGCGGATCACGAACAGCAGGAACAGGCCCAGCGCGAGCTGCCAGGTGTTGGGGAAGTAGGCGCTGGAGAAGGAGCGCACCACTTCGAGCACCGTGCTCGCCAGGAACACTGCGGCCACGCTCTGCCAGCCGGCCAGGATGGCGACGAAGACGAACTCGCCCGAGGTGGTCCAGTAGCTGAAGTTCGGCTCGACGTGGCCCAGCGACATCACCGCTAGCGCACCGCCCAGCCCGCCGCAGAAGGCCGCGAGGATGAAGTTGATGGTCATCGCCTGGCGCACCGAGCCGCCCAGGTACTCGACGCGCAACTCGTTCTCGCGCACGGCGAGCGTCACCAGTCCGCGCGTGCTGTCGAAGAACACCCGCGCCAGCAGCGCCATCGCGGTGGCGATGCCGATGGTCACGAGATAGAGGATGTAGCCCACGCGCGCATCGGGCAGCTTCCGGCCCAGCAGCGTAGGGCGGCCCATGTTGAAACCGTCGGAGCCGCCCAGCGCGTCGAGTTTCATCAGCAGGCCGTAGGTCACCATCGACAGGGCCAGCGTCAGCATCGCGAAGAAGATGCCGCGATAGCGCGACAGCAGCGGCGCGAAGGGCGCCGCGATGACCACTGCCGCGACCCCTCCGGCCAGCGCCAGACCGAGCGCATCGGTGAACCCGAGCTTGTTATAGGCCAGCGCCGCCGTGTAGCCGCCGGCCGCGAAGAGCATGCCTTGGCCGAAGGGCACCACGCCGCCGCGCATCAGGCAGACGATGCCCAGGGAGACCAGCCCGTTGGCGGCCGACATGGTGACGAGGAAGGTCAGCCAACGCGGGCTGAACCATCCCGCGACGGCCAGCAGTGCGAAAGCGCCGAGGCCGAGCGCGGCGCCACGCCAGGCGCTTGCCGGGGCGCGGCGCATCTGGGCGGTGGCGGACGGTTTCAGGATCGCTGCCATCCGCTCAGATCCTGCGCGCTTGCGTGCGCTGGAACAAGCCTTCGGGCCGGAACATCAGCACCACGGCCATGACGATGTAGATGGAGAACAGCTCGGCCACCGGCACCACGTGCACCGCGAAGGACCGGGCCAGCCCGACGATCAGCGCGCCGATCGCTGCGCCCTCGATGCTGCCCAGGCCGCCGATGATGACCACCGCGAAGGACACGATGATCACTCCCACCGACACGCCCGGCTGCACCGAGATCATCGGCGCGGTGAAGGCGCCGCCGAGCGCCGCGAGGAAGATCCCGACCGTGAAGGCGAGCATGTACACGCGCGACACGTTCACGCCCATGCTCGATGCCACCTCGGCGCTGTGGATCACCGCCAGCATGATCTTGCCCTGCCGGGTGCGGTTCAGCCCCCACCACACCGCCATGCCCACCACGACCGCCAGCGCCACCAGTGCGAAGTCATAGCCGACCCAGCTCTGTACGCCCAGGTCGAGATTGCCGAACAGGCCGTAGGGCTCCGAGACGTAGTACGGATTCGCGCCCCAGATCAGCTTGGTCAGGTCCTCCATGATCAGGAACATCGCGTAGGTCACCAGCACCAGCAGCACCTCGTCGCGGCCGTAGAAGAAGCGCAGCAGCCCGCGCTCGGTGAGCGGCGCCAGCACCACGGCCACCGCCACTGCGGCCAGCAGCATCGCCACCAGCGACAGTGCTGGCGCCCACTTCAGGCTGGCACCCCAGCCGACGAAACTGGCCGCCGCATAGGCGCCCACCGCGTAGAAGCTCCCGTGCGCGATGTTGAGGATCTTGAGCACGCCGAACACCAGCGTGAGCCCGAGCGCGACGATGAACAGCCATGACGCGTAGGTCAGGCCGTCGATCAGGATCGTGGCGGCGGTGTGCACGTCAGGCGCCGCGTGTCAGGGGCAGCCCTTGGCGCCGGGGAAGCCGGCCTTGATCCATTCCTCCGCCTTCATGTTCGCCGGCGGATTCACGCACTCGGCCGGGAAGCGTTGGATGTCCTCGAGCACCACCATCTTCTTGGCCGCGTCGTAGCGTGTCTTGCCGATCGCGGTCTCCTGCACGGCCTGGTGCCCGTCGCCCAGCGCCATGCGGATGCGGCCCGCGGGCGAATCCCACTCCAGCCCCTTGAGCGCGGCGGCGAGTTGCTCGGGGGAGGGCTTCTTGCCGCCGTTCGCCGCGATCGCCCTCTCGGCCGCGAGCTTCAGGCCCAGCAGCGACTGCGCCATGCGGTACGGAGCCTGCACCGGGTAGGTGTTGTAGGCCTTGGAATACAGATCCCACCACCAGTCATTGAGCGCCGACTTCGGCGACATCAGGCCGTAGGCGCCGCGCGCGCCGAGGATGGTGCCGTCGGGCACCTTCTCGCCCAGGCCCGGCAGCACGTGGTCGGCCGCAGACAGCACCACCTGCGTGCGTTTGAAGAGGCCACGCGGACCGGCCTGCAGGATGAAGGCCTGCAGATCGCCGCCCCACAGGCTGGAGTGCGTGACGTCGGCCGGCTTGGCCATCAGCGCCGAGATCTCGGTGCCGTACTGGCCCGCGCCGAACTTCGGCAACTGGTCTTCACCCACCTTGGCGTTGGGGTAGAGCTTTTCCATCGACAAGGTGAAATCCTTCTTCGAGTCCTGGCCCCAGGCGTAGTCCTGGTTGATCAGGTTGAAGGAGTCGGCCTTCACGTTGCGCGCCTTCAGGTAGCGCGCCAGCGCGACGTTGTCCATGGCCCCGTGCGAGGCGGTGCGGAACACGTACTCGAACTTGTTGTCCTCGAAGATGCGCGGCGTGCCGCAGTCGTAGAGCACGAGGAACTTCTTCATCTCCTCCGCTGCCGGCGCCACTGCGAGGCAGTCGCCGGAGCCCACGTAGCCCACCACCGCATCGACCTTCTCGCGGTCATACAGATTGCGCAGTTCCTGCACCTGCTTGGTGGCGCCGCCGTTCTCGTCGACGTACACCGCCTCGATCTTCATGCCGCCGAAGCCGGTCTTGTTGTAGGGCGCCGGTGCCGCGCCCTTGTTGAAGGCATCCACCAGCACCTTCGCGCCATTGACCGCCGGAATGCCGAAACTCTCGGCCGCCTGGCCGGACAGGAAGCTGACGATGCCGATCTTGAAGGTCTCCTGTGCCTGCGCGCCCGAGGCACAAAGAATGCCGGCCATGCCCACTGCGGACAACGCCGCCGCACGATGCAGATACCGCTTCACTCGGATGGCCTGGGTCATGTCGTGTCTCCTGTTGAAGGAACGCGATCTTTGACCGGGCAGCGGGCCGACGAATCCTCGATAACCCGCAGGGCGAGGCGAGATCGCCTGGACGCTGCATGGCGTCCGCCACGGCGTCGTCTTCATGCTGGCACGTCGCTTGCAAACTTCCCTGGCATTCGCTGCTTTGAATCCTGTCTAGACAGCTTTTGGTGCGTGAAACCGCTTCCACGCACTGAGCAAGTGCAGAGCGGCACTTGATTCCGGCAGCGGTTTCGGGTTAACCTGTATATACAGGTGCATCGCAGCGAATGAAACTCGGCGTCCCTGCTGGCATCCGCCCCTTTGCGGGCCCAGCGAGCCGAACTTTTTGAAACGCAACAGGAGAACCTTGATGGTCATGACGGTCGGAAAAATCGCCTCGCTGGTGGCGGCAGGTGCGTGCATCGCGGGCATGGCGGCGAGCGCCCATGCCGAGGAAACCAAGATCACCCTCGGCATGTCCGGCTGGACTGGCTTCGCGCCGCTCACGCTGGCCGACAAGGCAGGCATCTTCAAGAAGAACGGACTGGACGTCGAACTGCGCATGATCCCGCAGAAGGACCGTCACCTCGCGCTGGCATCGGGCGCCATCCAGTGCGCGGCTACCACCGTCGAGACGCACGTGGCCTGGAACGCCAACGGCGTGCCGATCGTGCAGATCTTCCAGATGGACAAGTCCTACGGCGCCGACGGCCTGGCCGTGCGCAACGACGTCAAGAGCTTCGCCGATCTCAAGGGCAAGGCGATCGGCGTGAGCGCACCGGGCACCGCGCCTTACTTCGGCCTCGCCTGGATGCTCAACAAGAACGGCATGACCATGAAGGACGTGAAGCTGGTCTCGCTGGAGCCGCAGCCCGCCGCCCAAGCCTTCGTCTCCGGCCAGAACGACGCCGCGATGACCTACGAGCCCTACCTCTCGACCGTGCGCGCCAACCCGGCCGCCGGCAAGATCCTCGCGACCACGCTCGACTACCCGATGGTGATGGACACGGTCGGTTGTGCGCCGACCTGGCTCAAGTCCAACGCCAAGGCCGCGCAGGCGCTGGCCAATTCGTACTTCGAAGCCATCGAGATGATCAAGGCCGACCCGGCCAAGTCCAACGAGATCATGGGCACGGCCGTCAAGCAGACCGGCGAGCAGTTCGCCAAGTCCTCGGCCTACCTGCGCTGGTCGGACAAGGCGGCCAACCAGAAGTTCTTCGCCACCGACATCGTGCCCTTCATGAAGGACGCGCAAGCCATCCTGCTGGAGGCCGGCGTGATCCGCAAGGTGCCGGACGACCTCGCGGCCACCTTCGATACCAGCTACATCAAGTAAGAGACCGCCATGGACGCGACGCCTGTCATGAACTCTCCCAAGCCGGTGATCTCCGCCGGGCCGGTCGCGTCGTCATCGGCGCCGCGCCGGCGCCGCGCGCTGGCCCCGCTCGAACCCGTCAGCGCGCGTGCGCGCTGGCTGCTCGGGCTTGGCTTTTTCGTGCTCTTCGTGGTGGTCTGGGCCTTCTTCACGCTCGGCGGCTTCGTGTCGCCGACCTTCCTGGCCAGCCCGATCACGATGGTGAAGGAGGGCGTGCTCCTCTTCACCCAATACAACTTCATCCACGACATCGGCATGACGGTGTGGCGCGTGTTCGGCGGCTTCGTGCTGGCGACAGTGATCGCCGTGCCGCTGGGCATCGCGATGGGTACATGGAAGAGCGTCGAAGCCTTCTTCGAGCCCTTCGTCTCCTTCTGCCGCTACCTGCCGGCCTCGGCCTTCATTCCGCTGCTGATCCTGTGGGCCGGCATCGGCGAGGCGCAGAAGCTGCTGGTGATCTTCATCGGCTCGGTGTTCCAGATCACGTTGATGGTGGCCGTCACCGTCGGCAGCGCGCGCCGCGACCTGGTCGAGGCCGCCTACACGCTGGGCGCGAACAGCCGCGGCATCGTCATGCGGGTGCTGATTCCGGGCGCCGCCCCGGGCATCGCCGAGACGCTGCGCCTCGTGCTGGGCTGGGCGTGGACCTACGTCATCGTGGCCGAGCTGATCGGCTCGTCCTCCGGCATCGGCCACATGATCACGGACAGCCAGGCGCTGCTGAACACCGGGCAGATCATCTTCGGGATCATCGTCATCGGCGTGATCGGGCTCATCTCCGACTTCGCCTTCAAAGCCCTGAACCGCCGCCTCTTCGCCTGGAGCGCCCTGTGATGAACCAGCTTTCCGTTCGCGGCGTGTCCCGCACCTTCACCGGCACGCGCGGCCAGACCACGCAGGCGCTGCTGCCGATCGACTTCGAAGTGCGCGAGAACGACTTCGTCACCATCCTCGGCCCCTCGGGCTGCGGCAAGTCCACCTTGCTGCGCATCGTCGCCGGCCTCGACTACCCGACCGAAGGCCGCGTGCTGCTCGACGGCCAGACCATCGAAGGTCCCGGCGCCGACCGCGGCGTGGTGTTCCAGAGCTACACGCTCTTCCCCTGGCTGACGATTGCGCAGAACATCCGCTTCGGCCTGCGCGAGCGCGGCATGAGCGAGGTCGAGCAGAAGGAGCGCAGCGATTTCTTCATCGCCAAGGTGGGGCTGCGCGGCTTCGAGAACCACTTTCCCAAGCAGCTTTCGGGCGGCATGCAGCAGCGCACCGCGATCGCGCGTGCACTGGCCAACGACCCCAAGATCCTGCTGCTCGACGAGCCCTTCGGCGCCCTCGACAACCAGACCCGCGTGCTGATGCAGGAACTGCTGCTCGGCATCTGGGAGTCGGCCCGCAAGACGGTGCTCTTCGTCACCCACGACATCGACGAGGCGATCTTCATGGCGAACCGCGTCGCGGTGTTCAGCGCGCGGCCCGGCCGCATCAAGACCGAGATCGCAGTGGACTTCCCGCATCCGCGCCACTACACGATCAAGACCTCGCCCGAGTTCATGGAAATCAAGGCCCGCCTCACCGAAGAGATCCGGGCCGAATCCATGGCCGCAGCCGAACACTGAACCGCCTCGCCAGAAAGATCGCATGACCGCAGCCAGCCTTCGCAAAGCCAACGACGGACGCCAGCCCGCGCGCAAAGCCGCAGGTGCGGAATCGCGCGAGGCGGCCAATTCGGCGTTGCCAGCGCTGGCGCTGTACGAGCAGGTCAAGGCTTTCATCACGCACAAGATCCAGGACGGCTCCTGGCAGGCCGGTCATCGCCTGCCCTCGGAGAGCGAACTGGTTGCGCAGTTCGGCGTCGCGCGCATGACGGTCAACCGCGCGCTGCGCGAGCTGGTGGAGCAGGGTCGAATCGTGCGGGTCGCGGGCGTGGGCAGCTTCGTGGCCGAAGACAAGCCGCAATCGACGCTGCTGCAGATCGCCAACATCGCGAGCGAGATTCGCGCACGCGGCCACGACTACCGCTGCGAATTCCTCGTGGCCGAGCGCATCGCCGCGTCGCCCGACGTCGCGGTGTGGCTCGACCTGCGGCCCGGCGAGTCGGTGTTCCATACCGTGTGCCTGCATCTGGAGAACGACATCCCGGTGCAGCTCGAAGACCGCCATGTCAATCCGCGCGTGGTGCCGAACTTCCTCGAACAGGATTTCTCGGTCATTCCGCCGAGCGAATACCTGGTCCGCAACGTGCCCTTCGACCAGATCGAGCACGTGGTCGATGCCGTGCTGCCGACGCCCGAACAAGCGGAGCGCCTCGACATGCCAGTGACGGACCCGTGCCTGCTGCTCACGCGACGCACCTGGACGCGCACCACGCCGGTGACGATGGTGCGCTGCCTGCATCCCGCGTCGCGCTACCGGCTCGGCAGCCGGTTTCGCGCCGACGGCAATCCTTCCTTCGGCTGACCGGGGACGAACACACTTTCTTGGCCTCGTGCCGCAACCACTTGTATAGACAGGGAGCCCTTCATGAACAACAACGCATCTCGCACCGCGCCCGTGTCGATCGTCCTCACGCCCGGCGATGTCGACCTGGCCACGCTGCGCCGAGTGCATGCCGGTGGCGTGCAGCTCGCGCTCGACCCGTCCGCGCGTACGGGCCTGTTGGCCGCGCAAGCCACGGTGCGCAAGATCGTCGAGTCCGGTGACGTGGTCTACGGCATCAACACCGGCTTCGGAAAACTCGCGCAGACCATCATCCCGGCCGAGCGCCTCGCCGAACTGCAGCGCAACCTCGTGCTCTCGCACAGCGCCGGCACCGGCGAGCCGCTGGCGGCGGGCGTGGTTCGGTTGGTGCTTGCGACCAAGGCCGTGAGCCTCGCGCGCGGCCACTCCGGCGTGCGGCCCGAGATCGTCGACGCGCTGATCGGCCTGTGCAATGCGGGACTGCTGCCGCGCATCCCGTCCAAAGGATCGGTGGGCGCATCGGGCGACCTCGCCCCGCTCGCACACTTGGCTTGCGTGCTGATCGGCGAGGGTGAAGTCACGACGCCGCAAGGCGAGGTGATCGGCGGTGCCGATGCCCTGCGCCTCATCGGCATGACGCCCTTTGTGCTCGGCCCCAAGGAAGGTCTCGCACTGCTCAACGGCACGCAGGTGTCGACGGCGCTCGCACTGGCCGGACTCTTCGGCGCCGAAGACGTGTTCGCAGCAGGCCTGATGGCCGGCGCGCTGTCGCTCGAAGCCATCCAGGGTTCGATCAAGCCCTTCGACGCCCGCATCCACGCCGCGCGCGGACAGCCGGGGCAGATCGCCGTGGCCGGCGCGGTGCGCGCGCTGCTCGACGGCAGCGAGATCGTGCCGTCGCACGCCGACTGCGGCCGCGTGCAGGACCCGTATTCGATCCGCTGCGTGCCCCAGGTGATGGGCGCCTGTCTCGACAACCTCGCCCATGCGGCACGCGTGCTGCGCACCGAAGCCAATGCGGCATCGGACAACCCGCTGGTCTTCGACAACGGCGACGTGATCTCCGGTGGCAACTTCCACGCCGAGCCGGTGGCCTTCGCGGCCGACATCATCGCGCTGTCGATCAGCGAGATCGGTGCGATCTCCGAACGCCGCATGGCGCTGCTGCTCGACAGCGGCCTCTCGGGCCTGCCGCCTTTCCTGGTGCGCGACGGTGGCGTCAACTCCGGCTTCATGATCGCGCAGGTCACGGCGGCGGCGCTGGCGTCGGAGAACAAGTCGCTCGCGCACCCGGCCAGCGTCGACAGCCTGCCGACTTCCGCCAATCAGGAAGACCACGTCTCGATGGCGACCTTCGCGGGTCGTCGTCTGGCCGACATGGTCGAGAACACGGCCGTCGTAGTGGGCATCGAAGCGATGGCCGCGGCGCAGGGCATCGAACTCAAGCGTGGCCCCAAGAGCTCGCCGCTCGTCGAAGCCGAATTCGCCGCCATCCGCGAGCGCGTTCCCTTCATCGACCAGGACATCTTCTTCGCCCCGACCATCGAAGCCATGCGCACATGGGCGCGCCAGGACAGCTGGCCCGAAGCCGTGCGCTCCATCCTCCCCAGCCACGCCTGAATCAACGATCACGTTCCGCCATCGAAAGGACACTCCGCCATGAACGCACCCGACAAATTTCTCGCCGCCAAGGCCGCCGATCCCCGCCATGACGCGAGCCGCGTGATCCGTTCGCCGCGCGGCAGCGCGCTCACCTGCAAGAGCTGGCTGACCGAGGCGCCGTTCCGCATGCTGCAGAACAACCTCGACCCCGAGGTGGCGGAGCGTCCGCAGGATCTCGTGGTCTACGGCGGCATCGGCCGTGCGGCGCGCGACTGGGCCTGCTTCGACCAGATCCTCGAGTCGCTCAAGGAACTGAACGACGACGAGACGCTGCTCATCCAGTCGGGCAAGCCGGTGGGCGTGTTCAAGACGCACGAGAACGCACCGCGCGTGCTGCTCGCCAATTCGAACCTCGTGCCCAAGTGGGCGACCTGGGAACACTTCAGCGAACTGGACCGCAAGGGCCTGATGATGTACGGCCAAATGACTGCTGGCAGCTGGATCTACATCGGCAGCCAGGGCATCGTGCAGGGCACCTTCGAGACCTTCGTCGAAGCGGGGCGCCAGCACTACAACGACGACCTCTCGGGCAAGTGGATCCTGACTGCCGGCCTCGGCGGCATGGGCGGCGCGCAGCCGCTGGCCGCGACGCTTGCCGGCGCGGTGTCGCTCAACATCGAATGCCAGCAGGCCAGCATCGACTTCCGCCTGCGCACGCGCTACCTCGACAAGCAGGCGAAGGACATCGACGACGCGATCGCGCTCATCCAGCAGCACACGGCCGCGAAGGAAGCGGTGTCGATCGGCCTGCTCGGCAACGCGGCCGAGATCCTGCCGGAGCTGGTGAAGCGCGCGAAGGCCGGCGGCACCAAGCCCGATCTCGTGACTGACCAGACCTCCGCGCATGACCTCGCGAGCGGCTACCTGCCGATCGGTTGGACGCTCGCGCAATGGGAAGCCGCCAAGGCTGACACGACGCAGCACCCGACCCTGCGCAAGGCGGCCGCAAAGTCCTGTGCGATGCACGTGCAGGCCATGCTGGACTTCCAGGCCATGGGCATTCCGACCGTCGACTACGGCAACAACATCCGCCAGGTCGCGTTCGACGAAGGCGTGACGAACGCCTTCGACTTCCCCGGCTTCGTGCCGGCCTACATCCGCCCGCTGTTCTGCGAAGGCAAGGGCCCGTTCCGCTGGGTGGCGCTCTCCGGCGATCCGGAAGACATCTACAAGACCGACGCCAAGATCAAGGAGCTGTTCCCCGAGAACAAGCACACGCATCGCTGGCTCGACATGGCGCGCGAGCGCATCGCCTTCCAGGGCCTGCCGGCGCGCATCTGCTGGCTCGGCCTCGGCGAGCGCCACAAGGCCGGTCTCGCGTTCAACGAGATGGTGAAGAACGGCGAGCTGAAGGGCCCGATCGTGATCGGCCGCGACCATCTGGACACCGGCTCGGTCGCCAGCCCCAACCGCGAGACCGAATCGATGAAGGACGGCAGCGATGCCGTCTCCGACTGGCCACTGCTCAACGCACTGCTCAACACCGCGGGCGGCGCGACCTGGGTCAGCCTGCACCACGGCGGCGGCGTCGGCATGGGCTACTCGCAGCACTCCGGCGTGGTGATCGTCTGCGACGGCACCGATGCGGCGGCCAAGCGCGTCGAGCGCGTGCTCTGGAACGACCCGGCCACCGGCGTGATGCGCCATGCCGATGCCGGTTACGACATCGCGATCGAGACCGCGAAGAAGCAGGGCCTGAACCTGCCGATGATCAAGTAAGCATTGCGAGGCGCCGAAGAGAGTGACAGTGCATCGCTTCGACATCGCCTCGCTGTCCGCGGCCCCGTGGAAGAACGGTGGCGGCGTGACGCGCGAGATCGTCTGCTCGCCGGCGGGTGCGGGCATGGAGGGCTTCGACTGGCGCGCGAGCATCGCGACCATTGACAAGCCCGGGCCGTTCTCGGCTTTTGCCGGGGTGGATCGCGTGATCATGCTGCTGGACGGCGCGGGCGTTCGGCTTCGCTCGCAGGATGGCCGTGTCGACCATCGACTGGAAGTGCCCCATGCGTCCTTCGCCTTCGCAGGCGATGTGGCGGTGCATTGCGAACTCTTGGGCGGTGCGTCGACGGACTTCAACGTGATGTCGCGTCAAGGCCGCCTGAAAGCGGATGTCCGCGTGCTGCGCGAGAGCGGGGACGTGGAACCCGTCGAACGTGGTCTCCTGCTGGCGCTGGCCGGGCGGTGGCGATTCAACGATATCGATTGCGAGTCGGGCTCGGGCGTCTGGTGGGACGGCGAGATCCTGCAATGGCAAGCAACAACAAGCGACGCCGCCGCCGCCATGGTCGCGGTACGGCTCGAACCCACGGCAACACCATGACCCATTCCGAATTGCCTTCCGCCGACGGCGTCTGGGACCACATCCGGATCGCTCCCGGTGCGCTGGCAGAAGAGCAGGAGATCGATGCCGATGCGGCCATGGTCGTGTTCGGCGGAAAGATCGCCTGGATCGGCGCCAGCGCCGCCGTGCCTGGCGAGTTCGCCAAACTGCCGCGTTTCAACGGCCACGATGCGCTGGTGACACCCGGTCTCATCGATTGCCACACGCATCTGGTCTACGGCGGTCAACGCGCGAACGAGTTCGCGATGCGCCTGGCCGGGGCGACGTATGAAGAAGTCGCGAAGGCCGGCGGCGGCATCGTCTCCTCGGTGCGCGCGACGCGCGAAGCCGACGAGGACACGCTGTATGCGCAGGCGGCGAAGCGGCTGGAACAGTTGCTCGCCGATGGCGTGTGCGCCATCGAGATCAAGTCGGGCTATGGACTCGCGCTGGAACACGAGCGCAAGCAACTGCGCGTGGCGCGGCGGCTGGGTGAAGCCCATGGCGTCACCGTGCGAACGACCTTCCTCGGCGCGCACGCGCTGCCGCCCGAATACGCGGGCCGTAGCGGCGACTACATCGATCTCGTCTGCAACGAGATGTTGCCCGCGCTGGCCGCCGAAGGGCTGGTCGATGCGGTGGACGTGTTCTGCGAGCGCATCGCCTTTTCGCTGGCGGAGACGGAACGTGTGTTCCAGGCAGCCAAGGCATTGGGCCTGCCGGTCAAGCTGCACGCCGAGCAACTTTCCGACATGGGTGGCGCCGCGCTGGCGGCACGCTACGGCGCGCTGTCCTGCGACCACATCGAGCACCTCTCGGCCGAAGGCATCGCCGCGATGCGCGCGGCTGGCACAGTGGCTGTGCTGCTGCCCGGCGCCTACTACACGCTGCGCGACACGCACCTGCCGCCCATCGAGGCGCTGCGCGCAGCGGGCGTGCCGATGGCCGTCTCCACCGACCACAACCCCGGCACCTCGCCGGCGCTGAGCCTGCTGCTGATGGTCAACATGGCCTGCACCCTGTTCCGCCTGACCGTGCCCGAGGCGCTGGCCGGCGTGACGCGCCATGCCGCACGCGCGCTGGGCTTGCAGGACACGCACGGCGCGCTGGCCGTCGGCCGGCCTGCGAACTTCGTGCTCTGGCAGCTTCGCGAGAGTGCCGAACTGGCCTACTGGTTCGGCCAGCGGCCGGCGCGCACCATCGTGCGGCAAGGACGCGTCGCGTCCGTGTCTCAAGTGACCCAACGTTGAGCCGCGACCGCCATGCCCTTGCCTGAAGCCCAACGCTCTCTCTTCGCTGCCGATACCTTGTTACCCACTGGCTGGGCGCGCAACGTGCTGCTCGAATGGAATGCGAGCGGCCAACTGTTGGCCGTCACACCCGACAGCACCCCGGCAGCAAACGCGTCGCGCGCGGCCGGGCCGGTGCTGCCCGGCATGCCCAACCTGCATTCGCACGCCTTCCAGCGCGCCTTCGGCGGACTGACGGAATTCCGCGGCGCGGCACAGGACAGCTTCTGGAGCTGGCGCACGCTGATGTACCGCTTCGCCGCGAAGATATCCCCCGAGCAGGTCGAAGCGATCGCAACCTGGCTCTACATCGAGATGCTCGAAGCGGGCTACACCTCGGTGTGCGAGTTCCACTACCTGCACCACGACGCCGACGGCAAGGCGTATGCCGATGACGCGGAACTCGCGTTGGCGCTGCTGCGCGCGGCACGTCGGGCGGGCATCGGGATGACGCTGCTGCCGGTGCTCTACCAGACGAGCGGCTTCGGCGCGTTGCCGCCCAGTGAAGGCCAGCGGCGCTTCATCCGCTCGACCGATTCGATGCTGCGCCTGCTGGAGCGGCTGCATCCGTTGTGCAAGGCGCAGGGCGCGGGGCTCGGGCTCGCGCCGCACTCGCTGCGGGCGGTGCCGCCCGCAGCGCTTCGCGATGCACTCGCGGGCCTGGACGCCATCGACGCGACCGCGCCCATCCACATCCACATCGCGGAGCAGACGGGCGAGGTCGAAGCGTGCCTCGCATGGAGCGGCCAGCGGCCGGTCGCATGGCTGCTCGACCACGCGGCGGTCGATGCGCGCTGGTGCCTTGTTCATGCCACCCACATGGATGCGGACGAATACCGGCGGGCAGCGGCCAGCGGGGCCATTGCCGGCCTGTGCCCGACGACCGAGGCCAACCTGGGCGACGGCATCTTCGATTTCAGCGCCTGGCGCGCGGCCGGCGGGCGCTGGGGCATCGGCTCCGACAGCCACGCCTGCGTCAATGCCGCAGAGGAACTGCTGGTGCTGGAGTACGGCCAGCGTCTCGCCACGCGGCAGCGCAACGTGGGCGCCGACACCGCGCACCGCGAGGTCGCGACCGCGCTCACGCTGGGCGCCGCGGAAGGCGGTGCACAGGCCGCAGGTCGCGCCATCGCCGGTCTCGCCGCGGGCCAGCAGGCCGACTTCGTCGTGCTCGACTCCGCGCACGTCGCGCTGCAAGGCCTTGCAGCGCCGGAGATGCTCTCGTCGCACGTGTTCGCGAGCCACCGCACCTCCGCCATCGATGGCGTGCGGGTCGCCGGCCAGGCGCGCGTCTCATGCACCCGCCACGATCTGCACGACGAGGCCGCAGCAGCCTTCGTCGCCGCGCGCAGCCAACTTCTATCCAAGGACTGAGCCCCATGCCTTTCACGACCACCGAGCCCCCTTTCCGCTTTCGCCGCGGCACGCGTCCGTTGCTGATCTCGATGCCGCACGTCGGCACCCACGTGCCGCCGCAGTTGGCAGCACGCCTGAGCGACGAGGCACGCCACGTGCCCGACACCGACTGGCATCTGGAGCGGCTGTACGACTTCGCCGATGAACTCGGCGTC
Source organism: Variovorax sp. J22P240 (assembly GCF_030316855.1). Classification (GTDB taxonomy): domain Bacteria; phylum Pseudomonadota; class Gammaproteobacteria; order Burkholderiales; family Burkholderiaceae_C; genus Variovorax. The sequence continues at coordinate 73,583 of NZ_JASZYR010000018.1, forward strand.
TCGGTGCTGGTCGCGACGCACTCGCGCTATGTGGTCGACCTCAACCGTCCGCCCGATGGCGCCAGCCTCTATCCGGGGCAGAGCGTCACCGGCCTGTGCCCGGTCGACACCTTCGACGACACGCCGCTCTATCCGGCCGGCGACGTGCCCGACGATGCCGAGATCGCCGAGCGCCGCGAGGCCATCTGGCAGCCCTACCACCAGCAACTCGCCGAAGAGCTCGCGCGCATCAAGGCGCAGCATGGCATTGCCGCGCTGTGGGACGCGCACTCGATCCGCTCGGTGCTGCCGCGCTTCTTCGAGGGCAGGCTGACCGACCTCAACCTGGGCACGGCCCAGGGCGCGAGTTGCGATCCGGCGCTCGCGCAGACCCTGCTGGGCATCGCCAAGGAAGCGACCGGCTTCACCAGCGTGCTCAACGGCCGCTTCACTGGCGGCTACATCACGCGTCACCATGGGCAGCCCGCGCAGGGCGTGCATGCCGTGCAGCTCGAAATGACGCAGTGCAGCTACATGCAGGAGGCGTTGCCCTTCGACTACCTGCCTGAAGTCGCGGCGCGCGTGCAGCCGCACGTGCGGCGCATGCTCACTTCGGTACTGGACTTCGTCGAATCTCGCCGCGGCTGAGCTTCATCGTCTCTGAATCCACGGGAAAGAATTCAATCCATGAACGCAGCCGCCATCCGCGAACTCGTGCGCCCCGAGGTGCCCGGCCTGCCGCCCTACAACGCGGGCCTGTCATCGGACGCAGTGCGCTCGCGCTACGGTGTCGATCGGATCGCGCGCCTAGCGAGCAATGAGAACCCCTTCGGCGCGAGCCCGGCCGTTGCGCGCTCGCTGGCGGGCCTGGCCATGCGCGTCGGGACATACCCCGATGCGAACTGCACCGCGCTGCGGGCCGCCATTGCCGAACGCACCGGCGCCAGCGCCGAGCAGGTCGTGATCGGCAACGGCTCCGAGTCCATCCTCCAGATGCTGTGCCAGGCCTTTCTGTCGCCCGGCGACCGCGTGCTGACGCAACGTCCCGCTTTCGGTCTGCACGAGATCTATCCGCGCATGATGGGCGCCCGGGTCGAACTGCTGGCGCTGACGCCCGCGCTGGAATTCGATGTCGATGCGTGGTGCGAAGCTCTGGCGCGCGGGCCGAAGATCGCAATGCTCGCCAATCCGTCCAACCCGGTCGGTTGCATGTTCGATGCGCAAGCCTTCGGGCGACTGCTCGACGCTACGCCGGCCGGAACGCTGCTGGTGATCGACGAGGCCTACTACGAGTACGCGCAGCGCGCGCGCGGCTTCCCCGATGCGCTGGCGGCGTTGCGTGCGCAACGGCGTCCCTGGATCGTGCTGCGCACCTTCTCGAAGGCCTGGGGACTGGCGGGACTGCGCGTCGGCTACGGCATTGCGTCGGATGCCTCGCTGATCCAGTGGCTGGACCGGGTGCGTACGCCGTTCAATGTCAACGAGGCCGCGCAGGCCGCTGCGCTGGCCGCGTGGGGTGACGAGGTCTTCATGACACAGACGGTCGCAGAGACCGTGAAGCTGCGCGACGCGCTCGCGCGGCAGTTGCGCGCCATGGCGCTGCCGGGCCTGCGCATCGCGCCATCGGCAGCCAACTTCCTGTTCATCGACCTGGGCCGGCCGAACGGCCCGGTCAACGAGGCGCTGCTGGCGCGCGGCATCATCGTCAAGCCGTGGAAGGAGCCCGGCTTCGAGAACTTCATCCGCGTGTCGATCGGCACGGCCGAAGACAACGCGCGCTTCCTGCGCGCGCTGGGCGAGATCGTCGGGGCGTCGCAAGCGTAGGGCGCCGACAAGACCCGACACTGCGGCGGGACGGGAGGCGCTTTCTACAATCGGCGCCATGAAGCCCATCGCCTATACCCGCGCGCAGCAGCTGCCCGCCATCCTCGCCCAACGCATCGCCATCCTCGACGGCGCGATGGGCACGATGATCCAGCGCTTCAAGCTCACCGAAGCGCAGTACCGCGGCGAGCGGTTCAAGGACTTCCCGCGCGACGTCAAGGGCAACAACGAACTGCTCTCGCTGACCCGGCCCGACGTGATCCGCGACATCCACGAAGGCTATCTCGCCGCCGGCGCCGACCTGATCGAGACCAACACTTTCGGCGCGACCCGCATCGCGCAGGAGGACTACAAGATGGCCGATCTCGCGCGCGAGATGAACCTCGAATCCGCCAAGCTCGCCCGCGCGGCCTGCGACAAGTTCAGCACTCCCGACAAGCCCCGCTTCGTCGCCGGCGCCCTCGGCCCGACGCCCAAGACCGCGAGCATCAGCCCGGACGTGAACGATCCCGGCGCGCGCAACGTGAACTTCGAGGAACTGCGCGCTTCCTATTACGAGCAGGTCGAGGCGCTGGTCGAAGGCGGGGCCGACGTGATCCTGGTCGAGACCATCTTCGACACGCTGAACGCGAAGGCCGCCCTGTTCGCGGTCGACGAATACTTCGAAGCCAGCGGCGAGCGCCTGCCGCTGATCATCAGCGGCACCGTGACCGACGCTTCGGGCCGCATCCTCAGCGGCCAGACCGTCACGGCCTTCTGGCACAGCGTGCGGCATGCACAACCGCTGGCCATCGGCCTCAACTGCGCGCTCGGCGCCGCACTGATGCGGCCCTACATCCAGGAACTGGCGCGCGTGGCGGACGACACCTTCATCAGCTGCTACCCCAACGCCGGCCTGCCCAACCCCATGAGCGAGACCGGCTTCGACGAAACGCCCGACGTCACCTCGCGGCTGCTGCACGAATTCGCGGCCGAGGGGCTGGTCAACATCGTGGGCGGCTGCTGCGGCACCACGCCGGAGCACATCGCGGCCATCGGCCAGGCGGTCGCGCCGATCGCGGGCCGCAGCCTGCATCGCGCCGCCTTCTACAGCGAAGCGGCCTGAGCGCCGAGCATCCCCGGGCGCGCACGTGAAGCCGGGGTGAAGAAGCTCTCCAAACGTTGGACCGGTCCTCGCGGCGGTGCGCTTTGCCGTTATCAGGGAAGGCCGTGGCTGATTGACAACGGCTCAGCAGCCCTCCTACCCTGATCCGCAAAGGAATTCCTACATGCACACACTCACCCGGCGATGGATCGGCATCGGCACCATCGCCCTGGCGCTTCCGTTGGCTGCAACGGCCCAGCAGGCTTTCACCCGGGGGGGCGTCAACCTGCGCGCCGGCCCCGGCGACAACTATCCGCTGGTCGCCTCGCTGCCACCCGGACAGCCGCTGCAGGTGATGGGCTGCACTTCGGGCTACGGCTGGTGCGACGTGGTGCTGCCGGACGGTCTTCGCGGCTGGTCCTACGCGTCGAGCCTCGACTACGCCTACCAGGATCAGCGGGTGCCGCTGGCGACCTACGGGGCGGTGATCGGCGTGCCCCTCGTGACCTTCGCGATCGGCAGCTATTGGGGCAACTATTACCGCGACCGCCCCTGGTACAACCAGCCGCGCTGGTGGGGCGGACGTCCGCCGCCGCCCCCGGGGCCCGGTTGGCGCCCGCCGCCACCGCCGGTCCCGGGCTGGCGTCCCAATCCGTGGCCGGGCTATTCGCCGCATCCGCCTGGGTTCAGGCCGCCGCCCGCGCCGGGGTTCCGCCCGCCCCCGAACAATGGCATCCGCCCGCCGCCGCCTTCAGGTGTTCGTCCTCCGCACGGCGGCGGTCCCCGGCCTCCCGGTCCACCGCCAGGTGTGCGGCCGCCGGGGCAGGGCTTCCAGACCGACGGAAGGCCGCCGGGGCAGGGGGGCGGTGGTGGAGGACGCGGCGGTGGGCACGGTGGGGGACACGGCGGCGGCCAGGGCGGTGGGAACCACGGAGGGGGTCATGGCGGGGGCCATGGGGGTGGCCATGGGGGTGGTCAGGGCGGTGGCCGCGGGGGCTAGTCAGTCCTTCTTGCGGGCGATCAGCGCGACGAAGCGCTGCGCGCCCAGGCCCAGCGGCCGTTCGCGCGACCACACCACGTCGACCCACAGGTCCAGCCCGTTCGAGAGGTTCTCGAACGGGATCTCGACCAGCGCGCCCGCCGCCACGTGCGGCCGCGCGAAATTGCGCGGCAGCCAGCCCCAGCCGAGGCCGGCGGTGATCAGGCTCAGCGCGGCGAGCGCGTTGTCGGTGCGCCAGACGTGCCGCGCGAAGACGAAACGTGGATCGCTGGTCGCGAGATCGCGCCCCGCGACCACGATCTGCCGCGTGGTCGTCAGGTGCTCTTCGCGCAGGCGGCCGCCTGCCGCGGCCAGCACGGGATGGTCGGGCGCCATCACGGCCACCATGGTGTCGCTCGCTACTTCCTGAAAGCCTTCGCGTCCGTCGAGGCTGGGCCGTTCGAACACCAGCGCCAGTTGGGCCCGCCCGCTGTGCAGCAGCGTCAGCGCATCGGCCTGCGGCGCGGCGAGTACTTCCACCTCCAACAACGGGTATTCCTGCGCCAGCGCGGCCAGCGGACCGCTCCAGGGCGCTGCGAGAAGCTCGGGCGCAATGGCGAGGGTGAGCCGGTTTTCCAGTCCTTGGGTGAGCGCGAGCGCCTGCACCTGAAGCTGCTTGAGTTGCGCCGCTAGTAAGCGCGCCTGCGGTTCCAGCGAGCGCGCAGCGGCTGTCGGCTGTGGCTCGCGACCGCTGCGGTCGAAGAGTTGCAAGGCGAGTTCGGCCTCGAGGTTGGCGATCGCCATGCTCACGGCCGAGGGCACCCGGCCCAAGGCGCGTGCGGCCGCTGAAAAAGAGCCATGGTCGATCACGGCAAGCAAAACCTCCACGTTGTCGCTGGAAAGGCTCATGGCGGCACCAACCTGTCAATTGAATTGATAGAAGATGACTTTATATATCAGCATGACAAACATAAAGTACGGCCCTCAGCAACCTCTCCGGATTGATTTCATGCAAGGGCTCAAGCGCCGCGTCGTCTACATCACGCTCTACGAAGGCATCGCCATCGTCGCGGCAAGCGCAGGCCTGGCGGTGATGTCGGGCCAAGGGCTCGGTCACTCGGGTGTGCTGGCCGTCATCGCATCTGTCATCGCGGTGCTCTGGAACCTGAGCTTCAACGCCCTGTTCGAGCGCTGGGAATCCCGTCAGCCGGTGCGTGGCCGCAGCGTGAAGCGCCGGATCGCCCATGCCATCGGCTTCGAGGGCGGCCTCGTCGCCTTCCTCGTGCCGGTCTTCGCCTGGTGGCTGGACGTGAGCCTGTGGGAAGCGCTCGTGATGGATCTGGGGCTGGTCGTGTTCTTCCTGATCTACACCTTCGTCTTCAACTGGGCTTTCGACATGCTGTTCGGCCTGCCTGCATCGGCCACGGGCGCGGCGCAGCCGGCGTAAAATCCGCGGCTCCCAAGGAGCGTTGCAGCGCCGCCGTTCTCACCCGAGACGGCCGCGTCAGGCTTGGGCTTCCAGCCATTGGATTGCAACGACGCTCGCCTGATCCGACGTTCCGCAGGTGAGCCCATGTCCTCCGATTCCTCTCCAGTCCTCGTTCCCCCGATGAAGCTGTCCGGCCTCGAGCCGGTGCAGATCGGCGAGGGCGCCCTGTTCGTCAACATCGGCGAGCGCACCAACGTCACCGGCTCCAAGGCCTTCGCGCGGATGATCCTCAACGGGCAGTTCGAGGAAGCGCTCGCGGTCGCGCGCCAGCAGGTCGAGAACGGTGCGCAGGTCATCGACATCAACATGGACGAGGCCATGCTCGACAGCAAGGCCGCGATGGTGCGCTTCCTGAACCTGATCGCCAGCGAACCCGACATCGCGCGCGTGCCGATCATGGTCGACAGCTCCAAGTGGGAAGTGATCGAGGCCGGCCTGCGCTGCATCCAGGGCAAGGGCATCGTCAACTCGATCAGCATGAAGGAAGGCGAGGACCAGTTCCGCCACCATGCCCGGCTGCTGCGCCGCTACGGCGCGGCGGCGGTCGTCATGGCCTTCGACGAAAAGGGCCAGGCCGACACCTACGAACGCAAGATCGAGATCTGCGAACGGGCCTATCGCATCCTGGTCGACGAGATCGACTTTCCGCCCGAGGACATCATCTTCGATCCGAACATCTTCGCGATCGCCACCGGCATCGAGGAGCACAACAATTACGCGGTCGACTTCATCAACGCCACGCGCTGGATCAAGGAGAACCTGCCGGGCGCGAAGGTGTCGGGTGGCGTCTCGAACGTGAGCTTCAGCTTCCGCGGCAACGACCCGGTGCGCGAGGCGATCCACACCGTGTTCCTATACCACGCGATCAAGGCCGGCATGGACATGGGCATCGTCAACGCCGGCATGGTGGGCGTCTACGACGACCTCGAACCCGAGCTGCGCGAACGCGTCGAAGACGTGGTGCTGAACCGTCGCCCCGATGCCGGCGAGCGCTTGGTCGAAGTGGCAGAGACCGCGAAGAGCGGCGCCAAGGACGAGAGCAAGAAGCTCGAATGGCGCGGCACGCCGGAGCAGCCGGTGACGGTCGAGCAGCGGCTGTCGCATGCCATGGTGCACGGCATCACCGACTTCATCGTCGATGACACCGAGGAGGCCTACCAGGCCATCCTGGCCAAGGGCGGCCGGCCGCTGCACGTGATCGAAGGCCCGCTGATGGACGGCATGAACATCGTGGGTGACCTGTTCGGCCAGGGCAAGATGTTCCTGCCGCAGGTGGTGAAGTCGGCGCGCGTGATGAAGTCGGCCGTGGCCCACCTCATCCCCTACATCGAGGAAGAAAAGCGCCAGGACGAGGCCGCGGGCCGCGACGTGCGGACCAAGGGCAAGATCGTCATCGCCACCGTCAAGGGCGACGTGCACGACATCGGCAAGAACATCGTCACCGTCGTGCTCCAGTGCAACAACTTCGAAGTCGTGAACATGGGCGTGATGGTCCCGTGCCACGAGATCCTGGCGCGTGCCAAGGTGGAAGGGGCGGACATCGTGGGGCTCTCTGGCCTGATCACGCCGAGCCTGGAAGAGATGCAGTACGTCGCTGGCGAGATGCAGAAGGACGAGCACTTCCGCATCAAGAAGATTCCGTTGCTGATCGGCGGCGCCACCACCAGCCGCGTGCACACGGCCGTCAAGATTGCACCGCACTACGAAGGCCCGGTGGTCTACGTGCCCGATGCCTCGCGCAGCGTGAGCGTGGCGCAGTCGCTGCTGTCGGAGCAGGCGACCAACTACATCAACGAGATCAACGCCGACTACGACAAGGTGCGCCACCAGCACGCCAACAAGAAGCAGGTGCCGTTGTGGCCGCTCGCCAAGGCACGCGCCAACAAGACCCCGGTCGACTGGTCTAACTACCTGCCGCCGGTGCCGAAGTTCATCGGCCGCCGCGTGTTCCGCAACTTCGACCTGACCGAACTCGCGAAGTACATCGACTGGGGCCCGTTCTTCCAGACCTGGGACCTGGCGGGGCCGTTCCCTGCGATCCTGAAGGACGAGGTCGTGGGCACCGAGGCCGTGCGCGTGTATGCCGATGGCCAGCGCATGCTCAAGCGGCTGATCGAAGGCCGCTGGCTCTCGGCCAGCGGCGTCATCGGCTTCTGGCCGGCCAATACGGTGAACGACGACGACATCGTGCTGTACACCGACGAGTCGCGCACCCAAGCCGCGCTCACCTGGTTCGGCATGCGCCAGCAGACCGAGAAGCAGATGATCGAAGGCGTGATGCGGCCCAGCCGCTGCCTCGCCGACTTCGTCGCGCCGCGCGAGACGGGGCTGAAGGACTACGTCGGCATGTTCGCCGTCACCGCGGGACTCGGCGTCGAGAAGAAGGAGAAGTACTTCATCGACGACCTCGACGACTACTCGGCCATCATGCTCAAGGCGCTGGCCGACCGGCTGGCCGAGGCCTTCGCCGAGGCACTGCACCACCGAGTGCGCACCGACCTCTGGGGCTACGCGCATGAGGAGACGCTGAGCAACGAGGACATGATCGGCGAGAAGTACCGCGGCATCCGTCCGGCGCCCGGCTACCCGGCCTGCCCGGACCACAGCGTCAAGCGGCCGATGTTCGACCTCTTGAATTGCACGGACATTGGCATGACCCTGACGGAAAGCCTCGCTATGATGCCCGCCGCCAGTGTGAGCGGCTTCTATCTGAGCCATCCCGACTCGACCTACTTCAACGTCGGCAAGATCGGGCACGACCAGTTGCAGGATCAGGCCGCGCGCCGCCATGAGAGAGAAGCGGATCTCGAGCGGCTGCTGGCGCCGAATCTTTGACACGACCGGCCGGCGCAACCATGACCGGCGCAGGGGACTTTTTATTCAGAAATTGATGTTTGCTGCCGCGCACTACGCGGCGCTGGCGGTGTTTGTCGCCAGCTGTTGGGGCATCGGACGGATGCTGCTGACGCGCATCGGCGTGCCGATGCGACGCGATGTCTGGCTCGAGACGGCCATGGCCATCGCGACCGGCATCGGGCTCGTCATTTGCGTCTTCCAGGCCTTCGCGATCGCCGGCAGGTTCGCCGTGGTCGTCGTGTGGGCGGTGTTCGCCATCGGCATCGCAGCGGCGCTGCTGCAAGCGCCTGCGTGGTTGCGGGAGGTGCGCATGCGCGAAGTGCCGGCGGCACTCTCCTGGCTCGAGAAGCTGGGGATGGTCGTGCTCGCGGTGCTCGCCGTGCCGACGCTGGTGGCGCCGATGGGTCCGCCCGTCGCGTTCGACGAGCTGATGTATCACCTGCCCTATGCGCGCGAGGTGGCGCTCACCGGCTCGCTCGGCATCTACGACTGGCTTCGCTACCCCTGGTTCCCGTACAACTACAACCTGCTCTACGCCGCGGCGCTGATGGTTGGCGACGACGTGCTGCCGCACTTCGCGAACGCGCTCGCAGGATGGCTGTCCGTCTGGATCGTCTATCGCCTGGGCGTGGTGCATGTGAACCGCGTGGTGGCGTGCATCGGGGCCGCGATCTGGCTCGGGCTGGGCGACTACTCCGGCGCGCTGATCGATACCAGCGTCGCGCTGTTCGTGCTCGCCGCATGCACGGCCTTGTGGTGGTGGCGCGAATCGCCGCGAACCGGCGTGCGCTGGCTGGCGCTCGCGGCCTTCTTTCTCGGCGTCGCGGTCGGCTCGAAGTACCAGGCCCTGACCGTCACGCCGCTGGTGGCCGTCTTCGTGCTCCTGCACGAGCGCCGTCCGCGCGTGCTGGGCGTGGCGCTGGCCTGCTTCCTGGTCCCGTGCGTGTACTGGTACGCACGCAACGCCATCATGACCGGCGACCCGTTCAATCCGATCGGCGCGCGGGTATTCGGCTTCACCAACTGGAACATGCAGGACTACCGCATGCAGTTCCAGGATGTGCAGGACCACGCGGGCCTGCCGAACCCGCTCATCTGGGCCGTGCTGGCCGTGCCCTTCAGCGCCTACTGGAAGCGTTCCGCCGTGTTGCGCGCCGCCTTCGTGTTCTGCGTCTATTCGCTGTTCGTCTGGAGCCTCACCTCGCGCTATCCGCGCTACCTGACGGCGTCCCTTCCGATCCTGGCGCTGACCGCCGCCGTGGGATGGCAGACCATCTTCGGCGCCATCGCACTCAGGCTGCGCAGGGCGATGCCGGAACGCGATCTCATCGGCGCGCTCGACCGGGCAGGGCGCTGGCTCGGCGTGGCGCTGCTGGTGGTCGTGGCGACTTTCTCCGTCCACCAGGCGCGAAGGAAGGTGGCGCTGTTCGCCACCACACCTGTGGAGCGTGAAGCCGTCTTGCGCAAGCGGGTGCCCGGCTACGCGGTCATGGACTACCTGCGCCAGCACGCGACCGGCCGCGTCTACCAGATCGCACTGATCGAGGCCACCTACTACGGACCCAATCCGGTCTGGGGCGACGCGCTCGGGCCCTGGCGGTACTCGGACTTCATCGTCCTGCCGCCCCTCGAATTCGCGCGCAAACTCGCCGGACTGGGATTCGAGGCGATCGCCGTCGACGTGGCCAATGCGCCATTGCTCGAGGCGCAACCCGGCTTCCTTGACCAATTCGCCTTGATGTACGAAAAAGACGGCGCCAAGGCCTATCGCAACCTCCAATATAAGAATGACCGGAAGCCCTGACCCACGCGCCCTGCGCGTAGCCGCCGTGATTCCGTGCTTCAACGAGGCACTGTCGATTGCCCAGGTGGTGGACGAATTCCGCGCGGCGCTGCCCGAGGCGGAGATCCACGTTTTCGACAACAACTCGACCGACGGCACCGCCGAGGTCGCCAGGGCGACCGGCGCCACAGTCACGCACGTGGCATTGCGCGGCAAGGGCAACGTGGCGCGCCGCATGTTCGCGGACGTCGAGGCCGACGTCTACGTGATGGTCGACGGCGATGCCACCTACGACGTGCGCGACATCCGCCAGCACATCGACCTGCTGGTGCGGGACAACCTCGACATGATCGTCGGCTCGCGCATCGACGATGGCGCGGATGCGCAGACCTACCGGCGCGGGCATCGCTTCGGCAATCGGCTGCTCACCGGCGCGGTGGCGAGCCTCTTCGGCGGACGGCTGACCGATATGCTGTCGGGCTATCGCGTGTTCTCCAGGCGCTATGCGAAGTCGTTTCCGGCCGTGTCGGAGGGTTTCGAGATCGAGACCGAGCTGACGGTCCATGCGCTGGAGTTGCGCATGCCCTTCGCCGAAGTGCCGGTGCTCTACCGTTCGCGGCCCGAAGGCTCGGAGAGCAAGCTGTCGACCTACCGCGACGGCTGGCGCATCCTGAAGACCATCTGCAAGCTCTTCGTCAGTGAGCGGCCCTTGCTGTTTTTCAGCAGCGTCGCCGGCGTGCTGGCACTGCTGTCGGTGATCCTGGCCGAGCCGCTGCTCACCACCTACCTGCGCACCGGACTGGTTCCCCGACTGCCGACCGCCGTGTTCGTGACCGGCACCATGCTGGTCGCGATGCTGGCTTTCGTCTGCGGCGTGGTGCTGCACACGGTGACGATCGGCCGGCAGGAAGCCAAGCGGCTGCGCTACCTGGCCATTCCGGGCGTGCGGCATCGCGGCTCGCCATGAAGGCGGGGCGAGAGTTCCTGTACTTCGCGGCCGTCGGGGTGGTCGGCTTCGGGGTCGATCTCGGCGTGCTCTACCTCGTCGCACCGTTTCTGGGGTGGTACGGCGCGCGCGTGGTGTCCTTCATCGCGGCGGCCACCGCGACCTGGGCGCTGAACCGGCGCTACACCTTCACCGCCCGGCGCTCGGACTCGTCCCTTGTGCGCGAGTACGCGCACTACCTGCTGACCATGCTGGCCGGCGCGATGGTGAACTACACGGTCTACGTGCTGACGCTGCATTGGGTCGGCGGCCCGCTGGCGCCAGCGCTCGGCGTGGCGCTCGGAAGCTGCGCGGGGCTGGCGGTCAACTTCCTGTCGGCGCGGCACCTGGTCTTCAAGTCCGCGCGCAAGAGATGAGATCTCTCCCCCAGGCTTGCCCACTTCGTGTGGCCGCCTCCCCCCTTCCGGGGGCAACCCCTGCGGGCCGGCAAAGCCGGTTCCGCGGGGTTCTTGGTCTCGGCCGCGCCGGTTTCATGAGTCACGTGTCACGCGACAGCGTGGTGAAACGCTGATGTGCGCGGCATGACTCCCTCTCCGAGAGGGAGGGGGCTGTCAGTGGGCGCCTGAAACAACCACGGGGATCTCGGTCGCCGGCGGCGTATTGCGGCTGCGGCCGCAGCGCACGATGCCGTCGATCATCACCATCCCGACGCCGGGAATGTCGCCGAACTGCACGCTCTCGAGCAGGGTCTTGCCAGCGGTGTGCTGTGCACGGTCCATGAACACGAAGTCCGCCGCGCGGCCGATCTCGATCAACCCGCAGTTGAGCTTGCGGATGCGCGCCGTGTTGCCCGTCGCGAAGCAGAACACCAGCTCGGCCGGAATGCCCGCGATCGACGACAGCATCGCCACCATGCGCAGGATGCCCAGCGGCTGCACGCCCGAGCCGGCCGGCCCGTCGGTGCCCAGGATCACGCGGTGCGGGCATTTGAGATCGAGCGCCGCCTTCGCCGCCGCGATCGCGACGCGCTCGTTGCCGTTGTGCACGATCTCGATCGCGCGCGAGGACTTCTCGCACAGCTCGCACACATGCGCCTCGGGCAGCGAGGTATGGCCGCCGTTGATGTGGCCGATGATGTCGGCGTCGGCTTCGAGCACCACGTCCTTGTCGATCAGGCCCGAGCCCGGGATCGAGGGGCCGCCTGTGTGGATCGTGCTCTGGATGCCGTACTTGCGCGCCCAGGCCACCATCTCCTTGGCCTCGTAGCCGGCCTTGACCGAGCCCAGGCCCACTTCGCCGAGCAGGCCCACGCCGGCTTCGGCCAGTTCCTTGAAGTCGCTCTCGACCATGCCCTTCTCGATGACCGGCGCACCGGCGAGCACCTTCACGCCACCGGGGCGAAAGTTGTCGAAGGCGCGTTGCGCGGTGATGGCCAGCGCCTTCAGGCCCACGATGTCCTTGGGGCGGCCGGGCAGGTGCACCTCGCCGGCGGAGATCATGGTGGTCACGCCCCCGTTCATCGTCGAGTCGATCCAGCCGATCTGGCCCTGGCGCGGTGTCCAATCGCCGAAGACGGGGTGCACGTGGCTGTCGATCAGGCCGGGCGCGACGCAGGTCTTCTTGCAGTCGATGACGGTCTGCGCGCCTTCGAGGTCGCAGTCCTTTTCCTTGGCGACCGCGACGATGAGTCCATCATTCACCACGATGGTGTCGGCGTCGAGGATGGGCTTGTCGATGTCGCCCGAGAGCAGCAGACCTATGTTCCGGATGACGACCTTGCCCGACTTTGCGCCGGTTGCGACTTCTGCCATGTCTTAGCCTCTTCGTGGAGTGGAGTTGTTGCCTCGTCGGAAGCCCCCGCGTCGACCGTGCGCAGCACCGTCTCGATCACGAAGTCTTCCCAGTGCGCGACGGCCTCCGGCGTTTCCAGCGGCTCGCCGAGGAATGCGGTCAGCGTGTGGCGGTTCGACGTGTAGAAATAGCCGGTCGACGCGATCAGCAGGTAAAGGTCGCGCGCCGCCACGTCGTTGCGGAACAGGCCTTGCGCGACGCCGCTCGCGACGATCTCCCGGATGATCGAGATTGCTCGCGACGAATACTCGCGCGCCCGCAGCGACTTCGCGATGTGCCGGCCCTTGTGCAGGTTCTCGGTGTTGAGCAGCGTGACGAACTCGGGGTTCTTGCGGTAGTAGCCGAGCACGAAGCGGATCAACGCCGTGAGCGATTCGACCGGGCGCGTCGCGTCGAGATCGATCGCGGCTTCCGCGTCGTCCATGCGCCGGTAGATGCCTTCGAGCACCGCGATGAAGAGGCCTTCCTTGCTGCCGAAGTAGTAATAGATCATGCGGTCGTACGACTTCGCGGCCTTCGAGATCTTCTCGACGCTGCCGCCGTCGTAGCCGTACTTCGCGAACACCTTGGTCGCCGCGCGCAGGATGCTCTCGCGCGTGGCTTGCGCGGCAGCTTCACGCACGCCGGTGCGGCGCGTCGCGGCCTTGGGTGCGCCCATGCGGGCGGCTGCCTTCGCTTCGGCCATCGCAGACTTCGCTTCTACTTTTCCGCGAAGGCGCGTTCGACGACGAAGTCGCCAGGGGTGGAAGTGTTGCCTTCCTTGAACCCGCGCGCTTCGAGGATGTGCTTGAGGTCGACCAGCAGACCGGGGCTGCCGCACAGCATCACGCGGTCTTCGGCGGCGTTGAGCGGCGGGAGGCCGAGGTCGTCGGTGAGCTTGTTGGCTTCGATCAGCTCGGTGATGCGGCCCATGTTGCGGAACTCCTCGCGCGTCACGGTCGGGTAGTAGAGCAGTTGCTTCTCGATCATCTCGCCCAGGATTTCGTGCCTGGGCAGGTGATCGGTCACGAGGTCGTGATAGGCCAGCTCGTCGATCTGGCGCACGCCGTGCACCAGGATGACCTGCTCGAACTTCTCATAGGTGTCGGGGTCGCGGATGATGCTCATGAACGGTGCCAGGCCGGTGCCGGTGCCGAACAGATAGAGCCGCTTGCCTGGGAGCGTGTAGTCGATCAGCAGCGTGCCCGTGGGCTTGCGGCCCACGATGATGGTGTCGCCCACCTGGATGTGCTGGAGCTTCGAGGTCAGGGGGCCTTCTTCCACCTTGATGCTCAGGAACTCCAGGTGTTCCTCGTAATTGGGGCTGACGATGCTGTAGGCACGCAGGAGCGGCTTGTTGTTGACCTTCAGGCCGATCATCGTGAAGTGGCCGTTCGAGAAACGAAGGGCCGGATCGCGCGTGGTGGTAAAGGTGAACAGGCGGTCGGTCCAGTGGTGGACGCTCAACACACGTTCTTCGCTGAATGCACTCATAAGGGTCAGGAATGGTTATGAACGAAAAAGGGAACCCCCGATTGTCGGCGACTCGGTTGTGCCCGCGAAAACACCATTGCAAGCATCGGGCCTGTTTGCTACATTGATCTTCAATGTAGTGTTTGCCACATGAAAGTGTAGGGAATGCTACACAAACGTCACTTCCAGCACAAGCGCCAGCGCAAGAGGGCCTTCGGCACAGATGTTGCACGGCCCGCTGCCTGATTCCCACGAGACGCCCGCGATGACCGAACACACGAAGACAGACGGATTGCCCGGCATGGACATGCCGGTAATGCCCGAGGCCACGGGCCGCGCGCCGTTGCGCAACGAGAAAATGAGCGCCAGCAAGGTGGAATGCAACGCCTGCCCGGTGCTGTGCCAGATCTCCGACGGGCGCACCGGCGCCTGCGACCGCTATGCCAACCGCGACGGCGTGCTGGTGCGCGTCGATCCGGTGGTGCTGCTGCGTCGCGAACTGTCGAGCGAATCGCCTGCCCTCGTGCCCTTCGCCCGGGTGAACGCCGAGCTCGATGAGGTCGAACGCACCGTCGAGCCGGTCGCCGACCCCGACTGGAACGGCGATCTCCTTCGTGCCGACGAGGTTTTTGTGACGGGCGTGGGCTCGTCCACCACCTACCCCGACTACAAGCCCGCGCCCTTCATCGTGGCCTCGAAAGCGCAGGGCGTCGACATGGTGACGGTGGTGACCGAAGGCATCTTCAGCTACTGCAGCTTCAAGGTGAAGATCGACACCGACCGCTTCCTGGGCGCCGAGCAGGCCAATGTGCGCTACCGCGGTGAGGTGGTGGGCCACGTCACCACCGCCGAATACGGCTCTCAGATGCTGTCGCTCGGCGGTGTGCACCACCTCACCGGCGGCAGCAAGAAGGAAGGGCGCATGACGGTCGAACTGATGCAGCTGCTCGGCAACAAGAAGCCGGTCGAATGCGTGATCGATGGCGGCGCCAGCATGGTGATCCAGGCAGGCAAGGCGCCGATCGTCAATGGCGTGGAGGAGCATCGCATGCGCGTGGGCTGCGGCTCCGCAGCCGTAGGCATCTTCGCGCGCCAGCTGTTCGGCCATGCCGACGAGGTGGTGGTGGTCGACGACCACATCACCGGCGTGTTGACCGAGCACCAGGCGGGGCGCTGCCTCGACATGCCGGCCTCGGGCATCCAGATGCGCGGCCGCAAGTCGACGCCGGGGCGGTACTTCCAGGTCGCGAACCCGGGCAACGGCTGGGGCGGCACGGACATCGACGATCCGCTCTCCATCATCGAAGGATGGGAAGAGGGTGTGGCCCGACCCGGCTTGCGCCTGCTGATGACTTCGACCACCGGCGAGCATGCGCAGTGGTACGTGCTCGACGAGCAATTGCGCCCCGTCGAGCAGGAGATGCCGGCCGAGGTGCGCCGCATCGTGGAGCGCATCGGCGAGAACTGCGAACCCTCGCTGTGCACGGTGCTGTTCCTCGGTGGTGCGGGTGGCAGCCTGCGCGCCGGGGTGACGGAGAACCCGGTGCTGCTCACCCGCGCAATCAAGCGCGCGCTGGTCAACGTGACCTGCGGTGGCGCACCGGCCTACGTGTGGCCCGGTGGCGGCATCACGGTGATGGCCGATGTGCTGCGCATGCCGGACAACAGCTTCGGCACGGTGCCCACCCCGGCGATCGTTGCGCCCATCGAATTCAGCATGCGGCGCGAGGACTACGCCGCACTGGGCGGCCACATGGAGCATGTGTTCTCGCTCGAACAGGCGCTTGCTCGGGGCGCCTGGCAGGACGACGGTGCGCCGCTGGCACGCCAATGGCTGCGCATGGATGCAGCCAACCCCTGGCCCTTGGGCCAGCCGCCGATGCTCGGCTGACCGGACCGCATTGCCATGACTGCTCAACGCACAGCGATCGGCGACGGCCGCTGGCATCTCAACCACGGCCCGATCGACATCGTCGCCGAAGCGCATGGCGATGCGGTGGAGGTCGCGGTGGCGCATGAGCACGTGTGGCGGCGCTTCAGTACCTTGCTCGACGAGCTGGTGGCGGAGCTGCCTTTGCTGCGTCAGCCAGTGGGCGGTGACTGCGTCTTGCGCGGCCCCATCGCGCAGCGCATGTGGAACGCGTGCGTGCCGTTCCGTGCGGGCTTCATCACGCCAATGGCCGCCGTCGCCGGTGCCGTGGCGCAGGAACTCATCGCCTGCTACCACCGGCCCGGCATCGAGCGCGCGTGGATCAACAACGGCGGCGACATCGCGCTGCACCTCGCGCCCGGCCACTCCGCGCGGGTCGGGCTCTTCGCGGATCTCGCCCGCTTCGATCTGCGCGACAGGGGACCACTCGCGACCGATGGCCAATTCGAGGTTACCGCGGACCTTCCGGTGCGAGGCGTCGCCACCAGCGGCTGGCGCGGCCGGAGTTTTTCGCTCGGTATCGCGGACAGCGTCACCGTGCTCGCGGCGACAGCGGCCGAAGCGGATGCCGCAGCCACCGTGATCGCCAATGCAGTCGACGTCGATGACCCCGGAATTCATCGCCTTCCCGCGAGCGAGTGCAAGGACGACAGCGACCTCGGCGACATCCCCGTGACGAGGAGCGTCGAGCAACTCGCGCCTGCACAGGTGCGTCGCGCACTGGATGCGGGCGTCGCGCGCGCCGAAGAACTCCAGCCTATGGGACTCGTATGGTCGGCGGTGCTCGTTTGCCAGGGGCAATGGCGGGTGGTTCAACCCTTAAGCTTGCAGGCCTCGACGGCATCGCAGCAGATCGCTGGCAGCGGCGTTCCGAGTGCAGTTGGTTCAGTATTTGCTTAACGAAAAGCAGGACTTCTTTTCATGATCGATATACGCCGTGTCTTCACCCAGGTCGAGCACATTCACCACGAGTTCGGACCGCGCGCCGCAACGCCGCTGGTGCGCGGCGCCATCGGCGCGGTGCTGACCAATCCCTTCGCGGGCCGCTACGAGCCCGACATCCTGCCGATGATGAAGCTGCTCGATCCCGTCGGCGTCGACATGGCGCACCGGTTGCGCGCCGCGATGGATGTGCCCGTCGAGCGCATCGCCACCTACGGCAAGGGCGCCATCGTCGGCGCCGCTGGCGAACTGGAGCATGGCGCGCTGTGGCACGTGCCCGGCGGCTACGCGATGCGCGAGCTGCTTGGATGGAAGGGCGACCGCGACGCCTACCGGCAAGGCAAGGCCGAGGAGAAGACGGGTCAGCCCGGCAATGCGTTGTCGATCGTGCCGTCGACCAAGAAAGTCGGGCCGCCCGGCGCGACGCTCGACGTGCCGCTCACCAACATCAATGCGAGCTATGTGCGCGGCCAGTTCGACGCGATCGAGGTTCGAGTGCCCGGTGCGCCGGCGGCCGACGAGATCGTTTTCATCCTCGCAATGACCACGGGCTATCGAATCCACGATCGCGTCGGCGGCCTGCGTGCCGAAGACATCAGCAAATGGGATGGCTTGAGATGACTACCCCCCAGTCTTCGCGCACTTCGTGTCGCTTCGCCAACCCCCCTGCAGGGGGGCAACACCAGCGGCACGGCCAAGCCGGTTCCGCGGTGTTTCCCGAAAGACGGCCGGACCTCGCCAACACAAAGGACAAGCAATGACAGCAAATATCCGCAAGCTCGTGATCCAGGTCGACGAAACCCGCAAGGAAATGGGAAAGACCATCGAGCCGCCCACGCGCCGTGCCGTTGCCATCGCCGTCATCGAGAACCCCTACGCGGGCCGCTACAGCGAATCGCTCGATGACCTGATCGCCATCGGCGAAGAACTCGGCGCGCTGCTCGGGCAGAAGGCCGTGGCTGCTCTCGGCATAGAGCCGGGACAGGCTCAGAGCTACGGCAAGGCCGCGATCGTCGGCGAGGCCGGCGAGCTCGAACACGCTGCTGCCATCCTGCATCCCAAGCTCGGCGCGCCGCTGCGTGTGGCGGTCGAGAAGGGCGCGGCACTGGTGCCCTCCGCCAAGAAGCGCGGCACGCTCGGCACTGCCATCGACGTGCCGCTCGGCCACAAGGACGCGGCCTTCGTGCGCAGCCACTTCGACGCCGTCGAGGCCCGCGTGTCGGACGCGCCCCGTGCGAACGAGATCGTCGTCGCCGTCGCCGTGACCGACAGTGGCCGCCCGCTGCCGCGCATCGGCGGCCTGAAGGTCTCCGAAATCAAGGGCGAAGACGGCCTTCGCTGAGCCACGCCGCATCATTTTTGTGTTCGAACCCAAGGAGCTCTCGATGAATCCCCTGCGTCTTGCTTTCAGCGCGGCCGCCGTCGCCACGCTGGTCACTGCACTCGTCCCCGCGCACGCCCAAGGCGTGATCAAGATCGGCGAGATCAACAGCTACAAGGCGCAGCCCGCCTTCCTCGAGCCCTACAAGAAGGGCATGGAACTCGCCGTCGATGAGATCAACGCCGCCGGCGGCGTCAACGGCAAGAAGATCGAACTCATCAGCCGCGACGACAACGCCAATCCCGGCGATGCCGTGCGCGTGGCCGAGGAACTGGTGTCGCGCGAAAAGGTCGATATCCTGGCGGGCACCTTCCTTTCCAACACCGGCCTGGCCGTCACCGATTTCGCGAAGCAGAAGAAGTTTTTCTTCCTTGCCGGCGAACCGCTGACCGACAAGATCACCTGGCAGGGCGGCAACCAGTACACCTTCCGCCTGCGCCCAGGCACCTACATGCAAGCCGCCATGCTGGTGCCCGAAGCGGCCAAGCTCAAGAAGAAGCGTTGGGCGGTGGTCTACCCCAACTACGAATACGGCCAGTCGGCGGTCGCTGCGTTCAAGCAGTTGCTTAAGGCGGCGCAGCCCGACGTGGAGTTCGTCGCCGAGCAGGCCACGCCGCTGGGCAAGGTCGACGCCGGCAGCGTGGTGCAGGCGCTGGCCGATGCCAAGCCCGATGCGATCTTCAACGTGCTCTTCGGCGCGGACCTCTCGAAGTTCGTGCGCGAAGGCAACACGCGCGGCCTGTTCAAGGACCGTGAAGTCGTGAGCGTGCTGACCGGCGAGCCCGAGTACATGGACCCATTGAAGGACGAAGCACCCACCGGCTGGATCGTGACCGGCTACCCGTGGTACGGCATCACCACGCCCGAGCACAAGAAGTTCGAACAGGCCTACCAGGCCAAGTTCAAGGACTATCCGCGTCTCGGATCGGTGGTGGGCTACAGCATGATCAAGTCGGCCGCGGCTGGCATCGCCAAGGCGAAGAGCACCGATCCCGAGAAGCTGGTCGCCGCCTTCAAGGGGCTGCAGGTCGACACGCCCTTCGGCAAGATCACCTACCGCCCCGAGGACAACCAGTCCACCATGGGCGCGTTCGTGGGCCGCACCAAGAACGACGGCGGCAAGGGCGTGATGGTCGACTACGTGTACCTCGACGGCGCCGACGCAAAGTACCAGCCGTCGGCCGCAGAGGTGAAGAAGTCCCGCGCTGCTGATTGAGTGGAGTCGAACGGGCCATGAGCTTCTCCGGTTTCATCGTCCAGCTCCTCAACGGGCTGGCGAGCGCGTCGTCGCTGTTTCTCGTGGCGGCAGGTCTGTCGCTGATCTTCGGCGTCACGCGGATCGTGAATTTCGCGCATGGCTCGTTCTTCATGGTGGGCATCTACGTTGCCTACACCCTGGTCGAACGACTGGGCACCGGCATGGGCTTCTGGCCCGCGCTGGTGATGGCGGCACTGGCGGTCGGCGTGCTCGGCGCGCTGATCGAAGTCGTGCTGCTGCGGCGCATTTACAAGGCGCCCGAACTCTTCCAGCTCCTCGCGACCTTCGCGCTGGTGCTCGTCATCAAGGATGCGGTGCTGTGGTTGTGGGGGCCCGACGAATTGCTGGGACCGCGCGCGCCGGGGCTCTCGGGTTCCGTCACCATCCTCGGACGGCAGTTTCCTTCGTATGACCTCTTCCTGATCGTCGTCGGCCCCGTGGTGCTCGGCCTGGTCTGGATGCTGCTCACCCGCACGCGCTTCGGCACGCTGGTGCGCGCAGCCACGCAGGACCGCGAGATGGTGAGCGCGCTCGGCGTCAACCAGGCGTGGCTCTTCACGGCGGTGTTCGCGCTCGGTGCGCTGCTGGCGGGGCTGGGCGGCGCATTGCAGTTGCCGCGTGAGCCCGCGACGCTGGAGATGGACCTCAACACGATTGGCGCCGCCTTCGTGGTCGTGGTGGTGGGCGGCATGGGCTCGATTCCCGGTGCCTACGCCGCTGCATTGCTGATCGCCGAGATCAAGGCCATCTGCATCTGGCTCGGCGTGGTCGACATCTTCGGCATCAGCGTCTCGTTTTCCAAGCTCACCCTGGTGGTCGACTTCCTGGTGATGGCCGTCGTGCTCGTGTGGCGGCCGTGGGGCCTCTTCGGCCGGCCACAGGCGCCGAGCCGCTACGTGGGCATGCAGGAAGAGCCGTTGCGCCGTCCCAGCAAGGTCTACCTGATTGCGGCGGCGGTGTTCGGCCTGGTGCTGGCGGCCATGCCATTCCTCACCGCCGGCTCACCCTATACGACGGTGCTGATGATCGACCTCATGATCGCCGCGCTGTTCGCGACCAGCCTGCACTTCATCATGGGGCCGGCGGGGATGCACTCCTTCGGCCATGCCGCTTACTTCGGGCTCGGGGCCTACGGCGCCGCACTGCTGGTGCGTGCGAGCGGCATGCCGATGGAACTTGCATTGATCGTCGCGCCGCTGGTCGCCGCGGCCGGTGCCTTCGTGTACGGATGGTTCGCGGTACGGCTGTCGGGCGTGTACCTCGCGATGCTCACGCTGGCCTTCGCTCAGATCACCTGGGCCATCACTTATCAGTGGGACAGCTTCACCGGCGGCAGCAACGGTCTCACCGGCGTCTGGCCTTCCGCATGGCTTTCCGACAAGCGCGCCTACTACTGGCTCACGCTCGTGCTCGTTGCCTTCGGCGTGCTGTGGCTGCGCCGCGTGCTGTTCTCGCCCTTCGGCTATGCGCTGCGCGCGGGCCGCGATTCGGCGCTGCGCGCGGACGCCATCGGGATCGACGTCAAGCGCATGCAATGGGCTGCCTTCGTGATCGCGGGCACCGCGGCGGGTCTGGCCGGTGCGCTCTATGCGTTCTCGAAGGGCAGCATCTCGCCGGAATCGCTGAGCGTCGGCAAGTCGGTCGACGGGTTGGTGATGGTGCTGCTCGGCGGCATCCAGACGCTCGCCGGGCCGGTGGTCGGTGCCGTCACCTTCACCTGGCTCCACGACACAGTGGCGCGCAATACCGACTACTGGAGAGCCATGCTCGGCGGAATCATCCTGTTGCTCGTGCTGCTGTTTCCGCAGGGGATTGCTGGCTTCGCCAAGCAGCTCTTCGATCGCAGGCGGCATGCCGCCGGAGCCAATGCGGACCTTCAGGAGGCGAAGGCATGAGCCTTCTCAAAGTCAACGAACTCGGCAAATCCTTCGGCGGCGTGAAGGCCGTCGACGGCATCAGCTTCGAACTGGCGCCCGGCGAACTGCTGGCGCTGATCGGCCCCAACGGTGCCGGCAAGTCCACCACCTTCAACATGGTGAACGGCCAGTTGAAGGCCGACCGCGGTTCGATCCTGCTCGACGGCGAGGAACTCGTCGGCCGCAAGCCGCGCGAGATCTGGCGCATGGGCGTCGGCCGGACCTTCCAGATCGCCGAGACCTTCGCATCGCTCACGGTGGTCGAGAACGTGCAGATGGCCCTGCTGTCGCACGACCACAAGCTGTTCTCGACGTGGCGGCGCGCGGCGGACCACAAGCGCGACGAGGCGCTGACCCTTCTGGACCAGGTCGGCATGAAGGCTCAGGCCGACCGCCCCTGCAGCGTGCTGGCCTATGGCGACGTGAAGCGTGTGGAACTCGCGATCGCGATGGCCAATAGTCCCAAGCTGTTGCTGATGGACGAGCCCACCGCCGGCATGGCGCCGAAGGAACGCAATTCGCTCATGGCATTGACCAAGCAGCTCGTCATCGAGCGCGGCATGGCGGTGCTCTTCACCGAGCACAGCATGGACGTGGTGTTCGCCTATGCAGACCGCATGATCGTGCTCGCCCGCGGGCGGCTGATCGCGCAGGGCAAGCCGCTGGAGATTCGCGACCATCCCAAAGTGCAGGAGGTCTATTTCGGCAGTGGCAAGACCTTCGAGAAGATCGCGGAGAAAGCAGCCGCTGTGAATGCGGCGGTGGGAGAGCATGCATGAGTTCACACGAAGTGTTGCTCGAAGCCAAGGCCCTGTGCGCCTGGTACGGCGCCGCGCAGATCCTCTATGACGTCGATCTCGACGTGCGTCGCGGCGAGGTCGTCGCGCTCATGGGGCGCAACGGCGCTGGCAAGTCGACCACGCTCAAGGCGCTGATCGGCATGCTCGGCAAGCGCCGCGGCGCGGTGCGTTTTTTGGGCCACGACATCTCGAAGAGCGAGCCGCATCACGCCGCGCGCATGGGCCTGGGGTTCGTCCCCGAGGACCGCCGCGTCTTCACTGATCTCAGCGTGATGGAGAACCTCGAAGTCGGCAAGCAGCCCGCACGCCGCTGGAGCGACGGCACCGATGCGCCGCTGTGGACGCCCGAGCGCCTGTTCAAGCTGTTTCCCAATCTCGGCGAGATGCCGAACCGGCCCGGTGGCCGCATGAGCGGCGGCGAGCAGCAGATGCTGACCGTGGCGCGCACGCTGATGGGCAATCCGTACCTGGTGCTGCTGGACGAGCCCTCCGAAGGCGTCGCGCCGGTGATCGTCGAGCAGATGGCGAACATGATCCTGGAACTCAAGGCGCAGGGCGTGAGCATCCTGCTGTCGGAGCAGAACATGCACTTTGCAGAACTGGTGTCCGACCGCGCGTACGTGCTCGAGAAGGGCCAGATCCGCTATCAGGCGTCGATGGCTGAACTGGCCGCGAACGACGAGGTGCGCCGCGCGTACTTGAGTGTGTGAGCCGTAAAACAGTTTCCTAAACCGAGGAGTGACCACCATGCACGACACGCAACGCAGATCCCTCTTGAAAGCGGCCGCAGCCTTCGGGCTCGTCGGCGGGCTCGGCGCCACGGCGCCGCTCTTCGCTGCCTCGAAGATCAAACCGGCCGCCAACTCGGCGCTCATCGTGGTCGACGTGCAGAACTGCTTCATCGATGGGGGCACGCTGCCGGTGAAGGGCGGTGCGGAGGTGGTGCCCGTCATCAACAAGCTTGCGGGCGCGTTCGAGAACATCGTCGTCACGCAGGACTGGCACACGGCCGGCCACGCGTCGTTCGCGAGCACGCATTCCGGCAAGAAGCCCTTCGAGAGCACCAAGCTCAGCTACGGCACGCAGGTGCTGTGGCCCGATCACTGCGTGCAGGGCACGGAGGACGCGGCGCTCAACAAGGACCTGAAGCTGCCAACGGCGCAGCTCATCATCCGCAAGGGCCACCACAAGGACATGGACAGCTACTCCGCATTCGAGGAGGCCGATCACAAGACGGTGACCGGGCTGGGCGGCTACCTGAAGGCGCGGGGCATCAAGACGGTGTTCGTCACCGGCCTCGCCACCGACTTCTGCGTGGCATGGACCGCGATGGACGCGCGCAAGGCGGGCTTCGAGGTCTACGTGATCGAGGACGCGACGCGCGCCATCGATCTCAACGGATCGCTCGCGGCGGCGTGGAAGCAGATGGCTGGCAAGGGCGTCAAGCGTATCCAGTCTTCCGACATCGTGTGATGCGCCTCGCTGGGTTCGAACTGAAGGTCAACGGACGCAGTGTCGAACTCGCAGCGTCGCACGAAGCGACGCTGCTTCACGTCTTGCGCAACGACCTGGGCCTGAACGGACCCAAGTTCGGCTGCGGGCTCGGGCAGTGCGGCGCCTGCACGGTGTGGGTCGATGGCGTGGCGGCACGTGCCTGCGTGATTCCGGCGCACGGAGTGGCTGGCCGAGAGATCACGACGCTCGAAGGCCTGGGCTCGCGGGAGCGCTGGCATCCGGTGCAGCAGGGCTTCGAAGACGCACAGGGCGCGCAGTGCGGCTACTGCCTCAACGGCATGGTGATGCAGGCGGCGGCCTTGCTCGCACGCGAGCCGAATCCGAGCGAGGCGCGCATCCGCAGCGAACTCTCCGGCAATCTCTGCCGTTGCGGCACGCACGTCGAGATCGTGGCTGCCGTGCGGCGCGCCGCGATGCGGATGGCGAAGGGCGCCGACACGTGACACGGCGCGCCGACCTGCCTCGCACGCGCAGCGAATTCCTCCATGCCGACGGCGTGCTCGTCATCGTGCGTGAGACGCCGCCCGCGCCGCCGCCGGCCAAGGGCCAGCCAGCGCTGGTGGCGGGCAATCCGGCGGAAGGGCCGGAGGTGCTGCTCGCGATCTGGGACGACGGCAGCGCCACGGCGCTGAACGGCCACGTCGATCTCGGCACGGGCATCCAGACGGCGCTGTCGCAGATCGTGGCGGAAGAGCTGGACCTGCCGATGGCGCAAGTCCGCATGATGCTGGGCGACACGGCGCGTGTGCCGAACCAGGGCGCGACGATCGCGAGTGCGTCGATCCAGATTCACGCTGGTCCGTTGCGCCATGCCGCCGCACAGGCGCGGGCCTGGCTGGTGGCTCAAGCCTCCGAGCACTTCGGCGTGCAGGCCGAGCTGCTCCAGGTGCGCGATGGGCGCATCCATGCCGGCGACGATCCCGCCTTCAGTGTCGGATTCGGCGAACTGGTAGCGGGTGGGCGCACGGTGCTGCAGCTCGACACGGTCTCGCGCGTGAAGAATCCGTCGGACTACCGCATCGTCGGCAGCTCGATGCCGCGCGTCGACATCCCGGCCAAGCTCTCGGGCGAGCTAGTCTTCGTGCACGACATGCGCGTGCCCGGCATGCTGCATGGCCGCATGGTGCGGCCGCCATACGCGGGCGCGGACCACGGCGACTACATCGGCAACACGCTGGAGTCGGTCGACGAATCCTCCGTTGCGCACATTCCCGGCATTCGCGCCGTGGTCGTGATCCGTGATTTCGTCGGCGTCGTGGCGGAACGCGAGGAGCATGCCGAGCAGGCGTTGCGCGAACTGCGCGTGACGTGGAAAGCGTGGCCCGGCCTGGCGTCGCTCGACGACCTCGAGGGTGCATTGCGCGCCAATCCCGCCACGCAGCGGCTGCTGGTGGATGAAGGCGATGTGGACGGCGCGCTTGCGGCGGCTGCCGAGCCGATGCCGCGCACCTATGTGTGGCCGTACCAGATGCATGCGTCCATCGGGCCTTCGTGCGCGCTCGCGCATTGGGAGCCCGTTGGCGACGATGGATTCAGGTTGCGCGTGTGGGCCGGATCGCAGAACCCGCATGTACTGCGCGCCGATCTTGCGAAGCTGATGAGCCTCGACGACCTGGAGGTCGATGTCGTGCGGATGGAAGCGGCCGGCTGCTACGGGCGCAACGGCGCGGATGACGTCGCGGCCGATGCGGCGCTGCTCGCACGCGCAGTCGGCGCGCCGGTGCGCGTGCAGCTCACGCGCGAGCAGGAGCATGCGTGGGAGCCCAAGGGCGCCGCGCAGCTCATGCAGATCCGCGGCGGACTCGACGCGGACGGCAGCGTCGCGGCCTACGACTTCGAGACCTCGTATCCGTCGAACGGCGCGCCCACGCTCGCGTTGCTGCTCACGCGCACCATCGAACCCGTGGCGCAGGCTTTCGAGATGGGTGACCGCACGGCGCGGCCGCCCTATGCCTACGGGAACCTGCGCGTGAAGGTCAACGACATGGCGCCGATCGTCCGCGCCTCGTGGCTGCGCGGCGTGTCGGCGCTGCCGAGTTCGTTCGCCCACGAGTCCTATGTCGATGAACTCGCGACGGCGGCGGGTGTCGATCCGGTGGCGTTCCGGCTGCGGCATCTCCACGATCCGCGCGCGGCCGAGCTGGTGCGCGAGACAGCGCAGAAGGCCGGCTGGCGCTTGCGCGCCGGGCCGCAGGAAAACTCGGAGGGTGGCCTCGGGCCGGGTGGCGACATCCTGTTCGGCCAGGGCTTTGCGTATGCGCGCTACGTGCACAGCAAGTGGCCGGGTTTTGGCGCGGCGTGGTCGGCATGGGTGGCGGATGTGGAGGTGAATCGCAAGACGGGCGAGGTGCACGTTCGCCGCGTGGTCGTGGGGCACGATGCGGGCCTGATGGTCAACCCGGCAGGGGTCGAGCATCAAATCCACGGCAACGTGATCCAGACGACCAGTCGCGCTCTGAAGGAACGCGTGCAGTTCGCGCCGCAGTCGGGGTCGGGAGGCGAGTTGCTTCCTGGCGTGCGGCCGCCGGGGGTGGTCGCGAGCCGCGAGTGGGGCAGCTATCCGATCATCAACTTCCGCGAAGTGCCGGTGATCGAGGTGATGCACATGCAGCGGCCCGGCGAGCCGCCGCTCGGCGCGGGGGAGTCGTCGTCGGTGCCGGGGACGGCGGCGATTGCGAATGCGATCTTCGATGCGACGGGGGTGCGCTTCCGGGCGCCGCCGTTCACGCCCGAAGTCGTCCGTGCGGCGTTGAATCCTCTCCCTGCCGCCGTCCCGCCCCCATCCCAGCCTTCCCCCAGAGAGGGAAGGAGCGAGCCGCCCGCCTCCGCACCCTGGCCGCGTCGCAAGGCGCTTTGGGTCAGCGCAGGCGCACTGGTCGTCGGCGCCGTAGGCGTGATCCTAGGCCTGCTCGGCTGGCGCTCCACGATCGCGCCTGTCTCCCTCAGCGCCCCCGTCTACAGCGAAGCCACCATCGAACGCGGCCGCACGCTCGCGGCTCTCGGCGACTGCGCCGTCTGCCACACCGCATCCGGCGGTACGTCCAACGCCGGCGGCCGTCCGATGGAAACTCCCTTCGGCACCATCTACACGACCAACCTCACGCCCGATGCCGACACCGGCCTCGGCCGCTGGTCCTTCAGCGCCTTCCAGCGCGCGATGCGTGAGGGCATCTCGCGCGACGGCCATCACCTCTACCCCGCCTTCCCCTACACCGCCTTCGCGAAGACCAGCGACGACGACCTGCAGGCGCTCTACGCGTACTTCATGTCGCTGCCGGCCGTGAGCGCCGAAACGCCGAAGGCGCAACTGAAGTTCCCTTTCGGCCTGCGTCCGCTCATGGCGGGATGGAACGCTCTCTTCCATGACCCGTCGCCGCTTCAACCCGTGGCCGCGCAGAGCGCCGAATGGAACCGCGGCGCCTATCTGGTCAACGGTCTCGGCCATTGCGGCGCCTGCCACACGCCGCGCAACGCGCTGGGCGCGGAGCAGAGCGGCAAGGCCTTCCTGTCGGGCGCGATGGTCGATGGCTGGGAGGCGCCGGCGCTGACTTCGCTGTCGACGGCGGCGGTGCCCTGGAACGCGGAGGCACTCTACGGCTACCTGCGCAACGGCCATGCCCAGGACCACGGCGTCGCCGGTGGCCCGATGGCGGAGGTGGTGCGCGAACTCGCCGCCGTGCCGGACGCGGACATCCGCGCCATGGCGACCTACCTGGCTTCCTTCCAGCCGAACGTCGCCGAAGAAGCGGCGGCCGCAGAGGCCCGGCGCGTCGTCGCCACCGCGGCCGGCAACGCGGGCCAACTGCTGGGCCCCGCCCAGCGCATGTTCGACGGCGCCTGCGCAGCCTGCCATCACGACGGCGACGGCCCCACGCTGCTCGGCGTGAACACGCCGCTCGCACTCAACAGCAACCTGACGAGCGCACTGCCGGACAACCTGCTGCGCACGATCCTCGATGGCGTGCGCGAGCCGGCTTCGCGCGACATCGGCTTCATGCCCGCTTTCCGTGAGGCGCTGGACGATGCGCAGATCGCCGAGCTCGCCGGCTACATGCGTGCGCGTTTCGCGCCTCATGAACCGCCGTGGGCCGATCTGCCGCAAAGCGTCGCCCGCGTACGCGCGACCGCCGCCGCTGCGCGTTGACAAGTACGATCCGCGATGCAGAGGCCGAATCAGCGGCCCGTTCACCTGGAGACCCTCGCATGACATCGATGCTTTCGCCCGCCCAGTCCCTGCCTCGCGATGCAGATCGCGCCACCCTGATCGGCCGGCTCTGGCTGCCGGATGTCGGTCCGGTGCTGGTCGCGGTGCACGAGGGCGGCCTGCACGATCTCTCGCACATCGCCGCGACGGCCAGCCAGCTGCTCGAACTCGATGACCCCGTGGGCGCGGTTCGGCAGGGCCTGCGCGACGACAGGACCGCGCGCGTCGCCTCGCTCGAAGCGGCGCTCGCCAACAGCGACGAATCCCGCCGCGACGCGCAGCACCCGTGGCTGCTCGCGCCCTGCGATCTCCAGGCCGTCAAGGCCAGTGGCGTGACCTTCATCTCCAGCCTGCTCGAAAGAGTGATCGAGGAGCAGGCTCGCGGCGACGCCTCCAAGGCCGAATCCATCCGTGCCGCGCTCGGCGGCGTGCTGGGCGACAACCTGGCCGGCATCGTGCCCGGTTCGCCGCAGGCCCAGAAGGTGAAGGAAGTGCTGATCGCGCAGGGTGCGTGGTCGCAGTACCTGGAGGTGGGCATCGGCCCCGACGCCGAGATCTTCACCAAGGCGCCCGTGCTGTCCGCGGTCGGTGCCGGCGCCGACGTGGGCATCCATTCACGGTCGGTCTGGAACAACCCTGAGCCCGAGGTCGTGCTCGCCGTCAACAGCCGCGGCCAGACGCTCGGCGCGGCGCTGGGCAACGACGTCAACCTGCGCGACTTCGAAGGCCGCAGTGCGCTGCTGCTCGGCAAGGCGAAAGACAACAACGCGTCCTGTGCGATCGGGCCTTTCATCCGCCTCTTCGACGAGCATTTCGGCATCGACGACGTGCGCCGCATCACCGTGGCGCTGCGCGTGGTCGGGCCGGAAGGCTTCACGCTCGAAGGATCGAGCTCGCTGTCGAAGATCAGCCGCGACCCGCTCGATATCGTGTCGCAGGCGATCGGTCCGCACCACGCCTATCCCGACGGCCTGATGCTGTTCCTCGGCACCATGTTCGCTCCCACGCAGGACCGTCACGGCCCGGGCCAGGGGTTCACGCACGTGGTGGGCGACAGGGTGACCATCTCGGCGCCCGAACTCGGCGCGCTCGAAAACAGGGTCGTGCACTCCGACCAGGCGGCGCGCTGGTCCTTCGGCATCGGCGCGCTGATGCGCAATCTCGCCGGACGCGGAGTCATTTGATCTCCCCCAGGCTCGCGCACTTCGTGTCGCTCTCCACCCCCCTCTCCGGGGGCAAACCCGGTGGCCCGGCGGAGCCGGTTCCACGGGTTTTCTCGCATCAGGTCTGGGCCAGCCGCGCGTGCTGGGCACCGAGCAGGGCGAAGACGGCCACGACGCTCGCCGCCAGCAGGATCCACAGCCCGGTCGTGTAGCCACCCGTTGGCGTCCACAGCAGTCCGAGCAGCAGCGGGGCGACGGCGCGCGCGATGGCGCTCGGCAGGCCGAGCGCGCCATTGAGCGTGGCGACGTGCTCGCGATCGACGTACTGCGCGATGGCGGTGCCCTTGACGATGGTCAGCATCCCGTTGCCCATGCCGTAGAACAGTACGAACCACAAGGCAGCCACCGGATGGCCGGCGCCCGCCAGCAGCATGACGAGGCCGAGCGGAATCAGGCAGGGGATCAGCCGATTCGCCAAGTGCAGGTCGAAGTGGTGTTCGAAGAAGTAGAGCAGGGCGCGCCCGAACACCTGCATGATGCCGATGCTCGCCGGCACCGCGATGGCCCAGGCTTCCGGCAAGCCCGCGCCGCGCAGCAGGCTGACCATGTGGGGTGGCAGGGCGGCGGTCACCGCCATGAGCAGTACGGTGAAGACGCCGATCAGCAGGAAGGGCGCGCTGCGCAGGTGGTGCGCGACGGAAGGACGATCGGACGGGCGTCCGCCTGCCGCCAACTCGGTGCGACGCCCCGGCGCGTTTCGCAGGATGCGGAAGTGCAGCGGCACGCACACGCAAAGGTGGACGGCCGCGAGCACCCACAGCGCATGCCGCCAGCCGAGCTGCGCGATCAACCATGCATCCAGCGGAATGAAGACGGTGCTCGCCAGGCCGCCCAGAAAAGTCAAGGTAATGATCGCGCGCCGGAAGTCATTCGGAAAGCGGCGCGTGACGATCGAGAAGGCCGGGCTGTAGAGCGTCGCCGACAACCCGGCGCCGAGCAGGAGCCACACGGCATAGAAGCCTGCCGCACCGTTCACGAAGCTGTGGAGCAGCAGACCGGCCGCAATGACGAGCGAGCCGCCCGTCATCACCGCGCGCTCGTGACCGCGATCGATCCAGCGGCCCACGGACCACGCCATCGCGCCTTCGGCCAGCAGGGCGAGGCTGAAGGCGAGCGACGACTGCGCGCGGCTCAGGCCGAGTTCGCGTTCCACCGGCTCCATCAGCAAGGCGAAGGTGTAGAAGACGCTGCCCCAGGTGATGAGCTGGCCGACGGAGAGCCAGGCGACGAGGCGGCGGTCGTAGGGCGAAGAGGGGGACAGTGGCGTGTGCGACGTTGCGGTAGAGCCCATGGCCTCGAACTCTACCGGCCGCCCGTCAACCAGCCGCGCGCAGCGCCCGCCGGTACTGCACGGCCTCCGCGACATGTGCCACCTCCACCGCGGCCGCGCCGGCCAGATCGGCGATCGTCCGGGCCACTTTCAACGCCCGGTGCGTGCTGCGTGCCGACCAGCCCAGCTTGGCAGCCGCCGTGTGCATGAACTTCAGGGCATCCGGTGCCAGTGACGCGTGCCGGTCGATCTCGGCGCCTTGCAACCCCTGATTGGTCTTTCCCTGCCGCGCCAACGCCCGCTCGCGCGCCTCGCCCGCGCGGTCGCGGATCGCGTCGGTCGCTTCACCGGCCGGTGCGTCCAGCAATTGCTCGGCCGACACCGCGGGCACCTCGATGTGGATATCGATGCGGTCCAGCAGCGGGCCGCTGATCTTGCCCTGGTAGCGCGACACCTGATCGGGCGTGCACCGGCAGGCCTTGAGCGTCGACCCGAGATAACCGCACGGGCACGGATTCATCGCCGCAATCATTTGGAAGCGCGCGGGGAATTCCGCACGCCGCGCAGCACGGGCGATCGTGATGGTCCCCGTCTCCAGCGGCTCGCGCAGCGCCTCCAGCGAGGCCCGTGCGAACTCGGGGAATTCATCCAGAAAGAGCACGCCGTGATGCGCCAGCGAAATCTCGCCCGGCCGTGGCGGCGAACCGCCGCCGACCATCGCCACGGCACTGGCCGTGTGATGTGGGCTCGAAGTCGGCCGGCGCATCCAGCGTTCAACCGCGAAGCGGCCGCCGAGGCTGGCGACGGCCGCGCTTTCGAGCGCTTCCTGCACGCTCATCGCGGGCAGCAGTCCGGCGAAACGCTGCGCCAGCATCGACTTGCCCGAGCCGGGCGGCCCGACCATCAAAAGGCTGTGGCCGCCAGCCGCCGCGATCTCCAGGGCGCGCTTCGCGCCGGCATGGCCCTTCACGTCGGCGAGGTCGGCATGGCGCAGGGCCGGCCCCTGTGGCGCGGCCATCACTCTGGCCCAGCCGTCATCGCCGGGTTCGGTTGGCAATGGGCTTTCGCTTGGAGGAAGAAACTGCCGCACGACATCGAGCAGGTGCCGCGCGCCGTAGACCTCGGCGCCAGGCACCAGTGAAGCCTCCTGCGCGCTGTCGGCCGGGAGCACGAGCCGCGTCGCGATCCCGCTGATATGTAACGCGAGCGCCATGGCAAGCGCACCACGCACGGGCCTCAGCTGCCCCGAGAGCGAGAGCTCGCCGGCGAACTCGTGGCCCGCCAGCCGGGCCGCCTCGATCTGGCCGCTGGCCGCCAGGATGCCCAGCGCGATCGGCAAGTCGAAGCGCCCGGAGTCCTTGGGCAGGTCCGCCGGCGCGAGGTTGACCGTGATCCGCTTGTTGTTCGGGAATTCGAGACCGGCGTTCTGGATGGCCGATCGCACGCGTTCCCGTGCTTCCTTGACTTCCACATCTGCCAGGCCGACCAGTGTGAAGCTGGGCAACCCGTTGGCCAGATGCACCTCGACCGTGACGCTGGCCGCTTCAAGACCCAGCAAGGCGCGGCTTTGCACCAAAGACAGACTCATTTCGCTCCCTATCCCCAAGATGGTGCGCCATCTCTTGTTTCATGTTACGACGTGCATCCTTGGTCGCTACCCGGCTCCGCAGGCTTGTTGACAGTTTGGCACGCTCCCTGCTTTGACATGGTTTCCACACCACTTCAAAACACTCCGAGGAGTCACTCGATGATGCACCGTAAATCCGTTCTGGTCCTGGCCGTGAGCGCCCTTGCCGCCATGCCGATGCTCGCTGGCGCGCAGACTGCCGAGCCGCCGAACCTCACGGGCAACGTGGCGCTGACCACCAATTACAAA
>NZ_JASZYR010000019.1 GCF_030316855.1 Variovorax sp. J22P240
GCACCGTCGCAATCGCCGCCGTCAGCGTCGTCTTGCCATGGTCCACGTGACCAATCGTGCCCACGTTCACGTGCGGCTTCGTACGGGTGAATTTTCCTTTTGCCATTTTCTATCCTTGAAAGAGCAATGCCCGTGTGGGGTTTAACGTCTGCACCCTGTTGCTGGTTCTCTCGCCACGGGCAACGAAAGGCACGGGGTCGCAGACTGAACGGGTTTACTTCGAGCGCGACGCGACGATGGCTTCGGCCACGTTGCGCGGTGCTTCGGAGTAATGCTTGAACTCCATCGTGTAGGTGGCGCGGCCTTGCGTGGCCGAGCGCAGCGTGGTCGAGTAGCCGAACATTTCCGACAGGGGGACTTCCGCCTTGATGAGCTTGCCACCACCGATCATGTCGTCCATGCCCTGCACCATGCCGCGACGCGAAGACAGGTCGCCCATCACGTTGCCGGCGTAGTCTTCCGGGGTCTCGACTTCCACGGCCATCATCGGCTCCAGGATCACCGGCGAAGCCTTGCGGGCGCCTTCCTTGAAACCGAAGATCGCGGCCATCTTGAATGCCATTTCGTTCGAGTCCACGTCGTGGTACGAACCGAAGTGCAGCGTGACCTTGACGTCGACGACCGGGTAGCCGGCCAGCACACCTTGGGTCAGCGCTTCGATCACGCCCTTTTCGACAGCGGGGATGTACTCGCGCGGCACCACGCCGCCCTTGATCGCGTCGACGAATTCGAAGCCCTTGCCGGCTTCGTTCGGCTCGAGCTTGAGCACCACGTGGCCGTACTGGCCCTTGCCGCCCGACTGGCGAACGAACTTGCCTTCGGCATCTTCAACCGTCTTGCGGATCGTTTCGCGGTAGGCCACCTGCGGCTTGCCGACGTTGGCTTCCACGCCGAACTCGCGCTTCATGCGGTCCACGATGATTTCGAGGTGAAGCTCGCCCATGCCGGAGATGATGGTCTGGCCGGATTCCTCGTCGGAACGCACGCGGAACGACGGATCTTCGGAAGCCAGGCGTTGGAGCGCAATGCCCATCTTTTCCTGGTCGGCCTTGGTCTTCGGCTCGACGGCCTGCGAGATCACGGGCTCGGGGAACTCCATGCGCTCGAGCGTGATGATCGCGTCCGGATCGCACAGCGTTTCGCCGGTGGTCACATCCTTCAGGCCCACGCATGCGGCGATGTCGCCGGCGCGGATTTCGTCGATCTCGAGACGCTCGTTGGCGTGCATCTGCACGATACGGCCGATGCGCTCCTTCTTGCCCTTGACCGGGTTGTAGACCGTGTCACCCTTGCTCAGCACGCCCGAGTAGACGCGCACGAAGGTCAACTGGCCGACGTACGGGTCGGTCATCAGCTTGAATGCCAGTGCCGAGAATTTCTCTTCGTCGGTCGGCTTGCGGCTGGTTTCCTTTTCGTCGTCGTCGGTGCCTTCGACCGGGGGGATGTCCATCGGCGAGGGCATCAGTTCGATCACGGCGTCGAGCATGCGCTGCACGCCCTTGTTCTTGAACGCGCTGCCACACATCATCGGCTGGATCTCGCCCGCGATGGTGCGCGTGCGCAGGCCGAAAGTGATCTCGTCCTCGCTGAGGTCGCCCTCTTCGAGGTACTTGTTCATCAGCTCTTCGGAAGCCTCGGCGGCGCTCTCGACCATCTTCTCGCGCCATTCCTTGGCGGACTCGAGCAGTTCGGCCGGGATCTCGCGGTATTCGAACTTCATGCCCTGCGAGGCCTCGTCCCAGAAGATGGCCTTCATCTTGCGCAGGTCGACCACGCCCTGGAACTTGTCCTCAGCGCCAATCGGGATCACGATCGGCACGGGACTGGCCTTCAGGCGGTCAATCATCATCTGGCGCACGCGGAAGAAGTTGGCGCCGATGCGGTCCATCTTGTTGACGAACGCGAGGCGGGGCACCTTGTACTTGTTGGCCTGGCGCCAGACGGTCTCGGACTGGGGCTGCACGCCGCCGACCGAGTCGTACACCATCACGGCGCCGTCGAGCACGCGCATGGAACGCTCCACCTCGATGGTGAAGTCCACGTGACCGGGGGTGTCGATGATGTTGATGCGGTGTTCGGGCAGCGAACGGTCCATGCCCTTCCAGAAGCAGGTCACGGCAGCCGAGGTGATCGTGATGCCGCGCTCTTGCTCCTGCTCCATCCAGTCGGTCGTGGCAGCGCCGTCATGCACTTCGCCCAGCTTGTGGGTCACGCCGGTGTAGAACAGGATGCGCTCGGTGGTGGTCGTCTTGCCGGCGTCGATGTGGGCCGAGATACCGATGTTGCGGTAGCGCTCGATGGGGGTCTTGCGTGCCATGAAATTTACTCCGTTAACGGATGAAAGCCCGCCCACCGCATCGGTGGGTCGGGCTTCCAGCCTGTCTGTATTTAGGGGGACGACTCTTAGAAGCGGAAGTGGCTGAAGGCCTTGTTGGCCTCGGCCATGCGATGCACTTCATCGCGCTTCTTCATGGCGCCGCCACGGCCTTCCGTGGCTTCCATGAGCTCGTTGGCCAGACGAAGGGCCATCGACTTCTCGCCGCGCTTGCGGGCGGCTTCCTTGATCCAGCGCATCGAGAGCGCCAGACGACGGACCGGACGCACTTCGACCGGCACCTGGTAGTTCGCACCGCCCACGCGGCGCGACTTCACTTCGACCATCGGCTTGACGTTGTTGATGGCGATGGTGAAAGCTTCCAGCGGGTCCTTGCCCGGGTTCTTCTTCTCGATCTGGTCGAGCGCACCGTAGATGATGCGCTCGGCGATTGCCTTCTTGCCGCCTTCCATGATCACGTTCATGAACTTCGACAGCTCGACATTGCCGTACTTGGGATCCGGCAGGATTTCACGTTTGGGGACTTCGCGACGACGTGGCATTTTTCTAACCTCTTTGCTTCAGTTGGCGCCGTTTCCGACACCGCGAGAGCCAACAAGAACTCTCACTTACTCGACCCAAAATCGGGTCACTTCGTTCGATGCACCGGCCAAGGCACACGAACACCGCTGAATGAAATTCGGAAAGCCTTAGGCCTTCTTGGGACGCTTCGCGCCGTACTTGGAACGCGACTGCTTGCGATCTTTCACGCCTTGCAAGTCGAGCGAACCGCGCACGATGTGGTAACGAACACCGGGCAAGTCCTTGACACGACCGCCGCGAACCAGCACGACGCTGTGTTCCTGCAGGTTGTGGCCTTCGCCGCCGATGTAGGAAATGACCTCGAAGCCGTTGGTCAGGCGCACCTTGGCGACCTTACGCAGCGCCGAGTTCGGCTTTTTCGGGGTCGTGGTGTAGACCCGGGTGCAGACACCGCGACGTTGCGGCGAGTTCTGCATGGCAGGGCTCTTCGACTTGATCTTTTCGACCTCGCGACCCTGACGCACCAGTTGATTGATGGTTGGCATGAATGAATTAATCCCAAAACACTCCGGCCGGATTCCTCTTCATGACGTGACATGGCGCGAGGAGGCCGGGAGATGACGAAAACGTGAAACCCTTCGGTTTTTTCCGAAAAGCCCACGAGTATAGCACTGACCTCAGCTGAACAACAGCTACTTGATCCAGAGGCGAACGGCGTCCCACGCGCGGCCCAGCAGGCCCGCCTGCTCCACGGCATCGAGTGCAACCAATTGCACCTCGGTCACCGGCTGATCCGCCAGGGAGACCTTCAGCGTACCGACAGGCTGGTTCTTGGCGAGCGGCGCAACCAGCGGGTCCGGGCGCGCCACGTAAGTCTTGATCTTGCTGGCGGAACCCGCCGGGACCGCGACCACGATCGCCTCCGGGCGGCCGAGCTTGACGGTGTTTTCCTTGCCCTTCCACACGGGCGGCGTCGCGACGGGCTGGCCGGCATCGAACAGGCGGACCGCGTCATAGGCGGTATAGCCCCAGTTCAGGAGCTTCTGGGATTCGTTGGCACGTGCGTTTTCGCTGGCGGTGCCCAGGACGATGGATAGCAGGCGGCGGCCACCGCCGAGGTTCGGGAAGTCGCGCTTGGCCGTTACGACCATGCAATAGCCCGCAGCTTCCGTATGGCCGGTCTTCAGGCCATCGACGGTCGGATCGCGGAACAGCAGGAGATTGCGATTGGTGTCGTTGGTCGATGGCGTGCCGGGAAAGCGGTACTTCTTGATCGAGTAGTAGTGCATGTACTCCGGGAAGTCGCGCATCAGCCGCGTCGCCAGCGTGCTCAGGTCGCGCGCGGTCGTGGTGTGCCCCGGCGCGGTGAGTCCTTCCGGATTCTTGTAGACCGTGTTCTTCAGTCCGAGCACCTTGGCCTGCTCGTTCATGAGTTCGACAAAGTGCTCGACCGTCCCGCCTACGCCCTCGGCCAGGGCGATCGTGGCGTCGTTGCCCGACTGGACGATCAGCCCCTTGATCAGGTCTTCGACCGGCACCTGCATCTTCGGGTCGATGAACATCCGCGAGCCGGGCATTTTCCAGGCGCGCGTGCTGACCGGCAGCGTTTGCTGCAGGGTGATCTTCTTGGCCTTGAGCGCGTCGAAGACCAGGTAAGCCGACATCAACTTGGTGAGAGAGGCCGGCTCGACCGCGGTGTCGATGTCCTTTTGCGCCAGCAACTGGTTGGCGGTGACGTCGAGCAACAGGTAGCTGCGCGCAGCGACTTCGGGTGGCACCGGAACCTGGGCAACGGCGATCAGGCAGATGGATGCGGCAGCAGTGACTGCCAACGCGCGCAGCGTCTTGAAAAAACGATTCATGGGGATGCGTGAGACGGAAAACTAGCCCGCGCGGAGATGGCGGACCACGAGACTCTTGAGCAGCGGCAATTGTCCGTGAA
The DNA here is from genome assembly GCF_030316855.1 of Variovorax sp. J22P240. Classification (GTDB taxonomy): domain Bacteria; phylum Pseudomonadota; class Gammaproteobacteria; order Burkholderiales; family Burkholderiaceae_C; genus Variovorax. The sequence continues at coordinate 4,800 of NZ_JASZYR010000019.1, forward strand.
AGAAATGTCCGCCTCCGGGAACGACTGTGACAGGAAGTGACTGTGGACGAGCCCAGTCCATCACGGCGGCAAGCGGCACGGTGTCGTCCTGCTCCCCGTGCACGACCAGCGCGCGTTCGTGCGAATCGGGCGGCAGCGTCGCGACGGAAAAGCGCGATGCGGCCGTGCCGACGAGGACGACGTGGCGGATGTCGCGCGAAGCCCAGAGGGTTTCGATGGCGCCGCTCGCGACGAAGGCACCGAACGAAAAGCCGGCGATCGCCAACGGACCCTCGGGCGCCAGTTGCCGGACGAGTTCGAGCATGTCTTCGCGCTCGCCCCGGCCTTCATCGTGGGCGCCTTCGCTGGCGCCAACGCCCCGGAAGTTGAAGCGCAGGGCCGTCCAGCCGCAGGCGACAAAGGCGCGGGCAAGCGTCTGCACCACCTTGTTGTCCATCGTGCCGCCGAAGAGCGGATGGGGATGGGTGATCACGGCGACGCCCAGTGCAGGCGCGCCCTCGGCAGCAGGATCGCGCAGCACCTCGATGGCGCCGGCAGCACCTTTCAGTTGGAGCTTTTCAGTACGCGAATTCATCGGCGCGGCCTTAACGCCCGATGTCGGGAGGAAGCAGCAGGCGCTCTACGACCTGCCCGTTCTTCAGGTGCGACTCGACGATTTCGTCGATGTCATCCTCGTCGACGTAGGTGTACCAGACCGCCTCGGGATAGACCACTGCTACCGGTCCGCCCGCGCAACGGTCCAGGCACCCCGCCTTGTTGACGCGGACCTTGCCGGGCCCGGCCAGGCCCGCTTCCTTGACGCGCGACTTGCAGCGATCGAAGCCCTCCTGCGCGTTGTGCTTCGAACAGGAGTCTTCGCCACTCTTGCGTTCGTTCAGGCAGAAGAAGACGTGACGGCTGTAATAACCCGCTGGCGCGGGGGTGCTTGAACTGGACATCGAACCATTCTATTGAGCGTCGCCGCGGCCTTGCGCCAGCAGGGTCGGTCGCTCTCAGGCGCCCTTCGCGCGGCTCGACAGCGCCATCAGCACGTAGCCGAGCGTCGCGAACGGCCACAGCCATCCCAGCCACTGGGCGAGCCCGTGGAATCGGATGAAACGCCCCTGCTCCCACGTCGCCAGCGTCTGCGCGAAGTAGGCGCTTTCAGGCGCCTGGTTCAGCAGGCTCAGGTGCACCACCAGCGCGACGAGCAGCAGGGCAGCGCAGAACCGACGAGGCGCCCCCAGCAGGAGGACGCCGACGAACAGCGCCGCCGCGATGCCGATCTGGACAGGCAGACTCAACCAGGCCCAGGCGTGTTCCGGACCGTAGCTGAGCGCGGCCGACAGAGCCGTCGCCGCCATGCCGCTCAGCAGCGTCAGCGGCAGGAGAATGGCGCGCCGCGCAATGGAGCGCGTGATCAGGAAGGCGAGCAGGCACGGCACCAGCGCACCCAGCATGACGCACAGCAGCTCGACGCCGGGCACGAGGGGCTCGAGTTCGAACTGGCGCACCGGCAGCCAGTCGATGAACGGCGTGTCGAGCAGCCATTCCGAGATCGCCGTCTCGACGCGCTCGAAGACTTGTCCGAGGCCGAAGGTAACAGCGGCCGGAAACAACAATGCCGGGGGCCACAACGCCAGTAGCACGAGCCCGCCGCGTGAATCGTCGACAAACCAGTTGGAGCGCGTCCGATGCCAATGGGCCACCGCGCCGAATCGCTCGAGCGCCGCCGCGAGCACGGCGCCTGCCAACGCGCCGGCGGCGTTCAAGCCGAGATCGACGTTGGAAGGAATGCGCGCCGGCAGGTAGCTTTGCAGGGTCTCCATGGCGAATGCGATCGCCGCGCCGGCCACCGTCGCGCGAAGCACGGCGCCAACGACGCCAGCCTCGGGACGTGTACGCAACACGGCAATCGCGGCCAGGAAGCCGAGCGGCATGTAGCCAACGACATTGATCCCGAAATCGAAGGCGGTCCAATACCGCGGCCAGGGCGCGGCCAGATAGGCCCAGGGCGCGATGCCCTGGTCGCGCCAATCGGCGAAGGGATAGAGGCTCGCGTAGACGACCAGCGCGGCATAGGCGAGCGCCAGCGGCAACGCGACGGACTTGTGCTGCTGCGTTGCCACAGCGTTCAGAAGGGCTTGACGACGACCAGCACCACAATGCCGAGCAACAGGAGCACTGGCAACTCGTTGAACCACCGATACCAGCGGTGGCTTCGGTTGTCGTTGCCCGCCGCAATGCGCCGCAGGAGCACGCCGCAGCCGTGGTGATAGCCGATCGCTCCCAGGACCAGCGCCAGCTTTGCATGCATCCAGCCATTGCCCGGGCCGCGCCCGATGCCGTAGCCGAGCCACAGCCACAAGCCGAACCCCAAGGCCGGCACCGCCAGGAAAGTGGTGAAACGGAACAGCTTGCGCGCCATGAGCACCAACCGCGCGCGCTCTGCGACGGACTCCGGCGCCACCATCGCCAGGTTGACGAAGATCCGCGGAAGATAGAAAAGGCCCGCGAACCAGCTGGCGATGAACACGATGTGCAGCGATTTGACCCAGAGCATGGCGGCAGTTTAGTGGGGCGCTCCCGACGCGGACCTCAGGCGGGGCACGCGCTCCGGCGCGCAAAAAAAAGCCCGGCGTCAAGCGCCGGGCTGGGAAGCCCTTTTGCTGTCACACATCAAGGCACCCGCTCAGGGAGGAAAAGCGGGGAGCGGCAAGCCGCCCAAGACAGAATTTAACAAAGGCAAAACAACCTATCAAGCGACCAGTGGCTTTTTTTGACCTTTAGGTTCACAAAAACAATACTGTCAGGTTGTTTTGAGCATGTTTCCAACGGAATGTCGGCCGGAGCCATTCAACGAAGGTGCTCCGTGCCGTTGGGGCACAATTTTCGACATGACCCTTCATGCTCCATTTCCCGCCGGCCGGCCGCGCCGGCTGCGCCGGGATGCTTTCACGCGCAATCTTGTACGTGAGCACATGCTCTCGCCACACGATCTGATTTATCCGGTATTTGTGCAGGAAGGCAAGAAGCGCCGCGATGCGGTCCCGTCCATGCCCGGCGTCGAACGGCTCAGCCTGGATCTGCTCCTGCAGGTCGCCGAGCAATGCGTGAAGTTGGGGATCCCGGTGATGGCCTTGTTTCCCGTCATCGATGCATCGCTGAAGACCCCGTCCGGCGACGAAGCCTTCAATCCTGACGGCCTGATCCCGCGCGTGGTCGCCGCGCTGAAGGCACGCTTTCCGGAACTCGGCGTGATGACCGACGTCGCCCTGGACCCCTACACCAGCCACGGCCAGGACGGCCTGCTCGACGATACCGGCTACATCCTCAACGATCCGACCGTCGAGGTGCTGGTCAAGCAGGCGCTCACGCAATCGCAGGCCGGCGTGGACATCGTGGCGCCGAGCGACATGATGGACGGCCGGATCGGCGCGGTTCGCAACGCGCTCGAATCGCGCGGCGACATCCACACGCGAATCATGGCCTACAGTGCCAAGTACGCGAGCGCCTTCTATGGTCCCTTCCGCGATGCGGTCGGCTCGGCCTCCAACCTCGGCAAGAGCAACAAGAAGGTCTACCAGATGGACCCGGGAAACAGCGACGAGGCGCTGCGCGAAGTGGCAATCGACATCGCCGAAGGCGCCGACATGGTGATGGTGAAGCCCGGCATGCCCTACCTCGACATCGTGCGGCGGGTCAAGGATGAATTCCGCGTGCCGACCTTCGCCTACCAGGTCAGCGGCGAGTACGCGATGCTCAAGGCCGCCGCCCAGAACGGCTGGCTCGACCACGATGCAGTGGTGCTCGAAAGCCTCCTGGCCTTCAAGCGCGCGGGCGCCGACGGGGTGCTCACCTATTTCGCGCTCGATGCCGCCCGATTGCTGAAACAAGCTTGAGGCACTGCACGCTCGTCGCCCTGCCGCACCAGGCCGCGGTGGCGGCCAGAAGAACAAGGACAAGGGGACAGCCCTGATGCGTATTTTCAAGATCGACGGCACACGGGTCAGCGAACACGACGCGCTCGCGCCCATGGCCGCGCCGGGGGCCTGCGAGCAAGGCTACCTGTGGCTGTCGCTGACGCGGGAAGAGTTCCGCGCCTCGCTCGCCCAGGTGCAAGACGTCCTGCAATCGCTTTGCAACACGCACCTGGTCGATTTGCATGTGAGCGATCTCCTCAACGACCAACTGCCGTCGCGCTACGACTACACCTCGCAATACGACCTTCTCGTGTTTCGGAGGTTGGCCGCCTCCAACGGCACGGGCCAGCCGAAAGCCGTTGAGGGCATGGTTCCGCGTGGGGGCCCGCCCGTGCTCCGGCGCGTGGACACGCGGCCCGTGGGCTTCGCGGTGTTCGATCGCGTCCTGCTGTCGGTGCATCCCGAGGATGGCGCCGTGCGCGATGCCTTCGCCGCCAAGCTCCTCGCCGCAGCCGCGCCGGGCGATCGCGGTCGTGCCGCGCTGCCCGCGCTGGACGTGCGCGCTGTCTCCGCACGGATCCCCTCCAGCCCGGCGGATCTCATGCTGCGCGTCATCAACCAGATCGTCGATGCCTACCTCGACCTCCGGCGCGAGCTGACCAAGCAACTGGATCACTGGCAGGCTGAGCTGATCGACCCCAAGAGCCGCTTCACGAACTGGAGCGCGCTGATGGACGCGCGGCAGTCGCTGCATCACCTGGACGAGATCTGCGAGGACCAGCGAGCCTGCATCCAGGACTGGATCGATGCCTTCGAAACCCTGCCGGCGCCGGAAGGCGCCGCCGAGCACCGCGAACGCGAACTCGTTATGGTTCGCAGCCGGGACGTGCTGGAGCACATCGAGCGCGTGGTGCACCACGTCCGACGGCTCGAACAAAACGCCGAAACGGCAGTCCAGATGCATTTCAGCGTCCAAAGCCATCGCGCCAACGACATCATGCGGGTGCTCACCGTGCTCACCGCGGTGTTCCTGCCGCTCAACCTGATCGCGGGCATCTTCGGCATGAACTTCGAGTTCATCCCGCTCGTGCACAAGGCAGACGGGTTCTGGATCGCAATGGGATCCATGGGCGCGATCGCCGTGGTGCTGGTCGTCGTGTTCTGGCGCAAGCGCTACCTGGCGCGGCCGCACTAGGAACCAGACGGGCAAAGAAAAAGCCGGGCGGCGCTTGCGCACCACCCGGCTTTTTGTCAGGCCGAAGCCTGGATTACTTGGCCGTAGCCGCGCCGTCCTTTTGCGCTTGAACGCGGGGCTCGGCCGACTTGTTCATGGTCGAGATCACGCGGCTGTTGTACTTCGAGCCGGGAACCACGTTCGAGTCCACGGCGTTCGCGGTCGCGATGGCTTGTGCGCGCACAGCAGCCGGGTCGGCCGTCGGGGTGAAGCGCTCCGCGCCACGCGAACCACGCGGAATGTTCTGGTCGGCGGCGGCAGCGGCGCTCACGGCTTCCACATTGACTTCGTCGCGGCTCTTGGCCGAAACGGACGCATGCACGCCGTCATAGGTTTCGGCCTGGGCGCCGGCGGCAGCCAGGATCGAGATTGCGGCAGCGGCGAGGATGTGCGAGGTCTTCATTTCAGGTCCTTGTTCGTCGGAGTTTGTTTTCGAAACCAGGCTCGCTGTCGCTGGCCTGTGCGGCGAGTCTCCGATGAAACACCTACGGGAAAACACCAAGAAACGAGACACCGCGTTTCCACGATCGAAACAATCGTGTGCGAAAGACTCGCGCCATGAAAAACCGAGCCGCGGGGCCCGGTCTTCATGGGGTTGCGGATCAAAGACCGGCTTGCTGCGTCACCGGGCGGGCGATCTTGTATTGCGACGGGATCACGCTGTTCACGAAGGCCTTGCGGTCCAGGTTCTGGTTGGCTTCGTGTGCGGTCGCAACGGCTTGGGCACGAATGGTCGCACGGTCGGCCGAAGCGGTCAGCGCCGGGGCAACGCGCGACGACGCGGCATCACCGTACGGGTTCTCACTGCGGGCGGCGGCGACGGCTTGCGCATTCACGTCGGCGCGGCTATTGGCCGACACCGGCGCATGCACGCCTTCGTAGGTTTCGGCTTGTGCGCCAGCGGCGGCGAGAATCGTGAGAGCGGCAGCGGCGATGATCTTCGAGGTCTTCATTTCAATGTCCTTCGTTGGCTTTGGATGATGTTGAACGGGCGACCGGCTCGGTGTCTGTTCACTCAGACCAGCCTGGGCTGCTCTGTGAAGATGGAGTTTGCGCCCAAAAAATAGGTAAAAACCCTAGCAAAATGAACCATGGTGTTCATCAAATCGAAACAATGGGAGCCGAATGGACGGTCTTGACCTGCTGAAGGCCTTTCGCGAAGTCGCCGCGCGCGGCAGCTTTTCCCGGGCGGCCACGACCCTGGGCATGTCGAAGGCGAACGTCAGCAAATATGTGGCCCAGTTGGAGGAGCGCTTCGGCGTGCGCCTGCTCAATCGTTCGACACGCTCGGTCAGCCTGACCGATGCGGGACATCTGCTGCTCGAACGCAGCAAGCCGCTGATGGAGATGGTCGAACTCACGCAGACAGAGTTGCAGGAGCACGCGGGCCACCCGCGCGGGCGGCTCCGGATCACGGCACCGCACGGCCTCGGGCAAAGCACCTTCCCCGGCATCGTCGGCGAATTCATGGCGACCTATCCGGACGTGCATGTGAGCCTGCACCTGAGCAACCGCGTGATCGACCTGGTCGAGGAAGGCGTTGACATTGCGCTGCGCCTGGGCCGCATCCGGGACGAAAACCTCATCGTGCGCCGATTGCGGTTGATGGACCTCGCGCTGTGCGCCGCTCCCGGCTACTGGGCCCAACGCGGCCTGCCCAAGAAACCGGACGACATGCGCCGCCACGACGTGCTGACCTACTCGCTCGCTGGCGGTGCGCCGCATCTTCCGTTCGAGGTCGACGGCGAGCCCTACAGCGTCCCGGTGCATAGCCGCATGGACGCCAACGACGCCGCGCCGCTGATCGGCGTGGCGCTCGCCGGGCTCGGCGCGGTGTGCGTGCCGGCGATGATGGCGCAGTCGCACATCGAGCGCGGTGCACTGGTTCCCGTGTTGAAGGAATACATGCCGCGCGATCTCTGGCTGTATGCGGCGTACTCGCAGCGCCGGCACAACAGCGCCGCCCTGCGGGCGCTGCTGGACTTTCTGGAAGCGCGCGTGCGCGACCCCGAGCCTACCGAAAAGCCTGCTGCACGCACGGCCGGCAAGCGAAACGCCAGGCAGCCGGCTGCTACCTGACGCCGAACAGCGCCGCCGCGTTCCCCCATGCGACGCGTTGCGCCACATCGGGCGGCAGGTCGCCGAGCCACGTGCGATAGCCGCGCATGATCTCGTCGTAGGCGCTCCAGCGCTGGTTGACCCAGGTGTCGGAGCCCACCATGAAGCGTTCCGGATACTTGAGGATCAGCGCACGCCATTCAGGGCACAACACGCCACCGTCGCAGGTGAGGCCCGGCCGATAGGACAGTTCTCCCATCAACAACGGATAGCGCTCCAGCAGCGCCTGCACCCGTGCGACGGACGGTCCGCCAATGCCGGTGTGTGCCCAGATCAGGCGCAGCGTCCGTCCATCGGAAGGCGCATGGGCCATCAGCAGATCGATCGCCACGTCGTCCACATGCGCCAGCACCGCAAGCTTCTTCTGCTCCGCCAGGACGATCAGCTTTTTCGCGACCGGCCCGTTGGCATTGGCGCTGTCGTAGAGATGGAACTCACCCAGCCCCTTGTAGGGTCCGCTCGCAGTGCCGCGGGCGAGTTCGGTCTGGACCATCTCGTAGATGCTGTCGTCTCGGAACCAGTTGTCGTAGTCGGCGCGGTTCCGATAGAGCCGCACGAAGGGCACCACCGACACGCCGGCCTCTCGCGTCTCGCGCGCAGCGGCGAGCGTCTGGGTTCCGGCATTGGGACGTGAATTGGCGACGATGGCCTTCACGCCATTGCGCTGCATCCGCGCCAACGCATCAGCCGGCGGGTAAGGCCCAGTGTTGCCGTCCCAGGCCTCCTGGTTGTAGTGCAGGTGCGTGTCGAAGAGTGGCCCGGTGTAGTCGGCCGCCTGGGCCACCGACGCGAGGGCCATCGCGATGGCAACCCATGCGGCGCGCATGGAACCCGACACGCCCGGCACCGGATCAGCCGATGTGCTTGGCGAAGAACGCCAGCGTGCGCTCTTTCGCCAGCTTGGCCGATTCGGCGTTGTACGAACCGCGCTGGTCGCAGTTGAATCCGTGGTCGGCCTCGTAGACATGAACCTCGACTTCCGGGTGCGCCTTCTTGAAGGCCTCGACCGTCTCGACGGGAATCCAGTGGTCCTTCTTGCCGAATTGCGCGAGCACGGGCACTTTGGGCTTGCGCGCGGTTTCTTCGGGCGTCGTCATGCCGCCGCCGTAGTAAGGCGCTGCAGCCGCAAGTCCTGACAGCTGCTCAGCCGAGCGCCACGTGAGGAGGCCGCCCCAGCAATAGCCGACGATGCCGACTTTGCCGGCCTTCGACGCATAGTCGACGGCTGCCTGGATGTCCTGCATCACGCCCGGCGCGGGCAATGCCTCGACCGCCATCTTCAGCGCGAAGCCGGCCTTCATGTCGTCCTCGGAGTAGCCCAGTTCGACGCCTTGCTTCACCCGATGGAAGGTCGCCGGCGCGACCGCCAGGTAGCCCTCGGCTGCGTAGCCATCGGCCACCGAACGGATGTGCGAGTTGATGCCGAAGATCTCCTGCACCACGACGACGGCGCCCTTGGGCTTGCCCGAAGGCTCTGCGACATAGGCGGGATAGGTGAAGCCGTCTTTGGCGGTGAGATCGATGAATTGACCCATGGTCAGACTCCTGTGGTTGGTGGTTATTGCTTTAATGCACGCTCGACGAAATCCAGGCGATCCTGCCCCCAGAAAATTTCGCCGTCGATCACGTAGCTCGGCGCGCCGAACACCTTCGCGTCGATGGCCTGCTGCGTGTATTCCTCGTAGCGCTCCTGCACGGTCTGGCTTTGCGACTGTTCGATGCGGCGACCCGAGAGCCCGCATTCGGCAGTCAACGCCTCCAGCACTTTCGGGTCGGCGATATTACGCTCCTGCACCCACACGGCGGCGAACACCGCGCCGCAAAGCTTCATCGCAGCATCAGTGCCGTCATGCAGGTCGACGGCGACGATCAGCTTGGCCGCATCGTCGCTCGGCACCGGAAAGAACTTTGGCTTCGGATTCAGCGGGATGTCGAGATGCCGCGAGAAGCGCGCCAGCTCGACCAGCCTGTACGCCTGCCGTTGCGGCGCGCGCTTGCCGAGCGGTAGGCCGCCCGACACCGGGAACACGGCGCCGAAATCGATGGGGCACACCCGAACCGCGGCGCCCGACGATTTCGCGAGGGCGGCAAAGCGCGCATGGCCCAGGTAGGTCCAGGGGCTCTGGGGCGTGAAGTAGTAGTCGATGCTGCGGCTCAAGAGCGTCTCCTCGGTGATTTAATCCGTGCGGACAGGTTTTAACTGACGCACGGCTTCCGTGCAGGAGGTGGGTTTTGAACCAGGTGCTCTTGATCACCGGAGGCAGCCGAGGCATCGGCGCCGCGACGGCTTTGCAGGCGGCGCGGCGCGGCTACGCGGTCGCGGTCAACTACGCGAGCAACTCGCTGGCCGCCGACGAGGTGGTGCGAACCATCCGCGCAAACGGCGGCACCGCGATCACCGTGCAGGCGGACGTCGGCGACGAGGCGCAGGTGATGGCGATGTTCGAGAAGGTCGACGCCAAGCTCGGACGCCTCACCGCCCTGGTCAACAACGCCGGCGTGGTCGACATGCAGGCGCGGGTCGACGAGATGAGCGTCGCGCGCCTCGAGCGCATGCTGCGCATCAACGTCATCGGCAGCTTCGTCTGCGCCCGCGAAGCAGTGCGCCGCATGAGCACGAAGCACGGCGGCAGCGGAGGCGTCATCGTCAACTTGTCGAGCGCCGCGGCCCGGCTCGGCTCGCCGGGCCAGTACGTCGATTACGCCGCAAGCAAGGGCGCCATCGAAAGCTTCACCATCGGGCTGGCCAAGGAAGTCGCGGACGAAGGCATCCGCGTCAATGCGGTGCGGCCCGGGTTGATCGATACCGAGATCCACGCCTCCGGTGGACTTCCCGACCGCGCGTCCCAGCTCGCACCGACCGTGCCGATGAAGCGCACCGGCAGTGCCGAGGAAGTCGCCAACGGCATCGTCTGGTTACTCTCGGACGAAGCGAGCTACGTCACCGGCACCTCTCTCGACGTGACGGGCGGTCGTTGATGGCCACGCCCACGATGGACCTGATCAAGCCGCTGATCACGCTGCTGGCCATTGTCAATCCGCTCGCCATCGTTCCCTTCTTCATCCACTACACGCAGGAATGCACGGAGCACCAGCGCAAGCGCACGGCCTGGGTGTCGGCCTTCAGCGCCTTCGTTGTCATTGCCGTGAGTGCTCTCCTGGGATTGCAGCTGCTGTCCTTCTTCGGCATCTCGATCGCGAGTTTCCAGGTCGGCGGCGGTATGTTGCTGCTGATCAGTTCGCTCAACATGCTCAATGCGCAGCCGGCCGAATCCAAGACCAGCAAGGACGAGATCCGCGCCACGGAGGTGAAGGCCTCGCTCGGCGCGTCGATCGCGGTGGTGCCGCTGACCATTCCGCTGCTCACCGGTCCGGCCACCATGTCGACCGTGGTCATCTTCGCCGACCGGACGCAGCACGTCTGGGAGCTGGCGATCCTCGTCGGCTACGGCGTGGTGATCGGCCTGGCGACCGGCATCACCTTCTCGCTCGCGGAGCCCATCGCGCGGGTGCTCGGAAAGACCGGCATCAACGTGATGACGCGGCTGATGGGCCTGATCCTCGCGGCGCTGGCCGTGGAAGTGATGGCGGATGGGCTCGGCACGCTGTTCCCGGTGCTGCATCGGGCGCTCTGATCGAGCGCCCTAACCCACCGGCAGTTCGACGATCCGAGGCGTGACGGCGTCGCCGTCCAGCAGGAGTTCGGCCACTGCGATAGGCAGGCGGAAGCGCTTCGGCCCGGCGCTGCCAGGATTGATGCACAGCACGTCGCCGCGCATCTGGACCAGTGGCCGGTGCGAATGCCCGGACACCACGACGCGAATACCCTCGGCGGCCGGATCGATGCGCAGATCCGCAAGGTCGTGGATGGCGTAGAGGCGCAGCCCGCCGATTTCGATCAAGGCCGTCTCCGGCACCATCTCCGCCCACGGCCCGTTGTCGTTGTTGCCACGCACCGCGGTCACCGGCGCGATGGCAGCCAGGTCATCGAGGATGCGCTGCGACCCGATGTCGCCGCCATGGACGATGTGATCGCAGCCGCGCATGAAGGCGAGGGCTTCGGGCCGAAGCAGCCCGTGCGTATCGGAAATCAGGCCGATGCGTTGCATGCGGCAATGGGTGCGGTGCGTGTCAGCGGATCTGGTCCACCCAGGCGACCAGATCGGCCGCGACCGCATCGCTGGCCGCCGCGAGCGCCTTCACACCGCCGGGCGCGTCGTTGCTCGGTGCGGGCCGTTGGGCCGTGAAGGTGCGTTGCGCCAGCACGCGGTCGCCACCGGGATTGCTCCGAATCAGCGTGGCACTGATGCGCACCAGCCCCGCGCTGCTCGTCGGCGATTCAAAGAAATGGCTGAACTCCTCCAACGAAAGACGCAGCGTGTCGGGCACACGGCCTTCGGTGCGGGCGATCGTCGCGCTCTCCTCTGGACCCAGCACCGTGTGGCCGACCGCGAGCGCCTCGCGCACGCGCTGGCGCACCAGCTGGGCCGGCGCCTGGCTCCAGCGCGACTGGCCATAGGGACGCAGTTCATTGGCGTCGGCATAGCCGAGGCGGTAGAGCATCTGCGTGCCGTCGAGCCGAGAGGTGGCATCGATCTCGGCCAGCGCGATCGGCGGCAACGCAGGCTTGGGGGCGATCGAAGCCGGCGCACTGGACGCTGCACCGGGTCCGAAGTCATACAAGGTGGCGCGCGCTGGCTTGTCCGGCAGCGCGCCGCAACCCGTCGCCAGCAGCAGCACCACCACGCCGCCCAGGCCGGAGAGCCGCGCCCACGAGGCACCGGTCGCGAAGTTTTTCAATGCGTCGTACATGGTCATTACCTTCAAGGGCGCGCGGCCGGCGAGGAGAAGCCGGGCTCGCCCGGGCCCGCGAGGGCGCCGCCGTTGCCGAACAGCAGCGATTGCGGGTTGTCGTTGATGCCGTCGGCCGCACGGCCGAGCCGGCGCACGGCGCGGGAGGTGTCGTCCGCCACGCGATTCACGCGCGGCAGCGTCGCGTTGTTGAAGGACTCCACCGCCTGCGACAGCGCCTTGGTGCCATCGCCCAGCCGGTCGATCGGGCCGTCCGCGGCGTTGAGACGGCCGACCGTGGTGTTGAGGTTGTTCGCCACACGGGAGACATCGGAGGCTGCGGCCTTGACAGTGACCAACGTGTCCTTGGTCCGATCCACAAGCGGCGGCAAGGCCTTCAGCGCCGGGTTGAGCCCCGTCTTCACCGTGTTGTCCAGCGACTGCGTGAGCTGGTTGGCGCTGGCCGCGGCCAGCGAGATGCTCTCCAGCGCGTCGGCGATGCGCTTCTGGTTGTCGTCGCCCAGCAGCGTGTTCACGCGCCGGGTCGCCTCCTCGACCTTGCCGATGATCGCCTCGCCACGATCCTGCAGTTGCGCCAGCAGCGAGGGCTTGAGCGGAATGCGCGGCGGCTCGTCGTTGTTGGGCACGAGCGCCACTTGCGATTCACCCTTGTCGTCGAGCGCGATGAAGGCCAGTCCCGTCACGCCCTGGTAGCTGAGCGTCGCAAAGGTCGAGGTCGTGAGCGGCACACGCTCGTCGACCGTGATGCGCACGCGCACATTGCCCTTCACCTTCGGGTCGAAGTCGATCGAGGCAACCTTGCCGACAGCGATGCCGCGGTAGCGCACCATCGCCTGCGGCTGCAGCCCGCTGACCGGATCGCGCGTGGAGAGTTCATAGAGGTTGCGCACGGTGTCGTCGCGCGTGAGCCAGACGACCAGCGCGACGAGCACGGCGATCAGGCCAAGCACGAAGGCGCCGGCAGCGAGGGCATGGGCCTTGTTTTCCATGGCATCTACCTTTCAGTTGATGGGGTCTGGCTGCCGGATGGCCGTCCCGCGACGGCCACGGGCGCCGACCCGTCATGCAGGGCTTCCATGGCACGCTGGCCACGGCCGCCGAGAAAGTACTCGTGGATGAACGGATGCGGGTACGCGATCACGTCGCGCGCCGTCCCGGCGACGATGACCTTCTGGTCGGCCAGCACAGCGATGCGCGTGCTCAGGTCGAAGAGGGTGTCGAGGTCGTGCGTGACCATCACCACCGTGAGACCGAGCTCGCGGTGCAGGCCGCGCAGCAGGTCGCAGAAGCCGTCGGCGCTTTCGGGGTCCAGGCCGGCGGTGGGCTCGTCGAGCAGCAGCAGCGGCGGGTCCATGATCAGCGCCCGCGCGAGCGCCACGCGCTTGATCATGCCGCCCGACAGATCCGACGGGCTCTTGGTCGCCTGCTGCGGAGACAGCCCCACCATCTGCAGCTTGACCAGTGCGGCATCGCGAATCAGGTCGTCGGGCAGCAGCTTGAGTTCCCGCAACGGGAAGGCGATGTTGTCGAGCACGCTGAAGGCGGAGAACAGCGCGCCATGCTGGAACAACATGCCGACGTTGGCAGCGCCCATTGCGCTGAGCTGCCCCGGCGGCCGGCCCAGCACGCTGACCTGGCCCTTCGTCGGATGCTCCAGCCCGAGAATCTGGCGCAGCAGCACGGTCTTGCCGGTGCCGGAGCCGCCCACGAGCGAGAGCACCTCGCCGCGCATGATCTTCAGGTCGAGATCGCGATGCACCACCTGGTCGCCGTCGGGCGACTTGAACACGGTCCAGAGCTTGCGGATCTCCACGACGCTCGTCGTGTCGCTGGTCGGGGTATCAGTCATGCGCGCAATCCCACACCCTTGAACAACACGGCAAAGAGCGCATCGACCAGGATCACGATGGTGATCGAGGTCACGACCGAGGAGGTGGTGCCGCGGCCGAGGCTCTCCGTGTTGGGCTTCACCTTCATGCCGAAATAGCAACCGATCAGCGCGATCAGGATGCCGAACACCGCCGACTTGGACATCGCGAGCCAGAGGTTCGACAGCGGCACCGCGCGCGGCAGGGCCGAGAGGAAGTACGACGGCGAGATGTCGAGCGACAGGTCGGCCGCGATCATGCCGCCGAGCAGCGCCGCCATCGAGGTCCACATGCTGATCAGCGGCATGGCGATGGCCAGCGCCAGCACCCGCGGCATCACGAGCCGGAAGCCGTGCGGAATGCCCATCACGCGCATGGCGTCGAGTTCCTCGGTTACCCGCATCACGCCGATCTGCGCCGTGATGGCCGAACCGGAGCGGCCGGCGATGAGCACCGCGGCCAGCACCGGCCCCAGCTCGCGGATCAGCGAGAGGCCGAGGATGTTGACGATGAAGGTCTCGGCGCCGTACTGCCGCAACTGCTGCGACGTGAGATAGGCCAGCACGATGCCGATGAGCAATCCCACCAGCGCCGTGATGGGCAGCGCGGTCGTGCCGAACTGGTAGAGCTGGCCCGAGAAGTCGCGCCACGGTCCGCGGTGCGGTGCGCGGATCAGCTTGCCCACGTCGAGGGTGAGCTGCCCAATGAGACGGAGGAAGTCGCGCGCGACGAACATCACGCGCGGACCGTTGTGCGCAAAGGCCTTGAAGCGGTCCGCCAGCGTCGGCCCCGTGTCGACAGGCGCCATGCAGGTGTAGAGCGCGACCTGATCGAGCACGGCCTTGTGCTGCGAATCCATTTCGAGGTGTGGCGGCCAGGCCTTCTGCCAGTGGTTCCAGAGCAGTTGGGCGCCGATGTGGTCGAGCTGTTCGATGGGCCGCAGGTCCCAGCGCCGATCGTCCTGCGCCGGGACGCATTCGAGGTCCTGCGAGACGGACTCCCAGGCGTTGGGCGACGACATCGCCAACGCGGTCCAGCGGCCGCTTGCGACGGCCCAGTGGGCGCCTTCGTGGTCGCGCTCTTCGACACGCGGCTGCACGCTGGCCGCGTCTTGCGCGTCGGCGGGCGATGGCGGGTCGATGGACATGGAGTGAAGTGACCGGAGTGAGATGGGGCGGCTAAAGACGCAGCATCGTAACCGCGTGCGTCTGCGCCAGACCTCCCGATCCACCCCCATCGGCGTAGGCGTTCGCGCAATGCGCGAGCGTTTGCCACAATGTCCGGCTGAGCCGAACTTACCCCTTTTCCGCAATCAGCCAGCCCCGCGCCGGCAGGAGAACGCCATGCAGATGAGCAAGACCCCGATCCACCACTACATCGGCGGCCGCGTCGTCGCCCCGAAATCCACCCGTGCGCAGGACGTGTTCAACCCGGCCACGGGCGCCGCGACCGGCAGCGTGGCGCTCGCCAACCGCGCCGACGTCGATGCGGCGGTCGCCGCCGCGCAGGCGGCTTTCCCCGCCTGGGCCGACACCCCGCCGATCCGCCGCGCGCGCGTGATGTTCAAGTTCCTCGAACTGCTGAACAAGCACCGCGACGAACTGGCGCACCTGATCACCGCCGAGCACGGCAAGGTCTTCACCGACGCGCAAGGCGAGGTCACCCGCGGCATCGACATCGTCGAGTTCGCCTGCGGAATTCCCCAACTGCTGAAGGGTGACTACACCGACCAGGTCTCCACCGGCATCGACAACTGGACGCTGCGCCAGCCGCTCGGCGTGGTGGCTGGCATCACGCCCTTCAACTTCCCGGTGATGGTGCCGATGTGGATGTTCCCGGTCGCGATCGCGGCGGGCAACGCCTTTGTGCTGAAGCCCAGCCCGACCGACCCGAGCCCCTCGCTGCGCATGGCCGAGTTGCTGAAGGAAGCCGGACTGCCCGACGGCGTGTTCAACGTCGTGCAGGGCGACAAGGAAGCCGTCGACGCACTGCTGGAGCATCCGGACGTCAAGGCCATCAGCTTCGTCGGCTCGACGCCGATCGCCAACTACATCTACGAAACCGGCGCCCGCCACGGCAAGCGCGTGCAGGCGCTCGGCGGCGCCAAGAACCACATGGTGGTGATGCCCGACGCCGACATCGACCAGACCGTCGACGCGCTGATCGGCTCCGGCTACGGCTCGGCCGGCGAGCGCTGCATGGCGATCAGCGTCGCGGTGCTGGTGGGCAATGCAGCCGACAAGGTGCTGCCGCTCCTGGCCCAGCGCGCGAAGACGCTCAAGATCAAGAACGGCACCGAGCTGGACGCCGAGATGGGTCCGATCGTCACGCGGGCAGCGCACGAGCGCATCACCGGCTACATCGCGCAGGGCGAGAAAGAAGGCGCCAAGCTGGTGGTGGACGGCCGCGGCTTCGAGGGCAAGAGCGCGGGCGAAGGCTGCGAAGAAGGCTTCTGGATGGGCGGCACGCTGTTTGACAACGTCACGCCCGACATGCGCATCTACAAGGAAGAGATCTTCGGTCCGGTGCTCTCCTGCGTGCGCGTGCACGACCTGAAGGAAGCGGTGGACCTCATCAACGCGCACGAGTTCGGCAACGGCGTCTCCTGCTTCACGCGCGACGGCAACGTGGCGCGCGAGTTCTCGCGCCGCATCCAGGTCGGCATGGTGGGGATCAACGTGCCGATTCCGGTGCCGATGGCCTGGCACGGCTTCGGCGGGTGGAAGAAGAGTCTCTTCGGAGACATGCACGCCTACGGCGAAGAGGGCGTGCGCTTCTATACCAAGCAGAAGTCGATCATGCAGCGCTGGCCGGAGAGCATCGGCAAGGGCGCCGAGTTCGTGATGCCCACATCGAAATGACGGCCCCCCTGCTTTTCACTCCGCTGCGCTGCGTGTAATTCGCCACCCCCCGAGGGGGAGGCGTGGCTCGCCTTGGGGCGGCCCGGCGGCGGCCGCATACTCGCGGGCGCCCGTTTCAGACAACAAGAGAGACAAGCCACGCCAATGAGCGACACCACTTTCGACTACATCGTCATCGGAGCCGGCACCGCCGGCGCGCTGATGGCCAATCGTCTGAGCGCCGACAAGCAATGCCGCGTGCTGCTGATCGAGGCGGGCCGCAGGGACGACTACCACTGGATCCACATTCCGGTCGGCTATCTCTATTGCATCGGCAATCCGCGCACCGACTGGCTCTACAACACCGAGCCGGATGCCGGGCTGAACGGCCGCACGCTGCGCTATCCGCGCGGCAAGACGCTCGGCGGCTCGTCGAGCATCAACGGGATGATCTACATGCGTGGCCAGTCGCGCGACTACGACCAATGGGCGCAGCTCACCGGCGACGACGAATGGCGGTGGAACAACGTGCTGCCCGCCTTCAAGAAGCACGAGGATTACTACCTCGGCGCCGACGATCTGCACGGTGCCGGCGGTGAGTGGCGCGTGGAGAAGCAGCGCCTGCGCTGGGACATCCTCGACGCCTTCGCCGAGGCCGCCGTGCAGGCGGGGGTGCCGCACAGCACGGACTTCAACCGCGGCAGCAACGAGGGCGTGGGCTATTTCCAGGTCAACCAGAAGAACGGCTGGCGCTGGAACACGGCCAAGGCCTTCCTCCGTCCGACCTGCTATGGCCGCCCGAACTTCGAGTTGTGGACCGGCGCCCAGGTGTCGCGCCTCATCCTCGAAACACAGGCCGACGGCAGCCGGCGCTGCACCGGCGCGCAGGTGTGGGACGGCCACGAATCAGTGATGGCGCATGCAACGCGCGAAGTGATCCTGTGCGCAGGCAGCATCGGGTCGCCGCAGATCCTGCAGCTCTCGGGCATCGGGCCGGCCGACCTTCTGCGCCAGCACGGCATCGAGGTCGCACTCGACGCGCCGGGTGTGGGTGCCAACCTGCAGGACCACCTCCAGATCCGCGCGGTCTACAAGATCAAGGACGCGCCCACGCTCAACGTGCTGGCCTCCTCGCTCTACGGCAAGGCGAAGATCGGCATGGAGTACCTGCTGAAGCGCAGCGGCCCGATGAGCATGGCGCCGTCGCAGCTCGGCGCGTTCACGCGCAGCTCGCCGGTGCACGAGTGGCCCAATCTCGAATACCACGTGCAGCCGCTCTCTCTCGATGCCTTCGGCGAGCCCCTGCACAGCTTTCCGGCCTTCACCGCCAGCGTGTGCAACCTGAATCCGACCAGCCGTGGCACGGTGCGCATCAAAAGTCCCCGCTTCGAGAATGCGCCCGCCATCGCGCCCAACTACCTGAGCACCGACGAGGACCGCAAGGTGGCCGCCGATTCGCTGCGCGTCACACGCAGGATCGCCACCCAGCCGGCCCTCGCGAAATATGGCCCCGAAGAATGGAAGCCTGGCGCGCAGTACCAGAGCGACGAGGAACTCGCGCGCCTGGCCGGCGACATTGCGACAACCATCTTCCACCCGGTGGGCACCACGAAGATGGGCCGCGAGGACGACCCGATGGCGGTGCTGGATTCCCGCCTGCGCGTTCGGGGGATCGCGGGCCTGCGCGTGGTCGACGCCGGTGCGATGCCCACCATCACCAGCGGCAACACCAACAGCCCCACCTTGATGATGGCCGAGAAGGCGGCTGCCTGGGTTCGCGAAGCGGCACGTTGATTTTTCGCGTTTCCATTTGTTGCAGTGACGGGTAATCCCCGATGCACTGGCACGGTGCGCCGAACTAAAGTCACGCCACTCGCAAACGGGCCTGCCCGCTGCGCGGGGGACCGAGGAGACATCTTTAGCAAAACCAGAACAATCGACAAAAGGCATCCGGACGAGATGCCGTTTTTTTGAACAAGGCGCCGCTGGTCGGCGCCTTTTCTTTTGGTCGATCTGACGCGCGCCTGGCTGTGCAGATGCTGAGTCCGTTGCTACGAAATCGATAGCAACCTGGGTGAGACAATCCGGCCCCATGGAAATTGTGGTGCTGACTCTCGCCTCGCTGTTCGCGGGCTTCGTCGATTCGATCGTGGGGGGAGGCGGCCTGATCCTGGTGCCGGTTCTGTTCAGCGTGCTGCCCGGCACGGCGCCCGCGACGCTCCTGGGCACCAACAAGAGCGCCTCGGTCTGGGGCACCGCGGCGGCCACGGCGCAGTTCCACCATCGCGTCGGGCTTCGCTGGCGCACCTTGCTTCCCGCAGGCGCTCTCGCCTTCGCCGGGTCGATCGCCGGGGCATGGGCCGTGACGGTCGTCCCGGGCGATTTCCTGCGCAAACTCCTGCCCGTGATCCTCGTGGTGCTGCTGCTCTATACGCTCGCACGAAAGGACATGGGCAGGCATCACGCGCCGCGCTTCAGCGGCCAGGCAGAGTTGATCGCCACCGCCGCGATCGGCTTCGCGCTCGGCGTGTACGACGGATTCTTCGGCCCCGGCACGGGCAGCTTCTTCGTGTTCCTGTTCGTGCGCTGGCTGGGCTACGACTTCCTCAATGCCGCCGCCTCAGCCAAGCTTCTCAACACCATGACCAACCTCGGCGCCTTGCTCTTGCTAGGGCTCAAGGGCCATGTGCTGTGGCACTACGGGCTGGTGATGGCGGTGGCCAACGT
The DNA here is from genome assembly GCF_030316855.1 of Variovorax sp. J22P240. Taxonomy (GTDB): domain Bacteria; phylum Pseudomonadota; class Gammaproteobacteria; order Burkholderiales; family Burkholderiaceae_C; genus Variovorax. Next base: position 24,301 of record NZ_JASZYR010000019.1, read on the forward strand.
GGCCGGCAGCGTGATCGGCGCGCGCGTGGCCATCAAGCACGGCGCAGGCTTCGTGCGCAAGGTCTTTATCGTCGTGGTGGGCGCGTTGATCCTGAAGACGGCGTACGACGCGTTCCTTCGCTGAGGCCCGTCGTGACGGCAGGTGTGCAGCCGCCGTCAGGGTGCGGTCGTCGCGGTCGCGGCGGCCGAAGGCCATGCGACCTCGCTGGCGACCCGCGGCTTTCCGATCGGCGCTGTGGCCTTGCCGATTCGGATGGCGGCCATGTCCGCCTCGCTCGGGTACTGGTCCATCAACCAGTAGTCGAACACGCGGCGCGCGATCGGCGCCGCCGCACCCGCACCCCAGCCCGCGTTCTCGACGATGAGGGCTACGGCGATCTTCGGATCGTTGGCCGGCGCGAAGGCCATGAAGAGCGCGTGATCGCGCTGGTGCTCTTCGAGCGCCTTGGCGTTGTACTTCGTGTTCTGCGCCATGCCGACCGCTTGCGCCGTTCCGGTCTTGCCGGCCGCCTGATAGCCCGCGCCTGCGAAGACGCCGCGTGCGGTGCCTGCATTGACCACCGCCACCAGGCCCTCCCGCACCACCGCGACGTTGCCGGGGGTGATGCCCAGGCTCAGCGCGGGCGGCTGCTCGATGGGCCTTACCTGTCCGGTCACCGTGTCACGGATGGCCAGACCGAGGTGCGGCTTGTGCTTCATGCCGCTGTCGGCCACGATCGCTGTCGCCTGCGCCAACTGCAGCATCGTGAAGGTGTTGTACCCCTGCCCGATGCCAAGGGAGATGGTTTCGCCCGCGTACCACTTCTTCTGCTCGGGGCGCTTGTAGGCGTTCCGCTTCCATTCGGTGCTGGGCAACACGCCGCGCACCTCGCCGCCGAGGTCGATCCCCGTGATCTGGCCGAAGCCGAGCGGCTTCATCGCGTCGTGGATCAGGTCCACGCCCATCTCGTTGGCCAGCGAGTAGTAGTAGATGTTGCTCGACAACTGGATCGAGCGCCGCATGTCGACGCCGCCGATGTTGCCTTCGGGGCTGCCGAAGCGGTGCCCGCCGAAGTTGAAGTAACCCGGATCGTTCACCACCACGCTGGGCCCGCGCTTGCCGGTCTGCAGCGCCGCCAGCGCCATGAAGGGCTTGTAGGTCGAGCCCGGCGGATAGGTCCCCCGCAGTGCGCGATTGAGCAGCGGCTTGTCGATCGATTCGCTGAGCTCCTTCCAGCTTTCCGTGTCGATGCCTTCCACGAAGAGGTTCGGATCGAAGGTCGGCTTGCTCACGAAGGCCAGGATCTCGCCGGTCCTCGGGTCCATCGCGACGAGCGCGCCGCGCCGGTCGCCGAACATGTCCTCCACCAGCTTCTGCAGCTTGATGTCGAGCGACAGCATGACGGTGTTGCCCGGCGTCGCGGGATGCGCGGCGAGCCGCCGCACCGCCCGGCCGCCAGCGGAGGTTTCCATCTGCTCGACGCCGGTCTGGCCATGGAGCGTCTTCTCGTAGCTCTGCTCGATCCCGAGCTTGCCGATGTATTCGGTGCCCTTGTAGTTGGCGAGGTCCTCGTCCTCCCAGTCTTCCATCGCCGCCTTCTCGGCCTGGTTGATGCGGCCGATGTAGCCCAGCACATGGCTCGCCAGATCACCGTTGGGGTAGTTGCGGAACAGCCGCGCCTTGATCTCGACGCCAGGGAAGCGATAGCGCTGCGCCGCGAAACGGGCCACCTCCTCGTCGCTCAGCCGCGTGCGGATCGGCACAGAGTCGAAGCTGCGCGAATCCTCCCGCAGCCGCTTGAAACGTCGGCGGTCGCGCGGCGAGACCTCCACCACCTCGGTGAGGCTCTCGATCGTCTCTTCGAGATTGCCCGCCTTCGACGGTGTGATCTCCAGCGTATAGGCCGAATAGTTCGACGCCAGCACGATGCCGTTGCGATCCAGGATCAGCCCGCGATTCGGCACCACCGGCACGATGGCCGTGCGATTGCTCTCCGCCTGCTCCGCGAGGTCGTCATGGCGCACCACCTGCAAATAGACCAGCCGCGCGCACAGCAACCCGAAGGCCGTCAGCACGACAAGGCCGATCACGATCACCCGACGCCGGAAGCGCGAGAGGTCGGCAGCAACATTGCGGATCTCGGTCATGAAAAATCAGCTTAAACGGCCAAAACAACGGAAGCAACCAACGGGCGGCGAGGCGAAGCGAGCCCCAATTCGAGGGGCGCGCCGCGCACGGCCGCCCGAAGCGGCCGCGCCGCCCCCGGCAGGGGGTTGGCGAAGCGACACGAAGTGCGCGAAGCCTGGGGGCGAGCCCAATTAGAGGGGACGGTTGGCATCTGGTTCCGGCGTCCGACGCTGAGGCGCCAGCAACACGATGCTGACCAGTGGCCACAGGGCGGCTTCGATCACCGGTGCAATCAGCAGCGACCATCCCGGAAATACACCGCCGCCAATCATGCGGATCGCGAGTTCGATCAGATGCGACAGCGCGAACAGCGGCAATACTTGCAGCGCCTGCGAGATCACAGGGAACCACAGCAGCCGACGGTGGATCATGATCGCGAAGAAGCCCAGCGTGGTGTAGGAGAGCGCATGCTGGCCCAGCATGGCCGCCTGGTGCACGTCCATCAGCAGGCCGAAGACAAAGGCCGCGCCGATGCCGATGCGCATCGGCTGGTGCACGCTCCAGAACACGATCACCAACGCGAGCAGGTCGGGCGTCCACGCGGCACGGCCCAGCGGCACCATGTTGAACAGCAGCGCAGCGATGAGGCTGCCCCACATGAACAGCGGGCTGACGGGCAGCAGAAGCTGCTGCTGACCGGGACGCATGATCATCGCGGTGCCTTTGCCTTCTTGTCGCTCTTGGCATCGGCCTTTGCGTCAGCCTTTGCGTCGGCCTTGGCCGCCTTGGCGTCCGCACGATCGGCCTTCTTCTTGGCCGCGGGGCTCGCGGCCGCGGTCGGCGCGGGCCGGGGCACGGCTTGCGCGCCGATCGGTGCCAGCACGAGCACGTAGCGCGCCGCCGTCACATGCCCCACCGGCAGGAGGTGGATGCGCGCGAAGGCGGAGTCCGCGCGACGTTCGATGCGGTCTATCTTGGCAACCGGAAGGCCCGGCGGGTAGACGCCATCGACGCCGCTCGTGGTGAGCATGTCGCCCTCCTGCAGATCGGCATTGGCGGCCATGAAGCGCAGTTCGAGCCCGCCGCCGTGGGCGCTCGCGTCACCGAATGCGACGCTGCGGGCGCCGGTGCGCACGTTCTGCACGGGAATGGACAGGTCTCGGTCGATCACCAGGGTGATCTCGCTCGAGAACGGCAGCACCTGCGTGACCTGCCCGAGCACCCCGTGCTCGTCGATCACCGGCGAGCCAGCCACGATGCCGTTCGTCAGGCCCTGGTCGATCACCAGCTTGCGCGTATAGGGGTCGGCAGTGTCATACAGCACCTCGGCCACTCGCCCGGGGGTCTGCGTGGTTTCGCGCAGTTCGAGCATCGCGCGCAGCCGCGCGTTTTCCTGCGCGAGCGTGTCGGCCTGGCTGGCGCGCTCGGACTGCAGGGCGAGCGCTTTGCGGGCAACCGCTTCGTTGCTCTGCGCCGTCTGCAGGTCTTCGAGGTAGCGACTTCCCTCCACCGCGAGTTGCACCGGCTTCAGCGCCAGCCACTGGATGGGATAGAGCACCGCGCCGATGGCCGTGCGCAGCGGCTGCACGATGTGGAAACGCGCATCCGCCACCATCAGGAACAGCGCGAGCGCGCTGAAGAAGATCAGCTTGCTGAGCGCCGAAGGCCCCTGGTTGAACAGAGGTGGCGCGGTGCGATCGAGCGTGCCGAGCGGCATGGCGGGAAGACTGCTTTAAATTGAAAAAGCCGGCCCTGCGCAAACGCGGGCCGGCCATTTGTGCATCAGTCGCATTATTCGCTTGTGAAGATGCTTCCGAGCCTGTCCATGCGCTCGAGTGCGATACCGCAGCCTCGCACCACGCAGGTCAGTGGATCCTCGGCCACGAGCACAGGCAGGCCTGTTTCCTCGGCCAGCAGGCGATCGAGGTCGCGCAGCAGCGCGCCGCCACCGGTCAGCATCATCCCGCGCTCGGCGATGTCGGCGCCCAGTTCGGGCGGCGTCTGCTCGAGTGCGTTCTTGACGGCCGAGACGATGTTGTTGAGCGGATCGGTCAGCGCTTCCAGCACTTCGTTGCTACTGATGGTGAAGCTGCGCGGCACGCCTTCGCTGAGGTTGCGGCCCTTGACTTCCATTTCCTTGACTTCGGAGCCCGGGAATGCGGAGCCGATGCTCTTCTTGATGACTTCGGCCGTCGGCTCGCCGATCAGCATGCCGTAGTTGCGGCGGATGTAGTTGATGATGGCCTCGTCGAAGCGGTCGCCGCCGACGCGGACGCTGCCCTTGTAGACCATGCCGCCGAGCGAGATCACACCCACTTCGGTCGTGCCGCCGCCGATGTCGACGACCATCGAGCCGCTGGCCTCGGACACCGGCAGGCCGGCGCCGATGGCGGCGGCCATGGGTTCCTCGATCAGGTAGACCGAGGTGGCGCCGGCAGCTTCGGCCGCGTCCTTGATGGCGCGGCGCTCGACCTGGGTCGAACCGCAAGGCACGCAGATGATGATGCGCGGGCTGGGCGTGAGCAGCGAACGCGGGTGCACCATCTTGATGAACTGCTTGATCATCTGCTCGGTGATCACGAAATCGGCGATCACGCCGTCCTTCATGGGACGGATGGCCTCGATGTTGCCCGGCACCTTGCCGAGCATCGCCTTGGCTTCGCGACCCACGGCCTGGATCACCTTCTTGCCGTGCGGGCCGCCTTCATGACGGATTGCGACAACCGAAGGCTCGTCCAGGACGATGCCCTTGTTGCGGGCAAAAATCAGGGTGTTGGCGGTGCCGAGGTCGATCGCGAGGTCGGTAGAGAAGTACCGACGGAAAGCTCCAAACATTGTGGAATCCTCTGGAGCACGGCATGCGCGTCGGCAGGCCGTCGCCCTCTTGCTGGGTCGTTTGACGGGGTGGTTTGAATCGTTTTTGCGGCAAATGCCGCCGCGTTCGCGGGGGTTGCGGCAAAGGCGGGATAATACCCGAATCCCCTGGCACTCCAACGTTTTGGCGCCCTTTTTGCGGGTTCCGAGTGCCCATGTTTTCACGGCCGCCAGCCTCTTTTTCCGATGTCCCTCACTTCTTCCGATATCGCGCGCATCGCCTCGCTTGCCCGGCTCCAGCTAGCTCCCGACGAAAGCGAGCGCATGCTGGGCCAGATCAACGGCTTCTTTGACCTGGTCGAGCAGATGCGGGCGGTCGACACCGCGGGCGTCGAGCCGCTCGCGCATCCGGTCGCCACGGTCGACGACGTGACGCTTCGCCTCGCCGAAGACGTCGTCACCGAACCGAACAACCGCGAGGCCAACCAGCGCAGCGCGCCGGCGGTCGAAAACGGCCTGTTCCTCGTCCCGAAGGTGATCGAATGAGCGCCGAACTGCATCAGATGGGCGTGGCGGAGCTCACAAAGGCCCTGCGCGAGCGCAAGGTCTCGGCGGTCGAGGCCGCGCAGCACCATCTCACCCGCATCCGGAAGCATCAGGATCTTGGCACTTTCGTGGCGCTCGACGAAGAATTGACGCTGACCCAAGCCCGCGCGGCCGACGCGCGGATCGCTGCCGGCAATGCGCCGGCGCTGGCCGGCGTGCCGATCGCGCACAAGGACATCTTCGTCACCGCCGATCTGCCGACCACGGCCGGTTCGCGCATCCTGGCGGGCTACCGCTCACCCTTCGACGCGACCGTTGTGCGCCGCCTCGCCGAAGCCGGCGCCGTGACGCTCGGCAAGCTGAGTTGCGACGAATTCGCGATGGGTTCGGCCAACGAGAACGTCGCCGTGCCCGCCCTCGGCTTCGACAGCGCGGTGCCTGTGCGCAACCCCTGGGACCGGGCGCGCATTCCCGGCGGTTCATCGGGCGGCAGCGCGGCCGTCGTCGCGGCGCGCCTGGCGCCGGCCGCGACCGGCACCGACACCGGCGGCTCGATCCGCCAGCCGGCGTCGTTCTGCGGCGTGACCGGCATCAAGCCGACCTACGGTCGCGCCTCGCGCTACGGCATGGTGGCTTTCGCGTCGAGCCTCGACCAGGCTGGCCCCATGGCCCGGTCGGCCGAGGATTGCGCCCTGCTGCTCTCCGCGATGTGCGGGCCCGATCCGGACCGCGATTCGACTTCGCTGGACAAGCCGGCGGAAGACTTCTCGCGCCGCCTCGGCGATTCGCTGGAAGGCCTTCGCATCGGCGTGCCCAAGGAGTTCCTCGGCGACGGCGTCGCACCGGGCGTGCGCGCGGTGGTCGACACGGCGTTGGCCGAGTACGAAAAGCTCGGCGCACGCCGCGTCGAGATCACGCTGCCGCGCACCGAACTGTCGATTCCCGTCTACTACATCCTGGCCGCCGCCGAGGCATCGAGCAACCTGAGCCGATTCGACGGCGTCAAGTTCGGGCATCGCGCCAGCAACTACCGCGATCTCGCCGACATGTACGCGCAGACGCGGGAGGAAGGCTTCGGCGACGAGGTCAAGCGCCGCATCATGATCGGCACCTACGTGCTTTCCCACGGCTACTACGACGCCTACTACCTGCAAGCGCAAAAGGTGCGCCGCATGATCGCGGACGACTTCCAGCAGGCCTTCAGGCAGTGCGATGTCATCGCCGGCCCGGCCGCGCCCACGGTGGCATGGAAGCTCGGCGAGCACGGCGGCGACCCGGTCGCCGACTACCTCGCCGACATCTTCACGCTGCCCGCCTCTCTCGCCGGCCTCCCCGGCATGAGCGTGCCTGCAGGCTTCGACGGCGGCATGCCCGTCGGCGTGCAACTCATCGGCAACTACCTGGACGAAGCCCGGCTGCTCAATGCCGCGCACCGCTTCCAGCAAGCCACCGACTGGCACCAGCGTGTGCCGGCCGGCTATTGATGGCGAAGAACTGACATGAGCGAAATCAACACTTTCGAAGCCGCGCAGAGCGGACGTCCGACCGGCCCGCTGGTGCGCGGCTACGAAGTCATCATCGGCTTCGAGACCCACGCGCAGCTTTCCACCGCGTCGAAGATCTTCAGCCGCGCGTCCACCGCCTTCGGCGCCGAACCGAACACCCAGGCCTGCGCGGTCGACCTGGCATTGCCGGGCACCTTGCCGGTCATGAACAAGGGCGCCGTCGAACGCGCCATCCGCCTCGGCCTCGCGCTCGGCTCGCACATCGCGCCGCGCAGCGTGTTCGCGCGCAAGAACTACTTCTACCCCGACCTGCCCAAGGGCTACCAGATCAGCCAGTTCGAGATTCCCGTCGTCCAGGGCGGCTCGGTGAGCTTCTTCCTGGGCGACGAGAAGAAGACCGTGCGCCTGGTGCGCGCGCACTTGGAGGAAGACGCGGGCAAGTCGCTGCACGAGGACTTCATCGGCCAGTCGGGCATCGACCTGAACCGCGCCGGCACGCCCCTGCTGGAGATCGTGACCGAGCCCGACATGCGCTCCACCGCCGAGGCCGTGGCCTATGCGCGCGAATTGCACAAGATCGTGACCTGGATCGGCATCTGCGACGGCAACATGCAGGAAGGCAGCTTCCGCTGCGACGCCAACGTGTCGGTGCGCAAGCCCGGCTCGCCGCTGGGCACCCGCCGCGAGATCAAGAACCTCAACAGCTTCAAGTTCATGCAGCAGGCGATCGACTACGAGATCCGCTGGCAGATCGAGGAGATCGAGGAAGGCCGCCAGATCCAGCAGGCCACGGTGCTGTTCGACCCCGACACCGGCGAGACCCGCGCCATGCGCACCAAGGAAGACGCGGCCGACTACCGCTACTTCCCCGACCCCGACCTGCCGCCGCTGGCGATCGCCGCCGAGTGGATCGAGCGCGTGCGCGCCGAGATGCCCGAGCTGCCGCGCGCGATGGCCGAGCGCTACGTGCAGCAGCACGGCCTCTCGGAATACGACGCCACGCAGCTCACGCAGAGCCCGGCTCTCGCCAGCTATTTCGACGCCGCCGTGAGCGCGGGCGCCGCGCCCAAGCTGGCCAGCAACTGGATCACCGGCGAGATCGCCCGACGCCTCAATCAGCAGGACATCGCCATCACCGATGCGCCGGTCACCGCGGCACAGCTTGCCAAGCTGATCCAGCGCATCAGCGACGACACCATCTCGAACAACGCCGCACGCACGGTCTTCGACACCCTCTGGACTGGCGAAAGCCAGGACGTCGACGCCGTCATCGAAGCCAAGGGCCTCAAGCAGATGAGCGACAGCGGCGCCCTGGAGAAGATCATCGACGGCGTCCTGGCCACCAACCAGAAGAACATCGACGAATACCGCGCCGGCAAGGACAAGGCCTTCAACGCCCTGGTCGGCCAGGTCATGAAAGCCAGCCAAGGCAAGGCCAACCCCGCCCAAGTCAACGCCCTCCTCAAAGCCAAGCTAGGCTGAACCCTACAAGGGCCCGCAAAGCGCGGCCCTTTCGCGGAACACCGCGGATCCGGCTCAGCCGGGCCGCAGGTGTTGCCCCCGGCAGGGGGTGGGCGGCCACACGAAGTGGGCAAGCCTGGGGGCGAGCCTATTTCGCCGCCCACAGGGGCTTGAGCCGCGCCTGCTCCTCGTCGAAGCGAACGTTCACGCGCTTCTTCTCGTCTTCCTGTTCGCCGATGAAACGATTCTGGACCGCCACACTGCGCGCGTTGTCCTCGACCTTGCGGCGGATCGAATCGGGCGCCTTGCTCGGGTCCTTCTTGTAGAACTCCAGTTCATCGTCGATTCGCTTGCGCTCGTCGGCGAGCTCGCCCAGTCGCTTCTTGGCGGCCTGGATCACCGCGTCGATCTGGACCAGCGCTTCTGCGCGTTCCCGGTCGTGCGCCATGGGCGTCGGGTAGCGGATCAGCAGCGCGCGTTCGCGCCGCCGCTCCTCCAACTGGCGGGCGGCCAGCAGTTGCGCCTGGCGCTCGCGCTCCTCCCGCTCGGCCTGTTCGCGCGCCGTGTAGGTGGGCTCGAGCTTGCGCCGCGTGGTGCCGCTCGGATTCAGTTCGCGCTGCTCGCGGTCGATGCAATCAGGGATCGGCCGGTCCGCGGTGATCGTGCGGCCCTTCGCGTCGGTGCAGCTGTAGATGCTGGGACCCGACCCCGCGTCGCCGGTCGCAGGACGAGCGCCGGCCTGAGGTTGTGCGTGCACCGCACCGGCCGCAGCCAGCGAGAGCGCCAGAGATGCATACAGTGCTTGGGTTCTCGCCAATGTCAATCCTTCAGACAGGTTGCATCAGCCTGCGCCGTACCGGGCCCTGTACGCCAGCACTCCCTGGCGGTGGGCGCCCAGTTCATCATCCGCGCGGCCTGAGAGGTACTGTAACAAGTCGTCAAGCGTTGCGATGGCAATTACTTGGAGGCCGAGCTGGTCGCGGACGTATTGCACAGCGCTGTGGTCCACATCCACGCCGTTTTCGGTCGCTTTCTCCTGGCGATCCAGCGCGATGGCGACGGCATGCGGCGTGGCGCCGGCGCCACGGATGGCGGCGATCGATTCGCGCACCGCGGTGCCGGCCGACATCACGTCGTCGACGATCAGCACACGCCCCTCGAGCGGTGCGCCGACCAGCGTGCCGCCCTCGCCGTGATCCTTGGCTTCCTTGCGGTTGTACGCAAAGGGCACGTTGCGCCCCCGGCGCGCAAGTTCGGCCGCGACCGTGGCGCCCAACGGAATGCCCTTGTAGGCCGGCCCGAAGATCATGTCGAACTCCAGGCCGCTGGCAAGCAACCGGTCTGCATAGAATCCCGCGAGCCGCGCGATCTTGGCGCCATCGTCGAACAGGCCCGCGTTGAAAAAATAGGGGCTCATGCGACCGGCCTTGGTCTTGAACTGGCCGAAACGCAGCACCCCCGACTCCAGCGCGAACTGCACGAACTCCTGTGCGAGCGCGCCGCCTTCTCCAATCTCTTCAGCCATAGGGAATGTCCTTGTGTTCAAACTGACCAGCCTCAACCTCAACGGCCTTCGATCGGCTGCCACCAAAGGTGTCGCCGACTGGGTCGCCGAACTGGCGCCGGATTGTATTTGCATGCAGGAGATCCGCGTCCAGGCGAGCGACATCGAAGGCCGCTTCGAGGAGATGGCGGGGCTCAAGGGCCACTTTCATTTCGCAGAAAAAAAGGGCTACGCGGGAACCGCCATCTATTCGAAGCATGCGCCCAGCGACGTGGTCGTCGGCTGGGGAGATCGCGAGTTCGACGCCGAAGGCCGCTACCTCGAACTGCGCTTCGACACGCCGAAACGCAAGCTGTCGATCATCAGCTGCTATTTCCCGAGCGGGTCCTCCGGCGAAGAGCGGCAGGCGGCCAAGTTCCGTTTCCTGAAGGGCTTCTTCCCCCACCTGATCGCGTTGAAGCGCGAGCGCGACTTCATTCTGTGCGGCGACATCAACATCGCCCACAAGGAGATCGACCTGAAGAACTGGCGCGGCAACCAAAAGAACAGCGGCTTCCTGCCCGAGGAACGCGCCTGGATGACGAACCTGCTCGACGCCGGCGCGGCGGGCGCCGGCCTGGTCGACGTCTACCGCATGCTCAAGCCCGACACCACCGACGAGGCCTACACCTGGTGGAGCAATCGCGGCCAGGCCTACGCCAAGAACGTGGGGTGGCGGCTGGACTACCACCTGGCGACGCCGAAGCTCGGCAAGCTCGCGCGCCACGAATCGATCTTCAAGACCATCAAGTTCAGCGACCACGCACCGATCACGGTGGACTACGACTTCACGCTGTGAAGCGCGCCGCGCCCATCCTCGTTCGCTAGCGCGACAGAGCGGGCAGCGCCTTCACCAGGGTGTCGCTGAACGAGCGCATGGCCTCGCTCTCGTGCGCGCCTCGCTTGGTGATGCGATAGAAATCCAGCTCCACCTTCGGCTTGACCAGCACGTCGGTGCGCACGCGGTGCCGCCGGCAGGCCGCCAGGGCGAAGGTCGGCATCACGGCGGTGCCGAATCCCGACTCGACCATCGAGATCAGCGTGCCGAAGAAGTTGAAGGCCTGCCGTTGCGCGTCGGCCCGACCGATTGCGCCCAGGTGCACGTCGATGACCTTCTGGATCGGATTGCTCTGCGGCAGCCCGATCAGCTCGGCGGAGCGCAGCGCCGACCAGGGCGCGGTGCCCGTGACGAGCGAGGCCTGCTCCGACTCCGCCGCGGCCACCCGCATCAAGTGGAAGCGCCCGACCGGCGCTCGATCCAGTCCCGGCGCGCCCTTGAAGAAAAAGCCCAGCCCCATGTCCGCCTCACCGCTCGTGACCATCGCCTCGACGTCACGCAGGTCGGCGTCGAACAGCTTCAGGCTGACCGACGGGTGGCTTTCACGGAACCGATGGAAGACCTGCGGCAGGAGGTGGGATGACACCAGTGGCGTGGCGGCGATGCGCAGTGTCTGGCGCGCCGCGTCACCTTCGACGCCGAGCTGCGCGGTGACGTCGTCCAGATCCGTCACGACTCTTTCGACCACCGGCAGCAGCCGCCGCCCCGCCGCCGTGAGACTGACCATGCGCGTGGTGCGATCAAAGAGGCGGCAGCCCAGCTGGCGCTCCATCTCGCGCACCAGCGTGCTCAGGCCGGCCTGCGTCATGTGCGCCAGCTCGGCCGCGCGAGTGAAGTTGCCGACGCGGGCGACGTGCAGGAACGCACGCATCTGGCGGACGGATAGATTCATACGACTTCATGATAGATCCATACGATATCTAAACTTCCCAAATGATCGACGACTCTGTCTAATCCGCTTTTCCTTGAATCAGGAAAAGCGGAAACAAGACATGAGCAAGCAAACTGAAGTCATCGTGCTGGGCGCCGGCATCGGCGGACTGACCCTGGCATTGAGCCTGCATCAGGCCGGCATCGCGTGCCGGGTCTACGACGCAGTGCCCGAACTGAAGCCCCTCGGCGTGGGCATCAACCTGCTGCCGCATGCGGTGCGCGAACTGAGCGAACTGGGCCTGATGCCCGCGCTCGATTCGGTGGGCGTGCGCACCCAGGAGGCCGTGTTCTTCAATTCGCATGGCCAGTTGGTGTTTCGCGAAGCCGCCGGCATCGCCGCGGGCTACGACTGGCCCCAGTACTCCATCCATCGCGGCGACCTTCACACCGCGCTGCTCGAAGCGACGCGCGAGCGACTCGGCGCGGATGCCGTGGTCTGCGGCCATCGCTGTGCCGGCGTGGACCAGGACGACACCGGCGTCACCGCGCGCTTCACCGCGCCGGACGCCTCGCCCTTGCCCAGCGTGCGCGGTTCGGTGGCCGTAGGCTGCGACGGCATCCATTCGGTGCTGCGCAAGCAGTTCTATCCGAACGAAGGCGCGCCGCGCTACTCGGGCGTCAACATGTGGCGCGGCACAGCAAAGCACAAGCCTTTTCTCTCGGGTGCGAGCATGGTGCGCGCGGGCTGGCTCGACCAGGGCAAGATGGTGATCTACCCGATCCGCGACAACGTGGACGACGAAGGCAACCAGCTCGTCAACTGGGTCGCCGAGATCCACGCACCGCAGCCGGCACTCCAGGACTGGAGCCGCGCCGGTCGGCTCGAAGACTTTCTCCCGGCCTTCGAGGACTGGCACTTCGACTGGCTCGACGTGCCGGCGCTGATCCGCTCGTCCGACTCGATTCTCGAATACCCGATGGTCGACCAGGACCCGCTGCCGAAGTGGACCCACGGCCGGCTCACGCTGCTGGGCGACGCTGCGCATCCGATGGTGCCGCGCGGCTCGAACGGCGCCGGGCAGGCGGTCATCGACGCGCGCTATCTCGCGGGTGCGCTGCACAAGCTGGGCGTCGGCAACGCAGCGCTGGAAGACTACGACCGCGTGCGCGTGAAAGCGACCACCAACGTCGTGCTCACCAACCGCAGCAATCCACCCGACGCGATCCTGCGCGAGGTGTTCGAGCGCTCCGGCGGGCAACGCTTCGACCGGCTGGAAGATTTCGTGACGCAGCAGGAACTGCAAGCCATTTCCGACAACTACAAGCGGGTGGCGGGCTACGAGCCGGCGGCTTTGAAGTCTCGCCCTTCCTACCTTTGAGACACGACATTCAGAACGACACGGAGACCCCGATGCGCCCATTGCAGAAGATCCTCGCCACCCTCGCGATGGCCGTCAGCGCCGTGGCTGCGCATGCCTGGCCCGACCAGCCGATCACGCTGGTGGTGCCCTACACCCCCGGAACGGGCATCGACCTGATCGCGCGCCAGCTGTCCGTGCGCTTGCCCGCCGCGCTCGGCCAGCCTGTGATCGTCGACAACGTGCCCGGCGCCAGCGGCAACATCGGCAGCGAGAAGGTGGCGCGCGCCAAACCCGACGGCTACACGCTCATGGTGCAGGTCAACACGCTGGTGATGAACAAGAGCCTCTACAAGTCGCTCGCCTACGACCCCGTCGCCGACTTCACGCCTGTGTCGCTCACTTCCTGGGGCACGCTGTTGCTGGTGACCAATCCCAACGTGCAGAAGACCACTTCGGTGGCCCAGATGGTGGCGGCCGCGAAGGCGGAGCCCGGCAAGCTGACCTATGCGACGCCCGGCGTCGGAACGCCTCACCATCTTTCGATGGCCTTGCTCATGCAGAACACCGGCACCGAGATGCTGCACGTGCCTTACAAGGGCACGGCCGGCGCGGTCACGGACCTGCTGGGCGGGCGCATCGACTACATGTTCCTGCCAGTGCACGTCGCGCTGCAGCACATCCAGGCCGGCAAGCTGAGGGCGATCGCGACCGGCAGCGACAAGCGCCTGCCTCAGTTGCCCAACGTGCCGACGCTGGCCGAGGCCGGCATCCAGGGAGGCAACGTCGACATGTGGTACGGCGTGCTCGCGCCCAAGGGAACATCGCCCGCCGTGGTCGCCCGCCTCAACAGGGAGATCGGCGCGATCCTGAAGCTGCCCGAAGTCGCGACCGCTTTCGAGGCGCAAGGCATGGTGCCGTCCGCGTCGACACCCGAGGAATTCGGCGCGCTGATCCAGAAGGACGGCCGGCGTTGGTCCGACGTGGTTCAGCGCGGCGGCATCACCGCGGACTGATTCAGCGCCCGGGCGGCGGCGGGCGGCCCGCATGCCGCGCCATGTGCACCTGGTGCAGCGTGATCTTGCGCACTTCGGACTGGCTGGTCTCGATGTGCGCGCGCAGCAGCATCGCGGCCTGATCGCCCCGATTCGCGCGGATCGCCTTCAGGATCTTGGCGTGCTCGTCGTAGGTGGCGTCGATGCGCGGCTGCTTGGTGAAGTCCAACCGGCGAATGATGCGGATGCGGTCGGTCACGTCGCGGTGCACACGCGCCATCTCGGCGTTTCCTGCGGCGGCAACGAGCGCGCAGTGAAAAGCCTCGTCCCACTGCGCCACCTGCACGGTGTCCGAACTGCGCTGCGCCGCCGGCACGAGCCAGATGCCGGCCAGCGCCTCGACCAGGCTGCGATCGACGCGATGGTCACTTTCGCAAAGCCGATGCACGGCCGTGGTCTCCAGCACCATCCGCAGGTCGTAGAGCTGCTCGAACTGGTCGAAGTCGAAGGGCAGCACGCGCCAGCCGCTGCGAAACAGCACTTCGACGAACCCTTCCTGTTGCAGCCTGAACAGCGCCTGCCGCACCGGCGTGCGCGAGACACCGAGCCGTTCGCTGATTTCGTTCTCGGTAAAGCGATCGCCGGGGACGAGGCTGAATTCGGCCACGTCGCGCTTGAGCTGGGCATAGACCTGATCGGCTCGCGTACGAAACGCGGGATCTGGAGCCACGGGCTCGGCGGGAGCGGCAGGAGATCGGACAGAGGACACGTGGGGATGTTAGTGCTTGCCGAGCGCATCCAACAGCGCGGCGCTCGGTGCCGTCCAGCCGACGATGGCGCCCTGGGCGCGGATCATCTCGACGGCTGCTGCCTTGAAGGCGGGAAAGTAGCTCTCGGTGCAGTCTTCCAGCAGCAGGCAGTCGTAGCCGCGGTCATTGGCTTCGCGCATGCTGGTCTGCACGCAGACCTCGGTGGTCACGCCGCCGAACAGCAGATGGGTGATGCCGCGCCGCTTCAGCATCTCGTGCAAGCCGGTGGCGTAGAACGCGCCCTTGCCGGGCTTGTCGACGACGATCTCGCCTTCGATGGGCGCGAGGGCGTCGATGATCTGGTTGCCCGGTTCTCCCATCACGAGGATGCGCCCCATCGGACCTTCGTCACCGATGCGCAAGGTCGGGCTGCCGCGATTGCGCTTCGCCGGTGGGCAGTCCGAAAGATCTGGCTTGTGTGCCTCGCGCGTGTGCACCACCAGGCCGCCTGCTTCGCGCCAGGCTTCGAGCGTCTTCTTCGTCGCTGGCACGATGGCTTCGAGCAGCGAGACATCGTTGCCCAGGGTTTCGCCGAATCCGCCCGGTTCTATGAAATCCCTCTGCATGTCGATGAGGACCAGCGCTGTCTTGGCCAGATCGAATTCGTAGGCGAAGGGGTTGGCGTCTATTTGCATCATGAAGCCACCGCAGAGTGATCCCCACCCCCCATGTGAGCTCCCAGTACATGTCTTTCGGCCGTGGCCGCGGCGGTCTCGAACACCACGCGTCCTTCGCTCATGACGACGATTCGATCCGCCATCTCGAGCAGTTCATCGAGGTCTTCGCTGATCAGCAGGACAGCCCCGCCACGCGCCCGCACCTGCACGATGCGGCTGTGAATCTCCGCGACTGCCGCGAAGTCCAGTCCGAACACGGGATTCGCCGCGATCAGCACATTGATGTCCCCCGCCAGTTCTCGCGCCAACACTGCTCGCTGCACGTTACCCCCAGAAAGCGATCGAATCGGCGCCCCCTCCCCCTGCGTCTTGACCCCATACTCGGCAATCCACTCGCGCGCCCTGCTGCGCCACAACGGAAAGTTGAGCACCCCGGCACCGAGTGCCTTCCAGGCCAACGGCGGCTGATCGAAATCACGCAGCGCCATGTTCTCCGCCACGCTCAGATCGCCGACGCAGGCGTTGCGCAATGGCTCCTCGGGGAGGCTTCGTACCTTCAGGCGCCGGTTCTCTTCGCGGCGGGCGGCGTAGGGCTCGCCCATCACCGATACCTTCCCTGCGAGCCTGGGCCGCTGACCCACCAACGCTTCCACCAGCTCGCGCTGGCCATTGCCCGAGACACCCGCTACGCCCAGGATCTCGCCCGACCGCACGCTGAGGCTCAGGTCGTGCACCGCCAACGTCCCCCGATCGCCCTGCGCCTGCAACCCTTCGACCCGCAATGCAACGGGCGCATCCACAGCTGTGTCGCTCATCGAATGCAGCGCACGCCCGATCGGCGCTGCCGTGTCGCCTTCAGGCGGCGGCGCTTCGCCCTCGCCCATCATCGCCGCCGCGAGCCTCGCAGGATTCGTCTCGGACACCTTGCAGTGGTGCACCGCCTTGCCACGACGCAACACCGTCACGCTGTCGGCATACGACATCACCTCGCGAAACTTGTGCGTGATGATCAGCACCGTGCACAGGCCGCTTCGCGCGAACTCGCGCACATGGCCCAGCACCTCGTCGGCTTCCTGCGGTGTCAGCACCGAGGTCGGCTCGTCCAGGATCAGCAGGCGCGGCTTGAGGTAGAGCTGCTTCAGCAACTCCAGCTTCTGCTTCTCGCCCGCCGCCAACTCGGAGGGCCGCATGTCGAGGTCCAGGCTGAAGGGCGTGGTCGCGAGGAACGCCTTGAGCTCGGCACGCGTGGACTTCCAGTCGATCACGGCCGGCGTCTTGCCGCCCGCCAGCAACAGGTTCTCCGCCACCGTCATGCCCGGCGCCAACGTGAAGTGCTGATAGACCATGCCGATGCCGAGCGCGCGCGCGACGATCGGGTTTGCGATGTCCTGCTCCCGGCCGTCGATGAGGATGCTCCCCTCCTCGGCCCGCTGGAAACCCGCCACGCACTTCACCAGCGTGCTCTTGCCCGCGCCGTTCTCGCCGAGCAAGGCATGCACGGTGCCGGGCTCGACATGCATCGTCACCCGGTCCATCGCCGTGAAGCTGCCGAAGCGCTTGGTCAGCTCGTAGGTGTCCAGCGCCAGCGCGCCGGTGGTGGGGGGCAGCGGGTCGACGGGCGCGATCATGATGCGGAGGCTCTCCGTTCTAAAACGCCGACAGCGCGTCGAGCAAGGCGCCCGAAGGCGCATGCGCGCCGAACACACCGCCCTGCATGGTGATCATCTTGAGCGCCGCCAGATGGTTGCCGTGGTCGGTGGCCGCCGTGCAGTCCGACAGCAGCAGGCACTCGAAGCCGCGGTCATTGGCGTCGCGCATCGTCGTGTGCACGCACACGTCGGTCGTGATGCCGGCGAGGATCAGGTTCTCGATGCCGCGCGTGCGCAGCACGAGTTCGAGATCCGTCGCATAGAAGGAGCCCTTGCCCGGCTTGTCGATGATCACCTCGCCATCGAGCGGCGCCAGCGCCGGGATGATGTCCCACCCCGGCTCGCCGCGCACCAGGATGCGCCCGCACGGCCCCGCGTCGCCGATGCCCACGCCCTCGGCGCCGATCTGACGCGAACGCCAGCGCTTGTTGGCCGGCAGGTCGGCGAGATCGGGTCGATGCCCCTCGCGCGTGTGGATGATGTGGAATCCCAGCGGCCTCAACCGCGCCAACACGCGAGCAATCGGCTCGATCGGCGCTTGCACCAGCGAGAGGTCATAGCCCATCACGTCGACATAGCCGCCCTTGCCGCAGAAGTCCGTCTGCATGTCGATCACGATCAGCGCTGTGTTGTCGGGC
Organism: Variovorax sp. J22P240; assembly: GCF_030316855.1. Classification (GTDB taxonomy): domain Bacteria; phylum Pseudomonadota; class Gammaproteobacteria; order Burkholderiales; family Burkholderiaceae_C; genus Variovorax. Next base: position 42,054 of record NZ_JASZYR010000019.1, read on the forward strand.
CGGAGCGCGCCGTTGTAGGGCCACGGATACGGGTCCGCGGCAACGAAGAGATCGGGTGGCGTGGCGGAGGGACTCATGGGGCGACGGTTCAACGCGTGGAAGACAGCTCGCCGGGGCTTCCGACGGCCACGCTGCCCGGCTTGCAGGTCAGCACGAGGATGACCAGCGTGAGCACATAGGGCACCGTGTTGAAGAGGTGGTAACCCCAGCCGACGCCGATCGATTGCAACGCCGGTCCGATCGCGCCCGCCCCTCCGAAGAGCAGCGCCGCGCCGATGCAACGCAGCGGGCTCCAGCGCGCGAAGATCACGAGCGCCACCGCGATCAGGCCCTGCCCGCTGGAGATGCCCTCGTTCCAGCTTCCCGGATAGAACAGCGTGAGCGATGCGCCGCCCAGCCCCGCGATGAAGCCGCCCGCGGTGGTCGCCGCGATGCGCAGGCCGGCGACCGAGTAGCCGAGCGCGCGCGTCGCGTTCGCCGAATCGCCCGCCATGCGCACGAGGAGCCCTGCGCGCGTGTGCGCAAATCCCCACCACAGGAGCACCGCAAGGACGATGCCGATGGGCACCAGAGAATTCACCTGCAGCGCCGAGCGGATCACCGGGTTGTCGCTCCAGTTGCCCAGCGGAATGGACGGCAGCTGCGGCGCCTGCGGCTGGATCAGCGGCTTGCCCAGATAGAAAGCGAGCCCCGTGCCGAACAGCATCAGCGCGATGCCCGTCGCGACGTCATTGACGCGGTCGAGCGAACACAGCAGACCGTGCAGCAAGGCGAGCATCGCGCCAACCACGCCACCGATCAACACGCCGAGCCAAGCGGAATCGGTCAGCCATGCACCACCGAACGAAGCCATCGCTGACAGCACGAGCACCCCTTCGAGGCCGAGGTTGATGCGGCCCGATTTCTCGGTCAGGCACTCGCCGAGGCTCACGAAGAGGAAGGGCGCGCCGACGCGCAATGCGCCGCCGACGATGCCGGCGACGAGCGCGATCCATTGGTCGGCGGTCATTGCGCGGCCTCCTTCGCCAGAGGCGCAGTGGGCGCGATGTGCGGCGCGCGATTTTTCAACAATGCCTTCCAGTCGATCATGCGCAGGCCTTCGCTCGCCAGGATCAGCACGAAGGCCATGCCCTGGAGCACCAGCACCGACGCGTCGGGAAGGCCGAGCCGCCTTTGCAGCAGGCTGCCCGCGGCGCCGAAGCCGCCGAACAGGATCGCGACGGGAATCACGGCCACCGGGTTGTGACGCGCGATGAAGGACACCAGGATGCCCGCATAGCCATAGCCCGCGATCAGCGACGCATTGGCGTTGGTATGCACCGCCGCCACTTCCACCGCGCCGGCCACGCCAGCGCAGGCGCCGCCCAGCCCGCAGGCTGCGAGGATCAGCCGGTTGGCCGGCAAGCCCACCAACTGAGCGGTGCGGGGATTGCCGCCGACCACGCGAACGGAGAAGCCCGACGCGGTGGCCCGCAGCCAGAGCCCCGAGACCAGGCACGCGACCACGCCGATCGCCAGCCCCCAGTGCACATCGGAACCGCCGATACCGCCGATGGACAACCCATCCGCGAGCGAGCGCGTCGCAGGCTTGTTGAGGCTCGCCGGATCACGCAGCACACCTTCGACCACGTGCTTGAAGAGGCCGATCGCGACGTACGCGAGCAACAGGCTGCTGATGGTTTCGTTGATGCCGCGGTATTGGCGCAGCCAGCCCGCCAGGGCGATCCACGCGGCGCCGGCAATAGCGCCCGCAATGCAAAGCGCCACGGTGCCCACGATGTTGGCCGGGAGCGGCAGCAGGTAGGGCAGGGCCGCGCAGGCGAGTCCGCCCAGCACGACCGCGCCCTCGCCGCCGATGATCACCAGACCCGCACGCGCAGGGATCGCGACACAGAGCGCGGTGAGCATCAACGGCGCCGCCCGCTGCAGCGTGTTCTGCCACGAGAACCAGTCGCCGAAAGCTCCCTTGAACAGGATGATCCACACCTCCACCGGACTCACGCCTGCAAACCACACGAACACGCCGAACAGGAGCAGCGCCGCCGCGATGGCGAATACCGGCAGTGCGATTTCTTTCAACGCGTTGCGCATCGTCGGCTCGCAGTGCGGGGATGCTTATCCGATGGAGCCGACAACACCTTCGACGAGATAGTTCATCTTTTCCAACTCCAGGTCCGTCTGCTTGAGCGTCTTGCCGCCCGCGATGACGACCGCACCCTTGTTGTCCTTCAGCGGTCCGCTGAAGATGTCGAAGGTGCCGGCGAGCATCTTGGCCTTGATGTCGTCGGCGTTCTTCTTCGCCGCGTCGGTGACCATCGGGCCGTAGGGCGACATCTTCACGTAGCCCTCCTTCAATCCCCCGCGCAGGAAGTTGGGATGCGGCTTGCCGGTCTGCGCTGCCTCGACGACGGTCTTGTAGGCCGTGAGCCAGTTCCACTCGGCACCGGTGAGGTACGCGTTGGGCGCCAGCTTGGCTTGGCTCGCGTGGTAGCCGCACACCATCTTGCCGCGCTTGGCGGCCGTCTCGACGATCACCTTGGGGCCGTCGACGTGCATCGTGAACACGTCGCAGCCCTGGTCGGCGAGGCTGTTGGTGGCCTCGGCTTCCTTGACGGCCATCGACCAGTCGCCGGTGAAGATCACGCTGCAGGTGATGCCGGGCTTGACCGAGCGCGCGCCCATCGTGAAGGCGTTGATGTTGCGCAGCACCTGTGGAATCGGCTTGGCGGCGACGAAGGCGATCTTGTTGCTCTTCGTCATGTGGCCGGCGATCACGCCGTTGAGAAACTGGCATTCGTCGATGTAGCCGAAGAAGCTGCCGACGTTCTTGGGATGCTTGCCTTCGGTCCAGAGACCGCCGCAATGCGAGAAGCGCACGTCAGGGTTCTTCGGCGCCACGGCCAGGATGTGGGGATCGAAGTAGCCGAAGGATGTGGGGAAGAGCAGGGACGCGCCGTCCTGCGCAATCATCCCGGTCATGGTCTTCTGCACGGCCGCGGTCTCGGGCACGTTCTCTTCCTCGACCACCTTGAGGCCGGGCATCTTCTTGAGTTCGGCCGCCGCCTGCGCATGCGCCTGGTTGTAGCCGTAGTCGTCGCGCGGGCCGACGTAGATCACGCCGACCGTCAGCGGCTTCTGCGCGTTGGCGAGGGCACTCCACCCGCCCAGCGTGGTGGCGGAGGCCAGTGCTGCGAGGGACTTGAGGGAATCGCGACGATTGAACTGGCTCATGCTGATTGCTCCTGAAGATGGGGGAGGGGTCGGAGGGCCGGGTAGTCCTGTCTTGGATACAAGACGGTGTGCATAAACCGTACCAGCGCAAACAGCCGGTTTGGGCGCCGAAATCAGCCCATCAGGCTCACATGCGCCGCCACGACGCGCCAGCCTTGGGCGGTGCGCATCCATGTCTGGCTCTGGCGCCCCGTCTTTGTGCTTCCCTCGCGGCGGAATTCGACGTTGGCGGTAGCGAAGTCGTGGCCGTAGGTGGTGATGACGGTGCGCAGGATCTCGCGCGCCAAGCCCTGCGAAGGTCGCGCTGCGCGGAAGGCCTGGATCTCCGGGTAGCCGTACAGGTTCTCGGTGGCGCCGTAGCGCAGCGTGTGCGGGCTGTTCCAGAACAGTTCGTCGAGGATCTCGACCTTGTTGTGGACCAGCGCGTCTTCGTAGCGCTCGAAGGCGGCTGTCACTTCGGCCAGCACCTCGGGCAGGTTGATGGGGGTGTTCATCGTTTCCCTTGTCAGAGTGCCGCCACGGGCGCTAGCGCCACGCCGGCCGATTCGAGTGCGGCGGCAACGCGCAGCACGATGTCTTCGCGCCATGGCGCCGCGATGACCTGCACGCCAATCGGCAGGTCCGGGTGAGCGCCCCACACGGGCACGGCACAGACCGGCAGGCCGATGCACGAGATGGGTTGGGTCAGCACGCCCATGCTGGGGCGCACCGGAAGGCGCTGGCCGTTGATCTCGAACCACTCGGCGCCAATGGGTGTCGCCGCACAAGGCGTGGCGGCGGCGAGCAGCACGTCGTAGCGCTCGAACAGCCGTGCGACCTGCTCCGCGTAGAGACGCCGCACGCGTTGCGCGCGCGCGATCCAGGCGGCCGGAAGCAGCGCACCAGCGAGAAAGCGATCGCGCGACAAGGGCTCGAAGTCGTGGGCGCGAGTGCGCAGGTCGGGCAGGTGCAGCGCCGCGCCTTCGGAATTGGTGATGAGGAAGGCGGCAGCACGCCCGGCTTCCACCATCGGCAACTCGACCGTCTGGCTCGCGCCCAAGGCCTGCGCGACGGCATCGACGGCGGTCAGCGCCTCGGGTTGGGCGCGCTCGCGGAAGTAGCCGCCGAGCACGCCGATGCGCAGGCCTTGCAGGCCGCGCCCTATGGCGGGGGTCGCCGGCTCGACCGCGCGCTGCGCGCAGCCGGGATCGTGCGGGCCGGCGGTTTCCGGCCCCTGCATCAGGTCGTAGGCCAGCGCCAGATCGCGGACCGAGCGCGCGAAGGGGCCCAGGTGATCGAGGCTCGACACGAAGGGATAGCTCCCCGTGCGAGGCAGGCGGCCAAAGGTCGGCTTCAAGCCGAACACGCCGCACAGCGAGGCCGGCACGCGGATCGATCCGTTGGTGTCCGAACCCAGCGTCAACGGCACCTGCCCCGCCGCCACCGCGGCGCCCGAGCCACCCGACGAGCCGCCGGCGATGCGCGACAGATCGTGAGGGTTGTGCGCCGCGCCGACGTGGCTGTTCTCGGTGGTGAAGCCGTAGGCGTACTCGTCCATGTTGAGCGCGCCGACCAGCACCGCGCCCGCGTTCTCGAGCCGACGGACCAGCTCAGCGTCGCTGCGCGCCGGAGGGCTCTCTCGCTCGATCTTCGAGCCGGCCAGCGTCGGCAGGCCGGCGATGTCGAAGAGGTTCTTCACCGCGAAGGGCACGCCGAGCAGCGGCAACTCGCGGGTGCGCGCGCCCCTGTCCGAGAACAGCGAGGCATCGATCTGGGCCGCCCGCCGCAGCGCGCGTTCGCGAACCACGTCGGTGAAGGCATTCACGCGGGCGTTCGTCGCCTCGATGCGATCGAGGCTGGCCTGCACGAGCGCCACGGCGCTGACAGCCTTGGACTGCACGGCGGCAGCCATGGTCGACGCGTCCTTCAGGAGCAACGCATCGACGCTCATGCCTCCTTCTCCCGTGGCGTGACCGACGTGAAGTTCACCGCGGGCTCGTCATGCGGGCTGAGCGGGACCGCTTCAACGAGCGCGGCGAACTCCGCGGCCAGCCCGAAAAAACGCACGACGCCGGGACGATGGTCGGGCCGCAAGCGCAGTCCCAGCGCGGCCGATGTGGCATCGACATAGGATTCGATCTGTGCGGGCGTCATGACGGTTCCTCTATCGGCGCACTTCGCGCTGGAAGATTTCCAGGCTGAGCTTCTTCATGCTCACGAAGCTGGCCGAGCTCAGCGTCTCGAGCGTACGGGGACGCGCGTCGCCGTAGTCCAGGATCTCCGCGACCTTGGTCGGCCGCTTGGTCAGCAGCAGCACCTGGTCGGCCAGGTACACGGCCTCCTCGAGATCGTGCGAGACCAACAGCATCGTCGTGCCGGTCTGCATGAACACCTCCTGCAGTTTCTCGCGGATGAAGAGCGTCATTTCGAAATCGAGCGCCGAGAAGGGCTCGTCGAGGAAGAGCACCTCGGGGTTCGGCGCCAACGCCCGCATGATCGAAGCGGTCTGCTGCTGCCCGCCCGACAGCTCGTAGGGATACCGCTTGAGGTCGAACTTGACGTCGAACGAGGCCACCAGTTCCTGCATCCGTCGGTCCACTTCCGCCTTGGACCGGCCTTCGAGCTTCAGCGGATAGGCGATGTTGTCGATGGTGCGCATCCACGGGAACATCGCCTCGCGGTAGTTCTGGAACACGTAGCCGATCTTGGTGTCCTTGAGCGACTTGCCGTCGAACAGGATCTCACCCGAATCGATGGGGATCAGCCCGGCGATCATGTTGATCAGCGTCGACTTGCCGCAGCCGTTGGGCCCGAAGACCGAGACGATCTTCTGCTTGGGGATGTCGAGGTCGAAGTTCTCGTACAGCGGCCAGCCGGCGAAGTACTTGGTGAGCCCGCGGATGGTGATGTGCGTGCCGGCCGGGCCGGGCGTGAAGACGGGCTTGGGCACGTCGGCATAGACGGGCCCGTTGATCACGTTGTCGACGGTTCTCATCGTCCGCTCCAGTGCACGATGCGGCGCTCGGCCACCAGGAAGAGGATGTTGAGCGCATAGCCCAACGCGCCCGCGGCGAGGATCGACGCGTACATGTCCTTCACGTTCATCACCTGCTGCGAGTTGATGATGCGGTGGCCGAGGCCGCTGTCGGAGCCGATGAACATCTCGGCCACGATCACGATCACCAGCGCCATCGACACCGCCGAGCGCAGCCCGACGAAGCTCGGCTGCAGGCTTTCCCACACCAGCACGTCACGAAAGATCTGCCAGCGCGATGCGCCCATCACCTTGGCGGCCATCACGCGCTGCTTGCGCGCGTTCATCACGCCGTAGGCGCTGTTGAACACCACGATGAGCAGCGCGCCGAAGGCGGCGATGGCGACCTTGTTGACGTCCGACACGCCGAAGATCATCAGGAACAGCGGAATGAGCGCGGACGACGGCGTCGAGCGGAAGAAGTCGATCAGGAATTCGACGCTGCGATAGGCCTTCTCGTTGCTGCCGAGAAGCACGCCCAGCGGCACGCCGACGATGGCCGCGATCAGGAAGGCCTGCAGAGTGCGCCAGACGGTCACCGCGAAGTCGGTCAGCAGCGGTCCGCCCGCCAGGCCCGACAGCAGCGTGCCGATGGTGTCCGCAGGCATCGGCAGCAGGATCGCCTTGATGAAGCCCAGCCGCACGGCCAGGTCCCAGATGATGAAGAGCACCAGCGGGCCGATGAAGGGCAGCGCCTTGACCCAATGCGATTCGCGCGGCGGCGCGGCCGCCTTGGGAGTGGCCGGCGGCGCCCATGGTGCCGCGCCCGTTGGTGCAGGGGTGCTCATGTCATCACCCCTTGTAGAGCATCGAGTCGACCATCAGTCGCGACGAGAAGATGCCTTTTTCCGAGAACAGGTCGAAGAACTTCTGGAAGTACGCGACGTCGGCCGGCGTGAACTCGTTGTACATGGTGTAGGCCGCCAGCGGCACCTCGCCGGTGAGCGGACCTTCGATGGCGGTATAGCCCTTGAGGTACTGGCGCGCTTCGGTCGGCTTGTTGCGAACGAAGGCCACGCCCTGGCCGTACGCCGTGATGAATTTCTTCGCCGCATCGGGGTTCTTCTTGATGAACGCCGACGTCAGCGAAGCCGAGCCTCCGAACCACGGCGCCATCGGATCGCCCAGCACGTACTTGGCGATCACCCCCGCTTCCAGCACGCGCGTGCTGCCGTTGAGGCGGCCGATCGTTCCGGTCGGCTCCAGCGTGTAGCAGCCGTCGACCTGCCCGGCGGCGAGCGAGGCCACGTGTTGGCCGATCGGTAATTCGACGACCGTGGCGCCGGTCGCGCCGCCGCGCTCCAGCACGGTCTTGGCCAAGGTCACGTTCTGGATGCCTGGGCCGGACGCGACGCGCTTGCCCTTGAGGTCGGCCATGGTCTTCGCGGTGCTGGCCGTCGGCACCAGCATCTGGTCGAGCACGTTCTTCGCGTTGCTCGGGTTCGAGCAGAAGATCTTGAAGCTTCCGGGTGCGGCGATCTCGCCGATCGCGATGTTGGCCGAGCCCGTGCCGTTCGCGCTGCCGTCGCAGCGTTCGGACAGCATGGCTTCCATGATCTGTTGAGCACCGGCGAAGCGCTGCACCTCGACGTCGAGGCCGGCGGTCTTGAAGAAGCCTTGCTCCACAGCCGCGTAGAAAGGCAGCCCCGCAGCAATGGGCCAGTAGCCGATGCGGATCTTGGTCGCCGCCTGGGCACGCACGAGCGCCGGTGCCGCGAGCACGGCAAGGCCGGCCGCGCCCGCCTGCAGCACCTGGCGCCGTGAAGCCGGTTCGGCGATGGAAGGCAACGTGTGTTTGAAGGCCATTGAATACTCCGGAAGGTTTGTGATGTGACAGTTCTTGAACGGATTCAGGCCGCGACCGCGGCACGCGAGGCGATGTAGGCCCGCCATCCGCCAAGGTGCGTGATGTCGTCGGCACCCGCCACCGCGAGCGCTTCGCACAGGAAGCCCTGCACGCTGCTGCCGTCGGCCAGCGTGAGGCTGCCGATGCCCAGCGGCGCGGGAATGAGCGCAACGAAGCTGCCGTAGTGCGCCATCGGCATCTCCCAGATTTCCAGCGCGATGGCAGAGCCCTCGCCGGGCTGCACCCGTAGCAGGCCGGGTTTGGGCGGCACGGTGCCGGGCAAGGCGTAGAGGCGATACAACGGCGCGGTGTGCGTCGCGGCCAGGAGCCGTGCGCCGCGCTCGGTCAACTGCGAGTTGAGCGGCATGCCCGAGAGATGCGCGCCGACGACGGCGACCTTGACCGTCTGCGCGGGCGCCATGCCCGGTAGTGTTTCGGGGGCGGGCATCGGCGCATCCGTCGCGCCGAGCGGCAGCCCGGTCGCGTGGTGAAAACGCTGCCCGAGTTCGGCCAACTGGAAGTCGCTGCCGCAGCGGCCGATCAGCGTGATGCCGAAAGGCAGCCCATCCTCGCGCAGGCTGGCCGGCACCGAGATGGCGGCGTAGTCGAGCAGGTTCACGAAGTTCGTGTACTCGCCGAGATTCCGGTTGAGCGCGACCGGGTCCGCCTGCATGGACTCGATCGTGTAGTGCGTGGGCGCGGTCGGCACCAGCAGGAGGTCGATGTCGCCCCACATGGCCGCGGCGCGCTGGCCGAGCGCTTGCAGCTTGACGCGCGCGTCGACGAAGTCGGCCGCGCTGTAGTCGCGGCCCTTCGCGAGGATGCCGCGTACGGGCTCGACCACTTCGGCTTCATGCGCGTCGAAGAACTCGCGCACGGCCGCGTAGCGCTCTGCGACGAGCGCACTGTCGTAGAGCAGCGCGGCGGCCTCGGCCAGCGGCGCGTAGTCGATCGCGACCGGTGTGCCGCCAAGCGCCTTCATCTGCTCGATGGCGCGGTCGAAGGCAGCGGTCGACTGGCTGTCGCCAAAGAAGCGCAGCGCCGTCGGCACGCCGAAGCGGAAGCTCGCGGGGAAGGTCTGCGTCGCGAGCGAGAGGCTGCGCGAGTACGGGTCTTCGGCGTCGAAGCCCATTGCGGCGTGCAGCACGCGGGCGGCCACGCCCACAGTGCGCGCGAAGATCGACACGCAATCTACGCTCTGCGCGGCCGGCACCACGCCGCGCGCGCTGAGCAATCCGCGCGACGGCTTGATGCCGACGATGTTGTTGAGCCCCGCGGGCACACGGCCTGAGCCCGCCGTGTCCGTGCCCAGCGCGAAATCGACCTGTCCCGTCGCCACCGCATAGGCCGAACCCGAACTCGATCCGCCCGACACATAGCGCGCATCGAAGCTGTTCGGCACCGCGCCATAAGGTGAACGCGTGCCGTTGAGGCCGCAGGCGAACTGGTCCAGATTGGTCTTGCCCAGCAGATCCGCACCGGCATCGAGCAGCCGGTGCACCACGTGCGCATGCACGGTCGGCGTGCGCGCGAAGGCAGGGCAGGCCGCGGTGGTGGGCACACCGGCGACGTCGATGTTGTCCTTGGCGGCAAAGCGAAGACCCGCGAGCGGCCCTTCGCCGGCGCCACGCAGCGGTGAGTCCAGCCGGGCGATCCACGCCGCCGCAGCCAGCGCCTTCAACGAAGTCCCGGGCCCGTTCTCGGACACGCCCCTTTCATGCACCATCATCAAGCATCCTGTCTTGTGTACAAGATGACATGCAAAGGGTGTGCCAACGGCTTCAACCGTCGGGTCCAGCAAGTTCGTGATCGACGGCGCCCGCGCGTTCGGGCCGCCAGGACGCGTCAGCCGCGCCGGCTGGCCTGGTACAGGCCTTCCACCTTCGGCACGTTCGCCTGCAGCACCTTGATCCGGTCCGGCCCGCTCGGATGCGTCGAGAGGAAACCAAGCGCGCCCTCGCTCTTCGACGCCTTCGCCATCTTGGTCCACAGCGACACCGAAGCCCTCGGGTCGTAGCCCGCACGCGCCGCCAGTTCAAGGCCGACCAGGTCAGCGTCGGTCTCATCGCTGCGGCTGAACTTCAGCGTGATGAGCTGGGTGCCGGCCCGGGCCGCCAGGTCGCCGGCCTGGCCCAGGCCGAGCAACTGGGCGGTGATCGACAGCACCGCCCCCGTCCCCGCGTTCTTCGCAAGCCGCGCCCGCGCATGCTCGCGCAGTGCATGCGCCATCTCGTGGCCCATGACCATCGCGATTTCGTCGTCGGTGAGCTTCAACCGATCGAGGATGCCGGTGAAGAAAGCGATCTTGCCGCCCGGCATGCAGAAGGCATTGATCTGCTTGCTGCCGATCAGGTTGACTTCCCACTTCCAGGACGCGGCGCGCGGGTTCCACTGGGCGGTGAAGGGAATGATCTTCCTGGCAATGGCACGCAGGCGCTGCAATGGGGCACTGCTGTCGGGAGCGAGTGCGCCCTTGGCCCGGGCCTGCGCCAGGAGCTGGTGATATTGCTGGACACCGGCCTGCTCGATGTTCTCCGCAGGGACGATGTTGCGCGCCATCGACGCCTCGCCGACGTCGACCTGCGCCAGTGCGGGCGCGGCCACGAAGGTGCCCGCCGCCAGCAGGAATGCACGTCGACCGTGCGGGGGACCGGAATGAAACTCGCAGAGCAAACACATGGGGGAATAATAAGGAGCCCCCAACGACACTTGCTCAATGCCCGCACCATCGGCTGACGAAGCCCCACCTTCCCTGCCCTGGCGCGACGCGCTCAAGGTCTACCTCGAACCTGCGACGCTGCGCATGCTGGCGCTGGGCTTTTCCGCTGGGCTGCCGCTGCTGCTGGTGCTCGGCACGCTGAGCTTCCGGCTGCGCGAGGCGGGAGTCGATCGCACGACGATCGGCTTCCTGAGCTGGGTGGGGCTCGCCTACGGCTTCAAGTGGGTCTGGGCACCGCTGGTGGACCGGCTTCCGATTCCGCCGCTGACCACGCTGCTCGGGCGCCGGCGCGGCTGGCTGCTGCTGGCTCAACTGGGCGTCATCGCGGGACTCGCCGGCATGGCCTTCAACGACCCGCGCGACGGACTGCCGCCGCTGGTCTGGTGCGCCTTGCTGGTCGCTTTCGGGTCCGCCACGCAGGACATCGCGCTCGACGCCTTCCGCATCGAATCCGCCGCCGCGCGCAAGCAGGCCGCGTTGGCCGCCGCCTACCAGACGGGTTACCGGCTCGCGATGATCTGGGCCGGCGCCGGCGTCCTCTGGGTTGCAGCCTGGGCCGAACTGCCCGGCCTCGCTGGCTACCAGGACAACGCGTGGAAGACCGCCTACCTCGTGATGGCGGCGTCGATGGCGGTGGGCGTGCTCACGGTGCTGCTGTCGCCTGAGCCCGCGCGCGTCGCCCTGCCCCAGCCCAAGACGGTGGGCGCCTGGCTGCAGAGCGTGCTGATCGAACCCTTCGCCGACTTCATCCGCCGCTACCAGTGGCAGGCCGTGCTCATCCTGTCGTTGATTGCCGTCTACCGGATCAGCGACGTGGTGATGGGCATCATGGCCAACCCGTTCTACGTCGACATGGGCTTCACCAAGGACGAGGTCGCGACGGTCAGCAAGATCTACGGCGTGATCATGACGCTGCTCGGCGCCTTCGTCGGCGGCGTGCTGTCGATGCGGCTCGGCGTGATGCGGGTGCTGATGCTGGGCGCCGTGCTGAGCGCGGCGAGCAACCTGCTCTTCGCCGGCCTGGCGACGCGCGGCCACGACCTGACCGCACTGGTGCTGGTGGTGTCGGCCGACAACCTGGCCGGGGGCATTGCGTCCGCGGCGTTCATCGCCTACCTGTCGAGCCTGACCAACATCACCTATTCGGCCACGCAGTACGCGCTGTTCAGCTCGCTGATGCTGCTGCTGCCGAAGTTCATTGCGGGCTACTCAGGCAAGTTCGTGGACCTCTACGGGTACCACGCGTTCTTTGTCGGGACTGCGGCGCTGGGCGTGCCGGTGTTGGTGCTGGTGGCGCTAGCGTCGCGAACGACCGGCAATGGCAAGGTGACAGCTCCAGCCTCCAGCACTGCGCCTTCTGAAATGGCGCCATAATGGCTCCATTTTGGAGGCGTCATGGCCAATCTATCCGTGAAAGACGTGCCGGAGCATCTGGCTGAACGACTCCGGCAGCGCGCGGCGCGCAATCACCGGTCGTTGCAAGGTGAGTTGATGGCCATCATCGAGCAGGCGGCCTACGAAACCGGCGCGGCGGCCGCACCCGCCCTGCCTGTGGCCATCAGTGTCGAAGGTTCGGATGTCGCCCCGGGCCGCCGCCCCGTCACCCGGCGCGGCTCCAAATCGATCGAACAGATCGCCGCCGAGCATCGCGTCCGCTTTCCACAGCCCATCGGGTCCGGCCCGAACGCCGTCGACATCATCCGCGCGGACCGGGACGCGCGGTGAGCGGCGCACCGAGCCCGCTCTTCGTCGCCGAACCGCCGGCGTCGTACCGAATGCGCCCGCCACTGGTGGTGGACTGCAGCGCCCTGAGCGCCATCCTGTTTGATGAACCCACGCGCGACGAAGCCTTGGCACGGCTCGTCGGCTTCAGCCTCCATGCGCCGAACCTGCTCGATCACGAGATCGTCAGCGTGGCACTCAAGAAACGGCGACAGGATTGGCCTTCGGATTCCCTCGCGCTGGCGCTGGCCGACTATGCCGAGTACGACCTTGAATTGCATCCGGTCGATCCGGCCGCGCAGTACCAGCTGGCGGCCCGCTATGCACTGTCGGCCTACGACGCGGCCTACCTCTGGCTCGCGGCGGAGATCAAGGCGCCGCTGGCGACCTTCGACCAGAAGCTCGCGACGGCCGCCCAGGCCCATCTGAGCGCCCTGCCCTGAGCCTTCCGCAAGGGCGCATGGCCCTTGCGTCGCAGGCCCACCTCGCGACGAACCGGGACATTGGCCGACGCGGACCGGTTCGGCTGGCTGGTACGCTGTGATGTTTTGCACGCTACCGTCATTTATCCATCCGGCCTCCACCGTGTCACCTTCACGCATACCCCCCCTGCAGATCAGCGCCTTCACCGCGACCTCGTCGGTCGGTGTGGGCAAGACCGCCCTCCTCTCGGCACTCGAACAGTCGCGCAGCGGCCTGCGCGCCAATGACTTCGGCCCGACGCCGCTGCCGACGTGGATCGGGCGCGTCGACGGCCTTGAAGAACTCCGGCTGCCGGAGTCGCTGGCGAGCTGGGATTGCCGCAACAACCGGCTGGCATGGCTCGGCCTGCAGGCCGACGGCTTCATGGAAGCGGTGGCTGCCGCGCGCAAGCGCTACGGCCCGGCGCGCATTGCGCTGATCCTCGGTACCTCGACGTCGAGCATTGGCGAGACCGAGGAGGCCTACACCCGGCTCGACGACGGCGCATTCCCCGTCGACCAGAGGCGCCCCAAGGTCCACACGCCCCATTCGCTCACGATGTTCGTTCAGGAAGCGCTGGGCCTCGAAGGGCCGGCCGAGACGATCTCGACCGCCTGCTCATCGAGCGCCAAGGTGTTTGCGTCGGCGGAGCGGCTGATCCGCCTGGGCCTGGTCGATGCGGCCGTGGTCGGCGGCGTCGACACGCTGTGCGGCAGCGTGCTGTTCGGATTCAATTCGCTCGAACTGGTGTCGCCCGAACCCTGCCGGCCCTTCGACGCCGGCCGCAACGGCATCAGCCTGGGCGAGGCCGCCGGCTTCGCGCTGGTCGAGCGCGGCCCCGGCAAGCTCGAACTGCTGGGCTACGGCGAGGCGAGCGACGCGCACCACATGTCGACGCCCCACCCCGAGGGCCTGGGCGCCGAAAAGGCCATGGACGACGCGCTCGCACGCGCCGGCCTGAACACGGACGCCATCGACTACATCAACATGCACGGCACCGCCAGCACGAAGAACGACGAAGTCGAAGGCGCGCTGGTGGCGCGGCGCTTCCCCGAGACGACCCATGCCAGCTCGACCAAGGGCTTCACGGGCCACACGCTGGGTGCCGCAGGCATCGTCGAGGCGGTCATCAGCCTGCTGGCGATCGAAACCGGCCTGAAGCCGGGCACCGTCAACACCACCACGCTCGACGCCGACTGCGGGCCGCAGATCAAGCTGCAGCCCGCTCGCGGCGAGGTGCGCTATGCGCTGAGCAATTCCTTCGGCTTCGGCGGCAACAACTGCTCGCTGGTCTTCGGCAAGGGAGCCGCAGCATGAGCGCAGCACACAAGACACCGACCCTCTACATCGAAGGCCCCGCTTTTTGGGCGCCCAGCTTGCCCGGATGGGAACTCGCGAGCGCCGTGTTCCGTGGCGAAGCCGCGCCGTCCGATCCGCCGGCCAAGCGCCCATCGCCGCAAGTGCTCGCGCCCGCCGAACGGCGCCGCGCGCCCGACACGGTGGCGCTGGCGCTGGAAGTCGCAGCCGCCGCGGTCGCTGCCTCGGGCCGCAATGCTGCGGACCTGCCGTGCGTATTCGCTTCGGCGCATGGCGATCTCGGCATCAACGACTACATGTGCAGCACGCTGGCGAGCGATCCGAAGCTGCTGTCGCCGATCAAGTTCCACAACTCGGTCCACAACGCGGCCGTAGGCTACTGGACCATCGGCACCGGCTGCATGGCGGCAAGCAACTCGCTGACGGCCTTCGAGAGAACCTTCGCTTCGGGCCTGCTCGAAGCCGCGGCGCAATGCGCGGCCGATCAACGTGCCGTGCTCCTGGCCGGCTACGACATGCCCGCCGTGGGCGCGCTCGCGTCGATCACGACGAGCCGCGACCTGCTGGCCGTCGCGCTGGTGATCTCGCCGAAGCGCACCGAGCGCACGGTCGCGGCATTCGAATGGTCGCTCTCGGCAGGCGCTTCGCTACCGCCGGCTCTCCGTTCGGATGCCGCGCGCGCACTGAGGGTCAATGCGATGGCCGACGCGCTGCCCCTCTTCGAGGCGCTCGCACGCGGCAAGGCCGAATCGCTCGCGCTGCCGCTGTCGGCCGCGCTGTCATTGCAGTTGGCCCTGCAACCCGAACTGCAGCTCGAAGCGCAGAGTTGAAGCCATGACCGCGATCCTCCACCAGCACGATGTCGTGATCATGGGCGGAGGACTCGCGGGGCTCACCCTCGCGCTGCAGCTCAAGCAGCGCTTCGCCGACATCGACATCGTGGTGCTGGAGCGCCGCGCGCATCCGGTGCCGCACGCAACGCACAAGGTGGGCGAGTCGTCGGTCGAAATCGGTGCCCATTACTTCGACACGGTGCTCGGCCTCCAGCCGCACATGCATGGCGCCCAACTGCGCAAGTTCGGTTTCCGCTTCTTCTTCAGCGAAGGCCGCCGCGACATCGACCAGGTGATGGAGATCGGCGCCAGCCGCTATCTCTCGGTGCCGAGCTACCAGATCGACCGCGGCATCTTCGAGAACTACCTGGCCGAGGAGGCCGCGCGCAATGGCGTGCGCTTCGTCGACAGTGCGATGGTGCGCGTGATCGAGCTGGCCGACGACGCGCGCCAGCCGCATCGCATCGAATGGTCGCAGGACGGCGGGACGCACATCGTGCATGCCCGCTGGCTGATCGACGCCTGCGGACGCGCCGGCATGCTCAAGCGCAAGCTCGGGCTCGCGCAGCCCAATGCGCATCACTGCAACGCGGTGTGGTTCCGGGTCAGCGAGCGCATCACCATCGACGACTGGTCCGACGACCCGGCATGGCGCGCGCGCTGCGAGCCCCGGGCGCGCTGGCTCTCGACCAATCACCTGGTCGGCGCGGGCTACTGGGTCTGGCTGATTCCGCTCGCGTCGGGGTCGCATTCGGTCGGTATCGTGGCCGACCCGCGCCTGCACCCGCTCGACACGATGGACACCTTCGACAAGGCGATGCAGTGGTTCCGGACCTGGCAGCCTCGCCTCTACGATGACCTCGATGGCAAGCGCCACCTGCTGCAGGACTTTGCTTTCTTCCGCGACTTCTCGTACGGGTGCAAGCAGGTGTTCTCGGGCCAGCGCTGGGCACTGACCGGGGAGGCGGGACTTTTCCTCGATCCCTTCTACTCGCCGGGCAGCGATTTCATCGCGGTGGGGAATACCTACATCACCGACCTGATCGCGCACGACCGCGCCGGACACGCCCTGGAGGCGCGGGCGCAGCTCTACGACCAGATCTACCACTCGTTCTACGAAAGCACGCTCGCGCTCTACACCGACCAGTACCAGCTCTTCGGCGATCCGGAGGTGCTGCCGATCAAGGTGATCTGGGATTACACCTACTACTGGGGCGTGCTGTCGCAGATCTTCTTCCAGCAGCGGCTCACCGACCTGGCGGTGCTGGGCAGCCTGCGCGAGGAGCTGCAGGATTGCCAGCGCCTCAACTTCGCGGTGCAGGACTTTCTGCGCGCGTGGTCCGGCGTCAGCCGCCGGCGCAACCGGCCGGTGATGCTCGACCAGGCGGCCCTGCCCTGGTTTGCCGAACTCAATCGCAGCCTGAATGACCGGCTCGACGACGACGCCTTCAAGGCCCGCATGCGGGCTTCGGCGGAAAGGCTGCGCGCGCTGGCGGTGGAAATCCTCGAACGCGCGAGGCACGACAATCCCACGCTGGCGGCCGGCGAACTTGGCGCCGTGCTGGCCGAAAAGGCAGCCCAGCCCCATCCAGACGCCCAGCGCGAAACCATGCTTTTCGAGCCGGGATAAAAAAAAAGGCAACGGTGACGTTTACCCAACTTTACGTAGCGTTCAAGCCTGCTTGGCGCCGCGGGGAGAACCTCCATACGCTGCGCTCAACGCGAAGGACAACCCATGAGCACCCCCCAACTCCTGATGATCGAAGACGACATCCGCCTCGCGCAGATGGTCGGCGAATACCTGACGCAATCCGGCTTCGGCTTCACCCACGCGGCCGATGGCGCCAGCGGGCTGGAGCAGCTGCAACAGCGTTCGCCCGACCTCGTCATCCTCGACCTGATGCTGCCGGACACCGACGGCCTGGAGGTCTGCCGCCGTATCCGCGCGCTGCCCAATGGCCTCGCCAAGGTGTCGGTGCTGATGCTCACCGCCAAGGGCGACCCGATGGACCGCATCATCGGTCTCGAAATCGGCGCTGACGACTACCTGCCCAAGCCTTTCGAGCCGCGCGAGTTGCTCGCCCGCATTCGCGCGGTGCTGCGCCGGCGCGGCGAGACCGCGGCCGATGCGAGCGCGCCGTCCGTGCTGCGCTTCGGATCGCTGGAAATCGACCGCAACGCGCGCACGGTCACCGTCGGCGGCGAGCCGGCGGACCTGACCTCCTACCAGTTCGACCTGCTGGTCGCGATGGCCGAACGCGCCGGCCGCGTGCTCACGCGCGACCAGATCATGGAAGCCGTGCGCGGCCGCGAGCTCGAAGCCTTCGACCGCTCGATCGACGTTCACATGGGTCGCATCCGCGCCGCGATCGAGGTCGACGCCAAGAACCCCAAGCGCATCCTGACGGTGCGCGGCGTGGGCTACGTGTTCGCCAAGCAGCAAGACTGACGCGATGCTCCTCAAGCTCTACAGGCGGCACCTCTATGTCCGCATCTGGCTGGCGGTGGTCGCGGGCGTCTTCATCCTCACGTTGACGGCCAACTGGATCGTGCGCGAAGCCGCCGAGAACGAGCGGGAGCGACTGGCCCCCGTGCCGCGCGAAGTGGTCGTGCTCGACGGCAAGGACCAGCCGATCGGCCACGGCAAGGCGATGCGCGTGCCGGGCCAGGGCCTTGAATTCGACGTCACGCTGAACGATGGACGCTCCCTCTCGCTGCAGGTGGCGCCGCGCGAACGTCCGCCGGGCGGCGGCATGGCGCCCTGGCGCACGCCCTTCGGGCTGGGCTGGATGGTGGCGCTCGTGGGCGTCGCCGTCGCGCTGGGCGTCTATCCGATCGTGCGCCGGCTGACCAAGCGGCTCGAAGCCCTGCAGCGGGGCGTGCAGCGCTGGGGCGAGGGCGACCTGTCGGCGCGCGTCGCTGAAGAGGGTCAGGACGAAGTGGCAGATCTCTCCAACGGCTTCAACGCCGCGGCGGCGCGCATCGAGGAGCTGGTGCAATCGCACAAGTCGCTGCTCGCCAATGCCTCGCACGAACTGCGCTCCCCGCTCACGCGCATCCGCATGGGCCTGGAGCTGATGGGCGACCGGCCCAGCCCCGGCGCGCGCGAGGAGATCTCGCGCAACATCGGCGAGCTCGACCAACTGATCGACGAGATCCTGCTCGCGAGCCGGCTGGACGCGAAGGAAGCCGACATGGGCACGGTCGAGACTGTCGACCTCACGGGCCTGGCGGCCGAGGAGTGCGCGCGTGTCGATGCCGACCTGGAAGTCAGCGAAGGCACCCACAGCGACGCGTTGACCGTGCGCGGTGTGCCGCGCCTGCTGCGGCGCGCGATTCGCAACCTGCTGGAGAACGCGCGCCGCTACGGTGCGGGTGAAACCAGCGTGGAACTGGCGAGCCGCGGGGGCGCCGCGGAGATCCGCGTGAGCGACCGTGGGCCCGGCGTCCCCGCCGCACTGCGCGATCGCATCTTCGAGCCCTTCTATCGCCTGCCCGGCGCAAGCGAACGCAACGGCGGCGTGGGCCTCGGCCTGGCGCTGGTGAAGTCGATTACCGAACGTCACGGCGGCAGCGTGCGCTGCGAAGACCGAGCCGGCGGCGGTGCGAGCTTCGTCATCACATTGCCGCACTGACGCCCTCCCCGCGGTGTTCCACGAACGGAACACCGCGGGGCGCGCCACTAAAATTCCGGCCATGTCGAGATCGAACCTTGTCAGCCCTGCGGCTATGTTTTGGGGGCTGACGGTGTTCATGCCGGTCGGCGTCACGTACTTTGCAGCCGTGCTGATGCTGATCACGCTGGTGGCTTCCGGCGGTTGGCGCGAGCGGGCCATCCGCCTGCGCAACAACCCGATGTGGTGGCCCGTCGTGGCCTATGTAGCGTGGACGCTGGTCATCCTAGCGCTCGGCCCCTACTACCCCGAGACGGGGTCGAACCTGTTCCACGGGCTGCGGATCGCGGCGACCGTGCTGATGGCGCTGGCGCTCACGCGCGATGAGGCGATCTGGGCCGTGCGCGGTTTCTGGATCATGGGGCTCGTCAACATCGTCATGATCGCGCTGTACTACACGGTCGGCTTCCCGATGCTGGAGCCGTGGCGCGGCGTGCTGATCCTGATCGGCAACAAGTCGATCAGCAATGCGCTGCTGTTCACCATCATGGCCGCGACCGCCGCGGTGTACGGCCTCAAGGAGCTCTCCGAGCATCGCCCCGGGCGGGCCATCGCGGCCTTCGCGCTGATTCCGGTGGTGATCGCGATCATCACCTTCACGCTGCCCTCGCGCACCTCGCTGCTGGCGCTGCTGCTCGCGATCCCCGCCGCCTGTGTGCACCAATGGCGCCGGCAACTCAAGGTGCTGGCGGTGGTGCTGATGGTGGGTGGCGTGGTCGCCGCGGCCGGGCTGTGGAACTCACCCGTGGTGCAGCAGAAGTTCACGGTCGGCATCCAGGAGATCGAGGCGGCGCAGGCGGGCGAGATCTCGGAAGCCAGTTGGGTGGTGCGCTATTACATGTACCGCGACACCGCCCGGATGATCATCGACAGGCCCTTCGCGGGCTGGGGCATCGGCGGCTGGACCGAGCAGTGGCACCTGCGCGGGCCGAAGCTGCTGGACTACAAGAACATGCCGCACAACGACTTCCTGTGGATGGGCGCACAGAGCGGCGTACCCGGCGCGCTCAGCCTGCTGGCGATCATCCTCGTGAGCGTCTGGGTGGCGTGGAAGCGGGACGACATGGCCGGGCGCTACGCGTTCGTCGCGACGCTGATCGTGCTGATCGCCACCATGGTGAACTCCGCGCTGCGCGACGCACAGATCGGGCTCGCGATCCTGTGGGTGGGGATGGTCTACCTGCGGCTGGCGCAGGAGCCGGGCGACTCGTGGCGCGGCCTAGTGCCGCGCCGCGAAGTGCGCGTTCTCAGTGGTGGTGACCCACCGCCTCGCCCGCTTTGAGGCGGTACACAGTGCCGCAATACGGGCACTTGGCTTCGCCGGTGCGCGCCACGTCCAGATAGACCTTCGGGTGCGCGCTCCACAACGGCATGTCGGCCTTGAGGTTCGGACAGAAAACGCCGCCCTGGTCGTTCAGGTCCTTGGCGAGCAGTTCGATGACGGATTTAGACATGGCCTTCAGACCTTCGTGAGCCAGTGGGCGTACTTGGGATTGCGTCCGTTCACGATGTCGAAGAACGCGTTCTGGATCTTCTCGGTGACGGGGCCGCGCGATCCGATGCCGATCTCGACGCGGTCGAGTTCGCGGATCGGCGTGACTTCGGCCGCCGTGCCGGTGAAGAAGGCTTCGTCGGCGATGTAGATCTCGTCGCGCGTGATGCGCTTCTGCACGACTTCGATGCCGAGGTCCTTGCAGATGTGCAGGATGGTGTTGCGCGTGATGCCGTTGAGCGCGCCGGCCGAGAGGTCGGGCGTGTAGACCACGCCGCCCTTGACCACGAACACGTTCTCGCCCGCGCCTTCGGAGACGAAACCGCTCGAATCGAGCAGCAGGGCCTCGTCGTAGCCGTCGTCCAGCGCTTCCATGTTTGCGAGGATCGAGTTGCTGTAGTTGCTCACCGCCTTGGCCTGCGTCATCGTGATGTTGACGTGATGGCGCGTGAAACTCGATGTCTTGACGCGGATGCCGCGCTTCATGCCTTCATCGCCGAGGTAGGCGCCCCAGGACCAGGCAGCGACCATCGCGTGAATCTTGTTGCCCTTGGGGCTGACGCCGAGCTTCTCGGAGCCGATCCACACCAGCGGGCGCAGGTAGCAGCTGTCGAGCTTGTTCTCGCGCACCACCTGTTTCTGCGCCTCGTTGAGCTGCTCGGGCGAGAACGGGATCTTCATGCGCAGGATCTTGGCGCTGTTGAAGAGCCGCTCGGTGTGCTCCGCCAGCCGGAAGATCGCGGTGCCATTGACCGTGTTGTAGGCGCGGACGCCCTCGAAAACGCCGCAGCCGTAGTGCAGCGTGTGGGTCAGCACGTGGATCTTGGCTTCGCGCCAGTCCACGAGATCACCATCCATCCAGATCTTGCCGTCACGATCGTCCAGTGCGGGGGGCAGCGCGCTCATGTTCTTGGTCCTCAGGCGTTGGTATGTCGCAAAAGCTTTCGATTTTACGGCGGCGCCCGTTTCCGCCGCACCGACAATGCACAGCTTTGCCAATCAGCCATCAAAGGGTTTCAGTGTCCGTCTTCAAGAACGTCATCGTCTACCGCATCGAAGCGACGTGGTCGCAGTCGCTCGACCAGGTCGAGCAGGGCCTCGGCACGCAGCGCTTCGTCCCATGCAGCCCCTCGCAGGAAAAGTCCGCCGGCTGGGTCGAACCGCGCGGCCAGGAGCACGGCCCGCTCGCCGAATCCATCGGCGGCCAGTGGCTGCTCGAATTCATGGTCGAGACCAAGGCCCTGCCGGCCTCTGTCGTGCGCCGCAAGGTCGACGAACGCGCCGCGCAGATCGAGGCCACCACGGGCCGCAAGCCCGGCAAGAAGGAAAAGAAGGAGCTCAAGGAGGACATCACCCTCGAACTGCTGCCCTTGGCCTTCACCCGCCACGCGCGCGTCGCGGTGTGGATCGACCCGGCCGCACGCCGGCTCGTCGTCAACTCCAGCAACGCGGCACGCGCCGACGAAGTCGTCACCAACCTGGTGAAGGCGCTCGACGGCTTTGCCGTCTCGCTCGTCAATACCCAGGTCGAGCCGGCCGTCGCCATGTCGGAGTGGCTGTCGAGCCAGGAGCCGCCCGCCGGCTTCACCATCGACCGCGAATGCGAACTCAAGGCCAGCGACGAATCGAAGGCCGTGGTGCGCTACGCCAAGCACCCTCTCGACATCGAGGAGGTGCGCCAGCACATCGCCGACGGCAAGCGCCCGACCCGCCTCGCCATGACGTGGGACGACCGCGTGTCCTTCGAACTGACCGAAGGCCTGCAGATCCGCAAGATCGTGTTCCTCGAAGGCACGCTGGACGACGCGCCGGCTTCTTCTTCAGGCGGCAAGGAAGACAACTTCGACGCGGATGCCGCGATCGCGACCGGCGAACTGGGCCAGCTCGTGCCGGAACTGCTGGAAGCGCTGGGCGGCGAAATGCGCCTGGGCACGGCATCGGCCGATGCGACGCCTGCCGCTGCGGCAGCCGCGCAGCCGAAGTCCGATGCCGAAGAGGCGTTGGCCGACGAATCGGCGCCGTTCTAGACCGGAGGCCGCAACGCGTCGGTCGCACCCGGTTTGATGGCGTCGGCGCTCGACTCATCGGTCCGGGGTGCGTCGTCCTCGGGCTGCTGAGGCCGCACCAGCGTCCACTCGGTGAGCTTTCCGCCGACGAAAGTCGCATCGACCCACGAGCCGCCGGCATCGGTCCAGCGGAAGACTTCGGGTTGCGTGTTCTCGGGCGTGCGAAGCTCGCCGAGCGCGCGCGTCATGGCGACCACGTGCAGCAGATTGACCTTGGGCTTCAACTTGGCATTGAGCATCACCGCGCTCGCGACGGTGCCCATGGGCCTGTCGGCGGCACGCTTCAACACTTGCATCGCGCGGTTGAAATGCAGCAGCAGGAACATGACGATCGCGCCGCCGACAAGCGCCACGCCGGCCCAGCCGTAGCTGCGGTAGGCCACGCCGAGCAGGATCAGTCCGCCGACGGGGACGAGGATTCTTCCAAAATTCATGAGCGGATTGTCGCTCGGCGCCCGTCCGCTCACGGACGCCTGCGCAAGAACACGTGCGTCGCGCGTTCGCCGGCAACGCTCTCCCCGCATTCGTAGCCCAAGGCCGGCAGGTCGAGCCCCTGGAAGAGATGCTCCCCTGCCCCGAGCAGCACGGGCCGCACGGCCAGATGCAGTTCGTCGATCAGCCCCGCGCTCAGGTACTGACGCACCGTCGACACACCACCGCCGAGGCGCACGTCGCCGCCACCCGCCGCTGCCTTCGCCTGCTCCAGGGCTGCATGTATGCCTTCGGTGACGAAGCGGAACTCCGTCCCGCCGGCCATCGCCAGCGGCGCACGCGCATGGTGCGTGAGCACGAACACGGGGGTGTGATACGGAGGCTCGTCGCCCCACCAGCCCTTCCAGCTCTCGTCCGGCCACGGGCCACGAACCGGGCCGAACATGTTGCGCCCAAGGATCCAGGCGCCAATGCCGTCGAAGCCCTGCTCCGCCATGCGGTTGTCGACGCCCGTCTCGGCCTCGCCCTGGCCGTACATGTTGCGCCAAAGGCGGGTGTGGACGAACCAATCCATCAGCTCGATGCCGCGGACGCCGAGCGGGTTCTGGAGACCTTGATTCGGGCCGGCGCCGTAGCCGTCGAGGGAGACGCCGAAGCTTTGGACGCGAAGTTTGGACATGGTGGGCTCCTTGCGGGACCATTGTGAATCGGATCACCGGGCAAGATTCGCGGACGCATGGCCCGACTCGATTCGCCTCCCGCTTCGATCATGACCACTCCTTCAACGAACATCGAAAGAGGCCATCATGCACAGCGCTCCCTCCGCGAACCAGTACTCGAAGGTCATCGCGAATTCCAAACGCATCCGCTGGGATATCGACATCGACGTCATCCGCCACCGGCGATTCGATCTCGACAAGACCTTCCTGCCGGCCGGCCTGTCACTGGTGAACGAGTTGGATTTCCTGACGTCCGACGACCAGCGCCTGCTGAGCCAGGTGCAGGGTCGAAGCTACGCCTACATCTTCGGGCTGGTGGAGCGATTCATCGGCGCCAAGATGCTCGAGATCAGCCGGCAGCACGCGCTCGGGGACCAGGTGGCCCTGGAGGCCCTGGTCCGCATGGCCGACGAGGAGCTGAAGCACCAGGAGCTGTTCCGGCGCATGGAAGCGATGATGGCCGCCGACATGCCGGCGGGCTACATGGCAACGGCCGAACCCAACGCCGTCGCAACCGCCGTGCTGAGCAAGAGCAATTGGTCGGTCCTTGCGCTCACGCTGGACATCGAGCTTTTCACGCTGGCCCACTATCGCGCCAGCATCGAGCCGCGGGACGACCTGTGCGAGCTGTGGAAGGACGTCTTCCTGGCTCACTGGAAGGAGGAGTCGCAGCATGCGGTGCTGGACGAGCTCGAGTTCCTCCGCGAGGACGCACGCCTGAACACCGCCGAGCGCGACGCGGCCGTCGGCGACCTGATCGACCTGGTCGTGGCGGTCGACGGCATTCTCCAGGCTCAGGCGCGCGCCGATGCGACCTACTTCGAATCGATCGCGGGCAGGCGCTACGCCTATGCGGAACGCAACGCCATCGGCGAGGGCATCCTGAAGGCGTATCGCTGGCAGTACATCGTGTCGGGCGTGATGGGGCCGCGCTTCCAGAAGATCCTCTTCGGCGTTCTCGATGACACGCAGACTGCCCGGGTGACGAATGCGCTCCAGCCCCTGCTCTATGCGATGCCCGACCGCTCGCCCATGGCGACCCTCCAGTAGGGAATCGCCTTGCCCACGGTGGTGCGCACCAGGAGACCGAGATCATGCTGCCCGAGTTGATGCTGCTGGGTTTCGCCGCCTGGACCCTCGTTCTCCTGCTCACCACCGTGGGCGCCTACCGGTTGAGCCGGGTTTTCAGTGGTCGGGCGGGAATGAGTGAATTCCGGGCCGACCAGGTCGAGGGCCAGGACTGGTACCGGCGCGCGATGCGGGCACACGCAAACTGCGTCGAGAACCTGCCGGTGTTCGCTGTGCTGGTTTTTGCGTTACGCGTCTTCGGCATCGCCGATCCCGCGGTGGACGCGCTGTGCGTGGTCATCCTGGCGGCGCGGATCCCCCAGTCGCTGGTCCACGTCTGCTTCGCGCAGACGGATCGCGTCGTGTCGGTGCGCTTCGCGCTCTTCTTCGTTCAGTTCCTCAGCTTCTGTGCGCTGATTGCATTGATCGCTTTCCGTCATTGAACTCAGGCGGACTCTGGAGGCTGTGCTCGCGGCGCCAGGATGCCGGGGGCATGCCGAACTCGCGCTTGAAGGCGCGGCTGAAGGCGGTATCGGTTTCATAGCCGACTTCCAGCGCGATGTGCATCATGCTCAAGGCGCTGCGCCGCAACAGGTTCGACGCGAGCGCCATGCGCCACTTGCCGAGATACTGGATGGGCGGCTGCCCAACGTAGTGGGTGAATTTCTCGGCGAGAACCGAACGCGATGTTCCGGCCTCGCGCGCAAGGCTTTCGAGTGTCCATGGATGCGCCGGGTTCTCGTGCATGAGCGCGAGGGACTTGCCGACGACGCGATCGCGCAAGCCCGCGAGCCAACCGGTCTGGCCCTCGGACATCTGGGAGATGTACCGGCGCAATGTCTCGACCACCAGCACCTCGGACAACTTCGCCAGCACGCCTTCGCCACCGGGTTGCGTGGAAGCGGCCTCCGCCACCGCGTAGACGAACGAACGCTCCACCCAATCGGTCTTTTCGTCCCTTCGGAGGCTGACCGTCAGCACCCTGGGCAGCGTCGCCAGGACCGGCCGGCACAGGATGGGATCGCACGACAGATAGCCGCAGATGAAGCGCGTCGGCTCGCCGCCGCCGCCCAATTGCAGTTCGTCGGGCCTCTCTCGCAACAGCCCCCGAACATCGAGCAGCGGCCCGGGCTCGTCCATTCCGGACGAAGCCATCGTGTGGGCATCGCCATGCGGAAACAGGATGATGTCGCCGGCTTGCAGGTGAAGCGACGGCATGCCGTCGAGCTTCACGGTGCACGAACCATCCACGAAGAAATGGTAGAAAAGCAGGCGCTCGGATCCTGCGTTGACCTGCCTCGCCACGGTCTCCGCTTCCGGTGAAGCAAAGCACCAGGGCGCGGTGAATCTGGCATTGAAGAAGATCGCGCTGTTGAACTGCAGGACCTTCAAGACCTCGGACAAGGCATCCATATCGACTTCGCCTCCGCAGCAGCGTCGTCATTTGACCATTTGCGAGACGAATCGGCCAAGTCGGCGCACGGCTCTACCCTAATGTTGGTCGGCTCTCAAGCGACCTTGGAATCCACCGCAACGCGAACGTAGTTCAGGGCGCCATCGACAACCTTGATCACCTCCATGGCCTCCAGTTTGGCGATCACGGCAGCCACCTTGTCGGCCTCCGGCTGCTGGCCAATGCGCGACTGGATGCGTGTCTTCAAGGTTGCAAGGGTTCGCGGCCTGCTGGACCCGCGGATGTCCTTCAGGATGCCATCGCACGCGACGTCCACGGACCTCTGCTTTCCGCCCTTGGGTCCGCTCTTAGGTGAAGGTGCGACCGCTACGGGAACGACATCCAGGCTGTCCACACGCTCGACCTTGACCCCCTTCGACCGTGCATGCGCGACCGCAGGGTCATAGTCACCGTCGCCGGCGACGATCATGAATCGCGCGTTGCTCTCACGCCGACCAACGAGGTAACCGAGATAGAGCACAAGATGGAAATCGAGCGAGTTCTTGCCCGGCCTGGAAATGTCGACGATGGACACCTGCCCGCCCAGCTCCTGGTACTTCGGAAGCATGCTGATCTCCTGCTCGCCGAAGAAGATCCAGGCCTCGCCCTCCGCCCCTATCCACGACGCGACGCGATCCGGCGACGGCTTCCGGTTCTGCAGAACGATCAGCAAGTAGGTCTTGGTCAAGGCGACACCGCGTTGGCCACGATAAGCCGCGCCGTCGCCCGTGTGGCACCGACGTAGAACAAGCGCATCTCCTCCAGCGGATCGCTCCCCTCTGCGGCACTGGCCGCCCCGCCCGCCACGGCCTGCCGCGCCCCCATCACCGCGACGACCGGAAACTCCAGCCCCTTGCTCGCATGCAGGGTCATCACCTTGATGTTGTCGGCCAGGGGATCGAAGTCGTTCGTGCCCTTGCGCACCTTGTGCGGCAACCTGCGGCGGCTCAATGCCCGCGCGCATTCGTCCATCAGCGCCCAGCTTCGGCACAGCACCGCCATGTCGCCCCAGGCATAGCCTTCGTTGTGGGCGCTGGCCATCAGGTCCGCGATGCGGTCGGCTTGCTCGCGCGGGGTCGGCAGGTCGATGACGATCGGCTCTGCGCCGTCGCGGCCGCAGCTTACGGGGTGCAGCAGCGGGATGCCGTCATCGTCCTTTTCCTGCGGGCGCAGCAGTTCCGTCGCCATCGCACTGGCACTCTGCAGGATCTGCCGCGTGTTGCGGTAGTTGATCTTCAGGATGGTGGTGCGGCCCTGCGCCTGCACGCCGACGCTCTTGAAACTGAAAGGCTTGCCGCGCCGCTTGTCGTAGATGCTCTGCGCATCGTCGTACAGCAGCAGCAGGCTGTTGGTGGTCGGGTCGACCATCTGCGTGACCAGCTTGAGCCATTCGGGCGCGAAATCGTGGCCCTCGTCGACCAGCACTGCTAGGTACTGGCCCGAGGGGATCATGCGCCGCTCGACGCCGACGATCACGTTGTGCACCATCTGTTCCATCATGGCGCCCACGGGCTGGTCGTTGCGCGGCAAGGGCTGACCAAAAGCCACCAGCTGGTCGCGGCACCACTTGTGGAAGTGCCGCACATGCACGCGCTGCCCCAGTAACTTGGCCCGCATCACGGCCTGCAGCTTGACCGCCAGCGGCTCGTTGTAGCAAAGGACGAGCACCGGCTTGGCCGCGTCGGTCGCGGCCTTGGCCAGGTACTCCGCGCGGTAGCCCAGGATCATGGTCTTGCCCGAACCGGCCACGCCGTGGATCACGCGGTGGCCTTCGCCGAGGCTGCGCGCCAATTGCTCCTGCTGCAGATCCATCACGCGCAGGAAGTCGGGGATGGACGCCGCTTCATCCGCATCGTCGAAAGGAGAAGAAGAGAAGAGCAAGCCCTGCTCGGCCACGCGCACTTCGGGAAACAGGTTCCACCGCACGCGGTCGATCTGGGGCAGCGACAGCGTGCCGCGCATGAGCTGCGGGAACATGTCCCACAGCCGGCTCTGGAAGGCCTCGGGCTCGACGTCCTCCAGCATCTCGTCGGAGCAGATCACGCGGTGCGGCTCGATCGCGCTCGCGAGCCCGGCCGCTTCAAACTGCTTGCGGGTGATGCGCGTGAAGACAACGCCGTAGCTCCACGGAAAGGTGAGCATGCCTTGCCACTTGCCTTCGTGAACGATCAGTTGCGCGTCGCGCTTGAGGGCATCGACCACCTGCAGCGTCTGGTGGCGCGCCTGCTCGATGGGGTTGGGCACGCTCTTGGGCACGCCGTCGGGCGCGATCACCCAGTCGCCCCGGCTGGCCTTCTGGATGGTGTCGAGACGCCAGTCCTTGGTCTCCAGAATCAGCAGGCCACGGCGCGGGTGCAGGACGACGAAGTCGGGATGGCACTGCTTGGGGCCGATGGGTACGTCGAACCACAGCAGGTAGTCCTCGTCGAGCTTCTGCTGCAGGCGCTCGGCGAGGCGGCGCTCGCCGGAGGTCATGCGGGCGACGCAGGTGCTGAGGGCTGGGAGCAGGACGGCCATGGAGGGTTTCTGGTAGTCAGCTTTGCATCATGGCGCACTGAACTTTGCCGGGTATTCGAGACGTGATCAGCAGTGACGGAACTGTGCAATATTTCCCGCGTTCGAGTGGGGTACTTGCATGCGGAGTTCCATGGTGTCCGGAAGGCGGCGATTGCTGCCCTTCACGCTACGCGGTGAATTCACGCTGTGGTGCTGATTGCGGTCATGCAACATTGCCTTGTTGTTGGACCTACGACTTGTGGTCGCGCGCGCTGAACGCTTTCAACCTCCACTGCGCTGCGCTTCCTGCAGACGTGCTGCCCGGCGCATTTTGCGTGTTGCCTGGTTCGACTCGCCATTCCACGGCGGACACATCTCGTCGATGAGCGCGTGCTCGATGCCGACGCCCGGCCAGTAGTCCAGCCCCTGGAACGTAGCCCATGGCACGTCAATGACGCGCAGAAGAACCTCATGCCCGGCCTCTATCTCGGCGCGAATGAGCCTGTGGATCTTCCAGTTGGTGTAAGTGAGCGACTCGGCCTTGTCCTTCTCTGGCTTGGCGTAGTAGCGCGTTCGCACCTTCAAGTCGCTTTGCGTCACTCCGAGGTACATCACCTCTTCCTCGACGGTGAGCGCATAGACAGCCTTGTTGCAGTTCTCTGTCAACTGCAGCGCCATGCCGTCGCCCTGCGCGACATAGCGACCGACCGCGCGGGCAACGATGTCTCCTCGCATGCGCAAAGGCGGCGCCGAGATCGTGAGGATTGGTGGCGCTGGCTGCGCAACCGGCATTGGCAATGTACCAGTGGGCCCGTCCCGCCGCGCGCGAATAGGCGCATCCTCGCCACGTCTGCGGGCATGGAATCGCTCAGCTGCCTCGTTCTTGCAGGCATTGCACGCGCCATTGTTTACGTTGCGCCATGCGCCTTCGTGCCCGTTGCGGCAAGCTTCCACGGGCCAATAGCGCGTGAGGCCCAAGGCGCGAGCCTCGGCTGCTGTGGTGGGTCTTGTGGCCATCGGAGGTTCTTGCGTCCTTTCGAAGTCCAGATTGTGCATTCGCTCCTTGAATTGGCGAACCAGCGAGCACTTCGCGCAGCGCGCGCCGCTGGCCGGTTTCTGTGGGACTCAGTGGAGCGCCTTGCGCACTGACTGAATCGCTTCGGTCACGATCTGCATGCGCCGCACCATCTCCGCGTTGACCACCTCCATCAAGGCGCGCAACTCGTGGGCTGAATGGGGAACTCCTCTAACTCCTGGAGGTAGAGAGGCGTCAAAAAGCTTTGCACGCAGTCATACGCACGATGTGCCGCGCGTAGATTGTTGAACTCGTCTTCCACGAGTAGCACTGCGTCACTGGCGGACTTGTTTTTGGTTGACTTCATAGGCGCGGGACTTGTTGCCGGTCGGCGTCTGACGGCTTCGCGCCGTTTGGACTTGGAATCGCTGGATGCACTCGCGAGCGCGCGATCTGACTTGGCCATGTTGGCCTCCCTGAGGTTGCGGTTTGCTGAAACCGCCGCCCCCGCTTCCAAACAGTGGCGGCAGCTCGAACGGGTTGGAAGACCGGGCAACCTTTTTCAAGAAACCGGCAGGACTTGCGCCCTCCCGTTCGAGCCGCCAGTAAATGGAGCACGAACGAGGAAGCCGCAGGCCCAGTGAAGGTATCTGCGGCTTCCGCCGAAAAACATTGCTGCGGGCTTCCAAACCCGATCACGTCCTTTGTCGACGTGACTTCCGCAGTATGCCAGCGCTATTTGCAACTGGCGGCCGAAATTAACCCTTCAACCCAACTTGAAAGGCAACTCCCGCACCGCCTTCCCAGTGATCGCCGCCACCGCATTCGCAAACGCCGGCGCCAGCGGCGGAAGCCCTGGCTCACCCATGCCGGTAGGCGCATCGGCACTCGGCACGATGTGCACCGCAATCTGCGGCATGTCGGTCATGCGCGGCACGACGAAGTCACCGAAGTTGCTCTGCTGCACCACCCCATCCTTCAGCGTGATCGCCGCGCCGGGCAGGCACATCGACAGCCCCATCACCGCGCCGCCCTGCACTTGCGCCTCCACGCTCTTCGGGTTGACCACGAGATTGCAGTGCACGCCCGCCGTCACGTTGTGAAGGATGGGCGTGCCGTCCTTCACCGAGGCTTCGACGACATACGCCACCACCGAGTTGAAGGATTCGTGCACCGCCACGCCCCAGGCGCGTCCCGCTCCGAGCTTCTTCTTGCCGTAGCCGGACTTGTCCACCGCCAGTTGCAGTGCCGCCTTGTGGCGCGGGTGCTGGTCGCCGATGAGCTTCATGCGGTAGGCGACCGGATCTTGCTTCGTAGTACGGGCGATCTCGTCGAGCAGCGTTTCCATGACGAACGCGGTGTGGGTCGAGCCCACGCTGCGCCACCAGAGCACCGGCACGTTGAGCTTGGGGTGATGCACCGTGAGCCGCATCGGCACGTCGTAGGGCTCCTTCATGCCTTCGACGGCGGTGGCGTCGATGCCGTCCTTGACCATCATCGGCTCGAACATGCTGCCCATCAGCAGCGACTGGCCGACGATGACGTGGTCCCAGCCGGTGACCTTGCCCTGCGCGTCGAAGCCGAGCTTCGCGGTGTGAAGGTGCATGGGGCGGTAGTAGCCGCCCTTGATGTCGTCCTCGCGGCTCCACAGCGTGCGGATCGGCGCGGCAATGCCCGCGGCCTGCGCGGCCTTGACGACGCCGCAGGCCTCGGCCACGTAGTCGCTGGTCAGCAGGCCGCGACGGCCGAAGCCGCCGCCCGCCATCAGCACGTGGACCTTGACGTTCTCCGGCGGCACACCCAGCACCTTGGCGGCGGCCATGCCGTCGATGCCCGGCATCTGCGTGCCCGTCCACACTTCCGCCTTGCCTCCGGCCAAGCTGACGGTGCAGTTGAGCGGCTCCATCGGCGCGTGCGCGAGGTAGGGGAAGACGAACTCGGCCTCGATCTTGTGCGGGGCTCCGGCGAGCTTCGAGACGTCGGCGTCGTACTTGCGCTTGCCCGGCCGCTTCGCGAGTTCGCGGTATTGCGCGAGCTGCTTCTCGCTGTCGACCTTCTCGACGCCGCTGTTGTCCCATTCGAGCCTGAGCGCATCGCGGCCCTGTTTGGCGGCCCAGTAGCCGTCGGCGACCACGGCCACGCCTTCGGCGCCGCGGTCCAGCGGTACACGCAGCACGGCCTTGACGCCCTTGATCGCCTTCGCGGCGCTGTCGTCCACCGACTTGAGCTTGGCGCCGAACACCGGCGGATGGGACACGACGGCGGTCAGCATGCCGGGCAGGCGCATGTCGATGCCGTAGTTCTGCTGGCCGCTGGACTTGGCCTGCGCGTCGAGCCGTCCGGTGGGCTTGCCGATGAGGCGGAAGTCCTTCGGGTCCTTGAGCTTGACGGTCTCGGGCACGGGCAGCTTCATTGCCGCTTCGGCCAGTTCGCCGTAGCCGAGCTGCTTGCCGCCGGGGCCGATGACGACGCCACTGCGCGTTTGCAGCGTCGCGGCATCCACCTTCCACTGTGCCGCCGCCGCGCTGACCAGCATGGCGCGGGTGCGGGCGCCGAGTTCGCGGTATTGCGTGTACGAGTTCTTGATCGAACCCGAGCCGCCCGTGATGTGCATGCCGAAGGCAGGGTCGACATAAGCCGGGTCGTTGGTGCCGTGAACGCTTCGGACCTTGGACCAGTCGGCGTCGAGTTCTTCCGCCAGGATCATCGGCAATCCGGTCTGCACGCCCTGCCCGAAGTCGAGCCGGTTGATGGTGATGGTGGTGGTGCCGTCGCGGTCGATGCGCACGAAAGCCGCCGGCTGCTGCAGCGGCTTCAGGCCTGCCGGCTTGGCGGCCGCTGCGCTCGTGTCCTGCGCGAGCGCGCCCATCGGGAAGACGCCGAGCGCGAAGCCGCTCACCGCCGTGAGCTTGAGGAAGCTGCGACGCGGCAGGCCGCTGGGTTCAGTGGTGTCCTCGATGCGCGTCATCAGCACGCGGAGGTTGGCGGGCAGCTCGAAAGTGGCTTGATCGAAGTTCATGGTGGTCTCCTTCTTCAAGCCAGCGTCTTGGCGGCGTCGGCGACGGCGGCGCGGATGCGCGCGTAGGTGCCGCAGCGGCAGATGTTGCCCGCCATGGCCGAATCGATCTCGGCTTCGCTGGGCAGCTTGCCGGGCGCGATGGTCTTCAGGAAGGCGGTGGCCGACATGATCTGGCCGCTCTGGCAGTAGCCGCACTGCGCCACGTCATGCTTGACCCAGGCGTCGTGAACGGCCTTGCCGACCTTGTCGCCGCCATCGGTGACCGCTTCAATGGTGGTGATCTTCTGGCCCGCCGCGGCGGAGATCGGCGTCACGCACGAGCGGATCGCCTGGCCGTTGAGGTGCACGGTGCAGGCGCCGCACAGCGCCGCGCCGCAGCCGAACTTGGTGCCGGTCATGCCCAGCGTGTCGCGCAGGGCCCAGAGGATGGGGGTCGAAGGATCGGCGTCGACCTGCCGGTCCTTGCCGTTGATGTTCAGGGTGGTCATGGTGGGGCTTTCTCTTCTTCGGTGAATATCGGTTCGGCCAAACAATAGACCTGTGCCCGGCCCAGGTCAAGCGACTCAGGCCTTGATGCCGTCCCAACAGAGGCCGAAGGCCATCGACAGGTTGGCGTCGGTACGGGCCAGTGCGCCGGAGCGAATGAGGTTGGCGGTCTCGCGCACCGAGCCGCCGAAGCTGTTGATGAGCAGGACGGTGGGCACGTCCTTCAGGATCTGGTGCGCCTTGGCCGACTCGATCAGATCGACCCAGTCCTTGATGAGCCGGGCGGAGAGATTGCGGCTCTCCTCGCTGAACCAGGGCGAGTTGTAGTACTGCTCCAGGAAAACGACCTGCGCATAGTGTGTCAGGCGGTGTTCGAGCCAGTTCATCCACATGTGCCGGAAGCGGCTGCGAAACGGCGCTTTCGGGTCGTCGCCGTGCATGAGGCTGGCGGCAGTCATCGTCTTGGCCTGCTCGTAGAGCGCGACCATCAACTCTTCCTTCGACTTGAAGTAGACGTACAGCGTGCCCGTGGCCAAGCCGGCCTCGCGCGCAATGGCGGCCATGGTCAGGCCGCTCAGGCCGGTCTGCTCGACCAGCGTGAACGTGGCCTCGGCGATGGCGCGGAGCTTTTCGTCGTCCTTGGGTTTCACGGCGCGATCTTAGAGCTTTCCGGCTTTTTGATGAACAAATATTCACCAAAAGTGACAATCACCTACCGAAGCAATCCCGTTTGTTCGGTTTTTCCGGAAGCCAGAAACGACATTCGACGTCTAGCGCGAACACTTTCCGGTCCCCATACTGACTGCATCTGATCGCCTCGATCAGCAACCCAAGGATCGAACCGTGAACCGTCTCGAAGGAAAAGTAGCTCTCATCACCGGCGCCAGCGCCGGCATCGGCCATGCAACCGCCAAGCTTTTCGCGGCGGAAGGCGCCAAACTGGTCGTCGGCGCGCGCCGGGCAGCCGAACTCGAAAAACTCGTCGAAGAAATTCGCGCCGCCGGAGGCCATGCCGTCGCACTCGCCGGCGACGTGCGCTCCGAAGACTATGCGCGCGCCCTCGTCGCGTTGGCCGTTTCGACTTACGGCCGCCTCGACATCGCCTTCAACAACGCGGGCACCCTCGGCGAAGGCGGCCCCAGCACGGGGATCTCGGAAGCCGGCTGGACCGACACCCTGGCGATCAACCTGACCGGCGCCTTCCTCGGCGCCAAGCACCAGGTCGCGCAGATGCTGGAGAACGGCGGCGGCTCGGTCATCTTCACCTCCACCTTCGTCGGCCACACCTTTGCGTTCCCGGGCGTGGCTGCCTATGCGGCGAGCAAGGCCGGCCTCATCGGCCTTACCCAGGCACTTGCCGCCGAATACGGGCCGCAAAGAGTGCGCGTGAATGCGATCCTGCCGGGTGCCGTCGACACCGACATGTACCGCAGCATGAACAACACCAAGGAGTCGCAGTCCTTCGTCACGAACCTCCACGCGCTCAAGCGCGTGGCGACGCCGGAGGAACTGGCCCGCTCCGTGCTCTACCTGGCCTCGGACGACTCGTCGTTCGTCACCGGCACGGCATCGCTGGTCGATGGCGGCGCATCCATCACCCGCACCTGATCGGGCATGGTGAAGCTGGACGGCTTGGCCACCTTCGTGGCGGTCGCGGAGTCAGGCTCCATCAGCGAAGCATCGCGACGGCTGGATCTCTCCAAGTCCGTCGTGAGCGAGCGCCTCGCCGACCTTGAAAAGGAGCTGGGGGTTCGTCTTCTGCACCGCTCGACGCGCAAGCTGACGCTCACCGAAGACGGCAGCACCTTCCTGGCGCGCGCCTCCGCGATCATGCGAGATGTCGAGGAGGCCGCCGCAGAGTTGGCGCAGCGGCGCGGCACGCTGGTCGGGCCGCTGAGAATTTCCGCGCCGGTCACCTTCGGGCGCATGCACCTGGGCCCGGCGCTGTATCCGTTCATCGCGGCCCATCCCGGCATCGAGTTGGCGCTCGAACTTGATGATCGAAGAGTCGACGCCGCATCGGAAGGCTACGACGGCGTGGTCCGAAGCGGGCCGCTTGTCGATTCGCGCCTGGTGGCGTGGACGCTGGCCCGGAGCCGCCGGGCGCTCGTCGCCTCGCCGGACTACATCGAGAAGCAAGGCCGGCCCTCCAGCGTCGAGGATCTGCAGCGCCACCGGGGCGTGTTCTACACGAACCGGGGCGTTGCCGACTGGCAGTTCCGGCGCGATGGCGAGCTCGTGTCGGTGCGCGCGTCGCGGGCCCTGCGCGTGAACAACGGCGACATGATGCGGGATGCCTGCGAGACGGGGCTGGGCATCGCGCTGCTGCCCACTTTCATCGTCGGGGAGTCTTTGCGTGCCGGCAGGCTGCTTGCCATCGATATCGGGCTTCCTTCGGAGGAAGAGTTTCTGTACGTTGCGCATCCGGAAGGACGATCGCCCTCGGCGAAGCTGCGGGCGATGACCGATGCGCTCAAGGCCGCATTCGGCGACCCGCCCTACTGGGATTCGGGGCTGTGATGCTTGGCAAGCCGGCGCAAGAGCGCTTCATCGCTGACATCCTCAAGAACCGCAATGACCGGGCAGGACACGACGACTTCGCCGACCGCTCGGGAGGTCAGGCCAACGGCATCGTGCGAATCTCGTCCGCTCCAAGCCGCGTGCGGTCGATTGGCCATCCTCGCTAGCGGGCGTGCTTTGCGGCCCTTCGAAACGGGTAGGAGGCTTCCCGGTCCGCCTGTTGAATCACCGCACCCCAGGCCTTGTTGAGTGCTTGCCCGGCAGTCTTGCCACAGGTGGGCTGCAGATCTCGATACTAGGCGCCATGCCCGATGTAGCCGGCTGCCGCGAACCGAAGCCTCGATGGAGTAGCCACGGAGTGAATCGCCGACTCGCGTTCGCGTTTTGGCGCGTTGGCGAACTGCACGTGAGGTGAAGAGAACGTGCTTTGAGCTACATCAAGGCGGCGTCCAAGACGCTTGCGTAGCATTCCTTCTCACAACAGGAGACTTTCCATGCACGCAACTCCCGAGTCCTTGAAGCGCGATACGGCCCCTTCCGACTCCTTGGCGCTTGAAGTGCCTCTCGTCCAGATTCACTTGAACCAGTTGCTGGCGCTCGCACCATGGCCCGCCGCCATGTGGGTGTTTTGGCAGGGCCAGTTCTCGCGCTATTCAACGTTTCTCGCTGGCGGCGCCCCTATCGACGCCTGACAGTCCGTTTCCACTGGGCTGAAAGACCGCAACGCTGCAGAGCCAATGTTCAGGCCACGTCTGTCACGACCGCGCACAAGGACCAGACTGTCTTCGAGCTTCAGTGACGTGCCTTACTCACCGACGGGCTCGCTTCGGTCACGATCTGCATTCGCCGCACCATCTCCGCGTTGACCACCTCCATCAAGGCGCGCAACTCGGTAGGCTGAATGGGGAACTCCTCGAATTCTTGGAGATAGAGAGGCGTCAGGAAAACTTTGCACGCAGTCGTACGCAAGCAGCAGACTTGGCCATATTCGGGCCTCCCTAGAAGTTGTCGTTTGCAAAAAGCAACCGCCTCCGCTTCCAAACGAAGGCGGCAGCTCGAACGGGTTGGAAGACCGGACAACTTCTCACGAACAAACCGGCAGGACTTTCGTCGTCCCGTCCGAGCCGCCAAAAATTGGGACGCGAACGAGGAAGCCGCAGGGTGTTCGGGCTTCCAAACCCGACCAAGTCTTTGATGACGTGGCTCACGCACCAGCGCTACTGCATCTGCCGCACGATATCCAACGCCTCCTCGATCCGCTCCACCGCATGGATCGTCAGCCCCTCGATCTCTTTCGAGCCCTTGCGCGGCGCATTCGCCTTCGGCACTACCGCCACGCTGAATCCGAGCTTGGCGGCTTCGCGCAGCCGCTCCTGCCCGCGCGGCGCGGGCCGCACCTCGCCGGCCAGCCCCACTTCACCGAACGCGATGAAGCCCTTGGGCAGCGGCTTCCCGCGCAGGCTCGACGTGATCGACAGCATCACCGCCAGGTCGGCCGCAGGCTCGCTGATCCGCACCCCGCCCACCGCGTTGACGAACACGTCCTGGTCCATGCAGGCCACGCCCGCATGCCTGTGCAGCACCGCGAGCAGCATGGCGAGACGATCACGGTCCAGCCCCACCGACAGGCGCCGCGGGCTGGGCCCGCCGTTGTCGACCAGCGCCTGGATCTCGACCAGCATCGGCCGCGTGCCTTCGAGCGTGACCAGCACGACGCTGCCCGGCACCGGCTCGGCGTGCTGGCTCAGGAAGATCGCGCTCGGGTTCGTCACGCCCTTGAGCCCGCGCTCCGTCATCGCGAAGACGCCGATCTCGTTGACCGCGCCAAAGCGGTTCTTGATGGCCCGCACCAGGCGAAAACTCGAATGCGTGTCGCCCTCGAAGTACAGCACCGTGTCGACCATGTGCTCCAGCACGCGTGGGCCGGCCAGGGCGCCCTCCTTGGTGACGTGGCCAACCAGCACGATGGCGGTGCCGCTGGCCTTGGCGAAGCGAGTGAGGTGCGCTGCGCACTCGCGCACCTGGGCGACCGAGCCGGGTGCCGAAGTGAGCTGGTCGGAGTAGACGGTCTGGATGGAGTCGATGACCGCGATCACCGGGCGGTTGGCGTCGAGCGTGGCAAGGATCTTCTCCAGCTGAATCTCGGCCAGCACTTGCACCTGCGAGTGTTCCAGCCCGAGTCGACGTGAGCGCAGCGCGACCTGCGCGCCGCTTTCCTCGCCGGTGACGTAGAGCGCGTTGCGCCCGGCACGCTGCAGCGCGTCGACCGCCTGCAGCAGCAGCGTCGATTTGCCGATGCCGGGGTCGCCGCCGATGAGCGTGACGCCGCCGTCCACGATGCCGCCGCCCAGCACGCGGTCGAGTTCGTCGATGCCCGTTGGCGTGCGCGCGATGTCGGTGGCCTCGATCTCCGACAGGGTCGCCAGTTCGGCCGAGCCCGCCAGCGCCGCGAACTGCGTGCCGAAGCGATTGTTGGACGACCCTCCCGCAGCAGCGCCGACTTGCTCGATCAATGTGTTCCAGGCGCCGCAGCTCGGGCATTTGCCGAGCCACTTGAGGCTGGTGCCGCCGCATTCGCTGCAGACGTAGAGTGTTTTTTCCTTGGCCATGCGTCGAGTGTAGGGAAGCGCTCAGCGGCTCACGCCAGGACGCGCCTCAAGGCTCGAATGCGCTGCCACACCTGCGCTGGCGCATACGCCAAAGGGTTAACCCGAAGTGCGTCCTTCGATCAATCATTTAACATATTAAATAAATTGAGGCAGCATGATCACTCCCTTCTCCCACCGCAACTTGCCCCGCCTGCTGCTGCAGGCTCGCGAGGCCGTGATGGGCCACACGCGGCCCAGCCTGCGCGAGCATGCGTTGTCGGACCAGCAGTGGCGCGTGCTGCGCGTGCTCGGTGAACACGGCGCGGTCGAAACCGGCCGCGTGGCGCGCGAGGCCTTCATCCTCGGCCCGAGCCTGACCGGTGTGCTCGCGCGCATGGAGCGCGACGAACTCATCACGCGAAGCCGCGACCCCGAGGACCAGCGCCGCACCGTGGTCGAAGCCACGGCACGCGGCCGCAAGCTGGTGACGAAGCTGTCCACCAGCATCGAGGCGCACTACGGCTGGATGGAAGAGGCGATGGGCAAAGAGAAGCTGACCCAGCTCTACCAACTCCTCGACGAACTCATCGCACTGGAACAACCGCAACCATGACCTACACCCCAAAAGGCACCGTCTACGGCGTGCTGCTGAACTTCCGCGCGGAGGTCGAGGCACTGGCGCCGCAGATGAACCAGCCGCCCTACAAGGCCCCCCCGAAAGCGCCGGTGCTCTACGTCAAGACCGCTAACACCTGGAGCCCGCACGGCAGCGCGATCACGGTGCCGGCGAAGGTCGATGCGGTCGAGGTCGGCGCCACCATCGCGATGGTGATCGGCGCCGACAACGACGTCGAAGGCTTCGTGCTGATGAACGACCTGTCGATTCCGCATGCGAGCTTCTTCCGCCCGCCGGTCAAGTTCAAGTGCGTCGACGGCTTCCTGGGCATCGGCCCGGCGATGCGCGATGCGCAGGAGGTGGCCGACCCGGCGCAGTTCAAGCTCGAAGTGCGCATCAACGGCGAGTTGAAGCAGTCGGTCGATTTCTCACGGTCGGTGCGCAGCGCCTCGCAGCTGCTGGCCGATGTCGGCGACTTCATGACGCTTGCGCACGGCGAAGTGCTGATGCTCGGCTGCGACGCCGGCCGCCCGCTGGCGCGCCCAGGCGACCGCATCGAGATCAGCGCGCCAGGCTTCGAGACGCTGGTCAACACGCTGGTGAAGGAGCAGGCATGAAGCACGCGCGCATCCTGTTCGAAGGCGCGGTGCACGACGCCGTGGAGGACGACGGCCGACTGAGGCTGGCCGATGGCCGGCTGCTGGCAGCCGATGTCGTGACCTGGCTGCCGCCGCTGGCACCGGTGCCGCGTCCGCGCACCATCCTCGCGCTGGGGCTCAACTACGCCGACCATGCCAAGGAGCTGGAGTTCAAGGCGCCCGAGGAGCCGCTGGTTTTCGTCAAGGGCGAGAGCACGCTGACCGGCCACCGCCAGCTCACGCGCCGCCCTGCGGACGTGCAGTTCATACACTACGAATGCGAGCTGGTGATCGTCGTCGGCAAGACCGCACGCAAGGTGAAGCGCGACGACGCCTACGACTTCATCGGCGGCTACACGGTCGCCAACGACTACGCGATACGCGACTACCTGGAGAACTGGTACCGCCCCAACCTGCGCGTGAAGAACCGCGACACCTGCACGCCGATCGGCCCCTGGCTGGTCGACGCCAAGGACGTGGCAGATCCGATGGCGCTGGCGCTCAGCACCACCGTCAACGGCAAGCTCACGCAGTCGGGCAACACGAAGGACATGATCTTCGACGCGCCCTTCCTGATCGAGTACTTCAGCAGTTTCATGACGCTGTCGCCAGGCGACATCATCCTGACGGGCACGCCTGACGGCGTGGTCGACTGCCGCCCGGGCGACGTCATCGTGACCGAGATCGCGCAGATCGGCGCGCTGGTCAACACCATCGCCGCGGGCTGAGCGGCGCATCCATCACCAAAGACGAATCCCATGCAGATCGATCACCTCATCAACGGCAAGCCGGTCGCTGGCCGTGACTACTTCCAGACCGTCAACCCCGCCACGCAGGAAGTGCTGGCCGAAGTCGCCTCGGGCGGCGAGGCCGAAGTGAATGCGGCCGTGGCCGCTGCCAAGGAAGCCTTCCCGAAATGGGCCGGCATGCCCGCGCCCGAACGCGCGAAGCTGATCCGCAAGCTCGGCGACCTGATCGCGAAGAACGTGCCGGAGATCGCGCAGACCGAGACCAACGACTGCGGCCAGGTCATCGCGCAGACCGGCAAGCAGCTGGTGCCGCGCGCGGCCGACAACTTCTACTATTTCGCGGAGATGTGCACCCGTGTGGACGGCCACACCTACCCGACGCCCACGCACCTCAACTACACGCTGTTCCACCCGGTCGGCGTGTGCGCGTTGATCTCGCCCTGGAACGTGCCTTTCATGACGGCGACATGGAAGGTCGCGCCCTGCCTCGCCTTCGGCAACACGGCGGTGCTCAAGATGAGCGAACTCTCGCCGCTCACGGCCGCGCGTCTCGGCGAGCTGGCGCTCGAAGCCGGCATTCCGCCCGGCGTGCTGAACCTCGTGCACGGCTACGGCAAGGAGGCCGGCGAGCCGCTGGTGGCGCACCCCGACGTCCGGGCGATTTCCTTCACCGGATCGACGGCGACCGGCAACCGCATCGTCAAGAGCGCGGGCCTGAAGAAGTTCAGCATGGAGCTCGGCGGCAAGAGCCCCTTCGTGATCTTCGACGACGCCGACCTCGACCGCGCGCTCGACGCGGCCGTGTTCATGATCTTCAGCAACAACGGCGAGCGCTGCACCGCAGGCTCGCGCATCCTGGTGCAGCAGTCGATCTACGCTGACTTCGCGGCGAAGTTCGCCGAGCGCGCGAAGCGCATCGTGGTGGGCGACCCGCTCGACGAGAAGACCATCGTCGGCCCGATGATTTCGCAGGCGCATCTCGCCAAGGTGCGCAGCTACATCGAACTCGGCCCGAAGGAAGGCGCGACGCTGCTGTGTGGCGGCCTCGGTGCGCCCGATCTGCCCGACCGCGTGAAGAAGGGCAACTACGTACTGCCGACCGTCTTCGCCGACGTCGATAACCGCATGAAGATCGCTCAGGACGAGATCTTCGGCCCGGTCGCCTGCCTGATCCCGTTCCAGGACGAGGCGGATGCGATCCGGCTCGCGAACGACATTCAATATGGCCTGTCGAGCTACGTGTGGACCGAGAACATCGGCAAGGCCCATCGCGTGGCCGCTGCGGTCGAGGCCGGTATGTGCTTCGTCAACAGCCAGAACGTGCGCGACCTGCGCCAGCCCTTCGGCGGCACCAAGGCCTCGGGCACGGGGCGCGAAGGCGGCACATGGAGCTACGAAGTTTTCTGCGAGCCGAAGAACATTGCTGTCTCGATGGGCAGCCATCACATTCCGCACTGGGGAGTCTGACCATGGGCAAGCTCGCACTCGCAGCCAAGATCACACATGTGCCGTCGATGTACCTGTCTGAGTTCCCCGGCCCGAACTTCGGCTGCCGCGATGCGGCGATCAACGGGCACAAGGAAATCGACCGCCGCTGCCGCGCGCTCGGCGTCGACACCATCGTGGTCTTCGACGTCCACTGGCAGGTGAACAGCGAATACCACATCAACTGCGGCCCGAAGTTCGAAGGCATCTACACGAGCAACGAGTTACCGCACTTCATCAAGAACATGCCCTATGCGTACCCGGGCAATCCGGCACTCGGGCACCTGATCGGCGACATGGCGAACGAGATGGGCGTGAAGAGCCGCGCCCACAGCGACACCACGCTCGACCTGGAGTACGGCACGCTGGTGCCCATGCGCTACATGAACGCTGACCAGCACTACAAGGTGATCAGCATCAGCGGCTGGTGCGACTGGCACGACCTGCAGGAGTCGGGCCGCTTCGGCCTCGCGGTGCGCCGCGCCATCGAGGAGCGCTACGACGGCACGGTGGCGGTGTTCGCGAGCGGATCGCTGTCCCATCACTTCGCGGACAACGGCCGTGCGCCGGAGTTCATGCACAAGGTGTACGACCCGTTCCTGGAGCAGGTCGACCATCGCGTGGTCGAACTCTGGAAGGCCGGCGACTGGAAGACCTTCATCGGGATGCTGCCGATGTATGCCGACAAGTGCTGGGGCGAAGGCGACATGCACGACACCGCGATGCTGCTCGGCCTGCTG
This sequence comes from Variovorax sp. J22P240, assembly GCF_030316855.1. Taxonomy (GTDB): domain Bacteria; phylum Pseudomonadota; class Gammaproteobacteria; order Burkholderiales; family Burkholderiaceae_C; genus Variovorax. The sequence goes on from NZ_JASZYR010000019.1 coordinate 84,453, forward strand.
GGCTGGGACAGTTACGAGGCGCCGGCAGAGATCGTCACGCCCTACTTCGGCAGCTCGGGCACGGGGCAGATCAATGCGATCTTCCCGGTCACGCCGCTGTCAGCGACAGCCACCACGTCCTGAGGAGCGCGAACCATGCCTCATCTGGTGATCCTCTACACCCCCAACATCGAGCCCGAGACCGACATGTCGGCGCTGTGCCGCACGCTCGCCGACACGATGCTCGAGCAGCGCGACGAGGAAGGCAAGCAGGTCTATCCGACCGGGGGCACGCGCGTCCTCGCCTACCCTGCCGCGCACTATGCGGTGGCCGACGGCAAGGCGGACTACGCCTTTGTCTATCTCAATGTGAGGATGGCCGCCGGTCGCTCCGATGCGGTGAAGAAGCGCATCGGCGATGCACTGCTCGACCAGTCGAAGCGCCATTTCGAGCCGGTCTTCGCGCGGCGATACATCGGCATCACACTGCAGATCGACGAAAGCCCCGGCCAGGTCTACGACGGCAAGCACAGCAACCTGCATCCGCTCTTCACCAAATAATCAGCAGAACCCGCCATGCTCGCCCTGAACGTCATCCAGCAACTCGCCGCCGAACTTCACGAGAGCGAGAAGTCGCGCGTTCAGGTCGAGCATTTCTCCAAGCGCTTTCCCGAGATGACCATTGAGGACGGCTACGCCATCTCGCGCGAATGGGTCAAGACCAAGATCGCCGAGGGCCGCGTCGTCAAGGGTCACAAGATCGGCCTCACCTCGCGCGCGATGCAGCAGGCCAGCCAGATCACCGAACCGGACTACGGAACGCTGCTGGACGACATGTTCTTCGAGCAGGGCGCCGACATCCCGTTCACGCGTTTCATCGCGCCGCGCATCGAGGTCGAGCTGGCTTTCGTGCTCGGCAAGCGGCTGCAAGGGCCGAACGTGACAATCTTCGACGTGCTGGCGGCCACCGACTACGTGGTGCCGGCCATCGAGATCATCGACGCGCGCATCGAGCAGTTCGATCGCCACACGAAGGCGATGCGCAAGGTCTTCGACACCATCGCCGACAACGCGGCTAACGCCGGCATCGTGACCGGCGGCCGCCCCGTGAAGCCCGACGCGGTGGACCTGCGCTGGGTCAGCGCCCTGCTCTACAAGAACGGCGTGATCGAGGAATCCGGCGTGGCCGCCGCCGTGCTCAACCATCCCGCGACCGGCGTAGCCTGGCTCGCCAACAAGCTCGCGCCGTGGGACGAATGCCTTGAGGCCGGCGAGGTGGTGCTCGGCGGCTCGTTCACGCGTCCGACGACCGCCGTGCCCGGCGACACCTTCCATGCCGACTACGGCCCCTTGGGCTCCATCGCCTTCCGCTTCACCTGAAAGACGCCAATGCAAACACCCGCGAACCCCTTCAAGCAAGCCCTCGCCGCGAAGCGCGCCCAGATCGGCCTCTGGCTCGGCCTCGCCGATTCGTACAGCGCGGAGATCTGCGCCGGCGCCGGCTTCGACTGGCTTCTGATCGACGGCGAGCATTCACCCAACGGCCTGCAGAGCATCCTGCAGCAGGCGCAGGCGATCGCCGCATACCCCGGCGCGAACGCGATCGCGCGCGTGCCGCTCGGCCACGGCGACGCCGGCACGGCCCTGATCAAGCAGTACCTCGACCTCGGCGTGCAGACGCTGCTGGTGCCCATGGTCGATACGCCCGAGCAGGCGAAAGCCATCGTGCGCGCGATGCGCTACCCGCCCGACGGCATCCGCGGCATGGGCGGCGCGCGGGCGTCGGGCTGGGGCCGATATCCGGCCTATGCGAAGGAAGCGAACGACCGGGTCTGCCTGCTGGTGCAGGCCGAGACGCGCGAGGCGCTCGCCAACCTGGACGCCATCGCGGCAGTCGACGGTGTCGACGGGGTGTTCATCGGCCCGGCCGACCTGTCGGCGTCGATGGGACACATGGGCAACCCCGGCCATGCCGAGGTGCAGGCGGCGATCGAAGACGCCATCGCGCGCATCAACCGCGCCGGCAAGGCAGCAGGCATTCTGACGCCGGACGAGGCGCTGGCCCGCAAGTACCTGGACCTGGGCGCGCTCTTCGTCGCCGTCGGCCTCGACACCAACCTGCTGGTGCGGACTACCTCCTCGCTGGCCGCCCGCTTCAAGGACGGCGCGAAGGCATCGCCCGCGAGCAGCACTTACTGAGTGCGATGACCGATTCGCCAAACGGGCGCAAGCCCTTCCGCTCGGCGACCATCCGCGACGGCGTGATTCGCGCGACCACACGCAGCTTCCTGCATGCGCTGGGGCAGGACGACGAAGACATCGCGCGCCCGCACATCGGCGTGTTCCACACCGGCGGCGAGATGAGCCCCTGCAACCTGAACCTGCGCGAGCAGGCGCAGCATGCCAAGACGGGCATCTATGCGGGCGGCGGCACGCCGCACGAGTGCCCGGTGGTGTCGGTCAGCGACGGTCTGACGATGGCTCATTCGGGCATGCGCTTCTCGCTGATCTCGCGCGAGTTGATCGCCGACAGCGTCGAGGCCTCGACACGCGGCCACCAGTGGGACGGCATCTTCGCCATCGGCGCCTGCGACAAGAACCTGCCGGGCCTGATGATGGGCATGGTGCGCTGCAACGTGCCGAGCGTGTTCGTGCATGGCGGGTCCGCCCTGCCCGGCCAGATGCCTGGCCCGGACGGCCGCGACCTGAACGTCGTCGACACCTACGAGACCATCGGCAAGGTGCTGGCCGGCGACGCCACCCCCGACGAGCTCGAAGCCATGAGCCGTGCCTGCCTGCCCACCGCGGGCGCCTGCGCGGGGCAGTTCACCGCCAACACCATGGGCATGGTTTCCGAAGCGCTCGGCCTGGCGCCGATCGGCTCCAGCATGGTGCCGGCCGTCTTCAGCGAGCGAGCGCCCCTGATGCGCCGCGCCGCGAAGTCGCTGATGCGGGCGGTGATGGGCGAAAGCCCCCTGCCGCGTGACATCGTGACGCGCAAGGCGCTCGAAAACGCCTGCGCCGTCGTGTCGGCCACCGGCGGCTCGACCAACGCCGCGCTGCACCTGCCGGCGATCGCGCACGAGGCGGGCATCAAGTTCCACCTGGACGACGTGGCCGAGGTATTCGCGCGCACGCCGCTCATCGCCGACCTGCGACCGGGCGGCCAGTACCTGGCGCGCGACGTGTTCTATATCGGCGGCGCCGGCGTGATCCTGCGCACGCTGCTGGCGCAGGGCTATCTGCATGGCGACGCCATGACTTTCACCGGGCGCACGCTGGCCGAGGAAGTGGCCGACGCCGCCGAACCCGATGGCAGCGTGGTGCGCAAGGCGGGCGACCCAATCTCGCGCGATGGTGGTCTGGCCGTGCTCAAGGGCAATCTGTGCCCCGACGGCGCGCTGCTCAAGACCGCGGGGCTGAAGACGCTGGTGCACCGTGGCCCGGCGCGCGTCTTCGATTCGGAGGAAGAGGCGCAGACGGCGGTTCAGAACCGACGCTACGAACCCGGCGACGTGATCGTGATCCGCAACGAAGGCCCCAAGGGCAGCCCGGGCATGCGCGAGATGCTCGGCATCACCGCGCTGCTCTACGGACAGGGCATGGGCGACAAGGTGGCGCTGCTGACCGACGGGCGCTTTTCCGGCGCGACGCGTGGGCTGTGCATCGGCTACGCGGGGCCGGAGGCGGCCGATGGCGGCCCGATCGCGGCGCTGGTGGATGGTGACTTGATCGCGATCGACGCGCGGGCGGAATCGCGCAGCATCGCGGTGGAACTGACGGACGCGGAAATCGCCGCGCGGCTCGCGAAACGTGAGGTAAACGCGGGGGTGCGGCATGGCGGCTTGCTGGAAAAATATGCCCTCACCGTGCGGCCTGGCCACCAGGGCGCCGTGACCCACTCCGGCGCAGTCACCTGGCTGCGCGACGAGTCCTGAAGCACCACCCTTGGAGACATCCGCATGAACTTCACCCGCCGCAGCCTGCTGCAAACCACCGGCGCCTCCGCGCTGCTCGCCAGCATCGGCCAGCAGGCCTTTGCGCAAACGACGATCGAGACCGCCCGGATCATCACCGGCTTCGCGGCCGGCGGCACCTCCGACACGACCTGCCGGCGTCTCGCGACCAAGCTGGCGCCGGACTACGCCAAGACCGTGGTGGTGGAGAACCGCACGGGTGCGGGCGGCCAGATAGCCGTCACCTACGTCAAGAGCCAGCCTGCCGACGGCGCGACCATCCTGCAGACGCCGACCTCGATCCTCACGATCTATCCGCACATCTACAAGAAGCTGCCCTACGACCCGGTGACCGATCTGTCGCCGGTGTCGCTGGCCTGCATCTTCGACTTCGGCTTTGCGGTCGGCCCGGCCGTGCCGACGAGCGTCAAGACGGTGCCGGAATTCCTGGAATGGGTGAAGGCCAATCCCGCCGGCGGCAACTTCGGTTCGCCCGCCGCGGGCTCCACGCCGCACTTCATCGGCGCGCTGCTCGGCAAGAACGCCGGCGTGGACCTGAAGCATGCGGCCTACCGCGGCACCCAGCCCGCGATGCTCGACCTGCTCGGCGGCAACATCTCGGCCGTCTCGGGCCCGATCGGCGACATCACGCAGCACCTGCCGACCGGCAAGATTCGCATCCTGGGCGTATCGGGCACCAAGCGCAGCAGCTTCGCACCCGACGTGCCGACCTTCGGCGAACAGGGGCTCAAGGACATGGCGTTCAGCGAATGGTTCGCCTTCTTCCTGCCGGCCAAGGCCGCGCCGGAGACCGTGAACCGCCTGAACGCTGCAATGAAGAGCGCGCTGGCCACCAAGGAAGTGATCGACGGACTGCATGGCTTCGGGCTGGAGCCGATGTGGTCGTCGCCGACCGAGCTGGCCGAACTGCTCAAGAAAGACACCGCCATGTGGGCGCCGATCGTGAAAAAGATCGGATTCACGGCGGAGGCCTGACCATGACAAGGAACTGCTTATGAACACCCGACTCGCCGCGCCGATCACGACGCTGGGCCATCCCGACATCCACCCGGACGAGCGCGCGGCGCGCCTGCAGCTCGCCGCCTGCTACCGCGTGTTCGCGATGCTGGGCTGGACCGAGATGATCTACAACCACATCACGGTGCGGCTGCCCGACAGCGTGACGGGCAGCGAGAAGCAGTTCCTCATCAACCCCTTCGGCCTGCACTACAGCGAGGTCACGGCCAGCAACCTGGTCAAGATCGACCTGCAGGGCAAAGTGCTCGACGGTTCGAGCTGGCCGGTGAACCCGGCCGGCTTCACGGTCCATGCCGCGATCCACGACGGCCTGCCTGATGCGCATTGCGTCATGCACACGCACACCACGGCGGGCGTGGCGGTGGCCTGCCTGCAGGGCGGACTGCAGCAGACCAACTTCTATACCGCGCAGTTGCACGACATGGTGGCGTACCACGACTTCGAGGGCATCACGATCCATGCCGACGAAGGTCCTCGCCTGCTGAAGAGCATCGGCGACCGCAAGGCGGTGATCCTGCGCAACCACGGCCTGCTGGCGTGGGGCGAGACACTGCCGCAGACATTCGCGATTCTCTGGACCCTGCAGCGTGCCTGCGAGATCCAGATGGCGACCTTCTCGATGGGCGCGGCGATTCCGGTGTCGGAAGACATCGCCCGCAACTGCACGCGCGATGCGCTGCAATTCAATCCGAACCACGGTGCCGGGCAGGACGTGTTCGACGCCCTTGTGCGCCAAGTCGACCGCATCGATTCCTCCTACAAGAACTGACTGAATCATGAAGGTTTGCATCTACGGCGCCGGCGCCATCGGCGGCTGGATCGGGGCGAAGCTCGCGCAGGCGGGTTGCGAGATCGACGTGGTGGCGCGTGGCGGGACGTTCGAAGCATTGGAGCGCGACGGCCTCACGCTGGTGAGCGGCGAATCGCGCGTGTCGGTGCCGGTCAACGCGAGCAGCGATCCGAAGGCACTGGGCGTGCAGCAGCTCGTGGTGGTGGCGGTGAAGGCGCCGGCGTTGCCCGCCGTCGCGCAGCAGATCGCGCCACTGCTCGGCCCCGACACGATCGTGCTGACGGCCATGAACGGCGTACCGTGGTGGTTCCTGCAAGGCGGCTTCGGCGGCAGCCTGGCCGGCGCGCAATTGGAGGCCATTGATCCGGGCGGCAAGATCGACGCAGCCATCCCGGCGAAGCACGTGATCGGCTGCGTGGTGCATGCGAGCTGCTCGCTGGATGCGCCCGGCGTGGTGCGGCATCACTTCGGAAACGGACTCATCATCGGAGAGCCCTCGGGCGAAGCGACGCCGCGTGCGGGAGCCCTGCGCGACCTGCTGGCGCGCACGGGCATCGACACCAAGCTCTCGCCGCAGATTCAGAAAGACGTCTGGTACAAGCTCTGGGGCAACATGACGGTCAACCCCATCAGCGCGTTGACCGGCGCCACGACCGACCTCATCCTCAACGACGATCTGGTGCGCGGCTTCATCTCCACGATCATGCTGGAGGCCAAGGAGATCGGTGCGCGCATCGGCGTGCCGATCGCCGAGAGCCCCGAGGATCGGCATGCCGTCACGCGCAAGCTGGGCGCCTTCAAGACCTCGATGCTGCAGGACGTCGAAGCGGGACGCGCGGTCGAACTCGATGCGCTGGTTTCGGCGGTGCGGGAGCTGGGGCAACGGGCCGGCGTGCAGACGCCGTTCACCGATGCGTTGCTGGGTCTCGCGCGGCTGCGGGCGCGGCAACTGGGCCTGTACTAATCCCGGCGCTCAGCGCTGGAGCAGGACCCGCACGGCGCCGGGCAACGAGTGCGCCTTGGGCATGAAGCGGTCGATCACCGCCCCGAGCACCACCGCGAACAACAAGGCACCCAGCAGCGGCTTCCAGGTGAGCCGCACCGCGGCGAGCAGCCAGCCTTCGCGCGCGACGCGCACCACGGTGCGCGCCGACACGTACGAGAACGCCACCTCCACGGCGACGGCAAGCAGCGCGTCCCAGCCGAAATAGAGAAGCACCAGCGCGCCCGCGCCGAACGCGACCGCAACGCAGAACAGGAAGATCGCGAGCACCGGCACCACGATGACCGCGCCCTCGTCCGCGCCGGCCACCACGTCGAGTGCGCCGCCGGCCACATCGGCGACGCTGGCGCCGGCACCAGAATTCATGCCGCCGCCATGCGCCGACGGCCAGTCACCGACGCCTGGGTCCGGCACGTCGGGATCGAAGCGGGTGTCGTGCCGCACCAGCCGCGCAGCCCACCAGCGGAGCACCAGCAGGTACGCCACGTAGCCCACGCCCAGCGTCATGAAATAGCGCGTCGCGAGCGAATCGACGCCCCAGCGCATCTGCAGGTGCGACACCATCCACATCAACAACAACGTGAAGGTGCCGATCAGCAGGCCGTGCGATCGCAGGTTGTAGGTTCGGTGCAAGTCGCGCTCGACCTGCGTCTCCCACAAGCGCACGGAGCGCCAGTCCGAAAGGATCTTCAATCAGGCGCCTTCAATCGACCGTGGCGGGCACCCGCATGGCGACAGCGCACATGAGCTCGTAGCCCACGGTGCCGGCAGCCTGCGCCACGTCGTCGATGGACAGCAGCGTGCCGTCGGACGCGCGGCCCCACAGCGTCACCTCGCTGCCGAAGCCGGCATCGGGCACCGGCGTCAGGTCGACCGTGATCATGTCCATGCTCACGCGGCCGACCATGCGCGTGCGCACGCCGTTCACCAGCACGGGCGTGCCGGTGGTGCAGTGGCGCGGGTAGCCGTCGGCATATCCGACCGCCGCGACGCCGATGCGCATCGGGCCTTCGGCGGTGAAGCTCGATCCGTAGCCGATGGTGTCGCCCGCCTTCAGGTTCTGCACGCCGATCAGTTGCGTCGACAGTGTCATGCCGGGCTGCAGCTGCCAGTGCGCGGCGTCGTGTTCCGGAAAGTCCGGCGCACTGCCGTACAGCAGGATGCCGGGGCGCACCCAGTCGGCGCGCGTGCTCGGAGCGTGGCGCAAGGTGGCGGCGCTGTTGGCGATCGAGCGCTCGCCCGGCAGGTCCTGCGTGGTGCGCTCGAAAACTTCGATCTGGTGGTCGATGCCGCGCGCGCCGTCGGCATCGCTGAAGTGCGTCATCAGCGTGATCTCATCGACCTGCGGCAGCGCGTTCAGCCGCGTCCACGCCGAGCGGAAGCGCTCGGGCGTGAAGCCGAGCCGGTTCATGCCCGAGTTCATCTTGAGGAAGACGCGCTGCGGCGCCTGCGTCTTGTGGGCGGCCAGCATGTCGATCTGCTCGTCGCAGTGCACCGCATGCCAGAGATCGAGGCGCGAGCACAACTCCAGGTCGCGCGCATCGAACACGCCTTCGAGCAACAGGATCGGGCCGCGCCAGCCAAGCGTGCGCACACGTTCGGCCTCCTTCAGATCCAGCAGGGCAAAGCCGTCGGCGGCGCGAAAGGCGTCGAAGACGCGCTCGATGCCGTGCCCGTAGGCGTTGGCCTTGACGACAGCCCACACACGGGAGTCGAGCGCCGCGCGGCGAGCGCGATCGAGGTTGTGCCGCAGTGCAGCAACATGGACAGTGGCGAGGATCGGACGCGGCACGGCAAAAACCCTGTGAAAAGCAGGAAACACTCACACAAACGCGCCCAGAGTGACAGGCGCGTCATGCCATTTTGACACCGCACCCCCATGCTATAACCGCGCAGCCGCCACGGAAGCGGCCCCTCTTCCACTATCGCCAGCATTCTCAATTTCTGGCCAGCAGCCAATCGATGAAGCGCGGTTTCTACACGATCATGTCGGCCCAGTTCTTTTCGTCACTGGCCGACAACGCGCTTTTCGTTGCTGCCGTGGAACTGATGCGAACCAACGGCGCACCCGAGTGGCAACGCGCGGCGCTGGTGCCGATCTTCACCATCTTCTATGTGGCGCTCGCGCCGCTGGTCGGAGCCTTCGCCGACGCCTTGCCCAAAGGCAAGGTCATGTTCATCAGCAATGCGATCAAGGTGGTGGGCTGCGTGATGATGCTGTTCGGCTCGCATCCACTGCTGGCCTACGCCATCGTCGGGCTGGGCGCCGCGGCGTACTCGCCGGCCAAGTACGGCATCCTGACCGAACTGCTGCCGGCCTCGCAACTGGTCAAGGCCAATGGCTGGATCGAAGGCCTGACCATCGCCTCGATCATTCTCGGCATCGTGCTCGGCGGCCAGCTCGTGGGCCATGCGCTGTCGACCCAATTGCTCTCGCTGGATTTTCCCGTCATCAGTACGGGCATCGACACACCGCCCGAAGCAGCGATCTCCGCGCTGATCCTGGTCTACATCGTGGCCGCGTGGTTCAACACGCGCATCCCCGACACCGGCGTCGAGATGCGGCCGCTGCGCGCCAATACGCAGCACAGCTTCATCCGCAACGTGGCCGCGCTGTTGCCTGATTTCTGGCACTGCAACTCACGCCTCTGGCGCGACAAGCTCGGACAGATCTCCCTGGCGACGACGACCCTGTTCTGGGGCGCGGGCGGCAACCTCAAGTACATCGTGCTCGCGTGGGCGTCGCTGGCGCTGGGCTACAACACCGCGCAGGCCTCGTCGCTGACGGGCGTGGTCGCGATCGGCACCGCCGTCGGCGCGATCGTCGCTTCGGTTCGCATGCGGCTCGACATGGCGACGCGCGTGATCCCGCTGGGCATCGGCATGGGCGTGCTGGTGATCGGGATGAACTTCATCGGCAACATCTGGCTGGCCGTGCCCTTCCTGATCCTGCTGGGCGGGCTGGGCGGCTTCCTCGTGGTGCCGATGAACGCGCTGCTCCAACACCGCGGCCACAACCTGATGGGCGCGGGCCGCTCCATCGCGGTGCAGAACTTCAACGAGCAATCCTGCATCCTGATCCTCGGCGCGTTCTACAGCGCGTGCACCGGCCTCGGCTTGTCGGCCTATGCGGCCATTACCGCCTTCGGCGTCGTGGTGGCCGGCTTCATGTGGCTCATCAAACGCTGGCACGAGAGCAACCTGCGCAAGTACCCCGAAGAGGTCGAGCACTTGCTCGCGATCGCTCGCAGCGACAAGCACCACTGATCCTGTCTTGCCTGCCATTGCGCTGATCTTCAACGCCTTCGTCTGGGGCGTCTCCTGGTTTCCCTTCCGTCAGATCGAGAGCCACGGTCTTCATCCGGTGTGGGCGACGTGCCTGATCTATGCCGCGATCGCCGCGGTGATGGCGCTGCTGCGCCGCAGCATGTGGCATGTGTTCGTACGGCAACCCGGGCTCGTGTTGCTCGGGCTGGCGGCCGGCTTCACCAACGTCGGCTTCAACTGGGCGGTGACGCAGGGCGATGTGGTGCGCGTGGTGCTGCTGTTCTACCTGATGCCGCTGTGGAGCGTGCTGCTGGCCTGGGCCTTCCTGGGCGAGCGGCCGACGCCGGCGGCGCTCGCACGGGTCGCGCTCGCGCTCGTCGGCGTGGCGGTCGTGCTCAAGACGCCGGAGACCGACTGGCCGATACCGTCGAGCCTGCCGGACTGGCTCGGCGTCGCCGCGGGTTTCAGCTTTGCGGTGACCAACATCCTGCTGCGCCGGCTGCGCGCCGCGCCCGGCGAATCGCGTGCGCTGGCGATGTTCGGCGGCTGCGCTCTGGTGGCCGGTGCGACGGCACTGGCCGGGACCGCGCTCGGCGCGATCGCCCCGCCGCCGATGGCCTCAACCGCATGGTTGGGCTGGGCCCTGCTGCTAGGTGTCGCATTCGTCTTCGCCAACATCTGCCTGCAGTACGGCGCAGCGCGGCTTGCAGCGAGCGCGACCTCGGTGATCATGCTGTCGGAAGTGCTGTTTGCCAGCAGCTCGTCGGTGGCGCTGGGCGCGGCCACGATGGATGCTCGGATCTGGATCGGCGGCGCGCTGATCGTGCTGGCCGCGGTGTGGTCGGCGTTTGCGCGATCGCCGGCCGGCGAGGATGATCGACCATCCTCCCTCCAGAAAGAATCGCCATGACCACCGTCTACGACTTCGAAGCCCGCCAGATCGATGGCAAGCCGGTGCCGCTTTCCTCGTTCAAGGGCAAGGTGCTGCTGATCGTGAACACAGCCAGCAAGTGTGGATTCACACCGCAGTTCGAGGGGCTGGAGGCCCTGTACGAGAAGTACTCGGGCAAGGGCCTCGCGGTGCTCGGTTTCCCGTCCAACCAGTTCGGCAACCAGGACCCGGGCACCAACGAGGAAATCGGCGCCTTCTGCGTTGAGAACTACGGCGTCAGCTTTCCGATGATGGAGAAGATCGACGTCAACGGCTCTGGTGCCGCGCCGCTCTACAAGTGGCTGGTCAAGGAAGCGCCGGGCTTCCTGGGCAGCACGGCGATCAAGTGGAACTTCACCAAGTTCCTGATCGGCAAGGACGGACAGGTCATCCGCCGCTACGCGCCGCTCGACAAGCCCGAGTCCATCAGCCGCGACATCGAGACCGCTCTGGCTGCCTGAGCCGCTTCGTCAGAAGCGGAAGTCGGCCGTCTTCGAGCCGCCGCCGAGCGTGACGACCTGGCTCTTCGTGACGCCTTCTGACGCTGCCTCGACGGTATAGCGGCCGGGCGGCAGATCGACGTGGCAGATGGGTCCGTTGGAGACCAGTGACAGCGCGGTGGCGCCGCTCGCGTTCTTCACCGTGACCGCGACATCCGCCAGGTAAGCACCGCTGGCGCGCGCGAAGAGCAGCGAGAGCGGATGGTCCTTCATCGCGGCGCGCATGGCGACGGATTCGTCCGACCCGACGCCGCCGCAGACGTACTGCCCGGAACCGTCGCTCTTCATCGTCGGCGAGACAACTGGCACCACGGCGGGAACGGCGGCGGACTGGGCTTGCACCACCCAAGGTGCGACGGCGCAGGCGCAAACCACTGTGCCGCGCAGAATGAATCGAAATGAGGCGTGCATGGAAACACTCCCGTAGTGAACATCCATGCATGGTCCGTTCGCACCGTCTGTCGGCGAGTCGGACCAGAACCCCAATGCGTGTGCGATCAGGCCGTCGGCGGCGTCGGCAACGCTTCGTCGAGCAACTCGACCCAATGCCGCACCGGCGTTTCGCTGCCGCTTTGCAGATGGGTGATGCAGCCGATGTTGGCCGACACGATGGTCGTCGGCCGAAGCTGGTTCAGATGGCCCAGCTTGCGATCGCGCAGCGGGTAGGCCAGCTCGGGCTGCAGGACCGAGTAGGTGCCGGCCGAACCGCAGCAAAGGTGCGATTCGTTGAGCGCCACCTGCACGTCGAAACCCAACGCGCGAAGGTTCGTCTCGACGCCGCCGCGCAGCTTCTGCCCATGCTGCAGGGTGCAGGGCGGGTGGTAGGCGATCACGCCGCGCGGCGCGCTGACGCGGCCCTTCAGCACCGGCACCAGCTCGGGCAGCAGCTCGCTCAAGTCCCGGGTGAGCGCGCTGATGCGTTCCGCCTTGGCGGCGTAAGCCGGGTCGTCCTTGAGCATGTGCCCGTATTCGCGCACCGTCACGCCGCAGCCGGAGGCGTTCATCACGATCGCCTCGACTTCCTTGCGTTCGACCAGCGGCCACCAGGCATCGATGTTGGCGCGCATCTGCGCCTTGCCGCCGTCGTGATCGTTGAGATGAAACTTCACCGCGCCGCAACAGCCCGCGCTGGGCGCGATCACTGCCTGGATGCCAGCCGCGTCGAGCACGCGCGCGGTCGCGCTGTTGATGTTGGGCGCCATCGAGGGCTGCACACAGCCGGCGAGCATGAGCACCTTGCGCGCATGGGTGCGCGTGGGCCATTCCCCGGCCTTCCGCGGCGCGGGCACCTTGGCCCTGAGCTTTTCGGGCAACAGGCCGCGCACCGATTGGCCGAGCTTCATCGCGGGGCCGAAGAGCGATGAAGGCAGTGCCTCCTTGAGCGTCCAGCGCAGAGCGCTTTCGAGAGGCGGGCGTGGCACCTTCTCGTCGACGATCTTGCGGCCGATGTCGACCAGGTGCCCGTACTGGACGCCGCTCGGGCAGGTGCTCTCGCAATTGCGACACGTCAGGCAGCGATCGAGGTGCAGTTGCGTGCTGCGCGTCGGCGCCTTGCCTTCGAGCACTTGCTTGATCAGGTAGATGCGCCCGCGCGGCCCGTCGAGTTCATCGCCGAGCAGTTGGTAGGTCGGGCAGGTGGCGGTGCAGAAGCCGCAGTGCACGCACTTGCGCAGGATCGCCTCGGCTTCGCGGCCATCGGCGGTGCCCTGGAATTCGGGAGCGAGTTCGGTTTGCATGCGTGGGGTCAGTCCGCGGGATAGAGCCGTCCACGATGGAAGACGGATTGAGGATCGAACTCGCACATCAGCGCGCGATGAATGCGCTCTACGGCGGGGCTCAGCGAGTCGAACCTGCCGAGCACGCGTTGGCCGTGGATGTCCGAGGGCATGAACAGCGTCGCATGGCCGCCGGCGGCACGGGCGGCTGCGCGCAACTGCGGACGCCGATCGGGCGGCGCGAGGTACCAACGCTGCGCGCCGTGCCACTCGATCAGCGGCGTGCTGTCGACCTCCAGCACCGGCGAGGTCTGTGGCACCGAGAGGCGCCAGAGATCGCGCGCGCCACGCGCAGCGAACCACGGATGCTGCTGGTCGCGCAGCGACTGCCAGCCTGCGGCAGTGCGGTCACCGCTTTGACGCTCGCCGCCCAGGTGCGTGCAAGCTGCTTCGACCGCTGCCACCGCGCCGCGCAAGCGCAGCGACAACACGCCCTCGCCATCCCGCTCGCGCCAGACGCTTGCGTTCAGCGGCAGCGGCCGGCCGCCCCATTCGTTGAGCAGGCGCAGCGCATCGGCCTGGCTGCAGGCGAACTCCAGAGTCGCTTCGGCGGGCGCGACCGGGAGCACCTTGAGGCTCACTTCCGCGATGAGCCCGAGCACGCCCAGAGAACCCGCGAGCACGCGCGACACGTCGTAGCCCGCGACATTCTTCATGACCTGGCCGCCGAAGGTGAGCACCTCCCCGCGACCATTGACCAGCGTGGCGCCGAGCACGTAGTCGCGCACCGAACCTACGCTGGCCCGCGAAGGCCCGCTGAGCCCTGCCGCGACCATGCCCCCGACCGTGCCGGCGGCGCCAAAGCGCGGCGGCTCGAAGGCCAGGCACTGGCCCTTGTCGGCCAGCGCGGCCTCGAGCTCGGCCAAGGGCGTGCCGGCCCGTGCGGTGACGACCAGCTCGCTCGGCTCGTAGCTGGTGATGCCCGTCAGCTCGGTGGTGGAGAGCGGCTCGCCTTGCGGCGGCTCGCCGTAGAAGTCCTTGGTGCCGCCTCCCCGAATGCGCAGCATCGTGGCGTCGGCGGCAGCGGCGCGTATGCGCTCGGTGATCTGGCAAAGGGCTGGATCCATCCCGGCGATCCTACCGCCAGCGGCCCCTGGGTCAGTCTTCAAAGAAGCGCACGGGCAATCCGGGCGTGGCGACTCGAATCGATAGGACGTGGCCGGATGCCGGCCGTTGTTCGAGTTCGGCGGCCGGCCTGCCGCGCCGCGCGGTGGTGACAAACAGCGTGCGCAGGTCGTCGCCACCGAAGCACGGCATGGTCGGGCACTGCACGGGCGTCGGCAGCGCGGATACCTGCTCGCCAGAAGGCGCGAAGCGCAGCAACTGGCCGCCCTCGAACATCGCGACCCAGTAGTGGCCCGCGGCGTCAATGGTGGCGCCATCGGGCCGGCCTTCGTAGCGGATGAGCGATTCCGCCGTCCAGCCCGCAGGCTTGTCGCCGAACTGCCGGAACACGCGCGGGTTCGACAGGCGGTTGGGCCGCGCCGCCCACGTCCAAGCGCGCACGCGATGCGCCGCGGTGTCGGCCCAGTAGACGGTCGTATCGTCGGGCGAAAAAGCGAGGCCGTTGGCGGTGGTCGCCTCGTTGGCCATCTGCGTGAGCGTCGGAGCGCGGCCGCCGCGTGCGTCGAGGCAGTAGAGCGCGGCGTTGGTACGGTCCTTCGCCTCGTTGAGGGTGCCGGCCCAGAAGCGGCCGAGCGGATCGCACTTGCCGTCATTGAAGCGCATCGTGCGCACGTCGTGGTCGACGCGCGCGATGGGCTTGAGTTCGCCGCCCCACTCCCGCGTGCGATAGACACCGTCGCGCAGTGCGATCACCAGGCCGCCCGTGCGCGCGGGCGCCATGCAGCCGGGCTCGGTCGGCACATTCCATCGCTCGATCTCGGGCCGGGCGATGTCGCCGCGCGTGCGCAGCACTGCGCGGCCCGGAATGTCCAGCCAGTAGAGCGACCGCTCGGCCGGGTGCCAGAACGGCGACTCGCCGAGCTGGCTGAGGCTGTCATTCAGCGTGGTCCACATCAGCCGCAGCTTAGGCGAAAAAAGGCCCGCAGACGCCGAAGCGCGTGCGGGCCGAACATCCAAAGGAGACTCTCGCTAACAAAAACTTTTCAGATCAGCGGTTGTACGCGGTCTCGCCGTGCGCCGAGATGTCGAGGCCTTCGCGCTCTTCCTCTTCGCTCACACGCAGGCCGATCGTGAGGTCGGCGATCTTGTAGGCGATGAAGGACACGACACCCGACCACACGATGGTCAGCACTACCGCCTTGAGCTGGATCCAGACCTGTGCGCCGATGCCGTTGGAGACGATGCCGGCCGTGACCCAGTCGCCCACGAGGCCGGGGCCGCCGAGCGATTGGGTGTTGAACACGCCGGTCAGCAGCGCACCGACGATACCGCCGACACCGTGCACGCCGAACACGTCGAGCGAGTCGTCCGCGCCGAGCATCCTCTTGAGGCCGTTGACACCCCAGAGGCAGGCGAAGCCGGCGACGAAGCCGATGACGATCGCGCCCATCAGGCCGACGTTGCCGGCAGCCGGCGTGATCGCCACGAGGCCGGCGACGGCCCCCGAGGCGGCACCCAGCATCGAGGCCTTGCCGCGCATCAGCGCTTCACCGATGCACCATGCGAGCACCGCGGCGGCGGTGGCCGAGAAGGTGTTCATGAAGGCCAGCACGGCGCTGGTGCCGGCTTCGAGCGCGGAACCGGCGTTGAAGCCGAACCAGCCCACCCACAGCAGCGAGGCACCGACCATCGTGAGCGTCAGCGAATGCGGCGTGAAGGATTCCTTGCCGTAGCCGATGCGCTTGCCGATCAGGAAGGCACCCACGAGGCCGGCGACGGCCGCGTTGATGTGCACCACGGTGCCGCCTGCGAAGTCGAGCGCGCCCCATTGCCAGATCAGGCCGGCCTTGTCGTTCATCGCATCGACGACTTCCTTGCTGGCGTAGGCGTCCGGGCCCATCCAGAACCAGACCATGTGCGCGATCGGCGCATAGCTGAAGGTGAACCAGATGGCCATGAAGAGCAGCACGGCCGAGAACTTGATGCGCTCGGCGAAGGCACCGACGATCAGGCAGCAGGTGATGCCGGCGAAGGTGGCCTGGAAGGCGGCGAACAGCAGTTCGGGGATGTACACGCCCTTGCTGAAGGTCGCGCCGGGTGCGAACACGCCGGTGGCCGGATCGAAGATCCCCTTCATGAAGAGCCGGTCGAAGCCGCCGATGAAAGCATTGCCCTCCGTGAACGCCAGGCTGTAGCCATAGATGAGCCACAGCACGACGATCATCGAGAAGGTGACCATCACCTGCATCAGCACCGACAGCATGTTCTTGCTGCGGACAAGGCCGCCGTAGAACAGCGCGAGGCCGGGGATCGTCATCATGATCACCAGCAGCGTGGAGACCATCATCCAGGCGGTGTCGCCTTTGTTGAAGGAAGGCGCGGCTGCGGCGGGCGCCGCGGCGGCATCGGCAGGTGCCGCGGCCGCAGGAGCGGCGGCGGGTGCGGCGGCCGGCGCTGCGGCTGCAGGCGCGGCAGGCGCGGCGGCAGCGGGCGCCTCGGCCGCGGGTGCCGCGGCCGTCTGCGCAAAGCCGGACGTGCCGGCGGCCAGCACGCTCAAGCCGAGCGCGAGTGAAACAAGGAATTTTTTCATTTCGATTTGTCTTTCGTGCCTTGCGTATCAGAGGGCTTCGCGGCCCGTTTCACCGGTGCGGATGCGCACGACTTGCTCCAGGTCGTACACGAAGATCTTCCCGTCGCCGATCTTGCCGGTGCGTGCAGCGGCTTCGACGGCCTCGATGACGCGCTCGACCAGTTCGTCGGCCACGGCGGCTTCGATCTTGACCTTGGGCAGGAAGTCGACGACATACTCGGCGCCGCGATACAGCTCGGTATGGCCCTTCTGGCGGCCGAAGCCCTTGACCTCGGTGACCGTGATCCCCTGCACACCGATCGCCGAAAGCGCTTCGCGCACTTCGTCGAGCTTGAAGGGTTTGATGATGGCTGTGACCAGCTTCATGATGTTTCTCCTACAGATGAAAGGGACGGCGCAGCCTCCGGGGCCGCGCCTTCTGTGACTAAAGCGTCTTGGTCAGAGTGAGGATGAAGCGGGTCTTGTTGGGCGAGAAGGTGGTCTGGCCGAAGGTGACGCCGTTGATGTCCACGCCCGGGCTGGAGATCAGATTGAAGGCGCTCTGTTCGCTGCCGCCCTGGATCCATCCGCCCAGGGACAGGCCGCTGCCGAAGTCATAGGACACGCCCACGTTGTAGTCCAGGTAGTCCTTGTAGCCCAGG
>NZ_JASZYR010000002.1 GCF_030316855.1 Variovorax sp. J22P240
TCCTTCCCATCCCGAACAGGACAGTGAAACGCCTCAGCGCCGATGATAGTGCGGGTTCCCGTGTGAAAGTAGGTCATCGTCAGGCTCTTACAGCCCAGAAAAGCCCAGCCCCTCAAAGGCTGGGCTTTTTTGCGTTTGAATTCGACGTTCAGACTCATCGTTCGACGCGAACAATTGGCTATGGAAACGAGCCTGCAGCCCCAGCGCTCTTCTTCTTGCCAGGCACCCGACGACGGTGCTGGCTCAGGAACACCAGCAATCGCGATTCCGCAGCACTCAGGTGGCGCGTGCTGCATGTGACGAGGGCGATCTTTGACCAGATGTCGTTCATGGCGTCTGCATCGTCGGCCAGCGTGGTGCCAAGTGCGAGTACGGCCGGATGCACATACGCCTTTTTGCACACGGCGGGCGTATTTCCGAGTTGGGCGGCCACGGCTTTCAATATGTCCTTTGCACTGAACCGGTCGGTGTTCGTCTCTCTCTTCCCATCGACGCCTTCGCAGGCCAGGCGCGTCAGTTCCAGCGCTTGCACAGTTCCGTGCCAAGTTCGGAAATCCTTAGCAGTGAAGTCTGCATGAGCGATATCGCGTAAGTAGTCATTCACATCGGTGGATGAAATGCCTCGCACCTCGCCGTCCTCAGTCTGGCACTGGAAGAGTTCTTGCCCGGGCAATTGCTGGCATCCGCGAACCACCTTCGAGACTCGCGGATCGTCAAGCCTCGCCTCGTGCATTACGCCGCTCTTGCCGCGGAAACGCAGCCTTAACGATGCGCCGCGAACGTCAGCATGTTGATTGCGGAGAGTCGTGAGGCCAAACGAGCCATTGCTGCTCGCATATTCCTCGTTCCCCACCCGCAGGAAGGTTGTGTCGAGCAAGCGGACCAGCGTAGCCAACACAACTTCGCGGCCCAACGGTGCACGAGGTCTCGCCCGCAAGTCGCGCGCCACCCGGCTGCGAATCCTCGGAAGCGCGCGGCCAAAGGCCTCGAGCCGATCGAATTTGGTCTCGTCCTTCAGCGCGCGCCAACCCGCGTGGTAGCGGTATTGCTTGCGGCCGCGCACATCGAAACCGGTCGCCTGAAGATGGCCGTTCGCCAGCGGGCAGATCCAGACGTCTCGGTAGGCGGGCGGAATTGCCAACTGTCGGATACGGAAGAGCTCATCGACGTCTCGTACCCATCCGCCCTCGGCGTCACGGTACCGAAATGCCGCTCCTCGCTTCACCCGCTGCCATCCGGGCATGCAGGAATCAACATAGACCAGCCCGTTGGCGAGCGGAGCGGGGCGATGACTCGATTCGGGCATGAGGTTTGCGACAATCGCGCACAAAGACGCAGCAGGAGATGCGTCACAGCGTGGTGGCACCGGATCAGCGCCGGTGTAGGACTCCACAAACGTTGCCGGTGCGTCGCGCACTTGTGTCGACGTCCGTTCCCCCTTATTCCTTCGGAGAGAGATCCCATGTTCCCAGGCTGGTCCATTGGCGCGCGATGGTTGGTGCTGCCCGCCGTCGTCGCGCTCGCCGCCGGTTGCGCGTCGACCCCCTCACCGAAAGTCGCCGAGCCCGTCCAGGTCAAAGTGTTCGTTGCCGCCATGTTCGAGGTCGGCCAGAACACCGGCGATCGCGCGGGCGAATTCCAGCATTGGTACGAGCGCTATTGGAAGGGCGCAACGCCGATCACCGTGCCCGGCGCGCTGTCGCCCGTGTACTGCAATGCCGACGGCGTCTGTGGCGCTGTGCTCGGAATGGGCAAGGTCAATTCGTCGTCGTCGATGCAGGCGATCTTGCTGAATCCGAACTTCGATTTCTCCAAGGCCTACTACGTGATCTCGGGCGTGGCCGGCACGCCGCCTTCGCGCGGCACGATCGGCGAGGTGAACTGGGCCACCTGGCTTGTGGACTATGACCTCGGCCACCGCTGGGCGCCGGAAGAGAACAAGGCCGGCGAGCCGACCTTCATGCCGCGCAAGGGCTACGAGGAGTACCGCCGCTTCAAGCTCAACCCGGAACTCGTAGCGTGGGCGATGAAGTTGTCGGCAGACACGCCGCTGAAGGATGCTGACTCCGCGCGCAACTACCGGATGCGCTACCCGCAAGCCGCCGCACGGCGCGCTCCGTTCGTCGGCACCGGCACGCACATGACGGGCGACACCTTTTTCCACGGCCCCGGCATGTCCAACCAGGCGCAGTACATCGCCAAGCTCTACGGCGCCGACGACTACGTCATTACCGAGATGGAGGCCGCCGCGATCACCCTCGTGATCAAACGCACGCACGGCACCGACCGTGTGATGAGCCTGCGCGGCGCCGTCAACTTCGACCAGGGCAATCCGCGCGAAACCACGCTGCAGCATCTGGATCCGGCCCCTGGCGAAACCGCCGGCGGCTTTGCCGAGACCGTCCAGAACATCGAACTCGTCGGCAGCCGCGTCGTCGACCACATCGTCGCCAACTGGCCGCAATGGCAGGGCGGTGTGCCGGCGCGTTGAAAGGCCACGCTAGAAGAGCGAGGCAGTTCGCGCCACGGATCCGGCATCGTCCGGTGTTCGCCGACGACTGCTCGCCTTTGGCTGGTCTGCCAAGGTGGCCGCATCGCCCACCTTGGCAAGCGCCCCTACTCGCACGCCGAGCAGACGCAGCGGCCGCTCCAGCGGCACCCGCTTGAGGCATCGGCCCGCAATCTGCCGGATCGCCTTGGCGTCGGCGGTGAAGTGGTCGATGGTCTGGTCGCGCGTCGCGATCTTGAAGTCGTCGTAGCGCAGCTTGATGCCGATCGTCTTGCCGACGTAGCCCTTGCGCTGCAGGTCCTCGGCGACTTTCTCGCACAGGTGCGTGAAGATGGCGCCCAACTCGGCCCGGTCTCGCACGGCCTGCAGATCGCGGTTGAAGGTTGTTTCGCGACTCATCGAGACGGGCTCGCTCTCGGTGACGACGGGCCGGTTGTCGCGTCCCCAGGCGACCTCGTGCATCCATGCGCCAGTGGCCTTGCCGAAGTTCGCGACCAGCCACTCGCGATCGCGCGCCGCGAGTTCGCCGATGGTCCGGATCTCATGGCGCTGCAACTTCTCGTCCGCCTTGGGGCCGATGCCGTTGACCTTGCGGCACGGCAGCGGCCAGATGCGCGATTGGAGATCGCCCTCGAAGACCACCGAGATGCCATTGGGCTTGTCGAACTCGCTCGCCATCTTGGCCAGCAGCTTGTTGGGTGCGATGCCGATCGAGCAGGTGAGCCCGGTCGCCTCGAGAATCGACTTCTGAATGAGCCGTGCCAGCACGCGCCCGCCTTCGCGCTGGCCGCCGGGAACGTCGGTGAAATCGATGTAGACCTCGTCGACACCTCGGTCTTCCATGACCGGCGCGATCTCGGTGATGACCTCCTTGAACCGCCGTGAGAATCTGCGGTACTCATCGAAATCCACCGGCAGGATGATCGCCTGCGGACACAGCTTTGCCGCCTTCATGAGCCCCATCGCGGATCCCACGCCGAACTGGCGTGCCGGATACGTCGCGGTCGTGATCACACCCCGTCCTGCGTAGTCCTTGAGCAGCGGAAAGGCCCCGACTGGTATGTCCGCCAACGTGGCGCCCTCGGGTAGATCGCGGATGGCCTCGTCCACCTTGCGGCGCCCGCCGCCAATCACCACCGGCAGGCCCTTGAGTTGCGGGTAGCGCAGCAGCTCGACCGATGCGTAGAAGGCATCCATGTCGAGGTGGGCGATGCGGCGAATCGGTGCGGCGGTCACGGCCGGTATTGTCGTCTGACGCAGCTGGTGGCATGGTCTGCGCGGCCAACCTTCACGTGCTCCGGCGCTCCTGAACTGAGCACGCAGGGCGCGGATGCAATCCAGACTTGCGCATGGCAGGCGCCCGGTGCCATCATCGGCGTATGCAGACCATCGCATTCATGCTCTGGCGCCGGCTCGGCACCCCCGGTCATGATGTGTGCCGTCTCGATCGCAACGGCGAGAACTGGCAGATCGACGGCGCCGCGGCGTTTCGCAACGAGGACGGTCGCATCGCCCAACTCCACTACCGAGTCCGCTGCGACCGCGCCTGGCACACCCAATGGGGAACGGTGCGCGGCTGGCTCGGCAGCGAAGCAATCGACCTGTCCATCGTGCGCGATGCGCATGGCAGCTGGAAGCTCAACGACGCCTCGGTGCCGGAGCTGGGCCACTGCGTCGACCTCGATCTCGGCTTCACGCCGGCGACCAATTTGATGGCATTGCGCCGGTTGCATCTCGCCCCGGGCGAAGCGTCCGACGCCCCGGCGGCATGGCTCGATCTCGACAGCGGCAGCCTGAGCGAACTCAAGCAGCACTACGAGCGGCGCGGCGAGACCGAGTACTGGTACACCGCGCCGCGCTTCGACTACGCGGCCATGCTCGAAGTCACGTCCGATGGCTTTGTCCGGCACTACCCCACGCTGTGGGAAGCCGAGGCCTGACTTCGTACTGCCGGCAACTCAGGCCGTCGCCACAGGCCGGATGTTCTGGTTCACGCGGAACAGGTTACCCGGGTCGTACTGCCGCTTGATGGCCGCCAGCTTGTCGTAGTGCTCGCGGTAGGTGGCCTTCACACGGTCCTCCCCCTCGTCCATCATGAAGTTGATGTACGCGCCGCCAGCCGAATAGGGATGCAGCGCGTCCCAGTAGTTCTTGCACCAGTCGGTGATGCGGTCGCGGTTCGCAGGATCGGGGTCCACCCCCACGATGACGGACGCCCACCGAGCGTCTCGGTAGCTGAAGGGTGTGTCCTTGCGTCCGACGCGCTGCACCGCGCCGTCGATCGGATACAGGTGCATCGACGATTGCATCGTCGGCAACTGGGCGCCGTACTCCACGTGCAGCCCGATCGCTTCGTCGGGCAGCTCGTTCACGAAATCAGCGCGCCAGTACCACTGGTGTCCGGGTGGGTACAGGGCATCGAAGGCACTCTGCAGCATCGGGTAGGGCATGGGCCCGACGCCGTACAGCGCAGGGTTCATCGCTCGCACCGGTGCGAGCGCCTCCTCGGCCTGCGCCGGAACTCCGCTGTAGCACCAAACCACGCCACACATCTTCTTCAGGTGCAGTTCCTCGGGGAAGGGCGGGCCAGGCGGTACGGTGAGGAAGGCGAAGAAGCCATTCAGCTCCGTCGGCGCTTTGCCGATGAAATCGCGATACCACTTGAACACTTCGGCCGAACGCTCCATCGGCCACAAGGTCGGACCGGCCACCACGGTGCTGAGCGGGTGTAGCCGGTACTCGAAAGAAGTCACCACGCCAAAGTTGCCGCCGCCGCCGCGCACGGCCCAGAACAGGTCGGCGTTCTCCTTGGCATTGGCGGTGACGAAGCTCCCGTCCGCGAGCACCATGTCGACGCCCAGCAGATTGTCGATCGTCAGTCCGAAGCGCCGCGAGAGGTGCCCGATGCCACCGCCCAGCGTCAGGCCGCCGACACCGGTGGTGGAGATGATGCCCGCCGGCGTCGCCATGCCGAAGGCATGCGTCGCGTGGTCGACGTCGCCCCAGGTGCACCCGCCTTCGGCCCGCACGGTGTGGGCCTTGGGATCGACACGCACGCCGCGCAACCGGAAGAGGTCGATCACCAGGCCGTCGTCGCAGGTGCCGAGGCCGCCGCCGTTGTGTCCGCCGCCGCGCACGGCGAGCAGCAGTTGGTTGTCTCGGGCGAAATTGACCGATGCGATCACGTCCGCCACGTCGGCGCAGCGCGCGATGAGGCGCGGTCGCTTGTCGATCATGGCGTTGTAGACCTTGCGGGCCTCGTCGTAGCCGGCGTCGTCCGGCTGGATCAAACTACCGCGCAATTGCGCCTTGTAGGCATCGAGATGGACTTCGTTGAACATGACCACTCCTTGAAAGTGAGCAAAGTCTAGGAAGCCAACGACGTGTTGACGATCCACCGGACTGATCATTTTTCGAAGTGCCGCGCGCGCCCGCGAATGGTCAGAATTGACTATGCCGCGCACGTTGACCGTGCGGCGGATTTGTCGCCCAATCATCTGCCCGGGGCCCATCGTTGCCCTGCCGGACAGGAGAGGGCCATGGCACTGTTCCTTATCGAACGCCAGTACGCGGAAGAACTGGAGCTCGCGGCGGCAGACGTCGCGAGCATCCAGCGCATCAACGCCGATGTCGGCGTGAACTGGTTGTTCTCCTTTCTTTCTGCGGATCGCAAGAAGACCTATTGCCTCTACGAGGCACCCAGCCCCGAAGAGATCCGCACGGCTGCACGCCTGGCCCGGCTGCCGGCGGATGTCGTGATCGAAGTCAGCCAGATTCGCCCCGAAGCCCTCGTGTAGCGGCTTTGCACTCAGGGAACCCGAGGACCCGCTGTGCAATGTGCCCGATGCGGCCGCGAGAACCGGGCCGATGCCGCTTTCTGCGATGGCTGCGGTTCGGCGCTCCAGACTGCGGCTCCCGCCGCGACCTTCAACGACGAGACGGCGCGGGCTTCGATCGAACGATTCGTCGGTCGCGAGCGTGAACTCGCGGCGCTCGAAAGCGGACTGGCGCGCGCCCTCAGCGGCACGGGCGGCACGGCAGCGCTCGCTGGTGAGCCGGGCATCGGCAAGTCGCACACCGCGCAGGTCCTTGCCCAGCGCGCTGCCGCACGCGGCATGCAGGTCCTCTGGGGCCGATGCAATGAAGAGCCCGGCGCCCCGCCGTACTGGCCTTGGCTGCAACTGCTGCGCGGCTGGATCGAAACGCACGACAACGAGACCGCACGGCGCGTCCTCGGCCATGACGAGTCGGCCTTGGCGGAGATCCTGCCCCACCTCGCAGAACGATTGCCCGCCGGCGCCTTGGCACTGCCGGCGATCGATCCCGCGCAGGCACGCTTTCGCCTGTTCGATGCCATGGCGGGCTTCTGGAAACGCGCCGCCGCGGAGCAACCCCTGTTGCTGGTGCTCGACAACGTCCATTGGGCAGACGCTTCGTCCCTGCGCCTGCTCGAATTCATCGCGCCCGATCTCCAGGTCAGTCGCATCCTGCTCGTCATCACCTACCGCGACATCGAGTTGTCGCGACAGCATCCGCTGTCGGGCACGTTGGGCGAACTCGCGCGGCACCAGTGCTTCGAACGCTTGCGTTTAACCGGCCTCGCCCGCGACGAGACGGTCCGCATGATGATGCTTGCCGGCGGCGGTGCCGTGCCGCCCGCACTCGCCGACACCGTCCACCGGCAGACCGAAGGTAACCCGCTTTTCGTGGCCGAGATGACGCGCCTGCTGATTCAGGAGCACGTGCTCGGCGAAGGCCCGCGCGGCACTGCAGCCTTGCTGGCAGTCGGCGGTCTTCGGCGCATTCCGGAAGGGGTACGCGAGGTCATCGGCCGCCGGTTGAATCGCCTGTCGCCCGTGGCCAATCAGGTGCTGGCCTGCGCATCGGTGATTGGCCGCGAATTCGATATCGGCCTGCTGGTCCGCATCGTCGAGGACGTGGAGGAAGACGCCTGCACGGACGCGCTCGAAGAAGCATTGCAGTCCCGGGTCATCGAAGCCGTCGAAGGGCCGGGCCGCTACCACTTCGGCCACGCCCTGTTCCGCGAGACCTTGTACGACGAGATCCCGCCGCCGCGGCGCAGCCGCCTGCACCTCAAGGTCGGCCGCGCGATCGAGGACATTCACGGCGAAGATTCCGCGCTCCATCTGCCCGCGCTGGCCCACCACTACTGGGCCGCGCTTCCGGGAGGCGACGCGGCGCGCGCGAGCCACTATGCGCAACAGGCTGCCGAGAGTTCCGATGCCCTGTTGGCCCATGAGGAAGCGGCGCGCTACTACCGGCTCGCGCTGCAGGCGATGGATGTAGGCCGCGGCGGTGACGCTCTCGAGCGTTGCCAGGTGC
Organism: Variovorax sp. J22P240; assembly: GCF_030316855.1. Taxonomy (GTDB): domain Bacteria; phylum Pseudomonadota; class Gammaproteobacteria; order Burkholderiales; family Burkholderiaceae_C; genus Variovorax. The sequence continues at coordinate 7,853 of NZ_JASZYR010000002.1, forward strand.
TGAATTCGCTGGGCGAAGCTCATACGCGTGCCGGCGAATACCTGCAGGCACGCGAGGTGTTCGACCAGGCCGCACGGACGAGCATGCAGGTCGACTTGGCCCATGAGCTGGCACGCGCCGCGCTCGGCTTCGAGATGGCGAGCTGGTGCCCGGGCCTCCCTGGTTTCTCGGCGGCGCGCCTGTTGCGCGATGCGCTCAATGCACTGGGCGCCGAAGACCGGGTCATGAAGGCGCAGTTGCTGAGCGCACTGGCACGCGCACTGATCTTCAGTGGTGAGGAGACGCAGGCGATGAAGGTGCACGAGGAGGCCGTCACCGTGGCCCGCCGCGCCGGCGACGCAGCCACGCTCGCGACGACCTTGCTCGCCACGCTCTCGGCCCGCTGGCAGCCCGATCGCATCAACGAGCGCATGGCGAGTGCCGACGAGGCCATCCAGATCGCCAGGCAGCAGGGCGACCGGTTCCTGCTGTACTCGGCGCTCGCGTGGCGCATGTTCGACGCCTTCGAGTTGGGCGACATGGCCACCTGGCATGAGCACGTCGAAGCCTATGCACGAGGCTCGGAAGAACTGCGGCAACCCTTTTTCCTCTACGTCGCGTCGTCGTCGCGCACCCTGCACGCATTGTTCGAAGGCCGCTTCGACGACGCCGAGCGGTTCGCGAAGCGCACCTTCGAGATCGGCGACCGCATGCCGGGCCTGGATGCGGCCGGTGTCTACGGCGTTCAGATGTTCACACTGCGCCGCGAGCAAGGCCGCCTGCAGGAGGTCGCGCCGCTGGTCCGCCATTTCGTGCAGCAGAACGCACAGACCAATGTGTGGCGGCCGGGACTCGCGCTGATCTACGTCGAGTTGGGCCAACTCGACGACGCACGATCCGAATTCGAGATCCTGGCGAACGACCGCTTCCAGTCCTTCCCGCGCGACGGCGTCTGGCTGGCGAGCCTGGCCTACCTCGCGCAAGTCTGTGCCGCACTGGGTGATGCGGCGCGTGCGGTAGATCTGTACAAACTGCTCGAGCCCTGGCGTGGGCGCAACCTTCTGGTCGGCACCGCCATTGCCTCCTTCGGTGCCGCAGATGCCTTCCTCGGGATGCTCTCGGCCACGATGCGGCAGTGGAGCGAAGCTGAAGCGCACTTTCGGGTGGCGCTGGAGATGAATGAAAGGCAGAACGCCCGGCCAGCCCTGGCGCAGGCGCGCTATGGCTACGCGCAGATGATGCTGGCCCGGGATGCCGTTGGCGACCGTGAAGCCGCCACCGGGCAACTCGATGAAGCCGCGGCCGAAGCTGCCGCACTCGACATGCGCGCGCTGTCAGCACGCATCGGTGCCCGCCGTCCGAACCTCGACGGCACGGCCGTTGCGCACTACCCGGCCGGCCTGAGCGGCCGCGAGGCACAGGTGCTGCGTCTCGTGGCCGTCGGCAAGGGCAATCGGCAGATCGCGCGGGAACTCTTCGTCAGCCCCAACACGGTCGCGAACCATGTACGCAGCATCCTGAGCAAGACGCGATCAGCGAACCGCACGGAGGCTGCCGCGTTCGCCATCCACCACGACCTGCTCAAGCAGGGCGATCGCAAAGCCTCGTGAGGCCGGTGGCTGCGACCCCATCCGGCGCTCAGAAAGTGCCGGGCAGCAGGATGCTCGAATCGACCTCGTCGATGTTCGTGCGGCCGCAGAAGGCCATCGTGATGTCGAGTTCCTTGTGAATGATCTGCAGTGCACGCGTCACGCCGGCCTCGCCGAAGGCGCCCAGCGCATAGAGGAAGCTGCGGCCGATCATCGTGCCGTGCGCGCCCAGCGCGCGGGCCTTGAGCACGTCCTGGCCGCTGCGGATGCCGCCGTCCATCCAGACTTCGATCTCCGTGCCCACCGCCTCGGCGATCGCAGGCAGGGCCGCGATGGAAGAGGGTGCACCGTCGAGCTGGCGACCGCCATGGTTGGAGACGATCAGCGCATCGGCGCCGCTGGCCGCCGCGAGGCGTGCGTCCTCGACGTCCATGATCCCCTTCAGGATCAGCTTGCCGCCCCATAGCTTCTTGATCCATTCGACGTCGGCCCAGCTCAGCGTCGGGTCGAACTGCTCGGCGGTCCATGACGAGAGCGAGGACAGGTCCTTCACGTCCTTGGCATGGCCCGCGATGTTGCCGAAGGTGCGGCGCTTGGTGCCCAGCATGCCCATGCACCAGTGCGGCTTGGTCGCGAGGTTCATCAGGTTTTTGATCGTCGGCTTCGGCGGCGCCGTGAGGCCGTTCTTGATGTCCTTGTGTCGCTGGCCGAGGATCTGCAAATCCAGCGTGAGCTGCAACGCGGACACGTTGGCCGCACGCGCGCGTTCGATCAGCCGTTCGATGAAGTCGCGGTCCCGCATCACGTAGAGCTGGAACCAGAAGGGATGGCGTCCCGTGGCCTCGGCGATGTCCTCGAGCGAGCAGATGCTCATGGTCGAGAGCGTGAATGGAATGCCGAAGGCCTTGGCCGCGCGCGCACCGAGGATCTCGCCGTCGGCGTGCTGCATCCCGGCCATGCCGGTGGGCGCGATGGCTACGGGCATCGCGACCTCCTGGCCGATCATGGTCGTGCGGGTCGAGCGACCTTCCATGTTGACCGCCACGCGCTGGCGCAGCTTGATCTTCTGGAAGTCGCTTTCGTTGGCGCGATAGGTCCCTTCGGTCCAGGCCCCGGAGTCCGCGTAGTCGTAAAACATGCGCGGCACGCGACGTTCGGCGATGACTCGCAGGTCTTCGATGTTCGTGATCTTGGAGAGGTCTGGCACTGGGAGAGGCTCCTTGGTTGTCTGTTCGTTGCGTGGTGCCTATTATCCGCAGGCTCTTCCTCCTACAACTTCACACAGAAAAGAGGTGGTTTCCATGAGTTGGCAACAGGTCTACGACCCATTTGGCAGCATGGTGGTTTCGACGGCGCTGGCATCGATTCCCGTCGTCGTCATGCTCGTGTGCCTTGGCTTCCTGCACATGAAGGCGCACCTGGCAGCGGGGCTCGGCCTGCTCAGCGCGCTGTTGATCGCCATCGTTGCCTTCGGCATGCCTGCGGGCCTCGCAGGCCGCGCCGCTTTCCTCGGCGGCCTGACGGGCGTTCTGCCCATCGGCTGGATCGTGCTCAACATCATCTTCCTGCAGCAGCTCGCCGAGCAGAACGGCAGCTTCAAGGTGCTGCAGGATTCGCTCTCGGGCATCACCGAAGACAGGCGCCTGCAGTTGCTGCTGATTGCGTTCTCCTTCGGCGCCTTCTTCGAGGGCGCTGCCGGCTTCGGCACCCCAGTGGCCGTGACGGCCGCGATCCTGATCGGCCTCGGCTTCTCGCCGCTCGCGGCGTCGGGGCTTTCGCTGATCGCCAACACCGCGCCGGTCGCCTTCGGCGCGCTTGGCACGCCGGTCATCACGCTGGCCAAGGTGCACGGCTACGACCTGATGGACGTCACGGCGATGATCGGACGCCAATTGCCTTTCTTCTCGCTGCTGGTGCCCTTCTGGCTCATCTGGGCCTTCGCGGGGCGCAAGGCCATGATGGAAATCTGGCCCGCCATCCTTGTAACCGGCGCATCGTTCGCGATACCCCAGTACCTCGTTTCCAACTTCATCGGCCCCGAACTGGTGGACATCATCGCGGCCATCGTGTCGATGGTGTCGTTGATATTTTTCCTGCGCGTATGGCACCCGAAGACCGTCTGGCGCTCGGTATCGCTCAAGGGGCACGAGCAGGACGGCGGCGCGCCGTCGGCTGCATCGCTCGCCAAGCCGACGCAGCATTCGCGCGAGGAACTGATCCGTGCCTGGACTCCCTGGGCCATCATGACCGTGTTCGTCTTCATCTGGGGCCTGCCGCCGGTGAAGGCATGGCTCAATGGCCTGTTCGCGCCCAACTTCCCCATCACGGGGCTGCACAACCTCGTCGAGAAGGTGCCGCCGATCGTGCCGCAGCCGACCAAAGAGGGCGCGATCTACGCCTTCACGCTGCTGTCGGCGACGGGTACGGGCATCCTGCTGTCGGCCATCGTCGGCGGGCTCGTCGCGAAGTACAGCGTCGGCCAGCTCGTGGTTGCGTATGGCCGCACGCTCAATCTCGTGAAGTACTCGCTGCTCACCATCGCGCTGATGCTCGCGCTGGGCACGCTCACGCGCTATTCGGGGCTCGACAGCACGCTCGGCCTGGCCTTCGCCAACACGGGTGTGCTCTACCCCTTCTTCGGCACGCTGATGGGCTGGCTGGGCGTCGCCTTGACGGGCTCCGACACCGCGTCGAACGTACTCTTCGGCGGCATGCAGAGGGTGGCAGCCGACCAGCTCGGGTTGTCGCCCAACCTCATGGGCGCGGCCAACAGCTCGGGTGGCGTGATGGGCAAGATGATCGACGCGCAGTCGATCGTGGTCGCATCGACCGCCACGCGTTGGTTCAACCACGAAGGCGACATCCTGCGCTACGTGTTCTTCCACTCGATCGCGCTGGCAAGCCTCGTGGGCATCCTGGTGACGCTGCAGGCCTACGTGTGGCCGTTCACGCTGATGGTCGTGAAGTAGAACGCGCGCGACGCACAGGGGTAGCGGCACGGCTGTTGCTTGCACTGAGTGCATGGACAACCAACGCGAACAGGAGCATCCGCATGAACCGCAACGACGTCACCGAGAAGATCATTGCCGTCAAGGTGGCCAAGGGCATCCAGTGGGCCGACGTGGCCAAAAAGGTGGGGCTTTCGAAGGAGTGGACCACTGCGGCCTGCCTCGGCCAGATGACGCTCGACGCCGGACAGGCCAAGATCATCGGCAAGATCTTCGGCCTCAGCGCCGAGGAGCAGAAGTGGCTGCAGGTCGTGCCGTACAAGGGCTCTCTGCCGACCGCCGTGCCGACCGACCCGCTGATCTACCGCTGGTACGAAGTGGTGAGCGTGTACGGCACCACCATCAAGGAACTGATCCACGAGGAGTTCGGCGACGGAATCATGAGCGCGATCGACTTCAGCATGGACATCCAGCGGCAGGCCGACCCGAAGGGCGACCGCGTGAACGTGGTGCTCTCGGGCAAGTTCCTGCCCTACAAGACCTATTGATTGGGCAAGGGCCTGGAGCCGCCGGCCGGCAGCACGATCGTCGAACGGCCGTCGGGCGAGGTGACGGTGGTCGAGTCGCTCAAGGGCAGCGGCGAGCCATCCGGAATGACGACCGTTGCACGGCCGCCGGGCGAGGTCACGTCCTCTTCGCCGGTCGAAATCCCGCCGCGGGCCCGCTCCAATGCGTACCCCGCATCGCGCACGCAGGCATCGCGCTCCGGGCGTGGCAAGGTGCCGTTGTTGCAATAGGCCAGGGTGCGCTGATAGCTTTGCTCCGCCGCAGCAAGGTCTTGCTGGGCGAGCACCGCAGTGCCAGGCACCAGGGCGGCGCAGAAGATCGCGGCATGCATGGGGCATCGGGTCATGGTGCTGCTCCTCAGTGGGATCGCAAGACCCCCATGCTGCCACGAACTGCGGCGAAAGGATCTTCCTATAGACCAGGAAAGCAGGCCCGGTGGGTTCCGCGCCGAATTCTAGAAGCTGGGCACTTCCACCTCGGCCTGCGGCTTCGACGCCAATCCTTTTTGATCGTCCGAGAACTTGTCACCGAAATAGGCGTCGGGAGGCGACCTCAATCGAGGGGATGACGGGCGCAATCAGGATCGAAAGACAGGACCCCTACTGATTGGCCTGGAGCATCGCGGCCATCTTCTGATGGATCAGATTGACCGCTTTCAAGGGCCGCAGCATCACCTTGAACTCGGTGATCTTGCCTTCGTCGTTCCACTTGATCATGTCGACGCCATTGACCTTGATGCCTTCGAGCTCCAGCTCGAATTCGAGCACCGCGTCCCGATCGCCCGTGAGCTCGCGAACGTACTGGAACGACGGGTTGAAAAACACGTGGAACGCCGCAGCGAGGTACGTCCGCGTGATGGCTTTGCCGACCTGAGGCGTATGCACCACCGGCGAAAGGAAGACGGCATCATCCGCAAGCAGGGTGTCGAGCCCGCGCACGTTGCGTTCCTTGACGAGCTGATGCCATGCGGCGATCGGACTGGACGACATGGGTGAACTCCTTGAATTGAACGAGCGTGGACAGCATCAAGAGCTGCGCGCCCGCGCCCCGGGTGCGATCGTCGGCGGCGCCGCATTGAGCGTCTCGATGGCGAAGCCGGCGGCGGCCTTGTAGCGTGCCATGAAGGCCTCGCGTTCGGCAGCGGGAATGACCTGATCGATGTCGTCGAACACGCCGCCGCAGCGTTCGTCGACCAGGCCCAGAATGCCGAAGGGGCCCGAACCGCGGTTGCGGAGCACCAGCGCCGAGATGTCGGCGCACAGCTTGTCGTTGTAGGCCTGCAGCGCGGCGCTGCCCACGCCGTGCTCGACCATCGCTGCGCCCAGCACGCGCGCATCGACGATGGCCTGGCTCGCGCCGTTGGAGCCCACCGGGTACATCACGTGCGCCGCGTCGCCGAGCAGCGCCACGTCGCCGTCCACCCAGCTGGGTACGGGATCGCGGTCGATCATGGGGTACTCGAAGATTTCATTGGCCCCGCGCAGCATCGCGGGCACGTCCAGCCAGCCGTAGTCCCAGCCTTCGAAATGGTGGATGAAGTCATCGAGCCCGACGCGACGGTTCCAGTCGCCCTGGGTCCAGCCCTTGGCGTTGTCGACGGTGATCTCGGCGATCCAGTTGATCGTCGCCAAGCCGGTGGCCGGGTCGGGCGGGGAAATCGGGTAGAGCACCACCCGGTGCCGCAAGGACCCGACGCCGACGAAGGACGCGCCGCTGCGAACCGGCACGCCCGGCGTGGTGCCGCGCCACATGATGGCGCCGCCCCACTGGATGGGCGGCTGCGCGGGGTACATCTGCGCCCGCACGGCCGAATGCAGGCCGTCCGCGGCCACCAGCAGGCGGCCTTCGACTTCGGTGCGCTGGCCGTCGCGCGTCTCGATGAGGGCGGTGACGCCCTCGGCGCCATTCCGATAGCCCGTGACCCGGTGGCCGAGGCGAATGGCGCCGGGGCCGAGTCGCTCGACCGCCGCCCGGTACAGCATCATCTGCAACTGGCCGCGGTGCACCGAATACTGCGGCCAGCGGTAACCCGCGAGCAGGCCGCGCGGTTCGGCATAGATGTCGTTGCCGTTGCGGCCGACCAGCGCCCACTCCCGCGCCTGGATGCCGATGGTGCCGAGGACCTTGTCGTCGAAGCCGAGGTCATACAGCTCGCGCACGGCGTTGGGCTGCAGGTTGATGCCCACGCCCAGTGGTTGCAGGTCGGGCACCGCTTCGTAGACGATGCAGGGCACACCGATCTGGTGCAAGGTGAGTGCGAGGGTGATGCCCCCGATGCCGCCCCCGGCGATCAGCACGGGACGAGTGTCGAACGATTCAGCCATGCCCCGGATTGTCATGGAAGCCGGAGGAGGGCGGTGCACGTTCGACTTGCCATTCCAGCGCGATGCTCACACCGCCATTCGGCGACTGCTGCACATCGAAGCTGGCGCCGATGGCGGCCGCCCGGGCACGCATGTTGTCCAGGCCGCGGCCATGCGCCTGCGTCTCCTGCGCACGCACACCCGCGGGAAACCCGATCCCGTTGTCGGTGATGCGGAGCATCACGCGCGGCGCGGCTTCCTCTTGCCAGCGAACCTGCACTTCCACCTGGGAGGCGTGGGCATGCTTCATGACATTGGTGAAGGCTTCCAGCAGGATCCGCTGCACATGCAGCACGACAGGAGGCGACAACTGCCTGAGTTCCGGCAGCTCGGCGACGTCCCAGATGACCCCGATGCCGGCCGCCTGCAGGCGCGGCTGCAGGCGGTAGCGCAGTGTGGCCAGCAAAGTGCCGAGGTCGTCGTGCGCCGGCTGCAGCGAGTCGACGGCCATGCGCATCTCGTCGAGCGCCATCTGGACCTGCTCCTTCAGAGCCGTCGGGTCCGTGCCTTTGCGCGTCACCATGTTCAGCAAGCCCACGAGCTGCGAACCCACGCCGTCGTGGATCTCCCGCATGATCCGCTGCCGCTCGATCGAGACCGATTGGTGGTGCTGCTGCTCCCGCAGGGAATCGAAAGCCTGATGCAGTTGACGCTCGCGTTCTTCCACGCGCCGGGACAGGTCGGCATTGAGTGCCTGGAAGCTCGCGACGGAGCGGTTGTAGCGCTCGGCAACGAACCACATCATGGCGAGCACGAACACGAACATCCCGTGCTGGATGTAGGTGTTGTAGAGGCCGCTCGCACCGGCGACGCGGATCATGACCACGTCGTGCGTGCCTGCCGCCAGCGCGCCGGCAATCGCCACGGCCAGCACCCACGCCTTCGCGCTGCGGCTCACGAACGCCTCGCGCATGACCAGCGCCAGCGTTGCGAGACCGAGGACCGGAATGAACGTGAACCCGATCGTCATGAGCAGCGGCATGCCCAGCGCGAACGCGAGGGCGTCGAGCACCGAGACCACCACGATCACGCCGTCGATGGCACGTCTCATGCCGCGGGAAAGCGACCCGACCGCGATCAGCGCGAACCGGCACATCAACGCCACGTGGGCCGTGTAGCAGATCGCGGCGACGGCGCCCCAGAGCGGCCATGACACGGGAACATCGGGCCAGGACCGGTCGATGACACGCACCACGCCCAGCAGCGCCGCAACGCTGAACCACCCGTAGAAAGGATCGCGCTGCCGCCACCACAGCACGGCGGTGAGCGCGCCCATGCCGACCAGGCCGGCACCGAAGACCAGCATGGCGAGGTCGCGCCGGAGGATCTGTTTGGAGTACAGATCCTCGATCTGCGGGACCGGTCCGTATCGCACCACCGAGAGGCCACCCAGGCGCTGCGCCTGAATTGTGACCTCGACACGCAGTTCATTGGGGCGGTCGGCGTACAGCAGGGCTGCCGGCAGCGTCACCCTGCGCACTGTCTTGGTGGCGTCGAAGAGCGGGTCGCCCAGCGTGCCCCAGCGCTGGACGGTGCTGTCGTTGAGCAGCACGTGCACCTGGTTGCCGACCCGCGAAAACAGCAGGGCCATCGGCTCCGTGTCGACCCGCGGCGGCAGCGTGATGCGGTAGGTCGCACGACCGCCCCGGCCGGGGAACTCGCGGTCCCAGCGGCGGGCAAGGTCGACCTCGCCTTCGCTCGGCGGCCCGCCCTGCGGCTCCAGCAATGCGTGGGCCCTGTCGAGCATGACGACCCCGGGCTCGCTTGCCGCGAAAGCCGGCGCGAAGCAGCAGAGGGCCGCGATCGCCCAGACCAGCGTGACGATCCACCGGACAGGCGCTGTCCGCCGAGCCGCCCCGCCCATGAACCTGCCCGCTCGCACTAGCGGAGCAACCCGAGCTGCCGCGCCTCGAACACGGCTTCGGTCTTGTTGTGCACGTCGAGCTTTCCGTAGATGTTGCGGACGTGGCTTTGAACGGTGGAGAGCAGGATGCCCATGCGTTGTGCCGTCTCGGCGTAGGTGAAACCGCGGGCGACCAGCCCCAGCACTTCCGTCTCCCGCGGCGACAGGGCTTCCCTGCCCGGCGCTACCTCCGCCGTCGCCGACGCGGGGCGCGCCTGCCATTGCACGAGCAACTGCCGCGCGATGATCGGCGACATGGGCGATCCGCCCGCATGCAGGCTCAACACGTGTGCGGCGAGATCGGCTTCGGTCCCGTCCTTCAGCAGGTAGCCGCCGGCACCGGCCTCGAAGGCACGGAGCATGTTCACCTCGTCGCCGAAGATGGTCAGAACCATCATCGCGCAGGCGGGCTGCAGGTCGCGGCAGCGCCGAATGACTTCCAGCCCGGAGCGATCCGGCAGCCCCAGGTCGACCAGCAGGACGTCCACGGGATTGCTGGCGAACCACGCGAGCAGCTCGCCCGCCGTCGATGCGCCGAAGGCCAGGCGCAGGCTGGGCTCGGCCGCGATGACCCGTTCGAAGCGCTCGCGCATGCCCGGATCGTCTTCGACGAGGGCAACGCTGACGGGGGCTTGAGGGTTCGGATTCGACAAACGGCAACTCCACAGGTACGCCCGGATGTTCGCACGATCGATCGTGACTTATGGGAAGTGGACACCCCATGAACTGAGGATGTTCACGCGCCGGGCGCCCGGTAGCGTCGGAAGTGGTCGAAACAGTCCCGCAGTGGGGGTCGGCCGAGCCCTGAAAGGACTGCGCCGCAGTGGAGATATCTTTTCAATTGATGTTCAGCTCGCTGACGCTGGTGGTGGCAGGCGTCACGCTCGCCCTGTCGCCTCCGGAGAAGCGCATCGAATTCCTGCTGCACATCATCTTGGTGACGTTGCTGACTGTCGTCGTCGTCGAGATGGATTAGTCCGGTCGGCGGCACAGTAGCCGCGGATCTCGTCCGCCAGGGCATGCACGCGTCGCTGCATCAGCGCAGAATCGCCGGTCCATCACCCAGAGAGAAAGTCACATGCGATTCCTGGTTGTAGGCGCTGGTGCGCTGGGCGGTTATTTCGGCGGGCGACTGCTGGAGGCGGGCGAGGACGTGACCTTCCTGCTGCGGCCTCGTCGCGCGGCTCAACTCGCGAAGACCGGCCTGGTGATCAAGAGTCCGCGGGGCGACCTCACGCTGCCGTCGCCGTCCTCGGTACAGGCGGAGGGCATCGGCGGCCCCTATGACGTGGTGATCGTCGGTTGCAAGGCCTATGACCTCGCCGAGACGATGAACTCGTTCGCACCCGCGGTCGGACCGAACACGGCGATCCTTCCCCTGCTCAATGGCATGCGTCACCTCGACGAACTCGCCGAGCGCTTCGGCCGCGAGCACGTGCTGGGCGGCCTGGGCATGATCTCCGCGGTGCTCGACGATGCGGGCTCGGTGCTTCATCTCAGTGACGTGCATGGCCTGACCTATGGCGAACTCGACGGTTCGCGCTCACCCCGCATGCACGCGTTGAACGCGGCTTTTGCGAAGGCCCGCTTCGATGGCGTGGCCTCCGACAACGTTCTTCAGGACATGTGGGAAAAGTGGATGCTCATCGCATCGGCGGCCAGCATGACCTGCCTGATGCGCGCCACCGTCGGCGACATCGTGCGCAGCGGTGGGACGGACCTCGCCAACGGCATGGTGCAGGAGTGTGTGGCCATCGCACGCCACAACGGCTTCGCCCCGCGGGCAGTGGCCATCGAGCGTGCCCGGGCCATCCTGACCGCGGCCGACTCGATGATGACCGCCTCGATGTTCAAGGACATCGAGCGCGGTGCGCCCATCGAGGCGGACCACATCGTCGGCGATCTGTTGCGGCGCGGCGCGGGTGGCAAGAAGTTATTGCTGTTGCGGGTGGCTCATGCGCACCTCAAGGCCTATGAGGCGCGGCGTGCGAGGGAGTCGCGCCCGACCCCTTGATCCTGCCCGACCTCCCCGTCACTGGCGGGCAGTTCGTCTCGCAGTGCTTCTTCGCCCTTGTCGGTGATGGCGAGCGCCTGTGCGGGCCGATGGATCTTCCCGCCGCCCGGGATTTCCTCGACCGGCGGAATCACCGCGGTGACTAGGCCGGCTGCCTGCAAAACGCGCAGTTTGTCGATGTGCGCGGGTGCATAGACCGTGCAAGGCAGTCCTTGCTTGGCAATCTGTCGAAGGAATTCCAATGGCATCCGAAATCTCCCTGCATCTTCAGAATCTCATTCGAGGACTACTTCAGCCTGCAGAACGGCCACCCTTCGACGTTGGCCCAGATGCATGCGCGGATCCAGGCGACCACGACATGGGGATCCTGAGCTTGCGGCACGGTTGTCATCCTGATCAACATCATGGGCCTCCATACGGCTGTTCTATGAAGTAGTTGTATGCGACGCGAGGGGCGCGGCCCAGCAGTGGAAGGCCAACGCTGTCGTGATCCGCCGGGCGGCCTGCGCGTACGCCAACCGCCTGTCCTTGGCCGTCGTCAACCGCTGACAGGCGTCGGACGCGACCCCGCCGCTCAGCGTTTCGCGCCGGTCACCACGCCCGCGCCGCGCACCTCGAGCCTGATTTCGTCGACCACCTGTCCGCGCGCGTCGACCAACTCGACCCGGTGCCGGCCCGGCCAGGGCAGCCATTGCGCGCTGTTTCCGCGCGCGAACGGTTTGCCGTCGATGCGCCATTGCAGGCCGCGCCCCTCGGCCTCGAATCGCACGCGCTGGCGATTAGGCGGGATGTCGGGGTCGAGCGCGATGATGGTGCCGTTGGATGGGGCCGTGATGCGCGACGCCGCTTCCGTCGCCGAGGCGTCGGGCGCCAGCGCGAAGACCGCCTGTTCGGTGCCCGCGATGAACCATTCGTTGCGTGCCGCTTCCAGTTCGTCGCCGAAGCGCACGCGCGTCTGCACGAGCCCGGCGGGTGGCGCGGGTGCACGGCTGGCTTCATTGCGGTGCAGATAGCCCATCACCTCGGTCCAGACCGGCGCCGCGCCGCTGGTGCCGCTGACATCCCACATCGGCGCGCCGCTCGCATTGCCGACCCACACGCCGACGGTGTAGCGCTGCGACCATCCGACCGCCCAGTTGTCGCGCATGTCCTTGCTGGTGCCGGTCTTCACTGCCGTCCAGAAGCGGGTGGCGAGCACGCTGTCTAGGCCGAAGGTGCGCGCGCGGGCGTTGGTGTCGCTCAGGATGTCGCCCACGATGAACGCGGCGCGCGGGTCGATGGACGGGACGTCATCGCGTCTGGCTGCGAGTTGCCGGGGCACGAATCGCGTCTCGCCGAACCCTCCGCCATTCGCCAGCGTCCGGTAGCCGTTCGTCAGTGCCAGCAGCGACACCTCGGCGCTGCCCAGCGCCAGGCTGTAGCCGTAGTAGTCGCCGCTTTGAGCGAGTGGCATGCCGGCCGAACGAAGCTGGCGGGCGAAGGCCTCGGGGGACACCATCACCAGGGTGCGAACCGCCGGCACGTTGAGCGAGGCCGCGAGCGCGGTGCGAACCGACACGTAGCCCTTGAACTGCCGGTCGTAGTTCTGGGGGATGTAGAGCCCGCTGGCCGTATTGATCTGGGCCGACGAGTCATCGAGCAGCGACGCTGCCGTCAGCCGACGCTCGGCGATGGCCTCCGCATAGAGGAAAGGCTTGAGGGTGGAGCCCGGCTGGCGCTGCGCAAGCACGCCGTCCACCTCGGCCGCACGGCTCAGGTCGCCGGACGATCCGACCCAGGCGAGCACCTCGCCGCTGGCGTTGTCGAGCACCACGAGTGCGCCGTCTTCCACGTTGCGGCCGCGCAGTTCGCGCAGGTGGCGCTGCAGCGTGCCCAGCGCAAAGCGCTGCAGCGGCGCACGCAGCGTCGTGCGGACGGTCTCGGGGTCGGGGCCGGATTCCTTCAACGCCCGCCGCGCAAGATGCGGCGCGATGCCTTCGCTGGCGTCGAAGCCGCGGCGCTGCAGTGCCGCGCTCGCGAACATGTCGAGCGCCTCGCAGTCCGGCTTGCTCTCGGGCTCCATCGCGCGCATGAGCTCGCAGCTGCGTTGCGCGACGAGGGCCGGCTTGGCGTTGGGTGCGCGCACCAGCGCCGCGGCCAGAGCGGCTTCGCGCGCATCCAGGCCATGGGGGGCTTTGCCGAACAAGGTGCGCGAGAGCGCGTCGATGCCGACGATCTCGCCCCGGAAGGGCACGGTGTTGAGATACGCCTCCAGGATCTGGTCCTTGCGCCAGTAGCGCTCAAGCTGCTGCGCGGCCACCGTCTGGCCGAGCTTCTGCGTGAGGCTGCGGCCACCGCCGCCGCGCCGCAGGTCGTCGTCGAGCAGGCCGGCGAGCTGCATCGTGATGGTCGATGCGCCGCGCGTGCGCGTGTTCCATACGTTGCCCCAGGCTGCGGACGAGACGGCGCGCCAGTCCACGCCGCTGTGCTCGTAGAAGCGCTTGTCTTCGCTCAGCACCATCGCGGTGCGCAGGGCCGGGGAGACGTCCGCCAGCGCGACCCACTGGCCGCGGCGCACAGTGCTGTCCGTGCGCACGCGCTGCAGGAGTTCGCCATCCCTGTCGACGATCGGCGTGTCGGAAGGATGGAAGTCGCGGCGCACCTCAGTGAAGCTCGGGAGCGCCCATGCGGAGCCAGCCAGCAGCGCGGCCAGTGCGACCGATACGGCGGCTGTCAGACGACGGTTGGGCACGGCAATGCTCCCCGCGCGCGGATCAGGCCATGCCGAGCAGATGAGCCAGCGTGCGATCGGGCGCGGCTCGCTGCACTGACACGTTTCGTTCCAACTCGCGCAGGTGCTCGTCCATGAGCTGCACCGCGCCTTCGGCGTCGCCGCGCGCGACGCAATCCACGATGCGTTCGTGCTCCTCGTGTTCGCAGGCGGCATTGCCCGGCGGCTCGTACAGCGCCACGATGAGCGAGCAGCGCGACACCATCTCGACCAGGTAGCGCTCCAGGATCGGGTTGCGCGCCAGCCCCGCCAGGCCCAGGTGAAAGGAACTCGCCAGCCGCGCCCAGGCCGGCTGGTCGAAGCGGTTCATCACGTCGTGTTCCTGCTTGAGCTGCTTGCGCAGCTCCGCCACGTCGCGTGCGGTCGCGTTCTGCGTCGCCAGATTGACGATGATCGCCTCGAGCCCCCGCCGCGCCTCGAAAATCTGCCGCGTCTCCTCGGGTGAGGGCACCGCGATGATCGCGCCGCGGTTGGGCCGCAATTGCACGATGTGGTCATGCGCCAGCCGCTGCAGCACCTTGCGGACCACCGAGCGGCTCACGCCGAACAACTCGCACAACGAACTCTCCGGCAGCTTGGTGCCGGGCGTGAGCCGCTGGTTCATCACGCTGTCGAACACGGCCCGGTAGATGCGCGATTCGACGTCGTCGCCTTCGTCCACCGACGACAGGGCGCCGGTCGGACGCAAAGGCGTATCGACGGCGGGAAGACGGGCGGTTCTGGAGCGTGGCATGGGAACGGGAACGAGATCGGGGAGCGCGGACAGCGGGCCCCGCTAGCTTGCCACATGCGCAGCCACGTGCCTGCAGACGGCGCCTGGCGTCGTGAACCAGACCTCGCCGCGGTCGCGCAGGGCCGCGAGGTGCTGCAGCGCGCGGCGCAGGTGCCGCAGGCGGTAGGGCTGGCCCACGATGTAGGGGTGCAGCGCGACGCCCATCACCAGCGGCTGCCGGCGTGACTGTTCGAGCATCTCGTCGGCGTTGTCGATGATCATCTGCGCGAAATCCTTCGCGTCCATCTGCCTGGCAATGATCATCGGGATGTCGTTCAGCTCCTGCGGGTAGGGCACCGACCACAGCGTGCGGCCGCTGCGTGTGCGCATGGGCATGGGCTGGTCGTCGTGGCACCAATTGAGGGTGTAGCTGTAGCCGGCCTCGGCCAGCAGGTCCGGCGTGTGGCGGCTCTCCGAAATCCACGGCGAGAGCCAGCCCGATGGCGCCTCGCCGCTTTCTTCCAGCATGCGGGCGCGGCAACGGATCAGCAGGGCGCCTTCGTTCTTCTCGTCCATGTCGGCCTGGCGCTCCGAGTTGCTGTGGCCATGCCCGATGAGCTCGTCGCCCCGCGCGACGCAGGCCGCGATCAGCTCGGGGCAGTGGTCGTAGAGCGCGGTGTTCAGCAGCGTGCCCGAAGGCAGGCCCAGGCTGTCGAACAGTTCGAGCATGCGCCACGCGCCCACCCGATTGCCGTATTCGCGCCAGGAGTGATTCAGCACGTCGGGATGCGGTGCCGCCGGGCCGATGCACGCGCCCATGCCTTCGCCGAACGCGAAGTGCTCGAGATTGAGACCGATGTAGACGGCCAGGCGGGCGCCGTTCGGCCAGGCGTGGCCTGCGCGGCGGGTGATGGGCAGGTAGTCGAAGCGCTCATGGGCGGGCAGGGGGCCGAGATAGCGGGCGTCGGGCATGCGGGGTCTCCAGAGGGGCAGGTGTCTTTGCGTCTGCAAGATCCGGACCAATTGTTGACAATTGGTTCATCGATATGTACGCATGAAGTTGTCGACATTGGCGACATTGGCACGGCGCTTGCATCACGCAGCGCTTCCATTCACGGAGAGAACCGCCATGTCCCTTTTTGCACGCCGCACCGTCCTTTCCAGTGCATTCGCGCTGGCCTTCGCCACCCTGACCGGCACCGCGCTCGCCGCGGATCCGATCAAGATCGGCCTGGTCACGGCCCTGTCGGGACAGTCGGCCTTGTCGGGCGAGGCCATCACGCGCGGCCTGCAACTCGCGATCGACGAGGTCAACGCCAGGGGAGGCCTGCTCGGCGGACGCAAGCTGGAACTGGTGCGTCGCGACGACGAGGCGAATCCGGCCAAGGGCGTGACCGCGGCGCGCGAACTCATCTTCAAGGAGAAGGTCGCGGTGCTTTTCGGTGGCCTGGACACGCCGGTCTCGATGGCGATCGTGCCGCTCGTCAACCAGGAAAAGGTGCCCTTCATGGGCCCGTGGGCCGCGGGCACGCCGATCACCAGGAACGGCGCCAATCCCAACTACGCCTTCCGCGTCTCGGCCGTCGACGAAGTGGTCGACAAGGCCATGCTGCAGTACGCGCAGAAGACCTTCAAGGCGGCCAAGCCGGGGATGATCCTCGTGAACAACCCGTGGGGCGAATCGAACGAGAAGGGTCTGAAAGCGGCGCTGGCCGAGAAGGGCGTGGCCGTCGCGGGCGTCGAGAAATTCGAGGCGAACGATCTGGACATGGTCCCGCAGCTCACGCGCCTGAAGGCGGCGGGCGCCGATTCTCTCTTCCTCGTTGCCAACGTGGGCCCTTCGGCACAGGTGGTGAAGTCGCTGGACCGCATGGGCTGGAAGGTGCCGGTGGTCTCGCACTGGGGCCCGGCAGGCGGCCGTTTCACCGAACTGGCCGGCCCGAACGCGAAGGACGTGCACTTCGTGCAGACCTACAGCTTCTTCGGCAAGCAATCGCCGGTGGGCGAGCGCGTCATCAAGTCGCTCATGGCCAAGTACCCGGCCATCAAGGGCCCGGGCGACATCACGCCGGCCGTGGGCGTGGCGAACGCGTATGACGGCATGCACCTCGCGGCGCTCGCCATCGCTCAGGCCGGCTCGACCGACGGCGACGCCGTGCGACAGGGCTTCTACAAGATCGCCAGCTACGACGGACTCATCAAGAAGTACGCGGCGCCCTTCACCGCTGCCAACCACGACGCGCTGGGCGTGGACGACTACGTGTGGGCGCAGTTCATCGACGACCGCATCCTGCCCGTCGGCGTGACGGTCAACTGAAGGCGCTCGCGCCGCGTCTGAAGAAGGTCCACGCACGATGTCGATGTTGTCCGCGCTGCTCAGTGGCTTCGGCCTGGGGAGCATGTATGGCCTGATGGCCTTGGGGTTCTACGTGACCTATGCCGTGTCGGGCACGGTCAACTTTGCACAGGGCAGTTCGATGATGCTGGGTGCGGTGCTGACCTTCACCTTCGCGCAGACGCTCGGCTGGCCGCTGGTTCCGGCCGTGGTGCTGGCGCTGTGCGGGTGCGCGCTCTATGGGCTGGTGGTCGAGTTTCTCGCCGTGCGGCCCTTTGCGAGCCGGGGCTCGAACGCATGGCTGATCGCCACGGTGGCCCTCGGCATCGTGCTCGACAACCTGGTGCTGTTCACTTTCGGCAAGGAGCCGCGCAGCCTGCCGTCGCCACTGGCGGTGTCGCCGGTGACTGTGGGTGGTGTGGGACTGGGCGTGTATCCGTTGCAGATCGTCATTCCCATCGTCGGGCTGCTGCTCGCGGGGCTGCTGCATGCGGTGTCGCGCCGCACGCGCTGGGGCGTCGCGATGCTCGCGGTGGTGCAGAACCGCGACGCGGCACGGTTGATGGGCATCCCGATCCGGCGCGTCGTCGCGCTGGCGTTCGCGATGTCGGCGGTCTTCGCGGGCGTGGCGGGCGTGTTGATCGCGCCGCTGCTGAACGTCAACGCCGACATGGGCACGCTGTTCGGCCTGAAGGCCTTCGCGGTTGCGATCCTGGGCGGCATCGGTAGCCCGTGGGGCGTGATGATCGCGGGGCTGCTCTTCGGCATCCTGGAATCGCTGATCACGTCGACGCTGGGTTCTAGCTACACGCAGATCATCAGCTTCGGGCTGGTGATCGTGGCGCTGGCGTTGCGGCCCAACGGGCTCTTCGGCCGGGCGGAGGTGAAGAAGGTATGAGTGCCGTGCTGACATCGCCCTTGCGGTCTTCGACGGTCAACGCCCGCTGGCTGGGTCTGGGCTCCTCGGGCCAGATCGCCGCCGTGCTCGTTCTGCTCGCCGCGGGGCTGGCGGCAGCGGCGAGCGTCAACGGTTACTACGTCTTCGTGCTGGCCAACGTTGCGCTGTTGGCGATCGTCGGCATCGGCCTCAACGTGCTGCAGGGGCTGACCGGACAGGTCTCCTTCGGCCACGTGGGCTTCTACGCCATCGGGGCCTATGCGGTGGGCATCCTCACCACCAAGGCCGGGTGGAGCTTCTGGGCGGCTTGGCCCGTCGCGGCCTTGCTCGCCGGGGCGATGGGGGCCTTGCTCGCATTGCCGGCGCTGCGGGTCAAGGGGCCGTACCTCGCGATGATCACCATCGCCTTCGGCTTCATCGTCGAGCACAGCGTGGTCGAAATGCGCGATCTCACGGGCGGCCAGAACGGCATCATGGGCATCGCCGCGCCATCAGTGTTCGGTGCCAGTGGTGAAAAGGCCATGGCGATGCTGGCCATCGTCACCGCCGGTGTGGCGCTGGCATTGTTCACCTGGCTGTCGCGCGGCACCTGGGGCGCAGCCATGCGCGCGGTCCGCGACAGCGAAACGGCGGCCGAGTCGGTCGGCATCGATCCGCTCGTCGTCAAGACGGTCGCGTTCGCGATTTCCGCAGTGGCGGCCGGCGTGGCCGGCGGTCTGTTCGCGCCGCTGTCGGGCTTCGTCACGCCGAGCACCTTCGGCTTCGGCCAGTCGATCCTGTTCGTGCTGGTGGTGGTCATCGGTGGGTCCGGGTCGATCGCGGGGCCGCTGGTGGGCGCGGTCCTGGTGGCGCTCCTGCCGGAGGTGCTTTCGAGCCTGGAGGAATACCGTCTGCTGTTCTTCGGTGCCATGCTGCTCGTCGTGCTGTGGGTTGCGCCCGATGGCGCCGTGGGCCTGTGGGAGAAGCTTCGCCGGCGCCTTGTCGGTGAAGAAGTGCTACCCGTGGAAAAAACTCCGTTGAACGCGACCCCGCTGCGTGCCCGCTCCCGAAGCGCTCTCGTGTCCGATCGGCTCTCGATGCAGTTCGGCGGCGTACGCGCTGCGAGCGATCTGAGCTTTGAAACGGCGCCGGCCCGCATCACCAGCCTGATCGGCCCGAACGGCGCCGGCAAGTCGACCGTGCTCAACATGCTGAGTGGCTTCTACAGGCCCACCGGAGGCGATTTCAAGATCGCGGGCGATTCGCTCCGAGGCTTGCCGTCGCATGCGATTGCGCGACGCGGCATCGCGCGCACCTACCAGACATCCCAGCTCTTCGGCAGCCTGAGCGTCGAGGACAACGTGGCGCTGGCCGTGAGCCGGGGCTCGCTCGGCATGCTCTTCGGCGCGAGTCGTTTCAGCGCGCCGCAGTGCCGTACGCAGGCCCGTGCACTGCTGGACTTCTGCGGCTATCGAGGCCATCCGCACACTCGCGCCGCCGATCTTCCGCACGTGGACAAACGCCTGGTGGAAATTGCGCGTGCCTTGGCGACGGACCCGCAAGTGCTGTTGCTCGACGAGCCTGCGGCCGGCCTTTCACGCGGCGACAAGGAGCGCCTCGCAGCCTTGCTTCGGCACATCGCCGATGCCGGCGTCGGCGTGCTGCTGGTCGAGCACGACATGGAGTTGGTCATGGGCATCTCGCATCGGGTGGTGGTGCTCGACGCAGGCCAGCATCTGGCTGCGGGCGCACCGGGCGAGGTGCGGTCCGATCCGCGCGTGCGGCAGGCTTATCTGGGTGAGGATCTCGCGCACCACGCGATCGAGCGCAGGCCCTCGACGACGCTTGCGGAGACCGCGGACGAGATGCTGGGCGTCGGCTCGCTGGTCGCCGGCTACGGCGCCGAGCCTGTGCTGCATGGCATCGATCTTCAGGTCCGTGGCGGCGAGGTCGTCGCATTGCTCGGCGCCAACGGTTCGGGCAAGTCGACGTTGATGCGTTCGCTCGCGGGCCTGCATCGGCCGGTGCAGGGCGGGATCCATCTGCAAGGCCGCGAACTATCGCAACTGGCGGCGGAACTCATCGTGCAGCACGGCCTGGTCCTGGTGCCCGAAGGACGGCAGGTGTTTGCGGAGTTGAGCGTGGTCGACAACATCCGGCTCGGTGCGTTTCGCCAGCCTGTCGGTCTCGAAGCCAGGGTCGAGGACATGTTTCGGCGCTTCCCGCGGTTGCGCGAGCGGCAACATCAGCGCGCGGGTCTGCTGTCGGGCGGCGAGCAACAGATGTTGGCCATCGCACGCGGGCTGATGGCGCGACCGCGCATCCTGCTGCTCGACGAGCCCTCGCTAGGTCTTGCCCCGAAGGTGATTGCCGAGCTTTTCGCGGCGCTCGACGTGCTGCGCGAGGAGGGAATGACGATCCTGCTGGTCGACCAGATGGCCAGTCTCGCGCTGGCGCTGGCCGACAGGGCCTACGTGATCGAAGGAGGGCGCATCGTCGCGCAGGGCACCGCGGAGCAGATCGCGAGCGACGATGCGCTGGCGCGGGCCTATCTGGGTGCCGGAGAGGCCCCGGGACAGGCGCAGTGACGCTCACTCGATCGGAGGGAACTCCGCGTGGCGAGGCAGCGCGTCGGCAAACTGCACCCATCGCAGGCGTCTCGACTCCCAGTAGTGAAAGGTCGGCGCGACCTGTTCGGGATCGTCCAGGCTGCCGATCGTGATGTCGATCAGTCCCGGGATGTAGTCCGCGGTGAAGCTGATCTGCGTGCCGCATCGCGCGCAGAAGCTGCGCACCGCTCCGGGAGAAGACTCGTAGCGCGTCGGTTCGTCAGCGAGAAACGAGACTTGCGATTGCTCGTACATCGCCCATGCGACCGCTGGAGCCGCGTTCGCGCGCCTGCACATCGAGCAATGACACAAGGCCGCCATCACCGGACTGCCGGTGATCCGATAACGAATGGCGCCGCATTGGCAGCCGCCTTCCAGGCATGGATCTGACTCGTTCGTCACAGCACCCTCCACTTCACGACAACGGCGACTGCGACCGGCAGGCCGAAAATGAGCAGGAAGATCGGCAACTCTTCGGCGAACGAATAGCCCGCCTTCGCGACGCCGACCCACATGTTGGCCGCGGCGATGACGAACCAGAGCGCCGCGAAGACGACCGTCGCCATGCGCATCGAATCCGCGAGGCCGTTGGACATCAGCTTGGCCACTCCCACGCACGCGCCGAACAGCGCGAAGCCTCCGAGGATGAAGATGAGCGTGCGCATGGACCTAGGCGTCCAGCACGAGCTGCGTCTGTGTCACGACCGCGCACAGCTTGCCCTCGGCGGACCGGATCGACGTCTGCCACACCATCGTGGTTCGCCCGCGGTGGAGCGCCACGCATTCGCCGGTGACGGTCGTGTCGACGCGCGCGCCGCCGATGAACTTGGTGCTGGAGTCGGTCGTGGTCGTGCGCTTGCCTTGCGGCATGTTGACGACCGTGCCTACCGCGCCGAGCGTGTCGGCAAACGCCATGGACGCCCCGCCATGCAGGATGCCGCCGATGGTGCACAGATCCGGACGCACCTTGAGCTCGGCGACGACGCGTTCCGGCTCCACCGTGACGAGGCGCACGCCCATCAGCCCGGGGAACACAGGGTCCAGCATCTGCTGGATTTGCTCGATCGTTGGCATGGTGGCTTCCTTGCAGTGGTGAGATTCAGTGCGGCGTGCCGAACCGGGCCACCGTTCGGGCCCGTGCCCGCGCCGCCTCGATCTCGCGATCCCGCGGGTCGGCGGTGGTCACCAGCGATTCGATGAGCGCACGCGCACAGGCCGTCACGTCCTCGACTGCACGATCGAAAGCAGCCTCGTTGGCCTTGGACGGGTGGTTGAACCCACTGAGCTTGCGGACGAACTGCAGCGCCGCGGCGCGCATTTCCTCTTCCGTCGCGGGCGGGTCGAAGTTGAACAGGGTCTTGATACTTCTACACATCGTTGCTCCCATTCGATCGGATGCGTCAAAGGGCCATGCCCCGGCTTTGCGCGAAGCCGGCGCGGTCAGATCCTGATTCTGCCTTCGGCCGCCCGGATTCTGCCGTCGTACTTTTTCTCGCTCCCTCGCTGCCCCATGGCGAGGGGTGTCCAGGCGCGCGACGGCGGGGGTGAATCTTTCCCTGTCTTGGTGGCACGGCCGAATTGATTGCACTTCAATTCATTCGCAAGTGTCAATGAATTGTCGATTTGAGTGCGCGCGAATTGCATGCTCTGAACATCTATGATTTGCGAGCCAAACTTCAAAGAAATTGACAGAGAAAAAGGGGAGCATCGGTCATGTGGGACATGGGCATCACGCCGGCAATCATCCTGGAGGTCAATGACCGCACGATCAATGTCTCATGCGGGCACACATTTCCACCAAAGAGCTGCAAGTACCTGGCAATCGCTACAGCGATTTCCGCAATGACTTGATCAAGGCTTTCAGCCAAACCTACTAACTAACAAGATCAACAGGGAGCATCAATCATGGGGAGCGTCGACAGGAAGCCCGACGGCGTGGACGCCGATCTGGCCACTGAGGATCACCAGCAAGGCTCGTGGTGGGCGGACGGACGCACGATACGAAGATCGGCAGGGCCGCCTGCCTCATTGATGAATCGACACCGATGGACGCGAAGGCCCGCATGGGCCACCGCACTACTCACCTCACTCGCATTGACAGGATGTCAGACCGTTATGACCAATCCAGCCCAGTCTCCTGAACCTTCCGACAGCGTGACGCCTGCTTCCGGGAAAGGGTCGTCCGCCAATGTCGTGGCGGATTGGCCACTGCGGTTCACCGGTCACTGGTTCGATGCGTCTTGCTATAGCACCTACGGCTGCAAGGTGAAGTACGGCAACTATCGTCGGATCGACAACGAGGATGAACTGAAGTTGTCCTCGGCCTCTATCGGCGCCAAGTACCCGAACAACCTCAGCGCCGGCTACGGTCCGATCCGCAACTTTCCGCCACCGGCCATCGTCACTTGGCGCTCCAAGGACGGCACGCCATTACATGCCGAGATCGACATGGCGGAGATCTTCAAGGATCAACTGATCCGCCACAACCTCAAGCGCGAGGAGGTTTCAACGAATGCCAGCGGCATCACACCGGGAATCATCCTGGAAGTGAATAACCGCACGATCAATGTCTACATGCGGGCGCATATTTCTTCTAAAGAGCTGCAAGTACCTGGAAATCGCTACAGCGATTTCCGCAATGACTTGATCAAAGCTTTCAGCCAAACCTACTAACTAACAGGATCAACAGGGAGCATCAATCATGGGGAGCGTCGACAGGAAGCCCGACGGCGCGGACACCGATCTGGCCACTGAAGAGCAGTTGCAAAGCTACACGCGCGCGGAAACGGACTTGGCGCAACTGCGGATGCCAGTGTTGCTGCACGCGGGCAATCCGCACGAGCGTCTCTACATCGCCGCGCAGGACGGTACCGGCAACAGCCTGTACAAGGACGCACCTGAAAACCAGAGCATCGTGGCGCGGGTTCATAGCCAGATTCGCGACCTCAAAGATCAGGGCGTCACCAACCTCGCCAGCGGCTACGTCGAAGGCATCTATACCCAGGACAACCCGCTCAAGCGCATTCCGGATGGCATCAATGGCTACACCTTCGAGCGGAGAGCGGAGAAGGCCTATCACCAGTTCTGCGAGCAAGCAAAGGCGTGGCTGAAGGACGATCCCAATGCGCAGATCCGAGTGATGGGTATCGGCTTCAGCCGTGGTGCCGAACAGACGGCCGCCCTGATGCGAATGATCGACGAGCGTGGCATTCAGGATCCAGAAGGCGCCAAGATCGTCCTCGACGGAGAAAACCTGATCATCCACGCCGAATACACCAAGCCCCTCCTAGTCCCTCCAGGCCAGACCATCCAGGCCGCACTGCTGCTGGACCCGGTAGCAACAGGCCTCGAGGAACACGACCGCCGCTTGCCAGCCTCGGTGATGTCCGTCCTGCAGATCACAGCGGCAGACGAACGCCGCGACCTGTTCAAGTCCAGCGACCACATCCCAGCCGGCTTCAGTGAAGACAATCGCGCGCTCAACGCCACCGTGGGCGGTGCGCACAGCGACATCGGCAACACCTACGCCATCGACGGCCTGGGCGTGCTCAGCTACAACCTCGCGGCGCAGTACATCAACCGTCTCAGCGACACGCCCATCGTGCAGGCGCGGATCGCGCCCGAAGACCCGGACCTCTACCGCGTTCACCACTCCGAGCAGCACGCGTTCTTCTACCGCACCCAGGGCTACGACGCGGACGGCTTGCGCGACCACGTCAATGAAATGGGGTCCGAGGCGCAATGCCTTGTCGTCCCGGTGCGCGAGTGCTTCGGCAAGGATCCGATGAGCCCCGTGCTGGAGCAGCAACTGGAGCGCCACACTGCTGCGCCATCGCTCGCGCCCGCACAGCAGTCAGATGTCACACCCAAGAGCGACCTGGACCGCATGATCGACCAGTTGTATGCGGCCTCGCTGAGCGGCAGCAACGCCGCGTGGCAGCATGCGATTCAAACCACGTCGCAGCAGTTCATGGCCTCGCCGCAAGGGCAGGCCTGGCAGCAGGAAGTGGATCAATACGGGCAGGCTCAGCAGGCCTTGCAGGAGGCCCAGCAGCAACAGCAGAGGCAGCAGTCTGCCCAGCAGCAGGAAGCTCCCGCGCACCAGCCGCACGCGATGCGGATGTGACCGCCGTGCCTGAATCCAGCCAACGCACAAGAACGAGTCCCCCATGAATACGGACAACATCGAATCAGTCCAGCAGCTGCTGGTGAAACTGGCGCATATCGCCAGCCAGATCGAGGCGCGAAGCGCCGACGCGATGCGCCGCATCGAAGCCACGACCGGGGCCATGCATCAGGGCGTGGAGCGCCTGGACGGTGGCGTCGAGCGCTTTACCCAGCAGGCCACGCAGGCGATCAGCCACGGTTCGCAGGCCGCGGTTGCGCAGGGCGCCCATCAGGCACTGGAGCGGTTCAATCAAGAATTGGAGCAATCCACCGGCCGCGCAAAATGGGCCGCCGACGCGCTGGGCGAGCAGAGGCGCTCGTTGGCCCTGGCGCAACGCGGCCTCATCTGGAAAGGCCTGATTGCGCTGACCATCGGCTCGCTGCTTGCCGCAAGTGGCAGCGCGTTTGTCGCCTGGCAAAGCATGCGCGAAATTCGCAAGGCCGAATTCGGCACATCCATCCTGCGCGCAACCCGCTCCGGCGCATTGTCAGTCTGCGGCGAGGAGCGGGCGCTCTGCGTGAAGGTCGGGCCGAGACCGCGCCGAGCGGCGGGCCGGGGCGAATACCTGCTGGTAGAGGAGTGAGCCGTCGCGGTGTGCCGACACCTTACTTCACAGCTTCCACCTTCACCCTCGCATTTGGCGCTTCCCCGAACATCTCCGGCGCATACAGCGCCTCCACCCGGCTGGGCGGCAGCGCGAAGTCGCCGACGTTGTTCAGCCGCACGGTGTATTCCATCTTCACCACGCCCTTGGGCAGGTACTCGTAGTAGCTGCGGAAGGCCTCGAAGCTGCGCTCCTCGAACGCGGGCCAGCCGCGCCCTGATCGCTTCTCGCCCTGGGTCGCGATCTGCGAGTCGCGGCCCAGTCCGCCGCCGAGGATGGTGGCGCCGCCGGGGATCGGGTCGGTGATGGCCACCCACGTCATGTCGGCGCTCGCGTTCACCTCCAGGCTCACGCGCAGGATGTCACCGCGCGTGTAGATGCCCTTCACGGCCTGCTCGAAGGGCGTGATGGTCTTCGTGATCGCATAGCCGGCAGCGAACGGCGCCTTGAGCTGCACCGCGGCGATCGATTGCAGCGTGAGCCACGGCTTGCCCGTGCCGCTCTGCGTGACGAGCAGCGTGTCCGGCGTGGCGGGCGATTCAGGCCACGGAATGAACATGCTGTTGTTGCGCAGGGTGCCGGGCGATGCCGGAGCACCGAAGGCTGTCGTCTGGTTGGGCGCGCCGGACGTGTCGGTCGCCTTGATGCGCTCGACCTTGCTCCAATCCACCTGCGCCTTGAACGTGCCCAGGTTCGCGGCGGTGATGCCGGTGACCGGCGCGCTCTCGAAGCGCTTCGAGAATTTCTCCAGCGCGAGTCCGCCCCACAGGTTGGCGGTGGTGGTGTGCCACGCGCCGTTCCGCTGGCGGCCAATGAAGCCGTTGGCAAGCTTGCCGATGTCGTCCTTCCACGCCGGGTCGTCCATCACCGCAAGCAGCAGGCGCGCGGTGTTGACGTCGCCGTTGGTCATCAGCCACCACCAGTAGTCGTCCTGCTCGGTGCTGAAGACCACCTTGGTGCCCTGGAAGCTCAGCCGTGCCTTGAGCACGTTGCTGGCTTCGTCGATGCGCTGCTGGCGCTGCGGCACGTCCTGCACGCGCTTGAGGATGTTCAGCCAGTCGATCACGGCGCTGGTCGGCCACTGGTTCGGCGCGATGGTGATGCTGCCGACCATGCGGCCCTGCGCCTTGCCGTAGCGCGACAGCGCCTCGAGCGCCGCGAGCTTGCGCACGTCGAGGTCCTTGCGCGGGCTCCAGAACTCGCGCTGGATCCTGCCTTCGACGAAAGCGGTCAGGCCTTGGGCCATCGGCGCGACGGCTGCCGCGGGCAACGCGAAGGCCGGATCGAGCGCGGCGGCTTCGTGCGTGGCGGCGAGCACGTACGCCGTGAGGATGTCGCTGCCCCGGTTGGCTTCGCCGTCGCGTGGCGGGAAGTAGTTGGCGAGGCCGTCGCCGTCGAGGTAGGTCGGCAGCTGCGCGACCACCGCCTGCCACGCCTTGCCGTCGCGCAGGCCGATGGACTTGCTGGCCTTCTGCTCCAGGCAGATGTAGGGGTAGGCAGCGAACCAGTCGCGCACGCCGGTCAGTCCCTCGGCGAGCCGGGGCTGCAGCGACATGCGCAGGCCGCCGCGGCCGGGCAGGGCGTCGGCGGGCAAGGCCACGTCGATGGTGAAAGGCCCGTCGAGCTGCACCAGCGTCGCCTGCTGCACCGTCAGCGGCACGGCGGGCGCGATGCGTTGCCGCACCTTCAGCGCATCGCGTGCGCCCGACAGCGTGTCCTTCGCTTCGATTTCCCACAACAAGGCTTCGACACGCGTCTGCGCGAGTTGCGCGGGCGCGCTCACGGTCCATGCGAGTTCGCGGGCTTCGCCGGCCGGGATGTCGACCGTCTGCGGTTCGAGCGTGAGGAGCGTGGCGCGCGGCGTGGCCTCGACCTTCATGGCTTGCTGCGTGGTGTTGCGCAGGGTGATCTGGGCGCGGAACTGGTCGTCCTCGCGCACCAGCGGCGGCAGGCCGCTGATGATCTGCAGGTCCTGCGTGGCCTGGATCGAGGTCTGCCCGGTGCCGAACAGCCCGGTGCCCGCGTCGGCCACGGCCACGATCCGGAAGGTGGTCAGCGCATCGTTGAGCGGCACCGTCACCGTGGCCTGTCCGTTGGCGTCGAGCACCACGGCGGGCTTCCACAGCAGCAGGGTGTCGAGCAGTTCGCGGGTCTGGCTCTTGCCGCCTCCGCCGCCCGCGGGCACGGCCTTGCGACCGTAGTGCCGGAGGCCGATGATTTCCATCTGGGCGGTAGAGGTGCTCACGCCCCAGCTGCGCCGCTGCATCATGGCTTCGAGCAGGCTCCAGCTGTCGTTGGGCATCAGTTCCAGCAGGGCCTGGTCGACCGCGGCCACCGCCACTTCGGCGCCGGCCGCGGGCTTGCCGTCGGGCAGCCTGCCGGTGATGGTCACCTGTGCCTGGGCGCGCACCGGGTACGTGGGCTTGTCGCTCGCCACCTTCACGTCGATGCTGTGCGACTGCGTGCCCACGCGGATCTCGGCCAGCCCGAGGCGGTAGGCCGGCTTGCTCAGGTCGACGAGCGCGGTGGGCGCGACGTACTCCTTGCCCTCGTACCAGAAAGCCGTCCACCACTCGCGCGGCGCCTTGAAGCCCCAGGTGAAAAAGCTGTACCACGGCACTTCGCGCAGGCGTCCGCGCAGCGCCAGCACGCTCACGTAGGCGTTCGGACCCCACTCGGGCTTGACGACCAGGCTCACGGTCGGGTCCTGTCCGTTGAGCTGCACCACGTGCGTCTCGATCACGCCTTCTCGTTCGACCGACACCAGTGCGGTCGCGAAGCGGAAGGGGCTGCGCACCTGGAACTTTGCGACTTCGCCGGGCAGGTAGTTCTTCTTTTCGGGCAGCACGTCGACGCGGTCGTGGTCCTCGCCGCCGAACCAGAGCTCGCCCTGGCGCGTGACGTAGACCGAGCTGGCTGCCCGGCTGTCGCGACCGTCCTTGTCGGTGGCGCTGGCAATGAGTTCAACCTGCCCCGGCTCCTTCAGGTCGACCTCGCACAGCAGCAGACCACGCGCGTCGCTCTTGCCGGTGCACACGGTGCCGATCTCCTTGACGTCGGTCCTGTTGTCGTAGGTGTAGAAGCCGCCCACCATGCGCTTGCGGCTGGTGGTGGTGATGCGCGCGATGGCGCGCACGTTGAGCGTCACGCCTTCCTGCGGCTTGCCGGCGAGGTCGAGCGCGAGCGCCTGGAAGCGGAGCTTCTGGCTGGTCGAGACCCATCCCTCGGTCTTGATGCCGGCGATGACGGCGGCGGGCCACAGCGTGTGAGTGCTGCGCAGGGTCTGCACTTCGCCATTGGGGTCGGCGTACGTGGCTTCGAGCAGCAGTTCGCGCGGCGTGGCCTTCGTCGGCGGGATCTTGTCGATCGTGAGCTTGCCGGCACCGTTCCTGTCGAGCGTGAGCGGCAGCTTGTCGGCGATCACCTTGGCGTCGTCGACGGACGCGTCGCTGGTGTCGCTCGCGCTCTCCTTGCCGGGCGGCGCGAAGCTGAAGGCGTCGAAGTCGGGAAACGCAAGCCGCTTGCCGCGCACCATGGCCGACACGTGCACCGGCAACTGGGCCGCGCCGCCACCGGCCACGTAGTTGACCTGCACGTCGACCGGCAGCGAAGTTACCGCCACCAGCGGCTTCTTGTCAGTGGGTGCGATACGGCCTTCGAGCACCGGCAGGCGGAACTCTTCGACGCGGAACTGACCTGTGCTGTAGCTGCGCTGGTCGCCGTCCTTGCCGCTGCGCAGTTCGACCTGGTAGGCGCCGAGCTTGGCGCCGGGCGGGATCTGGAAGGTGTTCTCTCCGCTACGGCCGCCGGTCGCGGTCTTGCGCCATGGAACCGGCTGCGTGAACTGCTGGCCGCTGCCGACGTGGGTCACGACCAGCGTGTCGGGCGAAGTCCCGGGCAGGCCGAATCCCTTGCTCGTCTGCGTGCGGATCAGGTGCTTCATCGACACCGTTTCGCCAGCGCGCAACAAGGTGCGGTCGAACACGGTGTGGGCGATCTGGTCGGGCTGCGGGTCCAGGCTGGTCGGCACGTTGAAGCGCCAGGGCTCGATGCCCCGTTGCCAGTCGCTCCAGGTGAAGGCCAGGTCTTCGACGCCCGCGTCGTCCTTCGCACGAGCGCTGACGAACCAGGCGTCCGCGTTGTAGTCGTCTTCGCTGTTGCAGCTCGGAGCGTCAGGGGAAAGCCCCGGGAACTGCACCAGGCCGCGTGCATCGGTCGTGCCGGCGGCGACTTCCTTGCCGTCGCAACCGGACACGCGCACGGTGGCGTTCGCGACCACTTTGCCTTTGTCGAGCGTCGTCACCCAGGCCAGCGAGTTCTCGCGACCCAGCTTGAAGTGCACGGCCAGATTGGTGGCGAGCGCGGTGGTGCGCACGTACATCGTGCGGCCGTTGCCGTAGCGTTCGTCGAGCAGCGCGTCGCCGAGCTTCTGCGACGCGATCTCCAGAACGTGAAAGCCCGGCGTGAGCGGGATGCCGATGACTTCGAAGGGGCGCGGATCGGCGCCGTCGAACTTGGGCATGTCCAGGGTCTTGACGCCGTTCTGGCCGTTGAGCAGCGACACCATGCGCGTCTGAATGGCGTCGCGGTCGTCCTTGTCGATCACCTTCGGCAGCGTGCCCTTCACGTCGCGTGCGGCCAGGTTGCGCGTGACGGTGTAGTTGCTGTCGTAGCGGCGCACCTTGCGGAACCACGCGATGATTTCCGCGTCGGTCTTCGGATTCATGTCGCTGACCTTGCCCGGCGTCAGCGCCTGGACTTGCAGCGCGGGCTCGACTCTTCGCACGGTCACCGGCATGAGCGCCACGCCGCCCGGCTCGGCCAGCCGTTCGACAACGCCGAAAGGCGACGCGGCGAACTTCGCGAGCGGCGGCATCGCGCCGGTGGCGACCTTCATCGGAAAGCTGTCGGGCGAGGCCAGCGCGCGGCCGGAGGCGTCCTCGAACTTGGGCGGCAGCTCGATGGTGAACTGCGTCTGCTCGGCGAAGGGCGGCGGGAAGCTCACCGATTCGACGATCGCGTCGGCGTCCTTCGCGACGTTCTCGTCGAAGCGGGGCTTGACAGTCTTGCCGCCGCCCTTGAGCGTGATTTCCGCTGCGAGCCTGCGCGCGACCGGCGCGTTGAAGTGCAGCACCATTGGCCGCAGCGGCAGGCAGGCCGCCTGCGCGTTCTCGCGCTCGCAGCTGAAGGAGACGGCAAAGGGCTCGCGCACCTCGAAGTTGAGGCGCCGCTCGACGTTGTTGATCACCCCCGACGGCGTGGCGACGCCCTTGCCATAGACCAGCTGCACGCGGCTGCCCGGCGTGAGCGTCCGGTTGCATTGCAGGGTGACGAAGCGCTGCGGTTCCTTCTCGGCTTCCTTGTCGCGCCCGAAGGCCTTGAGCAAGGCGGTGCGCTGCTCGCCGTCGACGAGCTTGACGGGGATGCGCTCGCCGATGTCGCCGGCCGCGCACCAGACGTTCTGCTGCACGCTCTCCGGCGTGGCCGCGCCGTTGAGTTCGAGCATGAACAGCTGCTGCTCGTCGATCTTTCCGTAGCTCGGCTGCCAGTGCCGGATGAAGGGGCCGCCGCTGTTGAACTGGTAGCGCTCCGGGCCGCCGAGGGCCGTGCCCGCGGGCGACTTGAAGCCCGCGACGCGCGTGGCCGTGCAGCGCACGCCCGGTGGCAGGTCGTTCTCGAAGTCGAAGACCCACTGCTTCTCGGTGGTCCAGCGGCCGGTGCCCTTGGCCGCCTGCGCATCGTCGCAGCCCAGAGCCAGCGGGGCGGGCGCCTTGGGGTCGCCGAAGCTGACGGCCGGCTGGTCGAACTTCGCGACGACCTGGCGAATGCGCGCCACTTCGCCCTGCGGCGTCAGGCTGGTGATCTGAAGCGCGTGGCTCTGGCCGGCCACGAAAGCGCCGGCGGCCAGCAGAAGACTCGGAATCAAAGGGCTCAAACGGGTATTCCTCCTCTTGGGAGCGTAGCCTATTTGGCCTTGCGAATCGGGTGCCTGGAGGGGCGTTCCTTACAATTGGAGGCTCGTCGTGCGGGTGTCGCGCGGACCGCCTCACACATCACGCCGCCTGATGAAACGCTACTGGGAAATCGATGCATTGCGCGGGCTCATGCTCGTGCTGATGACCATCACCCATCTACCCACGCGCCTGACCGACCCGCTGGGGCAGCCCTTCGGATTCGTGTCCGCGGCCGAAGGCTTCGTGCTGCTGTCGGCTTTCGTGGCGGGGCTGGTCTATAGCCGCATCAGCTACAACCGCGGCGTCGATTCGATGCGCCAAGCCTTCTGGCGGCGCGCGCTCAAGGTGTACCTGAGCCAGGCCGCGACCCTGCTCTTCCTTTTCACCATCATCACGGCGGTGAGCCTGCGCATCGACCAGCCGGCTGTGAAGAACCTGCTGTCCTTCTACCTGGCGAATCCGTGGGAGGGGTTCATCTATTCGCTGTTGCTGGTGTACGAGCCCGCGTTGCTCGACATCCTGCCGATGTACATCTTCTTCATGCTGATGAGCCCCTGGGTGCTGGCCTTCGCGATGCGGCACGGCTGGGCCCGCGTGATGGTGGCGAGTGCCATCGTCTGGGGGCTGGCGCAGTTCGGGCTCAGCGAATGGCTCTATGAGCTGGCGGTCCGGTACGTCGGGCTCCCGGTGCCTTTTCATGAAATGGGCGCGTTCAATGCCTTCGCGTGGCAGTTTCTCTGGTTCGCGGGCTTGTGGATGGGCGCGAGCCGCAACGCGCCCGGCGCGCAACCCTTCCGCTTCCCGAAGTGGCTGCTGGCGGCGGCTGGAGCGGCCGCGCTGTACGGCTTCTACTGGCGCCACCACGGCATCAACGGCCAGGCGCCGTTCGGTGGCGACGTGGAGCTCAACCTGCTGTTCGACAAGTGGCAGCTGGGGCCGCTGCGCATCGTGAATCTCCTTGTGCTGGGCATCCTCGCGATCCAGTTCGGCCCGGACTTCATGCGGCGCATCCCGCGCCTGCACTGGCTGGAGGCCATGGGCCGGGCTTCGCTGCCGGTCTTCTGCGCGCACCTAGTGGCGGTGTTGACTGTGCTGGCTGTCTACGGCGACAACCAGGTCGCGCGGCCCTGGTGGGGCGATGCGTTGCTGTTGGTCGTGGTGTTCTCGGGCCTCTACGGTGTGGCGAGGGCCGTCCAGTGGTGGGACGAGCGGGGCCAGCCCCCGACGGCGCTAGCGCAGCCCTTGCGCGACTGAGGCGTCGACCCGCGCTGCCGGGTCCAGGTATTGCGCAATGACCGATTGCCAGAGCCGGTAGCCCTCGTCGTTCATGTGCAGCTGGTCGCCGCGGAACAACTCGGCCCGGGGCCGGCCGTCGGCGCCCACCATCGGTGTGAACACATCGATGTATTCGCTGTTGGGCAGGCGGCGAAGGTAGGCTGCGATCACGTTGTTGGTCTCGCGAACCTGCGGCATGAGCTTTTCGCGCGAAGGGCTGGGCTTGACCGAGATGTAGGCGATGCGCGTGTTCGGCAGTTCAGACCGCACGGTGTTGGCGAAGTGCGCAAAGCTCTCCAGGATCTGCAGCGGCGTGCGGCCTTCGGCCAGGTCGTTGTCACCGGCATAGACGAGCACCAGCCGCGGCTTGTAGCGCACCACCAGTTCGTGCACGAAGAGGCTGCAGTCGGCCATCGTCGAGCCGCCGAACCCGCGGTTGATGACCACCGGCTGCTGCCGGAAGTCCTGCGCGATGTTGGGCCACATCCGGATGGTGGAACTGCCGACGAAGAGCACGCCGTCGCTGGCGGGCAGGCCTGCCCGGTCGGCACTCGCGAAGGCGTCGAGCTCGCTCTGCCAGCGGGCCTGGGCGGCGAGGTAAGCGGAGGAGGTGGCGGGAGAGGGCTGTGCGGCGTCGGTCGATGCAAGGGATTGGGCCTGCGATGCCAGCGTTGTGAGCAACGCGAGCGATAGAGCGGCAAGGCGAACAGCTTTCATCGACACCATGGAAATCCAAACGTTCTTCGACCTGAATACGTTGGCAAGTTCCCTGCCAACGTGTCGCCAAATGGTAACGGGTCGCATGTGCAAGAGACGGGGTCAGAGGCGTGGCCGAAAGCCGGCACGGGATCTGCAACATATGGAAACATATACTGGGGTCCTTCCCTGGAGCGTCCCATGCACGAGCAAAGCGGCCCTGCACCTCGACCGTTCTGGCATCGCCTGAACACCTTTTTCGCGTTCCCCTTCCAATGGGAGCCGCTGGCCTACGCGGTGGTGCTGGCACTGTGCGCCTTGATTGCCCATCTGCTGATCTTCCTGCCGCGCGCGCTGGCCGTGCTGCTGGTCGAGCTCGGCATCGTGCTCGCGGCCACCCGCTATGGTTTCAAGGTCATGGCGCTCGGCTCACGCGGCATCGTGCGCGCCAGCGACTTCCCGCGCACGCTGGACGACGAGTGGACGAACCTGCCCTGGAAGCTCTTCGCGCTGGTGCTCGTGCAGGCCTTCGCCGCAGGCCTCCTGGGTGCGCTGAATCCGGTGCTGGCGCAGATCGCGATGTTTGTCGTGTCATTCACCCTGCCGGCCACCATGATGGTGCTGGTGCATTCGGGCAGCTTCTTCCAGGCGCTGAACCCGGCGCTCGTTTGGGAGACCATGCGCGCGGTCGGCTGGCCCTATGCGCTGCTGTGCGTCTTTCTCTTCCTGTTGAACACGGGTGCGCAGATCGCGCTGGTCATGCTGCTGCCGCTGATGAGCGGCTGGATCATGCTGCCGGCCATCAACTTCGTGATGATCTATTTCGGCTGGGTCATGGCCAGTCTGCTGGGCTATGTGATGTACCAGAACCACGCCGAGCTGGGCATCGAGTTGTTGCCGGGGGCAGGCGCCGACGACCGGCAGATCGACACCCGAACGCCGGCGCAGATCGCCCAGCAGCAGACCGATGCGCTGGTCGCGCAGATGGTGACCGATGGCGACACCGCCGGCGCGCTCGCGCTCGCCTACGAGGCACAGCGTACGCAGCCGGACGACCTGGCGGCCCGGCGCCGCTATCACCGCATGCTGCTGCTGTCGCCCGACAAGACTGCGACGCTGCTGGACCATGCGCGCCGGCTGATCGACATGCTCGTGCGCCGCGACCTCACCTCCGAAGCGGTCAAGGTGTACAAGGATTGCCGCGAGAAGGACGCCACTTTCGTCGTGGATGACCCGGCCGCCACGATGGCGCTCAGCCGGGCCGAATGGCGCAACGGCGATGCACGCGCCGCGCTCGCGCTGCTGTCCGGTTTCGACAAGCGTTTTCGCGGTCATGCGCTGATCCCGCAGGCTTACGAGTTGGCCGCGCGTGTGCTGGTGCAGGGGCTGAACCGCCGAGACATGGCGCAGCCGATCCTCACGACGCTCGAAGCCCGCTATCCCGGTAGCGAGCAGACCTCCGAAGTGCGCTGGCTGCTGCGCGAGGTTCCCCAGGGCTGAAGTTCAGCCTTTCCGTTCAGCCCTTCTGCAGCGTGCGCGTGACCATGTCCTGCGGCGCGAGGCGCAGCAGCTCGGGCAGCCAGCCCAGGGCCTGATCGCGACGGCCGGCCTGCAGCAGGCCAGTGGCGCACAGCGAAAGGGTGTCGGCCAACTCGGGGTGATCGGGCGCGGTCTTCAGCAGCGCCTGGCACAGCCGCTCGGCATCGGCGAACTGGCGCGCGCGCGTGAATCGCCGGGCGAGCCGTGCCATGTCGTCGGGCTTCAGGCGTGCGCCGGGCTTGGCGTGATCGAGGTAGGTCTTGTAGCTCGTGTACTGCAGCTCGAGCGTGACCGGATCGTGCGGCGAGAGCCTGAAGATGCGGTGTGCCGCGCGATGGAAATCCTCGCCGGCCGGCCAGAGCCTGGCGGTGTTGAACCATGCGCGGAGCGTGTCGGCGTCGTCGGGCCGCAGCTTGGCCGCTGCCCGCCATTCTGCGCACGCCAGATCGAACTTCATCTCGGCGGCGAGACGGCGCGCCGACGCGACGTGTTGCGCGAACGGGTCCGGCGCCGCTTCGGCCGTCGCGGAAGGAAGCTGAAGCTGCCGCCACCGCATGGTGCCAGCCATGAGCAGTGCGCCGGTCAGCAGGCCGCCCAGGTGTGCCATGTAGGCAATGCCCTGGCCGCCGACGAAGTGCTGGAGCAGTTCGTTGGCGATCCAAGCCGGCAGCAGGATCAGCGCCGGCGCGGTGACGTAGTTGAAGTAGAAGAACAGTTGGTAGAAGAAGCGGATGCGCCGCAGCCGGTACATCACCGCATACATGCCCATCAGCGAAGACACTGCGCCGGAGGCGCCCAGTCCGTACCCGCCGTTGCCCGCATAGGCCCAAGCGGCCAGCGCCGAGGCGCCCACTGCACCGAGCAGGTAGAACCCCAGGTAGAGGCCGCGCCCCAGCGCCAGTTCGACCGAGAAGCCGAAGAGAAACAGGAACAGCATGTTGCCCAGCAGGTGGCCCGTGCTGGCATGCAGAAACGCGGAGGTGACCCAGGTCCAAGGCTTGAACCCGGCTCCTGCGTTGTGGTCCTGTGCCCATCGCTCGGTGAAGGGAGGCGGCAGCATCGCCTCGTACTCGCGGCGCTCGTTTTTCCACTCGGCGTAGCGCGGGTTGGCAGGCGTCACGACCGCATCGACATGCAGCTTGTGGAGAAAGGCCTTCTCGCGCTGAAGCCCCTCAAGCAGGTTCTCGACATCGCCGCGTGCGAGCAGCCGCCGGGCCGTGGTCGCATGCGGCGAGCCGGTTTCAGCGAGCCACTCGACGAAGGCCGGCAACTCCAGCCGGGGCAGCTCGCTTTGCACGTAGAAGCGAGCCGCGCGCTGCTCGGCCTTCTGCTCGCTGCGCTGCGGTCCCCAGAACACCAGCATGTTCACCAGGATGAGCAGCACGGTCATCCATGGCGGGTTGCGCCAGGTCGGCCGGCTTTCGAGCGGGATCGCGTAGAACAAGTCGCGTCAGTCCGCGCTCAGAGGCTGTTGCGCCCGATGCCCTGATAGATGACGCCGGCTTCCTTCATGTTGGTCGGCTCGTAGAGATTGCGGCCGTCGAAGATGACGGGCGATTTCATCAGCGTCTTGAGGCGTTCGAGGTTGGGGCTGCGATAGGCCTTCCACTCGGTCACGATGATCAGCGCGTCGGCGCCGTCGAGCGCCTCCATCGGGTCCTTGGCGGAGGTGAAGCTGATGCGCTCGAGCAGCGAAGGCGCATCCGCGAAGTCGAGCTGGAGCACGCGCTGCGTCTCGTTGACGGCAATGGGGTCGTGCGCCACCACGCGCGCGCCGGCGCGAAGCAGCACGCTGATCACCACGCGGCTGGGCGCCTCGCGCATGTCGTCGGTGTTCGGCTTGAAGGCCAGCCCCCAGAGCGCGAAGGTGCGGCCGCTCAGGTCGGGGCCGAAGCGCTGCAGCACCTTGTTGGTCAGCACGCGCTTCTGCTCGTCGTTGACCGCCTCGACCGATTCGAGCACGCGCAGTGCCTGGCCGTTGTCGCGCGCAATGCGCGTCAGCGCCTGGATGTCCTTGGGGAAGCAGCTTCCGCCGTAGCCCGTTCCGGCATAGAGAAAGCTGTAGCCGATGCGCGGATCGGAGCCGATGCCCTGGCGCACGGCCTCGATGTCGGCGCCCACGCGGTCGGCCA
This sequence comes from Variovorax sp. J22P240, assembly GCF_030316855.1. GTDB lineage: Bacteria > Pseudomonadota > Gammaproteobacteria > Burkholderiales > Burkholderiaceae_C > Variovorax. The sequence continues at coordinate 44,887 of NZ_JASZYR010000002.1, forward strand.
GGTTGGCCAGTTCGTTCATGAAGCTGATGCGGGTGGCGAGCATCGCGTTGGCCGCGTACTTGGCGAACTCGGCGGAGCGCACATCCATCACGCGCGTGCGCTCATGGTTGCGGTTGAAGGGCGCGTAGAGCCGCCGCATCCAACCCAGTGCCTCGCGGCCGTTGTCGTCGTCGGTGTAGCCGATGACGATGCGGTCGGGGCGCATGAAGTCCTCTACCGCCGCGCCTTCCTTCAGGAATTCGGGGTTGCTGACGACCGAGAAACGCAGATCGGAACGCCCGCGCTTGTCGAGCTCCTCCTGGATCACGGCGGTGACGCGGTCGGCCGTGCCCACGGGCACCGTCGACTTGTCGACCACGACCTTGAAGCCCTCCATGTATCGACCGACGTTGCGCGCCGCAGCCAGCACGTACTGCAGGTCGGCGCTGCCGTCCTCGTCGGGCGGCGTGCCGACCGCGATGAACTGCACGTCGCCATGAGCGACGGAGGCTTCGATGTCGGTGGAGAAGGAGAGTCGCTTGGCCGCGACGTTCGATTCGACGAGGTCGCCGAGGCCGGGCTCGTAGATCGGGATGCCGCCTTCGTTGAGCGTCGCGATCTTGCGCGGGTCGACGTCGAGGCAGAACACCTGGTTGCCGAGGTCCGCCAGGCAGGCACCGGTGACGAGTCCGACGTAGCCGGTGCCGATGATCGAGATGTTCATGAGCTCAGGCCGCCTTGGGTTCCGAGAGGATCTGGTCGAAATACGCGATGGTCTTCGTCAGCCCTTCCTCGAGCTGGGTGCGGGGCGCCCATCCATCGAGCTCCTTCTGCGCGAGCGAGATGTCGGGGCGGCGCTGCTTGGGGTCGTCGGCGGGCAGGGGCATGCGCACCAGTTTGCTCTTGGACCCCGTCAGTTCGATGACCTTGTTGGCCAGCTCCAGCATCGAGAACTCGCCCGGGTTGCCGATGTTGATCGGGCCCGGCACCTCGTCGCCGGTGCCCATCATGCGAAGCATCGCTTCGACGAGATCGTCCACGTAGCAGAAGCTGCGGGTCTGCTGGCCATCGCCGTAGATCGTGATGTCCTCGCCCTTGAGCGCCTGCACGATGAAGTTCGAGACCACGCGGCCGTCGTTCAGGTGCATGCGGGGGCCGTAGGTATTGAAGATGCGCACGACCTTGATGCGAAGCTTGTGCTGGCGGTGGTAGTCGAAGAAGAGCGTCTCGGCGCAGCGTTTGCCTTCGTCGTAGCAGCTTCGGATGCCGATGGGGTTCACGCGGCCCCAGTAGGCCTCGACCTGCGGATGGATCTCGGGGTCGCCGTAGACCTCGCTGGTGGAAGCCTGCAGGATCTTGGCGCGCACCCGCTTGGCCAGCCCGAGCATGTTGATGGCGCCATGCACGCTGGTCTTGGTGGTCTGCACCGGATCGTGCTGGTAGTGGATCGGCGAGGCGGGGCAGGCGAGGTTGAAGATCTCGTCGACCTCGATGTACAGCGGAAAGGTCACGTCGTGGCGCATCAGCTCGAAGCGTGGATGGTCGAGCAGGTGCTCGACGTTGCGCTTGGTGCCGGTGAAGAAGTTGTCGACGCAGAGGACGTCGTGTCCTTGTTCGATGAGCCGGTCGCAGAGGTGGCTGCCGAGGAAGCCGGCGCCGCCGGTGACGAGCATTCGCTTGGAAGCGTTGTATTGCCGCATGCGTGTGATCACTCCGTAAAAAGATCCATCGGATCAGGGTTGCTGGGACCGCTGTTCGTACATCTTCGCGTCGACCAGCATCCGGAACCATAAGGCCTGGAAGAAGGCGAAGTAGAAGCCCGTCCGGCCATCGAGGAAACCCAGCCGGAAGACGTAGCGGTAAATGAAGTAGCTGAGCGAGCGCATGCCCGTCGGGAGCTTGTAGTACAGCTCCTTGATGTAGCGGGTGCGTTCGCGGGCATCGCCCGTGAGGCGCGGCGTCAGCACGTTATCGGCGGCCACGCGCGGGCCGAGCTTCTCCTTGGCTTCGGCGTCGCTCCAGCGGTTGTGGCTCGCGATCCAGTCGCTGAGCCGGGCCGAATTCTTGTCGTGCATGAACCCGTTGATCCGCCCCGGCTTCGCGGGGCTGATGAAATGCTGGTCGTACAGCCGGGACTCGCAGCGCCCCGAGCCCGACCGGAAGAGCCTGAGGTGCCACGGATTGACGCCGCTGAAGCGCAGCATCTTGCCCATGAAGTAGTCGCGGCGGCGGATCAGGTAGGCGTCGAATTCGGGCGTGCCCGCTAGCAGGGCGTTGATTTCGTCGACCGACCGGTCATCCAGCACCTCGTCGGCGTCCAGATGGAGCTGCCAGGCGTACGCGCCCTCGATCTGGGCGATCGCCCAGTTGCGCTGGTCGCTGTAGTTGGAGAAGGGACGCTGCACGACGGTGCATCCCAGTTCTTCGAGAATGGCGGGCGTGCCGTCGGACGAGTGGGAGTCGACCACATAGACGTGGGGGCTCACCTTCTTCGCCTGCGACACGGTTTCCCGAATGATCGAAGCGGAATTGAAGGTCAGGATGACAACAACGCAGCGAGGTAGTTCCATGAGGTTTGGGCGCTCGATGTGCGGTTCGGACGGTGGAGCTTGCCACCTTCCCAAGCGCGAAGCGTGCCAAACTTTAGCACTACATTCTTACGTTTTGGAACAGATCCGATGGCCGGCGGTACTCGTCCCAACGGCCTATGACCTCAGCTTGCTACTTTTCTGATAGCAGAAAAGCCAACAGCATCATGGTATTGGCGGGGTTTCGGGTAAACCCGAGCACGTCAGGCCAGCCGCTTGCGGTGCCGTGCAATCTGTTCACGAACCTGCGCCGGAGCGGTGCCACCGAGGATGTTCCGCGCAGTCAGCGAGCCGCGCAGGCTCAGGACGCCGTAGACATCCTTTTCGATCTTCGAATTGAAGGTCTGCAGCACGGCCAGCGGCAGCTCCGACAGATCCACCTTGTGCGAGATCGCCGCCTTGACCGCGTGCGCCACGGTTTCGTGCGCGTCACGGAAGGGCAGGCCCTTCTTCACCAGGTAGTCGGCCAGATCGGTGGCGGTCGCGTAACCGCGCAGCGCGGCGTTTTCCATGGCCACGGGTTTGACGGTGATGCCGCCGACCATCTCCGAGAAGATGCGCAAGGTGTCCTTGAGCGTGTCGACGGTGTCGAACAGGGGCTCCTTGTCTTCCTGGTTGTCCTTATTGTAGGCGAGCGGCTGGCCCTTCATCAGCGTGATCAACGCCATCAGGTGGCCGACCACGCGGCCGGTCTTGCCGCGGGCGAGTTCGGGCACGTCCGGGTTCTTCTTCTGCGGCATGATCGAACTGCCGGTGCAGAAGCGGTCTGCGATGTCGATGAAGCCGAAGGACTGGCTCATCCACAGCACCAGTTCCTCGCTCAGGCGGCTGATGTGCACCATCGCGAGCGATGCGGCGGCGGTGAATTCGATGGCGAAGTCGCGGTCGCTCACGGCGTCGAGGCTGTTCTGGCAGACCTCGTCCATGCCGAGTGTGCGGGCCACGGCTTCGCGATCCAGCGGGTAGCTGGTGCCGGCCAGCGCAGCGGCGCCAAGCGGCAGGCGGTTCACCCGCTTGCGCACGTCGGCCATGCGTTCGGCGTCGCGCGCGAACATCTCGACGTAAGCCAGCATGTGGTGCCCGAAGCTCACGGGCTGTGCCACCTGCAGGTGCGTGAAGCCGGGCAGGATCACTTCGACGTTCTTGTCGGCGATCTCGATCAACGACTTCTGCAGGTCCACCAGCAGGCCGCCGATCAGGTCGATCTCGCCGCGCAGCCAGAGGCGCACATCGGTGGCGACCTGGTCGTTGCGGCTGCGGCCGGTGTGCAGGCGCTTGCCGGCGTCGCCCACCAGTTGGGTGAGGCGGGCCTCGATGTTCAGGTGCACGTCCTCGAGGTCGAGCTTCCATTCGAAGGCGCCCGATTCGATTTCCTCGCGAATCTGCTTCATCCCGCGTTGGATATCGGCGTGGTCCTGCGCGCCGATGATCCCTTGGGCGGCCAACATCCCGGCATGCGCCAGCGAACCCTCGATGTCAGCCTGCCACAGACGCTTGTCGAAGAAGACGCTCGCGGTATAGCGTTTCACCAGGTCGCTCATCGGTTCGGAGAACAGGGCGGACCAGGCTTCGGATTTCTTGTCGAGTTGGTTTTGGGTCATGGGAGCCGTTCGGGAGGCAATAATGGGTTTGTCACCCAATGTTTCTGTGATGCGCAACCCGTCGATTTTATCGGCCACCCCTTCGTCGTCGTCCGCGACGACCCCGTCGGCGCCCTTGCAGCCCAAGGGGCGGGTGCCTGCGCGCGGGGGCATGGTGCTGTTCGACGCCTGCCAGATAGGGGTTGTGCTGCGCGCGGTGCTGTTCGTGGAGGTCGTGGTGGCGGTCGTGACCCTGTTCCTGGCGCCCACCCTGTCGGAGTGGCTGCTGCTGGCCGCGACCGTGACGGGCGGGGCCTTGCCCGCCACCTTGCTCTGGCTCCTCATTGCATGTGCTCTGAAGAAAGTGCTCAGCCGATTGCCGGTCCAGGCGCAGTACGCGGCGGGCGCCTTTCTCGGCGCGGTGGCCGGGCTCTACGGATGCGCCTTGCTTCGCCTGACCGGTGTGGTCGGTGGCGCCCCCTGGCTGGCCAGTGCCCTGGCCGGCGCGTTGTTTGCGGGGCTGATGATGGCGGCGCTGGTGCTGCGCGCGCGGGGGCGGACGCCAGCGGCCACGACGGCGCGGCTCGAAGAGCTCCAGTCGCGCATCCGGCCGCACTTTCTCTTCAACACCCTCAACAGTGCGATTGCCCTGGTCCGCGAGGAGCCGGCCAAGGCCGAGGCGATGCTGGAGGACCTGAGCGAGCTGTTCCGCCAGGCGCTGGCGGACCCCGGCGAGTCGGTCACGCTCGCGGACGAGATTGCGCTGGCCCAGCGTTATCTCGCCATCGAACAGGTGCGCTTCGGCGAACGCCTGCGCATCCGCTGGGACATCGACCCCGAGGCCAACATCGCCCGGCTGCCGCCCCTGCTGTTGCAGCCGTTGGTGGAGAACGCCGTCAAGCACGGCGTCGAGCCGAGCCCCGAGGGCGCCAAGTTGCGCATCCGCACGGAGCGCCGCGGCAGCATGGTGCTGATCGAGGTGATCAACAGCCTGCCGCCGTTGCGCTGGGCCGACCAGCCCTTGCCCCGAGGACACGGCATTGCGCTGGACAACGTGCGCGACCGTCTCCGGCTGCTCCACGACATGCAGGCGCAGTTCAGCGCCGGCATGGACCAGAAGAGCTATCGCGTCCGCATTGCCATTCCTGCAGAAACATGACCCCACTTCGCACCTTGATCGTCGATGACGAAGCGCTGGCGCGTTCGCGTCTGCGGGCTCTGCTGGCCGATTGCCGAGAACCTACGGCCGAGGTCGTCGCCGAGGCAGCACACGGGGAGGGTGCCCTCCACCATCTGGCGAGCACCCGCTTCGACCTGGTGCTGCTGGACGTCCATATGCCCGGCATCGACGGCATCGAACTGGCACGCAGCCTGCGCAGCCGGCCAGGGGCACCGGCGGTCGTGTTCGTCACCGCGTTCGCGGCGCACGCAGTCACCGCTTTCGAGCTGGAGGCGGTCGACTACCTGACCAAGCCCGTGCGGGCCGAGCGCCTGCAGCAGGCCCTGCAGAAGGTCGAGCGCCACCTGAAGGAACGTCGGCCAGCAGCGGCGCCGGAGGCACCCCAGGACGTCCTGCTCATCCAGGATCGCGGCCGCACGGAGCGGGTGCCCGTGGCCGAGGTGCTCTACCTGAAGTCCGAGTTCAAGTACCTCACGGTGCGCACTGCAGCGCGCAGCCACATCTTCGACGGCTCGCTCTCCGAGCTGGAAGAGCGCTTTCCCGCGCGCTTCGTGCGTGTGCATCGCAATGCGCTGGTCGCGCGCTCGGCCATCCGTGCGCTCGAAAAGTACGACGACGGCGAGGACGCCGAAGGCTGGGCACTTCGGCTCGACGGCATCCCGGAGCCGGTCGTGGTGTCGCGCCGGCAGCTGTCCTCGGTGCGCGAAGTGCTCAAGGAGCCGCGGTGAGCGCCGAGGCCGATCAGAAAGCCGCCGAAAGTGCCGACGCGAAGGTCGAGGCACCCGTCGAGTCGCAGGAGCCGGATCGCGTGCTGCTGCACATGCCGGTCGATGTGCGCAGCGCGTCGCTGGTCGTGCTCGCGGTGTTGGCGACCGTGTTCGCCTTGCGCTGGGCTGCGGCGGTCTTCATTCCGTTGATGGTGAGCCTGATGCTGACCTATGCGCTGGCCCCCCTGGTCGACCTGCTCGAACGCTGGAAGATCTCGCGCTGGATCGGCGCGGCCGTGATCCTCCTCGGCCTAGGCGGGGCTTTTGGCTGGACGGGCTATTCGCTGTCGGGCAGCGCCTCCGAACTGCTCGATGCGCTCCCTGTCGCGGCGCAGAAACTGCGGATCGCTGTGCGCACCAACAGCCGCGCCACCGATGCGAACGCGCTCGACACGGTGCAGAAGGCAGCCGCGCAGCTCGAACAGGCCGCCGAGGAAAACTCGGCCAAGGTCGCAGCCCGCAAGGGCGTGGCGCGCGTGGTCATCGAACGACCCTCCTTCAACGTGCGCGACTATCTATGGAGCGGCACCGTGGGATTGATCGGCGCGGCCGGGCAACTCACGCTGGTGGCCTTCCTGACCTTTTTCGCGCTCGGTTCGGGCGATACTTTCCGCCGCAAGCTGGTCAAGATCACCGGGCCCAGCCTGCAAAAGAAAAAGATCACGGTGCATGTGCTGGATGACATCACGAAGCACATCGAACGCTATCTGATCGTGCAGATCCTCACCAGCGCGCTGGTCGGCGTCGCGACCGGGCTCGCCTTCTGGGCCATCGGGCTGGAGAACGCCGCGGTGTGGGGCATCCTGGCGGCGGTCACCAATCTGATTCCCTACATCGGTTCCGTCATCGTGATGGCGGCGGCGGGGCTGGTCGCTTTCCTGCAGTTCAACGGTATCGAGATGGCACTGCTGGTTGGTGGCGTGTCGCTGGTGATCCACACCCTCGTGGGGAACCTGCTGGTGCCGTTTCTGACGAGCCGCACGAGCCGGATGAACCCGGTCGCCGTGTTCGTCGGCGTGATTTTCTGGGGATGGCTCTGGGGGATCTGGGGGCTGCTCCTGGGGATCCCGATCATGATGGTGGCAAAGGCCACCTGCGATCACGTGGAGGATTTGCAGCCGATCGGGGAATTGCTGGGGGAATAAGGCTCGCCCCCAGGCTTGCCCACTTCGTGTGGCCGCCTCCCCCCGACCGGGGGCAACACCGGCAGAGCGGCGGAGCCGGTTCTGCGGTATTTCCCCAAGGAGTCATTTCACCCGGACGACAGCCCGGTCGGGTAGCACTCGCCAGATGATCCACTCGCCGACCGCAATTTGATGCGTCGGTTTCGCTGCCTCCGGCAGATCGCCGCGCTGCAGTGTGAACTTCTTTCCTGCCAAACGCACCACGATTTCGAACCCCGGCCAATCCTTCGGCACTCTCGGCGTGAGCGAAAGCTGGTCCCCGCGCACCGACAGGCCCAGCAGGGTCTCGACCGCGGCCCGGTGCATCCAGGCCGCCGAGCCCGTGTACCAGCTCCATCCGCCGCGCCCCGCATAGGGCGCCGCGCCGTACACATCACCGGCCATCACATAGGGCTCCAGCTCATACAACGGCCCGCGCTCGGGATGGCGAGCGCGATGCGCGGGGCTCAAGCCCTGGAAGCTCTGCCATGCGGCTTCGGTCTCGCCGTGCAACGCTTGCGCCATCAGAGCCCACACGGCGGCGTGCGAATACTGGCCGCCGTTCTCCCTGACGCCGGGCGGATAGGCCTGGATGTAGCCGGGGTTGTTGGTCGATCGCGCCAGCGGCGGATGCAGCAGCCGCATCAGCCCGTGGGGCTCGTCGTGCAGATGCTGCTTCATCGACGCGAGCGCCTGTGCCGTGTGTTTCTCGTCCGAGGCGCCCGAGAGCAATGACCAGGCTTGCGCGATCAGGTCGATGCGGCATTCCTCGTTGATCGACGAGCCCAGCGGCGCGCCGTTGTCGAAAAAGGCACGCCGGAACCAGGTGCCGTCCCAGCCTGCGGCATGCAGGGCGCTGATCCAGCCTTGTCGCGCTGTGAGCCACCGCCGTGCCCGCTCGTGTTCGCCGCGCGCCAGAGCGAAGGGCGCGAAGCGCTCTACCACGCTGCACAGAAACCAGGCGAGCCAGACCGATTCGCCTCGGCCCTCGTGGCCGACGCGGTTCATGCCGTCGTTCCAGTCGCCGGTGCCCATCAGCGGCAGGTCATGCGCGCCGGTCGCGAGGCTGCGGTCGATGGTGCGGGCGCTGTGCTCGTAGATGCTGGCGTTGCGACTGCCGACCTGGGGCGCGTAGTAGGCGTCTTCGGCGCCGGGCGGAATTTCCGGGCCTTCGACGAAGGGCACGACTTCGTCGAGCACCGAACGATCGGCGGTGACCTCCACGTAATGCGACACGGCGTACGGCAACCACAGCAGGTCGTCGGAGAAATGCGTGCGCACGCCGGCGCCCCCGGGCGCGTGCCACCAGTGCTGCACGTCGCCTTCGGGGAACTGCCGCGCCGCATTGACGAGTATCTGCTCGCGCAGGCGCGCCGGATCTGTCAGCGCAAAAGCCATCGCATCCTGCAACTGGTCGCGGAAGCCGAAGGCACCGCCGGCCTGGTAGAAGCCGGCCTTGGACCACAGCCGGCACACCAGCGTCTGGTACATCAGCCAGCGGTTCACCATGGCATCGAAGAGCGGGTCGGGCGTCCTGACTTGAAGGCGGCCCAACAGTTCATCCCAGAAGCCGCGCGCCTGCGCAAGAGCCTCGGGCACGTCGCGCTGTTGCCAACGCCGGGCCAACTGCATGGCCGCGTCCGGATCGTCCGCGTGTCCCAGCATGAAGGTAAAGCTGGCACTCTCGCCGGTCGCGAGGCTGAATTCGCCGGCGATCGCGGCGCAGGCATCGAGGCCACTGCCGCCGCGCCCGCCGAGGGTCTCGGGCAATTCGATCGTGCCGCGGCCGGCGAAGAATTCGCTGCGCTCGCAGGTCCACTGCGTCGCGCCGTTGAGTCCCGCGAGTTGCAGGAAGCCGGTGCTGCCGCCGAAGCCGGCGCTCGATTCCCGCTGCTGGCCGAACGTCGCCGCGAGGCCCTCTGGCTTCCACGTGTGAACCGTCCGCCGCTCTCCACGGGCCGCGCCCAGCTGCCACTCGACCATCGCAACGGCTCGCATGCGGCGGGCGCCGATGCCCTCGTTGCGGATCTTCACGTGCACCAGCTTCATCCGCTCGTCGCGGTCGGCGAAGAAGGTGGTTTCGAGTACCACGTTGCGGTGCAGGCATTCGAATACCGAATAGCCCTGTCCATGGCGCACGCGGTGCCGCGCAGCGACGACACCACGGCCGGCCGGAGTCAGAGGGAACAGCTCGCGCGAGTCGAGGTCCTGCAACAGGTAGTGTTCGAAGGCCGGATCCTGCACGGGATCGTTGGACCATGGCGTCACCTGATGAAGCCGGCTGTTGGTCGCCCAGGTGAAGCCCGTGCCCGATTCCGAGACCTGAAAGCCGAACGAGGCATTGGCGATCACGTTGACCCAGGGCCGCACGGTGCGGCGGTTCACATCGACTTCGAAGCGGAATTCGCCGCTTTCGGCGTCGAAGCCGCCTTGCGGCGCAATCAAGGCGTCGTTGATGTGTGCGGTGGGCGGGAGCGTCGAGAGCGGGACGCGAGGCCGCGCGTCGTCTTCGGTCGGCCCCACGGACTCGCGCAGCGCCGCCACCTGGGATTCGAGCGATCGCCCATCGGCGGTGAAGACCACGCGTGCCAGGCTCGACAGCGCGGCTTTCTCCGAAGGCGCCACTTCGGCGTCGCGCAGCAGGTAGAAGCCCGCGGCGTCGTTGCGCGGAAAACTGTTCTGCGTCTGTTGCGCGACGCGGTTGCGCAGCGCCTCGATGTCCCTTTGCAGGGGCATCAGGTACGAATGCGGCTCGCTGTTGAGGACCACGAGGTCGCAAGCCACGCCGCCGAAGCCCCACCAGGGCTGTGCGCGCAGCAGCGTGTCGACCAGCCCCTTGCCCTCCATGGAGTGGATATAGACGAGCACGATCGGCTTGTCGCCCGAGATGCCGAAACGCCAGATCTGCCGCAGGTCGATCAGGCCACGGTCGCGCATCACGCGGGGCGTGGTGTAGGTCAGGATGGTCGTGAGATCCTGCAGCGCGAGGTTCTTCGCGGGATCGATGCTCAGGTCGCGCAGGCGTACTTGCGCCAACGTCGCGGCCATGCGCGTCGCACGTTCCACGTGCATCGGCTGCAGGTAGCGGTCGATGCAGGGCATGAGCGCTTCGACGTCGTCGTCGGCTGCGGTCGCGAAGGTCACGCGGGCGGTGGCGCCCGGCTCGATCGACAGGCGCACGCGCAGGCACGCGATCGGGTCGAGGCCGTTGATCGGTGTGCTGTCCGCCGCCAGCGGCTGCGGATCGAGCGAAGGCGTGGCGAGCGTGCGATTGCGCCCGATGAAGGCGCGCCGATCCGTCATGCAGTCGATGGACAGCACCTGCGCGTCCACTGACGCGACGAAGTGCGCCGCTGCGACGATCGGGTCGCCATGCAGGCGCGGCTTGCGCGACATCAACAGCGCGCGCCAACCTGGCTCCCAGCGGCTGTCGACGAACAGGTTCGCGAAGGCCGGATGCGCCTCGTCGGCCTTTGGGTTGGACAGCACCGGCTCGAAGTACGAGATGAGTTCCAGCGTGCGCGTTTCGGTGCCCGTGTTGTGCAGTGCGACGGTGCGCAGCTCGGTGTCGTCCTCGGGGCTGATGAGCACGGTGATGCGCGCCTGCAGTCCCGGTCCCGTCGCGTCGAACTGCACCTGGTCGGCGAGAAAGCGTGCCCCGTAGCGCCAATGTTCGCCGGGGGCGGGCAGGGCCGTCAGCGATGTGAGTGCGCGGCTGTTCGCGTCGCGGACGTAGAAGAAGGTGCCGTAGCCGTCGCGCAGCGGATCGTCCCGCCAGCGGCTCACGTTGAACGAGCGCCAGCGGCTCACGCCCGCACCGTTGGCGCGCAGTGCCACGGTGTAGCTGCCGTTCGAGAGGAGGTGCGTGGGCTGGAAGCCGGGCTCCATCGGGTCGACGACGCGGGGCTGGAAGATCGGTGGCGCTTCGCCCGTCGCCGGCTCGGGCGGCGTGCGCGGATCGGCGCTGCCGATGATCTGGCGCGGCGTGCGCTCGTGCAACAGCGACGCATGCGCTTCGACCAGAGGTGCGCTGCCGAACCAGCGGCGCGGTGCGTCGCCGCGCACGGCATTGCACAGGGCCACCAGAGTCATGCCGTGGTGGTGCGCCATGACGTTGCGCACGACGGTGTAGGGTTGTCCGGCAGGCTGGCGCGAGACGGTGTAATCGACCGCGTCGAAAAATCCGAACTCGCCGCGCGCGCCGAGCGATTCGAGCAGGCGCAGGTTCTCCACCGAATCGGCCGGCCGGAGCACCGCCGCCATCGCGGTGGCGTAGGGTGCGACCACGCGATCGGTAGGAGGCGTGCGGCGCAACGCGAGCCTCGGGACGCCGAAAGGCGAATATTGATAGGCGAGCGAATGGTCCTGCGCGAAGTAGGCGGATTCGGAAACTCCCCATGGCAGCCCGTGTGCCGAACCGAAGCTCTGCTGTTCGCCGATGGCGACGAGGTTCGCAACCTGCAGCAAGCCGCCGTGCGGCTCGGCCATGACGAGCGCGGGCATCAGGTACTCGAACATCGAGCCCGACCAGGACTTGAGGCCGGGCTTCACCCCCACGGAAAGGAAGGGGCGGCCCAGCGCCATCCAGTGGCGGCGCGGCACGTCGCCCTTGGCGATGGCCAGGAAGCTGAGCAGCCGCGACTCGGAGGCGAGCAGGTCGTAGTAGCTCGCGTCGAGCACGTTCTCTTCGATCCGCAGTCCGATGTGGAAGAGGTGGCGCTTGGTGTCGTACAGCCCGCGGAAATCCATGCCCGCGCACAAGGTCTCGCAGCGCTGCGCCAGCGTCTCCATCTCTGCGGACTCGCCCTCCGCCGCAGCGAAAGCGCGACAAGCTTGCGCGACCGCGATCAGATGGCCCGCGAGGTTGCCGCTGTCGACGCTCGATACATAGGCTGGCGGCAGCATCCGCAGCGATCGCGTGTCGTACCAGTTGTAGAGATGGCCCTCGTGCTTGTCGAGGCGATCGACCGTGTCGAGCGTCGCGGCCAGCCGCGCGGCGAGCGCCCCCGTGTCGATCCAGCCGAACTCCCGTGCGCAGCAGCACGCCAGGAGGTACATGCCGATGTTGGTCGGCGACGTGCGGTGCGCGACGGTGGGCTCGGGTTCGAACTGGAGGTTGTCGGGCGGAAGGTGGTTGTCCTCGGCACCGACGACGTGCTCGAAGAAGAGCCAGGTGTCGCGCGCCAGGATTTCGAGGTAGCTGCGCCGTTCGGCGGTCAGTTCGCCTTCGGTTGCTGCCGGCGTGCGACTGCTCCACCACGCAGCGACCGGGGCGAGCGCCCACAGCCCGAAGAGCAGGGGCCCCATCCAGGGATGCGGGCTCCACATCGATGCCACGGCGAGCGCGAGGCACACGGTGCTGGTGAGTGCGCCACCCCGCACGAACGACTGCAACTCATAGCGCGCCTGCGCCTGGGCCTGGGCGGCCGTCGTCCATTCGAGCAGATGGCGACGGCTCACCGCCAATCGCCATGCAGCGCGGACCGACGCATCGAGCAGCAGGCGCGTCTGCGCCGCCAACTGCATGAATTGCCAGGCGGCGCTGGCCAGGGCGCGCAGCAGTTCGGTCCCTCCAACATCGAAGAAGTGCGGCAGCTCGATCGAGCGCCGCGTCGGCACCAGTCCGGCGAGGGCGCCCAGCAGAGGCCCGAGCGCGAGCGCCGAGGCGACCGCTGCCAGCGCCCAGGTCAACGGAAGCGAATCCGTGAAGATGACCCACACGAGCAGCGCGATCGATGCCGGCACCACCAGGGCCCGGCGCAGGTTGTCGCTCATCTTCCATAGACCGAGTGCATCGATGCCGAAGCGCCGAGCGCGCAGCATGAGCGGCAGGAGTTGCCAGTCACCGCGCGTCCAGCGATGCACGCGCGACGCAGCGACGCCGGCGTGGTGGGGATGGTCCTCGATCAGGACCAGGTCGCTCACCACCGCGCAGCGCGCGACCGTGCCTTCGAGCAGGTCGTGGCTGAGCACCGCGCCGTCGGGCATGCGCCGGTCCAACGTCGCGTGCACGGCTTGCACGTTGAGCAGGCCCTTGCCCGTGAACGACCCGGTGCCGAAGACGTCCTGGTAGAGGTCGGAGGCGCTGTTGCTGTAAGGGTCGAGCCCGCACTGGCCCGCGAACATCCAGTGGAACAGCGAGCGTTCCTCGTGCTCTGGAAAGGGTGTGACGATGCGCGGCTGGAAGATGCCGAAGCCCGCCACCACGCGCTGGCCTTCTTCGGCAATCTGCGGTGTGTTCAGCGGATGCGCGGCGACCGCAACCAGGTCGCGCAGCGTGCCGGGCGGCAGGCCGGTGTCGCTGTCGAGCGTCATCACGTACGGGATGCGCGCGGCCAGTTGTAGTCCCTGCGCGGTCGGCATGAAGCCGCTCGCGTCGCCAACGGCCAGCAGGCGCAGCAGCATCTCGAGCTTGCCGCGCTTGCGCTCCCAGCCCATCCAGCGCTGTTCGGTGTCGGACCAGGTTCGCGGGCGGTGCAGCAGCGTGAAGCGCGGCGGCATGCCTGCGGGTGTGGGGTAGGTGTCGTTGAGCGCGGCGATGCGCCGCATCGCGTCGTCGAGCAGGGCTGCGTCGTCCGGCATCGAGGCTTGCGGGGCATCCGTCCAGTCGGTCAGCAGGGCGAACTGCGCATGATCCTCGCGGTTGGCGAGCCAATGCAAATGCAGACGGTGAGCGAGTTGGGCATTGGCCTCCAGCGAACTGAGCATCGACGGGACGACCACGAGCACGCGATGCGATTGCGGGATGCCCGCGGCGAAATCCAGCCGCGGCAGCGCGCGCACGCGAGTCGATTCGGCGACGATGCGGTGCACCAGCGCGATCACCGATTCGGAGAGCGGCCAGGCCAGCAGCACCAGCGCCACCACGGACGTCCAGGCGGCATCGGGCCAGCCGGCGCGGTTCAGGCCGTGGACTGAAGCGGCCAGCATCAGCGCCGTGCCGACGACGATCGTCAGCGCGTAGAGCGGCAGGCGCCAGCTGCGATGAGAAATACGTCGCAGCGAAAACGGCACCGCCCGGTCGCCGCCGGCGGGCGCCAGCGCGGCGATCAATGCCGGGCGGCCTTCGCCGAAGAGGTAGTAGCCGGCCGTCCGCTCAGCCAGCGACCAGCGCGCCTCTTCATCTTCCTGCGCCCGAGGGTCGTCGGTGGCTTCCAGCGCCAGGCGTACCACCACTTCCGCGACTTCGCGCTCCGGCTTTCGCAGGGCGCGCGCGACCTGCTCCATCGCGTGCGTGATCTGCTGACGCGTGAGTTCGCTCTCGCGGCCATAGCTGGGCAATTGCCGCAGCACCCGCAGCGAGCGGCTGACCGGCTCGATCAGGTCGGCCCACTCGACCTGCCCGATCATGCGCAGGGTGATGATGATGTTGCCGACCGTGAGGTTGGCGGCGGCCTGCGCCGTTTGTGCATCCGCGATCAGTGCGGGACCGTTCGGGCAGTGCTGCTCGGTCCATTTCACGAGCGCTGGTGCGTTATCGCCGTGCTCGACGGGTAAGCGTTGCCACAGCTGAGTGAGGTAGCTCTCCTGCATGCCGCGGCTTTGCAGCGCGCGGTAGAGCACATCGAGGTCCTGCATCGAAAGGCTCTCGGCCGCGTCCCATGCCGCGTGCGCGACTTCGCGCGCCACCTTGCTCTCGGCAATGCTCTCCGCGACGCGCCGCAGGTTCTCCAGCAGGACCACCCGCAGCGTGGTCGGCAAGGCCCACAGCTCGCCGAGCGTGAGCTCGTCGATGTCCTGGTAGGCGTTGAGGAACGCGGTAAACAGTTCCTTGTTCAGCACGCTGTCCGTGTGCGCCACGTAGGCCCAGGCGATTCCGTAGACCCGCGGCAGGCCGGCCAGCGGCGGTGCCGCCAGCTTGGGCAGCCGCGCGTAGTAGCTGCGTGGCACGCCCTCGCGGATCTGATGGAGTTGCGCCTCGACGAGATGGAAGTTGTCGAGCAGCCATTCGGCCGCCGGCGTCACGTAGCGGCCGCTCTGCGAGATCAACGCGATGTAGTCGAAGGCGCTGCGCAGCGATGCGAGGTTCTTGTCGACTCTCGGAAAAAAAGGTGTGGCATCGCCTCGCGCGTTGCCGCGCTGTACGACCTGCGCGCGTGCCAGGCTGTGGCCGTGCTGCTCGAAACGCTGGGCGCCGAACAGTTCGGCCCGGATCGGTGGCTCGACCGGTTGGTGCGGGCTCAGGAGCAGGTTGCGCGCGTACTGGCTCAGCGAATCGAGCCGGTCGACGACCGCCGCGGCGCTCAAGCGACCGCGAACAGTCCGATGGCGAGCACCACGGCCACGCAGGCCATCGTCACGATGCGGCCAGCGGCGACTGAACGCACCCGCTGCAGATGGCTCTGGACCGCAAACCATCGCCCTTGTGCAGACGCGCAATGTCGCATGTGGGATGCCAGCGCATCGAAGTCGCCGCTGACGAAGTCGATTGGGGAACGGGCAAGCGATTGCGGGGTAGACATGGCGGAGATTCCTCTGAACGGCCCTTGAGCCGCCGCGCGATTGCGAGAGCTGTGAACGTAGGGGTCAGGGTACTCTTCATTGAATACCCTTCCTTTCTCCCGAGTCGGTTGTTGACGTAGGAGACGGCGCACATCACCGTTTTGTCTTCTTCATCGGCCGGGCGCGCGGTCTTTTGCGGCCGGTATAGTGGCGCAGCCTCGCGCGCAACCGTGCGCAGGCCAATAGAAGATTCAGGGAGTGTTCACATGGAAAACCGCTTGCGGTCAGGGCACGCGCACGCCCGACCAAACGATTTCATTCGTCTCGCCAAGAGCCGCTGCAACACCGGGGCACCGTGTTGCGAAGGTTGCTGGACTCGGCTTCTCCACTGCCCCACCGCTTCAGCTGGCGCTTGCCGGTGGAGGGGCGCGGCATGAACCGTTTCACCCTCACTCCTTTGATGCGCCGGTTCTTCACGGCGATATGTGTGGCCATGCTGACGACCCTGGCTGCCTGTGCGATGGGGCCGAAGCAGGCCTTTCACGGTTTTTCCTTTGATGGGAAATCCGACAGATGGGCCACCCAAGTTGATTTGCTGGAGTACAGCTACGGCGATCAGTATCGAATGGTGAGAGACAAAGTTCAGCCACCGAAGGAAAGACTCGGGCCGCAGTCCAGTGTCTTTGGCGCCATGCCTATTGGCGAATTTTTATTCGTGAAATGGCGCATCAAGGCCACAGGCGAAGTTATTGAGGATCGGGTCGATTTGCGCAACCTTTTGCCGTCCGACATGGAGAAATATAAAGTGACTTTTGTGATTGATGGCAAGCAGCTTCATGTGTTCTTGGTGACGCCGAAGGCCAAGCACGAATACGACCCTCCAATTCTGAAAACAACGGAGTCAAGGTACCTCGTAACTCGCGAAATCTACCCCGTCAATACGCATAAATAACAAGTCATCAGGGAGCGTGAAAATGGGAGCCTCAATTGCAGGATACTTGTCGCCCGCCGAAGTCGCAGAATTGGAAGCAGCGAGAGCCCGTCTTTTAACGGCCGATTCCGGCGTTCCGGCCCGCAGGTTCGTTTACCTCGCGGCCTTTGATGGCACCGGCAATGACCGGAACAACATACCGTTGTCCGGCCATCCTTTTCAGACCAATGTGGCCAATCTTTACGACCAAGCGAAGGCGAGCGAAAGCGATGGTTTCAGGGTTGGCTACTTCCCTGGCGTCGGCACTGGCGGTAGTCATGGCCACCGGATCAATGCGGGGGTTTTACCCACGCCAACTGTTCATCAGGCGGCCGAAGCCGCGCTGCAGGAATTGACGAGACAAGCCCGTGACTATTTGAGAGACACCACTGCGGCGACTTCCTCCGACCTTTCCGTCTCCACCGTGGGGTTCAGTCGAGGCACCGCCACTCAAGTGGTGTTTGCTCAACTCCTGCACGAGCGCGGCCTCGTCTTGCCCGATGGCACCGTCGTCGCCCCGCCGGGCTCCGTCCCCATCGCCAGCATGGTCCTGATCGACCCCGTGCATACATTCATCCAGGGAGACATGTCATTGCCCCCCAATGTGTTGGGCAACGTCATGGTGTTCGGCGCCAAGGACGAATTGCGCGGTGAATTCAAGCTTGCCGATTACAGGGCCGATCCGCGCGTCAGGTTCACCGAAATCGCCGGCAACCACTCGGGCATCGGCGGCGGCTACGACCTGCATGGCACAGCGGCCGTGGTCCTTGAAGCCAGCACTGCGTATTTTCATAACAGCGGCGTCGCCCTGGGCGATGTCCCGCCTGAACGCCGTTTCGATCCCAGCCGGCCCATTGCACGGTACACCGAGGTCTATCAGATTGCGCGCAACGGCGATGTTCTGGTCGACGGACAGAGCCGTCCTGTGCCCGAGTGGAGCGTCCTTCGATCGCGCGGCATCACGCCCGTCGGGTCGTCCGGCCCCGCACACCCCAAGGCGGAGCAAGTCGGCCTCGACAATTCCGCACACCCGGACCATGCGCTCTATTTGCGAACCCGCACCCTGGTGCATGAGATGGATCGAGCGCATGGCCGTGCACCCGACGAGCGCAGCGACAACCTGGCTGCCGCGTTGGTAGTCGCCGCACGCAACCATGGAATGAGCCGCATCGACCATCTGTCGCCCAGCACCGACGCCGCCTCCAAGATCTTCGCGGTGCGAGGCGATCTGAAATCGTTGTTCAAGCAGATCGCCAGCGTGCCGACGATGGAGTCGCTCCACACGCCGATGGCGCAAAGCGCGGCGCAATGGCCGCAGGCGATGCAGCAGTTCCAGCATCACGCACACGATCGAGAGCGGGCTCAGGCCCTTGATCAGCGAAACGCGCAGCAGCAGGCCGGCCCGGTCATGAGCATGCAGCGCTAGCTAACCCGTGTTCCGCAACCCTGCCGCCACCCCGTTGATGGACATGTGAATGCCGCGTTGCAGCCGTTCGTCGTCCTGCCCCGCGCGGTAGCGGCGCATCAGTTCCACCTGCAGGTGGTGCAGTGGGTCGATGTACGGAAAACGATGGCGAATGGAGCGTTGCATCTCGGCATTGCCTTCCAGTCGTTGCCTCGCGCCCGTGATCAGCACCAGCGCATCCGAAGTCCGGTGCCACTCGGCGTCGATCATGGAGAACACTTTCTGGCGCAGCTTGCGCTCGGCTACCAGCTCCGAGTAGCGCGAGGCCAGTGCGAGGTCGCTCTTGGCGAGCACCATGTCCATGTTGGACAGCAGCGTGCGAAAGAAGGGCCATTGCACGTACATGCGCTGGAGCAAGGCGTGGCGCTCCTTGCGAGCGGCCGGATTGGCGGCCTGCGCGAGGAACTGCTCGATGGCGGATCCGAACCCGTACCAGCCAGGCAGGGTGAGCCGGCACTGCCCCCAACTGAAGCTCCATGGCACCGCCCGCAGGTCCTCGATGCTGCGGCTCGGGTTGCGCGAGGCGGGGCGCGAGCCGATGTTGAGTTCGGCTATTTCGCGGATCGGCGTGGCGCTGAAGAAGTAGTCGCCGAAGCCCGGCGTTTCGTAGACCAGCGCCCGGTAAGCCGCCATGCTCGCCGCCGACAACTCGGCCGCGGCCGCCACGAAGGTCGCGGGCGCCGCCTTGGCGGTCGGCAGGAGCGTGGCCTCCAGCGTCGCGGCGACCAGCGTCTCGAGATTGCGCCGGCCGATCTCGTGGTTGGCGTACTTCGAGCCGATCACTTCGCCTTGTTCGGTCAAGCGGATCTGCCCGCGCACCGTGCCCGGCGGCTGCGCGAGGATCGCCTGGTAGCTCGGACCGCCGCCGCGACCCACCGTGCCGCCTCGGCCGTGGAACATGCGCAGGCGGATGGGCACGCTGCTCTCCACGTTCAGTTCGTCGAAGAGCGCGACCAGCGCGAGGCCGGCGCGATAAAGCTCCCAGTTGCTGGTGAAGATGCCGCCGTCCTTGTTGCTGTCGCTGTAGCCGAGCATCACGTCCTGTTCGGCGCCCGAACGCTGGATCAGTGCATGGATGCCGGGCAGGGCGTAGAAAGCGCGCACGATCGGCGCGGCGTTGCGCAAGTCCTCGATGGTTTCGAAGAGCGGCACGACGATCAAATCGCAGGTGGCGTTCTCGGCCAGCGTTCCGCGCAACAGGCCGACTTCCTTCTGGAGCAAAAAGGCTTCGAGCAGATCGCTCACGGTCTCCGTGTGGCTGATGATGTAGTGGCGGATGGCCGCCACGCCGAAGCGCGCACGCGCCGTGCGGGCAGCGGCGAAGATCGCGATCTCGCTCCTTGCCAGGGGCGAGTAGTCGGCATCCGGCACGCGCAAGGGGCGGGCGTCGTCGAGCAGCCGCAGCAGCAGCGTCTGCTTGGCCTCCTCGGCCAGCGAGGCGTAGTCGGGCTCGATGCGCGCGGTGGCGAGCAGTTCGGCGACCACCGCCTCGTGCTTGTCCGAACTTTGGCGCAGGTCGACCGTCGCGAGGTGAAAGCCGAACACTTCCACCGCGCGGATCAGCGGATGCAGCCGTTGCGCGGCCAGCACGGCGCCGTGCTTGTCGCCGAGCGATTCCTCGATGGTGCGCAGGTCGGCCAGGAACTCCTCGGCGTTGGGATAGGGGTTCTGCGGCGGCACGGCGTGGCGCGCGGCCTGCCCGCCGGTGAGATCACGCAGGGTCGCGGCCAGGCGCGAGTAGATACCCGTCAATGCGCGGCGATAGGGTTCGTCCACCCGGTGCTCGTTCTTGTCGGGCGAGCGTTCGGCCAGCGCCTGCATCTCCACCGACACATCGACCAGGGTGGCCGACAGCGACAACTCGCCGCCCAGGTAGTGCACTTCCGTCAGGTAGTGGCGCAGCGCCAACTCGGCCTGGCGCCGCAGCGCGTACTCCAGGGTCTCTGCCGTCACGTTGGGATTGCCGTCGCGGTCCCCGCCGATCCACTGGCCCATGCGCAGGAAGGGCGCGACCGAAGGGACAGCGCCGCCGTGGGCCAGCGCCTTCTCCAGATCGGCATACACGCGCGGGATCTCGCGCAGGAAAGTCGCTTCGTAGTAGCTCAGCGCATTCTCGATCTCGTCGGCCACCGTGAGCTTCGAGAAGCGCAGGAGGCGCGTCTGCCAGAGCTGCGTGACGCGGGTCCGCATCTGGCTTTCGTTCTCGGCGTATTCGATCGGTGTCAACGCATCCTTCTTGCCCGCGAAGGCGAGCTGCCGCAAGGCGATCTCGTCGCGAGCGGTTAGCAGCTGCGCGATGGCGCGCTCGGCGTCCAGGATGCTCTTGCGCTGCACCTCGGTCGGGTGCGCGGTAAGTACCGGCGACACGTAGCTGTGCACGAGCGACGCCACCACCGCCTCGGGCTTGATGCCGGCCTTGCGGATGCGCGCGAGTGCGACCTCCAGGCTGCCTTCGGCGCTCTCGCCGGCACGGTCGGCTTCGGTGCGGCGCCGGATCTGGTGGCGGTCCTCCGCCAGGTTCGCAAGGTGGCTGAAGTAGGTGAAGGCGCGGATGACCCGCACCGTCTCGGCCGCGCTCAGGCCCTTGAGCAGGTTCTTGAGCGCGCGGTCCGCCGCATGGTCCGCGTCGCGCCGGAAAGCCACCGACAGGGTGCGGATCTTTTCCACCAGCGCGTAGCTTTCCGCGCCTTCCTGCTCGCGGATCACATCGCCGAGGATGCGGCCGAGGAGCCGGATGTCGTTGATGAGGGGCAGGTCCTCGTCACTATGCCGGCGCTTGGAGGCAGCCGGTGCGGGGCTCGTCTTCATTCGGGTTATCTCCTCGTCGGATGGGCCTGCGGCTACGTTGCTGCGGCGCAACATGCTAGCATCCCACGGGTCTCTTTCTCATTGGAAAAACGGTCTTGAGCAACATCGTCATCGCCACGCGCGAAAGCCGGCTGGCCATGTGGCAAGCCGAGCACGTCAAAGCACTGCTGCAAGAACAAGGCCACACGGTCAGCCTGCTCGGCATGACCACCCGCGGCGACCAGATCCTCGACCGCTCGCTCAGCAAGGTCGGCGGCAAGGGGCTCTTCGTCAAGGAACTCGAACTCGCGCTCGAAGAAGGGCGCGCCGACATCGCGGTGCACTCGCTCAAGGACGTGCCGATGGACCTGCCCGAAGGCTTCGCGCTGGCCTGCGTGCTGGAGCGCGAAGATCCCCGCGACGCGCTGGTGTCGCCGCGCTATCCGTCGCTCGACGGCTTGCCGCAAGGCGCGGTGGTCGGCACCTCCAGCCTGCGTCGCGTGGTGCTGCTGCGCGCGCTGCGGCCTGATCTGCGGATCGAGCCCTTGCGCGGCAATCTCGACACGCGGCTGCGAAAACTCGACGAAGGCCAGTACGCCGCAATCGTGCTGGCCGCGGCCGGCTTGAAGCGGCTGGGCCTCGAAAGCCGCATCCGCCAGACCTTCGAGCCCGACACGATGCTCCCGGCCGCAGGGCAGGGCGCGCTCGGCATCGAGGTTCGCGCGGACCGAAATGACCTGATCGATCTGCTCGCGCCACTGTCGAGCCGCGGCGATTGGCTCGCCACAGCGGCCGAGCGCGCGGTCAGCCGTGCGATGGGCGGCAGCTGTTCCATGCCGCTGGCGGCCCATGCGAGATGGCAGCCCGATGGCGGCCTGCGGATCGATGCGGCGTGGGGGGACCCTGAGGGCACTCAACCGCTGGTGAGGGTGCACGCGCTGGCCAAAGCTTCGGATTTCGCGGAGGCCGGCGCGCTGGGCAACGATGCCGCGAGGATGCTTCGCGCGGCCGGCGCGCACTGAGATGGTGGCAGCACGGGTGATCGTCACGCGCCCAGCCCGCGAGGCTGCGCGCTGGGTCGACGATTTGCAGGCCGCGGGGCTGGATGCGGTCGCATTGCCGTTGATCGCCATCGAGCCGCTGGCAGACCCCAAGGCGCTTCACGCGGCGTGGCAACGCCTTTCCGACTATGACGCGCTGATGTTCGTGAGCGCCGCCGCAGCCGAGCATTTCTTCAGGGGCATCGACGCGAGCGCGGTCTCACGTTCGCGCTTCTGGGGAACAGGTCCCGGCACCACGCGCGGGCTGCGGGAAGCTGGCGTGCCGGTGTCGTCCATCGACGCGCCGCCTGCGGATGCCGCGCAGTTCGATTCCGAAGCCCTGTGGGCGCTTGTGCGACCGCAGGTGCGGCCAGGGACACGGGTGCTGATCGTGCGGGGTGGCGACGCTTCGGGCCGGGTCTCTGGACGCGATTGGCTTGCGCGCGAGATCGCCGCGGCTGGCGGTGCTTGCGACGAGGTGACCGCCTATCGACGTCTGGCACCGACCTTCGGCGAGGCCGAGCACCAGCTCGCGGCCGAAGCTGCGAGCGGGGGCGCGGTCTGGCTGTTCAGCAGTTCGGAGGCCATCGCCAATCTGTGCCGCTGCATGCCCGACACGCGATGGAACGCGGCGCGGGCGATTGCCACGCACGAGCGCATCGCCGATGCAGCGCGCGCGGCGGGTTTCGGCAGTGTGCGAGTCTCCAGCCCGTCGCCGGTGGCACTGGTCGCGTCGATAGAATCCCTCGCATGAGCGACGCTTCCGTCTTGAATGAGTCCCCGCATGAGGCTGTGGTGCGCGCTCCGGTGCTGTCCCCTGTGCAGACAAGCCATGCGGCGGCCGTGGCGTTGCTGTCGAAAGTCATGTTCGCGGTGCTGGCCATCGTTGCCCTGGCCGCGCTGGTGATCGCACTGGCGCTCTGGCAAAAGGTCAGCGGCATGCAGGAGCAGCTCGCGCGCCAGAGCGCCGATGCACTCGCCCAATCCCTCGAGGCCCGCACGCTTGCACGGCAAGCGCATGAAGTCGTGCGCGACACGGCGGCGCGGCTGGCCCTCGCCGAGACGCGCGTGGGAGAGGTCGCCTTGCAACGCTCCCAGCTCGAGGAGCTGATGCAGAGTCTTTCGCGCTCGCGCGACGAGAACCTGGTCGTCGACATCGAGGCGGCCGTGCGGCTCGCGTTGCAGCAGGCGCAGGTCACGGGCAACGTCCAGCCTTTGCTTGCGGCGCTCAAGGCGGGCGACATGCGAATTTCGCGCGCCGCGCAGCCGCGTCTCGCTCCGCTGCAGCGCGCGATGCAGCACGATGCCGACCGGCTTCGCAGCAGCGCGAGCGGCGACAACGGCGAAGCGCTCCAGAAGCTCGACGACCTCATTCGCAGCGTGGACGACTTGCCCGTTCTCAACGCGGTGGGCACGCGCATCGCGGGGAGCAATGCGCTGCAGGTCGAGCCCGTGCCGGCGGATGCTCCGTGGTGGCAGCGCTTCCTGTCGATGGTGCGCAACGAGGCGCGCTCGCTGCTGCGGGTCGGACGCATCGAACGCCCCGAGGCGGTGCTGCTGACGCCCGACCAGACCTTCTTCCTGCGCGAGAACCTCAAGCTCAAGCTGCTCAACGCGCGCCTGGCGCTGTTGTCGAGGCAGGTCGATACGGCCCGCGGCGAACTCGCGACGGTCTCGGCGGCGATCAACCGCTATTTCGATCCGGCCTCGCGTCGCGTCCAGGCCGCCGCCACGCTGGTGCAGCAGCTCCAGGCGCAGGTGAAGACCAGCGAGCCGCCGCGCGTCGACGAAACCTTGGCGGCGTTGGCAACGGCCGCGGCCGGTCGCTAGTCGGGTCATGCGCGCAGCCCTTTGGTTTCTCGCACTCTTCGGCATCGCGGCTGCGGTCGCGCTGTTCGCCGGCAACAACCAGGGCACGATCACCGTCTTCTGGCCGCCATGGCGGGTCGACCTGTCGCTGAACCTGGTGCTGCTGCTCCTGGTGGCCGCCTTCGTGCTGCTGCACGTTGCGCTGCGCGGTCTCTCGGCGCTCTTCTCGCTGCCGAAGCAGGCGCGTCAGTGGCGCCTGCAGCAAAAGGAGCGTGCGCTGCACGCCGCGCTGCTCGACGCCGCGGTGCAACTGCTGGCCGGACGCTTTTCGCGCGCGCGCAAGTCCGCCTTGGCCGCGCTCTCGCAGGAAAGAGCGCTCGCGGCGCTGGACGCGGGGCTTCCGCAGGCCTTGCAGGTGCGTGTCATGGCGCATCTGCTTGCGGCAGAGAGCGCGCAATCGCTGCAGGACCGCCCCGCTCGCGATGCCCATCTACAGCAGGCCCTCAACGAGAGTGCGGAGCGCGGCGCCCTGTCGACGCCCGAAACACGCGAAGGTGTGCAATTGCGTGCCGCCCGCTGGGCGCTCGACGATCGCGATGCGCCCGCCGCCCTGGCTCGGCTGGAGGAGCTGCCGCAGGGCGCGCAACGGCGGACGTTGGCATTGCGCTTGCGCCTGAAGGCGACGCGTCAGGATGGCCGGACGCTTGAAGCGCTCGAAACCGCGCGCCTGTTGGCCAAGCACCGCGCCTTCTCGGATGCCGCGGCACAAAGCATCGTGCGCGGGCTGGCGACCGAACTGCTGTCGGGCGCACACGATCCGACCCAACTGTTGCGCGCCTGGAATGAGTTCGAAAGCTGGGAGCGCGAGATGCCCGAGGTCGCGATCCACGCGGCCCAACGCATGGTGGCGCTGCGCGGCGATCTCACGCTGGCGCGCGCCTGGCTGCTGCCGGTCTGGGAACGCATGATCGAGCAGCCTCATAGCCTGGGTGCATCCCTGCAGGTCAGGCTGGTGAGAGCCCTTGAGGCGGGTCTCGACTCGGTCGATGCCGAATGGCTGGCCCGTATCGAATCGGCGCAGCGAAACAGCCCGCGCGACGCCAATCTGCAGTACCTTGCCGGCATGGCCTGCATGCGGCGCCAGCTCTGGGGCAAGGCGCAACAGTTGCTCACACAGGCCGGACTTGGCTTGCATGACGCGAACCTACATCGACGAGCCTGGCTGGCGCTGGCGCAACTTGCCGAAGCGCGCGACGATGCGGACCAGGCCTCCGCAGCCTGGAAGCGCGCGGCTCAAGCAGAAAATCCCTGAGAAACCCCTGCCGCACGCGGCGAGTGTGCTATTTAAATAGTAGCGTTGCGATTAGCCCGAAAGTTTCAATGCGGGCAGTGCGCCTACAACTTGCATTGCCTTTTTGGGTCATAAATCTCGATCGCCTCTGCCTTACGACCTACGCCGAGAAAGGGTTTGAGCAGCCCGATTTCCTGATGTACAGTCGTAACTGTTTGCAAAAGTATTCATTTCTGGGTCACGATGCGGAGTTAGTTTTGAAAAGTCTTCCACTACATGCCGCTTTGCTGGTCGCCGTAGGTGTGCTGGTCCAGGGCTGTGCGCCGCTGGCACCGGGCTTCCGTTCCGCAAGCAATGACGCGTCGAAATCCGTGTCGCCCGCGGGCTTCTCGACGTCCACCATCGATCCGCCGCCTCCGGGCGCTCTCATCGAGATCACGCCCGATTTGATTCAGGCGCAGCGCGCGGCCACCCTCGAGACCAAGCTCGGCCCCGACGTGATGGCCTTGCTCGGGCAGGCCGGGCCCTACCGCATCGGGATCGGCGATGTCGTGGGGATCGTGGTATTCGATCATCCGGAGATGGTGTTCAGCACCGTCCCGGCGACCACGGTGGCCGATCCGGCCAGCGTTTCGCCGGCGCCGGGCTACATCGTGTCGAACACCGGACACTTGAGCTTCCCCTACGTGGGCAAGCTGAACGTGGTCGGCATGACCATCCAGGAGTTGGAAGAAGCCGTCGTGCAGCGGCTGTCGCGCGTCTTCAAGAATCCGCAGCTCAGCGTGCGCGTCGAGGCGTTCCGGAGCAAGCGTGCCTACATGGAAGGCGAAGTGCGCACGCCCGGCCTGCAGGTGTTCACGGACATTCCGATGACGCTTTCCGAGGCGCTCAATCGTGCGGGCGGCGTGGCTCCGAGCGGCGACCGAACCTCCGTGAACCTCACGCGCGACGGAAAGACGACGCGCATCGACCTGATCGCCATGGCCGACGCCGGCATCGATCCCAGCCGCATCCCGCTCAAGACCGGCGACATGATCTATGTGCGCAATCGCGACGAGAGCAAGGTCACAGTGATGGGTGAAGTGACGCAGCAGATGGGCGTCATGCTGCGCAGCGGCCGGCTGAGCCTGAATGACGCGCTGATCGAAGTCGGGGGCCTCAACCTGACCACCGCCAACCCGATTCAGATCTACGTGATCCGCAACGAGGCGAAGGGCCAGTCGATCTTCCACCTCGACGCGCGCACGCCGACGGCCATCGCGATGGCGGATGGTTTCGCGCTGAAGCCCAAGGACGTGGTGTACGTCGATCCCGTCCCGCTGGTTCAGTGGAACCGCGTGTTGAACCTCGTTCTCCCGACCGCCACGACCGCGATCACCTATCGCCAGCTGGGTTCGCCAGTTTCCGGACAGTAGAGATCGTGACCATCCGGAACGTCCTCGTCGTGTGCCTCGGAAACATCTGTCGCAGCCCGATGGCGCAAGGCCTTCTTGCCGCGGCCTTGCCGGACGCGCAGGTCAGTTCCGCGGGCCTGGAGGCGCTGGTCGGGAGCAAGGCAGATCCGATCGCCTGCGAATTGATGGACGAGCGCGGCCTCAGCCTCGCAAGCCATCGTGCGCGCCAGATCAGTCTCGACCTGTGCCAGAGAGCCGATCTGATCCTGGTGATGGACCATGAGCAGCGGCGCACGGTCGAGGAGCGCTACGTCTTTGCTGCCGGCAAGGTGTTTCGTCTGTGCGAGTTCAGCGACCAGGACGTGCCTGACCCCTACCGCGCGGGCCGCACGGCTTTCAGCCAGTCCTTTTCGCTCATAGAAGACGGGGCCCAGGAATGGGTCAAACGCATATCAAGAGTATCCAGTCGATGACCTCCACTCTCACACCACCCAAAGCCAGTCCCAGTTCGTTCGGCACGACGGACGAGGAGGATCTCAACCTCGGGCACTACCTCGAGGTCCTGACGGCGAACAAGTGGTTGATTGCTGCCGTCACCCTCGTCGTGTTCGCGATCGGCGTCGCCTATGCGTTGCTGCAGCGGCCGATCTACGAGGGGAACCTTGTCGTCCAGGTCGAGGATACGGACGCCGGCGGCAAGGGCATCCTGAGCGAAGCCGGCGGGCTGGTCGACGTCAAGACACCCGCGAGCGCGGAGATCGAGATTCTTCGTTCGCGCATGATCGCGGGCCAAGCGGTGGAGGCCACCAAGCTCTACATCACGGCCAATCCGCGCTACGTCCCGTACGTCGGCGGCTGGATGGCGCGGCGCGCGACCGGCCTGTCGGACCCGGGCTTCCTGTGGCTCGACGGCTACGTGTCGGGCACGGAGCAGATCGCGGTGTCCGAATTCAACGTGCCTGTCCAAATGGAGGGTTCGCTCTTCATCGTGACCGCCCAGGAGGCCGGGAAGTACACGCTTTCGTCCCCGGGCCTGCCCGAGCCGCTGACCGGGACGGTTGGCACGCTCCTGAAGGCGAATGTCGGCAAGGGAAGCATCGAGCTGCTGGTGACCGAGCTCGCCGGCAAGCCGGGTGCGCAGTTCAACCTCGTGCGCTCCGCCAAGCTGCCGACCACTATCGCCCTGCAGTCCAGCCTCGCCCTGGCCGAGCGTGGCAAGGCGTCCGGCATCATCAGCGTGTCACTGCAGGACGGCGATCCCTACAAGCTCACACGCTTGCTGAACGCGGTCGGTGAGCAATACGTCAAGCAGAACATCGAGCGCAAGGCGGCAGAGGCGCAGAAGACCCTGGCGTTCCTCGACGTCCAGCTTCCGCAGTTCAAGCGCCAGGTGGAGGCCTCCGAGGACGCCTACAACCGCTTTCGCATGGAGAAGGGCACCGTGACCATCGGGGAGGAGGCCACGCTGGTCCTGGGGCAGGCAGTCGATCGCCAGACGAAGCTGCTCGAAGCCGAGCAACGCCGGCGCGAACTGGAAAGCCGGTTCACCGTGAATCACCCCACCATCCAGACCCTGGACTCGCAGATCGCCGCCCTGAAGGTGGACATGGGCGGCATCCAGGCGCGGATCAAGAACCTGCCCGCGCTTCAGCAGGAGGCTGTGCGCATGGAGCGCGACGTGAAGGTGAACACGGAGCTCTACCAGTCGCTGCTCAACAACGCGCTGCAACTGCGGCTGGTGAAGGAAGGCAAGGTCGGCAATGTCCGCGTGCTGGATGAAGCCATCCTTCCGACCTATCCCGTCAAGCCGAACCGGAAGGTCATCATCGGTGCCGCATTGGCCTTGGGCTTGTTCCTGGGCGTCGCCGCCGCCTTCCTGCGCAACGCCTTCGTCGAGCGGCGGCTCCGCGATCCGCACGAAGTCGAGGCCGAGAGTGGACTGCCGGTGTTCTCCACGATCCCGTTGAGTGCGGCGCAGGACGCGATCTCCAAGCGACGACTCAGTGGCGCCACCGGCGTCAGGCTGCTGGCCATCGAGCATCCGGACGATCCCGCGGTGGAAAGCCTGCGAAGCCTGCGCACCGCGATGCAGTTCGCGATGCTGGAGTCTCCGAACAACCGCGTCCTGATCACCGGCCCCACGCCGGGCGTGGGCAAGAGCTTTGTGACGGCGAACTTCGCCGCGCTGATGGCGGCAGCCGGTCGGAAGACGCTGTTGATCGACGCCGACCTCCGGCGCGGCCACACGCACCAGTACTTCGGACTACAGCGCCATGGCGGCCTGTCCGAACTGATTGCGGGCAGCTTGACGGTGCAGCAGACCGTGCACCGCCAGGTGGTACCGAACCTGGATTTCCTGGCCACTGGCCAATTGCCTCCGAACCCTGCTGAACTGCTGGTGTCCGATTCGTTCAAGTCGGCACTGGAAAAGTTGTCCGCGCAGTACGACCTCGTCGTCATCGATACCCCGCCGGTGCTGGTCGCTGCCGACACGAGCACCGTCGCGGCGCATGCGGGCACGGTGTTGCTGGTGGCGCGTGCGGATCTGTCGACCATGGGCGAACTGAAGGAAAGCACGCGGCGGCTCGTGATGAGCGGCAAGACGGCCACAGGCGTGCTGCTCAATGCGATGAACGTCGGGCGCCGCGCGTATGCGGCGTACAAGTACGGCCGTTATCGCTATACCAACTACAACTACGAGAGCATCCTGCCCGAAGAGCAATAGGCTCGCCCCCAGGCTTGCTCACTTCGTGTAGCCGCCCACCCCCTGCCGGGGGCAACAACAGCGGCCCGGCGGAGCCGGTTCCGCGGTGTCCACGAAGGGCTCACGAAGGGGCTTGGCTACGCCGGCCCTGGGGTTCCACTTGAGTGGTGCAGGCTTCCAGGTCGCGTTCGAACTGCGCTAGCACGGCGTTGCGATCGAAGCGTTCTTCGGCGTAGCTACGGGCCCGGGCTCCGAGGTCGCGGCGCAGGTCTGGCTGGGATGCCAGGGTCATGACGGCGCCGGCGAAGGCCTTGGCGTCGTCTGGGGGGACGGCGATGCCGCATTGGGCTGTGACCTTGCCGAGTTCGGTTTCGGCGCGGGCGCCGGCGACGACCGGACGGCCGCTGCTCAGCATGCCGGTAAGCTTGGAGGGCATCACGAGGTCGGCGGCGTCGGCGCGCTGGGGCAAGAGATGAATGTCAGCAAGGCCCAGCAGGTCGCCCAGGCGGTCGACGGGTTGCAGGTCCAGAAAGCGCACGTTCGCAAGTCCCTCGCAGCGCTTCATCAGGTCGGCGCGGCCGGCGCCGTTGCCGCAGAAGACGAACTCAAGCTTCGGGTGGTCGCGAAGCATGAGGGCGGTCTCGGCCAGCAGTTCCAGACCCTGTTTCGCGCCCATGTTGCCGGAATAGAGGGCGACCACGGCGTCGGAAGCGATGCCGAGTTCAGCGCGATAGGGGCTGTCGGCGCGCAGCGGCTGGATGGCGGATACGTCGGCCCAGTTGGGCAGCGAGACCAGTCTGGCGTCCTCGGTGCCCTTGGTGCTGGCGCGTTCCATCATGCGCAGCGAGATGGTCGAGATGCGGTCGAAGCGGCGCATCAGGCCACGCTCGACGGCCGCGACGAGCGAACGCAGGCGCGCACCTTTGAGGAGGCCGAGTTCGAAGGCTGCATCCACTTCATAGTCCTGGATGTGCAGCCATGCCTTGGCCGCACGCAGGCGCGCGAACGCGAGTGCGGCCGGCGAGCAGAACAAGGGCGGCTCGGTCACCCACACGACGTCGGGCTTCCAACGCCATTGCGCGAGCAGCGCCGGGATGCTGGTCAGCGCGAAGCTGGCCAGATGGAGGAGGCGGCGGGCGCCCGTCACCTTGCGTGGCACCCACAGCGGCGTGCGGATCACAGCGGCGCCGTGCCATGTCTCGGTGGCGTAGCGCGAAGCGCTGTAGCCGGGCCAGACGGCCCAGTCCGGGTAGTAGGGCGGGGCGGTGACGACGCGCACCTCATGCCCCTGCGCGACCAGCCAGGCAACCATTTCGCCCGTGTACTTGCCGATGCCGGTGAGCTCTGGCGCGAAATTGATTCCGTAGACGAGGAGCTTCATGAGGCCTTCAGACAGTGTTGTGGCGCCGGCTCGGCGCGCTTTGCGGACCTTGAAGTGGGCCGAAGCGCGAGGCCCCGGGAGAATGGTCTCCGATGATCTGGACGAGTGTCTCGGCGACCTGCCTGACCTGAAAGCGATATTGAAAGCAGCGCAGCGCCGCGATGCGCAAGGCAGCTACTTCCGAACGCGGCAGCGCCAGCCAGCGTTGCAGGGTGTCGACGGTCGCTTCGAGCGTGTCGTCGCCGACCAGACCCGCGCCGTCTTCGGCGATCTCGCGCCAGATGTTCACTTTGTCGCTGATCAGGACCGGCTTGCCGCAGGCAAGCGCTTCCACCACGGCGATGCCGAAGTTTTCCTGGTGAGAGGGCAGGCAGAAGGCGTCGGCGGCGTAGAAGGCGCCCCATTTCATGTCGCCGGCCAGCATCCCCGTCCATGTGATGTGCGACGCGATGCCCAATTGCTCGGCGCGGCTCTTGAGCTGCTGCACGAGAGCTTCCTCGCCGGGGCCGGCCATCACGAGCCGCAGGTCCGGACTGTCACCCAGCACGCGGGCAAACGCTTCGACCAGCAGGTCGCCACCCTTCTTTTCGTGGACGCGGCCAAGATAGAGCAGCAGGCGCTTGTCCTTCAGCTCGGGGAACGCCGACAGGAAGGTAGACGCCAGTTCCCGCGCATTCGATGGCGGAGATGAGGTGCCGTAGGAGCCCACGACTTCCCGCGCGCGATACAGCCAGAAGGATTGGCGCGCCAGTACGCGTTCCTCCTCGCAGGTGAAGATCACCG
The DNA here is from genome assembly GCF_030316855.1 of Variovorax sp. J22P240. Taxonomy (GTDB): domain Bacteria; phylum Pseudomonadota; class Gammaproteobacteria; order Burkholderiales; family Burkholderiaceae_C; genus Variovorax. The sequence continues at coordinate 76,210 of NZ_JASZYR010000002.1, forward strand.
CGGCCGCATCGCGCAGAACCCGGTATTCGGCCCAGGGCCAGTACAGCCATTTCTTCAGGTGCTTGAGCGGATAGCGCCGCTTGAACCACGGATCGAGCATCCCGTGCGTGTAGACGAAGTAGGGCGTGACGGACTGGCTCAGCGCCCGCCATGCGGCGAAGCCGGGGTACTGCCAGAGCCCGTTGACGATCACGGCGTCATAGTCGGACGCATGCTCGCGCAGCCAGCCGACGACGTTCGCGTTGTAACGGTAGCTGGTGGACGATGGCCCCAGCGCATGCACCGGCGCCGGACAGTTGCGCACGAACTGCGCCGAGGGATCGTCCAGCGACAGCAGTTCGCTGCCGTGGCCGAGGTCGACGAGTGCTTCGTGGATTCTCAGGACGCCCTCGATGGGACCGCCTCCGCGGGGGTCGACCGACGTGATCAGGTGAAGGAGCCTCACGGCGACGAGCTTCGAGGGGGGAAGAATTCCATCTTCGGGTACCTGAAGACGAGCAACCCGAAAGCCAGCATGAGGCCCAGCAGCCCATGCGCGGAGATCTGGCCCACCGCCGGCCAGGTAAGGATGGCCAGAGACACGGTCATCCAGAGCAGGATCGGGTACACGGAGCGCTGCTTGTAGGCGAGGCGTATGCTCTTGCCGACTCCGATGGCCAGGACCACGAGCTTGAGCGCCGTGAACAAGTAGCCGATCAGGCCACCTTCCAGCAGGATCCGGCTGGCCTCGACTTCGGCCAACGCAAAGTAGGTGGAGTCGCCCGTGCGCACATAGGTGGCCAGGTTGGAGCCCAGGCCGAGCCCGTATCCCAGCCACGTGATCATCTTGTAGGTGTAGGGCTCGCCGATGAAGATGTGGAGCATGCGCTCCCAGAAGTCCTCGACCTCCGAGGCCTGCTCGAACCGCTGTCCCGTGACTTCGATGGCGCCGCTGAACGCATAGAGGAGCAACGCCACCAGGATCATGCCGAAGAAGATGGCAATGGCCGCCCTGACCTTCCCCTTGCCCTTCGCGAGCCAGAGCCTTCCCGCAAAGTAGGTTGCCACCATCAGGCCCGAGTAGATGACCGCCGTGCGCGAGCCGCTGACCACGCTGGCGATGATGAAGCACCCGAAGGCCGCCACCACGAACAGAAACTGCAGCCTGGTCCTCTTCCTTGCGCCAACGAGCGCGAAGACCAGAGGCGCCACGAGCGCAATGAAGGTGGAGTAGCCAAGCGTGAAACTGAAAGTCCCTGTCGTGCGGACCACGCCGGCCACCGCGACGAAAACCCCTTCTTCGTCTCCGCCTTCCAACTGCGCATTGATGCGCGCGCCCGGCGGCGAAAAGTGCTGCACCACCGAGAGTGGCGCCATCACGAGGAGGGTGCCAACCGCCACCAGCATGGCCGCGCGGTAGTCGGCTTCGTTCATTGCCGCAGCCGCCGCAACGCCGAACCAGATATAGAGCAGCCAGAAGCGCAGGCCGATCAGCAGCACGGCCGGCGAACTCTCTCCGGCGACGAGTTGCAGAAGGCCCCATGCCACGACCACGCACGACCATGCGAGCAGCACCGTGGTGATGCGTTTCTGCCGCCGCAGGGCTCCGATGTTCCACGCGTAGAAGATCACGTAGATCGCGAGCAGATCGCGCACCAGGATCAGCGGCAATGTCGCCGACAAAAGCACCCACTTGCGGACCGCACCTTCCAGCACTACGAGCAGGAAGACCGCGATGAACGCATAGCCGGCACGGCTCAGCGAGGTGCGCTGGCTCAACGCGCGCGGAAATTGCGCCGCCGTGGTGCTCATTGCACGAACTCCTCCAGAAGGTGGCCCGCGCGAGAGCGGTAGTTGGCCCATGAAAAGGCCTGCCCCGACTGCATTGCGGCCGGTCGTGCCGCCTGCAGCAGTTGGGGATTCTGGATGAGATGGCGCACGGTGGCATAAAGCGCATCCGCGTCGGGCTCGACGATCCAGCCGCTTCCCGGGTAGGCCTCGACCATCGCCTTGGCACCGGTCTGCGTCGATACGATCGCCGGCGTGCCGCAGGCCATGGCTTCGGCGACGACCATGCCGAAGGAGTCGGACCGGGAGGGAAGCAGGAGGCAGTCCGCCTGGGCCAGCACCGAGTACAGCTCCTTCTGCGGCGCATTGGCCGTGTGGCGGGCGTTGGGCGTGGCCTCGACCGCGCTCAGCAAACTCGGCTCGCCGATGCCGCCCATGAACTCCAGGTCGTACGACAGGCCGTCGGCATGCAGGCGCTGGAACGCGTCGACGATCAGGTCGACCGATTTGCGATGGCACAGCGTGCCCGCGAACACGAATCGCGGGCTGCCCTGGGGCGGCTGCCAGGTCGGCATCTGGGGCGGCGGCTCCGCGCCCAGGAGCAAGGGGCGCAGCTTGTCGCGCGAGACGCCGTTCGACACGTAGCTTTCCGCCGCCAGCGGTGAGCAGGTGAGGATGAGGTCGGCCATCTCGACCTCTTCGTCCTTGCGCCGGTTGATCTCGGGCGTGTAGGGCGTGGTGCCTTGGCCGATCAGTTCGGCCGCCGACTGGTGGTGGAACGCCGCGGCATCCAGCACGCATCGCGCGCCGATCGCCTTGGCGGCCTTGAAGGTGTGGTACGCCGCGTTTTCATAGGCGACCACGACCTTCGGCTTGAACTGCAGGATTTGCCGTGCGGCCCACGCGTCGAACCAATGGAAGATGCGATGCGTCGTATCGGAGCTTGTCCGGCCATGGCTCATCGACCGCGCCACGCGCAACGCAAACTGGAAGCGCGCCGGATGACGGCGCAGTGTCTCGGGAATGTCGACGTGGCGGAGCTTCTGGCGGTATCTGCCCGGCAGCCACCACGGGGGCGGCTCGCCTTGCGCGGTCACGGGCACGCCGGACCAGAAAGACTGCAGCAGCGACCTCTCATGGAGGGCCAGCGCGAGCTGGTGCGAATGCTGCAGCCCGGGATGGGTAACGAGGACGGATCTCATGGTCGTGGTCCTACGCCCGTCTCGCCCTGCAGCGGTGACGTCGCCGGTGCGGCAAGTTCCTTGTCGTGGCCGGTCCACGCCTCATAGGCGGGCAGCAGCGAAACGGGGTCGTAGCAAAGATTGGGTGGACGAGCGTTCAGCCGGATCGTCGCGGGATTGCCCGTGGCCACCGCGAGCGGGGGGACATCCTTCGCGACCACTGCGCCCGCGCCGACGACGGCGCCATAGCCGATCCTGACGCCAGGCAGGATCGTCGCGCCGACGGCGATCCATGCGTAGTCCTCGATGTGGATCGGCTTCTTAAAGAGCCGCCAGCCCGGGTCGCCGAGATGGTGGCTGGCGGTCAGGATGGTGACGCGGTCATTGATGACCACGCGCGAGCCGATGGTGACGGTGTCGAGCACGACGATCTCCGCCGAGCCTGAGATGAAGGTGTGCTCACCGACGCGCAGGTTCGAGGCCGGTCCCTTGAGATCGAAGCGGTCGAGGATGGACAGCGCCCCTACCTCGACTCCGCGCGCGCGAAAGTGGCGGCGATTCATCAGGATCTTGAGCAAGCCTTGCAAGTTCAGCGCCCGCTTCGCCCACACCACGAGCCAGCGCCGCGACCCTGGTTCGGGTCGCTCGCGCGAGGTCCAGAGAAAGCGGATGTCGTTCACCTTCGAGCCTCGGAGATCAGCGTGCGAAGCGCGGTGACATGGGCATTCACGCAGTGTGGCTCATACCATTGGCGCGCGGCGAGTCCGACGGAGCGCGAATCGATGTCGGACGCTTCCAACGCATCGAAACCGGCCGCGTAGTGGACGTTGGCCGTCAGGCCGTCGTGCGCCCCGTAGTCCTGCCAGAGCAGGATGGGGCAGATGCCATGGGCGCTGTATGCGGCGAAGACGCCGCTCTTGGAGACGTAGTCCGTCGGATACGACAGGGCGCCATAGGTCGCGCTGGACAGTGCGCGGCTGACATCCTCGGCCGACAGCTTTCCATGCGTGACGACACCTTCCTGCGCGAGGCGCTGTGCCAGCACGCCGTCGGACATGGCCGGCCCGATGTCGTGGATCTCGAGTCCTTTTCGCTTGGCGCAGCGGAAGATCTCGCCGTCGCCCCATTGATAGACATTGGCCCGCACCCCGGAGCTCCCGAAGACGACCAGCCGAGGTTCCCTGTCCAGATCGACCGCAGGAGGCTCGCCCACGTTGGAAAACACCGGAAGCACGCGATGAGGCGCGGCCTGGGATTGATTCAGCAGCCAACGGCCGGACTCTTCCCGATTGGTGAGCCAGAAATCGGAGAGCACGAGCAGTTGCTTGGCGATCCGCTTCTGATAGCCGTTGAGCCAGAACGCCGAACCCAGCGGAGAACCTGCCGGCGCGAAGAGTTCGTGAAACACGATTCCGAAGGCCTTGAACTGGGTGCGCAGGCTGCGGACCTTCCGGACCAGCCAGACCGGCACGCCGCGCTTCTGGAATCCGTAGCCGCTGAAATGCAGCAGCAGGAAATCGCCGGACAGGGTCGAGGTGTCCGTCGTGGGCGTCAACTCCAGCAGCGGCGTGTGGAGCGGGCCTCCGACGGTCGTCGCGTAGTCCCGCACGCCGCCGGTGCCCGGCGGGATGAGGGAAATGGAGGCTGCGTGCATGCTCGACATCACGACGGGGAGGGGCGCGCCCCTCAAGCGACAAGTTCTTCGCTGCAGAAATCTTCGTACGCGAGCACAATTCCCGCGCGCAGGGAAACCCTCGGCTTCCAGCCGAGTTCGCGGATGCAGGAAATATCGAGCAGCTTGCGCGGCGCTCCGTCCGGCTTGCTGGTGTCGAAGTGGATCGCGCCGCGGTAGCCCACCACGTCGCTCACCGTCTGTGCAAGTTCGGCGATCGAAAGGTCTTCACCGCTGCCGACGTTGATGTGGCTGGCCATGACGTCCGTATGGGCCGCATAGGTGTTCCGCGGAAGGTCCATGACGTGCACGCAGGCCCTTGCCATGTCGTCGACATAGAGGAACTCCCGCTTCGGTGAGCCCGTGCCCCAGATGACCACCGAGGGTGCGTCGCTGAGCTTCGCTTCGTGGAAGCGACGGATCATCGCCGGCAGCACGTGGCTGTTCTCGGGATGATAGTTGTCGCCCGGCCCATACAGATTGGTCGGCATCACGCTGCGGAAGTCGCAGCCGTACTGCCGGTTGTAGCTCTCGCAGAGCTTGATGCCGGCGATCTTCGCGACCGCATAGGGCTCGTTGGTGGGTTCCAGCTTGCCGGTCAGCAGCGCGTCTTCGGCCATGGGCTGCGGGGCCAGCCGCGGATAGATGCAGCTCGAACCCAGGAAGAGCAGCTTGCTCACGCCCGTGCGCCAGGACTCGTGGATCAGGTTCGCCTCGACCATCAGGTTCGAGTAGATGAACTCGGCCGGATAGCTGTTGTTGGCGTGAATGCCGCCCACTTTCGCGGCAGCCACATAGACCTCCTGGGGCCGTTCCTCGGCAAAGAAGGCGCGCACCTGGGCCTGGTCGGTCAGGTCGAGCTCCGCATGGGTCCTGGACACGATGTGGGTGTAACCCTTCTCGGCCAGGCACCGCACGATCGCGCTCCCAACCATGCCGCGGTGCCCCGCCACGAAGATTCGCTTCTGAAACTCGTTCATTGAACTACCGCGCTGGCTTGAGGTTGATGGGAGAGGTCGATCAGGCGAGTTTTCTTTCGCCTGCGGAAGGGGCGTCGTCGAGACGCACGATGTCGTCTTCGCCGAGGTATCCACCGGTCTGGACCTCGATCACTTCCAGGGTGGTCTTGCCGGCGTTCTCCAGCCGGTAGATCGCACCCACGGGGATGTAGATCGATTCGTTTTCCTTGACGAGCTGCGCCTTGTCGTCGCAGGTCACCTTGGCCGTGCCCTGGACGACGACCCAGTGTTCGGCGCGGTGGTGGTGCATGCGCAGCGCCAGTCGCGCGCCGGGCTTGACCGTCAGGCGCTTGACGGCGAAACGTTCGCCGTCGTCGATGCTGTCGTAGGCGCCCCACGGCCTTGGAACGCGCCGATGCCGCGTCGCCTGGCTGTGGCCGTGCGTGGTCAGCAAGGCGACCACGTCCTTGACCTGCTCTGCGCATTCGTTGTGCACGACCAGGAGCGCATCGGGCGTGTCGACGACCAGCAGATCCTTGGTGCCCAGGGCCACGACCGGGCGGCCGGGCGCATGGATGAAGGTGTTGGTGGCGCTCATCGCGAAGCCGTGGCCGCTGATGCGGTTGCCGTTGGCATCGGTGTCGTGCAGGTCGGCGACGGCATTCCAGCTGCCCACATCGCTCCACCGGCCCTGGAAGGGAATGACCGCGACGCGAGCGCATTTTTCGAGCACCGCGTAGTCGATGCTTTGGCTGCGGCAGCGCCCGAAGGCAGCGCCGTCCATGCGCATGAAATCGCCGTCAGCGTCGATCGTCGCAGTCGCAAGCTTGCAGGCGTCCAGGATGTCGCTCGCGTGCTCCTGAAGCGCCGCGATCAGCACCTTGGCCTGCACGAGAAGAATCCCGGCATTCCAGAGGTTTCCGCCTTCCAGTAGCAACTGTTCGGCACGGGCTGCATCCGGCTTCTCGATGAAGGCAGCGACCGCGTGGCCAGCTTCTTCGCCCAGTGCCGCGTCGAGCTTGTCGCCCTGACGGATGTAGCCGTAGGCCGTGCTCGGGAACGTCGGCTCGACGCCGAAGGTCACGAGATAACCCGCCAGCGCGGCAGGGATGCCTTTGAGGATCGTGGCGACGAAGCGCTCCGAATCCGGGATGTGATGGTCGGCAGGCGCGAAGAGCAGCAGGCGTTCGGGGTCGGTCAGCAGCGCGGTCGCGGCCATCGCAGCGGCCGTGTTCCGTGCCACCGGCTCCAGCAGTTGCTTGCCGCTCACCTGGGCTGCGTCGATGCCTTCCTGGACGAGAAAGCGATGCTCTTCAGCCGCGACGCAGGTCACCTCGGTGTTGAGCTGCCGCAACCGCTCGAGTGTGAGCAGGAGAAGGCTTTTGTTGCCGACCAGTGGAACGAATTGCTTGGGAAGGGTCTTGCGCGACAGCGGCCACAGTCTTGTGCCGCTGCCTCCACACAGGACGACGGGCTGGATCTGAGTCATCGCGAGCCCTCCCCCGTGGTGACGGCGCGGACCGTCCTCACGAGGATCTTGATGTCGAGCCATAGGGACCAGTTGCTGACGTATTCCACATCCAGTTCGACGCGGCGGGCGTACGACAAGCGATTGCGTCCGCTGACCTGCCACAGCCCCGTGATGCCAGGACGCATCGCGCAATAGTGCTCCCAACCCTTGCCGTAGAGACTGCGCTGGCGCTCCATGCAGGGGCGGGGCCCCACGATGCTCATGTCGCCCTTGAGCACATTCCAGAACTGGGGGAGCTCGTCGAGACTCAGCTTGCGGATGAACTGGCCGATCGGCGTAATCCGCGGATCCTTTTCCAGCTTCTGAAAGGTGTCCCATTCGGTGCGCGCCATGTCGTTGCGGCTCAGGAATTCGTCCAGCACGTCCTCGGAATTGCGGACCATCGAGCGGAACTTGTAGAAGCGAAACCGTTGGCCTCTTTCTCCGAGGCGGTTTTGCCAGAAGTGGACCGGCCGCCCCATGCTGACTGCAACGCCCAGCGCGACCAGCAAATAGAGGGGTCCGAAAACGACGAAGAAGACCAGCGCGCCCACGATGTCGAAGGTCCGCTTCGTGACGCGTTCGGCGAGGTTGAGCTTGCGCGGTTGTGCGTAAATGGGGGGCGAAGGAGGGCCACCACCTTCCGGGGGGAAGCGTCGGACCACGTTGCCATGTGCGGTCGAGTCTGAACGAAACATTTAAAAATCCCCCGTAACGGGTGCTGCCTCAATCAAGAGCGCGGCAGTGTAACGCTTTACTACTATTAGCAAGAATTTGAACATATGCTGCGGCCGCTGTGATGTCAACAAAAGCCGTACATCTTCCGCCAAACGGCCTAGGTCTTCTCCTCTGTAGGTATCTGCCTGGCCCACTTTGATGCACTGCAACATATCCACCCAAAGTGTAATCCTTTTGTATGACAACATGTTAACGTTAAACGCTCTGGGGGTGTTGTTTGCATACGCCGTTTGGCGATTTGTCACGAAAGCACGGATGTTTCCGATGGGCAACGCAGCATCTTCTCGCCGAGATTGCGAGCCAAAGTAGGCCGTTGGTGCGCGAATGTGAAGGAAAGGGTCCCGCGGGCGCTGGCGGAGACCTTCCAGTCTTCAGGATGGCTGCGGCAACCGGGTGCCGCGAGGCTCGTGCGAGCCGGCTCTTCAGATCAAATGAGAAAGGGGAGGCGAGGCGCCTCCCCTTGCGCCTCAGTGACGGGCGCTTGCGTCCTGTCCGGGCTGCTGCTCGAAAGGCAGGACCATCGAGCCGAGGTCGCGGCGGGTCTCGACCAGCACCAGCGGACCTTCGTCGATCACGATCGCCGGCGGGCGTTCGCGCGGCACGTGCACCGGCTTGGGTTCCGCCGCGATCGCAGCGCGAACCTGTGCGACGCGTTCAGCGTCCGAATTGACCCAATGCAGGCCGGAGCCTTCCGCCACCTGGGCGAGTTCGTCCAGCGGTAGTTCGAAGGGCTGAATCTTCGGAAGAGCCCGCGAGGAGGCGGCGGTTTTCGCCTCCACGACGATGGGCGCCGCCACAGGGGCTGCGACGCGCTCAGGGCGCGCCATGACAGGCGGTGCCTCGACCTGAAGCGCGTCGTCCGCCTGGGCGGTCACGGGGGCAGCCGGAGCAGGCTGATTCACATCAGCGTCGTCGCGGGGGCTGCGCTCGCGGCGATCGCGGCCGTAGCGGTCCCGCGACCGGCCGCGGCGCTCTTCGCCGTCGCGGCGCGTTGCGGCATCGGGACCTTGGCCTTCGCCGATCGCGCCGGCACCCGTGGATGCGTTGGCGTCGACCGCTTGAGCTTGAGCTTCCACCGATGCCTCGTCAGACCGGGGGGTGCCTTCGTTGCGACGCTCGCGGCGTCCTTCGTTGCGCTCGCCACGGGGTGCGCGCTCTTCGCGACCGTTGCGCTGGCCGCGTTCGGCCGGAGCATCACCTTGCGAAGCTTGGACGTTAGTCTCGCCGGTGGTCTCGCCATTGCGTTCGCGCTGGGCGTCGGTGTTGCGCTCGCCGCGTTCCCCACGCTCACCGCGCTCACCGCGCTCCCGACGTTCGCCGCGACCGCGCGGTGCGCGTTCCGAAGGCGTAGCCGCTTCGTCGCCGGCGTTCGAGGCGATCGCTTGTGCGTCAAGTTGAATGTCGGTCGCCTCGGCCGGCAACTGGCGCGCTTCGCCGTCACGGCGTTCACCGCGGCCACGGCGCTCGCCTTCGCGAGGCGCGCGGGTGTCACGGGGCTCACGCACCTGGCCGTCATTGCGTGCTTCGCTACGAGTTTCACGTCCTTCGCGGCGCTCGCCCTCACGACGCTCGCCGGAGCGAGCCCCGCGGCGATCGCCGTCGCGGCCACCACGTCCTTCGCCGCGTCCACCGCGGCGCTGTTCGCCTTCGCGAGCGGTGCGCGGAGCTTCGCCGTCACGCCCGCCACGTCCTTCACGGCGCGGCTTCGGTGCCTCGATGGGAATGGCGACGGGGGCAGGCGCCGGCGCCGGCTCTGCACCGAACAGGCGCTTGATCCAGCCGAAAAAGCCGGTTTCGGCCGACTTGGCCACCGCAGGCGCGGCCGTAGCCGTCGTCGTGGGTGCCGGTGCGGCCACAGGCGGGCGCACCGTCTCGGGCTTCGGCACGGCGATTGGCGCCGGTGCATCGGGTAGCACCCCCTTGATCACCGGGGTCTGCTTGTTGGTCGGCTCCTGCGAGCGGCGCGTGACGGAGGTCGGGTCCTCGATCTCGTCGGCCATCTTGTAGCTGGCTTCGATGTGGTCGAGCCGTGGATCGTCGTGCTTGAGCCGTTCCAGCTTGTAGTTGGGGGTTTCGAGCGTCTTGTTGGGCACCATCAGCACGGTCACGCGCTGCTTGAGCTCGATCTTGGCGATCTCGGGGCGCTTCTCGTTCAACAGGAAGGAGGCCACTTCCACCGGCACCTGCACATGCACTGCTGCCGTGTTGTCCTTCATCGACTCTTCCTGAATGATGCGCAGGATCTGCAGCGCGCTCGATTCGGTGTCGCGGATGTGGCCCGAGCCGCCGCAACGGGGGCAGGGGATCGACGAGCCCTCGCTCAGCGCTGGCTTCAGGCGCTGGCGGCTCATTTCCATGAGGCCGAACTTGCTGATCGAGCCGAACTGGACGCGGGCGCGGTCTTGGCGCAGGGCATCTCGCAGGCGGCTTTCGACTTCGCGGCGGTTCTTCGACTCGTCCATGTCGATGAAGTCGATGACGATCAGGCCGCCCAGGTCACGCAGGCGCATCTGGCGCGCGACTTCGTCGGCGGCTTCGAGGTTGGTGCGGGTCGCGGTTTCCTCGATGTCGCCGCCCTTGATGGCTCGCGCCGAGTTCACGTCGACGGAAACCAGTGCTTCGGTGTGGTCGATCACGATCGCGCCGCCGCTGGGCAGTTGCACGGTGCGAGCGTAGGCCGATTCGATCTGGTGCTCGATCTGGAAGCGGCTGAATAGCGCAGCGTCGTCCCGATAGCGCTTCACGCGGGCGGCATGTTCCGGCATCACGTGCGCCATGAACTGCTGTGCCTGGTCGTAGATGTCGTCGGTGTCGATCAGGATGTCGCCGATGTCGTGATTGAAGTAGTCACGGATCGCGCGGATGACCAGCGAGGATTCCTGGTAGATCAGGAAGGCGCCCTTGCCGCCCTTGGCTGCGCCGTCGATGGCGGTCCAGAGCTTGAGCAGGTAGTTCAGGTCCCACTGCAGTTCGGGCGCGGAGCGGCCGATGCCTGCGGTGCGGGCGATGATGCTCATACCCTTGGGGTATTCGAGCTGGTCCATCGCCTCCTTGAGTTCGGCGCGGTCGTCGCCCTCGATGCGCCGGCTGACACCGCCGCCGCGCGGGTTGTTCGGCATCAGCACGACGTAGCGGCCGGCCAGCGAAATGAAGGTGGTGAGGGCCGCGCCCTTGTTGCCACGCTCTTCTTTCTCGACCTGGACGACCAGTTCCTGGCCTTCCCTGATTGCATCCTGGATCCGGGCCTGGCTGGCCGAGACGCCTTCCGCGAAGTACTGCTTGGAGATTTCCTTGAACGGCAGGAAGCCGTGGCGGTCTTCGCCGTAGTCGACGAAGCAGGCTTCCAGCGACGGCTCGACGCGCGTCACCACGGCCTTGTAGATGTTGCCCTTGCGCTGTTCGCGCCCTTCGATCTCGATTTCGTAGTCGAGGAGCTTTTGTCCGTCGACGATGGCCAGGCGGCGTTCTTCAGCCTGCGTGGCGTTGATCAGCATCCGCTTCATGATGCGTTGTCCTTCTATTTCTGTCGTTCTACCGGTCCGTGACGGACCTAACGATGCACGGACGACGTCGCGCGAAACGAAGGAATTGCCTCTGTGCCCTGGCTGCCATGGCCGCCGCGCAAGCGCGGACAACCACCTCGAGTATCAAGTCGATGGCAGACGGGGTGGGGGCGCGTGGATGGGCGCGAGCCCGATGTGGTGTTGATTTGCTATATTTTTTATAGCTATTGGCGCAATGGTGGCGCGCTCTGCTGGCGATTCAATGCCTGATCTCGCTGGCGGCAGCCAGCGCAGGAGCAGTTGAATCAGTAGCATCAACACAAGGTACTCGCTTCGATCCGCCGGCAGCTTGTAGCCTGCCGGCTGGGGTATTCCGTATCGGTGTTTCGTGGGCGTCGGCTTGACTCGGATGCAGTGCCCGCCGCCTTGCGCTCTTGCGCGTGGCTTGCGAGTTCGGCATCAAAGCGGCATCGACCTCACAGCGCTTCCCGTGGTGCTCTAAACTTCTGATTAATCAAGCACTTACAAGACCGCGCTGGTGAAAAACATTATAGGTGCGAAGCCAAGCCCCGCGGCGGCAGAAGTTCGCTTTCTGACAGTCGACGGGGAATCTGCCGGCCAACGACTGGACAATTTCCTGTTTCGGCACCTCAAGGGTGTGCCCAAGACCCACGTCTACCGAATCATTCGCTCGGGAGAGGTGCGCATCAACAAGGGGCGCGCCCAGGCGGAGACGCGTCTCGCCGAGGGCGATGTGTTGCGGCTGCCTCCGGTGCGGGTGGCGGCCCGGTCGGAAGAGGGCGCGACCCCACCCGCGCCGGGCCGGGAGTTTCCCTTGTTGTATGAGGACGACGCGCTGCTTGCCGTCAACAAGCCGGCCGGCGTCGCAGTCCATGGCGGGAGCGGAGTGAGCTTCGGAGTGATCGAGCAACTTCGAACGGCACGGCCCGCGGCCCGCTTCCTGGAACTCGTGCATCGCCTGGATCGCGAGACCTCGGGCATCCTGCTGGTCGCCAGGAAGCGCAGCGCGCTGACCGCATTGCAGGATCAGTTTCGCGAGCGGGAGACGGGCAAGACCTATCTGGCGCTGGTCGAAGGCAACTGGCCCGCCAACAAGAAGGTGCTCGACGCGCCGCTTGCCAAATACCTGTTGCCCAGCCAAGCGGGCTCGGCAGAGGGGGAGCGGCGGGTGCGCGTCGTCGCCAAGGACCATCCCGATGCGATGCGCGCCGTCACACTGGTCAAGGTTTTGGCGCGATTCGCCCTGCCCGGCGATGCTGCTTCCTTCTCGCTTCTGGCGGTCACCATCAAGACCGGCCGTACGCATCAGATTCGCGTGCACCTGGCGTCGGCCGGCCATGCGATCGCCGGTGACGACAAGTACGGCGACTTCGAGCGCAACCGTGCGCTCCAGAAAGTCGGCCTCAAACGCATGTTCCTGCACGCCTGGCGCCTGCAGTTCACCCATCCTGCGAGCGGAGAGCGCATGGCACTTCAGGCAGACCTGCCGCCGGAACTGCATGCCTTGATGCCCCCCATCGCGCTCGACGCGCTCGCGGCCCATCCTTCGACAACGCCCCATGACTGATATCCGTCCCCGCCGTTTCGATCTGATCGCCTTCGATTGGGACGGGACCCTGTACGACTCCACGCGCCTCATCGTGCGCTGCATCCAGGCCGCCGTGGTCGACGTCGGCGGAGCCAAGCCCAGCGAGAGCGACGCCGCGTGGGTCATAGGCCTCGGCCTGGCCGAGGCGCTCGCCCGCGCCGCGCCCGACGTGCCCAGGGAAAAGTACGCCGAACTCGGTGCGCGCTACCGCTACCACTATCTCCAGCACCAGGATGACGTCGTGCTGTTCGATGGCGTCCTGCCGATGCTCGATGCGCTTCGGGAGCGCGGCCACAAGCTGGCGGTGGCCACCGGCAAGTCGCGCCGCGGCCTGAACGAAGCGCTGGCCACCGTCGCCCTGCGAGAGTGCTTCGCCGCCTCCCGCACGGCCGACGAAACATTCGGCAAGCCGCACCCGCGCATGTTGCTTGAGCTGATGGACGAACTCGACGTGCCAGCCGATCGAACCCTGATGATCGGCGACACGACGCACGATCTGCAACTCGCGATCAACGCCGGCTGCGCGAGCGTGGGCGTGTCCTACGGCGCGCATGAACCCGACACCTTCGACGCGTTGGCGCCGCTGCACGTGGCGCATTCGGTTTCCGGATTGGCGGAGTGGCTTCTGGCGAACGCATGAAAATCCGTCCATGAGCGAATGCATTCCTCTCTGCAATGCCTCCGATCTGGTCGAAGGCGGCCGAGCCGTGCCATTCGACGTCCTGCATGGTGGTGAGACTTGCCGGGCGTTTGCGGTTCGCTTCGAGGGGGTGGCGCATGCCTACCTCAACCGTTGCAGCCACGTGGCGATGGAACTGGACTTCCAGCCCGATCGCTTCTTCGATGACAGCGGCCAATGGCTCCTGTGCGCCACCCATGGCGCTGTCTACAGGCCGGACACCGGCGAGTGCGCTGGCGGGCCGTGCCGCGGAGGGCTGGTGAAGATCGCTCTCAGCGAACGTGACGGCGTGGTGCACTGGCATACTGCCTGGAACCTCCAACCCCTCGCTTTCTGAGATGACCGATTCCAACCGCACGGAGCCCGAAGGTTTCGAGCCCTTCGAGCGCGCCGCGCCCATTCCTTCCGCGCAAGGCGGACCAAGAAGCATGTCCAAGAACGACCCGACGCTGCAGTCCGGCTGGGAGCGCGCAACGCTGGAAAAACTGGCCTTCGCCTCACTGCGCGAACAGAGGGCCACGCGCCGCTGGAAAACCTTCGTGCGGCTGAGTTGGCTTGCCTTCTTCATTTTCCTGGCGTGGTTCGCCTTGTCGCGCGGAACGCCGGCGACGGCCAAGGCGACTGCCCACACCGCCGTGATCGAGATCAAGGGCGAAATCGCCAGCGGCGCGGACGCCAGCGCCGAGTTCGTAGTCGCGGCCATGAAGACCGCTTTCGAGGACGAAGGCGCCAAGGGCGTCGTGCTGCTCATCAACTCGCCGGGCGGCAGTCCTGTGCAGGCCGGCATCATCAACGACGAGATCAAGCGCCTGCGGGCCAAGTACAACAAGCCCGTCTACGCGGTGGTCGAGGAGACCTGCGCGTCGGCCGCGTATTACATCGCCGCTGCCACCGACAAGGTCTTCGTCGACAAGGCGAGCATCGTCGGAAGCATCGGCGTGCTGATGGACGGTTTCGGATTCACGGGCCTCATGGACAAGGTCGGCGTGGAGCGCCGGCTCCTGACGGCCGGCGAGAACAAGGGATTCCTGGATCCGTTCAGCCCGATGAGCGATGCCCAGCGCGCCCACGCGCAGCAGATGCTCGATCAGATCCATACGCAGTTCATCGACGTGGTCAAGACCGGGCGCGGCGACCGGCTGAAGGCCGGCACGCCCGGCCTCTTCAGTGGCCTTTTCTGGAGCGGCCAGCAGGCGGTCGAGCTGGGTCTGGCGGACCAACTCGGCAACGTCGACTTCGTTGCGCGCGAAGTGATCAAGGCCGAGGAAGTCATCGACTACACGCGCCGCGACAACGTGGCCGAGAAGCTCGCCAAGAAATTCGGCGCCGCATTGGGCGACGCCTCCGTCCGCGCGATGCGCACGGCGCCCGCGCTGCGTTGATTCAGGGGACGTCGGCGTAGCGAGCCGACGCGGCTAGGGCTGCAGCAAACGCCACCACCACGTAGAGCGCCACGGTCAGTGAGCTGACCTGGGCCAGGAAGCCGATCACCGGCGGACCCGCCATGAAGCCCAGATATGCCGCCGCCGATACTGCCGCGATGCCGCGCGCCGGCTCGACACCGGGCACGCGCGCGGACGCCGCGAAGAGGATGGGCACCACGTTGGCGAATCCGACGCCCACGCCCGCAAAACCGGCCAATGCCAGCCAGGGTAGGTTGGTGATCAGCACCAGGGTCATGGACGCCGCTGCCAGCAATGCGCTGCCACGAAGCAGCACGGCCGGTGCGAAGCGCGCCCGCATCGCATCGCCGCCGAAGCGCGCCATCGCCATCGCGGCCGAGAAACTGGCGTAAGCCAGGGCCGCCTGCTGCTGGGGGCTGCCCAGTTCCTGGTTGAGATAGAGCACGCTCCAGTCGTAGATGGCGCCCTCTGCAATCAGTCCCAACGCAGCCAGCAGGCCGAGGACGGCCAGGGTGCCTCGCGGCATTCGGAAGCCATGACCATCACTGGCAAACGCCGTCGATTTCTTGGGCAGCATCCAGCGCGCGGACACGGCAATCGCAATCGCCATCACGGCGGCAACCAGCATCAAGTGGTGTTGCGGTGCCATTCCCGCCGCAATGGCCGCGCCGCCGGTCATGGCCCCGACCATCCCACCCAGGCTGAACATGCCGTGCATGCCGCTCATCAAGGGCCTGCCGCCGCGGAGTTCGAGTTGCGCGGCTTCCGTGTTGATTGCCACATCGAAGACGCTCGTCACGATGCCGAACACGACGAGCAAGCCAAGCAAGGCCGCGTAGGCCGGCATGACCAGCAGGCCGGCAAGGAGCAAGGCGTAGACGGTGCCGCAAACGCCAGCCATGGATCGGGCGCCGTGACGGCCGATCCAGCGGCTGGCCTGCGTCAGGCCCAGCAGGGCGCCAACGCCCGCCGCGAGCATGGCGAGGCCGAGTTCGGCTTCGTTGACGCCGTAGTGGGCTTTCACCGTAGGGATGTGCACCCCCCATGTCGCGAAAACGAAGCCGGAGCCGAAGAACTGCGTGCGCGAGGCCCAGCGCATGCGTGCGGGGAAATCCATCATCAGGTTGGACAGCGCTAGCGGCCGATGGCGAATACGGCAGGCGCCCGTTCGTCGGCCGGTGATGGCTTGGCCCGCCATGCCTTCACGGTTTCGCTTCGTACCTGGGAGGACGCCAGCGTGAGCCCTCGGGCTACCGCGAGACGCGTGTTGTGCTGCAACGTCTGGGTAAGCGCCTGCAGCAAGGCTGTGTTGCGGTAGGGTGTTTCGATGAAAAGTTGGGTCTGGCCGGTCTTGAGTGCCAGGGCCTCGAGTTCGCGGATGCGCTGCACACGCGCGTCGGCATCCTGCGGCAGATAGCCGACGAATGCGAAGTTCTGGCCGTTGAGGCCGCTTGCCGCCAGCGCCAGCAGGAGCGACACAGGCCCCGTCAGCGGGACCACGGTGATGCCCATTTCATGCGCTGCCTTGGCAACCGACGACCCGGGGTCCGCGACGGCCGGCATGCCAGCTTCGCTGAGCAGCCCGACATCGTGGCCTTCCAGCGCGGCAGCGAGGAGTGGACGCGCATCGAACTGTCCCGCGTGATCACCCTTCTTGTGCACTTCGCGCGGCAGTTCCTGGATCTGCTGGGCCTGCAGCGGGGCCGCGAGCGGTACGACGGAGTCGATGCGTTTGAGATAGGCGCGTGCAGACTTGGCGTTCTCGCAGATCCAGTGCGTGATTCGTGCGGCTGCCTGCAGCGTGCCGAGCGGCAAAGCGTCCTGGAGCGGCGCCTGCTCGTCGCACCCGAAATCGAGCGGGGCGGGGACGAGGTAGAGCTTTCCGCGGCTCGGCGTATTCACAGCAGGTCGACTCCCGCCGCACGCAGCATCTTCGCGGTGCGAATCAATGGCAGGCCCACCAGGGCGGTCGGGTCGTCGCTGTCGATGGCGTCGAGCAGGGCGATGCCGAGGGCTTCGCTCTTGGCGCTGCCGGCGCAGTCATACGGCTGTTCTGCATTCAGATAGGCCTCGATCGCCGCATCGCTCAAGTCCCGAAAGACCACGCGTACCGGCGCCAGGTCGCGCTGGACGAAGCCCGTGGCCTGGCAGACAACGGCGACGGCCGTCTGAAAGATGAGTGTCTGGCCGCGCATGCGCCGCAGTTGGGCGGTGGCGCGCGCATGGTCGCCGGGCTTGCCCAGGGGCTCGCCGGCAAGGTCGGCGACCTGGTCGGAGCCGATCACGACCGCATCGGGAAAGCGGCGGGCGATCGCGTTCGCCTTCTCCAGCGCGAGGCGTTCAGCCAGTGCGCGGGGCGTTTCGCCAGGGAGCGGCGTCTCGTCGACTTCCGGCGATTGGACATCGAAGGGAAGGCGCAGGCGCCCAAGAAGCTCGCGGCGGTAGCGCGAGGTCGAAGCAAGGATGACATTGCGTTGCATGGGCCACGATTGTGCGTGAGCGGTTTAGACTGATGCGAATGACCAGAGAATTTGCCCCTCGGCGGCTCGACGTGAACGGCTTTGCCGAAGCCGCAGCCCCCATTTCCGGAATCGATCCGCTTCAGTCGTACGAGCGCCTGAGTGCGGAATTGGCCTCGCCGGCCGCGGACCTGACCGTCGAATGGACGGCCGTTGGCCAGCGCCGCAGCGGTGCTGCCGGCTCCCCAATTTCCTGGTTGCACCTGACGGCGGACGCCAAGGTTCCCCTGATCTGCCAGCGTTGCCTAACGCCCGTCGATGTGGATCTGGCTGTCGACCGCTGGTTCCGCTTTGCCGCCGACGAGGCCACCGCCGCGGCCGAGGACGAAGAGGCCGAGGAAGACGTCCTGGTGGCGAGCCGCGAATTCGATCTCCATGCCCTGATCGAGGACGAGTTGCTGATGGACATCCCCGTCACGCCGCGACATGAAGTCTGTCCGGAGCCGATGAAGCTTTCTGCCGTGGACCCCGACTTCGAGGCTGCGGAAGCCGCTCGCCCGAACCCTTTTGCCGTGCTCGGCAACTTGCGTTCGGACAAGCCCAAATAGGTCGCCGATACCCCGCTCTGGTGTTCGATGCCGTCCTGGGCTATAATCATGGGCTTCGCGCGCGCCGCCGATAACGCATTACAAGCTTTGCAAGCGTTACCGCCGCCCCGCATGCACACCCACCCAACCGAATACTTCCAGGAGCCAGCATGGCCGTCCAGCAAAACAAGAAGTCGCCGTCGAAGCGCGGCATGCATCGTTCGCACAACGCCCTGGGCGTGCCCGGCATTGCCGTCGAGCCCACCACCGGCGAAACGCATCTGCGTCACCACATCAGCCCGAACGGCTTCTATCGCGGCCGCAAGGTGCTCAAGACCAAGTCTGAAGCCTGATCTTCGTTTCAAGGCCAGGGCCCGAAGCTACTTTTGCCGTAGCGTCGGGCCTTTGTTTTGATGGTCACGCCTTCCGAAATCTCTCCTGCGCCGTCTGTGATCACGCTGGCCGTTGATTGCATGGGCGGCGACCATGGGCCGCGCGTCACGCTTGCGGCCTGCCGCGCATTTCTCGAGCGCCACGCCGAAGCGTCGTTGCTTCTCGTCGGTGCGCCGGCGGCATTGGCTGGCTTCGCGCATCCTCGAGCCACGGTCATCGCGGCCAGCGAAGTGGTCGGGATGGACGATCCCATCGAGGTGGCGCTGCGCAAGAAGAAGGACTCGTCCATGCGAGTCGCCATTCAGCAGGTCAAGGACGGCGCCGCCCAAGCCGCGATCTCGGCCGGAAATACCGGCGCACTGATGGCCATCGCGCGCTACTTGTTGAAAACGCTGGACGGAATCGATCGGCCGGCCATCGCGCCTCAATTGCCCAACAGCAAGGGTGGGGCGACGACAGTGCTCGATCTGGGCGCCAACGTCGATTGCGATGCCGAAGACCTGCTGCAGTTTGCCGTTCTCGGCTCCGCGCTAGTGTCTGCCTTGACGGGGAACGAGTCCCCAACGGTGGGCTTGCTCAATGTTGGCGAAGAAGCCATCAAGGGCAGCGAAACCATCAAGAAGGCCAGCCAACTGCTGCGAAAAGCGGCGAGTTCCCAAGATTTGAATTTCTACGGCAACGTGGAAGGCAACGACATTTTCAAGGGAACGACAGATATCGTTGTTTGTGACGGCTTCGTTGGCAATGTCACGTTAAAGGCGACCGAGGGCGTCGCCTCCATGATCGTTGACTTCTTGCGAATCGAATACTCGAACGGTATCTTCAGCAAATTTGCTGCAATCGTTTCCTATCCGGTCCTAAAAGCGCTTAAGCGGAGGCTGGATCATCGGCGGTACAACGGTGCGGCTCTTTTGGGGCTTCGTGGTCTTGTGTTCAAGAGCCACGGCTCCGCGGACGAAGTGGCCTTCGGCCACGCGCTGGATCGCGCTTATGATGCCGCTCGCAACAACCTGCTCGATCGCGTGCGGGCCCGCATCGCCCACGCCGCGCCCCTGCTCGCGCGGCAAGAATCGGCGGCGCCGGCTGACGCGGCGGCGCTCCACGTTTGATGACTCCTTTTTCTCGAATCACAGGCACCGGCAGCTATCTGCCCCCGCGCCGTGTGACCAATGACGACCTCACCCGGGACTTGGCCGCACGCGGCATCGAAACCTCGGATCAGTGGATCATCGAGCGCACCGGCATCCGCGCCCGACATTTCGCGGCACCCGACGTCGCGAGCAGCGACCTCGGACTGGAAGCCGCCAAGCAGGCGCTGGAAGCTGCGGGCCGAAGCACGAGCGACATCGATCTGATCATCGTCGCGACCTCGACGCCCGACATGGTGTTTCCCTCGTCGGCTGCCATCCTCCAGAACAAGCTGGGGATTGCAGGGTGCCCGGCGTTCGACGTGCAGGCAGTCTGCAGCGGCTTCGTGTATGCACTGACGGTGGCGGACGCGATGATCCGCACGGGCAGTGCCAAGTGCGCGTTGGTCGTGGGCACCGAGGTGTTTTCCCGCATCCTCGACTTCAACGACCGCACCACCTGTGTGCTGTTCGGCGACGGCGCCGGGGCAGTGGTCCTCGAAGCCAGCGAAGAGCCCGGCATTCTGGCGAGCGACTTGCACGCCGATGGCAAGCACGTCGGCATTCTCTGCGTGCCCGGCCACGTGTCCGGCGGCTCTGTGCTCGGCACGCCCTTGCTCCACATGGATGGGCAAGCCGTGTTCAAGCTGGCCGTGCGAGTCCTCGAGGAAGCCGCGCGTACCACGCTGCAAAAGGCGGGTAAGACAGAAGCGGACATCGACTGGCTGATCCCCCATCAAGCCAACATCCGGATCATGGAAGGCACGGCGAAGAAGCTGAAGCTGGCACGCGAGAAGCTGATCGTGACCGTCGACGAACACGGCAACACTTCGGCAGCCTCGATTCCGCTGGCGTTGGACAACGCAGTTCGCTCGGGCAAGGTGAAGAAGGGCGACACGCTGATGCTCGAAGGCGTTGGTGGCGGCTTCACCTGGGGCGCGGTCCTGCTCAACTACTAATACAGTGCGTTGCCCAAGTGGCAGCGGCGCGATTGGAGACACAACAATGAAGTCCTTCGCTTTCGTCTTTCCGGGTCAGGGCTCGCAGGCCGTCGGCATGCTCGACGCTTGGGGCGATCACCCCGTAGTGCTTGAAACGCTGCGCGAGGCATCCGACGCCCTGGACGAAGATGTCGCCCGCCTGATTCATGAGGGTCCCAAGGAGGTCCTGGCCCTGACGACCAACACGCAACCCGTGATGCTCATTGCTGGCGTTGCCGCCTGGCGCGCCTGGTTGGCCGAAGGTGGAGACAAGCCGTCGGTCGTCGCGGGTCATTCGCTCGGCGAGTATTCCGCGCTGGTGGCTTCCGGAGTCCTGACGCTGGCTCAAGCGGCGCCACTGGTGCGTTTTCGCGCCCAGGCGATGCAGCAGGCCGTGCCGGTCGGAGTGGGCGCCATGGCGGCCATTCTGGGCATGGATGCGGACAAGGTGAAGGCCGGCTGCGCCGAAGTGACGGCTGGATTCGGCCCTGGAAGCGCCGAGGTCGTGGAGGCGGTGAACTTCAACGATCCGATGCAGACGGTGATCGCCGGAAGCAAGGCTGCCGTCGACAAGGCCTGTGAAGTGTTGAAGGCCAATGGCGCCAAGCGCGCGCTTCCCTTGCCGGTGTCGGCCCCCTTCCATTCGAGCCTGATGAAGCCGGCGGCCGAGGCGCTGCGGGAGCGTCTGGCGTCGGTCAGCCTGGCAGCGCCCGAGATTCCCGTCATCAACAACATCGACGTGACCATCGAAACCGATCCCGATCGGATTCGCGATGCCCTGGTGCGCCAGGCTGCGGGTCCGGTCCGTTGGGTCGAAACCGTGCAGGCACTGAAAGCGCGTGAGGTCTCCGCCGTCGTCGAATGCGGCCCGGGCAAGGTCCTGGCCGGCATGGCCAAGCGCATCGCGCCGGAGCTTGGTGCGGCTTCAGTCTACGACCCGGCAACCCTTGCCGAAACCAGAAAACTGCTCACTGCCTGAGCATTGAGCCTCGAGGTCACTTTCATGAGTACTCCCAAATTCGAAGGCCAGGTTGCGCTGGTCACTGGCGCGTCCCGCGGAATCGGCGCCGCCATTGCGCTGGAACTGGCCCAACGCGGCCTCAAGGTCATTGGCACCGGCACCACGGAAGAAGGGGCCGCGAAGATCACGTCCGCCCTGAGTGCCTACGATGGCCGCGGCTGTGCGCTGGACGTCAATGACGGCGCAGCGGTCGAGGCGCTGATCGATGAGATCGTCAAGGTCTACGGCGCCGTCCACGTGCTGGTCAACAACGCCGGCATCACCCGCGACACCCTGGCGATGCGCCTCAAGGACGCTGACTGGGACGCGGTGCTGGACACCAACCTGAAAGCGGTTTTCCGTCTCTCGCGAGCGGTCATCCGTCCGATGATGAAGCAGCGCTACGGCCGCATCATCAGCATCACCAGTGTGGTGGGCGCCTCCGGCAATGCAGGCCAGGCCAACTACGCGGCTGCAAAGGCCGGCGTGGCGGGCATGACCCGTGCGCTGGCGCGCGAACTCGGCAGCCGCAGCATCACCGTCAACTGCGTGGCTCCAGGTTTCATCGAAACCGACATGACGGCCAGCCTCCCCGAAGCGCAACAACAGGCCCTGCTCGCGCAGATTCCGCTCGGCCACCTCGGCAAACCAGCCGACATCGCCCACGCGGTCGCTTTCCTGGCCTCTCCCCAGGCCGCGTACGTCACGGGGCAGGAACTGCACGTGAACGGCGGCATGCACATGTAAGTGCGCTGAGCAATACCTTTCACCGACGGCCGTGCGGCAAATGCCACAATGCGGCCGGCTAAAATCCACCGATTACCTACAACCCTCAGAGGGAACCAAATGAGCGATATCGAAGCACGTGTCAAGAAAATCATTGCCGAACAACTCGGCGTGGAAGAGTCCCAAGTCACCAACGAAAAGGCCTTCGTGGCTGATCTCGGCGCGGACTCGCTCGACACGGTCGAACTCGTGATGGCGCTCGAAGACGAGTTCGGCATCGAGATCCCGGACGAAGACGCCGAGAAGATCACGACGGTGCAGAACGCCGTCGATTACGCCACCAAGAATCAAAAGGCCTGATCGGCCACGCTGAGTCACCGTTCCTTCGGTCCGCAGCCCCAACGCTCGCGCATACCGTATAACGGCCTCAGTGCTCCCAGAAAGGTTTGCCGGCATGACCAAACGCCGCGTCGTCGTGACCGGACTCGGTTGCCTCGCTCCTGTCGGAAACACCGTTGCCGAATCCTGGGCCAATTTGCTGGCCGGGAATTCGGGCATCGACACCATCACCAAGTTCGACGTGAGCGGCTTCTCCTGCAAGTTCGCGGGCGAGGTGAAGGGTTTCGACATCAAGGAATACATCCCCGAGAAGGAAGCGCGCCACATGGACCGCTTCATCCATCTCGGGCTCGCTGCCGCGATTCAGGCGGTACAGGACAGCGGCCTGCCCACGGGTGACGCGCTGTCAGAAGAAGATGCGGTCCGCATCGGCTGCAACATCGGTTCCGGCATCGGGGGCCTGCCCTTGATCGAGGACACGCACGCCGAACTGGTCGCGCGGGGTCCGCGCCGCGTGTCGCCCTTCTTCGTACCGGCATCGATCATCAACATGATCTCGGGGCATGTCTCGATCAAGTACGGCTTCAAGGGCCCGAACATCGCAGTCGTGACCGCGTGCACCACCGGCTTGCATGCCATCGGCACGTCCGCCCGAATGATCGAGTACGGCGATGCCGACGTGATGATTGCGGGCGGCTCGGAGTCGACGGTATCGCCGCTCGGCCTGGGTGGGTTTGCTGCGGCTCGCGCCCTGTCGACCCGCAACGACGATCCCAAGACGGCTTCCCGCCCCTGGGACAAGGACCGCGACGGATTCGTGCTGGGCGAGGGCGCCGGCGTGCTGGTGCTCGAGGAGTACGAACACGCTAAGGCTCGCGGCGCCAAGATCTATGCGGAAGTCTCCGGCTTCGGCATGAGCGGCGACGCCTACCACATGACCGCGCCCAACGTGGACGGCCCACGCCGTTCCATGGCCATGGCGCTGGCGAACGCGGGCGTCAACGCCGATGAGGTCCAGTACGTCAATGCCCACGGCACCTCGACGCCGCTGGGCGACCTGAACGAAACCAACGCGATCAAGAATGCCTTCGGCGACCACGCCAAGAAGCTGATCGTGAATTCGACGAAGTCGATGACCGGGCACCTGCTTGGCGGCGCCGGCGGCATCGAATCGGTGTTCACCGTTCTGGCGCTGCACCACCAGAAGAGCCCGCCGACGATCAACATCTTCAACCAGGATCCGGAGTGCGATCTCGACTACTGCGCCAATGAGGCGCGCGATCTGAAGATCGACGTGGCGGTCAAGAACAACTTTGGATTCGGCGGCACCAACGGCACGCTGGTGTTCAAGCGCGTTTGAATCTTTTCGTCTCATGCACAGCGCCCCATCGGTGAACTACCCGGTGGGGCGTTCTCGCTATGCGGAGCGGCTTCTGCTGGGTCTTTGGGCCCTTGGTGTCCTCGGTGTGACCGTCGCTTGCGTCCAGGCGGCCGGGTTCGACTGGCGGCAGGGGATATTGGCGCTCAGCGCGGCTGTCGCCGGTCTTGCCGCATGGACCGGCGTCCTTCGATGCACGGACCCGGCCGATCTGAGCTTTGACGGCCAACATTGGTCGATCTCGGGCCATGCGGCGCTTCGAACCGCACAGGCCAGTGTCGTGCTCGACCTGCAAGCCTTGCTGCTGGTGCACCTATCAGAGCCCGCGCGGGCGCGACGCTGGGTCTGGGTCGACCGGCGGGCCATGCCGGAACGCTGGCGCGATTTGCGCCGTGCGCTATATTCGCGCGCGCCTTCGCCGGAGCCGACCGCCCAAAAGGCCGATTCGAAGGGCGTCGACGTGCATCATTCCTCCTCATGACAGCTTCGCTACCCCCGGTGCCACCGGACGCCGGCCTGACCGATGAGCCCGCCGCGGGAGCGAGGCCGGGCGAGGTCGACTTTCAGCTGGTCCAGCGCACCGTCGCGGGGGACCAGAAGGCCTTCGAGCTGCTTGTCATCAAGTACCAGCGCCGGATCGAGCGGCTGATCGGCCGCATGGTCCGCGACGTGAACCTGGTCGAGGACATCGCGCAGGAGACCTTCATCCGCGCCTATCGCGCCCTTCACCAGTTTCGGGGCGAGGCCCAGTTCTACACCTGGCTCTACCGGATTGCCGTCAACACGGCCAAGAAGGCTTTGGTCGACATGAAGCGCGACCCGACGGTTTCGGAAAGTGCCCTGCGTTCGTCTTCTGAAGACGAGGATGAAACTTACCGGCCCGGAAACGAACCAATCAGCGACGAGACCCCCGAATCCGTGATGGCTGCGAATGAAATTGCGGCAGCCGTCGAGGCGGCGATGGAAGCGCTGCCTGCCGAGTTGAGGCAGGCGGTGACGCTGCGCGAAATCGAAGGTATGAGTTACGAAGAGATTGCCGAGGTGATGAATTGTCCGATCGGCACGGTGCGGTCTCGGATTTTTCGGGCCCGCGAAGCTATTTCGGCGAGAGTCAAGCCCTTGCTGGACAACCAGTCCGGCAAGCGTTGGTAAGCAGGTGAATGAAATGAACAACACAAACACGGTCCACGAACAGGTCTCGGCGCTTGCCGACGGTCATTTGCAGGACGACGAGTTCGCCCAAGTGATTGACAAGCTCGGCGTCGACGACGACCTGAGGGCGACCTGGCAGACCTATCACCTGGTCGGGGACGTACTGCGCTCAGGCGTCCACGCGAGGTGCAGCGACACCTCGATTTTCCTGTCTCGGCTGCAGGGGCGGCTTGCAGTGGAATCCATGATCCCGTCCTCGATTCCTGTTCTCCCCAAGGCAGCTCCGGTCCGGCGGCACGTCGAGGCCGCCAACGAGCCGGTGTTCCGCTGGAAGCTGGTCGCCGGTGCGGCGTCCCTGGCTGCGGCGGCCGCCATCGGGTGGAATTGGGTCGGCGTGGGCGGCCTCGGAGCGTCCGGTGCTCAGTTGGCCTCGGTGCAGCAGGCGGCGCCGACGGTCGTGGCCGCCGCCCAGCCACCAGTCCAGGCCCTGACGCCGACGCGTGTCATGGTCGGCAACGGTAGTCCGCAGATCATGCTGCGCGATCCACGCCTGGATCAACTGCTGGAAGCGCATCAGCAAACGGGAGGTGCGTCGCAGATGCCCTCGGGCTTCCTGCGAAATGCGACGTTCGAGAGGCCGTCGCGCTGATCGCGCATATCCATCCGTTGCAATGATTGTTCCGATGCCGATTCCTGTGCGTGGATTTCTGACCCTGATGGCGGCCCTGTGCATGGCACAGGCCGCTGTGGCCCAGAGTCGGACTTCTTCGTCGCCACCCAAGACTCCGAGTTCATCGAATGCGGCGGGCGGCGAAGCGCCGACCTTGAGCGTGGTCGAATGGCTCCAGCGCATGCATACGGCCTCGCGCCAGCGCAGCTACATCGGGACCTTCGTCGTCTCCGCTGCGACGGGCACGCTCTCCAGTGCCCGCATCTGGCACGTGTCCGAGGGCGATCTCCAGATGGAGCGCATCGAGGCCTTGTCAGGCCCACCGCGCTCGACGTTCCGTCGCAACGACAAGGTCGTGACCTTCCTGCCCGAATCGAAGGTCGTCAAGAGCGAGAGGCGCGAGAACCTCGAACTGTTTCCCAACCTGCTGGGCAATCCCGATTCGTCCATCGCCGCGCTTTACGGGGTGCGCGTGATCGGCAAGGATCGCGTGGCAGGCTTCGACGCCGACGTCGTGCAGGTGGAGCCTCGCGACGGCTTCCGATTCGGCTACCGTGTCTGGAGCGAGCGCCGCTCGGGCCTGGTCGTCAAGCTGCAGACCATCGACGGCGAAAGCAAGGTGATCGAGCAGTCGGCGTTCTCCGAACTCCAACTCGATGCACCCATCAAGACGCACGCCCTGACCCAGATGATGAGCAGCACGGCAGGCTACCGCGTCGAGAAGTCCGAACTCGAGCGCACGACGGCGCAGAGCGAGGGCTGGTCGCTCAAGGCACCTGTTGCGGGTTTCAAACCCATCAACTGCTATCGACGTTCGATGGGCGGCGATGCGCGGGGCCACACCATGCAATGGACTTTCTCCGACGGGCTGGCTTCGGTCTCTCTGTTCGTCGAGCCCTACGACGCGCAGCGCAAGCCGCGGGAGGTCCTTCTTGCGCTCGGCGCCACCTACACGCTCACCCGTCGTCTGGTCGACAAGGACGGCGATTGGTGGTTGACTGCGGTTGGCGAAGTTCCGCCGGAAACACTCGACGCGTTCGCCCAGAGCCTGACGCGTGCACGGTAAGCCGGCGACTCGAGGCCTTTCGCCCGCGACCTCGCGAGCGTTCGCAGAATTTCTTTGTTCTAGTCCTAGTCTCAACGAAAGAAACCGATGATGTTCAAGTTCGAAGGGAACACATTCCGTTCATGTCTCATGGCCTGCGCCATGGTGGTTGCTTCGACCGCCGCGCTGCTGCCGTCAACACCCGCTCAAGCGCAGGCGCGCGTGCTCCCGGACTTCACCGATCTCGTCGACCAGGTCGGCCCGGCCGTGGTCAATATCCGCACCATCGAGAAAGTGGCGCAGGGAAGCGGCAGTGGCGAGATGGACGAGGAGATGCAGGAGTTCTTCCGCCGCTTCTTCGGTCAGCCGATGCCTGGCGTTCCGCGCCAGGGCCCGCGACCGAACCGTCCCCAGCAGCCCCAGGAGGAGGAGCGTCCGCGCGGTGTAGGCTCCGGCTTCATCCTGTCGTCCGACGGCTTTGTCATGACCAATGCGCACGTGGTCGACGGCGCATCCGAGGTGCTGGTGACCTTGCCTGACAAGCGTGAGTTCAAGGCGAAGATCATCGGCGCTGACAAGCGCACAGACGTGGCGGTCGTGAAGATCGACGCCACTGGCCTTCCGGCGGTCAGGGTCGGCGACGTTTCCAAGCTCCGTGTCGGCGAATGGGTGATGGCGATCGGCTCGCCGTTCGGCCTCGAGAACACCGTCACTGCCGGCATCGTGAGCGCCAAGCAGCGCGATACGGGCGACTACCTGCCCTTCATCCAGACCGACGTCGCCATCAACCCCGGCAATTCCGGCGGCCCGCTGATCAACATGCGTGGCGAAGTGGTCGGCATCAACAGCCAGATCTATTCGCGGTCCGGCGGCTTCATGGGCATCTCCTTCTCGATCCCGATCGACGAGGCGATTCGCGTGAGCGACGCACTGCGTCAGTTCGGACGGGTTTCGCGCGGCCGTATCGGCGTGCAGATCGATCAGGTCACGAAGGACGTGGCGGAGTCGATCGGACTTGGCAAGGCGCAGGGCGCTCTCGTGCGCGGGGTTGAATCGGGCTCGCCAGGCGAGAAGGCCGGCATCGAGCCGGGCGACATCATCACCAAGTTCGATGGCAAGTCCATCGACAAGCCGAGTGACTTGCCGCGCCTCGTCGGCAACACGAAGCCCGGTACGAAAAGCCTGGTCACGGTGTTCCGCCGTGGTAGTTCGCGCGACCTGAACGTGACCATCGCCGAGATCGAGCCCGAAAAGCCTGCCAAGCGTGTCGCGGATCGGGACGAGCCGGCCAACAAGCCGCCATCGGCCGCCACGAAGTCCATGGGGCTCGTGCTCAGTGACCTCACTGATGCGCAGAAGAAGGAGTTCAAGGTCAAGGGTGGCGTCAAGATCGACGCGGCCACCGATGCAGCTGCGCGAGCCGGCCTGCGCGAAGGCGATGTGATTCTCGCCATCAGCAACACCGAGATCGCCAGCGTCAAGGAATTCGAGACTGCCCTGGCGAAGAGCGAAAAGGGCAAGCCCGTCACCCTGCTGTTCCGCCGGGGCGACTGGGCGCAGTATGCGTTGATCCGGCCTTCACGCTGATCTCGCACGATGCGTCAAGTGGCCCCACCCGTCAGTCGGGTTTGGGGCCCGTTTTTTGGGACGCTGTCGCGTGCGGACAGCAGCATCATGAAATTTTTCTTGGCAGTCGAGCGGGTCGATTTTGGTTGGTATTCACTAACTTCAAAGTCCTCTAATGATGATTTTCGGTAGAATAGAGCCCCTTCGGGCATCAGTCGACGCATAAGCGACCCTGGAATCTTCACGATGCGAGATACCCGCAGCCCATCCACCGGCGTTCCACAGTTCGCCCACAAGTTGTTAAGGAAACGGTCCACCGATTCTGTTGATAAGCTGTTCATAAGTCCCATGTTGCTGACCTGCAACGACCGTCCCAGGGCTCCGGCCCGGCTGTACGCGCCCCCCTTTTTGCCTACAATGAAGTTCCAACTACTGCAGTTGCCATTGCTTGTTGGTTCAGGGCGCGTCTCTTGTGGACGCGCCCTTTTTTCTTGCCTGTCGCCTTCTGCGCACGAGCCAATTCAAGTACTTAAGCGTTCCCGTTGATGAATCACATCAGAAACTTTTCGATCATTGCGCACATCGATCACGGCAAGTCGACGCTTGCGGATCGCTTGATCCAACGCTGCGGCGGCCTCGCCGAACGGGAGATGGAAGCGCAGGTGCTCGACTCGATGGACATCGAGAAAGAGCGTGGGATAACCATCAAGGCACAGACCGCTGCGCTGCACTACAAGGCGCGCGATGGGCAGGTCTACAACCTCAATCTGATCGACACACCGGGCCACGTCGACTTCTCCTACGAGGTGAGTCGCTCGCTCTCTGCATGCGAAGGCGCGTTGCTCGTTGTTGATGCAAGCCAGGGCGTCGAAGCGCAGACCGTTGCCAACTGCTACACCGCGCTCGACCTCGGTGTCGAAGTGGTGCCGGTACTCAACAAGATGGACCTGCCGAACGCGGACCCCGACAACGCGCGCAGCGAGATCGAAGATGTGATCGGCATCGATGCGACGGATGCGATTCCGTGCTCCGCGAAGACGGGCATGGGCATCGACGAGATTCTCGAGGCGGTGGTGATGAAGATGCCTGCGCCGCGCGGCAATCCCGATGGCCCGCTGCGCGCGATGATCATCGACAGCTGGTTCGATTCCTACGTCGGCGTGGTGATGCTGGTGCGCGTGGTCGACGGCCGGCTCGCCAAGGGCGAGCGCATCAAGATGATGGCCTCCGGTGCGATGTACAACGCCGACAACATCGGCGTGTTCACGCCCGCCAATGAACCCCGCGCGTCGCTCGAAGCGGGCGAAGTGGGCTACATCATTGCCGGCATCAAGGAGCTGCAGGCCGCGAAGGTCGGCGACACCGTCACATTGATCAAGCCAGGGACCGGCGGCGCCGCAGCCACCGCAACCGAGGCGCTCCCCGGCTTCAAGGAAATCCAGCCGCAGGTGTTTGCCGGCCTCTATCCGACCGAGGCGAGCGAGTACGACTCGCTGCGCGACGCTCTGGAGAAGCTCAAGCTCAACGATTCGTCGCTGCGCTACGAACCCGAAGTGAGCCAGGCACTCGGCTTCGGCTTCCGCTGTGGCTTCCTGGGCCTGCTGCACATGGAGATCGTGCAGGAGCGGTTGGAGCGAGAGTTCGACCAGGACCTGATCACGACCGCGCCGAGCGTGGTCTACCAGGTCGTGAAGAACGACGGCGAAGTGATCATGGTCGAGAACCCATCCAAGATGCCCGACGTCGGCAGGATGGCGGAGATCCGTGAGCCGATCGTTACGGTGCATCTCTATATGCCGCAGGAGTACGTCGGCTCTGTCATGACGCTCGCCAACCAGAAGCGCGGTGTGCAGATGAACATGGCTTACCACGGACGGCAGGTCATGCTGACTTACGAGATGCCGCTTGGCGAGATCGTGCTGGATTTCTTCGACAAGCTGAAGTCGGTCAGCCGCGGCTATGCCTCGATGGACTACGAGTTCAAGGAATACCGTGCGTCGGACGTCGTCAAGGTTGACATCCTGCTCAACGGCGAAAAGGTCGATGCGCTGTCGATCATCGTGCACCGCAGCCAGAGCCAATTCCGTGGCCGCGCGGTCGTGTCCAAGATGCGCGAGATCATTTCCCGCCAGATGTACGACGTCGCGATCCAGGCCGCGATCGGGGCCAACATCATTGCGCGTGAGACAATCAAAGCCCTCCGGAAGAACGTGCTCGCCAAGTGCTATGGCGGCGATATCACCCGTAAGAAGAAACTGCTCGAGAAGCAAAAGGCGGGCAAAAAAAGAATGAAGCAGATCGGCTCGGTCGAAGTCCCGCAAGAGGCCTTCCTCGCCATCCTTCAGGTCGAAGACTAAAAGATGGCATTCCTCACCTCATTGATCCTCGCGGCCTTTGTCGGCTACATCGGCGCCTGGTATTTCGGCGCGGTCGAAGGCAACTTCGCGTTGCTGCTGTTTCTCGCAACACTCGTCACCGGAATCTATTGGGTGGCCGAGCGCTTCTATTTTCTGCCCAAGCGCCGGCGCGCAGCGGCGGCGCTCGACGCCTCGCTGGCGCAGCGACGCGAAGAACTGGCGAAACAGGGCATCACCCAGGTCGATACCGTCGACACCAAGGCGCGCGAACGCCTGGTCATGCAGCCCTGGTGGCTGGATTGGACCGCAGGCCTGTTCCCCGTGATCCTGGCGGTGTTCCTGTTGCGCTCGTTCCTGTTCGAGCCGTTCAAGATTCCGTCCGGTTCGATGATGCCGACCTTGCTTGCCGGTGACCTGATCCTGGTGAACAAGTTCGTCTACGGCCTGCGTCTGCCGGTCATCAACACCAAGATCACCGAGGGCCGGCCTCCTGCGCGAGGCGAAGTCATGGTCTTTCGCTATCCGCCCAAGCCGAGCATGGATTACATCAAGCGCGTGGTCGGCGTGCCGGGCGACGAAGTGGCCTACCTCAACAAGAAATTGACGGTCAACGGCCAGCCGGTAAGCAAGAATGCCATCCCCGAGTATTTCGACGAGGAGGCCATGCGCTACCTCAAGCAATACACCGAAAAACTGGGCGACAAGGAGCACAAATTGCTCAATGACGACAGTCGCCGTGCCGGGTTGTCCGAAGCCGAGATCATGGCTTTCCCGTATCAGGAAAATTGCCGCTACAGTGTTGAAGGCGTGGTGTGCAAGGTGCCCGAAGGTCACTATTTCATGATGGGCGACAACCGGGACAATTCCCTGGACTCGCGCTATTGGGGATTCGTCCCCGACCGGAACATCGTTGGCAAAGCCTTCCTGGTCTGGATGAATTTCGGCAATTTCAAGCGCATCGGCAGTTTCCAATAAATATTCGAGTTTTTCATTCGAGGGGTAGAGGGCATGAGAGCAAAGCAGACAAGGCATAAACAGCGCGGCATCTCGTTCATCGGCCTGCTGTTCGTGGCGGTCGTATTGGCTTGCGTCGGCGTGGTCGTCGCGCAGGTGATTCCCACGTTGATCGAATACCAGGCGATCACCAAGGCCGCCAACAAGGCCAAGGAAGGCGCAACGGTGCCTGAGGTCCGCGCCATCTTCGACCGTGCCCAGGCCATCGACGACTTCAAGTCGGTTACCGGCAAGGATCTCGACGTAAGGAAGGATGGCGACAAGGTGATCGTGTCCTTTGCTTACGATCGCGAAATCCATCTCTTCGGCCCTGCCTACCTGGTCCTGAAATACCAGGGCCAGTCCAAGTAGATGCGCACCCCCAGGCTTGCCCACTTCCTGTGGCGTGGAACGGGCCTGGCCTTGCCGGCCGCGGCTGCGTTGTGAGTGAAGGTGGGCTCGGCGCGTTGCAGGCGCGTCTTCAGCATTCGTTCGGCGACGTCCGGTTGCTCCAGCTGGCGCTAACTCACCGCAGTTTCTCGGCTGATCACAACGAGCGGCTCGAGTTTCTGGGCGACTCGGTGCTCAATCTCGCCGTGTCCCATTTGCTCTACACGCGTCTTTCGGCGTTGCCCGAAGGCGACCTCTCTCGGGTCCGGGCTAATCTGGTCAAGCAGGACACGCTGCATCAGTTGGCGGTCAAGCTGGCGCTGTCGCCGCTGCTGCGGCTTGGTGAAGGCGAGTCGCGCTCGGGTGGCCAGAACCGCCCGTCGATCCTGGCCGATGCGCTGGAAGCAGTGATCGGCGCGGTCTATCTCGACGCCGGCTATCACGCCGCACAAGCGCTGGTGCACCGACTTTACGAATCCGTCGAGATCAACCCGCGCATGGATGCTGCGGCCAAGGACCCGAAGACCGAATTGCAGGAATGGCTCCAGGGCCACAAAATGAAGCTGCCGGTTTATCGCGTGGTTGGCACGCTCGGCGCGGCCCACAAGCAGACTTTCGATGTCGAATGCGAGGTGCCCGAACTGGGTCTTCGCGAGCGCGGCATCGGCGGCTCGCGCCGCGCCGGTGAGCAGGCCGCCGCGGCGGCCATGTTGATCCGGCTCAAGGCGCGCGGCGCGAAGGCATCCCCATGAACGACCCCATCGAATCCAATCCTCCTGCGCCCGAAGACGGGTCCGGAGCTCCAGGCGCTCAGGCGTCCCAGCGCTGCGGCCTGGTCGCCATCGTCGGCAAGCCCAACGTGGGCAAGTCAACGCTGCTCAACGCCCTGGTTGGCCAGAAGATCAGCATCACCTCGCGCAAGGCGCAGACCACGCGGCACCGCATCACGGGCATGCGCACGCTGGGCGCGACGCAGTTCGTCTTCGTCGATACGCCTGGCTTCCAGACGCTGCATGCCAACGCGCTGAACCGTTCGCTCAACAAGACGGTGGTGGGCGCGGTATCGGACGTCGATCTCATCCTGTTCGTCGTCGAAGCCGGCAGTTTCACCCCGGCGGACGAGCGGGTGCTGAGGCTGCTCGGCTCCGGCATCCCAACGGTGCTGATCGCCAACAAGCTGGACAATGTCCATCGCCGTGGCGACATCGCGCCGTGGCTGCAGACCATGCAGCAGAAGCATGCCTTCGCCGAATTCGTTCCGATGTCGGCCAAGAACTCGAAGGACATCGAGCGCCTGTTCGGCATCTGCGAAAAGTACCTGCCGGAGCAAGCCTGGTGGTACGCCGAGGACGAGCTCACTGACCGTAGCGAGCAGTTCCTCGCCAGCGAAATGGTGCGCGAGAAGCTGTTCCGCCTGACCGGCGACGAGCTTCCCTACACCTCGACCGTCATCATCGACAAGTTCGAGGAGGAGCCCCCGGCTCGCAAGGGCCAGAAGCGACTGCTCAAGATCGCGGCGACGATCGTCGTCGAGCGCGACGGTCACAAGGCCATGGTGATCGGCGACAAGGGCGAGCGCATCAAGCGCATCGGTACCGAGACGCGGCAGGAACTCGAGAAGCTCATGGATGCCAAGGTGTTCATCGAGCTCTGGGTCAAGGTGCGTTCCGGCTGGGCCGACGACGAAGCGAGGGTCCGCTCCTTCGGCTATGAATGAGCACGCCCCGGGCGTATGGCCTTAAAGCGCGTTTCGCACGAGCCGGCTTATGTGCTGCATCGCTATGACTGGAGCGAATCGAGCCTGATCCTCGAGACCTTCACGCGTCACCACGGCCGCATCGCGATCGTGGCCAAAGGCGCGAAGCGGCCCAGCTCCAACTTTCGCCCTGTGTTGCTGCCCTTGCAGCCGCTCCAGCTCAACTTCAGCGGCGACGCCGAGATCCGCACGCTCAAGGGCGCCGAATGGATGGGCGGGCACGTGATGCCGACTGGCGAGGCGCTGCTGTCGGGCTACTACGTGAACGAACTGCTGCTGCGCCTGCTGGCGCGTGACGACCCCCACGAGGCGCTGTTCGATGCTTATGCAGCGGTGGTGCAGGTGCTGGCGAGCGAACATGCGGGCGCGCAGGCTGCGACGCAATCGGCCGCGTTGCGCGCCTTCGAGTTGCTGGTTCTGCGCGAAGTCGGTTTGCTGCCTACCCTCGACGCCCAGACGCTCACGCTGGCACCGCTGGTGCACAACGCACGCTATGCGCTGGTGCCCGAGGCCGGCCTGCGCGAAGCGGCAGACGAGGAGGCCGCGCTGCAAGGCGCCGACTGGCAGGCGCTGCAAGCCGCGCTCGACGATCGCGCACCCTTTGCCGCCACGTTGAGAGCCTGCGCGGGCGTCAACGGCGCATTGCGCACGCAACTGCGCACCTTGCTCAACTACCATTGTGGCATTGCAACGCTGCGTACGCGGCAGATGATGCGAGACCTGCAAGCCCTATGAGCCTACTGAAACCTACCGCCTTGTCCGTCAATCTCAATAAGGTCGCGCTGGTACGCAATACGCGACCGCTCGGCATCCCCAGCGTGCTCTTTGCCGCTGCGATGTGCCTGGATGCCGGCGCGCACGGAATCACGGTGCACCCGAGGCCGGACGAACGCCACATCCGACCGCAGGACGTGCGCGACCTGTCCGTGCTGCTGCGCAAGGATTGGCCTCGGGCCGAGTTCAACATCGAGGGCAACCCTTTTCACAACCTGATGGAGTTCGTGCGCGAACTGCGGCCGCACCAAGCCACTTTCGTGCCCGACAGCGAAACCCAATCGACCAGCGACCACGGTTGGAGCTTCCCCGAGGATGCCGGGCGCCTGCGGCCGCTGATCGCAGAGACGCGGGCGCTTGGCGTGCGCGTGAGCCTTTTCATGGACCCGAACCCCGACATGATGGCCGCGGCCAAGGCGGTCGGCGCGGACCGGGTCGAGCTCTACACCGAAGGCTACGCGGCATCCCGCGACACCCCCAAGGCGGATGCCGTCCTGCAGCTCTATGTCGATGCTGCGCGCGCGGCGCATGCCGCCGGTCTCGAAGTCAACGCCGGCCATGACCTGAGCCGCGACAACCTGACCGAGTTCCTGCGCGCCGTGCCGGCCGTCCGCGAGGTGTCGATCGGCCATGCCTTCGTCGCCGACTCCCTGGAACTCGGCTACTCGGCCGCGACGCGCGAGTACCTGCAGCGCATCGCCGAAGCCAAGTGATCTACGGCATCGGCACCGATATCTGCGATGTCCGGCGCATCGCCGCGACCCTCGAGCGCCAGGGCGATCGTTTCCCCCAGAAGGTCCTGAGCGACGCCGAGTACGCGGTCTGGCAGGCCCGCAGCGCACGCTGGCCCCAGCGCGGCCTGCGCTACCTGGCCACGCGCTTCTCCGCCAAGGAGGCGTTCAGCAAGGCCATCGGCACGGGCATGCGCATGCCGATGAGCTGGCGCCTGTGCGAGATCGCCAATCTGAAAAGCGGCAAGCCCGTGATCGTCCTGCACGGCGGCCTCAAGGAATGGTTCGAAGCGGAGGGCTTGAGCGCCCACGTGACCGTCACCGATGAAACCGACTACGCGGCGAGCTTCGTCGTGGTCGAACGCCAAGAATGACCGACAACGCACTGCATGCCCCTCTGATCATCGACGTGGCGGGCACCGAATTGACCGCGGCCGATCGCCGCCGGCTCGCCGACCCGCTGGTGGGCGGCGTGATCCATTTCGCGCGCAACTGGCACGACCGGGCGCAGATGACCGCCCTCAATGCCGAGATCAAGGCGCTGCGTCCCGACATCCTGATCTGCGTGGACCATGAAGGCGGCCGCGTGCAACGCTTTCGCACGGATGGCTTCACGCGCCTGCCGCCGATGCGCGTGCTCGGCGAGCTCTGGACTAGAGATGCCCTGCGTGCGACCCAGGTTGCCGTCGCCTGCGGCCACGTTCTGGCGTCCGAGCTTCGGGCCTGCGGCGTCGATTTCAGCTTCACGCCGGTGCTCGACCTGGATTACGGCGAAAGCAGCGTGATCGGCGACCGCAGTTTTCACCGCGATCCGCGCGTGGTCGCAATGCTTGCCAGGAGCTTGATGCACGGTCTGCTGCAAGCGGGCATGGCCAATTGCGGCAAGCATTTTCCGGGGCACGGTTTCGTCAAGGCCGATTCACACGTCGCGATCCCCGTGGACCGGCGCAGCCTCAAGGCGATCCTCGCCGACGATGCGCGACCCTACGATTGGCTGACAGGCACGCTCGCCGCGGTGATGCCGGCCCACGTGATCTATCCGAAGGTGGACGACCGACCGGCCGGCTTTTCATCGAAGTGGCTGCAGCAGATCTTGCGCGGCAAGCTCGGCTTCGACGGCGCGGTGTTCAGCGATGACCTCAGCATGGAGGCAGCGCGCCGCGTCAATGGTGAGCTGTTGAGCTACGCGGACGCCGCGCTTGCCGCGCTCGCGGCGGGCTGTGACCTGGCCTTGCTGTGCAACCAGAGCATCGGCGAAGGCGCTGCTCTGGACGAAATGCTTGACGGTTTCGCTGCCGCACAGCGCAGCGGCCGATGGACGCCGCGTGCAGCCAGCGAGTCGCGCCGGCGAAGCCTGCTGCCGCGTGCTCCCGCGCCGGACTGGGCCGAACTGCAGCAATCGCCCGCGTATCGACGCGCCATCGAGATACTTCCGCGTCCCTAGCCCTGGCGTGCGTGCTCAGGCGGCTGCCGACCAGAGCCGCTCGCCGCCGCCGTCGAGATGCGTCAGGTACAGGCGCAAGTCGAACTCCAGCTGGTGGTAGTCCGGCGCCATGTGGGCGCAGAGCTGATAGAAGGCCTTGTCGTGTTCGCGCTCCTTCATGTGAGCGAGCTCGTGCACGACGATCATGCGCAGCCATTCGACCGGCACTTCCTTGAACAGGCTCGCCACGCGGATCTCTCGCTTGGATTTCAGCCGGCTGCCCTGCACGCGCGAGACGGTCGTGTGGGTGCCGAGCGCGTTGCGGATCACGTGGAGCTTGTTGTCGAAGGCGACCTTGGAGAGCGGCTCGGCGTTTCGCATGAACTGGCTCTTGAGATCGTTCACATAGTCGTAGAGCGCTCGGTCGGTGCGGATGCCGTGCGTGCTGCCGTAGCGCTTCTGCAGCCACTCGCCCAGGCGACCTTGCACGATCAGCTGCTCGACCTGGGCGCGCAGCGCCGCGGGATACGCGGCGAGGTACTTCATGCGGTTTGCGGGGTTCGCGCGTTGGCGGCGGCGTAGGCCAAGCCAGCGGCAACGCCACCAAACAGGTCACCTTCGACCAGTTTCGTGCCCGGAAACGCAGCCCCCAACGCCCTCTGAAAGGGGCGCAATGCGGAAGAGCCGCCGGTCAGGTAGATCGCGTCGAGCTTGCCTTCAGCAAGGTCCGCGCGCCGCACGCAGTCACGCGCGCAAGCGACCACGCTGTCGAGCAGCGCGGAAAGATGACGCGCCATGTCGTCGGCGCCGAGTGCCGCACTCAGGCCCGGCTCCGCGCAGGACAGGTCGATCGCCACCCCATCGTTCGTCATGGAGGTGCGGATCTTCGCCTCCTCGACTTCGCTGGCGATTCGGTGCCCTTGCCGATCGACCAGCACATTCACCAGGCGTTCGTGCAGGCGCATGTCCAGGTAGCTCGTGCGCAGGTCTTGCACCTGCCGGATCGCCTTGGGCGC
This sequence comes from Variovorax sp. J22P240, assembly GCF_030316855.1. Lineage (GTDB taxonomy): Bacteria > Pseudomonadota > Gammaproteobacteria > Burkholderiales > Burkholderiaceae_C > Variovorax. Next base: position 114,093 of record NZ_JASZYR010000002.1, read on the forward strand.
GTAGAGCCAGTTGATCAGGTGCCAGGACGACAGGTCGAAGAAGGTTCGGCTCGGCACTTCGCGGCCCTGCGGCCCGATGTGCCGAAAGCCGAGGTGCGGCATCACGCACTCGAGGCTGAGGCGCTGGTCATAGTCGGTGCCGCCGATGTGTACGCCGGTGGTCGCCAGCACGTCGCTGGTCCGGTCGGCGTGCGCCGTGCGCTCGGGGCCCAGGCGCACGACCGTGAAGTCGGACGTGCCGCCGCCGATGTCGACGATCAGCACCAGCGATTCGCGGCTGACGCGGCGCTCGTAGTCGAAGGCCGCCGCGATCGGTTCGTACTGGAACTCGACGTCACCGAGCCCGGCGTTCAGTGCGGCCCGGCGCAGGGTGTCTTCGGCCAGCCTGTCGCGCTCCTCGTCGTCGTCGACGAATCGGACCGGCCGGCCGATCACCACGCGCCCGGGTTGTGCGCCAAGCTCCTTGCGGGCGCGCGCCCCGAGTTCCGACAGGAAGAGGGTGACGATGTCCTCGAAGCTGACCCGTTCATTCAGGATCTCCGTCTGCTCCTGCATGAGCGAGCTGCCCAGCAGGCTCTTGAGCGAGCGCATGAGCCGGCCTTCGGTGCCCGAGAGGTAATGCGCGATGGCATCGCGGCCGAAGTGCGTGCTGCGATCCTCGGCATTGAAGAAGAGGGCGGTCGGGATGGCGGTGGCCGAGCCTTCGAGCGTCAACGGGCGCGCCAGCCCGTTGTCCGCCACGAAGGCGACTGCGGAGTTCGACGTGCCGAAGTCGATCCCGATGGCGGGTGCGCGCGTACTCAAGATTCCCGACGCAGCGCAGGGAACAGAATCACGTCGCGGATGCTCGGCGAGTCGGTCAGCAGCATCATCAGGCGGTCGATGCCGATGCCGCAGCCGCCGGTCGGTGGCATGCCGTATTCGAGCGCGCGCACGAAATCGTGGTCGTAGAACATGGCTTCGTCGTCGCCGCTGTCCTTGGCCGCGACCTGCGCGTTGAAGCGCGCGGCCTGGTCTTCGGCGTCGTTGAGTTCGCTGAAGCCATTGCCGAACTCGCGGCCGGTGATGTAGAGCTCGAAGCGTTCCGTCACTTCCGGGCGTTCGTCGTTGGCACGTGCCAGCGGCGAGATCTCGGTGGGGTGCTCCATGATGAAGGTCGGCTGCCAGAGCTTTTCCTCGACCGTCTCCTCGAAGTACATCACCTGCAGGCTGGCGAGGCTGCGCTGCGAGAGCTTGTCCTTTTCCTCGCTCAGGCCGATCTTGCGCAGCGCGTTGATCAGCCAGGTGGCGTCATCCACGTTCGTGTCGGCATCGGTGTGCTTGAGGATCGCCTCGCGGATCGTGAGCCGTTCGAAGGGCTGGGTCAGATCGACCGCCTTGCCCTGGTAGGTCAGCTGCTGGGTGCCTACCGCTTTGTCGGCGATCGTGCGGATCAGCGTCTCGGTGAAGTCCATCAGGTCGCGGTAGTTCCAGTAGGCCGCGTAGAACTCCATCATGGTGAACTCGGGGTTGTGCCGCACCGAAATACCTTCGTTGCGGTAGCTCCGGTTGATCTCGAACACGCGCTCGAAGCCGCCGACGATCAGTCGCTTCAGGTACAGCTCGGGCGCGATGCGCAGGAACATCTCCTGGTCGAGCGCGTTGTGGTGCGTCTTGAAGGGCTTGGCGTTCGCGCCGCCGGGAATCGGATGCAGCATGGGCGTCTCGACTTCGAGGAAGTCGTTGGCCACCATGAACTCGCGCAACGCGCTCACGGCACGGCTGCGTGCCGCGAATCGCTCGCGTGCCGTGGAATCGGTGATCAGGTCGACATAGCGCTGGCGGTACTTCTGTTCCTGGTCGGCCATGCCGTGGAACTTGTCCGGCAGCGGGCGCAAGCTCTTGGTCAGGAGCCGGAGCTTCGTGACCTTGACCGAGAGTTCGCCGGTCTTGGTCTTGAACGCCGAGCCTTCGGCGCCGACGATGTCCCCGAGGTCCCAGTGCTTGAATTCGGCGTAGGCCTCTTCGCCGACCGCGTCGCGGGTGATGTAGAGCTGGATGCGGCCCGTGGCGTCCTGGATCGTCGCGAAGCTGGCCTTGCCCATCACCCGCTTCAGCATCATGCGGCCAGCCACGCTGACCGCGATGGGGGTCGCTTCGAGCACGTCGGACGGGGTCTCGCCGTGTGCCGCGACGAGCGCGGCGGCGCGGTCGCCCGGCTTGAAGTCGTTCGGGAAGGCGACACCCTTGCCTTCGGCCTGGGCGGCACGCAGCGCCTTGAGCTTTTCACGCCGTTCGGCAATGAGCTGGTTGTCGTCGGTCGCGGCGGCTGGCGTGGAGGCAGGAACGGGTACGGAGGGGGTCAGATGGTCGGACATGGGGAAGCAGGATGGGGCACGGGCGGGAGCGCGCGCAACCCACCATTTTAGCCGTCCGGGCTCCGCGGAGGACCGGTCCGCAGCGCTCACCGGTGCTGCATCGAGCGCTATTGAAGTTATAGCAAGCTATTCAGCGATACCGGTGCGCGCGAGCAAATCACTGACCAATTCCAGGCGCATGAGCGGGCTGTCGAGCTCCATCAACCGCTGCTTGAGTTCAGCCTGCATCGGCAGCAACTCGCACCAGCGATTGGCGACCCAGCCGCAATCTTCGAAGCGATAGGGCTGCGCGATGGGCAGGCGAACGCTTTCGTCACCCTCGATGCGCCGTCGTTCTTCGAGCGTGTCGACCAGGCGGCGCAGCGCGTTGGCCGCGTGCTGGAGGTCTGTGGGGACTTCCAGGGCGATGTCGTCGGGCACGGACTCGACCTCGGCTGTCCACAGTCCGTACTTCTGCAATTCGCTGGAGCGGACGCGAAAACGCTGTGTGCCGACGCATTCGATCTGCATGAGGCCCGACTGGGGCATTTCGAACTCGCGGATGACGGCGAGCGTGCCGAGCGTCGCAAAGCTTTCGGCTTCCGCGCCAGCCCTGCGGACTTCCGATCCCTGCGTGAGGCTGACCACGCCGAAGGGCGAGCCGGCCTTGTGGCATTTGCCGATCATGTCGAGGTAGCGCACCTCGAAGATCCGCAAGGGCAGGAGGCCGCCGGGGAACAGCACGGTGCCCAGGGGAAACAAGGGGAGGGAGCTCAGAAGGGGTTGTGTCGTCATCGATGAACCTTGCGTGGCTATCATCGCATTCCGCTCACGACCTCGCGCCATGTTCTATCAGATTCCTTCGTTCCTGCTCGACGTGATCGTCGGCCTTCTGGGCGGCGCTTGCCTGCTGCGTCTCTACATGCAATACCACCGCGTGCCGTTCGGGAATCCCCTGGGGCGGTTCGTGTTCGCGGTCACCGACTGGATCGTGCTGCCGCTACGGCGCGTCGTGCCGTCGGTCAAGCGCTGGGATTTGGCGAGCACGGTGGCTGCATGGCTGCTGGTGCTGGTGAAATTCTTGCTGCTCTGGATGCTGATGGGGACGTTGGAGCGCTGGGCGATCCTGCCACTGGTGTCGTTGATCGGCTTGCTGCAACTCGCGGTGTCGGGGCTCACCGCCTTGCTGATCGTCTACGCCGTCCTGTCGTGGGTGCCGAACGCCTCGTCGATGCTGCACGACCTGATCGCGCGGCTCGCGGAGCCGCTGGTGCGTCCGCTGCGGCGCTTCATCCCGCTGGTGGGTGGGGTCGACTTGTCGCCGCTGGCCGCCATCGTGATTCTGCAGGTCGGCGCGATCATCCTCGGCAACGTGATGGGCTCGGTCTTCACCCTGGGGCGCTAGCCCGCGCCCCAGGCGATCGGGTCAGACTACAGCGTCGGCGGGTTGGCGTAGCAGCATGGCGAGCGTGTTCGCGACCGTCTTGCGCAGTTCGCGGCGATCGCAGATGAAGTCGATCGCACCCTTGGTTTGCAGAAACTCCGCCCGCTGGAAGCCTTCGGGCAGGGTCACACGCACGGTGGACTCGATCACGCGCGGGCCGGCAAAGCCGATCAGCGCCTTGGGTTCGGCGATGACCACGTCGCCGACGAACGCGAAGCCTGCGCTCACACCACCCATGGTTGGATCGGTCAGCACGCTGATATAGGGCAGACCCTTCTTCGCGAGGCGGGTGAGCGATGCGTTGGTTTTCGCCATCTGCATCAGGGACAGCAAGCCTTCCTGCATGCGAGCACCGCCGGTGGCGGTGAAGCAGATGAAGGGGACCTTCTGCTCGATGGCGGTCTCGACGCCGCGCACGAATCGCTCTCCGACCACGCTGCCCATGCTGCCGCCCATGAAGTCGAACTCGAAGCAGGCGACCACCACGTTGATGCTGTGCACGGAGCCGCCCATCACGACGAGTGCGTCGGTCTCGCCGGTGTTCTCGAGCGCTTCCTTGAGCCGCTCGGGGTACTTGCGGCTGTCCTTGAACTTGAGGGCGTCGACGGGCAAGACCTCCTGCCCCACTTCGTAACGGCCTTCAGCGTCCAGGAAGGCATCGAGCCGCGCGCGGGCGCCGATGCGATGGTGGTGGCCGCAGCTCGGGCAGACGTTCTGGTTGTGCTCGAGATCCGTCTTGTAGAGCACGGTTTCGCAACTCGGGCACTTGATCCAGAGGCCTTCCGGCATCTGGCGGCGCTCGCTCGGGTCGGAGGGCGCGATCTTGGCGGGTAGCAGTTTTTCAAGCCAGCTCATGGGGGCTCCTAGTGTTGGCGTGGATTATCGGCCAGCCGCGTTCTTGGGCGTGGCGGCGGGCAGCGCGTCAAGCGCTTGGCGGATCTCGGCCAGGAACTCGCGCACCCGCGGCACTACGGCATCGCGGGGCTGGTCCTCAATCAGCTGGATGATGCGGGAGCCGATCACGACCGCATCAGCCGTGGAGCCGACCGCTTGCGCCGTGCGTGCATCGCGGATGCCGAAGCCCACGCCGACCGGCACCTTCACGTGCTGGCGGATGCGCGGAATCATCTGGCCGACGGCCTCGGTGTCGAGGTGCCCGGCGCCCGTCACGCCCTTGAGCGAGACGTAGTAGACGTAGCCGGTCGCGATGCGGCCGACCTGGGCCATGCGCTCGCTGGTGCTCGTGGGCGCAAGCAGGAATATCAGGTCGATATGGTGGGCCTGAAGCTCGGCGGCGAAATCCTCGCACTCTTCAGGCGGGTAGTCGACCACGAGCAAGCCATCGACGCCCGCAGCGGCTGCGTCTCGGACGAAGCTTCCCTTGCCGTGCACGAGGTCGTAGCGCTCGACCGGGTTGGCATAGCCCATCAGCACGACCGGCGTGCGGTCGTCCTTCTTCCGGAAGGCGGTGACCATGGCCAGCACCTGCTTCATGCCGATGCCCAGCGCCAGCGCGGCCTCGCCGGCACTCTGGATCACCGGGCCGTCAGCCATCGGATCGGAGAAGGGAACGCCGAGCTCGATCACGTCGGCACCCGCCTCGACCATGCCGTGCATGAGTTCGGGAGTGATGTCGGCGAAGGGGAAGCCGGCCGTCACGTACGGGATGAGAGCCTTGCGTCCATCCTTCTGCAAGGCTTCGAAGGTTGCAGCAATGCGGCTCATGCCTTGCCTCCCTTCACGCTGAGGCCGCGCATCGACGGCCGATCGTAGAAGTCCACGCCCGACAGATCGGCGACCGTGCCGATGTCCTTGTCTCCGCGGCCCGAAAGGTTGACCAGGATCGATTGGTCCGCGCGCATGGTCTTCGCAAGCTTCATCGCGTAGGCCATCGCATGGCTCGATTCGAGCGCCGGGATGATGCCTTCGGTGCGGCACAGGTAGTGGAAGGCTTCGAGCGCTTCGCTGTCGGTGACGCCGACGTACTCGGCGCGGCCGATGTCCGCCAGATAGGCATGTTCGGGGCCGACTCCGGGATAGTCGAGGCCCGCGCTGATGCTGTGGGTTTCGGTCACTTGGCCGTCTTCGTTCTGAAGCAGGTAGGTGCGGTTGCCATGCAGAACGCCGGGGCTGCCGCGAAGAATCGAGGCCGAATGCTTGCCGCTGTCCAGCCCTTCCCCCGCTGCTTCGACGCCGATCAGGCGAGTGCCCGCGAACGGGATGTAGGGGTGGAAGATGCCCATCGCGTTGCTGCCGCCGCCCACGCAGGCGACCACCACGTCGGGCTGCCTGCCCTCGGCTTCGCCCGTGATGCCCTGCGCGGCCAGCATGGCAGGCATCTGCTCGATGCACTCGTTGCCGATCACGCTCTGGAAGTCGCGCACCATGGTTGGGTAGGGGTGTGGGCCGGCCACCGTGCCGATGATGTAGAAGGTGTTCTCGACATTGGTGACCCAGTCGCGCATCGCTTCGTTGAGCGCGTCCTTCAGGGTCTTGCTGCCGGATTCGACCGGCACCACTGTCGCGCCCAGCAGGTTCATGCGGTAGACGTTGGGGCTTTGGCGCTTGACGTCCTGGCTGCCCATGTAGACCACGCATTCGAGGCCATACCGCGCACAGATGGTGGCGGTGGCCACGCCGTGCTGGCCGGCGCCGGTCTCGGCGATCACCCGGGGCTTGCCCATGCGCTTGGCAAGCATCGCCTGGCCGATGGTGTTGTTCACCTTGTGGGCGCCGGTGTGGTTCAGGTCCTCGCGCTTCAGGTAGATCTGTGCGCCGCCCATTTCGCGGCTGGTGCGCGCTGCGTGGTAGATCGGCGAAGGCCGGCCCACGAAATGCGCAAGCTCGTAGTGGAACTCGGCCTGGAACTGGGGGTCGTCCTTGTACTTCGCGTAGGCGTCTCGAAGTTCACTGATCGCGTGGGTCAGCGTTTCGCTGGCAAAGGTGCCGCCGTAGATGCCGAAGTGGCCGCTGGCGTCGGGTTGCTGGTAGGTGTTCATGGTCTCGATCGGTGGGCTGGCCGGCGCCAGACGATCGAGGCGGCGGCCAGCGGCAAACTAGGAAGAGGCATCGGCCGCCTGCACGGCGGCCACGAAATCGCGAATCCTTGCGGCATCCTTGATGCCCTTGGAGGCCTCGACGCCGGAACTCACGTCAACGGACAGCGATTTGCAGCGCGTCCGCAGCTGACGAATGCCATCGCCCACGTTTGCAGGTGTGAGCCCACCACTCAAGACGAGGTGAGCGTCGACGGCGGGTGGAAGAAGTGACCAATCGAATGCCTTGCCGCCACCGCCATACGCTTCGACATGAGCGTCGAGCAGGATGGCCTGGGCGCGGGAGTAATCGGACGCGTATTTTACGAGGTCGAAGCCGGCGCCGGCCGCACCGAGCGGAATGCGGGCCGCGCGCATGAACCGGTAGGCGCCCTGGCCGCAGCCATCCCAGCACTGGATGGGCGATTCATCGCCGTGAAACTGGGCGATGGCACCAGGCACTTTGGAGAGCGCATCCACGGTGTTTTCGGCGGATTCATTGACGAACAGCAGCACCGGCGTCACGAACGGCGGCAGGCGTGCGGCCAACTGGGCCGCGCGTTCGACCGTCACTGCGCGCGGGCTGGCCGGATAAAGGACGAAGCCGACTGCATCGGCACCCGCGTGGACGGCGGCATCCACATCCTGCTCACGGGTGAGTCCGCAGATCTTGATTCGGGTACGGGCAGTGGCGACGGCGGCAGTCATGGCGGGCCATCATACGCAGCGCCCGTGCCCTCCATCGTTGCTTCGGGCGGCAAGCCCCAACCGGCCGCATACAGCGGGCCCACGAAATAGAGCCCGTTGGGCGAGAAGGTCGGCGCTGCGACGACGCGGCTGCGTGCTTCCAGCACTTCGCCCATCCACTCCGGACGCTCGTCACCGCGGCCGATGCGCACCAGGCAACCCATGATGTTGCGGATCATGTGGTGGAGAAAGGCATCGGCCTCGAACTCGAAATGCCAGCGACAACGCTCGGTTTCGCCGTGTCGGGCGATTGCGATCCGACGCACGTCCTTGACGGGTGACCGCGCCTGGCAGGCTGAAGCGCGGAACGAGCTGAAGTCGTGCTGGCCCAGCAGCATCTCGGCGGCCGTCCGCATCGCATCACCGTCGAGCGGATGCATCGACCAGCCGACCCGGCCGGCGTCGAGGCTCGGCCTGACCGGCGATTGCGAGAGCACATAGAGATAGCGGCGTGCCAGCGCGCTCGCGCGGCAGTGGAACTGGTCCGGGACGGGTTGTGCCCATTGCACCGCGATATCGCCGGGAAGGAAGCGGTTGGTGCCGCGCACCCAGGAGAAGGGCGTGCGCTCGACGGACGTGTCGAAATGCACCACCTGCATCAGGCCATGGACACCGGCATCGGTGCGGCCGGCGCAGAGCGTGGAGATGGGCTGCGCGGCAAATTGAGCGAGTGCCGCTTCCAGCTTGTCCTGAACAGTGCGGCCCGAGAGCTGGCTCTGCCAGCCCTCGTACGCCTGGCCGTTGTAGCGGACGCCGAGCGCCAGCCTCACGGTGAATTGGGCGGCCGCGCGGCCACTCAGTGCAACTGGCCGAGCAGTTGCTTGGCTTCGGCCTTGATGTCGCCGGAGCTTTCGGCAGCCACTTCCTCGACCAACGACCGGGCGCCTTCGACGTCGCCCAACGCCTTGAGTTCGCGTGCCAGCGAAAGCTTGATCGCGTGGGGGCTTTCGCCACTTTCTTCGAGCGGTTCGAGGCGGCCGCGCTCAGTGTCGGCGGGGGGGCGGCCCGACAGGCCGGCCAGCGAGCTCATGTCGAATTCGATGAAGCCGGAATCCGCCGGCAGGCCAGCGCGCAGGGGCGCCGGCTGCGTGCGCTCTTCTTCAGGAAGCGACGGAGCACGTGTGGCCGGTTCGAGGGCGCCAGGGGCTGTGTCGAAGTCGTTCTCGAGGTCGAGCCTGGCCGCGGCGTTTCCGTTCATGTGGCCGTTGACGCCATTCATGCCCATCGCGGCCGGAATGGCGCGGGGTGCTTCGCGCAGGGTCGACATGAAAGGCTCCGGCGGCGGGGTCGAGGCAGCAGGCGGCAGGCTGACGCTGAGCGGCGCCGGCGCGGTAGCCGGCGCCACCGATGGCTTGCTCAGATCCAGGTCGAAGTCCAGCGGAGCGACCGAGGGCACGAAGGCCGGTGGCGGTGCCGCAGCTTCAGGCTCTTCGACAAGGCTGGCAACAGGTGCGGTCGATGCCGCGGGCGCCGTTGCTGTCGCGGCAGCCAGCGTTCCTGCGAAAGCAGCGGCTTCGGCTGCCGATACGCCGCGGCTTCCCGTCTCATAGAGCGGATTGCCCGGATCGAGGTCCTTGCCCAGTTCGACGACGCGGTTCCACTCGGAGCCGGTGCCGCCTGTCAATTTGTGCACGTCAGCGGCGAGTGCCTCGTAGGCGCGCAGGTCACGACGCTTGGCGTGGATTTCGAGCAGCTTGAGATGGATCGCCGTGCGTTCCGGGTTGACGCGCAGCGCTTCGCGGAGGATTTCCTCTGCTTGCAGGTCGCGGCCGTAGGCGAGGTACACGTCGGCTTCGGCCACCGGATCGACGTCGCCAGCATCCAGCTGGCTCGGCGAGTACGACAGCGAGGACACCACGGAATTGCCGCGGTTTTTCGTATCGACCGATTCGCCACCGCTGGCACCGAAGAACGAATCCTTGGGGATGCGGCTTTCGATGAACACGCTGTCGCCGGCGTCACGGCGCTTGCGGCCCAATACGCGATAGAGCAAGAAGCCGATCAGCAAGGCGATCAACGCCGCAGCGCCGACCATGAGCGGGTTCTCCATCAGTTCGGCAAAGAAGCTGGGCTGCGGAGGTGGCGGGGGTGGTGCTGCCTTGACCGGATTGGCGGCGACCGGCGCTGCTGCCGGCACGGGTGCTGGACTCGCAGCGGCCGGGGCCGCTGCTGTGGAGGGCTCCGGCGAGGGCGCTGCGGCAGTGCCAGGAACGGCTGTCACGGTTGCAGCGGGCGCGACAACGGCCGGCGGCGTTGCGGCGGCTGGGGCGGGCGCAGCTGTCGCGGCAGGTGCTGCGGTCGCGGCCGGGACGGCTGCAACTGCCGGTGCGGGAGTTGCCGGAGCCGCGGCCGTCGGAGCCGCTGTAGCGGGTGCGGGGCTTGCTGCGGTCGAAGGCGACTTGCCCGTCTCGGCCTTCAGCTTGTTCATGTCCTCGATGTTCTTGGACAATTCGGCGACGCGCGCCTTGTTCGCCTGCTCCTGGCGTGCCTGCACGAGCTGCTCTTCGGTCGCACGGCCAGGTGCGATGCCTTGCGAGATCTTGAGCTTGTCGGTCGGCGCGTTGGCCGCATTGCGGTCCTCGACATTCGCATCCACCTTCCCCGAAGCCTGGCGGCCGGCATCGGCCTGCTGCGAAGTCGGTGCGTTGTCGGCCAGGCGGCGGCGATATTCGCTGAAGTCCTGGCTCTGCGCGGTCACGGTGCGGCGTGCTTCAGCCGGCGCAACAGCTTCGGCCTGCGATGCGCCAGGCATTTCCAGTACCGCGCCCGCCTTGATTCGATTGATGTTGCCGCCAATGAACGCGTTGGGATTGGCACGCAGCAGGGCCACGAGCATCTGGTCGAGCGACACGTCGGTGGGCTTGTACGCGCCTGCGATCTTGCTGGCGGTGTCGCCGGGGCGCACGGTGACCTGCTCGCCGCCTCCGGTGCGAACCGTATCGGCTTCCGTCGGCGTGACCGCGGCGACGGGCGCCGGTCGCTGCCTGCGGGGTGCGGGCGCTTGAACCACCGCCGGAACGGCGGCCAGCGGCGGTGTCGGACTGATTTGAGGCGCGGTCGGCGCGATGGGAGCGGTTCTGGCGGCTTGGCGACTGGCCGGGGGATCGAGCAGCACCGTGTAGTCGCGCATGATCCGGCCCGAACCCCAATTGGCTTCGAGCAGAAGATCGATGAAGGGCTCGCTGACCAGGCGGTTGCTGGACAGGCGCACCACGTAGCGCCCGTCGGCGCGCTTCTGCACGCCGACGCGCACATCCAGCAGTGCGGAGTTGTAGGGGACGCCGGCAGAGCGGAAGGCCTCGGACGAAGCGATGTTGACCTTCAGGCCGTCTGCCTCTGCGGGCGTGATCTCCGTGACTTCGATTTCCGCGCGGAGCGGCTCGCCGAGCGCTGACTGGACGTTCAGCCGACCCAGCGCCAAAGCGCTGGCATCGGCGCCGAACGCGCCCAGGGCCAAAGCAACAGCAGCACTGAGAAGGGAAAGCTGGTTCCGACCAGAAATCGTCGGAGTCGGGCGGATGGCCGAAGGGCGGGCCGCAGGCAACGGATGTCGTGTCATGCTGTTAGGGGGCAGCTCGGCCCAAAAGTGTAAGAGGACGTTAACATCATCACCCCGCACTGACAAGGCGACAGGCCTTATCTACCCAGTGCGTGCAAACTTCGTCATGCATCCGCCGTTGCGGCGTAGCAACGGAGCGCGCACCACGAGGTACGCGCTCCCCGTTTTAAGCCTCCAGGAGGATGCGCAGCATGCGGCGAAGCGGTTCCGCCGCGCCCCACAGCAGCTGGTCGCCAATGGTGAAGGCGCCGACGTATTCGGGGCCCATGGCCAGCTTGCGCACGCGCCCGACGGGGATCGTCATCGTTCCGGTGACGGCGACGGGGGTCAGGTCCTTGACCGTGGCCTCGCGGGAGTTCGGCACGACCTTGACCCAATCGTTGTCCGCCGCGATGAGCGCCTCGATGTCGGCCACCGGGACGTCCTTCTTGAGCTTGAAGGTCAGCGCCTGGCTGTGGCAGCGCATGGCGCCGATGCGCACGCAGAAGCCGTCGACCGGCGTCGCCGCCGTTCCGAAGCCAGCGCCCTGGCCGAGGATCTTGTTGGTTTCGGCGCCGCCCTTCCACTCTTCCTTGCTCATGCCGTCGCCGAGATCCTTGTCGATCCACGGGATCAGGCTGCCGCCGAGCGGCGCGCCGAAGTTCGCGGTTTCCGCGGCGGTCAGCGACTGCTGCTTGGCGAGCACCTTGCGGTCGATTTCGAGGATGGCCGACTTCGGATCATCCAGCAGGGCGCGCACTTCGGCGTTGATCGTGCCGAACTGGGTCAGCAGTTCGCGCATGTGCTGGGCGCCGCCGCCGGAAGCGGCCTGGTAGGTCATGCTGGTCATCCACTCGACCAGGCCGGCCTTGTAGAGGGCGCCGACGCCCATCAACATGCAGCTGACGGTGCAGTTGCCGCCGATCCAGTTCTTGCCGCCCTTCGCCAGTGCGTTCTGGATGACGGGGAGGTTGACCGGATCGAGCACGATGATCGCATCGTCGTTCATGCGCAGCGTGGAGGCTGCGTCGATCCAGTGGCCCTTCCAGCCGGCTGCACGCAGCTTGGGGAAGACTTCGGTCGTGTAGTCGCCGCCCTGCGCGGTGACAATGATGTCGCACTTCTTCAGTGCGTCGATGTCGTGCGCGTCCTTGAGCGTGGCTTCGTTCTTCGCCATCGCCGGGGCCTTGCCGCCGGCATTGGACGTCGAGAAGAAGACCGGCTCGAACAGTCCGAAGTCGCGTTCGGCCTGCATGCGGTCCATGAGGACCGAGCCGACCATGCCGCGCCAGCCCACAAGGCCGACCAGAGGTTGATTTGCGTTCGCCATTTCAGTTTGCCCTTGTAAAAAAGAAAGTTGTCTTCTCTTTGCGCCCGGCTCGTCAGAGCCGGGGGAGGGCGTGACGAATCGGGCTGCGGTTAGCCGGTAATCGTCGTTTTGGTGATGGCAGCCACCACAGCATCGCCCATTTCGCGGGTGCCGACCTTGGTGGTACCTGCGGACCAGATGTCTGCCGTGCGCAGCCCCTGGGCCAGCACCTGCTTGACCGCCGACTCGATTCGGTCGGCAGCCTGGGGCTGGTTGAGGGAGAAGCGGAGCATCATGGCAGCGGACAGGATTGTAGCCAATGGGTTGGCAACCCCTTTGCCGGCGATGTCTGGCGCGCTGCCATGGCTGGGCTCGTAGAGGCCCTGGTTGCTCGAATTGAGCGATGCGGAGGGCAGCATGCCGATGGAGCCGGTGAGCATCGCCGCCTCGTCGGAGAGGATGTCGCCGAACATGTTGCCGGTGACGACCACGTCGAATTTTTTCGGCGCCTTGACCAGTTGCATCGCCGCGTTGTCGACGTACATGTGGTCGAGCTCGATGTCGGGGTATTCCTTGCCGACCTCGGTCACGATGTCCTTCCAGAACTGGAAGGTCTCCAGCACGTTGGCCTTGTCGACGCTGGTCACGCGCTTGCTGCGCTTGCGCGCCGCCTGGAATGCGACGTGGGCGATGCGTTCGACCTCGGGGCGCGAGTAGCGCATCGTGTCGAAGGCTTCTTCGGCGCCCGGGAAGTGGCCGTCGACCGCGGTGCGGCGGCCGCGCGGCTGGCCGAAATATATGTCGCCTGTCAGCTCGCGAATGATGAGGATGTCCAGGCCTGCGATCAGTTCGGGCTTGAGGCTCGATGCGTCCACCAGTTGCTCGTAGCAGATGGCCGGACGGAAGTTGGCGAACAGGCCGAGGTTCTTGCGCAAGCCCAGAATGGCCTGCTCGGGCCGAAGTGACCGCTCCAACTTATCGTACTTCCAGTCGCCGACCGCGCCGAACAGCACGGCGTCGGCTTCCTTGGCGAGTTTGAGCGTGGATTCGGGCAGCGGATGGCCGTGGGCCTCGTAGGCCGCGCCGCCGACCAACGCCGATTCGGTCTCGAACGAGAGGTCAAGCACTTCGAGGACGCGAAGCGCCTCGGCGACGATTTCAGTGCCGATGCCGTCACCGGGGAGAACTGCGATTTTCATGAGAGTCTGTTCTGAAGAGAGTGAAGGGTTCAGGCGATCAACTGGTGCGTGAGCCAGGGCTTCTTCGCCAGGCGCTCGGCCTCGAAGGCCTTGATCTTGTCCTTTTGGCGCAGGGTCAGGCCGATGTCGTCCAGCCCATTGATCAGGCAGAACTTGCGGAAGGCCTGCACTTCGAACGGAAGCTCGACGCCGTCCGGCTTGATCACGACCTGGCGCTCGAGATCGATCGTCAAGCTGTAGCCCGGGAAGGCCAAGGTTTCGTCGAAGAGTTGCGCGACCTGGGATTCGCTCAGCACGATCGGCAGCAGGCCGTTCTTGAAGCTGTTGTTGAAAAAGATGTCCGCGTAGCTCGGCGAGATGATGGCGCGGAAACCGTACTGGTCCAGCGCCCAGGGCGCGTGCTCGCGCGACGAGCCGCAGCCGAAGTTCTTGCGCGCGAGCAGCACGGAGGCGCCCGCGTAGCGCGGCTGGTTCAGCACGAAGTCGGGGTTGGGCTTGCGCGTCGTCGGATCCTGGCCGGGCTCGCCCGGGTCCAGGTAGCGCCAGGCGTCGAAGAGGTTCGGACCGAAGCCGGTCTTGCGAATCGACTTCAGGAACTGCTTGGGGATGATCGCGTCGGTGTCGACGTTCTCGCGGTCCATCGGCGCCACGAGGCCCTTGTGCACTGTGAATTTCTGCATGGTGTCTGGCTCCTGGTTCAGGCGAATTGGCGGACGTCGACGAAATGGCCATGCACAGCCGCGGCCGCGGCCATGGCCGGACTTACGAGATGGGTGCGACCGCCGGCGCCTTGCCGTCCTTCAAAATTGCGGTTGCTGGTCGATGCGCAGCGCTCGCCGGGTTCGAGCCGGTCGGCGTTCATCGCGAGACACATCGAGCAGCCGGGTTCGCGCCATTCGAAGCCTGCCGCCTTGAAGATCTGGTCGAGGCCTTCGCGCTCGGCCTGCTCCTTCACGAGGCCCGACCCGGGAACGACCATCGCCAGCTTCACGTTCTTGGCGACCTTCTGGCCGAGCTTCTTGACCATGGCTGCAGCTTCCCGCATGTCCTCGATGCGGCTGTTGGTGCAGGAGCCGATGAACACCTTGTCGATGAGGATGTCGTTCATCGGCTTGTTCGGCTCCAGGCCCATGTAGGTGAGCGCACGCTCGATGGCGCCGCGCTTGTTGGCGTCTTTTTCCTTGTCCGGATCGGGCACGCGGCCATCCACGGGAACGACCATCTCGGGCGAGGTGCCCCAGGTCACTTGCGGCTTGATCTGCGCGGCGTCGAACTCGACCACCGTGTCGAAGTGCGCGCCCGGGTCCGAGTGCAGCGTCTTCCAGTACTCGACCGCCTGGTCCCACTCGACGCCGGTGGGGGAGAGCGGGCGGCCTTTCACGTAGGTGATGGTCTTTTCGTCGACGGCGACGAGCCCGGCGCGTGCACCGGCTTCGATCGCCATGTTGCAGACCGTCATGCGGCCTTCCATCGTGAGGTCACGGATGGCGGAGCCGGCGAACTCGATCGTGTAGCCCGTGCCACCGGCAGTGCCGATCTTGCCGATGACGGCGAGCACGATGTCCTTGGCCGTGCAGCCCAGCGGCAGCTTGCCGTCGACCTTCACGAGCAGGTTCTTCGCCTTCCTGGCGAGCAAGGTCTGCGTGGCCATGACGTGCTCGACTTCGCTCGTGCCGATGCCATGCGCCAGTGCACCGAAGGCGCCGTGCGTGGACGTGTGCGAGTCGCCGCACACCACGGTCATGCCCGGCAGCGTGGCGCCCGATTCCGGTCCGATCACGTGCACGATGCCCTGGCGCTTGCTCAGGAACGGAAAGAACGCGGCGGCGCCGAATTCCTTGATGTTGCTGTCGAGCGTGGTGATCTGTTCCTTGCTGATCGGGTCCTCGATGCCGTCGTAGCCGCGTTCCCAGTGGGTGGTCGGCGTGTTGTGGTCGGCCGTGGCCACGACCGAGCTGATGCGCCACAGCTTGCGGCCGGCTTCGCGCAGGCCTTCGAAGGCCTGCGGGCTGGTCACTTCATGGACCAGGTGCCGGTCGATGTAGAGGATCGCGGTGCCGTCTTCCTCGGTGTGGACGACGTGTTCGTCCCAGAGTTTGTCGTAGAGGGTGCGTGCCATGGTGGTCTCTTTCGTGGGAAGGAATTTGTCTTATGCGGCGGCGAACTGGGCAGTTGCCCCCGCCGGGGTGTGCAGGTGTTTGACGAGCATGCGCGCCGCAACCGGCAGCGTCGAGAAGTCGCGTGCAATCAACCGGATCTCGCGTGCCGCCCAGGAATCGTTGAGCGCCACGCTCTGAAGGCTGCGGCCGATGCCACCGCGCATCAATTCGAAGGCCCGGCGGGGCATCACGCCGACGCCGAGGCCGTTCTCGATCATGCGGCACATGGCGTCGAGGCCCGTCACGTGGATGCGCAGCCGGATCGTGCGATTGGCGGCCAGGGCAGCCTGGTGCATGGCGACATAGATCGAACTGTTGGTGTGCAGCCCGACATGGTCGAAGTCCAGCGAGTCCGAGAAATCGATTGCGCGTTGGCCTGCCAGAGGGTGGCCCGTCGGCACGATCAGCACCAATGCATCTTCGCGGTATGGCAGGCTTTGCAGTTCGCTCGCGCCTTCGGGGAGATGGCAGATGCCGAGGTCGGCCGCGCCTTCGTGCACCGCGCGGACGACTTCGCTGCTCAGATGTTCCTCGAGGTCGATCTTGATCGCGTCGTGCTCGCGCGTGAAGGCTCCGAGGTCTTCAGGCAGGAACTGCACGATCGCCGAGATGTTGGCGTGCACCCGCACATGGCCACGCACGCCGTCGGCGTACTCGCTGAGTTCGCCCTGCATCTTTTCGAGGCTATAGAGCACCGAACGCGCATGATGGAGCAGGCTCTCGCCAGCGGGCGTCAAGTCGACGCCGCGCGCATGGCGATAGAGGAGAGGGGTGCCCAGCGTGGCCTCGAGGTCCGACAGGCGCTTGCTGATCGCCGAGGCCGCGATGAACTCGCGTTCGGCAGCACGGCCGATGCTGCCCAGCTCGCAAACGGCCACGAACAACTGCAAGGACGTGAGGTCGATGCGTCGGGCGAAGCTGCGTTCGGAGGAGGTCATACGGGTCTTGGCATCTCGTTCTGAGATGGAGGCCCGTATTTTCTCTCCGTTTTGGGGTGGGAGTCATCGCGATGCGCGATGACTTCATTGCCGTGGGGCGATGAGCGCCCCAGGGCCGTTACTGCTTCTTCTTCGCCGCATCCTCCATCTTTTCGCCACCCTTCTGGATGTCCTGTCCGGCACCCTTCATGGTGTTGCAACCGGCCAGCGGAACGGCGAAAGCAAAGGCGACTGTGATCAACGCGGCAAGCTTCTTCATGATGGAACTCCTTCGTTCAAATTGGCGAAAAAGGTGAATGGATTCATTCCCCCGATGAAACTTATCGCCCTGGTCGGCCTGTCCGTGTCAGCCAAAACGCAAAAAAGCTGCCCGAAGGCAGCTTTCCTGGTTGAGGGTCGAACGGAAGATCAGCGTTGAGCGATGGGCTGCACGTCGCGCTTGGCCGAGCCTTCGAACAGTTGACGCGGGCGGCCGATCTTGTAGTCGGGGTCGCCGATCATTTCGTTGAGTTGCGCAATCCAGCCCACCGTACGGGCCAGAGCGAAGATGGCGGTGAACAGCGGCACCGGGATGCCGATCGCGCGCTGCACGATGCCCGAGTAGAAGTCGACGTTCGGGTAGAGCTTGCGCGAAACGAAGTACTCGTCTTCGAGGGCAATCTTCTCGAGCGCCATGGCGAGCTTGAACAGCGGGTCGTTTTCCAGGCCCAGTTCGCCGAGCACTTCCTTGCAGGTTTCCTGCATCAGCTTGGCGCGCGGGTCGTAGTTCTTGTAGACGCGATGCCCGAAGCCCATGAGCTTGACGTTCGAGTTCTTGTCCTTGACCTGCTTGATGAACTCGCCGATCTTCTCGACGCCGCCAGCCTTCTGGATGTCGTAGAGCATGTTGAGCGCCGCTTCGTTGGCGCCGCCATGGGCCGGGCCCCAGAGGCAGGCCACACCCGCTGCGATCGCCGCGAAGGGGTTCGTGCCCGACGAACCGCACAGGCGCACGGTGGAGGTCGATGCGTTCTGCTCGTGGTCTGCGTGCAGGATGAAGATGCGGTCGAGCGCGCGCTCGAGAACCGGGCTCACCTTGTACTCTTCGCACGGCGTCGCGAACATCATGTGCAGGAAGTTGCCTGCATAGCTGAGTTCGTTCTTCGGGTACATGTAGGGCTGGCCCACCGTGTACTTGTAGGCCATGGCGACCAGTGTCGGCATCTTCGCGATCAGGCGGATCGCGGCGATCTCACGGTGCTTCGGATTATTGATGTCCGTGCTGTCGTGATAGAAGGCCGAGAGCGCGCCAACCAGGCCGGTCATGATGGCCATCGGGTGCGCATCACGGCGGAAGCCGCGCAGGAAGAACTGCATCTGCTCGTTGACCATCGTGTGATTGGTCACGAGCTTGGTGAAGCCGACCTTCTGGCCCTCGTTGGGCAGTTCGCCGTAGAGCAGCAGGTGGCAGGTCTCGAGGAAGTCGCAGTTGGTCGCGAGTTGCTCGATGGGGTAGCCGCGGTACAGCAGTTCGCCCTTGTCGCCGTCGATATAGGTGATCGCCGACTCGCAAGAGGCCGTCGACATGAAGCCCGGGTCGTAGGTGAACATGCCCGTCTGGGCGTAGAGCTTGCGGATGTCGATCACGTCGGGGCCCATCGTGCCCTTGTAGATCGGTAGCTCGACGTTCTGTCCGCCGTTACTGAACGACAGAGTGGCCTTGGTCTCGGATGCTTTCATTTCGAGTGTCTTTCAAAGGATTGTTCAGGAAGATAAGGATTGCGCGCCGTCGGTGCGCATCAGCTGCAACAGTGCGACCACCCCGGCCCCGGCCCATTCGGGCTCAGGCTCCTTTCGCCGAAGCAGAAGGTCGAGCAGATCGTTGTCCGACAGGTCCATCAATGTCTCCAGTGCCTGTGCCTGCCCGCGGGTCAGGCTTGCTTCATGTCGTTCGAAGAAACGCGCAATGAACAGGTCGTTTTCGAGCAGGCCGCGCCGGCAACGCCATTTCAGCTTGCTCAGCGCGCGTTCGCTGATCGGCTGGTCGAAGTCGTCGGTGGCTTGCATGGGGTTCAACTCACTAGATGGCGCGACGCACCATGAGTTCCTTGATCTTGCCGATCGCCTTGGTCGGATTCAGCCCCTTGGGGCACACGTCCACGCAATTCATGATCGTGTGGCAGCGGAACAGGCGATAGGGGTCTTCAAGGTTGTCCAGGCGCTCGCCGGTCGCGTCGTCGCGGCTGTCGGCGATGAAGCGGTAAGCCTGCAGGAGGCCTGCAGGGCCCACGAACTTGTCGGGGTTCCACCAGAAGCTCGGGCAGCTCGTCGAGCAGCTTGCGCACAGGATGCACTCGTAGAGGCCGTTGAGCTCGTCGCGCTCTTCGGGCGACTGCAGGCGCTCCTTCTCGGGCGGAATCGTGTCGTTCTGCAGGTAGGGCTTGATCGAGTTGTACTGCTTGAAGAACTGCGTCATGTCCACGATCAGGTCGCGGATCACCGGCAGGCCGGGCAGCGGCTTCAGCACGATCGTGCCCTTGAGCGTCAGCATGTTGGTCAGGCAGGCCAGACCGTTCTTGCCGTTGATGTTCATGGCGTCCGAGCCGCAGACGCCTTCGCGGCACGAGCGGCGGAAGGACAGCGTCGGATCTTGCGCCTTGAGCTTCATCAGGGCGTCGAGCAGCATGCGCTCGTGGCCGTCGAGTTCGATCTCGACGGTCTGCATGTAGGGCTTGGCGTCCTTGTCCGGGTCGTAGCGGTAGATTTGAAATGTGCGCTTCATCGTGATGACCTTGTGATGCTTTCTCGTGGGCTTAGAACGTGCGGACCTTGGGCGGCACGGACTCGACTGTCAGCGGCTGCAGCTTGACGGGCTTGTACGAGAGGCGGTTGTCCTGGCTGTACCAGAGCGTGTGCTTCATCCAGTTGGCGTCGTCGCGGCCCAGCGGTGCGACGGGGTCGTCGGCGGGTCGTTCGTAGTCTTCCACCGTGTGGGCGCCGCGGCATTCCTTGCGTGCGGCGGCCGAGACCATCGTGGCTTGCGCCACTTCGATCAGATTGTCGACTTCCAGCGCTTCGATGCGAGCGGTGTTGAACACGCGCGACTTGTCCTTGAGCGTGACCGCTGCAACGCGCTCGCGCACGGCGGCAATCTTCTGCACGCCTTCGTCCATCGATGCCTGCTTGCGGAACACGGCGGCGTGCTGCTGCATGACCGAACGGATCTCGTTGGCGACGTCCTGCGCGTATTCGCCGCTGGTGGAGCGTTCGAGCTGGTTGAGGCGCTCCAGCGTGCGGTCGGCGGCATCGGCCGGGAGGTCCTTGTGCTCCTTGAGCTTGTCGTTGAACTCGACGATGTGGTTGCCCGCCGCGCGGCCGAACACCAGCAGGTCGAGCAGCGAGTTCGTGCCCAGGCGGTTGGCACCGTGCACGCTTACGCAGGAGCATTCGCCGACTGCGTAGAGGCCGTTCACGACGGCACTGTTCTCCTCGCCCTTCTGGATGACGACCTGGCCGTTGATGTTGGTCGGAATGCCGCCCATCTGGTAGTGGATGGTGGGCACGACCGGGATCGGTTCCTTCGTGATGTCGACGTTGGCGAAGTTGACGCCAATCTCGTACACCGAAGGCAGGCGCTTGTGGATCGTCTCGGCACCGAGATGGTCCAGCTTGAGCAGCACGTAGTCCTTGTTCGGACCGCACCCGCGGCCTTCCTTGATTTCCTGATCCATCGAACGCGAGACGAAGTCGCGCGGTGCGAGGTCCTTCAGCGTGGGCGCGTAGCGTTCCATGAAGCGCTCGCCGTTGCTGTTCAGCAGGATCGCGCCTTCGCCGCGGCAACCTTCGGTCAGCAGCACGCCGGCGCCGGCCACGCCGGTCGGGTGGAACTGCCAGAACTCCATGTCCTGCAGCGGAATACCTGCGCGTGCGGCCATGCCGAGACCGTCGCCGGTGTTGATGAAGGCATTGGTCGACGCCGCGAAGATGCGGCCTGCGCCACCCGTGGCGAGCAGCACGGTCTTGGCCTGCAGGATGTGCAGGTCGCCGGTTTCCATTTCGAGCGCGGTCACGCCGACCACGTCGCCTTCGTCGTCGCGGATCAGGTCGAGCGCCATCCACTCGACGAAGAACTGAGTGCGCGCTTCGACGTTCTTCTGATAGAGCGTGTGCAGCATCGCGTGGCCGGTACGGTCGGCCGCTGCGCAGGCGCGCTGGACGGGCTTTTCACCGTAGTTGGCCGTGTGGCCGCCGAAGGGACGCTGGTAGATCGTGCCGTCCGGATTGCGGTCGAAGGGCATGCCGAAGTGCTCGAGCTCGTAGACCACCTTCGGCGCTTCGCGGCACATGAACTCGATCGCGTCCTGGTCGCCGAGCCAGTCGGAGCCCTTGATCGTGTCGTAAAAGTGGAAGTGCCAGTTGTCCTCGCTCATGTTGCCGAGCGAGGCGCCGACGCCCCCCTGGGCAGCGACCGTGTGCGAGCGCGTCGGGAACACTTTGGACAGCACGGCCACGTTGAGGCCGGCGCGAGCGAGCTGCAGCGAGGCACGCATGCCGGAGCCGCCGGCGCCGACGATGACGACGTCGAACTTCCGCTTGGTGATTTGTTCTTTGGTGTAGGTCATGGGGTCAGGACTCCTGCCGGGCCGCCCCAAGGGAGGCCTCGCCCCCGCGGGGGGCAGCGATTATGTGAAACGAAAAGCGTGGGGGCATCACACCCTCCAGAGCACTTGAATGGCCCAACCTGCGCACGCTACAAGCCAGACGATCGTGAAAACCTGGCACACCAGGCGGATGCCGACCGGCTGGACGTAGTCCATCCAGATGTCGCGCATGCCGACCCAGACGTGATACAGCAGCGAGGCGATCACCACGAAGGTGAGAACCTTCATCCACTGCGAGGCGAAGATGCCGGCCCATGCGTCGTAGCCGACGGGTCCGCGCGTGAAGATCACCTGCGCCAGGAGGATGACGGTGAAGAGCGCCATCAGGGCGCCCGTGATGCGCTGGCTGAGCCAGTCGCGCAAACCGTAGTGCGCGCCGACGACGATTCGCTTGGAGCCGTAATTCACAGACATGGGGTGCTCCTTCAGTACAGGCCAAACAGCTTGGCGCCGAGGACGACGGTCAGCAGGATGCTGATGGCGAGCGTGGCGATGGCCGAGCTGCGGCCGAATTCCTTGCTCACTGCGGCGTGGCTCACGTCCATCCACAGATGGCGCAGGCCGGCGATGATGTGATGCAGGTAAGCCCAGATCAGAGCGAGTGCGACCAGCTTGACGAACCAGCCCGGAACGAAACCAAGGCCGCTGTTGAAGGCGGCCTTGAAGCGGGCGAACGAGATCTCGGATGAAACAGAGGTGTCGAACATCCAGATGATGAAGGGCAGCAGCAGGAACATCAGCGCGCCGCTCACGCGGTGCAGGATCGACACGATGCCGGCCGGCGGGAGCCGGTAGGTGGTCAGGTCGGTGATGGCGTTGATATTGCGGAACTCGCGCCGCGGCGGTCGGGGTGGTGTGGCCAGCTCTGTCATGGGGGCTTTCGGTATTTTTCGAGGGGCGGCTTGATCTGTAGCAAAAATGCAAACAACTCAAAATTCTATTGCAACGCACCATCACGCTGCTCAAGTTGCCCGGTCATCGCACTGGCGCGGTCGGATGCTGCGCGCTCATCCCAACTCATTGCGGTAGTGGTGCGTGTCCGTGCGATAGAGGCCGCGGCGCAGTTCCATCGGGGTGTCGTGATAGGTGTGGGCGACTCTTTCGACGCTCAGCACTGGTGTCGCCGTGGAGACTGCGAGCAGCGCAGCTTGCGCCGCGTCGGGCAGCACGGCGCGGATCTTTTCTTCGGCGCGCACCATGCGCACGCCGAATTCGGTTTCGAACAACGCGTACATCGGCCCATGCCATGCGGTCAGCCGCTCTGCTGTGAGTCCCTTGAAGGGGGTGCCGGGCAGCCAGAGGTCTTCCAGGATGGTCGGCGTGCCGCGGTACGCCAGCACGCGCCGGACCTGCAGCACCGGGTCGCCGGTACGCAGTGCTAGCGCACGCGCCACGTCGGCGGTGGCGCGCTGGCGGCGGCAGTCCACGATCTCGCGCTCTGCGGGGCCTTCGGTGTCGACGTCGCCGCTATCGGGCACCAGCTTCAGGAAGCGGTACTGGACGTGCTGCTCGGCGTGCGTCGCAACGAATGTGCCTTTGCCCTGGCGGCGCACCACGAGGTTTTCGGCGGCGAGTTCGTCGATCGCCTTGCGCACGGTGCCCTGGCTCACGCGGAAGCGCGCGGCGAGGTCGATTTCGCTGGGGATCGGCTCTCCCGGCCTCCATTCGCCAGCGTGCAGGCTCTGCAGGATCAGCGATTTGATCTGCTGGTAGAGCGGACTGAACGACGGCGTCGAGAGCTCCGCGATGGCGGTGGGGGAGGTGGTCATGGGGTGCGTCTGCGCACCGTGAAGGTGCCTTCAGGATCGACATCTTATATAAGACATAAGACAGGCGCCATCGAAAGCTCAAATCGGCATAAAATCGAAGACGGCCTGAAGCCCGGGCGTCTTTGTCCGGGTCGACCTCGTGGCCGCGCTCCGCGGCCGTGCACCGTTTTCATCATTTCCTGGAGTTTTCCCATGAGCAAAAAGCCTGTTCGCGTTGCCGTCACCGGTGCCGCTGGCCAAATCGGTTACGCCCTGCTGTTCCGCATCGCCTCCGGCGAAATGCTCGGCAAGGACCAGCCGGTCATCCTGCAACTGCTCGAGATCCCCGACGAGAAGGCCCAGAAGGCCCTCAAGGGCGTCATCATGGAACTCGAAGACTGCGCGTTCCCGCTGCTCGCCGGCGTAATTCCCACGGGTGACCCGCTGGTCGCCTTCAAGGACGCCGACTACGCACTGCTGGTCGGTGCCCGCCCGCGCGGCCCCGGCATGGAGCGTGCCGACCTGCTGGCAGCCAATGCCCAGATCTTCACGGCCCAGGGCAAGGCCCTCGACCAGGTGGCGAGCCGCAACGTCAAGGTGCTGGTGGTCGGCAACCCCGCCAATACCAACGCCTACATCGCCATGAAGAGCGCACCGAGCCTGCCGCGCAAGAACTTCACCGCCATGCTGCGCCTGGACCACAACCGCGCTGCCAGCCAGATCGCTGCCAAGACCGGCACCGCCGTGGGCGACATCGAGAAGCTCACCGTCTGGGGCAACCACTCGCCCACGATGTACGCCGACTACCGCTTCGCCACCGTCGGCGGCAAGAGCGTCAAGGACCTCATCAACGACCAGGTCTGGAATGCCGACGTGTTCCTGCCGACCGTCGGCAAGCGCGGCGCAGCGATCATCGAGGCCCGCGGCCTGTCGTCGGCTGCCTCGGCTGCCAACGCCGCCATCGACCACATGCGCGACTGGGCCCTGGGCTCCAACGGCAAGTGGGTCACGATGGGCATCCCGTCGGACGGCCAGTACGGCATTCCGAAGGACGTGATCTTCGGCTTCCCCGTCACCACCGAAAACGGTGAGTACAAGCTGGTCGAAGGCCTCGCGATCGACGAATTCAGCCAGGAACGCATCAACAAGACGCTCAAGGAACTGCAAGACGAGCAAGCCGGCGTCGCGCACCTGCTCTAAAGCAACCGTCCGAATGCTCGACTGGAACCCCGCGCTCTATCGTCGCTACGAAGACGAGCGCACGCGCCCGGCAGCAGAGTTGCTGGCGCGCGTCCCGCTGACCGAAGCGGCCCAAGTGGTCGATCTTGGCTGCGGGCCGGGCAATTCCACCGAGCTTCTGGTGCAGCGCTTCGCCGGCGCTGCCGTTGTCGGCATCGACAACTCCGAGGCCATGCTGGCGAGCGCGCGGGAGCGCCTGCCACCAGCCCGCTTCGAATTCGGCGACATCGCCACGTGGCAGCCCGAGCTGCCACCCGATCTCATCTACGCGAATGCCGCCCTCCAATGGGTGCCTGACCACGAAGCGCTGATTCCCCGGCTCTTTGCTGCGCTGGCGCCGGGCGGCGTCCTGGCCATCCAGATGCCCGACAACCGCGAGGAACCCACGCATCGGGTGATGCGCGAGGTCGCGGCCGAGGCGCCCTGGGCGCAGGCCATCGGCAACGCCGACAAGCTGCGCACGAAACTGCTGTCGATTTCGAGCTACTACGATTTGCTCGCTGCTGATGCTGCGAAGGCCGATGTCTGGCGCACCGCTTACCAGCATCCCATGGCTTCGGCCGCCGCGATCGTCGAATGGGTGAGCGGCACGGGGCTCAAGCCCTTCGTCGACCGCTTGACGCCCGAGCTTCGCGGCAGCTACCTGGCCGAATACGAACGGCGCATCGCGACGGCCTATCCGCCGCGCAGCGACGGCCGCTTGCTGCTGGCTTTCCCGCGCATGTTCATCGTGGCGCAGCGAAAGGCATGAACACCCGAATGAGTGCTTCTTCTTCCCCAAGTCTTCATCCGCGCGAGGTTCTCCTTGGCGCGCAGGCTGGCGCAGTCGTGCTGCCCGTCTGCGATCACTACAGCGGCGTCGAAGCCCGCATGCGCAAGAGTCTCGCGCTGCAGGCCGAGATGGCCGCGGAGTTCGGCGCATGCGTCTTCGATGTGACGCTCGACTGCGAGGACGGCGCCCCGGTGGGCGGCGAGGCCGAGCATGCCGCGCTGGTCACCGAACTTGCTCTGTCTGCAGCGCCCGGCATGCGCGTCGGTGCACGGGTGCATCCGGTCGACCATCCGAGCTTTGTCGGTGACGTGATCACGATCGCCGGACGTGCTGGCCATCGCCTGAGCCATCTGATGGTTCCCAAGGTGGAATCCGTGGACGACGTACGCGATGCGGTCGAGGCGCTCGACGCCGCCGGTGCCGAAGCCCTGCCGCTGCATGTGCTGATCGAGTCCCCGCTCGCTGTTCATCGCGCGTTCGAGATCGCCGCGCATCCGCGCGTGCAATCGCTGAGCTTCGGGCTCATGGATTTCGTGTCTTCCCATGGCGGCGCGATTCCGGCCGAAGGCATGGGCGCGGCAGGGCAGTTCTCGCATCCGCTGGTGGTGCGCGCCAAGCTCGATATCGCATCGGCCGCGCACGCGTACGGCAAGGTGCCTTCGCACTGCGTCGTGACAGAGTTCAACAACATCGATGCGATGCGCGCGGCAGCGAAGAAAGCCGCCAGCGAATTCGGCTACACGCGCATGTGGAGCATCCACCCGAACCAGATCCGTCCCATCCTCGAGGCCTTCGCGCCCGACGACCGGCAGATTCAAATCGCTACAAAAATCACTGCTGCTGCAGCCGACGCCGCGTGGGCGCCGGTCAGCATCGATGGCACATTGCATGACCGGGCCAGCTACCGCCATTTTTGGCAGGTACTCGAACGGGCGCACGCCACAGGCCGCTCCTTGCCCCCCGAGGCGCAGGCGTGGTTTGCATCTTCATCATCCTGAAATCCAACCCGCGAAAGAACTACATCCATGAAGACTATTGCGCTGATTGCCGCTGCCGCCTTCGTCATGCCGATGGCCGCAATGGCCCAGAACAACGCTACGGGTTCCGCAGCGAAGCCGGCCGCCAATACGACTGGCAAGAAGATCGTGCAAAAGGTGGTGCCCAAGCGCGTCATCAAGAAGGTCGAAGAGGCCAAGCCGATCAGCGAAGAAACCGACGTCACCCTGTCGGAGCAGGACCTGAAGGTCGCTGAAACCATCCTGACTGGCACGATCAAGTGCGAACTCGGCGCCAGCGTGAACATCGAGGCCGACCCCAAGAAGCCCGGCTTCTTCGTCCTGACGCATGCCGGCGTCAAGTACCGCCTGCATCCGGTCGCCAGCCGCACCGGCGCGGTCCGGCTCGAAGACCCGGTGCGCGAGGCCATGTGGTTGCAGCTGGGCAACAAGTCGATGCTGATGAGCCAGAAGCAGGGTCTGCGCCTGGCTGACGAATGCCAGGCCGCCAAACAGGTGGAATTCGCTGAGGACATGAAGAAGAACCCGCCCAAGAGCCTGTTCGAAGGCGACGCGCAGCCCACCAAGCAGTGAAGAGTAAGCAAGGCGCGGCTCTTGCTTGACGCGAGAGCCGCCCGCCCATTTGTGTTTCCGGAGAAAAGAAGATGTTGCAAGCCTACGTTGACCATGTCGCCGAGCGCGCCGCGCTCGGCATCCCGCCACTGCCGCTCACCGCCAAGCAGACCGCCGAGCTGATCGAGCTCATGAAGTCGCCGGCCGTTGCCGGTGCCGAGTTCCTGCTCAACCTGCTAACGCACCGCGTGCCCGCGGGTGTGGACGACGCAGCCAAGGTCAAGGCCAGTTACCTTGCCGCCGTGGCGCACGGCACTGAAAAGAGCCTGCTGCTGACACGCGCCCGCGCGACCGAACTGCTCGGCACCATGCTCGGTGGCTACAACATCGGACCGCTGGTCGATCTGCTGGACGATGCCGAAGTCGGTGCCGTCGCGGCCGATGGCCTGAAGAAGACGTTGCTGATGTTCGACCAGTTCCACGACGTCAAGGAGAAGGCCGACAAGGGCAATGCCAACGCCAAGGCCGTGCTGCAAAGCTGGGCCGACGCCGAATGGTTTACCAGCCGTCCCGAAGTGCCGGAAAGCATCACCGTCAGCATCTTCAAGGTGGCAGGCGAAATCAACACCGACGACCTGTCGCCCGCACCTGACGCGACCACGCGTCCCGACATCCCGATGCACGCCCTTGCGATGCACAAGAATGCGCGCCCCGGCATCGTTCCCGAGGAAGACGGCAAGCGCGGCCCGGTGAAGTTCATCGAAGACCTGCGCGCCCGCGGCCATCTGGTGGCCTACGCCGGCGACGTGGTCGGCACGGGCTCGTCGCGCAAGAGCGCGACCAACTCGGTGCTCTGGTTCACAGGTGAAGACATTCCCTACGTGCCGAACAAGCGCTTTGGCGGTGTGTGCCTCGGCGGCAAGATCGCTCCGATCTTCTACAACACGATGGAAGATTCCGGCGCGCTGCCGATCGAACTCGACGTCAGCCAGATGAACATGGGCGACGTCGTCGAGCTGCGTCCCTACGAGGGCAAGGCGCTCAAGGACGGCAAGGTGATCGCCGAGTTCTCCGTCAAGAGCGATGTGCTGTTCGACGAAGTGCGTGCCGGCGGCCGCATTCCGCTGATCATCGGCCGCGGCCTTACGGCCAAGGCGCGTGAGGCGCTGGGGTTGCCTGCGTCGACGCTGTTCCGCCTGCCGGTCAGTCCGGTCGACACCAAGAAGGGCTTCTCGCTCGCGCAGAAGATGGTCGGCCGCGCCTGCGGCCTGCCAGAGGGCCTGGGCGTGCGTCCCGGCACCTACTGCGAGCCCAAGATGACCTCCGTCGGCAGCCAGGACACCACCGGCCCAATGACCCGCGACGAGCTGAAGGACCTGGCCTGCCTCGGCTTCAGCGCTGACCTGGTGATGCAATCGTTCTGCCATACCGCGGCGTACCCGAAGAAGGTCGACGTGAAGATGCACCACGAGTTGCCCGACTTCATGGCGACGCGCGGCGGCGTCTCGCTGCGTCCGGGCGACGGCGTGATCCACAGCTGGCTCAACCGCCTGCTGACGCCCGACACGGTCGGCACGGGCGGCGACAGCCACACGCGCTTCCCGATCGGCATCAGCTTCCCGGCGGGTTCGGGCCTCGTGGCCTTCGCGGCCGCCACCGGCGTGATGCCGCTCGACATGCCCGAATCGGTGCTCGTGCGCTTCAAGGGCAAGATGCAGCCCGGTGTGACCCTGCGCGACCTGGTCAACGCGATCCCGCTGTATGCAATCAAGCAAGGCCTGCTCACCGTCGAGAAAAAGGGCAAGAAGAACATCTTCTCGGGCCGCATCCTCGAAATCGAAGGCCTGCCGGACCTGAAGGTGGAACAAGCCTTCGAACTCAGCGACGCTTCCGCCGAACGCTCGGCCGCGGGCTGCACGGTGCACCTGAACAAGGAGCCGATCATCGAGTACATCAACAGCAACATCACGCTGATGCGCTGGATGATTGCCGAAGGCTACGCCGACGGCCGCACGCTGGCCCGCCGCATTGCCGCGCAGGAAGCCTGGCTGAAGGACCCGCAATTGCTGAAGGGAGACGACGACGCCGACTACGCCGCCGTGATCGAGATCGACCTGACCGACATCCACGAGCCTATCGTCGCTTGCCCGAACGACCCCGACGACGTGAAGACGCTGTCGGACGTGGCCGGCGCGACGATCGACGAAGTGTTCATCGGCTCTTGCATGACGAACATCGGCCACTTCCGCGCTGCGTCGAAGTTGCTCGAAGGCAAGCGCGACATCCCAGTCAAGCTGTGGATCGCTCCGCCGACCAAGATGGACGCGCAGCAGCTGACCGAGGAAGGCCACTACGGCGTGTTCGGCAACGCTGGCGCACGCACGGAAATGCCGGGCTGCTCGCTGTGCATGGGCAACCAGGCGCAGGTGCGCGAAGGCGCGACGGTGATGTCGACCAGCACGCGGAACTTCCCGAACCGCCTGGGCAAGAACACCAACGTGTACCTCGGCAGCGCTGAGCTGGCCGCCATCTGCTCGCGCCTCGGTCGCATTCCGACTCGGGAGGAGTACATGACGGACGTGGGCGTCATCGATGCTTCCAGTGAACAGATCTACCAGTACCTGAACTTCGACAAGATCGACGACTACAGGGACGTCGCTGCGACCGTCGCCGCCTGATCGAGCCGGGCCTCGACAAAAAGCCCCGCTTCGGCGGGGCTTTTTTTTGGTGGTCACGCAGGCCGCGTGTCAGACAACGTCGAGCTTTTTGTGCTCCGCCAGGTTCGCCGGCGGCTTGCCGGTGATCGCCGCCTTCGCCATCTTGAACAGCTGAACCATCTTGCTGTCGTCCACATCCCAGTACTCCGCATCGACGATGCGAACCGCCAGCAATCCCAGATTCGGGTCGCCTGCGCCCTGAGGGAACCATGCCTTTGCCATCGTCGTGAACAGTTCCTGCTTCTTGGCCTGATCGTCGATCAGTGCGGCCTGCCCGGAAATCGAGACGTAGCTGTCCGCATCGGTGTTGGCGTAGGCCACGTTGACGCTAGGGTCGTCCACGACATGGCGGGCGATATCGCCGTCCTTCGGCACGAAAAAGTAGAGGGTCGCGCCTTCGTCGACCTTCTTGTTCTGCGTGGTCAGCGGATGGCTATGCAGTTGCCCGTCGTCGTGACGGTGGGTCAGCATGCCGTAGCGGGTGTCCTTGATCAGGTCCCACAGCTTGGCTTGTTCGTCGGTGGTGCTCATGCGCGTTCTCCGGGGATGAATGGGTTGAAAGCTACAACCTAGGGCCATCCCTTCTACGCCCGCGCGCAGGCATGGCGCTTTCGCGTGTCGTCCAGGACCGACGGAGCGCAGTCGTCAGGCTGGTGGGTGTTCCGCCAGCGTGGCCAGGGCCTTCGCCGTCTGCGCATCGGCCGGAAAGAACGATTCCACGGCGAGTTCCTGCAACGTGACGTCGACCGGCGTACCGAAGATCGTGGTGGTGCTGATGAAGCTCAGCACGCCGTTGGGCGTGACGAGCTGGAAGGGCACGACCACATTGGCGAGCTCACCTCCGGCTGCCGGCGCATCGTGGCTGACGCTGGGCGCCGGATACGCGGCCAGTTCGTCGTGCAAGGCGGCCAGCGTGGCATCGCCGGTGGCGGCGATCTGCTGCTGCAGGCGTTCGAGCAGATGCCCACGCCATTGGGGCAAATTGGCGATGCGCGGTGCCAGGCCATCCGGATGCAGACTGAGCCGGAGGACGTTGACCGGCGGCTTCACCAACTCGGGCGCGGCGCCGGCCATCAACAGCGGCACCAGCGCGTTGTGCGCCACGAGATTCCAGTGGCGGTCGACGGCGAGCGCCGGAAAGGGTTCGTGGCCCTTGAGTACCAGATCGACCGCCCGCCGCGCCGACGCCAGTGCGGGATCGTCCAGCGAGCGCTGGCGGTACATGGGCGCGTAGCCAGCCGCGACCAGCAGGGCGTTGCGCTCGCGCAGCGGCACCTCGAGCCGTTCGGCGAGGCGCAGCACCATCTCCCGGCTGGGCTCGGCGCGGCCGGTTTCGACATAGCTGAGATGACGGGTCGAGACCTGGGCCTCATGCGCCAGATCGAGTTGGCTCAGGCGCCGGTGCTGGCGCCAGTGGCGAAGGTGGGTCCCGAACGGATCGGCAGCGGTCGGCGGGGTGCTTGGGGTGCTCATGGCCGCCATACTAGTGAAGCCCGGATGGCAGGCCATGACCTCTCACGTTATGGCTACACCGATGTCATCGATCCCTGCTATCTTTCAGGAGCTTCCACGAATCACAGGAGTTTCCTTATGGCCAAAGAACCGGCGCACGCCTTTGCCCCTACGCTGAAAACCTTCAAGACTGCGTCGGGCAAATCCGGCAAGTACTGGTCGCTCAAGGAACTCGCCAAGCAATATCCCAACGTCGAGAAACTCCCGGTTTCGATCCGCATCGTGCTCGAATCCGTGCTGCGCAACTGCGACGGGCAGAAGGTCACGGCGGAGCACGTCGAGCAACTGGCGAACTGGTCGCCCAATGCGGAGCGCACGGACGAGGTGCCTTTCGTCGTGACGCGCGTGGTGCTGCAGGATTTCACCGGCGTGCCGCTGCTGGCAGACCTGGCCGCGATGCGCAGCGTGGCGCAGTCGCTGGGCAAGTCGCCGAAGACCATCGAGCCGCTGGTGCCCGTCGACCTGGTAGTCGACCACTCGGTGATGGTCGACTACTACGGCACGCCCAAGGCGCTCGACCTCAACATGAAGCTCGAGTTCCAGCGCAACAACGAGCGCTATCAGTTCATGAAGTGGGGCATGCAGGCCTTCGACACCTTCGGCGTGGTGCCGCCCGGCTTCGGCATCGTCCACCAGGTCAACCTGGAATACTTCGCGCGCGGCGTCTACAAGAGCCCGCACGACAAGGGCGACCCGCCGGTGTACTACCCCGATTCGCTGGTCGGCACCGACAGCCACACGACGATGATCAACGGCATCGGCGTCGTGGGCTGGGGCGTTGGCGGCATCGAGGCCGAGGCCGCGATGCTGGGCCAGCCGGTCTACATGCTCACGCCCGACGTGGTCGGCTTCGAGCTCACCGGCAAGCTGCGCGAGGGCGTGACGGCGACCGACCTGGTGCTCTATGTCACGGCCATCCTGCGCGGCGAGAAGGTGGTCGGCAAGTTCGTCGAGTTCTTCGGCCCCGGTGCCGCATCGATCGCCGTGCCGGACCGCGCCACCATCGGCAACATGGCGCCCGAGTACGGCGCCACGATGGGCTTCTTCCCGGTCGACGAAATGACGGTCGCCTACTTCAAGGGCACGGGCCGCACCGAGGCCGAGATCGAGCGCTTCGAGGCCTACTACAAGGCGCAAGGCCTCTTCGGCATGCCGGCCCCTGGCGAACTGGAGTACACCAAGGTCGTCAAGCTCGACCTCGGCACCGTATCACCCAGCTTGGCCGGTCCGAAGCGGCCCCAGGACCGCATCGATCTGGGCCATCTGGCGACGAAGTTCTCCGAGCTCTACAGCAAGCCCAATGAGGCCAACGGCTTCAACCAGCCGGCCGACACGCTGAAGCTGCGTTATCCATTGACGCATGGTGGCAGCACCGGCGAGCAGGAAGCCGCGCCGCCGCCGCCCGGCGCGCCGCGCCAAGTGGTCGAGATGGTCGCCAACCGCTCGACCAAGGCTGCGGCCCACGTGGGCGCGACCGCGCCTCCCCCGCCCAAGGGCCAGGTGACGATCGGCAACGGCGACGTGCTGATCGCCGCCATCACCTCTTGCACCAACACCTCGAATCCGAGCGTGATGCTGGCCGCCGGCCTGCTGGCGAAGAAGGCGGTCGAAGCCGGCCTCACCGTGAAACCGCACGTCAAGACCTCGCTCGCCCCTGGATCGCGCATCGTGACCGAGTACCTCGAGAAGGCTGGCCTGCTGCCGTACCTCGAAAAACTGGGCTTCTATCTGGCGGGCTATGGCTGCACCACCTGCATCGGCAACGCAGGGGATCTCACGCCCGAGATCAACGAGGTCATTACCAAGAACAAGCTGATCGGTGCCGCGGTGCTGTCGGGCAATCGCAATTTCGAGGCCCGCATCCATCCCAACCTCAAGGCGAACTTCCTGGCCTCGCCGCCGCTGGTGGTGGCCTATGCGATCGCCGGCAACGTGATGGTCGACCTGATGACCCAGCCGGTGGGCAAGGGCAAGAAGGGCCAGGACGTCTATCTCGGCGACATCTGGCCCAGCATGAAGGAGATCGACGACAACCTGCGCTTTGCGATGAACGCCAAGGCCTTCCGCCAGAACTACGAGCAGATCAAGGACAACCCGGGCAAGCTCTGGAGCAGCATCAAGGGCACGAAGGGGCAGGTGTATGACTGGCCCAAGTCGACCTACATCGCCGAGCCGCCGTTCTTCGAAGACTTTAAGATGAAGCCGCACGCGGCTGACGCCGGCTTCACGGGCGCGCGCATCATGGCGCTGTTCGGCGACTCGATCACGACCGACCATATCTCGCCGGCAGGCTCCATCAAGGAAAGCTCACCGGCAGGCATCTGGCTCAAGGCGCATGGCGTGTCGAAGGCCGACTTCAACAGCTACGGTTCGCGCCGCGGCAACCATGACGTGATGATGCGTGGCACCTTCGCCAATGTGCGCATCAAGAACCTCATGATCCCCGCCGGGCCGGACGGTTCGCGCGAGGAGGGCGGACTCACGCTCTTCCAGCCCGGCAACGAGAAGATGTTCATCTACGACGCGGCGATGAAATACATGGGTCAGGGCGTGCCGACCGTCGTCTTCGGTGGCGAGGAATACGGCACCGGATCTTCGCGTGACTGGGCTGCGAAGGGCACGCAGCTGCTTGGCATCAAGGCGGTGGTGGCGCGCAGCTTCGAGCGCATTCACCGCGCCAACCTGGTCGGCATGGGCGTGCTGCCGCTGCAGTTCCGCGGCGCGGACTCATGGGAGAGCCTCGGCCTTACGGGCGACGAGAAGATCGACGTGGTCATCGGCGGCGAACTCAGGCCGCAGATGGACGTGAAGATCGTCGTTCACCGGCCGGATGGCACTCATCAGGAAGTGACGGTGCGCCTGCGCATCGATACGCCGATCGAGGTCGACTACTACAAGCACGGCGGGATCTTGCCGTTCGTGCTGCGGCAGCTGCTGGCGGCGTAGCCTGCGCTTCAGATCGCAAGAGCCGGGACTACTACCTTGGGCAGCAGGCGCGCAGTGAAGTAGCGGTCTTGGTAGTAGCGGATCTTTTCGCACATCACCGGATGAGGAATGCCTTCGTACAGAAAGACCTCCTTTTCCGGCCCCATCGCCTTGAGTTCCTGCGGCAGCATCAGCGCACGTCGCTCCTCGGACTGGCCACGTGACACATCGCCGCGGCTGCGAGTGAGATTTTCCTTGCGCACTGTCGTGTACCCAAGCATCTCTGAATAGTCGTTGGCGTCCTGCTGCTCGCGGGGCGCGTACACGATCTGCAAGGCATGGTTGGTGATGAGGGTGCGGGCGACTTCCTTGCCGTAGGTGGCATCGAGCTGCGCCACGCTCTGGATGATGGGCAGTAGCCGGATGTTGTAGCCGGCCATGTATGACACCGCCTTGGCAATGATGTCCACCTTGCCGATGGAGGTGAACTCGTCCATCAGCAGCAAACATTGATGCTTCAGGCTGGGGTTGTTCTGCGGCAACTCCCGGGTGTTGACATTGATCAGCTGGCTGAAGAAGAGATTCACGATCAATCGGCCTTCAGCCAGCTTGTTGGGCTGGATGCCGATGTAGATCGTCATCTTCTTGCGCCGGACATCGGTCAGGAGGAAGTCGTCCGCACTGGTCGCTGCGTCCAGGACCGGGTTGATCCAGGCGTTGAGAGGCTCCTTGAAGGAGCCGAGGATCGACGCAAAGGTTTCGTTTGCCTGCGACAGCAGGTTCGCGAAGGCGGATCGCGCATGTCCGCTCAGGAATGCCTTGCCGGCGAGGCCTTGGTAGAACTCGCGCAGATCGCTTCCGTCGCCTGACGACAAACGGTAGACATTGCCGAGCGTTCGCGCGTCCCGAATTTCCTCGGTCAGCGCGTTCGCCTCGTCGTGCTCCCATTTCTCGAACAGATACAGCGTGAAGGCCATGAAGGCATTTCGGGCCTGGCTGACCCAGAACTTCTGATCATCGGAACCTTCCGGGTAGAGCATCGCCGCGATGCTCATCACGTCGGAGACACGGAAGGCGGGGTCATTCGACACGTAGCTCAGCGGGTTCCAACGGTGCGATCGCCGGTCTTCCGCGAAAGGGTTGAACAGGAATACCTGCTGCCCTTGGCTGGCGCGCCAACCGCTTGTGAGTTCATAGTTCTCCTGCTTGATGTCCAGGACGACCATCGATTCCTGGTACTCCAGCAGATTGGGGATGACCACACCCACGCCTTTGCCGGAGCGCGTCGGCGCGGCCAGGATCGCGAACTGCTGGCCGCTCAATCGGACGAGGTCGCCTTTGAACTTGCCGACGAGGATGCCGTCGCTCGATGGCTTGAACATGCCGGCCTTGCTCAGGTCGCCTGCGTTTGCGAGGCGGGCATCGCCGTGGATCGAGGGTGCCTTCGTTCTAGCGAGCAAGAACAGCAAAGCGAACCCTAGTGCGATTGGCAGCCCAAATCCGACGTAGCCAGCCCATTGGATGCGGCTGGCGTACGGCTGCACCTGTGGAAGGTCCAATGCCCGAAGGTAGCCCAGGTAGGTGTCCCATTGGAGGGAATCCGCGCCGAGCCGGAGCAGTAGAAGAATGCTGAATCCAGCAAGATAGTTGCCTGCAACAAGAGCAATCAAGGTCAGACCGATTGCCCCATACCATTTGGCCTTGTTCACGAAATCGTCGCCTGAGGAGTGCCGTGCTCGGCCTCAGTGGCCTTGCGCCAGTGAGGGCTGAGCTTGCTGGCGCGGCGTCTGATGCGTCGGTTGTGAAGCATGCTGCTCCAGGCGTTGGGATGTCGCTTGTTGCATGGCTCGATCCCAGGCTTGTGTGCTTTGAGCGACGGGCGTGTTGAGCGACTCGACCGTCGGGACGCTGGTTATCTGCTTGAACGGCGAGTTCAATGCACCTTGCACCGCGAATACCTTGGAGGCGTCGGTGCCCAGCGACACGTGGTCGATGCGGCTCATGCCGTCGCTGCGCGCTGCGACCACCAACGCTGCGGCCAGGTTGTCGCTGCGTTGATCAGGCGTTCGGCCGGCCTTGGCATCCATTTCATGAACGCCACGTTGCGCCTGCTTGAACAGCGCGTGGTCTGCGTGGGAGGCGTCGTTGAGGCAGGCCGTGGTCCGGGCTGTCGTCTGCGGCGGGTTCGCCTCGTGAATACCGCTCAAGGTGTGACGCGCGGCGATGCCATTCACGGGCAGTCCGCTATCGCGTTGGAAGGCTTCGACGGCGTGACGCGTGTTGGCGCCGAAGTGGCCGTCTGCCTGAAGCGTTCTTCCATGTGCATCGGTGTAGCCCAATGCCTTGAGTTGGGCTTGCAATTCGACCACGGCATGACCGTGGGCGCCTTGGCGAAATGCGACTTCAGCTTGATGAGGTGCAGCCTTTGACTGAGGATGCTTCTCGGCCAGTTCCGTGAGCCTCGTTTCGCCTTGAGCGAGATGCGCAAAAACTTCGGGAGTCAGTCTTTGCTCCCACTGGGCGAAGCGGGCCTTGCGGTCCTTTAAGCCGTTCTCGCCGTTGTTGATGACGTGAGTCGCCTTGATGACGTTCTCCGGAGCGACGCGATGCACATTCTTGTTCCAGTACCAAGCCGCGATCTTCGCGGCATTGCCTGGATCGGCGGCCAGATCTGGATCCTTGACAAGATCGAGTCCCAACGCATCGCCCGCTTCGCGGTAGCCGTTCTTCCCCGTCAACTGGATGTAGCCGCGACCGCGGTACTTGAAGCCGTCACCGGTATCGCTGTTTCCCATCCTGCCGCCGTACATCAGATCGGCCAGCCTTTCCGGGTTGCCGCGCAGCGCTTCGAGTCGAGCGGCCTCCAGAGCCTTCGAGCCTTCCCTCAAGGCCGATTCCACGGGGATCTGGGAAATGCCCTTCGTGTAGCGAAAGCCCTCTTCCAGGCGTTTAAGGTCCGAAGATTCGTGGGTCACCTGCGCCATGAAATTGGCCAGTTCCTTTGGGGATTTGACCCCCGCTGACATGGCGGCCATCAATACTTGGGTTTCGCGATCTCTAGTCATGTTCTGCTCCCATTTCTAGTCTTCTGATAAAAAGATGGCTCTCTGCTTCAAAGCAGGGGCGCGATCAGGGCAATCTCGCCGACGGCAAGGTCGACGGATCGAAGTCTTCGAACTTCACCTTCCCCAGTTGCTTCGCGGTCAGGGTGAACTTTCTCGTGGCGCCTGTCGCCGTGTCTCGGACTCCTCGCCGGACCACTTCGAGAATCCAGGCTTCTTGCTCGGTCGCGAACTTGAAGGTGAACTCGTTCCCCCAGCGCTCGCGAGAGCCACCTTCGGTCACCAAGGTGAACCCCTCTTTGTCAATGCGCGCGTAGCCAAAGGGATCGCCCGCCAGGCCCCCGCACCGCTCGCAAGGAATGATCCGATCGTTCTGCGCCACCCTTTGAAGGTGCCCGTCGGCATCGCGAATCAGCAGCAGAACGGTTCGTGATGGGCCTTTGCCCGCTGCCTGGCCTTCGCTGGCCGGATCGACAACGACAAGTGCGTCTGATCGGCCGTCGCCGTTCAAGTCGCCGAACTGGGAACTGAGGACCCTGGCGCCGTTGACTTCGAGGGCGCGCAGTTCGCTCGGGCCGGAAGCTTGGGGCGTTGCCGGAGCGGGTGCTGAGGCGGAGGGAGTTGTTGCGGACGCCGACGCCGGCGTCGATGACGTGCCTTCCGATGTATTGCAGCCGGCCAGTGCCAAGCACAGCACGAGCGCGCAAGGAGAAGTGAAGGGAGTATTCATTGTGAAGGCTAAAGTGAAAAAGCTGCCTCACATCGTCGCGGCCGGTCCGGCGTTTCGATGTGCCTGTGGCGGTTCTGGATGCCGGACCTGTTTCTGCGGCCATTGCTCCGATGGGTTTCGCTGCATGGATGCATCGAGGGCTTGGTCGCTCTGAGCGATCGGCGTATTGAGTGCCTTCACCGTCGGCACGCTGGTGATCTGTTTGAGCGGCGAGTCCAATGCACCTTGCACAGCGAACACCTTGGAGGCATCGGTACTCAGAGCCACATGATCGATGCGGCTCAGGCCATCCCTGCGCGCGGCCACCACAAGGGCGGCTGCGAGGCTGTGGCTGCGCTCGTCGGACGGGCGGCCATTCTGGGCATCGATGGTGTGGACGCCGGCCTGCGCCTGCTTGAAAAGCGCGTGATCGGGATGGGTCGGTTGATCCATGCTCGGTGAGGTGGTTGACGCGGCGGTCTTGCTCCCGAACAAGGTGCCGGTGAGCGAGTTGTAGCCACGCGAAGCGCCGTCGCTGGCGACTTTCACTCCGCATGCTGCTGCGTGACCTACTTGCGTGACACCATCCACCACGGCAGCCGCACCCATCACAGTTCCGGCGTCTATCGCCTGCCATCTGATCTTGACGCCGGGATCCAGCGGATTGAGCTGATGCAGCGGCGACGGAGCGCGATGGGCCACTGTCGCCAGATCGATGCCGCTCTGCGCCACGTCCTGCCGATAGTGTTCGATGGCTCCCCGATAGGCACGCGCCCGTGCCTCGTTTACTGGCGTGATGATGGAGGCTCCGGTGATCTCGTTGTGAGGGAGGAAGTTGCCCATCTTGTGCGCTGAGAGATCGGCGGTGAGTAGTGGGTTTGTTGGTAGGTGCAGCGACGCCGCCTCGAGATAGCGCCCACGCCTAAGGCTCTCGATATCTTGCGGCGTTGCATACGTATGAACCTCTCCGAAATGGGAGCTGCCCGCTCCGACCACATCTGTGGCGCACACGTGATTGACGATGTTCGGATAATGGCCATGCACATTGACGCCGTACTCCTTGAGGTTCTTCAGCCTGGCGGGGCCGTAAGCGTTGAAGGTCTCCGCTGGCACGCCATAGCGTGCGGCGGTGATCTCCGCGAGGGTGCCGCCTAGCGAGTGGCCAGTAATGGTGATTCCGACAGGTCGCCCCAGTTTCGCTTCGCTTCCCTTAGCCTTTTCAACGGCGCGCTGAGTGAACGCCATTGCGTCGCCGAGTTGGTTGTTGCGGCCATTGAGTGCCATGCCGGCGTCGGTGATGCCATCTTTCATCGACTCGGTGCCGCGATGGGCGATGATGACTTCGCCCGTATCGACGCGCTGGTAGACCGTGCCTTGGTAGCCGGAAGATCGATCGGCAACGTCGAGAATCCTGTAGTCGACGCCATAGATTGTGACGGGGTCCTTGTCGACATCGCTCGAACGATCCTTGTAGGCGTCGCTTGCCAAAACCGCATGCTCATAAGTGCCGGTGGTCATTCGAGGTGCTCCTTGGCCGTCAGCGTGGCGGAGAAGAATCTCTGAGGATTCTTGTGCGCGTACTCAGAAGCCGGCGTTCCAACCGGTATTCCAGTCTCACGGCGATCGGCAGGCAAAGTGTCAAAGTAGGTTGTCCTGGAGAGATATTCCGTAGACGGTTTTTGCGCCACGATGTCTCTCAATGAGATGCTTGTTCCGAATGCCGTTTCCTTGGCCTTCAAGTCCATGCCGGCATGAGCCAGCGCCCAATGACATACGCCTTTTCCGAAGTAATCCTCGTCTTGCAGCAGGTCGAGATACACCGTGCCGGTATAGGTGTTGTCAGCCACTTGTGTGACAACGAAAGGGATGTATTGGTTTGGTGGTGGGAGATACACGCCTGCGACCGGGTTCTCTGGTGCGCATCGCTCATTTGTGATCGCGTATTGCACGTGTCCAGTGACTGACTCGAACTGCCCTGGGGCGTCGTGAATCGTCAGCGTGATCTGGTAGCGCATCTTCGGATGCGGATTCTGCTTGATGTCAAGTGTTTTCACGGTCGATCCACAGGCGGTAGTGGTGATGGCGAGAAAGATGGCGAGGAGGACAACGAGGCGTGTCATGGTTGCGCGGCTATCGAATCCTTGGTGTATAGCTGCATGCGCTTTTCAGCGAAACCGTACTGCCGGACTGCAGGTGGTGAAATAGACGTGGCAGTTGGTGGTGTCCGCACTACAGACGCGAAGGCTTTTTTGAGCGGCATCCTCTTGGGTGATGCCCCAATCAGCGACGAATGCGGTATCACCCACGACCAAGGCACCACAACCGTTGACGTAAGAAACTTGGAGCTTGCAATCGGTGCCGCCTTTGGCTCGGCAGTCGGCGATGACTGACTGCTCGGCCGCCTGTCGACTTGGAAAGTCCTTGGCTTCCCCCACGGCGCCGCGCGACGCATCCGTCGCAATTGCCCCCCATCGATCTGCCCACTGCGGTGGCGTAGGTTGAGGTGCCGCTCGCTTCTGGTTGTAGCCAGGAATGAAACCGCATGAACTCATACTTGTGCTGCTGTAAGGCATCCACCCTGGTGGGCATCCTCCCTCTGAATGCGCGGCGACACTAGTACCGAGCAGGCCCAGCAACAGACTCAACATTGCCAAGTGCTTCATACACGCGTCTCCGGTCCTTCATAGCGTTTGATCATGTCTGGTGATGCCGTGTTGGCTGTGCCGAGTGGACGTGGGTTAGTGAGGGCTCCCGGATTTCCTTGACTGCCTCCGCTTGATTGCCCTGGACTGGACTTCGGTTGCGCGTTCCCGCCGGTGAAACCACCGTGCATCAGTTCCCCCTGCGACCCCATGCGAGCTGGAGCGCTTGGATTGTTGTATGCCGACTGGAACATGAAGTTGCCCATCGTTCCATTGAAGAACACCGCAGCCATAGGAGGCGTAGAGATGATCAGCGCAGTCATCAGCAGTCGGACGCCTTCGCGTCGGCGGTGGCGGGATCGCCTGTAGGCACATACACGGCATCGATGGCGCCTATGGCCAACTGGGTGTAGGCCAGATTCTTGTCGATGATGCTGGCGGGCGAACTGTTCGAGCCGGTGACGAGACGGCTGATTTCGCGCGCCAGCCCGTTGGTGAAGAAGTCCTGCAGCTGGATGCCGCCCAGGGACATGGAGGAGGCCAGAGAAATGACCACCGCGATCCTTCCCATGTTCGACACCATGGCCATCATCGGCTCGCGCGACTGGCCGGTGATCATGCGGTAGCCCTGAATGGTGCAATGCATCGCCATCGGACTACATGGACATTGCCGGACCTGCATGGCGCTGCGCTTGCTGGCGATCTTGCTGCTGGACCTGCGATGGCACCTGATGGTCCTGCGCTTTGTGTTGCATAGCCTGCTGCAAAGTGGCACTGCTTTGCGCAATCGGCGTATTGAGTGACTTCACCGTCGGCACACTCGTGATCTGCTTGAGCGGCGAATTCAACGCACCCTGCACTGCGAACACCTTGGAGGCGTCGGTGCTCAGCGACACATGGTCGATGCGGTTCATCCCATCGCTGCGTGCGGCCACCACAAGGCAGGCGGCCAGTTGGTCGCTGCGCGGATCGGGTGCGCGGCCAACATCGGCATCCATCTTGTGTACGCCGACCTGGGCCTGCTTGAACAGCGCATGGGCGGGGTGGGCCGGTTGATTCAGAGGAGGCGACGGGGATGGAGTTGCTTGCTTGCTGCCGAACAGGGAGCCAGTGAGCGAGCTATAGGTGCGTGAAGCGCCATCGCCGACGATTTTCGCGCCTTGAACTGCCGCACGCCCCGCTTGCACCACCCCGTCGGCCACCGCATGCCCGCCCATGGTCACCCCCGCATCCAATGCTTGCGCCTTGAGCTTGACACCGGTGTCGAGCGGATTGAATTGGTGCAATGGCGAAGGCGCGCGATGGGCGATCGCCGCCAGGTCAATGCGTCCCTGAACCACATCCCGACGGTAGTGCGCAATCGCGCCGTGATATGCGCGTGCTCTTGCCTCGTTCACCGGTGAGAGGACCGACTCGCCAATA
This sequence comes from Variovorax sp. J22P240, assembly GCF_030316855.1. Lineage (GTDB taxonomy): Bacteria > Pseudomonadota > Gammaproteobacteria > Burkholderiales > Burkholderiaceae_C > Variovorax. The sequence goes on from NZ_JASZYR010000002.1 coordinate 155,754, forward strand.
ACATCGTTGTTCGGCAGGAAGTTGCCCATCTTGTGCGCCGACAGATCGGCGGTCAGCAGCGGATTGGTGGGCAGGTACAAAGACCCCGATTCGAGATAGCGCCCGCGCCTCAGATTCTCGATATCTTGCGGCGCGGCATACGTGTGAACCTCGCCGAGATGAGCACTGCCCGCGCCGACCACATCAGTGGCGCGCACGTGATTGACAATGTTCGGATACTGGCCATGCATATTGACGCCGTAGTCCTTGAGATTCTTCAGGTTGGTGGGGCCATAGGCATTGAACGTCTCGGCGGGCAGGTCGTACTTGGCCGCGGTGATCTCGGCCAAGGTGCCGCCCAGGGAATGACCGGTGATGCTGATGGCGATGGAGTGGGGATAGTTGGACTCGGTTTTCCTTGCCAGCTCCACGGCGTGTTTGGTAAATGCCAGCGCGTCATCGAGTTGGTTACTGCGGCCTCTGAGCGCCATGCCGATGTCGGTGATGCCGTCGTTGATCGACTCGGTGCCGCGATGGGCGATGATGAATTCGCCGGTGTCAACGCGTTGGTAGGCTGTGCCTTGGTAGCCGGAGGGTCGATCAACGACAGCCAGAACCTTGTAGTTGACGCCATCGATGGGGACGGGGTCTTTGCCTAAGTTCTTAGAGCGATCCCCATAGGTGTCGTTTGCCAAGACCGCATGCTCATGAGTACCGATGGTCATTCGAGTTGCTCCTTGGCGATCAACGTCGCAGAGAAGAATCTATCTGGCTGTTTGGTGATCCAGGCCGATAGAGGAACACCGCCGAAAGACATGCCCTTGGCGGTGGTGTCGACATAGTGTTCTCTGGAGAAATACGTTGTCTCTGACCGACCCGTAGCAATACTGGCCGAGGAAATTCCCGGGGTGAACCCTACTTCTTTGGCTTTTAGCGATGCTCCTGCCGTGCCAAATTTCCAATGACACACTCCGAGTCCAAAATAATCCTCGTCCTGCAACAGGTCGAGATACACCGTGCCGGTGTAGACGCCGTCAGCTATTGGGGTGAAGACAAGTGGAATGCTCGCGGTTGGTCGCTGGCCCCACGTGCCACTGATCGGGTTTTCCGGCGAGCATTCCTTATTCGTCACTTCGTAATAGACATACCCCTCCACCGACTCGAACGGCCCTGGCGCATCCTGAATGGTCAGAGTGATTTCATAGCGCATCTTCGGATGCGGATTCTGCTTGATGTCGGGTGTTTTCATGGATGAATGGCATGCCAACGTGGAGAGCGCTAGGAGTGTGAACAAGACGTCGGAAAGATGTGACCTCATATCGTTCTTTTGGTCTATTGAATTCGTACTGGCGGACTGCAGGCAGAGTAGTAGACGTGGCAGTTGGTGCGTTTGGCGTCGGTACAAAATTTCGTACCCAATGCTGTGGCCCGATCTAGGGTGGCCTCAGCAGTGACGTTGTATCCCCCGTCACCCACGACCAATACAACGCAGCCATTGCTGTACCAGGTTTCGAGCTTGCAATTCTTACCGTCCTGGGCCGAGCAATCGGCCATGGCCGATTGCTCGGCCGCTTGCCGATTGAACATATTGGCGGAGGCGCCCACAACTCCTCTTGGTATGTCGGCGACAACAGCTCCCCACCGATCCGCCCACCGTGGCGGCGTAGGTTGCGGTGCCGCCTGCTGTTGCGGGTTGTTGTAGCCAGGAATAAGACCGCATGAGCTGATATTGGTGCTGCTGTATGGCATCCATCCCGGTGGGCATCCGCCCTCCGCATGCGCGGTAATTCTCAAGCTCGACAGGCCCAGGAGTAGAGCTAACAAAAACCGGGGCTTCATGCGCGCACGCCCGGCCCGCCCTGATAAGGCTTGACTGTGTCCGACGGTGCCGTGACGCCGTTGCTGCGATGAGATGCAGAGTTGAGCCGACTGGTATCGACGCCTTTGTCTCCCGCATTCAATTGTTGCGTGTTGGTTGGCGGCGCATTCCCCCCATATCCCCCACCCTGCATCAATTGCCCCTGCGAGCCCATGCGGGCACCCCCTCCACCACTGAAGGCCGACTGGAACATGAAGTTGCCCATCGTCCCGTTGAAGAACATCGCAGCCATAGGAGGCGTAGAGATGATCAGTGCGGTCATCAGCAGTCCGACGCCGCCTTGCTGCATGGCCTGGCTGGAGAAGCCCTCGGCGCCCTGACCCGTGATGCGGGAGATGACTTCGGTGCCCCAGAGTGCGCCGGCGACGCGCAGCGTCATCTCCAGCACCAGGGAGACCACGAAGTTGAGCACCGCCAGCGAGAACAGCGTGCCCAGGCCGTGCATCAGCCAGCGGCGGAACAACTCCTTGGTCTGATCGAAGATCAGGCACAGGATGAATAGCGGCCCGAAGCCGATGAACAGCGCCATGGCCAGTTGATAGAGCAGCAGCATGGCGCCCGCGGCCATGGCCGGGCCTGCCGTGCCCAGCGTGGCGATCAGCATCGTGCGTGCCTTCTCGTCTGCGGTGGCGAGATCGCCTATAGGCACATACACGGCATCGATGGCGCCCATGGCCAACTGGGTGTAGGCCAGATTCTTGTCGATGATGCTGGCGGGCGAACTGTCCGAGCCGGTGACGAGACGGCTGATCTCGCGCGCCAGCCCGCTGGTGAAGAAGTCCTGCAGCTGGATGCTGCCCAGGGACATGGTGGAGGCCACGGAGACGACCACCGCGATTTTGCCCATGCTCGACACTATGGCCATCATCGGCTCGCGCGACTGGCCGGTGATCATGCGGTAGCCCTGGATCAGCACCCAGAGCGTGACAAGGATCATTGCCATTGCGCTGACCCACACCATGGTACGAGCCATGACATCGCTGCCGAATTGCGCAATCCGTTCACTAAGCCATTTGTAGATCAGTGCGAAATAGACGAAATCGCCAATACTGGTGGTCATCGTGGCTGCGCCTAGTTGAATGCGGCTGCAAAAGCGCCTGCTTGAACGATCTCGCCCAGGACGGTTTTGGGGCTGCCTTTCAAGCGGACCTTGGCCACGGTGGTTTGCTGCGCTTGAAGTGCGTGGATCGCGGCATCTTTGGCTGCCATGAGTGCTTGCCAGTCACTCATTTCCTTCGCGAGTTTGTTGGCATTGCGCACGGCTTCATTGGTGTTGGCCTGGAGATCTCCGACGGAACTGATTCCCTGGACAAGATCGCGGTGTTGATCGATTTTCTGAAGCAGGGAACTGTATTGGCTCATGCGTTCGAGCATCTTGGCGGTCTCGTTGTATTTGTCGATCTGCAGGAGTGTGATCTGCTGGCAAATCGTTCGTTGCCTGACTGCGAGATTGCCATTCAGGTCCAGCGAAGAGAGCCCTACGATGCTCAAGGCGGTATCCGTGACGCTGTTGCCAGCCCCAGGGCAAGCCTGAGCGACCATGCCCGAGATGTCGGTGATGGGGGTTAGGGTGTTCGTGGGCTGGACCGAGAAGTCGAGTCTCGCGACCTTGGCGATCATCTGCTGATAGTGCGCGACTTGCTTCTGGTACTGCTGTACGGTTTCGGCCCAGCGCTGCGCCTGCTCTGCGTATTCCGAAGCCTGGGCGGAATATTGCGCGATTGCCTGGCCGAGGGCAGCGAAGTCGAAAGTTGCCAATTGCGCTCTGGCCGGACCGGTGAACAGAATGCTGGCCAGCACGAGGGCCGAGGTGGAGGCGGCTTTGCGTAGAGACACATGGTGTCGGGTCTTATTCATGAGCGTGATCCTTGGTCGTCGGTTCATGGAAACTCTCAGTGCGCAGTTACCGGACGTGTGTCGCGCGCCGGGTTTGCCGGCTTTTGTTTGCCGCTGCCTTTGCGGCGTTCGTAGAAAGTCTGCAGCCACTGTTCGGGCCGCAAGTCGTCCACGGCCACGCCTTCGGCAGTTGCACGTTCGCGCAGCACCTCATGCATGATTTCAGTGTTGTCCGTCGACGCAGAAATGACCGCCAACGCATCGTCCATCCCGCGCAGGTCGAGCTGGCACACCGATGACATGTGTCCCTGCTTGACAAGAAATCGGCGCGAGCGCTCATCAAGACTGACCACCACTTGGTATTCGGACTCGGTGAGCTTCAGTCCATCGATATAGTCTTCGCGACTCGCGTTGGGGTTGGGCAGCAGGATCATGGTCGCCGTCTGCTCGATCAGCGAAGCGGCGATGTCGCTGGCCAGCGCGTCTTCCGGGCTCTGCGTGGCGAAGATGCCGAGGCCGTTCTGCTTGCGAATGGTCTTCTGCTTGTTCTTCGCGAACTCCTTGAGCCCGCCCTGACCGTCGAGGATCTTCCAGAACTCGTCCATGACGTAGATCAGTCGTCGGCCGTCGATCAATGCCTCGAGACGATGCAGCAGGTAGTTGATAACCGGCACCCGCACTTCGGGGTTGTCGATGATCTCGGTGTAGTCGAATCCGATGATGTTGGCGCGCTCCAGGTCGATGGTGTCGACCGGGTTGTCGAACACCCAGCCCAGCGCGTTGCCTGCGGTCCATTTGCGCAGGCGGATGAAGACTCCGTCGTCGCCCATGTTGGGCAGGCTCTTCTGGAAGTTGGTCATGCTGCGCAGATGCACTGGCGTGTCGAGCATGCTTTCCACCGCGCGGAAGATCTCGTCCTCTTCTCGCGAGCTGTAGACGGCCTTGCCGGCCAGCACCTTGGTGAGATCGGAGAGGAACTGCACGCTGGCTTCCGTGCGCTCGCAATGGAAGGGGTTGAAGCCGGTGGGCATGCCGTTCTCCAGCGCGAGGTAGTTGCCACCTCACGCACGCACGAAGATCTCCGCGCCACGGTCCTTGTCGAAGAAGAAGATGGTCGGCGAAGGCTTGAGCTTCTGCACTTGGCTGAGCAGGAAGTTGATGAGTGCGGTCTTGCCGGTGCCTGACTTGCCGATCACCATGGTGTTGGCAATGGCCTTTTCGCCCAGCGAGTTCTCGCCGGGATGGGTAGCGTGGAAGTTGAAGTAGTACGGCTGGCCGTTGGTCGTCTGCAAGGTCGTGACGCAGTCATCCCATGGGTTGTTGTTCTTCTTGCCGGTGGCGAAGTTGTGCAGTGGCGACAGGCCCAGGAAGTTCAGCGAGCTGACGTTCGCGAGGCGAGTGCGGAACTTCCAGTTGCCGGGGAACTGCGCGTAGAACGCTGCCGTGACGGCCAGGTCTTCTTTCACCGAAACGAAGCCTGCGTTGGATAGCTCGGCCCGGGCGGTGGCGATGTGCTGGGTCAGCGTCGGCTGGTCCGGCGCGTAGACGGCCATGGTGAAGTGGTATTCGCCCAGCACGAAGTTGCCGGAGGAGAGCTGGTCCATGGCATGGTCCATCTCGATGATCTGGCTGACGGCCTTGTCACCGGAGGAAATCATCATGCCCTTGGTGCGCTCGAGCGCATTGAGCGCGTCGTGCCGGCCCATGGGGCTGAAGGAGTGCGTGATGACGTACTCGAAATCCAGGTACTTGAGCCCGTTGAGGATGCCCGGGTAGGTGCCGTCGGGATACTCCTTGATGTTGAGGATGGCGCCGAAGTGGTTGACGCTCGTAGGCGTGGTGAGGACGAAGTCGCCGGTCTTGGCTGAGAAGCGCTGCCGGCTGACGGCCAGGTAGCGATACACCGGCGCCTGCAGCACCGGCACCGGTTCGTCGATGTGATTCAGCAGGTAGCCGAAGAATTCGAGCGTCTCGGAGAAGACGATTCCGTTGGCAGCTTCGTACATGCCGAGGCGGGTGGGTGCGTAGTCCTTCAACACGGCTTCGACGTTGCCGGCCAGTTCGTGCACCTTGTTGATGGCCTGCTGCTGTTCCGCTTCGAGCCTGGAGAGGTCGCTCGATTTCTCGACGAAGCGCTTACCTCCGACCACCGGTCGATACATCATGGTGAGGTAGAGCTCGTTCTGCATGAGCTTCTGCGCCGACAGCGCGCTGAAGTAGGCATCCGACAGCGACTGGTTGAACGCCTGGTCGAACTGACTTGTGCCATTGATCGCACGACGGCGGCGCAGGTCGTGCGCCCAGAAGGCCACGTTGACGAAATCCGGCGCGCGCAGCGTCTGCAGCATCCGGTTGAATGTGTTGTGACGATGCTCGAGTTCCCACTCTTCGCGTCCCACGAACGGCAGCCCCTCCAGGCGCCAGGTCAGGAGGTAGTCGCCGCCGGTGGTCTTGACAACCGTGGGCGAGACATGGGTGGACAGACAGATGAACTCGCCGATGGCTGTATCGGGACTGAAGGGAGGTTTCGACATGCCCTGCGTCCGCTAGCTGTTGACCTTGGACTGGCCGCGGTAGCTGTTGGGCGTGAAGACCCACATGCCGTCGTGCTGCTGGATGTTCCGCGCGCGGAGGCGGAACTGCAGCCGCAGTCCCAGTAGCCGAAAGATCATTTCGTCGCGGCGCGCCATCTGGCGCATGACGAAGATCACCGGCGGGATCAACAGCAGGTAGAACAGGTTGAAGTACATCGCCAGCAACATGCATCCGCCCGCGCCCAGGAAGAAGGGCACGTAAGGCACGCCCAGGAACATGGGCGGGCGTGTGCAGCCGCGGAACATCGCGTTCTTATGCATGCTGGACCAGGAGTTGGGCAGCAGAGGCCAGGTGATCCATGGCGGGCGTCCAGATGCTGGAGGTGGAGGAAGCACAAGCATTGCCGCCAGCGCTACCGGAAAGAAACATCTTGGCGATCTGGCTCGCCGCGCCGATCAGGATGGCGCCGATCATGATGGGGGCGACGTCGGAAATGCGCTTGTGCGCGAAGGCGATCTGGTAGCCGGAAAAGATGACCGCGATGGTGACGACCACGATCGATGCGGCATTCAGGATGCTCAGGATGCTGCCGAGGAACCCGCAGGTGGTGCCGAGTGCGTCGCTGCTGCCGCCGACCTGGGCCATGGCCAGACCGGGCAGCAGGAGTGCTGCGGCCAATGTGGTCTGGAAGAGGGTACGCAGGCAGGCGCGTTCGAACGGGTGTGCAGGGGTGAAGGTGCGTTGTTGTGTTTGCATTTTTGGGTTTCCTCTCTGTTTGAATGAAAAGTCGGCGCGTACCGCTTTCGCAGCGCGCTTGTCAGGCGGCGAAGTTCACGGCGGGCGCATTGGTTCGCCTCGGTGCTCAGAAGACAAAGGCGCCATCGCCGGTTCCTTTGCGCAGGTTGGCCTGATCGGTAGTGCTTGTCGGGGCGGGTGGATCGCCCGGGCCACGCACTTGCGGTACGAAGACGCCCGGTCGGGCGCCGGAAGGCGCTTCGGCCACGAGGCCTGCAGGCGCAATGGCGGGCACTGCATTGACCGGTACGCTGCGCATGGCAATCCGGTCGGTAGACCCGGACGCCGGCTTGGCAGCGGCTGCCGGCGCGGCGGAGATGCCGGTGATCGCGCGGCCGCGGCTGATCGAGTCGTAGACCTTCTGCACATAGCCGTGCTGGAAGCCGGTCACGAAGTTGCCCGAGTAGTAGCAACTGAACGCCTTGCCCCAGTCTCCCTGGGCACTGGCGTAGCAGTCGGCCAGGATACGGGCGCCGGCCGCGAGGTTCGAGCAAGCATCGAAGGCCTTCTCGTGCGTATTGAGTCCGTATTTGCCGAGGTTGGCTCGGTTGACCTGGGCCATGCCGAGGGAAAAGTTGTACCCCTTGGCTTCGAGCATGCGCGCGGTCGCCAGGGCTTCGTCCAGCGTCTTCGGCTGGCGCTCCAACCGCCCGCCGACGACGCCAATCGCGTAGGGGTTGGCGCCGGACTCGACATGGACGACGTGGCGCATCACCGCCGCCGGAACTGCGAGGTCCTGGCATCCCATCAATTCGATTCCCGGTAGCACGACGCGATCTCCCTTTTTGTTTGTTCGTTCTGCCACTGGCTAGGCGATGTCCGGGGGGAATCGCCGGCCCGGGCTGAAGTCGATACCGGTGATGTAGCGACTGCCGGCATGCGCCCTGATGTGCACCACGATGTCGATCGTCATCATCAGCAGCCGTTTGATGGTGGCGAACTCCAGTCCCGCGCCTTCGGATGATGCCTTCACCATGAGCGCCAGCTGATCCCAGGTCTGCTCGGTGCTGCCGGCGTGGCAACTGGTGATGGAGCCGGGATGGCCAGAGGCGCAGTTGCGGATGAAGTAGAACGATTCGTCGCCCCGCAACTCCGCCAGGATGATGCGGTCCGGCTTCATGCGCAGGCAGGCTTCCATGCAGCTCTTGGCCGTGACGTTGCTGGTGCTCTGGCCGCCCTTCGAGTAAAGAAGGTGCGCTGCGTTGGGCTGGTCGATGAACAGCTCGCGCGCGTCTTCGATGGTGACCAGCCGCTCGTCGGCCGGGATGTGATGCACCAGCGACTTCATGAAGGTGGTCTTGCCACTGCCGGTGGCGCCGGAGACCACGATGTTCTTCTTGAGGAGCACGGCCTGGCGGAAGAAGTCGGCGTAACGGTGTGTCGCGCGCAGGTCCAGCAGCATGCGGTCATGCTCGCCGATGCCGGTCGAGTCTTCGAGGATCTGGTCGAAGAAGCCGTCCTCCTGGTACTGGGCCAGGGTTTTCGTCTGCTTCGATGGCAAGCGGATCGTGATCGACAGATGGCCTGTTTCGCAGGCCGGTGGAATGACGAATTGCGCGCGCTGGCCCGTGGGAAAGGTCAGCGACACCACCGGATTGGCATCGGTGATGCGCTGGCCGGTGTTGCTCTCGTTGACGACGGCGGTGCAGAACTGCAGGGCGCGCGCGAAGGTCAGGCCGGGTACTTCCACCTTTCGCCAACCATCACGGCCTTCCAGATAGAGCGCGCCGGGCCGGTTGATGCAGATCTCGGTGATCTCGGACGAGACCATGTAGCCCTGGATGCCCAGCACTTCGTACTGGTACGCCAGGAATTCGTTCGAGACGGAGGCGACGAGTTCGTCGGTCATGGCGTCGGGTCAGTAGCGGGCGACCACGCCGCTGAAATCCACGTCCTTGGCGACATAGACGCTCACCACGGTCCCCTGGTGGATGGTCACGGTGGCCGGTCGATTGGCGCCACGCCGGACGGCCTGGTTGGCAATGTTCTGCAGCGTCTGCGCCGTGTTGCTCTCGTAGGGCGACTGCACCACGACACCTCCAGCGCCGACGGTGGTGCCGCTCGGGCCATGCTCGGCGGCGGCGTACTTGAACGCATCGCTGAACAGGCTGATCAGCATGGCCGAGCCGATCCGTGCGCCCCAATGCTCGTCGAGGTAGCCCGGATGGCCTGCGCCGCCGAGGCTGTCCACGCCGGGACTGGCCATGTTCACGTCGATGCCGGTGGGTGTGACGATGCGATCCCAGACGACCGCCACGCGAGGCCCGTTCGGCTCGGTGTCGTACTTGCCGAGCACCTTGGAGCCCTTGGGCAAGAGCAGCCGCTTGCCACTGAAGGAGTAGACGGGCTCGGTGACGATGCACGAGGTGAATCCGGGGATGTCGGTGACGATGTGGGTTTCGAGGACACACCGGATATAGGTCCCGCGCAACATCAGCGTGTCGGGATGGACGAGCGGCTGGGCACTGGATGTCTGCGCCAGAGGTTTCGACGAATACGCGCTATTGGGAGGGACTTCTTGTTCCTGCCCTGCGGCGCCGAACGGGCCTGCAAAGGGTTGAGCGCCAGGGGCAGGCGGCCGGGCATTGCCGTTGGCCACGCCGACCACGGCTGCGGTATCGGCGGACATCATTCGACGCTCCATCAAGGTGGGTTGACGGGGGACCCGTGCTGTCGGCGGGAGCAGGGGTTGCGGCGGTTGCGCAGGGAGCACCGGCAGCGGCGGTGCGAGTGAGATCGCCTCGACGTGACGTGGAAGGAGTGATGGCATCTGCGCCTTGGGCGCCGCCGGGACGGTGACAGTCTCTTCGCGCACCTTCTGTTGGCGATCATTGCGATGAAGCACGCTGTTGAACATCCAGAGCGCTGCAGCCGCAAGCAGCACGACGATGCCTGCCAGGAAGCCCAATGCGCGGCGGTTCATGCGCCGCATCTCGCTGGACCTCAGTTCTGGCGCCGTGGCATCCAGGTCGGGAGGTGCGGCCTGCTGCTGGAAGCCCTCGGAGTATGGGTTGCCGTATACGGAAGCGTGGCCGGGAGGAGGAGGGTTGTTCGAGTTCACTTGGCGGTGTTCCTTCGAAGACCCACGACGTTGCTGTCTTGACGAATGACCAGATACGGATAAGTGCCATGAGCGACGATCGTGTTTCCTTCGACGGTCGTGTTGACTACCGAGTCCTCGCCGTGCTCGATCTGGCGCATGTAGATGGCCGGGAAATTCCCGGTAGGGAACTCCTTCATGTCGCTCATCCGGATGTAGGTGAACCGTCCGTCGTCGTAGACGGCGGTGGGGATCAGCCAAGGCGCCCCCGTGTCGCGGGTCGCGTAGTCGTAGTCGAAGTGGTAGCTGCGGCCCTTGACCAGCGAGGTGCTGAGTTCCGGTGCCCGCGCGGCCTTGACGGCTTCGTTCGAGAAGCTCGCGTCGGACGGATAGGTGAAGCTGATCTTGTATTGGACGCCGGCGGCGCGCGCGGATTCGAGCGTCTTCCAGTCGGTGGCGACCACCTTCAATTCGAAGATGTAGGAATGCGTCTCCGTGCGGATCATCATATTGGTGTCCACGTCGACGTTCCTGGGCTTCAGGTAGAACACGTTGTCGCGCCGGGTCAACTCCCAGCCGGTGCTGAAGCCGGTGCTGTAGTCGAGGATCTTCTCGTTCGGACTCAGTTCGATCTGCGTGGTGATGCCCAGGCCGGTGTGCACCGGGTAGATGCGGTCGGGTCGGTACTCGTAGGGCTGGACCGCCTGCGCGGCGGAGTTGTGCACGGCGGTGGCCGACACCATGCACACGATGGCGGCCAGAGGAAGTCGGCTTGACGGGCTCATTGGCGCCGCGCTCCCTGAACGGCGTCGGTGGGCCCTACGGTTGCACGATGTTCGGGGACCGGCGGTGGCGGAACGACAAGGTCCAACTGCTGGGCACTGGTGTCGGCGCTGACAGGCAGCGGGACTGAAATCTCTTCCGGTGCCGCCGAGGCATAGTCGTTGTCGACACGATAGCTGGTGACCTGGAAGCCGAGCGGATTCTCGATCCGATACTGCTCGTCCATCTTCAGGTTGGGCTTGTAGGTGAACTCCAGTGTCGCGATCCTGCTGTCCAGCGGACGGGTCGCACCGGTTTGCTTGTCGTAGAGACTGCGCTGGAATCGGACCGTCGCTCCTTTCGGCGTGGCGTTGGCCCCGCTGCCGATCAGCACGATGCTCAGGATCTTCACGCGTACTGCCCGGTCCTTGCCGTAGGTCTTGTAGGGACTGTCGGGGTTGAGAGATGCGTGCAGGCTCGTATAGGCCGCGGCGACGCCGGGCGAGGACATCGTCAGCACCGTGGTCCAGTCGCGCAGGTTCGTCAACGCCAGGTCATAGGATTCGCGACCGAGCACGAAGTGAGCGACGTTGCTGCGGTTGATGGCTTCGCTGGTCGTGATGCGCTGGTTAACGATGTCGTCAGTGAGCCGCGCGACGGTACTGGTGCCGGTGTAGGCATCGGCCATGACGAGGAACGGCACCTTTTCCTTCAGCGGCAGCATGTAGAAGTAACCGCCCGCGAGAACCAGCGCCATGACGATGGCGCCGAAGGCGACGGCCCAGGCGCGGCGCTCGCTGCGCCGGGCGAGATCTGCGATCGTGAGTTCGAAATCGACGGCCTTGGCAACGGATTCGTCGATCTTCGGCGTGGAGGGCCTCGGGCTGAACATCAGCAAGCTCCTCCCTCGCAAGCGGGCCGCACCACGATCTGCTTGCCGTCGGCGGTGACGGACACGCCTTGAGTCGCGTAGATGGCACTCAATGCGGATGTGGCCGCTTGGATGTCAGCGGTGCGGATAAGGGCGACCGGCTTGTACAAGGTGAAGTCGGAGCCGAGCCGATAGGAGAGTTTCAGGCCGGCGTCCGTCGCCCATCGCTTGAGCATCGTCTTCAGCGTCTCGTCGATGGGAGTGGCATGGAACGTATAGGGCGGGGACAGCGGAATCGCCGAGGTCACGTCCTGGAGACGGTTCACGGGGCTCCACTCGCCTCCGTAATCGGACGGCGGAGGCGTTCCGCACGCGGCCAGGGCCGCGAGGACGGGCAGGCAAGCGCAGCCCTGCAGGGCGCGTGCGATCGCAGCCGCGCTCACGACCGGCCTGCTGGATGAAGAGGATGACTGAGCCGACGGAAGCCGCGAAGCGCGGAAGTCGCGAGGCACGTCCGGCACTTGGACGGACGTGCCGACGGCCGCTGGCCGATAGCGTTGCAATGAATCACCTGAACTCCCTGAACCTTTTTTCTCATTCTAGGCAGGTGTTGCTTTTAGTTGTTACTTTGAGCAACTTGACATCAACCTGTCGTTCGAGCATGGGGCACGCGCCGTCGCTAGCAGCCGCGTCCGCTCGTTTGGTTCCGCCGCGGGGCTTTGCCGCCAAGTTGCCCGCTGCGCCCTGTTTTCGAGAATAATTCTCATTTTGCAGATCTGGATTTCGCGGGTGACCACAATGACCGGCGCGGCCTTGGCCGCCATCAGCCTCCATCAGCTTCCCAACCATCAATGGGCCACCGTGCTCGACGTGCTTCGGCCCGATGCGCCGGAGGATCGCGAACTGGTACTCCGCCTGACCGAAATCGGTTTCGTTCCGGGCGAGCCGGTGTGCATCGTCGCGAACGGCGTCCCGGGCCGCGAGCCCTTGGCCGTTCGCCTGGGCCATACCACCTTCGCGTTGCGCCGCCATGAGGCTTCGCTGATTCGCGTCACGCCGGGAGCGATCGGCCATGGTTGAGGCGACGTTGAACTTCCAGCCCGGTGCGGCCGCATCGACGAGCCCGCCGGATCGCATCGCGCTGCTGGGCAATCCCAACTGCGGCAAGACGGCGCTGTTCAACCTGCTCACGGGCAGCCGCCAGAAAGTTGCCAACTACGCGGGCGTAACGGTCGAGCGCAAGGAAGGCACCTTGCGCACGCCCGCGGGCCGGCGCGTTTTCGTGCTCGACCTGCCGGGCGCCTACAGCCTGAACGCGCTGTCGGCCGACGAGGCTGTCACGCGTGACGTGGTCACCGGCAAGAGCAAGGAGGCGCCGCCCGACCTGCTCGTCTGCGTGACCGACGCCACCAATCTGCGGCTCAACCTGCGACTGGTGCTCGAAGCCAAGCGCCTGGGCTTGCCGATGGTCGTAGCGCTCAACATGACCGACATGGCGAGGAAGCAGGGCATCCAGGTCGACGTGGCCGTGCTTTCCCGCGAACTCGGCGTGCCGGTGATCGAGACGGTCGGTGTGCACAGCGGCGGCGCGAAGGGGCTGCTCGAAGCGCTCGATGCGCCCGTGGCCGCCGCGGCGCCGAAACCCTGGCATGCGCCTGGCCTCGACGACGTGCTCGGCACCCAGCGGGAAGTCCGCCGCATCCTCGGCCTCGCTGTGAAAGAGCCTGTCGGCAGCCTGGCCACCAGCGACCGCATCGATCGCGTCGTGATGCACCCGCTATGGGGCATGGTGGTGCTCGCGGTCACGATGTTCCTGATGTTCCAGGCCGTGTTCAGCTGGGCCGAGGTGCCGATGGACGCCATCAAGGACGCGACCACCGCGTTCGGCGAACTCATTAAGCGCGTCATTCCCGAAGGCATGCTGCAGAGCCTGTTGGTCGACGGCATCGTCGCCGGCGTCGGCGGGGTGATCGTCTTCCTGCCGCAGATCCTGATCCTGTTCCTGTTCATCCTTGCGCTGGAAGACTCGGGCTACCTGCCGCGCGCAGCCTTCCTGCTCGACCGCGTGATGGGCACCGTGGGCCTGTCGGGCCGCTCCTTCATCCCGCTGCTTTCCAGCTTTGCCTGCGCGATTCCCGGCGTGATGGCCACGCGCACCATCAGCAACTGGCGCGACCGGATCACGACGATCATGATCGCGCCGCTGATGACCTGTTCGGCGCGGCTGCCGGTATACGCGCTGCTGATCGCCGCCTTCATTCCGGCGCGCACGGTCGGCGGCGTGTTCAACCTGCAGGGCGTGGTGCTGTTCGCCCTGTACGTCTTCGGCATCGTTTCGGCCATGGCAGTGGCCTGGGTCATGAAGCGCTTCCGCGACGTGAAGCGACATTCGCCGTTGCTGATGGAACTACCGGCCTACCGCTGGCCGAACCTGCGCAACCTCGGGCTGGGTCTCTACGAGCGGGCCTGGATTTTCATCCAGCGCGTGGGCACGATCATCCTCACGCTCACGATCCTGCTGTGGTTTCTCTCGACCTTCCCGTCGCCGCCCGAAGGTGCGACGGGGCCGGCTATTCAGCACAGCCTCGCCGGCATGATCGGCCGTGGCCTCGAACACATCTTTGCGCCGATCGGCTTCAACTGGCAGATCTCGATCGCGCTGGTGCCCGGCATGGCGGCGCGCGAAGTCGCCGTGGGCGCCTTGGGGACGGTGTACGCACTTTCTGCCACCGGGGACGACGTGGCGGGCCAGCTCGAGCCGTTGATCGCGGGCAGCTGGTCGCTGGCCACGGCGCTGTCGCTCCTGGTCTGGTACGTGTTTGCGCCGCAGTGCCTCTCGACGCTGGCGACCGTCAAGCGGGAAACCGGTTCCTGGCGCTACGTGTGGATCATGGCTGGCTATTTGTTCGCACTCGCCTACATTGCATGCTGGATCACCTATCGGGTGACGCTGGCATTCACAGGAGGATGAGATGACACAGCAGATCGTCGTAGCGCTGATCGTCGCGTTGGCTGCGGTCTATGCCGTCTGGCGCTGGATGCCGGGCAGCTGGCGCCGCGCGGCAGCGACGAGGCTCGCAGCCGGATCGCAGCGCGCGGGGCTGGTCGATGCGGAGCGTGCACGGCAACTTGCGGCTTCGCTGGGCAAGACCTCAGGTTGCGGATCGTGCGACAGCTGCGGCAGCTGCTCGACCGGTACGGGTTCGAAGGCAGGTGCAGACGGCCAACCGCCACTGACGCGCTCGCACTGAAAGCGCGCGGTCGATGTCGGCTCATATCCTGATTGCAGGCGGAGGCATTGCGGGCCTCGCGACGGCACTGGCGCTGGCTCGTCGGCGCCATCGCATCGACCTGCTGGAACAATCGGTGGCATTCAGCGAAATCGGCGCGGGTATCCAGCTCGGGCCCAACGTCACCCGACGCTTGCAGGCGCTTGGTGTCTCGGAAGCGCTGGTACGGGTTGCCGCACGGCCGGATGCGCTGGTCGTCCGCAGTGCAACACGCGGTCATGAAATCGCCCGGATGCCGCTCGGCAACGCGATGCTGCACAGCTATGCCGCACCTTATCTCTGTGTCCATCGCGCGGACCTCCATGCGCTGATGCTTGCCGCGGTGCGCGGAACCGGCGCCGTCACGCTCACCACCGGGGCGCGCGTGACGCAAGTGGTCGCACGGGGAGACCTGGTCTGCGCATCGAGTACCGAGACGCGCGCCTGGGAAGGCGATGCGTTGATCGGCGCTGATGGCCTATGGAGCACTGTGCGCCCGCGCGTGGTGGAAGACACCGACCCGCCCCGGGCGACGGGCCATACGGCATGGCGCGCACTGGTCGATCAGGCGGCATTGCCTGCATCGATGCGCAGCACGCAGATCCGCGTCTGGCTCGGACCGCGGCTGCACGCGGTGGCCTACCCCGTGCGTCGTGGCGAGGCGCTCAACGTGGTTGTGCTCGCCGAAGCAGCGCCCGTCGGTGACGCGCGCGATTGGGATCAGGCGACGAGCCTTGGCGCGTTGCAAGCCGCGACGGGCCGCACGTGCCGCGAACTGCAGGCTTTGCTCGAAGCGGTGCCGTCATGGCGAGCGTGGACGCTGAGCGATCGCCCGCCATTGACCGGCCCGCACGAGATGGCCGGCGAGCGAGTTGCGCTGGCGGGCGATGCTGCGCACCCCATGCTGCCTTACCTGGCCCAGGGCGCCGGCATGGCCATCGAGGACGCGGTCGCGCTGGCGGAGGCGCTCGACGGCGGGGATGCGTCCGAAGTCCCGGCTGCGCTGGCGCGCTATGCCGCTGCGCGCTGGGAGCGCAACGCACAGGTGCAGGCACGGGCTCGGCGCAATGGCGAAATCTTCCATGCCACCGGACTCGTGCGCGTGGGGCGCGATGCGGCGCTGCGCCTGTTGGGGGGGCGCCTGCTCGACGTGCCTTGGCTCTACGACGCCTGAATTCAGAGGCTGAAGCTCTGCAGGTGATCGACGCGCTTGGTCAGCCCTGCGAGGCCAAGGTAGTGCGTCAGCCGGCCCTCGCGCACTTCGATCAGTGACGATTCGAGTTCAGCCAGCAATCCATCGCGGACCGTAGCATAGGCCACCGGCAGGTCGTCATGGGTTTGCCCATAGGCGTTCGCAATCAGCCGCGCTGCCGCAGGTGCGCCGCAGGCGACGCACTCGGCAATGGCCGTGGGGCTGGGTTGGGCACCGTGCGCCAGAAGCAGGCTGACGAGCTCGGGCGAGACGGCGTTGTCGATGTAGTCCAGTGCATCGGGCGCCACGGGTGCGCCGGCGCGCACCAGCGCAGTGGCCGCGGCATGGGCGCCGTGGCTCAGCGCCAGATCGGTGGCAATCGCGCTGCCGTGCAGCGGGCCGTCGACCGGCACGCCGGCGGCGATCAGCCGGCCGACCAGCTCAGCGTCGTCGGTCGCGACCGCATGGCGCAGCGCGATGCGCGAGAGCGGCCCGTTCTGGCCCAACGTTCCTTCGGCCAGCGGAGTTCGCCAGTCGACCATTGCGCGGCGATAGAAGGCGACCAGCTTGTCCATCAGTTCGATGGTCAGACCGTGCTCCTGGTGTCGCTGGTCGAGATACTCGAACAGCGTCTGCCCGGTGAAGTACTCGCCTGCGGGTTCCAGCGGGTCCTCGTCGAGATGCAGAGCCTCGAATGCGGCGCACAGGTCGTGCGCGACAGTCGTCATGCCGTCCTCGTGCATCTCGTGCGCCCAGGCCGCCGGCAGGCCCTGCTTCCACGCGAGGACGTGGCCGTAGTCCGCGCCTGACTCCACCACCGCATAGATGCGGTCGCAGTCTTCGAGTCCACCGATCGGCAGCAGGGTCAGCTTGCCATCCCAGGCCTCGTCGCTCTCCGCGGCAGCTTCCTTCGCACCTTCGAGCTCGTGCCCGATCCAGCCTTGCAGGTCGTGAAAGGAGTCGCTGCCGTTCCAGAACAGTTCGCTCCAGCCGACCGATTCCTCGTTGCCGTTCATGTGCAGGTGGAGGTCGTAGTCGACGCGGCCACCAGCCGTGAGCCGCCACAGCGCGAGCAGTTCGGGCGGAAGCGGCCCCGCGCAGACGGCCTGCACCGACGCGATCTGCTCCTGCGTCATCGGCGGCTGCGCGTCGAAGATCACGCGCCGCGCGAAGAGCGCAATGCCATGGGAGCGCAGATGCGCAAGCTCCTCATCGCCGAAGAAATCGTTGTCCATCTCGTCTCCTCTTTGTCGTGATGGGATGCGGGTTCGCGCCAGCGGGCAGCCTAGAGATCCGTCCTGAGCTTCCAGATCTCCGGGAACAGCACCACGTCGAGCATCTTGCGCAGGTAGCTTACGCCGCCCGTGCCGCCCGTGCCACGCTTGAAGCCGATCACCCGCTCGACCGTGGTCACGTGGCGGAAGCGCCAGAGGCGGAATGCATCTTCGAGGTCGGTGAGTTCCTCGCCGAGCTGGTAGAGCTCCCAATACTTCTTCGGGTCGCGATAGGCCACCAGCCAGGCCTGCTCGACGCCGTCGCTCGACTCGTAGGGCTTCGACCAGTCGCGCTCCAGATGGTCGGCCGGCACGTCGAGCCCCCGGCGCGCCAGCAGGCGCAGGGCTTCGTCGTAGAGAGAAGGCGCGCGCCAGGCGGCCTCCACCTCGGCCAGCAACTCAGGGCGGTGCGAATGCGGCTTGAGCATCGCGGCGTTCTTGTTGCCCAGCGCGAACTCGATGCAGCGGTACTGCCAGCTCTGAAAGCCGCTGGAGGCGCCGAGGTAGGGCCGCATGGCGCTGTATTCGGGCGGCGTCATGGTGGCGAGTACGTCCCATGCGTGGACCAACTGCTCCATGATGCGCGATACGCGCGCCAGCATCTTGAAGGCGCTGGACAGGTCATCCTCCGCAATGCAGTGGATTGCGGCGCGCAGTTCGTGCAGCATGAGCTTCATCCAGAGTTCGCTGGTCTGGTGCTGCACGATGAAGAGCAGTTCGTCGTGCGCCGGCGACCGCGGATGCTGCGCGTTCAGGATGGTGTCGAGACTCAGATAGTCGGTGTAGCTCATCGAGGCGCTGAAATCGAGCTGCGCCTTTTCGTCGTGGACGATTTGTTCCGTGCTTGTGCTCATTGGGGATCTTCAGGTCACGGCCTGCTTCTGGTTGAATTCGGGCCGCTTCCATTCCTCGCTGTCCAGGACTTGCACGAGGTGTTCGACCGAGTGCCACACGTCCTCGAAGCTGAGGTACAGGGGTGTGAAGCCGAAGCGGAGGATGTCGGGCATCTGCGAGTCGCCGGCGCGGAAATCGCCGATCACGCCGCGCGCAATCAGCGCCTGCACGATGGCATACGCGCCCGGTCCGCCATCGCTCAAGGCCAGGCATACCTGCGATCCGCGCTGCGCATGATCGCGCGGCGTGACCAGCGTGAAACGGCCTGCGCAGCGTGCTTCCACGAGTGCGATGAATGCATCGGTCAGCGCCAGTGATTTGGTGCGCAGCGCCGCCATGCTGCCTTGCCCGCCCGAGAAGGCTTCGGCGGCGAGCACGGTGTCGAGCCCGCATTCGAGGCCGGCCAGCGCGACGATCGGTTGCGTGCCGCAGAGGTAGCGCGCGATGCCTGGAGCCGGCCGATAGTTCGGCGTGAACTCGAAGGGTGCAGCGTGCCCCCACCAGCCCGACAGCGGCTGCTCGAACTGCCCGGCGTGCCGTGTGTGCACCCAGACGAAGGCTGGCGCTCCGGGGCCGCCGTTCAGGTACTTGTAGCCGCAGCCGACCGCGAAATCGGCGTTGCTTTCGTTGAGTGCGACCGGTACCGCGCCGGCGCTGTGTGCGAGATCCCACACCGTCAGCGCACCGGCCGCATGGGCTGCGGCCGTGACGGACTTCATGTCGTGCATCGCGCCGGTGCGGTAGTTCACATGGGTCAGCATCAGCACCGCCACTTCGTCCGTGAGCGCGGCGGGCAACTCGCTCGCATCGATCAGCTTGAGCGTGAAGCCGCGTTCAAGGCACAGCGATTCGGCGATGTAGAGATCGGTGGGAAAGTTGCTGCGCTCGCTGACCACGACACGGCGCCGGCTGCCAGCTTCCCCGGCCTGCCGGACCTGGTTCAGCGCCGCGACCAGCACCTTGTAGAGATTGACTGAGGTGCTGTCGGTGCAGACGACTTCGCCAGGCGCCGCACCGATCAGGCGCGCCACCTTGTCGCCGAGCCGTTGCGGCAAGTCGAACCAGCCCGCACTGTTCCACGAGCGAATGAGGCCTTCGCCCCATTCCTTGGCGACCACCTCGGCAATGCGTGCGGGAGCAGTCTTGGGCAGCACGCCGAGCGAGTTGCCGTCCAGGTAGATGACACCTTCGGGCAGGAAGAACTGGTCTCTCAATCCGGCAAGAGGATCTTGCGCGTCGAGGCGCTTGCAGTCGTCGTGCGTCATGGTCGGGCGGGCTGGAGTTCACGCAGGATCGCGCGCACAGGCGAGGCATCGGCGCTCACCAGCTTGAGGGGGAGGGCGATCAACTCATAGTCGCCCTCGGCCACCTCGTCGAGTACGAGGTTCTCCAGCACGCGCAGATCGAGGCGGCGGATGACCTGGTGGCTCTCGAGCGTCTTGCTGTCGGCCGGATCGATGCTCGCCGTGTCGATGCCGACCAGCTTCACGCCCAGCGATGCCAGGCGTTCGATGGTGGCGGGGGCAAAGGCGGCGAGCCGGCCATCCCAGCGATCGACCGGTGCGCTCTCGTACGTGCGCACGAGCACGCGCGGCGGAAGCCCGTCGACTGCATGGGCGATGTGCTCCCACTCGATCAGCGGCCCGCGCGCGATCGCATGGATCACGCGACAGGGACCGACGTAGGGGGTGAGGTCGACGTTGCCGATGGTCGCGCCGGCCGGGTCGTAGTGCAGCGGTGCGTCCGCATGCGCACCGACGTGCGGCGACAGCGTGATTTCGCTGACATTGACCGGGCAGCCCGGCGCGATGGTGGCGGCCCAGCGCTGGCGATAGGGCGTGTCGCCGGGGAAAACCGGCGCGCCTTCATGCACCGGCGGGGAGATGTCCCAGAGTCGTTGGTTCATGGCGCAAAGTTAGCGCCGCGAAGGGACTCGTGGTGTCGGTTATTTCCAACAGATTGGAAACAGCGCCGCTCGCGAAAAACTCAGGTCTGGCGCCCTAGCAGCAGGAACTCCATCAGCGCCTTCTGCACGTGCATGCGGTTCTCGGCTTCGTCCCACACGACCGACTGAGGGCCGTCTATCACATCGGCCTCGACTTCCTCGCCGCGGTGCGCGGGCAGGCAGTGCATGAAGAGGGCGTCAGGCTGGGCCACGCGCATCATTTCGGTGTCGACGCACCAGTCGGCGAAGGCGGCACGGCGGGCCTCGTTCTCGGCCTCGTACCCCATGCTGGTCCAGACGTCGGTGGTCACTAGGTCGGCGCCGCGGCAGGCTTCCATCGGGTCCTTGAAGACCTTATAGCTCTCGGCCGAGCGGATGCCGGCGATCGACTGGTCGACCTCGTAGCCGCTCGGCGTGCTCACATGCACCTTGAAGCCGAGGATTTCGCTGGCCTGCAGCCAGGTGTTGGCCATGTTGTTGCCGTCGCCCACCCAGGCCACGGTCTTGCCCGCGATCGAGCCGCGGTGCTCGATGAAGGTGAAGATGTCCGCGAGGATCTGACAGGGATGGAACTCGTTGGTCAGCCCGTTGATGACCGGCACGCGCGAGTGCGCCGCGAAGGCTTCGATCTTGGTCTGCTCGAAGGTGCGGATCATCACGAGGTCGACCATGCGGCTGATCACCTTGGCGCTGTCCTCGATGGGCTCGGCGCGGCCCAGCTGGCTGTCGCCGGTGGTGAGGTGCACCACGCTGCCGCCGAGCTGGTACATGCCAGCCTCGAAGCTCACGCGCGTGCGGGTCGATGCCTTCTCGAAGATCATCGCGAGCGTGCGATCGACCAGGGGTTGGTGCTTCTCGTACGCCTTGAACTTCTTCTTGATCAGCGCAGCGCGCGCGAAGACGTGCGCGTACTCGTCGGCCGTGAAGTCCGAGAACTGCAGGTAGTGCCGAATGGCGGGCGTATCGGTCATGGCTGCGGCTCCGCGAGAAAGGCCTTCACCAACGGCACCAGGATCGCGACGATCTCGTCGGCTTCGGCGATGCTCAGGATCAGGGGCGGCACCAGGCGGATCACGCTGTCGGCCGTCACGCTCAGTAGCAGGCCGGCGTCGCACGCGCGGTTCAGGATCACGCCGCAGGGCCGGTCGAGCTCGATGCCGAGCATCAGGCCTTGGCCGCGGATCTCCTTCACGCCCGGCAGGCTGCCCAGCTCGCGCTCCAGCGCAGCCTTGAGATGCGAACCGACATTGGCTGCGTTGTCGAGCAGCTTCTGCTCTTCCATGATGCGGATCGTCTCGATGCCGGCGCGCATGGCGAGCGGATTGCCGCCGAAGGTCGTGCCGTGGTTGCCCGGGCCGAAGATGTGGGCGGCGCGCGGTCCGGCGACGACGGCACCGATCGGCACGCCCGAGCCCAGCCCCTTGGCCAGCGGCATCACGTCCGGCTTGATGCCGGCCCACTGGTGCGCGAACCACTTGCCCGTGCGGCCCATGCCGCATTGCACCTCGTCGATCATCATGAGCCAGTCGCGCTCGTCGCACAGTTGGCGCACCTGGCGCAGGTATTCCCAGCGCATGGGGTTGATGCCGCCTTCGCCCTGGATGGTCTCGAAGAACACGGCCACGACGTTCGGATTGCCTTCGGTCGCCTTCTTGAGCGCTTCGAAGTCGTTGAGCGGAACCCGGATGAAGCCCTCGACCAGCGGTCCGAAGCCTTGCTGGACCTTGGGATTGCCGGTGGCGGACAGCGTGGCGATGCTGCGGCCATGGAAGGCGGCTTCGTAGACCACGATTTCAGGCCGCTCGATGCCCTTGTCGTGGCCGAACTTGCGCGCGAGCTTGATCGCGGCTTCGTTGGCTTCCAGGCCCGTGCAGCAGAAGAAGGCGTTGGTGAGCCCGGAGAGTTCCGTCAGCTTGGTCGCGAGCTGCTCCTGGCCGGGCACGTGGTAGTAGTTCGAGCTATGGATTAGCTTCGAAATCTGGTCCTGCAGCGCGGGCACCAATTCGGGGTGGTTGTGGCCCAGCGTGTTGACGGCGATGCCGCCGAGGCCATCCAGGTACGCTCGCCCCTCGGTGTCCCACACTCGGCAGCCCTGGCCGTGCGACAGCGCGATCGGCAGGCGTCCGTAGGTGTTCATGACGTGGGGCGACGAGGGGGCGGCAGTGGCGCTCATGCGGTTCTCCGGAAAAGGGAACGCGGATTCTAGGCGTGTGATTTGACCGCTTCAGTGAGGATTGCGCATCACAGCAATGCCCCTGCAAATGTCGCTCGCGCGACCCCCCGGATAGAATCGTTGTGCGGCGCAGCATGAGCCTGTGCCTTCCTCTCCCGACTGATGGTTTCTCCCGACGCAAAAGAAGTTTTCATCCAGGGCATCACCCTGGATGGCCGGACATTTCGCCCCAGCGATTGGGCTGAACGATTGGCGGGCGTCATGTGCTCGTTCCGCCCGGGCGGTCCGCAGCCCGGAAGCCACCTCAATTATTCGCCCTGGTGCGTGCCGACCGTCATCAACGGGGTCAAGTGCGTCGTGGTGAACCGCGCCTTGCGCGATGCCGAGCCGATGGCCTGGGATTTCTGCCTCAATTTCGCGAAAGACAATAACCTGCAGGTGGCCGAGGCTTGCCTGGTACCGGACGTGCCGGCGCTTCAGGAACCCGCCAGGAAGTAGCGCCCGCAAAAAGGCGCGCCCATGAAAAAACCGCCCGAAGGCGGTTTTTCACTTTTGCTGCAGCGCACCCCGATCAAACGGCGGACTGGCGAACCGGTCCGGGCTGTTTGCCTGAAAGCGTCAGGCGGCGGCCTTTTCAGGGGCGAGGGCCAGGTTCTTGACCTTGGCCGACAGGCGGCTCTTGTCGCGAGCAGCCTTGTTCTTGTGGAAGATGCCCTTGTCGGCGACGGTGTCGACGATGCTCTGGGCCTTCGCGAAGAGTTCTGCCGCCTTGGTCTTGTCACCGGCCAGAACGGCCTTCTCGACGTTCTTTACGGCGGTGCGGTATTTGGAGCGCAGCGAGGTGTTCGCGGCGTTGAGCTTGACGTCCTGGCGGACGCGTTTACGGCCCGACGCGAGGCGCGGGTTCTTCTTCTTGGGCTTGGTGGATGCCATGGATTGATTTCCTAAGGTGTCTGGGGATGATGCAGCAAAGCCCTCCATTATAGGCGAAGGGCGCGAAGCCGTCCCAGGCGCCCGGAAGAGGGCGCGCGGCCACATACACTTCCGGCCTGTGTCCCTGCTCAAATCCGCCTCCACCGTCTCGCTGCTGACGCTCGCCTCCCGGGTGACCGGGCTGATTCGCGATCTGCTCATGGCCTCGGTATTCGGGGTCAGCGCGCTGACCGATGCCTTCAATGTCGCCTTTCGCATCCCCAACCTGTTCCGGCGGGTTTTCGGCGAAGGTGCGTTTAGCCAGGCTTTCGTGCCGGTGCTGGCCGCCACCCGCACGGAAAGCGGCGATGAGGGGGCCCGCCAACTGGTCGACCATGTTGCCACCCTGCTGACGTGGACGCTGGTCGTTCTTTGCGTTGCGGGTGTGGTTGGCGCGCCGCTGATGGTCTGGGCGATGGCCAGCGGCCTGAAGCAGACGACCCAGGGGTTCGACGCTGCCGTGGTCATGACGCGCTGGATGTTCCCGTACATTGGGTTCATGTCGCTGGTGGCGCTGGCCGGCGGCATCCTCAACACCTGGCGCAAGTTCGCGGTGCCCGCCGCATCGCCGGTGCTGCTGAATGTGTCGCTGATCCTCTCGATCCTCGTCGGCGCGCCCTGGTTCAGGCGGCACGGCATCGAGCCGATCTACGCGCAGTGCGTGGGCGTGATCGTGGGCGGGGTGCTGCAACTGGCCCTGCAGTTGCCGGCTCTGCACGGGCTGGGAATGCTGCCGCGCATCGGTGTGAGCCTGCGTGCGATCCGCACGGCCTGGGCCGACCCGACGACGCGCAAGATCGTGAAACTCATGCTGCCAGCGCTGATCGGTGTCAGCGCGGCGCAGATTTCGCTGCTGATCAACACACAGATCGCATCGCACCTGGCGCCCGGCAGCGTAACCTGGGTCACGTACGCCGATCGCCTGATGGAGTTCCCGACGGCGCTGCTCGGCGTGGCGCTGGGCGTGGTGCTCATGCCGCAGCTGGCGGGCGCGCGGGCCGCGAAGGACGATGCCCGCTATTCATCCCTGCTCGACTGGGGGCTGCGCCTCGTGGTGCTGCTTTCCGCGCCATGCGCAGTGGCCCTGCTCGTTTTCTCGAAACCGTTGGTCGCCGTGCTGTTCCACAACGGTGCGTTCAGCGCCCTGGACGTGCAGCGCACGACCGCGGCGCTGATGGGCTACGGCGTGGGCCTCGTCGGCACCGTCGCGATCAAGGTGCTCGCGCCCGGCTACTACGCGAAACACGATATGCGCACGCCGATGCTGATCGCGGTCGGCGTGCTGGTCCTCACGCAGATCCTCAACTTCTTCCTGGTGCCGGTGTTGCAGCATGCAGCCCTGACGCTCACCATCGGCATCGGCGCCCTGGTCAATTCGACCTGGCTGCTGGTCGGCCTGATCCGTCGCGGCAGCTACAAACCTTTGCCGGGGTGGGGGAAGTTCATTCTTCAGGTGCTGGTCGCCACGCTGGTGCTCGCCGCCTTGCTGGTTTGGGGCGCGCAGCATTTCGACTGGATCGGCCTACGCGCCGTGCGCCTGCAGCGCATCGGCCTGCTGGCCGCGCTGATCGCGGGTGCCGCGGCCATCTATTTCACCGTGCTCGCCGTCGCTGGCGTCAAGCTGCGCAGTTTTGTGCGGCGCTGAAGCCCTTCGGCGTTACCGCCTTGACGCTCCCCGATTGCTCCTCTACAAAGCCACATGACGTTCAGCTTCTCGACGCCCACTGCTCTCGAGTACTTCAGTTCACTCGTGAAGAGCGACGAGCAGTTTCCGTTGCTCGAAGCGGCGGCCAGCCTTGCGCAGGACGAATATCCCGAACTCGACGTGCAGCAGGTGCTGGGTGATGTCGACCAGTTGCTTGCCAGGCTCAAGCGGCGCCTGCCGGCAGACGCGGCGCACCTGCAGCGTTTGCGGATTCTCAATCAGTTCTTTTTTCATGACCTGAGCTTCGGCGGCAACGTCAACGATTACTACGATCCCGACAACAGCTACCTCAACGCGGTGCTGCGCACGCGGCGGGGCATTCCGATCTCGCTCGCCGTGCTGTGGATGGAACTTGCTCAGGGCCTTGGCCTGCAAGCGCGCGGCGTGGGTTTTCCGGGGCATTTCATGCTCAAGGTCACGCTGCCGAAGGGGCAGGTGGTGATCGACCCGTTCACCGGCAAGTCGCTCTCGCGCGAAGAACTCAGCGAACGCCTGGAGCCCTACAAGCGCAGCAACGGCCTGGTCGGTGATTTCGACGTACCGCTCGGCCTCTATCTCCAACCCGCGACGCCGCGCGAGATCATCGGGCGCATGTTGCGCAACCTGAAGGAAATCCATCACGCGCAGGAAGACTGGCAGCGGGCGATTGCCGTTCAGGATCGCTTGATCGCCCTGCTGCCCGAGGCGTGGGGCGAGCATCGCGACCGCGGACTGGCCCATGCGGAGCAGGGCAACTGCGCACTTGCGGTGCGCGACCTCGAAACCTATCTGGCGCACGCTGAAGACGCGCTCGACATCGATGCCATCGCCGAACGCGTGGCGGCGCTCCGCCGGGCGGAAAGCTGATGGAGCCGGCCAAGGCTTCGGCGGTGGACCTCGGGACGCTGCATGAATTCCATGGCGTCCAACCAGTGCTGCCGGTGGCCGATGTCACACGCGCGGCGCGCTACTTCCGCGATGTGCTCGGCTTCGAACTCGACTTCATCGCCGGCGAACCACCAAGCTACGCGCGGGTGAAGAAGGGTGATCGCAGCTACGGGGATCCCGTGTACCTGCGCCTCTGGCAGTGTGGCCGGCGCGAGGCCAGTCCCTGGCGCGGCGAAATCGTGATTCATGTCGGACGCGACGTCGATGGACTGCACGCGGCCTACGTCAAGCGCGGCGTGGTGGTGATCGAGCCGCCGACCTCCCAGCCATGGGGCTTGCGCGAGTTCGCGATCCGCGAGCCAGATGGGCACGTACTTCGCTTTTGCGGGTATCTCTAACTCGCCCCCAGGCTTGCCCACTTCGTGTGGCCGCCCACCCCCTGCCGGGGGCAACACCTGCGGGCCGGCGGAGCCGGATCCGCGGTGTTTCACGCTCTCATCGGTGCGCTTTCGTGGGTTGACGGGGAGCCGGGGAGGCCGAACTGGCGCCAGGCTCGGCGCAGTTGAGTGTCGGAGCCGAAGCCCGAGATGTCTGCCGCGCGGGTGACGTTGGCGCCGGATTGCAGTGCGAGTTGTGCGGTCGCGAGGCGCAAGCGACGCAGGTAGGCAAGTGGCGCTACGCCGGCGTGTTCGACGAAGAGGCGTGTCAGGTGTCGCGGCGATGTGTGGGCGACGTCGGCCATGCGGGGTACGTTCCAGTCGGCTTGCGGTTGTTCGCTCACGGCGTCCTGCACACGGTGCAGGGCGGCATGCAGGTGGTTGCGGTAGGCCAGGAAGGGCGACAGTTCCGGGTCGTGGGGGCCGCGTCGCATGGCGACGACCATGGTCTGGGCTACGCGCGCGGCGAGCGATTCGCCGCAGGTTTCGGCGATGCGGTGAAGCATGAGGTCGATGCCCGTCGTGACACCGGCGCTGCTGTAGAGCGGTGGATCCAGAACGAAGACTCGGTTGGCGACCACCTCGCAGCGTGGGTCGACGCGTTGCAGTTCGTCGAGGTGGTGGTGGTGCGTCGTCGCGCGGCGTCCGCTCAGCAGGCCCGCATGGGCTGCGAGAAGGGTGCCGGCACAGACCGTGATCAGCTCCAGCCGTCCGCTTTCGAGGCGCAGACGGCGCAACCAGTGCAGCAGCGTCTGTGCGTGCTCGTTGTCGATGGCCACCGTGTCGCCCGGCAGGCCGACCAGCACGATCCACGCCGGACCCTTCCATTGGGACGGCAGCGGCTGGAGTTCCGCGAGCGTGACGCCGACGGAACTCGTCGATGTCGACCGGGAGCTTGCGAAGACGAGTTCGAAGCGCGCCGGCCTCCCGCTTGCGACCAGCAACTGGTTGGCGATGCGCAGCGCTTCCGCTGGGCCGGCCCAATCGAGGATCAGGCTGTGGGGCAGCAGCGCAAAGACGACTCGGATGGGAGCGCTGCCAGCTAGTCGGGTCTCGTCCATGTGAAATCCATCTGTCGCGCCGTACGCAGGGCCAGCGCTTCATCGGCCAGTCGGGCCACGAGATGCAGGCTCATGTCGATACCCGCGGTGATGCCGGCGGATGTGACGATGCTGCCCTGGTCGATCCAGCGCACGCCTTCGCGCACATCGAGCGAAGGGAAGCGCGTTCGCAAGTCCGCGATGTCTTCCCAATGCGTCGTGACAGGCTCGTCGCGCAGCACGCCGCTGGCCGCCAGGAGGAAGGCGCCGGTGCAGACCGATGCGGTAACGCGGGCATCGCGGCTCGCGCTTGCGATCCACTCCAGCGTGGCCGCGCATTGCATCGCGGCGTCGACCACGCCGCCGGGCACGATCAGGACGTCCGCGGGAGGCGCGTCGGCAAACGAATGCTTCGGCAGAACGGAAAGCCCGGCCCGCATGCGCACTGGCGCCAGGCTGCGCGCTACGCAAGTCACCTCGAAGAGCGAGGGTGCGTCCGGTGCGGCTCGCCGGGCCATGCGGCTGGCCGTGGTGAAGACCTCGTAAGGCCCGGCGAGATCCAGCGCCTCGACATCGTCGAACGCGAGGATCGCAACACGCAGCGTGGGGTTCACACCGCTTCCTTCGTCCTTTCGGCGAGGCGCGTGAGCGCTTCGTCCACGCCGCAGATATTCGCGAATCGGCCATCGAGTACGGTGGCCGTCCGGGCCTTGATGTCGGCCGCGGTCAGCGGCTTGCCGTCGGGCTGGACCATGTCGAAGGTCAGTGTGGCATCGGGAACATAGTCGACCTGCCAGCCGAGGTCGGAGGCGTGGCGCGCGGTCGTTTCGCAGCATTGCTCGGTGCGGATGCCGCTGATGACGAGGCGGTCGACGCGGTTTTGGGTCAGCCAGACGTCCAGTCCGGTGCCCACGAGGGCGCTATGACGGCGCTTGGTGAAGGTGGCTGCGGCGTCGAAGCCGGCCAGTCCTTCGAGCGGCCGCACATGCCCCGATTCGACAGCGAAGGAATTGCTCGCCACGGCCGGTCCGTCGGTGTGGAAGATCCGGACGATGGGTGCGCCCGCGGCGGCGAAGCCCGAAATCAGCGCGTTCTGGGCGCCGAGGTACGCGGGCAGGCTTCGTTCGTCGAAATAGGGGCGGTGGCGGAACGACTCCTGAACATCGATCACTATCAGACAGCTCTTCATGGCGCGCAACTCCTGGTGAAAGGGGGATTGATACCCCCAATTTTCACGCATGGAGGTCGATTCGTCCGAGCCGGCGCGGACCGGAATCGATCAATTCAGGACATGACCTCCGCCTAAACCAGCTCAGCTGCCTTCAATTCTTTCTTGAGGTAGGCATAGAACAGCGGTGCCGCGACCAGCCCGGCCGGGCCGAACACGGCTTCGGCCACGAACATCACCGCCAGAAGCTCCCACACCGCCATCTGCGTGCGGCTGCCGACCACCTTGGCATTGATCAGGTATTCGGCCTTGTGGATCAGGATCAGGAACACCAGGCAGGCCAGGGCGACGATCGGCGACACCGACAGCCCCACCAGCGTGATGACCGCGTTGCACACGAGGTTGCCGACGATCGGCACCAACCCGGCGACGAAGGTCAGGGTGATCAGCGCCGGCGTATAGGGCAGTTCCATCTCCCACGCGGGCAGCAGAAACAGCAGGAAGATGGCCGTCAGGAAGGTGTTGAAGGCGGCGATCCAGAACTGAGCCGCCACGATCTGGCCGAAGGCCTCGCCGAACAGCACGATGCGTTCCTTGATCTGCTGGGCCAGCGGACGGCGCGATGGGACTTGCGTGGCGATGGCGGCCAGCGCGCCGATGATCAGGCCCACGTAGGCGAACAGCAGCCCGCCCAGCCACGCCCGGCCTGTCAGTGCGAGCGAGCCGGCCTGCGCGCGCAAGAAGCCGGCGATGGTCCGCTGTACCTCCGCCGAGCCTTCCGGCAGGTAGGCGGCGATGTCCGGGGGCAGCTTGAGGCGCAGTTCGAGCACTGTCCGCGCGACGAAGTCGAGCAGTTCCTGGTACTGCTCCGGAGCGTTGAGCACGAATTCGCGCGCCTCCGAAAAGCCGAGGATGAGGAGCCCGATCGGCGCCAGCATCACGAAGGTCGCCGCGGTGATGCGCGGGAACGGTGGAGTCATGGCCCACGCCGGATCGTTCGCGCTGATCTTTCGCGATCGGCGGAGGCCCGAATGCAGCACCCGGGCGATCCAGCGTGTGCCGAGAAATCCGATGCACACGCACAGCAGTCCCGGCAGCAAGCCCTGCCACATGATCAAGAGCAGAGTCCCGGCAATGAGCAGATAGCTCGCCGTGACCAGGGAACGCGACGGGGTGCGGGTCAGCTCGCTCACTCGGCGCAAGCTGTTCAGGCGACGACGACTGGTGCGCCGGACCCGCGCTCGGCGATGACGCCGATCTCGTGCACTGTCTCGCCGGCCGCGCGCAGCGTGGCTGCGCAGGCGGCGGCTTCGGCCGCGTCGATGACCACCACCATACCGATGCCATTGTTGAAGGTGCGGTTCATCTCGATGTCGTCGATGCCGGCAACCTTCTGCAGCCAGGCGAAGAGTTCGGTCTGCGGCCAGCTGCCTTTGCGCAGGTGGGCTGCCGTTCCCTCGGGCAGCACGCGCGGGATGTTCTCGAGCAGGCCGCCGCCGGTGATGTGGGCCAGGGCCTTGATAGGGTGCTTGGCGAGCGCGGCGAGCACCGGCTTCACGTAGAGGCGCGTCGGCGCCATCACGGCTTCGCGGAAGGGCTTGCCGTCCAGCGTCGGGGGCAGGGCGTCGCCTGCGCGCTCGATCACCTTGCGCACCAGGCTGAATCCATTGGAGTGCACGCCGGCCGAGGCCAGGCCCAGCACCACGTCGCCGGGCTTGACGTTCTGCCCGGTCAGGATCAACGATTTCTCGACCGCGCCCACGGCGAAGCCCGCCAGGTCGTACTCGCCCGCTGGGTACATGCCTGGCATTTCGGCCGTCTCGCCGCCGATCAGTGCGCAGCCGCTGAGCTCGCAGCCCCGGGCGATGCCGCCGACCACGGCCGCGGCCGTGTCCACGTCGAGCTTGCCGCAGGCGAAGTAGTCAAGGAAGAAGAGCGGTTCGGCGCCCTGCACCAGCACGTCGTTCACGCTCATGGCCACCAGGTCGATGCCCACGGTGTCATGCATGTTCCATTCGAATGCGAGCTTGAGCTTGGTGCCCACGCCGTCGGTGCCGCTCACCAGGACTGGTTCCTTGTAGCGCTTGGGCACTTCGAACAGGGCGCCGAAGCCGCCGATGCCGGCCAGCACGCCCTCGCGCATCGTCTTCTTGGCGAGGGGCTTGATCCGGTCGACCAGCGCGTCGCCGGCGTCGATGTCGACGCCCGCATCCTTGTAGCTGAGCGGAGTGGTGGAGTTGGAGTTCATGGCGGGCCGGGCTGGAGGAGGGGAAGGGCGGAAGGAGGAGGACAATGACGCCGGCAACCGATGCGGTCGGGCCGATAGAATTCGCCACGATTTTAAGGGCGCTCATCGGCTGCCCTCCCTCAGGCTTGTCAGTCCTGCCCCATGAACCCTTCTTTCGCGTCATCCGCGCCCCCTCAGCCGCTCGCAGCGGTCATGGCATGAAGCAACTTGCGCTCGACATTGGCCTCGCGACCGGTCCGACGCTCGCGGGCTTCTTCGCCGGGCCGAACGAGCCGGCGCTGCGGCACCTGACACTGTGGGTGGGCGATGCGCGCGCGCCCACGCTCCATTCGCCGGTGCCGACCTATCTCTGGGGGGAGGGCGGCTGCGGCAAGTCCCATCTGCTCGAAGCCGTCGGCGGCGCATTGCGCGAGCAGGGCGCCAGCATCGGCTGGCTGAGCCCGGCGTTGTCGAATCCGCCTGAGTTCGACGAGCGATGGGGTGCCGTGCTGCTCGACGACGTGCATCTCTTCACCGCCGTCCAGCAGCACGCGGCCTTCAACTGGTTCGTCAACGCCCAGAGCCTTCAGCGCGGCGTCGTCGCAGCCGGTGCCGTGCCTCCGGCCGATCTGAAGTTGCGCGAGGATCTTCGCACGCGCCTCGGCTGGGGACATGTGTTCCACTTGCAGGTGCTGAGCGAGACCGAGCGACGCGCGGTCCTGCGTCAAGCTGCGGACACCCGCGGCCTGATGCTGTCGGACGATGTGCTCGACTACATGCTGCATCGATTCAGCCGCGACCTCGGAAGCCTGATGGAACTGCTCACGCAGCTCGACGGCTACGCCTTGCAGACGCAGCGCGCGATCACCATCCCGCTGATCCGGTCGATGCTCGAAAATGAATAAGGTGCCCTGCGCGCCGAACCCTTCCTCCCAATGATCAAGAAATTCATCGACAAACTCCTCGGCAAATCCGGTGATGCTTCGCTCGGCAAGGCCCGCTTCGGCAAACGCCAGGAGGTCGCCGCGTCGGTGCACGGCATCGATCCGGCACTGGTCGATGAGCGCGCGAAGAACGTGGTCACGACCTTGCAGGGGGCCGGTTTCGAGGCCTATGTGGTCGGCGGCGCGGTGCGCGACCTGCTGCTGGGCCTGCGGCCGAAGGATTTCGACGTCGCGACCAACGCCACGCCCGAACAGGTGAAGAGCCTGTTCCGCCGTGCCTTCATCATCGGCCGGCGCTTTCGCATCGTCCATGTGGTGTACGGGCGTGGGCGCGACCATGAAGTGATCGAGGTCTCGACCTTCCGCGCTTACATGGACAGCGCGGGCGCCGAGCAGGTGGCCGGCAACGAACGCACCAGCAAGGGCGAACTCGCCGGCATGAAGCACGCCGTCGATGCGAGCGGCCGCGTGCTGCGCGACAACGTCTGGGGTCCGCAGGAAGAAGACGCGGCGCGGCGCGACTTCACCGTCAACGCGATGTACTACGACCCGGCGAGCCAGATCGTGGTCGACTATCACAACGGCATCAAGGACGCGAAGAAGCTCACACTGCGCATGATCGGCGATCCGATCACGCGCTATCGCGAGGATCCGGTGCGCATCATCCGCGCGATCCGCTTCTCGGCCAAGCTGGCGGCACTCGGGTTCAAGCTCGAACCCAAGACGGCTGCGCCGCTGATCGAATCGAGCCGGCTCCTGGCCGACGTGCCGCAAAGCCGTCTGTTCGACGAGATGCTCAAGCTGCTGCAGACCGGCCACGCCGTCGCCACTGTGGCGCAGCTGCGCAAGCTGGGCCTCTCGACCGGCATCTATCCGTTGCTCGATGTCGTGGTGGAGCGCGCCGAGCAGCCCTTCGTCAACGCCGCCCTGGTGGACACCGACCGTCGCGTCGGCGAAGGCAAGCCCGTGGCACCCAGCTTCCTGCTGGCCTGCGTGCTGTGGGCCGACGTTCGCGACGGCTGGGCGCAGCGTATGGAAGCGCGGCACGGCCAGCGCCCCCAGGCCCCGTTTCCGGCGCTGCAGGATGCGATCGATGACGTGTTCAACGCTCGCATCGGCGACGTCTCTGGCCGCGGCAAGCTGGCGGCCGACATGCGCGAGATCTGGATGATGCAGCCGCGATTCGACAAGCGCAGCGGCGCCACGCCCTACAGCCTGGTCGATCAGGCTCGCTTCCGCGCGGCCTTCGACTTCATGCGGCTGCGCGCCGACGTCGGTGAAATCGGCGAAGCGATCGCCGAGTGGTGGCAGGAATTCAGCACGGCTGACGACGTTCGCCGGCAGGACCTGATGGACCAGGTGCGCGACGAACAGCACAAGAAGACACGCCAACGCGTGCCGGCGCGCGCATCGGCGGATTCATCGCCCGGGCATCGAGCGGCCGCTCCCAAGCCCGAGGCCGAGGCCGAGGCCGAGGCCGCTCTGCCGCCGGACGGAGAAGTCGCCTCGGCACCGCGCAAGCGCCGCCGCCGGCGCAAGCCGCGCACCGGCGGGGGCGAGGCCGGCAGCGTCGCCGCTGAATGACGACGCAGGCCTTCGTCGCGATCGGCGCCAACCTCGGCGATGCGCGCGAGACCGTGGAGCGTGCCATCGCCGACCTGGCAAGCTTGCCGAAGACGCGCGTGACTGCGCGCTCATCGCTTTACAGGACTGCGCCCGTCGATGCGACGGGCCCGGATTTCATTAACGCCGTCGTGGAACTGCAGACAGAACTCGATCCGCACGCGCTTCTGGCTGAACTCCATCGCCTGGAGGCCGTCGCGGGTCGCGAACGCCCGTACCGGAACGCGCCGCGCACGCTCGATCTCGACCTGTTGCGCCATGGCGATGCCGTGATCGAAACCCAAACTCTGACGCTTCCGCATGCGCGCATGAACGAACGGGCGTTCGTCCTCTTGCCACTCGCTGAAATCGCGCCGGACCAAGTCACGAGCGAGCAGATCGCTCACGTGGCCGACCAACGGATCGAGCGGCTCTGAGAGCCTCGTTCAGGCCCGCCCATTACACTTGCGCGGTTTTTCACGAAGGTGTCACACGTCTGCGCTGTGACCACCGCGAACCCAGGAGAGCGCCATGTTCGGCAAGCTGCTGCCCCGCGAGGGGAATTTTTTCGAGATGTTCAATCAGCACGCCGACCGAATCGTCGAAGCCGCGCGCGCCTTCGAACATCTGGTCGCCAACTACAACGATCTGCACCTGCGCGAGCAGTACAACCGCGACGTCGACAACGCGGAGCGTGCGGCCGATCGCGTGACGCATGACGTCAACCGGCTGATCCACAAGACTTTCATCACGCCGATCGATCGTGAGCAGATCCACAAGCTGATCAACACGATGGACGACGTCGCCGACCTGATCCAGGATTCGGCGGAAACCATGGCGCTCTACGACGTGCGCCACATGACCGAGGAAATCACGCGCCTCACCATGCTCAGCGTGAAGTGCTGCGAACGGGTGAAGGACGCCGTCAAGTTCCTCGGCAAGATCACCGATCCGGCGACGGCCGAGGCCACGCTCAAGACCTGCGAAGAGATCGACCGGCTCGAATCCGATGCGGACCGCGTGATGCGCAGCGCCATGAGCAAGCTGTTCCGCGAAGAGCCGGACGTGCGCGAGGTCATCAAGCTCAAGGCCATCTACGAGCTGCTCGAAACGATCACCGACAAGTGCGAAGACGTCGCCAACGTGATCGAGGGCATCGTCCTCGAGAACTCCTGACCGCGGGCCGCGAATGGAAACGGTTCAGGTCGCCCTTTGGGTGGTAGTAGTGCTGGTCGCGCTGGCCATCGCCTTCGACTTCATGAACGGATTTCACGACGCGGCGAATTCGATCGCCACCGTCGTGTCGACCGGTGTTCTCAAGCCCGGCCAGGCGGTCGTCTTTGCGGCTTTCTTCAACCTGATCGCGATCTTCGTGTTTCACCTGAGCGTGGCGGCGACGATCGGCAAGGGGATCGTGCAGCCCGGCATCGTGGACGTGCACGTCGTCTTCGGCGCGCTGGTGGGTGCCATCAGTTGGAACCTCGTGACCTGGTATTACGGTATTCCGAGCAGTTCGTCGCACGCGCTGATCGGCGGCATCGTGGGTGCAGTGATCGCCAAGGCGGGCTCAGGCTCGCTGATTGCCTCGGGCATCTGGAAGACGGTGGCATTCATCTTCGTGTCGCCGTTGCTCGGCTTCCTGCTGGGTTCGCTGATGATGGTCGTGGTCGCCTGGACGTTCAGGCGTTCCACACCGTCGCGAGTGGATCGATGGTTCCGGAGGCTGCAACTGGTCTCGGCCGGCGCCTATAGCTTGGGTCACGGCGGCAATGACGCGCAGAAGACCATCGGCATCATCTGGATGTTGCTGATCGCCACCGGCTACGCTGCCGCCGATGCGGATGCGCCGCCGATGTGGACGATCGTGAGCTGCTATACCGCCATCGCGCTCGGCACCATGTTCGGGGGCTGGCGCATCGTCAAGACGATGGGGCAGAAGATCACGAAGCTCAAGCCCGTCGGCGGCTTCTGCGCAGAAACCGGTGGGGCGTTGACGCTGTTCCTCGCGACGGCGCTCGGCATCCCGGTGTCGACGACGCACACGATCACGGGCGCCATCGTCGGGGTGGGCTCGGCACAGCGCGCGAGTGCGGTGCGCTGGGGCGTCGCCGGCAACATCGTGTGGGCCTGGATCTTCACGATCCCCGCGTCGGCCTTCGTTGCCGCGATCGCCTACTGGATCGGCATTCAGGTTTTCTAGCTCGGCTTTACTGGGAAATCTTCCGACCTGCTTCGATTTCGTGTTCGAAGTAGCGCTGGAAGCTGAATGCCAGGCTGGCCATGAGGATGGTGCTGCCGAAGAACAGCGCCAGGACGACCGCACCGATGGTCAGCCAGGTCGTGTTGCCGGCCGTGGTGGCCTCGGCGTCGGCAAGTCCCGCGTTGTAGCGGGCGTTCCACTTTTCCGGTGACATCAATCCGTAGACGATGGCGGTGAGCGCGCAGCCGGAGATGGTGAAGCCGAGCAGCGGGATTAGCGCCCAACTCAATCCATCGTCAAGGCCGTGGAGCCGCACGCGCTCGATGCCGTACAGGCCAAGGGCGGTCGGGATCGGGAGCAACCAGCCGAGGGTGTTGGAAAGGCCGCGAAGATAGAAGCAGTGCAGACCCAACGGGCCGCCCAGGAAGGCCAGCCATGCGGCCACGGTCTTGTTCTTCATTCGGGCTTGGTCGAACTGCCTTCGCCCAGTACCTTTTCCATCAGCACGACGTCGCGCCACTCGCCGAACTTCCATCCGCAGTCCTTGAGTACGCCCACGTGGCTGAAGCCTTGGGCGCGGTGCACGCCGATGGAACCCGCGTTGGCGGAATCGCCGATCACCGCGATCAGCTTGCGCACGCCGACGGTCTCGGCGGCCTGGGCAAGTGCGGCCAGCAGCTTGGCACCGAGGCCCTGTCCGCGCGCGTTCTCGGCGAGGTAGATCGAGTCTTCCGCCGAGAAGCGATAGGCGGGACGCGGCTTGAACCAGTTGCAGTAGGCGAAGCCGAGAAGTTCGCCCTCACGCTCTGCGACGAGGTAGGGGAGCTTCTTTGAGAGGACGTCGGCCCGGCGGGTGGCTATGTCGCCGGCGGTCGGTGGTTCGGTTTCGAAGGTGCCCGTGCCGTGCAGCACATGGTGGGCGTAGATGGCGGTGATGGCTGCGACGTCTTCGTCGCGGCTGGGTCGGATGAGGGTCATTCGGGAGCGCTTGGCGAGGCCAAGGATGAGAAAAATGGAGTGCGGGCTATAATCGTGGGCTTTTCAGCGTGTCGCTGGCCGGGTGGCCATGTCGCGTGTCTCGACGCTGGAAGAACACTGTGGGCGAACCTATTCGGGTTTGCTGCACCACCCGAAGGATAAATCATGGTCGTCATTCGACTCTCCCGCGGCGGTTCCAAAGGCCGTCCGTTTTTCAACATCGTCGTGTCGGACAAGCGCGTTCGCCGCGATGGCCGTTTCATCGAGCGCCTGGGTTTCTACAACCCGACCGCCAAGGAAAATGAAGAAAGCATCCGCATTGCGCAGGATCGCCTGACCTACTGGAAGAGCGTTGGCGCGCAAGCTTCCCCGACAGTGACCCGCCTGATCAAGCAGGCCGCGGCTGCCGCCCCCAAGGCGGCTGCCTAAGCCGCCGGCCCGGCGATGCTGCCCACCCTCGAAACCGCCGAATTGCCGGCGGATGCGATCGAAGTGGCGCGCATCGCCGACGCCTGGGGCATCAAGGGCTGGTTCAAGGTCTTGCCCCACAGCGCCCAGCCTGAGGCACTTTTTTCTTCCAAGCGCTGGTTCTTGCAGCCTCCGGGTGCAGCAACGGGCCGCGCGTTCAAGCTCGCCATCCGCGAGGCCAAGGAACATTCCGACTGCATCGTCGCCTCGTCCGAGGACGTGCCGGACCGCAATGCGGCCGAGGCACTTCGCGGTGCGCGGGTCTTCGTGCCCCGGTCGAGCTTTCCGACGGCCGGTGATGACGAGTACTACTGGGTCGACCTGATCGGCCTCGCGGTCGTGAACCGCGAAGGCGTTGCGCTCGGCACCGTACGCGAATTGCTTGCCTCCGGCCCGCAGACGACGCTGGTGCTTGACGCCGAAGAAAGCGGCAAGCCGGTCGAGCGCATGGTTCCTTTCGTCTCGGCCTTCGTCGACAAGGTCGATCTGGCAGGTCGGCTGATCACGGTCGACTGGCAGCCCGACTACTAGACCCGGGCCCGCTCGGCGCCTCCATGCGCTTCGACGTTCTCACACTGTTCCCCGAGCTGTTTGCGCCGTTCTTCGCGAGCGGCGTGACGCGTCGCGCGTACGAATCGAAGCAGGTCGAGGTTGTCCTGTGGAATCCGCGTGATTTCGCCGAGGGCAACTACCGGCGAGTCGACGATCGACCCTTCGGCGGTGGTCCTGGCATGGTCATGATGGCCGAGCCGTTGTCGGCGTGCCTCGACGCGGCACTGGCCGCGCGCGGCGCTTCCGCGCCGGTCGTGCTGTTCTCCCCGATCGGCGAAACCCTGCGGCATCAGACGGTCGAAAGCTGGTCGGCCGGCGAGGGGGCAGTCCTGGTTTGTGGCCGCTACGAAGGCATCGACCAGCGCTTCATCGATGCGAGAGTCACGCACCAGATCAGCCTCGGAGACTTTGTGCTTTCAGGTGGCGAAATTGCCGCGATGGCCTTGCTGGATGCTGTCGCCCGGCTGCAGCCCGGTGTACTGGGCGATGAAGCCAGCCATGTGCAGGACAGCTTCAATCCGGCGCTCGACGGCCTGCTCGACTGTCCCCACTACACGCGTCCCGAGCAATGGCGCGCCGAGGGCGTCCCCCCTGCCTTGATGTCGGGCCACCACGTCCAGATCGAACGCTGGCGCCGCGACCAGCGACTGCTCATCACCCGTGACAGGCGCCCCGACCTCATCGACGCGGCCCGAAGTGCAGGCCGGCTGAGTGCGGCGGACGAGAAGACGCTTCAAAAAAAGCTATAATCCTCGGTTCCCCGATCCTCTGCCCAGCCGCGCCGGCATTCGACCATTGTTGAGCAAGGCGCCTTTTGTGTAGCGTGGACACGATCGAACATCAGGAAACCATGAACCTCATCCAGACCCTCGAGCAGGAAGAAATCGCCCGCCTCGGCAAGACCATCCCCGATTTCATGCCCGGTGACACGGTGATCGTCAGCGTGAAAGTCGTCGAAGGCAACCGCAAGCGCGTGCAGGCTTACGAAGGCGTCGTGATCGCCAAGCGCAATCGCGGCCTCAACAGCGGCTTCACGGTGCGCAAGATCTCCAGTGGTGAAGGCGTGGAACGCACGTTCCAGACCTACAGCCCGCTGATCGCCAGCATCGAAGTCAAGCGCCGTGGCGATGTGCGCCGCGCCAAGCTGTACTACCTCCGCGAGCGCAGCGGCCGTTCGGCTCGCATCAAGGAAAAGCTGCCGGGCAAGTCGTCGGCAGCGTCGGCCGCTCAATAAGCAGCATCCGCTTGTCGCGCAAAAAGCCGCCGTTCGAGGCGGCTTTTTGCATTGGTGCCTCCACGCAGTGAGGCGATCGTGATTTAGTTTTAGGGCTGCGTGTCATCCGTGCGCGGTCCTTGCATCGTTTAACTCAGTAAGTATTTTCTTGACTATCCTCTCATCGTCCATGCGCGCTTCTCCCGTCGAAACCATCAATGCCGTCATCCCCCCGGTGTTGCAGTCCTTCGATCCGCGTGAAGTGCCGGTGAGCGGAATCGACATTGACCTGCCGGCAGTCCCCCACGATCGCCTCAGCGCCCGCGCCCTGCGTTCGCGGTTCGCCACGCCCCCCGCGTGGACACCCGAGATGCGGCGCGAGCCGCGAATGTTCGACCGGCCGCCCGCGCAAGCTGCCGTGCTCATCCCAATCGTGATGCGGGACGAGCCTACCGTCCTGCTGACCGAGCGCACCACGAACCTGTCGACGCATTCAGGCCAGGTGGCCTTTCCCGGCGGACGCGTGGACCCCGAAGACGCCAATATCGCCGCCGCCGCACTGCGGGAGGCCTGGGAAGAGGTCGGCCTGTCGGCGCAGTACATCGAAGTGCTCGGCAGCCTGCCGACGTACACGACCGTCACCTCGTTCATCGTGACGCCGGTCGTGGCGCTCGTGCGGCCGGATTTCGAACTCTCGATCAACCCCCACGAGGTCGCGGAAGCCTTCGAAGTGCCTTTCGGTTTCCTGATGAACCCGGCGAACCATCGTCGCCACTCATTGGTCGACGACGACCAGATGTCGCGCGAATGGCTGTCCATGCCCTACCAGGACGGTCCCCACGAACGCTACGTCTGGGGAGCGACGGCGGGCATGCTGCGCAACCTCTACCGCTTTCTGAGCGCTTGACCGGTCCCTCTCCTTGGTCCGCGGGTTCAACTAGGCGGCCGCGGGTTTTGCCCAAGACGCAGCGCGAAATGAGTCAATCCGGCGGTTCTAGAATCCTTTGATGAGCTTCTTTGCCATCCTGTGCGCGTTGCTGATCGAGCAGGTGCGTCCGCTTGCGTATCACAACCCGGTGTACGGCGGCGTGCTCGCCTGGACGCGTTGGACCAGCCGCAACTTCGACGCCGGCAAGCCGAACCATGGCTGGGTGGCCTGGTCGCTGGCGGTGTTCGTGCCGACCGTGCTTGCGCTGGCCGTGCATTGGCTCCTGATCCTCACGCTCGGACTGCCTTTCGCGGTGCTGTGGAGCATCGCCATCCTCTACGTCACGCTGGGCTTTCGCCAGTTCAGTCATCATTTCACCGGCATTCGAGACGCGCTCGACGAGGGCGACGAAGCGCTCGCGCGTTCGCTGCTCGCGCATTGGCAGCATGTCGACGCAGCCAACCTGCCACGCAGCGAGATCGTGCGGCATGTGATCGAGCACTCGGTGATCGCGGCGCATCGGCACGTCTTTGGCGTGCTCGCATGGTTTTCGATTCTTGCAGCCATCGGTCTCGGGCCTGCGGGCGCGGTGTTCTACCGCATGAGCGAATTCGTATCGCGCTATTGGGCGCACAAGAACGGCGCGTCGACGCAGCCGTCCAGCATCTGGGTGCAGCAAGCGGCGGACCGTGCGTGGGGCGTGATCGACTGGCTGCCCGCGCGCATCACCGCATTGGGCTTCGCCGTGGTCGGCAGCTTCGAAGAGGCGATCGATTGCTGGCGCAATGATGCGCGGCGCTTTCCCAACGAGAACGACGGCGTGATCCTCGCGGCGACTTCCGGTGCGGTGAACGTCAGGCTCGGAGGCGGCGCGCTGAGCGTGATGCCGATCACCGATCCGTTGCCGCGCGCACAGGCCGGTGAATCGTTCGTGGATGGACGCGGTTCCGACAGCGGCAGCACGCCGGGACGCGAGCCCGAACCTGCGCACCTGCGCAGCGTTGTGGGCCTGGTCTGGCGGTCGGTCGTGATGTGGATGGTGTTGCTCGCTCTCCTCACTCTGGCGCGATTGCTGGGCTGAGCGGCCTGTCAGGGTTCAGACGTTGTCCAACGTTGCAAGCTTGTGGAGTCCGCGCATCGCGGCGCTCGAGCCCTATGTGCCGGGTGAGCAGCCCCGTATCGCGAGCCTGGTCAAGCTCAATACCAACGAAAACCCGTATCCACCATCGCCGCGAGCGATCGATGCCATCTGCCGCGCGGCCGAGAACGGATTGCAGCTCTACCCGGATCCCGAATCCACGCAGTTGCGCGAAGCGATCGCCACGCGCCACGCGTTGGACATCAAGCAGGTGTTCGTGGGCAACGGCTCCGACGAGGTCCTGGCCCATGCCTTCTTCGCCTTCTTCCAACAAGCCGAACCGCTGCTGATCCCCGATGTCACGTACAGCTTCTATCGCGTCTACGCGCAGCTCTACGACATTGCGTGCGAGCTGCAGCCGGTCGACGATGCTCTGCGCATCGACGACCGCGCCCTGGCCGTGCGCGCGGCTGCAGGCTGCGCAGGCATCGTCATCGCGAACCCGAATGCGCCGACCGGCATCGGGCTGCCGCTCTCCCGCATCGAAGCCCTGCTCAAGGCATGCGAGGATAGTGTGGTTCTGGTCGATGAGGCCTACGTCGATTTCGGCGGTGAAAGTGCGTTGCCGCTCATTGCTCGATACCCGAATCTGCTGGTCGTGCAGACCTTGTCCAAGTCGCGCTCCCTGGCGGGCCTGCGCGTTGGATTTGCGTGTGGGCAGGCGCACTTGATCGACGCCCTTCAGCGTGTCAAGAACAGCTTCAATTCCTACCCGATCGACCGGCTCGCCTCCGCAGGAGCCATCGCCGCGCTCGGAGACGAGGCGTGGTTCGCCAAGACCCGCGATGACGTTGTCGACACTCGCGAGGGCCTGGTGCTGCAACTGGAGGATCTAGGCTTCGAGGTGCTGCCTTCGCAGGCCAATTTCCTGTTCGTGCGTCACCCCGCATACGATGCAGCCGAACTCGCGGCGTCGCTGCGGGCGCGGGCCGTTCTCGTGCGTCATTTCAGGCAGACGCGCATTGCTCAATACCTGCGCATCACGGTCGGCACGCGCGCCCAGTGTTCGGCGCTGGTCGAAGCGCTTGCGGAGATCATCGTCTGCCCCCTGTAGGGAGCGACTCAGTATCTCGATTGGGTGAGTTCAGCGAACAACTCGCCGTAGATCCTGTAGCGCGAAGCGCTGATCGCGCCCGGATGGTCGGGCGAATCCACCTGCGCAATCACGCCACATCCCGGTTCGTGAAGGTGCGTGCAGTTATAGAACTTGCAGTCTGTGGCCTGCTCCGCGATGTCCGGCATCAGGTGCGCCAGTTGCATCGCCTCGATGTGATGCAGGCCGAATTCCTGGAAACCCGGCGAGTCGATCAGCGCGGTGCTTCGTGCGGCGTCCACCCAGTACCACGTCGTGCTGGTGGTGGTGTGCTTGCCCGAGTTGAGCGCCTGTGAGATTTCGCCCGTCAGTGCGGTCGCGCCTGGCACCAGCAGGTTGATCAGCGTGCTCTTGCCAGCGCCGGAGGGACCAAGCACGAGGGTCGTCTTGCTGGCCAGCATCGTCGACATGGTCGCGCGATCCGATGGGTCGGAGGCAGTCAGCGCCAGCGGTAAGACCTGGTAGCCCATGCGGCGGTAGGGCGCCAGCCGGCTCCAGGCCCTTTGGAAAGGCACGGTGAGGTCGCTTTTGTTGAGCGCGATGATGGGTGTGATGCGTTCCGCCGCCGCCGCGATCAACGCGCGCGTCAACTGTGTCTCGGAGAACTCCGGCTCTGCCGCGATCAGGATCAGCACCTGATCAAGGTTGGCCGCGAACGACTTGGTGCGGATCTCGTCCTGGCGATAGAACAGGTTCTTCCGCTGCAGCACCTTTTCGATCGTGCCCTCATCTTCGCTCGCCTGCCACTGGATACGGTCGCCGACGACGGCGTGGCTCTTCTTGCCGCGTGGGTGGCAGATCAGGCGTTCGCCCTCCGGCGTTTCGACGAGGCAGTGGCGGCCGTGGCTTGCGACGACCAGTCCGTCGCGCAGCACCACGCCGCTGGCCGTGCCGCCGCGCTGCTTAGCCAAGGGCGCGTTCCATCGGGTCAGTCCGCAATCAGCGCATCGGCCTGAGCAGCGCAGTCGAAGTCGGTCGACGAGATGCCGCCCACGTCGTGCGTGTTGAAGCGCACGACACAGCGGTCATAGTGGACCGAGAGGTCGGGATGGTGGTCCTGCCGGTGCGCCACCCACGCGAGGGCATTCACGAAGGCGATGGTCTCGAAATAGTTCGCGAAGGTGAAGGTCTTCTCGATCGCGACGCCGGCGCCGTCGCCCGTGAGCTTCCATCCTTCCAATCGTGCAAGGCTCGCCACGATTTCCGTGGCGCTCATGGCGCGGCGTGCGTGCGTCTTCCAATCCTTGGTCTTGAACATGCTGCTCATCATCGGCTTTCAGGGGCTGATCGCGGCCATGCGCGCGAGGCGCTCGGTGGCGGGTGGGTGCGAGTAGTAGAACTTGACGAACACCG
Source organism: Variovorax sp. J22P240 (assembly GCF_030316855.1). GTDB lineage: Bacteria > Pseudomonadota > Gammaproteobacteria > Burkholderiales > Burkholderiaceae_C > Variovorax. Next base: position 199,083 of record NZ_JASZYR010000002.1, read on the forward strand.
GATCGGGCGTCAGCGTCGACGCGTTGTCCTGGTAGAGCTTGAGCAAGGCTGCCGACAGATGGGCGCCGCTGGTTTGCGCGACAGCGTAGGCGTCGGCCTCGAACTCGTGCTTGCGTGAAATCAGCACCGGCAGCGGCGCAACGAAGAAGCCGAAGACCGGCACCGCGAGCATGAAAAGCAGGATGGCGAGCGCATTGTTGGGCGCCGCCATGTTCGGCTGCACGCCCAGGCCCGCATAGAACCATGTATGCGTCGACAGCCAGCCCAGCAGGGCAAAGCCGGCGAGGCTCAGCGCGAACATCGCCGCCATCCGCTTCATGACGTGCCGGTGCTTGAAGTGGCCCAGCTCGTGCGCCAGCACCGCCTCGACTTCGCCAGCATTAAGCTGGCGCAGCAGCGTGTCGTAGAACACCACGCGCTTGCTCGCGCCGAAGCCCGTGAAATAGGCATTGGCGTGCGCACTGCGCGTGCTGCCGTCCATCACGAACAGCCCCTTGGCCGCGAAGCCGCAGCGCTGCATCAGCGCGTTCACGCGTTCTTTGAGAGCTGCATCGTCCAGCGGCTGGAACTTGTTGAAGATCGGAGCGATGAAAGTGGGGTAGACCAGCATCAACAGCAGGTTGAATGCCATCCAGGCGCCCCACGCCCAGATCCACCACAGGCTGCCGGCGGCACCCATGAGCCAGAGGATCAGCGCCGCGATCGGCAGGCCGATCAGCGCACCCAGCACAATGTCCTTGACGGCGTCGGCGAGCCAAAGCCGCCACGTCATCTTGTTGAACCCGAAGCGCTCCTCGAGCCTGAAGGTCTGCCACAGCGTGAAGGGCAATTCCAGCAGGCCGCCGATCAGCGCGAAGGCGGCGAGCAGGGCGAGTTGCTGCAGCATGCCGCCGCCCAGCCAGCCGAGCAGCAGCTTGTTGAGCAGGTCGAGACCGCCCAGCAGGGTCCACCCCAGAAGCACCGCAGCGCCCCACGCCATTTCGACGATTCCGAAGCGGGTCTTGGCCATCGTGTAGTCCGCGGCCTTCTGGTGGGCGGCGAGCGTGATGGCCTGCTGGAAAACCGGGGGAACCGTATCGCGATGGCGTGCCACGTGGCGCACCTGCCGCGTGGCGAGCCAGAACTTCACGACCAGCCCGGCGATCAGCGCGAGGGCGAAGGCCAGGGTGAAGGCGAGGGAGGTGGATGAGGGGGCGGACATGGCGGTCGAGTTTAGCCCGCAGCCTCGGCGTTCGCCGGTTGCCCTGTCGGTGGAAAGGGCGCTCCAGTGCGGGAAGCCCGGCCGCGCTCAGGGTCATCGACGACAATCGCCGGATGCCCGAATCCATCGAACCGGCTGCGCCCGCGCCCGCAGCCACGCTCAAGAAGAGTGACCAGAACCTCGTCTGGCTGGACTGCGAAATGAGCGGTCTCGACCCCGAAAAGGAGCGCCTGCTCGAAATCGCCGTTGTCGTGACCGGTCCCGACCTGACTCCCTGCATCGACGGACCCGTGCTCGTCATCCACCAGAGCGACGAAGTCCTCGACGGAATGGACTCCTGGAACAAGGGCACCCACGGACGCAGCGGCCTGATCGACAAGGTGAAAGCCTCCACGCTCGACGAAGCCACCGCCGAGCAGCAGTTGATCCAATTCATCTCGCGCTACATCCCGAAAAGCGGCTCGCCTATGTGCGGCAACACCATCGGCCAGGACCGCCGCTTCCTCGTGAAGTACATGCCCAAGCTGGAAGCCTATTTCCACTATCGCAACCTGGACGTCAGCACCCTCAAGGAACTCGCCAAGCGCTGGAAGCCGGCCGCGTACAACGCCTTCAAGAAGCAGCAGGCCCATACGGCGCTCGCCGACGTGCACGAATCGATCGAGGAACTCGCGCACTACCGTGAAACCTTCCTGCGCATTCAGGATTAGGTAAAAACCCCGAGCCATGCGATAATCGACGGCTTCGCTGTTTTGCAGCGTTTTCTTGCATCTCCCTATCTTGCACATCGCGCCCGAATGAACGGGCCGCGGCAAAGACGAAAGTCATTGCTGAACGTCGTTGGATGGTTGATGTTTTTCACCACCCGACGGAGCACCGCCCACGGCTGTGCTCGCGTATGAGATTACTGAATGACCGACGCTTTTGAAGCGCAGGGCGAGTTCGCGCCTGTGCAATCCGATGAATTCGCCGTTTCCGCCGTTTCGCGCGAACTCGAATCCTCCCCCGACTCTTCCAACGCCGCTCCCGTTTTCGAGGCACTCGATGCCGTCGAGCCGGCCGAGGCACCGAAGCTGCCGAACGGCTTCATCAAGCTGGGCCTCGCGCCCGAGTTGATCGCCGCGGTCGAAGACCTCGGCTTCACCCAGCCCACCACCGTGCAAGAGCAGGTGATCCCGCGCGCCATGACGGCCAGCGGCCACGCCGACGGCCCCACGCGCTTCGTCGACCTGATGGTGTCGAGCCAGACCGGCAGCGGCAAGACCGCCGCCTTCCTGCTGCCCGTGCTGCACACCCTGCTGCAACGCCAGGCCGAAGCCGAGGCCGCAGCCAAGGCCGAATTCCAGCGTCTGGCCGCCGAGGCTGCTGCCCGCGGCGAAGCGCCGCCCAAGAAGCCGAAGCGCAAGGACCCGACCAACGCGCGCCACTTCAAAGCCGCCACGCCCGGCGCACTGATCCTGTGCCCCACGCGCGAACTCGCGCAACAGGTGGCGCACGATGCCATCGATCTGGTCAAGCACTGCCGTGGCCTGCGCATTGCCAACGTGGTGGGCGGCATGCCCTACCAACTGCAGATCGCGAAGCTGCAAAACGCCGACCTCGTCGTCGCCACGCCGGGCCGCCTGCTCGACCTGCAGCGCTCGATGCAGATCAAGCTCGACCAGGTCAAGTTCCTCGTCGTCGACGAAGCCGACCGCATGCTCGACCTGGGCTTCTCGGACGACCTCGCCGAAGTCAACCAACTCACCATCGAGCGCCAGCAGACGATGATGTTCAGCGCGACCTTTGCGTCGCGCATCCAGCAACTGGCCACCCGCGTGATGCGCGAACCGCAGCGCGTGACGATCGACAGCCCGCAGGAAAAGCACGCCAACATCAAGCAGGTGCTGTTCTGGGCCGACAACATGCAGCACAAGCGCAAGTTGCTCGACCACTGGCTGCGCGACACCACCATCAACCAGGCCATCGTGTTTGCGAGCACGCAGGTCGAGTGCGACGGTCTCGCCAATGACCTGCAACAGGACGGCTTCAGCGCCGTCGCGCTGCACGGCGCGCTGAGCCAGGGCCTGCGCAACCGCCGGTTGATGGCGCTGCGCCAGGGCCAGGTGCAGATCCTCGTCGCCACCGACGTGGCCGCGCGCGGCATCGACGTGCCGACCATCACGCACGTGTTCAATTTCGGCCTTCCGATGAAGGCCGAGGACTACACCCACCGCATCGGCCGTACCGGCCGGGCAGGGCGCGACGGCATTGCCGTGACCTTCGCCGAGTTGCGCGATCGTCGCCGGATCTTCGACATCGAGTCGTACAGCCGCCAGCAGTTCAAGTCGGAAGTGATTCCAGGCCTCGAGCCGCAACAGCGTGCGCCGCAAGCGCGTCCGCAAGGCGACTTCGGTGGCCGTGGCCGTGACAACCATTCGCGCGATCGCAAGTTCGGCGGCGGTGGTCATCGCGGCGGCAACGGCGGTGGATACGGTGGCGGCGGCGGTTACGCCGGCGCCAGCGGCTTCAACGATCGCAATGCACGCGGCCCCGCCGCTGGTGCACCGCGTGGTTTCCAGAACCAGGGCAACGCCAATTTCGGCGGCGGCCGTGACGACGGTGGTTTCGGCCGCAAGCCGGGCTGGGGCGACAGCGCCCCGCGCGGCGGCGCTGGCGGTGGTGCCGGCCGCGGCGACGGCTTTGCTCCCCGTGGGCATGCCGGCGGCGGCAAGGTCTTCGTTCCGCGTGACGCGCAGAAGCGCGGTTTCAAGCCCAGCCGCTGAGCCTGAGCGGCCCTGAGCCGCATCCCATTTCACAAAGCCCGCATTTCCCTGGAAATGCGGGCTTTTGTTCGTTTGGCATGGGCCATGCAGTGCCCGTGTCGGCTCCTAGTGGGAAACGCGAATAGGCGTCCTTTTTAGTTGACACCTGAACAGTTGAAAAGTAATGTATTGACGGCTCAAGTCCTCCGGTGGCCTGCTGGCGGCCGGTTCATCCACTTCATTCTTTCCACTGTCGACCTATGAAAATCGCAATTCTCGGCGGCGGCCACGGCGCCTACGCGGCTGCTGCGGACCTGTCCGAAGCTGATCATGAAGTGCGTCTCTGGCGCCGCGACGCGGGCGCGCTGGAGCCGGTCGCCAAGGCCGGATCCATCACGTTGAAGGACGCAGCCGGTTCCCGCGACGTGCGGATCGCACTGGCCACTGCCGACATCGGCGCCGCCATGCGGGGTGCGGAGTTGATCGTCATTCCCACGCCGGCAATCGCGCAGGAAGACATCGCCCGAGCGATGGCCCCGCACCTGGTCGATGGCCAGGTCGTGTTTCTGCCGCCCGGCACCTTCGGCAGCTATGTCATGGCGCGGCTCGTCGAAGAAGTGGGCAACCGCGCCGACGTGGCCTGGGCCGAGACTGGAACGTTGCCCTACCTCGCGCGCAAGCACGGCGAGCGCGAGGTGAACGTAACCATCCGCGCCATCCGCCTGCCCACCGGCGTGTACCCGGCGCGCAAGGAGCGCGAGGCCATCGAAGTCATCCGCAAGGCCTACCCCAGCGTGCATGGCTGCGGCGATGCGTTGTCGGGCGCGCTGATGAACGCCGGCCCCGTCATTCATCCGCCGCTGATGGTGATGAACGCCGCTCCGCTGCAGCACTTCGAGCGCTGGGACATCCACAACGAAGGCACGCAGCGCGCGGTGCGCGACGTGACCGACCGGCTCGATCAGGAGCGCATCGCCGTGCGCGAGGCCCTGGGCCAGGGCGCGCCGCACTATCCGCTGGCCGACCACTACAACAACGACCAGTGGATGTACGGCGATGCACACAAGCAATTGGTGAAATCCGGCGACTGGCGCGAGAACATCGACCTCTATGCGCATCGGTACATCACCGAAGACACGGAACTCGGTCTCGCCTTTCTCGCGTCGGCCGCGCGCTTCGTCGGTGTCGACGCGCCGATTGCACACGGCCTGCTGGCCATCGTCGGTGGCTTCCTTGGCCGTGACCTGCGCAAGGGTCCGCGCACGCTCGAAACGCTCGGCCTCGCCGGCCTGACGCCGGCGCAGCTCAAGCAAAGGCTGCACGATGGCGAATGAGCTTCCCCGCTTCGCCGCGGTAGGCGCGGGACGGATGGGTCGCGGCATCGCGATCGCATTCGCCTATGCGGGACACCGCATCTCGCTCGTCGACCTGCGTCCGCGCAGCGACGAGGCATGGCAGAAGCTGCGTGGCGAGGCCCAGGCAGAGATCGAAGCCAGCCTTGCGGGCCTCGCCCAACTCGGGGTGATCGACGCCCGACAGGTTGGCGCCATCGCCGCGCGCGTCGATTTTGTCGACGCAGCCAATGCGCCTGCCGCACTGGCGGCTGCCGAGCTGGTTTTCGAGGGTGTCCCCGAGACGCTCGAAGCCAAGCGCGATGCCTTCGAGCACATCAACCGGCATTGCCGCGAGGACGCGATCCTCACCTCGACCACCAGCAGCATCCTCGTGACGCAACTGGCGGCGCTGGTGTACCGGCCGGAGCGTTTTCTCAACATGCACTGGCTCAATCCGGCGTACGTGATCCCGGTGGTCGAGCTCAGCTGCCACCCTGGCACCGATCCGGCTGTGCTCGAACGCACCAAGGCCTTGATGGAAGCCATCGGCAAGCTGCCGGTGGTCTGCGGCGCATCGCCGGGTTACATCGTGCCGAGGCTGCAGGCGCTGGTAATGAATGAAGCGGCCCGCATGATCGAGGAGGGCGCCGCCACCGCGGAGGAAATCGACAAGGCCACGCGCTACGGGCTCGGACTGCGATTCGCGGCACTCGGCGTGGTCGAGTTCATCGACTTCGGCGGCTGCGACATCCTCCATCACGCGAGCCGCGAGATGGCGGCGTCGATCGACCGCGCACGCTACACCGCGCCCGCCATCGTGGACCGCATGGTCGAGGAAGGACGGTTGGGCCTCAAGAGCGGTAGCGGCTTCTACGAGTACGAGGGGCGCGACGTCGGAGCCTACCGACGCGACGTGCTCTCGCGAACCCTCGGCATGCTCAAGCATGCCGGGCTGTGGCAGCCGCCCGCGGCCGAGACGCGCGAATGAAGATCCGGCGCGCGTTCGCCGATCTCTCGGTGGGGCAGGTCCACTACGCCGAGTGCGGCGATGCGCATGCGCCGGCCGTGCTGTTGCTGCACCAGTCGCCACGCAGCTGGGCCGAGTACCGCGAGGTGCTGCCGTTGATCGGTGCGCACTACCGGGCGATCGCAATGGACACCGCCGGGTTCGGCGATTCCGACGCGGGCGATGTGCCAGCCAGCATCGAACAATGGGCCAAGGTCGCGCTTGAATTGCTCGACGCACTGGGCATCGAGCGTGCCGACGTGGTGGGTCATCACACGGGCGGCGTCATCGCGGTCGAGCTGGCTGCGGCTTTTCCCGATCGGGTGCGTGGGCTGGTGCTGTCTTCCACGCCCTTCACCCATGAGGCCTTCCGCGTCGCGCGCGCCGGACGACCGCCGATCGACGAGGTCGAGGCCAGCGAAGACGGCAGCCATCTCGCGGCCCTGTGGCAGCGACGGCAGGGCTTTTATCCGGTGAAACGCCCCGAGCTGCTCGAAGCCTTCGTTCTCGATGCCCTGAAGGCGAGTGGCGGACTCGAGGACGGGCACCGCGCCGTCGCGGCCTACCGGATGGAGGACCGCATCCAGCGTGTCGTCCATCCCACGCTCATCATCCGCGCCACCGACGATCCGTTCGCCTCGCCCCATGCGGCCGAACTGCACGAGGACCTCTCGAACGCGCGCATCGTCGACATCCAAGGCGGCATGGTCCCCTTGCCCGACCAGATGCCCGGGCCCTTTGCGCAAGCAGTGCTCGATTTCCTGGAGACGCTGGCATGAAAGCCGTGCGCGTGCATGCCTTCAATGCGGCGCCCGTGCTGGAAGACGTCGCCGAGCCCCAGCAGCGGCCCGGCCGCACGATCGTGCGTATGGAGGCGGCCACCGTCGGTCACATCGATCGCACCGTGTGGCGCGGCAGCTTCCTGAAACATCCGCCTTTTCCCTACACGCCGGGCGTCGAGGCGGCCGGCGTCGTCGTCGCAAGCGCCATCCATGCGGAAGGCCAGCGCGTGTGGCTGCGCGGCAGCGGACTCGGCACGCTGTTCGACGGCACGTGGTGCGAATTCATCGATGCGCCCGACGAGGCGCTCGGCGTGCTGCCGGATGCGGTGCCGGCAACGATCGGCGCGGCCTTCTTCTCGCCGTGCACTTCCGCGTGGGTGGCGCTGCGCGAAGTCGCCCACCTGCGCGCGGGTGAAAGTGTCCTGGTGACGGGCGCAACGGGGGCGGTCGGATCGCTCGTGGTGCAGCTTGCGCTCGATGCCGGTGCCGAAGTGACCGTGCTCGTGAGCAGTGCGGAGCAAGCTGCCGCGATGCCCTCGGCCGCGAAGGTCGTTGTCCTGCTGGATGAACTGCCAGCCGCGTTGGAGCCGGTATCCGTCGACCTGCTGGTCGATACCGTCGGCGGTCCGATCCTCGCCGCCGCACTGACTCGCGTGCGCCCTGGCGGCCGCGCCGTCCTGATCGGCTACACGGCGGGCAACTCGCTCGCGCTGGACATCGCCCACTTCCTGCAACGCGACGTCGCACTGCTGCCGCTCAACATGTTCCGTCGTGAAGCTGTCGGCCGCGCGGCCGCGCCCGAATTGCTGGCCCGCCTTGCAGATGGTCGCCTGAAGCTCGACGTGCAGCCCTTCGCGCTCGACGAAGCGGCAACGGCGATGGACTGGATCAGCCGCCGGGGCCACCGGGGCCGCGCGGTGCTCGTGCCGTCGCGCTGAGGGCCTAGTCCGCGTCCGGCGCCTCGCCCGGCGCCGCCGCGTGCAGTTCGATGATGTGGCGCAGCGTGCTCTTGAGGTCTTCCGCACGCTGAAGCCCGAAGGGTTCGAGCACGCGGCGCTCGTGTTCGCGCGCCAGTTCCATCAGGTGCTCCACGGCCTTCGCACCCTTGCGCGTGATGCGCACCAGAGTGACACGCCGATCACTGTCGTGGGGCAGGCGCTCGACCTGCTCGCGCGCCTCCATCCGGTCCAGCAGCCGCGTCACCGTCGGCTGCTTGGTGACGGTGATCTGCGCCAACTGCCCGATGCTGATCGGCGCGCCGCCCGCCAGCGACGCCATCACCCGCCATTCCGACACTGAAAACCCATGCTGGCGCGCCACGCGGTGGAACTCGGACGAGATGAGCTGGCTCGCCTGCGCCAGCAGCGCCGGCAGGTAGTCGTCGACGAAACGCAGCGTCCCGGCAGGCGCTTCGTCGGTGAATGGCCCCTGACCCTCGGCGGGCACGCTGCTTGCATGTCTAGGGTTATTCATGATTGTGAATACATTCAGTTCTAAACATTATAGAGGCCGAGGTTTCGAAAGGAACCCCACGATTCCTGACAAGAAAGGGCCGCCATGGCTGAGCGATCGTTCGTAGAGGAAGTCAAGAAGCTCCGGCTTTCCGGTGGCGAAGTCTTCCGGGGTGAAGGCATTCTGGCAGTCACCAAGGCGCTGCTCGAATCCGGGGTCTCCTACGTGGCCGGCTACCAGGGCGCGCCCATCTCCCACCTGATGGACGTGCTGGCCGACGCGCAAGACATCCTCGCCGAACAGGGCATCCGCTTCGAGAACAGCGCCAGCGAAGCCACCGCCGCCGCGACGCTGGCCGCATCCGTCAACTACCCGCTGCGCGGCGCCGTGACCTTCAAGGCGACCGTGGGCACCAACGTCGCCTCCGACGCACTGGCCAACCTGGCCTCGGGCGGCGTGACGGGCGGCGCGCTGATCATCGTCGGCGAGGACTACGGCGAGGGCTCGTCGATCATGCAGGAACGCAGCCATGCCTTCGCGATGAAATCGCAGATGTGGCTGCTCGATCCGCGCCCGAACCTGCCGAGCATCGTCGAGGCGGTGAAGCAGGGCTTCGACCTTTCCGAGGCCAGCAATACGCCTGTGATGCTGCAGTTGCGCATCCGCGCCTGCCACGTGCACGGCCACTTCATCGCGGGCGACAACCGCCGGCCGAAATTCTCGATCAAGGAGGCGCTGGAGAACCCGCAGCGCGACGTTAGCCGCATCGTGCTGCCGCCCGCGAGCTTCGTGCACGAGCAGGAAAAGGTGAAGGAGCGCTGGCCCGCCGCGGTGCGCTTCATCGAGGAGCGCCAGCTCAACGAGTTCTTCTCCGAAGATGCCGACGACATCGGCATCATCGTGCAGGGTGGCAGCTACAACACGATGATCCGGGCACTCGAAAGGCTGGAGCTGGCCGACGTCTACGGCAACACCAAGGTGCCGCTGTACGTGATGAACGTCGCCTACCCCGTGATCGAAAGCGAGGTGCTGCGCTTCTGCGAAGGCAAGCGCGCCGTGCTGATCGTGGAGGAGGGCCAGCCCAACTTCGTCGAGCAGAACCTAGCGACCATCCTGCGCCAGGCCGACTCGACGACGGCTTTGCACGGCAAGGACATGCTCCCGGTCGCCGGCGAGTACACGGCGGCAGAATTGCTCAAGGGCGCGCGCACCTTTTGCGAGCGCTACGGCCGGCTGCAGCCCTTGCCCGTGCCTGCCGCGGTGCGCAAGGTGATTCCGCTGACCGAAGTGGCGGAGATCGGCGTCGACGCCGCGCCCGAACCTGCGAGGCCACTGGGCGACAGCGTGCACGCGCGGCCGCCGGGCTTCTGCACCGGCTGCCCCGAGCGCCCGATCTTCAGTGCGATGAAGCTGGTGGAGCGCGAACTGGGCCCGCACCACGTGAGCGCCGACATCGGCTGCCACCTGTTCTCGATCCTGCCGCCCTTCAACATCGGCAACACGACGATGGGCTACGGCCTGGGCGGCGCGGGCGCTTCGGCGCTCAATGCGCCCGCAGGCAAGCGCGCGATCTCGATGATGGGCGACGGCGGCTTCTGGCACAACGGCCTGACGAGCGGCGTCGCCAACGCGGTCTTCAACCGCAGCGACAACCTGACCATCGTCGTCGACAACAACTACACCTCCGCGACCGGCGGCCAGGACGTCCTCTCGTCCAACGCGCTGAACGCGACGCGCAGCACCGGCCACGAGATCGAACGTGCGGTACGCGGTGTCGGCGTCAAGTGGGTGAAGACCATGCGCCGCACCTATGACGTCGCCGGCATGCGCGATGCACTCAAGGAAGCGCTGACCACGCAGGAGAAGGGCCCCAAGGTCCTCATCGCGCAGTCGGAATGCATGCTCAACAAGCAGCGCCGCGAGAAGCCGCTGGTGCGCAAGGCCATCGCCAGCGGCAAGCGCGTGGTGCGCGAGAAGTTCGGCGTCGACTCCGACACCTGCACGGGCGACCACTCGTGCATCCGGCTCTCGGGTTGCCCGTCGCTGTCGATCAAGCCCAATCCCGATCCGCTGCGCACCGATCCGGTGGCGACCGTGCTCGACAGCTGCGTCGGCTGCGGCGTGTGCGGCGAGGTCTCGCATGCGGCCGTGCTGTGCCCGTCGTTCTACAAGGCGCAGATCGTCAGCAATCCGAGCCGCTGGGACCTGTTGCGCGAAGGCATTCGCATGCGGGTCATCGGCTGGCTGCAACGCGGCGAGGCCAAGCGCCGCGCGGCCTATGCGTTCTGAACAGGCATTCATGCGACAACAACCGATCAAGATTGCAATCCTCGCCATGGGTGGCGAAGGCGGGGGGGTTCTCGCCGACTGGATCGTGGACATGGGCGAGGCCAATGGCTACGTCGCCCAGACCACGTCCGTCCCGGGCGTGGCCCAACGCACGGGTGCCACGATCTACTACGTCGAGCTCTATCCCGAGGCGCAAGCCCAGGGCGATGGCGGCCAGCCGGTGCTGGCGCTCATGCCGCTGCCGGGCGATGTCGACATCGTCCTCGCCTCGGAGTTGATGGAAGCCGGCCGCGCCGTGCAGCGCGGGCTCGTCACGCGCGACCGCACCACCTTCATCGCATCGACCCACCGCGTCTATTCCATCGCGGAGAAGAGTGCGATGGGCGACGGCCGGGTCGATAGTGCCGAATTGCTCGCGCATGCCGAGCACGCGGCCAAGCGCTTCATCCGCTTCGATATGGCGCAGGCCGCCGAAGCATCGGGCAGCGTCATCAGCGCCGTGCTCTTCGGCGCACTGGCCGGCGCCGGCGTCCTGCCTTTCAGCCGTGCGCAGTTCGAGGCGACCATCGAACGCGGCGGCGTCGGCGTCAAGCCCAGCCTGAAGGCTTTCGGCGCGGCCTTCGCACGCGCACAGGGCGCGCTGGAGCCCGAGGCCGCAGTGGTCGAGGCGGCGCCGCCGCAACCGCGCCATCCCGCCGTGCGCGCACTGGTCGAGCGCGTGCAGCGTGACTTTGCGGCCTCCGCGCATCCCCTGCTCCTCGAAGGCGTACGTCGGCTGATCGACTACCAGGACGTCGCCTATGCCGGCCTCTACCTCGATCGCATGGCCGCCATCTCCGCCTTGCCAGCCAACGACGACGGCCGCCTGCTGCGCGAAACGGCACGCCACCTCGCGCTGTGGATGTCCTATGAAGACACTGCCCGCGTCGCGGCCCTCAAGACACGCTCGTCGCGCTTCGAACGCGTGCGCGGCGAAGCCAGCGTGCAGGACGGGCAGGTGCTCGCCATCAACGAATACATGCACCCGCGCCTGCAGGAAATCTGCGAGACCCTGCCGGCGGGTTTCGGCCGCTGGCTGATGAATTCGACCTTGCCGCGCAAGCTGGTCGAGCGCCTCACGCAGCAAGGCCGCGTCATCCAGACCAGTTCGCTGCGCGGCTACCTGATGCTCAGTACCGTCGCCGCGATGAAGCGCTGGCGCCGTTCGACCCTGCGCTATGCCGACGAAAACCGCCGCATCGAGGAATGGCTGGAGCGCATCGGCGACATTGCCAAGAACAACCCCGCGCTCGCCATCGAGGTCGCGCAGTGCCAGCGCCTCGTCAAAGGCTACAGCGACACCCATGAGCGCGGCCTGCGCAACTACGACACCGTGATGGACGCCCTGCAGCGCGCCGGCTCGGCCATCGCGCCCGCCACCCTGCGCGAACTGCGCGACGCGGCGCTCGCCGACGAACACGGCCACAAACTGCGCGCCGCGCTGGTCCAGCACGCGCTCGCCTGATCCGGAACCCTGCCCATGTCTGCCCAGCCCGCCACCCTGCAAATGCGCGTCGTCGAGGCGCGTGAACTCAATCCGCTGATCAAGACTTTCCGGCTGAAGCCCCTCGACGGCGGCGTGCTGCCCGGCTATACCGCCGGTGCGCACATCCGGATTCAGGTCCAGTTGCCCGATGGCACGCAGGACTGGCGCCACTACTCCCTGATCAACTTCGCCACGCAGGCCGACGCCACGGATGCGCCCACCGACTACGTCATCGCGGTGCGCAAGGAAGACGAGGGCCGTGGCGGCTCGCGCTTCATGCACGAGCGGCTGCGCGAAGGCGATGTCGTGACCATCGAAGTGCCGAAAAACGACTTTCCCCTGCACGCCGGCCCCGGCGGCACCGTGCTGCTGGCCGGTGGCATCGGCGTGACGCCGCTCGCGAGCATGGCGACGCGCCGCCGCGCCGAAGGACTGCCGGTGCGCATGCACTACGCCGGCCGCAGCCGCGACCTGATGGCGTTTCTGCCCGAGCTTCAAGCCGTGCTGGGCGATGACCTGCTGGTTCATTCGGACGTCGAGCAGGGCGGCGCCTTCGACATCGGCGCGCTGCTGGATGGCATCCCGGCGGGTGACCGGCTCTACGTGTGCGGGCCGAAGGTCATGCTCGACGCCGTGCTCGCCCAGACCCAGGCGCGCGGCTGGACGCACGACCGCGTGCATTTCGAACTCTTCACCACGCCGGTGGTGGAAGAGGGAGACCACGCCTTCGAGGTCGAGCTCGCCCAATCGGGCCAACGCTTCACCGTGCCGGCCGACCAGAGCATCCTCGACTGCCTGATCGAGCACGGCTGCGATCCGATGTTCGACTGCAAGCGCGGCGAATGCGGCGTGTGCGCGACGCCGGTGCTCGAAGGCGACATCGACCACCGCGACTACGTGCTGACCGCCCGCGAGAAGTCCGAAGGCAACGTCATGCAGATCTGCATCTCGCGCATCAAGGGACAGCGGCTGGTGCTGGACATCTGAAGGAGACCGAAACATGACTTCCTACCGAGGCAACCCCGACGCCGTGCGCGCGCTGGTGCAGCCCGACCGCGTGCACCGCGACCTCTACACCAGCGCCGAGCTGTTCGAGCTGGAGCAGGAGCACTTCTTCGCCAATACCTGGAACTACGCAGGCCACGAAAGCCAGATCCCGAAGTCGGGCGACTACCTCAACACCGAGATCGCCGGCCGCCCGCTGATCATCGTCCGCCACACCGATGGCTCCGTGCGCGCCATGATGAACCGCTGCGCGCACAAGGGCTCGCGGCTGGTGACCGCGCCTTGCGGCAACACGGGCAAGTTCTTTCGTTGTCCATACCACGCGTGGACCTTCAAGACCGACGGCTCGCTGCTGTCGATCCCGCTCAAGAACGGCTATGAAGGCACGCAGCTGCACGAATGCGAATCGGCCAAGGGCCTGACCACGCTGAAGAACGTGCGCAGCTACCGCGGCTTCATCTTCATCAAGATCAACGACGTGGGCCCCGACTTCGAGGAATTCTTCGGCGACTCGCTGAGCTCCATCGACAACATGGCCGACCGCTCGCCCGAGGGTGAACTTGAAATCGCCGGTGGCTGCCTGCGCTTCGTGCACCAGTGCAACTGGAAGATGTTCGTCGAGAACCTCAACGACACGATGCACCCGATGGTCGCCCACGAATCCTCCGCCGGCACTGCCAAGAACATGTGGGCCGACAAGCCGGCCGACGAACCGAAGCCGATGGCCATCGAGCAGTTCGTGCCCTTCATGTCGGACTACAAGTTCTTCGAGGACATGGGTGTGCGCACCTACGACAACGGCCACAGCTTCACGGGTGTGAACTTCAGCATCCACAGCAAGTACAAGGCAATCCCCGAGTACGACAACGCAATGAAGGCCACCTACGGCGAGGAGCGCACCGCGCAGATCCTCGGCATGGCGCGGCACAACACGGTTTACTACCCGAACCTCACGATCAAGGGCGCGATCCAGGCCATCCGCGTGGTGCGACCGATCTCTGTCGACAAGACGCTCATCGAAAGCTGGACCTTCCGCCTCAAAGGCGCCCCGCCCGAGTTGCTGCAACGCACGACCATGTACAACCGGCTCATCAATTCGCCGTTCTCGGTGGTGGGGCACGACGACCTGCAAGCCTATCGAGGCATCCAGGCCGGGCTGCATGCGAGTGGCAACGAATGGGTGAGCCTGCATCGCAACTACGACCCCGCAGAAACCGCTGGCGGCGAAATCACGACCGTAGGCACGAGCGAACTACCCATGCGCAATCAATACCGCACCTGGGCCCGCTACATGACGGAGACGATGTGATGGAGGCCGCAGTGACCCGCCAGGACCTGATCGACTTCGTGGTGAATGAATCGCGCCTGCTCGATGCCAAGCGCTACGAGGAATGGAATGCACTCTTCACTGATGACGCGTTCTACTGGGTTCCGCTCGTCCCCGACCAGGAGGACGGCATCAATCACACCTCGCACCTCTACGAGGACAAGCTGCTGCGCGATCTGCGCATCGAGCGGCTCAAGAGCCCGCGCGCGTTTTCGCAACAGCCCCCGAGCCGTTGTCACCACCTGCTGCAAACGCCGACGGTCGAAGAGTTCGATGACGTCGCCAATCGCTTCGTCGTGCGCACGGAGTTCCACTACACCGAGTCGCAGGGCGACGAGTTGCAGTTCTATGTAGGCACCTTCTTCCATCACCTCACGGTGGAAGGCGGCGCGCTGCGCATGACGCTGAAGCGCGTGAACCTGCTCAACTGCGATGCCGCCTTGCCGGCCGTGCAGCTCTTCATCTAGGCACACCATGAACGCTACCGTTCACGACGCCTTCAGCGCGAGCGCCCGACGCACGCCGCAGGCCGAGTTCCTGTTCACCGAGTCTGTCACCGCCGCGGCCTACGGCATCGAGTCGGGCGCCATTTCGTGGGGCAAGGCCGCTGCCGAAGTCGAGCGGCTGAAACTCGCTTACGCCGGCGCAGGCTATGGCCATGGTCATCGCGTCGGCTTGCTGCTGGAGAACCGGCCGGCCTTTCTCTTTCATTGGTTCGCACTCAATGCGCTGGGCGTGAGCGTGGTGCCTATCAACGCTGAAATGCGTTCCGCCGAATTGAGCTACCTGATCGGCCACAGCGAGATCGGCCTGGCCGTGACGTTGGCGCACCGCGCAGCCGACCTGCGCGCCGCCGCCGAGTCGGCGGGCATCGCCTTCGAGACGATGGGTCCGGACGACGCCGTGCCGCTGTCGAAGACCACGCCGCCTCGCGCCGGCGAACCGATCGGGCTCGCGACCGAATGCGCGCTGCTCTACACCTCGGGCACCACCGGCCGACCCAAGGGTTGCATGCTGAGCAACGAGTACTTCCTGCGCGCAGGCCAGTGGTATGCGGAACTCGGCGATCTCTGCCCCGTCCGCCCCGATGCCGAACGCATCATCACGCCGCTGCCGCTCAACCATGTGAACGCGATGGCGTTTTCGACCATGGTCGTGCTGGTCGCAGGTGGCTGCCTGGTGCAACTCGATCGCTTCCATCCGAAGTCGTGGCTGCAGAGCGCGCGCGAGAGCGGCGCCACCATCGCGCACTACCTGGGCGTGATGCCGGCCATGCTGCTGTCGGCGCCCGCGATGGCGTCCGACCGCGAGCACGCCATCCGCTGGGGCTTCGGCGCCGGCGTGGATCGCAAGAACCACGCGCCTTTCGAGTCGCGCTTCGGTTTCCCGCTGGTTGAAGCCTGGGCGATGACCGAGACCGGCGCCGCCGCCTGCGTGATGGCGAACCATGAACCGCGCCATGTCGGCACGAGTTGCTTCGGCCGCCGCGAGGCATTCGTGGAGATCCGCCTCGTGGACGACGAAGGGCGCGACGCAGCCGACGGAACGCCGGGCGAACTGCTGGTGCGATCGTCGGGCGCGGATCCGAAGCGCTACTTCTTCTCCGGCTACCTGAAGGACGAGGATGCGACCCGCGAGGCCTGGGCCGATGGCTGGTTCCACACGGGCGACATGGTGCGGCGCGACGTCGAAGGCAACTACTACTTCGTCGATCGCAAGAAGAACGTGATCCGCCGCAGCGGCGAGAACATCTCGGCGGTCGAGGTGGAAAGCGTGCTCAACCAGCACCCGGCCGTGAAGACCTCCGCCGTGGCCGCCACGCCGGATGCGGTGCGCGGTGACGAGGTGCTGGCCTGCATCGTCATGCGCGATGACGTCGATGCGTCCTCGCCTTCGCAGGTCGCGGCCAGCATCGTCGAGCATGCGCTCGCGCAGTTGGCCTACTACAAGGCGCCGGGCTACGTCGCATTCGTCGATGCCTTGCCGCTCACGGCCTCGCAGAAGATCCAGCGCGGCCAGTTGCGCGAACTCGCGCAGGCATTGCCGGGGCAGCCTCACTGCATCGACACGCGCGCCATGAAGAAGAGGCAATCATGAAGCGACGCAAGTCTTACGAAGGCGTGGCAGTCGCCGTGCCGGTCACCGTGCCCTACGTGCGCTATTCGACGCGTACCGCTCACTGGTTCCTCGGCCAGGCGATCGAGGCGCTGGTGCAGGCCAGCGGCGTGAAGAAGGAGCAGATCGACGGCCTGTGCGTCAGCAGCTTCTCGCTCGCGCCCGATACCGCCGTCGGCGTGACGCAGCACCTGGGCCTGTCTCCCCGCTGGCTCGACCACATGCCCACCGGCGGCGCCTCGGGCGTGATGTGCCTGCGGCGCGCGGCACGTGCGGTGCAGGCGGGCGATGCCGACGTGGTCGCCTGCGTCGCGGCCGATACCAACCACGTCGACTCCTTCCGGCAGACGCTGGGCAGCTTCAGCAACTTCGCGCGCGACGCGACCTATCCCTATGGCTCGGGCGGGCCCAACTCGATCTTCGCCTTCATCACCGCGCACTACATGCGCACCTTCGGCGCGACCCGAGAGGACTTCGGCCGCATCGCCGTCGACCAGCGCACCAATGCGCTCAAGAATCCGCACGCGATGTTCAAGAAGCCGCTGACGCTCGACGAGTACATCGCTGCGCGGCCGATTTCCGACCCGATCCACCTGTTCGACTGCGTGATGCCCTGCGCCGGCGCGGAAGCCTTCCTCGTGATGAGCGAGGAGCGCGCGCGAGACCTCGGGCTGGTCCACGTGGTGATTCGCGGTGCGATCGAGCGGCACAACGCGTACTCGGAAGACCCGGTGATGATCCGCGGCGGCTGGCGCATGGACCGTGACGACCTCTACGCCCAGGCCGGTGCGGCGCCGACGGATATCGACTTCGTGCAGACCTACGACGACTACCCGGTGATCGTGATGATGCAGTTCGAGGACCTCGGCTTCTGCGAGAAAGGCGAGGGCTCAGCCTTCGTGCAATCGCACACGATGACGAACGACGGCAGCTTTCCCAACAACACCAGCGGCGGGCAGCTCTCGGCCGGGCAGGCCGGTGCGGCGGGTGGCTTCCTCGGCATGACCGAGGCCATCCGGCAGCTCACCGATACGGCAGGTCCGCGCACTGTGCCCGATGCCCAACTGGGTCTTGTCGCCGGCTTCGGCATGGTGACCTACGACCGTTGCCTGTGCACAGGCGCAGTCATTCTCGGGAGGCCGGCATGACGATGCCCTTGATGCGCCCCAAGCGCAAGAACCCGGTGCTCCGCACCCGGCAGATGAACCTGCCGCCGTGGGCGCGAGGCCGCGTGGCGCTCGGCATCACCGCTGCCGCCGCCGAAGGCCGCTTCGAACTGCAGACCTGCGAGGACTGCGGCACCGTGCAGTACCCGCCGCGGGAGGCCTGCCACAAATGCCTCTCGCCGCGCCTGCACTGGCGCGAGCAGAGCGGCGAGGGCGAACTGCTCAGCAGCACCACGCTGCACCACAGCAACGACCTGTTCTTCCGCGAGCGGCTGCCGTGGCGGCTGGGCCTGGTGCACCTCGATGCTGGGCCGACGCTGATGGTGCACCTGCATGGCGAAGTCGGCGATGCACCCACGCGCGTGCGCGTCGGTGCCCGACTCGATCGCGCGGGCCAGGCCGTACTCATTGGATTTCCGAACGAAGGGAGCTCCCACATGGCTGACGACAAGATGCTGAGAGAAATGACGAGCGACCCGAAGTTCCGCAAGGTGCTCGTGACCGATGGCAAGACCGAAGTGGGCCAGGCCATCGTGCGTGCGCTCGTCAAGGCCGGCGCCGACATCGTGTGGGTGGGCCACGCCGAGCCGTGGAAGAAGATGGGCGGCGGGCTCGACGACATCACGGCCTTGCCGCAGGTCACGCTGGTGCCGCTCGACTTGACCAATGGTCGCTCCGTGAGCGAACTGGCCGGCGAGATCGGCGGCAAGGTCGACATCGTGATCAACAACGCCGAGGTGCATCGCAGCTTCGGTATCGGCGCGCGGCGCGGCACTGACGTGGCCAAGGCCGAGATGGACATCAACTACTTCGGGCTGCTGCGGCTCGCGCAGGAGTTCGGTCCGGCGCTGAAGGGCCGCTCGGCCGATGGCGTGACCGGTGCGACCGCGTGGGTCAACCTTCTGTCGATCTACGCGCTGAGCAACTTTCCGCCGCACGGCACCTTCAGCGCATCGAAGGCCGCGGCCCATTCGCTTGCGCAATGCTTGCGCGCCGAAATGCGGCCGGCCGGCATCCGCGTGATCAACCTGTTCCCCGGGCCGATCGACGATGAATGGAACCAGCACACGCCGCCGCCCAAGCTGGGTGCGAGCGCATTGGCGAACGCGATCGTCAAGGCGTTGCGCGACGGCGTCGAGGACGTGTACCCCGGCGACGTGGCACAGGAATGGCTCGAACGCTGGCGCGACAACCCCAAGATCCTCGAGCGCGAACTCGCAGCGGGCGGCGGCTGAGATCAGGAGCAACACGATGAGCACAGCAACAACCGAACTGATGTCCACCGCCGAAATCCTCGGCGGCCTGGTGAGCGCCATGTCGACCGGCCGCATCCGGGTGGTCGACCTCACGCAGACCCTGACGCCCGAGTTTCCGCAGATCGCGCTGCCGCCCGAGATGGGCCAGTGCTGGCCCTTCCGCATCGAGGAAGTGTCGAAGTACGACGAGCGCGGCCCCGGCTGGTACTGGAACAACTTTTCCTGCGGCGAGCACACGGGTACGCACTTCGATGCGCCCATCCACTGGATCTCGGGCCGCGATCTGCCGAACAACTCGGTGGACACGATTCCCGTGCAGCACTTCGTCGCGCCTGCTTGCGTGATCGATTGCTCGCCGCAGGTCAAGGACGATCCCGACTACCTGCTCACCATCGAAGACATCGAAGGCTACGAAGCGAACCATGGCCGCATCCCGAAGGGCGCCTGGGTGCTGATGCGCACCGACTGGTCGAAGCGCCAGGACCCGGAGGCCTACCAGAACTTCGACGAGACCGGCCAGCACACTCCCGGCCCGAGCACCGAGGCCGTGCGCTTCCTCGTCGAGCAGCGCGACGTGCTCGGCTTCGGCTCCGAAGCCATCGGCACCGATGCGGGACAGGGCTACCACCTGCGGCCGCCGTACCCGTGCCACTACTACATGCACGGTGCGGGGCGCTACGGCCTGCAGTGCCTCAGCAACCTCGACTTGCTGCCCCCATCTGGCGCGGTGCTGATCTGCCCGCCGCTCAAGATCGAGAAGGGCAGCGGCAGTCCCTTGCGCGTGCTCGCGCTGATCGGAGCGCAGCCATGAGCGCAGTACCGAAGGTTGCCGCCGTCACCGGCGGTAGCGCGGGCATCGGCAAGGCGATCTGCGAAGACCTGCTCGCACAAGGCTACGAAGTCGTGTCGCTGGCGCGCCGCCGCTCCGACATCGATCACCCGAAGCTGCACAGCATCGAGGTCGATCTCGCGGACCGCGCGGCCACGGCGCAGGCGGTGGCGGACCTGGTCCGCCGCTTCGAGGTGACGACCGTGGTCCACAACGCCGGCGTGATCCGTCCCGCGCTGCTGGCCGACGTGAAGCTCGATGATCTCGATGCGCTGGTCGATCTGCACCTGGGCTGCGCGATCCAGCTCGTGCAGGCCGCATTGCCGACAATGCGGGCGCAGCGCTTCGGTCGCGTCGTGCTGTTGTCCTCGCGCGCCGCGCTGGGCCTCGCCACGCGCACCAGCTACTCGGCGACCAAGGCTGGCATGCTGGGAATGGCGCGCACCTGGGCGCTCGAACTCGCGGGCGACGGCATCACGGTCAACGTCGTCGCGCCGGGGCCGATCCGCACCGACATGTTCTACGACGTCGTCGAAGCCGGCAGCGAGAAGGAACGCGCGCTCGCCGCATCGGTGCCGGTCAAGCGGCTTGGCGAATCGGCCGATGTGGCACGGGCCGTGCGTTTCTTTGCCGACCCTGCGAGCAGCTTCGTCACGGGTCAGGTCCTTTACGTGTGCGGCGGCACCAGCGTGGGCAGTCTGGCCCTCTAGCGGTGCGTTGCACGCATCTCCACCCAACTCATCGTTCTCTCCCTTGTCACCACGTCATCGCCTCGCTAGCATTCTTGACATCTAAATAGTTCATAAATCATGTGCTTGTTCACCCCCTGGAGGTTTGCATGAAAGTCCTGACCCGAATCTGTGCCCTGGCGGGCATTGCCGCTGGCCTCAGCGCCGTGACTGCCGCGAGTGCATGGGCGGCTGATCTCAAGGTGGGGTTCATCACCTCGCTGTCGGGCCCGGTGTCGTCGCTCGGCATTCCGTACGAGAAGGGCATCAAGGCCGCGGTGGCCTACAAGTCGGAGCTGAACGGCCGCAAGATCCAGATGGTGCAGCTCGACGATGCGTCGGACCCATCCACGGCCGCACGCAACGCCCGCAAGCTGATCGACGAGGACAAGGTCGACGTCATCATCGGCACGGCCGGCTCGCCGGGCGCGCTGGCGATTGCCGCTGTCGCACGCGAAACCAAGACGCCACTGATCTCCATCGCGAACGCCAACCTGCCGGGCGAAGAAGGCGCATGGATGGTCACGCTGCCGCAGCCCGCACCGTTGATGGTGAGCGCGGTGGTCGAACGCATGAAGCAGTCGGGCGTGAAGACGGTCGGCTACATCGGGTTCTCCGACGCTTGGGGTGATCTGGTCTACGACGCGCTGCAGAAGAGCGCCGAGCCGGCCGGCATCAAGATCGTCTCGAACGAACGCTATGCGCGCGGCGATTCGTCGGTCACGGGCCAGGTGCTGAAGATCGTTGCGCTGCGTCCCGACGCGGTCATCACCGGCACCTCGGGCACGCCGGGGGCATTGCCTTACCTCGCATTGGCGGATCGTGGCTACAAGGGCCAGATCTACGGCATGCATGCGCTCATCAACCCGGACTTCGTGCGCGTCGGCGGCACGGCGGTCGAAGGACTGCTGGCACCCACCGGCCCGGTCATCGTCGCCGAACAGTTGCCCGACTCGAATCCGATCCGCAAGGTGTCGATGGACTTCCGCACGGCCTATCAGAAGGCGAACGGTGCTCCGCCGACCGATGCGTTCTCTGCGTATTCCTTCGACGCATGGTTGCTGTTCCTCGACGCTGCGGCTCGTACCAAGGGTGAGCCCGGTACGCCCGCCTACCGCGTCGCACTGCGCGATTCGATCGTCTCCACCAAGGAGCTGGTCGGTACGCACAGCGTCTACAACTTCAAACCCGACAACCGCTACGGCTCGGACGAACGCTCCCGCGTCATCGTCAAGCTCGAAAAGGGTCAATGGAAGCTTGTTCCTTGACCCCCAGGCTCGCGCACTTCGTGTCGCTCTCCACCCCCTTCCAGGGGGCGATACCAGCGGCCCGGCAAAGCCGGTTCCGCGGTATTCCTGAATAACCCACGTACTGATCTGGATCATGAAAAGACTCACCGCTTTCCTCGGCGTATCGGCCATTGCCCTCGCGGCTACACAGGCGCTTGCGGCGGACCTCAAGGTTGGCTTCATCAGCTCGCTTTCGGGCCCGGTCTCGGCGCTCGGCATTCCCTATGAGAAGGGCATCCGCGCGGCCATCGCCGAGCATCCGGCGCTCGCCGGCCACAAGGTCGAGCTGATCGTGCTCGACGATGCCTCCGACCCGACGACGGCCGGACGCAACGCACGCAAGCTCGTGGTCGAGGACAAGGTCGACGTGCTCATCGGCACCTCGGGCGTGCCCGGTGCGATGGCCATCGCCGCAGTGGCGCGCGAGCTCAACACGCCGTTGATCTCGCCCACGCCCGTCACCATCCCCGGCCCCGAGGGCGCATGGACCGTGACCGTGTCGCAACCCTTCCCGCTGATGGTCGCTGCCGTCGTCGAGCGCATGAAGAAGTCGAACGTCAAGACGGTCGCCTTCATCGGCTTCTCCGATGCGCTGGGCGATCTGGCGTACGACTCGCTCGTGAAGAGCGCCGAGGCCGCCGGCATCAAGGTGGTCGCGAACGAGCGCTATGCGCGCAGCGACTCCTCCGTTGCCGGACAGGTGCTGAAGATCATCTCGGCCCGCCCCGATGCGGTGTTCGCCGGCAACTCCGGCACGCCAGGCGCGCTGCCTTATCTTGCGCTCGCCGAACGTGGCTACAAGGGTCAGATCTACGGCACGCACGGCCTCATCAACGCGGACTTCGTGCGTGTGGGTGGTGCCTCCATCGAAGGCCTGCAAGTGCCCAGCGGCCCCGTGCTGGTGGCCGACCAGTTGCCGGACAGCAACCCGATCAAGAAGGTGTCGATGGGGTTCCGCGATGCGTACAAGAAGGCCAACGGCTCGGTGCCGACGGATGCCTTCTCGTCCTACACCTACGACGCCTACCTGCTGCTCGCGGATGCGGTCTCGCGCACCAAGGGCGAGCCGGGCACGCCGCAGTACCGCGCGGCGCTGCGCGACGCGATCGTGAGCACGAAGGAGTTGACCGGCACTCACGGCATCTACAACTTCAAGCCCGACAACCGCTACGGCTCCGATCAGCGCGCGGTTGTCATCGTGCGCAGCGAAAAGGGCCAGTGGAAGCTGGTGCCCTGACGTCGACCTGGCAGCAAGCAGCGCCGCGATGAACACCTACCGCAACCGTCCCGACGCGATCCGAGCGCTGGTGCAGGACGACCGCGTGCATCGCGACGTCTACTTGAGCGACGAGCTCTTCGCGCTGGAGCAGGAGCAGTTCTTCGCCAACACGTGGCTCTACGTGGGCCACGCGAGCCAGGTGCCCAATGCCGGTGACTTCTGGTCGCTCGACCTCGCTGGGCGGCCGGTGATGATGGTCCGCCAGCCCGATGGTGCGGTGCGCGTGTTCTACAACCGCTGCGCGCACAAGGGCAGCCGGCTCGTCACCGACGAGTGCGGCAACACCGGCAAGTTCTTTCGTTGCCCGTACCACGCCTGGACCTACAAGCTCGACGGTGCGCCGCTCGCCATCCCGCTCAAGAGCGGCTACGAGGGCACGCGGCTGAAGGAGTGCGAATCGGGGCAGGGGCTCACCGCGATCCGGAACGTCTACGTCTACCGCGACTTCGTCTTCGCGCGCCTCTCCAGCGAAGGCCCGGACTTCGCGAGCTATTTCGGCGAAGTGCTGCATGCGATCGACAACATGGTCGGCCGCTCGCCAGAGGGCCGCCTGACGGTCGGCGGTGGCGTGATGCGCAACATCATCCACTGCAACTGGAAGATGTACCTCGAGAACATCAACGACACGGTCCATCCGATGTCGACGCACGAGTCCGCCACGCAGGCGGCCGATGCGCTGTGGGAGGGGCGGGCGCCCGACGCGCCCAAGCCGATGGCGATGGAACAGATCCTGCCCTTCGGTTCCGGCTACGAGTTCTTCGACAAGATGGGCGGCCGCGTCTTCGCCAACGGGCACAGTGTGCTCGGCGTGAACTTCAGCATCCATTCGAACTACGCGCAGTTGCCCGAGTACGAGGAAGCGATGCGCGCCGCGCATGGTGCCGAGCGCGCCGCGGAGATCCTGCAGCGCTCGCCGCAGAACTCTGTCTTCTTTCCCAGCCTGTCGGTGAAGGGCTCGCCGCAGGCGATCCGGGTGATCCGCCCGCTCGCCGCCAACCGCACGCTGATCGAGGCCTGGAGCTTCCGCGCGGCGGGTGCGCCGGATCTGCTCTTCGAGCGCGCGATGAACTACAACCGGCTCGTCTTCTCGCCGATGTCGGTGGTCGCCCATGACGACGTGCATCTCTTCGAGAGCATGCAGCAGGGCCTGCGCGGCGAAGGCAACGAATGGGTGAGCCTGCATCGCAACTTCGATCCGGCCGAACTCGAGCAGGCATCGATCACGACCAACGGCACCAATGAACTGCTGATGCGCAACCAGTTCCGCGCCTGGGCCCGCTACATGACGGCCGGCATGGAGACGGCAGCGTGATGCAGCCGGAAGACTTCATCGCCGCCGAGGCCGCGTTGCTCGACGCCGGCCGATTCGACGACTGGCTGGCGTTGTTCACCGACGACGGCCACTACTGGGTGCCGCTGCTCGGCGCGGCACAAGTGGATCCGTACTCCCACAACTCGCTGGCCTACGAAGACCGGCTGCTGCTGCAGTTGCGCGTAGACCGGCTGAAGAACCCGCGCGCGCACTCGCAGCATCCCGCGAGCCATTGCCAGCACGTGCTCCAGCGCTCCGCCATCGAGCGCGAGGACGAAGCCTCCGGCGAGATCACGCTGCGCACGCCTTTCATCTACGTCGAGGCCCGCGGGGACGACCAAGTCCTGCTCGCCGGCACCTGCCGCCATCGGCTCGTGCGAACGCCTGACGGCTGGGCGATCCGCCAGAAACGCGTCGACCTCCTCAACGCCGGGCGCGCACTGCCGGCCATTCAGTTGTTCATCTGAGCGAACGCTCAACCATTCCACCCCCACCAGGAGTCACGACATGAAGAGCTTGATGCAGACCTTGACGCGCACCGCGTTGGCCGCCGCACTGGGTGCCGGCTTCGCCATGAGCGCGTTCGCGGCCGATCTCAAAGTCGGCCTGAGCGTTTCGCTCTCCGGCCCCAACTCCTCGCTCGGCGTGCCGTACGCCAAGGGCATGCAGGCGGCACTCGCGTACAAGCCCGAGGTCAACGGCCGCAAGATCCAGCTGATCGTGCTGGACGATGGCTCCGACCCGACCACGGCCGGCCGCAATGCGCGCAAGCTGGTCGAAGAGGACAAGGTCGACATCTTGATGGGCACCTCCGGCGTGCCCGCCGCGATCGCGATGGCGCAAGTCGGCCGCGATGCCAAGGTGCCGATGATCGGCCTCACACCGATTCAGCTCGACCCGGCCGAGAACGCGTGGGTGTTCACCGTCGCGCAGCCGACCCAGCTCATGATCGACGCGGTGGTCCAGCGCATGAAGAAGGACGGCATCAAGACCGTCGGCTACATCGGCTTTTCCGACGCCTGGGGCGACCTGGTCTACAACGCGCTGATGAAGTCCGCGCCCGAGGCTGGCATCAAGGTGCTGGGCAACGAGCGCTATGCACGCGCCGATGCCTCCGTCACCGGCCAGGTGCTGAAGCTGGTCGCGATGAAGCCCGACGCGGTGATGACTGGCGGCGCCGGCACGCCGGGCGCGCTTCCCTTTCTCGCGCTGACCGAGCGCGGCTTCAAGGGCCCCGTGTACGGACAGCACGGCCTCATCAACCCCGATTTCGTGCGCGTGGTCGGTGCTTCGGGCCAGGGCGCGCTGATGCCCACCGGCCCGGTGATCGTGGCCGAGCAACTGCCGGCCGAGTACCCCACCAAGAAGATCGCGATGGACTTCCGCTCGGTGTTCCAGAAGGTCAACAATGCACCGACCAGCGATGCCTTCTCTGCCTATTCCTTCGACGGCTGGCTGGTGTTCACCGATGCCGCCGCGCGCGCCAAGGGCGAGCCCGGCACGCCCGAGTTCAGGCTCTCGCTGCGCGATGCCATCGCGAGCACCAAGGAAGTCGTCGGCACGCACGGCGTCTACAACTTCAAGCCGGGCAATCTCTACGGCGTGGATGAGCGCGCGCGCGTGATCGTCAAGCTCGAAAACGGCCAGTGGAAATTGGCGCCCTGACCTGAACGCTGAGCCTCCAGGCCTGACCGACCAGAAGATTACGCAAAGGACTTTTCAATGACATGGGACGTGGCGCTCATCCTGGGCATCGACGGGCTCGCCAATGGCGCGGTCTATCTGCTCGCCGGGCTGGGACTGGTGCTGATTTTTTCCGTCACGCGGGTGGTGTTCGTGCCCTTCGGCGACATCGCGGCCTTTGCCGCGCTGACGCTGGCGGCCTTCGAGACCGGCCGCCTTCCTCCCACCATCGGGCTGGTCATGGTGCTGGCGGCGCTGGCGACGGCGACCGAGGTTGGCAGCCTGCTGCGGCGCGGCGAGGCGAAGAAGGTGCCCAAGGCCATCCTGGCCTGGGGCGTGCTGCCGCTGCTGCCGTGCTTGCTGGCCTGGGCAACCGCCCGGCCCGGCATTCCGGCCGCGGTGCAGATCGCGGTGACGGTGTTGCTGGTGGTGCCGATCGCGCCGCTGCTGGCACGCGTCGTGTTCCAGCCGATCGCGGATGCGTCGGTGCTGGTGCTGCTGATCGTGTCGCTGGCGCTGCACTTCCTGCTGTCGGGCCTGGGCCTGCTGTTCTTCGGGCCTGAAGGCTCGCGCACCGCGCCGCTCGCGAGCGGAACCATTCCGCTGGGCGACGGCTTCTCGGTCAGCGGGCAGGTGGTGCTGATGGTCGGCTCGGCGATCGTGCTGAGCGGGCTCTTCTTCCTGGTGTTCGAACGCACGGTGGCGGGCAAGGCGCTGCGTGCCACGGCCGTCAATCGCGTCGGTGCACGGCTGGTCGGCATCCGGCCTGCGCGCACCGCCTTGCTGGCGTACGGCAGCGCGTCCCTGCTGGCCGGGCTGATCGGCGTGCTCATCGCGCCCGTGACCACCATGTACTACGACTCCGGCTTCATCATCGGGCTGAAGGCCTTCGTCGCCGCGATCATCGGCGGTCTCGTGAGCTACCCGATGACGGCCGTCGGGGCCCTCGCGGTGGGTGTGGTCGAAAGTTTCGCGTCGTTCTGGAGCGGCGCGCTGAAAGATGTGATCGTGTTCAGTCTGCTCATACCGGTGCTCATGCTGAGGTCCTTCCTCAGCGTGCACTCCGAAGAGGAAGAAGACGAGGTGGACCAATGAGCCCGCTCGTCCAACGCAAGCTCTGGATCGGCCTCGTCGTTGCCGCGATCGCGATTGCGCCCGCAGTGGCCGGCAACTTCACGGTCTCGCTCCTGAATGACATCGGCATCGGCGCATTGGTCGCGCTCGGGCTGGTGATGCTGACCGGTATCGGCGGCGCTACCTCCTTCGGGCAGGCGGCCTTCGTCGGCATCGCGGCCTATGCGACGGCCTGGCTCACTACTGCGCAAGGATTGTCGCCGTGGCTCGGGCTGCTGTTCGCCTTGTTGCTGACCGGCCTGTCGGCCCTCGCCATCGGCATGCTCACGCTGCGCCTGGGCGGGCACTTCCTGCCGCTCAGCACCATCGCATGGGGGCTGTCGATCGCGATGCTGTTCGGCAACGTCGATGCGCTCGGCCGGCACACGGGACTGTCGAACATTCCGGCGCTCAAGATCGGTGCCTGGTCGCTGGCCGATCCGCGAGCGATCTACTACCTGATCTGGGCGTTGGTCGGGCTGGCCTTCCTGTTCAGCCGCAACCTGCTCGAATCGCGGCCGGGCCGCGCCATCCGCAGCCTGCGGGGCGGCGCGACACTGCTCGCGAGCGTCGGCGAGGACGCGTACCGCGTGCGGCTGTCGCTCTTCGTCACCGCCGCGCTGTTCGCCGGTCTCGCGGGCTGGCTCTATGCGCACATGAACCGCTTCGTGAGCCCGTCGCCCTTCGACGTGCGGGCCAGCATCGAGTACCTGCTGATGGCCGTGGCCGGCGGGCTCGGGCAACTCGCAGGCGCCCTGGTCGGCTCTGCCCTGGTGCTCATCCTGAAGAACGGCTTGCAGGACGTGCTGCCGATGCTCACGCAGCGCGCCGGCCAGCTGGAGGCGGTGGCCTTCGCGACGCTCTTCATCCTGCTGCTGCACTTTGCACGCGGCGGCCTGATGGGCTTCGTGCGGCGCTGGACGCGCGGCCGTTTCGCCGCGCCGCCGTCGCGCGAGCCAACGACGCCGGTAGAACCGCTGCCCCACCGCACGCTGCCGGACCGCGGATCGCCGATCCTGTCGGTGACGGGCGCCGTCAAGCGCTTCGGTGGACTGGTGGCCGTCAACGACGTGAGCTTCGACGTGAAGGCGGGTGAGATCGTCGGGCTGATCGGGCCGAACGGCGCAGGCAAGTCGACCATGTTCAACCTGCTGACCTGCACGCTGCCGATGACGGCGGGGCAAGTGCGCTTCCTGGGCCAGGACATCGCAGGCCTGCCGCAGCGCAAGGTCGCGCGGCTCGGGCTGGCACGCACCTTCCAGCACGTGAAGCTGCGGCCGCACATGAGCCTGCTCGATAACGTTGCGCTCGGCGCGCATTCGCGGACGACGACCGGCGTGCTCAAGGCCGGCTTGCGGCTGGACCGTACCGAGGAGCGCCAGATCCTGCAGGAGGCGCAACGCCAGCTGGACCGAATCGGCCTCGGCGACCGCGCCCACGAGCTGGCAGGCAGCCTGCCGCTCGGCACACAGCGCATCCTGGAAATCGCGCGCGCCCTGGCCGCCGACCCGGTGCTGCTGGTGCTGGACGAACCGGCCGCCGGGCTTCGTCGCAAGGAAAAGATGGCGCTGGGCGACCTGCTGCGCAAATTGCGGGAGGAGGGCGTGACCATCCTCATCGTCGAACATGACATGGACTTCGTGATGAAACTCGTGGACCGGTTGGTGGTGATGAACTTCGGCTCCAAGCTCGTCGAAGGCGCGCCCTCGGCCGTGCGTGCTGACGAACGCGTGCAGGCTGCGTACCTTGGGAGCGTGGTATGACCGCGATGCTGGAGATTGGTGACCTGCACGTCTCGTATGGGCAGGTCGATGCGGTGCGCGGCGTCACGCTCAACCTGGAACATGGCCAGATCATCTCGGTGATCGGCCCCAACGGCGCGGGTAAGACCACGCTGCTGGCCGCGGCGATGGGGCTGCTGCCGTGCAAGGGCATCCTGCGCTTCGAGGGCGAGGATCTGCACGGCCTGGACGTGGAAGCGCGCGTCGAGCGTGGCCTGTGCCTCGTGCCGGAGAAGCGCGAGCTCTTCGGCGAACTGAGCGTGCTCGACAACCTCCAACTCGGCGCCTACTCCCGGCGCCTTCGCAGCGATGCATTGAAGAGCCGCCTGCAGTCCGTGTACGACCGCTTCCCGCGCCTGGCCGAACGCCGTGCGCAGCGTGCCGACACGCTCTCGGGTGGCGAGCGCCAGATGCTCGCCGTGGGCCGTGCGTTGATGTCCGCGCCCCGACTGCTGATGCTCGACGAGCCCAGCCTGGGCCTCGCCCCGCTGATCGTGCGCGACATCCTCACCATCGTGCGCAAGCTGCGCGAGGACGGCGTGTCGATCCTGCTCGTCGAGCAGAACGCACGCGCCGCGCTCGAAACCTCGGATCACGGCTACGTGCTGGAGACCGGCGAGATCGCGCTGTCGGGTGCCTCGCAGGACCTCGCCAGCGATCCTCGCGTGCAGGCCACTTATCTGGGCGGAGGCACCCACGATGACGACTGAAGCCCGCGCGCTGCCGCCGTCGCAGCGCACGCTGCCCGCGATGCTGCAGCGCCAGGCAGCGCAGTTCGCGGGGCGGCCGCTGCTTCGGATCGCGGGGCGCGCGTGGACTCATGGCGATGCGTCCCGGGCGGCGGGCGAGCGCGCCGCGGTGCTGGCGCAGGCTGGCGTGGCACGCGGCGACCGGGTCGCCGTGATGTGCGGAAACCGCATCGAGTTTCTCGAAGTGTTCTTCGGCGCGGGTTGGCTCGGAGCGTCGGTGGTGCCGGTCAATATCGCATCGATGGGGCCGCAGATCGAATACTTCCTCGCCAACAGCGAGGCCAGGTTGCTCGTGATCGAGGCCGAGTTCCTGGAGCGATTGAAGACGGCCGATCTCGGCCGCACGAAGCTGCGCGAAGTCTGGGTGGTCGGCGAATCGCAGGAGCCATCTGTCGCCTGGCAGGCGCCCGAGGGCGTGCGATCGACACCTTATCCCGCCGGCGCCGAGGCGATCCCGCCGGCCGCGGTGCAGCCGGGCGATCCGCTCGCCATCCTCTACACCTCCGGCACCACCGGACCGGCCAAGGGCGTGATCTGCCCGCACGCGCAGTATTTCTGGTGGGGCGTGAACAGTGCGGAGGTGCTCGGCGTCGGCGCCGATGACGTGCTGTGCACCACGCTGCCGCTTTTTCACATCAACGCGCTCAACACCTTCGCGCAGGCTGCGGTGACTGGCTGCGAGGTCGTGTTCGAGTCGCGATTCTCGGCCTCGGGCTTCTGGCCGGCGATGCGCGCGAGCGGCGCGACCGTCGTTTACCTGCTCGGCGCGATGGTGCCGATCCTGCTGGCGCAGCCTGAAGGCCCTGGCGAGCGGGATCACCGCGTCCGCACCGGCCTCGGCCCGGGTGTGCCGGCGGCGGCGGGGCAGGCCTTCATGGAGCGCACGGGGGTCCGGTTGCTCGAAGGCTACGGCTCGACCGAAACGAACTTCGCCATCGCCACGGCGCCCGACTCGCCACGCGGCGGCGTGATGGGGTGGCTGCGCCCAGGTTTCGATGCGCGCGTCGCCGACGAGGACGACGTCGAACTGCCGCCCGGCGAAGCCGGCGAACTGCTGCTGCGCGCGGACGAGCCCTATGCCTTTGCGAGCGGCTACTTCAACATGCCGGAGAAGACCGTCGAAGCCTGGCGCAATCTCTGGTTCCACACCGGCGACCGCGTGGTGCGCGATGCCGACGGCGCCTATCGCTTCGTCGACCGCATCAAGGATGCGATCCGGCGTCGGGGCGAGAACATCTCCTCCTTCGAGGTCGAACAGGTGTTGCTGAGCCATCCCTGCGTGGCGGCTTGCGCGGTCTATCCGGTGCGCTCCGAGCTGGCGGAAGACGAGGTGATGGCCGCGCTGGTGGTCCGGCCCGATCGCAGCGTCGACCCGGACGAACTCACGCTGTTCTGTGAAGCGCGCCTGCCTTACTTCGCCGTGCCCCGCTACATCGACGTGCTGGCCGACCTTCCGCGCACCGAGAACGGCAAAGTGCAGAAGTACAAGCTGCGCGAACGCGGCGTGACACCGCAGACATGGGACCGGCGCCCTGCTGGCCGCAAGGCGGCAAAAGGCTGACACCATGTTCTCGCTGTCCGGACGAACGGCTTTCGTGACCGGCGCGGGGCAAGGTCTCGGGGCCGCGATCGCACGCGGCCTGGCCGAAGCGGGTGCGCGCGTGGCGCTGACGGACATCGACGCGGCGGCGGTCGACGCCGACGCGGCCGACCTCTGCGCCAAGGGCCACGAATGCATCGCGATGCCGCTCGATGTGCGCGACGAGACCGCCTTTGCCCAGTGCTTCGAATCAGCCGTGCAGCGCCTCGGAGCCATCGACGTGATGGTGAACAACGCGGCTTTGACGCCGTCGACTTCGCTATGGGACATCGCAGCCGACGAGTGGGACGGGGTCATGGCGGTGAACCTGCGCGGCAGTTTCTTTGGCTGCCGCATCGCCGGACGGCACATGCGTGATCGAGGTGCTGGACGGATCGTCAATCTGTCGTCGGTTGCCGGGCAGCAGGCCAGTGCGGCGACTGGCGCCCACTATGCCGCGTCGAAGGCGGGCATCCTCGCGCTCACGCGCTCTTTCGCGCAGGAACTCGCGCCGCATGGGGTCACGGTGAATGCGATTGCACCTGCCGCGATCCGAAGCCCGATGCTCGACGCGATGGACGAGGCGCGTCAGCGCGCGGTGCGGGCCGGCATTCCGCTCGGCCGTTTCGGCGAGGCGCAGGAGGTGGCCGCAGCAGTCGTCTACCTCGCGTCGCCTGCGGGTGCGTTCATCACGGGCGCGACGCTCGACCTCAACGGGGGACGGCTGATGCGATGAAGCCCCCATGGGGGCCGTCGAAATCCGCGCCGTTAAAATTATTTAGTTGTCAACCAAATTTCAATCCATGAGCCAAGCACTGAATGGGCGGCATGCCGTCGTCACGGGCGCCGCACGCGGCATCGGCGCCGAGATCGCCAGGACCCTCGCAGCCGAAGGCGCGCGCGTCACCCTGCTCGGCCGGGACCGCGCGGCGCTGCAGCGCGTGCAGGACGAGCTGCAGGGCACCGGTCACGGCGTGGTCGTCGCCGATGTGGGCGACGCCGAGTCCGTGCGCGCTGCGTTCGAAGCCCTCCGTGTGGCGTCCGGCCCCGTGACGATCCTCGTCAACAACGCGGGCCAGGCCGAGAGCGCGCCCTTCCTGAAGACTTCGGTGGAGCTGTGGCAGCGCATGCTGGCGGTCAACCTCACCGGCAGCTTCCTGTGTGCGCAGGCGGCATTGCCCGACATGCTGGAACTGGGCTGGGGCCGCATCGTCAACATCGCGAGCACTGCGGGCCAGAAGGGCTATGCCTACGTGGCGGCCTACACGGCGGCAAAGCACGGGGTGATCGGGCTCACGCGCTCGCTCGCGCTCGAAGTGGCCCGCAAGGGCGTCACCGTCAACGCGGTATGCCCCGGCTACACCGACACCGACATCCTGCGCGCCAGCGTTGCCAACGTGGTCGGCAAGACAGGCCGCAGCGAAGCCGATGCGCTGGCGGAGTTTGCCGGCGTCAATCCGCAGCGCCGCATCGTGCAGCCTGCCGAGGTGGCGGACGCCGTGCGCTGGTTGTGCGGAGAAGGCGCCGCGTCGATGACCGGGCAGTCGATCTCGGTCTCGGGGGGAGAAGTGACATGACGGACATCGGCAACGACCCCTCGCATGCCGCGCTGAGCGACGCGGAAGAACTCGGCCATGAGGCGCGCGCCGGCCAGGAGGACCATGCGGTGCTCAAGCTGTGGTTGCGCATGCTGGCGAGCACGACGCAGATCGAGGCCGAGATCCGTAAGCGCCTGCGCGAGCGCTTCGACATCACGCTGGCACGCTTCGACTACATGGCGCAGCTCTACCGCTACCGAGACGGGCTCAAGATGCGCGTGCTCTCGCGCTACCTGATGGTGACCGGGGGCAACGTCACCGGCCTCACCGACGAACTGGAGCGCGAAGGTGTGGTGTCGCGCACCGCCAGCCCGGACGACCGCCGGGCATGGATCGTCAGCCTCACGCCCAAGGGCCGCCGAAGCTTCGAGGCGATGGCCAAGGAACACGAGCAATGGATCCTGGAAATGTTCGCCGGGCTCGACATGAAGACCGTGCGCCAGTTGCACAGCCAACTCGGCCAGCTCCGGGTGCACGTGATGCGAGGCGAGCCGCCGGCCGAGGAGAGCGCGTGAGCGAAACGAAGACGACAGCGGAGTTCCGCCGCGAGCGGTTGATCCGTTTCTCGGACTGCGACCCGGCGGGCATCGTCTTCTATCCGCAGTACTTCGTCATGTTCAACGGACTGGTGGAAGACTGGGTGAACGAAGAGCTGGGCATCGGCTACCACAAGCTCATCGCAGAGCAGCGCATCGGCCTGCCGACCGTGCGCCTGGAGGCCGACTTCCGCGCGGTGAGCCGGCTGGGCGACCGTGTGATCCTCGGACTCACGGTCGAGCGACTGGGCTCGCGCTCGCTCACGCTCGGATTGCATTGCTTCGACCGCGAGGGCGAAACACGCATGCGCATGCACCAGGTGCTGGTCACGACGTCGCTCGACAGCCATCGGGCGGTGGAGATTCCAGCGGCGCTGCGCGAGGCGATCATGCGCGGCGCGCCGGGCCTCGCGGCCTGACGCGCGTCAGGTGGAGACGGACTCGCCCTGGCTCTGGACCGCGGTTGATTCGGCGGCGGGCGCTTCCCGCTCGGGCTGCCTCTGCAGCACCACCGGCTCGCGCCGTGTCTTGTTGAACAGCAGCCGGGTGACGTCCGGCCGAGAGTAGTGCCCCGCCGGATCGCCGGCCGCCTTGGCGAGCGAAATCTGGCCCAGGTCGATGTCCGCGACCACCAGTCCTTCCTGGTCTTCCGGCAGGTTGGTGCCGAGCGGCGATCCGTCCGGCCCGTAGATGCGCGCAAAGCCGCCGCCCGCCAGCAGCATCTGCTGCTTGCCCGGATCGGTGCACAGCATCTCGTGCATCGCCTTCGAGACCGTCGCGCAGGGCGCGATCACGAAGCACTGGCCCTCGGCGGCATACACCTGGCTCGCGGCGTTGTTGACCTCGGCGCCCAGTGCATACGCCGCGCCGCGGTAGAGCGAGAAGCTCGGCCATGCGCCGCAATGGATCTGCTCGTTCTGCGAATACATCGCGTACTTGCTGAGCGGCTGCAGATGTTCCCAACACGAGAGCGACCCGATATTGCCGATCGGCGTCTCGATCACGCTCAGGTCGGAGCCGTCGCCTTCGCCGAACACCGTGCGCTCCACGTGCGTCGGCTTGAGCTTGCGCCGCGTCTGCAGGGTGTTTCCCTGGTCGTCGATCAGTGCCTGCGCGATGTAAAGGCTGCCCGCGGCCTTTTCGCTGTAGCCGAGCGAAACCCAGATCCGGTGCTTGCGGGCAGCGTCGCGGATCCGGTCGAATTCCGCCGAGCCGACGATCAGCGAGTTGTCGTGGTAGCGCTGCACGTACTGCATGCCCCAGGCCGGCGAATCGAGCCAGATCCACCACGGGTAGCCCGGCACCCAGGTTTCCGGGAAGGCGATCAGCTGTACGCCCTGGCCAGCGGCCTGCGCCATCAGCTCGATGGTCTTGTCGATGGTGCCGTCGAGGTCGAGAAACACGGGCGCGGCCTGCACGGCCGCGACACGAAGACGGGGATGGGTCTTGCTGGACATGGTGGACTCCTTCGGGTTAGCGCTGTGGCATGGGGGTTGCTGGAAGCGTAAGTTCGCCGCCTGAAAGCGGCTTGTCCGGATTTCGCAGCGTTCTTGATCCAGCGTTGCACACCGCACCTCGGAAGGATCCCCATGGCCCAGTTGCTGAGCACCGACGTCGTTGAGCGCGAACAGCGGCTCGCGTACTGGACGGACATGATCTGCAACGTCTACGTCCAGCTCGGGTGCGATCCGGTGCAGACGAGCCGCACCGCCGGCGACTTCGAGGGCAGCATCCGGCAGCACGCGCTGCCGAGTCTCGACGTGTCGGTGGTCAGCTCCGGGCCGCAAAAGGTGATGCGCACTCCCAGCCACATTGCCCGTTCGTCCGACGACTACTTCCTGGTCAGCATCCAGTCCCAGGGCCGGGGCGTGGTCCGACAGGACGGGCGCGATGCCGTGCTGTCGGTCGGAGACTTTGCGTTGTACGACAGCACCCGGCCCTACCAATTGCTGTTCGACGATGCCTTCGAGCAGATCGTGCTCAAGCTGCCCGGCGAGCGCCTGCGCAGCGAACTGCGCGAGACGCAGGCGCTGACCGCGACCACGGTATCGGGTCGCGAAGGCGCGGGTCACCTGCTGCTCGGCATGATCCGCACTCTGCGCGAGGACATCGACGCCCTGCAGCCCGCATCCGCGCTGGCGGTTGCGAATGGCGTGCTGAGCATCCTCGTGGCCGGCCTGCAGACGCTGCCGGCTGCGCGCTCGCCGGCGCTGAGCAACCTCACGGCCTTTCACTTGGCGCGCATCAAGCGGCAAGTGGATGCGCGGCTGGACGATCCCGCGCTGTCAGTGGGCACGCTGGCCGCCGAGGTCGGGATGTCGGTGAGCCAGATCCATCGCGTATTCAAGAGCGAGCCGCTGACGCCTTCGCAATACATCTGGGAGCGGCGGCTCGAGGCCTGCAGCCGCGACCTGCTCGATCCGCGCTTGGCCGGACGGCCGATGGGCGAGATCGCGTATGGCCGGGGATTCAGCGACGCGGCGCATTTCAGCCGCGCTTTCCGCGAGCGCTTCGGTTGCTCGCCCAGGGAGTGGCGCCAGCAGATCGCGCATTGACCTGTGCATGGCGGACCGGAGCATTCATGGCACGTAAGAAGAAGGCCGACGCGGGAGCGGAAGACGCGACGCGGGCCCAGGAGTTGTCGAACGCATTCACCGCGCGCAAGCCGACGGTCGCCGAACGCATGGCGATCGGCAAGACGATTCGCGAACGGGTTCCCCGTGCGAGCCTCGCCACGTTCGAGCGGCCCCCGGGCGTCGACCCGGTGGGCATCCTGCTTGCGCAGGCCCGCACGCGGCTGCCGAAATTGGTGCCGGTTCGCCATGCCCGCATGCTGCAGTCGCCATTCGCCTTCCTGCGCGGCTCGGCCGCGGTGATGGCCGCCGACCTTGCGGCGAGCCCCACGACCGCGCTGCGCGTGCAGGCCTGCGGCGACATGCATGTCGCGAACTTCGGCGTGTTCGCGTCGGCCGAACGCCAACTCGTGTTCGCGATCAACGATTTCGACGAGACCCAGCCCGGCCCCTGGGAGTGGGACATCAAGCGGCTCGCCGCCAGCGCACATGTCGCATGCCAGCACCTGGGCGGCGACCGCGAGGCGCGCGAGGCCGCGGTTCGCTTCGCCGCGGCCTCCTACCGCCAGCGGATGCGGCGCTATGCCGGCATGGGACTGCTCGAGGTCTGGTACGACACCATCGACAGCGCGCGGCTGCTGGAGACGCTGTCGCCCTGGTTCCGCAGCGCCGCCTCGGCGTTGCTGGACAAGGCGCGGAAGCGAAACCACCTGCAGGTGCTCGACAAGATGACCGATCTGGTGGACGACCAACACCGGATCATCGAGCAGCATCCGTTCATCGTGCGCGTGAGCCACACCTCGGCCGGCAGGCCGGTGGAGGACGCGCTGGGCCACTTCCTGGCGACCTACCTCGATTCGCTCGCGCCCGAGCGCCGCTTCCTGCTGTCGCGCTACCGGGTGCTCGATGTGGCGCAGAAGGTGGTGGGCGTGGGCAGCGTCGGTACGCGCTGCTGGGTGGTGCTGATGCAGGGGCGGGACGAGGACGATCCATTCTTCCTCCAGATCAAGGAAGCGGAGCCCTCGGTGCTGTCGCCCTACGTCCCCTGGCCCGGGTCCGGCAAGGGGCCCCTGAACGAAGGACAGCGGGTGGTGGTGGGCCAGCGGCTGATCCAGGGCTCGCCGGACATCTTTCTGGGCTGGGGGCAACTCGACGGAACCGACTTCTACGTGCGCCAGTTGCGCGACATGAAGGGTGGCATCGAACTCGACATGGGCGAAACCACCCCGTCCGCATTCGCCGAATACTGCAGGCTCTGCGGCTGGGCCCTCGCGCTGGCGCATGCCAAGTCAGGCGACGCGGCGATGATTGCCGGCTACCTCGGCAAGTCGGAAGCCTTCGACGACGCGCTGGTGCGCTTTGCGGCCGCCTATGCGGACCAGACCCGGCGTGACCACGAAACGTTTGCGCAGGCAGCGCGCAGCGGTGCGGTCGAGGTGGCGAGCACGCCTTAGCTTCGCCGGCGCTCAGATGAGTGGCCGCTCGCGCACCTTCATCGTCAATCCCACCGGCGCCATCGAAAGCTGCAGCAGCTCGCGCGGCTCCTTGCCGTCGGCTGTGCCAACGTACTGGATGTCGAAGCGGCTCAACAGAACCGCCATTGCCATCTTCATTTCAACCAGGGCCAGGAAGCGTCCAGGGCAGATGCGCGGGCCAGCTCCAAAGGGCATGGAGATGCGCTTGGCGGCACTGGCAGTCTGCCCGGGGTGGCCGTCCGCCAGCCAGCGTTCGGGGTCGAAGCTGGCGGCATTGCGAATGTGGCGTTCACTCACTGCGTCGCGCCGCATCACTGCGATCACCACCATGCCGGCCGGGATGTGCACGTCGCCGAGCGTGGTGTCGTGCAGGGCTTGCATCGCGTTCTGCGGCGCCACCGGCTTCAGGCGCATGGTCTCGTGGGCACAGGCTTCAACGTAGTCCAGCTGACCGATCTGGTCGATGTCGGGCGGCTCGCCATCGGCGCACACGCGGCGTACTTCCGCTGTGGCCTTGGCGAGCGCCTGCGGGTTTTGCCAGAGCAAGTGGATCATCCAGGCCACCGTGTTGGCGGTGGTGTCTTCACCGGCCAGGAGCATGGTGAGCACGTTGCCTGCCACTTGCTTGTCGTCCATCCCACTGTCGGGTTCGTCAGCGGCAACCAGCATGGCCTCCAGCAGGTTGGATGGGTGCTCGCGCAGGGCCGGATTCGCCTGAAGTCGCCTGCGCCCTTCGACGATGAAGCCATTGACGGCCGCATTCACCTCGGTCACGCTGCGCACCAGAGCGCGATCTTCGGCCGACGGGAACCAGCGCCACAGTGGAAGTGGCGCAAAGATGCGCTTGAACACCGCCGGAAAGAGGCGATTCAGGTGCTTCTGGATCACATCCTCGTCGCTTTGCAGCGTGTTGACTTCGGCGCCGAACGCGAGACCCGCAATCGCATCCACCGTATAGCGCATCAGGTCGGCCTGCAGATCAATGGTGCTGCCCTGGCGCGCGGCCTGCTGCCAGCGTTGGGCCAGTCGCAGTCCGACGCGCTGCAGCGCAGGG
Organism: Variovorax sp. J22P240; assembly: GCF_030316855.1. Taxonomy (GTDB): domain Bacteria; phylum Pseudomonadota; class Gammaproteobacteria; order Burkholderiales; family Burkholderiaceae_C; genus Variovorax. The sequence goes on from NZ_JASZYR010000002.1 coordinate 237,863, forward strand.
TGATAGCGCCTGACGCTGCCGGGGTCGAAGCCGGCCATCACCATGCGTCGCTGGCGTCGCCAGGTCTCGCCGTTGGCACCGAACACGCCACCCATCAGGCCGAGTTCCGTCCACACCTGTTCCAGCTTGGTGGTGCGACGAAAGCCGTCGGGGCGGTCACGCAAGGCTGTCGCGATCAATTCATGGTCACCCACTACCACCGCGCGGCGAGGGCCGAGGCGCAGCCTGAAGATCGGGCCGTGCTCTTCACACCACTGTTCCAGTTGCAAATGCAGCCGAGTGGAGTCGACCTGAAGCAGGTTGCCGAACACCGGCACGGCACGTGGACCGGGCAGTTCGTCGAACTGGCGCAGCCGGGTTGCCGCTGTGGACGAGTTCATGGCGTTGTTGACCGATGGTTGATCGGACCGAGCAGTATTGGGCAGTTTCGAGATGTCGGCAATCCACATTTCTGGTGAGCGGCGGCCGACCGAGTTGGCGAATGGCGTTCGCGACCTGCCTCTGTAGCCGGGATCGTGCGAAGTGGCCGACCTGGGCGCCCATGAAAAAGCCCGCCGAAGCGGGCAAGGACCTTTGAGTAGGGTCCGGAGGAAAACTCATCCTGAGCCGCGGAGATGAACACAGCCTGAATGCCAGCGCTTCGGCACCTGCGAGGCCGATCAAAGTTCTGAAACAGCCTCGTCGCCACCTCCTTGTCGTTCGTCGACCTCTTGCATGTTTTCCAGAATCTTGAGCAAGTAGTGCAAGGTGTGAGTGATGTCGTTCACCGAAAACCCCTCGAGCACCTGCGCGTAGTAGCCGTGAATTTTCGGCAGAGCCTCGTGTTGCCATACGCGCAGCCCCGCTGTCGTCATTGACACGAGACGCGACCGGCGGTCGCGTTCGTCAGCCGCGGTCTGGATTCGTCCGTCTCGTTCCATGCGACTGAGCAGACCGGAGAGGTTCTGCCTGCTCACTTTGAGGTAGCGCGCCAGATCGCCCACGCTCATGCCTCCGGTCGCGGCGGGCCTGGACAGCGCACCGAGCACAGCCCATTGCTGCGTCGTCAGGCCCTCGGCTTCGACCGCCTTTGTGCCTGTTTTATGCAACATATTGGCACATTGATACAAGCGGAAGAATACCCGATTGGCCAGTTCAATCCTTGCAGATTCTTCGTTCGTCTTAGAGTTAACCATGGATCTGTCTCTTTAGAAAGGTCTTGCGTCAGTGAGTTCATCGCCACATAGTATGACAACATATGGACATATCATGCGATGAGTCTTCAGGCTACACCGCGTCAACGATAGCAAGCTTCAAAACTGATGGAGAGCCTCAGGACCTGCCATGCAAAACGATTCGCCTTCCCCCGCACCCGAAATCCTCTGAACTCCCGGACCGGAGCAACTGCTGTCGCAAGCTGCTGTTGGGCGCGGAGGCGGGCAAGGTCGCCAGCCCGGACGCCATGCAGAACCCGTGCAGCCTGGCGTTCTTCGTCGACTACGCCAGCTCGCTCGGCGCGCAGCCGTCCTCAGGCTGACGCAACAAGACTTCGACGATTTGAGATGGAGAGACGCTGAAGCTCGCGGGGGCGCCTGCACCAAGATCAAGAAGTTCCTGCACACCCTGATCAGTCCGCGGCAAAAAGCCCGGACAAGGTTTCCCGCAGCTGGCGCTTCAGCAGCTTTCCGCTCGGATTCTTCGGCAGGCTCTCGACGAGTACCACCCGCTTGGGCGCCTTGAAACCGGCCAGGTGCGTTGCGCAATGCGCGAGGACGTCTTTCTCCGTCAGCGCGTGGCCGCTCTTGGCCACCACGACCGCGACGACCGCCTCGACCCAGAGCGGATGCGGCACGCCGACCACCGCGACCTCCGAAACCTGGGGCAGGCGATAGACCGCCTCCTCGACCTCGCGGCTGGCGACGTTCTCGCCGCCCGTCTTGATCATGTCCTTCTTGCGGTCCACGACGGCGATGTAGCCCTCGTCGTCGATGGTGCCGAGGTCGCCGGAATGGAACCAGCCGCCCTCGAAGGCGTCCCGGGTGCGCTCGTCGTCGTGGAAGTAGCCCAGCATCAGGTGCGGAGAACGGTGGACGATCTCGCCGACTTCTCCCGGCGCGACATCCTGCATCCGGTCGTCGACGACGCGGGTCTCGACATTGAGCACCGCGCGGCCGCAGGAGCCGGGCTTGCGCAACTGATCGTCGGGGCCGAGCAACGTCGCCAGCGGCGCGATCTCGGTCTGGCCGTAGAGATTCCACAGCCTCACGTCCGGCAGCCGGGCCGCGAGCTCGCGCAGGACTTCGACCGGCATGATCGAGGCGCCGTAGTAGCCCTTGCGCAGGCTCGACAGGTCGGTCGTGTCGAAGAGCGGCGAACGAAGAAGCGAGATCCAGACCGTCGGCGGCGCGAAGAAGGAGCCGATGCGATGGCGTTCGATCAGCGGCAACAGGTTGTCGGGAGTCGGCTTGGCGGTGATCACATTGCTGGCGCCGACGTAGATCGACGGCCCGAGGAACACGTCGAGCTGCGCGCAGTGGTACAGGGGCAGGGCATGCAGCGTGAGGTCGTCGCCCGAGATGCTCGCGTCGACGACGCAGCTCACGTACTGCCAGATCACCGCTTCGTGCGTCAGCATCGCGCCCTTCGGCAGGGACTCGGTTCCGCTCGTGTACACGATCTGGGCCAGGTCGCTTCCGGCAAGCTCCACCTCCGGCGATGGTGCGGACGACGCGGCCAGTGCGTCGAACGACGTCATCCCGGGTGCGGGCGCACCGGGCTCCTCCGAGGGCAGCCAGACGAAGTCGCGCACGGCAGTGTCCATGGCCGCGGCCGCGCGTGCCAACTCGGCCAGGCCGCTGTCGGTCGCCAGCAGGCGGGCCCCCGCATGACGCAGGATGTAGGCCGCCTCTTCGGCTTTCAGCATGAAGTTGATCGGCACCAGCACCGCACCGAGGCGCGCCAATGCGAAGCGCAACGCCGCGAAGCCGTGCGAGTTGCGCGCGAGCACCGCCACGCGGTGGCCCTTGTCGATCCCGAGCTCGCCGAGGCCTGCGGCGACGCGATCGCAGATCCGGTCGAACTCGGCATAGGTCCAGCGGACGTCGCCGCACGCGATGGCTGTCTTCGCAGGAGTGCGCCTCGCGCTGCGGTGAAGCAGGTCGGCGATCGTCTGGCGGTGGGCAAGGTCGTTCATGTCGTCGTCTCCTTCACGTGCAGGCCGCGATCCGTCCGGGCAGTGTTTGCAGATGATGTCGTGCCGAACGCTCTTCGCGCAAGAGTTTCCAAGGCGGCGCCATCGTCGTAGGATGCGGCACGAGGGGCGCCCGGCATCCAAGTAGCATCTGCGCCGCCCGCTAATGTGTTGGAGAAGCGCCATGCCTACTTACCAATATCGTTGCGTAAAGTGCGGCGAGGTTTTCGAGCACGTCGAACACGTGGCCGAGCATGAGATTGCTCGCTTGCATTGCCCGAAGTGCGGCAGTGACGCCGTCCAGCACCAGCCGACTCAGTTCTTCGCGAAAACCTCCAAGAAGAGTTAGCACGCCGGTGATTGGCGAGTGCTGACGATTCTTTGCCAGCGCCCGCCGATGACCACGCGGCGATCCAGTCCGCACCAACGCCGAAAGCCAGCGAGCCGCCCAGTTGGCGCTGGGACAGCATCGCTGCCAGTGATTGGCATTCGCCATTGCGGAAGGGAGGGTTCGGCAAACACTGACCCGCATCGCCGCCAGAGGAATAGATTCGCTTCGTCGCCGTTTTCCTTGCAAGCCCCTCCAATGACGAAGATCAATAAGCACCTGCACACCGACCTCGGGCACAGCACGCCGGACAAGGTCACCGTGCGCGGGCGCGACTTGCCGTCCGAAATCCTCGGCCACCTCAACCTGGGTGACATGGCCTTCCTCGAGCTCACGGGCCGCATCCCGACGCCGCAGGAGTCCGTGACCTTCAACGCCATCGTGGTCACGCTCGTCGAGCACGGGATTACGCCCAGCGCGCTGGCTGCCCGCCTGACCTACGCCGGCGCGCCCGAGGCATTGCAGGCCGCCGTCGCAGCCGGTCTCTGTGGCCTGGGCACGGTGTTCGTCGGCAGCACCGAGGGCGCGGCGCGCATGCTGTACGAGGCCATTCCGTTCGGCTCGAAGCCGGAGCGCCCGCTCGCCGACATGGCGCGCGACATCGTGGCCGACTACCGCGCCCGCAAGGAGATCGTGCCTGGCCTCGGCCATCCGCTGCACAAGCCGATCGACCCGCGCACGCCGCGCCTGTTCCAGATAGCGGCCGAGAACGGCCTGTCGAGCCACTACGTCGCGTTGATGCAGGCGGTGCAGGCCGAGGCCGAGCGTGTGTCGGGCAAGTCGCTGCCCATCAATGCAACGGGCGCCATCGGGGCGATCGCTGCCGAGTTCGGCTTTCCGTGGCGCATCATTCGCGGCTTCGGCGTGATGGCGCGCGCGATCGGGCTCGTGGGCCACATCCTCGAAGAAATCAACGACCCGATGGGTGTGGAGATCTGGCAGCGCGTGGAGCGCGAAGCCGGTGGTCCGCGCCAGGATTGAGCGAAGGATTCCCGCATGACCGACACCCTGGACCTCGACCACCTGCGCGGCTGGATCGGCCGCCTCGAGACGCGCGACGAACTCATGTCGCCCTGGACCGCGAGCGCGATGGCCGCGACGGTGCGCAACGACGGGCACGACTGGCAAGCGGGGCAGGCGCTGCCGCCGCTGTGGCACTGGTGCTATTTCCTGCCGACCGCGCCGCAGAACGGGCTCGGGCCGGATGGCCATCCCGCGCGCGGCGGATTCCTGCCGCCGGTGCCGCTGCCGCGGCGCATGTGGGCGGGCAGCCAGTTTGAATTCTTCGCGCCGCTGCAACTCGCGGCTCCGGCGACCAAGACCTCGCGTGTGGCCGATGTCAGCCTGAAGCAGGGCAAGGGCGGGGCGCTCGTGTTCGTGAAGGTGCAGCACGAAGTGCATGCCGGCGGCACGCTGTTGCTGCGCGAGGGACACGACATCGTCTATCGCGAAGCGCCCAAGCCCGGCGAGTCCGCCCCACCGCAGACCCCGCCGGCCGATGCGGCCTGGTCCATGGAGCACCGGCCCGATGCGCCGCTGCTGTTTCGCTATTCGGCGCTGACCTTCAACAGTCACCGCATCCATTACGACTATCCCTACGTCACGCAGGTCGAGGGCTACGACGACCTCGTCGTGCATGGTCCGCTGATCGCCACGCTGCTGCTCGAAGCGGCGCAGCAGCACAACTCAGGTCGGTCGGTGCGTTCGTACAGCTTCAAGGCCGTACGGCCGCTGACCTGCGGCAAATTGCTGCGCGTGTGCGGCCATGCGCCGCAACCCGACGGCTCCGTCACGCTATGGGCCGAGGACGCACAGGGCGCCCTGCTCATGCAAGCGACTGCGCAAATGGAATGAAGCGCGTTTCCACTCAATCAAAGCCACAAACATGAGCGACTCCACTCACCGTCACCAGGACATCCGCGACGCCGTGCGCGACCTGTGCGCGCAGTTCCCCAATGAATACTTCCGCAAGGTCGACGAGGCGCGCGCCTATCCGGCCGAGTTCGTCGACGCGCTGACCAAGGCCGGCTGGATGGCCGCGCTCATCCCGCAGGAGTACGGTGGCTCGGGTCTCGGGCTCACCGAAGCCTCGGTGATCATGGAAGAGATCAACCGCGCTGGCGGCAACTCCGGCGCCTGCCACGGCCAGATGTACAACATGGGTACCTTGCTGCGCCACGGCTCCGAAGCGCAGAAGCGGCAGTACCTGCCGAAGATCGCGAGCGGCGACCTGCGGCTGCAGTCGATGGGCGTGACCGAGCCTTCCACCGGCACCGACACCACCAAGATCAAGACCACCGCGGTGAAGAAGGGCGACCGCTACGTCATCAACGGCCAAAAAGTCTGGATCTCGCGCATCCAGCACTCCGACCTGATGATCCTGCTGGCGCGCACCACGCCGCTGGCCGAGGTCAAGAAGAAATCCGAGGGCATGTCGATCTTCATCGTCGACCTGCGAGAGGCCATCGGCAACGGACTCATCGTGCGGCCCATCCTCAACATGGTCAACCACGAGACCAACGAGCTGTTCTTCGAGAACCTGGAGATCCCGGCCGAGAACCTCATCGGCGAGGAAGGGCAGGGCTTCAAATACATCCTCGACGGCCTGAACGCCGAGCGCACGCTGATCGCGGCGGAGTGCATCGGCGACGGCTATTGGTTCATCGACAAGGTGACGGCCTACACCAAGGAGCGCGTCGTCTTCGGTCGCCCGATCGGGCAGAACCAGGGTGTGCAGTTTCCGATCGCCGAGGCCTTCATCGAGATCGAGGCAGCGGACCTGATGCGCTACGAGGCCTGCCGCCGATTCGACGCGCACGAGCCCTGCGGTGCGCAGGCCAACATGGCGAAGTACCTCGCGGCCAAGGCGTCTTGGGAAGCGGCCAATGCCTGCCTGCAGTTCCACGGCGGCTTCGGTTTCGCCGCCGAGTATGACGTGGAGCGCAAGTTCCGCGAGACGCGGCTCTACCAGGTGGCACCGATCTCGACCAATCTCATCCTGAGCTACGTCGCCGAGCACATGCTCGGGCTGCCAAGGAGCTTCTGATGCGTCCGCTCGAAGGCATCACCGTCCTCACGCTCGAACATGCGATCGCGGCGCCGTTCTGCACGCGTCAGTTGGCCGACCTGGGCGCGCGCGTCATCAAGGTCGAGCGGCCGGGTACCGGCGACTTCGCGCGTGCCTACGACCAGCGCGTGAACGGCCTGGCGTCGCATTTCGTCTGGACCAATCGCTCCAAGGAAAGCCTGACGCTGGACGTGAAGCATCCGCAGGGGCGGGACGTGCTCAAGCGCCTGGTCGGCGAGGCCGACGTGCTGGTGCAGAACCTTGCGCCCGGTGCCGCGGCGCGGCTGGGCCTGTCCTACGAGGCCCTGTCGGCCGAGCACAAGGGGTTGATCGTCTGCGACATCTCCGGCTATGGCGATGACGCGGCACAGCCCGGTCCCTACCGCGACAAGAAGGCCTACGACCTGTTGATCCAGAGCGAATCGGGTTTCCTCTCAGTCACTGGAACGCCGGACGAAATGGCCAAGGCCGGCTGCTCGATCGCCGACATCGCGGCGGGCATGTACGCGTACAGCAACATCCTCGCGGCGCTGCTGCAGCGCGGCACGACGGGCAAGGGCTGTCGCATCGACGTCTCGATGCTGGAGAGCATGGTCGAGTGGATGAGCTTTCCCCTGTACTACGCCTTCGACGGCGCGGCCCCGCCGCCGCGCGCAGGGGCCGCGCACGCCACCATCTACCCCTACGGCCCGTTCCCGGCCGGCGACGGCAAGATGGTGATGCTGGGCCTGCAGAACGAAAGGGAGTGGCAGGTCTTCTGCGCCATGGTGCTGGAGCAGCCGGCGCTCGCGACCGATGCGCGCTTTGCCTCGAACACGCTGCGCACGGCGTCGCGCGAGGCACTGCGCGAGATCATCATCCAGGCCTTTGTGCCCTTCAACGCGGCACAGATCATCGAGCGGCTCGACGCGGCCCAGATCGCCAATGCGCAAGCCAACACGATGCAGGACGTGTGGGCGCACCCGCAACTGCGCGCTCGCGAGCGCTGGACCGAGGTAGGCACGGGTGCTGGCGCGATTCCCGCGCTGTGGCCGCCGGGCATGCCGCGCGAGTGGGATCCTCGAATGGACGCGGTTCCCACGCTGGGGCAGCACACGGATTCGATCCTGGCCGAAGTCGGCTACGACGCGGCAGCGATTGCATCTCTCCGTGCCGAAGGTGCGGTGTGAGATCGCAGCCGGCCTGCCCCCACCCTCGACTTCCTCGTGTGGGTCCTGCACTCCCGATCCTTTTTTCACTTCTTGATCGACCGTTGCCATGAACAAGCATCCCAGTCAGGCCCTGGCCACCTTTGCAGCTGAACTCTCGTTCGAGCAAGTTCCCGATGCGGTGATCCGCCGCACCGAAGACCTGATGCTCGACTGGCTGGGCTCCGTGCTCGCCGCGCGCTCGGCGCGGCCGGTGCGAAGCATCCAGCGATTCGCGGAAATGATGGGTCCTGCCGACGGGCCGAGCGAAGTGCTGATCTCGCGCCGCACGACATCGCCCGTCTTCGCAGCGCTCGTGAATGCGGCCGCGTCGCACTACGTGGAGCAGGACGACGTGCACAACGGCTCGGTGTTCCATCCGGCGGCGGTGGTCTTCGCGCCGGCCCTGGCGACGGCGCAGGCCGTGGGCGCAAGCGGAGCGCAATTGTTGACGGCGGTCGTCGCCGGCTACGAGGTCGGCATCCGCGTCGGCGAGTTCCTGGGGCGCTCGCACTACCGGACCTTCCACACCACGGCGACGGCCGGCACCTTGGCCGCTGCTGCGGCGGTCGGTCGTCTGCTCGACCTGTCTCCGGCGCAGATGCTGCATGCCTTCGGCTCGGCCGGTACGCAGTCCGCGGGCGTGTGGGAGTTCCTGCGCGACGCCGCCGATTCGAAGCAACTGCACTGCGCCCATGCGGCGGCCAGTGGCCTGATGTCGGCCTACCTCGCGCAGGACGGCTTCACCGGTGCCGCGCGGGTGCTCGAAGGCGCACAGGGCCTGGGCGTGGGCATGTCGACCGATGCGGATCCGGCGCGCCTCACGGATGGGCTGGGCACGCGCTGGGCATTGGCGGAGACTTCGTTCAAGTACCACGCGTCGTGCCGCCATACGCATCCTGCGGCCGATGCGCTGCTCGAGGTCATGACGCAGAACGGCCTGAAGGCCGGCGACATCGAGCGTGTCGTCACTCACGTGCACCAGGGAGCCATCGATGTGCTGGGCCGCGTGGTGGTGCCGGCGACGGTGCATCAGGGCAAGTTCTCGATGGGCACGGTGCTGGGCCTGATTGCGGTACACGGTCGCGCGGGCCTCACCGAGTTCGACCGCGACTTTGTCGCGCCCGAAGTCGCCGCCTTCCGCGACAAGGTCATGATGGAACTCGACCGCGAAGTCGACACCGCGTATCCCGCGCGCTGGATCGGCAAGGTCAGCGTGACCACGTCCGACGGCCGCACGCTATCGGGTCGAGTGGACGAGCCCAAGGGCGACCCCGGCAACACGCTGAGCCGCGCGGAGATCGAGGACAAGATGAAGCGGCTGACCCAGTACGGCGAGGCCGCCACGCCGCAGGAGGCGCAGGCCCTGTGCGAACGCGTCTGGGCCCTCGCTGGCGAGGCCCGCGTCGGGCGGTTGCTGGGCTGAAGGGCAGGGCCGATGTCACTCGCTCCTTCTTCCGGCAAGGCTGTTGCGCGCAGCCTGCTGTTCGTGCCCGGTCACCAGGCCGCGCGGTTCGACAAGGCCTGCCAGAGCGGTGCTGACGCCGTCGTGCTCGATCTCGAAGATGCCGTGCCGCCCGACCGCAAGGAGGACGCACGCGCGCAGGTGGGCCAGTGGCTTGCCGCACGGCGGGTCGGCACGGAACCTCATGCCCTGGTCGCGGTTCGCATCAACGCCGCGGACACGCCCTGGCATGCAGCCGACCGGTCGTTGTGCGCCGGCGCGGGCGTCGAGGCACTGATGCTGCCGAAGGCCGAGGACGCCGCCGTGTTGCGCGCCATCGCCACGGTGCTGCCCGCGGTGGCGTTGTGGCCCCTCGTCGAAACCGCGCGCGGGATCGCGCGGCTGGACGAAATCGCGTCGGCGCCCGGCGTGCAGCGCCTGGTGTTCGGCACCATCGACTTCCAGGCCGACCTCGACATCGAAGGCGATGGCCAGGAGTTGCTGTTCTTCCGTTCGCGGATCGTGCTGGCCTCGCGTCTCGCGGGCTTGCAGTCACCTGTCGACGGCGTGAGCACCGCCATCGACGATCCGGCGCGCATTGAAGCGGATGCCCTGCACGCGAGGCGCATGGGCTTCGGCGGCAAGCTGTGCATTCATCCGAAGCAGGTCGCGGTCGTCAACCGGGGCTTCTCGCCGACACTGGCACAGGTCGACTGGGCGAGGCGCGTGATCGACGCCGATGCGGCCAGCGGCGGTGCGCCGGTCACGGTCGACGGCAAGATGGTCGATCGGCCCGTGGTGCTCAAGGCGCAAGCAGTGCTGCGTGCCGCGATGACTGGGCGTCCCCAGACTCCCTGAAGGCCTGGGGCTGATTCAACTGGCCAGATAGTCGAACAGCTCGCGTGCCGAAGCCGGCAACTGCTCGCGATCGCGCGCGACGATCTTGAGTTCGCGCTCGGCCCATGCATCGGCCAGCGCCACGGTGGTGATGCGCAAGGCGCGCGACAGGCGTCGCGCGGAAGAGGCGGGCAGCACGCCAACGCCGACCCCCGCTTCGATCATGAGACAGATCGCCTCGAAGCTGCCGACCTGGATGCGCGGGCTGTAGCCCCGGCCTGCCAGTTCCGCCTTGCGCTGCAGGAAGCGATGAATGGCGCTGCCATGGTGCAGGCCCACATGCTGCTCTTCGAGTGTGTCGACGAAGGCGATCGACTCCGCGCCCGCGAAGCGATGCGTCGCGGGGACGACCAGCACCAGCTGATTGCGGCCGAAGGGGCGGGCATCGAAGTCGCCGGTGTGCACGTCGCCGGCGAGGATGCCGATGTCCGCGCCGCCATCGGCCACCGACCGCACGATCTCCTCGCTGAGGTATTCGCGCAGGTCCACCTGCACCGCCGGATGCCGCGTGAGGAAGCCGGCCAACTTCTCTGGCAGGTATTCGGTGATGGACGTCGTGTTGGCGAACACGCGCACGTGCCCCTTGATGCCCTTGCCGAAGTCCTGCATGTCGATGCGCAGGTGCTCCATCTGCTGCATCACGCGCTTGGCGTGGTAGAGCAGGGCCTCGCCCGCCGCGGTGAGCGTCACGCCCTGGGCATTGCGGTGCAGCAGCTTGCCGCCGATGGCTTCCTCCATCTGCTTGATGCGTGTCGATGCGGCGGCCAGCGAGATGCAAGCCTTGTCCGCGCCGCGCGTCAGGCTCCTGGCGTCAGCCACGTAGGCAAAGAGCTTCAGGTCGAAAAGGTCGAAATGCAGATTCACGCAAGAGGGCGCGCACGCGCCGAACAGTGGGGACGAGACCCGGATTGTCCCGCCAAAGCCCCTCGCGTCACACGGGCAAGCCGGCACAACGGGCCGCGGCTCCTGAAACACCGCTGAACCGGCTGGACGGCCACACAACGTGGGCAATGCCTGGGGCTTCAGCCATTCGCGCAGAAGGGCGGAGATCGGCGAGGCCGCGAAGGAGGTCGCGATTGTGTTTGCGCCGAACACCGGGGAGCGTCGTTTCTGGGACAGCGTTCGTCGCAAGCTGCCTCATATACTGAATCGGGCCTGCGCCGCATCTATGGCGAGGCCTGCATCGCGTTCAATCTGAAGACTAATACTTAATGAATATCAAGCTACGACATTGCGCCGCGGCAGCCCTGCTGTGTGTCACTTCCTGGGCTGGTGCCCAAACGCCCACGCAGATGCCGCCGCTGACGCCCGAGCAACAACGCTTCCACGACATCTACAAGGAACTCGTCGAGATCAACACGACGCATCTGACGGGCAACAACACCGAAGCGGCGCAGGCCATGCGCAAGCACCTGCTCGATGCCGGCTTCAAGGCGGACGAAATTCAACTTTTCGAGCCCTACCCCAACAAGGGCAATCTGGTCGTTCGCTTCAAGGGTACGGGCGGAAAGAAGCCGCTGCTGCTGCTGGCCCACATCGACGTGGTCGAGGCGCGCCGCGCGGACTGGAAGACCGATCCGTTCAAGCTCAAGGAGGACGACGGCTACTTCACGGCGCGCGGCGCGTCGGACGACAAGGCCATGGCGGCTTCGTTCGTGTCGATCTTCAGCCAGCTCAAGCGCGAGGCCTTCAAGCCCACCCGCGATATCGTGCTCGCACTCACGGCGGACGAGGAACTCGGCGACGTGCCTACCAACGGCGCATTCTGGCTGGTGAACAACCAGCGTGCGCTGCTCGATGCGGAGTTCGGCATCAACGAAGGCGGTGGCGGCCAGCTCAACAACGGCAAGCCGGTGTTGCACAGGGTGCAGGTGGCCGAGAAGATGTACACGACTTACAAGCTCGAAGTGCGCGATGTCGGCGGCCACAGCTCGTTGCCGACGCCCGCCAACCCCATCTACGAACTCAGCGCGGCATTGGACCGGCTGGGCGCTTTCCGCTTCCCCGTGAAGCTGGCCGACGTCACGCGCAGCTATTTCGAGAAAAGCGCCCAGTTCGAAACCGGCCAGATGTCAGAGGACATGCGCGCCGTCGCGTCGGGAAAGCCGGATGACGCCGCGATCGATCGCCTGTCGCGCTCGGCGCTCTACAACGCCACGCTGCGCACCACTTGCGTCGCAACGCAGATCACGGCCGGCCATGCGGAGAACGCACTGCCTCAGTCGGCCAAGGCTACAGTCAACTGCCGCATCCTGCCGCACGACGATCCTGCCGAAGTCGATGCCGCACTGCGCAAGGTGCTGGGCAGCAGCCGCATCAAGATGGAAGCGAGCAATCCGCCGCTGAAGAGCCCGCCGTCGCCGCTGCGCGCCGACGTGCTGGGCGTTGTCGATTCCCTCACGCAGCAGATGTGGCCGGGCATCCCCGTCGTCCCGACGATGAGCACGGGCGCCACCGACAGTCGCTTCATGCGCAACATCGGCATTCCGATGTACGGCGTCTCCGGCATCTTCTCGGAGCCCAGCGACGCACGCGCTCACGGTCTGGACGAGCGCGTCGCGATCCCGCGGCTCTACGACGGCCGCGAGTTCATGTACCGCATGGTCAAGCAGCTCTCGCAATAAGCGCCTGCCGGGGTGCGGCCTTCGGCGTCGTTGGCGACACCGGACGCCGCACCGCGCGGTCAGTTCGCTCCGCTGAGGAACCCGCGCACCATCTTCACGGTCGCCTGCGGGTTCTCTTCCATGATCCAGTGGCCCGAGCCGGGGATCACGCCCTCCGTGACGTTGTCGGCGGCGGAACGCATGACGACCGCCATGGTCGGCCCGAAGGACTTTTCGCCGCCGATTGCCATTACCGGCACGGTGAGCTTTCCCTTGTCCGCCAGGAAGGCCTTGTTGTCGACCGCGTCCTGATCGAAGGCCGCGAATTGAGCGAAGCCCGAATGCATGGCGCCGGGCCTGGCGTAGAGCTTGGCGTAGTGCCGGCGCGAGGCCTCGTCGAAGTTCTTCGGATCGGCCGAGAACTCGTTCCAGAATCGATCCAGGTAAATGCGTTCGCGGCCGGCGACCAGGCGCTCCATGTCGGGGCCGCCGAAGCGGAAGTGCCAGAGCAGCGGGTTCTTGAGGATCTCCTCCCACGGGCCGACGCCGGGCACCGGCGCATCGATCAGCACGAAACGCCCGACCCGGTCGCGGTACTGCGCGGCGAACGCGAATCCGACCATGTTGCCGATGTCGTGCGTGACGAGGTCGGTCTTGTCGATCTTGAGGGTGTCGAGCACCTGCGCGATGTCGACGGCCTGGTTCTTCTTGTCAAAGCCGCCAGGAGGATGCGCCGAGAGGCCCATGCCCCGAAGGTCGGGCACGACGACGGTGTGCTCCTTCATGAGGTCGGCCGCCATCGGCGCCCACATGTCGCCCGTCTCGCCGTAGCCGTGAATGAGGGTCACTGCCGGCCCCTTGCCGCCGACGCGGACATGCACCTTGGTACCGTTGACGGCCATCTCCTGGGTCTTGAAGCTCGGAGGGAACGGCGGCACCTGGGCCTGGGCCGCGCTGGCAATCAGGGCGGCTGCGAGCCATCCAAAGAGGGACTTGAACACGGTTGCTCCTCGGGTTGTGCGCGCGATGCGCCGGGCCGTTTCGGCGGCGAAAGGCGGAGTCTCCGCTCCGGATGCCTCGCGCCGCAATAGTCCTTTGGGGCAATCGACAGTTAGTCCCTGATGTGCCGTTCAAGCGAAAGCGCCCAGAAACGCCAATGTGACCTCGCGCCTGCGCGCCGCGTGCTTGTGCCTGAGGCTCAGAAAGCGCTCTTCGTGCAGCCCCCATCGACACGCAGCGCCGCACCGGTCGTTCCCGAAGACAGCGGGCTTGCCACGTAGGCGACCAGGCTGGCAATTTCCTCGGGCGATTCGAAGCGCTTGATGAGCGAGGTCGGCCGCACCTTCTCGAAGAACTCTTTCTCGAAGGCCTCGAAGGACTTGCCGTCGGCCTTGGCGAGGGTCTCGACGAATTCACCGACTCCGCGGGATTTCGTCGGTCCGGGCAGCACGCTGTTGACGGTGATCCCGGTGCCTGCGAGCGATTCGGCCAGCCCCCGCGCCACGGCGATCTGCGCGGTCTTCGTCATGCCGTAGTGGATCATCTCGGCTGGAATCTGCAGCGCGCTTTCGCTCGATATGAAGATGATGCGGCCCCAGTTCGCGCGCTTCATCGCCGGCAGGCACAGGCGTGCCAGCCGGACGCCGCTCAGGACGTTGACGTCGAAGAAACGTGTCCAGTCCTCGTCAGGGATGTCCTCGAAGGGCTTGGGTTCGAAGATGCCGAGGTTGTTGACGAGGATCTCGATGTTCGGGAACCGGGCCGCCAGCGCGTCGGCTGCGGCGGGCGTGGCCAGGTCGCCGGCGAAGCCCAGCACTTCACCGCCTTCTCCCGCGCGAATGCGAGCCACTGCGTCATCGACGGAAGACTGGGAGCGTCCGTTCACGATCACCCGTGCGCCTTCGGCTGCGAGCGCGGCCGCGATGGCATGGCCGATGCCCGCGGTGCTGCCGGAGACCAGCGCGAGCTTGCCTTTGAGATTCAAGTCCATGGAATGACCGCCTTTCTGCTTTTCAGGAATGAAAGGCGCAGCGTGCAGCAATCCCCGGTGGCTTGTCCAGCCACCGAACTGCGTTGTCGCGCGGCAGGCGCGGACCGCGATGCGGGCGTACCTGGGCACGTAACAAATCGCATTGGCCCGATGGCGCCATTAGCATGCGCCGATGGCCATCCTCGTCGGCACCGCCTCCTGGACTGACAAGACGCTGATCGACTGCGGGCGCTTCTACCCGAAGGAGGCGAAGACGCCCGAGGCGCGGCTGCGCTACTACGCGTCGATCTTTCCGCTGGTCGAGGTCGATTCGAGCTACTACGCGATCCCGGACCCGGTCACCGCGCAGAACTGGGTCGAGCGCACGCCCGAGACCTTCACCTTCAACGTCAAGGCCTTCCGGCTCTTCACTGGCCACCAGACGGACCCGAAAGTGATGCACAAGGACATCAAGGAAGCCCTGGGCACGACCAAGACGCTCTACTACCGCAGCACCGCGCCAGAGATCCGGGCAGAGCTGTGGCGGCGTTTCGTCGATGCGCTGGCGCCGCTCAGGATCGCCGGCAAGCTGGGGCTGGTCCACTTCCAGTTTCCGCCCTGGCTGATGTGCAACCCGGAGGGCCATGCGCACGTCGAGCATTGCATCGAGATGATGGAGGGCCACACCGTCAGCGTCGAGTTCCGGCACCAGTCGTGGCTCGACGAAGCCCACCGCGCGCGAACCCTCGATTTCCTCCGCGAGATGAAGGTCGTGCACACCATCGTGGACGGACCGCAGGGCTTTGCCAACAGCGTTCCGATGCTGGTCGAAACCACGCACCCGGACTATGGGCTGGTGCGGCTGCATGGCCGGAACACCGAGACTTACAACGCCAAGGGCGCGTCGTCGGCCGCCGAGCGATTCGACTACGACTACCCCGACGAGGAGATCCGCGAACTGGTCGTCGAGGCCCTGCGCATTGCCTACAAGGTGCGCAACACGCACATCATCTTCAACAACTGCGACGAGGACAAAGGGCAGCGTAACGGCATCACCTTCCTGAAGATGCTGCTGGCGCACGGGTGAGCGGGCCCGCGAAGCGCAAGAAAAAAGCCTGCTGCCGTTTCCGGTAGCAGGCTTTTTCAGTGTTGGTGGTGGGCCCTGAGTGACTCGAACACTCGACCTACGGATTAAGAGTCCGCTGCTCTACCAACTGAGCTAAGAGCCCCTGAGCGACGACTTGAATGTCGTTTCAGGCAATCCCACGATTATAGCCACAACTTTGGGCCGGTCGTTCACACTCGTTCAAAAATGCACGCGATGCCCTGTCCGCCGCCGATGCACATGGTCACCAAGGCGTAGCGCCCCTGGATGCGCTCCAGCTCGTACAGCGCCTTGACGGTGATCAGCGCTCCGGTCGCGCCCACAGGGTGGCCGAGTGAAATGCCCGAACCGTTGGGGTTCACCTTGGCGGGATCGAGTTCCAGATCCTTGCTCACCGCGCAGGCCTGTGCGGCGAAGGCCTCGTTGGCCTCGATCACGTCCATGTCGGAGGCCTTCAGGCCCGCCTTCTCCAGCGCTTTGCGCGATGCCGGGACCGGCCCGATGCCCATGTAGGCCGGATCGACGCCGGCGAAGGCGTAGGACACGATGCGCGCCATCGGCTTGAGGCCGCGGCGTGCGGCTTCTTCCTTCTCCATCAGCACCACGGCGGCAGCCCCGTCGTTGACACCGGAGGCGTTGCCCGCGGTCACGGTGCCGTTTTCCTTCAGGAAGGCGGGCTTGAGCTTGCTCATGTCCTCGATCTTCGCGTTGAAGCGCACATGCTCGTCGGTGTCGAACTGCGTCGGGCCCTTGCGGCTTTCCAGCGTCACCGGAACGATCTGCGACTTGAAATAGCCGCTCTCGATCGCCTTCTGGGCACGCTGGTGGCTGGTGAGCGCCGTCTGGTCCTGCGTCTCGCGGCTGATGCCCCATTTCTTGGCGACGTTCTCTGCCGTGATGCCCATGTGGACGGTCTGGAAGGGGTCGTGCAGGGCGCCGAGCATCATGTCGACCATCTTGGTGTCGCCCATGCGGGCGCCCCAGCGCGCGCTGAGCGAGGCGAAGGGCGCGCGGCTCATGCTCTCGGCGCCGCCGCCCACGGCGACCTTGGCGTCGCCGAGCTGGATGCTCTGCGCCGCGCTCACGATGGCCTGAAGGCCCGATCCGCACAGGCGGTTGACCGTCAGTGCCGGCGTTTCCTGGGCGCAGCCGCCTTCGATGGCTGCCACGCGCGCCATGTACATGTCGCGCGGCTCGGTGTTGATGACGTGGCCGAAGACGACGTTTTCGACGTCCTTGCCGTCGACCTTGGCGCGTGCCAGCGCCTCCTTGGTGACCAACGCCGCCAGCTTGGTGGGAGGGACGTCCTTGAGTCCTCCGCCGAAGGTTCCGATGGCGGTGCGTACGCCGCTGACAACAACCACTTCTTTCATGAAAAGTCTCCGATGCAAAAACGAAAATGTCGATGATGCCAGTCCAGAGGCCGTTCGCGACGAACCGGTTTGACGCCGGCGTTACCATCCGTGCCCCAACAAGGAGCCCCTAATGATCGAAGCCAATCACCGTCACGTGGTCGTGACAGGCGCGGCCGGCGCGCTCGGCCGAGCCGTCGTCCAGCATTTTCTCGACCAAGGGGCTCGCGTGGCCCTGATCGACCATCGGATGGATCACCTGTCGAGTGCGTTCCCGGGGCTCGAGAACTCCCAGCACCTGCTGCTCGAAGCCGACGTCACCTCGGTGCCGGCGATGGTCGGGGCGGCGCAGCGCATCCTGAACGCCTTCAGGCAGGTCGACGCACTGGTCCACATCGCCGGAGGCTTCGAGATGGGCGAGCCCGTCCATGCGCTGAGCCGCGAGGCCTGGGACCGGATGATGACCCTGAACGCCTGGTCCTTCGTGGCGGTCTCGCAGGCGCTGGTGCCTTCGATGATCGAGCGAAAGGCCGGCAGCGTGATCGCCGTCACCGCCAAGACCGCATCGCGCGGCGCCGCGGCCATGTCGGCGTACATCGCGTCGAAGAGCGCCTTGCAGCGCCTGGTCGAGGCGTCGGCGGCGGAACTGGCGCCGCACGGCATCAACGTCAACAGCGTCGCGCCCAGCGTGCTCGATACGCCTGCCAACCGGCAGGCCATGCCGGATGCCAATCCGGCCGAGTGGGTGTCGACCGGCGTGGCGGCGCAGACCATCGCCTTCCTGGCATCCCCTGCCGCCGCGGCATTGCACGGGCAGCATCTGACGCTCGACACCTGACGCTCTCAAGACCCTCCTGACTTGCGGGCCAAGTGCCCCGCCATTCCTTGCACCAAGGTGCAAGAGCCGCTTCACCTTGGGACAAGTGCGCTTTGCGGACGGCGTGCGCATGCTAGCGGTACGCCTCGGCGCGGCGGAATTCCGTTGCGCCCGCGGCCATCGATCGCCCTGACCGCCCAGGCCCGCCTGGAGCACCGGGCGAATGCCTGTGGACCAACCAAGGAGCTCGTAATGGCATCGAAGAAGCCGGCAGCGGCAACGAAGCAGCCCAACATTCTCGTGATCTGGGGTGATGACATCGGCATCACCAACCTCAGCTGCTATTCGGATGGATTGATGGGCTATCGGACGCCCAACATCGATCGGCTGGCGAAAGAGGGCATGAAGTTCACTGATTCGTACGGCGAGCAATCGTGCACCGCGGGCCGTTCCTCATTCATCACCGGGCAGAGCGTGTATCGCACCGGCCTGTCGAAAGTCGGCATTCCGGGTGCGCCCATCGGCATGAACAGCAACATCGTGACCATCGCGGCGTTGCTCAAGAACCAGGGCTACGCGACCGGCCAGTTCGGCAAGAACCATCTGGGCGACATGAACAGCATGCTGCCGACCAACCACGGCTTCGACGAATTCTTCGGCAACCTGTATCACCTGAACGCCGAGGAAGAGCCGGAGATGTACGACTACTACCCGGAGAAGGACTTCCCGGATTTCAGGAAGAAGGTCGGCCCGCGCGGCGTAGTCCATTCCTGGGCGACGGACAAGGACGACGCGACCGAAGAGCCGCGCTGGGGCCGCGTAGGCAAGCAGAAGATCGAAGACACCGGGCCACTCAGCGTGAAGCGAATGGAGACCTGCGACGACGAGTTCGCGGCGGCTGCCAAGGACTTCATCGGGCGGCAGCACAAGGTCGGCAAGCCCTTCTTCGTGTGGCTCAATTTCACCCACATGCACCTTTTCACGCACACGAAGAAGGAAAGCCTGGGGCAGGCCGGCCGCTGGCAGTCGCCGTACCACGACACGATGATCGACCACGACAAGAACGTGGGCCAACTGCTCGACTATCTCGACGAACTGGGCATCACCGAGGACACCTTCGTGATGTACTCGACGGACAACGGCCCTCACATGAACAGCTGGCCGGACGGCGCCATGACACCGTTCCGCAGCGAAAAGAACAGCAACTGGGAAGGCGCGTTTCGCGTGCCGATGGTCGTCCGCTGGCCCGGCAAGATTGCCGCTGGCACCGTCACCAACGGCATCGTGCAGCACCATGACTGGCTACCCACCTTCCTCGCGATGGCCGGCGAGCCGGATGTTGTCGAAAAGGTGAAGAAGGGCGTCGACGCGATCGGGCGCAAGTACAAGAACCATATCGACGGCGTGAACCTGCTTCCCTTCCTGACGGGGAAGGAGAAGGAGAGTCCGCGCAAGCTCTTCGTGTACATCAGCGACGACGGCGACGTGCTGGGCATCCGCTACGACAACTGGAAGGTCGTGTTCATGGAGCAGCGCGTCCAGGGGACCATGCGAATCTGGGGTGAGCCTTTCGTCGCGCTGCGTCTACCCAAGTTGTTCAACCTTCGAACGGATCCGTTCGAGCGCGCCGACGTGACCTCCAACAGCTACTACGAGTGGTTCCTCTACCACGCGTACATCCTCTACGGCGCATACGCCATCGCGGACCAGTTCGCGGCCACGTTCAAGGACTTTCCACCCATCCAGAAGCCCAACACCTTCACGATCGACGACGCGCTCGCGAAGATGTCGGAGGCCGCAGCCGGAGGCAGCAACTGAGGGCCGCGACGCCCCCAGTTGCTGACTGCCATGGACGCAGCGCCTCTCGCCTCCTGGACCGACGGCCCGGTCAAGCGGACTCTGCTCGACTTCGTCGCCCGCGTGACGAAGGAGGGCGGGCCCGATTTCGTGCGCCCCGCGGAGCGCATCGCCACTTTCGACAACGACGGCACCTTGTGGTGCGAGCAGCCCATCCAGGTTCAGCTCTTCTTCGCCGACGATCGCCTCAAGGCTCTGGCGGCGAAGGATCCGACCCTCAAGGACCGCCAGCCCTACAAGGCCTTCCTCGAACACGATCTCAAGACCATCATGAGTCTGGGCAAGCAGGGCGCGTTCGAGATCGCGTTCGCAACCCATGCCGGGCTCACCGAGGACGAGTTCATGGACGCGGCGCGCGCCTGGCTGGCATCGGCCAGGCACCCCAAGCTGGGGCGACCCTTCACGCAGTGCGTCTACCAACCCCAGATCGAACTGCTCGACCACCTGCGCGCCAATGGCTTCAAGAACTTCATCGTCTCCGGCGGCGGCATCGACTTGATGCGCGCCTTTGCGGAAGAGGTCTACGGCATTCCGCCGGAGCAGGTGATCGGCAGCAGTGTCAAGACACGTTTCGAGATGCGCGATGGGCGCGCCGAACTCTTCAAGCTGTCGGAACTGGGCACCTTCGACGACCGAGACGTCAAGCCGCAGAACATCGGGTTGCACATCGGTCGCCGGCCGATCCTGGCCTTCGGAAATTCCGATGGCGACCTGTCGATGCTGCGTTACGTCAAGTCGGGAAGCGGCGCGCGACTGGCGTTGCTGTTGCATCACGACGACGCGCAGCGCGAGTTCGCCTATGACCGTGAGTTCCGTCTCAGCCCGTTGGTCGAGGCGCTCGACAAAGCAGGCGAGTACGGCATCGAAGTCGTGAGCATGCAGCGCGACTGGAACAAGGTGTTCGCAGCCTGAGCCGAACGCGACTTCACCAGGAGATGACGATGGCGCACGTGATCCCCGGGCCCGACACCCAGATGAAACTCACCGACGACTACGTGCGACTCGTCGCTCGGGACGCCTTTTTCTGGGCATGGCCGATCGTCAACGTCTACAACCGGCGCCTCACTTTCGCGCCCTTGCCGCATCCGATGCTGCTGGGCGGCGTGCTGCCGGTCGGGCCCCTCAATTCGGTGACCATGCTCACCGACTACATCGACCCTGCCGAGCGCGCGGTGGCGTGCCCCAACCAGGATGTGGTCTACGGCAACAGCATCCTCGCGCTGGACGTGTCGCCGGTGGTGGTGCAGGTACCGGATTTCGGCGATCGCTTCTGGGTCTATCAGGTGGTGGACTCGCGCACCGACAGTTTTGCAGAGCTGGGGCGGATGTACGGCACGCGCCCCGGCTTCTACCTGCTGGCCGGGCCGAACTGGGTGGGCACCGTGCCGCAGGGCATCAGCAAGGTGTTCGTGTCGCAGAGCGGCACCGGCGTGGTGGTGCCGCGCGTGTTTCGCGAAGACACGGTGCAGGATCTGCAGGCGGTCCAGTCGGTCATCAACAGGATCGCCCTGTATCCGGTGGCGAGCTTCGACGGAAAGATGAAGGTCACTGATTGGCGCAAGGTACCGACGGTGAAGAACCCGTCGGACAGCGGAGGCGACGGTGCCGAGACCAGATGGGTGCCGCCGGAGAAGTTCCTGGACATGCTGCCGGGCGCGCTGGCCGATGCGAAGCCGATGGCCGGTGAATCGGCGCGCTACGCGCAGGTGCTGGCGGTGGTGGATGCGGCGAGCAAGGACGCGCGCGTCAGGGACGTCTTCAACCAGGCGTTGGCAGCGGCGGACAAGGAACTGATCGAGCCCCTGTTCCAGTTCCGCAACTACGGGCGGCAGTTGCCTCACCACTGGTCGACCATCGCGAACGGCGCGAACTTCGGCAGTGACTATTTCACTCGCACGGCGGTGGCGAAGTCGAACATCTTCGTCAACAAGCAGAACGAGACCAAGTACTTCTACCAGGACCTCGACGATGGCGGCGAGCGGCTGAACAGCGCGAACCGCTACACGGTGACCTTCCCGAAGGGCGCGACGCCGCCGGTCAAGGGGTTCTGGTCGCTCACGCTCTACAACCGCCATCACTTCTTCGAGCCGAATCCCTTGGCGCGTTACTCAGTCGGCACCAAGAACAAGACGCTGCAGTACGGCACGGATGGTTCGCTGACGATCTACGTGCAGAGCCAGTCACCGGGCGCTGACATGGAGAGCAACTGGCTCCCCGCGCCTGCCGATGGAGCGAGCGAGTTCTCGCTCTACATCCGGTCCTACTGGCCGGAACAGGCCGCGCTCGACGGCAGTTGGACGCCGCCAGCGGTGGTCCGAGGGCGATGAGCAACGCATCGACAATGCACGACACCAACTTCTACCTCGGAGCGGGAAGCATCTTCACGTTGATGTTTGTCATGCTCGGGCCGCTGAAGGTCATCGGCCCTTTCGCCAGGCTCACGCACGAGCTGGACGAATCGGCGGTGAGGAAGGTCGCGATTCGCGCATTCTTCGTCGCCCTGGTCGCAGTGGTCGCCGGCGCGCTGGTGGGCCGCGCACTTCTTCAAAGCTGGAACATATCGCCGCCCGCGCTCCTGCTTGCAGGGGGTGCCATCTTCTTCGTCGTGGGCATGCGCGTGGTACTGGAGCAGTACGCGCCGGCCGCCACGCCGCCTGCGCGCCTGCCGGATTCACCGATGGCGGCGGCGATGCGGATCGCCTTTCCGACCGTGGTCACGCCCTATGGGACCGCCTCGGTCATCGTGCTGCTCACGCACACGCACGACGTCGAACGCACGTTGACGATCTTTGCCATCCTGGTCGGCGTGATGCTGTTGAATCTTCTTGCCATGCTTTACGCGCGTCGCATGCTGGGAGGCACTACGGCCATCGTGTTCGAGATCCTGGGGGCCGTGCTCGGCGTGCTCCAGGTCGCTCTCGCGGTGACCATCATCCTGCATGCGTTGCGCGATCTGGGAGTCCTGAATGCCTGACGAAAAGCCACTGATGGGAACGGGTTCGGAGTCGGAGCGCATGTCGGTTGAACTGTCTTCGCGCAGGACCGGCATGTCGTTCCAGCGCACGCGCATGAGCGCGGACCGGACGCTGATGTCGGTGATTCGCACGTCGTTGTCGCTGATCGGCTTCGGTTTCACCATTTATCAGGTGTTCCAGAAGCTCCACGACTCGCAAGTCCTCAAGAGCAGCGAGTCGGCGCGCCATTTCGGCATTGCGCTGGTCCTGCTGGGCGTTGCCATGCTGGTATCGGGCATCGGCTACCACTGCTTCTTCATGGTCGGGCTGCGAAAGGAGCGCCAGGCGCTGAAGGCGCAGGGGCTCGTTCATGCCGAGAGCCATTTCCCTGTTTCCCTGACGCTGCTCGTCGCACTCCTGCTTCTGATCATCGGCTTGCTTGCTATTGCGAGCATGGTGTTCGACAGCGGGCCCTTCGGCTGATTCGGGATGTCGGGCAACCTCGAGAGAACGGCGGAGATGAAATGATGGACCCTCGTGTGCGCAGAATGGTCGCGCTGGCGGTGCCGGCGATCGTGGTCGGCGTGGCTGCCGCCCTGATCCTGCTGGTCGTGGTGCTCGCCGCCAATCTGCTGCAGCACTTTCTCTGGCAGGTGCTGCCGCCGACGTTCGGTGCGACGGCCACGACATGGTGGTGGACGCTGGGTATGCTGACGCTGACCGGACTGGCCGTCGGCCTCGTCGTGCGCTTCGCGCCGGGACATGCCGGGCCGGACCCCGCGACGGTCTCGCTGTTCGGCCCTCCGACGCCCATCATCGTGTTGCCGGGCCTGGCGGTGGCGCTCATCCTGGCGCTGGCCGGTGGCGTGAGCCTCGGCCCGGAGAACCCGATCATCGCGATCATCGTGGGGCTCACCGTGGCGATCGGTGCCAAGCTGATGCCTCGCGTGCCGGCGAAAGGCTGGGTCATGCTGGCGGCGGCCGGCACGATCGGCGCGATGTTCGGCACGCCCGTCGCGGCCGCATTGCTGTTCTCGGAGATGGTTGCGTCCGACAAGGAAAAAAGCGAGCCCGTCTGGGATCAGCTCTTTGCACCGCTGGTGGCGGCAGGATCGGGTGCGCTGACCATGTCGCATTTCGAGGTCATGGATTTCTCGCTCGCGGTGACGCCCTACCTCAATCCCACGATCGTGGACATCGGAACTGGCATGCTCGTCGCGCTGGCTGCTGTCGTGATCGGGATGGTGGCGGTCTGGGTGTTCCCGCTGTTGCATCGCTTCTTCCTGTCGCTCAGGCATCCTGTGCTGGCATTGACGCTGGGCGGGTTTCTGCTCGGCATCCTGGGCCTGGTCGGCGGGCCGATCACCATGTTCAAGGGGCTGGGCGAGATGAAGACGCTGGCATCCACGGCAGGGCAGTACGACGCGGCGGGACTGGCACTCATCGTCGTCATCAAGCTCGTCGCAGTGCTGATCTCCGCGACCTGCGGGTTCCGCGGCGGGCGTATCTTTCCGCTGGTCTTCGTGGGGGTTGCCTTCGGCTTGCTGGTGCACCAACTCTTTCCGGCGGTGCCGATGGCGCTGACCGTGGCCTGTGCCGTGCTCGGCTTCACGCTGGTCGCCACGCGCGATGGATGGTTGAGTCTTTTCATGGGCGCGGTCATGATCCCGGGCATCGAGTTGCTGCCCTTGTTGTGCCTGGCGGTCCTGCCGGCCTGGCTGGCACTCGCTGGTCGCGCTGAGATGGAGATCAAGGCGGCGCCGGAGCCGACGAAAGGCACGTGAAACGCGAGCCCCGGCGGGGTAATGGAAGGCAGTCAGTTTCGGCATGAACTCCGAATCCGAGCCAGCGAATCCACCGCCCGCGGCACCGACGGACGCTGGCGGCGGGCGTTCGGTGGCCGAGCGTCGGCATCTGCTGCGCTTCCTGCTGCGCCTCGGCCACCTGCTGCTGGCCACTGGCGCGCCTGCGGGGCTTGTCGAGACATCGCTGCGGCGCATGGCTCGTGTCTACCAGATCGAGCACTTCAATGCGCTCGCACTGCCGACAGTGGTGTTCGTCAATTTCGCGGAGGAGGATTCGCTGCAGATCGAGTTCACCGCCGAGCAGGGTCTCGTGCTGCGATTCGACCAGATCGAGGCGGCCTATGAACTGGCGCGCGACGCGGAGCGCGAACCTATCGACCCGGCCGAGGGCCTGAAGCGCATCTATGCCATCTTGTCGATGCAGCCCCGGCTCGGACTGCCGTGGGGCGTGCTCGGGCATGTGATGGTCACCGTCGGGATCGCGCTGGTGCTGCGCCCTGCCGCCGACGTGGTGGGCGCGGCCGCGTTCTTTGGGCTGGTGGTCGGCGTGCTCAAGGTGCTGGCGCGCAACCGCGGGATCATCACGACGCTGCTGCCGACCGTCGCGGCCTTCGTCGTGGCGCTGGTGTCGCTGCTCGCGGCGCAGCACGGTTTTGCGGCCAGTCCGATCTATGTGCTCGTCGCGTCGCTGGTGACCTTCCTGCCCGGCGGGACGCTCGCGGTCGCGACGGTCGAGCTGGCTTATGGCGACATCGTTTCAGGCGGCACGCGCTTCGTGTACGGCTTGCTGCAACTCGTGTTTCTCGTTCTGGGCATGCTGGCTGCGGCATCGCTGGTCGGCCTGCCGCCGGACAAGTTGCTTACGCCAGGACCGGAAGGTGCGGTGCGGGCGTGGGCGCCCTGGCTTGGCGTGCTGCTCTTCGGTGTGGGGCACGTGCTGCACTACTCCGCGCGCCTTCGGACCTTGCCGTGGATGCTCGCGCTCCTGTGCGTCGCCCAGGCGGGCCAACTGGTCGGCAATGCGGCGTTCGGTGGCTACATGAGCGGCTTCTTCGCCGCCATGCTGATCACGCCGGTGTCCTACATGGTGCAGTACCGGCTGGGCGGGCCGCCCTCGATGGTGACTTTCACGCCGGCACTGTGGCTGCTGGTGCCCGGATCGCTGGGTCTCATCGGGATGGCCGAACTCGTCGGCAATGATCGTCTTGCGGGGGTGGAGAACTTCGTGGCGACGCTGTTCTCGATCGTCGCGATCGGCCTCGGTTCGGTGATCGGCACGGGCGTCTACAACGCGTTGTTCGAGCCGGTATTTCAACGCGCCGGAACGATGGCCAACGTTATGCTCCGCTACCTGCGACTGCGTCGCTGACGCCTCCGGAGGCTGGCGCTTGGTGCTGAGAGGCCCGTAGTGGGCCGAGACGGGTTGGTGGAGAGGAGGAGGATCGAACTCCCGACCTCCGCATTGCGAACGCGGCGCTCTCCCAGCTGAGCTACCCCCCCAACGCAAGGAGAATTCTAACCAGAACCCGGGACTCCGTGCAGCCTTGGCGGCGCATGCCAAGATGCGCGCCTCCCCAACTCCGGAGCAAGAAGAATGGTCTCGTACGATCCCGCCTGGCTGGACCGCATGTACAACAACCGGGCGCGCGTACCGGGTCATCCCGCGTACCTCGAACGCTGGGCGGCGGATTCCGCGTCACTTCGAGCCTCCCTGCCGTGCAGCGTGGACGTGCGCTACGGCGACGAGCCCGGCGAGACGCTCGACGTCTTTCCCGCGCCGGTGGCGGATGCGCCAATGCTGGTGTTCGTCCATGGCGGCTATTGGCGCTCGCTCGACAAGAGCGATCATTCATTCATCGCCCGGGCGTTCAACGACCGCGGCGTGTGCGTCGTGGTACCCAACTACGCACTGTGCCCAGGCACGCCCGCACGGCCGGTCGGCATCGCGGACATCGCGCTGCAGATGGTGCGCGCGCTCGAATGGACCTGGCGCAACGTCGCGTCCCACGGTGGCGATCCCTCGCGCATCACCGTGACCGGCCATTCGGCCGGCGGTCACCTCGCTGCGATGCTGCTGGCTTGCGACTGGAAGGCCGTGGCACCGGATCTGCCGGCGCAACTCGTTCGCAACGCGCTCTCGATCTCCGGCCTCTACGACTTGCGGCCGCTGCAGCATGCGCCCTTCATCGCGGATGCGATCCGGCTGAGCGATGCCGATGCACTGCGCCTCAGTCCGGCGCTCTGGCCGGCGCCGACGCGCGGCCGGCTCTACACGGTCGCTGGTGGCGAGGAGAGCGATGAGTTCATCCGCCACAACACGCTGATCCGCGAGGTGTGGGGCCCCAAAGTGGTCCCCGTCTGCGAGGTGCTTCCGGGGCTCGACCACTTCGGCGTCGTGGATGCGCTGGCCGACCCCGGCCAGCGGCTGCACAGTCTCGCCGCGCAATTGGTCGACGCCTGAGGCGCGCCGGCGGCCTTACATCAGCAGGTGTTCGCCGGCGTTGTCACCACCCAGCGTGACGTAATTGACCTTGCGGATGTCCATGAGCTTGCGGCCGCCCGCGTAGCTGATGGAGCTTTGGATGTCCTGCTCCATCTCGACCAGCGTGTCGGCGAGCTTGCCCTTGATCGGTTCGAGGATGCGCTTGCCTTCGACATGCTTGTACTCGCCTTTGTTGAAGTCGCTGGCCGAGCCGTAGTACTCCTTGAAGAGCGTGCCGTCGACTTCCACGGTCTGTCCCGGCGATTCCTCGTGACCTGCGAAGAGCGAACCGATCATCACCATCGATGCGCCGAAGCGGATGCTCTTGGCGATGTCGCCATGGTCGCGGATGCCGCCGTCGGCAATGATCGGCTTGGTCGCCACGCGGGCGCACCACTTGAGCGCCGACAACTGCCAGCCGCCGGTGCCGAAGCCGGTCTTGAGCTTGGTGATGCAGACCTTGCCCGGGCCGATGCCGACCTTGGTGGCGTCCGCGCCCCAGTTCTCCAGGTCGATCACGGCCTCCGGCGTGCCGACGTTGCCCGCGATCACGAAGGTTTTGGGCAACTTCTTCTTGAGGTACGCGATCATGTTCTTCACGGTGTCCGCATGGCCGTGTGCGATGTCGATCGTCACGTATTCAGGCGCCAGGCCGGCGTCGGCCAACTGATCGACCGTGTCGTAGTCCGGCTTCTTGACACCCAGCGAGATCGAGGCGAACACACCCTTGGCGCGCATGTCCTTCACGAACTGCACGTTATCCAGGTCGAAGCGGTGCATGACGTAGAAGTAGCCGTTCTTCGCGAGCCAGGTGCAGATGATCTCGTCGACCACCGTCTTCATGTTGGCGGGCACCGTCGGGATGCGGAAGCTGCGTCCGCCGAGGGTGACGCTGGCGTCGCACTCGGAGCGGCTTTCCACCACGCACTTGCGCGGCAGCAGAAGGATGTTGTCGTAGTCGAAGATTTGCATGAGATCCAAGCTCCTTGAAAAGGTCGTCGCCGAAGGATTCCGGCGGCGATGGGGCGCTTGGCTTGGAGACCGGATCTGCGGGTGCGCCGTGGCGGCGCGACCGAACCCTGCTGTGCGCAGGCACAAAAAAACCGGACGTCAAGAAACTTGGGCCCGGTGACTGATTCTACCCGCCCGGCCCTGAAAGTGACTTCAGCCGCTTCGTATAACCCCCATACGCAGTGCTTTCTACAATCGACGGATGTTCACCGACCTCGCGGCCGCCGCAGATTCGCCGCTGCTTCAAAACCTCAACCCGGAGCAGCGTGCCGCCGTGACGCTCCCGGCCGGCAATGCACTGATCCTTGCGGGCGCCGGCTCGGGCAAGACTCGGGTGTTGACCACCCGCATCGCATGGTTGCTGCAGACCGGCCAGGTATCACCGGGCGGCATCCTGGCTGTCACCTTCACCAACAAGGCCGCCAAGGAAATGATGACGCGGCTGGGCTCGATGCTGCCGGTCAACGTGCGGGGCATGTGGATCGGCACGTTCCACGGTCTGTGCAATCGTTTCCTGCGCGCGCACTGGAAGCTGGCTGGCCTGCCGTCCACCTTCCAGATCCTGGACACCCAGGATCAGCTTTCGGCCATCAAGCGACTGATGAAGCAGTTCAACGTCGACGACGAGCGTTTTCCGGCCAAGCAGACGCAATGGTTCATTGCCGGCGCCAAGGAAGACGGCCTGCGCCCGCGCGACGTCGAGATCCGGAGCGACGACGACCGCAAGAAGGTCGAGCTCTACCAACTCTACGAGGAACAATGCCAGCGCGAAGGCGTGGTCGATTTCGGCGAGCTGATGCTGCGCAGCTACGAGTTGCTGCGCGACAACGATCCGGTGCGCGAGCACTACCAGCGGCGCTTCCGCCACATCCTCATTGACGAGTTCCAGGACACCAACCGGCTGCAGTACGCGTGGATCAAGATGCTCTCGGGCACGACGACTGACGGCCGCTTCGTGCCGGGCGACAACAGCGTGATCGCGGTCGGCGACGACGACCAGAGCATCTACGCCTTCCGCGGTGCCCGCGTGGGCAACATGGCCGACTTCGTGCGCGAGTTCGATGTTTCGCATCAGATCAAGCTGGAGCAGAACTACCGCAGCTACAGCAACATCCTCGATTCGGCGAACGAGCTGATCAGCCACAACAAGAAGCGTCTCGGCAAGAGCCTGCGCACCGACCAGGGCCCGGGCGAGCCCGTGCGCGTGTACGAGTCGACCAGCGATTTCGCCGAGGCGCAGTGGATGGTCGAGGAAATGCGGCAACTGGTGCGCGACGGGATCGACCGAAAGGAAATGGCCGTGCTCTACCGCAGCAATGCGCAGAGCCGGGTGATCGAAACGGCGCTTTTCAATGCGGCCGTGCCGTACCGCGTGTACGGTGGCTTGCGCTTCTTCGAGCGCGCCGAAATCAAGCACGCCTTGGCTTACCTGCGGCTGCTGGAGAACAAGGACGACGACACGAGTTTCCTTCGCATCGTCAACTTCCCGCCGCGAGGCATCGGTGCGCGCAGCATCGAGCAGCTCCAGGATGCGGCCCGTGCGGCCGGCCGGTCGCTGCACGACGCGGTGAGCGCGGTCGGCGGCAAGGCTGGCGGCAATCTCTCGGCCTTCGTCGCCAAGATCGACGTGCTGCGCGAGCAGACGCAGGGCATGTCGCTGCGCGAGATCATCGAACTGGTTCTCGACCACAGCGGCCTGGTCGAGCACTACAAGGCCGATCGCGAAGGAGCCGACCGCCTGGAGAACCTGGACGAACTGGTCAACGCCGCCGAGAGCTTTGTCACGCAGGAAGGCTTCGGCCGCGACGCGGTGGCGCTGCCCGTCGACGAACTGCGGCAATCACCCGCAAGCCAGGGTCTCGATCCCAATCGCCCCCTCGTCGACGAGGCGCTGGCCCCCGATGCGGAAACCGGCGAGACGCTGAGCCCGCTTGCGGCATTCCTCACGCACGCCGCGCTGGAGTCGGGCGACAACCAGGCACAGGCCGGCCAGGACGCCGTGCAGCTGATGACAGTGCACGCGGCCAAGGGTCTCGAATTCGATTGCGTGTTCATCACCGGCCTGGAGGAGGGCCTGTTCCCGCACGAGAACTCGATGAGCGACCACGAAAGCCTCGAGGAAGAACGCCGGCTGATGTACGTGGCCATCACGCGCGCCCGCAAGCGCCTTTACCTGAGCCACTCGCAGACGCGAATGCTGCACGGCCAGACCCGCTACAACGTCAAGAGCCGCTTTTTCGAGGAACTGCCGGAAAGCGCGCTCAAGTGGTTGACGCCCAAGAACCAGGGATTCACCCCGTCGGCCTTCGGCTACGGCGGCGGCTATGCCACCACGCGCGGCGGCGGGGGCGGCTACAGCAGCAAGGAAACTTTCGCCAGCCCGCCCGTGCCCCCGCAGAAGACCGCACCCTCGCACGGCTTGCGTTCAGGCATGCAGGTGTTCCACAACAAGTTCGGCGAGGGCACCGTGACTGCGCTGGAAGGCAGCGGCGACGACGCCCGCGCGCAAGTGAATTTCCCGCGCCACGGTGTCAAGTGGCTGGCCCTCTCGGTCGCGAAGCTGACGCCGGTCTAGCCGATCCCGGGCCGGCGTAGCCAGCCCCATTGGTGAAACACGGCGGAGCCGGCTTCGCCGGGCCTCCCGTGGTGGCCCCCTGAAAGGGGGTGCCCGAGCCACACGAAGTGGGCGAGGCTGGGGGTTACTCCTGGAAACTATCGCGGAACGTGAACCAGGTGCTCGTGAAGAACATGGCGGCCATCACCAGCGCGCCGCCGATCATGACAGCGCCACCCGCGGCCGAAGCGCCTTCCCCGATGCCCATCGCGCCGACCGCAACCAGCAGCGTCGCCAGCAGGCTCAGCACGATGCCGGCGCCAATGAAGACGCCGACCCAGACCAGGCCGAACACGGTGAGCGCGCCGAAGTTCTTGAAGCAGGCGACAAAGCTGAAGAACAGGCTTTTGGCCGGCGGCACGCGATGCCAATGCACCAGCGCCGGCGCATGCCAGAAAGCCAGCGACAACGGCAGGTACAGGCCCATCGCGATCCAGAGCGCGATCTGGAATTCGGTGGTCTCGGCCAGCTCGCGGGTGAGCGGGCCGCCGAGCAGATAGACACGGGCGAACTGGCCCCCATCGGCCAGCGCGGAGATCGCCATGACGCCGAGGAACAGCGCCGCATAGAGCGCACCCAGCACCGCCATGGGCCGCACGTCCGTCCGGATGGCATTCAGCGCGGCCATGAACACCGTTCCCGCCGGCGGCTTTTCCGGCCCCGCCGCCTGCGCGGCAGCTGCCATCAGGCCCAGCGTCATGGTGGGCAGCAGCATCAATGCGAAGGCTGCGCCGATCAGCGGCACCTGCGAGGCGATCGACACCATCGCCATGAAAAAGAAGAACAGCGAAATGAAGGCCAGCGGCTGTCGCGCGAAAGCCTGGAGGCCGGTACGGACCCACAGCACGCCGGTGCGCGCCGGCACGAGGTTGAGTTTCATCGGGTCAGGTCAGGCGGCCAGCGTTTCGGCGCCGCGGTCGAACTCGAAGCTCGCATGGGCACGTTCGCGCAGCACGCGTTCAAAGTGGGTCGGATCATGAGCCTTGAGCATGCTCGCCTCGCGCGGGAGGTGGTAGTCCCACAGCCTCGAAATCCAGAAGCGAAGCGCGGCGGCGCGCAGCATGGCGGGCAGCAAGGCACGCTCGGGGCCGGACAGAGGGCGCACCGTGCCGTAGGCGGCGAGCAGGGCGTCGGCGCGCGCGGCATCGTGGCGGCCGCATGCGAGATCGATGGCCCAGTCGTTCAGGCACACGGCCAAGTCGAAAAGCCAAGTGTCGGCGCCCGCGAAGTAGAAATCGAACACGCCGGTCAGCCGTGGCGCATCGGCGCTGGCGTGGGTGTCGAACATGGCGTTGTCCCGAAACAGATCGGCATGCACCGGGCCGCGCGGCAGGGCCGCGTAGGCGGAAGATTCGGCCACGTGGTTCTGGTAGGCCAGTTCGCTGCGCAGCAGCGCGGCTTGCGGGGCTTCCAGGTAGGGCAGGACCACGGGCACAGTGTCGTTCCACCAGGGCAGACCGCGCAGATTCGGCTGAATGCGGGGATAGTTGCGCGCCGCGAGATGCATCCGGGCCAGCAGGCGGCCCAGTTCGGCGCAATGGGCGGCCGTCGGCGCCAGTTCGCTCTTGCCTTTCAGGCGTTGCACGATGGCGGCCGGCTTGCCGGCCACGGTGTGCAGCAGTTCGCAAGGCGCGTTGCCCGGAATGGATAGCGGATGGCCAGTGGGCGGCGGGATTTCCGGGTCGGCCACCGGCCCGGGCACCGGGAGACCGCGTGCCGCGAGGTGCTTCATCAGGCAAAGGTAGTACGGGAGCTGATCGGCACCGAGTCGCTCGAACAGCGTCAGTACGAACTCGCCCGACTCCGTGGTCGCGAAATAGTTGGTGTTCTCGATGCCACCCTCGATGCCCCTCAGATCGGTGAGGGCACCCAGACCGAGCCGACGCACCAGTGCGTCGGCTTCGTCGAATCCGACTTCCGTGAAAACCGCCACTGCGCGCTCAGAACTTGAAGACGTTCCACCAGACCCGTGAACCGTTCTCGCCGGAACTCTGGTCGGATTGCCCTTGATTGCGCATGCGTTCGGTTTCGTTGGGCATCACTTGGTAGGACGGCCCGTTGGCGGGCTTCACGGTGATGCTTTCGGTCTGGCCGCCGACACGGAGCTCGTCGACCGTCGCGTTGCGGTCCTCGACGTGGATACGCTCGATCTTCTGGTTGTGGCGGCCTGCTGCCTTGTCCGGATCCGGCAGCGTCTGGGTGGGCGTCGAGCCCGGTGGCTGCGGATTCTGTGCAAGCACGGCGGCGCTCGGCGCGGCGCAGGCCAGCACCAGCGAAACAAGCCGGGTGCGGCGAACGTGGAGCGTGGAGGAGGACATGAAGAGATTGTAGGTCCGCGTTTCGCGCAGGGGTACTAGAAAGTGAGGAACTTTCGCGCTGCTCGGGGCCCCCGTCCCGGCACGGCAAAATGCCCCGATGACCGACAAGAAAACGCTGCTGCTCGTCGACGGATCGAGCTATCTCTACCGTGCCTTCCATGCGATGCCCGACCTTCGCGCCGTACCGGGGGACAGCAGCAGCCCCGCGACCGGCGCCATCCGAGGAATGATCAACATGATGCAGGCCCTGCGCCGCGAGGTGCGGGCCGACTACGCGGCCTGCATCTTCGATGCGCCGGGCAAGACCTTCCGCGACGACTGGTACCCCGACTACAAGGCGAACCGCTCGCCGATGCCCGACGACCTGCGCAGCCAGGTCGAGCCGATCCACCAGGTGGTCAGTATGCTCGGCTGGCCGGTGCTGTGCGTGCCCGATGTCGAGGCCGACGACGTGATCGGCACGCTCGCGCGCACGGCCGCCAGCCAAGGCATCGAGGTGATCGTGTCCAGCGGCGACAAGGACCTGAGCCAACTGGTGGACGAGCACATCACGATCATCGACACCATGAACGGCAAGAAGCGCGACGTGGCCGGCGTGACGGCCGAATTCGGCGTGCCGCCCAACCTGATGATCGACTACCAGACGCTGGTGGGCGATACGGTCGACAACGTTCCCGGCGTGGAAAAGGTCGGCCCCAAGACGGCCGCCAAATGGCTGCTCCAGTACGGCTCGCTCGACGATCTGATCGCGCATGCCGCCGAGGTCAAGGGCCAGGCCGGCGAGAACCTGCGCAAGGCGCTCGACTGGCTCCCGCAGGGCCGCAGGCTCGTGACCATCCGCACAGATTGCGACCTCGACGGGCACGTGGGCGGCCTGCCAGCGCTCGACGCGATCGCCATCGGCCCGCAGCAGATCGATGGCCTGAAGACCTTCTACGAACAGTACGGTTTCAAGAGCCTCGTGAAGACGCTGGAGGCGCACGAGGTGCAGCCCGAGCTGATCGAGGAAAACAAGAAGCGCAAGGGCCCGGAGGGCGGCACCGGCCTCTTCGACGACCCGAGTTTCGAAGCCGCATCCATGGCGACCAATCTGCTCTACGAGACCGTGATGACGTGGGACGCCTTCGATGCCTGGCTCGCGAAGCTCGAGGCCGCCGAGCTGGTGGCGATCGACACCGAAACGAGCTCGCTCGACGAGATGCGCGCCGAGATCGTCGGCCTGAGCTTCAGCGTGAAACCCGGTGAAGCCGCCTACATCCCGGTCGGCCACAACTATCCCGACGCGCCTGTCCAGTTGCCACGGGACGAGGTGCTCGCGAAGCTCAAGCCATGGCTGCAGAACGGTGCGAAAAGGAAGCTGGGTCAGCACGTCAAGTACGACCGCCATGTGTTCGCCAACCACGGCATCGAGGTGCAGGGCTATGCACACGACACCATGCTGCAGAGCTATGTGCTCGAAGTGCACAAGCCGCACGGGCTCGCCAGCCTGGCAGAGCGGCACCTCGGGCGCACCGGCATCGACTACGAAGACCTGTGCGGCAAGGGGGCGCACCAGATCCCGTTCAGCCAGGTGTCGATCGAAAAGGCGGCCGAGTACTCGTGCGAGGACTCCGACCAGACACTGGACGTACACCACGCGCTGTGGCCCCAACTCGAAGCGAACGAGAAGCTGCGATTCATCTACGAGCTGGAGATCGCATCGAGCGAAACGCTCTACCGCGTCGAGCGCAACGGCGTGTTGATCGATGCGCCCACGCTGTCCGCGCAGAGCAACGAACTCGGCAAGCGCATCATGGCGCTGGAACAGGAGGCCTACGAACTCGCGGGCCAGCCTTTCAATCTCGGATCGCCCAAGCAGATCGGCGAAGTGTTCTTCACCAAGCTTGGCCTGCCGATCGTCAAGAAGACCCCGAGCGGTGCGCCGAGCACGGATGAAGAGGTGCTGGAAAAGCTCGCCGAAGACTTCCCGCTGCCCGCCAAGATCCTGGAACACCGGGGCCTGTCGAAGCTCAAGGGCACCTACACCGACAAGCTCGGCCTGCTGGCCAATCCGCGCAGCGGCCGCGTGCATACGCACTACGCACAAGCCGTGGCTGTGACGGGGCGGTTGTCGAGCAACGATCCGAACCTGCAGAACATCCCGATCCGCACCCCCGAAGGCCGCCGCGTGCGCGAAGCCTTCGTGGCGCCGGCCGGCAGCGTGATCGCGAGTTCGGACTACTCGCAGATCGAGTTGCGCATCATGGCCCACATCAGCGGCGACGAGTCGCTGCTGCGCGCCTTCACGGAAGGCATCGACGTGCACCGCGCGACGGCAGGCGAAGTCTTCGGCGTCGCGGTGGACCAGGTGTCGAACGAGCAGCGCCGCTATGCGAAGGTCATCAATTTCGGGCTGATCTACGGCATGAGCAGCTTCGGGCTCGCGCGCAACCTGGGCATCGAGACCAAGGCCGCCGCCTCGTATATCGAGCGCTACTTTTCGCGCTATCCGGGCGTGAAGCAGTACATGGACGAGACGAAGGCGCTCGCCAAGCAGAAGGGTTACGTGGAGACCGTCTTCGGCCGCCGCCTCTACCTGCCCGAGATCAACTCGCCGAACGGCCCGCGCCGCGGCGGTGCCGAACGCGCCGCGATCAACGCACCGATGCAGGGCACCGCGGCCGATCTCATCAAGCTCAGCATGGTCAAGGTGCAGGAGGTGCTCGACGCCGAGAAGCGCGGCACGAAGATGATCATGCAGGTGCATGACGAACTGGTGTTCGAAGTGCCTGAGGATGAGGTCGAGTGGGTGCGCACGGAGATCCCGCGGCTCATGGCCGGCGTGGCGGAGCTCAAGGTGCCGTTGCTGGCCGAGATCGGCTTTGGGCCCAATTGGGACAAAGCACACTAGCTGAGATCGCCCCCAGGCTGCGCGCACTTCGTGTCGCTTCGCCTACCCCCTGACCGGGGGCAATACCGGCGGCCCGGCGGAGCCGGTTCCGCGGTATTTCTGGAATCTGTCTTTTGAATGTTGAGGAGAGTTTGGGACTCATGAACACTGCTATTGCCACGGGCCGAAAGGTCTTTTTGATTGCTGCGCTTGCGGCGGGTTGTGCTTGCGCTTTTGCTGCACCTGATCAACGCATCGCTTCGCTTGCTGCCAAGGAGAAGCCGGCGTTGCTGGAGACGCTGAATCAGCTGGTGTCGATCGAATCCGGCAGTCGTGACCTTGAAGGTCTCGACAAGATTGCCAACCTGATCGCCGACAAGTTCAAGGCGCTCGGTGGACAGGTCGAGCTCATCGATCCTTCGGCCGATGCCTATCGGATGGAGGACACGCCGGAGAAGATCGGGAAGGTGGTGCGCGCGACTTTCAGGGGAACGGGCACCAAGAAGATCATGCTGATCGCGCACATGGACACCGTGTACCAGATCGGCATGCTGAACAAGCAGCCCTTCCGCGTCGAGGGCGACAAGGCCTATGGCCTCGGGATTGCGGACGACAAGCAGGGGATCGCGGTCATCGCGCACACGATCGCGTTGCTGAAGGCGATGGACTTCAAGGAGTACGGCACGCTGACGGTGCTCATCAATGGCGACGAGGAAATCAGCTCTCCCGGCGCTCGCACGCTTATCACGCGCCTGGGCGGGGAGCACGATGTCGTGATGTCGTTCGAGGGCTCATCGGTCAAGGAAGACAAGCTCTCGCTCGCCACCGCGGGCATCGCCTCGGTGACGCTCAACGTGACGGGCAAGGCCTCCCATGCGGGCTCCGCGCCTGAACTCGGCGTGAATGCGCTGTACGAACTGTCGCACCAGATCCTGCAGATGCGCGACCTGTCCGATCCGGCGACGGGCCTGAAGATGAACTGGACCGTCTCCCGTTCGGGTTCCAACCGAAATGTGATTCCGGCGACAGCCACGGCGGGCGCTGACGTGCGGGTGCTGAAGGTCAGCGACTACGACCGCATCGAGCAGCAGATCCAGGAGCGCGTCAAGAAGCAACTCATTCCGCAGGCCAAGGTCGAGATGAAGTTCGAGCGCCGCCGCCCGCCACTGGAAGCCACGGATGCTTCGCGTGCACTGGGGCTCCACGCGCAGCAGATCTACAAGCAACTCGGCAAGGAACTGGGTGCGGACGACAAGGTTGCGGGCGGCGGCACCGATGCCGCCTTCGCCGCGCTCAAGACCCATGCGGCCGTGGTCGAGCGCTTCGGGCTGCAGGGCTTTGGCGCGCATTCTGCCGACGCCGAGTACGTGCTGGTGGACTCCATCGAGCCGCGTCTCTACCTCGCGGCGCAGCTCATCATGGACATCTCGCGTGGCAAGGTGTCGGCGCGGCCGGCTCCCTGAGGCAACGGCGGTCCAACTCCTTCTGCGATGCGCCTTCGCCACATCGAGGTCTTCAACGCCATCATGCTCACGGGGAGCGTGAGCGCGGCGGCGCGGCTCATCAACATCACGCAGCCGGCGGTCAGCCGGACCTTGCAGCATGCGGAGATCCAGCTCGGGTTCTCGCTGTTCCAGCGTGCCAAGGGGCGGCTGACGCCGACCACCGAGGCGCTGGCGCTGTATCCGCACATCGAGCGGCTGTTCGCGCAACTCGACGAAGTGCAGAGGCTTGCAGCCAATCTGCGAATGGGAAGCGATGCGGGGGAGTTGCGCATCCTCTCTGTACTGGCGCTGAGCTATGAGGTACTGCCGCGCGCGCTCAAGCGTTTTCGGGGGAAGCATCCGGGCATCGCAGTGACAGTCGAGTCGCTGCATTCGCCGCAGATCATGTCGGCGCTGCTGCTGCAGGAGGCGGATGTCGGTTTCGCGTTCAGTCCGGCAGTGCACCCGTCACTCACCCAGGAGTCGGTTGCCGACAGCCGCATGGTGTGCATCGCGCCCAAGGGGATGCTGTCGCGCGCGCTGTTGCGCAATGGATCGGTGGCGCTGCACGACCTGGTGAACTTGCCGGTAGTGGGGCTGGACAGCCGCGATCCGGTCGGGACCAGCCTGAGCCAGGCCTGCCGGCAGGCCGGGGTTGGATTTCAGCAGGCGGTGGTGACCGTGCAGACGTACCATGCGGCGCTGGCGATGGCACACCACGGACTGGGCGTTGCGCTGGTCGATGGGTGTACTGCAAATTCTGCGGATCGCGACAAGGTGGATGTGCTGACGCTGGAGCCGCACATTCCCGTGCCGATTCGTGCGCTGCGATTTGCCGGGAGGCCGGATTCAGTGGCCGTGCGGAGCATCACGCGGTTCATGCGGGAGGCTATTGAAGAGATGAGTTGATGGGTTGGGGGTGGCGTCGTCGGGCGGTGTGCCCTGTGCCGGCCGACGTCACCGGCTGTGATTTGCGCGCAGGAAAAAGACGTTAGACGCGTACATGACCGTCGCACACCCCGCACCGCCTACCGGGCGCCCGCCCCAACGGCAACGCCATCGAGCTCGCGCGCCACCCTCTGCGCCGACCCAAAAGCCAGCGTGAAGCCCAACGCCCCATGCCCGGTATTGAAGAGCATGTTGTCGGGAGCAGCACCAAGCCGACCGACGATGGGCACTCCCGTCGGCGTAGCCGGCCGCATTCCCGTCCAGGGATGCAATTCATCCAGACGACTGGCATCCGGAAACACGGCGCGCGTAGCCTCCGCCAGCGTCTCGATGCGCGTGGCCGGGATGCTCGCATCGTGCCCGACCAGTTCGGCCATGCCCGCCACCCGCAGCCGCGATCCGATGCGGGCAAACACCACCTTGCGAGCACTGTCCGTGACGTTCACCTGAGGCGCGGCGCCCGGCGTCGGATCGACATCGACCGTGATGCTGTAGCCCTTGAGCGGATAGACCGGCAAATAGGCGCCCAACCGACGCCCGAGCCGGTGCGAAGCCGAGCCCAATGCCATCACGAAGGCATCCCCTTCCACGTCGCCCGCTGCGGTTTGCACTGCCGCGACCCGGCCGCCGCGCACGTCGAAGCCATGG
The DNA here is from genome assembly GCF_030316855.1 of Variovorax sp. J22P240. Taxonomy (GTDB): domain Bacteria; phylum Pseudomonadota; class Gammaproteobacteria; order Burkholderiales; family Burkholderiaceae_C; genus Variovorax. The sequence continues at coordinate 276,851 of NZ_JASZYR010000002.1, forward strand.
ATCTCCGTATCGAGCATGAAGCGCACACCTCGCGCGCGCAGGGCATTCAACAGCTCCGTGCACACCTTGAGACAGTCCGCGGCGCACTCGCTCGGCGTGTGGATCGCGCCGGCCATCTGCCCGCGGTAACTGGCCAGCGCCGGTTCGAGTGCGACGCATTCATCAGGGGTGACCAGGCGCTGTTCGCTGCCCAGCGTGCGCTGCAGTTCGAGCTGCCGGCGCGCGCCTTCGAGCGACGATGCGCTGGCATAGAGAACCAGCTTGCCTGTCGCCGAAAAGTCGCAATCGGGCGAAATGTCCGCACGCATTTCCTCGAACGCGGCACGGCTCTGCGCGGCCATGGCGAGAAGGCGAGCCGTGGTGTCGCGCGAGGTCTCCGCATTGCAGGCCGCCAGAAAGGCCATGCCCCAGCGCCACTGCAGCGGATCGAGCTGCGGTCGCAGCTTGAGTGGGGAGGAGGGCGAGAGCAGCAGCTTGGGCAACTGCTTCCAGATCGCCGGATCCGCCAGCGGCTGCACGTAGGAATAGCTCAGCTGAGCACCGTTGCCGCCGCTCGCACCGGCGCCCGGGGCGGCGCGGTCGATCACGCTCACCTCGTGGCCGTCGCGGTTCAGCTGCCACGCGGTGGCCAAGCCCACGATGCCGGCACCCAGCACGCACACGCGCATGGCGCTTCCTCCTCTGAAGTTCGAATGCGCCGACTCTAGGCGGGGTGCGCTCCATCGGGAAATGCCAAAAGCATCGCGGCCCATAGCCAAAGCTCATGGGACCACGAATCCATAACATTTGGTCATGGGCTTGGGCGCAAAAGGAATTGTGACGGGCGGGCGAATGCTTCCTACACTTCGTTTCACTTCAAATCCACCGAAAGGGCTCGCATGAAACTATCCGCATTGATGGCAGCCGTCCTGCTCTCTGCCGCCGTCACGGGCGCACAAGCCGCCGACACCCTGGCCAAGATCGCCGAATCCGGCAAGATCACGCTGGCCTATCGGGAGTCGTCGGTGCCCTTCAGCTACCTCGACGGTCCGAACAAGCCGGTCGGCTTCTCGGTCGAGCTGTCGAATGCGGTGGTGGACGCGGTCAAGAAGAAACTCAACAAGCCCAATCTGGAAGTGGCGCTGATGGCGGTGACCTCGCAGAACCGTATCCCGCTGATCACCAATGGCACCATCGATCTGGAGTGTGGCTCCACCACCAACAACACCGCCCGCGGCAAGGACGTGGCCTTCGCCATCAATCACTTCTACACGGGCACGCGGCTGCTCGTGAAGAAGTCTTCGGGGATCAAGAACTACGGCGACCTCGGGAAGAAGACCGTGGCCAGCACCACCGGCACCACCAATGCGCTGGTCATGCGCAAGTACAACACCGAGAAGAACCTCGACATGGACATCGTGCTCGGCAAGGATCACGCCGACGCTTTCCTGCTGGTGGAAAGCGACCGCGCCGTGGCCTTCGCGATGGACGACATCCTTCTGTTCGGCCTTATCGCCAACGCCAAGAGTCCGGGCGACTTCGAAGTGGTGGGCGATGCGCTGCAGGTCGAGCCCTACGGCTGCATGCTGGCGAAGGACGACCCGGCCTTCAAGAAGGTGGTGGACGACACCATCGTCGGTCTCATGAAGAGCGGCGAATTCGAGAAGATGTATACCAAGTGGTTCATGCAGCCGATCCCGCCCAAGGGCATGCCGCTGAACCTGCCGATGAGCCCGCAGTTGCGCGAGAACATCAAGTCGCCGAGCGACAAGCCAGCGACGTAGGCACCCCCCAGGCTTGCCCACTTCGTGTGGCCGCCAACCCCCTTGCGGGGCCAACACCTGCGGACCGGCGGAGCCGGATCCGTGGTGTTTCTGGAAGGGGCTGTGAAGGGGCTGGCGAATTGAGGCGCATGGCATGACACAAGTAGTTGGCATCCTCGGTGGCATGGGGCCGGCAGCGGGCGCGGATTTCGTGCGCCTGTTCGTCGATGCTTGTGCGCGGCGGATGCGGGCGCGCGGCGAGACGGTGCGGGACCAGGGCTTTCCGGAGCACTGGCTGGCGCAGGTGCCGGTGCCGGATCGCAGCGGTGCGCTCGAGTCGGAAGGGCTGGGTGCGCATCAGCCGCTGGAGCCGATGTTGCAGGCATTGGGGCGGCTGGCGGCGCTGGGCAGCCGGGCGGTCGCGATTGCCTGCAATACGGCGCATGCGTGGCACGCCACCTTGCAGGAGCGCTTTCCGCAGGTCGAGGTGTTGCACGTCGCGCGCGAGGTGTCGGCGCATCTGGCGGCGCAGGGCGTTCGGGACGTGGCGTTGATGGCGACCGAAGGCACCTACCGCATCGGCCTGTACGAGCAGGCGATGGCGGACGCCGGCATGGCCTGCCACCTGCCGCTTGCAGAGGAACGTCGGATGCTCATGCGTGGCATCTACGACGGCGTGAAGGCGGGTGACATGCCGTTGGCGCAGGCCTGCTTCAGCGAGGTCGCACTGCAACTCGCGCGGCGTCATGGATCGGTGGCCATCGTCATGGGATGCACCGAGATTCCCCTCGGGCTCGAGGGCTCGGCGTCGGTCGGTGGGCTGAGACTGGTCGACCCGGCGCAGGTTCTTGCGTCCGCGCTCGCGGCGCGCGCCTACGACGGGGTTTCGGCGCCAGCCCCACGCGTCCTCGCCTGATCGCCTACATTGCGGCCTGCGCTTCGCGCGCCAGCCTTTGTCCGTCGATTTCACAGGAGTTCGCCCGTATGACTCGTTCCGAGAATGCTTCCGATCTGCAAGCCGATTTCGATTCGCTCCGCCCCGGCGACAGCACCGAGCAGGGCGCGACGCGCCGCACGGCGCTCAAGGCCGCCATCGGGGTGGGTTATGCGGCGGCCACCTTGCCGATCGCGGCGCAAACCGTCGTCAAGACGTCCGACGAGGGCCTCAAGGCCGGCCCCGTCAAGTACACGGTGAACGGCTTCGAGGTGCCGGCCTATGCCGCCGCGCCGGCCGGCAAGACCGGCTTGCCGGTGGTGCTCGTGGTCCAGGAGATCTTCGGTGTGCACGAATACATCGCCGACACCTGCCGCCGCTTCGCCAAGGCCGGCTACCTGGCCATTGCGCCCGAGCTTTACGCGCGTCAGGGCGACCCGAAGGGGTATACCGACATCCCGAAACTGCAGGCCGACATCGTCAGCAAGGTTCCCGATGCGCAGGTCATGGCCGACCTCGACGGCGCGCTCAAGTACGCGGCTGCGAACGGCGGCGACGTTCAGGAAGCGGCCATCACGGGCTTTTGCTGGGGCGGACGCATCGTCTGGCTCTATGCGGCCACGGGCAAGGTCAAGGCCGGCGCGGCCTGGTACGGCCGGCTCATCGGGCAGCCTTCGGAGCTGACGCCCCGGCATCCCATCGACGTCGCCGCCAACCTGCAGGCGCCGGTGCTGGGCCTGTACGGCGGCAAGGACCAGGGGATTCCGCTTGACACGGTTGATAAGATGAAAGCCGCCCTGGCAACCGGTTCACCGGCTGCCAAGGCTTCGCAGTTCGTCGTGTATCCCGAAGCGGGCCATGCGTTCCATGCCGACAACCGGTCCAGCTACGTCAAAGAGGCGGCCGAAGACGGATGGAAGCGCGCCCTGGCCTGGTTCAAAGCCAACGGTGTGGCCTAGCCACATCCGCTAGCCGCTTTCAATCGAAAGCCGTCCGATGGACGGCTTTTGTTTTTTGCCACCATTGCGCAAGCAGTCATGAATTTGTTAGCCATCATCGCCGCGACCCTGGTCGCCGGCATCGGAAGTGTCTGGATCGCCGCGCTGCTGCTGCGCGTGGGCGTGCGTAGCGGGGCCGGCGGCGTGAATCCGCAGCATTTGCTGAGCCTCGCCGCGGGCGCGCTGTTGGCGACCGCCTTCATGCACCTGCTGCCCGAAGCCTTCGAGAGCCACATCGCGCCGGCCGTGCTGTTCGGCGTGCTGTTGTTCGGACTGGTTTTCTTTTTTCTGCTCGACAAGGCAGAGTTGTGGCACCACGGGCACGAGCATCATCATGGCGAGCACGTCGACGAACCTGGGCACAGCCGAGCCAATCCGCACGATCAAGGCCATCACCACCTTCACGTTCACGCCCACGACCATGCGCATGCGCATGCGCACGACGCCAAGGGCGGCGGCTGGGCCGTGCTCACCGGCGACAGCGTTCACTGCTTCGGCGACGGCATCCTGATCGCCTCGGCCTTCGTCGCGGACATGCGCCTGGGCCTGGTGGCTGCGATCGCCGTGCTCGCGCACGAGGTGCCTCACCACATCGGTGACCTGGTCGTGCTGCGCCAGAGTTCGTCCAACCAGCGCGTGGCGCTCGTCAAGGTCTCATTGGCCGGGACGATGACCGCGCTTGGCGGCCTGGTGGGCTGGTGGCTGGTCGACCAGCTGCATGGGTGGCTCCCCTATTTCCTGGTGCTGGCGGCCAGCAGCTTCGTCTACGTGGCGCTGGCCGACTTGATCCCGCAGCTGCAGAAGCGGCTGCCGGCGCGGCAGACGGCCTTGCAGATCGTGTGGCTGGCGATCGGCATCCTGCTCGTCACGCTCGTGAGCCGGTTCGCGCATGCCGACCATGACCATGCGCACGGCGGCGTTGCCGATCCGGACCACGCGCACGGGGCGTCCGACCACAAGCACTGAGTGGACACCCGCGGCACTTTCTGACACGCTTGTTGCCCCTTCGCCGAAGTGGCTGATTCGGCTGGGACCCACACTCGGGGTGCATCATGCAAACATCAGTCAGCCAGGAGTCCGATCATGATCAGCGCCGACCCCCCTCTGCGTCCCGGAGAAGCCGCAGACGAACCCGAGATCGACGAAGCCGAAGACACATTGCCCGAGGACGACGAGGCGTTCGAAGAAGATGACGCCGAAGCGACCGATGAGCTGTCCGAAGAAACCGGCATCGACCTGACCGATGCCAGTGAGCTCGATGCCGACAACGTGCCGGCGGACGAGGAGTTTGACCGCGTGATTCAGGCCCCGGATTGACCAAGCTTACCCCCAGGCTTGCCTCACTTCGTGTGGCCGCCCACCCCCTGCCGGGGGCAATGCCTGCGGCCCGGCAAAGCCGGTTCCGCGGCATTCCCGGAATGGCGCGGGTCTAGTCCTCCAGCGTGAAGCCGGCCTTGATCGTCACCTGCCAATGGGCTACCTTGCCGTCGATCACATGGCCGCGCGTTTCGGTCACTTCGAACCACTGGATGTTGCGCACGGATTCGCTGGCTTTGGCGATGGCGCGCAGCACGGCATCGTCGCTGCTCGTCGGCGATGAGCCTGTGAGTTCGAGGAGCTTGTAGACGTGATTGGACATGGGGGCCTCCTGTCGCAGGGGGACGTGCGAATTGCGCGTGCCTCGCCGCGCCATGTTGGCACGGCATGGGCGTTCAGCACTCCTAGTTGAAACCCGGGGCTTGCTTGTCCATGTCCCGCACCTGCCTGTGGCGGCACGGGCGTGCAATATGCTTCCCGCAACTTCAATACTCGAAATGATGGTCAAGCGTCGATGAACCCTTCATCTGCAGTCATTCGGATCGACCTCGACGATCTCTCGGGCCCGGAGATTCGTGCGTTGCTACAAGCCCATCTGCGCAACATGCACGAGCTTTCGCCGCCCTGCAGCGTTCACGCGTTGGACATCGACAAACTGCGACAGCCCGATGTCACGTTCTGGACGGCGTGGGGAGGCAATGAACTGCTCGGATGCGGCGCGCTTCGGGAGCTTTCGCCGAAACATGGCGAGGTCAAGTCGATGCGAACCTCGGATGCCCATCGGGGACAAGGGGTCGCACGCGCCGTGCTTCATCGCATCATCGAGGAAGCGCGGACGCGTTCCTACGATCGATTGAGTCTGGAGACGGGCCGGATGAAGGCGTTCGAGCCGGCGCAGAAGCTCTACGAGTCGTTCGGGTTCACGCGCTGCGCTCCCTTCGGCAACTACGTCGATGATCCCCACAGCGTCTTCATGACGAGGTCGCTGTAGCGGAGGTTGTCGGTTACTTCGCGCCGCCGGTGTACTTGGTGACGCTGTCGGCTGTGACGTGGTAGCCGCTCACGCCCATCATCGAATCGTTGCGCAGGGTCTGCAGCTTGCCGGTGACCCACACGGTGTCCATGGCGCGGAATTTCGCGCCTTGCTTCGGGCGCACGTGCAGGATCTGGTTGGCCGGCGGCGGCGGTGTGTGGATGCAGGCGCCGAAGTAGGGCACCAGCAGGAACTCGGTGACTTCGCCCTTGTTCTCTTCGAGCGGCACGATGAACCCGGGGATCTTCACCTCGACGCCGTTCATCGCGGCGTTGGTCGGCGCGTTGTTCGACGCGTCCTGGAGCTTCATAAGCATCTCGTTGGCGCGCGGGTCGCTGTCGTCGAGCTTGCTCAGGTCCATGCCCTTGAGTTCCTTCATCGGGTCCCAGTCCTTGGGCACCAGTTCTTCCCACGAGATGACGCGAGGCTGGCCGGGTGCGGCCTTGGCGTCGGCGGGCTTGCCACCGAGCGGGTTGGTCGGGGAGGTGGCCTGTGGCGAGGGCTCGGCGGCCCATGCGCTGCCGGCGATGACGACCGCGAGAAGGAAGGAAACGGGAAGGCGCAATGTCATGTTCAGATCCTTGGAGAGAGGCCATCGGCGAGTGAAAGCCGGTAGGCGCGGATGCCCGGCAGCAGGCTGGCGACCCAGCCGGCCACGACGAGGGCCGCGAGCAGCGTCCATTCGTTCAGTGTAGGTTCGGACAAGTGCAGCGCCAGTCCGAACTGCGATTGAAGCCAGGGGGAAAGCAGGGTGACACCCAGCACGGCAAAGACGACGCCGATCGCCACGCCCAGCAGCGTGACCAGCGCGCCTTCGAGCGCCAGCAGCGCGAGCACGTGGCGCAGGCTGGCGCCGACAGCGCGCAGCACGGCCAGCTCGCGGCGCCGCTCGTTGAGGCTGGCCATCACCACCGACACCAGCCCTGCGAGGCTGACGAGTGCGACCAGCGCCGACATCAGCAGCAGCGCGTTCTCGCCGACGCCGATCACGCCCCACAGCTCGTCGAGCGCCACGCCCGGGAGGATGGCCATCAGCGGCTCGTCCGCATAGGTGGAGACCCAGCGCTGCACTGCGAACACGGCGGCGCGGTTCTTCAGGCCGACCAGCGCGGCGGTCACGTTCTTGGGCGTGAGGTCGAACTTGCGAACTTGTTCGGCCGGGATCTTGACGCCCGGCATCGGGGCGCCGCCCATCCATTCGAGGTGGATGGCTTCCATCGCTGGGAGCCCGATGTGCACCGTGCGGTCGACCGGCGTGCCGGTGCGCGCCAGCACACCCACCACGGTGAAAGGCTTGTCGGCATGCTCGGACACGTTCAGCTCGCCGCTCCCGTGGGCCAGCGTGATCTTCTGGCCGACGTGATAACCCAGCTTGTCGGCCACCTCGGCGCCGACCACGGCGTCGAAGAGTTCGCCGAAGGGCTTGCCCTCGCGCATCCGGAGCGGCTGGCGGTTGCTGTAGTGGAAGTGCTCGAAGTAGGCGGGCGTGGTGGCCAGCACCGAGAAGCCGCGGTGCGAGTCGCCCAGCGACAGCGGCACGACCCAGTCGACGCCGGGGTGCGCGGCAAGCGCCTGCACGCTCTTCCACTGCACGTTGTTGGTGGCGGCGCCGATGCGAAACACGGAATAGAGAAGCAACTGCGTCGAGCCGGTGCGCGCGCCGACGATCAGGTCGGTACCCGACACCGAGGACGAGAAGTTCTCGCGCAGTTCGGTACGGATGCGCTCGACGCCGAGCAGCAGAAAGGTCGATAGCGCGATCGACAGCACGGTGAGAGCGAGGGTGAAGCGGCGGTTCCACGCGCTGCGCCACGCGATGCCAAAGAGGGCGCTCATTGGGGAACCTCCGTGCTTCGCACTGCGGTGCGAGCTTGCTTGGAGCGGTCCGGCGCGGCGCTCATGCCAGCCCCCCCCGAAGCCGCACGATTGATCTCGGGCAACAGTACATGGCGCGAGAAGCGTTCGGCGATGCGCTGGTCATGGCTCACGAACACGAGCGCGCTGTGGTTCGTCCGGCAAGCCGACAGCAGCACGTCGAGGAAGGCTTCGCGGCGGTCCTCGTCGAGCGCCGAGGTCGGTTCGTCGGCAATCACGATTTCGGGATGACCGACGAGCGCACGCGCGGCGGCCACGCGCTGTTGCTGGCCGACCGACAGCTGCATCGCCTGGCGCTGCCACAGGCTGGCATCCAGGCCCATCTGCGCGAGCAGCTCTTCAGCCTGCGCCCGCGCCGTGCCATCGCGCGACGCCCGTTCCATGCGCCGCGCCGAGAAGCGGCAGGGCAGCAGCACGTTGTCGAGCACGCTGAGGTACGGCAGCAGGTTGAACTGCTGGAAGATGTAGCCCACATGCGCGACGCGCGATCGGTCGCGCGCGGCTCCCGAGAGTGCGGCCCAATCGTGTCCGAGCAGGGTGATGCGGCCCGCGTCGGCCACCAGCACGCCGGCCAGCAGCGACAGCAGCGTGCTCTTTCCGCAGCCGCTGGGGCCATGCAGGAAGACGGCCTCGCCGGCCGAAATGTCGAGCCGTTCGATGTCGATGCAGGGCGTTTGGGCGCCGGGCCAGGCGAAGCGCAGCGATTCGGCGGAAAGGACGAGCGTCACGAGCGAATCACTTGGTCCAGGTCAGTCGCGTGGCCGGCCGTTTCAGCGTGCGCTTGAACTGGCCCTGCGGCGAAACGATCTGGGCCTCGATCTGGCGTGGACCCTTGAAGACATTGAAGAGATCGATGTCGATGAATTTCGCCGCCCCGGCGTTGGTGCAGTTGAACGCGATGGTGGCGTCGAGGTCGGCGTGGCCTTCGGTGGCAGTGGCGTCTGGCTTGCCCAAGCCCAGCGCGGCGGAGCGCAGCGTCACCGGACCGAGCTTGCAATTGGCGGTGGGATCGATCTTGAAGAGATGATCCGCTGCGCGAAGCTGTGCGACGGCATCGACGACGGCTTTTTTCTCGGCATCGGTGCGCGGCGCGCGTTCGAAGCCGACGAAGTTGTCGAGCGGCGATCCCATCTCGATCACGACGGTGGGGCCTTCGACGACGACGTCGAGCTTGATCTGGCCATGCACGTGGGCGTGCTGGGTCTGAGCCGAGGCGGCGAGAGGAAATGCGGTGAGTGCGAAGAAAGCGGTCAGTGCGAGGGTCGAGAGCGGCCTGCTCGTCAGGATCATGGTTGTGCGCCTTGCCGGGTCGGCAGCCCCGGCGTGTTGCTCCACTCGCTCCAGCTGCCGGCATAGAGCGCGGTCGGCCCGAGACCTGCGATCTGCATGGCGAGCAGGTTGGGCAACGCGCTCACGCCGCTGCCGCACTGGTGGACGACCGTGGTGGGATCCCGGCCCGCCAACAGTGCTTCGAATTCGGCGCGCAACTGCGCGGCCGGCTTGAACTTCCCGTCGGGGCCGAGGTTCTCGGTAAAGGGCCGATTGAGGGCCCCCGGGATGTGACCTGCGATCGGGTCCAGAGGTTCCACCTCGCCGCGATATCTTGCCGCCGCGCGCGCGTCGATCAGCGTCTGGCCGGCTTGCTCGAGACGCGCGGCCACGGTCTTGGTGTCGGTGAGCGAGAGCAGAGGCTTGTCGGCGACGAAATTCGACTGGAAGTGCGATGGCTCCTCGCGACCGGTGACTGCACCGCTCGCCGCCTGCCAGGCCTGCAGGCCGCCATCGAGCACGGCCACGGCATCGTGGCCCATCCACTTGAGCATCCACCAGAGCCGGCCGCAATAGTTGGCGCCGTTGCGGTCGTACACCACCGCCTGCATGTTGTTGGCAAAGCCCACGCTCGACAGCCAGGCCGCGAACTTCTCACGGCTCGGCAGCGGGTGGCGGCCGCCCGAGGCGGGAGGGCCTTCGTCCTGCGCCACGACGACGCCGTGGGCGCCGGCCACGCCGTGCTTCGCGCTGAGGTCGGTATCGAGGTTGGCGTACACCGCGCCAGGCATGTGCGCCGCCCGGTACTGCTGTGCGCCGGATTCGGGCTTCATCAGGTCGAAGGTGCAGTCGAAGATCATCAACGGCAGGTCGCTGGCCTGCAAGGCGATGAGCTCTTCGGCGGAAATCAGCGTCGTGTACATGCGAACTCCTTCAATGTTCCTCGGCCGGTGCCTTCGGCAGCGACCGCTGGCGCAGCACCGTGGCCGCGATGCCGCTCGCGACGATCAGCGCCATGCCGGCCCAGCCCGCGGCATCGATGCGATCCCCGAACAGCAGCACGCTGTACATCGCGGCAAAGACGATGCCCGAATACTGGAGATTGGCAACCAGCAGCGTACCGCTTTCGGTCTTGGCGCTGGCATAGGCGCGCGTCATGCAAAGCTGGCCGAGTGCCGCCAGAACGCCGACGGGCAGCAGCCAGAGCGCGTGCGACCACGTCCAGTTCGACCATGGGGTGGATTCGCCCAGCAACGTTCCGAGGCCGCCCGCCACGGCCGAGCCGACCGCGAAATAGAACACCGTGCGCGCTTCGGGTTCTCCGAGCCTCGAAAGTGCCACCACCTGCATGTATGCAAAGGCGGCCGTGAGGCCGGACAGCAGCCCCATCAGACCCGCGAATCCCTGGTTGTCGCCGACGGTGGGCTTGAGCATCAGCACGACGCCGCCGAAGCCCGCGAGCACCGTGAGGACCAGCGGGCCTTGCAGCGGCGGGCGCGGCACGCTGCCGTCGCGTCCGGGAACCGGCACCCAGGCGAGCAGGGCGCCGCCGACCAGGAAGGCGGCGATCCAGACGCTGCTCATGTAGTTGAGCGTCATCGCGGTGGCGAGCGGCATGTGCGCGATCGCGAAGAACCACGCGCCAAGGGACACGACGCCAATCAGGCTGCGCCATGCGTGCATGCCGGGGTATCGGGTGGCGAGCGTGACGCCGCGGCTGCGCGCGAGCACCCAGAGGAACACGATGCCGATCAGGCCGCGATAGAGGACCAACTCGGCGCTGGAAAACCAGGCCGAAGCAATCTTCACGCACACGCCCATCGTGGCGAAGATCAGTGCGCCCAGCACCATCCAGAGCGCTTGCATCAGGAGCTCACCCCCAGGCTTCGCGCACTTCGTGTCGCTTCGCCATCCCCCTTGCAGGGGGCAACACCAGCGGCCCGGCAGAGCCGGTTCCGCGGTGTTTCTGGCACAGCGGGTGTGGGGGGCATCGATCGCATCAGGACGACATCTCGCGGCGGTACCACTCGTGGAACTGCTGCATGCCATCTTCCATCGGGCTTTGGTACGGGCCGCTTTCGTCGTCGCCGCGCAGCATCAGGGCGCGGCGGCCGGCATCCATGCGTTCCGCGATCTCGTCGTCTTCCACGCAGGTTTCCATGTAGGCGGCCTGTTGCGCTTCGACGAACTCGCGTTCGAACGCGACGATCTCCTCGGGATAGAAGAACTCGACCATGTTGAGCGTCTTCTGCGGGCCGATGGGGTGCAGCGTGGAGACGGTCAGCACGTGCGGATACCACTCGACCATCACGTGCGGGTAGTAGGTGAGCCAGATCGCGCCGTACTTCGGCGGCTTGCCTTCGCGGTACTTCAGGAGCTGTTCCTGCCACTTCTGGTACACCGGGCTGCCCGCGCGGCCGAGCCGGTTGGCGACACCCACCGTCTGCACCGAGTGATGACGGCCGAATTCCCAGCGCAGGTCGTCGCAGGTGACGAAGCTGCCCAGTCCTGGATGGAAGGGGCCGACGTGGTAATCCTCGAGGTACACCTCGATGAAGGTCTTCCAGTTGTAGTTGCACTCGTGCAACTCGACGCGGTCGAGCGAATAGCCCTCGAAGTCGAGATCCGCGCGGGCGCCGATGTTCGCGAGGTCGGATGCGACGTCACGACCCTTGCCCGTGCCGTTCTTCTCGAACAGCAGGCCGTTCCACTCGGTCAGCGGGTAGTTGTGCAGACTGAGGCAGGGGTCCTGCTCGAAGTGCGGCGCCCCGATCAGCGTGCCTGTGGTGCGCGGGTCCGCAGCGGCGTACGTCCAGCGATGCAGGGGGCAGACGATGTTGCCGCCGGCCTGTGTGTCGAGCTGGCCGCGGTCCTGGAGGATCAGGGCCTGGCGATGGCGGCAGACGTTGGAGATCAGTTCCACGCCCTTGGGCGTGTGGACGAGCGCACGACCCTGATGCTCCTGCGGCAAGGTGTGGAAGTTGCCCGGTTCAGGCACCGCGAGACGATGGCCGACGTAGCGCGGCCCCGCCGCGAAGAGCGTTTGCAGCTCGCGGGCATAGAGCGCCTCGTCGAAGTACGCGGAAACCGGGAGTTGGCTGGAAGCCTGCTGCAGTTGAAGACTTAAATCAGACATGGGTGACCTGACCAAGCTCCCCACAGGGAGAAAGATAGAACGGAAGGCTGCCGTCGAAGGTGCGGGACGGCCCGAAGATTGCGCCGGCAGCTGCCGGCCAGGGAGCCGCGGATTGTACCCCGGAGAAATTTTTCCCCCCGCGCCCTCGATCCGGCAAGTGCCAGGGCTGCCACGGAACCGGCTCTGCCGGGCCGAAGGCAGCGCCCCCGGAAGGGGGTGGGCGGCCACACGAAGTGGGCAAGCCTGGGGGTGAACTTAAAATCCCATGTTTCACCACGATCCGCCCCGCATGCCCAAGGTGCCTTCCTCCTCCCCGTCGGCCTCGCCAGACGCGCCCGATACCGGCGCGCTGCCAGCGAGCTACGAAGCCGGGCTCCAGGAACTCGAACAACTCGTGACCGAACTCGAGTCGGGTCAATTGCCGCTCGACCAGCTGCTCGGCAGCTACCAGCGGGGCGCGGCGCTGCTCGCGTTCTGCCGCGACAAGCTGCAGGCGGTCGAAGACCAGATCAAGGTGCTCGATGCGGGCAGCCTCAAGGTCTGGGCGGCCGAATGACGGTCGCCGACACCTTGCGCTGGGACGCCGCCCGCCTTGCCGCGTGGAGTGAGCCGAAGCTGTCCCGTGTCGAAGCCGCATTGTCCGAATGGGTCGGTGTCGACGCACCTGTCGAACTCGGCGACGCGATGCGCTACGCGGTGCTCGACGGTGGCAAGCGGCTGCGACCGATGCTGGTTTTTGCCGCGAGCGAAGCCGTCGGCGGCCACGCCGAAGCGGCCTTGCGCGCGGCATGCTCGGTTGAATTGATCCACGCCTATTCGCTCGTGCACGACGACTTGCCGTGCATGGACAACGACGTGCTGCGTCGCGGCAAGCCGACCGTGCACGTGAAGTTCGGCGAAGCCGATGCGCTGCTGGCCGGCGATGCCCTGCAGGCGCTGGCTTTCGAACTGCTCACGCCCGATGGCGACGCCATCGCGCCCGCCGTTCAGGCCAACCTGTGCCGCCTTCTGGCACGCGCCGCTGGCAGCCAGGGCATGGCGGGGGGCCAGGCGATCGATCTGGCGAGCGTCGGCCTTGCGCTCGATGAAGCGCAACTGCGCGAAATGCATCGGCTCAAGACCGGCGCCCTGCTGCAGGGCAGCGTGGAAATGGGCGCGACCTGCGGCAATGCGCTCGCGCCCCACGTCCTTGATGCACTGCGGGAGTACGGCGCGGCCATGGGCCTCGCCTTCCAGGTGGTGGATGACATCCTCGACGTCATCGCCGATTCGGAAACACTCGGCAAGACGGCAGGCAAGGACGCCGCGAGCGACAAGCCCACCTATGTGTCCCTGCTCGGCCTCGACGGCGCCCGCGCCCAGGCCCGCGAACTGTTGGCCGAGGCGCTCGCCGCGCTGGACCGCAGCACACTGGCCGATACCGGCGCACTGCGCGCGCTGGCCCACATGGTCGTCGATCGCGATCGATAGACAACAACAACATCCCATGGCTCCGTTGCTTCCAACCATCCACGACCCTTCCGTCCTGCGACACTTCGACCGCGCCCAGCTCAAGCAGCTGGCCGACGAAGTGCGGACCTGCGTGCTCGACAACGTGTCGCGCACCGGCGGGCACCTGAGCTCGAACCTCGGCACGGTGGAGCTCACGGTCGCGCTGCACCATGTGTTCAACACCCCGCACGACCGGCTGGTGTGGGACGTGGGCCACCAGACCTATCCGCACAAGATCCTCACCGGCCGGCGCGAGCGCATGCCCACCCTGCGGCAGCTCGGCGGCATCTCCGGATTCCCGCAGCGTACCGAGAGCGAGTACGACACCTTCGGCACCGCCCATTCGTCGACCAGCATCTCGGCCGCGCTGGGCATGGCGATGGCTGCGCGCCAGAAGGGCGAAGACCGTCATTCCGTCGCGATCATCGGCGACGGCGCATTGACTGCAGGCATGGCCTTCGAGGCACTGAACAACGCGGGCGTGTGCGACGATTGCAAGCTGCTCGTGATCCTGAACGACAACGACATGTCGATCAGCCCGCCGGTCGGTGCGCTCAACCGGTATCTTGCGCAGTTGATGAGCGGCAACTTCTACGCCGCTGCCAAGAACGTCGGCAAGAGCGTGCTGCGCGCGGCGCCGCCGCTCTTCGAGTTGGCCAAGCGCTTCGAGCAGCATGCCAAGGGCATGGTCGTGCCGGCCACGCTGTTCGAGCAGTTCGGCTTCAACTACGTCGGGCCGATCGATGGGCACGACCTCGATTCGCTGGTGCCCACGCTCGAGAACCTCAAGCATCTGCAGGGTCCGCAGTTCCTGCACGTGGTCACGAAGAAGGGCCAGGGCTACAAGCTGGCCGAGGCCGACCCGGTGGCCTATCACGGCCCCACCAAGTTCGATCCGGCCGTCGGCCTCGTCAAGCCGGCGACCGCACCCAAGCAGACCTTCACCCAAGTCTTCGGCACATGGCTGTGCGACATGGCTGCGCAGGACGGCCGCCTGGTCGGCATCACGCCGGCCATGCGCGAGGGCTCGGGGCTCGTCGAATTCGAACAGCGCTTTCCCGGTCGCTACTACGACGTGGGCATTGCCGAGCAGCACTCCGTGACCTTCGCGGCCGGACTCGCATGCGAAGGTCTCAAGCCAGTGGTGGCAATCTACTCGACCTTCCTGCAGCGCGCGTATGACCAGCTCATCCACGACGTCGCGATCCAGAACCTGCCGGTGGTCTTCGCGCTCGATCGCGCCGGCCTCGTGGGGGCCGATGGCGCGACGCATGCCGGCGCGTACGACATCCCTTTCCTGCGCTGCATTCCGAACATGAGCGTGGCATGCCCGGCGGACGAGGCCGAATGCCGTCAACTGCTGACCACGGCCTACGAGCAGAACCATCCGGTCGCGGTGCGCTATCCGCGCGGCGCCGGTGCCGGCGTCACGCCGCATCTCACGCTCGAGGCGCTGCCCTTCGGCAAGGGCGAGATTCGCCGCGAAGGCCAGCGGATCGCGATCCTGGCGTTCGGCACCTTGCTCTATCCGGCACTGCAGGCGGCCGAGGCGCTGGATGCCACGGTCGTGAACATGCGTTGGGCCAAGCCGCTCGACATCGACCTGCTGTTGAAGGTTGCGGGTACGCACGATGCCATCGTGTCGGTGGAAGAGGGCGCCATCATGGGCGGCGCGGGCAGCGCGGTGCTGGAGGCCTTGCAGTCCGCCGGCATCCAGAAGCCTGTGCTGCAACTCGGCTTGCCCGATCGCTTCATCGAGCATGGCGACCCGAGCAAGCTCCTGGCCGGTATCGGACTCGATGCAATCGGCATCGAACAGTCGATTCGGCAACGCTTCGATCGCGTCGCCGCAGGGAAAACCCCCCCCGGCGCCTTGTAAGCGTTTTTTACAATCGTTGTCGACTCAAAAAGTCAGCAACGCGGCCACAAGCCGCGTTCTCGTTTTCTAAAAGCACTCGGAGTGAATTCAATGGATCGTCGTTCCCTCATCAAAAACGCCGGCATTGCCGGCGTCCTCGCTGCCGGCATCGCGCCGGCAGTTCACGCGCAGGCAGCCGTCCGCTGGCGCCTGGCATCGAGCTTCCCCAAGTCCCTCGACACCATTTTCGGAACGGCTGAAACGTTCTCCAAGAGCGTCAGCGACATGACCGGCGGCAAGTTCCAGATCTCCGTGCATGCCGGCGGCGAACTGATGCCCGCTTTCGGCGTGGTGGATGGCGTGCAGAACGCATCGGTCGAAATGGCGCACACCGCGCCTTACTACTTCTACGGCAAGGACCCGACCTTCTGCCTCGGCTGCGCAGTGCCCTTTGGCCTCAACACCCGCCAAATGAACGCGTGGATGTATGAAGGCAATGGCCTGAAGCTGATGCGCGACTTCTACGCCAAGTACAACATCTACAACCTGCCGGGCGGCAACACCGGCGCGCAGATGGGCGGCTGGTTCCGCAAGGAAATCAAGTCGGTCGCCGACCTGAAGGGCCTGAAGTTCCGCACCAACCCGTTCGCGGGCCGCGTGCTCGAACCCTTCGGCGTGATTCCCCAATCGATCCCCGGCGCCGACCTTTACCCGGCGCTCGAAAAGGGCACGCTGGACGCGCTCGAATGGGTTGGCCCGTATGACGACCAGAAGCTCGGCTTCAACAAGGTCGCACCGTTCTACTACTACCCTGGCTGGTGGGAGGGCGGCCCGCAGCTGGACTTCTACATCAACACCAAGGCCTGGGAAGGCCTGTCGGCCGAGTACAAGGCGATCGTCACCGCGGCAGCCGCGCAGGCCAACATCGGCATGACGGCGAAGTACGATGCACGCAATCCCGTCGCGCTGAAGCAACTCGTCGGTTCCGGCACGAAGCTGCGTCCCTTCACGCAGGACGTGATGAACGCGGCCTTCAAGTCGGCCCAGCAGATCTACTCCGACCTCAACGGCAGCAATCCCGAGTGGAAGAAAGTCTACGGCGACTACTCGAAGTTCCTGGCCGACCAGAACGCCTGGTTCCGCTTCACCGAAGGCACCTTCGACCGCTTCATGCAGCAACAAAAGCTGTGAGCGGGGCCGGCTCAGGCCGGCTCCCCAAAGCAAAAAGCCCCGCTGGCAACAGCGGGGCTTTTTTCATGGGCGCGCTGATCGAAGCTCAGGGCTTGGCGTTCGGGAAGCTGCGCGCCGCAACGCGCTCGGCAAAGCCCGTCAGCAGGCGCGCATCGGCCGAATGGATCCACGTGACGGCGCCATTGCGACGGCGCACCAGCAGGCGCGGCGCAATGATTCGTTCAAGCCAGCGCCAGTGCACGAGCTTGAGATGGGCCACGTCGGCCGCGTGCTCGCGCTTGTTCCACAGCCATGTCTGCGTGAGCACGTCGCCATCCAGGCGCGTGCGGCTGCTGACAATCCAGTAGCCCATCCAAGCAATGCACAGCGCAGCCAACCCGAAAAGCACGATGCTGCTGACGGACCACGACGCACCACTGAGCGCAGGCAGGCTCCAGATGCCGAAGCCGATCAGATCGACCACGAGGATGACCGCCAGGACCCGCACGAAGGGTGGATAGGCGGGGCTCTCGAGCGCGGCCGGGGTTTCCTCGATCTCGCCCGGCGCGCCGGTTTCTCCTGCCTGGGTGGCGCTCACTGCTTGGTGCCGGCGTCCGGCGCCGGGCTGGCCGGCGCGGCCTCTTCCGGCGCGGCCTGCTTCTGGTTGCCGAACGGATCTTCCATGTTCATGCCGCTGTTGTCCGAACCTTGCGATTCGGCCGGCATTTCAAGCTGCACCTTGTCCACGTCGACCACGACCTTCTTTTCGAGGAAGACAGTGACGGTCTGCGGAAAGAAGATGACGATCGCCACGAGCAGCAGCTGCAACCCGACCCACGGAATGGCGCCGAGGTAGATGTCGCGCGACTCGATCTTTCGCGGCAGCGCGCCGTTCTTGAACAGCGTGTCGGCAATGCCGCGCAGATAGAACAGCGCGAAGCCGAAGGGCGGGTGCATGAACGAGGTCTGCATGTTCACGCACAGCAGCACGCCGAACCAGACCATGTCGATGCCGAGCTTGGCAGCGACCGGGCCCAGCATCGGCAGGATGATGAAGGCGATCTCGAAGAAGTCGAGGAAAAAGGCCAGGAAGAAAACGAAGATGTTGACGACGATCAGGAAGCCGATCTGTCCGCCCGGCAGGCCCGAGAGCAAGTGTTCGATCCACTTCGCGCCGTCCACGCCCTGGAACACCAGCGAGAACATCCGCGAGCCGATCAGGATGAAGACCACCATGGCCGTCAGGCGCATGGTGCCGTCCATTGCGTCTCGGAGCATCGGCCAGTTGAGGCGGCGATGGATCGCCGCGAGAATCAGCGAGCCCACGGCGCCCATGGCGCCGGCTTCGGTCGGCGTGGCGATCGCGTGGTCCATGAAGGGCAGGCCGCCCATCGAACCGAGCACTGCGAAGATCAGGATGGCCGACGGGATGATGCCGCGCAGGCACTTGCCCCACAGCGCCCAGCCGGTGAGCGTGCGCGCCGAAGCGGGCACGCCCGGAACGTAGCTCGGACGGATGCGCGAGATCAGGAAGGTGTAGACCGCGAAGATCAGCACCTGCAGGATCGACGGGCCCCACGCGCCCTTGTACATCTGGCCCACGTCGGTGCCGAGCTGGTCGGCCATGACGATGAGCACCAGCGATGGCGGCACGAGCTGCGTGATGGTGCCGGAGGCGGCCAGCACGCCCGTCGAGTACCGCATGTTGTAGCCGTAACGCATCATCACGGGCAGCGAGATCATCGCCATCGCGATCACCTGGCCGGCCACGGTGCCGGTGATGGCGCCGAGGATGAAGCCGACGATGATCACCGAGTAGCCCAGGCCGCCGCGGATCGGACCGAAGAGCTGGCCCATCGAATCGAGCATGTCTTCGGCCAGCCCGCATTTCTCGAGCACCGCGCCCATCAGCGTGAAGAAGGGAATCGCCAGCAGCGTCTCGTTGGACAGGATGCCGAACACATTGAGCGGCAGGTTGGCCATGAAGCCGGCCGGGAACCAGCCCATCTCGATCGCGAAGAAACCGCTGAACAGGCCGAGTGCGGCGAGAGAGAACGCGACCGGGAACCCGATCAGCATGATCACGACCAGCCCCGCGAACATGATCGGGGCGAAGTTTTCCATTTCCATTTTTCTTATCCTGCGAAGCGGTGCGAGAGGCGGGCGTTGCTTGTGAGGAGGGCGCTCATTGCACGGGCTTCTCGTAGTGCGTGTCCATCTCGATCAGGCCACGCAGGTAGGCAATGCGCTTGATGATTTCGGCCACGCCTTGCAGGAACATCGCGCCGAAGCCCAGGGGCATCATCAACGCCGCGGGCCAGCGGATGAGGCCGCCGATGTTCCCCGAGATCTCGCCTGTGCGCAGCATGTTGAGGAAGAAAGGGAAGGTGAGCCAGAACAGCAGGCCCATCACGGGCAGCAGGAAGAACACCAGGCCGAACAAGTCGACGTAGACGGGGCCGTTGCGCTTGAGCTTGCCGTAGATGATGTCGACGCGAACGTGTTCATTGAGCTTGAGCACCAGCGGGGCACCGAGCATGACAGTGGCGGCGAACAGATACCACTGAATCTCGAGCCACGCGTTGTTGCTGAGGTCCAGGCCATAGCGGATGACGGCGTTGCCGGCGGAGATGACCGAAGCGGCCAGCACGGCCCAGGCGGCGACCTTGCCGAGCTTGGCGCTGATCCAGTCCATGACGAGCGCGAATTTGAGGAATGCTGACAACGTTTTGTCTCCCTGCGGGATGAATGCGGTGGCGCCGGGTCGTTTGGCGCAAAGTTGACAATGGTAACGCTCTGTAGCGCCTGCTCTTCCCTGTGCTCGTGCCCGGGTTTACCCCGAGGCGGATTGCACTGCGCCAACGCGGTCGATGCGCCTCGCCATAATGGCCGATGCCCTCGAGCCCGCCGTCATCGACGCCGTTCAGCACGCCCGGCCTGCCGCATTCCATCGACTCGCCGGACATGCGTCGCGCGGGTCGCGAACTGCTTTCGCTGGCGCTGATCGACGCGCGCAACCACACGCTGCATCTTCTGTCGCTCTACGAGCAGGCGCTCGGCTCAGCGGCGCTGGCCGTGCCCCGGGTCGAGGGAGTCGATCCGCCCGTATGGCTGGCCGGCCACATCGGCTGGTTCGCGGAGTGGTGGATTGCGCGCAACACGCAGCGCGCGTTCGGTACGGAATGCCCGGTGCGGCCCACGCGCCTGGCCGCGATCGAGCCAGATGCCGACGCATGGTGGAACCCGCTGCAGATCGACGTGCACGAGCGTTGGTCGCCCGAGATGCCCGATCTGACGCAGACCAAAGCCTATTTGCTCGAAACGCTGGAGAGCACGCTCGAACTGCTCGAGCACGCGGCCGAAACCGATGCCGGCTTGTACTTCTACCGGCTCGCCCTGTTTCATGAAGATTTGCGCGGCGAGCAACTGGTCGTCATGGCGCAGACGCTCGGCTTGCCGTTGGGCGTCGAACTGCCGCCGGCCGCGGTCACGCGGGAGCCGCTTCTGGTGCCTGCGACGCCGTGGGAACTCGGGCTGCCCGACTCGGGGTTCGTCTTCGCGCAGGAGCGCGGCTTGCAGCGGGTCGATGTGCCGGAGTTCGAGATCGATGCCCAGCCCGTGACCTGGGACCAGTACGTGGAGTTCGTCGATGACGGTGGCTACGACCGGGCCGAACTGTGGCGGCCCGAGGGACTGCAATGGCTCGAAAGCCAGACCGAAGGGCGACGCGGGCCGCGACACGTGGAGCAGATCGGCGCGGCGCGCCACGGCACCGGCGGCTCGGTGCTGCAGCAGCATTTCGGCCGGACCGTGCGCGCGGCGGGCAACCAGAGCGCCGTGCACGTGAGCTGGTGGGAAGCGGACGCATGGGCGCGCTGGGCCGGGCGCCGGATCGCCACCGAAGTCGAGTGGGAGATTGCCGCGCACACCCTGGGACGCCGTGGCTTCCGGTGGGCCGATGTGCACGAATGGACCGCTGGCACCTTGCAGCCCTGGGAGGGCTTTGCGCCGGACCCGTGGAGCGAAGGCACCGAGTTCGATCCTCAGCCTGCTTTTGGAAAGGCTCGTGTGCTGCGCGGCGCATCGTTCGCGACGCGCGCACGGCTGCGTTCGCCGAAGCGCCGGGGCTTTGCATCGCCCGCGCGCGACGACGGATTCTTCGGCTTCAGGACCTGTTCGCTTTGATGCTGGCTACCCGGCCTTCTTCGGCTTGAAATTCCACCACGGCAGCAGCGCGCTCAGCGATTGCACCTCGCCGCTGCTTGCGCTTTCGTAGCCCGGCAACGTGCCCAGCCGATGCTGCCAGGCAGCACCGCGCAACAACTTGAGCAGCGCTTCGATCGCCGGCTGGTCGAGTGCCGACTTGAGGCAGGCCAGGTGGTAGCGCTCGTTCACCAGCGGCACGAAGCCAAGACCCGCAGTGCGTGCCGCGGATTCGAGCCCAAGCCCCGCATCGGCCTGGCCGGCCGCGACCGCATGTGCGACGGCTGCATGCGAAGGCTCATCCCTCGCGTACCCGTCGACCGCATCGGCGTCGAGCCCATCGCGAGCCAGCAGCTCGTCGAGCAGAACGCGTGTACCCGTGCCGAGCGCCCGGTTCACGTAGCGCGCCCGGCGCGCAATGACATCCGGGAGGCCGTTCAACTGCAGTGGATTGCCGGACGCGACGATCAGGCCCTGCGTGCGCCGTGCGAATCCGATGATCTTGTGCAGGCCGGGCTTCAGCAGCGGCTTGTAGGTGCGCTGCGCGATCGAGCCGATCGGCGGCCGCTCGATGGTGTGAAAGCCCGCCATCACGCACCGGCCCTGGTTGAGCGCGCTGATCGCATCCACGCTGCCGGTGAACCGGATGTCCAGTTGCAGTTGGGCCGTCGCGGCCGCATGGGCGCGCAGGAGGACGAGCGCGTCATCGTGGCTTGCATGCAGGCTCAGCACATGCGTGCGGTCATCGAATGCAAGCGCAAACGCGCGTTCGAGATCGGCGTGCAGCGCTTCGATCTGTGGCGCCAGCCGCGCCTGGGCCTGGCGCTCGGCCCACAACAGTTTGTCGCCGAACTCGGACAACTGCGCCGATCGTCCCTGGTCGCCCGTCACCAGCGGATGGCCCAGCGTCTGTTCCCAGCGCTTCAGTTCGCCCCACACGTGCCGGTAGGAGAAGCCGAGCGCACGCGCGGCAGCCGAGATCGAGCCGTGCTCGCGCACTGCGTGCAGCAGTTCCATGAGCGGATTGCGGATCAGCGCACGGCCATTGCGGCGCGGCGCGATGGCATAGGAGAGTTCGATCTGTTGCACAAGGAGTGGGGGGCGTGTGAATGGCGCGAAGGATTATGCAGACGCGGTCGTCTACCTATGCAAGAGATTGCATAGGTAGCGCGTCGATGCTTGCCCATACTGCGTGCGCTTTTCTGAACCACCCCTTGAATGAACACCTTTGCCGATAGCGTTGCCGCTGCTGGACACCTCGTTGTTTCGGGCGATCCCGTTTTGCTCGCCATCGTCGGCCGGTCGCTCGCAGTCAGCGCCACTGCCTGCCTGCTGGCCTGCGGCTTCGGCTTGCTGCTGGGGGCATGGCTCGCGGTGAGCCGGTTCGCCGGCCGGGGCTTGCTGCTCACCCTGCTCAATACCTTGCTGGCGCTTCCCTCGGTGGTCGTGGGGCTGGTGATCTACCTGTTGTTGTCGCGCTCGGGGCCGCTCGGTTTCCTGGGCTGGCTCTTCAGCTTCAAGGCCATGGTGCTCGCCCAGACGATCCTCGTGCTCCCGGTGGTCACGGCCCTCACGCGCCAGACCATCGAGGACGCCGACCGCGCGCACGGCGAGCAACTTCGATCGCTCGGCGCCGGTGCTTTCGCGCGCGCGCTGCTGCTCGTGTGGGACGAACGCTACGCGCTGGTCACCGTGGTGATCGCCGCCTTCGGCCGTGCGGTGTCGGAGGTCGGGGCGGTGATGATCGTCGGCGGCAATATCGACGGCTTCACGCGGGTGATGACCACGGCCATTGCCCTGGAAACCAGCAAGGGTGACCTGCCCCTGGCGCTCGCACTCGGACTCGTGCTGCTGGGTGTCGTGCTGGTGCTCAACTTCGCCATATCGGCCCTGCGCGGCTGGCGCGAGCGGGTCGACGGCGGCGCTGCCGATGCGTCCGCGGTGCGGCATCTGGAGGTGGCTTCGTGAGCGGGACGGGTGACGGTTCGGCGAACGACGAGGCGCTCTTCAGCCTGCACGGCGTCGATGTGCAATTCGGCCGCGTACGGGCGCTGGCCGGCGCCACCTTGTCGATCCATCCCGGCGAGCGTGTCGCGCTGATCGGCGCCAACGGCAGCGGCAAGAGCACTCTGCTGCGCGTGTTGCATGGTCTCGTGCCGCATGCCCGCGGCGCAGTCGTCAGCAGGGTGCCGCGCCGCGCGCAGGCGATGCTGTTCCAGCGGCCGCACATGCTGCGCGCGAGCGTGCGCAACAACGTCGCGCTCGCCCTGTGGCTGCACGGCGCGCGCTGGCGTCATGCGCGACAGCAGGCCGTCGATGCGCTCGGGAGGGTCGGGCTCGCCGACCTCGCGGGGCGCAACGCGCGCACGCTGTCGGGCGGTCAGCAGCAGCGCATGGCGCTCGCAAGAGCCTGGGTGCTGCATCCTGACGTGCTGTTCCTGGATGAGCCGACGGCCAGCCTGGACCCTACCGCCAAGCGCGAGGTCGAGGCATTGATTGCCGATGCTGCGCAGGGCCGCACGCTGGTCTTTGCCAGCCACAACCTCGGCCAGGTCAAACGGCTTGCGAGCCGCGTGATCTATCTGGAGCACGGCCGCGTACTCGCCGATCTCCCGGCACACGATTTCTTCAGTGGACCCCTGCCAGAGGAAGCCCGTCTTTTTGTCAAAGGAGAGTTGGTATGAGCTATTTCAATCTGCCCAAGAGGGCGCGTTCTGCGCTTGGCGCGATCGTCCTCACGGCGGGTACGCTGGCTGCACATGCCGAGACCATCACGATGGCCTCGACCACGTCGACCGAGCAGTCGGGCCTGTTCGCCCACCTGCTGCCGGCGTTCAAGCAAGCCAGCAACATCGACGTCAAGGTGGTTGCCGTTGGCACCGGCCAGGCGATCGACATGGCAAAGCGCGGCGATGCGGATGTGCTCTTCGTGCACGACACGGCTGCGGAGGAGAAGTTCGTCGCCGAGGGATTCGCGGCCCAGCGTTTCCCCGTCATGTACAACGACTTCGTGCTCGTGGGCCCGAAGGCCGACCCGGCCGGCGTGAAGGGCAACGACATCGTCGCCGCGCTGAAGAAGATCGCCGCGACCAACGCACCCTTCGTCTCGCGCGGCGACAAGAGCGGCACGGACGCCGCCGAGCGCCGGCTGTGGTCGCAGACCGGCATCGTCGAAACGGGCCAGCCCGTACCCAACGAAAAGAAAGGCACGGGCTACAAGGAATGCGGCTGCGGCATGGGCCCGGCGCTCAATATCGCGGCATCGAGCGGTGCCTACGTGCTGAGCGATCGCGGAACCTGGCTGAGCTTCAAGAACCGTGCGGATCTGGCGGTGCTGGTCGAAGGCGACAAGCGCCTGTTCAACCAATACGGCGTGATGGTCGTGAGCCCGACGAAGTTTCCACAACTCAACAGCGCGGGCGCGCAGAAGTTCGTGGATTGGGTGATCTCGCCAGCCGGGCAGTCGACCATCGCGAGCTACAAGATCGGCGGCGAGCAGTTGTTCTTCCCCAATGCCACCAAGTAAGGTGCTGGGTGCCGCGCTGCTCGCTTCAGGTCTGATCACAGGCGCGGACGGGGCTCAGACAGCGTCACCCGACGCGACCGTGTCGGTCTTCGCGGCCGGCAGCCTGCGTCGGCCGATCACGCAGGCGGCGCAGGCCTTCGAGAAGGCGAACCCGGGTACTCGTATCGCACTGACCTTCGGCGCGTCGGGCCTGCTGCGCGATCGCATCGCTGCGGGCGAGCGCGTCGATGTGTTCGCATCGGCCAACATGGCGCATCCGCAATCGCTGGCTGCGGGCGGCAATTGGGGGTCGACCGTGGCCTTTGCGCGCAACGCGCTGTGTGCGCTCGCTCGGCCCGGCCTCAAGGTGACGCGCGACACGCTGGTCCCACTGCTCCTCGATCCGTCGATCAAGCTCGGCACCTCGACACCGAGGGCCGACCCCTCGGGCGACTACGCCTTCGAACTTTTCGAGAAAGTGGAGCGCAGCGGCGCCGCGCCTGCCGGGTCCGCCAAGTCATTGGCCGACAAGGCGCTGCAATTGACCGGCGGGCCGAATTCACCTGCGCCACCTGCGGGACGCAACGTATACGGCATGCTGGTCGCGAGCGGCCAGGCCGACGTCTTCCTGACCTATTGCACGAACGCGGTGCTGGCTGTCAACGAGGAACCGGGCCTGCAGATGATCGACGTTCCGCCCGCGATCAATGTGAGTGCGGATTACGGGCTTGCCGTGCGAAGTGGTGCGCCCCAGCCGGCGCAGGCCTTTGCGGATGATCTGCGCAGCGGCACCGGGCAGCAGGCCTTGCGCCGGGCCGGATTCCTGGCGCCCTGAACAGCGCTTTCAATCGAGTGCGCGGTCACCCCTGACTACGAATTGCTGGCTCGGTTGTGCCGCGGCGCTTGCCCACACGGCGCAAAGCAGGATCAGGCGAATGGCAAGTTGAAAGACGCGCATCGGGCAACTCCAGGATGGCGGTTCATCGGTCCATCGGAAGGTACAGGCTTTCCTTGACTTCTTCCATCACGATGTAGCTGCGCGACTCCGCCGTGACCGGCAGCTTCTTCAACAGGTCGCCCAAGAGGTTGCGGTAGTCGCTCATGGCGCGCAGCCGCGCCTTGATGAGGTAGTCGAAGCCGCCGGACACCAGATGGCATTCCATCACTTCCGGCACGTGCAGCAACTCCTTGCGCACCTTGTCGAAGACGTCGCCCGACTTGGACGACAGCGTGATCTCGACGAACACCAGCAGCGTCTTGCCGATCGCCTGCGGATCGATTCGGGCGTGGTAGCCCGTGATCACGCCGTCACGCTCCATGCGCCGAACGCGCTCCGAGCAGGGGGAGGTCGAAAGCCCGATCTGCTCGGCCAGGTCGGTCATGGAAATGCGTCCCTGGCGTTGGAGGATGTCGAGGATTTTTCGGTCGGTGCGGTCGAGATCGATCATTTCACTCCTCCGGAGCCTATTGGCCTCAAAAATCAGCAAGAACCACTGAGCATGGAGCACATTTCAGTGGAGTTTATGGCGATCCGAAGAATACGCTTGAATCCTTTCCTGCATGCAAAGGGTTTCGCGATGAAAGTGATCGTTTTGGGTGGCGGAGTCATCGGTGTCACGACCGCTTACTACCTGGCCCGCGCTGGCGCCGAGGTGACGCTGGTCGACCGTCAGGATGGCCCCGCGCAGGAAACGAGCTTTGCCAACGCCGGGCAGGTGTCGCCCGGTTATTCGACCCCGTGGGCCGCGCCCGGCATCCCCTTGAAGGCGCTGAAGTGGATGTTCCAGAAGCACGCGCCGCTGTCGATCCGGCCGGACGGCACGCTGTTCCAGTTGCGTTGGATGGCCGCCATGCTGAAGAACTGCTCGCCCGAGCGCTACGCGGTCAACAAGGAACGCATGATGCGGGTGGCCGAATACAGCCGCGATTGCCTGCGTGAGCTTCGTGCCGAAACTGGCATCCGCTATGAGCACCGCACACAGGGCACGCTGCAGCTGTTTCGTACGCAGGCGCAGTTGGACGCCGTGCAGCGCGACGTCGCGGTCCTGCAGGAGTGCGGCGTTCCCTATCAATTGCTCGATCGCACGCAACTCGCCACGGTCGAGCCGGCGTTGGCTCACACGGGCGATCTGCTGGCCGGCGGCCTGCGTTTGCCGAACGATGAGACGGGCGACTGCAACCTGTTCACGCGCGGACTGGCGGACATCGCTCGCGGCCTCGGCGTGAACTTCCGCTTCGAGCAGTCGGTCGATGGCCTCATCACCGAAGGCGGTCGCATTGCCGGCGTTCGTCTGGGTGGCGCGTCTCGCGAGGTGCTGAGGGCCGACCGTTACGTGCTCGCCTTCGGCAGCTATTCGCGCGACTTCATCGCGCCGTTGGGCCTGGACATCCCGGTGTACCCGGTCAAGGGCTATTCGCTGACGGTGCCGTTGATCGACCCATCGGCGGCGCCACAATCGACCGTCCTCGACGAAACCTACAAAGTCGCTGTCACGCGTTTCGACGACCGCATCCGCGTCGGTGGTATGGCCGAACTGGGCGGCTTCGACCTTCGCCTGAACCCGCGCCGGCGCGAAACGCTGGAGCGCGTGATCACCGATCTGTTCCCTTGCGGCGACCTGCCGCGTGCCACGTTCTGGACGGGCCTGCGACCGATGACGCCGGACAGCACGCCCATCGTCGGCGCGACGCCGTACGCCAACCTGTACCTCAACACCGGCCACGGCACGCTGGGTTGGACCATGGCGTGCGGGTCGGGCAAGGTGGTGGCGGACCAAGTGATGGGACGTCGGCCGGACATTCGCACGGATGGGCTGTCCGTCGATCGTTATCTGGCGCCGAGTTCGGGTCCTCGCGGTACTGCTCGGCCGGCGGGCGTTCCTGCTTGAACTGAGGTTGGTGGGCAGCGTCGTCGGGCGGTGTGCCTTGTGCCGGCCGACGTCACCGGGCGCCCGCCCCAAAGGAACAAGCGCCCAACCGTCAGAGCCTATGCCAAAGCCGCAGCGGAAACCTGCCGGATCCCCATCGCCTTCAACGTATCCGCGACGGCGGCTACAGCTCCCGGAATCCCCGCATCGCCAAAGTGCCCCATGCATCCGACGCGGAAGGTTTCCACCTGCGTCAGCTTGCCCGGATAGAGGATGTACCCACGCTTCTTGACCTCTTGGTAGAAGGTCTTGAAGTCGTACTTCGGATCGTCTGGCGCGTGAAAGGTCACGATGATCGGCGCCTGGATCGCAGGATCGAGATAGGTGCGGAAGCCGAGCGCCGCGAGACCCGAGATCAGAGCCTTGCAATTGCGCGCATACCGACCGCCACGCGCTTCCAGGCCGCCTTCCTCGAAGTACTGCGTGATCGCCTCGTCGAGCGCCGCGACCACGTGCGTCGGCGGCGTGAAACGCCACTGTGTCGTCTTGCCCATGTAGACCCACTGGTCGTACAGATCCATCGCGAGCGAATGACAGTGACCTTCGCACTTCTCGAGAGTGCTGCGCTTGATGACCACGAAGCCCATCCCCGGCACGCCTTCGAGACACTTGCCAGAGGCTGCGACGACCGCATCGAAGGGTGTCTTGCGCGCATCGATCTCCAGCGCGCCGAAAGAACTCATCGCATCGACGATCAACCCGCGGCCATGCTTGGCCACGACCAGCGCAACCTCGTGCAGCGGATTGAGCACGCCCGTTCCGGTCTCGCAGTGCACCAGCGCAACGTGCGTGATCGTCGGATCGGCCGCCAGCACGCGATCCACATCCGCCGCTGTCACCTGCTTGTCCTCCGTGTAGTCGATCGTTGTCAATTTGCGCCCCAGCACCTTGCAGATGCGCGCAATGCGCTGGCAGTACGCGCCGTTGTTCGGCACCAGCACATGGCCACCGCGCGGAACCACCGTGCCGATGGCTGCCTCGACCGAGAAAGTGCCGCTGCCTTGCAACGGGACGCATTCGTGCGTGCCCTCGCCGTGGACGATGCGCAGCACCTGCTGGCGAATGCGTGCAGTGATCTGGTTGAAATCCGAATCCCATGAACCCCAGTCGCGCAGCATGGCGGCCCGCGTGCGGTCGGACGTCGTCAACGGACCGGGTGTGAGGAGGATCGGGTGGGAGGCTTGACTCATGGTGTCTCCAGGTGAGGGAAGGTCAGCAGGAATGAGGATGAAGATCAGGCACGCCGCAAGTTGCGCCACGCCTGGGTGCGGGTCAGCATCACTCGCGTGAGCAGCGAATAGGCGATGCAGACGACGGTCGAGGTCGCCACGATCAAGCTCGCCAGCGCCGCCGCGGGGCCGATGTCGCCGGCCTCGTCCAGATGCATGATCGCGACGGAAGCCAGGATCGTCTCCGGCGAATACAGGAAGATCGCGCACGACAGGCTCGCCATCGAGACCACGAAGAAATAGCGGCCGATGTCCAGGATGGCCGGCAGGCACACGGGCACCGTCACGCGGATGAAGGTCTTGAAGAACGGCACCTTCAGCGAGGCCGACACTGCCTCGAATTCGTTGTCGATCTGCTTCAGCGCCGTCACCGCAGTGAGGTGGCTCGACGTGTAGTAGTGGACGATGGTGGACACGATCAGGATCGCCATCGTCTGGTACATGAAGTTGAGTGGGTTGGCCGGATGGTTGAAGAACATCACGTAGCCCAGGCCCAGTACCAGGCCCGGCACGGCCATCGACAGGACGGCCATCAGGTGCATCGTGCGGCGCATCAGGTCGATGTTGCGCGTCTTCTCGATCAGGTAGGCGCCCACGAAGACGATCAGCGAGCCAGCGACCGCGGTGGAGATCGCCAGGATCAGGCTGTTGGTGTAGGCCGCCGCCATGTCGCTCTCGACCAGCGCAAAGTGATAGTGCTTGAGCGTGAACGAGAGGTCGTACGGCCAGAGCTTGATCAGCGAGGTGTAGACCGCCATGCCGATCGTGGCCAGCAGCAGCAGGCATACCACCGTGCAGAACAGCGCCAGCAGTGTGTCGCCCAGCCGGCTCGGCTTCGGGCTGTAGGGCACCGAACGGGCCGTGAGCTGCGCTTTGAGCTTGCGCCGCACCGTGTAGTCGATCGCGAACGAGATCAGGGAAGGCACCAGCAACAGCATGCCGACCACCGCACCCATCGAGAAGTTGTGCTGCCCGACCACCTGCTTGAACACATCCACCGACAGCACGTTGAAGTTGCCGCCGATCACCTTGGGCGCGCCGAAGTCGCTGACCACGTACGTGAAGACGACAGTCGCCGCGCTGATCAGGCCGTACTTGCACGAGGGCAGCGTGATCGTCGTGAACTGGCGCCAGGCGGGCGTGCGCAACGCCGTGGCCGCTTCGTACAGCCGCCCGTCGGCGAGCGACAGAGCGGTGACGAGGATCATGAGCGCGTGCGGAAAGGTGTTGTAGACCTCCGCCAGGATGATCCCCGGCGCGCCGTAGATCGATGCGCCGCCGAGCAGGAACTTGAGCGCGCCCTGGTTGCCGAACCACTGCACGAAAGAGATGGCCGACAGCAGCGAAGGAGCCAGCAGCGGAATCAGCGCGATCAGCCGGAACGTGGCCTTGAACGGCGTCGGCAGGCAGGTGCGTGTGAGCGCATAGGCGCAGACGAAGGCCGTCGGCACCGAGATCAGCACGACCACCGTCGAGACCCAGATCGAGTTCCACGCTGCCCGCATCAGGCTCGGCGTCTGGAAGTAGGTGATGAAGTGCGCGAGGCCGACGAAGCGGCCTTCCTTGTCCAGCACGGCGTTGA
This sequence comes from Variovorax sp. J22P240, assembly GCF_030316855.1. Classification (GTDB taxonomy): domain Bacteria; phylum Pseudomonadota; class Gammaproteobacteria; order Burkholderiales; family Burkholderiaceae_C; genus Variovorax. The sequence continues at coordinate 307,120 of NZ_JASZYR010000002.1, forward strand.
TCAGGATCGTGAAGAGCGGCGCGATCAGGAACACGAAAAGCATCGCCATCACGAGAAGCAGCACGCCGCGCGCGATGAGTTCGTCGCGGCTCCAGCGCATACCGGAACGACCGTGCCACGCGGCCCGGACAGGGTGGGCGTGTGCCAGTGTGTTCATCTCTTCGAGGTCCTCTCGCAAAAGGCCCGGATGCGGTTCGCGCGCAGCGCGATGTCGATGTGATTGCCTTCGCGGATGTCGAGGTCGTGGAGTTGGTTGAGCGAGAAGTGCAGGCCGAGCGTCTGGCCGTGCAGTGCGTCGGCGGTCACCTCCGCAATGCAAAGGCCACCGAGGAACTCGACCTTGGTGACCAGTGCGTTGAGCCGATTGGGCGTGTCGGGGCCGAGGTGCTCGGCAACGCGGTCTTCCGGGCGCAGGTAGAGATTCACCGCATCGCCAGGTTCGAAGCCCGTATCGCAGGCGTCGCACTGCAGTTCCATGTCGCCGACGCGGAAGAGATTGCCGCCCAGTGCGTGACCGCGCAGCACATTGACCTTGCCGACGAAGTCAGCGACGAAAGGTGTGGCAGGCCGCTCGTAGATTTCCATCGGCGTGCCGACCTGCTCGATGACGCCGTGGTTCATGACCACGATGCGGTCGGCCATCGACAAGGCTTCTTCCTGGTCGTGCGTGACCATGATGGTCGTGATGCCGACCTGCTTCTGTAGCCGGCGGATTTCACCGCGCAGGCGAATCCGCTCCAGCGCGTCGAGCGCCGACAGCGGCTCGTCCAGCAGCAGCAGGCCAGGGCGCGTGGCGAGGGCACGCGCAAGCGCGACGCGCTGCTGCTGGCCACCCGAGAGCTGGCTCGGATACTTCTGGCCCGAGGTCGGCAGGCCGACCAGCGCGAGGAGCTCTTCGACGCGCGCCTTGATCTCGGCCTTCTTCGCCTTGCCGTTGACCAGGCCGTAGCCCACGTTGTCCGCAATCGTGAGATTGGGGAAGAGGGCGTAGGACTGGAACACGATGCCGTAGTCGCGCTTGTCGGGCGGCAGCCACGAGACATCGCGTCCGTTCTGCAGGATCTGCCCGGAGGTCTGCGCCTCGAGGCCCGCGATGATGCGCAGCAGCGTGGTCTTGCCGCAGCCGGAGGGACCGAGGAAGCACAGCATCTCGCCGGGCTTCACGCGCAGGTGCACGTCGCGCAGGGCGCTGAAGGACTCGAAGTCCTTGCGGATGCCGACGACCTCGAGGGCGGCGGTCTTTTGTTGCAGTTCGTCTGCGATGAACTTGGCGGCGGTCATATCCATTGAGAGCAACTCCGGAACACATGAGACGCGTATCCCTGCCAGAAACACCGCGGAACCGGCTTTGCCGGGCCGCTGGTGTTGCCCCCGGCAGGGGGGGGCGGCTACACGAAGTGAGCCAACCTGGGGGCGAGCCTAGTTACTTTTCGCTTCTGCCTTGCCTTCGTAGCGCTTGCTCCATTCGGCCAGGATGCGCTCGCGGTTCTTGGCTGACCAGTTCAGGTCGTTCTTGGCCAGCAGCTTTTCGTAGTTTTCCGGGATGCCTTCCAGCTTCTTCGCCACGCCGGGGTAGGCGACGATGGCCCACCAGTTGGAGGTGACCTGGTTGGCCTCCTTGCTGGCCATCCAGTCCGCCAGGCGCTTGGCCTGCTCCATCTTCTTGGTGGTCTTCATGACGCCGGTGGCCTCGATGTCCCAGCCCAGGCCTTCCTTGGGGAAGACCAGTTCGACCGGCGCGCCCGACTTCTTCACCTGGTGTGCCCGGAACTCGAAGGAGATGCCAATCGGGAATTCCCCGGCACCGGCCTGCTTGCAGGGCTTGGAGCCCGAATGCACGTATTGCGCGATGTTTTCATGGAGGGCATCCATGTACTTCCAGCCCTCGGGCTCGCCCCACATCTGCAGCCAGGCGGCCACGTCGAGATAGCCGGTGCCGCTGGAAGCCGGGTGCGGCATCACGATCGCGCCCTTGTAGATGGGCTTCGTGAGGTCCTTCCAGCTCTCGGGCTTTGGCAATCCGCGCTTCTGGGCTTCGACCGTGTTGAAGCAGATCGTCGCGGCCCAGACGTCCATGCCGACCCAGGCGGGCGGGCTCTTGCTGTCCGAATAGGCGGGCGTCAGCGCCTTGAAGCCCTTCGGCTCATACGCGGCGAGCATGCCTTCCTGGTCAAGGAGGGCGAGGCTGCTGGCTGCGACGCCGGCCACCACATCGGCCTGGGGATTGGCTTTTTCGGCCAGCAGCTTGGCGGTCACGATGCCGGTGGAGTCGCGAACCCACTTCACTTCGATGTCCGGATTGGCCTTTTCGAAGCCGTCCTTGTAGAGCTTCATCGCATCGGTTTCGAGGGCGGTGTAGACGAGAAGTGGCGTCCGTTGCTGGGCCAGCGCGGCACCCGTGGCAAAGGCAAGCATGGCGGCGCACAGGGCGATCGCGAGAGGACGCGCGCTCTTTCGTGTGTTCATCGTTTTCTCCGGTAGAGAGGGGGTTGGACTGATCACTGCCCAAGCTCTTGACTGGCTTCGGTGGGCTCAATGTAGGTTGTCGATTGGAGACTGTCAATAAAAAATTGTTGACAGTTGGCAATTCGAAGCGAAAAATGCGCTGCATGCAAACGAACAAGTCGACCGCCGCCCTAGCTTTTCTGCAATCCAGTTCGCTGCCGATGCTGGTGCAAGAGGAGATCGAGCGACTCATCATGACGGGCGAGTTGGCGGTCGGGAGCCGCATCAACGAGAGTGAACTCTCGCTGCGCTTCAACACCAGCCGCGGCCCGATCAGGGAGGCCTTGCGGGCGCTGGAAGAAGCGGGCCTGGTGCGCAACGAAAAGAACCGCGGCGTGTTCGTGCGCGAGATCGCCTTCGAGGAAGCCGACGAGATCTACGAACTTCGCGAGGCGCTGGAAGAAATCATCGGCCGCCGCGTGACGCGCGCCATCGCGCCTGATGCGCTCGAGCGCCTCAAGGCCATGCTCGACCCCATGAAATCCGCCGCGCAGGCGGAGGACCTGGAGCAGTACGCGCAGCTCAATCTGCAGTTCCACGAGATCCTGCTCGACACCGCAGGCAGCCAGAAGCTGACCGAGACCTACAAGCGCCTGATCAAGGAGCTGTCCCTGTTTCGCATGCGCGCCCTCGATGGCGGCGGCGGCCTGCGCGTGTCGGTCGATGAACACCGCGAGATCGTCGAGGCCATCGCTTCCGGCGATGCCGACCGTGCTGGCCGCGTGATGCGCGAGCACGTCGCGGGCAGCCGCGCTCGAATGCACAAGGCCCTGGGCCGCTCTGATACCGCGCAAATCGTGCCAATCACTCACTCACCTACCAAGGAAGCTTGAAATGACAACGGAGACCATCGAAGTCAACGCCAGGAACTACCGCTGGATGAGCCGGCCCGTGGTCGTTGTGTGCGTGGACGGCTGCGAGCCCGCCTATCTCGACGCCGCCGTGGCAGCAGGCGTTGCCCCGTACCTCGCGCGCATGATGAAGACGGGCGCCAATCTGCTGGCGGACTGCGTGGTGCCTTCGTTCACCAACCCCAACAACCTGTCGATCGTCACGGGCGCGCCCCCGGCCGTGCATGGCATCTGCGGCAATTACTTCTTCGACCGCGAACTCGGCGAGGAAGTCATGATGAACGACCCCAAGTACCTGCGCGCCGGCACCGTGCTGGCCGCGTTCGCGGACGCGGGCGCCAAGGTGGCCGTGGTCACGGCCAAGGACAAGCTGCGCAAGCTCCTCGGCAACCACATGAAGGGCATCTGCTTCTCGTCTGAGAAGGCCGACCAGGTGACGCTGGTCGAGAACGGCATCGACAACGTGCTCGATCTCGTCCGCATGCCGGTGCCTTCGGTGTACAGCGCCGAACTGTCCGAATTCGTCTTCGCTGCCGGCGTCAAGCTGATGGAGACGCGCCGCCCCGACCTGATGTACCTGTCGACCACCGACTACGTACAGCACAAGGCAGCGCCCGGCAGCGCCGCCGCGAACTCGTTCTACGCGATGATGGACCGCTACCTCGCGCAGCTCGACGAGCTCGGCGCCACTATCGTGCTCACGGCCGACCACGGCATGAACGACAAGCACGACAGCGACGGCAAGCCCAACGTGATCTACCTGCAGGATGTGCTGGACGGCTGGTATGGCGTCGACAAGGCGCGCGTCATCCTCCCGATCACCGACCCCTACGTGGTGCACCACGGCGCGCTCGGTTCTTTCGCGACGGTGTATGCGCCCGACGAAGCCACCGCTGCGCAATGGATCCTGCGCATCAAGGAGGTGCCGGGCATGGAGTCGGTACTCTCCCGCGCCGAAGCGGCGAAGCGCTTCGAGCTGCCGCCGGACCGCATCGGCGACATCGTCGTCGTCAGCGAACGCAACACCGTGATCGGCACCTCGGCCAGCCGGCACGATCTGTCCGCGCTCGAAGTGCCACTGCGCTCGCACGGCGGCGTGTCGGAACAGCGCGTGCCGCTGATCTGCAACCGGCCCGTCAACGGCATCGCCAGCAGCCGTCGCCTGCGCAACTTCGACGCTCTCGATCTCGCGCTGAACCACGCCCAGTAACGTCGCACGGAAGCACCACGATGAGCCAGCCCATGCCGAAGCCAGCCGACATCCACTGCGAAGCCCTGCGCATTGCCGGCGAGCGCGTCTATCGCGACGAGGTGATCGAGGTCACCTATCCGTACTCGGGGGAGGTGGTCGCCACCGTGCCCAAGGCGACGCTGGAAGACGTGCGCCGCGCCTACCGCATTGCACGCGACTACAAGCCGACGCTGACCCGCTACGAACGCTACAAGATCCTGATGCGCGCCGGCGAAATCATCGCCTCGCGACTCGACGAAATCTCCCGCACGATCACGCTCGAATCCGGCCTTTGCCGCAAGGACTCGCTGTACGAAGTCGGCCGTGCCTCCGATGTGCTGCTCTTCGCCGCGAACCAGGCGCTGGTCGATGACGGCCAGGTCTTTTCCTGCGACCTGACGCATCACGGCAAGAGCCGCAAGGTCTACACGCTGCGCGAGCCGCTGCTGGGTGTCATCACGGCGATCACGCCCTTCAACCATCCGCTGAACCAGGTGATCCACAAGGTGGCGCCGGCCATCGCGACCAATAACCGCATCGTGCTCAAGCCGAGCGAGAAGACGCCGCTGACTGCCTTTGTCCTCGCCGACATCCTGTATGAAGCGGGCCTGCCGCCGGAGATGCTCTCGGTCATCACCGGCGACCCGCGCGAGATTGCCGACGAGATGCTGACGAACCCTGACGTCGATCTCGTCACCTTCACCGGCGGCGTCGCGATCGGCAAGTACATCGCGGGCAAGGCCACCTACAAGCGGCAGATCCTCGAACTCGGCGGCAACGATCCCATCATCGTGATGGAGGATGCCGACATCGAGGAGGCCGCCACGCTCGCCGCCAGCGGCTCGTACAAGAACTCGGGCCAGCGGTGCACGGCCATCAAGCGCATGCTCGTGCACGAGGCCGTGGCGGACCGGTTCGTCGAACTGCTGGTGCAGAAAACCAAGGCCCTGAAGTATGGCGACCCCATGGATCCGACCATGGACATGGGCACGGTGATCGACGAAGCCGCTGCGATCCAGTTCGAGTCGGTGGTCAACGAAGCCATCGCTGGGGGAGCCAAGCTGCTCTGCGGCAACGTGCGCCGTGGCGCGCTGTATTCGCCGACCGTGCTCGACCGCGTCGACCCGGAGATGACGGTGGCCAAGCACGAGACCTTCGGCCCGGTTTCGCCGGTCATCCGCTTCGGCAGCATCGAGGAAGCGATCCGCATCTCCAACGGCACGGCCTATGGCCTGTCGTCATCGGTATGCACGAACCGGCTCGACTACATCACGCGCTTCATCCGCGAGCTCCACGTCGGCAGCGTCAACGTTCGCGAGGTGCCGGGCTACCGGCTCGAACTCACGCCTTTCGGCGGCATCAAGGACTCGGGCCTGGGCTACAAGGAAGGCGTGCTCGAAGCGATGAAGAGCTTCACCAACAGCAAGACCTATTCGCTCCCCTGGTAACCATGAGCCTCACCATTTCCGACATCGTCGGCCTGTTCGAGTCGAAAGGCCACGCCCAGTACGACGGCGAGCCGGTGACACAACTCGAGCATGCGCTGCAGTCTGCCCATCTGGCGGAGCAGGAGGGCGCCGACAGTGCCTTGATCACGGCCTCGCTGTTGCACGATCTTGGCCATCTACTGCACGACTTCGGCGGCACGCCGACGCAGCAGGGTCTGGACGATCTGCACCAGTACCGCTGCCTGCCCTTTCTTCGTTCGCTGTTCGGTCCGGCAACGCTGGAGCCGATCCGGCTGCACGTGGACGCGAAGCGCTTCCTGTGCGCCCGCGTGGCCGGTTACCTCGAATCGCTATCGCCTGATTCGAAGCGCAGCCTGGCGCTGCAAGGCGGCGTCTTCGACGACGCGCAGGCCAAGGCCTTCGAAGCCCTGCCCTTCGCCAGCGACGCGGTGCGCCTGCGCCGTTGGGACGACACGGCCAAGTCCGCCGATGCCGTGGTGCCGGACCTGGCGCATTTCGTTCGCCACATGGAAACCTGCGCCGCCGATCATCGGCGTGCAGCCGTAGCGGCCTAGACCGGCATGCGTCCGTTCTGGATCGAGCAGGCGCTCTTCAACGACGGCGATCTCGCGCCGGCCCTGCAAGGCGCGCAGCGTGCCGATGTCTGCATCGTCGGAGGCGGCTTCACCGGCCTCTGGACGGCGATCCAGGCCAAGCAGCAGGATCCGTCGCTGGACATCGCGATCGTCGAGAGCGATCTCTGCGGGGCGGGCGCCAGCGGGCGCAACGGCGGCTGCCTTCTGACATGGTCTGCCAAGTTCTTCACCTTGCGCCGGCTTTTTGGCGAAGCCGAGGCGATCCGATTGGTGAAGGCCTCGGAAGCGGTGGTGGACCACATCGCCGGCTTCTGCCGCGCGCACGACATCGACGCCGAACTGCGCCAGGACGGGACGCTCTACACCGCGACCTCGCAGGCGCAGATAGGCACACTCGATCCGGTGATGCAGGCTCTGGAGGGTTGCGGCATCAAGTCGTACTATCCGCTGCCACCCGAGCAAGTGGCGCGCCGCTCCGGTTCGGCGCGCAATCTCGCCGGGGTGTATTCGCCGATCGCGGCGACCGTGCATCCCGGCAAGCTGGTTCGCGGCCTGCGCCGCGCAGCGCTTGCGATGGGGATCCGAATCTACGAGCGCAGCCCGATGCTCGACTTCAGCACCGGCCATCCGGTCACCGTGCGCACGCCCTGCGGCAGCATCGAGGCGAAGAAGCTGGTGCTGGCGATCAATGCATGGATGGCGAGCACCTTCCCGCAGTTCGAACGCACCATCGCCGTCGTGTCGAGCGACATGGTGATCACCGAACGATGCCCGGACCTGCTCCGGCAGAGCGGTCTGGTCGACGGTGTCTCGGTGCTGGATTCGCGCACCTTCGTCTACTACTACCGCAGCACGGTCGACGGGCGGATCATGCTGGGCAAGGGCGGCAATACCTTTTCGTGGGGAGGGCGCATCGCACCGGTCTTTGACCAGAGGTCGCCCTACGAGGCAGAGCTGACGGAGGCATTGCGTTCGTTTTTCCCGGCATTGCGCGACACGCCGATCACGGCGAGTTGGAACGGGCCATCGGACCGTTCCGTCACAGGCTTCCCCTTCTTTGGCAAGCTCGACGGCGCCCCGCACATCTGCTACGGCTTCGGCTACTCGGGCAATGGCGTCGGGCCGAGTTACATGGGCGGCCAGATCCTGTCGTCCATGCTGCTCGACCAGGACAACGCATGGACCCGGAGCCCGCTGACGAAAGGGCCGCTCGGCCACTTTCCGCCGGAGCCGATCCGCTATGTCGGCTCCATCGTGGTTCGCAACGCGATCCGCCGGAAGGAGCGTGCGGAAGACGAGAACCGCCAACCCTGGCTCGTTGATCGGATGCTCAGCAAATTTGCGAACGCGGCGGGGAAATCGGACAAGGCCTGATCCGGCGGTGCGTGGACATGACCTGCCACGTCATCGACCTGCGGCACTGTCATTGCGACCATTCATTCACCCCGCGCTGTTGCGGGTCGTGAACATTGAAAAGGAATCGCCATGAACACCGCCACTTCCGATGCCGACCATGTCGCAGAGCACTACATCGCCGTCTGGAACGAGACTGACGAATCCCGTCGGCTGAAGCTGCTCGAAACTCACTGGGCCGACGATGCGCACTACGTCGACCCCATCATGCAGGGCAGCGGTCGCTCGCAGATCAGCGCGCTGGTCGGCGGCGTGCACCAGCGCTACCCCGGTTTCCGCTTCGCGCTCAAGGGCCGGCCCGACGGCCACGGCGATCAGCTCCGCTTCTCATGGACCCTTGGCCCGAGCGGATCGGAAGACCTGATCGAGGGAACGGACTTCGTCCAACTCGAGGCAGGCAAGCTGCGCTCGGTAACGGGCTTCCTCGACAAGGTGCCGGCCGGAGCCTGATGCGCGGGCGCGGGCAGTCGTGGCCTAGCGCTCGGCAGCTTGCGCTTGTTCCAACTCCCGCCGGATCAGCGAAGCGCTCTCTGGCCGCACCACCCGGCCCACTTCCTTGCCATCCCGCATGAAGACCAGCGTCGGCCACAGCTTGATGCGAAACGACCGACCCAGAGGCCGCCCGCTCCCATCCTCGATCTTAAGGTGCCGCAATGGCGACGCGCCGGAAAAGGCTTCGGCGATCAGCGGCTGCGCCATCTTGCAGAAGCCACACCAATCGGTTCCGAACTCGACCACCGTGAGACCGGGAAGCGCGTCGACCTCCGCGCGCGAAGGTGCAACAGTCGCATAACTTTCATTCATCGCAAGATTCTGCGCGACCGGCAGCAACTTCGCTTGTCACGCGGCCGCCGAAGCGCGGCCCGTTGGTGGAACGCCGCGGAACCGGCTCCGCCGGGCCGCGTGCGGTAAAGAGATCTCCGCTGAGTTTTCGGACAAATCTGATGGACTCTTTGATGCGGCCGTTCATAGACTGACCAGCAAGAGGCGTCTGCTCTTCCTGCACGCCGAGAAGCTCCATACCCGCGCCCATTCGACGCGGCAATAAGAACGATGTCATTTCTTTCCCGCCGGTGGGCGCGGCCCACGGTGGCTGCTCACCGTGCTCCAAAAATCTCGGCCTCCATCCTCTCGCCCCTCCTTCTGACTGGGTTGGCCGCGTCGTTCGCGGCTCACGCGCAGATCGCTTCGACACCGCGTCCCGTCATCGAGGAGCAGCGCCAGCAAGAGCGCGAACGTGCGCTGCGCGAGCAGCAGGAGCGCACGGTCGATGCGCGCGTGCCCCGACAGGCAGCCGCAGAATCACAGCGCCTGCCCGATGATGAAACGCCGTGCTTCCGCATAGATCGCGTGGTCCTCTCCGGCGAGCGCTCCGACGCGTTCCAGTGGGCGCTCGACGCCATCGCCGGCCCCCAGGGTGACGACTCACCCGTCGGTCGTTGCCTCGGCACCGAGGGCGTCAACATCGTGCTCACGCGCGTGCAACAGGCGGTCATCGCGGCCGGCTATGTCACCTCGCGCGTGCTCGCGGGTTCACAAGACCTCACCAAGGGCGAACTCACCCTCACGCTGATTCCCGGCCGCATCGCCGCCATCCGCTTCGACGGCGAGGGCACGCCCACCAGCCTGCGCACCGCCATCCCCGCGCGAGTTGGCGACCTTCTCAACCTGCGCGACATCGAGCAGGGCCTGGAAAACCTCAAACGCGTGCCCACCGCAGAGGCCGACATCCAGATCGAGCCGTCGAATGCCGTCAATGCGCAGCCCGGCGACAGCGATCTCGTCGTCAAGTATGCGCAGAGCCGGCACCTGCGTTCGTCGCTCAGCATCGACGACAGCGGCACCGAATCGACAGGCCTCTACCAAGCGGGCGTCACAGTTTCCGTCGACAACCCCTTCGGCCTGAATGACCTTTTTTACGTCAACGCCACCCATAGCATCGACGGCCACTGGTTCACGAATCCCGACAAAAGCACCGGCGGACAGATCGTTCACTACTCCGTTCCCTATGGCGACTGGCTGTTCAGCACGACGGCATCGCAGAACGACTACCACCAGAACGTTGCGGGCTACTTTCAGAACTACGTCTATGCCGGCGAGAGCAGCAACGCCGGAGCCAGTGTCTCCCGATTGCTATATCGCGATCAGCACCGCAAGACCATCGCGAGCGTGCGAGCCTTCCGGCGCTCCTCGCACAACTACATCGACGACACCGAGATCGAAGTCCAGCGCCGTGTCGTCGGCGGCTGGGAACTGGGCCTGAACCACCGCGAGTTCATCGGCCCGGCCACGCTCGACGGCAATCTCGTCTACCGACGCGGCACGGGGGCCTTTGGATCCATTCCCGCGCCCGAGGAGCCTTTTGGCGAAGGCACCTCCCGCATGCGAATCATCACGGCCGACCTGGGCGTGAACCTGCCCTTCGAACTCAACGGACAGACGCTCCGCTATTCAGGTCTCTGGCGCGCGCAGTGGAACCGCACGCCGCTCACGCCGCAGGACATGTTCTCCATCGGCGGGCGCTTCACCGTGCGCGGATTCGATGGCGAGTTGACCTTGTCGGGCGACCGTGGGTGGCTTGTCCGAAACGACATCGGCTTGGCGCTCGGAGCGAGCGGCGCCGAGTTGTATGCGGGCATCGACTACGGCGAGGTCGGCGGCCTCTTCGTTGACCAGTTGATTGGCAGCCATCTCGCCGGCGGCGTGATCGGGCTGCGGGGCGTCTTCCAAGGACTGAACTACGACATGTTCGTGGGCGCACCCATCAACAAACCCGAGGGCTTCCGCACAGCGTCAGTCACGGCGGGCTTCAACCTCAATTTCAGCTTCTGAGAGTCACCAGGCATATGAGAGCAAAGTCTCGCGCGATAGCGCTACTTCTGACGGTTTCGATCGCAGCGGCGTTGGCAGGCTGCGCGTCCGGGCCAGCGGAACCCAAGCCCGAGATTCGTCGGTTTACGCTCATCCCGGTCGCGTCGCCGCTCCACGTCAGTACCGCGAACAAGACGCTGGCGTTGCCTCTGGTGCCGGCACTCATCGTCTCGTCGATCGACAACCGCTGGAAGAGCGCGCGTTTCGACGAGAAGCTCGCGAGCGTTCGCAAGGCGATGGGCGAGAAGATGACTGCTGCGCTGCTGAAAGAACTGGCGGCCCAAGGCTTCGAAGTCACTCTTCTTGAGAACGTTCACCGGCCCGCCGACGATCCGGACGCTATCGACTACAAGCGCTTGCCGACACGCGAGCCTGTCCTGCATGTGACCTTCGATGAGGTCGGGATGTACGCGGGCCGCCTGTCCATCGACTACCAACCCAAGGTCAATGTGTCGGCCCAACTCTGGGCACGCCCCGGCGACAAGGCGTGGCTCGTGAGCGAGACCTTCTTCTTCGGTGCCGATTCCAGCGGCGACGACGACTGGAGCGCGCCCGCCGATCCCAAGTACCGCTACCCCGACTTCGACACCTTGATGTCCAAGTCCGACGAAGTGGCCGAGAGCTACGACGTCGCGATTCAAGCCCTCGCGAAGCGCGTCGCTTCGCAACTGCGCGCCCAACTTTGACGAGGGGCGGCGCAGCCGCCAGGGGAAAGAAACGATGAACAAGAATCTTCACCGCATCATCTTCAACGCCGTGCGCGGCATGCGCATGGTCGTGCAGGAGACCGCGCGCAGCGTGGGCAAGTCCAACACGAGCGCCGGCGGAATTGGTGTGGCGCTGTCGGCCTTGCTTGGCGTGGCCTCTGCGCAGGGGCAAATTATCGGAGCCCCCAACGTCCCCGGGAATCAGCGGCCCACGGTGCTGGTCGCGCCCAACGCCGTCCCCGTCGTCAACATACAAACTCCCAGCGCCGCGGGCGTCTCTCGAAACGTCTACAGCCGTTTCGACATTGAGCGAAACGGCGTCATTCTCAATAACAGTCGCACGAACGCTCAGACTCAGCTGGGCGGTTGGGTGCAAGGCAATCCATGGCTCGCGACCGGCCCGGCGCGCGTGATTCTCAACGAGATCAACTCGGGCAATCCGTCGCAGCTTCGCGGCTTTGCGGAAGTGGCCGGCCAGCGCGCCGAGGTTGTCATTGCCAACCCGGCGGGGATCGTCGTCGATGGAGGGGGGTTCTTGAACGCCTCTCGCGTGACGCTGACAACCGGCGTGCCGCAACTCAATGCCATGGGCGGCCTCGATAGCTTCCGCGTCGGCGGCGGCAACATCAGCATCGACGGCCAAGGTCTCGACCTCAGTCAGACTGACTATGCCGCGATCTATGCCCGTGCGATGCAGGTCAACGCGGGCATCTGGGCCAACGATCTGACGGTGGCAACGGGAGCCAACCAGATCTCCGCGGAACACGGGGAGATCATTCCCATCGCGGGGTCCGGTGGAGCCCCTGCCTTCGCTCTCGACGTGGCGGCTCTTGGTGGAATGTTCGCCAACAAGATCAGATTGATCGGAACCGAAGCCGGGCTCGGTGTGCGCAACGCCGGCAACATCGGCGCCGGTGCGGGAGGTCTCGTCGTGACGGCGGCCGGTCGCCTGGAGAATACTGGCACGCTCGAAGGGTCACGCGTCGAGCTGGCGAGCGCCGGCGATATCACCAATGCCGGAACGATCCGGCAGACCAGCATGGCCGCGCTCACGCTCGCGGCCCCGACGCTGGTCAACACCAACGGCGGCACCATCGGCCATGAGCCGATCGCCGACTCCTCTGGCGCAGGCGCGGGAAGCGGCCCCAGCGGGAGCAGTTCTGGCGCAGGGGCCGACACGGGCGGCGCTGGCGCTGGTTCGAGCGCGGGTGCATCCGGTGATCCCTCGGCGGGTGCGGTTGGTGGTGGCACGGCGGCTGCGCCAGCGGCACCGGTCGCGCCCGGCGTCATCAGCGCAGCCGGCACGATCCGCAACGACGGCGGTCGAATCTACGCGGGTGGCCCGATCGAGCTGCAAACGCCCAACGTCTCGAACGCGGGCGGCAAGCTCGAAGTGTCCAACCTCTCGGTTACCGGCCCCGCTTTCAGCAACGCTGGCGGCACGCTTCAAGTGACCAATGGCTTCCAGGCCAACGTCAGCAGCTTCGATAACAGTGCGGGCGGTAAGCTGAGTGCGGGACGCGTGGACATCGCGACCACGGGCGACCTCAACAACCAGGACGGAACGATCGAGAGCGCCGGCGACGCGACCTTTGCCGTAGCTGGTTCGGTCAACAATACGCGCGGCGCAATATCCGCTGCCGGTTCGTTCACCGCTGATGTCTCAGGCGCGATCCAGAACAGCTCGGGCTCGCTACTCGCCAACCAGGCCGTCTCGATCCGGGGACAGTCTCTGGACAACACCCTTGGAACCGTGGCTTCGGCGGCGGCCGGCACTTCACTTTCCGTTGCGACCACAGTGACGAACTCGGGCCGCATCGGAGCGGCAACCGATCTGGCGGTACGCGCCGGGTCAATGTCCAACAGCGGTTCGCTGCGCGCAGGCAACGACGCAGAGGTGGTCGCCGCCAACGCCCTGACCAACGACGGCAGTGTCACGGCCGCGCGGAATGTCACCATCACGGCCGACAGCGTGCAAGGCGGCAGCACGGGCGTCCTCGGTGCCGGTGTGCAGAGCGACAACAGCCTCGGCGCAACGGGTGATCTGCATGTCAAGACCACGGGCGCTCTGGTTGCCCAGGGCACCAACGTCGCTGCCGGCGAAGCCGTGCTGCAAGGCGCGAGCGTCGATCTCTTGGCCAGCAAGACCAACGCCGCGAACATTGCCATCACCGCGATCAACGGCAATGTGATCACCAGCGGAGCCACTGTCGCCACGGCCGGCGCGCTGAGCGTCAGCGCCCAAGCCCTAGCGGGCGCGACGCTCGTGAACGACGCCGGCAAGCTGAACGCGGGACAGTTGGATTTGCGCGCCTCGAATCTCACCAACTCGAACGGCGGCGAGATTGTCCAGACCGGAACCGGGGCGGCCCGCATCGCGGTGGCCGGCGTCATCGACAACACCGCAGGCAGCATCGCGAGCAACGGTGACGCCACCATCCAGGCCGGTAGCTTCGGCAACGACGGCGGACGCATCGCCTCGGCGGGCAGCATCTCCAGCACGACGAGCGGTGCCACCTCTAACCAAGGCGGCGCCATCGTCGCCAATGGAAACGTGGACCTCGCGGCCGACAGCCTGAACAATCAGAACGGCTCCATCAGCGCCGTGGGCGACACAACCCTCGTGGTCGCGAAGGCAAACAATGCGGCCGGCCTGATCGCCTCGGGCGGCACCTTGAGCCTCTCAGACCAGAGCGGCGGCAGCCTGAAACTCGACAACATCGGAGGCCGACTCGTCGGTGTGAGTGATGTCAACCTGGGCATCGGCGAAAGCATCGGCGCCGGTTCTGGCAAGGTGCTTTCGGACGGCGACATCCACCTTCGCGGCGCGGCCGGCTGGACCAACAGCGAAGTCATCCAGAGCGGCGGCAATATCAGCTACGACTTCGCCGGCACGTTGACCAACAAAGGCACTATGTCTGCCGGCGAGACGCTGAGCGGCAAGAGCCACGACCTCGTCAACAGCGCGGGCGCGTCGATGAGCGGCCACCGTGTGGAGATCAATGCTCAAGGCACGCTGACGAACAGCGGCGCGATCGAAGCCACCGACACCCTCATTGCCAAGGGCGTGAACATCGTCAACGGCAGCACGGGCCTGCTCAGCTCGGGCAACCATACCTACCTGCTCGCCGATGGAAGCCTGACGAACAACGGCACTATCGACGGCGAAGACACTCAGGTACGCGGCGGCAGCATCACGAACACCTCCCGGATCTACGGTACGTGGCTGTCCGTGGGCGACGGTGCCAGTGTCGTGAACGAAGCGGGCGCCGTCATCGCCGCGCGTGGCTATCTCGACGTCGGCGCGACAAGTATCGTCAATCGGGGCGAACTCCTCTCCGAAGGCGGCATGACCATCGCCGGCGAGCTTGACGACGATGGCATCGCCACCGGCAAAGCCGCCGTCCTGCGCAACGAAAGCGCACTCATCAGCGCCAACGAGAGCATGACGCTGCGTGCGGCCGACATCCAGAACATCGACACGCACCTGACTGTCGAACGCGTCACGACGGTACTGCCCGCCCGCTCCATCATCACAGTTGCCGGCATCGTCCTTCCTGAAGGCACCGAGGCCATGGTTGCCGGCCCCCCCGGCACGCCGGAGGGGCGCTACCTGCTCGTGAAGCAATCGGACGGCACCTGGGTCCGCATGGGCCCCGGCTACAGCATTCAGGTCATCGAGCTCACCGTCGAAGAAGATCAGGCCCGCAACGCCCAGGCCGCGCACATCCTCGCCGGAGGCGACATCGAAGTCGACGGCCGCCTGACCAACCGCGACAGCCAAGTGCTGGCCGGCGGCACCTTCAGTGCAAGCATGCCCGTCGTCAACGAGCCTACGCCCGGTGAGCGCCGAGAAAGCGGCACCTCCACCTATCTGGCTGTTGGCATCAACCCCAACACAAGCGGTGACGTTCCCCTCACCGTCACCCCCATCAACAACCAACCGACCACCTATGCGCTCACGTCATGGGGCGCGCCGGGAGGCGGCGGCGCGGCCGTCAACAATCAAACGCCCGGCGCCAGCGGCGGCGGCAACGCCCCCGGCGGCGGGGCCGGCGATCCGAACCTCGGCGGCGGCGGTGCGGGCGAGCCCAACTTCGGCGGTGGCGGCAGCCGTCCAATCGTCGAGGTGCCCGGCGCCGGTTCGCTCGTCGTGCGCACCGCGCCCGCGAGCGCGGCACTTCCGGGATCGAGCCTCTTCAACCTGCGGCCCCACGGCAACGGCTACCTGGTCGAGACCGACCCGCGCTACGCCAGCTACCGCCAGTGGCTCAGTAGCGACTACCTCCTGAACAATCTGGGCCTCGATCCCCGCAACATGCTCAAGCGGCTGGGTGACGGCCACTATGAACAGCGCCTGATACGTGAGCAGGTGGCCCAACTCACCGGCTCACGCTATCTGGAGGGCTTCGGCAGCGACGAAGAACAGTACACGGCACTCATGAACGCGGGCGCGACCTTCGCGCAGAAGTTCCAGCTGACGCCCGGAATCGCGCTGACGGCCGAGCAGATGGCGCAGTTGACCAGCGACATCGTGTGGCTCGTCGAGCAGACGGTGACGCTCCCTGATGGCAGCACCCAGCGCGTGCTTGTTCCTCAGGTCTACGTGCGCGTTCGCCCTGGCGACATCGACGGCAACGGCACCCTGCTGAGCGCCGACAAGGTGCGCATCAACGGTGCCGAAGGCGCTGGCGACATCGTCAATCGAGGCACCATCGCTGGACGGAGCGTGGTCGAACTCAACGCCGACAACGTCCGCAACCTCGATGGCGGCCGGATCACGGGCGGTAGCGTCAAGCTCGATGCGCGGCAGGACATCGACAACATCGGCTCCACCATCGATGCGCGCAACAGCCTGAGCCTGAACGCCGGGCGCGATGTCAATGTCGTGACCACTACGACGACTCGGCAGACTGCCCTCGCGGAGTCGTCGACCACGATCGACCGCGTGGCCGGTCTGTACGTCACCGGCCCCGGCGGCACACTCCAAGTGGATGCGGGTCGGGACATCAACCTCACGGGTGCCGTCGTCTCGAACCGCGATAGCGCCAACCCCGCGAGCGGGAGCGGCCTGACGCGCCTGAATGCGGGGCGTGACCTGAACCTGGACACGGTGACCGAACCTCGAACCCGCACCGACGTGCTGGCCGGAGGATTTCAGTACAACAGCAGCAGCCGCGAGACCGGTACCGTCATCGCGACCAACGGCACGACCATCCTCGGCGCCGGCCAGGACATCAATGCCCGTCAGGCCGACGTCGATGCCGGCAGCGGTCTGCTCGTCGCCAATGCCGGGCGAAACCTCAACATCGTGGACGGCCAGGCGAACGACAGCAGCGACTATCTGTACCAGTCCACCAAGAAGGGCACGTTCTCCAACACCACCACGACGATCACCGCGTCGCAGGAAAGCTCCACCAGCGTGGGCAGCAGCTTCCAGGGCGGGCTCGTCTCGCTGCATGCGGACAACAACGTCAATATCGTCGGCTCGCACGTCAACGGCACGCAGGGCGTGAGCATCACCGCTGGCAACGAACTCAACATCGTCGAGGGCCGCGACACCCACAGCAGCAGCGCCGGGCTCAGCCGCACCAAGAGCTTCGAATTCCTCGACCGCCACCTGAGCCAGGAAAAGAAGGTCGGCAATACGTTGGAGACGCGCACCGACGATGCAGCCGCCAGCACCATCACGAGCGGTCAAGGTGGCATCTACCTTGAAGGCGGCAACAGCGTGTACTTGCGCGGTGCGCAGGTCAATGCCGCCAAGGACCTGACCATCCAGGGCGGCGAGGTGACCATCATCGCGGCGCGCAACGAAGCGGGTCTCACGGTCGGCAACAGCTCCTCGAAGAAATCCGGCGTCAGCAGCGCATTGCACGGCCTGGACCGCAAGAACGAGAACATCCGGGATGCCGATGTCAGCTCGCTGGCGAACAGCACGCTGAGCGGCGCCAACGTCAGCATCACCGCGACCGGCGACAACGGTACCAGCGGCGCGGTCACGATCGCGGGCACGACCATCGACACGCCCGGCAAGCTCAAGCTCGAAGGCGATAGCGTCAACCTCGCGCTGCAGTCGACCGAGTCCACCACGAGCCGCACGGGTGGCAGCAGCAACCTGACCTGGCAGAGCACCAAGGACTCCGGCACCACCGACGAGACCCTGCACTACAACCAGATCAACGCCGGTTCGCTGGAGGTGAACGCCGATCGAGTGACGGTGGGCATGAACGCCAAGGACAGTGTTGATGCGCTCGCGCAGCAGCCTGGCATGGGCTGGATCGGCCAGATGAACAGCGACCCGAACCTCGCGGGCAAGGTCGACTGGCAAACGATCGAGGAAGCGCACAGGAACTGGGACTACGGCAAGAGCGGGCTGACTCCCGAAGGCGCTGCGGTCGTCACGGTGGTAGTGACCTATCTAACATGGGGCGCGGCATCGGGTATAGGCGCGGCGGCGAGCGGAGCGGTGGGTGGCGGTACGACGGGCTTGGTGGTGAGCGGAGCGGTGACTGCCGGCGTGTCCGCATTGGCCTCGCAGGCATCGGTGGCGCTCATCAACAACACGGGCGACCTCGGCAAGACCTTCGATGACCTGGGCAGCAGCTCCAGCGTGAAGAACCTGCTGACGGCCGTCGTCACGGGTGGTGTGCTCGGGGGCTTGAACCTGAATCCCACCGGGCTTCCGACGACCGGCGGCGGTGCGAGCGAGTTCATGAACCAGTTGGGCAAGAACCTGACGGCGGGTGCCGCGAAGGCGGTGATCAGTACGGCGATCAATGGCGGCAGCCTGGAGGACGCCTTGAAAGACGGGTTGCGTAATGCACTTCTGGACACAGCGGCCGCCCAAGGTGCGAACTGGATCGGCAAAAACACGGATCTCGGCTCGTTCACCAACTACGCCGCGCATGCCATCGCGGGTTGCGCTGCAGGAGCGGGACGATCGGGCGTGAGCAGTGGCGGAGGTTGTGCAGCAGGTGCAGTCGGCGCTGCGCTGGGCGAAGCCGCTGCGATCTTCTACAACCGTGACCGGTCGCCGGAAGACATCCTTCTCAACGGGATGTATCCGGACACGACTCAGTTCGCCGCCATGATCTCCAGCATCGGCGTGGCGATTGGTGGCGGAGACGCCAACGAGATCAACCTCGGCGCCAACGCAGGGGCGAATGCCGCCGCCAACAACTTCAGAAACCTGGTAGTCGTGGAAGCGATGGAGGCGTGCATCACCAGCGCCAAGTGCATGGCACTAATCGGCATCAGTGCCTTGGCGGTCGATGCTCTGCCGGGCCGGATAGCAGAACTCAGAGCGCAGAACGAAGGAATGTCGGAGCGCGCGGCCAATGCGGTGGCGCTCAGCGAGATGCTGGCCGATGCGCTCCTTGGACGGAATACCACTACGTCTGGCTCCACGGAGCCCAAGAAGCCGCTGGGCCCCACGGTGCTGCCAACGCCAGAACAGGCAAGCCAGGAATACGGCCCGCCACCGCTTGAATCGCCCCGTGCGATGCAGCGCTGGCTCGGGAATGTCTTGGAGGGAATTCCATTGGACCAAGCGCAGGCATGGGCAAAGGACTTCGTCACGACCCTGCCGGTGGCTGAACAGCAGAGCATGGGTGACTTCATCATGTTGAGTGTTCAGCAGAACACTACCAAGACTCAGCAAGCGCGTACAAATGAACTCACTCAGTTGTTTGACAAGCAAAGCCCGGGCGCAGAAAGTCTGACTCTTGATAGACCCTATCGAGCCACCCCTGAGGGCAACAAACGTGGGACAGTCAAGGTTTTCGATACGACCAATCTTTCAAACGCGCAGCTTGAAAGCGAAGTACGAACATATGTAAACGGCCTTACTGGCGGCGCCCAGTTAACTCCAAAGGGCAACCCGCCCAGTGTTTGGACGACTCAGTTGAGCGATGGAACCGTTGTCAACCTGCGTTCCGTGTCTAGCTCGCAAATCGGTTCGACCGGATTTTCCGCGCGATGGACAGTCGATATTCAGGACAACCCGTCGCTTATTGGACTCAATGAAAACTTCTCGAGAAATGAAATTAAATTCAAATGACTAGTCTAATTTCAAATGAAAGATATCTCGAAATGGTCTCTTATGCGGAAGACCAAGAGTTAGGCGCCTTCTGGTCTTATTTAAAACGAGACTCGCCTTCGTTTGGAGAGCGTCGCGAGGCTTTTTTTTGCATTCTTCGTCGTTTGCTTGTGGAGAAGAAAATTAAATTGGTTCACATGTACACGAAAATCCCAATGTCGGGTTCCTATGAGGAGCAAGTCGAACTATTTAGTGAATTGTTTCCAAAAAATGAAGAGGAAATGGACAATGGAGTTTGGTTTTTAATGCGGGAATGCCCAGGCGGGGCCGTGTGGCTACACGATTAGTCCCAACTTGCACCGATCACGCCTCACGATCGTGTTGAAATAAAGTTCAAGTGAAAAATCAACATGGTAAATTACGAGCAATATAAGTTCATTGCAGACCTTCACGAGCGGTCAAGTTGGCGTCTACCTCGAAGGCGGCAATAGCGTGTACTTGCGCGGTGCGCAACGAAGCGGGTCTCACGGTCGGCAACAGCACTTCGAAGAAATCCGGCGTCAGCAGCGCATTGCACGGCCTAGACCGCAAGAACGAGAACACCCGGGATGCCGATGTCAGCTCGCTGGCGAACAGCACGCTGAGTGGCGCCAACGTCAGCATCACCGCGACCGGCGACAACGGTACCAGCGGCGCCGTCACGATCGCGGGCACGACCATCGACACGCCCGGCAAGCTCAAGCTCGAAGGCGACAGCGTCAACCTCGCGCTGCAGTCGACCGAGTCCACCACGAGCCACACGGGTGGCAGCAGCAACCTGACCTGGCAGAGCACCAAGGACTCCGGCACCACCGACGAGACCCTGCACTACAACCAGATCAACGCCGGTTCGCTGGAGGTGAACGCCGATCGTGTGACGGTGGGCATGAACGCCAAGGACAGTGTTGACGCGCTCGCGCAGCAGCCTGGCGTGGGCTGGATCGGCCAGATGAACAGCGACCCGAAGCTCGCGGGCAAGGTCGACTGGCAGAAGATCGACGAAGCGCACCGGCAGTGGGACTACGGCAAGAGCGGGTTGACGCCGGAAGGTGCAGCCGTTGTCACGGCGGTGGTGACCTATCTGACTTGGGGCGCGGCGTCGGCAGCCGGCGCATCTGTCGCAGGCTCGGTGGGGGGCGGAGCCGTCGTCCAGGGTGCAGTCGCCGCTGGCGTCAGTGCACTCGCGAGCCAGGCATCGGTGGCGCTCATCAACAACAAGGGCGACCTGGGCAAGACCTTCGATGACCTGGGCAGCAACTCCAGCGTGAAGAACCTGCTGACGGCCATCGTCACGGGTGGCGTGCTCGGGGGATTGAACCTAAATCCGACCGGGCTTCCGACGACCGGCGGCGGTGCGAGCGAGTTCATGAACCAGTTGGGCAAGAACCTGACTGCGGGCGCCACGAAGGCGGTGATCAGTACGGCGATCAATGGCGGCAGCCTGGAAGATGCCTTGGAGGAAGGCTTGATGACTGCCTTCCTCGACACCGCTGCGGCACAAGGGGCGACCTGGATCGGGGGAACCTGGACGGATTCGTCAACAAGGTGGCGCATGCGATCGCGGGCTGCGCCATTGGCGCCGCGAGGACGGATGGCAGTTGTGCGGCGGGAGCCTTGGGAGCCGTCATCGGGGAACTGTCGGCCGAACTCTACGGGCGAGAGATCGACACGGTCCAGTTCGCGGCCATGATGAGCAGCATTGCAGCGGCGGTTGCCGGAGGCGATGCGAACCAGATCAACCTTGCGGGGCAGGCTGGCGCGAATGCCGCTGCGAATAACTATCTAAGCCACGATCAGTGGACTAAGCTGGCCGATGACCTCGCGGCCTGCCAGCGAGATGGATGCTCTCCGGCCCAGGAGCGTGCGCTCCGGGCCCGATACCTGGAGATCAGCAACACGCAGGACAAGGCGCTGTTAACGGCGTGCCAAGCCGGTTCGCCGCAGTGCAAGACCTTGCTGACCGCTGCGCTTGAAGGCGCGGCGACTCAACAGAACCTCATCGTCTCTGGAAAGCTGCCGGACTACCACTGGGGTGGGTCGGACTTCAGTGGCACCGCCAAGTTGCTGGCGTCGCCTCAGTTCAAAGGCGCGACCAGCGAGCAGGCCGTCCAGATGGCTGTGAAGTTGGCCGGGATCGTTCTTGACTTCACGCCGGGAGTGGGAGACCTGAAGGCTTTGCTGGAGGCCGACACACCCTTTGACTATGCATTGGCTGCGCTGGGTTTGGTGCCGGGTCTGGGCGATGGGGCAGCAAAGATCCTCAAAGAAGCCAAGGCCGCCGCTGAGACGGGCGATGCTGTTAAGGCGATCAGCAAACTTGAAGAGGCGGAGCTAGTTGCGAAGAATGCAGGATACGTTTCGGGCGGCCAACTATCAGGTAGTAGAACGGTAATTCCCCCTCGAGCGGATGCTGCAACTGCTCGATCGTTGCAAAGAGAGAACGAGAGTGCAGAAGCGCCAGCCAATTCAGGATTCCATGTCGAGCAGAATCCCAGAGTCGAGGGGCCGAAGAACCCAGACTACAAAATAAATGGAGCAATTTACGACAACTATGCACCTGAAACGAGCAATGTGCGGAATATCTGGACCACCATACAACAGAAAGTCAGTTCAGGCCAGGCTGGCAATATTGTTCTGAACCTATCAGACAGCGCTGCAGATCTTTCTCGATTAAAAGAGCAGTTTGCGAAATTTCCAATCAATGGATTGGAGGGAATATTGATTGTCGATCGACTTGGCTCGGTCATGAAACTTTTCTAAGGAAACTTATGGCCATCGATATTTTTTGCTACGCAGCGAAGGAAGTTGAAGTTGTTAACCGTTTGATGACTGAGTTGCAAGGCAAAGAGGTCTCGTATTTTTCTTCTGACTTTATTGTGTCGCCAATTAAAGAAGCCGCAGAAGTTCATCGTGAAATCGCAGATGAACAAGGCTTGAAGAATGCAAAGTGTCTATTTTTAATTCGATTGAACAACAAAGAAAGAGCGAGTGAAATTATAGAGGTGGCCAAACTGGTGCGAGATTGCTTGGGCCCATCCGAGGTGTTGTTGTTGATTGAAAATGAAAATGAGATTCGCTGACTTCGTGCCAGATCCTATCGCGAGTATTAGAGAAGTTCCAGTTTTTTCGGTGCAACAAATAAAAAAGTAGCGGTGACATTTAGGCGGTTGGCGAGATCAACGCAATGCCTGCGCCATTGGTCGTCGCTTTTACACAAGATAAAACGATCTACGAAAATAGGCGACGGCCAATACGCAGGATCAACAATTTCCGTGCACAAATTATCCAGCTCTCTACGGAGAAAAAGAAGCACGATGGCCCATCGATAGAAAGGGAAATCCGGCAGACCTTCGAGGAAACCTGGCAAAAATAGAATTCAAATGATCGACGAAAAATATATTGAAGAATTGCTTGAATTTAACGATGGCAGCTCTCTTGTCGCGCTTTGGTTGTGGGCAAGAAAATATCCTAAATTCAATGGAGACTTGGGCAAGGCAAAAGAAGGGCTCTTCTTTTTGGCGGAAAATCTGATGCACAAAGGAATTTTGCGGCTCGCGAACAATGAAAACTTTTTGAGTGGTTCGATAGATGATCAACTCAACATGTTTAGAGCGGCGTGGCCAAAGGAATATGATGAAAAAACAGAAGAAAAGGACATTGATAACCTCTGGTGGTATCTTTTTGCCCCCGCTGGTGCAGTTTGGATTTACTCTGACGGTAGTGAAGTGTGGACATAGTTCCATCGCCTTTGTGATAAAGCGGTAGACACGCTATCCTTGACCGCAATGGCTGCCGACAATGCGCGGTTGGCAAGTGTGGGGTTGCGAAGGATGACAATGGACACCTGGAAAAGCAAGGGCATCCAGGAACCTCAATATCGTGGACGGCGCGACAGCAGCGACTTTCTGTGCCAGTCCACCAGGCTCACGGAACGTATGAGAGATTGAATTTATGTTGATAAACAAAAATCCGGGTTGGACAACCAAAGGGAAAACTATACGCCACCTCATTGAGGAGCTCCAGTCATTTGAGAATCAGGAACTGGAGGTCCGAATGTCATTTGATAGTGGTCAAATCCATATGCCGATCAGCATGGTGGTGAAAAGGGACGGCCACTGTTTGCTACTCAACTGTGAAGACAGTTAATTGCAGCGTGGCCTTCGTTGCATTTGTCCGCATATCCTTTGAATTCAGCACTCCGAGCGGTGAATCACAGAGCCTTAGGGATGCGACCTGGAGTCTTTAATGCCGACCTCACGAAGCCTGTTAGAGATTAAGGCAATTCCCACACGGAAAACCCCAGTCTGGGTCTATCAAGGAAAATCGATCAAGCAACTCATTGAAGAACTCGACACATTTGAGAATCAAAATCGAGAGGTTTTTATATCCACCGATTATGGCGAAAGTCGAAAGCCCGCCGGCTTGGTGAGAAAAAAAGGCGGCTACTATTTGCTATCCAGTCGTGAGGGAGATATGGAAACGAAGCAAGGAAATTCCGAATGGTCAACACATGCAACGTCGATTCGGCAGTTGATCAATGAACTTCAGTCTTTAGAGGGCCAAGATCTTGAGGTGCGCATATGTGTCGATGGCGATGACCATGGCAAGCCCATCAGTTTGGTTGGGAAAAAATACACTTACTGCATGCTAACGAGTTGCTCGGATTTCTATGATCAAAAACTCAATAGCGGCTGATCTTGAAAGGAGAACGCACGTCTGACTGCGGCGCGTGACCCAAATTGCACCGAACAGGATTTCCGTCGCATCGATCAGCAGGTCGCCGCTGCGGAGCGGGCCGCCAACCTTGCGGAGATGGCGAAACGTGGCGTGATCACGGCAGATCAGGCGCAGCAGTTGGCGCAGACGCTTCTTGAACTGGCGCGACCTACGACTTAGGCGAGTCGGCGCTTCAACTGATCACTGGTAAGAGCAGCCTCACCGGCCAGGAGGCCAACTGCATCTGGCAGCTGTCGGATTGGCGCCGATTGCCGGGGGCGTTTGGTCATTGAGAGATTGGAAACGTCATGACTACCGTCTTGTTGGGGCGACTGGCGAGGACATCGAACGAAACGCCGGGTCGGGGCGGCGAAATTCATGACCGACCATGCTTTTCTGAAGCCCCTGGCAGGGTTCGGCGAAGCGACCCGAAGTGCGCGAAGCCTGGGGCGAGCCTAGCTGATCAGCCTTCCATTGGCACTCATCACCGCCACATCCACGAACTGGTTGCCCTCGCGGTTCCTCGGCCCGAAATTGATCTTCACGCCGCCCAGATCGAAGCCCTCGATCCGTTCGAGCCCAGCCAGCACGGCTGCGCGCGTCGGCGACGGCCCCGCGCGGCGCAGGCCCTCGGCGAGCACGTACGCATCCATATAGCCTTCCAGGCTCGGCAGCGAAAAATCCTTGGCGCCGCTCGCCAGCATGTCGGCCTGGTAGCGACGCACGATCTCGAACTTGGTCGCGAAAGGCGAGGGCACGACGATCGCGAAGCCCAGCCCATGTGCCAGGTCGCCCATCGCACCCAGCGAACCCGCCGTGATCGACAGACCGTAGGCGCTGCTCTTGCCGCCCGCGGCGCGGAATGCGCGCACGAAGGCGGGCGCGGTGCCGGCCAGTCCGATGATGACGATCTGCGGCTTCGCCTCGGCGATCTGCTTGGCCGCGGGCTCGACTTCCATGCTGGTGGTGCTCGGCGTGCTGGCGATCACCGCCGGCTCGAGCTTGGCCTTCGCCAGCGAAGCCTTGAACCCGGCGAGCAAGGACTGCCCGAGCGGGTCGTTCGAATAGACGATGCCGATGCGCGACTGGCCGAGCACGGCTGCGGTCGCGATGAGCTTGTCGATTTCCTGGTCGTAGTTGGCGCGCACCCAGAAGGTGTTGGGCGCGGCCTTCTTGCGCAGCGACACCGTGCCGGTGTTGGGGCCGACCACCGCCATGCCGGGAACCGCGTCGCTCACTTCCGCCGTCTGGCGCGTGCCCAGCGGATGGATCATGGCGAGCACCGAGTTGTCGGCATGGAAGGCGAGCGCATTCGACTTGGCGACGTCGGGCTTGAACTGGTCGTCGGCCAGCACGAGCTCAACTTTGGTGCCATTGATGCCGCCCGCACGGTTGAGTGCATTGAAATACGCGGACGACCCGAGGAACAGGCCCGTGCCGTTGGCTTTCTCGACGCTGCTGTTGTCGAAGGTGGCGCCGATGCGGATGGATCGGGCCTGCGCAAACACCGGCAGTCCCATGCTGGCCGCCGCGGCGACGCCGGTCATGCGTGTCAGGACTTGGCGTCTCGTCGGCTTGGGCGACAAGGTGAAGGTACGGGCCTCTGATGCGCTCATGGTCAAACGTCCAGTCATGCCGCCAATCCGGCGTGCAGGTAGTTATAGACAAACGATAACAATAGCAACTAAATGTAAATGAGTCGTGCGCAGAAGGAAAGTGCCGTGTGGCGAACGGCACGAACGAAAGCGTGAGATTTCCGGCACCCACCCGCGGGGCCAGGGGGCGGCTCAGGAATCCGAGCGCCGGCTCTGTGACAGCTTGCGATAGACGGTCGCGCGGCTGATGCCCAGTGCGCGTGCCGCCTCCGCCACGTTGCCGCGCGCGTCGTCTACCGCCTTGCGGATCAACGCGGTCTGAACGTCGCGCAGGCGCGGCCGGTTCGTGCCCGCTGCGTGTGCCGATGCCGGCACGGGCTGGTCGACGAGCTGCGGCCGGGCATGCACGCGCAGCCCCGACCAGAGCGGCACTTCGAGCACCTCATCTCCGCGCCGCGCCGCGTCGAACAGCATCTGCGGCGGCAACGCGAAGAGGTCGTTGCAGTTGAGCGCAGGTCGTGCGCCGAGCGGCTGATGGAGCATGTGGCGCGCCGCTGCATTGGCACCCGTCACATTGCCGTCCGCATCGATGCAGAGGAGCCCCTCGGTGTCCGCGCCGGTCGCGCAGCCCGGCCAGCCGATCTGCAGCAGCAGCTCGCAGTCGTGGGTGCGCAGCAGCGCGTTCTCGATGCTGCGCGCCGAGAGCGCGGCCAGATGCCGCAACTCGGGCCGCTCGACCACCTGCACGCCGGTCAGGTCCAGCATGCCGATGCATTCGCCCTGCGGTCCGAAGAGCGGCGCGCCCGCGCAGCTGTAGATGCTGGTGTCGTCGAAGAAGTGCTCTCCGCGGTGCAGCCACACCGACTCATGCTCGGCCAGCGCAGCGCCGATGGCCGTGGTGCCGACCGCGCGCTCCGACAGGTCGACGCCGATTCGAGCGAGGTCGCGCGCATGCCGGGCCGCCGCGTCGCTGCCGCCGGGCAGGGCTCCGACGTCCACCACGATGCCGTCGGCGTCGGTCAGGATCGCGAAGTAGCGCGTGTCGGCGATCGCTCGTGACAACCGGTCGAGCACCGGGCGGGCCGCCGCGACCAGCGCCCGGTTGCGCTCGGCGACAAGCCGTGCGGACGGCGCCGAGACCGGATCGAAACTCACCCGCTGCCGGGGGTCATGGCCTACCGCCAGGCACCGCTGCCAGGAACGCACGAGCCAAGGCTCCACCCGAGAACCGGGCACGCCGGGCACGCCGGGCACGTTGGACGAGGGTTCGCCTTCGATCCATTCGCGCCGTGCCTGGGCGATGGAGAGGGAACGCTCGGGCAGGGGCGAAGCGGATGGGACGGTCATCGTGTGGTTCGGGCCTGAAGCGGCGCCTTGTCTCGGCTCGCCGAACGGCAAGCTGTTTCATTTTGAGAATTTCAAGTGCAACGCGCAAGCGGCTAGGGTTTTGCCTAGGCTAACGGTCAGGTCGCACGGCCAAGATTCAATTGGCCGAAATCAGCCATCACCTACAACGGAGACAGCCACATGCAGGTTCCTTTCACGGTCAACGGCCGCGAGGTCACGGTCGACGCGCCCCCCAACACCTTCCTCGTGCACGCGATCCGCGAGCATCTGCACCTTACCGGCACGCACGTCGGCTGCGACACCGCGCAGTGCGGCGCCTGCACCGTCCACGTCAACGGACGAGCGATCAAGTCGTGCAACGTACTGGTCGCGCAGGTGGCCGGCGCCAACATCACCACGATCGAAGGCATCGCCCAGCCCGACGGCACGATGCACCCGATGCAGGCTGCGTTCAAGGAGTGCCACGGCCTGCAATGCGGCTTCTGCACACCCGGCATGGTGATGAGCGCCATCGACCTGTGCACGCACCATCCCAAGTCGAGCGAAACCGAAATCCGCGAACTGCTCGACGGCAACCTGTGCCGCTGCACCGGCTACCAGAACATCGTGAAGGCCGTGCAGATGGGTGGCGAGGCGATGGCCGCCGCGCCCGCCAAAGCAACGGCCTCGGCCTGAGGAGCACGACATGGGTGCATCCGACTTCGCAGGCCTCCCGCACATCGGCGAGGCCTTCCGGCGCAAGGAAGACTATCGGTTCCTGACAGGCGCAGGCCAGTACACAGACGACGTGACGATGGGCAACCAGAGCCACGCCGTGTTCGTGCGTTCCCCGCACGCGCACGCGAAGATCAAGTCCGTCGACATCGCCGATGCCATGAAGATGCCCGGTGTGGTCGGCATCTTCAGCGGCAAGGACATCGAGGGCAAGATGGGCGGCCTGCCCTGCGGCTGGCTCATCAACAACCCCGACGGCACGCCGATGAAGGAGCCGGCGCACCCGATACTCGCGATCAACAAGGTGCGCTACGTAGGCGACCACGTCGCGATGGTGGTGGCCGAAACGGTCGAGCAGGCGAAGAACGCCGCCGAAGCGGTCGTTGTCGACTACGAGGTGCTGACCCCGGTGGTCAGCGTGGCCGATGCCGCGAAGAAGCAGAGCGGCGTCACCATCCATGACGAGGCACCCGACAACCAGTGCTACAAGTGGGCAATCGGCGACAAGGCGGCGGTCGACGCCGCTTTCGCCACTGCGGCGCACGTCACCAAGCTCGACCTGGTCAACAACCGGCTGATTCCCAACCCGATCGAACCGCGCGTCGCCATCGGCAACTACAGCCGCGGAACCGAGGAGTACGTCCTCTACGTCTCCAACCAGAATCCGCACGTCGAGCGGCTACTGATGACGGCTTTCGTGCTGGGCCTGCCCGAGCACAAGGTGCGGGTGATCGCTCCGGACGTCGGTGGCGGCTTCGGATCCAAGATCTTTCTCTACGCGGAGGACGTGTGCCTGACCTGGGCCGCGAAGCAGCTCAACCGCAGCATCAAGTGGACCGCCGAGCGCTCGGAGTGCTTCCTCTCCGACGCGCATGGACGCGATCACGTGAGCCACGCCGAGATGGCGATGGATGCGCAAGGCAAGTTCCTCGCGCTGCGCGTGCATACCGATGCCAATCTCGGCGCGTACCTCTCGACCTTCGCGACGGCGGTGCCGACCATCCTCTACGCGACCCTGCTCGCGGGGCAGTACGCCACGCCGCAGATTTACGTGGAGGTCGATGCGTGGTTCACCAACACCGCGCCGGTGGATGCTTATCGCGGCGCGGGCCGCCCCGAGGCGACCTACCTGCTCGAGCGGCTGGTGTCGCGCTGCGCCTGGGAAATGAACCAGGGCCAGGACGAAATCCGCAAGCGCAACTTCATCAGCACCTTCCCGTACCAGACGCCTGTGGCGCTGCAGTACGACACGGGCGACTTCCATGCCTGCATGGACAAGGCCAAGGCGCTGGCCGACGTGGCGGGCTTCGCGCAGCGCAAGTCCGCGAGCGAGGCCAAGGGCAAGCTCAGGGGCATCGGTTACTCCAGCTACATCGAGGCTTGCGGCATCGCGCCGTCGAACATCGCCGGCGCGCTCGGTGCGCGCGCAGGCCTGTTCGAATGCGGCGAGATCCGTGTGCATCCGACGGGCAGCGTCACGGTATTCACGGGCTCTCACAGCCATGGACAAGGCCACGAGACCACCTTCGCACAGGTCGTCGCGGCGCGGCTCGGCATCGCGGTCGAGGCAGTCGACGTCGTGCACGGCGACACCGGGCGCGTGCCCTTCGGCATGGGCACCTACGGCTCGCGCTCGATCTCGGTCGGCGGCGCGGCGATCATGAAGGCGCTCGACAAGATCGAAGCCAAGGCCAAGAAGATCGCGGCCCACTTGATGGAAGCGAGCGATGCGGACATCGAGTTCGCCAACGGCGAGTTCACCGTCAAGGGCACCGACAAGAAGATCCCCTTCGGCCAGGTGGCACTGACGGCCTACGTGCCTCACAACTATCCACTGGACAAGCTGGAGCCGGGCCTGAACGAAACCGCGTTCTACGACCCGACCAACTTCACCTTCCCCGGCGGCACCTACATCTGCGAGGTCGAGATCGACAAGCAGACGGGCGAGGTGAAGATCGATCGCTTCAGCGCGGTCGACGACTTCGGCACCATCATCAATCCGATGATCGTGGAAGGGCAGGTGCTCGGCGGGCTGGTGCAGGGCATCGGCCAGGCGCTGATGGAAAACTGCGTCTACGACAACGAGACCGGCCAGTTGCTCACCGGCAGCTTCATGGACTACGCCATGCCGCGCGCCGAGGACTTCCCCATGTTCAAGCTGGACACGGTGTGCACGCCGTGCACCCACAACCCGCTCGGGACCAAGGGCTGCGGCGAAGCCGGTGCCATCGGTTCGCCGCCCGCGGTGATCAACGCCGTGCTCGACGCGCTGGCGCCGCTCGGCGTCAAGGACTTCGACATGCCGGCGTCACCGCATCGCGTCTGGGAGGCGATGCAGAAGGGCAGCGTGAGCCCCACGCAGCAGCCGCAGCAGCCCTCGCTGGCCGCCAGCACCCAAGGCCGTCCGGCTCCCTGAACACGGAAGGAAAAAACACCATGTACGCCTTCACCCTCGAACGCCCTACCACCCTGGCCGATGCCGTCAAGCTCGCCGCAGCGGGCGCCAAGCCGCTGGCCGGCGGCCAGACGCTGCTGGCCTCGATGAAGCTGCGCCTGTCGGCGCCCGAGCAACTCGCCGACCTGAGCGGCGTCAAGGAACTCACCGGCATCACCAAGGAGGGCAATGCCTTCCTGATCGGTGCGATGTCGCGGCATCTCGATGTCGCGAACAGCGCCGCGATCAAGGCGGCCTATCCGGCGCTGGCCGATCTCGCTTCGCGCATCGGCGACCGGCAGGTGCGCGCCATGGGCACCATGGGCGGTTCTGTCGCCAACAACGACCCGGCCGCGTGCTATCCCAGTGCGGTGCTCGGTTCGGGTGCCACCGTCGTCACCACGCAGCGGGAGATCGCCGCAGACGACTTCTTCGTGGGCCTCTTCACCACCGCATTGACCGACGGCGAGTTGATCAAGGCCATTCGCTTTCCGATTCCCAAGCGCGCAGCCTATGAAAAGCTGCGCCAGAAGGCGTCCAACTTTCCGTTGGTCGGCATCTTCGTCGCGCAGTACGACGGCGGCGTGCGCGTCGCGGTCACCGGTGCGGGCAACGGAGTGTTCCGGCACAAGGGGTTGGAAGAGGCGCTGACGAAGAGCTTCACGCCCGAATCGGCGGCCGGCGTGAAGATCGATTCGAGCGATCTCAACAGCGACCTGCATGCGTCGGCCGCCTACCGTGGCAACCTGATCAGCGTGTTGACACAGCGAGCAGTCGCCAAGGCGCTCGGCTAAAGGGATGGCCCCCACGCTCGGCACCGCGTGTCCTCGCTGCCCCCCGAGGGGGCCGCAGGCCGCCTTGGGGCGGCCCGGCACCCGCCTGGTGGCCGCTATCCTCTCGCAATGACCGATACCCTCGCAGCCACCCCGTTCCCCACCATCGACGCGGTCGTGCAGGCGCTGCAAGGCGCCGGCTATTACGCCGATCGGCGGCTTGCCACGGCGGTGTATCTCGCGCTCAAGCTCCAGCGCCCCTTGCTGCTGGAGGGCGAGCCGGGTGTCGGCAAGACCGAACTCGCCAAGGCGCTGTCGAGCGCATTGCAGCGCGAGTTGTTGCGCCTGCAGTGCTACGACGGGCTCGAACAGCGCGAAGCACTCTATGAATGGAACTACGCGGCGCAGCTCCTGCACATGCGCGCCGCCGAGGCGCACGGCACTTCGAGCGACGTCGAATCCGAGGTCTACCAGCCGCGCTACCTGATCCGCCGGCCACTGTTGCAGGCGCTGCAGGCGCCGGCGCCCGGCGCCGTCCTCCTGATCGACGAGGTCGACCGCGCCGACGAGCCTTTCGAGGCCTTCCTGCTCGAATACCTCGGCGAATACCAGGTCAGCATTCCCGAACTGGGCACCGTGCGCGCACTGGTGCCGCCGGTCACGCTGCTGACCAGCAATCGCACGCGCGAACTCAACGATGCCGTCAAGCGTCGTTGCCTCTATCACTGGCTCGACTACCCCGAACGCGAACGTGAACTGGCCATCGTGCGCGCGCAGGTGCCGCAGGCCGGGGCGGTGCTCTCCGAGCAGGTCGCGGCCTTCGTCGGGCGGCTGCGCAGCGCACCCTTCGCGAGCGCATTCCAGCGCGGGCCCGGTATC
Source organism: Variovorax sp. J22P240 (assembly GCF_030316855.1). GTDB lineage: Bacteria > Pseudomonadota > Gammaproteobacteria > Burkholderiales > Burkholderiaceae_C > Variovorax. The sequence continues at coordinate 339,280 of NZ_JASZYR010000002.1, forward strand.
GCCGAAAGCGTCGAATGGGCGAAGGCGCTGGTCGCGCTCGACACCATCGAGCTCGACCCCGAGATCGTGGTCGACACCGCCGGCATCCTTTTCAAGCAGCGTGACGACGTGGCGGCGCTGACGCACGAGCTCGCATCGGATCTCCTCAAGCCCGAGGAGGAGGCTGCGCCTTGACCACCCGCGTCCAGCAGCTGGGTGATGCACGGCGGGGCAAGCTCGCAGGCAACATGCTGGGATTCGGCCGCGCGCTGCGACGCGCCGGTGTGCGGACCGATTCCATGCGCATCGCGCTCGCCGCCGAGGCGGCCACGCTGGTCGGTGTCGACAACCGGCTCGACCTCGCGGCAGCGATGGAAGCCGTGATGATCAGCCGCGAGGAAGACCGCCTGGTCTTCCGCGAACTCTTCGACGCCTGGTTTCGCGACCCGGAGCTTGCCAACAAGCTGCTGGCCCAGATGCTGCCGAGCGCCGAAGGCAAGGCAGAACCGTCGAAGCGCCGGCCGCGCGTGCGCGAGGCACTCGCTGCGCCGCGCGATACGGTCAAGCCCGCGCAGACCGATCGCGAGGTCGACTTCGACGCCGCGATGACGGCGAGCGACCGGCTGCGGGTGCACCACGCAGACTTCAACGCACTCGGCGCCGCGGAGTACCGGCTGGTCGAGCGCCTGGCTCGCGACATCGCGCTGCCGATCCCGACGTTGCCCGCACGGCGCCTGCGCCTGACCGGCGACGCCGGCGCCCATTCGCGCATGCACTGGCCCGGCGTACTGCACGAGGCGGCGCGCACCGGCGGAGAGATCATCCGGCTGCCGCGGTGGTCGCGCCGCAAGCAGCCATTGCCGCTGCTGGTGCTGGTCGATGTGTCCGGCTCGATGGAGCGCTATGCGCGCTTGCTGCTCGCCTTTCTTCATGCAGCGACTCGGCGTTCGGGACGGCGCGACGTTTTTGCGTTCGGCACTCACCTGACTGACCTGACGCCGGCTTTCCGCATTGCCGATACCGATGCGATGCTGGCCGCGGCAAGCGACGCCATCGACGACTTTGCCGGCGGCACGCGCCTCGGCGCATCGCTCGGTGAATTGCGTCGACGCCATGCCCGCCGCCTCACCGGACGCCGCACGCTGGTGCTGGTGATCAGCGACGGCCTGGACACCGGCGAGCCCGAAACGCTGGAGAACGAATTGCTCTGGCTCAAGCGCCATTCGCGGCGTGTGCTGTGGCTCAATCCGCTGCTGCGCTATGAAGGCTACGCGCCGCTCGCGCGCGGTGCGGCCATGTTGCACCGCCATGCAGACGCGATGCTCGCAGTCCACAATCTCAGTGCTCTGGAACAACTGGCGGCGAGTCTGGCCAAGTTGATGCGATCCGGCCGGTAGTGCCGCCGCCCGCGCGATACAAGACATCAAAGGAATCCACCATGGAAATGCTCGGCAATCGCAGGCTCGGCGTCACGCAACAGCAGGCGTGGGAAGCACTGAACGATCCTGAAACGCTGAAGAAATGCATCCCCGGCTGCGACAAGTTCGAGCTGACCGGCGAGAACCAGTACACCGTCGCGCTCGCCGTCAAGATCGGTCCCGTGTCGGCCAAGTTCAACGGCAAGGTCAGTCTCGCGGATATCGAGCCGCCCAATAGCTACAAGCTCTCGTTCGAAGGGCAGGGCGGCGTGGCGGGTTTCGCCAAGGGCTCGTCGAGCGTGTCGCTCAAACCGGTTGCGGACGGCAGCGAGGGCTGCGAACTCGACTACACGGTGCAGGCGCAGGTGGGCGGCAAGATCGCCCAACTGGGCCAACGCCTGATCGACGGTGCCGCGAAGTCGACCGCCGACGATTTCTTCAAGCGCTTCGAAGCCGAGATGCAGAGCCGCTACGGCCCGCCGCCCGCGGAAACGCCGGCGGAGGAAGCGCCGGCGGAAAGGACTGGCGCCATGGCCGGGTTCATGCAGAAGCTCGGCATCGGCCGGAAGTCCGACAAGGCTGCGGACGAAAAGACAGACGAGAAGCCAAGCGAGAGGCCAGGCGAATAAGGCGCCTCGGAAAGCAGGAAACAGACATGGAAAACCTCGACGTCATGGTGCTTCGCACCTTGCGCGACTGGCGACAGGCCGGTCGCCGTGCGCTGCTCTCCACGGTGGTGCGCACGTGGGGATCGTCGCCCCGGCCGATCGGTTCGATCATGGCGCTGGCCGAGGACGGCGCGGTCGTCGGCTCGGTGTCGGGCGGCTGCATCGAAGACGACTTGATCGCGCGCTACAGCCGCGCGCACGGTGGCGATGGCGCGATGCCATCCGGCGCACCGGCGCTCGTCAAGTACGGCATCACCGCCGACGAGGCGCATCGCTTCGGGTTGCCGTGCGGCGGCACGCTGGAACTGCTGCTCGAATACGATCCCGATCCCGCTTCGCTTGCGACGCTCGTCGCCGCGCTCGAGCAGGGACGGCTGATGCAGCGCACGGTGTCGCTCGCCGATGGCGCCGTCAAGCTGGCCGAGGCGGCATCGCCCGCCGAGCTGACGGTGACGGACTCGGAACTGGTCAACACCTTCGGCCCCGAGTACCGCATGCTCCTGATCGGCGCCGGCCAACTGGCCGAATACCTCGCGACGATGGCGAAGTTCAGCGGCTTCGCAGTCACCTTGTGCGACCCGCGCACGGAGTACCACACGGCCTGGTCCTTGCCGGGCGTGACCATTACCACTGAAATGCCCGACGACGCGGTGACGGCCTTCAGGCCGGATCGCCGAACCTGCGTGGTCGCGCTCACGCACGACCCGAAGCTCGACGATCTCGCATTGCTCGAAGCCTTGAACAGCGAGGCCTTTTACGTCGGCGCCATCGGCTCCCGCCGCAACGCCGAGGCGAGGCGCGAACGCATGATCGATCACTTCGACCAGACCGAAGCGTCGCTGGCGCGCCTGCGTGGGCCGATCGGCATCTACATCGGCAGCAAGACGCCGCCGGAGATCGCGGTGAGCGTGATGGCGGAGATCCTGGCAGTGAAGAATGCAGTTGCGCTGCCGCGGGAGGCTGCGGTTGCCGTGGCCAAGGCGGCCGTCGAATAAGGGTGCGGAATCAGCGCTTGCTGGAGTGGAAGAGCCCACCGAGAAAGGTGGAGTTCCGCCCCATCGCCCTCTGCACGTCCTTCGATTCGCGCGCTTCGATCTTGGCCATCGAGAAGACGAAAAAGGCTGCAACGAGCACCACGCAGACACCGGCCGCGATCAACAGTCCTATCCACGATCCCAGGTAGAAGGCCAGGGCAAGGACCCCGATATTGGCAAGCAGGACGATGGCGCGCATAGCCGGACAGGCTATCAGAGAAGCCCCCGCAACCAGCGTGAAATAGTGCACAGAACGCGCAGGCTTGCCGGTCTATTCCGCGGCGCCGGAACGACTGCCTGAGCGGCCGTCGAATGCACTGAGCAGCACGGACGTGAGGCCATGCATCGACATGAGCGAAGGCTGCATCGGCAGCAGGCCTGGTGTGAAGCCGGCGGCTTCGAGGCGCTGCAGGAGCTGCGGGTCGGCGCTGATGATGTGAACAGGTACATCCCACGATGCGTCACGGCCACTCACGCTCGCCATCGGCTGATGGTCGCCGATCACGATCGTCAGCATGTTCGGCGGCGCGTGGCCTGACAGGTAGTCGCCCAGCCATTCGAAGGTGTAGGCCAGCGAATCGAGATAGGCGGGCACCGGCTCCAGCCACGACAAGGGCTCGGCCACGGCATGCGCCACCTGGTCTTGCGCGTACGCATCAGCGCGAAGTAGTCGGTCCCAGTCGGGCACATAGGGCGCCAGGGGGCGAAACGGCGCGTGGCTGGCCAGGGTCGGGAAGACGATCAGGCGCGGCGCGCGTGTGGCGGGTGAGGCGGCCAGCTCCTGCGCCTGCACCAACGCGACCGAGGCCTGGTCCGGGATGCGCCAATGCCCGAAATCCGGGCCGCGATAGCCCATGTTGGTAGCGTCGACGTAGCGGTCGAAGGCGTAGAAGCTGCCTTCGGGCCAGGGCCGCTGCAGGCCCGGCATCCAGCTTACGGTTCGGTAGCCGTGGGCCTTGAAGTGCCGCACCAGCGTGGGTCGCTCCGTCGCGAGCAGCAGTTCGTAGTTCCCAGGCTTCTGCATGTCGACACCGCTCAGCAGTTCGGCGTGGGCGAGCCAGGAGGCACCGCCGTAGGTCGGCGATCGCACACGCCCCGAAACAACCTGTCGTCCGCCGGCCCGCAGGGCTTCGGCCAGCCGCGCACGGTGTGACGCGAGCCTGGCGGCCTGGTCGGGGGCGTCGAGGGTCGTCACGCCGTAGGACTCCGCGAAGATCAACAGAACATCGGCGCCGCCGAGTCCTCCCAGGTGCGTGTCGAAGGCCGGGCTGGGCGACAGGCGCGAGGCGATACTGCCCGGCCACAGTTGCCCTGCGAGCAACTCGGCCTGTCTGGCGATGATGGGCGCGACCGGCATCGAAAAGAACCAACGCGTGTCGCGCCCACCCATGCCGTGCATGGCGAAAATCCCCAGCAGCAGTGCGCCGAAGACGCCGATCGCCGGACGCGGCCGGTGCCATGCGAGTTCGCGCGCCATGGCAGCCCAGCAATGGTGAGCGACGCGGTACGCCAGCCACACGACGGCCAGAATGATTGCCGCACCCAGGGCGATCTGCCATTCCGCAGCATTGCCCATGCGAAGCACGTCGAACAGATGACGGCCGTCCCAGTACAGGTTGATCTCCCGGCCGAAGACGGCCGATGCAGTCACCTCTACATAGCGCGTGACAACCCAGAAGGTGGTGAGCGCGGCCAGCGCGCGCAGCATCCGGGCGCTCGCGGCGCCTCGCGCGGCCAGCCACGCCGTGAGCGCGAGCGTTGCCATGCACAACTCGAAGGACAGACGCAGCCCCGGTCGCGCCCACAGCGTCGGCCAGATGTTCTCCAGCGTGAACATCGCATTCAGCATGGCGAAGGGCAGGCCGAAGCGCAGCAGCCATCGCGTCCATCCGGGCCATGGCACCGCCCCGGTCCGCGGTGAGTGCCGGGCGCCGGCGATCATTTGCGCTGGGCCTCGAACTCGATGATGAGCGGTATCTCGTCGCCAACCCACTCGTTGCTCACGCCGTAGTTCATTCCGTAGCTGCTGCGCTTGAAACTGCCGCGTGCCGACACGCCCATCGTGTAGACCCTGTCGATGGGCGAGGGGCCGCTCTTGTTCCAGGTCGCGGTGAGCGTCAGTGGCTGTGGCTTGCCCAGCAGTTCGAGCTGGCCCGGGATCTCGAAGGTGCGGTCGCCGGTTCGCTTGGCGCTGGACGCGGTGAACACCATGCGCGGGAATTCGCTGGCGTTGAGGAAGTCGGCGCTCTTCAGATGCTGGTCGCGCCTGCCGTAGTTGCTGAAAACGCTCTGCGTGTCGACCTCGACGCGCAGGTTGCTCAAGGTGGCGGTGGCTTCGTCGAAGCTGTAGCTGCCGCGTGCCGCACGAAACATCCCGAGCACCTTGGCATAGCCGAGGTGATCGACCATGAAGGCGACGGTGATGTGGTTCGGGTCCAGCTCGTAGCGCGCCGGCTCGGCCCGCACCGGCGAAGCCAGTGCCATCAGCGAGAACAGGGTGACGCACAGTCTCCGGATCGGCGGCGCATTCATGGTTCGACCTCCAAGGGGGAACGGTGACGACGGGCCAGCCAGACGATGTCCACTGCGAAGGATGCAGCCAGGGCGGCCAGGCTGGCCGCGGCAATGGACTGGCTCCACGCGAGCGGAATGATCGGCCCGAGGCACACGATCAGGCTGGTGATCTGCACCACGCACACGGCCTTGCGGCGCTGGCTCGGCGGTAGAGGCCGCGCCAGCCATGGCCAGGCCTTGGCGGCCAGCACGAATACGTAGCGCATGAGACCAGCCGCAATGATCCATAGGCCGGCCTTGTCGAAATGAATCACCAGCAGGCTCAGGACGAGCACCATCAGCGCATCCGTCTCCATGTCGAAGCGCGCGCCGAATTCGCTGGCGATGCCATGAGTGCGTGCCAATGGGCCATCCAGCGCGTCGAGCAGCGCTGCGGTCGTGGCGATGACGATGGCGGCCCAGGCGATCGGCGCGACGTCGGCAGTGGGCTCGCCAATTCCGGCCGCGAGCAGTGCCACGAGCGTCAGGCGCAACAGCGTCACGCGGTTGGCCGGGCCGAAACGCAGATTCGGCGAATGGTCCGGAAGCCCGCGCAGGACGATCGCGAACGCCACGACAAACACGCTCACTGCCTTGATGTGAAACCAGGGACCGAGCGCAGCCAGCAGCCCGGCGCCGCCGGCGATCAGCGTCAGCAACACGAGGCAGGCCAGTGCCTCCCCCCATGCATCGCGACGCAACGCAGCAGCATGGCTTGACGGGAATACGCGACGGTCATTGGAGGACTGCGAAGTCATCGTCTTAAGATCGCTTCCATCGGCTTGAACAGGGTCGCTCGCGGACAGCGAGCGCTGAAAGCAGCATGCCAGCATATCCGTCCCGCGAAGTTTCAGGTGAGTCAAGGGCTTGCTGGATCGAGGCGCCCGGCCGGGCGGCGATCCGCAGTGCCGGCGTGCATGCCCCCGCCGCCGGCGACGTACTGGTGCGCGCGCTGCACAGCGGCATCAGCCGCGGCACCGAGATGCTCGTGTACCGGGGCGAGGTGCCGGCCACCGAGTTCGAGCGGATGCGGGCGCCGTTCCAGGAGGGTGATTTTCCGGGGCCGGTGAAGTACGGCTATGCCAGCGTCGGTATCGTGGAGCAGGGGGCGGAGGCGCTCTTGGGCCGCACCGTCTTCTGCCTCTATCCGCACCAGACCCGCTACGTCGTGCCGGCCCATGCCCTGCACCTGCTGCCTGAAGGCGTGCCCGCGCCGCGTGCGGTACTGGCGGCCAACATGGAGACCGCCGTCAATGCCTTGTGGGATGCGGGGCCTCGCATCGGCGATCGCATCGCGGTCGTGGGCGGGGGGGTGGTGGGCCTTCTCGTCGCATGGCTCGCGGGCCGGCTGCCGGGTTGCGCGGTCGAGCTGATCGATTTGAATCCCTCGCGTCGACAGGTGGCTGAAGTCCTGGGCGTGGCCTTTGCAAGCCCGGAGGGTGCCAAGCCGGACGCGGACCTCGTCGTACATGCGAGCGGCAGCGCGCAAGGGCTTGTCACCGCCTTGCGCCTGGCGGCGTTCGAGGCCACGGTCATCGAGATGAGCTGGTACGGCCGGCGCGAAGTCGCGCTTCCGCTGGGGGAAGCTTTCCACGCGCAGCGCCTCACGCTCAAGAGCTCGCAAGTGGGCCATGTGGCCGTTGTCCAGCGTTCGCGCTGGAGCCACCACCGCCGGCTCGCGCTCGCCTTGTCGCTGTTGCGCGATCCGGTGCTCGACGCGCTCATCACCGACAGCGCCCCATTCGACGAGTTGCCCGCGGTGCTCGGCCGCCTGGCCACTGCCGCACCAGACACCTTGTGCCAGCGTATCGACTACTCCTGAAAGGTCTCCATGTACAGCGTCAACGTCCGCGACCACTTCATGATCGCCCACAGCTTTCGCGGCGAGGTGTTCGGCCCCGCCCAGCGCCTGCATGGTGCGACCTACGTGGTCGACCTCGAACTTCGCCGCGTCGAACTGGACGCCGATGGCGTGGTGGTCGACATCGCGCTCGCGACCGAGGTGTTGCGCGGCGTGCTGAGCGAACTCAACCTGCGCAACCTCGACGACGATCCCGCGTTCGAGGGAAAGAACACGACCACCGAGTTCATGGCGCGCGTGATCTTCGATCGCATTGCCGACCGCATTGCCAAGGGCGAACTCGGACCCCACGCAAGCGAACTGTCAGCATTGCGCGTGAGGCTCAACGAATCGCATGTGGCCTGGGCGGCCTACGAGGGCGCCTTGTCGGCGCGCGCTGGTTGAACACTCGCTGCGCCTTTCTCGTGCCGGGAGACCTGAACACCCGAACGGGTGGCTACACCTACGACCGGCACGTCATCGATGGACTGCGCGCCCGACGATGGCAGGTCGATGTGCGTTCACTCGATGGGGGCTGGCCCATGCCGAGTGCATCGGCGGAGGCGCTGGCGCGCCGCGTCGTCGAGGCCGTCCCCGATGGCGAACTCGCGGTGATCGATGGCCTTGCCTTCGGCGCGATGCCCGCATTGGCCGAAGCCCACGCGCAACGCCTGCGTTGGGTCGCGCTCGTTCATCACCCTTTGTCGCTGGAAACCGGGCTTGAGGCCGCCATGCGGCTCGCGCTGTTCGAGAGCGAACGACGCGCCTTGGCGACCGCGCGGGGCGTGATCGTGACCAGTCCTTCCACCGCGCGTGCGCTGGCTGCGTTCGACGTGCCCGCGTCGCGCATCGCCGTGGTCGAACCGGGAACCGAGCCGGCGCCGCTCGCGGCTGGATCGGGCTCTGGCGGGTTGTCGCTTCTTTGCGTGGCGACCGTGACGCCGCGCAAGGGCCACGGCCTTTTGATCGAAGCGCTCTCCGCATTGCGCGACCGGCACTGGACGCTGCATTGTGCCGGGAGCCTGACGATGGATCCCGCATGTGCCAGCGCTTTCATCGAGGCCATCGAACGCCATCGTCTGGCCGAGAGGATTGTGCTTCACGGTGAGCAGGACGAGGCCGGCTTGAGGGCGCTTTATGCGGGCGCCGATGCGTTCGTGCTGCCGTCCTTTCACGAAGGCTACGGCATGGCGCTGGCGGAAGCCCTGGCACATGGACTGCCCGTGATCAGCACCAGCGCGGGCGCCATCCCGGACACCGTGCCCGCGGATGCCGGCGTGCTGGTGCCGCCCGGCGACGGCCTTGCTTTGCGCACAGCCTTGCAGCGTGTGATCGACGATGCCGACTGGCGCGCGCAGCTGTCGGAGGGCGCTCGCGCGGCGCGGCAACGGTTGCCAACGTGGGCGGACAGCGCCGCGCGTTTCGCAACAGCTCTTCGCAGGTTTCAGGGAGCGACTGACACGTGACCGGCTTCAGTGCCGACTGGCTCGCGCTGCGCGAGCCCTATGACCGCGAGGCGCGCGGCATGGCAGCGCGCTCGCTGAAGCTGAACGCGCTCGCCACACGTTTGCGCGGTGGTGATCCGACACTCGCGGTGCTCGACCTGGCCTGCGGAACGGGCGCGAACCTGCGTGAACTCGCACCGCGCCTTGCTGGATCGCAACGATGGATCCTGGTCGACCATGACCCGAAGCTGCTGGAGGCATTGCCAGGCGTGCTTGCGGCATGGGCGTTGGAGAACGGCTTATTGCTTGAGGCAAGAGCCACTTCCATGCGCATCGAAGGTCCGGGTTGGAAGGCCGAGGTACACCTCCTGTGCATCGACCTCGCGTTGCAACTCGGCGCTGTTCCCTTTGCCGGATCAAGGCTCGTTACCGCATCGGCGCTGCTGGACCTCGTCTCCGCATCCTGGCTGGACGCGCTGTTCGGCCGTGTTCGCTCGGCGGGCGCGGCCATGTTGTTCGGCCTGAATGTCGACGGCCGCGTCACCTGGGATCCGCCCATTGCCGGCGACGAGGAGGTGGATCGACTCTTCGCTTCACATCAGCGTCGAGACAAGGGATTCGGTCCTGCACTCGGCGCCGACGCGGTGAGCGTTGCTGTCAGTCGTCTCCCTGCGATGGGATTTCGAGTTTCCCAGGCCAACAGCGACTGGCACATCGATGCCGGCGAAGAAGCACAAGCCGCGGCGATGCTGACCGCGATGGTGGAAGGCATGGGCACTGCGGCGATCGAGCAAGACCCGACGGCCCGAAGCTCGGTGAGCGAATGGATTCAGAGACGAATCGACGTCCTCGACAAGACCCGCCTGCGCATCGGGCACCAGGAGATTCTGGCGGTCTAGCTTCGCGGCGCTTCGGGTTGCTCGGCCCGTAGGTCGAGATCCCACAGCACATCGAACCCCATGCGGAAGATTCGCACTGAAGGCCGCATGCAATCCACCATCGCGGCGCTTCTCGGCAACTGCAATCCTGGCCGACCGGCGCCGATGATCACAGGCGCGACGCTCAGGTGCAACCGGTCCAGGCATCCTTGCGCGATGAAGCGCGAAACCGTGACGCCGCCGCCTTCGACGAACAGGACGCGAAGGCCGCGCGCTTCCAATGCAGCCGTCAGTGCGCGCAGGTTCAGCCCGCCCTCGACTCCCGTCAGACCTCGCACCCCGAGTACCTGATCGGCGCCCACGCGATTTGCCGCTTCGGCTGCCCGGGTTGCATCGCACGCGAGCAGAGTCGCAGCCTGCCGGTCCGAGAAGACACGCAAGGTCGGCGGAAGACCGAGTTCCGGATCGAGCAGCACCCGCACCGGGTGTGCGCCCGCCACATGACGCGTCGTGAGTTGCGGGTCGTCGATGGCCGCGGTGCCGGCGCCCACGATGACCGCATCGCTCAACGCACGCAGGCGATGCAGATGCACCAGCACCTCGGGGCCGTTCACGTAGTTGGAGTCGCCGCCGTGCGTTGCCACGCATCCGTCGAGGCTTTGGCCGAGCTGGCCGATCAGCCAGGGCTTGCTCTTGCGCGGGCGGTCCAGCACGGGCTTGAGCAGGTCGAACAACTCGACTGCGCCGTCGTCCCACACGCCGCGCAAGGCAAAACCCTGCGATGCATCCCAGGCCAGGGGCGAGTGCGCGTCCCATTGCTGCGGTGCAGCGTGCCCGCGGCGTTGCGCAACGATGTCCAGACACAGAGGCCACAGGGCATCGATGCCCGGGATCGAGGAGGGGTTGGGCATCATGGAAGTCGATCTGCGTGTCTCGCCACGTCTACCAGCGTGGCGTGTAGTAGGGGTCGTCGAGGCTGCCGGCCGGTGCCTTGGCATCGTCGCGCAGCGCCAGCGCCACGGCGCCGGTCACCCAGATCGCGGCCAGCACCGCGATGATCAATGCACCGCGCCAGTTGCGCCGCGATGCATGGGGCTGCGGACTTCGAAACCATCGGGCCGCCCATTGCACGATCGGTCCCGACAGGAAGGCGCAAGCGAGCAACAACAGCACGACAGGCCGCACAGGTGACAGCAATGCGATGCCTTCCGCCAAGGATAGCCAGGCGATCACCGAGACCACGGCACCGCAGGCGCCGAAGGCGATGCGGGCCGTGGGCCAGACCCACAGTGCACAGCCCGCGACTGCGGCGGAGATCGACAGGCTCAGCTCGAACAGGAGCGCCGAGCCGTTGATGAGGGCGACCGCTGCCAGTCCAAGTCCGGCGACGACGAGGCTCGCCGGTGCGTGGGCGCTCTCCTCGGATTGCCCCAGCACCGCAGCGATCACCGCAACGCCGACCAGCCAGGTCAACGCCTGCACTGCGAGCGGCTGGTCGCTCAATCCCGCGAGCACGAGCGTCCAGAGGGCGCAGGTCGCGAGCCAGGTGGTCCGGGGGGCGGCGCGCATGGCTTCCAGGCCGAGACCCAGCAAGGCGGCGGCCATATAGATCCAGGGCAGTTCTTCCGTCAGCGTGCGGGGCCACATGTCCCAGCCCAGGATCCATACCGATCCGACGACGATCGCGACCCCGACGCTGGCCGAAGCCCAACGCCGCCCGTGGACCGGCCCCAGTCCCACCCGCAGCAGCCCTGCACCCGCGAAGGAGAGAACCAGCGGCAGCGCAAGGCTCTGGAAGAGCGGGTGGTGGAAGTCCATTCCTGCGGTTATGCAGGCGCAAGGGCGGTTGAGTCAATGGCGGGGCCTTGATGGAAGCGAATCAAGTGCCGGGCGTGGAAGGCGAGGGAGTCGGCGAAGACTGCGGCGAGACGCCCTGCGTCAACGCCGCGCCGTGCTGCGAGGCCAGCGCGCGCCGGTAGCCGTCGCGCAGTTTCAGTCGCTCCCAGTAGGCCGCGACCGCGGGAGGAATGCGAGGGATCAGGCCGATCTCGCCGGCCAGCATCAGGGCATAGCCGACCGAGATGTCCGCCGCCGTGAAGCGGTCAGCGCAGAGGAACTCGTGCTTCGCCAGCACGCCGTCGATGCCGCGCAGGCGCGCGATGAACCACTTGGCGTAGTCCTCCGCAGCCTGCGGCAGCTTGCGCTCGTCCGGCTCGAATCGCCCGTAGCGAAGCACGATGGTCTGCGGGAAGGTCAGCGTTGCCTCGCCGTGGTGCAGCCAGTTCAGCCAGGCGCCGAAGCCGGGTTCGTCCGGGCGAACCGCGAGCCCGCGCGTGTTGTCCGGATCGCAGCGCTGCGCGAGGTATTGGCACATCGCGGCGGACTCCGTCATGCGCGTGTCGCCGTCGATCAGATAGGGCACCGTTCCCAGCGGATTGATCTCGAGGTACGAACGCTGCAGTGCGCGCGGCGGGAACGGCAGCATGCGCAGCTCGTACGGTGCGCCCAACTCTTCGAGCATCCATAACGGGCGAAAGGAGCGAGCGCTGACGCAATGGTAGAGAACGATCATGGGCACACTCTACGCGGTGAGCCGGTCGCGCAGTTCGCGCTTGAGGATCTTGCCGACGGGGCTCACCGGGAATTCATCCATGATCTCCAGCCGCTCGGGCAGCTTGAAGGATGCGATCTTCTGCTGGCGCAGGTAGGAAATCAGCTCATCGAACTCCAGCGTGGTGCCGGGCTGCAGGATCACGCAGGCGCACGCCTTCTCGCCGAAGACCGGATCGGGCAGGCCGATCAGCGCGACGACTTTCACCTGGGGAAGTCCGAAGATGAGGTTCTCGATCTCGTCGCAGCTGATCTTCTCGCCACCGCGATTGATCAGGTCCTTGCGGCGGCCTTCGGTGAACACGTAGCGTCCGCGTTTGCGCACGATGTCGCCCATCCGATAGAAACCGTCGGCCGTGAAGGCTTCGGCGTTCTTCTCGGGTGCGTTGTAGTAGCCGCGGATGGTGTAGGGTCCGCGCGTCACCAGTTCGCCGGTCTCGCCGTCGGGTACTTCGCGGTCGTTGTCGTCCAGCACCTTGATCTCGTCGAGTTCGCTCACGGGCGCACCCGAGCTTTCGAGCAGGAGCTCGTTCGGGTCGTCGAGCCGCGTCATGTTGATCAGGCCTTCGGCGGTGCCATAGATCTCCTGCGGCGTGCAGCCGAACTGTTCGCGCAGGCGCGTGCGCAACTCGGGCGCCAGCCGTGCGCCGCCGTTCTGCACGACCTTGAGCGACGAGAGATCGAAGCGCTTCGGCACGTCGCTGTTGAGCCAGTTGGAAATGAGCGGGACCACGCTCGCGATGGCCGATACGCGCTCGCGCTCGACGGATGCGAAAGTGGCCTCCATGTCGGTGCCCGCGGCAATCACCACGGTGCCGCCCGCGTAGAAGGTGCCTAGCAGGCCCGGCGACGCGAGGTTGTAGTTGTGGCCCAGCGGCAGGATGGCCATGAAGACCGTTTCGCGGTCGAAGCCCGCCGCCTGCGCGCAGAGGCGGGCGTTGAGCACGTAGTCGTTGTGCGTGCGGGGGATCAGCTTCGACACCGAGGTCGTGCCGCCGGAGAGCAACATGGTCGACACTTCATCGGGGGCGGGGCGTGCGGCGAGCAGTCTCGCCGTGGACTGGTCGTCTTCGCCCACGCCGCCGTCGATCAACGGATCCAGTGCACGCTGTCCCGGCGCCGGCTCGCCCGCAACGATCACGTGGCGCAGGAAGGGAAACTCCGCAGCCATTTCCGCAGCCATCGGCCGGTAGTCGAAGTTGCCGACGACGTCGGGCACCAGGTAGGCGGTCGCGCCGGAGGCACGGATGAAATGGCGCACCTCGGCATGCCGGTGCGCGCGCAGCGCCATCACCGGGATCGCGCCCATCCAGTTGAGAGCCAGATACGCAATGACGAACTCCGGCACGTTCGGCAACTGCACCACCACGCGGTCGCGCGGCTTCAAGCCCAGGTCGAGCAGGGCCATCGCGAGTTGCCTGGAACTGCGCACCAGTTCTGCATAGCTGATGCGGCGGTCGTTGAAGACCAACGCGGTCTTCTCTGGCGCCGCACGCATCGTGCGCTCGACCATCTCGGCCACCGTGAGGTCCTCCCACAGGCCGAGTTGGCGGAATTTTTGGGCCGCTTCGGCGGGCCAGGGAACGCAGCCTTCGAGCATGGTGGATTCCTTCCAGGTCAAAACGCTAGTTCCGGGTGCAGCTTCTCGTAGGCGGCCGCAAGCTCGGGGTCGCGCTTGCGCACGTCCGCATGGTCGACGCGGCCGCTGCGCGTGACGTAGTCGTAGGCGAAGGAGATCGGATCCAGTGGCAGCTTGGGCCCGAGGTTCTCGTACCACTCGGTGCTCTTGATCGCGGCCTTCTGCAGCGAGTCGGAGCCGGGCTGGCGGATGCGCACGAATTCTTCGAGCATCTTCGGCACATCCGCGCCGCAGGTCTTGCAGGCGTCGAAGAGCGCGATCGAATCCTGCATGGCGAGGCGCGTGCCCGACCCGACCGACGGGTGGCCGGTGCGCAGCGCATCGCCGATCAGCACGATGTTCGTGTAGTGCCAGCTGCGGTTCTTGACGATGGTGTAGCGGAACCAGTTCGACTTGTTGGACAGCAGCTTGTGGCCCTGCAGGTCATCGGCAAACACCTTTTCGCACCATGCGAGGCTCTGTGCTTCGCTCATTCGGTCGAGGCCCGATCGGTGGAAGGTGGCCGGGTCGACTTCGACCAGGAAGGTGCTGTGCGTGCGGCTGTAGCGGTAAGTGTGGGCGATCGCCAGCCCGTCGGGGTTCTGCCGGAAGATGAGCGAGAGCGGGTCGAAGAGTTGCGTGGTGCCGTACCACGCCAGCAGGTTCGGTCGCTCGTCGAGCGTCGGCCCGAAGTGTTCCTTGTAGCGAGTGCGGATGGCGCTGTTGGCGCCGTCGGCTGCGACGATCAGGTCCGCGTCGGCGAAGGCCGTGACATCGTCGCAGCGCTGCTCGAACTCGATGACCACGCCTACCTCGCGGCAATGCGCGTGCAGCGCCTTGAGCAAGTCGATGCGCGCCATGCGGTGGAAGGTGTTGTGCGCGAGCGTGACGTGCACGCCCTGGTGGATGACGGCCATCTCGTCGAACACCTCCTGATTGTGCGTCATCGATTCGTACAGTTCCGGCGCGAGGTCGCGCACGAAGGCGAGCGCCACGTCGGAGAAGACCACACCCCAGCCGTAGGTGGCGCTTTCCGGGTCGCGTTCGTAGACGCGGATGTCGTGCGACGGATCGTCGCGCTTCATCAGATAGGCGTAGAAAAGGCCGGCGGGGCCGCCGCCAATGATGCGAATCTTCATCTGCTTGCCTCTGTGGTTTGTCCGTGGGCGCCGACGTGGTCCTTGAGGCTACAGTGGCGGGCTCAATCCCGACATTGTGGGGATCACCGACAGCGACGGAATACTTTCATGAACTCGAACATCGTCATCATCGGCGGCGGCCATGCGGCCGCGCAACTGTGCGCCGGCCTCGTGGAAGCGGGGCAGGGCGCGCGCGTGCACCTGGTCTGCGAAGAGGCGGCCATTCCTTATCACCGCCCGCCACTTTCCAAGACCTTCCTGAAGAGCCCAGACGAGACGCCGCAGTCGCACAAAGCCGAGACGTGGTACGGCGAATCGGGCATCACCATGCACATGGGCGATCCGGCGGTGTCCATCGATCGGGCGATGCACACCGTCACGCTGCGCTCAGGCAAGGTGCTCGGCTGGGAGCGGCTGGTGCTCGCGACCGGCACGCGGGCACGTCAGCTCGCCGCGCTGGCGGGGCTCGAGAACGTGGCCCTGGTGCGCGCCGTCGACGAAGCGACGCGGCTGCGTGCACAACTCATTGCGGCGCAGCACGTCACGGTTCTGGGCGGTGGCTTCATCGGGCTCGAAGTGGCGGCTACAGCGCTGGCGCTTGGCAAGCAGGTGCTCGTGCTGGAAAGCGCGCCTCGCCTGTTGAGCCGCGCCGTGTCGCCGGACCTGTCCGCCCATGTGCTCGCCACCCACCGTGCCGCCGGAATGGATGTGCGCGTCGGCGTGCAGTGTGGGGTCATGAAGATCGACGGCACGCGGCTGGCGGCGATCGAGGTGAACGGGCAACCGCAACCCATCGACCTGCTGCTGCTCGGCATCGGCGCAGTGCCCGAGACGGCGCTGGCACAGGCGGCGGGCCTCGAGTGCGTGGATGGCATCGTGGTCGACGCCTACATGCAGACCAGTGACGAGGCCATCCTGGCCGTCGGCGATTGCACGCGCTTTCCGGATCGGCGCGCGGGCCAGCCGCTGCGGCTCGAATCGGTGCAGAACGCGAACGACCAGGCGCGCACCGCGGTGGCGACGCTCACCGGTGCGTCGCGACCGCATGACGCGTTGCCGTGGTTCTGGTCGGATCAGGGCGGGCTGCGGCTCCAGATGGCCGGGCTGGTGCCGCCCGAAGGCACGGCGGGTGCCGTGACCGTCAGGCGCTCCGGCGCCAATGCGGCATCGTTCTCGCTGCTGCATTACGTCGACGGACAGCTTCGCTGTGTCGAATCCGTGAATGCACCGGTCGACCACATGATGAGCCGCAAGTTACTGGAAGCGGGTCGCAGCCCGGACCCTGCGGTCGCGGCCGATCCGGCCGTGCCGCTGAAGACGCACCTGGCCTAGCTCGACACGCTGTCCCGCTCTGACGGGGCACTGATGTTCTTGCGGATTTCGGCGTCCATCATCCGGGTGCCGGCCGCCAGTGCCGCCTCGTAGGTGTCTGCCCCGTATTCGGCCGCTCTCACGACCTTTCGAGGCACGCCGCAGGCGTCGGTTTCGAGCAGCGTCCAGAGAAAAGACCCGGGCGCCGGCTCGTCGATGACGAGTTTGATCGGATTTTTCATGCCTTGATGGTGGGCGCGTGCGGGCGGAATTTCTGTAGGCCAACGCCTACGTTTCTGCCGGATTCAGGTGGGCAGCGCGAGGTTCACGATCGTGGGGTCGAGCACGATCCTCAGCACGCCGGGGACGAGCCAGCGATGCGTCATCACACTCAATCCACCAGGAAGCCGCAGCTGAGGTTGGCGACCGTGCCCGTGATGGCACCTGCGTAGCCGGAGGCGAGGAAGACGGCCGTGTTCGCGACTTCGTCCAGCGTGGGCAGCCTCTTCAGCAGCGTGTCGCCGGTTGCGCCCGCCAGCATCTGTTCGATGCTCACGCCGGCGCGGTCCGCCATGGGCTTGAAAACGGCTCGCGTGTGCGAACCCGCTGCCGCGGCTTCAGGGATGGCGTGCGGCCGGATGCACACCACCCGGATGCCCTGCGCGCCGAGTTCGCCGGCCAAGTGGCGCGACATGGCTTCGATGGACGCGCTGGCGACGCAATTGCCCATGTACCCGGGACCCGGGAGCCGCGCCCCCGGCGTGGAGAGCGTGAGGATCACGCCCGATCCCTTCTTCGCCATATGCCGGGCGACGGCCTTGGCGGTGATGAAGTTGGTGCGCGTGTAGGTCGCGATGGGGAATTCGTAGTCCTCGAGCGACAAGTCCGCAAAGGGCGTGCCCTGGACGTGAGCGACACCGATGGCGTTCAGTGCGATGTCGATGCCGTCGGCTTTGCGAGCCACGCCATCGGCATGGCGTTCGACGGCGGGGGCATCGAGGGCGTTCAACGCGGTGGCTTCGGCCAGCCCTCCGGCGGCAACGATGTCGGCGGCCACCGCCTCCAGTCTCGACGGGGTGCGGCCGGCGAGGAACACCTTGGCGCCTTCACGGGCAAAGGCCCGGGCGACCGCACCGCCGATGGCGCCGCCGGCGCCGTAGATCACGGCGCACTTGTCGTCGAGGAGCATGGATCTCTCCTAGTTTGTGTACGGCATCCACAAACCTTAGCAGAGATACTGGACGGCGTCCACATGCGCTCTGGACTGCGCCGGAACTCAGTAGCGGTAGGGGTTGTCCGGACGGTAGTCGTAGCGGTTGGGGACGCCGTCGCCATCGCGGTCGCGGTCATAGCGGTTGGGGACGCCGTCACGGTCTCGATCGCCGTAGCCGCGGCGGTCCCATCGGCCGTCGCGTCCGTAGTAGCCCTGCCCGCGAGGCGCGTAGCCGGGTTGCGCGTAGCCGTAGCCGGGTGTCACGACGTAGCCGCGCGCCGGTGGTGGAGGCGGGGCCGGGACGACGATGACGCGGCCCGAATAGGGCTGTGCCAGTACCGGGGCGCTGAGCGTGGTCAGCGACAGCAGTGCAACGGTGCCGAGGGCGAAGGCAATCTTTTTCATGGCGGCTCTCCTGTCTGTAAGGAGACTCCATGCTGCTTGCGCCGTGTGAACGCCCGGTAATGGCGAGGCGAAATCTTGTGTAGTGTTGCGTCGCTTGTGTGGCTGTCGACGCCGACGCGATCTCTTGTAAGAATTGGTGTAAGTGTAGTTAAAATGTACTACATGAATACCGACAGAGATAATTTCCACGATTGGGCGCGAGACAAGCCGGATTCCACTTCGTTTTCCGGGTTGCAGCGGACGGATCTCGCCGACCTTGCGGGCCAGCCGGGGGTGCGCTGGGGCCGGCTCGTGTTTCTCGCAGTACTCGCCGTGGCGCTCGTTGTCGGCCTCAAGTACGTTGCGGGCGCTCTGACGCGGTAATCAGCCCAGCATCCGCAGGCCGTCCAGCGCACCGCGCTGGCGCGTTGCGCGCACACGCAGCACCTGCACCGTCGCGCCGATCAGGAACACGATGAACAGCGCGCCGATCGTCCCTTGCAGGGCTGGCGATGCATCCCGATCCGCCACCAGGGGCGCGCCCAGCGGCAGGCGGGTCGCCGTCTCGGTCACACCGGGGATCATGTGGAAGAAGAAGGTCAGCGAATAGCAGACCACCGCCACGTAGGTCGACAGCTTGCCGAAGGTCTGCGATCGTTCCGCCAACATCGCCGTTCCCAGCACCCCGAGCGTCACGATGCCCAGCACGTGCGGCACGCCGAAGCCTCCGTGCTGGAAGATGCCGAAACCCGTCAGGCAGGTGAGCACGGTGGCGATCACATAGACCCGTCCCGTGCGCGTGGCGAGCGCAATTTCCTTGTAGCGCGCGAGCGCGATGAGCCCGGCCACCACCGCCACAAGGCTGATGACTGTGTGGACGATGCCAAGAGGGGTCAAGCCGTAGATCATGGATTCGCTCCTTGGTTGGAAGGCTGGCTGGGAAAGCAATTTGAAGGCCAGTGGCAGGCGGCGCACGCGTTCGCCGCCGCGGATCATTGCGCGGGTGCCCAGAGTGTTCAAGGGCGGCGGTGCTTTCGACACTGCCTGAAGGGGCCCAGCCGACTACCTCCAAAGGGAGGCCCGCGCGTCACAAGGATTCACACCACTTAATTTGTTCCGCGGTGCCCGCGCGCTGATCATTTCCATCCCGCCGCAGCCCGATGAGAGGAAAAAGCATGCCGACGATCGAATCCATCCGGGTTTTCGTGATTCATGAGGATCCCGTCATGTCCGCCGGCCTGGTCGCGATTCTGGGCAACCGGCCCGGGTTGGCCGTGACCGCAGAGGGCGCCATCCATTCGGCCGAAGGGGTAGTGATGCCCGATGTGGTCGTCGCGGACTATCGCAGCGGCCTTGCATTCCTGGCCGATACCAAGGCAGCGAAGGGCGAGCGGCGCAACCGTGGCGCCAAGGTCATGGTTGTCACACCGATCGATCGCGAGTGGGAGATCCGCTCGGCCATCAACGCCGGCATCCACGGCTATCTCCTGCAGGGCTGCCAGATCGACGAACTGATCGATGGCGTGACCGCCCTGAGCCAGGGGCAGCGCTATCTGGCCCACTCCGTCTCGCGGCGAATCGCAGACAGCCTCACCCGCGAGCGGCTTACCACGCGGGAAACGCAAGTGCTGAACTTGCTGACGACAGGCTCGTGCAACAAGGCGATCGCCAAGGAACTCGGCATTGCCGTCGGCACCGTCAAGGTGCACGTCAAGGGAATTCTCGAAAAGCTCGATGCGACAACGCGCACGCATGCCGTCATCGTGGCGGCGCAGCGCGGGTTGGTCAGCCAGGGCTTGAGCGAGGCGCCGCTGCAGGTGCGCGCGCCGGCAAACCTCGCAACGGTCACGCCGTTGTTCCAGGAACAGGGCCAGGCCCGGTTCGCTTAGCGACGGGTCAGCGCTTCTCGGCCTCGAGCTGCCGGAGCACCAGGCGCGCGCCCGCCACGTTCGTCGCGCAAGGCACGTCGTGGACGTCGCATGCCCGCACGAGGGCGTTGATGTCCGGCTCGTGCGGCTGCGCCGTCATCGGGTCGCGCAGGAAGATGACGACATCGATGCCGCCCGTGGCGAGCCGCGCGCCGATCTGCAGGTCGCCTCCTTGCGGTCCGCTCAACAGGCGCTCGACCGTGAGGCCCACCTCGGAAGCCAGCCGCGCACCCGTCGTGCCCGTGGCGCAGAGTTCGCACTGGCGGAGCAGGGATTCGAATTCGTGTGCAAGAGCCACCATCGCCGTCTTTTTGCCGTCGTGGGCGATGAGCGCGACGCGGCGCCGCGGTGGAGTGGGAAGCTCGGCCATGGTGTTCCTTCAAGTGGGCGATCCAGCGTAACGAGCCCGCATCTGCCGAGTGCCGCTATTCCCTGGCATCGATCAGCCACGCGGGAACCGAAGATTTCTTCTCGCGCGCGATCTCGCCACAGTAGTCCCTCGCAGCGAAATTCCTGGCCGCGCGCGCGGCCGGGACTGGAGCCCACATCAGGGTCGTGAGGGTGGAATTCGGCGAGGTGTCGATCTGCGCATTGGCGTCGTCCCGCTCGCCGTAGACGGCGATCGGCTTGCCGGGTGCCCTCCTGGTGTCCAGCGGCCACGCGCAGACCATCACGTAGCGCGGCGCGGTCTTGATGTCCAGCGGCTGCGGCTCCGGCGTCATCACACTGCGGCGCGACATCGCTTGCGTGATCGAGGGCACGTACTCCGTGTACTGGACCAGCAGCACCTCGCCGGTGTCCAGCCAGCCAAAGGTGGCGATCCCGGCGGGCGGGCCCCCTGCCGATTCCTGACGGTATATGGAAAGCAGCGTGTATTGGTTCCTCGCCGGCATGGCGGTGCGATAGGTCCCGATGATCGCCACGCTGGCAAATCCCGGTGGCTGTGTCTCCGCCGAGGTGTCTGCGGCGATGCCGGCCATGCTCAGCCCGACCAACGCACTGCAAAGCGCACCGAATGAATGATGCATGGTCGCGTCCGGTGAGTGCGCGCCCCGGCAGGGCTTGCCGTGGCGGCGCCCGGAAATTGTGGTGCGGAGCTGCCGGGCTCGCAATGGCGCAAACACTCTGTCGTACGATGGCTCCGGAGGATCAACAGTTTTGACGAGCAAAGCAACCCAAGGCGAGCACGACGGCCTGGACGATTGGGCATCCCGGATCGCCACGATCACCGCGGAGACCAGCATCGGGATGGACGGCAGTTTCACCGAGCGCTGCATCGGAAGCCTTCTGCGCGTGGTGCGCGAGCAGCTCAACCTCGAGGTGGTATTCGTGGGCGAGTTCGTGGATCAGAACCGCGTGTTCCGGCAGATCTCCGCAAAGGCCCTGGAGGCCATCATCCGGCCAGGGGATTTCCACCCTCTCACCGAAAGCATCTGCCAGCGGATCGTCGATGGCCGAATGCCTTGCCTGGTGCCCGACGTCAAACGCGTGCGGGTCGCGAATGGCCTTCCCGATTACTACGAGGCCCTGGGCGCCCATATTGGCGTGCCGGTGAGGTTCTCGGACGGAAGCTTGTACGGTGTGCTGTGCGGCTTCAGCTTCGAGCCGCGCGACGACCTCGACGAGCGCGACGTGAGGCGCATGGAAATGGCGGCCCAAGCCACGGCGCGGTTGCTGGCGCAGGCCGACGGACGCGATGTCACGCGGACGGTCTGACGCCGCCTTGACGCCTACTTGACGCGCTGCTTGACCAGCTTGCGCGCCAGCGTGCGGCGGTGCATCCCCAGCCTGCGCGCCGTCTCCGAAATATTGAAGCCGGTTTCCGCGAGCGTTTCGTGGATGCGTTCCCACTCGAGCGTCTTGATCGACGTGGAGCGGTTCGTCAGTTCGACTTCCGTACTGCCTTCGGCCCGGCCGAAGGCCGCCTCGATGTCGTCGGTGTTCGACGGCTTTGCGAGGTAGTGGCAGGCGCCGAGCTTGATGGCCTCGACCGCGGTGGCGATGCTGGCGAAGCCGGTGAGCACCACGATGAGCATCGCCGGGTCGTGCTGGTTGAGCGTCTGGACGCACGCGAGCCCCGAAGCGTCACCGTTGAGCTTGAGATCGACCACCGCATAGCCGGGCGAGTGCTCCTTCAGGAGCGTCGACACTTGGTCCAGGTTCGCGGCGAGCATCACGGTATAGCCGCGACGTTCGAATGAGCGTCCGAGCGTCCGCGCGAAAGCCGCGTCGTCCTCGACGATCAGCAGCAGGCGTTCAGCTTCCATGTCCTTCGTCTTCCAATTCGTCGTCCTCATCCTCTTCGAGGGTGATGGCGGCCAGCGGCAGCGTGAGCGTCACGACCGCGCCGCCTTCCGGCCGGTTGCGCGCCTCGACCCTGCCACCGAGCGTGCGCGCGACGTTGACGACGAGGAACAAACCCAGCCCGGCGCCGGGCCGGCCTTTGGTCGACTGATAGGGCTTGCCGAACTGCGCGAGCATTCCGAGCGCGAAACCGGGCCCGCGGTCGCTGACCGTCAGGGTCAGGTCGTCGCCGTCGTGTGCCGCTTCGAGGGCCACCCAACGTGGAGAGGCTTCCAGGGCATTGTCGAGCACGTTGCAGATCATCTGCTTCAGCGCCGAATCGGAAACCATGGGCAGGTCGTGGCCGAACCGGTTCTCGTAGGTGAAGGACGTCACGGGGCGCGTATCGCGCCACTCGTCGACCAGGTCGTCGAGGAAGGTACTGACGGTCGTCTCGACCGAGTTCTCGCCTCGCGCCTCGCCTGCCGACAGCAGGATGCCGCTCAGGATGCTCTTGCAGCGCTGCACCTGCGCTTCCATCTCGCTGACCTCGGCCAGTAGTTCGGGGTCGGAAGTGAAGTGAGGCAGGTGCTGCCAGTCGCCGAGGATCACCGCCAGCGTGGCGAGCGGCGTGCCGAGTTCGTGCGCGGCGCCCGAGGCGAGCAGGCCCATGCGCACGATGTGTTCCTCCTCGGCGGCGCGCTGGCGAAGCGCGGCCAGGCGCGCATCGCGACCGCGGAGGTTGCGGCTGATCCGCGTGATGAAGACCACCAGCAGGGCCGCAATGAGCGCAAAGCAGATCAGCACGCCCAGGATGTAGGGGCTGAGCAGGCCGCGGTCATGGTTGAGCGGAATCGAGAGCGGTCCCGAGAACAGGGCCAGCCCGGCGAAGCAGGCGGTGGTGACGCCCACCATCGTCCACGTCGACCAGGCCTCCAGCAACACCGCAGCCAGGATGACCTGAAGCAGATAGAGAAAGACGAACGGGTTCGTTGCGCCGCCGCTGAGGTAGAGCTGGGCGGTGAGCATGGCCACGTCGACCAGCAGCGCGACGAACAGCTCGGTGTTGGACACGTCGCGGTGGATGCGCCAGCGGAACTGGCTCGCCGCGTTGAAGGCGGCGAGGCATGCCAGCACGGCCAGCATCTGGTCGAGCGGCAGCCTGATCCCGAAGCCGAAATGAACGACGAGGATGGTGGCGATCTGCCCGACCACGGCAATCCATCGCAGCTGGATGAGCTGCTGCATGTTCTTGAGGCCGGTCGCGTCGCCGTGGCTCACGGTTTCGGCCCGGTCGGAGGGCGAGCCGGGAGCGATCACAGTGACTTCAGTCATGCCCGGCATCTTCGTTCATGCGCCCCTGCCGCACGCGTCGCTCGTCGCGCCCCACGTACCAGGCGGCTGCGGCGACCATCAGGGCCAGGGCAAACCAGGTGAATGCGTAGACCAGATGGTTATTGGCAAAGCTGATGACCGTCAAGCCGCCGACCGGCCAGGTGCGCGGGACGTTCGCTGCGCCTGTGCCGGGGCGCGACGGGGCGGCTTCGGCATCCACGAAATAGGGCGCGACGCCGCTCAGGCCGCGAACCGCCGCGATGGCCTGGACATCGCGCGAATACCAGCGGTCGGCGGTCGGATCGTTGCGCCGCAGGAAGCTGCCGCCCGGCTCGGTGATTCGAAGCAGTCCGGTGACCGTGGACTCGCCTTCGGGGTCGGCCGCACCGCGTGCCGCGCGATCCCGCGCCTCGGGCGGCACGAAGCCGCGGTTGATCAGCATGATGCTGCCGTCGGTCATGCGCAGCGGCGTCAGGACCCAGTACCCGGCGCCGAGTTCGGTCGTGGCCTGAACGAGCGTTTCGCGATCGTGGAGAAAGGTGCCGGTGGCGCGCACGCGCCGATACGCGTCATCGGTTGCATTGAGCTTCGGCCATCGGTCGGTCGTGGGCGGCGCGACGGCCGGTGCGTGCACGCGCTGGTCGATTCGGGCGATGAGGTCGAGCTTCCAGGCCCGACGCTCGACCTGCCAGATGCCCAACGCCACGAATCCCGCGAAGGCGAGAAGGGCGCAGAGCGCCAGCGCGGCGAGGACGGCGCTGGAGCGGGGCTGGGTCAAGGCACCTTGTGCATGTCGTGCATCATGCCCGGCATCATGTTGTGGTTCATGTGATACATGACCCACAACGAGCCGCTCAGGGTGATGACGACCACCACGATCGTGAAGATCAGCGCCAGCATCGTCCAGCCGTGCTCGGACTTGGCGTTCATGTGCAGGAAGTAAATCATGTGCACGAGGATCTGCACGACCGCGAAGCCGAGGATGACCATCGCCGTGGTGCTGGACTTGTCGAACACATTGCCCATCACCAGCCAGAACGGAATGGCCGTCAGGATCACCGACAGCACGAAGCCCGTCATGTAACCCTTGAAGGTGGCGTGCGGGGCGCCGTCGTCGTGGCCGTGGTGGTCGTCGTGCGCACCGTGATGGGCGCCATGGGCTGGAGTATCGGTATGCGCGCTCATGGCAGCACTCCCATCAGGTAGACGAAGGTGAAGACGCCGATCCAGACCACGTCCAGAAAGTGCCAGAACATCGAGAGGCACATCAGGCGACGGCGGTTCGCTGCGATGAAGCCGTGCTTTGCCACCTGGGCCATCAGCACGATGATCCAGACGATGCCGAAGGTCACGTGCAGGCCGTGCGTGGCCACCAGTGCGAAGAACGAGGACAGGAACGCGCTGCGTTGCGGTCCGGCGCCTTCATGGATCAGGTGCGCGAATTCAAAGAGCTCGATGCCGATGAAGCCGGCGCCCAGAAGGCCGGTGACGATTAGCCAGATCATGGTGCCCCGCACCTTGTCGCGCTGCATTTCCAGCATTGCGAAGCCGTAGGTGATCGACGACAGCAGCAGGAGGGAAGTATTGAGCGCGATCAGCCGCAGGTCGAACAGGTCGGCGCCGGAAGGCCCTGCCGCGAAACTGCGCCCCAGCACGCCATAGATGGCGAACAGGCAGGCGAAGACGAGGCAGTCGCTCATCAGGTAGAGCCAGAACCCGAGCATCGTGCCGTTCTCGGGATGGTGCTCGCCGCTCACGTAGTAGCGGGCGCTCGGGTTGGCGCTGATCGCGCCGGGCGTTGAAAGGGCGGTGACGTCAGACATGGGCGGCCAAAAGGCGAGTGCGAGCGCCTTCGGTGCGAACGACCTCGTCCGCCGGGACGTGGTAGTCGCGCTTGTAGTTGAAGGTATGGGTGATGATGGCGGCCAGCATCGCGAAGAAGCCGACGCCTGCAAAGATCCACATTTGCCAGATCAGGGCGAAGCCGCAGACCGCGGCCAGCGCGGCAATGATGAAGCCCGCGCCAGTGTTCTTCGGCATGTGGATCGGGATGAAGCCTTCCTCGGGGCGCACATAGTGGTGCTTCTTCATGTCGGCCCAGGCATCGTTGTCGTGCACGCGCGGCGTGAAGGCGAAGTTGTATGCGGGCGGCGGCGAAGACGTCGACCACTCGAGCGTGCGGCCATCCCACGGGTCGCCCGTGAAGTCGCGCAGCTGGTCGCGGCGGATGTAGCTCACCACGAACTGGATGATCATCGACGCGATGCCCAGCGCAATCAGCACGGCGCCGAAGGCGGCGATCTGGAACCAGATCTGCAGCGAGGGGTCTTCGAAGTGGCTCACGCGGCGCGTGACGCCCATCAGGCCGAGCACATAGAGCGGCATGAATGCGAAGTAGAAGCCGACGACCCAGAACCAGAACGAGCACTTGCCCCAGAACGGATCGAGCTTGTAGCCGAAGGCCTTCGGGAACCAGTAGGTGATGCCGGCCAGCATGCCGAACAGCACACCACCGATGATCACGTTGTGGAAGTGCGCGATCAGGAAGAGGCTGTTGTGGAGCACGAAGTCGGCCGGCGGGACCGCCAGCAGCACGCCGGTCATGCCACCGATCACGAATGTGATCATGAAGGCGATCGTCCACATCATGGGCAGCTCGAAGCGGATGCGGCCCTTGTACATGGTGAACAGCCAGTTGAAGATCTTCGCGCCCGTCGGGATCGAGATGATCATCGTCGTGATGCCGAAGAACGAGTTCACGCTGGCACCGGAGCCCATCGTGAAGAAGTGGTGCAGCCAGACGAGGTACGAGAGGATGGTGATCACCAGCGTGGCGTAGACCATCGACGCGTAGCCGAAGAGCCGCTTGCCGCAGAAGGTCGCCACCACTTCGGAGAAGATGCCGAAGGCCGGAAGGATCAGGATGTAGACCTCCGGGTGGCCCCAGATCCAGATCAGGTTGACGTACATCATGGCGTTGCCGCCAAGATCGTTGGTGAAGAAGTTCGTGCCGACGTAGCGGTCCAGCGACAGCAGCGCGAGCACGGCGGTCAGCACCGGGAAGGCGGCGACGATCAGGATGTTGGTGGCGAGCGCGGTCCAGGTGAACACCGGCATCTTCATCAGCGTCATGCCCGGGGCGCGCATCTTCACGATGGTCGCGATCAGGTTGACGCCGGAGAGCAGCGTGCCCACCCCCGCAATCTGCAGGGACCAGATGTAGTAGTCGACCCCTACGTCCGGACTGAATTCGATTCCGGACAGCGGCGGATAGGCCAGCCATCCGGTGCGGGCGAACTCGCCGACGAACAGCGACGCCATCACCAGCCCGGCGCCGAAGGTGGTCATCCAGAAGCTGAAGTTGTTCAGGAAGGGGAAGGCCACGTCGCGTGCGCCGATCTGCAGCGGCACGACGTAGTTCATCAGGCCCGTGACGAGCGGCATCGCCACGAAGAAGATCATGATCACGCCGTGCGCGGTGAAGATCTGGTCATAGTGGTGCGGCGGCAGGAAGCCAGCTTCGCCGCCGAAGGCGACGGCCTGCTGGGCACGCATCATGATCGCGTCGGCGAAGCCGCGCAGCAGCATCACCAGCCCGAGGATGATGTACATGATGCCGATCTTCTTGTGGTCGATGCTGGTGATCCAGTCGCGCCACAGAGTGCCCCACACCCGGAAATAGGTGATGGCGCCAAGGAGCGCCATGCCGCCAAGGATGACGGCAATGAAGGTCGCGAGAAGGATCGGCTCGTGAAACGGAATCGCCTCCCAGGAGAGGCGGCCGAAGATGAGCTTCGTCAGTTCAGGATGGTCAGGCATCTTTACTCTTGGATGCGAAGGTTGGTACGCGGAATGGACATGCCGGCGGGATCGTCGACCGTGCACATTGCCGTGACATAGGTTCGGATCGGAGAATTCTTCTGGTCAGCCTGCCAGGGCTTCGTCGTGATGTTGTAGGCACCGACTGCGCCGCCCACACCGCCATTCGCATCGATGGCCGCCATGTGCTTCACGCACATCTTGTTGCGGTCGACGCAGCGGTTGAGGATCGCGTCGTAGAGGTCGGGAGCGACGGTCCCGAATCGGCGCACCGGGTCGCGTTCGCTGGGGCGCTCGAGTTCCATGTAGCGCTCGCGCGTCAACTCGTCGCCGCCCGATTTGGCTTTTTGCACCCACTGGTCGAAGTCGGCGTTGGCCAGTCCGTGAAACTTGAAGCGCATGCCTGAAAAGCCTGCACCGCTGTAGTTGGCGGAAAAGCCCTCGAATTCGCCCGGCTCGTTGATGACGGCATTGAGCTTGGTCTCCATGGCGGGCATGGCGTAGATCTGCCCCGCCAGCGCCGGGATGAAGAACGAATTCATGACCGACGAAGCCGTGATCTTGAAGACGATCGGCCGGTCCACCGGCGCGGCCAGTTCGTTGACGGTGGCGATGCCTTGCTCGGGATAGATGAACAGCCACTTCCAGTCGAGCGCGACCACTTCGACGGTCAGGGGCTTGGTTCCTTCCGGCACGGGGCGTTGAACGTCGATGCGTCGCAGCGGCCGGTAGGGGTCCAGCGTGTGCGTGCTGATCCAGGTGATCGCGCCGAGGGCGATGATGATCAGCAGCGGCGCTGCCCAGATGGCCAGTTCCAGCTCGGTGGAGTGGTCCCAGTCCGGTGAATAGGTGGTTTGCTTGTTGGACTGCCGGTACTTCCATGAAAAGAAGACGATCAGTCCTATCACTGGCACGATGATCAGCAGCATCAGCACGGTGGAAATGACGATCAGGTTGCCCTGCTGGCGGGCGACGTCGCCGGACGCGTTCAGCACCACCGTGTTGCAGCCCGCCAACAGGGCGAGCGGGAGCAGGAGCAGTCCGCGAAGGTTCTTGAGGGGAGGCATGCCGAAGAATGAGCGTAGGGAGCGCAAAGAGACCACAATCTACTTGTTTTGGCCCGTGCCGGATATTGGACGTTTTGTCCTATGGCGGCAATCTTCATTCAGTGAGACGCTCGTCATGTACAGATGACACACGAACCACAGTAGAAATGATGATGTCCGGCATCAGTCCCTCCAGCACCGAATCCCCGCTGCACGAAACTCTCCACGAAGGCCCCGAGGGCGACGCGGATCATTCGCACGTCACCCCTTCGGAGATCGCCGTCGGCGTGGTCATCGGCCGCGCCTCCGAATACTTCGACTTCTTCGTCTACGGGATCGCTTCGGTCCTGGTCTTCCCGGCGGTGTTCTTCCCCTTCGAGAACCGCCTCGAAGGCACGCTCTTCGCCTTCACGATCTTCTCGTTCGCGTTCATCGCACGCCCCTTCGGCACCGTGATTTCGATGGCCGTCCAGCGCCGGTTCGGGCGGGAGGCCAAGCTGACGATCGCCTTGTTCCTGCTGGGCATTTCCACCGCCGGAATGGCCTTCCTGCCGGGCTATGCGAGCATGGGCTTTGCGTCCATCGTGCTGCTGTCGATCCTGCGCGTGGGGCAGGGCTTGGCGCTCGGCGGCTCGTGGGACGGCTTGCCTTCGCTGCTCGCACTCAACGCCCCGGCCAACCGCCGCGGCTGGTACGCGATGCTGGGGCAATTGGGAGCGCCGGTCGGCTTCTTCCTGGCCAGCGCGCTGTTCGCCTACCTCTACTCCAGCCTTTCGACCGAGGACTTCCTGGACTGGGGATGGCGTTACACCTTTTACGTTGCGTTTGCCATCAATGTGGTCGCGCTCTTCGCACGGCTGCGTCTGGTGTCCACCAATGAGTACGACCGCCTGCTCGAAGCGCGCGAACTGCAGCCGACCAACGTCGTCGAGTTGACGCGCTCGCAGGGCTACAACATCGTCATCGGCGCATTCGCAGCGCTGGCGAGCTATGCGCTGTTCCACCTGATCACCGTGTTCCCGCTGTCGTGGATCACGCTGTATTCGAATCAATCCATCACCGAATTCCTGGTGATCCAGATGATCGGTGCCGTCCTCGCGGCCATCGGCATCGTCGCTTCGGGCGTCATCGCCGACCGCGTCGGCCGGCGCCAGACGCTGGGCAGCCTCGCCGCGCTCATCGCGGTCTTCAGCGGATTCGCGCCGACCTTGCTCGACGGCGGCCGGCTCGGCCAGGACGTCTTCATCCTGCTGGGCTTCGTGCTGCTGGGGTTGTCCTACGGGCAGGCCGCAGGGGCCGTGACGGCCAACTTCGAGTCGAAGTACCGCTACACCGGCGCCGCGCTGACCTCCGACCTGGCCTGGCTGCTCGGCGCCGCTTTCGCGCCGCTGGTGGCCCTGGGCTTGTCCGCAAACTTCGGGCTGGGCTACGTGAGCCTCTACCTTTTGTCGGGCGCGGTCTGCACGCTCGTTGCGCTGCGAGTCAACCGCTCCCTCGAAATCCGCGATTGAACCGGTGCGGTGGCGCGGCTCAGCGCCGGGACCGCCACTGCCTGAGCAGCGCGATCGCCAGCGTGATGACCAGCGCCGCCACGATCAGATCATGCTCGTACGGTCGCAAGTGGCCGACCGCCGCGTGGATCCAGCTTGTGAGCTTCACGCCGAACAGGCTCACCACGGTCGCCCAGACGACTGCCGCCACCGCACCGAGCGCCGCATAGAGCGCCGCTGACATCCTGCCCATGCCCAGCGTGGCCGGCAGCGCGATGCGCAATCCCCACGCAAACCGCATGAGGAAGATCGTCGCGACAGGATGACGCGAAACGAACCCGTCGACACGTTCCATGTGGGCCCGGAGCTTTGGGCGGCTGGCCAGCAGGTCCACGCCCTTGCGGCGTCCGAGGTGGAAGTAGAACTGGTCGGTGACGAAGGCCGCCGCCGCCCCGCAGGCGATCAGCGGCACCAGCGAGAGATACCCTTGATGCACGGCAAAGGCGCCGAGCATGAGGATGGTCTCGCCCTCGAACAGGCCCGCGACGAAGACGGCGGCATAGCCATATTGCTGGAGCAGTTCCGAGAGATGCATGGACGCCATCATGCAGGCACGGACGCGTAAGGAAAGCGAAGCCTGGATGGATGTAGGCTGCGCATTCCATGACTGAAGTACTCATGCCGGCCATCGAAGGCGCCCTGCATTTCGGACCTTTCCGGCTGCTGCGCTCGCAAAAGCTGCTGCTCGAAGGAGACAAGCCGCTGCGCCTGGGCAGCCGCGCCTTCGACATCCTCACGGCCCTGGCCGAACAGGCCGGCGACGTCGTGAGCAAGGACGAACTCATCGCCCACGCATGGCCGGACACGATCGTGGAAGAAAACAGCCTGCGCGTGCACATTGCGGCGCTGAGACGGACGCTCGGCGACGGCCAGGATGGGCTGCGCTACATCGCCAACGTGCCGGGACGGGGCTACTGCTTCGTCGCACCGGTGTTCCGGCCTTCGAAGCGGGTCGTCGCGAGCGAATCCCCGGCGGCGGAGCGGCCGATTCACAACCTGCCCGTGCGCCTCACCCGAATGATCGGGCGCTCGCAGTTCGTCGAATCGCTGGCAGCCGCGTTGCCTCGACACCGTTTCGTCAGCGTCGTGGGGCCGGGTGGCATGGGCAAGACCACGCTCGCGCTCGCCGTGGCCGAGGACACGCTGGCGAGCTACGCGCACGGCGCGCGTTTCGTCGACCTCGCGCTGCTCGCGGATCCGCAACTCGTGCCGAGTGCGCTCGCCGCGGCGCTCGACGTCTCGGTTGCCATCCACGATCCGGTGGCCGGCCTGGTGACTCATCTGCAAGACAAGCGCCTGCTGATCGTGCTCGACAACTGCGAGCACGTGATCGAGGCCGCCGCCGCGCTTGCGGTGCGCGTGCTCAAGTCGGCGCCCGGCATTCACCTGCTGGCGACCAGCCGCGAACCGCTGCGCGCCGAGGGCGAACGGGTGGTCCGGCTCGCCTCGTTGGCCGCGCCCCCGGAATCGCCTCATCTGACCGCCGCAGCAGCCCTGGGTTACCCGGCCGTGCAGCTCTTTGTCGAACGCGCGGTTGCCACGCTGGACAGCTTCGAGCTCACCGATGCCGATGCGCCGCTGGCCGGTGAACTGTGCCGTCGACTCGACGGCCTTCCGCTGGCGATCGAACTCGCTGCGGCGCGCGTCGGATTCTTCGGCATCCGCGAACTGGTCGCGCGCCTGGACGACCGCTTTCGCCTGCTGACCAACGGACGCCGCACCGTGCTTGCACGACACCAGACCCTGCGTGCCTTGCTCGACTGGAGCTACGAACTGCTGTCCGACAGCGAGCGCGTCACACTTCGGCGCCTCGCCGTGTTCAAGGGCGGCTTCACCTTGGAGTCGGCCGGTGCGGTCGCGGTGGACAGTACCTTCGGCGTCGTCGACGTGCTGGGCGATCTCACCGCGCTGGCCGCCAAGTCGCTCGTGACGGTCGATGTGAACGACGAGGTCACCCGCTACCGGCTGCTCGACACGACGCGTACCTACGCGCTGGAGAAGCTGGTGCGCAGCGACGAGGGTCCGAAGATCTGCCGCAGGCATGCCGAGCATCTCTGTGAATTGCTCGGCGCCACGAACGTCGATGCGCCGGCGACGGTGCGCTCGCAATGGCTGGCGACCTATGGCCGCTTGATCGACGAGGTGCGCGCCGCCCTGGACTGGGCGTTCTCGTTCGCCGGCGATCCCGCGCTCGGCGTGCGATTGACGGAAGCGTCGACGTCGCTCGCGTACCAGCTGTCGCTGCTCGACGAGTACCGCGTTCGCGTCGAGCGGGCGCTCGGCGACATTGCGTCCCTCGAAACGCCGCAACCGCTGGTGGAACTCCGGCTGCATGTCGCTCTCGGCGCCTTCGCGGGACAGACGCGCGGCGCGCATGACGTGGCGAGGCGGGCCTTCAGGCGCGCCTTCGAACTCGCGGAGCAGACGGGCCAGACGCAGCACCGGATCGAATCGCTCTTCGGCTTGTGGGTCGGCGCGTTCGCGACCGGAGAGTACGCCGAGTCCCTTCGCCTCGCCGAGGCCATGGCTGCCGAAGCGAAGGTCGATGCCGACGCGGTCGCCGCGTTGATCGCCGACAGGATGACGGCGCAGTCGCAACACAGCCTGGGCCATCACGCGGTGGCGCGCGATCTCGCCGAACGCGTGCTGGACCGTTCCCTGGAGCAGCTTCAGTTCGTGAAGAGCAAGCTGCCGTCGGTCGATCGCCGCGTGTCGATGCGCATCATCCTGGCGCGCGTCCAGTGGATCGAGGGCTATCCGGAACAGGCCGCCAGCACGGCAGCCGAGGCCTTTGAACTCGCGCTGTCGGACGTGGCCTTCGGCGTGTGCCACGCGTTGGGCTGGGCGGCATGTCCGGTGGCCTTGTGGACGGGAGACATTGTTGCCGCGCGGGGCCTGACGCAGACCTTGCGCGAGCAGTCCACCAAGTACGCGCTCGAATACTGGCAATCATGGGCACGCAACTACGAACGCGTGCTGTCGCAGCAAGTTCCGCTCGTGTCGCCGTCAGACCCCAAGCAGTCGGACATGTTCGGTACGCTCGTGGCGGCGGAGGTCGGTGCGGCGAGCATCGCGCGTGTGGAGAACGGCACGGTCGGTTGGTGTGCGCCGGAGATCCTTCGCGCTCACGGGGAAAACCTGAAGGCGCGCGGTGTCGTCGCCGGCGAAGTGGAGTCGCTCTTTCAGAGATCGATGGAACTGGCGCGCCGCCAGGGCGCCTTGTCATGGGAGCTGCGCAGCGCCACCAGTCTCGGCCGCCTGTGGGAGGAGCAGGGGCGCGTGGCCCCTGCGCGCAAGTTGTTGAGATCGGTGAGGACGCGCTTCACCGAAGGCTTCGCCACGGCGGACCTGCGGGCCGCCGATGCATTGCTGGCGCAGTGGGCTTCGCCCCGACCGGGTCAGTAACTCGTCTCGCCCTTGGACTTGATCTGGCCGGACTTGTTGGCCTGCGCGGCCGCGGTCCTGCGCGTCTTGCGGGCCGATGAGCGGTCGGCGCCCGAGACCTTCGGCTCGGCGTGAGGTATGGGATCGCCTTCGCCCAGCTGCGGACCCTTGGCCGCTTCGGCGCCGACAGCCTTGCGTGAGCTGCGCGCAGCGGAACGTTCCTGGGCAGAGGTCTTGGGCTTGGCGGCGGGGATCGGTTGGCCTTCGCCAATTTGCGGGCCGCGTGCGGCTTCGGACCCTTCCTTCTTGCGCTCGGCGCGGGCCGCGGCCTTGTCGTCGACACCTATGGCTTGAGCGTGCGCGCTGATGGCGAGCATCTGGCCGATGGCCATGGCAAGGGACAGGGCAAGAATCTTCTTCATTCAAATCTCCAGAAAACCTTCATCGAAGGGACATCCCATGATCCTCTTTCGTGCCCCACATGCCAATTGCCCTTGGGGGCAGTAGCGGCTATCCCTACCGGCCAGTGAGATGAGCGCGGCATCGCGCAGGTCGAGCGCCTGGCGGAGCCTACGGAGTGCGATCGGCAGGCGGTGCCCGATCGGGCGAGGGAACGTCGCCGCCCTTCTGGCGTTCGCGAAACAGCGCGGCGCGCATCAGGAAGATGGTGGTGACCGGCGCGGTCAGCGCGACGAAGAGCGCGATGAGCGTCGCGTGCAGGAAAAGGCTGCCGCCCTGCACGGAGAAGTAGACGATGGTGGCGAGCGTGATGCACCACACGCCGACCGTTGCACCGAGCGTGGGTGCGTGGATGCGGCGGAAAAAGGTGGGGAGACGGATCAGTCCGAACGAGCCGATGGCGGCGAACGCGGCGCCGAGCACGGCGAACACGGCCGTCAGGATCTCCGCCCAGAGCGGCAGCGGGCCCATGATGAAATCCGTCATGGCGTCGCTCCCTGGATCATTCGATCACCTCGCCCCGCAGCAGGAATTTCGCCAGGGCGGTCGAGCCGACGAAGCCGAACAGCGCAATCAGCATCGCGGCTTCGAAGTAGACGTTGCTCGCGTACACGATGCCGAGGACCAGCATCATCAGCATGCCGTTGATGTAGAGACAGTCCAGCGCCATCACGCGGTCCTGGGCGGTGGGGCCGATGAGCAGGCGCGCGACGGCGCACAGCATCGCCACCGCCAGCAGGAACAGCGCGAGCTTGAGCGCCCAGAAGAGAACTGGCGTCATGATTCGAAAATCTCCATCAGCGGGCGCTCGTAGCGCGACTTGATCATGGCGATGAAGGCCTGCTCGTCGTCCTCGTTGAACACGTGGATCAGCAGGCTCGAACGGTCGAACGAAATCTCGCCCCATGCGGTGCCGGGTGTGAGGCAGAGAATCATCGCGAGCACCGCCAGCGCGTTGGGGTCGCGCATCTCCAGTGGCACGCGCACGAAGTGCGGCTCCATCCGGGCGCTACGCCGCGTGAGCAGCAGGCGAGCCACCGTCAGCGCCGAATGCACCAAGTCGAAGACGATCACGCCGGAGAGTCGCAGCGCGAGGCCCGGCCGGCGCATCTTCGCCGTGGCGGGACGCAGGGACTGGGTCAGGAGCGGCACCGCGAAGGCAAGGATGGCGGCGAGCAGGAGCGTGGCCGCATCCATCGACTGGTTCAGCAGCAGCCAGACCACGAAGAGGCCCAGCGACAACGGCGGGGAGGGGATCCAGCGCTTCATTTCGCAGCCTCCGGTTTCGCAGCAGGGCTGGGCACCTGCCGGGCGCCCAGTACGGCGTTGCGGTAGGCGGTCGGCGAGTGCAGGCCCTCCGCGGTGGCGATGGCATGCTGCATCACGGGCCCTGCTTCCCAGGTCAGCGCGAAGCAGGCTGCCAGCAGCGCAGCAACCGGGAGCACTTCGAGCGCAGGGAGCGCTGGCATGGTGGCGTGCACCTGTGTCCAGAAATGACGAATCCCGGTGCGTCCCAGGGCGAGCAGCGTGAAGAAGCCCGAAACGAGCAGCAGCGCCAGGAAGGTCCAGGCGGCCGGTGTGATGCGTTCGGCGCCGAACATGCCCGACAACATCGCGAACTTGCCGACGAAGCCGGACAGCGGCGGCAGGCCCGTGAGCAACAGCGTGCAGCCGACGAAGCTGAGGCCGAGAAATGCCACTCCGGCAGGTATGGCGCGTCCGTAGAGGGCTTGCGCGTCGTCGTCGAGGTTCACGTCGTCCAGCCGGCTGAGGTCTTCCGACAGGAAGGGCGCACCGCCCGCCGCCTCGTGCGGGGCAATGCTCAAGCCGGCGTTGCGCCAGCGCTCGATCATGTCGATCAACAGGAAGAAGGCGCTTGCCGCCAGTGTCGAACTCAGCAGGTAGTAGAGCGCTCCGGCCCACATGGCCGGCTGGCCGAACCCTATGGCCGCCAGCAAGGTACCGGCCGAGACCAGCACACTGAAGCCGGCAAGGTTCGAGAGCCGCTGCGTCCCGAGGATGCCGAGCGCGCCGACGAACAGCGTAGCGAGCCCTACCGTGACCAGTACACCCTGGCCGAATTGCGCGGAAGCGCCGGTGTCGGGCGCGAAGAGGACGGTCCACAGGCGAAGCACGGTGTAGATGCCCAGCTTGGTCAGCAGCGCGAAGACGGCGCCTACCGGCGACACGGCGGCGCTGTAGGCCGGCACCAGCCAGAAGTTGAGTGGCCACGCCCCGGCCTTGGCGAAGAAGGCTGTCGCGAGGATGGCGGCGGCGGCGTGCACCAGTCCACGATCGGCCGGTGCGAGTTGCGCGATGCGCACTCCGAGGTCGGCCATGTTGAGCGTGCCGGTCACACCGTAGAGCAGCGCGGCGCCGATCAGGAACAGCGACGACGCGGCCAGGTTGATCACCAGGTAGTGCAGGCCGGCCTGCACGCGCAAGCGCCCGGAGCCGTGCAGCAGCAAGCCATAGGACGCGGCCAGCATCACCTCGAAGAAGACGAACAAGTTGAACAGGTCGCCGGTCAGGAAGGCGCCGTTGAGGCCCATGAGCTGGAGTTGCAGCAGCGGGTGGAAATGCACGCCCGCCCGGTCCCAGCGCGAAGTCGAATAGATGGATGCCGCAAATGCCACCACACCGGTGAGCGCGACCATCATCGTCGACAGCCGGTCGGCCACCAGCACGATGCCGAAGGGCGCACGCCAGTTGCCGGGCAGGTAGACCCCGATCGAGCCGGGCCCGCTGCCGGTGTCCGCGGCATTGACCCAGCGCAGCAGCGCGAGCGCGGCGAGAAGGCCGATGAGGCCCGACGCCACGCTCAGGGCCGACTTGGTACGGCGGCGCTGCTCGCCGAGCATCAGCATCAACGCGGCCGTCAGCATCGGCACCAGGATCGGCACGGCGATCAGGTGCGGCATGCTGAAGTCGAGCAGCTGGTCGAGCAGGCGGAAGAGCTGGGTCATCATTCCTGCTGCCCCCGCCGTTCCTCGCCGTCCACGTGGTCGGTGCCGGTGAGACCGCGCGAGGCCAGCAGCACGACCAGGAACAGTGCCGTCATCGCGAAGCCGATCACGATCGCCGTGAGCACCAGCGCCTGAGGCATCGGATCTGCCGTATTGGCCAGCGTGGCCGTGAAGCCGGGAATCAGCACCGGCTCGCTGTCGATTTTGAGACGGCCCATGCTAAAGATGAAAAGATTGACCGCGTAGGAGATCAGCGTCAGGCCCATGATCACCTGGAAGGTACGCGGACGCAGCAACAGGAACACGCCAGAACCGGTGAGTACGCCGATAGCGATGGCAAGGACGATTTCCATCAGGCCGCGCCCTCCGTTTCGGCCGCGATACGCGCGGCTTCTTTTTCGGCCTGCTCGTCGACCCAGCGATGGCTGCGGATCGACTGGTGGGCCAGCGACGTAAGGATCAGCATGGTCGCGCCGAGGACCAGCGCGAACACGCCCATGTCGAAGAACAGCGCGCTGGGCACGTGCACCTCGCCGAGCCGCGGCAGATGCAGGTGCGCCGTGTGCGTCGTGAGGAAGGGGTAGCCGAGCACCACCGCGCCGCCGCCCGTGGCAAGCGCGAGCATCAGCCCGACCGCGATCCAGCGTCGCGGATAGATGCGCAGGTGCTCCTCGACCCACTCGGTGCCCGAGACGATGAACTGGAGTACCAGCGCCACCGACATCACGAGCCCGGCGACGAAGCCGCCCCCTGGCTGGTTGTGGCCGCGCATGAAGAAATAGACCGACACCAGCACCGACAGCGGCAGCAGCAGCCGGACCAGCACGGCAGGCACCATGAGATAGCCCACGGCGGTGTCCTTGGCGCGGCGCGGATTGAGCAAGTCGCTGCTGCCGTCATCGGGCTGCACGCGTTGCTGTGGCGGCAGCGCCATCGATTCGGGCGCCGGGCGGAAGCGTCGCAGCAGCGCATACACCGTGAGCGCGACGACACCGAGCACGGTGATCTCGCCCAAGGTGTCGAAGCCGCGGAAGTCGACCAGCATGACGTTGACCACGTTGGTTCCGCCGCCCAGGGACAGGGCGTTGTCCAGGAAGAAAGGAGAGATGCTCTGCGGGAAGGGTCGCGTCATCACCGTCCACGCGATCGCGGCCATGCCGGCGCCGGCCGCGATGGCGACGATCAGGTCGCGCCCGCGCCGGCCCCAGGGCCGCAGCATCGCTCGGATCGGTTCCGGCTTGGCGGTGCGCATCGGGAGCCAGCGGAGTCCGAGCAGGATCAGTACCGTCGTCACTGCCTCCACCACCAGCTGCGTGAGCGCGAGGTCGGGCGCCGAGAACCAGATGTAGGTGATGCAGCACACCAGTCCGGCGGCGGACGCCAGCATCAGCGAAGCGAGGCGGTGGAACTTGGCCTGCCATGCCGCGCTGACGGCGCAGACGCAGCCGATGAGCCAGGTCATCGCGAACATCGGCGAGAAGGGGAGCAACTCGCGGGAGCCGCGCGCGGCTGGCGTGAACCAGAGCGATGCACCCGCGCCCGCCAGCGCGACCGCGACGAGCAGCAGCAATTGCGTCTGCAGGCGCCGCGTGCCGAGCAGGCGACGGCTGCGGCGACCGGCTTCGCTAAGCCGCGCGAGAGCGTTCTCGAAAATGCGCTGGCCGTCGAGGCCGTGCATGAGGGGCGTGGATTCGAGCGCGCCGCGCTCGCGACCTCGGCGTTGCAGCAGATAGAGCGCTGCCCCGCCCGCCAGCGCAACGAGGCTCATCAGCAGCGGCAGGTTGAAGCCGTGCCACACCGCCAGGCTGTACACCGGCAACTCGCCGCCGACGACCGGCGTCGCGGCCGTGGCGAGGAACGCGCCCACCGACCACGCCGGCGCCACGCCGACCACCAGGCAGATCAACACGAGCAGTTCCACCGGCACGCGCATCCAGTGCGGCGGCTCGTGCGGCTGCTTCGGCACGTCAGGGGGGGCGCACGGTGGGCCGAAGAACACGTCGAACACGAAGCGCGCCGAATACGCGACGCTGAAGATGCCCGCAATCGTCGCGATGACAGGCAGGCTTCTATTGACCCAGGGTGTCGACTGGATGAAGACGGTCTCGGCGAAGAACATCTCCTTGGACAGGAAGCCGTTGAGCAGCGGCACGCCCGCCATCGACGCGCTCGCGATGATGGCCAGCGTGCCGGTGATCGGCATCAGCTTGAGCAGCCCACTGAGCTTGCGGATGTCGCGCGTGCCGCTTTCATGGTCGATGATGCCCGCCGCCATGAAGAGCGATGCCTTGAAGGTCGCGTGGTTCATGATGTGGAACACCGCAGCGACGGCCGCCAGCGGACTGTTGAGCCCGAGCAGCAAGGTGATGAGCCCGAGATGCGAGATGGTCGAGTAGGCGAGCAGCGCCTTGAGGTCGCGCTGGAACATCGCCACGTAGCCGCCGAGCAGCAAGGTGATGGCGCCGGCGCCGCCCACCATCCAGAACCACTGCTCGGTGCCGGAGAGCACGGGCCACAGGCGCGCCATCAGAAACACGCCGAGCTTCACCATCGTGGCCGAATGCAGGTAGGCCGACACCGGTGTGGGCGCGGCCATGGCGCGTGGGAGCCAGAAATGGAAGGGGAACTGCGCACTCTTGGTAAAGGCGCCGAGCAGCACCAGCACCAGCACGACAGGGTAGAGCCGATGCGCGCGGATCAGGTCGCCCGAGGCCAGCACGACGTCGAGTTCGTAGGTGCCGACGATGCGGCCCAGCACGAGCACGCCCGCCAGCAGGCACAGGCCACCCGCGCCGGTGACAGCGAGCGCCATGCTGGCGCCGCGCCGCGCATCGCGCCGGTGGTGCCAGTAGCCGATCAGCAGAAAAGAAAACAGGCTGGTGAGCTCCCAGAACAACACCATCTGCACCAGGTTGCCCGAGAGCGCCACGCCCATCATCGCGCCCATGAATGCGAGAAGGAACGAGAAGAAGCGCGGCACCGGATCCGACGCCGACATGTAGTAGCGCGCATAGAGCACCACCAGCGCGCCGATGCCCAGCACCAGCATGCAGAACAACCATGCGAAGCCGTCCATGCGGAATGAGAGATCGAGGCCAAGCGCAGGCAGCCACTCGATCTCCTGCCGGATCACGTTGCCATGGGCGACCTGCGGAAAAAACCATGCGGCCTGGACTGCGCAGCCCAGTGCAACCAACCCCGCCAGTGTCGATTCCCGGTTGCGCGCGTTCGACGGCAGCAGAGCCGCGAGCACGCTGGCAATGAAGGGAAGCGCGACGAGAAATACGAGGGGCATTGCGATCGATTCTATCGACCGACCATTGCACCGAACTCGTTCAGCCGATGAAGTGCTGCACCGTCCGGAAGCCCAGCCACGTCAGCAGAAGCGAGCCGCCCAGATGCAGGGCCACGGTGCCGAGCGCGAGGCCGGGACGTCCGCCCACGATCATGCCGACGACTTCGGCCGAGAAGCTGGAGAAGGTGGTCAGCGAGCCCAGGAAGCCGGTGACCACGATGAGGCGCCATGCGGGATCGATGTCGGGCAATGCGGTGAATCCTGCGATCGCGAGGCCGACAAGATAGCCGCCGATGAGGTTCACCGCGAGCGTTCCCCATGGCAACAGGCCGCCCGGGTTGAGCCACATCGCGAATCCCCAGCGCAGCAGTGCACCGATGCAGGCGGAGACGCAAATGACGACGACATTCAACAGCATCAGACGATTATCTTCAGCCGGACGCCTGCTACTTCTCTGCGCCCATCACCACGTCGGGCAGGATTGTCACGATGCTCGGGAACACCGTGATGCAGACGATGCAGAGCACCAGGCAGAAGAAGAAAGGAATCGCCGCCTTGGCGATCACGTTGCTGTCCTTGCCCGTCATGTTCTGCAGCACGAAAAGGTTGAAGCCGACCGGCGGTGTGACCTCTGCGATCTCGACCAGCAGCACGATGAAGATGCCGAACCACACCAGGTCGAAGCCGGCCTTCTGGATCATCGGAAGCACCACCGCGCTGGTCAAAACGATCATCGAGATGCCGTCGAGCGCCGTGCCGAGCACGAGGTACACCACGACGAGCGCACCGATCAGCGCGTAGGGCGAAAGGTGCATGCTGTCGACCCACTCGGCCAGTTCGCGCGGGATGCCGGTGAAGGCCATGGTCTTGGTCAGGAAGGCGGCGCCAGCCAGGATGAACATGATCATGCAGCTGGTGCGCGTGGCGCCCATGATCCCGTCCTTGAAGTTCCGCCACGTGAGGCTCTTGCCCCAGGCCGCGATGGCCAGGGAGCCCAGCACGCCGAAGGCCGCGCATTCCGTGGCCGTGGCCCAACCTGCGACCAGCACCCAGACGATGAAGATGATCAACAGTGCACAGGGGATCAGGTTGCCCGACAGGCGGATCTTCTCCATGAAGCTGGTCGGCGGATCGGCCGGTGGCACCTGGTCGGGATGGCGCAGGCTCCACCACCCGATGTACCCCGAGAACAGCACCATCAACAGCAGCCCTGGCAGGAAGCCTGCCAGGAAGATGCGGATGATCGACGCATCGGCCGCCACCGCGTAGACCACCATCGTGATCGAAGGGGGGATCAGGATGCCCAGCGTGCCGGCGGTGGCGAGCGAGCCGATGGCGAGCTTCTCGTTGTAGCCGCGGCGCACAAGTTCAGGCAGCGCGACTTTCGCGATGGTGGCGCAAGTCGCGGCGGACGATCCGGACACCGAGCCGAACACGCCGCAGCCGAGGATCGTGGTGTGCATCAGCCGCCCGGGCACGCGGTTGAGCCAGGGACGCAGGCCCTCGAACATTTCTTCGCTCAGCTTGGTGCGAAACAGGATCTCGCCCATCCAGATGAAGAGCGGCAGCGCGGCCAGCTCCCAGGAAGCGTTCGATTCCCAAAAGGAAGAAAAAAGGTTCTTGGCCGGCAGCGTGTTGGTGAAGAAGGCCTGGCCGACCCAGCCGACGATGGCCAGGGTCATCGCGATCCAGACACCGCCGGCC
Organism: Variovorax sp. J22P240; assembly: GCF_030316855.1. Taxonomy (GTDB): domain Bacteria; phylum Pseudomonadota; class Gammaproteobacteria; order Burkholderiales; family Burkholderiaceae_C; genus Variovorax. The sequence continues at coordinate 381,139 of NZ_JASZYR010000002.1, forward strand.
AGCAGCACGAGCATGATGGCGAGCAGCAGCGCGCCCATCAAAAGGGTTTCGAGCATTGCTTGCCTTCTAGACGTCGGAGGAAAAATCGCCTGCGGCGTGGCGCTCTTCGACTGCGCGCTGGTAGCTGGGCTTCTCGCCGCGCACGACGCCCACGAGCTCGTCGATCATCGCGATCAGCAGTAGCCAACAGCCCAGCACGAAGGTCGATTGCGGAATCCAGATCGGAATGACGACGAGGCCGGTAGCCATCTCCGCGAACTCGTAACTCTCCCAGGTGAAGCTGGTGGCCGAGTAGGCGAGGTAGGTCACGGCGATCGCGGCAATCAGAAGGCAGGTGACGTCGAGCGCACGCCGAAGCTTGGGCGAAACGACGTCGAGCAGCAGCGTCACGCGGACGAAGTCACCGTGCCGGAAGGCGTGGGCCATCGCGAAGAACGCAGCCGCGGCACAGAGCCAGGCCACCACGTCGTTGAGCCCGCTCACGTGCCAGTTCACCTGCCGGCCGACGCCCGCGACGATCATGAGCACGAAGATCAGGAACACGCAGAACGCGGCGAGCGCACCCGCGCCGTCATAGAGACGGTCGAGGAAGCGGCGCATCGATTACTTCTTCTTGAAGGCGTCGACGATGGCTGCGCCATCCGCGCCGGCGGCCTTCAGCCAGTCGGCCTGCATGATCCCACCGACCTGGCGCATGTCGGCGTCGAGCTTGGGCGAGGGCTTGTGGATCTTCATGCCTCGCTCGGCGAGGAGGCGCTTGTACTCGTCGTTCTTCTCTTGCGCGACTTTCCAGCCGCGTGCCTCTGCGTCGGCAGCGGCCTTGGTGACGGCAGCCTTCGTGGCGGGGTCGAGCGCGTCGAACGCCTTGAGGTTCACGAGCACCGCGTTCTTCGGGATCCACGCCTGCGTGTCGTAGAAGTTCTTGATGCTTTCGTAGGTCTTGGTGTCATAGCCGGTGGAGCCGGAGCTCATGTAGCTTTCGATCACTCCGGTCGCCATCGCGGCGCTGAGTTCGGCCTGCTGGATCTGCACCGGCTGCGCGCCGATCAGTTCAGCGATCTTGGCCGTCGCCGGGCTGTACGCGCGCCACTTGATGCCGCGCAGGTCGGCCACCGAGCCGATCTCTTTCTTCGAATAGATGCCCTGTGGGGCCCACGGGACCATGAACAGGACCTTGATCCCTTGGGCTGCGAGCAGCTTCTCCATGGCGGGCTTCGAAGCGTCGTAGAGCTTCTTCGCTTCAGGATAGGTGGTTGCCAGAAACGGCACGCCATCGAGCGCGTAAATCGGGTTCTCGTTGGCAAAGTTGGCCAGGAGGATCTCGCCGGCCTGGGCCTGGCCGCTCTGCACGGCACGCTTGATCTCGGGAGCCTTGAAGAGCGAGGCGTTGGCATGCACCGTGACCTTCAGCTTGCCGGCCGTTGCCGCATCGACATCTTTCGCGAACTGCGCGATGTTCTCGGTGTGGTAGTTGGTGGCGGGATAGGCGGTGGGCAGGTCCCACTTGGCCTGCGCGAAGGCGGCTGCGCCGAGGGTCAGGCCAACGATTGCAATGCCGAACTTGTGATTCATGGGCTCTCCAGAACGTGCGAAAGTAAAAAGGCGACGGGGAGCATACGTGCAAATATCGGGCCATCGCTCGGGCATTTCCCTGCCATGGCCCAGGCCCGAATCGCATGCGATCGAAGCGAAAAGGCCGCCCGTGGGGCGGCCTTCGAATCAGCGCGGCGCACCGCGCAATATGCGGGCTTAAGGCTTGACGGCGGGCTTGTCGGCCTTCCTCGACTCGTTCCTGGCGACCTTGGCCGTTGCGGGCGCATTGCCAAAGCTCTGGCCGTTGACCGTGAGGCCCTCGGCCGACAGCTTGGTCGCGGCTTTTTCCTTCACGCCCTTCACGCGGCTCATGAAGTCGGGCCAGTCCTTGAACTCACCTTGCTTGCGCGCCTCGACGATGCGCTTGGAGAGCGCGGGCCCGACGCCCCTGAGCGAATCGAGCTCCGCGTCCGACGCCTTGTTGGCATCGACGGCCGCCCAGGATGCGACAGCAAACAACATGGCCGTGATGGCCACGATCTTTTTCAGCATACAAACTCCCTGACATTGTTTTGTGAGAAACGCCGGAGCGTTCCACCAGGCGCCTCGTGCGCACTGGCGCCGAAAATGATAGCGGCGACGCCGTCGCGTGCAAGCTGGCCAACTTGCCGGACGCGGTCAGAGTTCCTCGACTCTTCGGGGAGGGTAGCTGTCCCAGGCCTGGCAGCCCGGGCAATGCCAGAAATACTGATGGGCCTCGAAGCCGCATGCAGCGCAGCGATAGCGCATGAGCGGTCGGGTGGCCTGGTCGAGCGAGCGCTGCACCTGCGGATGAAACTGCTCGTGCTCGAAGCGCTCGCCGCTGAGCCAGCGCGATGCGGCCACCAGGGAGGGGTGGTGCGCGAGATGAGCGATGTACCCGTCGCGCGGCTCCAGCATGACGTCTGCCGTGGATTGCGCGTCGTCGGGCAAGGCCGGCGTGCCACCCAGCGCGATGATCGCTTCAAGCACGTCGATCGAGGGGGATGCGACGTACCGGCGTTGCAGCAGAGCCAGCGCTTCGCCGGAACGCTGCGAAGCGACGGCAGCCTGTTGCAGCATGGCGGCGTAGAGCGGCAGCGCCAGTGGCGCGTTCTCGCTGAGCGCTTCGAGCGTGTCGAAGGCGGCGGCGGAATCGCCGTTTCGCAACTGAAGGGTGGCTGTCTCGATGGCCGGCCGTGGCGCGTGCGGTGCCAGCGCCACGGCTTCCCGCAGCGATACCGCTGCGGCATCGAGATCGCCCGCTGCCACGCGTTCGGTGGCCTGTTCGCAGAGATGGTGGGCCCGGCGCGCGCTGTAGCTGGCCTGCTCGGATTCGTCGAGCTTCTGCGCTACCGCGGCGGCTTGGGCCCATTCGCGCGAACGCTCGTAGATGGCGAGCAGCGACAGCCTGGCCTCGTTCTCGTAGCGCGTGCCCTCGAGCTTTTGCAGTGCGGCTTCCGCGCGATCGAGCAGACCGGCGCGCAGGAAGTCCTGCGCCAGTGCGTGCTGCGCGCGGTCGCGGTCGGCGCGGCTCAGGTCGCCGCGCCCCAGCAGATGTTCGTGCACGCGCACGGCGCGCTGGTATTCACCACGGCGGCGGAACAGGTTGCCGAGCGCGAAGTGCAGTTCCTGCGTGTCGGGGTCGTTCTGCACCGCTTCGATGAAGGCGTCGATGGCCTGGTCCTGCTGCTCGTTCAGCAGGAAGTTGAGCCCGCGGAAATAGGCCTTCGGGGCTTGGCGGTTCTCGATCTTCAGTTGCCGGAGGTCGAAGCGCGATGCGAGCCAGCCGAGGACGAAGGCGATAGGAAGGCCGAGGAGCAACCAGCTGAGATCAAAGTCCATGTTGGCGTACGGCGGGTAGGTCGGTGGTGACGACAGGCTGGGCGGGCGTCGTGGCGGTGGTTCCGGTCGGCGTCGGGGTGGTGGGCAACTGGGCTGCCGCGCTGCGATGCTTCCACCAGCCCGGCAGCATGCCGAGGGCGCCGACCACGAGTCCGCCCGCAAAGGCTGCGAGGACCACGAGCACGAGCGGGGCGCGCCAGGAGGTGCCGAAGAAGAAGTAGACAGTGGCGTCGTGCTGGTTGTTCAGCGCGAAGGCGAAGAGGGTAAAAAAAATGGCTGCCTTAAGCAGCCACAGGAGGTATTTCATGCGCGTCCCCGTTGGCGGGGGAATTCTATGCCCGCCTGTCGCGGACCCCAATCGCCTCAGCCGCGTTTCTGTTTCGCGGCGTCGAGCTCGACGGTTCGTGCATCGACCGCTTCGCGCAGGGCCTTGCCCGGCTTGAAGTGCGGCACACGCTTCTCCGGAATCTGCACGCTCTCGCCTGAGCGCGGATTGCGCCCGATGCGCGGAGGGCGCCGGTTCACGGTGAAACTTCCGAATCCACGGATCTCGATCCGGTGCCCGCGCACCAGCGCGTCGCTCATCGCGTCAAGAATGGTCTTGACGGCGTATTCGGCATCGCGGTGTGTCAGCTGCGCGAAGCGCGCTGCGAGTTCTTCGACAAGGTCGGAGCGGGTCATGGCAAGAAAAAACGGAGACGAAAAAAAAGGACAGAGCGGAGCATGCGCCCACTCTGTCCCCGGACGCAGCTTACTTGTCGCTGTTGTCCAGCTTTGCGCGTAGCAGGGCGCCGAGGCTGGTCGTGCCCGCGTTTTCGCGTGCCGACTGCTGGCTCAGGCTGGCCATGGCGCCTTGTTCGTCGACCATGTCCTTCTGCTTGATCGACAGCTGGATGTTGCGGGTCTTGCGATCCACATTGACCACCACGGCCGTGACTTCGTCGCCTTCCTTGAGCACGTTGCGTGCATCTTCCACGCGGTCGCGGGAGATTTCGCTGGCGCGCAGGTAGCCGATGATGTCTTCGCCGAGGTCGATTTCAGCGCCGCGGGCGTCCACAGTCTTGACCTTGCCGGTGACGATCTGGCCCTTGTCGTTCACGGTCGTGAACGTCGTGAACGGATCGCTATCGAGCTGCTTGATGCCGAGGCTGATGCGCTCGCGGTCGACGTCGACGGCCAGCACGATCGCTTCGACTTCTTGGCCCTTCTTGTAGTTGCGAACGGCGGTTTCGCCGGCTTCGTTCCACGAGAGGTCGGACAGGTGAACCAGGCCGTCGATGCCGGCAGCCAGACCCACGAACACGCCGAAGTCGGTGATCGACTTGATCGGGCCCTTGACGCGGTCGCCGCGCTTGGTGTTCTGCGCGAACTCTTGCCACGGGTTTGCCTTGCACTGCTTCATGCCCAGGCTGATGCGGCGCTTGTCTTCGTCGATTTCGAGGACCATGACTTCGACTTCATCGCCCAGCGAGACGATCTTGTTCGGAGCGATGTTCTTGTTGGTCCAGTCCATTTCGGAGACGTGCACCAGGCCTTCGATGCCGGGTTCGAGTTCGACGAACGCGCCGTAGTCGGCGATGTTCGTGACCTTGCCGAACAGGCGGGTCGACTGTGGGTAGCGGCGCGAAACGCCCATCCACGGGTCGTCGCCCATTTGCTTGAGACCCAGCGAGACACGGTTCTTCTCAGTGTCGAACTTGAGGATCTTGGCGGTGATTTCCTGGCCAGCCTGAACCACTTCGCTCGGGTGGCGAACACGGCGCCATGCCATGTCGGTGATGTGCAGCAGACCGTCGATGCCGCCGAGGTCGACGAACGCACCGTATTCGGTGATGTTCTTGACGACGCCGCGCACGACTGCGCCTTCCTTCAGGGTTTCCATCAGCTTGGCGCGTTCTTCGCCCATGCTGGCTTCGACCACGGCGCGGCGCGAGAGCACCACGTTGTTGCGCTTGCGGTCGAGCTTGATGACCTTGAATTCGAGGGTCTTGTTCTCGTAGGGGGTCAGGTCCTTGATGGGACGCGTGTCGATCAGCGAACCCGGCAGGAATGCGCGGATGCCGTTGACCAGGACGGTGAGACCGCCCTTGACCTTGCCGCTCGTCGTGCCGGTGACGAAGTCGCCGGATTCGAGGGCCTTCTCGAGCGCGAGCCACGAAGCCAGACGCTTGGCGGTGTCGCGCGAGAGGATGGTGTCGCCGTAGCCGTTTTCAACGCTGCCGATGGCAACGGAAACGAAATCGCCGGCCTGGACTTCGAGCTCGCCCTTGTCGTTCTTGAACTCTTCGATCGGCACGTAGGCTTCGGACTTGAGGCCTGCGTTGACCACGACGTGGTTGTGTTCGACACGCACGACTTCGGCGGTGATGACCTCGCCGGTGCGCATTTCGGAACGCTTCAGGGATTCTTCGAATAGGTCGGCAAAAGATTCAGACATTGTGTTTTCCTTCCGTCACGCAGGGTTTGCAGACGCACCATTGCGGCTGACTTGTATCTGGAGACGGCGGTTGTTTGGGCTTGGGGCCCGGTTGAGGTTGAACAACCAGCAGGCCGGTGCGCTGTCGCGCGGCGGGGACCTGCTGGACCGAAACGCCGATCAAGAAGACTCGAAAGGCTGTACTTGCTGCCACCAGTCCAGCACCTGTTCGACCGATTGCTCGACCGAAAGGAAGGAGTTGTCCAGGAGGCGGGCGTCAGGCGCCGGCTTGAGTGGCGCGACGCTGCGGGACGAATCCCGGAGGTCACGCGCTTCCAGGTCGGCGCGAAGGGTATCAATTGTAGTCGAAATACCCTTTGAAATCAATTGCTTATAGCGCCGTTCGGCCCGGTGAGCGGCGCTGGCGGTGAGGAAAACCTTGAGCTTGGCGTCGGGAAAGACCACCGTGCCCATGTCGCGGCCATCGGCCACCAGGCCCGGCAGGCGACGGAAGCTTCTTTGCAGCGCCAGCAAGGCGGTGCGAACGGCGGGCAGCGCCGATACGCGGGAGGCATCCATGCCGGCGGCCTCGCTGCGGATCGCGTCGCTCACGTCTTCGCCGGCCAGCAGGACGCTGCCTTCACTGAAGCCCAAGGGCAAGGTACGGGCGAGTTCGGCGATCCGGGCCTCGTGCTCGGCGGTGGCATCCAGGCCGCTGCGACGCATGGCAAGGCCGGTGACGCGGTAGAGCGAACCCGAGTCCAGGTAGTGGTATCCGAGGCGGCGTGCCACTTCGACGGTGAGCGTCCCCTTGCCGGACGCGGTCGGGCCGTCAATGCAGATCACCGGCACTTCGACGGCACTGGCCACCGAGAACAAGGTTTCGAAGTAGTCGGGGAAGGTCTTGGCGACGCAGTGCGGATCCAGAATGCGCACCGCCACGCCGGCCGGATTGAACGCTGCCAGCGAGAAGCACATCGCCACCCGGTGGTCGTCGTAGGTGCGGATGCTTGCTGCGCGCCAATCCGCCGGGGCCAGCGGATGAACGCGGATGAAGTCCGGGCCGTCCTCGACCGTGGCACCGAGCTTGCGCAACTCGTTCGCCATGGCATCGATGCGATCGGTTTCCTTCACGCGCCAGCTCGCGATGTTGCGCAGGGTGCTGGGGCCGTCCGCGTAGAGCGCCATCACGGCCAGGGTCATGGCTGCGTCGGGAATGTGATTCGCGTCGATGTCGATCGATTTGAGCGGCCATATCCCCCGCGAAATCTCGAGCCAGTTCGGTCCGCTTTCGACGCGGGCGCCCATTTGGCGGGCGGCCTCGACGAAGCGGATGTCGCCCTGGATCGAGTCGGCGCCGACGCCTTCGATCCGGATTCCCGAACCGTGGGCAATGGCGCCGAACGCGATGAAGTAGCTCGCCGACGACGCGTCGGCCTCGACGTGAATCTCTCCGGGCGAGCGGTACTCGCTGCCCGCCGGAATTGTGAATCGCTGCCAGCCATCCCGCTTCACGACGATGCCGAAGCGCGCGAGCAGGTTGAGCGTGATCTCGATGTAAGGCTTGGATATGAGTTCGCCGACCACCTCGATCACGATGTCCCGGCGTGCCGCGAGAGGCAGGGCCAGCAGCAGCGCGGTCAAGAACTGGCTGGACACATCACCGCGTACGCGGATCGGTGCATCGAGTTGGAGCGAATCGAGCGCGACGGGATGAATCCGCAGTGGGGGATAGCCCGGGTTGCCGAGATAGTCGATGTGGCAGCCAAGCTGGGTCAGCGCATCGACGAGGTCACCGATCGGACGCTCGTGCATGCGAGGCACGCCGCGCAGTTCGAAATCGCCTCCCAGAAGCGCCAGTGCGGCGGTAAGCGGGCGCATCGCCGTACCGGCGTTGCCCAGGAACAGCGAGGCCTCAGGTGTGCGGAGCTTGCCGCCGAGCCCTTCGATGCGCAGGGTGTTGTCGGACCGGTCGATGCCGCAGCCGAGCGCGGCCAGCGCATCCAGCATGACCCGTGTGTCGTCCGAGTCGAGCAGATCGCGCACCGTCGTCGTGCCGCTGGCGAGCGCCGCCAACAGCAGCACTCGGTTGGAGATGCTCTTGGAGCCTGGCAGGCGGACGGTGCCGGCTGCCGCTGCGAGCGGCGGAATATCGAGGAAGGGGGTCGAGAACATCGTCAGTCGGGCGAAGCCGCCGCGCCCGGCTGCCATTGCGCACGAGTGCGGCTCGCCGCGGCGATGGCGTCCTCGAGAGCTTGCGCATTGCCCGACGCCACCATGGCTTCAAGTTGCGTCAGTGCGTCGCGAAACGCCTGCGACTGGAGCAGCACTTGTTCGCGATTGGCGAGCAGGACGTCGCGCCACATGGCCGGATCGCTGGCCGCGATGCGCGTGAAGTCGCGAAAGCCGGGGCCGGCCAGCTCCAGGAAGCGTTCGCCCTGTGGCTGCGCGGCAATGGCATTGGTGAAAGCGAAGGCGAGCAGGTGGGGCAAGTGGCTGACGGCGGCGAAGGCGCTGTCATGCGCCTCGTAGGTCATCGTCACCACCTTGGCGCCGATGCCGGTCCAGACCTGCGTGGCCCGCTGGACGTTGGAGCGCAACGTGGCCTTGATCGGCGTGAGCACCACCTGGCGTCCGGTGTAGAGGCCGGCATCGGCATGCTCGACACCGGCGACTTCCTTGCCGGCGATGGGATGCGCCGGAACAAATGCACCGAGCTGGTCCTGCAGTCCGCGGCGCGCGGCCTCGATCACGTCGCCCTTGGTCGATCCCACGTCCATCACCAGCATCTGCTCGGTGATGCCGTGGCGGATCGCCTTGAATGTCTGTTCGGAGGCGCCGACCGGCACGGCGATCAGGACCAGATCGGCCCCCGACACCGCGAGCAGGGCCGAAGGCGCGGCCACGTCGATCACGCCCAACTGCTTGGCGCGCTCGGTGGTGGAAGGCGACTTGCTGTAGCCGACCACGCGCTTGACCAGACGGGCGCGCTTGAGTGCCAGGGCGAAAGATCCGCCCATCAATCCGCAGCCGATCAGACCCAACTGTTCGAACATCGCTGGGCCTCAGGCGGTGACGGGATAGGCGCCGATGACCTTGTAGAACGCGCAAAGCTTGCGCAGTTCGGCCAGCGCGGCAGCCACGTTGGGCTGCGAGGGATGCCCGTCCAGGTCGATGTAGAAGTAGTACTCCCACTGGCCAGTGCGCGCGGGGCGCGACTCGAAGCGGGTCATCGAGACGTTGTTGTTCTTGAGCGGCACCAGCAGGTCATGGACCGCGCCGGGGCGATTGGGCACCGACACGACGAGGCTGGTGCAGTCCTTGCCGGACGAGGGTGGCATCGCGAGGGTCTGCGGCAGGCAAATGACGGCAAAGCGGGTGCGGTTGTACGAGTCGTCCTGGATCGCATGCGCCACGATGTGCAGTCCGAAGCGCGTGGCGGCGCGTTCGCTAGCGAGCGCGGCCCAGGCGGGATTGCCGGCTGCGAGCCGGGCGCCTTCGGCATTGCTGGAGACTGCACGGCGTTCCGCGTGCGGGAGATGCTTGGAAAGCCAGGTCTGGCACTGGGCGAGCGCTTGTGGATGGGCGAGGACCGCCTCGATGCCTTCGAGTTCATTGCTGGTGCGCAGCAAATGATGCCGCACCAGCAAGCTGACTTCGCCGACGACGTGAGTGGGCGAGTGCAGGAACAGGTCGAGCGAGCGGGTGACGACGCCCTCGGTGGAATTCTCGACGCCGACCACGCCGTATTGAGCACTCCCTGCGGCGGTAGCGTGGAAGACTTCGTCGAAGCTCGCGCAGTAGATGAGGTCGGCGGCGCCGCCGAAGTACTCGACGGCGGCCTGTTCGCAGAACGTGCCTTCGGGGCCCAGCACGGCCACCCGCTGGGGCGACTCCAGCGCGAGGCAGGCCGACATGATCTCTCGCCAGATGGCCGCCACGTGCAGGTCCTTGAGCGGACCGCCGTTGCTCTGCTGCATCTTTTCGATGACTTGCGCGACCCGATCTGGGCGGAAGAAGGGCGTGCCTTCGCGCTTCTTGACCTCGCCGACCTGCTCGGCGACATGCGCGCGCCGGTTCAGGAGATCGAGAAGTTGCTGGTCGAGCGAGTCGATCTGCACTCGCAGATCGGCAAGGCTGGAGGAGATGTCAGGGGTGGAGGGCTGGGGGGCGGGTGCGGTCATCGTTGAGGTGCGCAGCGTCTAGGCATGCGACCGTTCGAATTCTCGCATGTAGGACACGAGCGCCTGCACTCCGGTCAGCGGCATGGCGTTGTAAATGCTGGCGCGCATGCCGCCGACGGACTTGTGGCCCTTGAGCTGCAGCAGGCCCGCTTCGCGCGCGCCTGCGAGGAACGCGTCGTTGCGGCTTTCGTCGCGCAGGAAGAAGGGCACGTTCATGCGCGATCGGCAGGCGGCGTCGACCCTGTTGTCATAGAAGCCGGACCCGTCGATGAAGTCGTACAGGAGGCGTGCCTTCGCGATGTTGCGCGCTTCCATGGCACCGACACCGGTGAGCGCGCCCTCGGTCTGCTGACGCAGCCACTGGAAGGTCAGCCCGGCGATGTAGATGCCCCACGTGGGGGGCGTGTTGTACATCGACTGGTTGTCGGCGACCGTCTTGTAGTTGAAAGCGCTGGGGCAGATCCCGAGTGCATGGCCGAGCAGGTCATCCCGCACGATCACGATCGTGAGGCCGGCCGGACCCAGGTTCTTCTGGGCTCCGCCGAAAGCGAGCCCGACGCGGCGCCAATCCACCGGCCGCGAAGCCACGTGGGACGAGAAGTCCATGACCAAGGGGGCCTTGCTGCCGAGGGCTGCAAGGTCGGGCAGTGCCTGAAATTCGACGCCGTTGATCGTCTCGTTGCTGCAGATATGCACGTACGACGCATCGTTCGAAAGCTTCCAGGTCGACGGGTCGGGCAGGCGCGTGTGCTGCTCCGCAGCATTGGTCGCCACGATGTTCACCTTGCAGTAGCGCTGCGCTTCCTTCTGCGACTTGGCGCTCCAACTGCCCGTGACCACGAAATCCGCGCTGGTACCGCGCGACAGGTTCATCGGAACGATCGCGTTTTCGCCCAGCCCGCCCCCTTGCATGAAGAGGATGTGGAACTGTTCCGGCACCGCGAGGAGATCGCGGATGTCGGTTTCGGCCTGCCTGCAGATCGCGCCGAACTCCTTGCCGCGATGGCTCATCTCCATCACGCTCATGCCGCTGCCTTCCCAGTCCAGCATCTCGGCGGCGGCACGCTGTAGCACCGCCTCCGGCATCGCAGCCGGACCGGCGGAGAAGTTGTACGGGCGCGGACCCGCTGGCTGCGTCACTTCTTGGCGGGCGCCTTGGCGGGCGCTGCCTTGGCTCCTGCTGCGCCACCCACCGGAGCGCCCAGCGCCTTGGCGACGCTGCTGTCGAGAGCGACCATCTTGGGTTCGATCGAGGCACGCGTTTCGGCAACCAGCTTTTCCGTCAAAGCGGTCTGCAGCTTGGGATTCATCTCCTGGTACTTCTTGCTCAGCGGCGAGTTGATCCACGCCAGCAGCTGGCGCATTTCTTCTTCGCTGAAGTTCTGTTCCATGATGGGCGTCAGGGCGCCCGGCGCGAGTTGCACGGCCTTGTCGCGCACGATGGGATAGGCCTCATCGAAGTACTTCTTGAGTTCGGCGTCGGCCGCCTTGGCTGCTGCTTCACGCTTCTCGGCGGGAACCTGCGTCTGTAGGTACTGCGAGCCTGCCTGGGCGATAGGGGCGCTCGACTGCTCGACCAGACCGCGCGCCAGCGATTCGATGCCGGGCTTCTGCAGATCGACGAACTGCTTGATGAGCGCGGCCTTGTCCTGGGCCATGGCCAGCGAACTGCCGGCGAGCGCGACCGTCAGGAGCGCGAGTTTGATTTTTTTCACTGAGGATTCTCCGTTGAAGATGATGAGGAAGTGTCGTCGGCGCCGGGCTCGTTCTCGACGTTCGCGTCGTTCTCGACGATACGCTGCAGCCCGCTGAGCTTGGCACCTTCGTCGAGCCCGATCAGAGTGACGCCTTGCGTCGCGCGACCGAGTTCGCGAATTTCGGCGACCCGTGTGCGCACGAGCACACCCTTGTCGGTAATGAGCATGATCTCGTCGTCGGCATGCACGAGAGTCGCGGCCACCACCTTGCCGTTACGTTCACTCTGTTGAATAGCGATCATGCCTTTGGTTCCCCGGCCATGACGCGTGTACTCGGTAATGCTTGTTCTTTTTCCGTAACCGTTTTCCGTGGCCGTCAAGACGCTTTGCTGCTCGTCCTCGGCGACGAGCATGGCGATCACGCCCTGGCCGTCCTCGAGCGTCATGCCGCGCACGCCGCGGGCGTTGCGGCCCATGGGGCGCACGTCGTTTTCGTCAAAACGGACCGCCTTGCCGCCGTCGGAGAACAGCATCACGTCATGTGCGCCGTCGGTCAGCGCTGCGCCGATCAGGTAGTCGCCCGGATCGAGATCCACGGCGATGATGCCGGCCTTGCGCGGGTTGCTGAACTCGTCGAGCGCGGTCTTCTTGACCGTGCCCATCGAGGTCGCCATGAACACATACTGGTTGGCGGGGAAGGTACGCTTCTCGCCGGTCAGCGCCAGCACGACGTTGATCTTCTCGCCCTCCTGGAGCGGGAACATGTTGACGATCGGCCGACCCCTGGAGCCGCGCGACCCTGCGGGCACTTCCCAGACCTTGAGCCAATAGAGGCGACCGCGATTCGAGAAGCAGAGGATGTAGTCGTGCGTGTTCGCGATGAAGAGCTGGTCGATCCAGTCGTCCTCTTTGGTCGCCGTGGCCTGCTTGCCGCGGCCGCCGCGTTTCTGGGCCCGGTACTCGCCCAATGGCTGGCTCTTGATATAGCCGCTGTGGGAGAGAGTCACGACCATGTCGGTCGGCGTGATCAAGTCTTCCGTGGAAAGGTCGAAGGCGCTGTGCTCGACCTGGCTGCGGCGCACGCCCAGCTTGGTCTGGCCGAATTCCTGTTTGATCGTGGCGAGCTCGTCGCCGATGATCACCGAGACGCGTTCGGGCTTGGCCAGGATGTCGAGCAGATCGTCGATCTCGGCCATCACTTCCTTGTACTCGGCGACGATCTTGTCTTGCTCCAGACCCGTCAGGCGCTGCAGTCGCATCTGCAGGATTTCCTGAGCCTGCGTGTCCGACAGCCTGTAGAGGCCGTTCGTGTTCATGCCGAATTCGCGTTCGAGACCATCCGGGCGGTAGTCGTCGGCGTTGATCACGCCACCGTCGGCGCGGGTGCGGGTGAGCATCTCGCGCACCAGCTTGCTGTCCCAGGCGCGACTCATCAGCTCGGCCTTGGCGACCGGCGGCGTCGGCGCATTGCGGATGATCGCGATGAACTCGTCGATATTGGCGAGGGCGACGGCCAGGCCTTCCAGCACGTGGCCGCGTTCGCGGGCCTTGCGCAGGTTGAACACGGTGCGGCGGGTCACGACTTCGCGACGGTGCTGCAGGAAGACCTCGATCAAGTCCTTCAGGTTGCACAGCTTCGGCTGGCCGTCCACGAGGGCCACCATGTTGATGCCGAAGGTGTCCTGTAGCTGCGTCTGCTTGTAGAGGTTGTTGAGTACGACCTCGGGCACTTCGCCACGCTTGAGCTCGATGACCAAGCGCATACCCGACTTGTCGGACTCGTCCTGGATATGGCTGATGCCTTCGATCTTCTTCTCGTGCACCAGCTCGGCCATGCGCTCCTGGAGCGTCTTCTTGTTGACCTGATAGGGGAGCTCGTCGACGATGATCGCCTGGCGCTGGCCGCGATCGATGTCCTCGAAGTGACACTTGGCGCGCATCACGACCTTGCCGCGGCCGGTGCGGTAGCCGTCCTTGATGCCGTTGATGCCGTAGATGATCCCGGCCGTGGGGAAATCGGGTGCCGGCACGATCTCCATCAAGTCGTCGATGCTGGCTTCCGGATGGCGCAGAAGGTGCAGGCAGGCGTCGACAACTTCGTTCAGGTTGTGCGGCGGAATATTGGTCGCCATGCCCACCGCGATACCACCGGCGCCATTGACCAGCAGATTCGGCAGCTTGCTCGGCAATACCAAAGGCTCTTTTTCGGAGCCGTCGTAATTCGGGCCGAAATCGACAGTTTCCTTGTCAATATCAGCCAGCATTTCATGCGCAATTTTGGCAAGGCGAATCTCGGTATAGCGCATGGCGGCTGCCATATCGCCATCAACCGAACCGAAATTGCCTTGGCCATCCACCAGCATGTGGCGCATGGAGAAGTTCTGCGCCATCCGCACGATGGTGTCGTAAACCGACTGGTCGCCGTGGGGGTGGTACTTGCCGATGACGTCTCCGACGATACGGGCCGACTTCTTGTAGGGCCGGTTCCAGTCGTTGTTGAGTTCGTGCATCGCATACAACACGCGCCGGTGCACCGGTTTGAGGCCGTCCCGGGCATCCGGGAGAGCGCGTCCCACGATCACGCTCATGGCGTAGTCGAGATAGCTGCGACGCATTTCCTCTTCGAGGCTGATGGGTAGAGTTTCTTTGGCGAACGAGGTCATGGGCGGCGGGCAGACGGCAAGGAGGCGAAATTTTACGCTGCCTGGGGTGTCGCACCGCCGCAACACAAGGCCGGTATTCCGCCTCCGTCCTACGCTTCAGGGGTGCCCGCCGGGCTGTTTGCCAAAGACCCTATGGCACAATCGCCTCAACGTTTTGGGTGGTGGTCACTTAAAGCGTCCTTGATTCGCAGCGCGGCTGCGGCTTTTTCCCCAAGAGGAGAACCATGAAGAAACTGAATAAAGTGGCGATGATGTTTGCAGTCGCTGCGCTCGCCACTGCCGCCGGCGCGCAGAACCGTGTCACCGCAGCGAATGGCGGTCCGGTGATCGACAACTGGCAAAACGGCACCGGCGAACTGGTTTGGAAAAATGGCACCAACGAACTCTGCTGGCGCGATGCCAACTGGACGCCCGCAACGGCTGCCGCCGGTTGCGACGGCGCGCTGGTTCCCCCGCCCCCGCCCGTAGCAGCAGCCCCCACCCCGCCGGCACCTGTGCCCCCGGCTGTCGCCGCTTCGAAGGTTACCTTCGCAGCTGACGCATTCTTCGACTTTGACAAGTACGTTCTCAAGCCCGAAGGCCGCGCCAAGCTGGACGACCTGGTCTCGAAGATCAAGGACGTGAACCTCGAAGTGATCATCGCTGTCGGTCACACCGACTCGATCGGTACCGTTGCCTACAACCAGAAGCTGTCGGTTCGCCGCGCTGAAGCCGTCAAGGCCTATCTGGTCTCGAAGGGCATCGAAAAGAACCGCGTCTACACCGAAGGCAAGGGCAAGAGCCAGCCTATCGCTGACAACCGCACTGCCGAAGGCCGCGCCAAGAACCGTCGCGTGGAAATCGAAGTGGTCGGTACCCGCCCCAACAAGTGATTCGCAAGAATCGCTAATGAAACCCCGCCTCGGCGGGGTTTTTTTATGGTCGATCGCGACGCGGGCAAGGCCTCGCGAGCGTGTGTCCGCAATTCCGTCGATTCATAATCGCTGGATGACTGATACCGTGAATGCCGATCCAGCAGAACTGGCCAAATTTTCCGAACTGGCGCACCGCTGGTGGGATCTCGAAAGTGAATTCCGCCCGCTGCACGAAATTAATCCGCTGCGACTGGAGTGGATCGACGGCATCGCGCCGATCGCGGCGCGCAAGGTGCTTGATGTCGGCTGCGGCGGCGGGATTCTCGCCGACTCCATGGCGCGCAAGGGCGCCGAGGTGCTGGGCATCGACCTGGCCGACAAGGCCCTCAAGGTGGCGCAGCTGCATGCGCTGGAGGCCGGGACGCGCGGCGTGAAGTACCGGTCGGTCAGCGTCGAGGCCCTGGCGGCCGAACAGCCCGAAAGCTTCGATGTCGTGACCTGCATGGAAATGCTCGAACACGTACCACAACCCGCGTCGGTCGTGAAGGCCTGTGCCGACCTCGTCAGGCCTGGCGGATGGGTGTTCTTCTCGACCATTCATCGAAATCTCAAGTCCTTCCTCTTCGCGATCGTGGGGGCGGAGTACGTGCTGGGGATGCTGCCGCGCGGCACGCACGAATACCAGAAGCTGATCCGCCCCAGCGAGCTTGCCGCCCATTGCCGAGCCGCGAACCTCGACTTGCGCCATACGCGCGGCATGGAGCACAACCCCGTGACGCGGCGCTACTGGCTGAGCGATGACACCACCGTCAATTACATGTTTGCCACCCAGAAGCCGGCGGTGCGTCAGTGACGGGGCGCAGCGATACCCAAGCCGTCCTTTTCGACCTGGACGGCACCTTGATCGACAGCGCCCCGGATCTTGGTGCCGCGGCCGACCAGATGCGCACGGAACGGGGTCTCGCTTCCATTCCGTTGGAGCGCTATCGGCCGATGGCCGGTGCCGGCGCTCGCGGCATGCTGGGTGTGGCGTTCGGCATCAAGCCCGATTCGCCCGAATTTGCACCATTGCGCGAAGAGTTCTTCCTCAACTACGAGGCCAGGATGCTTCGCAATACCCAGGTCTTCGACGGCGTGGCTGAACTCATCGAGGCGCTCCGCGCGCGGGGCCTGCGCTGGGGCGTCGTCACCAACAAGTCCGTGCGATTCACCGGCCCGCTCACGCGTTCGATGCCTCTGTTCGCCACCGCCAAAGCCATCGTCAGCGGCGATACGACGCCTTACGCCAAGCCCCATCCGGAGCCCTTGCTCGAAGCGGCGCGTCAGCTCGGCGTGCCGCCGACTTCCTGCTTTTACGTCGGGGACGACGAGCGGGATATCCTGGCCGGTCGGGCCGCCGGGATGCGAACGGTCGCCGCAACTTACGGCTACATGGGCGAACAGGCGGAAGTGGCGCGCTGGGACGCCGACGCCGCCATTTCTTCGCCCCTCGAACTCTTGCAGTTGCTCAAACAGGCCTAAAATGGGTCGCTTGGGGCTGCACTGGTTTCGACGCGGGTTCGGAATCGCAGCGGGGCATGTCGAGCTGAATGCGCTCGTAAAACAGATTCAAACAAACTAACTGCAAACGACGAACGTTTCGCACTCGCCGCTTAATTGCCGGTGAGCTTTGCAACAGCAGGCCGATGGGCTGGGCAAGGGGGCGCTAGAGCAATCTGACGCCTCCCGGCTGCAAAGATAATCTACATGGGCTGGCTCCGATCCGGGTACCTTGGGTCGGGACGAGAAAATAGGGTACTGGCGGCCGGTGTAGCGTGCGACTGCGCGACACCGGTGGCGAGACCCAAATCAGACCGCTAAACATGTAGATCTGCGCGAAGAAGGCTTGCGGACGGGGGTTCAAATCCCCCCAGCTCCACCACACTCGACGACCGGCGCCAACGGAAGACTTTGGCGCCGGGCTCACTTCCAGAACCTCTGCCCACTACGCATTCCGCACTCCGAGTGCTGTCGCTGAGCGGCCGCGATCGACCCGCTGTGGGTTGCGTCGCACGAGCTGTGTCGCACGACAGAGCCGTGCTCTTTCGCCCTGCATGCGCGAGCTATAGTCCCCGACGTCGCTGCGGCATACATGGGACATGAGACATGAAAAAACTGGAATGGACGGTGGCGCTTCGCACCTCGGTTGCGCTGGCTCTGGCCGGAGCCGCGCAACTTCACGCGGCGTCGCTTGCGCCGGTCGCAGCCGAAAACGGCATGGTGGTCAGCGCGCAGCATCTCGCCACCCAGGTCGGCGTTGACGTGCTCAGGCGCGGCGGCAACGCGATCGACTCTGCGGTCGCCGTCGGCTACGCGTTGGCGGTGGTCTACCCCGCGGCCGGCAACCTCGGCGGCGGTGGATTCATGACCGTGCAATTGGCCGACGGGCGCAAGACCTTTCTTGATTTCCGTGAGAAAGCGCCGCTGGCGGCGACTGCCAACATGTACCTCGACAAAGACGGCAACGTCATCAAGGGCCTGAGCACCAACGGTCACCTTGCCGTCGGCGTACCGGGCACCGTGTCCGGGCTCGAGCTGGCGCGCGAGAAGTACGGCACCATGAAGCGCGCAGCCTTGATCGCGCCTTCGATCAAGCTGGCTGAGCGCGGATTCGTCCTGGAGCAGGGCGATATCGACATGCTGACAACCGCCACCGCTGACTTCAAGAAGGACGCCGTCTCCGGTGCGATCTTCCTGAACAAGGGCGAACCCTTTGCGGTCGGCCAGAAGCTGGTCCAGAAGGACCTGGCGAAGACTCTCAGGGCCATCAGCCGCAACGGCACCGAAGGCTTCTACAAGGGGCCCATAGGCGCTGCGATCGTGGCATCGAGCCAGGCGGGGAAAGGGCTCATCACGCAGGCTGACCTCGACCAGTACCAGACGCGCGAACTCCCGCCCGTCGAATGCGATTACCGGGGCTACCACGTGATCTCGGCGCCGCCGCCGAGCTCTGGCGGGGTGGTCATCTGCGAAATGCTGAACATCCTCGAGGGCTATCCGCTCAAGGACCTCGGCTTCCGCTCGGCGCAAGCCGTGCACTACCAGATCGAGGCGATGCGCCATGCGTACGTCGATCGCAACAGCTACCTGGGCGACCCCGACTTCGTGAAGAACCCACTCGACCGGCTGCTCGACAAAGGCTATGCCGCAAAGATCCGTGGCGTGATCGACCCCGCAAAAGCGGGCGTCTCCAAGGACATCAAGCCCGGCGTCGCTCCGCACGAGGGCAGCAACACCACACACTATTCCATCGTCGACCAGTGGGGCAATGCAGTTTCGGTGACCTACACCCTCAACGACTGGTTCGGCGCCAAGGTGACGGCCGCGAAAACAGGCGTGCTGCTCAACAACGAGATGGACGACTTCACTTCGAAGGTCGGCGTGCCCAACATGTACGGCCTTGTGCAGGGCGAAGCCAATGCGATCGCGCCGGGCAAGCGCCCGCTGAGTTCGATGAGCCCGACCATCATGACCAAGGATGGCAAGCCGGTCTTCGTCGTCGGTACGCCGGGCGGCAGCCGGATCATCACGGTCGTGCTCCACACCATCCTGAACGTGGTCGACTACGGGATGAACGTGCAGGAGGCGGTCGACGCACCGCGCTTCCACCAGCAATGGCTGCCCGACGTGACCAACGTCGAGACCTTCGCGCTCTCGCCGGACACGCGCAAGATCCTCTCGGACATGGGCCACAACCTGGGTGTGCCGCAGCCGGCCAACCATGCGGCGGCGATCATCGTCGGCGCGCCGTCACTCGGTGGCAAGCCGGTGGGCGCCAACCGCTTCTATGGCGCCAACGATCCGCGTCGCAACACCGGCCTGGCGCTCGGCTACTGATGCGCATCGAGGAAATTCTCTACACGCAGGGTTTCGGCACACGCCGCGTGTGCGCGGGGCTGGTGCAGCAAGGCTTCGTGACGATCGCGGGTTCCCCGGTCGACGATCCGGGGCGCGACGTCGAAACCGAAGGTCTTCGCTTCACCGTGCAGGGCGCCGAGTGGGAATACCACGAGAAAGCCTACCTGATGCTGCACAAGCCGGCCGGCACGGAGTGCTCCCAGAAGCCGTCGACCTACCCCAGCATCTACACCTTGCTACCGTCGCCGTTGCGGCTGCGGCCGAACAAGGGCGCAGTGCAAGGCGTGCAGGCGATCGGGCGGCTCGACCAGGACACCACGGGCTTGCTGCTCCTGACCGACGACGGCCAGTTCATCCATCGGATGGGCTCGCCCAAGCACCATGTGCCTAAGGTCTACGAGGTCACGACCAAGCATCCCGTCGACGACGAGCAGGTGGCACGCCTGCTCGCCGGCGTCGTCCTGGACGACGATCCGAAGCCGGTGCGCGCGGCCGCGTGCGAGCTTGCCGGGCCGCTCCATCTGAGCCTCACGCTCACCGAGGGCAAATACCATCAGGTCAAACGCATGCTGGCCGCCGTCGGCAACCGGGTCGAGGCCTTGCACCGATCGCGCATCGGCGTGCTCACCTTACCTGACGACCTGGCGCCCGGCCAGTGGCGCTGGCTGCGACCGGAGGAGGTCGAAGCCTTGCGGCACCCGCGCGGCGGTCAGCCCGCGGTGGGAGCCGCTCGCTAGAATCCATGTTCTTCTGCCGGAAAACGTCCCTTGCGCTCCATTCCATTCCTGACGGGCCGTCTTGCGGCCTTTTTGTTTGTCTGCGCGGTGCTTCCGTCGCAGGCCGCCGAACCACCACCCATCTTCGTGCTCAATTCGCTCGACGCGACAGTGAGCGTGATCGATCCTGGCAACTGGGCCGAGAAGCAGCGCATCCCGACCGGCAAGGAGCCGCATCACCTCTACCTCACGCCCGATCAGAGTTCGTTGATCGTCGCCAACTCCGCCGGTGATTCGCTGACCTTCCTGAACCCCCGCACGGCCGAAGTCCAGCGCGTGGTTTACGGCATCCTCGATCCCTACCACCTGCGCTTTTCGCCGGACATGAAGTGGTTCGTCACGGCGGCCAACCGCCTGAACCACGTCGACATCTACCGATGGGACGGCAAGGAGCCCAAGCTCGTCAAGCGCATTCCCACCGGCAAGACGCCCAGCCACATCTGGATCGACGGCAAGAGCACGACCGCCTACGTCACCATGCAGGACAGCGATGAGTTGATCGCCGTGGACCTTTCCACGCAGACGATCCGCTGGCGCGTGGCCACTGGCCCGATGCCGGCCGACATCTTCGGCATCCACGACGGCAAGACGCTGCTGGTCGGCCTGACGGGCAGCGATGGCGTGCAGGTGTTCGACGTGGCGGGTGCCCAGCCCAAGCTGGTCGGCCAACTCCCGACCGGCAAGGGGGCCCATGCATTCCGTTCCGCGGGCGACGACCGCAGCGTGTTCGTCAGCAATCGCGTGGCCAATACGATCAGTCGCATCGATATCCAGACGCTCAAGGTCACCGACACCTATCCGGTGCCGGGGGGACCCGATTGCATGGATGTCTCGGCGGACGGCAAGACGCTCTTCGTCACCTCGCGCTGGGCGAAGAAGCTCAGCGTGGTCGACCTTGCCAGCCGCAAGGTCGTGCGACAGGTCAACGTCGGCCGTTCGCCGCATGGCGTCTGGACCCTCGACCATGCCAAGATTTGAGTCCGGGGCTGCGATGCTCCTGGTGGCGGCTTCGGTCGTGTCCACCGGCGCAGTCGCCCAGGGCACCTGCAGCAAGCCGGTGTACTTGACCTTCGATACCGGTCATATGGGCGTTGCGCCCCTGGTTGCCGAGGTGCTGAAGCGACAGGACGTCCGCGTCACCTTCTTCGGCGCTGCGGAGCGTACCCAGACCGACGGCGACAGCCTCGACAACCACTGGGCGCCATGGTGGAAGGCGCGGGCCGCGGAAGGGCACGAATTCGCATCTCACACCTACGACCATGCCTACTGGCGCGGCGATCTACCGGGAGTCGAGCCGCGCTTTCGCATCAAGCCGACGGCGGGCGCCTTTGCGGGCCGGGAATTCACCTGGGACGCCAAGCAATACTGCGCCAACGTGGCCAAGTCTTCCGAACGCCTGCAGGACATCACCGGCAAGAAGCCGATACCTCTGTTCCGCGCGCCCGGCGGCAAGACTTCGCCAAAACTGCTGGCGGCTGCCAAGGCCTGCGGCTATGAGCACGTCGGTTGGGCGCCAGCGGGCTTCCTGGGTGACGAGTTGCCGAGCGAGAAGTTCAGCAACGAAAAGCTGTTGCAGCAGGCGCTCGACAAGATCGAGCCGGGAGACATCCTGCTTGCGCACCTGGGCATCTGGTCGCGCAAGGAGCCATGGGCACCCGCCGCTCTCGAACCGCTGATCGTCGGGCTCAAGGCCAAGGGCTTCTGCTTCGAAACGCTGCGCCAGCATCCGGCTTACCGCGCCTGGATCGCGGCTCATCCCTGAACCTTTCCGCAAGGGCCGGGATCGCACGCCAATGGATTGGCTCACCGATTTGTTTGCGAACCTGCAGCAGTGGCTGTTCGAGACGGCGATTCAGCCGGTGGTCTACGCCGTCGGCTTGGGCGGCTGGGTCGAGGACGCGTTCGACGCGACGGGCTGGCTGCTGGTCGGCCTGATCCAGATCGCTGTGCTGATCGCCGTGATCGGCCCGCTGCAGCGCTGGCGACCGGCCGAGCCGGTGGTCGACCGGCGCGCCATCCGCATCGACGTGATCTACACGCTGATCCATCGGCTGGGCCTCTTCCGGCTCGCGATGTTCTTCGCGCTCGACCCCTTCTTTGACGACGCACTGGGCACAGTGCGGTCCGCGGGCTGGGGCACCTTCCATCTCGATCAGCTCTGGCCCGGCGTCACCGACGTGCCCTGGGTCACGCTCGTGATCTACCTCGTCGTGCTGGACCTGGTCGAATACCTGATTCATCGCGGGCAGCACCGCTTCGAATGGTGGTGGGCCCTGCATTCGCTCCATCACTCGCAGCGCCAGATGACGATGTGGAGCGACAACCGCAACCACCTGCTCGACGACGTGATTCACGACACGATCATCGTGATCGTCGCGCAGCTGATCGGCGTCGCACCGGGTCAGTTCATCGCCATCGTCGCTTTCATGCAACTCAGCGAGAGCCTGCAGCACGCCAACCTGCGGCTGAGTTTCGGCGCGATCGGTGAGCGGCTCTGGATCAGCCCGCGCTTCCATCGCCTGCACCACAGCATCGGGATCGGGCATGAATCGCGTGGTCCGAAGACGCTCGGGGGCCACAACTTCGGCGTGCTGCTGCCTTGGTGGGACATGTTGTTCAGGACGGTGAACTTCGAGGACCGCTACGACCCGACGGGCATTCGCGACCAGGTCGAGCCCGACGACCGTGGCCGCGTCAAGGACTACGGACGCGGCTTCTGGTCGCAGCAATGGCTGGGGCTCCGGCGCCTCGTCGGCCAAGGCTGACGGGCGCCTCGTACGCTGGCGTTATCCTCGGCACCAATGCGTCTTCTCCTCGATTCTTTCTGGCGTTCGGTCGCCTACTGCATGCACCCGCGCGTGATCGTGCTGTCCTTTCTGCCGCTGGGGCTCATGGTGGTGCTCGCGGCGGTGTTCGGCTATTTCTTCTGGGACGCATCCGTCGCATGGACTCGCGAGGCGCTGGACGCCTGGCCCCTGCTGGCCAGCTTCTGGGGCTGGATCGGCCGCCTGTTTTCGGGCGATGTCACCGCCATGCTCGCGCCGCTGTTGGTGGTGTTCGCGGCCACGCCGCTCATCGTGGTGGTGTCGCTCCTGGTCGTCGCCGGGTTCATGGCGCCGGCGCTGACCCGCCTGGTGGCTGAGCGGCGATTTCCGGCGCTGGAACAAAAGAAGGGTGCATCCTTCATCGGAAGCATGGCCCGCTCGCTCGGACTGACCGTGCTGGCAATGCTGGCCCTCGTGGTGTCGATGCCGCTCTGGCTCATCCCCCCGCTGGTGCTCATCCTTCCGCCGCTCATCTGGGGTTGGCTGACCTATCGCGTGATGAGCTTCGACGCGCTCGCGGAGCATGCGAGCCCGGAGGAGCGCAACGAACTGTTGCGGAAGCACCGATTGCCGCTACTCGGTGTCGGCGTGCTGTGCGGCTATCTCGGCGCGGCGCCGGCCATCGTCTGGGCGTCGGGTTTGCTTTTTGCGGCCGCCTTCTTTGTGCTCGTGCCCATCGCGATCTGGATCTACACGCTGGTGTTCGCGTTCTCCGCGCTGTGGTTCGCTCACTATTGCCTCGACGCACTGGCGCAACTGCGAATGCAGCGCGCCGCCGCGGCTGTTTCACCACCTGCGGTCGAGTTGGCCGATGCCAACGCTGCCGCAAGCCAATGGGGTGCCCCATGAGTCGTTCATTCGGTCTGATCGTCGTCGGCGACGAAATCCTTTCCGGCAAGCGCATCGACAAGCACATGCCCAAGGTCATTCAACTGCTCGCCGAGCGCGGCCTGGAGCTGGGATGGGCCGAGTACGTTGGAGATGTGCCGGCGCGCATCACGGCGGCGCTGGCGCGTGCTTTCGCTTCCGGCGACGTCGTGTTCTCGACCGGCGGCATCGGCGCCACGCCCGATGACCATACGCGCCAGTGCGCGGCCGCCGCCCTTGGCGTCCCGCTCGGCCTGCACCCCGAGGCCGAGGCGCTGATCCGCGAGCGAATGCAGGACACCGCGCGCGAGCAGGGGACGGTCTACGAGCCCGACCGGCCGGACAACATTCACCGCCTCAACATGGGCGTCTTTCCGCTGGGCGCAAAGATTATCCGCAACCCCTACAACAAGATCCCCGGCTTCAGCGTGGGCGACGTGCACTTCGTGCCCGGCTTCCCGGTGATGGCCTGGCCGATGATCGAATCGGTGCTCGACGAGCGCTATGCCGATCTCTTCGCCCGCGGCCGAGTCGCCGAAAGATCCGTGATCGTCTACGGTGCCATGGAGGCCACGTTGACGCCACTGATGGAGGCCATCGAGCAAGCGCATCCCGGCATCAAGGTGTTCAGCCTCCCGAGCGTCGACCATGCCGAGCATGGACGGCACATCGAACTCGGCGTCAAGGGCGACGCCGACAGAATCGGACCCGCCTACTCGCAATTGCTGGCGGGTCTGCACGCCTTTGAAGCGCGTCTCGGCCCCGAAATGGTGCGTTGAATTCGTCCGCACCAATTTGGTTACAACTCGCCTGTTTTTGGGGTCTGGCGGCGGCGCCACACCCCCCTCGGCTGCAGTGACAATGGCACAGAAACTGCATTCCGGAATACCCGTACTTCCAACCACTATCCAAACCAGGAGAACCTGATGGCAAAGACCGTCGCCGATGTACTCAAACTCGTCAAGGAAAACGAGGTCAAGTTCGTCGACTTTCGCTTCACCGACACTCGCGGCAAGGAACAGCACGTCACCGTGCCGGTTTCCGCGTTCGATGAGGACAAGTTCACTTCGGGCCACGCGTTCGATGGCTCGTCGATCGCCGGTTGGAAGGGCATCGAAGCATCGGACATGCAACTCATGCCCGACCCGAACACGGCCAACATCGACCCCTTCTTCGAAGAAACGACGCTCATCCTGACCTGTGACGTGGTTGATCCTTCGGATGGCAAGCCCTATGAGCGCGACCCGCGTTCGCTCGCCAAGCGCGCCGAGGCCTACATGAAGGCATCGGGCCTGGGCGACACCGCCTTCTTCGGACCGGAGCCCGAGTTCTTCGTGTTCGACGGCGTACGTTGGCAGAACGACATGTCCGGCTGCTCCGTGAAGATCGAATCCGAAGAAGCAGCCTGGAATACGGGCAAGGAATTCGAGCACGGGAACACGGGCCACCGGCCTGCGGTCAAGGGTGGCTACTTCCCGGTGCCGCCGGTCGACAGTTTCCAGGACATGCGATCCGAAATGTGCCTTGTGCTCGAGTCGCTCGGCATCCCGGTCGAAGTGCATCACCATGAAGTGGCCAACGCCGGCCAGATGGAACTCGGCACCAAGTTCAGCACGCTGATCCAGCGCGCCGACTGGGTCCAACTGCAGAAATACGTCATCCACAACGTGGCCCATGCCTACGGCAAGACCGCCACCTTCATGCCCAAGCCGATCGTTGGTGACAACGGCTCCGGCATGCACGTGCACCAGTCGGTATGGAAGGACGGCAAGAACCTCTTCGCCGGCGACGGTTATGCCGGCCTGAGCGACTTCGCACTGCACTACATCGGCGGCATCATCAAGCACGCTCGCGCGCTGAACGCCATCACGAACCCCGGCACCAACAGCTACAAGCGCCTGGTCCCCGGTTTCGAAGCCCCGGTGAAGCTGGCCTACTCGGCCAAGAACCGCTCGGCATCGATCCGCATTCCGTTCGTGGCGAACCCGAAGGGCCGTCGCGTCGAAGCCCGCTTCCCCGATCCGCTGATGAACCCGTACCTCGGTTTCGCAGCGCTGCTGATGGCCGGCCTCGACGGCGTGGAAAACAAGATCCATCCAGGCGAAGCCGCGAGCAAGGATCTCTACCATCTGCCGCCGGAAGAAGACGCGATGATCCCGACCGTGTGCCACAGCCTTGATCAGGCGCTGGATTACCTCGACAAGGACCGTGCGTTCCTGACGAAGGGCGGCGTCTTCACCGATTCGTACATCGACGCGTACATCGACCTCAAGATGCAGGAAGTCACGCGCTTCCGCATGGCGACCCATCCGGTCGAGTTCGACATGTACTACTCGCTCTGAGCCTGCCCCAGGCCAGCGTTAAAAAGGACGGCAATTGCCGTCCTTTTTCTTTGGGTGGGAACACCAGCATGGCACTCGTATCGAATTGCACGAAAATGCCGCATTGCTGCGCACTCCAACCATGACCATGAAGACTCTTTCCGTTTTCCTGCTGACCGCGTTCGCCGCGGCCGGTGTTCACGTGCAAGCCCAGGCGCAGGAGCGCGTCTGGCGTTGCGGCAACGAATACACGAACAACGCGACCCAGGCGCAACAGCGCGGTTGCAAGCTGATGGAGGGCGGCAATGTCACCGTCGTGCAGGGCAACCGGCCGATTGCTTCGGCCGCACCGAGCAGCGCGGTTCGTGCCCCGGCAAGCGCGAGTAGCCCGGCGGGCAGCCCGCGCGTCGACGGTGCCGACCAGCGCGCGCGGGACGGCGAGGCCCGCTCGGTGCTCGAATCCGAACTCAGGAAGGCGCAGGATCGGCAAGCCCAGCTGCTCAAGGAATACAACAACGGCGAGCCCGAAAAGCAGGGCAGCGAAGGTCGCAATTACCAGAAGTACCTCGATCGCGTAGCCGACATGAAAGCCGAGCTCGCGCGCAACGAGAGCGACATCGCCGGCATCCAGCGCGAAATCGGCCGGCTGAAATGACGCTCTCCCCCAGACTGCGCGCACTTCGTGTCGCTGCGCCAACCCCCTGCCGGGGGCAACGCCTGCGGCCCGGCAAAGCCGGTTCGACGGCGTTCCGGGAAGGAATTCCTTCGCGTGGCTTTTGGTAAATCCGCCGGACCGGGCAAACGCTTTCAGGCCTTCGACCTGCTCTCGACGCTGATTGCCGTGGTACGCACCGACGGTTCGGTGTTGTTCGCGAATTCCGGGCTCGAAGACGCGCTCGGGACCTCGCGCCGCACGCTCGAGGGCTCGCAATTCGGCGCCTGCTTTCATGAGCCGCAGGTGTTGCGCACCGCCATCGATGGTGCGCGCAGCAATGACTTTGCCACCCTGCGCTACGAGGCCCTGTTGCGGCGCGTCAACCACGAGCTGATGCCGGTGCAGGTGACGCTCGCGCAGAGCGACAAGGCAGGCGAGTTGATCATCGAGATGTCGCCACTCGAACAGCAGGTGCGGCAAGACCGCGAAGAGCGCCTGCTCGACCAGGCGCAGGCCAACAAGGAACTGATCCGCAACCTCGCGCACGAAATCAAGAACCCGCTCGGCGGCATTCGCGGCGCGGCGCAGTTGCTGCAGATGGAGGTCGAGTCACGCGACCTCATCGAGTACACGCAAGTCATCATCCACGAGGCCGACCGGCTGCAGACGCTGGTGGATCGACTGCTGGCGCCGCATCGGCGGCCGCACGTGGTGGGCGACGTCAACATCCACGAGGTCTGCGAACGCGTGCGCTCAGTGATCCTGGCCGAGTTTCCCCGCGACCTGCACATCGAGCGCGACTTCGACGTGTCCATCCCGGAGTTTCGCGGCGACCGGGAGCAGCTCATCCAGGCCACGCTCAACATCGTCCACAACGCCGCGCAGGCGCTGGCGGAACGGCGCGCGGCGGGTGACGCGCAGATCACCTTCAAGACCCGCATCGCGCGTCAGGTTATCTTCAATAAGCAGTGGTATCGACTGGCACTGGAATTGCATGTCATCGACAATGGACCGGGCGTGCCGGACGCGATCAAGGACCGCATTTTTTACCCGCTGGTGTCGGGCAGGGAAGGCGGGACTGGCTTGGGATTGACGCTTGCGCAAACTTTTGTGCAACAACATCACGGCGTGATCGAGTGCGACAGCGTCCCGGGCCGGACCGATTTCAAGATACTGATACCGCTGCCCTAGCAGCCACGCAACAAGGAGCTGCATGAAGCCGATCTGGATAGTGGATGATGACCAATCGATCCGCTTTGTGCTGGAAAAAGCGCTACTGCGCGAAGACCTGCCAACCCGTAGCTTCACCAACACGCGCGAAGTTCTCGCCGCACTCGAAGCAGCCGCCGACGACGAACTGCAGGGCCCCCAGGTCCTGGTGAGCGACATCCGCATGCCCGGCGGCTCGGGCCTCGACCTGCTCGACAAGATCAAGGCCAAGCACCCCGGACTTCCGGTCATCATCATGACCGCGTTCTCCGACCTCGACAGTGCCGTCTCTGCCTTCCAGGGCGGCGCCTTCGAGTACCTGCCGAAGCCTTTCGACCTGCCGCGCGCGGTCGAGTTGATTCGTCGCGCCGTCGACGAAAGCCAGCGTGAGGAGGTCGCCGAGGAACGCATGGCGGCCGCGCCCGAAATGCTCGGACAGGCTCCTGCGATGCAGGACGTGTTCCGTGCGATCGGGCGACTGTCGCAAAGCAATGTGACCGTGCTGATCACCGGCGAGTCGGGTTCCGGCAAGGAGCTTGTGGCGCGTGCGCTGCACAAGCATTCGCCGCGCGCGAACGGGCCCTTCGTCGCGATCAACACCGCGGCCATTCCCAAGGACCTTCTCGAAAGCGAGCTGTTCGGCCACGAGCGCGGCGCCTTCACCGGCGCGCAGACGATGCGGCGCGGCCGTTTTGAACAGGCCGAGGGAGGCACCCTGTTTCTGGACGAGATCGGCGACATGCCTTTCGATCTCCAGACGCGCCTGCTGCGCGTGCTGAGCGACGGGCATTTCTATCGCGTGGGCGGCCACAACTCCGTCAAGGCGAATGTGCGCGTGATCGCGGCGACGCACCAGGACTTGGAGCAGCGCGTCAAGCTCGGCGGCTTCCGCGAAGACCTCTTTCACCGGCTCAATGTGATCCGGCTGCGGCTGCCGGCATTGCGCGAGCGCGGCGAGGACGTGCCTGCGCTCACGCGCCACTTTCTGCAGCAGAGCGCCAAGCAGCTGGGCGTGGAGCCCAAGCGCATTTCGGATGCGGCGCTCGCGCAGTTGGCGACCTTCGGTTTTCCAGGCAACGTGCGGCAGCTCGAGAACATCTGCCATTGGCTGACGGTGATGGCGCCGGCGCAGCTTATAGAGGCCAAGGACCTGCCGCCCGAAGTGGCGGCCGGCGCACACGTCGAAGCGCCCGCGGCTGCAGCGGCCGTTGTATCGGCGCCGGCTTCCACGATCGAGCGCGACCCCGTGGCAGTTGGCGCCACAGCGGCCGTGGCACCTGCAACGCTGCCCCCGCCGGTCGCCGGCACTGCCGCGGCAGCGTGGGAAAGCGGGCTCGAACTCGAAGCGCAGAGCATGCTGGCGGCCGGTCGTACCGACGTATGGGATGCGCTATCGCGCCGCTTCGAATCACGCCTGATCCTCACGGCGCTGGCGAATACGCGAGGCCGCCGCATCGAGGCCGCGCAGAAACTCGGCATCGGGCGCAACACCATCACGCGCAAGATCCAGGAACTGGGCCTGGAATGATCCGATGACTGACGCTGGGTCAGCGGTTGCGCTGACCCAGCGTCAGCGTGTCGAGCTGGAATTGCCCGCTCTTGTCCCAGAGCCACGTGTCGACGTAGGTGTGGCTGCCCACCTTGCCGGGGTTCGGCAGGGGTGATGCATCCTTGATCAGCTTCTCGATCATCGGGGCCACCTCCGGCGCATGGCTCGGCGTGCGACTGAAGTACACCCCCGTGACCTTGCCCGTGCTGTCGACGTCGGTCTCGGTCACGACCACTGCATACACCAACGGCGGAATCTTGCCCTTGTAGATGCGCTTGGGATAGGTCTTGTAGATGTAGGTCGCGCCGACCTTGCGATAGGCCTTCACTGCGGGGGTCTGTGAGGTGATGAGCCTCTCGGGCGGTACCTTTGCGGAGGGGCCGTCATCCTTCGCGGCCTGGGCAGGCGCCTCGCTCGTCCCATCCTTTTTCAGTGCCTCGCAGCCTGCAAGGCCGAGGGAGACGACAAGAACCGCCAGGATGGGAGTGTGTTTCATGGTGCCAGATCCAGTATCACAGGGGCGTGATCGCTTGGCTTTTCCCATTTGCGCGGCACACGATCGATCACGCAGCCCTTGACGCGCGGGACCAGCGGTTGGCTCACCAGGATGTGGTCGATGCGTAATCCGCGATTCTTCTGATAGCCCAGCATGCGGTAGTCCCACCACGAGTAGCTCTTCTCGGGCTGATCGAAGAGACGGAAGCTGTCCGTCATGCCCAGCTTCAGCAAGTCCATGAAGTGCTCGCGCTCCGCGGTGGTGTGGTGAATCGTCTCTGCGAGTCCGACGGGATCGAAGCTGTCGCGGTCTTGCGGCGCGACGTTGAAGTCACCGAGCAGAACCAGGTTCGGATGGGCGACAAGCTCCTTGCGCAGCCAGTCGCGCAATGCGCTCAGCCAGCGCAACTTGTATTCGAATTTCTCGGTTCCCGGCGCCTGGCCGTTGACGAAGTAGCCGTTGACCACGCGCAGCTCGCCGGCCGGCGTGTCGATGGTCGCGCTGATGACGCGGGAGTGCTCGTCGGTGAAGCCGCCGATGTTCTTCACGACGTCGCGCACCGGTGCCAGACTCAGGATCGCAACGCCGTTGTAGGTCTTCTGGCCGAACACGGCGGCGTCATAGCCGGCCGACTTCAGCACTTCGAGCGGAAACTTGTCGTCGCTCATCTTGAGTTCCTGCAGGCACAGCACGTCGACAGGGTTGGCGATGAGCCAGTCGAGCACATGCTGCAGCCGTGCGGTGAGGGAGTTGACGTTCCAGGTGGCGATTTTCATGGGTTGCAGGCTCCAGAGCGTGACGTCTCTGTAACGAAGTTCTCAGCAGTAGTCAGCGCCGTTCGAGCGTGACGAAGCTGAACGGAAGACCGTTGGCGGCAGTGTGAGACTCGCGCTCAATCTCGTGCCAGCCGGGGCCAAATCGGGGCGCCCAGGTGTCGCCTTCGTAGTCGCGCTCGATCTCGGTCACGACGACGCGCTGGGCCAGAGGTTCGGCCTCCGCATAGATCTGCGCGCCGCCGATCACCCAGGCCTCGGGCGCGTTGTCGCTCTCGCAGAGCGACAGGGCAGCCTGCAGGCTCGGCACATGCTCCGCACCGTCGCTCCGCCAGTCAGCCTGGCGCGTGATGACGATGTTGCGCCGCCCGGGCAGGGGCCGGAATCTTGGAGGTAGTGAATCCCAGGTCTTGCGTCCCATGATCACCGGCGCACCCGCCGTCTGCTTCTTGAAATGCGCCAGGTCCTCGGGCAGATGCCAGGGCATCACGCCGTTGAGGCCGATCACGCCGTTGGCTGCGCGCGCGAGAATCAGGTTGATGCGGGTGCCCATGGTCAGACAGCGACGGGCGCCTTGATGCCGGGATGAGGGTCGTAGCCGATCACCTCGAAGTCCTCGTATTCGTAGTCGAAAATCGATGCAGGCTTGCGCTTGATGACCAGCGTCGGGTACGGCCGGGGCTCACGACTGAGTTGGAGCGCCACCTGTTCCGCGTGATTGCTGTAGATGTGGCAATCGCCGCCGGTCCAGATGAAGTCGCCCACGTCGAGATCACATTGCTGGGCGATCATGTGCGTGAGCAGCGCGTAGCTCGCGATGTTGAATGGCACGCCCAGGAAGATGTCCGCGCTGCGCTGGTAGAGCTGGCAGCTGAGCTTGCCGCGTTCGCCGGCCGCTTGCGGCGGCGCCACGTAGAACTGGAAGAACGCGTGGCAGGGCATCAGGGCCATCTTCGACAGCTCGGCCACGTTCCATGCGCTCACGATGATGCGGCGCGAATCGGGGTTGGTCTTGAGCGTGTCGATCACCTGCTGGATCTGGTCGATGTGGCCGCCATCCGGCGTCGGCCAACTGCGCCACTGCACGCCGTACACCGGTCCGAGATCGCCGTCTTCGCGTGCCCACTCGTCCCAGATCGTGACGCCGCGTTCCTTCAGCCAGTTGTTGTTGCTCGACCCGGTCAGGAACCAGAGCAGTTCCTGGATGATGGAGCGGAGGTGCACCTTCTTTGTGGTGATGAGCGGAAAGCCTTCGGTGAGGTCGAAGCGCATCTGGTAGCCGAAAACGCTTTTCGTGCCGGTGCCGGTGCGGTCGCCTTTTTGCACGCCCGTCGTGTCGACGTGTCGCATGAAATCTTCGTATTGGGAACGGGTGGGGCGGTTCATTGAAAAGTCTCCGTCCGGATCACGCGACCCGGATTCAGGATGTTCTGCGGGTCGAGCCCGCGCTTGATGGCGCGCATCATGCCAAGGGCCACGGGCGACTTGTGCTTTTCGAGTTTGTCGACCTTCAGCGACCCGACGCCGTGCTCGGCGGAGAACGATCCGTCGAACTTCTCGACCGCGTCGTACACCAGCGTGTTGATGCGATCTTCATGGTCGCGCAGGAAGGCCGAGTTGTCGCCACCGGCCGGCGCCTGCACGTTGTAGTGCAAGTTGCCGTCGCCCAGATGGCCGAAGTTCACGAGCCGGACGCCGGGGATCTCGCGCTCGAGGAGTGCGTCGGTATCGGCCACGAAATCGGGGATGCGCGACACCGCGATCGAGATGTCGTGCTTGATGTTCAGCCCTTCTTCGGCCTGCGCCAGCGGAATGCTCTCGCGGACATGCCAGAGCTGATGCGCCTGCGTGAGGTTTTCGGCGACCACGGCGTCGCTCACGCAACCCGCCTCGAAGGCGGTTTCGAGCAGCGCCTCGAAGCGGGCGCGGGCGTGGTCCTCCGACTCGTTGTCGGAGTTCTCCAGCAGCACGCAATAGGGCACCGCCTCGTCCTCGATGAACGGAACTCGCATCGCGGGGAAGTGCTTGGCCACCAGGCTCAAGGCGAACTTGCCCATGACCTCGAAGCCCGTCAGGCCCGCGCCCAGTCGCTTGTGCGCCAGGCCGAGCAGCGTGACCGCGTGTTGCAGCGAAGGCACTGCCGCCCATGCGGTGAGCTGCGCGGCCGGCAGCGGGTAGAGCTTCATGGTCGCGGCGGTGATGATGCCGAGTGTGCCTTCGCTGCCAATCATCAGGTCGCGCAAGTCGTAGCCGGTATTGTCCTTGCGCAGGCCGCTGGTGCCTTCCCAGATGTCGCCCTGCGGCGTGACGACTTCGAGGCCGAGGCACAGGTCTCGCGTGTTGCCGTAGCGCACGACCTGCGTGCCGCCGGCGTTGGTCGCGAGATTGCCGCCAATGGTGCAGCTGCCTTCGGCGGCGAGGCTGAGCGGAAAGAGGAAGCCGGCATTCCTGGCCGCTTCCTGCAAGGTCTGCAGCACGCAGCCGGCTTCGACGGTCATGGTGAGGTTCGCTGCGTCGATGCTGCGGATTGCATTCATGCGTTGCAGGCTCAGCAGCACCTGGGTGCCGGTGTCGTCCGGGATTGAGCCGACTGCGAGGCCGGTGTTGCCGCCCTGCGGAACGATGGACGTTCCGGCGGCGGCGCACGCCTTGACCACGTCCGCAACCTGCCGCGCGTCGGCCGGCCGCACGACGGCCAGCGCCTTGCCGCGCGAGCGCTTGCGCCAGTCTTGCTCCCATGCGGTGAGGTCGCCCTCGATCAGGACGTTCGGTACGCCCACAATGGCGCGCAATTTTTCGACCAGGACGCTCATTGCGTCGCTCCTTCAAGACTTTTTGCCGGCGCGGCGTGCCGCAGGCGCAGCCGGACATGCCATGCGCAGGCAATGAAAAGCGCAAGGCACAACACGACCTGCACCAGCGCCAGCACCTGGCTGACGTGGTTCTTGTCGCTCCAGGCGCGCACCACGCCTTCGGTGAAATAGAGCCAGATCATCAGGCTGACCCAGCGGTAGGTGTACATCCGGTTCTTGAGCAAGCCCGCCAGCGGCACCACGAGCGGCAGCACCTTGAGCGCCAGCCACGAACCGCCGGGCCGCAGCGGCGCCAGCCACAACTCCCAGGCGAGTCCAAGCAGGATCAGCCCGACGAGGCTGCCCACAGCCAGCCAGCGCGAGGCGGATACAGACGCGGGAGGAAGAGCGGATGTAGTCAAGAGAAAAAGTCGTTCGCCGTCAGTGCACACCGCGGCACGTACATCGCGCCTTCCAGGGATACCGCAGAACTGGCTTCGCCAGGCTGCAGGTATCGCGCCCTCGCAGGGCTAGGCGAAGCGACACGCAGCGCGCGCAGCCTGGGGGTGAGCCAATCATCCGGCATGATACCGGCCATGAATCGCCGGCAGCTGTGGAGGGACCTTTCGCACTTTCCCTGGGGCAACACCGCCGCAGTGCTGGGCGAGCGTTTCCGCGAAGACCGTCTCGGCCTCACCGCGAGCAGCCTGACCTTCACCACCACCATCGCGATGGTGCCTTTCTTCACCGTGGCGGCGGCGCTGTTCACGGTGTTCCCGATCTTTTCCAAGATGCAGGGCCGGCTGCAGCGTTGGCTGATCGAGAGTCTGATCCCGGACAACATCGCGCGGCAGGTGCTGGGTTACCTCAACCAGTTCGCGAGCAAGGCCAGCGGCCTGGGGGTGGCCGGGCTCGTGGTGCTGTTGGTGACGGCGGTCGCCTTGATCCTCACCATGGACAAGACGCTCAACAACATCTGGCGCGTGCGCAGCCCGCGGCCTCTCGCGCAAAGGGTGCTGATCTATTGGGCCGCGATCACGCTGGGCCCGCTGGTGCTGGCCCTGAGCCTGAGCACCACCGCTTCCTTCTTCTCGGCTTCGCGCGATGTGGTCGGCGTCAGCGTCGTCAAGCTCCTGTTCGATACCTTCGAGTTCGTGTTGCTGGCGGGCGGCATGGCTGCGCTGTATCACTACGTGCCCAATACCCACGTCAAGTGGTCGCATGCGTGGGCCGGCGGGTTTTTCGTCGCGGCGGCGATCGAGATTTCCAAGCGGGTGCTGGGCTACTACCTCAGCCTCGTGCCGACGTATTCAGTGCTGTACGGTGCCTTCGCGACAGTGCCGATTCTTCTGATCTGGATCTATGTGGCGTGGGTCATCGTGCTGTTCGGCGCGGTGATTGCCGCCTACCTGCCCAGCTTGCTGATGGGCGTGGCGCGGCGGGGCGGCATGCCGGGCTGGCCGCTGCAGCTCGCGGTCGAGGTCCTGCAGCACCTGCATCGCGCGAAGAGCGGGGCCGGCAAGGGCCTGGGCGCGGCGGAACTGGTGGCCCGGATGCGGATCGATGCGCTGCAGCTCGCGCCGGTGCTCGAAACCCTCGTCGCCATCGACTGGATCGCCCCGCTCGCCGAGGAGCCGGACAACGAAGACCCGCGCTACGTCCTTCTCGCCGACCCGGCCACGACGGCGCTCGAACCGCTGCTGAAGGAACTGCTCATGCCGCAGGTGCCGCCGCTCGAGAGCTTGTGGCGCAAAGGCCCTTTGGATGCGCTCCTTCTGCAGGATCTGCTGCCGAATCGATAATGGCGCGGCACGTTTCATTCCTTTCTCAACTTTCCCCATCTTGGCCTTGACCGACTTCTCCGCTGCCGCAGACCCCCAACCGACCGGCGACCCGCTGTGGGTCGTTTGCCTGTGTGCCGAGTGGTGCGGCGCCTGCCGCGAGTACCGGCCGCTGTTCGAACAAGTGGCTCGTGCGCATCCCGAATTCCGCTTCGCCTGGGTCGACGTGGAGGACCACGCGGACATCGCCGACGATTTCGACGTCGAGACCTTTCCGACGATGCTGGTCGGCAGCACGGCCGGCACGCGTTTTCTCGGTCCCTTGCTGCCGCACGCGGAAACGCTCGCACGCCTGCTGGCCGCACTGCAGCCGGAGCAGGCTTCGGCGCCCGAAGTGACCACGCTGCTCGACGCCCTGGCGCGCGATCCCGAAACCTTCACGGTCGCCTGACCCCTCTGGAGCCCTCATGAAAATCATGCTCTTTGGCGCGACGGGCATGGTGGGGCAGGGAGTGTTGCGCGAATGCCTGGTCGATGGCGACGTGACGCGGGTGCTCTGCGTCGGCCGCAAGCCGACCGGCCAGCAGCATCCGAAGCTCAGCGAACTCGTCGTCCCGGACATGAGCGACTTCTCGGCCGTCGAAGACAAGCTCTCGGGTTTCGATGCCTGTTTCTTCTGCCTGGGCGTCTCCTCCGTCGGCATGAGCGAGGCAGACTACCGTCGCATCACCTACGACCTGACGCTGGCGGCGGCGCAGCCGCTGGCCCGTCTCAACCCGCAGATGACCTTCATCTACGTGTCGGGTGCCGGAACGGACAGCACCGAGCGCGGCCCCACGATGTGGGCGCGCGTCAAGGGCGCGACGGAAAACGCGCTGATGCGTCTGCCCTTCAGGGCCGCGTACATGTTCCGGCCCGGCTTCATCGAGCCGATGCACGGCGTGCGCTCCAAGACGGCTCTCTACCAGGCAGCCTACGTGATCGCGAAGCCGGTATTCGGCCTGCTGCGCCGATGGGCGCCCAACCGCGTGACGACCAGCGTGCAGGTGGGCCGCGCGATGCTCGTGGCTGCCAAGCGCGGCGCCCCCGCGCCGCTGGTCGAGGTGCCCGACATCAACGCGCTGCGTTGAAGCCGGCGCGCGCCCTCAACTCGTCAGGAACGCGCCCAGCGCGAACAGCACGTCGTCGGGCGCTTCAGTCATCAGCGCATGGCCGGCCTTGACGGTCACGACCTTGGCGTCGCGCGCCTTCGAGGCCAGCGTGCGGGCGGCGCGCGGCGGCGTCATCTGGTCGGATTCGCCTAGGAGGAACAGCGTCGGGCACTGCACCGATGCCATCGCCTGTTCGCCGTTCGCATAGTCGTTGCAAGCCTTGAAGCCGATGTGGAACACGTTGGCGTTCGGATTGCTCGCCAGCACGCGGCGCATGAGGGCACGCGAACCGCCATAGAGCCACGTGCCCGGGCCCAGCGAGGAGGGCGGCGGCGCCAGCAGCGAGTGCGAGAAGTTGTTGACCATGGTGATCGCGCGTTGCGGATCGTTGAGCGCGCCGTCGAGCAGGGCCGGCGACACGGTCATGGGGTACGCCGTGCCCACGAGCGCCAGATGCGTGACACGCTCCGGCGATCGCGTCGTGGTCTCGAGCGCAATCAGCGAGCCAAAGCTGTGGCCCACCAGCGCGGCCTTGGCGATGCCGGCCGCATCGAGCAGCGCGACGATGAACGCCGCCGCTTCCTCGACCGACGCGGGCGGTGGGCCTTCGCTCTTGCAATGGCCCGGCAGATCCACCGCCAGCACGTTCCAGCCGTGGTTCGCGAACCAGCGGCTCTGGAGGATCCACACGCTGTGGTCATTGAGTACGCCATGGATGAAGACCACGGTCGGCTTGGCGATGTCGATCGATTTGCCTCCGGTGTAGCAGTAAGCGCGGTGGCCGTTGACGATGAAGTCCATCAGGCACCTGCCTTTTCTGCGGCCTTGAGGGCGCGCTTCAGGTCGTCGATCAGGTCGGCCGGGTCTTCGAGCCCGATCGACAACCGGATGGTGCCTTGCGTAATGCCCGCGCCGGCCAACGCGTCGTCCGTCATGCGGAAATGCGTGGTGCTCGCCGGGTGAATCACGAGGCTGCGGCAGTCGCCCACGTTCGCCAAATGGCTGAACAGCTTGAGCGTCTCGATGAACTTCTTGCCTTGCTCACGGTTGCCCTTGAGATCGAAACTGAAGACTGCACCTGCGCCCTTCGCGCCATGCCGCAGCAGCTTGTTCGCCAGCGCATGGCTCGGATGCGTCTCCAGCAGCGGATGCCCCACGTGCGCCACGAAGGGATGAGAGGCGAGGAACTCGACCACCTTCTGCGTGTTGTCGATGTGGCGCTCCATGCGCAGCGGCAGCGTCTCGATGCCCTGCAGGATCAGCCACGCGGTATGCGGGCTCATCGAGGCGCCGAAGTCGCGCAGCCCTTCGCGCCGCGCGCGCAACAGGAAGGCGCCGACCGTGCTCTCCTCGCTGAAGACCATGTTGTGGAAGCCGTCGTACGCCTGCGTGAGCTCGGCAAACTTGCCCGAACGTTCCCAGTCGAAGCTGCCGCCGTCGACCACCACGCCGCCGATCACCGTGCCATGGCCCGACAGGAACTTGGTGGCCGAGTGATAGACCAGGTCCGCGCCCCAGTCGAAGGGCTTGATCAGGTAGGGCGAGGTCAGCGTCGAATCGACCAGCAGCGGCACTTTGGCGGCGTGCGCGATCTCGCTGACGGCGGGAATGTCCAGCACATCGAGGCCCGGGTTGCCCACCGTCTCGCCGAACAGCAGCTTGGTCTCCGGCCGGATCGCCGCGCGCCAGCCGTCGAGGTCGCCCGGCTTCACGAAGGTGGTGTCGATGCCGAAGCGGCGCATCGTGTAATGCAAAAGGTTCTGTGAGCCGCCGTAGAGGGCGGTGCTCGCGACGATATGCGAGCCCGCGCCCATCAGCGTCGCGATCGACAGATGCAGCGCCGCCTGGCCGCTCGCGGTCGCGATCGCGCCGATGCCGCCTTCGAGTGCCGCCACGCGCTGCTCGAGCACGGCATTCGTCGGGTTGCTGATGCGCGAATAGACGTGGCCCGCCCGCTCGAGATTGAAGAGCGCCGCCGCGTGGTCGCTCGATTCGAAGACGAAGGAAGTGGTCAGGTGGATCGGCACCGCCCGCGCGCCGGTGGCGGGGTCGGGTGCCGCGCCGGCATGCAGTGCCAGCGTGTCGAAGCCGGGGTCGGAATAGCCGGACATGAGCGCCTTTCAATGACGTTGCTGCAATGCCCCGTTACGCGTGCAAATACTGCGACGTCGACGTGGGCGAGTGGATGGGCGGCCATTGTGGGCTATATTCAAATTGGCACGCCGCCGAGTAAGAGAGGAGCAACACGATGAAAGTCAGCGACATCCTGCGCGTCAAGGGCAACACGCTCTTCACTTCCACGCCCGATCAACCCCTGGCTGACGCGGTCAACACCATGGCCGACAAGGACATCGGTTCGCTGGTTGTGATGGAACATGGCGATCTCGTCGGCATGCTCACGTTCCGCGAGGTGATCGTTGCCATCGTCGCCAACGGCGGCCAGGTCGGTGGCACGCTGGTGCGCAAGGCGATGGACGACCATCCCGTGACCTGCACCCTCGAAACCGACCTCGACGAAATCCGCCGCATCATGCTGGACCGCCACGCACGCTACATGCCGGTGATGGACAAGCGCATGCTGATGGGCGTGATCAGCTTCTACGACGTCGCGAAGGCAGTGGTCGACAGCCAGAACTTCGAGAACAAGATGTTGAAGGCGTACATCCGCGACTGGCCCGCGGAAGACGAATCTTCCTAGGCTCGCCCCCAGGCTGCGCGCACTTCGTCTCGCTTCGCCAACTCAATGGAGTTCGGCCGCTGTGTGGATCGTCTCGCGCACACGTGGATAGATCTGCGTATTCCACTTGCTGCCGCTGAACACACCGTAGTGGCCGACACCCGCTTGCAGGTGGTGGGTCTTGAGGTAGGGGCGCACGCTGGTGCACAGGTCCTGCGCAGCCACGGTCTGCCCGACGGCACAGATGTCGTCACGCTCGCCTTCCACAGTCAGCAAGGCAGTCTTGCGGATGGCCGAGGGGTCGACCTTGCGGTCGCCCACCGTGAGTTCGCCGCGCGGTAGGTCGTAGGTCTGGAACACCCGTTCCACCGTCTCCAGATAGAACTCGGCCGGCAGGTCGTTCACCGCCAGATACTCGTCGTAAAAGTTGCGGATGGTGGTGGCCTGGTCGAGCTCGCCATCGACCAGATGCTGAAAGAGCTTGGCGAACTGCTGCTTGTGGCGGTCCGGGTTCATGCTCATGAACGCTGAGAGTTGCAGGAAGCCGGGATAGACGCGCCGCATCATGCCGGCATGCGGCCATGGCACGCGGCTGATCAGGTTGCGCTCGAACCAGCCGATTGAGCGCTCGTTGGCAAGCTTGTTCACCGCAGTGGGGTTGATGCGGCAATCGACCGGACCGGCCATCAGCGTCAGGCTGTGGGGCGTGGACGGGTTGTCGTCTTCCGACATCAGCGCGGTCGCCGCCAGCGCCGCGACGCAGGGCTGGCACACCGCGACCATGTGCGCGCCGGGGCCGATCGCCTCCAGAAAGCTGATGATCTGCAGCGTGTAGTCGTCGAGGCCGAATCCGCCATGCCAGAGCGGCACGTCGCGCGCGTTGTGCCAGTCGGTGATGTAGACGTCATGGTCGCGCAGCAGGGTGCGCACCGTTTCGCGCAGCAGCGTCGCGAAATGGCCCGACAGTGGTGCGGCCAGCAGCACCGGGGGATGCACCGCGCTGGTGTCCTTGCGAAAGTGCAGCAGCGTGCCGAAGGGCGCGACCAGCGCGGGTTCCTCGTGCACCGCGACTTCCTCGCCGTCGACCATCACGCTCTCGATGTCGTAGGGCGGACGCGCGTGCGTGAGCCGCATGCGCGAGTAGACCTCCATGGCCGCGGCGATCCGGCGGGTCAGGCTGCGGTCGGCCTTCGACTGCCAGAGCGCAGTGCCGAGGTATTGGGCCGCAAGCCGAGATGGCGAAAGCAGGTCGGCGTTGGTTTGGTAGGCCCGGTACAGCATGCATGGGCTGTAGGCAAGTTGCGGGCCAAGCCCGGCGGCGCGGTCGGCGGGGCGCACCGTTCTGGCACAGGCCTTGCACAGCCTTCAGGCCGATCCGGCAGCCGAGGAGCGTCAGCATGGCCAAACCCGTACTCACCATCAGCAGCAAGAACTACGGCGCATGGTCGCTCCGCGGATGGCTGATGTGCCGGCTCGCGGGCCTGGAGTTCACCGAAAAGATCATCCCGCCCGACGATCCGGCGATGAAGGCCGAGATGCTGCTGCTTTCGGCATCGATGCTGGTGCCCTCGCTGCAGCACGGCAGCATCAAGGTCTGGGACACGCTCGCGATCGGCGAGTACCTCAACGAAATCAAGCCCAAGGCCGGGCTGCTGCCTGCCGACGCCAAGGCCCGCGCCCACTGCCGGGCGATCTGCGGCGAGATGCATTCGGGTTTCAGCTCGATGCGCGGCTCGCTGCCGATGAACGTCAAGGCGAAATTCCCCGCCTTCAAGATCTGGTCGCGTGCCCAGTCCGACATCGACCGGGTGGTCGCGATCTGGCGCGAATGCCTGGGCGCATACGGCGGACCCTTCCTGTTTGGTGAGCAGCCGTGCATGGCGGACGCGATGTACGCGCCCGTCGTCACGCGCTTCATGACCTACGACGTGGCGCTCGATCGGGTCTGCACCGCCTATTGCAAGCGAATCATCGAACTGCCTGCGATGCAGGAGTGGATCAAGGCCGCCAAGCAGGAGCCGGACGAAATCGACGAACTCGACGCCGAGTTCTGAACGCCTGCCGGCAGGCGTCCCGTTTCAGGCCGCTGGCTTGCGGAACATGCGCAGGTCGAGCGTCGCCTCGTTGCCCAGCCACATCGCGTGCGCCGTGTGGTCGAGGTAGTCGTCACCGGTCAGGCCGTGCACGAAGATGTCGAGCCCGTTGCGATGGGTGTCCAGCCAGCCGATGACTTCGTCGAATTCCGCGGCATCGAAGGCGATCTGGCAGCTCCAGTGTGGATGCGGGCCGACCAGCTTTTCATGCACCCGACCGACCACCACCAGCAGATTTCGCCCGGCTTCCTCGGCCACCTGTCGCGCCTGGGCGACGGTGTCCGGACCGAAATAGATATGAGCGTGGTACTGCGGGTAGAGGTTTTCGGGGCGGCGAGGCATGGTGAACTCCGGGGAGGATGAAGCTTACGCCTCCGTCCGCTCATCGGTAACAAGCGCTTGCTGCATCGGCGACGGAAAGATGGAATACTGTTGTTTCATACAGTATTTTGGGTGACGATCATGGCCGATGTTTTTATCCCGCTGCATGCCCTGAAGGGCCGGGGCGCGGCCACGCGCCTGCCACATCGCTTCGAGCGCGACACGCGCAACGCCTTCGACGACGGCTGGGGCACGCTCGAGGAAGGCGCGGCCGACGCCGAGGGCTTGCCGCCGCTCGCCACAGAGGTGCGCTTCGAAAACGTCAGGTCGGTGCTCACCCACAACGATTCGCCCGACGTGCCCTTCGACAGTTCGCTCAATCCCTATCGAGGGTGCGAGCACGGATGCATCTACTGCTTCGCCCGTCCGACCCACAGCTACCTCAATCTGTCGCCGGGGCTCGATTTCGAAACCAAGCTGATCGCCAAGCGCAACATCGCCGAGGTGCTGCGCGCCGAACTGGGCCGCAAGAGCTACGTGCCCAGCCCCATCGTGATCGGCACCGCAACGGATTGCTATCAGCCGATCGAGCGCGAACTGCGGCTCACGCGATCGGTGATCGAACTGCTGAAGGAAACGCGCCACCCCTTCGGCCTCGTTACCAAGTCCAGCGCGGTGGAGCACGACCTCGACCTGATCGCGCCGATGGCGGCCGAGCACCTGGCGGCCGTGTACGTCACCATCACCACGCTGGACGGCGAACTCGCGCGCAAGCTCGAACCGCGCGCGGCCGCGCCGCACCGCCGGCTGCGCACCGTGCGCACGCTGGCCGAAGCGGGTGTGCCCGTGGGCGTGAGCGTGGGTCCGCAGATTCCCTTCGTCAACGAGGACATGGAGCAGGTGCTCGAAGCGGCCTGGGAGGCAGGCGCGCGCAGCGCGTTCTACACGGTAATCCGTCTGCCTTGGGAAGTCGCGCCGCTCTTCAAGCAATGGCTCGAGCTGCATTACCCGCAGCGTGCGGGCCGCATCATGGCGCGCATCCGCGAGATGCGCGGGGGCAAGGATTACGACGCCGACTTCGCGACCCGCATGAAGGGCAGCGGGTTGTGGGCCGACCTGATCCGTCAGCGCTTTGAGAAGGCGACGCAGCGCATCGGCTTTGGCCGGGATCGCACCACGTTCGATCTCAGCGCGTTCCGACCACCTGGCGCAGCGGGGCAGGGCAGCCTGTTCTAGCTTCGGTCGCGCCGCGGGGCTCGACGCCGCACCAGTCGCCGCCGAGCGCCTTCACCAGAAAGACCGAGGTCAGCATGCGCTGGCCGTTGATCTGCGCGGCTTGGCGTTCGGTGTTGAGCAGGGCCTGCTGGGCGGTGATCACATCGAGATAGATCGACGCGCCGCCCTCGTAGCGGCTGGCCGCCATTTCCAGCACGCGGCGCGAACTCGCGACGGCCGCGAGTGCCTGCGTCGATGCGCGGTCCAGCGAGGCCAGGCCGGTAATGCCGTCCTCGGCCTCCTGCATTGCAGTCAGGACGACCCGGCGGTAGTTGGCCACGGCGGCGTCATAGCCGGCACGCGTGAAATCGACGT
Organism: Variovorax sp. J22P240; assembly: GCF_030316855.1. GTDB lineage: Bacteria > Pseudomonadota > Gammaproteobacteria > Burkholderiales > Burkholderiaceae_C > Variovorax. The sequence continues at coordinate 424,122 of NZ_JASZYR010000002.1, forward strand.
TGGCGCGAATGCGGCCGCCATCGAAGATCGTCTGCGTGGCAGAAACGCCGATCGACCACAGAAGGCTGTTGGCGTCGAGCAAGGTCGAGATCGTGCGGCTGTCGAGGCCGCCGGTCGGCAACAGCATCACGCTCGGATAGAAGGCTGCGGTGGCGACGCCGATCTGCGCATTGGCAGCCGCCATCGCGCGCTCGGCGGACGCGACGTCGGGCCGACGCTCCAACGCATCGGACGGTACGCCGATGGGAATCGCTGGCGGCTCGAGCGGCTTGAGATCGGGCGCGATCGAGAACACGGGCGCGGGCGTTCCGCTCAGCGTGGCGATCGCGTGTTCGTACTGGGAGCGCTGCTTCTTCAGCACGTCCACTTGTGTCAGGGTGTTGTCGAGCAGTGCTTGCTGCTGCGCCACGTCCAGGCCGGACACGGCGCCCAATTCGTGGCGGTCGGTCACGAACTCCAGCGCTCGGCGCTGCAGCGCGATGGAGCGCGCCAGCACGTCCAGTTCCACGTCGGTCGACCGCAGGTTGAAGTAGCTCGACGCCAGGTCGGTCGTGAGCAGCAGGCGCGTGTTCTCGAGGTCGGCAGTCGACTGGGCAGCCGACGCTGTTGCGCCTTCGACGGATCGCTGTACGCGCCCTGCGAGGTCGAGCTCGTAGCTCGCCGTGAGCGACAGGGCGAAGTCGTTCTGCACCGTCGAGAAATTCGGGGCGTTGTAGTTGGTGAGCGGACGGTTCTCGGAGATCTGGAAACGCGCCGCGCGCGCGCCGAGCCCGACTTGCGGATAGCGGGCGGCCTCGCTGCCAGCGAGGGATGCACGCGCCTGCGCCAGCCGCGCGGCGGCGAGGTCCAGCGTCGGGTTGTTGGCCAGTGCCTTCTGCTGCAGCGCATCGAGCTGCGCATCGCCGAAACGCTGCCACCACGGGCCCTTGTCCTCGGCGTCGCTGGGCGTTCCCTGGCGCCACGGCTCTTCGAGCCGCCAGGTCACCGGCACGTCGACGGGCGGCTTCCGGTAGTCTGGCCCTGCAACGCAGCCCGCCAGCAGCGCGACCGCCAGAATCGAGATCCGCGGCAAGCTCACGCCGGTTCCTTGGCAACCACGACGACATCGCCCTCGGCCAGCGAATCGGACGGATTCAGCACCAGCCGGTCAGTGGCGCCGAGGCCATCGAGCACTTCGACCGTTTCTCCATAGTTGCGGCCGAGCTGCACGGTGCGCAGGTGGACGCGCCCCTGCGCATCGACCACTGCCACGCGCGTACCTTCGGCCCGGAAGATCAGCGCGTTGGCCGGAATGGTGAGCGACTGGCTGGCCGCGAGCGGCAGCGAAACCTGGACGTAAGCGCCGGGGAGCAGGGTGCCGTCCTTGTTGGGCAGCGACACCTCGACCTGCATCATCCGCGTGGTCGTGTCGATCGCGCCCGAGGTGCGCGCCACTTCGCCCTTAAAACTCTGGCCGCGCAGTTCTGCCTGGGTGACCACGACCGGCTGCCCCGCCTTGATGAGTTGGGCATAGGCCTGCGGGACGTTGATGTACACCCGCAGCGGATCGGTCTGCGCGAGCATGAACAGGGCCCGCCCGCCGCCACCGCCGCCGGCATCGATCAGGTCGCCCACGTCGACGTTGCGCCGCGTGATCACGCCGGCGAAGGGCGCCAGCACGCGCTTGAATCCCTCGGTCTGCCGCAGCCGCTGCATGTTGGCATCGGCGGCGGCCAGGTTCGCGGTGGATTGCGCGAGCGCGCTGCGGCGTTCGTCCAGGTCCTGCTGCGAGACCACATCCTTCTTGCGCAGGTTTTCCCAGCGCGCGACCGTGCTCTTCGCCAGTTCCAGACCGGAGGCTGCCTGCTGTCGCGCCGCGATGGCCTGGGAGAGCTGCTGGTCGATTTCCGGCGTCTCGATTTCGGCCAGGAGTTCGCCCTTTTCGACGCGGCTGCCAATGTCCTTGGTCCAGCGCCGCAGGTAGCCGCTGGCGCGCGCCGAAATCGGCGACTGCACGAAGCCCTGCAGCGTGCCTGGCAGCGCCAGCGTCTGGCCGGCGGCAGCCGTCTGGGGCAGGGCGGTCTTGACGTACTGCGCGGCGCGCTCGGCGGTGCCGGCCTCCAGTGCGCGCGCATTGCTCATGCGGACGAACACGGTGCGCGCGGCGCCGACGGCCAGCAGAGCGAGCACGATGAGCACCACGATCCGGGTGCGGCGCACGATCTGCCGGCGCTTCGGCAGCTCGTGGTGATCGCCGTCCTCATCGACGGCGATCGGGTGGATGGCCAATGCCGCGTGGCGTTGCTCCGACATGTTTTCAGGTCTCCTGGGGCTCGGCCCCGAGCGAGGGTGGTGCAGATGAGGCGGCGTTGCGCGCCGCCTGGCGGTGCGCACGGCGGCTGTGGATTTCAGCGAAGACGGCCGGCACGAAGAACAGCGTCGACACCGTCGCGAACAGCAGGCCGCCGATCACGGCGCGGCCGAGCGGCGCGTTCTGCTCGGCACCTTCGCCGAGCCCCAGCGCCATCGGGATCATGCCGATGATCATCGCCAGCGCCGTCATCAGCACCGGCCGGATGCGCGTGGCGCCGGCTTCGAGCGCGGCCGACAATGGCGGCGTGCCTGCCGAAAGCCGCTCGCGCGCGAAGGCCACAAGCAGGATGCTGTTCGCCGTCGCGACGCCCATGGTCATGATCGCCCCCGTCAATGCCGGCACGCTGAGCGTCGTGCCGGTGATGAATAGCATCCACGCGATGCCGGCCAATGCCGCCGGCAGCGCGGTGATGATGATGGCAGCATCGATCCACGACTGGAAGGTGACCACGATCAACAAATAGACCAGCACGATCGCCATCGCCAGCCCGACGCCAAGTCCGATGAAGGACGACTGCATGGTCTGCACTTGGCCGCGGACGGTGACCTGGCTGCCGCGCGAGAGCTTGGGCCTCATCTCGTCGACCAGCGCCTGCACCTTGGACGCCACGCTCGCGAGGTCGGTCCCCTGGACACTGACGTACACATCGACCACCGGGCTGATGTTGTAGCGAGAGACCACCGCCGGCTGCCTGCCGGGCTGGGCGTCGACCAGGTTGCCCAGCAACTGCGGCGCGTTGCCGGAACCCGCGGCTCCGCCGCCTGCGCCGACCGGGATGTTGAGCAGCGAATCAAGCGAGTCCACGTTGTACTGCGGCGACTGCACCGCGATGTTGTAGACCACGCCGTTCTGCGGGTTGAGCCAGAAGGCCGGCGCCGTCTGCGAACTGCCGGACAGCGCGATCAGCACGTTCTGCCCGACGTTCGCCGCCGTCAGCCCGAACTGCTGCAGCCGCGTGCGGTCCATCTGCAGGTTCAGGCCGGGGCCGTCAAGCCGTTGGTGCACGTGCGCATCGACCGCGCCGGGAATCTGCCGGATGGCCTTGACCAGTTCCGCCGCGAGGGCAGCGTTGGCGTTGACGTCGTTGCCGCTGAACTGCACGTCGATCGCGGCGGGCAGGCCGAAATTGAGAATCTGCGTGACGATGTCCGCCGGCTGGAAGAAGAACTCCGTGCCCGGAAAACGCTTGGGCAACTCCGCACGCAGCAGCGACACGAACTCTTCGGTCGGCCTGTGCCCGTCGCGCAGCGAGAGGAGGATTTCGCCGTCCAGCGTGCCGATGGTGCCGGCATTGCTGTAGGAGAGGTTGATGCCGCTGTTGGGCACGCCGAGGTTGTCGAGGATGGTCTCGAGCTGGTCCTTGGGAATCAGCTGCCGGATGGCCGCTTCGACTTCGTCGGCCAGTCGCGCCGTTTCCTCGATGCGGGTACCGGTGGGGGCGCGCATGTGGAGGCGGATCTGCCCCGCGTCCACGCCGGGGAAGAAGTCACGCCCGAGCACCGGATACAGCAGGCACGACAGAACGCAGAAACCCAGGAAGAGCGCGATGAACTGGCCGCGCTTCGCCAGCAGGGCCGACAGCACGAGCGTGTAGGCGCGCCGTACGCGCTCGAAGCGGCGGTCGAAGCTGCGGTACACGCGCTGCAGCAGGCTCGGCCTGGTTTCGGCTGCGGCCTTGGCGTGCACGCCCCCCATCAGCAGCATCACCAGCGTCGGCACCAGCGTGCGCGAAAGGATGTATGAGGCGAGCATCGCGAACACCACCGCTTCCGCCAGCGGCACGAAGAGGAAGCGCGCCACGCCCGACAGGAAGAACATCGGCACGAACACGATGCAGATGCACAGCGTCGACACGAAAGCCGCGGGGCCGATCTCGCCGGCGCCGACCAGGATGGCCTCGTTGAGCTCGGTGCCCATGTGCAGATGGCGCTCGATGTTCTCGATCGTCACGATCGCCTGGTCGACCAGGATGCCGACCGAGAGCGCAAGGCCGCCCAGCGTCATGAGGTTGAGCGTCTGGCCCAGCGCATAGAGCACGAGGATGGACGCCAGGATCGACAGCGGAATCGTCAGCGCGATGATCAGCGTGCTGCGCCAGTTGCCCAGGAAGAGCAGCACCATCGCCGCCGTGAGCGCCGCGGCGATGATGGCTTCGGCCACCACGCCCTGCACGGCGGCCTTGACGAAGACCGACTGGTCGAAGAGCGGCGTGATCTTGATGTCCGCCGGCATGCCCTGCGCCGCGACGGGCAGCAGTGCGCGCAGGTTGGAGACGATGTCCAGCGTCGATGCGCCACCGTTCTTCAGCACCGACAACAGGACGCCGCGCACGCCGTCCTGCCGCACCACGTTGGTCTGCGGCGAAAACCCGTCGCGCACGTTCGCCACGTCGCGCAGGTAGGTGGTCGCGCCGGCGGAAGTGCGAACCGGCAAGTCGTTGAGACCGGCGATGGCTTCGGGCGAGCCGTTCATGCGCACGCTGTATTCGGTGGCGCCGAACTTGGCCGTGCCCGACGGCAGGATCAGGTTCTGCGCATTGACCGCGTTGACCACGTCGGTGGGCGACAGGCCGCGCGCCTGCATGGCCTGGGTGTCGAGGTCGACCGAGATGAGCCGGTTCTTGCCGCCGTAGGGGAAGGGCACCGCCACGCCGGGCACGGTGATGAGTTGCGGCCGCAGCTGATTGATCGCCGCGTCGAACAGCGCATTCTCCGGGCGCGTGGGACTCGACAGCGCGAGCTGGATGACCGGAATGCTCGATGCCGAATACTTGATGACCAGCGGCGGCGTGATGCCCGGCGGCAACTGGCGGACCTGCGTTTGCATCGAGGCCACCACCTGAGCGATGGCCGTCTCGATGTTCGCCGTCGGCTGAAAGAAGACCTTGATGACGGTCACGCCCGCCAGCGACTGCGACTCGATGTGCTCGATGTCGCTGACCGTCGTGGTCAGGCTGCGCTCGGTTTGACCGGCGATGCGCTGGCCCATCTCCTGGGCCGGCAGTCCGCCGTAGTTCCAGATGATGCTGATGACCGGAATATTGATTTCCGGAAAGATGTCGGTCGCCATTCGAAGCAACACGAAAGGCGTGGCCAGCACGATGAGCATCGCCATCACGATGAAGGTGTACGGGCGACGCAGAGCCAGCTGAACCATGGAAACGACTTGTTACTTATCGACAACGAGGCCGCCATCATAAGGAGAGATGGCAACACAATGGAGCCTATGCAGCAGCTTTACGTTCCCGGCGGCGACAGCTTTCACTGGCTGGTGGTGATGGGCGTTTCGGGCTGCGGCAAGTCCAGCCTGGGTGCAGAACTGGCGCGCGAACTGGCGCTGCCGCTGATCGAAGGTGACGACTTCCACTCGCGGGAAAGCGTGAGCAAGATGCGCGCCGGCATTGCTCTGACCGATGCTGACCGTGCTGGCTGGCTCGCCACCTTGGGCCGGGAGCTGGCCAGCCATCCGGAGGGCGCGGTGCTCACTTGCTCGGCGCTCAAGCGCGATTACCGCGACCGGCTCCGCGCCGCCGTGCCAGGGCTGCGCTTCGTGTTCCTGGCGTTGACGCGCGAAGAGTCCGAGCGGCGGGTCGCGTCGCGGGCCGGTGCCCACATGTTCCCGGCCAGCCTGGTCGCCAACCAATTCGCGACGCTGGAGTCACCCGTGGGTGAGTCGGGTGTGCTGGAAGTCGATGCGACGGCGCCGAGGGCGGAACTCGTCGCGCAGACGCGCGCCTGGCTCGCTGGACCCGCCCCGCTGAGCTAGGCGCCGACGCGGAGCCCGAGCGCGTCGAACACCCGGATCGCCGCGTACGAGTCGTTGGCTGCGTAGCGCAGCTGCGCGTCGGTGAGCTGCCGGTTGGCCCAGTTCGACGTCGTGGCCTTGCGCGACTTGATGAATCGGCGGTTGAACACCAGTGCCACGGCGGTCTTCACGCCCACGGACTTGCGATAACCGCGGTGGCGGAATTCACTGTCGATATCGAATACGGCTTGGGGCTCGACGCCGAAGCGCTGGCGGATCAGGCCCAGATCGCTCGACAGGCCGAATCCCACTTTCGTAAGTTCGGTCGACGCGAGCAAGGCACCCAGCTCGCCGTGGAACTCCGTGCGATGCAACTGGAACAGCCAAGCCTCGTGGAGCGTCGCGAACTGGATCACATGCGGGCCACCGGACACCTCGAACTTCGCGAAGGTCGGTTTCGATTCGGTGTCGAAGCCCACCACGCCGCTCGCGAGCAGCGCCTTCGTCGCGTCTTGGGCTTCCCGAAGCGTGGTGACCACCCGGATGTCCTGCAGTCCGAGGCCTTCGAATGGTTCGAGCAGCGCGATTTGCTCGCGTCCGGGCAGCGGAGGAAGGTCTCTATTCATGAGGCGGCGGTGGCCGAACCGGCTCGCAGGAGCTTGCCGTGATGGGCGAGGTGATCAGCGATGAAGCTCTGGATGAAGTAATAGCCGTGGTCGTAGCCCTCGTGCCGCCGCATGGTCAGCGCTTGGCCGGCTGCGAAGCATGCAGCCTCGAACAAGTGCGGATGCAATTGCTCGGCCAGGAATTTGTCGGCCAGGCCCTGGTCGACCAGGATGCCTTCCGGATAGGGCGCGACCACTTGCGATTGCATCAGCGCCGAGGCGTCGTGCGCCAGCCACGCGCTGCGGTCATTGCCGAGGTAGCCGCTGAACGCCTTCTCGCCCCACGGGCACTGAGAAGGTGCGCAGATCGGCGCGAAGGCCGACAGCGACTTGAACCGCCCCGGATGCCGCAGTGCGAGCGTCAGCGCCCCATGGCCGCCCATCGAGTGGCCGAAAATGCCGATGCGCTTCGCATCGATCGGAAAGGCTTGCGTGGCGAGCGGGAGCAGCTCATGGATCAGCCAGCTCTCCATGCGCCAGTGCTCGGCCCAGGGTTCGGCGGTCGCGTCCAGATAGAAGCCGGCGCCGATGCCGAAGTCCCAGCTCGACGTCGCGCCCTCGATGCCCTCGACCGACTGCCCGCGGGGGCTGGTGTCCGGCGCGATCAATGCAAGACCCAGATCGGCCGCGACGCGCTGCGCGCCGGCCTTCACCATGAAGGTCTCCTCGTTGCATGTCAGACCTGCGAGGTACATCACGGCGGGCACGGGTCCATGCTCCGCTTGCGGCGGCAGGTACACCGAGAAGCGCATCGGCAGGCCGATCTCTCGCGAGGCGTGTTCGTGGAATCGCTGCACGCCGCCGAAGCAGCGGTGTTCCGAAAGAGTCTTCAGGTTGTCTGTCATGTCTTGAGTGCGGGTACGAGTTCGAGTACCGCATCGGCGAACACGCCCGGTACCTCCTGCGGCATGTTGTGGCCGACGCCGGGCACGACGCGGTGCGAACGGGGTCCGGTGAAGCGGTGCGCATGCGCGGAGGCATCGGCCACCGGCCGAACGCCATCGTCGGCGCCATCGAAGGTGATGGTCGGCACGGTGATGGACGGTTGCGCGGCCAGCCGAGCCTCGATGGCGGCATAGGCCGGGTCGCCCGGCACGAGACCGAAGCGGTGACGGTACGAGTGGATCACGATCTCGACGAAATCCGGATGGTCGAAGGCTGCTGCACTGCGCTCGAAGGTCGCATCGTCGAACTTCCAGGTCGGCGACCAGAGTCGCCAGAGCAGACGGGCGATGCCGCGGCGATCGGCCGCGAGCCCGGCACGTCCGCGCTCGCTGTGGAAGTAGTACTGGTACCAGAGCCGGTGTTCGTTCTCCGCGACCTCCGGCTCCATCGCCCTGGCGATGTTCTGGATGTTGTAGCTGTTGAAGGACACCAGCCCCGCGCAGCGCTCGGGCCAGAGCGCCGCTACCACGCATGCGGCGCGACCGCCCCAGTCGTAGCCGGCCAGCACCGCGCGCGGGATCGCTAGCGCATCCAGCAGCGCGAGCAGGTCTGCGCCCAGCGCGGCCTGTTCGCCGGAGCGCGGCGTCGCGGCGCTCAGAAAGCGCGTGGCGCCGTAGCCTCGCAGGTACGGCACGATCACCCGGCATCCCGCATCGGCCAGCATGGGGGCGACTTCGACGTAGCTGTGGACGTCGTAGGGGAAGCCATGCATGAGCAGCACCGGCGGCCCATCTGGCGGACCAGCCTCGAAGTACGAGACGTCCAGCACGCCGGCTCGGATGGTGCGCAGTGCGTCCATACGGGTCATGGCAGTGCTAGTACAGGACCACGCCGCGGATCGACTCGCCGCGCTTCATGAGGTCGAAGCCCTTGTTGATGTCTTCCAGCGGCATGGTGTGGGTGATCAGGTCGTCGATGTTGATCTTGTTTTCCATGTACCAGTCGACGATCTTGGGCACGTCGGTGCGTCCGCGCGCGCCGCCGAAGGCCGAGCCTTCCCACTTGCGGCCGGTCACGAGCTGGAAGGGGCGCGTGCTGATCTCCGCACCCGCCTCGGCCACGCCGATGATGATGCTGCGGCCCCAGCCCTTGTGCGTGCATTCCAGCGCCTGGCGCATCACCTGCGTGTTGCCGATGCACTCGAAGCTGTAGTCCGCGCCGCCATCGGTGAGCTGGACGATGGCGTCCACCACGTTGGGCGTGTCCTTCGGGTTGATGAAGTGCGTCATGCCGAACTTGCGGGCCATCGCCTCGCGCGCGGGGTTCAGGTCGACACCGATGATCTTGTCTGCGCCCACCATCTTCGCGCCCTGGATCACGTTCAGGCCGATACCCCCGAGGCCGAACACGACCACGTTCGCGCCGGCTTCCACCTTGGCCGTGAAGATCACCGCACCGATGCCGGTGGTCACGCCGCAGCCGATGTAGCAGACCTTGTCGAAGGGCGCGTCCTCGCGGATCTTGGCCAGCGAGATCTCGGGCGCGACCGTGTAGTTGCTGAAGGTGCTCGTGCCCATGTAGTGGAAGATGGGCTTGCCGTCCAGGCTGAAGCGGCTGCTGCCGTCGGGCATCAGGCCCTTGCCCTGGGTGCCGCGGATCAGCTGGCACAGGTTGGTCTTGCGCGAGAGGCAGAACTTGCACTGACGGCATTCGGGTGTGTAGAGCGGGATGACGTGGTCGCCCTTCTTGAGCGTGGTCACGCCGGGGCCGACGTCGACCACGATGCCTGCGCCTTCATGGCCGAGGATCGCCGGGAAGATGCCCTCGGGATCGGCGCCCGACAGTGTGTAGTAGTCGGTGTGGCAGATGCCGGTCGCCTTGATCTCGACCAGCACCTCGCCGAACCGGGGGCCTTCGAGGTCGACGGTCTCGATGGTCAGGGGCGCGGCGGATTTCCAGGCGACGGCGGCTTTGGTTTTCATGGGTCCTTGGGGGGTTCGATTCGGGAACCGGGCACTATAAGATGCCCGGCACAGGAGCGTCACGTCATGAAGAAAATCCTTGTCCTCAACGGCCCGAATCTCAACCTGCTCGGCACGCGCGAGCCCGCGCAGTACGGCTACGAAACACTGGCCGACGTCGAGCGCATGTGCGCCGAAACGGGCGCCAGGCTTGGCGTCGAAATCGAGTGCCGGCAGTCCAACCACGAAGGCCAACTGATCGACTGGATTCATGAGGCGGGCCGCGAGGTGGCGGCGAGTCGCATGCTCGGCGTGGTCATGAATCCCGGCGCCTACACGCACACGTCGATCGCGTTGCACGATGCGATCAAGGGCGCGAATGTGCCACTGATCGAGCTGCACATTTCCAACGTGCATGCGCGCGAGGAGTTCCGGCATCACTCGTACATTTCGCCCGCCGCGCGCGGGATCATCGTCGGCTTCGGCGTGAAGGGCTATCCGCTCGCGATCGAGGCGCTGGTGCGCGTGAGCGAGCCGAAGTGAAGATCAAGTCCGTCCAGCCCTTCATCCTGCACGTGCCGGTCACCGGCAGCCAGATCGCCGACAGCACGCACAGCATCACGCATTGGGGCGTGGTCGGCGCGCAGATCGAAACCGAAGACGGCCTGAAGGGCTACGGCTTCACCGGCACGCACGCGCATCTGCCCGGCGACCAGCTCATCACGCGCTGCATCGAGACCTGCCATGCGCCGCTGCTGGTCGGGGAGGACGCGAACGACGTGCACCGGCTGTGGCTCAAGCTCGCGCGCAACCCCGCGCTGCAATGGATCGGCCGCGCCGGCATCACCACGCTGTCGCTCGCGGCGATCGACATCGCGCTGTGGGACCTGAAGGCCAAGGCCGCCGGCGTGCCGCTCTGGAAGCTCCTCGGTGGCCAGGTTCGACAGAAGGTCCGGGCCTACAACACCGACATCGGCTGGCTCAGCATCGCGGACGACAAGCTGGTCGAAGGCGCACGGCGTGCGGTGGAGGACGGCTTCACCGGCATCAAGATCAAGGTCGGTTCGACCGTGGACCGTGACCTGCGCCGGCTCGAGGCGGTGCGACAGGCGATCGGGCCGGAAGTCACGCTGGCGGTCGACGGCAACGGCAAGTGGAGCCTGGCGGATTGCCTGCGCTTCTGCCGCAGCGCAGAGGCGTCCGATGTGTTCTGGTTCGAAGAGCCGCTGTGGTACGACGACGTCAAGGGCCATGCGCAACTGGCGCGCGCCACGCAAATTCCGGTCGCGCTCGGCGAACAGCTCTACACGGCCGACGCGTTTTCGGAGTTCTTCGCGCAGCAGGCGATCCATTGGGTGCAGCCCGACGTGACGCGCATGGGCGGCATCACTGAAGTTCTCCAGGTGTGCGAGGCTGCACATGCGTTCCGGCTGCCCGTTGCGCCGCATGCGGGCGATATGAGCCAGGTCCATGTACATCTGAGCTATGCACACCCAGCCTGCGAGGTGCTGGAGTACATCCCCTGGATCAAGGCCTGCTTCACCGATCCTGCTGAAGTGGTGGACGGCCATTTCGTGCTGCCGCAAGAGCCCGGCGCCGGAACCACCCCGACCTCCGATGCATGGCAGAAGTACCGCCAGGCCACCGCATGATGAGCGAACGGGCAGGCTTGTTCGAAGGCGCGGACGGCGCGTTGCGCTGTCGATGGTGCGAATCGACGCAGATCTATAGGGACTACCACGACAGCGAATGGGGCTTTCCGGTCACGGACGACCGGCGCCTTTTCGAGAAGCTGTGCCTTGAAGGCTTCCAGGCCGGCCTGAGCTGGCTGACCATCCTCAACAAGCGGGAGGCCTTCCGCCGCGGATTTGCGCAGTTCGAGGCCGAGCGGGTGTCGCGCTTCGGCGCCGATGATGTGGCCCGGCTGCTCGCTGATACCGGTATCGTGCGGCATCGCGGCAAGATCGAGTCGACCATCAACAACGCGCAGCGCGTGCTTGAACTGCGCGGGGAGTTCGGCTCGCTGGCTGCCTATGCGTGGCGATTCGAACCCGAAGCCGCCTCTCGTCCGAAGCGCATCACGCACGAGGCCTTGCGAGCGATGACGACTTCAGCCGAATCGGCGGCGATGTCCAAGGACTTGAAGAAGCGTGGCTGGAGCTTTGTCGGCCCGACGACCGTCTATGCCTTCATGCAGGCCATGGGGCTGGTCAACGATCACGTCGAGGGTTGCCACGCCCGCGAGCAGGCGCTGAAAGCGCGCGCCACGCTCGAACTGCCACGCTGATCGCCCAGGCTGCTATGCAGCCTGCGGCCCCGGAACCTTGCGATGATTCACGCGGCCCTGGCTGTCGACGCTCTCCAGATGGACATCGAAGCCCCACAGCCGCGCCACATGCTTGAGCACTTCCTGTGAATCGTCGTGCAGCGGGCGGTTGTTGTGCTGCGTGTGGCGCAGCGTGAGCGAGCGATCGCCGCGCAGGTTGACGCTCCACACCTGGATGTTGGGCTCGCGGTGGTTGAGGTCGTACTGGCGAGACAGCGATTCGCGCAGTTGGCGGTAGCCGCTATCGTCGTGAATGGCCGACACCTCGAGTTCGGGCTCGCTTTCCTGGTCGCGCACAGCAAAAAAGCGGAAATCGCGCATCAGCTTGGGCGAGAGGAATTGGCCGATGAAACTCTCGTCCTTGAAATTGCGCATTGCATAGTCAAACGAGGTCAGCCAAGGGGTGCCCGCCAGATCGGGGAACCAGCGCTTGTCTTCCTCGGTCGGCTTCTCGCAAATGCGCCGGAGGTCGGTGTACATCGCGAATCCCAGGGCATAGGGATTGATGCCGCTGTACGCGCGGTGGCCGATGGGTGGCTGGAAGACCACGTTGGTGTGCGACTGCAGCCACTCCATCATGAAGCCGTCCGCCAGGAGGCCTTCGTCGTAGAGCGTGTTGAGCAGGGTGTAGTGCCAGAAGGTGGCCCAACCCTCGTTCATTACCTGCGTCTGGCGCTGCGGATAGAAGTACTGCCCGATTTTGCGCACGATACGCACCACTTCGCGTTGCCACGGGTCCAACAATGGTGCATTTTTCTCGATGAAGTACAGCAAGTTCTCCTGCGGCTCCGCGGGGAAGCGCTTGGAGGCCTCTTCCTCCTCGGCGCTGCGGCCACTGCGGCGGGGAAGGGTGCGCCACAGGTCATTGACCTGCTGCTGGAGGTGATGCTCGCGCTCCTCGCGGCGCGCCTGTTCCTGGCTGAGCGACAGCCTTTGAGGGCGGCGATAGCGATCGACGCCGTGGTTCATCAGCGCATGGCACGAGTCCAACAGGTCCTCGACGGCGGATACGCCGTGGCGTTCTTCGCACTCGGCGATGTATTTCCGCGCGTAGACCAGGTAGTCGATGATGGACGAGGCGTCCGTCCACATCTTGAAGAGGTAGTTGCCCTTGAAGAAGCTGTTGTGGCCGTAGGCCGCATGGGCGATCACCAGGGCCTGCATCGCCATAGTGTTCTCTTCCATGAGGTAGGCGATGCACGGATCGGAATTGATGACAATCTCGTAGGCCAAGCCCATATGGCCGCGGCGGTAGTTCTTTTCAGTGGATATGAACTGCTTGCCGTAGGACCAGTGACGGTAGATGACCGGCATGCCGACCGACGCATAGGCGTCCATCATCTGCTCGGCCGTGATGATCTCGAGCTGGTTGGCGTACGTGTCAAGCTTGTAGCCGCTTGCCACGCGGGCGATTTCGCTGTGGTATTGCTCGATCAGCTCGAAGGTCCAGTCCGACGGGCTGGGCAACGGAGTACGGGTCTTCGCGTTCACGCCGGTCCTCTCTCTTTCTTGAACAGATCTCGAAATACGGGGTAGATGTCCTGCACGTCGGCCACCTTGCGCATCGCGAAGTTTTTGTGCGAGCCGACCAGCTGGGTGTATTCCTCCCACATGTTCTGCTCGGCCTCGGCTACCTGTACATAGGCGTAGTAGCGCACCACCGGCAGCAGGTGCTCGCTCAGGAGTTCGCGGCAGCGGCCGCTGTCCTGGTGCCAGTTGTCACCGTCGCTGGCCTGTGCGCCGTAGATGTTCCATTCGCCGCTGGGGTAGCGCGCGCGGATGATGTCGTTCATCAAGGTCAAGGCGCTGGAGACCACGGTGCCGCCGGTCTCGGTGGCATGGAAGAATTCTTCCTCGGTGACTTCGGCGGCCTGCGTGTGGTGGCGGATGAAGACGAGGTCGATCTTCTCGTAGTGCCGCGTCAGGAACATGTACAGAAGCATGAAGAAGCGCTTGGACATGTCCTTGCGCGCTTCGTCCATGGAACCCGAGACGTCCATCAGGCAGAACATCACCGCCTTGGCGGAAGGCACCGGCACCTTCACGCGGTTGCGATAGCGCAGGTCGATCGGGTCGAGGTAGGGCACGCGCCGGGCCTTGGCGCGCAGCTCTTCGAGCTTGGCTTCGGTTTCGCGGATCTCGCGTTGCACCAGCGCGTCGGACGCGCGTGGACTGCGCTGCAGATGCAGCAAGTGCGCCTCGAGTTCGCGAATCTCGCGCCGCGAGTCACCGCCCAGCGCGATGCGCCGCGCCAGTGCGCCTCGCATCGAGCGCACCACGTGCAGGTTGCTCGGATTGCCATCGCTGACGAAGCCGGCGCGGTGGCTCTTCCATTCCGGCACCTCGGCCAGCTGGGTGCGGATCAGGTGGGGCAGGGCGAGGTCCTCGAAGAAGACCCGCATGAACTCTTCCTTGGTCAGGCGGAAGACGAAGTCGTCCTCACCGCCTTCGCCGTCTCCAGCCTGCGAGCCGCTGCCCGATCCGCCGCCGCCTTGCGGCCGCTCGATGCGGTCGCCCTTGACGTACTCCTTGTTGCCCGGATGCACGTACTCGCGGTCGCCGCCCTGGCCATGGCCGAATACCGGCTCGGACACATCGCGCTTGGGCAGCGTGATGTCCTCGCCCTGTTCGAGATCGCGGATGCCGCGACCGCTGACGGCACGGCGCACGGCTTCACCGATCTGCTCGCGGTAGCGCCGCAGGAAACGCTCGCGGTTGCCAATGGACTTGTTCTTGCCCGACAACCGGCGGTCGATGATCTGCTGCAGCATGGCCACGGCCGGAACTCCTTCAGCTCATCATGAGCTCTTGCGAACGCGTAAATACCACTCGCACAGCAGACGCACCTGTTTGGCGGTGTAGCCCTTCTGCACCATGCGATTGACGAAGTCCTCGTGCTTCTTGAGCTCGTCGGCGCTGCTCTTGGCATTGAAGCTGATGACGGGCAGCAACTCCTCGGTGTTGGAGAACATCTTCTTCTCGATCACCGTGCGCAGCTTTTCGTAGCTGGTCCACAGGGGGTTCTTGCCCGCGTTACCGGCGCGTGCGCGCAGCACGAAGTTCACGATCTCGTTGCGGAAGTCCTTGGGGTTGCTGATGCCCGCGGGCTTCTCGATCTTCTCGAGCTCGGCGTTGAGCGATCCGCGGTCGAAGACTTCGCCGGTGTCCTGGTCGCGGTACTCCTGGTCCTGGATCCAGTAGTCGGCGTAGGTGACGTAACGATCGAAGATGTTCTGTCCGTACTCCGAGTAGCTTTCGAGGTACGCCGTCTGGATCTCCTTGCCGATGAACTCCGCATAACGCGGCGCCATCAGCTCCTTGATGTAGGACAGGTACTTCTGCTCCGTTTCCGGCGCGAACTGCTCGCGTTCGATCTGCTGTTCGAGCACATACATGAGGTGCACGGGATTGGCAGCCACCTCGCTGCTGTCGAAGTTGAAGACCTTGGAGATGATCTTGAACGCGAAGCGCGTCGAGGTGCCGCTCATGCCCTCGTCGACGCCCGCGTAATCGCGGTACTCCTGGATGGACTTGGCCTTGGGGTCGGTGTCCTTCAGGTTGTCGCCGTCGTAGACTTGCATCTTGCTGAAGATGCTGGAGTTCTCGGGCTCCTTGAGACGTGTGAGCACCGAGAACTGCGCCATCATGCGCAGCGTGCCAGGCGCGCACGGCGCAGCCGCGAGCGACGAGTTACGCACGAGCTTCTCGTAGATCTTGATCTCCTCGGACACGCGCAGGCAGTACGGCACCTTAACGATGTAGATGCGGTCAAGGAAGGCTTCGTTGTTCTTGTTGTTGCGGAAGGCTTTCCATTCGCTCTCGTTGCTGTGCGCGAGCACGATGCCGTCGAAGGGGATGGCGCCAAAACCTTCGGTGCCCTTGAAGTTGCCTTCCTGGGTGGCCGTCAGCAGCGGATGCAGCACCTTGATGGGTGCCTTGAACATTTCGACGAACTCCAGCAGTCCCTGGTTGGCCAGGCAGAGGCCTCCAGAGTAGGCGTACGCATCGGGATCGTCCTGAGCGTAGTCCTCGAGCTTGCGGATGTCGATCTTGCCGACCAGCGAGGAGATGTCCTGGTTGTTTTCGTCGCCCGGCTCGGTCTTGGCAACGGCGATCTGGCGCAGTACCGAGGGGTAGCGTTTCACGACCTGGAACTTGCGGATGTCGCCGCCGAACTCTTCGAGGCGCTTCACGGCCCAGGGCGAGAGAATGCGCTGCAGGTAACGGCGAGGGATGCCGTATTCCTTCTCGAGGATCTCGCCGTCTTCCGTCGCGTCGAAGAGACCGAGCGGCGTTTCGTTGACCGGCGAACCCTTGATCGAATAGAAGGGAACGTGCTCCATCAACTGCTTCAGGCGCTCGGCGATCGAGCTCTTGCCGCCGCCCACCGGGCCGAGCAGATAGAGGATCTGCTTCTTCTCTTCCAGCCCTTGCGCGCCGTGCCGGAAGTACGACACCACCTGCTCGATGGCATCCTCCATGCCGTAGAACTCGCGGAAGGCCGGGTAGATCTTGATGACCTTGTTGGCGAAGATGCGCGACAGCCTGGAGTCGTTGCGCGTATCCACCAGTTCGGGTTCACCGATGGCTTCGAGCATACGTTCAGCCGCGGTGGCGTACGCCATGGGCTCCCGTTTGCAGATCTCAAGGTATTCCTGCAGGGACAGGACCTCTTCGCGCGTACGCTCGTAACGAGCGGCGAAGTTGCTGATGACATCCATAGACACCTCCATCGAGTCAGCGGGGCGCTGCCCGGAGTCTCCGTGCTGCACACGTTGCATCGTTCGCAGGAATGGTGCCAGGTGATGTGTGCACGCTTTGGATCGACTCCTCAAGCAGGAACTTGGTTAAAGCATAGAACAAAGAACGCCTCCAGCAAATTGCTTTTCTTGCTTTTCCGTTAAGAACAACAAGAAGGTGAAAAAGTTCATAGGAAAGGCCGAGCCTGTCGTCGAAACAATCACGAAGTCCTGGCGTGCGCGCCGGACTGGTCGACGGGAATCTTGCTGTGCGCGTGGTGGGCGAAGCTGTCGGATTTCGTCATCTGCACGTGTCCGTTCTTTCCATATGACATCAAGGTCTATTTCCGATCCAACGCCCATGCTTGGCCGTCGGCGTACGGACAAACGCACAAAGCGCGACAATCTTCGTGAACTATTTCCAAGCCGGCGGACGCGCAAAAAAAAGCGGCCGTCGCGGCCGCGTTTTTGCGCATTGGTTTTCGCGCCTGTCTGGCATCGCTACTCGACCTTGCCGATCTTGCGGACCGCGTCGGTCATCGTGTTCGCGTCGGCATGCCAGTACGTCTGGAACTCGGGTGCGTCGAGGTAGGCCAGGGGGCTGCCGGCGCGCTCGATCACCTGCACCACGGCAGGGTCTGCGGCGACCTTCGCAGAGGCGGCGCGCAGCTTGCGCACGATCTCGTCCGGCGTACCGGCGGGCACGAAGAGGCCCGACCACTGTGCGAACTTCACCTTGTAGCCGGCTTGTTCAAGGCTCGGCACGTCCGGCAGCGCGGCCAGCGGCTTGTCGCCCCAATGCGCCAGCGCGCGAAGCTTGCCGGCCTTGATCTGCTGCACCACGGTCGACGGCCCGCTTGCCACCGCATCGACCTGCCCCGCGAGCAACGCGACGATGGCGGGTCCTGCGCCGGTGTAAGGGATGTGCGTCATCCGGAATCCGGCGGAGTTCTTCAGCATCTCCATCGGCACGTGCATGGTGCCGTAGTTGCCGGAACTTCCGTAGTTGTAAGTGCCGGGCTTGACCCGCGCATCGGCGATGAACTGCGACAAGGTCTTCCAGGGCGCATCAGCGCGCACGACCAGCACGGTCGGATCCGCGGTGAAGCGGGCGATCGGCTTGAACTGGTTCATCTGATAGGCGGGCTTGCGTTCGAGGATCGCATCGGCCTCGGGAAGGATCGAGATCGATGACAGGCTCAGCAGCACCGTGTAGCCGTCCGCCGGCGCGCGGGCCACGAAGCCAATGCCGACCGCGCCGCCGGCGCCGGCCTTGTTTTCCACGATCACGGTCTGTTTCAGTTCGCGCGACAAGGATTCGGCCACCGGCCGTGCCACCGTGTCGGCAACGCCACCGGGAGGGAAGGGCACGATCATCGTGATCGGCTTCTCGGGCCAGCCCCCCTGGGCAAGTGCCGCAGTGGCGGCGCAGCACGCGGCCGCCAGGAGCGCGGCGCGCAGCAGCGCGCGTCGGGGTTGATGCATGTGTTTGTCTCCGTTGTGTTTCGTGGGGTGGGTCAGACGAACCGGTTTTCCAGGGTGCCGAGCCCGTCGATCTCGATGCGGACCACGTCGCCCGCCTTCAGGTACTTCGGCGGCGTCAGCCCCATGCCGACGCCGGCCGGCGTGCCGGTCGCGATCACGTCGCCCGGATGGAGCGTGATGCCGCGCGAGCAGGTTTCGATCAGCGTCGGAATGTCGAAGATGAAGTCGGTGGTCTGTCCGTCCTGCCGCAGTTCGCCGTTGACCCAGCAACGCACCCGGGTGCGCGTCCCGTCCATCTCGTCGGCGGTCACGATCCATGGACCCATCGGGCAGAAGGTGTCGAAGGACTTGCCCAGGTCCCACTGCTGGTGGCGCATCTGCACGTCGCGCGCCGTCACGTCGTTGACGATGGTGTAGCCGAACACGTGCGACAGCGCATCCTCGCGCGAGATGTTGCGGCCGCCCTTGCCGATGACCACGGCCAGCTCGGCCTCGTAGTCGATCTGCGCCGAGATGGACTCGCCCGGCAGCCGGACCTCATCGTTCGGCCCGATCACGCACTCGGGCACCTTGGTGAACACGATGGGCCAGGTATCGACCTTGGCTGCGTTGTTCTTGAAAACCGAAGCCGAGAGTTCTTTCGCGTGTGCGTGGTAGTTGCGGCCCACGCAGAAGATGTTGCGGCGCGGCATGGGCAGCGGCGCTTCCAGCCTGACGTCGCTCAGCGGGACGGGCTCGCCGGTCGGCGGGAGTTGCGTGGCGCCGGAGGCGCGTTCCTCGACGAGCGAGAGTGCGCCGCGGCGAGTTCGGGGTGGGTCGAACCGGAACGCCCTGACCGTCGCGCCATCCGGCGAAACAAGGCCCACGTGCCGGCGGCCTTGGTACTGATATGTAGCGATGCGCAAAATGATCTCCTGAATGTCGACCAAATGCTACCAATCCGATACCAAGTGCACAATAGAAGTTGCGCCGGGATCGGATTGATACGATCGGTGCACCCCACTCAACCCATCCGTTCTTGCGATCGTGCAAAGTGCCCTGACCCTCCGGGAAGCCATTCTCGAGAACCTCCAATCGCGCGCATGGCGAGCGGGCCACCGCCTGCCGACCGAGCGCGAGTTGAGCGGGCAGTTCGGACTCAGCCGGTCGGCCGTTCGCCGCGTCCTCGCGGACCTGAAGGGAAGGGGGCTCATCACGCAGACGGTGGGCAGTGGCACCTACGTCAGCGAAGAAGTGGTGCAGGCGTTGGCGAACATCACCCGTGGGGGCGCGCCGCTCGCGACCAGCCCTGCGGAACTGATGAGTGCGCGTCTCGTGCTGGAGCCCGCGATCATCGCGATGGTGGTCGGCAATGCCACCCATGCCGACTTCGACCGAATGGAGAACTGCTGCGAAAGGGGCGAGGCGGCGGACACCATCGAGGAGTTCGAGTTGTGGGATGGCAAACTGCACGAGGCCATCGCCGATGCCGCGCACAACGCCTTCATCTCGGCCGTCTTCCAGCGGATGAACGAAGCGCGGGCGCAAAGCGAGTGGGGCATGCTCAAGCGCAGGAGCGCCACACCCGAGCGCCGTCTGGACTACCAGCGCGAACATCGCGAACTCGTTGCCGCCTTGAAGGACCGCGACGGCGCCCGCGCCAATGAACTATGCATTGGCCACCTGACACACGTGCGGCGCAATCTGCTTGGGTACTGACCCGGCACTGGCCCCTTGCGGACAAACCCGGCCCCGCATTGACCCTGGCGGCGTCGCTCGCTATATTGGTTCTCGATTGGCATATGTGGATACCAATTCATACCAATCGTTGCGATATCGGACGGCGACCCGCATCCCACCGCCTGGAGACAACCGTGAAGACACCGTCGGCTCGAAGTCTGCGTCCGAACCATCGCTGGTGGGCCGCTGCCTTGCTGGCGGTGGCGCCATGGGTCGCCGCGCAGGACTATCCCTCGCGGCCCGTGCGCGTCGTCGTGCCCTTCGCCGCTGGCGGACCCGCCGACGTGTATGCGCGCTTCATCGCCACGCGCCTGCAGGAGGCGCTCGGCCAGGGATTCGTGGTCGACAACCGGCCCGGTGCCGGCTCGGTGATCGGCACCGACGCCGTGGCAAAGAGCCCGCCCGACGGCTACACGCTGCTGCTGATGTCAAATGCGCACACGGTCAATGAGTCACTGATCCCCAACAAGCCGTTCCAGCTGATGCGCGACTTCGTGCCGGTCGCCGCCATCAACTACTCGGACCTGGTGCTCGTCACGCGAAGCGGGCTGCCAGTCGACAACCTGGGGCAACTAATCGCGCTCGCCAAGTCGAAGCCCGGCGCGCTGTCCTATGCATCCTCCGGTCCCGGGACGCCGTACCACATGGCCGGCGAACTCTTCAAGGCGATGGCAGGCGTCTCGATCCTGCACATTCCCTATCGGGGCAGCGCCGGTGCACGCACCGACGTCCTGGGTGGTCAAGTGGACATGATGTTCGACGCCGTGCCGACCATGACGGAGCACGTCCGCAGCGGCAAGGTCAAGGCCGTGGCGACCACTGGCCTGTCGCGTTCCGCCGTGATGCCGGACGTGCCGACCGTCAACGAAGCCGGCGTACCCAAGTACGAAGCCACGATCTGGCTCGGTTTGATGGCACCCAAGGGCACGCCCGCCGCGATCGTCGATCGGCTGAACGCCGAAGTCGTCAAGATCGTGTCCAACCCCGAGGTGGTCCGCGCCTGGAAAGCGCAGGGCGCGACGCCGCTGACCATGAACGTGGCCGATTTCACGCGCTACATGAACGAAGACATCGACAAGTGGTCGCGCATCGTGAAGATCTCCGGCGCCAAGGCGGACCAATGAACATTCTTTGCGCCGGCGCCGCTCAGGGCCTGGTCAAGGCTTTGCAGGGTGTGTTCCTGGAGTTGACAGGTGCCAAGGTCGAAGGACGCTTCGGCGCCGTTGGCGCGATGAAGGAGGCACTGCTCGCGGGAGAGCCCTGCGACGTGATGATCGTCACCGAGGCCATGATCTCCTCGTTGCAGGCCGACGGACGGCTGGCGCCGGGCTCGGAAGCCGCGCTCGGCCGCGTGCGCACCGGCATCGCGGTCCGCGCCGGCGATGCGGTGCCCGCCATGGCCTCGCCCGACGACTTGAAGGCCGCACTGCTCGCAGCGAGCTCGATCTATCTCCCGGACATGCAGCGCTCGACCGCCGGCATCCACTGCTCCGCCGTGCTGGTGGAGCTCGGGATCGCCGAGGCAGTCTCTTCGCGCCTGCGCACCTTTCCGAACGGCGCTACCGCCATGCGCGAACTCGCCGCCGACCGCCATCCCGGCGCGATCGGTTGCACGCAGGTCACCGAGATCAGGTACACGCCGGGTGTGGCGCTGGTGGGGGCGTTGCCCGAGGCGTTTGAACTGGCCACGGTCTATGCAGCCGCGGTCAGCGCCGCGACCCGCCAACCGGACCTTGCCCGGCGCTTTGTGGAACTGATCGCGGGTCCTCGATCACGCTGCCTTCGCGAGCAGGGCGGCTTCGAATTCACCGCGTCCATGCCATCGGGCGGACGCCTTCCTGGCTGATTCGACGCTCGGCGCTGGGCAAGGTCGACTTGATCCTCGTGACGCACGGTCACGGCGACCATTACCTCGAGGCAAGGACGAGACACACGTGGGCGGCGAACCCTGTGGTTTCGTCATTGAGACCCAAGGGCCGGCGAAGCCAGGCCCATTCGTGAAACACCGCGGAACCGGCTCCGCCGGGCCGCCGGTGTTGCCCCCGGCAGGGGGTAGGCGAAGCGACACGAAGTGCGCGTAGCCTGGGGGCGAGCCCTGTCTAGCTGAAAAACTCTTTGGCCTTGTCGAACCAGCCCTTGTCGGTGGGGCTGTGCTTCTCTCCGCCCTTCTTGAGCGATTCGTCGAGTTCCTTCAGCAGCTTGCGCTGGTGCTCTGTCAACTTGACCGGCGTTTCCACGCGCACATGGCAGTACAGGTCTCCGGGGTAGGTCGAGCGAACGCCCTTGATCCCCTTGCCGCGCAGCCGGAACTGCTTGCCGCTCTGGGTGCCGTCGGGAATGTCGATCGCCGCCGCGCCCTTGAGCGTCGGCACCTTGATCTCGCC
The DNA here is from genome assembly GCF_030316855.1 of Variovorax sp. J22P240. Lineage (GTDB taxonomy): Bacteria > Pseudomonadota > Gammaproteobacteria > Burkholderiales > Burkholderiaceae_C > Variovorax. Next base: position 446,383 of record NZ_JASZYR010000002.1, read on the forward strand.
GCCCAGCGCGGCGGTCGTGATGCTGACCGGCACCACGCAGTGCAGGTCGTCGCCGTCGCGCTCGAACAAGTCGTGCTTCTTCAAGCGGATCTCTATATAGAGATCGCCGGGCGGGCCACCGTTGGTGCCGGGCTCGCCGTTGCCCGTGCTGCGGATGCGCATGCCGTCGTCGATGCCGGCGGGGATCTTCACTTCAAGCGTCTTGTTGTTCTTGATCTTTCCCTGGCCGTGGCAGGTCGCGCACGGTTCCGGAATGATCTTGCCTGTTCCATGGCAGGTCGGGCAGGTCTGCTGCACGCTGAAGAAGCCCTGGCGCATTTGCACGGCGCCTTGGCCGTGGCAGGTGGTGCAGGTGATGGGCTTGGTGCCGGGTTTGGCGCCCGTGCCTTTGCAGGTGCCGCAGTCGTCCCAGCTCGGGATGCGGATCTGCGCATCCTTGCCCTCGGCGGCTTCCTCGAGGGTGACCTCCATCGCGTAGCTCAGGTCGCTGCCGCGGAACACCTGGCGTCCGCCGCCCTGGCGGCCGCCGCGCTGGCCGAACACGTCGCCGAAGATGTCACCGAAGGCTTCCGCGAAGCCGCCAAAGCCCTCCGCGCCCGGGCCGCCGCGCATGTTGGGGTCGACGCCCGCGTGGCCGTATTGGTCGTAGGCGGCGCGCTTCTGCGGGTCCGACAGCATTTCGTAGGCTTCCTTGACCTCCTTGAATTTGGTCTCGGCGTCCTTGGAGTCCCCATGGTTGCGGTCAGGATGGTGCTTCATCGCAAGCTTGCGATAAGCCTTCTTGATTTCCTCCTCGCTTGCGTTCTTGGGAACGCCGAGGGTTTCGTAGTAGTCGTGTTTGGTGGCCATGGTCGGGTCGGGCGGAGTCGTCGTCAGAATGCCGGGTCAGGAAGCGGAAAAGGCTGGACCACCTTGCAGCGGGTCCAGCCTCGTATCAGGGCGTGAGGATCAGCCCTTCTTGACTTCCTTCACTTCGGCGTCGACCACGTTGTCGTCCGCCGGAGCACTTGCAGCTTCCGGGCCAGCGCCTGCCGCGCCGCCCGCCGCACCGGCGGCGGCTTGCGCGTCGGCGTACATCTTCTCGCCGAGCTTCTGGCTGGCGCTCATCAGCGTGTTGGTCTTTTCCTCGATCGCGGACTTGTCTTCACCCTTCAGGGCTTCCTCGACGTCCTTGATCGCGGCTTCGATCTTTTCCTTCTCGCCGGCATCCAGGCTGGCGCCGTGTTCGCCGAGCGACTTCTTCACGCTGTGGACCATGGCTTCGCCCTGGTTGCGGGCCTGGGCCAGTTCGACCTTCTTCTTGTCCTCGGCCGCGTTGAGTTCGGCGTCCTTCACCATCTTCTGGATCTCGTCTTCCGACAGGCCCGAGTTCGCCTTGATGGTGATCTTGTTTTCCTTGCCGGTGCCCTTGTCCTTGGCGCCGACGTGCAGGATGCCGTTGGCGTCGATGTCGAAGCTCACCTCGATCTGCGGCGTGCCGCGCGAAGCCGGCGGGATGCCTTCGAGGTTGAACTCGCCGAGCAGCTTGTTGCCCGAGGCGATCTCGCGTTCGCCCTGGAACACCTTGATCGTCACGGCCGGCTGGTTGTCTTCGGCGGTCGAGAAGGTCTGCGCGAACTTGGTCGGGATCGTGGTGTTCTTCGTGATCATCTTGGTCATCACGCCACCCATCGTCTCGATGCCGAGCGACAGCGGGGTCACGTCGAGCAGCAGCACGTCCTTGCGATCGCCGGAGAGCACCTGGCCTTGAATGGCGGCGCCGACGGCCACGGCTTCATCGGGGTTGACGTCCTTGCGCGGTTCCTTGCCGAAGAACTCCTTGACCTTGTCCTGCACCTTGGGCATGCGGGTCATGCCGCCGACCAGGATCACGTCGCTGATGTCGGTCACGCTGACACCGGCATCCTTGATGGCGGTGCGGCAGGGCGCGATGGTGCGTTCGATCAACTCGTCCACCAGGCTTTCGAGCTTGGCGCGCGACAGCTTGATATTCAGGTGCTTCGGGCCCGATGCGTCGGCCGTGATGTACGGCAGGTTGATGTCGGTGGCGGCGCCGTTCGACAGCTCGATCTTGGCCTTTTCGGCCGCTTCCTTCAGGCGCTGCAGCGCGAGCACGTCTTTGCTCAGGTCGACGCCCTGGTCCTTCTTGAACTCGGAAATGATGTAGTCGATGATGCGCTGGTCGAAGTCTTCGCCGCCGAGGAAGGTGTCGCCGTTGGTCGACAGCACCTCGAACTGCTTCTCGCCGTCCACGTCCGCGATCTCAATGATCGAGATGTCGAAGGTGCCTCCGCCGAGGTCATATACGGCGATCTTGCGATCGGCCTTGTCGTGCTTGTCGAGGCCGAAGGCAAGCGCAGCCGCGGTGGGCTCGTTGATGATGCGCTTGACGTCGAGGCCCGCGATTCGGCCGGCGTCCTTCGTGGCTTGGCGCTGGCTGTCGTTGAAGTAAGCCGGCACGGTGATCACCGCTTCGGTCACGGCTTCGCCGAGATAGTCTTCGGCGGTCTTCTTCATCTTGCGCAGGATTTCGGCGCTGATCTGCTGGGGAGCGAGCTTTTTGCCGCGCACTTCGACCCATGCGTCGCCGTTGTCGGCCTTGGTGATGGTGTAGGGCATCAAGTCGATGTCCTTCTGCACTTCCTTTTCCTCGAACTTGCGGCCGATCAGGCGCTTGACCGCGTAGATCGTGTTCTTGGGATTGGTCACCGCCTGGCGCTTGGCCGAGGCGCCGACCAGCACTTCGCCGTCTTCCTGGTAGGCCACGATGGAAGGCGTCGTGCGGGCGCCTTCCGAGTTCTCGATCACACGCGTGGTGTTGCCTTCCATGATCGACACGCACGAATTGGTGGTGCCGAGGTCGATGCCGATGATTCTGGCCATGTTTTTTCTCCTGGGATCTGAAATGAGGTTGTTGTGAACTTGTGGATAACCCGGTTCGATTCAAGGGATGAAGCGGGGATTTCCTGTGGGTTTCTTGTTGGTTGTCAGCTCGGGCTGCTGACGGTGACGAGCGCAGGGCGCAGGATCCGGTCGGCGATGGTGTAGCCCTTTTGCAGCACGCTGGCGATGGTGTTGGGCTCCTGGCCGGGCACCGGCACCACGGAGATCGCCTGGTGCAGGTGCGGATCGAACTTGCTGCCGGCCGGCGGAGCGATTTCGATGACCTTGTTGCGCTCCAGTGCACTCTTGAGTTGACGCAAGGTGGCTTCGGTGCCTTCGCGCAGATGCTCCGACGTGGCATCCTGAATCGCCAGGCCGGCCTCCAGGCTGTCCAGCACCGGCAGCAGGCTCTCGGCGAAACCTTCGATTGCGAACTTGCGGCCCTTGGAGACTTCCTCGTCCGCGCGGCGGCGGGCGTTCTGCACGTCGGCCTGCGCACGGAGGATCTGGTCGGCCATTTCGGCGTTCTTGGCCTGCAGCGCGGCGATTTCGCCCTGGGCCGCGGCCAGCGCGTCGGCTTCGTTCGCGGCCTGTGCGGCCTCCAACTCTTCCGGGCTGGGCTCGCCCTGCAGGTTCTGTGGATTCTCTTGAAGGTTTTTCGGGTCAGTCATGCTCAAAAAGCCGGCGCCACGCCGGAAAACAGGTGAAAACGGACAATAGGCAGCCATTTGAGGCCTGCCTGGGTGTTTTCAAGCAAAAAAATGCGCCTGTGAGGGCGCATTTCGGGGGGACGGGGAATCCCGGTCTCGTCAGTGCGCGTCCAGGAGCTCGACGTCGAACTTCAGGGTGGCGTTCGGGGGAATCACGCCGCCAGCGCCGCGCGCGCCGTAGCCGAGGGACGCCGGGATGATCAGCGTGCGCTTGCCGCCGATCTTCATGCCGGCAACGCCTTCATCCCAACCCTTGATGACCTGGCCAGCGCCGAGCGAGAAGGCGAAGGGATCGTTGCGGTCGTGGCTCGAATCGAACTTGGCGCCTTGCACCCCGTCGTTGTAGAGCCAGCCGGTGTAGTGCACGTGCACGTGATGGCCGGGCTTGGCCTCGGCGCCGTCGCCGACCGTGGTGTCTTCGTATTGCAGGCCGGAGGGAGTGGTGGGCATGGAGCGCTCCTTTGGGAATGGGGAAGGAAACCGCGCAGTTTAACGAGGCCGCGTGACCGGCCCTGGCGCGAGGCGCCCCCGCTTCAGCTTGGCGCGACCGGAGGCGGCGTCTTCTTGACCTGGCTCTGCTGCCATTTGCCGGCGAAGGCCTGCAGGTCGGAAAGCCGCTTGAGCAGGTCCTGCCCGCTGAGCGTCAGGCTGTAGCCGTCGGTACCGTGATTCACGAGGCCCGCCTCGCGAAGCTCCTTGATGCGGGTGTTGAGCGTGTTGGGCGTGATGTTGCCGACGCTGTCCTGCAGCAGGCGAAAGGTCTGGGCATGTCCGTCCCGCAGGGCCCAGAGGACGCGCAGCGCGTAGCGGGCTTCCAGCAGCGCAAGCAATTGGCTGATGGCTGCGTTTTCCTTGCTACTCATCGACTTCATCTCCTCGGGACGCCGCGGCTTGTTTTTTGTGACTGGCTCATGACCACTCGAAACGGCCGGCGACTATAGCCCAGAAGAATTGCTGCTACAAGTTTTATAGCTGCGAAGGCAAGCCGGCCGTGGGCTGCAGCCGCGCACTTCAGTGCGCCGGGAAGTTGGCCATGGCTTCGCCGAGGCGTATCGGGCGGGCCGGTGCCCATGCGGGATTGAAGTCCAGCTGCGGGGCGGGAAAGAGCATCACGACCGTCGACCCGAGCAGGAAGCGGCCCATCTCGTCGCCTTTCCGGAGCACGATCTGCTGGTCGTCGTAGCGCCATTCGCGCACTTCGCTGCCGCGCGGGGGATTCACCACGCCGTGCCACACCGTCGCCATGCTGCCGACGATGGTCGCGCCGACGAGCACCAGGACGAACGGACCCGCCGCCGATTCGAACACGCACACCACCCGCTCGTTGCGCGCGAAGAGTCCGGGCACGCCTCGGGCGGTGGTCGGGTTGACGGAAAAGAGATCGCCCGGCACGTAGATCATCCGCAGCAGCCGACCGTTGCAGGGCATGTGGATGCGGTGGTAATCCTTCGGGCTCAGGTAAAGCGTGGCGAAGCTGCCATGCTCGAACTGCGCGGCGAGCGTCGCGTCGCCGCCGACCAGCGCGGTGGTCGAGTAGCGGTGGTTTTTGGCCTGGAAGATCTGGTCGCCTTCGACGGGACCGAACTGGCTGATCGCGCCGTCGACCGGCGACACCAGATCGGCCCGTGCCAGCGGACGCGCGCCGGGCTTCAGCGCGCGCGTGAAGAACTCGTTGAAGCTCGGGTAGCTCGCGATGTCGCTGTCCAGCGCCTCGTCCATGTTGACGTCGTACTTCGCGACGAAGCGCTTGATGATCCAGGTCGTGACAGCGCCGCGTTCCTTGCCCGCAACCCAGCCGGCAAAAGAGGTCAGCGCCTGCTTGGGAAACAGGTACTGCGGCAGGACGGGCAAGCGATCGGACAAGGGGTCTTCCCAGAAAAGCGGTGGGCGATTCTATCGACCGCCTTCCGCGCATTCCGCAGGACGAGGCCTACTCCGCCTTGATGTTGGCGGCCTTGATCACCTGCGCCCACTTGTCGACTTCGGCCTTCTGGAAGGCTGCGATCTGGGCAGTGGTCATGTCGGCGGGCTCCATGCCGAAGCCCTTGAGCTTTTCCTGCATATCCGGCTGGGCCAGGATCGTGCGGATTTCCTTGTGCAGGCGGTCGACGATGGGCGCTGGCGTGCCGGCCGGCACGAAGATCGCCTGCCATGACACCACCTCGAAATCCTTGAGGCCTGGAACGCCCGATTCGGCGACTGTCGGCACATCCGGCATCGATGCCAGCCGCTTGCTGGACGTGACGGCGATCGCGCGCAGCTTGCCGCTCTGGATGTGCGGACCTGCCACCACGGTGGTGTCGAACATCATGTCGACCTGGCCGCCGATCACGTCCTGGATCGCCGGGCCGCTGCCTTTGTAGGGAATGTGGGTGAACTTGACGCCCGACTTGTAGGCCAGCAGTTCCAGCGCCAGGTGCTGCGACGTGCCCGTTCCGGCGGAGGCCGAAGAGAGGCCGCCCGACTTGGCCTTGCTGGCCTCCAGCACGTCCTTGAGGGTCTTGTAGGGGCTTGCCTGATTGACCACGAGCACGACAGGATTGGTCCCGATCAGCGTGACCGGCGCGAAGGACTTCTGTGGGTCGTAGCCGATCTTGGGATAAAGGCTGACGTTGATTGCGTGCGAGCTGATCGTGCCGCCCAGCATCGTGTAGCCATCGGGTGCCGCGCGCGAGGCGATCTCGGAGCCGACGCTGCCGCCGGCACCGCCCTTGTTGTCGATGACGACCGTGGTGCTCAGCGCCGGGCCGAGCTTCTGGCCGATCAGCCGACCCAGCACGTCGGTGGTGCCGCCGGCTGGAAAGGGGACGAGGTAGGTGATGGCCTTGCCCGTGGGCCATTGGTCCTGTGCGAAAGCGGGCAGGGCCGAGAGGCCGCCGGCGAGCGAGGCGAGCGCGGTATGGATGAGCGTGCGGCGTTGCATGGTTGTCTCCGTTGAAAGGTGGATGCCGCGCTTCTTGTCGTTGGGTCGCGGCCCGTCGGAACTCAGGGCATGTACTGCCCGCCGTTCACTTCGATGATCTGTCCCGTCACATAACCCGAGAGCTGTGCCGAAGCGAGATAGAGGAAGGCGCCCACGCAATCGTCCGGCTCGCCGATGCGCGCCATCGGGATGGCAGCCTTGAACGATTCGAGCAGTTGCGGCGTGGAGAAGCGGTCGTGGAAGGGCGTCTGGATCACGCCGGGCGCCACGGCGTTGACGCGGATGTTGTCGGGCGCCAACTCCTTGGCCAGGCCGTGCGTTGCGGTGCTGACGAAACCCTTCGCGCCCGCGTACAGGTACGCGCCCGGGCCGCCGCCGTTGCGCGCCGCGATCGACGACACATTGATGATGCTGCCGCCGCGCCCCTGCGCGCGCATCAGCGGCACGACCTCGCGGCAGAACGCCAGCACGGAACGTGCGTTGATGTGCATGACTTCGTCGAAGAGTGCATCGTCGAAATCGGCAATCGGCAGCCGCTTGACGAGGCTGCCCGCGTTGTTGACCAGCACGTCGATGCCGCCGAGCCGTTCGTCGGCTTCAGCCACGACACGCCGAATCGCCGCACTGTCGCGCACGTCCGCCTGCAGCGCAAAGGCGTCGCCGCCGGCGGCCTGGATCGTCGCGACCACCTTGTTGGCGGCATCTGCCGAGCTGTTGTAGTGCACAGCCACGCGCATGCCGCGCTGGGCATACCCAATGGCGACGGCGGCGCCGATGCCCGTGCTTGCGCCGGTGACGAGGGCGCTGCGGCCCTTGAGGTCTTCCATATTTCGTTCTCCTTCAGGTGACGGGGGCGGGGTTGAACAGCACCAGCGCGTTGTGCAGCTTCCAGTGCTCGGCCCAGGTCTTCTTCCGCCCGCTCGCGACGTCGAGCATCAGATGGAACATCTCCCAGCCCACGTCCTCGATGGTGGCGTCGCCATCCGCGATGCTGCCGGCGTTGATGTCCATCAGGTCGTGCCAGCGGCGGGCCAGGTCGCTGCGCGTGGCGACCTTGATCACCGGCACCTCGGCCAGCCCGTAGGGCGTGCCCCGGCCGGTGGTGAAGACATGCAGGTTGATGCCCGCAGCCAGCTGCAGCGTGCCGCAGATGAAATCGCTGGCCGGCGTCGCCGCGTAGATCAGGCCCTTCTGCCGGACCTTCTCGCCGGGCGCGATCACGCCCGAGATCGGTGACTTGCCCGACTTCACGATCGAGCCCATCGCCTTCTCGACGATGTTGGACAGCCCGCCCTTCTTGTTGCCGGGCGTGGTGTTGGCGCTGCGGTCGACCCGCCCCTTGTCCAGGTAGGCGTCATACCAGGCCATCTCGCGGATCATCGCCTCGGCCACCTCGGGCGTGGTGGCGCGCGAGGTCAACTGGTCGATGCCGTCGCGCACTTCGGTGACTTCCGAGAACATCACGGTCGCACCGGCACGCACCAGCAGGTCGGTGCAGAAGCCCACCGCCGGATTGGCCGTGACGCCGGAGAAGGCGTCGCTGCCGCCGCATTGCACGCCGACCACGAGTTCGCTCGCGGGCACGGTCTCGCGACGACGGGCGTTCAGGCGCTCCAGATGCTCTTCCGCCTGCCGCATGATCGAATCGACCATCGACATGAAGCCGACGTGCGCGTCGTCCTGCAGGCATACGACGTCGAGCTGGCTCTCCGCGCTGTCGCCGACGTCGGCCACGTTGCGCTCGTCGATCAAGGGGATGGTGCCCGGCGGCATCAGGCGCTCGGGCTGGAGCTTCTCGCAGCCCAGGCTCACCACCATGACCTCGCCGCCGAAGTTGGGGTTGAGGCTGATGTTGCGCAGCGTGCGGATCGGGATGATGGCGTCCGGCGCATCGATGGCCACGCCGCAGCCGTAGCCGTGTTCGAGCGCCACGACATCGTCGACGTGGGGGTACTTCGGCAGCAGCTCGGACTTGATGCGCTGGACGGCGAACTCCGTCACCCCGGCCACGCACTGCACGGTCTGCGTGATCGCCAGGATGTTGCGCGAGCCGACCGAGCCGTCCGGGTTGCGGTAGCCCTCGAAGGTGTAGCCCTCCAGCGGCGGCTGCGGCTCGGGCTTGACCGTGGCGATCGGCAGGCCGGTGAGTTCGCGCGCCGCGGGCATCCTGAGCAGCCGCTCGTGCACCCAGCTGCCGGCGGCGATCGCCTTGAGCGCATAGCCGATCACGACGTTGTAGCGACGGACCTCGCCGCCTTCGGGGATGTCCACCAGCGCGACCTTGTGCGCCTGGGGGACCTTGTCCACCAGCGTCAGGCCCGAGGGGAACACGGTGCCGGCCGGCAGCCCGCCGTCATTGGCGACGATCGCGACGTTGTCGCGGTCGTGCATCGTGATGTAGAGCGGCGGCTTCGCGGTTTCCGGCATCTCGGTCCTTCAACGTGGTGTCACTTGACCACCATAAACAGGCTCGGAAGCCATGTCGAGAAGGCGGGAACAAAAGTCACGACGCCTAGCGCAAAGATCAGCGCACCGTAGAAGGGCCAGATCGTCTTCATCACCGTGCCGACCGACACACCGCCGATCGCGCAGCCGACGAATTGCGTCGTGCCCACAGGCGGCGTGTTGAGGCCCAGCGCGCAGTTGATCAGCATCACGACACCGAACTGCACCGAGGTCATGCCGTACTGCTGCGCGATGGGCAGGAAGATGGGCGTGCACAGCAGGATGGTGGCTGCCATGTCCAGGAAGGTGCCCAGCACGAACAGGATGATGTTGATCAGCAGGAAGATCATCCAGGGCGTGGTCGTGACTTGCGACAGCATCTTCCCCGTGAGCTCAGCCACGCCGTAGAGGCTGATGAGATAGCCGAAGGTACTGGAGATGCCGATCAGCAGCAGGATCACGCCGGTGGTGCGCACCGCCTTCGATGCGGCCTTGACGAAGTGTTCCCACTTCAGCGTGCGGTAGATGAAGATCGTCAGCGCCAGCGCGTACAGCACTGCGACGGCAGCCGATTCGGTCGCGGTGAACACGCCCGACAGGATCCCGCCGAGGATCAGCACCACGATGAACAGACCCGGCAATGCGGCTGCGAACGAACGGGCCACGATGTCCCAGCCGGGGAAGGTGCCGGACGGGTAGCCGCGCTTCACCGCCACCAGATAGGCCGCCGCGAGGTTGCTGATCGTCAGCACCGCGGCGGGCAGCAATGCCGCGAGGATCAGCGCCGCGATCGAGACCTTGCCGCCTGCGGCGAGCGAATAGATGATCAGGTTGTGACTGGTCGGCATCAGGGCACCGACGAGGGCCGCGTGCGTCGTCACGTTGACGGCGTAGTCGGCGTGGTAGCCCTCCTTTTTCATCATCGGGATCATCACCGCGCCCATTGCCGAGACGTCCGCCACGGGCGACCCCGAGACGCCGCCGAACAAGGTGCAGGCCACCACGTTCGACATGCCGAGGCCGCCGCGCACGTGGCCCACGAGATCCCGCGCGAAGTTGACGATGCGGTCCGCGATGCCGCCATAGAGCATCAGTTCGCCGGCGAAGATGAAGAACGGAATCGCGAGGAACGAGAAGATCCCCATGCCGGAAGTCATCTGCTGAAAGCCGACTTCCAGCGGAAGGCCTTCATAGAGCAGGGTGGACAGGGCCGACAGGCCGATGGAGAACGCGACCGGTACGCCCAGCAGCAGGAATACCGTGAAGGAGATGCAGAGGATCAGGAGAGGAATGGTCATTGCTCAGCCCCAGGCGGGTTCGACTTCGCGGCCTTTGGCGAGCGCGATGATGTGTTCGATCGAGAACATCACGATCAGGACGCCGGACACTGCGGCCGGCACGTATTTCCAGCCTTCGGAGATCCACAGCGTGGGAAGTCGATAGCCCCAGACCGATTCCGCCAGCGAGGCGCAATTCCACGCCATCGCGGCGCCGAAGATGAGGATTAGGAAATGGATCAGGAATTCCATCTTCAGGCGCAGCCAGTCGGGCGCCAGAACGAGGAAGGATTCGAGCCCGATGTGGCCCGCATCGCGCACGCCCACGGCGACGCCGAGCATGGTGACGTAGAGCACCAGCAGCAGCGCGAGGCTTTCTGCCCAGGTAGGTGTGTTGTTCAGGACATAGCGGCCGAACACCTGCCAGCTCACGGCGGCGATCACCGCGACGAGGCCGAAGATGCCCAGCCACATGCAGGCGCGAGCCAGCGTGCGGCAGATTTTCGTGTACATGATGTGCCTTTGCCCCTCTCGCGTGCGGAGAGGGGCAGAGAGGGAGAGACCGGAGTTACTTCGTGTCCTGGACGCGCTTGACGAGATCCTTGAGCTTCGCGTCGACGATGAACTTGTCGTACACCGGCTTCATCGCCGCCTGGAACGGGGCCTTGTCGATCTCGATGATCTCGGCGCCGCCGGCCTTCACGGTCGCGAGCGACTTCACTTCACGCTCTTCCCACTGCTTGCGCATGTAGGGCACCGATTCCTTGGCGGCTTGGCGGATCCAGCCTTGCTCCTCGGGCGAGAGCTTGTCCCATGCACGCTTGGAGAACAGCAGCATCTCGGGCGCCATCGAGTGCTCGGTCTTGGTGTAGTACTTGGCGACTTCGAAGGCCCGTGCGCTTTCATAGGTTGGGTAGTTGTTCTCGGCGGCGTCGATCAGGCCGGTCTTGAGGCCGGTGTAGACCTCGCCCATCGGCATCGGCGTGGCGTTGGCGCCCATGGCTTCGAGCATCGAGACCCACAGGTCGGACTGCTGCACGCGGACCTTCAGGCCCTTCATGTCGGCGAAGCTGCGCACCGGCTTCTTGGCGGTGAACATCGAGCGCGCGCCGCTGTCGTAGTAGGCGAGGCCGATGAAGCCCTGCTTCTCGCAGGACTTGAGGATCTCTTCGCCGATCGGGCCGTCGAGCACCTTGTGCAGATGGTCCACCGAACGGAACAGGAAGGGCATGGTCGGCACCTGCGTCTCGGCGCAGATGTTGTTCATCGGCGCGATGTTGACGCGTACCATCTGGAGAGCTCCGATCTTGGCCTGCTCGATGGTGTCCTTCTCGCTGCCCAGGGCGCTGTTGTTGAACACCTTGATGGTGTCCTTGCCGCCCGAGAGCTGCTTGAGACGCTCGCTCATGAACTTGACCGCGGTGACCGTCGGGTAGTCGTCGGGATGAATGTCGGCCGACCGGAACTCCGTGGCCTGTGCGGCCATCGCGGTCATGCAGGCCGCGATGGCGACGATGAGTGCGTGTTTATGTACCTTCATTTGTCTTCCTCTGCTGGTGGTTGTCGTGAAAATGAAATCTGGATTCAGGCACCGAACATCGGTTCGGGGATGCCCTGGGTTCCCGGGCGCAGCGCGAAGACACCACCGGCCAGGGGTTGATCGGAGAGGTCGCCGCCGGGGCGGATCGACGTGACGAACAGTGTGTCGAGCTTCGGGCCCCCGAAGGCGCACATCGCGGGCTTCTTGACGGGCACGGCGAGCGAGCGGTCGAGCTTGCCCTCGGGCGTGAAGCGGTGCACCAGGCCGGCGTCGTTGCCGCAGATCCAGTAGCAGCCGTCGGCGTCGACCGCCGCGCCGTCGGGCCGGCCGGGCAGGGAATTCATGTCGACGAACACGCGCCGGTTGGAGGGCGTTCCGGTCGCGATGTCGTAGTCGAAAGCCCAGATCGTCTGCACGCTGGGATGCGAGTCGGACAGATACATGGTGCGGCCGTCGGGGCTGAAGGCGAGGCCGTTGGGGACGATGAAGTCCTCCAACTGGACCATCGGCATTGTGTCGGCCTTGTCCTGGCGATAGACGCGTCCGACGCGTGAGCCGGCCGCCATGTCCATCAGCATCGTGCCGGCCCAGAAGCGGCCCTGGCGGTCGCAGCGGCCGTCGTTGAAGCGCATGCCCGGCGCAGCGTGCGTGACGGGCGCGAGCCGCAGGGCTTCGATCCGTCCGTCGTCCAGCGCCTCGATGGAGAAGATGCCGCTCTCCATGCCGGCAATCCAGGCGCCCGGCGCGTCGGCCCGCGGCGCGATGCAGGCTGGCATTTCATTGGATGCCCACTGCGTGTGGCCGTCGGTGGACCAACGGTGGAGGGCACGGCCGGGAATGTCGACCCAGTACAGGGCCTCTTCGGCCACGGACCAGACGGGGCTTTCGCCCGTGCCGCAGCGCGCATCGACCACGAGTTCAGCGTTGGCGGACATAGCGCTCAATCGCCGAAGGGGCCCTGGGCCGTGAAGGCGCCACCCTGGTAGATGGCGTTCGGATCGGTGGGCGCGACGGGCGGTTGCGCCTCGACCTTCGCGCGGAAGACTTCGGAACTGTCCTGCGGCACGAATCCCAGGTGGGCCGCGGCATCGTTGTCCCACCAGACGTCACGGTTGGCGGACATGCCGTAGACCACCGTGTGCTTCACGTCGGGCGTGAAGAGCGATTTCTCGATGAGCTGGGTGAGGTCGCGGTAGCTGAGCCAGGTGCTCATCATCCGGCGGTTGGCCGGCTCGGGGAACGAGGAGCCGATACGGATGCTGACGGTCTCGATGCCCCAGCGGTCGAAGTAGAACTGCGCCACGTCTTCGCCGAAGGATTTCGAGAGGCCGTAGTAGCCGTCGGGACGTCGCGCGACATGGGCGTCCAGGTGTTCGCTCTGCTTGTAGAAGCCGATCACGTGGTTGGAGCTGGCAAAGACCACGCGCTTCACACCGTGGCGGCGAGCGGCTTCATAGATATGGAACACGCCCTTGATGTTGGCCTCGAGGATCTCTTCGAAGGGGCGTTCCACCGAAACGCCGCCCAGGTGCACGATGGCATCGCACCCGGCGACGAGAACGTCGACGGCCGCCTTGTCGGCGAGGTTGCAGGGCACGACTTCTTCATGCGGCCCTTCCGCCGGGGGCAGCGCCGCGATGTCAGAGACGCGCAGCACGTCGGCGTAGGGGCGCAGGCGGTCGCGCAGCACTTTGCCAAGGCCGCCGGCGGCGCCCGTCAAGAGCAGTCGGCTGACGCGCGGCGCGTTGGGAGATGTCTCGCTCATGGATGTCTGGTCTCTGGTCGTAAGTTATCTGTTGTCATACAACATCGCGGCGATTATCATCATGGCATGTCGAGCCTGTCAACGGGGTCTACCGCAACGACCGAACAACCTGCCTTCGGCGCGAATCCGCGCCGGAGGGTCCGTGGGCTGGCCCATGGCCTAGTGGACGATCTGGGCGAGAAAATCCGCAGCCAGCAACTGCGCCCAGGCGACAAGTTGCCGACCGAGTCGGCCATCATGCAGGCCTATGGCGTGAGCCGCACCGTGGTGCGCGAGGCGCTGTCGAAGCTGCAGGCGGCCGGACTCGTGGAAACGCATCACGGCATCGGAACCTTCGTTCTTCCGCCGCGCGCGGCGGGCATGTTCCGCCTCGATGCCTCGGACATCGCCACCTCGGTCGACGTGCTTGCGGTGCTGGAACTGCGCATCAGCCTCGAAACCGAATCGGCCGGCCTGGCTGCGACGCGGCGCACCGAAGATCAGTTGCTCGCCATGCGCGAGGCGCTGGATGATTTCGAGCGCAACGTCGCGGTGGCGGGGGACACGGTGGCGCCCGATTTCCGCTTCCATCTCCAGATCGCGCAGGCGACAGGCAACTCGTATTTCGCGGACATCATGAGCCATCTAGGCACCACGATCATCCCGCGCACGCGCATCACCGCCATCCGTAACCATGACCGGCGTGGGGAGTACCTGACTCGCGTGAACCGCGAGCATGAAGAGATCTACGCGGCCATCGCGCGGCGGGATCCGGAGTCGGCCCGCGCGGCCATGCGCATTCACTTGACGAACAGCCGCGAGCGCCTGCGCATTGCCCAGGAGGCCGCCAAGAACGCCGCCGAGCCCGCGCCATCCGGCGACGCGGCTGGCGCGACCCCCGTCGCGCCTGCGACTTGATTCGATTTTCGTGACAGGGCTGGACATCGCGCGACACTAGTTGTACGATGACTGACGACATTAAGGTGTTGCCCGGCCAGCGACGGACAACACGCAGTTCATCCATTCAATCGCATCCGGAGACACACAAATGACCTTGAATCGACGCGAACTCATGCTCGGCGCAGCGGGAGCAGCGGCGGGCCTCATGGCTGCTGGCGGCGCACAGGCAGCCGATGCCTGGCCTGCAAGGCCGATCCGCATCGTCGTGCCGTACCCGCCGGGCGGGTCGTCTGACATCATTGCCCGCTCCATCAGCCAGCCGCTGTCGGAGGCGCTCAAGCAATCAGTCATCGTCGAGAACAGGGCCGGTGCCAATGGCAACCTCGGCGCGGATCTTGTTTCGAAGGCGCCGGGCGACGGCTACACGCTGCTGTTGTGCGACGTTGGCGCGCTGGCGATCAGCCCCTCTGTCTACACCAAGCTCTCTTTCGACCCGTCCAAGGATCTGCGCGGCGTCACCATGCTGGCCTATTCGCCGCATCTGCTGGTGGTCCATCCCTCGGTGCAGGCCAACAACCTCAAGGAACTGATTGCGCTGTCGAAGAAGTCCGATCTGAACTTCGCGGTGACGGCCACCGGCAGCGCACCGCACCTCGCGGGCGTTGCGCTCGAACGCGCGAGCGGCGCGCGCTGGCAGTACGTGCCCTACAAAGGTGGCGTGCAGGCGGTGCAGGACACCGTCGCCGGCCAGACTCAGGTGCTCATGAACGGCATGCTCGCGACGCTTCCGCACGTGCAGAGCGGCAAGCTCAAGGTGCTGGGCGTGTCCAAGGGCACGCGCATGCCTCTGATCGGGGACGTGCCGACCATTGCGGAGCAGGGCGTTTCCGGCTTCGAATCCGGGACTTGGCAGGGCGTGCTGGCCCCTCGCGGCACGCCGGACGCGCTGGTTCAGCGGCTGAACAAGGAGCTGGTCACGATCATCCGTTCCCCCGACATCCGCTCGCGCCTGGCCGGCCAGGGCGCCGAAGTCGTGACCATGACGCCGTCCGAGCAGGAGCAGTTCTTCGAGAAGGAACGCTCGCGCTGGGCCAAGGTCGTCAACGCTGCCCAGATCAAGCTCGACTGAACGCAGGCCCTATCGCGTCTCGCCCTGTCCGGCGCGCGGCGCCGTCTCCCGGACCTTTCTCCCCGTCCCACTGTCCCTCCACTTTCGAAATGAATCCTCAAGAACTCAAATCCATCATGGGCTCCGGCCTGCTTTCGTTCCCGCTCACCGACTTCGATGCCGACGGCACCTTCAACAAGAAGGGCTACATCGAGCGCCTCGAATGGCTGGCTCCCTACGGCGCGAGCGCGTTGTTCGCTGCGGGCGGCACGGGCGAATTCTTCTCGCTGACCGGCGATGAGTACCCAGGCATCATCCAGACCGCGGTCGACACCTGCCGCGGCAAGGTGCCGATCATCGCGGGTGCCGGTGGCCCCACGCGCTTCGCGATCCAGTGCGCGCAAGCGGCCGAAAAGGCGGGCGCGCACGGCGTGCTGCTGCTGCCGCACTACCTCACCGAAGCCGGCCAGGAAGGCCTCGCCGCGCACGTCGAAGCCGTTTGCAAGAGCGTGAAGTTCGGCGTCATCGTCTACAACCGCGGCCAGAGCAAGCTCTACCCCGCCACGCTCGAAAAGCTGGCCGAACGCTGCCCGAACCTCGTCGGCTTCAAGGACGGCATTGGCGACATCGAATTGATGAGTTCCATCCACCTGCGCATGGGCGATCGCTTCGCCTACCTCGGGGGCCTGCCGACGGCGGAGGTCTACGCAGCGGCCTACAAGGCACTGGGCACGCCGGTGTATTCATCGGCCGTGTTCAACTTCATCCCCAAGACCGCGATGGACTTCTATCATGCGGTCGCAAAGGACGACATCGCCACGCAGCACCGCCTGCTCAAGGACTTCTTCATGCCGTACCTGGATATCCGCAACAAGGGCCAGGGCTACGCGGTGAGCATCGTGAAAGCCGGTGCCAAGATCGTCGGCCACGACGCAGGGCCGGTGCGTACGCCGCTGACCGAACTCAAGTCGAACGAATACGAAGCCCTGGCGGCGCTGATCGACAAGCTCGGCCCGCAGTAAGTTCTTTTCGCCGATCCAGAATCACAACAGAAGGAGACAAGGAATGCTGAAGAAACTTATCTTGATCGCTGCCGCAACCGCGGCTTTCGCGGGCTGCACGACCCTGCGTGCCAAGGACCCGACCGCCGAGCCGGCCGTCGCCGCGGCGGCAGAGAAGCTGCGCGTGGCGATGATCGACCCGACTCCTGCGGCGCTCAACGCCCTGGTCGCCGACGATCTGAGCTACGGCCATTCCGGCGGCAAGGTCGACACCAAGGCGAGTTTCATCAGCGACCTGATGGACGGCAAATCGGACTTCGTGAACATCACGATCACCGAGCAGATCATCAACGTGATCGACAACGTGGCGATCGTCCGGCACACGCTCACGGCCGACACCAACGACTCGGGCAAGCCCGGCAAGGTCAGCATCAAGATCCTCGGCGTCTGGCAGAAGCAGGGCGACAACTGGAAGCTGCTGGCCCGCCAGGCGGTGCGCCCACCACAGTAAGCAAGCAGCGGACGCACCCCCGCGAAAGACTCCCTCCGGGCAACGCTGGGAAGCGGTCCCGCAACCCCTGTCCGGCGGGGTGAACCGTTACCCTTTGCCATTTGCGAGCAGGGCCGCCCATGCGGCCCTGCTCATTTTCCGACCGACTCCAAGGACTCCAGCCATGCAGAACTTCGACAACCTCATCAATGGCGAATGGCTCGCCGGTGTCAGCTACAGCGCCAACACCAACCCGAGCAACCTTTCGGACGTGCTGGGCCAGTACGCCCAGGGCGACGCGAACCAGGTGAATGCCGCGGTCGCGGCCGCCACCGCGGCCTTCCCCGCCTGGTCCACCGGCGGCATCCAGGCGCGATCCGAAGCGCTCGACAAGATCGGCAATGAAATCCTTGCGCGCAAGGAAGAACTCGGCACGCTGCTCGCGCGTGAAGAAGGCAAGACCAAGGCCGAAGGCATCGGCGAGGCCACGCGCGCGGGCCAGATCTTCAAGTTCTTCGCCGGCGAATGCCTGCGGCTTTCGGGCGAAGTCATCCCCTCGGTCCGCCCCGGCATCGGCGTGGAGATCACCCGCGAACCGGTGGGCGTCGTGGGCCTCATCACGCCGTGGAACTTCCCGATCGCGATTCCCGCGTGGAAGATCGCCCCGGCGCTGGCCTTCGGCAATTGCGTGGTGCTGAAGCCCGCCGACCTCGTGCCCGGCTGCGCCTGGGCGCTGGCGGAGATCATCAGCCGCTCGGGCATTCCAGCGGGTGTGTTCAACCTCGTGATGGGCCGTGGCAGCGTCATCGGCGATGCGTTGGTCAGCCACCCAGGCATCCACGCGATCAGTTTCACCGGTTCGGTGGGCGTGGGCCGCAACATCGCGGTGCAATGCGCGACCAATCACAAGAAGGTGCAGTTGGAGATGGGCGGCAAGAACCCGCAGGTGGTGCTGGACGACGCGGACCTGAACCAGGCCGTCGAACTCAGCGTGCAGAGCGCGTTCTACTCGACCGGCCAGCGCTGCACGGCATCGAGCCGGCTGATCGTCACCCAAGGCATCTACCCCAAGTTCATCGAGGCGATGAAGGCGCGCATGGCCAAGATCAAGGTGGGCGACGCGCTTGCACAGGGCACGGACATCGGACCGGTCTCTAGCGAGAGCCAGTTGCAGCAGGACTTGAACTACATCGAGATCGGTCAGGGCGAAGGCGCCACGTTGGCCGCGGGCGGCGAGCGGCTCAAGCTCGACACCGAAGGCTTCTACATGTCGCCTGCGCTGTTCAGCGAATCCGTCGCCAGCATGCGCATCAACAAGGAAGAGATCTTCGGTCCGGTCGCCAGCGTGATCCGGGTGAAGAACTACGAAGAGGCGCTGGCCACGGCCAACGACACGGAGTTCGGACTCTCGGCAGGCATCGCGACCACCAGTCTGAAGTTCGCGACGCACTTCAAGCGCCACAGCCAGGCCGGCATGGTGATGGTGAACCTGCCGACTGCGGGGGTCGACTACCACGTGCCCTTCGGCGGCCGCAAGGGATCGAGCTACGGCCCGCGCGAGCAGGGGCGCTACGCGCAGGAGTTCTTCACTGTCGTGAAGACGGCCTACACGCTGGCTTGAGTCACCGGGTGCGGATCGCGGTCTTGGGGCGGAAAGCCTTGCAGACCGCGTCGTCGGTTTCCAGGTAGGGCCCGCCGATCAGGTCGATGCAATAGGGCACTGCAGCAAAAATGCCCTGTACCGTCTGGGTGCCGTCCGCGTTCTTCAGCCCTTCGAGCGTTTCGGCGATCGACTTGGGCTGGCCCGGGAGGTTGATGATCAGGCTCTGGTTCCTGATCACGGCGACCTGCCGCGACAGAATCGCGGTGGGCACGAAGCGCAGGCTGATCTGCCGCATCTGCTCACCGAAGCCCGGCATTTCCTTGTGCGCCACGGCGAGCGTCGCCTCCGGCGTCACGTCGCGCAGCGCCGGCCCGGTGCCGCCTGTCGTCAGCACCAGCGAACAGCCTGCGTCGACCAGTTCGATCAGCGCTGCGCTGATGCCGGCCTGATCGTCAGGGATCAGGCGCGACTCGAAGGTGATCGGATTGCGCAGCGCGCGCTGAAGCCATTCCTGCAGCGCGGGCAGGCCCTTGTCCTCATAAACGCCGCTCGATGCGCGGTCGCTGATTGACACGATCCCAATACGTACGGATTCCACCGAAGCCTCCTACGCCAGACTAAAAACACCGCGGAACCGGCTTTGCCGGGCCGCTGGTGTTGCCCCCGGTGAGGGGGTGGGCGGCCACACGAAGTGGGCAAGCCTGGGGGAGAGCCCAAGTCCAGTCATGCATCTTCCTCGCGCGACTGAGCGGCGGCTTCGGCCGCGTGGTCGTCCGCGCCATGCACGCCCAGTTGTGCGCGTACGAGCTGGAACACCTCGCGGTAGGCCTTGCCCTGGCGCGGCGCTTCGCCGGGCGGGCCGGCCTTGATGTCCTTGCGCGCCTGGCGGATCAGGGCGCGCAGCTGCTGGGCGTCGGTGCCGGGGTGGGTTTCGATCCAGCCGCCCAGCGCGTCGTCGTCAGCGATGAGGCGATCGCGCCACCGCTCGGCGTCGTGAAGCACGGCGGTTTCCTGCGCGGGGCCGCGGTTCTGCTCGTCGAGCGCCGAGCGGACCGTGTCGAGCGTGGCGGCGTCGAGGCCGCGCATCAGCTTGCCGATGAACTGCATCTGGCGGCGCTTGCCCTCGAAGTTGGTGATGCGTTTGGCTTCTTCGATCGCGTCCTTCAGCTTGTCGCCGAGGTCGAGCTTGTCGAAGAGCCCGGCGCGCAGCGCGAGCAGCGCTTCGCCGAGCGCCTGAAGTTCGGCGCTTTCGCGTTTGAGGTCGGTCTTGCTTGCCGCGTCGGTGCCTTTGAGCTCACGCTTGAGTTCAAGGTCGAGTTCGCTGCCTTCGGCGACGAACTGGCCGCGGACGAAGTAGCCTTTTTTAGGTTTGCGGGACATAGAGGCAATCGTTGGCCGCACCATCGGGAGCTGGGGGCGCAAGTATCATAGCCAACACATGACCACATCTTCCTCGCGCGCCGATTCCGGCTTCGCCTACAGCCGTTCTTTCTTCGAAAACCTGGTCGACTCGGCCTTGGCCCACGCCAGGAAGCTCGGAGCGACCGATGCCGGCGCCGAGGCGTCCGAGGGCTGCGGCCTGAGCGTCTCCGTGCGCAAGGGCGAGCTCGAGAACGTCGAGCGCAACCGCGACAAGTCGCTCGGCGTCACCGTGTACGTCGGCCACCGCCGCGGCAATGCCAGCACGTCCGACTTCTCCGAGGCCGCCGTGGCGCAGACCGTTCAGGCGGCCTACGACATTGCGCGCTTCACGGCCGAGGATCCGGTCAGCGGCCTGCCCGACGAAGCCGATATCGCAAAGGAACAGCCCGATCTGGACCTGTTCCATCCGTGGGACGTCACCAGCGAGCAGGCCGCCACGATGGCGCTCGAATGCGAAGCGGCCGCTTTGTCGACCGACAAGCGCATCACCAACAGCGAGGGCGCGGGCGTCTCGGCGCAGCAGAGCCACTTCTTCAGCGCTCACACGCGCGGCTTCCGCGGCGGCTATGCCAGCTCACGGCATTCGATCTCGGTGGCGCCGATCGCCGGCAAGGGTGACGAGATGCAGCGTGACGCCTGGTACAGCTCCATGCGTTCGGCCGAAGAGTTGGCGAGCCCGCAAGCCGTCGGCCGCTATGCGGCTGAGCGTGCGCTGAGCCGCCTCAAGTCGCGCAAGATCAAGACGACCGAGTGCCCGGTGCTGTTCGAGTCGCCGCTGGCGGCCGGATTGCTCGGTGGCCTTGTGCAGGCCACGAGCGGTGGCGCGCTCTATCGCAAGAGCACCTTCCTGCTCGATTCGCTGGGCAAGCCGGTGCTGCCCAAGCACATCGACGTAGTGGAGGATCCGCACGTGCTGCGCGGCAAGGGCAGCTCGCCCTTCGATGACGAAGGCGTGGTCACGCGCAAGCGCAAGGTGGTCGATGGGGGGCGGCTCGAAGGCTATTTCCTGAGCACCTATTCGGCGCGCAAGCTGGGAATGAAGACCACCGGCAATGCCGGCGGCTCGCACAACCTGACGCTGACCTCGCGGCTCACGAAGAAGGGTGACGACCTCGATGCGATGCTCGCCAAGCTCGGCACCGGCCTGCTGGTGATCGAGCTGATGGGGCAGGGCGTCAACTACGTGACGGGCGACTACTCGCGCGGCGCGAGCGGCTTCTGGGTCGAGAAGGGGCGGATCGCGTTCCCGGTGCAGGAGATCACCATCGCCGGCAACCTCAAGGACATGCTGATGGGTATCGAAGCCGTCGGCGCCGATGCGTACAACTACGGCGCAAAGACCACCGGGTCGCTGCTGATCAACCGGATGAAGGTCGCAGGGAGCTGAGCTTGGTTGCGCCGGCCGGCTGCCCGGCGCGGCAGCCGGCCCTGTCCGGGCCTGTCGCGCCACATGGAGTTCGCATCGAGGCGGTGACGCTGGTGCGCGGCAACGAGCGGGTCTTCGACGATCTGACGCTGAACCTCCAGGAGGCGCGGATCGGGCTGATCGGTGACAACGGGGCCGGCAAGAGCAGCTTGTTTCGTCTCATCAGCGGGCTTGATGCGCCACAGCAGGGACGCGTCGTCCTGTCCGCCAACGAATCGCAGGAAGACCGTCGCCGGCGGCCATCGCCGCACGTGGGGCTCATGTTCCAGAACCCCGACGACCAGATCATCTTTCCGACCGTGGCCGAGGAGTTGGCCTTCAGCCTGACGGCGCGCGGGCAAACGCGGGATGTTGCACGGCAACAAGTGCGCGAGTTCCTCGCACGGCGCGGAATGGACGCCTGGGCCGGACGTGCCATCGGCGAGCTGAGCCAAGGCCAGCGGCAGCAGGTGTGCCTTCTGGCCCTGCAGATCAGCGAACCGGCGACGCTGCTGCTCGACGAGCCGTTCGCGAGCCTCGATCTGCCGAGCCAGGCACGGCTGGCCGCGCAACTCGAAGCGACGCAGCAGCAGGTCATCCTGTCGACCCACCTGCTCGAACACGTGCACGGTTTCGAGCGCGTGTTGTGGCTGGAACGCGGCAGCGTGCGTGCCGACGGTCCGGGTCACGAGGTCTGCGAGGCCTATGCCGAGTACGTGCGCCAGCGTGTGCGGGCCGAACAGGGCAGGCATGCGTAGCCTTTATTCGGCGCAGCGCACCTGGCTCCACGCGATCCCGGCGTGGATCAAGCTCGTGCTCCTGTCCGTGTGCGGCACGCTCCTGGTGCTGGTCGACCGGCCGATGTACCTGGTCGTCGCCTGCGTCGCGGTGCTGCTGGTCTTCGTCTCTCTCGGGCCGGCCGCATGGCGACGCCTGCGCGTGCTGGGTGGCGTGGCCATCGCCGGCGGACTGATCCTCGTCTTTCACTGGGCACTGGGCACCACCTGGCTCGGCGCGGCGAGCGCCCTGCGGCTCGCCAGCGCGGCCACGCTGGCCCTGATGCTCACGTTGAGCACTCGCTTCGAGGACCTGCTGGCTGTTCTCGAGGCCATCCTGCATCCGTTGCAGCGCATCGGCGTTCCGACCGAACGGATCGCGCTCGGGCTGGGGCTGATGCTGCGCTTCGCCGAGAACTTCTATGTCCAGTGGCAGCGGCTCGACGACGCCTACCGTGCCCGCACGGGCCGCGGTGGGGGTCTGCGGCTGTTGGCGCCGCTGACGATCCGCACCCTCCAGACTGCCGAGCGCGTGGCCGATGCGCTGGCCGCGCGGCTGGGCCGATGAACCCCTGGTCTCCCGCCCCGATTCACGACTGACCTTTCCATGACCTCGAACTCAACCCTCGCTTCATCCCGATCCCTTTCCTACATCGCGCTGTTCGCGGCCTTGATGGCCGTGTTCGGCCTGATCCCGAAGGTCGACCTGCCCTTCGGCGTGCCCATCACTCTGCAGTCGCTGGGTGTGATGCTGGCGGGCTGCCTGTTAGGGCCGCGCCGCGGTTTCCTCGCCATCGCGTTGTTCCTGCTCGCGGTGGCGCTGGGCCTGCCCCTGCTGCCCGGCGGCCGCGGTGGGCTGAGTGTGTTTGTCGGGCCGACTGCGGGATTTCTGTTCGGATGGATGTTCGGCGCCGTCGCCTGCGGCCTGACGATGCGCCTGCTGGCGCATCGCCTCGACGGTGCGACCGGCGCGGGCCTGCTGGCGTCGGCCTTCCTGTCCTGTGCGGTCGGCGGAATCGTCGTGGTCTATGCCTTCGGTATCGTCGGGCTCTCGTGGGTCGCCAGCATGCCGCTGTCGAAAGCGGCGCTGGCGATGCTGGTCTTCATCCCCGGCGACTTGATCAAGTGCGGCATCTGCGCGATGGTCGTGCAGACCGTGATGCGAGGCATGCCGGGCTGGCGTCTGGGACGCGATTGACGCGACGTTGCAGACGGAGCTATGGCTCCCGGCGACGCCTGAAAACCGTCGCCGAAACGTAGTCCTTGCGCGGCCCGCGTACCGTGTGCCGGATGGTGAAGCTGCCGTCGACGAGGAAGCGGTAGGCGCTGTCATAGGTGTCGGGCGTGCACAGGTGGGAAGCCGAGCCGGCCAGTGCGTCCGCGTCGCGCACGATCCTGATGCGATGGAAGAGGCGGGGCGGCTCCTCCTCGAAGTAGACCGCGAAGCCGCCAGCGGCACGCTCGAAGCGGTATTCGCGATGAGCGTCGAGCTCCTTGCCGTCGGCCAGCCGGATTCGGCCGTCTTCACGGTACTTCAGCATCGTGGCGTGCTGTGGTGTGAACACCGCGATGCCGGCCATGGTGGCCTGCTTCTCGATGGTCCGGACCAGGTCCCAGGTGCCTTCGAGCCCATTGAAGACCTCATCGGCGCTGCCCCACGGGGAGATGCGGGGCATCAGTCCGCGAGGGCTTTCCGAACCTTGGCGATGGCCCGGACGTAGGGGTCGGCAAAGGCGTCCAGCGGGGCACCCGGAGCCAGCCAGCTGAAGCTGAAGACGAGACCGTCTTCTTCGGGGCTGCCCATGGCCACATGGTCGAATGCCTCGGGCAAAGGTGCTTGGTGGTGCATCAGGAACAGGTGCCACAACTGCGGATGGCGGTACTTGTTGCCTTCGATGCCAGCCTCGCAGTAGCGATCGATGGTGCCGAGCGGCACCAGTTCTCCGGTGAAGTGGATACCCGACTCCTCCTGCAACTCGCGGCGCACCGCGTCCTCAGGTGCTTCGCCGTGCTCGATGGTGCCTTTCGGCAACTGCATGCCTTTGTCCTCGGGATGGTGGAACACCAGAAGGCGGCCGTTGGCGTCCACCAGGCAGGCACAGGCCTTGAGGACAGGGCTTGGCGTCACGCTCAGCTGCCCGAGAGCGCGGCCTTGACGGCGGCGCTGACCTGGCCCATGTCGGCCTTGCCGGCCAGGCGCGTCTTGACCACGCCCATGACCTTGCCCATGTCGCCCGGGCCCTTGGCGCCGAGCTCGGCGACGATCGCCTTGACTTCGACAGCCACTTCGTCGGAGCTCATGCGCTGCGGCAGATAGACCTCCAGCACCTTGATCTCGGCGGCTTCCTTGTCCGCCAGATCGGTGCGGCCGCCCTGAGTGAACGCGGTCACCGAGTCCTTGCGCTGCTTGACCAGCTTGTCGACGATGGCCACCACCGCGGCGTCGTCGAGCACGATGCGCTCATCGACTTCTTTCTGCTTGAGGGCGGCGAGCAGCAGGCGGATAGTGCCCAGGCGCTCCGAGTCCTTGGCGCGCATCGCGGTCTTCATGTCTTCGGTGATCTGGTCCTTGAGACTCATGGCTGGCTTTCGTAGGCGGTCAAAAAACAAAAGCCGCGGCAGGTATTCCTGGCGCGGCTCGGAAGCTGCTGAACCGGGCGTTGGCCTGAAGCCAACGCGGCAGGTGCTTAGTACAGCTTCTTGGGGAGCTGCATGCTGCGCACGCGCTTGTAGTGGCGCTTGACGGCTGCTGCCTTCTTGCGCTTGCGCTCGGCGGTCGGCTTTTCGTAGAACTCGCGGGCACGCAGGTCGGTCAGCAGGCCGAGCTTTTCGATGGTGCGCTTGAAGCGGCGCAGCGCGACGTCGAACGGCTCGTTTTCTTTTACGCGGATGGTGGTCATTTAAGAATCGGTTGGTTGAATTTGGCCTGGGGAAGATCGGGCCCCGGGCCGGGGTTCCTCAACTGAAATGGAGTAGGCCGTTGAGGGGAGGCCAAAGTTAGCCAGACATTATAGCGTCAGCTTTGGAGTCGAGCGCCAGCGCCTGGGCGCACGCATGGGCACTGGCCCAGGCCCACTGGAAGTTGTAACCGCCCAGCCAGCCGGTGACGTCCGCCACCTCGCCGATGAAATACAGGCCCGGTTGCTTGGATTCCATGGTTTGCGACGACAAGTCGCGCGTGTCGACGCCGCCCGCCGTGACCTCGGCCTTCTTGTAACCCTCTGTACCGCTCGGCGTGATCTGCCAACGCGTGATGCGCTCGGCCAAAGCGGCTAGCGCGCGGTCGGCGGCCTCGTTGATCGGGCGCTGCAGGGCGGCGTCCTGTCCGACCCAGGCGTCGGCGAGCCGCGATGGCACCAGTCCCGAAAGTTCGTTGACGATCCGCTTGCGCGAACGCTGTTTGGCCTCGCCGAGCGAGGTGGCGACATCGGTCCCGGGTGCGAAATCGATCGTGAGCGGTGCGCCCGGCCGCCAGTAGCTCGAGATTTGCAGCACGGCCGGGCCCGACAGGCCGCGGTGCGTGAAAAGCAGGTCCTCGAGGAAGCTCATTCGCTCTTTCTTGCTTCCAGTCTCGATGTGCACTGGCAGGGCCAGCCCCGCCAGCCCGGCGTACGGTTCCCAGGCCTCGCCGCCGAAAGTCAATGGCACGAGCGCCGGGCGCGGCGTGACGACGCGCAATCCGAACTGGGTGGCGATCCGGTAGCCGAAGTCGCTGGCGCCGATCTGCGGGATGGAGAGCCCTCCAGTGGCAATCACGAGGCGCGGCGCCTTGACGCTGCCGCGGCTGGTTTCCATCTGGTAGCCACCCTGCTCCGAGAACGCGATGTCGCCCACGCTGCACGGCTGCCAATGAGCGACGTGGCCCGCCGCGCATTCGGCCAGCAGCATGTCGATGATCTGCTGCGAGGGGCCGTCGCAGAACAACTGGCCCTTGTGCTTTTCGTGGAAGGCGATTCCGTGGCGCTGGACCAGTTCGATGAATTGCTGCGGCATGTAGCGCGACAGGGCCGAGCGGCAGAAGTTCGGGTTGTCGCCAATGAAATGCCGCTGCGGCGCGCGTACGTCCAGGTCGCGATTGGTGAAGTTGGCGCGCCCGCCGCCAGAAATGCGGATCTTCTCGGCGATGCGCTCGTTGTGGTCGAGCAGCAGCACCTTCAGCCCACGCTGGCCTGCGAGGGCTGCACAGTACAGGCCCGCGGCGCCCGCTCCAATGACGACGACGTCGAAGCTGCTCAACGTGCCATGTCCATCAGCCGCATCAGGTGCCGAAGCGCGTTGCCGGCACACCGGCCGCAGCCAGGCCGCGCAGCACGTCGCCCACGATGATCACCGAAGGGCTTGCCAGCCCAGCGGCAGCGATATCGCGGCGCAGTCGGGAAAGCGTGGTTGCAATGTGACGCTGCTGCGGCAGGGTCGCGTGCTGGATCACGGCCACTGGCGTGTCGTCCGGCAATCCGTGAAGCAACTGGTCCTGGATGTGCGCGACGCCGGAGACGCCCATGTAGATCACGAGCGTGAGCCGCGCGTCGCGCGCCGTCGCGGCGAGTTGTTGCCAGTTGGTCGGATGCTCTTCGGCCGAATGCCCCGTCTTGGCGTGGCCGGTGACGAACACGACGCCCTGCGCGTGGTCGCGGTGCGTGAGCGGCACGCCGAGCGCCGTGACGGCAGCCAGTCCGGCCGTGATGCCGTTGACGACGCGCGCCTCGATGCCGGCTTCGCGCAGGTGCTCGACCTCTTCGCCGCCCCGTCCGAAGATGAAGGGGTCGCCGCCCTTCAGGCGCACGACGGTCTCGCCTTCGTGCACCGCGGTGATCATCAGGCGCTCGATGAAAGCCTGCGGTGTGCTGCGGCAGCCGCCGCGCTTGCCCACGTGCACGATGCGTGCGCCGGGGCGGGCATAGGCCAGGATCTCATCGCTGACGAGGTCGTCGACCAGCAGCACCGTCGCGGCCTGGATGGCCTTCACGGCCTTGACGGTGAGCAGTTCCGGGTCGCCGGGACCGGCGCCGACCAGAGTGCAACTGCCTTGATGTGAGAGGTTGCTCATTCGGTTTCCACCTGTTCCGCTTCTTGAGCCAGTTGAGCCAGTTGCGCCAATTGCAGGATCTGCGCCACCTGCTGGGCGATCGCATCGGGCACCGGGGTCTCGCCCGCGAGCACCCGCCGCGTGTAGTCGGCCGTTGTCGCGATGTCGATTTCCCTGGGCAAGCCGGGAACCTCGGTTTGGGTGCCAGGCTGCTGGGCCTGCAGTTCCACGCGCCGGCCGTTCACGAAGCCGTCGACCTGCGCGATGCGGCGGGGGTCGGCCGCGCTCTCGCCTTCGAGGCCGCGCGACAGCAGGGCAGTCATGCCCATCAACTCGAAGGTTGCAGCCATCGATTCGGCGTAGGCCGGATGCGTGTAGCTGCCGATTACCACGCAGGTGCCTGCACTTGGCAGCATCAGCTTGACGACGCTGTGCCCCGGATTGCGCAGGCCGACCACGCGGCGGACGTCCAGCAGGCGCTTGAGACCAGGGCTCAACAACTCCGTGGGTGCGAAGACGACTTCGCCGTCCTGGATGGGCCGGACGGCGGCGAGCGCCGGCACACCCAGCGCGGCAAGCACATTGGAGGCCAGCACCCGTGTCGACTCCGTGGCCGTGCCATGCACCAGCACCGGCAGCCCTTCGCGGGCGAGCAGGAACGCCAGCAGCGGCGTGAGCACCGGCAGCCGACGCGCTCCGTTGTAGCTGGGCACCACGATCAGCGGGCGAACGGTGGCCGGAAAACGCGCCAGCCGGGCATGCGTCGCATCGAGGAAGCCGGCCATTTCTTCGGGCGTTTCGCCCTTGATGCGCATCGCCAGGCAGAAGGCGCCGATCTCCAGATCGGTGACGGTGCCGTCCAGCACCTGACCGAACAGGTCGAGCGCCTGCTCGCGGTTGAGTGGCTTCGCGCCGCGCGCGCCGCGGCCGATTTCCTTGATGTACTGGCTGATTCCCATGGGTGCCTGGATTGTCCCGCATGACTTATGCCGCAAATTGAGCGTGCTTATGCCCCGAAGCGCAGGAGGGTCGGCGGTGAGAGCGTTGGACGGAGAGTTCACGGCGCCTCCGCCAGCGCCGGCGTCGCACCGGCGCGCACCATCCGCTTGAGTTCGGGCAGGCAGGAGCCGCAATTGGTGCCGCACTTGAGCGTGGCCTGGAGCTTGGCAAGGCGTTCGTCGTCGGTGCCTCGAATCAGGACGACCTGTTCGCTGATCGCCGTTTGCGTCACGCCGAAGCAGCTGCAGATCACCTTGCCGCGCGCGGCCACGCCGCTGGGAGCCGAGGCACCGGGACGCAGGAGTTGGCGACCGAAGGCCTGGGCCGGCAAGCGGTCTTGCAGCAATGCCTTGATCCAGGCCTCGGCTCGGGTGTCGCCTCCCAGCAGGAAACCTTCCAGGTGGGCATCCGCGCCGTCGCGCACCAGGCGGACGGCGCGACGTTGTCCGCGTTTGACGTCGGCATAGCGCAGGGTATCCGCGCCGTCCAGTGCGAGCAGTCCTTCGATCTGCGCGAGCAATGCGTCGTCCGCTGCCTCGTGCGCCGCCGCGCGGAAGAGGATGCCCGTGCGATCCGCGCCGCTGCCTGCCAATGCGCCGCCGGTACCGAAAGGCACGCAGCTCGCAAAGGGAAAGCTCTGCATCAGCTTGCGAAGTGCCGCCACGGTATGCAAGGCCGCTTCCTGAGGCAACCAGGCCGCGGCGAGCAGCGACCAGGGCAGCTCGGCCTTGAGGATCTTCACGGCGGCATGCTTGAGCTCGGGCTGCTTCGAGTCGGGGCAGAAGCTCGGCGTCGTCAGCGCGTTGACGCCCGCCAGCAGCGTGCCCGTGCTGGACGAGCCGCTCAGGTATTCGCCGCCCCAGTGCATCGCGATGAATGCCTGGCTCAGGCCGACCTCGCTGCTTGCCGCGACGGGCACCACGATCGAGCCGCGGCGCGATGTCACGTGCACGAGATCGCCTTCGGCGATCTGGCGGCGCGCCATGTCCTGCGGGTGCATCTGTACCGTGGGTTCAGCGGCGTGGCCGAACAGGCGGCCCAGTGTGCCGGTGCGGCTCATGCCGTGCCACTGGTCGCGCAGGCGGCCCGTGTTGAGAGAGAAGGGGTACCGCGCCTCCCGCGCCTCCGTCACCGGCTTGTAAGGCGTGTCGACGAAGCGGGCGCGGCCGTCGGGCGTCGGGAAGATTCCATCTTCGTAGAGGCGCGCGCGGCCGGTGGATTCGCCTTCGCGCAGCGGCCATTGCTGCGGCGCGGCTTCGATCATCGCGTAGCTCATGCCCGTGATGTCGAGGTCGCGGCCGCGGGTCGATTCGCGGTGCTCGTTCCAGACCGACTCGGCATCGGGGTAGGGGAAGAGGGTGTTCGTGCGGCCCAGCTCTTCTTCGAGCCGGCGCGCGAAGGCCACGCCAATCGTCCAGTCGTCGCGGGCTTCGCCGGGTGCGGGCACGGCCGGCCGCACGCGCGAGATCCGACGTTCGCTGTTGGTGACGGTGCCTTCCTTCTCGCCCCAGGTGGTGGCGGGAAGCAGCAGGTCGGCGAAGTCGCAGGTGGCGGTGGTCGAAAAGGCTTCCTGCACCACGACGAACTCGCAGCGTTGAAGCGCGCGTCGCACGGTGGCCTGGTCGGGCATCGACTGCGCCGGATTGGTGCAGGCGATCCAGAGCGCACGGATTTCGCCGTCGGCGGCGGCCTGGAACATCTCGACCGCCGTCTTGCCCGGCTGCTGTGGAACGTCCGGCACACCCCACAGCGCCGCGACTTCGGCGCGATGCTGCGGATTCGCGAGGTCGCGATGCGCCGAGAGCAGGTTGGCAAGACCGCCCACTTCGCGACCGCCCATCGCGTTCGGCTGCCCGGTGAGCGAGAAGGGCCCGGCGCCGGGTTTGCCGATCTGGGCGGTCGCCAGATGCAGGTTGATCAGCGCCGCGTTCTTGGCAGTGCCGGAAGAGGACTGGTTGAGTCCCTGGCAATAGAGGCTCAGCGTCGCGCCCGAGGTCGCGAAGAGGCGCGCTGCCTGCAACAGGTCGTCCTTCGAGATGCCGCAGACTTGCGCCACATGATCGGGCGTGCAGTCGCGCACCGTGGCCTTGAGCGCGTCGAAGCCGCTGGTGTGCTCGGCGATGTAGCGCGCATCGGTCCATCCTTCCCACAGCATCAGGTGCAGCATGCCATTGAAGAGCATCACGTCGGTGCCCGGCTGGATGGGCAGGAACAGGTCGGCGATCTCCACCGTGTCGGTGCGCCGCGGATCGGCCACGATGATCTTCATCGCCGGATTGGCCGCCTTCGCGTCCTCGATGCGCCGGAACAGGATCGGATGCGCCCAGGCCGTGTTGCTGCCCACGATGAAGATGCACTCGGCACGCTTCAGGTCGTCGTAGCAGGCGGGCGGGGCGTCGGCGCCGAGCGTCTTCTTGTAGCCCGCGACTGCGCTGCTCATGCACAGTCGCGAGTTGGTGTCGATGTTGTTGGTGCCGACGAGGCCCTTGGCGAGCTTGTTGAAGACGTAGTAGTCCTCGGTCAGCAACTGGCCGGAGACATAGAAGCCCACCGCGTCCGGGCCGTAGTCGCGGATGACCTGCGAGAACTTCTCGACAGCCACGTCCAGCGCGCCATCCCAGCTGATCGCTGCGGGTGCGGAGCCGCGCGTGGCCCGCTGCATCGGCTGCAGCAGTCGCGTCTGCATCGTGACCGCGGCGCTGGCCGTCAGATGCAGCGTCGAGCCCTTGGTGCACAAGCGGCCGAAGTTGGCGGGGTGCTCGGGATCGCCGCGCACGCCGGTGATTTGCGCGCCATCGGACTCGATGATCACGCCGCAGCCCACACCACAGTACGGGCAGGTCGAGCGTGTTTCCTTCATGGCTTTCCCTCAGGCCGCAACGGTGCGCTTCGGTCCGGCGACGGGCCGGGGGAGATCGATGGCGTGCGACGCCAGTTCGACGGCATCGAGGTGCACCACGCCATCCGCGAGCTTGACCGCGAAGCGCGGCGTGCAGCCTTCATCGGGCGATTTCGCGCAGCCGTCGTCGAGGCCGATGGCCCAGTTGTGCAGCGGGCAGGCCACGCTGGTGCCGAAGACGATGCCCTGGCTCAGGGGACCGCCCTTGTGCGGGCAGCGGTCGAGCAGCGCGAAGACCTGGTTCTCGGCATTGCGGAACACCGCGACATCGACGCCCGCTGGCCGGCTCACGCGGCGTGCGCCGAGCACCGGGATGTCGTCGACGCGGCAGATGACTTTCCATTCGCTCATCGCGTTTCCTTTCAAGCGACCTGCGCAGCGCTGTCGGTGACCACGGCGACAGGGGTGAACTGGCGCACGTCGACGGAGGCCTGGCTCGACTCGAACCACGGATCGGGCTCGCCATCGAGTGCGAACTGGAGACGTTCCCAGAGTGCCTTGCGGCCTTCCGCGTCTTCGAGGATCTTCTTCTTCACGTAGTCGAGGCCGACACGCCCGACATAGTGCACCGTGCGCTCCAGATACCAGCCTTCCTCGCGGTAAAGCTGCAGGAACGCGCCCGCGTACTCCATCACTTCCTCGGAGGTCTTCAGCTTCACGAGGAACTGCGCGACCTCGGTCTTGATGCCGCCGTTGCCGCCGACATAGATTTCCCAGCCCGAGTCGACGCCGATCACGCCCACGTCCTTGATGCCGGCCTCGGCGCAGTTGCGCGGGCAGCCCGAGACGGCGAGCTTGACCTTGTGCGGCGAGTACATCGCCCACAACGCGCGCTCCAGGTCCTTGCCCATCTGCGTCGAGTCCTGCGTGCCGAAGCGGCACCACTCGCTGCCCACGCAGGTCTTCACCGTGCGCAGGGACTTCGCGTAGGCAAAGCCCGAAGGCATGCCGATGTCCTTCCAGACCCCTTCCAGGTCTTCCTTCTTCACGCCGAGCAGGTCGATGCGCTGGCCGCCCGTGACCTTGACCGTCGGGATCTTGTACTTGTCGGCCGCGTCCGCGATGCGCCGCAGCTCGTCGGGCGTGGTGTGGCCGCCCCACATGCGCGGGATCACCGAATAGGTCCCGTCCTTCTGGATGTTGGCGTGGCTGCGCTCGTTGATGAAGCGGCTCTGCGGATCGTCCTTCGCCTCCTTGGGCCAGGTCGAGATCAGGTAGTAGTTGATGGCCGGCCTGCAGGACGAACAGCCGTTGGGCGTGCGCCAGCCGAGGTTGCGGTACACCTCGTCGTGCGTGAGGTAGTGCTCCTTGCGGATCGCGTCGCGCACGTCCTTGTGGCTCACGTCGGTGCACCCGCAGACGGCCTTCTTCTTCGGCGTCGCGGAGTAGTCGCCGCCCGCCGTGAACATCAGGATCTGCTCGACCAGACCGGTGCACGAACCGCAGGACGCGCTCGCCTTGGTGTGCTTCTTGACTTCTTCGAGGGTGAACAGTCCCTTGTCCTTGATCGCCTTGCAGATCGTGCCCTTGTTGACGCCGTTACAGCCGCAGACCTCGGCATCGTCCGGCATCGACGCGGCCTTGCTATGGCCTTCGTGGCCGGTGTCGCCGATGTTCGATTCGCCGAACATCAGCTTGTCGCGGATGTCGTGCACGCTGCGGCCGTCGCGCAGCAGCTTGAAGTACCAGCTGCCGTCGACCGTGTCGCCGTAGAGGCAAGCGCCGACGAGCTTGTCGTCCTTGATCACCAGCTTCTTGTAGACCCCGCCGAAAGGGTCGCTCATCACGATCTCCTCGGTGCCTTCGCCACCCATGAATTCGCCGGCCGAAAAGAGGTCGATGCCGGTGACCTTGAGCTTGGTCGAGGTCAGGGAGCCCATGTAGCGGCCGATGCCGAACTGCGCCAGATGGTTGGCCGCCACCTTGGCCTGTTCGAAAAGCGGCGCCACGAGGCCATAGGCGATGCCGCGATGCGCCGCGCATTCGCCGACCGAATAGATGCGCGCGTCGGTCACGGTCTGCATGGTGTCGGTGACGACGATGCCGCGGTTGACGTGCAGCCGGGCCTTCTCGGCCAGTTCGGTGTTGGGCCGGATGCCGACCGCCATGACGACCAGGTCGGCCGCCACCTCGGTGCCGTCCTTGAAGCGGATGGCCTTCACCCGACCGTCCTCGCCGCCGACCAGTTCCTGCGTCTGGGCCCCCAGGAGGAACTTGAGCCCGCGGTCTTCGAGTGACTTCTGCAGCAGCTTGCCGGCGACGTCGTCGAGCTGGCGCTCCATCAGCCATGGCATGACGTGCACCACGGTGACGTTCATGCCGCGCAGCATCAGGCCGTTGGCCGCTTCGAGGCCCAGCAGGCCGCCGCCGATGACCACCGCGTTCTTGTGCGTGCGGGCGGTCTCGATCATGTAGTCGGTGTCGGCGATGTCGCGGTAGGCAATCACGCCCTTCAGGTCCTTGCCCGGGACCGGCAGCATGAATGGGTTGGACCCGGTGCACATCAGCAGGCGGTCGTACGCGGCCTCGGTGCCGTCCTCGGCACGCACGATGCGCTTGACGCGGTCGATCTCGACCACCTTCTTGCCGGCGTGCAAGGTGATGTGATTCTCGGCGTACCACTCCCAGCTGTTGAGCACGATCTCATCGATCGTCTGCTCGCCCGCGAGCACAGGCGACAGCAGGATGCGGTTGTAGTTCGGGTGAGGCTCGGCGCCGAACACGGTGATGTCGTAGAGGTCGGGCTCGATCTTGAGGAGCTCTTCGATCGTGCGCACGCCGGCCATGCCGTTGCCGACCATCACGAGTTTCATCTTCTTCATGGGGCTGGACCTTTCGTCGATTCAATCAAGCGGGCTGCCCGGGACGCGCGTGGAGAATCGCGCCATGAGCTTTGAAGTGGACATCGGCTACAGCAGCCAGCGCGGGCCGCGCGACGTCAACGAGGACTTCGCCGGTGCCGTGCACGCGCCGCGCGGCGAAGAGGCGCGCGGGCTGATCGCCGCCATTGCCGACGGTGTATCGACCGGTGGGCGCGGCCTGGAAGCCGCGCAGACCACGGTGATGGGGCTGCTGGGCGACTACTTCGCCACGCCCGACACCTGGGAGCCCACCGCGGCGCTGGACCGCCTGATCGGCGCGCAGAACGCCTGGCTGGCCGATCACAACCGTCGACGCCAAGGCGAGGGCACTGCGCTCACCACGCTGACCGCGCTGGTGTTGCACGGGCAGAGCTACACGCTCGCGCACGTCGGAGACACCCGTGCCTGGCGCGTGCGGCAGGATGGCGAGCCCGCCGTGCCGCTGACCCACGACCATGCCTTCGAGCAGCCCGACTTTCGCAGCCGCCTGACACGCGCCATCGGCCTCGACGACCAGGTGCGGGTCGACTACGTGCAAGGTGACGTGCGCGTCGGCGACTGCTTCGTGCTCAGCTCCGACGGCGTGCACGGTGTGCTCAAGGCGCAGCAACTCGCCGCGATCGCGCTGCAAGGCACGGCGGGCGAGGCCAGCGACGCGCTGGTGAATGCGGCGCTGGGCGCAGGAACCCGCGACAACGCGACCGCGCTGGTGATCCGTGTCATCGGTCTCGATGCCCGACAACTGGACGACGAGATGGGCGATGTCCGCCGCCTGGCGCCGCCGCCCCTGTTGAAGGTCGGCGACGTGCTGGACGGTTACCTCGTCACCGCGCTGGTGGCGAACAGCGGCGTGCACCTGCTCTACCAGGCGCGCCATCCCGTGACGCGAGCGCTGGTCGCGCTCAAGACCTTGCACCCGTCCCGGGCCGGCGACCCTCAGGAGCGCGCGATGCTCGCGCACGAAGCCTGGCTGGGCCTGCGCGTCAGCGCACGACCCGACAGCGGCTTCGTGCGCGTCCATGAGCGAGCGGCCGATGCGAGCGCGCTCTACACCGTGTTCGATTGGCATGGCGGCCGGACGCTCGAGCAGATGCAGAAGTCCGGCGGGCGCGGGGCGGTCGCCGAAGTCGTGGCCGCGGCCATCGAAGTGAGCCGCGCACTGGGACGGCTGCACCGCCACGGTGTGGTGCATCGGGACATCAAGCCTGGCAACCTGCACCTCGGAGACGATGGACGCTGGCGCATCCTCGACTTGGGCGTGGCGTTGTCCGGGCGCGAGGGTGCGGCGCAACGCGAGCTGCACGCCGGCACGCCGAGCTACATCAATCCTGAGCAATGGGAAGGCGGCGTTGCCGATGCGGCGAGCGATCTTTTCGCATTGGGGGTCACGCTCTACCAGTGGCTCTCTGGGCGCTTGCCCTATGGCGAGATCGAGCCCTACCAGGCGTCGCGCTACCGGCGCGATCCGGCCTCGCTCTCGCGCATCCGGCCCGATGTGCCGATATGGCTGGACCACCTGGTGCGCAAGGCCGTCGCGCGCGATCCGCGGCAGCGCTTCGAGACGGCGGAGGAGTTGCTGCTGGCGCTGGAGCGTGGCGCTTCGCGACCCGTCAGCGCCCCGAGCGCCACGCCCCTGGTTCGCCGTGACCCGGCGGCGCTGTACAAGATCGCGCTCGGCGTGTCCTTGCTGCTCAACATGCTGCTGGTGTTCTGGCTGCTGTTCTTGCCAAAGAGCTGAGCACAGCCCCAGGCTCGTAGTCTTTGCGCACACCCCCAGGCTCGCGCATTTCATGTCGCTCTCCACCCCCTTGCAGGGGGCAATACCGGCGGACCGGCTAAGCCGGGTCCGCGGTATTCCTGGAATGGGGTTGTGCGGGTTCATGCGTTGCGGGCTTTGGTGAACTTGGCGGGGGTCGCTGGCTGTGAGGCCGCGCGGGCGCGGCCGCCTTTTTCGGCCCAGGTGCGGGTCCAGCGGATCTGCATCACGCGCATGACGCCGAGCATCACGAGGGAGAGGGCGGCGAAGAAGACGAATCCCCAGAGATAGCTGCCGAGGTATTGCTTGGAGAGGCCCATCGCGTTGGGCACGAGGCCGCCGCCGAGAGCGCCGATCTCGCCGATCATGGAGCCCGCGACCGCCGTGCTCGTCGGCCAGCGCAGCGGCACGAGTTGGAACAGCGCGCCGTTTCCCGCACCCAGTGCGGCGAAGCAGGTGATCAGCAGCAGCGTCGTGAGGGTGAGGGACGACGATGCGAACCCCACCAGCGACAGCCCGACCGCCACCACCAGAAGCACCAGCGTCAGCGTGTTGACGCCCCCCCAGCGGTCGGAGATCCAGCCTCCGATCACGCGCACGGCGGCGCCCATGAAGGCGGCGAGCATGGTGAGCTGACCGGCCTGCACCTTGCTCACGCCGAACTGGTCGTAGTAGTAGGAAGGCAGGAAGGTCGTCAGGCCGATGAAGCCGCCGAATGTCACGCCGTAGATCAGGCTGAACACCCATCCGTCCTTCTCGAACAGGCAGGCGATGTGCTCGCGGAAGCTGGCGTGGCTGTCGATGTCGGGCGGCTCTTTCGCGAACACGACCATCACGATCATCGGCAGCAGGATCGCCACGGCCGCGACGCCGTACACGCTCTGCCAGCCCAGCCATTGCGCGAGCGGCGGCGCCACCAGCACCGACACCGCCGTCCCGACGTTGCCCGCGCCCACCAGGCCCATCGCGAGCCCCTTGTGCTGCGGCGGAAACCAGCCCGAACCGAGTGAGAGCGCTACGCCGAAGCTGGCGCCGGCGATGCCCAGCAGCACGCCCATGGCGAGCAGGTCGTTGAAGCTGTGCACCATGAAGAAGCCGAACAGCATCGCGACGGCGATCAGGCCCATCTCGACCAGCGTCGCCTTCTTGCGGCCGATGTACTGCGACAGGATGCCCAGGGGAAAACGCATCAGCGCGCCGGCAATGATCGGCACCGACAGCATCAGGCCCTTTTGCGCCGGCGAGAGGTCGAAGGTTTCGCCGATGAATGGCGCCATGGCGCCGTTGAGGACCCAGATGCAGCACGAGAACGCGAAGTACAGGAAGGACGCGAACAACGTCGGGCCGTGGCCTGAGTTCAGGAAAGACTTGAAGCTGGACATGGCTTTCAGTGCGAAATGCCGCGGCGCGGCCGTTGTCGGGCCGTGTCGTCGGTCGTGTTGGGGATGCAGTGCCGGCAGCGGATGCTGGCGGCGTGACGGAGGTGCCCGGCCTGTGCGTTCCCGGGCTGCGTGCAGGAGCCTGCCGCTTCACCAATGCGGTGCTTCGTTACACCACGCGCAATGTCACGCAAGAGATATGCCAGCGAATGTGACCGTGCGTGACCTATGCTTTCGGCTCCAGCCCGAAGCCTGTCGTGAATCCTCTTCTTGTCGTCCTGCACCACGAAGCCACCGATCTTCCCGAAGTCCTGCAGCGCGCCTTCGTTGGCGCCCATGCCGCGGAGGTCGCGCGTGCAAGCTACCGCACGATGGCGCCGCGGGCGCTCTCGCTCGCGCCTCGTGAAATCCTGATCTGCGTGCCGGCGGTGACACCGGATCTTGTCGATGCGCTGCAAGCCTGGTCGGGCGTACCGCCCTGTGCG
The DNA here is from genome assembly GCF_030316855.1 of Variovorax sp. J22P240. GTDB lineage: Bacteria > Pseudomonadota > Gammaproteobacteria > Burkholderiales > Burkholderiaceae_C > Variovorax. The sequence continues at coordinate 484,015 of NZ_JASZYR010000002.1, forward strand.
TTGAGCCTGGTGTCTGCGCCACTGAATCGCGAGGCGCATGAGAAGGTCGCCGCGCTCGGTGTGCATGCATGGGCGCCGATCGAGGGACTCGACGCGCGATCCCTCGATGCACTGCTGGGCCGCGCGCGGGCGCGCTGGCAGCGGGAGGCCGCCCTGCGCACCGAACTGGAATCCCTTCGCACCCGTCTGGACGAGCGCAAATGGGTCGGTCGCGCCAAGGGATTGCTGATGTCGGCGCGCGGCATTGGTGAGGACGAGGCCTTCGGCCTGCTGCGCGGCGCTGCGATGCACGCCAATCTGCGACTGGGGGAGGTCTCGCGCTCCGTGGTGGAGGCGTCCCGGTGGGCCGATGCGATCAATCGCGCCGGACAGTTGCGCATGCTGTCGCAGCGCTTGGTCCGGGTCGCTGCGCAGGCGCTGGCCGGCATCGACGCGCGGCGTGCGCGCGTCCTGCGCACGCAATCGACCGAACGGGTGCAGGACAACCTGAATCATCTGGCAGCCTTCGAACTCGATGAATCCGGCGCGCAGGCCCTGGCCGATGTACGCCTGGCGTGGCAGAGCCTGGAGACAGCGCTCGCGACGAGGCTAGGACCGAAGGCGCTGATCGATATCGATGCGCGCGCCGACACGTTGCTGTCGGCCGCCGAAGCCCTGACAGGTGCACTGGAGGCATCGGGCGCGCGACGGGCGCTCCGCATCGTCAACATCTGCGGGCGCCAACGCATGCGTGCGCAGCGGCTGGCGAAGGACGCGCTGCTGGCGTCGACCTTGTCGGCCGATGCCTCGCGCGCACGCCTGGCGCCGACCATGGACGAGTTCGAGTCCGCATTGCTGGAACTCGAACGCGCACCCCTGAGCTCACCGGAGATTCGCACCGCGTTGGCAGGCGCACGGGACGAATGGCTGCAACTCGTGCACGGCGTGCGGGAGGCCGATAGCGCCGAAGGCCGCTCCGCGCTGGTGCGTTCCAGCGATGCGCTGGTCGACACCTTCGACCATCTCACTGCGTCGTACGAACACAGCCTGCAGGTCATCATGTCCTGACTCCGGTCGCGCGCTTCGTCGGCGCGGGTCGCCTCAGGCGGCGACTTTCTCCACGTGCGCCTGGCGCGTGTAGAGAAAGTCGATCACCGCCTTGCGCGCGTGCACGTAGACCGGATCCTCGGCGAGCTCGACGCGATTGCGCGGGCGCGGAATGTCGACCGCCAGCACCTCGCCGATCGTGGCGGCCGGGCCGTTGGTCAGCATCACGATGCGGTCCGAGAGCAGCACTGCCTCGTCCACATCGTGCGTCACCATGACGACGGTGCTGTGCGTCTTCTGCACGATGGCGAGCAGTTCGTCCTGCAGCTTGGCGCGGGTGAGCGCATCGAGGGCGCCGAAGGGCTCATCCATCAGCAACACCTTCGGTTCCATCGACAGTGCGCGTGCGATGCCTACGCGCTGCTTCATGCCGCCCGAGATCTCGCCGGGGCGCTTCTGCGCGGCGGCCGTGAGGCCGACCAATGCCAGCGCCGCGTCGGTGCGTGCCTTGAGTTGCGCCTTGCCTTCGGTCGGTGCGAACACGCGCTCGACCGCGAGGTACACGTTCTCGTGGCAGGTGAGCCAGGGCAGCAGCGAATGGTTCTGGAACACGACCGCGCGTTCCGGGCCGGGGCCCTTGATCTCGCGGTTGGCGCAGAGCAGCGCGCCTTGCGTCGGCGTGGTGAGGCCTGCGATCAGGTTCAGGAGGGTCGACTTGCCGCAGCCCGAGTGCCCGATCAGGGTGATGAACTCGCCCTTTGCCACGTTGAGGTTCACGTCACGCAGCGCGAGGAAACTGCCCTTGGCCGTCTTGAAGCGCTGCTCCACGCCCTGGATCTGGATGTACTTGCTGTCGTCGTTCATGACTTGACCTCTTCGAACGTGAATGCCGTGGCAATCCTGATCAGCGCGAACTCGAGCACGAGTCCGACGATGCCGATGACGAAGATCGCGATGATGATGTTGGCGACGTTGAGGTTGTTCCACTCGTCCCACACCCAGAAGCCGATGCCCACGCCGCCGGTCAGCATCTCGGCCGCGACGATCACGAGCCAGGCAGTGCCGACCGCGAGGCGCACGCCGGTCAGCATGTAGGGCAGCACGGCAGGAAAGAGGATCTTGGTGAAGATCTTCCATTCGCTGAGGTTCAGCACCTTGGCAACGTTCATGTAGTCGCTCGGCACGCGCTGCACGCCGACGGCGGTGTTGATGATCATCGGCCAGATCGAGCAGATGAAGATGGTCCAGATGGCTGCAGGATTCGCGCCCTTGAACACCAGCAGCCCGATCGGCAGCCAGGCCAGCGGCGATACCGGACGCAACAGGCTGATCAGCGGATTGAACATGCGCGAGAGGAACTCGAAGCGCCCGATCGCGAAGCCCGCCGGAATGCCTACGGCGGCCGCGAGCCCGAAGCCGAGCCCCACGCGCTGCAGCGACGAGAGGACGTTCCAGCCCACGCCCTGGTCGTTCGGCCCCTTGCTGTAGAACGGATCGCTGAACACGATCAGCGCCTGCTTCCATGTCGTGAGCGGTGAGGGGAAGCCGGTGGTGCTCTTCATCGCGACCAGTTCCCAGATCAGGATCAGGAGCGCAAAGCCCAGTACGGGCGGTAGCACGCGCAGCCACAGCGCGCTGAAATCACGAGGCGGGCGCGGCTCGGATTCGACCTGCCTGGCCGGAGCCACGGGCCTGGCGGCGGCAACGGTCTTCGCAGCGGCCGGCATGACCGGAGTCGCGTCGAGCGGGGAGTGAAAGACGGCACTGACCATGGTGCGCTCCTCAGACGTGGACCTTGAACGAATCGGCGTACTGCTTCGGGTTCTTGCCGTCCCAGACGACGCCGTCGAACAGCTTGCTGGTGCGCATCGCTTCCTTCGGAACGGAAGTCTTCGTGGCCGCGGCGGCCTGCTTGTAGATGTCGATCTGGTTGATCTGTGTCGCCACTTGCAGGTAGTCCGGATGCTCCTTCAGCAGGCCCCAGCGCTTGTGCTGCGTGAGAAACCACATGCCGTCCGACAGGTACGGGAAAGTGACCGCGCCGTCGTTGTAGAACTTCATGTAGTTGGGGTCGTCCCAGTTCTTGCCGAGGCCGTTGGTGTAGCGGCCGAGGATGCGCTGGTTGATTGCATCCACGCTGGTGTTGACGTAGCTCTTGTCCGCTATGGTCTCGGCCATCTTGTTCTTGTTCTGCAGGCCGGCGTCGATCCATTTGCCGGCTTCGAGGATGGCGGCGGTCACGGCGCGCGCGGTGTTGGGGTACTTCTTGACGAAGTCACCGGTGGTGCCGAGCACCTTTTCCGGATGGTCCTTCCAGATGTCCTGCGTCGTGATGGCGGTGATGCCGATGCCATCCATGATCGCGCGCTGGCCCCAGGGTTCGCCCACGCAGTAGCCGTCCATGTTGCCGACGCGCATGTTCGCGACCATCTGCGGCGGCGGCACGGTGATGACCTTGGCGTCCTTCAGCGGATCGATCCCGTTGGCGGCCATCCAGTAGTAGAGCCACATCGCGTGGGTGCCGGTGGGAAAGGTCTGCGCGAAGGTGTATTCGGCCTTGTTGCCGGCCATCACCTTGGCCAGCGAGGCGCCATCCACCGCGCCCTTGTCGGCGAGCTTCTTCGACAACGTGATCGCCTGGCCGTTGTTGTTGAGCGTCATCAGCACGGCCATGTCCTTTTTCGGGCCGCCGATGCCGAGGTGCACGCCGTACACCAGGCCGTAGAGCACATGGGCGAAGTCGAGCTCGCCGTTGACGAGCTTGTCGCGCACGCCGGCCCAGCTTGCTTCCTTGCTCGGCACGATCTTCACGCCGTACTTCTTGTCGATGCCCAGCACGGAGGCCATCACGACGCTGGCGCAGTCGGTGAGCGGAATGAAGCCGATCTTGACTTCCTCCTTCTCCGGCTTGTCCGAGCCCTGGGCCCAGACGGCCGCGCGCAGGGCGGGGTCGAGCCCGACAACGCCGGCCGCTGCGGCCTGCAGCACACGTCGGCGACTCAGTTTGGATGGCAGCGAATCGGTCATGGGGCGAACTCCGAAGTGGAAATAGGACAAAGCAGAAAACAAAAAAGGCGTCCTCACCGCGCAGGGCTGCTCGAAAACGAGCCCTTGCGGGTGGGGACGCCTTTGTCCGGTTGGGTGGGCTGCACCCGCCGTTGGATGCCGCCTGCCTGCAGACCTTCGTTGGTCTATGGGCAGGTTGACTGCAAGCTACGTGCCAGCGATTTCGAGCGGCCGATTGCTATGAAAAACATAGCTTCAAATCGATGCCTGCATTGGGCTGGGAAGAGATTTTCTTTCGAAGCCGAACGAAGCGCGATTGTTGTGCAGCGCACCATTCCGGCTTGGCGGCGCGCTCAAGACGACGCATCCTTGGGCAGGTACTCGGCCATGGCCAGCACCGATTCGGCGACATCGATCAGCCTTCGGTTCTGGTTCATGGCGGTCTGGCGCAGCATCTTGTGCGCCTCCTGTTCGCTGATCCGGCGGTGCGCCATCAGGAGACCCTTGGCGCGCTCGACCAGCTTGCGCTCGTTGAGCGCCGCGCGCACGGTGTCGAGTTCGTCGCTCATCGCCTGAAGCCGGTGCGATTGCTCCTGGACCATGTCGAGAATCGATCGTTCAAGCTGTCGGCCGTACGGTGCGGGGTCCAGCGTTGCCGGCCCGTCGAAGTACGCGGCAGCCGTCGCATCGGGCTGGCCGCTGACCTTTGCCAGCAGTGCCTGGTGAGTCTGCAACTCCGCGCGGGCTTGCGTAGTCTTCTGCTGGCAGATCCGGTGGAGGTCGTCGGCAAGGCGTTCCTCGATGGATCGCATGGCATCGATTCGCCGCGTGCAGCAATCGAACCATGTCTGGCTCAAGTCGGTATCGAGCACCACGCCCGCCGGTGCCGCGCAGGCGATGCGGCGAAGCCGCTCCAGTTCGGCCATCTGCGTGGTGGGCAGGCTCGCACGCCAGATATCGACGAGGTCCTGCGCCGAAAACTCGGTGAAGACCTGAAAGCACCGCTCCTGCGAATCGATGAGGTGCAGCCACTGTTGTTGCCGGTTGCTGTCGTTGCGGCCCGAGGCAAAGGCGGCGGCACCGCAGGCGCGTTCCTGCCCCGCGAACTCCTTGCCTTGCATGAAATTGAAGAGCGCCACGAGTGCGCGCGAGACCTCCGGATCCGTCGCGCCGTCAGCCGCCTCGAACACGACGGCGAGCAAGCCCGCGATCAGCTTGACGAAGGCAGCGGTCGATTCGGCCGAGTCCACCTCCAGCGCACCGATGCGACGACGCAATTCCGGCAGCGCATCCAGCCCCGGCAGCACCCAGGCAATGCGGCTGAACAGCCGCGCACCGTTGCCGATGCGGGCAGTTTCCATCTCCAACTGCTCGAAACCGAGGCGCGCCGCTTCTTCCATTCGTAGGCACTCGGCGATCTGCTCGTCACGCTGCGCGCCGAAGCGCTGGCCTCGCGACGCCAGGAGCACGTTCGAAATTCCCCGCTCGCGCTGCAAGGCATGCACCAGCCGGCTGATCGTTCCGACCAGTTGACTGGTTCGGTCGAGCTGCTCCAACCCTTCGATCTCGCATCGAAGAGCGGCAACCAAAAAGCTCAAGCCAGATTTCATCGTCGTATTCGAGTCACTATCCATATACCTCTGGGGCTGAGCCTATCCAGCAACATCCGTGCCCCGAAAGCGGGCGCAACCTACACTTGCTGGATGTTTGTACTGGGAATCGAATCGTCTTGCGACGAAACCGGGGTTGCCCTCGTCGAGGCCGGGGAGAGTGGTTTGCCACGCCTGGCCGCGCACGCGCTGCACAGCCAGATCGCCATGCACCAGGCCTATGGCGGCGTCGTCCCCGAGCTGGCGAGCCGCGATCACATCCGCCGTGTTCTTCCGTTGGCGCAGGCCGTGTTCGCCGAAGCCGGGCGGAAGCTCGCGGATGTGGACGTCGTGGCGTACACGCGCGGGCCGGGCCTGGCGGGTGCCTTGCTGGTCGGCGCCGGTGTGGCTTGCGCGCTGGGAGCGGCGCTCGGCAAGCCCGTGCTCGGCGTGCACCACCTGGAGGGCCATCTGCTGTCGCCCTTCCTGAGCGCGGACGCGCCGGAATTTCCCTTCGTGGCCTTGCTGGTGTCAGGCGGACATACGCAACTGATGCGCGTCGACGGCGTCGGGCGCTACGAGCTACTGGGCGAAACCATCGATGACGCCGCCGGCGAAGCCTTCGACAAGAGCGCCAAGCTGATGGGCCTGCCTTATCCGGGCGGTCCCTGGCTTGCCAAGCTGGCGGAAGGCGGCGACGCGGCGGCGTTCAAATTGCCGCGCCCCCTGCTGCACAGCGGCGACCTCGACTTCTCGTTTGCCGGCCTCAAGACGGCAGTGCTCACCCAGGCCAAGAAACTGGGCAGCGAGCTGGAGGCGCGCAAGGCTGATCTCGCCGCATCGACCCAGGCTGCGATCGTGGAAGTGCTGCTGAAGAAATCGCTGGGCGCCATCGAACAGACAGGCCTGAATCGGCTGGTGGTCGCCGGCGGCGTAGGCGCCAATCGGGCGTTGCGCGAGCAACTGAACGCGGCATGCGCGAAACGCGGGGTTCGCGTGCACTATCCGGAGCTGCACCTGTGCACCGACAACGGCGCCATGATCGCCATGGCTGCCGCGATGCGTCTTCAGGCCGGCATGCAGTCGCCGACCGAGCGCTACGCCTTCGACGTCAAGCCGCGATGGCCGCTGGCGTCGTTGACCGAGGCGTCACCGCTCGCCTAGAGCCCTTCATGGTGCGCGATGGAAGCGGGAGCACATCGAGCACCTTGCGCCAGAGTTGCGACCATTGGGGCCAATCGTGCCCGCCTTCCGTGGTGAACACGCGGCCGTCCGGCAGCGCATCCGCCAGCAGTTGATGGTTGGCCGCGAAACGGTCGCTGAGCCCGAATCCCAAATACAGCGGCGGCAGGTTCTCCGCACGCTTCGGCGACGAATATTGCTGGAGCCAGGGCCAGAGCTTGCGATCGACTTCCTCGTCGGGCGGCGGTCCTTCGGGCGCCTTCCAGGCACGCAGGCCACCGGCCTTGTGGATTTCCGCGGCGATGGGGCGGCGCCCGAGATAGGGCGCCAGCGCCACGATGCCGTCGACGGCGCCTGGCTTTGCCAGTTCGTGGATCAGCGCGCCGAAGCCGCCGATGGAAATGCCGACCAGCCAGATCGACTTGTAGCCCAGGGAGCGCTGCGGCTGGATGACGTCGTCGTGCAGCCGCTCGATGAAGGTCTGGTCGTAGAAGTACGACACATCGGCATCGACGAGCAGGGCGTCCGCGGCCAGCTCGCGCTCCCTCACGGCATGGACGAAACCTTCGCGCTCGAATTCTTCAGGCTTGAGGAAGGCCCCCGGGAGGAACACCAACAGGGTGTCCGAACGGGCGTCGTCGTCTGCAAGCTTCAAGTGCGTTTTCATGGTGCTTCGTCGGGGCGCCTCGCGTCTGCTGCCACCGCAGTCCCGTTCGCTTCCAGCGCAAATTAAGAGGAAGGCATTGAAAAAATCGTCACAGAACGTGACGAAATACGCACCGATTGTGAGTCAAAAACGCATCGGGCCGGCAACTGAAAGTTACCGGCCCGTGTATTGCCTTTTTTGAGTTCGAAGCGACAGGTTGTCAGTTGATGGCGAGCTGAGCGACATTGCTGACCGGAACCAGCTTGCCCAGCTTGAGCGTCAGCACGCCGTTTTCGAGCTTGGCTTGGCTCGCGGCCACGTCGATGTCCTGTGGCAGTTCGTACGCGGCCTTGAGCTGGCGCTTGGCCTCCGCCTTGCTCTCGATGCGAACCACGGCGCCTTCGATGCCGATCGTGAGGTCATCACGCGACAGGCCGGGCACGTCCAGCGTCAAGGTCCAGGTCTTGTCGTCCTGTTCGACATTGAGCGAGCGTTGCGCTCCGGAGAATGCCTCGTTGACGAAGCGCTCCAGGCTCCGGTCGTACGAACGCGGAACGAAGCGGGCGGTGCGAACGGCGGGTGCGAAAAACATGGTGAGAACTCCTGAGCGATGAGAATGGGGACAAGAAATGTGTGTCCCGTACACTGCGCGGCGGTTTCAACAAGACAAGTGCCGCATGCCCCTCAACTAGGAGCGGCCCCAGGGACTTTCAAGCAATGAATGCAAGCTTTATTTGCCGTCGCGCCGCCTTGAAATTCGGCGCCTCGGCACTATGCGCATCGGTGTTGGGCCTGGCGCATGCGCAGCCCGCGCCTCCCATCCGTATCGCGCTCATCGAGAGCATGAGCGGCCCCTTCGCCAACACCGGCGAGGCGGTGTTCCGCAATCTGCTGTGGGCGGTGGAGCGCGTCAATGCGCGCGGTGGGGTCAAGCTGCCGGGCGGCGCTCGCTTTCTGCAGCTGGACCGCTACGACAGCAAGGGGCAGAACGAGGAGGCGCTGTCCGCCTTGCGCGCCGCGATGGACGACGGCGCGCGCATCGTGCTGCAGGGCAACTCGTCGGCCACGGCGGCCGCGCTGATCGATGCGATCGAGAAGAACAACGAGCGCGATCCGGCCCGGCGGGTGCTCTTCCTCAACTACTCGGCGGTCGATCCGGCGCTCACCAACGAGCGCTGCAGCTTCTGGCACTTCCGCTTCGATGCGCACGCCGACATGCGCGTCACCGCGCTGATGGATGTCCTGAAGGACGACAAGGCGCTCCAACGCGTCTACCTGTTCGGCCAGGACTACAGCTTCGGACAGGCGGTGTTGCGTGAGTCCAGACGGCAGCTCGGCGTGCTGCGCCCGGACGTGAAGATCGTGGGCGACGAGTTGCACCCGATGGGGCGGGTCAAGGACTTCGCTCCCTATGCGAGCAAGATCCTTGCGAGTGGCGCGCAGGCGGTCATCACCGGCAACTGGGGCAACGATCTCACCTTGCTCGTGAAGGCGGCGCGCGAAGCCGGTTTCAACGGCACCTTCTACACCTTCTACGGCAACGCCCTCGGTGCGCCGGCGGCCATCGGCGACGCCGGCATCGGGCGCGTGATCGCGGTGGCCGACTGGCTGCCGAACGTGCAGACGCCGCAGTCCGAGGCCTTCTACCGGTCTTTCCGCGAGCGCTTTCCGAAAGCCGCCGACGACTACGTCCACATGCGCATGCAACTGATGATCGAGGCGCTGGCGCAGGCGATCGAGCGCGCGGGGAGCGTTGATACCGTGGCCGTGGCGCGCTCGCTCGAGAAGGCCAATGTCACGCTGTCGGGTCAGAGCGGCCACATGCGCGCTGCTGACCATCAGTTCCAGCAGAGCCTCGTCGTCGGCGTCATGGACAAGCAGGGCGCGCCCGGCGTGAAGTTCGACGTCGAAGGCTCCGGCTACGGCTTCCGTGTCGTGAAGACGATCCCGGCCAGCCGCGCCGAAATGCCCACCAGCTGCCAGATGCAGCGCCCCTGAATCCCCAAGGAAAAATCCGATGCGCGAAGCCATCCACAACCTCGAAGCCTCCAAGATCCGTGAAGTCGCCAACGCCGGCCTGGGCCGCAGCGACGTGCTGGCCTTCTGGTTCGGCGAGAGCGACGAAGTCACGCCCGAGGTCATCCGCCAGGCGGCCATCGAGTCGCTGCAGCGTGGCGAAACCTTCTATGCGCACAACCTGGGTCTGCCCGAACTGCGCGAGGCCGTCGCTGGATACATGAGCGGCCTGCACCCGAAGATCGAGTCGTCGCGCATTGCGATCACCTCCGGCGGCGTCAGCGCGCTGATGCTGGCCGTGCAGGCGCTCGTCGATGCGGGTGACGAGGTCGTCGCCATCACCCCGGTATGGCCCAACCTCACCGCGCAACCGGCAATCCTCGGCGCAAGGGTGCGCTGCGTGCCCCTGGTGCCCACGGGAGGGCAGTGGACCCTCGACCTCGCAGCGCTGCGCGCCGCAGTGACGCCATCGACCAAGCTGCTCATCGTCAACGCGCCGAACAATCCGACCGGCTGGACGCTGACGCGGGCCGAGCAGCAGGCGATCCTCGACCATTGCCGCGCCACCGGCACCTGGATCCTCGCCGACGAGGTCTACGAGCGCCTGTATTACGAACCGACGCCCAACCGCTGCGCGCCCAGCTTCCTCGACGTCGCGTCGCCCGACGACCGCTTGGTGGTCGCCCACAGTTTCTCCAAAAGCTTCCTGATGACGGGTTGGCGACTCGGCTGGCTGGTTGTGCCCCCCGCGCTGATGGACGGTATGGGCAAGCTGATCGAGTTCAACACCTCGTGCGCCAGCGTCTTCACCCAGCGCGCCGGCGTCGCCGCACTGGGCCACACCGAGGAAATCACCCCCAAGATCGTCGCGCACCTGAAATCCTGCCGCGACACCCTGGTCCCCTTGCTGTCGGACATTCCCGGCGTCGAGGTGGCTCCCGCGCGCGGCGGCATGTACGCCTTCTTCAAGCTCGACGGATTTGACGATTCCCTGGAAGTCGCCAAGCGCCTGGTGGCCGAAGCCGGCCTGGGTTTGGCCCCCGGCAACGCCTTCGCGCCCGAGGCGCAAGGCTGGCTCCGCTGGTGCTTCGCATCCAAGGACAAGCAACGCCTGGTGGAGGGCGTCAACCGCCTGAAGCGCTGGCTGGCCGCGCAGCCAAACGCGTGAAACACCGCGGATCCGGCTCCGCCGGTCCGCAGGGTGTTGCCCCCGGCAGGGGGTAGGCGAAGCGACACGAAGTGCGCGCAGCCTGGGGGCGAGCTATAATCCCAAAGCTTTGCATGCCGCAAGGCGCACGGTGTGCGCAGTTCCAGCACACACCGCAAGTCAAACATCCCGGAACTAGGAAAATCAAATGATCGCAGCCTCTATCAAGGCCGAAGTTGTCAAGGACAACGCCCGCGCCGCCAACGATACCGGCAGTCCCGAAGTGCAAGTCGCACTACTGACCGCCCGCATCAACGAACTCACCCCGCACTTCAAGACGCACGCCAAGGACCACCACGGTCGTCGCGGCCTGCTGCGCATGGTGAGCCGCCGCCGCAAGCTGCTGGACTACCTCAAGTCCAAGGACGCCGACCGCTACACCGCGCTGATCGCCAAGCTGGGTCTGCGCAAGTAAGCCGAATCGCATGCAAGAACGCCTGGGTTAGTCCGCTAGCTCAGGCGTTTTTTACTTCGGAGCCGCCAACAGAGCGAAGCTGTGTCATTCCAACGAGGTTCCCGGCGAGCTTCTCTGGAATGGCATCGTGTTCTGGAAAGCGCTCCGGCCCCGCGGGGCCTGTGACTATCACGGGTCGAGCCGCTATCAAAAAACAGGAGCTGAACATGAGCCTCTTCAACAAAGTCACCAAGTCCTTTCAGTGGGGCGACAAGACTGTCGTCCTGGAAACCGGCGAAATCGCGCGCCAGGCCAGCGGCGCCGTCAAGGTGGACATCGAGGGCACCGTGGTCCTGGCGACCGTAGTCGCTTCCAAATCCGCCAAGCCCGGCCAGGACTTCTTCCCCCTGACCGTTGACTACATCGAGAAGACCTACGCCGCAGGCAAGATCCCCGGCAGCTTCTTCAAGCGCGAAGCCAAGCCCAGCGAACACGAAACCCTGACCAGCCGCCTGATCGACCGCCCGATCCGCCCGCTGTTCCCCGAAGGCTTCCTGAACGAAGTGCACGTGGTCATCCACACCCTGTCGCTCAACCCCGAAGTCGATGCCGACATCGCCGCGATGATCGGCACGAGCGCCGCGCTGTCGATCTCCGGCATTCCGTTCAGTGGCCCGATCGGCGCCGCCCGCGTGGGCTACATCAACGGCCAGTACGTGCTGAACCCGGGTCAGACCGCGCGCAAGGATTCGCAGATGGATCTGGTCGTGGCCGGCACCGAAGCCGCCGTGCTGATGGTCGAGTCCGAAGCCCTGCAACTGAGCGAAGAAATCATGCTCGGCGGCGTGGTGTTCGGCCATGAGCAAGCCGCCATCGCGATCAACGCGATCCATGAACTCGTCCGCGACGCCGGCAAGCCGGTGTGGGACTGGCAGCCGCCGGCCGAAGACGAAGCCTTCGTCGCCAAGGTCAAGGGCCTGGCAGAGGAAAAGCTGCGCGCCGTCTACCAGATCCGCAGCAAGCAAGCGCGCACGCAGGCCCTGCGCGAAGCCAACGCCAGCGTGATGAACGCGCTGAAGGAAAGCGGCGAGCCCTTCGACGCAGGCAAGGTCAACGACCTGCTTTTTTCGATCGAATCGAAGATCGTTCGCAGCCAGATCCTGTCGGGCGAGCCCCGCATCGACGGCCGCGACACGCGCACCGTGCGCCCGATCGAAATCCGCAACGGCGTGCTGCCGCGCACCCACGGTTCGGCCCTGTTCACGCGCGGTGAAACCCAGGCGCTGGTCGTGACCACCCTCGGCACCGAACGCGATGCGCAGCGCATCGACGCGCTGGCCGGCGAATACGAAGACCGTTTCCTGTTCCACTACAACATGCCTCCCTTCGCCACCGGCGAAGTCGGCCGCATGGGCTCCACCAAGCGCCGCGAAGTCGGTCACGGCCGCCTCGCCAAGCGCGCGCTCGTCGCTTGCCTGCCGAGCAAGGAAGAATTCCCGTACACGATTCGCGTCGTGTCGGAAATCACCGAGTCGAACGGCTCCTCGTCGATGGCTTCGGTCTGCGGCGGCTGCCTCTCGATGATGGACGCCGGCGTGCCGATGAAGGCCCACGTGGCCGGTATCGCCATGGGCCTGATCAAGGAAGACAACCGCTTCGCGGTGCTGACCGACATCCTGGGCGACGAAGATCACCTCGGTGACATGGACTTCAAGGTGGCCGGCACGACCAACGGCATTACGGCGTTGCAGATGGACATCAAGATCCAGGGCATCACCAAGGAAATCATGCAGGTCGCTCTGGCGCAGGCCAAGGAAGCCCGCATGCACATCCTCGGCAAGATGCAGGAAGCCATGGGCGAGGCCAAGGCCGAAGTCTCGAGCTTCGCGCCGCGCCTGTTCACGATGAAGATCAACCCCGAGAAGATCCGCGACGTGATCGGCAAGGGCGGCTCCGTGATCCGCGCGCTGACCGAAGAGACTGGCACGCAGATCAACATCGACGAAGACGGCACCATCACCATCGCCTCGACCGACCCGGAAAAGGCTGAAGCGGCCAAGAAGCGCATCGAGCAGATCACCGCGGAAGTGGAAATCGGCAAGGTCTACGAAGGCCCGGTCACCAAGATTCTCGATTTCGGCGCGCTCATCAACCTGCTGCCCGGCAAGGACGGCCTGCTGCACATCAGCCAGATTGCGCACGAGCGCGTCGAGAAGGTGACCGACTACCTGAGCGAAGGCCAGATCGTGAAGGTCAAGGTGCTCGAGACCGACGAAAAGGGTCGCGTCAAGCTGTCCATGAAGGCCCTGGCCGAGCGTCCGGCCGGCATGGAGTTCAACGAGCGTCCTCCGCGCGAAGACCGTGGCGATCGTGGCGATCGCCGTGAGCGCTCGGACCGTGGTGACCGTGGCGATCGTCCGCCGCGCACCGAACGTGCACCGCGCTTCGAGAACAACGAACGTGGCGGCGAGCAGGGCGAGCAAGTGGTCGAGCAATTGCCGCTGCAAGAGGCGAACCGCGGCGACCATCAGGCCTGAAGAGGAGCGGTGGCGGAGACGTCGCCGCACTTGTGGATCGAGCAATGCCCGCCTGACTGCGGGCATTGCAGCCTAGAGAAGACCATGAAAGCCATAGAGATCACATCGTTCGGCCCCCCCGAGGTGCTGCGCATGGTGGAGCGTCCCACACCCGTCGCGGGCGAGGGAGAACTGCTGATTCGCGTGGCCGCAAGCGGCGTGAATCGCCCTGACGTGCTTCAGCGGATGGGCCACTACCCGGTGCCGCCGGGAGCGTCGGACTTGCCCGGCCTTGAAGTAGCGGGCGAGATCGTGTCGGGCGACGGGAAGGCGTTGGCCGATGCCGGTTTCAAGATCGGCGACCACGTCTGCGCGCTGGTCGCGGGCGGCGGCTATGCCGAGTTGTGCGTCGCCCCCGTCGCGCAATGCCTGCCGGTGCCCAAGACGTGGAGCGACGTCGAGGCGGCCACGCTGCCCGAGACCTTCTTCACCGTCTGGAGCAACGTGTTCGAGCGCGGCCGCCTGCAGAAGGGCGAAACCTTGCTGATCCAGGGCGGTTCGAGCGGTATCGGCGTCACGGCCATCCAACTCGGCAAGGCGCTCGGCGCCACCGTGATCGTGACGGCGGGCAGCGACGAAAAGTGCGAAGCGTGCCTGAAGCTCGGTGCCGACCACGCAATCAACTACAAGACTGCCGATTTCGTCGAGGAGGCCAAACGCCTCACCGGCGGAAAGGGTGTCGACGTGGTGCTCGACATGGTGGCCGGCGCCTATGTGGCGCGTGAGATCGAATGCCTGGCCGAGGACGGCCGGCTGGTGATCATCGCGGTGCAGGGGGGCGTCAAGAGTGAAATCAATGCAGGACTGGTGCTGCGCAGGCGGCTCACCATCACCGGCTCGACGCTGCGTCCGCGGCCGGTCGCCTTCAAGGGGGCGATCGCCAAGGCATTGCGCGAGAAGGTGTGGCCGCTCCTCGAGAGCGGCGCGGTCAAGCCGGTCATTCACAGCAGCTTCGCTGCAGAGGGTGATCCGAGCGGCGCCGCGCAGGCGCACGTCCTCATGGAATCGAATCAGCACATCGGCAAGATCGTGCTGACCTGGTGAACAAGACAGACATGACGAAGAAAAAGCTGATCGCGGGTAACTGGAAGATGAACGGCAGCCTCGCCGCCAACGAGGCGCTGGTGAAGGCCCTGGTGGCAGGCGTTGGCACCCCGGCTTGCGCAATCGCGGTGTGTGTGCCCGCGCCTTATCTTGCGCAGGTGCAAACGCTGGTCGCGGGATCTCCGATCGAATTGGGTGCGCAGGATGTGTCGGCGCGGGCGCAAGGCGCTTTCACTGGCGAGCAGTCGGCGGCAATGCTGAAGGAATTCGGCGTGCACTACGCGATCGTGGGGCATTCGGAGCGGCGTCAGTATCACGGCGAGACCGACGAGGTCGTGGCCGCGAAGACGGCTGCTGCGCTGGCCAATGGCATCACGCCGATCGTCTGCGTTGGCGAAACGCTGGCTCAGCGCGAAGCAGGGCAGACGGAAGAGATCGTCAAGCGCCAGCTCGCAGCGGTGATTCACGTCAATGGCCATTGCATCAGCGAGATTGTCGTGGCCTACGAACCCGTATGGGCCATCGGCACCGGCAAGACGGCAACGCCTGAGCAGGCGCAGGCCGTGCATGCGGTGCTGCGCGCGCAACTGCACCACGCCGCGAGCGACCATGCCGCCGGCATCCGGATTCTTTACGGCGGCAGCATGAACGCTGCGAATGCAGCAGAACTGCTCGCGCAAGCCGATATAGACGGCGGGTTGATCGGCGGCGCGTCCCTCAAGGCCCCCGACTTCCTGCAGATCATCGCCGCGGCCAGCTGATACAGCGCGGCTGCCAACCAATTTAGGAGTTAGAACGAATGAACGTGGTCCTCAATATTCTCGTGGGCGTGCAGATGCTCACCGCACTCGCGATGATCGGCCTGATCCTGATCCAGCACGGCAAGGGTGCCGACATGGGCGCGGCCTTCGGCAGCGGTAGCGCCGGCAGCCTGTTCGGCGCCAGCGGCAGTGCGAATTTTCTTTCGCGTACGACGGCGGTTCTCGCTGCCGTCTTCTTCGCTTGCACGCTGCTGCTGGCCTACTTCGGCCATTCGCGGCCTGCGGGCGGTGGCAGCTTGCTCGAACGCGCCGCAGTCGGCGCGCCTGCACCGGCACCGACGCCGGCACCTGCGACTTCGGGTTCGGGTTCGGCTGCGGAGATTCCGTCGGGTCCCGCGCCTGCCGCCCCTGCGTCGAATGCGCCGGCTTCGGCCCCGGCCGCGCCTGCTTCGGGCGCCGGGCAGATCCCGGCCAAGTAATCCTGCTATCTTCTCTTCAGTCGTCCAGTGAAAACGGCTGTTTTTCAGGGTAAACTCTAAAGCTGTTCCGGAAAGCCAAAACCTCTCGAGGTTCCTCATGCCATCCGGACAGAAAAAACCGCGGTCGTGGTGAAATTGGTAGACACGCTATCTTGAGGGGGTAGTGGCGAAAGCTGTGCGAGTTCGAGTCTCGCCGACCGCACCAAATCTCACCGGCAGGAATCTATGCTTCCTGCCGGTGGCAAGCGGTGATAGAACCCCCTGATGAACCTCGATTCCTACCTCCCCGTCCTGTTGTTCATCCTGGTCGGTGTCGGAGTCGGCGTCGCACCCCAGGTTCTGGGTTACATCCTCGGTCCTAACCGCCCCGACGCGCAAAAAAATTCCCCTTACGAATGCGGCTTCGAGGCCTTCGAAGACGCGCGCATGAAGTTCGACGTCCGGTACTACCTCGTCGCGATTCTCTTCATCCTGTTCGACCTCGAAATTGCTTTTCTCTTTCCGTGGGCCATCGCGCTCAAGGAAATCGGCCCCGTCGGGTTCTGGGCAATGATGATTTTTCTCGCCATCCTCGTCGTGGGCTTCGTCTACGAGTGGAAAAAAGGCGCCCTCGACTGGGAATGACAAGGAATCCGAAAAATGGCCATTGAAGGCGTCATGAAGGAAGGCTTCGTCACCACGACCTACGATTCGGTGGTGAACTGGGCCAAGACCGGATCACTGTGGCCCATGACCTTTGGGCTGGCTTGCTGCGCGGTGGAGATGATGCATGCGGGCGCGGCGCGCTACGACATCGACCGCTTCGGCATGTTGTTCCGGCCCAGCCCGCGCCAGTCCGACCTGATGATCGTCGCCGGCACCCTCTGCAACAAGATGGCTCCGGCGCTGCGCAAGGTCTACGACCAGATGCCGGAGCCTCGCTGGGTGCTCTCGATGGGCTCGTGCGCGAACGGCGGCGGCTACTACCACTACAGCTATTCGGTCGTGCGCGGATGCGATCGCATCGTGCCGGTCGATGTCTATGTTCCGGGCTGTCCGCCGACCGCCGAGGCGCTTCTGTATGGGGTGATCCAACTCCAGCAGAAGATTCGCCGTACCAACACGATTGCGCGCGCCTGAAGAGCAAGAGACGATGACCGACTTTGCCATTTCTCCCGAGGCGCTGCAGACCCAGATCACCGAAACGCTTGGCTCCAAGGCGAAGAGCGTCACGCTCGCGCTGGGCGAGGTGACGGTGGTGGTGAGTGCAGCTGACTACCGGGCGGTTGCGACCTTGCTGCGCGATGCGCCGGGTTGCCGCTTCGAGCAACTCATCGACCTCTGTGGCATGGACTATTCCGGCTATCGTGAAGGCGAGTGGGAGGGCGAGCGTTTCTGCGTCGTGTCCCATCTGCTTTCCGTGAGCCTCAACCAGCGTGTCCGCCTCAAGGTGTTCGTGCCGAACGAAGACCTGCCGGTCGTCGATTCGCTGACCAGCGTCTGGAATGCCGCGGGATGGTTCGAGCGCGAAGCCTTCGATCTGTACGGTATCGTCTTCGAAGGCCATGACGACCTGCGCCGCATCCTGACCGATTACGGCTTCATCGGGCATCCGTTCCGCAAGGACTTTCCCGTGTCGGGTCACGTCGAGATGCGCTATGACCCGGACCAGAAGCGCGTGATCTATCAGCCCGTCTCCATCGAGCCGCGCGAAATCACGCCGCGGGTGATCCGCGAAGACAACTACGGCGGACTCCACTGATGGCCGAAATCAAGAACTACACGCTGAACTTCGGTCCCCAGCACCCGGCAGCGCACGGCGTGCTGCGCCTCGTGCTGGAGTTGGATGGCGAAGTCATCCAGCGCGCCGACCCGCATATCGGCCTGCTGCACCGCGCGACCGAGAAGCTCGCGGAGTCGCGCACCTACATCCAGTCGCTGCCGTATATGGACCGTCTCGACTACGTGTCGATGATGAGCAACGAGCACGCGTACTGTCTTGCCATCGAGCGGCTCATGGGCCTCGATGTGCCGATCCGCGCGCAATACATCCGGGTGATGTTCGCCGAGATCACGCGCCTGCTGAACCACCTCCTGTGGCTTGGCGCGCATGGCCTCGACTGCGGCGCGATGAACATGCTCATCTACTGCTTCCGCGAGCGTGAAGACCTGTTCGACCTGTACGAAGCGGTGTCCGGCGCGCGCATGCATGCGGCCTACTTCCGTCCGGGCGGCGTCTATCGTGACCTGCCCGACGCGATGCCGCAGTACAAGGCCAGCAAGATCAAGAACGCGAAGGCGATCGAGCGGCTCAACGAAAACCGCCAGGGTTCGATGCTGGACTTCGTCGACGATTTCTGCAAGCGCTTCCCGAAGATGGTCGACGAGTACGAGACGCTGCTCACCGACAACCGGATCTGGAAGCAGCGCACGGTCGGTATCGGCGTGGTCACTCCAGAGCGCGCCCTTAACCTCGGCTTCACCGGTCCGATGCTGCGCGGTTCCGGCGTCGAATGGGATCTGCGCAAGAAGCAGCCCTACGACGTCTACGACCGCATGGACTTCGACGTACCCGTCGGCAAGACCGGTGACTGCTACGACCGTTATCTGGTCCGCGTCGAGGAAATGCGCCAGGCCAATCGCATCATCCAGCAGTGCTCGGCATGGCTGCGTGCGAATCAGGGGCCGGTCATCACCAGCAACCACAAGGTGGCCGCTCCTGCGCGCGAGTCGATGAAGGCAAACATGGAGGAGTTGATCCACCATTTCAAGCTCTTCACCGAAGGTTTTCATGTGCCCGAAGGCGAAGCATATGCCGCCGTCGAGCACCCGAAGGGCGAATTCGGCATCTATCTGGTGAGCGACGGTGCCAACAAGCCCTACCGTCTGAAGATCCGCGCACCCGGCTTCCCGCATCTTGCGGCGCTCGACGAGATGGCGCGCGGGCACATGATTGCCGACGCAGTGGCCGTGATCGGCACGATGGACATCGTGTTCGGTGAGATTGACAGGTAAAGAGCCCATGAATTCCGACACCACCCACAGCCCCCAGGCGTCGCTGTCGGCCGCGACGCTGGAGCGCTTTGCGCGAGAGGTTGCCAAGTATCCGCCGACAGGTAAGCAGTCCGCAGTGATGGCCTGCCTGACGATCGTGCAGCAGGACGAAGGCTTCGTCAGCGAGCAGCGCGAACGCGAGATCGCCGCCTACCTGGGGATGGCGCCGATCGCGGTGCATGAAGTCACGACCTTCTACAACATGTACAACCAGCGGCCGGTGGGCAAGTTCAAGCTCAACGTCTGTACCAACCTGCCGTGCCAGTTGCGCGACGGCGCCGTGGCGCTGAAACATCTCGAGAAGAAGCTGGGCATCGCAATGGGCGAGACCACGCCCGACGGCATGTTCACTCTTCAGCAGAGCGAATGCCTGGGTGCCTGCGCCGATTCGCCGGTGATGCTGGTCAACGACCGCACGATGTGCAGCTTCATGAGCAATGAAAAGCTCGATCAGCTGATAGACGGCTTGAAGGGAGCGCAATGATGTCGCCCGAGCAAGTGCTTTCGCAGTTCCAGGCGACCGGCGTCCAGACCTGCTTTCACGATCGCCACATCGAGCCGCAGATCTACGCCGGCCTGAACGGCACCAACTGGCGGCTGGCCGATTATGAGGCGCGTGGTGGCTACAAGGCGCTGCGCAAGATCCTGAGTGAAGGGCTGACGCCCGACCAGGTGATCGCCGAAGTCAAATCGTCTGGCTTGAGGGGCCGCGGCGGCGCGGGCTTTCCGACCGGTCTCAAGTGGAGCTTCATGCCCCGCCAGTTCCCGGGCCAGAAGTACCTCGTCTGCAATTCCGACGAAGGCGAGCCGGGTACATGCAAGGACCGGGACATCCTGCTCTACAACCCGCACATCGTGATCGAAGGCATGGCCATCGCGGCCTACGCGATGGGCATCAGCGTGGGCTACAACTACATCCACGGCGAAATCTTTCAGACCTACGACCGCTTCGAGGAAGCGCTGGAAGAAGCGCGCGCGGCCGGTTACCTGGGCGACGGCATCCTGGGCAGTAGCTACAACTTCCAGCTTCACGCTGCACACGGCTTTGGCGCCTACATCTGCGGCGAGGAAACCGCGCTGCTCGAATCGCTCGAAGGCAAAAAGGGCCAGCCACGATTCAAGCCGCCATTTCCGGCGAGCTTCGGCCTCTATGGCAAGCCGACCACGATCAACAACACCGAGACCTTTGCCGCGGTGCCTTGGATCATCAACAACGGCGGCGTGGCCTATCTCGAGTGCGGCAAGCCGAACAATGGCGGCACCAAGATCTACTCGGTCAGCGGCGACGTCGAACTGCCGGGCAACTACGAAGTGCCGATGGGCACGCCGTTCTCGAAGCTGCTCGAACTGGCCGGCGGAGTGCGCAAGGGGCGCCAGTTGAAGGCGGTGATTCCCGGCGGCTCGTCGGCTCCAGTCCTGCCGGCATCCATCATGATGGAATGCACGATGGACTACGACTCCATCGCCAAGGCGGGATCGATGCTGGGCTCCGGCGCCGTGATCGTCATGGACGACAGCCGCTCGATGGTCGAATCGCTCAAGCGCCTCTCGTACTTCTACATGCACGAGTCGTGCGGCCAGTGCACCCCGTGCCGCGAAGGCACGGGCTGGCTGTGGCGCGTGGTGGATCGCATCCACAACGGCCATGGCAAGGCCACCGACATGGACCTGCTGAATTCTGTCGCCGACAACATCCAGGGCCGCACCATCTGCGCGCTGGGCGATGCCGCCGCGATGCCGGTCAGAGCCATGATCAAGCACTTCCGCCACGAGTTCGAGGCATTGATCCCCGGCTACGTCCCGAAGGCACCGGCCAAGGCCTGAGCGCAAGAAGAACACATATGGTTGAAATCGAACTCGACGGCAAGAAGGTCGACATCGTCGAAGGCAGCATGATCATGCACGCGGCCGACAAGGCGGGCACCTACATCCCGCACTTCTGCTATCACAAGAAGCTCAGCATCGCGGCCAACTGCCGCATGTGCCTGGTCGATGTGGAGAAGGCGCCGAAGCCGATGCCGGCCTGTGCCACGCCCGTCACCCAGGGCATGATCGTCCGCACCAAGAGCGAAAAGGCCATCAAGGCCCAGCAGTCGGTGATGGAGTTCCTGCTGATCAACCATCCGCTCGACTGCCCGATCTGCGACCAGGGTGGCGAGTGCCAGTTGCAGGATTTGGCCGTGGGCTACGGCGGTTCGTCTTCGCGCTACGAGGAAGAAAAGCGCGTCGTGTTCCACAAGGACGTCGGCCCGCTCATCAGCATGGAAGAAATGAGCCGCTGCATTCATTGCACGCGCTGCGTCCGCTTCGGCCAGGAAGTCGCCGGCGTGATGGAGCTCGGCATGTCGAACCGCGGCGAACACTCCGAGATCGAGACCTTCCTCGGCGACTCGGTCGATTCCGAACTGTCGGGCAACATGATCGACATCTGCCCGGTCGGCGCGCTGACGAGCAAGCCCTTCCGCTACAGCGCTCGCACCTGGGAACTGTCGCGCCGCAAATCGGTGAGTCCACACGACTCGACCGGTGCCAATCTGATCGTCCAGGTCAAGAACAATCGCGTGATGCGCGTGGTGCCACTCGAAAACGAAGACGTGAACGAGTGCTGGATCGCCGACCGCGACCGCTTCTCCTACGAGGCATTGAACGGCCCCGAGCGCCTGACGCAGCCGATGCTGAAGCAGGGCGGCCAGTGGCAACAAGTCGATTGGCAAACTGCGCTGGAATACGTTGCCAATGGCCTGAAGCAGATCAAGGCCGACCACGGTGCGCAAAGCATCGGCACGCTCGTCAGCCCGCACAGCACGCTCGAAGAGCTACACCTCGCCAACTTGCTGACGCATGGCCTGGGCAGCAACAACATCGACTACCGCCTGCGCAACGCCGAGTTCGCCGAGGTCGAAGGCGTCCGTTGGCTCGGCACCTCGATCGCATCGCTGTCGCAGCTGCAACGCACGTTCGTGATCGGCTCAAACCTGCGCAAGGAGCATCCGCTGTTCGCGCAGCGTATTCGTCAATCGATTCGCAAGGGCGGCGTGCTCAGTGCACTGACTTCGCCGGACCTGCTGGCCGATGCCGACGCCTGGGCGATGCCCGTGGCGAACGCCGTTCGCGTTCCGGCTCACCAGTGGGTCGACTCTTTGGTCGACATCGCTGCTGCGATTGCTGAAAGCACCGGCGCCACGGCTCCTGTGACGAGGAATGCCGCTGCAAGCGACTCGGCGAAGGCAATGGCGGCATCGCTGCTCGGCGGCGAACGCAAGGCCGTCCTGCTTGGCAACGCGGCGGCGCATCATGCCGAGGCCAGCACCTTGCTGGCACTGGCCAACTGGATCGGTGCGCAAACCGGTGCCAGCGTCGGCTACCTGACCGAGGCGGCCAATACCGTCGGCGCGCAAGTCGTCGGCGCACTGCCGAAGGCCGGCGGTCTGAATGCAGGCCAGATGCTCGGCGGCGGGCTCAAGGCTGTATTGCTGCTCAACACCGAACCCGTATTCGATTCGGCAGCCGGTGCTGCTGCCGTCGAAGGACTCGCGCACGCGCAAATGGTCGTGACGCTGAGTCCGTTCAAGTCCAACCTCGAATTCAGCGACGTGCTGCTGCCTGTCGCTCCGTTCACCGAGACGCCGGGTACCTTCGTCAATGCCGAAGGCCGCGCGCAAAGTTTCCACGCCGTCGTGAAGCCGCTGGGTGAAACACGTCCGGCCTGGAAGGTTCTGCGTGTGCTGGCCAATTTGCTCGGCCTCTCGGGCTTCGCGTTCGAATCGACGGCTGACGTACTGGCCGAGATCGGCTCGCCCGGCCAGGTGCTGGCCGACCGGCTGAGCAACGCCACCGCGGCGCCCATCCAGTCTGGCAACGCCTCGGGCGCGTCGCCGGCCGTCGCGAGCATCTACCAACTCGACTCGATCGTGCGTCGCGCACCTTCCCTGCAACTCACGGCCGACGCGCGCCTGGCGCAGGCCTCTGTGGCACAGGAGGTGCTCGCATGATCGACGCGCTGCATGGCTTCGGCCTGGGCTTGATCTCCGCGGGCTGGTGGACCAGCGTGGCCTGGCCGGTGATCTGGACGCTGATCAAGATCGTCGTGGTGGTGCTGCCGCTGATGGGCGCAGTTGCCTATCTCACGCTGTGGGAGCGCAAGGCCATCGGCTTCACGCAGATTCGCATCGGCCCCAACCGCATCGGCCCACTGGGCTTGCTGCAGCCGATCGCCGACGCGCTCAAGCTGCTGACCAAGGAAATCATCCTGCCGACCGTCGCCAACAAGGGCTTGTTCCTGTTGGGGCCGATCATGACCATCATGCCGGCGCTGGCCGCCTGGGCGGTCATTCCCTTCGGACCGGAGGTCGCGCTGGCCAACATCAATGCCGGCTTGCTGTTCGTGATGGCCATCACCTCGCTCGAGGTGTACGGCGTGATCATTGCCGGCTGGGCGTCCAACTCCAAGTACGCCTTCCTCGGTGCACTGCGCGCTTCGGCCCAGATGGTCAGCTACGAAATCGCGATGGGCTTCTGCTTCGTCGTGGTGCTGATGGTGTCCGCCAGCCTGAACATGACTGACATCGTGATGGGGCAGGGCAAGGGCCACTTCGCTTCGATGGGCATCGGGTTTCTGTCGTGGAACTGGTTGTCGCTGCTGCCGATCTTCGTCGTCTACTTCATCTCGGGCCTGGCTGAAACCAATCGCCACCCCTTCGACGTCGTGGAAGGCGAATCGGAAATCGTCGCCGGTCACATGATCGAGTACTCGGGCATGAGCTTCGCGATGTTCTTCCTGGCCGAGTACGCCAACATGTGGCTCGTCTCGATCCTGTGCGCGGTGCTGTTCCTCGGCGGCTGGTTGCCTCCGTTCGACTTCCTCGCATTCATCCCGGGCTGGATCTGGCTGGGCATCAAGACCTTCGTGGTCGTCACGATGTTCCTTTGGGTTCGTTCGACCTTCCCGCGCTTCCGCTATGACCAGATCATGCGGCTCGGCTGGAAGATCTTTATTCCGGTCACGTTGGTGTGGCTGGTGGTGGTCGGCGCCTGGATGCAGACCCCGTTCAACATCTGGAAATAACTGGAACTGCCATGACTGCGCCCTCCGCCAGCGCGCTTGCGCGCTCCTCCTCATTCGCGTCCGCGCCTTTCTCGCTCAAGGACTTCTTGCGCAGCTTCATGCTGTTCGAGTTGTTCAAGGGTCTGGCCATAACCGGCAAGTACGCGTTCAGCCGGAAGATCACCATTCAGTTCCCGGAAGAGAAGACGCCGCTGTCGCCGCGCTTCCGTGGACTGCATGCGTTGCGCCGCTATGAAAACGGCGAAGAGCGCTGCATTGCCTGCAAGCTTTGCGAGGCCGTGTGCCCGGCGCTCGCCATCACCATCGAATCCGACGTGCGCGACGACGGCTCCCGCCGTACCACGCGCTACGACATCGACCTCACCAAGTGCATCTTCTGCGGCTTTTGCGAGGAGAGCTGCCCGGTCGATTCGATCGTCGAGACGCACATCTTCGAGTACCACGGTGAGAAGCGCGGCGACCTCTACTTCACCAAGGACATGCTGCTCGCCGTCGGCGACCGCTACGAAAAAGAAATTGCCGCCAACAAGGCGGCTGACGCCAAGTACCGCTGAGCGGGAAGAAACAAATTCGATCCATGGACGTCAAGACCGGTCTGTTCTATCTGTTTTCCGCGGTGCTGCTGTTTGCAGCCTTCCGCGTGATCACCGCGCGCAACCCTGTGTATGCCGCGCTTTACCTGGTGCTGGCGTTTTTCCAGGCATCGGCCATCTGGCTGCTTCTGCGCGCCGAATTTCTGGCGATCGCACTGGTCCTCGTCTACGTGGGGGCGGTGATGGTGCTGTTCCTCTTCGTGGTGATGATGCTGGACATCGACGTCGAAGGGCTTCGCGAGGGCTTCTGGAAGCACTTCCCGCTTGCTGCCGCCGTCGGCGCGCTGATCGCGCTCGAGATGGCCGCGGTGCTGATGGGCGGTTTCCGCCTGAGCGCGCCGAAGAGCCCGCTCGCGACCGGCCCCGACACGTCCAACACGCTCGAACTCGGCAAGCTTCTCTACACCGACTATCTCTATCCGCTTGAGATCGCGGCCGTGATCCTGCTGGTCGCCATGTTTGCGGCCATCGCCCTTACGCTGCGCGCCCGCAAGGACAGCAAGTACGTGAATCCGGCAGATCAGGTCCGCGTGAAGGCGCGGGACCGTGTGCGCATCGTCCAGATGCCCGTGACGCGTGCGGCTGAACCTGCCGCTGAACAACCCTCGGCAGCAGCGGAGACCAAGGCATGACGCTCACGCTCGGACACTTTCTTTCGCTGGGTGCGATGCTGTTCGCGCTCTCGGTCATCGGCATCTTCCTGAACCGCAAGAACCTGATCGTGCTGTTGATGTGCATCGAGCTGATGCTCCTGGCCGTCAACATGAACTTCGTCGCCTTCTCGTACTTTCTTGGCGACATGCACGGACAGATCTTCGTGTTCTTCATCCTGACAGTTGCCGCGGCCGAGTCGGCGATCGGGCTGGCGCTGCTGGTCCTCTTGTTCCGCAACAAGTCGAACATCAACGTCGACGAACTCAACGCGCTCAAGGGCTGAAGGTTTTCTCATGAGCGCAACACTTTCCGCATCCACACTGCTGGCCGTACCGCTGGCTCCCTTGATCGGCGCCGTCGTGACCGGCCTGTTCGGCACGAAGTTGGGCGGCAACCTCATCGGCCGCCGCGCCACGCATTCGCTGACGATCCTCGGCGTGCTGATCTCCTTCATCCTCTCGGCGATGACGCTCAACAGCGTGGTGTCGGACGGCGCCCGCTTCAATGCCACGATCTACGAGTGGATGACGGTCGGCGGCCTGAAGATGGAAATCGGCTTCCTGGTCGACGGCCTCACGGCCCTGATGATGTGCGTGGTGACCTTCGTGTCGCTGATGGTGCACATCTACACCATCGGCTACATGGAAGAAGACGAAGGCTACAACCGCTTCTTCGCCTACATCTCCCTCTTCACGTTCTCGATGCTGATGCTCGTGATGAGCAACAACATGCTCCAGCTGTTCTTCGGCTGGGAGGCGGTGGGCGTGGTGTCCTACCTGCTGATCGGCTTCTGGTACAACCGGCCGACCGCGATCTTCGCCAACCTGAAGGCCTTCCTGGTCAACCGTGTGGGCGACTTCGGTTTCATCCTGGGCATCGGCCTGGTGGCTGCCTATGCGGGCACATTGAACTACGGCGAGACCTTTGCCAAGGCCAACGAGCTGGCGAAGTTGAGCTTCCCAGGTACCGAGTGGATGCTGATCACCGTGATCTGCATCTGCCTGTTCATCGGTGCGATGGGCAAGAGCGCGCAGTTCCCGTTGCACGTGTGGCTTCCGGATTCGATGGAAGGCCCGACCCCGATCTCGGCGCTGATCCATGCTGCGACCATGGTCACGGCAGGCATTTTCATGGTGGCGCGCATGTCGCCGTTGTTCGAACTGAGCGATACGGCCCTGAGCTTCGTGCTCGTGATCGGCGGGATCACTGCACTGTTCATGGGCTTCCTGGGCGTCATTCAAAATGACATCAAGCGCGTGGTCGCCTACTCCACGCTCTCGCAGCTCGGCTACATGACGGTGGCGCTCGGCGCGTCGGCATACTCAGTTGCCATCTTCCACCTGATGACGCACGCGTTCTTCAAGGCGCTGCTGTTTCTCGGCGCCGGCTCGGTCATCATCGGCATGCACCACAACCAGGACATGCGGTGGATGGGGGCCTTGCGCAAGTACATGCCGATCACCTGGATCACGTCTCTGGTGGGCTCGCTGGCGTTGATCGGCACGCCATGGTTCTCGGGTTTCTACTCCAAGGACAGCATCATCGAAGCGGTGCGCGAGAGCCATCTCTGGGGCTCGGGCTTCGCGTACTTCGCGGTGCTGGCGAGCGTGTTCGTCACGGCCCTGTATTCGTTCCGCATGTACTTCATGGTTTTCCATGGCAAGGAGCGCTACGACCAGAATCCCGATGCGCATCACGATGGTGACCACGGTCATGGTCATCATGACGACCACCACGAGCCGCATGAGTCGCCGTGGGTCGTGTGGGTGCCTCTGGTGTTGCTGGCCATCCCGTCGGTCGTCATTGGCTACATGACCATCGAGCCCTTGCTCTTCGGTGATCTCTTCAAGGGCGCGATCTTCGTCGACGAAACCAAACACGAGGCGATGAAGGAGTTGGCCGAAGCCTTTCACGGCCCGATGGCCATGGCCCTGCACGGCTTCACCGCCGCGCCGTTCTGGCTGGCGCTTGCCGGCGTCGTGACGGCCTGGTACTTGTACTTGGTGAAACCGGCGCTGCCTGCTGCGATCAAGCGCGCGTTCGGCCCGATCTACCGCCTGCTCGACAACAAGTACTACATGGACTGGTTCAACGAGAACGTGATCGCGCGCGCAACGCGTGCACTGGGCACCGGCCTGTGGAAGGGCGGTGACCAGGGGATCATCGACGGCGCGATCGTCAACGGTTCCTGGAAACTGGTCGGCCGCATTTCCGGCGTCGTGCGCTGGATGCAGTCCGGCTACATCTATCACTACGCTTTCGCGATGCTGTTGGGCATCTTCGTCCTCATGTCGTACTTCGTCTGGTTTAAACGGTAAGCGGCTCTCGCTGGAGAAAAACAAAAATGGGTTTGTTGAGCCTTGCCATCTGGATGCCGATCGTCTTCGGCGTCGTGTTGCTGGCGTTTGGTCGTGACGAGCACGCAAAGGGCGTGCGCTGGGTGGCGCTCGTCGGGTCGATCGCGAGCTTCCTGGTCACGTTGCCGCTCTACACGCGTTTCCAGACCGGAACCGCGGCGATGCAATTCGTCGAAAAGGAAAGCTGGATCGAACGCTTCAACATCAGCTATCACATCGGGCTGGACGGCATTTCGTTCTGGCTGGTGCTGCTGACGGCGTTCATTACGGTCGTCGTCGTGATCTCGGCGTGGGTAGTGATCACCGAACGCGTGAACCAGTACATGGGCGCGTTCCTGATCCTGTCGGGCCTGATGATCGGGTCGTTCTCGGCGCTCGACGGCGTGCTGTTCTACGTCTTCTTCGAGGCCACGCTGATTCCGATGTACCTCATCATCGGTATCTGGGGCGGTCCCAACAAGATCTACGCGGCCTTCAAGTTCTTCATCTATACGCTGCTCGGTTCGCTGCTGATGCTGGTCGCGCTGATCTACCTGTTCAACAGGTCGGGTGGCAGCTTCGACATCCTGACCTGGCACAAGCTGCCGTTGACCGCGAGCGAGCAGACTTTCCTGTTCTTCGCCTTCTTCGCCGCTTTCGCGGTGAAGGTTCCCATGTGGCCGGTCCACACGTGGTTGCCGGACGTGCACGTCGAGGCACCCACGGGTGGTTCTGCCGTGCTGGCGGCCATCATGCTGAAGCTCGGCGCCTACGGCTTCCTCCGATTCTCGATGCCCATCGCTCCAGATGCCTCGCACGAGTGGGCCTGGCTCATGATCGCGCTGTCGCTGATCGCGGTGATCTACGTCGGCCTGGTTGCACTGGTGCAGCAGGACATGAAGAAGCTCGTGGCTTATTCGTCGGTGGCTCACATGGGCTTCGTGACGCTCGGCTTCTTCATCTTCAATGACCTCGGCATTGCCGGCGGCATCGTGCAGATGATTGCGCACGGTTTCGTTTCGGGCGCGATGTTCCTGTGCATCGGCGTGCTGTACGACCGCGTGCATTCGCGCCAGATCGCGGACTACGGCGGCGTGGTCAACACCATGCCCAAGTTCGCGGCGTTCGCGCTGCTGTTCGCGATGGCCAACTGCGGACTTCCCGCCACCGCCGGTTTCGTCGGCGAGTGGATGGTGATCCTGGGTGCGGTAAAGGCCAACTTCTGGCTCGGCCTCGGTGCCGCCACGGCGCTGATTTTCGGCGCGGCTTACACGCTGTGGATGTACAAGCGCGTCTATCTCGGTCCCGTGGGCAACGACCACGTGAAGGAACTGAGCGACATCGACGCGCGCGAATTCCTGATGCTGGCACTGCTGGCGATCGCGGTGCTGTGGATGGGGCTCTATCCCAAGCCGTTCACCGACGTGATGAACGCATCCGTGGCCGAACTGCTGAACCACATGGCGATTTCCAAGCTGCCTTGAGTCCAGGCTGAACAAGAGAACGAGATGATTGACAAACTCAGCTGGATGACGATCTACCCCGAGGTGGTGCTGCTGGTCGCGACCTGCATCATCGCGCTGCTGGATCTGTCCACCACCAGCCCCCGCCGCACGGCCACCTACATCCTGACCCTGATGACGCTCGCCGTCGTGGCGGTGCTTTGCGGCTTCAATGCCTCCTCGGGCAAGACCATCTATGGCTTCGGCGGCATGGTGGTGAGCGATCCGATGGGCAACTGGCTCAAGTGCTTTGCCACCGTCGCACTGATGGTCACGCTGGTCTATGGCCGGCCCTACGCGGCCGACCGCGGGATGCTCCGCGGCGGCGAGATGTTCACGATCAGCATGCTCTCCTTGCTCGGCATGTTCGTGATGATCTCCGGGAGCAATTTCCTGGTGATCTACCTTGGCCTGGAATTGCTCACGCTCTCGAGCTATGCGCTGGTGGCGCTGCGCCGCGACAACGCGGTGGCGAGCGAAGCGGCGATGAAGTACTTCGTGCTCGGCGCGATGGCGAGCGGGTTCCTGCTGTACGGGCTCTCCATGATGTACGGCGCCACCGGTTCGCTCGACATCAACGAAGTGTTCAAGGCCATTGCCAGTCGCAAGGTGAACCACCAGGTGCTGGTGTTCGGCTTGGTGTTCATCGTGGCCGGTCTGGCATTCAAGGTTGGCGCGGCGCCCTTCCACATGTGGGTGCCTGACGTGTATCAGGGCGCGCCGACCGCGGTCACGCTGATGATTGGTGCGGCTCCGGAACTCGCGGCCTTTGCGATCATCATCCGCCTGCTGGTCGAAGGTCTGCTTCCGCTCGCAATCGACTGGCAGCAGATGCTCGCCTTGTTGGCGATAGCGTCACTGCTGGTCGGCAATCTCGCCGCCATTGCGCAGACCAACCTCAAGCGCATGCTGGCCTATTCGACGATCGCGCAGATGGGCTTCATGCTGCTCGGTCTCGTGGCAGGTGTCGGCAACGACACCACCTACAACGCGCAGTTCGCGTACAGCGCCTCGATGTTCTACATCGTGACCTACGTACTGACCACGCTGGCGAGCTTCGGCATCATCCTGCTGTTGGCACGTGAAGGGTTCGAAAGCGAGGAGATCACCGACCTCGCAGGCCTCAACCAGCGCAGTCCGCTCTATGCCGCCGTGATGGCGATCGCGATGTTCTCGCTGGCCGGCGTGCCGCCCCTGGTAGGCTTCTATGCGAAGCTGGCCGTTTTGCAGGCGCTGATCTACTCGGGTCAGGCGATGTACATCGCCCTGGCGGTGTTCGCCGTCGTGATGTCGCTGATTGGCGCCTTCTACTACCTGCGCGTCGTGAAGGTCATGTACTTCGATGCGCCCGTGACAGCGACCACGGTGTCGGCGCCGATCGACGTGCGCGCGGTGCTGACGCTCAATGGCGCCCTGATCTTGATCCTCGGGATCTTGCCCGGCGGCCTCATGACGCTCTGCGCCCAGGCGATCGTGGCCACCCTGGCCACCTGATCACGCCCCGTGTCGCAAAGCGCGTCGGTCTGGATGGTGCTGCTGGTCGCACTGGTGGCTGCCAACCTGCCATTCGTGACCGATCGCCTG
The DNA here is from genome assembly GCF_030316855.1 of Variovorax sp. J22P240. Classification (GTDB taxonomy): domain Bacteria; phylum Pseudomonadota; class Gammaproteobacteria; order Burkholderiales; family Burkholderiaceae_C; genus Variovorax. The sequence continues at coordinate 514,708 of NZ_JASZYR010000002.1, forward strand.
CTGGGACTGGTGCCGCTGTCGCCGCGCACCAAGACGCTGGCCGTTCGACTGGGCGAGCTGGTGTTTCTCTATTTCGTCGCGGGTGGCATCGGACTGCTGTTCGAAAGCCGAGTCGGTCAGATTTCCCCTCAAGGATGGGAGTTCTATGCGGTTACCGGTGCCTTGTTCATCGTGCTCGCGTTTCCAGGATTCACCTGGCGCTACCTGCTCAAGCATCGGAGCTAGCTGAATGGATGACGCACATCTGAAGGAAGAACTCACCGCGAGCGAACTGCTCTTCAAGGGCAGCTTCCTGCAGGCGAAACGTGACACCGTCCGCCTCCCCGATGGCCACACCGCGACCCGCGAATACATCGTTCATCCAGGGGCGGTGGTGGTCGTGCCCCTGCTCGACGATGGTCGCGTGGTGCTCGAGCGCCAGTTCCGTTACCCCGTTGGCCATGTGATGACCGAGTTTCCTGCCGGCAAGCTGGATGCGGGTGAAGATCCTTTGCTGTGCGGCCAGCGCGAATTGCTCGAGGAAACGGGCTACACCGCCAACGAGTGGGCGCACGCAGGCGCGATGCACCTCGCGGTGGCGTATTCGACGGAGATCATCCATATCTACTTCGCGCGTGGCCTGTCGCTCGGCGCACGGCAGCTCGACCATGGCGAGTTTCTCGACGTGATCACCGCGACGCCGGAAGAGCTGACGGACTGGTGCCGAGACGGAACCGTGTCCGACGCCAAGACGCTGACTTGCACGCTGTGGCTGCAAAACGTCCTGTCGGGCGCATGGACGCTCGACTGGAAACGCGGCGCCTTGTCCGATCGCGCCGGATAATCCGTGCATGAAGGTCCTCAACCTCCAGTGCGCGCATGGCCATGGCTTTGAAGGGTGGTTCGCGTCGCACGACGCTTTCGACACCCAGCTGGCGGCCGGGCTGGTGGAGTGCCCCATTTGCGGCGACACGGCAATCACCAAGATGCTGGCCGCACCACGGCTGAATCTGGGCGGGCCGAAGCCATCCCCTGATGTCCCCGCAGCCGCACCGGAGAACAATTCGCCCGAGGCGCGCTGGTTGCGTGCCGTGCGCGAGGTGATCGCGCAGACCGAAGACGTCGGCGATCGCTTCGCCGACGAAGCCCGTAAGATGCACTACGGCGAAGCCGAGGAGCGTGGCATTCGCGGCCAGGCCACGCGTGAGCAAGCCCAGACCTTGATCGACGAAGGTATCTCGGTGTTTTCGCTGCCGCTGCCGGCGGCGCTCAAGGAAACGCTGCAGTAGTCGCGGCTTGCGGGAAGGCCGGCTCTACGGTTCTTCAGGCCGCGAATTGCAAGGCCGCCAATCGCGCGTAAACGCCGCTCTGCGCCACCAGCGCCGCATGGGTTCCCTGCTCGACGATGCCACCGTGATCCAGCACCACGATGCGATCGGCCTTCTGGACCGTGGCCAGCCGGTGAGCGATGACGATCGTCGTGCGGCCGGACATCGCGGATTCGAGCGCAGCTTGCACCATGCGCTCGCTTTCGGCGTCGAGGGCGCTCGTCGCCTCGTCGAGCAGCAACAAGGGCGGATTCTTGAGCATGGCGCGCGCAATGGCGATGCGTTGGCGCTGGCCCCCCGAAAGCCGCACGCCGCGTTCACCCAGGAAGGTGTCGTAGCCCTCTGGCAGTGCCCTCAGAAAACCGTCCGCGAACGCTGCCTTGGCGGCGGCGTGGACTTCGTCAGCGCTTGCGTCCGGACGGCCGTAGCGGATGTTCTCGAAGGCGCTGGCCGAAAAGATGACGGCATCCTGTGGCACCAGGCCAATGCGCGTGCGCAGTTCGTCGAGCGACAGCGATGCGAGTGGCGTGCCGTCGAGCCTGATGTGTCCTGATTGCGGATCGTAATAGCGCAGCAGCAGCTGAAAGACCGTACTCTTACCGGCGCCGCTCGACCCGACCAGCGCCACAGTTTCGCCCGGCGCCACCGACAGGTTGAAGTCGCGCAGAGCAGGGATGCCGGGGCGCGAGGGATAGTGGAAGCTCACCGATTCGAAGCTGACGGCGCTCCCGGCCTCGGGAATGGGCGCCTGGGCCGGTTGGGCGGGCGACAGGATGACCGGCTTGGCGTGCAGCAGTTCCATCAGTCTCTCGGTGGCGCCCGCGGCCCGCAGCAGATCGCCATAGACCTCGCCGAGGACCGCTGCAGCGCTCGCCAGGATGATGACGTAGACGACGGTCTGGCCGAGGTGCCCGGCCGTGATGTCGCCGTGCAGCACCGCCTGCGTTCCCTGATAGAGCCCCCAGAGCAACGCCGCCGACGTCGCGATGATGATGAAGGCGACCAATACCGAGCGCGCCTTGGTGCGGCGGACGGCGGTCCGGAAAGCGCTGTCGGTAGAGGCGTCGAAGCGGGCAGCCTCGCGGCTTTCGGCGGTGTAGCTCTGCACCACCGGAATGGCGTTCAGCACCTCGGCGGCGATGGCGCTCGAATCGGCGACGCGATCCTGGCTGGCGCGCGAGAGCTTGCGCACGCGCCGGCCGAACCACATGCTGGGCAATACCACCAGCACCAGAATGCCAAGCACCTGCACCATCACGTAAGGGTTGGTCCAGATCAGCATCGCCAGGGCGCCGACGCCCATCACCGCATTGCGCAATCCCATGCTGAGCGAGGACCCGACCACCGTCTGGACCAGCGTGGTGTCCGCCGTCAGGCGCGACAGCACCTCGCCGGTTTGCGTGGTTTCGAAGAAGACAGGGCTTTGGCGCAGGACATGTGCGTAGACGGCGTTGCGGAGGTCGGCCGTGACCCGCTCGCCCAGCCAACTCACCGTATAGAACCGCGCCGCGGAAAACACGCCCAGTGCAACGGCCACCGCAAAGAGAGCGACAAAGTGATCGCGCAGCGCCATCGTTTGTTCTCCCTTGTCGCTGGGCACCAGTCCGCCGTCGATCAGGCTGCGCAATGCGACCGGGAACACCAGCGTGGTCGCTGCCGCCAGCACGAGGAAAACGCCCGCGAGGCCAATCTGGATGCGATAGGGCCGCAGGAAAGGGGCCAATCCGGACAGTGATTTGGGAGCGCCTTTGCCGGACGCAGGGGAAGCAGGGCAAACCATGGCCCGATTCTAGCAACGCTTGCCCGCACAAAAGTCGCCTTGACAGTAATTGTCGCGGCAACTATTATTGCGTCATGTCCGATCCAAAGACTGCTGGAACCGGCCCACCGGCTCCTTCGCCAGGCAAGCTGCCTGAGGTCAGGGCCTTCTACAAGGCCGAGAACTATCGCGCGGAGGAAAGCATTGGTTACATGATGCGCCGCATCCTGACGGCGGTCGGCCAATCCGTCGAAATTCACATGTGCGAGCCCGGCAGCCCGACCTATCCGCAGTGGGTTCCGCTGCACAAGCTGCATATCGGTCAGGCCACCACCGTCGCTGAATTGGCGCGCGAATGCCAGCTCGATACCGGCGCCATGACTCGCCTTCTCGATCGCCTGGAAGCCAAGGGCTTGTGCCGCCGGGTGCGCTCCGTGGCCGATCGGCGCGTGGTCAATATCGAGCTCACCGATGAAGGCCGCGCGGCCGCCGAAGAAGTACCTCACGTGCTCAGCCGTGTGCAAAACGAGCACCTCGCCGGATTCACGAACGAAGAGTGGCAACAGCTCAAGAGCTATCTGCGCCGCATCCTTGATAACGCACAGGCCCTGTCGGCCCGTGGAGAGAAAGATGACTCAGCTTCTTCCTGAAGGCGCCGTGCGCCATGCGACTGCAATGGCAGCCGCGGCGCTCGCGCTGGTCCTTGCCGGCTGTGCCGACATGGGCAATATCGCTTCGCACGCGAAGCTTCGCGATGCGGAGTCGCTCGGCCTCACGGCCGCGGCCGCCACATCGGCAGCGCCTGCCGTCAGCGCCGCTGCCCCGACGATCGATAGCCAGTGGTGGCTTGCGTTCGGCAATGCGCAACTCGATTCGCTCATCGCCCAGGCGATCGAAGGCAATCCCAGTCTGCAAGTCGCGCGCGCTCGTCTTGCACGCGCGCAGGCCTCAGTCTCGGCCACCGAGGCTGCGGACAAGCCCCAGATCAATGGCTCGCTCGACCTGACGCGCCAGAAGTTCAGCGGCAACTACATCTATCCGGCGCCGCTGGGCGGGTCGATCCAGGAAACGGGTGCCCTTCAGCTGAACGGCAGCTGGGAGCTCGACTTCTTCGGCAAGAACCGCACCGCGATCGAAGCCGCCATCGGCTCTGCAAACGCTGCCGCCGCCGAAGCCGATGCGGCTCGCATCCTGTTGGCCAGCAACGTCGCCCGGAGCTACGTGCAGTGGGCCCGCTTGCACGATCAGCTCGCAGTCGCCGAACGCACGCTGGCGCAGCGGGAAGAAGTCTTCAAGCTGGTGCGCGACCGCGTCTCCGCCGGCCTCGATACGCAACTGCAGTCAAAGCAGAGCGAAGGCGCCATTCCCCAGGCGCGCCAGCAGATCGAGTCGTTCCGCGAGCAGATCGAGATCGCGCAACATGCGCTGGACGCACTGGTGGCAAAGCCGGGTGCAACTCAGGCGCTGATTCCACCGGCGCTCGACGGCCTCAAGACGATGGCACTGCAGCCGACGATCCCCGCCGACCTGCTGGGCCGCCGCGCCGACATCGCCGCCGCCCGCTGGCGCGTCGAAGCGGCGACCAGCGATGTCGCCAACGCCAAGACCCAGTTCTATCCCAACATCAACCTCGTCGCCTTTGCCGGTTTTTCCAGCATCGGTATCGACAACCTGCTCAAGTCGGGCAGCCAGCAGTGGGGCGTCGGTCCTGCCATTCGTTTGCCCATTTTCGAGGGTGGGAGGCTGCGCGCCAATCTGCGTGGCAAGGCGGCCGATCTCGACGCTGCGATCGAGAGCTACAACACCACCGTGCTCGACGCCGTGCGCGATGTGGCCGACCAGGTCACGAGTGTGCAATCGATCGCGCGCCAGCAGGTCCAGCAGCGCGAAGCGCAGGACGCCGCGGAAGCTGCCTACCAGATCGCCGTCCAGCGCTACAGCGCGGGCCTGGGCAACTTCCTCGACGTGTTGTCGGCCGAGACCACCGTGCTGCTGCAGCGCCGCGAAGGCGTGGATCTCGCCGCACGCGCGCTGGACAGCCAGGTCGCCCTCGCACGCGCGCTGGGCGGCGGCTGGCAACCTGACGGCGACAAGACCGCCGCTGCTGCATCCGCGCCCCAACACCCCTGAACATCGCTCTGAATTCGAAAGACATTGCCATGGAAAACAACAACGCCGCCCAACCCGCTGCACCCGCTGCCGAGGCGCCGGCTTCCAATAACAAGCGCCGTCGCGCGCTGACCGCGCTCGCATCGATCGTCGTCGTCGCCGGTGCCGGCTGGGGCGTGTACGAATGGCTGGTCGCCAGCCACTATGAATCGACCGACAACGCCTACGTGCAAGGCAACGTGATCCAGATCACCCCGCAGATCGGCGGCACGGTGATGGCGATCATGGCGGACGACACCGACCTGGTGAAGGCCGGTCAGCCGCTGGTGCAGCTCGATCCGTCCGACGCCAAGGTGGCGCTCGACCAGGCCGAGGCCGCGCTCGCGCAGGCCGTGCGCCAGGTTCGCACCCTGTACGTCAACAACGCCTCACTGGCGGCACAGGTGTCGCTGCGTCAAGCGGACATCGTCAGGGCGCAGAGCGACATCGCCCGCGCGCAGGACGACCTGAAGCGCCGCCAGGCGCTCTCCGGCAACGGCGCGGTGTCGAAGGAAGAACTCAATCACTCCGAGACGGCGCTGGCCAACGCCAAGAGCGCCCTCGCGGCCGCGCAGGCCAATGCACTCGCCGCGCGCGAACAGCTCACCAGCAACCAGTCGCTGACCGAAGGCACGAGCGTCGAGCAGCATCCGAGCGTGCAGGCCGCTGCCGCCAAAGTCCGCGAGGCCTACCTCGCCACGCAGCGCGTCGCCATGCCGGCGCCGGTCGAAGGCTATGTCGCCAAGCGCACCGTGCAACTCGGCCAGCGCGTGGCCGCGGGCACGACGATGATGTCGATCGTCCCGCTCAACCAGCTGTGGGTCGACGCCAACTTCAAGGAAGTGCAGTTGCGCAACATCCGAATCGATCAGCCCGTGAAGCTCACGGCCGACCTGTACGGCAAGAAGGTGGAGTACGACGGGCGCGTCGCCGGGCTGGGCGTCGGCACCGGTGCAGCGTTTGCGCTGCTGCCCGCCCAGAACGCGACCGGCAACTGGATCAAGGTGGTGCAGCGCGTCCCCGTGCGCATCGCGCTCGACCCCGTGCAGCTCAAGGCCAATCCGCTTCGCGTGGGTCTTTCGATGGACGCGGAGATCGATGTGAGCCAGAAGGGCGGCAAGATGCTCGCCGACGCACCGCGTGACAGCGCGCTGGTGCAGACGCAGGTCTACAGCAAGCTCGACCACGGCGCCGACGCCGAAGTCGAACGCATCATCGCCGCGAACCTGGGCCGCGAAATGACGCGCAAGGCTCCCGCCGCGACGAGCCCGAACCATCACGGTGCGCCGGCCGCTTCGCAGGCCCAACCCGGCTGATCGGTCGGGCCCGCGCGATGTCGAACGCCCCGGTTTCCCAGCCGCTCCCACCGCTCGAAGGCTCAGCCCGCGTGTGGGGGACGGTCGCGCTGTCAGCTGCGACCTTCATGAACGTGCTCGACACGTCGATCGCCAACGTCTCGCTGCCGGCCATTGCCGGTGACCTCGGCGTCAGCTCGACCCAGGGCACGTGGGTCATCACCAGTTTCGCGGTGGCCAACGCCATTGCGGTGCCGCTCACCGGGTGGCTGACACAGCGCTTCGGCCAAGTGCGCCTGTTCATGACCAGCGTGCTGCTGTTCATCATCAGTTCGTGGCTTTGCGGCCTGGCGCCCAACATGACGATGCTCATCGCGTTTCGCGCGCTGCAGGGCTTCGTGGCCGGTCCGATGATTCCGCTGTCGCAGACGCTGCTGCTGTCGAGCTATCCGCGCGCGAAAGCCGGCCTCGCGATGGCGATGTGGTCGATGACCACGCTGGTGGCGCCCGTCATGGGACCGTTGCTCGGTGGCTGGATCACCGACAACATCTCGTGGCCCTGGATCTTCTACATCAACATCCCGGTCGGCCTGCTCGCCGCAGGCATCACGTGGGGCATCTACCGCAAGCGCGAAAGCGGCACGCGCAAGGTGCCGATCGACGGCATCGGACTCGCGCTGCTCGTGCTGTGGGTCGGCTCGCTGCAGCTCATGCTCGACAAGGGCAAGGAGCTCGACTGGTTCCACTCCGCCGAGATCGTCACGCTCGCTGTTGTGGCAGGTGTCGGCTTCGCGTTCTTCCTGGTCTGGGAACTCACCGACAAGCACCCGGTGGTCGACCTGTCGCTGTTCAAGCGGCGCAATTTTTGGTCGGGTGCGTTCGCGACGGCGGTGGCCTACGGTCTCTTCTTCGGCAACGTGGTGATCCTGCCGCTGTGGCTGCAGCAGTTCATGGGCTATACGGCCACGCAGGCCGGGATGATCATGGCGCCCGTGGGCTTGCTGGCGATCTTCTTCTCGCCGATTGTCGGCCTGACGGTGGCCAAGATCGATCCGCGCCGCTATGCCACCTTCTCGTTCCTCGTGTTCGCGCTGGTGCTATGGATGCGGTCGAACTTCAATACGCAGGCCGACTTCTGGACCATCATGATCCCGACGATCATCCAGGGCGTCGCGATGGCGTTCTTCTTCATCCCGCTGGTGACGATCACTTTGTCGGGCCTCTCGCCCGACCGGATTCCGGCCGCGTCGGGCCTGTCCAACTTCCTGCGCATCACTGCAGGCGCAATCGGCACCTCGACCGCGACCACCCTGTGGGAGAACAGGGCGGCGCTGCACCATGCGCAATTGGTCGAATCGGTCACCCAGGGCAGCGGGGCGGCAAGCAGCGCCATCGCCGGCCTGGGCGGAAGCGGTTTCAGCCCCGAGCAGGTGCTGGGTCAGCTCAATCGCTTCGTTGACCAGCAAGCGTTCATGCTCGCATCGAATGACCTGTTCTACGGCTCGGCGATCCTGTTCCTCCTGCTGATCCCGCTGGTCTGGCTGGCCAAGCCCACCCGCGGCCCCGGCGCCGCCGACGCTGCCGCCGGAGCGCACTAGCTAGGCACACCCCCAGGCTTGCCCACTTCGTGTGGCCGCCCACCCCCTTGCAGGGGGCGCTGCTTGCGGCCCGGCGGAGCCGGTTCCGCAGCAGCCCACGCGTAGTGCGGGGGCAACAGATACGTCCCAGAACATCTGCGGCAAGCGAAGCGAAGCCCCTTCGTGAAACACCGTGGAACCGGCTCTGCCGGGCCACCGGTGTTGCGCCCGGCAGGGGGGAGGCGCTGCGACACGAAGTGCGCAAGCCTGGGGGCGAGCTCAGCTAGGCATTTGCCCCAGTAGGCAAGTTTTGGTGGCCCCGCAAACAATGCGGTCCGCGCAGCCATGGTGGCGCGCACAGATGGACTGCATGACTGATTCTTCCTGCCAGCACACGGGTGACCGCGCGAGATGAGCGACATCATTCTCGAAACACGCCAGCTCACCAAGGAATTCAAGGGTTTCACCGCGGTCAGCAAGGTCAATCTCTCGGTCGTTCGAGGATCGATTCATGCGCTGATCGGTCCGAATGGCGCTGGCAAGACGACCTGCTTCAACCTGCTCACGAAGTTCCTCGAGCCGACGTCCGGCACCATCCTGTTCAATGGACAGGACATCACCAGCGAACGCCCGGCGCAGATCGCACGGCGCGGCATCATCCGTTCGTTCCAGATTTCGGCGGTGTTCCCGCACCTGACCCTGCTCGAAAACGTGCGCTTGGGTCTGCAGCGTGCGCTCGGCACTTCGTATCACTTCTGGAAGAGCGAGAAGTCGCTCACGCCGCTGAACGATCGGGCGCGTGCATTGCTGGCCGAGGTCGGCCTCGAAGACCTGGCGGACGAACTGACGGTCAATCTTCCCTACGGACGCAAGCGCGCGCTCGAAATCGCGACCACGCTCGCCATGGAGCCTGAGCTGATGCTGCTGGACGAGCCCACGCAGGGCATGGGTCACGAGGACGTGCACCGCGTGGCTGAGCTCATCAAGCGCGTGTCCGCCGGCCGCACCATCCTCATGGTGGAGCACAACATGAGCGTGGTGTCGACCATCGCCGACACGATCACCGTGCTGCAGCGCGGCGCCGTCCTGGCCGAGGGGCCATACGCCGAGGTGTCGAGGAATCCGCAGGTCATGGAAGCCTACATGGGCACCACCGACGGCCAACTGCAAGGGGCCCACTGATGGCGACCCCTGCACTCGAAATCAAGGGACTGCAAGCCTGGTACGGCGAGTCGCACGTGCTGCATGGCGTCGACATGGTCGTGCAGCCCGGCGAAGTGGTCACGCTGCTGGGCCGCAACGGCGCAGGCCGCACCACGACGATGCGCGCGATCCTCGGCCTCACGGGCGCGCGAAAGGGCAGCATCAAGGTCAACGGCACCGAGACCATCGACATGGCCACGCACCGCATCGCCCACCAGGGCATCGGCTATTGCCCGGAAGAGCGCGGCATCTTCGCGAGCTTGTCGTGCGAAGAGAACCTGCTCTTGCCGCCTGCCCTGAAAGGGGCGGGGCAGGGCATGTCGGTGGACGAGATCTACGCGATGTTTCCCAACCTGGCGGAGCGGCGCAACAGCCAGGGCACGCGCCTGTCGGGCGGCGAGCAGCAGATGCTGGCCGTCGCGCGCATCCTGCGCACGGGCGCCAGATTGCTCCTGCTCGACGAGATTTCCGAAGGTCTGGCGCCGGTGATCGTGCAGGCGCTCGCCCGCATGATCCAGATGCTGCGCGGCAAAGGCTACACGGTGGTCATGGTCGAGCAGAACTTCCGCTTCGCGGCGCCACTGGCCGACCGCTTCTACGTGATGGAACACGGCCGCATGGTCGAGGCCTTCAGCGCCGCCGAACTCGAGGCCAAGATGCCGGTGCTCAACGAGCTGCTCGGCGTTTGAACTTCTCAACCCTTTGATTGGATTGGAGATCCCCATGAAGAACCAGCTCACCGCTTTGACACTGGCCGTCGCAGCCCTGGCGCTCGCGTCGGGCGCAGCGCATGCGCAGGAAAAGGTGAAGATCGGCTTCGTCACCGATATGTCCAGCCTGTACGCCGACCTCGAAGGCAAGAACGGCGCGCTCGCCATTCAAATGGCGATCGACGACTTCGGCGGCAAGGTGCTGGGCCAGCCGATCGAGCTCCTCACGGCCGACCACCAGAACAAGGCCGACATTGCCGCCTCGAAGGCGCGCGAATGGATCGACACCGAAGGCGTGACGATGGTCTTCGGGGGCACCAATTCGGGCACGGCCCTGGCCACCGCGAAGGTGGCGCAGGAAAAGAAGCGCGTGTATTTCAACAACGGCGCTGCATCGTCGGCACTCACCAATGAGCAGTGCAGCCCATACACGGTGCACTACGCATATGACACCGTCGCGCTCGCCAAGGGCACAGGCGCCGCGGTGGTCGATCGGGGCGGCAAGTCGTGGTTCTTCCTGACCGCCGACTACGCCTTCGGCCATGCGCTCGAGGCCGACACCACTGCCGTGGTCAAGGCGAAGGGTGGTACGGTGGTCGGCGCGGTGCGCCATCCGCTTAACGCTTCGGATTTCTCGTCCTTCCTGTTGCAGGCGCAGAACTCCAAGGCCCAGATCCTCGGCCTCGCCAATGCGGGCGGAGACACCATCAATTCGATCAAGGCATCGAAGGAGTTCGGCATCGGCAAGACCATGAAGACCGCGGGCCTGCTGATCTTCCTGAGCGACGTGCACAGCCTGGGCCTCAAGAACACCGAAGGCCTGCTGCACACCACGAGCTGGTACTGGGACCTGAACGACGACACGCGCAAGTTCGCCAAGCGGTTCTTCGACAAGACCAAGCGCATGCCGACCGACATCCAGGCGGCCGACTACTCCGCCACCACGACCTACCTGAAGGCCGTGCAGGCAGCCAAGACCACCGATTCGGACAAGGTGATGGCGCAACTCAAGAGCATGAAGATCGACGACTTCTACGCCAAGGGCCAGATCCGTCCCGATGGCCGCATGGTGCACGACATGTACCTGGTCGAAGTGAAGTCGCCCGCCGAATCCAAGCAGCCCTGGGACTACCTCAAGGTGAACGCCAAGCTGCCGGGTGAGCAGGTCTTCACCGCGAAGGCCGACTCCAAGTGCGCCCTCTGGAAATAACCGCATCTCTGCTATCAACCAACCTGACCCTGCCCTGAACATGAAAAAGACCATTGCACTCACCGCCGTTTCCCTTGCCGTTTCGTTTGCCACCGGCGCCGTGCAGGCCCAGGAGAAGGTCAAGATCGGTTTCATCACCGACATGTCGAGCCTCTACGCCGACGTCGAAGGCAAGAACGGCGCGACCGCGATCCAGATGGCCATCGACGACTTCGGTGGCAAGGTCAATGGCCTGCCGATCGAACTCGTCACGGCCGACCACCAGAACAAGGCCGACATCGCGGCATCGAAGGCGCGCGAGTGGATCGATACCGACAACCTGACGATGCTGTTCGGCGGAACCAATTCCGGCACCGGCCTCGCCATGGCGAAGGTCGCGCAAGAGAAGAAGCGCGTCTTCATCGTCAATGGCGCGGGCACTTCGGCGCTCACCAACGAGCAATGCAGCCCCTACACCGTTCACTACGCCTACGACACCGTGGCTTTGGCCAAGGGCACGGGCGGCGCAGTGGTCGAGAACGGTGGCAAGAACTGGTTCTTCCTGACGGCGGACTATGCGTTCGGCGCGGCGCTCGAAGGCGACACGGCCAAGGTCGTCAAGGAAAAGGGCGGCACGGTGGTCGGCGGCGTCAAGCATCCGCTCAATGCATCCGACTTCTCGTCCTTCCTGCTGCAGGCTCAGAACTCCAAGGCGCAAATCCTCGGCTTGGCCAACGCCGGCGGCGACACCATCAATGCGATCAAGGCTGCCAAGGAATTCGGCATCACGAAGAGCATGAAGATGGCGGGCTTGCTGGTGTTCATCACCGACATCCACAGCCTCGGCTTGAAGAACACCGAAGGCCTCCTGCTCACCACGAGCTGGGACTGGAACCTCAACGAGCAGACGCGCGCCTTCGGCAAGAGGTTCTTCGACAAGACCAAGCGCATGCCCACCGACATCCAGGCCGCCGACTATTCCGCCACCACGACCTACCTGAAGGCCGTTCAGGCAGCCAAGAGCACCGACGCCGACAAGGTGATGGTGGAGCTCAAGAAGATGCCGATCAACGACTTCTACGCCAAGGGCAACATCCGTCCTGACGGCCGCTTCGTGCACGACATGTACCTGATGCAGGTCAAGTCGCCGGCCGAATCGACGCAGCCGTGGGACTACTACAAGGTGGTCGCCAAGCTGCCCGGCGAGCAAGTTTTCACGACCAAAGCCGAGAGCAAATGCGCCGTTTGGAAGTAAAGCTCGCCTCCAGGCTTCGCGCACTGCGTGTCGCTGCGCCTACTCCCTGCCGGGGGCGGGCCGGCCGCTACGGGCGGCCGGGCGCGGCGGCCCCCTGGTGAAGAGGGCCGCTCCCGGTTGTTAAGACGTCTATGAACATCTCTCTCCCTGCCTTGTTGAGCCAGCTCCTGTTGGGGCTGGTCAACGGGTCGTTCTACGCCATTCTGAGCCTCGGGCTCGCGGTGATCTTCGGGCTGCTCAACGTCATCAACTTCGCGCACGGCGCGCTGTTCATGCTGGGGGCGGTGTTCACCTGGATGGCGATGAACTATTTCAACGTCAACTACTGGGTGATGCTGGTGGTGGCGCCGGTCATCGTGGGGCTTTTTGGCGTGCTCATCGAGCGGCTGCTGCTGCGCTGGATCTACAAGCTGGACCATCTCTATGGCTTGCTGCTCACCCTCGGCCTGACGCTGCTGATCGAGGGGGTGTTCCGTTCCATCTATGGTGTCTCGGGCCTTGCCTATGACACGCCGGACGCGCTTGCGAGCGCTACCGATCTCGGCTTCATGATCCTGCCCAACTACCGGGCCTGGGTGGTCGTCGCGTCGCTCGTCGTGTGCTTCGCGACCTGGTTCGTCATCGAGAAGACGCGACTTGGCGCCTACCTGCGCGCCGGCACGGAGAACCCGCGGCTGGTGGAGGCCTTCGGCGTCAACGTGCCGTTGATGATCACGCTCACCTATGGCTTCGGCGTCGCGCTCGCAGCCTTTGCCGGCGTGCTTGCAGCGCCGGTGATCCAGGTGTCGCCGCTGATGGGGCAGAACCTCATCATCGTGGTGTTCGCCGTGGTCGTGATCGGTGGCATGGGCTCGATCATGGGCGCCATCCTCACCGGGCTCGGGCTCGGCGTGATCGAGGGGCTGACCAAGGTCTTCTATCCGGAGGCTTCCTCCACCGTGGTGTTCGTGATCATGGTCATCGTGCTGCTCATTCGCCCCGCCGGCCTGTTCGGCAAAGAAAAATAAGACGACAGCTGCATGAAAAAGCTTTCCACTGTCATTTATCTGCTGCTGCTCGTCGCACTGGTCGCGGCGCCGTTCGCCGGCGCCTACCCCGTGTTCGTGATGAAGCTCATGTGCTTCGCGCTCTTTGCATCGGCTTTCAATCTGCTGCTGGGCTATACGGGGCTGCTGTCCTTCGGCCACGCGGCTTTCCTCGGCGGTTCCGCCTACGTGGCGGGCCATGCGATGAAGGTGTGGGGCCTGACGCCTGAACTGGGGCTCATCGCCGGCACGATCACAGGCGCGCTGCTGGGCTGGCTCTTCGGCGTGCTGGCGATTCGCCGGCAAGGCATCTACTTCGCGATGATCACGCTGGCGCTCGCGCAGATGGTGTTCTTCGTCGCATTGCAGGCGAAGTTCACCGGCGGCGAGGACGGCCTGCAGGGTGTGCCGCGCGGCAAGCTCTTCGGCGTGCTCGATCTGCAGAACGACCTCACCATGTACTACGTCACGCTCGTGATCGTCGTCGCCGCGTTCCTGCTGATCGTGCGCACCATCCACTCGCCCTTCGGGCAGGTGCTGAAGGGCATCAAGGAAAACGAGCCGCGTGCACTCTCGCTGGGCTACGACGTAAGCCGCTTCAAGCTGCTGGCCTTCGTGATCTCGGCGGCGCTGTCGGGCCTCGCGGGTTCGCTCAAGACGCTGGTGCTGGGCTTTGCCACGCTGTCTGACGTGCACTGGAGCGCTTCGGGACAGGTCATCCTGATGACGCTGGTCGGCGGCCTGGGCACGCTCTCGGGTCCGCTGGTCGGCTCGGCCGTGGTGGTGCTGCTCGAGAACAAGATCGGCGAGTTCGGCCACTTGCTGGCCCGCATCACGACCATCGACTGGTTCAACACGCTGGGCGAATCGGTCACCATGGTCACGGGCCTGATCTTCGTGATCTGCGTTCTCGCCTTCCGGCGCGGGATCATGGGCGAGATCATTGCCTTCATCGATCGTCGGCGTGGGGCAGCCAAGGGTTGAGCGCCAGCTCGAAGGCGTTCAGAGCCGCAGCGGCTGCGCGTAACCCGTGAGTTCGAGGTAGCCGCGGCCAACGGATTTTCCGCTCGCATCCAGCAAGTTGCTCAGGCCTTCCCAGTACACGGTGCCGGTCGAGCCCTGGCCGTCAAGCTCCTGATCGTCCAGCAGGGCGCGTACCGCGAAGGCGCCGGCAGGCGTCTGGATTCGCCACCGTGTCGGGTAGACCGCTCTCGTGCGTGGGCTCGTCCAGGTACCTTCGGCATCGAAGTGCAGTTCGTCCGGGCCGAACACCCGCTGGTGCCCGTCGGCGGTGCGCAGCGAGCCGCCCGCCCAGATCGCCGACCCGTCACGGCCCCGGATGCGGAAAGCCATCAACGCGCCGCCATCGAAGAGATTCATGCCGATCCAGTCCCAGCCTGCCGCGTCCGGGTGCAGGTAGGCCTCGCTCCATTCGCGATCGAGCCATGCGGTGCCCTGCACATCGAAGCGCCTGCCTTGCAGGCTCAGGCTGCCCTTCGACGCGAGCTGTGGCTCGCTGTAGTAGTAGCTGGCCTGCTCGGCGTCCGGGCCCTTGCGCGAGAGGCCCGCGCTGCCTTGCAGCATTACCGGCTGGGTAGGGTTGAAGCGCAAGTCGATCGCAAAGCCGTTGGCGGGAAGGCGTGCCACATAGCTATTGGCGTCGCGCCGGAGCGTCCAGTCACGCAAGCGGACGTCGGTGTCGGCTTCGGAGGCATAGGCCACGCCGAAGCCCGCGCGTGCGATGCGCTGGTCGTGCCACAGCTTGCGGCCTTCGAGATCGGTGATGGCCGCGTGCGCAAAGATCAACTGCCGAGCAGCGAAGGCGGATCGCATCGACTGCGTCGCTTCGACGCGCGAGCGAAAGAAGGTGAGCTGGAATCCGAATTCACGCGCACCGGATTTCGCATGCCCCGTGATGTACCACCACTCGGTGCGCAAGTCCGGATGGCTGCCGAAATCGCGCGGAAACTGCATGGCACGCGGCGGCAATGCCCATGCCGCAGGCACCGCGAGCGCGGACAGCAACACAGCGCGACGTGACAGACCCTGCGAGGACGCATTCATTCACACATTTTCGGCCATTCGATTAAGAATGCGGGCGCTGGAGAGTCCCCATGCAAAAGACCGCGCCCGCTTCAAGTCCCGACGCCTATGTGCTGGCGCTCGATGGCTGGCGGCGCGAGTGCGTCGAAGGGTTGCGAGCCGCGGTGCGTTCCGCGTCAACGATGGAGGAGGTGGTGAAGTGGCGCCACCTCGTCTATCTGGCGAACGGGCCGGTGCTGCTCATTCGCGCGGAGGACAGCCGTGTCCTGTTCGGCTTCTGGCGAGGGCAGCGCCTGCGTGACATCGAACCGGGTCTCAAACCCGGAGGCAAGTACGAGATGGCCACATTGGAGTTGCACGAAGGAATGGCCGTCGATACCGCCACGGTGCGGCGCCTGACGCGAGAGGCGGTCGAACTCAATCGAACCTTGGGCGATCCGACGCTCGCTGCGAAGTGAGACAGGGTCAACGGACCGCCGTTCCTGGAGCATTGAACATGCAGATCCTCAGCCCGTTCTTTCGCGAAGCCGGCGCCGGTCCCGGCGTGGTGTGCCTGCACTCGAACGCGAGCAGTTCGAGCCAATGGCGCGGCCTCATGGACCGCCTGGCACCGCAGTTTCACGTGCTGGCGGCCGACTCTTTTGGAGCGGGCAAGAGTCCCACGTGGCCGACCGACCGGAAGGTTGCGCTCCGCGACGAGGTCGCGCTGCTCGAACCCGTTCTCGCGCTTGCCGGAGATCCCATGGTTCTGGTCGGCCATTCGTACGGCGCTGCCATTGCGCTCGTCGCAGCGATCGTTCATCCGCAGCGCGTGCGCGCCCTGGCGCTGTACGAGCCGACCTTGTTCGCACTGCTGGATGCCGAGACGCCACCGCCCAATGCAGCCGATGGCATTCGCTCGGCCGTGGCGGGCGCCGGTGCCGCGCTCGACCAAGGCGATCCGTCCGAGGCAGCCAGATGCTTCATCGACTACTGGATGGGCGCAGGCGCCTGGAAACACACGCCCGACGCTCGCAAAGGCCCGATAGAAGGCTCGATGGTCAACGTCCGCAACTGGGCACGTGCGTTGCTGACTGAACCGACTCCCCTCGCTGCCTTTGCCGCAATGCGTGTTCCAGTGCTCTACATGACCGGGAAGAAGTCGCCGGACTCTTCCCTCGGCGTCGCCAGGTTGCTGAAGCGCACATTGCCCGACGTCCAGGTCGTCGAGTTCGATTCGCTCGGTCATATGGGCCCCGTGACGCATCCGGAAATCGTCAATGATGAAATCTGCCGCTTCCTGAAGTCTCTTTCCTGAGCCGGCTTCAGTTCACCAGTCTTCCTTTACCGCCATCACCGCATCGTGTCCCGCCGCCGCGCGGCCGGCCAGCCAAGCCGTGATGGTGCCGGCAGCCAGCACGGCCGCGCACAGCGCGAGGAGGCGCGTCCAAGGCACCAGCAGATCCATGGTCCAGTGGAAGCTTTGCGGGTTGACCACGTGCACCAGCACCACCGACACCGCCAGCCCGAGCACCAGCCCTGCGACCGCGCCGATGGCGGTCCATGCAGCGCCTTCACCGGCGACGATGGCGAGCACCTGTGTGCGCGTGAAGCCCAGGTGTGCGAGCAACCCGAACTCCTTGCGACGCGCCAGCACCTGCGCGCTGAAACTGGCGGCGATGCCAAACAGCCCAATGCCGATCGCGACGGCCTGCAGCCAGTAGGTCACGGCAAAGCTGCGGTCGAAGATGCGCAGCGAGGTCGCGCGGATCTGGCCCACCGAGGCGATTTCAATGGGTTCGCTCGTGCCGAGTTCGCGCGCCGCAAACTCGCGCACTGCCTGCTCGGCCGTGCCGGCATGGGTTCCCGGCGCAAGCCAGAGCGCGATGTCGCTCACGTTGCGCTCGCCGCTGAGCCGCTCGAAGTCCCGCGCGTCCATGGTGATCGCGCCGAACTGGCGGATGTAGTCCCGCCACACGCCGGCAACGAAGAAGACCGGTGGCACCGCCCGTTCGCCGGCCGCGCCCGTGGCCCAGGCGCGTGCCAGCGGCTCGAAGACCGTGCCCGGCTTCGCGTCATAGAGTTCGACCATGGCCTCGCTCACGTAGATGCCGACCTGTCCCGCGGGCACCGGCAAGGCCGCACCCAGCAAGGGAAGCGACCGACCGGCATCTTCTTCGAGGCTGCGCGAAATCAGCGTGACGGAGGGCCGCGAAGGATCGAGCAGCAAGGCCCGTGTTCGCAGCGTGCCGGTGCGCACAACGCCCGGCAAGTGCGCGAGGGACTGCACGAAGGTCGGCGAGAAGGCCGCCTGCTCGCTGATCGAACTTCCGCCGGCTGCGCTGCGCACATAGAGATCGGCCGGCAAGACCACATCCAGCCAGCGCGTGACCGACTCGCGAAAGCTCGCGACCATGACGGTCAGCGCGACGGCGAGGCTGAGGCTCGCGACCACGCCGCTGACCGCCACTGCCGCTGTCCCCCGCATGCGTCGCGCGCGCTCGATCGCCAGCAGCGGCAGCACGCGTCGCGCGAACAGGGGTGCGAGGCGGTCATACAGCAGGGCGATGAGCCACGGCAGCGCCGCGATGCCGCCGACCAGCAGGAAGCCGACGGAGAGATAGGCCGCGATCGGGATACCGTACACCGCCGGCGCCAGCGCCAGGGCCACGCCGGCCGCGATCAACAGCAGAGCAATGCCATGCGCGCTGCCGCGCGCGGGCGCGGCACCCAGGCCTTTCAGCGTCTGGGCTTCCGGCAGGGCTTGGGCCGCCCGGGCGGGCCACCAGCCGCCGACGCCTGCAGCGAGCACGCCCAGCGCGCCATAAAGCACTGCCGCGCCCGTGCTCCATCGCAAGGTCGGCGCCACGCCTTCGAAGTAGCCGCCGCCGAGATCGCCGCCCAGCACCTGCAGCGCGAACTGCGCCAGCGCAGTGCCCAGCGCGATGCCAGCCATGCTGCCGATCAGTCCGAGTGCGATGGATTCGGCCAGCACCAGCCGCAGCCGCTCGCGCGGGGTGACACCAAGCACGCCCAGCAGCGCGAACTGCTGCGCGCGCTTGGCCACGCTCAGAGCCAGCACGGAGAACACCAGGAAGGCCCCCGTGAACAGGGCCACCAGCGCGAGAACCGTCAGGTTGACCCGGTAGGCTCGCGACAGGTTGCTCACCCGCTGCGCAGCGTCGCCCGGCTCGGCGATCTGGATGCCCGCCGGCCAGCCGGGCGATTGCCGCAGCGATTGGATGAAGGCCGCGCGATCGGCACCCGGCGCGAGGCGCAGGTCGATGCGCGTGAGCCGGCCGCCACGCTCGAACAGGTCCTGCGCCGCGCCGATGTCCATCACGGCGAGCGCGGCACCGCCAGCCGCGACTTGGCCGGCGACGTTGAGCGTTTGCCATTGCGTGCCGACGCGCAACTGCATGGTGGTCGCGGAATCGCCCAGCGCCTTGCGTGCGGCGGCGTTGAGGAAAACGTGGCCCGGCGCCAGCAGTGCCAGCCGGTCGCCGCCCTCGGCGGGCCGAGGCATCAGCGCCGGCGCGATCGAAGGGAGCACCAGCGCATCGACGCCGACCACGCGCAGCGGCAAGCGGCGCTCGCCCGCGATCGTCAGACTCTGCACTTCCAGCACCGGGCTCGCCAGCGTCACTTGCGGATGCTGCGCCACTTGAGCGAACACCGCCTCGTCGAAGCTCCCTTGCGCGGCGCGCAGCTCAAGATCGGGCTGGCCGTTGACCGAACGCACCGCACTGGAGAACTCGTCGAGCGCCGAGGCGTTGATGAGCTGCACCGAAAAAGCCAACGCCACGCCCAGCATCACGGCGACGACCGCCGCCGCGTTGCGCCACGGATGGTGGCGCAGCTCTTGCCAGGAAAAGGTTGAAAGCAGCGAGCGCATGCCGCCTCATTCTGCGCGATGCGCACGCCGGTCAAAGCCGGCTGGATGCCAAGGCGAGATAGGCGCGCACGGCCGGGCTGGTGCTGAGGCCCGCTGCGCGAGCGTAGGCCTGCCGGGCAGCGACAGGGTCGCCGGTGCGACCTAGCAGGTAGGCGCGCGCGGCCCAATAGGGCTGGTAGTTGGCGATTTCGTCCGGCGCGAAGGTGTCAAGCGCACGCAGGCCTTCGGTCGGCCCGTCGGCCGTTGCGAGCGCGCAGGCGCGGCCGACTCTTGCACCGGTGCTCGGGCGCAGTGAGATCAATCCGTCGTAGAGCGCGAGCACCGCGTGCGGAGGTACTTGCGCACCGAGGCGCCGCGCACAGTGGGCCGACTGGATGGCTGCTTCCATCTGATAGGCGCCGGCGGCATTCATGTCCGCGGCATGCTGCAGCGCCCGCTCGGCCTGTTCGCGCAGGGGTGTGTCCCAACGCAGGACGTCCTGTTCATCGAGCGGCACGTAGGCCCCTGCGTCGCTGCGCCGCGCCGCAGCACGGCTCTCACAGAAGAACATCAGCGCGAGCAGGCCCAGCGGCTCGGGTTCGTCCGGCATCAGGCTGCACAGGATGCGACACAGGTCGATGGCCTCGGCGGTGAGGCCGCGCTGGGTGGCATCGGCGCCGTCGACCTCGTCCCAGCCGGTGCCATAGGCGGCGTAGATGCCGTCCAGCACGTCCTGCAGCCGTTGCGGCAGATCGCCGGCGCGCGGAAATTCAAAAGGGATGCCCGCCGCGCGGATGCGCGCCTTGGCCCGGACCAGCCGCTGCCCGAGCGTGGCCGGCGCAATGAGGAAGGCGCCGGCCATGCGGGCGGCGTCCAGCCCCAACACCGTCTGCAGCATCAGCGGTGCGCGCGCCGCCGCATCGATGGCAGGGTGCGCGCAGACGAAGAGCAGGCGCAGTCGTTCGTCCGGTACGGCATCGCCGCCGGTGGCATCGGCGCCGACTTCCTCGGCCAGGAGCAGCAGGGTCTGGGCAGCCTCGTCCTGCACGCGGCTGTGGCGCCAGGCGTCCAGGGTGCGGTTTCGCGCGACGCTCAGCAGCCACGCTTCGGGCCGCTCGGGCACGCCGTCGGCCGGCCATCGCTCGAGCGCGCGAGCGAAGGCATCGGCGAGCGCATCTTCCGATGCCGCGATGTCGCGCGTGCGCGCCGAGAGAATGGCCACCAGCCGCCCATACGACTGGCGCGCGGCCTTCTCCGCGGCCGCGCGTGCCTCCTGGACCGCCGGGCCGGTCACATGTCGGGCGTGCTGAAGACCGGCCGGACTTCCACGCCCCCCGTGCTGGCGCAGGGCGCGCGGGCCGCCCATTCGAGGGCGGTGTCGAGGTCCGTCACGTCGATGACGAAGTAGCCGCCGAGTTGCTCCTTGGTGTCGGCAAAGGGGCCGTCCTGCACCTGGCGCTTGTCGCCGCGCACGCGCAGCGTGGTGCCGGTCATCGGCGGGTGCAGGCCATGGCCGTTCTGCACGATGCCGGACTGGCGCGCTGCACTGACGTACGCCATCCAGCCCGCCCGGTAGGCCTGCGCGGCCGCTTCGTCCCGCTGGTCGAATTCGGACTGGGGCTGGTAGAACATCAACATGTATTGCATGGAACCTCCGCGAAGAGAGAAGAACATCGAGCAGGATCGCTCACAGCAATGACGGTATGCAAGCGGACATTTCGACAAGGCGTTCCAAACTTTTTTGGGGTGCGGGGTAAGCTCCCCGTCATGCAGACACTTCCCACCTACGACGACGTGATCGCCGCGGCCGCGCGGCTCGAAGGCCATGCCCACCGTACACCGGTGCTGCGCTCGCGAACCGCGGACGCCCGCTGGGGTGCGCAGTTCTTCTTCAAGTGCGAGAACTTCCAGCGCATGGGCGCCTTCAAGTTTCGCGGTGCGTTCAATGCGCTGTCGAAATTCGATGCGGCGCAGCGCAAGGCCGGCGTGATCGCCTTTTCATCGGGCAACCATGCGCAGGCCATCGCGCTCGCGGCCGGCATCCTCGGCATGCCGGCGGTGATCGTGATGCCCAACGACGCGCCTGCGGCCAAGCTCGCCGCCACGCGGGGTTACGGCGCCGAGGTCGTGCAGTACGACCGTTTCACCGAAGACCGCGAAGCGCTGACGCGCCGTTTGGCCGTCGAGCGCGGCATGACGCTGATCCCGCCCTACGACCATCCCGACGTGATCGCGGGGCAGGGCACGGCGGTGAAGGAACTGATCGAGGACGTCGGCGCGCTCGACGTGCTCTACGTCTGCCTGGGCGGAGGTGGCTTGACGAGCGGTTCGGCACTGTCGGCCCGCGCCCTGTCGCCCGACTGCCGGATCTACGGTGTCGAGCCCGAAGCCGGCAACGACGGCCTGCAGTCGCTGCGCGCGGGCCGCATCGTCCACATCGATACGCCGAAGACCATTGCCGACGGCGCGCAGACCCAGCACCTGGGCGAATACACCTTCGGCATCATCCGGCGCGACGTGAACGACATCGTGACCGTGAGCGATGCGCAACTCGTCGATGCGATGCGTTTCTTCGCCGAGCGCATGAAGATGGTGGTCGAGCCCACGGGTTGCCTCGCGTTCGCGGCTGCCTGCGCCGCAGGCGATGCAATTCGCGGGGCGCGCGTGGGCGTGATCATCAGCGGCGGCAACGTCGACCTGGGGCGCTTTGCTGCGCTCCTCGCGGGATCTGCCTAGGCGCTGATTCCGTCGGCGCTCAAGTGCAGCACCCGGTCGGCGCGCGCCGCGGCCGCTTCCGAATGCGTGACCAGCACCAGCGAGGCGCCATGTTCGCGCGTCTGCGCGATCAGCACATCCATGACGCGGGCGGCGGTGGTCGGGTCGAGGTTGCCGGTCGGCTCGTCGGCCAGCAGCAGTGACGGGCGGTGCACCAGGGCGCGCGCAATGGCCACGCGCTGCAACTGGCCTCCGCTGAGTTCCTGCGGAAGGCGCTCGCCCAATCCGGCAAGGCCGACAGCGTCGAGCATCTGCGTCACGCGCGCATCGCTGGCCGGACCACGCTGGCCCAGCAGCATCAAGGGCAGCCCGATGTTCTGCGCGACATCCAGATGCGGCAGCACATGAAAAGCCTGGAACACGAAGCCCACGTGCTCGCGGCGCCAAAGCGCTCGTGCCTCGGCGTCGAGCGCACCGATATCGACGCCGTCGTGAATGACGGTGCCGGAATTCCAGCTGTCGAGCCCGGCCATGCAGTTGAGCAGTGTCGATTTGCCCACGCCCGATTCACCGACGATCGCGACGAATTCGCCGGTCGCGACGTCGAGCGACACGTGTTCGAACACCGGCACCTCGCCGTAGTGCTTGCCCAGATCCGTGATGCGCAGCGTCATGCGATGTCGACGACCTGCCGCACGATCTGCTCGATGGCGTCGGGGGCCTCCGCTGCGATCACCTTGCGCTGCGGCATGCTGCGCAGCCACGTGATCTGGCGTTTCGCGAGTTGGCGCGTGGCCGCGATGCCGCGCTCGCGCAACTCGGCAATGGGCCATTCGCCGTCGAGCGCTTCCCAGGTCTGGCGGTAGCCGACGCAGCGCATCGACGGCAAATCCGCGACCAGGTCGCCTCTTGCGCGCAGGGCCTGCACCTCGGCGATGAAGCCGGACGACAGCATCGCGTCGAAGCGCGCGGCGATGCGTTCATGCAGCCATGCCCGGTCGGTGGGTTCCAGGGACAGGAGCGCGGTGGCCTGCCAGCCACCGTCGGCGGCGCCCGCCGCGTGAAAGCTCGAAAGCGGCTGTCCGCTGCTGTGCCAGACCTCGAGTGCGCGCTGTATGCGCTGGCTGTCGTTGGGCGCCAGGCGCAAGGCGGTGACGGCATCGACTTCCGCGAGGCGTGCGTGCATCGCGGGCCAGCCCAGTGCGGCGGCGTCGGCTTCGAGTTGCCTGCGCACTTCGGGGTCGGCTGCCGGCATGGCGTCGATGCCGTCGGCCAGCGCCTTGAAATAGAGCATCGTGCCGCCCACCAGCAGCGGCAGCCGGCCGCGCGCGCTGATCTCGCCGATCAGCCGCTTGGCGTCCTGTACGAATGCGGCGGCGCTGTAGGCCTCGCGCGGATCGCGGATGTCGATGAGGTGATGCGGGACTTCGGCGCGTTCGTCAGGCGTGGGCTTGGCGGTGCCGATGTTCATGCCGCGGTAGACCAGCGCCGAATCGACGCTGACGATCTCGATGGGCCGCGCGCGGGCGATGGCCAGTGCGGCAGCGGTCTTGCCGGATGCCGTGGGTCCGGCCAGTGCGACGTAGCGCGGCGAAGGCTGTGCTGCCGACGTGCCTGAAGCACGCGGCACGGTTTGCGAAAGGGCCGGTACGACAGAGGGCGGCATGCGCCCGAGGTTAACAAAGCCGGTGAACGGACCGCCCGGGGCGCGTCAGATCGCCTGTCCGGACAGGCGGGCTTGACGGTGCGAGGTGGTGTCGGGCAGCGCGGGTGGTGCAGTCGCTGCAGCCGTTTCGGCGCCAGCGGCCATGTCGGTGGGCGGCTCTTTCATTCGAAAGAGCTGCGACAGGGCTGCGCGGTACTGCGCCTGGCCGATCGAATTGGCGTTGTGATGCGATCCGCCTTCGACGAGCACGAACAGCTTGGGCACGGTCGCCGCGTCATACAGCTTGCGGCCCAGCGTCGGGTTGATCAGGCTGTCCGCCGCCCCATGCACCACGAGCAGGGGCGCGCCGATGTCCTTGACCTTGCTGATGGCTTCGAAGCGTTGCGTGATGAAGGGACCGAAGGGCAGCCAGCCCCACTTGAAGCTGCCCACCACGTCGGCGATCGAGGTGAAGGTGCTTTCGACGATGGTGCCGCTCTCGTCGTTCACGCGGGATGCCAGGTCGATCCCGATAGCGCCGCCGAGCGAATGGCCAAAGATGTAGCGCGGTTGCTGGGGGTGCTTCGCTGCCAGCCAGGTCCATGCGGCATACGCATCCTCTCGGGCCGAGTCCTCAGAGGGCAATCCCTTGGAGCTCTTGCCGAAGCCGCGGTAGTCGATCGCCAGCACCGCGAAGCCCAATTCGTGCATTCGGCGCATTCTGGGTGCGGAGCCGGCCACGTTGTACCGTGCACCATGCAGGTAAAGCAGAACAGGCGTATCGGGTGATTCGGGTGCGCCGCCGAGCCACAGGCCGTGCAGCCGCGCGGGCTCTCCCGTGAGCGGTGACTTGAAATCGATCCAGACGTCGTCCATTCCCTGGCTCATGGCTTCCGAATTGCCCCAGCTTCGGTCGCTGGGTTGGAAGATCCACTCGCGCTGACGCTCGTCGAGGGTGGAACAACCACCCGCCAGCAGGGCGACCAGGGCGGTGGCGGATGCGAAGAGGGTCCAGGATTTCATGAAGGCTGAAGGACAGGCGAGAGGCCGGAAAGTTCAACGAAAGACCTCATGCAACGCGCGTGCCCGGTCCTCCGATGACCCATGAAAACCCTCGGATTGGGCCTCAACCACCGTCAAATGCGCGGAATTTCGCAGCCGGCAAGCGAAGAAACGTCTTGGCCGGCAGTTTGTAAGCGAAGGAAAAGTAGCGGCCTAACGCCCGCGCATGAACAGCGAATCCAGCTCGCGCACCGAAAGCTGGCGCCATGTCGGACGGCCATGATTGCACTGGTCGGACCGTTCGGTCGCCTCCATCTGGCGCAGCAACGCGTTCATTTCGTCGAGCGTAAGCCTGCGGTTGGCTCGTACCGCGCCGTGGCAGGCCATGGTGGAGAGCAACTCGTTCTGGGCGCGCTGCACGACGGTACTGGCGTCGTGATTGGCAAGTTCGGCGAGTACGCTGCGAGCGAGCTCGACCGGGTCGCCGTCGGCCAGGGTACCGGGAACGGCGCGCACCGCCAGGGTGCGTGGCGAGAAGGGCGTGATCTCGAGGCCGAGCGATGGCAGCACCGCCGCGCAGGCCTCGGCAGTCGCCACTTCCTGCGGCGTGGCGGCAAAGGTGGCAGGGATCAGCAGTGGCTGGCTGGCGATCGAGGCGCCGTCCAGCTGGGTCTTGAGGCGCTCGTACACGATGCGTTCGTGCGCCGCGTGCATGTCCACGATCACCAGACCCTGGTTGTTCTCGGCCAGGATGTAGATGCCCTGCAACTGGGCCAGTGCGCGGCCGAGAGGCCAGGCTTCGGATTCGGTGGGCGGGGCGGCTTCCTGTCGTGCAGCCGGCGCCGCAGGTGCGACCCAGGAGGTGCTTGCGACCGCTGGGGTGTCCGCAGGCTTTTCCTGCCGGTAGGCGGGCCACATGGCAGCGGCATCGCCGAGGCCACGCTCCGCGGCGAATGGCATCGCGGGTTGCGTCCACGACGCCGATGCCGGAAGCATGCGCGGCTTGAAGAAAGGCTCGGCCGGCGCGGCGGTGGCGTCGCCGGCGCGGGGCGCGGCGAGTGCATCCTCGATGGCGTGGCGTACCGCCTGGTGCACTTCACGCCCGTCGCGGAATCGCACTTCGATCTTGGTCGGATGCACGTTGACGTCGACACGCGCGGGATCGATCTCCAAATACAGCGCGTAGACCGGCTGGCGCTGGCCGTGCAGAACGTCCTCGTAAGCGCTGCGAACGGCGTGTGCGAGTACCTTGTCGCGCACGAAACGGCCATTGACGTAGAAGAACTGCTGGTCGGCCCGCGAACGCGCCGCATCGGGAATGCCGGCGCGGCCCGTGACGCGCACCGGGCCGGCGACGTGCTCGACCGCAACGCTGTGCGTCACGAAGTCGTCGCCGAGCGTGTCGCCAAGCCGTTGATCGCGTGCGGCCGCAGCGCGCCACTGTTCGACCAGCTTGCCTTCATGCCAGATCGAAAAGCCGACTTCGGGCCGCGCGAGGGCATGACGGCGCACCGACTCGATGCAATGCGCCAACTCGGTTGCGTCGGTCTTGAGGAACTTGCGGCGCGCAGGCGTCGCAAAGAAGAGTTCGCGCACTTCGACGGTCGTTCCGATCGCGCGGGCCACGGGGCGCAACTCGCCGGTGCGGCCATCGAGCATGAAGGCGTTGTCGGCGCCGGCGAAGCGCGAGAGGATGCTCAGCTCCGCAATGGCATTGATGGCTGCGAGTGCTTCGCCTCGAAAACCCATCGTGCCGACCGTCTCGAGGTCGTTGAGACTGGCGATCTTGCTGGTGGCATGGCGGCGCAGGGCCAGCGGCAGTTCGTCGCGCGGCAGGCCTTGTCCATCGTCCTCTACAGAGATCAAGCGCACACCGCCGGCAGAAAGCCGCACCGTGATCTGGCGCGCACCGGCGTCGAGCGCGTTGTCGAGCAACTCGCGCACCACGGACGCGGGCCGTTCCACCACCTCGCCAGCCGCGATCTGGCTGATGAGCTCGTCAGGAAGTTCGCGGATGGGGCGGCGTGCGGCCGGATCGATGGAAGAGGGAAGGGCGCTCACGCGAACATTCTAAAAGGGGGCTTCCGCCCCTGTCGCGATAATGCGCGCCATGGAAATCATCAGCTTTCTCATCGACTTCGTCCTGCATATCGACAAGCACCTCGAAGCCTTCGTCATTGCCTATGGGCCATGGGTGTACGGGCTGCTGTTCCTGATCGTGTTCGTCGAGACCGGGCTGGTCGTCATGCCTTTCCTGCCGGGCGATTCGTTGCTGTTCATCGTCGGCGCGCTGTGCGGCGCGGGGCTGATGAGCTTCGGACTGGCGGTGCCGATCCTGCTGGTGGCTGCGGTCCTTGGCGATCAGTGCAACTTCAGCATCGGCCGCTATTTCGGCCCCAAGGTCTTCCAGTGGGAGAACTCGCGATTCTTCAACCGCAAGGCCTTCGACCAGGCCCATGCGTTCTATGAGCGCTTCGGTGGCGTCACCATCATCCTGGCGCGCTTCATGCCGTTCATCCGCACCTTCGCGCCCTTCGTGGCGGGCGTGGCCGAGATGAACCGGGGCAAATTCACTCTTTTCAACGTCGTGGGTGCGTTGATATGGGTGGTGGGCCTTTGCACCGTCGGCTACTTCTTCGGCAACCTTCCGCTCGTGAAGGAGCACCTCGAGAAGATCATCTGGGCGCTGATCCTGGTGCCGGGCCTGATCGCGATCTACGGCGCCTGGCGCGCCCGCGGCGCGTCGTCGGCGCACTGAGTCGCCACACTACGGCCGCTGCCGGGGCGGCACGCGCACCGTCAGCGGTTGCGGAACATAGGTGGGATCGAAATGGCACCCGCCTCCGAAGCGCGCTTCGATGTCTTTGCAGCGGGCAGCGATGCCTTCCGTTGTCGGCTTGCGGCCGTTGTCGATCCAGTCGAGCAGAGCGGCGAACAGCGTCGGGTATTCGGCATCGCTCAGGTAGCTGTGTTCGGATTCGCGGCTGAAGGTCTGCACCAGCAAGTCCGCCGTGCCCGCGCGCTCCCGCACATCGCGGTAGACCGATTCGAGCTCGACGAAGGCAGTCGGATCGTCGATGGCGTGGAGCCCGAGCGTCGGGATGTTCACGCGGCCGGTCGGATTGCTATCAGCGGCCAGCTTGCTCACTGCGGCAAGGTCGGCTGGGTAACGCAGCACACCGGCATTGAGTGCAGCGTCGTCGCGCGAGCCGCTGTACTTCACGCCGATGTTGCCGAAGGGGTTGCCGCCATCGAGTCGCTCCTGCACCACGTCGCGGAACAGAAAGGTCGCCCAATTCATGTTGCCTACGAGTGAACGTTCGGGGATGCGGACGGTGTCGAGGAGCGTGGCGAGATTTGCGCGCTGTTGCGCCGTCCGATCTTCTGCGGACATGCGCACGCCGGTGCAGGCGTCGATGCGGCGCAGCAGTTCCGCGGACGTGAGTTTCGATTCACGCGGAAGCCCTTGCCACAGCGGGTACGCAGGCTCGCTGGGCAAGGGATGGTTGTTGCAGACGTATTGGTAGACCACACGCAAGTCCAGCCGGTAGTCGTAGGCTTGCGTGCCGCCGCCGAGTACGCCGCTGGTAAGTAGCAATCCGTCGTACGGGCCCTTGCGCCCGTCGACCGTCGCGTACAGCTCGGCCGCTTTCGCGGCGACGCCCGCCCCGTAGCTTTGTCCGTGCAGCAAGGTGCGCCGCGGTGCGCCGAAGGTCTGGACGAACAAGGCACGCAGTCGCTCGGTGTCTTCGGCAGCCATCGTGACGCCATAGCCGCCGCGCCGGTACGTCGATCCTGCCCACGCGAAGCCTGCCTTCAGCGTGACGGCCCATCGTTGCAAGTCTTCGGTGGCGCGTGCCATGGAGGGAGCACCCAACTCGGGGCCGCCATGTGCGTGCATCACGAGCACCCGGTTCCACTCGGCAGGAATGGCGATCCAGTAGAAGGCGCCTGCGCCGTCCTGGCCGCTGTAGCACCGCGTGTCGGCGGGGACGCCCTTGGGGCATGGCGACGTGATGGGCGAAGCGCTTGCAACTTGCGGGGACGGCTTGTCGGGGATGGCGCTGCATGCACTCAGCACGATGACCCAAGTGGCGATGAAGGATCGAAGAATGTCTTGTCTCATGCCGCGTTTATACGATCACGCACTCGCCATGAAAAAGCGCGCCCGAAGGCGCGCCGTTTTTCTACGCCACTTGGTGATTCGCGCTAGCTGGCTGCTCAGTAGCGCGGACCGTTGTTCGGGTAGTAGCTATTGCTCGGGTAGTAGTTGCGCTGATTGCGCTCGTCGACGCTACGGCCCACTTGGTTGCCGATCAGACCACCAACAGCCGCGCCACCGACTGTACTGGCCGTGTTGCCGCCGATGGCGTTGCCGATCAGCGCGCCGCCCACCGCCCCACCCGCGGTCCCGAGGTTCTGGTTGGGGCCGCTTGCGCAGCCGGCCAAAGTAAGAACGCAAGCAGCAGCCGCTGCCGAGATCCAAAGTCTTGTCTTCATGATGTCCACCTTTCAGTGATTGGTGGATTCATTCTGTGGAGAACGCTGCGCCGGAATGTAGGAGACGGCCCCGGTGTATTGCCCGAAAGGGCGGTCGCCCCGTGCGCGACTGCAGCGACCCGCAGTGCACGACCACGGCTTGCGCTAAGCGAGATGCCTCCGCGAAAGATGAATGCCCGCGATCATGCAGCGCACCGATCCGCCGGCCATCTCGATCGTCGGCACCGCGAGCGGAACCAGCCGCGCCGACCGTTCGATGACCGCTTTCTGCTGTGCCGTGAGGCTGTCGAACGCGCGCTGCGAGAGTGCGAGGATGCGACCGTCGCGACCGGACAACTCGATCGCATTGCCCGCGAAGTTGGCGATCTGATGCGGGCTCAATGCGATGACATCGCGTCCCGATTCTTCGAGCCGTGCGCGCACTTCATTCGCGCGGCGGGCATCGGAGACGAGGTCGAGGCCCACCATCGCGAATTCGGTCGCGACGCACATCAGCACGTTGGTGTGATAGACCGGCCGCCCGCTCGGATCGGCCGAGTCGAACGCCATCGGCTCGAAATTGAAATGCGTGCTGAAGCGCTCCAGCGCGACCGGGTCTGCACGATGGGAGCGCGCGACATAGGCGACGCGCGCCATATGGTCGAACACCATCGCGCCGGTGCCTTCGAGGAAGAGGCCGTCATGCTCCAGGCCGGAGTAGTCGATGACTTCCTGCACGCGGTACTCGGACTTGAGCATCTCGATGACGTCCGGACGGCGCTCGCGGCGGCGGTTCTCGCAGTACATCGGGTAGAGCGCGACGTGGCCGCCCGGGTGCGTGGAGAACCAGTTGTTGGGGAAGACCGAATCCGGTGTGTCGCGCTCGCCGCGATCCTCGAAAAGATGCACCCGCACCCCTTCGGCTTCCAGGCGCTCGGCCGCAGCAGTCACCTCGCGGTAAGCAGAGCGGGCGACGGCTTGCGCGGACTCCTGTTCGGCCCGGCTCTGGAATGCGTTGTCGGCGGCAGTCTCCGGGTTGGGCGTGAAGCCGTGCGGCCGGATCATGACGATTGCGGAAGGGGCCTGGATCGAGAGGAAACGCGACATCGTGTGGGTTCTCCTGAGGGCTGCACCGCTGACTGCGGCATGGGTTCATTGTTCCAGCCAGAGGTGCCAAGATGAACCATTCACCTTGTCAAAAATGAAGTTGATGTTTACATTATGTCGACTGGATATGGCAAATTGACAGATGGACGACACCGACCGCCAACTCATCGCCCTGCTGCGCGACGACGCCCGCATGTCCGTGGTGGCCCTGGCCCAGAAGCTCCGTGTGGCGCGCGCCACCGTTCAGAACCGGATCAGCAAGCTGGAGAGCGACGGAACCATCGTCGGCTACACCGTGCGACTTCGACCGGACGCGGAGCCCCATCGCATCCGGGCCATGATGAGCATCGAGGTCGACGGGCCGCATGGCGCGGAGGTTCGACGCGCGCTGCGAGGTCACGCCAATGTCGTGACGCTCCACACCACGAACGGGCGTTGGGACCTGATCGCCGAACTGCGCGCCGATTCGCTCGAGGCCTTCGACCGGGTGCTGACCGCGATCCGCTTGATCCCCGGCATATCGAACAGCGAGACGAGCATCTTGCTGTCGACCTACAAGCTGTGATCAATCCAGCTGAAGCGCGCCCAGCCGGGCAATGATCAGGTCGTGAAGCGTTTGTGCGGCCACCGAGAGGCTGCCTTCGCGACGGCGCACGAGGTACACCGTGCGCTTCAGCGCCGGCAGCGGCAACGGTCGGGTCACCAGCGTCTCGCGGCGAAAGTGAAACAGCGTCAGCGCCGGCACCGCGCTGATGCCCAGGCCCGCTTCGACCAGCCCCATGACCGTGGCGAGATGCTCCACCTCGAAAGTCGCGTTGAGCCTCAGCGGGTGCAACGCGGCGTCGAGCGACTGGCGCACGCTGCTGTTGCGCGCCATCTGGATGAAGGGCCACGGCGCGAGCTTTTTCATCGTCAGGCGCGGTTCCGTTGCCAGCGGATGGTCCGCGCGGCAGACCAGGTGAAACCGGTCGCTGCACAGCTTCCGTGCGAGCAGGTCGCTGGCCGATGCGGTTCCAGCCTCCGATGAAGCCAGCGCGAAATCCGCCTGTCCGCCGCGCAGCTGCGCGATGCAGGCGTCCGACAGCGCATCGTGCAACTCGAGGGTGATTCCGGGCCATGCATGCTGGAATTCCGCGAGGATCGTCGGCAGCCAACCGGCGGCGAGCGACGGCAGGGCGGCGACTCGCACACGGCCCTTGCGCCGCTCGACGTGGTCGGCGAGGTCCCTGATCGCGCCGCCCATGTCGTCCAGCAGGCGACGTGCCGAGCCTTCGAACAAGCGGCCCTCGGGTGTCAGCTGCACGCTGCGGGTGTCGCGGTCGAACAGCCGCGTGCCCAGCGCGTCCTCGAGGCCGCGTATCACCGCGCTGAACGCGGGTTGGGAGAGATGGCAGCTCTGCGCTGCCCGCGTGAAGTTGTACTGGTCGGCCAGCGCCAGGAACGCGCGCAACTGCCGCGTCGAAAGATCGGGAGTCTTCAATGCATTGATCCGAAATATGGATTAATCGATCCGAACTTTCGATTTTACGGATGAAGGCGCCGGGTCTAGAGTGCACCCATGAACTCCATCGACCGCCCCGCGCTCCTCATCGGCTGCGCCGCCGGCTTTTCCGGTGACCGCACGGACGCAGCCGGTCCGGTGGTCGATACGCTCATCGCCCGCCTGCAGAACGGCCCCGCAGCCCAACGCGCATTCCTGATCTTCGAAACCCTGGCCGAGCGCACGCTGGCGCTCGCGCAACTGCGCCGCCGCGCCGACCCTGAAGCGGGCTACGAGCCCCTCCTCGATGCGATGCTGCGACCGGTGCTGGCGCGCTGCCTGGCGCACGGCATCCGGATCGTCAGCAACTTCGGCGCTGCCAATCCGCGCGCCGCCGCGCGGCATATCGGGCGCATGGCGCGCGAACTGGGCGCGGCGGCGCCGCACATCGCGGTGGTGGAGGGCGACGACCTTTCCGCGCCGGCGCAACTTGCGCAGCTGCGGAAGCAACTCGGCGCGGAGATGGACAACATCCGCGTTGTCAGTGCCAACGCCTACATCGGCGCCGAGCCGATCGCCGCGGCGCTCGATGCGGGTGCGCAGATCGTGGTTTGCGGGCGCGTGGCCGATCCCTCGCTCACTGTCGGTCCGGCCATGTCGCATTTCGGCTGGCGCAGCGACGACTGGGAACGGCTCGGCCGCGCGACCATGGCCGGCCATCTTCTCGAATGCGGCGCGCAGGTCTGTGGCGGCTACTTTGCCGACCCCGGCTACAAGGAGGTGCCGGGTCTGGAGGCGGTCGGCTTTCCGATTGCGGAGATCGATGCCGACGGCCGCTGCACCATCGGCAAGGCGGACGGCACGGGCGGCCTCGTGACGGAGGCGACAGTCAAGGAGCAACTGCTCTATGAAGTGCACGATCCGGCCGCCTACCTGACGCCCGATGTGGTCGCCGACATCTCCGATGCGGAAGTCCAGGGACTCGGCGCGGACCGTGTGGCGGTGTCGGGTGTGCGTGGGCATGCGCGGCCGACGCACTACAAGGTCAACGTCTGCCATGAGGGGGGCTGGCTGGCCGAAGGCGAGATCTCCTATGCCGGTCCGCGGGCCGAAGCGCGCGCGAGGCTGGCCGCCGATGTGCTGAAGAAGCGCCTGGTCGACTTGGCGCTGCGCGTCGATCTCATCGGTGCCGTCAGCGTGCTGGGAGACGACGCGGGCCGCACGCTCGCGGCGACGCCCGATGCGGGCTTGCGCGACATCCGGCTGCGGGTTGCAGCGACGCACGAGGACCGCGCGCAGGCCGAGCGCCTCGCGCGCGAAGTCATGGCGCTTTACACCTGTGGCCCGGCGGGAGGCGGCGGCGTGCGGACCTCGCTCACGCCGCGGCTCAACACGATCTCTTGCCTGCTGCCGCGCGAAGCCGTGCCCGTGAGCTTCGCAAGGATCGACGAGGAGACGCCCGCATGAACACGACCATCGACATCCCGCTCTACCGCGCCGCGCATGGCCGCACGGGCGACAAGGGCGACCGCTCCAACATCAGCGTCATCGCATGGCATCCGGCGCTCTATCCGATGCTGGTGGAGCAGGTCACGCCCGAGGCGGTGGCTGCCCAGTTTCGACATCGAGCGCCTGCCGGCGTGCAGCGCTATCTGCTGCCCAGGCTGCACGCGATGAACTTCGTGCTCGACGGCGTGCTCGACGGCGGCGTGAACGATGCGCTGAACCTCGATACGCATGGCAAAGCGTTGTCCTTTCTTCTGCTCGATCTGCGGATCCGCGTTCCGCATGAATTGGTTTCGCTGCTTGCCGGCAGTGATGAATATTGAGTTCGTATTTCCCAACCTTTCCGGAGACAAACAATGACACGCTTTCCCTTCACGGTGCTCGCCGCTGCACTGGCCATCGTCCCGCTGCTTTCCCAGGCACAAGCCTTCCCCGACAAGCCCATTACGTTCGTGGTGCCCTTTGCCGCAGGCACGGCAACCGACCAGATCGCCCGCGCGCTCGGCAACGGCGTGACAGCTGAGACGAAGCAGCCGGTGGTGATCGACAACAAGGCCGGCGCCAGCGGCTTCATCGCCTCGCAGCAGGTGGCCAAGGCGCCGGCCGACGGCTACACCGTGCTGATCACCACCAACACCACGCACGCGGCCAACGAGCACCTCTTCAAGAAGCTGCCCTACGACCCGGTGAAGGATTACGCGCCGATCGCCGCGCTGGGCAAGGGCGGCCAGATCATGGTGGTCAACCCCTCTTTCCCCGCCAAGACAGTTGCGGAATTCGTAGCGCTCGCGAAGAAAGAGCCGGGCAAGTACAGCTTCGGAAGCGGCAGTTCGTCGAGCCGCATGGCGGGCGAGCTGCTGCAGCAGATGGCCGACATCAAGCTGCTGCACGTGCCCTACAAGAGCAACACGCTCGCGGTGACGGACCTGCTCGGCGGCCAGATCAACATGATGATCACGGACACCGCGACCGGCCTGCCGCAAGTCAAGTCCGGCAAGCTGCGTGCGCTGGGTGTTTCAAGTGCCACGCGCTCGCCGCTGGCGCCCGATGTGCCGACGATCTCGGAGGCCGGCGTCAAAGGCTACGAGATGGGCTACTGGTTCGCCGCGTACGCACCGGCAAAGACGCCGCCCGCGGTCGTCAAGCGTCTGAACGAGTTGCTGGTCAAGGCAGCCAAGAGCGAGGCGGCCAAGGCTGCGTTTTACGAGCCGACCGGGACCGAGGTATTCACGACCTCGCCGGAAGAACTCGCGAAGTTCCAGGCCGGCGAATCGCAGAAGTGGGGGCGCATCGTGAAAGCCGCGGGAATCGAGGCCGAGTAGGTCCGCTACGCAAGGAGTGCGGCCGCGAGAGAACCCTTTGCCAGGCGCGGCGCGCGTGGAGCAAGATGGTTCCCGCCGTTTCCAAAGAGGCCGCTCATGAATGTGCTGGAGCATCGGATTCCCCCTCCGCTTGTCGCGCTGGCCGCCGCCTTGTTGATGTGGCTGGTATCGCTGCTACCGCCGGATGTGGAGGCCCCTTTCGCGTGGCGCGCCACTTTCGCCATCGTGGTCGCCGCGGCGGGTGTGGCCTTCAGCGTGGCTGGGATGCGGGCTTTTCACCAGTCGAGAACCACGATGAACCCGTTCACGCCCGACATGGCATCCGCCCTTGTCACCCGCGGGGTCTACCGCTTGACGCGCAACCCGATGTACCTCGGGCTGCTGCTGGACTTGCTGGCGTGGGCGGTCTTCCTCTGGGATCTTCTCGCGCTGGCCGTGTTGCCCCTGTTCGCTCTCTACATCCAACGGTTCCAGATTGCCAGCGAGGAGCGCGCGCTGTCCTTGCTGTTCGGGGCGGAGTACGCCGCCTACCAGCAGCGCGTGCGGCGCTGGCTGTGAGAGGGGGAGAGGTTCGCGCCGAGACTACCGGACAGACTTACAGCTGCCGGCTGCGCGCCAGCGGCGGATTCTGCGCAAAGTAGCGTTGAATCCCCCGCATCAATGCATCCGCCAGATCTTCCTGGTAGGCCGTGCTGCGCAGTTTGGCCTCTTCCTCGGGGTTGCTGATGAAGGCCGTCTCGACCAGCACGCTCGGGATGTCCGGCGCCTTGAGAACCGCGAAGCCGGCCTGTTCGACCTGCGCCTTGTGCAGGCGTGCGCCGATGCCGCGGATCTCGCCCAGCATCGCGCCGCCCAGCTTGAGGCTGTCGTTGATCTGCGCAGTGGTGCTCATGTCGAGCAGTGCGCGCTGCACCTGCGCTTCGTGATTGCCCACGTTCACGCCGCCGACCTTGTCGGCCTGGTTTTCCTTGTTCGCGAGCCAGCGCGCGGCACTGCTCGATGCGCCACCCTGGCTCAGCGCAAACACGCTGGCGCCTTTCGCCTCGGGGGTGGTGAAGGCGTCGGCGTGGATGCTCACGAACAGGTCGGCCTGCACGCGGCGCGCCTTCTGCACGCGCACGCCGAGCGGCACGAAGAAGTCTGCGTCGCGTGTGAGAAAGGCGCGCATCGGGTTGCCGTTGACGCTGCTCGCGTTGATGCGTTCGCGCAGCCGATGGGCGATCTGCAGGACGATGTCCTTCTCGCGCGTGCCGTTCGGGCCCATGGCGCCGGGGTCCTCGCCGCCGTGGCCCGGATCCAGCGCGACGATGATGATGCGGTCGGTCTGGCTCGCCGTGGCGACGCCGCGCCCGGAAGTGGCCGGTGGGGGAGGCGCGCTGACGGCCGGCGGCGGCATGGGAATCGGCAGTGGGCCGACGGGTGCCGACGGGCGATTGGCCTGCGTGACTGAAACCGGCGGTGCCGCACGGGTGGACTGCTGCGCCATCAGGTCGCCGAGCGGGTCGGCGGCCTCGGCGCCGGGTCGCGAGGGCGCAGGTGTGTCGCCGGAAGAGGAGGCGGCGCCGGCCACCGCGGTTTTCGGCGCGTCGCGCAGGCGCTCGGCGATCAGTGACTCCAGCGGATCGGCTGCCTGCTGCGGATAGAGGTCCAGCACTAGCCTGTCCTTGTAGGCCGCGACCGGCGCCAGCGAGAACACCTGCGGCGCTACCGCCTGCTTGAGGTCGAAGACGATGCGCACGACGCCCGGCGCGAACTGCCCGACACGCAGGCCGTTGATGTACGGGTCGTCAGGCTTGATCTTGCCGACCAGCTCGCGCAGCGCGGGATTGAGGTCGATGCCGTTGATGTCCACCGCCAGCCGCGGTGGACTGCCGACCACCAGCTGCTGCGAGTTCAGCCGGCCATCGGATTCGATGGTCACGCGTGTGTAGTCGGAGGCGGGCCAGACGCGGACCGCGACGATGGTCGCGCCCTGGGCGATCTCGTGGATGCCCAGCAGCAAGGCAATGCTGCCGCCTTGCAGCAGCGCACGTCGCTTCAGTCCGCTCGCCCT
This sequence comes from Variovorax sp. J22P240, assembly GCF_030316855.1. Lineage (GTDB taxonomy): Bacteria > Pseudomonadota > Gammaproteobacteria > Burkholderiales > Burkholderiaceae_C > Variovorax. The sequence continues at coordinate 551,381 of NZ_JASZYR010000002.1, forward strand.
CATGCGGCGTCGGCAAGCAACCGGCTGCCGCGCTGCGTGTGCGCGCGAAGAGTCACTGTGCGGGTGTCGTCGGTCATTGCTTCGATTTTAATAGCGAGGTCCGCAAGCGGAATGCGCCCCGCGGCGTTTTCGGGCCATTCCGCCAACTTGACCCCTGGTCCGGCAAAGATGTCACGGAAGCCGGCATCCTCCCATTCGCGTGGATCGCTGAAGCGATAGAAGTCGAAATGGAAGATGGCGAGCCCGTCGGGCGCCTCGTGCGGCTCCACGACCGCGTAGGTCGGGCTCTTGATGCGGCCCGTGATGCCGAGTGCGCGCAGCAGGTGGCGCACGAAGGTCGTCTTGCCCGCGCCCAGGTCGCCTTGCAGCGAGATGAAGGCGTCGCGCAGCGCCGGCGACTGCGCGAGGGCGCATGCCAACGCGTCCGTGTCGTCTTCGGTGCGCCAGACCAAGGTGGCGCTGTGCGTTTCTACAATCGGCAGGTGATCGGCAGACATCAACTCGTGATTCGGATTCGGGCTTTGGCCCGGGAACTCGGATTCTCCCAAATCGGGGTCGCGGGTGTCGACCTCTCGAGTGCCGAGCCGGGGCTGATGCAGTGGCTGGCCGAGGGATTCCATGGTGACATGCATTACATGGCCGCCCACGGCACGCGGCGCGCGCGGCCGGCGGAACTGGTGCCCGGCACCGTGTCGGTGATCACGGCCCGCATGGACTACCTTCCACGGGCCACGCCCGACGATTGGCAGGCGATCGAGTTCTCACGCCTTCGGCGGCCGGACGAGGGCGTCGTGTCGCTCTACGCGCGTGGCCGGGACTATCACAAGGTCCTTCGCTCGCGCCTCTCCAAACTGGCGGATCGCATTGCCGGCGAGGTCGGACCCTTCGGTCACCGCGCCTTCACCGACTCCGCGCCCGTGCTGGAGGCCGAACTCGCGTCGCGCAGCGGCCAAGGCTGGCGCGGCAAACACACGCTGGTGCTGGACCGCGAAGCCGGCTCGATGTTCTTCCTCGGCGAGATCTACGTCGACATGGCGTTGCCGCCGAGCCAACCGGTCACGCCCCATTGCGGCAGTTGCAGTGCCTGCATCGACGTGTGCCCGACACAGGCCATCATCGCGCCGTACCGCCTTGACGCGCGACGCTGCATTTCGTACCTGACGATCGAACATGCGGGGGCGATCCCCGTCGAACTGCGGTCGCTGATGGCCAACCGCATCTATGGGTGCGACGACTGCCAGTTGATCTGTCCCTGGAACAAGTTCGCCAAGAAAAGCGCGCTGCCCGACTTCGATGCGCGCGACGGCCTTACCGGGCGTCAGTTGAGCGAACTCTTCGCCTGGAGCGAGGAAGACTTTCTGCGCTACACCGAGGGCAGTCCGATCCGGCGCATCGGTCACGAGCGATGGCTGCGCAACGTGGCCGTCGCGCTCGGCAATGCGCTGCGCGCCGGGGATGACAGCGCGCGCGCGGCCCTGGCCTCCCGCCGCGAGCACCCGAGCGCGCTGGTGCGCGAGCACGTCGAGTGGGCGCTGGCCTTCAGTGCCGGATGATGGCTGAGATCTGGGCCGTCCCCGAGTCCAGCGAGCGCATCGAGCTCAGGCGAAGCGAGGCGTATTTCAATGTGGGGTTGTTGATCAGCTTGCCGCTGAAGTGGCCGTTGAAGCGTGTGTCCTTGCAGCCGCTCACGGTGAGCTCGAGCGAGGCATTCGCGGGCGACACGTAGTCCATGCTCGACCCCATCAGGCTGCAGGTGGCTTCAGGGACACTGCCATTCACCCGGCCGTCGAAGTCGATCTGCAGCACGCCCGAATAGACCTCCGGTGGTCCTTGCGCGCCCGTGTCCTGCTGCACCACGTAGAACAGGAAGGGGCCGTTCCAGCCGCCCTGGTAGCGGGTGTATTCCTGCGCGTGCGCCACGCCCGCCAGCGATGATGCTGCGACAACGGCCAGGAGGTAGCGGCGCATCGGGAGATGGTAGCCGCGAAGGTGGCCCACTAGCGTGTCAGCGCGAGGGCAAAGGGCAGGCTCAGGACGCCCAGCAGCGTCGACAGCGTCACAAGCCCCGCCACATAGGCGCCGTTGTAACCCATGCGCGCCGCCAGCACGTAGGCGCTCGACGCGGTGGGCACGGCAGAAAAGGTCATCAGCACCGCCGCCTGGGCCGGGTCCAGCTTCAGCACGATCGCGAGCCCCCAGCCGATCAGCGGCAGCACCAGATGCCGTATGGCCAGGACCGATACCGCCAGCACCTTGCCTTGCGCGAGGGTCGCGAACTGCATGCCCGCGCCGGCCGCCATCAGCCCCAGCGCGAGCGATGCCGCGCCGATGCGGGTGAGCGTCGGTTCGAGCCAGGTGGGCACGCCGAGGCCCAGCACGTTGGCGATCAGGCCGGTCACGGTGGCGATGATCAGCGGGTTGCGCGCGAGCTGCCGCACGAAGCCGGTCTGCGCGTGCCGGGTCATCGGCCAGACGGCCGCGATGTTGAACATCGGCACGCACACCCCGATCAGCACCGCGATCATGAGCAGGCCCTCCGGCCCCGCCACGCGGTCGGCAAGGGCGAGGCAGATGAACGAATTGAAGCGAAAGGCGATCTGCGCGCTGGCCGCGTGGTCGCGACGATCGATGTGCGCGCCGATCGCCGGCAGAAAGGGCAGGGCGTAGGCCAGCGCGATGCCGCTGAGCCCGACGCCCACGCCCGCGGTCAGCAGGTTGGACGTAGCCCCGAAGTCGAGCGGGCTGCGCACGATCGAATGGAACAGGAGCACCGGAAAGAGAAAGTAGTAGACAAGGCTTTCGACCTGGTTCCACACGCGGCGGTCAAGTGCGGTATAGCGGCATAGGAGCCAGCCGCAGGCGATGAGGGAGAAGTCGGGGAAGAGCAACTGCGCATAGTTCACCGTTCGAGGATATCCGCCGCGCGGCATGGGTAATCCACGACGTAGACGGACGAGCGACCCGTTAGCATCCGGGCTTTCGTTTATTGGCCCAAGGAGGGCTATCCAAATGCAACGTCGTCAATGGAATGCGTTTGCCAGCGCAGCCGCGCTGTTCGCGCTCGCAGGGTCCAGCTGGGCGCAGGGTTACCCGAACAAGCCCATCGAACTTTCGGTGCCGTTCGCACCGGGCGGCACCACCGACATCGTGGCGCGCGTGATCGCCGAACCGCTGGGCAAGACGCTGGGCCAGCCCGTGGTGGTCATCAACAGGGCGGGCGGCGGTGGCATCGTCGGTGCGGCCGAAACGGCCCGGGCCACGCCGGACGGCTACAAGCTGGGCGTCGCGACAGTGTCGAGCACGGCAGCCAATCCGGCGATCAACCCGAAGACGCCGTACGACCCGATCAACGATTTCACGCCGATCGTCAACATCGCCGCCACGCCCAACATCATCGCGGTGCACCCGAGTTTCCCGGCCAAGAACTACGCCGAATTCATCGCCGAGCTGAAGAAAAACCCGGGCAAATATTCGTACGCGACCTCGGGCACGGGCGGCATCGGGCATCTGCTGATGGAGCTCTACAAGAGCCTCACCAACACGTTCGTCACCCACATTCCGTATCGCGGTGCAGGCCCCGCGCTGAACGACGTCGTGGCTGGACAGGTGCCGATCATGTTCGACAACATCCCGTCGGCGCTGCCCTTCATCCAGACCGGCAAGCTGGTGCCGATCGTGGTGTCGGCGCCCCAGCGCCTCGCCGCGCTGCCCAACGTGCCGACCTTCAAGGAAGTCGGCCTGGAACCGGTGAACCGCATGGCCTACTACGGCATCCTCGGCCCGAAGGGGCTGCCGAAGGAAGTGGTCGACAAGATCAACGCTGGCGTCAAGAAGTCCGTCGAGGACCCGGCCGTGCGCAAGCGCATCGAGGACACTGGCTCGCTCGTCGTGGCGAACACGCCCGAGCAGTTCGCGGCGCAGATCAAGGCCGAGTACGAGGTCTACAAGCAGGTCGTGGCCAAGCAGAAGCTCAAGCTCGACTGATCACGGCACTCCCGCTCGAAGCCGCCCCTCCCGGGCGGCTTTTTCTTTTTGTTATCTTGCATCGCATGACCGCGGCCACCGAAACGCCCACCGAAACGCCCGAAATCGACGACTTCATCGACGCCCTGTGGCTCGAGGACGGTCTGTCGAAGAACACGCTGGCCGCCTATCGCCGCGATCTCGAACTGTTCGCCCATTGGATGAAAGCCGAGCGGGGCAAGGTGCTCGACGCCGCCCAGGAGAACGACCTGCAGGCCTACATGGGCGTGCGTCTTTCCGACAAGGGCAAGGCGACCTCGGCAAACCGGCGGCTCACCGTTTTCAAGCGCTACTACCGATGGGCTCTGCGCGAACAGCGCATCGCCGCCGACCCGAGCCTGCGGCTGGCGCCGGCCCGGCAGATGCCGCGAGCGATCAAGACCCTGTCGGAGAAGCAGGTCGACGACCTGCTCGCCGCGCCGGATGTCGATACGCCGCTGGGCCTGCGCGACCGCGCCATGCTCGAGCTGATGTACGCGAGCGGGCTTCGCGTCAGCGAACTGGTCGAACTCAAGGTGTTCGAGATGAGCCTGAACGATGGCGTGCTGCGCGTGCTCGGCAAGGGGAGCAAGGAGCGCCTGGTGCCTTTCGGAGGCGAGGCTCGGCGCTGGATCGACCGCTACTTGCACGAGTCGCGTCCCGTGATCCTGGATGGTCAGCAGACCGCCGACCTCTTCGTCACGAATCGCGGCGCGGGGATGACGCGCGCGATGTTCTGGGTCATCGTGAAGAAGAACGCGCTGGCGGCCGGCATTCATGTGCCGCTGTCGCCGCACACGCTCCGCCATGCGTTCGCGACGCACCTGCTCAACCATGGCGCGGACTTGCGCGCGGTGCAACTGCTGCTGGGCCACGCGGACATTTCCACCACCACCATCTACACGCACGTCGCGCGCGAGCGGCTGAAGCAGCTGCATGCGCAGCACCATCCGCGCGGCTGACAAGAAAGGAGTTGCATCGATGTCTTTCAATTTTCCCGTGCACCGCATTGCGCTTGCGCTGGGTCTTGCACTGTCCGCCGGCGTCTCACAGGCGCAGGTCATACCGAAAACGATTCGCCTCGTCGTTGCCTATCCCGCGGGCGGCGTCAGTGACGTGATTGCCCGCGCACTGGCCGACAAACTCTCCGTGCAGCTCGGCAGCACGGTCGTGGTCGAGAACAAGGCGGGCGCGAGCGGGACGATCGGCATGGACGCCGTCGCCAAGGCCGCGCCCGACGGCGCGACGCTGGGCTTCTCCGCCATCAGTCCACTGGTGCTGAATCCCCATCTCGGCAAGTCGCCTTTCGATCCGCTGAAGGACATCGCTCCAGTGGTCAGCGTCATGTATTCGCCGGTGTTGCTGCTGGCAACGCCGGCGACCGGGACTCGCGATTTCCAGTCATTGCTCGACGATGCGAGGGCAAGGCCAGGTGCAGTGCGTTGGGCGACATCGGGCCAGGCCTCGCTGGGCCACGTGGTGCTCGAACAGCTTCGCGCGGCCGCCAAGGTGGATATCACGCACATCCCGTACAAGGGGGGAGGCCAGCAGCTCAACGACGCGATCGGCGGGCAGTTCGAGATTCTCTCGACCAATGCGGGGCCGACTGTCGCCGCGCAGATCACGGCCGGGAAGCTGCGTCCTCTGGCAGTCGGCGCGCCGAAGCGGCTCGACAACCTGCCGAAGGTGGCGACGCTGTCGGAGTTGGGCTATCCCGCGGCCAACGTTTCATCTCTCTTCGGCGTGTTCGCTCCGGCCGGGACGCCGTCGATCCTGATCGAGAAGTACAACGTCGAGATCAACAAGGCCCTGGCCAGCCCCGATCTGCGCGCGAAGTTGCAGTCGACCGACAACGTGCCCACCGGCGGTCGCGCCGAAGAATTCGCGAACGAGATCGCGAGCGAATACGAGAGCAACGGCCGCATCGTGCGAGCCGCAGGCATCAAGGCCGAGTAGGATGAAACTCGCCCCCAGGCTCCGCGCACTTCGTGTCGCTGCGCCAACCCCCTGCCGGGGGCAATGCCAGAGGCCCGGCCAAGCCGGTTCCGCGGCATTCCTGGCCCTCGGCTAAGCGGATTCATGCGTCGCGGAAGGCGCATTGCGCCATGGGCCACTGGCATGGCCGCACAGGAGATCGATATGACCGAACCCGGCACCTTCCAGCGCAACCTTTATCTCGAAGACCTGAAGGCCGGCGATCGCTTCGTCAGCGAATTGCACGCGCTCGATGAGGCACAGATCATCGAGTTCGCGCAGCGCTTCGATCCGCAGCCTTTCCATCTGGATCCGGAAGCCGCCAAGAACACTTTTTTCCAGGGTCTGGCGGCGAGCGGCTGGCATACGGCGGCGATCACGATGCGGCTGCTCGTGACCAGTGGCATGCCGCTGGCCGATGGCGTGATCGGCTCGGGCGGCGAGATCCACTGGCCCAAGCCGACCCGGCCGGGCGACGTGCTGCGCGTCGAGAGCGAAGTGGTGGAGGTGATCCCGTCGCGCTCGAAGCCGGGGCGCGGGATGGTCGTGATGCGTTGCGAGACGAAGAACCAGCACGGTGATGTGCTGCAGCGTTTCTCGCCGAAGATGGTGGTGTCGCGGCGTCAGTTTTCCCCGCGGGAATGAGCCGTCAAGGCCTGCAACTCTTCGTTCGTGAAGCCGGCCCGCGCACGGGCCTCCAGATTGAATGGAGCCTTCAGGCGCGGCGCCTCGTGCCGCCGGTACAGCACGCGGTAGTGTGCGATCGGGTCGAGGCCCTGGCGCTCGCACAGCCAGCGGTACCAGCGGTTGCCGATAGCCACATGTCCGACTTCGTCGCGCAGGATGATGTCGAGGATCGCGCAAGCGGCCAGCGCGTCCGGCGTGTTCACGCGGCGCAGCTTGGCCTGGATCAGCGGCGTCGCGTCCAGACCGCGCGCTTCGAGGGTGCGAGGCACCAAGGCCATGCGGGCGACCACGTCGTCCTTGGTCTTCTCGCACATGTTCCACAGGCCGTCATGGCCGGTGAAATCGCCGTAGCTCCAGCCCATGCCACGAAGATGGTCGTGCAGCAGCATGAAGTGCTGGGCCTCCTCGTCGGCCACGCGCAGCCAGTCGCGGTAGTAGGCCTCGGGCATGCCGTCGAAGCGCCAGGCCGCGTCCAGGGCGAGGTTGATCGCATTGAACTCGATATGGCAGATCGAATGGATCAGCGCGGCGCGGCCTTCCGTCGTGAACGGCGAGCGCTTCTCGACTTCGGTGGCGGAGACGCGCAGCGGACGCTCGGGGCGGCCAGGGACGCCGGCTTCGTCGCCTTCCGTGCGGATGGGCTCCGTGGGCATCGGGTGCAGGATGGATTGCGCGACCGTGGCGTGCGTCGCGGCCACCTTGAGGTCGGTATCGGTGAGGCGCAGTGCGGCCAGGGCGCCAAGGCGGGGGTGCATCCCTACAATTCTAGTTTTCGACCTCTGGAGACATCGCGATGGCCCTTTACGAACTCGACGGCGTGGCACCCCAACTCGGCGAAGGCGCATGGGTCGCCGATAGCGCTCAGGTCATGGGCAACGTGGTGCTCGCCGAGAACGCGAGCGTCTGGTTCGGCGCGGTGCTGCGGGGCGACAACGAGGCGATGCGCCTCGGGCGCAACAGCAACGTGCAGGATCTGTCGATGCTCCATTCCGACCCCGGCTGCCCGCTGACCATCGGCGACAACGTGACGATCGGCCATCAGGTCATGCTGCACGGCTGCACGATCGGTGACAACTCGCTCATCGGCATCCAGGCGGTGATCTTGAATAACGCGAAGATCGGCCGCAATTCCATCGTTGGCGCCGGCAGCGTCGTGACCGAGGGCAAGGAGTTTCCTGACAACTCGCTCATCATCGGATCGCCGGCGAAGGTGGTGCGCACGCTCGACGATGCCGCCGCCGCGAAGCTGCGGCATGGCGCCGAGCACTATGTGGAAAACGGCCGTCGCTTCGCGAAAGGCCTCAAGAAAATCGCCTGAAAGGGCGGGAGAGAGAGTCTCAATTGAGCGAGTTGCACAAGTTCCTGTTCGACGGCCTGCCTGTGCGCGGCATGATCGTGCGACTGACCGATGCCTGGCAGGAAATCCTGGCGCGCCGTGCGTCCAATACAGGCACCGGCGCCTATCCGGCCCCGGTGGCAGAGTTGCTGGGCGAGATGACGGCCGCGGCCACGCTGATGCAGGCCAACATCAAGTTCAACGGCGCGCTCATCCTTCAGATCTTTGGCGACGGCCCGGTCAAGATCGCGGTCGCCGAAGTGAAGCCCGATCTGAGCCTGCGCGCCACCGCCAAGGTGGTGGGTGAGCTCGCCGCCGATGCGCGTCTGCCCGACATGGTCAACGTCAAGAACAAGGGCCGCTGCGCGATCACGCTCGACCCCAAGGACAAGCTCCCGGGCCAGCAGCCGTACCAGGGCGTGGTGCCGCTGTTCGGCGACCGCGGCGAAAAGCTCGACAAGCTCAGCGACGTGTTGCAGCACTACATGCTGCAAAGCGAGCAGCTCGATACGACGCTGGTCCTTGCGGCCGACGACAAGGTGGCTGCAGGCCTCCTGATCCAGCGCCTGCCGGTCAAGGGTGAAGCCAACCTCGAAGGCACATCCCGCAGCGATCATGACCAGTCCAACGAGGACGAGATCGGCCGCAACGAGGACTACAACCGCATTTCCATTCTTGCCTCGAGCCTGACGCGCGACGAACTCCTGACACTGGATGTGGACACCATCCTGCGTCGTCTTTTCTGGGAAGAGAAACTGCTGCGCTTCGAGCCGCAGGCCGGCTTGCTTGGACCGCATTTCGCATGCACCTGCGGGCGCACGCGGGTCGCGAACATGATCCGTGGGCTTGGCGTGGAAGAAGCGGAGAGCATCCTTGCCGAGCGTGGCGACATCGAGGTCGGTTGCGACTTCTGCGGCAAGCAGTACCGCTTCGATGCGGTCGATGCCGCGCAGATATTTACCGCGCCGGGGGATCAGATGCCGGGTACGGCGGTGGTGCAGTAGGGCGGTTCAACCTTCATGGCTGGGGCGCGGAGCGTCTCGTCCCGGCCTCGAAGGCGCTGAACCGGATGTCCGGTGCGCTGGTGTTGTGGCGCGAAGGCACTGTGCGGCCGAAGCGGACCTGTGCCGCCTCGAGCGTGGAGACCGAAGGCAGCTCCCGCGTCTGCAGAGCAGAAGTGGGCGTCGCCCGCCAGCTCACCGCGCTCATGTCCGCGTTGTCGGCGGTCACGTACATCGAGCGCAGCATCGCGAAGGGCTGGTCGCCCCGCGTCGGCGGCTTCAGGGACACATTGAGCGCAGTGCGTTTCTCGCTGATCTCCGCGACCTTCACGTCGACACGGCCGCCGCCGACGAAGCGAACGCGAAAGGCGAGTGGCCTCATACTGACGTCGATCGATGCGATGTTGACCACCGGCCGGCCGTCCGTCCCGACCCGCCCCATCAAGAAGGACGAGCCGTAGACGCCGTCGCCGAAGCGCGCTGGCGGGAGCGGTTTGAGGCGCCAGTAGCCGTCGGCCGGATACATCACCAGCGCTTCGAGCGGCTTGGCACCGGGCTTCTTCGCATAGACCTGCAGCAGATGGATGTCATCCTCCACTCGCTTGCCGACACGCACCGGCACCCGGTGCGGCCGCCAGAAGCTGGGCAGCGTGATGCCGACGATCATCCAATCCTTGCCGTCGTGGAATACGACGCGGCGCGGCTTGAAGGGGTAGCTCGGGTCCGTGGGATGCGCGCCGCCGTCGAAGTTGCAGTTGGAAAAGTCGGGCGCGGTGATGTCGGCCTTGATGTCGGCCAGGTAGATTGGTTGCAGCGCTTCGACCCGGAAGCGGGCAATATTCCGGCCGCTGAGGGTCATGGACACGTTGTCCTCCTCGGCGCAAGCGGTGGGGCGCGTCTGGTTCTCGACGGTCACGGTGGCCGGTGCGGCTCGTGCCGACGCGCATACGAAGCATGTCACGGCCAGGAAAGCCGCTATCTGGACTTTGAGTTTGAGTAGCGATGGACTTGCCATGGGGTCTTGTGGTGTCTTCTGCACTAAGGGCGCCGGGCCACCAAGTCGCTGAACAGCCTGTGCTCGCACGCGGGATCGGAACATTTGTCGCATGGCCAGAACCAGGGCCGCTGGTCGCCGCCGATGCGGCCCCTGCTCGACGCATTTCCCGCGGCTTCCGCGCTCGCGTTGATGGCGTTCCATGCATTGGCGAGTCGCTCCGAGCCACGTCCATGGATCACGGAGTAGGGCGTTCCCGAGCGGGCGAAGGCTGCGCGCAACGATGCGTCCACCCGGTCGCGTTGCTCCTCCTCGATGCTGCTCGGCAGGTCGAGCGCCATGAGCAGCGTGATCGCATAGCCGCGGTGTGCCGTCAGTGCATTCGCATACAGCGCGTCGTCGTTGAAGAGGATGTCGTTGTGAACCGCTGGCGTCAGGGCCGTCGTGTCGGCCACGACCACCCCCTGTTCGGCCGCGGATGCGATGAGTCGGGTCTGTTCGCGGGCGATAGCCGCCAGTTCGACGGCGTTCGGACTGCGCCGCTCGCGCACTCGCCATTCGTGCGAGACGTCCGCCACCAGGGTGGCCACGATGCCGCGCTGCAAGATCCGCGCTGCGAGCGCGTTCGCGAGTTTGGTCTTTCCGGTGCCGTGGGCGCCGAGCAGCGCGATGACGCAGCCAGCGGGGAGATCGGGCGTCATGGGGCCGCCGAGATCGAAGTCATTCAGCGCGTGATCTGCACGAAGACTTCGTTGGGCTTGACCATGCCGAGCTCCTGCCGGGCACGTTCCTCGACCATCTCCAGACCCTCTTTGAGGTCGTTGACCTCGTTGGCGAGACGTTCGTTGTTCAAGGCGGCGCGGGAATTGGCTTCCTTCTGGTCCGCCAGCTTCTCCTGCAGCTGTGCGACCTCGCGCACGCTGCCGCGCCCGGTCCAGAGCTGCCACTGAAGGATCAGCAGCAGGAGGACCAGGATGATCGGGACGATGCGTGATCGCATGGCGCCTGATCCGGGGAGATCAGCGCAGGTTGTAGAAAGCGGCGCGACCCGGGTACGACGCGACGTCGCCGAGGTCTTCCTCGATGCGCAGGAGTTGGTTGTACTTGGCGATGCGGTCCGAGCGCGACAGCGAGCCGGTCTTGATCTGGCCGGCGTTGGTGCCCACGGCGATGTCGGCGATGGTGCTGTCCTCGGTCTCGCCCGAACGGTGGCTGATCACGGCGGTGTATCCCGCGCGCTTGGCCATCTCGATGGCGGCGAAAGTCTCGGTCAGTGTGCCGATCTGGTTGATCTTGATCAGGATCGAATTGGCGATGCCCTTGTCGATGCCTTCCTGCAGGATCTTCGTGTTGGTCACGAACAGGTCGTCGCCGACCAGCTGCACTCGCTTGCCGAGGCGCTCGGTCAGGTGCTTCCAGCCGTCCCAGTCGCCTTCGTGCATGCCATCCTCGATGCTGATGATCGGGTACTTGTCGACCCAGGTCGCGAGCATGTCGGTCCAGCTTTCGGCGGTGAGGCTGAGGTTCTCGCCGGAAAGCACGTACTTGCCGTCCTTGTAGAACTCGCTCGCGGCGCAGTCCAGGCCCAGGGCGATCTGTTCGCCGGCGGTGTAGCCGGCCTTGTCGATGGCTTCGAGGATCAACTGGATCGCGGCTTCGTGGCTCTCGACGCTCGGTGCGAAGCCGCCTTCGTCGCCCACGGCGGTGCTGATGCCGCGGTCGCCCAGGATCTTCTTGAGCGCGTGAAACACTTCGGCGCCATAGCGCACGGCCTCGCGGAAGCTCTTCGCGCCCACGGGGATGATCATGAATTCCTGCAGGTCCAGGCTGTTGTTGGCGTGTGCGCCGCCATTGATGACATTCATCATCGGCACCGGCAGCTGCATGCCGCCCATGCCGCCGAAGTAGCGGTACAGCGGCAGGCCCGATTCCTCGGCAGCAGCGCGAGCCACGGCCATCGACACGGCCAGGGTAGCGTTGGCGCCCAGGCGTGCCTTGTTGTCCGTGCCGTCGAGGTCGAGCAGCGTGCGGTCGAGGAACGCCTGCTCGCTGGCGTCGAGACCCAGCACGGCCTCGGAGATCTCGGTGTTGATGTTCTCGACGGCCTTGAGGACGCCCTTGCCGAGATAGCGGCTCTTGTCGCCGTCGCGCAGTTCGATCGCTTCGCGCGAGCCGGTCGATGCGCCCGAGGGAACGGCCGCGCGGCCCATGGTGCCCGATTCGAGCAGCACGTCGCACTCGACGGTGGGGTTGCCGCGGCTGTCGAGGATTTCACGCCCGACGATGTCAACGATTGCACTCATTGTTCTCTTGCTCCGAAAAAAACCTGGTAATCACTCAATATCCAAATCATGCCACTCCCCATTCGCGAGATACCGCAGAACCGGCTCCGCCGGGCTGTTGGTTGGGGGGGAGCCTGCTAGACACCTTCGACCACGATCATGCGCATGATCGCTGCGCCCTGGCGCGAAGCGCGGGCCTTGCCGTATTCGGGGGAGTCGTTGAATTTCTTCGCGGCCTCGACGGTCGGGAACTTGAGGATCACGAGACGCTGGGGATTCCAGTCGCCTTCGAGCACTTCGACCTTGCCGCCGCGCACGCAGACTTCGGCGCCGTGCGCCTTCATGGCCTCGGTGGACCACTTCTTGTATTCCTCATACTGCGTCGGATTCGTGACTTCGACGTTGGCGATGATGTAGGCACTGGTCATTGCTGAAAAATGTCCTCTAGGAATGCGTTTTTCTTGGTGACGCTGTCGAGCGCGAGCAGCGTCTCGAGCAGCGCCTTCATGTGCTTGAGCGGCACGGCGTTGGGGCCGTCGCTGAGCGCCTTGGCCGGGTCAGGGTGGGTTTCCATGAACAGGCCGGCCACACCCACCGCGACGGCGGCACGCGACAGCACGGGCACCATCTCGCGCTGGCCGCCGGAACTCGTCCCCCGGCCGCCGGGCAGCTGCACCGAGTGCGTGGCGTCGAAGACCACCGGCGCGCCCGTCTCGCGCATGATCGCCAGCGAGCGCATGTCAGAGACGAGGTTGTTGTAGCCGAAGCTCGCGCCGCGTTCACAGGCCATGAAGCTGTCTTCCGGCAGACCCTTTTCCTTGGCCGCCGCACGCGCCTTGTCGATCACGTTCTTCATGTCGTGCGGCGCGAGGAACTGGCCCTTCTTGATGTTGACCGGCTTGCCCGACTGCGCCACCGCGCGGATGAAATCGGTCTGCCGGCAGAGGAAAGCCGGCGTTTGCAGCACGTCGACCACCTGGGCGGCTGCCGTGATGTCGTCCTCGGTGTGCACATCGGTAAGCACCGGCAGGCCCAACTCGCGCTTGACCTTGGCAAGGATGTCCAGGCCCTTGTCACGGCCGGGGCCGCGAAAGCTGGTGCCCGACGAGCGGTTGGCCTTGTCGAAGCTGCTCTTGAAGATGAAGGGGATGCCGAGCGAGGAGGTGATTTCCTTCAGCGTGCCGGCCGTGTCCATCTGCAACTGCTCGGACTCGACCACGCAAGGACCCGCGATCAGGAAGAAGGGCTTGTCCAGCCCGATATCGAATCCGCACAACTTCATGCCACCACCTTCAAAGCCTTCTTGTCCGTGTCCGCATTCTGATGCTCGAGCGCCGCCTTGATGAACGCGTTGAACAACGGATGGCCGCTCCAGGGCGTCGACTTGAATTCAGGGTGGAACTGCACACCCATGAACCACGGGTGTACGTTCTGCGGCAGTTCGACGATTTCCGTCAGGTGCTCGCGCTGGGTGAGCGCCGAAATCACCAGGCCCGCGCGGCGCAGTTCGTCGAGGTAGTTGACGTTGGCCTCGTAGCGATGGCGGTGCCGTTCGGTCACGACGTCGCCGTAGATGCTGTGGGCCAGGGTGCCTGGCGCCACGTCCGAGCTTTGCGCACCGAGGCGCATCGTGCCGCCGAGGTCGGACTTCTCGTCGCGGACCTTGACCGTGCCATCGCTGTCCTTCCACTCGGTGATCAGCGCGATCACGGGGCAGGGCGTCTGTGGGTCGAACTCGGTGCTGTTGGCATTCTTCAGGCCGGCCACATTGCGGGCGTACTCGATGGTTGCGACTTGCATGCCGAGGCAGATTCCGAGGTACGGCACCTTCGTTTCGCGGGCGAAACGTGCCGCCGAGATCTTGCCTTCGACGCCGCGCTGGCCGAAGCCGCCCGGAACGAGGATCGCGTCGTACTTGCCCAGCCGGGCGACGTCTTCGCGCGTGATGGTTTCGGAGTCGATGTACTCGATCTTCACGCGGGCGTGGTTCTTCATGCCGGCGTGCCGCAGTGCCTCGTTCAGCGACTTGTAGCTGTCGGACAGGTCGACGTACTTGCCGACCATCGCGATGCTCACTTCCTTCTGCGGATGTTCGACCTCGTAGACCAGGTCGTCCCAGCGAGTGAGCTTGGCCGGCGGCGTGTTGATGCGCAGCTTGTCGCAGATCAGGCCGTCGAGGCCCTGTTCGTGCAGCATGCGCGGCACCTTGTAGATGGTGTCGACGTCCCACATCGAGATCACGCCCCACTCGGGCACGTTGGAGAAGAGCGAGATCTTGGCGCGCTCGTCGTCGGGGATGGGCCGGTCGGCGCGGCACAGCAGGGCGTCGGCCTGGATGCCGATCTCGCGCAGCTTCTGCGCCGTGTGCTGTGTCGGCTTGGTCTTGAGTTCTCCGGCCGCGGCGATCCACGGCACGTAGCTCAGATGCACGAAGGCCGAATTGTTGGGGCCCATGCGCAAGCTCATCTGGCGCACGGCTTCGAGGAAGGGCAGCGACTCGATGTCGCCGACCGTGCCGCCGATCTCGACGATCGCCACGTCGACTTCGTGCGACGTGCCGATGCCGGCGCCGCGCTTGACGTATTCCTGGATCTCGTTGGTGATGTGCGGGATCACCTGCACCGTCTTGCCGAGGTAGTCGCCACGGCGCTCCTTCTCGAGCACGGACTTGTATATCTGGCCGGTCGTGAAGTTGTTGGCGCGCCGCATGCGCGTCGTGATGAAGCGCTCGTAGTGGCCGAGATCGAGGTCGGTTTCGGCGCCGTCGTCGGTGACGAAGACTTCGCCGTGCTGGAACGGTGACATCGTGCCGGGGTCGACGTTGATGTACGGGTCCAGCTTGATGAGGGTGACTTTGAGGCCGCGCGACTCGAGGATCGCGGCGAGCGAGGCGGAGGCGATTCCCTTGCCCAGGGAAGACACCACACCACCGGTGACGAAGACGAATTTGGTCATGCCAGTTCCGAACGTGCAGGTCCGGGAAGTGGGAAATAGGGATTATAGGTGGGGGCACTTGCCCCTTTACACTGCCGGCCATGCAAGAACTTGGCGGCAAACACATTGTTTTGGGGCTCACGGGGGGCATCGCCTGCTACAAGTCGGCGGAGTTCTGCCGGCTGTTGGTCAAGGCCGGCGCTACCGTACAGGTCGTGATGACCGAGGCGGCCATGCAGTTCATCACGCCGGTGACGATGCAGGCGCTGTCCGGGCGTCCGGTCTACACCTCGCAATGGGACGTGCGCGAGGTCAACAACATGCCCCACATCAACCTGAGCCGTGAAGCCGATGCGATCGTGCTTGCGCCTGCCAGCGCCGATTTCATCGCGCGGCTCGTGCAGGGGCGCTCCGACGAACTCCTGAGCCTGATGTGCCTGGCCCGGCCGGTGGACCGGGTGCCCTTGCTCATCGCGCCGGCCATGAACCGCGAGATGTGGAGCCATCCAGCGACGCAGCGCAACCTGCGGCAGGTCGATGCCGATGGCGCCCGGGTACTGGGCGTGGGCAATGGCTGGCAGGCCTGCGGCGAGACGGGCGACGGCCGCATGCTCGAAGCCGATCAACTGCTGGACGAAGTCATTGCCCAGTTCCAGCCCAAGGTGCTGGCGGGCCAGCACGTGGTCGTGACGGCGGGGCCGACCTTCGAGGCGCTCGATCCGATCCGCGGCATCACCAACCACTCGTCCGGCAAGATGGGCTTTGCCGTTGCACGCGCCGCACGCGATGCCGGCGCCGAAGTCACGCTGGTGGCCGGACCCGTGCACCTGCCGACGCCGCGAGGCGTGCGCCGCGTCGACGTGCTGTCGGCGCAGCAGATGCTCGAAGCGACGCTGCATTCGGTTCAGAGCGCCTCGATCTTCATCGCGACGGCTGCCGTTGCCGACTGGCGCCCGGCCGCGCACAGCGAGCAGAAGATCAAGAAGGACGGCACCGGCAAGCCGCCGGCGCTGCAGTTCGTCGAAAACGAGGACATCCTGCTGACCGTCGCCCAGGGCCCGCGTGCCAAGGGCGGTCAGTTGTTCTGCGTGGGCTTCGCAGCCGAAAGCGAAAACCTCGCGGAACATGCCAAGGCCAAGCGCGAGCGCAAGGGCATTCCGCTCCTGGTCGGCAACATCGGGCCTCTGACCTTCGGGCAGGACCACAACAGCCTGTTGCTGGTCGATGCCAAGGGCGTGCGGGAGCTGCCGCGCGCCCCCAAGCTCACGCTGGCGCGCGAGCTGGTCGCGGAGATCGCGGCCCGTTTGCCGGCCGGGCTCCACCCATGAATCAACAGCCATCGCAATACCAAAGGCGCAATCAGTGAAAGTCGACGTTCGAATCCTCGATCCCCGCATGCAGGACCAACTGCCGGCCTATGCAACCCCCGGCAGTGCCGGACTGGACCTGAGGGCCTGTCTCGATGCGCCCATCACGCTGGAACCGAATGCATGGCAACTGGTGGGAACGGGCATCGCGATCCATCTGGCCGATCCCGGCTTTGCGGCCATGATCCTGCCGCGCTCGGGGCTGGGCCATAAGCACGGCATCGTTCTCGGCAACCTGGTCGGCCTGATCGACAGCGACTACCAGGGCGAGCTCAAGGTCAGCGCGTGGAACCGCAGCGACACGCCTTTCGTGCTGCAGCCAATGGAGCGGCTGGCCCAACTGGTGATCGTTCCGGTCGTTCAGGCGCAATTCAATGTCGTGGCCGAGTTCCCGCCCAGCGAGCGCGGCGAGGGCGGCTACGGTTCGACCGGCAAGCACTGAAAGGCCTTGGTGAAGGCGCCGCTGTAGGCCCGGTCCTTCATCGGCGCACAAGGCGTGCCCACGCGTAAAGAATGGAACCACAGACGCGGTTGCGCGTCGAAGGTTTCAACATGTGTTCAAGGTCATCGCGCGCGCCTGCGCTGCGTTGATCCACATGCAGGGCGCGCATGGGCCGTGCCGTTTCGAGGAACTACATCATGAAAATCTCCATTCGTTCGCTTTCCGTCACCGCTTCGCTTCTGGCCCTCGCCACGTTGACCGCCTGCGTGGCGCCAGCACCGGTCTATCAGACGACCCACTATCCATACCAGCCGGTGCAGCCGGTCGCGCAGGGGCCCTACGTCGAATACGGTCGCGTGGCCAACATCGAGGTCATCCGCAGCCAGACCGCGGGCACCCCCACGACGGGCGGCGGTGCAATCGCCGGCGGCTTGCTCGGCGGTGTGCTGGGCAACCAGATCGGCAGCGGCAACGGCCGCACGGCGGCCACCGCGCTGGGCGTAGTCGGCGGTGCCTTGCTGGGCAACAGCGTCGAGGCCAATCGCAGCGGCCCGCGCGCCTATGAAAGCTTCCGCGTCTCCATCCAGACGGACAACGGCGGCTATCGCGCATTCGACGTGCCGACCCCCGGCGACCTGCGCATTGGCGATCGCGTCCGCATAGACAACGGACAGATCTCGCGCTTCTGATCGCGACGCAGCAACGGTGAAAAAGCCGGGCAATGCCCGGCTTTTTCATGCGAGCTTGGAGGGATTCAGTGCAGCAGGTCGTTGCCGGGCGCCGTGGGCGGCACCTTGAAAAAGCCCGTGCCTGCCGTGCCGCGCCCGATCTCTTCTTCAGTCGCCTCGCGCACCGACTTCACGGTCATGTCCAGCCGGATCGCGATGCCAGCCAGCGGGTGGTTGCCGTCCAGCACCAGATGATCCGGATAGATTTCACTCACCGTGTAGAGCACATCCTTGGGCATATCCGGGTTCACGCCTTGCGGCAACGCGGCGCCGTCGAAAGTCATGCCTTCCTCCGTGCCTTCGGGGAAGAGGGTGCGGGGCTCGAGAAAGAGCAACTGGTCGTTGAAGTCGCCGAAAGCCTGCTCGGGTTCGAGTTGAAGTTGCACCCGGGCGCCGGGGCCATGGCCCATGAGGGCGGCCTCGATGGCCTCGAAGAGATCGTCGCCGCCGACCAGAAATTCCACGGGATCGTCGAGCACGTCCAGGACTTCGCCCAGCGTGTCTTTCAGCGTCCAGGTCAGGCCGACCACGCATTGTTCAGAGATTTCCATTGCAGAATTCTCCCATGGAGATTGATCAACCCTTGACCTTGCTCGGTGGACTGAGCGCGCAACAGTTCATGCGCCGCCACTGGCAAAAGAAGCCACTGCTGGTTCGCCAGGCCGTGCCCGCGATGGTGCCACCGATTGCGCGACCAGAACTGTTCGACTTGGCGGCGCGTGAAGAGGTCGAATCTCGCCTCATCCGGCATGGCAAGTCGGGCTGGACGCTCAAGCACGGCCCGTTCGCGCGCCGAGCGCTGCCGTCTCTCAAGCAACCCGGCTGGACGCTGCTGGTTCAGGGTGTCGACCTGCATCACCAAGGCGTGCACGAATTGTTGCAGCAGTTCCGATTTGTTCCCGATGCCCGGCTCGACGACGTGATGATCAGCTACGCCAGCGACGCCGGTGGCGTCGGCGCGCATTTCGACAGTTACGACGTGTTCCTGCTGCAGGCGCAGGGGCGACGACGCTGGTCGATCGGCAAGCAGCGCGATCTGCGCCTCCAGCCCCATGTCCCGCTCAAGATCCTCGCGCAGTTCGAGCCCGAGCAAAGCTTTGTGCTCGAAGCCGGGGACATGCTCTATCTGCCGCCGCGCTACGCGCACGATGGAGTGGCAGAGGGCGATGACTGCATGACCTATTCGATCGGCCTTCGCTCCCCGGCCGCTGCGCCGCTCGGCGCGGACCTGCTCGCACGTATCGCAGAGGCCCAGGCCGAAGCCGTGGAGGACGCGGCAGCACAAGCCGCCGTGCACTATCGCGATCCGGCGCAGCCCGCGCTCGACACACCGGCGGCGATGCCGTCTGCCTTGCAGGCCTTTGCCCGCGAGGCCGTACTGTCCGCCATGCGCGACGGCGACATCATCGACCGTGCGCTCGGCGAATCGATGACCGAGCCCAAGCCGACGGTCTGGTTCGACCAGGGTGAAGCGCCATCCCAACTGAACGCCGTCGCCCTTGACCGCCGCACGCGCATGCTCTACGACGAGCGCCATCTCTACATCAACGGCGAGAGCTTTCGTGCCTCTGGTCGCGATGCCAAGCTCATGCGACGTCTCGCGGATCAGCGAGGGCTCGGGCCACGCGATCTTGCGCGCGCGAGCGATGACGCGCTGGCGCTCCTGAGCGATTGGTGTGAAGCGGGGTGGGTACATGCCGAATGACTTTCCCGCTGCCGCATTGCCCGACGGCCCATTCGATGGACGCCATGCGTTTCGCGCGCATCTGCAGACGGCGCTTTCGGCCGCTGCGCGGCAGAACTGGCGAGAAATCGTCCTGAGCGACCCTGAATTCGACGACTGGCCGTTGGGCGAACGTGCCATCGTCGATGCGCTTCAGGCCTGGTCGGCGGCGGGGCGCCGCTTCGTGTTGCTGGCGCAGCGATTCGGTGTCTTCGAGCGCGAACATGCACGCTTTGTTCACTGGCGGCGCATGTGGAGCCACATTGTCGAATGCCGCGCCTGCGACGGACCCGGCCTGCCGGAGGTGCCGAGCGCGATCTGGACACCGTCATGGTTCCTGCATCGCATCGACGTCGATCATGGTCGCGGAGTCTGTGGAAGCGAGCCCGAGGGCCGGCGCGCGTTGCGGGAGCGCCTCGATGAATGCCTGCGGCATGCGCGGCCGGCCTTTCCGGCATCGACCCTGGGCTTGTAAGCCAATGCCGCGAATCGCACCGCAATACATATTCTGCGGAGGGTGCAGGTCTAGAATTTTTTCTTTGAGACCTTCATCCAAAGGAGCCCTGTAATGAAGAAGTCTGTATTGATTGCTTCGCTGATTGCCGCTGCCGCGCTGACCGCATGCGGCAAGAAGGAAGAGCCGCCGGCCGTGGTCGCACCCGCGCCCGTCGTAGTCACCCCGCCTGCGGCGCCAGCACCCGCGCCGGCAGCGCCTGCTTCCGCAACGCCTTCCCCGGGCGCACAGTCTGCACTCGACGCGGCCAATGCCGCGACCGAAGCGGCCAAGAAGCAGGCAGAGACACCTCCGGCCAAGCCTTGAGCTTCGGGTACCACCAATACGGGCCGCCTTCAGGCGGCCTTTTTCATGCGCTCAGAGGTCGAGCCATGGCGAGCCGTCTGCGGCAGTGGCGGTGAGCATTTCGTCCTGATTTGAACCCAGCGCTTCGGCCATCACGCGGCGCACGATCTCTGGCCGGTTGTTCTGCTCGCTCAAATGCGCGCCCAGCACGTGGCGCAAGCCGGAGTGCAGCACCGCCTTCGCGATCGCCGCAGCCGCCGCGTTGGAGAGATGGCCGTAGTTGCCGCCCACGCGCTGCTTGAGAAAAGGAGGGTACGCCGAACCCGCGAGCATGTCGCCGTCGTGATTGAACTCGAGCAGCAGGGCATCGAGCCCCATCAGGCGGCCCAGCACATGCGGCGTGGCGTGCCCGAGATCGGTCAGAACCCCGAGGCTGCGATCGCCGTCGGTGCAGCGCAATTGCAGCGGCTCGCGCGCATCGTGAGGGACCGTGAACGGTTGAAGCAGGAGATCGCCGACCTGGATGTCGAGACCGTCTCGTGCGAGATGCACGCGTCCCTCGAAATCGCGCCCGCCAGTTGCCAGCCACGTACCTTCGCTCATCCACACCGGAATGCGCGCGCGTCGCGAAAGTGCGTGCGCACAACCGATGTGATCGCCGTGCTCGTGCGTGATGAAGATGGCGTCGATGTCCGAGGCCACGAGGCCCGCCCGGGCGAGGCGGGCGTCGAGGTGACGCAGTGTGAAGCCGCAGTCGATCAGCAGCCTCGAAGTCCGCCCGCCGCTGGTCGCTTCGACCAGCGTGGCGTTGCCGGTGCTGCCGCTGCCCAGACTGCGGAAGCGCAGCACCGGAAAGGCCTTACTTCAAATCGTCGGCGATGACTTGGACGATCCGCTGCGCGTTCGCAGAAGTGTCCGGCGCGCCGTTGCCGTCGAGCACCGACACCGTGCTGCTCGCATCGCCCTGGCCCTTGACCAGGATGCGGAACTTGAGCGGCGCCTCGGTCTTGCCCGAGCCGAACGTGAACAGCTTGCCGAAGAAGCCAGGGTCACTCTTGTTGGGGTTCGGCGGCACGTAGCGAACGAAGTAGGTACCCGCCGCGCGGTCACGGTCTTCGACGGTGAAGCCGGTGCGGTCCAGTGCCAGGCCGACACGGCGCCATGCACGCTCGAAGCCTTCGCTGATCTGCACCACCGGCTGGCCGCCGACGTTGGCGACGCGAGCGGTCTGCACGGGTGCGCCAGCCGCGGCGATCACCTTGGATTGCTCTTGCGAGACGCCGAGCTTCACCATCAGGCGGCGGAGGAATTCGGTCTCGAGTTCGGGGTCGCTGGGGCGGGGCTGCCAGACCGTCTGGTCCTGACGCGAACTGCTGTAGACCTCTTGCATGCCCCGGTGGCTGATGAAGATCTCCGTGCCGTTGGGCGTGCGCTCCATGCGCGTGCGGAAGCGGTCCAACTCGCCGGTCGAATACATCGACTCGACCAGCTTGCCCAGAGTCCCGCGGATGATGTCCTGCGGAAGCTTGGCGCGGTTTTCGGCCCAGTCGGTTTCCATGATGCCGAGGTTGCGCTGCTCGGTGGTGATCAGGAAGCCGCTCTCCTGCCAGAAGTCCTTGACGGGATCCCAGAGTTGGTCTGCGGGCCGGTTGATGACCAGCCAGCGCTGCGAGCCCGAGCGCTCCATGCGCACGTCGCCAATGTTGGTGAGCGCGGTCGGAAGCCCGGGCGCATTGGCCAGGCCGGCCTGGTACGTGTTGGCCGTGACCGCACCGCCCGGTACCGCATAGCGGTTGTCGCGCGACAGCTGCGTCAGGTCGGGTGGCACTTCGAGGGTGGGGGCCTTGCCGGCGCTCTTGTAGTCGATCTTGTCGGTCTCGAGCACCGAACAGGCGGCGAGGCTGGCCACAAGGGCCAGCAGTGCGAATCG
Organism: Variovorax sp. J22P240; assembly: GCF_030316855.1. Lineage (GTDB taxonomy): Bacteria > Pseudomonadota > Gammaproteobacteria > Burkholderiales > Burkholderiaceae_C > Variovorax. The sequence continues at coordinate 573,580 of NZ_JASZYR010000002.1, forward strand.
CGAAATGGTGTTCAACGTCGTCTTCCTTCTTGGAATATCTAACTCAATCGATGGGCGGCCGCGGCGCCCGCAGTTTCAGAGCGCAGCCAGGGCAAAAGGTTGCCGGCGTTCGCCAACGGCAAGGTAAAGATGGATCAGTCCTTGAGCAGGCCGCTGGCGCGCAGCGCGGACTCGACCACCGGCCGGCCGGAGTCGGCGAGCGGGGTGAGCGGCAGGCGTAGCGCACCACCGCACAGCCCCAGCCGTGCCATGGCCCACTTGACGGGAATCGGATTGGGTTCGACGAAGAGATGGCGATGCAAGGGCATCAGCTCGAACTGGATCTGCATCGCGCGCTTGACGTCGCCGGCGATGGCGGCCATGCACAACTCGTGCATCTTCCGCGGTGCAACGTTGGCCGTGACGCTGATATTGCCCTGGCCGCCGCACAGCATCAGCGCGACCGCGGTCGGGTCGTCGCCGGAATACACGGCAAAGCTCTTGGGCAGGTCGCGGATGAGCCACTGCGCGCGCTCGATGTTGCCGGTCGCTTCCTTGATGCCGATGATGCCGGGCACCTGGGCAAGGCGAAGCACGGTGTCGTGCGCCATATCGGCGACGGTTCGGCCGGGCACGTTGTACAGCACGGTGGGGAGGTCGCCCACTGCTTCGGCGATCGCCTTGAAGTGCTGGTACTGGCCTTCCTGCGTCGGCTTGTTGTAGTAGGGCACCACCTGGAGCTGGCAATCGGCGCCCACGCCCTTGGCGAACTTCGCGAGTTCGATGGCTTCCTTGGTGGAATTGGCGCCGCAGCCGGCCATCACGGGAACGCGGCCGCGGGCCTGTTCGACCGAGACGCGAATGATCTCGCAGTGCTCCTCGACGTCGACCGTCGGCGATTCGCCGGTGGTGCCGACCACGCCGAGACAATCGGTGCCTTCGTCGATGTGCCAGTCGATCAGCCGGCGCAGGGCGGGATAGTCGACACTGCCGTCGTCGTGCATCGGCGTGACGAGCGCGACGATGCTGCCTGTCAGTTGCTCCAAGGGAAATCTCTTTGTCGGTGGACGAAAAGCAGACATTCTACTAACTCGGCCCCCGGACGCGCGGTTCTGTCCGGGGTGGCCCGGGGAGGACCGCAGAGAGGTCTCTAGCGAGGCTGCAGCGGATGGCGCGACGGCGTCGAGGCGCAGGAGTCCGCAGGCCGGACCGCCGCGACGCGCTGGACGTAGCGATCCGGCGCCGCGAGAAACCCGTCTTCGTACGCGACGACGCGCAGGCCCGCGCAGGCAGCGAGGAGTTCTCCCGGCTGCAGGAGGAAATCGGGCCGCGACGGCTTGCCGACGGTTTCGTTGCCCGCCGCGAAGGTTTCATAGAGCAGCACGCCCCCAGCCGCGACCGCCGCCACGATCTCGGCCATCCGCGGCCGCCATAGGTAGTTGGTAACGATCACTGCACCGAAACCCTGCCCGGCGAACGGCCATGGCCCGGATTCGATGTCGGCCAGCACCGTTTGGCCGAAAGGCGCCGCGGCAGCGACCGCTTCCGACGACCGGTCGACGCCGATCGTCGGATGGCCGCGTTCGGCGAACCAGCGCATGTGGCGACCCGAGCCGCAAGCCACGTCCAGCACCGAGGCGCCGGGCGTGAGCAGGTGCGACCAGCGCACGATCCAGGGCGAGGGCTCGAGTGTCGAATGGTTCAAAAACAGGCCCAGAGCTGGTCTATCAGCGTCACGAGGAACGCCGGTCGCGTGTAGAGCGCGAACACCGCTGCCAACGCCAGGGCGGCCGCCCCCAGCCAGCCAGCTTGCATGAGGCGATGGCGCGTTAGGTCGGACATGGTGGAGCTCAGGCCGGTTGCGGCGTCGGACGCACGATCGCGCCTTCCTTCACCGGCAGGTTGATGAGCGCCGCGCAAACGCCCAGCGCAATCGCGATGTACCAGACCAGGTCGTAACTGCCGGTCCGGTCGTAGAGATAGCCGCCGAGCCAGACACCCAGGAACGAACCGACCTGATGGCTCAGGAACACGATGCCGCCCAGCATCGACAGATGGGCGACGCCGAAGATCTGGGCGACGATGCCGCTGGTGAGCGGCACGGTCGACAGCCACAGGAAGCCCATCACACTGGCAAAAACGTACACGGTCAGCGGCGAGATCGGCACGATCAGGAACAGGGCGATCGCCACGGCCCGGCTGATGTAGATCGTCGCCAGCAGCTTGCGCTTGGCGAGCCGCGCGCCCAGGGAGCCCGCGGTATAGGTGCCGAAGACGTTGAAGAGCCCGATCAGCGCGAGCGCGTAGCTTGCGACCTCCGGCGACAGTCCTTTGTCGCGCAGGTAGCTCGGCATGTGCACGCCGATGAACACCACCTGGAAGCCGCAGACGAAATAGCCGGCCGTCAGCAGCACGAAGCTCGGATATTTAAAGGCCTCTTGCATGGCCTGCGAGATCGTCTGGCTGCGGCGCACGCTGGAGGTCGCGCCGTGCCGCGGCTCCCGAAGTCCGAAGGCCAGCGGCACGATGATGAGCACCATCGCTGCCAGCACCAGCAGGGCCGTCTGCCAGCCGAGGCGGGCGATCAACTGGCCCTCCACCGGCACCATCAGGAATTGGCCGAAGGAGCCGGCCGCCGCCGCCACGCCCATGGCCCAGGAGCGCTTTGCGGCCGGGATCTGGCGACCGATGACGCCGTAGATCACGGCGTAGGTTGTGCCGGCCTGTGCGGCGCCGATCAGGACGCCCGCCGTCAGCGCGAACATCAGTGGCGTGGGCGAAAACGCCATGCCCGCCAGCCCGAGCGCATACAGCACAGCGCCCGCCAGCAGCACGCGGAACGCGCCCAGCTTGTCGGCCAGCATTCCCGCGAAAACGCCGATCACGCCCCAGGACAGATTCTGGATCGCGATCGCCAGTGAAAAAGCTTGCCGCGACCAGCCCTGCTCCTGCGTGATCGGCTGGAGCCAGAGCCCGAAGCCGTGGCGGATGCCCATCGACAGCGTGACGATCATGGCGCCGCAAATGAGGACCTGCTTGAGGCTGAGAGGCTGGCTGGAGGAGGAAGTCATCCCGGGCAATGTACCCAAAAGCGAAGCCTCGCGGCGGCAGGGCACCTGGCGCCGATTGTTGAAATTTTCGAGCGGCTTTGATGCGATAGACGAATGCTTCGCCTCGAATACGCCTCGGGTGGCTGCAAGACCAGCGCCTAGAATCCCGCGCCATGGCAAGCAAGGAACCAGGTAGTTACGGCGAGGCGTCGATTCGCGTCCTCAAGGGCCTCGAGCCCGTCAAGCAGCGGCCGGGGATGTACACCCGCACCGACAACCCGCTGCACATCATTCAGGAAGTACTGGACAACGCCGCCGACGAGGCGCTGGCGGGGTACGGCAAGAAGATCAAGGTCACGCTCCACGCGGACGGCTCTGTCAGCGTGGAGGACGACGGCCGCGGCATTCCGTTCGGATTGCACCCGGAGGAAAAGGCCCCGGTGGTCGAGCTGGTGTTCACCCGCCTGCACGCGGGTGGCAAGTTCGACAAGGGCTCGGGCGGTGCCTACAGCTTCTCCGGCGGGCTGCACGGCGTTGGCGTCTCGGTGACCAATGCGCTGTCGACGCGCCTAGAAGTGACTTCCTACCGCGAAGGCTCGGTGGCGCAGATTGCGTTCTCGGCCGGCGACGTGGTCGAGCCGCTCAAGCTCCGGCCGCAGGAAAGCGCGGCAGCATCCAATGGCGACGGCCCGCGTGACCGCCGGCAGGGCACCACGGTGCGAGCCTGGCCGGACGCCAAGTACTTCGAATCCCCGGCGCTGCCTATCAACGAACTCACGCACCTGCTGCGCAGCAAGGCGGTGCTGATGCCCGGCGTCACGGTGACGCTGGTGGTCGAGAAGACCAAGGAAACCCAGAGCTGGCTCTACAAGGGTGGCCTGCGTGACTACCTGATGCAGACGCTCAACGGCGATCCGGTGATTCCGCTCTTCGAAGGTGCGGGCCATGCCGACAAGAACGCCGACAACTTCGCAGAGGGAGAGGGCGCCGAATGGTGTGTGGCCTTCACCGAAGACGGCCAGCCGGTGCGCGAGAGCTACGTCAACCTGATCCCCACCAGCGCAGGCGGCACGCATGAAAGCGGGCTGCGCGATGGTCTGTTCAATGCCGTCAAGAGCTTCATCGAGCTGCATTCGCTGTTGCCCAAGGGCGTGAAGCTGCTGCCCGAAGACGTCTTTGCGCGCGCTTCGTACGTGCTCTCGGCCAAGGTGCTCGACCCGCAATTCCAGGGGCAGATCAAGGAGCGGCTCAACTCGCGCGATGCCGTGCGGCTGGTGTCCAGTTTCGTGCGGCCGGCGCTGGAGCTTTGGCTCAACCAGCACGTCGACTACGGCAGGAAGCTCGCCGAACTCGCGATCAAGGCCGCGCAGACGCGCCAAAAGGCCGGCCAGAAGGTCGAGAAGCGCAAGGGCTCCGGCGTGGCCGTGCTGCCCGGCAAACTGACCGACTGCGAGAGCAAGGACATCGCGCACAACGAAGTCTTCCTGGTCGAGGGCGACTCCGCCGGCGGCAGCGCGAAGATGGGCCGCGACAAGGAAAGCCAGGCCATCCTGCCCTTGCGCGGCAAGGTGCTCAACACCTGGGAGGTGGAGCGCGACCGGCTCTTCGCCAACACCGAAATCCACGACATCTCCGTCGCGGTGGGTGTCGATCCGCACGGGCCCGACGACACGCCCGACATGTCGGGCTTGCGTTACGGCAAGGTCTGCATCCTGAGCGACGCCGATGTGGACGGCTCGCACATTCAGGTGCTGCTGCTCACGCTGTTCTTCCGTCACTTCCCGAAGCTGATCGAGACAGGGCACGTGTACGTTGCCAAGCCGCCACTGTTCCGTGTCGACGCACCGGCGCGTGGCAAGAAGCCGGCCTCGAAGGTCTATGCGCTGGACGAGGGCGAACTCACCGCCATTCTCGACAAGCTGCGCAAGGACGGCGTGCGTGAAGGCGCCTGGAGCATCAGCCGCTTCAAGGGCCTGGGCGAAATGAGCGCCGAGCAGTTGTGGGAGACCACGCTCAACCCCGACACGCGACGCCTGCTGCAGGTGCGCCTGGGGCGATTCGACGTGCAGGGCACGCAGGGCGAGATCACCAAGCTCATGGGCAAGGGCGAGGCCGCCGCGCGGCGCGAGCTGATGGAATTGCGCGCGGACGACGTCGAAGTGGACGTCTGAGCCTGCCTATCAATCACGACACGAAGGCCGACGGAACCACCGGCACCTCGCCGAGCGCCTGCCGCAGCACGGCCCAGTGCATGGCTTCGTCGCCGAGGATGCTCGCTGCGGCCTTGGAGAGGTCGCGGTCGTCGAACAGCGGCACGGCACCCAGGTAGGCGCTGACGGCGCCTTGCTCCAGCTTGGCCGCGAACCGGAGCACATCAGCCTGCGACTTCAACTGCTCGAGCGGAAAGTCGTACTTGCTCTTTGCGAGCACGGGCTTGCCGCCCAGCTTTGCGACGGTCGCGGACAGTACGGCCGCATGCGCCTTGTGATGGCCCTGGAAGGTCACCGCGAGGTCGAGCACGGGCTTCTCGAGCAGCTTGCTTTCCGCACCGACCTGGTAGGCCGCGATGGCCTCGAACTCCGCGCCGAGCGCGGTGTTGAGGATCTGCACGTCCCCTGCGGTGTCACCTCCCGCCTTGGCAGCCAGGGCATCCCTGCCCGCGAGCAGTGCGATCGCGGCGCCGGAGAGCACGAGGCCCGATCGGCCCAGGAAGAGGCGGCGTGCGGCGACGGGTGTGGGCATCAGAAAGAATGACATGACGGTCTCCGTGTGGTTTTGGATTCAGGAACCTGGTAGAGGGCATGGTGCATCGCTGGTGATCGCCGACATCACGTGGGCGACGATGTCGTCGCAGCGCTGGCCAGCGAACGAGAAGGCATCGCCGATCGCCAGGTCGACCTCGCGCGATAGCGCCTCGCGCAAGAGGCCGCGCGCCCGGAAGAAGCGGCTTCGCACCGTGGCTTCGGGTATCTCGAGCGCTGCAGCTACTTCTTCGATGCTCATGTCCTCCACCGCGCGCAAGACGAACACGGTGCGAAAGGCCTCCGGAAGGGCATCGATCCGGGTTTCGATCAGGCTGCGGAACTCGCCACGCATCGCCTGGCATTCGGGCTGTTCGTCCGGGTCTGCGTGCATCCATGTCTCCCCTTGCGCTTCGGCGGTGTCGCTGGCGGTGTCGAGCGGAATGACTTGCGCGCTGCGGCGCCCGCGCAATCGTCCGAGCGCTTCGTTCACGACGATCCGCACCAGCCATGTGGAGAGCCTGGCCTCGGCCCTGAAGCTGCCGAGCGAACGCCATGCGCGCAGGTAGGCTTCCTGTAGCGCGTCCTGCGTCTCTTCGTCGTTCTGCAGGATGCTGCGTCCGGTGCGAAACAGCAGCCGGTTGTGCCGGCGCATGATGTGCTGGAAGGCGAGCGTGTCGCCTCGTGCGGCGCGCATCGCCAACTCGGCGTCCGCCGGAAGGCTGGATGTCGCTGCGGAATCGCGGGGTTCGATGTTGTGCATGTCGGTGTCTTCTGCCCATTGGATGGGTGCGGGTGTCGTCCTGTTCCCAGGGACGTGCCGTGGGGCACTTCGACGACAATGCACTCCATGACGGTTCAAGACAGACTGTTGATATCTTGCGGGAACCCTGCGCGCTGGCGCAGTGCGGGCTGATTGCCGACGCATCACGGGCGCTGACCTTCCTCCGGCGATGAATTTCTCACGTGCTCTGGCTCGCGGCGGGTTGCTGCCGGCCCTGCTGTTGGCGCTGCTGGCATGGCAGCCGCTCGCCCGCGCCGCCGACATCTACGGCTACATCGACCAGAAGGGCGTGGCGCACTTTGCATCCGAGAAGCTCGACGAGCGGTATCAGCTTTTTTTCCGCGGCGGACAGAGCTTCGACACCGCGAGCGGCATCGGCCCCTTGGGCCGGGCGCGCAAGGGCACGATCGACGGCAAGGTCCCGCGAGCTTCGCAGACCTTGCTGGCGCTGTTCGAGGCGTCGCCCAGCTACAAGATTGCGAAATCCGCGCTGCGCGATGCATCGCGCAAGCACGACATCGACTACGAGCTTCTGCAGGCGCTGATCGCGACGGAATCGGGCTTCGATGCACAGGCGGTGTCGCCCAAGGGCGCGCTCGGGCTCATGCAACTGATGCCCGCGACGGCACAGCGCTATGGGATCTCGGCCGACCAGCGTGCGACGATCGAGAAGAAGCTGTTCGACCCGCGCATCAACATCGCCACCGGATCGCGCTACCTGCGCGACCTGATCGCCATGTTCCCGGGCCAGATCGAGCTGGCACTTGCGGCCTACAACGCGGGCGAGGGTGCCGTCCAGCGCGCAGGCAACAAGATTCCGAACTACCCCGAGACGCAGAACTACGTGCAGACGGTGCTGCAGCTCTATGCATACCTCAAGCCGTCGGCGGGGCTGGGTCGTGGCAAGGGAAAGGGGCCCTCGCGCATTCGCATGGAAATGACGGTTCCCCAGGGCGGAGCCCTCGGTCGTGGCAATATGCCGCCCGCCTCCGGGGAGTTGCCGGCGATGCCGCCCATCCCCGAGGCGCCGCCCGCGGTGCCTTGAGCGCACCGGTGCCTCTCGATCCGATGAAGGAAATCGCCATGCAACGTCGAAACCTTGTGCTCGCCACTGCGTCAGCCGCCTTGGTCGGCAGCGTGCGTGCGCAAGGAGCGTCGCCCCGCCTGCCCGTGGCGCCTTCCGCGGAAGAGCCCTACGCACGTCTGCAAGGTGGCGTGCCCCACCACATGACGCCCGAGCAGGAGGCGCAGCGCTTCACCGAAAGCCCGGCACCTGCCGGTGCGCCGGGGCGTTGGGTGCCGCGCGCGGCCTTGCCGATTCCGCGCAGCGAGATGGCCTGGGCAACCGCCGCAGCCGGCCGAATGCATGTGGTCGGCGGCTACGGCGAAGGTGCGGTCAACCGCGACTACCACCACATCTACGACCCTGCGGCCGACCGCTGGCTCTCCGGTGCTCCGCTGCCGCGCGGCGCGAACCACGTCGCCGTCGCCGCTGACGCAGGCCGGGTCTATGCGTTCGGCGGCTTCGTCGAACAGAACCGCAGGTCGGACACGAACGCCTACGCCTACGAGATCGCCGCCGACCGCTGGGTGGCGATCGCGCCCTTGCCGCGCCCGCGCGGTGCGGCCGCTGCAGTGGTGATGGATGGCGCGATCCATCTGATCGGCGGTGCTTCAGAGCCTGCGAGCGAGCGCGCCAGCGTGGGCTGGCATGAGGTCTACGACCCGAAGACCGACCGCTGGTCAGCGCGCAAGGCGCTGCCGGGCGCACGCGACCACGTGGGCTGCGTCTCGCACAACGGCCAGATCCACGTGATCGGCGGGCGCTTCAACACCTTCGAATACAACACCGACCTGCATCACGCCTACCTGCCGGCGCGAGACACCTGGGAATTGCGTTCGCCGCTGCCCACGGCACGCTCGGGCCATGGCCTGGTGGTCTACCGCGGGCGCTTCTACGCAATGGGCGGCGAAGGCGGCATCCTGGTGAGCGGCGTGCCGCGCCAAGCCAAGGTCTTCGGCCAGATGGAAAGCTACGATCCGTCGACCGACACCTGGCAACGCCACGCGCCGATGCCCACGCCGCGCCATGCCGTGGGCGCGGCCGTGATCGGCGACTGGATCTATGTCGCCGGTGGCGGTGCCGTGCTGGGCGGCGCCGTGCAGTCGGCCGTGCATGAGGCATTCACACTGGGTTGAGCGCGCAAGGGTGCGCTGACCCGCGATTCATTTCTCCTCTCACTTTTTTCCATGGACTCCCAACCTTCGCTCGATCTCCAGAGCCCCGAAGAAGACGGCGCGCTGACGCTGGCCGACTACGCGCAGACCGCCTACCTCGAGTACGCGCTGAGCGTCGTCAAGGGCCGCGCGCTGCCTGACGTCAGCGATGGCCAGAAGCCGGTGCAGCGGCGCATTCTCTATTCGATGTCCCGCATGGGCCTCGGCTACGGCGGTGCCAACGGCACCGTGGGCGCCAAGCCCGTCAAGAGCGCGCGCGTGGTCGGCGACGTGCTCGGCCGCTTCCATCCGCACAGCGACCAGGCCGCCTACGACGCGCTGGTGCGCATGGCGCAGGATTTCTCGCAACGCTATCCGCTGGTGGACGGCCAGGGCAACTTCGGCAGCCGCGACGGCGACGGCGCAGCGGCCATGCGCTACACCGAAGCGCGCCTCGCCCGCATCACGAGCCTGCTGCTCGACGAGATCGACGAAGGCACGGTCGACTTCATCCCCAACTACGACGGCTCGACCGAGGAGCCGCGGCTGCTGCCCGCGCGCCTGCCTTTCGCGCTGCTCAACGGCGCGAGCGGCATCGCGGTCGGCCTGGCCACCGAGATTCCCAGCCACAACCTGCGCGAGATCGCCGATGCCTGCGTGGCGCTCATCAAGAGCAACGGCAAGCTGTCCGAAGAAGAACTGTTCGCCTTCGTGCCGGGACCCGACTATCCGGGCGGCGCGCAGATCATCAGCAGCGCCGCCGACATCGCCGAGGCTTACCGCACCGGACGCGGCTCGCTCAAGGTGCGTGCGCGATGGAAGATCGAGGAACTGGCGCGCGGCCAGTGGCAACTCGTGGTCAACGAACTGCCTCCAAGTGTCAGCACGCAGAAGGTGCTGGAGGAAATCGAGGAACTCACCAACCCCAAGATCCGCACTGGCAAGAAGGCGCTTACGGCCGAGCAGACGCAGCTGAAGGCTGCTGTGCTCTCCGTGCTCGACGTGGTGCGGGACGAGTCGAGCAAGGACGCGGCGGTGCGGCTGGTGTTCGAGCCGAAGACGTCGCGCATCAGCCAGGACGAGCTCATCACCACGCTGCTGTCGCAGACGTCGCTGGAGACATCGTCGTCCATCAACCTGACGATGGTCGGCATCGACGGCAAGCCCACGCAGAAGTCGCTGCGGCAGATGCTCAACGAGTGGATCGCCTTCCGCGAGATCACCGTCGAGAAGCGTTCGCGCCATCGGCTCGCCAAGGTGGAAGACCGCATCCACATCCTCGAAGGCCGGCAGCTAGTGCTGCTGAACATCGACGAGGTGATCGCCATCATCCGCGCCGCCGAGGATCCGAAGGCAGCGCTGATTGCACGCTTCAACCTCAGCGACCGGCAGGCCGAAGACATCCTGGAAATCCGCCTGCGCCAACTCGCACGGCTGGAAGCCATCAAGATCGAGCAGGAGCTCAAGGGCTTGCGCGAAGAGCAGAAGAAGCTCGAGGACATTCTCGGCAGCCCGGCCGCGCTGCGCCGGCTGCTGGTGAAGGAAATCGAGGCCGATGCGAAGAGCTTCGAAGACCCTCGCCGCACGCTGATCCAGGCCGAGAAGCGCGCCGTCGCCGAAGTGCGGGTGGTCGACGAGCCGGTCACGGTCATCGTGTCGCAGAAGGGCTGGGTCCGCACGCAGAAGGGCTGGGCCAGCGAGCGCGCTGCGGGCACTGCGCCGCCTGAATACAGCTTCAAGTCGGGCGACGCGCTGTATGGTGCCTTCGAGTGCCGCACGGTCGACACGCTGCTCGTGTTCGGCACTGCCAAGGACAAGGGCGTGCGCGTCTACAGCGTGCCGGTGGCGTCGTTGCCTGGCGGTCGCGGCGATGGACAGCCTGTCACCACACTGATCGAGCTGGAAAGCGGCACGCATGTGGCGCACTACTTCGCGGGCGCGCTCGGCGCCAACCTGCTGTTGTCGAACACCGGCGGCTATGGCTTCATCGCGGCAGTCGAGAACATGATCTCGCGCCAGCGCGGCGGCAAGGCCTTTCTCGACGTGGGCGAGGGCGAGCAGATGTGCCGGCCGTCGCTGGTGGGCGGCGCTGGTGGTGCCGAGCCGCTGCCGATGGCCACGCACGTGGCTTGTGCGTCGACGGGCGGTCGCATCCTCACGTTCGAGATCAGTGAACTCAAGTCGCTGCCGAAGGGCGGACGCGGGCTCACGCTCATCGACCTCGAAGCCAAGGACACGCTCGCCGGCGCGGCCGCCTACACGCGCAGCGTGAAGATCGAAGGCATCGGCCGCGGCGGCAAGGAACGCGAAGAGACGCTGGAAATCCGCACGCTCAACAACGCGCGTGCCGGCCGCGCGCGCAAGGGCAAGGCGGCCGATCTCGGCTTCAAGCCGACGAGCATCGTGCGCGTTCAGTAACGCGGCCAACGGGAACGCAGATGGATATCGGAATCCTGGGTCTTGTCATCGCCGTGGTCAGCGGTCTTGCCAGCTTCGTGCTGGGCCGCTGGCTCTCCAACAAACGGCGGCAGAAGAAGGCCGATCAGGCGCGCGCCATCGCCGAGGCCGGGCAGAGCCGTCAGGTGCGGCGCGCGCGCGAGCGGCAGCGACGGCGCTGACCCGCGCGGCGCGCAGCGGCCGGGCTACTTCAACCCTTGCCACCAGCGCACGTTCGTGCGCGGCTGGCCGACGGTCAGCACCTCGCCGATGGCCGGCGTGGCGAGTTCGATCTTCTGGCTCTCCGACAGGTCCGCGATGCGGTCCAGCGGGTCGTGCCATGTGTGGAAAGCGAGATCGAAGGTGCTGTTGTGCACCGAGAAGAGCACCTTGCCTCGCAGGTCCTGGAAGGCCTGCACGCTTTGCTCGGGCGTCATGTGCACCGCGGGCCAGTAGGCGTCGTAGGCGCCGTTTTCGATCATCGCCAGGTCGAAGCCGCCGAAGCGTTCGCCGATCTGGCTGAAGCCCTTGAAGTAGCCGGAGTCGCCGCTGTAGAAGATGCGCTGGTTGCCGCTCTGGATGACCCACGACGCCCACAGCGTCTTGTCGCGGTCGTTGAGTGTGCGTCCCGAGAAATGCTGGGCCGGCGTGGCGGTGAGCTGCACGCCGTCGTGCTGCCCGGCTTGCCACCAGTCGAACTCGGCGATGCGATCGGCCGGCACGCCCAGTTCCACCAGCCGCGCGCCCACGGCCAGCGGCACGAAGTAGCGGTTCACGCGCTGCGCGAGGTATTCGATGGTCGCGATGTCGAGATGGTCGTAGTGGTCGTGCGAGAGGATCAACCCCTCGATCGCCGGCAACTGCTCGAGCGTGAGCGGCGGCTGGTGGAAACGTTTCGGACCGATCCACTGGAACGGCGACGCGCGCTCGCTGAAGACCGGGTCGATCAACCAGAACTTGCCGCGCAGCTTGAGCAGGTGGGAGGAGTGCCCCAGCCGGATCACGTGATTGGCCTGCGGATCCAGCGCTTCCAGCTGCGCAGTGGTGATCGGGTGCACCGGGATCGGGTCGGTCGGTACCGTGTCGGTCTTGGTGCCCGCGATGAATCGCGACCAGATCTTCCACTGGCTCGCCGAGGGGAGGGCGTCCGGATTGGGTGGATTGCGAAATCCGCAGTCCCGGAACTGCGGCGATGCGGCGTAGGGCGTCTCGCAGGCCCCGTGGCTCGCGCAACTGGTGAGCAGGGCGCACGCCGCCACCATGAGTCCCCCGCACCACTGGCGCAGCCCTGGATGTGAAGGCTGCGAAGTGGATGCCGGCGTTACGGGTGCGGCGTTTGTCGTCATGAGGATGTGGCTCCCGGAGGCGATATCGGATCGATGCCGCGCGAGCTTAACCAATGCGGCACTGCGGTCCGGCATAGACCGTTCGCTCCATTGATGCGTTGCGGCAAGCATGAAATATTGGGGCCGAACGACGAGGACCCGCATGGACGAAACCATCCAGAAGCTGGTTGCCGAGCGTCGCCATGCACTTCATGGCGCTGATGACGGCCGTCGGGCCTGGGGCCTGGCGCTGTCGGGCGGCGGCATCCGCAGCGCCACCTTCTGCCTGGGCCTGCTCAAGTCGCTGGCGGCGCACCGGCAGTTGCTCAAGTTCGACCTGATGTCGACAGTCTCCGGCGGTGGCTACATCGGCGCGATGCTGGGTCGGCTCTGCACCAACGCGAAGTCGGCCGATGACGTGCGCGAGATCGAGCGCGCACTGGGCGACGTCGATCGCGCGCGCTTCGGCTGGTGGCTTCGCGGCAATGGCCGCTATCTCATTCCGGGCGGCATGCGCGACACGCTCTTCGCAGCCGCGCTCTACCTGCGCAACCTGCTCGGCACGCACATCGAACTCGCGATCGCTGCCAGCCTGATCGGCATCGTGCTCGCAGCGACTAACCTGCTGCTGTGGGACGCGGTGTTCAGGGCGGTGGACCTCAACAGCATTTCGCCCGACAACCCGAACAGCGTGAGCGCGCTGACCAGCGTGCAGTACGTGCGCCTGCTGGTCGAATGGGCGACACAGTGGCCGACCTTGTGGTTCACGCTCGTCGGGCCTTTCATCGCGTCGATCGTCCTGGCGTGCGCCTACTGGTCGGTGCGCGACAAGCCGTCGACCTCTTCGATGCTGCTTCAAGTGGCCATGTGGGTGGCGCTCGGCCTTGGCGCCTGCTGGATCGGTCCGCCACTGCTGCAGCGCTACAGCGGGCCGCCCTGGCTGGCTCCGGCCTTCGAGGTCTTTGCGCTGTGCTGGGTCGTCGCCTTGCTGTGGGTGTTGTACCGAAGCCGGGTGCGATCGGCGGCCGAACTGCGCAACGAGTTGACGGATTGGCTGGCGTCGGTGCTCAACACGGCGCTCTTGATCGTGATGCTCGGCCTGCTCGATCGCAGCGCATGGTGGCTGGCGGCAGAGACGCCGCGGCAGTCCATCTCCTACGGTGCGGTCCTGCTGGTTGTTGCGGCAGCGCTGCGGGGCGTGCTGCCGATGCTGCTCGCTCACAGGCAGGAGATACCCGGCATCGGCAAGACCCTGGTGATGTCGCTCGCGAGCCTGCTGGGCCTGGTGCTGGCATTCTGTCTCGCGGCATGGTGGGTGAGCGTGGTGTATTCGGTCGCGCTGCTGCCCGTCTTCACGCCCGCGGGGCTGGACTTCATGCGCGGCTGGGCGTGGCTGGGCACCATCGCCGTGATCATCGGCACCTATGCACTGGTGACGGGGCGCAATTTCGCATTTCTCAATGTCTCGTCGCTGCACATGTTCTACAAGGCGCGCATCGTGCGGGGCTATCTTGGCGCGGCCAATGCGCGCCGGCTCGGCGCGAGCCCGACGGACAAGGTCTCGGGCCTGGAGCCGCCGCAGGTGCCAGTCGGCGAGGTCGATTCGCACGACGACATCTCGCAGCTCCACTACACGCCGCAGTCCCATGGCGGGCTGGTCCACTTTGCGAACGTCTGCATCAACCAGACGCACGGCACCAAGGACAAGCTGTTCAATCGCGACCGCAAGAGCCTGCCGCTCACGATCGGGCCGTGCGGCTGGATGCAGGCAGCCGGCGCGCCATGGGCGCAGGCCCATGGCGACGGTGCGCTCACGCTCGGCGCCTGGACCGCGATCTCGGGTGCGGCCTTTGCGCCCGGCCTCGGCCGGCTGACCAAGCGCGGCATCTCGGCGCTGTCCGTCTTTGCGGGTCTGCGGCTCGGCTATTGGTGGAACAGTTCGGACGCCGGCATCGTTCAGCGGGGCGCCGTCGTGCACGCGAGCCCGCTGTTGATGAAGACACGCTTCATGCTGCTCGAGTGCTTCGGTGCGTTTCCGGGCAGCAGTTCCGCGAACTGGTACCTGAGCGACGGCGGCCATTTCGAGAACACCGGTGCGTACGCACTGCTGCGGCAGGAGGCGGCGTTGATCGTCATTGCCGACTGCGGCGCCGATCCGGACTATCGCTTCTGCGACTTGGAAATCCTCATCCGCCGCGCGCGCATCGACCTCAACGCGGAGATCACTTTCATGAAGCCGCGGCCGGGTGCCGATTGGACGCACCTCGCTTCCTTCGGCTCGCTCAACGACCTCGCATCGCCGAGCAGCCAGGCGTGCCTTGCGCTGGCGCATGTGCGCTACGCGAGCGGCGCCACGGGCCAGATCGTGTTGGTCAAGCCGAATGTCTCGGCCGCGTTGCCTGTGGATCTCGTGAACTTCAAGGCGGCCAATCCGCTGTTTCCGCAGCAGCCGACCACCGACCAATTCTTCGACGAAGCGCAATGGGAGAGTTACTTCCGCCTCGGCGCCGAGATCGGCGATCGGCTCGAGGAAGAGATGCTGGAGCACGTCGCGTTGGGCGCGCCGGGCCTGTTCGTGCCCGACGACGGCCAACCGAACGCGATCGCGCAAGCGGCGAAGCCCGGTGACAAGGACAGCGCCGCCGCAGCCGCGGTGGGCTCCATGAGCCGCCTCCAGGCGCGGGTGCTGAAGGCCGGCGCAGTCACGGCGTCGATCGGCATCGGCACTGCGGCGACCTTCGGTGTGGCGGCCTGGCAGGGCATCGACAGCTGGCGCGCACAGCGCGCGGAGGCGGAGCGTTCGGAGAACAGCGCCTTCAAGGATCTCACCGAACGCTGGGCGCACCTGGGCAACGGGACGGGTGGCGGCGACGCGCCAGCCCTTTTGGCGGCCGAGCTGCTGCGCACCGGCGATTTGCTGTGCCGCGAGGGCAGCGACAACTTCATGGCGAACTTCCGCCTGTCGGTGCGCATCGTCGACGACGCCAAGCAGGCCTGTGCGAACGAAGCCCCGGAGCAGCGTGCACCGGCCTGCGCCCGCCTTCTCGACCCGGGCAACGGTATCGACTGCCTGCAGCCTCCACCGGCCCAGCCGTGCGCGCCGCGCTATTGGGCACGCGATTACACAGGGCAGACGGGGTCGAAGCAGAACTGCAGCGGCATCCTGCCCGAGCCCTTTGCCATTGCGGTGCGGGCGCGCGACCTCGTGACGGGGTGGCGCGGCGAGACTCGGGTGGCGGCCGCGCCGCCGCCCTATGCCCCCTCGGCCGGTTCAGCCGGTTCGGCGGGCACGCCGGCGCCGATCCCGCCCGACGTCTGCGAAGGCGCCGTCGTCTACATCCAGACCTACGGCACCGCGTTCCGCGACAAGGCGCGCTCATGGCGCGGGCCGTGGCGCGAACTGGGTGCCTCCGTGCCGCCGATCGAGGACGTGCTCAGTACCTCGCGTCGCCAGGGCCGGGCGCCACCCGTGGGCCATCCGGCTCCGACCGTGGTCATCCGCGAAGAATCATCGCGGGCCTGTGCGCAGGCCCTGGTCCAGACCGCCCCCACGCCGACCGGGCAGCCCTGGGCCATCAAGATGCTGCCGCGCGCGATCAAGTCGGATCCCGGGGCGATCGAAGTGTGGCTGCCGAGGCCCTAGAGAACGGCCCTAGTCCGACCCGGGCCGCCAGACTCTCGCCAGCACGCCCAGCTTGGTACGCAGCGTGTGACGCTCATCGGACAGCGCATCGATGAAGTCCGACAGCCGCTTCGACTTGACCATGGTGTAGACCGTGAGCCAGGTCGTGAACGCGAGGATCGCGCCGAACCAGAGCAGCTTTTTCCACAAGGGCGAATCGGCTTCGGCAAGCAGATTCATGCCGAGGAAGCCGGTCGTGATGGTGCCGATCAGGCCGAACAGCGTGACCACTGTCAGACGTACCACCGTGTTGGCCTGCCGGCGGAGGCTGTCGGCATCGAGGTATGTGTTCATGTCGGCGATGCGCTCCTTGACCTCCTCGTAGAGCGGATCGAGGCCGAGGTGCGTGGTGCACAGGTGCGACAGCGCGCGCACCTGCGCCTGTTCGGAAATCTCGTGGAACCAGTAGCGGTGCGTGAAGCGAAGGAAGCCTTCGAAGCTGGCCCGGATTGCGCGCTTGAAGCGCTTGACGCTCGCGACGTCGTGAATGTCGAGGCTGCGCAGTGCTTCGACGAGGCGATCCGAATACATCAGCAGCGCAGCCTTCTGGAAGTGCGCGATGAGAAAGAGCAGGAAGTGCTGGTGCCGGAACTGCGCCAGCACGCCGCGGTCGCGGCAGCAGAAGAACTCGGCGTGTGCGTCGCCGATGACGATCAGCGCACGGCCGTTGCACAGGTAGCGCGTGTTGGGCGCTGCACCCGCGTTGACCCAGAAGCGGTCGTAGCAGTAGCGCTGCTCGAAGTCGACCATGCTGTCCTCGGCGAAGGGCAGGGGTCCCGCGCCGGAGACGACTGGGTCCGCAGCACCGCTGACCAGGGCCAGCCGCACGAAGTCCGCCCGCGACAGGCCGCGAGGATCGTCGAGTGCGAGGTAGGCCATCACGGGCATGCGGTAGTACTCGATTTGGCGGAAGCGCAGTGCGCCCGGCTCGTCCGAATGGTCGCTCACGAGCGGGCGCATCAGCCACGCCCAGTGGGCCGCAATGCGCGGCGCGCGGTGCTCGGCCACATGCGACATGAAGGCCTCGCGCTGCTGCGCGTCGGAACTCGACAACACGCTGCCGTCGGCCGCCAGCCACTCGACGCTGCTCATGCAATGCAGCGCCTGGCCGTGCGCGTCCCAGCCGCCAGGATACGCACGGCCGAAGCGGTAGAGGATCTCCTGCGCCTGCGGCAGGCTCAGGTCGTCGGCGCCCACCTCGACGTTGAGCAGCACCACGTCGACATCAAAGAAGAAGTACAGGTCGACATGGACCATCTGCAGCGTGATGGGTGCATCGCCGGGCCGCGCCACCACACGCACCGCCGCGACGTCGCTGCGCCGGAATACGCGCATGGGTGAATCGCTTCCGAAATCGGTGCCGGCCTGCCGATCCTTGCGGCCATCGCCGTAGAGGAAGCGCTGCACGTAGGGAAGGAAGCTGACGAACTCGTTGTAGTGGCGCTCGTGAAAGCGGTCGCTGCTGCCGGTGTATTCATCGATCTCCTCGCGCCACGGCGATGCATCTCCGAGGTCGCGCAGCACTTGCCAGGGGCCGCGATGCGCGTGCCGCGGATGGGCCGTCGGCATCAGGCGCAGCGGCCACAGCAAGGTCTGGCGCAGGTGATGCACCGCGGGCGCGGGCGCCGCGGCCGCAAGCTGTGTCTTTGCGTCGGACGTGTCGGTGATCAGCATCGCTCCAGTGTAGGCACGCCGGGTGACTAGGGGAATCCCTAGGGTGGTGCTGAAACCGGTTTCACATATACTGAATCGCCCCGCAATGAAGTGCTTCCGAAGCGCGGCGCACCAATCCGAATCCCCATCCGAGTCATCGTCACCCGTGAATTACCAATTCCAGTTCGACGCCGTCTTCGCCGCATGGCCGCTGCTGCTGAAGGGCACCTGGATCACGATCCAGCTCTCGCTCGTTGCCACGCTGCTGGGGCTGGTGGTGGCCATCTTTTGCGCCTGGGGCAAGACCTCGGGGCCAGCCTGGCTGCGCTTCATCGTCAACGCGTACATCGAGGTCATCCGCAACACGCCCTTCCTGGTGCAGCTGTTCTTCTTTTTCTTCGCGCTGCCGGCCATCGGGCTGCGCTGGTCGCCCTACACGGCGGCGCTCACGGCGATGGTGGTGAACCTCGGCGCCTACGCGGCGGAGATCGTCCGCGCCGGCATCGAGTCCATTCCCAAGGGCCAGATCGAAGCGGGCAGGGCGCTCAACCTAAAGCCCTGGGAGATCTTCCGCTTCGTGGTCATCAAGCCCGCGCTCAAGGCCATCTACCCGGCGCTCACGAGTCAGTTCATCCTGCTGATGCTGAGTTCGGCAGTGGTGTCGGTGATCTCCGCCGATGACCTCACCTCGGTCGCGGCCAATCTGCAGTCGCAGACCTTCCGCAGCTTCGAGATCTACATCGTGGTCGCGTGCATCTATCTGGCACTGGCGCTGACTTTCTCGGCGCTGTTCAAGCTGATCTACAAGCGCACGCTCAACTATCCGGATCGGCGCTGAACACCATGCGTACCTTCGGCTTTCCCGAATTCCTGTTCATCCTCGAAGCGGCCCAGTGGACGCTGGCACTGTCGCTCATCGCCTTCATCGGCGGCGCGATCCTGGGGCTGGTCGTTGCGCTTGCCCGCACCTCCGAGAGCAAGACGGCGCGCGTGCTGTCGACTGGCTTCATCCAGATCTTCCAGGGTACGCCGCTGCTGCTGCAGCTGTTCCTGATCTTCTTCGGCGCGCCGGTGTTCGGCCTCGACATCAATCCGTGGATCGCGGCGGGCGTGGCGCTGGTGCTCAACAGCGCTGCCTTCCTCGGCGAGATCTGGCGCGGCTGCATCGAAGCCATCCCGCGCGGCCAATGGGAAGCTGCGCAGGCGCTCAATCTCAGCTACGCCTCGCGCATGCGCGACGTGGTGCTGCCGCAGGCCTTCAAGATCGCGCTGCCGCCGACCGTGGGCTACGTGGTGCAGATCATCAAGGGCACCTCTCTCGCGGCCATCATCGGCTTCACCGAGATCACCCGCGCCGGGCAGATCATCAACAACGCGACCTTCCAGCCGCTGCACGTCTTCACGACGGTGGCTGCGCTCTATTTCGTCATCTGCTGGCCGCTGTCGCTGCTGGCGGCGCGCATGGAGCGCAAGCGCGCCAGAGCCCTGGCGCGCTGATTCCTTCCCCTTTTCGACTTCAGTCCTCAACTTCAGGAGACCTCGACATGATCCGTTTCACCACCCGTCGCGCTGCCATCGCAGCCCTGGGCCTCGGCGCCGCGCTGACCGCGTTCGCCCCCTTCGCATCCGCACAGAGCGTGGCCGACATCAAGAAGAAGGGTGAAATCACCATCGGCATGCTGGTCGACTTCCCGCCCTACGGCACCACCGATGCGAAAAACCAGCCCGACGGCTACGACGCCGACGTCGCCAAGCTGCTGGCCAAGGACTGGGGCGTGAAGGCCAACATCGTGCCGGTCACGGGCCCGAACCGCATTCCCTTCCTGCTGACCAACAAGGTCGACCTGCTGGTGGCTTCGCTGGCGGTGACGCCGGAGCGCGCGAAGCAGGTGCAGTTCTCGCAGCCCTATGCGGCCGCGACCATCGTGCTGTACGGCAAGACCAGCGCGCCGATCAAGAGCGCTGCCGATCTGAAGGGCGTGCGCGTGGGCGTGGCCCGCGCCAGCACGCAGGACGTGGCCGTGACCAAGGCCGCACCCGAAGGCACCGAGATTCGCCGCTTCGACGACGACGCATCTGCCATGCAGGCGCTGATGTCGGGGCAGGTCGATGCGATCGGTGCCTCGACCACCGTCGCCGCGCAGATCGCCAAGCGCGTGCCGGCCAACACCTTCGAAAACAAGTTCACGCTGGTCCAGCAGAACATGGGCATCGCGATGCGCCCGGGCCAGGACGACCTGCTCAAGAACGTGAATGAGTTCATCGTCAAGAACACCGCGAATGGCGAACTGAACAAGCTCTACCAGAAGTGGCTGCAGACGGACCTGCCGAAGCTGCAGTAAGCGCAAGAGCCTTCAGGGAACACCCATGACCGACGCAGTCACGACGCACGCGGGCACCGAATCCATCATCCAGATGGAGGCGGTGAACAAGTGGTACGGCACCTTCCAGGTGCTGACCGACATCGACCTCTCGGTGCGCACCGGCGAGCGCATCGTGATCTGTGGGCCGTCGGGCTCGGGCAAGTCGACGCTGATCCGCTGCATCAACCGTCTCGAGACGGTGCAGAAGGGCCGCATCGTGGTCGACGGCATCGAGCTCACGGCCGGCGGCAAGAACGTCGATGCCGTGCGCGCCGAGGTTGGCATGGTGTTCCAGCAGTTCAACCTGTTCCCGCACCTCACCATCCTGCAGAACTGCACGCTGGCGCCGATGCGCTCGCGCGGCATGAACAAGGCGCAGGCGGAAGAGGTGGCGATGAAGTACCTCACGCGCGTGCGCATTCCCGAGCAGGCGCACAAGTATCCGAGCCAGCTCTCAGGCGGCCAGCAGCAGCGCGTGGCGATCGCGCGGGCGTTGTGCATGTCGCCGAAGATCATGCTGTTCGACGAGCCGACTTCGGCGCTCGACCCGGAGATGGTCAAGGAGGTGCTGGACACCATGATCGGCCTCGCCGAGGACGGCATGACCATGCTGTGCGTCACGCACGAGATGGGCTTCGCGCGCAGCGTGGCCGACCGCGTGATCTTCATGGCCGACGGCAAGATCGTGGAGCAGGGTCCGCCTGCGGACTTCTTCGGCAGCCCGAAGCACGAGAAGACGCGCCAGTTCCTCGGTCAAATCTTGAGCTCGCATCAAGCGCATTGACGAATCTATCCCCAACGACATGACGCAGGTATTGATTTCTCTCTCATCGTTCGGGGCCGCAGAAACGGGGCGCCACGGCCAGTTGTGGTGTTCGCAGCTTGCCAAGGCTGCCGGCGCCGACAGTGTCGAAGTGCGCGGCGAGTTGTTGCGCGATCCGGCGACCGAGCTCCCTGCATTGGCCGGGCTCGCTTCCGTCTATTCCAGCCCGGAAGGTCTCTGGGCCGAAGGCGGCTGGCTCGACAGTGCTGCGCTCGGCCGCGGCATCGCGGCGGCGAGCACGCTCGGCGCCAAGCGGCTGAAGATGTCGATCGGCGACTTCGGTCCGTCGTCGCACGGCTCGCTGTGGGGCCTCAAGGTGCAGCTCGCTGAAACCCGCGTCGAACTGGTGATCGAGAACGACCAGACCGTATCCGCCGGCACGCTGCCCGCGTTGCAGGCTTTCTTCGACGCTGCCGACCATGCGGGGCTCGACCTGGGCATGACCTTCGACATGGGCAACTGGCACTGGGTCGGCGAATGCCCGTTGCAGGCCGCGCAGGCGCTGGGCCGCCGCGTGCGCTACGTGCATTGCAAGGGCGCGCAGCGATTGCCGGCCAAGTGGGTGGCGGTGCCGCTCGCCGACTCGGTGGCGCCCTGGCGCGCCGTGTTGCGCGCGTTGCCGGCCGATGTGCCGCATGCCATCGAATATCCCCTGATCGGCGACGACCTGTTGGCCGTCACACGCGAGCAGATCGCGCGCATCCGCTCTTTGCGAGGCACATCATGACAAACACTTCCTTCGATGTCGCGCTGTTCGGCGAAGCCATGCTGTTGCTGGTGGCCGACCAGCCGGGCCCGATCGAGAACGCAACCGCCTTCCACAAGCGAACGGCCGGCGCCGAGACGAACGTGGCGATCGGCCTGTCGCGCCTGGGCCTGAAGGTCGGCTGGGCCAGCCGGCTCGGCACCGACTCGATGGGCCGCGCGCTGCTCGCCACCATGCAGGGCGAGGGCATCGACTGTTCCCATGTGACCACCGATGCGACGCAGCGCACCGGCTTCCAGTTCAAGGGCCGCGTGACGGATGGCAGCGATCCGCCGGTCGAATACCACCGCAAGGGATCGGCTGCGAGCCAGATGGGCCCGGCCGATATCGACGAAGCCTGGCTGCGCTCCGCACGGCATCTGCACGCGACCGGCGTGTTCGCGGCCATCTCCAGCACCAGCCTGCAAGCCGCGATCAAGAGCATGGAGGTGATGCGCCAGGCCGGCCGCACGATCTCCTTCGACCCTAACCTGCGGCCGACGCTGTGGGCTTCGACCGAGGTCATGCGCAATGCGATCAACGACCTCGCGGCCCGCGCTGACTGGGTGCTGCCGGGCATGGAAGAAGGCCTGCTCCTCACTGGCGAGAGCACACCGGAAGGCATCGCGCATTTCTATCGGCAACGCGGCGCGAAGCTGGTGGTCGTGAAGCTCGGCGCCGAGGGCGCCTACTACGACAGTGATGTCGCCGGCACGGGGCGCGTCGAAGGCTTCCCGGTCAAGGAGATCGTCGATACCGTGGGCGCCGGCGATGGCTTCGCGGCGGGCGTGGTGAGCGCGTTGCTCGAAGGCAGGTCGGTGCCCGATGCCGTGCGGCGCGGCGCCTGGATCGGCGCGCGCGCCGTGCAGGTGCTCGGCGACACGGAAGGCCTGCCGACGCGGGCGCAGCTCGAGGAGGCCCGGCTATGACGCGCAAGAACATCCTCGTATTCCGCGAACTCCCGGACGACCAACTGGCGCGCTTGCAGGCGGCGCATGAGGTCATCGTCGCGAATCCGCGTGTGGCCGCGCAGCGCCCCGCTTTCGATGCGGCCTTGACCACGGCCCATGGCCTGATCGGCTCGAGCTTCCCCATCGACGACGCGCTGCTCGCGCGCGCACCGCAGCTCGAAGTGGTTTCCAGCGTGTCGGTCGGCGTCGACAACTACGCGCTGTCAGCGCTGCATGCGCGCGGCATCACGCTGTGCCACACGCCCGGTGTGCTCGACGAGACGGTGGCGGACACCGTCTTCGCACTGCTCATGGCGACCAGCCGCCGCGTGGTCGAACTGGCGACCCTCGTTCGCGAGGGCCGGTGGACCCAGAACGTCGGCGAGGAGCTGTTCGGCTTCGACGTCCATGGCAAGACGGTGGGCTTGCTGGGCTTCGGACGCATTGGCCAGGCGATTGCTCGCCGCGCCGCGCTCGGCTTCGGCATGCCGGTGCTCTACCACGCGCGGCGGCCGGTCGATTTCGCGACGCAGGCGCCGGAACTGCAGGGGCGCGCAACGCACACGCCGCTCGATGAACTGCTCGCACGTTCCGACATCGTCGTCGCGATGCTGCCGCTGTCGGACAGCACGCGCGGGATGATCGACGCGAAGGTGTTCGGCGCGATGAAGCCGGGCGCGATTTTCATCAACGGCGGCCGCGGCGCCACGGTGCAGGAAGACGCGCTGCTCGCAGCGCTCGACCAGGGCACGCTGCGTGCGGCGGGCCTCGACGTCTTTGCGACCGAGCCGCTTCCCGCGGCATCGCCGCTGCGTACGCATCCGCGTGTGACGCCGCTGCCGCACATCGGCTCGGCCACGCACGAGACGCGCCATGCGATGGCCGAACTGGCGACCACCAATCTGCTGCGCGCATTGGCCGGGGAGAAGCCGTTGGCCGTCTTCGACACGGCTTCCGCTTGAACGCCAGAGGCCCCATGCAGCGCCCGGGTCGCGCAACCATTGCGGATGTGGCCAAGGCTGCTGGCGTGTCGAAGGCCACGGTCTCGCGATTTCTCAATCACCGCGAGCGTCTGCTGAGCCCCGACATCGCTGCGCGCGTCGAAGCCGCGGTGGCCCAACTGGCCTACACGCCGAGCCCCATGGCGCAGGCACTGAGCCATGGCCGTTCGCGCCTGATCGGCCTGATCGTGGCCGACATCACCAACCCCTATTCGGTTGCCGTGCTACGCGGTGCCGAGAAGGCCTGCCAGGAGGCCGGCTACCTGGTCATGTTGTTCAACCTCGGCAACGACGTCGACCGTGAGCGCGAGGCCATCGATGCGCTCGCCGGCTACCAGGTCGACGGCTTCATCCTCAACACGCTCGGTCGCGGTGGCCTTGTCGATGCCGATGCCTTGCACGGCAAGCCGGCCGTGCTGGTCGACCGCATGCATGCCGGCATGCACTCAGACTTCGTCTCGCTGGACAACACCGCCGCGATGAAGACGGCTTGCGGGCATCTCGTCGAAGGCGGTTATCGCGAGCTGCTCTACATCACCGAGCCGCTGAAGGGCGTGAGCTCTCGGCGCGAGCGCACGGCCGCTTTCGGCGCCTGCGTGGCCGCGCACGAGCCGCGGGTGGCGGGCGAGGTTTTCGAATGCACGGGGGACGATGGCGATGCCCTCGACGCCGCATTGAGCGCCTTGCGCAAGCGCGCGAGGCGCGGTCGCCGGGTGGCCGTGCTGGCGGGCAATGCGGTGGTCACGCTGCGCGTGGCCGCAGCCATGGCGCGCCTGGACCTGAGCTTCGGGACGGACGTCGGCTTCGTCGGCTTCGACGACGCCGAGTGGGCGCCGCTGATCGGCCCCGGCCTGACTGCCGTCGCGCAGCCGACGGATGCCATCGGACGCGCCGCGGCCACCTGCCTCATCGAACGCCTGCGCGGCCTCGAAGGCCCGGCGCGGCAATTGCTGCTCCCGGGCGAGTTGGTGGTGCGCGGGTCGTCGGCCGCGGCCTGATATCGCTCGCGGCGCGCGAGTAGCCGGCCAGCTCGTCGCAGCGCGATCCGCTCTGGATGAACTCGCGTCTCACGCCTGCACGCGCCGTATGGCAACGGCTTTGCAACGCTGAAGATTTTCTCGTGCGGCTTGCACGCTGACCATTCGAGCGTCTGTCTCGTCGTTTCGCCCGAACGGCGCGTGCCTTCGACGCAATGCCGGCTTCTCCCTGCCAGCAGGCCCTCCTAAAGTGACCTCAACTCGATGGTCGCGTACGAAGGAGGTGCCCCATGAATCCGATCGACATTCGCAAGGTCCTCGTTCTGGGCGCGGGCAAGGTCGGCGGCACGGTCGCCGACATGGTGGCCGAGTACCACCGGCTGCCCGTCACGCTCGCTGACCGCGAGCACCGTCGGCACGAGCCCGGTGATCGCCTGGTGCAGCGCACCATCGTCAACGTCGAGGACGACACCGCGCTTGCCGCCGCACTGGTCGGCCATGACGTGGTCATCAATGCGCTGCCTTTCTATCTCGCATCGGGCGTCGCGGCGGCAGCCAGATCCCTCGGCGTGCACTACCTCGACCTGACGGAGGATGTCGCCGCCACCACCGCGATCCGCGCCATGGCAGAAGGCGCCCGCACGGTGCTGATGCCGCAGAGCGGGCTCGCGCCCGGCGTGATCGGGATGCTGGGCGGCCACCTGGCGGATCGCTTCGACGAACTGTACGACCTGCACCTGCGCGTCGGCGCGCTGCCGCGCCACGCGACCAACGGTCTGCGCTACAACTTCACGTGGAGCATCGATGGCGTCATCAACGAGTACTGCCATCCGTGCGCGGCCATCGTGCAGGGCCATCCGGTATCGGTGCAACCGCTCGAAGGCCTCGAGACGCTGGTGCTCGACGGCGAAAGCTATGAAGCCTTCAACACCTCGGGCGGGCTCGGCACGCTGTGCGAGACGCTCGCGGGCCGTGTGCAGAACCTCGACTACAAGACCCTGCGCTATCCCGGCCACCGCGATGCCATGGCGCTGCTGCTGCACGACCTCCGGCTGATCGAGCGTCGCGATCTGCTGAGGGAGGTTCTCGACCATGGGGTGCCGCACAGCCGGGAGGATGTCGTGATCGTCTTCGCGTCGGCATCGGGGCTGCGCCATGGCCGTTTCGAGCAGGAGACGCGCATGGCCCGCATCCATGGCGGGCGGCTGCGCGGCGTGGACCGTACTGCCATCGAACTCGCGACGGCCGCCGGCGTGGTGGGTGTGTTCGAACTGCTGCGCAATGGGCTGCTGCCCGCGTGCGGCTTCGTCGGGCAGGAACAGGTTGCGCTCGAGGCATTCCTCGCGACACGGGTCGGCAGTTGCTATGCGGACCTGGGTGAGGGGGGCGCAGCTTCCGGGCACGCAAGTCCGTCTCGCAGCCAGACCTTCGCACATACTTGGCCGCCTCAGGCACGACGCCGGACCCGGAAGGAGCCACAAGCATGAGCGAAGTACAAGCTGTTTTCGAACGCTGCAGCATCACCGCGGCGGAACGCTCGGGCGGCGCCTTGCGCGTGCGCTCGGCCATCGACGGCGCCGAACTCGCCCGTCTGCACGAGACGCCGGTGGCGTCTATGCCCGACGTGATCGCCCGTTCGCAGGCCGCTTTCCGCCGCTGGCGCGACGTGCCGGCGCCAGCGCGTGGCGAGCTGGTGCGACTCTGGGGTGAGGAACTGCGCACATCCAAGGCCGATATCGGCAGGGTCATCTCGCTGGAGGTCGGCAAGATCGCCCAGGAGGGCCTGGGCGAGGTGCAGGAGGGCGTGGACATCTGCGAGTTCGCGCTCGGCCTGTCGCGGCAGCTCTACGGCAAGACCATCGTGTCCGAGCGTCCGGGTCACCGGATCATGGAGCAGTACCACCCGCTGGGGCCGGTGGCGGTCATCACGGCATTCAATTTTCCGAGCGCGGTGTTCGCGTGGAACGCGGCCATCGCGCTGGTGTGCGGCGACCCCGTCATCTTCAAGCCGTCCGAGAAGGCGCCGCTGTCCGGCCTCGCGACCTTCAGGGCGCTGGAACGCGCGATCGCGCGCTTCGGCGATCGCGCGCCGGACGGGCTCGCGCAGATCGTGATCGGTGGCGCGGCCCAGTCGCAGGCGCTGGTCGACAGCACCGACATTCCGCTGGTGTCCGCGACTGGCTCGACGCGCATGGGCCGAGAGGTCGGCCCGCGTGTGGCCGCGCGATTCGGCCGTCGCATTCTCGAACTCGGCGGCAACAACGCGATGATCGTCACGCCGGCGGCCGATCTCGACATGGCCTTGCGGGCGATCCTGTTCAGCGCAGTCGGCACGGCGGGCCAGCGTTGCACTTCGCTGCGCCGGCTCATCGTCCATCGCACGGTCAAGGACGCCTTGTTGGCGAAGCTGCTGGCGGCCTATGAGAGCCTGCGCATCGGCCATCCCCTGGAGGAGGGCACCCTGGTGGGCCCGCTGATCGACGAGGCCGCCTTCGACACCTTGCGGCACGCCATCGCCGAAGTCGAGGCGCAGGGCGGCCGCATCCTGACCGGCGGCGATCGCGTGCTCGCCGAGCGTTTCCCGGAAGCCTTCTACGTGCGCCCCGCCATCGCCGACATGCCGGCGCAGACGGAACTGGTGCGGCGCGAGACCTTCGGCCCGTTGCTCCATGTGCTGGGCTACGACGACCTCGATCAGGCGATTGCAATGCACAACGACGTTCCGCAAGGCTTGTCGTCGTGCATCTTCTCGAACGACTTGCGCGAGGTCGAGCGGTTCATCTCGGCGGCCGGCTCGGATTGCGGCATGGCCAACGTCAATATCGGTCCGAGCGGCGCGGAGATCGGCGGTGCGTTCGGCGGGGAGAAGGAAACCGGCGGCGACCGCGAGAGCGGGTCCGATGCATGGAAGCAGTACATGCGGCGAACGACGAACACCATCAACTTCTCGACCGAGCTGCCATTGGCACAGGGCATCCGGTTCGGCTGAACCGAGGACTACGCAGCGAGCCGCACCGGAATCCGCCGCCGGCCGAAGCCGCGCGTGAAGGCGCCGAAACGTCCCGCGATCGGTGTGCCGCAGTGCGGGCAGGTAGCGCTTGCATCGAGTTCGCAATCGAGCACGACGTACCAGTCGCGCCGCACCAGCGCTGCGCGACAGCCGGGGCAGAAGGTGGTCCCGCCTTCGACGTCATGCACATTGCCCGTGTAGACGTGGTGCAGGCCGTTGCCTAGCGCGATGGCGCGCGCCCGCGTCAGCGTGGCCGGCGGCGTCGGCGCCACGTCCAGCATCCGGTAGTCCGGATGGAAGGCGCTGAAGTGCAGCGGCACATGGGGCCCCAGGCGGTCGGCGATCCAGCGCGTCATCGCGTCGATCTCGGTATCGCTGTCGTTGTGGCCGGGGATGAGCAGCGTCGTGATCTCGAACCAGCAATCGGTTTCGTGGCGAAGGTATTGCAGCGTGTCGAGCACGGGCGCGAGGTGTGCGCCGGCCTGCTGGAAGTAGAACCCTTCCGTGAATCCCTTGAGGTCGACGTTGGCTGCGTCCATCCGCGCGTAGAACTCTCGCCGGGGCGCGGCGTGCATGTAGCCCGCCGTCACGGCGACGCTGTACAGCCCGAGTGCGTGGCAGGCGTCGGCGGCATCCATGGCGTATTCGGCAAAGATCACGGGGTCGTTGTAGGTGAAGGCCACGCTCGAAGCGCCGCTCTCGCGCGCTGCTTCGGCAATGTGTTCGGGCGAGGCCGTGTCCATCAGCCGGTCCAGCTCGCGGCTCTTCGAGATGTCCCAGTTCTGGCAGAACTTGCAGGCGAGGTTGCAGCCCGCCGTGCCGAAGCTCAGGACACTGCTGCCGGGGAAGAAGTGGTTGAGCGGCTTCTTCTCGATCGGGTCGATGCAGAAGCCCGAGCTGCGTCCGTAAGTCGTCAGCGCCATCGCATCACCGACGCGCCGGCGCACGAAGCACATGCCGCGCTGGCCCTCGTGCAGGCGGCAGTCGCGCGGGCACAGGTCGCATTGGATGCGCCCGTCGTCGAGCTGGTGCCACCAGCGGCCGGGCGTCACGGGGTCTCCTCGAATGCGATGGCCCCGTAACCGACGACGCGATCACGGTCGCCCGCGGTGTCTCCGGAGTTGCGCAGGTCGAGCAGGCGCGGCGCCAGGCCGTGGTGGCGCGCGGCCCGGAGCGCGCCATTGATGGCAGCCGATCCGCAAGCCTCGTGCGGGGAGAGTCCGGCATCGAATCCCAGGATGCGCTGCACGGTGGCGCGATCGATGGCCCGCGCCTTTTCGTAAGGCAGGTAGTGCGACAGGTCGGAGCTGATCACGATCAGCGTCTCCGGGCCGCCCCAGAGCCGCTCCAACACCTGTGCCACTGCCTCCACGCTGGCATTGCCGACGACCAGCGGCACGAGCGTGAAGTGACCGAGCACGCTTTGCAGAAAGGGCAGCTGGACTTCGAGCGAATGCTCCCTTTCGTGCGCGCGGTCGCTGCGAACCACTTGCGGCAGGTCGCCCAGGCTTGCCAGCGCCGCGAGGTCCACCGGGACCCGGCCCAGCGGCGTCTCGAAGCTCTGCGCGTCGGGCGCGGCAAGGCCGGACACCCATTCGCGGTGGGCCGGCCCGAACAGCACGACGCGGCGGACGACCGGCTCGCGCCTGCGTGCGAGCAAGGCATAGGCGTGCGCCGCCACTGCGCCGCAGTATTCGTAGCCGGCATGAGGGGAGATGATCAGCTTCGGACGGCGTCGCGCCGGGTCCTCGACGACGACGCCGTCCAGGCAATTTGCGACCTCTTCCCGCAGCGCATCAGGTGCGGCGGGGTAGAACAGGCCATCGACAGCGGCGTGGCGCACGGCAGGCATGGGGCAGAACTCCTGCCATTGAATTTGAACCTTTCGGGGTCGAAAATCAATCCTGTCCGGTTGCGCCGCAGCCCGTGTCTTCGGAGATCGCCATGAATGAAGAAAGCTTCAATCTCAGCATCAGGAAGTTTCTCAAGACGGTGGGTGTCAGCTCGCAGCGCGACATCGAGCAGGCCGTGGCGAAGGCGATCGCGGCGGGCTCCCTCCAGGGCGACGCGAACCTGCCGGCGACGATGACGCTGGAGATTCCGTCCCTGAATCTGAAGGTCAAGTTCGATGGAGAGATCCGCCTCGACTGAGCCGGCAAGGCTGCCGGTCGGGACCCGCCGATTCAGGCGGCAGGCGGCGGTGCGACGGCGGTGCGTCGGTCCACCTTCCGGCTGAGCACCACCGACGTGTGCGTGTGCTGGATGCCCTCGATCAGGCCGATCCGGTCGAGCAGGGCGTCGAGTTGCTCGTTGGTCTCGCAGCGCAGGAACACCATGTAGTCGTACTGGCCGCTGACGGCAGACAACTCCTCGACTTCGGGCAGGCGTTCCAGCGCCCGGACGACGGCACTGCCCATCTTGGGCGCGACGCTCAAGCCGCAATAGGCGCGCACCGCGGCCTGTTCGAGGCGCTGGCCGAGGCGCACGCCATAGCCGGAAATCACGCCATCGCGTTCCAGTCGGGCAATGCGGGCGACGACTGTGGTGCGCGCCACCCCCAGCTTGCGCGCGAGCAGCGCGGCGGGCTCCCGGGCGTTCGCCTGGAGCAGGCTCAGCAGGTGGCGATCGGTGTCGTCCAACGAGGGCGGGCCTCAGTCCACTTCGGCGATGAGGTCGATCTCGACGCAGGCGCCCATCGGGTTCTGCGCAACGCCGAAGGCACTGCGCGCGTGGGCGCCTTTTTCGCTCCCGAACACCTCGGCGAACAGTTCGCTTGCGCCGTTGGTCACGAGGTGCTGCTCGGTGAAGGTGCCGACCGAGTTGACCAGGCTCATGAGCTTGACGATGCGCCTGACCTTGTTCAGGTCACCGACCGCCGCATGCAGGGTGCCCAGCAGATCGATGGCAATCGCGCGTGCGGCCTGCTTGCCTTCGTCCGTTGTCATCGTGGCGCCGAACTGGCCGACCCAGGGCTTGCCGTCCTTCTTGGCGATGTGGCCCGAAAGAAAGACCAGATTGCCAGTCCTTACGAAAGGCACATAGGCCGCGACCGGTACGGAGACAGGCGGCAGGGTGATGCCGAGGCTGGAAAGCTTGTCGTAGACGCTCATGAGGGCTCCTCGTTCTGGGTTTGCGATTGCGATTGCGATTGCGCGATGCGCGCCGCTTCCTCGCGCAGTTCTTCGAGCGGCCGCACCGTCACGCTCACATCCAGCGTATGGCGGGCGCCGCCGTGCAGCACGCCGCGCATGGGTGACACGTCGGAATAGTCCCGCCCGATGGCGAGTGTCACGTAGTCCTCGCCCGGCTGACGGCCGTTGGTCGGGTCGAAGTCGGCCCATGCGCCTGGACCGTCGTCGCCGGGCAGGTACACCGATACCCAGGCGTGCGAGGCGTCGGCGCCGATCAGGCGAGGCCGTCCGGGCGGCGGTTGCGTCAGCAGGTAGCCGCTCACGTAGCGTGCCGGCAGGCCCATCGTGCGCAGACAGGCGATCATGATGTGCGCGAAGTCCTGGCAGACGCCCCTGCGCTGGGCCAGGGCCTCGATGGCCGGCGTGCTGATCTCGGTGCTCTCGGAGTCGTACTCGAAGTCGCGGTACATGCGCAGCGTGAGATCCATCGCGACGTCGAAAGCCGGCCTGCCGGGCGCGAAGCTCGGGCGCGCGTACGCGGCGAAGTCGTCATGCCGCGGCACGTAGCGCGAGGGAAAGACGAAGTCCGACGCCGGGTCGTACGCCGAATCCTTGACGTAGCGGAAGCGCTCGCGCACCTCTTCCCACGGCAGTTCGCGAGCCACGTCCGGCGAGAGCACCGGCGGGGAGGTGTCGACCACGCTCTCTGCAGTGACGACGAGTTCCTCATGCGTCGATTCGAGCGCGAAGAAGGCGCGCGCGTTGCCGTAGACGTCCGGCGCCTCGCTGCACTGCGCGGGTGTGGGGCTGATCTTCAGCGCATGGCTCACCAGACGCTGAGACAGCGTATCCATCGGCTTCAGGTGCGCCAGGTGCTGCGCCGTCTCGACCGGCGGCGTGTAGTCGTAGCGCGTGGAATGGGTGACGTGAAGCAGCATGATCAGGCTCCAACGGACCGGACGGATTCGGACGTGAGCGTGAAATAGCGCGTCCCGATCGCGTCCGACACATGGTATGCGGCTGTCTCGCAGGCAGTGAACAGGTGAACCAGCGCAGGATACTGCGCGTCGGGACCGGCTTCGCACAAATGCTCCAGCGTCCAGGTGTCCGGATCGGGCAACTCGTGGGAAAGGGCGGTGAGCTTGCCAGGCGCGCTGCCCGCGAGCCGGGCGATGCGCTTGCGCAGCGTCTGCGTGACCCAGGCCAGCGATCGCGGGTTGTCGCCGTCGAGCACCAGCAGGTCGACCAGCGTCGCGACGTCGCGACGCTGCTGGTAGCGCGCATGGAAGGTGATCGTGCTGTCGAACAGCGCCACCATCGCTTCGAAGCCACTCACCTCGTGCACCGAGCCGTGCTCGAAGCCGGCGGCCAGGGCGCTGGAGAGAAATCCCAAGCGCTCGATGTGCCGGCCGATGGACAGCAGCCGCCACGCGTCGTCGCGCGTCATGCGGTCGGTCTGGGCGCCGGTCATCGCCGCCAGCGCGGTGCTCGCGGATTCGAGCAGGCGCAGCGCGGCGCCGGTCGCGTAGCCGCCTTCGCCTTTCTCGCTCGCCTGTTCGGCGCTGCGGCGCAGGAAGTCGGTCTCGGCGCGCACGATCTGGTTCCAGTGATCCTGCGACAGCCGCTCGCGCACCGCGGCGGCGGACTGGCGGATGCAGCGCAGGCTGTAGCCCACGCTGCCGCCCTTCTCGACGTCGCCCAGTTCCGCGATCAGCGCGCGCTCGAACACGCGACGGGACTTCGGCAGGCTCGGCACTTCGGGCGAGACCAGCGCGTTGCGCAGCGCGAGTTGATGCAGCCAGACCAGCAGGGCACGCGAGGATTGGTCTTCGCCGCCCAGCAGGTCGATGGTGAGGCGAGCCAGGCGCACGGCGTTCTCGGCGCGCTCGGTGTAGCGGCCCAGCCAGAACATGTTCTCCGCGGCGCGACTGGTGACGGGGGCGCGATGGCGTGCCAGCGACGCTGGCGTCGCATGCGGGTGCAGCAGCGAGGTGCGATCGATCTCGTCCAGCGTCTGTACCCAGACATCGGCGCTGCTACCGCCGCGCTGCATCGAGGCGATCTGCGCATCGGGTCCGACCAGGCGTGCGAGGCCGCCGGGGAGAACGCGCCACGAGCGCGGCCCGTCGCTCACCGCGAACACGCGCAAGAGCACCGACCGGGGCGCGATGTGGCCACGTCCGAGGTCCTGCGTCCAGGTCGGCATCTGCGACAGCGGCAGGTAGCTCTGCACGGTGTGCTCGTCGCCCTGGCGCACGATGCGGCCGGCCCACTCGTCGAGTTCGCGCCGGCCCATGTGGCGGCCGAGCACGGCGTCGAAGCTGGTGTGCGAATCGTCGCCGGGGTAGGTGGACTTGATCGCGCAGTCCGCCAATTGCGGCAGCACCGCTTCCATGGCGGCACGTTCGCCGCACCACCAGGTGGGCAGCGCCGGCAGTCGCAGCTTCTCTCCGATCAGGCGTCGCGCCAGTGCGGGCAGAAAGCCGAGCAGGGCAGGCGATTCGAGGAAGGCCGAGCCGGGCATGTTGGCCACCAGCACGTTGCCCGCGCGAATGGCCTGCAGCAGGCCCGGCACGCCGAGCGTGGAATCGGGACGCAGTTCTAGTGGGTCGAGGTACTGGTCGTCCAGCCGCTTGATGAGGCCGTGCACCGGTCGCAGGCCCTGCAACGTCTTGAGGTAGAGGCGCTGGTCGCGTACCGTCAGGTCGTTGCCCTCGACCAGCGTGACGCCGAGATAGCGCGCGAGGTACGCGTGCTCGAAGTAGGTTTCGTTGTAGGGGCCGGGCGTGAGCAGGGCGATGTGGGGCGGCTGGCCGGCCGGGCACATGTTCTGCAGCCCTTCCATCATTGCGTTGTAGGTCGCGGCGAGGCGCTGCACGTGCAGGTTCTCGAAGGCTTGGGGAAACTGCCGTGCGATGGCGAGCCGGTTTTCGAGCAGATAGCCCAGCCCCGAAGGCGCCTGCGTGCGTTGCGAGATCACCCACCAGTTGCCATCGGGCCCGCGAGCCAGATCGAAGGCCGCGATGTGCAGCCAGGTGTCGCCTGGCGGTTGGACGCCGTGCATCGCGCGCAGGTAACCCGCGTGACCCTGCACCAGCGCCGGCGGCAGCAGGCCTTCGGCCAGCAGTTGCTGCGGGCCGTAGACGTCGGCCATCACGCGGTCGAGCACGCGCACGCGCTGCTGCACGCCGGCCTCGACCTGCGCCCAGCTTGCGGGCGAGACGATCAGCGGGAACAGGTCGAGCGACCACGGCCGCTGGGGGCCGTCGGCATCGGCGTAGACGTTGTAGGTGACGCCGTTGTCGCGGATCTGGCGTTCGAGGCTGATCGCGCGCCGCGGCAGGTCGTCGAAGCCGCCTGGGCCCAACTGTTCGAAGAAGCCCGCCCACGAGGGCGAGAGCGGCGCATGCTCGCGCTGCCCGCCGAGGTCTCGTTCCGGGGAGGGTGCCGCCGGCGGCACGGACGCTGCATCGTAGAGCGGGGCGGGTTGCGACGGCACTCCGAGGCGCGATGCGGTCTCCGGCGTGGCGGCGCCTCGCAATTCGTCGAAATGGCCAGGTGCAGCCGGGGGAGCGAGCGCCGACGCGAGCGCTGCGGGTGCTTCCAGCGCCTGCGCGTCGAAGAGGGATTCGTTCATTGGGTCCACGGTGCGGTGATTGTCAGGGGAAACTCACCCCCCAGGCTTCGCGCACTTCGTGTCGCTGGGCCAACCCCCGACCGGGGGCAACACCAGCGGCCCGGCGAAGCCGGTTCCGCGGTATTCCCGGCTCTAGCGGCGCAGGTCGAGCGTGAAGGGGAACTCGCGGCTTCCGGCCAGCTCGATGGTGGCCGGCGGCGTGCTCATCAGCCCTGGCGTGTGCCCCATGCGCGAGAAGCGCGAGTGTCGCCGGCTCTCGGCCTCGTAGGCATTCACCGGGAACGTGTCGTAGTTGCGTCCGCCCGGGTGCGCGACGAAATACTGGCAGCCGCCCAGCGAGCGTTTCATCCAGGTGTCGACGATATCGAAGGTCAGCGGCGCATGCGCGCCGATGCTCGGATGCAGCGCCGACGGCGGATTCCAGGCCTTGTAGCGCACACCAGCCACGAACTCGCCGACCGTGCCGGTGGGCTGCAGTGGCAGCACCTTGCCGTTGACCGTGATGACGTGCCGGCTTTCGTTCAGGCCGGTGACGCGCACCTCGATCCGTTCAAGGGAGGAGTCGACATAGCGCACGGTGCCGCCGGCCGAGCCTTCCTCGCCCATCACGTGCCAGGGTTCCAGCGCGTTGCGCAGCGACAGCTCGATGCCCATCGCCTGCACCTGCCCGACCAGCGGGAAGCGGAATTCGAAATGCGGCGCGAACCAGTTCGGGTCGAAGGCGAATCCGGCCTGCCGCATTTCGCTGATGACGTCGTCGAAGTCCATCTTCACGAAGGTCGGCAGCAGAAAGCGGTCGTGCAGCTCGGTGCCCCAGCGCGTGGCGGGCGCCTTGTACGGATCGTCCCAGAAGCGGGCGATGAAGGCGCGCAGCAGCAGTTGCTGGGCGATGCTCATGCGGGCATGCGGCGGCATCTCGAAGGCCCGCAGTTCGAGCAGGCCGAGGCGGCCGGTGCTGGAGTCGGGCGAATAGAGCTTGTCGATGCAGAACTCGCTGCGATGCGTGTTGCCGGTGACGTCGACCAGGATGTTTCGCAGCGTGCGGTCCACGAGCCATGCGGGCATGTTCTGGCCGTAGATCTCGCGGTTGCGGGCGATTTCCTTGAGCGCGATTTCCAGTTCGTAGACCTGGTCGTTGCGTGCTTCATCGACTCTTGGCGCCTGGCTGGTGGGGCCGATGAACATGCCCGAGAACAGGTAGCTCAGCGACGGATGGTTGTGCCAGTAGAGCAGCAGGCTCGCGAGCAGTTCCGGCCGGCGCAGGAAGGGGCTGTCGGTCGGCACGGCGCCGCCCATCACGAAGTGGTTGCCGCCCCCGGTGCCGGTGTGGCGGCCGTCGGTCATGAACTTCTCGGCCGACAGGCGCGTCTCGAACGCGGCGTTGTAGAGGAACTCGGTGTGATCGACCAGTTCGCGCCAGTTGTGTGCCGGGTGGATGTTGACTTCGATCACGCCCGGATCGGGCGTGACCTGCAGCATCTTGAGGCGCGGATCGCGAGGGGGCGGGTAGCCCTCCATGACGATCTGCACGCCGAGCTGTTCAGCGGTCGCTTCGACCGCGGCGACGAGATCCAGGTAGTCCTCCAGCCGGGCGAGTGGCGGCATGAAGACATAGAGCACACCCGAGGCGCTGCCGACCTTTTCCGCGGCCGGGCCGTTGGCGCGACGCGGATCGCGCACTTCGACGCACAGCGCGGTGCGCGTGACCCAGTGGGCCGACTCGCCGCGACGTGGCATCCGGGGCGTGGTGGGATCGAGGTTGGCCTCCGTTGCGTCACCGGCATTGCCGCCTGGCGTCTGCAGGCGCACCGACGCAGCCGTCGCGGGCGGCGTGCCGAAGGCATAGGGCACTGCGCTTCGATCGGCATGCGGTCCGGTCGGCGGGCCGGCGTAGCGTGCACGGTAGTCGGCACCGGTCGGCAAGGCACCGCGCGGCGCGGTCGGATCGCGCTCGACGAGGTAGGGATAGTCTCCCTTGCTGGCCCATGGCTGCGAGTCGAGCGGCAGGCGATAGCCCATCGGGGAATCGCCGGGGATCAGGTACATGCGGTCGTCGCGCAAGAACCAGGGGCCGGTCTTCCAGCCGGGCCCTGCGAGTGCGGGCGCATCGGTGTCGGCGTTCGAGGCCTCGATCGGCAGCATGTAGCCGATCACGGCGTCGAGCTTCTGCGTGAACACGCGGCGCAGGCGAACCCGCTCCATTTCGTCGTCGAGCTTCGATTCGAAGGGGTCGACGTTCACCGGCAGCCGGCGTTCGCGCCAAAGGTAGTAGTAGACGTCCTCGTAGCCGGGCTGGATGTAGCGCTCGGTCAGTCCGAGGCGGTGCGCGAGCACGGTGGTGAAGCGGCGCGCGTCTTCGCTGGTGTAGTGGGTCGGATGGCGTTCGTCCGCGAAAAGCGCGGGGTTGTGCCAGAGCGTCTCGCCGTCGGCGCGCCAGAAGATCGACAGCGCCCAGCGCGGCAACTGCTCGCCCGGATACCACTTGCCCTGCCCGAAGTGCAGGAAGCCGCCCTCACCGTATTCGGCGCGCAGCTTGTGCACGAGTTCGGTCGCGTAGCCGCGCTTGGTCGGGCCGAGCGCATCGGTGTTCCATTCGGCCGCATCGCGGTCGCTGGTGGCCACGTAGGTCGGCTCGCCACCCATGGTGAGGCGCACGTCGCCGGCCTTCAGGCGCTTGTCGACCGCATCGCCGAGCGCCAGCACTTCGGCCCATTGCTCCTCGGTGTAGGGCTTGGTGACGCGCGGCGATTCATGAATGCGCGTGACCTTCATTTCATGGCCGAACTCGACTTCGGCATCGTCCACCACGCCTTCGATCGGTGCGGCGCTCGACGGCGTCGGCGTACAGGCCAGCGGGATGTGGCCCTCGCCGGCCAGCAGGCCGGAGGTGGCGTCGAGCCCGATCCAGCCGGCGCCGGGGAGGTAGACCTCGCACCAGGCGTGCAGGTCGGTGAAGTCCACGGTGGTGCCGCTCGGGCCGTCGAGCGCCTTCACATCCGGCGTGAGTTGGATGAGGTAGCCCGACACGAATCGCGCCGCCAGCCCGCAATGGCGCAGCAGTTGCACCAGCAGCCAGCCGGAATCGCGGCAGGAGCCGGAGCCGTTGGTGAGCGTTTCTTCCGGTGTCTGCACGCCGGGTTCCATGCGGATCAGGTAGTTGACGTCCTTCTGCACCTGCTGGTTGATGCCGACCAGGAAGTCGATGGTCCGCTGCTCCTTGCGATCGACCTTCTCCAGATAGGCCTGCACCAGCGGCGTGGCTTCGTCGGCCACGAGGTAGGGCGCGAGTTCCTGCGCCTGCGCCTCGGTGTACTTGAAGGGGAAGTTCTCGGCCTGCGGTTCCAGGAAGAAATCGAAGGGGTTGTAGACCGCCATCTCGACCACGAGGTCGACCGTGACCTTGAACTCGCGCGACTTCTCGGGAAACACCAGCCGGGCCAGGTAGTTCGCGAACGGATCCTGCTGCCAGTTGATGAAGTGCTGCTCGGGTTCGACGCGCAGCGAATACGAGATCACGTTACTTCGGCAATGCGGTGCGGGACGCAGGCGGATCACCTGAGGCCCTAGTTGCACCGGACGGTCGTACTTGTAGTGAGTGACGTGGTGGAGGGCGGCGTGGATTGACATTGTTTCTCAGTGCGTCGAGCGTGCCTCGGGTGAGACGCATACTAGCCGACACAGAAAGCAATTAGCGCGCCACAGAGCGGTTCCAGGGAGTGATTCGCATGCGACAGGGAGTAGTCTCGTGATGCCGGGCGCGAAAGCGCGCGGCTTGGTCGGTTTCGCCTCGATGGCAGGCTCGGTGCTTGGGGCTGCGCTTCAGTTGCAGCAACCGGCGCTGTGGAACTGGGCGGCCTACGCAGGCCTGCTGGCCGGTGCGCTGGGTGGCTGGCTGGCGCTGCATTCGTCGCGACGCCCGGTTCGAGGCGTCTTGCCGATGGCGCTGCTCTTCGGTGCGATGTTCGGCGTGGGGATGGCGGGCTGGCGGGCGACGTCCTATGCCGACGGGGCGCTGCCGCCGACGCTCGAAGGGCGGGAGCTGCAAGTGATCGGGGTGGTCGCGCAGATGCCCCAGCGCGGCGAGGGGATGGTGCGCTTCGAGCTCGAAGTCGAATCGGCCGAGCCCCCGGATGTGCCCCGGCGCATTTCGCTGGGCTGGTACGCGGAAGGCTCGGGGCCATGGGGTCAAACCGGTGCGGTCGACCCGCCCGGCCGCGTGCACGCTGGCGAACGCTGGCGCATGACGGTGCGGCTCAGGGCGCCCCACGGCAATCTCAACCCGCATGGCTTCGACCAGGAACTGCGCCTGTGGGAGCAGGGCGTGCACGCCACGGGCCAGGTGCGAACCGGCGCCCGGGACCCGCGCCCCGAACGCATCGCCGCCACCTGGCGCCATCCGGTCGAGCGCTTGCGGGAGACCGTGCGCGATGCCGTCTTCGAGCGCGTGGCGGATCCGCGGTCGGCCGGGGTGATCGCGGCGCTGGTCACCGGCGACCAGAACGCGATCGACCGTGCGGATTGGGACGTCTTCCGCGCGACCGGCGTCGCCCACTTGATGGCCATCTCGGGTCTTCACATCACCATGTTCGCGTGGCTTGCCGCCTTGGCGGTCGAAGTCCTGTGGCGGCGCAGCGGCAGATGGATGCTGCGCTGGCCGGCGCAGCATGCGGGGCTGGTCGGCGGCGTGCTGCTCGCCACGCTCTATGCCGCATTCAGCGGCTGGGGAGTGCCCTCGCAGCGAACGGTGTGGATGCTGGCTGCCGTCGCCTTGCTGCGCATGACGGGGCGGCGTTGGCCTTGGCCCTATGTCTGGCTCTGCACCTGCGCGGTCGTGGTGGCCTTCGACCCTTGGGCCCTGATGCAGCCAGGTTTCTGGCTGAGCTTCGTGGCGGTGGGGGTCCTGTTTGCCGCGGATGCCGGAGAACCTCATGGCGAGCGCTCTGGCGTCGCAAGCCGTCTGGCGCGCGTGTGGCGCGAGCAATGGGTCGTCACGCTGGCGTTGACGCCGCTGACGCTGCTGCTGTTCCAGCAGATCTCCGCCGTGGGCTTGTTGGCGAATGGGGTCGCGATTCCATGGGTCACACTGGTTGTGACGCCGCTGGCCATGCTGGGCGTCGTCTTGCATCCGCTGTGGGATATCGCCGCGTGGGCCGTGCAGATCCTGTCAGTGCTCCTGCAGTGGCTCGCTCGCCTGCCATTCGCCACCTTGTCGATGCCAGCACCTGCGTTGTGGATGGCAGTTGCCGGCGTGGCGGGCGGCATCCTGCTCGCCATGCGCCTGCCTTGGTCGATGCGTTTGCTGGGTCTCCCTCTGGTGCTGCCGGCGTTGCTCTGGCAAGCGCCGCGCCCGGCCATGGGCGAGTTCGAGCTTCTGGCGGCAGATATCGGGCAGGGCAATGCCGTGCTGGTGCGTACGGCTACGCACAGCCTGCTCTACGACGCCGGGCCGCGCTACAGCCCGGACAGCGATGCTGGCCAGCGCGTGCTCGTGCCCCTGTTGCGCGCCCTCGGCGACCGGCTCGACACGCTCGTGCTGAGTCATCGCGACAGCGATCACACCGGTGGGGCGCCCGCGGTGCTTACCATGCAGCCGAAGGCCGAACTGCTGAGTTCGATCGAGGCAGAGCATCCGCTTCAGGCGCTGCGAACCGCCCGGCGCTGCGAGGCGGGCCAGCGCTGGACCTGGGACGGCGTGGTCTTCGAAGTGCTTCAACCGGCCGCGTCCGACTATCGGACCTTCACCAAACCCAATGCGGTCTCGTGCGTTCTTCGCATAGGCAATGGCCGGGCAACGGCCATGCTGGCCGGTGACATCGAGCGTCTGCAAGAGGCGGCGCTGGTCGCTCGCACGTCCGATCTGCGCGCCGACCTGCTTCTCGTGCCTCATCACGGGAGCAAGACCTCGTCGAGTGATCTGCTGCTCGATGCCGTCCGGCCGCGCGTCGCGCTGGTCCAGGCCGGCTACCGCAACCGATTCGGGCATCCGGCGCCGGAGGTGGTCGGGCGCTATGTCGAGCGCGGCATCGCGCTGGCCGACTCCCCGCATTGCGGTGCGGCATCCTGGTCCAGCAGTGCCCCGGGCACGGTCGGGTGCCTGCGGCAACAGGCACGCCGCTACTGGCACCATGAAATGCCGCAGCTTTCCGGCAGTGTTTGGCCTTGAACTTGCTAAGCTATGCCCAAGGAGATTGGTCGTCCCATGCACAAATTCGATGAGATGTATGAGCAGCTGCCCTACAACGGCGCAGCGGTCCGAAGCCACTACAAACGCTACGACCAATGGCTTGCGAAGCAACCCGGCGAGGTGATGCGATCGCGGCGCGAGGAGGCGGAAATGATCTTCCGCCGGGTCGGCATCACCTTTGCCGTCTATGGCGCGAAGGACGAGGACGGCTCCGGCACCGAGCGCCTGATTCCCTTCGACCTGCTGCCGCGGATCATCCCGGCGCACGAGTGGGCCTCGATGGAAAAAGGCCTGGTGCAGCGCGTGACGGCGCTCAACCGCTTCATCCATGACGTCTATCACGGCCAGGAAATCATCAAGGCCGGCGTCATTCCGGCCGAACAGATCCTGAAAAACGCCCAATACCGGCCGGAAATGGTCGGCGTGAAGGTGCCCAACGACATCTACTCGCACATCGCCGGCATCGACATCGTCCGGGCGCCGGACGCCAGCGGCAACGGCGAGTACTACGTCCTGGAAGACAACCTGCGCGTGCCCAGCGGCGTGAGCTACATGCTGGAGAACCGCAAGATGATGATGCGGCTCTTTCCCGAGCTGTTCAGCCAGAACCGCATCGCACCCGTTGCCCACTACCCCGACCTGCTGCTCGAAACCCTGCGCGCGTCCGCGCCGCCGGCCACCGCCGAGCCCACCGTGGTGGTGCTCACTCCCGGCATGTACAACAGCGCCTACTTCGAGCACGCCTTCCTCGCGCAGCAGATGGGGGTGGAACTGGTCGAAGGGCAGGATCTCTTCGTCAAGGACGACTTTGTCTACATGCGCACCACACGCGGACCGAAGCGCGTGGACGTCATCTACCGCCGCGTCGACGACGACTTCCTCGACCCCGAAGTCTTCCGCCCGACCTCCACGCTCGGCACCGCCGGCCTGATGCGCGCCTACCGCGAAGGCAACGTCGTCATCTGCAATGCCGTCGGCACCGGCGTCGCGGACGACAAGTCGATCTACCCCTACGTGCCGAAGATGATCGAGTTCTATCTCGGCGAGAAGCCCATACTCAAGAACGTGCCCACTTACATGTGCCGCAACAAGGACGAGCTCGATTACACGCTCGCGAACATGAAGGACCTGGTCGTCAAGGAAGTGCACGGCGCCGGCGGCTACGGCATGCTGATCGGCCCGGCGGCCACCCAGGCCGAGATCGAGGACTTCAAGAAGGCCGTGCTCGCCAAGCCCGACGGCTACATCGCGCAGCCCACGCTGAGCCTCTCGACCTCGCCAACCTTCGTGGATGCGGGCATTGCGCCGCGCCACATCGACCTGCGGCCCTTCGTGCTGTCGGCCAAGGAGGTGCAGATGGTGCCGGGCGGCCTTACGCGCGTCGCGCTCAAGGAAGGTTCGCTGGTCGTCAACTCGTCGCAGGGCGGCGGCACCAAGGACACCTGGATTCTCGAGGCGGACCGCGGCGCCAAGCCGCGCGAAGCCTCGCCGCAATCGCAATCGCAAACCCAGTCGTCGTCCTGATCAGGGGAGCCACAAGATATGTTGTCACGCACCGCCGATCACCTCTACTGGATGTCGCGCTACACCGAGCGCGCGGAGAACACCGCGCGCATGCTCGACGTCAACTACCAGACCTCGCTGCTGCCGCAATCCGCCGAGGTCGCCAAGTACGGCTGGCAGGGGCTGCTCTCCATCAGCGAGCTGCTGCCGCTCTACAACGAGAAGCACGACGGGTTCAAGCCCGACGAGGTGATGGAGTTCATGGTCAAGGACGAGTCGAATCCCTCGTCCATCCTCTCGTGCCTGCGCGCCGCGCGAGAGAACGCCCGCGCCGTGCGCGGCGCGCTCACCACCGAAGCCTGGGAAACGCAGAACACCACCTGGCTCGAAGTCAACCGCATGCTGCGTGCCGGTGATTTCGAGCGCGACCCGGCGCAGTTCTTCGAGTGGGTCAAGTTCCGCTCGCACCTCTCGCGGGGCGTGACGCTGGGCACCATGCTGCAGGACGAGGCTTTCTACTTTTCGCGCCTCGGCACCTTCCTGGAACGCGCCGACAACACGGCGCGGCTGGTCGACGTCAAGTTCCACGCACTCAACAGCGAGTTCTTCGGCACCGCCACCGAGGAGGACCAGGAGTACGACTTCTATCACTGGAGCGCGATCCTGCGCAGCGTCTCGGCCTTCGAGGTCTATCGCAAGGTGTACCGCGACGTGATCAAGCCCGAGCGCGTGGCCGAACTGCTGATCCTGCGCGCCGACATGCCGCGCTCGCTGCACGCGAGCTTGCAGGAGGTCGTCAACAACCTCGACAAGGTGAAGAACGAGCAGAGCGCGGAGACGCAGCGGCGCGCGGGCAAGCTGCTTGCCGACCTGCAATATGCGCGCGTCGACGAGATCCTCGCGACCGGGCTGCATGCGTATCTGACGCAGTTCCTGGATCGAGTGAATGAGCTGGGGTGGCGGATCAGCCAGGACTTCCTGGTGCCTGGGCACTAGAGCCCACCCCCCAGGCTTCGCGCACTTTGCTTCAACGTGTCGTGGCTTGGCGTACGGCCCGCTCCCAGCGGGCCATCGATTCCTCGGCTTGAGCGCGGCCCATCGTGGGCATGAAGCGTCTTTCGATGCGCCACAGCTTCGACAACTGCCCGACGTCGCTGTACACGCCCGTCGACAGCCCCGCGAGATAGGCGGCGCCCAGCGCCGTGGTCTCCGTCACTTCCGGTCGAACAACCGGTATGCCGAGCAGATCTGCCTGGAACTGCATCAGCAGGTTGTTCACGCACGCGCCGCCATCCACCCGCAGTTCCGCCACCGGCGTTCCGCCCGCCGCAACCGCATCGCGGCTCATCGCCTGCAACAGCGCGGCGCTCTGGTAAGCGATGCTTTCCAGGGCAGCGCGCGCGATGTGCGCGACGGTGGTGCCCCTGGTCAGCCCGGTGATGATCCCTCGCGCATCGGCGTCCCAATAGGGCGCGCCGAGCCCGGTGAAGGCCGGCACCATCATCACGCCGCCCGCGTCGGGCACGCTCTCCGCCAATGCCTGCACTTGCGCGCTGCCTGGAATGGCCTTGAGGCCATCGCGCAGCCACTGCACGACCGCGCCGCCGACGAACACGCTGCCTTCCATCGCGTACTGCGGCTGCGCGCTGGTCTGCGCGGCGCTCGTGACGAGCAGGCCGTTGTGCGAGGGCTGGAAGGCGCTGCCCGTGTGCATCAGCAGGAAGCAGCCGGTGCCGTACGTGTTCTTCGCCATGCCGCCCTCGAAGCAGGCCTGGCCGAAGAGGGCGCTCTGCTGGTCGCCCGCGACGCCGCCGATCGGCAGGCTGCGCTCCAGCAGGGCCGCGTCGGTATCGGCGAAGTGCGCACTCGACGGCCTGACCTCCGGCATCAGCGATGCGGGGATGTCGAGGGCCTTCAGCAGGTCCGCGTCCCACTGGTTGCTGTGCACGTTGAAGAGCATGGTGCGCGACGCATTGCTCACGTCCGTGACATGCACCTTGCCGCCGGTCAGCTGCCAGATGAGCCAGCTGTCGATGGTGCCGAAGGCCAGCTCTCCGCGCTCGGCCTGGGCGCGCACACCGGGCACGTTGTCGAGCAGCCAGCGCAGCTTGGTGCCGGAGAAATAGGCATCGATCACGAGGCCGGTCTTCTCGCGGATGGTGTCGGTCATGCCGTCTTCGCGCAGCCTGGCGCACAGCGGTTCGGCGCGGCGGTCCTGCCAGACGATGGCGTGATGCACCGGGTGGCCGGTCTTGCGGTTCCACACCACCGTGGTCTCACGCTGATTGGTAATGCCGA
Source organism: Variovorax sp. J22P240 (assembly GCF_030316855.1). Classification (GTDB taxonomy): domain Bacteria; phylum Pseudomonadota; class Gammaproteobacteria; order Burkholderiales; family Burkholderiaceae_C; genus Variovorax. Next base: position 618,069 of record NZ_JASZYR010000002.1, read on the forward strand.
CCGCGTGGATGTCGCTTGCCTTCAGCTGGGCCTTGGCGAGCACGTCGCGCGCGGTGGCGAGCTGGCCCGTCCAGATCTCCATCGGGTCGTGCTCGACCCAGCCGGGCCTCGGATAGATCTGCGTGAGTTCCTGTTGGGCGATGGCGACGATGCGGCCCTCGCGATCGAAGACGATGCTGCGGGAGCTCGACGTGCCCTGGTCGAGGGCGAGCAGGTAGGTCATGACAAAGAGTCCTTCAGTGTTCGCGCGCTATTTCGCAGCGGACTTGGGCGCGTTCGATCAGCTCGGGGAAGGGCGGCGGCGGTTCCGCGTCGGTGAAGAGGCAATCGATCTGCGAGAGCTTCGCGAGCTCGATCATCGCAGGCCGGTTGAACTTGCTCGCGTCGGCGGCCAGCCACACCTCGCGCGCCTGCGCGATGATGGTTTGCGCTACCTTCACTTCCCGCAGGTCGAAGTCGCGCAGCGTGCCGTCGGCCTCGATGCTCGACACGCCGATCAACGCGATGTCGACCTTGAACTGGCGAATGAAATCGACCGTCGCCTCACCGACGATGGCACGGTCGCGCAGCCGCACCGAGCCGCCCGCCACGATCACCTCGCAGTTGGGGTTGTCGCTCAGGATGGTGGCGACGTTCAGGTTGTTCGTGATCACGCGCAGGCCGGTGTGGTGCAGCAACGCCTTCGCAATGGCCTCGGTCGTGGTTCCGATGTTGAGGATCAGCGAACAGTCGTTGGGCACCCGCGCCGCCACCGCGCGCGCAATGCGGGCCTTGCCTTCGGCGTGCAGCGTCTCGCGCTGCTGGTAGCCGATGTTCTCCGTGGTCGAACTCGGCACCCGCACACCGCCGTGAAAGCGCGTGAGATGCCCTTCATCGGCCAGGCGCTGCACATCCCGGCGCACCGTTTGAAGGGTGACCCCGAGCATCTCGGCCAGTTGTTCGACGGTGACGGAGCCGCGCGAACGCACGATGTTGAGCAGCTTGAGTTGGCGCGGATTGGAGTTCACGAGACAGGCAGATCGAGGGGGCAAATGACTTTAGAACGAAAGGAAACGAATGGACTTAAGGGTTAACGCCGAAGAAAATCGCGTCGTAAGGAACCAGAATGAAAAAATTCGAAAGCGAAGAGCCCTCAAACCGTGCATTAAGTCACATTCGAACGGACCCATCCCTCGTGAGCGAATCGCCCCCGTCATCGACCGCCTCCGCCGCAGACTGCGACGTGCTGATCGTCGGCGGCGGCATCAACGGCTGCGGCATCGCGCGGGACCTGGCGGGCCGGGGATGGCGCGTCGTGCTGTGCGAGAAGGACGACCTCGCGGCGCACACCTCGTCCTCGTCCACCAAGCTGATCCACGGCGGACTTCGCTACCTCGAGTACTACGAGTTCTCGCTGGTCCGCAAGGCGCTGCAGGAGCGCGAGGTGCTGCTCAAGAGCGCGCCGCACATCATGTGGCCGCTGCGCTTCGTGATGCCGCACGACCCGTCGATGCGGCCGGCCTGGATGATCCGCATCGGCCTCTTCATGTACGACCACCTGGCCCGTCGCGAGGTGTTGCCGGGATCGCGCACCGTCGACCTGAAACGGCACGAGGCCGGTGCGGCGCTCAAGCCCGAATTCAAGCGCGGCTTCGTGTACTCGGACGGCTGGGTCGACGATGCGCGCCTCGTGGTGCTGAACGCGCTCGATGCGCGCGCACGCGGCGCGGAGGTGCTCACGCGCACCCGATGCGTCCGGGCGCAACGCAACGGCGAGGGCTGGACCGCCGTGCTCGAAGGTCCCGAAGGCCAGCGCACCGTGCGCGCCCGCGCGGTGGTCAACGCGGCGGGCCCGTGGGCCGAAGCCTTCCTTCGCGGCGTGGCGCACTCGGCGCAGGGCGAGGCGCTGGCGACGCGTCATCTGCGGCTGGTGAAGGGCAGTCACATCGTCGTGCCGCGCGTCTTCGGCCACGACCATGCCTACATCTTCCAGAACCCCGATAAACGGATCATCTTCGCGATTCCGTACCAGGATGACTTCACGCTGATCGGCACCACCGACATCGAACTGCAGGGCGACGACCCTGGCGCCGCGCGCATCGGCGATGACGAGGTCGACTACCTTTGCACGCAGGCCAGCCGCTATTTCAGGAAGCCCATCACGCCGTCGGACGTGGTCTGGACCTATTCCGGCGTGCGCCCCTTGCTCGACGACGCATCGGGCGACCCCTCGGCCGTGACGCGCGACTACATGCTCGAATCCAACACCACCGCCGCGCCGCTGCTGTCGGTGTGGGGCGGCAAGATCACCACCTTCCGCAAGCTGGCCGAGGACGCCGCCGACGAGGTCGGCCGAATGCTCGGCGAAACCCGCACTCCATGGACCGAGGGCGCGTTCATGGCCGGCGGCGATCTCTCTGCATGGATCGGCGGCACCAGCCGCACCTCGCGGCCCGACGACGACTTCGAACGCTTCGTCGAAGCGGTCCGCACGAAATACCCGTGGCTCGAATTCAACCTCGCGCGCCGGCTCGCACGGGCCTACGGTGCCCGCGTCGCGGACGTCATCGGCGACGCGCTATCGATGGACGACATGGGCGAGGCCGTTGCCCCCGGGCTCCACGAGCGCGAGCTGCGCTATCTGCGCGACGAGGAATGGGCCTGCAGCGGCGACGACGTGCTATGGCGCCGCTCCAAGCTCGGCCTCCACTTCACGGAGGCGGAGCGCGACGAAGTCGACGCCTGGATGCGGGCTCATGCACGCCTGCAAGAGGAAGCTCCATGCAGCTGACACTCGAACGCGTCACCAAGAAGGTGGGCGCGCAGACCTGGCTCTACCCGCAGAGCATCGCGCCGAAGAGCGGCGCGGTGACCGTGCTGCTGGGCGCCACGCAGGCCGGCAAGACCAGTCTGATGCGGCTCATGGCCGGGCTCGATGCGCCGACCGAAGGCAAGGTCTTCGTCGACGGCAAGGACGTGACGGGCGTGCCGGTGCGCGAGCGAAACGTGGCGATGGTGTACCAGCAGTTCATCAACTACCCGTCGCTGAGAGTCGCCGAGAACATCGGCTCGCCACTCAAGCTGCGCGGCGAAAAGAACGTCGATGCGCGCGTGCGCGAGCTGGCCGACAAGCTGCACATCGGCATGTTCCTCGACCGCTACCCGGCGGAGCTGTCGGGCGGCCAGCAACAGCGCGTGGCGCTGGCGCGCGCCTTGGCCAAGGGTGCGCCGCTGATGCTGCTCGACGAGCCCCTGGTGAACCTCGACTACAAGCTGCGCGAAGGATTGCGCGAGGAGCTCACGCAACTCTTCGCGTCCGGTGACTCGACGGTGATCTACGCCACCACCGAGCCCGGCGAAGCCCTGCTGCTCGGCGGCTACACGGCGGTGATGGATTCCGGCGAACTGCTGCAATATGGCCCGACCGCCGAAGTCTTCCACGCGCCGCAATCCCTGCGCGTGGCGCGCGCTTTCAGCGACCCGCCGATGAACCTGATGACCGGCCGCGTGGTGACCGGCGGCGTGCAGGTCGAAGGCGGGCCCATGTTGCCGTTGGCACTGCCCGCCAATGTGGAGGGCGCGGTCACGATCGGCCTGCGCTCCAGTGCGCTGAACGTCGACGCCGGCACCGGCGACATGGCCTTGCCGGGCAAGGTCGAGCTGGCGGAAATCTCCGGTTCCGACACCTTCGTCCACGTCGAGACGCTGGTGGGCGAACTGGTCGCGCAGCTCACCGGCGTGCATCGCTTCGATCTCGGCGCGGTGATCACGCTGTACTTCAGCGCGTCGCAGGCCTATGTGTTCGACAGCAGCGAGCGGCTGGTCGTTGCACCGGCCTGGCGTCACAAGGGAGGCTGACATGGCCCGCATCGACCTCGACCTCGCCCACGCCTATCGCCCGAACCCGACGCAGGACAGTGACTACGCCTTGCTGCCGCTCAAGATGAGCTTCCGCGACGGCGGCGCCTACGCATTGCTCGGCCCATCGGGCTGCGGCAAGACCACGATGCTCAACATCATCTCGGGCCTGCTGGCGCCGTCGAAGGGCAGCGTCAAGTTCAACGGCCGCGACGTGACGCTGGAGACACCGCAGCAGCGCAACATCGCGCAGGTGTTTCAGTTCCCCGTGATCTACGACACGATGACGGTGGCGCAGAACCTCGCGTTCCCGCTGCGTAACCGCAACGTGCCTGCCGAGCAGATCCGCAAGCGCGTCGGCGAAATTGCCGAGATGCTCGACATGAGCGGCCAGCTCAACCAGCGCGCGGCCGGCCTTGCCGCCGATGCCAAGCAGAAGATCTCGCTCGGTCGCGGCCTGGTGCGCAGCGACGTGTCCGCCGTGCTCTTCGACGAGCCGCTGACCGTGATCGACCCGCACCTCAAATGGCAGCTTCGGCGCAAGCTCAAGCAGATCCACCGCGAGCTGAAGCTCACCTTGATCTACGTCACGCACGACCAGGTCGAGGCCCTCACTTTTGCCGAAGAGGTGGTCGTGATGACGCGCGGCAAGGCCGTGCAGATCGGCAGCGCCGAGGCGTTGTTCGAGCGGCCGGCCCATACCTTCGTCGGTCACTTCATCGGTTCGCCGGGCATGAACTTCCTGCCGGCGCAGAGCGCGGGCGGAATGCTCGACATCGCGGGGACGCGGCTGCCGGCCACGCGCGAGCTGCCCGAAGGCGCGCTCAAGCTCGGCATCCGCCCTGAGTATGTCGCGCTGGTCGAGCCGAATGCGCCGGGCGCGGTGCCCGCCACGCTGACGCAGTTGCAGGACGTCGGCACACATCTGATGTTGAGCGCCAGGCTCGACGGCAGCGCGTTGAAGGCGCGGCTGGCATCCGATGCCGTGACTCCGCCTGTCGGCAGCACCGTCTGGCTGCAGGTGCTCGGCCGCAAGAGCTGCTTCTACCGTGACGAGGAGTTGGTCGCATGAACGGAACCAACAAGCCCATCAACCAGCGCGCCTGGTGGCTCGTGCTGCCGGTGCTGCTGTGCGTCGCGTTCTCGGCCATCGTGCCGCTGATGACGGTCGTCAACTATTCGGTGCAGGACATCATCTCGCCCGAGCGCCGCGTGTTCGTCGGCACCGAATGGTTCGCCGCGGTCATGCGCGATGGCGAACTGCACGCCGCGCTGTGGCGGCAACTCGGCTTCTCGATCGCAGTGCTGCTGGTCGAGATCCCGCTGGGCATCGTGCTCGCGCTCTCGATGCCGTCGACGGGCTGGAAGGCGTCCGCCGTGCTGGTGGTCGTCGCACTCTCGCTGCTGATTCCGTGGAACGTGGTCGGCACCATCTGGCAGATCTTCGGCCGCGCCGACATCGGGCTCTTTGGCTACGCCCTGCAGAAGCTGGGCATCGACTACAGCTACACCGGCAACGCCAGGGACGCGTGGCTCACCGTGTTGCTGATGGACGTCTGGCACTGGACGCCGCTGGTCGCGCTGCTGTGCTTTGCCGGCCTGCGTTCGATCCCCGACGCCTACTACCAGGCCGCGCGCATCGACGGCGCCAGCAAGTTCGCAGTGTTCCGCTACATCCAGCTGCCGAAGATGCGCGGTGTGCTGGTCATCGCGGTGCTGCTGCGCTTCATGGACAGCTTCATGATCTACACCGAGCCCTTCGTGCTGACAGGCGGCGGCCCTGGCAACGCGACCACCTTCCTGAGCCAGTACCTCACGCAGAAGGCGGTCGGCCAGTTCGACCTCGGCCCGGCCGCGGCGTTTTCGCTGATCTACTTCCTGATCATCCTGCTGTTGTGCTTCGTGCTCTACAACTGGATGTTGCGCGTCGGCACGCAGGACGTGGTGGAGGAGACCAAATGAACGAAGACCGCTTCCGCAAGCGCAGCGTGTTCCTGGTGTTCTACATCGTGTTCGCGCTGTTGCCCATCTACTGGATGGTCAACATGAGCTTCAAGACGAACGAGGAGATCCTGTCGAGCTTCTCGTTCTTCCCGCAGACCTTCACCTGGGAAAACTACCGGCGCATCTTTACCGATGAATCCTGGTACTCGGGCTACATCAACAGCCTGATCTACGTCGGCATCAACACCGTCATCTCGCTCACGGTGGCGCTGCCGGCGGCCTATGCGTTCTCGCGCTATTCGTTCCTCGGCGACAAGCACGTCTTCTTCTGGCTGCTGACCAATCGCATGACACCGCCGGCCGTGTTCCTGCTGCCTTTCTTCCAGCTCTACTCGACCGTCGGCCTGATGGACACGCACCTCGGCGTGGCGCTGGCGCACCTGCTCTTCAACGTGCCGCTGGCCGTGTGGATCCTCGAAGGTTTCATGAGCGGCATACCGCGCGAGATCGACGAGACGGCCTACATCGACGGCTATTCGTTCCCGCGCTTCTTCCTCACCATCTTCCTGCCGCTCATCAAGGCGGGTGTCGGCGTCGCGGCCTTCTTCTGCTTCATGTTCAGCTGGGTCGAACTGCTGCTGGCGCGCACGCTGACCAGCGTGAACGCCAAGCCCATCGTCGCGACCATGACGCGCACGGTAAGTGCATCCGGAATGGATTGGGCCACGCTGGCGGCGGCCGGCGTGCTGACGATCGTGCCCGGTGCCATCGTGATCTGGTTCGTCCGCCACTACATCGCGAAGGGCTTCGCGATGGGGAGGGTCTGATGAAATCCACAGCGATTGCAGTGTGTTCTTTGCGGGGAGCACCGCGGAACCGGCTCGGCCGGGCCGTTGGTGTTGCCCCCTGCAAGGGGGTTGGCGAAGCGACACGAAGTGCGCGAAGACTGGGGGTGTGCTGATGTTCGACTGGATGGTCTGGACCACCCCGGTGGCCGTGTTCTTCACCTGCATCGCATTGATGCTCGTCGGCATGACCGTGTGGGAGCTGAAGTCGCCCACGACGGTGCGCCGCGGCTGGCTTCCGATGGATACCACCCGGGGCGACAGGCTCTTCATCGGGCTGCTCATCGCCGCGTACATCAACCTGATCTTCATCGGCATCGCGGGCAAGCTGCAGGAGTGGATGAGCCTGGAAGCCGAGCCGTCGATCTGGATCAGCTTCGTCATCTCGATGCTCGTGCTCGCACTGATCATGAAAAAGGGCTGAGCTTCGGGATTCATGATTTTTCCAACGGACCGGCTCTCCGCTTTCCCGGAGCCGCCTCCGCAAGAACCGGGAAGCGCCACCGAGGAGACGACCATGAAGATTCGCTACACAGCATTGGCACTGGCCGCGGCGACTTTCGCCTTGCAGAGCGCCTGGGCCGGGGAGGCGGAAGCCAAGAAATGGATCGACAGCGAGTTCCAGCCGTCGAGCCTGAGCAAGGACCAGCAAACCGCTGAAATGAAGTGGTTCATCGACGCCGCCAAGAAGCTGCAGGACAAGGGCGTGAAGGAAGTGTCGGTGGTGTCGGAGACCATCACCACGCATGAATACGAATCGAAGACCCTCGCCAAGGCCTTCGAGGAAATCACCGGCATCAAGGTCAAGCATGACCTCATCCAGGAAGGCGACGTCGTCGAGAAACTGCAGACCTCCATGCAGTCGGGCAAGTCGATCTACGACGGATGGATTTCGGACTCCGACCTCATCGGCACGCACTACCGCTACGGCAAGATCCTGTCGCTCAGCGAATACATGGCCGGTGCGGGCAAGGAGTGGACGAACCCCGGCCTGGACGTGAAAGACTTCATCGGCACCAGCTTCACCACCGCGCCGGACGGCCAACTCTATCAATTGCCCGACCAGCAGTTTGCGAATCTCTACTGGTTCCGTGCCGACCTCTTCGCGCGCAAGGATCTGCAGGACAAGTTCAAGGCCAAGTACGGCTACGACCTCGGCGTGCCGCTCAACTGGAGCGCCTACGAGGACATCGCCGAGTTCTTCACGAACGACGTGAAGACCATCGACGGCAAGCCGATCTACGGGCACATGGACTACGGCAAGAAGGACCCGTCGCTCGGCTGGCGCTTCACCGATGCATGGCTCTCCATGGCCGGCACGGCAGACAAAGGCATCCCCAACGGCATGCCGGTGGACGAATGGGGCATCAAGGTCGCGGCGGACAAGTGCACGCCCGTTGGCGCCAGTGTGGCGCGCGGCGGTGCGACCAATTCGCCCGCGGCCGTCTATGCGCTGACCAAGTACGTCGACTGGATGAAGAAATACGCGCCCAAGGAAGCCACGGGCATGACCTTCGGCGAAGCTGGCCCAGTGCCCGCGCAAGGGCAGATCGCGCAGCAGATCTTCTGGTACACCGCCTTCACCGCCGACATGACCAAGGCCGGCCTGCCCGTCGTGAACCCCGACGGCTCGCCCAAGTGGCGCATGGCCCCCGGCCCCAACGGCCCGTACTGGAAGCAGGGCATGCAGAACGGCTACCAGGACGTGGGTTCGTGGACCTTCTTCAAGGGCCATGACGCCAACAAGACGGCAGCCGCATGGCTCTACGCGCAGTTCGTGACCTCGAAGACCGTCTCGACCAAGAAGAGCGTGGTGGGTCTCACCTTCATTCGCGAGAGCGACATCCGCCACGAGTTCTTCACGAAGAACGCCGACAAGTACGGCGGTCTTATCGAGTTCTACCGCAGCCCCGCGCGTGTGGCGTGGACGCCGACCGGCACCAACGTACCCGACTACCCGAAGCTCGCGCAGCTCTGGTGGAAGAACGTCGCTGAAGCCGTGACCGGCGAGAAGACGCCGCAGAAGGCCATGGACAACCTCGCCGATGAAATGGACCAGGTGATGGCCCGCCTGGAACGCGCCGGCATGGCCAAGTGCGCACCCAAGCTCGCGCCCAAGGGCGACCCGGCCAAGATGCTGAGTACCGAACACGCGCCGTGGAAAAAGCTCGACAACGAGAAGCCGAAGGGGGAGACGATCGATTACACGAAGCTTCTGACTGCCTGGCGCGAAGGCAAGGTGCGCTGATTGCGGGAATGGGGCACGCGTGAGAACTGGCGTCTCGCGCGTGTCCAGCCTTCAAGACGGATGGCGAAGAAGGAGCCGATCAACGGCATTGAGTGTTTCGTACGACTCCCTCAAGTCATCGAAAAGCGCCTCGTTGCTAGGGGCTGCCGCCTGGCCGTGCCAACCTGCACGGAAGTGCTCGAAGATCTCTCCGAACGACAGATTCCCGTCGATCATGCCCAGGAGTTTGGCGCCATAGCGTCCGGGATTGACGCGCACGCTGAGCCTTGCGTTCTCATGATTCAGGATGAACGGTTGTCCGCGATTGGTATTGAATACCCTGGCAACGATCTCACCGGTGAGTGGCTCGTGGAAATAGAAAGGTACCGCATTGATATCGCCGTAGGCTGCGGTGCGGTCGTCTGACGTCGCATAGAACGAGTGAGTGATGATGTCGCCTCCGAGCAGCTCAGCGACCTCGTACTGCTTGCGCCGCGGCATCGCCCGAAGTTCTGCGATGCGGTCGGGTGGCTTGCGTCCGAGCACCATGTGAGGCAGATACGGCGACCGACCGCGCGCGACGTCCGTGAATTCGAGATGGAGGCCGTGATCGTCTTGAAACCAGTCGAATATTTCTCCTGCCGTGTAGGCTCGATCCTGTGAATGCAGAAAAAGGTCGTAGATGCCCGCATCGCCCATCCGATGGTCATGGTGCAGATCCTGGCTGCGCCGGAACCAATTGCCCGGCGGAAGGCTGCCAAGGATGTCGCGGGTTGCGGCGATCTTTCGTGCTGGGTCTTCTTCGGCTCCGTTGATGAGGCGCATCAGCGACTGCGTCTGATAGATCGCGGTGCGACCGACGGCCGCGTACACCATGATGCCCAGTGCGCCGTCCGGCTTGAGCACGTGGCGCAGCGCGTGCAAACCCTGGTCTGGGTCCGCAAGGTGATGAAGAACGCCACTGCAGTTGACGTAGTCGAAAGGCGAGAGGCCGAGGGAAGGCAGATTCAGGATCGAGTCACGTATCCACTCGATGTTGCTCAACCCACGAACGCGGGCGCGTTCTCGCGCAATCGCGTTGCTGGCGTCGCTCAGGTCCAAGTGGACAATTGTGGCGTCGGTGTGCTTGAGTTGCTCAGCCAGGTAGATGGTGGCGTCTCCGGTGCCACCGCCGGCGACCAACGCTCGGAACCCCTGCCCAAAGGACTGCCGCCCCCCAAAGCAGTAGTGGTTGATCATCGGCAGGCTTTCGAGCCATGTACTGATCAGCCGCTTGCGTTCATCTTCGGGATCGCGGGGTGGGTATGGAAGCGTTTCGTATTGACGACGGACTTCTGGAATATGGTTTTCGGGCATCGGGTACCAAGATAGACAGGCGATCAGGGAGCAGATCCGCGAGCATACCGAACCAGCCTTCCTGGCCACCTGTTTCGCGCCCCCGTCGGCAGCAACCTGGCCTCCACGCACCCCGCTCACCGCGCCATGAACCCGATGACAAGCGCGTTCACCAAATCGATGAAGAACCCGCAGACCAATGGCACCACGATAAAAGCCCGCGGTGCGGCGCCATGGTCCCGCGTCACCGCGCTCATGTTCGCAATCGCCGTCGCGGTCGACCCCAGCGCGATGCCCCCGAAGCCTGCACAGATCACGGCCGACTCGTAGTCGCGTCCCATGAACCGGTAGACCACGAAGACGGTGAAGGCAATCGCCAGCACCACCTGCAGCACGACTGCCGTCAGTACGAAGGTCGCGACGCCTTGCATCTGCCACAGCTGCAGGCCCATGAGCGCCATGGTCAGGAAGACGCCGAGGCAGATGTCCGACACCAGGGACACCCCGGCGCGCATGCGGTCCCAGTGCCACAGCTGGCCCTTCTGCTTGGTGAACAACGAGGTTACGTTGCGAACCAGGATGCCGGCGAGGAGGCTGCCGACAAAGGCTGGCAGCCTCAACCCGGTCAGCGCGATGAGGTCACTGATGCCGCGACCGAGGATCAACGCCACGTTGAGCCAGAGCAGCGCCATCAGCACGCTGTTGTAGTCGAGACGGGCCCGGTTCTCGTCCTCGAAATGGGCTCCGGCCTCCAGTACGGCCTCGGCCGACGAAACGAGGTGGTGCCGGCGCATCAGGTAGGCGGCGATGGGGCCGCCGATCGCGCAGGCCGCGATCAGCCCCGCCATGTTGCTGGACAGGCCGATGACCTCGGCATTGGTGATGCCCAGGTCGCGAACGAAGTGCGGCACCCACGCCAGGGTGGTGCCCACGCCACCCGTGAGGGAGATCGAGCCCGTCAGCAGCCCCGCGCGGCGGTCCAGTCCGAAGCCGGTCGCCACGGCCATGCCGACCAGGTTCTGCGCCACGATGAAGACCGCGGCGAGTGCCAGCAGGATTGCCAGCGGCCGTCCGCCCTGGCTCAAGGTCCGCACGTCCGAACCCAGCCCGATGGCTGCGAAGAAGTACAGCAGCAGGATGTCCCGCACGCCGAGCTGGAAGTCGACCTTCAGCCCCATGGTCAGATACAACACGCTGACGATCGCGATGCACACCAGCCCGCCCAGAACCGGCTCCGGAATGCTGTAGCGCCGCAGCAACTCGAAGCGGCGCGTGCAGGCCTTGCCGACGAAAAGCAGCAGCACGGCGAGGGTGAAGCTGACGTAGGCGTCGAGATGGAGGTCTTGGGGCAAGTGCGTGCTCCTGTGAGGGGCGTGCGTCCGGCTGGACGGGCCAGGCGCTCATGATGGCAGATCAGTGAATTTTCACGAACCTCGTGCGCTATTGCCTCGCTCTGTCGGCCACTCTCATTTACATTGCCGCAATCTCCAATCAGTGCAGCACAGTGAATCCAATAGACAGAAGATCCCCCACCCAGCTTTGCGGCGGCATGCACCGATTCAGAAAAGCGCGTACGAAGGCCCATTCATGAAGAAGGTTCTTCGAGCGTGGACGTTCTGGATCCGGTCACATCTCAAGGAGGAATGCGGCGCCTATCTGGATCAATTCGTTTTGCCCGAATTGCGGCGACAGCCAGGAAACCTCCGTGCTGCGCCGCTGTTTCGGGATCTGACCGATGGCACCACGCAGGTGGTGGTGGCGTCGATCTGGGAATCGATGGAGCATATTCGCGCCTACGACGGAGGCAGTTCGGCGGGACCTACGCTCGACCCAGCCATTCGGGCGAAGATTCTCGACCGGGACACGATGGTGCGTCACTACGTCCTCGATTCGATCGATGATCCCGCCCTGGCGATGCTGGCGGCAGACGAGCTGAATGCAGGGTCCATGGGCAGCACGAACGCCTGACCCCTATCACTGCTCCATCGCCGCCCGCACTTCGCGCCCCAGTTCGATCACCGACATGGCGTAGTAGCTGCTCCAGTTGTAGCGGGTGATCACGTAGAAGTTCTGGGTGCCGGCGACGTAGGTGGCCGTCTCGCCGCCGTTCTGCAGTTCGATGAGCGCGAGCAGGCCCGTGTGTTTGAGCGCATCACCGCGCAGCACGGCGCCGCCGGCGACGAAGGCGTCGGCGCTGAAGGTCGGGACGATGTCGGGCGCCAGCAGCACGTTTTTCTTGAGCCGTGATTCGTCGAAGCTCACGGGAAAGGTCGGCGACATGCCGGGCTTCCAGCCGAAGGCCTTGAAGTAGTTGGCCACGGAGCCGATCACGTCGGCCGGGTTGTTGACCAGATCGATGCGGCCGTCGCCGTCGAAATCCACCGCGTACTTGGCGATGCTGCTCGGCATGAACTGGGGCATGCCCATGGCGCCGGCGTAGCTGCCGACGGGAGTCATCGGGTTTTCGGCGGTGCGGCTTTCGGTGCTGAGGAAGCTTTCGAGCTCGCCGCGGAAGAAAGCCCGGCGCTCGGCCGCGCGGGGATGGGTGTCGGGGAAGTCGAAAGACAGTGTGGCGAGCGCGTCGATGACGCGGAAGTTGCCCATGTTTCGGCCGTAGATGGTCTCGACCCCGATGATGCCGACGATGATGTCGGCGGGCACACCGGTCTTCGCTTCGGCGCGCGCGAGCGTGTCGGCGTTGTTGCGCCAGAAGCGCACGCCGGCCTGGATGCGCACGGGGTCGATGAAGCGGCTGCGGTAGACGTACCAGTTTTTGGGCGTGCCGGTCGGCGCAGGGAGCATCAGGCGCGGCACGTTGGGCAGTTGCCGCGCGTTGCCGATGGTTTCCCGTACCCACGCGCGGTCGAGATTGCGGCGCGCGGCGACTTCATCGGCGAATTGCATCGCATCTTCGCGCGTGGCGTAGGGGATGGCACCGCGCACCGGGCCATTGCGCTTTTCGGACTGAGTCTGCGCGGAAGCGGGCGCCGCCAGCAGGAAAGTGGTCGCCACGACGAGAGCCGTCGCGAGGGCGTGGGGGAGATGGCGTCGCATCGTGTTGATTGTGCCGCCCGCGTGGACGGCGTCTCCTGTGGACACAAGTGGTTTCAGCGGGGCCATGCCAGGCGGCGGAATTCGGCACGCAGCGCGGAGAGGGCATCGCCCGGCGCCTTGGCGTAGCGCTGGGCCTCGAGCCTGAGCAGCCAGTCGTACGCGGGCTGCGCGCTGGTGCCGAAGCGCTCGTCCAGCCGTGCGGCCATCTGGCGCGGCGGCGTTGCCTCGGGCACATCGATGCCCGCCTGCTTCAGCCGCGCCCGGGCCTGGCCCAGCAGGCGCAGCCAGGGGTCATGCTGGCTGCGCTCCCAGAGCGTCCAGGCAGCGCCGGCGAGGCTGGCGGTCACCATCAGCATGAGCAGCACGATCACGAGGTCCTGCAGGCTGGGTGCCTCGAAGCCGATGTTCTTGAGCAGGTCCAGCTGACGGCTCTGCGTGTAGTTGAGCACCCACTGGTTCCAGCCGTTGTTGATGGCCTCCCAGGTGGCGCGCAGGGTCTGCGACAGCGTCGGGTTCATGGCCTCGATCGCGCCGGCGAACAGGCCCGGCTGTGCCGCGAGCCGGCGGAACTGGCCGACGCGATCGGGCGAGATCGCACCGGTGGGGTCGACGCGAACCCAGCCCGAGCCCTCTTGCCAGACCTCGGCCCACGCATGGGCGTCGCTGTTGCGCAGCACCCAGTAGGTGTCGACGTTGTTGAGTTCACCGCCCTGGTAGCCGGTGACGATGCGCGCCGGAATGTCGAGCGCACGCATCAGCACCACGAAGGCCGAGGCGATGTGCTCGCAGAACCCTGCCTTGATGTCGAACCAGAACTGGTCGGCGGTGTCGTCGCCGTAGAGCCCGGGTTCGAGCGTGTAGGCGTACCCGCCTGTGCGAAGCCGTTGCAGCGCGGCCTGGACGAAAGCCTGGGTGGACGCGCCCGCCAACGCCGGGTCGCGACGCATTTGCGCCGCGAGCGCGACGGTGCGCGGGTTCGAGCCCGGCGGCAGTTCGACGTAAGGTTGCAGCGTGGACGTGCGACGCAGAGGGCCGCTTTGGAACTGCGTGAAGCTCTCCGCGCGGTAGCGGACGAGATCGCTGATGGGGCGGTTCGCGATCCATTGCAGCTCGGGCGTGCCGAAGATCTCGTAGCCCGGGACATCGGGCTTGGCCGGCGTGGCATCGAGCGTCAGCAGCCAAGCACGGTTGACGGGTTCGAGGGTGACTTCGTAGGCAGTCGCCTCGCCTCGCACACGGAGGTTTTGCGGCATGAAGCCGCGCGAGAACGGAGGTGGAGCGCTCCATTCGCGGCCGTCGAACCGCGACATCACGGGCCCGCGGAAGTACAAGGCCGAGCGCGGCGGGACGCGATTGCCATCGAACCGGATGCGCGCGGCGATGCCGTTGTCGAGCGCCAGCTCCGCAATGGTGCCCACGCGCATCGTGTTCGACAGGCCGGTGCGGCCGGCCATGGCGTCGCTGGGCGTGCCCCACAACGGTGCCATGCGGGGGAACAGCATGAACAGCACCAGCATGATCGGTGCGCCGAGCAGTGCCATCCATCCCGCGGTGCGCGCGGCCTGCGCCAGCGGCGGCTTGCCGACCGGCATGTGGGCATTGACCAGCGCGGTCAGCAGGCCCAGCAAGGCGAGCAGCATCGCGAGCGCCGTCATCAGCGATTGCGAATAGAAAAAGTTCGTGAGCATCGTGAAGAAGCCCAGGAAGAAGATCACGAAGGCGTCGCGGCGTGCGCGCAGCTCCAGCGTCTTGAGCGCGAGCAGTATCACGATCAGGGTGACGCCGGCATCGCGGCCGAGCAGCGTGCGATGGGTCGAATAGGTGGCGACCAGCGTGATCGCGAGGAGGGCGACTCGCCACCATTTGCTGGGCAAGGGCTTGGCCTGCACAGCCAGGGTGCCGCGCCACAGCAGGACGATGGCGGCGAGCATGCTGCACCACCAGGGCAGGTTGGGGACCTGCGGCAGGAGGATGAGACCGATGACCGCCAGGAGGAAGAGGGTGTCCCGGGCGTCCCTGGGCAAGCTTTGGAGACGGGGAATCAGCATGTCGCCAGCGCCTCCAGGCACCGCCGCTTGTGCGCTTCGCCCTGTGACGGCGCAACGACGCGTCCCGCGACGCGCAATCCGTAGTCGACGCCCAGTCGATCCGCCATCAGCACCCACGCGCAAAGCCGGGACAGGCGCGCCTCGGTGCCGGGCAGGCCCGTACCGTGCGCATCCAGCCAGAACTCCTGGCGCTGTGCCTGTTGCGTATCCCTGCTGACCAGGTCCTCGGAACCCGCGGCCTGGGCTTGCGCAGCGCGTTTCCAGACGACCAGTTTGAGCGGATCACCGCGCCGGTAGGCACGAACGCCGTCGTATTCACCCGCCAAGTGGGTGCGCGCCGGGGCGGACGCAGCCTGCCCGGGCAGCGGTTCGCCAGCCGGCAGCGGCGGCGGATTCATTTCCGGCGCGGGATAAACGAGCATCTGTGACGCCGGCCGCCAGACCGTCCACACGCGGAAGGTCCCGAGCGGGAAGCGGGTCTCCGCCGTGAGCGTCGGTACGGGATGGAGGCCACGCCGTTCAGGCCTGAACGCCACCTCGACCGTGGCGCTCCCTTGCGCGGGCACGTCGCTCCACGACCATTGCCCGCTGTGGTGGACCGCCAGCCCGATGCCGTAGCGCGTCGTGCGCCGTGCGTTGGTCAACACCACGCGAAAGACGGCGGCTGCGCCCGCGTACTGGGCGTCGGGCGGAATCAGGCGCATCGCGAGGCCACGCAGCGTGCCGTGGCACACGTGCATGCCGACCGCGACGCTGCCCGCCAGGAGAAAGGTCAGCAAATAGCCGAGGTTGAGCTGGTAGTTGATCGACGCGACCAGCAGCAGGAGCAGGGTGGCCGCCAGCATCCAGCCTGCCTTGGTCGGCAGGATGTAGACATTGCGCTGGGTGAGTTCGAGCGTGTCCGAGGGCGGCCGACGCGAGAGGAACCAGCGGTCGATACGCGAACGCAGCGGCGCGAAGGGGCGCGCGATCCGCGCGCGTGCCAGCGCCGGCGCTTTCACGGCAGCGGCACCGCTGCGGTCATGGCGCGTACCTGTTCCACCGCGCCGCGGCCGGCGTCGCCGACGGGCGTGAGGCGGTGCGCGATGGTTTGCGGCAGCACCGCTTGCACGTCGTCGGGCGCGACGTAGTCGCGGTTGGCGAGCAGCGCCTGCGCCTTGGCAGCGCGCAGCACGGCGATGCCGGCGCGCGGCGAGAGACCCTGGAGGAACCAGCGGCCGGAACGCGTCGCGGCGATCAGGTCCTGCACATAGCTGAGCAGTGGCTCGGCGCAATGCACCTGCAGCACGCGTTGCTGGAGCGCGGTGAGTTCGCCGGCGGTCAGCAGGGCGGGCAGCGAAGCGAGCATCTCGCGGCGATCGGCCCCGGCGAGCAGTTCGCGTTCGGCGGCGCGGTCCGGGTAGCCGAGCGAGATGCGCATCAGGAACCGGTCGAGCTGCGATTCCGGCAGCGCGAAGGTGCCCAACTGGTCGTGAGGGTTCTGCGTGGCGATCACGAAGAAGGGCGTGGGCAGTGGTCGCGTCTCGCCTTCGACAGTGACCTGCTTTTCTTCCATCGCCTCGAGCAGGGCGCTCTGGGTCTTGGGACTCGCGCGGTTGATTTCGTCCGCCAGCAGCACCTGGGCAAAGATGGGGCCAGGGTGGAACACGAAAGCCTGCTGGGCCCGGTCGTAGATCGCCACGCCCGAAAGATCGCCCGGCATCAGGTCGGCAGTGAACTGCACCCGTGAGAACTGCAGTCCGAAGGTGTGCGAGAGCGCATGCGCCAGGGTGGTCTTGCCGACCCCCGGAACGTCCTCGATCAGCAGGTGGCCGCCCGCCAGCAAACAGGCGACGCAGTCGCGTACCTGAGCCTCTTTGCCCACGATCACCGTGTTAAGCTGACCGAGCAAACTGGCGAGCTTCGCGGCGACGTCCATTTTTGTATCCATATGCAAACAATACCGTAACCCTTGCGGCCCCATGCCGCGTGAGGCTACGACGCGAGTCGATCCATGGGTAAAACTGGCTATTTCACACACCGCGATTGCTGGAAGCACGACATGGGGGCCGGCCATCCGGAGTGCCCCGCGAGGCTCGATGCGATCGAAGACAGATTGCTCGTCACTGGCGTCGGCGACGCATTGCAACGTGGTGAAGCGCCGCTCGCCACGCTCGCGCAGATCACCCGAGCGCACAGTGTTGCGCACATGGAGCATCTCGAAGCGCTGAGCCAGCGCCTGATCGAGGACGCACCGGCCGGCGGCCCGGACCACGCGCAGATCGATCCCGACACCGCGTTGACCCGCTTCACCGTGCTGGCCGCGCGCCGCGCCGCCGGTGCCGCGATCGCGGCGACCGACGCGGTGATGGCAGGCGAGATCGACAACGCCTTCTGCGCCGTGCGCCCGCCCGGTCACCATGCCTGCCGCGACAAGGCCATGGGCTTCTGCTTCTACAACAACGTTGCGATCGCCGCGCGCCATGCCATCGAAGAGCACGGGCTGGAACGCGTTGCCATCGTCGACTTCGACGTGCACCACGGCAACGGCACCGAAGACATCCTGAGCAACGATCCGCGCGTGCTGATGGTCGGCATCTTCCAGCACCCGTTCTATCCGTACAGCGGCACGGAGCACCCCGCGGCGAATATGCTCAACCTGCCGGTGCCGGCCTACACCCGAGGCATGGACGTGCGCGAGCTGATCGAGGCCTGCTGGATGCCGCGGCTCGAAGAGTTCAAGCCGCAGATGATCTTCGTGAGCGCCGGTTTCGATGCGCACCGCGACGACGACCTGGGCCAGCTCAAGCTCAACGAGCAAGACTTCGGCTGGATCACTAGCCGCATCGTCGATGTGGCGCGCCGGCATTCCAATGGGCGCATCGTGTCGATGCTCGAAGGGGGCTACAACCTCGACGCCTTGGCCCGCTGCGTCGAAGAGCATCTGCGGGTGTTGGCGGATCTCTAGCCCGGACCGATGGATTTCAGCGTCTTTACCCAAAGATTCAACGAGATCCATGCGCGCAGCGTGTGGATAGAAGTCGTCGTGTTGGTCGTTTGCGTCGGTGTTGCCTGGGCGGCATGCCGTTGGTTCGGGCGCGACCAGCCGAAGGATTCGATCTGGTTCGGCGAGCGGACCTTCGATGGCGTGCTGTTCCCGCTGGTGGCACTGGTGCTCACCGATCTGGCGCGACGTGGGACCTTGACCTTCCAGCCGGTGTTCGTGCTGCGCATCGCGGTGCCGGTGTTCCTCTCCCTCGCGGTGATTCGTTTCTTCGCGCTCGTATTGCGCGCCGTGTTTCCGGCTTCGGCCATGGCGCGGTTGGTGGAGCGGACCATCTGGTGGTTCGCGTGGATCGGGGCGGTGCTCTGGATCATCGGCTTGCTGCCGCCGGTGCTGGCGGAACTTGACGAGATCACGCTTGCCTTCGGGCGGACGCGGGTGAGCCTGCGCACCATCCTCAGCGGCTTGCTGTCGGCCGGGCTGGTGCTCGTGATCGCACTGTGGATCTCGTCGACCATCGAGAACCGCATCTTGCGGGAGGCGGTGCATGACCTGTCGATGCGCAAGGTGGCGTCGAATGCGGTCCGTGCGTTGCTGCTGCTGATCGGCCTGCTGTTCGCTTTGTCGGCGGTGGGTGTCGACCTGACGGCACTGTCCGTGCTGGGCGGCGCGCTGGGCGTGGGCCTGGGCTTCGGCTTGCAGAAGCTCGCGGCCAACTACGTCAGCGGGTTCGTGATCCTGCTCGAACGGTCGATCCGAATCGGCGACAACGTGCGGGTCGACGGTTTCGAAGGCCGCATCACGGACATCAAGACACGCTACACGCTGGTGCGCGCGGGCAACGGGCGCGAATCGATCGTGCCCAATGAATCGCTCATCACGAGCCGGGTCGAGAACCTTTCGCAGGCCGATCTCAAGTTCAACATCACGACCAACATCGTGGTGGGCTACGACAGCGACGTCGCGAAGGTGCAGGAGATCCTGTGTGCGGCTGCGGCGGCGCAGCCGCGCGTGATGACCGACCCGGCGCCGGTTGCCTTCCTCCTCAACTTTGTGCCGGACGGATTGGAGTTCAGCCTCAACTTGTGGGTGTCCGATCCGGACAAGGGCAGGGACAACCTCCGCTCGGCCATCAACATCGCGATTCTCCAGGGGTTGCGCGATGCCTGCATCGTCGTTGCCCACCCGCAGAGGGTGGTGCGCATCGATTCGTTACCGCCTATTGTGGTTCCAGCCGAGCAGGCTCGCCTATAATCGCAAAAAAGCACGATCGTTCGTTTTCCGGGCCACGACGTGCCACCCCGATTGAAATGGACAGTTCGCGCAGAGGCCGGCGCCTAAAATCTCCGGCTGCCCTGCACCCCCCCGGTTTCGCAATTCAATGGAGTCAACCCAATGAAGATCCTGGTCCCCGTCAAGCGGGTCGTCGACTACAACGTCAAGGTGCGCGTCAAGTCCGACGGCACCGGTGTGGACATCGCCAACGTCAAGATGAGCATGAACCCCTTCGACGAGATCGCCGTCGAAGAG
>NZ_JASZYR010000020.1 GCF_030316855.1 Variovorax sp. J22P240
AACCCTGAATGACACATAGGACTTCAAAAGTCCGTCAAGGAGATGAGGCGCTCGTCAGCGGATTACATCGGGGCCAGTGGGGCAATCGGGGCAACTCGGCAACCCACACAAGAGGCCGGATACAAGGCAGCAGCCGACTTCTTCACAACACGACGGCGGGTAACTACCTATCGCCGGGAGGCATCCATACAAGATGCGTCATGGCCTCCCACTTTCCTTTCATCACCGACGCGCAATTCGAACTGCTGCTTCGCAATGGCCGCATGGCGCTGGCCTACCAGGCGCAGGGCCAGGACTTCGATCCGCGGCCGGTGGTCAAGCTCTTCACGCCCGATGCGGGCGCGACCTGGCTGCTGACGGAGATCGAGCCCCAAGCGCAGATCGCTTTCGGCCTGTGTGATTTGGGCATGGGCTATCCGGAACTGGGCCATGTGAGCCTGGCTGGGCTTTCCGTGGTGCGCGGGTTGATGAACCTGCCGATCGAGCAGGACCTGCACTTCCGGGCCACGCAAGCGCTGAGCGCCTACGCGCGTGAGGCGCGACTCGCCGGGCGGATCCAGGCCTGAGCGCCTGCCGCCGGCCTGTGCCGGCGGCATGGCCTTCGACTTGACCCGGCGTGGCGCGCGGCAGCGAACTGTCGCGCGCTGTCCTCGATCAGGCCACGCGGTGCGCGGCCGATCCAAGTCGTGAATGCGTGACTCGCGCCTCTGCGTCGCAGAGGAAGACCGAACGGCCTGCGGCCCCGCGCTGCCGGGCGGTGTGCCCGCGTGGTCCACGGTGCGTGCCGCGGCACCTCTGCCTTCAGAGCCACCTCTTGATCGACGCATAGCTCGCTCGGTCCGCTGTCCAGGGCTTCGGGCAACGCCTCCGTCCTCACCCGGTCCTCGCTGCGCTCGGCTGCGGCCTCCGGGCGGTCCCTGGACATCGGCCCTTGCTGCTCGCTCTTCATGCGTCGAGGCGGCTCCGAAAGCAGATGTTCAACCCCCGCGGCACACCCCCCGCAGAAAGGCTTCGCCATGCGTGCAACTCCCTCCTCCGGTCAGCGCAAGGCGCGCACCGCCAACAGCCCAACAGCCCCGGGCGTTCCCCCCGTACCCCCCGAGGACTCACCCAAAGCAGGCGCCTTGAAAAGCCAGAGTTCCGCAGGGCGCACGGGCAGCCGGATGGACGTACGTCAGGCCGTCACCGACCGCATCATTGCGATGCTCGAGAAGGGCGGCAATGTGTTCCGGGAGCGCTGGACACGGGCGGCCTCACGCGGCATCCCTCGCAACGCGAAGACGGGTGCGCCGTATCACGGGGCCAATGTGCTGCTGCTGTGGGATGCAGCCATCGAGCAAGGCTACGCGTCGAACGTCTGGTTGACCTACAAGCAGGCGGCGAGCCTTGGCGCCCAGGTGCGCAAGGGCGAGCGCGCGGTGCTGTGTGCCCACTTCGAACGCAAGGGACGCCAGGGCGGCGCCGAAAGGAGCGATGCGGAAAGCAGTCCGGAAGTCGACGAAGCGGGCGATCACGAAGAAGCCCGACGCGACGGCATGCTGCAGTGCCTGCCGTTCTGGGTCTTCAACGTGGCGCAGATCGACGGGCTGCCCCGCGAGGTGGTCGACGCCTGCGGCGAAGCACCGGTGCCTGCCTGGGCGCCGGTGGAGGCGGCGTGCCGCCTGCTCGGAGGCAGCGGCGCCACCATCCGTCATGGCTTCGAGCGGGCCATGTACTTGCCCGCACTGGACGAGATCCGACTGCCCTGGCCCCAGCGCTTCACCAGCGCCCAGGCGTATTGCGCGACGACCCTGCATGAACTGGTGCATTGGACAGGCCATGCGAGCCGCCTGAGCCGGGCGTTTGGTCGGCGCTTCGGCGATGCGGCGTACGCGTTCGAGGAACTGGTCGCCGAGCTCGGCTCTGCCTTCGCGATGGGACACTGCGGGCTCGTGGACGCGTCCATCGAAGGGCATGCCGCATACCTCGACAGCTGGCTGCAGGTGCTCAGGAACGATCGAACGGCGATCTTCACGGCCGCACGGCACGCGGGCGAAGCGTTCGACTACATCCTGGCCCGGGAGATGCCGGCGCTCGACGGGTCAAGCATCCTGCCCGCGGACGAATGAATCCCGGGCAGTGGCCGCAGGTTCGGCCACCTTCCAATCAATCCCGGCGCGGGCCCATGGGCCTGCGAGATCTCACTAGACTCCAGCCTTTCCACTTCTGATCGTTTCATGACCAAGACCTACGCCCAGTTGGCACGCGAAATCGCGGCACTCCAGGCCTCCGCCCAAAAGCAACTGGCGCTCGAAGCCAAGGGCGCCATCGCGAAGATCAATGCAGCGATTGCGAAGTACGGCCTCACGGCGGGCGATCTGAAGTTCGCGTCGATCTCCGCGCCCATGTCGCCTGCGGCCCGCAAGAAGCCCAAGACGAACGGGAAGGCTGGCGCTGCGTCCAACGGCGCAAGGTTCAGCGACGGCAAGGGCAACCAGTGGGCCGGACGCGGTCCCAGGCCCGCCTGGCTGCGCCAGGCGATGGCAGCCGGCCGGACACTGGCGAGCTTCGCGACAGGCGCGACGCCGGCACCCGTCGCCGCCGTCCCCGCGGCACCTGCCGCGCGCGTTCCAGCCCGGCCGACCCGTTCGATCCAGTCGAAGCGGGTCCCGTCCAAGCGGGTCCCGTCGGTCGCAACGGCCAAAGGCTCTTCCCAGAAGACCACCCCGGCCGCGGCCTCATCCCCCAGCGCTGCGGTTGCACCGGCCACGGTCGCTCCGACGAAGGCGGCCCGCGCGAAGAAGATGGCAGTGAAGACGCCCGCCGCATCCGCTGCCGCTGCGTCTGCGCACGCGGTCACACGGCCGGCAACCCAGTCACCGGCGAAGAAAGCCGCTTCGACCCAGGCGACGGGTGTGCCGAAGTCCTCGACGAAAGGCACCGACCCGAAGGCCTCGGCGGCAAGCTCGAAACCTGTCCGGCCGCCCAAGAAAGCGGCCGCCCCCGCAGCGCGCAAGAAGACCGGGCCCAAAGCCGCGCTGCGCAAGGCCGCTGCGGTGAAGAGCCCGCCGCCGGCGGCGCCCGAAGCGGTCCACGCGACACCGGCGCCCTGACGCTTCCAGCAGAAGGCACGGCCGTCGCGATGGTGGCGGCCTCGACCGCGCGGCAGCTTCGATGCGCAGCCGGCGCCCTGCGAACACCGCGCGGTTGCGCAGTTGCCGCTTGTCGCTCGAGGTGTCCACCCTCTACGCCACCTTCTACGCCACCTTCTTCGATGCTGCTGCACCGTCGCAGGCGGCGTCGCTGGCGCATGCGGCGCATGGGGCGCTCGTCGCGGCGAGCGCCTGTCTCGACGGCAAACCGACCGGCTCGACGGCCAGGATCCGCCGCGCAAGGCGCGACGCCGATTTCTGGTCGTGCGCGCACTGGCACACCGTGCCAGTCGAGACCTGGCGATCCCGCGTCATGACGCTCGCTCTGGCGCGCTACTTCGCCCCAGAGGACACCAGCCATCGCCTTGCTCGGGCCCCTCGCGGCTCGTCACGGCATCTTCCTACTCCAATCGAGCGATCTTTCCTCCAGTCGCGCTGCACTGAAAGGCGGACCGTCAGGCCCTGACCTGACTTTCGGGGTGGCAACATGGAAACCTGGTCCCTTCTCCGACGAAGCGCCGCACTCGCCGCGCTGACGCTGGCTGCATGCGTCTCGGCGCCGCAGCGATGGGGCGAATGGGTCGATCCGACGCTGGGGCCCAACTCCGGCATTCTCAGAGGCGGCAAGGTGCTCATCGCGTGCGACACCTTCGATCTCCTCATGCGCCAGCCCTGCCAGGACGACCTGGCCCGAGCGCTGGCGGCCAGAGGCGTCAATCCCGTCATGGCCCCGGTGGCCACCACCCTGAACGCGCGCGAGTCGGAGGCCCAGCTGGCCACCAGCGCCACGGCCGTCGGCGCCGATACGGTCTTCGTCCTGTCGCTGTCGCCCGCGGCGATGTCCACGGGCTCCGGCATGTCCGTCGGAATCGGCGGCTCCAGTTGGGGACGCAGCAGTGGCTTCGGCATCGGCCTGAGCGCGCCGGTCGGGGGTGGCTGGGGCAGCACCGGGTTCTCGGCCACGGGGCGCGTCACCGATGTGCGCAATGGACGCATGGTATGGAGCACGACCTTCGTGGCGTCGCCATCGTCGGACATCGGTGGACAGGTCCGGGAGCTGACGCGCAACGTGCTCGACTCGGCGCAAGCCGCAGGCCTGCTTTGAAGCCCGGGGCGGGCGAGCCCGGCCACGTCATGCCGGTGTCGGACTGGCCTGCCAAGCGCGTTCGCCCTTCACTGGCCCTCCTCGCATCGCTGTCCCCCGAAAGTGGAGCCTCTTTCCGGCGCCAGACCGCGCCACCCACCACCAGGAGCCAACATGCCAGACGACAAGACCCAACCCGGCGGGCAGGACCGCACGCGCATCAACATCCACGAGGACTACGAGCTGCGGGACTGGTCGGAAGCTGGGCGTCTCGCCCGAGGTCCTCCAGGCCGCGGTGCGCGCTGTCGGGACGCATGCCGCCACGGTGGAACAACACCTCAAGGGTCAAAGGAAGTAATCCGGTGATCGACAACCAGCACAAGGAGCCGTCCATGGCATCTGACGACGTGAAAACCGCCTCCGAACTTGCGGAAGAAGCCAGGCAGGCAGGGCACGATGCGGTCCTCGCCGCACAAGGCCATGCCCAAGAAGGCCAGCGCATCGGCCGGGAGGCCGCGCGGTCGGTTCGCGCGAGCCTCGCCGATGCCAAGGAGACCGGCAGCGAGGCGCTCGACACCGTCCGGGGCCTCTCCAACGACGCGCGCGATCTCGCGACGGACGCGATCAGGTCCGGCCGGTCCTCCGCGCGTGATGCCGTCAGCGCCGTGGGCGAACGGGCCCGGGCCCTGGGCGAACGCATGCAGCACTCGAAGGAGGCGTGCGCGGGCTACATCGCGGACCAGCCCGTACGCGCCACGCTGATCGCCATGGCGAGCGGCGCCGCCGCCATGACGCTGATGCGTCACTTCCTCAAGGGCAGACGCGGCCATTGAGCCTCGCCCGCTCGACATCGAAGACCTCGACGAGCGGGACCTGCGAGCCGCGGCGTTCTACGTCCGCCTGCCTGAAGGTGCGCAGCACCTGGCCGGGGGAGGGCACCCGTTCCATCGACGAAGAGACAATGCCTTCACGCCCGGAACTGCCGGGCCGCAAAAGCCCAGGCCATGCGCGACGCATCGGGCCCGAGGCCGTCGCTGTACAACTGGCGCGCCGCACCACCGCTCCAGGCGTGTCCGAGCCCGTCGATCTCCACGAGCGTCGCGACCGTGCGGCCGCGACGCTTGAAGTCGGTCACGCTCGTCGCGTAGCGCTTTCCGCGCTGGACGCTGCGCGGGCCGGCGGGCGTCGCTCCCGCCGCATCCGCCCACACCTGCACGGCGGCCCGGCCATTCGAGGCCGCGACCACTTTGTCGCGCGTTCCATGGATCACCATCAAGGGCGGCCAGGCCGTCGGCCTGGCCGCCGCCCTGTCCGCGAGGGGCCGGGTCGGCCGATGCCCGTGCATCGCGCCCAGCGCCGACAGCGGCGAGTGCGCGGTCCCCGGCGGAATGCCCGAGTGCATCACCACCGCACCGAAGCGTTCCGGATGCCGCGCGACCAGCAATGCCGCCATGCTGGCCCCCGCGGAAAGTCCCGCCACCGCGATGCGCGCGCGATCCACTGCATACATCAGACACACCTGGTCGATGGCTTTCATAATCAAAGCGGCCTCGCCGTAGGCGCGACCCGACGCGGTGTCGAACCAGTTCCAGCAGCCCTGGGGATTCGACACCAGGTCCTGCTCCGGATAGAGCACGAGAAAGCGCTCGCGCGCCGCGATCCGGTTCATGCGCGTGCTGGTCGCAAAGGTCTTCGCATCCTGGCCGCAGCCGTGGAGCATCACCATCAGCGGCAGGCGCTCGCCGAACACGATGCCCGGAGGGCGGTAGAGCCGAAAGCGGCGCATGCCCGACGCGCCGACCGCCACGCCCGAGATCCACTGGCCCGGACCGGCCGGCGGCCGACGCTTGTCGAGCACCGGCCGGACCGCCTGCTTCACCGCCGCCGAGCCCGTGCGCCACGTGCTGCTGGTCAGCGCCTGCATGCTGCGCGCGAACACGCCGGCCCAACCGCCGGCCTTCCTGCGTCGCGCCATCAGCGGCGCGGCTTGCGCTTCGTCGCCGTCCTGGCCGTCTTGCCGCTCCAGAAGTCAACGATCTGCCGGGTCGCGTCCGCCTGCGCGGCGCCGATCTCACGCTTGGCGGCGCGCGTGGCCTGGCCGCGCGCGGACCCGATCGTCCTGTTGGCCGCGCTGAGCCACATGCTCATCAGGGGATTCTTCTTGGTCCAAGGGTTCTTCATCGCTGCTCCGCTTCGACCGACGGCCGATGCATCGACTGTCTGCCGGGATCGGATGCGGCAGTGCAGCATTCAAGCTCGAATGCAGGTGGCCCGTGTCCTACGCCGTGCGCTTCGTCGCCGACCCCTCGGCCAGCGATGCGCCAGCCCTGGGAGAAGGGGAAGGCAAGCGGAGGCAGGCAGAGGTAGGTAGGGAGTGGAAGCGGGAGGCGTGGTAGGGCAGGGGCATGAGAGAGGAGGGGAGAGGAGGGGAGGGCTTGCCTGTGAGCCCTCACGCTACCCCACCGTTCTCGCGTTCAAGGCCCTGCGCCCGCTGCGCGGGCTCGGCGCGTGCCGCGCGCCTTCGGCGGCCTGGAGCGCTGCGCTGCGGCGGGGTCGGTGCGGGGCCCGCAGGCAATCCCGCCTGTGGCATCCACAGGAGTTCCGCCATGACCGAATCCACCGACCTCAACGCGCAGCAACGCCACGTCCTCGAGGCGCTGCGTCCCTTCCTCGGCCACGAGGCCGACGACCTGTTCGAATCGAACGGCCGGTCCCTGCGGCAACTGGCCCGCTTTGCGCGCGACTCGTCGCTGCCGGGCTGCCAGCGATTCGTGACCGGCCTGGCGCTCGCGCAGGCGCTGCTTTCCGAGGAGCTCGGCGATCGCTCGGTGTTCGATACGCCCCAGGCGGTCGCGGACTTCCTGCAGCTGCATTTCGCCGGCCAGGCGCACGAGAGCTTCGCCGTGCTCTACCTCGACGCGCGCCATGCGTTGCTGGCCTTCGAGGACCTGTTCCGCGGCACGCTGACCCAAACCAGCGTCTACCCGCGCGAGATCATCAAGCGCGCGCTGCACCACAACGCCGCCGGCGTGATCCTGGCCCACAACCATCCGTCGGGGTCGAGCGACCCGTCGCACGCCGACCGCGTGCTGACGCAAGTGCTGCGGACCGCCCTGGCGCTGGTCGACGTGCAGGTGGTCGATCACCTGGTGGTGGCGGGCGCCCAGACGCTGTCGTTCGCGCAGCGGGGACTGCTCTGAGGCACACCGGCCGCCCCGATTCGCGGCGGCCCGACCGCGGTCTCGCGCGCGGTCGCGCGCGACCTCGCGGCTCAGCGCCCGCCCGCCGGACCCGGGCGAGGGAGGGCCGCGCGCACGACCTCCTGCAGCTGGCGCGCCGAGGGCAGCTTGCCCTTCATCTCGGCCGGCAACTTGCCCTGCAGCTGGTACTCGGCCACGCCGATCGGGTTGGACTTGCTCTTGAGCGCGAACTCGACCTCGAGGTTGTCCTTCTCGGCGCACAGGATGATGCCGATCGAGGGGGCATCGTCCGGCGCCCGCTCCTTGTCGTTGAGCAGGTTCAGATAGAAATCCATCTTGCCGGCGTACTCGGGCTCGAACTTGCCGATCTTCAGCTCGATCGCCACCAGCGACTTCAGGAAGCGGTGATAGAACAGCAGATCGATGAAGTACTCGTTGCGGCCCAGGGTGAGCCGGTGCTGGCGCCCGATGAAGCAAAAGCCATAGCCGAGCTCGAGGATGAAGTCGCGCAGCTTGTCGATCAGCTGGTTCTCCAGATCGCGCTCCTTCACGGCCTGACGGATGCCGAGGAACTCCAGGTTGTAGCTGCTCTTGAGCGCTTCCTCGGCCTGCTCGGCCAAGTGCCCCGGCAGCGCGACCGGAAAGTTGTGGCTCTTGCCTTCGGACAACGAGCGTTCGTAGGCCCGCGCCTTGATCTGGTTCAGGAGCACATTGCGGCTCCAGCCGAAGGCCGCGACGGCCCGGAGGTAGAAGAGGCGCTCGGCCGGCTCGGTCACCTTGCCGAGCACCACCAGGTGGTGGCCCCAGGGAACTTCTGCGACAAGCTGTCGCAGAAGTCCGAGCCCCGGCTCGACGCCGGCCGCGACCGCCGAACGCCCGGCGCGGCGCGGCGGCGTGCCCGGGCTTTCTGCGACAAGCTGTCGCAGAAACGGCGTGCCCGCGTAGGCCTCGTACAGCCGACGCATGTCCCACACATTGCGCGCCGAAAAGCCCTGGGTGCCCGGAAACGAGGCCCGCAGGTCGCGCGCAATCTGCTCGACGACCGCCTGGCCCCAGCCCAGCGCCTGCTGCTTGTCCAGGATGGCCTTGCCAATGTCCCAGTACAGCGCGATCAGGTCGCGGTTCACCGCGCGCGCGGCCGACAGGCGCGCCGCGGCGACCCGCCGCTTCAGGTCGTCGATGAAATGTGCGTAATCGCTCGTCGGATCGGGAGTGCGGGTCATCGCACGAGACTGTAGACGACGCCACGACGCGGCCTGGGGTCGCGTGGGCTCGCGTGGCGTCGCCTCCAGCGAGCCGGCCTCACGTTCCCGAGCGTTGCCCCGCCAGGCGCAGCATGCTCAGCTGGCGCGCTTCCTCGGCATCGCGCAGGCTCTTGGCCGCGCGCCTCGCGACGTACTCGACGTACAGCGCATCGATCGTCGCAGCCCATTGCCCGATCGCGGCTCGACGCGACTCGGACACCGATCGCTTCCCGGACCACGCGGCGTTGCCGCGTGCGTCCGGCTCCTGCGCCTTCGACCGAGGAGGGCCGGACGGAAAGTCCGGGACGGCCACCCCGGCCCTGCGCAGGATCGCTTCCTTCTGGTCTGTCGTGAGCATGGCAAATCTCCAGCAAACAGCGTTCCGGCCTGGCGCGAGGAAAGTGGCGAAGGCGTCGATTCGTCTTTCTGCGCCAATCGCCGCCTTCGCGGGGACGGAGGCCGGGCGTCTCCTGCCTATCTGGGGCGCCGCGCGCGCCCCACAAGGCAGGGCTTTCTCTCTTGCCACCGCCATTCGCATCTCCGGGCCTGCATCGCTCCCGCCCGATCCCGGCGCGACACCGCGCGAGGGCAGGGCGGGCCAGGCGAGTGAGCGCGTGGGCAGGTGGCGGACCTGCCGCTCCCTTCAGGCTGCCACGCCGTTCTCGCGGTCAAGGTCGGCGCGCACCCGCGGTGCGCTCGCGGCCCGAGGCCGTCTTCGAACCTCGAGCGCTGCGCTGCGGCGTGCCCGCCGACGGTCACGGGGGCACTTCCGCCCGCAACCGTTCAAGGAGAACGACCCTGTGCACCTTCATCACCGACATGCAGCGCCTGGCGCTGCCAACGGCCATCGGTCGCAACAGGGAGGTTTCCTCGCCTTTGCCACCTTGGCCGCCTTTGCCACCTTTGCCACGGGCCACGAGTCCAGCGTGCCGACCGTAGGCCATGCCCCGGCATCGGAAAGTGCAAGTCAACCCCTGCATCGACGCCTTCTCGCGCTCGGGGCTCTACCGCGGACATCACCGTCGTTTCTTCTCGCGCGTCGCGGCGGCGATGACGGCCTTCCGTTCGCGTCGGCCCGATCGAAGCCCCCGGGAGCGCGCGCCGTCATCGCGCCCGAGGACCCTTGGCGTTCTCGCTGCGCCAGTCGCCTCCGGGGTGCGCTGCTTCCTCATGCAGCCTGTCGATGTCCAGGCCGTCGATCTGAACCAGCAACCGCTGCAGCATCCGCCGGGTCCGGTCGGACTGGGTCGGTCCGCTGACCAGGGCGGCATCGATCTCATGCCAGCTCCCGCCGACCAGCAGGACCCTTGCCCTGTAGTGCGCACGACCTTCCCCGTGCTCGATCTCGACCTCGTAGTTGACCAGCTTGCCGGTCCCAGCCTGTTTCGCCTGGCCGCAGATTCTTGACATGTCCGTCCTTGCCTCACCCCAGCCGTGAGGCCGTCATTGGAAGCCCCGCGCCGGCGCCTTGGCAACTGGCCATAGGGCAAGGGGGCCTCGGCCTGGCGGCCGAAGGCCGGAGCGGCTGCATGTCGCTGGCGCCGGCGCGCCTGCGCGCGAGGCGGCCTGGCCAGGGATCGGGCGCGCGCGGATCTCGTCGCTGACTGCGCGCGGCCCGATAGGCCGCGCGCTGCGAGCGGAGCCGCTGCAGCGAAGAGGTCGATCCCGGCCGTCGACCGGCGGATGTCGCTGCCTGCCGAAATGAAGATCGTCCCCTGCCGCCTGACGTTGGCGGGCGCCCCACCGGCTTCGCCGCTGTCGGGCTGCTCCAGGTTCGCGCCTGCGCGCTCATCCCCTCCCGGGGACGGCCTGCGGCCGCCTTGCGCATCCCTGGCGCAGGGACTGCGTCCCTCGAACTACCCCTGATCAGAGGCGCCTGCGGCGCCTGGGCGCGCTCGCCGCGCGGCGGTTGCGGGACGCGCCGGTGGCGCCGGCGGGCTGCCGTTTGCCTGAGCCCTTCGCTGTCCCCGGGGAGCTTGCGAGCGCGGTGCCGGCTGACCGGCTGCGCCTGCAAGGGGGTGTTCATAACGCTCACGCGTTACGAATGCTTCCCCCTTGCTCCGCCGTCCCAGCGCGCGCCGCTTCTCCCCCGGGCGAAGAACTCAGGAAAACGGCGGCCAGCACCGGGTCGGCGGCCGATGCGTCCCGGAACCCTTTCACGAAGGGCTCCGAATCTAGGAACCCGGCATCACTTCGTTTGATTCATCGAAAGGAACCGTCATGACCGTCATCGACAAGGCAAGGAAGAACACGGGCGTGCGCGCGCGCAAGGGAAGCCCGAAGCGGAGCGGATCGGACGTCGCCGCCGGCGACCCGCACCGTCTGGCCTCCGACGCCCCGGCACGCGACCTGCTCGTGCCACTGGACCGGCTGTGCCTCAGCACGGCGAACGTGCGCAAGGCGAGCCCTCCGCATGGCCTCGCCGAACTCGCAGCACTGATCGATGCGCAAGGCCTGTTGCAGCGCCTGAGCGTCATCGCGCAGGACGATGGCCGCCATGCCGTGGTGGCCGGAGGGCGGCGACTGCAGGCGATCCAGATGCTCGCGGCGCAAGGGCGATGGCCGGCGGATCGACCCGTCGCCTGCACCCTGTTCGAAGCGGACCGGGCCGTCCAGGTGTCGCTCGCCGAGAACAGCGGGCGCGAAGCCATGCACCCGGCCGACCAGATCGAGGCCTTCCAGCGACTCGTCCACGAAGACGGACTCGATGTCGCCCAGATCGCGGACCGCTTCGGCGTGTCGCCACTGACGGTCCAGCGCCGCCTCAAGCTGGCCCGACTCTCGACGCGCTTCATCGACCTCTACCGGGCCGACGAGATCGGCAGCGAGCAGCTGCAGGCCCTGGCCCTCGTCGACGATCCTGCAGCGCAAGAGGCCCTCTGGGACGGACTGCGTCCCTGCGACCGCAGCGCGTGGCGCATCCGCGAGGTCATCACCGCCGAGGCCTGCACCGCCGACAGCCGCCTCGCGCGCTTCGTCGGTCTCGATGCCTACGAGGCCGAGGGCGGCGGCGTGCGCCGCGACCTGTTCGCCTCCGGCGAGGATCCGCGCAGCATCTACCTCGACAACCTGCCGCTGCTGCACACGCTCGCGGTCGACAAGCTGCGCGGCGTCGCCGCCGCACTCCACGAGGAAGGATGGTCCTGGGTCGAGTGCGCGATCGAGCCCGATGGTCTCGCCCTGCGTCGCTTCACGCGAGAGCCGGAAAGCGAACGCGAACCCACCGCCGACGAGGCGGCGGCGCTCGAGGCCCTGGCCATCCGGCTGCGCGAGCAGACCGACGCCTACGACCAGCTTCAGGACGAGGTCGACCCCGATGCGGACGACTTCGACAACCTCGAGCAGCAGATGGCGGACGCGATCGACGCGACGGCTGATGAACTCTCCCGTCTGCGCCAGGCACTGCGGACCTGGCGCCCCGAGCAGAAGGCGCGAAGCGGTGCGATGGCCGGCCTCGACCACCGGGGTGGCCTGCACATCGAGCGCGGGCTCGTGCGTCCCGCCGATGACCTGGGCCCGGACCGCGCGCGCAGACTGGACCCGGACGAGGACGAGGACGAGGGCGACGCGGTCGCTTCCCCTTCCGCCCGGCCCGGTTTCAGCGAACGGCTGATGCGCGATCTCACGGCCCACCGCACCGCAGCCCTGCAGGCCGCGCTGATGCAGAACCCTCGCATCGCCCTGGTCACGCTGGTCCATCGCATGGCGGAGACCGTCTTCGGGCTCTACGGTACCGGCAACGACGTGGTCAAGGTGACGGTCCGGGTGACCGGCGACAGCACCTTGTCGCAGGACGCCAGCGACTATGCGTCAAGCCCCGCCGCGACGCTGCTCTCACAGGCCGAGACCGAATGGGGCGACCGCCTGCCAGGCTCTCCCGCGGCCCTGTTCCAGTGGCTGCTCGGGCAGCCCGATACCGCCCTGCAGGACCTGCTCGCCTACTGCACGGCGCGCAGCATCCACGCGATCACGCCGCGCAGCCGGTCCCGCGACCACAGCGACATTCTGGCCGAGGCGCTCGGCGTCGACATGGCCGACTGGTGGCTGCCCACTGCCGCAACCTACCTGTCGAGCGTGAGCAAGGCCCAGGCACTGGAAGCCGTGAAGGAGGCCACCGGCGTCGGTGCGACGGCGGTCATGGCGAAGATGAAGAAGGGTGAACTCGCCGCCCATTGCGCACGGCAACTCGAAGGCACGCGCTGGCTGCCCGGCCCGTTGCGAGCGATGCCAGCCACCGCCACGCCCGACCCCGACGACGACGCATGACCGATGAAGGCTCCGCCCGATCGGCGGGGCCTCATCGCGATCGCGGACCGCCGTTTCCGTTTCCGTTTCATTCGACTTTGAAGGAGACTTTCATGAAGACCCGGACCCCTCTCATCCTGTCGGCCGCTGTGCTGTCCCTCGCCGGGCTGGCCGCGATCGCCCTGTTCCGTTCCGATGCCGGCGCGCCCGCACCGCAACGCGCCTTCCAAAGCAGGTTCCAGCCCGTGCTGACCGAGGCCCAGATCGGCAGCTTCAAGGAGCTCCCGCCCGTGCCGCTCGAGTTGCCCGCTCGCGAGTACCCCTTGCCGCCTGCGAAGCCAAAGACCGGAAAGGAGCCCACGCGATGACAACGAGCGCACCCCTGCCGAATCCCACTCGCCACGCCGGCGACGCGGCGACGCCGCGTCCGGTGCTGAGTCCGTTCGAAGGGCACTGCCTGTGCCGACGAACGCGGGAATGCGCGGAGCTGCTGCAACTCGCCGTGCTCGGCGTCGAGCAGACCCGTGAGCGGCACGCGCCCGACGCGGATCTCGTCGCGATCGCAGAGCATCTCGCGCAGGCCGAGCACCACGTCGAGCGAGCGCGACAGCTCGCCTCGCGCTGGAGCGAGTGATGGCGACCAAGTCCTGCAAGCCCGTCACCCGGGAGACTTCAGCCATGGTGCGCGAGCGAGGGCTCCGTGCCGTGATGGTGACGCTCGTGGGCGGCGTGATCGAACTGCGCGCAAAGGGCCTGCGATCGACGGAGACGGTCGATGTTGCCTGGTGCTACTACACGGCGGTAAAGCAGCGCGTGGCGCTGGAGCGCGTGCAGCGGGCCCGCCAGGGGAGGGCGGCGCGACGTCCCTCGCGCTGACCGTGGCGCCCGAAGTCCAGCCCGTCCCTCGGGACGGGCCTTTGCCTGGGCGCCCGTGTTCGGCATGCCGAACACGCGGCGCATCGTGCCGAGCGATGCGACCCTGTCACTCGTCGCCCGCGCCGTCAGTCGCAGTCCGCCGGGATGTGTCGCTTCGTCACTTCCTTGGTGCCAGGCCGTCTTGCGTGCAGTCCGGTCCTGTGAGATCCGGCCGCGAGTTCGAGCGCCATCGCCTTTGACAACGAGGGAATTTGCAGGCAAGGTGTTGGTTGGTGCACACTTCGGCACGCCCCATGCGTGCGTCATGTCAGGCGCCGCCCGGCCGTCCCTGTGCTCCGTGACGGTGCTTCGAATGTCTCCTCCACCATCTCTTGGTGGATTGGCCCCGCGGTTCGCGCCCCGGGGCCTTTCTTTTGGTGAGGCTCTTCGCGACGCGAGAACGCACGCCTTCGCCCAAGCGTTCGGCATGCCGAACACACGCACATGCGTTCATGCGAAGGATGAGCGACGGGACCTCCGGTCGCGCGCGTTGCTTGGCTACCGGGCAGCCTGGAGCGATGGTGTCGGCCGCCGGCTCGCATTCGCTGTTCGGCCGACGGCCGTCGGTGTTCGGCATGCCGAACACTTGCTCATCGCGTGCCCGTGACCCGCCCGACTCTTTCGAGAGAGATGTTCGGCATGCCGAACATCCGAGGGCTGAAACCCGAAGCGCGATCGATTTCGCCAGCTTTCTCAGTGCCACGACGCCAACTTGCCGTTGATCGCTGTTCGGCATGCCGAACACTTGCGAGTTGCCTGCGTCGTGTAGCACGTTGGCGGAGCACGGCCGAAGTTGTTCGGCATGCCGAACATGCAAGGTTGCAGGCAATGCGATGCGTTGCGTTGTCGACCCGCTCAATGCCACTCACTCACTCTGATGGTCGCGTTGGCGGGGCTGCACGATCGCCCAGTCGTGTGCGCGAAGCGTGACGATGGAGCGCGGACTTCAATTGTTCGGCATGCCGAACGCTGAGGCCTTGTTTGGCTTTGATGGCAGGATAGACTGGCGTCAGACATTGTTAACGTTTCGTCGTTCACCATGCCCAACGCCCCTCGATCCGTCGTCATCGGCACCCGGACTTCGAGCGATACCAAGGCTCGATTTGCCGCGCTGGCCGCGCGTCAGGGCCTCACTGAATCCGCATTTCTCGCGCAACTGGTCGAACACGTGATCGCGTCGAACTCACCGAGCGATGCGGCTGAGGTACCGCCTTTCGCATCTGATGCGGGTCGCGCCAATGACCGTCTCACCCTTCGCTTGCGGCCAGGCGACCGTGCGCTCGCGGACGCGCGGGCAGCATCACGCCGTATGAAGACCGCGAGCTATGTGACCATGCTCGTGCGCAGCCACGTCCGAGGTACGCCGGTAATGCCACCGAAGGAGTTGGAGGAGCTGCGCTGCGCGGCCGGACTTTTGGCGTCCTTCCACCGCCAGTTCCGCTCGCTTGGTGCTAATGCTGTGGGCTCCTCAATCGCGCAATCCGACGGGCAAGCGCCGTGGGCAGATGTCGGCCGTGTCATCGAAGGCGTCGGCGACGCGGTGGCGTCCGTCGTTCGCGCGAACCTGATCAGCCGGGAGGCCGGACGTGCCTAGGCGCATCGTCACCTTACCGCGCACGGAAGGGATGGAGCTCGACATCGTCAGCTACGGCCGCCGCGGTCCGGGTGCGCGTGCGACGCTCAGTGTGGAGCAGATCGAGCAGGTCAAGCGAACAGTGGGCCGCGCGGCAGAGGTCCTGGTGAAGGTCTCGGGTGGCGCGCGCGATACAGGCGCTGCCAGAGCGCACCTGAAGTACATCGATCGTCATGGAAAGCTCCAGGTCGAGACCGACGAAGGAGTCACGCTGCAAGGTCGGACGGTCGCTGATGGGCTGATCGCAGACTGGCAACTCGACCTGTGCCGAAGCCACTACATAGCGAAGCCTGCCGCAGGCGCGAAGGACTTACGCGCGAAATTGGTCCATCACATCGTGCTCTCGATGCCGGCAGGCACCCCACCCAAAAAAGTGTTGAACGCTGCGCGAAGTTTCGCGCGCGAAAACTTCGCGCTCCAGTATCGATACGCCTTGGTGCTGCACACCGATCAAGCCCATCCCCACGTGCACCTCGTCGTCAAATGCAACCACGAGTTCCAGCCGGGCCGGCGGCTGTACGTGCGCAAGGACACTCTGCGTGCATGGCGGGAGCAGTTCGCCGCCCTGATGCGGGAGGAGGGCGTCGCTGCCAACGCGACGCCGAGACAACTGCGGGGCGCGCGCAAGGGTTTCAAGG
This sequence comes from Variovorax sp. J22P240, assembly GCF_030316855.1. Lineage (GTDB taxonomy): Bacteria > Pseudomonadota > Gammaproteobacteria > Burkholderiales > Burkholderiaceae_C > Variovorax. The sequence continues at coordinate 16,091 of NZ_JASZYR010000020.1, forward strand.
ACCCGATTCATCATCGCCTGCGTGAGCTGCGGGTTTCCAAGGATGCGAGAAATGAGACGGTTGAGCGAGCACCGGCCGTCTCGAGCTTCATGCGCCGCCGCCTGCAGAGCGTGGCGGAGGAAATTCAGAAGGGCGGCGCGGTCTGGGAGGGCGGTAGGGACAGGTTGTTGGCGACGCGGTCCGAAGTGGTGGGCGCATGGCGTGTGGTGGCCGGCAAGCTGCGAAGCCAAGGAGACCTGCAGCTTGCGAGTGAGGTCGATCGCTTCGTGTCCAGCTTGCCTTCGCCAGCCACCGACCGGGAAGACTTGAAGGCGCGCTTGCTCGCGCACCTGAACGACAGGCGTCGCGCTGCGGCAAGCGTTGAGCGGACTGCCGAGATACCTCCGCGAAATGTGAACTCGCGGTAGGCGTGTTCGTTCGGGCGGTTGACTCACAGGAACCTTTCTCGACCTGAACGAGCGAACCTCAGAGGGCCAGTCGCGAAAGGCGATGAGAGGAATCCTTCGGGGCATCAAATGTGGACAAGCTTTGGAACCTGGCGAAGAGTGTGACCGGAACTCCATCGATGGAAACGATCCGGGTGTGTGTGTGTGTTGATGCTCGTATAAATAAGAACGGTCATTCAAATTAAGAACTGTCACGCCAGCACTTGATTTGAGGCTGTCTGCGGGCTGGACCGACCTAAGGTGGGTTGTTTCTTGCCATTGGTGTCTGAGACAGTCCATTAACGAAGTGCTTGCAGTCAGGAACAGTCGCTCGACGCGGTCGCTTTTGGGGCGATTCCATGTCGCTCTGAATGCTGCTGAGCGGCTGAGCGAGGCAGGTGGCCCTTGAGTCCCATTTCGAAAGTAAGGACCTCAAATGAACAGCGAAAATGCTCCTCCTCTGCCGAGCGGCTACGCGAGCTGGCTCGACTATGCAGTGGACACTTTTGACACCCGCGGGCTCTGGGTCGAATCGTTGTTTGAGGACGGGGCGCCGTTAGATCGTGACGCTGTCCGAAAGGCGGCTCAAGACGAGCTTAGTGAGTTGCGAGCTCTGGCTGCTCGGGCTCGGGAAGGCATTCCCCAGCCGCTCTGACCAATGACCGGGTGGATCAACGAACGATTCGGACAAATACCGGGTTAGCCGGATAAGATTGATTGGTGTTCGACTGAATCCTCGCGAATTTTTGCACTCGAGACCGTCCTATCCGGGACCTGCTTGGGCCCGGTCTCCGGGTGCACGGCCTGAGCTTGGTTCACGTTGAAGGGGATGGTTCGTTCAGTTTCCCTACGCAAGTGGCAGCAGGAAAAACCTATGCAGTCACAACGCAAGGCCCGAGAAATTCTGAAGAGAAGGAGTCAATTCCGAAGAAAGACTGAAAGACTGTCAACTGGCGACGTCGCTACCACAGATCAGTTTGCCTCGGACTTCGCTCGGCAACTCGCGAAAACAGACCCTGGCAACTTCGCTTCAAGACTGAGTGCAGTCCTTCACGAGCGACCGGCTGTAGGGAAGCAACGCTGCTGATAGCAGACCTGCAAACGGACGTTGACGGGTTGACCTCTACACCTGCTTCAGAGGGAGGCGGTGTGGAGTGACGAGCCTTACGGTTGCGAATGGTTTCCCAAGGGAAGATCGCACTGTGTCAGGGGCGCCAGCGGCTCCGGGTTGAGGGATGGACTCAAGCACGCAAGCTACGACTGAGTTCGACTGGCGTTACTTGGGCATCGTTGCATAGTGGGCTACTACGTCCTTGATTCGAGCCAAGAGCGGATCGAAGCCGCTGAAGTCAATGGTGGCTGCGTTCGGTGTGACCACATGCTCGGCGAAATACGCCTTGCCATACTCCTTCGCCTCGTTGATTTGCTTGCTCTTGTAGTTGAACTTTTTGCCACCGAGCGTTGTAGCCAGCGTGGCCGGTTGAAAGCACTCTTCGATGCAGGACGACGTGGCACCGACCGGCAATGGAGACGGCACTAAGTAAAGATTCGCAGCAACGTGCTCGAAAGGCTTGAGCATGTCGAAATGCTTTTTCATTTCCTTGCTTGCAGCCGCGTAGGGGCCCTTGCCACCGTCGTCGTGATCAACGACCAAGATCACAGGATTCTGTGAAACTCCCGGCGCCTTGAAATGTTTGAACACTTCGTCAAGGTACGCCGCGATGAACTTGCTCAGCTCGCCCTGGCCTCCGCTCAGATTCAGCGTCTTGCCGGCGCTCCTGTTGACGTACTTGAATATGCGGAGCAGGAGTTTTATCTCGCCTGCCGCACTGACGGAGGCAAGCTCAGGGAAGGTTGCTGCGCGTGAGCGCAGTGCGTGAAGCAGATATGTGTTGTCGGTCTTTCCTTCGCACAGAATCACCGGCGTCGGAGCGCAAAAAAACTGGCTAAAGAGAAAGAAACGTTTGAACAGCCGGACTCTTCCGGGTGTCCCAGTGTCCTTTTTGTCTCGAACGTCCGCATTGAACTGATCGACGTGCTTGATGTGGGCCAGCATCCCCTGCAGTTGCTCAGCGGTGCCGGGCTCAGCCTTCTTGGTGAGGTTGCCGGCGGCGTCCTTGATCAACGAGTCATGCGTAAATGAGCCTGTGCGGAACAAGGTTCTTGCCATCACCCTCAGCGATGAGCGATAGGTTGCTGCAGTGTTTGCTTTGCGATTCACCACAAGGCCAGTGACTGTCTGTCGACTGTCCTCATACTGCATCCGCACCTTCGCGCTATTGATAGCGAATCCTGACTGCTTGATCACGTTCGCCAACGGGGCTCCTATGGCCCACGCGCCGCCCTCGACGAGCGCGAGGTCCTCAGGAAAGGTCGGGAGGTTAGTGCTAAACGTGAGGTCGTCTGCGTATCGGGTGTAGACGCAGTCGTTCCGACGTGCAAGCTTTATAAGATGAACATCGAGCACGTTTCCGATGAGATTCGAGATAACAGGCGAGGCCGGGCTTCCCTGTGGCAGGCTGTTCTGGAAACATGCGATTTGCGCCAAAACTGTTGCCGCTGCGGGCTTCAAAGCAAAGTCCTTGTCGTTGATAAAAAATCCCCGCACACGACCGAAGTTAATACTGCCGAAGAAATCCTGCAGGTCCAGATTCAGCACATACGCGCGGCCTCGGTGCTGGTGGGCATTCGTGAGTATTGAACGACCGGTGATGAACCCATGGGATGCTCGTCGGTTGTGCTTGATGTTCAACTCGATCAGGCAATCGAGCAGCACATCGGCAAGCTGCCGCTGGATGTGCTTAAGGTCCGCAATCGGAGCACAGATGGTCCGTGAGCCACCGCATCGTTTCGGTATGTCGAACTTTTTGTACTTTGTGGCGTCTGCCTTTTTGTACAGGTTGTACGCAAGATGGGCTGGCTTGAGTGCAAGCAAATGCGCAACGTCATGAAGGCCAGCGCAGTCTTGGAGAAGTTTCAGCTTCGACATAAGTAAGGTGGACCGGCCGACACTCATACGCCAGTCGCAGGCGATGCGGCAATGTCGTAGCTGAAAGGACGTGGAGGGCATAGCCTTCCACATTTGGTTCACATGCTGCGATGTGCGCAGCAAAAGGTCTGTCGACCGGTCCGGCATGGAATCTAACATCCGTCCAATGCGAGTCAGGCCGTGGTGTCGGCATGAGGTCGGGACTATTTGGCGTACCGAAGACTTTTCTCGCGAGAACCTCAAGTCCGGCGGCCCCGCAGGGACCTCGTAGGCCAATGCCCCTGCGTAGAAGGCACGGTCAGGCCCAGGTGCACCTGAGGTCCCGGGATCGCGCCAGCGCTTCCCGTAGCAGCAAGGGAGGCCCCGGGAGGCCCTGGGAGGCCCTGGCGTCACCAGGAGACCCAGGAACAAAAAATCAGTGGCTGGGAAGTGCATGCCACCAGGAGGCGCCGAGACTCACAGGGCTACGTCCGCCCCGGCCTCAGCGACCAATCGGAGCGCTCGATCCGTGATCTTCACGGCGGTGCCTGTCGGATCGCTGCTGGAATATGCTCTGCCGCCCATATTCGGTGACCTAGGACCCTACACGATGTCAGACCTTGAATACGCCAGAAGCCTGCAAGAAAAGTTTGAGCTGTACCTGCTTGCTCTTGTCTTCACGATCCTCGGACTGGCCATCCAGACTGCGAAGCTCGGTGCAGGCAGCTGGCCAGACCTTCTGGAATTCTCAGGCTGGGTAGCGCTGCTGCTCTCGGGCCTTGTCGGTCTCTGGCGAATGGAATGGATTCCGCCGCTGTACAAGTCGCACACCGCAGAGGCGCAGATCGCGAAGGAGCTTGCGGACATGCGAGAAGCCCAAGGGAACGGCCAGCAGCTTGTTCAATTCGAGGATGGGCCCGTGCCCATTGCTGAGGCCATCCAAGGTCGTGAGGCGGGGTTGGCGAAGGCCAAAAAGCAGGTCAAGGAACGCGAGCGAGCGATGCACATCAAGTACAGCTTCCACAAGTGGCTCATGGTCCTCGGATTCATGATGCTGATTGCATCGCGCGGCCAAGGCCCCATACAGCTCATCACGACAGGCATCAGAGGTGCGCTTTCCGCATAGGTTGGTCAGCCGCTCAGTGATGCCGTCCGCTGTTGCTCATGGTGAGAGGTCTGAAGATATTCGAAGAAGGGGCGGGGCACAATGCCTGCCTCCACAGCTATTGCAATCGACATGAATCCCGCATCCCGCCTGCTCGCCATCTATGACAACCTTGTCAGCAGCAATGAGGAACAGCCTATGGTTCGCGTGTGGGCGCGTGTCTTTGATTTCAACTACGACAAGGCCACCATCGAAGATGACCTGACAGCCTGCCTCATTGGATTGCGGGGCGAGATTGACTACGCCCGCTTGCGCCTCAGCGAGCATGGTGTGCCCCTCGAGTTGACCGATCCCGGATTCATGCGGCTCAAGGATGTTGCTGCGCCTGCGCGTTTGCACACCGGTTGGAACTCGTTGAGGGGCAACGTTCAGCCGCCCGAGTGTCGCCAGGCGTTTCTGTGGGGCGCTTGGATTCTCCGCGAGGAGGACGAGGATGTGATGCCGGGCGACGACATGCAGGGCTTGAAAGCCGAACTAGAGGCGCTGGAAGTAGGACTGAAAGATGCCGCCATGTCGCCGTTCCTCCGCGAGTTCGTGCAGAAGCAAGTGGACGCGATCCGTGCAGCCCTACGGCTCTACGCGGTGCAAGGCAGTAGGCCCCTGCATGACGCTTTGCATACGGTTGCCGGGGCTTGGACGGTTTCAGGGGCTAGAGTCGAGGCAGAGAGTGCGAAGGCAACGCCAGAAGCAAAAAGCGTGGTCGCACGAGCTGCCCAGGCCATTAGGAAGACGGCCGAGGTCTGCGACAGTCTCGACAAGATTCGGAAGGCGGGTGAGGGCGCTTGGAGCCTTGCGACTACGGTGGGGCCATTGGTGTTGCCGTATATCGCGAAGCAAATCGGGAATTCCTAGCGGCCCCCTTCAGGGCTCCACAAATGACAACTTCAGCGCGGGATGGATCGCCTCCACGGCCGCTCGAATCTCTGCACGGGTCTTGTGTTCATCGACGGTGGTCCAGATGCTGCCCACGGTCTTGTGGTTCGCTACTTTTTCCATGGTCGCCTCGCTATGCCCCGCCTTGCGTATGAGGGGGCGCAAGGTATGGCCTGAAGCAATGGAAGGGCGAGCGCCCGCATTGGGCTGCCCTCATTTGACCTTTGACCTTAGCAACCGGGGTTGGGGCTACGGGTAAGACGGGAAAGCGCCGGACTGCGGGCGTTCGCGTCGCAAGGTGGGAAGGGCGGCTTTCGCTGCGGAACGGCATTTCCCGGTTGCCCTCTTGACGGCGATTCCGGGCCCAACGCAGTCGGTCAGCATCGACCGTCGCGCGGCTGGTCCACAGCGATAGCCGACCTTCAGCCCGATAGAAATGAACGACTGCAAGCTGCCGCTGTGCAGTCATGCCATCGACGCACTCGGACGCCTCCTCCTCCGTGCCCTGTTGACGGCCTCAGGATCTTGGCCTGAGCGGCATCTTGCGCGTGGACACAAGTCCCGGGAAAAGAGGCGGCGATGCCTCACGGCGCGGCGAGACTAGACCTCTTTCGTCCAAAGGTCGATTGCAGAGCCGAGCATGGGCGTTAACGGTCGGTTTCCCGTGGCGCATCCCCGACGCCTGTTGCCGTCGCGTTGCCGGCTTGCCGACGCCATCATGACCGGGCGACCAGAGTTGGATGGCGTTGCGATGGAGATCGCAGAGCGCCTTCCGGAGTTGCTGCGGCATGCGCGCCTTACAGACACCTCCGACAACCGTCGCAAAGTCATTGAGCTCGTCATGGTCCGATGGGCCGCACCCAAGACGCGCATTCCTCTTCGCACGTATCGCGCACTGGCGCGGCGATGAGAGAAGAACCCCGGCCCTGCGCCCGGCGGCGGCGCTGGGCTTGAAACCGGACAAATCGTGATCTTTCGCACGCCATTCTCTATGTGTGAGTGAGCGGAATGGTGTTGATATGTTAGCATTTTGTATACAATCCATCCTAGGGTGTGACGCCGCATTCGCGGTCGAACAGGTCAAGCGTCGGTCGGGCCGCCACGCAGGAAAGACCGTCTCTGCCCAATCCTTAAAGCGCGCTCGCTCGCGCCACTGTCCAAATTGCTTCCAACGTGCCCGGCAACCTTGCCGGCTTGAGCGAGACACGCTTCAAACATCTGAAGGCGATCCCGCAAGGGGCTGAATGAGGTCTATGCGGACGGCCTCACCGCTCGCCCGATTCGCGCACCACGCCCGCGACCCATACGACTTTAGGAGATTCATCATGTTCAAGAAACTCGCTACCGGCTCCCTTTTTGCTTTCGCCGCCTTTGGCGCCTCCGCTCAGACCTCGCCCATCGAACTGGGCGGCTTCACGCTCGGCGCCCCGATGGCAGCGTGCCCGGCCGACTTCGAGTCGAAGACGACCGGCGTGGTGACCGTTTGCACGAGCGCCACCCAATTGATCGGCGGCCAGTCGGTCGAGCAATTCACGCTGTCGCTGTTCGAGGGCAAGATCAATAGGATGGGTGCCAAGCGCATCGCTGCACCGCAAGACGTGGTCGCGAACTTCGGCAAGCCAAGCGAGACGAACGGCGGGCGCATGCTGCGCTGGAAGGCTGACGCGTACGACGCGATTTTCATGCCCGGCAATGCGAACCTTGCCAACCATCTGTCGATTGGTGTTCCGGGAAATGCGATGTACCAGGCCCAACAGGCGTACAAGGCCGCTACTCTTCCGGCCGTCTATGAATTGAAGGGCTATGCGCTCGGCGCCGAACTGACCGCCGCACCGAAGGGTTTCCGCACGAAGACTGACGGCGCGATGATCACCTACGAAAGCGATACTGAGACGCTGGCTGGCAAGCCGGTCAAGGCCTTCGTGATCAGTACCTATCAAGGCAAGATCGCATCAGTCGGCGCGGCTGGTTTTGACCGACCGACTGAGGTCGCGAACGCGATCAAATTGAAGTTCGGCGAGCCGAATGCTTCAATGTCCAAGCCGCATATTCAGGAGTACACCTGGGCCAAGGGTGGCGACAGCGTCATGATCGTCAAGGCGTACAGCAGCAACACCAGCATGGTGATGCTCAAGGACATGAAGCTGTCCACTGCGGCACAGGACGTTAACGCTGCCGCTGCGCAGTCCGATATCTGATCAACGCCCTGCGCAGCCTTGTACGCCGACCGTTGCAAACAGCGTCACGTCGAAATCAAAAGGCCTCCCGCCTGTCGACGGAAGGCCAGTGTCAACCGAGGGGCGGTCCGACGATGCAACGCGCAGTGTTGCAGCCGCTGTACGAAGGATTCACGGAGGGCTTCGACACCTCGCGATGTTGGCGCGGCGAAGCGAGTGCTCGGCGTGCCCTAGCACACAGTGCGTCGGTTATTGGCTCCAAGATGGCCATCACGTCTGCAGACTGACGGCGAGCAGACACAACGATATGTCCAACGCAAAGACCGCTTTCGCTTGCGCATTCAACCGGTCGATGCAACACCCTGAAAACTGCCGTAGGCACAAGGAGTGTTGCAGATGGCGTACCGGACGCGAACCTACTACACAGACAGCCAGAAGGCATTGATGTGGGAACGATGGAGGCCGGGATGGACCCTCCATCAGATCGCTCAGCTGTTCAATCGACCGCACACGTCGGTACAGGGAATTCTGTCGCGCACCGGCGGCATTCAGCCGCCGGAGCGAAGCCGTTCACCGAAGGCACTGACGCTGGCCGAGCGCGAAGAGATCTCGCGTGCCATGGTGGCTGGCTTCTCGATTCGCTCGATCGCGGTGATCCTCGGGCGAGCTCCCTCCACCATCAGCCGCGAGATCAAGCGCAATGGTGGTCCAGAATGCTATCGGGCGACCCAGGCCGACCAGGCAGCCTGGGACCGGGCTCGTCGGCCCAAGCGCTGCAAGCTGGCCGAGAACCGGGTCTTGGCGCGCATCGTCACGGGCAAACTTCGCCTGCAATGGTCTCCGGAGCAGATTGCGGGGTGGCTCAAACACACCTACCCTTGCGACGAGACCTGCCACGTGTCACACGAGACCATCTACCGCAGCCTGTTCATTCAAGCCCGCGGGGCCTTGAAGAAGGAATTGCTGCAGCACCTGAGACGAACGCGAGGCATGCGACGCTCACGCCAGTATTCGCAGAAGACCGACACCCACGGAAGAATCGTTGACGCCGTCTCGATCAGCGAGCGCCCGGCCACGGTTGAAGATCGAGCGGTTCCTGGCCACTGGGAAGGCGACTTGCTGTTCGGAAGCTCCAACAGCCAGATCGCCACGCTGGTTGAGCGTCAGACACGTTACGTGATGCTGGTGAAGGTCGACGGCAAAGACACGGAGACGGTCGTCAACGCGCTGGTCAAGAATGCTCGCAAGCTGCCGCAGGAGCTCTACAAGTCACTCACCTGGGATCGAGGCAAGGAGATGGCAGGCCACAAGCAGTTCACTTTGGCAACCGACATCCAGGTCTTCTTCTGCGATCCTCAGAATCCCTGGCAGCGCGGCACCAACGAGAACACGAATGGATTGCTCAGGCAGTACATGCCGAAGGGCATGGACATCTCAGGGTTCTCACAGCTTCAACTCAACGCGATCGCGAGACAATTGAACGAGAGGCCGCGCAAAACGCTCGGCTTCCATACACCCGCTGAGATGTTCAGCGAATGTGTTGCATCGACCGGTTGAATCCGCACTGCAATGCGGCCATCCTTGTGAGATCAGCGTTGCAGCGACACGATCAGCCAGAAGATCTGGTCGTACGCAAGCTGGGCGAGCTTGAGCTTGGGATCTACGCCGCCGCCGGTCGATTACAACGGCTACTACCGGAGTGGCAACTACCCAGCGCGCAGATTTGGTTGGCTTGGCGCAATCGCGGTACCAACCGACAGGCCGTAGCCCTTGTTGCGCAGCACCTACGCTCTCACCGGATGTCGCGACTGCAGACTGAATGACCTGGAAAGACCGCAGGACCGAACGAATGCATCGGCAGTACCAGGACTGCCGACGCACTCATACCCTAGATCGCGCGAGCCAGTTCCGGAACGGCCGTGAACAGGTCGGCTTCCAGGCCGTAGTCGGCCACCGAGAAGATCGGCGCTTCCGGATCCTTGTTGATCGCCACGATCACCTTCGAATCCTTCATTCCGGCCAGATGCTGGATGGCACCCGAGATGCCCGCAGCGATGTACAGGTGCGGGGCCACGATCTTGCCCGTCTGGCCCACTTGCCAGTCGTTGGGGGCGTAGCCCGCGTCCACCGCGGCGCGGCTGGCACCCAGGCCGGCACCCAGCTTGTCGGCCAGCGGCGCCATCACTTCCTGGAACTTCTCGGCGCTGCCCAGCGCCCGGCCACCGGAGACGATTATCTTGGCGGCCGTCAGCTCAGGGCGTTCGCTCTTGGTCACTTCACGGCCCACGAAGGCGCTCTTGCCCGAGTCGGCCACGCCAGCGGCGTTTTCCACCGAGGCGCTGCCGCCTTCCTTGGCCGCAGCGCCGAAGCCGGTGGTACGCGCGGTGATCACCTTCACCTTGTCGGCGCTTTGCACCGTGGCGATGGCGTTGCCTGCGTAGATGGGCCGCTCGAAGGTGTCGACGGAGACGACCTTGGTGATGTCGCTGATCTGCGCGACATCCAGCTTGGCGGCCACGCGCGGGGCGACGTTCTTGCCGTTGGCCGTGGCCGGGAACAGGATGTGGCTGTAGTTCTTGGCGATCGCCAGGACTTGGGCGGCGACGTTCTCGGCGAGGTTCTCAGCGAGAGATGGGCTGTCGGCCACGATCACCTTGGCAACGCCTGCCACTTGTGCAGCGGCGTTGCCGGCTTCGGCGGCATTGGCGCCAGCGACCAGCACGTGGACATCGCCGCTGGCACAGGCAATCCCTGCGGTCACGGTGTTCAGGGTCGCCGGCTTGAGCGTGGCGTGGTCGTGTTCGGCAATAACAAGTACGGTCATGTCGTGTCTTCCTTCTTTTGGCCTCAGATCACCTTGGCTTCGTTCTTCAGCTTGTCCACCAGCGTGGCGACATCGGGCACCTTGATGCCGGCGCCGCGCTTCGGAGGCTCGGAGACCTTCAGGGTCTTCAGGCGCGGCTTGACGTCCACCCCGAGGTCCTCGGGCTTCACGGTGTCGAGCTGTTTCTTCTTGGCCTTCATGATGTTGGGCAAGGTCACGTAGCGCGGCTCGTTCAGGCGCAGGTCGGTGGTGATGACCGCGGGCAGGCCCAGCGAGATGGTTTCCAGGCCGCCGTCGACTTCACGGGTCACGTTGACCTTGTCGCCCGAGACTTCGACCTTGCTGGCGAAAGTCGCTTGCGGCAGATCCGCCAGTGCCGCAAGCATCTGGCCGGTCTGGTTGGCGTCGTCATCGATGGCCTGCTTGCCCAGGATGACCAGCGACGGCTGTTCCTTCTCGACCAGGGCCTTCAGAAGCTTGGCCACCGCCAGAGGCTGCAGCTCCTCGGTGGTTTCCACCAGGATGGCTCGGTCGGCGCCGATGGCCATGGCCGTGCGCAGCGTCTCCTGGCACTTGGCCTCGCCGCAGGAGACCGCGACGATCTCGGTGACCACGCCCTTTTCCTTCAGGCGCACCGCCTCTTCGACCGCGATCTCGTCGAAGGGGTTCATGCTCATCTTGACGTTGGCGATGTCCACGCCGGAGCCATCGCCCTTCACTTGAACCTTCACGTTCGCGTCGATCACGCGCTTGACTGCCACCAATACCTTCATAGGTTGACTCCTGAATTCAAGAACGGAACTCTTTGAGGTCGCGGAACATCAATCCTCGCAGCTGCCTCACTCTGACCTCTGCCTGCTTCAGTCTTGCATGCACAGGTACTTCAACTCCAGATACTCATCCAGACCATGGCGCGAGCCTTCGCGTCCAAGCCCCGATTGCTTGACGCCTCCAAAGGGGGCTACCTCATTGGAAATGAGACCCGTATTCACCCCCACCATGCCGCACTCCAGCTGCTCACTGACGCGCCAGATGCGGCGACGATCTTCAGTGAAAAGGTACGCCGCCAGACCGAACTCAGTCGAGTTGGCCATGGCAATCGCTTGCTCCTCGGTTCCGAAGGTGAAGACCGGGGCAAGCGGACCAAACGTTTCCTCACGCGCGACGCGCATGTCATGGGTTACGCCGCTCAGGACGGTTGGCAAGTAGAAGTTCCCACCCGCGGGATGAGGGCCGCCACCGGTACGCAGTTTCGCGCCGCCCGCGAGTGCATCGTCGACGTGCGCTTGGACCTTCGCTACCGCTCTCTCGTCGATCAGTGGCCCCTGTGCCACGCCAGCTTCCAATCCGGGACCAACGGCTAGCGCACGCACACGTTCCGTCAAACGCTCAACCAGAGCATCGTGAATACCATCCTGCACATAGATCCGATTCGCGCACACGCAGGTCTGACCGGTGTTTCGGAACTTGGATGCGAGGATGCCTTCCACCGCAGTCTCCAAGTCTGCGTCATCGAAAACGAGCAATGGTGCGTTGCCGCCGAGCTCGAGCGAGAGCTTCTTCACCGTGGGGGCGCACTGCTGCATGAGTAGCTGCCCCACACCGGTCGAACCCGTAAAGCTGAGCTTTCGAACGGTTTCACTTCTGCAAAGCGCACGACCAATAGCTGCCGCATCACCCGTGAGAATCTGCAGAACTCCAGGCGGAACGCCGGCTTCGAGGGCGAGAACTCCGAGCGCAAATGCACTCAGCGGCGTGAGTTCTGCCGGCTTGACCACAATGGTGCAACCAGCTGCAAGGGCCGGCCCCACCTTGCGGGTGATCATGGCCGCAGGAAAATTCCATGGCGTAATGGCAGCGCAAACCCCAACGGGCTGCTTGATCACCGCAATGCGCTGGCCAGAGCGCTGCGGTTGAAGAAGCTCGCCATCCGCGCGCTTGGCCTCCTCGCCGAACCACTCAAGAAAGGACGCCGCATACGCAATCTCACTGCGTGACTCGGCCAGAGGCTTGCCCTGCTCCAGTGTCATGAGCTTGGCTAGGTCCTCTTGGTTTGCGAGCATGAGATCTGACCACCGGCGCAGCACCTGGGCACGTTCACGAGCCGTACGGCCGCTCCATGCCTGCATCGCCTCCGCTGCCCCTGCAATCGCCCGCTCCGTTTCCATGCGCCCCATTCGCGGAACCCGTGCAAGCAGACCAGCAGTCGCCGGATCGACAACGTCCAGGGTCTCGCCCTCATCGGCGCGAACCCATGCACCGTCGATGAGGCAGGCTTGCTGCAGCAGATTGGGCCGTTTGAGGCTCGATGAAATTGCTTCGGACATGAATGTTGCTACCAGCGCTTGACGCGCTTCAACTCGTTATCGGTGGGGTACTCCCCTACGAGGAGCATTGATTGAGGGAGGCGCGGCGTCTTGGCGGCAGACTCGCCGGTCACTGCGCATTCAGTCTGCACGTGACGCGCACTGGGTGGCGTCCACAGGCTACGGCCGCTTCAGCTCAGAAAGGTCTTTTCAAGAACGCACTGCCTTCCGCGAGTCTTCGTGCGGTTCGAATTACTACGAGCCTCCGGACCTTGAAACCGGCCGACTCGAGGTCCGCGTCTACGTTGATGACCCCGGAGGGGTGCCCGAAGGTCAACGTCGTACCCCCGCGGCGTGCATCGTTGGCTGCGATCAGCCGGTGGGGAAGACTGCCTGGCAGCCGGCATGCAACGCCAGTTGTCGCCGTCAGTGTTCCTGCAAGAGTCTTGCTGGCCGAGCCCGAAGCGTACTGGCGCACGACGAGATCGAAGCTCTCGGCAGCTACCAAGTCACTCTGGGTGCAAGTGCGATAGGACTGGGGACCGCTCAGGACGATGAGCATTGGCGTCGACGGTGCCAGCCGACTGTCCCAGTATTCGCGCAGTCCACAGCGATAGGCCACGACCTTTCGAATCGCGTCCATGCGCGCCTTGAGCTCTTCGTTCGAATCGATTTCATCGGGAGATTCGACGCCACTCATTCCGAGCGATGAGTGATGAACGTAAACGGCCAAGTTCGGACCGTCAACGATGGAGGCTTCAACGTGGCCCACGCCTGGCACGTCCAGGAGATCCAAAACATTGCCGGTAGGGAGCAGCGTTCCCGTGATTGATCCCACTGCCTCGGCAAAGTCGAGTGAAATGGGAGCCCCTGTACCTGGAACTCCACCAATTTGTGCATTGCCCACCGTGACGGGCCTGCCCTGCTTCACCGGAACTTCAACGCGAACGACGCGATTGGTGTTGACCGTGTGAACTCGGACGACGGTCGTCCCTTCCACGGGTGCCACGAATCCTTCTTCAATCGCGTAAACGCCCACCGCGGCGGTCAAATTCCCGCAGTTCAGGTTGTAGTCCACCTCAGGACGGACAGTCCCTACTTGGCCAAACAGATAGTCGACATCGGTACCCCCTCGACTCGGCGGTCCGATGATTGCCGCCTTGCTGGTCAGCTTGTCGGCCCCGCCGAGGCCATCAATTTGACGGCGATCCGGGCTGCCGAACAGGTCGAGTAGCAGGTCTGTCAACTTCGCCCTGTCGGAAGGCACGTCCTCCTCCTTGAGAAAGACGCCCTTGCTTGTGCCTCCGCGCATCAGCACAAAGGGAAGTTTTTCGCGTGACACTGCGCGTTCCTTAGCCGGCGCGTTGGAAGCGAGGGATCGAGATCTCCGGGGTCACCGGATCGAAGACCACCTGCACCCGGTCGCCAACTTTGACCTCACTGGGAGGGAGCCCGACCACATTGCTGATCATTCGGGGCCCCTCTTCGAGCTGGATCAAGGAGACGTTGTATGGTACGTCACCTGCAAACGCCTGGTTGTAGACCTGGTGGAAGACGATGCTGGAGTAGACAGTGCCTCGCCCAGACACTGCCTTCCATTCGAACCGGTCGCTAAGGCAATGCGGGCAGACGTGATTGATGGGGTACCGTACTTTCTCGCAATCGGCGCAGTGTTGCAGTGCCAGCTTGCCGGAGCGCGCGGCGTCCCAGAAGGGCTTGTTGCTTGCCTCGAGGGACGGAAGCGGCTTCGAGTAGTTCAAGGTTTCAGTCATTGGTGAATCTCCTCAGGCGGGGCACAAGATCATTGCGTTCGAGCAGTTGAGCGTCATGCCGCGGCCGGTCACCAGGCAGGTCTCCGCGTCCTTCACCTGGCGATCACCGCACTCACCTCGCATTTGTCGGACGCCTTCGACGACATGGAGCCAGCCTTCCATGTACGACTCCGAAAGGTTCCCGCCGGCCGTATTGACGGGGAGCTGCCCACCCAGTTGGATCCGACCACCTTCGGTGAACGGACCGCCTTCGCCCACGCCGCAGAATCCGGCGTGCTCCAGCCAGAGAATCACGCTCATGGAGAAGTTGTCATAGAGCTGGGCGACATCAATGTCTTTGGCGCTCATGCCGGCCATTGCGAATGCGCGGTCCAAGGCATCCTTCTGGTGAGGTACGTACCACCAGTTCTCCCGCTCCATGTTCTGTGTGGTGTAGGCCTGGCCCATGCCGGAGATCAGAACGGGCTTTTGCTTCAGATCTTTGGCGCGCTCGGCCGACGTCAAAATCACACACACACCACCGTCGCTGATCAAACAGCAATCGAGCAGATGGAACGGCTCGACAACCCAGCGAGAGTTCTGGTGGTCATCGATGGTGATGGGGTCGCGCATCACAGCGTTCGGGTTCATGGAAGCGTGCTTCCGGCATGCGACCGCGACATTGCCAAGGTGGCGACTGGTGGTCCCATACAGCGCCATATGCCGGCTTGCCGCGATGGCACTGTTTGCGGCAGCACCGAACATCCCCCAGATGCCCCAGGAATCGCCCCAGCCAGAGGCGCGCGAGAACCGATAGTTGCCGGTACGTGCCGTATCGGCAAAGACGCAGGCAACGTAGTCGGCCATCCCGGATTCGATCGCCATCGCTGCGTTCTGGATCAGGGCGCCGCACGTGCCTCCGCCCATCGTCATGCTGCCCGTGTACTTTGGATCGATTCCCAAGGTCTCGCCCATCCTCAGGTAGTTCAGCGAAGCTTCCGGCGAGGTGGTGCCGGGCATGGTCAGCAAGCCGTCGATCTGATCCTTGTGCAAACCGGCGTCATCTAGCGCACGTTTGAAGGCTTCGGTTCCGAGCGTAATAGGGGTAGAGCCCGGGAGCTTGCCTTGTGCCGTCGCTCCGACGCCAACGATGGCAATTTTGTCTTTCAATGTGTTGGTCATGGTCCTTCAGTTCTCCTTAGCGTCCTCGGTAGACAGGTGGGCGCTTCTCTTGGAACGCACGCCTGCCTTCAATGCGGTCTTCCGTGTCTCTCAACATGCTGAACACGTAGCTCTCCATTGCGATGGCCTGGTCGAGGGGCAGGGACGAGCCATCACGAACGAGTCGCTTCACGGCTCTCACGGACAGCGGCGCGTTCTGCGCGATGCGGTCGGCGATCGTCAATGCTGTGTCGAGCAACTGCGCTTGAGGCACGACCTTGCTGACCAAGCCCATGCGCAGGGCCTCCTGTGCGTCAAAGCGCTCGCCCGTAAGCAGCATCAACATCGCGTCGCTTCGGCCTATCAGCCTGGGCAGGTTCTGGGTTCCACCCGCGCCAGGAATGCTTCCGATGCGAACTTCGGATAGCGCGAACTGCGCGTTGTCAGAGGCGATGCGAACGTCGCAGGCCAGCGCCAGCTCCATGCCGCCCCCCATCGCATACCCGTTGATGGCGCAGATGAACGGCGTGTCGATGTCCATGCCTGCAAGCAGATGGTTCGAATCGACCTGGCCGAACGCCAACTGAGCAGTGCTTTCCTTGGGGGGCATGGTCTTCTTCAGATCCGAACCCGTGCAGAAGGCTTTCTCGCCGCTGCCCGTGAGGACGATGCACCTTACTTCCGAATCCTGCGCGGCTCGACGCCAGGCATCCCGCAGTTCGGCCCGCGTCTCCGGGTCAATCGAGTTCATGGCTTCGGGACGGTTCAACGTGACGATGGCCACGCCTCCACGCTTTTCGTAGAGCAACGACATTTCTGTCTCCTTCAGTGATTCTTGGGAATGGCGAGGTCGAGCCAACGACGCATCGATACCTGATCAAGCGACAGCGCACCCTTGATCACTTGGTCGACGTCAAGCGCGGCACCGCCCCATGAGAAGCAGTCTCGGACCTTGGTCTCAAGCTCCTGCGAGGTGAGCGGAGCGCGGGCCGATCCACGGAGAACATCGACGCGCTTCTCGAGCCGCTGGCCGCCGCGCAAGGCAATCTCGATCTCTGACCAGCGAGGGAACGTCGGTCCGTCGTGCTTGTCGTCAGTCGTGACGCGAGAGAAGAACGCCTGCGCGTCGGGACGGCGCACGGCCTCGTCCGTGAAACTCGACAATGTCACTGATCCGTCCAGCAGAGCCGCTGTCACGGCGTACTGCATGCTGAACTTGGCTTCCAGACCAGTCTGTGGGCGCAGGTGAATCAGCGGCGTCAAGGCACCTGCACTCGCACGGATATGTACCGACTCCACATCCGCCAGCGTCACCTGGTGGCTGGCCCGGAGGTCGAGCACGCCGTCGAGCGTCAGATGGGTCGCGTAGCAAAGCGGATATTTCTTGACCTCAATTCCGCTGGTGACGATCTCAAGCGGGTGTTGCCCCAGCGCTTGGAGCTGGGGAAGCAGCTCTTCATTGTGGGCGTAGAGTTCCATGTACCCGAACGGCCCATCCAGAGCGGCTTCGGCTGCGTCGAACCCCTCGGCGGCCAAGAGAGCTGCACGCAGGCCGGCCGCGTTGCTATGTGCAGCCTGGAATGACTTTGCGTGGGTACCAAAGTTCGCGCGGCAGCCGGAGGCCTGAGCGACCGCCAGGCCGACGGCATGAGTAGTCCGTTGCGCATCGAGCCCGAGCAACCTTGCGCACGCGACCGCTGCACCGATTACCCCGATGCTCGAGGTCGAGTGCCACCCTTGGGCGTAGTGCTTGACCGCGATGGCTCTCGCCAGCTTGCAGATCACCTCGAATCCAGCGACGTAGGCAGCGATGAACTCTGTACCGTCGGCGTCCATGGCCTCAGCGAGCCCGATGAGCGCAGGAATCATCGCAACGCTCGGGTGACCCCGCAGCGGCGACGTGACATCGTCGTAGTCGAGGACGTGCCCTGCGACCGCATTTGTCAGGGCGGCCATTTCTACTGGCAGCACCTCACCAGAGCCCCAGTCCCGCGCAGCGCGGCCAGGCGCGGCGAGCGCACCGGAACGCGCATAGCGCAGAGCAAGCGTGTAGGCATCCTCGGTCCTGCCAGCAACGGCTACCGAGTAGGTATCCAGCAGAACCCGGCCAACAGCTTCCACGATCTGCTGGGGCGGGCTCCCCAGCCGAAACGTGGATACGAACTCCCCTATGAGTCGGGCAGCGCTCACCGGAGTGGTCATTGCAGAGCTCCCTGCGATCTCAGCGCCTCGATCTCGTTGGGCTTCAACCCAAGCATCGACTTGAGTACCTCGTCAGTGTGTTCACCGAGAAGAGGCGCGGGACGATTGGGATACCCCGGCGTCCGCGACATCCGGAACGGCAACGCGTTGTAGACGGTACGGCCCATCTCTGGATGCTCGAGGTAGACCCAGTGGCCGCGCGCCTGCAGCTGCGGGTCCCGCAGGACATCTGCGGCGTCGTGGACCGGCGCGGCAGCAACGCCACTGTGCTGCAGCTGCATTGCCAAGGGTTCAGCGTCATGGCCCGCCGTGATAGTGGAAAGCAGCGCGTCGAGCGCTTCTCGGTGCTCCCACCGGCCGACAGATGTGCGGAACCTGGCGTCCTGCCCCAGGGCGGGATGCTCCAGCACTTTGGTCAACGCCGACCAAGCCGCTTCCGTAGGCGCGGAAATCGCAATCCAGCGATCCTCGCCACGTGTCGGGTACACGCCATGTGGAGCAGCCGTGATGTGCTGATTGCCGACGCGGCCGGCAACGACGCCGTTGGCCGTGTAGTTGAGGACTGCCGGTCCCAAGAGGGCGATGGTGGGCTCGATCTGAGCGACGTCGATGAACTGTCCCACGCCAGTTCGGCGACGGTGACGCAAGGCAGCGAGGATGGCAAAGGCCGAATGCGCCGGATTGGGCACGTGGTCCGGGAAGTTGGTGCCCGTACCCGCCGGATCAAGTTCCGGGCGGCCGCACAGATGATGCAGGCCGGTGACTGCGCCCATGGTCAAACCGTACCCCAGGTACTTGGACTCCGGCCCGGTTTGACCATGCATGGACATCGAGATGTAGACGAGGTCCTTCTTGAACTCGCGAACCGCTTCATACCCGAGGCCAAACTTCTCCATCGTGCCGGGGGTGAAATTGTTGGCAACGACGTCGCTCTTGGCGATGATTTCGCGTGCGAGCTTCCGTCCTTCCTCGGACTTCAAGTTGAGCGTGACACTGCGCTTGCTGGAGTTGCGATCAGCGAAGTACCCGCTTCGATTGAGGCCTCGGATGCCGCCTTGGAATGGCTTGGCATCTCGCAGGGTGTCGATGCGCTCGGTGCTCTCGATCTTGATGACGTCTGCACCGAAGTCCGCAAGGATCTTCGTTGTGTACGACCCGGCACCAATCCAGGTGAAATCAGCAACCGTAATGCCGGCTAGTGGAAACTTGCTCACGCGATCACTCCCTCACGCAAAAGAACTGCCTGCTGCTCGTTCGACAGGCCAAGCTCCGCCAGAACTTCATGGGTGTGTTCGCCCAGTTGAGGCGCGGGACGCCCGAGCGTCCACGGAGACTGGCTCAGTCGATACGGAGCTCCGGGGACGAAGAATGAGCGCCCGGAATGCGGGTGAACCGTCTCCTCAAAGAACTGCCGATGCGTCAGCTGCCGGTTCTGCAGCAGGTCGGCAGTCGTGCTGACTGGGCAGATCGGAATGCGGCGCCGTTGCCCCTCTTCATAGAGCTCAGCCTTGGTGCGCGTTGCTGCATAGGGAAGGAAGATGCCAGCGAAGAGCTGCTTGGCTTCCGCTGTTTGGAGGAACGCATGATCGAACCAACGGTCGTTCAAGAGCTCCTCGGCGCCGGCCGCCCCGGTTTCCACGAGCCAGTTGGCGGTTGTCTTCCAGAACTTGTTGGATGCAACGCCGCCGGCCATCAGGTAGATCATCCCGTCACCGCAGGGGAAGACACCGGTCCCCGCCTGGCGCTGCTCGCCGCCGTTACGCTTTCGGATAGAGCCCTCGAGCTCCACGAACTGCACTGCGTTCTCGAGCGCCATAGCGACGCTTTCCTGGATGGAGACGTCGATATGCTGGCCGGTCCTCGGCTCCGACTGTCCCTCGACTTCCCATAGGGCCATCATTGACGCAACTGCGGCGAATTGAGCAGCAGACAAGATGGCCTGATTTCCGTAGGGCGCGGTGGGAGCCATTTCGGGATAGCCACCGAGCGACAGCAGTCCGCCGAACGCCAATGTGACAAGGTCTCCACCTTCGAACTGCGCGTAGGGCCCCTCCTGACCAAAGGGAGTGATGCTGGTGACCAAGAGCGATGGATTGGTCTGCGACAACGATTTTGCGTCGAGGCCTCGCTCTGTCATCAGCCCTGGACGCTCGCTTTCGATCACCAGGTCAGCCCCGCCTGCAAGCTTCAGCAGAACGTCCTGACCCGCACCGGAATCCAGATCCAGTGCGATGCCGCGCTTTCCTTGGTTGAAGTAGGCGAAAGACAGGCTCGTTTCCGGATGGGCGCTCCCATCGATGAACGGGGCCTCTCTGCGCTGGCTGGAGCCAGCAAGCGGCTCTACGAGCAGAACATCTGCGCCAAGTTGCGCGAACAGCTTGCCACAATACTGTTCGGCGCCACCGGACAAATCGAGGACTCGAATTCCCGCCAAGGGACCGAGTTGGGGTTGCATTACGTCTAACGTCATCTTGGCGTCGATCGTAGGTTCGGGCACTGCTCAAAACAATCTGTCCGCGGGTCAATAGCGTCCATATAGTGAGAATGCACAGGACGACCTTCGATCGGCTGGCCTCCCTTCGAATCTCGCTATATGGACGTATTCATGTCTCGACCCAGTTCCCAGCGCGCGCCGGCTACCAGAAACTTGAGTCAATCATTTCCAGGAGCCTCAAGTGACCTTCAATCCGCGCCGTAGGCAGTGCATGCACATGGCCGTCGCTTCTTTTTGCCTTGCCGTCGCCTCTGCGTCGAACGCTCAAGACTTTCCAACCAAGCCCATTCGACTGATCGCGCCCTTCGCTGCAGGCGCAAGTACCGACCTGCTCGCCAGAACAGTCGCGCAATCGATGTCCAAGGACTTGGGGCAACCTGTCATCGTCGAGAACAAACCCGGCGCGGGTGGCATTCTTGCTGCCGAGCAAGTCGCCCGCGCCGCACCCGATGGGTACACGTTCCTGCTGACCTCTGCAGGTATCGTGACAATGAACCAGCACATCTATCCGAGGCTGCCGTACGACCCGATCAAGGACTTCACGCCGTTGACCATTGCAGTCCGCATGCCAATCGTTACGGTGGTGCATCCGTCGCTGCGAGTGCGAAATGTTCAGGACCTTCTCGCGTACGCGAAGGCGAATCCCGGCAAGCTGAATTACGGCTCCGCTGGAACCGGCACCTCCCAGCACTTGGCCGGAGAACTGTTCAAGTCGATGGCGAATGTGAGCATGCTGCATATCCCGTACAAGGGAGGTGCCCCTGCGATGAATGACCTACTGGCTGGGCAGGTGCAACTCATGTTCGTTCAGGTGCCTTCGGCGCTGCCGCAGATCAAGGCCGGAAAGATTCGAGCGATTGCCGTGGGTAGCGACAAGCGAGATCCAAATCTGCCTGATGTGCCGACCGTGAGCGAGAGCGGCGTGAATGGCTACAACTCCGATACCTGGTATGGTTTTGTGGCCCCATCGGGAGTTGCCGAGCCGATCATTCAAAAGCTACACGCTTCAATCGTGAAGGCATTGAAGGAGAACGCATCGCGCTTGCAGGAGCAGGGCTACATCGTTGATGGAGGCTCCGCCAAACAAATGGGCGACACGATCAAGGCCGAATCAAAGAAGTGGGAGACCGTGATCAAGGCAGCGGACATCAAGCCGGAGTAGTGCCGAAGGCGACTTTGAATGCACTACAAGCACACGTTCCGCGCTACGAGCCACGCCCTGCGAATCTACAGCGGCCAGGGCGCACTGGCGAATTTGCCGTCTGAGCTTGCGCGCTCGCAGGCACGGCGAGCTGTGATCGTTTGCGGTCGCACTATCCGAGAAAAGTCTTCGTTGGTAAACGACGTTCTTGCAATGGCCGATGGCCGGGTCGCTGGCGTTTTTGCCGAGATCTCCGCAGGGGCGCCTCGAAGTGAGGTCGAGGCTGCTGCTGCCTATGCGCAGCGACTTGAAGCTGATGCCTTGATTGCGATAGGCGCAGGGAGTGTGACGAAGGCCGCGAGGGTAGTTGCGATTCGCCTAGGAGAGGCTGGAGCACTTGAAGACCTGGCCACTCAGTACGTTGACGGGAGGGCGGTCGGTACCAAGCTCCGGGCTCCTAAGGTGCCGATCTACAACGTGCTCACCGCGGCCACAAGCAGCCAGAACCGCTCGGGGGCGTCGATTCGCGATGTCGACGCGGACCGGCAGTTGGAGTTCTTCGACCCGAAGACTCGACCGCAAGCTGTCTTTTGGGACGCGCAGGCCCTTCTGACTGCGCCGCCTAGCCTTGTGCGCTCTTCCGCTGGGATGGAGTATTGGTGGGCATCGATGGGTCTTGCCGGCTCGTCCGCCGCCAATCCGCTCGTCCTCGCCAGCCGAAGGCAGTGCTGGGAGATTGCACGCAATGCTGCCAGCCGCATCGATGACCCCACCGATTGGACAGTGCGGGCCGAACTGTGTGCCGCTGCAATGCTTCGCACCCGAGACGAAGATGACGGAGGTGCCCCGCTAGGTGCGGCCGCCGGCAGCGTGATTCGCATGCACGCCATCAGTCGGGCGACCTACATGCTCGCACAGGGCCTATTCAACAGAGGTCTAGGACCAAGCCAGTCCGAAGTGACGCTGGCGGTCACCGGAGCAGCCATTCGCGCATTTGGCGACCTCTGTCCAGAAGCAGTTTCGGACCTTGGTCGACTGCTGGGCGCGAAGGACGAGTCATTGGATCACGTCGCCGATGCAGTCGAGGTGGCCCTCAGCATGTATGGGCCCAGTAGACGTCTCACCGGGCTTCAACTAACCCAGCGTGCCACTGACGCGGTACTGCAGGAGGCGCTACGAACGTTCAACTGCAATGCCGATGGCTGGATGGACGACAAAACCGAACGTCTAGCACGGATGCTGAACTCTGTGACCTCAAATTAACCGTAAGCAACTGAAGTCAATGAACCGAAAGCAATTCACCAGAGTGCTAGCTACGCTGGCAATGTCCGCGGTAGCCATGAGCTCGGTCAGCGCACAAGATTTTCCGACTCGCCCGATCAGGATGATCGTTCCGTTCAATCCTGGCGCATCAGTTGACACCATTGCTCGCTACATGGCTCAGTTGATGGCAAAACGCTTGAATCAGCCGATCGTTGTGGAAAACAAGCCAGGCGCAAACGCAGCGATTGCGGCACAAGCAGTCGCCAATGCTCCGGCCGACGGGTACACGCTCTTCTTTGCGTCGGACTCGGCACTTGTATTGAACGGCCTGCTTTACAAGAAGCTGGGTTACAACGCGGATCGGGACTTCGCCGCGGTGGCCTTGGCTGCAAACGTTCCGTTGGTCCTGCTCGTGAACGCCTCGCTACCGGTCAACAACCTTCAGGAGTTCATAGCCTATGGGAAGGCGCACCCAGGGAAGCTGAACTACAGTTCCACAGGCACGGGAGGAGCATTTCATCTCGCAGGCGAGATGTTCGCACAGGGTACGGGCATCGACATGACACACGTCCCCTATACGGGGGGCGCTCCGGCAATCCAAGCGTTGCTCGGAGGTCAAGTGCAGGTAATGTTTGGAATCGTGGGCTCCTCGTTGCCCTACGTGAAATCAGGAAAGCTCAAAGCCCTCGCTCTTGTCACCAAGGAGCCTGTGAATGTTCTTCCCAACGTTCCGACGCTGAAAGATGCCGGCTACCCGGGCCTGGAGGCGATGGTGAGGTATGGCATGGTGGCCCGCAAATCCACTCCGCCTGAAGTTCTGGCAGTCTTGAATGATGCGGCCAACTATGCACTTTCTGATCCTGGCTACAAGGAACGCTTCCTCGGCGAGGGCTACCTCGTTCCCGCACCTCACAAGCCGTCTCAGTTCGACCAGATCCTGGCTGAGGACAAGGGCCGGTGGTCTGCGGTGATCAAGGCCAAGAACATCACATTGGAGTAACTCAATGGCTGCTCAAGGCTATACCAGGGTGCCCATTCACCTGCGAGACGTGTCCTACCGAACCTTCCTTCGCAAGGATGAGCTGTGGGACATTGAGGGCTCACTCTTGGACACGAAGGGGTACGACCAGATGGCCACCGAACGTGGCCCCCTTGCCGCGGGCGATCCCATTCACAAGATGAAGATCCGCTTGACCATCGATGATGATTTTGTCATTCGAGAGGTATCCGCCGAGATGGAGGCAACCCCTTTTGGAGAGTGTCAACAGGCCAAGGCTCCACTTGAGAAGCTGATTGGGCGCTCGATCAAGTCGGGTTGGCGCAAGGTGATTGCGGAGACGATGGGAGGCGAGGCCGGCTGTACTCATTTGCGAGAGCTGCTCTTCGGGATGGGAACTGCTGCCTTCCAGACGGTTGGCCGATACCGGATGCATCAGCGTCGGCTCGCGGGCATTCCTGAGAAGGTGATGGCAACACCAAAGGCCCCGCTTGGCGAGTGCCTGGGATGGGCATTCGACGGTGAGCCGGTTCGGCGCTACAGACCGGAGTTCTTTGGCTGGCGCCCTCCGGAGACGCCTACCTCGGGGCGCTGAGTCTTTGCAAGAGGCGCCTGCTCTCTTTCAATCAGCGCAGCCTGGATAGCATCGACTGCTCTACGCAGCACCTCAGCAACTTCTTCTGCGCGTGCCTCCGGCATCCGACTTGACACAGTTGACACACTGACCGCCGCGATGGGAGACCCGCCTGGATCACGAATAGCTACGGCGACCGTTCGCACGTCGGGCAACTCGATCACCTTGCTGTAGACGTAACCGAGCATGCGTGCTCGCGCAACGTTCCTGCGAAGCGAGGTCTCGGAGTACCGCGGAAACCGCTTCAGGGTGCGTTCAAGATTGCTGCGGCAGACTCTGTCGAATTCGACGTTGTCCATCGCGCTGAGGATCGCGCACGAGCCTCCTCCCACGGTCAGTGGTCTACGCTTGCCGACGTCGAGAACGTACGCCTTGATTGGTGCGTTGCCTTCGGCCCTATCAATGCATACGCCATCCAGACCAGAGCGCTCTGTGAGGAAGACAGTATCGCCGGTGAGCTGAGCGATGCGCTCCAACTGCGGATGGCAAATGTCTCGCAATGCGAGCTGTGGAGACGCCGCCAAACCCATTTCGTACATCGCGGGACCCAGAAAATAGCGACGATTCTGGCCGTCTTGCCGCAGCAGCCGTTCCGCGACCAGCGCCTGCAGTAGACGATGGGCCGTCGGTCTCTCGAGCTGGGCGGTGCGATAGAGGTCCGCAAGGCGCAGGCCCGAGCGCTGCGAGGCAGCAACCAGGCGCATCAGTAGTGCAACTCGCTGTACCACCTGGCTGCCCCCTCCTCCGCGTGCCGCGGACCCGCTCTCTTCTTGTCTCATCTGATGGACTCCTTTTGCCTGTCTCTGGCGCCAAGTCTAGCGTCATTGTTCCTATGATTGTCCATGTCGGACGCGAGCAGTCTGTCCACTTTATGGAACATGGTAGAGAAGGAAAGCGCAGATGAACTTTGAGATGCCGGAAACAACAAGGATGATTCGCGACACCGTGCGCGAGTTCACCGAAAGAGAACTCAAGCCCCTGGAGAGCCTCGTGATTCGACGCGAATCCGAGAGGGGTATGAAGGACGATCCGCTGTTGCCGCCGGAGGTCGAACATGCCCTGCAAGAGAAGGCTCGATCGATCGGCCTTTGGGGGATCGATGTTCCTGAAGAATTCGGTGGCCAAGCCTTCGGCATGCTCGCAAAGTGCGTGGTGACTGAGCAGCTCAAGCACTCGATCATCCCATTCGTGCCTCCGCCAGACAGTCCGAACCTCTACTTGCTGAAGGAGCAATGCAAGGGAGCTCAGATCGACAAATATCTGATGCCCTATGTCCGCGGAGAAAAGAAGAGTTGTATTGCCCTGTCCGAGGAGGGAGCGGGTTCGGATGCGGCGGGAATCCGCACCCGCGCCGAGCGACGCAACGGGAAGTGGGTGATCAATGGCGCCAAGATGTGGATCAGCAACGCAAGGCGCTCCCACTTCATGATTGTGGTGGCCGTTACCGATCCATCCAAGGGCTCAAGAGGAGGCATGACAGCATTCCTCGTGGATCGCGACCACCCAGGCGTGAGCATCCCAACCTCCTACCCGATGATTGGGGAGTATCACCCGTATCAAGTGTTCTTCGACAACGTGGAACTGGACGACGGCCAGGTCCTCGGGGAAGTGGGCAATGCGTTTGTTCCCATCACCAACCGCCTGGGCGTGCGGCGCCTGGACATCGCGTCCCGTTGTCTGGGCCTTGCCGAGCGCTGCCTGCAGATGATGATTGAGCAAGCAAACACGCGGAAGACCTTCGGCCAGATCCTCGCGGATCGGCAGGCCATTCAATGGATGATTGCAGATAGCTGGCAGGAGCTTGAGATGGTGCGTCTGCAGGTCTATCAGCTCGCTTGGAAGATCGACCAAGGCGCGAAGGATTTCCGCCGAGATGGCTCCATGGTGAAGGTGCAAGCCACCGAACTCATTCAACGAGTCGTCGACCGCGCCATCCAGTTGTTTGGCGGCATGGGCTTGTCCAAGGAGCTGCCGCTCGAGTACATCGCGCGCTCTGCGCGTGTGCTTCGAATCGTCGAAGGCCCCAGTGAGGTCCACCGCTGGGTCATCGCCCGAGACCTCCTGAAGAACGGCCTGCCCTCGGCGTAGCAAACCAAGCTGCGGTCTCACTCCGCAGCTATTGCCACACGATGAGCTTGATCTCATTACGGTATTCGTCGTGGCGTACTTGCTTGGTCTCGACCGGCGAGATCGAGGGCATGTTGACCCTTTCTCGGACTTGCGCCCCGCGGCAAGAGATCTCGCACGCGGCTCTTTTCCTCGTCCGCAGTGCTCGCTCTTCATGGACCACCATCCTAAGTGGCGACCCTGAGAACAGGGCGGCGACAACCCTGACGGCGTGGAGCAATCTGCGCCCTGTATGCTTTGTGGCTTCATCCAACCACCAGCGCACGGGTATGTTTGACATCCGGAAAAGTGATAAGGCGAATTTCGACAGTAAGGAGCACTTCATCGTCGTACGGGAGGGCGTCGTCTTCCTGCGATTTGCCGGTAGCGAGGGGGCCTACTCGATGATGACCGCAACGGCCGACGAGGATTCCGGACGCATCGTCGCGTACTGGAATCAGCGCGAGCTGATGGACGCGGCTATCAAGGTCTGTGAAGAATTCGGGTTCAAGCATTCCGCGGAGCAAGACAGCAGCGGTCGGGCCTACGTGAATTTTGGGAGCACCTGCGAGTACCTGTCCGATGCCTATCGAGTGGCGGAAAGCTTCTTCCGGCACTTGGGTCCTATCGAGAGACGAAGCAGCGGAGCTGACGGCAATCTCTACGACGAGCTGGGACTGGGCGACTCGGGCGAAGACGTCTACCTCAGCGATGGCGTGTATCTGAAGAGCGACGGCTCGCTCGACGATCGCGGTCGGTGAGACGTGTCGTCCCGGGTCGGCTCAAAGACGATGACGACGCGCAATCGCCTCTAAGAATTATCTGTGCGCGCGAGATGGTCCGCGGTCGAGCTTGTCGACATCGTCGCTTGCGAGCACCCGGACGCATCGCACAATGCTCAAGGTGCATTCGCGGGTGATTGCCACGACGATAGCGGGCATCTTCACGATCACCTGAACGGCCGCTTTCGCTGCTTCGGGCGCGGAGCCATCTGCTGGGAGTTCCTCGTGGATCGTCGTCACTCCGCCGCTGGGCGACGGTACGGGTAGTAAGCGAGCGCGGCGACAATGCCCCCTGACAAAAGGCAAGCGCATATCGGAAGACATCGACGGTGACGCCCTGCACTCGATCCGGGAATTGGGCGCGGCGGCTGGGCTGGCCGAACGACGGCCGGTGAAGAAGGCGAGCACGCTTGAGGCCGAAAATCTGAACGGGAGGAATCAACAGTTGCGAGATGCTTCTGAATCCGCTACGCAAGGAAGGTGCGGTCTAGTTGCTTATCGCGATCCGATTCCTGTAGGCGACGCCTCCCTGCGCAACAAGTCATCTATGCGCTCAGTGCGACTTGATTAAAGCAACGAGGCTGCTGGGCAAGACTTGATTGAAGCATTCGTTTCTTCCACCGAAGCGCCTGCCGGTCCGACTTTTCTTGAGGGGGAGGTACTTGTGATTTGCCACGAAGGACACTAACAAGTACTTCTCAAGTTCGTGAGCAGCACCAAGCGGCAACGTCGCAGTGGCTAGGACCTCTAGGCGATACCCATAACTGCCTTTGTACCCGGCGAACCTCTTTTCCGGTCGGCCATTCGAGATTCCAATCTTGTAGAAGGACTCGCCGTCGTCAGCGTGGAATCGCACGTAGTAAAGTGTGCCCATCCGCTCCGCAAGAGCCGTATCGTCCCGAAAACGTTTGGTTGAGTAGGCTCCTGGCAGTGCTTCATCGGCACATTTCCTGCAACCCGCCTTCAGATGCCTGTCAGGGACTTGTTCGAACGGGCCGTGCTTCGGGCACACGATCGTGACTGGACGTCTAGCAGTGGTGTACTCGACAAGTGAATAATCGTACTTGTCACCATGAGCAAGGCGTGCTCGTTCGATGAATTTGCTTGTCGGTTGACGCTGGCGTTCCGCGAACTCCTTGAGGCTACATTTCTTACACCCGCGCCCAGTCAGGTGATCAGTTGGACTTTGCTCGAAAGGTCCGTGTTGGCGGCAAACGATGGTTACCTTGCTTTTGAAGTCCGTGACTACTGCTTGCCCGTAGTCATACTTTTCGCCGTGAACTTGATTAGCTCTGCGCAAGAACTCTTCTTGGCCCAGCCGTCTTGAAGTTGAATTTCGATTTTCAGGGTAGGTCTTGTGGTCAAGTGCGCACCTTGGACAACCATACTTACTGCGAAGGTGACGTGCCGGCGGCTGGTGAAACGATCCATGCGCCGGGCACACGATCTCAATTGGTGTCCAAGCGTCGACATAACCAGCCTTTGAGTAGTCGAACCGGTTGCCGAATCGAGCCACCGCATTGCCAACAAATCGCTCAGTTGACCAACTGCTGACGTCGCCCCGTCTTTTCCTGCCGCACACTGGGCACCCCTGTGCTCCGTTCACATGGGCATCAGCGGTTTGCTCAAATGAACCGTGCACGGGGCATTGAATGACCAATTTCTTGTGAGCGCCCTGGTATTGGGCCGATGAATAGTCGTATCGATCTCCATGGATGGCACGTGCCTTCTCGACGAATTGCTCTTTGGATTGCGTATACCGTTCCTTGGCAGCATCTACGGCGCACCTTCGGCATCCCTTGCCTGCAAGATGATTGTTTGGCGTCTGCATGAAAGGGCCGTGTGTTGGGCACCGAATCTCCACCTTTGTCGCTGAGTTCACGTAGGCGACCTGCGCATAGTCATACTTCTGACCATGCCGAAGCCTTGCGGCCTCGATGAACGCAGCAGTTTTCGATACTCCAATTGGACGCCCCATCGCGGTTGCTATGCAATTAGTCAGGCGAACGGAAGAGCTCGGATACGCAGCATCTTCGCAGGTTGTTGTCGCAGCGTACTACATCTGGCATGGCCGAACAGCCCCTTAGCCGTCATTTGCGATCACCAGGCTCAAGTTCCGCTAACGCTGCGCAGCGGACTGCGCGGACATCCGCCCCAAACCAATACTCACGGCTTCGGCTCATCGATATAGGCCTTGAACTTGGGACACTCCACAAGCGGCTCGTGCCTGCAAATCGCCGCGTGGCGCAAGCTGTTTCGCATCCGGATGAGCTGTGCAATCTGTGCGTCAAGTTCTCTCGCGCGCTGCCCCATCTGCTTTCGAAGCTCGACATCACCAGGGGTCGCCACAAGGAAGCGGCCGATCTGGGCCAGTGTGAACCCCGCGGCTCGGGCGCAGTTGATCAGCGCCAATCGAGCGAGCACATCGGGCTCGTAGGTTCGGCGCAATCCATTGCGACCAGTTGATCGGATCAGCCGCCGCCGTTCGTAGTATCTGAGCGCCGACGCGGTGAGGCCCGAACTCCGAGCGACTTCTGCTATGTCCAAAAACATGGCCTTGACTTGAAGCGTGGTTCAAGTTGCATAGTCTAGTCGCTCATTCAACTCAAGCACATCGAAGGACTTTGAAATGGCACTCGACCCACAAGTGGCTACGCATCTGCAGCGACTCGCAGCAACTGGCTTTGCCAGTATGCACACCCTCCAACCCGGGCAGGTCCGGGAAGGAATGCGCCGGATGGCGCAGGCGCTCTCGCCCGGGAAGCCGGTTCGACAAATCGACAACCGCACCATCTCAACGGACGCTGGCGATCTCCAGGTTCGCATTTACCACCCCGACGTGCAAGGCGGGCGACCGGTCATGGTTTTCTTTCATGGGGGAGGCTTCGTATTGGGGGATCTCGATACTCACGACGGCTTGGCGCGCTCGCTCGCTCTTGCCACGGACTGCATCGTGGTGTCGGTGGACTACCCCCTATCCCCGGAGAACAAGTACCCTGCCGCGCGAAACGCTGCCTACGCGGCGACACAATGGGTGTCGCAGCATGCGTCCGAGCTCGGTGGTGACCCGTCACAACTGGTGGTGGCTGGCGATAGTGCGGGCGGCAACCTTGCCGCCGTCGTTGCCTTGATGGCCCGCAACTCGGGCGGGCCGGAAATCTGCTTTCAGTTGCTGATCTACCCCGATCTCGATTTCCGCCGTTCGAACGGCTCGATCCAGGCTTTCGCCGGCCAGTACGGCAATGTCAGTCGCGAAACTCAGGACTGGTTCATGGACCACTACCTGAACGGCGAGGAGGAGAAGCTAGAACCGCTCGTATCACCGCTGCTGGCCGAGGATCACGCTGATTTGCCTCCGGCACTTGTTGTCACGGCGGAGTATGACGCCCTGCGCGACGAAGGAGAGGCCTACGGACACAAACTGCAGCGCGCCGGCGTCGACACGGTCGTGATGCGGTGTGAAGGAATGATCCACGAGTTCCTAAGGTGGCCGTTCGATGCGAGCCATCGAGCGTTGCAGGAAATAGGACATGCCGTTCGTGGCGTCCTTCGGCGCCGCGGGGCGGTAGGAGTGCATGACGCCAAGTTGAACTTTGAATGACGACTGCTGCCCACTCGGATGTGATGAGCGGTCATTCGGGTTTCTCAATCTGGAAGCTCACGCGCTGAAGACGTCGATAGCGCGCGGCGAGGCGAGTTGTACGGAACCGCGGAGTCGTCTTTTCGCCGACCGATCCGCATTACGCCCGGCTATTTGCTTCCCCGAAAAACTCGGCGCGCACGAAAAGGTACGGCATTTCGACATACCGGTTCACGGTCCACCAATGCAATGATGCTCGGATCCTGCATCACCTGGTGGTGTGCTTCGCGCGGCAGCACATCCGCATCCAGAACCCCTACTTTCTCCCCGACAGCGAGGCAATCGATGCGCTGTGCGCGGCGGCGAAGCGCGGCGTCGACATGCGAGTGATGATGCCGTCGGCCGAAGCTTCCGACATGCCCATGGTGCAGCACGCCGCGCACCGTAACTCCACCAACTGCTCGCCGGCGGCGTGCGCATCTTCAAGTACCAGAAGTGCCTGCTGCACCAAATGCCGGTCAACTACGACTCCGAGGCGAAATTGGAAACCAGGGCCCCTGCTGCACTACCTAGAAGTGCAACGCTAAGCTGGCCGCATCGACCCCGGCCACTCCATGGTCGGCAAGCGCGGCCCGGGTGTTAGCCTCCAGTGTGTGGGGACGGCTTTCTGATGCGCATGGAGAGGCAATGCCAACGGGTCGGTTGCAGTCAATATCGATGAAATATCGCAGGTCATCGGACGAGCACAATCGCACCGGTGATCGCCTCATGCGATTTCGTCCCCGCCAGCTCGGCACCAGGCATCCGGATCGATTCCCGCGTCACGTTCCATGGCCGAGGCCCGGGTGCCGATGCTGCACGCCGCGCCAGTGCACACCCCGTGGTGGCAGAAGCGGCACACGTGCCGGGCATAGGCCCGATCCGTCACGGGTGCGACGAGAATCTTGCTCACGAGGCGCTCGAACTCGGCACGCTCCGGCGCATCGAGCGCTTGCAACAGGCGCGTCAGAAGCTCCTCCCGCCTCAGCTGAAGCGCGTTCGCGCGCCGCCGCCCCGAGACCGTCAGGTCGACCCTGACCTCGCGACCGCTGACGGCGGTGCGCCGGACGAGACCTCGTGCGACCAGGCCGTCGATGAGCCTCGTCGTAGCCGGCTGGGATAGGCCCAGAATGCCGGCCAGCGCGACCACGCGCAGCTCCGTCCAATGGAGCATCGTCAACAGCGTAGCGGCCGTTGACGCGGACTCCTCGCCGAAGCCGCGGGTGACGACCTGCTCTAGGGTAGCCCAAAGCGCGCCCAGCTGGTTGGCCTGCAGGGCCGCGGCATCAGCCGGCCTGCTCATCGCACACCGGGTGGTCGTCCGCGTGGCACGTGCGCAGGGAGCGGGCGTACCTAGGCATCAACTCCGCCATCATGGACGCGCCGGCCGGCGGACGCTCCATGCCGAACACGAACCTGGGAAAGTCCAGCGGCTTCTGGATCGCCCAGATGTCGTCGTGCTGTTCGGCGGGCAAGATGCGCGCCGGCGTGCCCACCGCCACCCAGCCGATTGGCACGGTGGCGTGGGCGGGAAGGGTCGTCCTGAGGTGGACCACGCCGTTGATGCGAACCTCCGCTCCTTCACCCAGATGTGCGCCCGAGAAGATGGTCGCGCCCGTCGCGAGAAATACGTCGCTATCGACGCGGCAGCCGACCAGGTGGGCGCGCGGACCGACCAACACGTGGTCGCCGAGCACCGTGTCCAGGTTCGGTACGCCACGGATGACGGCCGAGTCCATCACGACGCAATGCGCGCCGATGCGGATCGGGCCGCCCTCGTCCACGATGACCGCGTGATGCCCGATGTAGCAATTCGGGCCAATCTCGATGTCCCCGGAGATCACCGCGGAGTGCGCGACCC
Organism: Variovorax sp. J22P240; assembly: GCF_030316855.1. Lineage (GTDB taxonomy): Bacteria > Pseudomonadota > Gammaproteobacteria > Burkholderiales > Burkholderiaceae_C > Variovorax. Next base: position 48,840 of record NZ_JASZYR010000020.1, read on the forward strand.
GGGCTTCGGGATGAATGCGGGGTGACTTGCCCCGGGACACATAGTTCATTTGAAAGTCTCCGTTAGGAAGGTGTCAAGCGTGATTGCGCGTCGGCGATGCCCGCTCGGCACATTCGTTGTGTGTCGCCTCGAGTAAGTCACCCTCAAATGCAAGTGAAATGCATGCATGCATCATGCATGCTTAATGTAGTCCTCGCAACAGAGGCACGCAAGTGCAACGCTGCGAATACGGCTACGACCGGACCTTCCCGACTACGCCACATTCAGTTACGGTGCCTTCCGCCGCACTGCCCCGCGCCGACCCCGACTGCTGTCGGTAATGGCCCTTCGAGATGACGAGGCCGAAGTCGCCGAGCAGGCTACGAATCAGGTTCCGTCATCTACGCAAAGTTCACGCCTTTTGACGTGCGACGTGGAGCGCGGAGAACGCGACACTGCAGAGAAGAACCCCCGCAAAGGTAGTGGCGCCGCCACGCAGGCCGAAGGTGTCTATCGCAAGCCCGCTCAGCATCGGCAGCACACCGGCACTGACGTACGCGCCCATGTTCAGAAGCGAGATGGCCTCGGCACGACGCGTCTCCGGCACGTGGAGGCTGATCAGCGTCAGGCCGCCAAGTTGACCGAGGCCCTGACCGGCACCGGCGAGGATTGCGGCTGCAACCAGGAGCACCGGGTTGGAGAAATAGATGGCACCCAGCAAGCCGACCATTGCGCCGGCTGTCGCGGTACAGCTCAGGAAGAACATGGCGCGCACCGACACGCCGCGCCCCGCGAACTGCACGCCCGTGGCGGTAAGAAACATGGCGCAGGCGGTCAGTCCGGCCACAAGCGGACTGGTAACGCCGAGCAGCCGGGACAGCAGTGACGGGCCCAGGGCCAGCACGAAGGAAGTTGCCGTCAGCCCTGGCGCAAACACGGCCGCGCCCTGGATCAGGTGCGCGCGATTCGCAGTCGGAATGGTCGGCAGGCGCAAGGCGAAGCGGTCCATGCCAGTCGCGGCGCAAGGCCTTGGATGGCGGCGAAGCGGCAGCGTCGCCACGACAACCGCGGCCAACACGACAAGCGCTGCCTCGATGGCAAAGATTATCGGGATAGGCGAATGTGCCCATTGCGCGACCATGCCAGCACCCAAGGGGCCGAGGCCGGCGCCAATGACCATCGCGACCGACGCCGCGAGCGAGGCCTGGCGCTTGCGTGTGTGGCCACCGACGTCCACCACAGCCGTCATTCCGGCCGAAACGATGACGCCCACAGCCGCTCCAGTGAGGAAGCGGCCAGCCAACAGCGCGCTTATGGAGCCCGCGGTCGCGAAGAGCGCGCAGGCCACGAGCGCGCTCACGAGGCCGGGCAGGAGGACGGGTCGGCGCCCCAGTCGATCGGAGAGCTGGCCGGCGACGGGCAACGTCACCAGCAAGCCGACGATGTACGCGGCAAAGATGGCCGTCAGCGTGCCCGAGGAAAAGCCGAACCTGTGCTGCCACAACATGTAGAGCGGAGTCGCGGAATTGGACAGAACGAATACCGCGGTGATGACGCCGGATGCCAGAAGAATGGAACGCCCGCTAGACGATGCGTCCTCGCATGTGGGGGGGCCGGAGCGCTGTGATGGAAGAATGACGGTGTTCATGACGGTGCTTTGGAAAGACGAGATGTCGATGCAGCTACTGTGGTGACAAAGGCCGGCATTGATAAGCCGTTGTTTTCCAAACGGGCCTTGTAGCCGCGCTACATAATCGGCCGGGTGCGCATTGCTGCCACCCCCTTTGAGTGATCGAAAAAGAAATGCGCCAGGAAAATCTTGAAGGCCTCGTGGCGTTCGTCCAGGTGGCCGAGACCCGCAGCTTCTCAGGGGCCGCGGCACGCATGGGGCTCACGCCGTCAGCGGTCAGCCAGTCGATCCGGCAGCTCGAGCAACGCGTGGGGATTGCGCTCTTCACGCGCACGACCCGTAGCGTCCGATTGACCGAAGCGGGTGAGAAATACCTGCAGCGCGTGCGTCCCGCGGTCCTGGAACTCGATCAGGCCGCAGACGCGCTCGGTCAGACAAATGCGCGTCCGACGGGCACGCTGCGCCTGAACGTGCCCCGTGTCGCTCACATGGTTGTGCTGCAGCCGATTCTTCGCAGCTTTCTCGATGTGTATCCCGAGGTCAGCATCGAGATCTCGATCGACAGCACATTGATCGATCTCGTCGAAGGCGGCTTCGACGCTGGAATCCGGTACAGCGACATCGTCGAGCGCGACATGAACGGTGTTCAGGTCGGGCCGGCGATGACGCGGCGCGTGGTCGCCACGGCGGAGCATTGGGCGAGGTATGGCCTGCCGTCCACGCCAGGCGACCTGCTGACGCATCGCTGCATTGGCTTCCGATACAAAAGCAGTGGCGCCCTTGAACGATGGGCCTTCGTGCAAGACGGCAAGTCGTTCTCCCTGTCTCCAACGAATGCTCTGGTCGTCAATGACGTTGCCTCGATCGTGCAGGCGACATTGGACGGCATCGGCGCCGCCTACGTCACGAGCTGCTACGTCGATGGGCTGGTGGAGCGTGGCCGCCTGGTGCGTGCGCTCGACGACTGGATGCCATCGCTTCCCGCACTGACCCTCTACTATCCAGGCCGTCGGGGCGTCACGCCAAAACTTCGCGCGCTCATCGACTTCCTGAAGAAGCGCAGCGGCGAACCGGCGGGACTCGACGCTATGCTGTGCTGAACGAGCACCTCCGAAGGCTGCAGTGCCTTGGGCAAAGCTCCGATGAAGGGAACCTGTTCAGGATGCGGGTCTGCTCTCAAGGCACCAGCACGACCTTGCCGCGCGTGCGCCGCGACTCGATGGCCGCGTGCGCGGCGGCCGCCTGATCCAGGCTGAAGCGTTCCGCGGGCAACAGCTTGAGCATCCCGCTGGCGGCACGTTCGAACAGCTCGGCAAGATCTGCCGTCAACGTCTCGGGCTTGAGCAGCGGCAGCAACGCGAAGCCGCGCAGCAATTGGTTCTTTTCGAACATGGCTTCCAACTGCTGGGGCATCAGCGCAAAGCGGTTCAGGGCCGCGAACATCAGTTCGCCGCCATCCTTGAGCGCATCGAGCGCCTCCGCCGTGAAAGAGCCGCCCACCGTGTCGCAGATCAGATCGACGCTGCCGCCGGATTCCCGCAAACGCGTGGCCCAACCTGGTCGCGTGTGATCGATTCCGACATGCGCACCGACCGCGATGGCCGCTTCGATCTTCGCGGGCGAGCCGGCGACTGCGATGATGTGTTGTGCGCCGGCGGCCGCAGCCAATTGCACGAGCAGCGACCCTACGCCGCCAGCAGCGGCGCTGATCAGCACCGTCTTGCCCGATGGCCGGCTCTGGCGCACGAGATGCCATGCGGTGAGGCCCTGGACCATCAACGCTGTGGCGTCCTCGAAGGCGAGACCGGCGGGCAGCCTGATGACCGACGTCGCTTCGGCCACGACGTATTCGGCGTAACCGCCTGACGGCCGTCCCAGCGCAAACAGCGGCACAGCCACGCGAGCGCCAATCCACCCGGCATCGACGCCCGCCCCCACAGCGTCCACTTCGCCGGCCACCTCGACACCGGGCACCATGGGTAGGGCGGGTGCGGGCGGGTAGCGTTCCTGCCGAACCAGCGTCTCGAAGAAGTTAACGCCTGCAGCCCGGACCCGGACACGCAATGCGCCGGACGGAAGCGCGGGCATGGGGAGCGTCACCTGCCGCAGGACCTCTGGGCCGCCGAAGCGGTTGAAGTGGACTGCTTTCATCATCATGGTCATGGAATTCCGTGGTGTGCTGAACGAGCGGCGGATTCTTCAGTACATTCGCGGGAACGAATAGCCACTCTTTGGTGGCTTACTTACCTTCAGGTAACCATGGCGGAAACGACCAAGAAATTGCCGAGTCTTCCGGCAGAGCGCGCACTCAAAGTGATCTCTGGGCGTTGGAAGGCCGTGATCCTGTACCACTTGTTCGACCAGCCCAAGCGCCTGTCCCAATTGGCCCGCCTGATTCCGACGGTGAGCCAGAAGGTGCTCGTTCAACAACTCCGCGAAATGGAGGAGCACGGGTTGGTGAAGCGTGAAATTTTCCGCGAAGTGCCGCCGCGAGTTGCATACTCGGCCACAGCACTCGGACGCAGCCTCGAGCCGGTGTTGCTGGCGTTGTGCGAATGGGGCCAGCACCACGCGAGCGCACTCGACGAACTTAATCAAACGGCCCATTGCATCATCCGGCCAAGGTGCCCCAGTCGCACGCGGTCTGATCGCGCTGAATGCCACCCTTGAACTCAGAGCTCGACCGCTGAGTAGTTGCAAGTCCGACCCGGAGTCGATATAGCAGTTCGGCCCGAGGGCCAGCGTCGGGCCCTCGACGCGCCGGCGCGGTCAGACGAAGCGCAACATTCAAATTGCGGAGGCCACGCAGGGAATGACCGAGCCCAGGCCTGGCGCCTGAGAGGATGGCCGCCAGAGCCTGCAGCCGGCCACAAGCAGCCGCTGGCGAACGACCGCTTGTCGGCGTGCCCGTTCGCAACGTAAAACACCTCGGCGCTAGCGACCCGGGCCTTTTGCCGCTGCGTCCTCTAGCTTCCGTAGCACGTCATCAACGTTGAAGCTCGATGGCTTCTGTCGCGGCGGGAAGTCCTTGAAAGTGCCAAGCCATCGGGCCACCACCGCCTGCGCCGGAACGATGAAGAATAGCTGGTTGGAAGTCTGGAAAGGCATGGCGCTCTCGTCAGCCCGCTCGAAGGGATCGGAGCGCAGGTTGTAGGCGCGCGGGATGCGGTAGTTGGTGAACTCCTTCGTCCACACGTCCAGCCCCTTGCCCAGTTGCTGCAGGAAATTCAGCTTGATGTTCTTCAGGCGGATGCCACAGAGCTGCCCGTCGTCGTTCCAATAGATGAACTCCTGTCGCGGCCACTCCTTCAACTCGCCTTTGAAGGCCGGCAGAAGGTTGTAGCCGTCGAGATGCACATGGAAGGTCTTCTCACCAAACTTGGAGCCCTTGAGACACTTCTCTTTGACGTCGGGGTCGCCCGCCGCCGCTGCGAACGTCACCAGCAAATCTTCGTGTGCGCAGATGTCGTTGACGATTGTTCCGGCCTTGATGACACCGGGCCAGCGCATGACCATTGGTACGCGGAACGCGCCTTCCCAGTTGGTGGCTTTCTCGCCGCGAAACGGCGTCTGTCCGCCGTCGGGGTAGCTCACCACCTCCGCGCCGTTGTCCGTCGTGAAGACGACGATGGTGTTTTCTGCGATGCCAAGCTCGTCCACCTTGTCGATCAACTGACCGACGAACCCGTCGAGCTCGACCATTCCGTCCGGATATAGGCCCAGGCCAGTCACCCCCTGCGAGGAAGGCTTCAGGTGGGTCCATACATGCATGCGTGTGGTGTTGACATAGCAGAAGAACGGCTTCTTCGCCTTGGCATGGCGATCCATGAAGTCGAGCGCGGCACCGACGAACTCCTCGTCCACGGTTTCCATTCGCTTTTTCGTCAGCGGGCCGGTGTCCTCGATCGTCTGCTTGCCGATAGGGCCCCAACGCGGCTGATCGGTCGGGTCGTCCTTGTCGGAAGACTTCGACTTGAGCACACCGCGCGGTCCGAACATGGCCTTGAAACGAGGGTCCTTCGGATACTGCGGATCTTCAGGCTCTTCTTCGGCGTTCAGGTGATAGAGGTTGCCGAAGAACTCGTCGAACCCATGCACGGTCGGCAGGAACTTGTTCTTGTCGCCGAGGTGGTTCTTGCCGAATTGCCCGGAAACGTAGCCCAGCGGGCCCAGGACTTCCGCGATCGTCGGGTCCTCGAACTGAAGGCCGATGTCGGCGCCGGGCAGGCCCACCTTGGTCAGCCCTGGGCGAATGGGGCACTGGCCTGTGATGAAGGCGCAACGGCCGGCAGTGCAGCTTTGCTGCCCATACCAATCCGTGAACATCGCCCCCTCGTTTCCGATGCGATCGATGTTGGGCGTTCGGTAGCCCATCATGCCGCGGTGATAGATGCTCGTATTCATCCATCCGATGTCGTCCCCCATGATTACCAGGATGTTCGGTTGGTCGGCCATCGAGTCTCCAAAATGGGTTGGTGGTGACCTGTTTCGGCCGGCCCTGAAAGCAGCCGAGGCACAGGCGTCAGGCAATCTAACCGGAGCTCGGGTCCTGCGCTATTGCACCTTCGGGCATCGGCGGGAGTCATTCGGAATCCGCTGCTTGCTTGGCAAGGGTCCGCTTTGCGGCAAACAGATGCAGCAATGGGAAAGCCCAAACTTCCATTTCGACGGCGAAGACAGCGGACGTTCGATACTTCCATGGCACGGTCGCCAAAGGGCAGGGGGCTATGACTGCAATGCCTCGGGACCGGCGGTTGATACCGGGGCGTCCATCGCTGTTGAGCGACCGGTGTCGGCCTCACAGCGTGAATTCACCCCGGGGCAGTCAAGGACCGCAAACGCTGCAACCCGGATCGACCGATACCAGCATCGGAGTAAAGGGCCTCTTCCTCCCGCGAGGCTATCGAAAGGGCGGCAGGTGTCCCACCTGCTTCGTGTTCATCAAAGTTGAGTAGGTCACATAACTTCCGATCAGTAGACAACGCGGAACAGACAGGCGGATCATGATTAGCAACGCCAGTGGAGGCCGCCATGTCCACAGATTCTGCAGAAAGTCAGATCGAACTGGCCCGCATTCAAGCAGACCTGCAGCGAGACATTACCAAGTACGCGCTGTTCGGATTGCTAGTTGGTTTCGTGCTGAGCATCGTCTCGATCTGCGCATTCTTCTTTGCCGGGTTGGTCTTTGACCGCTGCGTGCCCTCGGGACAAGACCACCTAATCATTGCCCTCATGGTTGTGATTTTCTCGAGCTCAGTTTGGGGCGCGGCCAAATTCAACCGTTCGCTTGGCATTAGTGTCGGCAGTTTCCTGAAGGCGAATACCAAGCCTCCATAGGAGCATCACAGGGGCCCGCCGAGCGAGGTTAGGTCCTTAACGATGCCGGAGTGCTTACGAACGTCGGCCGAGTGACTGTCTGCATGCTTGATCTAGGCGCGCGCGCCGGTTGGGGCGAGTGACCGACGGCGGGTCGATCCTGACATAATCGCCCCCCTTTCACCGCCGCCGGAGTCAGACCATGCGCGTCGTCGTCGCCCGAATGCAGCACGAGACCAACACGTTCTCCCCCGTGCCCACGCCCCTGGTTGCTTTCGGCTCGGGCAACGGCACCGGTCCCTACTACGATGCCGACGCCAGGCGCGTGATGACCGGTGCGAGGGTGGCAATGGGCGCGATGCTGGCAGCGGCCGAGGCGCGCGGCTGCGAAATCGTGACGCCGATCGCGGCCATGGCCACCCCCAGCGCGCCGGTCGAGGCTGCGGCCTACACCCACATCTGCGACACCATCTGCGAGGCCATCGCCGCGGGCTGCGACGCCATCCTGCTCGACCTTCATGGTGCGATGGTGGCCGAGAACAGCGACGACGGTGAGGGAGACCTGCTTGAGCGCGTGCGAGCGCTGGCACCGAAGACACCGGTGGCGGTGGCGCTCGACCTGCACGCCAACGTGAGTCCGAAGATGGCAGCCAACGCCGACATCATCGTCGGCTACAAGACCTACCCGCATATCGACATGTACGAGACCGGCGCGCATGCGGCGCGCCTTCTGTTCGACATGTTGGACGGCAAGGTGGAACCCCTGATCGGTTTCGCCCAGTTGCCGGTGTTGGCGCAGACGCTGGAAATGAACACCAACCTTGGCGCGATGAAGGCAGCGCTCGATGGTGCGGTGTGGCGCGAAAAGGATCGCGGCGTGCTGGCGTGCAGCGTCTTCGGCGGCTTTCCGCAAGCCGATACGCGCGAGGCCGGAATGAGCGTGCTGGTGGTGACCGACGGCAATGCCGCGCTGGCTGCGCGTACCGCACGCTGGGGCGCCAACTTCCTGTGGTCACGGCGCAGCGAGTTCATCTTTCGCCAGCAGCCGCTGGCGAAGTCGCTCGGGGCGGCAAGGAAGGCGGCTTCCAAGGCGAACGGCAAGCCGGTGATCCTGATGGACCATGGCGACAACGCGATGTCCGGCGGCACCTGCGATACCGTCGACGTGCTGAAGGCGGCACTCGATGCGGGGCTCAACGCCATCTTGGTCGGGCCCACGTGCGACCCGCAGGCTGTGGCCATCATGGCCAAGGCGGGTGTCGGCGCCGCCGTCACGCTGGCGCTGGGCAACAAGACGCCGATGCCCGGCGTCGGCGTCACAGCGCCCGAGCCGTTGATGCTGACCGGCCAAGTTCGCATCGTCACCGATGGCGACTATGTAATCAGCGGCCCCATCTTCACCGGCAGTCACACCTACATGGGTACCACCGCCGTGCTGGACACCGGGCGAGTCAGGGTGGTCGTCACCTCGCAGCCGCACGAGCCACTGGACCTGGGCTGTTTCACCTCGGTGGGCATCGATCCGCGCGAGGCGCAGTATCTGGTGCTCAAGTCGCGCATGTATTTCCGGCCTATCTTCGAGCCGCTGGCCGCCGCTGTCGTGCCCTGTGCGAGTGTCGGTGTGACCAGTTCGGACAACGCGATCTTTCATTTCGAGAAGCTCAGGCGGCCGATCTATCCTCTGGACCGCATGCCCGCCGCCTGGAGCGCTTCGTGATCGAATCATAGGCCGTCAGCGTCTGGTCCATCTGGTCCAACAGTCGACGCGCTTTGAGCCCGCTTCCGGCCGCTGCCTCGAACTCGTTTTTCCGAGCACGCTCACCTGGCGCAGTGGATCGGTGCCGATACCTGACCCGGCAGCGTTCGACAGCATCGAGGTCAACGACCGTCTCGCCCTGATCTTTGAAGGACTGGTTCTGGCGCATTCGGATATCGGCCGACTATTCCTTGCCATCATGGGAAGGTCCAGTCCAACCCGAGCATCCTGCCAAGGCCGAAGGTGAGGAGCGAGAGGCCCAGGAGCGATAGCACGAAGACTGCGGCCACCTTGCCGCCCGCGCGTGGCACCGCGCTCTGCTTCTCCTTCCCCTTCTTCCCTCGCTCATAGTGCCACTTGATGGCGAAGAACATGCCCGTGCCGAACACGAGAACCTTGAACGTAACGAAGACTATAGGGACCCAATCGATCATTTTGTTTGACACTATGGTTCAAGGCATCGGATGTCTGGTCCTGGCCGACCTGAGCCTTAGGTCGCTGCGAGGCGAAGGGCAGCATACGCTGCACAACGGTTGAGTCTTCGACTCAGGCTTTCGAGCTAGGCCTGATTCGCATGTCCCATGCAGACCCCGATCTGTAGGGGGAAAGCACCATGCGTACCGCGTGCCTTCCGATGCTAAACCGCTGGCTTCGGCATCTGCCGGTACTTCGAAGGATAAGCATGCACTTCCCCCTGCATAACCGTGTCCTCACTGGCTCTCTTCTATTGCTGCTGCTCCTGGGCGGCTGCGGCGGAGGTGGTGACAGCGCAGGGGGTTTCCCTGCCGCAGTCGCCCAGAGCACGAAGCCCGCGACAGCGGCGTCGCAGTCGGATCCTTCATGCACCGCGATCACTGCGAGCGGTTCCGTCGTCGTCGGCTCAGGCCTTCCTGGTGACCCGGCGGCCCCGGAACTCGCGTCGGGCTACCGCACCGGCATGCAGGCTGTTTCTGCCAAGAGCTTCATGGTGGTGGCGGCCAACCCACTCGCCAGCAAGGCCGGCTGCGACGTGCTCAAGTCCGGCGGCACCGCGGCCGATGCCGCAGTCGCGGTGCAGGCGGTGCTCGGTCTGGTCGAGCCGCAGTCCAGTGGCCTCGGGGGCGGTGCCTTCTTGCTGCACTATGACGCCCGGACCCAGGTGGTGCAGACCTACGACGGGCGCGAAACGGCACCGGCTGCTGCTACCGAGAACCACCTCCGCTGGATCGATGACGTGGCCGACCGCACCACGCCACGCCCGAGCGCGCGCGCGAGCGGCCGGTCCATCGGCACCCCAGGCGCGGTCCGCATGCTCGAGCTGGTGCACCAGGAGCACGGACGTAAGCCCTGGAAGAACCTGTTCGATGTCGGCATCGACCTCGCGGACAACGGCTTCAAGATCCCGGGGCGGATGGCAGATGCCATCGCTGGGGCGCGAACCAACCTGATTAGAGACGCCGAAGCGGCAGCGACCTACCTGAATCCGGACGGCTCCGCCAAGGCACTGGGGACGGTGCTGACGATTCCCGCCTATGCGCAGACGCTGAGGGCGCTCGCGCAGGGTGGCGCAGACGCGCTCTACACCGGCCCGATCGCCCAGGACATCGTGGCCAAGATCAACATCGCCACGAGCGCCGACGGCAGCACGCCGATCACGCCGGGCAAGACCACGCTGGCCGACCTGGCGAACTACCGGGCCAAGAAGCGCGATGCGGTCTGCACCACCTACCGTTCGTATTGGGTCTGTGGCATGGGGCCGCCGTCTTCTGGTGGCATCGCGGTAGCACAATCGCTGGGCATCCTGGAGAACTTCGACCTGAGCCAATACCGGCCCACCAACGTGGACAACGACGGTGGTCGGCCGCAGACGATGGCCGTGCACCTCGTCTCCGAAGCCCAGCGCCTGGCCTATGCGGACCGCGACAAGTACGTCGCCGACACCGACTACCAGCCGCTGCCTGGCAATGGCGTGCCCACCATGGTCGACAGGGACTATCTGCGCGGCCGCGCCGGCCTCATCAACCTTGCCACCAGCATGCACACGGCGCAGCCGGGCAACCTCGGCCCGATCCCGGCCGGCATCATGCCGCCCTCGCCCGAGAACGGCACCACGCACATGACGATCGTGGACCGGGACGGCAACGTCGTGTCGATGACCACCACGGTCGAGTCGGGCTTCGGCTCGTATCACATGGCGCGCGGCTTCATGCTCAACAACCAGCTGACCGACTTTTCCGCCGCGCCGACCGACGCCAGCGGACTGCCGATTGCCAACCGTGTTCAATCAGGCAAGCGCCCGCGCAGCTCGATGGCGCCCACGCTCGTGTTCCGCAAGGCGGCGGACGGCTCCCGCGGCGATTTCGTGATGGCCACAGGCTCGCCCGGCGGCTCCGCGATCATCCAGTACGTGACAAAGACCTTGGTAAGCGCGCTGGACTGGAACTTCGATGCGCAGCAGGCGAGCGCGATGGTGAACTTCGGCGCCTCCAACAGCCCGACCACCTCCATTGGCGGCGAGCATCCGAAAATCGATGCCACCAACAACGGCGCCAACGATCCATTGGTGACGGAACTGCGCGCGATGGGGCATACCGTGAACGTCGGTGCGCAGTCCAGCGGCGTCGCCACGATCATCCGGCTCCAGGATAAGAAAGGCACTTTGCAGGGCGGCGCCGACCCACGTCGTGAAGGCTTGGTCCTGGGGGACACGTTCACGCCTTAGACCGGTCTGCCGGGGGTGGTCAATCGGAGGGCCGTTGGGACTCTGCCGTAATCGAGTTCGCTTAGCGCAAACAGGCAAGCGGTCACGCGGCCAGTGACGCTCGTCGGGAAGATTTGCCCGACTCGATCGAGGTCGGTGACCGAGCTTGGTTGCGGGAAGGCAATCCGTCAAGCCCGACAGGCACCGCGCGCTCGGCGAATTGCTCGACCTTCGGCTGTCTATGGCGATGCAGTCATCGTTGTCTGAAGAGCAAGGCAATGCAGTCGTGCTCGAGTGCCTGGTCGAACGTCGGCTCTCGCTGCGCAGCTGAAGTACGACGGTCGTTGACGAGAGGCAGGGCAGGGCCCCCTTCCGGTCCTTCAGGTTCGCTCTGCCAACTTCCGCAGGCCACGCCAAAGCAGTCGTCACCAATCCAATCCGCCTTGCGCGTGGCTTAGCTCGTTTTCATTTGATCCCGGCGTCGTTGCATTGGCTGAGCTTCATTTCTCCTGTTCTCACTTCCGCTTAAAAGCATTTGATAGAACAGTCGGGCAGCTGGCATCAATTCGCGCCCGCGTCGGCTGATCAGCCCGATCACCCTGGTGATTTTTGGATCATCCAGCGGGATGCTGATCAGCCCCGACGAATGCCCTTTCGGAGGCATTGCGAGGCGCGGGACGACGCCTAGCCCCAATCCTGCTTCGACCAGACTGACGAGCGCTGGTACGTGGCGCACCTCGCAAATCCACTGCGGCTTTGTTTCAACCTGGCTGATTGCCTGATCGATCAAGAATCGATTCCCACTTCCTTGAGCAAGCGTCAGATAAGCGTGCTGCGTCAAGTCCGCCCAGGTCAGGCGCTTCCTCTTTGCCAGAGGGTGGCCCGCAGGGCACGCGACGACAAACCGCTCCTCCAGCAGGGGTTCGAAATTGATGTCTGCTTCTTGCGTGCCGATGTACGTCAACCCAAAGTCCGCGTCCCCTCTCGCGACTGCTACGAGGACTTCTGAGGAGTATTCGTCGATGAGACGAATGCGAACCTTCGGGTATGAGGCGTGAAAGCGCTTGATTGCAGCCGGCAGAAAGTAGCCCACAGCAGACGGGACGCAAGCAATCGTCACCAGGCCTGAGATTCGCTCCGTCGCGTCCTTGATCCCCACGAGCGCATCGTCGAGCTCGCGCATGACGTTTTGAGCCCTAGGCACAAATGCTCTGCCGACCGTCGTCAGCTCCACCTTCCGCGTCGTGCGGCTGAACAGCTTGATGCCAAGCGCCGACTCGAGCTTGTCGATGCGACGAGACAGGGCTGACTGCGACAGGTGCAAGTTTTCGGAAGCAACCCGAAAGCTGCCGAAGTCTGCAACGGACAGGAAGGCGCGTAGATCCGCCAAATCGAAATTCATGCGTTTGACGCAAAAGTAGAGCGAATCTTTGCAATTTACACCGAAGCGACTCCCCGCGACCATTCAACCCTGGTCTGCGGCCATATCCAGGCCGCATCAACAAGGAGACATTGAATGAGCACTTTGCCCAGCATCGGCAGCACCACTCGAAGTTCGCTTCACCCTGCCAGGCGCCGCGTGATCGGCCTTCTGGCGACCGCCGTGATGGCAGCAACGATGCCCTTGGCCCACGCCGCTTGGCCCGAGAAGCCGATTCGCCTCGTGGTGCCCTATGGCCCAGGCGGCAGTTCCGACGTCATTGCACGCCTGATCGCCAACGAGATGTCAAAGACGCTGGGGCAGGCCGTGATCGTCGACAACAAGGCAGGTGGATCCGGGATCATCGCCATGCAAGAGGTGGCACGCGCGGCACCTGATGGCTACAACATCGTTCTCGGGCATGTCGGCACCCTGGCGGTCAACCCGGCGATGTTTCCCAAGCTGCCGTATGGCCACGAAGATTTCGCGCCCATTGCCTTGCTGGCCAAGGTGCCGATGGTGTTCGCCATCGGAGCGAAGGTTCCGGCGAAGACGCTGCCGGAGTTCGTCGCGTTGGCCAAGGCGCAGCCCGGCAAGCTGAACTATGGTTCAGCAGGCAACGGCAGCGCAGGTCATCTTGCATTCGAGATGTTGAAGGTCACGGCCAACATCGACGTCACCCATGTACCGTACAAGGGCACTGGTGCCCAGCTCAACGATCTGCTGGCGGGCAACACGGATGCCGCTTCTGCAGGCCCTCCCGGCTTCATCTCACAGGCCAAGGCGGGAAAGATAAAGATCATCGCAAGCGGCTCCCCGCAACGGCTGGGCGCACTGCCTGCCGTCCCCACGGTGGCCGAACTCGGGTACCCCGGGTTCGACAGCTCGCAATGGTTCGGGATCCTCGCGCCGGCCAAGACTTCGCCGGAGATCGTCGCCCGCCTGCATGACGCTGCGATCAAGGCGTTGAGCGTTCCGACGGTGCGTGCACGGCTTGAAGAAGACGGCAGCACCGCGTCTCCCATGGCCCCTGCGGAATTTGCCAAGTTCATCAAAGCCGAGCGTGAACGTTGGGGCAACGTTGTTCGCAAGGCCGGCCTCAAGGCCGAATGAAGCCACCAATCATCACTTCCCATTGAAAGACACCATGAACACCGCCATCATTGAAAAACGCGTCCTACTGGAGTCCGAACTGCTTGAGCTCGGTGCCAAGGCCTTCGAGGGCCTTGGCCTCGATCACAAAGACGCACAAGACGTCGCCAGGATCCTGGTAACCGCTGACCTGTTCGGCCTGTCGACCCACGGCCTCGGCCGTATCGAGTCGTACGGTGAGCGACTGAGTGTCGGCGGCATCAAGGCCAGACCGGACATCAAGGTGGAACAGCGAGCGCCCGCCATCGTGAGCATCGACGGCGACAACGGAGTCGGCCCGCTCGTTGGAATGCGCGCGTTGGAGGCCGCCATGGAAACGGCCAAGCAGACAGGAGTGGGTATTGCGTTTGCGCGTGGCAGCAACCATTTCGGCCCTGTCTCGCCCTATTCGCTGATCGCAGCCGAAGCCGGGTTCGCCAGCATCATCGGGAGCAATGCCACCACGACGATCGCACCGTGGGGCGGCAGCGATGCCCGTCTCGGGAATAGTCCTGTCGGTTTTGGCGTACCGAACCCCGGCGGCAAGCCGTTCTTGCTGGACATGGCCATCAGCGTTGCCGCTCGCGCAAAAATCCGCAACGCACTCAAGCGCGGTGAATCCATTCCCGACACCTGGGCGACGGACAAGGGCGGCCGGTCGACGACCGATCCCGCTGCGGCCCTTGATGGCTTCCTGCTTCCGATCGGCGGACACAAAGGCTACGGGCTGGCTTTGCTTGTGGACCTGTTCGCAGGACTTTTATCGGGCGCCGCCTACCTCACGCATGTGAAGTCCTGGGTCGATGCGCCTGACGAGCCGCAAAACCTCGGACATTTCTTCATCCTCATCGACACGCGGCGCCTCGGTTCCACTGCATGGCTTGCGGAGCGGATGAACGATTTCGCGGCGATCCTTCACGACAGCCCTCCCGCCGAAGCAGCGCGTCCAGTTCTTGTGCCGGGGGAAATCGAACTGAACAACCTTGCGCGGCATCGGCGTGAAGGGCTTGCACTGGACCCCTCGGTGCTCGCTTTGCTCGAAGAGCACGCAGCCAAGGTCTAAGCGGCAGCCACGCCGTAGCTCAGTGATACCACGTCCCTTCCTTGAAAGGTCTCCTGCAATGCAAGTCCCACTAACAATCCGATCGGCACTGGCGCCGACAGGCGTAGTGCGCGCCTCTATCAACCTTGGCAACCCCATCCTGGCAAGGTGGGATGCGGCCACCTCACAGGCAACGGGCGTGTCAGTCGACCTGGCGATCGAACTTGCGAGGCGTCTGCAGACAGAAATGAAGCCAGTGGTGTTCGATGCCGCTGGGAAATCAGTAACCGCCGTCACCGGCGAGCAAGCTGATGTCGGGTTTTTCGCCGTCGATCCCCTGCGCGGCGAAGGCTTGCTCTTTACAGCCCCGTACATATTGATCGAAGGAAGCTACCTCGTGCGAGACGACTCCAAGATCGCAACAAACGAGCAAGTCGATGCCGAAGGCGTGCGGATCATGGTCGGCAAAGGAAGCGCATACGACCTCTACCTGACTCGCGAGCTCAAGAAGGCCCAGATCGTTCGAGCCAACACGTCACCTACGGTTGTTGAAGAGTTTCTTGCGCAGCACGCCGACGTGGCTGCAGGTGTGCGTCAGCAGCTTGCCTCCGACGCAGCAAGGTTAGAGGGGCTGCGGCTCTTGCCTGGCAGATTCATGGTGATCCAGCAAGCGATGGGAACACCGCGCAGCAGGGGAATAGAAGCTGCCAACTATCTGAGCGAGTTCGTTGAAGAGATGAAAGCATCAGGATTCGTCGCCGACGCCATGGCACGCCACGACATCAGGGGTGCGCTGGTTGCGCCGCCGAAGGAAGATGGTTGATTGCACACGCAGCCACAAAGGTCACTCGCGTCCCAAAACTGCAGCCGGGCTTTTTTGTTCACCTGCCTCAAATCCGCCTTCGATCGAAGCGGACGTAGCTCGGAGGCGGCGCGACAGACTGTTCATGGCCGGTTGCTGAGATTCAGGCGGGCTTATCGAACGACGGCTGACGCCGCGCAACCGCCTTCGTGCCTCCGCATTTGAGGTTCGCCGTCCCCAAAAGCGAGTTTCATTGAAGCTGGGTTGGGGCTTCAGGGTCAAAAGGATGCGCATGCGGCCGCCTTCACACGAAGAACGGCTTCCTGCTGAAACCGCGACTTGTAATCGGCCGCGATCTCGATCGCTGCCTTCTCGCTCAGTGCGTCGTCGGGGTGCACGAGTTGAAGAATACGGGTCGATTCCCGGACGATTGATCCATCCGCGCCGCGCCATTGGCCAGATGCTGGGACGACGGTCAGGCCTTGAGGGAAGCGCGGGGTGACCACGATCTCGAGGAACTCTGTCCATTCGTCGTTGGCGACAACACCGCCATTGGGCTTCGCGGTGCCGAAGTACAGCGTGTCTTGGATCGCCCGCTCTTCGCCGGGGTTGCAGGTTGTCTTCGGGGGCGACGCGCAACCACCAAGCATGACGGCCGTTGCGATCGCGATGAAGGCGCGGAATTGCAAGGGGTCAAGCTCCCGCGACGAGATTGGACATGAACGCGCTGTGGGTCGGCCGCGTGCGGTCGTGGGGCTGCGCCAACGGCAATGCGGATAGCGTCTTCACGTTGCCGGCTCTCGACCTATAAGGCGAGCCGCCTGCGCAATCTGCGCGAAGAACTCGGCCCTGCGCGTCGGGAAGCGATTTCAATCGGTTTGCCGCACGAATCTTGGTGCGCCCCTCGTTCCCGATGTACCAGGGCACCGCATTCCACCGCACCACATCGCGGCGTGAGAGTCCAGCTGACTCGCAAGCATGTCGGGCGTTAGCTGTGGTCTGATCCGATTTGTCGAAGCTGACGAAGCCGGTTCCGACAGCGCGCGGGCCTGGGGCTTCCTGCAAGAGCAGGACGCGTGCGTTGATACCGCCGTCGAGCGGGTCGAAGCGCGGCACGCCTTCGGGTGCATCGTGGTTTGCGCTGATCCGTTCGGCCAGCGCCTGCAAGGGTGCAACGTGTGGCTCGCGGCACCTATCGCGCCTGCCCTGAACTGCGTCGGCACTGGCAAGCGCCTGGTCGGCGGCTCGAAAAACTGGAATGGCGTTGGTCATCTCAGGGGGACCATCCATGGCTTGGCGTTCGCGGCCAGTTCAGAGGGGAGGGCAATTGAGTTCTCCTTCTGGCGGTGTCCGACAGCCCCAACTCACCCAAAGCTGCTTCGACGGCCTCCGTCGCCTCTGATGCCGTACAACAGAAAACCTCTCCGAAGGGTGCCTGCCGATCCAGGTGCTTTGCGAGCTTCTTGTGCGCAAGAGCCTCAACCTCGGCCACGCCCTCGGTGTGGAACGCGACACAAAATTGCCATTCTCCTGCTGGTGGTACGTGATCGCGATACTTCTCTATTCGCAGCGCGAGAGTACTGACCACTCGGGTGGCTGAGCTCAGTTCGGTGCCGTGCAGCTTGTGGATGCGGTCCTTGGTCGCCTGCAGTTGCTGCGCGGCCAGCGCAGTGCTCTTCTCCAAGGGGACGTTGTCCCCTCCGATGCACACTATGCCGCTCTTGACGTGTCGAGGAACGAGTCCCATGACATGCACGAGTCGCCCGCCGCAAATTTGGCAAGTGACCTTGCGTTCCGCCCACATGTCGTTGACGTCTTTGAGGCGATTCGCGACGTCGTTGGCACCGATGGCAGTCATGCCAACCTTGACCCGCTGAGCAACCAAGTTCTCCAGCACATACACCGAGCCAGTGGAACAGAGAAACGGGGCGGCGGCGAGCTTCATCGGAATCCCCTCGCTTTGTTGTGCTGCGGATTCTGCCGCGACCCGTTGGGGGGCGGAAATCCACCCGTTGGGATGAGCGCGGCGCGTACGCTGATTTATCGAGGCCAAGCTGTGAGCCGCAGTTGCGAGTTTCAGCGTCGGCAATGGCCGCAGATCGGCAGGAAGCGGTCGACAAGACAGGCACCGCTGAAGGTCGGCTCTTGCTGCGCAGCGGTCGTATGACGGTGGCTGCCGTAGGGCACGGGAGGGCCCATCAGCGACTTTCGGCCTCGCAGCGGGAATTTCCGCTTTGCACTTGGAAGCGGTCATCGAGATGTCGCTGTTGATCTCGATACCTCGGGGCGCGCCGTCGTCGAAGTGACACGGCCTTCGAGTCGATGAGCGAAGATACATCGACTCAAAGATTCCGACCCAGGCTGGCTGGCGCTATTCTGAAAGGTTGAGGGCAGCAATTCCCTTCAGTCCCTTCTGGATGTTGTTGCGTACCGCGCCGTCGACACGACGGCGTTTGCAGATCATGGAGAGACTGCAACGGGCACGAAGGAGCCGGTCATGCTGGCATCACTGAACGTCCGTTCCCGCTGCGAAGCACTCCGTCGAGACTTGCCGCGCGAGACTTCAAACGATCTTTTGCCGCAGACGGCGAAAATGCTCAGACATGGATTCCCATGTAGAGTTGGGTGGCCGCATGCGGGCATGCTTCGGCCAAGCTCAGCGGCTGGGGCGAACGATTGGTCGTGGAACTGAGATGCATTGATATGCCACCGAACGGCCGGAGAATGTTGCTAGGCAGTGGGGCGGCGCTGCTCGCCGGCAGCATGTTGAGGGTATCTGCCCAGCCCCGGATTTCTTCCAACGAGGCAGGCGCTCGCTGGTACGAAGCCGCTGCCGAGATGAAGCGCCTTGCTGAGTCTTGGGGTGACCAACCGTACGGCGCCGTGCTGGTGCTGGATGGCGAGCTCGTTGGCCAAGGGCCAAGCCGGGTCGTGAAGAATCAGAATCCCGATGCTCATGCGGAACGAGAGGCAATCCGCGATGCGCAGCTCAAGCTGGGGCGCGAAAGCTTGCTGGGAGCGGTTCTCTACTCCACTTCGCGGCCGTGCAGTCGGTGCGAAGCGGTAGCGGCAAAAGCGGGAATCTCGCGGATGTACTTTGGCCCATCACTCACTGACGCTGGAGTTCCGGAAACGACATGACCGTGGTCCCCTTCGCGGGTGGCGCGCCGATCGTTGCTAACACATTGCGGGTCACGCCTCCAAGAGCGAGGCCAATGGCAAAAGCGGAGCCGGCCATGGCGCCGCGAGGCCTTAGCAGCAGCCGGAACGCCGGAACGGCATACGGGGGCGCAGCGTCGAAGGGCTGCATGGGCATGAACTCCGGAGCGACTTTGGTCGCGAGCGCCACCAATGGAGAACTTGGAAGCTTGCGCGGGCCTCTTGCACCGCTTGCAGGCGATTCCACAGGGCAGGTTGCGAACCGTGGATGTCGCAGATGGGCCCATCTCAGACCGTCAGCATCGACTGGTGTCCGGCAGGTCCGCAGCGATTGCGGTCCTTCCCCTCTTTGAGCGCGGACGACTGCCTATCGCTGCTTTCCGGCCATTCCGGGCGCCGCACTGGCACTTCTGCAGTGAAGGGCCATGGCGGAGCGATCCCTTTCGACGGCCAGCAGATCCGGGCGCGTCTGGCGTGCGCAGATCGCGGGCGTGGCCATCCTAGGTCAAGGCTGCGTCTGCAGCTCGGGCTCCCGGTGCACACCTATGCTCCTACGCACGATGCAGCCATGGGTGACCTCCGCCAGCGCCAGCGCGACGAGAATCATGCCGGCGCCCACGAGACTGAGGTAGTGCCTGTCAATGACGAGGAGCACCAGCCCGCCCAGCACGCTGGAGCAGGCCAGTCCACCGTAGGTGGCCGTGTTGTTGAGTGCCAGCAGCAAGGGGGCGACCTTCGGTGCCATCTTCACCAGGCGGTGCTGCTGCGGAACGATGACGCCCCAGCCGACGAACCCCCAGATCGCCAAACACAGTACGGCGCCCGCCACCGAAGTGGATGCCCAAGGCAAGGCGCAGAAGTTGATGATGGCGATCGCGAGGGAGGCATTCATTACGCTGCGGCTGCCGAAGCGGTCGACCAACCGGCCGGAGGCAAGGTTTCCGATCAGGGCGGACACGCCCCAGAACAGCAGGAGCGTCGCGAGTATCCGCTCGCTGCCGCCAGTGACGCGGTCCAGCACCGAACCCGCGTACGTGTAGACCATCAGCAAGCCGCCGTTCGCGAAGACGTTCGTCAAGAGCGCGAGCGTGACGCGCAGATCGCGCACTGGCGCGAATCGCTCGCGCAGCGTGATGCGCTCGGGCGCACGCACGGAGTCCAGAAGCCACCAGACGGCGAGCATCGCGGACAGGCCCAGCATCGCGACGAACCACAGGGTCGTCCTCCAGGTCCCGAGCCCGCCGATGAAGGTTCCCAGCGGCGACCCCAGGGCTGTCGCACCTGCCAGGCCAGCGGTCACGATAGACAACGCGCGGCCTCTTTTCTCCGGCGCAGTGATCGTCGATGCGACGCCCAGCGCCGTCGGCGCGAACATTGCCGCACCCAGGCCTGCCAGTGCGCGACTCAGCAGCACGGTGTTGAGGTCGGTGGCCAAGGCGCTGATGGCGTTGCCCACGACGAAGACGGCCAGCGCAGTGACCAGTAGCGGCTTGCGCGGCCATCCGCCGCCGACCGCGGCCATCACCGGCGCCATGATGGCAAACGATAGTGCATACACGGCGACCATCTGGCCCGCGAGGCTGACGGAGGTTCCGAGGGAAGCAGCGACGCTGGGCAGGATGCCGGCAACGACGAAGTTGTCGGTTCCCATGGCGAACATGCCGAGGGCGAGGACAGGGAGACGACGGTCCATGATCAGTGTTCTTCTAGGTTCTTCTGGCGGTGTGCGGGTGCCCGGCACCCGTCCGATCCAACCAGGTCAGGCGCTCGCCCGCAGGGCTGGAGCTGCAATGAGGGCATCAGGAGAAGCCGGCGAGCTGCGCGAATTCGAGCGCGCTCGCTCGCGGCATGCGGACCTGGTTCACAGGTGCCGTGCTCTGCGCGAAGCCCATGGACATCCCGCAGGCTGTCACGTAATGCGCGGACATGCGCAGGCGCGATGCGATCACGGGATGGAAGCGCGCGAACGACACCTGCGGGCAGGTGGCCAGCCCCCGCGCACCTGCGGCGATCATCACGCTTTGCACAAACAGCCCCAGATCCAGCCAGCTGTGTGCCGTGAGGCGCGAGTCGATGCTGAAGATGAGGCCCACTGGTGCGCCGAAGAAGTGGAAGTTCCTCTCCGTCTGGGCTGACCGGGCCGCGGCATCCAGCCGGTCGATGCCCAGGCAGCCGTAGTAGCGGGAAGCGAAGTCCGCCTGTCGCGCGCCAAACTCTGCCGGGAGCGGATCCGGGAAATGGGAGGAGGGCGGCAGTAGGTCCTCGCGGAAGCTCTTGACCAGCGCATCCCCCAGTTCGCATAGGGGCGCGCCAGCCAGCACATGCACGCGCCACGGCTGCGTGTTCGAGTTGCTGGGTGCGGTGGCAGCGCAGTCGAGGATGTCGAGCACCGCTTGCGCGGACACGAGATCCGGTTTGTAGGCGCGCGTGGACCGACGCGATCGCAGGACCTGCTCCACGCAATGCCCAAGTGCAGCCTGGCGGTCATGCAAGGCTTGAATGTCCTGCGTCGGGCTCATCCGGCAGGTGAGCTCGCAGTGGCCGGCATCCATGTCTCACTCCTCGGAGCGGAACCCGGAGGCGCGAACGATGGGCGCCCAGAATTCCCGCTCGCGCCGCAACTGCTTCGCGTACTCCTGCGGCGTGAGCGTCAGCGGCTCGAGGCCGACCTGTTCGAAGGCCGTGCGCAGCGCAGGGTCCTTGGTTGCAGTCACCATCGCCGAATGCAGCGCCTCGATTGTGCCTTCAGGCGTGCCGGGAGGCGCGAAGATCCCATAGGTCTCGACGCCGCGAACCTTCGGGAACCCCTGCTCGGTGAAGGTCGCCACCTTGGGCAGGAAGGGCGTGCGCTTGTCGCCGGTAACCCCCAGGATCCGGATGCGTCCTTGCTGCAGATAGGGCAGGAAATCTGCCACGAAGCCGAAGTAGGCCGGGATCTGTCCTCCGATCAGGTCCTGCATCGCAGGGGCGGACCCGCGGTATCCGACATGCTGCAGCTTCAGCCCCGCCGCATCGGAGAACTGATACCCCAGGAAATGCGCAAAGGAGCCGGCAGCCGGGGAGGCATAGCTGACGGCATCGGGCGCGCGGCGGACCCAGTCGACATACGTCTTCACGTCGACAACGCCGGCAGGCGCGGTGCTGCTGACCGCGAACGCACAGGTGGCGGCGACCAGCGGTGACACGGGCTGCAGGTCTGCTGCCGCGTCGTACATGAGTCGCGAATACACGTGCGGGTAGATGGTCAATGCGGAGGTGTGCGTGCAAAGAAGCGTTGCGCCGTCGGGCCGCTCGCGCTTGAGCTGGCTGTTGGCGATGCGGCCGGCCGCGCCCGCCCGGTTGTCGACGATGTACTGGCGCCCCTGCTTGCGCCAGGCCTCCGCCAACTGGCGCGCCGTCGTGTCGAGGGTGCCCCCGGCCGGATAGCCCACCAGGAGCTTGCCCACGCCGGCCACCGCCTGCGAGAACGAGGGCGGAAGCCAGCTTGCCGCTGGCAGTGTCAAGGCGATGCGCGCAAACGCGCGACGGTTCATGGTGTTCATTCCGCACCCCACATGGTTGGACAACTCGAAGTGGCGGAATGATGGCGGCTGGCCGGGCCGAAGGGAACTGAAGTCTTTGCAAGGGCAAGATGCACGCCGTGCACTTGGGCGGCGTCAGCTAGCCGAGCGCCTCCTCGGTCAGCCGTGCCGCATCGGCCACCATCTCGCGCAACCAGCTGTGCCCCACGTCATGCTCTTCCCGGCGATGCCAGACTGCCCGGATGGACGAGGTCCCCGCTGGGTAGGGAGGGGGACGGCGCAGCAAGTCGCCGTGCTTTGCCAGCGCCACCGCAAGCGACGCGGGCACGATGGACAGCATGTCGGTTTCGCGAAGGAGTTCAGGTATGGCCAGCGAGTGCGGGACCGTCACGCGCGTGCGGGGAAGCTCATTCAGCTCGCGCAGCGCTTCCTGGAGCGCGTGCCGATCGAACATCTCGGACTGGCGTGCAAGGCCGCGCTCCAGGATGAAGCCTCCGACGGCCCCTTCCTCCTGGCCACCTACCGACAGCGTGACGAGCGGGAACTTCGCCATGTCGCGCAATGTGAGCTTGCGGCGCGAGGCAGGGTGTCCCTTGCGCATCAGGATGGTCTCGCCCTGGGACATCAACGTGCGCGAGTTCAGGCGACTGGGCACCTGGGCGAAGATGCCGATGGCGAGGTCGATGCGTCCCAGATCGATCTGCTCTGCCAGGTCGAGCCGGGTAGAGGGGCGGATCACCAGGTCGACGCCGGGCGCCACCTGCTGGAGCTCGCGCGACAGCGGGGCGATGATCACGGCGGTGAGATGATCGTTCGCCGCGATGACGAAGCGCCGTTTCGACTCCTGCGCTGAGAAAGGCTCCACTCCCAGCGTCGCCTGGATCTGGCGCAGCGCATCGCGCAGGGCGGGCGCCATGGCAGCAGCGCGGCCTGTGGGCACCATGCCCTTGCCCGTGCGCATGAAGAGCTCGTCGCCCACCAGTTCGCGCAGCCTCCCCAGTGCGTGGCTCACCGCGGACTGGGTCAGGTTGAGCCGCTTGCCCGCCACGACCAGGTTGCGCTCTTCGTAGATCGCATCGAAGACCTTGAGCAGGTTGAGGTCCATGCGGCCAAAGCTCATCTGGCGCTCTCCCGGCAAATTGAACGGCATGCATTATGAGCTTGCAAAAGCATCAGTTCCCTTCAGTCCGGTGGCGGCCGATGATTGCCTTCAGATCATCGCGAGAGCGCACACACCATGACCACCGAGACCCTTATCCGAGACCGCGAAGCGCTGATCGAGCGCTCGGCTTCCTTTCTCGAGGAAGTGAAAGACATGACCGCGGGCACCGACGTCGAACACTGGCTGAACCAGAAGTACGGCCCGGACAGCGAGCTCTACCAGACCCTGGCCCGGCTGGTGAAGAAAGGTGTGGAAGATGGCTGGGCAGCGAACGTCGAGATCGACGGCCCTGTCTACCGTCGCAGCCGCATCGCCGAACCTACCGAGCGCACGCTGCACTTCAGCATCACGGCGGTGTACATGGACAGCACCGGCAACTGCCAGGGACATGCAGACCAGCGGCTGCGCGGCCAGTACCACGGGCATCCCTATGGCGAGTTCAACATGGTCGTGCCCGTCACGCCTGGCGCTGCCCTGAACGGCCCCAACGGATGGTGTTTTGGCGGGTGGACCGCCCCCTCGCCAGGCAGCCAGCACTATCCAGAGGCCAGGGATGGCGCCGTGATCGCGCTGTTCTTCCTGCCCTCGGGCCGGATCTCCTACCACGCTGCGCCGCAGGAGTGAGCGATGGACAATTCCGTATGTCATCTGGCGCAGGAGGCCGTCGCGCAATGCGTTTCGAGCGTCGTGCGCTCCCGTCGCGCGACTCGGGCCTTCAAGCCGTTGCTGCTCGATCGCCAGCTGGTCGAGGACATCCTTGACGACGCCGCGACCGCACCGAGCGGCGCCAACATCCAGCCCTGGCGCGTCTATGTGGTCAGTGGCAGCGTCAAGGACGAACTGGCCGATGCAATGCTGGCGGCCTCCCGCGCAGGCGCCGTGCCTGCGCCCGCACACTTTCCCGATCCGTTGCCCGACATGTTCCGCGCCCGCCTGCAGGACTTCGGCGCGCGCTACTACTCGTCGCTCGGCATCGATCGGAACGACGCGCCTGCGCGTGCACGCCAGTCCGAACGCAACCTCTCGTTCTTCGGGGCGCCCGTTGGCCTTCTCTTCAGTATCGACCGTCGCCTGAAGCCGCACAGCTGGATCGACCTGGGTCTGTTCGCGCAGAACGTGATGATCGCGGCAAAGGCGCGGGGCATCGACACCTGCCCGCAAGTGTCCTTTGCGCCCTTCCATGAGGTGATCGCGTCCCACCTGGAGATGGCCCCCGAGGAAGTGACGGCCTTCGGGATGTCGATGGGATACGGCGATCCAGACGCGAAGGTCAACCAGGCACCGATGCCGCGCGAGCGTGTGCGCGCCTTCGCGCGGCTGGTTGGCTTCTCGCAGTGACCTTGCGCGCGATGCGCGACCAATCGAGAGAACCCCTATGAACATCGCGCTGCTTTCAGCGGCCGTCGCCGCCGCCGCGATGGGCGTCCTTGCGCCCGCGCCAGCCTCGGCGCATGAAGCGACCGAGAAGGTGACCCCCAAGCTGGAGCAAGCCATCCCGAACATTCCTGGCAAGTCGCTGATTGCGCTCGTCGTCGACTATGCGCCGGGGGCCGCCTCGCCGTCCCATACGCATTCGAAGTCTGCCTTCATCTACGCCTATGTCGTGTCGGGCGCCATCGAATCGCAAGTGGACGACGGGCCCAAGAGGATTCTGCGGGCAGGCGACAGCTTCTATGAATCTCCCGGTGCGACGCATCGCGAGAGCCGCAACGCGAGCAGGACCCAGCCAGCGAAATTGCTGGCGGTGTTCGTCGTGGACACAGGCGACATGCCGCTCACCATGCCCGTATCTGCACCTCTGGAGAAGAAGTAATGAGCAGTCGCCTCAACTACAATGTAAGCGCGCAATAAACCACGCCCTTCCTTCGAGCGCGACGAAGTGTGAGGCTACGTACCCATGTACAAGAACGTGGGCACGTAATGTCAGAGTTGATTTCGGATTTGGCC
>NZ_JASZYR010000021.1 GCF_030316855.1 Variovorax sp. J22P240
ATCGACGTCCTTGAAGCCGAACTCGATCGGCGAGCTCGTGTCCGAACTCTGGACAACGACGGGGTCGCTTGTTCCAACGAATGCCGCGCCACCGTTTCCGCCGCCCCCGCCACCGCAGGAAAGGACCAAGCCAAGGGACAGGGCAAGCAGAGCGCGAGGCACCAGTTTATTCATCGCGTCAATTGTCAGGGTCAATCGCGGCCGCCGGTCCTCTAAGCATGTTCGCTTACCTTTCGATGTGAATACCCCACTCGGACACGTCCCGTTGCGTCCGTTGCACCCTGACTGATTGCGCTTCTCATCGAGCGTCGAAGCGCCCGCGATCGAAGCCCCAGGGGCCGGCACAGGCCGGGTCGCTGGACAGATGGTGATAGATCGCAGAAGCGCCACGGGCGGCGCTGCGGATTCGATCTTCAGCGGTAAAGGTTTTCGTCATGGGCGCCTTGCCGGTGCAGGTGTCCGCACCGCCCGACGGGAACGTGCGCGTCATGCGGGGTGAATAAGCCATCCTTTGCAATCCCCGCTACCATCCCGGCGCATGGGCACGCCCGATTCCCGATTCGACCGCTACGGACCTTTCGTCATTGCTGGCGTGTTCGTGCTGATCACCGTCATCGCATGCGCCTGGGCGATCGTGCAGGGAATGGAGAACCGCCGCGCCTGGAAAGGCTACGTGGCGGAGAACGACTGCCGGGTCGTGGGCACCCAGCGGGGCGACATCAAGATCGACATGAGCTACGTGCCCACGGCCAGCGGGTCGAACGCCAGCTTCACCCTGATCCCAACCGTCACGCCTGAACCGGATCGGAAGGTTTGGCAGTGCACCAGTCGCGACGGCGCGACCCTGATTCACATTCGCTGAGCGCAGAGACCCTGTGCCTGAGCCTGACGCGGGAGGGGATTTTTTTCGATTGCCCCGACCCCCGGCCGCATGCCGGTCGGAATGCAACCGCAGCGCCCAACGCGCAGTGAACGCTACTTCGCGCTCACCACGGTCGCCCGCACTGCGCCCTCTCTGAGGGAGACCAGGACCCCCTCGCGCCTGACGACCTTCACGCAGGACTCATTCATGGGGGCCTTGTTCCACGTGGTGCAGTAGCCTCCTGGCCCATCCATACGCCATTTGCCCACGTCGTTGTACGCGCCTGAAACCGTGGCCTTACCGGTCGGTGTGAGTGCGACGTTGACAATCTTTCCGTCGAACATCTTCCATTCGATCGTCTTGCCGACGATCTGAGTCAAGATGTCCTGCTCAGTCAGCGGCACATCCTGACTCAAGGCCTGACCTGCAGCAACCGAGAGTCCCATAGCGACGAGTGCTGATCGATGCGTCATGCTGACTCCTCAAGGTGGTGGCGAGCCAGTTTGAGGTCCAGCCGAAATTGCCTCATCACCCATTTGCGGCTTGACATTGATGCAATTCGGTCAGCACCTGCGGAGCTTCAGGCATCGCTACAACAGGCGCGCTCGGGTTGAGCTCAAATGCGGTCGTCCCCCCAGCGACCCCGGCTACGCATGAATCAGGACGGATAAGGAGTCCTTATCGCCCAACTTGGCGCAGCGAGCACAGCCGACCCGGGCCCCCTCCCCTCCGGCGATCGCGCTATCGCAGGTCCAGCCGCTTTCGCCTCTCAGCCTCTCAGATCCTCGAGAGTCTTTCCGCCTGCGATCGCCTCCTTCATCCAGCGAGGCTGGGGTCCACGGCCAGTCCACGAGTTTCCGGCTCCATCCCGGTAGAGCAGCGTGGAGGGCCGTCGCTTCTTCTGCTTCCCCGGTTGTTTCGCAACCGCCGCCACGACCGTGCCGATTCGGAGTTCCTCCAAGGTCCGCCCGGAATCCAGGGCGTCTCGCAGCCACTGTGGACGCTTGCCCATTCCGCCCCAGGCGTTGCCATTGCCATCGCTGTACTTCGCGGCGCGAGGTCTCTTGTCACTCGCCTTTCCGATCGGCGCCCCGGCTTTCGGCGCGGTACGACCGAAACCGAGCTGCTGCGCAGTCAGGCCGTAGTGGACGATCGCCCCCTTGATTCGCGAAACAACGCCCGACACCTCCTTCTCGCGAAGTGCATCAGCAGTCTTCTGAAGCTGTGCGATCTGCTTTTGAATCTGGGCGTAGGTCTGAGTCATGGAAATTCCTGTTAGTGAGATTCGAGAGGAATAGCTTAATACCGTCGCCCTACAAAGAGGGTCAGGTCCTGGTCAGGTCCTGGTCAGGTCTCCAATGGACGAGTCGGGGGAGGGGCGGCAAGCATTGGTTCTGTCCGAATTGCAGTTGGCCTTGCCCACTCGACTCCGCGAACGGAGAACCGGTCTGCCATCCCCCGAGAAACGAACGGCGGTGCCTGTTTTGGAGGCATCGCGTCGCGAGGCCACTCTGGAGTGGCTTCCCCAAGCTTCGCGCGCTCTTGTCCACAGATCTGTCCACGGGCCTCGTGGATAAGCTCACGACACCTGGTCTGCGAGACCGCAACCAATTCGTGAAATAGTTCCGCCCGCGCGAACCTTTGGCGGACTTGTGAGTGGCTATGAAGCGAGTAGTCTGAAGGTATGCTTTCTCCCTGGGTGGGCATCAAGGACCAACCCCTTCAGGCCCGCCTTGTGCGGGCCTGCTTTTGACCCGTCGGCACGAACCTCATGACTGTCACCGGCACGGGAAGGGGCGTCCGTCCGGAGACAGCGCCGGTTCTGGCGCTGCCGACCGGCCCCGAGGATCCCGAACTTGCCAGTCGATCTTATGCAACGAAGATCCGCGACAGCTTGGGCGGTTCGTTCTGGCCCCAGGTGCTGGTAGCCAAGTTCCTGGACCACGTGCCGCTGTACCGCCAGGAAGCTTTCTTCAAGCGCGCTGGCCACTTGATCGCCCGTTCAACGCTCGCGCAGTGGGTGGGCGAATGCGGCGCGCAGTTCCAACCGCTGGTGCAGGCCGAGCCCACTCCCGATCATGCGCGTGGTGAAGCGCTTTTCATGTGAGGGATCCGGTGACCGTAGCATTCGCCTCGGCCAGGTACGGCGCCATCGAATGGTGTCGATACGCGACCTCTCCGATTTCGTCGTAGCTGCAGTTGCCGCACTCGAACGACGAGGCCGTCGCAGTGCCGTCGGCCAGCTGGTTCAGCGTCTCCTCGCTCACCAGCAGGTACTCGGACTCGGGCACCTGATTCTTCAACAGCCGGTGCGCGACGATGATGCTCTTGCCAATGAATTTCGAATGTCCCTTGACCTGCATGGTCCTGGCCGGCCCGAAATGCGCGACGAACTTGAGCGACAGGCAATGGACGTTGGAGCAGGCGCCGCAGGCGCAGGTGCGCAGGATCTCGATCCGCTTGATATGCGAATGGAAGTCCACGAACATCTTCCGTGCCTGCGCCAGAAGCTCGTCCAGCGACGGCGGCGCGCCGGGACGAACAAACAGCACCGCATCGCCCTCAAACTCGGCAACCTCCAGCCCGAGTTGGTTGGCGTCCACGATCAACTCCAGCAACTCCTGGATGATGTGCTGACTATGGCTCACCTCGGTCTCGGTCACGAACTTCGTGAAACCGCTGATGTCCGGGATGAAGAAGAGTATGTTGTCGGGATCTGTTGACGCCACTGCTCGCTCCAAGGATTTGCCTCATCACATTCAACCACGCGCCCACGCAGGTCAGTCACAGCAACAACAAGACCCCGAAGGTAGCCCCGTCTTGCGATAAGCGAGCCGAGCGACAACACCTCGAGCGCCAAGGTGCCTGAGTCGGAGTGCAGATCTATCAGTTCGGCGAATAGATGTCCATGGTGCTAGGGTCACGACCTTGAGTCGCGGGCGTGCTTCGATCGCCCAACGGTCTCGCATGAGGGCCTTCACGTCGAGATGAACTGCCAGCGCCTGTCCCACAAATTGCGAACCCTGCCGACCCCAAAACAATGGATTTCATGGTGCTGGCGCCAGAAAGAATCAGGAAGCGCGCATCGTCTTGTCGACCTTGATGAGCTCAGCCGACCGGCGCGGCCGGATTCAGCAGGCCGGCGGACTGGAGGGCGCACCACAGCGCCGCCGGCACGGCATGGTCGGCATCGGCGGAGTTGGCCAGCACCTCCTGTGGCGTCACACCGCCCAGCAGCACGGTCACGACCGCAGGATGCGCCATCGCAAACTGCAACGCGGCGCGGCGCAGCGGCGTGGCATGCGTGGCGCAGATCGCTTCGATCTTGCGCACGCGGTCCATGATGTCTTCGGGCGCAGGCCCGTAGTCGAACTTGGCCCCGGGCACGGCGCCGGTTGCGAGGATGCCGGAATTGAATACACCGGCCAGCATGACGCCGATGTGCTTTTCGAGAGCCAGCGGCAAGAATTCGTCCAACCCGTTCTGGATCAGCAGCGAGTAACGGCCAGCCAGTATCGCCACGTCGAAGTCGCCGGCCCGCGCGAACTTCACCGAAACGTCGGATTCGTTGATGCCGAATCCGATGGCGGCCACGGTCTTCTCGCTGCGCAGCCTGTCGAGCGCCTTGTAGGCGCCCTCCATCGCCTCCTTGAAGCGCACGGGCGCATCGATCGGGCCGTGCGTCCACACGTCGCAGTCGTGGATCAACAGGATGTCCAGGCGGTCCAGCCCGGTGCGCAGCAAGGACTGTTCGACCGAGCGCATCGTGCCGTCGTAGGAATAGTCAAAGCGCGGCGCATGCGGATGGCCGCCAGCAAAGCCCGGCGAGAAAACATCGGGGTTCTTCGGCGGCGGCTTGGCAAAGACGTCCATGACCCGGCCGATCTTGGTCGATACGATCACATCCTTGCGTGGCAGGTGGCGCAGGCCTGCACCCACGCGCGCTTCGGCCAGCCCGTTGCCGTAGTGCGGCGAGGTGTCGAACACGCGCACTCCACTGGCGTACGCCTGTTCGACGGTGACGATGCAGTTTTTCTCATCGAGCAATTCGTACAGGTCGCCCATGGGTGCCGTACCCAATCCGAGGGCCGAGAAGACAAGTTCCGTCCCATTGCGGGTCGTGAAGCGGTTTGACTTCATGCATTTCTCCTCGTTGGATTGCGAGTGGAAATCCCGCGCAAAGCATAGCGCGCGCGCTCCATTTGCGTGGAGGCGTCTGGCGACCAAGAAACACTCGCCCCTGGACCCGAATGGGCGCTATGACGACGCTTTATCGTCCACCTGTAGCATCGGGCGCTACTGCCCTCCCCTGGCGCAATCCCCTAGCAGCTGGTCACACCTTGAAGAGCAGCTTCGATTCGGTCCAGCGCCCGAGCGGGTCGGCTGGAATGTCCCTTCTTCCGGACGATCTGCATCTTCTTGCGCTTGCCGCTGCAGTTCGCATCGGCCCCCCTTCGCGAGGCCAACTGGCAGACAGGCAGAATGCGCCATGAAAGCACCCCCTCGACTACAGGCACTCATCGACGAAGGACTGATCGACAGCGTGGTTCGCCAGCTCATGAGCGGCAAGGAAGCGATGGTCTACGTGGTGCGCTGCGGGGACGAGACGCGCTGCGCCAAGATCTACAAGGAAGCCACCCAGCGCAGTTTCCGACAAGCCGTCGACTACACCGAAAACCGCAAAGTCAAGAACACGCGTCTTCAGCGCGCGATGGCCAAGGGCACCAAGTTCGGCCGGCAGGCCACCGAAGCGGCCTGGCAAAGTGCCGAGGTCGACGCGCTCTACCGCTTGGCCGCGGCCGGCGTGCGCGTGCCGGTGCCCCACAACTTCTGCGACGGCGTGCTGCTGATGGAGTTGGTCACCGACGCGCAGGGCGATGCCGCACCGCGCCTCAACGACGTTGTGTTCACGCCAGAGGACGCGCGGCTGCACCACGCAACACTGTTGGTGGAAGTTGTTCGCATGCTGTGCGCCGGTGTGGTACACGGCGACCTGTCTGAGTTCAACGTATTGCTCGCCACCGACGGCCCTGTGATCATTGACTTGCCGCAGGCGGTCGATGCCGCAGGCAACAACCATGCCAGGCGGATGCTGCTGCGGGATGTGGCGAACCTCGCGGACTTCTTCGGGCAGGTCGCGCCCGAGTTGCTTTCCACCAGGTACGGCGAGGAAATATGGAACCTCTACGAGCGCGGCGAGCTGCACGCTGGCTCGGCGCTGACCGGCAGCTTCGCGGGTCCGAGTGGGCCGGTGGACGTGCGCGGCGTGCTGCGCGAGGTTGACGACGCGCGCGCCGAAGAGGCGGCCCGGCTTGTTCGTATGGCGACGCGTTGATGCAGCTCAGCGCGCCGGCAAGGAGTTCAAGAACGGCCGACATTTGTCGGCCTGGGTGGGGTTGGTTCCGAGGCAGCATTCGTCGGGTGGCAAGTCACAGCTCAGGGGCATCAGCAAGCGAGGCGACAAGTACCTTCGAACCCTGTTGATCCACGGCGCTCGGGCGGTGTTGCGCTATGCGGTCGGCAAGACCGACGTGCAGAGTCGATGGCTGCAGGAAATGGTTGCGCGACGCGGCTGCAACCGCGCGGCCGTGGCGCTCGCCAACAAGAATACGCGGGTGATCCAGGCACTCTTGAGCAGCGACACGCCTTATCGCCCAAGCGCCGTAACGCGCTGAACTGGTCGACGGCAAGTACTTCATCATTCAGGGAGGGAAATCACACCCAGCACTGGTTTTCGTTGCTTTAGGAAGTGATGAAAGAACTGGTTGGACCAACGCCCACAAGCCTGCATTCCGTGCCGGCTGCCCTCCGGGTCGTCAAGCCGTCAATCTACTGAGGACAGGGCGTGCGGATCTCATCGAGGATGCGGGCATGTTTCGACGCGCCCACCAGCAAGCCGTATACATGCATGCAGACCGTTTGACGTCACTGAAAAGTGCCTTGCAAAAGGCGCAGGGTCCATACAAGCCGGAATGGAACTCTGAACCCGTTGCCGCCAATCGCATTCCGCTGGTAAACGGCAGCTATCAGAGCCGCGCCCGAGCCAGGTTCCTCGAGTTGCGACTTTTGGCGACGGACGCAGTCATCACGAGGATCCGTCACCGCTCAAGACCACCCATACCGTGCGCGCAAGTATCTTGGCGTCCAGCCAGAGAGACCACTCGGCCGCATAGCGGGCGTCGAGTGCAACCCGCTCCTCATAGGGTAGGCGGTTTCGGCCACTCACCTGCCACAACCCTGTAATGCCGGGACGCATGCGGCAATAGTGCACCCAGCGGGCGCCATACAGACTGCGTTGGCGGACCATACAGGGGCGGGGACCGACCAGGCTCATCTCGCCCTTTAACACGTTGAAGAACTGCGGCAGTTCGTCCAAGCTGAGTTTGCGGATCAGCCGACCCACGCGCGTGATGCGCGGATCGTTGTCGAGCTTCTGATACTTTTGCCACTGTGCGCGCGCGGCCGCATCGTGTGCCAGATGTCGCTCGAGCAGCGCATCGCCGTCTTCCACCATCGAGCGGAACTTGTAAAACCGGAACGCCCGCCCATCCTGTCCTAGCCGGGTCTGCCAGAAATGGACCGCGCCCCTGCCTTCCATACGCACGGCGAGGGCCACCAACAGGTACAGCGGGCCAAACAGGACGAAGAACATCAGCGCGCCCATGATGTCGACCGCACGTTTTGCTGCACGCTGTCCCGGCCCGAGGCACAAGGGATCGAACGATTCGCCGATGGCGCGCCGCGGCACGCCGGGCCGGTAGCGCCTGCCGCCCACGAGGATGCCGTTGAAATCATCGAGGCGCATCAACTTCACACCATCGTGTGTGCAGCGGAAGGATCCCCGTCCTGCGGAGTCGACAGGGCGTAGGACTTCTGCGGGACATGCCAAGCCGGCGAGTTCATCGTCTGCCGCGCCATCTCAGCGCCACAATGCCAACGCGCCCAGCACGAGCGCGCAGAAGATCAACATGCCCACGAAATTGCGGCGCCAGCCTTCGGCCTCCCGTGACCTGCGCTGCGCGCGTTGCAGCTCGAGCCGTTGTTCGACGCTTGGCCGGCCCCAGAAGTCCTCATCGTCCTCGTTCCGAACGCGCGCCATGCTGTGTCCTCGAAATGTGAATAAAGCACATTTCGCCGCCAAGTGAGGCCTAAAGTCGTAGGACGAAGCCGGTATGCCTCGCCGGAAAGCCTTCAAAAGGGCTGGTCGAAGCGTAGCGCGGGACCTATCTCTCACAAGCCAAGACACCGTTCATGCAGCCAACCCGTCGACCACGGCGCCGCGCCCCTCAAACCCTTGCCGGTCAACCCACGGCGGCTGAGAGTTGGAACTGCTGCGCACCGCGCTTCGGTCGCGGGGCAGGCGTTCCAAGTGCCCCGTGTGCCGAACGCAGAAAGCCCAACTGCTCCGCCGACCGCGCCGTCCGGGCATGTCATGAGCATGAGCCGCGCCGCGGCTGGAAACTGCCGCGGGTCCTGCGCCCGGGCGACGAGAAACAGTTCAACCCGCACCCAGATTCTTGTAAACGACGCGAACGTCGGCTTACGAGCAAATTTGGGCCCCATCGATGAATGTCGGGTCACGGCCGCGAGTACCAGTTCGCGGCCGCGCTTGGAAGCTGACCTTCGCATGTTCGCGCTGTTGGCCAAGGGCTGCTATTGGCGAGTTTGGCGAACAGGCAGTCCCAGGCCATGACCCGACATTCGGTGAAGCGGGGCAAGTCGCCACATAGCGGACGTTCTGCACTCAAGGCAGTGCGACGGTGCGAAAGCAAATATGCCCCTGGCTCAGGTCGGCAAGAGAGCTCGCCGGGCGGCTGCGACAAGTTGCTTGGTCAAGCCATCAAGAAGCGCTGAGGCCGCACGGGCATGCTGCCAGTGCAGAGGGACGTCCAGAGGCGTTTTCCGTACCAGTTCGACAAGCGACCCGTCTTTCAAGTGCGGCGCAATCAACGCCTGCGGGTGCAGCCCCCATCCCATACCGGCCAAAGTTGCCGTCACAAACGCCTGGGTCGAGGGGAGGATGTGACGGGGTAGCTCGACGTGCCGATGGCATAGGCGCTGCGCCCACTGGGCTTGCAACTCATCCTTTGCGTTGAACACCAGGCTGGGCGCGCGACCCAGACTGCCCGCTCCGACGCCGTCAGCAAAATGACGGGCCATGAATTCCGGACTGGCAGCAGGCAAATAGCGCATCGAACCCAATGGTCGGCTGTTGCATCCGGCTGGGGCACGGCTGCTGCCGGTTACGGCGGCCAGCACCGCGCCACTGCGCAGCCATCCTGCCGTGTGGTCTTGGTCATCCACGGCTATCTCCATGAGCACCGGCGCTGCTGACGCGAATGCGGCAACGGCTGGAGCAAACCATGTTGCCAGACTGTCGGCGTTGACCGCGACGGGTAATGGCACGCGTGCAATCCCCTCCGGCGCCAGCGCTGGAACGGCTCCTTCGAGGTCTTGTTCCAGCAGACGAACCCGGTCCACATGCTGGCATAGGCGGCGGCCGATTTCGGTAGCGCGGCACGGCTGCTCACGCACGACCAGCGCGCAACCGATACGGTCCTCCAATAGTCGAATGCGCTGTGAGATGGCCGAGGGCGTCACGTTCAGGGCGCGGGCTGCGCGCTCGAAGCTTCCTTCTCGCACGACTGCGGAGAGTGCGGACAACGCCGAATAGTCCAACATAAAGTAAGTTTCGCTAAAGCAGCTTTAGGAAAGATAGTTTGTCTTCATTTATTCATGCGGGCAAGCTTCACCCATGCTGAATTCAGACCCCGCTTCGCTGGCCTTTCCCGTATTCATCCAGGGTGTAGCCCTCAGCCTGGGGCTCATCGTTGCCATCGGCGCTCAGAATGCCTTCGTCCTGCGGCAGGGGCTGCGCCGCGAGCATGTTGGAACCATTGTGTTGTTCTGCGCGGTAGCAGACGGGGCGCTTATTGCTGCGGGTGTCTTGGGCATGGCGCAGGCCTTGGGTGACCGTCCCGGGCTGGCACGAGCGCTTGCACTGGTCGGCTCTGTTTTCTTGGCAGTTTATGGAGTGCAGGCGCTGCGCCGCGCACGCCATCCGCATCGACTGCGGGCGGCGGAAGGGAATACGGCCCTTGGCCGGGGTGCGGCCGTGGCGCAGGCCGCTGCCTTCACTCTCCTCAATCCGCATGTCTACCTGGACACCGTGCTCTTGTTGGGTAGCATCGGCGCGCAGCAGCCCGGGGCACTACGTGGATGGTTCGTCGCCGGCGCGAGCACGGCCAGCATGCTCTGGTTTGGACTTCTGGGCTATGGCGCGCGCTGGCTCGCACCCTGGTTCGCTCGGCCGCGAGCATGGCAGATGTTGGACGGTTTGATTGGCCTGACCATGATGGTGTTGGCGGCGCTTTTGGCAAGTCGAGTCTTCGCGGGCTTCTGAGCTCAGAGGTCAACGCTTCTGTGGAATGACATGTACGTTTCTAAGCATCACCAACTGACAAATCGAGAAGCCGTCTTCGCGCTTATGGAGTCACATCCCCTTGGAGCATGGGTTTGCCAGGCCCGCGGCGCCCTGGTCGCCAACCATGTTCCCTTCTTGCTAGACAGAAGCAGAGGGGCGTTCGGCACCCTGATTGGCCACGTCTCTCGAGCCAACGGCGTGTGGCGCGAACTGCGCAGCGATGCCTCTTCGCTCGTGATGTTCCAAAGACCGCAGGCATACATCACGCCGCGGTGGTATCCGGGCAAAAAAGAGCATGGAATGGTCGTGCCCACGTGGAACTATGCGGTCGCTCATGCGCACGGTGTTGCGCGCGCTGTCGAGGAACGCAGTTGGCTACTGGATATGTTGAACCGGCTCACCGACGCTCATGAGGTTGGGCAGCAGGCGCCGTGGCGGCTCTCCGACGCCCCCGCTTCATACGTCGACAAGCTGCTTGGCGCTATCGTGGGAATTGAGATTCCGATTGAGAGACTTGAAGGAAAACTCAAGGCCAGCCAAGACGAAGCCATGCAAGATAGGCGCGGCACAGTAGCAGCCTTGCAGCAGAGCCCGCGCGAGGAAGAACGAGTGATGGCAAATCTTGTGATGAAGGCCATAGACGCCGAGCCACCCAGTGAACATTGAGCGCGCCTTCGACGCGCACGCCGGAAACGGCGCTCGGCGAGGGCATCGAATGGCTGCTTCCGAGCTTGGGCGTACAGCCGCTTCGGGCCCTACCCTGCCTTACGGCAGCCGACGTCGTACTGCAGGTGTGCAGTGCGGACCTTCCCTGCCGCATAGCGACCTCACGCTGTTAACCGGATTCCTGTCATCCCGATGCCATGGAGATTTCAGCATCGACGGCCGGTTTCAAGGGGGTGCAGACATAGCCGTTGCCGTCGATCAAGCTGGACCCCGCGTCTGCGATCAAGGCCCATCGAATGGCAGCTATCCAATCAGTCGGAGTAGAACTCCGGGCCCGTACCGGCTGTACGCGGGCGCTCCGAAGCAGACCTTGATTGCCTGTGGGCTCAGCCCGGCGACGCTACTGTGCTTTTTGGCCCAGAACTAGTTGTGAGGCCCTATAGGCTGCGACAAGTATGAATGCCCGCAAAAGACTGTTCGGCAGCCACAATGGGCCATACGTGGGTGGGAAGGCGACAATTCGCGAGTCGGGGACGGACGTTCCCTTAGTCAGCGCGAAAGCCCGATGCCTTGATGATGGGTGCCCAGCGAGCGATGTCGCCGGCGACGATTGCCGCGAACTCCTCCGGAGTAGTCCCGGTCGGATCCAAACCGAATTCGATGAGTTTTTGCCGGGTCTGTGGCGAACGAAGGGCCGCCATCAGCGCAGCCGACCATTGATCGATGACAAGCCTTGGGGTTTTGGCGGGTGCAAAGATGCCGACCCAGCCGCTGGCCTGCACCGTAGGGTAGCCTTGCTCAACAAAAGTCGCCACGTCGGGTAGCTGAGGCTCCCGACTCACGCCCGATGTCGCGAGAATACGAAGCCGCCCAGCCCGGTGCAGTTCAATCAGGTCCGATGTCACCGAGATTCCGGCGGGCACGGTGCCGCCGACAAGGTCGATCGACATGGGCCCGAATCCCTTGTAGGCGACCATGGTCATGTCAATGCCGACCGCCCTTGAGGTCAGGACGCCGAGGAAGTGAGGGAGACCTCCCGCCGCAGGCGTCGCGTAGAACGCTTGCGTCGGATGAGCCTGCAGCCAGGCGACGTAGTCAGGAAACGATTTCGCGGGGTGATCGGCGGGAACGGCAAAGGCGAAGCGATAGCTTGCGACCTGCGAGATTGGGGCAAAGTCATGCACTGCGTCGTATTGGACATCCTTAAAGGTCATCGGCGCCAAGACCGGTATGGCGATAGGGAGCATCGCAACGGTTGCACCGTCAGGTACGGCATTCTTCAGCGCCATGGCCGCAATGCGACCCCCGGCCCCAGGCTTTTCTTCGAGGAGCACCGGTCGCTTGAGCAACTCGCTTGTCCGCTCTGCGAAATGGAGACCCACCGCCCTGGCTGCGCCGCCTTCGAAAGCAACCAGAATCTTAGCCGGGCCGGGGTCAGGGGCCTGGGCGAGCGCAGACGGGCCGATGCAGCCGCACATGAATGCTGCAAACGCCCACCAAGTTGTTCGAAGCAGGTTCATTCAACCACCTCTTGAAGAAGTCATGGACGACGCTGCATCGAATTATCCACCCCGACTTTCCGTGACCGTCGGCGTGGCTTCGCTTCCCGTGCACGCAGCGCTGCAGGAACAGCTAAGCTTTGAGCGCCTGCTCTCGGAACTGTCGGTTGCTTTCATCTCGCTGGCTGCACGGGATATTGACCGGGCCATCGACCAGGCCTTGGCGCAGGTCGTTTTTGCCCTGGGGATCGATAGATCGACTTTGAATCGCCTTTTTCCTCTGACTGGCCGGGCCGAAGTGACCCACTCCTTCGCCATCGAGGGAGTGGACCCAGTGCCTAGGTTCCCGTCGGCGCGCGAAACGAACCCGTGGGCGCTAGCAAAGGCCATGGCCAACGAGTCCATCGTCTTCTCCCGCCTGGATGACTTGCCACCGGAGGCAAGCGTCGACAAGGAGACCTGGCGCCGGATCGGACTGAAATCCCACGTCATGATGCCAATCGTGGTGGCGGGGCAATTGCATGGCACTCTCAACTTCGGCTGTGTTCGCAGCGAGCGCAGTTGGTCGAACCACCTGGTTGCTCGCATGCGCTTGCTGGCGCAGATTTTCGGCAGCGCTCTGGGGCGCAAGCGCGCCCAAGAGGAACTCGACCTGGCAATCGGCTTCGAACGGCTGGCGAGCAGCATTCTTGCGTCCCTCGTATTGACGGGGCCTGGAGAAGAGAACCACGGGATCGCCCTCGGCCTTCGGCAGATCGGCGAGTTCATCGGCGCCGAGCGGGTGGCGCTCTGGCACCGTGGCGTCGGCATCCCCTTCGGTTTGACGCAGCAGTGGTACGCGGACGGTTTCGAAGGGCCGGCCGCGGAGGGGAAGGCGGTCGAACTGCCATGGGTCTTCTCAC
Organism: Variovorax sp. J22P240; assembly: GCF_030316855.1. Lineage (GTDB taxonomy): Bacteria > Pseudomonadota > Gammaproteobacteria > Burkholderiales > Burkholderiaceae_C > Variovorax. The sequence goes on from NZ_JASZYR010000021.1 coordinate 13,354, forward strand.
TGCTCGCCGGTGGTAGCGTCGTACGAATCGCCCACCTTTCGGAGCTTCCAGCAGAGGGGCAGGCAGACGCCGCGACCTTGCGTCAGATTGGCGTACGGTCCCTCCTCGCGGTGCCCATCACGGTGGATGGCTGCATTGCAGGGGCGCTTACCCTGGCTAGCATCGAGCTGGAACACGAATGGCCCGATGTGCTGACGCCCGGCGTGAGCCTGCTGGCCGAGGTCTTCGCCAACCTGCATGCGCGCGACGCGGCGGAGCGCCGGAAGATGGCGGCGGAGGTCGAAGCCGCGCACTGGCGCGAACAGCTCGCGCATCTGGTGCGGGTCCACACGGCGGGCGAAATGTCGGTCGCGCTGGCGCACGAAATCAACCAGCCGCTCGGCGCGATCGAGAACTACGCGCTCGCCGCGCGGCGGTGTGCCAAGGAAGCGGTGCCCGACGTCGTCCGGCTGTGCGGCCTCATCGACAAGGTGATCGGGCAGGCCACGCGCGCGGGCGACATCGTGGCTCGCATGCGCAGCATGGTTCAGCGGCATGAGCTGGAGCCGAAGCTGATCGACATCGGACGGGCGGTGGACGGGTGCATGAGCATGGTCAAGACCGACTGCGCGTTGCGCGACATCAACATCGGGTTGGGGGAGGAGCCGCCGCTGCCGCTGGTGGTGATCGACGAGATCCACTTGCAGCAGGTCATCCTCAACCTGCTTCGCAACGCCATGGAAGCCATCGAGGCCGCGCCGCCGGGCGGCGAGCGCGACATCACGGTCGATCTCAGCCTGAACGAGCGCGACGAGGTCGTGGTGCAGGTCGCCGATCGCGGCATCGGCATCGCGGAAGGCGACCTGGAGCGGATCTTCGAGTCCTTCTATTCGACCAAGTCCAAGGGCCTCGGCGTCGGCTTGGCGATCTGCCGCAAGCTGATCGAGGCGCACGGCGGCACGCTATGGGCGGCGCATCGCGATGGAGGAGGCGCAATGCTCAGTTTCACGCTGCCAACCGCTACATCGTAAGCGTTTGGTACGCCACCTTCACGCGGCCACCAGACACATACCAAATCTGAAAGGGATGTCCACCGAGCCTCAGTTGAACGGCCAAAGCGAAGGTCCGGTGTTGGCCGGGACTGCCTGTTCGCCAAACTCGCCATAGCAGTCGTTGGCCAACCGGGAGATCACGCCGAAGGTCAGCTGTCAGGCACGGCCGTGAATTGGTGCTCGCGGCCATGACCGGTCAGTCGCGCATGAGCCTCCGGCCGACCGGTCTTGCCCGCATACCTGCCGCCAATCGGTGTCGACGACGGACGGTGCGGCCCGTGTGCGAAGGGTCACCGCGCTCAAACGGCCCTACGGCACATGCAACTCCGCTGTGGCCAGGGAGCTGACGTCGTTGGCTCCCCCCACGAGCAGCACATTGCCACTCGGCAACAAGGTCGCGGTGTGGAAATAGCGTGCGGCGATCATGGCGCCCGAGGCCGTCCAGACGCCGTTGGTGGGGTCGTAGAGCTCCGTCGAGGTCTGCGTGATGCCGCTGCTGTTGTACCCCCCCGCGGCCAGTACCTGGCCATCAAGCTGCAGGGTCGCGGTGGCGCCGGTGCGGCCGGTGCTCATGGAGCCGGCGGCCGTCCAGGCGCCGGAGGTGGGGTTGTAGCGCTCCGCCGTGGCGAGAGAGCCACCGCCTGCGTTGCCGCCGTTTCCTCCGGCCACCAGCACCGTTCCGTCCGGCAGCAGGGTGGCGGTATGGGTCAGGCGAGCGGCGAGCAAGGGTGCGGTCGGCGTCCACTGGCCGGAGACGGCGTCGTAGAGCTCCGCCTCGGCGAGGGGGCTGCCGTTCGTTCCTCCCGCGACCAGCACCCGGTCATCCGTCAGCAGGGTGGCGGTGAACACGCTCCGAGCAGTGTTCATGTTGCCGGTGGCCGTCCACAGGCCGGTGGCAGGGTCGTACAACTCCGCCGTCGCGAGAAAGCCGCCGTTGGTTCCCCCCGCGACCAGCACCTTGCCACTCGGCAACAGCGTCGCCGTGTGGCCGCTGCGCGCCACGCTCATGGCGCTGGTTGGCGTCCACAGTCCGGTGGCGGGGTCGTAGAGCTCGGCCGAGGCGCGGAATGCGCCGGTGAGGTCCTCCCCGCCCGCGACCAGTACCCGGCCATTCGGCAGCAAGGTCGCGGTGTGGAAGAAGCGAGTTGCGCTCATCGAGCCGGTTGCCGCCCACAGGCCGGTGGCAGGCTCGAACAGCGCCGCCGATGCCAGGGTGATGGTGTCGTCGTACCCTCCGGCGACGAGCACCTTGCCAACCGTCAGCAGGGTTGCTGTGTGGTTGGTGCGCGCGACGCTCAGGGAGCCGATCGAAACACTCGTGCCGGCGAGCACCACCGCGATGTTCACGTTCGCGGAGACCGATCCCGCCGTATTGCTGCCTGTCACCGTGTAGTCGGCGGCAGCGCTTGCGCCTTGCGGCGTACCGGAGATGACGCCGGTGGCGGCGTCGATGCTCAGTCCGAGGGGCAGCGTCGGCGTCACGGTGAACGTATCAATCGGGCCGCCGGTGCTGTGCGGCAGATTGGGCGTGATGGGCCTGCCCGTCGTGTACAGGGCCCTTGGTTCCTGGTAGCTCAGCGAGGTGGGCGCCACGGCCGGCAGGTCGCGGACCTCGATCTGCAGCACGGTGCTGGTCGAGCCGGCGCTGTTGCTGGCGGTCGCCGTGAAGCTCGCCGGTGCGGCGATTCGGCTGGGCGTGCCGGAGATGACGCCGGTGGCGGGATCGATCACCAGGCCGTCGGGCAACGCGGGTTGCACCGTGAAGCTACTGACATCACCTCCCTCCACGGAGGGGTGGTTCGGCGGAATGGGCTGGCCGATGGTGTAGATGGCATTCTGGTTCTCGAAACTCAGATTCGCAGGGGGCTCTGCCCTGGCCTTGACCGCGATCAGCAGGCCGGTCGTGACCGAGCCCGCGAAGTTGCTGCCGGTGACGGCGTAGAGGGCCGGCGCGGCCACCACCCGCGGCGTGCCGCTGATGATTCCGGTCCTCGGGTCAATCTGGAGCCCGTCGGGCAATGCCGGATCAACGGCATAGCGAAGAATCACGCCGCCGCTGTGGCTGGGGGCGTTCGGTTTGATCGGACTGCCCACCACGTAGACGACTGCATTGCGCTCGTAGTGCAACCCTGCGGGGGGCAAGATCGTGACCGGGAAGAAGCCTCCTCCGCCACCGCCACCGCCGCATGAACTCACGCTGAACGTGACCAGGATACTCAAGACCCATGCCAAGAGGCGCAGGGCGCCTGGCCAAGATGTTGTCTTCATGCCGACCCCTTTCGTCGCGCGAGGGCGGGCAGTATGCGTCCGGTGCCAACGTCTGTCCACTCCCATGGCGCGTCGCGCTGGGCGGCGAACCCGGAGCGCCGCCAACGACGGCTCCGTCCGGGACAGATCGCCCGACACGACGTGGCAGCCTTCACGTTGGATTTGCTTTTCGACAACTCCTGGCTTTGGCAAAGGCCGTCATGAACAAGGCCACGACATGGCGTCCCTCCAAGGTTTATGCCACGCGCTCCTCGATCCAGTGAGAGCCTTCGCCGTAGACTTCCTCTCCCGCCCGCACCATCCGTTCCGCGATCTCACGATTGATCGGCGTGTCGGGATGCCACAGGCTGCCAGTGACTTCCCGGCCTTCAGGATCGAACTGACCGCGTCGCCAGCGGACACGAATCTCCTTCATGCGAGGCACCGGTTGCATATGTCGGTGATTGTTTGCGGCGGCGAGGGCGGGAGGAGCTATGGATTCCCTCGTTGCGGTGAAGATTGGCGCTCACCAATGCCCGCTCTGTGGCAGAGAATCCCACTGAGGGAGTAGAAACTGATGTCAAGTCGATTTTCCGTTTGGAGAAGTTCATGGATACCCAAACTCTCGACCGCCTGGCCATTCGCGATTTGGTCGAAAACTGGGTAATTTGGCGAGACGCTGGGGACTGGGAGCGGTTCGCGACGGTCTGGCACGACGACGGAGTGATGATGGCCACTTGGTTTCAGGGGCCTGCCGCCGAATTCATTCGAGTGACCCGGGAGGGATGGGCAAGGGGCGTCAGCATTCTTCATTTTCTTGGCGGCACCTCCATCGACCTTGTGGGCGATCGCGCCGTCGTACAAACCAAGATGACGATTTCACAGCGTGGCAACGTGCAGAATGTGCCATGCGACGTAGTTTGTACCGGGCGATTTTTCGATTTCGTCGAGAAGCGTAGCGGCAGATGGGGTCTGGTGTTGCGCCAGCCTATCTATGAAAAAGACAGAGTGGATCCGATCGACCCCGCCTCAAAAATCGAACTCGACCAAGCCGCACTCGCCAAATTCCCGAAGGGTTTTCGGCACCTCGCGTACATCCAAACGCAGATCGGCTACACGGTCAAGTTGGACATGCCGCAGCTCACTGGTCCAGAGGTTGATCACTTGTACGAGCGGGGCAAATCCTGGTTGGCCGGCGGCGCCCTGGTACGGTGAGGGGCGAAAGGTCGGCGATCGACCATAGGGGCAGACTGAAGCCTCGTTCGACAACCAGGAGCGCAAGGAAGTATGCATTTCCCCCAGTCGCGCCGTCTCATTGCGAATCGTGGCGAGCATGTCGCGTTTGGCTTCAGGAAGGCTCGAATAGACGAAGCTACCCGGGACTTCCATCACGACCAAGTAGTTGCATGGGCTGTATGCCTCTGGCTGTATCTGTCGAACCTTTGTAGCTTCAGTGGCCCAGGGCGTCGCGCAGGCGACGAGCAACTCGATCAGCACTAGCAGGGCAATGGCTTCATGGGCGGCATGCTGCGACTGGCATTCGTGATGAAGTCATTCGTGGTTCCATCGCGCTTGGACGATTTTTTCGAGCCACACGGTGTTCGAGGGCGTTTGGAAGATCATGGCCGCCGCCGGAGCAAAGACACTCGTCATTTCGCATCTCGTGCCGAGCGACGGCCCATTGACCACCGACGAGATGTGGAGCACAGGGCGTCGGCAACTTCAAGGGGCGCGGAATCGTCGGCGACGACCTTATGGACATAGATCGATCGTGCCGGCCAAAGCTGCCTGTCCATCGCGCCCCAAGCAGCTGGCCGCTCTCAGTGCGATCGCGTACGCCAAATCGACAGCACGACCCACACGCTGTTCACGAATGCGAGCAGATAGCCAAACGAGCCAAGCACCGTGAAGATCGGGATGCCGAAGACTTGCGGACCGGAGGTGACCGTCATCACGATCGATGAGCCGATGACGACCGAGGCGGTCATGATGCCGATGGTGATTCGGTTGATCGTACGGTCGAGCTTGAGCACGAAGATGTCGAGCCGTTTCAGATCGAGATCCATTCGCAGGCGGCCGTGGCGCGCATCCTTGAGCAGCCGCGCAAGGTCGCGCGGCATGGCTCGCATCAGATCGAGAAACTGGCCGATGCCCGCGCCACCACGGCGCCCCCATTCCGCCGGCGCGTAGCGCGCGGCGAGCGCGCGCTCGACATAGGGCTTCAGCCGGTCGGCGAGCACAAACTCCGGATCGTATTTTTTTCCGGAGCCTTCCAATGTGATCAGCGCCTTGAACATCAGCGTGAGGTCGGATGGCAGCACGATGCCGTACGTTCGCAGCATCGCCGTGATTCGACCGATCAATTCGCCGATGCGCATGTCCTTGACTGGCAGGTCACCGTAGTCGGCCACGAGTTCGTCGACGTCGGCGGCGAGCCTTTCTTCATCGACCGCCTCTGCACCGGCCCAGTCGAGCAGCACGTCGACCATCGGCTCGCTGTCGCGGCGCGTGATCCCGGCAAGTAAATCCATGATCTGATTGCGGCGCCCAAGCGACAGCCTGCCGGTCATGCCGAAGTCGATCATCGCGATGCGATTGCCAGGCAGGTAGATCACGTTTCCGGGGTGCGGATCGGCCTGGAAGAAGCCATGCTCGAGAATCATCTTGAGCACGTTGTCAACGCCGCGCTCTGCGAGCAACTTGAGATCGAGTCCGGCACGCTCCACCGCGGCCAGGTCCTCGGCGCTGATGCCGTCGATGTGCTCCTGCACGTTCATCACTTCGCTGGTCCACTGCGGGAAGACGTGGGGGATCAGGACGTGTGGCTCGCCCCGGAAGTTGCGTTCAAAGCGCTCGATGTTGTGCGCCTCGGTGGCGAGATCCAGCTCGCGCATTGTCGAGCGGCGAAACTCTTCGACGACGTGCACCGGCTGATAGCGGCGCACCTCGGGTACTTCCTTTTCGACGAACTGCGCGAGATGCGACAGCAGCCGCAGGTCGGCCTCTACCTTGGCTTCGATGCCGGGGCGGCGGACCTTCAACACGACTGCGCGGCCGTCGTGCAATCGCGCGCGATGTACTTGCGCGATGGAGGCGGCCCCCGTCGGCTCCTCTTCGAGATCGACGAAGGCTTCCGCGTGCGGCATGCCGAGCGATCGCTCAATCACCGGCAGGATCTGTTCAAACGGCACCGGCGCCGCGTTACTGCGCAGGCGCGCCAGTTCCGCTGTCCACTTCGGTGGAAGCAGATCCTCGCGCAGCGAGAGCATCTGTCCCAGCTTGATGAAGGTGGGGCCGAGCTCTTCGAGAGCGAGACGCAGTCGCTGTTGCGGCTCGAGCTGCACACTGTGCGTCACTTGGCCCCAATGGAGTATTTCGCCAGCGCGCTCCAGGAGCGAGGCGACGCCGAGCCGCCGCACGAGATCGCCGAGTCCGTGGCGGATGAATACCAGGCTGATCTCGTGGAGGCGCGGCAGGTCACGCACCGCACTGGCCTCGCGCACGACCTACTTCGCTTTCTTCATTTCTGACTGCTGGCGCAGCGCGTCTGCGAATCCGGCAAGCAGCCCGCTGGTGAGCATCGTCATGTTGGCGCCGTACTGGCGCACGGAGTCGATCCCGGGCGCCGAGCCGGCGCGATACGAGCCGATGCGATTGGCGAATTCGCTCATCACCTGTGCGAAGCGCACGCCGGCGTCTGCGCCGACACGCTGAGCGTGCAGCGAGAGATCGACGAGTTCACGGCGCAGGTTGCCGGTGGTGGCATCGGCAATCCGGTCGGCGACCGCGACGTAGTCCTGCTGCAGTACCTGCAGGGCCGCGAACGCATTCTTCAGATCGTTGTCGGAAAACTCCTTGCCGCGCGCCGCCAGCGCCTGCAGTGCCGCGTGGGTCGCCAGCGATGAAGCGTGCAGCGCCTCATCAAGGCCGCGGATCGCCTCCGCGAAGGCCTCGCGTTCCTGCGAGCCCTCAAGCGGCGGCTTCGACACGCCGCCGCTCATGGTCCGCACGACTTCCTTGACGCCCTCGGTGTCGAGGCGACCGCCCGCCAGCATCTGCGCGGTCAGTTCGCGCACCCGCTCGCGGATCGCCTGTTCTTCGGCCTGCGCTTCAACCGGCGCAGAGGCAGCGTTCCCCGCCGGCGCTGTGGGATCCGTCATTTCGCACCCTCCTGTGAAACGATGGGAAGGACAGGATAGACCAATTTGGTGCTCGTTGATGACAGGCCATCGCACGCGGCGCTGGGTTCATCAGCGCTGCTGTCAACAAGGCGGCTCGACTCGGTTCGGTCGGTCACCGCAGAGATCCTTCGAGCCGAAGAAGACGGTGAAGGTCCCGTGGTCCCGTCGGAGTTCAGCTTCACGTTGCTGCCGTTGATGACACTGTCCTCGGACTTGATGAGTCCGTCGGAGCCCATGAAGGCCTCCACCGAGACGCAATACACGACGGAGTTCGTGTACCGGAGGCTATTGATCATGTACTGCACTTTCTGGAGAAAATGGACGCGATCGATACTGAAGGCGAAAGGACCGGGATGTCGGCCGACACGTGGTGGAAGAACGGAATCGTCTATCAGATCTACCCGCGCTCGTTCCAGGATAGCGACGGCGATGGCATTGGCGACCTCGATGGAATCCGCGCGCGGCTCGACTATCTCGCCTCGCTCGGCATTGACGCCGTGTGGATCTCGCCAATCTATCCCTCGCCGATGGCGGACTTCGGGTACGACATTTCCGACTTTTATGACATTGACCCACACTTCGGAACGCTGGACGGCTTCGATGCCTTGGTAGGCGATGCCCATTCACGGGGGCTCAGGGTCATCCTGGACTTCGTGCCGAACCATACGTCCGACCAGCATCCGTGGTTCGTGCAGAGCCGCAGCGCACGCAGTGACCCGCGGCGCGACTGGTACCTGTGGCGCGACCCGGCGCCCGACGGCGGGCCGCCCAACAACTGGCTCAGCAACTTCGGCGGCCCGGCCTGGACCCTCGATCCGACGACCGGCCAGTACTACTGCCATTCGTTCCTGAAGGAGCAGCCCGACCTCAACTGGCGCAACCCCGAAGTGCGAGCCGCGATGTACGAGGTGCTGCGCTTCTGGCTTCGGCGCGGCGTCGACGGTTTCCGTGTTGACGTTCTCTCGCAAATCATCAAGGACGCGCAGTTTCGCGACAACCCGCCGAACCCCGACTTCACCCCGGGCCAGGACCCGTTTCACCGCTGGTTGATGCTCTACAACACCGACCTCCCGGAGGTGCAGCAGATCGTGGTCGAGATGCGCCGCGTGGTCGATGCGTTCAGCGACACACACTCGTCGCGCGTGCTGATCGGCGAGCTCTACCTGCCGCTCTCGCGCCTGGTCGCCTACTACGGACTCAACGCCCGGGGCGTGCTCGAAGGCGTGCAGTTGCCCTTCAACTTCCAGCTGATCGCGACCGAGTGGCAGGCGGCGCGCATCGACCGGCTGGTGCGCGACTACGAGGCCGCCTTGCCCGCCGGCGCCCAGCCGAACTGGGTGCTGGGCAATCACGACAAGTCCCGCATCGCGAGTCGCGTCGGGCCGCGGATGGCGCGGCTCGCGGCCATGCTGCTGCTCACGCTGCGCGGCACGCCAACCCTCTACTACGGCGACGAGATCGGCATGACGGACGTCCCCATCCCTGTCGACGAGGTCCAGGACCCGTTCGAGAAGAACAAGCCCGGCATGGGCCTGGGTCGCGACCCGCAGCGAACGCCGATGCCGTGGAGCGCCGCATCGAACGCCGGCTTCACGACCGGCGCTCCGTGGCTGCGCCTGGCGGACGACTGGCGCACGCTCAACGTCGAAGCTCAGTCACACGACGCAGGGTCGATGCTGGCGCTCTACCGGCGCCTCATCGCGTTGCGCCGTGCGCAGCCTGCGCTGAAGCGGGGCAACTATGAAGCTCTTGACGCCGGGGACGAGGTGCTTGCCTATGCGCGCAACGGCGAAGGACAGCGGCTGGTGGTGCTCTTGAACTTCGGCGCCACCTCGAGGCCGCTGTCAAAGGCGTTGGTGACGCGCCAGTCGATCGTGCTGGCATCGACCGACGCCGCGCGCGCCGGATTCATCAAAGGGCCCCTGGTATTGGCGCCCTACGAAGGCGTCGTTATCTCGACGTAGCTGTGCGCATGCCAGCGCACGCGCACAGGCCGTCTTGCGTCGGCAATGGTTTCCGAGTTCACGTCCTTGCCGCTGCCGTAGTTGATCTGCCGGTCGGGGCGCCTGTTGAGGCCGATCAGCAGCACGATGCGGCTGCCCGCCGCAAGCTTGCAAGCGGTCACGCGCTCGGCGGTGAACGCAAGCAACTGACGCTCGCCGGCCCTCAGAAGCCGGCGGCGTACGCGATGGCCGGCGTAGCTGGCGCGGAAGTCGTAGGGCTCGAACAGCAGCTGGTATTCACCGCTCTCCGTCTGCTCGTACAGCGAGATGTTGAAGTCCACGTCCTGCCGCGAGGGCGTGATGTCGAACACGCCGCGCAGGCTGCCGTCGATCTCGGTGTCCTCGGGCAGCGGATCGCTGACGAAGCTGATGCTGTTGCGCGTCGGCAGTTGCTTCACGCGCAGCGCGTTCGACCACGGGATGTGCACGTCACGTCGATCGGCGAGATCGACCGAGAGTCGCGCGCTGCCACCGCCTTCGGATGGCGATGGCGACAGGCGGTGCGGGTCGTCGCGCTCGCGGGTGTCGAGGTACAGGCGCAGACGGGTGCGCTCCGGCGAGTCCAGCGTCGGCGCATGGCGCCACCTGTCCGCGCCCATCACCTGGTAGTTGACGCGATCCAACAGGAGAGAAGGCTTGTTCGCGCCCTTCAGGATGTGGTCGAGCCATTGGTAGCGCAGCTCGGGCAGATCGACGCGTGCGACGGGGTCGAGCGTGTAGCCGCGCAGCGTTGCCGCCGTGCCGAGCCGGATCGAGGTCGCGTCGTAGGGGCCGAGCAGCATCGTCGTGTCTGCCTGTGGTCGGTGGCGACGATGCTCGTGGTGAAAGTACAGCGCGCCGGCGTCGGCGCCGTAGTAGCCGGCGAAGCTGAGTACCGGGATGTCGATCCGCGCAAACTGCTCCGCCGACGGCAGGAACTTCTGCCAGAAGCGATCGTGACTCGGGTGCGTCAGCCAGGTTCGGATCAGCCTGCTGCGCCTGCCCAGCAGGACGCGGTCGATGTCCCAGTACGGGCGATCGCCGCGATACCAGCGCGCGTCGAGTGCCTGCCATATCGCGTCCGGGTCGGCGTCGGCGTCGATGTCGGCCCGCAGGGGCTCGAGGGTCGCGTGCTCCAGCGCCCAGCGCACCATGGCGTTGCGGAAGATCTGCCCGGCCATCGGGAAGTCGATGCCCGGCGCCATCGGCGCGATCGTGGCGATGGCCTTGAGTGCCGCCGGTCTCCTGCGGGCGGCCGCCCAGGCGGCGTAGCCCGAGTAGCCGTCGCCGAGCATGGCGACGCGGCCGTCGCTCCACGGCTGCCGGGCAATCCAGTCGATGACGGCGGCAGCGTCTTCGCCGTCGTGAACAAACGGCCACACGGCGCCCCTGCCCTCGGGTGTGCGTCCGCGCACGTACGCCGTGACGCCGACGTAGCCTTTGACAGCGCTGCGCTGCGCGTCGTCCTCGGCGGGATCGAGCGTGAAGCGCAGCAGCGTCGGCAGGGCGCCATTCGCGCCGCCGGGCCGGACCAGGCTGGCATGGATGACGCCCCCACGCACGGGAATCCGGACGTCGGCCTGCGCCACGTAGCGGCTGCGGTTTTCCGCCGCAAACAATTCGGGCAGCAGCGAACCGAAGCTGCGACGCGAATCGTACGAAAGCCAGGTGCGCACGAGCGCCACAGCGTCGGCCTCCGGGAGGCTGCCCTTCGCGCGCCAGAGATCGAATGCTTGACGGAGTGGCTCTCTGTAGACGGCCAGCGGGGTTTCGAGCCGCGCCATGATGACCTGGGCTTGCGCATTGTCGAGCGGCGACACCAGCTCCTGGAACGAGCGCGCATAGGCTTCGGCGAAGCCGAGGCGCTCGTCCGCTTCGAGCACGCGTGCACGCGCATAGATGCCGTCGAGGATCGCGCGCTCCGTCAGATCGTCGAACGGCTTGCCCTGGCGTCGGCTGCGCAGGGACTTGCTGCTGTCGTAGGCCGCACGGTAGGCGCCGGTGACGATCTGCAGAGCGGTCACGTTGGCCAGGAAGACATCGGTGTTCGCCTCCTGGTAGACCGGCAGGATGCGCTGCGCCAGATCTCGCATCAGGTCCGCGGCGGTGGCATCGTCTGGATCGCGCGGTGGTCGGAAGCCGAAATTCCCTGCCCAGGCCCACGCGGGCAGCGCAAGAATCAGCCGAATGAGGGCGCGACGCGCACGACGGGGGGTCGGCACAGGGCGTCTCATGGGCGCTGCTCCTCGGGCACGGCGGTCGGCGCCTTGACCAGATGCACCACCTGCGTGAACAGCCGGTCGTGCGCCTGTCCGGCTGAGCCGATATGGACGATGCCCGTGTGCGCGAGCTTGTCCAGCACGTCGATGATCAATTCGAGCGTGTCGTCGTCGAACGCGCCGAAGGCGTCGTCCATCACCAGCCAGGCCGGCGCCTGCAGCACCACGCGGGCGAAGCCCAGCCGCAGTTGCTCGTCCATGCTGAGCTCGCGCTCCCAGCGACCCGTCTTGTTCAGCAGTTCTTCCAGCCGCTGAAGGCCCACACTCGCCAGCGCGGCCACCATGGCTTCCCTCGGATAGCTCGACGGCTCCATCGCATACGACAGCACTTCGGCCAGCGTGCCGCGGGGAAGGTAGGGCGTGCCGCGCGGCATGTAGTGGATCGCCTCGCCGCGGGGCCGGCGCACGGTGCCGGAGCCCCAGGGCCAGAGGCCCGCGAGCGCCCGGAACAACAATGTCTTCTCGGTGCCCGGCGTGCCGAGGATCAACAGGCGCTGACCAGGGTGCACGACGAGATCCGGGGCGTCCAGCCGATCGTGCCCGGTCCAGGCGCGAACCTCGAGCGCTTCGATCGAGAGGGTTCCGGCTTCGCTCTCCTCGTAGGCGATGCGGCTGCCGCCCGCTTGTGCCTCCAGATCGGACGCCAGCATCTGACGCAGGTCGGCGACACGCAGCAGCGTGGCGCGCCAGTCGGCAATGATGCTGAAGTTGTCGACGAACCAGCGCAGCGACGACTGCGCCTGCGTGAAGGCGGCGGCGGCCATCATCAAGCCGCCGAACGAAACCTTCCCCGAGAAGTAGAGGGGTGCGGCCACCAGCGTCGGCGCGATGATGGTGACCCAGCCGAAGCCCGCGGTGACCCAGGTCAGGTTGGTCAGCCCGAGCACCACGCGCGATGTGGCGCGCAAGACGTCGCCGAAATGCATGGCGACGCGACGCTTCTCGTCGGCCTCGCCACCGGCCAGGGAGATGCCGTCGAGATGCTCGTTGATGCGGGTCAGCGAGAAGCGCAATTCGCCTTCGCGCGCGTAGCGCTCGGCGTTGCGCAGGATCAGGCCGTTGCCGACCCAGTAGGTCATCAGCGAGCCAACGACCGCATAGACAATCGCCGCCCACAGCATGAAGCCCGGCAAGACATGGTCCTGGCCGTCGTAGAAGATGCTGAAGTCCTTGGAGAGGACCCACAGCACGCTCGCGAAGCTGCCGAACAGAATCGTTGCCTGCAGCAGACCCACGCCGAGGGCGACCGACAGGTCGCACAGCTTCAGCGTGTCTTCGTGCATGCGCTGATCCGGGTGGGCGCCCATGGGTCCGCTGGCCTGAAGCCAGAACGCCCGGCGCGGATGCAGCCACAGCCCCACGAGGTCATTGACCACGGCATCGCGCAACTTCAGTTGCAAGGTTTCGCCCAGCCACCTCTGCGCGACGTTCAAGACCAACAGCACGCCCGCAATCACCGCGAAGACGCCGACCTGCACGATGAAGTCGCTCAGGTCGCGACGTGAGATCGCGTCGTAGAACGGCTTGTTCCAGCTATTGAGCTCGAGCTGTCCATACGCCGTGAGCGCGATGACCACGACGATTCCGCTCATCAGCGCGACCAGCGTTTTCCCGACCGGCGACACTCGCAAGGCGCCGAGCAACTCGCGAACCTGACGGAAGACGCCGGTCCTCGCAACCGGCTCGACATCGTTCTGCGACGTTGCGCTCATCACCGCTGCGACGCCTGACAAGCGGTGGCCGCGATACGGCGCGCCGAGACACACGAAATGAACGCGGCGTGGCTCCAGGCCAGCTGCTTTGCCGAGGTCTGCGCGCCGCTGCGCTGATCGAACTGCTCCGACAGATCACCACTGGCCGGCGTGTAGGCGCGTACGGTGGCCAGGTAGGCGTCGCCGCGCTCAAGCCAACGGGGTGCATTGCCACCCAGCGCCGCGACGCGGAAGCAGAACTCGGCGGCACCGAGCGTCGAGAAGTAGTACGCGCCGCCGGAGTAGTACACGTCGCCGGCGTAACGGCCCATCGCCGGGCCACGGCCGGCCGCACGGGCGTGGTTGATCGGATAGATCGCATCGAACAGCGCGTCGAGTCGCGCCAGCGTGGCCTGCATGCGTGGATCGGCCGGGCAATGCCTGACCTCTGTGCCGAGGCTGTGGATCGCCGACAGGATCACCGCGATGTCCAACGCCTTCGGACTGGGACTGCCGTCCGCCAGCTCGCGTGAACGGTAGTAGCCACGGGTCGCGTCGCGATCGTCTGACCGGTCGTCATGTTCATTGACCCAGAAGTCGTCAAGCAGGCGGAGCACGGCCCGCGACTCCTCCCGACAGCGCTGCGCCTGCGCCGTGTCGCCCAGGCCCTGCAGCCAAGCTGCGCCTTCGGCCAGCGCGGCCGCCGAGACGCGCAGCGTGTAGTAGTGATGGCCGCTTTCCTCCTCCCAGATGTCGAACGACGGCTCGCGCCAGTAACGCAGCGTGAAGTCGATGTCGAAGCGGATCAGGGCAGTGACCTCCGCCAACAGGGCCGCGTCGAGGTGCCCGCCGTCCACCCAGCGCAGAAGCGCCAGTGCGCGCAGTGGCGGCCCATCGTGCTGGGGGCGCGACCATCGGGCGACATCGAGCGTTCCGTCGGGGTTCACCCGCGTCTCGGCGGCAACGGCCTCGCCGTAGGCGCTCGCGAGGTCCAGGTCCTCGCGCAGGTACTGCAGGAATTCGGGGATCACGCGCGCCCTGCGGTCCGGCACCGCGGCCATCGCGCGGCCGTCGAGTCGGTTCAAGTCAAGGCTGAAGCGAGTGAAGTCGCGCAGATGCTGCAGGGCTTCGTCGCCGACGCGTCGGTCGACGTAGAGCAGGCGCAGTGCATCGATGACGACGGCCGAGTCGCGGAACCAATGAAAGAAGTAGTCCGGGTCCGGGTCGTAGCCGCCCAGTACGGGCGACGCGACGATGGCGCCGGCGATCGGACGCACGGTCTGACCGAAGCCTGGGCGATGCTTGACGATCGACACCGGCGAGACGCTGGACAGCATCCCACGCGTCGAATGGCCGAGCTGTGCTTCGAGCCAGGACTCGAAAGCCGGGTCTTGCTGGCTCGCCACGCTGAAGGTCACGGTGCAGGCGCCCTGAGATGCGGGCTGCTGAAGTCCAGGGCACGCAGCCCGGCCTGCACTTCGGGCACGCTCATGAACAGCTTCCACAGAAGGCCCGTCCGATGGTTCTCCATCATCACGACGATCGGGCCCTGGTCGATGGCCAGATAGGTCTCTGCGAACCAGTCGCGCTGCTCGCAGAACGCATCGACGAAGCCGTAGTCCCTCCACAGTCGCGCGCCATGCACGGTGAGGAAATGCCGCAGCACCTGCATCACCTCGGCGGGCGCATACGGCAGGCTGGCCAGCGCGGCCGTCGGCGAGATGGTGCCGTTGTCGATGTCCGGCGCGTGCGCGAGGTAGCCGTCGGGGTCGTCGCTGGCGGTCAGGCCCCAGCACGTTTCGCCGTAGCCACGGTGGCCGTGCGGATTGACGACGCAGTGCGCGCGGTTGATCCGCAGGTGGCGGCAGTTGAGATCCCAGTAGTCGGCGTAGCGATCCTTCAGGCCGCGCGGATCGAGGCCGCAGAACGAGTAATGCGTGAAGAACAGCGGGCCGCCGTACGGCATGCCCAGCGGCAACTCGATGCCATAGTACGACCGGCCGTTGACGAAGCCCCGCCCCGCCGCGTAGCCGCTGTGGTAGACCCGCGGATCGATCGCATGGCGCGGCGCGGCCGCGGCCAGCAGGTACGTCATGAGGCACTCGTCCCAGCCGCGCACTGGATGGTTCATCGCCCAGCCGTGGTTCGGGCTCCAGTGCCAGTACAGAACATCCCGTCCGCCCCGGGTGAACCAGTCCCATTCGACGTCGTGCCACAGCGTGTCGATGTCGCTTCGCAGTCGGCGCTGCGCAGCCGTGTCCTCACTGAAGTACTGGCGCGCGCACAACAGACCCATGACGAGGAACGAGGTCTCGACCAGATCGCCCGCATCGTCCTTGGGGCTCATCGGGATCGCCCTGCCGCTGGCGCCGTCCATGAAGTGCGGGTAGGCACCGTGGAAGCGCGTGGCGCGGAACAAGGCGTCCAGCATGCGCCGCAGGCGATCCAGGGCTGCGTCTCGCATGACCCAGCCGCGCTCGACCGCGACGATCAAGGCCATGACGCCGAAGCCCGAGCCACCAATCGCGACCCGCTCGTCGGCCCTGTCTTCGCCTGTGAGGCCGACGAGCGTGCGGCGGTCGAGCGCCAGACCGCTGGCTGCATCCGCACCGTCCCAGAAATAGCGGAAGGTCTGGCGCTGCACGGCCTCGATCAAGGCTTCATCGGGCAGGGCCGCCAGTGCCCCTGGGTTCCTGTCATCCTTCAACACGAACGCCTCCTGTCCTCGTGACTTGGTGTGTCACGTTTGGTTTCATAGAGTCATCGGCGCCACGCGACCGATGGCCCCCCGCAGCATGCCATCATCAGGCCCCCTTGGGTTCTGCTTCGAAGTCTCCTATGAGTCGCATCGACACCCTCATGGCCCGGATGACGCTATCCGAAAAGCTGGGCCAGCTTACGATGACTGCCTCCGGCTACACGGTCACCGGGCCGGTGATCGCGGGGGACTCCACGCAGTCGATCATCGACGGCACGATCGGCAATCTGCTGAACATGGTCGGAGCCGGGCCCGTGCACGAGATGCAGCGACTGGCCGTCGAGAAGTCACGGCTCGGCATTCCGCTGCTGATCGGCCTGGACATCATCCACGGCCATCGCACACTCTTTCCGATCCCGCTCGCGGAGGCGGGCATCTTCGACGAAGACCTCTGGGAGCGCACGGCGCGCGAAGCCGCGCGCGAAGGCGCAGCCGAAGGTCTGGCGATGACATTCGCGCCGATGCTCGACGTATCGCGCGATCCCCGCTGGGGCCGCACCGCGGAAGGCCCAGGCGAAGACCCCTGGCTGAACGCGCGCATCGCGCAGGCCAAGGTGCGCGGCTTCCAGGGAAATGACCTGTCGTCGGCCGAATCGATAGCCGCCTGTGCGAAGCATTTCGTCGCGTATGGCGCGGTCACCGCGGGACGGGAGTACGCCGCCGTGGACATCTCCGAGCGCACCTTGCGCGAGGTGTATCTGCCGGGCTTCGCATCGGCCGTCCGCGCCGGCGTCGCGACGTTGATGCCCGCCTTCACCGATCTCAATGGCGTGCCGATGACAGCGCACATCCCCTTGCTGCGTGGCTGGCTGCGCGGCGAGATGGGCTTCGACGGCGTCATTGTCAGCGACTACAACGCGATCGCGGAATTGATCAAGCACGGGGTCGCCGCCGATCTCGTCGATGCTGCGGTGCTGGCGCTGAAGGCCGGCGTCGACATCGACATGATGGCCGACGCATATCGCAAGGGTCTGCCGATCGCGCTCGAGCAGGGCCGGGTGACGATCGAAGAGATTGACGCATGCGTGCGGCGCGTGTTGCGGCTCAAGGAGGAGCTCGGCCTGTTCGACGACCCCTACCGCCGTGGCGCAACACCGGAGCCCGAGGCAGTCGTCGCCGAGCGGCACGCGCTGGCGCGCGACGTCGCGCGCAGGGCCGTCGTCATGCTGAAGAACGAGCGCGACACCCTGCCCTTGCCCGCCGCGGCGAAGGCGCTGTGTGTCATCGGCCCGCTGGCCGATGCAAGCACCGAGATGAAAGGTCCGTGGTGGGGTGCCGGTGAACACGAGCCGGCCATCAGCGTGCTGGCCGGCCTGCGCGCCGCGCTGCCGCAGACCGACATACGCCATGCACCCGGCGTCGCCATCGAGGGCGACGACGAAAGCGGCATCGAAGCTGCTGCTCTGCTTTGCGACGGCGTCGACGCCGTCCTGCTGTGCCTGGGCGAGCGTGCCTCGATGAGCGGCGAGGCGGCGAGCCGCGCCACGCCCGCGCTTCCCGGTCGACAGCAGGCGCTGGCCGAAGCGGTGACGGCGCGTGCGCGCGCGCTCGGCATCCCCGTCGTCGCGATCTTGTTTTCGGGCCGCCCGCTCGTCGTCCCCTGGCTGTCCGAACACGCCGATGCGCTGCTGGCTGCGTGGTTCCTCGGTGTCGAAGCGGGCCACGCCATCGCCGACGTGGTCACGGGCCGGGTATCGCCCGGCGGTCGCACGCCGATGAGCTGGCCGCGCGCCGTCGGACAGCTGCCGATCTACTTCGGCCAGCGTCCCACCGGCCGGCCGAAGAATCCCGCTGACCACTTCACGAGCAAGTACCTGGACGTCGACAACACGCCGCTGTATGCCTTCGGTCACGGCTTGACCTACGGGCAGTTTTGCTACGACGAGCTTCAGGCCGAGCCGCGGCGCGTGCGCGAGCAGGACACGCTGAAGATCAGCGTCAACCTGCGCAACGTCGGCGCGCGAGAGGCCGAGGAGACTGTCTTCCTGTTCGTTCGCGCCAAGCTGGGCCGTGTCACCCGGCCGCTGCTGGAACTCAAGGGCTACGCGAAGCTGCGATTGATGCCCGGCGAAGCCGGCTCGGTGAAGCTGGACCTGCCGGCAGCCGAACTGCGCTACCTCGGGCCGGACTTGCAGCCCTTGTTCGAGGCCGGCGAGCTCGAGATCCTCGTCGGACCGAGTGCCGAGCCAACAGGGTTGCTGCGCCAGACTATCGAGATGTGCTGAAACCCTGGCAGTCTGAGGGCGACAGGACTGCCGGTGCCCGCGCTCCGGTTCGCCGGCCCTGGACGATCGCTTTGGAGCGCAGCGGACGACTGCTTCGGACCCCGGACCGAAGGTTCGCGAGAGGTGGACGCAGCCGTTCGCACGCGATTTCGTCCTGATCGTCCGTTGCCACCAGCGACCCGTCCGCATCGCCGAACTCGGATTTCCTCGACGATGTCGCCTGAGTCTCGTCGCAATTCGGCTTCAACAAGGTGCGCTACCGAAAGCTGGCGAAGAACCCGGCCCAGATGACACGCTGTTCGCGCTGTCGAAGCTGGGGATCGGGATCGAGGAAAGCAGACCAGCCCCAGGGCTTCGACGTTGAGTCGGTTCTCCTGCAGATCGAGGATGTCCATGCAGTGCTGGCAGAGCGCCTTTGCCAGTTCCATCCGCAACGCGGCGGGGCGGCCTCTGCGGACGTCCAACATCAGCATCGAGACCGGGGTCGGCTCGTCCCCCATTTATGGAATGCGCCACGCCCCGCCCGCGCCCAACTCACGGATGGCGACGCTGATTCGTCGAATGTCCACGGACATCGTTCGCGCGTAGGTCTCGCTCATCGCCGCCGCCAGCCGCTTCTTGTCGCTTTCAGAATAGCTGCGGGTCACGTCTAGCTGTCGGCATGGCACAGGAACTCGATTCAACGAAGCCAACGAATGGCCAATTCTGGCCCGGACCATACATAATGGTATGGACGCCCCCACCCGTGCGGCATCAATGTGCCAGAGTGGAGATTCCTACGTCACCACTCAAGCGAACAGGAGCGTCCACCATGAAGATTACGACAGTCGGCATCGACCTGGCCAAGAATGTGTTCCAAGTCCACGGCGTGAACGAACACGGGATGCCGACAGACAAGGTCAGGCACGGTTCTCCATGGTTGAGGTTCACAGCGGACGGGCGCGGCACATCGGCCCAGCCAGGTCGCACAACTCGACTTCGACCGACGCGAACTCGCAGCCTGACAGGCCGATGTCGCGCAGCGCATGCTCGTTGAGCTGCCGCAGGTCGTCGTGGCGCGGGTGCGTCAGTCGGGCGAGCCCATCGCTGAGTGCATCCTGCCAGCGCTTGGGCAGGCCTTCCACTGCGGCCGCCGCGCGGTGCGAAAGCTGGTCGATGCGGGCAAGGGCGATTGTCGAAGAGGGCATGGTGGACTCCGGTGCGGCGCAAGGGATGAGCATCGGCTCGAGGGCGCCGGCCTGAGCCAAGGTGGTGGGACAGCGGCGAAGCGCTGCACGATGAGCGAAGTGACATGACGGTGCCAGGATGTCGAATCCGCCAGGCGTTGCGTCGCATCAAGCGCCGCGGTCGGCGGGGCGTGGCGGCATGCGCGTACCTCCGTACTCGTCGAGCACGGCGTACGACTGCAGCAGAACGAACAGGATGTGCAGCAAGGTCGTGACATAGCCGACGGCGAGCATGTCCGCAACAATGAAGAATCGCCAGAAGGCGAGATTGACGGCTCCCAGCAGCAGGTGCACTGCCGCGGCGGCGAGATGCCAAGAACGCGCCGGCGCCGCGTGCCAGAACAGCATGCCCAGGATCAACGCGAGACCGTGCGCCTCGATGAAACCGACCGCGGCCGATGGCGTCGCGCTCAGGAAGGCGCCCTGCGGCCCGAGACCGACGGTGACGCCGATCAGATCGGCCAGCAGTCCGGAGACGGACGCAACGCCGAGAAAGATGGCGTCGGCGCGAAGTACATGGCGGCGAAGAGGTGACATGCGAAAGCTCCTGTTGCTGTAGGCAGCGATAGTGCGGGGAGGATGTCGTCAGGCAACGGTTGGGACTCGATCGAAGTTCGGGTGCGACGGTGCGCTCACAAGGGCAAGCGGAACAGCATGAACACCTGCACCAGGCGCACCGACAGCCCGAGATAGGCCAAGACCATGGTCAGGCGAAGAACCATCGGGTGCTGGCGCCTGGCCAGGCTGCGCAAGCCATCGCACAGGTTGAGCAGCAGGAGCAGCACGCCCACGGCAGTGACCACATAACCGGCGAAGTGCACGGTCCAGGTCGCCGGCGTTTGCCCCTGCAGGGGGTGGTGGGCCGCAAACATGCCGGCGGCAATGATCACCGTGCAAGTGATCAGGTTGCGGGCATGGGTGAACACCGTGCTCAGCCCATCCTCATCGAATAGTTCCCGGGCCACGTCGCGCCACGGCGAAAGGGCCTGGGCGTTCGGCTCGGGTTCAATGGCGCCAGGCACCGGCCGCGAATCGGGTTGGGTCGACATGGAACGCTCCGCAGCGGTCGGGCCGGGGGTCGGCCGTGTCGAAGAGCGACGCAAGCGCAATTCGAAGTCGGCTTGCGGGGTAGTGCGGGTGGCGATCGTGTTCATAGTGCGCTCCTGGAGCATGGCCGGGTTGATCGGCGTGTTGTCAGACTAGGCGCCTAGGCGCGCGAAGTCGTCAGCGCGCGGTCGCGTTTCGGTCGGGATGGGGTCAGGCCGCGGGCTGCGGCCGCTTGCCGCGCCGCCCACGGCGCCACAAAATGTGCGTCACCGCACAACTGCCCGATGCCGTGAATCCCCGCGAGCCGTTGCGTTTGCAGTTCGACCTGTTCGAGTTGGACGAGGGGCAGGCGCGCTTGACGCGCGGTGGGCAAGCGCTAGCGCTGCCGCCGAAAGCGTTTGCCGTGCTGTGCGAACTGGCGCGCCAGCCTGATCAACTTGTCGGCAAGGAGGCGTTGCTCGACGCGGTGTGGGGCCACCAGTACGTTACCGATTCGGTGCTCAAGACCACGATCAGCGAGTTGCGGGCAGTGCTCGGCGATGATGCGAAGCAGCCGCGCTACATCGAGACCGCGGCGCGCCGTGGTTATCGCTTCATCGCCCGCGCCTTGCCCCTCGGCGCCGCACAGCAGCGGGTTGTCGCGGCAACGCAGGAACCCGGCCGACCCACGCCGACTTCAGCGCTGATCGGCCGCCAGGCGGCACGCAACTGGCTGCACGCTGCCTGGCGTGAGGCTCATGCCGGGCGGCGGCAGGTCGTCTGGCTCGCTGGCGAGGCTGGCATCGGCAAGACCACTTTGATTGAACACCTCATTGCCGAGCTTGTGCCGGACAGGGTCGCGTTGGGCCAATGCGTCGAACAGCATGGCGCGGGCGAGCCCTACCTGCCGCTGCTCGAAGCGCTGGGCACGTTGTGCCGCGCTGACGCCGCGCTGTCGGCGCTACTGCGCAGCGTGGCGCCGACCTGGCTGATGCAACTACCCTGGCTGAGCAACGAGGCCGAGCGAGAGACGCTGCGCCTGCAACTCGTCGGCACGGGCCAGGCCCGAATGCTGCGCGAGTTGGGCGAGTTGCTCGACCAGTACACGCAGCAGCGCCCACTGCTGCTGGTGACCGAAGACCTGCATTGGAGCGACCAGGCAACGCTGTGCGCAATCGACCACATTGCCCGCCGCCGTGGGCCGGCGCGGCTGATGTGGTTGGCCAGTTTTCGCCTGGCCGAAGCGATCGCCGAAGACCATCCGCTGAAGGCCTTGCGCCACGAACTGCTCCTGCACCGTCTGGCTCGGGAACTGTTGCTCGACCCGTTCTCCGAGCGCGACGTTGCTGACTGCATCGCGCGCCGTTGTCCCGGCCAGCCGGCTCCCGAGGCGCTCGCGCGCAGGCTGCACCAGTGCACCGACGGGCTGCCGCTGTTCGTCGTCAACGTCATCGACGAACTGGTCTCGCAGGGGATGCCGAACGATCCGGCCCGCGCAGCGTCGATCGAGCTACCGATACCCGAGAGCCTGGCCGGGGTGATCGAACGCCAGGTCGATCGGCTGGCGCCAGCCCAGCGGGATCTGTTGCAGGCTGCCAGTGTTTGCGGCGTCGAATTCAGCGCGACCACGGTCGCCGAGGCCCTACAGCGCGACGCCGAGCGGGTGGGCGAAATCTGCGACGACCTAGCCGGCGCTCATCAATGGTTGAATCAGGTTGCGCTGGAGCGCCGGTCCGACGGGTCGATGGAAGGGCGCTATGCCTTTCGCCACGCGCTGTACCGTCAGGTGGTCTACCAACGCATCGGGGCCCTGACGCGGGCGCAGCTGCACGGCCGCGTCGCCGCGTCGCTACAGCGCCGACGCGCCGCCGGCGGCCCCGTGATGGCCGCCGAGCTGGCGCTGCAGTTCGAACTTGGCCACGATGCCGAAGCTGCGATCGGCCACTACGCCGACGCCGCCGAGAGCGCCTTGCGGCATTTCGCGCCAACCGAAGCGATGCGCTTGACGACACACGCATTGACACTGCTGACGCAATGCCCCGATGGCGCAGCGCGCGACCGGCTGGAGATGGCGTTGCTCGGTCCGCGCGTGGCCGCGTCGCAGTTGCTGAACGTGACGGCACCGGAAGCGCTGGCCAACTATGAGCGGGTGCGCGCACTGCTTGCGTTGCATTCGCCCTGGCCTGACGCCACGAGCGGCATCGACATCGAACTTGGTTGGATCCATTTCACGGCCGGCGAGTATGACCGGGCGATCGCGATCGCCACGAGCACCCAGGCCCAGGCCGGACTGCAGGCCAACCCCGTGCGCCAAGTGGCCGCCTGCAATCTGCTCGGGACCACGCTGACCTACCGGGGCCAACTGAACGAAGGCAGGCAATGGCTGCAGCGGGGCATCGCTGGCGCCGAAGGCCTCGGCGACCGGCCCGCCAACGCGCTTGCCGTGGTCGACCTCGAGGTGTCGCTGCGCTGCCGGCTCGCCCAAGCCCTGTCGCACTCGGGATGCGTGGACGCGGCGCGGGCGCAGATCGACGCTGCTGGTGCGCGCGCTGCGCGGCTCGGGCCCTCCACGCGCCGCTTGGCCCTCATCTTCGGGGCGCTGTTGGAACTGCGCCTCGGCCATGCGGAAAGGGTGCGATCCCTGGCCGGGCAACTGCAGGCAATGGCCGACGAGCACGCGATGGCGCAGGCCGAGGGGCCGGCGCGCTGGTTGCGCGGCTGGGCCCTGGCCCAGCTTGGCGAGCCGGCGGCCGGCCACCAGTTGATCCTGGACGGCGACGACTACGACACCCGGCTCGGCCTTCAGCGTGGCCGTTCGGGCGTTCTCGGCCACGCGGCCGAAGCGCTGACGATCGCCGGGCAATGGGTCGAGGCGCAGACGCAGCTCGATCAAGCACTGGCCCTGGCCGAGAAGATGGGCGAGCGCATCTACATGCCGGACCTGCAGCTGCTGCAGGCGCGAATCGAGATCGGCCGCGGTCGGCCCGTGGAGGCACACGAGGCGATGCGTTCCGCCTGGCGCGAGGCGGCGCAGCAGCAAGCGACATGGCTGGAATTGAGCGCCCTCGTTGCGCTCGGGGAGGCCTGCGGCGCACGCTCCGCCGAGATCGAGGCGCTGGCCGCCGCTCGCGCGCGGCAGCGCGAGGGGGCGGGCTCGGTGCTGGTGGCCCGCGCCGATGCGTTGCTGGGTAGATGGTCCGGAACGTCGGGAGCTTGAAGCGAATGTCTGAGTCCGAGCCGGCGGGATGATCCGATAGCGGAGGTGAGCGTCGGCTCTGGAGCCAAGCAAAGCCGGCTCAAGCATGGCTTGCTAGTTTCCCTGCCATATGGGCGTGCGCCGAGCCACAAAAGCCTCCACGCCATGGTGAAAGTCGGCGCTTCCGTAGCACTGCCGGACCAGGTCATCGCCATCGGGCAGGTGCGCCGAGGCCAGGCGCCGCAGCCCTTCCTTCGCGACGCGCTGCGTCACCGGCGCGAGGGCCAGCAGTCGCTCGCAGAACGCGGCCAGCGAGGCATCCAATTCCGTCGCCGGGCAGATGTCGTGGAGGAAGCCGCTCGCGGCGGCCTGATCGGCATCGAGCACCTCCGCCAGCAGCAGCATCCGTTTGGCGACCGCTGGCCCGAAGGCCGCCTTGAGGCGCGCGAGATTGGCCATCGACAGGGTGTTGCCCAGCGTCCGCGCAATCGGAACGCCAAAGCGCGAAGCCGGCGTGCCGATCCGGAAATCGCAGGCGGCGGCGATCACGAGCCCGCCGCCCACCGCCCAGCCATCGATCGCCGCGACCGTCGGCATCGGCAGGCTTTCGATCAGGGCGATGCCCGCGTCGATGCGACGCTCGTACGCCACTCCGTCATCGCCACTCTGGAAATCCTGGAACTGCGCAATGTCGGTCCCGGCAACGAAGGCCTGCCCACCGGCGCCGCGGAAGGTGACCACACGCACGTCGCCACGGGCCGCCAGATCCGTGCAGATCTGCGCCAGCTGCTCGTACATCGTCCAAGTCATCGCGTTGCGCGCGGACGGCCGGTCGAAGGTGACCGACGCGACCGCGCCGCGGATGGTCAAGGTGACGCAGCCCTGCCCGTTCATGCGCCGAAGGCTCCGCTCGCCTGAAGTTCCCGGCGCTGCGCCAGATCGATGCCGAGTTCCTCGAGGATCTCCTGCGTGTGCTCGGCCAGCAGCGGGGGCGGACGTCGCACTTGCTGGGGCGTGCCGCGCAGCTTCACGGCAAAGCCGATGTTGGGAATGGTTCCTTCAACCGGGTGCTCAATCTCGATGCGCATCTGGCGGTGTACGCCGTGCTCGCTTTCAAAGGCCTGGGGATAGGTCAGGATGGGCCCGGCCGGAATGCCGGCCTCCAGCAGGTACTCGATCCACGCCTCGGCGCTGCGGGCTGCGAATGACTGCTCCAGCGATTCGACGAGCACGAGGCGATTGGCCAGCCGCAGTGCCACCGTCGCAAAGCGCGGGTCGTGCGCCAACTCCGGCCGCTCGATGACGGTGCAGAGCTTCTGCCACAGCTTCTGGTTGGTGGCGCCCATCACGAAGTACCGGTCCAATGCCTTCATGGCCTGGTAGGGCGCGCTCATGCGGTTGGACGTGCCCAGGGGTTCGGGCTGGCGCCCCGTGCCCCAGTATTCGGACACATCCCATACCGAAAACGCCATCGCGGAGTCGAACAGCGAAGCGTCGATGTACTGGCCCTGACCCGAAGCCTTCGCGCCGATATGGGCGGCCAGCACGGCGTAGGTGGCAAACAGCGCGCAACCGATGTCCGCCACCGGCACCCCGGCCTTGACCGGCGGGCCATCCGGATAGCCCGTCACGCTCATCACGCCCGACATGGCCTGGGCCATGAGATCGAATCCCGGACGGCTCGCCCACGGACCTGTTTGTCCGAAGCCGGAGATGCTCGCGTAGACCAACGCGGGGTTGAGCTTGCTGAGCGTTTCGTAGTCGATGCCAAGGCGCTTCATCACGCCCGGGCGATAGTTCTCCACCAGGATGTCCGCGTCCTTGACCATGCGATAGAGCACCTCGCGCCCCGCCGCGGTCTTGAGGTCCAGGGCAATGCTTCGCTTGTTGCGGTTCATGTTCAGAAAGCCCATGCTGTCTGAGCCCTTGAGCTTGAAGCCCATGGCGCCGCGGGTCTGGTCGCCGCCTTCAGGCGGCTCCACCTTCACGACGTCCGCTCCGAGATCGGCCAGCAGCATGCAGGCGTAGGGCCCTGCCATCACCTGGCTGATGTCCAGCACGCGGACACCGGCCAGCGGCAATGGACGGGAGGCGCCTTGGGCTGGTGAATTGGATTCGGTCTTCATGGGTTGTGTTTCCTGTCGTAAATCTGGGATGCGGGCTAGGAGGCTTCAGCTGTCGGCACGAACGCCGGCATCCTTGATGACCCTGGCCCACTTCGTGTTTTCGGAGACGATGAAGTCGGCGAACTTCTGGCTGCTGCCGCCGGCGTCTTCAGCGCCGAACTGTTCCAGCTTGTCCGCAACGTCCGGCTGCGCCAGGACCTGATTGATGTCCTCGTTCATGCGCCTGACCATGGCGGCGGGCATGCTCCTGGGTCCGGCAAGGCCGTACCACGAGGCCGCATCGAAGCCCGGAAAGCCTGAATCGGCCATCGTGGGCACATCGGGGTGGCTCTTGGCGCGCTTGAGCCGGGTCTGTGCGACGGCGATGACCTTGCCCTGCTTCACGTAGGGCGTGGCCGCCGTCATCGTGTCGAAGGCATAGTTGATCTGGCCGCCCAGAAGGTCGGTGACCATGGCGCTGGAACCCTTGTAGGGCACATGCACCGCCTGGATCTTGGCCGCCATTCGGAACATCTCGAAGGCCAGGTGCTGGGCCGAGCCTGTGCCGGACGATCCGAAGCTGATCTTCCCAGGCTGGCGACGGCACAGGTCGACGACGCCCGCGACCGTGCGCACCTGCTGTGTTTCATTGCAGGTCAGCATGTTGGGCGTGACACCTACCAGGGTGATCGGTGCGAAGTCCTGGCGCGGGTCGTATTTGACGTTCTGCATCAGCGCCGGCGCGATGGCGTGGCTGTTGACATGCGCCATCAGCAGAACCTTGCCGTCTCCAGGCTGCTTGGCCACGTACTCGGCCGCGATGACGCCGGTCGCGCCCGCCTTGTTCTCCACGATCACCTGCGTGTTCCACAGGACAGACAGCTTGTGGGCGATCGTTCGTGCCAACACATCGGTCCCGCCACCGGGCGCAAAGCCCACGATGATGCGAATCGGCCCGGAGGGCAGGTCCTGTGCCCGGACCCAGGGGGCTGCCAGTGAGGCGACGGCGGCGATTGCGAAGGTTCTGCGTTGCATGTGTCTGTCTCTTCGTTGTGAGACTCGACTATGGGCCGCGGGACCTCAGGGCGCCATCGCTAATCCGGCGATTCAGGATTCGCGTTTTGCGTATCCGCGAGAACCTGCAGCACGCTCTGCGCCGCCAGCGAAAGCATCGGCATCGGCCGATGGCAGAGCACGAAGTGGCGCACTGCCCATTCGCCCTCGATGGTCACCCGCGCGAAACGCGGCCCGCCCGCAATGGCGCGCGCCACAGCTTGCGGCATCACGCCAAGTCCCAAGCCTTGCGCGATCAGCGCCGCCATGCTGTCGAAGCCGCCCACCCGCATGGGCATGCGAAGTACCCGGCCCGCCTCTGCGGCCTGTCGCTCAAGGGCAATGGATACAGCTGAGCCCTCGCCCAGGCCGATCAAGTCCCAAGAAAGAATGTCGTCGATGCCCGCTTTGCGGCGTGTGGCCAGCGGATGACTGCGCGCCACGACCAGCACCAGGCGGTCGCTGCGGTAGGGCAAGGCCGGCAGGTCGATCGAGCCCAGGCTGGCCTCGTAGATCCCCACGTCCACCACACCGCGCGCCAGTGATTGCTGGACGATCTGGCTGTTCATCTCCTGCAGGTCGATGCGCACGTCCGGGCAGGCGATGCTGCAACGCTGAATGTCACGCGGCATGAACTGGATGACTGCCGACTTGGGTGCCGCCAGGCGGACCACGCCCTTCTCGCCATGACGGTACGCCGCTGCGTCGTCTTGCATGCGTACGACGGTGTGGGTCAGGTTGCGCGCATGGGCGAGCATGGTGCGCCCTGCATCGGTCAGCGCCATGCCGTGCGGCAGACGACGGAATAGTGGCAGTCCGAACTGCGCCTCGAATTCCTGGATCCGGCGAGACGCCGCAGCCGGTGCCAGATGCTCGCGCTCGGCCGCGCGCGTCACGCCGCCGAGTTCGGCGGTCGCGATGAACAGGCGCAGCGTCGTCATGTCCAGGTGAACCCTTGCGGGCACATCCGGATCGGGACGTCCAGGCTGCTCCGCGCTGCTCATAGTGGCTGGTTCATGGCGTGATTGTCCTGTATCAACGGCTCGTTATGCGTCACCGAAGCTCAGGCATGGCTTACTGGGAGCGGGAGAGGCAAACGGAAACTCGCGATCAACCACATCGTGCAGGCCCAGGAACGCCGCGCCACGACTTCAGAGCAATGGGTAGGGCTGATCGTCCGGCGTGCCCAGTGCCAAGTCGCGATAGAAGTCCCAGCCGCGCTCTCCGGCGTAGGTGCCGAAGTCCCGCTCGGCCAGGTAGCGCACGATGTCGAGGTGGTTGAGCCTGCAGGCGACCGGCTCCATGTCCAGCTGTGCCGTGCCGCGGATGTGCGACATGACGGATCGTGCCATCAGCATGAAGGCCCACGGCGCGGAACCGATGCCGTCCAGGCCCACGCCCGGGAAATAGAGGTCCGGCGCATCCAGGCTGCGGAAGATGCACGCGCAGCGCGAGGCCAGTTCGCCGACGGTGCGAATGCCTGCGATACGCGGCTCTTCGAAGTACGAAAGGTCGGTGTGGTAGCCCGTGCCCCACAGGAGAACGTCCACCGCGAGGCGCGTGCCGTCCGACAGCGTCACGTCTCGCCCCTCGATGGCCTCGACGCTGCCCGGATACCGCTCCAGCTCGCCAAAGCTGGCCAGCATGCGAGCGCGGCCAGGAATAAGCTGGTCTTGATGCACATCCAGCGGCCTTTCGGGCTGGATCGACTGGATGCCGAACTTTTCATAGCGGGCCAGCAGGTCGGCGCCGATCATCACGTTCTGCTGCGCGACGGTCATGCCGTTCACCTGCATCTTCGCGTAGGGGCGCACGCTGCCGGCGATGATCTTCGGCTTGCCGGTCGGGGTGAACCAGCGCAGGCCGCGGTACGCCCAGACGATCCGGCGCGCCTTGTACTCAAGGCACAGGTCCAGCAGATCGAAGGCCGAGGCGCCGCCGCCGACCACAAGCACCTCGCGACCGGTCAGTTCGGCCGGATCGCGCAGGGCGCTGGAATGCAGTTCCCGCACCGCGCTTTCGCGACGAAGCACATCGGGAATCGCAGGCTTGTTGTGGCCACCGGTGGCGGCCACCAGATGACGCGCGCGCACCGTGCCTTGTGGCGTATCGAGCTCCCAGCAGGTGCCGGTGTAACGCGCGCGAGACACCGGGCTGTCGAGCCGGATGCGATCGGCGAGGCCGAAGCGCTCGACCCATGCCTCGATGTTGGCGAGGATGTGCGGCTGCTTCGGGCCACCCAGCGGCAGATCGCCGATGGTCCAGTCGGCCGGGCTGATCTGGATGTCTTGCCACGCCGGAAGCTGGCGCCAGAGGCCGCCGACGCCGCCCTGCTTTTCGAGCAGCAGCACCTTGAGGCCCGACTGGCGCGCGTAGTGCAGGTGGATGACGCCGGCGACGCCTCCGCCAACGATGGCCAGATCGAGCAACGGGGTGGCTTGCATAGGTGCTCCTCCTCATTGCCGAAGGGCGCGGTGCACGGCGGGAGCTCGCCTGGCAGATGGGTGGGGCGATGATGCGCTTGATGCTCAGGGGGCGGCAATAGCGCGGCATGAGACCGACCATGCGCCGAGCACGTCCACCGGGAAATCGAACTGCTGTGGCCGAGCTTCGCTGAACCGCAGCGCTCTGACGACAAGCGAAAAGCCGGTGAAGGAGAAACCCTGGCGCGGCTTCGCAACGACCTGTTGGCAGCCCGCGGTTCAGAGGATGCTTGTCGCATCCAAGGAGACTTCGCCACCGTCCGCTTTCGGAGCGCCCAACTTTCATCGGCTCGAGCGGCGAGCTGACGCCGACAGGCAAGTCGATGTTGTATTCGAGCGGCCCACATTGCTTGTCGAATGCAGATCGTGAAGACCGAGAGGACGCGGATGGCGAGGTGTCTCCGCCAACCGGTGATCGGGTGCGACCTCGCCTTCAGATGCCCGCCCAGTGCCATCGCCATCGAGCACTGCACCGCTTCGTCAACCGCCGAATCCTGGACGCGGTGTCGATCAGCGAGCGCTCGGCCACGGTGGAAGATCGGGACGTCGCTCCAACGACGATGCATCTCTCCTCGACCAGCAGCGCCGCTGGAATGTCCTGCATCACCGACGCGCCAGCGCGTACAGGCCCACGTCCACGCGTCCGGCGCGAAAGCCCGCTTCGCAGTAGCACAGGTAGTACTCCCACAACCGCCGGAACGCCTCGTCGAAGCCCAGCGCCTCGATCGCCGGCCAGGCACGCAGAAAGCGGCGTCGCCACTCGACCAGCGTGATCGCATAGCTCTCGCCGAAGGTCAGCGCTGTCTCCATCGTCAATCCGGCCCGTTCGGCCTGCGCCTTCATCGCCGACGGCGACGGCAGCATGCCGCCCGGAAAGATGAAGCGCTGGATGAAGTCGGTGTGGGTCCGGTAGTGCTCGAAATGCGCATCGGCAATCGTGATCACCTGCACGATGGCCTGGCCGTCGGGCTTCAGTCGACCGCGCAGCGTGTCGAAGAAGGTGGGCCAGTAGCGCTCGCCCACGGCCTCGAGCATCTCGATGGAGACGATGCGGTCGTAGCTGCCCTGCACGTCGCGGTAGTCCTGCAGGCGCAGGTCGATCTGTGCTTCCAGCCGCAGGTCGGCCACGCGCTGCCGCGCATGCGCGAGCTGCTCGGCCGACAAGGTCAGGCCGATCACGCGCGTGCCGTGGGCACCGGCCAGGGCCAGCGCCAGCGCGCCCCAACCGCAGCCGATCTCCAGCACCGACATGGGCGCTTTCAGGTCGAGGAGTTCCACAATGCGCTGCAGCTTGAGTGCCTGCGCTTCCTCGAGCGACTCGTTGCCGGTGGCATGGAGGGCACTCGAATAGATCAGTTCGGGATCCAGCCATTGGGCGTAGAACTCGTTGCCCAGGTCGTAGTGGAAGGCGATGTTCTCGCGGCTTCCGCGTCGGGAATTGCGGTTCGCGAAGTGAAAGAGTCGGCCGAGCCAGCGAACCGGCCACGAGGCGTCGAGCGCGCGGCCCCAGCCGGATTCGTTGCGGATACCGAATTCGAGCAGTGCGGGCAGATCGGGGCTCGACCAGTCGCCGTCGCGGTAGGACGCGGCCAGGCCGGTGTCGCCCTCCAGCAGCATCCGCGCCAGCGGGCGCCAGCAATGCAGGACGATCGAGGCCTGCGGGCCCGCGAGCGCGCCACGGCCCTCGGCGCGCTCGCCGTCCGGTAGCTCGACCACGAGGGTTCCGCACTGGATTCCGCGCAGCACGCGCTGGAGCAAGCGGCGAAACGGCCAGCCCGCCCATGACGCGCAGAGGACGGTCACCCTGCGGCCGGGACGACCGGCCGGCAACAACGGCTGCGACGATGCGTTGGAGGTTGAAGAACTGTTCATGGATTCTTGCGCTTGATGATCGTCATCGCGTCCAGCGGCGGGGGCGGTCGCGGATGCAGACGCACGCCCTTGACCCACAGGCGCAAGGCCTCCCAATGGATCGCGACCACCACCTTCAGCGTGAGCAGCGGATGCGACATGAAGGCGAGCGCCAGCGCCTTGTCGTCCAGCACGCGGCGCCGAGCGTCGAAGCAAGCGATGAGCACCGGGCCGTCGGCATCGCTGGCGGTGATCGAGATGCGCAATACACCCCGGTCGGGGTGCGGCGCATCGATGCCAAAACGGTAAGTCATGTCGAGCGCGAGAAAGGGGGACACGTGGAAGCCCTTGGCACAGGACTGCACGATGGTTTCGCCCTCGTGCATGGCCGGGTCGACCGCGATCAGGTAGCTGTGCCGCTCGCCGAAGGTGTTGTTGACTTCATAGAGCAGGGCCTGCAGCGGGCCGTCGGGACGGTGGCAAAAGTAGACGCTCAGCGGATTGAAGACATGCCCGAGGATGCGCGGCATGCTGAGGAGGCGGATGGCACCGCCTGTTGCGAGCCCCGCTGCGTGCAGTTGCGCATCCACATGGCTGCGCAGGCCCCGCTCCAGGCCGGCGCCGTGGTCGCGTTCATGCAGGCTGAAGAGGTTGAAGCGGTTGAGCGAGAACAGCCGCAGCCGCCGCGCGAGGGCGGGCAGTTCGTCGAGATCGACCAGCAGCGAGAACACCCGGTAGCGCAGCCGATGGCGGGCCGGCCGCAGCCGCTGGTGCATCACGCTACCGCTGTAGAGGGCCGAGTTCTTGCTCATGAAACCATCGCCACCGGCGCATGCAGGCGGATGCGGCCCGATTCATTCGCCACGCGCCAGGGCCGCCGCACGCCGCCGAGCGCCTCGGCCACCGCCAATCCGGCCTGCAGGCCGTCTTCATGGAAGCCCGAGCCGAAATAGGCACCGCAGAACCAGATTCGCCGCCGACCCTGCAGCGACCAGAGTTCCTGCTGGGCCCGGATGGCAGCGACATCGAAGATCGGATGCTCGTAGATCTCGGTGCGGATGAGTTGCTCGGCGTGCGGCGCGTGTGTGGGGTTGAGCGTCAGGAAGAGCGGTGCGGGGTCCGGCAGGCGCTGCAGGCGGTTCATCCAGTAGCTCACGCACAGCGCGTCCTGGCTGCGGCGATTCGCCATGTAGTTCCAGCTCGACCACACCGCGCGGCGCCGCGGCATCAGCGTCGGGTCGCGGTGCAGCACGGCATGGTTGCGGCTGTACGCGAACGCGCCCAGCAGTCGCGCTTCGTCCACGCTGGCGTCGGGCAGCAGGCGCAGAGCCTGGTCGGCATGGGTGGCGATCACCACCTGGTCGAAGCACTGGGGCTGCTCGCCCCGTCCCGTGCGCACGAGCACGCCGTCGGCACCCGCGCGGACCTCGACGGCGGCGCAGTCGAGCCGCAAAGGCTGCGCGAGGCCGCGGATCAGGCGCTCGACGTACCGGCGGCTGCCTCCCTTGACCGTGCGCCAGGCCGGACGCCCGGAAAGCTGCAGAAGCTGGTGGTTCTCGCAGAAGCGCACGAAAGCCTCAGTCGGGTAGGCCCCGACGTGCGCAGCCGGAGTCGACCAGATGGCGGACGCCATGGGATACAGATGGTCTTCGCGGAACGCACGGCCGTAACCGCGCCGGTCCAGATAGGCGTCCAGCGGCATCAGCCCCATGCGTTCGGCGTCGACCGGCGCCTGGCGATAGAACCGGACCAGGTCGCGCAACATCGACCAGAAGCGCGGCTTCAGCAGATTGCCCGGTTGCGCGAAGAGGCCCCGCAGATCGGTGCCGCTGTATTCCAGCGCGCCCTGGTCCAGGCTGACCGCGAAGGACATGTCGGAGGCCTCGGTCTCGACGCCGAGATGTGCAAACAGCGCCGTGAGGTTTGGGTATGCGGCCTCGTTGTAGACGATGAAGCCGGTGTCGACCGGAAAAGCGCCGGCAGCAGCCGGCACGTCCACCGTGTTGCTGTGGCCGCCGGGCCGGCCGTCGGACTCGAAGACGGTGACGCGATGGCGCGCCGACAACAGCCACGCCGCCGACAACCCCGAGATGCCGCTGCCGATGACTGCAACGTCGAGCGTGCCGCGGCCATCGGGGGATCGCGGCGGCGACGGGTGTTTCGGCGAGAAGATGGGGGCGATGGCCATGGTGCTCCTTCTACGCGGCTGATGCGCGTTTGGATTTGCTCACATTTCGCTGTGATCCAATTTGTGCGGCGGTGCGTAAGACCCCGCATGACCACCGTCTGACAGCCATTGACGGAGAGCGGCCTACCCGCAGGCCAAGCTGTTCCTGCTGCGCATCGGCACCGGCACCGACATGAAGCTGGCATGGCATACCCACAGCGAAACGGAACTCACCCAGGTGCTGCACGGTTCCTTCCACGACGGGCGTACGCTGTTTGGGACCGGCGATTTCGACCAGGCCGACGGCGGCATCCACCATCAGCCGGTGGTGCAGGCAGACAGCGAATGCATCTGCCTGGCCTCGATCGAAGGCCGCATGCTGTTCGACGGCGCCGTGGCGCGCACCCTGGGCGTTGATCGGCATGTGAGGGCTGACCCTCAGTGCCCCCGCGCGCCGAAAGCCAGGGTGATCCGGCATGCCGCCGCCGCCGAGACCGCGGTGACCAAACTGCCCCAGCACAGATCGGCCAGCGTGATGCGCCAAGGCCAGCCCTTGAGCGTGGCCTGGTTGGTGAGATCGTAGGTCGCATAGGCCAGCAGTCCCAGCAGTGCGCCCATGCCAAGCGCGGATTGCCATCGCCGCTCGGCCAGCGCGGGTGCAATGACGAAGACGACAACGCCGGCGACGTAGATCACGTAGAAAGCCAGGGCCGGCCCGAAGGCGAAGCGATCGCGCATCAGGTGTCCGATGGCCGGGCGGTAGAGCCGCTCGGCCATGGTGGCGAGCCAGATGGCGTCGAGCGCCAGGAAGACCACCGCCATGGCGGCATAGGCGACGGCGAACTGGCGAATGGTCATGAAGGCTCCTGTTGGGAACGTCGCGGGCTGGGTGGCTTGCACGGCGATACGAAGCGGCGAGGACAACGCGGTGATCGCCGATCGGCGTGCCGTCCAGGGAGACGCGGAAGTTCCATTCGCTCGTGGCCGCCGCGGCCGCCTGCAGCACCTTGATTCCGCACAGCGCCGGGGCTCGACACCACTGCGGCATGTGCCTCATCGTCGGCTCCTGCGCGGCGGGCCGGGCACGAAGGCGTTGGTTCGCGCGATGTAGTCACGGTACGCGGGGCGGCGTTCGCCGATGTTCTCTTCGAGCAGGCCGACGCCCGAGACCTTGATCAGCAGCAGGGTCATCAGCGCGGGCGACACGACGCTCCAAGCGGCGGTCCAGCCCGCGCCCGCCATGGCCATGAGCCACAGGCCCCACCAGACGCAGGCTTCGCCGAAGTAGTTGGGATGTCGGGTGAAGCGCCAGAGTCCACGGTCCATCACCTGGCCGGCGTGGGCGGGATCGGACTTGAAGCGCGACAGCTGGGCGTCGCCAATCGCCTCGAAGACGATGCCTGAAACCGCGACCGACATGCCGGCATCGTCGACCCAGTTCCACGCGCGGCCTCCGGCAATGCCGGCAAGGAGCGGCGCGGACACGATCCACGCGAGCAGCGCCTGCAGGCCGAAGACCAGGTAGAGGCTCTTCAGACCAAAGTGCGGTGCGTTGCGCCCGCGCATCTTGCGGTAGCGCCGGTCTTCGCCATGGCCGCGGTTGCGCTGCGTGATGAAGATGCCCAGTCGCAGCGCCCATGCGAACCCCAGCGCGGCCATGCAAAGGCCGCGCGCGTCGGCCGCCGGCCATCGCAGCGCATACAGCAGGCCGGCTCCGCCGATCAGTGCGGGCCATACCCTGTCCGCGAGGCTGGCGTCTTGCCGGGCCAGGCTGGCGACCCATGTCAGCAGGCCGAGCGACGTGCACCACGCAAGGCCTTCGAGCGCCATCCGCATCAGCGCCGGCATGACGCACCTGCTGACCAGCGCCGGTCGCAAGGCCCAGCGCGCAGACGATGCCCCACAGGGGGGCGCAGCCAGCGAGCGACGCCGGCGAAGGCGCGTTGCCAGTTGCGCAGGTGTTCGAACATCTCGACCGAGACGACGCGGTCGAAGCGATCCGCGGTGTCGAAGCCGTTGATGTCGCAGGTGACCACGCGAACATTGGTCAGGCCGCGGCGGCCAAGCTCGGCCTCGGTGTGTTCACGCTGCGAGGCCGAGTTCGACAGCGCCGTGATCCTGCTTCCTGGGTAGCGCTTCGCCATCCACAAGGTCAGCGAGCCCCAGCCGCCGAGTTCAAGCACGTTCTGGCCATCGACAAGACCGGCGCGCTCGCACGTCAGTTCCAGTGCTGCGACTTCGGACTGCGCCAGCGTCGTGGCGTGTTCCGGCCAATAGCGGCTGCTGTACTTGCGCTGCGGGCCAAGCACGCCGCCGAAGAACGCGGCCGGTACCTCGTAGTGCTGCTCGTTGGCCTTGGTCGGCAGGGGCGCCAGTTCGGCGCTGCGCATGCGGTCGACGAATTCCTGCGTGGCGTCGGCGTTGCTGGTCGGATCGCCGCTTCGCAGTTCGGACAACCGGTGCTTCACCAGGCGACGAATGCCCCGCCTGACGATCGCGTCGGGCACCAGGCCGCGTTCGACCCATTGGATCGCGCGGGCCGCGTTTGCTGACATGTTGCGTCCTTTGCATCGACACGGGAGATGTGCCGCCGGCAGATATACGGGCTCGCGCAGCGCTTGGATCTGTGCCGAGCGAAAACCGATGGGCGGGTTGCATGGGCAGCACTACTCTTTGATGTTCGGAATTCGATCTCGGTAGCGCTCCTCAGCGCTCGCGCGCCACGCCCGCCACTCGGCAGGTATGCAGGCAGATCGCAACCTTCAGGCTTTCACCGCGCGTCGCGCCAAGGGACTGCTGCAGGCCCAACATGCGCATCCCAAGTCCTTCCTCACATTTCAAAGGCGATGGCGCTCGGCGCCAAGGTCGTCACGGCCGGTGCAATGAACCGCGCCGCTGGCGTGCGCAGCGATTGACCCTACGTCCCAGTGCGACTCGTCTCACCGCATTGAGGCTCGAACACTTCCCTGCTATGGTTTGTTCATGGCCTACCCCCATCTTCCGTACTCGGGCGTCGTGTCGACAAGCCTGCCTTCCATTGATGAAGTACAAAGCTCTGCAAGGTGGGACATGACGTGTTCGTCGGATTTTCAGCATGGCACGACCTCGATCGTCTGGAGGCGCATCAGTCAAGGCGTATCTGCCTTTCTTGTTTGACGCGGTAGGCCACGCGTCTTGCCTTCCCGCCTACCGTTTCGACTCCCGAACTGCTTCTTTTCAAGCCGGTCCTTTTCGGCGGCATGGGGATGCTCGTGCCAAGGAGCCACAAAGCGATTCCGCCACAGAGACGCTTTCCCACGCTGGTGCGTGGCGAGGCGCCCAGGGCTCTCGTTGAGGCCCTCCACAGGCTGTTCAGTACCGCCAAACTTTCGTCCGTTACTAGCCGGCGAGGAGAACCCGCATGCCGACAGTTTTCTTGCCATCGACCCCCTTCACGTGGGCGCCGTTCGCCCAGTACGAACGCCTTAACTGGTTCCTGTTCGAATCCTTCGAGCGTGAGCGAAGGCTCAACCTCAGGGCGCTGTATGCGACGCCGCCTCTTGCAGCTATGACGCTGATGTGCGCGATGCATCCATTTTTCTTCTTTCCGCTGGCATGCGCGGCCACCTCAGCAAGAAGAGGGTGATCCACGATATGGGAAGGCAAAGCGCATTTGCAGTGATGCGTCCACAA
The DNA here is from genome assembly GCF_030316855.1 of Variovorax sp. J22P240. GTDB lineage: Bacteria > Pseudomonadota > Gammaproteobacteria > Burkholderiales > Burkholderiaceae_C > Variovorax. The sequence goes on from NZ_JASZYR010000021.1 coordinate 50,527, forward strand.
GCGCACGGCACCTCGCGTGCCGCTCGCGTCCCAGGTCTTGCATCGTGGAGAGCCGACCGTTTGCACACCACCTCAACCCGCGTCGTTCACAGCGGAACAATGGCGAAATGCGAATGGCTCCATGAGTGGCCGTTCGATCGGCGCAGCCTAGGGACCGGTATGCCCGGCTTCGGTCGCAGCGGCAGGTTCAATCTGGCAAGAAGCATGAGGCCATTGCTTGCCTATGGATTGCACACTGGCCTAGACTAGCCGCATGACCATCACCCTTGTTTGCGCCCACGTTGCATTGGCCTCGCTGCTCTTCGCAGCGACGTACGCGCGTGCGGCTGCAAAGAAGGTGCATCGTCAGCTGACGCCAGCACAGTCCTAAGCCCGGCGGTCCGCTCTCTCCCCTTTCAGCGCATCCCTCCACCGCCGGGCACAAGCCTCGCGCGGTAGCGGCTGCCGTCCTTCGTGGGCGACGCCCGCATTCGATGGAGTGCTTCCATGCATGCAGTTGTACACGGCGAGCGCACGCTCACCGAACTTGATTTCACCCGCCTGACGAAACTTGGACCCGTTTCGTCCACGCTTTCGGACCTTCTTGCGACCGCGGACGTGACCAGCGCCCGTGCGGTCAGCGCGGATGTCGTGACGATGTACTCGCGCGTCGAGCTCGTAGACGTCGCCACGCACCGGCGCCAAATGCTCACGATTTGCTATCCCGGCGATGCGGAGCCCGCCGCAGGTTTCGTGTCAGTTCTCTCGCCGGTCGGCAACAGCCTGCTTGGGCTGAAAACCGGAGATGTCGCGAGATGGCACACGCCGAACGGCGACGAGTGCACGGCCGAAATCGCCTCTATTCAGTACCAGCCCGAAGCGACGGGCGACTACTCCAAGTAGCTGCACGAAAAGGTGTTGGTCCGCTGCGGCTCACGAACGAGCTGCCTTTTTCTCCTGCCCGCAGGTTCCGGCGCTGCTGCATGCCGACGCCGGACGCCAGGCGCCAGCCATCTCAAAAGGTTTTCCATGACCCCTCACTCCATCCTTGCAGTCACCGACTTTTCCACGCTGGGCGACCACAGCCTCGCTCGCGCCGGGATGCTTTGCGCAGAGCACGGAGCAACGCTGGAACTCATCTACCTCGCACCGCCCGGAGAGCCGCCACCTCCGGATGCGGCCTGCAGACTGGCACACCACGCGCTGCAATTGGGTCAACACCATGACATCCAGGTGCGTACGCTGAACAAGGTTGCCTTTGAGGTTGCGGACGTCGTTGCCGAGACGCACCGTGCGGACCTCCTGATCTGGGGCACCGAGCCCATGCGCGGCGTGCGTTCGTTCCTCATGGGCCAGCCAGTCGAAGGAATCGTGCGCAAGTGCCAGCGTCCCGTCCTCGTCGTGCGGCGCCCAGCCGATGGCCCGTACCAGAGCCTCGTGGTCGCCGTCGACTTCTCGAAAACGTCCCGGGGACTGGTCGACCTTGTCCTTGCTCTCAACACGACGGCACAGGTGGAGCTGTTCCACGCGGTCACCGCGGCGCACGAAGGGAAGCTCCGTTATGCCCAGGTGTCGGAGCAGGCCATCAAGGCCTACCGCGAGCAGTGCCGGCGCTACGCGCGCGACCGGATGCTTACGTTGGCCGATTCGTACGACGCACGCCGCAACCGACTGCTCTCATCGCTCGGTTACGGTGACCCCGCGCGCCAGGTTCTCGTCCAACAGCAGCACACGGGGGCGGACCTCATCGTGGTGGGCAAGCAGCCGTCGTCCATGCTCTCGGACCTTCTCTTCGAGAGCGTTGCGCAGCGCGTGCTGCGCGATGCGCACACGGACGTGCTCGTGGTCCCGCATGACTTCCAGCCAGCCTCAAGCGCATCTGCGCGGAGGCGCCTCGCCGGCGGGCCCGCCATTCGCCGGGTACGGGCTGGGGCGCCACAACCGCCTGGCCTGCCAAACCAAGCGGCTATGCTGGCGAGGGCGGTCCGAGGGACCGGCTCAATCCGCAAAACGCAGGCCTTCAGTCGGGTGCCAACAGCGAGCCGCTGCTGAAGAACCATTTTTTCCAGGAGAGATCCTGAAGCAAGGTCGGGGCCAAACATTGCCTGGGAGCTCGACGTACCGCTGGCGATCAAGTTGGCGTCGAAGGGCCCCCTCAGTTCTGCGGGATGGTGCGGCCATTGAATGTGTCCACCAAGCTCAAGATCCGGCGCGTGCCGGGGCACCGGCGGGCCGGCGTCCTTCGATTGGGTCGGCCATCGGCAGCTTCAGGCCATCTTCCGATTTCCGAGGCAAGGGACACCCGATGGACGCAGGGGGTCCCGGCATTCTGTTCACCACGGCAGGGCGGCGAACCTGCGCAACGGCGTGCTGACGACACAGACGTCACCTTCGAATGACGGCCGTCATGAAGCGCCGAGACGTGATCACCACCGCCCACTCCATCTGCTGCCTGCGGCTTGTGCCAGCCCCGGGGGTCACCCGGCGCCAGCGGAGGCTCCGACACCACAAAGACGGAAATGCCTTCAGCTGGCTAGCCTCATTCGGCGTCTTCAACAGCCGCCGAAGCGCTGGAGGCTTGACTCAAGGCGAGCGGCATCACCTCGGGGCCGGGAGGCTCGGCGCCGAAGGGCTCTCAGGAACCGCGGTTCGAGGAACTGGGCGAAGCATCGGCGGCCCGCATGATCAACCGCCCGGCCTCGCCCGACGGCGATCTGAAAAGAGGGGCGTCGGAGCTCTCCACGGGCGATCGCCCGCCCTTTTGGAAAAACGTCTTGTCGATCGAGACCTCTAGCGTGGGGCACCCGCGTTCGATTTCGCCATTGCGATCCTGCCTTTCAAACCCGACCTGCACCCTATAGACCCCGCCTGCCGCGGCCGCGCCCCCGCAGTACCTTGTCCGGTCTGCGGCGGTATGCTGGCTCCAGGCCACATTCATAGGAGTTGGCAATGCTCTATACCTACGTCAACGAAGACGAAGACAAGGAACCGGTCGGCCCGCGCGACCCTACGGAACTGTTCAAGCAGGCGGCTGTGCAGGTCGGGCTGATCCGCGACGGCGATCCACTCGACCAGAACATGGTGGACTATGCCAAACTGATCGTCGAGATGTGCGCCTCCATCGGCGACAACTACGTCCAGCCGGAAAGCAGGGCTGGCGACACGGTCGGCGACCGCATCCGAGGCGACTTCCACGCGCTCTAAAGGCTATGGGGCTGGTCTTCTTCGCGGGTAGAGGCTTTTGACGGGTGCGCGCGGAGGCAATCAGCCTTGCCGTGTCTGCGTCGAATTTCGGCTCGCCAGGTTCCATGCGTGCCGCAGCTCGGCTGATGCATCGCAGGAGAGAAGTCCAGTGCTATGTACTCAATCTCCGGCAGCGCTCGTTGAGCAGGTACGTCGCGAGGAATCCGGGACCGGAACCCAGCTCCAGCACACGATGCGCGCCGCTGTCACGCAATGCATTGGCGAAGGCGGCGAAAAGCACGGTCCGCCAAGGCCGCTTCTTCATAGCCTCGTCCGCCCATTGCCGGGCGTCGGACATCTGGCGAAGGTCTATGGGGCTCGGGACGTCAGTCTCAATCATGCGTGCTCGAGGTCGAACAATTGCGCTTGAATCTGCGTGGTGAATGTCACCTATTTGGCGATTTCTGCCTTGAGGCGGAAAGTCCGCTGACGGCCGGCACCGCCATTCCGAGGTGTGCCCAGAAAGCTGCCATTCGGCTGAGCGAATCGTCGTACGACTAGAGCAGCGCCCCCATGTGGTGCACACCGTCGACCGCACCACGCCAAAGGGCAACCGGGAGCCTGGAGGACTCTCACTGAACTCCGGACCACTTGCCTCTGCCGGCAGTTCGGCGACACTGCGCAACTGAGCCGTTCACGCTTGCTGCCATGGCCGACCGATCGCATCTTTCGGGGCACACCGACAAACTGGTTCCAAGATCCTGGCGATCCTGGCTCCTGCGCGTGGTGTTGTGGGTCACAGGGCTGGCCCTGGCCGGGGCGCTGGGCCTGTCATTCGTCGTCTTGACCGCACTGGCAGTCGCCTATCCGAACCTGCCGAACATTTCCGAACTTCAGGACTATCGACCGAAGCTTCCGCTGCGGGTGTTCTCATCGGAAGGCATTCTGATCGGTGAATTTGGTGAGGAGCGCCGCGAGTTCACGCCGATCTCGGCCATTCCCAAGTTGATGAAGGACGCTGTCCTGGCCGCCGAGGACGCGCGCTTCTATGACCACATGGGGGTCGACTTTAAGAGCATGGCGCGGGCCGGATACGCGAACCTGAACCGGGTCAAGAGCCAAGGCGGCTCGACCATCACGATGCAGGTGGCACGCAATGCGTACCTGACCTCCGAGAAAACCGTGACCCGCAAGGTCTACGAGGTCCTGCTCACATTCAAACTGGAGCAACTTCTCTCCAAGGATCAGATCCTGGAGATCTACCTGAATCAGGTCTTTCTGGGCAAGCGGACGTACGGCTTCGCCGCGGCCTCGGAGGCCTATTTCGGCAAGCCGCTCAAGGACCTCTCGATCGCACAGGCTGCCATGCTGGCAGGTCTGCCGAAAGCACCCGGCGCCAACAACCCGGTCAACAATTCCGTGCGGGCACGAGAACGGCAGCTCTATGTGATCGACCGAATGCAGGAGAGCGGATTCATCACACCAGAGCAGGCGGCGCAGGCCAGACAAGAAAAGCTTCGGCTGCGTGATCCCCCAGGCCCCGCTTTTCTACGCGCCGAATACGTCGCCGAAACCGTGCGCCAGTTGATCTACGCGCAGTATGGCGACGCCACCTACACCCGGGGACTCAAGGTCTACACGACGATCTCTGCGGTCGACCAAACGGCCGCCTACAGGGCCTTGCGCGACGGGATCATGAGCTACGAGCGAACCCAGGTCTACCGTGGACCCGAGAAATTCATCAATCTTCCCGACGATCCGAAAGCACGCGCAAACATGATCGAGGACGTGTTGGCAGAGCACCCCGACTACGGCGATCTGATTGCTGCGGTGGTTCTCAAAGCCAGTGCCAAAGAGGTCACGGCCGTTCGTGCGAACGGCGAGACCTTGCACGTCACCGGCGACGGGCTGCGGCCGGTCCAGTCGGGATTGGCGGACAAGGCTCCGCGCACCCTCATGATCCGTCGCGGCGCGGTCGTGCGCCTTGCGAAGGCGCCGAAGGACGTGTGGGGCTTGACCCAGCTACCCGAAGTTGAGGGTGCGTTCGTCGCGATGGATCCGCGCGACGGCGCCATCAAGGCGCTGGTGGGCGGCTTCGACTTCAACAAGAACAAGTTCAACCATGTCACGCAGGCCTGGCGTCAGCCAGGCTCGAGTTTCAAGCCGTTCATCTTCTCGGCAGCTCTTGAAAAGGGATTCACCCCAGCCACCGTGGTCAACGACGCGCCGCTCTACTTCGACGCACCCACGCCCGGAGGCGAAGCATGGGCGCCGAAGAACTACGGGGGCACTTTCTCGGGACCGGTACCGCTTCGCACGGCGCTCATGAAGTCCATCAACATGGTCACGCTTCGCGTCACCCAATCGATCGGTATTCGCTACGCGCAGGACTGGATCACGAACTTCGGCTTCGACCGCGAGAAGCACCCCGCTTATCTGCCCATGGCGTTGGGCGCCGGCGCGGTCACGCCCATGCAGATGGCCGCGGCCTACTCGGTGTTTGCCAATGGCGGCTATCGCGTCAAGCCTTACCTGATCACGCTCATCACGGACCACAAGGACAAGGTCCTGGTCCAGCCGCAGCGCCCGCTGCTCAACGAAACGATCCGCGCCATTCCGCAGCGCAACGCCTTCATCATGAACACGCTGCTGCAGAGCGTCGTCAAGGGCGGCACCGGCGCCAAGGCGTATCAGGCGTTCAAGCGCGACGACCTCTACGGCAAGACCGGAACCACCAACGACTCGATCGACACGTGGTTCGCAGGCTTTCAACCGACGATGACCGCGATCGCGTGGATGGGGTACGACACGCCTCGCAGCCTGGGGGATAAAGAGACCGGCAGCAGCCTGAGCTTGCCGATCTGGATCAGCTACATGGAGACCGCCATCAAGGGCGTGCCCGTGACCGAGCTTCAGGCGCCCGACGGGGTGGTCCATAGCGGCGGCGAGTGGTACTACGACGAGTACGCGCCAGGCAGCGGGCCCAGCCCGTGGGGCTTGGCCGCCGCAACGCCCGTCGAGGCGACCTCGCCATCGACGCCCGAGTCATCTTCAGACGAACGCAGTCGAATTCTCGATCTGTTCCGCAACTAAGTCAGGGCGCGCCGATGCGCCTGTGGCTGATGAACAAGAACCGGCCCGAGGTGCTCACCCTCGGCTGCGGTGGGCTCGTCGTGGTGGCCGCTATCTGCGCCATCGTTAGCTTCTGGGTTCAGAGGCAAGACGAAAAGCAGGTGCTCGAGGCGACCTTCGCCGACATCATCGGGGAAATCGGAGGTGGGCGACGGCGACCGGAGCGTTCGAAGCAACGGACAACCAGCAACGCGCGGCATTGGAACGGCTGCTTCCCACTGTTCGAAATGGCGTTCAGGGCCCGGACTACCACTCCGCCGACGTGAAAAGCGGCCGCTCGCGATCTGGCTTCGAAACCGGGTTGGCGCAGTCGGTGAAGGGGTGCAGCACGGCGATGTCCGTAGTACCTTGGGACCGGTCGTAGATTCTCGGATGCTCGCGGCGCCTGAATGACCGCACTCGGCGTCACAGCATGAGTCCACTGAGCGGCAGGAAAGGACCGCAATCGCTGCAGAACGGCATTCCCGGGTCTGCCTTTCGACGGCAATTCCGGGCCCGATGCAGAAGTTCAGATCGCAAGATTCAGCGCCCGAAAGCGGTCGCCCGATGTTTTTTGATCGACCGAGAGACGACTACTGAGCGCTCAGGCACACGCTCGGGCACATTCGTCATCATCACTCGGCGACGACCTTCGCGTCCGCGGCGACCTTTTTCCACATCGCGAGTTCCTTGCGAAGCGTGGACTGGAATTCTTCCGGGCTGCCTCCGTCAAGCGTCAGTCCGCCCGCTTCCGACAGCCGCTTCGCCACGTCCTTCGATTTCAGCGTTGCGGCAATCTCCCTGTTGATCCGCTCGACCACGGTCCTTGGCATGTTGGCCGGGCTCATCACACCGAAAAAGACTCTGGCATCGAACTGGGGCAATCCCATCTCTCGGAAGGTGGGCACGTCCGGTGCGAGTGGCGACCGTGCATCACCCGTGATCCCCAACGGCCGAATCTTCGGTGAATTGAGTTGGGGCATTGCGTTGATGAGGGTGTCCATCATCAGGTCGACATCGCCTCCTAGAAGCGCCGTGATGGCCTGGCTGTTGCCGCGATAAGGAATATGCGTCAGCTTCACTCCTGCGGTCATACCGAAAAGTTCGGCGGCCATGTGAGCGGCACCACCCTGGCCGGACGAACCAAAGTTCAGAGCGCCAGGTTTGGCCTTTGCGTCGGCAATAAGCTCGCTCACGCTCTTCGCGCGGACCGATTGGTTTACAAGCAGGACGACGGGCGCGCGCCCCACGAGCGAAATGGGCGTTAGATCCGTGTTGACATCAAATGAGAGCTTCGGATACACGGCGGGATTGACGGCGATCGCACTCGACACGAACAGCAGCGTATAGCCATCGGGTTTGGATTTCGCAACGACATCCGCTGCAAGACTCCCTCCGGCCCCGGACTTGTTGTCAACGACGACCGGTTGGCCCAATCGCTCCGACAGGCCCTGCGCCACGACGCGAGCCAGCACATCGGTCGCGCTCCCAGGGGCAAAGCCGACCACCATTTTGATGGGCTGCGCGGGGTAGGTGCTCTGCGCCCCGGCGTTCGAGCCGGCCAACGCGAAGGGCAATGCTGCGAGAAGCCCTACGTAGAGCTTCACCTTGTTAAAACTACGCATGATGATCCTTGATTCACTTTGCGCACGAGGCTCGCTGAGAGTCTCCAGCGCCATCTCCGTGTGAGAAACAGGTGTCCCGGGGATGGCAGTGGCCACCCTAGCTTGCGCTCAGCGAGAAATCGCTACCCGCCACCTGCACCTGCACCTGCGCTCGGCGAGGGCGATGGGCCAGGCCGTCGACGAGGTCGACCACCGGGTGCTGGAGGCTGTAGCTGTCGTCCGTGGGCGTCGGCTTCAGCGCATTGATCTTCTCGTCGCCGTACATGTAGCGCAGCAGCAGTTCATCGTCGCCGATGCCCTTGTAGCGCTGGCGCAGTCCTGGCAGAACCGGTTCGATGACGGGAGGCACGAGGGCCACATCACTCGAGCCGTTGGAAATGATCCGGTCCTTGACGTTCTCATCGACCGGCAGCGGCAGCTCGCCGAAATAGCCGCATACATACTTCTTCACTTCGTCCGGCACGACCTTGTAGCGCTCGCCGTTGAGCACGTTCATCACTGCCTGCGCGGAGACGATCGCAGGATAGGGAGTGACCATGATCGGCGAGCCGAGCTCCACGCGCACCCGTCCGATCTCTTCCAGCACGGCTGGCATCTTGTCCGTCATACCGGCGAGCTTGAGCTGGGATTCCAGGTTGCTCATCGCGCCGCCCGCGTACTGGGTGATGTAGTGGCTGGGCTCGTATTCGGCCGGAACGCCGACCGGTTGCCCTTCCCGTTCAGCCAGTGCTCCGAAGTACTCGCCCACCTCGTCAAGCAGGCGGTCGTCCACCACCACGTCAAAGCCAATCTCACGCAGGTTGCGCGCGATCATCTGGGCGGCCGGCAGCGAGTTGCCATTTGCCATCGGATCGACCGCCGTCAGGATGCTGTCGGCGCCGTGCACCGCAGCCTCGATCGCGAGCAACGGTCCGAGTCCCGTCAGGCAGTGGGTGTTGAACTCCAGCCGCGCGCGATCGCCAATGGCCTGCTTGATCGCTGGCACAAGCGTGCGCACCCGTTCGATCGTCAGGATGCCGGCCGCATCGGCGAGCGCGACGCCTTGCACGCCGAAACGTTCCACCCCTTCACGCGCCTTGCTCGCGTACAGGGCGTCGTCATAGCCCGGCGCGATGTTGTAGCCGAGTCCGAGGGTCACATGGGCGCCAAGCCGGCGGGCCGTGCCGATGCTCGAGGCGAGATTGTCCGAGCACATCAAGGCATCGAAGACCGTGATGTCACGGACGCCGTTGGCGATCTGCCGTTCAACGAAGAGCTCGGTGATGTCGTCCGCCACTGGGAAAAAGCCTCGCATCAGGTTGCTGCGCACCGCGCCGCGCATCGGCGTGTGCTTGATTCGCTCGCGCAGCAGGCGAATACGCTCGAATGGGTCTTGGTTCAGGAACAGCACGCTCGCATCGAACTGCACCAGCGCGATCGCCTGCATCGAGAGGAAGCCGGCGCGGTCCATACGCTCCGCGATCGGCAGCATGTGCTCGGTGCGCATGCGGGTGGCCCACAGGCATTGCTGGCCGTCGCGCAGCGTGTCGTCGGTCAGGTGGATGGTGCGGCGCTTGCCGGTGCGCGCGGTTTCCGCCGCGACGAGTTTCTTGAGGTTTTCGAGCATGGCCGTGCCCTTTCTCACTCGGGCTTGAAGTCGATTGACTTCAGCACCGCGCCGACGCGCTCGTAATCGACGCGCAGCGACTTCGTCAGCTCGTCTGGCGACCGCAGCTGACCCGGCTCGAGACCCAACTCCTTCAGACGCTCGCGCGTCGCGGGCTGCGCCATCACCTTCAGGGCCGCTTCGCGCAACCGGTTCTGTGCTGCGGCCGGCACGTCGGGCGTGACCCACAGGCCCTGCCAGCCGGTCGCCTCAAGCTGCGGGTAGCCGAGCTCGGTGAACGTCGGCACGTTGGGCAGCAGCGGTGAACGCTGGGGCAGGCTGACGGCGTAGGGCACGATCTTGCCGGCCTTGATCATTGGGATCGCGGTCGGGATTCCGTCGAACATCAGTGCCACGTGCCCACCCATCACGTCGGTGAGCGCGAGGGTCGAGCCCTTGTAACCGACATGCGACATGTCGATGCCGGCGGCCTTGTTCAACTGCAGCCCCATCACATGCGACAGCGTGCCGGCGCTGTAGGAGGCATAGCTCACCTTGCCCGGATGGGCTTTCACATGGCCGATCACCTCGCCCAGGTTCTTCGCCGGGACCGAAGGATTACCCACCAACACGATTCCTGCGCGCCCCAGCTCGGCGATCGGTTTGATTTCCTTGGCCATGTCGAATTGCAGCTTGACGACATGCGGGATCTCGCTGACCAGCGCATTGAGCGCGATGAGCACCGTGTTGCCGTCGTGCGGCGCCTGCATCAGGTCGTTGACCGCCACCGCGCCGCCGGCGCCCGGCTTCGGATCGACGATCATCGTCTGGTTCAACTCCTTTTGCAGGCCGTCGGCCAGAAGCCGCGCCACGATGTCGGTGGTGGCGCCGGCCGGACCGGCCGCAATGATGCGAAGCGGCTTGTTAGAGGGAGTCTGGGCGAACGCGGCAGGCGCGGCCAGCGTGGCGAAAGCCGCGGCCAGAGCAGCTCCGAGGGCGCGGCGGTTAAAGGGGGACGTCATGTGTCGCTTCATTGGTTGTCTCCGATAGGTGTCGTTGCTTACGTTGCCCGAAGTCTGAACAACGCCGCTCGAAAAGACCAATGAAAACCATGGCCAAGCGCATTACTGTTTAGTCATGGCGGGAGCTCTAGCAGGCCTCCCGGTGCAGCACCGTGACCGAGCTATTGCGCCGAAGCTTCCACCAGACACTGGATGAATTCGACCGCGTAGGCACTGGGCTCCGGCTCCACCAGGGTCATCGCCGAAATCGGCAAGGCCAGGCCAGCCATGTCGACGTCGAGCACGTGCACGAGCCCGCGAGATTCGGCACTGCGGGCAAGCCGTCTCGATGACAACGCGACCGCTCCGTGATCGCTGACCATGCCCAGCAACGAGTCGAACGACACCGTCTCCACCAGCCTGGACTGCACGAGCACCTTGTGTTTGCGGAACACCGCGTCGATCACAGCTCGCACCCGCGCCACGCGCGGCGGCAGCACCCACATCGTGTCGGCAAGATCGTGCAGTGTGAGTCGGGCCTTGCGAGCCAGTGGATGGCTGGGCGCCACCATCCACACCATGGGGTCGACGTAGAGCGGCACGACATGCAGATCGGCCGCGGCACTTCGCTCCGGTGCCACGCCCATCACGATGTCCAGCTTTCCCGCGCGCAGCAGAGGCAGCAACAAGTCGGGAGAGCCCTCTTGCACCGTGAGGTCGAAAGCAGCCGCCGGCGTGCGCTGTCGTTGCAGGCGCTCGAACGCCATGGGGATCACCGGCGTGGTGCCATGCATAGCGCCCAATGCCACCCGCCAGACCTCGGGCTGACCGATCGAGTCCAGCGCCAGGGCGGCGCGGTTTAGGTCTTCATGGACGGATTGCGCATAGCGGATCAGGCAGATGCCTTCCGGCGTCGGCAGCAGCCCTTGGGGCGTCCGCGTGAAGAGTGCCATCCCGAGCCCGCGCTCGAGTTCCGCCAAGGCCTTCGACACGGCAGGCTGCGTAAGGTGCATGGCTTCGGCGACCCTGCCGACGTGCCGGTGCTGGTCGAGTGAGACCAGGAGGCGGAGTTGGCGCAGCTTGAGATGTCGCTGCAAGAAAGCCTGCGCGCTGACCGGTGCGGGCGCTCGTGGGCGGCGGGTCGTCATAACTAAAGAGTAATGCGTGCGGCCGAGGCTTTCATTGGTGTTTTCGAGCGGCGTTGGCCAGACTTCGGTCATCGCATCACCCAACGACACCTATCGGAGACAAGCAATGAATGCCATCCATGAAAGCAACCTGACCGTCCGCAAACTCACCCCGACCATCGGAGCCGAAGTGTTCGGCGTCGACCTGAGCAAGCCTGTGGCGCCCGGCGATTTGGCCCGCATCAAGCAAGCCCTGTGGGACAACCAGGTGATCTTCTTCCGCGACCAGCAGCTGTCGCCGCAGCAGCACATGAGCCTGGGCAAGCAGTTCGGCTCCCTCCACACGCACCCGGTCAAGCGCAGTCGCCATCCGGAGCACCCGGAGTTGCTGGTGGTTCATGCGGACGCGAACTCCACCCGCGCGACCGGCGAGAGCTGGCATACCGACGTGAGTTGCGACCAGGCACCGCCCATGGCCAGCATGCTCCACCTGACGGAAGTCCCGCCGGTGGGCGGGGACACGCTGTGGGCAAGCATGTATGCCGCCTACGACGCCTTGTCGGCGAGCATGAAAACGTTCCTGGAAGGCCTGACTGCCATCCATGACGGCGCCAAGCCATGGTTGAACGGGTATGGCATCAAACCGGTAGATATTGCTTACTCACGCACCGAGCATCCGGTGGTGACCGTACATCCCGAAACCGGCAGGAAGATCCTGTTCGTCAACAGCGGCTTCACTACCCACATTCCCCAGCTCAACCGGGGAGAGAGCGATGCGCTGCTTGGACTCCTCTTTGACCATCTCGCGCATCCTCTGTTCCAGTGCCGTTTTCGCTGGGAGCAGAATTCGATCGCGTTCTGGGACAACCGCTGCACGCAGCACCACGCCTTGTGGGACTACTTCCCGGCATGCCGGCATGGAAATCGGGTGACCATCAACGGCCATGCCCCTGCTGCGGCCGATCCGGCACGGATCGCCGCCCAAAGCCCGATGGCCCAGGCGGCCTGAGCGCTGATCGCACAGGATCGGAGACATCATGAAACTCGCAAGACTTCTTGTGCTGGCGGCCCTGGCAAGCGCGGCGCTGACCTCACCGTTGCGCGCGGAGGAAGCATGGCCCGCCCGACCCATCCGCATGGTGATCGGCACAGCCGCCGGGACCGGTGGCGACGTACTGCTGCGCCTGATCGCCAACAGCATGTCGCAGTCGCTGATGCAGCCCATCATCGTGGAGAACAAGGTCGGCGCCAACGGCCTCGTGGCCACGGCCGAAGTGGCGAAGTCCAAGGCGGATGGCTATTCGGTGCTGTTCGGCGGCGCCAGCGCGACGGTGATCAACCAGGCGCTGCAACCTTCGCTGGCCGTCAATGTGCTCGACAAGCTCAGCCCGGTCGCGCAGGTCGGTGCCGGCGGGGTCAATCTTGTAGTGGCGGCCGACTTTCCCGCCACCAACCTGCCTGAATTCATCGCCTACGCGAAGGCCCATCCCGGCCAGATCAACTACGCGACGTGGGGCGTCGGATCGAGTGGCCACCTGATCATGGAGTGGCTGAAGAATCGACACGGGATCGACCTTCCCCATGTGCCGTACAAGGCAATGCCCCAGATTTACCAGGACATGGCGGGCGGGCTCGTCAAGGTGGCGTTCGTCGATGCCGCGAGTTCGGTCCCACTGGTCAAGGCCGGGAAGATCAAGGCATTGGGCAACTCCGGCACCGCGCGCGCGCCGGGCCTTGCAGACGTACCGACGTTCAAGGAGCAAGGCGTCGATTTCGCGGTCGATGGCTGGTATGGCGTTTTCGTGCCCAAGGGCACGCCGGCCGCTGTGGTCAGCCAACTCCACCGCGAGATCATCAAGGTCTTGGCCGATCCGGAGATTCGGTCACGAATGCAGCAGCTCAACTTGTCGAGCCCGCCACCCAAGAGTTCGGCCGAGTTCGAGCAAATCGTGGCGGCCGATCTCAAGCTCTGGCAATCGATTGTCCGAACGAACGACATCAAAGTGGACTGACCCATGTCGCCGAATGAACTCGCCTACCCCACGCTGGTGATGCCGGATACGGTCGAGCGCACCACCGTGAAGATCTGGAGCAACGGCGTCGGGCTGGATGCCGACATCTATCGGCCGAAAGAGCTCGGCGGCGATCAGCGTGTCCCGGCTGTGGTCCTGTCACACGGCTGGGGCGGTAGCAAATCGACCTGCGAACGCTATGCCGCGAAGTTCGCAGCCGCTGGCATAGTGAGCTTGTGCTTTACCTACAACGGGTGGGCGTCGTCCGGAAGCAGTGTCCTCCTCGCCGGCGACTCTCCGGAGTTGGACGAGAAGAACGAGGGCGTTGCTAAGGTCCGTGTCATCCGCGAGGTGGTTGATCCTGTCGAATGGCTGCAGAACTATCGATCGGCAGTCGACTACGTCGAGGGAGAACCCAATGTGGATCCGGATCGCATCGGCGCCTGGGGCACGAGCTTCGGCGGTGGCATCGCAGTGCATCACGCCGCAAACGACGACCGCATCAAGGTGCTCGCGGTTCAGGTCGCTTCGCTCGCATCGGTTCTCAAGGGGCCGCTGCTCGTGCATGCCAGGCAGCGCGCGGTTGATATTGCAAGGGGGACGATCGCGCCGGTTCCGCAAGGGATCGATGCCTATCCGCCACTCGCAGGCACACCACACCTGGCACGGTTTCTTCAGTACAACGCGATCGAAGAGGCGAGGAAACTCCAGATTCCCACCTTGATGCTCGACGCGGGCAACGAAGAACTGTTCGACATCCGCGAGAACAGCGGCAAGGCGCATGACGCCCTGAAGGCGCGAGGGTCTGCCCCGGTCCACTACAAGGTCATCGACGGCATCGATCACTACGGCATCTACTTCGGTGGCTTCGACGAAGGCAGCGAAGCGGCGCTCGATTGGTTTACCAAGCACTTGTGACGGAAAGATCGGAACCTACGCGCCAAAAGGCGCTTTCTCGAACCGCAGGTCGGGGACCAGCCTGCTCCGGAGCGGTCACTGGTGACCGACCGGTTGTGGCCGATGAGCACCGACCGACCCACGAAGGTCTACGACAGAAGAAGACTGGCTACGGTCGTTCAGATTTCTGTACCGAATGACGGCGGCCATCGAAAGCTGACATCAGCGCTTTTCTTCGTCACCGTCCGGTCTACTTTGGAACCTGCCTTCGCCGCCATCATCTACGAAATCCGAGTGAGAGCCACGATCGGATCGCTGGAGGCAACGGACCACCAACGGCGTCGCGTGTGAAGGGCCGCTTCCAAATGTCGCGAAATGGTGTTCAGGGCCCATCAGCGACCTTCGACTTCGCCGACCGAAATCCCGCTTCGCGCGGAAGCGGTCGTTCGCAGTGCGCTGAGTTTTGCCCACTTGAGTCACTCGATCCCTGGATCCAAAGCGGCATTCCATCGACCCCACTCCGCGCCCAACCGTCAGCCCGTCGCATCCCGGTCGTGGGCAACCTCTTAAGCTACTCATCATTTGCACCGGCTAGCGGCCCAGTCCCGTGATGTCCAGAAGGTAAACGTGGGGGGCAGGTCGCTCGAGCTGATGTGGCCTTTTCATGCCGTTGAAGCGCAGCGTTAGAGCGCAAGCCATTGCCGCGCCTGCTTATATTCGCGCTCGAGCTTGCGGATGAAGGCTGCGGCGCTCGCGACCTCGGTGACCGCGCCAATGCCTTGGCCTGAACCCCAGATGTCCTTCCAGGCCTTGGCCTTGCTGCCATCGCCACCGCCGAAGTTCATGGTCTTCAGATCGCCCTCGGGCAGGTTGGCCGGATCCATGCCCGCCGCCACGATGCTCGGCGCGAGATAGTTGCCATGCACGCCGGTGAACAGGTTCGAATAGACGATGTCGTCGGACGTGCCGTCGACGATGGCCTGCTTGTACTCGGCGCTCGCCCGCGCCTCTTCGGTCGCGATGAAGGCCGTGCCGATGTAGGCGAAGTCGGCGCCCATGGCCTGCGCCGCCAGCACCGCACCACCGGTGGCGATGGAGCCCGACAGCGCGATGGGGCCGTCGAACCATTGGCGGATTTCCTGCACCAGGGCGAACGGGCTCTTCACCCCCGCGTGGCCGCCGGCGCCCGCAGCGACGGCGATGATGCCGTCGGCGCCCTTCTCGATCGCCTTCTTCGCGAAGTTGTTGTTGATGATGTCGTGCAAGGTCACGCCGCCA
>NZ_JASZYR010000022.1 GCF_030316855.1 Variovorax sp. J22P240
TTTTCAATCCCGTCAAGCCCGAAGGACTTTTTCTCAACCTCTTCCGACTCCCCGCAACCCCCTCTTCAGGAGCCACTCAGCGAGTCGTTTTCTGCTGAGCCTTGGATTATGGCTAGCTTTTTCAAAGCTCGTCAAACTTCCTCGGATTTTTTCTTGACTTCGCCAGGCGGCCCCGAGGGGCTGGCCTGGAAGGAGACGCCTTCGCGTTCTCAGCCGAGCCTACGAGTATATGCCAAGAATCCAGTGCTCGACCGGATAATTCGTGCCACATGGCACTCATCACACTCCTCGACGCCCAACTCGCGTTCGGTCACGTCCCGCTGCTCGATCATGCGGACTTCTCTCTCATTGAATCGGAGCGCATCGGCCTGATCGGCCGCAACGGCGCGGGCAAGTCATCGCTCCTCAAAATCCTGGGGGGCCTGGAGAAGCCCGATGACGGGACGCTGCAGGTCCAGCAGGGCTTGCGCGTCACCTACGTCGCGCAGGAACCTCTTCTGGATATGGATGCCGACGTGTTCACCGCGGCAAGTGCAGGGCTTGCAGCGGTGATCGCGATTCGCGACCAGTACCTGTCCGGCGCTCCAGGGCTCGACCTGGACGCGCTCCAGTCGCAGATTGAAGCCTTCGACGCGTGGAACTGGGAGCAGCGCGTCGACGAGACACTGCATCGCCTGCATCTGGACGGCACCGCCCGCATCGGCTCTCTATCTGGCGGCACGCGCAAGCGCGTCGCACTCGCTCAGGCGCTCGTTGCAGCGCCTGACGTGTTGCTGCTCGACGAACCCACCAACCACCTAGACCTCGATTCCATCGAATGGCTGGAGCAGTTGCTCATCGACTTCAAGGGAAGCGTGGTGACCATCACCCACGACCGCAGCTTCCTGAATCGGGTGGCTACACGCATCGTCGAGCTGGACCGGGGAAAGCTCAGCTCTTACCCAGGGAACTTCGAGCAGTACCTCATCCAGAAGGAAGAACAACTGGCCCAGGAAGCCGTCATCAACGCCAAGGCCGACAAACTGCTGGCGCAAGAAGAAATCTGGATCCGCAAGGGCGTCGAGGCCCGCCGCACGCGCAGCCAAAGCCGGATCAGCCGGCTCGAGGCGCTCCGTGCCAACCGGTCCACGCGGCGCGAAGTCCTGGGCAGCGTGAACATGGATGTCGCTTCAGGCCAGGCCAGCGGCAAGATCGTTGCCGAGTTGACGGACGCCACCAAGGCGTTCGGCGAGAAGACGGTCATCCGGAAGTTCAGCGGGACGATCCTTCGCGGCGACAAGGTGGGGCTGATCGGGCCGAACGGCGCCGGCAAGACCACCCTGCTCAAGCTGATCCTCGGCGAACTGGAACCGGACAGCGGCAAGGTCCGCCGCGGCGCCAACCTGCAAGTCGCCTATTTCGATCAGATGCGCAATGCGCTGAACCTCGACGCCACGCTGGAGGACTTCATCAGCCCCGGCAGCGAATGGATCGAGATCGGCAGCCAGCGCAAGCACGTCAAGAGCTACCTGGCAGACTTCCTCTTCTCGCCCGCCCGTGCGCACTCGCCGGTGCGATCGCTGAGCGGCGGTGAGCGCAACCGGCTGCTGCTCGCGCGTCTTTTCGCGCGCCCCGCCAACGTGCTGGTGCTCGACGAACCGACGAACGACCTCGACATCGACACGCTCGAGCTCCTCGAAGACTTGCTGCAGAACTACGACGGCACGGTCTTCCTCGTCAGCCATGACCGGACTTTCCTCGACAACGTCGTGACGAGCACGATCGCGTTCGAAGGCGACGGCCACTGGCGCGAATACGAAGGCAGCGTGCAGGACTGGCTGACCCAATCGAAGCGCGCGCGAGAATTCGCCGAGCAGCGCGCGGCCGCGTCGGCGCCGGTCGCGCCCCCGGCGCCCGCGCCGGCGCCTGCGGTGGAACCCGCTGCCCGCACGATCCGCAAGAAGCTCAGCTACAAGGAACAGCGCGAACTCGAAACTCTGCCGGCGCAGATCGCCGCATTGGAAGACGAGCAGAAGCGCATCACCGAAATCCTCGAACTCGACGGCGGCGCCATCTACGCCACCGACGCATCGCGCGCGGCCGAACTCGGCGAGCGCCACGCCCGCATCGACGACGAACTGCTTGCCGCACTCGAGCGCTGGGAAGAACTCGGCTCAGCGCGCCAGGGCTAACGGCGCCTTTGTCCGACGCGGGGCGCACGCGGGTCGCGCTATACATGCGGTACCCAGGCTCACCCCCCGCCGCATGTCCTCATTCCTCCGGCACCTTGCCCTCCTGTTGCAACGCTCCCTCGCGATCGGAGGAGTGGCGCTTTGCCTCACCGCGTGCGCCGAGCTTCCGAAGAATGTCGACCGGCCGGTTTCCACCGCGCTGACATCGCCATCGGGCACGCCGTTGGCGACCGTGGTGCAGAAACGCCGGGACGCAGCGAGGGGACGCTTCGAATCCGGCTTCATGTTGCTGGACGGCCCCCCCGCCGCCTACGGCAGCAGGCTCGCCCTTGTGGAGGGCGCACAGAAGACGCTGGACCTCCAGTACTACGCGATCCACGCAGACGCCAGCACTGCACGCCTGCTCATCGGCGTGCGCGATGCGGCCCGGCGTGGCGTGCGCGTGCGCATCCTGCTCGACGATTTCCACAGCACCGGCCGCGACGCGCTCGTGATGCGCCTCGCTTTCGAGCCCAACATCGAGATGCGCATGTTCAACCCGCTCGCCGGCGCGCGGGCGTCCACCGTGGGGCGCCTCTTCAACTCGCTCGACGACGCACCGCGTATCCAGCAGCGGATGCACAACAAGCTCTTCATCGCCGACAACGTGCTGGCCGTGACGGGGGGGCGCAACCTGGGCGACGCGTACTTCGGCAACGCCAGCAAGGCCAACTTCATCGATCTCGACGTCCTGGTTGCGGGACCGCTCGTGCAGGACCTGTCGCGCAGCTTCGACGCCTACTGGAACAACGAGCGTGCCTATCCGGTTCAATCGCTCGTGACGCGCGAGGAACTCGACGAAATGCGGGCTCGGGCGAAAAAGGCCGATGCGGCCCAGAGTGCCGCCTCGGCCGCAGACGGGACGCGGGCGGCAAACGGCGAACAGCGTCCGCAAGGCGAAGCCCCCACCGCCGAACAGCGCGCCCACGCGTGGGACCAGAAGGCGATGGACCTGAGCACTGCGACCTTCGTATGGGCGCCCGCCGTCGTACTGGTCGACCGACCGGGAAAGATCGCGGCGGATGACGCTGGCCCGAGCGCCGGCACCGGCAAAGCTCCCGGCCTCGTGGTGACACGACAGACCGGGCGACCGCCCGGCGCGCGCCCCGGAAATTCGCTCGACGCCGCCGCCGATACGGCCGCAGGCGGTGACACCGTGGTCGAAGGCCTGCTTCAACTGATCGGCCTGGCCCGCAGCGACCTCCTGATCATCTCGCCGTACTTCGTCCCCGGTCCCGACATGAAGCAAGCGTTTGCCTCGGCGCGAGCGCGCGGCGTGAGGATCCAGGTGCTGACGAACTCGCTGGCCTCGAACGACGCACCCGTGGCTCACGTCGGCTACGCTCGGCATCGCGAAGAGCTGCTCGCGATGGGCATCGAGCTCTACGAACTACGCAGCGAGCAGGCTGGCCTCAGCAGCGCCTTCGGCAGCTCCGGCAGCTCCGGCAGCAACATGTCAGGCGAATCGCGCTCGATGCTGCATTCCAAAGTGCTGGTGATGGACGGCCGCATGCTGGTGGTGGGCTCCATGAATCTCGACCTGCGCTCGCAGTTGCAGAACACGGAGATCGCGCTGCTGATCCGCAGCGATGAGCTCTCCCGCGTGGCGACCGGCAAGATAGAGACCGCGCTGCGGGAGGGCGCTTGGCGCGTAGAACGCAACGATGGGCAACTCGTCTGGCGCGCCCCGCAAGGCAGCGGACTCCAGGACACGACCACCGAGCCCGACGCCAGCACCAGTCTCCGGATGATGCTCAAGCTGTTCGGGCCGCTCGCACCCGACCGACTGTTGTGACCGCCCGCGCGGCAGACCTCAGGCCTGCTGATCCCTGACCCGCGCGAACACTTTCCAGAACGTCGCGTCCTGCGCGGTCGCGAAATTGATGCGCATCAAGGTGCTGGGCGGCCTGCGGGCATGAAACAGGGAGCCGGGCGCCAGAAGGTAGCCCTCGTCGAGCATGCGCTGCGTAAGCGCGTCGGTATCGACGCCGGTGTCGACCCAGCCGAAAAGCCCCGCCGGCTCCGAGGCGAGCTTGCAGCCCGCGGCCAGCGCCAGTTTGACGGTGCGGCCTCGCGCCCCATCGAGCCGCAGCCGGACGCGCTCGGCATGCCGGCGCAACTGCCCCTGGTCGATGCACCAGGCCAAGGCCTTTTCGAATAGCGAGGGCGTCGTCAAGGTGGCGAGCAGCTTGGTTTCGAGCAGGCGCCCGACCAGTTCGGGCGATGCCGCGAGAAAGCCGATGCGCCAGTTGGGCGCGAGGATCTTCGCGAAGCCACTGACATAGATGGTGCGCTGCAGGCCGTCGAGCGCGCTGAGCCGGGTCGCGTGCTCTGGCGCGAGGTGGCTGTAGGTGTCGTCCTCGACGATGTGGAAGTCGTGCCGATTGGCAAGCTGAAGCACACGGTGCGCGCTGCCCGGCGTGAGGCTGTAGCCGGTCGGGTTGTGCAGCACGCTGACGCTCACGAAGAGCTTGGGCTTGTGGCCCTCGCCTGCATTGCAGTAGCGCTCCATGACCTCGAGGTCGGGCCCGTCGGCCTTGCGCGGCACGGGAAGAATTCGCATGCCGAGCGCTTCGAGGCGCGCGAATTCGAGTGCCCAGCCGGGCTCCTCGACCATGACTGGATCACCGGCACGCAGCAGGGTCCGACTGACGATATCGAGCGCGTGGGTGGCGCCGATCGTCGTCAGGATCTGCTTCGGACCCGCCGGCACGTTGATGCTTCCCAGCTTGGTGGCGAGGCTGCGGCGCAGCCCGCTGTCCCCTTCGGGCTCGCCGTACTGCAGCGAGAACTCCTGCAAGGCCTTGGTGTTGGTCACGCGGCGCACGGCGGCCGGCATGAAGGTCGACTCCAGCCATTCGGGCGGGAAAACGCCCATGCCGGGTTGCGGCTTGTCGCTCGGGCGGTGGAACATGCCGCGGATGAGGGTGCTCGCATCGGCCGCCACGATCTGGGGGGGCGGCGGCTGGACGACCAGGTTCATGCTCGACAAGGCCGGACCGCCGTGGACCGCGACCGAGTCGCGCACAAAGAAGCCGCGTTGGCGCCGCGCTTCGACCAGCCCCTGCGCCAGCAACTGGTCGTAGGCCGCGACCACCGTGTGCGGGCTTACGCCCTGCTGCCGCGCGCATTCGCGCACTGAGGGCAAGCGCGCACCGGGCGCGAGCAGACGGTTGCGAATACGCTCGGCGAAGCGGTCGGCGAGCTGCTCCGTCAGCGACTGGGTGGAGGTGCGTGTCAGCATGCGCGTCTTGTCCCTGCTCTGTGTCGATCATCAAGCCGATACAGTGTCAGCTCTTGTTCGGCAATCTGTACTGCAACTGTAATGGTCCTCAGTTTAAAGTGTGTCCCATGAACTGGCAAGAATTCACTGCGCTGCTGGTGCTGGCCACGGCGATGAGTTTTTCGCCAGGGCCGAACACCACCCTTTCCACTGCCCTAGGCGCCAACGGCGGCCTGCCTCGCGCGATGCGTTTCGTCATCGCGGTGCCGGTGGGCTGGACGCTGCTGCTTGCGCTGTGCGCGGCAGGCATCGGCGCACTCGTCGTCGCCGTGCCGTCGCTGCGCTGGATCATCAAGGCGCTCGGCATCGTCTACCTGTTGTGGCTGGCATGGAAGCTCAGCGGCAGCGCAGCGCTCGGCCAGGCCGACGGCGAACAGCTCAGGGTCGGTTTCAAGCAAGGCGTGATGCTGCAGTTTCTCAACATCAAGGCCTGGCTGCTGGCCCTGACGCTGGTCGCGGGCTGGATTGCCGGGCAGCCGGATGCGTTGCGGCGTTTCGCGATCGTCGCACCGGTCATGCTGGTGTACGCATTCACGAGCAACTTCGTCTACGCACTCGCCGGGGCGTTGCTGCGCAACTGGCTGGCCCAGGGGCGCCGCCTTCTGTGGTTCAACCGTGCGATGGCGGCCGTTCTCGTGCTGACGGCTTGGTGGATGGTCAGCGTATGAAGATCAAGGACGAAACGCTTGGCATGTGGCTCGGTGTGCTCGGCGTGGCCTTCTTCGCGGTCACGCTGCCGATGACGCGGCTCGCCACGGGCACGCAGGCCGCGCCGCAACTCTCGCCCTGGTTCCTGACGCTCGGCCGCGCGGCGCTGGCCGGTGTGCTGTCCGCCCTCTTCCTGCTCGCCACGCGCTCGCCCCTGCCGAAGCGCCCGCAGTGGAAGCCATTGGGCATGGCCGTGCTCGGCAACGCGATCGGCTTCCCCTTGCTCCTGGCCTTTGCGCTGCGTGTGGTCAGCGCCAGCCACGCGGCGGTCATCACCGCGCTGCTGCCCCTGGTGACGGCAGCGTGCGCCGCCTGGGTGCTGCACCAGCGCGCGCGGCTGGGCTTCTGGCTTTGCGCCATCGCCGGCAGCTTGCTGGTGGTCGTGTTCTCGCTGCTGCGCGCCGGGTCCCACGGCGGCGGCTTCGGCTTCGAATGGGCGGACGTGCTGTTGGTCGGCGCGGTCTTTGCCGCCTCGCTGGGCTACATCTACGGCGCGCAGGTCACGCCGGCACTGGGCGCAGAGCGCGTGATCTGCTGGGTCTGCGTGCTCGCACTGCCCGTCTCGCTGCCGGGCACGCTGTGGCTGTGGCCGCAGCAGCCGGTGGCCGTATCCGCCTGGGTCGGATTCGTCTATGTCGGCGTATTCTCGATGTGGGTGGGCTTCTTCGCCTGGTACCGCGGCCTCGCCATGGGCGGCGCGCTGCGTGTCAGCCAGACCCAGCTGCTGCAACCCTTTCTCTCGATCCTCGCCGCGGTGCCGCTGCTCGGCGAGCCTCTCGATACCGTGACCCTCGGCTTCGCCGCCGCCGTGGTCGCCACGGTGGTCGCGGGGAAGAAGCTCTCCCAGCCGCGCAATCCGGCCGCGCTCGCCACGGTCTCGCGATAACCCATCGCACTCTAAGGAAACAACATGAACTGGAAACTCGCCGCCCGCGCCGAAAAGATGAATCCTTCGGTGATCCGTGAAATCCTCAAGGTCACCGAACGCCCCGGCATCATCAGCCTCGCCGGTGGCCTGCCCTCGCCCAAGACCTTCCCGATCAGCGATTTCGCCGACGCCTGCGCCGAGGTACTGCACAAGGACGGCCAGGCGGCGCTCCAATATGCCGCTAGCGAAGGCTACGGCCCGCTGCGCGAAGCCGTGGCCGAGATGCTGCCTTGGCCGGTCGACCCCGCCCAGGTGCTGATCACCACTGGCTCGCAGCAGGGCCTGGACCTGATCGCGAAGGTGCTGCTCGACCCCGGCAGCCGCGTGCTGGTCGAGACGCCGACCTACCTCGGCGCGCTTCAGGCCTTCTCGCCGATGGAACCCGAGCCGGTCAGCGTGGCGAGTGACAACGAGGGCGTGATGGTCGACGACCTGATCGCCAAGGCCCCGGACGCCCGCTTCGTCTACCTGCTGCCCAACTTCCAGAACCCGACCGGCCGGACCATGACCGAGGAACGCCGCGCCGCCGTGTCCGCGGCGGCGGCGAAGGCCGGGCTGCCGATCGTCGAGGACAACCCCTATGGCGAACTCTGGTTCGACGAAGCGCCTCCCCCGCCGCTCACGGCACGCAATCCCGAGGGCTGCATTTATCTCGGCTCGTTCTCGAAGGTGCTGGCGCCGGGCTTGCGACTGGGTTTCATGGTCGCGCCCAAGTCGATCTACCCCAAGCTGCTGCAGGCCAAGCAGGCAGCCGATCTGCACACGCCGAGCTTCAACCAGCGCATGGTCTCCGAAGTGATGAAGGACGGCTTCCTGGCTCGTCACGTGCCCACCATCCGCAAGCTGTACAAGCACCAGCGAGACGCCATGCTGGCGGCGCTCACGCGTGAAATGAAGGGGCTGCAGGTCGAGTTCACCCAGCCGGCCGGCGGCATGTTCCTGTGGGTGCGCATGCCCGAAGGCATCGACACGGTCGCGCTGCTGCCCAAGGCGGTGGAGCGCGGGGTGGCTTTCGTGCCGGGCGCACCGTTCTATGCCGGCGCCAGCGACCCGCGCACGATGCGGCTGTCCTTCGTGACGGCGAGCGTCGACGAGATCGACACCGCGATCGCCGCGCTGGCCGAGGTCGTGCGCGAGCAACTGGCGCACAACGCAGCGGCCGACGTGCAGCGGCTGCTGGCCGCCAGCCCCACCTGAACCGGCCCCATCACGGAGCGGCGGTGCACAACATCGAGATCTTCACGCCATGATCGACGGCGGCACGCTCTCGCTGTTCCTGCTCGCTGTGCAGGCGTTGTTCCTCTCGCCGGGGCCGAACATGGCCTTCGTCCTCTCGCATGGCATCGCCATGGGGCCCCGCGCTGGCTTGGCCGCCGGACTCGGCATTGCCGGCGCGGATCTGGTGCACACGCTCTGCGCGGCGACCGGCGTCACCGCGCTCGTGGCTGCGTGGCCGCCGTCCTTCGACGTGCTGCGCTACGCGGGCGCGCTCTATTTGCTGTGGCTTGCATGGCAGGCCCTCCGCTCCGGCGATGCAGCCCTGCACGGCAGGGCCGATGTCGTGAGCTTCGGGCGCGTCGTGCGCATGGCCTGGCTCAACAACCTAGTCAACCCGAAGGCACTGCTGTTCTTCATGGTGTTTCTGCCGCAGTTCGTCTCGCCCGCACGCGGCAGTGTGCCGATGCAATTGCTGCAACTCGGCATTGCGCTTTCGCTCGCCGGGCTGCTGTTCAATACCATGCTCGGCGCGTGCAGCGGCCAGATCGGTCGCTGGTTGCAGCGCCGTCACGCCGCGGGATTTCAGCGCGGCCTGCTGGCCACGGTGATGGTCGCGCTGGCGCTGCGTCTTCTGTTCATCGACCGTCCATCCAAAGGACTCTGACATGCTCAACATCTGGGGGCGCATCAGCTCCATCAACGTTCGCAAGGTGGTGTGGTGCGCGCAGGAACTCGGGCTGGACTTCCAGCGCACGGAGGCCGGCGGCAAGTTCGGCGTGGTGCAGACGCCCGAGTACCAGCGGCTGAACCCGAATGCCCTGGTACCGGCCATCGACGACGGCGAGGGCGAGGAGCGCGTCACGCTCTGGGAATCGAACGTGATCGTGCGCTATCTCTGCGCAAAGCATTCGATGGGCAGGCTCTACCCCGATCTGCTGTCCGAGCGCTTCGATGCCGAGCGCTGGATGGACTGGCAGCAGACCACGCTCAACCGGGCCAGTGCCGGCGCATTCAGGCAATGGGTGCGGACGCCGGCGGCGCAGCGCAACCTCGAAGTCATCGAGCAATCGGTTACCACCACCGAACCGCTGTTCGCGATGCTCGACGCCCATCTCGCCACGCGCACGTTCATGCTGGGCGACAACTTCACGATGGCCGACATTCCGGTCGGCTGCGAAGCGCACCGCTGGTTCGGCCTGCCGCAAACTGAATACACCCGGCCCATCTGGCCGAATGTCGAACGCTGGTTTGGCGATCTGCGCAGCCGCGCGGGCGCGCGCGGCGTGCTCGACCTCGCACTGGAATGACGTCGATGACCAACCGCCCCTTCAAGCAAGTCGATGTCTTCACGTCGACGCCCTACTTCGGCAACCCGCTCGCCGTGGTGCTCGACGGCACCGGCCTCGACGACGCCGAGATGCAGCGATTCGCCAAGTGGACGAATCTTTCCGAAACGACCTTTCTGCTGCCGCCCACCGAGCCGACCGCCGACTACCGCGTGCGCATCTTCACGCCCGGCGGCGAACTGCCCTTTGCCGGCCACCCCACGCTGGGAAGCTGCCACGCCTGGCTGCAGGCCGGCGGCAAGCCGAAGTCAGGCGCCTGCATCGTGCAGCAGTGCGCACAGGGACTGGTGCTGATCCAGCGCGAAGGCGAACGACTGGTCTTCGCCGCTCCGCCACTGCGGCGCAGCGCGCCGAGCCCCACGCTGCTGGCCAAGGTCGCGGCCGCACTCGGCCTCAAGGCCCAGCAGATCACCGCGGCGCAATTGCTCGACAACGGCCCGGTGTGGCTCGGTCTCCTGCTGGAAGACGCCGACACCGTGCTCGCGCTCAAGCCCGACCATCGCATGCTGCGCGAGTTGGGCCAGAAGGTCGGCGTCGCGGGGATCTGGTCGACGGACGATTCGCCCCCGCTGATCGTTCGCTCGAACCGCGAGGCCCGCGCCTTTGCGCGCACCGAGGAAGCGCCCGCCGGGATCGAAGTGCGCGTCTTCGCTGCGCCGGTCGGCATCGAGGAAGATCCGGTCACCGGCAGCTTCAACGCCAGCCTCGCGCAGTGGCTCATCGCCGACGGCCAGATGCCGGAACGCTATGTTGCCGCCCAAGGCCAGACGCTGGGCCGGTCGGGACGCGTGCACGTCACGCGCGATGCCGACGGGCAGGTCTGGATCGGCGGATCGTCGGTGACCTGCATCGACGGAACGGTGGCGATCTGAGGTCGCTGTCATGAAAGCGCGTCTCGATCACCTCGTCATCGCAGCCCGCACCCTCGACGAAGGCGTGCGCTGGTGCCAGGCCACCTTCGGCATCGAGCCAGGCCCCGGCGGCGCGCATCCGCTGATGGGCACGCACAACCGCCTGATGAAGGTGGCGACCGCGGACTTTCCGCGCGCGTATCTGGAAATCATCGCCATCGATCCGAACGCCCGACCCACCCGGGGGGCCGGCGCCCATCGCTGGTTCGACCTGGACGACGCCTTGCTGCAAACGGCGCTGGCGCGCGGCGGTCCGCGGCTGGTCCACTTCGTCGCCGAGGTGCCCGATGCCGGAGCCGCCGTTCAGGCACTGGCCGATGTGCGCATCGATCGCGGCCAGGTGCTCGAGGCATCGCGCGACACGTCGGCCGGCCGACTGTCATGGCAGATCACGGTGCGCGACGACGGCCAGCGCCTTTTCTACGGTGCGCTGCCGACGCTCATCGAATGGGGTCCGGTGCATCCGACCGACAGCATGGCCGACTCCGGAGTCACGCTGCGCTCGCTCGATCTTGCCCATCCGCGCAAGGCGGATCTCGAGGTCGCGCTCCGTGCCATCGGCCTGTCGGGCGTGCCGCTGGCAACCGGCGCACCCCGTCTCCGCGCGGTGTTCGACACGCCGCGCGGCACCGTCACACTCGAATCCGGAGGAATCTGAACATGCTGAGCGCCACCGAACTCGCCTGGTTCTCGCTTGCGGCACTGGTGCTCGTGCTGACACCTGGCCCGAACATGATCTATTGCGTGTCGCGCACGCTGTGCCAGGGCCGCGCGGCCGGACTGATCTCGCTGTCGGGCGTGCTCCTGGGTTTCGTGGTGCACCTGATGGCGGCGGCGCTCGGGCTGACGGCGCTGCTGGCCGCGGTGCCCTTCGCATTCGATGCGATCCGCCTGGCCGGCGCGGCGTATCTGCTCTGGCTCGCCTGGCAGGCGGTAAAGCCCAACGGCACTGCGCCTTTCGAAGCGCGGCTGTTGCCAGACGACCCGCCGGCCAAGCTCTTCAGCATGGGCTTCCTCACCAACCTGCTGAATCCCAAGGTGGCGATGTTCTACCTGTCCTTCTTCCCGCAGTTCCTCCATCCGGAACGCGGCTCCGTGCTGCTGCAGAGCCTCGCGCTGGGGGCCGTGCAGATCGGCGTGAGCGGCGCCGTCAACGCGATGCTCGTGCTGACCGCGGCGAGCATCACGGCCTTTCTCTCGCAGAGCGAGGGCTGGCTGCGCGCGCAACGCTACGTGATGGGCAGCGTGCTCGCGGGACTGGCCGTTCGCATCGCGATGACCGATCGCAAGTAGCTCACCAGCGCACGCGCATCCCGACCGCGCCCTGCACCGAGGCCTTCACCTCCGTGTCGCCGCTGGTGCTGAACAGCCTGCCGATTTCGCCGTAGACGCTCACGCTCCGCGAGAGCGCCAGCGTGAAGCCGCCCGCCAACTCCATCGAGGTGTAGCTGGCCGCACTGGCGATGTCGGTGAACGCGGCAGGCCCGATGAAGCGCGCGATGGTGTTGCCGCCGGTGCCATGGATCACGGCGACGCGGCCATAGGGTTGCAGACGACCGGCCGAAGTCGCGAAGTCGCCTTTCACTCGAACGCCGAGCCCGCCCGTCCAGCTGTCCAGGTTGTCCTGCTGCACGAGTGCGCCCTGGATCACCATGTCATCGAGGTTTGCGTGGCTGTAGACCAGCTGCGCCTGCGGCTCGAGCGTCCAGCCATTGCCGAGCGCGAAGGCCTGCCCGACCTCCATCGCAGCCAGCAGGCTGTTGCCCTTGCCCGATGCCTCGAAGCCGCCGAGCGGCTGGATCGTGTAGCGCTGCGATCCGTACTGGAGCACGGTGTCCGCGTAGAAGCCGGTCGTGTTGGCGTAGGTGGCATAGGCGCCGAAGTAGCGGGAGCGCGTGTCGGTGCTTCCGACGGCGCGCCACAGGCCGCTGGCCAAACCGCTCACGTCGGAATTGCCGTCGAGCGTGCCGACATAGACGCCGGCGCGCCAGTCGCCGAGCGGGGACACGTAGAGATCGGTGCCGACCTGCACGCCGCTGACGTGGCCTTGGGTGGATGGATACACGGTTCCGTCCTGGCGGATATCGACGTCGCTGTAGACACCCCGCGCCCAGGCGTGGCGATCGGTCGTCAACGCACCTCCGACCGGCGTCAGGCTCGCGACAGCTGGGGCGCTGGCGTCGTCGTCGCCCAGGCGGGTATGCACGTTTCCGAGCATCGCCATGTCGTTCTGGCGCAATTGGGCCGGCATCGCCGCGAGCATGGGCACCTCGGCTCGATAGGCCGTCACTGGCCGGGGTGCCGGCGCTGGCGGCAGCGGCGCCGATGCCGAAGGCGCGGCAACCGAGGGCGATGCTGTGGCCGGTACCGGGGCCGGCGGAGCCGGAGGTGCGGGCGGAGCCGGAGGTGCGGGCGGAGCCGGGGGTGCAGGCGGTGCTGGCGGTGCCGGAGGCGGCGGCGGTGGTGGCGGTGGTGGCGGCGGAATGACCTGCGAGCGCAGATACCAGTTCTCACCCGCGCCTGCCGCATCCGCCGCGTACAGCCGGTACTCGAAGGCGCCTGCGTCTACATGGCCTCCGCTCAGCGCGAAGGCGCTGCGCGTCGTCTGCGCGGTCGTGGTGGCGCCGTTGATGGCAGAGATCACCTCGATCCCGTTGCCGGACGTCAGGCCACCGAGGCCGCCGATGTTGGTGATCTGGACATTGGTGCTTCCGGTCGCAGCCCCGCCGTCGAGGATCAGGCGGTCGGACGGACCCGCGGCGTCGAGCCTGGAAGCCAGGCGCAGCGTGCCGTTGTTGCCGACGTAGCCGCCGGTCACGCGCAGCTCCGTACCCGGCGTATTGCCGACGAGCGAGACCGTGCCGCTGTTCGACAGGGAGGCGACGGTCTGGTTGTGGCCCGCGAGGTCCAGGGTGGCGCCTGTCGCCACGATGTGCCCCGACCGCGCGCTCAGGACGTTCGGTGCTCCGGCGCGCAAGGTGCCCGCGTCGACGGTCGTGGGACCGGTGTAGGTGTTGGCACCGCCCAGCGTGAGCGTGCCGGTGCCGACCTTGGTCAGCGAGCCGCCCGTGTCGAAGACCGCGTAGTTGTACGGAATGACGGGGGCCGCCGGGTCGAGCGGAGGATTGACGGGAAAGTTGGCCGGCCCCTGGTCGGAGATCACTCCGTTGATCACGTCGTCCGGCCGGTTCAGGGCCCCGACGGTCAGGTTCTTCGAGCCCAGGGTCACGTTGCCGGCGCCGGACAGCGAACCGACCGACACGGACGTGGCCACTTCGTGCACGTAGAGCCTGCCGCCCAAGCCGTTGTCGATCGTCGCGCCGCTCAGGTCGGGCGTGTTCGCCAGGTAGACCTGTCCGGCGTTGTTGTGCACGACGGTGTTACCGCCGTTGCTGTTGACGTTGAAGTAGACGCGCCCGTGGTTGTTCTGGATCGTCGAGTCGGCGGCCGTCGCATTCCGCCCGAAGATCAGGTACGACCCGGCGCCGTTGAGCTCCAGTCTCAACGCGCCGGCACTGGAGCCGTTGCCCAGCACGTCGGTGTTGAACTGGATGCCGCTGTTCGTGCCGAAGTAATCCGTGCTGGTCTTCACGGTGATCGCAAGATTGCCCGCGCTTGCGCCGAGGAACTCCAGTTGCGCGTTCGAGTAGATCTCGACTGGGCCCGTGCCGAGCGAGCCCGTGGTCCCTGTGGACACGCTCATGCGGCCGCCCGCAGCCTTGCCCTCGATGAGGGTGCCGCCCAGGTAACTGTTGCCCGCGTTGTCGATGCGCAGACGCTGGTCTTCGGCGTTGCTCGTGCCGGAGTTGACGAGCCTGAGCTGTCCTGCACCGGAGATCGCGCCATTCAACGCGTTCGACGTGGAGTCCTTGACGTCGATCGTGCCGCCACCCGCGCCGAGCGTGATGGCGCGAGCCGTGATGAAGGGCGCGGGGCTGGGAGTCGGGGTGCCGATGCGCAGCGTGCCGTTGTCGATGGCGATCGTGCCAACCGTTGCGATGGCCGGGTCGGTATTGCCCAGGTCAGCGTCGGTGCGGACCTGCAACGTGCCGGCGTTGATCGTGGTCGTGCCTCGGTAGGTATTGGCCCCGCCCAACACAAGCGTGCCGGCGCCGGTCTTGGTGATGCCGCCCGCACCGCTGATGTCGCCTGACTGCGTCGCAACGGCCGTGTCGTCGCCGAGGGTGTTGAGCGTGGCTGACGACGTGGTGACGACCAACGGCGTCGCATTGTTGTCGCCATTGGCGTAGTCGCGCGTCTGTGCTGCGCCGAGGCCGGGGAAGGCGCCCAGTCCGAGCATCAGCGTCGTAGCGACGAGGCCGCCGGAGCGCTTGCCCCGCGTGGCCGTGATCTCCGAGACGGCCACCCACGCATCGAGGGCGTGATTCCAGACGCTGCGATATGACTTGTTCATGCTCCTGCGGTCCTTTTTTGGGCTCCATGCCGGACGTATATGTGCGCGGCGCGCAACATCTTGCGTCAACTAAAGTGTTCATTCTTACATATTGAGAACTTTATGGCTCATGCTCTTACACTTCTGTTGCCCGTGCCGCACGCAACGGCAAATTTGCTACGAAATCGATAGCACCCGTCGCCGCCGCGACGGACCCAAGCCAAGTCCGTTGGCAGAATCCCGCGCATGGGAACCCTCTATCTTGTGCGCCACGGCCAAGCCAGCTTCGGCGCGGCCGACTACGACAACCTCAGCGAACTAGGCCGCAAGCAGTCCGTGCGGCTCGGCGAGTACTGGCGTGAACGCGGGATGACCTTCGACGCGGTCATCACCGGCACCCTGAAGCGGCACCGGCAAACCTGGGAGGGAATCGCCGAAGGACTGGGCCTGCAGCGCGACGATGTCCTGCCCTGGCCCGGCCTCAACGAATACGACAGCGAGGCCGTGATCGCGACCATCCACCCCGAGAAATTGCAGAAGCCGGACACGCCGGAGATGTACCGCCATCACTTCCGGCTGCTGCGCGACGGCCTCGGCGCCTGGATGCAAGGCCGCACGGAACCCCGGGGCATGCCCAGCTACGTCGATTTCCTGGCCGGCGTGACCACTGCGCTCGACCACGTGCGCGACAAGCACCACGGCGCGAAAGTGCTGGTGGTGTCGAGCGGCGGACCGATCAGCACCGCGGTCGGGCATGTGCTGGGCACCCGTCCCGAAACCACAATCGAATTGAACCTTCGCATCCGCAACACCGCGGTCACGGAATTCGCGTTCACGCCCAAGCGCCACATGCTTGTGACCTACAACACGCTGCCGCACCTGGACGGGCCGGCGTACGAGGGCTGGGTCACCTATTCCTGAGCGGGCGGCGCACTGCCCGCCGCGAGCCAGTGCAAGTAGTCGGCCGAGCCGGCCGTGATCGGCACCTGCACGATCTCCGGCGTCTGGTAGCTGTGCCGCTCGCGAATGAAGGCTTCCAGCACCGCGTAGCGTGCAGCGAGCGTCTTGATGTGAAGCACCCACTCGGGCTCACGGCGCAGTTCGCCCTGCCAGGCATAGACGCTGCGCACGCGCTGAATCTGCACGCAAGCACCCAGTTGCGCCTCGACGATGGCGGTCGCCAGAGCCTCGGCTTCGTCCTCGGTGCCGATGCTGGTCATCACGATGCAGGCAATGGGGTTCATGCGCACCTCCGGAGAATCAGGCTTGCCATACGCCGTAACCGGCCTCGCGCAGCGCAATACCCAGTTCGACTTCCATGTCCCGCGCAGCCTCGTACGGCATGGGGTTGTACATCGCATAGAGAGCCGGCAACAGGCGCAGGCCGTAGTCGCGCACAAAGCCGTTGGCCTGAATGCCGGCCTTGTGCTTGTCGAAGCGCACGTCCGGGTCCAGTCCGGTCATGCCGACGTAGACGAATGGCATGCCCAGGCGGTAGTCAGGATTGGCCCGCCGGAAGCGCGCCACGTTCCAGACGCGGTCGTCCAGCTCGACCACGTACACATAGTGATGGTGACGGCTGCGCGTCTTGCGAACCGGCATCCGGAACGCTGCCTGCCGATCTCACTTGCGCTTGATCAGCCCGTAGATGAAAAGCAGCACGATCGCGCCGACCACCGACGCGATGAATCCCGCCCCCTGGCCTGCCGTGTACCAGCCCATGGCCTGCCCGAGGTAGGTCGCGATGAGCGAACCGGCAATGCCGATCAGCGTGGTCACGATGAACCCGGCCGAGTCATCGCCGGGTTTGATGGCGCGCGCCACGAGGCCCGCAACGAAGCCAATCAGAATGGTCCAGACGATGCTCATAGGTTCCCTTTGTATTTGGTTGTGATCGAGGCGCGATTTTCATGATAGCGGAGCCCGCCTGCGCGCAGGCCGCTCCTGCTCCCGTCCTACACACATTTAGAAGCGCCCACGCTATACCAGCACCATGCTGGAAAAGCTCCCTGACGCCATCGGCCACGCGTTGCACGACGTGCGCGCGGGCCTGGACGAAATCGCATTCAACACGCTGGGCCTGCGCGAAGGAATGGCTTCCATCACGGTCGCCAGCCTGGCCTTTGCCGATCACGCGCCAATACCGCCGCGCTACACGGCCGACGGCGAAGGGGTATCGCCGCCCGTGCAGTGGATCGGCGTGCCGCCCGGCGCCGCCTCGCTGGTGTTGATGGTGGAGGACGCTGATTCGCCGACGCCGCACCCGATGGTGCATGCGATCGCTGTCGACCTGCCCGCGGCAGACGGCAGTCTGCAGGAAGGGGCGCTTCCAAGCGCCGACCACGAAGGGATTGGGCTCCATGCGGGCCGCAATTCCTTTCTCCAGTCGGCCTGGATGCCACCGGATCCGCCGCCGGGCCACGGCGTGCACCGCTACGCGTTCCAGGTTTTCGCGCTGGGCACGGCGCACGAGTTCTCTGCAACGCCGGGACGCGACGAGGTGTTCGACGCACTGAAGGCGCACGCCATTGCGAGCGGCTTGCTGATCGGCACGTGCGAGCGGCCGGACGGTTCGATCAAGATCGAAGAAGCCGCACCTTCGGGTCCGTTGATCGCGGGCTGAACTGCGTGGCCTGTCAGCGTGGCGGCTGCAAGGGGTCCGTGTGGGCCGTGCTCAGCGGCAGCCGCGAAACCTCGGCGAGCAATGCCGCCAATTGCACGGCGGCGGCATTGACCAGCGCATGCCCCTTTTCCGCCGTGGCCGCGGCGGCGTTGCCTGCGGCGCCATCGGGGTTGTAGTCCTCCATCGCCCAGCCGAGCTTGGCGCTTCGGCCGTTGCCGAGGATGGCGTAGTCGGCGGCACGCTGGCGCGAGGTCGACCCGAAGTCACGCGCGGCGTCCATCGTCACCTGGTCCGGCGCGAGCGCCAGCATCATCGAGGTTTCCATGTCGCCCGCGTGCACGCCGAACCGATGCTCGTCGGCGCTGAACTGTGCGCCCGCATCGCCGAGCGGCAGGTTGAACCAACTCACGCTGTAGACGATCAGGCCGTGCGTCGCGCGCAACTCGCGCGCGACGATGTCCATGGCGCCGGTGTGTCCGCCGTGCGCATTGAAGAGCACGAGCTTTCTCACGCCCGAGCGCGCCACGCCTGCCCCGATCTCGCTCCAGAGGCGGATCAGGGTCTCGGACGAAAGGGTCAAGGTGCCGGGAAAGCGCACGTGCTCCGGGCTCAGGCCGATCTGCTGCGTGGGCAGGAAGAGCACAGGCAACTCCGCGGGCAGAAACGGCAGCGCGGCGGCCACGATGCCATCGGCCAGGGTCGAATCCACGTTGAGGGGCAGATGCGGACCATGCTGCTCAGTGGCGCCGAGCGGCAGCACCGCAACCGTCGTCGCCGGATCGAGCGCACCGAAATCGCGCGTCGTGAGTTGAGACCAGAAGCGGCTGGCATGAGCTGTCATGCGGCGATCTTAGTGGTCCGAGCAGATCACGGGTTCTGACCACGGTCACTTTCTCTTGACGCGCCAGACGGTGTTGCCGACATCGTCCGCAACCAGCAGAGCGCCGCTCTTGTCGAGCGCTACGCCGACGGGGCGGCCTTGCGCCTTCTCGTCGGCATCGAGGAAGCCGGTGAGGAAGTCGACCGGGGCCCCACTCGGCCGGCCGCCGATGAAAGGGACGAACACGACCTTGTAGCCCGACAGCGGCTTGCGGTTCCACGAGCCGTGTTGGCCGACGAAGACGCCGCTCGCGAATTCGGCCGGCATGCCCCGAGAGTTGGAGAAGACCATGCCCAGCGGCGCCACGTGGGAGCCGAGCGCGTAGTCGGGCACGACGGCCTTGGCCACCATGTCCGGCCGCTGGGGATTGACGCGCGCATCGACATGGCCGCCGTAGTAGCTCCAGGGCCAGCCGTAGAAGGCGCCCTCCTTCACGGAGGTGAGGTAGTCGGGCACGAGATCGCTGCCGATCTCGTCGCGTTCGTTCACGACCGTCCAGAGCACGTTGGTGTCGGGCTCCCAGCCCATGCCGTTGGGATTGCGAAGACCGCCGGCAAAGAGCCTTCTCTCGCCGCTGGCCACGTCGACTTCCCAGATCGATGCGCGCCCCTCTTCCGCCGCGAGGCCGTTCTCGCCCACGTTGCTGTTGGAGCCGACCGTCACGTAGAGCATGGTGCCCTCGCGATTGGCGACGACGTTCTTGGTCCAATGGTGGTTGACGCCGGCGGGCAGGTCGGTCACTTTGGCGGGCGAGGCGGTGATCGAAGTCTGGCCCGCCACATAAGGCACCTTGACCAGGGCGTCCGCATTGGCGATGAACAGCTCGTTGCCGACCAGCACGACGCCAAAGGGCGAATTCAGGTTCTGCATGAACTGCTGGCGCACTTCGGCGACGCCGTCGCCGTCGGCATCGCGCAGCAAGGTGATGCGGTTGGGGCTCGGCACCTGGGCGCCGGCGCGCTTCATGACGGAGCCCATCACCATCGAGCGGGCCCGCGCGTAGAGGCCGTCGCCGCCGTCCTTGGCGCCTTCCGGCTTGGGCGGCTTGTTGCTCTCGACGACCAGCACGTCGCCGTTGGGCAGGACGTACACCCAGCGCGGATGGTCCAGCCCCCGCGCCAGCGCCGTCACGGTGAAGCCCTCGGGCGCATTCGGCCCCGCGGTGTCGGTCCAGCCAACGGCGGGCGCGATGTTCACCGTGGGAATCAGGGTCTTGTTGGGCGCAGGCAGTTGCGGCGTGGGGCCGATGCCGGCCTCCGGCGGCAGCCGGGCAGTCTCCCCGCAGGCGGCCATCAGCACGGCGGCGGTCAACGAAGCGCAGCGCAGGATGCGGATGGCGGGTGTCATGGTCCAAGTCCTTCAATGGCTGGGGCGGGGGGATCGCGTCTTTCCCGATGATCGGGTCGCAGCGGGTGGCGGCTGTCGGCTGTGGGCGCTTTCTGGCGTGGGCGCACCCCGGTGTGGCGTCGCCGCTACCATCGGGCGATGACCGACGACCTGTTCCGTTCCGACGCCTACCTGCGCGAGTGCGAAGCCCGCTTCGTGCGCATCCACGAGGACGGCATCGTGCTCGACCGCACCGTGTTCTACCCGCTGGGAGGCGGGCAGGCCGGGGACAGCGGCCGGCTGGCGCTCCCCGACGGGCGTGAAATTGCCATTGCAGACACCCGCAAGGCCAAGGATGCCGAGGGCAGGCCGACCGACGAGATCCTTCATGTCCCGGCGCCCGAGCAAGCCCCCCTGCTGAGTGCTCTGAAGCCGGGAGACACGGTGACCGCGCGCATCGACTGGGAGCGCCGCCACAAGCTGATGCGTTTCCACACGGCCACGCACCTGCTGTGCCACCTGGTTCCGCAACCGGTCAACGGCTGTTCGATCACGCCCGACTACGCGCGGCTCGACTTCCACATGACCGAACCGCTCGACAAGGAGGCTCTCACCGCCGGCCTGATCCGCCTGGTGGAGGCTGGCCATCCGCTGGTCGTGGGCGCCATCACCGATGCCGAACTGGACGCCAACCCGGCGCTGGTCAAGAGCATGAGCGTGCAGCCGCCGCGCGGCACGGGCACGGTGCGGACGATTCGCATCGGCAGCGAGGCCGAATCGATCGATTTCCAGCCCTGCGGCGGCACGCACGTGGCGAATACGCGCGAAATCGGCACGGTCGTAGTGACCAAGATCGAGAAGAAGAGCGCCAACAGCCGCCGCGTGGTGCTTGGGTGGGCGGTGTGAGCGCAGGCCGGAACTTCACCCGACCGACCCGCTCCGACTGAACGGCATGGCACTCTTCTCCCCTCTTCGTCTCGCGGGCCTTCTGCTCGCCACCCTCGCAGCCTGTATGCCGGCGGCCGCGCAGTTGTCCTCCCGCATCGGGTCCGTGGTCACGACGCCCCATGTGCGGGCCGAGTTGATGGCCCATGCGCCGGACGGCGTCTCCCCCGGCGCGCCGGTCTGGGTCGGCCTGCAGATTACGCACCAGCCCGAGTGGCACACCTACTGGAAGAACGCCGGCGACTCCGGCCTGCCGACCGACCTCACGTGGTCGCTGCCGCCGGGCGTATCGAACGGCGACATCGCGTGGCCGGTGCCGAGGAAGATCCCGATCGGCAACCTCGCCAACTACGGCTACGAAGGCACGGTGCTGCTGCCGGTGCCGCTGACCATCGCGCCCGACTTCAAGGCGCCCACGTCCCTCACGGGCGCGGCCGAACTCGACGTGCGCCTCAAAGCCTCCTGGCTGGTCTGCCGCAAGGAATGCATCCCCGAGGAGGGCGAGTTCCAGCTCAAGCTGCCGCTGCAAGGTTCGACGGCGCTGCACAAGGCCGAGTTCGATGCCGCACTGGGCGCGCAGCCCGCTGCGCTTTCGAAGCCCGGTGAAATCGCCATTGCCGGCGACAAGCTGCAGATCCGGCTCGACGGCCTGCCCGCATCTGTCCGCGGCAAGACGCTGGAGTTCTTCCCCGAAACGCCCGAGGTGGTCCACACCGCCGCAGTGCTCGGCAAAGACTGGACGCAATCGTGGCAAGGCGACACATGGACCGCGAACGTGCCGCTCGCCGACCAGCGCAGTGCCAGCCCCTTGGTGATGCCTGTGGTCGTCGCGCTGGCGGCGGCAGATCGGCAAGCCGGCCAGCCCATCGCCTGGCGCGCCGAGGCGCCGGTGAGCGGCAACTGGCCCACCGTGGCGCCCAAAGCGCAGGTATCGCCGGCGCTGAAGGCCGCGCTCGAAGCCAACACCGCCGCACCGCCGCCGGCTCGGACCACCGGCACCTTTGTCGCCGCCTTGCTGGGCGCTCTGATTGGCGGCCTTCTGCTGAACCTCATGCCTTGCGTGTTTCCGGTGCTGGCGATCAAGGTGCTCAGCTTCACCCGGCACGCGGAGGACCGGCGCGGCCACCGACTGGCCGCGATGGCCTATGCGGGCGGCGTGATCCTCTCCTGCCTGGCGCTGGGGGGCGCCATGCTCGCGCTGCGCGCGGCGGGCGCGCAACTCGGCTGGGGCTTCCAGCTCCAGTCGCCCGCGGTGGTCGCGGTGCTGGCCGGGCTGTTCACGCTGATCGGGCTGAATCTGGCGGGCGTCTTCGAGTTCGGCAACGTGGCACCGGCCTCGCTCTGCGGGGCACAGGCACGGCATCCGGTGGCGAATGACTTCCTGTCGGGGGTGCTCGCCGTCGTCATCGCCTCGCCCTGCACGGCTCCGTTCATGGGTGCGTCGCTGGGTTTCGCGATCGGGCTGCCCGCAGCGCAGGCACTGTTGATGTTCGCGATGCTTGGCCTGGGGCTCGCGCTTCCCTATATCGCAGCAGGGTTCGTTCCGGCGGTCGCCCGCCTGCTGCCGAAGCCCGGCGCCTGGATGAACACCTTGCGCCGCCTGCTGGCGTTCCCGATGTTCGCGACGGTCGCCTGGCTGGTTTGGGTGCTGGGCCAGCAAAGCGGCATCGACGGGGCCGGCGCACTGCTGGGCCTGCTGGTGTGTCTGGCGGCCATCGTCTGGGCGCTGACCTTGCGTGGACGCACCCGCATGGTGGTGACCGGTCTGGTGCTCGCGACCACCGCGGCGCTGGCCGGCGCGATCGGCGGCAACGTGGTCCGGCCCGTCGAACCCGTCGCGGCTGCGTCGAGCGAGCGCTGGCAGCCCTGGTCCGCCGCGCGAGCGAGCGAACTCGCAGCGGCCGGACAGCCAGTGTTCGTGGATTTCACGGCCGCCTGGTGTGTAACTTGCCAATACAACAAGAGAAGCACACTGGCCGACGCCGCGGTGCTGGCCGATTTCGATGCGAAGAATGTCGCGATGCTCCGCGCCGACTGGACGCGCAGGGACCCCGCGATCACCGCAGCCCTCATGGCGCTGGGCCGCAGCGGCGTGCCGGTCTATGTGCTGCAGGCGCCCGGCAAGGCGCCGGTGGTGCTGACGGAAATACTCAGCAAGGACGAGGTGCGCGCGGCGCTCGCCGCCCTTTGAAGAATCTTTGACCATGCAGCGGTACGGGTTGTCACAAGCAGATGAAGAAACCGTTCTAAGCTGCGGTGGTTATTGAGATTTATCCACAGGAGATCAAGCTGACCATGTCTTCATCGTCGTCTTCCGAGTCGCGTTCCCGTCGTGCCGCGCGCAACGCCCGCGCCGCGCTCGACCGGGCTTCGCGCCGGGCGGTCATGACAGCCGCGGTGGCACTCGGTGCCACGTTCCTGATCAATTCCCACGCCCTCGCCGCACCGGCCGTGGGACAACCGGCGCCCGATTTCATCGGCGTCGACACCGCCGGCAAGCAGCACCGTCTCTCCGATTTCGCCGGCAAGTTCGTGGTGCTCGAATGGACCAACCCGGGCTGCCCCTTCGTGCGCAAGCACTACGGCAGCGGCAACATGCCTGCCACCCAGAAAGCCGCCACCGCCAAAGGCGTGGTGTGGCTCGCCATCAATTCCACCGAACGTGCCGCCAGCGACTACCTGAAGCCACCGGCGCTCGACGCCTGGATGAAGGACCAGTCCGGCGCCCCCACGGCCGTGCTCATGGACGAGGACGGCGTGATCGGCCGAACCTACGGCGCGCGGACGACCCCGCACATCTTCATCGTCGACCCCAAGGGCACGCTGGTCTACGCGGGGGGCATCGACAGCATTCCCTCGTCGCGCGCGGAGGACATCAAGTCCGCCACCAACTACGTGAACCAGGCGCTGGGCGAGGCCTTCGACGGCAAGACTATCAGCGCCGCGGCCACCCGGCCCTACGGCTGCTCGATCAAATACAAGAGTTGAGGCTGTCGGCCGCCGGCCTACCTGCGTAGGACAGCGATGGCTGGCGCTCGGCGATGGCCGGGCCACCATGTCCGCATGGACCAGACCGCCATCCCCAACGCCCCCATCGTCCCGCTGCTGAAGCGGAGCCGCACCATCGCTGTCGTCGGCCTCTCACCGAGGCCGCACCGCACGAGCCACGGGGTGGCCCAGTACATGAAGTCGGTCGGCTACCGGATCATTCCGGTCAATCCGAACGCCAGCGAGGTCTTCGGGGAAAAGGCGTACCCCACCCTCACCGCGGCGGCCAAGGTCGAGAAGATCGACCTCGTCGACGTGTTCCGCAATGCCGAGGACGTGCCGCCAGTGATCGACGAAGCCATTGCCATCGGCGCACCGGCCGTCTGGCTGCAGCTCGGCATCCGGCACGACGCAGCGGCCGCCAAGGCTCGCGCGGCCGGGCTGGAGGTGGTGCAGGATCGCTGCATCATGGTGGAGCACAGCAGGCTCTTCTAGGAAGGGAGAAGGGGCCGGCGCGCGGCGAGCCCCTGCGACAATCGCAGGATGCCTTTCGCACCCCTGAAGAACGACACCTTCCTGCGCGCCTGTTGGCGTCAGGCCACCGATCACACCCCTGTCTGGCTGATGCGCCAAGCCGGGCGCTACCTGCCCGAATACGTGGCCACGCGTGCCAAGGCCGGCAGCTTCATGGGCCTGGCCACCAACACCGACTACGCGACCGAGGTGACCCTGCAGCCCCTGGAGCGCTACCCGCTGGACGCGGCCATCCTGTTCTCGGACATCCTGACGGTTCCGGATGCGATGGGCCTGGGACTTTCGTTCGAAGCGGGGGAAGGTCCGCGCTTTGCGCGGCCGGTGCGCGACGCGGCATCGATTTCGGCGCTGGCCGTGCCCGACATGGACAAGCTCCGCTACGTCTTCGATGCGGTCGCGTCGATCCGGCGCGCGCTGGATGGCCGCGTGCCGCTGATCGGGTTTTCGGGCAGCCCGTGGACGCTCGCCTGCTACATGGTCGAAGGCGCCGGATCGAGCGACTACCGGCAGGTCAAGACGCTGCTCTACAGCCGCCCAGACCTGATGCACAAGCTGCTGACCGTGAACGCCGATTCAGTGGCCAGCTACCTCAATGGCCAGATCGACGCCGGCGCGCAGGCCGTGATGGTGTTCGACAGCTGGGGCGGCGTACTGGCCGATGGCGCCTTCCAGGAATTCAGCCTCGCCTACACCGCACGCGTGCTCTCGCAACTGAAGCGCGAAGGCGCCGACGGATTGCCCGTGCCGCGCATCGTGTTCACCAAGGGCGGCGGACTCTGGCTGCAGGACATGCGCTCGCTCGATTGCGAGGTGCTCGGACTCGACTGGACCGTCAACCTGGGCAGCGCCCGCTCACTCGTGGGCGAGGGGCCGGACGGCAAGGCCCTGCAAGGGAACATCGATCCCAACGTGTTGTTCGCACAGCCCGCGCAGATCGAGACGGAAGTGGCGAAGGTGCTTCAAAGCTTCGGCCGGCCGCACACCGATCACGCCACGAGCGGTCCCACGCACATCTTCAATCTGGGCCACGGCATCAGCCAGTTCACACCGCCGGATCACGTTGCCGCACTCGTTGCAGCGGTGCATGCCCAGTCCCGCGCACTGCGTGCATGAGCGTATTGTTATCACTTGTAAGCAACGAGAACGAGTCCGAAGCGTTTGTCAAGGACGAAAAAGCGTGAGGAGGGACTGACTTATGCACAAAACCCCTGTTGCGGTGCGCAAAACTTTATTTTGCCCATGCACCCCTGCTCCTAAAGCGATAGCGCGGCTAAGTCATTGATTTATATAGGTTTCGAACTTTGCTTTTTTTGCGTGCATTCCAGCCGGAGCCTTGATTCTCAAGGGCTCGCAGCGAGTCAAGCCCTGATATCAACAAAGTTATCCACAGAAAATCTGGATGGACTGCAAAGCGCAGACAAATCAACAACTTAGGTCGTTTTGCTCAAAGTCGCTTTAACAAACGCCCGTAGCGGGAGCCTGCTTTGAAATGGCGTGTGGACGTCGCGGTCCAGACCCCGGCCCACAGCGCATTAGGGGATGTCCTTAGCTACGCAAGTGTTGTGCCGATGCTTCCCGGGGCCTTGGTGCGGGTGCCGCTGGGCCGTCGCGAGGTTCTGGGCGTCGCATGGGCGGTGCATCCCGACGAGGACGAGGCTGCCCCGATGGAACTCAAGCCCGTCGGCGCGGTGCTGGACGGGCTCCCGCCGCTGGGCGATGCCTGGCGCGACCTGGTCGCTTTCGCGGCGCGCTATTACCAGCGCTCGCTGGGGGAAATCGCGCTCGCCGCCCTGCCGCCGCAACTCCGGGACCTGAGCACGGTCCAGCTGGCCCGGCGACTTAAGCGCCAAGGGGCTGCCGGCACACCGGCGGCCACGGGCGAAATTCCCCAGCCTGTGGCGCTCACCGACGAGCAAACCAGCGCACTCGCCCGTTTCGATGCCGAAACCGGCCCTTTCCTGCTGTTCGGCAGCACGGGCAGCGGCAAGACCGAGGTCTACCTGCGCGCCGTCGCGGCCTTGCTGGAACGCGACCCGAGCGCCCAGGCGCTGGTGATGGTGCCGGAGATCAACCTGACGCC
Organism: Variovorax sp. J22P240; assembly: GCF_030316855.1. Lineage (GTDB taxonomy): Bacteria > Pseudomonadota > Gammaproteobacteria > Burkholderiales > Burkholderiaceae_C > Variovorax. The sequence goes on from NZ_JASZYR010000022.1 coordinate 26,374, forward strand.
CCAGCTCGAAGCGCGCTTCAAGGAGCGCTTCGACGGCCGTTTCGGCGCGGCTGCGGTGGTGTCGCTGCACAGCGGCATGACGAATCCGCAGCGCCTCGCGAGCTGGCTCGCAGCGCACAGCGGCACGGCGCGCATCGTGCTCGGCACGCGCATGGCGGTGTTCGCGTCGATGCCGGGCCTGAGGCTGATCGTGGTCGACGAGGAGCACGACCCCAGCTACAAGCAGCAGGAAGGCGCGCGTTATTCGGCGCGCGATCTCGCCGTGTGGCGCGGGCAGCGCGAAGGCGCCAAGGTGATGCTCGGATCCGCCACACCGTCGCTCGAAAGCTGGCACCAGAGCCGTCCGGCGCAGGGCGTGGATGCGGGAGGCCGCTATGTCCGGCTGGCGATGCCTTCGCGCATCGGCGCCAGCACGCTGCCGGCGGTGCGGCTGGTCGACATGAATCTGCAGCCGCCCAGGACGGTGCTGTCGGGCGCGCTGCTCGATGCGATCGGCCAGCGGATCGCGCGCGGCGAGCAGAGCATGGTGTTCCTGAACCGGCGCGGCTACGCGCCGGTGCTGGCCTGCGGCGATTGCGGCTGGAAGAGCGAATGTCCGCACTGCAGTGCCTACCGGGTGTTCCACAAGATCGACCGCACATTGCGTTGCCATCACTGCGGGTTCACCGAACGTGTGCCGCGCGCCTGTCCGGCCTGCGGGAATCTCGACGTCGCGCCGGTAGGCCGCGGCACTGAGCGGCTCGAAGAACATCTGGGCGAGCTGTTCGCTGCCGTCAAGCGGCCCGACGGCAGCGAGGTGCGTATTGCGCGCATCGACGCGGACAGCACCCGCAAGCAAGGCGCGCTCGAATCGCAGCTTGCGGCCGTACATTCCGGCGAAGTCGACGTGCTGGTCGGCACGCAAATGATCGCCAAGGGCCACGATTTCCGGCGCATCACGCTGGTGGCGGCCATCAATCCCGACGGGGCACTGTTCTCGAGCGACTTTCGCGCGCCCGAGCGCCTGTTCAGCCTGCTCATGCAATCGGCGGGTCGCGCGGGCCGCGATGCGGCGTATCTGTCCTCTCAGGGTGCCACGGCGGAGATGTGGATCCAGACCCATCACCCGCAGCATCCGCTCTTCGCGGCGTTGCGTCGGCATGACTATCCGGCTTTCGCGCAACAGGAACTCGACGATCGTGCGGCCGCCGGCATGCCGCCCTTCGCCTTCCAGGCGCTGCTGAGAGCCGATGCCCGAACGCAGGATGCGGCCCAGGCTTTCCTGAACGCCGCGAGCGTGTCGGCCGATGCGCTGGAAGGTGCCGACCGGGTCACTCGCTATCCGGCCGTTCCGCTGGCAATTCAGCGCGTGGCAAATGTGGAGCGCGCGCAGATGCTGCTTGAAAGCGCATCGCGCGCCGCGCTTCAGCGCGTACTCGCCGGCTGGCAACCTTTGTTGCACGAACTGCGGCGCGTGCCGGAAGGCAAGGGAGTGATTCGCTGGCTGGTCGACGTGGACCCGCACAGCATCTGAAGGCCAGCGGATCAGCGCAGGCTGACAGGCTCCTTGCCCATTTCGACGTATTGAAGGGCTGAGCGCCGTCGTCGGCCAGCCGAGCCTGGCCAGAACAGAAGTACAAGGCTCAGCATGCCTGCCGCCAGCGCACTACCCGCGCCCAGGGCTCCTACATGCCAAAGCCAGAAGGTGCTGGCGAGCCAAACCACCCACAGGACCCCGCGCAACCAAGTCGTCATGCCACTCTCCCGAGACAGGGATTCACTTTATCAGCGCCTCCGAGAACCTAAGTACTAACTAAAAGCAATAGTTAGCACTATCGGCCGCTTTCCGAGAACCGTGTGTAGGAAATACTCTGAAACAGTGGTTGACGTTGGGCCGAGACGCCGTTCAATCTTCAAGAAGGCGGGATTCAACCGAATTTCGCGATAAGGGGGAACAAAGTGAAAACGCCGGTCGGGATCGTCTGGGTTCTTTCGTTCGTCTTTACGGCCGGAGGCGCGAATGCGGCCGAGCTAGAACTAGAGGGCAGCCGTCTCGTGGTCAGCGGCATGCTGGACGGTAGCGCCATCAGGGCGTTCGAGGACCACCTGGCCAGCGGCAAGATCCGGACCGTGGTGTTCGAGAACTCGCTGGGCGGATCGCCTGAGGTCGCGCGTGACTTCGCGCAGGCGATCCGGGCCACGAACGTCAACACCGAAGCGAAAGGGCAGTGCCACGCCGCCTGCGCCTACGCCTTCCTGGCAGGCAAGGAGCATCGCTTCGGGCGCGGATTCCAGGTCAACGGCCTGCTGATTCCGGTGTCGCAGCGTCCGAGGCCGGCCGATCTGGTCAGCCGCTGGAGCGGAGAGGATGGCTTGAGGACGCTGGCCGACTTCACAGCGCCGGCGGGTGCTTCCGCAGTGTCCGCCGAGTCCCCTGCCTCCGGGGCCGCCGATGCGACGCCCGCCGCCATGCCGGCCTCAGCCCCCAAGGAGCGTTGGCAGCCGAACCAGGGCGTGCTCTTCACCTCCACGCCGACGCTCTTCGGCCGCGTCTACAACAGCTTCTACTGCGATGGCACGCAGGGCCGCGACATGTCGCGCTGCGAACTGCTGTCCGACGCGGACCCCTACAAGCTCGGCGTGCTGACGCCGTAGCGCCAGCCGCTACTGCAGCCAGCCGACCGCCAGCGGAAAGGTGAAGAAAGCCGCGACGGTCGTCCAGAGAATGATGCGGGCGACCCGTCCGTTGTCGGCGCCAAAGCGCTCGGCCAGCATCGACACATTGCTCGCGCTGGGCAATGCGGCCACCAGCACGATGGTGACCAGGGCCTGTCGCTCCAGCGGCAGCCCCATCGCCATCGCGCCCTTCGCGACGCCGTAGACCAGCAGTGGATGCGCCACTAGCTTGATCGCCACCACCGGCAGCACGTCGCGCAACGGCGCCTGCCGGGTCGGCGACGTTGCGCCGCCCATGGCCTCGGCGACCACTGCGCTGGCGCGATGCTCGCGCGCCAGCAGGGCCGAGCGTGCCAGCACGGCGCCGATCGTGAACAAGGCCACCGGGGACGCGGCCTCGGCCAGCATCGTGACCGTGCGATCCACCGGACCCGGCAGCGACAGCCGGCTGGCGGACGCCGCGGCCCCCAGCAGGATGGCCCAGGGCATCGGGTTCTGGAGGATGCCGCGCAGCGCCTGCCGCACCGCTTTGGCCGCGCCGTGCTCGTCGGCACCGTCGAGGCGCGACAGGAAGATGCACAGCGATGAAGTCACGATCATGTCGAACGCGATGCTGATGATCGTCGGCGAGGCCGCCTGTGCGCCGAGGATCGCCACGAGCAAGGGCACGCCCATGAAGCCCGTGTTCGGGAAGGCCGCCACCAGCGCGCCGAAGGCCGCGTCGTTCCAACCGATGCGCTCATTGCGACTCAACGCCACCGTGGCCCCGACGACGATCAGCGCACTGACGCCCCAGATCAGCGCGACGGCGCCATCCAGCAGTTGGTCGATCGGCGCGCCCGCGCCGAAGCGGAACAGCATGCAAGGCAGCGCGAAGTACAGGACGAAGACATTGAGCCCCGGGATCGCCGCAAGGGGCAGTGCTCCGCTGCGGGCGGCGGCATAGCCGGCAGCGATCAATGCGAAGAAGGGGACGGTGACGAGAAATATCTGGAGCACGCGGCGATTGTGCTTGGCCGCGCAACATCGACGAATGGACGCCAATCTGCGCCTGCCTAGCACATCGGCGGGCTTCGGCGCGCGCAGCGCCCCCGTATCATTGCGCGCTTTGCGCCTCCGTTCGCCCATCCATGTCATCCGGTCTCAATCTAGCGCAACAAGAAGCCGTCAACTACATGCACGGTCCCTGTCTCGTTCTCGCGGGCGCGGGCTCCGGCAAGACCCGGGTGATCACCCAGAAGATCGCGCGCCTGATCCAGGCCGGGCTGGAGCCCCAGCGCATCGCGGCCATCACCTTTACCAACAAGGCGGCTTCCGAAATGCGCGAACGCGCCAAGGGCCTGATCGGGCGGGACGCCAAGAAAGTGGTGGTCTGCACCTTCCACGCGCTAGGCGTGCGCATGATGCGCGAGGACGGCGCCGTGCTGGGCCTGAAGCCAGCCTTCAGCATCCTCGACAGCGACGACGTGACGAAGATCCTGAAGGATGCGGGCGGCACCACCGACGCGGCCACCGCGCGCATCTGGCAGTGGACCATCAGCAAGTGGAAGAACATGGGCCTGAACGCCGCGCAGGCGGAAGCGCAGGCTGCCGACGACAACGAGCGCATCACTGCCCGCATCATGGCCCGCTATGAAGAACGGCTGGCGGCCTACCAGAGCGTGGACTTCGACGACCTGATCGGCATGCCGCTCAAGCTGCTGCGCGATTACGACGAGGTGCGCAGCAAGTGGCAGGCCGCGCTGGGCCATGTGCTGGTCGACGAATACCAGGACACCAACGCCACGCAGTACGAGGTGCTGAAGGCGCTGGTCGGCGAACGCGGCCGCTTCACCGCCGTGGGCGACGATGACCAGTCGATCTACGGCTGGCGCGGCGCCACGCTCGACAACCTGCGCAAGCTGCCGATCGACTTCCCGAGCCTCAAGGTCATCAAGCTCGAGCAGAACTACCGCAGCACGAGCGCGATCCTGCGCGCGGCCAACAACGTGATAGGGCCCAACCCCAAGTTGTTTCCGAAGACGCTGTTCAGCGAACTCGGCGAAGGCGAGCCGGTGCGCATCGTCGACGCCGACAACGAGGCGCACGAAGCCGAGCGCACCGTCGCGCGCATCCAGAGCCTGCGCGCCGGCGACGCCACGACACAGGGCCCGCAGTTCAAGGAGTTCCGCGACTTCGCGATCCTCTACCGCGCCAACCACCAGGCGCGTGTGTTCGAGCAGGCGCTGCGCAAGGCGCAGATTCCGTACAAGGTCTCGGGCGGCCAGAGCTTCTTCGATCGCGCCGAGATCAAGGACCTCTGCGGCTGGTTCCGCCTTTGGGTCAACAACGACGACGATCCTGCGTTCCTTCGCGCAGTCACGACGCCCAAGCGTGGTATCGGCCACACCACGCTGGCCAGCCTCGGAACGTTTGCGAGCCAGTACAAGCTCAGCTTGTTCGAGGCCTTGTTCAGCCCCTCGCTGCCCAGCGTGATGCCCAAGCGCGCGCAGGAAGGCCTGCACGAGTTCGGCCGCTATATCAATGATCTCGAGTACAGGGCCCGTCGCACCATGGGCGCCGAGGACGCACGAGCGTTCCTGGCCGAATGGCTCAAGGAAATCGACTACGAGAAGCACCTCTACGACGGCGAGGACAGCGAGCAGGCCGCCGCGAGCCGGTGGACCAACGTCATGGAGTTCTGCGACTGGATGTCGCAGCGCTGCGGCGGGCAGATCGACGATGCGTCGGGCGCGACCGTCGAGAACGAACGCAAGAGTCTTCTCGAGGTCGCGCAGACCGTCTCGCTGCTGTCCACCATCAGCGAGCGGGAGCAGGACCAGAACGTGGTCACGCTGTCGACGCTGCACGCATCCAAGGGCCTGGAGTGGCCGCACGTGATGCTCGTCGGCGTGACCGAGGGCTTGCTGCCTTTCAAGCTCGACGACGACGAAGGTCGGCAGGAGAAGGTCAGCGAGAACACGCTGGAACGCCTGCAGGAAGAACGCCGGCTGATGTACGTGGGCATCACGCGCGCGCAGCGCAGCCTTGCCGTGAGCTGGACCAAGCGCCGGAAAAAGGGCCGCGAGATGATCGCGGCCCAGCCGAGCCGTTTCATCGCCGAAATGGCGCTCGACAAGAAGACCATGAGGGAAGACCCACGCGAGAAGCTCAAGGCGCTGCGCGCGGAATTTGCCAAGAAGGCCCAGGACAACGCGGCCGCCGCTGCAGCGGCGGCCGCATCGGCGCCATGAAGCACGCGCTGGTGGCCTGCCTGGCCGCAGCCTGCGTCGCGTCCGCCTGCGCCGTGGGCGCGGGCGGCCCGGAAGCGTCGACCGGCGCGGGCTGCCCCTCCCGCGGCACCGAAATGCCGCTCGAAGCGCTGTTCGGCACCTGGGAGGCTCGTATCGACGGACAGAAGGGCGTTGCACTTGTCAAGCTCAGTCAACATCCGGATTACGCCGGCGTGCGCGGCACAATCGCGCGTGGCGGCGATGGTGCCGCCGCCACGGTCGCCCAAGTGGCCGGCGACATCGACGACGAGGGCATGCTGAGCCTGGACGAATCGCTGGACGGCCGAGCCATCAGCGGCGTCTGGCTGGGCGAATTGCAGGCTTCATCGTGCGGCAAGGAGTGGAACGGCATCTGGCGCGACGCCGCGAGCGACAGCACCCATCCCTTCGTGTTGAACAAGATTGGCAACTCGGGAACTGATCGATGAACAGACACACTCTTTTCTTCACCGCTCTTTTCACCGGAATCGGCGCCACCACCGGCGCCCAGGCCCAGGCCGTGGACAAGCCGCCGAGCCCCCTGGCCGAGTCGGACCTGACCTGGCAGCAGTGCCAAAAGCTCGCAGGCGGCGCCAACAACGAAGCGCGGCTCGCCTGTTTCGACCGTTGGGCGCAGCAGCAGACCTTGCCCGCCGCAGCAGTGCCGCCCGCCCCGCCGGTGCTTGCCGAGACCCTGCCGCCCGTCAACGCCGAAATACCGGCAACGCGCGTGGTCACCATCGCCACCGAGGATGGCTGCCGCGACCGGCAGTATTCGCATCTGTCGCGCTTCTGGGAACTCGAAGCCGGCAGCAGTTGCGGCACCTTCAGCTTCCGCGGCTACCGCCCGCTCAGCGTCGGCCTCGGCGTCGCGGCCCACGATCCTCAAACTGCGATGTCGCCGGCACCGGGCCGCAACGGCGTCGACCGGCCCTATCAGGCCCAGGACATGCGCATCGGCCTGTCGGTGCGTACCAAGCTCGCACAGGGGATGCTCACCGGAGACGACCCGATCAAGAAGGACGGCCTCTGGTTTGCGTACTCGCAGGCTTCCACCTGGCAGGTGTTCAACGAAGACCTCTCCCGGCCTTTCCGCACCACCGATCACGAGCCGGAACTGATCTACAGCTACCCGACGGACTACCAACTGCCGGGCGGCTGGCGCGTGCGCTACACCGGCCTTGGCCTGGCGCACCAGTCGAACGGCCAGGATCTGCCTTACTCGCGCAGTTGGAACCGCGTCTACCTGATGGGCGGCATGGAGCTCGGCGACACGTTCGTCGTCACCGCGCGCGTCTGGAAGCGCATCTCCGAAAACGGGGCCGACGACGACAACCCCGATATCACCAAATACCTGGGCAACGCCGATATCCGGGCGGCCTGGCAGGTCGACCGGCTCAACCAGGTCGCCATCTCGGCGCACGGCGGCAAGGGCGCCGTGCGGCTCGAATGGCTCAAGGTGATCGGCGACCCGGTCAAGAGCAACCTGCGATTCCAGGCGCAGCTCTTCTACGGCTACGGCGACACGCTGGTCGACTACAACCGCAAGCGGACGGTGTTCAACATCGGGCTGGCGCTGGTGGATTTTTAAGTACACCCCCAGGCTTCGCGCACTTCGTGTCGCTTCGCCTACCCCCTTGCAGGGGGCGCTGCCTGCGGCCCGGCGGAGCCGGTTCCGTGGCAGCCCACGTGGCACAGGGGCACACAAAGCGCCAGGCTAGCCGAGGTTACTTCTTCTTTTCGGCCAGCAGCTTGCGCAGGTCTTCCTCGGCACGGTCGAGGTCGATTCGCAGTTGCATCACCGCGTTCTTCTGGCGCATGACGCGAGCTTCGTGCGTGTCCTTCTTGGCGGCTTCCTCGCAACGGGCCTGCAGGGCGTGGAGGTTCTCCTCGATCTGCCGCCGGCGCAGCATCTGCCCTCTGGAGCGCGCCGCCCGCATGTCCTTCTCCAGCGCGGCTTGCTGCGCATAGCAATCGGCTTCGGCCTTCGTTGGCGCCGGCTGGGCGAACGCCTGCGTGGCACACAACAAGGTGACCGCAACAGGGCCAATACACAGGTAGGAAATACGCATGGAGTTGCACCGAGTCGAGGAAGGCGCCATCTTGCACCATGTTCCAGCCTTCCAGCCAGAGGCTCGAATTGCTGACGCGCCAGGCTCACAATGTTTGCCCGGCCCAACGCGATGGGGGACATGCGATGCAAAGCGATTCGAATCCGTCGATCACCATGCGGCATCTGATCGACGGCTACCAGGTTTCCCAGGCGATTCATGTCGCCGCGAGACTCGGCATTGCGGACCTGCTGGCGGACGGCGGCCGCAGCGCCGACCGACTGGCAACGGAAACCGGCACGCATGCGCCCACGCTGTATCGGCTTTTGCGTGCGTTGGCGAGCATCGAGGTGTTGCGCGAAGGCAATGACGGCGTGTTCGAACTCACGCCGCTCGGGCAGGCTCTTCGATCGGACGTTGAGGGTTCGATAGCGGATTGGGCCGCCTTCGTCGGCAGTCCGGGCTATTGGCAGGCGTGGAGCGGGCTCCTGCACAGCGTGCGCACCGGTGAGAACGCGTTTCAGCACATTCATGGCGCCGATGTATGGAGCTATCGCACGAACCGCCCCGAAGAGAGCGCGCTTTTCGATCGCGCGATGACCGCGCTTTCGCGGCGATCGAGTGCGGCGCTGATCGCCGCCTACGACTTCGGTCGCTTTCGCACGGTGGTTGACGTGGGTGGCGGGACGGGGGCGTTGCTGGCGGCGATATTGGGTGCGCACCCTGGGCTCAAGGGCATCCTGTTCGATCAGCCGCACGTCGTCGCGGCGGCGGGTGCGTTCATGGAGCGTGCGGGTGTTGCCGACCGATGCCGGATCGTGGGTGGAAGCTTCTTCGAGGGGGTGCCTGAAGCGGCTGATGCCTACGTTCTGCGAGCAGTGATCCACGACTGGGAGGACGTGGATGCGGTTCGCATTCTCACGGCCGTGCGCAAGGCGATGGCGGCTGATGGCCGCGTGTTGATGCTGGAGCGGATCGTCGCGCCACCCAATGAGGGGCGCGATGCGAAATTCTCGGACCTGAACATGCTGGTGGCACCGGGTGGGCGCGAGCGGACGCGTGAGGAGCTGGAGGCATTGCTGGGGCCGGCGGGATTGCAGGCAGCAGGCGTGATCGATGCCGGAGGCTTCGCCATTGTCGAAGCCCTCGCTCGATGAAAGAGGCCTGAACTTTCGCGAAGACTCTGCCGACGACGCCGAAAAACACGACCAGTTGACTGGCATTGGGACCGGTATGCCCCAAGTTGAGCGCAGTTCTACGCACTAAGTCACGGTCTGGAGTGCGCGGCGATGGGACGAAATGCAAACGAATTAGTTACAGTTAATACTTACTGCAACATCGCCCGCTCCAATGAGACTACCCCTGACCCCCTGCCCGAAACCGCTGATCGACGCACTTGCCGCAACCGCGGCAGCCTTCGCCCTCACCGCATGCGGCGGGGGAGGTTCAGGTTCCTTTCCCGTTTTGGCACCGACCCCGGCTGCGGAAGCACTGGCAGGCCCCGCGGTTGCGCAATCGCAAGCGCCGGCACCAGGTCCGGCGACAAGCAACAACGCGCCTGTGAGCAATGCCGGAACCGCGCAGAGCACGATCACGGGCAAGCCGTTCAAGCTCGACGGCAGCGCCAGTTCGGATGCCGACAACGACGTCCTCACCTACCAGTGGACCCTGGCTACGAAGCCGGCCACGAGCGCAGCGACACTGGCGTCCCCCACGCTGGCGAAGCCGGAGTTCAGCGCGGACGTACCCGGCGACTATGTGTTCAGCCTCATCGTGAACGATGGCAAGGCGAACAGCGCGCGGGCGAGCGTGACGGTGACCGTGGCGCTCGCCACCTGGCGAGACGCCGATTGCTCCACCGACGGCACGAAGCTACCGGCCTGCGCGACGGATTTCTCGGACAACAGCGCATCGGTCGCACTCGTCCAGGACAGCGGCGCCAACGCTCTTCTGCTCGAGACGCTCGCCAGCACATCACCGGCCCCGCGGAAGAGCTTTCACACGGGGATCACTGGCAACCGGGCGATTCTGGGCACGGATATCCTCCATGGCGTGAAGCTATCGGAATTTGCCGGAATCAGCTTCAAGTCGAAGGACGACGGCACCGGTCCGAACACTGGCGCAGGCTTTCCCTACGTCAACTATTCCATTAGCAAGCAGTGCGACGGCGTAGGCAGTGGCTGGGCCAATCTGATCACCAACCTGAGTGACATGAGCCCGACGGGCCCCGACGCCGACGGCTACTACACCTACACCGCCGACATCTCGGCGGGCAGCAAGGCCTGGAAGTCGTCGAACTTCAAGGACCCGATCTACGCCACCGACGGCACGACGGTTGTGTTGATGCCGAACAAGACGGCGACCGGCGGATCCCTCCAGGCCCTCATCCAGGCCTACCCGAACGCGTGCATCTACAACTGGCCGAACCCGGATGCCGAAGTTCCTCTTGCCACGACTACGCCGGCGGTGATGCTCTTGCTGGGCAGCAGCGGAAATCTCACTGCCAAGAAGGCCTGGTTCAGGGACATCAAGATCGGCGACAAGGTCATCTTCTGATCGAATGATCTTTGTCGACAGAAAAGCGCCCACTGGGCGCGAAGCCAGAAGCTAAAAAGCCCCTGACCATAAAGGATCAGGGGCTTTGGATCTGGTGGCCTGGGGCGGAATCGAACCACCGACACGCGGATTTTCAATCCGGGAATAATGGCGTTTGCCATCATCGATCAGCGTAGATACAATCCATATAAATCAACACGTTAGCTGCACACTCGACGTGAGGCGCTCACCAATCTGTTGATCTTTATTCGTCTAAATTCATGGAATCTGGCTACGCAGTGGCTACGCAGCATTCCGGCGTAGCCAGTTCCTCCAAAGCATCGACATGGCCCGACCGAAGAAAACAGAAGCACCCGACACCACCCAGCGGGTAAACCTGACCAATGGCGTTATCGAGCGCCTGACCTGCCAGACCGACCGCAAGGCGCAAGCCTTCCTACGCGACAGCGAAGCACCGGGCCTGCGGGTGCGCGTGTCCAACACGGGCGCGAAGTCTTTCGTCTTCGAGGGAAAGCTGAATCGCCACACCATTCGCCGCGTCATCGGGGATGTGCGCGCCTGGACCATCGAGCAGGCTCGCACCGAAGCGCGCCGTCTCGCTGTGATGCTGGACAGCGGCATTGATCCACGCGAAGTGGAACTTCAGAAGCAGGCGCGGAACGCTGCCGACGCAAAGCGCCTCGCCGCTGACGCCCTGACCGTGGGCGAGGCATGGAGCCGCTACATCGCAGAGCGCCGGCCCCACTGGGGCGAGCGAAACTACGTCGATCACGTGAAGATGACCCATGAAGGCGGTGAAGACCGCAAGCGCCTGCCTGGAGTTAAGACCAAGGCCGGTCCGCTGGCGGAATTGATGGCTTTGCGGCTGGTAGACCTGACTCCCGTTGCCGTGGAGCAATGGGCCTCCAAGGAGGCACCCGGCCGCCCGGCCCGCGTCCGGCTGGCGCTGCGTCTTCTGAAAGCGTTTCTCCGATGGGCCGCCGCCGAGCCGGATATGAATGGCAAGGCCGACCCAACCGCCGCCAGCGCCAAGAAGGCCCGCGAGGCGGCAGGCAAGCCACAGACCAAGAATGACTATCTCCAGCGCGAGCAACTAGCCACATGGTTCAAGCATGTTCGGGCCATTCCAAACCCCATCATCAGCGCCTACCTACAGTGCCTGCTATTGACCGGTGCGCGCCGCGAGGAACTGGCCGCCCTGCGCTGGGAGGATGTAAATTTTCAATGGAAGGGCATGAGTCTGCGCGACAAGATCGAGGGCCAGCGCGCCGTGCCGCTTACCCCCTATGTCGGGAACCTGATGACTTCCCTGCCGCGCCGCAACGAATGGGTTTTCTCCAGCGCGCAGGCCATTGACCTGAGCGACAAGAACGCAAGGCGCCGCGAGCAATACCACGCCCGCAAGGGGCAGACGGCACCAGCCGGGGATGTGACAACACGCAGTGCGTCCGGGCGCATCGTGGAGCCCGGCATTGCGCATCGCCAAGCCTGTGCAGCGGCAGGACTGGGCGGCCTCACGTTGCATGGCTTGCGCCGCAGCTTCGCGAGCTTGTGCGAGTGGCTTGATATCCCTGGCGGGATAAGCGCGCAGATTCAAGGCCACGCTCCCCAGGGTGTCCGCGAGCAGAACTACATTCGCCGGCCCCTTGATCTGCTGCGCGTTCACCATGAGCGCATCGAGGCATGGATGCTGGAGCAGGCCGGCGTGGTGTTCGTTGCCGACGCTCAGCCCAGCGCGCTGCGAGTGTTGGCGGCTTCAAGATAGGCATCGGCCACGGATAGCTCGACGGAGCGAAAAGCGAGTCCCCTGCTCGCCTGCCGTGGCTCCTTCACAGGGCTGCACCAGGGGCGCAGATGGCAACAGATGATGAGGCCGATCCATGGGCGGCGCTGGTGGCGGCGGCGACGCGAGACGTAGAGCACGCCTCTAAGGGCGACTCGAGCGAAGGCCGCCGGGTTCTATTCCTAGCCACCGTTGCCTGGAGAAATCTCCTTGACCGTGGCGCGCAGCCCAGCCCGCGCGATGCGGTGTTCCTGCGCGCTGTGTTGGAATCGCTCGAAGCAACGGTCAAGGGGGGTGTGGACGCCAACAAGGCACTTCACCTCATCAATCCGTCGCATAGGCCGCCGGCAAAAGAGGACTTGCGGGACGTGCGCCTCGCACTCTTTATCGCAGTCGGAGAAGAATACGACCGCTTGACGACGCTCGGCCGAACGCGGGCCGATGCGCCACTCCGAGAGGCATTTAGGACAGTAGCTCGGAAGAACACGAACGAGGGCAGCAACAAGAAGATGACCCTTGCAATCGTGCAGAAGGCGTGGAGCGTGATGGGCGCCCTCGACGGATGGAAGGCTTGGAAAGAGCTGGAGTCCGACTCGCACTAAGGGTCTGCTGTTCTTTCTACTTCAAGTGCCAATGATGGGGCTCAACGCATCGCAATTCGGCGGTGTTGGAGACCAACATGGAACCCGCAACTCATCCGAGCGCGACAACGCTCGCGCGCGTGGAGAAAAGTCCGGCTGCTGGCAATCGCCCAGTTCCTCTGGAGAAGCAGAACCGTCCCGCCGTTGATACGGCAACGGCCGCCTTCTATTTGAGCCGCCGCCCGCAGACCTTGAGAGGTTGGGCGTGCAACGAGGACGGACCGTTGCGGCCTCTGCGCATCAATGGCCGGCTGGCGTGGCCCGTGGTTGGTCTCCGCCGCCTGCTGGGAATAGTGCCATGAGCCACAAAGAAAAAGCCCCAGGCGATTGCGGCGCCGAGGGCTCTCAAGAATCACAAGATTGCACCGCGAATTCTACTCAGCCCGACGCCGATAAAGCCTTTGCCACCCTCCGCGCCGTGGCCGCATTGCAAGGGCACGAACTGCGTCGCACCGACCACGCCGATGGGCGGCCCGTCTACTTCATCGCCCGTTGGGGTCTGGTGCGGCACTTCGGTTCGCTCGCCCAGGTGCGCGCCTTCGTCGCCAGGATCGGAAGCCGATCATGATGCGTGACGCGCTCCACGACGGCTCCGGCATAGGCAGTTTGCTCGCGCCCGACTTTCAGGCCATGCCGGTAGAGCTTCGTGAGCGTCATCGTTGGGTCACCTGGAAGCTATCGAAGGGCCGTAAAGTCCCCTTCTGCGCGACTGCTCCGAAGTTGCCGGCCAGCGTTGTAGACCCCCACACCTGGGCGACGTTCGAGCAGGCGCAAGCGGCCTACAACACGGGCGGCTTTTCCGGCGTTGGGTTCGTCCTGACAGCCGGCGACCCCATCGTGGGCATCGACCTGGACAAGTGCGTCACGCACGGTGAGGCCGCCCCCGAAGCAATGCGCCTGATGGATCGCATCGGCTGCGGCTACATCGAACTGAGCCCCAGCGCCAAGGGCCTCCATGGCCTTGGCTACGGCGATGACATCGCCAGCGGCACGCGGGGAACAATCGATGGCGTGCGCGTGGAGTTGTACTCGGGCGCCCGATACTTCACCGTCACCGGCCGTCCGCTCATTTCCGGTCCGTTTGTTCAGATGCCGGCTTTCGCGGAGTTCGCGACCAAAATCAGGAAGAGGGGGTCTACAGAAGAGAACGGAAGTGGACAGAAGAGAACCGAGGATTTCTTAAGTCCTCTTTTGTTCTCCTCTGTAGACTCCATCGCCATTCCGCCGAGCACGCTGCCCCGACACGAGGGAGAACGTCATCACCGCCTGTTCGAGTTGGCTCGATATCTCAAGGCCCTGCGCCTGCACGCAACGTGGAGCGAAAAGCGCGAGTTCGCCACCCGTTGGCATGTGCTTGCACAGCCGCATATCGCGACGAAAGAGCTTGCGGAAACATTGGATGACTTCGCCCGCGCGTTCGAGAAGGTGCGCATTCCGCACGGCGATGTCCTCCGCGGCATCGTCCGCAGCATCGATCATGACGCCGCGCTCCCCAGAGTCCTTGAAGGGTTCGGCTACGGTGAAACGATGACGCGTTTGGTCCGTCTTTGCATGGCGCTTGCCACGCACAACGAACCCGAGCCGTTCTTCCTTGACGTTCGAACGGCTGGCGCGTATCTGAACGTGCACTACACCTACGCCTGGAAGCTGCTTTCGGTGCTGCACCGTGATGGCGTGCTCTCGGTCGTCTCTAAGGGCTCGGACGGCAAGGCCACCCGCTACCGATTCACTCCGAGCACGATGGAATCATGAGCCCGCGACTGATATCCACCGACGTGCGAGGCACTGCGCTCCACGGACCCGGAGACCGCCCGCGACCGGCGCAAGCACCTTGCTAGCACCCCGCGAGCAAGGTGCTAGCACGTGCGCATCTTTCACCCGAGATGACATGACGTGGGAGCACGCGTAAGGGACGGGCGGGTACGTGTGCTGACGCATGGGTCGCGCGGAACCCGAAAGGCCTCCCGACGCGTTTCTAGCCCCTCCGGAGCCCCCTGCAAGCCTTGCAGACGCCCGACGAACACGGTAATTTCACCGAGCAAGCTGCATGTTTTTTCCGAACAATCCGCCTGCCTGCGCGGACGCGGGCGGCCTGCGGGCGGGGGCGGCGGGGGCCGGTATCCGCGACTGTTGCGAGCGATTTGTTTTTCTGCTGACAACGCTCGAGGCGATTCCATCACCTGACCATGGAGGTGGCCAGACAATCGATTACAGCTTTTCCATCTTCATAGGCAATAACCACATCGGGATATGTCGCAGTTGTCGGTGCCTTACCTTCGTGCGCAAAGTCATTTCGCCACAAGATGAGATTTGAATATCCACTGCGAAGATCGCGCTTATGAGTTGCCAAATGTGTGGCCACGGCACCGTTCAAATTTTTGCGAAAACGATCTACATAATTCTTTCCAAATCTTGCAACGTAGTCGTCTTCGATATTTTTTATCTTTATGCGGCCATTGATCCGTTCAAAGTAGCTTTCCGTAAAGCTACCCAAAACCTTGTGCTTACGACGACCGAACTCACAGAAAATCTCCTTAATTGCAAGTTCGTATACCGTCACTGCGGCGACCGCAACGAATCCCGTGTATTTAACGCGTAGCAATGGGTCCGAAAGTCCGGGCACGAACCCATTGAGGTGTCCAACAAGGTCATCAGCATGCTTGAAATGATTTTTGTAAGCCATCACTCAGCCGATCAGAACCTCGCGTGCCAGTTTCACACGGGCCTGTAGAGTATTTGTGTCTGTTGTTGCCAGCAGAGTTAAGCGGCGAAACTCTGGGTCCCCAAGAAGTTTCTTGTATCTGATGCTTAATTCGGAAGGGTCGATATTGTTTAGATTCTCTATTACGACGCACATTACCCCATCCAGCGCAGATACGTTGAGTGGGCCCCTCAAGTGGAAAGGCTTCTCACCTAAGGCGCCAGCAATCAACTCGCATGCCTTGGGGAATACTTCAAAAAACTGTTCTGACTTCTTGGTGCGCCCGTCCACGTGTTTTTTCATTGCCGCATTCAAGTATTCCTTCATCGGCTTTTCATATTTATCCGATGCGCCAGCAAGTCCAAAAATCCGAAGAATGATCTCCACATCTCTCTGGTGCTTGTCGATTGTCTTTTTTCCAAGAATTTTCCGCCAACTTTTGTCTTGGTTGGCCTCTTTAAGTCTTGCGCCGAGTGCTCCTCGGAATACACAATTGCGAATTTCCTGAGGCTTGAGCGGGGTGCCGCCGGTGTTCAGTCTTTCGAAAATGTGATACGCGCTCGTCCCTTCGCCGGTAGGATTTAATTGACGGATATTTACTGCGCGAAGAACGGATTGCTTGAGCTTTCTTTGATCAACTTCATCGAGGTCAACGAATCGCTTGTTGTAATAAGGGCTTTTGCTTTCCAAGCCCGAAAGACGGAACACGACTCGTTTTCCTTGGGTACTTTCTTCTCCAAAGTATCCCTCCATGAAAAACACAACGCTC
This sequence comes from Variovorax sp. J22P240, assembly GCF_030316855.1. Classification (GTDB taxonomy): domain Bacteria; phylum Pseudomonadota; class Gammaproteobacteria; order Burkholderiales; family Burkholderiaceae_C; genus Variovorax. The sequence goes on from NZ_JASZYR010000022.1 coordinate 42,781, forward strand.
AAGATTCGTTGCTGCCCGTCTATGACAAGGTTTTTGTTTTTTTCGTCGATATAGAAAAATACTGGTGGCACCGGAAGGCCGCACAAGAAGGAATCGATTAATACGGATGACTGCTTGATAGTCCAAACAAACTCCCGTTGGAAATCCGGAATCTCGATGTCGCCGTCTTTCCACATCTGCGCGATGCCAGCCAGTGTGAAGTCAGACGGATACGTCGCGATGTCATAGACAACGGATACCTCCTCGTCTTCGTCCTCGGTCTCGATTTCCAGGTCTGCAAAGTCCGTACTCATTGTGGTTCTCAGTAGCTGTAGTTGGGCGGAAGGATACGGTTGGTCTCTATCGATGAACTCAGAGCTGAAGGGATCTCAGCTCGCGAAGCGGTCGCCGCCCGAATGGTCGTGGTAGCTTTGCACATGCAGTCCGCGGTGTGCCCACATCGGCCGTACCTGAGACAAAAACGGATCAGTGATAAATCGCTGCTCGATGTACGCCAGATCATCGTCCGAGAGGCCAAGCAGCCGTGCTGCGATGGCATCTAGAGTCCTCCGCGCCGTCTCGAACGCCTCAGCGGCATCAGAACCATGTACGTCACGGATGATCGCCGCGACGGCCGCAGGTTCGGCTGGGATCTTTAGTGCACCAATAGAGGATGGCTGAACCTCTTCCCCGTCGTTAATCTTCCTGTCAAGCTGGTACCAGATAACAGCCCGAAGATCCGCGTTCGGAACGGCGAGCACGAATGAGCCGTTGCCAGCGGTTATCCCGCTTTCGTTCATCAGCAAGTCCTGCAGGACTGTATCCGCCGTCGCGGGTGGTGGCAGCGCAAAACCTTCCACCAAGAGAGCGCCATTCGCGATAAGTTGGCTAATCGACATGGTGGGTTGTGAACTCAACTCGGCTTCGACTTGCCGCCATCGATCCGCAAGATTCTCGTCGGCGTGAACGAGTTGCTCAGTCGCTGTCTCGAGCGCCATCAGATCTTCGGCTGACGGGCTCAGGGGCATTGGTATCAGATTAAGGTTCTTGGGGTACCAATGACACACCAGATCCTCAACAATGGTGGCGCGCAAGCATGTTGCTGCAGCGAACATCACGGGTCTCGCGAGCACCCATCCATTAAGCGGAAATCGCTCCCGCATCTGAATGAGAATGACTGTATTGTTGAAGACGGCGCCGGCAGGTACTGGTGCGATGGTAGGTAGCTGCGCAATCTCTCTTGACGCGAAAAGGCGATCCTGCGCGAAGAAGTCGCTATACCGGTAGATTTTCAGATCTTGGGGCGCTTTCACTCCGTCCCACTGTCCCATCGGTTCGCCTTTTAGGCCTCCGGGAAAAATGTTGAGTCCCTTGTAGACTCCCTTTCCGGTCTCTGTGAATGCTGCCTTGCTACCAAGCTTCAAGCCCATGTAGAAGAGCGGCCGGGGCGTCCAGTCCGCCGCCGGCGCTCCGTGCGGCAACTCGCGCAGAACGAGTCCCTTGTCAGCGCCACCTTTCTTTCGATAGAGCATCTCCACTTGATCTTTCAATCGTGCTGCTCGTCCTATTTTTTCGAGGATAGGTACATCGTCCGCCTGGATCTTGCTCGTGAGCCAGGTCATACCGTCTCCTCGATCTGTTCTGTCGCCCCGAAATACGTCTCGATGTTCAAGAAGCGACGTGGTATCTGCGACGACACGGCTTGCTGCAGATCGATACGGTCACTCACCACATCGAAGCATTCCGTACCAGCAATCGCGACGGTTACCAAGTCGTCTGGACTTGACGGACTGTTCTCAAGCACAAGGATCACTGTTTGCCGTTTGACACCGCGAAAGGTGAGCTTGCGAAGCGGCTCCAAGTCCATTACTTCGATCAACTTGTACTCTGCGATGACGCTGCGGAGTTTTTCTGCGTAGTCTGCCTCCAGAACAGCGATAGGGATGATGAAGGCAGTCCGTCCCCCTGGTTTCAACCAACTGCGAAGCGCCCGGTAAAGAAACATGATGTACAGGTCGGGCTGCCCTTCGATTACTCGGCCATACGCCGCTCGGGTGCGTTCGTCGAGCGTGTGACGGTGGTATCTCACATAGGGGGGATTGGCAACAACCACGTCGTAGCGCCCCGTAGCAAAGGCCTTCAGGCGGCGACGGACTTGGCTCCCGCGAGCGCCAGAGTGGCGGCGCCCCCCCGTATCTGCCTGCCCTAAATCCAGCTCAGCGTTGGTCTGCACCTCCATGGGCTGGTCAAAGGGATCGAGCGAGGTGTGGCCGCCTTCCACCATGATGTGCGGAATCAGCGCCTTCGCAATCTTTTTCTGATGGTCAGGCGGTTGATCAGCGAACACCTCCAGGAGCTGCCAGAGGATCTGAATCTGGGTCAGCACTGCGGAGAACGGATTGAGGTCGAGTCCGTGGATGCGTTGCAGCACACTTTGGACAGCCTCCAGGTTGAGCGCGCCCGAGCTGCGCAACCGCTCGAGCTGCGCGTGAAGGTGTTCCACCAAGAAAGTGCCCGACCCGCACGCAGGGTCGAAAACGGTTGCAGCTGCGGATGGTGCACAGCGCGCCAACATGTACCTGCAAATCTCTGGGCGGGTGTACACCTCGCCCAATGCGCGACGCTTCGCCACATCCAGGAACTTGTCATACACGCCTGACAAGATGTCGCCTTTTACGGTCGTGAAGTCCCATCGAGACAGGAGCCACATTGCATGAAGAAGCGCCTCGCTCAACACGGCATCGTCGCCTTGCACAGCCCAATCCAGAGGGTCAGCCGAGAAGATGCTTGAATACAGATCACGAGCCTTGCGATACACCTCGCGCAGCAAGCCTTGCGCCCCAATTTTGAAGTGCGCCGCGAAGTTGCTGAACTGCTCAATGCCGCCGTTGCAGATGTATCGCTGCAGGAGGCCATGGTCCTCAGCGAATCTGATCATGAGCATGCGCGACAGGATCATGGAAGAAGTTTCGTAACCCAGCGACTCGATTGCTTTGCCCGAGTCAGTGAGCTTGTTCTTCGAGTCTTTGGGGGGCAGCAGTAGCGAGACCTTGCCTTCCAACCCCATGCGAGCCGCCGTCCGTGGCAGGACCACCGTCTCCAGCTTTAGGGCGGCGGCGTAGGGTTCAATGGCCAACATCACTTGGTCTACATGGTTCTCGTATTCAAGCAACGCGCCGCCGGATAGGTCGGCCATTCCTGAGCACGTGACAAAGGGCAATGCCGCGTCTGACCACTCCACCGACCACACCCCCCACCGGGGCACCAACGCGTTTAGTTCCGCAGTCGCAACACGGACCTGATCCTTCACAACGTCGAGCAGAACCGTTAGGACAGCCTCGCGAATAGCCGCGGCTCCAACGCGCACTGCGTCGATAAACTCTCGCCTTGATGAGTCGTCCACACCGACATACGCGAAGCCTGTTTCGCCGCGCTTGAAGGCGCTGATGGCTGCTGAGACACGCGCGTGTTCAGCGCTTATCGGGCCGAAGGCCGCAACAAACTCCACATCGGACTTTAGTTGTGACCAGCGCCAAGATGCTCTAGGCCCAATGGTGCCGCCCGGCAAGATGACAAATCGGATGACCTGTTCTTGGTCGATGAGGAACAAGAACCGGGTGGTTGAAGTGATGTATTTGGATTTGTCGGCGAGGATCTGTTCCTCGTCGCTGGCTAACCTGTTGAACCGCTTAACCTCGATTGAGGCGAACACATGGGATGCGGTGACCACGGGCTTGCCGTTGTCTCCGAGGAGGTACAGAGTTAGATCCGGTGCACAGGCTGTGCCCGGAATTGCCGAATCGATAACGATGCTTTGGGCCTCGCATCTGGTGGGAGCGGCGGCGTCGGTCAGCAGCTTCTTCAAACTGTCATACAGGTTGCGCTCTGTACCAGGCGCCTCGCGAAATCCATCAATCAGTTTGCCCAGCCGGGCGTTTTTTTGTGCCATCAGGCCTCCTGGACCGCGATCCTACAGTGCAGGGCGCATCGAAAATGGCCGTCCTGCGATGGATCCACCCGAGGCTCGCTTGGCGGTGGCGTGGAGATGTGATCTTTTCCCGTTGCCGCCCACTTTCATGCGGCGATTCGCTTGCCTCGGGCGTGCTCAGAATCGTTGCTGGCGTATCCACTCAACTTCCTCATGCCCTTGATTTCCGTGCACGGATTTTTTGTTATCCGTATACGTCATCTGGCAAGCGGACGAGATTTCGGTGTTCAGCAATGAAGTCCGCATTCAAGACGCTCCTGCGACCGCCCGCGACACCTCGAGCAGACCATCGTCTTTTCGGTACGCAGAAATCACCGCCATCAACGAGCGAGCGATGATCAATGGAGGTGAATCCGTATACGGGAATATGTGAGTGCTACGAATGAATGGCGTATACCGAAAGTCGAGCTGGGGATAAGAAGACTCGCAGTGACATGTCCTGCATCCAGGTTGGCTGCGTGCACCTGACGAACGACTATGAGCATCCGGGCCGCAGATGGAGTGGAGAGGGACGTTCTATTCTCACGAGAGGCAACCAAGGCGCTCGAACGCTGAGCGACCGCGCTCTGTGCTGATCGCGGCCATCGCCGAATGCCCGGTCAAGGTGAATAGTCTCAAGCGCATCGCCAACATTGCGCGCACCGCGCTCAACCGCTGAAATCCGACGCCGCCAAGAATCGCGAGCCGCCGTCCGGTCCGATGGGGTGGGGGGTCTGCATTGCATGCTGCAGGCTGATTTGCCGCGTGCCATGCGCGAGCCTGCGGCCCTGGAAGGCGTGTCTCATACCAAGGGCACCCGCGCCCCATCGGCGGATCTGATGGAACCTGCCATAGCAGCCTGTACCCGGCTTCACGGCCCACAACGGCGCCCGCGATCTGCGCGGGAGGATCGCGCTGGATGGGACCCAAATCGGAATTTCGCGTCGGCAGTTCGGGCGCGGAAACCCGGTACCGGCGGCTACGCTGTGGCTACGCGGGACACAAAGAAAAAAGCCCGCTACCGATTTGATAGCAGGCTTTCTATGCCCCATGCGGGCAAAACTGGTGGCCTGGGGCGGAATCGAACCACCGACACGCGGATTTTCAATCCGCTGCTCTACCAACTGAGCTACCGGGCCTTGGTGTGCAGCCTTAGATTATACAGCGCTTCTACGGCCTCTCGAAAGATCGACGCCGAGTTGCTTCAATTTCCGATAAAGATGGGTGCGTTCGAGGCCGGTCTTCTCGGCGACGCGCGTCATGGAGCCGTTCTCCATGGCGAGGTGGAATTCGAAGTAGGCCTTTTCGAAACCGTCGCGCGCATCGCGCAGCGGGCGGTCCAGGTCGAAGCTCTGCGTGGACTGTGGTCCCAGGTCCGCCGCCGGCAACGGTGGCACAGCAGGCACCAACGCGCTGTCGCCCACCGTCGTGACCACCGCGGCAAAGCTGCTCGCGGGCGGCACAACGCTGGCCGCGGCACGGCGCGCGCTTTCGCGTGCAAGGCCCTGCTCGACGGCCTTCAGCAGCTTCTGCAAGGTGATGGGCTTTTCGAGAAATGCGAAGGCACCGATACGTGTGGCGTCCACCGCCGTATCGATCGTGGCGTGGCCACTCATCATGACGACCGGCATGCTCAGGAGGCCGGCTGCGGACCACTCCTTGAGCAGCGTCACGCCGTCGGTGTCGGGCATCCAGATGTCGAGGAGGACCAGGTCAGGACGGGCACGCTGTCGAGCGGCGCGCGCTTCGGCTGCGTTCTCGGCGAGTTCCACGTTGTGGCCTTCGTCATTGAGAATTTCGAAGAGCAGGTCTCGAATACCCAGCTCGTCGTCGACCACGAGGATGTTTGCCATTTTTGCTAGTTGTGCGCCGTGTGTCTTGTATGGAGTGAGAGGTCCGTTTGCCGGCCCATCGCCTCGCCCAACGGGGGCTTCAGGTGACGGATGACTTCGAATCTTCTATGTGAGCGACTGCTCCCTGCGGCTCAGCTGCAAGCGCGAATGATAACGAGACTTGTGCCCCAGCCACAGCCCCATCGACGATGCGGTTGGAAAGTTCGATTCGCGCGCCGTGCTCGTCGGCGATTTTCTTGACGACCGCCAGGCCCAGCCCGGTGCCCTTGGACTTGGTCGTGACGTAGGGCTCGAAGGCGCGCTTGAGGATGTGCTCGGCAAAGCCGGTTCCGCTGTCCTGCACGGTGAGGCGCACGCGCTGGCCCGAATCCGACAGCCGCGTGCGGATCACGACTTCGCCCTGCTGTCCGGAGCGATGCGCCGTCACCTCTGCCGCATCCTGGGCGTTTTGCAACAGGTTGTGAATGACCTGGCGGATCTGCTGGGCATCGGCGCGAATGGGCCGGCACCGCTCGTCCAGCTCGAAACGCAGCGCGACGCTCGGGTGGTGGTCGGGCGGATAAAGGTGCAGAACATCGGTCACGAGCGCGTTCAGGTCGACCGGTTTCAATTCGGCGGCGGGCAGGCGCGCATAGTCGCGGAATTCATTCACCAGCCGCTTCATGGCATCGACCTGGTCGACGATGGTCTTGACGGATTTGGTGAGGATCGCCTGCTCCGTCGAAGCGACTTTGCCCGAGAGCTTCATCTCGAGGCGCTCTGCCGACAACTGGATAGGCGTCAGCGGATTCTTGATCTCGTGGGCAAGGCGGCGCGCCACTTCGCCCCAGGCCTGCGCACGCTGGGCAGAGACGATCTCCGAGATGTCATCGAACACCAGGAGTCTGGCAGAGTCGGGCAGTTCGGCTCCGCGTGCCACGATGTTGATGGCGTCCTGGTCCATGGCGTCGCCTTCAGCGTGCAGCTCGAAGGCATGCTGCCAATGGTCGAGCCCATGCTGCATGCGCTCGACTTCGAAGTCCTCAAACTGCTGCTGCACGTTTTGGGCGAATTCTCCGAGTCCCGGCACTTCGGCCAGCGGCTGGCCCTCAAAAGCGGCCAGCGGCGCGCGCAGCACGCGCGTCGCGCCCGGATTGGTCGAGTGGATAACGCCCCGGGTGTCGAGCACGATCACGCCCGAGGTCAGGTTGTCGAGGATGGTCTGGAGATTGGACCGGGCCGCGTCGAGCTCGCCCATGGTCTTTTCGACCGCGCCACGCGCATCCGCCAGTTGCTGGGTCATGACGGCAAAGGAGCGCGTGAGGCCGCCGAGTTCGTCCTTGCCCTGCAGCACGGCCGTGGGCCGCAGGTCCCCACCCGCCACCTGTCGCACACCGTCGGCCAGCACCAGCAGCGGCCGCGCGAGCTGGTTGCCGAACAGCACGGCCAGCAGCACGGCGCCGAACACCGCCAGGAACAGCGTCAGCGTGAGCGTGCCGATGTACATCCGGCGCAGCCCTTCGCGGGCGAGCGCGCGTTCCTGGTATTCGCGATTGGCCTCCTGGACGGCGAGCGCGTTCGCCACGACCGCAGGTGGCAGCGGCTGCGTAACTTGGAGGAAGCGCGGTTCGGTGTTGAATTCGAAGCCTTGTCGCTGAACCAGCGCAAGCGCCCGGACGTTGGCCGGTGGCGGCGCGGCGGCACCCGGGGCGGGCGTTTCGTCGAGTCCTTCTATATGCGCGACGGCGCGATCGGCCCGTACTTGCCGAAGTTGCTGTGGCGAAGGTCGTTCCGGGTTGAGCTGGAAGCGCGACAGGCCCGCGCCAGCCACGAGCTGTCCGTTGCCTGTCCAAAGGACGACGTCGGTGGCACCGATCTGGTCGCGGATGCGCTCTAGCACCAGGCCGGCACCTGCGTCCGAGACGTTGGCCAGTTGGCCGCTGGCCGCCTTGGTCTTGTTCATCAGGTCTTCCGACAGCGAATCCAGGGTGGCACGGCCGAGGTTGAGGCCGGCATCGAGCGCGCCCTCGACCTTGACGTCGAACCAGCTTTCGATCGACCGGGCGACAAACTGATACGACACGACGTACACCAGCACGCCGGGCACCACGCCGACCAGGGCAAAGATGGCGGCCAGCTTGATCAGCAGGCGACTGCCGAACTTGCCCTGGCGCAGACGTCGCAGGAGCCTGAACGCCACCCATCCGATGACAAGTACCAGCACCACCGCGACGATGACGTTGATGCCGAAGAGGCGCGCGTAGTTGCGCTCGTAGAAGGCGCGGTTGTTGGTGGCCTGCGCCAGCAGGAACATGAGCACGAGGCCGATGGCCGTCACCAGCGCTGCGCCGGCGCCGATGGCCCAGCGGCGGGCACGGGAGCGCCGCACCGCCTGCGGCGGCCGGTTGCCACCGCGCGAATCCGTGCTCACTTGGCCTTCTCCAGCGCCAGCCGGGCACTCTTCTCGATGGAGATATTCCAGTCCGATTGGCCGAAGGCGCTGATTTGGAAGGGGCGCGGAAGCTGGGAGGTATCGAGCCTGAAGCGGAAGGTCACGGGATGGGCGCCTTCGTCCCCGATCTCGGCGGCGTCGCCGAGGCGCATCCGCCCCACCCGGCGCACGCCGTCAAGGGCGTCAGCCAGGGTGTCGAAGTTCTGGTTCAGCGATACGCCGAAGCCTGCGTTGGTAATGGGCACGGGGGACACGTTGAGCCGCCATCGGCGGCTGAGAGGCTGGTACGCGAGCCGCATGTGCCGGGTCGCCTGTGCCACTTTGAGATCGGTCCAGTACCAGCGTTCCCGGTAAAGCTCGGCCTCGGCCACGAAATAGATGGCGATGCCCTTTTCGAGCACCTCCTCGATCGAGGGCGGCAACTCGAACTGGACCTGCGCGGTGAGATAGACGCCGTCGTCCGCCTGCTCGAGACGCATCTGCGTCACCGCCGCCCCGTGGGGGTCGGCAGCTGCCCATCCGGGGAGGCACGCCAGGAGCCCGACAAGCATCATCAACACGGCCCGCCAAGCCGGACCGGGTTGGTCAGAGCTAGAGCTTCTCGAGCAGCGCGTAGAAGAAACCGTCGTGATCACCCAACGGATTGTCCGGGACGCCACGGGCATTCACCCCGCTTTGGGGTAGCAAATGGCCCGGCGAAGGCAGCAAACGGGCATCGGTGTTGTGTGCAAGGAACGCCTCGATCTGGTGCGCACCTTCCTCCTTAAACACCGAACAGGTGCAATAGAGCAGCCGGCCGCCCGGTCGGACAAGCGGCCAGAGTGACGCGAGCAGCATCGCCTGCTGGAGCGCCAGCTGTTCGATGTCGCTTTCCCGGCGCAGCCACCGAACGTCAGGGTGCCGGCGGACGATGCCCGAAGCGGTGCACGGGGCGTCGAGCAGGATGGCGTCGAAGGGCACGCCATCCCACCACTGCGCCGGGCGCGAGGCATCGGCAACGACGACTTTGGCGCTCATTCCGAGCCGTGACAGGGTCTCGTCGATGCGCCGGCTGCGAACGGCGTCGACTTCCAGCGCCGTGACTTCGATCGCCGCGGGGGCCGCGAATTCGAGCAGATGGGCCGTCTTGCCGCCTGGCGCCGCGCACGCGTCGAGCACCCGCATAGGCGATGGTCCTTGCGCGCGAAGGCCGTCGAGGAGCAAGGGGGCAGCGAGTTGCGCCGCGGCATCCTGCACCGAAAACTCGCCGTCGAGGAAGCCCGGGAGCTGCTGGACCGGGCGCGCGCGCGTCAGCTGCAGCCCGGTGGCGCCGACAGGCACTGCCTGAAGGCTGGCCGCTTCCAGGGCACGCCGGAAAGACGCGACATCGGTCTTCCGCACGTTGACCCGAAGCGTCATCGGCGCTTGCGTGTTGTCGGCCGCCAGCACGCGCTGCCAATCGCGCGGATGCTCGCGCTTGAGGCGCTCGATCCACCAGCGCGGGTGATTCCATTGCGCGACCGGCTCGCGCTCGGTGGCGGTGACGAGTTCATCGCGCTCGCGCAGGAAGCGCCGCAGGCAGGCGTTGATGAAGCTCGCCTGGGCGCGGGTTCCCGGATTGCGCTTGGCGGCCTCGACGGCCTGGTCGACCAGGGTGAAGGGCTCGTAGGGCGAGCGCTCGGCGTCCCACGCCAGTGCGAGGGCGGTGCAGAGCAGAGCGTCGGCAGCGGGCGGCGGCGTGCGCTTGGCGAGTTGACGGCGCAGCGCTTCGGCGCGGCCGAGCCAGCGCAGCACCTGGAAACCGAGCGCCTGCACGCCGGGGCGCAGGTGCGGATCGACCGCTTCGAAGGCCACGGAGCCCGACACGCCGCTGCGAATCGAGGCAAGCGCTGCGGCGGTGAGCTGCAACTGGCGCCAAAGAGGCGGCGAACCGGGCGAACCGGGCGAAACTGGAATGGAGTCTGAAGAATCTGGCAACTTGGGTCGATGGTAATGGCGGGAACGCGGTGACCGCGCATGCGCCGGGGTCAGTGCAACGGGGCCGCCGGTCGGAGCTGCATGATCCACGCCACCAGCAAGGCCGGGAACTGGGTGATCGCCGCGTTGTACTGGGCGACGGCAAGGTTGAATTGGCTGCGGGCGATTTCCGCTGCCGCGGAAGGCTCGGGCCAAGCAATCGGGGCCACACCATCGAACGGCTCGTCCTTGCCATCGAGTGGAGCGGGACGAGACAGGGTCCCGTCGGCCTCGAAGCTGACGACTGCATCGGGATGCATGCGCTGCCAGGCTCCGAGGAGGACGTGCATCGCCGTGCCAAGCGCGGCAATGCCTGCTGGATCGAGCGGTCGTAGGCGCGTCTTCGCCAGCAGGATCGAGAGCTGGCTGGCCGCGGCGTCAAGCGAGGCGCCCGACGGCGGCTGCGGCGCAGCCGGAGTCTCGGCCTCGGCGACGCGCGCGTGAACAAACTCGAGCTGTCGCACCAAGGCGGCATCGAGCGCGGCATAGGCTTGCAATGCGGCCGTTCGCAGACGCATGAGCCGGTTGTAAGCGCCCACAAACCAAAAGAGCGCAAGGGCGCCAGCGATCCAGTAAGGCAAGGATTCGGGCATACCGCTCACTCTTGCTCCAGGAAGAAAAACGCCCCCGATCCGCGAGCGGAAGGGGGGCGCTGGATACCGGTCATTGCCGGTGATGCTAACCAGTTATTCGGTCGCAGCGCCTTCGCTGGCATCGACCGTGGTTGCGTCGTCGGTTGAGGCGCTGGCACCGGACAGTTCGGCCGCTTCCGCTTCGGCGATCGCGCGCCGCTCGGCTTCGTCCATGGCGTCCTTGACCTTGCGGGCCTGGTGATAGGCCATGCCGGTGCCTGCGGGGATCAGGCGGCCGACGATGACGTTTTCCTTCAGGCCACGAAGCTCGTCGCGCTTGCCCATGATCGCGGCTTCGGTCAGCACGCGCGTCGTTTCCTGGAACGATGCGGCGCTGATGAAGCTGTCGGTCGAGAGCGATGCCTTCGTGATACCGAGCAGCAGGTTGGTGAACGTCGCGGGGATCTTGCCGTCGGCGCGCAGGGCGTCGTTGGTGTTGAGCATCTCGCTGCGTTCGACCTGTTCACCGGCGATGTAGTTGGTATCGCCGACGTTCTCGACCACGACACGGCGCAGCATCTGGCGAACGATCACCTCGATGTGCTTGTCGTTGATCTTCACGCCTTGCAAGCGGTAAACGTCCTGCACTTCGTCCACGATGTAGCGCGCGAGTTCTTCCGAACCCAGCAGGCGCAAGATGTCCTGCGGGTCCGCCGGACCGTCGACCACGCTTTCGCCCTTGTTCACCACCTGGCCTTCGTGCACCAGGATGTTCTTTTCCTTCGGCACGAGGTCTTCCCAGACCTTGCCTTCCGGATCGGTGATCTGCAGGCGGATCTTGCCCTTGGTCTCCTTGCCGAACGACACGGTACCGGTCATCTCGGCCAGCATGCCCTTGTCCTTCGGCGAACGCGCCTCGAACAGCTCGGCGACACGCGGCAGACCGCCGGTAATGTCGCGGGTCTTCTGGCCTTCGACCGGAATACGCGCCAGCACTTCACCGGGGCCCACGTCCTGGCCGTCACGCACCTGGACCAGTGCGCCGATCGGGAAGCCGATGGTCACCGAGTGGTCGGTGCCGGGGATCTTGACCTCGGCGCCGGAGGCGTCGATCAGCTTCACTTGCGGACGCACGACCTTGGCAGCGCCGCGGCGCTTCGGGTCGATCACGACCAGGGTCGACAGGCCGGTGACTTCGTCCACCTGCTTGGCAACCGTGAGGCCTTCCTCGACGTTCTCGAACTTCGTCTGACCGGCGAATTCCGTGATGATCGGGCGCGTCAGCGGATCCCAGTTGGCCAGCACGTGGCCCGCCTTGATCTGCTGATCGGCCTTCACCGCCAGGATGGCGCCGTACGGCACCTTGTGGCGTTCGCGCTCACGGCCGTGTTCATCATGGATGATGATCTCGCCAGAGCGTGCGATCACGACCAGATCGTTCTTGCTGTTGGTCACATAGCGCATCGTGGCGTTGAAGCCGATCACGCCGTTGGACTTGGCTTCGACGCTCGAGGCCACTGCCGCACGCGACGCCGCACCACCGATGTGGAAGGTCCGCATCGTCAGCTGCGTGCCGGGTTCGCCGATCGACTGCGCCGCGATCACGCCGACCGCTTCGCCGTTGTTGACCAGGCCGCCGCGGCCGAGGTCGCGGCCGTAGCACTTGGCGCAGATGCCGAAGCGGGTCGCGCAGGTCAGCGCCGTGCGAACCTTGACCTCGTCGACGCCTTCGGCTTCGAGCGCCTCGATCACGTCCTCGTCGAGCATGTCGCCCGCCTTCGCCAGCACTGCACGCGTTTCCGGATGCAGGACGTCCTCGGCCGCGGTACGGCCCAGGATGCGCTCGCGCAGCGATTCGATCACTTCACCGCCTTCGACGATGGCGCGCATCGCCGCGCCGTCGTGGGTGCCGCAATCCTGCTCGATCACGACCAGATCCTGCGTCACATCGACCAGACGACGCGTCAGATAGCCGGAGTTCGCGGTCTTCAGCGCCGTGTCGGCCAGACCCTTACGGGCACCGTGGGTGGAGATGAAGTACTCCAACACGTTCAGGCCTTCGCGGAAGTTCGCCGTGATGGGCGTCTCGATGATCGAGCCGTCGGGCTTGGCCATCAGGCCCCGCATACCGGCGACCTGGCGGATCTGCGCGGCGGAACCGCGAGCGCCGGAGTCGGCCATCATGTAGATGGAGTTGAACGACTCTTGCTCCACTTCCTTGCCGTGGCGATCGGTGGCCTTCTCCTTGGAGAGCTTGGCCATCATGACCTTCGACACTTCGTCGCCGGCCTTGCCCCAGATGTCGACCACCTTGTTGTAGCGCTCGCCGGAGGTGACCAGACCCGAGACGTACTGCTGTTCGATCTCTTTCACTTCCTTGGCGGAACGCTCGATGATGCCGTGCTTCTCGGCCGGCACGAGCATGTCGTCGATGGCGATCGAGATGCCGGCCTTGGTCGCCAGGCGGAAGCCGTTCTGCAGCAGCTTGTCGGCGAACACAACGGTCTCTTTCAGGCCGCACTTGCGGAACGAGACGTTGATGAGCTTGGAGATTTCCTTCTTCTTCAGCGCCTTGTTGATGTTCGCGAACGGCAGGCCCTTCGGCAGGATCTCGGACAGCAGTGCACGGCCCACGGTCGTGTCCACCAGCGAGGTCGACGGCGTGAACTCACCCGTTTCCTTGTCCTTGGTGTACTCGGTGATGCGCACGGCGATCTTCGCGGTGAGCTCGACCACGCTGGCGTCGAGCGCGCGCTGGACTTCACCGATGTCGGAGAAGATCAGGCCCTCGCCCTTGGCGTTGATGCGGTCGCGGGTCGTGTAGTACAGACCCAGCACCACGTCCTGCGAAGGAACGATCGACGGTTCGCCCGAAGCCGGGAACAGCACGTTGTTGGAGGCCAGCATCAGCGTGCGGGCTTCCATCTGCGCTTCCACCGACAGCGGCACGTGGACGGCCATCTGGTCGCCGTCGAAGTCGGCGTTGAAAGCCGCGCAGACGAGCGGATGCAGCTGGATCGCCTTGCCTTCGATCAGGATGGGTTCGAAGGCCTGGATGCCCAAGCGGTGCAGCGTCGGTGCGCGGTTCAGCATCACCGGGTGTTCCTTGATCACTTCTTCAAGGATGTCCCACACCACCGGCGTACCGGATTCGACTTCCTTCTTCGCGGCCTTGATGGTGGTCGCGATGCCCATGGCTTCGAGGCGCGAGAAGATGAATGGCTTGAACAGTTCGAGCGCCATCAGCTTCGGCAGGCCGCACTGGTGCAGCTTGAGCGTCGGGCCCACCACGATGACCGAACGGCCCGAGTAGTCGACGCGCTTGCCCAGCAGGTTCTGACGGAAACGACCGCTCTTGCCCTTGATCATGTCGGCCAGCGACTTGAGCGCGCGCTTGTTGGCGCCCGTCATGGCCTTGCCGCGACGGCCGTTGTCCAGCAGCGAATCGACCGCTTCCTGGAGCATCCGCTTCTCGTTGCGCGCGATGATTTCCGGCGCCTTCAGTTCGAGCAGGCGGCGCAGGCGGCTGTTGCGGTTGATGACGCGGCGATACAGGTCGTTCAGATCGGAGGTCGCGAAGCGGCCACCGTCCAGCGGCACCAGCGGACGCAGGTCCGGGGGCAGCACGGGCAGAACTTCGAGCACCATCCAGTTGGGCTTGATGCCGGACTTGCGGAAAGCTTCCAGCACCTTCAGGCGCTTGGAGTTCTTCTTGACCTTGACTTCGGAACCGGTCAAGTCGCCGCGCAGCTTTTCGATCTCGCTGTCGAGCTCGATGCCTTCCAGCAAGTCCTTGATGCCTTCGGCGCCCATCTTGGCGATGAACTCATCGCCGTATTCCTTGCGCTTCGCGTCGTAGTCGTCCTCGGACATGATGCCGAACTTCTTCAGCGGGGTCATGCCGGGGTCGGTGATCACGTAGGCTTCGAAGTACAGCACGCGTTCGATGTCGCGCAGCGTCATGTCGAGCACGAGGCCCAGGCGCGACGGAAGCGACTTCAGGAACCAGATGTGGGCGCAGGGCGCGGCCAGGTCGATGTGACCCATGCGTTCGCGACGCACCTTGGTCTGCGTGACTTCAACGCCGCACTTCTCGCAGATCACGCCGCGGTGCTTCAGGCGCTTGTACTTGCCGCACAGGCACTCGTAGTCCTTGATCGGGCCGAAGATCTTGGCGCAGAACAGGCCATCGCGCTCGGGCTTGAAGGTCCGGTAGTTGATGGTCTCGGGCTTCTTCACTTCGCCAAAAGACCACGAACGGATCTTCTCGGGCGAAGCCATGCCGATGCGGATGGCATCGAAATGCTCATCGGGCGTAAATTGCTTGAACAGGTCGAGTAATGACTTCATGTGACTCTTTCCTTGTTTGCTTATGAGCGTTCGAGTTCGATGTCCAGGCCCAGGGAACGGATTTCCTTGACCAGCACATTGAACGATTCCGGCATGCCGGCTTCGATGGAGTGTTCGCCCTTGACGATGCTTTCGTACACCTTGGTACGGCCTTGCACGTCGTCGGATTTCACCGTCAGCATTTCCTGCAGGACGTAGGCAGCGCCGTAGGCTTCGAGCGCCCACACTTCCATTTCCCCGAAACGCTGGCCGCCGAACTGCGCCTTGCCGCCCAGTGGCTGCTGCGTGACGAGCGAGTACGGGCCGGTCGAACGTGCGTGCATCTTGTCGTCCACCAAATGGTGCAGCTTCAAGAAGTGCATGTAGCCGACGGTGACCGGGCGCTCGAACTGGTCGCCCGTGCGGCCGTCGTACAGATACGCCTGGGTGCGGGTTTGGGTCAGGCCCTTCAGCTTGGCGATGTCGTCCGGATAGGCGAGCTTCAGCATGCCGCGGATTTCCTCTTCCGAGGCACCGTCGAACACCGGCGTCGCGAAGGGCACGCCCTGCGACAGGTTGTCCGCCATTTCGAGCACGTCGGCATCGCTCAGCTTGCTGAGGTCTTCCTTGCGGCCTGAGCCGTTGTAGAGGGTGTCCATGAACTTGCGCAGTTCGGCCACCTTGGCCTCCGCCTGCAGCATGTCGCCGATGCGCTGGCCGATGCCCTTGCCGGCCCAGCCCAGATGCACTTCCAGCACCTGACCCACGTTCATCCGCGAGGGCACGCCCAGCGGGTTCAGGCAGATGTCGCACGGCGTGCCGTCGGCCATATGGGGCATGTCTTCGACCGGAACGATCTTCGACACCACACCCTTGTTGCCGTGACGACCAGCCATCTTGTCGCCGGGTTGCAGGCGGCGCTTGACGGCCAGGTAGACCTTGACCATCTTCAGCACGCCCGCGGGCAGCTCGTCGCCTTGCGTGAGCTTCTTGCGCTTTTCCTCGAAGGCGAGGTCGAAGCTGTGACGCGTCTGCTCAAGCGAGTTCTTGATCGACTCGAGTTGCGCCGCGACTTCGTCTTCCGCCGGGCGGATGTCGAACCAGTGGAACTTCTCGATCGACGAGAGGTAGGCCTTGTCGAGCTTGGTGCCCTTGGCCAGCTTGTTCGGGCCGCCGTTGGCGACCTTGCCGGTCAGCAGCTTCTCGATCCGGTCGAACGCGTCGGCTTCGACGATGCGAAGCTGGTCGTTCAGGTCGAGGCGGAAGCGCTTCAGCTCGTCGTCGATGATCTGCTGGGCGCGCTTGTCGCGCGTGATGCCTTCGCGGGTGAACACCTGCACGTCGATCACGGTGCCCTGCGAGCCCTGGTCGACGCGCAGCGAGGTGTCCTTCACGTCGGAAGCTTTCTCGCCGAAGATTGCGCGCAGCAGCTTCTCTTCCGGGGTCAGCGTGGTCTCGCCCTTCGGCGTGACCTTGCCCACCAGCGTGTCGCCCGGCTGCACTTCGGCGCCGACGTAGATGATCCCGGATTCGTCCAGGCGGTTGAGCTGTTGCTCTGCCAGGTTCGGGATGTCACGCGTGATTTCTTCGGCACCCAGCTTGGTGTCGCGAGCCATCACCACCAGTTCCTCGATGTGGATCGAGGTGTAGCGGTCTTCGGCGACCACGCGCTCGCTGATCAGGATCGAGTCTTCGAAGTTGTAGCCGTTCCAGGGCATGAACGCGATCAGCATGTTCTGGCCAAGCGCGAGCTCGCCCAGGTCGGTCGACGCGCCGTCGGCGACCACGTCGCCCTTGGCGATCTTGTCGCCGCGCTTGACGATCGGACGCTGGTGGATGTTCGTGTTCTGGTTCGAACGCTGATACTTGATCAGGTTGTAGATGTCCACGCCGACTTCACCGGCTGCCGCTTCGGCGTCGTTCACGCGCACCACGATGCGGGTCGCGTCGACGTAGTCGACGATACCGCCGCGGGTCGCGGTCACGACGGTGCCCGAGTCGACCGCGGAGACGCGCTCGATGCCGGTACCGACGAACGGCTTTTCAGGACGCAGCACAGGCACGGCCTGCCGCTGCATGTTGGCGCCCATCAGTGCGCGGTTCGCATCGTCGTGCTCCAGGAAGGGCACGAGCGAAGCAGCCACCGACACGATCTGCGCGGGCGACACGTCCATGTACTGCACGCGTTCGGCACTCACCAGGATCGATTCACCGGTTTCGCGGGCCGAGACCAGGTCACCGGTCAGCTTGCCGTCCTTGTCCAGCGCAGCGTTGGCCTGCGCGATGACGTACTTGCCTTCTTCGATGGCCGACAGGTAGTCGATGTCCATCGTGACCTTGCCGTCCACCACGCGACGGTACGGCGTTTCGATGAAGCCGTATTCGTTCAGGCGGGCGTACAGGGCCAGCGAGTTGATCAGGCCGATGTTCGGGCCTTCAGGCGTTTCGATCGGGCACACGCGGCCGTAGTGGGTCACGTGCACGTCGCGCACTTCGAAGCCAGCGCGTTCGCGGGTCAGACCGCCCGGGCCGAGGGCCGAGACGCGACGCTTGTGCGTGATCTCGGACAGCGGGTTGGTCTGGTCCATGAACTGCGACAGCTGCGAGGCGCCGAAGAATTCCTTCAGTGCGGCCGAGATCGGCTTGCTGTTGATCAGGTCGTGCGGCATCAGCGGCTCTTGTTCCGCTTGACCCAGACGTTCCTTCACAGCCTTCTCGATGCGCGCGAGACCGGTGCGGTACTGGTTCTCGGCCAGTTCGCCGACGCAACGCACACGGCGGTTGCCCAGGTGATCGATGTCGTCAACTTCGCCGCGGCCATTGCGCAGGTCCACGAGGATCTTGACCACGGCCAGGATGTCCTCATTGGTCAGCACCATCGGGCCGGTCGACTCGTCGCGGCCGACCTTGGCGTTGAACTTCATGCGGCCGACACGGGACAGGTCGTAAGTGTCCGGGTTGTAGAACAGGCGCTGGAACAGAGCCTGCACTGCGTCTTCCGTCGGCGGCTCGCCGGGGCGCATCATGCGATAGATGGCCACGCGCGCGGCGAATTCGTCCACCGTTTCGTCGATGCGCAGCGTCTGCGAGATGTAGGCGCCTTGGTCGAGTTCGTTGGTGTAGATCGCTTGCACGTCCTGCACGCCGGCGGTGCGCAGCTTTTTCAGCAGCGCTTCCGTCAACTCGTCGTTGGCCTTGGCCAGGATTTCGCCCGAGTCGGGGTCGACGATGTTGCGGGCGATGACGCGGCCGACCAGGAAGTCTTCCGGCACGCTGATGTGCGTGGTGCCCGACTGCTCGAGTTCACGTGTGTGGCGGGCGGTGACGCGCTTGTCCTTGGCAACCACGACCTTGCCGGACTTGTCGGTGATGTCGAAGCGTGCGACTTCACCGCGCAGGCGTTCGGAGACGAACTCCATCTGCGCGCCGCTGTCCATCAGGCGGAAGTTGTCGTTCACGAAGAAGTTCGCGAGGATCGATTCCGGGTTCAGGCCGATGGCCTTCAGCAGGATCGTGACCGGCATCTTGCGGCGACGGTCGACGCGGAAGTACAGCATGTCCTTCGGGTCGAACTCGAAGTCGAGCCACGAACCGCGGTAGGGAATCACGCGGGCCGAGAACAGCAACTTGCCCGAGCTGTGCGTCTTGCCCTTGTCGTGTTCGAAGAACACGCCCGGCGAACGATGCAACTGCGACACGATGACGCGCTCGGTGCCGTTGATGATGAACGAGCCCTTTTCGGTCATGAGCGGAACTTCGCCCATGTAGACCTCTTGCTCCTTCACTTCCTTGACCACCTTCGACTGCGACGTCGACGACTCGCGGTCATAGATGATCAGCTGGACCTTGGCACGCACGGCCGAGGCGAAGGTCAGGCCGCGGGTCTGGCATTCGCGGACGTCGAAAGCCGGCTTCGCCAGGTTGTATTCGAGAAACTTCATCTCGACAAAACCGTTGTGCGAGACGATCGGGAACGCCGCGTCGAACGCAGCCTGCAGGCCTTCCACAGTGCGTTTCTGAGGCGGGATGCCGGCTTGCAGGAACGCGGTGTACGCGTCTTTCTGCATCTGCAGGAGGTAGGGGATTTCGACGACGCTGTCGCGATTGCCGAAATTCTTTCGGATGCGCTTGCGTTCGGTATAACTGTACGTGGACGTTTGGGCCATGAGAGCTCCGGAGCTTGAGATCTTCAGCGACGTGGTGAGGTGCCTGAGCACCACTCTCCTTGGCGGCTGGCCACTACCAGCCCTGGCGGACGGCGATGCGTTGCACATCGCCCGAACCAAGGGGGTCTTCTGCAGTCGGGGTCAGAAGACACTCAAAAACCGTCTTGGGTTGCTTTTTCAAGCCGGTTTTTGGGTGCGCTCTGAAAGCGGCAAAGGCTGGAGGGCCTTTCGGCACACTCCAGCCCTCAAGGGAGACTGAATTACTTCAGTTCCACCTTGGCGCCAGCGTCTTCCAGCTTCTTCTTGGCTGCTTCGGCGTCTGCCTTCGGCAGGCCTTCCTTGACAGCCTTGGGAGCGGCTTCCACCAGGTCCTTGGCTTCCTTGAGGCCCAGGCCGGTGATTTCGCGCACAGCCTTGATCGCCGACACCTTGTTCGCGCCTGCGTCGAGCAGGACAACGTTGAACTCGGTCTTTTCTTCGACGACAGCGGCGGCAGCGCCACCACCGGCGGCCGGGGCCGACATGGCTGCGGCGCTCACGCCGAACTTCTCTTCGATGGCTTTCACCAGGTCGTTGAGTTCCAGGACCGTCATGCTGTCGAGCGCGGTCAGAAATGCGTCTTTATCGAATGCCATTTTGATTTCCTAACAATTGGGTTGAATATTTCAAACGCAAGGCTCAAGCAGCTTGCGCTTCGGCCGGAGCTTCGGCCGGTGCATCGCCACCACCACGCTTCTCGGCAAGCGCGGCCAGAACACGGGCCGTGCGCGAGATCGGGGATTGCATCAAGCCCAGCAGTTGTGCCAACAACACTTCCTTCGAAGGGATGCTGGCCAATTGCTTCACGCCGTCGACGTCCAGGGCCTTGCCACCGAATGCGCCGCCGCGAATCACCAACTTGTCGTTAGTCTTCGCGAAATCGGCCACCACCTTCGCGGCAGCCACAGCGTCTTCGGAGAAGCCATAGATCAGCGGACCGGTCATCTGGTCGCCGACGATCTCAAACGCGCTACCAGCGACAGCACGGCGTGCCAGCGTGTTCTTCAACACGCTGAGGCTCACACCCTTGCTGCGCGCATCGTTGCGCAGTTTGGTCATATCGGCCACCGTGATGCCACGGTATTCCGCCATCACGAGCGTTTGAGCTTTTGCGGCGAGGCTGGTCACATCACTGATGACCGCTTCTTTCTCACTGCGATTCAGACTCAAGGTCTACTCCTTTTAATGCGCCCTCGGCCTGGGCCTCGGAGCGCGCTTCATGCAGCGACCAACTGTTTCGGAAACGAATTCCTTTGCAGCGGGATCGCCATCTGCGCTGGTTGCCTCACGGAACGTGGAGCGATTAAGTACAGCACTCACTGCACGCCAGCGGTCTTGGATGGCCCGGGGCAGCTTGACGCCGCCTCGACCCACCACATTGCTCCGCTGCCGATTGACCGGCAACAGGGCAAATTCTCAGGACCTCGCCGCAGCGAGACCCTTCATGCACATCAGCCTTGCGAAGCGATGGTTTGCGTGTCCACGCGGACACCCAGACCCATCGTCGACGACACGGCGATCTTGCGCAGGTACACACCCTTGCTCGTAGCCGGCTTGGCCTTGACGAGCGCTTCGATCAGTGCGGCAAGGTTGCCCTGCAGCTTGTCGTTGTCGAACGAACGGCGGCCGATCGTGCCGTGCACGATGCCTGCCTTGTCAACGCGGAACTGCACCTGGCCTGCCTTGGCATTCTTGACGGCGGTCGCGACGTCGGGCGTCACCGTCCCGACCTTCGGGTTGGGCATCAAGCCGCGCGGGCCGAGGATCTGACCGAGCGTACCGACGACGCGCATCGCGTCCGGTGCGGCGATCACAACGTCGAAAGGCATGTCGCCAGCCTTCACCATCGCTGCCAGATCGTCCATGCCGACGATGTCGGCGCCAGCGGCCTTGGCTTCTTCAGCCTTGGCGCCTTGCGCAAACACCGCCACGCGCTTTGTCTTGCCGGTGCCGTTGGGCAGCACAACGGCGCCGCGCACGACTTGATCGGACTTCTTCGCATCGATGCCGAGTTGCACGGCCACGTCGATCGACTCGTCGAACTTCGCGGTAGCGGCTTCCTTGATGATGCCGATGGCGTCAGCGAACGGGTACAGCTTGTTGCTGTCGACCTTGCCCACGAGGGCCTTTTGTTTCTTGGTGATCTTGGCCATTACACGCCCTCCACATTCACGCCCATCGAACGGGCAGAGCCGGCGATGGTGCGAACCGCGGCGTCCAGGTCGGCAGCCGTCAGATCCTTCATCTTGGTCTTGGCGATCTCTTCGAGCTGTGCGCGCGTGATCTTGCCGACCTTGTCCGTGTGCGGACGAGCGGAACCCTTCTCGAGCTTGATGGCCTTCTTGATCAAGGTGATCGCCGGCGGCGTCTTGATGATGAAGGTGAAGCTCTTGTCGGCGAACGCGGTGATGACCACCGGCAGCGGCAGGCCCGGCTCTACGCCTTGGGTCTGCGCGTTGAACGCCTTGCAGAATTCCATGATGTTCAAACCGCGCTGGCCCAGTGCGGGACCGATGGGCGGTGACGGGTTGGCCTTACCAGCTGGCACTTGCAGCTTGATGAAGCCGACGATTTTTTTCGCCATGCTTTGCTCCTTGCGGGTGATATCGCCTTGGCACTGGGCCGCGGCTCCCCGGGGTTAAACGACTCTTTGATCAAGGCCGCGCGCCGAGTCGGACAACGCGCAGCCGGAATGGTTCCGGTCTTTCGACCGGAGGCTCAGGTCTTCTCGACCTGGCTGAACTCGAGTTCGACAGGCGTGGCGCGGCCGAAAATCATGACCGACACACGCACCTTGCTCTTCTCGTAGTTGACTTCCTCGACCGTGCCATTGAAGTCGGTGAACGGACCTTCCTTGACGCGCACGAATTCGCCGACGATGAACTCCACCTTGTGGCGTGGCTTCTCGGTGCCCTGTTGCATCTGGCTGACGATGTCCTCGACTTCCTTCTGGGAGATCGGGGCCGGACGGTTCTTCGCGCCTCCCACGAAGCCGGTCACTTTGTTGGTGTGCTTCACCAAGTGCCAGCTTTCGTCGTCCATGATCATCTCGACCAGGACGTAACCGGGGAAGAAGCGGCGCTCGGTCGTCCGCTTCTGGCCGTTCTTGATCTCGACCACTTCTTCGGTCGGAACCAGGATGCGGCCGAACTTCTCCTGCATGCCGGCGCGGGCAATGCGCTCGGTGATGTTGCGCTCCACGGCCTTTTCCATGCCGGAGTACGCGTGCACCACATACCAGCGAAGATCGGGATGAGCGGGCGCGGCCAGCACAGACGTGCTTTCCGGCGTGGCTTCGACAGCGTCGTCAGTCATTATTTTCTCCAGCCCAGGATGAGGTCGAAAAACACCCATTCGAGCGTCTTGTCGGTGAGCCAAAGGAAGATCGACATGATGGCCACGAAGGCAAACACATAAGCCGTCATCTGGATCGCTTCCTTGCGCGTCGGCCAGACAACCTTCTTGACCTCGCGCCACGCGTCGCGGCCAAAGGCCCACAGTTGGCGACCACTCTCCGAACTCGCAAATGCACCCACGGCCGCGGCCAGACCGACGAGCAAGGCGATCCACTGCACGATCGCACCTTGGCGCGCAAGCAGATAGAACGCCACGATGGCGCCGACCGCCAGCACAACGGCCACGGCCAACTTGGCCTTGTCCGCACTGGTGCTCACGGTTTCGATTTGAGAAGTGGCCATCTTGGGCTTTATTCCTGGGGCCTTGCAGCCTTCAATTCAATATGTCGCTTGAGACGCCGAAGCCCGTCAGGACATGACGGGCTTGTTTCGGGGGCCACCTAGGTGGCAGGGGCAGTAGGAATCGAACCTACAACCTTCGGTTTTGGAGACCGACGCTCTGCCAATTGAGCTATACCCCTTCGCGATCCTTAATTTAGATGTCGAGGATCTTGGCCACGACGCCCGAACCGACGGTGCGGCCGCCTTCACGGATGGCGAAGCGCAGGCCTTCTTCCATCGCGATCGGGTTGATCAGCTTCACCGTGA
>NZ_JASZYR010000023.1 GCF_030316855.1 Variovorax sp. J22P240
GATGTTCTTCGACGATCGTGTTGCCGCGTTGCGCGAGATGCAGCGCGTGCTTCGGCCGGGCGGCCGCCTTGTCGTGGCGGTTTGCGATGCGCTCGAGCGCTCGCCCGGCTACGCGTCGCTCGCCGTGCTGCTCGAGCGGCTATTCGGCAAGACCGTTGCCGATGCCTTCCGTGCACCATTCGTGCTCGGCGATGCGGCTGCACTTCGCGCACTGTGCGTAGCCGCGGATATCACGGACGCGACTGTCGTTCAATGCAATGGCATCGTTCGCTTCGCATCGATCGACCTGCTGGTGTCGACCGAACGCGCCTGCGTGTGGACGCTTGGCGGTCAGCTGGACGCAACCCAGTTCGAGCTTCTGCGGGACGAAGCGCAAGACGCATTGCTGCCATTCGTCGATGCCGGCGGCATGGTTTCGTTCGCAATGCCGGCCTTGTTGATCACAGCGGCGAAAAGGTGAGTTCCTCTGAAGGAGCCCTTAACCTTTGCAACGAGGTGCTGGCCCAGCACATCGACATCGCTCCGCTCGAGACCCAAGGAAGGCGTCTCCGCCTGAGCCAAGGATCGAATGTGCCCGTGCTCGCGGTGGCATGGCAACGTCGACGATGTCGCAGCGTTTCCAGGCGAAGCTGCGCTGCGCGACGACTGCAGCCAAGTTGCCGCCGGCACTATCTCCTGACACCATCAACGGCGCGTCGTGCCGTCCGGTGAGGCGCGTCCGCTGCTCGCTAGCACTGCATCGCCAGCCATCAGTCTTAGACCGCGGCGGGATACGGTGTTCGGGCACGCGCGCCCTTTGAACCTTTTGATCCACCGGTATATAATCTCATCAAATAGATCAACTGGAGTGGAAACCCATGGGCAAAGCCGCTTCCGCCACGCTGCAGGGAGATCTGCTCTCCGTGCAGCCCTACCGCGACGATCGGGACCACGGTACTCCCGGTCGCACCTTCTTGTTGGAGGTGAAGGACGCCGCCCTCTCCAGCGTACTGATGTCTTCGCTTTCGATGCTCGACCGACTGCTGGTCGAAAAGATGGCAGCCGCGCGCGAACGCCACATGGAGGAGGTAGTCGACTTCATGACGGAGCGCCTGCTGGTGCCCAGCACGGTCGAGATGGATATGGCCCAGCGGCTCGCCACGCGGCACGCGCGCGTCCTCAACGAGTTTGGCTACCTCACGGCCGAGCAACTGGCCGATGCCAACCGATCACAAGCGGGCAACCGCGCGGCGCTGGCCGCCAACTGGCGCAAGCGCCGACAGATTTTTGCAGTGCCGCATCCCGAGAAGGCAGCGCGCGAGCGCGACGTTTATCCGGCCTTCCAGTTTGAGGAGCACAAGCCGATCAAGGCGGTGCATGACGTGCTCGAAGCCTTCGGCGCACACAAGGCGCCATGGAAGTTGGCACTGTGGTTCACGTCGAACAATGGCTGGCTGCCTGGCAGCGCGCGGCCCGTCGATCTGCTGACCACAGACTCGCAGGCTGTCATCGCAGCCGCCAAGCGCGACGCCCAAGGAAGCGCGGCTTGAGTTGCCGCGCACCGATCCCTCCGCTGGATGCCCTGTTCGATCGCTGGCCCGCAGGCGAGGGGATCCACGTCATCCACGACACTGCGTTCGCGCCAGAAAGCTTCAATCCCGGTGCGGACGCGGCGGGGCTGCTGCACAAACCGACACGCTTCGCGCCGATCCGTGACGTCAAGGGCAGGGTAGTGCCCTATCTGTACGGCGGCGCAACGCTGGACTGTGTGATTTTTGAGACCGTATTTCATGACGTACCGGTCGATGCAGCAGACAAGTTCGTGGATCTGGACTTCTTTGCGCAGCGGGGCCATGGTGAGGTCGTGCCAAGTCGCGATCTGAGGCTCGTGGATCTGACAAGCGGAGGCCTGCACAGATTGAAGGTTCCGAAGGACGAACTCATCACCAGCCCGGCCCGCAACTATCTCGCGACCGCCAAGTGGGCTGAGGCACTACACCATCAATTCCGAGACGCGGACGGAGTGGTGTGGATGTCGCGCCAGCGCGACCGCGATCGTTCGGTCATGCTGTTCGGCGACCGCGCCAAAGGAGTTCTGACCGGGACCCGCATGGGTGGACCGCTCGCCCGCAACGACGCCCTGCGGCAGACGATCCTGGCTGCGGCCTTGCGCGCCGGCATCGACGCGGCCTGACGACGGCGCGGCGCGGATTCTCGATTCGCCGGCACCCATCCAGCCAATGTCTGGCTCGTATCGGCGCCTGCACATGGGCAGGCCGGGATTTGCGGGCCTCGCTGGGGGAAGGGCCGCTCAGACGCGCATTCCCTCGACACCCCCGCTTATCGCAGCCAAATGTCGCCCGCAGCGCAAATCTACACGTGGAAGGCTTCGCGTTGAGTCGAGCGTCGATCGCAAGGCGGGCCGATCTCGAGCGGACACAGGCCGGCACCGGCAAGCCGATCTCCTACCTGGTCGAATACGTCCTCGACGGCTCTACCGCCGGTTGGGGCGGGGAGGTGCTGTTGCTCAGCGGCAAGCGGCACCAGCTCGCAGGTGGTGTGCTGAACAACGTCTCTGGCGACACGGTCGGCCAAGCGGTCGACCTGGCGCTCGACGCCGAGATTGATTTGCTGGACATCGAGGAGCTCAACAAGATGTACGGGATCTGACCTCATTCGGAGCGAGCAGGCACGGCACCGCCTTGTTGGACGGAGCGGCGCGGCAGGCATGGGCCATACTGAGCCTCCCAATACTTGGAGACCTCCATGACGACTGAGGCTGCTTACAGCAACGGCTGCATTAGCTTCGCGATCTACCCTGACGGTGCCGGTACTGCTCGCGTCGTCGCGCGGATCACTGAGGAAGCACTGCAGGACCACTTCCGCGCAACCGGTAGTGCTACGCACTTGATGCAGGTCTTTGGTGCGAACCAGGCGACGATCGTCGACAAGGCCCTCGAGCGATTCGCGCAGGCTCCTGGGTTTCCCGTGCTGCTGCGCAGCGCTGACTTTTAGGCGACGAGGGTCGAGTTTTTCCTGTGGCAGGCCTTGCAGCAAAGCCGGGTCATTGCGGCACCCCGTTCTACTCGCGACCGTCTGGCAGCCTCTGGATCGAGTCGGTCATCTGCAGGTTCAACGAAGTGCTGGAGGCGGCGAGAACATGGATGGTTGTCGGGAGAGCACTTCAGCGTCGACGGTGCGCTGATCCAGGCCTGGGCCGGACACAAGAGCTTCGTTCGCAAGGACGGTGACGACGATGCCGGCAGGCGACGAGGACTCCAAGGGGCAGCGACGCAGCAACGCAACGCACGAGTCGAAGACCGATCCTGATTCGAAGCTGTACCGCAAGGGCAGGACTGCCAGCGAGCTGGGCTACATGGGCCCATGCTCACCGACAACCGTCACGGTCTGGTTGTCAGAGCCATGGTCACGCAGGCCGACGCTTTGCCGAATGAGAAGCGGTCAAGGTCATGATCAGGACGCAAGTCAAGCCACCGCGAGTGCGGATACCAAGATCACGCTCGGCGCCGACAAGGGCTAACGCGGCCGAGTTCATCGAGGCGCTCTAGCGCATGAAGGTGCGCGGCATCAAGAAGGTCGACCAACTGTTCGTGCTGACGATGGCCGCCTATTTGCGGCTGCTCCAGTGCGTGGCGCCATCCGTGGGCGCCGGCTGCATCCGGTGACGATGCCCACTTTGCCGGGCACGGCGCCGCTGCTGCGCGCCACCACGCGGCCGCCTTCTCCGCGGCGCTGCAACTCGGGGTGGGCCAAACACAGGCCGTCGAGCATTTCGTCGACGTAGGCGTTCGGGTCGTTCAGGATCTTTTTCACGATGCTCCGTCGCGCGCCGGCCGGCGACGGCCGTGCCGGCGCCGGCTTGTGCTCGGCGCCCGCGCGCTTGGGCCGGATCAGTCGGCCTTCAGGCGGCCATCCTTGGTGGCTTGCGAGGCCAGTGCGTATTCGGCGTCGAGCAAGCGTGCGAATTCCTGCGGCGTGCTGGAGTAGGCGACGCTGCCGAGTTCGCGGGCGCTGTTCACCGTCTGTGGGTCCTTGACGGCTTGCGCAAGCGCGGCGGCGAGCTTGTCCTGCACCGCCTTGGGCGTCCCGCTGGGCGCCAGCACTCCGACGTAGGTGGTGCCATCGATCTCGCCGAAGCCGAGTTCCGCGACGGTCTGGACACCGGGCAGCGATGGATCTTGCGTCGGCCCCAACACCGCAAGCGGCTGAAGCGCGCCGCCCTTGATGTGCTGCAGCGAACTGCTGACCTGGTCGAAGTGCACATCGACCTGTCCGCCGATCAGGTCGATCAGTGCAGGACCCGACCCCTTGTAGCTAACGATCGTGAACTTGGTCTTGAGCAGGGTCTCGAGTTGCAGCAACGCGAGGTGGTTGGGCGTACCCGGCCCGGAATGCGCAGCGATCAGCTTGCCCTCGCCGGAACGCGCGTAGGCGGCGAGTTCCTTGAAGCTCTTGAACTTGGTTTCGTTCCTGCGCGCGAGCAACACCATCGAACCCTTGTTCACCAGGCCGAGTGGAGCGAAGTTCGACCGGCTGTAGCTTGTCTTGACCATTTCCGGAACCGTGACCACCACGCCGGCTCCGCAAAGCAGCAGGGTGTATCCATCCGGAGCGGCGCGAGCGACTTGCATGGCGCCGATCGAGCCGCCGGCGCCCGCTCGGTTGTCGACGATCACCGACTGCCCCAGCACCTTGCCGAGGGCAACCGCCACTGTTCGCGCCACAATGTCGGTGTTACCTCCCGGCGCAAAGGGGACGACGATCGTCACCGGCTTGCTGGGAAAGTCCTGGGCCCATGCGGTAGCTGTCAATGCGCTGCCCGCGGCGGCGAGCGTTCCGAGCTTCAGAAGCTCGCGACGTCGGATATTCATGATTCTTGTGTCTCCGGATGAAGTTAGAGTCAGATGTCAAAGCGCAGCACGTCGTCGAGCGCGGCCTTGATCCTGGCTAGCTGGGCGTCGCTGGTGGTCGGCATGGGTGCCCGGGGCAGGCCGGCGTTGCAGCCTTGCAGCGTGATGGAGGTCTTCAGGTTCGCAGGCAGGTTGTCCGCGACGATTGCGTTCCAGAAGGCCAACATGGATTTGTGCATCTCCAGCGCCTTCACATGGTCGCCGGCCTGCACCGTGTTCCACAGGTTCACGCACACGCCCGGCAGCGCCGCCGGCGTGGCGGCGATCGTGCCGTGCGCGCCCAAGGCGAACGACGAATACAGCAACGCGTCCACGGCCGAATAGACCTTGCAGCCCGCGGGCACGCCGAGCAGCAGATCGGCCATGAGCTTGAGGTCGCCTTGGCTCTGCTTGATGCCTTGCACACCGGGCAGATCCTGCATCAGGCGGATCATCTGCGCCGGATTCAGGTAGTTCCACGGTACGACGTTGTAGATGATGACGGGGATGTCAACCGCCTCGGTCAGCGCCTTGAAGTGGCGGTGGGTGGCGTCTTCATCGGGCTTGAAGAGGTAGTGAACGGGGGTGACCTGCAGCCCGGCAATGGGAAGGTGCGAGATCGCCTTGGCGCGGTTGATGGCATCGCGCGTGCTGTTCGAAATGATGCCGGCAACGATCGGTACGGCGCCCGCCACTTCCTCCGCGGTGATCTCCAGCAGGCGTTTGAATTCATCGATGGTCAGCGTGTGGCCCTCGCCGCTGCTGCCGCCCGGGCAGACGCCATGCACCCTCTTGTCCAGGTTGAAGCGGATGACCCTGCGATAGGCCGCTTCGTCGATGTCGCCGTTGGCGGTGAAAGGAGTGACAAGGGGAGGGATGACGCCGGTCAGTTCAAGACTCATGAAAGTGCTCCGTTTGCAGTTTGGGTGGGTAATAGCGCAACTGACAATTGCGCCATGAAGCAAACTATATGGCATCTGACATGTCAGTGCAAACGCGGTAACACTTCTGGACAGCTCAGTGTGGGTCTTCTAATCTGTCAGCTGCCGCACTGTTCGTCCTGGCGTAGAGTCGTGCCTCATCCGAGCGACCAATTCGCCGGGAAAGGACCTTGATGAGTGCGTCAAAGAAAAAGCCCGCGCCTGCGCCACCTGCCGTGTCGCAGCGCACCCTGGCCTACGAGAGCTTCCGGCGGCAGATCCTGAGCGCAAAGATTCGCCCGGGGCAGTTCGTGTCGCAGCGCGAGCTCACCCGCCTGCTCGACCTGCCTCTGGGCGCCATCCGCGAGATGATTCCCCGGCTGGAGGCCGCCCGGCTGATCGTGACCGTGCCGAAGCGGGGTTTGCAGATCGCGCCAGTGGACCTGAAGCTGATCCGCAACGCATTTCAGGTGCGAAGCATGGTGGAGAGGGAGGCAGTACGCCACTTTCTGCGTTCGGCATCGGACGATGAGCTGGCTCGCATCGAAGAACAACACCTGACGATCCTCGAGCGCGCCAGCTCGGCCGAGCCCGACCCGACGCTTGACGCAGATGCGCAGACGGTGGATTGGGGCCTGCACGACACGATGGTCGACAGCATCGGCAACGAGATCCTGTCCGAGATCTACCGGGTGAACAGTTTGCATGTGAGGCTCATACGCCTCGACGCCGGCCTGGTTCGCCCGATGCGCATCGTTCCCGCGATGGAGGAACATCTGGCTTTCATCGCCGCGTTGAGGGCGCGCGATGAGGACAAGGCAATCAAATCCATCAGCGAGCACATCGAGCGCTCCAGGGCGCGTGTTCTCGATGCGATGCTAGGGTCAAACCAATCAGGTTCGATCAAAACGAGTGCGGCCGCCGCGTAGCGCCTCGCTCGGACGATTACCATGTTCTACGAGGTGAGCGAATCGGGACGCGTGAAGCTCGCGCATCAGCCCCGACGCCCGACGAGGCGCACCTGCTCGGCGCGCACCGCGATCAGCGGCCCTGACAGACCTGAGCGCGCTTCTCCTGGAAGGCGCCGGCCTCCGCAGGGCACCGGTCTAGGTGGAGGCTGTCTGCCGAAAGACGTTGGCACCCAGCGCCGAGCCATGCACGGCCAGATGCGCGCCCAACTGAATGGCCTGCAGCAACTCGGCCGGCTGCAGCCCTTGCGACAGCGCGGTGGCGACGATCTGCCGCACCGCGCCAGGGTTGAACGCCGTGAAGCAAGCATGCAAGGCGAGCTGCACCAGGCTGCGCTCCGAGGGCGTCAGGCCTGCGCCGGGCCGGCCCTGTTCGACGAAGTCGAGCAGCACCTCGGCATAGCCAGGGTCGAGCCTCGTCATGGCGTTCAGGGTCAGGGCATGGGCGGAGCCAACCCCGTTGATGCGGTCCTGGAGCTTGTCGTCGATGGCCGCCGCTTCGCTCAGGTCCATGAATTCCGCCAGGATATCGGTCGCCTGGCACACGCTCGCGACGCCTTGCACCGCCACGAGATGCAGCACGTCGAAGACGTCGGCCTGTGTGGCTCCCACCTCGAACGCCCGATTCATGTGGGTGTGCAGGCCCGACTCGAAAAGATGCGAGGACGAAGCATCGAGCGCAACATAGATGAGCTCCACCATGCGCTCCGACAGCGGCCCGGTGCGCGCGGGATAGCCGGCGTAGCGCGCGTATTGCTGGAGGAAGCCGGGGCACGCCTCCAGCATGGTGTCGGTCCATGGACGCCAGTAGCCGCGCTCGGCGATGAAGTAGTCCTTGACCTGCTCGCGCGCCGCATCGGTCGCAGGGTCTGGCGTGCTCATCGCGGCTCCTGGGCCAGCACGATGGTGGCGCGGGCATCGCCCGCGGTGAGCCGCTGGAGGGGGTCGAGGTGCCGGGTGGCGCGACGATGGTGGCCCGGCGGTTTTGTCGCGTTAAGCTAGTCGAGGCGGACGAAGTCCGGCACCTTCGGGTCAACGGACGGCGAGGCTGTAGAAGTAGTCGGCATCCGAAAATGCCAGGCCACCGGGGCAGCGCAGCTGCCCCTTCTTGACCATGTGCATGGTCTCGATGGCGGCGATCAGCCGAGCAGCACAGTCAAAGGACTTGAATCCCATCATCGGTCGGCACAGGATCGCGCCAGGATCAATGTCGACGACCACGAGGTCGGCCAGCACCTCGGTAAGCCTCAGATGAGGTCGCCCGCTTTCGCGCCGCGCCTTTGGCCGGACCCCGGGCGCGGCCGCGCGCCGGGTCACTGCCTAGCGCTGTCGTCGCCCGCGGCTTCCTCGGTTTGGGCCGCGTCGGTGCCTATGTCGGGCGTGCCCGGGAAGCCAGTCTTTTGATTCGCCTCGCGTCCCATTCGGCTGCCCTCCTCAGGCGGGTCCTGCCCGATGGCGCGGCTCTGCTCGATGTTGCGGCCCGAGGACGCACCACGGTCTCCAAGCCTTGCTTCATGCGCCGGTGAGGGAACCGCGGTGGGTCGCTTGTCTTCAGTCATTTCGATCTCCTTGGACGAAACTCAAGACTGGTCATACCGCGAACACGGCGAGGTAGTAGTTCGCCCAGCTGTACGTAGGAGACCGTCGGCTTCTGCGGCTTCTACGGCTTCTACGGCTTCTACGGCTTCTACGGCTTCATCGGCTTCATCGGCTTCATCGGCGTCGGCGGGCGAAGCACGGACACGCAATCCGCGGCCTCACAGGTACGATTTCTCGATTCATGTGCCCACCTTGAGGAAGTCCCAACTGATGACTGACCGTCTCCGCTCGATCGCCGTTACCGTGGACGAACCCGATCCGGGCGTCTTTCAATGGGTGCTGATCGAGAGCACGGGATGCCTCGGTTGACCAGGAGCTTGAAGCTTCCGGAGGCCGCTACGACATCTGGGCGCATGCGCTCAGGCAAGGGACGGAGCGGCTGATGGCGCAATCGACAAGACGACACCGTGGCCGACTTGCCGATCATGGGCCCCTAACGACCGTCCCGGTCCGAATCGCCCGGGATGGCTCGTTCGACGTTGTCGCTGAGCCGCTGCCACGCGTCGCGTGTGGCGTCCTTCGCACGATCCCATTCCAACGACGACCGGCCGCGAGCTGTGCTCCAGTCGCGACCGAGGTCGGCTTCAACATCGTCGAACTTCCGATCCGGGTAGCGCGAATACGCGTCTACACCGTAGCGGTAGGCGGACGAGTAGTCGTCATAGCTGGTGCCGGCTTGGACATAGTCCCGGGTCGAGTAGTTGTCGCGCCAATAGGCGTCCTCTGCGACCGGGGCGGCTTTGACTGCTCGGCCAGCCAGTGCGCCGGCGACGGCGCCGACCGCCGCGCCGACGGCTGCGCCGACAGGACCAGTCATTCCGCCGACGGCGGCGCCGGCGGCAGCGCCGCCCGCCACGCCGCCAGCCACTCCGCCGACGACGGCTCCTACGCCGGTTGCAGTACCGTCCTTGTCGGCCGGCACTCGAGGATCATTCAGATCAGACATTGCAGGTCTCCTGGTAAGTGATTGGAGACAAAACAATGCACCGTTGGGCCGGCCGCGTTCGGCCGGGTGGAGCGCGTTAGCCTGCGAGAGAGAAGCCGCAGCCGATGCCGGTCGGAGCCTACGTTTCGAAAGCCGAGACTCGGCGTGCAGTCGACCGAGTCAGCCCTTCTTCCCGGGTGCAAAGACTGATTCCAATTCCTCAAGCGCAAGGCGAACCTGCGCGATGGCCGCGGCCAAATCTGCCAACCCGCCCTCCGGCGTTGCTCCTTCAGGCGGATCCATCACGAAGCCGAGACGCTCGCACGCAAGCACCCACGTCAACTGGGCCTGGCGCTGCTCGGGTGTTCTGTCCATCACGATCCTCCTCATGGCGGTTACATCCTACCCATTCATTTCCTGAGCGCCCACTCACCAGGGAATGAATCGCATTAGCCTCGCCGGAACGAAAACCAGAGACGGTGGAAGCAATGGTTGGTCTATCAGTCTTCCTCGTTGAAGACAATCAGAAGATTCGAGATCACCTCGTTCCGGCCCTTGCAGATCTGGGGTCGGCAAGCGTGATTGCAATCGCAAAATCTGAGCCGGAAGCGATCGCGTGGCTCGCTCATCACAAGGGCCAGTGGGACTTGGCGGTTGTCGACCTGTTCTTGGAGCAAGGGAACGGTCTAGGCGTCGTCGAATGGTGCCGCGGGAGAGAGCCCCATCAGCGCGTCGCCGTACTGACCAACTACGCGACTGACACCATGCGAAAGGCGTGCCTCGAGGCGGGGGCAGATGCGTTTTTCGACAAGTCCACCGAGCTGGAGCAATTCTTTGAGTTCTGCCTCGACAGGGGCTAGATTTTCAATTCGGCTCAGTTTCCAGAGCGTCGCAAAAGCGAGCAAGGTAGGCGGCCTTTGCCGCCGAGTTTCCGGGCTCCGTTGAGCACACGACGACCCCGTCACGGTACACGATGAGGTGGCGCTTGAACCCGGTGTAGGCTCCGAACGCCGGTCGCGACCGCGGCAAACGTCGCCGCCACCGCTAACGTCCTAAGCCTTGAACGACGCGCCATGTTGTTCCGCCCTTGAGTCTCGATCGAACGTGACAAAGCCCCAGGCAGCCCGGGCGAAAAGGTGACAGCCCTAGCGAACATTCACGATTGCCCCAACGCTGAACCCAGACGGGCCAGCTACCATCATGCGACAGGGAGGGGTAGGAATGTTCAAAATCATGGCTGCTGTGGCAGCCGGCAAGCCCTTCTTGCTCGCCCGGCTTCAGGTCTCATCCTGGCATTCTCGGCTTTCTCTTCCCGGTGATGCAGGCGCATGCCGGGTTGTTCGCGATTTAGCGCACGCTCGATGGCAACGACTTCATCAAGAACATTTCCTCCCCATCCCTCTTGAACACGCGCGGGCGGCACTTAATTTCGATAGCGGAAGCGCTGGAGACGCCTCCGGCGCTCCGTTCAACCTTTGAATGGAGGTATTCGCCATGTATCGATCCCTGTTCCCGCGCGACATGTTCGCGGAGATGGATCGCCTGCAGCGCGAGATGCAGCAGGCCTTCGATCTCTCCCCCACCATCCGTGGCTTCGGCCGCAGCGGCTTTCCGGCACTCAACGTCGGCGGCACCGCCAAGACGGTCGAGATCTATGCCCTGGCGCCGGGCGTCGACCCCGGGACGCTGGAGGTCCATCTCGACCGCGGCATTCTGACCATCGCCGGCGAGCGCAAGGGCGCCGCGCCCGCTTCCGATGGGAAGGAAACCTTGCACATCAACGAGCGATTCGAAGGTGCCTTTCGGCGTGTACTGACTCTGCCCGATGACGCGGACCCCGAGTCCGTCGAGGCCAAGGCCCGCGACGGAGTCGTGCACATCACGGTGCAGCGCCAGGCCTCGTCCCTGCCACGTCGCATCGCCATCCAATGAGGAGAACCGACATGAACGACATTCAGAAGACAAACGACACCGCTCGCACGCCGGCGCGCACGGAGGACAGGCGCTACGCCGAGTCCTCCTTGACGCCGCCCGTAGACGTGATCGAGGACAGCTCCGGCATCACGCTGTATGCCGACCTGCCGGGCGTGCCCCGTGACAAGCTGCACCTGAACGTCGAAGCGGACTCGCTGACCATCGAGGGCGAGATCGACCTAGCGATCCCGGAGGGGCTGCAGACAAGCCACACCGAAGTCGGACTAGGCCGGTTCCATCGCGTCTTCACGCTGAGCAAGGAACTCGATACCGAGAAGATCTCCGCGGAATTGGCCCAAGGCGTGCTCAAGCTGCGGATTCCGAAAGCAGAGCACGCTCAGCCGCGACGCATCAACGTGCGGGTGAGCTAAGCGCCCTGGCCGGGCGGGACCCGGTGATCCGGTCCTGCTCGGTCGGGTTAGACGCTCGTTGATCGCCGTCCTGCCAAGGATCTGCAACTCGGCGTTTACGTGCTCGGGGACCAGACCCGAGCCATGGTCCATCTGGGCCAAATGCGCCCGAAGATCCGCACTGCGAGCTCCTGGGCAGAGCTTCTTCACATTGCCCAAACACATAGCGGCCCCGCAGGACTTGGGAGCGCATGAAGGTGCTGGCCGATGAAGGCGGTCCACCGCAGCTGATCCATCAGCACCGTAGCTCATACAGGCGCAGTCTCTGATCACGCTCAGCCGGTCGTGCTCAAACTCAGCGTTATCAACGTGCCTCGGTGGTCGAGATGGAACCCACGCAGGCCAATGACGTGCAAATTTCGAAACACTATCCACCCAAAAGAATTCCTTGGCTTGGCGCAAACTAGCGCCCCTCGAGCAGCAGAGGAGAGTCCATGTGATCACCTTATTTGCCTTTCTGGCAGGCCTCGGCTCACTTGCCGGAACCTTGGTTTTGGTTGTCGGCTTCACGATGGCTAACGGAGCGCCTCAGCAGGCCGCCATGGCCGCACTGGCGATCGCATTGGCGGTGCTTCCCTATGTGCTCTTTCGAGCGATCCAGGTGACCCTCGGCGCCTACCGTCAACGCGATTTCAATGCTGCGCTACTTCGCAAGCTGGATGACCTTGGTAACCAAAAGAACCGCATCGACGATCAAACATCGGCACCATGAAGAGGCTGCCGGTCCTCGCATGCCCCCAGCTTCGCGCTATGAGCAGCTGAAGGTCGGAAGAACACAGCAACGCACAGGTCGTCGCGGCCGCCGAACGGCTCCTGCATTTGGCCGAGTGGATGCCCGGTGCGACAATCGCGCCGCGCGGGGGCGTCATCGTGTTTTCGCCCAATCCTCGCGCCTCTGCCCTCGGCGAAATCCGGGGGCTTTTTTTGCTCGTGACAGCCTGACCGGTTCCTCAGCGCGGTGGCGTTGTCGGAGCGCGCTCATGAACACCAGCACCTTGGCGTGCCCTCGCGCGCTCTCCTGCCGTCAAGGGCTGTGCCCGCCTGCAGTCGACGCCATGACCTCCGTGCACTATCTGAGGCTGTATCTCTAAGGCCAGAACCTATGTCCACAGATCGAAGCATCCCCCTTTCAGACGGCCACTCCCTTGAATACCGCGGCTTCCGCTTTGAGCTACGCGCACCGGGCGCGCGCGGCGGCTATCAACCTGTCGTCGTTTCTTGTTCGAACTCCTGCGGATGAGGAAGAGACGCAACTGCCCAACGACACCGAGGAAATTGTCTATGGCACCGAGGCGGAAGCGATCCGTCACGGCGAGCAACAGGCGATGCGCTGGGTTCATGACCGCACCGGCGATGGGCAGGGGCAATTCTGAGTGGCGCTCGCGATGCTCCAGTAGAACGCGCGCCGCGCATCCACCACAGCAAGCGACGCAGCAGGAAATCGCTGTGGTGGCCGGCAGGCCGCTCTAGCCGTCCCGATACAGACTGGGGGTGGCCGCCTAGCGTGCTCTTGACCGGTTCCTCGGAACGAGTAAGCGCGAAACTCGCTGGATCCGACGAACTGCCTCGCGGGCGACGAGGTAGGCGTGGATCTCGTTCTCGCTCATGACCGCCCTGCCAGGTCCTGAACGCCTACTGGCCGCCAAGCCGCCATCCGAGAGGGAAGCGCCAAATCTCGATGACATGCTCAACTCCTTTCTCAAAGTGACGTGCGGGTTAGAAAAGCCGTCTCAGCGGTCGTCGCTTCGCTCCGCTGGCCGAATTACTTCGCGAGCGCGCTCCGCCGCGATCTGGAACCAGCTGTTGCGGGCAGCGCCTCGGTTCTTGCTAGCCTCAGGATAGTGGTAGCGCAGCAGTTCACGGTTTCCCTTTTCTGTGATCGCCAACACCCGGGCACCGCGCTCCGGAGGCTCATCCACCAAGGCCAGCACCAACCCGGCCTGGCGCAGTATCCTGATCGCGTCGACGTCTCTCGCTGCATTGAACGACTGGGGAAGGGGAGTGGCAGCGATCTGCCGCAAGAATTCAACCGACATAGCAACCTCCTCTACAAAGTCCGCGAAGCAGAATATCGACGGCCCGGCGGCGGTCAAGTCAGAACGCACCCAACCCCTTGTCGGCCCTTGTCTGACAGAAGAGAGGATCGACGTCGGCCGGGGAGAAACGCGTACCTCGGCGCCTAGGCCGTCAAGCCGAGCCCGAAGAGGTAGCGGGCCGATCCAGCCGCAGGCGAGTCATCAGCTCTTCAGTGGTTTCATCAGCCTGCTGGAGCAGACGCACCCGGTCATTGATGACGCTCAGCAATTCGTGCTCGCCGCAGACCAACGTGGCGCCGGAGCCCGGCCCGCCATCCGTCATTTCGCCGGGGAAGGACAGGTTCCAGTACGGCCACCCGGCGGGCATGACTTCGATGTTGTAGGCGTCGGCCAGTGCGAAGGCCGGGATGGCTACCGATTCGAGGAACTTGTGATCTGGCGAGGCGATTGGCACGGGACGGTACGCTTTGACGGTGAAGGCAAAGCGCACTGGCATGTCGAGTTCCAAGGTCCCGGCCCGAACGAGTGCCGTGAGAGTGGTCGGCGCGCTGCCGGTCCAGGCGGCTGCTTCAATGCCCAAGAATGCGAATGCATCACCGGACTCGCAGATTGCAAAAAGCCGCTCACAAGGGCCTGGAGATTGCGCGTAAGCGCGGAGCAACTCGCCCATGAAAGGCCGTCGCCGCTCGTCGGCGTAAAGGCGGTGGGGCTCGTAGCCGAACCGGTGCAACGCCGCGTGACAAGCGTCCTCGGGTGAAACCTCGGCATTGACCCCTGCGAGCCCTTTCAAGGCTTCAATGCACTGCCAAAGCATCCGACTGACCTCGGTCAGTGGCTGCCCGGTGATTGCAGCGATCGCCGCGGGGATCGGCTGCACGGCGCCCGCCCGATCTCGAATGATGGGACTGAGGGCGTGTGTGGACGTCGTGGTCATGCAGATTCCTTGGTATGAAGATCCAGAGCGGCGATCAATTGCGCTTTCTCGCCGTCCCAGGCGTCCGGATTCACGAGTACCTTCTCCGGCCTGTAGCTGTTTCCTTGCGCGCCTTCCGGGCGGATGTCATTCATCCAGAAAGTGAGCGCCTCGTCGATTGACGGTTCTACTCGCGTGAGCGTCGCGCAGCTGTTGCTCGGCTTCGCTTCCCGCACGTAGGACTGCGCCACCTGAGTGCCCAGGCTCAAGCGTCTGGAATCGTTCGACGAGGCGGAAGTCGTCGCACGATCGCGCAGGGCGGCAAGCGCTGGCGTCCCCACGTCAAGGCCATTCGCTCAGCCGCTCTCGCCCAGCGCCTGCTGGCTGCCGGTGCGCGCGGCGTGACCTGCGCGACGATCGACGAGGCGCAGGCGATGGTGGACGGCGGCGTCAATGACGTGTTGATCGCGTCGCAAGTGATCCAGCCCGCGGAGCTGCTGAAACTGGCCGATCTCAACCGGCATGCGCAGGTCGCGGTGGCCATCGACGCCATGGCCCAGGTGCTGCCTCTTGCGCGCGCAGCACGCAGCGCGGGGGTCACGATTCCGGTGCTGATCGAAGTCGATGTTGGCCTGCGCCGTGCCGGCGTGGCACCCGGGCCAGGCGTAGCGGAACTGGCCCAGGGGCTGGCGCGGGAGGACGGGCTGTGCTTCGAGGGCCTCATGGCGTGGGAGGGCCAGACAACCCGGGTCGCGGAAGATGGGGCGCGACGCAACGCCATCGTCGAAGCCGTGGGCCTGCTGACCGAAAGCGCACGCCTTTGCGCCGTTGCTGGGCTCCTGCCGCGCGTCGTGAGTTGCGGCGGAACGGGGACCTTCGAGACCACGGCGACGCTCGATGGCGTGACCGAGATCCAGGCCGGAGGCGGCGTGTTCGGGGACCTGCGGTGCCGGGAGGATTTCGGCATCGACCTCGAAGCTGCGATGCGGCTACGCGCCAGCGTGCTCGCGCGCCCGACGGCGACCCGCATCGTCTGCGATGCGGGCTGTAAGTCGCTCGCGGTCTACCCGAAGGCGCCGCGCGTGCTCGGCATGGCCTGCGCGGCGCGCATCGCGCATTCGGCTTCGCACCTCACGCTCGAACTCGAAGCCGAGGCGTCATCGCCCGCCATCGGTGCCCCCATTGAGTTCGACATCGGCTACGCCGATGCCACCGTCTTCCTGCACCGGGAAATCGTCGGCCTGCGAGGCACCCGGATCGAGACTCGTTTTGCGCTACAGGACACACGCCCTGGCGCGCAGCCCGCTCCCCAACCTTAGGCTACCACTGGAGAACCCCACCATGGACTCACTGAACGTCAGCAACAAACGCGACTTTCTCAAGGGCACTGCGCTGCTCGGCACCGCGGCCACCGGGCTTGCGACGACCGCCGTGGGTCTGATCCCCCAGCAGGCGCTTGCGCAATCGCTCGACAGCGGCATTCGTCCCGAATCAACGCTGGCCAAAGTGCTCAAGTCCGGCGTGCTGCGGGTCGGCTATGCGCAGACGGGGCCCTTCTTCTACAAAAATGCGAAGACCGGCGAACTCGGCGGCATCTACTTCGACGCGGCGACCGAACTTGCCAAGCAGATGGGCGTCAAGGTCGAGTTCAAGGAGGTGACCTTCCAGAACGCGACCGTGGCCCTGCGGCGCGACGACTACGACGTGTTCGGCTCCGCGCTCACCTACACGATGGCACGCGCCATGGCAGTCGACTACATCGGGCCGATCTACGAAGTCGGCAGCCTGCTGCTCGTGCACAAGGACAACTCAGGCCGCTTCAAGAAGCTCGAAGACTTCAACGATCCGAGCGTGACCTTCTCGGTCGTCTCGGGCGGCAGCGAGGAACCGCGTATCCCGGTGCTCTTCCCGAAGGCCAAGCTGATCACCACTACGGGCCAGGCCGAACTCGGCGCCGAGCCGGTACGTGCCAAGAAATCGGATGTGTGGATGAGCAGTCAGGTGGCCGTGCAGCTCATGGCCAAGCGCGTCAACTGGGCCATGGCGTTCGAGCCAAACCGTCCGATCGACCGCCGACCGAGCAGCTGGGCCGTGCGCTACGGCGACTACGAATGGAAGAACTTCCTCGACTTCTGGGCCGGCTTCCTGCGCACCAACGGCGAGACGGAGCGCCTGATGAAGGTCCACATGGAAAGGCTCGGCAACGCGTGAAGCCGGCGCATCCCCCGGCCTTCTCCGTCATGGCGCTCGAAGCCGCCCCGCCCGAAGCACCGCCTCAGGCCGGCGCGCCCTGCATTCGCGTGGTCGGCCTGCACAAGCACTTCGGCACCCTGGAGGTACTCAAGGGCATCAGCTTCGACGTCCATCGCGGCACCGTGCTGAGCATGATCGGCGCGAGCGGATCGGGCAAGAGCACGCTCTTGCGTTGCATCACCGGCTGGAGACGCCGAGCGCCGGGAATGTGCTCATCGAAGGCGAATCGCTCTGCGTGCGCGACGGACGGCCGCGCTCCGTCGCAGACGTGAACCGGATCCGGCGCGACCTCGGCATGGTGTTCCAGCAGTTCAACCTGTGGCCACACATGACCGTGATGGAGAACGTCACCGAAGCGCCGCGCCATGCGCGCGGCCTCTCCCGCAAGGCGGCCAGGGAAGTCGCCGAGGCCTGCCTGCACCGCGTGCACATGCTCGACAAGGCCGACGCCTATCCTGCGCGGCTGTCCGGCGGGCAGCAGCAGCGCGTCGCCATCGCGCGCGCCCTCGCGATGCAACCCAAGGTGATGCTGTTCGACGAGGCCACCTCCTCGCTCGACCCCGAGCTGACGGAAGAGGTCCTGGCCGTGATGCGCGACCTCGCGAGGGACGGCACGACCATGATGGTCGTCACGCATGAGATGGCCTTTGCGCGCGAAGTCTCGGACCACGTCATGTTTCTGCACAACGGGCTCGTGGAAGAGCAAGGCCCGCCCGCCGAGCTGTTCGACACCCCCCGCTCGGAACGGCTGCGGCAGTTCCTCAGCAAGGCCGGCGGCTAGGAGTCGCTCGATGCCCGAGGTGTTGCGAGAAACATTCGACCTGTCATTGTTCTGGGAATACCGCCAGGCCCTGATCAAGGGACTGGCGGTGAGCCTGGGCGTGTTCGCCTGCGCGGCCACGATCGCGGTCCTCGCCGGGCTCGGCGTCGCACTGCTGCGGCGAAGCCGCTTCGCGCCCCTGCGCTGGCTCGCGACGCTGCACACCGAGATCTCCCGCAACTCGCCCGACTACATCATGATCGTCTGGGTGCACTTCGTGCTGCCGCTGCTCATCGGCACGCTGCTGTC
The DNA here is from genome assembly GCF_030316855.1 of Variovorax sp. J22P240. Classification (GTDB taxonomy): domain Bacteria; phylum Pseudomonadota; class Gammaproteobacteria; order Burkholderiales; family Burkholderiaceae_C; genus Variovorax. Next base: position 17,957 of record NZ_JASZYR010000023.1, read on the forward strand.
GCGCCGGCTCGAGTTCGACCCCTTCGTCTCGTCGGTGATCGCGCTGGGCTACGTCTACAGCGGCTACTTCGCCGAGACCTTCCGCGCGGGCATCGAGGCCGTGCCACGCGGACACTTCGAGGCCGCGCAGGCCTTCGGCATGTCCGAACGCCACATCACGTGGCGCATCGTGCTGCCCCAGGTCGTGCGGCGCATGCTGCCCGAATCGACCAACCAGTTCATCTCGATGTTCAAGGCCACGAGCATCGTCTCGCTGATCGCGGCGCCGGACCTGATGTATCAGGTCTCGATGGTGAGTTCGCAGGAGATGAAGCCGATGCCGCTTTACACGGGGGCTGCACTGGTCTACTTCGTGATTGTCTTCTGCGCCGCCTCGCTGTTGCAGGCCCTGTCGAAACGCTGGCGCTCCAAGGTCTTCGCATGAAAAAGGCCGCGTCATGAGCAACTGGCAACGCCTGGTCTGGAACCAGCGTGACGCGTTCGCCGCGGGCTTCCAGGTGACGCTCGAGGTCTGCGCGGTGTCCTTCGTCTTCGCGCTCATCGGCGGACTGGTGCTGGCGCTGCTCCGGCTGTACGTGAAGCCGCTGCGCCCCGTCGCGATCGGGCTGATCGAGTTCTTTCGCGCGACGCCGGTGCTGGTGCAGCTGCTGTGGGTCAACTATGTCTGGCCCGAACTCATCGGTTGGCCGAACTCCTTCTTCGCCGCCGCCTGCGTGGCGCTGGCCTTGCAGTCGAGCGGCTACCTGGCGGAAACCTTCCGCGGCGCCATCGAGTCGATGCCGCGCGGGCAGGTCGAGGCGGCCAGCTCGCTCGGCATGTCGCGCATCCGTGCCTTCTGGCGCATCGTGCTGCCGCAGGTTCTGCTCGACGCCGCCCCGTCGATCGGTAACCAGTTCACGGTGATCGTGAAGTCGTCGGCGCTGGTGTCCGTGATCGCCGTGCCGGACCTGATGTTCCAGTCGCAGAAATTAACCGCTGGTACGAACCGATCGAGATCCTCACGGCCACGGCGGCGATATACATCGTCTTCATCTTCGCGGTCTCGGCGTTGCTCAAGGCCGTGGCGGACGCACTTCGGCGGCGCTACGGCCTCGGCGCGCCCTGATCAGCCCACGTAGCCTTCGACGGTGCGCGCGTCCCGAACCTTCGCGTCGGCCGGATCGTCCCCGAACTCGCCCTTGGCGCGGCGCTGCCGCAGCAGATCCCAGCATTGGTCGTTTTGCTCTTCCACGTGCCGCAGTCGCGTCGCGTTTGATTCCAAGGCCGCGGGGGCCGACCGCAGTTGATGCTCCCCCGCGACCAGCGTGGTGATGGGCTCCGGATGGGACTTGTCGCTCATGGTGAATGCCTCCGAGGATTGCGCAGACTGGGACAAACCCGCGCGAACGGCAGTGAAGGACTGTTGCAGGCTGAACGGTTTCGATCGCGAGCGCAAAGTCGGTCCAAAGAGTCGTTCCAAGGAGCAGACCGCCTGGCCGGTAAAACCAACGAGATACGATTCGGACTGGCAGGGGAATGCGAAAAAGTCCCCTTGGCACGCGATCTGGGAGCGCACAGCATTGGCTGTGGCACCATCGGGGCAAGCTCCTGAAAGGGATGTGAGATGTCGAAGTCGGAAGATAAGGGCCGACGTCCCGCACGTCGAATGGGACTTCTGATTGCGTTCTTGATCGTTGGCGCAGTGGTCTTGATTGCTTTGTGGATGAGGGAGCCGCCACCAGGGGTGAAGCCGTCAACGGGCGCGGCCCCTCATGCGCTCCAGCTAGCGCGTGCAGCGACGCATGAAAGCAGCGATGTGCGAGGCGGCGCAGTGCGGGTCGTAGCGTCGCAAGCTGTCCCTGGGTCATGAGTACCAAGTCCGCCCGCCGCGAGTACCTGCTGGCCATGGCGGAGCTCGAGCGCAGGTGCGCCGAATTCTCCCGGCGGATGGAGGCGATTTTCGAGCCGGTGCCGCCCGGCGACCATCAGTTTCTATCGCCGTTCGGTCCGCGCAAGCCGCTCAAGCGCGCCACTATTCAACAGGCATCTCGTCAGATCGCCGTTCCTAAGCGCTCGAAGGCGGTCTAGTGGTTTGAGGATTGGGTACGCAGTCGTTCACCGCGTCGTAGAGCTCACCGAGCGGAGCTCCGCCTTCTGCTGCCAGCCCTTTACGCGGTGCACGGCCTTACACCGCTACTTCTTGTCAGCAGCCAGCACGTTGATCGCTGCCTCGGCCAACTCGCTCATCAACTCATCACCACGCGCGATCTCTGCAACAGCGGCATCAAGCGCCTTTTTGTCCTCGGAGCGCTTCAAAACCCCCGTAAAGGCGGCGACGGTGCCGAATCCCGCGATGCCGTAGTGCGTCATGCGCTGATACTGCGCAATGATCGCGGCGTCGAGGACCAGCCCCTTCTCGGGCGCGTCGTCGATCGTGTGTTTGGTCGCTTCCTCGACCAAGCCTTGCATACCTTTGCAGTGCTCCTTCTTGACCTTTTGGTCGAGGCCTTCAATCAATTCTTTTAGCACCTCGGTGTGCTTGGCGATGCCCTCCTGGGAGTTTGAAAGGATCGTCTTGAGCTTTTGGTGAGTAGCCTTTGGTGCGATCTTCTTGAGCACCTTTGCCATTTGGTCGTTCGCCGACCAAAGATCCTTGAGCTCGTCTGCGTACAGTTCTTCAAGGCTGGAGATATTGGACATGACAGCTTCCTTTCGAGACGGGCAGACCAGTCTGCGCCGTCCGCTTGCGGGTCATGAAGGCGAAGACGAGCACGCTTGTGCAGTCCGTGTCCGGCCCCGCGATGTTCCCCCGCGAGGCCACCCGCAGGCGGCTGACTCGGCTCGGCTCATTTCTTCTCGCGCTCTGCCTCTTCCGGCCGCTCGCGGTCTTGGTACGGTGAGCTTCCCTGGTTGCTCGAGGCGCCGACGCCCGCGTCGCCCGGGCGCACGGGTCGACGCGGGGGCGTGGGTTCAGGTTCGCTCCCATCCGGAGCTGCTCCGCTTTCGGCATCCGTCTTGGCGAACTGCTTCATCGCGTTCTCCGCCGGGGTTGGTTGCCGCTCGGGGGTGGGGTTGGTGGGGGCCTTCATGAGGCGTCGTCCTCCGTATTGCGCGAAGGCGTCAGGTCTTCTGTCAGGCCAAACGCGGCGGATTCGTCTTCCTTTGTGCTGGCGACGGTTCTTTTTGCCGGCATGTGCTCTGTGGGCGCTGGGCCGGATGCGGATTCGCCAGCGCCCGTCTTCGTTTCGCTGAACTTCTCGCCAGCACCGATGTTGTCGACCCCTCCGCTGGTCGTGGGGCGCGTCCCATCTCCTGTTCCTGCGATTCCTGCGATTGGTGTGTTGCTCATGGGGGTCCTTTTGAAAGAGAGCACACACCCTCAGCCGTGCGTCTGTGGCGCTATGTAGGACATGCGCGCTTCCAAGAAGTCTGAATTCGGACAGGGCGTGATGCCTACAACCGCCGTCGCGCTGCGGGAGTAGCTTGAGATTTCAAGCCCCCAGAGCCATCCACATCAACCACTGCTTTCGCCGGCACACGAACATGATCGCTCCAGCCGCCCTCAAAGCCGTGCTGCTGGACGTCGACGGGACACTTGTAGACAGCAATGACGCGCACGCCCGCAGTTGGGTGGAGGTACTCGAGCGCCATGGCCACGAGTGCGCCTATTCACGCGTTCGCCCGCTGATTGGCAAGGGCGGCGACAAGCTGCTTCCGGAACTCATCGGCATCGGACCGGGAGACCGGGCATTCACCCAGACAGGCAACGTCTTCAACTACTATGGCCCAACAAACGTCATGGGGCCAAACGCCAATGTCACGAACAGCCACCTTCCAAAACAACGCCCTGCCAGAGGTGGACCTCGGCGCGCTCAGCGCAGAACTGGAAGAGCTTCGACAGGCGGTCGCTCAGCGGGCGGAGGGTGCTGAGCAGCAGGAGCAGTTGGGACTGGTCGCGTCTGCAACAATAGCGGCAATGAAGGGAGACCGAGACAAGGTCGCCTCTACTCTCGCAAACATGAGTAAATGGACGCTGAGCGTCGCCGAGAAACTCGGTGTTGGTGTCGCAACGAAGCTCATCACGCAAATCCTGGATCGAACTCGCGCATGAGCAACGAACAGGTCATAGAAGCGTTCTCTCAGATTCTGGATCAGGAGGGTCTTGACCAGGCGCTGGCATTCTTGAATGCCAGCGTCCCTTTGCGGTACACGGCGGTCAACAGGTACGCCGGCCTGCTGATGAAGAGCGTGGGCTTCCATGACGCCCTGGGTGAAGGTCGCCCGTCTTTCCTGTCGGCCATTCCATTGGACAAGAGCCTGGCGCAATTTATCAAGCCTGGCACCCCCTTCCGGACTAATGACTCCTCGAAAGACGAGAGGCTCGTCGCCCCGATCTTCGAGAGGTTTATCTTCTCCTACCATGGCACCGCTCTGGTCACGCCAGCTGGCCATTCATGGGGCGTGATCTGTCACTACGATTTCGCCCCAATTGCGCTTTCTGACGACGCGTTCGAGATTCTGGAGTTGGTGGCTCCGATCGTTGCTTCCTTTGCCGTGGATCCCCATCGCTGAACCGCGGTCGGGGCTGCGGCCGCGCAGAATGCCACGATGCTTTGGCAAAAAGTCGCGGATGCTCATGTTGATCGTGCGCTTGGTCGCTCTTATCTAGGGATGGTCTGCAAAACAGGCCCAGGCCTTGCATGATCTGAGCCCATGATTTCCAAACGCGTGACGCCGCCGAATCAACTCGGCTTGGGGCTGAACCTGTCCACCAAGAAGACGCGCAAACGCGAGTTTCTCGACGAGATGGATCGGGTGGTGCCTTGGGGCGCACTGGTGCAGATCGTCGAGCCGCATGCGCCGCGGGCGAAGACCAGGCGACCACCGTTTGCGATCGAGACGATGCTGCGCATTCACTACCTTCAGCAATGGTTCGGGTTGAGCGATCCGGCGATGGAAGAGGCGCTCCACGACGTGCCGCTGTACCGGGAGTTCGCTGGCCTCGGTGATGGCGTGAGCCGCTTGCCTGACGAGACCACCATCCTGCGGTTTCGCCATTTGCTGGAGGCCCACGACCTGGCCGCCGACATGCTTCGCGTGGTCAACGACATCCTGCAAGCCAAGGGCATGTTGTTGCGCACGGGCACCGTGGTGGACGCTACGCTGATCTCGGCGCCGAGTTCGACCAAGAACGCCGAAGGCGAGCGCGACCCGGAGATGCATCAGGTGAAGAAAGGCAACCAGTGGTACTTCGGGATGAAAGCGCACATCGGCGTGGATGCCTCCTCTGGCCTCGTGCACACGGTGGTGGGGACCGCCGCCAATGTGAGCGACATCAACGTCGCTGGCGCACTGCTGCATGGTGAAGAGCAGGCGGCCTACGGTGACGCCGGCTACCAAGGCGTGCACAAGCGTGGCGAAGCCCAAGGGCCGACCTGGCATGTGGCGATGCGTCCGGGCAAGCGCAGGATGCTCAACCCCTTCATCGGGCCGGAGTTCGTGGCCGAGCGTATAGAGAAGATGAAGGCCAGCATCCGAGCCAAGGTCGAGCACCCGTTCCGTGTGATCAAGCAGCAGTTCGGCTTCACCAAGGTGCGCTATCGCGGGCTGGCGAAGAACACGGCGCAAGTCGTCACGCTGTTCGCGCTGTCGAACCTGTAGATGGTGCGGCGGCGTTTGATCGGGATCCAGCGATGAGTGCGTCTGCAGGGTCGGAATTGGGCCCACAAGACCTCTGTGAAGGCTGCGCCGCACAGCAAATCGACGCCACAACAGCTCGATTGAGATGTTCGGATGCATCGACATCGCCCTATTCATTCAACCGTCCGCGCTGCGCGTGTTCTGCAGACCATCCCTAGCGATGATGAAACAGAATGCCGTCCCCGCGGAGCAGACCCACTCGCCACAAAGGACCGCGGCCAAGCAATGGAACCTATTTGGGCGAGTTGAACGCGATCAACGAGTGACGGCTCCTGGCCTGTGTGCCGAGATCCAGAAGTGGCCATCGGACGACAGCTACCGCTCGCGGATTCAACACTGAAACTGCCGTAGGCAGAAGGGTGTTGCAGATGGCTTACCGGACGCGACCCTACTACACAGACAGCCAGAAGGCATTGATGTCGGACATGGAGGCAGGGATGGACCCTCCATCAGATCGCTCGTTCAATCGACCGCACACGTCGGTACAGGGAATTCTGTCGCGCACTGGCGGCATTTAGCCGCCGGAGCGAAGCCGTTCACCGAAGGCACTGACGCTGGCCGAGCGCGAAGAGATCTCGCGTGCCATGGTGGCTGGCTTCTCGATTCGCGCGATCGCGGTGATCCTCGGGCGAGCTCCCTCCACCATCAGCCGCGAGATCAAGCGCAATGGTGGTCCAGAATGCTATCGGGCGACCCAGGCCGACCAGGCAGCCTGGGACCGGGCTCGTCGGCCCAAGCGCTGCAAGCTGGCCGAGAACGGGTCTTGGCGCGCATCGTCACGGGCAAACTTCGCCTGCAATGGTCTCCGGAGCAGATTGCGGGGTGGCTCAAACACACCTACCCTTGCGACGAGACCTGCCACGTGTCACACGAGACCATCTACCGCAGCCTGTTCATTCAAGCCCGCGGGGCCTTGAAGAAGGAATTGCTGCAGCACCTGAGACGAACGCGACCTCACGAAGCTGCGTTCGGGTAGCGAGATTCGTAACACAACAAGACAGCGGCAGCGTTGGCGCGCCAGCACCACAAGTAGCCTGGGACGGTGACAGCAGGCGATAGCAACACAGAGAACAATGTGATCTAGGCTAGCAATCTTCATGGTTGCCCCTTTTGAGAGCGCCGCGTCGCCCCGCCGATTGACCACTTCCTGAGGTTTGCCCCGTATTTGGACATCTCCAAACTGGAGTTGGGCGACTTACTCCTCTTTTGGGACGAACGCGCCCGGGGGTCAAGTGCCGCGCGAACCGTGCGGGCGGTGATGGTTTTGATCGTGCGCCAAGCCTTCAACTTCGCCCGCATCCTGCATCGTAGTGATCCTCGGTGCCGTTCAGGAACTTTAGCCGCCCGTTGGAGGACTCGTTCGGCGAGCTGTCCATGTGCTTTCCCGATCTCGGCACTTTTCACCGGGGCCGGGGGGTGTACGTGGGAACTGGCCCTTCACCGCGAGGCCCCTGCGCGTGCTCTGGTGTGTATCCGTTGTCGTTGCGCCAGCCGAGAAGGTCAGTCAGGGCAACATCGGCCTCCACGATACGGTCTAGCAACGTCTCGCCCACCAGGACGCCAAACACGACGCGTAGCTCGACTTCGACAGTCCAGGAGCGTCCCAGGCCTCACAAGAGCCCTTTTTGAAGAAATCGTTCAGCGACAAAATCCTGGGCGGCGATTCGCCCGTTCCGGTCGAAAAGCCGCACGCTGCACCGGTTGAGACGTTTGGCAATCAACTTCACAAAGCCGACGTGAGCCTCGGCTCTGTCTCGGGCGTTGGGTGGAGGCAAGGGCGGTTTTTGTCCTTTGCGGGAGTATCAATGAACTCGCTCGCTCTGCCTTCCTCTAGGCCGCTGTCATCATCGTCGTGTGGGTCGGCGCGGCCTGTGCCACGGCAACAGCTAGCGCGGACCAATCCAGTGGTCAGTGGATCACTGCCCGGCTGTGCCGCGCCAACTTCGTACTGAGATGGCTCGACACGAATTAGTTGAGCTCATGGGCCGACTGGCAAGTGAAGGTTGCGCGCTCCCGATGAGCGATGCGATTACATACCTGGCTGAGATGCTTGTCAGGCTGCGCCCGACGCTAGCGAACGCGGACTACGACACACTACTTCTCATTGGTGCGTCCATCTGGCGGTGCGTGCTACTCGAGGAGGGTCGCAACGCGCCAGGCCTCGGCTCGGGCGGCACAGGGTAGTCCAGGCTGAGGGCCTAGACGAACGCAGGGAAGGCGTTCTCCGACGCGAGCCCCCGCGCGCGCCGCGCGGCCATGGAAAGACTATGTCGGTGACGAACACGATCTTGTCCTATCAGCTGAGACGCCCTCATGGCCCACAGGATGCAAGAAAACCGTGAAGGCGAAGCCTCAGAGATCTACTGCAGCTGCGGCCGCGCACTTTGCCGCGCCTTCCAAGAGCCGGGCAGCAGCACCTCACCGGAATTTCCCAACGACAGCTGCGCATCCGGAGTTATCCATGCCGGCTGGCCCCTTGGTCGAACGCGGGGCGCCCGTACTTCTGCGTGAGGCCCTTTCGACATGCACCCGATCACCGGGATCCTTCATGTCGTAGCCGAAAAGCGAAGGCCGGAGCGTTAGGCCATGGCAGCGGCGGTCATGGCAAGGCCTGCGCGGACGGGAAGTGTTCGCCGTCGATCAGTTTGCGCAGTAGTTCGGCGATGTCGTCGAGTGGAAGGCAATAGTGCGTCTGCGGCACTCCCGGCGTGCCGTTCCGCTGTTTCGCCATCGGTGCCGCTTCGACGGCTTCGTCCGTAGCCTCGAGCACCCCGATCCCACCGGCCACGTTGATCGCTCGCAGTCCTTCGATTCCGTCGACATCGCCTCCAGCCTAAACGACGCCGATCACGCGTGGCCCACTAACGCGGGCAGCAGACGCGAACAGACGGCGGCATTGGACTGGCGGACGCCGGAGTTAACGGGCAGGCCGGGCACGCCGCATCAAGTGATCGTGAATTGCATGCGCTACCTCCGTGAGCATCTCGACGAAATCCTCGAGATCAACCGGCAGGGTGACGTTCTCAACTGCGCCATCACCTCCTACCATGCCGTGTGCAGCCGTGATGACGCCGATGCGCTGCAGTTGGACCTGGTGAACTTCCTTGTGCCGCCCAGGGAAGCAGCCACACCGGTGACTACCGCGGCGGACGTGCCCTCTGCGGTGAAGCCGTGAATGCCGATGGGAGGTGCAGCTTCTCGTCCCGAGCCTGACCGCCTCAGTCCTGGCCCGATGGCCATTGCCGGAGCTGGCCGAAGACGCGGACAACGAGGTTCGGGGTCCCGTGATGATCATCGCGGGGAGCGAAGAAATTCCCGGGGCCGCCTTGCGCTCTGCCGTGGCAGCTTTTGCGCGCAGGCGCGGGGGAGCTCACGATTGCGGCTCCGGCGTCGATTGCGAAGGGGCTTGCGTTGTCGCTCATTCCCATGCGGCGTTCTCCGACAACGCGTTCCTTCGCACGCGCGCACTTTGACTTTTTTGAGGACGCGGCAATGAAAAGCGAGGGTTAAGTCAAGAGCGACGAACGCGACAACACACGGGTGCTCCGGTGGGTCGTCATCGCAGTGGTCGTCGTCTTGGTCGGAGCGTTGAGTTACAACTTCCTGGCTCGGGAGAAAACATCGGAAGCGCCTTTGACCAGGCCGAGCGCCGACTCTTCCCAGAAGTCGACAGGCCCAGCCAAATGACTCGGGCGAAGTAAGGAGTTCCGGCGGCTGGCTAGCGGGAGAGGCGCCGGTAGGCGCTGTAGTGTCGAATCGCACGCTGGCGGTGGCCCAGTTCGTCGTACAGCCGGCCAGCATTGAAATGGGCATCCGCCAATTCCGGATCGAGTTGAAGCGCACGGTCATAGCTTACCAGCGCCTCAGGGAAGCGGTGGAGATCCTCCAGAGCGACGGCGCGGTTGAAGTGCAGCAAAGGCTCTTCGGGACGATGCTGAATGCCTTGGGCGAGAACGCGTACGGCCTCTTTGCATTCACCCTTTTCACAAAGCAACGCACCGAGATTGAGATACGCGTTCGTGAAGTCGGGTGCTGCGGCGATGGCCTGTGCGTACGCGCGCCGGGCCGCACCTGGATCGACATCCTCCAAGGCTTCTCCGCGAGCAAACAGTTCCTCGGCCGACGCTCGCTGGCGACCGGCGCTCCGACCGCGCGCAAGGAGCCGGGGCTCCCCCGCGACTGCTTCGGGCGTTGACTGCAATCCACCTTCGAAATTCATCAGCAGCTGACCCGACTCGGCTTCCCATTGAGCATCGCGGTCCCGCACCGCAATGTCCTTGCCGACTGCCATGATCCGCAAGCTCGTCAGCGGCGCCTCGGGCGGCAATTCATCTTTCAGTCGGCGCAGGGAGCGAAGAATCTTTGCGGTCGGGATGTGCGCTGTTCTCAGTTCATGGGCGGTCCGAAGCAGCAGGACATCCTGGAACGAAAACAGATACGCGCGACGCGAACCTCTCCGGGGCTTCACGAAACCCATCTCGACCAGACGAACGATGGCGTTGCGGGAGAGGCCGAGCATCTCCTGAACGCGTCGGATCGTGTGCGATTCCAGACCCACCCCCGACGATCATTTCCTTGCGCGGCTGTGCGCCGGGGCTGCCACCGGCTCAGCCACCTCGGTCTTGGGCGCACGGCGCACGCCTTTGCGCTCCTTTCCCATCGCGCTCACGTTGTTTCCTGTCGCGGTCTTGCCGGCAGGGGGCGGCGACTTCGTCGCCGAAGCCGGGCTTCGTTTCAGGCTGGCCATCAGAGCGGCGGTGAGGTCGATGACCTGCCCGCTGGTCTCCTCGCCGCCCGCGTGCGGCGATGCCACGACTTCCTGGCCGGCGATCTTGGCGTCGATAGCGGCGAGGATGCGCTTTTTTTCCTCGTCCTCGAACATGGTCGGGTCATAGCTGTCTTGGGAGATCTGGTCGATGAGCTGCAGCGCCAGTTTCAGTTCCGCCGGCGTCGGTTCGGTGAGCTCGATGTCGAGATCCTCCAGTGAACGGACCTCGTTCGCGTAGAGCAGCTGCTGCAGTACGAGCCCGTCCTCGGCGGCGCGCACCTGGACGACGTATTGCTTGCCCTTCCAGGCCCATTTGGCCAGCGCGCATCGCCCGCTCTCCCGCATCGCGGCGCGCAACAGGCTGTAAGGCTTGCCACCTCGCTTGTCCGGCGCGAGGAAGTAGGCCTTGTCGTAATACAGAGGGTCGACCTCCTTCTCGGGGATGAACGCCACGATGTCGATCACGTGGCTGGCGTCTTCCTCCAGGGCCTTGAGCTCCTCGGGCTCGAACAGCACATACTGATCTTTCTCGAACTCATACCCCTTGATCATTTCGCTTCGCGGCACCACGGTCTTCATGTCCTTTTCGGACACGTACTGCTGCTTCACCCGGCTGCCATCCTTCGTGAGAAGGTTGAAGCGGATGGTTTCGGATGACTCGGTGGCCGAATAGAGCTTCACCGGAATCGAGACGAGCCCGAAGCTGAGCGACAGCGATGCGATGGAACGTGCAGCCATGATTTCCTCGTGTCGAAGCGGCGCCGTCCGGCCGCAGGAACCACAAACTTGCCACAAACGGGCGGTCGAAGGAAGAGGACAACGTTTGCATCCTCTGGCTCGTGGAGTCCGTCAACATGGCATGGGGCAGCCCGGGCTACTCGAGGAATCAGCGCACTTCCGCGGCTTCGCTCTACGGGCTTGGAAACTCGGCAGGCCATCGCGACAATGAACCGATGAGCAACCAGGAAGACGGCCAGCGGCCACCGGTGTCGCCGCAGGAAGATGAGGTCGCTCGCGCGCCAGGCGATTTGACGCCGCAACGGGCGTTCGAACTCATGGGGCAGCAGTCGCCAGACATCGCTTTTGTGCTCCAGGATCGGCAAGGAGCCATCATTGGCTGGCGCGCCGCTGCCGAGGGGGTCTTCGGCTACTCGGAGGCCGAGGTTCTGGGTCGCACTATCGACTTTCTCTTCACCGACGAAGATCGCGCGCTCGGCCTGCCGGAACTCGAGCGTTCTGTGGCCCTGGCGGCCGATCGTTCCGAGGACGATCGTTGGCACGTCCGCAAAGACGGCACGCGCATCTGGGTCTGCGGAAGTCTGGTCGCGCTGCGTGAGCACGGTCGTCACGTCGGCTTCGCGAAGGTGATGTGCGATCGGACCAACCTGCGGGCCCAATTGGAAACACTCGGGAATCGGCTGAAGCACGCGGACGATTCGCTCCACAAGCGGGATGCCTTCTTCAGCCGTCTCACCCACGAACTTAGAAATGCCCTCGCTCCGATCAGCGATGCGAGTCGCCTGATTCAGCGCAAGAGCGCGCACGAGGAAGCCGCAGCGCCGCTTGCCATCGTGCAGCGGCAGGTCAACCTGATGGTCCGGATGATGAACGACCTCGCGGAGGTCGTCCGCTCCGGCGTCGGGAAGCTTCAGTTGAGGAAGCAGACGTTCAACCTCGTGGACGACTTGGCCGCGATCACCGCCGTGGTGCAGCCCGATGCGCTGCGCAAGGGACAGACGCTCGCGGTGAATCTTCCTAGGGAGCCGATCCTTATCCTGGCGGACAAGGAACGCGTGCACCAGATCATGTTCAATCTTCTTCACAACGCGGTCAAGTACACGCCGAAAGGCGGTCTGATCTGGCTTCATTGCAGCGTGGAGACGAAAGAAGCGGTGATCAAGGTAGAGGACACGGGCGTTGGCATCGCACCTTCCCTCTTGCCCGAAATCTTCGAGCTGTTCACGCAGGAGAATCCGACCCAGTCTGAAGGAGGCTTCGGCGTTGGGCTTTCGCTGGTAAAGGATCTGGTCGACGCCCATCAAGGGTTCGTGCAGGTCCGCTCAGATGGAAAGGACCGGGGCAGCGAATTCACAGTCAGGCTGCCGCTCGGCCTGTAGCACGCGCCTTGCCGGCCGGCACATAGCCCAGGATCTTCATCGCCGCGGCGAGCGGCTGCTTTCTCTTCCAGAACCCGGCCCAGGGATCCACGCTCTGCAAGGTCAGATGTTCGCGCGCTGTCGCAACGCTCCATTGCGAACCGTTCTTGAGCGTCGACAGGTCTTCCCATGCGACCAGCATCGACACGCCAAGCCCGGGCCGGGCGCGAGCCGAGCAGGCCGATGCCGTCGTGGCACCGTGCCCATTGCGCAGAAAGTCGACGAACAGCTTGCCTACGCGGTTCGAAGGCCCGCTCTTCGCCACGAAGCGCGTCGGTATCACCCGGGCCAGATGTTGCACGATCGCCTGTGAGAACCCCTTCACCGCTTCGTAGTCGTAGCGAGGTGCCAGCGGCACAACGACGTGCAAGCCCTTGCCGCCGCTGGTCTTGAGCCAGGCTTCAAGGCCGAGTTCGGAGAGAAGCGTGCGGACCAGCACTGCGGCCTCCTGCACGAGTTGCCACGAGGTGCCTTCGCCGGGGTCCAGGTCGCAGATCATCCGGATCAGGCTGGTCGATGTTCCGGGCGGTCGAGTTCCACGTGTGGAATTCGATGACGTTCATTTGTGCCGCACTGGCCAACGCCTGTGTGGTTCCCACCTCAAGCAACGCACCCATGTCCCGGCCACAGCGACGGGTCCAGTTCCCTGATGCCGGGGATCCTGATCTTCTCGTCGTGGTTCTGGAAGAAGAGTTCACCCTGGACACCGGACGGGCCACGCACGAGGGAGCAGGGCCGGCCCTTCAGGTGCGGAAGAATCCACTCGGCCACAGACTCGTAGTAGCGCACCAGGTCGAGAGCTTGGTGAGTCCGGAACTGGACTCGATGACCCAGTCCGCGTTGCTCATCTTGATCCCGCCGATGGCCGAGGCCGGCTTGTCGTCGCGCAGCGCCACATATGAGGCATGTCGGATTGGTTATCCGGAGTCGGAGCGTCGCGCCCGTTGCTGGCCAGCGCTGTAGGAAGGAACCGTCGGTGCAGGTTGCGAACCATCGCGGAATGCGCCCCGGCCCTCAGGCGGGATCGGATTCAGCTAAAGGCCCCCGGTTGTTGAGGCTCAAAAAAAGCCAAACATTTCCTACAAGCCGCTGCGGACGTGGGGCCTACGGTCTTTGATCGAGCCCCCACCGTCCCCCTGCACACTCCGTCACCACGAGGCATTTTCCATGGCCAGAAAGCGTCCCACTGTCGCCACTCCCGCAGACTGCGAAATCCTGGCCGCGTGTGCGGCCGCCCGGAATACCGGTAGCGGACCAGCCAATCCAGGTCCTCCCGCGGCAGGTTTCAGCGATCTGCGGGCACAGAAATCGGAAAACAGTCCGGGCATGCTGTTCGACGCGCTGATCCTGCCTGACGGTGAGAGCGGCGTCGGGACCTTGGATGGCCACGCACATCCGCTGCAATTCCTGAGGCTTCAGTACTGGCATTGCAAGCCGATCCTGGCTTTCGGCGCCTTGCAAGCGCTGCTGGCCGACGCGCAGATTCCCATGACGCTAGCGGACGGCAGCCCTGACGAAGGCTTGATCCTGGCAAATGCGGCGGACGCCGACGAAGCCGTTGCCGCCTGTTTTTCTTCCATGGCCGCTCACCGACACTACGGGCGGGACAATCAACGGTCTGTGGCCTGAACCCGGTTGCCGGATATGCAGTTCCAATCGCAGTCCGATTCGGCCGTGCCGCGCGCGCAGGTGGAATCCTCGGCTGGCTGGCCTGCGCCACTGGTGCAGGCTCTGACGGACGTTGCAGCTCGCCATGGTTTTGAGTCCGAGCCCGCCCAGGTGATGTGGGAGGCCGTCACCCTCGGCCAAGGCGGCATGGCCCAGTTCGGCCATCCTGCGCTAGGCGGCAGCGGGCAGTGGATGCGGGGCGGCATGCTCATGATCGGTGACATGTTCGACCATGGGCTCAAGGCACGAGTGAACGCGCTGTGCGAGGAGGTCGCTCGGCTTTACGCAGAGCATCCGCAGTGGCGCCGGCCGATGCGAGAAGCTGCCGGCGCCGGAGCCGAATGGTGGCCAAGCGGCCTTCATGGTCCGTCCAGCAGCGGGGCGCAGAACGGCATTCGCTATGCCTATTTCCCAGCCCAGCACCGCTTGGCGATCGAACGCGCAGGCACGATCGAGCTTTATGACACCGGCGATCACCTGATCGGTGGCGTCTCCCAGCAGCAGGGTGGTGACGAATCGTTGACATTTGCGAGTCAGCACGGGCCGGTCTCGCTGACATCGCTGAATCGGTTGGACGAGGCGCACGCGACAGTCCCGCCTGCCCGTGAGCCTGTCGCGTTCTCGGCCGCGTCGGCGGAGGGCCCGACGCAAGCTCAGACCAATCCGTCGAGTGGCGCAGCGGCCGAAACCAAGACCGATCGTGGCGCTGCGCAGACTCTGGACACCATCGAACGGCTCGCGGGCCTTCGCGAACGTGGCGTGCTGACGGAGGCCGAGTTCATTGCCAAGAAGACGGAACTGCTCGGGAGACTCTGATGGAACCCATGAAGCCGATGCAGCCGATGGCACCAATGACGCCTATGGAGAAGGCAGCTTGGTGGCCGCCGGGTCTTGGCAGCCCGGCGACTGTTGGCGCTCAAGACGACTGGCGGTATGCATTCTTTCCTGACGAGCGGCGACTCGTAGTGGAGCACAGCGGCAAGGTCACTCAATACGATACGGGTGACCATGCGATTGTTGGCGTCAGTCAGCGCCAGGGAGGGTCCGGCGCCGGACTCGTCTTCACCAGCCAACATGGCCTAGTAACCCTCGCCATGCTCGATCCGATTCCATAGTGCGGGGCAGGAGGGCGCCCGCATATTGAGCGAGGACGGCCTTCGGAATGCGCATTTGCTGACATTCAGTCACCCATTCGTACAACAAGAATCAAGCGACAGATCCTTCAAGGGAGTCGCCATGTTCGACAGCTACAAGGACAGGATTCAAGCCTTTTGCGACGAAGCGGGTATCGAAGTGCCAGTCGGCTTCGGCCGCCATACGACCGGCCGCTACGTGGCGATCGACGAGGAGTCCTTGCCGCACAAACTGGTGGCGACGACGTGGCCGAACCGCAAGGAAGCAGTGAACTATTTGCTCAACCTGGCCGAGGGCAGGAGACTGCGATTTCTCGATTTCAAGGATCGTTGCGAACTTAGCTTCGACGGCAAGGCCGGCCTGCTCAAGTGCGGCACGTTCTGAGGACCGCGGCGTCGCACCGCCACGCACGACTGCGGTCCCGCCGCATCAAGCGCCATCGGCACTTCGAAGTGCCGCGGCAAGGGCCAGTGCCTGCTGCGTGACCGGTCACGAGCCTTGCCCGAGCGCCCTTCATCCGGGCGGACGGCCATTCTCTCGTCTTGCCAAGCCGGATGGCCGCCGTGAAGTAAATGCACCGGCTTTTGTCCTGACAGGGCGAGAAGAGGACCGCCGTGCTGCAAGCAAGACCCCTTCTGCCGAGGTGCCGGCCAGGCTTCAGCGCCAAACGCCGCTTTCGTCCTTCCAAAACTGCGTCGTAAATCTGGTCCGCGCCTACATCGGCAGATTGGACGAGGAGCAACGCTTGGCGGGCATGTCTTCGCCGCCGAGCCCAACCCATATCGCAAGCGTCGTGCTCTTGGTGGCGCTACTTTTCGGTGCTTGGGCGCTAAAGGCGGGCTGGATCGCCATTCCCGAGCGCTATAACCCGTGGGCCGAACTGGACACGGCCGAAGCGCCAAACCTCCTCACCTCCGTGAAGCTCTCGCGCGCGCAGCGTGATCCCGCGCGTTGCCTCGCGCTGCTGGAAGCCTCAGGGATGCAGTTCGAGCCGATGCCCGACCGCACCACAGCTGAGGGCTGCGCATTGCGCAACACGGTACGCTTGGCCCGCGCGCGCGAGTTGACGTTGGGCACGCCGGTGCTGCTGAGCTGCCGCGCCGCGCTCGCCTTTGCGTTGTGGGAGCGCCATGTGATCCAGCCAGCGGCCGCCGAATTGCTGGGCACGCGCATCGTCCGCGTTGATCACCTGGGCGGCTATGCCTGCCGAAACGTGGTGGTGGGCCGACAGCAGCAAGAAGGTGTGCCCGGCCGGCGCAGCCAGCATGCAACGGCCGACGCGTTGGACGTCACCGCGTACACCCGCGCAGACCGTGGTCGCGTCCTCGTTATCCGGCGCGACTGGATGCCCGGCGCGTCGCACGCGCCAACACCGGAAGGCGCCTTCCTGAGCGAGGCGCACAAGGGGGCGTGCGAGCTCTTCGACGCCGTTCTCGGCCCTGACTACAACGACGTGCATGCCGACCACTTTCATCTGGAAGTTGGCGCCGGGCGTGCATGTCGCTGAGCCCATTGCGCGTTTTCGTCGAGGCGGGCGCAAGGGCGACGTAGCGAGAGTTCAGACCGCAACGCACGGCGGACGCACGATCAATAGGTCGCCCACTTCCGCCTACCGCGTTCGGCGAATGCTGTCCTACTCACGCGCCGCCGTGTTTACGTGGAGACTGCTGGGAAGGAGCGCGGAGCGGGAGTTTTTGAAGGAACTGATGATGTCCGAACACTACCGCCGCCTGGCCGTTTTCGTCGACAACCCGGGTATTGAAAATTTCGTTTGGATCGTGCTCGAAAGTACCGGCGACCCCGCAGTGTGGTTGGATCTCGAAACGGGATTCGAGTCTTACGATACTTGGATCGAGGCCTTTGAAGCGGGCAATCTCGCCTTGCGCGCTTATGTCGACGACGAGGATCGGGGGCCGATCGGTGAGTCGCTAGGAGAAAGCGAAGAGTCCGATGGAGACGATGGAGTCTGAGTTGAGTGCCGGCGTTCGCCTCGGCCGCCTGGCATGCCGAGGAGCCTAACGAAGCTCGAGGCAATGTGAATTCCGACACCCTTCAGTTCCGCGATGTCCCAGCGGATGATGTACGGCTCCACGTAGCCCTGACGGGGCCGGAAAAAGGTCGGTTGGTCATTCTGCTGCATGGCTTTCCGGAGTTCTGGTACGCTTGGCGGCGGCTCCTGGCGCCTCTGGCCGCGGGCGGTCTGCGGGTCGCCGCCCCGGACCAGCGCGGGTATGGCCTGAGCGACAAGCCGCCAGCTATCCGTGACTATGGGCTCGATTTTCTTGCCGATGACGTGCTGGCGCTCGCCTCTGCCCTCGGCCATGAGCGTTTCAGCGTCGTTGGCCATGATTGGGGCGGCGTAATAGCTTGGCAACTGGCAGCTCGCAACCCGGAGCGCATCGAGCGCGCCGTCATTCTCAACGCACCGCATCCGGACACGGTGCTGCGCCACGCGCTGCGCCATCCCATGCAGTTGCTAAGGAGCACGTATGTGGCGTTCTTCCAGGTCCCTGTGATCCCGGAGATCGCGTTGCGGACGAACGATTTCGCCGCGCTGGTCATGGCACTGACGCATAGCAGCCTGCCAGGGACCTTCAATGAGGACGATCTTCAACGATACAAGGAGGCGTGGTCACAGGACCGCGCGCTGACGTCGATGCTGAATTGGTACAGAGCCGCTGCGACGGCATCGCCTTGCCGGGAACGGATCGCGGTCCCGGTGCGTGTAATTTGGGGGGACAAGGACAGTGCGTTGGAGAGAACCCTTGCCGAAGATGGCGCCGCTCGCTGCGACCACGCCGAGGTGATTCACATCGAGAACGCCACTCACTGGATGCATCACGAGGAACCGACACTTATCGAAAAGCTGGTGCGCGAGTTCGTCGCGGGGTCAGGCCGTAACGATGAATGGAGATGAGCTACTGGGGTGACTTGGAGACGCTAAGGTGCGGGCACCGTCGACGATAGGCCACTTCGTGAAGTGCACGCGGCCACCTGAAATGGGATCGACTCTTCGTTCAACGCTTGGACGACTTCCGTGGTCCAATCCGCGGAGGGTCGGACATACAGCGCGCTGTCCAGAATGAAGTCCGCCTGCGCTTCCTTCGCAAGCCCCTCGACGGCAACGCGAACCCTACGGAACAGTTCGTCATAGCACTCGATTCCGCGGCGGGACCTCTCAGCATCCAGCAACTTGCGATCGATCATCAGCCGATGCTCCGCTTCCGTCAATCGGAGCACGGCTGAGTTCACCAAGGCTGGCGACAATTGCCCCTCCTCAAGGCTAGACCGCACGACAGCCAGTTCCTCAGTGCGCCGACGAAGTGACGCCTCGCGCTCGACGAACTGGTCGGCAAGGGCTCGCTGAGCCAGACTTCCCATCCACGATTCACTGAAGACGCGCTCAACATCCACGACGCCCGGGCCGCTCGCCTTCGAATGAGCCCCTAACAGCAGAAGTAGTACGGCCACCAAGCAACGCCGCCCATCCGACACAATAGCCAGCCGCCCAAATAAAACCATAAAGCGGAAAAGGCGTTGACCACCGGACAACATTGGGTGAGGACTCAAGGTTGCTGATCTCCTGTGAGTCGACTTCGACGTGATCTCTCCCGCGTCGCCGCCTTCTCCGAAGCATTTCAGTGTGTTGTTCAAACTCCGAATAGTCTTACGCTCCGCTCCCGCCGGAGCTGATTGACGGCAAGTTTGTGACATCAGCTGGGAGGCATGGCTCGAATGCATCAGTGCTCGCAGATCTCAAGGACTGAAGCGCACGCCCGAGCGGGCCGTCGAAGCGCAAATGGCTCCAGCTGGCACGACCGCTGCGTGGCCTCGATTGCTAGGCTGATGACTGCTACTTTTTGGCGGCCGCCTGCACGTTGATTGCTGCTTCGGCCAACTCGCTCATCAACTCATCGCCACGGGCGATCTCGGCGACCGCGGTGTCGAGCGCCTTCTTGTCTTCCGAGCGCTTCAGGGCCCCCGCAAAGGCGGCGACTGTGCCGAATCCCGTGATGCCGTAGTGCGTCATGCGCTGATACTGCGCAATGATCGCGGCATCGAGGACCGGTCCCTTCGCGGGCGCATCGTCGATCGTGTGTTTGGTCGCTTCCTCGACCAACCCTTGCATGCCTTTGCAGTGCTCTTTCTTGACCTTCTGGTCGAGGCCTTCAATCAGTCCCTTGAGCACCTCAGTGTGCTTGCCTATGCCCTCCTGAGAATTTGACAGGATCGTTTTGAGCTTCTGATGAGTGGCCTTCGGTGCAATCTTTTTGAGCACCTTTGCCATTTGGTCGTTCGCCGACCAAAGATCCTTGAGCTCGTCTGCGTAGAGCTCTTCAAGGCTTGAAACATTGGACATGGCAGCTTCCTTTCGCGAACTGGGAGACCAGTCTGCGCCGTCCGCGTGCGGCCCGTGTAGGAGAAGACGAGCACGCTGGTGCAGTCCGTGTCCGGCCCTGCGATGTTCCTGGGCAGGGGCCACCGGCAGGCGGCCGACGCACCTCGGCTTATCGTTTCTCGCGCTCTGCCTCCTCAGGCCGCTCGCGGTCTTGGTACGGTGAGCTTCCCTGGTTGACCGAGGCTCCGACGCCAGCGTCGCCCGGGCGCACCGGTCGACGCGCGGGTGCGGGTTCAGGTTCGCCCCCGTCCGGGGCTACTCCGCTTTCGGCATCCGTCTTGGCGAACTGCTTCATCGCGTTCTCCGCCGGAGTTGGTTGCCGCTCGGGGGTGGGATTAGCGGTGGCTTTCATGAGGCGTCGTCCTCCATATTGCGGGAAGGCGTCAGGTCTTCCGCGACGCCAAACGCGGCGGATTCGTCCTTTTTAGTGCTGGCGACGGTTCTTTTTTGCCGGCATGTGCTCTGTCGGCGCCGGGCCGGATGCGGATTCGCCAGTGCCGGTCTTCGTTCCGCTGAGTTTCTCGCCAGCACCGATGTTGTCGACCCCTCCGCTGGTCGAGGGGCCGAGGCGTCAGAGTCACACCTGAGGTTGTCCCGAACGATGCGTTGTGATCACCTCGCGAAAGTTTGGTGCACATGCGCCGAGGGCGAGAGGGCGCTCGATGAACAGCATCGGGGGGTAGTCGTGGAGATCCATAAATAAGCACACATTCACGTTTCCTATCGGCTTTTGCTGTCAGAAAAAGGAGCATAAAAGGCGATGGTCACTCGGCAGCAATGGGTCGAACGTATCCAGTCTCTGGCGCGAGCAGAGCCGCGCCTTAAACCAACTGAACTGGAGACCGCCATGAAGGACGACCCGAAGAAGACCGGCCTGGACCGAAAACTTATCTCGCTCAACGAGCCGCATGAGGTTCGCAGCTGGACCGAGTCGCTCGGCGTCACCGAGAAGGAGTTGCAGTCGGCGGTGGCCCAGGTGGGCAATAGCGCGGAGAAGGTGCGAGAGTTCCTGAAGCGGAAATGAGCACCAAAGCGCCTGCAATGGGGCCGTGCGGCGCGAAGTACGATGCCGAAACCGCGCGCCTGATCGCATCAATGCGGATAGCGCTCAGGAAGCCGATGAGACGGGCACCAGCGAAGCGGGCAAAGGCACCGCGCGGGCAACGCGATGCGGACCGTACTGGTCGCGCGTGACGCCGTCCTTCTCTGCCCGACCATGAGACCGAGCACATTCGCCGGGCCTGCCAGGCCGCAGCCGGGTGACCATCCATGGAGACCGCGCCCGGTACCCCAGCCCCCGACCAAGTCGTCGCCCGACCCGCTGAACTGATTCCGCCGCCTACGCCTCTGGTGGCGTCGCGGCCTTTCCATCCGTCAAGCGCTCATTGCGCACATATGCGAGGTTGAGCGCTGTGAGCTTAGCCCTCCACTCGGCCAGACCGACAGGTTCGCCGCGGTCCGCGCGTTCCCTGAGTTCCCTCATACTCTCTTGAGCGATCAAATATTCCTCAGATGACTCGAGGATCTCTTTCCAATCAGCAGTCATGCCCATCCCGTTCTGCTAAGCCAGCTCGGCATAGGTAGCGGTCCAGAACCAGTGGCTGGAGCGCTCTCTCGGGCTCGTCATCAGTTCGTACCTGATCCGCACGCCGCCAAGGCCTGGCACCGCGATCTCGACAGAGGCGTACTTGTCCTGATCGGCGGCAGCGGGCGGTAACGTGCTACCGGCTCGGGCAATTTGAGCTTCATGGATCTGAGGGAGGATGCCGTTGTCTTCGTCGTCCATGCAGCCAGCACGCACCAGCCGTCGCGTCGCTGCTGTCGGACGAGCGCTCAAGCGCGCTCAAGCAAGGGCGAAAGGATGGCAACACCCCCATCGGGTCGCAAATCCAGGGTAAAGGTTCGCCAGAAAGTGCCGATATCCGCTCAGGTCATGTCGCCACAAACAGGAAAGGGAGGGAGCCTATGGGTCTTGTCATCACCACCAATACGCGCGCCCTCGTTGCAATCCTGCACGCCAGAAGGGCGGACAACGCCGTAAGGAACGATTCCGCCCAAGCAGTACGGCGCCGGAACGGTCATCGTATGGGACAGCGGTACGTGGGAGCCCGTCGGCGACCCTCGTGAAGGGATTCAGAAAGGCGAGCCGGTCTTCCGGTTGCATGGCCACAAGATGGAAGGCCTACCCGTGGCGGGGAGGCAGAGCAGCGCTCGGGGCGATGTCCCACAAAGAAGCGGTCGACCGGGCTGTTTCGTTGTGAAGAGCAAGGTTCACACTTCGCGCATGACGGCGGCGACGTGGCTTTTGCTGATTGGGGCGCTCCTGATCCTGATGGCGCTCACGGGAACGTTGCTCAAGGCGCTTCCCATCAGCGCCGCCGCACTTTACCTGGTCATCGGGTTCGCCATTGGGCCGGGCGGATTTGGAGTGCTAGATCTCGAGCTGAGGCAGAACGACAAACTTATCGAGCACATCAGCGAGGCCGCGGTGTTGGTCTCGTTGTTTGCCGTCGGTCTGCGGCTGCAGATCCGCACGCAGCTTTCCAGCTGGGTTCTTCCTGCGCTCCTGGCCAGCGTCGGTATGGTCATCACGGTGGTGTTGATGACCGCAGCGGGGGTTGCACTGCAATGGAGCTTGCCGGGCGCGTTACTGCTGGCGGCGATCCTCGCCCCTACAGATCCGGTGCTCGCTTCTGACGTCCAGGTGCGTCACGAGAACGACGCCGACGAACTGAGGTTCGGGCTGACCGCGGAAGGCGGCCTCAACGACGGGGCCGCGTTCCCCCTCGTCTTGCTCGCGCTCGGCCTGCTGCACACGGGCTTCTTGGACGCCTCGGGATGGAGATGGCTCGGTATCGACGTGGCCTGGGCAGTGATCGGAGCCTTGGCACTCGGTTGGACCAGTGGCGCGGTCTTCACGCGACTGACGCTGTTTTTGCAAACCCGCAAGCACCAGGCATTGGGAATGGAGAGTTTCCTAGCACTCGGCCTGATCGCCTTAACCTATGGCGTCGCGTTGCACGGCTTGGTGTACGGCTTCATCGCCGTCTTCGTTGCTGGGCTGAGCATGCGCAATGTCGAGCGGCAGGCCGTGGCTGAAGCGGAGGGCGCAAAGGGCGCGCGCTCCGGGCACGGCGCCGATTCTGTTGTGACCGCGCAGGCCGAGACGGCGAATGCGATGACGCGCGAAGTGCTCGGCTTTGCAAAGGAGATGGAGAAGTTCGTCGAGCTGGTCGCGATGCTCGTGATCGGATGTCTGCTGCGGCCGGAAATGTTCACCGTTCGAAACCTGATCCTCGCGGTGCTCTTGCTCGCCGTGGCCCGCCCGGTGGCCGTTTACCTGACTACCTGGGGCAGTCGATGGTCGCCGTCCCAGCGCCGCCTGGGTGCATGGTTTGGCATCCGCGGCGTCGGCTCCATTTACTACCTGGCGTATGCATCGGCCCATGGAGCGGCCGAATCTGACCTCGACGCGACGATAGGGGTGGTGTTGGTGACCGTGACGTTGTCGGTGCTGCTACACGGGGTGTCCGCGACGCCGCTGATGCGGCTGTACCGGGCGACGCGACAACGCGACGGGCATGGTTAGCCCGAGGCCGGAGGCTTCACGCCGATGCGCGGCCTCCGGCGCGACTTGATTGGCCGATCTGCGGTCGAGTTCGCTGGCTGGAAAATGACGCCTGGCGCGCCCTCGGAGTTTGGCCGTGCAGATCAAAGTCAGTATTGCCATTTGCCGCGGCACAGCCGAGTCGGACGCGTTGCCGCTGCTGATGCTGGAGGTCGATGCGCAGCCGAGCATCGAAACGCTGGGGCTGGGCTTGGCCGATGCCAAGGCAGTGCTCACGCAGCTGCAGGCCCAGATCGTCACGCGTCAGGTCGAGCTGATGTCGACGAGCCAGCGCCGATGCGATGGCTGCGGACTGAATCGCGCGATCAAGGACTACCACGACGTCCACTACCGCAGCCTGTTTGGCAGTGTGTCGTGAAAGTGCCGCGTTGGCAGCGATGCGAATGTCGTTGCGGCACTGCCCCAAACGAACGGTAGGCCCGGCGCTGGATCTCGGCGGAGTTGGAGTACGTCCAAAGCCGGCTGGCCGCCACGATACCCTATGCCAAGTCGTCGGAGTTTCGGAATCCCATTTTCCCAATTATCTCGGAAAAATCCATATGCTATTTTCTGGTCAACCGGATCGCCCCTCCACTTCCAAGCTGCCCTTCAAGCGTATTGGCGTCGATTTTTATCAGGGTGATCGTATGGTCTTCGCATCCAGGCACGACCTCCGATGCGAAAACCTTGACGGCGACAGCAATATCCATCCGCTCGACGATCTGAATTCGATATTTCCTCCCGAGGCATGGATTGTCTTTCTCGAAAATTCGTGTGAAGGTTTGCCACGACCCGCCGTCCGGGGATAGGGAGATCATCGCCTCCCATGGCAATGTGGGCCCGGTGGACCGCACTATTCCACCCCACTGCCCGGTCCAATCCGCATCCTTCAGTGTCGTTTCTGGCCCGGGCTTGATACGATCCGGCCTTGCCTCCCGTCGGGCGCCTTCTCAAGATCGGGGCGTGCCAGGTAGAGGGCGTTGTCGTAGCGGTGGACGAATCGACACCAGCGATCATCCAACGAATGCCACTTGATCACCAGGCAATAGGCGCCATCGCTTCGGATTCGCCAAGTGCCCGACCCCATGTAAGTCCATCGGTTCTCAAGATCATGGTTGGCAATGATGTGCCTTCCGTCTGGTCCATTGTTCCAGCTCAGCTTCCACCCAATCCTCGACGGCGACATGTACTCCGTGACCGAACCAGGAGCTATCAGCTCCCTCATTTCTGTCGCGGAAAGCCGCGGCGCCCCAGAGTCGAGCAGTTCCTTGGCCGTCACGTACGGCTGCGCCGCGCCGGCGTTGATCGTCGCAAGCAGCCACAGGGCCTGAAGCGGTAGCCCCCAGTACCCACGCGAAAGCCCGTGTTCCAGGAACATGGAAAACCCCAAAGTAGGCGCAGTGTATTTTTCCAGCCGCCCCTACGCAATCGAATCATCTCGACATCGCGAGGCGTGCGCCGACCAGGCAGTAATTCCATACACCATTAACCAAAAATGGTGGTCACTGGGCCTTCCACGAACGCGCCCGGCGGTACGTCTGGGTGGGTCTGCCATACATGCTGACTTCCCTATGCGCCTTCCACTCGAGCATCTCCTGCTGGGCAGCGGCGAACTCGTCGGCGCTGACACCCTTCAGGGCATGCGATTCCGAGGGATCATTGGCGAGATCGAAAACTTTCATGCGGTATCGATTGAAACTGTAGATGTATTTGCGCTGGCCTTGCCGCAGGGCAAGGTAGGTCCATTCGATGCTGCTGCTGAAGTAGAGCTTGCGGTTTGGCCCGACTGGCTGGAGCAAGGACACGCCGGGAAGGACAGCGCCTTCCAGACGGTATCCGAGCAGTTCCACGATGGTCGGCACGATGTCGATCTGCTGCCGTGGCCCCTCGATTTTGCGGTGCTGCGGCAAGAGACCCGGGGCATAGATGAACGCCGGGACATGCAGGCCTTCTTGATACAAGGCGTTGAACATCTGCTTGAGCCCGTGTTCTCCGAACATCTGACCATGGTCGCCCACAAACACGAAGATCGTGTCGTAGAGCACGCCCAAACGCTCATAGCCTCGCATGAGCGACGCCATGATGTGATCGATGTAGAGCAGGCAGTTGTAGTAAGCCTCGAGGGCGGGATTGGAAACTCCCTCGAACTTGACCTTCGTCCAGGATGCGGGAGTCTCGTAGGGGTGGTGACCGACGTTCGTCATGATCGCCGTCATGAATGGGCGCCCGGCTTCCTTCTGGATCGCGGTCCATGCGAGCACAGGCTCGATCAGCACTTCGTCGGCCGGGCCGGAGGAGTTGACCCGTTTCGCGTTGGGCGGTGTCACCTCTTCTTCGGCAAAGATCGATTCGAATCCCAGGGCGTCGAGCACCTCGGCATCGTTCAACAGACGCAGGTGGGTGGGCGTGAAGAAGCTCGTTGCATAGCCCGCATCTCGCAGCGCTCCTGGAAGTCCGCGCAGGCGCGGCGTCTTGGCGTTCTCGGCGGCCCAGATTGCTGTGCCTTCGTTGGTCAATGGGTATTGGCCGCCGAGCACGGCGACCCAGGCAGCAGCGGTGCGGGGAACGACGATGTTCATGTCCTCGATGACGAGGCTCTTTTCGGCAAGCTGATTGAGGAACGGCGTGGTGGGTAGCCGGGCAGTGTGAAGCGTCGTCGAGATGGCCCGAGCCGATTCCAAAATGACAACGACCACATTCTTGCGGCGGGTCTGGTCCGTCTCCACAAGCTTCATCTCGGCGCTGGACCAGCGCGCTCGCTTGTTTGTGTCGTACTCCTGCAGAACCTTGACCCGGATTTCATCAGATGGCGACGCAGCGACTGTCCTGACAAGCGCGATCAAGGTGCCTTCTGTATGTCGTTCCAGTTCCGAGAGTTCGACGACAGGTGCCGTGACGAAGACTCCCAAAGCGGTAGCCAATGTGGCGCCAAGGCCTGCGTAAGAGCGCCCGCTTCCCGCATGCAAAGGGATGCGCGCCAGCGCTCGCTTGCGCCATGCCCACCAAATGGCAAGAAGAATTCCTCCCGCAATCGCCGCAACTCTGAAAGGCGTGACTTCTGGTGCGACAAGGGAAGCCATGCTCTGGGCATTGAGTACGCTGAAGATCAGCACCCGTGAGTTGCTCGGCTGCCCTGTGGCCAACTCATACGCATAGACCAATCCGACCAGGCCGCATAGCAGGACAACCAAGACCTGCATGGCCCGCACCAGCCAAGCCTGGGCGCGTGCGGGCACCGCGGTCAGCACAAGCCCGAGTACCAGAGTCAGGATCGCGATCGACACCGCATCGTTCCACGCGCATGCGATCACCATCCAGAACTGCGCGCCAGCAGTTGTTGTCCAGTGAGTCAGGACTTGGAGAAAGATCTGCTCCGGCCTAACCAGCGCAACCGCAAGCGCGAGCACGGACATGATGGCCGCGGCAATCGGGACCGTCATCAAGCGATGCCTCGGAAATAGGAGCCTTTGCACCGCGTGAGCCAAGAGCAGGGCCATCACGAAACGGATGGCAGTGAATGCCCAGGCCCACCTCAGAAACGCGACAGGACCCGATTCGTCCAATGTGAGGCCAAGCCATGCGAACCCGGCCATCACCGTCGCTGCCTTGGCGAGCAACAGCCAGATCGCCAATGGCGCCAGCAGCAACCACGCGACCATCCACGGACTCTTGCCCGATTGCCGCTCTGCCAGGTCTGCACGGGCATGGCCCATGATTTCCGCTTCCGGAATTGTGACTTGATGATAGCTATCGAAATGCCGCGAAACAAGACGTCACAAACCTGGACAAGCGGCGCGGCGAGGCGAGGTCGGCTCTGTAAGGTAGCGAACACGAACGCCTCGAAGGGCTCGCCGATTGGCATCGGCAAGCCGCCGTTCTTGGCTCGACGCCTCTTTGGTAAGGGTCGGATAGCCGGTGATCCGCCTAGAGAGGGCTGCAGCACTCGTGGAACTGCACGCTCGCACGACGAGGCGTCCATGTCAGGGTTAACCCTATGTCGCATGCTAGACTTACCTGTCGAGCAACCCGAATTCAACGCCCTCCAGATGAAGTACAGCAAATTCCTTTCGATCGTCATTGCCGCCCTCGCGGGACTTGCGGGTGTCGCTTTTATCGGTGATCACGAAGGCGCCGACTCGAGTCCTCGCTAATAGCGTGCTGCAGTCCAGCGCGAAACGGGCCTTCGGGCCCGTCTTGTGTTCTTAGAACTTTCGTATCGTGGCAGCCGCAATTCCTGACCGGGGTGAGAGCGTTCGATTTGATGGGGTCACGCCGCCAACCACAGCGTTGAATCATTCGAAGGAAATCCTGGGTACCAGCGGGTGAAGTCATCGCGCAGTTGGCCGTCGATGACGCGAACCCGCACTTGCAGCAGCAGGTGCGCGCTGCGCTCTCAGCTGACTGGCCGTCGGCCGGCCATGGACGACGGCGTTGAGCTTGCCCACTCGTTGTCGCAGGTGGTACCAGTCCAGGATATGCCTCGCACGGGGCAGCGTCGACAGCTGCCACTGGCGAAGCTGGATGTCGCCGTCGGTGAACACCTCCATCGGCAAATCTTGCCCGCCAAAAGAAGCCAGTACACCTCGCACCCGCTCGTGCGAATGCTCGTCAACTGTTCGAACGAACGCCAGGCTGCGCTGACCGACGCCGGCGCGCATAGCCCGGCCGGCGACGACCTCGAACGATTTCTCCTCGTCGGGGTGGCATAGCCGCAAGTAGCCGCCGTCCAGGCCGATCGTGGTGACGTTCGATTTGCACTGCACGTCGGCCATTTCTGGCTGCGCCTCAAGGCCCTGAGCATCCAGTCGGCGACCCACACCCAGTGTGTGCTCTCGCACCGTGCTTGGTGCGTTGGCTCCGGCCGCCGGGAGCAGTAGTTCCAGCAACTGCGCCGCCTTGGCGTAGGGGATCATGGCGGCCAGTCGGCTTTGCACGTACTCCAGCTCCGCCGAAATCCAGCGCCGGGCGCGGTGACCGGCAATTTCAGCGCCGATAGAGCACGCACAGCGCTGCCACCTGGGCACCCGCACGGCAATCCTGCCGAACAGGCTGTTGTAGTGAATGTCGTGATAGTCCTTGATGGCGCGACTCTGGCCGCAGGATTCGCACCGGCGCTGGCTGGCCGACATCAGCTCCACCTGCCGAGTGACGATCTGGGCCTGCAACTGCGCGAGGGCCACTTTGCCGTTCAACAAGCTCAGGCCCAGCGTCTCGATACTCGGTTGTGAATCGAGCATTAGGGTCAGCAGCGTCTGCGGATCCGATTCGACCGCTCCGTCACAAACCGCCAAGCTGAGTTTGATCTGCATGGGCATGGGCCAACCTCCGAGCGAGCAAGGAAGTCAGATTCTCTGCCGCCGCTGGGGCAGCCTATGCCAGTGACATGAATGTCAGCGGCAGCTCACCCCACCAAATCGAACGCTCTCCGCGTAGCTCGTAGTTGAGGACCTGTATACGAACATGGAGCAGAAGATGCGCTCCGCGCGGCGTCCAGCGCATTGCTGCTTCTTCACGAACTGCTTGGAGATGACCTGGTTGACCGCGGACTCGACAAAGCCGGTGGAGATCCGTTCTCCGCATCGGTACCTCTCCCCGTAGTTGACGATGGCGTCGGCATTGTTGTCGACGTAGGTCGCGAATTCATTCACCGCCCGATCAAGTTTTTTGAGCACGACTGAACTCGGAAGTCCCGCCTTGCGCTGCTCCTCACGGGCATCGCCGATGTCCTCAAGCAGGTTGTACAAGACTCCTTCGGCGTGGAGCACGTTTCCATGCTACAAATACCATTTGACTCGCTCGATGTCCTTGAGAAGATTCTCCTTCTCTGAGCCCTGAAGACCTCGTGTTGTCTGCAAGAGCTGCTCGATGCGCATTGCGACATGAAACCAATCCAGAATGTGCTCGGATCGCGGGTGCACCAACGCGCCGAGCTCGCGCACCGTGTCGCCGCCGTCGCAAAGGAAGGTGATGTGCTGGCGAGGTAGGATGCCTTGCGACTCAAGCACTGAGCGCAGTCGACGCTTGGGCTTGCGGTCTACTCGATGAACGAAGGCGAAGACTTTGGCCGGACCTTCCTCGGGGATGCTCTTCCCGGCGATGACTTCGAAACAACCGTTGGCGCCAGGCAGGCGGTCGCGGCCTCGGACATAGCCTCCATCCAGCCCGACCGTGATCGGAGCGGCAGGCTCCGGCGAAGTTTCGATCTCGCACTGGGAGGCGCCGTCGTAGGCGAACTGCTCCGGGCCAAGCTGCGCCTCGAGTCGCTCGGCGGTGGCCAGAACATGCTGGCGAATGGTTTCCTCATGCAATCCATGATCGATCGGCAGCACCTCCCGCAGCAGCGCCCCTGACCGATGCAAAGGAAACCTGCGCCGCCCACTTGCACTCCAGGTACGCCAACTCCGGCGACGTGCGCACCTTCAGAAGTTCGCTCAGCGGGCAAACCGTAGCCTCTCGAGACTGTTCGCATTGACAGCGGTGCCAACGGGGGCTACGCAGCGCGATATCCCCGAAGGCGGTGCGAAAGCGCAGCGGGTGGTAGCCCTTCATCGCTCGAGGCCTCTGGCAATGCGGACAGGCCCTGCGCTGTGCCAGGTAGCTCTCAAGTTGCTGGCGCACAAACGTTTGCTGGATCTTGCCGAGGATGGATTTGGCGTCGCCGAGGGAGAGTCCGACGTCCTGCACCTGGTCACATCGACCGTCAATCGTGTGAAGCGGCACGGTGAAGGGGTGCGACGCGGCCCCCTCAATGCAAATCTGAAGGGTGACTTTCATAGGACCCGCCTTTCCTGAGATGGCGCAGCCAACGCGGCGAGCCTTCGGTTGACGGCGCGCCGATCGAAACAGTCGGGGTGGTAGTGGCGCAAGGTGGCCCATTCCTCGTCGTCCACCTCAACGTCGAGAAGATCCTCGAACTCTTGGCGGGACCTGCTCTCGCCGATCAGGGTGTACTCGAACCGAGTGGCCATGAACGCATGCGGACCACCGCAATCCTCTGGGGGTGCGGCGCGCCGGCCTGCGATGCATACCGGGTACACCAGCTTGGGATCCAGGGGCAAGGTCGCCTCGATGCGCAGGTCGTGCACCCACAGATCGCCGAAGTCGTATTCGTAGGTGAATCGCTCAAGGCGCCGCAGCTTCAATTGGCCGATCAGGACTTCATGTGCGTCGGTGTCGAAGAACAGGCCGCCCTCCTGATGGACACCGTACTCGCGACCGCGAATCTCGAAGCGATGAAGGTGCATGTCCTGCCAGTCGAACGCGACCTGCAGGATCTGGTGAAGCCGGGCGACGCTGGTATCGCCACGCACCAGAAGGCGCCGCCAGATCAGCGGGCTGATGCTACGCAGGACGGCGCGCAGCTGCAGGACCTCCTGCCCAGAAGATGCCCCGGCTTCCATCCGTGAAGCTTACTTTGCTGCACCGCACACCCCCAGGAAATGGATGGTCTCCTGTGCATGCTGGCGCTTCCATTCGACACCACAAACGCCCGACTGACGAATATGAGTCATCATGCCGCCTTCTCCGAAATCCTCATCCGTCCCACCGACGCCGCCGCAAGTGGAACCGCGCCGGTCGTGGTCGACATGATCAGTTGCTGGGATTTCCCCGTCGCCAACAAATTGCTGATCGCCGCGCTTCAATTTCATTCCACGTGCTGGTTTCAGGCGACGTCGTGGCCTTTGGTCGATTCCTCTGACGCGAGCCGTGCGCGCCCATTGAGGCCAGCAGCCGCATGGAACGACTACGCGGCGCGACTCACTTGACGGTGCAAGAGCCTGCATCGCAGACAGTGGCGCAGCAAGCTGAAGGCGGCCACTTGCGAATTCACATTGCGCCTGCTCCTAGACGACGAAGGCGATGGCCACACGGCGCGTCGTCACGTCAATAACGCAGATCAAAACGCGTGGGTTTGGTGCCGGGCCGTTGGTCCGCGATGACGACCACGCGTCCGCCCACGCGCCGGAACACGATGTTCAGGCGACTCCCACCGACCTCCAAGTCGGCGATCTGCATGGTCTCGATGCCTTGCGGCAATTGAGGCTGATCAACTTCCAGAATGTCATCGAGGCCGTCGATCCGGATCCCCAGACAGGACTGCAGAAGCATAAAGACGGATCCGGCTGCCCACGCCTGCGGCAGGCACGCCACCGGATATGCGACGGGCGCCTCCCCCGAAGCCCGGTCGAAGCCGCAATACAGCTCGGGCAGGCGTAGGCCGAAGTACGTGGCAGCCTCGAACATGTCGCCGAGCAGATGAACCACCCCTTCGCGCTCGCCATAGCGCGCCATGCCGGCGGCGCACAGCGCCACATCGTGCGGCCAGACCGAGCCGTTGTGGTACGACATGGGGTTGAAGCGCGCCATGTTGGCGGCCAAGGTTCGCACGCCCCAGCCGGTGTCGAACGCGCCGGACAGGAGCTGTCGCGCAACAACGCGCCCGCGTTCCAGGGAGGGCAGACCCGTGAAGAGCAGATGGCCGGCGTTGGATGCGCGCACGCGGCAGGGATCGCCTTGCCCATCGAGAGCGAGCGCGTAGAACTGCAATTCATCGCGCCAAAAATTGCTTTCGACCCGCGCGGCAAGGTCCGTGGACGCCTCGCGCCATCGCGCGCCGCTGGCTACGTCCCCGCGCGCGCTTGCCAGACCGGCCATGCCCCGAAGCGCCGCGAAGGCATAGCCCTGGACTTCCACCAGCGCGATGGGGCCGATGGGCGAAGTGCCGTCCGCGTGAAACAC
Organism: Variovorax sp. J22P240; assembly: GCF_030316855.1. Lineage (GTDB taxonomy): Bacteria > Pseudomonadota > Gammaproteobacteria > Burkholderiales > Burkholderiaceae_C > Variovorax. The sequence continues at coordinate 50,107 of NZ_JASZYR010000023.1, forward strand.
CGAATCGTGGCTGTCCTTCCAGCCCTGATTGGCGAGGCCGGTCGCTTCGCCGCGCGCGTAGCTCACGAACCCGCCATGGCGCTTGGCGTTGTCCTGGATCCATGCGGTGGCCGCCACCAGTGCACTCCAGATGCCGTCGATGAAGCCGAGGTCGCCGGTTCTCCGTGCATAGTCCGCAGCCAGCATCACGAACAGCGGCGTCGTGTCGACCCCGCCGTAGTACTTGCTGAAGGGCAGTTCGTTGACGGCGGCCATTTCGCCCTTGCGCGTCTCGTGCATGATCTTTCCGGGTTCCGCGTCGCGGAAGGCCGAGGTCTCCTGGGATTGATGAGCGGCCAGGAAGGCGAGCACACCGCGCGCGAGCGCCGGGTCGACCCACAGCGTCTGCATGGCGGTGATGACTGCATCGCGACCGAAGGGCGTCGAGAACCAGGGGATGCCGGCGTAGGGGTAGGGGCCTGTCGGCAGGTCGGAGGTCAGTAGCGCGAGGTCGGCCTCGGATTTATCGATCCAAGCCTGGAAGAGCCGGCTCGAGGCATGCAGTCGCGCCGACCGGCGACGACGCACGCGCAGACCCCTGCGCGCATGGGCGGCCGCGGCGCGATACCGCAGCCGCGAAGGCAGCACGAGGCCGGAACCGACCTCCACATAAAGCACCCAGTGTTCTCGCCCGGCGAGGACGACGTCGAAGGCCGCACCGCGCGCGTCCATGCGGCGCGGGGGCTCCGAGAATGCGATCGTCATGTCGCGCCAGACGGCATCCAGTCCGTGGTAGCGCAGTTCGACGCAATGATCGCCGACCTGTCCCGCGACATACTCGCCGCGCTTGCTGCGAACCTGCCCGCGGACCTCGAACATATCCCGGAAGTCCGCCGCATAGAGCAGTTGCAGCGGGACGCGCGCGGGCATGTCGCTGTAGTTGACGAGCGAGATGCGTTCGTGGACCCGGTCTCCCCACAGGAATCTTCTGCGCTCCAGGTGGATCACCCCTTCGGGCATCGAAGTCTCGCCCAACGGCGGCAGAGGGTGGTTGGTCAGGTTCGCGGTGAAGAAGGCGTTGTCCTGGCTCACCGCGCTAGAGAGCAAGGTCGGCGGCCGGCCGTCCATCAGCAGCCTGAAGCTGGATAGCAGGCGAGTGTCGTTGTGGAACAGACCGTCGCCTTCACCCGTGACGTCCCCCATGGCATCGGCCACGAGAAAGGTATCGCCTTCCTTCAGTACGTAGAGGCGTTGCCCGGTTCGCGCTGGCGGACTCGGCCACGCGTCGTCCGTGCCGCCGGTGGTGTCCGCCTGGCTCATGACCGGCTCCGGGAACTGAATTTGCCTTTCATGCCGCTTCGCCCTCCAACAATGCGGTACGGCTGTCGCGCACCAGTTGCCAATACAGCTGTACGTACCGGTTGGCCATGGCCCGCGCGGTGAAGCGTTCCTCGAACGCCGCGCGCACGCGCGAGCGACGCAGGCCGCGCACCGCGTGCACCGCATCGACTGCCTGGGCCATGTCGTCGACGATGAGTCCGGTAACGCCGGGGTCCACCACTTCGGGCACCGAGCCGCATCGCCAGGCGATCACTGGCGTGCCGCAGGCCATGGCTTCGATCATGACGAGGCCGAATGGTTCGGGCCAGTCGATCGGAAAGAGGAGGGCGCGCGCATGGCCCAGGAACTCGCTCTTGTCCTCGTCGCCGATCTCGCCGATGTACTCGACGAGCGGGTGAGTCAGCAGGGGCCGGACCTTTCGTTCGAAGTAGTCGCGGTCCACGTCGTCCACCTTGGCCGCCATGCGCAGCGGCACGCCCGCGAGGCGCGCGATCTCGATGGCACGATCGGGTCGTTTTTCCGGCGAAATGCGGCCAAGGAAGGCCAGGTAGTCGCCGCGCGGCGAGCCGTTGAAGCGATAGCTGGCTGCGTCGACACCGTGATGAACGGTCGCATACCAGCTCGCGTCCGGGAGCGACCTGCGCTGGTCATCCGAGATGGAGACGAGCGGATAGTTGGGCCATCGCCGGTACGTATCCGACAGGTCGTCAATGTCGAGGCGACCGTGCAGCGTGGTCAGCGTGCGTGCGGCCATGTCCTCGAACACCGGGAAGTGCAGCATGTCGATGTGGAAATGCAGCACATCGAATTCGTCCGCGCGGCGACGCACCTCGTGCAGCATCGACAGGTGACTGGCCAGATCCGATTTCAAGGCTGCCGGGTCGAGGCGCAGCGCCTGCTTGCGAGTGGCCACCAATGCAGCGCGAGTGCGCGCATCTCCCGACGCGAAAAGTGTGACCTCGTGCCCTTCGTCCACCAGCGCGTCAGTCAGGTGCGCCACCACGCGTTCCGTGCCGCCGTAGAGGCGCGGCGGAACCGCCTCGTAGAGCGGGGCGACCTGTGCGATTTTCATGTTGTCCGCCGTTTCCTAGACGTCAGCGTGACTCTAGGCCGCGCGATGGGCCGAGAGATCGGAAAGCGGCGACGGGGGATGTCGTCCGAAATCGTACAACAGCTGATTCACCCGCGTGAGTTGCGAAGGGTACTGACGCGGTGCGACGGATGGGTGGAGCTTTCGACCAAAGGTGACGATCGAGGCCTACAGGACGTGCCCGCCGTGGAACGCAAGCAGCCCAGAGCTAAAGAGTGAAAACCGGAGGCCGGGCAGCGACGCCGCCAGGCATTCTTCCAGGCTCACAGTCCCGGTTTCGCGCCGGCCAGGAAGCCTAGGGAGACGCTGATTTATTCAGAGTCGCGTCCACGCAGCCGGCGAGCGATGCGTTGTTGATCAAACGCCCGAGGGGACCAGTACGACGATGAGCCAACGCAGTTTTGCCAGCGCCGAGTTCGCGATGAAGAAGAAGCGCACGCGGCGCGAGAAGTTTCTCACCGAGATGGAGCGCATCGTGCCCTGGGCACGTTTGATAGCGGTGATCGAACCGCTGTACCCCAAGAGCGGGCGCGTGGGTCGGCAACCGATCGGCTTGCCGAAGATACGGCGCATGTACTGTCTTCAGTTGTGGTACGGCTTGGCCGACGAGGCGCTCGAAGACGCGCTGTACGACAGCCAGGCGCTGCGCGACTTCGTGGGCATCGACCTGTCCGCGAGTCGGTGCCCGACGCGACGACATTGCTGAAGTTTCGGCGCCTGCTGCAGGACAACGACCTCACGCGCGCACTGTTCGAGGAAATCAATGCGCACCTCGCAGAGTAAGGGTTGCTGATGCGCGCAGGCACGATCGTGGATGCGACCATCATCGCTGCGCCCCGATGCGACTCATAGATCAGCGTTTCCTTAAAGCGTTCAAGCGCGAGATCAAGCTCAAGGCGATCTATCATTTTGAGAAGCCAGTCGAGACTCCACCCGTGCCGGCCGTTGCTCCGCCTGCCTGATGCCTTTTCGTGTCGCTGCGCCAGCGTCGACAGCTGGCGCCAAGCTAGACAGCCTGCGCGACACGCTGCGATGTCGTCCACACGCTGATCAGCGCACCTGCGGCGTGCAGCACGACGCCGCCCCAGAGGCCCCAATCGCTCTGCAGCGCCGCACCCCAGCCAAACAGCATGGCGCTGCCCAGCGCAGCCAATGCCACGCCGAGCCAGCGCCGCTCCCGCCGGGCCAGCCAGACCAGTACTGCAAGGTTGATCATGGAAGCCAGTGCGATCAATGGCCAAGTCCAGTACAAGCCTGGCACCTGCGGCAGCGCAACCAGGCTGCCCATGCTGAGATAGGTCAGGCCACAGATGGGACACTTCGGAAAAAGCGCGATGGCCATTGCAAGAAGGGTCGACGTCCAACCGGGGATGCCGCGCACGGCCGGAGCAGCTCGCTGTCGCGCGAAGGGCGTCGATGACGAAGCGGGCACCGCCGGCGCCGGGATCACCTTCTCCTGAGAGGCAGAAAGCAACTGCTGCACGTCTTCCAGCAGCTCTTCTTCGCGCCATTGCAACCGGCGATGGACTGCGGCCACGTGCCCGGCCAGGTCCAGCACGAACACCTCGATGCGATGCCTGTTGACCACGTGGCCCACGAAACTGACGCCCAGGCCCAGTGCCCGGCTCAGGCGCTCGTGCCCCTCGATGACGCGCAAGACGCGGTGGCCCGCCGCGAATTGCATGCCGCGGCTCGCCGCGTAGCCGCGCAGGCGTTGCGGCGAATCGAAGGTCGGGTCGTAGGTGATGGCAGCGATGCGCACCTGCTCGAAGCATCCGGCTTGCCGCAGCAGGTCTTGCATTCGGGCGAGCTTGCTGATCGTCAGCGAGCATTTGCGCGCGTTGTCGCAGCGCGTGTAGAAGAACGCCAGCACCGTCGGCGCGCCGACGAACAGCTCGTCCCAATCCAGGCGCTGCGCATCCTGGTCTTCCAGGACCACATCGCTCATCCTGGTGTTGATGCAACTCGCGAGCGCATCGCGGCTGCTGTGCCATTGCGGCCCACTGCCGTCGTGGCCATGCGCCATGGGCAGCGCCTGCACGGCGTGCGTCAGTGCGGCGCGCTGTTCGGGCGCCAACCCGGGCTGCTGCAGAAGCGTCTGCAATGCGGCGCGTTCGCCGGCCGCGGCGGGACCCAGCCATTGCAAGGCGCGCATCACCTCGTCAAAGGCCGGCGCCGCATCTCCTTCCGACGCCGTACCGCCGTAGCGCGAGAGATCGACGGCGTCGTCGGACTGAGACAGCGTGGTCAAGGCCGACGTCACGAAAGGCGCGAGCGATGGGTGCGGCGACGCGACGTGCTGCAGGACGCGCGCGGCGGCAGCTAGGAGATAGGGGCTGTGGCCGCTTTGAAGTTCCTCGGCTGCGAACGGAACCGATGCCGGCCACGGCCTCGGTCCACGCATCAGGGCCAACAAGGCGTGCCCGCGCATCCTCACCACTGCCGCAGCACCACGCTGCCCGTAGGCCGGATGGCTTTCTTCGAGCAAACCGAGCAGTTCGGCAGGCGCAGCCGGGCTCTGCGAGGCGAAGTCCACGGCGGCGCGGAAGCGCGCCTCCGTCCATGCGTCGGTTTCCAGCGGCTCGGCCATGGTGGACCCAGCGATCAGCCGCCGACACGCTTGCTGTACTGCGCCGCGACGCGGGCCAGGGTATCGGGCGTGTCTTCGCCCTTGCGCTGCAGACCATCGACGTAGTCCTGCAAGGCCTTATCGCCCGAGAGGGTCTTTGCATCGCCGAAATGCGCCAGTGCGTTCAGACCCAGTGAGCGCAGGGCGTCGCTCTCGCTCTCGTCAAGCGCGATATCGCGCGCGCACTGCTGCAGGCGTTCCGGCGCCAACTGGTGTAGCGCGGCTGCTGCAATCTGGCGGACCTCCATCGGCTCGGCCCGGCTGCGCAGAACATTCTCGAACATGGGCGCCGAGCCACCGTCGGCTGCGAGAACGCGCAAGGCCTCACGGCGCGCCAGCGCATTGGAAGGATCCTCGGCGATCTGGCGCGCCACCTCGAAGGCTCCGGCATGCACGTCGTAGCTCAGGAGTTGCAGGGCCTTCTCGGCCGGCACCATCGCCTTGTCCGGGTCCTGCAAGCCTTCGAGGAGCATGGCCTGCGTGTCACCGTCGTTTTCACGCGCCAGGATGCCCAGCACGCGTTGACGCAGTTCGAAATCGGGGTCGCTGCGCAAGGTGCGCAACGCCGAAAGATATTCCGGCCGGTAAGGGGCAAAGACGCTTCCGCCAAAAGTCGCCGATTGCAGTGCCGACAACGCTGCGTAGCGTACCCCGAGCGGCGTCGCGGCATCGCGCACCAGACCCAGCACAGAGCGGAAGCTGGCCTTGCTGCCGCAGACTTCGCTCCATCCCAGGCGCATGGCCGCGGCCGCGCGTGCCTTGGGTTTCGCATCCGCGTCCAGGGCCAGCGCCAGGCCCTTCGAGGCGGCAGGGGCGTGCTTGGCGACCTTCTTGGCAGCGGACTTGGCGGGTGTTTTCGCCGCGGTCTTTCTCGGCGGGTTCTTGCGTGCAGGCATGGTCAATGGCTCCGAAGCGTCGACGGTTCACGAAACATCATCGTAGGCAAAGCCCAGCACCGACGCGGGTGCCACACTGCCTTGGTAGTCGAGCATGTCACGAACTCGCGGCTGCGGCCCTGGCCTGCTTACCGTCGGCGATCCCGACAGCGCGCCCCCTGGCGCATTGACCGGCCGCGGCGGCGTGATCACGCCGTTCCAGGGCCACATGGTGTCGTTGAGGTTGTGGCCTACGCGCAGGCTGGTGGGAGTGGCTCCGCTGGCATACGAAGCGGGCGTCGCAGGATCAAACCGCTTGTTCTTGCGTTGCCATCTGGCCCACAGGCGATCCACGTTGCAATGCAGGAGGAAGAACAAGGGATCTCTCGCCGCAGTGGGGACGCTCGTGATCGGGCCACTGAAGGACGAGACGTGCGCGGTGCCATGCGGGTTGCCTTCCATTGCAGTGAAAGCCGCGAAGTTCGTCCCCAGCGCCAAGGTGTCGGCCTCGCTGAACACGCCGCGAGCGGCCATGGTCGCCGGGTCGAATCCCGGCTGTGCGCGCCGGATCACTCCGAGCACGCCGTCGGTGGTCCAGAAGGTGAGCGGATTGGCGGGGTGGAACTCGGCATTGCCGAGCGCATCCGTCTCTCCGAGAAACTCGCGCGTGAACAAACTGGCCGCCGGACGATCGAAGCGCCAGTAGGGCAACGCGACCGAGGGATCGATGGCTTGCAGTTCGCGCTCCAGGTCCAGTAGGTAGGCCCGGTGCCAAGGCAGGAAGCCGGCAGCGCCATGCGCTTCGTTCGTCGACGCAAGGACATGCATGTTGCGGAAGTCGGCAAAGCGCCCGGTGCCGCGGTCATTGAGTTGTGCCAGCGCGGCGACAAAGCGGTCACGTTCCGCAGCGGAGAGCCGCGTGGCGTTCTTGCGCACGCGAACCATCACCGGCAGCTTGCCGATCACATTGCCTTTGAATCGAGCGACGACACGAACGTCACCATCGGCCACGCTAGGGCGCCCGAAACGGCCGTACACCCTCACCGTCACCGAGCTGCCATTGCGCGGCAGCGCGACCTTGAGTGTCGGCGTCGGCTTGGGAGCGGTGGGACTTGCTGCGCTGAACAGCAGGTCGCCCCCTGCGGGATCTCGTTCGGACGCCAAGGTCACGGTCAGCGGCGGCCCGAGTGTTGGCACGTCGGCCAGGCGCAGGCGCAATGGCGAGGCCGCCCATGTCAGATAGCGTGCCTGCCTGCCACTGCTGTTATTGATGGTGATGTCTACTTGCATCGCGCAGACTCCTCCAATGACGTCAACCGCTAACCGTACCTCGACGTCGGGAAAACGACAACCATCAAACTGTGTAGGCGTATCCGGTGAGGGTCGGGCGGCGGCGAACTGCCTGGCCAAAACGTCCTACCTCTGAACATTTGTTGCACCGCACACCTCCAGGAAATGGATGCACTCCAGTAGTCAGTGAACAGCCCAGTAGCGCAGGCCGCCGCCGTTGCTCACGGGCTGGCTTCCCATCTTTGGTCGGAGTTGTACTGGAACGGCACGCTGATGAGGGCGGCGACCGGGTTCGACAGCTTCTTGGCCAGTTCCTCGTCACTCTGCGCATGGCTATCTGGCAGAGCGCCCATGCCAGTATCGCGAGGCCGACCCGACCTCCGCGCAACGACTTGCGACGCATCATGGGCGGAATTCATTCCAAAGTCGCGCACTGTAGTTGGGTGTCAGGGCCTCAGCGTGCGGAGTTCTGCTTGCAGTCTTCGGCCGTGCCCTTGCAGTCATCCCGCCGTGATGGCGCGGCGGGCGCCGGGCGAGTATTGCCGGCACTCGGCGCCGCATCCGCCGGAGGCTTTTCCACCATGCCGGGATCCTTGTTAGGGGGCGGAGGCTTCGCGAGCTGCGGATCCACCGTGGCCGGCGGTTTCACGACCATTTCACGATCGGTGCCTGGGCGCGTTTCAGAACCTGACGGCCCGGGCTGCCTGTCCGTCGGTTGCGCGGCGGCCGAAACGATCGACAGCGCCGCGGCACCGAGGACCAGCACCGGCCTCACCAATGACAGTCGAGCAAACATCATCTGCTCCTTGGAACTTGATGTGTCCCACGCACCGAACTGTTTCATAGCGAGGACGCAGGCCGATGTAGGCGTCCCGCGCGGATACCCGACGGCCGCCGGCGCGGCACCCGAATCGGGCGCCCGTCCGCTTGTCGGTCATCACGCACTATCGACCATGCGGTCCGAATCCCCAGGGATGGCACGTTCGACGTTGTCGCTGAGGCGTTGTCACGCATCGCGCGTCGCGTGCTTCGCGCGCTCCCATTCCAATGACGACCGGCCGCGAGCCGTGCCCCAGTCACGACCTAGTTCCGCTTCAACATCGTCGAACTTCGGGTCCGGGTAGCAACTGAGACGCTCACAGGCAAGCGCCCACGTCAACTGGGTATCCATGAGCCATACGTCGCGGCCCAAATCGACCAAGAACGCGTCGTCGCACAGCAGGGTTTGATAGTCGGTGTCCACCTCTCAGGCGTCTCCGCGTTCGTCGCCAGTTCGCTCTTTGGCCCATGTCATCGCAAGCTCCTTCGCGCGTCCAAGCGCCTGCCGCGCTGAGTCAAACCGCTCAGTGTCGAGAACGAGGGTCCGAATGTCGTCGCTCGGGGGCGCCTTGTAGCGAACGGTCGCCTGAAACTTGCCGGAGGGCAGTTGCTCGCCGCCGCACAAGAAATGCCACCCCTCGAACTCGAGGGTCTCCATCTCGTCCATCTTTGCCTTTCGATCCCATTGCTTCATGGGTGAACCTTCGCGAAAACCAGCCGAGGGGACCGCTAGATGTCCTCCGGGCTCGGCGGCTTTCCGGAGTCCATCATGCGCGCCAACGCGCTCGTCTGCGCCGCACCAGCCTGAAAGTACCCCGCCACGGTGTCCGTGCTGCGATGCCCCGTCATGGCCATGGTTTCCTGCAAGGGCATGTTCTGCCGCCCGGCTTCGGTCACGAAACCCGAGCGCAACGAGTGCGCCGAGAAATCATCCCCCACGCCGGCCAGCGCACACCGCTCCTTCACGATGTCCCGCACCGCCGTCCCCGAGAGTCCATCGGTGCCCAGTCTCCCGTTCTTGAGGATCCGCCGGAAGAGGGGGCCCGAGGTGATCCCGCTCGCCTTGAGCCAGGCATCGAGCGCTTCAGCGGCCGACCCGACCACCGGTTTCACGTCTTCCGGCCGCACCTTCCCGTTGTGGTTGGTCTTGGAACTAGCCAGCGTGTACAGAAAATTCCCGCCATCGACGCGCCGCAGGTTTTCATGAACCGCCTCTGACACTTCCGAGCGCCGGCGCCCACCCGAGGCCCACGCAAAGAGCAGCAGGGCGCGGTCGCGTTTTCCTTTCAACGAGTCGTCGCAAGTTTCCAAGACCGCCTCCAGCGGCTCCTTGGTCAGCGCACGCTGCTTGTGGGGCAGGGCGTTGCGCTTGGCGTCCCAGACCTGAGCCTCCTGGATGCACGGCCACCATTTCGAACTAGTTGGTCTCGCGCCGGAAAGAACTCACCTGTTCCTTGTTTGAGCGCAACCGTTGCGGGCGGCAAAGCGGCCATTTGCAAAGAAGACTGACGCGGGCATTTCTGACGCTGCTGCTTCGTTGCAGAGCGCACCTGTTCAAGTTGAACCGGATCGTCACGTCTCTCGCGGTCACGTCGGAGAATCCGACTAAAGGATCGCCGCGCGCCTGCGGACACAAGAAGATCGGCGTCCATGGAACAGTGTGGCACAAATGTGCTACATTAGAGTCGCTCAGAAGATCCAAGAAGGCTGCCCATGTCCACGACCACGATCCGAATGGAAGATGCCCTGAAAGCCCGCATCGCGGCGGCTGCCGAGAGGGCCGGAAAGTCTTCACATGCCTTCATTCTGGATGCACTATCCGAAACGGTGGAGCGCATGGAGACGGACGACGAGTTGCATCGGATTGCCGACGAGCGGTGGGTTGCTTTAAAGCGGACTGGCAAATCGGTGGCCTGGACGGATGCGAAGGAATACTTGCAGGCCCGCGCTACCGGAAAGAAAGTGCGGCGGCCGCTAGCGCGACAGCCAGCGCGTTGATCGAGTCATGGCTCGAATCGAGCTTGCTCCCGAAGTTGTTGACGACCTTGATCGCTTCTTGGATCACATGACGCAGTTCGATGCGGTGGACATCGCGAAGCGGATCGAGGAAATCATCGAGGCCATCCAGATTCTCGCGCATAGTCCTCAGATCGGCAGACCGGTGAAAGACGGCAAACGGGAATTGGTCATCGGCAAGGGTGCTCGAGGCTATGTCGCCTTGTATCGCTACTTGGCCGAGGTCGAGACTGTTTTCATATTGGCAATCCGCGCGCAGCGAGAGTCTGGTTTCAAGCATTGATCTTCGTGTGGGGGCGCATGACTTGGACGGGACGTCGCGAGATGATGGAGATCTGGGCGTCGCGCCGCAACCGACACCAAACGAGAAGAATTGCCGAGGCCATTCGGGCGAACAGCAACGGTCGACACGCGGAAACGGCGCGATAACGCGCCCCTACCGACCCCAATGCTTCGGCCGATTTGCCAATGGCGAGTAGGCCGGGTGTATGGCGCGGATGGGCGGGCGCCTGCGCACGGCAGACCAAGGCGAATGGCTCTTTCTGTTTAGCGAACTGACGTTCGGGGCCCAATGCCCAGCCAGCGGTTGATGTCCCAGCAAGTGGTGTAAGTCTTCCTTCACTCGCTGCGCGGCAAGGCGCGTAGGGCGTAGCCCGAAGCGGCTTGCCGCGCAGCGACCGCTCTCTTCGGGGGGGG
>NZ_JASZYR010000024.1 GCF_030316855.1 Variovorax sp. J22P240
GATGTTCTTCGACGATCGTGTTGCCGCGTTGCGCGAGATGCAGCGCGTGCTTCGGCCGGGCGGCCGCCTTGTCGTGGCGGTTTGCGATGCGCTCGAGCGCTCGCCCGGCTATGCGTCGCTCGCCGTGCTGCTCGAGCGGCTATTCGGCAAGACCGTTGCCGATGCCTTCCGTACACCATTCGTGCTCGGCGATGCGGCTGCACTTCGCGCACTGTGCGTAGCCGCGGATATCACGGACGCGACTGTCGTTCAATGCAATGGCATCGTTCGCTTCGCTTCGCTTCGCATCGATCGACCTGCTGGTGTCGACCGAACGCGCCTGCGTGTGGACGCTTGGCGGTCAGCTGGACGCAACCCAGTTCGAGCTTCTGCGACACGAAGCGCAAGACGCATTGCTGCCATTCGTCGATGCCGGCGGCATGGTTTCGTTCGCGATGCCGGCCTTGTTGATCACCGCGGCGAAAGGTGAGTTCCTCTGAAGGAGCCCTTGGCCATCGATCCAAAATGGCCGAGTCCCGCCCGTCGCCACCGCTGCCGCTAAGACCGGTCTTCCTGGCGGCCATCGGCGTGTCAGCCGAAGGCCGGCGCGATTGGCAGTCAGGCACTGTTGTCATGATGGCCTGCCCGGTCGATGCTTCGAGTTCGACCAGGGCGCCCGCCACCATGGCGCGGATTACTCGGTCGTACACGAGCAGGCGATGGTTGTATCGCCACTACCTGGCAAAGACCAGGAGCCGCTCGCGGTCCGAGCAATGCGCGACCTCGTCGCGCAGGACCCGGACCAAGGCTCGGCGCTGGAAAAGCAGGGCAGGGGGCACGATCCGCACGCTGTTTAGCGGCCGCCCGGTCTCATGCAGGTGAACCCGATGTGCAGCGCCAAACCGAGCTTGAGGCTGTCACTGCGCCGACGCGTGATCAATTCGAGCTCGGCGCGGCTGAAGCTGAAGAACGCCTGCAACTCGAACTCGGGCATGGCCGCATCGTAGTCCCGGAGCCGCCGTTCAGCTACCGCTCAACCGGTGGTCTTTAGCCGAGCCTCAGCATTCGAGCAGGCGTACAGTGCGAGCTTCGATGGTTGGAGATGGCGCGTGTACATTTCGGTCAAGCGGACGGTAGCTTCAACTGCGATGGATCTCGATCACGATGCGTTCATTTCCTACTCCAGGAAAGACAAAGTCTTTGCTGCCAAGTTGGAGCTGGCGCTTGAGTCTTATGCGATTCCAAAGGGGGTGCCGAATCAAAGGAAAAGTCGGCTGAGCGTGTTTCGTGATGAGGACGATTTCACGGGAACAGAGTACTACCGCGCCATCGAAAGGCACTTGGCGGCCTCCCGGACCATGATCGTCATCTGTTCACCTGCGGCACGCGCCAGTCGCTATGTGAACGAAGAAATTCAGCTTTTCGCCAAGGAAAAGGGCGCCGACCTCATCATTCCCGTCCTTCTGAGCGGTATCGCCAACAATGAGGCAACTTCGGATCAAGAGGCAGCCATGGCATTTCCCGATGCGTTGGTCAGCAACTTGAAGATGCCGCTGGCGTCCTCGTACCGAGGCTTCAACCCGGACGAAGACAAGATTGACAAGGGAGCGTTCAAGACTTCGTGGTTCTCGCTGCTCGCAATATCCTTGGCGTCACCCGTGGCGAAATTGAGGAACGAGATGCCAGACGTCGGCGCCGAATCCGGCTGGTTTGGATCGGTGGCATTGCCTCGCTATCGTTCGTGCTGGTGGTACTCAGCGTCTGGGTACAGCAGGAAAAACTGGCCAGCGACGCTCGTGAACGAGTAGTTATCACAGGCACGATTGTCAACTCCATACGCCAGTTCCGCTCCCTTTGCCGAGAGTCTCTTCGATTGGAGGTGCGTCGGCAAGGCGTGGCAACTGCGTCGGCTGCAGGTTTTTCGGACCTCGTCGTCAAACTTCAGGCACAGGTCGATGACATGCAAAGAAACATGGCCGACTATGAAGCCGCGTACACGCAGTCAGTGCAGCAGTTGGCGGGTTTGAACTCTGAATTGGTCGACGAGATGATGGCTGCGCACTTGCAGTCATACGGAAGAGACAAGCAGGAGCTTGACCTCATTCGCGCTGACCGGAATATCTTGCTGGAGCAGCGTTCATCGCCGAGGATGGCCGAACTGATATCGAGGTGCCAGCAATGAGGGCATCGTCAGCGACGCGTCCTGGCCGAGCCCATCGCCCGCCCAGCAGTTCTTGACCTGGGCTGCATAGAACTCGGTATCAGCCTCTGCCAGTGATTTGCGGATGGTGGTGGTGGCGAAGGAAAGAAGGCGTCTGGCCGGCTACTCGCGCATCGTCCCCGCGCGAGCAGAGCCTGTCAGAAAGGCCACGGCGCAAATTGTCGCGAAGTCTTCATGCCTGTAACCCCTGGCGCGGAGTCTAGCCACGTAAGGGCATGCCGCTGGCCGGCGTGCTCGCAACGGGCCTTGCGAGCGCCATCCTTTCGGCACTTTTCCGCGTTTCCGAGCCTTTCATGGCTTCGCATGGGCTCTTCCAGACTCCCAGAGGCCTGGCGGTGGCATGCTTATGAGGCACACGAAGGAAGAACCAGATGGATTGGGTACTGGTACTGACGTTCCACCTGCTCGGACCGCAAGGGGAGATCCGAGACATTGGGCCAAACATCCTGCCCGGATTTGCAACCGAGGCGACGTGCAGTTCCGCAGCAAACAGCATCGCGGAGTCCTTGCTCCGGTTGGAGGGCAAGGCCCGAGAGCGGCAGGGCATCGCTCGAAACTCGGACAAGTCCATTCCCGCCGTGAACTACGAGTGCTTTCAGAACTGGCGCTGATTGGGGCTGCTTCGCCTCGGAGGCAGGGGGTTACCACGTTATCCGCGTCTCGCGAGGCAGCTTGCGACGAGATCGCGCCAGACGCTGAGTTGGTGGCCTACTCCTCACTCGCAGCTGCATGACCTTGGGAACCTCCTCATGGGCCGCTTTGGCATCGAATTGCCTGGATCGACGCACTTCGACACCGTGCTCACTGCATGTGCTGTCCGCCGTTGATCGCAATGTTGGCGCCGGTGATGAATGCGGCTTCCTCTGAGGCGAGGTAGACGACAAGGCCCGCCACCTCTTCTGGCTTTCCGAGGCGGCCGACCGGAATGTGCGGGAGAATTTTCGTGTTCAGCACCTCGTCGGGAATGGCCGTGACCATCTTGGTGCCGATGTAGCCCGGCGAGATGGTGTTCACGGTCACATTCTTCCGGGCGACTTCGAGGGCCAACGCCTTGGTGAAGCCATGCACACCGGCCTTGGCAGCCGAGTAGTTGGTCTGGCCGAAGGCCCCCTTCGAGCCGTTGACCGATGAGATATTGATGATGCGGCCCCAGCTGCGATCGACCATGCCGTCAGCCACCTGCTTGGTCATGTTGAACAGGCTGTCGAGGTTGGTACGCAGGACCGCATCCCAGTTGACCTTGTCCATCTTCTTGAAGGTGGTGTCGCGGGTGATGCCGGCGTTGTTGACCAGCAGTTCGACCGGGCCGACTTTGCTCTGCACTTCGGCAACTGCCTTGGTGCAGGAGTCGAAGTCGGAGACGTCGCAGGCCACGCCCCGTGATGTCGTAGCCCTTGGCCTTCATGTCCTCCACCCATTCGCCATGCTTGCTGTTGCCCGGCGAGTAGGTCACGACCACCTTGTAGCCGGCATCGACCATCTTGGTGGAGATCGTCTCGCCCAGACCGCCGCCCATGCCGCCTGTCACGAATGCCACCTTTTGCCCGTTCATCCTGGTCTCCTTCTGGTAGATGAAAAGATTCGGCGCTCGATCGTCAGCACCGCGACAACGGTCACGATCGTCGGGCACGCCGATGCCACCGGCAATCGAATACGTGGCCACGGGCGCGCGTGCTAGGCCGGGGCTCTTGCTCATCACATATCGCCATCACGGTCTGCGGCCACACACCCGCGATAGCGAGATGCCAAAGAGCGACGAAAGAACGCCAGTATGCTCAGCGGGGGCTATCTGGCAGCGCGATTCGAACGCGCCCGCGCGCCCGTCAATCTGCGTTTCGACGACGGCAACACCGATTTCTGGCCAACATCGTCGGGGCCAAGGCGGTCAGGTGCTCGCGAAGACACACGCCATGACCTGGGTGAACGTCGCAGGCAAGATCCTTCCCGAGTTCGAGCGCGCCACCGGCGCAACGCGACATCCCCGGCAGAAGGTCCTACTTCGCGAAGACCGCCAGGTCGATCTCAGGACGCACCCACAGCGTCGACTCTCGGGGTCATAGCGCGCGCCCAGCGCCTTCGCGGCGTCTTTCTCCTTGAAGGGAACGTTCAGGTAATGGCGCTCTTCCATCCGCCGATTCTGGTCTATTCCGCAGCCCGGAAGGAGTTCCAGGTGTCTCCGAAATCTACTTCGTTGCAGTGCACTTCCCGGCTTCTGGATGTCCTCGAGCTGCTTGAAGCGCCCAGTTCATCAGGCTCAGCGTGACGTGGCGCGGGATTCATGTGGCGTCATCGTCACTCCTCGCGGCTGCCGCCCAGGCCCAGCAGCATCAGCAGCGACTGGAACACGTTGTACAGGCTCAGGTAGACGCCGAGCGTGGCCGTGATGTAGTTGGTCTCGTGGCCGTCCTTGACGCGCTTGAGGTCGTGCAGGATGAAGGCCGAGAAGATGCCGATCGCGAGCACCGCGAGCGTGATCATCAGCGCACCCGACTGGATGAAGAAGTTCGCGATGCCCGCCACCAACAGCAGGATGGCGCCGATGAAGAGCCACTTGCCCATGGCCGACAGGTCGCGTTTGATGACCGACGACAGCATCGCCATGCCGAGGAAAACCGCACCGGTGCCCGCGAACGCGGTCATGACGAGGCTGGCGCCGTTCTGCATGCCGAGCACCACGCCCAGCATGCGCGACAGCATCAGGCCCATGAAGAAGGTAAAGCCCAGCAGCACCGGCACGCCGGCGGCCGAGTTCTTGGTCTTCTCGATCGCGAACATCAAGCCGAAGGCACCGGCCAGGAAGACCACCATCGAGATGCCCGGCGACATGGCGCGCGCGATACCGGTCGAGAGCCCGAGCCAGGCGCCCAGCACCGTCGGCACCATCGAGAGGGCCAGCAGCCAGTAGGTGTTGCGAAGCACTTGGTTGCGCTCCGCGGCGGCAGGCAACGCCGCATACGGCGAGCCATAAACCTGGATGTTGTCTCTCATTTCGATGTCCTCGGTTGGTTGAAAAACCACGCGTATGGACGCGCATGACGTGCACTCTAGACTGGGATAGCCTTCGAGAAAAGTCGAATTTTTGACACCATTCATTCGTCTTTTCCGTAGGATGCGCGCAAAAGATGAACTTCAAGCACCTGCATTACTTCTGGGCTGCCGCCAAGGCCGGCGGCATCGTGCGCGCCAGCGAGCAACTGCACATCACGCCGCAAACGTTGTCGGGCCAAATCAAGCTGCTCGAGGACAGCCTGGGCTGCAGCCTTTTCCAGAAGCGCGGGCGCGGCCTCGAACTCACGCCCGAGGGGCGCACGGCCCTGAGCTACGCCGACCAAATCTTCGCGCTCGGCTCCGAGCTCGAGGCGGCGCTGGGCAGCCGCGGGGAGGGCGCCCGCGCGCTCGACTTCCGGGTCGGCATTGCCGACGCGGTGCCGAAGTCGATCGCCTACCGGCTGCTCGAGCCGGCGCTCGGCATCGCCGAGCCGGTGCGGCTGATCTGCCACGAGGGCAACTTTCGCGACCTGTTGGGGCAATTGTCGGTGCAGCGTATTGACCTTGTGATCGCCGACGAACCGATGGGCCGGCAGATCGGCGTCAAGGCCTTTAACCACACGCTGGGCACCACCGCGATGAGCTTCTTCGCCACCGCGGCACTGCGCCGCACGCTCGTGGGCGAATTCCCGGCCTGTCTCGATCGCGCGCCGATGCTGATTCAGGGTGCGACTTCGGCGGCGCGGCAGCGACTCGACCTGTGGCTGGCCGAGCACCGGCTGCGGCCGCGGCTGATCGGCGAGTTCGACGATGCCGCACTCCTGAAGGCCTTTGGCGGCGAGGGTCGCGGTGTCTTCATGACGCCCGAGGTGCTCGAGGAGGAGACCCGCGCCCAGTACGGCGTCGAGGTGATCGGGCGTGCCGCCGAGCTGATGGAGGAGTTCTTCGCGATCTCGGTCGAGCGCCGCATCACCCATCCCTGCGTGGTCGCGATCACGAGGGCGGCGCGAGGGCGCTTCCATCGGCGCCGCGGATCCGCAAAATAGCCGGCCCGCGCCGAAGCTCGCGAGCAGCAGCCCGCCCGCGGCGGGACCGATGGGCGCTATGTTGATCCGAGCGAGTTCACCGCCGCCGATCAGGCTGTTCACCAGTCCGCCGCGATTGAGAAAGTTCTGTTGGTCGAGGTCGAATCGGAACTCAGATCTCAATGATCTGATTGAGCGCTTCACAGGCCGCTTCGAAAACGGTGGGCGGCACTTGCTTCCATGGGTGGGCCTTGGCCCGCCGAACTCGCCAGTCGAACGACTTGGGCTGATGCGAAAGAACGTAGCCCTTCATGTCCTTCGGCCCGACGAATCGGATAGCGAACGGGTTGGAGGCGTTGTACGTTGCGGTTGTCATGGGCAAACCGATCACGATGCTTGTGCGATCGTTGAATGCCCTCGGGGACAGCACCAGCATCGGATGCATGTCCCTCATCTCTCGACGCACCTGCGGATTGAAGTCGATCCAGATGATGCCTCGGCGCTCAGGAATCCAAGGCGCGCGCGTCGCCATCAGAAAGTCTCTGCCCCTACCCGCGTAACCGTGAAGTCGGTCGAGCAACAGGATATCCAGGCGGTCCATCGCGTGCGCGAGTTGCTTGTGCAACAACGCACAGCACTGATTAACCAGGCCAGGGGATTGTTGGCCGAGCGAGGGGTGTCGATTGCACAGACGCGCCAAGCATTCAAGCGTGCGGTGCCGCAGATCGTTGGCTCGTGCGAAGGCGAAGTCACCAGCGTCTGCCAGGCCATGGTGCTGGAGATTTTCCAGCAGATTCACGCGCTGGAGGAGCGCATCAAGCACGTTGAGACCTGGCTCAGGTCGTTCATGAAGCGCTCCGCCCAGTGCAGGAAGATCGCGGCTGTTGACGGCGTCGGGACCATCACCGCGACGGCCATGGTGGCTTCGGTCGGGGAGGCCAAGGAGTTCAAGAACGGCCGCCACCTGTCGGCTTGGCTGGGATTGGTTCCGCGCCAACATTCTTCCGGCGGTAAGTCGCAACTCAGAGGCATCAGCAAAAGAGGCGACAAGTACCTTCGCACCTTGCTGATTCACGGAGCGCGCGCCGTGCTGCGCTATGCAGCGGGCAAGACGGATGCTCAGAGCCGATGGCTGCAAGAGTTGATTGCGAGACGCGGCTACAACCGAGCGGCCGTGGCGCTCGCCAACAAAAATGCACGGGTGATCCAGGCATTGCTGAGCAGCGACGCGCCCTACCGCCAAAGCGCCGCGGCGCATTAAGCGAGCTCGATCTGTACGCAGCACCGCACTACGCTCAAGGGGAGGAACGACACCCAGCACTGGTTTTGCGAAGCTTTCGGAGGTGATGACAAAAATGGTTGGACCAGCGCCCTGAAGCCTGCTTTTGGTGCCGGCTGTGCCTTTCAGCTCAAGCCGTCAATCTACCGAGGACGGGGCGTGCGGATCTCATCGAGGCTGCGGGCATGTTTCGACGCGCCCACCGGCAAGCCGTATACATGCATGCAGACCGTTTGACGTCACCGAGAGGGCTTGCAAAAGGCGCAGGGTCCATACATGCACCGAAAGGACAATCACCCCCTTGAGGACATCGCTGATGTACGCGAGGAGCAGCGCAAGGCGGCCCTTCCGAGTTCGGTCGTGCTCAAGAAGTTTGATCGGGCGCTGGATGAATTCGCGGCCTACGTCGACAGCAATGCCGGCGCCATCGTCAATTACGGGGGGAGGTACCGATGCGGGGAGCGGATCTCCACCGGCTTTGTCGAGTCTGCGGTCAACCAGGTGATGTCCGAGCGGTTCGTTGAGAAGCAGCAGATGCGCTGGACGCCGCGCGGAGCACATCTGCTGCTGCAGGTTCGTACCCAGGTCCTGAATGACGAACTACGAGCGTCCTTCGAGAGGTGGTATCCGCGCTTCGGCGACGCCGCTTAACACTAGGCACCCCTCGCAGCCTAGCCACCGGGAAAGCTGCCGCACTGCACCCCCAGGAAATGTATGCTCTCCTCACGTCAGGCTCAATACTTAGGCATGGGCCTTTGCGCGTTGCCCGAGAGTGATGGCAACCAGACCTCGATGACGTCCGGCTTGGCATTGGGAAACCGTTTCGGGTCGAGCTGGAAGGGCTGCAACGTGAGCTTCTGCCCCTCCCTGGCAAGGGTCGTTTCGACCGCTCTCGCGACCGTATCGGCGATGCGCCTTTGGTCAGCGGACGCGTAGCGCACGTCGCCATTGGTGCGGCTCGTAGGCACGGTCTCGATACCTGCCACGCGGAAGCCTTTCCGTTCGAGTTCGCGCTGGACACTGTCCGCCGCAGCTTTGTCGAGCGGATCCACGATCTGGAGAAATACGGTCGTCCCGGCCCCCACGGCGGTCGCCGACGGCGGTGCCGCGCCGAGCTGCGCGAGTCGCGTCCACGCAAGCGCCCGGGACCGCTCGTCGTCGGCGAAGTGGAGTGCGCGTTGGAAATCGGCACGCGCGTCGGCCAAGCGATCTGTTTGCCGATAGAGTTCGCCGCGTGCCAGCAAGGCGTCATCGAGTTCCGGCTGCAATTCGAGCGCCTTCGAGTAGTCAGCGATCGCCTCGGCCCGCCGGCCGGTCGATTCGTGCAAGGTTGCCCGGTTGTAGTAGAGCTGCGTGAGCGTGACGTTCTGCGCGCTGATCGACGCACGCAAGTCGGGGGAATCGCGCCGGGAGCCGATGCCTTGCGCAAGTCGCTGCGCCTCCTGCGTTGCCAGCGCGATCGCTGCGTCATAGTCGGCTAGGGCACGCGCGGCCTCGCCCTTGTATTGAAGCGCGACCGCTCGTCCCGCGAGCGCCTCCACCTGCTTCGGATCGAGCTTGAGCGCGGCATCGAAAGCGGCGATGGCCCGGTCGATATCGGCGGGACCCCCATAGGCGATACCGCGGTCGTAGTAGACGCGCCCGAGGCTTTCATCCGCCGAAGCAAGCCCGGGATCCAGCTGCAGCACGCGATCCAAACTCTCGATGGTGGTGTCATAGTCACGTGCCTTGGCGTAGTGGTCGCGGATCTTCTCGAGCTGCAGGGTCGCCTGTGCCCGCTTCGCCGTCTTCGCGTCCGACTCGGCCATCTCAGTCTGTTGTTCAGCCCTCTTAGTCTGCTTCCGAGCGTCGATGCCGAACCAGAATGCCGAAGCGGCCGCGATGAAGAAGGCAATCATTGCAACCTGGAACCGCCTCCTCGATCGCCGCTCCTGCTCGGCGCGTTCCTTTGCGAGGCGCAGATCTCGTTCGCGCGCAGCTTCTCCCTCCAGCCGAAGCCGCTCTTCGGCCGCCTCGCGCTCCTTCTCCGCCGCGGCCGTCTCGGCCTGCAGTTTCTCCTCTCGCTGCAGGAAGCGACTGCGCCAGTCCAGAATGCCGGGCGCGAGCACGTCGTGGAAGATCTGGTACTGATCATCCTCGTTCCGACGGCCCGGCGGGGCGGGGATCCTCGCGAGCAGCCGGTTGTCCTCGAGGAGCTTCGTCACGCGCGGGACTTCGGAAGCCAGGTCCTCCGCCCAGTAGCCGAGATCCCCGAGCCGGCACGCGACCTTCGCGCCTGCAGGCGTGACGAGCCGATCGAACACCCGTGCACACAGCCTCTGGTCGCGCGCGTCGAGCCGCTCCATGACCTGGTCGAGGTGCGTCCGCACGATGTTCTGCGCGCCTCCGAGCGTCTTGAGCGTCGACAACTTGAGCACCCGAGAGCCGGACCCGACCTCCTCGCCCCAGAGCCGCTCGAGCACAAGTTGCAGGTAAGGAGCCTCGACGCGCGTCTCGTCGGCCTGCGCCGCGGTCTGGCCCGCGCCGCCGGCCTGGGCGATCGATACCTGACCGGCGCTCACCTGTTCGAGCAACGACTGGACGAGCGCCGGCTCGATCGCCACCGGAAGGGCGATCCCGTCAGGATGACGCGCGTTGTAGACCTCGAGCGGCTTCACCACCGCGAGATTTGCGGCGCCCACCCAGAGATGAGAGAGCCGCTGCGTATTGCCGAAAAGGGTGGGAATCCGCTTGCGAAAGCGGTCAAGGCTAGACAGTGCGTCCTCGCGCATCGAGACAAGGAATCCCGCGTCGACCTCCCGGCGCGTGATCGCGCGTGCCAGTTCGGCGTCGAAACCGCCTTCGACGCCTGGATCGGAAAAGTACAGGAAATACTCCTCGAACTGATCGAGCAGCAGCAGGACGGTGCCATCGAGCGCATCGGCTGCCTGCTTGAGCAACTCGTCGAGCGGGAGCTGCTCGTCGATCGCAAGGCTTTTGCCCGCCGCGTTGGACACCGCCTCGATCACCTGATGCTTGAGCAATCGAACCGCCTCGGGAACCTGCCACCGTCGGAACAGCACCACGGCGGTACGCGCTTCCTTGCGCAGCTCCGGCACCAGGCCCGCCATGAGCACCGAACTCTTGCCGACGCCGCTCGCACCATAGAGGATGGTGAGGCGAGCGCCGTACAGGTTGTCGGCGATGGTGCGAATCTCCTTCTCGCGACCGAAGAAGTACGGCCGATCCGCCTCATTGAATGGCCTCAGGCCCACATACGGGCAGAAGGGGACCGCGTCAGCCACCCGAGCCTCTTCCGGGCGCGCCCAGGCCGTCGAGGAACTCGTCGATGCGAAGGTCGTAGACATTGACGCCGCGCGACTGCCACAACCACTGCTCGATCCCCGAAGGTCGATCCTGGATCGCCCAGTGCTTCCGGCTCGCGCGCTGGCTTTGCGCCTCGAATTCCCGGCCGAGGTTGCGCAGCACCACGCGCAAGTTCCAATCCGCAAGGCTGTAGCCGAGGAACAGAAAGGAGCGACCGCGGAAGTAGCGCAGGAAGGACTTCGGCACCGCAGTCCCGGTCGTCATGCGGGACAGGAAATCGATGTAGTCGTCCTCGGTGATGATGAAGTTGTCGAGCTCCCCTTGCGCTCGCTCGTCCACACTGCCGTGCATCTTGAAAACCACCCGTGTCGCCTGGAGATCGATCTGCATCCTCTCCAGGTCTTCATACAGGATGGTCGCCGGTTCGTCCTCGCCGGCGCGCCGCCACAGGATGGAGTTGCCCGCCTCGTCGCTGTCCTTGGGATGGACGACGAGATCAAACTGCTGCCCAGCCGCGGTGAAGGCCCGTTCCAGCAGCGTGTCGTAGTTGGTGGTGACGATCAGACGGAGATTCGTGAGTCCGGCGAGGTATTGATGCAGCCGCCCGAGCGGATGCGGCCGCGACAGAACCTGGTGGAGCCGAATTCGGAGCTCTTCACGGCCGCTTTGCTGCTCGAAGTAAGCGGCGGCCTTGAGCAGATCCTCCCTGTCGCGAGGGTCGTCGCTGACGTCCTGGAAGTGGGCCTCCTGGGCGAGCAGGCTCGACAGTTCCGGGCCGCGTGGCGGATAGGCCGCGTTCTCCGTCCATGATTCGCCCTCCGGCCGGCCGGCGAGCGAGGCGCCCGCGCCGACGAAGGGAACGACACGACCGGCCTCGAGCGCCGCCTTGATTGTCTCGAAGGGAGGCTCACGTGAGGCAATGGTCCTGAGCGCTGTACTTGTCGCCATGTCAAAACATTTGTTGGATTGGTTGGCAAGCCGTCACGCCACGAGGGCATGGGCGCACCCTCGTCCGGCCGAGGGCGCTCCATCGTCAGTCCATTCGCGGAGGCGGTCAATAGAACCGTCGGACATGCTCCCTCGGCGAGGTGATGTGTCCGGAGAACGCATCGTTCAGCCGCACCATTTGTGAGCTGCAACTGCTAGCATGGCGCAATGAGACGAGTGGCAGTGCACAGTCGACGGCGACTACTCGACGACTTCTTCAAGGTCGACGAGTTGATGCTCGATGTGGAGGGCGACGACGGCACGCAGTCGCCGCCACTGCGCCGGCTGGTCTTCGAGCGCGGTGACTCGGTGGCCGCCACCGTGCGGCACCGCGAGTCGGGCGATTTGCTCTTCACCGAGCAACTGCGCGCTCCCGCGATCGCCAAAGCCGGCGGATGGCTCGTCGAAGTGATGGCCGGAATGATCGAAGATGGCGAATCGCCGGAGGAGGCCCTGCACCGCGAACTCCTGGAGGAGCTGGGCTATCGCGTCGACGCGTTCGAAAAGATCGCGACCTTCTTCGTCTCGCCGGGCGGTTCGTCAGAGCGCATTTGGCTGTATCACGTCGAGGTCAGCGACAACGGCCGGGTCTCGGCCGGCGGCGGCCTGGCGAGCGAGCGCGAGGACATCCGCATAGTGCGCATGCGGCCGGACGAGGCCCGTGATGCCCTCCTCCAGCGGCGCTGGATGGACGCGAAGACGATCATCGGATTGCAATGGTTGCTGGCGCGCACCGGTTGGACGAGTCCCGTCGGCCCGGCGCAGCGGTAGGACACGGCACAACAAAAGGAGTTCAACGATGGCACTCGACCGCGACGCTCGCAGCTGCTTCGTGATCATGCCGTTCCATGAGAAGCCCGACCCGAAGAGGAAGGATCTCATTGACTTCGATCGCGTCTACCGGGACATCATCCGGCCTGCCGTCCAAGGCCTGGCCGAGCGCCATCTGTACATCGACTGCGTACGATGCGACGAGGTCGAGCGTGCTGGGTTGATCCACGAGCGAATGCTCGAATACATCGCGGACGCCGACATCGCTGTCGTCGACATCACGACGGCGAACCCCAACGTCTTCTACGAACTTGGCGTGCGCCACGCGTTGCGCGACCGGGTGACCGTGCTGATCCGCCGCAAAGGGACGGACAATCCCTTCAACATCGGCGGCATGACGACGATCGAGTACGACTTGGACGATCCGAGCGCCCAGCAGGCGCGCGACGCCATCGCGAACTTCGTGTCCAATGGGCTGCTGTCCGGCGCTAAGGACAGCCTGGTCTACTCCGTGCTGCCCGGACTGAAGGCCGGCCGCGAATCGAAGGCCATCACGAATAGCGGCATGCAAGACTATGCCGTGCCGCATGCCGAGGGCAAGCGCATCGGCATCGTCTGTGGCGACCTTCGCGACGTGAACCTCGGCGCCGACCTGGTTGACCGACCGATCGACATCTGGGTGAGCTCCGAGAACATCGGCATGCAGATGGCGCGGCCGCATGACCCGTCGATCTCGGGGCTGATCCGCTATCTCGGGTCGCGCCGCGACGACACCGGCACCGTGCTGGAGGACACCATCGCCGATGAGCTGAAAAAGAAGATGGACGGCCGACAGCTCGTCAATCCCGGCGAAGTGGTATCCACCAGCGCGGGCGAACTGGCCCGCACGCACAAGGTGAAGCGACTGTTCCACGCCGCTTCGGTCTACGGCGTGGTCGGGACGGGCTTCCACAGTATTGCAGCGGTGGAAAGATGCATCACCAACGCGCTGGCGCGCGCCGACCTGGAGGCCCGCGGCTGGGTCGACCAGGCGGGCTCTCCCGCTGCGGCCGAACTCCTCGGGCACGTGACGGCGGTGCCGGTGCCGTCGCCGAGCGATATCGCACCGCCACCGGTCTCCATCCTTTTCCCGCTGCTGGGCGCCGGCACGGCACGCGCCGACCTGGTTCGGAGCGCCCGGCTGCAGGTCGGCGCTGCGGTCGCCTATCTGCGCTCGCGGGCGCCCATCACCTGTGTCGAGCGCGTCTACTTCCTGGCGGCGAACGAGTCGGTGCTCAACGCGCTGCGCGTGACCTTCGCCGAACTCGGCATTCGGGACAGACCGCCCGCGGCCGGCGGAACGAAGGCACCCGCGAAGCGCGCGCCAGCAACCAAGGCGCCTCGCAAGCCCGCTGCGAAGCGGTCGAGGCGGACACGCTGAGCGCTTTACGGACTCGGCCGAATGTGCTTCACCGACCGCTCCTCGCATGCCCGCATTGGAGTACATCGAGAAGATTCAGATGACCGCAATCCCGAACAGGCTCACGCGTACGTCAGCAACCTCGACCTGCCTGCGCATGGCCCGAGCTTTGAGGCCGCCGGGGAAGAGGTGCAGTTCGGCACCGCCCCGCACGCGGCGGTGATCGGAGCGCAGATCGCTGCATGTTCCGAGGGCGTCGACGCCAACACGCGAAGCGCCGTTGCCGACAGCCTCCTGATCGCGCAACTGGCGCCGCCAACAAGGCGGTGGATAGAGCCATCAATGTGATGGCCTGGTACCGCAAGTACGTCGACGTGCTCCAGAACCTCGGCTGGATCGTTGGGGAGATGGAATTCAAGGAGCAGACCGTCTCCGAGACCAACGCTGGTGTCCACAGAGCCATCATCCCGGTCATCATGTCGATGATGGTGCCGGGGTCGGCCGCACTGACCATGGTGTTGTCGGTCCTGAACGGCCTCAAGGATACCGACAGCAGCGGCAACCCGCGCATCTCCGCGATGTGCTTCGGCATACTGCCGACCATGCCGTGATACAGGTTCTGCTCTTCAAGTTCGCCCAGGACCAAGTCAGCCTGCAAAGTGCCAATGGGTCGTTATCGATGACGACGCAGCACTTGGATGCGGTGCGGGACACCGTCGCCGCGCGTGTGCGCCGCTTCGTGGTCGATTTCGTCCAGAATCTTGACATCTGACTGCGTTCGTCGCTCGCGCGAGCCTCATCCATTCACGGACGGAATCTTGTAGGTCCCGCGTTCAAGCCCCTGGGGATGCGCGAACTTCCGCGCGACACCTCCGCCTTCGAGTTGCAGGCGTTCTTCACCTTCGGCCGGGCGGAACGTGAACTGATCCGCACGCGCCGCGGCGAGTCCCTCAAGCTCGGCCTGGCATTGCACATCGGATTGCTGCGAATGACCCGCCGTGTGCTCGACGCCTTTCGGATCGTTCCGCCAGCGCTGTGGCGCCATCTGGACAATGAGTTGGGTGCCGGTTGGGACGACATGCTTCGATTCGTCGCCTCGGTACGGGCAGGTCTCGTGAGCGCCAATGTCGGATTTCGTCTGTGGGGTAGCGCGGCCAAGGCAGTGCGGGGGCGTTGGCGTGACGAACTCGTCGCTATATCGGGTTCGCACGCGCTACTTACCAACATCGTGATCGCGTGGAACACGGCCCACCTGCAAGCGGTGATCGACAGGTGGTGAGAGGAACGCATGATCGTCGATGACCATTGCTGCGCCGAGTGGCCCGGTTCACTTCGAGCACATCAACATTCGGCCGTCTTCAATTTTGGCGTACAGCGTTACCGTCCAACACCAGTATGGAGCGACCGCATTTGGGGGGAGACGTCAGAACGCAGATTTTCTACTCATCGCCGTGTCCAGTTTCTTGGGTCCATCGCTGGGCAAGGTAACCTATATCGGGCGTCGAACGTACTCGCCCTTTTTTGATTCGATCTTGAACATTGCGCACGAGGGGTAGCGAAATCTACAAATGGCAGCAATCGCCTTTTTCGACGATAGAGTTGTACGTGGGCCAAGGGTCACCGACTCTAGCTCCTCGGCAAAGAAGTCTAGGTCGTCGAACAAAGTGCCAGTTGGTTCAGCCTGATAGGTGAGAGACCGCCATTCGCGTTCATATGACCACGATAACTCCCTTGTAAAACAGATTGCACGAACGAGCCTATCGCTCAGTCGTCTGGTCGGGCCATAGAGGACGAAATCAAGGCCCGAACCACCGATCGGAGGCCGATCCGAATACCTTATCCGGTGGGCGACCGCGAACGGAGTGTCCCTCTCGTGGATGTGCCGGAACCCGAGCACGCAGCCTCGATGGTTGTCAGCATAGTGGGCCCACATCGGCTCGCTATCCGCCTCGGTCGTCACGCAGAGCAATCAAACCGACGACAGGACAGATTTGTTGAACACTTCCCGGAGCGCTTCCAAGTGCGGCGCGTCGTCGACCGACTGCGTCAGATCGTCGATGAGGTCGGCATCTGACACGCCTAGCAGTACGAACTCTCGAAGCCACCCGAGAGACTCACCTAGAGCCGCGCCCAAGCGTTTCGCGTGAAGTCGGCGTTTACCGTGAGCGGTCTCCAAAAGCAAGGTGGGCAGAGCCCTCCCTGAGCGCTTCGAAGACGCGGCATTCTTTATAGCTCGCGGAGATCGTTGAATAGAAGCGGGCTCGACCAGCGAAGGCGCCCAGTCTCGAGAACGACAAGCGCAGTCTTAGCGGACATGTACTTGTAAAAGACCGCCGGATGAGCCATAGTCGTATCGGAGTTATAGCACTAAGGTTCGGCTGAAAGCAGATCTGGAAGTCATCATTGGTCGCATTTGTGGCAAGCGCCACTGGCGCTTCGATCCGTTGGAAATAGGCGTTCGAGGGCGCGTAGCCTCTCCCTTCTCAAGAAGGCCAGTGAGTGGCACTGGGTGGCTGCAGACGTGGATTGACCTTCGGGCCGATCAAGTTGGCTTATTCAGATCCGTGCGTGGTCTCAACGCAAGCCGGCAGGATGCACGTGCATCGGATCGCTCAGCTCGCGACCGAGAAAGAGGCTGTGCGAGAGCGGAGTCCGCTTCGCTCAATGAGCACGCGCCGTGTCGAGCGGAGGCAAGCTGTCCGACGACGACAAGGCGTTCTTCGACGGTGCCACAGAGTTGGATGTGCCGGCGTTTGTCACGATGCTGTTTGGTGGCCATAGATTGGCGATGCAATCTTAGAGGCTCCAGGATTCGGGATCTTCCTCACGATTGAGGTGCGTGGGACCTATGGATCAGCATGAGGTCGATCGGCGCCAGCCGACACTGCCTTTCGCTCTGGCCACGAGGTAAGAAGGCGTCCAACTTCTCTCGCACTGCCGCGAGACGCCGGTGGGCAAAGGAGCTAATCGCTAGAAGTGCCTGGAGCTCACGGATCGTGAGGCAATACGGACAACGCCGCATGAGTCACGCCGGTTGCACCGAACAGCGCCTTGTTGGGAGCGCTCTCGCGCTGATCGATGGCAGCGAGAAAACGCTTGGCGCCGCGCATCGAAGCGAATGCGTCGAAGCCGTACTCCAGAAAATCCTGCAATTGTCCTAGTCCCGCCAACAGCGCCGGACAGCGCATCATTCGCAGGCCACTGCCCGGGAGCGGATCAGGCGTCTGTCCGTCGAGCGGCGGACCACCGCGAGCATTGCGGCAACTGTGTCCACCACCTCGCGCGGAAACAGGAGCACCAGTGTCGGGACGATCCTCGTGATCTGCGTGTCGCGCCCGGCGGAATAGCCAAGTTCGTCGAGGAATAACGGTCCGCTTCGTGTGAGGTCAGTCGCCGAGTAGGTCCGCATAGGCTGCCTCGAGGCGGCGCTGCTGGTACGCCTTGAACACGTCGCCTGAGCCCCGCATCGGCCGCCCGTGCGGCACGTTCCTGCCCGGCGGCATTCAAAGCCGCCAGGATTCGATGCATCGCCTCGGAAGGCGTTCCCTTGGGGCGCATGGCGACCACCGGTATCCTCGAAGACTTCCGACTCATGCTCGCCGACACCGAGTACGATCCGGACATGAGCGGCGGACCAATGAATCAATGGCC
Organism: Variovorax sp. J22P240; assembly: GCF_030316855.1. GTDB lineage: Bacteria > Pseudomonadota > Gammaproteobacteria > Burkholderiales > Burkholderiaceae_C > Variovorax. Next base: position 17,607 of record NZ_JASZYR010000024.1, read on the forward strand.
GCACGGACGACCTCATATCCCCGGAAGCGTTGCGCCAACTCCAACTGCGCGGCGGCCTCGCGCTATGCCAACCCGATCCTTGCGGTTCGCGCAAGATTGTAGAGACGCGCCTTTCCCGACAGCTCGTCACGAAGGACGACCTGAGTTGGCACGAACTGAGTGCAAAACAACGAATTCAGTCGATGAAAAACGAGCACCCTCTTGGGATCGGACGCCACCTGTAGAACTGCACGGATACCTCTGATCCGGGGACGCCAATCATTCGTCAGGAATCCTGCAAAGTCCTGACGTACCAACTGCGAAAGCTGGGATTCGTTGAAGAACCCCCGCGAATAGCTTCCATCCTCGATCTCAATCTCGATCTCCACAGCGCAACCAAAGCATTGCTCCGCGAGTTGACGCGCCAATTCGACATCGTGTCGCGCGGTCGGCTGTTCATTGACGAGCATCCCGAACTCGATAGCCGTGGCCAATGCCTGAGCGACGTCGGAATCACTGTAGGGCCAACGGCGCAAACCATCCCAAACAAGATCAGTCCCGCGAGTCAGCCGAGCCTCTGGCGGGATGCCGAGGAGGCTCCAATGAACAGGCCCCGTTCGCAAACTCGGATTCTTCGAAAGGATTGCACTGCACTGATCCTTCATGGTTGCAATCTTCGCATGGCTGTCGTCACCAGCCGGATAATGAATCATTACTCCAGGAGCCGTCGACTGCGGGCGCCAGTTCTCTCCACCGAGAGTCAGCCATTCAGCCAGCCGATCGGGCTCCCAAGACTCATGAATCGGCAACCCGCCAGGACCAAAGCATTCGCCTTCTATTCCATTGGCGAGACCTTGCACGTGAATCGGAGTGAAGAAGTCGAGCTCCCGAATCCTGCGCGATCCTTTCTCAATCGTCTCCAGCATGAAGTATTGGTCCAGGAGCATTTCAAGATCACTCTTCTGCGTGGGATAGATGTCCGCCTCGGGATCGAGACGTTCTAGTGTGGCCCTGTCGCGCGGCGTCGGGAACACGATCCGATCGAAGTCAAATGTTCGTTTTTCGAAACTGACATCGAACGGATAATCGAGGAAGACTCCACGCTGTGCCTGAATACGCCATAACTCAGGGATATTCACTTTGATCGCCCGGAGAACAGGCATTTCGGGTCGAACGAGTCTCATCAAATTGCAGATTTCCTCTAGCTCTCCGTAGTTGAGACAGATGATGCAACTGAAGTCCTCTGCTTCGCTCTGAGGTGGAGGGTTATGTGCGGCGAAGAAGGCAGCTACTTTGGGTTCAGTCGAGAAGTCGATCAGATTGGTCGCCAGGCCATAGTGTTGGGCGACAGCCAGCGCCGCATCTTCGTTCGCTGCAATAGCACTCAGCGCGGGGACGGAATGCAGCCAGTTCCAGAATCGTTCGAAGCGCTCGATGGCAGCTGACTGATCGCTCGTCGCACGACGGAAAAGGCTGCTCGAAATCGGCCAATTGCGCGTTTGGCCCCGGAACCACGTCGCTCCAGCCGCACGCATCTGCTCAGCCTGCAGAAGCGCTTCTTCGAGACTGCTTGCTGCGTATCTCATGAAGAGTCCTCTCCGCTCAAGGCGCCCATTGATGACGGGCCAGTTTGCCCTTTGTCAAATTCAACTCGACGGCACAGTGAGGCCACGCCCCGAGCCCTACGGCGTCGGTCGATCCGAAGATCTCGAAGTCGATATCGCCGCCGAAGTGCAGGTCGGAAACGCCAGGGAGCTGATCGACCCCCAGTGCTCTCAAGAATTCTGAGCGCGGCAATCGCGCGAGTCTATACACCATGCTGGGGTGAGGGCGATTCAAACGGTGGGGTAGTAGCCGCTGACATGCGAGTGAATGACGCGCACCCGCACCCGCAGCAGCAAGTGCGCGCTGCGCGGATCCCAGCGCATTTGCTGAGACTTCGACATTCGCTTGTCGATCGGCTGGTTCACCGCTGACTCCACGAAGGCGCTGGAGATGCGTCGCCCCGCCCGATATCGCCGCCCATAGTCGGGCAGCGAGTCCGCGTTGTTGGGCAGGTAGCCGAGCAGCTCGAGGGTGAGCTTTCGAATCTGACGCGCGGCCGGCTTGCGGCACACCGTCGACTTGCCCAGGACGTACAGCACCGTGGCCAGGCGCCGCATGGCTTCCAGCGCTCGACCATGCCAAAGCCGCCAATTCAATCCGCCGGCCACACTTGACAGCCAATCGTGGTCAGCGGATCTGAGCTGACTCGTCGTTGGCCGGCCATGGACGACGGCGTTGGGCTTGGCCACCCGTCGTCGCAGGTGGTACCAGTCCAGAATATGCCTCGCGCGGGGCTGTTTCGACAGCTGGCACTGGCGAAGCTGGATGTCGCCGTCGGTGAACACCTCGATCGACAAATCCTGCCGGCCGAAAGCGTCCAAGACACGTTGCATGCGTTCGTGAGAATGTTCGTCAACCGTTTGAACGAACGCCACACTGCGCTGACCGACGCCAGCGCGCATGGCGCCGCCGGCGACGACCTCGAACGATTTCTCCTCATCGGGGTGGCAAAGCCGCAGGTAACCGCAGTCCAGCCCCATCGTGGTGACGTTCGCGCTGCCTTCCAATTCAGCCGTCTCTGACTGGATCTCCAGCCCTTGAGCATCCAATCGCCGACCCACATCCAGCGTATGCCGTCGCACCGTGCTCGTGGCATTGGCTCCGGCCACCGGCAACAACAGCTCCAGCAACCCCGAGGACTTGGCATAAGGAATCGTGGCGGCAGGCGGCTTTGGACGTACTCCAACTCCGCCGAGATCCAGCGCTGGGCCCGCCGTTCGTTTGGGGCAGTGCCGCAACGACATTCGCATCGCGGTCAACGCGGCACCTTCACGACAACACTGCCAAACAGGCTGCGGTAGTGGACGTCGTGGTAGTCCTTGATCGCGCGATTCAGCCCGCAGCCATCGCATCGGCGCTGGCTCGTCGACATCAGCTCGACCTGACGCGTGACGAGTTGGACCTGCAGCTTCGTGAGCACCGCCTTGGCATCGGCCAAGCCCGGCCCCAGCGGGTCGATGCTCGGCTGCGCATCGACCTCCAGCGTCAGCAGCGGCAACTCGCCCGACTCGGCTGCGCCGCGGGAAATGGCGATACTGACTTTGATCTGCATGGCCGAACTCCAAGGGCGCGCCAGGCCTCATTTTCCAGCCAGCGAACTCGATCGCAGAATGGTCAATCGCGATGAGAACTCGCAAGTTGGCGTCTGCACACCCCATCATCTGATTCGCTCTCACAACCCCCGATCACCCCGAGTCGGGCCGCATGACCATGCCAATGCGCTTTGCCAGATCGGTGTGAAAGTCGGAAACCCACAGTGGCCAAACGCCCAGCATGCCTGCGCCTACGTTCCTCATCCGGTTCACCGCTTCGTCGGCATGCAGATGCATGACAGCAAAGTGGCGGCGGAATTTGTACTCCTTCGCGGCCTCGGGTGGTCGGGCGGCAGCGTAGCTTTCCATCCTTTCCCGACAGCTTCGCAGAAGCGCGCGGCGGATCAGGTCGTCCGTCATGGAACAACCGATGAAAATGATCGGCATCTCGCGAGCCGCGAAGTGCAGTGTTACGTTCGCCCAAGCATAGTGTCCATCGGTTCTGGCTAAATACTCGCTCTCGGTCAGTACTAGACCATCCGAAGCTTCACCGCGCATTCCGGTTCGGGCGTCTGGAGGCAAAAGATACCCGTGGAGCTGGTAGATTGGAATTTTGTCGACGTCCAACTCGGTCGCTGCGCGCTCGACCGTTCTTATCATTCGCGAAGTGTGTGCCGCTCGGTCACAAAGTTGGGGAAGGCAGTCGATGTTGGTCGTCAGGAAGGCCCCGATGTTTTCCCTTTTTCGGTGACGGTTGGCTTTGTCCAGACGACCGCACGCGCTCACGACGTCCCAGAGAACCGGATTCGTTTCTCGGAAGAATTGACTGACACGACGCCTGCTACTTTCGTCCCTCGACGAAAAGTCAGATCTTGAAAGGTCGACGATATCCTTGGACTTTTGCTCGACTTGCTGAAGGAAGTCTCCGTAGAGCGCAGTTCTGACCCGTTCGCTCCAAATCGTGGACCCCACTCCGCGCTTCGCAATTTCGCACAGCGAGATGAGTGACATCCCAGACTTCTCAAAGACTTCCATCTGATCGGAAGTCCACCCTCCCAGCGTCTGAATGAAGCTCCGCCAACTGGGCATCCTGTTTACGGTAGAGACGCCCGCTCCGAGAAAAAGGGCTACTTGATAGTCCTCGATGGTCTTGCTCAACTGCCTCCAAGCTTCATCCGGACTTTGATAGGTGGGTTCCACGGCAAACTCCCAAACATTGCCGAGATTTTCCGCCACCAAGGCCGGATCTCTCATTGACGAGCGTCACGCAGGTACCAGGGTCGTCGAGGCCGCCGAACTGTCGATGGCGAGAGCCGCTCTGTGGGGCACTGCGCCTCAGCCCGATGGAGCGCGCTGAATTTCGTTGTTCGTGAACGATGACCTCCTGACGCGTTATCCGGGGTCCTGGTGAGGATGCCGAGCGCAAGCTGAATCCGCAAAAGCGCCCAGTTACACGCTCGCCGTTGCGCACTGTCTCCCCGGGAGCAGTGTGCCTGAGAGTGACGAGCAAGCCAATGCCCACCGCGTTGAAGCTGCCGGTCGGCGTCGCCGATGCCGCGCCCGAATATACGACTACACCCTGCGCCTGTGATTCGATGAGCCATCGATGCAGTACCGGTCGCAGCACCGAACCACCGAACGCCTCTCTAGTGTCGTGCGCTCGAAATAGTTGAAATTAATAGATGCGGCACACTCCGACCTCGCTGGAGGTCGCAGCCATGCGCATTGCCCCAAGGATCGAACTGGATGGATGGTCAGCTTGCCGTCCGACAACGCGTCAGCAACGCTGACCAGGCCAGCGCGGGCGTTGGCAAGCAATGGGTCGAGCAATGCGTCCGCCTTGGCGGGCTGCCCCAACATCGCGACGTAGTGGTCGTGATGGAGTTTCCAGTCGGCCGCCGGGATCAGCTTCATTGCAGGCTGGGCAACGTCTCCCTCGAACTCGAGGGTCGTGCAGGCCATCGAGCAGCGCGCGAACGCCAGTCGGCTCGTCCGTCAGCGCGCGGCGCGTCATTGCTGCGGCGCTGTGGGTGGATGGGTCAATGTCATGGGGAACCATCTGCTCGATGGCTGCCAGCCGCTGCTCGGGCGTGAGCGCGACGCTTCTGAGGGTGTCCTTGATCGATTTGAAGCGGGCCCGGTAGTCCAACGCATCGACGGCGCGCTTGGCGTCCGCCTTGCCGGCTGCCCGACGCACAAGGTCACCGACCCGGCGGCCAGCGAGCAAAACTACCGTATCGCTGAGTTCCAGTAGGGTCACGCGAAAGGAAGCAGATGACCTCCAGCGTCTGGGTTCGGTCTATGCGACGCCGCGATGCGGATGGCGGGCGATTGACGATGGCCCGAGCGTAGGCCCTTTGGCGAGCTGCCGGTATCCGGTCGAGGTTCCACTTATGGGCGCCAAGCCGCTTAAGGATCCGGACCTTGGCCATCGTGTCGGTCAAGGTGCTGGGGCTGTGCCGCGCGGTAGGGGTCTTTAGCCACTCCAGAACCGTTTGGCCTTCAGTGTTGGCGATCGTCTCGCACAGGATGGTCTGGCAGATAGTGAGCGCGGATACAGACACCACGGCCTCGATGACCTCGAGTGCTGATTGCTCAACGACAGCAAACGCCTGGCGTGCCGCATCGCGCAACACTCGGTCCGATGGGAGGAGGGTGCGTCGCTCGAAGAGCCACCGCTCGGCACCTTTGACAAGCTCGTCAACGGAGGCCGCATCATTGGCTTGGACTCGGAGCTGCGTCTTCAGCGCCGCGAGTTCCTCCTCACCGCAATTGCCTAGGCCCAGCTGCTCTCGCGCCCAGCGCTGGTGATCGTAGAGGGTTTCCCGACGGCGATAAATCGAGCGTAAGGAAGCAATGCTGGTCTGCGTGACGCCAAGTTCCTTGGCCAAGTGCTGCAGCAGCGTCTTTGGCACGACCGCAAATCGGTCGAGCGGGCGGCCGCTCGCGCGCAGAAACACGAACTGCACCGTGACGCCGAGTCGCCGGTCTGAATTTGGACACGTGGCCCTCTGGCGGTTCTTGCCAGGCGCCGGTATGGCCAGCAGCGCCGGGCCGAAATTCTGCGCCTGTCGGCGGTGCCCTGGGACCAAAGCGCCACAAAATGCACGAAAACCGAGATTACCTCTATTTGAATGCGTCCGCGTACACGGCGCCTGAGCAGGGCCTGAGCATGCATGCTCAGGCCCAATGTACTTGTCGTTGTCGTATAGGACACCTAGACCGTACCTTGGCTTACGCCATCGGTGTCGTCATAAGACTCCGCGGACAAGAAGGCGCAAAATGGGATGATTCCGTCGCAACCGTACGCGCCGCGCACCTGTATTGAATTGGTCCCGAAGCTGATAGGCTTTCTGCGCTGGTCGCCAAGCACGGGCCTCGTGATGACGGGGCATGCGTCGCTGCTTGCCGTTTCATCGGACAAGGAACTCTATTCATGAATACGTTAGCGTCGTTTCTCTACATGTGGACGGCAGCGAGCGAAGAGTCGGATCCACATGTTGCGCCGTCATCTTGGAAACGTTTCCTGTGCTGAAATGGGACCGAAGGGCCCGAGTCTTTGTCGGCTCGTCCTCTGAAGGGCGTGCCACGGCCGCGAAGGTCGCGGAAGCGCTCGAAGTGGCGGGGATGCGCGCGCTATTGTGGTGCGACTTCTTCAAGACCAAGGACCCACCGCTGCAAGAACTCGAACGGCGCGCCGAAGACGCCGACGGCGCTATTCTCGTGGGCAGCGCCGACGACCGCCTTCAGTCGCGCGGTGAGAGCTATGAGCAGATGCGCGATAACGTCCTGTTCGAATACGGTCTTTTTGCTGGGCGTTTGGGCCGCCACCGGTGCATCCTGCTAATGCCAGACAAGCCGCAGTTTCGCATTCCGAGCGATTTCCTTGGGGTCGCAGGATTCGAGTGGTACAGCGATATGACATTGAGCGACATGTTGAAACGCGTGCCGAAACGCTTGTCCGAAGGCTTTGCCGCCGATGCCTTCCACCCACCCAGCCTTCAGGAGCGCTGTCGCCGAGCACTATTGTTGGCGGCCTGGATTCGCGGAGAGATCGCGCAGATCGATCCAAACAGCGGGCGATGGACCTTGACGCGAACGCTTGGAGAGAAAGCGAAAAGCGTGCTGGCGTTCCTGAAGGAGGACATAGAAGCTCTGGGCCTGCGTGCCGATGTGGACAAGCTGTGCAAACTTGTCCGGAATGCGAGTGATTCCTTTCCGGGCGTTCCGGGGCGAAATGAGATTAGGTGCCGGTTGCACGAGGAATTGGAGCGTTTCCTCCGGAATCCGCGAAGCTACTACCTTCCGAGCCGATGGGATGCACACAATCACAGGCAAGAGTTGGAAGAACTCCTTGGTCGGGACGGCCCGCAGCTTCTAGCCTACGCCCAATCTCGAGCGCTTTGTCCCAGTTGTGTCGATGAGCGGGCCTGCTTGGAGAGCAGGGGCCGGCCCAGCACGCGCGGCGTCCTGCCAATCAAACGTCGCCACTACCATGACCTGTGCCTGCGAGGGTGGTACCTGGGCGCGATCGACATGCTCGACTTCGTCACTGGCGAACTCAATTCCTTGGACGACGAGGTTGATGCCCTCGACGCATGGCGCCGGCGATGGGTACCGGAAATCGTGGCAAAGGTGGAAGAGGTCGAGGCGGCGGTGCACCGACAGATCTTTGGTCACCTCTGAGATGCGCCCAAAGCGGGCACGACGCCCTCTATCGCGCCAAAAATGGCACATCGCTGATCACGGCCACCTGCACCGCGATGAAGGGCACCACCAGTGCACTGTGACGGTAAGGGCGCCGCGAAAAATGCGGCTTCCCGCGTGTCATCACTCCTAAGTCCTTGTCTCATCTTAGGTTTCTGTTGCCTCTCAACCAACTCGCGGTACGGCCCGCTCTGTGGTTGATTTCATGCGGGCGAAGCCGATTTGCCGCGCTCAACTCAGCTTGAGGCTGTCACTGCGCCGACGCGTGATCAATTCGAGTTCGGAGCGGCTGAAGCTGAAGAATGCCTGCAACTCGAACTCGCTGAGCCCGCCGGGCATGTCGAGCAGGCCCAGGTAGGACGTCTGCCAACCTTGCATCGCTGCGCTCCTTCGCCGTTGAGAGCGATTCATTTGGTGGGGTCAGCGACCGCCAACATTTCGACTACCCTCCGTCCAGCGTGCGCGAATTTCCTGATGATTCAACACCTTACGGAGCGCTCGACACATTGGATCCAATCGACCGAAAGACATGCCCTCGAAGTTACAAAAAACAGTTGCGTTACCTTGGAAGGGCGGTCGGTCCTGGAAGTGTCGGAGCAACCGCCGGCGCTGCAGATTCAGACAGAGCGGGGGCTGACGAGCCCGTGGGATCTCGAATAGCGTCGTTTATTCCGAATGTTTCTTTGGCCCTACGGTAATATTTTGATAATTGATCTAGGCCTCGAACCCCTCCACTGACCCGCCTCTGAATCCCAGAAATATCGCCGGCATCTGCAAACTTATTCAACCCCCTCTCTTCCCAGAAATCCGCTCCAATCAGAATAGCCACCTCAGGCGTGCTCATTAGTTCGGGCTTCGAAATGAAGTCCATGTCTAAAAGTTTCCCAAAGCGCGCATAATTGCCTCGCCCGGTAACCATCACTACACCTCTGCCTTTGAATCTCTTTCCGTCACCCGGCTGAGTGTTGCCCAAAGACTTATTCATCTCGTATTTCAGTTGGAATGCATTCGGTCCCCATACCTCCTCCAAGTGGGTCAGCTCACCCGACTCGTATGCGATGATTGCTAGAAATGCAGCCTGACGCAGCGGAGTATTAATGCCGAATTCGTGCATTACAACCTGCAGGTATGGAAGGTATATCTCCGCCTTCTGTTGCAATAGGCTCGGCATGATATGTCGCAGGTTCTCCAAACGGAGCTCGCGGAATTCATGATCTTGATCTTCCTTCCGACTGCGAACGAGGGAACCTTTTCCCACCAATAGCAAAACGCCTTGAAGTCTTTCAGTTTTTGCGAGCGCATCATCGCGTGCTTGGTTCGCCCAAAAAGCCGTCACACTTGCCGCAACGGCGAGCATGGCAAAAACCACGGCAACGGCGAGCAACTGTAGCCGCTGATGTCGCGCCTGGGCCTGTGCCGCAGTAGCGGACACCTCGATGTAGCTGACGACGGTGCCGTCCAGTTCACCCCGGCGCCGTTGCAGCAGATCCTCGGCTTCGGCTAGCGGCAAGCCGGTGGGCAGCAGTCGGCTGGTGCGATCAGCTCTCTGCGCGTTCTGCCATAGTGATGCCGCCTCCTTCACGCGATCCCGCGTCTGCAAATCGGCACGATCGTGCAGGAGTTGTTCCTTCGCCCGTTTCCAATGCGTCAGCAGTGCCTCATGCGTCACCCGCAGTTGCTGTCCGTCCTCCTCGTCGCCCCAGGCCAGCAGCAGCCGCGCCCCGGGCGCCAGAAACGCGTCCACTAACCGCCTCGCGCGCTTCGGGGGCGAAATGCTCCAGCGGAACAACCCGCGCTGTCACTGTCCCCCGGGAGCCCTGGCCCGTTGTCGCGAGCGCCCGCAGGACCTGCGGCAGAGCGGACTGGACGTCGGCCGGCAGCCGGACAAATTCCTCTTCAGCGCGGCGTCCCAGCGCACCCTCCAGCCCGCCCATTTCGTCGTAAGCGGCGAAGGTCAGCTCGTCCCGCTCGGTGCGGCGTTGCCAAAGCTGGTCCAGGGTGAATTCCAGCAGAGGGAGGGCCGACGGTGCCCGGGCCGCTGCTTGGCAGAGCTCGTCGTCGAGACCCAGGCCGCGTGCCCGATCGAACTCGAAACGCAAACCGGCTTCACGTCCCGGCTGGCGGACGATCTGGCCAATTTCCGCGGGCGTTGGCAGCGCTAGGACGTAACGCGCCTCGCCGGCGGCGAGTTGCGCGAGGGTCGGCACACTATCTAGACGGTCGAAGAAGTCGCTGCGCATGGTCGCCACGACCCAGACCAGGCCCGATTTTGCTAGCCCTTCAAGCGCCGCAACAAAGGCAACCTTGTCCAGAGGGAGCAGCGCCTCCAGCGTGAACAGTTCTTCTAACTGGTCGATCACGAGCAGTAGTCGCGCCTCAGCGCGTTCGGTGAGTCGCTCCGTTCTCCCGATGGCCGTGAGGCCCTGCAGGATAGGCTGCTTCGCCTGGTTAGGGGCTTTCCTCAGCAGTTCCGCCAGCGCGGCCTGGTCGTACTGCAGGTCGGCCAGTTCGGGCAGGGCGGTAGCGCTGACGATCGCAGCGGCGAGATGGCTTAGCAAGTCGCCCCGGGCATCGGCCGGGCGCAACACCGCATGGCGGCACAGTGCGACCTGGCCGATCATGCCGGGCAGTTTGAGGTCTGGCAGCAATCCAGCCTTGACCAAGGACGACTTGCCGCTGCCGCTGGCGCCAAATACCAGTACGAAGGCGCAACCGGCATCCGCTTGGCGTGCCAGGCGTTCTCGCAGTTCGTTGCGCGCCCGGGTGCGGCCGAAGAACACCTGGGCATGCTCCGGCCCGAAGGATTCCAAGCCCCGGTAGGCACTGCCCTGATGCCAGCGGATGCCGCCCCCCACCGACGCACCTTCGGTCAGGTTTAGCCGCCTTTCCAGGAGCCCGCGCAAGTGCGTCTCCAGGGTTTCCTCGAAGTCGGCCGTGTCGACGAAACTGCTGTAAGCGAGCTTGAAGGTCTTGGAATCCGCGTCCACGAACCATCGCTTGATGAAATCCAGGACCCGCTTCTTCTGGTCGAGCTGTTGGAGCAATGCGATTTCGTCGTCCAGCGAGCCCTTGACCTCGGCGGTCTTCAGGTAGAACAGCAGTTCTGGCTCACCGCCCTGCCGTGCTGCCGCGAAAGCATCCTCGAACTCCCATTCGGTTCCGGTGACGCGACGGCCGGTGATAGCCCCCAGAAACTTGTCGGTCGGCAACGGCACGCCGAGCCGGGACCACATAATCACGACCACAATGTTGGTCTCGCGAGGCGGCGTAATGGAGTCCTGGAAATGTCCGGTGGCTACGAGCGGCTCCCATTCCCACAGCACCGGCTCCACCCGGAAGTGATGCCCGAACTCGCGATCCAGCTTTTCTATCAGGCGTTTGGTGTTCAGCCGCTCAGGCCGCACGTCGCTCGGGGAGGATATGAAAATCCTGATACTTCGCCGTGCGGTGCCGGCTTGCTCGCTGGCGGGAACGTCGGAGCCGGGCTTCGAATCGGTGGACATGCTGTTCAGCTCTCGGTCAGTCGTTACCAAACGACGAGCACCTTCAAAACCGCTTCACGCTCGGCCTTCAGATCAGCAAGGGTCGACGACAGATAGACGTGAAACTGTCGGCAATGGAGAGCATCTCATTCCTGGGGTGTGCATCGCAACAAAATCCTTAGCGGCGCCGCTCGACGAAGACACCGGTCAGCAGTGCTTCCGGTATCGATCTCTTTGCTGCAGCGCACACCCCAGGAATGAGATGCTCTCCAATCACCACTGGCCATGACCTTCACTCGAACTCGCCGACGAGCAGCGCGGGGACGCGCTGCTTCAGCAGTTCGAGCAAACGCCGGGACACCGGCGAAAGATAGCCACCGCTGCGGGAGCTCACGCCCAGTTCGCGTCGGAGCACTAGGAGCGACGGCTGTACTTCGCGTAGCCGCGCGTGCTTTTCGGACGCAATCGTGTGTCGTGACACAAAGCTCAGGAGGTTGGTGCCCGCGATCAACTGCGGCAGCAGCGGGATGGAGTTTGCTTCGATCTGAACGTTCGGTGGCGGGAGACCGTGAGCCGCGAAAGCGGCCTCGAGCCATTGGCGGCTCGGGGCTTCCGGTTTGGGTAGCACCCATGGGTAGTCAAGCAGCATCTCGAGGCTGATGCGCCGTGCCTTGAAGATCGGGTGGGCTCTGCGGCCGGCGACCACGACTTCCTCCATTGCCAAGGGATGCCGTGTGAGCAACTCATCCTTCTCCGGCGGAAGCAGGCCGACGACGAGGTCGAGTTGCTTTTGCCTCAACTGCTCCAGCAGATCGAAGCTCGCCCCTACCTCGATGCTGACCTGCGCCTTCGGCGCCTGCGACAGCAGCACGTGGCACACCTGCGGCAGCAGCGCGCCGACGCTCACTGTCCCGCTGCCGATCCGCACAAGTCCTGCGACACCCTGGGAGAAATCGGCGACGTGGCGCAGCGCCTCGTCCGCCGAGACGCGCAGCTGCCTGGCTTCCTCCAGCAGCACCTGGCCCACGGGCGTGAGTCGCACGCCGCGGCCGGCTTTCTCGAAGAGCGGCCCGCCCACGGTTTGCTCGAGGCGGCGGATGGCCTTGGTCAAAGCTGGCTGGCTGCGGGCGATGGTCTCCGCGGCACGCCCCAAATTTTCGGTCTGCGCCGCCGCTTCGAAGTAACGCAGGTCGCGCAGATTCAATTCCATTCCAAACTTTCAGTTATCGGTTACTGAATATTAGCGAATGGACGGTTAAGGGTTACGGAACGACCATTCGTTCCCATGGATGCACCCACGACCCCATTGCTTGCCGCCAGCCCCGGCGGCATGCTGGCGATCTGGCACGACGTGGCGCCCGGGCAAAGTGCCACGGTACGCGAATGGTACGGCCGGGAGCATCACTTCGAGCGCCTCGCGATCCCGGGCTTCATGGAGGCACGCCGCTTTGATCGGGTTGCCGGCACTGGCGCAGAGATCTTCGGCGCCTACCGCATTACCGCACCCGAGGTGCTGAACAGTGATGCCTATCGGGCCCGCGTCGATGCGCCCAGCGCGTGGACACGCGAGGCGATGCTCCACTTCCGCAACATGTCGCGCACGGTCTGCGTCATCACAGGCCGCGCGGGGCATGCGCAAGGTGGATTCCTGGCGGCGCTGGCCTCGCCGCACGGCGAATTGGTCGATGCGCCCGCGACCTGCGATCAGCTTATGAGTCGGCCCGGCGTGCTGCAGGTCACTGCGTTGGCCGGTGAACGCAAGGCGCCCGTGGCGTCCAGCACCGAACAGGGGCTGCGCAGCGGTCCGGACGCGCAGATCGCCTGGGCGCTGCTGTTCGACACCGACAGTCTCGATGCGGGCAAACGGGTCCTTGAAGCGGCCCAGTCGCTCACCAACTGCCGCCAGCCTGTGCAGGCTGCCGTCTACAGACTTTGCTTCGCTGCCCGAAACCCCCTTGAGGCCTAAACATTGGAACACCTTCGCATCATCACAAAGAACCATACCAACCCCGCGTACGGCGGGGCGCTGGTCGGTGCACGCACGGTGGCACAACGCATGGGTTGCACCCTGGACCATCGTGCGCCGGAGATGGCCGACAGCCCTGAGCAGCAGTCCGCCTTGATCGATCAGGCCATCGTCGGTCGACCGGACGCGATCATTTTGCTGCCTGCGCACGCCAGCGCCATCAACGATGCCATCGCGCGCGTCAACGCTGCGGACATCCCTCTCGTGCTGTTCGTGAGCGAGCCGACTGCGGGGAGATGGGTGGGCTTCATCGGGTCCGACGACACGCGCATGGCCGCCGCGCTCGCGCACACCGTGCTGCCTCGTCTGCGCCCGGATGCCAAGGTGGCCATCATCGAAGGCCACCCAGGCTCCATCACGACACCACAGCGCCGCGAGGGTTTCGAACAAGCACTTGCGCAGTACGCCGACATGCAGTTGGTGGACGTGGTGTCGGGCTACTACCAGCACGCGCCTGGCCGCGAGGCGGCGCTGACGTTGTTGTCGCGGCACGCACGACTCGATGCAATCCTGAGCGCCAACGACCTGATGGCGATGGGCGCGCTGGAAGCCTTCGCGCAAACCGGACGCAGGGTGCCCATGGTGAGCATCAATGGCACGCCGGATGCCGTCGCTGCCGTGCGGGCAGGCACCCTGGCCGCCACCGCCTCCTTCAACACCCACCGCTTCGGCTGCCTGGCCGTCGAGATGGCTCTACGCCACCTGCGCGGCGAGCGCGTAGCTCGCCGCATCGATCTGGCGCCCGACATCATCGATGCTGGTAATGCGGCCGAGTGGGACAGACCGTACGAACAGCGCGTCTGCCCGGACTGGGACCAAGTGGTCGCCAGCGAGGCCGGATCTCAGATCGCCTGAAAGCCCCTTTTCCTTTCCATCCACACACTCAGGAGACTCATTCCATGCGCTTGAAAGACAAGGTTGCGTTCATTACCGGAGGCGGTGCCGGCATCGGTGCCGCTGCGGCCGTCCGCTTCGCCAGCGAAGGTGCGGCGGTGGTTGTGGCCGAGATCGACCAAGCTCGCGGCGCGGACCTGGCGGAATCCATTCGCGCCCATGGTGGCAAGGCCAAGTTCGTTCGTTGCGACGTGACAGACGAGGCATCCGTCGAGCAGGCGGTTGCCGAAGGCACGGCGGCTTTCGGCGGCCATCTCGACATCCTGTACAACAATGCTGGCGGATCCACCCCGCACGATGACATGGTGACGGTTGTCGACATGGAGGAGTTCTGGCGATGCATCAAGCTGGAGCTGCTAGGCACCTTTCTCTCCAGCCGCTTCGGGATCCGTGCCATGCAGAAAGCCGGCCGCGGGGGCTCGGTCATCAACACGGCTTCTTACAACGCCACCATCGGCACCTCGGGGCGCGACTGCTACACCGCCGCCAAGGGAGCGGTGATTGCGCTGACTCGCTCCATGGCCGTGGAGTACGCTCCCGACGGCATCCGCGTCAACTGCATTGCCCCGGGCGTCGTGATCAGCCCGCGCATGACCAAGTTCCAGCAGGACTTCCCCAACCATCGTATTTTCGACAAGAAGAACCGCCACCACCGGCCGGAGGTCCCTTCACACCTGCTGGGACCGATCGAGATCGAGGACTTGACCCACATGGCCTTGTTCCTGGCCTCTGACGAATCAAAGCGAATCACGGGCCGTATCGAGCTTGTGGACAGCGGCGCCACCGCGTCTTGATCGTCGCCTCAACACCAAAGGAGACAACAGCATGCACAAGACCGTCCTCGGCGCGCGCCGCCTTTTCTTGGCCGCTGGCCTCGCGCTGTGCGCCCCTGCCTTTGCGCAGGGGGCAGCCACCTTTCCGAACAAGCCGATCCGCATGATCGTGCCCTTTACGCCTGGCGGTGGCTCGGACGCGGCCGCGCGCTTTTTTGGCGAAAAGTTGTCGGCCGCGCTCGGTCAACCGGTGCTGGTTGAGAACCGTCCGGGCGGCAACAGCGGCTCGATCGGCACAACATTCGTGAAGAGCCAGCCGGCGGATGGCTACACGTTGCTTCTGGGCAGTACGGCACCGCTGGTCACCAACGTGGTGATGGTGAAGGATCTTCCCTACGATGCCGCCAAGGATTTCAAGCCGGTGGCGGGCTTGACCAAGAATATGACCGCCATCGTGGTCCCTCCCGGCTCGCCCTACAGGACGCTGCCCGAGCTGGTAGCAGCGTCGAAGAAGTCCGCTTTGAACGCGGGGACGGCCTCCGAAGGCTTCCACCTGGCGGCCGACTGGTTCGCTAATTCCGCCGGCTTCAAGTACACGCACGTTCCCTACAAGGGCCTCACACAGGTATTGACCGACGTCGCGGGCGGGTATCTGGACTGGGCCATCGTCGACTTGGCCGGCGCCACGCCGCTGCTGCAGGGCCATCGCATCCGCGCTTTGGCCGTCACGGACGAAGCCCGGCATCCGTTCTTTTCGAGCGTGCCGACAGTGAAGGAGAGCGGCTATCCGGAGTTCGTCTACGACACCTGGACCTCCATTCACGTGCGTTCCGAGACACCCGACGACATCACGCGCAAGCTGGCGGAAGCCACGATGAAGATCGTGGCGTCGGATGCCGCCCGCGCGTATGCCCAGAAGGCAGGTACCCAACTGCTGCCGCTCGGTCCGGAGGAATTCGCGAAGTACCAGCGAGAGGAAGTCGAGCGCTTCCAGAAGGTGGCGGAATCCTCCGGCATCAAGCCTGAATGAGGCCGCAGATGACTGATTCTTTCCTCGCCAATGTCGCCGAGATCGACTGGCTGCAATATCCCGGCCACTTCGGTGGTGCGCTGTCGAAGCCGTTGATCACACCGCAGACCTGCCGCTCCAGACGCATCGATCACCGCATTTCCTGCTACGCGCCGATGGCGTTCGTGGAGCCGCACGTGCACGAGGTACAGGAACAGGTCTATCACGTGCTGGAAGGCGAGGGGCTCCTCACGCTGGACGGCCAGCGCCACTTGCTGCGCCGCCACGACTACGTGTTCGTCCCTCCAGGCGTGCGTCACGGGTTCACCAACAACGGAACGGTGCCGTTGGTCTTCCTCGTCATCACGACGCCAGTGACCGACGAGGAGCCGCTGTGATGGCGGCCGACACGCGTACCTGCCGCCTGCTGGTGGCAGGCGAATGGCAGGACGGCTGCGACAGCAGCAGCGTTCTCGACAAATACCGGCAGGCACCATGGGCGCTCGCCCAACTGCCCTCCCGCGAGCAGGTGGCACTGGCGGTGACTGGCGCCGAAGGGGCCTTTCGCGCGAGCACGCTTGACGCATACGCCCGCGGTGCGATCCTTGATCGCGCAGCCGCCATCATCGAGCGCCGCTCTGACGAATTGGTGGCCGTGATGCGGGCGGAGGCTGGATTCACCGGTCACGACGCTGCCAACGAGATCCGGCGCGGGGCCATAACGCTGCGGCTTTCGGCCGAGGAGGCCCGTCGCTTCAGCGGCGAGCTCGTGCCGATGGAAGGCGCGCCCGGTCAGGCAGGCCGCATCGGCTTCACCTTGCGCGTGCCACTCGGCGTGGTCTGCGCCATCACACCCTTCAATGCGCCGCTCAACACGGTGGCCCACAAGGTGGGCCCAGCACTCGCTGCCGGCAATGCGGTGATTCTGAAGCCCTCCTTGCACACGCCTGTGACGGCCTGCATCCTTGCCGAGGCGCTGCTCGAGGCCGGCCTGCCGCCCGGGCTGCTCTCGGTCCTGCACGGCGGCGCGCAGGTCGCCCAGTGGCTCCTGGAAGAGCGCGCAGTCCGCTTCTACGCATTCACGGGCAGCACCGAGGCAGGCCGCGCAATCCAGCAGCGCGCGGGCCTGCGGCGCACGCAGATGGAGCTGGGCTCGATCGCGCATTGCGTGGTCTGCGATGACGCCGACCTCGACGCGGCGCTGCCGAAGATCGTCAATGCCGGCTACCGCAAGGCGGGCCAGGTGTGCACGTCCGTCCAGGTGCTGCTGGTGCACACGGCCATTGCGGCCGAGGTGGAGCGGCGGCTCACCGACATGGTCGAGTCGCTGCCCTACGGCGACCCTTCGGATGCGAGCACGGTCGTCGGCCCTGTCATCAGCGAAGCCTCGGCCCAGCGTATCGAACGCTGGATCGACGAGGCCATGGCAGCCGGCGCGCGCAGGCTCGCGGGCGGCGAGCGCCGCGGCGCGGTGGTACCGCCCACGCTGCTCGCCGACGTCGACCCGGCTACGTCGCTCGGCTGCCAGGAGGTGTTCGGCCCCGTCATGTGCATCGTGCCTTTCGACCGCCTTGAGGACGCGATCGACCGTGTCAATTCCACGCCCTACGGCCTGGCCACCGGCGTGTTCACCAACCGCCTCGACGACGCCATCCGGGCTGCGCGGCGGCTCGAAGTCGGCGGGGTACACATCAACGAGACCTCCAGCTCGCGCGTAGACCTGATGCCTTACGGCGGCTCCAAGGACAGCGGCTTCGGCCGCGAAGGTCCGCACTACGCGATCCGCGAGATGAGCGAAGAACGCATGGTCACCCTGCTGGCCTGATCCCCCGAAAGAAAGAGACATACCCATGGCAACCATGAAGGGCGGCGAACTCATCGCCGAATACCTCGTCAAGCAGAAGGTGCCGTACGTGTTCGGCATCTGCGGGCACGGCAACGTCGGCATCCTCGATGCGCTGCACCAGGTGCGCGACAAGATAAAGATGGTGTCGCCGCGGCACGAACAGTGCGCGGGTCACATGGCCGACGCCTACTTCCGCGTCAAGCACGAACCGGTCGCGACACTGACCTCCACCGGCCCCGGATCGGCCAACATGGTGATGTCGCTCGCGACTGCCCTGTCGGACTCGTCGGCCTTCCTGGCGATCACTGCCAACGTGCCCACCTCGCAGGCCAACCGCGCGCCTTTCCAGGAGCTGTACGCGCACAACCAGGCCGACTTCGCGCAGGTGCTGCGCCCCGTCGTCAAGCGCACTTTCCAGCCGACGCGCGTGGACATGCTGCCCCTCGCGCTGCGCCAGTCTTTCGACACCATGGTCACGGGCCGGCCGGGGCCGGTGAACATGGACATACCGTACAACGTCTTCCAGGAAGAAGCCGAGGTCGAGGTGCCGCCGGTATCGCACCGGCACGGCTCGCACCGTCCGGGCGCGAGCGATGCCGACGTCGCCGCCGCGCTGGACCTGCTGGCCGCGGCGAAGAAGCCGGTCTTCTTCATCGGCCATGGCGCGACGCTCGCGGAGGCGGGGCCGGAGATCACGGCGCTGTCGAAGCAGCTCGGCATTCCCGTCATCACCTCGCCGAATGGCATGGGCTGCGTGCCGGCGGACGATCCGCTGACGCTCGGCTTCATCGGCCGCAACGGCGCCTATCCGGCCAACCAGGCCGGCCGTCATGCGGACCTGGTGCTGTGCATCGGGACGCGCTTCGACGACCGCTCGTCGTCGAGCTGGCATCCGGGCTATTCGTGGAACTTCCCGAGCACCAGGCTGCTGCACGTCGATATCGATCCGCTGGAACTCGGGCGCAACTATCCGCCGACGCTTGGCGTGATTGCCGATGCCAAGGTATTCAGCGCGCAATTGCTGGCCGGGCTCGGCCAACGGCGCGAGATCGAGGCCGCGCACTATGGCGCCTGGCGTGCGCAAGTCGCGGAATGGCAGGCCGAGTGGGAAGCTTTCGTGCGACCGAACTTCAGCGCCATCACGACGCCGATCCGACCCGAGTACGTTGTCGATTCGCTGCAGGACGTCCTCCCTGACGACGTGATCCTCTCGCTCGATTCCGGCGTGCATCACAACTGGTTCATGCAGTTCTGGAAGCCGAAGCGCACGCAGAGCATGCTGAACAGCTGGGGTTATTCGTCGATGGGCTTCGGCGTCTGCGGCGTCCTCGGCGCCCAGTTGGCCGCGCCCGACCGGCCCTGCGTCGCGGTGGTCGGCGATGGCGGTTTCATGATGGCGCCGTATGTCGTCGCCACCGCGGTCGAGTACGACCTGCCCTGCGTGTGGATCGTCTGGAACAACTTCGCATGGGGCGCGATCCGCGACCTGCAATACGGTCTCTTCGAGGGCCGCGAACTGGGCACCGCCTTCTACAAGGGCAAGCAGGGGCCTGGCGGTGAACGCTACAACCCCGACTTCGCGGCATGGGCACGCGCTTGCGGCGCCGACGGCGTGACCGTGACGCGCAGCGAAGACCTGCGCGGCGCCGTTGAGCAGGCCGTGCGCAATCGCAGGCCTTGCGTCATCGACGTGCACGTCGACTCCGAAGTCCGCCCACCTTCCACCGGCACCTGGCAACTGCCGCCGATTCCCTACAAGGAACCGATGTTCGGCAAGCCGTGGATGGGCTGAGAATGTGATTGCCCGTTCTCGATTGGGTGACGAGCGCCTCTTGAACCGGGTGCTGCAGATCATCGACGATGCGCCGATACGACTCGTCGGTCGTCTTGCGCTCCAGCAGGTCGGTGCGTCCGCGGAAGAACTCCTTGATGAACCGGACTTGACCCTGTTGCGGACGGGTTGGGACTTGATTCTCAAGTCAAGTTGACGTCTCCCCCTTATCCGGTCATTTCTAAACTGGAGTCGGGTGGGGGTGGCTCAATGGTGCACTCCTGGCTCGCGCGGCGAGGCGTCTCCGATTGGCACACCGTTGGCATTCGCAAGACGCGCGGCTCTCGCTGACGTCAGCCGCCGGTGCACGCAACCGGCATGGCGCGTCCCACGGCCCACGACGTGCGGCCTTGCTCGACGATCAGCGTTTGGCGTCCGTTGGAGAACTTGGTCCCCGACTCTCCGATCGCCGGAAGATCGCCAGCAGCCGCCCCGTCAACGGAGACCGAGGCGCTGTCTCCCATCAAGCGCACAGCCAAGCGTGTCCCATCGCATACGTAGCTACTGACTGGATATGGATTGCCGACGCCGATCGAAGGACTTGGCGTCGGATGGTGGCATGCCGCCAGCGTCCAGATGGCAAACGTGCCGACGATTAAACAAAAATAGTGTCGCATTCATCCCCTCTCGGTCGGCTCCGTGGCGATGTTGCCAACGTCGTTGTAGCCAGTGGTCGCCCCCTTCGGTCCAATCGCGACGCGCTGGCCCCCCCGAGGTGTAGGTGGCGTTAACGCGTTGCAGCCGACACTGCCAGGCGGGGTCGTCAAGCGACCGCACCTTCAGCCAGAGCGTAAGGCGTGCGACTACAGCCCGCAAGCAGCGATTGTCGGTCAGCGAGAGCCGCGCGTCTTGCGGATGCCAACGGTGTGCCAATCGGAGACGCCTCGCCGCGCGAGCCAGGAGTGCACCATTGAGCCCCGCGCGCGAGTGAGTCGACGGCGGCACGGATCTCCACGTTGGGGTAACCGAATCTTCGATGAAAAATGACACCGTTGCCCGCAGAAAGCGCAAGCGCGACAAGTACCGCGTCCAGACGTCACCCGACGCTCCGCGTACGTTGTTCAGTTCGCTAAGCAAACGGTTTGAACAAGCCGGCAACCGTCCACGGAACCGGGTCAACTCCAAGATGCGGTTACCACAACTTGTGGAGTGCGCTGTACCCCGAGACTAGCGGCCGTCGAGCGTCATCCTGCAGATGCGAGCGGACGCGTCGTCCGGATCCAGCTTCACCTCGAAGCCGAGGCGCCTGGCAAGACGAAGCATCGGCTCGTTCGCTGACTGGACGAGCTGTTTCGGGGCGAAGTTCGAAGTGCTGCTGCCGCGGACACGGAATTCTTCCCACGAGAGCGAATTCGGTCTCGCTTCTGTCAGCATGGGGCCTCTGGCCGCTTGGCAGAGCGGTCCGGTCTCGGAAATGCGGGGCGGAAATGCTTAGCTTTCGGGGCTAAGGAGGTGGACGCTCAAGTGGGGTCCTTCGTCAGAACTCCCCATGCCATCGAGCCAGTGGGAGAGACATGAAAAACCTCAACAACTCCGTCGGGACGCATGCGGTATGACACCCGGTAGCCACCACCCTTCAGGCGGAGCTCGTCGTTGACAAAGGTCGCAACTCTGACGTTTTGGTTTGGAACAAAGCCCTTCGCGGCGAAGAGCTGAATAACGTTTGCGGTATAGGCAGTGACGTCGAGGACCGCCAGCTTCACGTCGCACCCTCGAGCGCGACAGGACCATCCAGACCATTTTCCCAGCCACTTCGAACGCTCTGCAGGGGTATCGGACGCGGCCGGTTTGATGACCAGGGAATCTGGGAACGTCGCCTTTTCCGCGCTCTGCGACTCGCCTGGTTGCATCCGCACGATGTCAGGTGGCCAGTACGGGCCCGGCCCATCGGATGCGTATGGCGAGACGGGCACCACCTCTCTCTTCAGCTTGCCCTTCATCTTGAAGCCACCCCACTCACTGACCACACTCATCTCTTCGTTGGACTCCAGCTTATAGGTGGCTGTGGCGCCGTTGATACTGAGCACCAAGGCGTCTCCGTGCGCAGTCCCCGGCATCCGGTACCACGTCGACGGCCCACCTGCCATCTGTCCGCGGCCAGTCCCAACGGACCAGATCACCCAGGCGAGCCCAGGCTCGATGCGCTCGACGACGATCGTGTGTTGCTGCTGCATCTGTGCGCCTATCAGTGTGCCCGTCCACTTCCCAGCCAACGGCTTGAGATTCTCGGAAACCGCAGGCGCGGCCGCCATGACGGATGCATCGGCTGGAACTGGCGCATCGAAGACGTCGGCTGTGGCTGCGCCGATCCCTGAGGTCAAGAGCGCGACGAGAGAATTCAAGAGAACCCTGCACATGGAGCCTCCTAGGTCGACAGCCTTACCATGGTGCCAGCTGCCGATGGCTCCGTCCATGCCGCGGCGGCGAGATCCGCCACCGGCAGCAGCAGCTCCAGCAACTCAGAAGACCTGGCATATGGAATCGTGGCTGCCAAGTGGCTCGGGACGTACTCCAGCTCTGCAGAGATCCAGCGTCGGCGACCGGCGATTTCGGCGCGGACAGAGCAGGCGCAGCGCTGCCACCTTGGCACCCTCACGGCGACGCGGTCGAACAGGCTCTTGTAGTGCACGTCGTGATAGTCCTTCAGGGGCCGATCCAGGCCGCAGGCTGGGCACTGCCGCTGTCTGGCCGACATCAACTCGACCTGGCGCGTGACGATCCGGGCCTGCAACTGCGTAAGGGCAACCTTCCCATTGGCCAAGCTCAGACCCAGGGTCTCGATGCTCGGTTGCGAATCGAGCTCTAAGGTCAGCAGCGGCTGCGCATCCGACTCGTCCGTCCCGTCGCAAACCGCCAGACTGAGTTTGATCTTCATGGCCGATCTCCGGGTAAGCAAGGAAGACGGATTCTCCGCAGCCGCCAATGCTGCCACTGACCGTCAGGCAAATATCAGCGGCCGCGCACTCCACCAAATCGAACGGTCTCCCGCTGTTCCGGAATCGCCCAAGTCGCGCGCACCTTTTGTTGGGGGCGAGTTCATCCTGACCATCATCGACGAGTCGCAACTGTTCGCCATCGTCGCGCTCGGCCCAGAATCAACGAGCCGAGACTTGGGAGAAGAACGCAAGCGAACAGGGCGTTTGCAGGGGCGTAGCAGCGCCGGATGGGCTTCCAGGCGAAGCCACCTGATCGAGTGTCGACCGATTGAACAGTCGGACCCGCCTGCCCAGTTTGGGGCTGAACCTCGTGGGCATGGTGCGTTCAGGGCGTCGAGAAGGGCGGCGCGAAACTCCTCATGATTCAACACCTTACGCAGCCCTCGACGCATTGGATTCGCGAAGTATCGAATTTACTTCGCACGGTTGCGAAGTACCTCATTTACTTTCTTTCCTGTGACGGTAAATCTGTGACTACGAGAGCAGCCGCCAGAGGCAATCGGCGCGCGTGGCCGGTATCGGATTTACTTTCTTCCACGGGATCGAAGAGCTGCACCCTAATCCCGGCGTCACACGATCGTGACAGTTCACGCTTTTCCTTGAGCGCGCGCCTCTTCGAGCGCATGATGCGCACCGCTGCGGCTGACCTGTGACGGTACGAGGCCGCCGTGAAGCGCAGCGTTCATGTGGCCTCATTTTTCGAGGAGCACAACAATGAACAATCGCGCATTTCAGGCGATCCATCTCGCGGCCTTCGTCGTTGCGGCCACCGTTTCCTCCGGCGCATTCGCGCAAAAACCACCGATGCAGAAGTCGGTCTGCCAGGCCGTAGGCTTCTCGCCCCAGGAGCCTGTTGGCGATCGTGATGGGCATACCTATTCTGTCAGTAGCTACAGCTGCCAGAACCAGGGTGGCGATTTTGACGGCGCCATCCTCACCGGATCAACCATTTGGGAATCAGAAAAGGGCAGCTCCGTTGCGCTCGCCGGAAGCGGCGTGATTCGCAGGCCCGGCATGTCGGCGGTGTTCGTTCTGACCGATGGCAAGAGCAGCCTAACCATGGCCGATGGAAAAGTCACCGGATTCTCAGGAACCGCAAAGGGCGTCTACAAAGTCGCGGCCGGCGCGGCTGCGTCGCTGGCCGGCAAAACGTTTAGCTCCACGTTCAGGAGCACGGCCGGCGGGCAGTTCGTGATCGAGACAGTCGTCGATTGACTACAACGCCTTCTCGACGTGACGCGCGAAGCGCTCGAGGATGGCTCCTCGACGCCGCTGCTGAGCGGGAGCGTCGTCTCGGCATCGAAGGTCACGCGCACATTGCGCCGATCGCCGCGATCATGATTGAAGACTGATGTGTTAGAGCGGCCACAGGGACCAATCGAGTAGGAGCCGAGGATGGATGCCATGAAGGAGCTGCTGGATAACTACTGGCATTGCTTCGTGGCTGCAGGCGGTGTCTTGATGGGGGGCGCTAGCTGCAATCGATCACTTTTACGATATACGCAAGAAGCAGTTGGATGAGAGGACGCGATCCCGCGACGAAGGACTTATCCAGATCGCCACGCCCGACGAGATCGAGCGACACGGCGAACCGATCGCAATGTCCCGGCAGAACGTCAACATGCGGGGCATCGGTGTTGTCGCAATCGCGATTGCTGCGGTGCTACCGGTTTTCGCCAACCGGCCTCAAACGAGGCCGATCGAATCACGCCCAAGCACTCCAGTTTGCGTAGCGGATGATTGGTTGAAGCTGCTAGACATGGGGGACTCTCCGAGAGCCTTGCAATCCATAACTCTCCCGACTGATAGCAATCTTAGCGCCGCCGATTTGGAAGAGTACGCTTCCAGTGAGCGGCGCGGCTTGGGTGCTGCACTGGGGAGTCGAACTTTGATCAAGAGCAGCAATCCGCGCGACGATGGACACGCGAACATCGCCTCAGCGCAACGATATTTGGAGATGACGCCTGAATTGCTGCATCAGGCCAGCATGCGCTTCGCCCACCATCTGCGGCACCGCATTACCCCGATAACGGATTGCTCAGCATCGCATGATCAGGCATCGTTGTTCTCCTCGCAGGCGTCGAGCTCGGCGTGCCATGGTGGCCTCGGTCGGGGAAGCCAAGGAGTTCGGAAACGGCCGACATCTGTCAGCCTGGCTGGGATTGGTGCCCCGGCAGCATTCCTCCGGCGGCAAGTCGCAGCTCGGAGGCATCAGATCGGGCCGTGCGCAAATCCCAAGGACCCTTCCGGGGCGTTTCCAACGAGCTGTGCTTGGTCGCGCCGGCGGTCCGTGTAGAAGGATTAAGGCCTAGCGCTGCCCATTAGATTCGAGAGTCGCGGCGGCAAGATACTTCTTGCAGAAGGCGAGCGCGCAAAGCTAAATGAAACTTGACACCACCGAAAAAGGAGCCGTGGCGAGTCAATACCCGACGCCCTTGAAGCGCAGCTTGGACTTCATCTGATAGTGCAGTGGGGGCGCAACCTGCCTCATGCAGCGCCCCAGAACTTGCAGTAGAGTTCGAAATTAGTACTACACGTGTCGGATACTTCGGCAACAGAGTCTCGATCTCCCAAATTACGCCACTACCAAGCGTTGAAACATCTATAAGGATGGCGTCAACGCTGTCAGCCAATGTCGCGACCGCTAGCTTCCAGTATCCCTCAGTACTGCGAATACGCATCATGCGCGCCGGCGACCAGGATTGATGCCGCATTGATAGAATTGCCTGCGATGCGTCGGCAAGAGAGTCTTCATCGGTTATCTGATACGCAATCCTGTTACGAACTGCATAGCGCAGACAGAAAGTGATCGCCAGGAAAAGCGCAGTTATGATGAAAGTATTGATAATTGCCAGCAGTAGCATTTCGAAGCTGCCCAAGATTGCGATAGGCAGAACGCTTGAAAAGCAGAGCCAGGCCAGCAGCCCGGCGGCTGTAGGCCACCGGCCTGAAGGATTGGAATGGCCCGAGCTGTCGTGAATGGCGACGAGCCGAAAATAGCGCGGTAGGAGTTCAGAGACCACGCCTTCGGCCAGTGTCGAGTCTTTTCCGGCAGAGAACTTGCGCAAATAGAGAACTGTGAATGGCCGGCTGTATCGACGCCAGACCTTTACGAGCCATATTAGCGAGGCCGTTCCAATGGTCAAGAGTAGCCAATTGTCAATGAGGTAAGAAAACAGGGACCAATGCGTTCCTGGCGGCCGGGAGGCTGTAAGTCGCAGCGCTCGTAGGGCTACTATAGAGCCGAAGAGGACAAGAACGGGCGCAAAGCTATGTAGGAAGAAATACTTCCAGGCGCGCAGAACGATCTTTCCGTCCGAAGCCATAGACATGGTATCGGTGCGAATCACCGCGTGTTGCTGGGGTCTGGCGCGTCGCGGAGCGACAAGTTACACGCCCCATCAAACCAACAATCCTTTAACGTCTCCACTCTCAATAACTGGACTTTCATCTGGTATTAATCACCTACACACAAGTTGCATCTGATTTGTGTCATTCAATCTGGCGCGCTGCAAGTCAAGACCCAGTCGGATAAAGCGGTTGGAGAACGCCAGTCTCTTAACATCTTGCGAGCTATATCAACTTGCTTATGCGCCATACGTATCATCCCATCACCAGCTGCATCGACGCCCACACCCTGTCGACGCGGTACTGACCGAACATACGATTCCAAGCCCTAAATAGCGCATCCTCGATCGAGCGGCGCTGGAAGAGTTCCTCGTAGAAGGCCTGTGAGTGGCGCCGGGCCATGCTGTCGTCGATGTTCCAGCGGAAGCTCGCGAGCGCCGGTACACCGCGCGCGCAGAGGTTGAGTACAAAGTCCTGCGAGGCGAAGCTGCTCAAATAGAGGAAGCGCGTGCGCGACAGCCAATCGGCGAACTCGATCACGCCTACATAGTCGGGGTCATCGTCCTTTTCGCGTATTTTGATACGGTTGGCTCTAAAAAGACGAATCCTGATAATAACTTAGGCATCCAGATCGAGGGCAATTCGTACCGCCTGCGCGAGCACGCCGCGCTCACCCCGGAGCACATGCGCGGGCGCACCCTGCTGAGCGAACCGTCACCAATCCCTTCCGTCAAGCGGCGGCCAGGGGGGCCGCGAAAGGAGGTCGCTGCCTCGATCGCGGGCTGAGCACCCGAGACAACGGCCTGGGGAAAATTACTTCGGCCAAATGGGGAAAACTTATGGCTATCCAGACCGAGCCGTTGCGCACCGCCCGGCGCAGAGCAAGCAGGGTGGCGACCTCCAGCGCCCGGAAAGCGCGCTCGCGGTCGGCGTCGGCGATGGCTGCACGCCAGGCGGCTCCCAGTCGTGGGGTCTGACTTCGCTGGGAAGTCGCTTGATGCCGCCGGCATACCCGGCTCGGAGCTTGTTCAGCGCATCGAGTGCCGGGTGCTCGCCGGTGGCCTGCCAAGGCAAGCGACTGACTCCCACCAGCAGAGAACGCACCGGCGCGATCGCATCGATCAGGCGTTGCCGGATGACTGACGCCCGACTCGGCGGGCGCTGAGCGTGCTCGGCCGCGACAATCTCGCGAAGGCGTGAACGCAGTTCGGCATCTGGCACCGCGTCATGACCTGCGAGGTCGGAGAGCTCCAGCAGCAGTTCCTGGTACTGCCGTGCCCAATCCACGGACGCGACACCGTCCGCACAGTGGCGCCACAGGTCGGCCACTCGACGCTGGAACAAGAAGATGATCTGGTCGGTCGCCGTGAGCAGGCAGTAGCGCAGGAAGCAGCTGAGCTCCAGCTTGCGGGCCAACTCCTTGATCTTGGCACTGACCGATGGGGGCCGCCCGGCCATGCGCCGGGCGTAGCGGCGCACCAGCACATCGTTGAGATCCCGCAGATGTCGATCGATGCCGAGGTCAGTCAGGAACGCGATCCTTTCCAGGACCTCGGTGATCTGGCGCGTCGAGTGCCTTGCCGGCGCGCTCCATAGCCAGCTCTGGCAGTGTTCGCCGTCCGGACGTGGCGTGTTCAATGCCGATATCCAGCGCTTGCGAGTCTCGGCAGGCACTGTGGTCACGATGAACTGGCCGGTCGATGCTTCCCGTTCGACCAGGGCGGCCGCCACCATGGCGCGGATCACCCGGTCGTGCACGATGAGCAGGCGATGGTCGTAGAGCCACTGCCTGGCAAGGACCAGGAGCCGCTCGCGGTCCGAGCAATGCGCAATTTCGTCGCGCAGGACCCGTACCAAGGCTCGGCGCTGATGCTCGGTCATCCACTTAAATCCCAGGCATTCGCAGGCTTGGTGCTGGTGATCGAACAGGGTGCGTCCGCGGGCGTACAGCGCGCGCAGAGACACCAGATCCGGCGCAGCGATATCCGGCTCCCGGCCAAGGTGGCGAAGCAGGGCAGGGGGCACGATCCGCACGCTGTTCAGGGCCGTCCGGTCATGCGGGCGAAGCCGATGTGCAGTGCCAAGCCAAGCTTGAGGCTGTCGCTGCGCCGACGAGCAATCAAGTCGAGCTCAGTCGGCTGAAGCTGAAGAACGTCTCCAACTCGAACTCGCTGATCTCGCCGGGCATGTCGCGCAGGCCCAGATAGGACGTCTGACAGCCTTGCATCGCCGCGCTCCTCCGTCGTTCAGGGGGCGCAGACGATACGCCGCAAAGAAGTGAACAGCAATGCTCGCGAAATCAACAACTTAACGAACCGACTCCGCGCCGTTGCTGGAGTTGCGAACCGTCACTTTTGACACCAAAATCAAATCGACCCCGACGCACGTTTGCAGCGTGGTGGCCGGGAAGACCGCACCGAGCGCCTCGCCGATGCCCTTGAGGCCGTCGGTGACCGCAATCAGGATGTCGCTCACGCCGCGCGTCCTCAGGTCGTTGAAGACCTTCATCCAGAACTTGGCGCCCTCGGTGTTCTCGATCCACAGGCCCAGGATGTCGCGGGTGCCGTCGGGCAGCACCCCCAGGGCCAGGTAGATCGCCTTGTTGCGCACCACCGCCTCTTCCCGGATCTTCACGCGCAGTGCGTCGAAGAAGATCACCGGGTACATCGGCTCCAGCGGCCGCGATTGCCAGGCGCTGACCTCGGCCATCACGGCATCGGTGACCGAACTGATGAACTCGGCGCTGACCTCGGTGCCATATTGTTCGGCAAGGAAGCCCTGAATCTCGCGCACCGTCATGCCGCGCGCGTACATGGCCACGATCTTGTCGTCGAAGCCGGTGAAGCGTCGCTCGTGCTTGGGGATCAGGACCGGCTCGAACGAGCCCTCGCGGTCAGGCGCCACCTCGATGCGCACCGAGCCGTCCTCGGTCAAGACAGTCTTGCCGCTGGCGCCATTGCGGTGGTTGCTCGCGTCCTCGACCTTCGTCGCACCCGGCGGGTAGCCCAGATGGTGCGACAGCTCCGCGACCAAGGCGCGTTCGATGAGCGCCTTCTTGAAGGCCATCGAGGCGGCTTGCACCGCCTCGGCGCTCATGGGCCCCTTCACGAACTGGTCAATCAGTTACTTGGGGATCGACGGCAACGCCCCCGCGGCGGCCGCTGCCGCCTTCGTCGTCTTCCTGCTTGGCATACATGCTCCTGGTCGTCATGCTATGCCTCGCACACAAAATTCCGGACAGGCTCTTCCGTCTTGACACGCTCTGCCAACTCGGCCGGCGAACCGCCGATCCGCGCCGATCTCGAGACCGGCAGTTTGGTGTGCCCCCTCGCCGAACCGGACGTACATCTTTCGCAATGCATCCGGCTCTCCAGGAACCAAGGTGAAGTCGGGTGGTTCATCCATCTGCGTTTGTAGCGCTGCCCCTTCATCCAGCCCATTTGGTATTGCTCGTGCCGGACGCGCTGCCCACGCGTCGTGTAGGTCGGTGCCGGGTGGGTCGTCGGTGTCGGAGCGGCAACCGCACGGACGTTGCTGGGTGCTTCTTTCGCATCCAGCGCCACCCAGGGTCTCCCATGTACCGATCAAGGCCGCCGAGGACGTTCTTCGCTCCGATGCACACGCTCCTCTTGCAACTCATGAGCGACCGGCACGGCCCGCCTCTCACCCTACCAGGGTGTCCCTCAAACTTTGCAAGAGGTCTTTGAATTTTGCTTGAATCGACCCGTCGGACATCTGCGCAACGCTCGTTTCAAGATCGGCAAGAGTTACTTCGATCTTCCACGCTGCGTGTCCTTCGCGTTTTACCAGTTTCACGGCCTTGGCGGCGGCCTCGTAGCTCCCCGCGTCAAACGCTGCTCCCAGCAGCGTGGCCCGCGCCCATTCATCGGCTCTGCCACTAGCGATCGCAGACTCCGTCATCACCACGGTAAGTTGCTGAACGAACTTCGCCTGTTCTTCGTCGCCTTCCTCACCGCGCATGCGGTAGAGACGCGCTAGGTTGGATACGCAGTAGTAGTTCCCGAGTTCGAGCAGCATGCCCTTTTCATACGATTCAATCGCCAGATTCAGCGATCGAAGTTGCGCTCTGCCGTCGTTCCTGACCTTCGCTTCATTCACCATCCTCTTGTGGCGACCGCCGATCAATCCGCGTCTCTCCGATGTGTCACCACCCATTTCTATCATCGCGTTAAGCCCGGCGATCGCTGCGAGGTGATCACCTGATTTCGATTGCGCAAGTGCGCGTTGCTCCCTCATCACTGCCAATTCGCGGAGCTTCTGCGGCAATGCCTCCATATACGCAAGCGCTTCCGCCCAGCTTGCGTGATCGCGCAGCAAGGTCACCATCGGGATTGCGAAAGAGCCGAGGCGTTGAGTGGCAGCTGGATGTTCCGCGGCCATGGCCAGTGCGGCTTGGCGTGCGCCTTCTCGATTGCCGAGGGTACCAACCGCCCCTATGCGCTCGTTGAACGTCGTGTACTCAGCCAATTCCTTGCGCATCGTCAAGGCCCTGTCGGCAGATGGATTCGGATACCCCGGCAAGACCTGGTACATCGGCGATGCACCGTCGCGCATTGCAGGGATGCCCGCTTCGAGTTGCTTGGCGATCTCTGCCGCCTGCTCGTCGGAGAGTTGCTGTTGCGGCAGAGGGTACGTGAGTCGCCGCATCTGCTGCACATCGAACAGCGGCGTCGACCAATCGGCGGCAATTAAGACACACCCGTCCGGCTTTGCCGCATGCCTCACGCCGATTTCGTAGTACACGTTACCGTTGGGAATCGACATGTCCGCAACCACCAAATCAGCAAAAAAGAGACGTTCGAGCATTTCATGAATGATCAGGGCGCCGATGTCCTGATCTGCCCGCACCGGTTCATAGCCTAGTGAGAGCAGGGCTGGGCTGATGGCGCCAGACCATAGTCGGTCAAAATCCACACGGCCCGGAGCGTTGGCAGCGCTCGCAGGTACTTCCTTGATCCCGAAGGGCATCACCACGAAGCAAATGGGCATCGTAGGCATAGTGTGGTTCCTTTGCTTGCATCGCAGCCAACAGAGCGATGCACTAGTAGCAACTGCTTCCTTCGCTGCCGCTCAAATCGGTCAAGTTTCTAAGATTGCGGTGATGAGAGGGGGACTTTCGCCTATGTGCTGAATCAAATTCACTGTTTTCCCTGATGGGTAGCCGTCTTATGATGCACATTCATCTAGCAGTCTGCATTCGCAATCGGCAACTGAGCATCCTCAGTCTTGTTGATATGCCTCTATCGCAAATGCACCCGGCTCGAACTTGAAGCACCGCGCATCCGTGCGCGGCGTTGACCCTGCAACAGCTACGCGAGGTGATCGGCGAGGCTGCCAACCACAAGTGATTGATCCATGACCGCGAGTCGGATCGATGGAGCGTCAGGGACGTGGCCCTTCAAGGGCGGAGCCTCGCAGCGCGAAGCGGGTCATGACTCCGCCCAGCGCCCGCGATTGCGAGCCAGTAGGTTCGCATGCACAATGCCCGCGTGCGCCCCACGGATTTCGAGGTCGAGCCGCTTGCGCGCGACCTAGTGTTCATCTCTTACCGGCGTACCGACTCGATCGCGCCGGTTACAGCGCTGCGTCAAACGCTCGTCAGAAGATTCGGCGTAGCCGCTGTCTTTCACGATCTCAGCAGTATTCCGCCCGGCGCCCCGTTCCCTGACTACCTGCGCGCGCAGCTGCAGCGGGCCGTGGTGGTCATCGCTGTCATCGGAAATCGATGGCTGACGGCGAGTGACGGAGACTCCCGGCGGCGTATCGACGATCCTCGGGACTGGGTGCATATTGAGTTGGCCGCTGCGTTGTCCGACGACCAGACGACGGTTATCCCCCTCCTCGTTGAGGGCGCGCCCTGGCCACCGGCCGACGCTCTGCCGCCCACTCTTCAGTCGCTGGTCATCCTGCAGGCCGTCCCCGTGTCGTATGAGGCTTGGGATCTTGGTCTCGAACCGTTGCTGAACCGCATCGGCGAACTGCTCGGAACAGGCCAGAACACCGGGCCGACGTACACGCGATTTCGGCCGTCCTATCGGCCAATCCTTCGAGCACTGCGAGTCGCACACCCCACCCTGCTCGATCGCGACGATGATCTGGCGTCGCTCGTGCTGGCGGCGCAGCACGATGGCTACCTGGTTGTCGAAGGTGATGCGTGGACCGGCAAGACCGCCCTGGTCGTCCACTTGACGGCCGAACTGCAGGTTCGTGGCATGGACGTAATCGCCTACTTCGTCGAGGAAAACCGGGAGAACCTTGCCAAGTCGTTCTATACCTATGTGAACTCCCAGCTGCTCGATCTCATACGAGGGGCAGGTGGCCTAGCCGAGGACCACCAGTTGGGACTGCAGTTCCAAGAGCTGTGGGTAGCGGCATCTTCCGCGGCCGGCTCTAGCGGACGCAGGCTCGTTCTCTGCGTCGACGCCATCGATGAGCAGTCGCAGGACGATCCAATCGCCGCTTGTCTGCCAGTGTCATTGGCGGCCGGTGTGACAGTCATCGTGACGAGCCGTCCGTTTCCGTCGGTCGATTCGGGTCTGCCGGCCTACCACCCGCTGGCAACCCTCGACCCAACGCGACGCTATCGTTTGACAGGCAGCCCACACGCGCGCGCCTATCAGGCGGAGGCGCAGCGGGCCATTGCCGCGTACCTAGACGGACCTGACGCCAATAGAGAGGACCTCATCGGCTTCCTCGCCGCGTCCCGAGCGCCGCTGGCAACAGACGAACTCTCCGAGCTGCTCGAGATCGCACCGGGGCGTGTCGAGAGCCTCATCCGTCCAATCGGCCGCTACATCCGGCATGTCGAAGATGTGGGCGGCTCGGCTCGTGTGCAGCTCAACCACACCGAGCTTGTCAGACAGGCCCGGGCCTGGTTCGGCCGTCGCCGTGTGGGCGCCTACGTCGCACGGCTACTTGGCTGGGCCGACCACTACGCCAAGCTTGGCTGGCCCACCGAGACTTCGTGGTATCTCGTGGCGCATCTGGACGATCTCGTACAGCGAGCCGACGACGTCGACGATCGGCTCGGCCGGCTTGAACGGTTGCTCGCCGACGCCAGAATCGCGCTGCTTCGGCGTCGGTTCCACTTCCAGCCGCTGTTCTCTTCCATAAATTTCCTGCGGTCGGCCCCCGCCAAAAGCGTCGGCCGACCCGATGAACTACGGCTCGCCGTCCTGAGCCATGAACTGCGTGCAGCCACCGAGGAAGTACCAATCGAGGTCCTCGTCGGACTTGCCGCCGTCGGGGAAGTCGACTTTGCGATACAGCGAACGTTGAGCAATCCCGACGGCGTGCGAGCGTCGGAGGCCCTGATCGCCACCGTCGACATTCTGGCCGACCGAGACTTTCCGGCCGCCGTCGACATCGCCAACCGCATTCCCGACGAACGGCTGCGCCGACAGGCTTTTGTGCTTCTGGCGTCTCGGAAAGCGGTCACCGACCCGGAGGCGGGGCTAGCGATTGCCATGTCGATCGACGACGTGGCGTGGAAGGCCGTGGCCGTGGCGGACGTCGCCGCGGCAACCAGCCAGGAGGAACTCGCCGCGCGGGCAGTCGACTTGGCAGGGTCGCTAGACGACGTCGACGAGCGCCGCGAGGCGCTGATCGTCGTCGCGAAGACGTTCGCGCCGGCCGCGCCAAGGCTCGCCCTTCAGACGCTCATCGCCGCCGGCATCGACAGCGGCATGGCTGACACGGTCAGCGACGCCATCGTCCGTCTTGCGAAAATTGACGTCGACGAGGCACTGAGTGCCTTTGAGGAACTGCCGCCGGACGGCATCGAGTTTGTCCGGGCAAATCTCGCATTGTCGATCGTCGGGATCCGGCCATCGGCCGCCATCAAGCTTGGCCATGACCTCGATCGATCGGAGACGCTGTTGGCGGGAGAGATCGACGTGGCACTGCTGCATTCAGAGTTGGCCGGGAAGCTCGCAGAGGCCGACCTTGGGCTGGCGCACCAGTATGTGAGTGAACTCAAGTGCGAGCTCGCCCGCACGTGCAGCGAGCTGACCCTGCTTGCCCTGTCGGGCGATCTTGTCCGAATCGGACGGCTGGTTCATGACCTTAACGAGATGGAGTCGCCTTTCGAAAACAGGTACTTTGGGATCCGCCAGGAACTGATATATGACCTGCCGCCCCTCCGCGTCGAGGCGCAGATGTCGTTCAGTCGAAACGACGGTGGTCGCCTCGGTGTCGGTCGCGTGATTGCCGCCTGCGCGCGATCGATCGCTTCGTCCACAACGCCGGCCTCCGCCATCTCTTTCGTCGAATCGCTTGCCGACCCCGTCCAACGCGGATGCGGCCTCTCGGCGGTTGCCGCGCTCGAACGGGACCCGGCCCTCGCGCGAGCTGCGTTTGCGACAATTCCGGCGATTGAATCCGACTTTCGGACGGACGTTGCCGAATGGATGGCACTGGAGTGCGGAAGCGCTGGCTTGATCGTCGAGGCCTGGGACGCACTCGGTCGCTTCGACGCGGGGTCGGGCCCGGTCGGTCGGTTCGTTCAATTTGTATCCGAACGCGATGCCTCAACTGCGGTCGATCTCGTGCGGTCGATCGGCGACGCCTCGATCCGGTCCAAGCTTCTTGCGACGCTCGGTGTCAAACTGCTTCGGCGTGACCTGGTGGAGGAAGCCGACGAAGTCACGATCGGTCTGAAGGCGGCATCGTGGACGCAGCCCGTCCGACGGGATCTCTTCCTCGCGGTCGCCGCGAGAGATCCGCAGCTCGCGTTGCAGCTCGCGGATTCGCTCGACAACCCCTTCGACCGCGATAAGGTTCTGCTTGCGGCCGCCAGCACGGCCGCAAGCAGCGACCGTGACGTCGCCGCGACGGCTCTCGGACATGTGCAGGATGCAGCTGAGCGAGCGATAGGCCTCGCCCATGTCGCCGCGATCTGGAATCACCATCAACTGGCGGCCGACGCCATTGACTTGGCGCGTGCCCGACCACCCGCCTCGCAAGGGCCATCCTTGCTTTTCGATGTCGGCAGCCGCATCCTGGCCTCCGACCTCGGACTCATCGACCACCTGAAAGATGCCATCGCTGGGACGCCGGACGCGAGGGACCTTTTTTTTGCCGCGGGCGTCGACTTGGTCACGTCAAAGCCCGACGACATGCTGGCACTTGGTCGGCTGGTCAAGCCCGAGTCCCATCGCGCGGTCGCCCTTGCTAGCTTGGCAAACGTGCTCCATCGGCCCGAGTTGCGCGACGAGGCGATCGAAACAGCGCGCCGGCAGAGCAGTGGCTTCGACCGGGCGGTGGCTCTGGGCAGGGTCGGTAAAGAGCTTGGCCAGCCGGAACTCGAGGAGCAAGCTCTTGTGATTGCTCGTTCCCTTGAGGCCGATGAGTTCCGCGCAGCCATGATCTATTTGATCAAGTTGACGGCGACTAGAAGCGCGGCGAACGGTGAAGAGCAGGCGAGGTCCGCCTTCAGTACCGCTGCGACGATTGATGATCCGGACGCAAGCTCGATGGTCGATCAAGCGCTGGCAGTCATCGCCCAGGAAACGGCAGGCCGCGAGCCTGGAACGGCGATTCGCTTGGCTGAGGGGATTGGCGGTGAGGAACTCCGGGTGAATACTACGCTCTCGGTCGCGGCCGAGATCGGGCGAACAGACGTCCGCGCTGCGCTCGGGCTGCTCGATCAGCTTGGACGCCGCAACTACGACACTGAGCAGGTGATTGCAGGCCTCGTCGGGAATCTGGCAACGACGGACCCCGACGCCGCCACAGAGCTGGCCACAGCCATTGCGAACGTTCAGCTACGCGACGATGCTCTCGTGTCCGTGGCGGGCGTCCTAGAGGCCACGAATCTGCAGGCGGCCCATGAAATGACCGAAATGATCGACGATGGAAACCGTCGGGTCGAATTTGCGCTTCATCTGGTGGCGCAGCTCGCCGAGACCGATCCGCGAGTTGCTTTGGAATGGACTGAGCAGATCGGCGACACGCCGGGACGGGCACGAGCACTTCTCGACCTGTCGCTCCGGTGGGCCGGATCAGAGAACGAGGAGCTAGCTCACGCAGGCTCGGCCGCACTCGACTGGCTCATTGATAGGTGGTGCGCCGACCTCGACCCCTCTGTGGCAGTGCGGTTGTGCCGGACGGGATAAGCACGGGCTACACCTTTAGTTGGTCAGCGCAGAAGACGCCGCCGCGCGTCAATTCGCGTTTGAGGCGTCGCTGCAAGAACACGCGCAGCGTCGCCAGCGCGGTACCCTCACGACAACCCTGCCAAACAGGCATCGGTAGTGGATGTCATGGTAATCCTTAACGTTTCGACTCGACCATGGCCGACTGCGACTCGACCTGTCGCGTGACGATCTCTGCCTGTAGGCGGGCGAGCAAAGCCTTCGCATCCGCCAAGCCCAGCTCCAGAGTCTGGACGCTCGGCCGCGCATCGAGTTCTAGGGTCAACAGCGGCAGCAAATCGGACTCGCCGACGCCATCGGAGATGGCAAGACTGATTTTGAGCTGCATGGCCAAGCTCCAAGGGCATTCAAGAAATCAGTCTCATGCCACCGAGCCGCGCCGAGGATCCGCAATCGTGATTTACAGGTTAGTGATCGCACACCCACCAGTTGAACCGCTCCCGGCGCTGACTTCCCGCGCCAACGCGTCCGCCGTACGACGTGCGTCTTCACGCTTCAGTTCAGGCCGCTCAGGCTCTGCGACACGAACGTCATCAACTGGTAGGACGTGGCGGCGTGATTGCGCTAGACAACTGGTGCTTGTCCAAGTAGGTTCCTGCGTGCGCCTCGGGAGCGAAAACCGGATCGCTTCTCTGTTAACAAGGGGATGTTCATGGCACGCGTTGAGAAGACCGTTTTCATTAGCTACCGTCGATCAAATGTGCCTTGGGCGCTAGCGGTGTTTCAATACCTGACGAGAACGGGTTACGACGTATTTTTTGATTTTCAAGGAATCGCAAGTGGAGATTTTGAAAGCGTCATTCTTGACAACATTAAATCACGCGCGCATTTTCTTGTTTTGTTAACTCCGTCCGCGCTAGAACGATGCGATGAGCCGGGAGATTGGCTAAGACGTGAAATTGAATACGCGCTCGAGCATCGTCGAAACATTATTCCCCTTATTCTTGAAAGCTTCGATTTTGGCTTGCCTTCAATAAAGTCGCAGTTGACGGGGAAACTCGCCGCACTCACCCGATACAACGCGCTGAAGGTACCACCTGAGTACTTCGACGCAGCGATGACGCGCCTTCACGAGCACTATCTAAATGTTCCGCTCGACGCAATACTGCATCCCGCTTCCGAGCCTGCATTGCAGGCGGTCAAGGAGCAGCAGGAGGCGGCAGCAACTGCCCGCAGCGTCGAGAAGGTCGAACTGACGGCGCAAGATTGGTTCGAGCAAGGTTTCACGGCGAGTTCTTCACGAGAAAAGATCCACGCCTTTAGTCAAGCCATTCGACTTAAGCCGGAATTCTCGGGCGCATTCGTTCAAAGGGGTAATGCCGAGTTGGATATTAAGAATTTTGAAAATGCGAGAAAAGATTTTGCCGCCGCGCTCGAGATCGCACCTTCAGATCCGGACGCGTATTGTGGTCGCGGCGTCCTCCGACAACTGGAGGGCGATATTGACGGTGCACTTCAGGATTTCAGCGAGGCAATCCGATTGCAGCCCACTCATACGACAGCATTTGCCTATTTGGGTGCCGCTCGACATA
Source organism: Variovorax sp. J22P240 (assembly GCF_030316855.1). Classification (GTDB taxonomy): domain Bacteria; phylum Pseudomonadota; class Gammaproteobacteria; order Burkholderiales; family Burkholderiaceae_C; genus Variovorax. The sequence goes on from NZ_JASZYR010000024.1 coordinate 55,282, forward strand.
AAAAGGGGGATAGCAAAGGCGCAGTAAGGGAATTTAGCAAGGTGATAGCGCTGAAGCCGAATGACGCGATGGCATATCATCGTCGGGGCTTAGCTCACCATGGTCTTGGAAAGCTAGAGTCCGCATTGAACGATTTGAATGAGGCTATTCGAATAAAGCCAAACTTTGCTCAAGCCTTTAATGATAGGGGGCTAATTCGATATGCACTTAACGACCTGCATGGCGCAGAATCCGACTTTACCTTAGCAATTCAACACAAAATAACGAATGAGCGAGGCCATTTCCCGAGGTATAGGTACTCAGATGGCAGAGACAATTATCTCAGTGGCAATGACGGTGATGTGGACATGCTTGGATTCAAGAACGCAGTTCGACCTGATTCGAGTCAATTCCCAGTCGAAGCGGAGTCGAGTTTGAGATTTTCAACATTACTTGGGAATAGGGCCAGAGCTCGTGCTGCGCTCGGCGACGTGGATGGCGCAAAAGGCGATTCCTTGCAATCAAGCCGAATCAAAGGACGGGAGGCGACACAATTTGTGGATGGGGCTTAGATCACGAGTTGGGCTACGCGAATCTTCTCCGCAGATTGACGCGGTGGCGAAGATTTTCGAATTCGACATGTTAGGCGAGGCGGGGGTCGACGTCAGGACGCGGTCGGCAAATACCTTGTCGTGCCAGAAATCAACGAGCCGACGCTTGGATGCAGAACGCAAGCGAACAGGGCGTTTGCAGAGGCGCAGCAGCGCCGGATCGGCTTCCAGGCGAAGCCACCTGATCGAACGTCGGCCAGTTGACCAGTCGGACCCCACTGCCCAGCTTGGGGCAGAACCTCGTGGGCATGATGCGTCCAGCGGCGTCGAGAAGCGCGGCGCGAAACTCCTCATGTTTCAACACCTTACGCGGCCCTCCACGCATTGGATTCGCGAAGTACCGGATTTACTTTCTTTCTTGTGACGGTAAATCTGTGACTGCGAGACCATGCCAGGCTCGTAGGTGCGCCGTACCAGCGCTGCCTTTTCAGAGAGGGACCAGCGCCTGCGGCGCTGGTCTTTCAAAATCACTTCCACCGACTCCGTATGCCTAGTCGTATTCATAGTCCTATTCCTATCACAAAGATAAGCGATAGGACGGGACCGGGGAATCAGGGGGCTATTTCATCCGCACCTGTCAATCTTCAACTTCGCTTACCTTATGCAGAAAAATATGGATAACGATATGTCTCTGCATGTCTTTTACTCGTACTCTCACCGAGACGAACAGTTTCGAGAAAAACTTGCAACTTCTCTCGCGCCGCTTAGGCAGAAAAAACTGATTACAGAGTGGCACGATCGCAAGATTGCACCAGGCATTAACTGGGACGTGGAAATTAGCACTCAGCTCGAATCTTCAGACTTGGTCCTCGCCCTACTAAGTCCAGACTTTCTGGCGTCGGATTACTGTTTCGGCGTCGAAATGGAGCTTGCGTTCACGAGAGTGAAGGAACGCCGCTCGATGCTGGTGCCAATTCTGGTGCGGCCATGCATGTGGGAAGAATCTAGATTTAGCGCATTGCAAATGATTCCCAGGGATGCAAAGCCTATTGCGTCCGCGCAATTTCTTGATGAGGCATTGAAGGAGGTTTCACGGGAAATCCGAGATTTGGTCTTAGACGCCTTGTCTATTTCGAAGCACGAAGAGCCCGAGAAATCTTCCCGGACTAGTTCTGATTCGTCGCTGGATATTGTGCGCAAACAGATTCATGCATATGCAAGACTCTATGAAAAGACTCGACAGCGAATGCCCGCATCGGATACCCGGACAAAGCAGAGATTTTTAAAAGTTTGCAGTCTCTTGCTACCGCGTCGTATCCGCTACTTGCAGAGCTGTGTCGCAGTCCATCGCCAGGTGAACGCTTGGCGGCAGTCTCAATACTCCAGACGTTCTCGGATGAAGCATCACTAGAGTTCTTGGTTGAGCTAGTTCGTACCGAAAAACCTTTCGTCGCATACCAGGCGATAAAGGCACTAAAGTTTGCGGTGGGCGCGCTAGACTCCCTTTCGTATCCAGCCCTGGCAGACGCTCTAGACCGTGTTAAAGGTGTGCTGGACTCGGCAGCAGTTGGCTCTAACACGGATCGGCAGTTGATGCACCAGACGGCTGTCGAAGAGTTGCGTCGAAATAGTTCGGCCGCTTAACAGGCTTCTGAAATACCTCTCCCACCAGTCTGCGCGTGACAGGCCTCAGGCGTTGGAAGTTGACTTCAATTGTGAGTTTCATCGTCGGACCTCCAATATGGTTGCGATGCCAGGGCTGCGAGCCTTTGGTTGACCGCGCGCCGGTTGAAGCGGTCAGGGTGATATCGGCTCAGGATGTCCCGTTCCTCCTCGTCCATGTCATCGATGAGGTCCTCCCGTAGCTCACGTGATTGGCGCTCGCCGATGAGGGCATACACGGATCGGTCGGCCATGAACGCCTGCGGGCCGCCGCAGTCCTCGGGCGGTGCTGCTCTGTGTCCAGCGGTGCACGAGGGATCGAGGGATAGCTCAACGCGCGGTCAATCGCTAGGGCCGCCTCGATGCGCAGATCATGAATCCAGCAATCGCCGAAGTCATACTGATAGGTGAATCGCTCGCCGCGTCTCAGATGCAAGTCGCCAATCGCCACGGCGCGGGCGTCAGTGGAGAAATACAGGCCGCCGTCCTTGCAGACGCCGTACTCGCGACCGTGGATATCGAAGCGATGGAGGTGCAGGTCTTCCGTATGCGGTCAATAAACCGCGTCCTGTTCATCGACGCAGATCAAGTGCAGGGGTTGAGCTACGAGGTTGGCAGCGCGATGTTCCAGGGCAGTAGCGCCTCGTAGTCGTCG
>NZ_JASZYR010000025.1 GCF_030316855.1 Variovorax sp. J22P240
CGGGCATCCCAAGTGGAAGCAGGTGAAGCTCGAGCTCCCTGCGCTGAGCCAGGGGTGGCGCTACTACGGCCCGATGGAAAAGCGCTTGCGTGCGTGCATTGCCGGCCAGAGCGGCTTTGGCACGCCGACTTCGACCAGGGCGCCAGCGCCTGCCCGCCCCTGCACCGAGCAGGAACTGGTGCTCGGCATCTGCAGGCGGTAACAAGTCGTGCGGCGAGCCGGGCAGTGTAGACTGCCGGGTTTATCCAATTTGGCAGCATGGTGCAAGTGTCACGGCGCACAGGTTTCACCGGCTCGGCGCTCATTCGCTTGCTCGCTCGGCTGGCCGACACCGGCGTCCCCGAACCCAAACAAGCCTTCGCGGATCGATTGAGTCAGTGGGTCAGCTGGACCGACGCCATCTCCCTGGCCGGGGCGTTGGATGGCGGTCCCGCGACGGCGCCCTCCGGCGCACGAGTTCCCCTGAGCGCCGAAGAAAGCGAATGCACCCGCGCGCGCGCCACCCTGGTGCACGCCATCGCCGCGCCGATGGAAGCGGCGGCGGACTTCTCGCCTTACCGCCAGCGCTACCTCTCCCGGCAACAGGCGATGGAGGCGAGCGTCGGCCCCCTGCGCGAGCGCCTGCGAGCCAGGCTGGCGGCCGGATCGCCGGCAATGGCCCGTCTGGCCGCGGTGGACGCCGTCATGGAGCAGGCGCTGGGTGTGCATGAGCACCGCTTGCTGTCGACCGTGCCCTCATTGCTCGAAAAGCACTTCAAGCGCTTGCGCAAGGCCGACGAGACAGCGCAGGTCGCCGCAGTCACCGCGGCCGAGTCCGTCGGCGGGGTTCACCCCGGCGCGTGGCTGGATGTGTTCCGCAAGGACATGCAAGGCGTGTTGCTCGCTGAATTGGACATTCGATTTCAACCGGTCGAAGGGCTGCTCGAAGCCCTTCGCGTGAGTTAACCAGGCCTTCATGACCAGATTTCTTCATTTCACCGCCTTCTTCGTCGGCCTGGCCGCCGTCTGCTGGGTCGGCGTCGGCTACATCGGCTCGAACCCGCTGGCGCTGGCGATCACCGTGCTCATCGGTGCCTTCTACCTGATGGGCGCGCTGGAGCTGCATCGTTTCCACCAAGCCACGTCCGGCTTGACGCATGCCGTCGCGGACTTGACCGCGCCCCCGGCGAGCCTGGGCCCATGGCTCGACCAGCTGCATCCCTCCTTGCGGAATGCAGTGCGCCTGCGCGTCGAAGGTGAGCGCGTCGGCCTGCCGGGCCCGGCCCTGACGCCTTACCTCGCAGGGCTGCTGGTGCTACTCGGGATGCTGGGCACCTTCGTCGGCATGGTCGTCACGCTGAACGGCACCGGGACGGCGCTCGAAAACGCATCGGATCTGCAAGGCATGCGCGCCTCCTTGGCTGCACCCGTCAAGGGCTTGGGCGTGGCGTTCGGCACCTCGCTGGCCGGCGTGGCCGCGTCTGCGATGCTGGGCCTTGTCTCCGCCCTGTGCCGGCGCGACAGAATCCAGACCGCGCAGTTGCTCGACACGCGGATCGCGAGCACCTTGCGCGTCTTCTCACAGGCCCACCAGCGCGAGGAATCCTTCAAGCTGCTGCAGCAGCAGGGTCAGCTGATGCCCGCACTGATCGACCGGCTGCAGGCCATGATGGCGACGATGGAGCGGCAGAGCCAGGCGCTGAACGAACGACTGATCACCAACCAGGACACTTTCCACGACAAGGCCGAGGCCGCATACGCCACCCTTGCCTCCTCCGTCGACCAGTCACTGAAGGAGAGCCTGACCGAAAGCGCCCGGGCCGCGAGCGCGACGATCCAGCCGGTCGTCGAAGCGACGATGGCGAGCATCGCGCGCGAAGCCACCTCGCTGCACCACACCGTCGAGCACGGCGTGCAACGGCAACTGGATGGCCTGTCGAGCCGCTTCGAGGCCAGCACCGCCACGGTGGCGGACCTCTGGAAGACCGCGCTCGCGGGGCATCAGAGCACGAGCGAAGCGCTGTCCAGGGATTTGCGCACCTCGCTCGACCGCTTCGCCGAGACTTTTGAACAGCGCTCGGCATCGCTCGTGGACGGCGTCTCTGCCCGCCTGGAGACCGCGGTCGGCAGCGTGTCAGACACCTGGGGCAACGCCCTGGCGCAGCACGAGCGCGTGAGCGAGAACCTGTCGAAGGGCACGCAAGGCGCCCTGGCAGCGGCTGCGGCGACCTTCGAGCAGCATTCGACTTCGCTTTTGCGCACGGTCGACGAGGCGCACGCGACCCTCCAGACGGAGATGGCGTCGCGCGACGCGCAACGCCTGGGCGCCTGGACCCAGGCGCTTGCGGCCATGGCCGCATCGCTCCAGCAAGAATGGCAGCAGGCGGGCGCGCGCACCGAGAGCCAGCAGCACGAAATCTGCAGGACGCTGGCCGAGACCGCGCGCGACATCTCCACGCAATCCGAGGCGCACGCGAAAAACACGATCGCCGAAATCGCCCAGCTCATGCAAGCCGCTTCGGAAGCGCCTCGCGCCGCCGCCGAAGTCATCGCCGAACTGCGCCAGAAGCTGTCCGACAGCATGGCGCGCGACAACGCGATGCTGGAGGAGCGCAGCCGCATTCTCGAAACGCTGGAGACTCTGCTCAGCGCCGTGAACCATGCCTCCACCGAACAGCGCTCGGCCATCGATGCGCTGGTCGGCGCGTCGGCGGAACTGATGGACCGTGTCGGCACGCGCTTCAACGACAAGGTCGAGGCGGAAACCGGGAAGATGGCCGAGGTCGCCGCACACATCACCGGCAGCGCCGTCGAAGTGGCGAGCCTCGGGGAGGCATTCGGCTTCGGCGTGCAGTTGTTCAGCGATTCGAACGACAAGCTGGTGACGCATCTGCAGCGCATCGAAGGTGCGCTCAGCAAGTCCATCGCGCGCAGTGACGAGCAACTGGACTACTACGTGGCGCAGGCGCGTGAAGTCATCGACCTGAGCATCATGTCGCAAAAGCAGATCGTCGAGGACCTGCAGCAACTCGCCAGCAACCGTTCAACGGCAGGCAGCGAAGCGTGATGACAGAGGAGCTCGACGCCGGCGTGGAGCCGACCGTGCCCGTATGGGCCGTTTTCGGCGACCTGATGTCGGGGCTGCTGGGGGCCTTCGTGCTGATCCTGGTGTGCGTGGTCGGCATGCAACTGGATCTCTCGACCAAGCTGGAGGCCGAGGTCAAGCAGCGGCAAGAGGCGGCGCAGCGTCTGCAGGCACTCGAAAAAGCACTGGCCGGGCCTTTGGCGGCAGGCCGGGTGACATTGAACAACGGGCGCATCGGCATCAGCGGAAGCGTGCTGTTCGCGGTCAACTCCGCCGAGCTTCAGCCCGAAGGCCGGCAACTGCTGAGGAGCCTGACCGGGCCGCTGGCCGCATACCTGCAGGCCCGCGACGAAATCCTGATGGTGAGCGGCTTCACCGACGACCGGCAGGTGCGCGGAGGCAACCGCCAGTTCGCCGACAACTGGGAATTGTCCGCACAACGCGCCCTGACGGTGACGCGGTCGCTGATCGAAGAAGGCATCCCATCGTCCTCGGTCTTTGCCGCAGCGTTCGGCTCCGAGCAGGCAGTGGCGTCGAATGCCGATGCCGAAGGTCGGTCGAAGAATCGGCGAGTCGAGATGGCGCCCACGCCGAGGCCTTCCAACTCCCACGTGAATTCCCGTGAGTAGCGACGAAGCGAGCGACGCCCTCGCGATGATCGACGCACGGCGCCGCCGTGGCGATCATCGCTTCGACCCCGTCCGCTTTCGTTTCATCGAGGCCCTGGCCAAGCGGTCCGCCACGCACCGTGGTGAAGCGCGGCGGATCCTCGACGGCAAGGTCGCCAGACTGCTTGCGGCGTATGCCGGGGATCTCGAAAAGGCCCCGCCCTCCGACGGTGGCACCGCGAAGCAGAACGCGAAGGTGCAGCGCCAGCGCGGCGCGCTCGGAGCGCTCGTCGATCACATCGGCCAACATGCTTCGCCGCTGGGTGACGATCCGGCGACAAGGGATGAACTGAAGACGCTCACGCAGTTCAGAAGCACCTGGTCGCGGCTCAGCGCCGATCGACGGCTGACTCAATCCCAGGCGACGGTGCCGCAGAATGCCGGCCCGCTCAACTCGCACCATCTCGTGCACCGATCGCTCCGGTTGATGCGCGACGTGTCGCCGGAGTACCTGAGCCGGTTCATGTCGTATGTCGATGCCTTGCTGGGGCTCGACCAGTTGCACAGCGCCGGTGGTCCCGGCAGCGCGGACGCTCCACGCGCCGAAAAGAAGGCCGCCCGCGGCAAGTCGGGCTGACGCGATTCATGACGGGATCCGGATTCGGAGAATGTGCGTAGAGTCTACGCATCTGTCGAATTCACGATGACCGACCTGACCGCGACCACGGGCAAAAAGTAGGCGGCCGCTGGCAGACATCGCACCGCCGGAATGCGCAAATTCGAAGGATTGCGTTTTCACGCTTCTGGAGAGCAACTAATGCCGGTGATTTGCGCTGTCTGCAATACCGAAAACCGCGACGCCGCGATGTTCTGCCATGGCTGCGCGCGCAAGTTGCCTACCTTCGCGGCCACTGGACCTTCTTTGCTGGATTCGATGAAGCTGAGGCAGGCGGGTGGCGAGTCGTTCGCTGCCGACGCTGCCGACGCTGCGGACGCTGCGGACGGCCCGGGCCGCATCATGATGTCTGCCGAAATGCGCAGGTTCTGGATTCACATCGGCGTGCTGATACTCGCTATTGCGCTCGGCTTCCTCGGCTGGTTTGCCTATGTGACACGCAAAGTACCCTTGCATGCACCGGAAACGGCGAAGGTTCTGCGCGCAGCGCCTGTTGCCCCGTCCGGCCCGCCAACGGCAACTGTCACGGCGGCGCCAAAGGTGCGGGAGCCGGCCAAGCCTCTGGAGCCCGTGCCGCTCGGCACCTCATTGGCCGCGGGAGAAGTCGAGGTTCCACCAGGTCCGGCCGCGGCGCCGGTGCACCCTCCGGTCGTGTCCGCTCCGCCGCCCCCTTCGCCCGAGCGGAGGCAGCCGCCGCGCGCCGCCCCGCCCGCTCGCGCAATGGCACTCGATCCCAGGGCCGGATGCGAGACTCTCAATTTCATCTTTGCCGCCCGTTGCGAAGCCGCGCATTGCGACAAGCCGGAATACACGAGGCACCCGCGCTGCGACCTCGTGCGAGAGGAGCGTCGGCGAGACGAAGCACGGCGCAATCCGACACTGGCCTTCTGAACCGCCGCCGAAGCCGGCATCAGCCACGGGCAGGCAGCCAGCTTCCGTGAAAGCCGGAGGGCACCCGGTGTGAAAGCTGAACGGTGGCGATCGGACCATCGACCAGCGCCTGCGCATTGAAGACCACCAGGTCGCTGCGGCATTCGGCCGCGCGGTAGACGGTCGCCAGCAACCAGCCCTCGCCTTCTGGCGCATCCGGCGCTCGCGGGACGAACACAGGCTCGGACACGCGATCGCCCGGCGGCAGGTAATGCAGCGTGCGATGGCCCGTCACGGCGTCGTAGTGCGCCAGGCCTTCGTTGCCCGCGCCGTAGCGAGCCTCACGCTGGCAGGCGTACCAGCCGTGGCGGTAAGGCAATCCGGCTCGGCGTTCGTCGATGCGCGGAAACTCGCCCGCGAGGTCGTCCAGCGGCTGCTGTTCGAATCGGTTGCCGGGTGCCGAGAGATCGAAAGTCCAACGGCACAGTCGTGCCACGCTGCGCTGCGGATCGGTCGGCCGGCCATCGGGATAAGGAAACAGCGGCGGTTCGTCGTAGCGCATCACATCGGCCACGATGCGGTGGGCGCCCTTGTCGTCCTGCTCCTCCCATGCATTCATCACGTGGAAGACATAGCCAGCATCGCCTTCGAACCAGCGGATGTCCTCGACGCGGCCGTCGCGCGGCATCACGCCGACGCGAGCGCCGAGTTCAGGCTCCCACGCGAAAGGCGGCAGGCCCCGCTGCGCGCGGGCCATGCTGGCCGACAGCGGCAGCACGGGGAACAGCACGTGGCCCTCGGTCACGGCGAAGTCGTGCACCATGCTCGCGTACGGCGCCTCGAAGCAATCGAATCGCGTGACATGGCCTGCCGGATCCATGGCACCGTAGGTCATGCCGCTGGACAGCGGCCCGGTGGTGCCGTAGCCGAAGAAGAGCATCTCGCCGGTCACCGGATCGGTCTTGGGGTGTGCGGTAAAGGGGCCATTCAACCCACCACCGAAGTCGAAAGGCCCACGCGTGGCGAGCGTGACGGGATCGATCTCGATCGGCAGGTGAGCTTCTTCCAATGCGAGCAGCCGACCCGCGTGCCATGCGACATGTGTGTTGGCGACGCCCTCGTCCGCTACTCCCGCAGCAGCGCCATCACCCTCTTTGGGTAGCCCGAAGCCGTCGAACAGACGGCGGCCGGCCTGGTGCTCGGCCTTCCAGTGGGCAGTGCGGACCCAGCGGTTGCGATAGCTCGCGCGCCCGTTCGCCAGTTCGAAGGCATGCAACATGCCGTCGCCGCCGAACAGGTGCGCATCGGCGCTCGGGAACTGGGGATTCGGGCCGTTTCGGTACAGCGTGCCGTTCAGGCCGGCGGGCAGTTGGCCCACGATTGGCAAGAAGGCGGCTTCGGCCTCGAAGGTGATCGGGGCGCCGTTCACGCGCCGGGGAGGGGTTTCCTGGGTCATTGCAGGTTCCTTGGAGTTGATATTGACGCTGTCAACACTCGAATTGGAAAACTGTTCAGAAGCGAAGTCAAGTAAAATTGACGCCGTCAACATCAACGCGCACCGTCGCCCTCCTACGCCCGCCATGCCCGCCCCCGCCACGAAGACCCGGCGCGAACCCGCATCTGCATCTCGCGGGCGACCCAATCCCCTTGCTGCCCCCTATCACCACGGCGCGCTGCATGCCGCCCTGCTCGCAGCGGCACAGGACATCCTTGAAAGCCAAGGGCTGGAAGGTCTGACGTTGCGCGCTGCCGCGCGTGCGGCCGGTGTCTCGCACGCGGCGCCCAAGAATCACTTCGATGACCTGACCGGCTTGTTGAGCGAGCTGGCGGCAGTAGGCTTTCGCCAGTTCGCCGATGCGCTGCAGCTGGCGGCTGCTGGCCATGCCGTCGCCTCGCCTGAGCGATTCGAATCCATCGGCCACGCCTATGTCGCCTTCGCGCGCGAGCATCCGGCGATGTTCTTGCTGATGTTTCGCAGCGAGCGACTCGACATGGAGCGGCCCGCCTTGCGAGAGGCGATCGAGCTGGCCCGACAGGCGCTGGCCGGTGCCGCTGCCGGGCGCCTTGGTTTGTCGCAGGAAGCGGGTGCGCCGGTCACTCCCGATCAAAGCGCGACGATGGTCGCGGCGTGGTCGCTGGTGCACGGCTTCGCCATGTTGTTGATCGACGGTCGACTGAACCCGGTGTTGGCGCGCAGGCCCGAGGGTGCTGACTGGCAGACCTTGCTCACTGCAGTGTTCAATTCGCGCCGGGCGAGGTGACGCCTAGTCGCTCCCTGCAACCCCGCGCATCAAGTTGACTTGGGCTGCACAAGCTTGATGACGCTCGAGAAATCGAGCGCGCCATGTCCGGCCAGGCTGTGCGCGGCATAGAGATTGCGCGCCAGTCCGCCCAGCGGCGTGGCGGCGCGCACTGCGGCGGCGTTCTCCTGGGCGAGCCCCAGATCCTTGAGCATCAGGTCGGTGCCAAAGCCGCCGGCATAGCCCTTGGAGGCCGGAGCAGCCTCCATCACGCCGGGCAGCGGGTTGTACTTCTCGAGGGCCCAGTTGCCGCCCGAACTCCGCCGCATGATCTCGGACAGAACCTTGGGATCAAGCCCGTTGGCAACGCCCAACGCGATGGCCTCGGACGTGCCGATCATCAGAATGCCGAGCAGCATGTTGTTGCAGATTTTCGCCGTCTGGCCTGCGCCTGCACCACCGGCGTGGAAGATGTTGGCCCCCATCTTCTCGAGCACGGGCCGGGCGCGTTCGAGGTCGGCTTCCGAACCACCGACCATGAAGGTCAGCGTGCCGGCGATGGCACCGCCGGTGCCGCCCGACACGGGCGCATCGATCACGGCCACGCCACGCTTCGCGCCTGCCTCGGCCACCTTGCGGGAGGTCGCGGCGGCGATGGTGCTGCTGTCGATCACCAGCGTGCCGGCGGGAATGCTTTCGAGCAGCCCCGGCTTGCCGTCGCTGCCGAGGTAGAGCGCCTCGACGTGCTGGCTCGCGGGCAGCATGCTGATCACCACCTCGGCACCCGTGAGCGTGTCGGCCGCGGACTTGGCGATGGCTACGCCGTCCGCGCCGAGCTTCTTGCATGCGTCCGCCGACAGGTCGAAGGCGCTGACCGCATGTCCGGCCTTATGCAGGTTCAATGCCATCGGGCCGCCCATATTGCCCAGTCCGATGAATGCGATCTTCATGTGAGTGTCTCCGTTGGTTTTGTGAGGTCGGCTCAGACGAGCGCGGCGAGCGGGTGCGGGCCTTCGGCGCGCACCCGCAAGTGGTCTTCGATGAACTCCGGCGTGATCTCTTCGAGCGTCGCCGGACTCCAGCGCGGAGTGCGGTCCTTGTCGATCAGCACTGCGCGGATACCTTCCGCGAAATCCTTGTGGGCGCAGAAGCCGAGCGAGGCCCAGTACTCCAGCCGGAACACTTCGGCCAAGGACATGCGCGGCACACGCTGCCAGAGTTCGAAGGACAGGGCGGCCGAGCTGGGCGCGCCCTTGGCGAAGGTCTTGGCGGCGTTCTGCAGCCAAGGATCGTCGGACTTCAGTTCGTGCAGGCGCCTCGCAATGTCGAGCAGGTCGTCGCCGGCCATGAGTTCGTTGATGGTGTCGAAATGCTCGCGCACCTTGGACGGCTGCTTCTCTGCGCCTTCACCGGCCTGCGCGAGAAGGCGCGACAGTGCGGCCCGGTCGACCTTGGCTTCGCCCTTCCACGCATGGGCGGAGATGGCTTCCAGCAACTGCGACTTGCGCTCCTGCGGCACCACGATGTCGGCCAGGCCGCAGAAGATCGCATCCGCCGCGTTGAGCGGCGCCGCCGTGAGCGCGAGGAACAGCCCGACCCGGCCCGGCGTGCGACGCAGGAACCAGCTGCCGCCCACATCGGGGTAGAGGCCGATGCTGATCTCGGGCATCGCGATGCGGCTCTGCAAGGTCACGACGCGGTGCGAGGCGCCCGCCATGAGGCCGACGCCGCCCCCCATCACGATGCCGTGGCCCCAGCACAGGAAGGGCTTCGGAAAGGTGTGGATCAGGTGGTCGAGTTCGTACTCCTCGCTGAAGAAGCTCTCGGCGTAGGTGTTGCGCGCAGGCCCACATTCGAGCAGCGTCTGGTAGAGCTGGCGCAGGTCGCCGCCGGCGCAGAAGGCCTTCTCGCCACTCGCGTCCAACAGCACGCCGACGACGCCTTCGTCCTGCGCCCATGCGCGCAGCTGGGGAATGAGGAGCCGCACCATTTCCACCGACAGCGCATTGAGCGAAGCGGGCGCGTTGAGGGTGGCGACGCCGAAGCGCTTGCGGTTGGATGCCTTGATTTCTTTGAAGAGGACGACGGGGTCAGTCATGTTTCTTGGCAGGTTCATCGAATGTCGCTGTCGCCCTCGAGGAGCTTGCGGGCGACGATGACGCGCATGATTTCATTGGTGCCTTCGAGGATCTGGTGCACGCGCGCGTCGCGCACCAGCCGCTCCAGCGGGAATTCGCTCAGGTAGCCATAGCCGCCGTGCAGTTGCAGTGCATCGTTGCACACGTTGAAGCCGGCATCGGTGGCGAAGCGCTTGGCCATCGCGCAATAGGTGCTCGCGTCGGCATGGCCCGCGTCGAGCTTGCTCGCGGCGAGCCGCACCATCTGGCGTGCGGCGACCAGTTCGGTCGCCATGTCGGCGAGCTTGAACTGCAGCGCCTGGAAGCTCGCCAGGGGCTTGCCGAACTGCTGACGCTCGTGCAGGTAGCGACGGGCCGCATCGAGCGCCCCCTGCGCGGCGCCGACCGAACATGTCGCGATGTTGATCCGCCCGCCATCGAGGCCTTTCATCGCGATGCGGAAGCCCTCGCCTTCGCTGCCCAGCAGGTTCTCCGCCGGCACGCGCACGTTGTCGAAATTGATGGTGCGGGTGGGCTGGCTGTTCCAGCCCATCTTGTGTTCCTTCTTGCCGTAGCTGATGCCCGGCGCGTCCGCCGGCACCGCGAAGGCGGAGATGCCGTTCGCGCCGCCACCGCCCGTGCGCGCCATGAGCACCAGCACGTCGGTCGAACCCGCGCCCGAGATGAAGGCCTTGCCACCGTTGATGGCGTACTCATCGCCTTGCAGCTCGGCGCGCGTCTTGAGCGAACCGGCGTCGGATCCGGCGCCCGGTTCGGTGAGGCAGTACGAGGCCAGCTTGCGACCGCTGGTCAGGTCCGCGCCCCAGCGCTCGCGCACCGCGGGGCCGCCCCATGTGCCAAGCATCCACGTCGCCATGTTGTGGATCGTGATGAAGGCGGTGGTCGACGGATCCACCGCCGCCATCTCCTCGAACACCAGCGTCGCATCGAGGCGCGGCAACGCCAGGCCGTCGATGCTTTCTGGCGCATAGAGCCCGCAGAAACCCAACTCGCCGGCCTTCGCGATCGCGTCCTTGGGGAAGATCGCTTCCGCGTCCCACTGGGCGGCATGCGGCGCGAATTCGGCCTGGGCGAATTCGCGCGCCGTGTGCGCAAAGGCCCGCTGCTCTTCAGTTAGCTCGAAGTCCATGCGGACGAGCTTACTTGAGGCTGATCGTCGTGTTGAGCCCGTGCGCCGTGCTGTCGTCGAACCAGCGCGAGGTCACCGTCTTGGTCTGCGTGTAGAACATGATGACCTGCTTGCCGTACGGACCCAGGTCGCCAAGCTTCGATGCGCGCGAACCGGTGAACGAGAACATCGGCACCGGCACCGGGATCGGCACGTTGATGCCGACCTGCCCCACGTCGATGTCTTCCTGGAAGCGACGCGCCGCCGCGCCCGACTGCGTGAAGATCGCGGTGCCGTTGCCGTTCGGGTTGGCGTTGATCAACTCGATCGCTTCGTCGATGCTGTCGGCGTTCGCCAGGCACAGTACAGGGCCGAAGATTTCCTGGTCATAGATGGTCATCCCAGGCTTGACGTCGGCGAACACCGTCGGGCCGACGAAGTTGCCCTTCTCGTAGCCGGGGACGGTGGGCTTGCGGCCATCGAGTGCCAGCGTCGCGCCATCGGCCAAGCCGCGTTCGATCAGGCCGTTGACGCGGTCGTACGCCGCGCAGGACACCAGCGGGCCGACGTCCACGCCCTTCTCGGTACCGGCGCCAATCTTCAGCGTCTTCGCCTTCGCGACCAGATCCGGCACCCACTTCTGCGCATCGCCCACCAGCACCGCGACCGACACGGCCATGCAGCGCTGACCCGCGGCGCCGAAGCTCGCACCGGCCAGCGCATTGAGCGTCTGCTCCTTGTTGGCGTCGGGCATCACGATGGCGTGGTTCTTCGCGCCCATCATGCATTGCACGCGCTTGCCGGCGACCGTGGCGCGGTTGTAGACGTGCGTGCCGACCTTGGTCGAACCGACGAACGAGATCGCCTTGATGTCCTTGTGGTCGCAGATCGCATTGACCACGGCCTCCCCGCCATGCACGACGTTGAGCACGCCGGCCGGGATACCGGCTTCGAGCGCGAGTTCGCACAGGCGCATCGTGACCATCGGGTCCTGCTCGGAGGGCTTGAGCACGAAGGTGTTGCCGGTGACGATCGCCATCGGGAACATCCACAGCGGGATCATCGCGGGGAAGTTGAAAGGCGTGATGCCTGCGCAGACGCCGAGCGGCTGCAGCAGCGTGTACGTGTCGACACCGTTGGCGACGTTATTGGCCATCTCGCCGAGTTGGAGGTTGCCGATGGCCGATGCATGCTCGACCACTTCGAGGCCGCGGAAAACGTCGCCCTCGGCATCGGGCAAGGTCTTGCCCTGTTCGGCCGTGAGGATCGCGGCCAGCTCGGCCATGTTCTCGCGGATGAGCTGCTGGTACTTCAGGAAGATGCGGGCGCGCGCGCCGATGGGGGTCTTGCGCCAGGTCTTGAAGGCTTCCTTGGCGGAGTCCACGGCGGCGTCGACTTCGGCCTGCGTGGCGAAGGGCACTTTGGCGAGCACTTCCTGCGTGGCCGGATTGACGATGTCGCGCCACTCGGTGGTTTTAGATTCGACGAACTTGCCGCCGATGAGCAGCTTGACGGTGGCGATTTTGGTCGCGGGCGTGGTGGTGGCGTCCATGTACTTTGTCTCCTGATTGGGGGGTGCAGGAGGGGGATGCTAGCTTTGCACTTTTGCATTAGCAATAGACAAATACGCACCCGCGATCTGCATAATTGCACATCATGGATTGGGACAACCTGCGCTACTTTCTGGAGCTTGCGCGCTCGGGCACGCTGGTCGGCGCTGCGCGGCGGCTGGCGGTCGACCACACGACGGTGGCGCGGCGCATCCAGGCGCTGGAGAAGCAGGTGGGCACGGCCCTCTTTTCGCGCGAGGCGGATGGGCATCGGCTGACGGAAGCGGGCCGCCGGCTGCAGCCGCAGGTGGAGGCGATGGAGAGTGCGTTTCTCACGGTCGAGAGCGCGACGCCTACGTCGGACGAAGGGTTGTCGGGGTTGGTGCGGATCGGCGCGACGGAAGGCTTCGGCACGATCGTGTTGGCGCCGCATCTCGCGCTGTTCGCCCAGCAGCATCCGAAGCTGGTGATCGATCTGCTGGCAATGCCTCGGCTGGTGCATCTGTCGCGGCGCGAAGCGGACATCGTGATCTCGCTCGAACGGCCAGCGCGCGGACCGGTGGTGGTGACCAAGCTCACGGACTATGTGCTGCGCCTGTACGCATCGAAGCCCTATCTGGCGAAACACGGAGCGATTCGCACGCGCGACGATTTGCGCGGGCACACCTTCATCAGCTATGTGGACGATTTGCTCTTCAGCAAGGAGCTGCAGTACCTCGACGAACTCTACAGGCCGGATTCATTTGCGCTGCGCAGCACGAGCATCCTGGCACAGCACCAGGCTACGTTGGCGGGCGCGGGGATCGCGGTGTTGCCGGCATTCATTGCCGAACGCGACAAGTCATTGCGTCGGGTGCTGCCGGATGAAGCCAACTTCACGCGCACGTTCTGGATGTCTGTACCTGCTGAGACTCGGCACTTGGCACGGATGAAGGCGACTTGGGATTTCTTGCGGGAGACAGTGGAGGGGCAGCGTTCTCTGCTGTTGCCGGACTGACTCTTGGCTCAACCCCAACGTCTCAGCGTCGTCGGCCGGCACAGGGCACGCCGCCTGAAGAACTAGCCAGTCAAGCGACAGCGAGATTAGAAGGGGCAGCGCCAGCAATCTGGCGCAAGGCGCGTTCAAAGACCTCTACGGGCTGGCCACCGGAGATCAGATGCTGGTTGTTGATGATGATGGCCGGCACCGAATGAATCCCGGCATCCGTGTAGAGCCGCTCGCGCTCACGAGTCTCGCCTGCGAACTCATCGCTATCGAGGATTGCTCGCGCCCTTTGCGGGTCAAGCCCAGACTCACTCGCGAGGCGCACCAGCACCGCAGGGTCTGACGGATTCTCGCCATCGGTATGGCATGCCTTGAGCAGCGCCTTCTTCAATGCGACCTGCTTCGCCACATCCTCCAGTTCGGCCCAGTGCAGCAGTCGGTGCGCGTCGAAAGTGTTGTAGACACGCGAGCGCCCTTCACGCCTGAACTCGAAGCCGACGGCCGCGCCTCGCGCACGGATCGCTTCACGCGCCTGCGCCTGCTGCTCGCGGCTGGAGCCGTACTTCTGGTTCAGATGCTCGAAGGCGTCCTGGCCTTCGCGGGGCATTTGCGGGTTCAGCTCGAAAGGCTGAAAGCGCAGTTCGGCAGTCACGTCCGGCGCAACGTTCCTGAGAGCGGCTTCGAGCGCACCAAGGCCGACGGCACACCACGGGCAGGACACGTCGGATACGAAATCGATTTGAAGTTGGGTAGGCATGGGACGAATGATGAGGCCGCCCGTCCAACTTTCAACCGTCGCGGCGGCGATCACCCCACAGGCTTTGCGCCTTCGCGATCGACCAGTTCCCGACCGAACTGCGCCACCAGGCCGCGCAGCCAACGGTGCGCCGGCGAATGGTGCACACGGTCGTGCCAGAGTTGATAGAAGCGCATGCGCGGAAAACCGTCCGGCGCCTTCAGCAACGCCAGCGGCAACAGGTGCGCGTGGTACTCGGCGAAATGGCGCGCCGTCGTGAAGATGAGCTGCGTGCTGGCCGCGATCGACGGAGCCAGTCCGAAGTAAGGCACCTGCACGCGCGCATCGCGCCCGAGACGCCGCTCGCCGAGGTAGGTCTCGACCACGCCGCGCTGCGCCATCGCATACGGGACCGGCACGACGTGCCCCGCAGTCAGATAGTCCGCCTCGCTGACCTGCGTCGCGCCCTGCGCCAACGGATGGTCACGCGCCATCAGGCAGACCAACTCGTCTTCCAGCAACAAGGAGATGTGCAGGTGCTCGGGTGGCGAAGGCCAGTTGCCGATGACGAGGTCGAGTTCGTCATCGCCGAGCGCCCGTTCGAAGTCGAAGGTGGGGCCGAGCGCACGAAGCTCGATGCGGCAATGAGGCGCCTCGATGCCCACGTGCTGCGCGAGGCGCGCGATCCACGAAGGCGCGATGTAGTCGGGCGATGCGATGCGGAAGCGCTGCTCCGCGTGGGCCGGCACGAACTCATCGGGCTCGACCAGCAGTGCCTCCAGCTCGCTCAACGCCCGTCGCGCCTGACTCGCAAGTCCCGCTGCACGGGCGGTCGGCACCATGGTCGTGCCGTCGCGCACCAACAGTGCATCTCCGAAGATCTCGCGCAAGCGCTTGAGCGAGCCGCTCACCGCTGGCTGCGTCTGTCGCAGACGTGCAGCGGCACGCGACACGCTGCGCTCTTCCACCACCGTGGCGAGCACGCGCAGCAGATGACCGTCGAGCAGATCAACGCCGCGTTGCATGGTGTTTTCCCGTAGTCGCTGTCTATCGATATGTCCGATGCAGTCTATAGCGATTCGCATGCCGCGGCGGTATCGACAGGTCGGGGTGTCGGCTGGCCCAATCCCCAGACCCCTTCGAGACCCTCATTGACCCGCCAAGGAGTTTGTTCATGGCCACCCTGGAAATCCCGCAACGCGCAGCGCCCACCGCTGCGCCCAGCGCGCTCGACGCGGCATACAGCCGCATCACCTGGCGCATCATTCCTTTCATCTTCGCGCTCTGGGTGCTGGCCTGGATCGACCGCGTCAACGTCGGCTTCGTCAAGCTCACCATGCTCGACGAACTGGGCTGGAGCGAAGCGGTCTACGGCCTCGGCGCCGGCATCTTCTTCCTGGGCTACTTCTTCTTCGAGGTGCCGTCGAACCTGCTGCTTCAGAAGATCGGCGCGCGCAAGACGATCATGCGCATCACCATCGGCTGGGGCATCGTCTGCGTCGCGACCATGTTCGTGAAGACGCCGGCAATGTTCTATTTCCTGCGCTTCCTCATGGGCGTGTTCGAGGCCGGCTTCTATCCCGGGATCATCCTGTACCTGACCTACTGGTACCCGAGCGAGCGGCGCGCCAAGGCGTTCGGCATCTTCATGTCGGCGTCGGCGATCGCGGGTGTTCTCGGCGGCCCGCTGGCCGGCAGCATCATGAACAACCTGCACGGCCTGAACGGCTGGTCGGGCTGGCAGTGGGTGTTCCTCATCGAAGGTGTGCCCTCGGTCATCGCCGGCTTCGTGACCTGGTTCTACCTGACCGACCGCCCCGAGCAGGCCAAGTGGCTCTCGGCCGAACAGCGCCGCCTGGTGCACGAGGACCTGGCGCGCGACGGCAAGGCGCTCGGCCATCGCGAAGAGAGCCTCATCGCATCGCTGAAGGACCGCCGCATGTGGCTGCTGATCCTGATCTTCTTCTGCATCATCGCGGCCAACTCGTCGCTGACCTTCTTCGGCCCGTCGGTGGTCAAGGAAGTGGGCTTCACCAATCCCGCGACCGTCGGCTGGATCATGGCTTTCTCGTACCTCTGCGGCGCGGTCGGCATGATCTACAACGGCCTGCACTCCGATCGCCATCAGGAGAGCCGACTGCACTGCGCTTTCGCGGCGGCGCTCGGCGCAGTCGGCCTGGCACTCACCGCGCTCTTCATGAAGCAGAGCCCAATGCTCGCGCTGGCCGCACAGACCCTTGCCATCGTCGGCACCATGAGTGCGATCCCCGTCTTCTGGCAGCTGCCGGGCCGTTTCCTCGCCGGCGCCGCCGCAGCGGGCGGCGTAGCCCTGATCAACTCGATCGCCAATCTCGCGGGCTTCGGCGCGCCCTCCATGCTGGGCGCCATCAAGGCGTCGACCGGCCTGCTCTCGCCGGGTCTCTTCATCGTGGCTGCCGTCGAAATCTGCGCCGCGATCCTCATCATCGCGTTCGTGCCGCGCTTCGTGAAGAAGGCGGTGGCCCGATGAGCGCCGTACTTGCTTTCGAAACGCCGGCATTGACGCTGGCCGACATCAACCAGCTCGACCGCGTGCGCTTCGTCGCCGCGCTGGGCGGTGTGTTCGAACACTCGCCGTGGGTCGCGACCAGTGCGTGGGCCGAGCGCCCCTTCGCAAGCATCGACCACCTGCACCGCACGATGATGGGCGTGGTGCGCGCAACGTCCCGCGAAGTGCGCATCGATTTCCTGCGCATGCATCCGGAACTGGCGGGCAAGGAGGCCCAGGCCGGCACCATGACCGGCCATTCGACCACGGAGCAGGCCGGCCTCAACGCGCTCAGCCGCGACCAGTTGCAGACGCTGCGCGCGCTCAACGCCGCGTATGCGGCGAAGCACGGCTTTCCCTTCGTGATCGCCGTGCTCGCCAACACCCGGGCGCAGATCTTCGAGGCGCTGCGCACGCGCACTGAACGGGATACCGACACCGAACTCGCAGCCGCGCTGGAGCAGATCGCGATCATCACGCGGCTGCGGCTCGGCCGGCTGCTGGCGTCACCGGTGATGTAGCAGCGCGGAACAAAGAGACAGGAGACAAGACACCATGGCTTCCCCCACCCTCACCCGCCGCGCCTTCCTGCCGGCAGGCCTCGCGCTCGGTAGCCTGGCCGCGGGCACTGCGGCTGCGCAGAACGCGCCAGCCGGCCTGACGACGGCACCGGTCTCGCAGATCAATCTGAGCCCGCGCCTCACGATGCACGCGATCGACACCCACAACGGCAGCCCTGGCGCCGGCATGAAGGTGCAGCTCTCGATGCACGACGGCAACGACTACCGCGTGCTGCGCCGCTTCGAAACCAACCGCGGCGGACGCACGGACGAGCCGCTGCTGGTCGACCAAAGCTACCAGCCCGGCCGCTACGAATTGCTGCTGCAGGTCGAGGACTATTTCGCGGCGCGCGGCACGGCGCTGCCCAAGCCGAACTTCCTCGCGCAGGTGCCGGTGCGCTTCCTGATCGCCAATCCGGCGGAACGCATCCACCTCGCGATCCTCTTCACGCCGTGGGGCTACTCGTACTACCGCGGCTCATAACCAGCATAAGGAGACAAGGACCATGGCCGGCATATCCACCCATGTACTCAACAGCGGCACCGGGCGTCCCGGCGCCGGCATGCGCATCGACTTCTCAGTGCGCGAAGGCGACCGCTGGAAACTGGTGAAGAGCATCACCACCAACGCCGACGGCCGCACCGACCAGCCGGTGCTGGCGCCCGACGCGGCCCGCACCGGGCAATACGAACTGCTCTTCCACGTCGGTGACTACTTCCGGCGCCAGCCGGGAGGGAACGACACGCCCTTCCTCGACACGGTGCCGGTGCGCTTCGCGATCTTCGACACGCAACAGCACTACCACGTGCCGATGCTGTGCACGCCGTGGAGTTGCTCGACCTACCGCGGCAGTTGAGCGCCGCGGCTGCAGCGCATCACAGGCTGCGCCAGAAATCCACGAGCAACTGAGTGAACTCCACCGGCCGCTCGACCGCGCTCAGATGCGCGGCCTCGATCGTGGCGAGACGCGACCCCGGGATCGCCGCCACCATCGCCTCGGACATCGAGGGCGGCGTGGCCTCGTCGCGCGTGCCGGCGATCACCAGCGTCGGCACCGAGATGCGACGGTTGCTCTCGCGAAAGTCGATGGCCGCGACGGCATTGCAGCTCGCGATGTAGCCGGCCGCATCGGTACCCACCAGGGCGTCGTGCAGCGTCACCGCGGCTGCGGCGCCTTCCGGCGTCGAGACGTATTCCGGCGTGAGCCAGCGTGCCACGGCACCTGGGGCGATGGCAGCCACGCCTTGCGCCTGCACCGTCTCCACGCGCGTGCGCCAGGGCGCAGCATCGGGATAGTGCGCCGACGAGTTCGCGATGACGACGCTCCTGAGCAGCTTCGGATGCTTCGGCGCAAGCGCCTGCGCGGTCATGCCGCCCATCGACAAGCCGACGAAATGCACCGGCTCGCCTTGCGCCTCGCGCTCGATCACCTCGGCCGCATCGTCGGCCAGCGTCTGCAGCGTGAGCGGTCCGGCGATGACTTCGGAAGCACCGTGATTGCGGTGGTCGTAGCGCACAACCGTATGGGCGCGCGCCAGCAAGGCTGCGACGCCGTCCCACATGTGGAGGTCGCAGCCCAGCGCGTGGCTCAGCACGACGATCGGGCCATTGCCCTCGCGCACAACGTTCAAACGGGTCATGGAGTTTCCTTTCGTGAATGGGAGAGTTGCAGACGTGGCAGCCACAAGTAGGCGATCAGCACCAGGGTGACGCCGGCCAGCGCCATCGGCACCACCATCGGCCAGGCGCCGTTGCTGAACTGGGGATTGACGAAACTCGCGGCGATCTGCCCGACGACGAACGCGACCGCCATCATCGCAAAACCTGACCACGATACGGCGCGCCCCGCCAGGTGCGGCAGTTCGCCGACGGCGCCGGCCTGCCCACAAGGCTGGTGAATGCCGTGGCCAACGCAGTAGATCGCGTGGCCCAGCAGCAGCGGCCAAGCCGACATCGGCAACATCCAGCATCCCAGCGCCTGCACCAGCGGGCCGGCAAGACTCAGCAGCGAGCCCATCTGCACCGTGCGCACGGCGCCATGGCGCGTCAGCAGACGCCGACACATCGTGGTGCTGAAGATGTAGACCAGCGATCCGCCCGCCGGAATCCAGCCGTACCAGCCTGGCGAAAGCCCGAGAAAGCTGATGTAGACCATCGGCGAAAACAGCAGGAAGCAAAACAGGCCGCCGTAGGTCACAGCGGAGACGGAGGCCCAGGCGCGAAAGCTCTGGCTCGCGAAAACCTCGCGAACGCTGCCCTTCGGCGCGGACGGATCGGACGACCTGACCCGGGTCTCGGCAAAGCCGCGCAAGCACAACGCCCACAACACGAGCGCATACACCGCCATGCCACCGAGGACCCAGCGCCAGCCCGTCGCCTGCACCGCGTACGCGCCCAGCACTGGCGCGATGAGTGCCACCACGCCGAGCCCCGTCAGGCCGCGCGCCATGACATGAGGCCCTTCGTGCGCCGGGTAGAGATCACGCACCGCCGCGCGCGCACAAACCAGAATCGCCGCCATCGAAAAGCCTTGCAACGCACGGCAAGCCACGAGCATGGGAATGCCCGGCGCCACCGCGCAGCCGAGCGCTGCCAGCGCATAGATGGCGAGACCGGTCAGTAGCACGGGGCGCCGACCGAAGCGGTCCGACAGCGGACCGCAAGGCAACTGCCCGAAGCCGAAGGCGAGAACGAAAACAGTGAGGCTGGCGCTGGCGGAACCGAGATCCTGCGCAATGGCCGGCAGCGCCGGGAGATAGCT
This sequence comes from Variovorax sp. J22P240, assembly GCF_030316855.1. Classification (GTDB taxonomy): domain Bacteria; phylum Pseudomonadota; class Gammaproteobacteria; order Burkholderiales; family Burkholderiaceae_C; genus Variovorax. The sequence goes on from NZ_JASZYR010000025.1 coordinate 19,825, forward strand.
GTCGGTCGCCACCGGCTGGGCGGCGAGCAGCAGCGGCAAGAGCAACGCGAAGGAGATGCCGCTGCGCGCGGCAGCCCCGGTCACTTCGGTGCGTCCGCGAGCAGGCCCTTTTCACGCAGGATGCCCGTCGCGATGCCGAAGGCATGATTGGCAACGGGCACGCCGCAATAGATCGCGGCCATCATGATCACTTCCTTGATGTCGTCGGGCGTAAGCCGCGATTCGGGTGGACCGTCGAGCGCCGCGCGCACATGCATCGCGAACTCTTCATAGGCGTGAATGCCGAGCATCATCGACAGCACCATGTAGCGGCGCGTCTTGTCGCCCAGCGCGGCGCGGCCCCAGATGTCGTTCCACGCGTGGCGCGTGATGAGTTCCTGGAACTCGCTGTTGAAGGCGTTGCGGTTGGCGAGCGACTTGTCGACCCAGGCGTCGCCGAGCACGCGGCGGCGGTTGACGAGGCCGCCTTCGTACGAATCCAGGGAGGCGTTGGCCGGTGTTTCGGGGGAAGTCATCGTGCGGTGTCCGGTGTGTTGAGTTGAGCCTGAAGCGCCAAGGCCTGCGCCAGCGCGATCGCGCCGGCCGGCTCGGCCAATGCCGCATCGAACCATTCGTCCGCGGCGTCGCGCGGCAATTCGGCGCGCAGGCGTTCGATATTGGAACGCATCCGCTCGACGTCCACTTGCAGCCCGGGCAATGCCCCCGCGAGCGCGCGCACGCTGCCATGCGCGGACATCAACAGTTGCGGCCACTCGGCCAGTTCGGCCTGCCAGGCGCCGAGAGCGCGTTCGTGCTCCTGCGGCATCGCGCTCAAGAGCGCTGCCACGCGCTGGGGCGCCCGTTGCGCGGCGGCGAGCGCGACCATCGAAGCCACCGGGTTGCGCTTGTGTGGCATCGCCGACGATCCGCCGCGCCCCGGCTCGCTGGGCTCGGCGAGTTCGCCGACCTCGTACTGGCCCATCAACGCGATGTCCTTCGCGATCTTTCCGAGGCTGCCGACCATGAGCCCCAGTTCGCAGCCGAGCGCGATCCATTCGTCACGCTGCGTGTGCCAGGTCGCGCCGGGATCGCCCAGGCCCAGCGCCTGGGCCATGTGGCGGCGAACTTCAGGCCCCTGCCCTTTCATTTGCGAGAGCGTGCCGACGGCACCGCCCAGCTGCACATTCAGCGCCCGCCCGGCCGCTTCGGCAAGGCGAGCCTTGCTGCGCACCAGCGGCGCCGCCCAGCCGACACACTTGAACCCGAAGCTGGTCACCGACGCAGGCTGCATCAGCGTGCGCGCCAGGATGGGTGCGGTGGCATAGCGCTGCGCGTGCTGCAGCAGCGCCTGCGCCGCCTTGGAGAGATCTTCCTCGACCAGCGCGACCGCCTCGCGCGTGACGAGGGCCATCGCCGTGTCGATCACGTCCTGGCTGGTGCTGCCGAAATGCACGAAGCGCACCGCCTCGGCATTGAAGAGGCCCACGGCTTCCTTCAGGCTCTTGACCAGCGGGATCGCGACACTGCCCGCGCGGCCGCTGTCGCGCACGATCTTGGCAACGTCGAACAGCTCGACCTTGCAGCTGCCGACGATCGAATGCGCGGCCGATTCGGGAATCAGCCCGACCTGCGCCTGCGCGCGCGCGAGCGCGGCCTCGAAGCGCAGCATGGCGTCGACGAAATTGCGGTCGCTGAATGCGGCCAGGGTTTCGGACGTCGAGAGAAAACCTTCAAAGATGCTCATGGAAGTGCTCAGTAGGCCAGCGTTGCCACGGCCCGCAGGTCTTCCGGCGTGGCGGTGCCATAGCCGAAGAATTCAAGATAGGCCGGGATCATCTCGAACAGCATGTCGGTGCCGACCTGGACGATGCAGCCTTTGTCGCGAGCGGCGCGCAGCAGCGGCGTGTATTCGCTCTTCATCACAACCTCGCCGACGAAGGTGGTCGGCGCAATGCGGCTGACATCGAAGGGCAGCGGATCGCCCTCCTTCATGCCCAGCGGCGTCGCATTGACGATCACGTCGTAGCCGGCCGGATCGCTGGAACCGGTGGTGACCTTCAACTTGGGGTAGTGCGTGCGCAGCCGACCTGCGAGCGCTTCCGACGACGCAGCGTTGAAATCGTAAAGCCCCATCTCGGCGACGCCTGCCGCAGCCAGCGACGCAGCGATGGCCGAGCCCACACCGCCGCTGCCCGACACCAGCACACGCGCACCATCGAGCGCACGGCCCTTGCGCAGCACGCCGCGCACGAAGCCCGCGCCATCGAACTGGTCGCCCAGCAAAGTGCCATCGGGCCGCTTCAGGATCGCATTGCACGCACCGGCGATCTTCGCGGTGGGCGTGACCTCGTCGACCAGCGACATGGTCGTGATCTTGTGCGGCATGGTCACCAGCGCCCCGCGGATGTTGGTGAGGCGGAACACCGAGGCCAGCACCTCGGGGTAGTCCTCGGCCTTGACGCCCATCGGCATGACGACCGCGTCGATGCCCTGCTTGTCGAACCAGGGGTTGTAGATCATGGGAGCCTTGAAGCTCTCCGTGGGGTACCCGAGGTGGGCGATGAGGGTGGTCTTGCCGGAGATCATGATGTTCCTTGGTTGGCATACGCCGGCACACCGCCGGCAACATGCGATTCGCTGATCCAGCGCGCGCTCTTCATCGCACGCTGGCCGATGACCACGGGGTCGGAATTCACGTAGTCGTCATTGAACACCTCGAAGGTGTAGTGGCCACGATAGCCCTTGTCCTCGAGCAACTGCACCATGTCGCGCACGTCGTGCAGGCCTTCGCCCGGGAACAGGCGCTGGTGTCGGGCGAGCTCGATCATGTCGGCTTGGCGGTCGCTGTACTCGAAGAAGTAATCGGCCAGTTGCACGAGGAATATCTTCTCCACCGGTACTTCGGCCAGTTGCTCGAGCGTTTCGGCGGTGTCGTCTCCATGCACCGACATGTGGAAGAAGTCGAGGTTGAGGCCGACGTTCTCCCGATCGCAGCGGCGCACGATGTCCCACGCCTGGTGCCAGCGCTTGGTGTGGCGGCCCCAGGAGAGCGCCTCGTAGCAGATGCGGATGCCGAGCGGCGTGGCCAGAGTGGCCAGGGTGCGCAGGTCTTCCGCTGCGCGATCGGGGTCATCGATCGCGAGCGGCGAGGTGGTCGAGCAGCACAGCAGCATGTCGGTGTCGACCAGCGACATCTGCCGCAACTGCTCACGCGCCATTTCGAGCCGGTGCGGGCGCATGGCGTCGGGCGCGCACTCGAAGTCGCGCAGCGGCTGGAAGTCGGTGACCTTCAGGCCGCTGTCCTTCACCAACTGCGCAGCCTTCTCGACGCCGGCCGGATGATTGATCAGGTCCCGCGCCCACAACTCGACACCAGCGAAGCCGGCCGCCTTCATGCACTCGAGCTTGTGGCCGAGTTCTCCCCCCATGGTGACGGTGTTGAAGCCGAAGCGATCGAGGGCAATGGCCATGAGGTGTTCTCTAACTTGAAGGCGCGCAGGGGAGCGTCAGGCCACGCTGGCGGAGTGATAACGCAGCGGGTGTTGGATTTCATCGGCCATCGCCGGCGGGTAGATGAGTTCGCGCAGGAAGTTCGCGTCATGGCGCACGCCATTCGCCGCATCCTTGTGGCCGAAGAAATCGAGGTAGTGCGGCATCTGCTGGATCAGCATCTCGAAGCCGGCCTGCGCATTCAGGCCACGCGCCCGCGCGGCGCGCACCAGCGGCGTGGGCTGGTTTCGCAGCAGGATGTCGAACAGCGCGGCATGCGGCTCCATGCGGGACACGTCGACGGGCAGCGCGTCGTCCGGCGACAAGCCCAGCGACGTCGCGTTGACGACCAGGTCGTAGCCTGCGGGATCGTTGCTCTCCACGGCCACCGTGGTCGCATCGAAGAAGGAATCGAGCTTGGCCGCGACACCCGCCGCCTTGCCGGCCGCCGTGTCGTAGAACGCGATGTGCTCGGCACCATTGACCGTGCCGCCTTCGGCCAGCGCCACGCCGATGGCCGCCGCGCTGACACCGGCACCGAGGATAAGCACGCGCTTGCCACGAAACGGAATGTTGTAGCGGTCCAGCGCGCCGATCAGGCCCTCGCCGTCGAACAGGTCGCCCTCGAGTTCGCCGTTGTCGATGCGGCGCACCACGTTGACCGAGCCGGCCACGCGGCCGAAGAGGCCGCAGCCGTCGAGAAGGTCGACCAGCAGCGGCTTGTGCGGCGGCGCGATCGCCATGCCGCGCACGTTCTTCCCGAGAAAGGCCGCCTTGACGAACACCGCCAGATCACGGCGCGGCACCTGCACAGGCGCCATCACGGCGTCGATGCCGAAGCGCTCGAAGACGGCATTGAACATGCGCGGCAGGCGCACGTTTTTCACCGGGTCACCAGGGAGCAGATAGAGAGCGGTGCTGCCGACGATGGAAGGAAACATGGGATGGTGCCTCGCTTGAAGTTCTGTTCGACTATCGCGCGATTCCGGAAGAAACGTCGCTAATGTAGTAGCCGGGGAGTCTAGCCAACACCCCAATAGGCATCAGAAATGCGATCATCGCTCCTATTTGTTCGACAATCGAACGATTTCAGGGTTTCTCCCGAAGCACGCATGACCACAGACCTGTCCCCTGCCCCGTTGGGCCTCGACAAGCGCGACTGGATCGCCGGACTGGAGCGCGGCGTATCGATCATCGAAGCCTTCGATGACGAACATCCCCGCATGACCGCCAGCGAGGCGGGCCAGCGCACGGGCATGACACGCACCGCCGCGCGCCGCTATCTGCTCACCTTGCAGCACATGGGCTATGTGGCGAGCGACGGCAAGCTCTTCTGGCTCACGCCGCGCGTGCTGCGCCTGGGGCAGTCGTATCTGGAATCGGCCCGGCTGCCGCGCATCGTGCAGCCCTTCCTGCAGCGTGTCGCGGCCGGCACGCACGAGATCGCCTATCTCAGCGTGATGGATGGCGACGAAGTGGTCTACATCGCGCGCAACGGCCCGAACCGCAGCATGAGCACCGGCTATGTGCTGGGCGCGCGCGTGCCGGCGCAGGTAACGGCTGCCGGCATGCTGATGCTCGCGATGCGCAGCGACGAGGAGCGCAGCGCGTGGCTCGCGGCGCGGGAACTGGCCGTCTTCACGCCACACACCATTTCGAGCAAGGAGCGCATGAAGCTGGAACTCGCGCGCATCCAGGCCCAGGGCTGGGCGCTGTCCGAGCAGCAACTCGACTTGAACTCTCGCGGCATCGCGGTGCCGCTGCGAGACCGTCGCGGCGACCTGGTGGGTGCGCTCAATGTGACCATGCCGATGGGTCATGAAAGCAGCGAAGACGCGGTTGCCCGCGTCTTGCCAGTTTTGCGCGAAACCGCGCAGGCCATGAGGAGCTTGATCTAGCTTACGCAACCGCCTTGCTCAGCCTCGCCTCGGCCAGGGTCTTCTCGCGCAGGCGCTCGTAGTCCTGCTTGGGCACCGGTACCGCGTTCGGGTTGCCCAGGTCCTTCATGTGGACGCGATAGGTTTCGCGTGCACTCAGGACGGCCAGCGCCGAGATGATCGTGATGCCGAAGGTGAGCGCGCCGATCGTCAGCGGAATGTTGGTCGCGCCGGGAGGCGCCACGGCGACGAAGAGAGCGGGCAACAGGGCTGTGGCGGCAGTGCCGAGGTTCTGCGAGATGGCCATGGCCGAAACCCGCGTGCGCGTGGGGAACAACTCCGGATAAAAGCTCGGGAACACGGCGTTGTAGCCCTGGTACACGATGCCCCACATGAGCAGCGACATGACGATCGCCATCGGCACGTTGTGGATGCTGATCGCATAGAGATAGCCGAAAGACAACAGCCCCGCACCCAGCGCACCGATGATGATGGGCGGCTTGCGTCCGACCTTGTCGGAGAGGTTGCCGATGTAGGGGATGACGAGGACCGCGAGGATGTTGCCGAGCACCGGAATCCAGAGATAGATGTCCTTCTCGAAGCCGATCCCATAGGCGGGCTGGACCGCGTAGGCAGCGCCGAAGACGGTCGCGACCACCGGGATGACGTTCATCAACGACGCGCAGATGACGCGGAGCATGTCGCGCCAGTTGTTCGTCAGCGCCTCGACGACCGGCGCCTTCTGCACCTCGCCCTGGCGGACTTCCTCTGCGAAGGCAGGGGTTTCATCTACTTCGCGGCGAATGATGTAGCCCGCGATGATCACCACGAAGCTCAGCAGGAACGGAATGCGCCAACCCCACGAGAGGAACGCATCCTGGGGCATGTAGTGCGCGAGTGGCAGGAACACCGCGGCGGCCAGGATCTGGCCGGCCTGCACGCCCTGCAGGCTGAAGCTGGCGAAGAAGCCGCGGCGGCCGAAGGGCGCATGCTCGAGGATCATCGAACTCGCGCCGGAGATTTCGCCGGCGACGGCAAAGCCCTGGACCAGGCGCAATGCGACGAGGAGCGCCGGGGCGAGCAGGCCCACCTGGCTGTAGGTCGGCAGCAGGCCGACGGCGATGGTCGAGAACCCCATCAGGAACATGCACACGATCAGCACGTGCTTGCGGCCGCGGGTGTCCCCCCAGTGGCCCAGGACGAAGGCGCCGATGGGCCGTGCGATGTAGCCCACGCCGTAGGTCGCCAGCGACGCGATGATGGCGATCTTCGGATTGCCCGACGGGAAGAAGATCTGCGGAAAAATCAGCGACGCCGCGGTGGCGTAAATGAAGAAGTCGTAGTACTCCAGCGCGGAACCGATCCAGCCGCTGGCGGCTGCCTTCCTGGACTGGTGTCGGCCTTGCGGCTCATGATCCGTGGCGATGCTCATTTGTCTCTCCGATAGGGGGTGAATTCGATGGGTCTGTAAACAATCGGGACGGGATTTCAGTCGATGAATGAACTGAAGGTCGCGACTGTGAAGCGGCGGGCGCTTATTCACAACGCTGCGGAGACGTCCGTCGATCGATCATCGAACGCGGTTGTTCACTGTTCGCGCAGAGTCAGGGTTTGTACCAGGAATTCGGCGCCCCTCGGCGCCTGAGCCCGAGTCCGATCAAGCCCAGACGGCAGCCACAACCGCAGCGGCACCCGAGGCGATCAGCGCCAGCGCCCAGACCGCATCGAAATCGAGCCATGCAGTCCGCAGCGCGCGCAAGCCGAGATAGCGGTAGACCACCCAGGCGATTCCCAGGCCCGAGGCGATCATCGCGATGCTGTGGACGAGCGAAACCGTGATCGCGATCCCCACGCTCGAACGCATCAACGACATCATGGATTCATGGTCGAAGTTGCTGAAGGCCATTGCGGCCTCCACCTTGCCCGCAGGAAGCGGCTCGCACAGCCCGAGGAGGATCGGCAGCAGCATCAGCGCGGCGCCGTGCGCCGTCGCCATGAGGAAGGACCACAGCGCCAGTTGCGTGGGCCGGATGCGTCCGGACCATCGATGACGATGCGGCAGCACCAGTCGCGAGACGCCGAACAGCATGACCCCTGCGCCGACGCCGATGCGGATCTCCTGCCCCCATTGCAGCATCCACGCGAGCATCGCGAAAGGCACGAGCACGAGCGCCGTTGCGAGCAGATGTCCGACGCCCAGCGGCACCCAGGTGGCGAACACCGCGGTATTGCGCTTTTCGCCCAGGCCATTGGCCACAGCGAGCGGCCAGCCCATGGCGGGGTTCAGGCCGTGGTAGATCCCTATCGCCACCACGCCGGCCCAGAGGGACGCCGTTGCCGCAACGCTCACGATGGACCCGGCATCGGCTCGATCCGCCTCAGGCCGACGGATAGCAGAACGAATCGGTCGAGCAGTCGCCGCCCTGCAGGCGGATCTGGTGCGCGCCGTAGTCCGCGCCGAAATCGACGACGAACTTCTTGTCCAGCTCGATGCCGCCGTCCTTGCCGACGTTGCACATGACCTGCCGACCCGGTATGCCGTCGGGGTAGAACTGCGTGTCCCACTTGCTGTAGAGCGAATTGGTGAAGTACACGCGCTTGCCATCGCGGCTGATCTCGGTCATCTGCGGCCCGCCGCCGAAGGCCGAGCCGTTCGGATGCGGGGTGTGCTTCGCGATGCCACCGATGCGCACGCTGCCGGCCAGGCGCGGATTCATCGGATCGGTCACCTCGTACTGGCGCAACTCGCCCGTGCCCCAGCACGCGACGTAGAGGAATCGATCGTCCAGCGAGAGGTCGATATCGCTGATCAGCGGCGGCACGGCGCCGAATCCCTTGAGCAGTTCCGGCAACAGCGACGCATCGGCGGGCTCCGGCGGAATGACCGCCGTCTTCTTCGCATGGAACTCGCCGCCTTCGCGCCACCATGTCCAGATCGAGCCTTCGAGGTTGGTGGTGTCGACCACCACGCCGACGAAGCCGTACTCGCGTGTCGGATCGTGCGCAGGCCGGATTTCCAGCGCCATCTGGTGGTTGGCGCCCAGGTCGATGGTCTGCGCATGCCGACGCGCCCGCAGGTCCCAGAAATGAAGCTGATGGCCGTAGCGATTGCCCAGCAGGTCCTCGGCGACGATGCCGTTCTCGAACTGCGGCGGCAGGCCCCATTCACTCGACACCATGTAGTCGCGCGGCAGGTTCCACCAGAAGTCGTAGTGCAGTTTCTGCGGGCCGCGGTCGATCTCCCATTTGCCGAGGATCTCGAAGCTTTCGCAGTCCATCAGGAACACGCCGGGCGGCCCCTCCGTCCCATCCGCGCCGGCACCGCCGAGCGTGCTGATGTAGAGACCTTCTGGTCCGCAATGCACCGTGTGCGGACGCGAGTAGCCCGTCTTGCGAACAACCTCCTCGGGCTCGATCACCCGCACGATCGTGGGGCGCGCCGGATCGGGCTGCGTGTCGACGACGTAGACCCGCGATGAGCGTATGCCCGGGATGATCAGATAACGACGCTTCAGGAAGGCATGGCCCGACATGGGCGACAGCGCCGAACTGCAGGCGTTCCAGCCGAAGTGATGGAACTCGTCGCCGCGGTTCGGCATGTCGAGTCGGTACAGCACGGTGCCGTAAGTCTTGGAGGATGGGTCGACGTCGACGACCGCCAAGGCATCGGGACGGGAGGCGTCCGGCGAGAGAAGCGCGGTGTAGGCGATGCGCTCGGGCTCGGCTTCCATCGCGAGGCGCGGCGAGGGATGGAAGGTGGGGTCGGTTCTCAGAGATTCGAGCATGACAGGCTCCTCCAGAGGTTTTCGACGTGACCGGTCTGGCGACAGAGTGGTCGCGCGACAGTATGCGCGCCGCGAGCTAACGCTGGTAGCCCTTCCGTGCATCACAAAGTGAACACCGATACCGTGATGACGCCAAGGCGCCGCTCGGACACCGTGGCAGCCCCGAATACATACTTTCTTGCATTTTCTCGGGTTAACCCCCAAGGCCATGAAACCGCTGGCTCCTACTATTTATTCAACTTGAATTAATTAATGACGCACGGCTCAGCAGCCGCGGCGGCAGGAGACAGCCAGTGAAATCAGTCGGTCCCGGTCGAGGCACGAATTCGGTCAACCTCCGCCTCTACAACGAGCGCACGCTGCTACAGCGTCTGCGCCGTGCCGGCGAGGCGTCGAAGGCGGACCTGGCCCGCTGGGCACAACTGACGAACACGGCAGTCGGCAGCATCGTGCAATCGCTGGAAGAGTCGCGGCTGATCGAGCCGGCCGGCCGGCGGCAGGAAGGCCAACGCGGCCAACCCGCGGGGCTCTACCGCATCAACCCCGAAGGCGCCTACGGCATCGGCGTGCGGCTGGACCGCACGAGCATCGAAACGGTGCTGATCGATCTCGGCGGCAAGATCCTGGCGCGCGAGGCGCACGACCTGCTGCTCCCCCACCCCGATCAGGCGCTCGCGCTAGTTCGCAAGGACGTCGGCCGGATGCTGACCGTGCTCGACACCGCACAGCGCCGCCGCTTCATGGGTGTCGGCCTTGCCCAGCCCTACAACCTCGGCAGCTGGCTGCGCGAGCTCGACCTGAAAGCGGACTTCCGCATGTGGGACGAAGTGGACTTCGGCACCCTGCTCGCGCAGGCCGTCGAGCAGCCTGTCTTTAAGGAAAACGACGGCAACGCGGCAGCGATCGCCGAGATGTTCTTCGGCGTCGGGCGCGAGGAAAACGACTTCCTCTACGTTTTCATCGGTGCGGCCCTGGGTGCAGGCGCGGTGATCGGCGGCGAGAGCCTGCGCGGCAGCAGCGGCAACGCAGCCGACCTCGGGCTGATGCCGGTGCCGCCCAGTCGCCTGGCTTCGGCGCCGGCGTCGGACCGGCGCTGGGACATCCTGCTCTCGCGCGCATCACTCAATTCGCTGGCGCGCCATCTGCGGCATAGCGGCGTCACGGTGCACGGCCATGCGGACCTGGAAGCCTGCGTGCAGTCGGACAGCGCCGAAGTGCGCGAATGGCTCGACGACTGCGTGGATGCGCTGGTGCCCTCGATCCGCGCATCGCTCGCCGTGCTCGACCTGCCGGCGGTGGTGATCGACTGCGACATCGACAGCGGCATCGTCAGCGAACTGATGAAGCGCGTCGATGCCGGCTTGCGGCTGATCGCGCCCGAGGCGCGCCAGACGCCTCGCATCCTGCGCGGCACCTTCCGCGCGGACGCCGGTGCCATCGGCGCCGCGAGCCTGCCCATGTTCTTCAACTTCTCACCGCGCGCCGACGTGCTGCGCGGCCGTCCGCACCCCGCCAACCAGGAGACCGCCAATGCCTGACTCCCCCACTGCGCTGCTCGAACTGCGCAAGATCTCGAAAACCTTCCCGGGCGTCAAGGCGCTGCAGGATGTTCGCCTCAGCGCTCGCGCCGGCCACGTGCACGCGCTGATGGGCGAAAACGGCGCCGGCAAGTCGACGCTGATGAAGGTGCTGTCGGGCGCCTACATGCCCGACCCCGGAGCGGAGATCCTGATCGACGGCAAGCCGGTCCACATCGACGGCCCGCTCGCGGCCAAGAACCTCGGCGTGTCGGTGATCTACCAGGAACTCAGCCTCGCACCCAACCTGACGGTCGCCGAGAACATCTACATGGGCCGCCCCTTGCGCCGCGGCGGCCTGGTGGATCGCGCCGGCATGGCCAGCGCCTGCGAGGCCACCCTGCAGCGCCTCGGCGCGGATTTCGTCGCGGCAACGCGTGTGGCGACGCTATCGATCGCGCAACGCCAACTGGTGGAAATCGCCCGCGCAGTGCATTTCGACTGTCGCATCCTGGTGATGGACGAACCCACCACGCCTCTCTCGACCCACGAGACCGATCGTCTCTTCGCGCTGATTCGCCGCCTGCGCGACGAAGGCCTCGCGATCCTCTACATCAGCCACCGCATGGACGAGATCGACGAGCTGGCGGACGAGGTCACGGTGCTGCGCGACGGCACCTACGTCGGCACGCTGGATCGCGCCGAACTTTCGCGAGACAAGCTGGTGAAGATGATGGTGGGCCGCGACCTGTCGGGCTTCTACCGCAAGGAACACCACGGCCAGCACACCGGCGCCAAGGCGCTCACGGTGCGCGGACTCAGCGATGGCCGGCGAGTGCACGGCTGCAGCTTCGAGCTGCACTCGGGCGAGGTTCTGGGCCTGGCAGGGCTGGTGGGCGCAGGCCGCACCGAACTGGCGCGCCTGATTTTCGGCGCCGATCCGCGCACCGGCGGCGAGGTTTCGCTGAACGGCGCCGGCGCGGTGCTCAACATCCACAAGCCGATCGATGCGATCCGCTCCGGCATCCTCTATCTCACCGAGGACCGCAAGGGGCAAGGCCTGTTCCTGGATCTCTCGGTGCGCGACAACATCAACGTGATGGTGTGCCCGCGCGACGCGAATGCGGGCGGCGTCATGGACGGCAAGCGCGCGGCGCAACGAGCGCGCGACGCGATCTCGCAGCTGTCCATCCGTGTGGCGTCGGCCCGGGTCAACGTCGGCTCCCTCTCGGGCGGCAACCAGCAGAAGGTGCTGCTCGCGCGCCTGCTCGAACTCGCGCCGCGCGTGCTCATCCTGGACGAGCCGACCCGGGGCGTCGACATCGGCGCCAAGAGCGAGATCTACCGGCTCATCGACGAGTTGGCACGGCGCGGCGTCGCGGTGCTGGTGATCTCGAGCGAGTTGGCCGAGGTGGTCGGCATTTGCGACCGCGTGATCGTGATGCGTGAAGGCCACCTCGTCGGCGAGGTCGGCGGCGGCAGCGGACAGCCCATCACCCAGGAAAACATCGTCGCGCTCGCCACCGGCGCGGTTCCCACCCACACACCGACGCTTCACTGAGACGGCCCACTGGAGACACGCAATGAACAAGCAAGCATCGCCCGCCATCGCGGCGACGGAGAACCCCGCCCTGCCCTCCGCGTTGCGCGGCGCCACGGGCAAGGAAATCATTCGCGCACTCGGCATGCTGCCGGTGCTCATCCTGCTGTGCATCGGCTTCAGCTTCTCGAGCGACAACTTCTTCAGCTTGCAGAACCTGTCGATCATGACGCAGCAGGCGTCGATCAACATCGTGCTCGCGGCCGGGATGACTTTCGTGATCCTCACGGGTGGCATCGACCTGTCGGTCGGCTCCATCCTCGCCGCGTCGGCCGTGGTGGCGATGCTGGTGTCGAACTTTCCACAGTTCGGCATGCTCGGCATCGCCGCGGGGCTCGCCTGCGGGCTGCTGTTCGGGCTGATCAACGGCGTGCTGATCGCATTCGTCAAGCTGCCGCCCTTCATCGTCACGCTGGGTTCGTTGACCGCGGTGCGCGGCATCGCACGGCTGATCGGCAACGACACGACAGTGTTCAACCCGCAGCTGCCCTTTGCCTTCATCGGAAATGGCGAGGTGCTGGGCGTGCCCTGGCTCGTGATCATCGCCTTCGCGGTGGTGGCGCTGTCGTGGTTCATCCTGCGGCGCACGGTGCTGGGCCTGAACATCTACTCGGTCGGCGGCAACCCGGAGGCCGCTCGGCTCGCGGGGATCAAGGTCTGGGCGGTCCTGCTGTTCGTGTACTGCACCTCGGGGCTGCTGTCGGGACTGGGCGGCGTCATGGCCTCGGCACGGCTCTATGCGGCCAACGGGCTGCAGCTCGGCGCTTCCTATGAACTCGACGCGATCGCGGCCGTGATTCTTGGCGGCACCAGCTTCGTCGGCGGCACCGGCTCGATCCTCGGCACGCTGATCGGCGCGCTAATCATCGCGGTGCTCACCAACGGCCTGATCCTGATGGGTGTCTCGGACATCTGGCAGTACATCGTCAAGGGCCTCGTGATCATCGGCGCCGTCGCCCTCGATCGCTATCGCCGCAAGGATTCCGCAAGGACCTGACCTCATTCACTCGCTCAACTCAACCACACGGAGACTCACTCATGCGTACCAAACAACTCTTCGCTCTCGCCGCCATTGCCGCTGTCTTCGCCCTGCCCGTGGCGCACGCCCAGCAGAAGGAATTCAAGAACGTGGGCATCACGCTCGGCTCGATGGGAAACCCCTTCTTCGTCTCGCTCGCCAAGGGTGCGGAAGCGAAGGCCAAGCAGTACAACCCCAACGCCAAGGTCACGGCGCTGTCGGCCGACTACGACCTGAACAAGCAGTTCTCGCAGATCGACGGCTTCATCTCCGCCGGGTCGGACCTGATCCTCGTCAACGCGGTGGACGCCAAGGCGATCGAACCCGCGCTGATGAAGGCGAAAAAGGCCGGCATCGTGGTGGTCGGCGTCGACGTGGCGGCCAACGGTTCGGACGCGACGGTGCAGACCAACAACGTGCAGGCCGGCGAGATCGCCTGCCAGTTCATCGTCGAGAAGCTCGGCGGCAAGGGCAACGTGATCATCCAGAACGGGCCACAGGTCTCAGCCGTGATCGACCGCGTCAACGGCTGCAAGACGGTGCTCAAGAAGAGCCCCGACATCAAGGTGCTTTCGGATGACCAGGACGCGAAGGGCTCGCGCGAAGGTGGACTCAACGTGATGCAGAACCACCTGACGCGTTTTCCGAAGATCGACGCCGTCTTTGCCATCAACGATCCGCAAGCCGTCGGCACCGACCTCGCGGCCAAGCAACTCAACCGCAAGAACATCATCATCACCTCGGTCGACGGCGCACCGGACATCGAGACCGCGCTCAAGGCCGACACCCAGGTGCAGGCATCGGCCAGCCAGGACCCGTTCATGATTGCGCAGAAGGCGGTGGAGATCGGGCGCGACATCCTCAACGGAAAGAAGCCGGCTGAACAGATGACCCTGCTGCCGTCGACCCTGATCACGCGCGCCAACGTCAAGGACTACAAGGGCTGGCAAGCACCCCGCTGAGCAGGAGATCCGCCATGTTCGTGGTTTGCGGCGAAGCGCTGATGGATGTCTACATGGGTGAGGCCACGTCCACCGGCATGACGCTGGACGCGCGCATCGGCGGTTCGCCGCTCAATGTGGCGCAGGGGCTCGCGCGGCTGGCGCGGCCGGTAGCCTTCCTGACCGGGCTGTCGACCGATGCGCTCGGCGAGCGGCTGCTCGCGTCGCTCCGGTCCGAGGGCGTCGACACCTCGCTGATCCTGCGCAGCGAGGCACCGAGCACGCTGAGCGTAGTGAGCGTGGATGCCAGCGGCGTTCCGCGCTACGCCTTCCACGGCAACGGCGCGGCGGACCGGCAGATCACGCACGACACGCTGCCCGCTCTGCCGCCCGCCACGCGGGTGCTGCAGTTCGGCTCCTATGCACTGGCGGTCGAGCCGGTGGGCAGCGCCCTGCGCGCGCTGGCGGCACGCGAGCGCGATCGGCGGCTGATCGCCTACGACCCGAACGTGCGACTCAATGTCGAGCCCAACCTCACGCACTGGCGGGCGGTGGTCGAGTCGATGGTGTCGATTGCGCACCTGGTGAAGGTGAGCGACGAGGACCTGGGCCTGCTCTACCCGGCGGAGACGCCGGAGCAGGTCGCCGCCCGCTGGCTCGCGCAAGGCGCCGCGCTGGTGGCGGTGACGCGCGGCAGGCATGGCGCGAGTGCGTGGACGCGGGCTGCCCAGGCTGCCGCTGCGTCACCCGAAACGAAAGTGGTCGACACCGTCGGCGCGGGCGATACCTTCCAGGCGGCCCTCCTGACCTGGCTGGACGAGCATGACGCGCTCACGCCCGAAGCGCTGTCGGCGCTCGACAGCGGATCGCTCGACGCCCTGCTTCGCTTTGCGGCACGCGCTGCAGCGATCACCTGCTCGCGACGCGGCGCGGACATGCCGCGGCGGGCTGAGTTGGACTGAGGGCCTGGCCCAGGGTCAGGCCTGGGCGTCCACTCTTTGCGCTCGCCACGCACACATGCTCGCCACCGCAGCCAGCACCGTCGCGACCGAGAACATGACCACGTAGCCAAACCGCTGCGCAATCGCGCCGCCGGCCAGCACACCAAGCACGCCGCCGAAGCCATACCCGATCACGGTGAACAGCGCCTGCCCGCGCCCTCGCAGTCGTCCCGGGAAGTGGCGCGACACCATGGCGATGCAGGCGGTGTGATGGGCAGCGAACGAGAGCGCGTGCAACGCCTGCGCCACCACGAGCGCCCAGATCCACTGCCCGCAGGCCGCGGTGATGGCCATGCGCACAACGGCTGCAATGCCGCACAGAAGGAGCCAGCGCGGCATCGCCATCAGGCCCAAGAGCCGCCCTTGCAGGAAGAACCACGCGATCTCGGCGACGACCGACAGCGCCCACAACAAGCCGATCGTGCCTTTGCCGTAGCCGAGCGAATCGAGGTATAGCGACAGGAAGCCGTAGACCGCGAAGTGCGCCATCACGTGAAAGAACAGCGAGACGAAGAACCAACGCACTGCCGGCACTCGCAGCACAGGCCCGACTGGCTCCTTGGCCTGAGCGTGGGCTGTCACCGGCTCGCGAACGTCGGGCAGCCGCCATGTCGCGATCAACACGATGGCGAGCGTGCCGCCGGCCCATGCCGGAAAGTGGCGCATGCCGAAGCGCTCGAACCATTCGCCGGCGAAGAACACGGTGACCAGGAAGCCGGCCGAGCCCCACAGGCGGATACGCCCGTAGCGGCCCCAGTCCCCAGCGACCAGATGCGCCATCGCCGCCTCGGTCAGGGACATCATCGAACTCGTGTGCGTGAACATCACGAGCAGCACCAGCCCCAGCCACCATGCCCCACCGTTCCACCACAGGCCGAAGGACGACACCAGCGCCACAGCCGCGCTAAAGCGCAGCAGCTTCACGCGTTCGCCCGTGTGATCGCTGAGCGCGCCCCACGCGTAGGGCGCGAAGACACGCGTGACCGACTGCACCGACGTCAGCAGGCTGATGACGAAAATCGGCAAGCCCAGTTCCTTCAGCCACAGCGGAAGGTACGGGTTGAAGAAACCGATGTGAGCGAAATAGCTCGCCGAAAGCGCCGCAAAGGCCAGAAGGTGGCCGCGGCCACCCGCCACTTGCGGGGCGGACACTAGAGGAAGGACGCCTGGGGCGACGGGGACTCGGCGCCGGGCGACGTCGGGTCCTGCTGCATGTTCACTTCGCCGCACTGCGCGCGATTGCGCAAAGCGTGCTCCATCACGACCAGGGCGAGCATCGCCTCGGCGATCGGCGTCGCGCGGATGCCGACGCAGGGGTCATGACGGCCCTTGGTCACCACCTCGACCGGCTGATTGTTGACGTCGACGGACTGGCGTGGGCTGATGATCGAGCTGGTCGGCTTGATCGCGATGCTCACTTCGAGGTCCTGCCCCGTGCTGATGCCGCCGAGCACGCCGCCCGCGTTGTTGGTCACGAAGCCCTCGGGCGTGATCGAGTCGCCATGCGTGGTGCCGCGCTGCGTGACGCTGGCAAAGCCGGCGCCGATCTCGACGCCCTTGACGGCGTTGATGCCCATCATGGCCCAGGCGATGTCGGAATCCATCTTGTCGAAGAGCGGCTCGCCGAGGCCGACGGGCACCTTCGAGGCGGTCACGCGGATGCGCGCGCCGCAGGAATCGCCGGCCTTGCGCAGCGCGTCCATGTAGGCCTCGAGCTGCGAGACGTCGGCGACGGGCGCGAAGAAGGGGTTGTTCGGCACGTGGTCCCAGCTTTCGAAGGGAATCACGATGTCACCGATCTGCGCCATGCACCCGCGGAATACGGTGCCGTACTTTTCGAACAGCCACTTCTTGGCGACTGCACCGGCAGCCACCATCGGCGCCGTCAGGCGCGCCGAAGACCGACCGCCGCCGCGCGGATCGCGAATGCCGTATTTCTTGAAGTAGGTGAAGTCGGCATGGCCGGGGCGGAACTGCTGCGCGATCTGGCCGTAGTCCTTGCTGCGCTGGTCGGTGTTCTGGATCAGCAGCGCGATCGGCGTGCCGGTGGTTTTGCCTTCATAGACGCCGCTGAGGATCTGCACCGCATCGGGTTCGTTGCGCTGCGTCACGTGGCGGCTGGTGCCGGGGCGGCGGCGGTCGAGGTCGCCCTGGATGTCGGCCTCGGTGAGCGCCATGCCGGGCGGGCAGCCGTCGATGACGCATCCGATCGCGGGTCCGTGGGATTCGCCGAAGTTGGTCACCGCGAAAAGGGTGCCGAAGGTATTGCCGCTCATGCGGGGATTATCCCAACAAAGTCGCTTCCCCTTGCGCCGAGGCTGGCGCGGGCGGCGTTCCGACCCCGCGCAGCATGATCGCGGCCAGCAGTGCGGCCGCCAGCGCCACTGCTGCGCTGATGGACGCCGTCGTCTCGAAGGCCTGCGCGAACGCCTCGCGGGATGCCTCCATCAACCGGTCGCCCGCCGCTCCGGCCAGCCCTGCCGCCACGTCCGCCGCCGCACCCAGGCTGGAACGTGCGGCTTCGGCTGCCGCGGGCGGCACGCCGGCCAGCGAGGACTCCGACAGCGCATGCCTGTAGACGCCGACGATCACGCTTCCCAGCACGGCGATGCCAAGCGCGCCGCCGAGTTCCGAACTGGTCTCGGAGATCGCCGACGCCGCACCGGCGCGCTCCGGCGGCGCGGTTCCCACCAGCATGTCGACCGCCAGCGTGAAGACGAAGGACAGCCCCAGCGACAGGATCACGTAGCCGACGATGAGCATCGGCAAGCCGTTCTCCCGATCCAGCCCTGCCAAGAGCCCGAAGCCGGCAGCGGCAAGCACCAGCCCTCCCGCCACGACGAAGCCCGGACGTACCCGCCGCACGATGCGCGGAACGAGGTTGGACCCCACGATGAAGGCCAGGCTCGACGACACCGACCACAGGCCCGCCTTGAGCGGCGACAACCCGAGCACGAGCTGCAGGTATTGCGCAATCAGCAAAAAGGCAGCAAAGCCGACGAAGAAGCCCAGTGTGTTGATGAGCAGCGCCGCACTGAAGGCCGGCGCGCGGAAAAGCCGCAGGTCGATCAACGGGTCGGCCAGCCTCCTCTGGCGCCGAATGAAAGCGAAGCCGATCGCGACTCCCGCGGCCATCACCCCGACCGGGAGCGCGCCCATTCCCGCCTCGGCGATGCGCTTGAGTCCGTAGATGACAGCCAGCACGGCGACAAGGGACAGTGCCGCGCTCGGCAGATCGAGCCGGCCGGACTTTTCGTCGCGGTACTCGGGCAGGAGCAAGGGACCGAGCACGAGCAGCAGCGCCATGACCGGCACGCCCACCAGGAACACCGAGCCCCACCAGTAGTGCTCCAGCAGCAAGCCGCCGACCAACGGGCCGATGGCGCCGCCGACCGCAAAGCTCGCCACCCAGATGCCGATCGCGACGGTGCGTTCTTCCGCATCGAGAAACATGTTGCGGATCAGCGAGAGCGTCGACGGCGCGAGCGTGGCGCCCGCTATGCCCAGCAGCGCCCTCGTGGCGATCAACATCTCCGAACTGGTCGAGAAGGCGGCGAGCACCGATGCGATGCCGAAGCAGGCCGCGCCGATCAGCAGCAGCTTGCGCCGCCCGATGCGGTCACCGAGCGTGCCCATCGTGATCAGCGATCCCGCGAGCATGAAGCCGTAGATGTCCACGATCCACAACATCTGCGCGCTGGTGGGGCGCAGCGCCGCGCTCAGGTGGGGCACCGCCAGGTTGAGGACCGTCAGGTCCATCGAATAGAGCAGGCACGGCAGTGCGATGACGGCAAGGCCGATCCATTCGCGCGCCGCGGCCTTGGGGTTTGCTTTGGCGGAGTTCATCGCGCGTCTCCCTGGGCATCGCCACGCGGCGCGGACACGGGCCGCACCTCGATGCTGCCCACGCACGCCGATGGAATGCCTGCCGCCATGCGCACGGCCTCGTCGTCGCTCGCAGCCTCGACGAGGTAGAAGCCGCCGAGCTGCTCATTGGTCTCGGCGAAAGGACCATCCGTCACGGACAACTTGCCGTTGCGCATGCGGACGACCACGGCCTTGTCGGATGACTCCAACCCTTCGGAGGCGATCAGGTTCCCGCTGGCGCTCAACCGGTCGTCGTAGTCGAGGTGCGCATTCACGAAGGCCGGCAGCTCGTCGGGCGGGATCGCGTTCATCTGTGCGTTGGTCGCGAAGATCATGCAGAGGTATCTCATGACGCGCTCCCTTGCATGCGCTCGACCTTGGCGATGGGCCGCACTTCGATGCTGCCCATGCGCGCCAGCGGAATCCTCGCTGCGATCTGGATCGCCGCGTTGAGGTCTTTGGCTTCGACGAGGATGAAGCCGCCGAGCTGCTCTTTGGTCTCGACGAAGGGCCCGTCCGTCTGCGAGGTCCTTCCTCGCCGCACTTGCACGACCTTGGCGTTCTTCACGCGCTGCAACGCATCCGCAACGACCAGCTGACCACGCGACTTGAGTTCTTCGTCGTAGGCGATCGATTCGGCGGCGAGCGCAGCGCTCGAGCTGTCGGAAAACGCATCGAGCAGCGCTTCTTCGAAGTAGACCAGGCACAGGTATTTCATGGGCATCTCCAGAGCTTCGAGTGATAGGACACCCACTGGTCGATTGGCAGGCCCCTGAATCGACATTCGTCGATCGATACGCGCTCGAAAATTTGTATCGGCATGCATCGCCTGCCCTGCTCTGCAAGCCTAAGCCGGCAACGACGCCAATCGTCTTTCCAGGAACTTCCGCTCCGGCGCCTGCCGGGCGAGCGTCAGCGCACGTTCGTAGGCCGCGCGAGCCTGCGCCGTGCGACCGAGGCGGCGGCAGAGGTCCGCGCGCGCTGCGTGGGCAAGGTGGTAGTCCCCAAGTTCGCCACGCGCGAGGATGCCGTCGATCAATGCCAAGCCTGCCGCCGGTCCGTCGCGCATCGCGATCGCGACGGCACGGTTGAGTTCCACCACCGGTGAGGGCTCGGCTCTCGACAGAACCTCGTAGAGACCGACGATCTGTGCCCAATCGGTCGCGGCCGCGTCGGCCGCCTCGGCATGCACGGCCGCAATCGCAGCCTGCAGCGTGTACGGACCGAAGCGGCGCGACGACAATGCTTGCGCCACCAACGCCATCCCTTCCGCGATCAGCTCCCGGTTCCAGAGGCTGCGGTCCTGCTCGTCGAGCAGCACCACATCGCCGGAGGCGGACGTGCGCGCGACACGTCGCGATTCGTGCAGCAGCATGAGCGCCAGCAGGCCCATGGCCTCGGGCTCCGGAAGCAGGTCGAGCAAGAGCCGCCCCAGCCGGATCGCCTCGGCGGACAGATCGGGTCGCGTCAGCGTCTCGCCCGAGGATGCGGCATAGCCTTCGCTGAACACCAGGTAGACGACGCGCAGCACGGCATCCAGTCGGTCCGGCAGGTCGGCCGCCGAAGGCACCTGGTACGGAATGCCCTCGTCGCGGATCCTCGCCTTGGCGCGAACGATGCGCTGGGCCATCGTGGGCGCCGGCACCAGAAAGGCGTTGGCGATGTCTTCCGTCGCGAGACCGCATACCTCGCGCAGCGTGAGCGCTACCTGCGCGTCCGGTGTCAGCGCGGGGTTGCAGCAGGTGAAGACCAGACGAAGGCGATCGTCCTCGAGCAATTCCGCGTCGTCGTCCCATGCGGGAGCGGCACCGATGGCCGTCTCGACGGCATCCGCCGCGTCATCCCAGGCTTCGAAGCGCGCACGGCGGCGGATGGCATCGATGGCCTTGAAGCGCCCCGCCGACACCAGCCAAGCCCGTGGATGCGCCGGTACACCCTCCGTCGGCCACTGTTCGAGAGCGGCGCGGAAGCCGTCGTGCAAGGCTTCCTCGGCCAGATCGAAATCGCCCAGTAGCCGGACCAGCGTGGCAAAGATGCGGCGCGATTCGTCGCGGTACACCGCGTCCACCGTTTCGCGCACGCCATCCGACGCGACCGGCCGCGGGTTCATCCGTCGGCTCTCGCGCCGCCGAGCAAGACTTGCAGCTTCACCAGGGAGCCGGTCCAGCCGTGGTTGTGCCCATCGCGCGCGGCCTCGTCGAAGAAGTCCTCGTGCCTCAGCGTCAACTCGGTGCCACGACCGGCGGGCTCGATCGACACCGTGACACGCGACACGCGCTCTGGCGTGGTGACCCAGGACCAGCTGAACACGAGCTTTCGGTCGGGCACGATCTCGCGGTAGAGGCCGCTGACCTCATGGCGCTCGCCGTCGGCAGCAACCATCACGACGCGAAATCCGCCGCCGATGCGCAGGTCGACCTCGGCGACGGGCACCGCAACGATCTCCTCAGGTCCGAACCACTGCTTCAGCGCTTGTGGCTCGGTCCACGCCCGCCAGACTTTGTCGGGGGAGGCGTCGAAGTGGCGTCGGAGGGTGAGCGATGGGCGCTCTTCGTCGCGGGTGGCTGGGCTCGCCATGCGGTCTCCTCTTGGTGATACAGGAAGCGGGCCAGCGCGTCGAGGCGTCCGGCCCAGAACTTTTCATAGCGAGACAACCACACGGCGGCCTCCTGCATCGGCTGAGGGGACAGCTCGCATCGCACGATGCGGCCCTCCTTCGTGCGGGACACCAGTCCGGCGTTCTCGAGCACCCGCAGGTGCTTCATGAAGCCGGTGAGCGACATGCCGTGCGGCTGTGCAAGTTCGGTCACGGTGAGGCCGCCACCCTCCCCGAGTCGTTCGAGCACCGACCGGCGCGTCGAATCGGAGAGCGCGGCAAAGATGGCATCGAGAGTGCCGTCGTCAGAGTGAACCATACGGTTGAGTTTCAAAGCGCGACGAACCGATGTCAAGGCAATTTCTGGAATGGTTTATGCGTGCTGCGGCGCAGCATCCCTACCTTCAAAACCTCCGAGGAGCGCACATGCTGGACCGTACCGACACGAAGTTCTCCCACGTCAAGCCCGGCGACACCGAGTTCGTCTCGGGCGGGTTGCGCGACTTCTTCCTGTACCGCGACCTTGGCATCGCAGAGGCCACCCATGGCAAGGTGATCGCGCACCTCGTCAAGGCCAACATGGCACCGGAAACGGGCACCGGCTGGCACCGGCACGAGGCGGACTTCCAGATCGTCATCATGGTGAAGGGCTGGGCCCGCTTCATGTACGAAGACAAGGAAACGCTGGTCGAGGCCGGTGATGTCGTGCACCAGCGACCCGGCATCCGGCACTTTCTCTTCGACTACTCGCCCGACATGGAGTATCTGGAGATCGTCTCGCCGGCCGACTTCAAGAGCGTCGACGTCGAACCTGCCTGCGAGGTCCCGCCGCCCACGCCGTGGAAATAGCCAGATCCTCCAGGCCCGACGGGAAGGGACTCTTCAGTCTTTCTTGAAGCTTCAGGGAATTCGGACTGAAAATCGCTTGATGCCTACCCAGTCGCTCCCTCCGCTCAACCGTCAGTTCGTCGCCCACTTCGGAGAAATGGGCAGCAAGTGGGGCATTAACCGCACCGTCGGCCAGATCTATGCGCTGATCTTCATCTCCGAACGGGCGCTCAATGCGGACGAGATTGCCGAGTTGCTGGAGTTCTCGCGCTCCAATGTGAGCATGGGCCTGAAGGAACTGCAGGCATGGCGGCTGGTGCGCCTGCGCCATCACCCGGGCGACCGGCGCGAGTACTTCGAGGCACCTTCCGACGTGTGGGAGATCTTCCGCGTCCTGGCCGAGGAACGGCGTCGCCGCGAGATCGAGCCCACGCTGTCGATGCTGCGGATGGCGCTGCTCGAAGAGCCCTCTTCCGACGAGGAACGCCATGCGCAGCAGCGCATGCGCGAAATGCACGATCTCATCGACCGGCTCATGAAGTGGTTCGACGACGTGCAGCGCCTCGCCCCCGAGACCGCCATGCAGCTCATGGGTATGGGCGCCACCGTGACCCGGGTCCTCGGGCTCAAGGACAGGTTGACCGGCGCCAAGGAAAAGAAGCCGGCTTCGTAGCGCCTATGGCTTGTTCAGTTTGTCTCGGCGGATGGCCTCGTCGTCCATCAGCTCGTACCACATCGCATTGAGCACCGCGAAGGTCGCGGCAAGGGGCAGCCCCAGGATCCAGGCGAAGTACCACATGAGTGAGTTCCTTGTTTGATTCTTGGAGGGCGGATCAGTAGGCGTGCCCGCGGTCTTCGCGGATCGCGTCGGCGTCCACCTTGCCTCGGAGCACGTAGTAGACCCAGCTCGTGTAGGCCACGATGATGGGAATGAAGATCGCGGTCACGACCAGCATGATGAAGAGCGTGAGGTGGCTGGACGACGAGTCGAACACGGTGAGGCTGGCGCGCGGATCGATCGACGACGGCAGGATGAACGGGAACATCGAGACGCCCACGCTGAGGATGATGCCTGCGATGCTCAAGCCGCTCGCCATCAGTGTCAGCATCTCCGCGCGCATGCGAAGCCCGAGCAACGCGACCAACGCGCCACCAAGGCCCAGCGCCGGAACGACATACAGCCACGGATACGCCGCATAGTTGGTGAACCACGCGCTCGCGTGCACTTCGACGGTCTTCAGCAAGGGATTCGAAGGACCGTCCGGCGGCAGCGAGCTCGTGACGCGAAAGCCGTCCACGAAGGACCACAGCATGAACCCGGCCAGCGCATAGAGAACGACGGTCGCTACCGCAGCGACGCTTCCGTAGGCCCGTGCGCGCTGGGCGACGAGGCCCTGTGTCTTCAATTGAAGCCACGCGCTGCCGTGCATCACGAGCATGGCGACGGACACCAGTCCGCACAGCAAGGCGAACGGATTCAGCAAGCCGAAGAAGGAGCCGTCGTAGAAGATGTGCATGTCCGGCCCGAAACGGAAGGGCACGCCCTTGAGCACGTTGCCCATCGCCACGCCGAAGATCAGCGAAGGCACGAAGCCACCGACGAACAGGGCCACATCCCAGCGCGCCTTCCATTTCGCATCGTCGCGCTTGCCCCGGAACTTGAAGGCCACGGGTCGCAATATGAGTGCGACGAGGATCGCGAACATCGCGAGGTAGAAGCCTGAGAACGAGACGGCATAGAGCTGCGGCCACGCCGCGAAGATCGCGCCGCCGCCGAGGATCAGCCAGACCTGGTTGCCCTCCCAGATCGGGCCGACGCTGTTGATGATCACGCGACGCTCGAGGTCGTTGCGGCCGGCAAACGGCAGCAGCATGCCGGTCCCCAGGTCGAAGCCATCGGTCACGGCAAAGCCGATCAGCAGCACGCCGAGCAGCAGCCACCAGACGACACGCAGGAATTCGTAGGAAAGCAGTGTGTGCAGGATCATGGTCGTGCTCCGGGTTCAGTCGGCGGAAAGGGGCGTGGACCGAAGTGCGGTCAGCTCGGGGTCGGCTTCGGCGCGGTAGACCGAGGGCGCCGGCACGGGATGTTCCTTCGGGCCCTTGCGGATCGCCTTAAGCATGAGCTTCATCTCGATGACGATGAGGATCGTGTAGACGAGCGCGAAGCCGAGGATGGTGATCAGCAGCGTGGTGGCGCCCAGATTCGACACGGCGACCGCGGTCGGAAGCACGCCTTCGATCACCCACGGCTGGCGTCCGACCTCGGCCACGATCCAGCCCAGCTCGGCGGCCAGCCACGGCAAGGGAATGGCGAAGACCGCCACCTTGAGGAGCCAGGGGTAGGCGTCGAGCTTGCGCCGTGCCGAGAGCACGAAGAAGGTGGCCGTGAGCACGATGAAGAACATGCCGAGCCCGACCATGATGCGGAAGGACCAGTACAGCTGCGCCACCGCGGGCACGGTGTCCTGGGCCGCCTGCGCGACCTGTTCGGGTGTTGCCTTCCGCGGGTCGTCCACGTAGCGCTTGAGAAGCAGCGCGTAGCCCAACGCGTGCCCGTTCTGCTCGAAGATGTTGCGGGCCGATTCCGGTACCGCGCCCGTGCTGCCGGCTTCGCGTATCTGCTGCAGGGCGTCGTAGGCCGAGATGCCGACGCGGATGTTCAACTCGGCGCGATGCACCAGGTCGTCGATGCCGGGAATCTCGGTGGTGAGAGAGCGCGTGCCGATCAGACCCAGCAGCATCGGGATATGAACGGCAAAGTGCGTCTCGCGGGTCCGCTGGTCGGGGAATCCGAAGGCCGTGAAGGCCGCTGGCGCGGGCTCGGTCTTCCACATCGCCTCCAGCGCGGCGACCTTCATCTTCTGGTGTTCGGTCGAGAGGTAACCGCTCTCGTCGCCCAGCAGGACCACCGAGAGGGAGGCCGCGAGGCCGAACGAGGCAGCCACCGTCATCGAGCGCTTCGCCAACTGCAGATGGCGGCCCTTCAGCACGTACCAGGCCGACACGCCGAGCACGAAGATGGACGCCACCGTGTAGCCCGCCGATACGGTGTGCACGAACTTGGCCTGCGCCACCGGGTTGACCAGCACCTCGAAGAAGTCCGTCACCTCCATGCGCAGGGTCTGCGGGTTGAAGGCTGCGCCCACGGGGTTCTGCATCCAGCCATTGGCGATCAGGATCCACAGCGCCGAAAAGTTGGAGCCGATGGCCACCAGCCAGGTGACGATCAGGTGGGCCACCTTCGACAACTTGTCCCAGCCGAAGAAGAACAGCCCGACGAAGCTCGCTTCGAGGAAGAAGGCCATCAGCCCTTCGATCGCGAGCGGCGCCCCGAAGACGTCGCCCACGTAGTGGCTGTAGTAGCTCCAGTTCATGCCGAACTGGAACTCCATGACGATGCCGGTTGCAACGCCCATCGCGAAGTTGATGCCGAAGAGCACGCCCCAGAACTTGGTCATGTCGCGCCAGATGGTGCGGCCGGTCATGACATAGACCGTCTCCATGATCGCGAGGAGCACGGCGAGGCCAATGGTCAGCGGGACAAACAGGAAGTGATACAGCGCCGTGAGGGCGAACTGCAATCGTGACAGGGCGACGATGTCGAAGTCCATGGGGTTCCTTTCGTGTTCTTGCCTATCGCTCGTATCTCAGTCCGGCCGCAGCGCGCTCAGTGCGGCATCGAAGGCGGGGGTGCCGCGCTTCAAGTCCGCCGCGATGCGGCCTTCCTTCATGCAGACCAGGCGATCTGCCAGGGCGGCCTCGCGCCGCAGGTGGGTCGCGATCAGGAGCGTTTGACCTGCGGCTTGGACTTCGAGGCGCTGCAGCACATCGTGCGCCGTCGCAGTGTCCAACGCTTCGGTCGGCTCGTCCATCAGCCAAAAGGGTACGTTTCGCAGCAGCAGCCGTGCCAGCGCCAAGCGTCGCGACTGGCCGCCGGAAAGTCCCAGGCCGCCCTCGCCGAGCGGGGTATCGAGTCCCGAAGCCATCGCCTTCACTTCCTGCGCGAGGCCGGCCAATTGCAGCGCGCGCCAGATTCGGGCGTCGTCCGCATTGGGGTCGGCCAGCCTGAGGTTGTCGCGCAGGCTGTCCTGGAAAAGCTCCGTGCGTTGGGTCAGCAGGCAGTGCGGCTGGACACGGACGCTGCCGCATTGCAGCGGCAGTTCGCCCGCCAGGGCCGCGAGCAAGGTGGACTTGCCGGCGCCGCTGGGGCCTATGAGCGCTACACGCTCTCCTGAGGACAGAGTCAATGAGACCTTGTGCAATGCGGCGGCGCGACTACCGGGATGGGCCACAGTGGCTTCGGTCATTTGCAGTGCATAGCCTTCGCCGAGCTTGCCGGTCACGGCCAGAGCGGGCGCCTCCTGCTGCGCCATGCGAGGCGCCAAGCGCCGGGCCGCCAACCAGGAACGACCGGCTTCGAGCGCGCCGCGACGCAAGGCGGCGAAGGGCTCGATGGCAGTCAGCGCAACCAACAGCGCGAGCGCCGCGGCCGGCGCTCCGATCGAGCCCTCGCCGACGAGCCAACCCACTGCGATCAGCACCCCTGCCAATGTCAGCGTGCCCGCCATGCCGTAGGCCATGCCTGTTCCGGCCTCCAGACGATTGAGCACCAGGTCGGCCTGGGCCAGATGGCGATCCGCCGCGGCGAGCGCTTCGCACTGCGCATCGATCCTGCCAGCCATGACCAGTTCCGTCTGGCCCGCCACCAGATCCACGGCGCGCGCGCGCAAGGCTTCCATCGCCTGTGCACGCCGGACCGCGGCGGGCTGCGCACGCGCCGCGGCCACCAATGCGATGCCCCAGCCGGCGCCGATCAACCAGAGCGCGAGCGCCACGCCCATCCATGGGCTCATGAAGCCGAGCACGATGCCCGCCAACAATGCGGCGCCGAACGCTGCGCCACCCGGCACGAGCATGCGCAGATAGAGCGACTCGAGCGCATCGATGTCGGCCGTGAGGCGGAACAGCAATCGCGCGGGACGTGCCAGCAATTGGCGCGCGGCATCGGGACGCGCCCATCCGCGGAAGAGCCGCTCGCGCAGTGCGGCCAGCACGGCGAAGGTGGCGTCATGGGTGACGAGCCGCTCACCGTAGCGCGATGCCGTGCGTCCCAGAGCGAGCAAGCGAATGCCTGCCGATGGCATGAACACGTCGAAGCGGATCGCCGTCATGGCGTTGAGACCCGCGAGCGCCGTGGCGGTGATGAACCATCCCGAGAGACCCAGCAGCGCCATGCCCATCAACACGGTCAGCGCAGCCATCGCAGCACCCAGCGCGAGCCGGCCGGGCTCCGCGGCCAGGAAGGGAACGATGACCGGACGAAGATCGCGCCAGAGCTTCACGCGGCCTCCTCTTCGAGCACTGCATCCAGGCGAATCACGCGGTGCATTCGCGCGGCGAGCACGGGGTCGTGCGTCGCCACGATCAGGGTCTTTCCGCGCGCGAGTTCGAGCAGTGCATCGGCCACGCGCTCCGCGGTTTCGGTGTCGAGGTGGGCAGTCGGCTCGTCGACCAGCAGAAGGTCGGCATCGGAATGGGCGGCAACGCGCGCCAGCGCCAGCCGCACGGACTCGCCGCCGGAAAGTCCGGTGCCGCCCTCCCCCAGCGCGCCGCTGGGGTGCGCCTGGGCCACGCCGTCCAGGGCCGCAAACTGCATCGCAACTTCAACCTGCGGCGTGTGGACGCCTGCACGTCCCATCGCGACGTTGGCCTGAACGGAGCCCGCGAACACGTGCGGCTTCTGGCCCATCCACGCCATGCGACCGCGCAGCGCGACGGCCGTGCGGTCCGACAGCGGCACGCCGCCGATCACGATCTCGCCCTGCTGAACGGGCACCAGACCGGCAATCAAGCTCAGCAGGGCCGTCTTGCCCGAGCCGCTCGGGCCCAACAACGCAACATGCTCGCCCGCAGCGACACGCAGGTCGTAGCCTTCGAAGAAGGCATGCTCGCCGGCGTGAGCGAAACGCAATCCGTGGATACGGATCGACGGCGCACCTGCCACAGCCAGGCCTTGCTGCGACGCGGTCGCTTGCGCACCCGGCAGCGGCACGCCATCGCGCGCAAGGCCTTCAAGCGAATCGAGCGCCGCCTCGCCGGCCGCGCGGTCATGCCACACCGCCGACAGCTCGCGCAGCGGCTCGAAGAATGCAGGCGCCAGCAGCAGGATGAACATGCCCTGGCCCAGGCTCAGGCGAACGCCCCAGGTGCCGAATTCGAAGGTCCCCAGCAGATGGAAGCCGACATACGCCGCCACCATGGCGACACCCAGCGCTGAGAACAGCTCCAGCACGGCGGACGACAAGAAAGCGATGCGAAGCACCACCATCGTTCGTTCGCGCAGGCTTCTCGCTGCCTCGCCCAGTCTTCGGGCGGTGGCGTCGATGGCGCCGAGGGCGCGCAGCGTCGCCAGCCCTCGAAGGCGGTCGAGCAGGAATGCGTTCATGTCGCCCACTTCGATCAGCTGTGCCTCGCTCGCGGCCTTGGCTCGCCAGCCGACGATCGCCATGAAGATCGGGATCAGCGGCGCCGCGATCAGCAACACCAGCGCTGCAACCCACGACAGGCTCGCGACGGCCACCACGATCACCAGCGGAACAACCGTTGCGCGCCAGCGGGCCGGGCCGTAGCGCACCAAGTAGGGCACCACGGCCTCGGCCTGCTCGGCAATCACGCTGGCGGCGAGTCCCGAAGCAGGCCGCGCACTGTCGAGTGGCGAGCGCGCGGCGAGCGCGGCGGCCACTCCCGCACGCAGAACGGACAACTGCGAGCGGGCTGCCGCATAGACGCAACGCATGCCCCAGGCTTCGCAGATTGCTCGCAGCAAGCCCAACAGAAGGATGCCTGCCGCGGGGCCGGCAACCATGTCGACGCCTTCGCCTTCGCCTTCGCCCAGCCGCTGCACGGCCCACGCCAGCAGTGCCGCTTGCGGTATCCACAGCAGCGCCGCGAAGCCCTGAACCAGGCTCCCCAGCCCTGGAGAGTCGAGGGAGCGCAAGCCGGAAGTCGAAGCGGGTTGGTTCACTTTTTGAATTCGTGTAATTTCAGTATTTACTGAAAACTCGGCAATCATAAGAGATGTCGCGCTGCGTCGACGATCTTCGCCGCAAAGCCCGCACCAGAATGCCAAATCCCCATGACGCAACCGCTAAGCTCCAGTGTCGATCGACGGAGAACGCCAATTGAAGATCCTTTCCATCACGCCGACCTACTTTCCGGAAATCGGGGGTATCGAATCCTTCGTGCGTGAACTCGCGACGCGCATTTCGCGCGGCGGCACGCAGGTGGACGTTGCCCATGTCTCGGCAAACCATGCAGCCTTCTCGGTGAGCGAGATGGACGGCCTCAAGGTGTATCGCGTGCCGGTGACCGGCAACCGCCTCGTGGGCTATGCACGAGGGCTGGGGCGGCTGGCGGCCGGCTACGACCTGCTGCACGTGCACGACCCGCATCTGATGGTGCTGACGACCAACATCATCCTTCAGTGTCGAAACGTTCCGGCGGTCTTGAGCACGCATGGCGGCTTTCATCACACCAGGCAGCACGAGGCATTCAAGTGGCTCCACGAGCGCTTCCTGATGCGCAGACTGTTGCGGCACTACCGCAAGGTCCTGGCCGGCAGCGATTCGGACATGGTCTACTTCGCCCGCTATTCGGACAACATCGCGAAGAACGAAACCGGCATCAACTTCGGCAAGTTCCAGAGCGGCCGCACGACCGGCACGCCGGACCCGACCCGCTGGATCTACTGGGGCCGGTGGTCGCGCAACAAGCGCATCGATGCGGTCATCGACACGGTCGCCCTGGCGAGGGACAACGGCATCGCGATCGACCTGCTGATCGCCGGCCCCGATTTCGACAAGCTGGGTGAATCACTGCGGGCCCGGATCGACGCTCTCCAGTTGGGCGACTCGGTCCGGATGCATCCGTACATCGAAGATGCGGCCCTGCTGCAGGAACTGCAGCAACGCACCGTGTTCATCACGGGCAGCGAATACGAAGGCTTCGGCATCGGCATCGTCGAGGCAATGGCGGCAGGCAAGATCGTGGTTTGCCGCGACATCGAGCCGATCAACGGCTTCGTCGACAAGTCAGAGACCGGCTTCTTTCTCGACTTCGACAACGGCCCGAAGGATCTCGCCACGGTGCGCGAGATCACCAGCCTGGACCCGGCGCGCTGCGAGGCGATGTCGAGCGCCGCGCAACGCAAAGCCAAGCGCTACGACTGGGAATCCGTGGCGCTGCGATTCGCGGAACACTACGCGAAGGCGCTCTCCGGCCGGGACCAGGGCGGGGCCCTGCGCGCCCGCTAGACTAGCTCGAAAACACCAGCCCACAGGCCAGCAGGCCCGCAAACAGGCCCAGCACCGCGCGCCAGGTGGCAGGCCGCGATTCGACCCAGCGATACAGAAACAAGGCCGCCGCGATCGACAGCGCAAAGGTGACGAGAAGTCCCAGCAAGTCGATCCAGGGCGTTGCAGGCATCAACCGGCTCACCACTGCGCTCACCAGCAAGAGCACCGGGAAGTGGATGAGGAACAGCGAATACGAGATACGCCCCAGTCGCACCAGCGGCTCGCCCATCGACGGCCAGGCGGCAGGCTTCAGCCCGTCGAGGTGCTGGACGATGGCGACGCAGAGGGCAGTGACCAGCGCCGTCGCGATGCGGCTGCGCCAATCGAGCGCCAACGCCGCGGCACCGAGCAATGCCAGCAAGACGACGGAAAAGGCCCAGGTGCTGGTCCGAGTCGCTCTTCCGATCCAGAAAACCAGCATGCCCAGTCCATAGGAGCCGAAGAAGTACAGCGCCGTGGTGTCGAGCTCCTCGTGTCGGTTGAACACCGCCAGCGAAGCGATGACCAGCGCCAGCACGAGCCCCGCGACCAGCCAGCGTGATCGCTCGGGCCGCACGGACCAGCGCCGCTGCATCAGCTCCGACAAAGCGATCGCTGCGAGCGCGAGGACGAAGAGCTGGAAGTCGATGGCGACGTACCACACGCCGGTCGACAAGGCGTCGTAGCCAAGGAGGTCCTGCAGCAACAACCCGTGCGCCAGCAACTGCGCCATGCCCGGCGGTGCGGGCACGGCCTCGTCATCGAGCCACGGGCGGACCAGGGCGGCGACCAGCACACTCAAGATCAGCGCCACGAGATACGGCATGACCAACCGCCCGTAGCGCTGGAAGACACGCACCAGCGGCCGATCGACGCGCAGGACGCCATCGGGCGCGAGGCTCCCTGCAGCCAGGAAACCGGCCAGCACCAGGAACACCTGGACGGCCAGCCGTCCGTCTTCCGCCAACCAATCGAACAACGCTGGCGCGAGCGTAGACGCGCCCTCTGGCATGGGACCGTAGCGCGAGAGGTGATGCGCGACGATCACGGCGCAAGCAATGCCCTTCACCGCGTCGAGAAGGGGCATGCGCCCCAGGGAAGCTGGCACGGGAGTGCCCATGGTCACGCGCTCAGACTGCAAGGCGGCTACGCGCTTCCTGGTATTCGCGCTTGAGTTTCTCGATGAAGGCCGCGGCGCTCGCGACCTCGGTGACCGCGCCAATGCCTTGGCCCGAACCCCAGATGTCCTTCCAGGCCTTGGCCTTGCTGCCATCGCCACCGCCGAAGTTCATGGTCTTCAGATCGCCCTCGGGCAGGTTGGCCGGATCCATGCCCGCCGCCACG
>NZ_JASZYR010000026.1 GCF_030316855.1 Variovorax sp. J22P240
CCCCCCCCGAAGAGAGCGGTCGCTGCGCGGCAAGCCGCTTCGGGCTACGCCCTACGCGCCTTGCCGCGCAGCGAGTGAAGGAAGACTTACACCACTTGCTGGGACATCAACGTACGGTGTGTCAGCCTGTCGTCCGTAGGCCAATGCGGCATCCAAGTCCGCGTTCAAAATTGCCCAGACGGCCTTTAGTTGAGCGACGGCTTCAACGCGGGTCATGTAGAGGCTCCAGTTGATTCTCCAAGGCTGCGGTGGTAAAGCTGGGGGACCGCTTGTGGCCGGATGCAGCGCTTGGGCGTCGCCGTCGCAGCGAGAGAGGTCTCCTACTTGGCGGGGCAAGCGTTGACGCCCACCTGATAGGCGTCGTGACACGCTTGGTACACCACACGTTCGCGCACAGCGGACACGCAACCAGAATAGTGGCCGGTGCATTGCCGCACGCAATCGGGTTGGGCCTTGGATGTGTCAACATCTTTGGTTGGGAAGGGTGGTGCACCCGCTAAGAGGGAACGCGGCGGTACAAAGAGCGGCAGCAAGCTTCATCAAATTCCCTCGCGTGTTGTTGCCGCGATTCTGACCCAAGGCCGTGCATCCAACGCGAACTTCCGCTCCTCGCCGTTTTCAGTCCGGAGGGGTTCGCGCCGGATGCACTTGCCATGCCTTGTAGCCTCCTTGCGCGTACGAACTGGTGGGGAAATCACCGCCGACATAGACCGCGGTGAAAGGAATGTTGTTTGGCAGATCGAGCCGCCGTAGAAGCGCCTCCATATCGGGAATTGCCGTGAGCGCAGGGCGAACGGCCACCAGGAGGATGACGTCCGACCCGTAATTTTTCGCGCACTTTGCCGCAATGCGCTTCTCGATGGACCCCAGCAAACGGTCATCGAAGTTGATGCCGGACCACCTCTTAGGGGCCTCCGGATGACGGCGAGCTCCTTGCCATTGCATCTTTGAGTCCTCTTTGTCGTAGTACGCGCCGACGACCTCAATCCCGAGTGTCCGGCCGTCGAACCCATAGATGAGGTCAGGAGCCTCATCGCCTCGACATAGAAACGAATAACTCGTTCCGTCTCGTTCGTTCAACCACGCGATGAGGCTTTCACCGACCGCTCGTTCGTGTTGTTCTTGAATGGCTTCCAAAGGAATCTCGGAAAAGGAAGAAGGCCTCAGGATAGCGCCTCTTGGCCGGCTGAAGCCCGTCAATAGAGAACAGCATGCCTCTGTTTCTCGGCGAGGCCGCCAACGCTGCAGGGCGTTCAGAAAGGTCCGGTTGTGGCCGAGGCTGTGTGAAAACGCGATGCGGTCGACGTCATTCCGAAAGTCGACCTCTCAGACGGGCTCAGACAGCGTTTTCTCGAATGCTCAAAGGGGTCAAGGACCCTCAAAAACGTGAGTCAACGAAGTTCTCACACAGCCTCGGCCGAACTCTGCCTTACCTAGTTCCGGCGGCTAGGCTTTCGAGCCTGGCATCCAGTTTCTTGAGCCACACCCGCCGCTCCTTGTCGTAGGCGTGCCGGTTGTACACGCCCTGGATACCAGGCTGCACGTGCCCAAGGATCGCCTCGCCGACTTCACCGGGGCATCCGAGCGCCGCGAGCAGCGTTCGGCCTGTTCGTCGAAGATCATGCGGCGCCCATTTGGTCACCGGCAGGCGTGTCCGCTCCAGCTCTGGGTGAGTCTTGGCATAGGGCATGTGATAGTGGACCGCGACCCCGATAGTTTTCTGCTCGACATGCCCAAACCTTCCCCTCGACGGGAACAGGTAGCCCTTCGGGGTCGCTGCAAGCCGGCGACGCACGACCACCTCAGCGCGGCCGACGAGTGGTACCCGGAGATCCGTCGCGTGCTCGTGACGCGCATTCTTCGTCTTGAGCTTCGGCACCGTCCACCAAAGGCCAGTGGGTTCGTCAGTGATTTCGCCGGCCTCCATGGCCATGATCTCCGCCCCGCGCGTGCACGTCCACAGGTAGAGAGTCAGCGCATCGTCCGCGAGCTGCGTGAAGTTGGGCAACCAGCGGATCAGTTCGCCGGCCTCGGCGTCGCTGAGCACGCGCTTGACTGCGCCGGCCTTCTCACCGAGTAGCTCCTTGCCCTTGCTGCGGAGCTTGCCGCGCATGATCAGCCGCCACCAGTTTGGAGACTCCTCAGGCAGCCGACCGGCGTCGAGGGCGTAGTCCCATGCCGCGCCGAGTTCCTGTTTGATGCTTGCTGCCTGGACGGGAGTCGAAGAAAGTGCCTCGAGGAAGTCGAACGCTTCGGAGCGCTTCAGGGTCGCGGCCGTCAATTGGGCAACGGGGCCCAGGTTGCGATCCATCATCCGCCTGACCTCGGCCGCGCCCTTGGCCTTGCGATTGACGTCGATGTGCCCCGCGAGATAGTCCTCGACCAGGCGCCGCACGGTGTACGCCCCCACTCGCTTTTCCTTCGCTGCGGCAATCTCCACGGCGCGGTCGGCCTTCTGAGCCAGCGACGGATCGTTGCCAGCATCGCGGCTTAGCTTCAACGTCTCCCATTCCGAGACCGCCTTGCCGAAGGACATTGCAGGCCAGCGACCGATCGCCTTCTGCCGCATGCGCCCGTCGACCGGCGACTTGTAGCGGTAGGTCCATGTCTTCGTGGTGGCAGTCGCCTCCAGGCGAAGGCCGGGACAGCCGTCAACCATAATGTGCTGGTCGGGCTGCAGCTGCTTCGCAGCGCGCGCGTCAAAGTGCATGAAGTCCCGGTCGGCGTAGGTTTCCTGATGACCCGTTCCGCCGTCCGGCGTAACTTTCAAGATCAAGAGGGCCAAAACCTACGCTAGCGGCGCGAGTTTAGCCAAGTTTTGATAAGTGACGATAAGTTGAACTCTGAAACGATCGAGCGAGAAAAAGTCAATCAAATCAACGGCCTTCCATCAAAATCCGTTGTGAATCAAGCAGTTACGAAGCCCGACTTTTCAGGGCACACGCCCATGATGGCCCAGTACCTGGGTCTCAAGGCCAACCATCCGGACACTCTGCTCTTCTACCGGATGGGCGATTTCTACGAACTCTTTTACGCGGATGCTGAAAAGGCTGCGCGCCTGCTCGACATCACCCTGACCCAGCGCGGCCAGTCGGCCGGACAGCCCGTGACCATGTGCGGCGTGCCGTTCCACGCTGTCGACACGTACCTCGGCCGGCTGATCAAACTCGGCGAATCCGTCGCGATCTGCGAGCAGGTCGGCGAGGTCGGCGCAAGCAAGGGGCCGGTCGAGCGCAAGGTGGTTCGCGTGGTCACGCCCGGCACGCTGACCGACGCCGAGCTGCTCAATGACAAGAGCGAATCACTGCTGCTCTCCGTGCACGCAGGTACGCGCAACTTCTGCGGGCTCGCTTGGCTCAGCGTCACCGGGGCCGAACTCCGGCTGGCGGAATGTCCGGCCGATGCACTCGAAGCCTGGATCGCCCGCATCGCGCCCAGCGAACTGCTCTACAGCGCCGAGGTGACACCTGCCTTCGAGCAACGCCTGAAAGCCGCCCGCAGCGCCACACCATTCACCCTGTCGCTGCGACCAGCCTGGCAATTCGACGGCGGCCTGGGCGAACGCAAGCTCTGCGAACAGATGGGCAGCAACAACCTGGCGGCCTGGAGCGCCGAATCGCTGACCAACGCGCATGCCGCCGCCGCGGCTCTGCTGGGCTATGCGGAACACACCCAGGGCCGCGCGCTGTCGCACGTCCAACGGCTGTCGGTCGAACGCGATGGCGACCTGATCGAGTTGCCTCCGACCACGCGGCGCAACCTCGAACTGGTGCAGACCCTGCGCGGCGAGGAATCGCCGACGCTGTTCTCCCTGCTCGACACCTGCATGACCGGCATGGGCAGCCGGCTGCTCAAGCGCTGGCTGCTGGCACCGCGCCGCGATCGCGGCGATGCGCAGGCCCGGCTCGAAGCCATCGATGCACTCCAGGCCGCAGTGCCGGGTGGCACCTCCGCGGCCTGGCGCAGCTTGCGGGAACAACTCAAGAACACCAGTGACGTCGAGCGCATTGCGGCGCGCATCGCGCTGCGGCAAGTGCGCCCGCGCGAACTGGTGGCGCTCCGGCTCGCGCTCGCCAAGGCGGAACACCTGTCGCCCGCCCTGCCCACCTCGGCATCGCTCCCGGCGCAGATCGCCAACCAGCTCGCGCCGCCCGCCGGCTGCGTCGAACTGCTGCTGGCCGCGATCAGCCCGGAACCCGCCGCATTGGTGCGCGACGGCGGTGTCATCGCCACAGGCCATGACGCCGAACTCGACGAGCTGCGCGCCATCAGCGAGAACTGCGACGATTTCCTGCTGCAGCTCGAAGCCAGCGAGCGCGAACGCACCGGTATCGCGAATCTGCGCGTGCAATTCAACCGCGTGCATGGCTTCTACATCGAGGTCACGCAAAGCGCGCTTACCAAGGTGCCCGACAACTACCGCCGCCGCCAGACGCTGAAGAACGCCGAGCGCTTCATCACGCCCGAACTCAAGGCCTTCGAGGACAAGGCGTTATCGGCGCAGGACCGCGCCCTGGCGCGCGAGAAATGGCTCTACGAGCAACTGCTCGACGCCCTGCAGCCCTTCGTCGCGTCGCTGACTCGGCTGGCCGGCGCGCTGGCGACGCTCGACGCGCTGTGCGCCCTCGCCGAACGCTCGCATACCCTGCACTGGCGCGCGCCGCGTTTTGTGGCGCATCCGTGCATCGAGATCGACAAGGGCCGCCATCCGGTGGTCGAAGCCCGCCTCGCCGAAAAATCATCGGGCGCGTTCATTGCCAACGACACCCGCCTCGGTCCGCAGCAACGGATGCAGGTCATCACCGGCCCCAACATGGGCGGCAAGTCGACCTACATGCGGCAGGTCGCGATCATCGTGCTGCTGGCCTCGATCGGCTCGCACGTTCCGGCGGAATCCTGCCGGCTCGGGCCCATCGACGCGATCCACACGCGCATCGGCGCGGCGGACGACCTGGCCAATGCGCAATCGACCTTCATGCTGGAGATGACCGAGGCAGCACAGATCCTGCACGGCGCCACCGCCCATTCGCTGGTGCTGATGGACGAGATCGGCCGCGGCACGAGCACCTTCGATGGCCTCGCACTGGCCGCCGGCATCGCCGCGCAGCTCCACGACCGCACGCGCGCCTTCACGCTCTTCGCGACGCACTATTTCGAACTCACCGAGTTTCCGGCCACGCACCACGGCGCGGTCAACATGCACGTGAGCGCCACCGAAGCGGGGCGCGACATCGTGTTCCTGCACGAAATGCAGCCCGGCCCGGCCAGCAAGAGCTACGGGATTCAGGTCGCGCGGCTCGCCGGCATGCCGGCCGCCGTGGTCAACCATGCTCGCCAGGCGCTGGAAGCGCTGGAGGCCCAGCAGACGCAGACCCGCGCGCAGGTCGACCTCTTCGCACCGCCGCCGGTTGCCGAGGCACCAATGGCCAGCGCCGTAGAATCCGCGCTGACCGCGCTCGACCCCGACGCGATGAGCCCGCGCGAGGCATTGGAAGCGCTCTACTCACTGAAGAAACTCCAACTGCGCGACCAGGGCTGATGGTCCGATTCGTGCAAGAAGAACTCATGACTTACTGCGTCGGCATCAAACTCAACGCCGGACTGGTGTTTCTCTCCGATTCACGCACCAATGCGGGCGTGGATCACATCAGCACCTTCCGCAAGATGATCGTCTACGAGCAGCCGGGCGACCGCGTCATGGTGCTGCTGTCGGCGGGGAACCTGAGCATTTCGCAGTCGGTGCGCGAAATCCTCCAGATCGAGGAACTTCGCGAGGTACGGGAAGACGGCGAGGACGGCCCGCCGATCACGATCTGGAACGCCAAGAGCATGTTCGACGCCGCCCGCGTGCTCGGCTCGGCCGTGCGCCACGTGTACGACCGCGACGCCGAGGCGCTCAAGCACGCCGGGCTGGATTTCAACGTCTCCTTCGTCTTCGGCGGCCAGGTCAAGGGCGAAGGCATGCGCCTCTTCCTTGTCTACGCCGCCGGTAATTTCATCGAGGCGACCAGCGAGACACCCTACTTCCAGGTCGGCGAATCGAAATATGGCAAGCCCGTGCTCGACCGCGTGCTGACGCCAGACACCCCGCTCGACGAAGCCGCCAAGTGCGCGCTGGTCTCGATGGATTCGACGATGAAGTCGAACCTGTCGGTCGGCCTGCCGCTGGACCTGGTGGTCTACGAGGCCAACCGCCTGCAGACCGACAAGGTGGTCTGCATCGACGCCGACAACCCCTACTACCGCATGATGCACAACAGCTGGGGACAGAAGCTGCGCGAGGTGTTCGACAGCATCGAGGATCCGGTCTGGGACGACGCCTTCACCGAGCACCCGCTCAAGATGCCTGCCACGCGGCACAGCCCGCTGCGCAAGATTTCCACTCCAGACGAAAAGCTGATCTAGATAGAACTCGCCCCCAGGCTCGCCCACTTCGTGTGGCCGCCCACCCCCTGCCGGGGGCAACCCCGGCGGCCCGGCCAAGCCGGTTCCGCGGGGTTTTGCGAACGGGCATCGCTTCGCTGGCCGGCTTGTTCAAATCGCGCATTCCCATGCTCCCTCCCGTCATCTTTTCCCACGGCAACAGCTTTCCCGCGAGCACCTACCGCGTGATGCTCGACAGCCTGCGCAATCGCGGCTTCGAGATCGATGCGATCGAGAAATTCGGCCACGATCCAAAGTATCCTGTGACCGACAACTGGCCGCATCTCGTACAGCAGCTCGCGGACTTCGCGAACGAACGCGCCAAGCAGGCCGGCGCGCCGGTGTTCCTCATCGGTCATTCGCTCGGTGGATTCCTGAGCCTGATGTGCGCCGCGCGCCATCCGACGCTCGCCAGGGGCGTGGTGCTGATCGATTCGCCGATCATCGGAGGCTGGCGCGCCGGCACCATCAACCTCATGAAGCGCACGCCGCTGATGAAGAGCGTCTCACCCGGCATGATCAGCCGCAGGCGCAAGAACCTCTGGGAGCACCGCGAGGCGGTCTTCGAGCACTTTCGCAGCAAGAAGGCTTTCGCGAAATGGGACGAGCGCGTGCTGCGCGACTACATCGAGCACGGCACTTTCGATGTCGACGACGCACGGGCGCTGAGCTTCGATCGCGATGTGGAAACGGCGATCTACGACACGCTCCCCCACAACCTGAGCTCGCTGCTGCGCGCCCACCCGCTCAAGTGCCCCGTCGCCTTCATCGGCGGGCGCCAGTCCGTCGAGATGCGGCGGGTCGGCATGACGATGACGCAGCAGGTCACCAAGGGCCGCATCATGATGCTCGACGGCACGCACCTGTTCCCGATGGAAAAGCCGATCGCGACGGCCGCTGCGGTGGAGGCCTCATTGCGCAACTTGCTCGCCTAAAAAAAACCAACGACCGTCCCGATCCCCTTCCAGGAATACCGTGGAACCGGCTCCGCCGGGCCACGGGTATGGCCCCCGACAGGGGGTGGGCAGCTACACGAAGTGAGCAAGCCTGGGGGCGAGCGTCAATCCTTCCAGACGACAGCGCCACTCCACGCAGTCGCCAGCACCACGATGCCGAAGGCGATGCGATACCACGCGAAGGGGATGAAGTCGTGCGTGCTGATGTAGCGCAGCAGCCAGCGCACGCATAACCACGCGCTGACGAACGAGAACACCAGCCCGACCGCGAACAGCGGAATGTCGGCCACCGACAGCAGCGCGCGCTCCTTGTAGAGGCTGTAGGCCCCTGCGCCGATCAGCGTCGGAATTGCGAGGAAAAACGAGAAGTCGGTCGCCGCCTTGCGCGACAGCCCCAGCAGCATGCCGCCGATGATGGTCGCGCCGCTGCGGCTGGTGCCGGGGATCATCGCGAAGCATTGCACGATGCCGACCTTGAGCGCATCCCACGGCGTCATGTCGTCGACGTGCTCGACGCGCACCGAACCGGGTGGCCGCTTCTCGGCCCACAGGATGATGAAGCCGCCGATGATGAAGGTGCTGGCCACCACCACCGGCGTGAACAAGTGCGCCTTGATCATCTTGCCGAACAGCAGCCCCAGCACGACAGCCGGCAGGAAGCCGATCAGCACGTTGAGCGCGAAACGCCGCGCCTTGGGCTGGCGCGGCAGCGCGACGATGGTGGAATGGATCTTCTGCCAATAGACCAGGATGACCGCGAAGATCGCACCAGTCTGGATCGCAATGTCGAACACCTTGGCCTTGTCGTCGTCGAAGCCGAGCAGCGAGCCCGCGAGGATCAGATGGCCTGTCGATGAGATGGGTAGGAATTCCGTCAGACCCTCGACGATGCCCATGATGGCGGCCTTGACCAGCAAAACGATATCCACACACGCTCCTTGAAAGAGCGTCGATTATCGCGATGGCGGCGGTCAGGATCCGTTCAGGCGGCAGATCGGGCTGGGTGAGGCTCAGCGCTGCGAGATCACACGCACGATGGCCTCGCAGTGGTCACGAAAACCCATCCGGCCATAGAGACGGTGGGCGCTCTCGTTGTCTCGCATGACATGGAGGAACGGCGTTTCGCCGCGCTGCAACTGGCGGCGAATCAGTTTCGCGACCAGGCGGCGCGCAAGCCCTCGCCCCTGGGAGTCGGGGTGCGTGCACACGCCGCTGATCTCGCGCAGCGAACCCGCGCTCATGCGTTCGCCGGCCATGGCGATCAGGCGATCCCCTTCGAAGCAGCCGAAATACTCGCCGAGCTCGGGTGTCCTCGGCCCGAAGGGTCCAGGCCGTGTCAGCGCGGCCAGCTCGACGGCCTGCGCCGCATGCTCCGGCCGCAGTGGGACGGCGTCGCCCCACTCCTCAGCCTCGACCTCGGGCATGGGGCCGTCCCACACCATCCTGAACATGGTCGAATCCAGTTCGATCTGCCAGCCATCCGGCGCGTCACCCGACCAGTCCATGCAATAGAAGCGATCGCCCGGCTCGCAATAGCGAGCGAGTGCGTCGAAATCGGGACTCTGGACGTTCTCGAACCCGACGATCGGCGAGAAGCCCGGCGCGTACCGGCGGGCATGGCCATCGCCGATGGCGTATTTCGAATGCGGGCCGGCAAGGGTGTGCCAGGCGATGTTGTCGAGGAGATCCTTCATCGGAGCGCGGGTGCTGTGGACGGACGCTCATGCTACAGGCCCGACGGGGAGATCTTTCGACCGGAGAAGCATCCGAGTTGTCGGGGGATTTCTCCGGCCCTGCGCGTTCGCCACCACTGTGCCATCGCTTTCGGGTACGGTCGCCTCTCACCGTCACGAGTGCTTCTTCCCATGAACAGTCAACGTATGCAGCCGTCCGCGGCACCTGTCAATCTGCTGCCCACCACCACGGCTCGCGAACAGACGGGCATGGAAGAACTGGCCAACGCGCTGAGCCACGGCGCAGGGCTGATGCTCGCCATCGCGTCGCTGCCCATTCTGGTGTACAGCGCTTCCCAGGACGGAGCGGCGGCGGTGGTCGGCGCCAGTCT
This sequence comes from Variovorax sp. J22P240, assembly GCF_030316855.1. Classification (GTDB taxonomy): domain Bacteria; phylum Pseudomonadota; class Gammaproteobacteria; order Burkholderiales; family Burkholderiaceae_C; genus Variovorax. The sequence goes on from NZ_JASZYR010000026.1 coordinate 9,445, forward strand.
TTTCGCCGGCACGATGATCGCCCTGTACCCCTGTACCACGCGTTGCCAACGGGAAGGGCCAAGGCCTGGTTCAACCAGCTCGACCACGCAGCGATCTATCTGTTCATCGCCGGCAGCTACATCCCTTTTCTGCTGGGAGTGCTGCGCGGGCCCTGGGGATGGATGCTGTTCGGCGGCGTGTGGTCCGCAGCTGCACTGGGGGTCGCCGCCAAGCTGTTCAACCGGCTTCGGCATCCGCTGTGGTCCACCGGCCTGTACGTGGCCATGGGATGGATGGTCGTGATCGCGGCCGTCCCGCTGTATGAGCGCATGTCTGCGGCAGGGCTCACCTGGCTCGTCGCCGGTGGCCTGCTCTACACGGCAGGTGCTGTGGTCTTTCTGCTGGACTCCAAAGTGCGCTTCGCGCATTTCGCCTGGCATCTGTTCGTGCTTGGCGGCAGCGCCTGCCATTTCTTCGCTGCGCTCTGGTACGCGCAGGGCTGAGTCAAACGCGCTCGCGCAGGGCGCGCACGGCGCTGTCGACCGTGGTCAGTACCGGCAGGCCCGTCGCAGCCTCACAGGCCTTCCGCGCCCGCGCCATGCTGAATTGCGCCAGGGCGATGCGCGTGCAGCCACGGTCGCGGAGCGAACGGGCCTGCGCGACGATCAATTCATCGTGCCGCTGGGCGTCTCCGGCGTTCAGCGCGTCGAGTGCACCTTCGGCGAGCGCGAGTTCGAGTTCCACGCTCGGCGGAAACTCAGGCGGCATCGACTCCAACGTCGGCCCGAAGGTCGCGAGAAGCCCAAGCTTGCCGGCACCGGCCGCAGCCTCCGCCACCATGGCCTCATTGGGCTTCAGCACTGGAATGCCCGCATGCCGCCGCGCCACCGCCTCGATGCATGGCCCGAAGGCCGAGCAGGTGAAGAGGATGCCCTGTGCACCGGTGTCGACCGCGTACTGCGCCAGCCGCTGGAAGCGCTCGTGCATCGCCTCATCCAGTCCACGCCCGCCGCGCGCGAGATCGGCGCTCAGGCTGTCGTCGATCAGGTTCATGCGCGTGGCCGCGGGCCAGTCGCGTTCGAGCGCCTCGTTGATGGGAGCGACCGAATGGGTCAGCGCGTGGATCAGGGCAATGCGGGTCATGGGAGAGGCTCAGATCTCCTTCGACGACGGATTGGCGAACGCGTCCTTCGTCTCGGCGTTGAGCGGGTAGTTGATGTTGATGTTCTTCGGCGGAGGAATCGGCGACATGAACCAGCGGTTGTACAGCTTTTCCATTTCGCCCGATTTCATCATCCCGCCGACCACGCGGCCCCTCAGCGCCTTGGCCTCGCGCATCGACCAGGCCGAAGCGCAGTTGTTCGAGTCGGGCGCTTACCTCCAGGCCGCCCCGCCTGCGCGGCGGCTGACGACTCAGGAGCCGGCGCGCGCCACGGGCGGCTGCTTCGTGCCCGGCGCCATCCACTCGGCCTCCCAGCCGCCGCCCAGCGACTGGATCAGTCCCACGGCCGCGTTCTGGCGGTTGACCTGCAACTGCAGCAGGTTGCGCCGCGCGTTGAGCGCCGAGACCTGCGCCACCACGACGCTCGTGTAGTCGATGGTGCCCGCGCGGTAGCGGTTGACGAACTGCTGCTCCGTTCGGTCCGCGGCGGCCGATGCCTGCCGGCGCAGACCTTCCTGCTCGGCGAGGCTGGCGCCCGCAGTGAGTTGGTCTTCGACATTCTGGAAGGCGGTCAATACCGTCTGGCGGTAGCGCGCCACGGACGCCTCATGACCTGCCTTGGCCGCGTCCACGCTGGCGCCGATGGCTCCCGCGTCGAACACGACCTGCGCGACGGACAGCCCCAGAGACCAGAGCGTGTTCGATGCATTGAACAGATCGCCGACGCGGCTCGACGCACTGCTGATGCCCCCGTTCAGCGTGAAGCTGGGGTAGTACGCCGCGCGCGCGATGCCGATCTGTGCATTGGCCGCAGCCACGTCACGCTCGGCAGCGGCGATGTCGGGCCGGCGCTGCAGCAGGGTCGAGGGCACGCCGGCCGGAATGCCGGGCACGACGGGATTCCACTCGGCCACCGGCAAGGAGAAGTCCGCAGGCGCGGCGCCGACCAAGACGGCAATCGCATGTTCCAGCGTATCGCGGTTCCGCTGGGTCTCGAGGGCGTCGGCCTGCGTGTTGACGTACAGGGTCTCCGCCTGCAGCACATCGCTCTGCGCCGCAATGCTTGCAGCGTAGCGGTTGCGTGTGATCTCCAGGCTGCGCTTGTAGCCTTCGAGCGTTTCCCTCAGGATGCGCAGTTCGGCATCTGCCTCGCGCAGCGAGAAATAGCTGCTCGCAAGGCTGCCCACGGTGGACAGCCGTGCCAGGGCGAGATCGGCTTCGCTCGCCTGAGCGCCGGCCTGCGCACTGTCCACGGCCTTGCGCAGCCGGCCCCACACGTCCGGCGCCCAGTCGGCGTTGAGCGAAGCGGTCATGGCGTTGGTTGGCGAAGTGTTGCGGGCGCCAGCCCGGCGCGCGCTGCCGTCGGCCGAGACGGTGGGGAACAGCGCCGCGCGCTGCCCGCGCACCAGCGCCTGCGCCTGCGAGTAGTTGGCGACAGCCACCGCGATGTTCTGGTTGGACACCTGCACACGCGCCGCAAGCTCGTTCAGCACCGGATCGCCGAAGAGCGTCCACCACTCGCCACGGTCCAGCGCGTCGGCGGGCGCCGCGGGGAGCCAGCCCTCGGCAGCGGGTGCGGATTTCCATGCGGCCGGCGCCGTGGTCTCGGGCTGGACATAGGCAGGGCCGATGGCGCAGCCTGCCAGCGCCGCAGCCAATGCCAAGACCAGGGCAGTGCGCTCGAGACCGCCTGCACGGCGGCGGGGAAAAAGTCGATTCGTTGCGGTCATGGTGTCGGATGCTCTGTCGCGGGCCTTCATGCGGAGGCGTCGGCCGCGCGGCCCAGGAATTTCTCGTTGGCGGGACGCCGGCGCAGCTTGTCGAGCAGCACGTAGACGACCGGCGTGGTCAGCAGCGTCAGCAACTGGCTCGCGATCAGTCCGCCGATGATCGCCACGCCCAGCGGCTGGCGCAGCTCCGCGCCGAGGCCGAAGCCGATGGCGAGCGGCAACGCACCGAGCGCAGCGGCCAGCGTGGTCATCAGGATCGGACGGAAGCGCAGCAGGCAGGCCTCGCGCACCGCCTCCACGGCGGTCAGTCCGCGCGAGCGCTCGGCCTCCAGCGCGAAGTCGATGATCAGGATGGCGTTCTTCTTGACGATGCCGATCAGCAGGAACACGCCGATCAACGCGATGATCGAGAACTCCATGCGAAACAGCAGCAGCGCCAGCACCGCGCCCACGCCGGCCGAAGGCAGCGTGGTCAGGACGGTGATCGGGTGGATGAGGCTCTCGTAGAGCACGCCCAGCACGATGTAGATCACGATCAGCGCCGCGATGATCAGGAACCACTGCTGCCCCTGCGACTGTTGCGCCGCCAGCGCCGTGCCCTGGAAGCTGCCGCGCACGTTGACCGGCATGGCGATGTCGGCCTCGGCCTGCGCGACGATGCGCTTGGCATCCGACAGGCTCACGCCATCGGCCAGGCTGAAGGAGACGGTACTCGCGAGCTCGGTGTCCTGGTGGTCGATGGAGGTCGGTACCGCGCGCTCGGTGAACTTCGCGAAGGCCGACAGCGGCACCATGAGCGTCGTGTCGGTGGCGATCTGCTGGCCGGCGGATGACGTGCGCGACCCCGGATTGGCGGAGGTCGTGGTCGACGTGCCTGTGGTCGCGTCCTTGTTGAGTTCGACCGAGGACGTGATCGACTCGCCGCTCGTGGTGGTCGTCGTGTTCAGGGTCGAGGGCACGTACAGGTCCCTGAGTGCGTTCGGCGAGCGCTGGAAGCGTGGCGACCACTCCATGATCACCGAGTACTGGTTGAGCTCGTCGTAGATGGTCGCCACCGAGCGCTGCCCGTAGGCGTTGTAGAGCGCGTTGTCCACTGCGGCCGATGTCACGCCGAGCCGCGCCGCGGCATTGCGATCGACCTCGACGAAGGTCTCGACGCCGTTGTCGGCGTCGTCGCTGTCCACGTCGGTCAGCGCGGTTTCCTGGCGCAGCCGGTCGGCCAGCTTGGTCGACCACGCACGCAGGTCGGCGAGGTTGTCGCTCTTGAGCGTGTACTGGTAGCTGGAATTGCTCGAGCGCCCGCCCATGCGAAGGTCCTGCACCGGACTCAGGAACACGCGCAGCCCCGAGAGCTGGTTGAGCTGCGGACGCAGGCGGTCGATGACGGCCTGCGTCTTCACATTGCGTTCGGACACCGGCTTGAGGTTGACGAACATGAAGCCGCCGCCCGCACGCCCGCCACCCGAGAAGCCCACCACCGTGTCGACGGCCGGGTCCTTGCGGATGATGTCCACCGCCTGCCGGAGCTTCTCGGCCACGGCCGCCGACGAGATGCTCTGGTCGGCGCGCAGGCCGGCGTTGAGCTGACCATTGTCCTGCTGGGGGAAGTAGCCCTTGGGAATCGCGTTGAAGAGATAAACATTGAGCCCGATCACCGCCAGCAGCACGACGATCACGACGCCCTTGCTCGCCAGCGCCCAGTCGAGGCTGTGGGCATACACACGCAGCGTGCCGTCCCATGCGCGCTCCGACTGCCGGATGAACCAGCCGCGCACGCGTCCGGGCTTCTTGCCGCCCTCTTCCGCCTCGCTTCGCAGCAGCATGGCGCACAGCATCGGCGTGGTGGTGAGCGAGATCACGAGCGAAATCAGCACCGCGGCCGACAGCGTGACAGCGAATTCGCGGAACAGCCGCCCCACCTGCCCGCCCATGAACAGCAGCGGGATGAACACCGCCACCAGCGATAGGCTGATCGACAGCACCGTGAAGCCGACCTCCCGCGCGCCGCGCAGTGCCGCCTCGACGCGGTTCATGCCGGCCTCGACGTGGCGAGTCGTGTTCTCGAGCACGACGATCGCGTCATCCACCACGAAGCCGGTGGCGACCGTGAGCGCCATCAGGCTCAGGTTGTTGAGGCTGTAGCCCAGCAGGTGCATCACGCCGAAGGTGCCGAGCAGCGAGACGATCGTCGCCACGGCCGGCACGATGGTGGCGCGGGCCTTGCGCAGGAACAATCCGACCACCAGCACGACGAGCACCACGGAGATCATCAGCGTGAACTCGATCTCTCGCAGCGAGGCACGGATCGAGTTGGTGCGGTCGGAGGCGACCTGGATGTCGATGTCCTGCGGCAGTTGCTCGCGCAGCTCGGGCAGCAGCTTGCGCACGCCGTCCACGGTCTCGATGATGTTGGCCCCCGGCGATTGCGTGACGAGCACCACGACCGAGGGCTCGCCATTGAAGAGACCCAACGTGCGAGTGTTCTCCACACTGTCGATGACTCGCGCCACATCGCCCAGGCGCACTGCGGCATCGTTGCGCCACGCAATGACGAGGTCGCGGTAGTCAGCAGCACGACGCCCCGGCGCCGGCGTATAGATCTGCAGTTTGCGATCGGCGCTTTCGATCGCGCCCTTCGGCCGGTTGGCGTTGTTGGCCTGAATGGCCGCGCGCACATCCTCGGTGCTGATGCCCAGCTTGTTGAGCGCGAACGGCTCCAGCTCGACGCGCACCGCAGGCAGTGATCCGCCGCCGATCTCGACCTCGCCCACACCCTCGACCTGCGACAGCCGCTGGCTCACGATGTTCGACACCGCTTCGTAGATCTGGCCGGGCGTGCGAGTCTTGGAGGTCAGCGCCAGGATGATGACCGGCGCCGCCGTGGGATTGCGCTTGCGGTAGGTCGGATTGCTGCGCAGCGTGGCGGGCAGATCGACACGAGCGGCGTTGATGGCGGCCTGCACCTCACGTGCCGCGCTGTCGATGTTGCGGCTCAGGTCGAACTGGAGCGTGACACGAGCGGAGCCGTTGGAACTCGTCGACGTCAGTTCATTGACGCCGGGAATGATGCCCAGTCTGCGCTCCAGAGGCGTCGCGACGCTCGAAGCCATCGTGCTCGGGCTTGCACCGGCAAGGCTGGCCTGTACGGAGATGGTCGGGAAGTCGACTTGCGGGAGCGGCGAAACCGGCAGCACGAAGAACGCGACGATGCCGGCCAGGGCAATGCCGATGGTCAGCAATACCGTGGCGATGGGGCGCTCGACAAAAGGCTTGGAAAGGTTCAAGCAGTCGCCCTCCGTCCAAACCTCTGCCCCATCCGATCGAACGCCAGATAGATCACGGGCGTGGTGAACAGCGTCAACACCTGGCTCACGACGAGCCCACCAAAGATCGCCAACCCAAGAGGACGCCGCAGCTCAGCGCCCTCGCCCCACCCGAACATCAGAGGCAGCGCGGCAAACAAGGCGGCCAGCGTGGTCATCAAGATGGGCCGGAACCGCAGCAACGCCGCCTGGTGAATCGCCTCCAGCGGCGCCTTCCCCTGGTTGCGTTCGGCGTCGATCGCGAAGTCGATCATCATGATCGCGTTCTTCTTCACGATGCCGATCAGCAGGATGATCCCGATGATTCCGATCACCCCCAGGTCATTGCCCGTCACCATCAAGGCCAGCAACGCACCCACACCTGCCGAAGGCAGCGTGGAAAGAATCGTCAGCGGGTGGATGTAGCTCTCGTACAGCACCCCCAGCACGATGTACACGCACACCACCGCCGCCAGAATCAGCCACAGCTGGTTGGTCAGCGACTTCTCGTAGGCCCCTGCGGCACCGAGGAACGTCATGCTCACGCTCGCCGGCATGGCAATGTCCTTCGCCGCCGCACGGATCGCCGCGACCGACTTGCCTAGCGCCACATCCGGTGCCGTATCGAAGCCCACCGTCGCCGCCGGGTACTGCGCCACCCGCGTCACCTGCAAGGGCGCGAACTGCTCCCGCACCGTCGCCAGCGAAGACAGCGGTGTCGCCGTGCCCGCACCCGTGCGCAACTGAAGATTGCCCAACCCCTCCGGCGAAGCCAGCGCCTCGCGCTGCGCTTCCAGAATCACGCGGTACTGATTGGTCTCGGTGAAGATCGTCGAGACGATGCGCTGGCCGAACGCGCTATAGAGCACGTCGTCCACCGAACTGGCTGTCACCGACAGGCGCGACGCCGTGTTGCGGTCGATATCCACATAGGCAGCCAAGCCTTGGGCGCCGGCATCCGTCGTCGGATTGCGCACCTGCGGCACGCTACGCAGACGCTCGACGAGCTTGCGCGCCCAAGTGTTCACCGTCGCGGTATCGACACCTTCGAGCGACACGCGGAACTCCGTCGGCCCGGTCTCGGCATCGATCGTCAAGTCCTGTGTCGGCTGGAGATAGAGCGTCACGCCGGCCACGTTGCTGCGCACGCGTTCGCGCAGCCGCTGCATCACTTCACTCTGCGTATCGTGATCGCGGCGCAGGTTGATGAGCATGCTGCCCGTGTTCAACGCCGTGTTGTTCGCTGCATCCACACCGACCACCGAACTCAGGCTCTGCACATCCGGGTCGGCGAGGATCGCGTTGGCTGCGGATTGCTGCAACTCGGCCATGCGCGCGTACGACACTTCCTGCGCCGCCTCGATCCGCGCCTTGAGCTGCCCCGTATCCTGCGTCGGAAACAGCCCCTTGGGAATGAAGACGTACAGCAGCACGGTCAGCGCCAGCGTCAGCAACGCCACCACCATCGTCAGCGACTGGTGACGGAACACCCACTGCAGCCAGATGTCATAGCGCGCGATCACACGGTCGAAGAAGCGTTGCACGCTCGCCCCGAAGCGGCCGCCCTCTTCCGCCTCCGGCTTGAGCCAGCGCGCGGACATCATCGGCACCAGCGTGAGCGAGACCACCGCGGAGATCAGGATGGTGATCGCCAGCGTGACCGCGAACTCGCGGAAAAGCCGCCCCACCACGTCGCCCATGAACAGCAGCGGAATCAGCACCGCGATCAGCGAGACCGTCAGGGAAATGATGGTGAAGCCGATCTGCGTCGCGCCCTTGAGCGCAGCCTGGAATGGCGGCTCGCCCTTCTCCAGGTAGCGGGCGATGTTCTCGATCATCACGATCGCGTCGTCCACCACGAAGCCGGTCGCGATGGTCAGCGCCATCAGGCTCAGGTTGTTGAGGCTGTAGCCCAGCAGATACATCAGCCCGAAGGTGCCGATCAGCGAGATGGGCACCGCGATGCTGGCGATGATGGTCGCGCGCACGCTGTGCAGGAAGAAGAAGATCACCAGCACGACCAGCACCACGGCGAGCGCCAGTTCGAGCTGCACGTGGCTGACCGATGCGCGGATGCCGGTCGTGCGGTCGCTCAGCACCTCGACCTTCAGCGAGCCGGGCAGCGATGCCTCCAGTTCGGGCAGCTGCTTCTTGATGGCGTCGACCGTGCCGATCACGTTGGCGCCGGGTTGGCGCTGCACGTTGAGAATGATCGCCGGGTACAGCTTGCCGTCCTGCTCGCCGGTCTTCGCACTCGAATGCACGGCTGCCCAGGCGCCGAGCTGCGTGTTCTCCGCACCGTCGATGACGCGCGCCACGTCGGTCATGCGTACGGGGGCGCCGTTCTTCCACGCGACGATGAGGTTCTTGTAGTCGGCCGCCGTCACGAGCTGGTCGTTGGCGTTGATGGTGTACGCGCGCTTCGGTCCGTCGAAGCTGCCCTTGGCGCTGTTGGCGTTGGCCGCGGCGATCGCGGTGCGCAAGGTGTCGAGCCCGATGCCGACCGACGCCAGCGCGTTGGTGTTGGCCTGGATGCGCACCGCCGGCCGCTGGCCGCCCGAGAGCGACACCAGACCGACGCCACCAACCTGGCTGATCTTCTGCGCGAGCCGCGTATTCACGAGGTTCTGCACCTCGGTGAGCGGCATGGTTTCGGAACTCACAGCCAGCGTGAGGATGGGCGCATCCGCGGGATTGACCTTGGCGTAGACGGGCGGCGCCGGCAGGTCGGCCGGCAGCAGCGAGCCACCCGCGTTGATGGCGGCTTGCACCTGCTGCTCGGCGACGTCGAGCGTCTGGTCGAGCGCGAACTGCAGCGTGACGATCGACACGCCGGTCGCGCTGGTCGAACTCATGCGGTCGAGTCCGGCCATCTGGCCGAACTGGCGCTCCAGCGGCGCGGTCACGGTGCGGCTCATCACCTCCGGGCTCGCGCCGGGGTAGAGCGTCTGCACCTGGATGGTCGGGTAGTCGACCTGCGGCAACGCCGCCAGCGGCAGGAAGCGGAATCCGACCAGGCCCGCGAGCACGATCGCGAGCATGAGCAGCGCCGTCGCGACGGGCCGCTCGATGAATGGCTTCGACGGGCTCATGCGCTCACCCTCACTGTGGAGGACGCTGGCGTCTGCTGCCTTCGCCGCGCGCCGTGCGCGGGCCGTTCGCCGGGCGCTGCGCAGCGGGGTTGTCGCCTTGCAGCAGCACGCGGGCGCCGTCCTTCAGGCGGTCGCCGCCTTCGGTCACGACGTCCTCTCCGACCTTCAGGCCGTCGACGATCGCGACCACGTCGACCGTGGACTCGCCGCGCTTCACCGTGCGCATCGACACCGTGCGGTCTTCATTGACGACATACACGAAGTTGCCGTTGGGACCGGTACGCACCGCCGTCACCGGCACCACGATCGCGTCGACCGTGCGCAAGGTCATCTGCACATTGACGAACTGGTTCGGGAACAGCGGCGTGCCGGCGTTCGCGAAGCGGGCCTTGGCCCGCACGGTGCCGGTGCTGGTGTCGACGACGTTGTCGAGCGTGGAGAAGACACCGGTGTCCAGCGTCGCGGAGCGCACGCGGTCGAGCGCCTTGACGGAGAGGGGCTCGCCTTTGGCAAGCTGCGCCTGGATGTCAGGCACGCGGTCCTGAGGCACGGCGAACTGCACGTCGATGGGGTTCATCTGCGTGATGACGGCAATCCCGGTGGTCGCGTTGGCGGTCACGATGTTGCCGGGGTCGACCGTGCGCAGGCCGATGCGGCCGGTCACGGGCGCGGTGATGCGCGTGTAGTCGAGGTTCAGCTTGGCGGCGGCCTCGGCGGCGCGGTCGGTGATCACGGTGCCTTCGAGTTGCTTGACCAGCGCGGCTTGCGTATCGACATCCTGCCGGGCAATCGAGTCCTGGGTCAGAAGCGTGCGGTAGCGCGCCAGCGTGACACGTGCCGCCTCGAGCGACGCCTCGTCGCGCACGCGGGTGCCCTGGGCCTGCATCAGCGCCTGCTCGTAGGGACGCGGGTCGATGCGCGCCAGCAGCTGGCCCTTGGTCACGGATTGGCCTTCCGTATAAAGCACCTCGGTCAGCACGCCGCCGACCTGCGGGCGCAGCGTGATGGTCGCCAGCGGCGTCACCGTGCCCAGGGCGTCGATGACGATCGGCAGTTCGGCCCGGCGTGCGGCAGCATGGCCGACCGTGGAACTCGCACCACCGAAGGCGCCGCGGCCGCCGGTCGGCTCGCCGGAACGCTTGATCAGATACCAGGCACCCCACGCCAGCCCGCCTACCACCAGCAGCGCCAGCAAGCTGCCCAGCCAGCGGCGCCGGCGCGAGGGAGCCCGGGGGGCGGGATGGACGGTAGAGGTGGGCTCGGGGATGGGAGACGACATCGGTGAGTTGGGCAAAGGAGCAGCAGGCTACTAGTGGAGCGCCGAATCGTAGCGCCCAGCCCCTTCCAACCGTAAAGCCTCGGTAAAGCCGGCATTGCCTCCTGCATCTGGCGACAGCGGAATGCCACTGGCGCCGCTTCGAGGCAGTTCGTCGCATGGGCGTGGCGGGCATCGGGAGCGATCGGCACAGTCCGCCCATCGATCCAGGAGCCCGCCGTGCAAATGTCCCCGATCATCGCCGTCCACCTCACCGCTGCCGTGAGCGCCCTCGTCCTCGGACCCGTCGTCCTCTGGGCCCGACGCGGCCGCACCCAGCACCCCAGGCTTCACCGCGCGCTCGGCTACGCGTGGGTCACGCTGATGGTCATGACCGCGGTGTCGGCCCTCTTCATCCGTGACTTCAAGCTGCCGAACATCGGGGGCTACACGCCCGTCCATCTGCTGGTGCCGGTGGTCTTCTTCGGGCTGACGCGAGCCTTCTGGAAGCTTGCCAAGGGCGACATCCGCAGCCATCGCATCTCGATGCAGGCGACCTACATCAGCGCCTGCATCGTGGCCGGCGCCTTCACGCTGTTGCCCAGCCGCTATCTCGGCCAGATGCTCTGGCGCCAGTGGCTGGGCCTTGTCTGATTTCTCTCATTCGTCTTAATCCCGCACGGAGAACCACCATGCTCATGCTGACCCAGATCCTCTTTCACACGCCCAAGTGGGTGTTCGCGCTCTTCGCCACCTTGCTCTGGCTCGGCGCCAGGCAACTGCTGGCCGGCAGCGTGAGCCTCGTGCGGGTGACGCTGATGCCCATCGTGATGACGGGGCTTTCGGTCTACGGCGTCGCCTCCGCCTTCGGCGACTCGCCGATGGCATTGCTGGCCTGGGCCGTCACGGCCTTCGCACTGCTCGGCTTCGTGATGCAGCGCGCGTTGCCGGACAGCACGCGCTACGACGCGGCAGCGCGCCAATTTCACGTCGCCGGCAGCGCGGTCCCGATGCTGCTGATGATGGGTATCTTCTTCACCAAATACGTCGTGGGCGTGCTGCTCGCGATGCATCCGGAACTCGCGCACCAGGTGTCGTTCGCGGTCGGAATCAGCACGCTTTATGGCGTCTTCACCGGTATCTTCATGGGTCGTGCAATCCGGCTGTGGCGCCTTGCGATTCAAGCCGACCGTGCCACGCTCGCCGTCTGACATCCGAAGGAGCCACACCATGACCACGAACGACATCGACCGACTGGCGCGACGCCGCGCCAAGGCCAAGATCGGCTGGTTCATCCACGCCACGGCCTACGTCACGGTCAACCTGCTGCTGGTCGCCTTCTCGCTGGCCAGCGGCCATGGATGGGCGATCTACCCGGCCCTGGGCTGGGGGCTCGGCCTTGTACTGCACGGGGCGGCCGTGTGGCTCTTCGCACCCGGCGGCCGCCTGCTGGAGCGGATGGTGGACCGCGAACGCGCCCGGCTCGCCGACGCCAAGGGAGATCAGTGGTGAAGGCGTCGACTTGGTGCCGGCTGGCGCTGGCTGCAGCCTGCACTCTGGTTTCCGCCGCGCAGGCAGCCACCGGGCTCACCGTGCTGGCCGCACCGACGGACTCCGGGCCGGTCACGGTCTTCTACCCGACCGCCGCGCCCGCCACGGCGGTGCGGCGCGGCCCTTTCACCCTGAACGTCGCCGTCGATGCGACACCCATCACCGGCAACCGCCGCCTGATCGTCATCTCGCACGGCTCGGGCGGTGCGCCCTGGGTACACACCGACATGACCCAGATGCTGGTGGCGGCCGGCTTCACGGTGGCCGTGCCGGAGCACGCCGGGGACAACTGGCACGACCACAGCGCGGTCGGCCCGGCGTCGTGGAGGCACCGGCCGCACGAGGTGACTCAGGCCATCGACGCAATGGCGGTCGACCCGCGCTTTGCGCCGCTGCTCGACCTGAAGCGCGTCGGCATCTACGGCATGTCGGCCGGTGGACTTACCGCACTGACCCTGGCCGGCGCACGCTGGTCTCCGGCGCTGCTCGCACGGCATTGCGAAGCCCATCTCGCGGAGGACTTTCCGACCTGCGTCGGTCTCAGCACCGAACTGACCGGCGGTCCGCTCGACGCGCTCCGCATGGGCGTGGCCCGCCGGGTCATCCGCTCGAAGTTCGACGGGGAGACGGCACTCGAAGGTTGGACCGATCCGCGCATCGCCGTCGCCGTGGCCGCGGTGCCGATGGCGGCACCCATCGACATGCCGACGCTCGCGGCTCCCCACATCCCGCTCGGCCTGGTGCGCGCCGGACAGGACGCCTGGCTCGCGCCGCGCTGGCACATCGACGCCGTGCGCGCCACCTGCACAAGCTGCGTGCTGCTCGCGGACATGACCGAAGCCGGCCATGAATCGATCCTCTCGCCCATGCCTCCGGACCTGCCGCCGCGCGCCGCTCGGCTCCTGAACGACCCGCCCGGCTTCGACCGCCGCACGCTCGACGCCGTCTACGCAGCCATGCGCGATTTCTTCGTCCAGAATCTGCTGCCATGACAGCACTGTGGCCCATCCTGCGCGGCGCGCCCGACGCCGGAGACATCTCGTGATCGCCACTCTCCGGCGCAACATGACGCGCGAGAACGGCGTGGACCTGCTGCGGCACGCCCTGACCACCGCGCTCTTCTCTTCGCTCATCGCCGTCGCGCTCGCCATCTCCGGGCGTGGCGCCTGGGGTGCGCAGCTTGTCTATTCGCTCTCGATCGGGCTGATCAGTTGGTTTGTCATCGATATCGGGCGGCTGATGCTGAGCCCCGATCCCCGGAAGCTCTGGCCGAACGGCATCAAGGGCGTGCTGCTGGTGCTGGTCGGGATCACGGCCGGATTCCTCGGCGGCAATGCCATCGGAGACGCCTGGACCGGTGCGCCCCTGCTCGAGTTCTGGACCTTCGCGCCGCACAAGTTCGCCTCGACCCTGGTCATCACCGCCGTCGCCGGGATCGCGATCTGCTATTTCTATTACAGCCGCGGCAAGAGCAAGTACCTCGAAGGCGAGATCGCCCTCGCCCAGCGCGACGCCGCGGATGCGCGTCTCAAGCTGCTCGAAACCCAGCTCGAGCCGCACATGCTGTTCAACACGCTGGCCAATCTGCGGGCGCTGATCACGACGGATCCGCAGCGCGCCGTGGCCATGCTCGACCGCCTCAACAGCTACCTGCGCGTAACGCTCGGCGGATCGCGCGCGTTGGCCCATCCGCTCGCCGCCGAGTTCGACCGGCTTGGCGATTACCTCGAACTGATGTCGGTGCGCATGGGCGACCGGCTGCGCTACACGCTGGACCTGCCCGAGAACCTGCGCGACGTGCTGGTGCCGCCGCTGATGCTTCAGCCGCTGGTGGAAAACAGCATCCGCCACGGCCTGGAGCCACAGGTGCAAGGCGGCGAGATCACGGTGCGCGCACGGCGCGACGGCGGCCAACTCATCATCGAAGTGAGCGACACGGGCGTGGGCATCGGCAATGCGCCTGCGCCCTCCGCGGCCGAAGCCGGCGGATTCGGCGTTGCCCAGGTGCGCGAGCGGCTCACCACGGTCTATGGCACGCAGAGCTCGATGACCATGAGCGCGCTCGCGACCGGCGGAACGCGCGCCACCATCACCTTCCCATTGCCGACATGAACCCGACCGCCCTCATCGCCGAAGACGAACCGCTCCTGGCCCAGGCATTGCGCGCAGAACTCGCCGCCGCCTGGCCCGAGCTTCAGATCCTCGCCACGGTGGGCGACGGCCGCAGCGCCGTCCGCGAGGCGCTGGAACGGCTGCCACAGGTGCTCTTCCTCGACATCCGCATGCCGGGGCTCGACGGATTGGGCGTCGCCGCCGAACTCGCTGACGCGTGGCCTGCGGACGAGGCACCGATGCCGCAACTGGTCTTCGTGACCGCCTACGACGAATACGCCGCGCGCGCCTTCGACGCCGAAGCCATCGACTACGTGCTGAAACCCGTGCAGCCCGATCGCCTGCGCCGCACCGTGGACCGACTGCGGCAGGCGCTTGAAACTCGAAACCCGCCGTCATTGCCGGCCGACGACCTGCTCGCCGATACGCTCGCGCAATGGCGCAAGGTCCTCGCCGCCGCGGGCCAAGGCGCGCCATCGCCAGGCAACGGCGGACCGCTGAAGCTCATCGCCGCCAGCGAGGCCGGCTCATCGGGCAACAGCGTGCGGATGGTGCCCATCGACGAGGTGCAGTATTTCGAAGCAGCCGACAAGTACGTCCGTGTGCTGACCACCACGCACGAATACCTGATCCGCACGCCACTGAAGCAACTGCTGCCGCAACTCGATCCCCACGTCTTCTGGCAGGTGCACCGCGCCGTGGTCGTGCGCAGCAACGCCATCGAGTCCGTGCACCGCGACGACGCCGGCAAGCAACACCTGAACTTGCGCGGGCGGGCGGAGAAGATCCCGGTCAGCCGGCTTTATGCGCACCTCTTCCGCGCGATGTAAGAACAAAGTCGACGCCCAAGAAAAAACCGGCCGCTGGGGCCGGTTTCGTCATGTGACAGCAAGAGATTTATTGACTCGGCTTAGCGCCAGTCGCGGCGATGGCCGTGATTGCGGTAGTAGCCCGGCGCCGGACGGTAGTAACCACGCGGAGGACCGTAGTACGCCCGTGGCGGCCCGTAGTAAACGGGAGCCGGACGGTAGTACACCGGCGGCGGCGGCGCGTAATACACCGGTGCCGGCGGATAGTAGACGGGCGCCGGCGCGTAATACGGCGCACCCACGCCGACCGCGACGCCAGGGACGTTGACGCCGACTGACCAGGCTACGTTGCCGGCGCTCGCCGAGGCCGTGGCAAACAGTGCGCCCGCTGCGACCGCTCCGGCGGCAGCCCATTTGAAGAGAGTGGAACGAGTGACGCTCATGATTTGAACTCCTATAAGGGCGGGGTCGGCCGCCCATGTCTGTATTGAACGCGGCAAGTGTCAAGACGGTGTACGCCGCTCTGTGAAGAAGGTTGCCAAAAGTAACTCCATTGGGGCGCCACCTAGAATGAGTGGATGACTTCCCCCGCAGACAACGACACCGCCAAGCCCAGCAATTTCCTGCGCCATGTGATCGAAAACGACCTCGAACAGGGCAATTATTCCACCCGCAAGTGGGGCGGCTCGCCGGGCGACGCCGCCCATCACGCACAGGGCATGCAGGACCCGGCCCGGGTGCGCATGCGCTTTCCTCCCGAGCCCAACGGCTACCTGCACATCGGGCACGCCAAGAGCATCTGGCTCAACTTCGAACTGGCCAAGGAATACGGCGGCGTCTGCCACCTGCGCTTCGACGACACCAACCCCGAGAAGGAAGAGCAGGAATACGTCGACGCCATCCGCGATGCCGTGAAGTGGCTCGGATACGACGCCGTGCTGGCCGACGACCCGGCCCACCCCGGTGCGCCCAACGAGCACGTGTACTTCGCGAGCAACTACTTCGACTTCATGTACCGCGCGGCCGAATACCTGGTCGGCGCCGGCCTGGCCTACGTCGACGAGCAGAGCGCCGAAGAGATCCGAGCCACCCGCGGCGACTTCAACACACCCGGCACCGACAGCCCCTTCCGCGCCCGCACGCCCGAAGAAAACCTGGACCGCTTCCGCGCCATGCGCGACGGCCAGCTCGAGGACGGTGCCGCCGTGCTGCGCGCCAGGATCGACATGGCGAGCCCCAACATCAACATGCGCGACCCCGCGCTGTACCGCATCCGCCGTGCGACGCACCACAACACGGGCGACAAGTGGTGCATCTACCCGATGTATACCTTCGCGCATCCCATCGAGGACGCGCTGGAGCAGATCACCCACAGCTTCTGCACGCTGGAATTCGAAGACCAGCGCCCCTTCTACGACTGGCTGCTCGACCGCCTCGCCGAAGGCGGCCTGGTCGCCTCGCCGCATCCGCGCCAGTATGAGTTCGCGCGCCTCAACGTCACCCATGTGATCACCAGCAAGCGCAAGCTGCGCCAACTGGTCGAGGAAGGCCACGTCGACGGTTGGGACGACCCGCGCATGCCCACCCTCGCCGGCCTGCGCCGCCGCGGCTACACACCCGACGCGCTCAAGCTGTTCTGCGAACGCTCCGGCGTGACCAAGTCGGGCGGCTGGATCGACTACGCGAGCCTCGAAGCCGCCCTGCGCGACACGCTCGACCCGATCGCGCCGCGCGCCATGGCCGTGCTCGACCCCGTGAAGCTCGTCATCACCAACTGGGGCGAACTCATGGGCGGCGACGACGTGCTGGACGATTGCACGGCCCCCATCCACCCGCACCACCCCGAGATGGGCCGCCGCAATTTCAAGCTGGGCCGCGAGGTGTGGATCGAACGCACCGACTACGAGGAAGTGCAGCCCAAGGGCTTCTTCCGCCTCTTCCCGGGCAACAAGGTACGGCTGAAATACGGCCACGTCATCGAGTGCACCGGCGGCACCAAGGACGCGGACGGCAATCTCATCGAAGTGCAAGCCAGGCTGGTGCCCGACACCAAGAGCGGCACGCCGGGCGCCGACGCGATCAAGGTCAAGGGCAACATCAGCTGGGTCGCCGCGGCCGACGCCCTGCAGGCCGAGGTGCGGCTGTACGAGCGCCTGTTCGCAGCGCCGCAGCCCGGCAACGGCGAGTTGCTCGACGAACTGAATCGCGAGAGCCTGCTAACCACCATGGCCTACGTCGAGCCTTCACTGGCGCAGGCCCAGGAAGGCGCGCCCATCCAGTTCGAGCGGCATGGCTACTTCGTGCTGGATTCGCGCGCGGACAGCGCCGGCCGGCGCGTGTTCAACCGGGCGGCCGGGATGCGGGACAGCTGGGGGAAATAATTCCCTGGCAAGTTCCCGAGGGCGCCCCTACAGCGGTTTCGTGAGGTAAACCGCCTCGCGCCCCACGATCGCCCGCTGCGCCGGCATGAAGATCGTGCATTCGTCGCACGGTGCACGAATCTCGTCCGGCCCATTGGTCGCGATCAGGTCGCCCTTCGCGAAGGTCTCGAAACCGACCAGCGGACGCACGAAGCGGAATTCCTCGGACTGGATCACATGCGTCTGCAGAAGCTCGAAGCGGCGCTGCGCCTCGGGCGCGGGCGTCGCAGGGTCCTTGTCGACGAGGCCGAAGTGCGCAAGGAATCGCATCGTGACCTCGGTGGCCAGATCGGCGGCGGCCTGCTTGAAGTGCTGGCCGCACTCGACCACCATTGCAGCACCGGGAGCATCGGGACCTGCATGCAGGCCGTGCTGGATCAACGGCGTGCCGGAGCCGAGCCCGCTGGGCATTACCAGATGGACCGGTGGCAAGCCGATCGCCAGCGCCACCTTGGCATTGCGATCGAAGGCGGGGTAGACCCAGAACGGCACCACGTCCTGGCTCGTGGAGTGGATATCGAGGATGTGGTCCGCCGCGGCCACCACCGGTCGCAGTTGGCGCGCCCTGCGCAATTCGGGGCTGTCGTCCGGCCCGTCCAGCCATTCGTCGGACCAGACGCGGTTGAGGTTGTGCACGATCTGGCGGTTCTCGTGCGGCCGCTCCGGGTCGAAGGCGTTGTAGGCCTCCACATGCGCGAAGCTCACGGTCAGCGTCCCGATCTTCGGCCGCACGCCGGTGTCCAGCAGATGGGTCGCGGCAACCATGCCGCAGATCTCGTTGCCGTGGGTCAGCGCGTTGATCAGCACGTGCGGCCCGGGTTGGCCGGATTCGAAGCGGTGAACGTAGTCGATGCCGGTGTTGCCGTCGCGGTAGGCGGAGATGTCGCGCGGGAGGACTTCCAAGTCGGGCAGCTTCTGGGTCATGGGTGGTTTTTTCTAGGGGAAGGACGGCGCAGCCGGGTCTCCGGAGTTTGCCCCACCTCGCGACCTGGCGTCGGCCGCCGAATTGCCTCGTAGACTCGTGGGCTCACCATGCGCACCGCCCCCTTCCCGTTCCCATGCCCCTGACCGCTGAAATGCGACGGTCGATCGACCAGATTCGCGACTACCTGTTTGGCGGCGGCTACCCGGACCCTGTCAGCAACGCAGAACAGCTGTCGTTCCTGTTCTTCTTCTATCTGCTCGAGAGCATCGACGACGAGAACAAGGTCCGCGCCGAAGTCCTGAAGCAGCCCTACACGAGCTTGTTCAACGGCGATTGGACGCTCAGGAACCCGACGAACGCCACCATCCCCTCGGCCCACGAAGGCAACCTCGCCGCGACGGTACTGCAAACCGGCACGCCGACCATTCCGCGCAGCCGCTTCCGCTGGTCGGCGTGGGCCAGCGAACTGACGGGCGATGCGCTCGTGCGCTTCGTACGCGACGAGGTGTTTCCGTTCTTCGCCGAGATCGGCGCCGCTGGCGCGCACGATTTCATGCGCGGCGCCCGCCTCGGCATCAACGAGCCGACGGTGCTCTCGCAGGTCGTTCGCCTGGTCGACGGCCTCGGGCTGGCCGATGCCGACTCCGACACCAAGGGCGACCTGTTCGAGCACGTGCTGCGGCAGATCAGGCAGGCCGGCGAGTTGGGTCAGTTCCGCACGCCGCGCCACATCATCCGCAGCGTCGTGGAGATGGTGGACCCGACCCTTGGCGAAACCATCTACGACCCGGCCGCCGGCACCGCGGGTTTCCTGGTCGCGGCCTACAACCACATCCGTCTAGCCCATTCGTCGCCCGACGCCATCTCCGAAGCGGAAGTCGACGGCAAGAGCCAGCGGCGCGGCCTGGGCGACCGGCTCACGCCGGAGGATCTCGTTGTCCTCCAGCGCAAGACTTTCTTCGGCAACGACGTCGACCCGAAGATGGTGCGGCTGGCGACCATGAACCTCACGCTGCGCGGGCTCGCCAACGTCCGCATCCTGCAGCGCAATGTGCTGACCGCCGTGCTCGGCGACGAGCAGAAGGCCGGGCACGGCCTGCCGCGGGACGGCTTCGACGTGGTGCTGGCCAACCCGCCCTTCTCGGGCCGCGTCGACAAGGATCGCATCGCGGAAGAGGTGCGGGTCGGCGCCACCAGCAGCACTGAGCTGCTCTTTCTCAAGTACATGCTCGACAGCCTGCGCTCCGACGGCCGCGCCGCAGTCATCGTGCCTGAAGGCGTGCTGTTCGGCTCCACTGCGGCCCACAAGACACTGCGACGCCAGCTCGTGGAGAACAACCAGGTCGACGCGGTGATGAGCCTGCCGGGCGGCGTGTTCCATCCGTATTCGGGCGTGAAGACCTCGGCACTCTTCTTTCGCAAGGGCGGGCAAACCGAGCATGTGCTGTTCCTCCACGTCGAGCAAGACGGCTACGCGCTCGACGCCAACCACGACACGCCCATCGACAAGGATGACCTGCCCCGCCTCGCAAAGGTCTACGCGCAGCGCGACGAATCACTTGCGCAATGGCAGGCGCGCGAACCCGAGGCCGAGTGGAACGGCAAATGGTGGTTCGCCGACGCGCCCGCGCTGCGCGCCAACGACTACAACCTGTCGGCCAGCCGCTACCGGCCCCTGAGCGAAGCGCAAGCCGAGCATCGAAATCCGCGCGAATTGCTCGACGAGTTGATCGCGCTTCAACTGGAGTGCACCGAGGAGATGGAAACGCTTCGAATGCTGCTTGCGGAGTTGGATGGATGACTGCGCCATGGGTGGCGCTCAGGGAGGTGGTCGAGGCGAAAACGGGCACGATGAACCCGTCCGCCTGGCCGAATGACCCATTCACCTACGTCGACGTCGCCGCCGTCGACAACAAGAGAAAGACCATCACCGGCGCCCGCGTCCTGATGGGCGCCGAGGCGCCGAGCCGCGCGCGCAAAGTGATGCGCACCGGCGACGTGCTGGTCTCCACCGTGCGGCCGAACCTCAATGCGGTCGCGCTGGTGCCCGAATCGCTCGACGGCGAAGTCGCCAGCACCGCGTTCTGCGTGCTGCGCGCGACGCCACGCGTGCTGCCCGAGTACCTGTACTTCTTCGTTCGATCCAGCCGCTTTGTCCGCAGCGTGTGCAAACTGGCGACCGGCGCGCTGTACCCGGCCGTGTCCGATGCGCGCATCCTCGACCAGAAGCTGCCCCTGCCCGACCTGAAGGCGCAGCGGCGCATCGTCGACGTGCTGCTGTGCGCGCAGAGCGTGATCCGATTGCGGCGCGACATCCGCGTGAAGACGAACCAGATGGTGCCGGCATTGTTCTTCGACCTGTTCGGCGACTCGATGACCAATCCGAAGGGCTGGCCCGTCGTGCCGCTCGGCAGCCTGCTGAAGCTCAATCCGCAGAACGGCTTGTACAAGCACAAGTCGGCCTACGGCACGGGCACGCCCATCGTGCGTATCGACAGCTTTCGCGATGGCGAGCTGAGCGATCCGGCACTCATCAAGCGGCTGCAACTCGACGACGAGGAAATCCAGCGGTACGGGCTGGCCGAGGGGGACATCATCGTCAACCGCGTCAACAGCCCCGAGCACCTGGGCAAGAGCGTGCTGATTCCGTCGCTGGCGGAGCCGACGGTGTTCGAGTCGAACATGATGCGGCTCGTGATGGATCGCGAACGCGCCCTGCCGCGCTACATCTTCGCGGCGCTGCAGACAAACCGGACGCGACGGCACTTCCAGATCAACGCCAAGCGGGCCATCAACCAGGCGAGCCTCAACCAGCAGGATCTGAAGTCGCTGTCGGTGATGCTGCCGCCGATGGACAAGCAGATCGGCTTTTCGCGCTATGCGGAAGCCGCGGCGACCGCCCAGACGACGGAGACGGCGATGCTCAAGGGGGCCGAGGCGACCTTGGAGTCGCTGCTGGTGCGGACCTTCGGCTGAGCCGAATCAACTTTTCTTCGCCGCCTCCACCAACGCGCGGATCGCCCAGCGCCTCACCTTCACGGCTTCCGCATCATCGAGCTGCAGCACGTCCTTGAACACCACCATCGCCTCGGTGCCGATGACCAGCGCCAGCGCATGGCTCAAGTTCTTGAACGCGGCCGGCCTGAACTGATTCCGCGCGGGCTCCAGCGCGGCCTCGATGAGCGGCGTGCGTCGATTCTGGCGAGCGGGCCAATCGCCGTCGTGCTCGCCCCGCACGACTCTTTCGATCGAATGCGCCAGCATCATCCGCAACGGAATCTCGTTGGCCGCGATCATGTCGTGCAGCGCGCCATCGACGCGCTCCAGGCGCGTCACAGGGTCCTGCGTCTGCACGCCTTGCAGCACATCCGCCGGCTCGGGGACCGCCATGTCGAGCGAAGCCTCCCGATGCAGCGCATCGACGTTCGGGAAATAGCGGTAGGCCGTTGCGCGCGACACGGCCGCTTCCTCGGCGATTTCCTCCAGTGTCGGCTTGCGGCCCTGCTTCAGCAGGCGGGAGGCGGCCTGCAGGAGGTCCTTGCGGGTTCGGCGGCGCTGGTTGGGGCGGCCGACGACGTTGTCGGCGGAAATCTGCTCGGCCCGCATGCGCATCGTGCTCGGCCTCAGTCCTGGGGCAATTGCTGAATGACGGCCGCGAGATCGAGCCACACGTTTTCCCGCTGGATGGCGCCGCTCTCGGCGAACTCCACCACGTGCAGCAGGCGGAATTCGAGCGGGCGGCCCCGCCCTTCCAGACCAAAGGGCCTGCCCGGCGCCGTGCCCCGCCACATCGATTCATCGACGAGGAAACCGTCGCCGTAGAGCCGGCGCAGGCATTCGACCTTGCCGTCCGACAGGTCGCTGAACAGGCTTTCGTAAAAGGGACGCGCGCCCGCGTGGCCGCGCGTCGGCCCGGAGGGAGAGCCGACGATGTCGTGTTCCACGTCGGGCGCGAGGGTCGCCAGGACGCCTTCGACGTCGTCGTTGGCTTCGAAGTTGAAGTGCTCTTCGATCTTCCGGTCCATCTGCGTGTGGGTGAGTGCCATGGTCGGGTCCTCCGGCGGGGTCGGGGTTGGGTATCCGCGAACTTTAATGAGACGAAAATCTCATTGCAAGAATTCAATCTCAATTCAATACAAAGTTCTCATTGCGAGAAGCTATGCACCGGCGACTTCGGCCCCTACCATGCCCATCATCCTTGCTCAACGCGCCGAATCGGCGAGCTGCTTTCGGCGGTATTCGCCCTGCCGAGTGAACATCCAGCCGGGGTATTCGGCCGGCAGTCGACTCACCGCGTCGAGTTGCTCCAACTCGGCCGCGCTCAACTCGACCTGCGTGGCGGCCATGTTGTCGGCGAGCTGTTCGGGCCGCTTCGCGCCGACGATGACGCTGGTGACCTGCGGCTGGTGCAGCAGCCACGCGAGCGCGATCTGCGCCACCGAGACGCCATGCGCCTCCGCGATGGGGCGCATCGCGTCGATGCAGTCGTAGGCGCGGTCCTTGTTGACCGGCGGGAAGTCGAAGCTCGTGCGACGGCTGCCCTGCTCGCCCTGCTGGTCGCGCCCATACTTGCCGCTGAGCAAGCCGCCTGCGAGGGGGCTCCACACCATCAGCCCGACGCCTTCGCTGCGAAGCATCGGGACCAGCTCGCGCTCGAGGTCGCGCCCGGCGACGGTGTAGTAGGCCTGCAGCGACTCGAAGCGCGACAGCCCCCAGCGCTCGGCGATGCCGAGGGCCTTGACGATCTGCCAGGCCGCCCAGTTGGAGACGCCGACGTTGCGCACATGGCCCTGCCGCACGAGCTGGTCGAGCGCCCGCACCGTTTCCTCGATCGGCGTGGCCGGGTCGAAGCCGTGGATCTGGTACAGGTCGACATGGTCGAGCTGCAGCCGTTTCAGGCTGGCCTTGACGCCGTCCATGATGTGGCTGCGCGAGGCGCCCCGCGCATTCGGGCCGGTGCCGGTCTCGCTGAACACCTTGGTCGCGACGATCACGCTCTCGCGCGGAACCTTGAGGTTCTTCAGCGCCTGTCCGGTGATCTGCTCCGACAGGCCACCCGAGTACACGTCAGCGGTGTCGATGAAGTTGATGCCCGCATCGAGCGCGGCGCCGACGAGGCGTTCGGCATCGGCTTGCTGAACGTCGCCGATCTGCGACCAGATGCCTTCGCCGCCGCCGAAGGTCATGGTGCCCAGGCAAAGTTCGGACACGAAGAGGCCGGTACGGCCGAGCGGATGGTGACGCATGACGGAAGACTCCTTGAGCGAGACGTGAGAACCGGGCGGGGACGGGACCCTTCGACCCGGGCGAGCGTGCGAGCATAGGCCTGCGCGGCAATTCCTGCAGGCGACCAAACCGCGAACCCGATGGCCGCAACGCGCTGACCTCGCTGCCCGAGTTCAAGGCTTTCGCGGCCGGCATCCGCGACCGCTGCGAGGAGCCGCCGGTCACCGTCGAACTGACGGAGATCGGCTCGTATGGCTTCTTCGGCGGCTGAGCCCGGTCCGCCGGCGACCGGGCGCGCGATCGACAACTCGTGAAGCGCCTGCTGGCCGCGGGCGCGCGCACCGACGCGATCGAGATCGCGCGCGCGGCCGGGCAGGCTGACGCGGCGCAGTCGGCAGGGCTTCGCCGAGCCGGCCGGGCTACGGTGCTTCGGCTGGCGGATCGTCCTCGCGCCGGCCCGTGCCCTTCTTGCGTTTGCGCGCTTCCTTCTTCGCCTGGCGCTCTGCATCCACGCGCTGGCCGGCTGTGAGCCACTCCGCAAACTCCGCCGGCGTCTCCAGCGTGATGCGGCCCATGTTGCCGCTGCGGAATTCGTGCATCACGATCTCGGCCGCCTTCTGCAGATTGACCCGGCCCTTGCCCAGCAATGCGCCGCGCTTGCGGCCGATGGCTTCCAGCACCTGCTCGTCGCTCAGGCCCTCGATCGGGTCGATCTTGAAGCGCGCCTCGACCAGTCCAGCGTAGTGCCGCTTCAGGTAGTCCAGCAGTTCGAGCGCGACCTCTTCTTCGTCGAAGGCATTGCGGCCGATGGCGCCGCTCGCGGCCAGGTTGTAGCCGCTCTTGGCGACGATGATGCGCGGCCACAGCATGCCGGGCGTGTCCCACAGGTAGAAGTCGTCGGCCAGTGTGATGCGCTGTTCCAGCTTGGTGATGCCGGCCTCGTCGCCGGTCTTGGCCCTGCGGCTGCCGGTGAGCGTGTTGATCAGCGTGGATTTGCCCACGTTCGGAATGCCGCAGATCAGGACGCGCATCGGCTTGGCCATGCCGCCGCGCAGCGGTGAGAGTTCGTGGCAGGCGTCGATGAGTTGCCGCGCCGGCGTGGTCTGGCTCGCGTCGAGCCCGATGGCGCGCGTGGCCGGCTGCGCGTTGTAGTGCGCCAGCCAGAGCGCCGTGCGTTCGGGGTCGGCCAGGTCCTGCTTGTTGAGCACCTTGAGGCCCGGCTTGTGGCCGGTGAGGTCGGCCAGCATCGGGTTGGCGCTGGAGCCGGGCAGGCGGGCGTCGAGCAACTCGATGACGACGTCGATGTCCTTGATGCGCTCGGCGATGGCCTTCTGGGTCAGATGCATGTGACCGGGGAACCACTGGATGGCCATCGGGATGTCTTTCTCTTTCTGCGGGGACGACCGTGGATTGTCGCCGGGCCGGCGCGGGGCCTCAGGCTTGCAATGCGGGCCGGTAGCGGCGGCTGCACGGGATGTGCGTACCGTCGCGCATGTGCAGGCGCGCATCGCCGCCGTCGAGTGGCTCGATTTCGGCGATGCGGTCCAGGTTGGCGGCGTAACTGCGATGCACCCGGGCGTAGCGTGCGGGATCGAGTTGCGTCAGGAAGTCCGTGAGCGTGGCGCGCAGCAGGTAGTCGTGTCCGTTGACGCGCAACCCGACGTAATTGCCCTGCGCCTGCAGCCAGTCGATGTCGCTGGCCGCGATCAGGAATTCGCGACGCAGCTTGCGAACGAGGAAACGATCGGGCCTGGGTGGGGCATCGGGAGAGCCGGGGGGTTCAGGGGGATCCGGCTCCGCCGCGCTTTCGGGCGGATCGAGCACTCGCGCCTCGCCCTGCAGCCGCAGCATGAAAAGCCGGTAGCTCATGATCGCCAGCAGGAACAGCGCATAGGTTCGCGCGTCCTTCAGGTACTCATAGGGCCATTGGGCCAGCCAGTCGCCGAAGTCGTACCGGCTGCCGGCCCACGCATAGACGATCTGCCGCAGGCCGACCATCAGCGCCACGTGGCCCAGGCTGAAGACCA
This sequence comes from Variovorax sp. J22P240, assembly GCF_030316855.1. Lineage (GTDB taxonomy): Bacteria > Pseudomonadota > Gammaproteobacteria > Burkholderiales > Burkholderiaceae_C > Variovorax. The sequence goes on from NZ_JASZYR010000026.1 coordinate 35,036, forward strand.
CGCTGCCCAGCACATGCCACGCCCAATTGCGCCGCCAGGTCGACCGGTTCAGCGGGAAGCGGCGCTCGAAGGCGATCAGGACCGGCACCAGCGCCAGCAGGGCCAGGTGGCTGGAAATCTCCCAGGTCACCGGCTGCCAGGTCGCCGTGCCGTGCCCGGCCTCGCGCGCATCGATCACGGCAACCACCGTGGCGAAGGCCGCCTGGACCGTCAGCACGAGGATCCACAAACCCGCCTCCACCCATCGCCGGAAGGGCCGATAACGCTCGAACATGTTCATCCGCGGCTCGCTCATGCGCGGATTCTCACGAAATCCGCCGGGATGGCGGATTTTTCGTCCCCCGCCGTCGCCGTTCGTCACAAACCGGCCACGCATCGTCACTGGGCCGCCCTCTTACCCGGCCTGCCGCCTGACCATGCCATCCGGCGTTCACAAGGAGCACGGCATGACAACGAATCGACGACACGACATCGACGCGCTGCGGGCACTGGCGTTCCTGCTGCTCATCCTCTACCACGTGGGCATGTACTACGTGGCCGACTGGCCCTGGCACATCAAGAGCCCGCATGCGGCCGCATGGCTGCGATGGCCGATGGTGGTCGTCAATGTCTGGCGTATGGACCTGGTGTTCCTGGTCTCGGGGGTGGCCTTCGGCTTCCTCAGCCGGGGGTTGGCGCCGTTGGCCTTGATCCGGCAGCGGGCGCTGCGGCTGCTGCTGCCGCTGGTCTTCGGCATGGCGGTGGTCGTGCCTTACCAGGCCTACGCCCAAGGCGTCGCCAACGGACTGGTCGCGCCGGGCTTCGCGGCCTTCATGGCGCGCTATCTGGTCGGGGGACCGTGGCCCAAGGGGGCGTTCGACGGGTCCGACTTTCCCATGACGTGGAATCACCTCTGGTACCTGCCCTATCTCTTCACCTACAGCGCCGCCCTGGCGCTGCTGACGCCGCTGATGCGATCCGCGCCCATCCTGCGTGTTCGTGCCGCCTTCACGGGGCTTCGGCGTTGGCGGCTGCTGGTGCTCCCCGCCCTGCCGCTGATGCTGTACACGCTGGTGCTGGCGCCGCGCTTCCCGGCCACGCACGACCTGATTCACGACTGGTACTTGCACGCCCTGTACTTCACCGTGTTCCTCTATGGCTACTGGATGGGCATCGACGAGGGCATCTGGCGCGAACTGGAGCGGCTGCGAGGCTGGTCGCTCGCATTGGCCATGGCCTGCATTGCAGCCTTCATTGCGCTGAGAGTCACCGATGGCGACGCCCAGATCGTCGTCTGGGCCTCGCGGGTGCTGCGCGCGGCCTACCTGTGGACGGCCATCGTGGCCATCCTCGGCTTTGCCCACCGCCACCTGAACCGCCCCTGGCGCTGGCTGGATTGGGCGAACGAGTCGGTCTACCCCTGGTACATGCTGCACCAGACGCTGATCATTGCCGGCGCCGTTGCCCTGGCATCACTTCGGCTCGGATCGGTGCTGGAACCCGCCCTGCTGGTCGCGATCACCCTGATTGCATGCTGGGTACTGACGGACGGCCTCATCCGCGGATTCCGCTGGCTGCGGCCGCTGTTCGGGCTTAAGCCGATCGGCGATGTGGGCATTCGAACCTCGGAGCCGTTGCCCAAATGCTTACGCACGCCGGCACGTAATGGGCGCAAAGTAGGGCCTTGGCCATCAGGCAAGTGAAAGGGGATACAGCATGCAGATTCAGGTCAACACAAGCAACGGCATCGAGAACAAGGACACGCTGGAGCGGTGGGCCGACGGCGAATTGAGGCAATCCCTGAGCCGCTTCGTGGCCGAAGTAACCCGGGTGGAAGTCCATCTCAGCGACGAGAACCACGACCCCAGCGGTGCGGCCGACAAGCGTTGCGTGATGGAAGCGCGACTCGCCCATCATCAGCCGCTGGCCGTCACGCAGCACGCGCCCAACATGGACGAGGCTTTCCGCGGGGCCTCCGACAAGCTCAAGCGTGCGCTCGACAGCACGCTGGGACGCCTCTACGGCCACCGCAACCGCGAGTCGATTCGCAAGGACGGCGACGCAATCGTCGAATAGCGCTTTTCCTCCACTGATCGGTGTATTGACGGCTTCGGCGCGCGTGGACTACTCTTTTTGCACAACGCCGATGCTGTCGCACATGAAGGGAGTTTCCATTGAATGGAGCCCGGTTTCCGCGAGTCCTTACCTTGCTGATCCTGTCTTGCGGCCTGCTGGGTCCTAGCCTGGCCGGCAGTGTGCGGGGCAAGGTCGTCTTCGCAGGCACTGCACCTGCCCAGACCAAAGTGCCTGTCACGATCGACCAGTACCTGTGCGGCACTGAAAAACTCTCCGATGACCTGCAGGTCTCCGCCGCCCGCGAGATCCGCAACGCGGTCGTGTGGATCGAGAACCCGCCGCGCGGTGCGGTATCGCCACCACGGACCGAGAAGGTCGAGATGGACCAGAAGGGCTGCTCGTTCATGCCCCGGGTCGTCGTCGTTCCTGCGGGCGGGACCGTGGACTTCCTCAACAGCGATCGCCTGCTGCACAACATCCACGCGACACCCAAGCGCAACGTGTCGTTCAACCGCACGCAGCCGATGGGCCGGACGATCCCGGTCACCTTCGCGGAGCCGGAGATCGTGCGCATCAACTGCGACCTGCACTCGTGGATGACGGCGTGGGTGGTCGTGACGGCGCACCCGTTCTACGCGGTCACCGGTGCGGATGGGCGCTTTGCTTTCGACAACCTGCCGCCGGGCCAATACCAGCTGCAAATCTGGCAGGAACGACTTGGCACGATGCAGGCCACGGTTGCGGTCAACGACCAGCAGCCCGCGCAGGTCACTGTCGAGATGAAAGGCCGTTGATCGCTCGTCAGGGAACGACGGTGATCTTCCTGGACGATTCCCACGCGGAGGAGTGCGTGGGCTCGGCCACCGCCCTCAAGGCCCCGCCTTCATCGAGCGCAACGGTGAAGGTCACCGTGGGTGATGAATACACCGGGTGCAGGTACGCGCGCGCGATTTCCACCGAGTCCTTGTAGAGGGCGATGTAGCGCACGAAATGCTCCTGGAGCGAGGGATGCAACGACTCGGCGCCCACGCTCACCGTGACGTTGAACCACGCCCCGCGCTTCACGCTGTCCGGCGCGACGATCTTGGGCGTGTGCTTGGGGTCGAAGCCCTTGTGGACTTCGCGGAACTCGGGCGTGAACTGCTGGGCCTGGTCCTCGGCCTGTACCGGGAAGGCGCCGAAGCCCGCCATCAGGGCCAGTACCACGACGACCTGGCGGGCAGCGTGTCGAACGGACATCGTCATGCGACCTCCTCGCTGTGCAGTCAGAGACCGGGAAGAAACTGCTTGACCATGGTCAGCAGCTCGCTCGGGCTGTAGGGCTTGGCGAGGTAGCTCGAGGCGCCAGCCTGCATCGCCTTCTCGCGATCACCGCTCAGCGCGTACGAGGTGATGACGATGATCGGGATGTGCTGCGTCGGCTCTTCGGTGGTCAGCAGCTTCGTGGCATCCAGGCCGGACATCTTGGGCAGTTGCACATCCATCAGGATGAGGTCGGGCAGGTGCTGCTGCGCGAGCGCGACACCGGTCTCGCCATCGGCCGCTTCGAGCAGCTTGCAGGCCGAACGGCTGAGCAGTTGCCGCACGATCTTGCGGTTGTACTCGTTGTCCTCGACATAGAGAATCGTGTGCTCGCTCATTCGCTCCCCTCGCCCGCGCGCAACGGCACGGAAAACATGAATGTGGAGCCCTGCCCCAGTTTGCTCTCGACCCAGATGCGGCCGCCGAGCCGCTCCACGAACTTCTTCGAGATGCTGAGCCCCAGACCCGTTCCGCCGAACTCTCGCGTGATCGTCGTGTCGACCTGGCGGAACTCCGTGAAGATGTTGTCGAGCTCCTGCTGCGCAATGCCGATGCCAGTGTCGGCGACCCGGTAGATGAGTTCGCTGCCGCACAGCTCGACCGCAATGTCGACCCGGCCCTGCCGTGTGAACTTCAAGGCATTGCCGGCAAGATTGGTCAGGCACTGCGTCAGGCGGCCGCTGTCGCCGTACGCCACTGGCAGGTCGTCCGGCACATGCGCCGTGAACTCCAGGCCTTTCTCGGCCGCGATGGAGCGCAGCGAGGTCCGGACCGTGTTGACGACGTCGCCGACGGAATACTCGCCGAGCGCCAGCTCCATGCGCCCCGCCTCGATCTTCGAGAGGTCTAGCACGTCGTTGATGAGCCGCAGCAGATTGCGGCCGTTCACCTGGATATCCGTGAGCGGCTCCTTGAGCTCCTCGGGCACGGTGCCGTAGATCCCGTCGATCATCATTTCGCTGAACCCCAGGATCGCGTTCATCGGCGTGCGCAGCTCGTGGCTCATGTTGGCCAGGAACTCCGACTTGGCTTTGCTCGCGCGCGACAACTGCTCATTCAGGTCCACGAGCTTCGCGGCCGCTTGCCGCTGTGATTCGTCGAAACGATGCAGTTGCAGGCTCATGTGGTTCATCCGGTCGGCGAGCGCCCCGAATTCGTCACGGTTGGGAACCGAGATTTTGCGCCCGAAGTTTCCCGCCGCGACATCGCCGAGGAAAACTTGCGCCTCGCGCACCGGCAGGATGAAGGACCACGAAATCACGAAACCGCACAGCCATGCCAGCAGCACCGCGCTCACGGCGAAGACGGAGGTGAGGATCAGCGACCGCCGGTTGGCGGCGCCGACGCTCTCCCGCAGCCGCGCCATGCGATCCTGCTCGACATCGACGAGCTGGCCCATGCGCAGCGCGATCTGCTCGTCGAGCTTTTCTTCGCGCCTGAGCAGTTCGGTCGTGATGGTGTCGAGCTTGCCGTCGCGGATGGCGTTGGCGATGTCGGCCACCACGCCCATGGCGTCGTCCTGCGAGGCGCGAACCTGGTCGATCAGGCCCTTCTGCCCGGCCGCGGCGGCGGTCTCCAGCTTGGCCAGCGTTTCGTTGAAGCGGTTGTTCTCGCGCAGGATGCGCTCGATGGCCGCCTCGTCCTTCGACAACAGCGCCAGTGCGGTGAAGTGCATCTGCCGGTCCAGCGCATGCTGGCTCTGCTGGGCCCAACTGACCCGCTCGTGCGCCTCATCGAGCAGTCGGCTCTGCGCCGTGGTGTTCACGAGGATCAGCAGGCTGGCAACCGCCATCGCGATGAACAGCAGCGTGATGATGAGAAACGCGAACAGCAGCTTGGTGTGGACCGAGGCGCGAACACCCGCCACCCCGTGCACGAGTCCGGCGAAAGGTGAGCGCTTCAACACCTGCGTTACAAGCTGTTCGAGTTTGATGGCCAGGCTCCCCATGGGCCAGGGAGAGTGCTCCCGCACCACTCGCCATTGGCGTTGCAGCCTTGTGGAACCCCCACGAAGCCGCTACATTTTTTGTCCCGGGAGAACGACGATGAGAACCCCACCACGCATCCTCATCGTCGACGACAACGCGACCAACGTCAAGATTCTGCAGGCCCGGCTGGCCAGCGAGGGTTACGAGGTGGTCTCGGCAGCCGACGGCGAAGAGGGACTTTCCGCCGCCCGGCAACTCACTCCGGACCTGATCCTGCTCGACGTGATGATGCCCAAGATCGGCGGCGTCGAGGTGTGCCGGCGCCTGCGCGCCGACCCCGACTTCCCCTTCACGCCCATCATCATGGTGACGGCGATGGCCGACCTGAAGGACGTCATCGCGGGGCTCGAAGCGGGCGCGGACGAATACCTGACAAAGCCGGTGGATCACGCCGCGCTGGCCGCGCGCGTGCGTTCGATGCTTCGCATCAAGGGCCTGCACGACCGCGTCGAATCGCTGGTGGACGAGATGAAGCATTGGAATGCATCGCTCGAACGCCGCGTCGCGACACAGGTGTCCGAACTCGAACGGGTCGGCCGGTTGCGGCGCTTCTTCTCGCCGCAACTCGCCGAGCTGATCGTCAGCGGCGGTGCGGAAGACCCGCTGCAGAGCCATCGTCGCGAGATCACCGTGGTGTTCCTCGACCTGCGCGGCTTCACCGCCTTTGCCGAACGCTCCGAGCCCGAGGAAGTGATGGGCGTGCTGCGCCAGTACCACGCCGCGACCGGTGAACTGATCCTCGCGCACGAAGGAACGCTGGAGCACTTCACCGGGGACGGGATGATGATCTTCTTCAACGACCCGATCCCCATCCCCGACGCCGCCGAGCGCGCCGTGCGAATGTCGCTCGCGATCCGCGAACGCATCGGATCGATCGCCGAGAGCTGGGTGCGGCGCGGCTACTCGCTGGGACTCGGCATCGGCATCGCGCAAGGCTTCGCCACCATCGGCGCGATCGGCTTCGATGGGCGCTGGGACTACGGGGCGATCGGCACGGTCACCAACCTGGCGGCGCGACTGTGCGGCGAAGCGGCAAGCAGTCAGATCCTGATTTCACGCCCTGTCTATGCGCAACTGGAGGCCATGCTCGACGTGGAGCCTCCGCAGGCGCTCACACTGAAGGGGTTTCAGCGCCCCATCGACTGCTTCAGCGTGCGAGGTATAAGCGGTACTGCGCTGAAAGCCGCCCGCTAGCGCTGCACGAACTGAATCAGGATCCGGCTCACTTCCTCCGGCTGTTCCTGCTGCACCCAATGCCCGGCGCCGCCGACGATGTGCACGCCGGTCATCTGCGTGCAGGCACTGGCCTGCATCGCCTCGAAGTCGCCGGGCTTCTGGTAGATGCCCCAGTCGCTCCTGCCGGCGATGAAGCACGAGGGCACGTCGATCGTTCGACCCGACCAGGTCTGCAGCTCCGCCGTGTACTGTCCGCCGGTCCCGCAGCGATACCACTGCAGGCCGCCCTGGAAGCCGGTGTGAGCGTACTCGGCGGCGTACACCGCCAGCTCGTCCTCGGGCAGCCAGCGGCAGGCTGCGATCTGCTCCGGGGTCGGCATATCGGCGGCCACGGTTTCGGCCATGGTCTTGTCGGCTTCCATCACGTAGTAGGCGGGAAGCTGCCCGAGTTCATCGGCCGTGAGCGACTGCAGGCGAAACGGCTTGTTGGCCGGCCAGTCCGCGCTCTTGCAGTGGTAGTAGGCGCGCAGGAAAGCGTGAAGGCCCTGTGGCGCGTGGCGCATGTGACCATCGGCTTCACGCGTCGAGTAATACCACTGGTAGTGCTTGCGCGGCGGCGACAGCTCGCCCAGGTCCTTCAACAGCGTGGCGATGACGCCGAGGCCCGAGGCGGCGGGCGCGGAATCGGCCGCGCCGAAAGGAATGGGAGGCACGCCGCCGAACGGTGCGCTCATCAGCACGACCGAGCGGAACACGTCGGGCCGCACCAGCGCGCACCATGCGGCCACCGGCGAGCCGAAGTCATGGCCAACGACCGCGGCCACGGTGCGATGGCCCAGTGCAGCGATCAGTCCGAGTGCATCGCGCACGAGGTTCAGCATTCGAAACTCGTCGAGATCGGCGTCGAATCCCTCGCGCCATCCGGTGGTACGCCCGTAGCCGCGCTGATCGGGCGCGACCACGTGGTAACCGGCCGCCGCGAGCGGCAGCATCACCTTGCGCCAGCTATAGGCCAGTTCCGGGAATCCGTGCAGCAACAGCAGGCATGGCCTGTCGGGTGTCTCGAAGCCGGCTTCCAGCATGTGCATCGACAGGCCGTTGCTGTTGTCGACGAATCGCGACCGGATGCCCGGAGGCAGAGGCAGGGGATCGAGTGCGGGATCCGTATTCATGACGTCCTCCTGGAATGCCGGCCGGTGCGGCAGTGTGGCAGCGTGTCAGTGCTGGCGGGCGTTCGCCATGGCCTTGCCCACTTCGTTGGAGCCCTGTGCCGCCCCACTCTGAGGCACGATCTCGCCACTGCGGTCGGTCACTTCGGCAAGCCGCTGCGCGAGTTGCTCCGGTGCATCGGCGTCGAGGCCGATCCACGCGCCCTGGGTCAGCGTGATGTGCGCCGCCTCGAAGGTGCCGGCGCCAGCGCAAAGGATGGCGCGATTGGGTGCGTCCTGCGCGGCCAGCACCAGCATCGCCGGCACGACGGCCTCTGGCTTGAGGGCGTTGAGCACTTCCTCGGACATCAGGTCCTCGGTCATGCGGGTGGCGGCCGTGGGCGCCAGGCAGTTCACGCGGATGTCGTTCTTCGCGCCCTCTATGCTCAGCGTCTGCATGAGACCCACCAGCGCGAGCTTGGCGGCGCCGTAGTTGCTCTGCCCGAAGTTGCCGTAAAGGCCGGACGACGAAGTCGTCATCACGATGCGGCCGTATTTCTGTTCGTTCATGATCGGCCAGACGGCCTTGGTGCAATGCACCGCGCCCATCAGATGGACATCCATCACGAGGCGGAAATCGGCAACATCCATCTTCGCAAAGCTCTTGTCGCGCAGGATGCCGGCGTTGTTGACGAGGATGTCGACGCGGCCCCAGGCGTCGACTGCCTGTCGCACCATCGCCTGCACGGCCTCGAAGTCGGTGACCGAGGCGCCATTGGCGATCGCCTCGCCGCCCGCGGCCTTGATCTCGTCGACCACCGCCTGCGCTGCGCTGACGGAACCGCCGGAACCGTCACGCGCGCCCCCGAGATCGTTGACCAGAACTTTGGCGCCGCGCGCCGCGAGCGCCAGGGCATGCTGACGGCCCAGTCCGTTGCCCGCGCCGGTGACGATGGCCACGCGGCCCTTGAAATCGAGATTGCTCATGCCGGAATGCTTTCGTTGGAGTCGTTGACGCGACGCGTTTTACCCCAAACGGACGGCCTCCCCCGTCGCAGCCGTGACCTAGTTCGTTCTACTGAGCTTTTCGCAGTAGTCCAGAAGGAGGTCAATTTCGGCGGACTTGTCGAAAAAGGCATCGGCGCCCATCGCCTTGGAGCGCGCACGCATATCCGGCGTCGCGTAGTTGCTGAGCACCACGACCTTCTGATGGGCCGATCTCTTCCGGCAAGCGTCCACCACGCCGAGGCCATTGCCCTGGTCCAGGAACAGGTCGACGATCGCCACGTCCCAACTATCCCGGTGGTTCCGCAACCACGACACGGCTTCGGCTTCGCCACTGGCGTGAGCGATCACCGTCGCATCCGCAATGTCTTCGAGAAAGCCGACGAGGTTGTCCCGGATCACCGGGTTGTCTTCGACCAGGTAGGTCTTGAAAGTCATTTTGAGGACAGGGCAAATCAGAGTTGACAGATGTTTTTCGTCTCTGATGCCCATCATCCCTGTCCCTCATGACACCACGGTGGGTCATAGCGGCCAATGCAGGTAGGCATGCACCTACCGAGTGCACACCGGTCAGAGCGCGGCGCGGGCTTGCGGCGTCTCGGCCCAGTGGTTCTTGAAGCCGAGGCGCGCCGGAGACACGTACTGTTCGCGGTAGATCTCGAAAGGCATGGTGTCGCTGGCCTCGATGCGCTCCTGGGCCTCGATCGAGGCTTGCGTCATGTGTTCGAACTGCGCTTGCTTCTCGGCCGGGAACGGCAGCGCGACCAGGGTTTCGCGTGTCCGCTCGGACTGGGCACGAACGAAGCCGACGAAGGAGTTGCCGTGCGCTTTCATGGCCTCCAGCACGCGTGCCGACGGCAGGACGGCCGGGTCGGCGAGCGCGGCGCGGGCGGCCTGCACGGCCTCGGCGTGCTTCGTTCCGCCGTGGGCCGCATCCAGCGCCCCGGCGATGGCAACGAATTCCTCGAGTAGTTCCGCCCCCCAATCGGTGAGCGCCACTTGACGGCCGTCGCGCAGCAATTGCAGGCCCGGTTCGCGTCCGCGCGCAGCCGTGACGTTCTGGTTGTGCGCCAGGTTGGCGATCTCCTCGCGCGTGTCGGGCGGGCTGTCCGTCAGCAGGCAGTGCAGCAGGAAGACATCGAGGAAACGCATGGTCTGTGCGTTGATGCCGACAGGCTCGAAGGGATCGAGGTCCATCAGCCGCACTTCGACGTATTCGACCCCGCGCTCGCGCAGCGCGTGCAGCGGTCGCTCGCCGGGGTAGATCACGCGCTTGGGGCGGATGGTGCCGTAGAACTCGTTCTCGATCTGCAGCAGGCTGGTGGCGAGCTGGTTGTAGTCGCCGCCGAGACTGCGGATGCCGATCGCCTCGTAGGCGGGCCACGGCCGCGTGAGTGCATCCTGGAGCGACGCGCCATAGCCGTCGAGGCTGTTGTAGCTCACGGCCAGCGATGCCTGCGCCTCGCTCTGGTAGCCCAGTCGACCCATGCGCAGCGAGGTGCCGTTGGGCATGTGCATGCTGCCCTCGCCCAGCGGCTGCAACTCGTGCGGCCGGCCGTCGACGAAGGTCGAACACAGCGCGGGCGATGCGCCGAAGAGGTAGAGCAACAGGAAGGCGTGCCTGCGAAAGTTGCGGATCAGCCCGAAATATTGCTCACTCGACACCTCCGGCAGCGACCAGTTGTAGTGAATGCCCGAAATGGTCTGCATGCGCCGCCCGTAGCGGTGGCTCAGGCCCATGCGGTAGACGCTCTTGGCGCGACCAACGTTGGATGAGCCGTAGCGCCCGATGGGGATGGTCTCATCGGTCGGCAGGCCGCACGGCATGCTCGATACCCAGAGCCGCTCGTCGCCGGCTTCGTCCAGCACGCGGTAGGTGAACTGGTGCACGCGCACCAGTTCTTCGAGCGCGGTCTCCACGTCGGCATGGGCGCCGGTGATGAGTTCGAGCTGCGACTCGCTGAAATCGGTGGTGATGTGCGGGTGCGTGAGCGCCGAACCCAGGGCCACGGGATGCGGCGTCAACGCCAGCTTGCCATCCGGTTGGGCACGGAGGCTCTCCTTCTCGATCCCGCGCCGGACTCCCCTCAGCCGTACGGGCGAGAGCGCGTCGAGGCGCTCCTTCAGTTGGGTCATGTTGATATGGCCTGTCATTTTCGTGGGGCTGGACGGTAGCACGACAAGAAAGATGTTGCTCGCCCCCAGGCTTGCTCACTTCGTGTAGCCGCCACCCCCTGCCGGGGGCAACACCAGCGGCCCGGCGGAGCCGGTTCCGCGGTGTTTCACCAGCGGGCCTGGCTGCGCCGGCGATGGGGAACGGGCTCAGGCGAGGACGCGTAGCAGGAAAGCGTTGAGATCGGCGATTTCTTCCATGCAGACGGAGTGCTCCATGGGGTATTCATGCCATTCGACGTCGTAGCCGAGGGCCTTGAGAGCGTCGCGGCCGTAGGTGGCGCGGGCGATGGGGATAACGCCGTCGCGCTGGCCGTGGACCTGGAAGATGGGGGTGGACTGGTTGGCGGGGCTTCGCTCCGTCGCGATCGTCTCTGCCAGCGGGAGGTAGCCCGAGAGGCCGACGATGCCTGCCAGGCGTTCGGGGTGGCGCAGGCCGGTCATGAAGGACATGGCGCAGCCCTGGGAGAAGCCAGCGATGACGATGCGTCCGGCCGGGATGCCGCGTCCCTTTTCCTTCGCGAGCAGGGCCTCGATCGCGGCCTGTGAGCTGCGCAGGCCGGTTTCGTCCTCGGGTTGGCCGGGGCCCAGGATGTCATACCAGGCCGGCATGCGGTAGCCGCCGTTGATGGTGACGGGCATCACCGGCGCATTGGGGAACACGAATCGAACCGGGCCGACGGCCGAGAGGTCGAGTTCGTTGGCGATGGGCACGAAGTCATTGCCGTCGGCGCCCAGGCCGTGCATGAGGAGGACGGTCGCCGTGGGGTTCGGGCCGGTTTCGATTTCGATGGGAGGAAGTGACATGGCTCCGAAGTTACCGCAGAACGGATGGCAAATCCCGTCAGGACGGCAGGTTGGCTGACTCGGCCTGCGATCGAGGGGCTCTAGGATTGCCGTCCACTCCAAGGAGTCCACATTGAGCACCTCCCACGACACGGAGACCGCCGGCGCCCTGCTCGTCCGACCCAAGTTCGGCGGTGCGGCTTTGGTGTGCGGCGAATGCCAGAAGCGCAGCAACGGGCCTTCGAAGCTGAAGGCCAAGGAAGTCCGCAAGCTGTTGAAGAAGGAACTGCACAACCTGCCGGTTCGCCTGCGCATCGTGCAGTGCAGTTGCCTGGGCCTCTGCCCCAGGAAAGCGCTGGCTGTCTCCGCCGTGGCTGACGGGCAGGTGCTGGCGGCGGAGCTTCGTTCAGAAGACGAGGCGCGTGCGGCCGCCGCCGCATTCGCACGGGCTTTCTCCTAGCCGCGTCGCTTTACCGGGGCATCGCTCCTGCTACCAGCTCATGCGCACGCCGAGCGAGCCTTGCACCGACGACTTCAGCTGCACGTCGCCACCGGCATCGAAGAGCCGCCCGATTTCGCCGTACATCGTGACGACGGGGGTCAGCGCCAGCGTCATGCCGGCCGCGACTTCGGTCGAGGTGTAGCCCGTCGCACTCGCGATGTGCGTGCTCGCCGCCGGCCCCACGAAAGTGGCGATGTCCGAACCGGAACTCGCGTGGTAGACATTGAACCGGCCATAGGGCTGCAGGCGCCCCGCACGGGTGGCGATGTCGCCCTTGATGCGCAGGCCCAATCGGCCGATCCACCCGCCGTCAGCGTCCTGCTGCACGCGCGCGCCGCTGATCAGCACGTCGTCGAAGCTGCTGCGCTGGTAGGCGAGCTGCGCCTGCGGCTCGATGGTCCAGCCCTCGGCCAGAGCGAAAGGC
>NZ_JASZYR010000027.1 GCF_030316855.1 Variovorax sp. J22P240
CAGACCCTCAGCGATACTGCACCCACTCGGCTGTCCGCAGTGGCACGCTGAGCACCGTGCATCTCAGCCCTGTCCGGGCTGAAGACTTACACCATGCGCTGGGACGTGACCTGCACCGGCCCCCGCGCCAGCGAGCCCGCCCGGCCTCGTTCATGACTCGCCCGACACAAGCAAAGGCTGCCAAGCTGACCGAGTGCCGGACGCAGCCCTTGTCGGGAAGACGGAAGCCGACGCTCTGGCCCTGCTCAAGGGTTGCCCTTGGCGCATCGGAGAACGGGACGGCCAGCAATTTCCCGGCACCATGGACTTCGAACCGACGCGGCGGACGTTGGGGATTGCCGCTGGCAAGGTGACTTGGGTTCGGCGCGGATAGTCCGGAGACGACCGCAGGATGCAAGCGCGAGCAGTGCGCAAACCGAGGTTGATAGCGTTGGCGGCGCCGTAGACCCGCAGGCGGGCATCAGCAGACGTTCGAAGCCCTGCCAGAATTCCGGCCTCAATTTCGCCTGGTTTCAGACCGCCACCCATGCGACGCGTGCTCTTCATCTGCAGTAGAAACAGGCTCCGCAGCCCGACCGCGGAGAACTTGTTCGCTGGCCCTGGTATTGAGACGGATTCCGCTGGGCTCGCGCCCGACGCGGAATGCGTACTGAGCGCCGAGCAGCTCGAGTGGGCGGACCTGATATTCGCGATGGAGAAGCAACATCGGGTCAAGCTCAAGCACATATTCGCGTCGTCCTTGCAGGGCAAGAGAGTCGTGTGCCTTGATGTCCCTGACCGGTACCAGTTCATGCAGCCTGAACTCGTCGAGTTGCTGCGGCAGAAGGTCGGTCAATACCTGCGGTAGTCGGCCCCACACGTCCGTACATGGAATTCTGTCGCGTACCGGCGGCATTCGGCCGCCGGGGAACAGGTCGAACAATCCGACCTTGATGAGCGTGGGTACCGAGAACTCGAGTTCCTTCTCGACCTCGCCTGTCTCACCACTGTAGCGAGCACAGCCTGTGAAGAGGCTACCTTCTGCTTGAAGACCGGCCCGGGATCAACATGGATGGCAAGGAGACGGGGTGCCTTGTGAGCACAGTGGCGTCACTGAACGAGGCAACGACGAACGCCATAGTCGCAGCGGAAGCAGGCGTTCCCTGCAGAATACCGAGCTTAGGCAGTCGGCCACGGAACGGGCTTCCAGCCATAGGCGAGGATTGCACCACAAGGCAGACATAGGACGAATCCAACGCCACCTGGGGGAGTTGATGACCCGATCGAATCGTCGAGCACAGGTTTGTGTGTTGGGCAGTGCCGAGCCAGGCTCGCGCGCCTACGAATTGGCCGGTGAGGCCGGTGAACTTCTTGCCCGATTGGGCATTTCATTGATCAGCGGATGCGGCAGTCCGGCCACAAGGGTGGCGGCCGAGCGAGCCTTGGCTGCCGGTGGTTTGGTCATCAGCATCATTCCTAGCGGGGAGATGCCCGATCCGGACTGGCCGGCAACGGTCGTCATTCCCTCCGGCGTGGGAGATGCGCGCAATCTCCTGATGGCGCTGGCCGGAGACGCCTGCATCGTGATCGGTGGCCGCGCCGGGACCATCTCGGAGGTCTGCCTGGCCTGGTTGCACAAGCGCCCGTTGCTACCTCTGGTGGGCTGTGGGGGTTGGTCCGAGGGCCTTCCCGACAATCCCCCTGACGAGCGGCAGAACTCGCCGATCTTGGCGTGGAGTTCTGCCGCTGATCTGCAGGCCCAGTTGCGATCCCTCGGGCTTGCACCTCCGGTGGTTGGGAGGTAGCCCCATTGGTCGGGGGCGCACGAGCGATGGCTCGGCAAGATCGGCAGCGGCCGCTATGTCGGGCGCGGCGTATCGGATTGGTTGGCAGCCGGGACACTGCCGATCCGCATGGAGAATATGGACGGGCGTTGCGGCCACGCTCCGTGCGATCGCACGGATCGAACGCCTTCTTCTGCGCGCAATGCCGCGGCCTATGCGAAAACCGGATCGACGAGGACTGCTGCAGGCGACCACCACGGCAGTGCGCGAGCAAGGTTGCGCGCCGGTGTTCGACACGTTCGCGAGGTCGGCGTGCCTGGCTTCGGCATGGCCTTCGCATGGGCGAGCACGGCATGGGCGCGATCCGCATTGCCACGCTGACCGCGCGCTTCGGCTTCGGCTTCGAGCGCCAGATGCGCCAGATGCGCCAGATGGTCGTTCGAAACCGAACTGCGCGGCTTGGGTCTTGGCGCCTGACCCACGCCGCCGATGTCTCAGCCGGCGCGCAACGGACGGTAGAAGGCGCGGATCTCCGCCGCCAGCGCGTCCGGCTCTTCCATCGCCGCGAAATGGCCGCCGGCCGGCATTACGCTCCAGCGGCGGATGTCGGTGAAGGTGCGCGCGGCGAGCGAGCGCGGCGGCCGAACGATCTCCTTGGGGAATTCGCAATAGCCCATCGGCACGTTGACGGTTTCGCCGTCCGGAATCGGCCAGGGCCCGTGCTGCCGCGCGTAGTACGGCCAGAACGATGACCCGATAGCGCCCGTGAACCAGTACAGCGAGACGTTGGCAAGAATCTCGTCCTTCGAGAATGCGGATTCGATGTCGCCATTGCAGTCAGACCAGGCGCGCATCTTCTCGACGATCCATGCGGCGAGCCCCACGGGTGAATCGGTCAATGCGAAAGCCAGCGTCTGGGGCCGGGTGCCTTGTTGGGTGCTGTAGCCGGTCTCCTCGCTGAGCCAGCGCTTGAGATCGATCCGATACTGACGCTCGGCGGCGTCGTCGCCAGTCAACGCCGCGGGATCGCGCCGCAGCGGCAGCAGATTCAGGTGCACACCGATCGTTTTTTCCGGATGCACCAGCCCCAACCGTGCCGACACCGATGCCCCCCAGTCCCCGCCCTGCGTGGCGAAGCGACGATAGCCGAGGGTCTCGCTCATCAGCGTCGCGAAAACGTCGGCGATCTGCTCGACCGAGAAGCGCGGCTGTCCGGGTGCGAACGACAGGCCGTAGCCGGGCAGGCTGGGGGCCACGACCGTGAAGGCATCGGCCGGGTCGCCGCCGAAGCGCGCCGGGTCCGTCAGGTGCGGGATCATTTCCATGAACTCGAACACCGAGCCCGGCCATCCATGCGACAGCAACAGGGGCATCGGACGCGGGCCGACGCCTTGCACATGCAGATAACGCAGGTCGATGCCCGCCAGCGGCACGCTGAACAGTGGCCAGGCGTTCAGCCGCGCCTCCTGTGCACGCCAGTCGAATTCGTGAAGCCAGTAGGCGGTGAGCCCGCGCATCCACGCAAGGTCTGTCCCGTAGGCCCAGGGTTCGCCCGGCGCCTGGTCGGGCAGACGCGTGCGCGCCAGCCGCTCGCGGAGATCGGCGATGGCGGGTTCGGGTACGTGCAGGTGGAAGGGGGTTGGGGTCATGGCATCTCCGCGTTTGCTCTTGCCGTGGACAATTCCGGATCCGGGCCGCGTGCGGCCGCCAAGATCGGCAATGCCCAGTATGTGAACTCCGGAGATTCCCTGGCAAGTCTGCGCTTCGCGGTGTTGCCGAGCATGCTCGTTTCCAGTTGTTGTCGAACCGGTGCTCCAGCGAGGCAAAGTAGGTCTGAGCGGTCGAATCCCAGCGCGCCCAATCGGCCGCGGTGGACTTCGAGCGCTCTCAGTTGGAGCGAAACCCCTCGCTGTACCAGACGGGCAGGCCGCCCCACATGGGGCCTCACTCATCCACACTTCCTGGGCCAGGTTTCAAACAACTTGCCCTTGAGCTCCAGCCCTTGCTGCACCAGGCGGGTTGGCGCACAGGGCAAAGCGCATTTTGGTCTCTTGTCGTGATGGCCTCAAATACCTCGGCGCTCTCCCAGCAGGTCTCGGGAGCGGGCGGTGCCATTTGTCAGAGGTTGTTTACGGAATCCAGCCCACGTGGGCGGCTCGCGGGCGTCGAATCCGATCCTCTTGCCGGGTCCTCCGCTCCGTAGGCCAAGGGAAGGGCGGGCCCCTGAGGGAAATTAAGCGAAGCCAGGAGGAACCGAACGATGAGCACGGTCCGGGACTCGCCCGGATCAGGAGGTCCAAGATCATGCTTTCGCGAGCCCCCGAACATCGTCAAAGTATGGTTTCCGCAAACCCCAGGAGATTCGACATGTTCAAACGCATTCTTGTGGCTACCGATGGTTCCACGCTTTCCGAACAGGCCGTTGCCAAGGCTATCGACCTGAGTTTGCTGACCGATGCGGAACTGCATGCGATCACTGTGGCACATCTAGAACCACACAGCTATTTCGAAGGTTCGTCCGTGCTGAGCCAGCGGCAAGTCGAGGAGTCGCATCAGCGGTCAGTCGCGGCGGCGCAGGCTTTGGTCGATGCAGTCAAGGGTATCGCGCTCGCAAAGGGCGTTCGGCGTGCGGAGGCCGTTGTCGCGAAGTCGAACCACGTGGCTGAATCGATCGTCGAATTCGCGAAGACTCACGACTGTGACCTGATCGTCATGGCGTCTCACGGGCGCCGAGGACTCACGCGACTGCTGATGGGCAGTGAGACCCTGCACGTCCTGACCCATTCGCACACGCCTGTTCTGGTGCTACGTTAGTGGTAGCAGGAGCCCGGCCGCTTTTCGGTTCGGCATCCCAGCGTGTCTTGATAGGGATCGGCACACGCGTGCCTGCACCGGATCCTTGCATGGTCCTCAAATCGGCAGACCGATGAAGGCGACCCTCCGTCGTGGGAACGAGTTGCGATGACGGCTACGCTGACATTAGGAGACCCCGTTGCATCAAGGTCGCGGTGGACTGCTCAGCCACCGGCGTTGAGCACGCCTTCGAAGAACACCCGTGCCGACTGCATGCAATAGGCCGGCACGAGTTGCCCGTGGTACGCGAGGGCCACGGACTGGTCCTTGTCGGCGTCGGTTCCGGGCGACGCTGCCCGCTCTTGCGCTTTGGCCTGCGCAAAACCCGCGCGCGCTGTGGCGTACGCATCGTTGACACCCGTCGATTCCAGGTCCACCACGGTGAGCGACGACGCGGCCATGCCGCGCGCGCGGAAGTAGCCGGCCGTCGCCAGGCTGCTGTTGAAGTTGACCGTCGGGTCATTGGCACCGCCGCACATCAGCACGGGCCGCGTCGGCAGCCAGTTGCGCAGGTCGTTGGCCACGGCCGCCTTGCGCAGGCCGGTGGTAGGTGTGCAGTCGAGCGGCGAAGGGGTGTTGAGCGAGGCCGCCGTCGCGGGCAGCGCATTGCCAGGGCAGGGGCGAGCCTTGACGTCGTCAGACCAGGTCGTCAGGTAGCTCTGGCGCACCAGATGGTCTGCGCCGTAATTGATGGCCACGCTCGCGTTCACGGGACCGGGTGTGGCATTCGCCGGAAAGAACGCGTACTTGGGCAGCTTGCCTGAGGAGATCAACTCGTCGCTCGACAGGTAGCTCGGCAGCAGCGTGTCGATGCCCGAGGCGTACTTGTCTTCGTAGATGTCGCTCGGGGCCGCGTAGACGCTGCCGAACTGCTTCTGCCAACTGGTCGTGATCATCGGGAAGAACACGGTGCTGCCGAGCTCCGGCAAGCCGGCCGCGGAGTAGTCGATCAGCAGGCTGATTGCCGACGGCGCGGACAGCGGGGCCGAGGCCGTCACCGGCATCCCTGTCGCCTGCATCTCGCGATGCGCCGCCAGCGCCGCGTAGCCGCCTTCCGAATATCCGGTGACCAGCAACGTGCCACCATCCGTTGCCGAGATCGCGGCCAAGGTCGAGCGCGCAGCCCTCAACGCGTCGATCATCTCCTTGCCCTGCTGGTCGGCATTCAGGAAGGGGTGATACGGCAGCGGCGACTTGTCGTAGCCCGCGTAGTTGGGTGCCACCACGATGTAGCCCTGCGCCGCGAACATGGCCGCCACCACCACGCCTTCCGCAGCGGCCGGCTGGTTGGTGTTGGTCAGGTTGGAGATGTCGTAGTTGCGCTCGGTGGCCGTGCCGTGACCGTACAGCACCATGGGGCGCGGTCCGTTGCATGCGGGGTCGGTGCCGGCGGGAAGCATGATCGCGGCGCTGGCAGGGACCGACTCGCCTTGCGCGCCGACGGTCTGGTACTGCAGGTAGCGCACGTCGATGCCGCACTTGGGCACGCCCGCGGCGTTCAGGAGGGTCTTGCCGGTCGAATCGACGTCGAGCACGGTCTTGAATTCATCCACCGACCAGCGGACGACGCGCTCCGGGTCGGCCGTGAGCGCGGTGCCACGAGGCGGCGTCGTGACCGAGCCCGCAATGGCCGTGGCCAACGCGTTGCCGCCGCCGCTTCCGCCGCCGCAAGCCGAGAGCATCAATACGCCTGCAACGGCAAGAGTGGAGGCAAGGAAGTCGACGGTTCGGTTCATGGGCTACGGGTCTCCAGCAAAAAGGGTTGAATCGCGCGAGGATGCCCGCAACCACCCTTGCTGCCGTGCCAGCGACAGCCGACTTCGCGTGAAGCGTCGGGCCTACAGATGCCCAGGGTTCCCCGAGCAAGGGCTGGACGTTTCCAAACGCCCGCAACGAGCCAAAAGCGCAACGGGGTCTGCATGATGTTCCGCGCGCAGTGCTGTTTACGGGATCAGACGCTCAGCGGCGACATGGGCCGAGGCAACCGCCATCGCTGGCGAGGCCATGGCGATGCGGTGGCGATCGGCGCGGGACCTACTTCGTGGCCGAGGCCGGTACGGGGGTGACCTTTTCGCGGATCAACCCTCCGCCCATCACGCTCCCGCCGGTAGTGCTGCCCGCACCGCCCCGCACGCGCGCTTCGCAATCAGCCTGGTCCGCGGCAGGTTGCTCCTTGCAGCGTGCCATCGCGTTGGCGTCGTAGTCCGCTGCCGGCGCGCTGGTGAGGCCGCCGCGGGCCGCCTCTTGACGCGCGGCGCCGGCCTCGCGCAGGCATGCCGCCTTGTCCTGCTGCACGCCGTCGCACGTTGCGCGTTCGCGCTGTGCGCGGGCGTCGGCGCCGGATGTCGCCGACTGAGCCAAGGCCGGGCCGGCCAGGAGCATGGAGATCAGACAGAGGTTGGCGGCGGCGATTCTGTTGTTCATTGGTTCTTCCTTGTTCGATCAGACACCGCCAATGTGGCCGCAAGACCGCGCAGGGTCTGTCGGCCGAGACGCTTTCCGCCCCGTTCGCGCTCCGACAGTAGAAAGCCAGCGATCCGGCAAGCGCCTGCAGCCAGCCCCGTACGAGCGGTCCAGCCACAGCATCGTCCGCCGGCGCAGCAACCTCACGGCACGCGTGCCGACGACGGCGCAGTGCTGAGCCGAGCGCGCTCAGAGCGCCGCCGCGATGGCACGCGCGAGAAAATCGTAGACCGCGCGAATGCGGCGGTTGCTGCGGATCTCGCGATGCACCACCAGCCATACCGGCAGCGCCGGGATGTCGAGCATCGGCAGCAGCGGCTCGACCTCCGGGTCCGTGCGCAGCATGTAGTTGGCGACGAAGCCGATCCCGAGCCCGGCACGCACGGCCTGCCAGTAGGCGTTGAGATCGTCGCTGCGAAAGGCGAACTGCTCGCGCGCGAAGTGAAGGCCCATCGCCTCGAAGCCGCGCAGGATGCTCTTGTCACGATCCAATCCCACGAGCTCGTGCCCCGCCAGGTCGCCGGGCTGGCGCGGAATGCCGCGCCGCCGCACATAGTCGCGGTGCGCGCAGGCGCTGAAGCTCACCTTGCCCACCCGCTTGATCACCAGCGAAGCCTGATCCGGCTGCACCATGCGCACGGCGATGTCGGCTTCGCGGCGCAGCAGGTTCGTCACGCTGTTGCTGGACACCAGCTCGATCTGCACGGTCGGCAGCGCCTGGCGCATTCGCGCGATCAGCGGCGGCATCAGGTTCACCGCAACAGGCTCGCTCGCGCTGATTCGAACGGTGCCCGAGACGAGCGCGTCTGCGCCTGAGACTTGGCGGGTCAGCGCGTTGGCCGCGGCTTCCATGGCACGCGCGTTGCCGGCCAACTGCAGCGCCATCGGCATGGGCAATAGCCCGCGGCCGGTGCGTTCGAAGAGCACCGTGCCGAGCTGCGATTCGAGTTCGGCGATATGGCGGCCTACCGTTGGCTGGCTCGAGCCAAGCGCACGGGCCGCGCCGAGCAAGCTACCGCATTCGAGCGCTGCGAGGAACGAGCGCACCAGGCGCCAGTCGAAATCCGGGTGCATTGACGAAACGGTGCTATTCAAAAATGCATAGCTGTTATGAGGACTCAGGCAATTGTGATGAGCGGCCGCGCTTCTGACAATGGGCATCACCCGCAACCTTCTAGCCCCGAGGAGCCTTCCATGATCCAGCGCCGCACGTTCGTTCGTCTACTCGGCAGTGGTATGGTCACCGCCGCCGGTGCCGGCTCACTGGCCCTGTGGTCGCTGTCCCCGGAGTTCCCCGCCGAGGCGGTCGAGATCTGGCGCGGCCCCGGCAGCGAACCCGACGTGCGAAGGCGCGCGATCGCGTATGCGGCGACTGCGCCCAACCCGCACAATCGCCAACCCTGGATGGTCGATCTCCGCACGCCCGACACGATCACGCTCTACTGCGACGTCGAGCGTCTGCTTCCGCAAACCGATCCTTTCGGCCGCCAGATCCTGATCGGTCACGGCGCCTTTCTCGAGCTGATGGTAATGGCGCTGGCCGAGCAGAACGTCCGGGCGGAGGTCACGCTCTGGCCCGAGGGCGAGCTGCCGCGCACGCTCGCGCAATGGTCGCGCCGGCCGATCGCGCGACTCAGGCTCATGCCCGGTGCGCAACCGGACCCGCTGTTCGCGCAGGTGCTGTCGCGACATACACCCAAGATGCGCTTTGACATCACGCGTCCCGTCACGGAGCAGACGCTTCAGCAGGTGGTCGCCGCAGGCGCCGCAGTCGACGTGACCAGCCGCGGAACAGTCGACATGGCGCTCGTGCAGCCCCTTCGTGAGCTGTGCCTGGACGCGGCTCGCGTCGAACTGCTGACGCCCGCGACAGTCATGGAAAGCCTTCGCCTCATGCGCGTGGGGCCTGACGAGATCCTGCAGGACCGGGACGGCATCTCAATCAACAGTCGCGCGGCGCGCGTCTTCTCTGCATTGGGGCAGTTCGACCGCAGCCGGCCGCCAGCCGCTGACAGCCCAGCCTTCAAGCAGGCGTTGCAGATGTTCGACGACTACAGCAGTACGGCCATGGGCTTCGTCTGGCTGGCGACTGCGCGCAACGGGCGCACTGACCAAGTCCAGGCGGGGCGCGCCTATGTGCGCCAGCAGCTGCAGGCCACCGCGCTCGGGCTCGGCGTGCATCCGATGAGCCAGGCGCTGCAGGAATTTCCGGAAATGGCGGTGCCCTACGCGGCGGCTCATCGCTCGCTGCTGGATGTAGCGGCACCGCGCGGCGCTGAGGACCCGACACTTCAGATGATGTGCCGAATCGGCTATCCGGTCGCGTCGGTCCAGGCAACGCCACGCCGCCCGCTCGTGCAGTTCATCATCGGCGGCGCCGCGGCCTGATCAGGCGGGCCGGCGCTCCGCTTGAGACCCATGGCTGCAGGCGCGTAGCCTGCGCCCGGCGATTCCGCGTCACTCACCCGGCAGCCGGCCGTGCCAGGTCCGGTTGCGTGTAGTCGCACACCCCCTCGGGGAAAATGCGCTCGAGCTGCTCGATTTGTCGAGCACTGGGCGCGCCGACTTGCCATAGGGGCCATCGGTCAGCGCCTGGTCCACCGGCGTGAGCGCGCAGCGGTAGATGCCGCCCTCGATCGGCGCACCGGCTACCGTGCGCGACGTGCCGTAAAGCGGGAAGCTTTGCGCACATGCACCCGCGGCCTGACTGTCCAAGATGCCGGCCCACACGTCGTTGCCCGCGCTCATGCGCTGGCCTTGCAGGTTGAAACAGGCGTCCACGGCATCGGTCGGCTTGTTGCCCACGATGCCACCCGCAGGATTCGTGCGCATGTTCGCGAGCCACTGGTCCATGACGTCGAGCGCCTGCATCGACTGGCTTGCCTTGGGCGTGCCGGGCGTGGTGTCGGTGAACCACACGACCAGGTCGTCGCTGTGACCCATCTTCTGCAGCACGCGCTGGCGCACGGCGAAGGACTGGTGGCTGTTGTGCATGTCCAGTTCGCGTTCCATGTACTGGCGATGATCGATGGCCGGTACGTCCAGACGCCCGGTGAACACATGCCCCGAGGTGTAGGCCGCCCGCATCGCGAGCAGGTCGCCCGCCGTGCGCGGCGCCGGCGCATCGGCCGCGGCCAATCGCATGTTGCGCCGGCTCCAGGGGTCGAAATAGCCGGGCTGGGTCAGCGCCTTGTTGACGTTGATCGATCTGCTGTTGACAGGTCAGAGCGAGGTTGTCGCAGACTAGATGGCTGCATCCTTGGGATGCCGCAAGGGAGAAAGATTCATTGACCGCAATGAAGAGGGTCGGACAGCCGGCTCTCACACAGGGTATCGGTAGCGCAAGATCCTGGCGGATTCGGCGTGGCCTACGATTCCACCCGCCTCGCGGTTCCTGCCTGACAACACGCTTGTGAGAACCTACAGTGAACCGCGAAAGCGGAGTGTCAGAGATCCACTGCAGCGGTGGCCCCTTGCTGCGCCTTCCAGGCGCCGAGCAGCAGCACACCCCCGGAATTTCCAACCGACAGCTGCGCATCCGGAGACACCCATGCCCGGCTGGCCCCTCGTTCGAACGCTGGAGCCCCGTACTTCTGCGTGAGGGCACTCTGGACATGCACCCAATCGCCTGGGTCCTTCATGTCGATCCAGACGCTCACGAGCTTGCCGTTCTCGATTCGAAGAAAGGTCGCCTGAATCGGCCGAGAGGCCAGCTTGCCTCCATGCTGTATGCATGAGAAGCCGGCATCGTTGCGGTACTTCTGCCATTGAACAGGGCAGCCGACCATAGCCTGGCCGGGCGTGAACCCTTTCAGCGAGTACGGCTCGGCGGGAGCAGAGGTGTCCGCTAGGGAGGAGGCGAAAGCAACGGCAGCGCCCAGCAAGCCTGCGCCGAGCACGCCCCACCTGCAGCGAGGCAGTGCGAGGGACGACGAGGTGCGGAGACGGGGCTTCATGGGCCGGGATGGTAGGGCAGCAACAGCGCACCAGCAACAAAAGCTCCGGAAGATGGTAATAGTACCGGCCGGCTCCTGCCGGCCGCCCCGCCCAAGGCGCCTACGAGACGGCCCGACGCCGGGTCGCCTGGGTCGACGGCAGCTTGGATACTCGACTCGGGTATGACGCAGACCACGTCGCCTTGGAGGGCCTACCGCCAGACGAAGCCCTGCATGCAGGTGTTCGGACCGAAGGGCCCGGATCCCGCAATCCAAGCCTCGCGCGCATCTATCGGCATGCGAAAGAAGACTTTTATAGCGAAAGTCAAAAGGGTCGTGAAATACGCACGCGCGTCTCATTGCTAGTCCAAAAGTTGTCAATAGAATCGCGCCGCTCCCAACATCAGACAACCAAAGTATTCATGAGGCAACAACAATTGATCAGAACGCTCGTTGCTACTGCCGCCGTTCTGGCCCTCTCAGCATGCGGAGGTGGCGGAGGCGGTGGATTCGCCGGCTTCCCTACCGGCTCCGCACCGGCCAACGCCCAGGCCCCTTCTCCCCCCTCGGGACCGTCCGGATCTGAAACCCCGACGCTCCCGACCTCCAGCAAGCTCAGCGGCCTGGCTGCCACCGGTGCGCCGGTGGCCAATGGGGACGTATCGGTGCGCTGCGCAACGGGCGCCGCGGTGACCACCACGAGCGATGCGAGCGGTGCGTGGTCGGCGACCATCACCGACCAGACGTTCCCGTGCCTGGTCACGGTCAGCGGCGGCAGCGTTCCCGCGGGACAGGCGCTTTACTCGCTGGCGCTGGACGCCACCCACCTCAATGTGACCCCACTGACGGGCCTTGTGCTGGCGAGTGCACTCGATGCCGCGCCGTCAGCGATCAACGCAAGCAGTCTGAGCTCGTCGGTATCGACGGCACTCGCGCAAGGTCTGGCCAAGGTCAACGCCATCTTGACGGCATCGGGCTACAGGCCGACGAATGGCAATCCACTCACGGCCCCGTTCCAGGCGAGCGCCGGCGACGAGCATGACGACTTGATCTCCACCCTGATGCGCTCGCTCGCAGATGAAAACATCGGCTATGACGCACTGCTCACGTCAATCGCGACCGCGGGCAATGGCAGCGTGCCCATTCCACTGACCCACGTCTACAAGGCGGCAGAGCTGACCCAGGCGGCCATGCCGCAACTGAACAACGCGAGCCTTGCAGTAAGCAATGGCGAGCTGTCGATGGTGCTCGGCGGCTCAGGGGCCGCATCCAATGTCGGGGCCTACGTCGGGCCGGGGACAGGGAACAAGGCCATCCTTCAACTGCCAGGCCTGAACGGAGTGAAGCTGAGCACCTTCAAGGACATGACCCTGGACGTGAAGGGCGAGAGCAACTACTACAACGGCTCGGGACTTCCCAACCTCTACACCTACGTGAACTTCGTGGTCGATCTCCAATGCACAGGACAGCCTCTTGCAGCGGGCACGACGATCGATCAGGTGCGCGCCCAGCGACGGATCGTGATCTTTGATCCGTTCTACAAGTTCATCCAGCGGGACAACTCGATCTCGGCCACCGACTTCTTCAGTGCCAAGTTCGATTTCGGGACTGGCGGGTGGCGCGCTTCGGCCGGAACGTCGCTGGGCAGCGGCGTGTTCGTGCCCAACCTTCAGCCCCAGGGCTACAACGGAAGCGAGACACTGCAGACCTTCGACTTCCAGACTTACCCCAACGCGTGCATCGTGGACGGCATCTCGGCCGATGGTGGGCTGTACCGCGACACCACCGACCCGCAGTGCGTGACCTCGGGTGGCTTGACCGGCAACATGCCAGCCAGTTGCGGGAAGACCCACAGTGGCGCACTGGTCGTCCTGGGCGGCAGCACCATCCTGACGGTGAGCGAATGGAAGGTGAAGAAGGTTCGCTTCAACGGCACGAACGTGCGCAACTTCGTTTTCCAATAGGTCGACGCACCTTGAAATGAAGCCCCGGCGCTCGACGCGGGGCTTTTTTTTCCCGAAGTGACTTCGCCATCTCCACCACGGCCTGCTTGTCGAAGGCGTTGATCTCATCCACCCGTCAGCAACCGATCGCAGACGACAGGCCAAGCCCGGCGGACAGGACCGCACGCGCATCAACATTCATGAGGACTTGAATTCGGGAGTGGTCAAGTGACTTCAATCATCGCGAAGCTGCAGGGCCAGCGTCGATAAAGTCCACCACGTCGTCGACGACGGGCGCCACCCAATGCAGCGGCCAGGCAAAAGCGCCTATCAGACTCGTGTGGCTCGCGAGTTCGTACAGCTTCAGCGTTGTCGGCACGCCCGCCGCCTCCAGCTTGCCGGTCAGCTGAAGCGTGCTGCGCCGCGGGCTGACCAGACGGTCGTCAGTGGCGGTCCCGAGGAAGCTTCGAGGTGCATTGGACGACGCGAACTCGATGGGCTGGGCCTGCCTCGGATAGTTGGGATGAAAGAAGACCGGCTGTACCTCGGGGTTGTCGGTCGGAAAGAAGTCGTACGGCCCCGCCAGCCCGATCCAGCCGGCGAGCTCGGCTGGCGAATGGCCGGTCGCCCTCAGCCACCGCGGATCCAGCGCCAGCATGGCAGCGTTGTAGCCGCCGGCGCTGTGGCCCATGACGAATACGCGATTCGGGTCGCCCCCCAGGCTGGCAGCCTTTTCCAGGCCGTAGGCAAGCGCCTCTGCGCTGTCGCGCAGGAAATCCGGGTAGCGCACCGCGGGGTACAGCCGATATTCGGCGATCAAGGTCAGCACGCCACGCGCGGCCAGAGCCTTGCCAACGAAGCGGTAATCCGCGCGCGCCCCCGAATTCCACGAGCCGCCGTAGAAGAAGACCACGACTGGCCATCCGGCGTGCAGTGCGGGCGTCGTGGGGCGATAGATGTCCAGGCGCTGCGCGGGCAGGGCGCCGTAGGCCACATCCGCCTGAACGATGGCGGAACCTTCCGCAGACAAGGCGTTGAGCGTGCCGACCGCCGAGCAGCCGCCAATGCACAGGCCGAGCGCCGCCAGCGCCGCCGCATGCAAAAAGTTGTTCCCAATCAATGGCATCTCCACGAAGGGCGGTCGAGAAGAAGGCGCCTCATCCTGGGCTGTTTCTCAGTTCGCAGCGCCAACCAGATCGGCTTGGAGCGCTTCAACAACAGGTGAAGTGAGATCCGCCCAGACGCGAGCTTGCCGCCAACCGCCAATGCGACGCATCGAAATGTTTGGTCTCTCCGGTGGACGACGGCCGAAATCGGCGGGCAGTGAATTCGGAGGTCATCGCGGTGTCTGCAACGTGACTCATCTGGGCAGCCAGGCAGCCGAGGGATCGAGACCATCGCTGGGGTATGCAAACATCGAGGCTTCGGCGTTGATGCGCCACTCGAGCATGCGCTGTTTCATTCTCGCGAGTTCTTCAACGTCGACATCGCGCAGCGATGCCAGCTCTTTGGGGTCCTTGTCGAGGTCGAAAACCTCCATCGGCTCACGGTCGAAACTGTAGACGTATTTTCGATGGCCGTGTCGAGCACTCAAGAACGACCAGTCGATGCTGCTCGTGTAGAAGAGCTCCCGCTCCGGATCGACAGCGTGAAGCAGCGATTGGCCAGGCAGTTCCGCGCCTTGGATCTGCAGGCCAAGCAATTCGGCAATCGTCGGAAAGACGTCGATCTGCTGTCGTGGGCCGCGCACTCTGCCGGGCGCCAACGCCATGCCAGGCGCGTAGATCAGTGTCGGCACATGCAGGCCCTCTTGATAGATCGCGTTGTGGATCTGCTTGGCCCCATGTTCGTCGAACATCTGTCCGTGATCGCCCACGAACACGAATATGGTGTCTTTCAACACCCCGAGCCGCCGATAACCTTCCATCAGAGTCGAGAGCACGCCATCGATGTAACGCAGGCAGTTGTAATAGGCGTCCAGCTTTGGATTGGAAACACCTTCGAAGACGACCTTTCGCCATGTCGAGGGCGTCTCGAAGTTGTGGTGGCCAACGTTGGTCATCACCGCAGTGAAGAAGGGACGCTTGGCCCGGACCTGGATCGCCGTCCAGTCGAGGATGGGCTGGACCATCCACTCGTCCGCGATGCCGAAATAGGTCACTCGTTCGGCCCCCAAGCGTGCGAGTTCCTTCTCGGTCTGGATGAATTCGAAGTTGAAGATGTCGACGACGTCGAGGTCGTTCTGGAAATGCAGATCCGTGGGCGTGAAGAAGCTGGTTGCATACCCCGCTTGGCGCAGTACCGACGGCAGCGAACGGATGCGAGGCTTTTTGCGATTCTCGCGCGCCCAGTTTTGGGTTCCCTCGTTGGCCAGTGGGTACTGTCCTCCAAGAATAGCGACCCACGCGGCAGCGGTGCGCGGAATGACCGCTGTCATGTCCTCGACCACGAGGCTGTCGCTGGCCAGGGATGCCATGAATGGGGTCGTCTGAAGCGTCGGCGTGTACATCGTGGTCGACACCGCGCGCATCGACTCCAACATCACGATCACTACGTTCTTGCGATCCGTAGCCTCCGTCTGTCTGGCCAGCATTTGCGCGCTATGCCAACGTGGCCTGCCGGTCCGCACAAACTCCGCGGCCACACTCAGCTGGATGTCATGCGCAAGCGTCGGGGCCGCGGTCTTGGCCAGCGTGATCAGCGTCCCCTCGGTGTGCCGCAACAGCGGCAGAAAGCCATGGGCCGGTGCCGGCAGGAGAATCCCCAGCGCAAGCGCCAGCGCCAGCACGCCCTCTCCCCACCCCTGCCGACCGGCGAGCATCGGCAGGGCAGCAAGCCTGCGATGGTGCCAAGCCCACCCTGCTGCGACGAAGATGCCGCCCCCGATTGCCAACGCGCGGAAGGAGGTCGCCTCCGGCGCAATAAGGGGAGCCACTTCCTTCACGTTCAGCGCCGCAAACAACAGCACCCTTGAACTCGTGGGCTGGCCGGTGGCGAGCTGATAGGCCAGATCGATGCCGACGAGGGCGCACAACGCGATCACCACCATTTGCAAAAGGAGCACCATGCCGGCCCTGGCCCGGGCGGGCGTGAACTTGAGGACCAGCCCCAGCGCGAATACGACGACGGCGATAGAGACAATGTCGCGCCACAAGCAAGCGACCAGCCCTGACACCTGGCCCGCAGCGGTGATGGTCCAGACCTGCAGCGTCCGAGCCACGGTGTGATCGTCGCCCGTCATCGGAAACATCAACGCGAGCAAGATCAGCACTGCGACAGAGATCGGCACAAACGTCCATCGGCGTCGTGGCAGAACAAGTCTTTGGATCGCAAGGCCCGCAAGCATCGCCAGGAGGAAGTGCAAGGAAGTGAACCACCAGAGCCATTGCAACAATGCGACCCACCGGAACGCGTCTTCCGGAGCGGCGAAGAGCGCGTTCATCACAAGGGCGGTCTTGGCGAGTCCCAGCCACAAGGCCAACGGAATCAGCAACACCCATGCGAGCCGCCAGGGACCTTGAGCAGACCGAGGCGCTGGGGTAGAGCGGATCATGATGTCCGGCACTCTTCTCGAGCAGACAGCTGCTGCCCGTTCAGTGCCACAGAGTTTGTCCGATGCGCGCTCGGTACTCATAACGGCGCTTTCGCCAGACTGCGGTGCGCTTCGCGCGAGTCGTTCTCGATGTTCTCGCCGAAACGTGGCGCTTGAGGTCCGATTCTCTGACCAATGCCGAGGTTGGTTTCCAAACGCGTCCTTGTCCTTGACGTGCGCGTCAAGGGCATCGGAAGTTCGCCCTCGACTGCGAGGATGCCGCTGTCGATGTCGCCCAAGGTTCCGTGCGGCAGGACTTTCCAGTCGTGGTTCGGTCTGGGCATGGAAACTCCTTTCCGCTCGACATCGCGCCTTTCGTTGCGCATCGTGCCCACGGCGGCAACCAGCGAACAATAGGTCGCCTTCCATCGTAGGCGCGACGACCAATTGGAGTGCGAGTGTTTCCACTGTCAGCAAGTAGCTACTGACAGCATCAGGCCGTCGCCGACGCGGTTCTAAGGCCACCCCCCCATTCGGCTTGTCTCGTGGGCTTTCCGGTCCAGCCGCAGGGCGTCGATCCAGGTACGCGGGCGCCTGTGGTCACCCGCAGCGCAGGCGTGGAGGCTGCGCAGGTTCGCGATGGTCAGCGGCGATGCCTCGCGCGCTTCGGAGAGATACCGCAGCAGATTGCGCGGCAGCACGGAAAGCGGTCCATCGGCCGGCCGCAGGTACGCAGGGAACAGCACCGCAGCACGCCTGCGACCCTCCGGTCTGATCGGAACCGTTGGCGAATCGCCTCGACGTCCCGGTGCCGAACTGGAGACCACGGAATGAAACGCGACCGACCAATGCCTTCGCGCTGCCCTCCGCGGGCAGTAGACATACTCCTTCCTCACGCGCCGCGCAAGACGCATCCTAATGATGCTGGCACCACGCCCCAGTGCGATTCTTCCGATGGCTGACTTGCAGTCGACGGAGGTACCAAATGCTCAGATTTTCAATAGCAGTATTTGCGCTCGCTTTGGCGAGCCCGTGCTTCGCTCAATCCGAATTGGAGGGCGTCTGGACGGTCAAGTTCGCTGCGACCAATGGAACACAGCGAGAGGCCCGCGTTGCCATCAAAGGCGAGGAGGGCACCTGGAAGCTTGCTGCGGCCAGGACAAACCGCGAGGATCCATGCATTGGCTTGGCGATCCCCTTCACCGTTTCGAAGTCGGAGGAAGCTTACGCGCTTGCGATGTCGCCCTCCAAGGCGATGGCCGGCTGCGGCGCTGACTACACGTTGCGGGTTCAAAAGGTCGACGAAAAGATCCTGAAGGGCAACTTCCGCGATGGCCGTGAGTACGTCCTGTCCCGCCAGTGAAAAGCTTCGGCCTCGTGAAGCCTTGCCGAAGCGCAGAACCGTTCAGTCCGCTGGCCGGGGACGGCGCGGTCGGCAACCTCAGGCGGTGACGCAGCCCTTGATTGCCTCAGTAGCGGTACGGGTTATCCGGACGGCGGTCGTAGCGGTCCGGCACACCATCGCGGTCGTAGTCACGCCGTTCGCCACGCGGCGGCGGTGGCGGAGCAGGGCGGCTGTAGTACGCGCCCGGCGGCGGCCCGGCGTCATAAGGAACGGCTACGCAGCCCGCGAGGGCGGCACCGGCCAAGAGCAAGGGAATGAGTGCTTTCATACTGGCCAAGTTGCTCTTGTCCAAGCCGCGCGACCAGCGGCGCGTCCGCCCGTCTTCAAGTAGGCGCATGCCGCGTCAAGCCGCGTGTTTGACGAGCACGCTAAGGCTTTTAAAGCGAAGTCCGATATCGGTGTCGTGCATCGACGGCGGCTGCGCCTCCCTCGCCCTCGACCGATGCGCAAGTGCTCAGAGACTCACGGGCGGTCCCGGCGGGCGCAGTCGCTGCTGGCGGGAAGGTCGCGTTCATCGGTCAATCTTCTTCGGCCGCCTCGTCGAGCGCTTGGCCGGTGGCTTTTCGTCTTTCTCTCCGTAGGCTTCAAGCTGGCGCAGCAGGGCGGTACCAATGTGGCGACTCATGATCGGCAAGGTAGACGCAGAAGGTCTGACGATGTAAGACTGAACCCGCTGCACTGCCCGCCAACTTGGTCAAGGTCGCATTGGAGTTGTCGAGGCCTCTTTGAGTCGCTGGCCAGTCAACTGCCCCACGCTGGTCAGGCTGGGCACACCGGGGCTACCATGGACCAATAGCAAACCAGAAGGTAGGAAGGTAGAAATGTCCCACGACTCAATAGAGGCCCTGATCCTCGAGCAGGCGGCGGAAGCCATCATCTATGCCAATAAGGCGGGCGTGATCGAGCGGTGGAACGCCGCGGCAGTTGCCATGTTTGGCTACACCGCATCCGAGGCGCTGGGGCAGCACCTGGACCTGGTGATTCCCGAGCATCTGCGCAACGCGCATTGGCGAGGCTTCGACGCCGCGATGGAGAAGGGCACGACCCGGCTGGGCGGGCGTCCGACGATGACGCGCGGGTTGCACAAGACCGGCCAGAAACTCTACGTAGAGATGAGCTTCGCGCTGGTCACAGACTCCGCCGGTTCGGCACTGGGATCGGTCGCTGTGGCACGGGATGCGACCGAACGGGTCGAGCGCGACAAGGCGGCAGCGGCGGGCCAGCCGCGTTAATCAAGGCAATCCAGTGGCCGGCACGCCCACCATGCGACTCGCGAGAAGCAGGGCCGGCGATTGGTAGCGAAGCCACCACTGAGCTTTCTCAACGATCTCGATGGGTCATTTGTGATGACAAGCGTTGCGTTGAGGTCCGCGGAGGTCAATGGGCTTTCCGTCAGCTACAGGAAAACCGGGCAGGGTGCCGAGTTGGTGTTACTCCATGGATTCCTGTGTGATTCCCGTTGTTGGATGCCCCAACTCTCGGGGATGTCAGATTCTTTCACCGTCGTGGCATGGGACGCGCCGGGGGCGGGGGCGTCTTCGGATCCGCCGGACACGTTCACGACATCCGACTACGCCCGTTGCCTCGCAGGCTTCCTTGACACAATCGGGATCGATCGTGCGCATGTGGTGGGCTTGTCGTGGGGCGGAATACTGGCGCAGGAGTTCTATCGCCTGTATCCCGAACGTCTGCGCTGTCTCGTTCTGGCCGATACATACGCCGGCTGGAAGGGGTCGCTGCCCGAACCGGTGTGGAAGGAACGGCTGGCGGCCTGCCTCGCGGGCGCCGCCGGGCCGCCCGACGCACTAGTGGCCAAAGTCATGCCCAGCATGTTCTCCGATCGCGCCCCAGAAGACCTCCGGGCAGCGCTCTCGTCCATCATTTCCGAGTTCCATCCGGCTGGCTTCCGACTGATGGCCTCGTCGTCTGCGGAAATGGACACGAGGGACGTATTACCCCGTATCGAAGTGCCGACGTTACTGCTCTGGGGCGAAGAAGATCCTCGCAGCCCCATCCACGTTGCAGAGCAACTCCACGCCGCCATACCGGGCGCCGAGCTGGCGATCATTCCGAGCGCCGGCCACGTGAGCAATATGGAGCGGCCGGAGGCGTTCAATCTTCACGTTCGACGCTTCTGCACGGAGCACGACGCGGCCTGAAACCCACCCGAAACGCGCGATTGAACGCTCGCCGCCGGGGAGTGTGGCGTCTGCGCCAAGGAGACATATCTGCGCTGAACCTCGTTCATTCTTTGGACATTAGTGTTACCCACGTTAACCGTAGAAGAAAACCAGCGCCAACGCGCCCGACGAAGAGAACCTGGCACTTATTGCCCGTGAAAGTTGTTTTCGGTTGCTGCTCACTGAGCCGGGGCCATTGGACCCGCGACGGCCTTTAATGAAACGCATGGACAGCAAGCAATCCGCAGCAGGTGCGGAATGCTGATGCCGGCGTCGATCGCATAGCGCTCGAAGTGCAGGATGATCCACGCTGCACGGCGCGGCAGGAAGCGGTCGGACCACGCGTTGGTCACGCGCCCTCGTTCTTCCGGCCAAGTGAAGTGGCCGTACACCGACGGAATCGACTCGCGCAGTTCCTTGACCACCAGGGGCATGACGGAGCGACTTGGCGGGCCCGCGCAGCAGATCTGGCGGATCCGCGCGAAGAGCCACGCGCCCACGCCGATAAGTCGCGTTTGATCACCGACGACAGCATGGCCATTCCGAGGAAGACCGCACCGCAAGGGCTGTATGCGGCGGAGGCAAAGTGACAAAGGTCACAACCGTCCTGTGCGTCACGTACTCGACCAAACAGAGGGGGACGCCTAAATTCATTCTTACTGAAATTGCGCACCCGGCGCGATCCAGTCCTCGGGGAGCACTTGCCATGAAACTCTCTTCGCGTTGCCTGTTCTGGTTGACGAGCGCACTGTCACTGACGGCGATGGCCGTCGCGCTGCTTCAACCAAACCCCGCATTCGCGGCTGACCGCGGATACCTGAGCAAGCCCGATATCCAGGTCTTCCTTTTCGGCAAGAGCATTGTCGGAGAAGCCGCAGAGCCGGGCTAGGTCGCATTGAGAACTCGAAAGTAGCCGAGATGCTGGCATTTCAGTGCTGGATACCACGGCACACAGTGGGTCTTCGCGTGCGGCCCACTCAGCTTCGGCTGCCAAGCACTCACCCTTACCAGGACGATTGCTCGCTGGCGTGCATTGCGCCTTCGGGCGATCGACTACTGCAGGATTCTGCAATTGCCGGTGCGTGCCCTCAGGTCGCTTTTACCGGCCATAGACGCGCATTGCCGCGTGTCGTCACCCAGGAGCAGACATGAACTACCTCCGCATCTTCTATGTTTCAGTGCTCATGGCACTCGGTGCGATTGCCGCCGGGTGCGGCCAACAGAGCAACCAGCCGTCGGCGCGTTTACAGGCTGCAATCGCCAGTGGCGGCCAAAAGGTCGACGCGGGATTCGTTCATTCGAGAGACGCCAGGACAGCGGGCGAGCGCCTGGACGTGTACATCGGTGAAGTGTTCGCTCCCGAGCAAAAGGCCCTGTCCGTGAAAGACACAGAGCCGGATGCTCCGACCTTCTGACTCTTATGCGACTGGCCAGCGGCGATGCCATCTCGGTGAAAAAGTCACGCGGGAAAAGTGACGATCCATGACGGGTCCCCATTCAGGTTGAACACAGCGCCGGAGGCGTCTCCAGCGCTTGCGATCAACCAAGTAGGAACCGCCCATTCATTTTCAAGCCCCGCGCCATGCTATCCGCCATACGAGCGGCACAGGTCGAAAAAGGCTTCCAGTTCAGTCGACTTGTCAAAAACGCCATCCGCCCCGAGGGCTAGACACCTTCGGCGAATTTCGGCTGTGGGATAGTTGGTCAGGACGAGTATGTGTTGATGCGGAGATCGGTTCCTCGCGGCACGAAGAACGCTTAGCCCGGAGCCCTCCTTGAGGAAAAGATCGACGATCGCCAGATCCCATTCTTGCTCGTGCACAACGAGTGCCTCAATGGCCTCCCCGGCCCCTTCCGCGATCGCGATCACGCGCGCGTTGGCCAATTCTGACAACGTCGGGATCAGATTCTCGCGAATCGTTTGGCTGTCCTCGATGAGGATGGTTTTGAGCGGCATCGTCGTGGTACGCCAGAGGCGCTCGGTCTTAAGCAGTCGCCCGCCAAACCTGCGGACGCCAGCGATTAGCGCAGCCGGTCCGCGGCCCGCCTGTAGGTCAACCACTCATATCTGTATGGTGCGGCGCCGACCTGCCATCCCGTCCTTCTTCAGACGCCTTGTCGCCTTTCGCAGCCTGCTCCAGGGATTCATTCACTTCATCCAGCAGTGCTGCTGACTTGGTAAGCCGCTTCTCGAGTTCGCCTGCCTGCTCAACCGCCCGGTCGACCAGCTCCGCGGCACAGTCCAGGGGGGACTCTTCCTTGAGGACCGTATGGACCACCAGGAGGTCGTCAGCTACTTTCTTCACCTCCTCGGCGGCCTCTTTGTTCTTATCCAGAACTTCAACGATCGTTGCTGCTTTGGTATCACCCATCTTCCCTCCGTGGTACGGCTATGCGGCCGCGACGATCCGCGATCGGATTCCGACTGTACGCCAGATGCCGTCGGTCGGATCGGTGGCATCGGCTGCGCGCTGCGAAGCGCCGACCACAGCGCCTGATGGGAGCCTGCAGGGACTTGACAGAGAGACCGACCTGCATCGCAGCGAACTCTGCCATAGGGCGTCCCCCCACCTCAGCCAAGCGGACTCACACCCGCGCAGGAAATACGCCTACATGCGGGCGCGCACGTCAATACTCAAAGCGGTAAGCCTAGTGACATAGATTCGAGCTTCACCCATTCGATACTGAGATGCAACCAGAGTGCCGTCGCCATGATGAGTCAACGCACCCCCCCGCAACCGCCGATTCCGGAGTGCACGGGAGTACCAGGCCTCGACGAGGTGCTGGCAGGCGGATTGCCCGCCGGCCACCTGTATCTTGTTGAAGGAACCCCTGGCGCCGGCAAGACGACTCTGGGCCTGCAGTTCCTTCTCCAGGGGAGGGCGCTCGGCCAGAAGGGCCTGTACGTCACGCTGTCCGAAACTTCCGATGAGTTGGCGCAAGGGGCGTTGTCGCACGGCTGGGACCTGGAGGACATAGAAATCTTTGATCTCGTGAGCGACGAGGGCCTGAGCGCAGACGCTGAGCAGAGCATCCTTAACCCCTCCGACTTCGAACTGGGCGAAACGATCCGCAGCGTCATGGCGTTGGTGGAACGCGTGCAGCCAGAGCGGGTCGTTTTCGACAGCCTCTCAGAGCTGCGCTTGCTGTCCCAGAACCCTCTGCGCTATCGGCGGCAAATCTTGGCGCTCAAGCGCTTCTTCCTTACACAACGCTGCACTGTGCTCATGCTAGACGACAAGTCGGCGAGCGAGGGGGATATGCATCTGCACAGCATTGCGCACGGCGTGATCCACCTCGAGCAGAACACCCATACCTATGGCCCCGACAAGCGTCGGCTACGGGTGGTGAAGTTGCGCGGCGTGAAATTTCGAGAAGGCGAGCACGACTTCAATCTAGACCGGGGCGGACTCAAAGTCTTTTCGCGGTTGGTGGCCAACGAGCACGGTCGCGAACATGCGAGCGCGACCGTGAGCTCCGGCAACGCAGAACTAGACCGGCTTCTGGGCGGCGGCCTGACGCCCGGCAGCAACCTCCTCTTCGCCGGCCCCGCCGGCGTTGGCAAGACCACGACCGCCGTGTGCTGCGCGCGCGCCGACATTCAGCGCGGTGGCAAGGCGGCATTTTTTCTTTTTGACGAAGGCATCAAGACCCTGTTGATGCGGTCGCGGGCACTGGGACTCGACGTTGAACAGGACATCTCCGCCGGGCAGCTGATTCTGCACACCATCGACCCGGCAGAGATTTCCGCGGGCCAGTTTTCTCATCGCGTGCGCGATGCAGTTGAGCGCCAGGGTGTGAGCACGGTGGTAATCGATACGCTGAACGCCTACCTGGTCGCCATGCCCGGCAGCAACTTCCTGATGCTGCAGATGCACGAGTTGCTCACGTACCTCAATCTCCAGGGCGTGACGACCATCCTGGTGCTCTCTCAACATGGCCTTTCTGGCGACGTGCCAAACGATGTTGACCTGAGTTACTTGAGCGATTCAATGCTTCAGTTCCGGTACTTCGAGGCCCGTGGACGACTCCTTAAGGCGATGACGGTGATCAAGAGTCGCGCGAGCGCGCACGCCTCCACGATTCATCAGTTCCGGCTTGGACCGAGCGGCCTTGAGATCGGTGAAGCGCTTACCGATTTTGAGGGCGTCATGGCAGGCCTGCCGCGCTATCGCGGCCGGACATCGCTGCTCGGCGACGCGGAACAGGCGTGACGGCGTGGAAAATCGAATACTCGTCCTGGCGCCATTCGGTCGCGACGCTCGAGTCATCAGCGAAGTTCTTGGCGCACGTCAGGTCATTGCACACATTTGCGAAGACGGCGATGCGCTGATCGGCGAAATCTACAAGGACTCCGCAGCGACGATTCTCACCGAAGAAGCGCTCGGCGATGGCATCGTGGACGCCCTGCGCGAGATGCTCGCAGCCCAGCCGCCGTGGTCCGACTACCCGTTTGTCGTCCTGGCAGCGCGCCAGACCGTCCACCGTACCGATCGCGCTCGGTCAGCGTTGCAGGAGCTCAATAATCTGGTGCTGCTCGAGCGCCCGGTCAATCCCGACACATTGGCGAGCGCGGCCGAGTCCGCATTGCGCGCACGGCAACGTCAATACCTCACGCGCAAGCATCTTGCCGAGTTGGAAGCATCCAAGCTCAGCGTCGAGCAGCTCAACGACAAGCTGGAGACTCGGATCGCCGAGCGAACCGCGGACCTCGCCAGCGCCAACGATCGGTTGATGCGCGAGATCCTGGAGCGCGAACGCGTCGAGAGTGCGCGCGTTCAGAACCAGAAAATGGAAGCGCTGGGGCGTCTGACCGGCGGGATCGCTCACGACTTCAACAACCTCCTGCATGCCGTCAACCTGAACTTGCAGTTGATCGAGCGGTCCACGGTCAACGAAGACCGCATTCGCCACTACGCGCGCCGGGCCAAGGAAGCGGTGGACCGAGGTTCGCGCCTGACCGGTCAGTTGCTGTCTTTTGCGCGCACGCAAAGCTTGGTACCCAAGCTGCACGACGTGAATGATCTCATCCGCAACATGGCGGAGTTGATTTCGATTTCGGTGGGCGCTCACGTCAAGCTCTCGCTGGCGTTGTGTACCGAGCCTGCCTACGTCATCGTCGACGCAGCCCAGATGGAAATGGCCATCCTCAATCTCTCGGTGAATTCGCGCGACGCCATGCCGCAGGGCGGCATGTTGGAGATCCACACCGAGATTGTGTCGGCCGACGCCGACGCCGACGCCAAGGCCAAGGCCAAGGCCGGTGCCGATGACCCCGGCTATTCACTGGGCTCGATCAGTGTCGCCGTGCGCGACACCGGTGAAGGGATCGCAGACAACCTGCTGGGCAAGGTTTTTGATCCGTTCTTCACGACCAAGCAGCACGCCGGCACCGGGCTCGGTCTGAGCCAGGTCTACGGATTCACGCGGCAGTCGGGAGGCAGTGTGGAGGTGCAGAGTGAGGTCGGCGCAGGAACGACGGTCAAGCTGCGCTTTCCGCTGTCGCCGGCGCCGAATGATGCTGCTGAGGTCTCGCTGGGCGGGCAGAACGCCGCGATAGCTTGGCAGGCGGAAATCCTTGTTGTGGAAGACGACCCAGCCGTTCGCCGTAGCATGGTTGAGTGCCTTCAGGTGCTTGGATTCCACGTCCGCCAGGCAGCGGATGGCGCTGCGGGCTTGAGTGAGTTGAAGAAGGCGAAGCCGGATCTGCTGCTGGTCGACTACCTGATGCCACGCATGAATGGCGCGGAGCTGATCGCTCATGCACGCGCGATGTACAGCGATCTCCCGATTCTGATGGCGACGGGGTATGCGGACATGAACGCCGTCGAGCGTCTCATTGGCCCGCACTCGGTGCTCGCGAAGCCATTCGATCTCGACACCATGGGTAAGGCGGTGTTGGCGGAGCTTCGGCGCAACGTCTCGCCGCTGCCGTAGCAGCTCCTGGCATCCGTTTCGACACTATCTGCGCGGGCTAAGATCGGGGAGCGGCCCGCGGGCAGTACCGGAGGCTAGAGCCTTGCGTCGCGTGCACGGCGAGGCCAGGCCGTACCATTGCGGTCTGGAGTGAATCACCTTGGCGCGCATCAAATCAACGACCTTCGTCTTCCAGCCGGTTCAACTGGTGCGCCCCTGCGAGATCGTGGCGTTCCGGATCGCGGAGGCCATTCGCGCCGGCGATGTCAAGGTCGGTGAGCGGCTGCCTTCCGAACAGAACCTGTCGGACCAACTGGGCGTCAGCCGGCCGACGCTGCGCGAGGCCATCAAGCTGATGGTTCAGGCCGGCGTGCTGAATGTCAGGCCTGGGTCGTCGGGCGGTATCTTCGTCATCAGCCAGGCGGTGCCACAGGAACTGTGCGGCCTGCCTCTGCCCGAACTTCCGATGAGCGACATCGCCGGCGTGCTGGAGGCGCGCCGCCTGTTCGAACCGCATGTCGCGCGCATGGCGGCGACCTATGGCACCGAGGCCGACTTTCGGGCCATGCGCGACGCCGTGGCGCTGAGCGAGGAGACCGGCGCCCCCTATCGGCGCCGTCGCATCAGCCAGGAGGGTGTCGAACTCATGACCATCGCCAGCACGCGCTTCAACATCGCCGTCGCGCGCGCCACGCAGAACAGCGTGATCGTGCAGATGATGGAGATCCTGCTGCGGCGCATGGAGCCGGTGCGGATGCTGGCCCTGAGCGAGCTGCCCGACATCACGCTGTCGACCCGCACCTTGGCCAATTCGCTGGCCGCCATCGAGAGCGGCGAGCCGGACCTGATCGACAAGGCGACGCTCGAACGCATCGGCTTGCTCGAGGTGGCCTGGGAACGTGC
Source organism: Variovorax sp. J22P240 (assembly GCF_030316855.1). GTDB lineage: Bacteria > Pseudomonadota > Gammaproteobacteria > Burkholderiales > Burkholderiaceae_C > Variovorax. Next base: position 26,894 of record NZ_JASZYR010000027.1, read on the forward strand.
CACCGGCCGCCGGCTGCGGCGCCGGCCTCTGTTGCGACTGGTGGCCGACGAAGGCACCGCACCTCCCCCAACGCCGAGCAGCCCGCCAAGGAAGCGCAGTCGCAGCCCGTGATGGTGCACGGCGCCTGAAAAAAGGCGGGCATGCATGTTGCAAGTTGATCGGTATCAAAATATACTGAATTCAGTTGGAATTTGGATATTTGGTTTTGGGTCCTCGAGGCCGAACAGGAGTCCGATACCGTGCTGGAGCTTGAAAATGTGGTTCGAACCTTCGGTGCGCTGCGCGCCGTCGACGGTGTCAGCCTGCGCGTCCGCAAGGCGAGCATCACCGGGCTCATCGGCCCCAACGGTGCGGGCAAGACCACGCTGTTCAATACCATCGCGGGCAGTCACGGACCTGATGCGGGCGTGATCCGCTTGAACGATGCGCGCATCGACGGATTGCGACCCGACCAGGTGTTCCATCGTGGCCTGGGCCGCACCTTCCAGATTCCGCGGCCGCTCGGCACGCTGACAGTGCTCGAGAACATGCTGCTCGTGCCGGTCAACCAGAGCGGAGAGAAGTTCTGGAACACCTGGCTGCGTCGCGGCTGCATCCGCGTGCAAGACGCCGCCAACCTCGAGAAGGCGCGCGAGGTGATCGACTTCGTCGGCCTGTCGCACCTGGCCAATGAACCGGCGCGCGTGCTTTCGGGCGGCCAGCAGAAGCTGCTCGAGCTGGCGCGCATCCTGATGGTCGACCCCTCGATCATCCTGCTCGACGAACCCGCCGCCGGGGTCAATCCAGTGCTGCTCGAAAGCCTGGTCGAACGCATCCAGGCATTGCACCAGCGCGGCGTCACCTTTCTGCTGATCGAGCACAACATGGACATGGTGATGCAGCTGTGCAATCCGGTGATCGTGATGGCGCAGGGCAGGGTGGTCATGGAGGGCACGCCCGAGGCGGTGCGCACCGATCCGCGCGTGATCGACGCCTACCTGGGAGACCAGCCATGAGCGTGGCCGGTGCCCATCTTCTGGAAACCGAATCGGTCGTGGCGGGCTACGTGCCCGACCTGCCGATCGTGCACGGCGTGAGCCTGGGCGTGGCGACGGGAGAGATCCTCGTCATCCTCGGCCCCAACGGCGCGGGCAAGTCGACGCTGGTCAAATCCTTGGCGGGCGTGGTCCCGATGTTCGGCGGCCAGGTCCGCCTGGCAGGCGAAGAGATCACCGGCACGCCGGCGCACCGCCTGTCCGCGCGCGGCGTCGGCTTCGTGCCACAGACCGGCAACGTCTTCACCTCGCTCACTGTCGACGAGAACCTGCGCATCGGCGGCTACCTGCTCAAAAGCGGTCTGCGCGAGCAACTCGACGCTGCCTACGCGCGCTTTCCCGACCTGGCCCAGCGTCGTCGGCACGCGGGCCATGCCCTGTCGGGCGGACAGCGGCAGATGCTCGCGATCGCCCGCGCGCTCATGACGGCACCGCGGCTGCTGCTGCTCGACGAGCCCAGTGCCGGCCTGTCGCCGCTGATGGTCAGCGAGGTGTTCGCACAGGTGCGCAAGATCGCCGACAGCGGGATCGCGGTCCTGATGGTGGAGCAGAACGTCAAGGCCGGCTTGCGCATCGCCGATCGCGGCCTGATCCTGGTGAACGGCCGAGCGGCCCATACCGGGGCGGCGGCGCAGTTGAGCAACGACCCGCTGATCGCCCAGCTCTACCTCGGCAAGCATGCGGCGCCGCTGGCGGCTCATGCAGCGGCGGGAGTGGCGTCATGATCGCGCAGGCCATCGTCGACGGCTTCCTGAGCGGCGCGGTGGTGGCGCTGGGCGCCATCGGTGTCACCTTCAGCCTCGCCATCCTGCGCTTCGCGAACTTCTCGCATGGCGATCTGCTCTCGGTGGGCGGGTATGCAGCGCTGTTCGTGCTGCTGATCACGGGCAGCACGTTGCCCGGCGCCACCGGCGCCCTGAGCACGCCCATCGGTCCGTTCTCCTTCGGATGGGGCTTGCCGTTGGCGGTCGTGTTCGGCATCGCCGTGGCGGTGTCCATCTCGCTGCTGCTCGACCGGCTGGTCTACCGGCGACTGCGCAAACGCAGTGCCGATCCGTTGACGCTGGTGTTCGCCTCGTTCGGCCTCGCGCTTGTTCTGCGCAACATCCTGCTGCTGCTCTTCGGACCCGACCCCCACAACTACAGCAGCGAAATCCAGATGGCACTGCGCCTGCCGGGTCGCGTGCTGGTGATGCCCGACCAGGTGCTGGTGTTCGGTGTCACGCTCGCCGTGCTGGCGGTGCTGTGGCTCTTCCTGCAGCACACGCGCTACGGTATCGCCATGCGCTCGGTGGCCGAGAACCCGACGCTGTCGAGCATTGCCGGCATCGACATTGCCAGCACCGTGCGGCTCACGTGGATCGTCTCGGCCGCGCTGGCCGCGCTGGCCGGCATCTTCTATGGCGTGACGGTGCAGGTGCGCCCCGAGATGGGGCTCAACCTGCTGCTGCCACTCTTCACCGCCGCCATCATCGGCGGCGTTGGCAGCGTCACCGGAGCGGTGCTGGGCGCGCTGCTCATCAGCCTCTGCGAAAACCTGTTCACGCTCGTGATACCCAGCACCTACAAGCCGATGATCGCCTTCGTGCTGCTGCTGCTGGTGCTCTACTTCCGGCCGCAGGGCCTCATTGCGCCCAAAGGGCAGAGGTAGCGTACCGCCATGCTGTCGTACCTGATCTTCTTCGTCACCGTGGCCTCGATTCTCTCGATCGCCACGCTGGGGCTCAACCTCCAGTGGGGTGTCTCCGGCCAGTTCAACGCGGGCGTGGTGGGATTCGTCGCAGTGGGGGGCTACGGGATGGCCATCCTGACCATGCCAGTGAGCGAGCAACTGCTGGTCCGTCTTCACCTGCCCTTCGGCGTCGGCCTGGCCGCGAGCCTGGTGGTGTGCGCCCTGGTGGCGCTCCTGGTGGGGTTGGCGACCTTGCGCCTGCGCAGCGACTATCTGGCCATCGCGACCTTCGGCATCGCCACTTCCATTCAGCTGCTGGCCAACAACCTCGAGCCGCTCACCGGCGGCTCACGGGGACTGGTCGGCATCCCGCGTCCGTTCGAGAGCCTCGGGCCTCGCGGCTTCGCGCTCGGCTACCTGGCGATGGTGCTGGTGCTGCTTGCAGCGGTGTACGCGGGCTTGCAGGCGCTCCTGAATTCGCCCTGGGGCCGGGTGCAGCGCGCGCTGCGCGAGGACGAGACCGTGTGCGCCGCGCTGGGCAAGAACGTGGTGCGCTTCCGCCTCACGGCCTTCGTGCTCGGCGCCATGCTGATGGGGCTGTCGGGAGCGTTGTACGCGGGATTCGTCGGTACCACCAGCCCCTCGGAATTCATGCCGATCATGACCTTCCAGATCTGGGCCATGCTCATCGTCGGCGGCAGTGGCAACAACCGCGGGGCCATCGCGGGCACTTTCGTCATCTGGGGTCTATGGACCTTCTCGGGCATTGCCATCGTCTCCTTGCTGCCGCCGAATCTGCAGGCACAAGGCGGCGCGGTGCAGGCAATCTTGATCGGGTTGATCCTGGTCGCGACGCTGCTGCTGCGGCCACGCGGCCTGCTCGGTGCAAGGCACGCCACGTGACGGCGCGCAAGCAGGTTTCTTTTTCTCTCACAGCAACCCAGGAGTTCGACATGAACGCTCTCAAACGATGGTTCGCGACCGGCGTCGCCCTGTGCGCGATGCTCGGCGCTGCAAACGCCTCGGCGCAAGACTGCCCCAAGCTGGGCGGTGTCCTGGCCCTCACTGGCGCTCAAGGCGCGATCGGCAAGGTGATCGCGGACGCCGGGAAGCTGGCCGTCGACCAGGTCAACAAGGCCGGCGGCGTCAAGGGCTGCCAAGTCGACTTTGCCTTGCGTGACGACACGAGCCAGCCCTCGGTCGGCGTCGATGCGGCGCGTTACCTGGTCGACGTGCAGAAGGTCTCGGCCGTCGTCGGCCTGGTCGGCAGCGGCACGGCGCTGGCGGTCGTCAACTCGGTGTCGGTGCCCAACAAAGTGCCGACCGTCGCCTGCTGCGCCGTCACGCCGTCGCTCACCAAGATGGCGCAGGAAGGCAAAACCGACGGCTACTTCTTCCGCACCATCCCGACCGCGCGCACCATGGCGCTGGCGCATGCGCAAGCGGTGATGGACAAGGGCTACAAGAAGACGGTCATCATGTACATCAACAACGACTTCGGCACCGGCGTGGCGCCGGACGCCAAGAAGGCCATCGAGAAGCTCGGCGGCAACGTGGTCGGCATGGTGGCTTACAACGAGAACCAGCCGTCCTACCGCTCCGAAGTGAACAAGGCGCTGGCGCTGGAGCCCGATTCGCTGGTGCTGGTCGGCCTGTCGCAGGACGGCACCATCATCCTGCGCGAATGGTTCTCGCTGGGTGGCACGCCCAACGTGATCCTGCACAACACGCTGCGATCGATGGACGTCGTCAAGGGGATCGGCGAACGCTTTCTGACCAAGGCCGTGGGTGTGGACAACGGTCAGGCCTCGGGCCCGACGGCCGATGCCTTCAACAAGGATTTCACGGCCGCCTACAACCGCCCCGCGGTCGGCCCCGGCCTGCACACCATGTACGACGCGGTGGCAGTGACCCTGCTGGCGATGCAGGCCGCGCCGAAGCTCGACGGCCCTTCGATTCGCGACGCCCTGCGGGCCGTGCAGGACCCGGCGGGCCTCGAGGTCGGCCCTGGCGTCGAAGGCCTGAAGAAGGGTCTGGATGCGCTCAAGGCCGGCAAGAAGATCCGCTACGTCGGCGCGACCGGGGGCTTCCGCTTCGACAAGAACGGCGACGTGACCGGCCCGATGCTGATCTGGAAGATCAGCAACGGCGAGATCGTGACCGAGAAGACCCTCACGCTCGAAGAGATGAACGCGCTCGAACAAAAGGTCGGGCTCTGAGCCCGGCACAGCAAAGGCCTTCCATGACCATCGAAACCATCACCCTGGCCCCGGGCTACACGATCTCGCGCGTCGCCAAAGGCAATTGGCAACTTGCCGCCAAGCACGGCGCACCCTACGCGCAGGACGACGCCGTCGAGGACATGCGCCGCTATGTGGAAGCGGGCATCAATGCGTTCGACTGTGCCGACCACTACGTCGGCGTCGAGGACACCATCGGCCTGTTTCGTCGGCGCTATCAGGAACTCGGAAAGGCGTTGCGCGTGTCGACCAAGTACACCCCCGACATCGAGCTGATCCCGCATCTCACGCGCAAGGACGTCGAGACGGCGGTCGACACCTCGCTGCAGCGCCTGGGCGTCGAGCAGCTCGATCTGGTGCAGTTCCACTGGTGGGACTACGAGGTGCCGGGGTGCCTGCAAGCGATGCAGTGGCTGCAGGAGTTCCAGAAGGCCGGCAAGATCGCGCATCTGGGCACGACCAACTTCAACGTCGCGCGGCTGCGCGAGATCGTCGACGGCGGCGTCACGCTGCTCACCAACCAGCTGCAGTATTCGCTGCTCGACCGCCGGCCTGAGAACGGGATGGTCGAGCTATGCCGCGAGCACGGCATCCAGCTGCTGTGCTATGGCACGGTGGCCGGGGGCTTCCTTTCCGACAAGTGGCTCGGCCAGCCGAGCCCGCCACCGCCGTTCGCGAACCGTTCGCTCATCAAGTACCGGCTCATCATCGAGGAGTTCGGCGGCTGGGAGGCCTACCAGGCCTTGCTGCGCACGCTCGACACGATCGCGAAGAAGCACGGCAGCAACATCGCCGCGGTGGCGGCGCGCTACGTGTTGGACAGGCCGCAGGTGGCGGCGGCGCTGGTGGGCGCGAAGGACTCGCGCCATCTCGACGACACGCTGGCGATCTTCAGCCTTCGCTTCGATGCCGAAGACCTGGCAAGCCTGAACGCGCTCTCGGACGCTGCACCCGGACCCGCCGGCGACTGCTACGACATCGAGCGCGACAAGGACGGCACCCACGCCAAGATCATGCAGATGAACCAGAACACGCACGGTGCGCCCGCCCACATCGACATGTCGCCTCCGATCGCCGCCATCGGCGCGCGTTCTTGATCCGCAACCCGAAGGAATCGCCATGAGCTCACTGAAGCATGACCCGACGCAGCAGGATGAATTCGAACTCTTCGATCTGCGTGTGGAGGTGGTGGAATCGGACAAGCCTTTCATCATGCATGTGAAGAAGGGCGACTATTTCGATGTCATCGGCGGGCGCGTGGTGCTGCCGCCGGACAACCCGAGCTTCTCGCTCTACGGTCTGCTGGCGGTGTTGCCCTTCATACCCGCCAAGCAGCGACCCACGCACCCCAACGACTGGATGACCTCCGACTGTCTGATCGCCAGCACGGACCCGGCCTGCGGTGCCCGCTTCAAGATCACGCGACTCGGAAAGCGCTCGCTGCACCACGGCGATTTCAGCGTGGTGCCGCTGGGCGAAACGAATGCCTGACACCTTGGGCTTCGTGTGACTGAGGCCACGCTCCAACGCAAGGTCGGCTTCTGTGCGCTGTGTCGGTCGCGTTGCGGCGCGCAGTACCTGGTGCAGGATGGACAGCTGGTGGGCGTGGAGCCGTGGGCAGAGCATCCAACCGGCGGCGCGCTGTGCGCCAAGGGTCGCGCGGCTCCGGAGTTGGTGTACCACCCGCAGCGCCTGCGCAAGCCCCTCAAGCGCACGCGGCCACGAGGCGATGACGAGCCGGGCTGGGTCGAGGTCTCATGGGACGATGCGCTGGCCGACATCGCCGCGCGGCTCGACGCCATCAAGCGCGAGAGCGGCGCCCACGCTGTTGCCTTCTCGAGCGCATCGCCCGGTGCCACTGCGCTGTCCGACAGCCTCGACTGGATCGAGCGCCTGATCTTCGCCTTCGGTAGTCCGAATTTCCTCACAGGCGTTGAGATCTGCAACTGGCACCGCGACTACACGCACGCCTTCACCTTCGGCGCCGGCATCGGCATGCCCGATTACGCGCGCTCGGACCTGATCCTGCTCTGGGGCTTCAACCCGGGCAACGTCTGGCTGGCGCAGGCGAATGCGGTTGCTGCGGCGCGCGCGCGCGGCGCACAACTGCTGGTGATCGACCCGGCGCGCACGCGTCACGCGCGCGACGCCGACCTCTGGCTGCGCCTGCAGCCGGGCACCGACGCCGCGCTGGCGCTCGGGCTTGCGCGCGGCCTGATCGAAGGCGGCCTTTACGACGATGATTTCGTGCGGAAGTGGAGCAATGCGCCACTTCTCGTGCGCGAGGACAACGGCGCCATCCTGACCGAGCGCGACCTTGACCCCTCGGCGCCGACCGACCTGCCGCTCGGATGGAGCTTCGCCAACCGATGCACGGTCCCGATCGACACCGCTGCAGCACTGCCGGCCGATCTGGCGCAGCAGCTTGCCTTGCGCGGCCGCTTCGAGGTGCCGTCGCCCATCGGTCCGCTCGGCTGCAGCCCCGCCTTCGAGCACTATGCGGCCGCCTGCAGCGGCTACACGCCCGAGCACGTCGAGCAGGTGACCGGCATTCCTGCCACGCAGGTCGATGCAGCCATCGCGGCCATCGGCAAGGCGCGTCGGATCAGTTATTTCTGCTGGACCGGCATCAGCCAGCACATCAACGCCACGCAGACGGACCGCGCCATCGCGCTGCTGTACGCACTCACCGGCAGCATCGATGCGCCGGGTGGCAACCTGCTGCTGGAGCGACAGCCCGTCAACCGTGCCAACGACCGCTCGTTGCTGCCGGACGCACAGGCGCGCCTTGCGCTGGGACTCGCTGAGCGTCCGCTCGGGCCGCCGGCCTACGGCTGGACATTGGGACGCGACTTCCACGATGCCGTGCTGACCGGTCAGCCGTACCGGGTGCGGGCGCTGGTCGGCTTCGGCGCCAACCTGCTGATGTCGCAAGCCGATACGCCTCGTTCCCGCGCCGCCTTGCAGGCGCTGGAGTTCCAGGTCCATTGCGACATGTTCGAGACGCCGACCGGTCGCCATGCGGACTACCTGCTGCCGGTCAACACGCCGTGGGAACGCGAAGGGATGCGCGTCGGGTTCGAGATCGATGGTGCGGCCGAGGAGTTGATCCAGTTGCGCCAGCCGATCGTTGCGCAGGACAGCGGCAACGAGGCGCGCTCGGACCTCGAGATCGTGTTCGCCCTGGCCACGCGCCTGGGTCTCGGTGCGCAGTTCTTCGACGGCGACATCGAGCGCGCCTGGGACCACATGCTCTCGCCGATCGGCCTCACGACCGCGCAGCTGCGGAGCCGGCCCGCAGGCATCCGGGTGCCGGTGGCGCAGCCGCCGCGCAAATACGCCGAGGCGCTGGCCGACGGGTCGGTGCGCGGCTTCGCGACGCCGAGTCGTCGCATCGAGTTCTATTCGCCGCAACTGCGGGCCAATGGGTACCCCGCGGTGCCGCACGTGCGGGAGCCGCTTCGTACCGTGGCGCTTGACGCCCGAGAGTTGCAGGACTTTCCGCTCACGCTGAGTTGTGCCAAGAGCGGCTACTACTGCCAGAGCCAGCATCGCGGCCTTGCGTCGCTTCGCCGGCGAGAGCCCGAGCCACATGCGCGCCTGCATCCGGCGCTGGCGGCTGTACGCGGCTTGGCCGAGGGCGACTGGTTCTTGGTGCGCACGCGCAACGGCCAGGCGCGCTTTCGCGTCCGATTCGATGAAGCGCTGGAGCCCCGCGTGGTCATGGCCAGCTTCGGCTGGTGGCAGGCCTGCGACGACCTGGGCCTTGCAGGCGGCGATCCGCTGGCTCATGGTCACAGCCATTTCAACGCGCTCGTCAGCACGGAGCACATGGATGCGCTATCGGGCTCCATTGCGCTGCGCGCATTCCCGTGTCAAATCGAGGCGGACCGCTCCGTTCGGGGCCGCGCCTGGACGGGCTGGAAGGTCTTCGAAGCGCGGGCGATCGGGCGCACGGGGGGCGATGTGCTTGAGCTCGAGCTCACACCGCGGGACGACAGCCCGTTGCCTGGGTACCTCCCAGGGCAGCATGTGCCATTGGTCTTCGAGGCCGGCCCTCTGCGGCTCGAGCGCAGCTATTCCCTCATCGGTGCAGCAAACGTGGACGGGGTGCGCAGCTATCGCATCGGGGTCAAACGCAATTCGCTGGATGACGGGTTGTCGGTGCGCCTGCACGACGCGTTCGCCGACGGTGCCGCCGCGTCGGTGACCGTGGCGCTCCAGACACCGCGCGGGCGCTTCCTGCTCCCTCTGGCGCATTCGGTGCCGGTGGTGCTGGTGGCGGCAGGCATTGGCATCACGCCGTTTCTTTCGATGCTGGAGACGCTGGCTGCAAGCGGGGTGCCGCCGCAGTCACCGATCGTGCTCCTCTACGGCAGCCGCGACGGCGCAAACCACGCCTTTGCGTCCCGCTTGGCCGCGTTGGCAGAACTACTGCCGAACCTGCGCATCGTCAATGTCTACAGCCGGCCGCGCGAGGTGGATCTGGCAGGGCGCGATTTCGAACAAGTGGGCCGCATTGGCGCGTACCTGGTGCCGCCGTCATTGATCGAGCAGCAAGCCCGCTTCTACATGTGCGGTCCCGAAGCGATGATGCGCAGCATGAAAGCCGACCTGCTGGCTCGCGGTGTGCAGCGCTTCGCGATCTTCCAAGAAAGCTTTCAGCCGTCCATCCTGCTCGATGCGCTGGCCGGACCCTTCGACGTTTCCTTCATGCGCACCGGTCTGACCGTGCAGTGGACGGCGGTCGACGGCAGTCTGCTCGACCTGGCAGCGCGGCACGGCCTGTCGTTGCCCAGTGGCTGCCGTGTCGGCCAATGCGAGAGCTGCATGCTGCGCGTGGTCTCTGGACTCATTCAGCATCCCGTCGACGTCGAGCTCGCGGAGGAGGGCACCTGCCTGAGCTGCGTCGCCACCCCCCTCAGTGACGTGGTCATCGATGCCTGAATACAAACCGCACCCCGAACGGCGTCTCGGTCTGATCGGGTTCGGCCGCATAGCATCGCCCGTCATCGACTGTTGGAACGACGGCGGCCTGCCGGGCTGGACTGTCGCCGGTGTGCTCGCGCGCCGATCGCGGCAGCGCGGCTCCGTATGGAGCACTGACGACGCGGATGCTTTCTTCAGCAAGCCCTTCGACCTGATCATCGAAGCGGCCGGCCCGTCTGCGCTGGCTGCTCACGGCGAACGGGCGCTGCGGTTGGCCGATGTATGGACCGTCAGTGCCGCGGCGCTCGCCGATGTCACGCTGTTCGATGCGTTGCACGTTGCCGGGGCCCGGACCGGCCATCGCCTGCGGGTGATGCCGGGCGCCATCGCGGGCCTCGACGGCGTCGCCATGGCCTCGGTGGACCCGGCGGCCGAGCTTCGGCTCGACATCGACCTGCTGCCGGGGCCGGGTCCACGTGCACTGGTGTTCTCGGGTAGCGTGCGCGAGGCTGCCAAGCGCTTCCCCGACAGCGTCAACGTGGCCGCGGCCGCCGCGCTGGCCGGCCCTGGCCTTGATAAGGCGCAAATCAATGTCTACCACCCGGGTCCGGTGCCGCGACACCGTCTGACACTGAGCATCACAAGTTGCTTCGGCATCGTGCATGCGTCGGTCGAGCCGCTGCGCGGCCCTGGCGTTCACCCCGTTGCGGCCTGCCTGATCGCCGCCTTGCGCGCCGAGTCGCGGTCGATCTGGAGCGGCTGAGTCAGCTGTTCGCGTTTGGATGGTGGGAGATGGCTCGGGAGCGGTTACTTGATACGCGGTGCCGCCAGCTTCTGAGCGCGCCTCGATCCCCCGTCGTCCACGCAGCCGAGTCCAAGGTTTGGATTCGTGGGTAGCTGCGTGGGCCGTCGGCATTCGTAGGCCGAGGCGCCCCATGGGAAAGTCGACGGGTTCGTAGGCCACAAACAGACTGATTGCTGTCCCTCAATGCCGTTCGGTCCATGCGCATCGAGGGAGACCAGCGCCGTCGAGTGCTTCATGCAGACGAATCGACGCCGTTCCGGAGAGAGGGCCGCTCGACCGCGCCAAGAACCTTGTTCGTGGACGAGTGCCCGCACTACTCATATGACTCATGCAGCGCATGTAGGTGTTCGATGCATTTCTCGCGTTAGCACCATACCGCACTCCTATCGGGCCCGATGCACGCGCGACCCGCGCGAGGTCGATCGGCCCGGCGCGAGCTCAGGACTTCAACCCGCTGGCGGTCGCCCGACGTTGTTTTTGCATGGCCTTCATGCGCTTGTCCGCGAAGACACCGAGGGCGGTCATGACACCCAATGCGGCGAGCTTGGGGAGAAGAGCGGAGAAGGCTCTCGACACGCGGAGGTCAACTTCTTGCTGCATCTCGGCGGAACGTGCCAAGCCCGCGTAATCGGGCAGCGGTGCCGATGGAAGTCGCTTCGCTTCTGCTTCAACCCGTGACTCCGGTGCAGTCGTTCCGGGGGCTGCCGATCCATGCTCCATCGCATAGACCTTGGTGAACTCTGCGCCCAGGAGAAATATCTGCGCTGCATAGTAGACCCAGGCGAGCAGCAACACCAACGACCCGGCGCCCGCAAATGAGTTCGCCATGCCGCTCTTGCCCAAGTACAGGCCGATCAGAGCCTTGCCGATTTCGAACAGCACAGCGGTGACGATCGCGCCCATCCAGACGTCGCGCCATTCGACTTTTGTCGTTGGCATGAACTTGAAGATCATCGCAAAGAGGACCGTGGTCACACCAATCGACACCACCATGTTCAGGGCCTGCAGGTGGATCTCCTGCCCCGGCACCAGTCCTCCGATGAAGTTGCCGAACGCCGCGAGGCCGGTGCTGACCAACAGCGACACCATCAGGAGGAAGGCGAGGCCGAGGATCAGTCCGAACGAGAAGACGCGCGCCCTCAGGATGCCCCAGATGCCACTGGGCTTCTGCGATTCAGGCACATGCCAGATGCGGTCCAGGGCACTTTGAAGTTCACCGAATACGCTCGTCGCACCGATCACCAATACCGCAATGCTTATCGCGGCGGCGAGAATTCCATCGCCACTGATGGCGGCGCTCTTGACCATCCCCTGCACCGCCCTGGCGGATTCCTCGCCGACCATGCCGGACAGCTGGCTCGCGATCTGCCCCTGGACGGCTTCGGCACCGAAGGCCAGACCAGCCACCGCAATCACAAGTACCAGCAATGGCGCGAGCGAGAACATCGTGTAGTAGGAGATGGCTGCGCCCATGCTCGGTGCGAAGTCGTCGGACCACGCCACCACCGCCTTCTTGCAGATACCGGCCCATTGGGATAGCTTCATTCAGAACTTTCGAGATGCCTGGTCAGCGGGCGAATGCCGCGCTGCGCATGGTGGTATTCGTCGACGGGATCCGGGCGGGTTGCAAAGGTGATCGCAGGCACCATGCGGTTGATCGCTCGCTCAAAGGGAAGATGCTTCCGCTCAAACCCATCCGGTGTGGGACTGCGCGCCGACCGAACCCCGGCGGTTGCAGTGGTCGGCTGATTTATTCAGGCCCGCAGAGGATGCGCCAAAAAGAATCGCAGCATCTCGGCGCTCGCATCAGCACCGGCGGGGTTGGTGTAGCTTCCTCGCGAGCTACCGCCCGACCAGGCGTGCCCCGCGTTGTGCAACTGCCAATATTCGGCTGTGCTTCGCCCGGCCTCGTCGGCGTAGACCGTGCGGGTGTAGCGTTGCCCCTTGCCGGAATGCCCCTCCGCGGTACGCGCGGACGGCATCCTTCCAGTTGCCTGCCCGGTCGTCAGGCGGGCCGATTCGATGATCGCGGCGCCATTGCTGACGTGCACCGTGGCATCCGCATCGCCGTGGAAAACGATGGTGGGGGGCACTGCACTGCTGGCCACTCCGGTGGGAGTCGAGGCGCCGCCGCTGCGCATTGCGGAAAGTGCGGTCATGACATCTGTAGCTGAACCGCTGGGCAAGCCCGAGTGGACGCCGACTGCAGCGAAGACGTCCGGGTAGCACCGCCCGACGATGTCCGCCATGGCCCCTCCGGCAGACAGTCCCGCCACGAAGACGCGCGCCGCGTCAACGTGATGCTCAGCCGTGATCGATTGCGCCAGGGCCGCCAGCACTGCGGGCTCGCCGCGTCCGCGCTGCTGATGTTGTGGCTTGAACCAGTTCCAGCATTTCTGTGCGTTGGCATGCTGGGTTTGCTCGGGATAGAGCACGACGACCCCAAGGTCGCGAGCTAGGGCATTCATCTGTGTGCCCGCCGCGAAGTCGGCAGCGCCCTGTGTGCAGCCGTGCAGCATCAGCACCATGGGGCGTGGCGCGACTGTGCCGGTTGCGCCGGGCGGCAGATAGAGCTTGTACGCCAGCGTGCGCCCTTGGTGCGTGAAGCTGCCGTCGATCCACCGTTCTTCATGAGGGCTATCAACTTCGACCGAATGCGGGTCGACCTTTTCTTCCACCACGCCGCCGGACTGGCTGTCGGGCTGGGTCTGCTCCACGATCTCGGGAGGCGGGTCGATCACTCGAGTCAGACCGTCGAGTACCAAGGCTTCGCCCGACGGCATCGAGGCGCGCGCAGCGGGCGGAGGTGTCGCAGGGTCGCTGACGCCGAACACTTCGGAAGCGCCTCCCCGCAGGGCGCGCTGGATCGCTTGCGTCGCCTCCTGGAGTTGCCCATTTCGGGTCAGTTCAGTCGCCTTGATCATCAGTTGTTGGAGCAAATCGTTCATGAGGTTCTTTCGTGGGTTTAGTGAATTCGTCCGTATGCGGTCAATAAACCGCGTCCTGTTCATCGACGCAGATCAAGTGCAGGGGTTGAGCTACGAGGTTGGCAGCGCGATGTTCCAGGGCAGTAGCGCCTCGTAGTCGT
>NZ_JASZYR010000028.1 GCF_030316855.1 Variovorax sp. J22P240
AGACCCTCAGCGATACTGCACCCACTCGGCTGTCCGCAGTGGCACGCTGAGCACCGTGCATCTCAGCCCTGTCCGGGCTGAAGACTTACACCATGCGCTGGGACGTGACCAGCCAGCGCTGACCAGTTCCGTTCGTCGTCTCGAAGAGGTCTGCGGCGCACCGCTTTTCGAGCGGTCGGGACGTGGCATCAAGTTCACAGCCGCTGGGCACGTGATGCTGAAATGGGCGCGACGCACGCGCCTTGACGTGGACGAGGCTCGGCGCGAAATTGAGGACATCGGCAGCGGCCTGTCCGGGACCGTGCGCATCGGCATCATTCCTACAGCGGCGCAATTCCTCTTGCCGCGCGCCGTTCGCCAGCTAATCGCCGAAGCGCCCGAGATCAAGCTCCAGACCATTGTCGGCTTGAGCGACCTGCTTCATCCCAAGTTGCGTACGGGCGAGCTTGACATGACGATCGAAACCGAAAGCGAACCTGAGTCAGGAATCACGTCACAAATTCTTTCGGAGGATCCCATCGTCGTTGCGGCCAGCGCGTCGCACGAGATTTTCCTGGGTTCTCCCGTGCTGAAGGACTTGTGTGCCTATCGCTGGGTGCTGCAACCGCCCGGCGCTCCGACCCGCGATTGGCTGGATCAGACCTTCGAGCGCCGGAATTTGCCGCGCCCAGATGTTCAGATCGAAAGCTCGATGCTTCTGATGCTGCCGACGCTAATCGCCGAAACCGGCCTGCTGAGCTTCATTTCGCGACACCACCTGCGGGCCGGCCAGCTTGGCGCAGGTTTGAAGGAAGTCAACGTCAAGGGCACCACGATGCGGCGTCGCATGGTTGTGACCTACAGAGACCGCAGCTACCTATCTCCGGCGAGCCATCGCCTGATCGCGCTGCTCGCCACGGCTGCGAAGGGAACGTCCACACTGTAGACGCTACCCGGCAAGGCACACAGATGCCGGGCAAGGAGCAAGCCCATGAGGGCGTGATCGCATCTTCCGTGCAGACTAATACGCCCCCAAGATCCGCAACCGCAACCGCAACCGCAACAACGACTTCAGAAATTTGCTCATCGCCGAGTCGGAAGACCACGTGCACCAGGGCTGCGACGTGCAGGCCTGCGGCCTGTATCACGGCCCGGACCACTGGGCCCGCGTCTCCCAGCACGCCCTGGCGGTTTTTCCCTCGGTATCGGTCCGCTGATGCCGTACATCTTCGGCCTGGTGCACGACAGCCGGCGGCTGGACAAGGGAACCGACCCGGAACACGGCCCGCGCGCGGCTGCGTTCTACAACGTCGACGTCGCGCAGCCGTTGCTGTGGACCTGAGCGTGGCAGCGGAGCAGCGGCGCACAACACGGAGCGGTCGACGCCGGCGACTTCGCCTACGACCTCTACTACGCCCGCAGCGCTGTCGAGGCGATCCGGTACCAGCGAAGGCTCGTGGCCACAGCGGAGGCCTTGGCGTTCCAGGCGGCAGACAAGATGTGCTCATGCGCGCCTCGAAGCCACCAGCGTGAGTAAGAGAAGGGGCGTCCCGGAACGCCCGTTTTGATTTCTCGTGGGTTAGCAGTGGCCGGGGTCGTCCGTGGATTCCGCCGGATGTAGGCGGGCGCCGATTGCACCGGGTGCTGCGGGACAAGATGATTTTCCCGCCATCAAGGCAGCCGGCCAAAACCTGGCACCCGCAGGGCCATGTCGTCGACGTCGATGCCGAAGCCCAGCCCCAGCAGATTCAGTTCCAGGCCCTCGTCCTGTGCCACCGTCACGCCTGCCAAGCCCAACAACGACAATTGCCAGCCGGTGCCGCTAGGTGCGTGGTCGATAAAGGTGGTCGGTCCGAGGTAGTCCTTGCCGATGGCGGTGGGCGGCAGGTCCAGGCGCAGGTCGGGCACTTGGCGGGCCACCCAGGCCACGAAAGTGTTGCTGTTGGGGCCGGGCCAGAGACGGTAGGACGCGCGCCAGGGATAGGCCGCCACTGCAGATTCGATCTGGTCGATTAGGGCTTCTGCGTGGGCCCCTCGGTGGTCGGCGAGCAACTGCGGGTAGGCGCCGAACCATTGCATGTCTGGGGCGTCGACTTCGCTGGTGACCAAGGCATCGCCGCCGCGGCGGGCCCGCCAGCCGACTATGTGGTAAGTGGTGTAGCGCGCCGAGCCTGCGCGCTTGACCGCGATCCAGGGATGGATGCCGAAGGCGCCCCGCCAGCGCACGATGCGAGCGCCATAGACCTGCACCACCGCACCGCGTTCGGCCGCAGGACTGGGTGCCTGCCTGGTGCTCTCACGACTCGTCATGTGCCAGGGGGTGTCCAAGTCCAGGTTGCCGAAGGCCAGCACACCGATCGGACCGAGCATCAACAGGGCGAGAAGCCCAAGGAACATCAGCGGCCAGCGCGACCAACGCGGCAAGCGCCTCCGGACCGGAGGCGAAGAAGAGGCTTTGGCCATCGTGCAAGTATGCGCGGGGAGCTACCAGGCCAGGACAAATCGCGATGCCGTCTGCGAACGAATTGGTGATTGGCGCATATTCGAGCGCGGCTCTCGCGCACTGGGTTCCCCGCTCACCTTGGCATAGTCCGGGGCCTTCCGAAGGCGCGGGATCTTGCCTCCTAAGCCCTGCCGACCGGATGCTGTGGATCGATCAGGCGGTATGAGAGAAGGCGATCGAGCGAATGTGGACCGATCGCCCATCTGTTAAACCTCGCTTGCCGCGCTTCGACGCGTGCTCGACGAGAGAGCTTCTATTTGGGAGATTTCATGGCGCGGCGCGGCGGTGCCTTTTCGCTTTCCCCGAGGGGTACCTTTAGTTCGCGCAACGCGGCCGTCGTCGAAGCATGGCTCTCTCGGAGCTGTGTGATCTCGCGTTCTGACTGCACCTGAAGGCGCTGAAGCTGGGAGGCCAGGTCGGTTGCCCGCTGTTCTACACCAGCGGAGCGTTCGCGCAGAGTCGCCAACTCCACCTGAGCCGCTTGGTGCTGGAGCGACCAGGCCGCTGCTGCGTCGCTGTGTGCGGTCTTCTCGTGCTGCAGCGCCAGCTGCGCAGCGCCCAGAGCGGAGCGAGCAGTCTCGGCATCAGCAGCGTGGGCCTTTTGCATCTTCGCGAGTTCGGCGCTGGCTTGGCGCGTGGCCATGCGCTCGCGATCGACCTCCGAGAGGAGGCGACGTTCCTGGGCGAGATGTCGCTCCTCGGTTTCTTCTGCGGCGCGCTGCTTGGCGCCGAGTTCCATCGCTGCCTTCTCGCGCAGGGCCTCCTTGCTGGCAACAGCCTCGTCCAGCGCCCTGCGCAAGCGTCGAACTTCCGCCTCGGAGTCGCCGAGCAAGCGAGCGGATTCTTGCTGCTGAGCGTGCATCTGGGTCTCCATGGCCGCGACCGCTTGGCGCGAAGAGACCAGGGCCTCGTCAAGCGCGACGCGGGCGTGTTCAAACGAGGCCTCGCGTTGCTGGAGGTCAGCTTCCTTCTGGGCCAGGGCGTTGCGCTGGAGGTCAAGCTCCCGTCGGGCCGCCTCGGTCTTCTGGACCTGCACTTGATCGGCATCGCGACGGGCCACATCCCAGAACTGTTGTGCGGCCTGGACGATGGGCAGTGGGAGCTGCTGCGCCTCGTTGACCAGGCTGCCGGCGCGGCCCTCCAGGCGCTTGCCTAGCGTCGCGAACCAGCGCTCCAGCATCGGGCTCACGGTGTTGGGTGAGCCGCTGCCGATCCTCTGGCGCACGCGCTCGATCGTCGGGCGCAGGCCGTCCTGCAGCAGTGCGTCGGCGGCTTCCCAGACCTGAGCCTCCTGGATCCCGCGGCCACCGCGAATTGGGTGAATGTTGTCGCTCGAACTTTTCAGATCCATGCCCTCTTATCCTGCCGATTACTTGCGATAATAAATGATTATCGAAAATGATATACATTTTACGTAGCATATCATACATAATACGTATGAATCAGAACATCAACGCGGTGCGCGACAAACGTTCCTCAAAGGTCGTTGGCCATCGGAAGCTCCTTGAGGTCGCCCATGAATCCTGCTGAAAAAGTCCCGTCGTCCAGGGCCTTGTTGCCTTTGAAAGGCGACCACGCGCTGCTCGATCCCGGCCAGCTCTCCGGCATGGCCGAGGATGCCGCGCACGACCTGATGGCCGAGGGCGAGTCGGACAACACGCGCCTCGCGTACCGCGCCGCCATGCGCTACTGGGCGGCGTGGTTCGGCGCGCGCTATGGGCGCCCGATGGCGCTGCCGGTGCCGGTGCCCGTCGTGGTCCAGTTCATCGTCGACCACGCGCAGCGCTCGACCAAGGCAGGCCTCGAGCACCAGCTGCCACCCACGATCGACGAAGCCCTGGTCGAGGCCGGTTTCAAGGGCAAGCTTGGGGCGCCGGCGTTGAACACCCTGATGCACCGGGTTTCCGTGCTCTCGATGGCGCACCACCTTTCGAAACAGCCCAATCCGTGCGTGGATGCCGCGGTGAAGGCGCTGCTGAGCAAGACAAGAAAAGCCTACGCGAAGCGCAATGCCCTGCCCCACAAGCAGCGCGCGCTGACCAGGGAGCCCATGGAGGCGGTGCTCGAGACCTGCGACGACTCGCTCAAGGGCAAGCGCGACCGTGCCCTGCTGCTCTACGCCTGGGCCTCGGGTGGGCGGCGGCGTTCGGAGGTGTCAGAGGCGGTTTATGAAAACCTGCGGCGGGTCGAGGGGGGAAACTTCATGTACACGCTGGCCAGTTCCAAGACGAACCACAACGGGAAGCTGCGGCCCGAGGACGTGAAGCCCGTGGTCGGGTCGGCGGCCGAAGCGCTCGAGGCCTGGCTCAAGGCGAGCGGCATCTCCTCGGGGCCCCTCTTCCGGCGGATCCTCAAGAACGGGAAGCTCGGCACCGACGGGCTCTCGGGAACAGCGGTTCGGGACATCGTGAAGGCGCGGTGCGCCCTCGCCGGCGTGGGAGAGGATTTCTCAGCGCACTCGCTACGGTCAGGGTTTGTGACGGAAGCCGGGCGGCAGAACATGCCGCTGCAGGAAACGATGGCCATGACGGGGCACCGCAGTGTGGACACCGTGGCCGGGTACTTCCGGGCGGGCGCGGCTCAGGTGAGCGCGGTGGCCAGGATGATGGATACAGGCAAGCGTCGACCGGACGAGGATTGATTTTCGCGATTGCTGAAAATAGCACCGAAAGTAGTACTCTCCACGGAATGCTGCATTGCAGCAACTCGGAGGAACGATGCGGGCCCAAGATGATGCTTTCTGGCGGCCTGAAGCCGGGAGCGTGCAACGTCTTCCTTCGCCTCAGGCGTGGACATGTGGGACGCCACGAACCGTTTGGATCTTGTTGGCAGGGACAGCACGAGAGGAACATGCTCGAGTCATCCGGCGCCATTGCCCAGTGGGTGCGCCCGTCGAGCTTCGTAGAGAAGCGACCCACCCGCGTCACGCCGAGGTCATTCCGTATGGCCCTGGGGCGCAATCTATCTCACGATTGTGGGGTATGGAACTGGTGGGTTGTCAGGGCGAGGCAAGACGCGCAAGGGGTTTTCAACCATCCGGGAAGTCGCATGAATTTGCCAGCCAAGAACGTCGACCTCGCGCCGCGGCTTGCCGATGCCGGCGCGGCGAATGCGCCCATGTACCAGTCGATCCAGGCCTGCGCGCGGTGGCGGCGTTGCTGGTGCTGTTCTTCACCTGGGCGCCAACCTGGCGAAGGACAAGTACTTCGGCGAGGCGGCCGAGCCGCTGCAGCGCCTGTTCGTCTTCGGCGGTGCGGCCGGCGTCGCTTTTTTCTTCGTGCTGAGCGGTTTCATCATCGTGCTGATCCACGGCCGCGAAATCGGGCATCCGGCTCAGCTGTGGCCTTATCTGCGCAAGCGGCTGGCGCGGATCTACCCGACCTATCTGCTGACGATGGTCACCGCGCCGAAAAGCCCGTAGCCCCTGCCTGAGAAAGCCACTGCGGTAGTTCCGCACGGCGGGGTCTGTGAGGGGGGAGGATCGATAGCGCTGTACCGTCGTCCTCCTCTACTCTGAGCCGAGAATGCCCGGACTTGCCGGCGAAAGCAAACGCTGCGGCACGAGCCGCCAAACCCGAGGACTCACGCCATGCCTGCTTCGGTTCCCGCGCCCATCGCACCCGTCGCTGCACCGTCAGCGGCGGACGCTAAGGTGCCGGCCTTCGACGCTTTCATCAGCTTGGCGATGCCCTTGCACCAGATTATCGATGGCTCGGTGCTCGCCATCGAGACCTCAACCACTGGACGCTTCATCGTCGTCGCGGCGAGCGCCGACAAGACGCCGTTCACGATTGGCACGCCCAGCGATACGCAACTGCTGCTCTTCGAAGCCACGCCCGAGGGCCCGGCGCTGCGCCACCGCGGGCCCTGGGGGGAACACCGCTTCGACGCCACGGGCGGCCGCCTACTGATCGCCACCGCGGCCGGAGAGTTGCGCCTGGTCGACACCGTCGCCGGCAACGTCGCATGGACGCGCCGCGTTTCGCCTGTTACGCCGCCGCCGACAGCAGCAATTTCTGGCTGGCGCTTGCCTCTGGCATTTGCCGACGACGGCAGCGTGGTGGCCGTCGCCACCGACGCCGGCATCACGCTGCTGGCCGGCAGCGACGGCCGCGTGCTACGCGAGGACAAGCTGCCATTCGCTGCGCCAATGGCGCTGAGCGCAGATGGCCGTCTGCTGGCGCGGATGTCACAGGGCGAGCGCATCGAGGTCGTGCGCACCGAGGGCAATGATGCGGCTGCGGTCGCGAATTGGCCGTTGGCAGAGGTCGGAACGCTGCGTGCGCTGTCGTTCTCACCCGGCGCGAAGGTGCTGGCGGCCGTCGGAGGCACGAGTTTCAGCACCTTCATGTCCGGCGGCCACTTTGCCGAGGAGCGTGTGATCGCCTGGGATCTGGCGACTGGCCATCGCGTAGCGCGGGCGCCAACGAGTGCGAGCGAACTCGACGACTATCAGGCCCGCATCGGCCCGCGCGGTGACGAGGTACAGGCGCTGGCCGGATTGGTATGGAATCCTTTAAGGCGTGAGTTCGCCGGCACGCTGTTCCCCAGCTTGCTGGCGTATTACACGGTGCCGTCGTCGATGGTGCGCGGCACGCTCGCGGCGTGGCGGATCGACGACAAAGGTATCGAGCAAACCTACCGCGCCAGCAACGCCGAGTCACTGACCGCTCGCACATTCGCACCCGGTGGCGGTGCGCTGCTGGTAAGCACCGAAGACGGCCATCGCGCGTGATCGACACCATGGGCGCAGGCTTGGTTGATGCGAGTTGCCGCGCCGTGCCGGGAGCGATGACCGCGAGCGAGGCAAGAGAGGTGCTCGGAACGCTGCGGCGCGAGATCGGGTGTCGCTGAAGCGCGACGTGCCGGTGGGAGAGCATCCATTTTGGGGGTGTGCGGTGCAGCAAATGTTCAGGGGTAGGACGTCTTGCCCAGGCAGTTCGCCGACGCCCGCCCCTGACCGGATCTTTGCTGCACCGCACACCCCCAACTTCTGGATGCTCTCCATCCTAGGGCGCAGCCACGAGTGGGTGCGACGAGCTGCGGTTGCTGAATGTGCATTCGCCGGTCGCCGATGGTCGATGTGGCCGCGGCGATTGGGGTCATTTCATTGCACTGTCGCTGCATGCCCGCTTCCTGAATCACCTTGCGCTCAAGTCACTTTCCATTCGGGAGGCGCCTGCGTGAGAGTTTCCTCATCAATCTTGACTATCCGCTTTCCTAGAAATGGGCTAGATTCTCGCAAGTCCACTTTAGCTGGATTTCATCGTGCCCATTGTGAGTTCACCCATCCCGGCTTATCAGGGTTCGGTTTTCATTAGCTATGCGCGCGCTGATGACGAGCAGCCGCCGTTCGATAAGACAACCTTAGGGTGGGTGACGTTCTTTTGCGCGAATTTGCAGTTCGAGTTATCGAACGCGGGTGTGCACCAAGCCGAACTCTGGTTAGATCGCTACAAGATTGAGCCGACGGAGCAATTTACTTCAAAGATTGCCGACGCGCTTTCCAAGGCGGCGCTATTTGTACCAATACTTTCGCCAAATTGGGTTCAGCGCCCGTGGTGTCGCCAGGAAATTGCGAGTTTCGTAGAACTGCACAAGGATGAGGACGACAAGATCGTGCTGGTCAAGAAGCGCGAAGCCCCGGAAGGCGACATCCCTCCACCGTTGCTTAACCGTGAGGGCTATAAGTTTTTCGTAACGGAGCCTACGGGAATTGTGCGCGAGTTCTACTGGCGAGGACTCAAGGACGAAGCTGCCTATTTCCACGAAGTCAAGCGCATTGCTGAGTGGATCGCACAACGATTCATAGTGCGCAGCAGCGACAGCGACAGCGGCAACGCGAGGATCAGCGCGGCCACCGGCACGAGCGGCACCGTCTATCTTGCCGCTCCGACCGAACAGATGCGCGATGCATGGTGGCGTCTAGCGAACGACCTGACGTCGGCCGGCTACGAAGTTCTACCAACCGACGGCAAACTGCCGAAAGAGGCGGCGGAGGCTTCGCGAACGGTTCGAGCCGCATTAGGCCGCTGTCAATTGATCGTTCACTTGATTGGGGAAGGCGAGGGGGACGCGCTGGCCGGCAGTTCGGAGACGCTGGCCAGGATGCAGCTTCGATTGGGACGCGAACACAATTCGAGTTCCAAACCGGTGCCCACCGTGCTGTGGGCGCCCAAATGGCTGCCCGACGACGCAGTTCAGAAGCGTGATCCCTTCGAGGTCCTAGCTCGCTTCGGCCCGATTTGCCCGGGCGAAGAGGTCTACGGTGAGGAAGTGACTAATCTGTCGCAATGGATGCGAAGCCGACTTCAGCCAAGTGGCGCGCTTTCGGCTGTGCCGCATAGTCGCGTCGACTTGTCTGTGATCGCTGCCTCGCCCGAGGACAATGGCGGTGTCAACCAGTTGGCTAACCGTCTGCAAGCAGCCGACGTTCGGGTGCGCCCGGTCTATGCAGGTGCCGAACCAGCGGAAGTTTTGCGTGAGCAAATCGCGCTACTGGTGTGGGGTGCGGCGGATGGCGACGGCGTTGGCAAGATCGTCGCTGACCTGTGGGCTGCCGGAAGGCGTGCGTTTGTACTGCGCCTGCCCGGCGGAGATCTACCGGCCAAGAATTCCTTCTTTATTGAGGGCGTGATTGTCGAAGATTTGTCCGCCTTGCCAGGCGATCGCCGCTCGGCCCGGCTACTGCTCGAGCAGCTAGGGATCGCGCATGCTCCCGATGGGGCGCCGCGGTGAGCGAGTCCGACGCTGTTGTGCAAGCAGCCCCCTTCGTCGGGCTGCGGCCCTTCGACGCGCAGGACGAGCGCTGGTTTTTCGGTCGTGAGCGCGAAATTGAGACTTTGACGAGGAAGCTTCGACAAAGCAGTTTTACGGCTGTGGTAGGACCGTCGGGGTCCGGCAAGTCGTCGATCGTGCGCGCCGGCGCCGTACCGAAATTGCGAGCGGAGGGGTGGGTTGAAATTATCGCCAAGCCTGGATTCGCTCCGTTCGACCGTTTGGCACGCGCATTGGCTGCAGCCCGAGTTGCAACCGGCGATCCGGCCGCCCCTCTAGCCGAGGCGTTGCGGTTTAGGTATGCCTCGATGATGCGTGCGTCGGCGTATGGACTCGCGAAAATAGCTGAAGATCTGCGGCCCGATGCGACGCATATCCTGCTGATCATTGACCAGTTCGAGGAACTATTCCGCTATGGCGATGAAGCGGTGGATGGGGCTCGGGCAGCGATGCGCGAAGAGGGCCGCGCATTTGTGGAATTGCTGCTAACAGAGGCGGCAAACCAGAAGACTCGCATCCACTGCTGCGTGACGATGCGATCAGATTTCTTCGGCAATTGCTCCGCTTATGCAGGTTTGGCCGAAGTCGTCAGCGAAGCTCAGTTCCTAGTGCCATTTCCGACACGAGACCAGCTTGAGCGAGCGATACGTCAGCCGGTGCAGTTGGCGGGAGCGAAAATTGAAGAGGCTGTTGTGCAGCGGTTGCTCGTCGATGTCGAAGAGGAGACCGATCAGTTGCCACTCCTACAGCACACGTTGAGAAGGCTGTGGGAACGTAGCTCTGGGAATCCGCGCGAAATACGCGAGGACGACTACATCAAGGTGGGTCGAATTGCCGGATCAATAGAGAACAAGGCCGAGAGCTTGCTTGCACATCTCTGTGCGAAGAACGCCGCCGACGGGCTGTCGGTGCAACTGGCGATGAAGGTGCTGACGGATCTGGACGCCCGTGATCGCGCGACGCGGCGTCCGCAGCGGCGCAGCGAGTTGCTCGCGGTTATCACTGGCGCACCTGGCGCGGACGCACTGCTTGCGAATTCGTCGTTAAACCGAGTTCTCGACGCATTCGGAGCCGAGGACGTGAGCTTCCTCCAATTGGGAGCGGGCGATGATCCTGAAGTAGATCTCGGGCACGAAGCGCTGATACGCGGCTGGACGAAACTCGCTGGGCCCAAGCGGGATTTCACTTCCGGATGGCTCTTCGAGGATCGTGAGGATGGCGAGCGCTGGCGCGGGTATGTGCGCGACGCGCGCGAAGGCGTGCGCCTATCCGTGGCCGAGCAGCATCGCTTGAAGCGCTGGCGCAAGACTCATTCACTAAGCGACGCTTGGAGCCGCCGCTATGGGGGCGGATGGGATGAAGTCGCACTGCTGCTTCGAAGTAGTCGCAGCAAGAGCGTCGCAACGAGCTTCGCGATATCGCTCGGAGTGTGTGCCGCGCTGCTCATCATCGGTCATCCCATCTACAGAACCATGGAGGAGGCAGCCCTGCGCAGCCAACGGCTCACGTCACTCACGCTCGCTGTGCAGGCACGTGACAAGGCCGAAGCTGGGGATGCTCGCACTGGCGCATTGCTTGCGAGGAAGGCGCTGCCTTTCGCAGATCCGGACGATCCGCACTACACAGCGACCGCCGAAACAGCGCTGTTCGATGCGCTCGCTCGGCCGCTGGAATTCATTCGGCTGGTAGGGCATCAGGGAGCCGTGAACAGCGTCGCATTCTCTCCGGATGGAACACGCGTTGTTTCTGCTTCCGACGACAGGACGCTCCGGTTATGGAATGCCGCCACGGGGGGACCTATCGGAGAGCCGCTCAGTGCGGATCGGGAAGGTATTACATGCGCTGCATTCTCTCCGGATGGGACGCGCATCGTGTCGGCTTCGTACGGAGGAAGTCTGCGGCTATGGGACGCTGTCGAGGGGCGGCTTGTTGAGGAGTTGCCCAGCGGTCATGAGGGAACTGTGAACAGCGTTGCATTCTCTCCGGATGGAACGCGCATCGTTTCGGCTTCGAACGACAGGACGCTACGGCTTTGGGATGCCGCCACGGGGCGGCCTGTCGGGGCACCCCTCACAGGACACGAAGCATCTGTGAAGAGCGCCGCATTTTCTCCGGATGGGAAAGCAATCATCTCTGTGTCATCTGATGGAACCGCGCGCCTTTGGGAATACTCAGCGGTCCCGCGTGTAATCCGCACGATGTATTTGACCGACGCGCAGGTCGGCAAGTCACGTCAGGACGTAGACTTGGACGAGTCGTTCGCCCTGGCCAATCGCCCCAGGAAGCAAGTTGCGGTCGACCTACAGCTGGAGGTAGGGCCCATCAGCGCGGCCTTTTCACCTGACAGTAAGACGATCGTGTTCGGTTTCTCCGATAACTCGGTGAGGCTAGTGGACACATCTGGCCTGGCGATCGGCGATCCGATGCAAGGGCACAAAGGTCGGGTGCGCGCGGTGGCTTTCGCACCCGACGGGCAGCGCATTTTTTCGGGCTCGTCGGACAACACCGTGCGTGTCTGGGATTTCTCAACTCGGGCGCCGATCGGCGTGGCACTGACAGCTCATAAAGGAGAACTCACTGCCGTTGTGCTTTCTCCCGACGGTACGCGCCTCGCGTCGGCCTCCGAGGACGGTACCGTGCGCCTTTGGGCTCTCGGCGGTGTCAAACCCCGCGGCCTCCCGTTGACTGCGCGCCAGCAGGGCGTCTTCATCGGTTCCTGGTCGCCGGACGGCCAGCGCATCGTATCGGCGGGTTCAGACGGGACTCTGCGCGTGTGGGATGCGGCGACCTTGGCGCCGATTGGCGAGCCATTTCGCGGGCATACCGGAGCCGCGTATTTCGCGGCGTTTTCCCCTGATGGGAAGCGCATCGTCTCGGCTTCCGAGGATCGGACTGTAAGGCTGTGGGATGCGAGCAACGGGCATTTGATCGGGAAACCCCTCGAACATGCCGGGGGCGTCGTCTATGCGTCTTTCTCCCCCGACGGCAGATTCCTCATCTCGGCGTCTAGCGACAAGACACTCAGGATATGGGATGCGACCACCCGCCGGCCGATTGGCAAACCGCTAGAGGGCCACGAAGGAGAGGTCAAGACCGCCGAGTTTTCGCCTGACGGCACAAAAATCGTGTCTTCTTCCTACGATAAGACAGTGCGCTTGTGGGACGCCCGCACCGGAGCGGCGATCGGCAAGCCGTTCGAGGGTCATACTGATCAAGTAATTGGCGCGTTTTTTTTGCCTGACGGCAAACGCGTCATATCCGCTGCAGAAGACAAGACGCTTCGCCTTTGGGACGTCGCGACCGGAAAACAGATCGGGCGACCCTGGCGCGGGCATACAAACTCCGTTTGGTTTGCTGCGGTTTCGCGGGACGGTCGACGGGTCATTTCTGCTTCGAGCGATTCAACGTTGCGAATTTGGGACGTGGCGACGGGACAGCAGATCGGCGAACCGCTCGTCGGCCACACAAGTGCAGTGAGGGGCGTGTCACTCTCTCCGGATGGGACAGTCATGATTTCAGCCTCGTTCGATGACACACTCAGGCGCTGGGATGCGCCGTCGGCCGATCGGCGTCGTGCCTTGAGCGAAGCCGATAAGCTGTGTCCCTTTTCGGTTGATGAGGCCACGGCGCTTGGACTCGTCGATCCACGTTTCCCGGCTTTGGCCAACGAGCGCCCTGCTGAACGGACTGGCTGCTTGCTTGGGACAACAGTTGTCGAAACCAATCGCACAGCGCGAAGGGTCAGACCCGGCACGGTTCGATGACTGCGTCATCGTCATTGCCGATCTATTGCAGCAGCGCGGCACGGGAGCGAGATTTCGGCCGGTGGATGTTCAGGGCGGCAATCGCTTCTATGAGGGCTGGAATGTCAAGGCCTTCAAGGCGGCCGATTGGGGGTGATCTCGGTTTTCGTGCATTTTGTGGCGCTTTGGTCCCAGGGCACCGCCGACAGGCGCAGAATTTCGGCCCGGCGCTGCTGGCCATACCGGCGCTTGGCAAGAACCGCCAGAGGGCCACGTGTCCAAATTCCACTTGCGTTTCGTCGGCGCCGATCACCTGCCCCGGACACTCTCCGAGTTCGACGTTGCGCGGTTCTTTCACCTTGCTCCGGTTGACGCCCAGGCCATCAGCGAGCGATTTCGGGCAGACCGGCGACTCGGCGTCCGTAGAAGAAAGTAAATCCGGTACCGGCCACGCGCACCGATTGCCTCTGGCGGCTGCTCTCATAGTCACAGATTTACCGTCACAGGAAAGAAAGTAAATGAGGTACTTCGCAACCGTGCGAAGTAAATTCGATACTTCGCGAATCCAATGCGTCGAGGACTGCGTAAGGTGTTGAATCATGAGGAGTTTCGCGCCGCCCTTCTCGACGCCCTGAACGCACCATGCCCACGAGGTTCATCCCCAAACTGGGCAGGCGGGTCCGACTGTTCAATCGGTCGACACTCGATCAGGTGGCTTCGCCTGGAAGCCCATCCGGCGCTGCTACGCCCCTGCAAACGCCCTGTTCGCTTGCGTTCTGCTCCCAAGTCTCGGCTCGTTGATTCTGGGTCCAGCGCGACGATGGCGAACAGTTGCGACTCGTCGATGATGGTCAGGATGAACTCGCCCCCAACAAAAGGTGCGCGCGACTTGGACGATTCCGGAACAGCGGTGTCACATTTACGTTCCAAAGTGGCCAACCCTTGCTGGATGCGGCTTCGCGGCGCACAAGGCTCTTCAGACCACGTGCAGTCACACTTTTACCGTCACGTTTGGAGGGGTTGTCGTACTTTTCGTGCAGATCGGTGCGCTTTTGTTTGCAAGCCCGGCATCCATGCGGGCATGCAGGTTTCGTTGGATGGCGCCGGTGATAGACGCGCCCCGCCTTGCCAGAGACCGAGCCGGTACATTGGCTGCCCCGCGTTCTGGAGCCGGCCATGTCTTCGTTTGCCCTGCGTTTCGTCGGCCAGGAGGCCCTCCCGTCCCGGCTGAGCGAGTTTGACCGTGAGCAGCTCTTCGAGCTCGGGTCGGCAGACGTTGAAGCGATCACGCAGCAGTTTCGAGTCGGCCATCGCCTGCCCGCTGCCTTGATGGTGCTGTTCATGCGCGCTACCGGTAGACCGCTCGACGGCTTCAACGTCTTGCCGCGCAACCTGCTGCGGCGCACGGCCGAGCTGTTGGGAATCTCCTCGCCATCCATTGCAACTCTGCGCTCCATCTACGGACGCAGCCAGACACTTTTCAAGCACCAGCTTTGGGCCAAGAGATACCTCGGTCTTCGAGATCTTGAGCAAGGTGATGAGATCCAACTGACCGATGCGCTTCGCATTCACGCCCAGGAGGCTACTCACCCCGACGATCTGGTACGGTCGGCCTGCCAGTGGCTGTACACCCGCCGGATCGTGATTCCCGGGCCGCGCCGCCTCAAGGACTGGGCCCGCGACGCGTTAGCCACCATCGAGGCGAGCGTCCTCGCCCATGTCAGCGCCGCTGTTCCGGTCGCGAGGGCGCGCGAACTGAGCGCCCTCGCCTACTGCATTCGGCCCGAGACGGATTCCACCCACCTGGAGTGGCTGAAGACGCCCCCGCGGCGACATGGACCGGCAAGCCTGGCCGAAACTCTGGAGAAGGTGCGCTTTCTCAAGGCGCTCGGAGCCGACACCTGGGACCTGAGCAGCGTGACGCTGGCCAAGCAGCAGGCGTACGCCAGGCAGGTGCAGTCGCGGCGCCCGGCAAAGACGCGCGAGATCAACCCATCGCGGCAGATGATCGAGTTGGTGTGCTTTCTGCGGATCACGCTTCTTGAACTCACCGATGTGGCGCTGCTTCAATCGAGCCGACGCAGCCAGCAACTGTTTCGCGAAGCTGCCAATCGCGCCCAGGCAAGCCGCGCACGCGCCACGACAGGTCTGCTCAGGCAAGCGGCGCAGGCCAGCGCCATCCTTCACGATGAGGCCAGGACCTGGCAGGACCGCGTCCTGCAGGCTCGGCAGTTGCTCGCCGAGTTCAGCGGCGTGACCACCGGTAGCTTCGTTTCGCAAGTTCGCAAGGCTCTGGCAGGACGTCCAGCGGGTACATGCCTGCCTGACATCGCTCAAGGATCTGGCATTCGGCGGCCGCAAGGGCGACCGTGGTTTCCAGCAGTGGAAGGCGTGGAGTGCGTTGCAGGAACGCAGTGCTGCCGAAATTCCCGAAGGCGTGCAGCTTCCGGAAGTGGGTGCCGCTTGGCACGGTCTCGTCCACGATCTGGACCCCCGCTCGAGCCTTCGGGCTTTGGAAGCCTGCACGCTGATGTCGCTGCGAAAGAGCCTTCGTCGCGGCAGCGTCTGGATCGATCACTCACTGAGCCATCGCGAGCGCGACCAGATGCTGATTCCTCCAGCCCATTGGGAATCGCAACGTGAGCAGCACGTCGACCTCCTGGGGATGCCCAAGTCACCCCGGGAGTTCCTGGAGCCGTTATTGGCCAACCTGGTCGCGGGCAGTGCAGCGGTTTGCGATGCGCTGGACCGGGGCAAGGTCGAGATCAGCGCCGACGGCATGCTGCGCCTGCCCGCCATCGACGCCCTCCCCGAGAAGAGTGAACCGGTGCGCACGCGCGAGACCGTCTACAAGCTCATCGGCAACGTCCAGTTCCCCGATCTGCTGATGCAAGTGGACGCGGCGACCAACTTCAGCGATGCCTTGCTCGGGCACCGGGCGCAGACTGCGGATGAGCTCGTTGGGTTGTATGGCGCTTTGCTGGCGCACGGCACCGACATCGACGCCAAAGGGGTCGCCTCGATGATCCCGGGTCTGGAGCCAAGCCAGATCTCCGTGGCGATGCGAGCCCTGGAAGGCAGCGGCCGGCTGCGGCGCGCCAACGAACGTGTCGCGCAGTTCCAGCGCCAGATCCCGATTGCTGCCTTTTGGGGTGATGGTGACAAGGCGTCGGCCGACATGATGTCGCTGGACGCGTCACGCCACCTCTGGAACGCCCGGGTCGATCCGCGCCGGCGCACCTACGCCGCCGGCCTTTACACACACGTGCGTGACCGATGGGGCATCGTCTATGACCAGCCCATCGTGCTCAACGAACGCCAGGCTGGTGTCGCTATCGAGGGTGTCGAGACAAACAACCGCGGCGAGGACCTCTTGCGGCTATCGCTGGTGGCGGTAGATACCCATGGGTACACGAATCCGGCGATGGCCATCGCCAAGCTGCTGGGCTTTGACCTGTGTCCGCGCCTGCGTGACTTGGCGGAGCGAAAGCTGCACCTGCCGCGCGTCTTCAGGGTCCCGGAAGGCCTCGAAGCAGTCACCGTGAGGAGCGTCTCGCTCAGCGCCATCGAGCGCGGCTGGGACGAGCTCCTTCGTTTGGCGGCGTCCATTCGATCCGGGCGCGTGTCAGCCACTCTGGCCCTGCAGCGCTTCGGATCGGCTGCGCAAGGTGACCCCCTGCATCGAGCAGCTGAACATCTGGGACGACTGCTGCGCACCGTGTTCCTGTGCGACTACATCGCCATCGAGGACTTCCGGCGCGAGATCCACACGCTACTGAACCGGGGCGAATCGGTGCATCAGCTCCAGCGTGCGGTGTACAGCGGCAAGGTTGCGCCGGAGCGCGGCCGGCGGCGCGACGAAATGCTGGCGATCTCCGGCTCGCACGCACTGCTGACGAACATCGTGCTGGCGTGGAACACGAGCCGGATGCACGAGGTTGTCGAAAGGCTGAAACGCGAGGGAACCCGCATCGAGGATGAGTGGTTGCGCCGCATCGGACCGGCACATTTTTCGCACATCAACTTTCGCGGCACGATGAAGTTCAACGTCGAGAGGTACGCCGACACGCTTGTTCAGCGGCGACCCGATACAAGGAACGCGGCTTCGTCGCGCTGATAGCGTCTGGCGCGAACAGGCACAAGTGCCCTCCCCTCTCGACAGACCAAACGCACCTTTCTGCACGTTAAACACGACGCCGCGCGAAAACGCGCGCTTCGCAAGTTGTTGTTTGAAAAGGACTTTTTGGAGCAAAGCGCACCGATTTGCACGAAAAGTACGACAACCCCGGCGTGCGGCGAGCGAGAGCGGCGAAGCGCCGGCTGCCCTAGTCAATCTCACCGCAAGCTCCGAGCTGATGGTTCGGGGCGGCCAAGTGCGCACCGACCTCGGGTTCGTTGCCGAGCACCGGCTCACACAGGCTGGGCCCGCGCTATGCGCATTGACTCGTCTTCTCGGGGGGGTCCAACGACGCAAGTCCATCCTTCGGCGCATTCCTTCGATGCCAGGCGTTCGAACGGCACGCAGGATTCGCGCATCGTTGATCTCGAAGTCCTCGGGCATGCCGAGACTCCTCGCGAACAGATCATTGCTCATCGGCGCTAACGAAGCTCAGCTGATGGACCTCGCTGTTGTGGGGGTAGTCACTCCAGATTACTTCCTGTAGCCTTCGGCTTCCCTCGGGTACGGTATCAAGGAGTGGTGCATGAAGGGTTTGCAAGTTATTGCTTCGCCTTTGGGCGACGCCCCTCGAACAAACCAGTACACGAGGGTAACTACTCGCAGTACCACTGTGGGCAACCTGAATGGCCGTGAGTCGCTTCTCTATGACATGGAAATTGTCGGAAATGAGGTTTTACTCGACGGGTCATCACTGGAATACGCGCGAATAAATAATCGACAAGACGTTGCCAGCCTCACCATCATCGCGGAGGCGGTCCGCATCACCGACGAGGTTTCTCTCCCTCAAACTTCAGTGACGATTTACGCCAGGCGCCTGATTTTCTCCGGCTCGGGACGGATAAGCACCTCCCCGGCTTCTCTCGAAGGCTTGCCCGAACCAAAAGAGGACGGGTCAGCAGGCGATGGAATGCCAGGGCTGTCAGGTGGAAATATCGCGTTGAATGTTGGCGGTGTAGAAACCTCGGCGCCGACAAAGGTAATCGTGTTGACTGGAGCCAAGGGTCAGGCAGCAGGGCAAGGACAACCCCCTATTGCAGGGGTCTCGTTACCAAGCTTGCCGACAGAGGAACTGCTCCCGCAATTCCCTGGACGGTGGCACGTGATTACCAACAATCCGAACTACGGCAATTGCACCCCAGTACCAGAAATTCCAGACGCCAATTATCCAAATGCGATTATCTGCTGGCAATGCGCGCAATTAGGCGGGCCCACTGCCTCTCTAGGTACAGATCGTCAGCCTGGCGATGGTGACGGCGTTCCCGGAAAGAAAGGGGGCACGCCGGGCAAAGGTGGCGCCGGCGGTCATCTCGCCTCCACCGTTCCATTGGACGCCGCAGTCTACGACCAAAGAGGTGGTGAAGCTGGCCAGCCATACATTGATGACACGACTCCCGGAGCGGCAGGGCTGCCAAACCCTTCCTACACGGTCCGTTGCTATTTCGGGCCGGGCAGCAAAATGCTCATCCGGCACGACACAAAGCCGGGTCTACCAGCGGTCTCTCCAACCGCAGAAGGACTTGCTGGAGTAGATGGAGATCTTGCCATTGTGGGCGGCCTCCTTGAGTGGCTTCGGCCCCAGAACGCCGAAGTCACACTGCAGTATGCCGATGATCTATTCGTATCCAGACGGATCACCCAAGCCAAGGTAATTTACGGCGAGTACGTTGATCTGCTGGCTGCGGCATCTCAGTCACGAACCGGAATCGAACAATCTGAGCTCTTACGGCTCCTGGGCTGGGCCCGACGTCGACACGCACAAATTCTTTTGGGCATGGATTTTTACGGAAATCCCGCGGGATGGGTCCCGATTCTTAGCCTTGAAATTGCTCAAGGTGTTTACGAATCGGAACTGCACAGATCTGCCAACTACTTTTATTTGAGCTTTTGGCTTGGGAAGAAACTTGACGATGGGGAGGCTATGGCGAGAACGCTTCAAGCTCTCTACGACCATCTGGGTGGGGAAGTTCGGCGAGACCAATCCGAGTTGAATTCGATACTCGCAACGGAAATTCCAAAATACATTGCAGATATAGCGAATCTACGCAACGAGCAGAAACTTTTGGCGTCGAAGTTTCGCCTGCGCGAGCAGCAATTAAAACAAATTGCAGAGAACGATGCATCCAAGGCGGCCGAAGCGCGTGCAACTGCGGGCGCATTGAGAATATGTGGTGTTCTGGTATCGCTGATTCCCGTTCAACCTGCAGGCGCGATCATCGGATCTGTGATCATTGGGATGGCCGATCACGACGACCTTTGGACAATAGTCGAGCACGCCTTCGAAGCATATTTGCTAAGCAGCGCCTATGAGAAAGCTTTCAGTAGCCTTGTCAAAAATGTAAACGGACTTGACTGGTCATCGGCAAACGCTCTTTGGACTAGTGTCGACGCAATCCCACCTGGCGAGACTCTCTCCCGGGGAGTCTTGATTGCGGGCGATGCGGGAAAGGTATACGCACGGGGGAACGAATTGATGCAGGCAAAGGCGCAGTCATCGTTTACTGCAGAGATGGCCGACGATTTCTTGAAGAAATATGCAGACCTTGATCCTGAATACACTCAACTCGTCAAAGACGCAAAAGCGTTGCTTCAAAAGATACAAGAGGCCTTCACACGTCTTCAAGACGTACAGAACAAGGCGAGTGCAACTTCGCTATCCTTGGCAAAAAATACTCAATCTCTAAAGGATATTGCTGCTTCCGTGCAGCAAGCCGCACTCCAGGACAGGACGGCCGTTGCTGCGGAAATTTGGCGCACACGAAAGCGAGCTGAAAGCCTCCTTCAGTATTATTCATATATTCTTGCCCGAGCTTATGAATATCGTCTGGTGGAAGCCTTTCCCCATTCAATTACGCCGCGGTTAGATGTTCAAATTCTTCAAGACGCTGCGAACCAGAATCAAGAAACGCTAACGGAGGGGCAGGCTGGTGCACTCATGGCGCCTTATACTCAGATCCTGACATCAGTAGCCAGGGGCATTTATGATATTTATGTGAGCAGCCGGCGGCCAATCGAGCAAGTCATGGATCGGGCTTTTTCTTTCGAAACTGACGAGCTGCAGCAAATGAGCGCCGGCAAGCCGATTACTATCAACATTGCCAACCGAAACGAATTCAGGGGTCTTTCCACCCAAAATTCCAGAATTTCCCGGATCATGCTTCAGACCGTCAAGGTAGTTGGATCGCGACCAAACAGCATCGATTTAATAGTTCGGCATGGGGGAGCATCTGTCATTACACTCGATCACCGCAACTACTTTTTCTCTCATATCGGCTTGGACGGCGATGCGCGGTTTACCTGGCGAACCACCTGGGATTTTCATCTGGACATTCCGCATGTCGCGACCCCGTCCCCCGGGGCGCTTTCGCTTTTTGCGTCACTCCTTTTGAAAAATAGCTCCGACCTCACAATCTTTTCGAGTCCAGGTCTCGACGCGACATTGGTAGTTTCGATCGATCAGGGAACCTTGCTCGAGATTAGCGAAATGTCGATGCTAGTGACATACACTTTTGAGCAGATCTAGAAAGCCGGAGTGACTTCACACAAGCCGATTGCCATCCGCATCCGGTTGCAACGCCGTGAAGAGGTACGTGGTGCTGAAGGGGTGCGACGCGGCCCCCTCGATGCGAATCTGAACGATGACTCTCATGGGACCCGCCTTTCCTGTGATGGCGCAGCCAACGCGGCGAGCCTTCGGTTGACGGCGCGCCGATTGAAGCGGTCGGGGTGGTAGTGGCGCAAGATAGCCCATTCCTCGTCGTCCATCTCATCGCCGAGAAGATCCTCGAATTCTTGCCGGGACCTACTCTCGCCGATCAGGGTGTACTCGAACCGAGTGGCCATGAACGCATGCGGACCGCCGCAATCCTCTGGGGGTGCGGCGCGCCGGCCTGCGATGCATACCGGGTACACCAGCTTGGGATCCAGCGGCAAGGTCGCCTCGATGGGCAGGTCGTGCACCCCACAGATCGCCGAAGTCGTATTCGTAGGTGAATCGCTCAAGGCGCCGCAGCTTCAGTTGGCCGATCAGGACTTCATGTGCGTCGGTGTCGAAGAACACGCCGCCCTCCTGATGGACGCCGTACTCGCGACCCGTAGAAGAAAGTAAATCCGATACCGGCCACTCGAGCCGTTTGCCTCTGGCGGCCGCTCTTGTAGTCACAGATTTACCGTCACAGGAAAGAAAGTAAATCCGGTACTTCGCAACCGCGCGAAGTAAATTCGGTACTTCGCGAATCCAATGCGTCAACGGCTGCGTAAGTTGTTGAATCATGAGGAGTTTCGCGCCACGCTTCTCGACGCCGCTGGACGCACCACGTCCGCGCGGCGCGCCACTGTTGGAGGGCTTCAGCCCCAAACTGGGCAGACGGGTCAGACTGTTCAGTCGAATGACATTCGATCAGTGGCTTCGCCTGGAAGCCGATCCGGCGGTGTTGTGCTTCTGCGAACGTCCCGTGCGTTTAAGCCCGGTTGTAGGGTCTCGGCTCGCTGACTTTTGGGTCCAGCATGACCATGGCGAACAGTTGCTGCTCGTCGATGACGGTCGGGATGAAGTCGCCCCCACCGCAAATGACATCCCGCTGCAACGCGTTGCGGCCGCTGATCTCGCCGCCGCGGCGAGGTGGATCGACAACTGGCGGTCCCCTCGTTTTCCGTGCGCTAAGTGACGGTTCGCAAGGCCAACAACGGCGCGGGCGCTGGGTCGCAAGTCATTGATTTTTTTGATGTTGCTGTTCACTTTTCACCGGCGTATCGTCCCCTGCCCCACTGACGGAGGCGCGCGATGCAAAGCTGGCAGACGACATACTTGGGCATGCGCGAACTGCCGCGCGACATCAGCGGCTTCGAGCTGCAGGCGTTCTTCACCTTCAGCCAGGCCGAACGTGAACTGATCGGCGCGCGCCGCGGCGAATCTCTCAAACTCGGCCTGGCATTGCACATCGGATTCCTGCGCATGAGCGGCCGTGTGCTCGACGCCTTTCGGATCGTTCCCCCAGCGCTATGGCGCCATCTGGGCAGTGAGGTGGGAGTCGATGCTCCCGAGATCGCCTCGCTACGCGCCTTGTACGGGCGAGGTCGCACCCTGTTCGACCACCAGCAAGTAGCCTGTGAAGCCCTCGGGTTCCGGTGGATGACCGAGCACCAGCGCCGCGCTCTCGTTCGGTCGATGAGTGACGAGGTCGCCCGGTGCGCCGATCGTGAACAACTGGTTGTCTTTGCCCGACGTTGGCTGTACGAACATCGACTGCTGATCGTCCACGATCGGGCCATCCGCGCCTTGATTGCCACGCGCACCTGGCAGGACTTCGAGCCATGGACTTTGCCGGGCAGCCAAGTGACCTGGCATACGAGCAATGGGAGGCGTAGATGAAGCTTCAGGCGATCGGCGGCCGCGAGATTCCGCCGGACTTCAAGACGCCTTGTGGGGCGACGGCAGCAAGGGCTCGGCAGACATGATGGCCATCGATACCAGCCGGCACTTGTGGCAGGCGAGGGTTGATCCGCGGCGACGAACCTATGCCGCCGGCCTGTACACCCACGTCCGGGACCGCTGGGGGGGTCTACGATCAGCCGATGGTCCTGAACGAACGACAGGCGGGTGCCGCCGTCGAAGGTGTCGAGCAACACAATCGGAGTGAGGATCGCATTCGCGTCTCCCTGCTCGCTGTAGACACCCATGGCATGACCAGCGTTGCCCTGGCCATCGCAAAGCTCCTGGGGTTCGACCTGTGTCCGAGGCTGAAGGACCTGAGAGAGCGCAAGCTGTTCATTCCCAGGGGCTGGTCGGTGCCGGAAAGCTTGGAGATGGAGAGGGCTACCGTGCACCGGGTGTCTCTCAAGTCCATCGAGTGCGGCTGGGACGATCTTGTGCGGCTGGTGGCGTCCATTCGCGCAGGCAGGGTATCCGCAGTGCACGCCATTCATCGTTTGGGCTCTGCCGCCATCGTTTAAGATCGACGAGATGATCTGGAACAGCAAGCATCCCGAAGATCAAGCTATCCACCTCGACATGGACTTCACCTACGACGTGGAGGAGCGCCTGAATTCGCCGGGCTACGGCACTGGCGAAGCAGCCTAGGCGCCCTAAGTGAACGACCCCAGCCCGCCTCGGCGGGCTTTTTCATGATCGCAAACACAGATCAGAGCAACAGCAAACGAGGGACGACCATGTCTGCAAACGAAGACGCCAGGCGGAATCAGATACGCGCCGCTCAGCTCTTCATGAAGCCACGAGGGCGGCAAGGCGCCCGCTACCGACACCGGCGCATCGACATCGACATCGGACGAATCGCAGGGGAGCTGACGAAGCGACGAAACTTCACTTGTTGCGCCGGCACCTTCTCTCTTGCGACCAAGACATTCGAAGGCAAAATGCATTCTAGTGACCCGACGTCCATGCAACTCCTAGCTTTTCGCCAAGTCGGCTTCTATCAACCTTAAGACCAATGCAGCTGTCTCGCACACCGAAGACTTCTGACTATTTCGGCCGCTACTACACACAAGCTGATGTAGCCAGCCTGTTGGTTGAATCCATGCGGGCTGGAGATCCCAGAATCGCGATTGACCTCGGCGCTGGCGATGGAGCGCTTGTAAGCGAAGCGAGTCGGCACTGGAATCGCGCCGAATTCGTCACGGTTGACATCGATCACCACGCAGAAAGTTCGACCTTTCGTGATTTGCGAGGGCCAGCCTTTACACATCACACCGTAGACGCCCTGGACAGCCACCTTGCCGAAAGAATTGGGCTGCGATACGGGCATGTCGACTCTGGACTTTGCAATCCGCCCTACGTCCGTCCGAGATGGCGCAAGCACTTCGCTGAGATTTTGGAAGACGCGGGACTAAGCCACGTCGTTCCCAAAATCGGAGCCGTCCAAGCAGATGTGCTTTTTATCGCGCAGAACCTTCGCTTCCTTCGGCGGGGAGGCAAACTGGGGCTGATTCTTCCGGATGGCGTTGTCGCGGGCGAGAAATACGCCAAGCTTCGCCAAACCTTGGCAACGGCGCATACGCTTGAGCGGGTCATCGAGCTCCCCCGCCGCGTCTTTCGCAATACCGACGCCAAGGCGCACATCGTAGTGCTCACCAAGCATCGACAAGAGCACGTTGACATCCAAGTCCAGTGCCTGAAGGAAAACGGGTTGCTCACCGCGCCGATCTGCCTAGACCCCGAGCGGGCGGCCGCACGCCTCGACTACTCGTACCTCGCAGCACTTGAACAGGTCAACGCGCGAGAATCAGGGACAACGCTCCGCAGCGTAACGCAAATGCTCACCAGGGGTTCACATTCGTCTTCCCAGCTTAAGCTGCTGTCCTACCCAGTCTTTCATACGACCGACTTTGTTGAGGGCAGCGTCGAGGTCCCGCGGCAGTTTCGACTTGCGCGGGAAGCGCGCAAGGTCGCCGCCGGCGGCGTCGTCGCAGTGGCGGGCGACATTCTGTTGGCGAGAGTGGGACGAAACCTTGAGCAAAAGGTAGGCGTTGTAAACCAAGGGGCAATCGCCGTGTCCGATTGCATTCTGGTACTGCGGGTCGAACCCGCATATCAAGCACGAGCGCTCCAATACTTCACCAGCACGAAAGGCCGAGCGACGCTACGCGCCACCTCACACGGTGTGGGCGCAAAGTTCATTACCACGGACTCACTACTTCGTCTTGAGATCTAGCGCCAAAGAGTATGACCGACCCAACGACCGAGAACGACGCCGGAATTCTCAACACCACCCTGCAGCATCGCGCTGACTACATCCCACTAGAGGACTTGGCCGAAGAGACCGCGCACGCCGGAGCGCTCTTCCACCGCGTAACCACCGAACTCACCAATCGAGCATTGCGCACGATCGTCGGCCCGCGCGGCTGCGGAAAAACGCACATGATGCGGTATGCGTGGCTCACGTGCCGTGACTCGAAGTTAAAGCCGTTTGCGATCTTCGCTTCCTTCCAGCGTTACTTCCGATTGGAACCACTTCTTTCAAGCAGTGCTGGCGCCTCTCAGCTCTTCCATTCGTGGGTGCTTGCCCGCGTGCTGCTGTCAGCCAAGGAAAGCTGCGACGCTTGGAACCCGAAGCTCGAGCTTGTGACCGCGCTACTTGAATCTCAGGGTTACCCTTTTCAATCGCTATTGACTCTGGCTACCAAATTAGAGCGCAATCAAGTAATCGATGGAGAGTGGGCAGCGTTCTCTGATTCGCTCTCTATCGAGCGGACCAAGATCATCATCGATCAACTGCGCGAGGCCGCCGGGCGCAAGTTCACAGTCTTGCTCCTCGATGACGCAGCGATGACGCTAACGCCAGACTACCTGGTGGAGTTCCTCGACATCGTGCGCTCGTTGAAATCAGCGACCATCTCACCAAAGGTTTCGGTATATCCGGGCACCACAGAGATGAGCCCTCGATTCCATGAAGGTCAGGACGCAGTTTCAATCCCCGCATGGATTTCCATTGAAGACTCGCAGTATGAGTCAATCATGTTCGACATCGCGTCGGTGCGAGTCAGGGGCCTTGAGCGCATTTCAGACGACGCACAGGCTCTCCTCCGCTTTGCGGCTTTTGGCATTCCTCGCGCGTACCTCACCATGCTCGAGGACTACCTTCGTGGTGGATTCCGCACATCCCAACAAGGCGTTACCCGAATCATTAACGACCATCTGCAAGCGAGGCTCGGAGAGTTCCGAACCTTAGGAAAGAAGATCCCGAAGCTGGAGATTCTCGTCGCCCGTGGCGAGAAGCTCGTCCATGAGATAGGGATAGAACTCAAGGGCTACAATCGCACACTGCTTCCGCGTCATGAGAAGGGTGTCACTTACGGCCTGCGAGTCGAAGAAAAGGTGGCCCTACTAGACAGAACCCTCAAGCTGCTTGTCGAGGCAGGCCTCATATTCAACGACGGCGAGGTGAAGCATGGTTCGCCGACTCGGATTTACCACAAGTACATTCCACACAGCGCTCTGTTGCTGAACCTCGGCGCATTCACGGGTGAAGAAGGCAGCGGCTCGATCAGACACAACCTTGAGGCGATTCGCTACAAGTCGACCAAGCACCCGTTGCGCAAGAGTTTGGCTTCGATCGTCGGAGACGACTTCGTAGCAAGTCTGAATCTCGCGCTCCCTCGCTGCGCACATTGCCATGAGCAACGCTTATCGGACAATCAGCGGTTCTGTCACAACTGCGGCCAGCAACTTGTTGACGCATCGGCATTTAATCAATGCCTAGACACGCCAATCACTGAAGTCCCGGGACTGACAGCCTGGCAGCGATCGCAGATTGCCGAGAATCTACCCTTCTTTCGCACCATTCGCGACTATCTCGCGAAGCAGGATCCCGCGGCGGAGCTTCTTACAGTCTCTGGCTTCGGTAAACGACGAACAGCCCGCATCGTTGATGTTCTCAACAGCTACGTCGACGACTTCCTGTCGTAGTCATCGTTATGGACAACTACGCATCAATCGTGGCCGTACGAGCACCCAGGGCCAAACTTGACACGACCACGTTCTTTGACATCGCGCACACAGAAGCATTTGCGTCCCCCGTCGACCAGTTTTTGGATAACTGTCTAATGCTCAACAAACACTGGGCGAGCTTGAGTCCCGAGGCCGAAGTCGCTCCAGAACTAAGTCGCCTATTCCTCCTCGGCTATGTCTCTGCCGTCGAAGGGTATATGCGATCACTTATACGTCGATTGGTTCACTGCGACACCTTTACTCAAAACTGCTGCGAACCTCTACAGCTCTCCTATCGCGCAGTCTTGCACCACGAGCCCGATGCGCTCCCCGACGCACTATTGGAAGAAACCAACTTTTCGACCACCAAGTCGATTCCGCAAGCTCTGAGCAAGTTCGTCGGGATGCCCACTCTATCGGCGGGAACGACGGCATTGCTTGCGGAGTTCGACATGATCTGTCAGTTGAGACACTGTTGTACGCATCGATTTGGGAAACTGGGAGTGAAGAACGCAGCAGAGCTCGGCTTGAGTTCGCACAGCAAGTTCTTAGAGAAGCCCATCCTTCTCAAGAAGAGCGCCATGGCCGACATCGCCGATCTGACTTTCACCTTGGTTAAGTCAATAAACAACGACGTCTTTGGATACGTTATGAAAAGAAGCGCTACGGGGAAGCTGGCGTCAAGCGACGCCCATGGGGTCGGATGGACATGGCACAAGGCGAAAGACAAGGCTCGCTTTCAGAGCTACTACAACATATTCTGCAGCCGAAAAGACGCGACTCCTTCACCCTCTGCTGATGTGGTCTACGAGCTTTTTCGCAAGTCCCATCGCATGGTTGGCAAACCAAAAAAAGGCGGCAAATAGGGGTTGTCGTACTTATCGTTCAAAGGAATGCGCCGAGCAGGAACTTCGCTCTGCGAATTGAAGGCTCGGACACTTGACCCAACACTTGAGTTCTTGCCAGGGCACTGGCATCGCCAGTGCCCGTCGTAAAAGGACTTTCCGGAGCACAGGGTCGACCTGTGTGTCGGCCCAGCCTGCGTGAACAAGGTTCGCAAAGCACATGCCCGGGCCGAAGGGGGTAATGATGCCGGTCGCGCCCTCGGTGGGGATTTCGAGTGCGGCGTTGCGGAAGGCGTGCCTGGCGTCTTCGAATCCCATGAGGCAGTACGGGCCGTCGTACTCTTCCATCCATCCGCAGTTTTTCTTTTCGTGTGGACGGCGTTCATCGCGTGCCCAAGCTCATGCGCGATGACGCCCGCTGTGAACGGGTACCGCTGGCCAACGGCCGCGATGACCGAGGTCTCCGGCGCGACCTCCTTGGGGGTCACTCCGAGGCTGGAGGTAGCATCGTCAATGAGGACGACGAAATGGTCGAAGTCATCGCGAGACAGCAGCTTGTCGGAAACCATCGCCTCGTAGACTTTGCGGCCGACCAGAAAGCCAGCCGCCGCCCAGTCCTTCGTGGTCATGGCGATCTGGTGCCAATCGAACACCTTGAAGGTCAGCGTGACCCGGCCGCCCGACTGGGTGGCGAAGTACGCTTCGGTTTCGCTCGCCACGCGCTCGAGCCAGGCCTTGTTGAAAGTGGACTGCCGCTCGGTGCCGGCGCAGTAGACGGGGAGGATCGCGACACGCATATGAGGCTTTGTGAATGATGGCGCAAGATCAGACGCCAGAGGTTGGCGTCATCACCAATCGAGATGAGCGCGGGCGTGCTGCTGATCCTGCCTGGCGGCCCCGCGCCGAGTCGCTCAGGCGCTATTGCGCAACGTCCTGTCGTACCTTGCGAGGAACGCAAAATCGGGCGCAAACGGCGTGCGCCGTCGTTTCGCAGGCGGCTGATGCTGCGCGATGTAGCTGCGCAGTTCGTTGGGCGAGGCAAAGCGCGGCCTGAAACTCCGCTCCTCTGGCAGCGCGCCGCGTGTCCTCTCGACCAGCCCCAGCACCTCGAGCTGCAGGAAGTAGCGCTGAAGCATCGCGGCGGTTCTCGTGAGGCCGTTGCGCGATTTGCGGCCGTCCTCGTCTTCGCACAGGCCTGCCAGCGCCGTCACGCACCACTGCCCTGCCTCGGCCGCGTTGATCTCTTCTTGGCCAATGCAGAACTTCATGAAGACGATTGGCTGCCAGCTGTAGGGATGGCCATCGAGGGTCCAGGGGATGCTCCCCTCCCCGCCGCCGAGCAGCATGAAACTCGGCAGCACCATGGGCTCGATTCCCATAGCCGCGCAGGCCACGGCCACGCGGTCCGTCTTCGACTGCGCTCCGAGCCAGCTTGCGGCCCTCTCGCGCCGAAGGAGCTTCAACTGCTGCAGCGCCGCTTTCGCCCACACCAGCCGGCTTTGGGCCTCCATCAGCTTCTTGGGCGCCCACGCGGCCGGGTGGATCTCCTTGTATGAGGCCGGCACGCTCCAGTTCTTCTCGCCCCAGTCGAGCAGCGTCTGGGCTTTGTTCACCCCGAACTCGATGCCGCGGTCATTCACAAGCCAAGTCCAGCGCCCGGGGTCCGTCAACACCGTCTCGAGCTGATCGCGGCCGATACCGCTCGGTGGTAGATCAGAGACATCAAACTCCACGGCGAGCTCATAGTTGTTCTGCAGGCGCTGCCGCTTTTCCTCATCAACCTCGTGCGAGTAGCGCACCTCGAGCGCCAGCCGCCCCCAAATGGCGCTCTCGTACAGGACATCTGGCTGGACGCCATCCCCACGCACCTCGACCGCACCTTTCAGGGACGTGTGGACCTGCCGCGGAATCGTGATGCTCTGGATCACCCGTCGGCGGCCCACAAGGAACTCCCGCGGAATCGCGATGGGCGGGATCTCGAGTGCCTTGCGCAGAGCCAGCTGATCGCGCACGAAGGCGTGCAGCAGCGTCATCGGCTGCGGGTTGCAGTTCGTGTTGTCTGCGTAATGCTGGAAATACCAGGTGGTCTTTTCGCCGAGATGCGCGCGCAGCTTGCGGCCGCACTCCGGGCACGTGCAGT
Organism: Variovorax sp. J22P240; assembly: GCF_030316855.1. Taxonomy (GTDB): domain Bacteria; phylum Pseudomonadota; class Gammaproteobacteria; order Burkholderiales; family Burkholderiaceae_C; genus Variovorax. The sequence continues at coordinate 29,607 of NZ_JASZYR010000028.1, forward strand.
TGCACTTGAGCCCGCGGTGCTTCTCCGGAACCAGGTCATTCACGGCGACCATGCGACCATTGAGGTCGCGCCCGAACCCGATGCTGACGATCGTCAAGCGTTGACTCCGGAATCCATTCGCATCGCGCTGTTCATAGAGGGTGTGCCTGCTGCATAAAGGTTCGTGATTCTGCAAGAAGTGCCGGTGTCGGGGCAACCTCGCGGGGCAGCAGCGGCGACCACCAACGCAGTGAAGTCGCGGCGGATCTCCGGGTCTTGGACGATGGCGTCCAGAAACCTCTTGCCGGCGATTGTGGTGACCCCGACGAGCACGTCGCCATACAGGCGATCGAACTCCGGAATGGCTGCGCGAAGGCCGGCGCGCGCCTTTTCGAGTGATGGGTAGCACTGCCCTCCCCTGCGGCAGCGCCAGCGTGCCCGGCGGCACTTTACATAATTGTGAATGCTTTGCTCGCAAGTGTAGGAGCAAAGCTGTAGCGTCGCATTCCAGCAAAGTTCAGATGTGCCTGCCGAGGTCTACCTTCAAGGTCAGGAGCGCACTCCCCTGCAATACATGATGGAGCCGCTGACGCAAATGACGCACCGCTCGCCGCGGGAACGCTAATGACTTTGGTTCAGGTCTTGATCCGGAGAAGCGATCACATGCGGCCTCTGGGTGTCGAGGTTGAAAGCGGGCGTCTTCGACGTGTTTGAGTTGCACGCTTCGAAGCCTCTCGACTGAGGCATTGCCACCAGCAGGTCTGCGGCATCATTTTTCCTCGGTGACGACAAGGATTTCCAACGGACCGGCGAGGTCGGTCTGCCTCCAACTTCACGGCGACTCACGGCGCTGACCATCGGAGACTCCAAAGGTATGCACGGCAGCGACTACCAGATACAGTCTGCCCCAACGAAGGGGGGCCTATGGGACGCTTTGGTCAATGCTCAGGAAAAGTTTCGCATTGTTTGGGAACACGACTGGCCGCGATAACGGCAATAGCGCTGCCCGTGGTTTTCAGCTCGAACGCGTTTGCACTTGATCTGCAGGCGCATCGAGGTGGCCGTGGCTTGCTGCCGGAGAACACCCTCGCCGCGTTCGAGAACGCGCTCGCGATGGGCGTGACAACGCTGGAGATGGATGTGGCGATCACGTCGGATGGCGTGGCTGTCATTTCGCATGATGCGGCGCTGAACCCCGCGTTGACGCGCGACGCACAGGGTCAGTGGATCAAGGCAAGCGGGCCGCTCATCAAGACGCTCACGCTTGAGCAGGTGCAGAGCTATGACGTCGGGCGTCTGAACCCCGGTCACGCGTACGCTAAGTCCTTCACGCAGCAGCAACCACGCGACGGCGAGCGCATTCCGACGCTGGCCTCCGTTCTCAAGCGAGTCAAAGATTTGGGTGCTACGGACGTCCAGTTCGACATCGAGACCAAAGTGTTCCCGAACAAGCCGAACGATACCGTAGCGCCGGAAGACTTCGTACGCATCATGCTCGGCGTCATTCGCGAGGCGGGTGTGGTGGATCGCGTCATGATCCAAAGCTTCGACTGGCGCACGCTGCAGATGTTCCAGGCCGCCGAACCGCGCATCCGTACGATGTACTTGACGATTCAGAATCGAAACAATAACAACGTAGCCGATCCCGCTTGGACGGCAGGGCGGATGCAGCGCGACTATCCGACGGTTGGTCACATGGTCAAGGCCGCCGGCGGCGCAATCTGGGCCCCCAACTTTAACGATATTGATGCGCAGGCCGTGACGACGGCGCAAGCGCAAGGCGTGCAGGTGATGCCCTGGACGGTGAATGAGCCGGCCGACATGGGGCGCATGCTCGACTGGAAGGTCGATGGAATCATTACCGACTATCCGAATCGACTGCGCGAGGTCATGCGCGAGCGCGATGTATCGTTACCGGTGGGTATCAAAAAATAGAGCGGCTCGCTTCTTCGGTTGCCGTCGCGTAGTGACGCTATCGCTGGCGGCGGCGAACTGAAGGCTTGCTACAAGCGAATCGATATAGCTTCGCCGGCACCTCTGCTATACCTACCTCGGAGCATGGCAGTCGATTTGCCCAGCCCGAATCCTGCGGCAATTGCGACAGCCCAGGGTGTGCCGTCGCACCGTGCTCGTGGCGTTGGCTCCGCCCACCGGCAACAACAGCCCCAGCAACTCCGAGGACTTGGCATAAGGAATCGTGGCGGCCAGGCGGCTTTGGACGTACTCCAACTCGGGGTGATCGTCCTTTTCGTGCAGAAAGATACGGTTTGCTCCGAGAGCCTTTGCTGGCGCGGGTTTCGAGACGTCGGCGCACCGTCTGGAGCGCTTCCCCAGGGTGGGCAACGACGGCGATGTACAGTCCGCCGACAGCCTGCTTTGGTCGGTCATGTCCACCTATGTCTATCGCTTCGTCGGTCTGGAAACCCTGCCCGGTCGCCTGACGGACTTCGACCTCCAGCAGTTCTTCCAACTCGGCACTGGTGACGTCGAGGCGATTCGCCAGCGGTTCCGATCAGACCGCCGGGTCGCAGGCGCGCTGCAGCTGCTGTTCCTGCGTGCGTGCGGCCGCCCCATGGACCGCTTTGCCGTGTTGCCGCGCAACCTGTTGCGGTACGTGGCCGAAACGCTGCAGGCACCGCCGCTGACGATCGCGAGCCTACGCAGTCTCTACGAGCGCCGCCCGACGCTGTACGAGCACCAGCAGTGGGCCAGGAACTACCTCGGCCTGAGGGACCTCGATCCGACCGCGGAAGCGGCCCTCGTGGCCATGCTGGCACTTCACGCCGCCGAGGCCGCGCACGCCGACGAACTGGTCACGTCGGCGTGCCATTGGCTGTATGACCACCGCATCCTGATTCCCGGCGAACGCCGTGTTCAGGACTGGGCCCGGGACGCGTTCGCCGCGATCGAAGCCAGCGTCAGTTCCGCGATCGCCAGCGAGGTCTCCCTTTCCGCGATGCGTCACTGCCTTGAATCGGCCCATAGCCAGCGCCCCGCTGCCGGCTGCTCTCATCTCGAATGGCTCAAGACCCCCTCCAAGCGTCACGGGCCAAATACGCTCATCGAGACGCTGGAGAAAATCAGCTATCTCAAATCGCTCGGCGTGCACGAGTGGTCACTGGCCGGCGTCAGTCTGCCCAAGCAGCATGCCTACGCCCAGCAGGTGCAGGCACGACGTCCGTCGAAGAACCGCGAACTCAAGGAGACCCGCCAGGCGATCGAGTTGGTGTGCTTCCTGCGCGTGAGCCTCTTGGAACTCACCGACATCGCCGTGCAGCAGAACCTGCGCCGAAGCCAGCAGCTGTTCCGCGAAGCCACGCAAAAGGTGAGGACGACACGGGAGCGATCAGACAGCGTCGCACGCGACCAGGCGCGCCTTGCGCGGGACGTGTTGCGTGATGCAGCCAAGCCGTTCCAAGCGCGGTGCCTCGAAGCCGATGGCCTGCTGACCAAGGTGCTGGACGCGCCCCCCAGGAGTTTTGTGTCCGAGGTGCGCAAGGCGCTGTCGACCGATCATCAGCGCGTCAAGGCGTTTCTGGGCGGTCTGCAGTCATTGGAGTTCGGTGGGCGCGCCAGGGATCCGGCCTTCGAACAGCTGGCCGCGTGGCGCCAGCTGCACGCGATGAAGGTGTCCGAGCTGCCTAGCGACTTTGCCCTTCCCGATGTCGGCGCCGCCTGGCACGATCTCGTGAGCGATGTCGATCTGCGCTTCGGCCTGCATGCGTTCTCTGCGTGCACCATGATGTCGCTGCGCAAGAGCCTGAGGAATGGCCGAGTCTGGATCGACCATTCGCTGAGCTTCCGCATCGAGCGCCAGAACTTAGGATCTGGCAAGGAACGTGAAGACGCTTACCTCGGTCTCGCGAGTGACTCGCTGACCGAGATCGACGAATTACTTGCTGCCCACAAGAGACCTCACTTGTCGGTCATCTGGCTCATCGACAAGAAATCTCCGTTCGACGCTCCATCGCTGCCAATCTACAGGTTTCTTGTTTCGCGTTTGCTGAAGGCGAAGGACGTTTTCGGCCTGACTGTCTCCAATGAATTTGCGGCCGGCTCGGCCGTTCGCTGCGAGGACAAGTGGTTCATCAAGGAACGCCAGGACCAAGAGTCCACCACGCCCGATCCGCTCGAGTGCGACCATGTGGTGTTCCGCGGTGGTCAAGCACGAGGGCTTGGGAACGCCAAGCAGCCTCGAGGCCCATTTCTGAGCATCACAAGTGTCTTCGAGGAAAGTCTCAGCCAGCAGATGCTGGGCGCGCTCATTGCGTTCAGCTCACACCCCCGTGAACATCACGCAGACTGCAACCAGCCGTTCGAATGGGATGCGGACGAGAATTTCTTGGATCGGTTCAACATCGACCTCCCAAGTCGCCCCCTGATACTTGCCGAGTTTGTGACGGCTTTCTATGCGCCGGACGAGATTCACGCGCCGCACCGTCCTTTCGTCTTCAGAATCCGGATCTGGTTGCAGGATCTGGCGCCCGGCCTGGCGGCTAGCTACGTCCTTCATCCCGACGAGCACAAGCCGATCACACGCTACGGCGCAGGCGAGAACGCGGCGCAATGGATCAACACGCGAAACGACTACACCATTCGGATTCGCCTGAGCGATGGATGGGAGCACGCTGGCCATACCGTTCATGGTGCTCTTTGCGCTCGCTACGCTTTTCCTCCCGAGGGGCAAACCACTTTCGGCGCGGCATCCGCTCTTAGCCAGCCGATACCGAGAAAGGACAAGGTGGGCCCGCGAGACTATGAGGACGGAATCCCAATGTCTGTATCCGAAGCGATCCGCATGTTGCGCGAGCAATCGGGATACGCGTTGAATCGCCCCATGGAGTCCGAAGAGCAACTTTAGGGTTCCGGGCCAGGTCGGCGGCGGAGGGTCGGGTGATGTACCGCCAAATCGCGCCCACAACGCCCAGGCGCTTCGCTGCACGTCGCAGCGGTCAGCCTTGCCGCGCCACGAAACCGAGTGCCTTCATCGCTCCGCTCAAGGACTGCCGCTTTCCCCAATACCCCTTCCAAGGGTCTTCAGTCTGAAACGACGGGTGCTCGCGGGCTGTCGCGATCGTCCATTGCGCGCCGCTCTTGAGCTGGGCCAGGTCATCCCACGACACCGGCATCGACACCCCCATGCTGGGTCGCGCTCGCGCGGAAACGCAGCCGCGGTCGTCGCTCCATGCCCGTTGCGCAGATAGTCCACAAACAGCTTCCCCACCCGATTCGACGGCCCGCCCTTCGCCACGAAGCGCGCCGGAATGGCCCGAGCAAGATGCTGGACAACGGCCTGCGAAAAGCCTTTCACGGTCTCATAGTCAAGCCGCGGCGTCAGAGGAACGACGACATGCAAACCCTTGCCGCCGCTCGTCTTCAGCCAGGCCTCGAGTCCGAGTTCGGAGAGGAGGGTGCGAACCAACACTGCCGCGTCTTGGATGTGTTGCCACGGAGTGCCTTCGCCCGGATCGAGGTCGAAGATGATTCGATCCGGCTTGGCGATGTTCTGCCAACGCCTGCGCAGACGCGACTTCCAGCAGAGCGCCATGTCCCGGCCAAAGGCCTGTGTCGAGCTCCTTGATGCCCGGGATGCTGATTTTCTCGTCGTGCTTTTGAAAGAACAGCTGCCCTTCAATCCCGGACGGCCCGCGCACCAGCGAACACGGGCGTCCCTTGAGGTGCGGCAGCATCCACTCCGCGATCGACTCGTAGTAGCGCACCAAAGCGAGCTTGGTCAGGCCTGAGCTGGGGTCGATCACCCGGTCAGCGTTGCTGACCTTGATCCCGCCTGCGGCAGCTTTCCCCGCTGTCCTGACCGGACCGACGCCAATCTGCTTGGCCGTCTCTCGCGCGATGGCAGCAGCCGGCTTGTCGGCCCGCAACGCCACATGCGTCGCATGCCGGACTTGGCCATCCGGCGTCCATTCCGAAAAAGAGACCTAGGGCTGCGCCGGGCTTCTTGAGCGAATCGATCAATCGCTGCCGAGCTTCCTCAAAGGCCGAAGTAGGCATGGCGACCGCGCTAGGACTTGCGGAGGTAGTCGCGGACTTTGTCCGCTGAGTTGCCCACAACTGCCACGGCTGCACGGAGCTGCTGCTCCGAAACGCCCAACGACTCTGTCCAGGAACGGACTTCGTGAGGCTGTTCAAGGGCGATCAATCTGCGGTCCTGTCCGGTCTTCTTCGGGTCATCTGACATGACGGTCTCCTAAAAAACCTAGGCTGCGGCTCTTCGTTCTCCGCAGACATGGGAATTTTCCGACACCTTATGAAAGCAAACTCCGCAGCGAGCGCCGCCCACGAAATTTCTCGACGGCAAACGAGAAGGTTCTCGTAGACGCCGAATCTTCGACTTCGTACAGTTCTTGTGACTAGAGGCAGCGCCTCATGTCGCTCTTGCCGGGCTTCAACACAGGGCTTCCTGACACGGCCCCTGACCTCCCTCCCGGTGAGACAGCCCTTCAACCGAAGGGCACTTAAGGCTTCTTCGGAAGCCTTTTTTTGCCCGTGTCGCGAGGCTTGGCATTTAGCAGAGCGCTCTAGAACGAGAGCGTCGCGCCTCGTAGGTACATCTGTCTCGATCGACAAACTTCGCCAAGCCAAAACAACCTTAGGCCGACGGTGCTTGTTCACTCGCCGGTTTGCACCTCAACGGTATGCGTGCGGCGACCACATCTGGACGCGAGGCACACGAGGGGAAGACGAAGGGCAGCAGACCACAGCTTTGGGCCCGGCACGGTCCTTCAGCACGACGAGAAGCAATCCTCCGTCAGACTTCTAAACGGCCAATTCCTGACTTAGCACAACGGCAGCGGGCCGAAGCCGGGATGGATGCCTGCCGTCAGATACGCGCCATGTCGCTCATCTGAGCAGCATGTAGACCATGATGGCCAGCTACTGGACAGGACGCCGAATGGCGCTGAAGCAAACGAGGGTGGTCACGTCCCAGCGCATGGTGTAAGTCTTCAGCCCGGACAGGGCTGAGATGCACGGTGCTCAGCGTGCCACTGCGGACAGCCGAGTGGGTGCAGTATCGCTGAGGGTCT
>NZ_JASZYR010000029.1 GCF_030316855.1 Variovorax sp. J22P240
AACGCCCACGCTTATCGGCTGTATATTTTTAACGAACTGCGCTCAACACTTCCCGTCTTGCGCCTTGCTCGCTGCGATCAGCGAAGCCTTCGATTATGCCACGTTTTTAGAGCCGCCGGCAACGATTTGACGTCGCAACAGAAAAAAAACCGCCAGACCATGACGCGGTGACCGCCTGTCACAGTGTCTGCCCCATGGCCGGCCAGGGCAGCTCTTCGCAAGTGGCTAACGCCGACGATCTCGCCTGCTACCGAGGCCATGTCGACGATCCGACCGGATTGTCGCGCCTTCAGGTGAGGAATCGCCGCCTGCGTCGCGTACACGCAGCCCACGATTCTATCTTGCCGAAAGCATGCAGGGTGGCGTCGATCAGCGCCTGGTGGACATGCGCGAGTACGGCGTGAGAGTGGCGACGCCATGGCGCTGTTGCGCGAGTGTTGCGTCGATGTCGGCCCGACACTGCAAGCCGAGAAGTTGCAGGCGTGTCACGGGGTTGTCCTCAGCAAGGAGACTGGGGGGCCGTTGATGGTGCCTGCAGGCCTTTGGACCCCGACGCAGGCAGCGCGCCCCCAGGATCCACCAGCCCGTGCAATGGCCGCGACTGCCTGGCGAATCCATCGAGCGCCATGGCAGTGACCACGCCCGGTTCGAGGAGCGAGCGCCGGCGTGCACGCAGCTGGAATCGCGCGTTCAAGCAGCACGGACGAAAGGATGGCGCCGCGAACAAGACTGCTGCGCAATGAGTCCATCCTCCGTCGCGGTGACGGCGCCGCTCGCTGTTTCGAACCCGGAGAGCGCGTGCCAGGTTGCATGAACGGGAACGCGGCGCTGACAGGGGCGCCGCAACCGGGGCGCCCCTGTGACGGGATGGTTGTCTCGGATGCAGCTGTGTCTCAGGCGTCGGCCAGGTGACGATGCATCAACGCGGCAGCACTCCGGAGCAGCTCGAACTCGCTATCTGGAAGCCGCAAGCTGCGCATGTCGAAATGGGACAGCGTGCCCCAGAGGCGTCCCGAGGCGGCGTCGAGCACCGGCACGCTGTGATAGGAGATCACGATCCCGCGCAAAGCGTGCCCGAAGAGGCGAGGGTCGGCGACGGAGTTGTCGGTGCGAAATGCACCGTCCTTCACCACGAACTGGCAAAAGCTGCGAGTGAACGGGACCACGGCGAGAAAGTCGGGCCGGATCCGTCCAGCCTTGTCGTGCAGGAGGACGTTGTGAAGCAGCGGCCCGGCAAATCGGTAGACCGCGGAGAACCGGTGCGGCACGCCTTCGTTGAGATACGCCAGGGCCGCGGCGGGGCCGCTTTCCTCCAGGACCGCGGAAAGAGCATCCAGAGTGCGCACGGAAGCCATGCGTTCATGGTAGCAAGACCCCATGCCGCGCGCTCCCGGATTTCCCCGACCTCCGCGGGGCGATGACGATGCGGCGAGGCGCGCGGATCGACACGTGGTGCCATCTCGGCACTTGCTGGAAAATGGCCGGCCGGAGCAGGTTGTGCTGCTTCAGCGCACCGGCAAAGGCCTCTGGCACCTCTGCCGATTCGACTCGAGCGGAGTCCTTGTTCCAGACCATGACCGAAGACGAACTCGTTGAACAGCTGGTCCGCGCGACGGACGACTGGATTTGCACGGCCGCGCCGGAGGATCTGCTGAAAGTGCTGATCGGCGGTGGCCTGGACGCCTCCATGGTCGACCTGGGCGACGAGATCACGGTCTTCATCGAACTCGGCGATCGGCGAGGTCTGCTCTCGAGTGTCGGGATCCTCGGCGGCGACTTGCCAGCCGATGAGGCGCTCGCCCTTTACGCGCAGGCCTGGGGCGCCTCCGAGCCGCCTGCCGATGACAGGGCGCAGCAAGCTTGGCTCGCCAGCGATGGGATCGCGCAAGAGGCCGCGAGGCAGCACCTGCTGGCCGCCGTCGAAGAGAACATCGACTTGTTCGTGGCGGTGGCTGCGCAGTGGTTTCGGCAGCGCTCGGGAGCGGCCTGAGGCGCTGTCGAGGACGGTCGGCCGCGCTGCGCCCCGCTGGGTCGGCTGGCCGAGCCACCGGGCAGACGGCTCCTCGTCAGCGCAGCGTGGAGAGGCGTCCGCCGACCTTGGCGTTGCCAGCGCACTCGCTCAGCAGTTCCGCCGACTGTGTGACTTGCGCGGCCATCCGGTCGTTCAGCGACTTCCATCCGCGATGCTGCATCGGCCGAATCATGAAAATCCACACGACACCGACGCAAGCGGCGACGGTCAAGACCAGCAACCAGTGCATCCACTCCATTCTGAAATCCCGCTCAGCTTCGTTGGATTGCAGTTTGTTACCTTCTGGCGGCGCTGGACATCCCCAAAAGTGGGGAGGGAGGTGCGGGCAGGTTCTCTTGGATCCATGAGACCTGCCTGGGCCAGCATTCCAGACAGGCGACTCTTCTCGTGAGCGGGTTTGCCGGCGAGATGCGTCCTGGGTCGGTCAAGAACGATCGATCAAGCCATCACGCCGCGCACTCTCAAGACGGGGCGCAGAACCGCGTTGCGACCCGTGGCCTCAGCGCAGGTCGTGTTCAACTCACGGTGGCGCGCTCGTTCACCTCGATCCAGCACGCGAAGATCGGGTGGCCCCCGACGATCATCGGGGGACCCGCGCGATGGGCGCGAAAGCCTTCACGGCGCAGCAGCCGCTCGACCCCGAGCGGCGAGACGGTGATGATGCGTTCGACGCCGTGGCGACGCGCGATCGCCAGCGCTTCTTCGAGCAGTGCGACGGCCACGGGCGAGGAGAACTGGTGCAGCGCATTGCCTTGGGCCGCCGCGAAGTCCACGGCGGCGAATCGCGAGAGTTCCCAGATGCGAGGATCGCAGGGCACCGGCATGCCGCCGAGCAACTGGGGGAAGACGTCACCCAGCAGATAGGGGCGATCGGTCGGCAGCAGCCGCGCAGTGCCGACGATGCTCTGGCCGTCATCGCGCGCGGCCAGGTACAGCGTGTCCTCGCGGTCGAACTGGTCGCGTTCCTGGCCTTCCTCGGTGAGGAGATCCCAGCCCAGCGTCTCGACGAACACCTTGTGGCGGTATCGCGCGACGTCCTCGAGCATGCGCGGTGCCATTTCGGCGGGCCGTCCTGCCAATATTTCCATTGCCATTGCTTGTTCCCGGTTGTAAGTCGGGAAGATTTCAGCCGCCATGCGGCGGCGGCGAAACTATCATTTCTGAGAGGTCACGCCGCGTAGCGCTCGCACACCGCCCGAAAGGCCGGCGTGTTCCAGTTGAAGCCGTCGATGAAATTGGCGAGCACCTGCAGGCTTTCGTTCCACGGCAAGGCCGCGCGGTCGCGATCGAGCAGCAGGACGTTGGTGCGCGGCAGTCCGAGCCGGCGGATCCGGGGTGGCGACGCGGTGCCTTCGAGCTGCCAGTCCCACCCGAGGCTCAGTCGGGGCTGCGCCGGACAGACCCACTCGGTGTAGCCTGAGAGCGCGATGCCCGCGCCACAGGCGTGGGCAGGGCTGCCCGAGTCGTCGTCGAGCCCGGAGACCAGGTGGGTCAGGCGCAGGTGCTCGAGTTCAGGTTGCCGAATCCGAAGCAGTCCGTCTGACAAGGGTATGATCATTTTCATGGCTCCTGTGGTGGCACCGATCGCGGTCACGCAGCGCCGGATGAAGCTTGCACGCGCCGATCCGGCCATTCGGCGGCTGCGGTCGAACGTCGAGGGGCGAATTGCGGCGAACCGCACGGACGGCCATGATTTCGAGGCCTCGGGCCTCGCAGAGCGCACCGGCCGTGGCGCGTTTGGGCTAGATTGATGACTGGCCAAAGACCGGCGTGGCATCTCGCACCCCTGCCACGCGCCCTGGGATCCGTTTCCGAGCCACCGAGGGACCTGATGTCCAAGCTGCATTCGAGCCCACCCCCATGCGCGCGTTCGACGAACACCTGCTGACGGCGCTTGACCGGGCCGAGAGCGAAGACGTGGTCTTCGAGGCGTTGCTGGCCGCCGCGCGCGAACTGGGCTTCGAGCACTGCGCGTACGGACTCCGGCTCGCCGTGCCGGTGTCGAACCCGAAAGTCATCACGCTGAACAACTACCCGAAGGCGTGGCAGGAGAGGTACCAGAAGGCGGGTTATCTCGCGATCGATCCGAGCGTGCGGCACGGCAGTCTGAGCCAGCGCCCGCTGCTCTGGACCGACGATGTCTTCACCTCGACCCAGCAGTTCTGGGCCGAGGCCAGGGAGCAGGGTCTGCGCGTGGGCTGGGCGCAGTCGAGCCTGGACGGCTTTGGCGTCGGCGGGATGCTGACGCTGTCGCGCTCGGGCGAACCGCTGACCGCGAGCGAACTCGAGTCGAAGGAAAGCGAAATGCGCTGGCTCGTGCAGGCCGCGCATCTGTCGCTGTCGCGATTGCTCAAGCCCAAGTACGTGGTGCACCCGGACGTCGCACTGACGCCGCGTGAAATCGAGGTGCTCAAGTGGAGTGCCGATGGCAAGACCGCCGCGGAGATCGCCGACATCCTTTCCATCTCGATTCCAACGGTCAACTTTCATATCAAGAACGCGGTTCTAAAAATGAAGGCGGCGAACAAGACAGCCGCCGTGGTTCAGGCTCTCATGGCAGGGCTGCTGAACTGATCCCCGGCGGCTCCCCGCGTCGACGACCGTGCCGGTCGGCGGCGAGCCCGGCGGATGTTCCTGTCCATCCCCTTCCAGGCCTCTGGCTCGCCTTCCGACGCCCGCTGGGCGATGCGTTGCCAAAGAGGCTCGCCGGTACTTTGTCACAGAGCGGTCGCGCGTGATGCGGTTTTCGCAGCCAACCTACCACTATTGCTAGTTATCCCGTGGCGCGCCCTCGCCTCCAATCGAGGCATGAATCTCGTTGCGTTGCGTGCGAAGCGTTCCGATGCCGTGGAGGTGATTCGCCGGCCTTCGCATGGGCATGTGACGAGGCCTGCCGCAACGCCTGATCAGTGCACGGACCCATGCCCATGACGTCGTTCCTTGGTCGCGAAGAAATACGCGTGCATCTCGCGCCGGGCACCTTGATCGCCTGCGAGGTGACGCGGCTGTGGCTGCGACCGCTGATCACCCGCAAGGCGCACTTCGACTTCGACGCTGGCGATCGGGGCCGGGCCATGGAGGCGCTCGCCGCGTGGATCGCGCAGGGCCCGGCCGGTCGGGCGCTGACATGGATCATCGGTGCCGGCGAAACGCAGTACTTCGTGCTGCCGTGGTCGCCGGCCCTGATCGATCGGGGCCTGCGGGATGCCTACGCCCGCGCGCGCTTCGAGCAGTTGTTTGACCAGGAGGCGACCTCTTCGGCCTTCTACTTCTCGACGCCCTCGGACGACAACGGGCAACTCGTCTCCTGCGTGCCGATCGACCTGCCCAAGGAGCTCGCGGCCTTCGCGCAGCGCACAGGGTGCGAGCTCGCCGGCATCAAGCCTTCCGTCCCGATGGTGTGGGATCAGTTTCGCGACGTCCTGGAGACCGAGCGGGGTACGCTGTGCGTCGTGGACGGCGACAGACAGGCCATCGTTCGTCACGACAGGAAGCGCATCAAGGACATCACGGTGAGGTCCTCCTCGAAGTCGGTGGCCGTCGGCTCGAAGCGCGAAGGCGTTTTCAGGCGCTTCTCGAACGAGCCATCCACCGCGCCGCTGCCGGCGTCCAGCGCGGACCTCCGCCTTCCTGCTCAACCCGGCTTCGTGGCCGCGGACGATGCCGCCTATGCGTTTGCCCTGTGCGGGGCGCTCTGAGGGAACCGACAGGGTCGTCGGCTGCGCCGTGGTCAGTTCAGCGGATCGAGTGACCGATCGACATCGTGGCCCTCGGCCTGCGCCAGCAGGCGGGCCGCGGCGCCCGCGGCCATCTGGAGCCGCCGCACATCGCGCTTAGTACGCCGGCAGTTCATAGCGCGCGCTCCTGCGCGACACTCCTGAGCAGTTGCGGCATGTGCCCCTCGATGATGCGCTGGCAGATGGTCGTGTCCAGGGGGTGCGACTGGCCGACCTTGACCACGGGCTCCTTGGCGCCCTCGCCGAGATGTGGCGGAACACGCGCTCGCCGCCGACCAACTCGCCGACGAAGACCACTTCGAGGTTGAGCTGCTCGCGCACGACGCGAAGCAGCATGCCGATCGACCGTTCCAGGTGGGCCAGCGCCTCAGCAGCTGTGAAGCTTCCCGATCACGGATTCAGAATCACCCAGATCGACATCGCCAGCAGCAAGGGAACCGAAACGCTGGCGACACGCCACATGAAACTGAAGTGAATTTCATCCCTGCAGTTGGCGAGCAGGCGCTGGTGCAGGTCGGTGGGCGACAGCTGCGCCGGCTCCGCGTCCGATTCAGCCCCCCAGTGATACGCGTGCGCGCTCGGTGGCTCGGCGACGAGGCCGAGTTCGCCGGTGTCCATGAAGGATGAGACCTGAGTTCCGGGGGGCGTACGCAAAACAGTCAATTCGTATTGGAAAAAGCAAATCCTCATGCGAGCGTCCCGCTGGGCGATCCGGGTCGACCGAGGATCCAGAGTAGTACGTTAGTTTAATCGGCGAAGCAGCCGCGTCGTCGAGCCAAGTCCGTGGCCCGCGGGAAATCCCTCCCCTCCGGCCGGCGCCAATGCCGTGATGAATTCCTGATAATGCGCATTAGCAAATTGGTAATACGCATCAGCAACCATGCCCGCTGCCCGCCGCCTCACCCAGCAAGACATTGCCAAGCTCGCCGGCGTGAGCCAGGCCACGGTGTCCCTGGTCCTCAACGGCGCCGAGAACGCGCTCGCGCGCATCCCGCCGGAAACGCGCGAGCGGGTGCAGAAGATCATTCGCGACACCGGTTACGTGCCCGATCCGATCGCCCGCCGCATGGCCCGGGGTTCGAACCGGATCCTGGCCGTGTTCACCTACGAGCCGGCGTTTCCGAACGCGCACGCCGACTTTTTCCTGCCCTTCCTGTTCGGCATCGAGGAGGAGGCGCAGGCCCAGGGCTACGACCTGCTGCTGCTGACCGGCGCAGGGGAAGGCGCGCAGCGCAAGATCTTCGCCGAGGAGAGCCGTCTGCGCATCGCCGATGGCTGCATCGTGCTGGGCAAGACCTTCGACCGGACCGAGCTCGCGCGGCTGGTGGCGGGCGACTATCCCTTCGTCGCGATCGGCCGACGCGAGGATGCGGGCGGGTCCGTGCCTTTCGTGGGCGGCGACTACGCGACGGCCACCGGCGCGCTGGTGCGGCAGGCCCGCGAACTGGGGCATCGGCGTCTGGCCTATCTCGGGTCGACGGGCCCCGCGGAATCGCCGCTGGATCGGTGGAAGGGCTTCACGGCCGCGCTGGGCGACGACCTCGAACTGGTCCTGCAATTGCCGGAGCCGCCGGCTGACGAGGGCCAACTGCTCGATGCGCTGCTCGCCAGTGGCGCGACGGTGGCGTTCTGCGTGGAACTGGCCGACGCGGTGCGCCTCGAGCGCGCAGCCAAGGCGCGCGGGCTGGGTCTGCCGGCCGATTGCTCGGTGGTGGCGCTGGGTTCGCACATCCGCACCGAAGGCAGCGGCACGCGCTTCGCGTCGTTCGGGGTGCCGCGCGAGGAGATGGGCCGCCAGGCCACCGCGATGCTCGTGCGACGCGTCGAAGGCGGCATGGCGCAAGCGGTGCAACAGGTGCTGCTGCCCTGCGAGCCGATCCGCGGCGAAACCCTCGGCCCCGCGAAGCCGTCCTGAACTCACCCTGAACTCATCCATCTGGAACGACACAGCATGCGAGAAATGAAGACGGACATCCTGGTGGTCGGCGGCGGCCTGGGCGGCGTGGCCGCGGCGCTGGGCGCGCTGGAGGCGGGCCGGACGGTGGTGATGAGCGAGGAGTACGACTGGATCGGCGGGCAGCTCACGAGCCAGGCGGTGCCGCCGGACGAGCACAGCTGGGTCGAGCAGTTCGGCGTCACGCGCCGTTATCGCGCGCTGCGCGACGGCATTCGACGCTACTACCGCGACCACTACCCGCTCACCGCGGCCAGCCGCGCGTGGGACGAGCTCAACCCGGGCGCGGGCTGGGTCAGCCGCATCTGCGCCGAGCCGCGGGTGGGGCTGGCGGTGCTCGAAGCCATGCTGGCGCCCTATCGCGGCGCCGGCCGCCTGACGGTCCTGCAACCCTGCCGCCCCGTCGCGGCCGACGTCGCGGGCGACACGGTGCGCGCGGTGACGCTGCGCCATCGCGACACCGGCGACGAGATCACGGTGGCCGCCGCCTTCGTGATCGACGCGACCGAACTCGGCGACCTGCTGCCGCTGACGGGCTGCGACTATGTGACCGGCTTCGAAAGCCGATCCGACACGGGCGAGCCCAGCGCGCCGGCCACGGCGCAGCCGCACAACGTGCAGGCGGTGTCGATCTGCTTCGCGATCGACCACGTCGACGGCGACCAGACCATCGACAAGCCGCGCAACTATGACTTCTGGCGCGCCTACCAGCCGCACTTCTGGGGCGGTCCGCTGCTGGGCTTCAAGGCGCCGAATCCGCGCACCCTGGAGATCACCGAGCGCTCCTTCACTCCCAACCCGGATGACGATCCGTTGCGCGTCGATGCCGACCAGCGCAAGAGCGGCGGCGACCAGAACCTGTGGACGTTCAGGCGCATCGCGGCGCGGCGCAACTTCACGCCGGGCGCCTACGGCTCGGACATCTGCCTGGTGAACTGGCCCATGATCGACTACATGGAGGGCTCGATCCTCGATGTGTCCGAGCACGAGAAAGCGCGCCACCTCCAGTCGGCGGCCGAACTGTCGCATGCGGTCTTCTACTGGCTGCAGACCGAGGCCCCGCGCGCCGACGGCGGCGCCGGCTTTACGGGACTGCGGCTGCGCGGCGACGTCACGGGCACGGCGCACGGCCTGGCGATGGCGCCCTACATCCGCGAGAGTCGCCGCATCCTGGGCGTGACGCGCGTCGTCGAGCAGCACCTGTCGCATGCCGTGCGCGGCGACCAGGGTGCCGTGCGCTACCGCGACAGCGTGGGCGTGGGCATGTACCGCATCGACCTGCACCCCTCCACCGGCGGCGACAACTACATCGACGTGCCGTCCTGCCCCTTCGAGATTCCGCTCGGCGCCCTGCTGCCGCGCCGCATGACGAACCTGCTGGCCGGCGGCAAGAACATGGCCACCACCCACATCACCAACGGCTGCTACCGGCTGCATCCGGTGGAATGGAACGTGGGCGAAGTGGCCGGGATGCTGGCCGCCCATTGCCTCGACCACCACGTGACGCCGCACCAGGTGCAGGCCGACGACGCGCGACTCGCCGACTTCCAGGCGCTGCTCGCGCGCGCCGGCGTCCAGACGCGCTGGCCCGACGTGCGCGCCTATTGAGACACCGACCGAGCCACCGACCGCATCACCGACAAGACCAAGGAGACCCGCCATGTTCCAACGCAAGAAGTCCGTCCCGCTCCGCGCCATCGCCGCGGGCCTGGCCCTGTCGCTGGGCCTCGCGGCCGGCGCCTCGGCCGAGACCAAGCTGCGCATGACCATCTGGAGCGCCAACGAGGCGCACCTGAAGCTCTTCAACGGCATCGCCGAGGGCTTCAGGAAGGAGCACCCCGAGGTCACGGTCAGCTTCGAGTCGCTGCCTTTCGAGAACTACACCACCGCCCTGACCACGCAGATCGCCGGCGGCAACGCCCCCGACATGGCCTGGATCTTCGAGACCAGCGCCTATGACTTCGTCAACTCGGGCGCCCTCGTGCCGCTCACCAAGGCGCTGGCCGCCACGCCGGGCTACGGCCTGGGCGAGATCACCCCGTCGGCCACCGAGCGCTGGTCCAGGGACGGCGTGCTCTACGCCTATCCCTTCTCGACCTCGCCCTTCGCGGTGTTCGTCAACAACGACCTCGTCCGCAAGGCCGGCGCCAAGACCCCGGCGGAACTCATCGCCGCCGGGCAATGGACCTGGCCCAATGCGATCGCGACGGCGCAGGCCGTCGCGCAGGGCGGCAAGGGCGGCCTGGTGGTGCGCGACTTCAACTACCAGGCCTGGCAGTACCTGTCCTCGGTGTGGAACGCGTGGGGCGCGTCGCCCTGGAGCGCCGATGGCAAGCGCTGCACCTTCACCGACAAGCCCATGGTCGATGCCCTGGGATTCATTCACGACGCGATCTTCGTGAAGAAGGCGATCCCCGGACCGGGCCAGAACGTCGACTTCTTCGCGGGTGACGCCGCGATGACGATCACGCAGATCAGCCGTGCCTCGCTGCTGCCCAAGGACAAGCGCTTCGACTGGGACCTGGTGCCGCTGCCCAGGGGCACGACGGGCGACTACGCGATCGTCGGCCAGGCCGGCATCGGCGTGCTGAAGGCGGGCAAGGACGCGGCCCTGGCGACGGCCTTCGTCGGCTACATGACCAACCCGGAGAATTCGGCCAAGCTGGCGCAGTTCTTCCCCTCGGCGCGCAAGTCCTTGCTCAACGCCGAAGTGCTCGGCAAGACCAACGCCCTGCTCTCGCCGGCCCAGCTCGACAAGGTCGTGGTCTCGGGCATCGCGACCGGCAAGGTGATGCCGGCGCACACGGACTTCGCGCGCCTGCAGCAGATGGTGCGTTCCGGCCTCGATGCCGTGTGGCAACCGAAGGCCGACATCCCGGCGGCGACGCGCGCGATCTGCGCCCAGATCGGCCCGCTGCTCGCGCAATAGGCGCCGCTGCAAGTGCTTCACGCCCCGCAGAGCCGCACCATGGCCCGCCCACCCGATCCCGCGTCCGCGCTGCCCGCGACCACGCCGCGGCCGTTCTGGACGATCGCGCGGCGCGACAGCGTCGCGGGCTTGCTGTTCGTCGCACCGCAACTGGCGGGCACGTTCGTGTTCGTGCTCGTGCCACTGGTGCTGGTGTTCTGGTACTCGCTGCACGAATGGAACGTCCTGGCCAACACCTTCAACTTCACCGGCACCCGCAACTACGAGCAGTTGCTGAGCGACCCCCAACTGCCCGGCGTGCTGCTGGCCTCGGCGCTGTTCTCGGGCGGGCTGGTGGTCCTGAACCTGGGCCTCGCCTTGCTGCTGGCGGTGCTCCTGAACCAGAAGCTGGCGGGCATCACGGTGTTCCGCACACTGTTCTTCTCGCCCGTGGTGGTCTCGCTGGTGGCATGGACCATCGTCTGGGGTTTCCTGCTGCAGCACAACGGCGGCATCAACGGCATGCTCGGGCTGCTGGGCGTCGAAGGGCCGAACTGGCTGCGCACACCCACCACGGCGATGGTCTCGGTGATCGTGGTGCAGGTGTTCAAGAACGTGGGGCTCAACATGGTGCTCTTCCTGGCGGCGCTGCAAGGCGTGCCGCGCGAGCTGTACGAGGCGGCGCGCATCGACGGCGCGCCGCGCTTCAAGCAGTTCCGTCGCATCACGCTCCCGCTCATCAGTCCCACGATCCTGCTGACCTCGATCATCACGATCGTCGGCTCGCTGCAGGTGTTCGCACAGATCGCCGTGCTGACGCAAGGCGGGCCGGGGGTGTCGACCACGGTGCTGGTGTACTACCTGTACCAGCAGACCTTCCAGTTCCATCGCTTCGGCTATGGCTCGACCCTGGCGATCGTGCTGTTCGCGATCGTGGCGCTGCTGACCCTGGCCCAGTGGCAGATGCGCAAGAAGTTCGTCTTCCATGAACAGTGAGACCTCCGCGCGCAGCAAGGTCGCGCTGTACGGGCTGCTGTGCGTGCTGCTCATCCCCTTCGTGTTCCCGACCTGGTGGATGGTGACGTCGTCGCTCAAGCCGATCAGCGACATCTTCGTGTTTCCGCCGCAGCTCTTTCCGGCGCAGCCGGATTGGAGCACCTACAGGCAGGTGTTCACGATCCAGCCGTTCGCGCAGCAGTACTGGAACTCGGCCTGGATCGCCGCCGTGGTGACGGCCGCCACGCTCGCCATCTCGTCGATGGCCGGCTATGCCTTTGCGCGCATCCGTTTCCCTGGCGCCAATGCCTTGTTCCTCGTCGTGCTGACCGGGCTGCTGATCCCGTCCGAAGTGACCATCGTGCCGCTGTTCCGGATGTTCCTGAAGCTCGGCTGGGTCAACACCCACTGGCCGCTGGTGCTGATTCCGGTCTTCGGCGCGCCCAGCGTGTTCGCGACCTTCGTGATGCGCCAGTTCTTCATCGCGCTGCCGCAGGAGCTGGAAGAAGCCGCGCGGGTCGACGGCCTCGGGCGCGTCAAGATCTTCCGCACCATCGCGCTGCCGCTGGCGCGCCCGGCCCTGGCGTCGGTGGCGATCTTCACCTTCCTGCACAGCTGGAACCTGTACCTGGAGCCGATCGTGTTCCTGTCGACGCCATCCAAGTTCACGCTGCCGCAGGCGCTCACGCAGTACACCGACGCCTACGGCGGGCCGATGTGGAACATCCAGCTCGCCGCCGCCACGCTGACGGCGCTGCCGGTACTGATCGTCTTCGTGCTCGCGCAGAAGCAGTTCGTCGAAGGCCTGGCCCACACGGGGCTCAAGGGCTGAGCGACCCCATCCGAACCCCATTCATGGCTGAAGTCCTACTTTCCCGCATCCAGAAACGCTTTGGCGCCGTGCAGGTGATCCACGGGCTGGACCTGCACATCCACGACGGCGAGTTCGTGGCGCTGGTCGGGCCCTCGGGCTGCGGCAAGTCGACGCTGTTGCGCATGATCGCCGGGCTGGAAGCCGTCACGCACGGCCGCATCCACATCGGCGGGCGCGACGTGACCGACCTCGACCCGAAGGACCGCGACATTGCGATGGTGTTCCAGAACTACGCGCTCTATCCGCACATGACGGTGGCGGCGAACATGGGCTTCTCGCTGGAGCACCGCGGCCGGCCGAAATCGGAGATCGCCGAGCGCGTGCGATGGGCGGCCGACATCCTGGGGCTGGCGCCATTGCTCGAGCGCTATCCGCGCCAGCTCTCCGGCGGCCAGCGCCAGCGCGTCGCCATGGGGCGCGCCATCGTGCGCAACCCGCAGGTGTTCCTGTTCGACGAGCCTCTGTCCAACCTGGATGCGAAGCTGCGCATCGTCATGCGCGGCGAGATCAAGGGCCTGCACCAGCGGCTCCAGACCACCACGGTCTATGTCACGCACGACCAGGTCGAGGCGATGACGATGGCCGACCGCATCGTCGTGCTCCATGCGGGCCGGGTCGAGCAGGTCGGCTCGCCGCTCGAGCTCTTCGACCGCCCTGCCAACCAGTTCGTGGCCGGCTTCATCGGCTCGCCCGCGATGAACTTCATCCCGGGCCGCTACACCCCAGAGGGCTTTGCGGCCACCGGCGTCGTGCTGCCTCTGCCACCGACTGCAACCCGGATTCGTGCGGGACGCGAGGCCATCTGCGGCATCCGGCCCGAGCACTTCGAGATCTGCAGCGCGGGCGAAGGCGTGCCAGCGCAGGTGCTGCTGGTCGAGCCGCTGGGGTCGCAGACGCAACTCAGCCTGCGCCTGGGCGACACGCCGGTGATCGCCCTGTTCCACGAGCGCCTGGGCGTGGCGCCGGGCGAGGTGCTCCACGTGCGGCCGAAGCCGGGTGCGGTGCACATGTTCGACCCCACCACGGGCGTTCGAATGGACGCGGAGCACGCCCTCGCGTGACGCCGCCGCCCGAAGCGGACGCCGAAACGTCGCCGTAGTGCGAAATGCTTCACAGGGCCGGGTCGCGCTTCGATCCGGCCGGACGGCGGGCGGCCCGAGCCGGCTAAGCTCGGCGCATGACCACCACGATGAACCTCCGAAGCGCAGCCGAAGCCTCGATCGCGCGCCATGACCGGGCCGGCGAGGGACGCGGATTCGGACTGCGCGTCGAATGACCGGGGACGGCCTGCGCCTCACCGGCCCGGACGGCCGCAACTACGTCCTGGGCGACCCGGTCGACGTGTTCGATGGGCAGACCTTGATCGGACGCGTGCAGTCCGTGACGCTCAGTCCGGATGGAACCGAGGTGTTGATCGAGAACTTCATGACCGTCGACTTTCAGGGCTTCCGGATCGGTGCACTGCCGAAACTGGTGTTGGCGGAGGTGGTCAGCTTCATCGCCGAGCGAAACCCGTCGATCCATACGATCGGCATCGAGCTCAGCCGCGAGATCGCCGACTTCGACGGACGCGAGGCTCTGCTGGCCAAGGCGCGGTCGGAGATCCTGCAGAGCATCGGCGCCCAGGACATCCGCGTGACGCCGAAGGCAGCCCATTTCGCGGTCACGGGCATCTGGCGCTATGACAGCGCCAGCGTCGCGGCGCTGGCCGCCGCGCTGCAGGTGCAGCGCGATGCCTACCGCGCCGGCAAGAGGGCGATGCCGACCACGCCGCGGACACGGCTCGGCCAGCTGCTGCGGAAGAAGACGTCCTGATCCGGCGCGGGCCGCGGCCTTCGACCTAGGAGCTACTTTGGGGCCTCTTGGCCTTGGTCGCTGCCTTGGTCCGCGTGCGGGGCACCGTGTCCGCAGCGGCATCCGCGGCGAGGTGCAGGGCGGCCCACGGGTTGGCTCCGTGGAAGGTCGTCTTGGCAAGCGGCAGGGGCTCCCTGGGTTGTCGGTCTCGCCCGGCCGCGTGGGGCGCCGCGGGCGCCCGGGTCCGGCTCGATGCTTCCGGGAGAAACGCGGAGACAGGCGCTGCCGGGGTCGCGGTGGAAGATGGGATCATGATGAATTGCCTTGGTTGCTGAAAAATGATGCCGGCCATTGCCCGGAGTTCGGGGAGAGCTCGGCGATGGGCCTCGCCACGATGGCCGAGCCTCACGACGAGGACCGGCCATGCGCCGTGCTTGGCCGCTGGATCGGGTGGCAAAGGCCAGGGCGTCCCCTCGCGCCGTGCGGGGCCGTGCGGTCCACGTTGCGCCAGGACGCCCCGTCAGGTCGCCCAGGGGATTCACGACCGTCACACCCCTGGCCTCGAAGCGCCCATTGTCGCCGCATCGTGCCGCGGCATCGACAGACCGGCTGTCATGGCGTCACGCCCTGAGGCACATCCAGGAATTTCGGGGGAAGAACCGGGACACGGGCCCGGACTTCGCACGCTCCCTATTCCGGCAATGCATTGAGCACGTACACGGCCTCGATCAACGGCGACGGCGCGGTGCCCGCCGGGAAGCTCTGCCGGAACACCTTGACGATCTCGCCGCTGCGGTAGGTTTCAGCCAGGGCACGGTTGACGGCGAGCCGCAGGTCCGGGTCCCGCCGCATCATCAGCGAATAGGTCTCCATCGAGAGATAGTCATCACTGAGTCGCAGCGTCGCACCGGCCGGGCCACCCGTGACCTCACCGACCAGGATCAGGCGGTCGGTGGCGTAGGCATCGGCCCGACCGTCACGCACTGCGGCAATGCCGTCCGTGTGGGTCTGCACCGTCACGAAGACCGGCACGATGCCGCGCGCGGACAGGCCCTGGAGCACCTGCTCGGTCGTGGTGCCCTGGATCACGCCGACCCGCTTTCCGTTGAGGTCGAGCGTGCGGCCGATGGGCGAGGATGCCAGCGCGACGAACGAGGCGCCTTCGACCCAGATGGGGTTGCTGAAGTCGACCTGCTGTTCGCGGCTCAGCGTGCGTGAGGTGGTGCCGCATTCGAGATCGACGCTGCCGTCATTCACGGCCTGCATGCGGGTCGTCGCGGTCACGGGGATCCACTGGACATCGAGCTTGGCAAGCTTGAGCTGCGATTGCAGTGAGTGGGCCACGCGCTTGCACAGTTCGACCGAATAGCCCGTCGGTGCGCCGTCCGCGCCCTTGAACGAGAAGGGCTTGGCGTCCTCCCGATAACCCAGCTTGAGGGTCTGGGTCTGCCCGATGCGAGCGAGCGAGTCCCGGGGTGTCGAGCCAGGCGCATTCGCGCAGGCGCCCAGCAGGGCCGACATCAGGAGCGACACGATCAACGTGAAGTAGCGCGAATTCATGAACTCGTCCTTTGACAATGCCGGTGGCGATCGAGGCCCGGATGGACCACTTCGCAGGCTCCATCGGAACAGCGTTGCGAGGCCGGCGCATTGTGCGGGTCGGCATCGAGCTTTGGCAATGCGCGGGGGCGCGGGTGACAGTCGCGGGTCGCCGCATCAGAATGCCTGGTCCATAGGTATCACGAGGAAGGATCCCTCATGGCAGACGAAGAGAAACCCAAGACCTGGTGGCAGACCTTGCCGGGGATCATCACCAGCCTGACGGCGGCGATCACCGCGATCGCGGGGCTGGTGGTGGCGTTCAAGCAGGCGGGCTGGATCGGGTCGCCGCCGCCCGCGCAACCCCCGAGCGTGACTGCGCCCGCGTCCTCATCGTGGCAGGCTCCAGCCGTGGCTGCGGCGCCGGCTTCGTCAAGCCGGACGAGCCACGCCGTGACACTGCCCGCGATGCGCGACTACAAGCTCGGCCTGGTGACCTTCACGCTGCTTTCGGCGGAGGTCTCGCCGCAAACCTCCGAGAAGGATGCATTGCGGATCCGGCTGCGCATGATGAACAACGATGCCTACGACACCAACTTCTGGGACAGATCGTTCCGGCTCCTGGTCGATGGCGTTCCCACGGCGCCCGAGAGCGATCTCAACGAACTGGTGCGCGCTCGCTCGGCCAAGGAGGGTACGGTGCTGTTCGTGATTCCGCATGGCACGGCCGCCGGAAATCTGGAGGTGAGTCACCACGACGAGCAGACATCGATTCCCCTCGCTTTCGCGGCACCGCGCTAGGGGCACCCCGCGTATGTCCCGGCCTCGGAAGCGCACGGTTGCATCACAATCGCTGGCATGCCAACCGATCCCGAGAGCCTCAGCGACGAAGAGCTGGCCCGACAGGCCGCCGAGTGGCGCCGTCGTGCACTGCAGGGCGAGCAGGAAGCCAACGGCCATGCGCATGTGCTGGAGCGGGAGCTTCGTCGCCGACAAGGCGCGTTGTCGACCCTGGGTGCGGATCTGCGAGCTCCAGCCAGGCCGCGGGCCGCCTGGTGGGCGTTCTGGAAGCGATAGGCGTGGGCAACGGTCATCGCGATTCGCTCTACCGCTGTTGACGGGCCCTAGCCGGACGGCATCCGATCGAATGCCTGCAACGAAGGATCGATGGCGTCCCAGGCCAACCCGCGGACGCTGTAGGTGAGGACCTGTGGCACGAAGCGGTCCGGGTCGTCCAGACTGCCCGCGGGGACCGCGATCAGGTCCGGCATCGCGACGAAGCGCAGGTAGACCGGCGTTCCGCAGACCGGGCAGAAGGCGTGGACTTTCGTGTTGCCGCTGTCACCCGCGACCTGCCAGTGCGTCGCCTCGCCGGTGATCGTCATCTCGGCGCGCGCGGGAAAGGTCAGGTAGGAGCCGTGCCCGGTGCCGCTGCGTCGCTGGCAGTCGCGGCACTGGCAGTGGTTCTGGAACAGGGGCGCGTGCCGGGTTGCATAGCGGATCGCGCCGCACGCGCATCCGCCGGTGTAGGGCTGGGTCATGAACAACTCCCGATTCAGGCCGAAAGATCAGGCCACGTGGGGCTTGGCGAAGACATCCATGCCCTGCCCCGTTTCCAGCAGGGACTTCAGGCTGGAAAGCACGATCGGCCAGCCCTGCTGGATGCCCTTGGCCATCCCGCTGCCGGCCTCGAGTTCGTCGTGGGTGACGGTCAGCCGCACCATCTCCTCGTAGGCTGCGACGTCGAAGCTCACGCGGCTGTAGCTGGCCGGATCGGCGGCCTGCGAGGCGTTCGCCCACGTGATGACCAGGCGCGTCGGCGGCGCGACCTCGACGACCTTGCCGACCACCTGGACCGTGCGCTGCTCGTTGGCACGCACGTGCTCCCAGGTCGATCCGGGCTTCCAGTCGGAGACGTTCTCGTGGCCCCAGTAGCGCCGCGCGATCTCCGGTTTCGTGAGGGCCTCGAACACCTTTTCCGGCGTCGAGCGGATGTAGGTCACATAGACGAAGCGGGTCTTCTCATTGCTCACTGTTACTCTCCTTCGAGTTCCTTCTTCAGGTCGTGCAGCAGGCCGAGCCGCTGGCGTTCGAATTTCCGCACCCACCGCTCGTACACCTCGTGCAGCGGCACCGGGTTGATGAAATGCAGCTTCTCCCGGCCACGCCAGACCGTGCTCACCAGATTGGCCGCCTCGAGGATCCCGATGTGCTGGGTGGCCGATTGCCGCGCCATGTCCAGGTGCTCGCAAAGTTCGCCCAGCGTCTGCCCGTTCCTCTCGTACAGCCGGTCCAGCAGCTTTCTGCGTGTCGGGTCGCCCAGCGCCTTGAAAACCTTGTCAGCGTCCATTCGTTGTGTGTGTGCGTGGAGGGATGATATGCAGGCAAATACCTGCATGTCAAGTGGCGCACTGGCCCAGGTGCCGGCGATGGCGCGCTTGACGCTACCGCGCGATCGTCACGCGCTGCGACGAGAGCGTCGCCGCCTTGCTGGGCGCCGTGCACTTGGGCGGCATCGATCGCGGGGCTGAATGGATGACGGGCGCTAGCGTCGGCGCGTCTGCGCCGCCAGGTCTGTCTCCGCCGATCCTTTCGCAGGCTCCGCGCCGTACTTGGCCATGGCCGCCTCCTTCGCCTCGCGCCACCACCGGAGCAGCATGTCGAAATCGCCGGCGAAGCCGCGCTGCAGCAGTTCCTCGGCGTAGCGCGAGCAGAAAGTGGCGGCCGCGACGTCGAGCACCGCGTGCGTCGCCGCGCGATCGCAGGCAAGGTAGACGCCCTTGAGATCGTCCATCGATGCGGCAGGCTGCTGCTCCGCGCCGGGCTCGGCGCTCGCTGCCAGGGGGGTGAGTGCCAGCACGAAGATCGCGCATCCCGCGCGCCACGCAGGGCGGCCTGGGCGTGACCACCCGTTGCCATGGGCTTGAGCATTCGATGTCATCTGCGCCTCCCGCTGTCTGCGCTTCGCGTTCACGAGGATGACTCTAGCGATGCCGTCGCATTTGCACATCCCCCGGGAGGAGGATCAGACCTTTGGCGTAGTCATGGCCGCTTGGCCGGCGTCAGCGCCAGCGGCGCCGGGCCAGCGGGCGGGCGCTCAGGGAAGCAGCTCGAACTTCAGGTCGGCCAGTGGCGTGACTTTTTCCTCGCGCGTCATCTTGTACTCGGTGTTCGGGCCGAGCCACTTGTTCCACAGCTTGTCGAGTTCGCCCTTCTTCTCCAGCGCGTAGAGCGCTTCGTTCACCTTGGCCAGCAACGCCGGTTCGTCCTTCTTCATTCCGATGCCGATCGGCTGCAGGACCATCGGCTCCTTGATCATCTTGAGCGCGACGCCTTCGGTCTTCGACTGGTTGACCAGCTTGGTGATCGTCATGGTGTTGGCGACCATGCCCATCGACTTGTTCTGCTGGACGGCCATGAAGGCGGACCCGGTGTCCTGGAAGGTCACGGGTTCGGAGCCGTTCATCTTGATCGACAGCTCCGAGGTCGAGCCCTTGGTCGAGCTCAGGCGCTTGCCCTTGAAGTCGGCCTTGGTTGTGCCTGGATCGGAGGCTTTCACCGCCAGCATTTCCTTGGCGACGTAGTACGGGTCGCTGAACTGGATCTGCTCGCCGCGGCTCTTGGTGTAGGCCAGGTTGGCGATGGTCACGTCGACGCGACCGAGCTTGACCTCGGGCACACGCGCCTCGACCGACAGCGGTGTGACCTTGGCCGTGAGTCCCAGTTCCTTCGCGATCGCGTTGCAGAGATCGACGTCGTGGCCCACCATCTCGCGGGTCTTGGGATCCGGTGCTGCGAAGGGTGGCACGTCGGCGAAGGTGCCGCACTTGAGTTCCTTGCGCGCACTGATGTCGCTCCACTGGTCGGCCTGGGCCGCGAGCGGGCATGCGCAGAGGGCCGCGGCGAGGGCGGCGAGACGAGTGACATTGGCTTTCGACATGGGGAACTCCTGGGAAGACGATCGGGTGGAGAAGAAAACGGGCAAGTCGGTCGGGTCAGTGCGCGCGCAGGTCGGACAGGAAGCGTTGCGCACGCGGATGCTGGGGGCGGGTGAAGAAGGTCTCGGGATCGGCCTTCTCGAGAATGCGGCCGGCGTCCATGAACCAGACGCGGTCGGCCACCTCGCGCGCGAAGTTCATCTCGTGGGTGACGCACATCATGGTCATGCCCTCGTTGGCCAGGCTGCGCATGACCGAGAGCACCTCGCCGACCATCTCGGGGTCCAGCGCGCTGGTCGGCTCGTCGAAGAGCATCGCGGGGGGCTCCATCGCGAGGGCGCGGGCGATCGCGACGCGCTGCTGCTGGCCGCCCGACAGCTGCGCCGGATAGGAATTGGCCTTGTTCGACAGGCCCACGCGCTCCAGCAGCTGGCCGGCCCGGGCCTTGGCATCGCTGCGCTTCACACCGAGCACGCGCACCGGGGACAGCATGATGTTGTCGAGCACGGACAGGTGCGGGAACAGGTTGAAGCTCTGGAACACGAAGCCGATGCGGCTGCGCAGCTTGTTCAACGCATGGCTGCTCATCGGCGCATGGATGTCGTGGCCATCGAACAGCAGCTGCCCCGACTTGATCTCCTCGAGCCGGTTGACCGTGCGGATCAGGGTCGACTTGCCGGAGCCCGAAGGGCCGCAGACCACGACCACCTCGCCCTTCCGGACCTCGGCATTGACGTCGGCGAGCGCCTGGTACGCGCCATACCATTTGTTGATGTTGGAGAACAGGATCATGGTGTCGTCCTCGCGCGGCTTCTTCAGCCGTGCGCCGGGTTGTTCAAGGGTGTCCATGGTTCTGTCTCCGTTGTGGGTTTCGTTCACCGTCGCATCGCGGTGTCAGGGGTTGGCCGCCACCGGTGGCAGCGGCAGGCCGTCGTCCGAGATGGCCGGTGTCGCGCTGCCGAGCCGCTTGTGGGCGATGCGCCGCTCGAGCCATTGCGCCAGTTGGGTCAGGCTGAAGCAGACGACGTAGTAGGTCATCGCGAGGATGAAGAACACCTGGAACGGCTTGGTCAGCAGCTGGTTGTTGATCTGGTTCGCGGCGAAGGTGAGTTCCTGCACGTTGATCACGTAGCCCAGCGTGGTCTCCTTGATGGTGGAGATGAACTGGCTCAGCATGCTCGGCAGCATGTTGTAGAGGGCCTGGGGCAGGATCACGTAGGCCATGGTGCCCAGGTGGCTGTGGCCGAGGGCGCGGGCCGCCTCGGTCTGCCCCTTCGGGAGCGCCTGGATGCCGGCGCGGACCACTTCCGACAGGTAGGCGCCCTCGTAGATCACGAGCGTGCACAGCATCGTCGTGAAGCCCGACACCTCCCGTCCGATCAGCAGCGGCACGAGGAAGTACACCCACAGGATGACCATCAGCAGCGGCACGCCGCGCACGACGTACACGAGCACGGTGGCCGGTAAACGCAGTGCACGCCACGGGGACAGCCGCGCCAGCGCCAGCATCACGGACACGGGGAAGGCCAGCACGATGCCGAGCACCGAGAGAATGAGCGTGGCGACGATGCCGCCCAGCGGTCCGCTCGGGTACTGGCCGACCAGCAGCAGCAGCCAGTTGTCGCGCAGGATGTCGAAGATGCCGAACATGTCTCACCTCGCCGCGGCAACGCGATAGTGGCGCGATATGGCCGCGCCGACCGCCATGATGAGCATGGAAACGAGCAGGTACATCACCGTCGCGAGGCTGTAGGCCTCGAAGGTGCGGAAGCTCTGGCTCTCGATCTCCTTGACCGCATGGGTCAGTTCTGCCACGCCGATGGCCATCGCGAGACTGCTGTTCTTGAACAGCGACACGCTGTGGTTCACCAGGGCCGGCACTGCGTTGCGCACGGCCTGGGGCAGCATCACGTGGCGCATCGCGCCGATGTAGCCGTGGCCGAGCGCACGCGCTGCCTCGGACTGCCCGGGCGGGATGGCGCGCAGGCCGGAGCGCATGTCCTCGCTGAAGTACGCCGCCTGGCACAGGCCCAGCGCCACGATCGAGATCAGCGCCTCGGCGTTGTTGTTCGACAGCCAGGCCTGCACCGCGTCCGGCAGCAGGCTGAAGATGCCGAAGTACCAGAGCATCAGCTGCACGAGCGTCGGCACGTTGCGGTGGTAGGACACGTAGGCCGCCACGGCGCGCTCGGCCACCGGGTTGGCGCTGAGCCGGACCACGAGCAGGACGACGGCGATCGACATCGCGAGCAGCCAGGAGCCGACCGCGATCTTCAGGGTCAGCGCCATCCCGTGCAGCAGCATCGCGCCGAAGTCGGGCTTCAGCAGGATCGCGAGGAGGTCGAAGTCCTTCATGGGGTGCTCTCGGTGTGGTCGGGCGGCCTGCTCAGGCCCGCACCGTCTCCGGCTTGGCGGTGGAAAGGCCGCCGGGCACCTGCAGGGTGGGCGTGATTTCCATGTGGCCGATGTTCACCGCGATCGGCGCCGCGATGGCGAAGGCGATCGCATTGGCGATGTCCGCGGCCTCGGGCAGCTCGTAGCCCTCGACGAAGCGCTTGCGTGTCTCCTCGGAGTCGCCGTGGACGTGGGCGAAGATGTCGGTCGCGACGCGGCCCGGGCAGATCTCGGTCACGCGCACGCGCTTGCCGAAGCAGTCCACGCGCAGTTGGCTCGACAGCATGCTGACAGCCGCCTTGGTCGCGTGGTAGGTGCTGTTGCCGCCGAAGTTGTAGGCCGCGGCGATCGAGCTGATGTTGACGACGTGGCCGTTGTCGCGGGCCACCATGCCCGGGACCACGAGCCGGCAGAGATGCAGGACGGCGCGCAGATTGACGTCCACCAGGAGGTCGATCCCTTCGGCGTCGGCCTTCAGGATCGAGCCCGGCCGGTCGACGCCCGCGTTGTTCACGAGCACGTCGAAGGCGACCTCCTTCGTGAGCGCGGTCACGCCAGCCAGGTCGCTCACGTCGATCGCGTGCGGGATGCAGCCCGTGCGCGCGGCGAGGTCCTTCAGCTTGTCGCCGCTGCGAGCCAGCGCATGGACTTGCAGGCCTTCCTTGCAGAGGCGCTCGACGACGGCGGCGCCGATGCCGGAGGAGGCTCCTGTCACGAGGGCGGTCTTGTAGTCGGAAAAGGGCATGGGGATCACTTTCTTTCTGTGGAAGGGCGCCCGGTTTCACCGCTGTCGAAGGCGCTGTCGGGTCGCGTTGAATTCACTGTATCGACGGCAGGTCCGGCGCGCCAAGACGGATTGGCTGTGGAGCGATAAGGCTCCCTTATGTCGCCCTCGAAGGGTGCGAGCCGGGTCAGGGTAAGCACCATGTCCGTGCCTGTTCGAGGGTGCGCTTCAGGCGGTCTGGTGCGAGATAGGGACCACGCGGCCGTGCGCCTCGACCACCTCGCGCACCCCGCGCGCGAGCGCCAAGGCGCCGGGCGTGTCGCCGTGGACCAGGATCGAATGCACGCGCATCGGGATCTTGTGGCCGCCGTAAGTGGTGACGGTCCCCTCCTCCAGCAATTGCCGGACACGGGCCAGCACCTGCTCAGGGTCGTGGATCACCGAATCCGGCAGCTTGCGCGGGATCAGCAGCCCGCTGTCGTCGCAGGCGCGGTCGGCCAGGAAGGTGGTGCGGATGCGCAGCCCGCAGCGCTCGGCCGCATCCTCGATGGCCCGGCTCGCCGACGAGCTGATCGTCAGCGACGCATCGAAGTCCGCCACCGCCCGCACCAGTGGCGCCGCGAATTCCGCATCCGCCGCCGCCATGTTGCCGAGCGCGCCGTGGAAGCTCATGTGCGTCATCCGGTGCCCGGCGGTGCGTGCGATGCCGGCCAGGGCACCGAGCTGGTAGATGACGGCCGCCACGAGCTCGCGCGTGTCCATCTGCAGGGGGCGGCGGCCGAAACCGGCCAGGTCCGGGAAGCCGACATGCGCGCCGACGTCGACGCCGCGCTCGAGCGCCGTGCGCACGGTGCGGTCCATGATCTGCGGGTCGCCCGCGTGGAAGCCGCAGGCGACGTTCGCCGACGAGACGATGCCCAGCAAGGCTTCGTCGTCGCCCATGCGCCAGGGGCCGAAGCCTTCCCCCAGGTCTGTGTTCAGGTCCATGTCCATGGCGGGTGTCCTTTTTCGTCAGAGGGAATGCAGGTCGACCAGGGCGGCGCCGTAGCCGACCGTCGCGCCGTCCTCGACGCGCAATGCGGCGACGGTGCCGGCGCGCGAGGCGGCCACCGGCAGCAGCAGAACGCCGATGCGCAGCAGCCCCAGCGTCTGGCCGGCCCGCACGTGAACGCCGGCGCGCGCGAACGGCGCCGGCGCGCACGGATGCGCATGAAGGAACACGCCGACCGATGCGGAAGTCACGGTGTCGAGTGGCGGCGGGTTCGTCGCGGCAGGCCGCGGCGTGACCGGCGCATCATCGTCGCGCTGGCCGTCGTCCAGCGTCACGACCTCGTCGCCACGGCGCCCCAGCCGGACGATCGCGTCCGGCATGCGCAGTTCGAGGAAGCCGATGTCCGTCGCCGCCATCCAGCCGGCGATTTCACGCAGCTCGTGAGGCGCCTTCCTCATGCGGCGACTCCCATCGGCCCGCTGCGTTGCAGCGCCACCATGCGTGCCACCTTCGCGAGCCAGGCTTCCTTCTGTTCCAGCGCGGCCACGGCCTCGTCCCAGCTCGTCTCGATGAAGCGGATCCGGCTGCCGATCGGCGCCTGCCCCAGTCGCCACAGATCGGCTTCGATCACGGTGCCGAATTTCGGGTAGCCGCCCGAAGGCTGTGCATCACGCATCTGGATGATCGGTTGCCCGCTGTGAGGCACCTGGATCACGCCTGGCACGATGCCGTGCGAGCGCAGCTCCATCGGTGCCACCGGCCGCAAGGCCGCGCCGGACAGCCGGTAGCCATAGCGGTCGCTCTGTGACGTGATGCGCCACTCACCGGCCCAGAAGGCCTCGCGCGAGGCGGCCTCGAAACCCGGGTACTCGGCGCCCGGCAAGACCCGCAGCGCGACCAGCCCGTCGAGTTCCAGGGGCAAGGCGAGGGCCGGCGGCACCAGTCCGAAGCCGGTGCGACAGGCGCGCTTCGGGTCTGCGGCGCGCAGGACATCCCCCTTGCGCAGGGCCCGTCCCTCATGCCCACCGAAGGCGCCGCGCATCTGGGTACTGCGCGAACCCAGCACCTGCGGCACATCGATGCCGCCCGGCAGGCACAGCATGGCGCGGCTCGCGCGCTGCGCGCCCTGCGGGAGGCCCAGCGTCAGCACCTGACCGGCGCGTGCCCGGTGCGACCACCACGGCAGCAGCGCTTCCGCATCGAGCTTCGCGCCGCAATCCGCGCCGGTCAACGCGAAGATGCAATCCTCGGCGAAGCGGACCTTGAACGGAAAGACCGGGATCTCGATGCCCGCAGCCCCGGGCTCGTTGCCCAGCAGGAGATTGCCCGCCGCCAGGGCGAGGTCGTCCATGGCGCCGGCGGTACCCACGCCGAAGCGCAGGCTGCCCAGGCGCCCGAGGTCCTGCACGGTGGCCAGGGCGGCGTTGGAGAGGATCTCGATCATGGCTCGATCCCTTCGACGAGGAAGCGGATGCGGTCGCCCGGCTGCAGCGTCGCCGGTGGATCGCGCGCCGGGTCGAAGAAGGTCATCGTGGTGCAGCCGATGGTGTTCCAGCCGCTCGGCCCGGCCGAGGCCGAGACGCCGGTTTGCGCACCGCCGATCGATACCGCGCCCCCCGGAATGCTGAGCACCGGCACCGGGCGCCGCGGCGTCGCGATGCGAGGGTCCATGCCGCCGAGGTAGCAGTAGCCGGGATGGCTGCCGAGCGCGTACACCGGGTAGAGCGGCGCGCTGTGCAGCTCGACGATTTCCTCGACCGACAGGCCGGTGTGCGCCACCACGTCGGCCATGTGCGGTCCTCCGGCGCCGCCGTAGCGCACCGGCAGTTCGACCACGCGGCCTTCGCGCGTGAGCGGGGCGACGGCCTCCCACGCGGCGGCCAGTCGTGCCTTCAGTTCATCGAGCGCGCGCGGCGGACGAACGAAGCTCAGCATCAGGTTGTTCATGCCGGGGACGGCCTCGCGCACCTCGGGCCAGGCGGCAGCCTCCTGCGCGAGCGCCCAGATGCGCTGCTGCGAATGAAGCTCCATCGCGCCCGGCGCTTCGAACAGCAGCGCGGTGGTGCCCAGCAGGCTCACGGTCGGGCCCGCTCCGGTGGTCGAGAGAGTCACGGTGTGCTCCTGCGCTGCAGCCAGCGCTCGAGGTGATGGATGTCGACCCCGCCGGTGGCAAAGCCGTCGTCCTGAAGCAGGGCG
This sequence comes from Variovorax sp. J22P240, assembly GCF_030316855.1. Taxonomy (GTDB): domain Bacteria; phylum Pseudomonadota; class Gammaproteobacteria; order Burkholderiales; family Burkholderiaceae_C; genus Variovorax. The sequence continues at coordinate 26,078 of NZ_JASZYR010000029.1, forward strand.
CGGTGCAGCGGCACGTTGGTGGCGATGCCGTCGACCTGCAGTTCGCTGAGCGCGAGCCGCATGCGATCCAGTGCGTCCTCGCGGCTCGCGCCGTGCACGATCAGCTTGCCGATCATCGAGTCGTAGTACGGCGGCACGCGATAGCCCACGCCCGCGTGCGAATCGAAGCGCACGCCGAAGCCGCCGGGCACGCGCCAGCCCGTGATGCGGCCGGGGGACGGCGCGAAGCTGTCCGGGTCCTCCGCGTTGATGCGGCATTCGATCGAATGCCCCGCGCAGGGGACATCGGCCTGCGCGATCGCCAGCCGCTCGCCGCGCGCCATGCGCAACTGCTGCTGCACGATGTCGATGCCGGTGGTCATCTCGGTCACCGGATGCTCCACCTGCAGCCGCGTGTTCATCTCGATGAAGTAGAAGGCGCCCTTTTCGTAGAGAAACTCGAAGGTGCCCACGCCGCAGTAGCCGATCTGGCGGCAGGCCGCCGCGCAACTCTCCCCGACCGCGGCGATCAGTGCCTCGTCGATGCCGGGCGCCGGAGCTTCCTCGATCACCTTCTGGTGCCGGCGCTGCAGGGAGCAGTCGCGACTGCCGAGCCAGATCGCATGGCCGTGGCTGTCGGCGAGCACCTGGATCTCCACGTGCCGCGGATGCAGCAGGAACTTCTCGATGTAGACCTCGGGATTGCCGAAGGCGCGTCGTGCCTCCTCGCGCGTGAGCGCCAGCGCCTCGAGCAGTTCGCCCTCCTCGCGGACCACGCGCATGCCGCGACCGCCCCCGCCGCCGGCGGCTTTCACGATCACCGGGTAGCCGACCTCGCGCGCGAGCGCACGCACGGCCTCCGGATCGTCCGGCAGGCCATCGTCCGGCCCCGGCACGCAGGGCACGCCGGCGCGCCGCATCGCGCGCTTGGCCGCGACCTTGTCGCCCATCACGCGGATGCACGCGGCGCTCGGTCCGACGAAGTGCAGCCCGGCCTGCTCGACCTTCTCGACGAAGCCCGCGTTCTCCGAAAGAAATCCGTAGCCCGGATGGATCGCCTGCGCACCGCTCACCTCGGCCGCATAGAGCAGCGCCGATTGATTGAGGTAGCTCAGGCCGGGACTGGCCGGACCGATGCACAGCGCCTGGTCGGCCTGTCGCACATAGACCGCGTCGCGGTCGGCGTCGGAGTGCGCGACCACCGTCTTGAGGCCCAGGCCCCGGCAGGCGCGCAGGATGCGCAAGGCGATCTCGCCGCGGTTCGCAATGAGGACGGTGTCGAACATGGACGCGTCCTTCTCAGCCAAGGCGGAACAAGGGCTGGCCGGCCTCGACCTCGTCGCCGGAACGCACGAGCACCTCGACGATGGTCGTGTCGGCCTCGGCGCGAACCTCGTTGAAGACCTTCATCGCCTCGATCACGCACAAGGTCTGCCCGGCCGCGATCTGCTGGCCCGGCTGCACGAACAGGGGCTCGCCCGGCGAAGGCTGCAGGTGGATCACGCCATAGAGCGGCGCCAGGCACTCGGTCGGGGCCGCGGCCAGGTCGTCGCGGGGTTCGTTGGATGCGCCGCGTGCATCGTCTGCGTCATTCACGGTGCCCTGTGGCGCAGCGCAGGTGGCCCCGGCGACCCGCCCGGCTCGGGCCAGAGACGCCGAAGACGCTTGCTTCGCGAGCCGCAGCGTGCAGCCGTCTTCGCTGTACTCCAGCTCCGACAGCTCCGAAGCCGCCAATGCGTCGATGAGAATCTTGATCTGTTCCTGGTTCATGCCGGCCCCGCCGGCAAAGGGCGGGATCTCCTGGGTGGCCGACGCATTCCGCGAACGCGTGACGGCAGGCATGAACGGTAGCCCGCGAGGGCCGCAAAGCCAAAGACGGATTGGCTGTGCCGGGATAAGGGCGGCTTATGACGCCGCGACCGCCGCCGGATCCTCGGTCGCGGTGGTGTCGTTCGACAGCTCGGTGACCAGCTCGAGGAGGATGTCCTTCACCGCCTGCGCGGGTTCGGACAGCGGCAGGTGGTCCGACTGGCACAAAGCGAGCGGCGCCTCGATCACGGGGTCGACGATCTTGAACTGCCATGCGCCGCAGGCCGTCACGATCTCGCGCGCCATCGACGCCGGCAGGATGGTCGCGCCCAGGCCGTCCGCGATCGCCGCGGTCAACGTGAAGGCGGATTCGATCTCGGCCACCACGCGCGGCGCACCGCCGATCCGGCCGAAGGCCGCATCGACCAGCTTGCGCACCACGTTGTAGGGGCGCGGCATGAAGAGTTCCATGTCGCGCAGGTCCGCCAGCCGCACGGGTTGGGCCGGTGCCGGGATCGACGCCGGTCCCACGAGGAACAAGGGTTCCTTGAGCAGCGGCAGGAAGGTCAGGCCATGGATCGCCTTGTCGCCGTAGAGCACCGCCAGGTCCATGCGGCCGTTCATGATCAGTTCGCTGAGCGTCGTGCCGTAGTTCTCGTTGAGGTACAGCAGGATGCCCGGATGACGCGCCCGCACCGTGCGCAGCAAGGGCAGCGAGAGCGCCGCGGCCGCGGTGCCGGGCGCGAGGCCCACCGACACCTGACCCGAGACGCCCTGGCCCGCCGCGTCCATGTCGATCTGCGCCTGCTCGCACTGGCGCAGGATGATCTGCGCGTGCCGGTAGAGCACCTTGCCGGCTTCCGTGGGCGTCACGCCCCGCTTGGTGCGCACGAGCAATTGCTGGCGCACCTCGCCTTCGAGCGTGATCAGCTGTTGGCTCAATGCCGGTTGCGCGATGAAGAGCAACTCGGCCGCCTGCGTCAGGCTGCCGATGTCCACGATCTTCACGAAGTACTTGAGTCGCCGCAGGTTCACACCGGGTCCCAAAGCAAAACCTCAGCCTAGCACCCGTGCACTGACCGGGCCATCCGGGCTCACCATAAGCTCTTCCTATCCGCCCAGAGCGATCTCGTCTTGGCCTCGGGAAGGAGATCTGCGTACCGTACGGTCCTGCCATCCCACTCCAGGAAGTCATGACCACCTCCCGCATCGCAGAGCGCGTCCGTCGCATCAAGCCTTCGCCCAGTACCTCGGCCGCCGACCGCGCCAACGAGCTGCGCCGCCAGGGCAAGTCCATCGTGAACCTCGTGGTCGGCGAGCCCGACTTCGACACCCCCTTGCACATCCGCCAGGCCGCCGCCGCGGCGATGGACAAGGGTGCCACCCGCTACACCCTGATGGCCGGAACGGTCGAATTGAGGGAGGCGATCGTGGGCAAGCTCCAGCGCGAAAACGGGCTGAGCTATGCGATGAACGAGATCATCGCCACCAACGGTGCCAAGAGCGCGATCTTCAACGCGTTCGCGATCACGCTGGAGGCGGGCGACGAGGTCATCGTGCCCGCACCCTACTGGGTGTCCTACCCCGACATGGTGCTGGCGTGCGATGGCAAGCCGGTGATCGTCGCGTGCCCCGAGGTCAACGGCTTCAAGCTCACGCCCGCGCAGCTCGAGGAAGCGATCACGCCGCGCACGCGCTGGCTGCTGATCAATTCGCCGAGCAACCCGACCGGCGCCGCCTACACGGCGGACGAGTACCGTGCGCTGGCCGATGTGCTGGCGCGCCACCCGCAGGTCATGGTAATGACCGACGACATCTACGAGCACATCCGCTTCGACGGCGAGAAGACGCCGCACATCGTCGCCGTGGCACCCGAGCTGCGCGATCGCACGCTGGTGGTCAATGGCGTCTCGAAGACCTATGCGATGACGGGCTGGCGCATCGGCTACGTGGCCGGACCTGCCGATCTGGTCCGCGCGATGGACACGTTGCTGTCGCAGTCGACCGGCAACTGCTGCTCGATCAGCCAGGCCGCCGCCGCGGCCGCGATGAACGGTGACCAGTCGTTCGTCGCCGAGAGCGTTGCGGTCTACAAGCAGCGTCGCGACCGCACGCTGGCGCTGATCAACGCGATCCCCGGCCTGAGCTGCACGGCGCCTCCGGGCGCCTTCTACCTCTACGTCAACTGCGGCGGCCTGATCGGCAAGACCACGCCCTCGGGCAAGGTGCTGGCCGAGGACGGCGACGTCGTGATGTACCTGCTCGAAAGCGAGGGCGTCGCGATGGTCGCGGGCACCGCCTATGGCCTGTCGCCCTACTTCCGGCTGTCCATCGCGACCTCGATCGAGATCCTCGAGGAAGGCTGCGCGCGCATCGCCCGCGCGGTCGCCGAGCTGCGCTGAGCCGCACCGGCCGCCCGCGCCAACCCCCACACCGAACTGGAGACTCCCATGCAATTCAAGGGCATCCGCAAGAACCCGTCCGCGCCGCAAGTGAACCCGGCCCACATCGCCGCGCTGCGCGACATCCCGGTCGCCGCGCTGAGCGACAACATGCACCGCAACATCGGCAGCGTCGGACTGCACCCCTATCACCGGCCGGGGCCCGAAACGATGGCCGGCACGGCCGTGACGATCAAGTCGCGCGGTGGGGACAACCTGACGCTGCTGCGCGCCTTCGAGTTCTGCCGGCCCGGCGACGTGATCGTGATCGACGCCGACGGTCATCTGGCCAATGCCGTCATCGGTGGCATCCTGTCGTTCTACGCGGCGACCATCGGCACCGTCGGGGTCGTGCTCGATGGCGCCATCCGCGACGTGGCCGAGATCCGCGCGCGCGACTTCCCGGTCTATGCACGCGGCGTGAACCATCGCGGACCGTACAAGGACGGGCCCGGCGAGATCAATGTCCCGGTGTCGGTGGGCGGCATGCTCGTGAACCCCGGGGACATCGTGGTCGGCGACCAGGACGGCCTGATGGCGTTTTCGCCGGACGATGCCGAATGGGTGATCGAGAAGGCCCGGGCCCATCTGGCCACCGAGGCGGAGACGATTCGCGCCATGAAGGAAGGCCGCTGGGACCGCAGTTTCCTCGATGCCCTCGAAGCACGCTGCCCCAACTGAACCCGTTCCCCTCGAAACAAGAAGACAGAGACCACCATGACGCTTTCCGTGCTCGTCACCCGCGCCACGTTCGCCGACATCGCTCAGCGATTGCATGACCATTTCGACGTCGACGACAACCCGGACGACGCCCTCTGGGACCCGGACGAGCTGAAGCGGCGCCTGCAGGGCAAGCAAGGCGTGATGAGCCACGGCAGCGACCGCATCGACGCGGCCCTGCTCGACGCCTGCCCCACGCTCAAGGCGGTGTGCAACGTCGGTGTGGGCTACAACAACGTGGACGTCGAGGCCTGCACGGCGCGCGGCGTGCTGGTGACCAACACACCGGATGTCCTGACCGAGACGACGGCCGACTTCGGCTTCGCGCTGATGATGGCCACGGCCCGGCGCATCGGCGAGTCGGAGCGCTTCGTGCGCCAGGGCGACTGGACCAAGACCGGCATCTTCGACATGTTCGCGGGCAGCGACGTGCACGGCGCGACGCTCGGCATCCTCGGCATGGGCCGCATCGGCCGTGCGATCGCTCGCCGCGGCTCGCTCGGCTTCGGCATGCGGGTGATCTATCACAACCGTTCACGGTTGACGGCCGAGGCCGAAGCCGAGAGCGGCGCTCGCTACGTCGACAAGTCGACCTTGCTGCGCGAAGCCGATCATCTGGTGCTGGTGCTGCCCTACTCCGCTTCGTCGCACCACGCGATCGGCGCCGAGGAGTTGAAGCGGATGAAGCCCACGGCCACGCTGACGAACATCGCGCGCGGCGGCATCGTCGACGATGCAGCGCTCGCATCCGCACTGCGAGCAGGCACGATCGCCGCGGCCGGACTCGATGTCTTCGAGGGCGAGCCGCGCGTCCACCCTGCGCTGCTCGGCTTGTCGAACGTGGTGCTGACGCCGCACATTGGCAGCGCGTCGATCCAGACGCGGCGCGCCATGGCGTCGCTCACCGTGGACAACCTGATTGCCGCACTGGGCGCCGGCCCGCAGGCGGGCCAGCCACCGACGCCGGTCAATCCCGAAGTCCTGGCCGCCCGCCTGCGCTGACCGGGCTGTGCTGGCTCGCCGTCCGTTCCTCCTCCCTCTGCTTCTCCTGAACCCGGGCCCCTACCTTGAATTCCATCCTCAAGAGCTTCGACCTCACCGGGCGCACCGCGCTCATCACCGGATCGAGTGTCGGCATCGGCTTCGCGCTCGCGCGCGGCCTCGCGGGTGCCGGCGCCCGCGTGATCCTCAACGCGCGCAATGCGGCGAAGCTCGAAGGCGCTGCCGAGGTGTTGCGCAGCGAGGGCCTGCAGGTGCTGACCGCCGCCTTCGACGTGACCTCGGGTGATGCGGTGAACGCCGCAGTGGCACGCATCGAAGCCGACATCGGCGCCATCGACATCCTCGTCAACAACGCCGGCATGCAGCGCCGCGGGCCGCTCGACCAGTTCGAGGAAGCCCACTGGCACGAATTGATGAAGACCAACGTCGACAGCGTGTTCCTGGTCGGCAAGGCGGTGGCGCAGCACATGATCCCACGCGGGCGCGGCAAGATCGTCAACATCTGCTCGGTGCAGAGCGAGTTGGGCCGACCCGGCATCGCGCCCTACACCGCCAGCAAGGGCGCAGTGAAGATGCTGACCAAGGGCATGGCCATCGACTGGGGCCAGCACGGCATCCAGGTCAACGGCCTCGGGCCCGGCTACTTCAAGACCGAGCTGACCGAGGCGCTCGTCCACAACGAGGAGTTCACCAAGTGGCTGGTCGGGCGCACGCCCTCGCGGCGCTGGGGCGATGTGGAGGACCTGGTGGGCGCGGCCGTGTTCCTGTCGAGCGACGCCTCCAACTTCGTCAACGGCCACATCCTGTACGTCGATGGCGGCGTGACCGCAACCCTTTGAGAGAGACCATGGAAGCACTTGTCATTCACGCGCCGGGCGACCTGCGCGTCGAGGAGATCGAGACCGCCGAGCTCGGCGCGGACCAGCTGCAGGTGCGCGTGCGCTGCGGCGGCATCTGCGGCTCGGACCTGCACTACTACCAGCAT
>NZ_JASZYR010000003.1 GCF_030316855.1 Variovorax sp. J22P240
CGCGATGGTCAGCAGGCCCAGCACGAGGTTGAGCATGTGCTGGCCCTTGAACTGCACCGGAGCGCCCTGGAACAGGCGGAACTTGTACTTGCCCGAGAGCTTGCCGAAGGCGATCACCGAGCCGCTGAAGGTGATCGCGCCGATGGCCGCCCCCAGGAACAGTTCGAGCCGGTTGCCCGCGGGAATGGCGTAGCGCAGGAAGCCGTCGATGACGGCCGCGCCTTCGGGCGTGTTGACGCCCACGGCGGCGGCCACCGGCGGCGGCGTGATGCCGAAGGCCCAGGGCTCGACCACGGCGGCCACGGCGATGAAGACCGCGGCCAGACCGATCATGCTGTGGAAGAACGCGACCAGTTCGGGCATCTGCGTCATCTCGACGGTCTTGGCGCGATAGGCGCCATAGCCGCCGCCGACCACCAGGCCCAGCAGCACCCAGGCCATGCCCATGGCCTTGCCGCCGGAGAGCTGCACGATCAGCGCCGCGGTGGTCAGGATGGCGATGGCCATGCCGACCATGCCGAAGAGGTTGCCCCGGATCGAGGTGGTCGGATGGGAGAGACCTTTGAGGGCCTGGATGAAGCAGACGGATGCGATGAGGTACAGCAGCGTGACGACATTCATGCTCATGCTGCATTCCCCTTGTCCGCAGCACCGGCCGCAGGCGCCTTCTTGTCCTTCTTTCTGAACATCTCCAGCATCCGCCGGGTGACCAGGAAGCCGCCGAAGACGTTCACTGCCGCGAGCGCCACGGCCAGCACGCCCATGGTCTTGCCCAGGCCCGACTCCGTGAGCGCCGCCGCCAGCATGGCGCCGACGATCACGATCGCCGAGATGGCGTTGGTGACCGCCATCAGCGGCGTGTGCAACGCCGGCGTGACGGTCCACACCACGTGGTAGCCGACGTAGATGGCCAGCACGAAGATGATGAGGTTGATGACGGTGTGTGAAACGGGATCCATGCTGCTTCTCCTCGCGGTTCGCTTATTTCTTGGTGACCTGGCCGTCTTGCGCCATGCGGCAGGCCGCCACGATGTCGTCTTCGAGGTCGATCTTCAGCGCGCCTTCCTTGGTCACGATGAGCTTCAGGAAGTCGAGCACGTTGCGCGCATAGAGCGAGGAGGCGTCCGCCGCGACCAGCGCCGGCAGATTGGTCTCGCCGACGATGGTCACACCGTGCTTCACGACCGTCTTGTCGGCCTCGGACAGCGGGCAGTTGCCTCCGACGCCCTCCGGGCCCTTGCCCGCGGCGATGTCGACGATCACCGAACCCGGCTTCATCGACTTGACCATCTCCTCGGTGATCAGGGTGGGCGCGGCGCGGCCCGGGATCAGCGCGGTGCTGATCACGATGTCGGCCAGCGCCACGCGCTTGGCGACCTCGACCTGCTGGCGCGCCAGCCAGCTCGGCGGCATCGGCTTGGCATAGCCGCCGACGCCAACGGCGGCTTCCTTTTCTTCCTCGGTGTCGTAGGACACTTCGATGAACTTGCCGCCCAGCGATTCGATCTGTTCCTTGACGCTCGGGCGCACGTCCGACGCCTCGATGACCGCGCCCAGCCGCTTGGCCGTGGCGATGGCCTGCAATCCCGCCACGCCGACGCCGAGGATCACGACACGTGCCGCTTTCACGGTGCCGGCAGCCGTCATCAGCATCGGGAAGAAGCGCTGGTACTTGTCGGCCGCGACCATCACGGCCTTGTAGCCGGCGATGTTGGCCTGCGAGGACAGCACGTCCATGCTCTGCGCGCGCGTGGTGCGCGGGGCCGCCTCGAGTGCGAAGGCGGTGAGGCCGGCCGTCGCGAGACGCTGCAAGCCAGCCGCATCGAAGGGATTGAGCATGCCGATGACGACGGTGCCCGGTTTCATGAGCGCGATTTCGTTGTCAAAGGGCGTGCGCACCTTGAGCACGAGGTCGGCGCCGAAGGCCCCGGCCTGGTCGGTGATCTCGGCACCGGCGGCCTCGTAGGCGGCATCGGTGACGCTGGCGGCAACGCCCGCGCCCGCCTGAACGCGGATGACATGACCCTGAGCCACGAGCTTTTTCGCAGTCTCCGGAGTGACGGCGACTCGGGATTCGCCTAGCGCAGTTTCGGCCGGCACGCCTATCAGCATGAACTTCTCCTCAGACAGCGTTGAAATTTCGCGCCGAGCTTACATGAAGACGTTCCCCTCAAGTTGTCCCTGGAGTGCACCTTCGAGCAGGTTGCCTGTGCGTCACCGCAACGCCTGCCGCTACCAAATTCTCAGCAGTATTGGGGTATGCACTCATTGATTGCGTGAACAAGTTGCGATGCCAAAACGGGCATGGATAGGTACACTCCCGGCACGTGACCGATCAAAGACTTCGGCACGCAATAACGAGATACAGGGAATGGAATGCGAATAGCAGCGCTTGACGATGAGGCGGTCCAGCTCGACTTGATCCGCCACACGATGGAGGGCATGGGTCACGAATGCCATGGCTTCAGCGATGGGAAGACGTTGCTGCGCGATCTCCGCCAGCAGACCTACGACCTGCTGATCCTCGACTGGACTCTCCCCGATGTACAGGGTCCCCGCGTGGTGCGATGGATCCGCGAGGATCTCAGCAGCCGGATCCCCATTCTTTTCGTGACCAACCGGCGCGAAGAGAAGGACATGGTCGAGGGGCTGGCGGCCGGCGCTGATGACTTCATGGTCAAGCCGATCCGCGTGGCCGAACTGCAGGCCCGCGTTCACGCATTGCTGCGCCGCTCCTATCCCGCCCAGCATGACGCCGACCTGATCTTCGGCGCCTACCACTTCGTCCCCGCGACCCGCAGCCTGCGGGTCCACGGAACGCTGGCCGAACTGAGCCACCGCGAATACGAGCTGGCCCTGTTCCTCTTCCAGAACCTCGGCCGACTGCTGTCGCGCGAACATTTGCGCGAAGCGGTATGGGGCGTGGGGGCTGAGTCGCCTTCGCGCTCGCTCGACACGCACGTCTCCCGCCTTCGGGTAAAGCTGGATCTGATGCCATCCAACGGGTTTCTGCTGTCGGCGGTCTACGGACTCGGCTACCGGCTGGAGTCCATCGACGCCAACCTGCTCAGCTCGCTCTACAACTCGACGAGCCAGCCGGAATGAGCTCCGGCAGTCCGCGGCGCACTGCGGACACAGCCCCCTCGGACCGCTGGCGCTGGGCGCAACGACGCGGCCCGTGGCTGCTCCTTGCGGTGGCGCTGGTATTGCTGGTCAGTGGCCTCAGCCTGACCCAGCCGATGCCGAGGGCTGACCGGCTGCTGCAGGACAGCGCGCGCGCCGCACTGGCGGCGCCGCCGTCGAACGACATCGTGATCGTGGCCATCGACGAAAAAAGCCTCGACGCGATCGGCCGCTGGCCGTGGCGCCGCGCGCAGCACGCCGAGTTGCTGCGCGCCATTTCCGCCCAGTCGCCGAAATGCATCGGCTTCGACGTACTGTCGGCCGAGCGCGACGCGAGCCATGCGGGCGACGACGCGGTGCTCGCCGACGCCATGCGCGACAGCGGCTGCGTCGTGCTCCCAACCGCCCTGCAAATCCTCGGGCAGCGCTCCCAGCAAGAGTTGCGGCCCTTGCCCGTACTGGCCGAGGCGGCCGCCGGCATCGGGCACGTCCACCTGTCGGTCGACCGGGATGGCCTTGCACGCAGCGCCTATGCCCGCGAAGGCTTTGCGGAAAGCATGCGACCGCACTTCGTGATCGCGCTACGCGACGCCGCGGCCGGAGCGGGCGCTAGCGCCCCCTCGGCACCGCTGCCCGACGCCGAGCCCGCTGCGCCGGCCTCCGACGGAGCGCAGCGCACCTGGTTGCGCCGCGACCTCGAGGCGATCATGTTCACGCGCGGACCCGCGCGCTTCAGGACCGTCTCCTATGTCGATGTGCTTCGCGGCAACGTCGATCCCGACGCGTTCCGCAACCGCTACGTGCTCGTTGGCACGACGGCTCCGGGACTCGGCGACGCCCATGCCAATTCGGCCCCGAACCAGCCCGGCCTCATGCCAGGGGTGGAGATCTTCGCCAACATGCTCCAGGCATTGCTCGCCGGGCAGCACGTGAAATTCGCCGCGCCCTGGCAGAACCTGCTCTTCAATCTCGGGCCACTGCTCGCGGCGCTTTTCGGCGTGCTGTGGCTGAGGCCGCTGGGCGTGACGGCGCTGATCGGCGCCATGCTGGCACTTCAACTCGGCATGCTGGGGCAGCCCTCGGTCAACGTGCTGTTCGCTCCCGCAGCCGGCGTCGCCGGTCTGCTGGCGCTGTACCCGCTCTGGAGCCATATGCGGCTCTCCGCGGCCATCCGCTATCTGCGCCGCGGTACCGATGAGCTGCTGCGCGATGTCGGCCGCCGGCCGACTTCCGCACAGCGTTACGTCGTCGGCGATTTTCTCGACCGCCAGATGGACGCCACCCGAGCCGCCGCGACACGTATGCGCGACGTGCACCGCTTCGTACGCGACGGCATCGACCATCTGCCCGACCCAACCCTGACCCTTAGCACCGAGGGCCGGGTGGTGCTGGCCAACGTCGCGGCGCAACGCTACTGGCAACACGACGCCAGCGAAATACACGGCCAGGATGCCCATGGGCTCCTGGCTGACATCCGCTCGCGCAACAACGGCGCGCGCATGATGCCGAAAGGCGCGCTGCTTGGCGAACTTCGAGCCATCGCGGGCGAGGGCGAAGACTCCATGGGGCGCGCCGTGCTCCTGCGCTGTGTTCCCTTCTTTGACGCAGGTGACGAACACGCTGGGTGGATGGTCTCCCTGGTAGACATCACGAAAATGCGCCGTGCGCAGAGCCAGCGCGACGAGGCGCTCCGCTTCATCTCCCACGATGCGCGCGAGCCCAGCGCGACGATCCTCACCATCATCGAACTCGCACGCGAGCGGCCTGAGACCTTCGCCGACGGATCGCTGCTCGAGCGCATCGAACGTCAGGCGCGCACAGGGCTCGAGTTGGCCGACGGATTCGTGAACCTCGCGCGCGCCGAGGCGGAGCCATTTCGCGCCGAACTGCTCGACCTGGTCGCATTGCTGCAGCAGACCATCGACGACAGCTGGGCACGCGCGCGCCGGCGCCAGGTGCGCATCGTCCTGGTCAAGGCGCTCGACGAAGCGCAGTGCATTGCCGACCGCAACCTGTTGATGCGTGCCCTGGCCAATGTGCTGAGCAACGCGCTCAAGTATTCCCCTTCGGGTGCCGACCTCGAATGCAGCGTGCAGGAAGACGAGCGAAATTGGCGGGTGGCGTTCCGGGACCACGGGCCCGGCATTCCGGTCGAGTTGCAGTCGCAGCTTTTCCAGCCCTTTCACCGCCTGAATCACGAGGCGCATCCCGAAGTCCACGGTGTCGGACTCGGGCTGCTGCTGGTGCGAACGGTCGTCCAGCGTCACGGTGGCTCGGTCGAAATCGACAGCGCGCAGGGTGCCGGCTGTATCGTCACGCTGGTGCTTCCAAAGCCGACGTCCGTCGAGCGCGAGGCACTGGGATCCCACGAGGAATCATGAATATGGCAGAGCGCTGGAAGCCCAACGTCACGGTGGCCGCAGTGATCGAGCAGGACGGGCGCTTCCTGCTCGTCGAGGAAGAAACCCCCGAGGGGCTCCTCCTCAACACACCGGCAGGCCATCTCGACCCCGGCGAATCCCCCGCCGAAGGGTGCGCCCGCGAAACACTGGAAGAAACAGCCCACCGCTTCACGCCCACCGCCCTCATCGGCATCTACATGGCGCGGACGCGGCGCGAAGAAGACATCACCTACCTCCGCTTCGCCTTCACCGGCACGCTGGGCGCACAGGAGCCAGGACGCCTCCTCGACCACGGCATCGTGCGCACACTGTGGATGACCGCAGACGAGATCCGCGCCAGCACCGCGCGCCACCGCAGCCCCCTGCTCCTGCAGTGCGTCGAAGACTATCTGGCAGGCAAACGCCACCCCCTCGACCTGATCCACGTAGACGACTCGGTATAGGAGCCGCCGTCCAAGAAACACCGCGGAACCGGCTCCGCCGGTCCGCTGGTGTTGCCCCCGGCAGGGGGTTAGCGAAGCGACACGGAGTGCGCGAAGCTTGGGGGCGAGCCTATGACCCCGCCCCCGAGGCACACCTCGCCGTCGTACAACACGGCCGACTGCCCCGGCGTCACCGCCCACTGAGGCTCCGCGAACTCCAGCCGGAAAGCGCCATTGGCGCCTTCACGCAGTTCGCACTTGGCATCGGCCTGGCGATAGCGCGACTTCGCGCCATAGGCGCCGGCCACCGGCGCGTCGCCCGCGACCCAACTGGCATCGTCGGCTTCCAGCGTCGGCGACAGCAGCCACGGGTGGTCATGCCCCTGCACCACCCAGAGCGTGTTGTTCGCGACATCCTTGCGCGCTACGAACCATGGCGAATGGTCGCCTGCACCCCGTTGCGCGCCCTTGGCCTTGATGCCGCCAATGCCGAGTCCCTGGCGCTGCCCGAGCGTGTAGAAACTCAGGCCCTGGTGCTCGCCGATCTGGCGGCCGCGCTCGTCGCGAATCGGGCCCGGCTCCTTCGAGATGTAGCGATTGAGGAACTCGCGGAACGGCCGCTCGCCGATGAAGCAGATGCCGGTCGAGTCTTTCTTCTTCGCGTTGGGCAGGCCGATCTCGTCGGCGATGCGGCGCACCTCGGTCTTGTGCAGCTCGCCGACCGGAAACAGGGTCTTCGACAACTGCCGCTGGTTCAAGCGGTGCAGGAAATAACTCTGGTCCTTGGCCGGGTCGAGGCCCTTGAGCAGTTCATGCCGGCCGGTGACGCCGTTGCGGCGGACACGGGCGTAGTGGCCGGTAGCGATCTTCTCCGCGCCGAGCCGCATCGCGTGGTCGAGGAAGGCCTTGAACTTGATCTCTGCGTTGCACAGCACGTCGGGATTGGGCGTGCGCCCGGCCTGGTATTCGCGCAGGAACTCGGCGAACACGCGGTCCTTGTAGTCGGCCGCGAAGTTGACGTGCTCGATCTCGATGCCCAGCACGTCGGCCACGCTGGCCGCGTCGATGAAGTCGATGTTCGACGAGCAGTACTCGCTGTCGTCGTCGTCTTCCCAGTTCTTCATGAAGATGCCGACCACCTCGTGGCCTTGCTGTTTCAGCAGGTGCGCCGTGACCGCGGAGTCGACTCCGCCGCTCAGGCCCACCACGATGCGCTGCTTTTCCATAGGGTCGGGATTGTCCCAGCACCGGCAAGCCGGTGCCCGCATCCGGGAAATCACCGAGAGGCGGACCCGCCCGCACCGCCGGCCGGCTCCCACAATGGACTGCCCAACCGGAGACAAATATGGTTTCTTCTCCCTCCAGCGCCACGCCCTGGACGAAGTCCTATCCGAGCGGCATGCGCTGGGATGCCGAACTCCCCACCCGGCCGGTGCAGCAGATGCTCGACGAGGCCGTGGCGCAATGGCCCGACCGGCCGGCCATCGAGTTCATGGGCCAGGTCATCACCTACCGCGAATTCGGCGACGCCGTCGAGCATGCGGCTGCAGGCCTGAAGGCGCTGGGCGTCCAGCCCGGAGTGCACGTCGGCCTCTTCCTGCCCAACACGCCGCACTACCCGATCGCATTCTTCGCGGTGCTGAAGGCCGGCGGGACGGTGGTGAACTACTCGCCGCTGGATGCCGAGCGGGTGCTGGCCCACAAGATCGAGGACAGCCGAACGGACATCCTCGTCACCCTCGACCTCGCCACGCTCTACCCGCAGATGGCGCGGCTGCTCGGCAACTCGCGCCTGAAGAAGTTGGTCGTGGGCAGCCTCACGGACTATGGCGCGGCCCGGGATGCGGTGCGTGCACACCTGCAGGCCGCGGGCCAGCTCGCCGCCGTTTCGACGGACGATCGGCACATGTCCTTCACCCAACTCCTCGCGAACGACGGCCGCTACCAGCAGCATGACGTCAGCTCCGTCGACGACGAGATCGTGGTGCTGCAATACACCGGCGGCACCACCGGACTGCCGAAGGGCGCGATGCTCACGCACGCCAACCTGTCGTCGGCCTGCGCGCAGTACCTCGAATCGACTGGCGGCGATCCGCCGATCCTCGACCCGGGCAGGGAGCGGGTGCTGGTCGTGCTGCCGCTGTTCCATATCTATTCGCTGAGCGTGAACATGATGCTGGGCATCCGGCTGGGCGCTCACCTGGTGCTCCACACGCGCTTCGATCTCGATGCCGTGATGAACGACCTCGCGGCCAAGAAGATCACGGTGTTCCCCGGCGTGCCGACGATGTTCACCGCCATCATCAACCACCCGAAGGCCAGCGAGACCGACCTGCGCTCGCTGAAGTTCTGCGGCTCGGGCGGCGCGCCATTGCCGGTCGAAGTGGAGAACCGCTTCTTCTCGCTCACCGGCTGCCACCTCAACGAAGGCTGGGGCATGACGGAGACGTCGCCGACCGGCACCTTCACGCCCGCGCGCGGCATCCGCAAGGCCGGCTCCTGCGGCATGCCGCTGCCGGGCATCCGCCTCAAGCTCCTGAGCCTGGACGACCCGTCGAAGGAAGCCGCCATCGGCGAGCCGGGCGAGCTGTGCATCCGGGGCCCCAACGTGATGAAGGGCTACTGGAACAACGAGGCCGCCACGGCGGCTTCGATGACACCCGACGGCTACTTCAAGAGCGGCGACGTCGCGAAGATGGATGCCGACGGCTTCTTCTACATCGTCGACCGCACCAAGGACATGCTGCTGTGCGGCGGCTACAACGTCTACCCGCGCGTGCTGGAGGAGGCGATGTACGAACACCCGAGCATTGCCGAGGTGTGCGTGATCGGCATCCCCGACGAATACCGCGGCCAGTCACCCAAGGCCTTCATCAAGTTGAAGGAAGGCGCGCCGGCCTTCACGCTCGACGAGTTCAAGCTGTTCCTGAAGGACCGTCTGGGCAAGCACGAGATGGTGGGCGCGATCGAGATCCGCGACGAGCTGCCCAAGACCGCCGTGGGCAAGCTGTCGAAGAAGGAATTGGTCGATGAGGAAGAGCGCAGGCGGAGCGAGGCGGCTTCCGCAAGGAGCACGTCATGATTCATCTCAGCGGCATGGACGCATCGTTCCTGCACCTCGAAACCCCCGAGTCACCGATGCACGTCGGCAGCCTGCAGCTGCTCGACCTCCCCGCGGACTACGAAGGCGACTTCGCAGAGGACGCCAAGAAGTACCTGAGCGGCCGCCTGCACCTCGCATCGGTGTTCGTGCGCAAGCTGGCGATGATGCCATTCGACCTCGCCAACCCCGTCTGGGTGGACGATGACGACCTGGATCTCGAGCACCACATCCATCACGTGATCATGCCGAGGCCGGGCACGATGGCGCAGCTCGAACGCCTGGTTGGTCGGCTGCATTCGTCGCTGCTCGACCGCAGCCGACCCTTGTGGGAGATCCACATCATCGAGGGCCTGCAGACGGGCCAGGTGGCGCTCTACAGCAAGATGCACCATGCGGCCATCGACGGCCAGGCCGGCGTCGCCGTGGCGAAGGCACTGTTCGACATCTCGGAGACGCCATCGGTGGTCAAGGCGCCACGCGCCACGCGCCGGCGTGATTCATCCCAACTCGGCATGGCCGAGCTGGCCAGCGCGGCGCTCAGCAACACGGTGCAGCAGTACGTCAAGCTCATCCAGTCGATTCCGACCACCGCGAAGGCCATCTCCAGCGTGCTGATGCCGGTGTCCGAGGCCACCGGCAAGCGGACCTTCGAGTTGCCCAAAGGGGTGAAGACCGCGCCGAAGACGCCGCTCAATGTGTCGATCACCAACCAGCGTTCGTTCGCAGGCCGGTCCGTGCCGCTGGCCGAGATCAAGCAGATGGCGAAGGCCGCCAACGTCAGCCTCAACGACGTCGTGCTGGCGATTTGCGCTGGCGCGCTCAAGCGCTATCTGGCGGACTACGGCTGCAGGCCCGACAAGCCGCTGATGGCGGCGGTGCCGGTGTCGCTGCGCAGCGAGGGCAACACCGACCTCAACAATCAGGTGTCGACGATGCTGGTGAGCCTGGCCACCGATATCTCGGACCCGCTCGAAAGGCTCGCGGCCATCCACGAATCGTCTAGCGAAGGCAAGAAGCTCACAGGCAACGTCAAGGCAGCCATACCGATGGACTTTCCATCGCTGGGCATGCCCACGATCGTGTCGGGGCTTGCATCACTCTATGGGCGCTCGGGCCTGGCCGACAAGCTGCCGCCGATCGCCAACGTGGCGATCTCGAACGTGCCGGGGCCTTCCTTCCCGCTCTACTTCGCGGGGGCCAGGCTGGCGACCTACTTCCCGGTGTCGATCCCTGGGCACGGGCTGGCGCTCAACATGACGGTGCAGAGCTACAACGGCTCGCTCGAATTCGGCCTCACGGCCTGCCGGCGCGCCGTGCCGGACGTGGCGGACCTTGCCGACTACGTCGTGGCGGAACACAAGAAGCTGTTATCGCTGACCCTTCGACACCACAGCGGCGCGCAGCCAGAGGTCGAGGAGCAAAAGACAGCGCCGCCAGTTGCAACAGCCCCCTTGAAGCCGCCAGCGAAGCGCAAGCCCGCGGCTAAGAAGCGGGTTGCACCTGCGAAGACAGCTCCGCCAAGATCTCGTAAGACCGCAAGCGGGCTTGGTGGTCGAACACCTGCGAGGTGATCATCAGTTCGTCCGCACCGGTCCGCTCCACGAATTCCCGGACCTTGGCCTGCACCGTGTCGCGCGAGCCGACGGCCGAACAGGACAGCACCGAGTCCAGCAACGCGTTTTCGGCAGGGCCCACGCGCTCGCGATAGCCTTCGACCGGCGGCGGCAGGCGTCCGGGCCGTCCACTGCGCAGGTTCACGAAGGCCTGCTGCCAGGAGGTCGCACGGAACGCGGCCTCTTCATCCGTCTCGGCGGCGAACACATTGAAGCCGAGCATCACGTAGGGCTTGGCCAGCTGCGCCGAGGGCTTGAAGGTCTCTCGGTAGATCCGGATCGCCTGCATCAACTGCTGCGGCGCGAAGTGCGAGGCAAAGGCATAGGGCAGGCCCAGGTGGGCTGCGAGCTGCGCCCCGAAGGTGCTCGAACCGAGAACCCAAACGGGCACCTCGAGTCCCATGCCCGGCACGGCGCGCACCGGCTGCCGGGGCTCCTTCGACATGAAGTCCATCAGCTCGATGACGTCCTGCGGAAACCGGTCGGCATCGGACTGCAGGTCGCGCCTGAGCGCCTGCGCGGTGCGCTGGTCGGAGCCCGGGGCGCGGCCGAGGCCGAGGTCGATGCGGCCCGGATAGAGCGACTCCAACGTGCCGAACTGTTCGGCGATGACCAGGGGCGAGTGATTGGGCAGCATCACGCCGCCAGCACCGATGCGGATGGTCGACGTGCCGGCACCAATGTAGGCCAGCAGCACGGCCGTGGCCGCGCTCGCGATGCCGGGCATGCCGTGGTGCTCGGCCAGCCAGTAGCGGCGATAGCCCAGCTTCTCGCCATGCTGCGCCAGGCTGAGCGAATTGCGGAAGGATTGCGCGGCGTCGCCGCCTTCAGTGATGGGGGAAAGATCGAGGATCGAAAACGGAGTCATGGCGCTATCTTGGCTCGGATCGCGTCGCTTCAAGCCGCGAAGGGCTATTCGCCCGGCTGCGGGTAGTCTTGGCACATGGCACTGCGTTCTTTCAGGCTCCTGGCGGCTCTCTTCATGCTTGCGTTGGTCGGTTGTGGCTCACTTCCCGGCGACGTCCATCGACCGGTCTCGTACAGCCTGCTGCCCTCACCCGACGAGAGCCCTATCGCGCGGCTTGCGGCGGACCAGTTGCCGGCCGGGGCCCAGTCCGGGTTCAGGCTGCTGCCGCTGGGCTCGTACGCGCTCGACGCACGGCTGGCGCTGATCCGTCACGCCTCGCGCACGCTCGACCTGCAGTACTACATCTGGGACAACGACGAATCGGGCCGCGCGGTCTTCGGCGCCTTGAAGGACGCAGCCGAGCGCGGTGTCCGCGTGCGGCTGCTGCTGGACGACCTGAACACCACGAGCGTCGATAAGCTGCTGCAGGCCCTCTCCAGCGTACCGAACATGGAGATCCGCCTGTTCAACCCCTTCTGTTGTGCGCGCGCGAGCCTGGCGGGACGCATCGCGACGTCGCTGGGCGAACTTCCCCGGCTCGACCGTCGCATGCACAACAAGCTGTTGATCGCTGACGGCGCGCTTGCGATGATCGGCGGCCGCAACATTTCGGACGAATACTTTGCGCGAAACCCGGTCGCCAACTTCATCGACCTCGACGCCATCGCGGCGGGGCGCGTGGTGCCGCAACTGGCCATGCACTTCGATCGCTACTGGAACAGCGACGAGTCCTTTCCCGTGTCGTACTTTTCGAGTTCGCGCGACCCCGGAGTCAATTCCGGCTTGCTGCAGAAGCTGTTGCCGCCGAGCACGGGTCGTATGGAGCTCGAGCTTCCCGAGAAGGATCTCCTCGAGTTGGAACCCGTCAGCAAGGAACTCCAGGCCAACCAACTGACCCTGGTGGCCGGCCTCGCTTACGCCGTGGCCGATCGCCCTTCCAAGCGCTTCCTGCCCCCCGAGGAACTGGAGTCCAGCAGCCTGATGACTGGCGCATTGAGCCAGATGCTCGGTGCCCGCACGGAGCTGGTGGTGACGTCACCCTATCTCGTCCCGGGCAAGCCCGGCATGAGCGTGCTGCAGAGCCTGCAGCAGAAGGGCGTGCGCATGACACTCGTCACCAATTCGCTACCCGCCACCGATTCGGCCTTCGTCTATTTCGGCTATGCGCGCTACCGACCCCGCATTGCGAACGCAGGCGTCGAGATCTACGAGGTCAGCGCGAGCACGCCGCATGGCAACAAGGCCGTGTTCGGCGGCGGCTCCTCGCGCGGCCGCCTGCATGCGAAGCTGGCGGTCATCGACGAGGAAGTCGTGCTGCTGGGATCGCTCAACCTCGACCCGCGCTCCGCGCGCAGGAACACGGAACTGGGCGTTGCCGTCGACAGCCCCGAACTGGCGAAGCAGGCGCTGCGCATCGTCGAGGCCATGAAGGCGGAGGCCTATCGCGTGCGGCCGGAGCCCGAAGGCGGTTCGCTGGCGTGGGTTCCGCCCAACGAGGAAGACGATCAGGCGTTCAATGAAGAGCCGGGCGTGTCCGCATTGAACGCACTGCAAAGGCTCCTGCTGAATCCGCTCGTGCCCGAAGACCTTCTGTGAGACATGCGCGGTTGCAGAGTCAGGCCAGGGCCTTGGCCTTCAGCTTCGCGAACTCGTCCTGACTGATCGTTCCGGCATCCAGCAGGGCCTTGGCGTCGGTAATCTGTTCGGCGGGCGACTTGCCGGCCACCTGACGGATGTACGCATCGGTGTCGGACTTGGCTCGCTGCATGCTGGCGCGCTGCCGCTCGGCCATGCCCCTGCCGCGCGCGACGATATAGACGATGGCGGTCAGCCCCGGAAGAAAGATCAACCCGACGAGCCACAGCACCTTGGATCCGCCGCCCAGATCCGGATCTCGAAACATGTCGACAACGATCTGAAAGAGGACAAAGAGGTATGCCACCATCACGAAGGTCGACAGCATCAGCAGAATCAGATCCCAGAAATTGCTCATTTCACATCCTCTCGTAGTTGTCTTGATTGAACCTACACAGTGAGCGCGCCGGTCGCGAGCGCGTACAGCGCGACGATCGCCGCGATGGCGAATACGGCGAAGACGATCGTCTCGGGAAAGGTGAAGAGTTGCTTTTTCTGCTCGCGCCGGGCCAGAAAATAGAGGAAGGTTCCGGGCGCGTAGAGCACCGCCGACAACAGCAGGTACTTCGCCCCGCCTGCGTACAGCATGCCTGCGGCATAGACGACGGCGATCGCGCCGCGCACCCGATCGACCGAGCGACTTCGCTCATCGGGCGCGTAGGTCTCGCCGGTCCATGCGAGCTTGAAGCCGTACGCCGCGACAAGCAGATATGGAATGAGCGTCATCGAGCTGGTCATCTTCAGCGCCAGCGTGAAGGCGTACTCGGCAAACCAGGTGACGAGCAGGAAGACCTGGATGACTATGTTCGTCAGCCACAGCGCGGCTGCGGGGGTTCCGTTCTTGTTTTCGCCGGCGAGAAAGCTCGGCATCGTCTTGTTCTTGGCCGCCGAGTGCAGGACCTCCGCAGCCAGCAGAGACCAGGAAAGGTAGTTGCCGAGGATCGAGATGAGCAGCCCGATACTGATGAACACCAGGCCCCAGGGTCCGACGATGGACGCCATCACGCCGGCCATCGCCGGGGTGGGGAGCGCCGCGAGATCGGGACGCAGCAGCACGCCGTAGGAGAGCATGGTGACCATGATCAGCAGGCACAGCACACCCAGGAAGCCGAGCACGGTGGCAATGCCCACGTCCTCCCGCTTCTTCGCATAGCGCGAGTAGACGCTGGCCCCTTCGATGCCGACGAACACGAACACCGTGACCAGCATCGTGTTGCGGACCTGGCCGGCGAGGCTCGACAGGGTCTGCTCTTCGCCGCCCCAGAAGTTCATCGCGAAGATGTCCGCCTTGAATCCGGCGATGGCGAAGAAGATGAAGACAGCGATCGGCACGATCTTCGCGACGGTGGCGATGGTGTTCAGCGCAGCCGCCTCCTTCACGCCGCGCAGGATCAGGACGTGCACCGCCCACAGCAGGACCGATGCGGACACGATCGCCACAGCGGTCGTCCCGTCGCCGAAGACCGGGAAGAACTGGCCCAGCGTCGCCTTGATCAGCACGAGGCAGGCGACATCGGCGAGGCAGCAGCCGATCCAGTAGCCCACCGCCGACGCAAAGCCGAGATAGTTGCCGAAACCTTCCTTGGCGTAGGCATAGATGCCCGTGTCGAGATCGGGCCGTCGCCGGGACAGGGTCTGGAACACGAACGCCAGCATCAGCATGCCGGTGCCGGCAATGGCCCAGGCGATCAACGCACCCAGGCCGCCGGTCGAACGCCCGAAGGCCGACGGCACGGCAAAGATGCCTGAACCGATCATCGAGCCGACGACAAGGGCCGTGAGTGCGCCGCGCGAGAGTTGCTGGTCCTGGGGGGTGGTCATGCCGGGTCAGTGGCTTTTGCATCTGTCGCCATAAGGGTCTCCTGTGTCGATGTCCCTTGGACAGGCGCGACTTAGCATCATTGGCGTTCGTCTCTTTGTCAAGCCAGCAACCGAGCGAACCAACGCACGGCCGGCGCAGTTGTCGTTGCTGGATTTTTTGCCTGGCTGCGCAGATGATCGAGTCCCTCGCACCTTGCAAAGGACCTCCCATGGAATCAATCAAGGGTTGCTGCGCGACGGCGCATGCCCAGAACAACGGTCGGCGCGCATGGTTGAAGGCAGGAATGAGTGCAGGCGCCGTCGCACTCGTCGCAGGCACGGGATCCAACGCCCATGCTGCCTCCTGGACCCAGGCCGAGCGGGATGCGCTGACGCCCGACAGAGTGATCGAGATGATGAAGAGGGGGAACGGACGCTTTCGTTCCGGCAAGATGCATGCGCAGGACTTTCTTGCACAGAAGCGAGCCAGTGCCCCGGGCCAGTTTCCTGCAGCGGTCATCCTCAGTTGCATCGACTCTCGCTCACCCGCCGAGATTATTTTCGACATGGGGATCGGGGACACCTTCAACGCGCGCATCGCAGGCAACATCGCCAACAACGACCTGATCGGCAGCCTGGAGTTCGCATGCGCGGCTGCGGGCGCGAAGGTGGTCCTGGTGATGGGACACACCGCCTGCGGCGCGATCAAGGGCGCCATCGACAACGTGCAACTGGGCAACCTGACGGGGCTGCTGGAGACCATCAAGCCAGCGGTCGCGGCAACTTCCTACACGGGCGACCGGTCCAGCAAGAACGATGCGTTCGTCGATGCGGTGGCGCGTACCAACGTGCAGCAGACCATCGACACGATACGCCGCGTCAGCCCCATCCTGGTGGACCTGGAGAAAAAGGGCCGGATCAAGATCGTCGGGTCGATGTACGACCTGCGCAACGGCGCGGTGACCTTTCTGGGCTAGCGATGTTCATCGCGATGCCCGAAAGGGCAAATGTTGCTGCACCTTCGGGCAATCGCCATGCATGCATCCGGTGCCATGATTTTCGAACCTGATGAAAGAGATCGACCCATGACAACGACGACGCAACTTCTTTCCCGCTTCGCGGCCTTCGCACTGGCCCTCTTGCTTGCAGCCTGTGCTTCACCGGGTTCGCAGTCGGGTTCGATGGCTGTGCGGCAAGGCGTGATCGAGCAGATCACTCCGACACAGATCCGAAGCTCGCATCACACGGGCGTCGGGGCGGTCCTCGGCGGCCTCACGGGCGTCGGCCTCGGCAGCCTGATCGGCGGAGGCACTGGGCGCGATGTAGCCATGGTCGTCGGCGCCATCGGCGGCACGATGGCCGGGGCCGAGGTCGCAAGAAGGTATGACCAGCCCGTGGCCGGCCAGGAGATCTTCGTCCGCACGACCAGCGGCGTTCTGGTCGAAGTGACGCAGCCAGCCACGCCGGGCCTTCGCGTGGGGCAGCGCGTCTACATCGAAGGTCAGGGCGACGCCGCTCGCGTCATCCCGCAGGCGCAATGACTTGATCGCGCGCCGGAGCGCATCGGGCACATCAAGACCGCCATGAAGCACGCCAGAATCCGCAAAAGCATCGCGTCCCCGGTGCCATGAGCGGAAACGGGTCCGAGCCATGACCTACCAGCTCGGCGTGGTGCTGGCCCTTCTCGCCGGCGCGATCACGATGTTTGCGATCAACCGGCCACGCACCGACGTGGTCGCGCTCATCATGATGGCCGCATTGCCGTTCACCGGAGTGGTTAGCATGCAGGAGGTACTGGCCGGCTTTGCGGACCCCAACGTCGTGCTGATCGCGTTGTTGTTCGTGATCGGCCAG
The DNA here is from genome assembly GCF_030316855.1 of Variovorax sp. J22P240. Lineage (GTDB taxonomy): Bacteria > Pseudomonadota > Gammaproteobacteria > Burkholderiales > Burkholderiaceae_C > Variovorax. The sequence continues at coordinate 16,860 of NZ_JASZYR010000003.1, forward strand.
GGCCTCGTGCGTACCGGCGTGGCGCGGCGCCTGGGCGACCTGCTGGTGGTCCGTGCAGGGCCGAACGAGACACGGCTCATCGCACTGCTGATGGTGATCGTCGCCGGCGTAGGCTCGGTGATGAGCTCGACGGCAGTGGTCGCGATCTTCGTTCCCATCGTGCTGCGCATCGCGAGCAACACCGGCATCGCAGCACGGCGACTGATGATGCCGCTCAGCGTCGCCGCACTGATCAGCGGCACGCTGACGCTGGTCGCGACAACGCCCAACCTGTTGATTCATGGCGAGCTCGTGCGCGAGGGATTCAACGGCTTTCACTTCTTCAGCTTCACGCCTTTCGGTTTGCCGTTGCTGGTGATGGCCATCACCTACATGCTGCTCACGCGACGCTGGCTGGCGGGGCCGGAAGGCCCGGCGATTCCGCCCAGCAGGCGGACCGGGCTCGGCCACTGGATCGAGGAATACGCATTGGCCGGGCGGGAGTATCGCTTTCGGGTCGCCCCGCACTCGCCCGCCGTGGGCCAGATGCTCGACGAGCTCGAACTGGAGGATGTGCCCGGCGTCAACGTGCTCGCGATCGAACGCAGCGTTCGCTTCACCCGCAGCCTGCTGTCGCCGGGCACGCGGCTCGAGGCGGGCGACGTGCTGTTCGTCGACGTATCCAATCCGGCCGCGAACATCGACGACCTGAGCCGTCGGCTCGCGCTGGAAAGAGTTCCGCTGGCCGGTGCCTACTTCTCGGAGCATGCGCAGGACATCGGCATGGCCGAAGTGCTGGTGCCGCCCGGCTCCAATCTGATCGGCAAGACAGTGGTCGAGTCGCGCCTGCGCGCCACCCACGATGTGTCCGTCATCGGACTGAAGCGCGGCAGCGAGCCTGTGGCCGCGGACCGTGTTCTTTCCGTTCCGCTGAAGGCTGGCGACACCCTGCTGGTGGTCGGCATCTGGAAGGCCATCCGCAAGCTCAAGTCGGACATGGATCTCGTCATCTTCAACCTGCCGGCGGAATTCGACGAGATCGCGCCGGCGGCGGCACGCGCGCCTTTCGCGCTGTTCTCGCTTGCGCTGGTCGTGGCCTTCATGGTCACCGGCGTCTTGCCGAACGTGCAGGCCGCGCTCATAGGCTGCCTGCTGATGGGGCTGTTCGGCTGCATGGATCTTTCCACCGCCTACCGCTCCATCTACTGGCAGAGCCTTCTGCTGATCGTCGGCATGCTGCCCTTTTCGCTTGCATTGCAGCGGACCGGCGGGGTCGACCTGGCGGCACAGATGCTGCTGGAACTGGTCGGCGAAGCCAGCCCACGCGCAGTGCTGGCGTCCATCTTCGTGGTCACCTCGGTGCTGGGCATGTTCATTTCCAACACGGCCACGGCCGTGCTGATGGCGCCGGTCGCCCTGGCTGTCGCCAAGCATCTGCAGGCGTCACCCTACCCCTTCGCCATGATGGTGGCACTGGCGGCTTCGGCCGCCTTCATGACGCCGGTGTCGTCGCCCGTCAATACGCTCGTGGTGGGACCGGGCGACTACAGCTTCATGGACTTCGTGCGCATCGGCGTGCCGCTCGTCCTTCTGACGCTGATCGTGAGCGTGCTGCTCGTCCCGTGGCTGCTGCCCCTGTAGCAGCTCGCGCAAATCAGAACGGAATGTCGTCGTCCATGTCGTCGAAACCTGACGACGACTTGGCCGGTGCCTGGCGTGGCGCGGGAGCAGGTGCGCGGGGTGCCGCTGCAGGCGGGCGCGAATAGCCGCCACCTTGCGAGTAGCCGCCGTCATCATCACCGCCCGATGGGCCGCCCTGGCCCTGGCGGCTGCCGAGCATCTGCATCTGGTCGACGCGGATATCGGTCGCGTACTTCTCGACGCCGTCCTTGTCCGTGTACTTCCGCGTGCGGATCTGGCCTTCGACGTAGATCTGCGAACCCTTGCGCAGGTACTGCGCGGCGATTTCGGCGAGGCGGCCGTTGAACACGAGGCGGTGCCACTCGGTGGCCTCGCGCATTTCGCCGCTTTGCTTGTCCTTCCACTTGTCGGTGGTGGCCAGGGTCGCGTTGCACACCTGATCTCCGCTCGGGAACGTGCGTGTTTCCGGATCGCGTCCGAGGTTGCCGACGAGGATGACTTTATTGACCGATGCCATATGCGCTGCCCCTGAAATATCAGAAGTCCAAGAAAACGAAGGATTGAACCAACAAGTCTACCTCGCCGAGCCGGCACGACGTATAGGCATCGTCCACCCCGACTGGATCAGGGAGCCCCGCTCAGCGCTTCGTCTCGATCTCGGGCGGGTCGGCGTCCGCGAGCCAGGCGTCGATCAGCGTATAGGACACGGCCAGCATGACCGGGCCCACGAAGATACCGACCAACCCGAAGCCGAGCAGGCCGCCGATGACGCCGGCAAAGATCAGGAGCAATGGCAGGTCGGCGCCACGCTTGATGAGCATCGGGCGCAGGAAGTTGTCCATGGTGCCGACGATCAGCGTCCACACCCCCAGGAAGATGCCCCAGCCGGTCGAGCCGTGCCAGAAGACCCAGATCGCGGCCGGCGCGAGCACCAGAGTCGGTCCGATCTGGATGATGCACATCATGAACATCACCGCCGTCAGCAGGGCGGCGAATGGCACGCCGGCAATGGCGAGGCCGATGCCGCCCACCACCGCCTGGACGATGGCCGTCACGCCCACGCCCAACGCCACACCGCGGATCGCCTTGCCGGCCAAGACGACTGCACCTTCTCCGCGCGGCCCGCCCAGTCGCCGACCGAAGCGCAGGGCCTCGGCCGCGGCCGATTCACCCTGGGCGTACATCACGCCCGCGATGACCACGGTCAGCAGGAACTGCAGCGTCAGCGCACCCACGACGCCGGCCTGCGAAAAGAGCCAGCCCGTGACTTGCTTCGCATAGGGCGTGACCTTGGCCTCGACGCCGGCCACGCCGGAAGCGACAAGTTCGTCCCAGGCCAGCGTCAGCTTGGGTCCGACGAATGGCAGGCCACCGACCCATGCGGGAAGTTGGGGCGGGCCCTCGCTGATCTGCAGCCTGAACCAGTCGGCGACCTCGTCCGCGTTGGCTGCAATGGTCGAAATGGCCAGCGTCAGCGGCAGCACGAACAGCAGCAGCAGGATCAGCACCATCACCAGCACCGCGAGGCTGCGACGCCGCCACAGCCGGGCCTCGAACCACAGCAGTGCCGGCCAGGTGGCCACCACGACCATGACCGCCCAGATCGTCGCGCCCAGGAAGGGGCGAAGAATCCAGAGGGACGAGCCGATGAGCAGCACGATGCTCAGGACGCCAAAGGTGATCTTGGCAAGATCGGAGCGAGGATCGGTCATGAGGGTCACCAGTTTCTTGGACAACCCGCAGTTTGCTTGAGCCCGGGCTTGCCGTTAAGCCTTCAGTGCCTCGGCCCGGCTGGAAATCGCGCGTTCCAACAGCTCGAAGCGCAACCCGATCGTTGCCTCGACCTGCTCGACGCGTGCGAGCAGCGAGGCATGGCGCTCGGCATTGCGCTCCATGTGGGCGTTCTCCTGCGACTCCAGGAAGTTGCGCAGCTCAGTGAACCGCGAAGCCTCAGCCTTGTCAGCGAGCGTGCGCTGGGCCTGCATTTCCTTCGATTGCCGGCGCGCGTCGAGCAGCATCGAGCTCTGCAGATACACCACGTAGGTCGCAAAGACGACACCCAACAGCACCGTCAGCGCCAGCATGACCAGGCCCAGCGGCGCCGTGACGTGCATGAATCCGACCGACATGACGACCGGCGCGGACAGGGTGCCCCAGTTCAGGGCGGCGAGTGCCGCGATCAGCATCATGACGATGAGCAACACGCCTGTTCTTACTCCCATTGCATTCCTTCTTCAGTTTCTTCCGTCGTAGAGGGCGGGCCCTGTGAACAGTCCAGCGGTCTGACTTTATGAACTCCGCCCCTGCGCGTCCATGAGACGGTTCTGGCACTGCGATCGATCTTTCGAGCAGCCACCATGGAAGGTTCAGGTAACCAGACAATGCGCACGCGAGAAATCTACGAGTTCCACGAGCGTGGAGATGCTCAGTTTTTCAAAGATTCGCGTCTTGTAGCCGCTGATCGTCTTGTTGCTGATGAGCAGCGTCTCGGCGATTTCCTTGTTGCTCAGACCGCGGGCCAGGTATTGCAATACAGTCAATTCACGATCGGAAAGACTCTCGATCAAAGTCCCGGGCTTTCCGTCTCCCAAGCTGGCGTGGTCCTTCAGGACGGAAGTCGCAAAAATGCTGTAGCCGGACAACACGGTGTAGGAGGCCTGGACCACGCGCTCCAGGTCTGCCGTCTTGCTGATGAAGGCGTTGGCGCCGGCTTTCACGGCACGGGCGCCAAAAATCGACTCCTGCTGGCCCGACAGGACGATCAATTTGGTTTGGCGCTGAAGATTTCTCACGCGCTCGATCACGTCGAGCCCGTTCAAACGCGGCAGGTCGACATCCAGAATCACCAGGTCGGGATGGTGTTCGCGGATGGTGGCCAGCGCCGACGGTCCATCGCCCGCCTCGGCGACTACGTTGAATTTGCCGGTGGCCTCCAAGGCTGACCGGACGGCCAGCCGAATGGCCGGATGATCATCGACTAGAACGACTGAGTGCATTTTTATCCCCTGTGCTGAAAAAGAACCGCGCCTTGCGTCCCACAAAGGTGACCGGTTCGATTTCCGAACCTTCTGGCTGGCCCTTTGACATGAGCGTCGCCTCTGTGTGGGTGCAAGACATGGCTCGCAGCGCCGAAGCATAGCGGCGAGCTCGCCTGGCCGACCGTATCGGGAACCCTTTGCAGGTTTTTCCGAGGAAGATTTCAAGAATATTCCTCGATTCGAGAATGAATCTCAGCGTCGCAGCCGGTCCTGCTCTGCGTTGCCGGTGAGCCCGGAGGACACACCGACCCCGACGATTCCTCCCGCGGGCCCCGAGAACGCCGGGGACTTATCATGTCCGGTTGCCCAGGACCGACCGCCCGTGAATTTCCCCTCCGATGACGCCTACCTCGGCGCCGTGCTCGCGCAGCAACGCATCAGCATTCGCGGCGCGCGCACGCACAACCTCAAGAACGTCGATCTCGACATTCCGCGCAACAAGCTGGTGGTGATCACCGGCCTGTCGGGCTCGGGCAAGTCGAGCCTGGCCTTCGACACGCTCTATGCCGAAGGCCAGCGCCGCTACGTCGAGAGCCTCTCGGCCTATGCGCGGCAGTTCCTGCAGCTGATGGACAAGCCGGACGTCGATGTGATCGAGGGCCTGTCGCCCGCGATCAGCATCGAGCAGAAGGCCACCAGCCACAACCCGCGCTCGACCGTGGGCACGGTGACGGAGATCCACGACTACCTGCGGCTGCTCTACGCCCGTGCCGGCACGCCCTACTGCCCCGACCACCACCTGCCCCTGCAAGCGCAGACCGTCAGCCAGATGGTCGACGCCGCCCTCGCGATCCCGAACGAGCCGCGCCTCATGATCCTGGCGCCGGTGGCGCGCGAGAAGAAGGGCGAGTTCCTCGAGCTCTTCGCCGAGATGCAGGCGCAGGGCTACATCCGCTTCCGCGTCGACGGGCAGACCTACGAATACAACGACCTGCCCAAGCTCAAGAAAACCGAGAAGCACGACATCGACGTGGTCATCGACCGCCTGCGCGCACGTCCCGACATGCAGCAGCGGCTGGCCGAGAGCTTCGAGGCGGCGCTGCGGCTGGCCGACGGCCGCGCGATCGCACTCGAGATGGACGCCCCCGCCGGCGAGCCCGAATCGGCGCCCGCGCCGAAGCCGGCACACGAGCACCTCTTCAACGCCAAGTTCGCCTGTCCGATCTGCCACTACTCGCTGGCCGAACTGGAGCCGCGCCTCTTTTCCTTCAACTCGCCCGTGGGCGCATGTCCGAGTTGCGACGGCCTGGGCCATCGCGAGTTCTTCGACCCGGCACGCGTGGTCGCATTTCCGTCGCTGAGCCTCGCGAGCGGCGCCGTCAAGGGATGGGACCGGCGCAACGGCTACTACTTCAGCATGCTGGAGAGCGTGGCGAAGCACTACAAGTTCGACATCGACCAGCCCTTCGAGGAACTGCCTGCCTCCGTCCAGCAGACCGTGCTGCACGGCTCGGCGCAGGAAGAGATCAAGTTCACCTACGTGATGGACAGCGGCCAGCAGGCGGGCAAGAAGCTGGTGCGCAAGCATCCCTTCGAGGGGATCATCCCGAACATGGCGCGGCGCTATCGCGAAACCGACTCGACGATGGTGCGCGAGGACCTCTCGCGCTTTCGCAACATGCAGCCTTGCCCCGACTGCGAAGGCACACGCCTGCGCCGCGAGGCGCGCAACGTGTTCCTGGTCGACGACACCGGCCCTGAGCAGCAGCGCATGGCGATCTACGAGATCAGCCGCGCTACGCTGCGCGAGAGCTTTGCGTACTTCCAGAAGCTGCACCTGCGCGGCGCGAAGGCGGAGATCGCCGACAAGGTCGTGCGCGAGATCGGACTTCGACTCAAGTTCCTGAACGACGTCGGCCTCAACTACCTGAGTCTGGACCGCAGCGCCGAGACCCTGTCCGGCGGCGAGGCGCAGCGAATTCGCCTCGCCTCCCAGATCGGCTCCGGCCTCACGGGCGTGATGTACGTGCTCGACGAGCCCAGCATCGGCCTGCACCAGCGCGACAACGACCGACTCATCGGCACGCTCAAGCATCTGCGCGACATCGGCAATAGCGTGATCGTGGTCGAGCATGACGAGGACATGATCCACGCGGCCGATCACGTGATCGACATGGGCCCCGGCGCCGGTGTGCATGGCGGCCGCGTGATGGCGCAGGGCACCTACGAACACGTCGCCGCCAGTCCCGATTCGCTGACCGGGCAATACCTCTCGGGCGTCAAGAAGATCGCGGTGCCTGCACGCCGCACGCCCTGGCTGCCGGTGGTCGCCAAGCCGGCGTTCAACGAGGGCAAGAAGGCATCGCGCTTTCCGCAGAGTCCCGCCGCGGAACGGCGCGCGGCACGGGAGGCCGCGCACCTGGCGTCGCAGTCGGATCTGCAGGAGATCCGCGTCATCGGCGCATCGGGCAACAACCTCAAGGACGTGAATGTGGCCTTCCCGGTCGGCCTCCTGACCTGCGTGACCGGCGTTTCGGGATCGGGCAAGTCCACGCTGGTCAACGACACGCTCTACGCCGCGGTGGCACGCACGCTCTATCGCGCGCACGAGGAGCCCGCCGCGCATGAGGCGATCGAAGGCATCGAATACTTCGACAAGGTCATCAACGTCGACCAGTCACCGATCGGCCGGACGCCGCGCAGCAACCCCGCGACCTACACCGGACTCTTCACGCCGATCCGCGAACTGATGGCCGAGACCAACACGGCACGCGAGCGCGGCTACGGCCCGGGCCGCTTCAGCTTCAACGTCGCAGGCGGACGCTGCGAAGCCTGTCAGGGCGACGGCGTCGTGAAGGTCGAGATGCACTTCCTGCCCGATGTGTACGTGCCCTGTGAGGTGTGCCACGGCCAGCGCTACAACCGCGAGACGCTGGAGGTGCAATACAAGGGCCGCAACATCGCGCAGATCCTCGACATGACGGTCGAGACCGCGCACGACTTCCTCAAGGCCGTGCCGACCATCGAGCGCAAGCTGCGCACCCTGCTCGACGTCGGCCTCAGCTACATCAAGCTGGGCCAGGCTGCGACCACGCTGTCGGGCGGCGAAGCGCAGCGTGTGAAGCTCGCGCTCGAACTCAGCAAGCGCGACACAGGCCGCACGCTCTACATCCTCGACGAGCCGACCACCGGCCTGCACTTCGCGGACATCGAGCTTCTGCTGAAGGTGCTGCACCAGTTGCGCGATGCGGGCAACACCATCGTGGTGATCGAGCACAACCTCGATGTGATCAAGACCGCCGACTGGCTGATCGACATGGGGCCGGAAGGCGGCGCCGGCGGCGGAACGGTGGTGGGCGTCGGTACGCCCGAGGACATCGCGGCGAACGAGGCGAGCCACACCGGGCGTTACCTGAAGCGGCTGCTGCCGGGCTGAGACGGCGGCGGTGCTTCACCGCCATGACCTGCGAGGTCATCGACGCCGCGCACGTGCTCGACGACATTGGATGCAAGCCGGCGCCAGGGTGGCGCCGGCAGCAACCGGGCCGAACATCCCAGGCCACGAAAGAGCACCATGACCTCAGGTTTCGACATCCTCCCCCTCGCCGTCGCGCTTCTCATCGGCATTGCCGCCGTGGGCTCATGCATTGGCGTCGGCATCGTCGGGTCGAAGCTTCTCGAAGGCACGGCTCGGCAGCCGGAACTCAAGGACACGCTGCAGACGCTGTTCTTCCTGATCGCGGGGGTGACGGACAGCGCCTTCATCATCGCGACCGGCATCGGTCTTTGGTTTGCCACGGCCAATCCCTTCCGCGGGTGAGAAGCGGCGCTCAGGCGGCTCTGAGGAGGCGTTCGTGGTGGGCAACCGGCGCGATGGAGGTCTTTCGAGCCATCCCCTCGCTGCGCAGCGCCTGCCACAGCGCGGCATCACCGGCACGGCGCGCTGCTTCGGTCGCCGTCAGGTGGATGAGACTGCGCTGCGCCTGGCTGCCCCCGAAGCCATGCGTGTCGGGCAGCAGTGGCAAGAGCAACTCCGCGCAGTGTGCGTACCGGCCTTCGCCGAATGCGGTCACTGCCTCGCACAGGCTGCCCGCTTCGCTCCACCATGGCGCGGGCGCCGTCGGCGGCACGGCCTCCACGGCGCGGCGTGCGGCCGCGACCTTTGCGGCGTCGCCATCGCCCACCAACGCTACCAGCGCATGTACGTCATTGAAGACCGACCACCCCCAGACGGCCTGCTCGCGCCAGCGTGAAGCCAGCACAGTCCACCGCGAAGCCACGTCGACGCCGCGCAGACCGAGCCGCCACAGCAGCGCGCTCGCATCGACCAGGTCCATGGCCATCGACGCAGCGCCCGGAGCGATCGCACGGTCATAGAGCGCCAGCGCGGATGCGGGGTCTTCGTTCGACAGATGCATCAGCGCGAGATGCCAGTGGTTGTGCACCGCGAGCGCGTTGTCCTGCTGCCAGTGCGCCGTGCCGGTGGTGAGCCAGCGGATGCCTTCATCCACCCGCCCCTGCATCTCGTACACATGCGCCACCGCATGCACGGCCCAGGTGTCGTGCGCATGGAGGTCCAGCGCGTGCCTGCCCAGCGATTCGGCACGCGTGTACTCGTTGCACTCTTCGAGGCCGAAGGCGTGCATGCCGAGGACGTAGCCATAGCCCGCATCGCCCTCCTTCCACTGGCAGAGTGCGCGGCCGACGCGGTCGCGCAGCATCGTGGTCTGGCCGAGCACAAGATCGCTCATGTGGGTGAGTTGCAGCGCGAAAAGGTCGCGCGGGTGGTCGATCACATGGCGGCCGAGCAAGCGATTGGCGCGGCCCAGGTCGCCATCCGCCCAAAGCTGCAGCGCGGCCTGGAAGGAACGCTCGCGCACGTTCGGCCGAAGGTGGCTGGCGGAAGCAGCCTCCAGGCTCGCGCGCGCCGCGGGCAGCAGTTGCCCATCGAAGGCACTGAGCATGAACCCAGCCATCATCAGGTGCCCCGAGATGAAGTCCGGGTCCGCCTCCAGTGCCGGCTGCAGCACCGTGACGGGGTCGAGCCGCAAGCTGTTGAAGAGGTCGAGCGCCTGCTCGTAGGCGGCCACCGAGGCCAGCTGCTCGGTGGAGAGCGCTTCGCCTCGCGCGTCGTAGTGGTTCATCGCTGCTCCTTGAATCAATGACGGCACAAGCGTAAGTTCGGACCGCGCGATCGCCCGCAGCGATTCCCGCAACAAGCCTGACGATTCCGCCAACTGCCGACGATGTCCGCCGACAACCATCTGCCGCAGATCGCCATCCTGGTCACGCCCGAGAGCGCGGCCTCGGTGGTCTACGGGATGTTCGATTTCTTCAAGAGCGCGGGCCGCGACTGGCCGATGGTGGTCTGCGGCGAACCCGGCCCCGCGCTCCTCGATCCGGTGATCGTCAGCAGGCAGGCCGGTGTGGTGCATGTCGCCAATGGCGTGCCGATCGAAGCGCACTACGGCTTCGACAAGGTCAGCGCGCCCGCGGTGGTCTGCGTGCCGGAACTCCTGATCGCGCCGCACGGTCCGCTCGACGGACTCTTCGACCCCGAGGTGGATTGGGTGCGGCGCTGCCACGCCGGCGGCGCGCTCATCGCCACGGCCTGCTCCGGCGCCATGCTGCTGGGCGAGGCCGGTCTGCTCGACGACGAGGACGCCACCACGCACTGGGCCTTCTGCGATGTGATGCAGCGCCGCTACCCGCGCGCGCGCGTGCGGCCGCAGCGCGCGCTGGTTGCCTCGGGCGAAGGGCAACGCCTGGTGATGGCTGGCGGCGGAAGTTCATGGATGGACCTCGCGCTCTACCTGATCGCGCGCTGCGTCGGCATCGAGGCCGCGATGCAGGTCGCCCGGATCAACCTGATCGACTGGCATCACGTGGGCCAGCAGCCCTTTGCCCGCGTAGCGAGCACACGCCAGGTGGACGACGCGGTGATCGGACGCTGCCAGGCCTGGATTGCCGAACACTATGCCCACCCCGCGCCGGTCGCCGCGATGACGGGGCGCAGCGGACTGGCGGAGCGATCGTTTCAGCGCCGCTTCAAGCTCGCGACCGGCATGACGCCGATGGAATACGTGCAGACGCTGCGCATCGAGGAAGCCAAGCATCTGCTGGAAACCACGGTCGACGGGATCGAGGCCATCGCCGAGGAGGTGGGCTATGACGACGCGGCCTTCTTCGGCCGACTCTTCCGGCGCAGCGTGAACCTCACGCCGGCGCAGTACCGCCGGCGCTTCGGCGGCATGCGCGCGGCGCTGTCAGGCTCCGCCTGAGCCGCTCAGCGCTGCCCGATGCGGGTGTCGCCGAACAGGGCCTTCAACTCGCGCGGCTGAGAACGCCAGTATTGCTGCGGTGCTTCGACCTGCGCACCCAGTTCCGCAGCAGCGCGCCACGGCCAGTGCGGCTCGAACAGGATCGCACGGGCCAGCGCGACCAAATCGGCTTGTCCTGCCGAAACGATGGTCTCTGCCTGTGCAGGCTCGGTGACGAGTCCCACCGCGATGGTCGGCAGGCCCACCGCCGCCTTGACGCGCTCCGCCAGCGGCACCTGGTAGCCCGGCGACAACGGGATCTTCTGCAGCGGCGAAACGCCACCCGAGGACACGTGCATGAAGCTGCAGCCACGCTGCGAGAGCGTCTTCGCGAACTCGATGCTCTGCTCGACATCCCATCCATCAGCGACCCAGTCGGTGGCCGAGATGCGCACACCGACGGGCATGCGCTGCGGCACGGCGGCACGCACCGCATCGAACACTTCCAGCGGAAAGCGCATGCGGTTCTCGGGCGAGCCGCCGTAGCGGTCGTCGCGCTGGTTCGAGATCGGCGAGAGAAACTGATGCAGCAGGTAGCCGTGCGCCGCATGCAGTTCGATCGCGTCGATGCCGAGTGCGTCCGCTCGCTGTGCCGCGCGAACGAAGGCGGCCTTCACGCGGAGAAGTCCTTCGGCATCGAGGGCAACGGGCGGCGGCTCTCCAGGCGCATGCGGGATGGCGGACGGCGCCACGGTCTGCCAGGCGCCTTCGTCCGGCGAGAGGCACTGGCCACCTTCCCACGGTGCATGGCTCGACGCCTTGCGACCCGCATGCCCGAGCTGGATCGCAACCGGGATGCGCGAATAACGACGGATGGCCGCCAGCACGCGCGCCAGCGCGGCCTCGTTGTCGTCGGAGTAGAGGCCGAGATCACCGGGGGTGATGCGCCCCATCTCCTCCACTGCCGTCGCCTCGATGATCAGCAACCCGGCGCCGGAGAGCGCGAGTTGCCCGAGATGGATCATGTGCCAGTCGCCCGCGTTGCCGTTCTCCGCCGAGTACTGGCACATCGGCGCGATGACGATGCGGTTGCGAAGCTGCAGCGGGCCCAAGGCGTAAGGCGAGAAGAGGACACTCATGGGGAGACCCGGTGGGATGGAGCCGTCCGTTATATCGGCGCGGCGCCTCCGGTGCTCGACGAGGGGCTTCCCTCGCGCAGGATCCGCAGCATGCCTTCCTGCGCGGTGGACGCCACGAGCCGACCATCGCGCGTGAAGATGCTGCCACGGCACAACCCGCGGGCGCCGCTCGCGCTCGGCGAATCCAGGCTGTAGAGCAGCCAGTCGTCCATGCGGAAATCGCGATGGAACCACATCGCGTGGTCGAGGCTGGCGGGACGCACCTTGCCGCTCATGAAGCTCAGGCCGTGCGGGAGCATCGCGGCGCGCAGCAGGCCGTGGTCGGAGGCGTAGGCCAGCAGCGCCCGGTGCACGTTGGGATCGTCCGGCAGCGGCGCGATGGCGCGCATCCAGATCGCGCTTTCCGAGGGGCGCGGCTCCGGCGTGAGCAGATCGTCGGGGTCGACGCGGCGGTATTCGATGCCATGCGGCACCAGACCCTTGACGCGCCAGCGCTCGGGCAGGCGCTCGCCGAGGGCGATGCGCTGGTCCAATTCGCTGGGCAGGCCGTCGGGGCCGGCGGCCTCCGGCATCGGAAGCTGATGGTCCATGCCGTCGTCCACCGTCTGGAAGGACGCCGACATCTCGAAGATGATGCGCTCACCCTGCCGCGCCACGACGTGGCGCGTGGTGAAGCTGCGGCCGTCCCGCACGCGATCCACCGCGTATTCGATGGGCGCGTGTTCACCGGGCAGCAGGAAGTAGGCGTGCATCGAGTGCGCCGGGCGGTCCGTGGCGACGGTCTGGCTGGCCGCCATCAGTGCCTGTCCCAGTACCTGGCCGCCGAACACGGCCGGCGTGCCGATGTCCTCGCTCTGGGCCAGGAAGCGGTCATTGCCCAGCGGTTCAAGGCGCATCAGTTCGACGAGTTCGTCGACGAGGCGGGCGGCGGTGGCGGAATCAGTCATCGGGGGAAAACGGTCGCAGGCAGCTGGGAAGAGCCCGCAACGATATCAAAGACACAGCCGCAGCGCTGTCCCGCGGCTGTCACCCGGCCGCCTTCAGCGGTCGAGGTCGGCGCCGTCGGCGGCCAGCTTTTGCTGGAGCCTCGGCACTTCGACAGCCGCGAAACTGCCGCTGCCCAGCGCCGCCGCGGCAGTGCCCGCGGCCTGGCCCATCACGAAGCAGCCACCGCTGGCGCGTGCCGCGGACTGGCCTTCATGCGTCATCGACGCACAGCGCCCGGCCACCAGCAGGTTGTCGACGCCGCGCGGCACCAGCATGCGCCAGGGCAGCTGGTTGTAGGTGCGGTTGTCGTCGCGCGGGAACGCCCATTCGATCTTGCCCGCGGCATGCATTTCCATTGGCCAGGCGTTGATGCCGATGCTGTCGTCGAAACGCGCGGACGAGAGGATGTCCTCGCCCGTCAACGCATAGAGCCCTTCGATGCGCCGCGTCTCGCGAATGCCCACCTGGGGTGCAATCTCGACGATCGCCGATTGCTCGAAGCCCGGCACCTCGGCCTTGAGAAAGCGGAAGTACTCGCCGATCTGCCGGCGGCCTTCGACCTCGCCGTCGCTGAGCTGTCGCGCGTCGACGCCGTTCATTGCGCCGCCCTCTGCATTGCGGATCTGCGTGACATTGGCGCGCCATTCGCGAGGGTCGATCTGCGGCCGCAGGATCGCGCCTTCGCGCGGGAAGCGGTACGCATCCGGGTCACGCTCGCGTGCCTTCGCCATGAGATCGTTGATGGCCTTGAATTCGCCGACGGCCGCCAGCGCGCGTGGCGCATCGACGTGACCGACGCGAAACATCGTCGATGGGAAGAGCCCGCTGCCTTGCCCGTCGCCGACGGCGAAAGGCACGCCCGCGAAGGCCGCGACGTCGGCATCGCCGCTGCCGTCGATGAAAGCGTTGGCGAGGATCGCTTGCCGTCCCGATTTGGTCTCCATCACCACGGCCGCGATGCGGCTGCCGTCCATCACGACGGTCGCGGCCCACGCATGGAACAGCAGGTCCACGCCTGCATCCAGCAGCAACTGGTCGGCCGCGCACTTGTAGATCGAGGTGTCGTAGGACCGCACGCGGATGCGCCCCTGCATGCCATCCTGCGGCTTGTTCAAGCCGCCCATCGCGTCGATGCGCGCAAGCAGGTCGTCGGCGACGCCGTGGACGAGCTGCGTCATCTCGCCGTTGCGCTTGCCATAGAGGCCAGCGAAATTGGTCACGCCGCCGGCCGTGCCCATGCCGCCGAGGAAACCGTAGCGCTCGACCAGCAAGGTCCGCGCGCCATGGCGCGCAGCACTCACGCTGGCCGCGATGCCGGCGGGCCCGCCGCCGACCACGACGACGTCGTACTCGCCGAAGACCGGCAAGCTTCGTTGCGGCTCGATGACTGTTCGCGCGGTCACTGGAGCTTGATGCCGTTCGTAGTGATGATGCGGCTCATGATGGCCGCCTCTTCCTTGACGCGTGCACGCATGCCATCCGGCGACGTACCGACCGCCTGCCAGCCCTGCTCGAACAGCTTCTGGCGCACTTCCGGCGACTTCATGATGACCGCGAGTTCCTTCGAGATGCGGTCCTGCGCGGTCTTCGAGAGGTTCGCGGGGCCGAGCAGCGCCGTCCACACCTCGAGATTGAAATCGCGCACGCCGGCATCCGACAGCGGCGAAACGTCCGGCGCCAGCGTGCTGCGGCCGCTCGTGAGGCCGACAGCCTTCACCTTGCCGGCCTTGATCTGCGGCAACGCGACGCCCGGCGGAATCAGCGCCATCTGGATCTGGTTGCCGATCAGATCGGTCATCACCTGCGGATTGCCTTGATAGGGCACGTGCTCGGCCTTGAGCCCCGGCACCTTGCTCTTGAGCAGTTCCATGCCCAGATGGCCCACCGAGCCGACGCCCACGGAGCCATAGCTCCACTTGTCGCCGCCCTTGCGTGCGGCGTCGAAGAAGGCCGCGCCGGCAGGCAGGCTGCTTTGCGACACCAGCACCAGCGGCGCCGTGGCGATCAGCGACAGGTACGTGAAGTCCTTCCCCGGGTCGTAAGGCAGCTTGGGATACAGCATCTTCGACGAGGTGAGGTTGCCATTGATCACGATGCCGATCGTGTGATCGTCCGTCGCCTTGGCCACCTGGTCGGCCGCGATGTTGCCGGACGCGCCGGGCTTGTTGTCGACCACCACCGGCTGACCGAGGGCCTTGGCGAGCGGCTCGGCGATGGTGCGCGCAGCGATGTCGGGCGTCGATCCGCCGGGGAAGCCGACGATGAGCCGAACGGGTTTGGTGGGCCACGGGGCGCCTTGCGCCGAAGCGGCCAATGGCAACGCGCCCGCGGCCAGGCCGCAGGCAGCAATCAGGAAGGCTCTCTTGGATGCGTGCATAGAAAGTGAAGCGAGGGGAAGGGACATGAGGGAACGAAGGATAAGCCCCTCACGTAACAAGACGTCAGAAAATCATTCGAGGCTGATGTTGCCCCGACGCACCAGCTCCCCGTAGATCTTCGACTTGACCTCGGCGTTGCGCTGGATCTCTTCCGGGGACCAAGCCAGCGGCTCGAATGCAAAGGTGTCGAACCGCGCGCGGATCTCGGGGTCGGCGATGACCTTGGCGACGTCGGCGTTGATCCGGGCCTTGATGGCGGGCGACACGCCCTTGGGCGTCAGCAGCGACACGAAGGAATTGACCTCCAGGCTCGCCGGCCCGCCGGCCTCGGCCATGGTGGGCACGTCCGGCATCTGCGGGATGCGCTTGGGCGCCGCGATGGCGATGTAGCGCAGCTTGCCGGCCTTGTAGATGCCCTGGCTGGACGGAATGCTCGCGAAGCTCCACTGCACCTCGCCCGAACCGACGTTGGCAAACAGCTGCGACACCTCGCGATAGGGCACGTGCTGCATCTGCGTGCCGGTCAACGCTTCGAGCTGTTGCCCGCCGAGATGGCCCGGACTGCCGACGCCCCACGAGCCGTAACTGACCTGACCCGGCTTCTCCTTCGCCGAGGCGATGAGGTCCGCCATGTTCTTCCACTTGGAATCGGTCGGCACCGCCACGAAGAAAGGCGTGCGGAACAGCGACGCCACCGGATCGAAGTGCTGCAGCGTCACGAAATTGCGCGATTTGTACAGGTGCGGCAGTGCCGCGATGTGCTCGCTGTCGAGCTGCAGCAGCGTGTAGCCATCCGGCGCCGCGCGGCGCACTTGCTCGATGGCGATGAAGCCGCCGCCACCCGGCTTGTTGTCCACCAGCACGCGCTGATTCCACAGCCGGCCGAGCTTGTCCGAGATCAGGCGCAGCACCGCATCGGGTCCGCTGCCGGCGGCGAAGGGTGTGACGATGGTGACGGGCTTGCTCGGGAAGTCGGCGGCCGGCGATTGCGCGGAAGCAGTCGCCGCCAGCAGTGCCGCGGCGGTGCCGGCAATCAGCGAGAGGATGGATTTCATGAAGGGTTTGTCTCCGGGTGGTTGAGCAAGGCTGCGAAGTATCAGGCGGCGGCCAGGCGCGCGTCGGCCAGGCACTGTTCGGGGTTCCACGCATAGAGCCACTCGACCGCGTCGTAGAAGCGCTCCGGCGTCCGGCCGGTCCACAGGCTGTTGCGGACCAGCCGCTCGACGCCCTTGGCGTGATAGATACGGCCCATCTCGCGCACCGACAGCACGACCCGCGCGGTGCGGGGAATGCGCGCCGCGGCATACAGGCGGAAGGCGGCCGGCAAGTCGAAGTCGCAGGCCTCGACAGCCTTGCCCAGCGTCACCGCATCCTCCAGCGCCATGCAGGCGCCTTGCGCGAGGTACTGCATCATCGGGTGCGCCGCGTCGCCCAGCAGCGTGGCGGGGCCTTCGCTCCAGTTCGCCACCGGGTCGCGGTCGGCGGTGCTCCAGCGGCGCCACGAAGTGGGCCGGTCCAGCAACTGGCGCGGTCGTGCGTGCACGCCCTCGAAGTACGACAGCACTTCCTTCTTGCTGCCATCACTCACGCCCCACTCTTCGCGATCGCGGCTGTGGAAGGTCACGACCAGGTTGTATTGCTCGCCGTGCCGCAATGGGTAGTGCACGAGATGGCAGTTGGGTCCGGCCCAGACCACGGGCGCGTTCCAGCGCAGGTCCTCGGGCATGTCGGCGGCCGGCACCACGGCACGGTACACGACGTGGCCCGACACGCGCGGCGCGTCGCCGATGAGCTTCGATCGGACCACCGACTTGACCCCATCGCAACCGACGATGGCATCCGCGCTGAAGCGCCGGCCGTCGCGCGTGACGGCGGTCACGCCGCGAACACCGATGTCCAGCGCCTCGACCTGCGCGGAGGTGTGGAAGCGGATCAGCGGATGATCCTTGACCGCCTCGTGGATCGCGCCATGCAGGTCGGCGCGATGGCTCACGGCATAGGGATTGCGAAAGCGCGCGCGGAAAGCCTCGCCAACGGGCACCGAAGCGACCTCGCTGCAATCGACGGCATCCATCATCACGAGCCGGTCGGTGAAAACGGACCCGCGCCGCACCGCGTCGCCGACGCCCAGCGCATCCAGCGCCGCGAAGGCGTTGGGCCCGAGCTGCAAGCCGGCGCCGATCTCGCCGATCGTGGCGCTCTGCTCCAGCAGATCGACCGAGATGCCGAGCCGTGCGAGCGACAGCGCCGCGGCCATGCCGCCGATGCCGCCGCCCACCAACAGGACGGTGGGTTTTGCGTTGGAAGTCGTGCCCATGATGTGTGCCTCCGGTGGAGAAATGTCAGTCGACGCGCACGGAAATGGGCTCCAGCCCGTCGATGCGCACGCTCATCGTCTGGCCGCTCTTCACCGCGCCGACGCCTTCGGGCGTGCCGGTGAAGATCAAATCGCCGGGCTGCAGCGCGAACAGCGTCGACAGGTTGGCAATCACCTCGCTCACCGACCAGATCAGGTTGCGGATGTTGCTCTTCTGACGGACTTCGCCGTCGACTTCCAGAACGATCTCGCCGTCCGTCATTTCGCCCATCGCCATGCGCGGGCGCACCACGCCGACCGGCGCGGAGAAGTCGAAGGCCTTGCCGATCTCCCACGGCCGGCCCTGCTCGCGCATCTTCATTTGCAGGTCGCGGCGGGTCATGTCCAGGCCGACGGCGTAGCCGTAGATGTGGTTCACGGCGTCATCGACGGATATGTCGCGGCCGCCCTTGCCGATCAGCACGACCAGTTCCGCCTCGTAGTGGTAGTTGGCGGTCTGGCCCGGGTAGGGAATGCTCGCGGCCTTGCCCGCGGGCACCGGCACGATCGAGGCGTCGTCGTTCGGCTTGCAGAAGAAGAAGGGCGGTTCGCGATCGGGATCGAAGCCCATTTCACGGGCATGTGCCGCGTAGTTGCGGCCGACGCAGTAGACGCGCCGCACGGGGAACAGGTCGGCCGAGCCGGCCACGGGAAGGCCGACGACGGCCGGAGGGGAAACGACGAAAGACATGAGTACTCCTGCCGCGGCATGCGGCACATCGATCAAGGAAAAGGCCGGGAGACAGGGCCGCAAGCGGCGGCCACCGTTCAACCCTCGTTGAGAAAGGCTTCGCGCAGCACGCCCATGGCCTGTTGCACCGGGCGGTCCGAGAAACTGAACAGAACCGTCTCTTCGCTCGCCGAAAGGCGCAGCGGCGCCCATGACGGGACGACGAAGGTGTCGCGCGGGCCGAAGTCAAAGCGCTGGCCGCCGATTTCCGCGACGCCTCGGCCTTCGACCACGCTGTAGATGGCGCCATCGGTTGCCCGGTGGGTCTTGCCGGCGAAACCGGCGGGAAGAAGTTGGAGGTGGGTCCCGATGGTCGGCATCGGCGAGCCGCCCGTCAGCGGGTTGATGTAGCGCAGCTTGTGGCCGAGCCAGGCGTCGGCCGCCTCCTGTTTCTGCAACAGGGCCAGTGCCTCGCGGCTGCGCGCATAGGGGTAGTTGAAGATCGGCGAGGTCGGCGCGCAGTGGTCGTGCCGCACAGGGACCATGTTGTGGCCGAAGCGCGCCAGACTGTGGCCTTCGGGGCGCGCGACGTGCTGCACCTTGGCGTCGTCGTTCTCGGCGAAGCCGGCGTCGAAGAAGCGCAGCATCGGGATGTCGAGGCCGTCGAGCCACACCACCGGTTCGCTCACGCCCTCGATGCCCTCGTTGCCATGGTCATGCCAGGCCCAGGACGGCGTGATGATGAAGTCGCCCGGATACATGGTGGTGCGCTCGCCTGCCACCGTGGTGTAGGCGCCCTTGCCGTCGACGATGAAGCGCAGCGCGGACTGCACGTGGCGGTGCGAGGGCGCCACTTCCCCCGGCATGATGAGCTGCAGCCCGGCGTAGAGCGACTGCGTGATCGACGATCGGCCCGGGATGGCCGGGTTCTCCAGCACCAGCACGCGGCGCACGGCCTCCTCGGCGGTGATGAGTTCGGCCGACTCCATCAGCAGCGGGCGGATCTCGTCGTAGCGCCACAGCGCGGGCACGCACGGCGTCTGGGGCTCGCGCGGCACCAGGGCGTGCAGCGACTCCCACAGCGGGGTGAGATTCAGCGGGCGAATGCGCTCGTAGTAGGCACGGCGTTCGGCGGCGTCGGTGCGCGCGGCTTGCGGGGCGGTGTTCATTGGGTCTTGTCTCCTGACGGTGGGCCGCCAATAGACAGATTGTTGGACGCCCCCACTATTTATTCAAGACCTGCATCCAATACCTGGAATATCGTTTTTCGATAATGGGGCCTGCTGCATTCCCAGGAAAAGTCCCGATGTCCAAGCTCGATCTCGAATGGCTCGCCGTGTTCGACGAGGTCTACAAGACCGCCAGCGTCTCCAAGGCCGCCGACCGCCTGGGCATGGCGCAGGCGGCGGCCAGCACCATGCTGAACAAGCTGCGCGCCCACTTCGACGACCGGCTGTTCGCCCGCACCGCGCAGGGGATGCAGCCGACGCCCTACGCCCAGCGGCTCGTCGTCCACGTGCGCGAAGTGCTGTCGCAACTCGATCAGGCGCGCGGCAGCCGCGCCGGCTTCGATCCCGGCGAAGCGCGGCGCAACTTCCGCATCTGCATGACCGACATCAGCGAGGTGGTGCTGCTGCCGGGCCTGCTCGACCACCTGCGGCGCGTGGCGCCGGGTGTGCGCATCGAGACCGAGATCATCTCGACCGATAGCGGCCGCCGGCTGGAAGACGGCGAGGTCGACCTGGCGGTGGGCTTCATGCCGCAGCTCGACGCCGGCTTCTACCAGCAGACGCTTTTCATGCAGAACTTCGTCTGCCTGGTGGCGCAGAACCACCCCCGCATCGGCACCCGGCTCACGCGCAAGCGCTTCGAGGCCGAGGCGCATGCGGTGATCTCGTCCTCGGGCACCGGCCACGCCATCGTCGACAAGACGATCACGCGCCTGGGGATCGAGCGCAACGTGGTGGCCCGGCTGTCGAGCTTCCTGAGCGTGGCGCGCATCGTGGCGCACACGGAGTTGATCGTGATCGTCCCGCGCATCCTCGGCGAAGTGCTGGCGACGCAGGAACCGGTGCGGCTCCTGGATACGCCCTTCGTGCTGCCTCCCTACGCGGTCAAGCAGCACTGGCACGAGCGCTTCCACGCGGACGCCGGCAACGCCTGGCTGCGGCGCACGGTGGCGCAACTCTTTGGGCCAAAGACCGCCGCGGCGCTCGCATAATTGGCACGGGCGCCTTCCGATCAACTCAACGCCCAGGCACCTCATGTCCTCTATCACCTTGCGCTTTCTTGCCGAACCCAGCACCGTCAACTTCGGGGGCAAGGTCCACGGCGGCACCGTCATGAAGTGGATCGACGAAGCCGGTTACGCCTGCGCGACCAGCTGGTCCAAGCGCTACTGCGTGACGGTCTTCATCGGCAGCATCCGCTTTCACCGCCCGATCATGATCGGCGACCTGGTCGAGGTCGAGGCCCGGCTGGCCTACACCGGCAACAGCAGCATGAACATCTCCGTCGAAGTGCGCAGCGGCGACATGAAGGGCGGCGAGATGCAAAAGACGACCGAATGCCTGGTCGTCTTCGTCTCGGTCGATTCGCACGGGCGTTCGCTGCCGGTCGATGCCTTCACGCCCGGCACGCCGGGGGAAATGGCGCTGGCCGAGCGGGCGCGCCAGCACCTCGAGGCTTCGCGGGCGGCCGCTGGGACGTAGCAGCGGGGGTCGGGCAGTGGAACACGCCCGATTCGCGCACCGAATCAGGCTTGAGCCGGCACAGGCACGGCGAGCGACTCCGCGAGGCGCGACAGCGAGTTCCAGATCGCCGGCGCGATCTCCAGATGGGTCGCGTTGCGTTCCCTGTGCTGCGCTTCGAATTCGCCGGGATACTGCACGCGATCGAAGCCGGGCGAAGTCGGTGTTTCGTGCAGGTAGTTGAGGAAGCCCTCGACCTCCGCGCTTTTCCATTCCTGCCCGAACTCCAGCCCAGGATCGATCAGCACCGCGAACATGTTGTTGACGGCCATGCCATCGCGCGGGTTGTCGGGCTGGATCGTGCCGCCGCCCGAGAGCACGCCGGCGAGCAATTCCGCGACGACGCCCAGCGCGTAGCCCTTGTGCCCGCCGAAAGGCAGCAATGCGCCGGGCGGGTCGGCGAACATCACGGAGGGATCGGTGGTCGGCAAGCCGTCGGCGTCGATGATGCATCCCTCCGGCAGCGGCTCGCCCTTTTCGGCCGCCACGCGCGTCTTGTTGAAGGCGACGGCGCTGGTCGCGATGTCGACCACCAGCGGAGGACGGCCGTTGGGCATCGGGCCGGCAAAGCACAGCGGGTTGGTGGTCAGGCGCGCCACCTTGCCGCCGTAGGGCGCGACCATCGGGGGGCGGTTGATGACGTTGGTGAAGCTCAGCAACACGAATCCCGCCGCTGCCGCCATTTCTCCGTAGTGGCCCATCCGGCCGAGATGATGGGATCGCCTGAGCGTGAGGATGCAGTGGCCGGTCTGCCGCACGCGCTCGATGCCCGCCTGCATCACGGTCTTGCCTACGTGCTGCCCAAACCCCGAATGACCATCGAACACCAGCAGTCCGCCGCGATCGGAGATGCACTCGGCACGCGAGGCGGCCTGCAGGTGGCCGCGCTGGAGCGAGTTGCGGTAACTGGGCAGGATCGACAGCCCGTGGCTCGTATAGCCGCAGCGGTCCGATTCGACGAGGTGCTCGGCCACATCCGCGGCGATGTCGTCCGGCACACCCTGCGCCGCGAGCAGTTGCGCACCCAGCGAACGGGCGCCTTCCAGCGTGATCTTCATGACGACTCCTTCAGGTCCAGCCGAGCCAGCGCCAATAGGTCACCGCGAACACCAGCATCAGCAGGTATCCGACCACCGTGACGGGAACGCCCACGCGCGCAAACTGCTTGCCATTGAATGTCTCGGTGCCCAGGCACACCATGTTCTGCGGGGCATTGATCGGCAGGATGAAGCCGAAACTGACGGTAAAGCCGAGCAACATCGTCATGCCGACCTTGTTGAAGTCGCCGGGCAGTGTCTGCAGCACGGAAATCAAGATGGGCAGGAGCGCCGCAGTGAGCGCGGTCGCGCTGGCGAAGCCCAGGTGGATCAGGATCAGGAACGCGGCCAGCACGGCGAACACCGCCACCGGCCCCTGCGTGGCCAAGCCGGAGTGCGCAACGACGAAGGCGCCCAGCCACTGGCCGGCTTGCGTCGTGAGCAACGCGGTCCCGAGGCTGATGCCCACGCCGAAGACGATCAGCGTGCCCCAGGGGATGCGCCCCTGGAGCGTCTTCCAGTCCATCACGCCGAGCCGCGGCAGCATGAGCACCACGAGGCCGACGTAAGTGATGGTGGCCGTGTCGATGTCGTGCAGCTTGCCCTCGGTGGACCAGAACAGCAGCAGGGCGATCGACACCGCGGCCAACCGCTTCTGCGGACCGGTCATCGGACCCAGCGCGCTCAGTTCGCGCTGCACCGCTTCCTTGCCGCCGGCGATCGCTTCCGCCTCGGGCGGCAGCAGCCAGCGCACGAGGAAGTACAGCACGATCGACATCACGACGGCCCAGGGCGCGCCGGCGATCAGCCACTGGATCCAGCTGACGCGCTCGCCCAGCAGTTTGTCCATGAAGCCCACGGTCAGGAGGTTCTGCGCGGCGGCGGTCTGTATGCCGACGTTCCAGACGCTGGTGGCCATCGCCACGGTGATCATGATGCCAGCGGCGATGTTCGAGCGGCGATCGACGCCGAAAGCCAGGATGACGCCCATCATGATCGGGACCACGCAGGCGCTGCGTGCTGTCGCGCTCGGCACCACGAGCGACAGGACGATCGTGACCGCGATGCTGCCGATCAGGATGCGCCGCGTGCTGGTGCCGATGGTGGAGAGCGTGACCAGCGCGATGCGCCGGTCGAGCCCGGTGATGGTCATGGCGGCGGCGATGCACAGCGCGGCCCCCACCAGCGCCAGCGCCGTGCTGGAGAACCCGGCAAGCGCCATGCCCAGGGCCGCCCCCGTGCCGTAGGTGGCGGAGGGGTCGCTCACCTTGGGCGCAAGTCCGATCAGCGCGGCGATCAGCGAAGTGATCATGATGGCGCTGGCCTCGTAGCTCACCGCTTCGCTGATCCAGACGATCACTGCGAAGACGAGGATGGCCAGCATGCGATGCCCGGCGACCGGCAGGCCCTCGGGGAGGGGCAGGGCCAGCACCCCGAGCATCGCCGCCGCGGCGATGTAGAGGCCCCACGGAACGGGCTTGCGTGGCGCCTCGACAGCCTTGGCTTGCGGGAGCGCAGGTTCGTTCGTACCAAGGCTCATGGAGTGCCTTCCGTTGGTGCAAGGCATCCAACCTAAGGTCAAATCGCCAGGCCGTCAAATGGCCGTAGGGGCACTGCCTTGCGCCCCCTCCCTCACCGCGGCATCAACTGATAGAAATCAAACCCGTTGCTGCGCCCGCCCAGGCAACCCGCCAGCGTGTCCTCCACTTCCCGCCACAGCGCCAGCCGGTTGCGCCACTTGCGCACGCTGTGGCCCTCGTCCGCGAAAGTCATGTACTGCACGGGCCGGCCGAGGCGCCGCAGCTCGGCCACCACGTCGTCGGAATCCTGGCGCAGCACGCGGACGTCGTTGCTGCCGTGGATGACCAGCAGCGGCGCCGTGATGCGGTCGATCTGCGAGATCGGCGAGTTGGCGAGCATCTCCGCGCGCTCGGCGGGCTTCTCCACGTCGCCGAAGGTCATCGCGAAGTAGTGCCGGTTGCGCCAGAACGGCGGCCAGTTC
The DNA here is from genome assembly GCF_030316855.1 of Variovorax sp. J22P240. Taxonomy (GTDB): domain Bacteria; phylum Pseudomonadota; class Gammaproteobacteria; order Burkholderiales; family Burkholderiaceae_C; genus Variovorax. The sequence goes on from NZ_JASZYR010000003.1 coordinate 41,037, forward strand.
TCGATCACGCGGGGCCAGTTGGCGACACCCACCACATCGATGCCGCAGCGGTAGTCGTGCCGCTTCTGGATCAACTGCGCCAGCACCGAGAAGCCGCCGAAGCTGGCACCGAAGACGGCCATGCGCTTCGGGTCGGCAATGCCCTGGTCGATGGCCCATTGCGCGGCCTCGGCGATGTCGCTCTGCATGCGCCGGTTGTATTCATGCGCGCCCGCCAGCATGAAGGCGCGGCCGTAGCCGGTCGAACCGCGGTAGTTGACGTGGAGCACCGCGTAGCCGCGATTGGCGAGCATCTGCGTGTTCGTGAAGCCGGCCGCCTGCCAGCGGTCGCGCCCCCATGGGCCGCCATGGATGTCGATGACCAGTGGCGCCGGCCCCTTCACGCCGCGCGGACGCACCACGTAGCCGTGCACCGTGAGCCCGTCCGACGCCTTGAAGGAGAACGGTTCCACAGGCGAGAAGAGGCCGGGGTCGGGCTTGCGCGGAGGGGTCAGACGGCTGAGTTGCTGCGTGTCGCGGTCGAGCAGCATCTCGACGCCTTCGTCCCCGGTCACGGCGCGCAGCACCATCCGCCGCGAATCCTCGGCCACGCTCGAAGGCCGGGTGAGCACGGGCTCGCTGTCGAGCCAGCCACGGCCGCGCGCGGTCTGCACCGCCTGGGCCACGTCGGCGCCGAGCGCGGCATCGAGGTAGACGAAGCGCGGCAGGCCCGGCTCGATGCCGTAGGCGTAGGGAGCGCCCTGCCTCGGCGGGTAGTGCGCTGAGTCGAGATCGACCTCGCCGTCCTCGGCCAGCACGCGCTCGCTGCCGCCGGCCAGGTCGATCTCCACCAGCGCGGCCTTGTCACGGCCGATGTTGGTCATGGCCCAGACCTTGCCGCTGCCCAGGTCGATGCGGTGCGGCCAGAAGAAATCGAAGGCCTTCACGGTCCGCAGCAGGCGCCAGCTGCCGTCGGGATTCTTCAGCTCGATCGCCACGTCGGAACCGTCGGCGCTGCCGAGCTGGCGCGTGCGGCCGGCGAGTTGGTCGTCGGTGCCGATCATCCAGGCCAGCACGCGACCGTCACCCTCGCTGCGCGCAACTTCGCGCACGGTGCGCGTCGCGGCGTCACCCTCGAACAGGTCCATGCTCGCGCGGTCGCGCCGGTTGGTCGTGAAGAAGAAGCGCGTGCTGCCCGCCGCCCCTCGCGCGACGTAAGTCGAACGCACGCCGGGCCAGGGCGTCACCGCCCAGGGCCTGGCGTCCGGCTGTTCGCTGTCGACCACGAAGAGCTGGGTGTTCTCGTCGCCGCTGAAGTCCTTGATGTAGGCAACATGCCGGCTGTCCGCCAGCCATGAATAGGTGGGGCCGGACACGAAGGGGCGTGCGAGGGTGCCGGTCGCGAAGGTCTTGACGCCACGGCCGGCGGTGTCGGCAGCGTCAGCCGTGGGGCGTACCCCGAGCCCGATGTCGGTGCCCACGACCTGCACCCAGAGCAGTTTCTTCGCATCGGGCGACAGCGCATGGCCGTCGACGTAGTCCACGTTCGCGACGAAGCGCCGCAGCGGCACCAGGGGCGGCAATGCGCCCTCCTTCTGCGCCGCGACCAGCGCGGGATCGGTGGGGGCCGTGGCACAGGCGCCAAGCGCCAGCACAGCCGACAAGGCCGCCGCAGCGGCCATCCAACGCGATGCCAAGCGCATGACTGTCTCCCTCTTCAAGTCGGTGTTGTTCCGGAAATTGTGAGGGAGGCAACCTTGGGCAAAGCCAAAGGTTGGCCATGCACAATCGCCGCGTGCACATTCTGCTGATCGAAGACGACCTCGACTTGGGCCGCGCCTTGCAGGCCGCGCTGAAGGTCGACGGGCTCAGCAGCGAATGGCGCCGACGGGCCGCCGACGCTCCACGCGTGCTCGACGGCAGCGTGTTCGATTGCGTGCTGCTCGACCTCTCCTTGCCAGACGGCAGCGGGTTCGACCTGTTGAAGCGCTGGCGGCGCGAGGGGTCGCTGCTGCCAGTGATCGTGATCACCGCACGCTCCGCGGTCGAGGACCGGCTGGCCGGGCTCGATGGCGGCGCCGACGATTTCGTCATCAAGCCCTTTGCCACGGTGGAGCTGATCTCGCGCATCCGCGCCGTGCTGCGCCGGTCCGCGCGGCAGGCCAGCGAAATCTGGAGCCTCGGCGCGCTGGCGATCGAGCCGCGGCGGCACCGGGCCTCGCTCCACGGCGCGCCGCTGGAGCTGTCGCCGCGCGAATTCCGCCTGCTGCTGGAACTGGCACGCGAGCCGGGCGCGGTGGTCGCCAAGGGCGTGCTGGCGAAGAAGCTCGAACCCCTCGGCGAGCCGCTGGACTTTGCCGCGATCGAGGTACATGTGTCGAACCTGCGCCGCAAGATCGGCGGCGAGCGGGTGCACACGGTGCGCGGCGTGGGCTACATGCTCGCGTCATGAAAGAGATGCCGCACCAGCCGATCGACATCGTCCCCTTCGACCCCCATCACGCGACGGCCGCGCAATGGGCGGCGTACCACGCGTACCGGAGGATCCGCGCCGAGGAGGACATCCCCGGTGAGCCGATCCTGGGCGACGCCGATTTCGAGCATCAGCTGCGCCGACGTCGGCCGACGGACGAATCGCGCAGGGTGATCGCGCTGCACGGCGACCGGGTGGTCGGCAACCTGCTGCTCGAATTCCGCCGCGCAGGAACGCCCGACTACGAAAGCTTCGCGCCCTTCGTCTTCGCCGGTGGGGGCGTGATGCAAGCGTACCGCCGACAGGGCATCGCCACTGCCTTGCTCGGCGCGTTGCTGGCCTTCATGCAGGAGCACGGCAAGACCACGGCGACACTCGGTGCCCCTGCCCCTGAAGCCAACGCATTCCTGCAGGCGATGGGTGCCACGGAAAAGCACCGGGCGGTCGAGAATCGCCTCCCGCTCGACGGACTGGACTGGGACGCGCTCGACCGCTGGCAGGCCGACGCGACCTCAGCGTCGGGCGCGCGCCTGCGCTGGGAGATCCACGCCGGGCGAGTACCGCTCGACCGCCTCGAGAGCCTGATGGCGCCGTTCACCGTGCTCATCGGCGACATGCCGTTGGGCGCGCTCGACCTGCCGGCCATCCGCTACGAACTGCCGGCACATAGGAGCTGGTACGAGGAAATGGATCGCAGCGGTGGAGAGCATCTGGTGGTGATGCTGCTCGACGGCGATGAAGTGGCTGCCGTCTGCAATGCCCACTGGGAGAAGCGCTTTCCGGACCGCGTGTTCCAGGCCCTCACTGCCGTGGCGCGCCCCTGGCGTGGCAAGGGTCTCGCCAAGGGCGTGAAGGCTGCGATGCTGAAGCTGGTGCGCGAGCGTCATCCGGAGGTCCGGATGATCGTGACGCACAACGCCGAAGTGAATGCGCCGATGCTGTCGATCAACCACCGGCTCGGCTTCGCGGTCTACCGCCAGACCGTCAGCTACCAGATCGACCGCGAGAGCCTGCGGACGCGGCTCGGCGAGCCGCGCGGGGTCAGGCTGCCGCCAGCACCGTCCCGCTGACTTCCCCCAGGCCGATGCGCACGGCGCCTGCGCGTTCGCAGTAGCCGCGCAGGCTCAGGGTGTCGCCGTCTTCGAGGAAGGTGCGGCGCTCGCCGTTGGGCAGCGTGATCGGGTGCTTGCCGCCCAGGGTGAGTTCGAGCAGCGAGCCGGCTTCGTCGGGTTTCGGGCCCGACAGGGTGCCGGAACCGAGCAGGTCGCCCGGCTGCAGATTGCAGCCGTTCACGGTGTGGTGCGTGACGAGTTGCGCGGCGGTCCAGTAGGCGGCTTGCGTGGTGTTGCCGCGCGTGAGCCGCACGGCGCCCTCGCCGGCTTCGCGCATCTTCGCGGTCTGCAGCCAGACTTCCAACGTGATGTCGAGCGCGCCTGCTTCGCTGTTGGCGGGCGAGTCGAGGTAGGGCAGGGGCCGGGGGTCGCCGGCCGGTCGCTCGAACCCCGCGCGGAAGGGCGCGAGCGCTTCCATCGTCACGATCCAGGGCGACAGCGTGCTCGCGAAGCTCTTCGACAGGAAGGGTCCGAGCGGCTGGTACTCCCAGGCCTGCAAGTCGCGCGCGGACCAGTCATTGAGCAGCGTCACGCCGAACAGGTGCTGTTCGGCGTTGGCGATGGCGATCGGCTCTCCGAGCGCATTGCCCTGGCCGACGACGAAGCCCAGCTCCAGCTCATAGTCGAGCCGCTTGGAAGGGCCGAAGCTCGGCGCCTCCGCATCGGGCGCCTTGGTCTGGCCCTGCGGGCGCTTGAAGCGCTGGCCGCTCACGCGGATCGACGACGCACGGCCGTGATAGCCGATGGGCACCCACTTGTAGTTGGGCATCAGCGGCTGGTCCGGGCGGAACAGCTTGCCGACCGTGGTGGCGTGGTGGATGCCGGTGTAGAAGTCGGTGTAGTCGCCGATGCGGCAGGGCACAGTGAGCTCGACGGCCGACTGCGCGAGCAGGGCCTTGCTCCACGCCGCCTGCTTCGCGCTGCCTTCACGCAGGCCTTCGGAAAGGGCAGCGCGCAGTGCCTGCCGCTCGGTGGCGTCTTGCGCCAGCAGCACGTTCATGTCATCGGTGTCCACGAGCCCCGCGGCCTTCAGGTCGAGCACCTGGTCGCCGATCGCGACACCGATGCGGAAGCCTTCGCTGCTTCGGGCCGGCCGGAAGCGCCCGAACGGCAGGTTCTGGATCGGAAAGTCGCAGCCGGCCTCGTTGGCCGAGGCCACCCAGCTGCGCAGCTTCGGGTCGTGGGTTGCGTTCAATGTGTTCATGGCTTGTATTGATCCTTGAGGCCGGCCCAGCAGTCGGCGTAGTCCTGGTCGAGCGCGGGGCTTTGCATCGCGAACTCGGTGGGAATGAAGCGGTAGCGGCTCTCGAACATGAAGGCCAGCGTGTTGTCGAGCTTCTGCGGCTTGAGGTCGCTGTGGCTCGCTCTCTCGAAGGCTTCCTCGTCGGGGCCGTGCGGCACCATGCAGTTGTGCAGGCTCGCGCCGCCCGGCTTGAAGCCGCCGGGCTTGGCGTCGTACTCGCCGTAGACCAGGCCCATGAACTCGCTCATGAGGTTGCGGTGGTACCAGGGCGGACGGAAGGTGTCCTCCATCACCAGCCAGCGCGGCGGGAAGATCACGAAGTCGCAGTTGGCCGTGCCGGGCGTGTCGCTCGGCGAGGTGAGCACGGTGAAGATCGACGGGTCCGGATGGTCGAAGCTGATCGATCCGATGGTCATGAAGTGCGCCGTGTCGTACTTCACCGGCGAGAGGTTGCCGTGCCATGCGACGACGTTGAAGGGCGATTGCCTCGTCGGCGCGGACCAGAAGCGCCCGCCCGATTTCTTGACCAGTTCGTAGCCGACGCTCGCATCCTCGAAGGCGGCGACCGGGGCCTGGAAATCACGCGCGTTGGCGAGGCCGTTCGAGCCGATCGGGCCCAACTCGGGCAGACGGAACTGCGCGCCGTAGTTCTCGCAGAGGTAGCCGCGCGACAAGCCGTCGGGCAGCGCGACCTTGAACACAACGCCACGCGGCACCAGCGCGATCTCGCCGGGCTTGACTTCGAGCACGCCCATCTCGGTGGTGATGACCAGCCGGCCTTGCTGCGGCACGAAGAGCATCTCGCCATCGGCATTGACGAGGGCGCGGCGCTCCATCGAGCGGCTCGCGAGATAGACGTGCGCGGCGATCCCGGTTTGCGCTTCGGCATCGCCATTGGCGGCCAGCGTGTGGACGCCGTCGATGAAATCGACGTCCGCCTTGTCCAGCGGAATCGGTGCCCAGCGCAGCGGCTCGGGCGGCAGCGCGATCTCGCGGTTCGCGCCCGTCGTCCATTGCGCCTGCGCGTACGGCTTGTAGCGGCCGGACACCACGGAGGGCTGGCGGCGGTACATCCACGTGCGCCGGTTCTCGTGACGCGGCGCGGTGAAGGCGGTGCCCGAGATCAGTTCCGGATACAGGTCGAAGGGCGCGCGCTGCGGGCTGTTGCGGCCCTGCGGCAAGGCGCCGGGGACGGCCTCGGTGGCGTATTCGTTGCCGAAGCCGCTCTGGTAGCGGAGATCGGCGGATGCTTGGGTCATGGTGTCCTCTGCCTTGAAATTCAGCGGGATGGCGCGGAGGCCTCGAAGGCCTGACGCAGAACGGCGGTCGAGCCGATGTGATTGGCCAGCACGAGCACGAGGCGCGCGTTGAAGGCGTGGCTCTCTTCGGTCGACAGGCCCTGGTGTGCTTCGATCAGCGCCTCGTAGAAGTCATCGGGCGCGTCCAGGTTCGGTGTGGTGATCAGTTCCATGGCTCTATGCCTTTGCCATCGCACGGTCACGCGCCGCGCGCACGGCCTGGGGGGTGGGGTTCCGCCAGCGTGCGCACACGTGCTGGTCGGGGCGCAGCAGATAGACGGTGCCGGGTTGCGCGTCGTAACGGTGCGCCGCCAGTTCGCCCTCGCCGGTGGCCGCCACTCGCACGATGTGCAGGGGCAGGTCGGCTTGCGCGAGCACACGCAGGCTTTGTTCCGTCACCTCGCCTTCGCCGAAGACAAGCGCCGTGAAGCGCGTTCTGGCCTCGGAGGGCGACGCGGGACACAGCTCGCGCAGCAGCCAGCCCGTGCCGCCATCGGCGCACACGATCGGCGCATCGGCGGCCGGCGCGCCGGGCACCATCGGCCCGACGAAGGCATCGACGTCGGGCGTGTTCAGCGGCGAGCCGCGCAGGGTGGTCGGAACCGACAAGCGCCCGCTGTTCACCAGCGCGCGCGCAAAGGCATGGCGCTTGGAAAGCTCCAGCACCGCATCGCGGAACAACCGGCTGACCTCGCTCTTGGGCGTGATGAAGTCGGTCGCGCGGGTCGAGTTGCGGATGTTCTCGTCGGCCGCGTATTCACGCTCGCTCGCGTAGCTGTCGAGCAGCGCGTCGGGCGCTTCGCGCTGGAGCACCGCGGCGACCTTCCATGCCAGGTTGTCGGCGTCCTGCACGCCGGAGTTCGCGCCGCGCGCGCCGAAGGGCGAGACGCCGTGCGCGGAGTCGCCCGCGAACAGCACACGCCCGTGGCGGAAATGCTCCATGCGCTGGCAGGCGAAGGTGTAGACGCTGGCCCAGCCGATCTGGAACTGGACCTTCTCGTGGCCGATGCTGTCGAGCAGCGCACGCACGCGCGGGATGATGTTCTCGTGCTTGCGCTCCTCCACCGGGTCGGCATCCCAGCCGAGCTGGAAGTCGACACGCCACATGCCGTCGGCCTGCTTGTGAAGCAGCACACTCTGGCCGGGATGGAAAGGCGGATCGAACCAAAAGCGGCGCTCGGTCGGCAGGTCGGCGTCCATGTTCACGTCGGCGATCAGGAAGCGGTCGCGGAACACGCGGCCCTTGGCCTCCTGTCCGAGCAGCTGACGCAGGTTGGAGCGCGAGCCGTCACAGGCAGCGACGTACTCGCCGGCCAACTGATAGTTGCCTTCCGGCGTTTCGATGGTCAGTAGCGCGTGGTCCGTGGCCTGTTCGACGCCGATGACCTTGTTGTTCCAGCGCAGGTCGATCAGCGGCAGTTCCGCCGCGCGCTCCGACAGATAGCCTTCGACGTAGTACTGCTGCAGGTTGATGAAGGCCGGCCGCTCGTGCCCGGCCTCGGGCAGCAGGTCGAAGCGGTAGACCTGCTCGTCCTTGAAGAACACCTTGCCCACGTGCCACGACACGCCTTTGTCGACCATGCGGTCGGCGCAGCCAAGGCGGTCGAAGACCTCCAGCGTGCGCTTGGCGAAGCAGATGGCGCGCGAGCCGGTCGAGAGCGTGCAGTCGTTGTCGAGCAGCACGACGGGGATCTGCCGCTGCGCGAGGTCGATCGCAAGGGCGAGCCCCACGGGGCCCGCGCCGACGACCACGACGGGATGGCGGGCTGGCGATGCGGCGTCCTGGTCCGCGTGCCGGCGGTAGTCGAAGCGCAGCGACTGGTAGTCGATCGGTGCTTCGGCGGTCGTTGCAGAGGCCCCCATGGCTTCAGCCTTCGAGCGTTTTCCACATTTCGATGTCGCGCTCTGCGGTCCAGATGCGCGGGTCGGCATGGCCCGACGCTTCGTCGTAGGCGCGGCTCACGTCGAAGGGCATGCAGTGGTCGAAGATGACCCACTGGCTGTACTTGGGCTTGAGCCTGGCGTAGGTGTCCTTGTAGACCGCATTCAGGTCGCGGCCCGCCTTCACGCCTTCCTGCACGCTGCTGTAGACATCGGCGATGAAGCTGCGCGTGCCGGCCAAACCCTTGGCCACTTCCTCGGGCGTGGTGAGCGCCGCGCCGCGACCGGGCACCAGCGCCTTGGGCTGCAGGGCGGTGATGTTGTCCAGCGTCTGCGGCCAGTCCTGGAAGTAGGCGTCGCCGGCGTAGGGCGTGGCGTCGAACTCGACGAGGTCGCCCGAGAGCAGCGTGCGCTCCTGCGGCAGCCAGACGACGGTGTCGCCCTTGGTGTGGCCGCGGCCGAGCTGAATCAGCTGCACTTCGAGTTGGCCGAGCCACAGCGTCATCTTGCCGGTGAAGGTCATGGTGGGCCAGGTGAGCCCCGGCGGAACGGTCTCGACGTTCTGGAAGAGGCGCGGGAAGCGGCCGATCTCGCTGGCCTTGTCCTGCTCGCCGCGCTCGACGATGAGGTCGCGCGTGTCCTGGCTTGAAATGATGTGCTCGGGCTTGTAGCCGGCGGCGCCCAGCACGCGCACGGCGTGGTAGTGCGTGAGCACCACGTACTTGATGGGCTTGTCGGTCACTTCGCGGATGCGGCGCACCACGTCGGCCGCCATGGCGGGCGTGGCCTGGGTGTCGGCCACGAGCACGCAGTCGTCGCCGATCACGATGCCGGTGTTGGGGTCGCCCTCGGCCGTGTAGGCCCAGGCATGTTCCGAAATCTGGCTGAAGGTGATCTTCTTTTCTTCCAGGTCGGCCTGACTGGCGAACTTCTTGGTCTCTGACATCGTGGGTCTCCTTGATTTGTCTAAAGTGAACGAATTCGCATGGGACGAATGAACGGAGTGTAATTCGAGGATTGGATAATGTCTAATGTCTTCTGCATGAACGAACGACGAGCAAGGCCATGAACTCAGACAGCGACCGCGCGCAACGCGGCATCCAGAGCATCGAGGTGGGCGGCCAGCTGCTGCGCGCCCTGGTGCACCACGGCCGGCCGATGGCCCTGAAGGACCTGGCGCGCGAGGCCGAGATGTCCCCCGCCAAGGCGCATCCCTACATGGTCAGCTTTGGCCGCCTCGGGCTGATCGAGCAGGACCGCACCAGCGGCCACTATCTGCTTGGACCGCTCGCCTTGCAACTGGGTTTGATCAGCCTGCAGCAAGCCAATCCCGTGCACATCGCGACGCCGCTGATCGCCGAACTGGCGCAGCAGATCGGCCAGACGGTGGCCATCGCCGTCTGGGGCGACCGCGGCGCGACCATCGTGCGCATCGCCGAATCGCCGGCGCCGCTGCACGTGAACATGCGGCACGGCACGGTGTTCTCGCTGACCAATACCGCGTCCGGCCGGCTCTTCGGCGCCTATCTGGATGCTTCCGTGGTGAGGCGGTTGCTGGATGAAGAGCGGCAGCGCGAGCAGAAAGGCGCCGCCGCCATCGCGCTGCAACGGGGCATGCCGCCCGTGCAGCCGCTACCAGGCTGGAAGGCCTTCGAGGCGCAATTGCACGAGGTGCGCTCCCATGGGCTGAGCCGCTCCGAGGGCGAGATCCTGCCGGGCGTGAGCGCGATGTCGGCGCCCGCCTTCGATCACACGGGCGCCATCGTGCTGGCCATCACCGCGATCGGACCGGCCGCCATCTTCGACACGCGATGGGACGGCGACATCGCGAGCGCCCTCAAGGCTTGTGCGGACCAGGTGTCGGAGCGGCTGGGGGCCGTCCCTTCAAGGCCTTGAGCCGCTCGATGCTCTCGGCCGGCCAGTAGTCGGACCGGCTGTAGTACTCCTCCACCACCGGCGTGCCGGGGGGCAGCACCACCCACGGCTGCTTCGTCGTCGTGAAGATGTGAATATCGGGCGGCAGCGCGTCGGGCGTGTCCAGCGTGCCGACGCGCACGAACTTCACCGCTTCGCCGGCGCCCGCATAGTGGCTCCAGAGCGCGATATGGCAACGAGGGCAGCGCGCGATCTTCTGGCCCTTCCCGCTCAGCGACGGCGTATTCACCAATTCGATCTCGCCTTGCAGCAGTTCGACGCGGTCGCTCTCGATCATCGCGTTGAGCGCGAACGACGCGCCCGTTTCGCGCTGGCACCAGCGGCAATGGCAGCAGTTCACGAAGAGCGGTTCCGTCGCCATCCGATAGCGCACCGCGCGGCAGGTGCACCCTCCTTCGAGCGGGAACATCAGCGAGACCGTCCGTCGAAGTGCTTCACCGGCACCGCATCGAGATCGATGCCTTCGAGGCAGCGGATATTGACGGCGATGGTCGGTACGCCCTTCGGATCGGTGGCCTCGGCAAAAGGGTGGATGCCGCAGGTCTTGCAGAAGCGATGGTGGATGGCGTGCTTGTTGAAGAGATAGGCCCCCACGTTGTCGTCCTCGGGCGTGAGCAGCGTGAACTGCGTGCGTGGCACGAACCACAGCAGCGAGCCCTTTCTCTGGCACATGGAGCAGTTGCAGGCCAGCGCGCCCTGGATTTCGCCCTCGACCTCGAAAGCGATCTTGCCGCAGTGGCAGCTACCCTTGTATTTCATCGCAGGTCTCCTTTCATGCGCGATGGGCCGAAGCCAGGAGTCGAAGTCCCAATGACACCATGACGGCGCCGGCCACCCTGTCGGCCCACGCCTTGTACCGAAGATAGGTTTTCTGCGGCCCCTTGGCGGACAGGGCCAGCGCCACCAGCGCGTACCAGCTGGTTTCGAGCACGAAGACCACCGCCACGATGCCCAGCCCGAACGCCAGCGATGGCGAAGCCGGCATGAAGGCCGCGAACACGCTGGCGTAGACGATGGCCGTCTTGGGATTGCTCAGCTGCGTGGCCAGGCCAAGGAGGAACGAGCGGCCCGCATGGCGACGCGCGCCGGCCTCGCCGCTCTCTCCGGACTGCGACGACGCCATCGACAGCGGCTGGCGCGCGCCGAGCCAGATCCGTACGCCGAGGTAGGCCAGGTAGAGCCCCCCGGCGACTTTGAGGACGATGAAGAGCGTGGGGACGGCCAGCAGCAGCGCCTGCAATCCGGCCAGCGCCGCGAGCGCGAAACATGCGCCACCCGCACCCATGCCGAAGGCCGCGGCGACGCCTTCCAGGCGCGAAAGCGACACTGCCGTGCGCGCGACCATCACGAAGCTCGGGCCGGGGCTCACTACGCCGACGGCCAGCGCGCCGGCGATACCCAGCAAAGGGAGTAACTGGTTCAATTTCGTCTCCTAGCCCTGGACCGGGGCTCGGAGATTACTCCAACGGCCTCAGGCCATGAAACCGACGTTCTTGGGATAGTCGATGCCGTTGGCGTTGCCGCCGAAGTTCTTGAGGTTCGGCAGGATGCCCGGCAAGTCGGCCTCCGGCACGCCGAACCACCTGGCGAGCGTGGCGCCGTACTGGTCCACCGAGGTCGTCGGGATCAGCCGGCCCTGGCCCACATGGCCTTCGTAGCCGGCGAGCTTCGCGTCGTTGTTGATGCTGACCACCTGCGGCGTGCCGTAGAACTGCTTGCCGTTGACCGCGCCGCCGACGACGAAGTGGTGGCTGCCCCAGCCGTGGTCGGAGCCATTGCCGTTGCTGGCCAGCGTGCGGCCGAAGTCCGATGCCGTGAAGGCAGTGACCTTGTCGGCAATGCCCAGCGCGGCCGTCTGGCGGTAGAAGGCGGTCATCGCATCGCTCAACTGCTGCATCAGCCCGGGCTGATTGGCAATCAGGTTGTCGTGCAGGTCGAAGCCGCCCATCGACACGAAGAACACCTGCCGCTTGACGCCCAGCGCGGTGCGGCCATGAATGAGCCGGGCCACCATCTTCAGCTGGCGCGAGAGGTTCGTGTTCAGCGCGCCGAAGGAATCGACCGGGAGCGCGGCCGAGAGCGCACCGGTCACGGTCGTCTCGGCTTCCACCGCGCGCTTGGTCACGCGGTTGTATTCGTTCTCCAGCATGTGGCTGCGTGCTTCCTGCACCAGCTGCGCCATCGCGGAGCGCACCGAGGCCGACACATAGCCGCTCGTGCCCTTGACGCTGTTGATGCCGACGGCGCCGCTGGTGCTCACCTGGTATTGCAGCGCCTGGTCGCCCGAGAGGAACACCGCGTTGCCCGAGACGGACATGCAGGTGAAGAGCGAGTTGGTGTTCTGCGACAGCGCCAGGTCGCCGAGGTTGCCGCCCCAGCCCACCGTCGAACCTTCCGGCGACGACGACTGCCAGGTCGACTGCTGGTCGTTGTGCGAGAACAGCTTGGGCGGCTGCGGGTAGAGCTTCTTGTTGCTGTTGTTGTACTGCGCACGATTGAGCGGCACCACCAGCGGCCCGACGTTGAGCTGCACCGCGACCTTGCCGTCGACGTTGAAGAGGTCCGCGAGTTGGGTCATCGCCGGGTGCAACGCGTACTGGCGAGCGCCCGCCAATGGCGTGGTGGGCGTCAACAGCGTCTTCGCGACATCCATGTCGTTCTTGGCGATGGCGATGCCGCCCGAGGCTTGCGGAACGCGAATGGCGCTGTAGGCGGTGTAGCTGGGGTCGTCGTAGGTGATGACGGTGTTGGCGTAGTCGTTGCCGCCGAAGAGGAACACGCACACCAGCGCCTTGTAGTCATCGCCGGGCGCGGCCTGCGCGGCGGCTTCGCCCATGGCGGCCAGGTTGAGCGCGAAGGGCAAGGCGGTGCCGGCCATCGCCAGCTGGCCGGTGCGGCGCAGGAAGGCGCGACGGCTGTGAGCGGCAGGATCGATCAGGTACATCGCGCGGTCCCTTATTTCTGGATCAGGTAGGAGGGCGAAGCCATCACCATCAGCACGGCGGCATACACGCGGTTGAGCTTGACGGCATCGGTGCTGCTGGCGGTCACGGCGGGCGTACCGAGGGCGTTGGCGATCAGCGCCTGGGTGGCGTCCGACAGCTGGTTGCCCGTGAGCAGCAGGTTCAGGCGGCGCACGAGGCCCGCGGGGTCCAGCACCAGTGCGAGTTCGCCCGCATAGGTCGCGTTCACGTCCTTGCTGTTCCTCGGCAGCGCGTCCTTCATGTAGTTGAGGTAGCCGCCGACGCTGGTTTCATTGACCACCTGGAATTCGGGCGCGACCATCTTCGCGCTGGCGATCGCCGTCGAAGGCGGCACGTAGCCGGGGCGGAAGAAGTTGAAGACCGAGGGCGAGCGCAGCGGGCTCTGGCCGAGCTGGCTGTTCGGCTGGGAGAGGTCGCCGATCTTCCAATTGCCGGTGGTCGACACGGCGCCGAAGGTACGCGCCCATTGCACGAAGCGCAGCATGGGCTCGCGCAGTCGGCCGAAGGTCGGCTCGCTCAGGCCCGCAGGGCTGCGCGCCTCGTTGTCGAGCAGCACGGCCGCGAAGACGCTCTTCATGTCGCCGCGCACGCCGGAGCCGTTGTCCGCGAAGACGTCCGACACGCGCTTGACGTAGGCCGGGCTCGGGTTGCTGGTCACCAGGCGCTGGATCAACTGCTTGCCGATGAAGGGGCCGACGTTCGGATGGTTGAACAGCGTGTCGAGCGCGATCTTGAGCGCGGCCTTGCCCTCGGTGCCCGCCGGCACCGTGGCGCCGAGGAACTTCGCTTCGAGCGTTGAATGTCGCGAGGCCGTCAGCGCCATCGGCCGCGTGGTCCACAGGTTGCTTTCGGCGGTGGAGCCGTCGGGACGGGTGAAGCCGCCCGCGGTGCCGCCCTTCTCGTCGGTGCGGATGTCCAGGTCGTAGCCCGTGAAGACGCGCGCCAGGTTGGTCACGTCGTCGAGGGTGTAGGTGTCGAGCGGCGCGCCGTCGGCGCCGGGTTTGAGGGTGCCGTCGGCGTTGAGCTGGTAGAGCCCGATGCTCATGAGCTGCATGACCTCGCGCGCATAGTTCTCGTCCGGCTGCCGGCCCTGGGCGTTTTCCTTCTGGTTGCCTTTGGTGTTGAGGTAGTAGCCCATCGCGGGGTTGAGCGTCACGTCCTCCAGCAGCTTGCGGAAGTTGCCGGTGACGCCCGCGACCAGGGTGTCCCAGTACTGGGCCATCAGATGGCTGGACCAGTTGGAGCCGATGTCGGTGGACGACACGACGAAGATCTCGGTCAACGCGAGCGCCATGCGCTTGCGGAAGCCGTCCGGCGCCGTCATGAGCTGGTTCCAGATCATGTCGTCGGTGTTGACGCTGCCGTAGGGCTTGCCCGCGATCCACTCCCAGCCGGTCTGCGTGCCGGGACGGTCGGCCTCCTCGCCCAGCCAGACCAGGTAGCCCTTGCTGCGCACGGCGGCGATCCCCGCCTCGGAGGCGGAGAACTGCGACTGGAGGAGGAAGCGCGCGGCCTCGTCGTCGGTCTTCGCTTCCCGATAGACGTAGGTCTGGGCGGTCGGCGTGCTGGCCAGCGCGGTCAGGGAACCGGCCTGAACGCCTGTGCCGGCGCCCGGCGCGGCAAACCCGCCGCCTCCGCTGCCACCCCCACCACCTCCGCATGCCGCGAGGGCGGCGGCGGCGGCCAGTGCGGCCGCGAGCGGCAGCGGGCTGTGCGACTCCGCTGCGGGGGCCGGCATGGATGTCTGGTCCGCGCGCGCCGAATCATCGGTCGCCTCAGCGCGGCCGGTTGCGATGTTTTCCACCATGGAACTCCTCACTCCTCGGCGCTGGGGCGCCGCTTTTTCCAGGCAAGTGCCATGCCCAACTCTCGCCACGGCCAGAGGGCTTCAGGAGGAGGTCAAGGGGACATTATTTGTTAAGAAGTGTGACTTTTTCGTCACTTCGCCGCCAGCAACGGCTTGGAGCGGCGCGGAATGTCGCTTCAGGACTTCGCGGCTTCGAGCCCGTCGCGGGTGCGGATCGCTTCGCGCCGGGCGGCCTCGGCAAAGTCGTCGCCCGAGGAGGCGTAGCAGATGGCGCGGGAGGAATTGACCACGATCGGCGCATCCGGGCGCCAACCAGCCCGCACGGTGGCGACCGCATCGCCGCCCTGTGCGCCCACGCCAGGGATCAGCAAGGGAACCGTGGGTGCGAGGGCCCTCACCCGTTCGATCTCGGCCGGGTAGGTGGCGCCGACCACCAGGCCCAACTGCCCGTTCAGGTTCCATGGACCCTGCGCAAGCCGGGCCACGTGTTCGTAGAGAAAAGGCTCGCCTTCCACGCCCGCAAGGCGCTGACCCTGCAGATCGGCGCCGCCCGGATTGCTGGTCCGGCACAGCAGGAAAGCACCCTTGCCATGGTGGCGCAGATAGGGCTCGACCGAATCGAAGCCCATGAAGGGCGAGAGAGTGACGGCGTCGGCGCCGTAGCGCTCGAAAGCCTCGCGGGCGTACTGCTCGGCCGTCGAGCCGATGTCGCCGCGCTTGGCATCGAGGATCGTGGGCACGTGCGGCGCGTTGCGGCGCATGTGCTCCATGAGCTGCTCCAGCTGCCCTTCGGCCCGGTGCGCGGCAAAGTAGGCGATCTGCGGCTTGAAGGCGATCGCGAGATCGGCCGTGGCATCGACGATACGGGCGCAGAAGTCGTAGATCTTGCTGGCGTCGCCCTTCAGGTGGGCGGGAAACTTCGTCGGTTCGGGGTCGAGGCCGACACACAGCAGCGAGCCGTTTTGGCGCTCGGCGGCGCGCAGCTTGTCCAGGAAGGTCATGGGGCGGAATTTTAGGCGCGCCGGCTCAGGGCGGCCGGCGACGGGCTCAGCCCGCGCGTTCGAACTGTTCGGCGGCCAGGCAGAGGTCGGCCCAAGCGCGGCCCTTATCGCCCGGGTTGCGCAGCAGATAGGCAGGGTGGTAGGTGGCGACCACCGGCGGCGCGTCCTTCACGCCGGGCAGCATCGCTACCGGCACGGCGCGACCGCGCAGCTTGCCGAGCGGATCACCGCTTTGCAGCAGGCTTTGCGCCGCCAGCGGACCCATGGCGAGCACGAGACGCGGCGCCAGCGCGGCAGCATGCTCCGCGAAGACATCGGCGATCGGGCGCGGGCTGTCCGGCTGCCCCGAGGCCACGCCCCGGTGCGTGCGCATCAGGTGCACGGGCGTCTCGCCACCGTGCAGATGCAGGGTGCGAAGCATGTTGTCGAACAGGCGTCCCGCGTCGCCGGCAAAGGGCTCGCCGTGGCGGCCGTCGAGTTCCGGCGGCATGTCCGCGACGATGAGCCAGCCGCCTTTCGGTGCGGCTGCGTCGCCATAGAGAAGCCGTGGCGCATCCACGAGGATGGAGGCGCCGTGGGTCAGCGCGACCGGCGCGCGCGGGGCCATCGCAGGTGCCGCCGCCGGTTCGGCTGCCAGGGGGCGCACCGGCGCGGCCGGCGCCACGACCCGAGGTCGAGCTTCCGCGGCGGCTTCGCCCACTGCGGGCGCTTCCGCCACGGCAACAGCCGGCGCTTCGACCAGCTCCGTCGCCGGCCACCAGAAGAGCTTGATGCCCATCTCGTCCAGCATCGCGCGCTGCCGCGCATCGAGGCTCATTCCACTCGTCGTCATTTCAAGCCTCCCCAGGCGCTATTGGATTCTTGCAGGCGCAGGCTCATCACCACTGCGTCCTCGCGGCGACCGTCGTGGGCCGGGTAGTAGCCCTTGCGCACGCCGACGCGGCGGAAGCCATTTCGTTCGTAGACCGCGAGGGCGCGCGCATTGCTTGCGCGCACTTCGAGCCACAGCCATTGGACGTTCTGCCCGCGCGACCATCCGGCCAGCGCCTCCAGCATCAGCGGCGCCCATCCTTGCCCATGGAAGGCCGGCGCCACGGTGATGTTGAGCAGGTGGACTTCATCGACGCCCTTCATGGCGACGAAGTAGCCAATCAGCGTTTCGTCTTCGGTGCGACCCACGGCCCGGCTCCACAGTGCGCGCACGCCAGTCTGCGACGGCGCAGCCTGGCTGTCGGCGGCAGGTGCCACGAGGCATTGACAGTGATAGCCGGCGGCCAGGGAATCGGTGAAGTTGGCCTGCGTCCAGGGGTGGGTGAACGCCGTCTGCTCGATCGCGCAGACGGCGGGGACGCGCTCGACCGTCATCGGTTCGAGGCGGGCTTCACGCGGCTGTTGCAGGACGGCGCTCATGGTGAATGCGTGGCCGCCGCCTTGATGGCGGCGCGCTCTTCGGTAGTCTGCGCCACTTTATCGCGAACGTAGAGAGGCCAGGCGTCCGCCGGCGCGACGGTGCGGCCCGCGGCCAGCAGCGCGGGCGCGAGGCGCAGCAAGGCCGCCGCTGTGGGAAGCACTTCATGCCGCGCCGTCGCGCGCGGGAGGCGCTCGCCGTAGGCCCCGAAGGCATTGCCCGCCAAAGCCCAGCCGGCCGGCACGACAACGGCTTCGGGCGCCAGTAGTTCCGCTTCGCTCGCGGTGACTTCGAGGCCGAGGTCGTAGCACGCCGTGTAGACCTGCTCCATCCGCGCATCGAGCACTGCGACCACACGCTCGATACCAAATCGATGGCGCGCCTCCTCGGCGACGGCATGGAGCGTGTCGATCGGCAGCAGCCGCACGCCGGCGCCGAAACCCAGGCCCTGTGCGACCGAGCAGGCCGTGCGCAATCCGGTGAAGGAACCAGGCCCGCGGCCGAAGGCGATGGCATCGAGTTCGACGAGCGTCAGGCCGGCTTCGACGAGCAGTTGCTGGATCAGCGGGATCAGCGTCGATGACGATTGCGCGCCGCCGATGCCGCTGTGTTCCAGCAACGTGTCGCCGTGCCGAACGGCGATCGAGAGTGCCTCGGTGCTGGTGTCGAAGGCGAGCAGCTTAGGCATCGATACCGCTCCTCGCCGCGGCGCTCACCACGGGGGCGGTCGTCTTCACGATGGCCGCTCGGCTGCGCTGCACGCCGAACAGGATGCCCGCGGTGACCAGCAGCAGGCCCGCGATCAGATTCCAGTACAGCGGTTCGTCCAGGAAGATCACCGCACCGAGCGCCGAGAGCCCCGGCACCAGGGCCGTGATCATGGTGGAACGCACGGGCCCGAAGTACTGAATCATCCGCGTGAAGGTGATGCCCGAGATGACGACCGAGCCCACACCCTGGAACAGCATCTGGAAAGCGATTTCGCCGACAGGCGCCGTATCGAGCCGGCTTGCCACCGCGCCGAATGCCGCCAGCAGCGCATAGACCGGCACATAGGTCATGAAGGCGAAGACCGTGATGGCGATGGTTGCGCGCACGGCGTCGAGCCCGTGCTTGCGCACCACCACGCTGTAGCAGGCCCAGCAGAAGGCTGCACTCATGAACAGCAGGTCGCCCTTCCAGATCGCGCCGCCCTCCAGCGCATGTAGCAGGCTGGCGCCGCCGACGAAGAGATCGCCCAGGACGATCAGTGCCAGGCCCAGGGCGCGTCCCGGCGTGATGCGGTCGCGCAGCACGATGGCCGCGAGCACCGCCGTCCACAGCGGCAGGCTGCCGGGCATCAGGACGGACGCATGGACGGCCGGCGCAAAGACGAAGCCGGTGTAGGCGAGCAACGCATAGGCCAGGCCTCCGAAGACACCGGCGATCGCGGTGAGGCGCAGCGGGAGCGGCGACAACCCGAAGAACGAGCTTTGCGCGGTCGGATCGCTCGCTCGCGCGCGCATCACCAGCCAGGCGCCCCAAGGCATCAGCACCAGGCTGGCGCCGCAGATGCGGGCGAATGCGATGTCGAAGGGGCTCAGCGACCGGCCGGCGGAG
The DNA here is from genome assembly GCF_030316855.1 of Variovorax sp. J22P240. Taxonomy (GTDB): domain Bacteria; phylum Pseudomonadota; class Gammaproteobacteria; order Burkholderiales; family Burkholderiaceae_C; genus Variovorax. The sequence goes on from NZ_JASZYR010000003.1 coordinate 59,757, forward strand.
GCCCGCGCGATCACGATGAAGGCGGTCCAGACGAAAACGGTGACGATGGCTGCGCCGATGCCGATGGTGCGGGGAGAAAAACGGGGAGCAACGGGCATCGAGGGATTATCGGCTCGGTGGCCATTGCTCCCCCCAGGCTAGCCCACTTCGTGTGGCCGCCCACCCCCTGCCGGGGGCAACACCAGCGGCCCGGCAAAGCCGGTTCCGCGGTGTTTCTGGTATGGCGGGTCGGATAATCGCGGGGATGTCTTGCTTGCCTCTTGTCTTGCGGCGCTTCTGCCGCGTTCTTCCGGTTGTTTTCGCGCTCTCACTGGCGCCGTTTCACGTTGGGGCGCAAGCGCTTCCCAACGAAGTCGATGCTGCGCTGGTCCGCGCGAAGGTGCCGCGCGATGCCGTGACGATGCTGGTGGTCGACGCCGAGGGCATCCGCCCGCCCCGGCTCGCATGGCGCACCCAGACGCAGGTCAATCCGGCGTCGATCATGAAGCTGGTCACGACCTATGCGGCGCTCGATCTGCTGGGCCCGGCGTTTACGTGGACGACACCGGTGTACGTCGACGGACCAGTGCGCAACGGAGTGCTCGAAGGCAATCTCTATATCCGGGGCCAGGGCGACCCGAAGCTCGTGCTGGAACGGCTGTGGCTCCTGCTACGCCGTGTGCAGGGCCTGGGCATCCAGAGCATCAATGGCGACATCGTGCTGGACCGCAGCGCGTTCGAAGTCGCGGACACCGACCCGTCCGCCTTCGACGGCGAGGGCCTGCGCCCTTACAACGCCGCGCCCGACGCGCTGCTGATCAATTTCAAGTCGGTCGTCATGACCTTCGTGCCCAACCGCGCGACGCAGACGGCGCAAGTGAGCTTCGAGCCGGCACTGGCCGGCGTGACCGCGCAAACTACGGTGCCACTCTCGGCCGGGGAGTGCAACGACTGGCGCACGACGCTGGCCGCCGACTTCGCCGATCCGGCACGCCTCGGCTTCGCAGGCAGCTTCCCGGCCGCCTGCGGCGAGAAGGTCTGGCCCGTGGCTTATGCCGATCCTCGCAGCTACGCGGCACGCGCGGTCGGCGGACTCTGGATCGAGATGGGCGGCCGCATCCAGGGCGTGGTGCGCGAAGGCCGCGTGCCTGCGGAACTCAAGCCGGCCTTCGAGCTGCCCTCACCGCCGCTGGCCGAGGTGATCCGCGACATCAACAAATACAGCAACAACGTGATGGCGCAGCAACTCTTCCTCACGCTGGGCCTGCAGCAGAAGAGGCGCGGAACGCTCGACGGCGCGCGCTCGACCATGCGCCAATGGTGGAACGACCGCATCGGCACCGGCGAAGGGCAGCCGGTGTTCGACAACGGATCGGGCCTCTCGCGCGAGGAGCGCATCAGCGCGGCCGCGCTTGCGAAGATGCTGCAGGTGGCGTGGCGCTCGCCGGTGATGCCCGAGCTGGTGTCGTCGCTGCCGGCTTCGGGTGTCGACGGCACGCTGCGCAAGCGCGGCCTGCGCTCGGGCGGCGCGGCCCACCTCAAGACCGGCACCTTGCGCGACGCTGCGGGCGTGGCCGGCTACGTGCATGCCGCGAGCGGCCGGCGCTATGTGGTCATCGCCATCGCGAATCACGCCAACGCCGTGGCGGCGCGGCCGGCCTTCGACGCGCTGGTCGACTGGGCCGCGCAGGACAACTGACTGTTCGCTGACCGCCGCCCCATGTAGGCGAACACCGCTTGCGCGGCTTGCCACCCCTGCCCAGAATCGAGCGCGAGTCCGATTCCAATCACAGCAGGAGACAAGGCCATGACCCGATTGCCCGCACTCGCCCTCTCGGGCATCGCGCTCCTCCTCTCCGGCTGTGGAGGCGGCGACCACAACAACTTCGTGTTCAACGTACCGTCCGCGGTCGATTCGGGACGCGGCTCGGTCGTGACGTTTCCGCCCGAGCGAACCAAGCAACTGTCGCTCAACGATTTCACGGCGCTGCTCGCCTCCACGCCCCAGGGAACGCAAATACAGCAGGTGACGGGGGCCGCCAAGTGCGGGGTCGACATCCGATACCTGGAGTACCGCACCGTCGGCGGCCAAGGCGAGGAAACCAACGCCACGGCCGCCATCATGGTGCCCACCGGCAGCGACGCCGTCTGCAACGGCCAGCGCCCGACGGTGCTGTACGCCCACGGCACCACCCCGGCGCGAGACTACAACCTCGCCAAGTGGACCGAGGCCAACCAGCCCGCCGCTGGCGAGGGCCTGATTGTCGCGGCCATGTTCGCCGCACAGGGCTACATCGTGGTGGCGCCCAACTACGCGGGCTATGACAAGTCGACGCTTCCCTACCACCCCTACCTCAACGGCGACCAGCAGGGCAAGGACATGGTCGACGCGCTGGCCGCGGCGCGCAAGACCTTCTCGGTGATCAGCGCGTCCGATTCGGGTGCCTTGTTCATCACGGGCTATTCGCAGGGCGGCTACGTGGCCATGGCGGCGCACCGCGAGATGCAGACGACCGGAAAAACGGTGACGGCCTCGGCGCCCCTGTCCGCGCCCTCAGCCATCGCCCTGCTGACGGACTACAGCTTCAGCGGCTGGCCGGCGCTGGCCTCCACGATCTTCACCCCCTTGCTTTCGACCAGCTGGCAGAAGCAGTTCGGCAACGTCTACACAGCCACCAGCGACATCTACGAAGCGCAATACGCGCCGGGCATCGACACCCTGCTACCCAGCCTGACGCCGATCAACACCCTGTTCCAGACTGGAAAGTTGCCGCCCCTCGCGCTCTTTCCGGCCAACGCCGTGCCGGGACCGATCAGCCCTGCGTTCTCCATCTTCTACGGCCCCAACAACCTGGTCAGGCAAAGCTACCTGACACAGGCCGCCAACGACATCCTGGCCAATCCCTGCGCCGGCAATGCCCTGCCGGCGACGGTGGCATCGCTGGGCACCACGGCGCCGCTCAACTGTCAGCCGTTGCTCGGCTTCCGCAAGGCAGCGGTGGCGAACGACCTGCGCAACTGGCTGCCGACCCGGCCCATGATGATGTGCGGCGGCGCCAACGACCCGACCGTGAACTTCCTGAGTACCCGCGCGACCGTCGGCTACTTCCGCGCCCGCGGCGTGCCGGCTGCGGCGTTGACGGTGGTGGACCTCGAAGACGGCGCCACGACCGATGCCTTCTCGTCCGCTCGAGCCGGTTTCGCCGCGGCCAGGGCCAGCGTCGTCGCGAATACGCCCGGCACGCCCGCGGACCAGGCGCAGGCCGTCGCGCTGGCGTACCACGGCACGCTGGTGATGCCGTTCTGCCTGGCGTCGGCCCGGGGCTTCTTCCAGGGCGTACTCGCTTCAGGACTCTGAAGCGGAACTGTGGGATTCAGGCCGCGGCTGCGCGCTGCAGTCGGTCCCGGACGCCTTCCCATTCGGGCCCGGATGGGGGCGTCTCCACCCAGATCAGCTTGACGCCTTCGGCGTCGAAGGCGCGCAGCACCGCGAAGAGCTGTTGCGCGGTGGCTGCCGCATCGTCCGGCATGCGCCGCTGCAGCACGCGCTGCGACCGGCTCTTGAGCGCGGTACGCGACCACACGGCGATGTGCGCTGCATTCGCGCCGAGCACGTCGAGCCCTGTCTGCAGCGCCTTGGCATCCATGAGGCGCACCTTGGCGCTGGGCGCGTAGTGCGCTTCGAGCGTTCCGGAGGCGCGCGGATCGGGCGTGGCGAGGTCTTCCTTGTCGCGCAGCGCTTCGCCGCACGCCGACTCGATCTGCCCGCGCGTGATGGCGCCGGGGCGCAGCAGCACGGGTGCGCCCCGGCTGCAATCCACGATGGTCGACTCGATGCCGACCTCGCACGGACCGCCGTCGATCACCAGGAGTTCGTCGCCGAATTCCTCCTGCACGTGCAGCGCCGTTGTCGGGCTCACGCGCCCGAAGCGGTTGGCGCTCGGCCCTGCGACGCCGTACACGCCCTGCCGGGCGCAAGCCGCGAGCAGCGCCTGCGCCACGGGATGCGAAGGGCAGCGCAGGCCGATGGTGTCCTGCCCGCCCGCGGCGGCCGCGCCGACGCCGGGCTGGCGCGCCACGATCAAGGTGAGGGGTCCGGGCCAGAAGGCGCGCACCAGCTTTTGCGCGAACTCGGGAAGTGGCTGGGCGAATCGGGCCAAGGCCTCGGTGCCGGTCGCGCCGGCCGGCACATGCACGATCAGCGGATGGTCGCTCGGCCGGCCCTTGGCCGCAAAGATCCTCGCGACGGCGGCGTCGCTGCCCGCATCCGCGCCCAGGCCGTAGACGGTTTCGGTCGGAAAGGCGACCAGCCCACCATCGCCCAGGATCCGGGCGGCCTCGTCGATGGCTTCGGGCGTACGACCGTCGCGGATCATTCCGCTCACTCCGACAAGGGGATGGGCAGGCCCAACAACGCCGCGGCAAAGTCCGCCGTGCTGCGAACCGCTTCGATACCGTCCCCGGTGATATTCAGGTGCCCCATCTTGCGGCCGCGACGCGCCTCGGTCTTGCCGTACAAGTGCAAGTGCGTGCCGGGCAGGGCGAGCACGTCGGCCCAGCGCGGCTCTTCCTGCACGTCGCTGTCGATGAACCACAGGTCGCCGAGCAGGTTGAGCATGATCGCGACGCTGTGCTGGCGCGGCGGATTCAGCGGCAGGCCCGCGAGCGTGCGCACCTGCAACTCGAACTGCGAGACGTCCGAGGCGTCCATCGACCAGTGGCCGCTGTTGTGCGGACGCGGCGCCATCTCGTTGACGACCAGCGAGCCATCGGACAACACGAAGAATTCGACGCACAGCACGCCGACGTAGCGGAGGCCTTCTGCGATTGAACGGGCCGCCGCCACGGCACGGCGCGCGGTCGATTCGGGCATGTTCTGCGGATGGACTTCGGTCACGGCGAGGATGCCGTCACGATGCAGATTGCGCTGCACCGGGAAATGCACCATGTGCCCGTCCACGCCCCGCGCGACGATCACCGAGCACTCGAAATCGAGCGGGAGCAGTTTCTCGAGCACGCACGGGACGCCACCGGCATCGGCCCAGGCCGCGGCCAGCTCGGCCTGCGTCGCCACGCGGCGCTGGCCCTTGCCGTCATAGCCAAGCCGGGCGGTCTTGAGGATCCCGGGTAGCAGGTTCGGCTGAACGGCCGCCAGGTGGTCGGCAGTCTCGATGACGGCGTAGGGAGCGCAATCGACGCCGCAGCGAATGAAATGGCCCTTCTCGCGGATGCGGTCCTGCGCGATCGCCACCGCATCGGCGCCGGGGGCCACCGGCCGCGCGATGGCGAGATGTTCGAGCGAAGGGGCCGGAACGTTCTCGAACTCGGTCGTGATGGCGTCGGCCAGCCCCGCGAGCCGCGCCAGGCCGTCCACGTCGGTGTAGTCGGTGTGGATGTGGTAATGGCTCACTCGCCCCGCAGGGCTGTCGGCATCGGGGTCGAGCACTGCGGTGAAATAACCCATGCGCTGGGCCGAGTGCACGAACATGCGGCCCAGCTGGCCGCCGCCGATCACGCCCAGCGTGGCGCCCGGCGGAATGGTGCTCACAGTGCGCCCCCACCCTGCGGCGAAAACGGTGATACCTCCGCGGACTCGACCGGCGGTAGTGTCATGGACTGGGCGGCCTGGGTCTGCTTTTCGCGGAAGGCGTCGAGCTGCGCGCGCAGCGTCGGGTTGCCCACCGCCAGCATCGCGACCGCGAACAGGGCCGCATTGGCCGCGCCCGCGTTGCCGATGGCGAAGGTGGCGACCGGCACGCCCTTGGGCATCTGCACGATGCTGTAGAGCGAATCCACCCCCTGGAGATGCCGGCTCGCGACCGGCACGCCGAGCACCGGCACCGTGGTCTTGGCCGCCAGCATGCCGGGCAGATGGGCGGCCCCGCCGGCGCCTGCAATGATCGCCGCCAGCCCGCGCGGCGCGGCGCTTTCGGCGTAGGCGAACAATTCGTCGGGCATCCGATGAGCTGATACGACCCGGGCTTCGTGGGCGATGCCGAATTGCTGGAGAATCTCGACGGCGTTGCGCATCGTCTCCCAATCGGAGTTCGAGCCCATCACCACACCGACCTGAATTGCTTGCTTCATGGTTCGAATTTTACGTTTCACCCCCCACATCCAGCGATGATCGACATCACCCTCGAAAATTTCCAGACCGAGCTCATCGACGGCTCGATGACCACACCGGTGCTGCTCGACATCTGGGCCGAGTGGTGCGGCCCGTGTAAGCAGCTCGGCCCGGTGCTCGAAAAGCTCGAAGTCGAATACGCCGGCCGCTTCACGCTCGCCAAGCTCGACGCCGACAAGGTGCCCCAGATTTCGCAGCAGCTGAGCCAGATGTTCGGCGTGCGCAGCATCCCGTTTTGCGTGATGTTCAAGGAAGGGCAGCCGGTCGACGGCTTCGTCGGCGCGATTCCCGCCGACCAGATCCGCACCTTCCTCGACAAGCACGTGCCAGGCGCCGACGAGACCGAGGCACTGGAACAGGAAGAGTCCGCGCAGGCAGCGCTGGCCGAGGGCGACACCGTGGGCGCGCTCGAAAAGCTCCAGCATGCGGTCGCCACCGACCCGGCCAACGACGATGCGCGCTTCGACTACATCAAACTGCTGCTGCAGGAAGGCCGCATCGACGATGCCAAGGTGGCCTTCGCTCCGGTGATCGCCAAGACCACGATCGTGCGCCGCTTCGACTCACTGCAGCGCTGGATGGACGCGATCGATTTCGCGATGCCGGCGACGGGCGCCGCACCCGCGCTGGCCGATCTGGAGTCACGGATCGCGGCCAACAAGCGCGACTTCGATGCCCGCTTCGACCGCGCCCGCCTGCTCATGAGCGCCCAGCACTGGACGGACGCAATGGACGAACTGCTCGACATCCTGATGCGCGACAAGAGCTGGAACGAGGACCTTGCGCGCAAGACCTACATCGCCATCCTCGACATCATCGAGCCGCCGAAGGTCAAGGTGGCCGATGGCCAGATCCCGCCCGACGATCCGACGGTGGCCAGCTACAGGCGCCGTTTGAGCAGCGTGGTCCTGAGCTAGGGCGACCTCGAATACGATGCCGGGGTGAACAATCTGTTGCAGAAGGAAGACAGACCATGCGTTTTCGCCCCGCTGCCTTTTTCGCCGTAGTCCTGCTTGCCGCCGGAGTGGTGGCCGGATGCGGTAGCGGCATCAGCCTCGACGAAGCAATCGAAGGCCCGGTCTGGCGCCTCGAACAGCTTGGCGGGGAAACGGTCACGCCCAGCGGCGATCCCCAGCGCGATGCGCAGCTCCAGTTCGACCGGCGCAACAACCGCCTGAGCGGCTCGGGCGGTTGCAATCGCGTGACGGGGACTTTCGAGCGCAGCGGCAGCGCGCTCAAGATGAGCCAGTTGGCCTCGACGCGCATGGCGTGCGTCGATCCGGCACGCAGCGCCAGCGAAACGCAGTTCTTCGCAGCCTTGCAGGCCACGGCGAGCTATCGGATGCAGGGGCCTTCGCGTCTGTCGCTGCTCGATGCGAGCGGGCGGACGGTGGCGACGCTGAGCAGCGCCTCGACACGCTGAAGGCGCCGCCCTACCAGCGGCTCGGCAGCGGCCCCTTGACCTTCATCCGCCCCTGGCTCACTTCGATGTAGCCACCGACGGCCAAGTCTTTCAACAATCGACTGACCATCTCGCGCGAACACCCGATCTCGCTCGCGATGGCCTGATGCGTCAAGCGCTCCTCGATGCAGCGCGTTCCGTCGGGCTGCAGCTTGGCGCGCTCCTCGAGCAGCAGCTTCAGGCGGCCATAGACGTCCAACAAAGCCATGCTGCGTGCGCTTTCCGTCGCCAGACGCGCGCGGCGGATCAGCCGCACGATCAGCGCCAGCGTGAACTCCCGATCCGCCCCGATGTGCTGCAGCACGGTTTCGCGCGTGACCACGGCGCAAACCGTCGGTTCGACCGCCTGCACGCTCGCGGATCGCGGGCCGCCGTCCAGCGACATCTCCCCGACGTACTCGCCGGGTCCGTGCAAGGCCAGCGTGACTTCGCGGCCTCGCGCATCGGCAAGAAAAGCCCGCAGCCGGCCGGACAGCACGATGTAGACGGAGCCGCCGGTGTCGCCCTCCTCGATCAGCATGGCGTGCGTCCGGTAGCGCCGCTGAACGCCGTGCTCCGCCAGCTTCTGCAACGGTGGCGGCAGCACGACTTCCGGGAGGTCGCCAATGGATGCGTGAGGAGCCATCCACTGAATATAAGCGCGCGCCCAGACCGCACGCGCTTGGGGTAAGTCGCTACTCGACCATCCGCAAGGCGGACACGATCTGCGGCATGCGCGACACGCGGTGGACGACCTCGCGGATGCTGCTACTGCCCGTCTTCTGGCGCACGTTCTTGATGTGAGTACGCACTGTGGACATTCGAATGCCTTCCAGGCAGGCGATCTCTTCGGCCCCGTGGCCGGCGCACAGCCGGGCCAGCACGTTCTGCTCGGCCCGTGTCAGGTGCCGGGCGCGCGCGAACATCTGCATCGTGAGCATCTCGCAGCCAGGGCGGCGGCTGCACATGACGAGCACGGTGTCGATGGTCGAGGCGCCATGCACGGCAGCGAGCGGGATGAAGGCCAGCGACAGCGTGTCGCCGTCATGCTCGAGTTCGACGATGCCGCGGCAGTCGCGCTCCGCGTCCTTGAGCGCCTGGCGAACCTGTGACTGGGCTGCGGGGTTGCTGGCGCAGAGCATGCCGTCCCCGTTGCGCAGCATGTGGCCTGTCGCCAACTCGCGGCGGGCTGGGTAGTTGGCGTGCAGGATGCGGCCGGTCAGGTCGATCAGCAGCAGTCCATGGTCGATTTCGTCGAGGACTCGGGCCAGCATGCCGGCCTGCAACGCGTCGGGTGGGCTCGCCGTGACGGGACTCCAATCCGAAACGTAACGGATCTGAAGGTCGGCTGTCGTTTCCATGGCGCTCTCCTCATTTGTAGGGATGCGCTCAGTTTGAAAGACGGCCGCCTTTGCGTGCGGTGACTATTGCCGGCGACTTTGTGATTTATTCACATCACCCCCCCGAGTGGGCTTGACTCAACCCGTCAGCCGTTGCAGCGCTTCGCGGTACTTGGCAGCCGTCTTCTCGATCACTTCAGCCGGCAGGCGCGGCGCGGGCGGGGTCTTGTCCCAGGGCTTGCCGTTGATCTTCGTGGCTTCGAGCCAGTCGCGCACGAACTGCTTGTCGTAACTCGGCGGGTTGGTGCCGGCGGCGAGGGCGGCCTCGTAGCCCTCGACGGGCCAGTAGCGCGAGCTGTCGGGGGTGAGCACCTCGTCCATCAGCACCAGCGTGCCGGCTTCGTCCAGGCCGAACTCGAACTTGGTGTCGGCGATGATCATCCCCTTGCCGAGCGCGATCTCGGCGGCCGCCTCGTAGATCGCAATGCTGGTCTCGCGGATCTGCTGCGCAAGCTTGGGGCCGACGATTTCCACCACCTTGTCATAGCTGATGTTCTCGTCGTGCGCGCCCGCCTCCGCCTTGGCGGCGGGGGTGAAGATCGGCAGCGGCAGCTTGCTCGCGTTGGTGAGGCCCTCCGGCAGGGGCACGCCGCAGACGGCGCGGTTTTCCTGGTATTCCTTCCAGCCGCTGCCTGCGAGATAGCCGCGCACGACTGCTTCCACGGGAATGGGCTTGAGTCGCTTGACAAGCATCGAGCGGTCCCTGACCTGCGGCACCTCCTCCGGCTTCACCACGCTTTCCGGCGCATCGCCGGTCAGGTGATTGGGGCACAGGTGGCCAAGCCGGTCGAACCACCACAGCGCCATCTGCGTGAGGATCACGCCCTTGCCCGGAATGGGCTCACCCATGATCACGTCGAAAGCGGAAAGGCGGTCGCTCGCGACCATCAGGATGCGGTCGTCGCCGACGGCATAGTTGTCGCGCACCTTGCCGCGCGCGAGCAGCGGAAGGCTCTGGATGGAGGAGGTGTGGACGGTGGTCATTGGGATGGCTGTGGAGCGGTGCGGTGGACGTCGGAGATTGTGCGCGCGGCGCCACTCAGAAAAAAGCCACCGCGAAGGTGGCTTCTGCGTCGGATCGTCGGATCTAAGGGGTCAGACGACTTCTTGGATCAGTTCGCCCTTGGCGTACTTGGCGGCGACCACTTGCAGGTTGTCGCCCTTGATCTTCGGGCCCTGGCCTTCGCAGCCGAACTCGATGTAACGCTGCTTGCAGATCAGCCTGGCGGCTTCGCGCGCCGGCTTGAGCCATTCGCGGGCGTCGAACTTCTCGGGGTTCTCGGCCAGGAACTTGCGCACCGCGCCGGTCATTGCCAGGCGAATGTCGGTGTCGATGTTGATCTTGCGCACGCCGTGCTTGATGGCTTCCTGGATTTCCTCGACCGGCACGCCGTAGGTTTCCTTCATGTTGCCGCCGTACTGGCGAATGATCGCCAGCAGTTCCTGCGGCACGCTCGACGAGCCGTGCATCACCAGGTGGGTGTTGGGAATGCGGCGGTGGATTTCCTTGATGCGGTCGATCGCCAGGATGTCGCCGGTGGGCTTGCGGGTGAACTTGTAGGCGCCATGGCTGGTGCCGATGGCGATGGCCAGCGCGTCGATCTGGGTGCGCTTGACGAAGTCGGCGGCCTGCTCGGGGTCGGTCAGGAGTTGCTCGCGCGTCATCGTGGCATCGGTGCCGTGACCGTCTTCCTTGTCGCCCTTCATGGTCTCCAGCGAACCGAGGCAGCCCAACTCGCCTTCGACAGTCACACCGTACTTGTGCGCCATGTCGGCGACCTTCTTGGTCACGTCGACGTTGTAGTCGTAGCTGGCGATGGTCTTGCCGTCGGCCTCGAGCGAGCCGTCCATCATCACGGAGCTGAAGCCGAGGTCGATGGCGCCCTTGCACACGTCCGGACTCTGGCCGTGGTCCTGGTGCATCACCAGCGGGATCGTCGGATAAGCCTCGATCGCCGCCTGGATCAGGTGCTTGATAAAGGCTTCGCCCGCGTACTTGCGGGCCCCGGCGCTGGCTTGCAGGATGACCGGCGCGCCGACTTCCTTGGCGGCCTCCATCACGGCTTGCACCTGTTCGAGGTTGTTGACGTTGAACGCCGGAATGCCGTAGCCATTGGCGGCGGCGTGGTCGAGCAGTTCGCGCATCGAGACGAGAGCCATGGAAATACCTCGCGGAAATCTGGGGATGAATCGGGAAAAACTCCAACGATTCTACTAACCACCCCCGCGGACATCACCCCATGGCCTCAGAGACCGCTCCCGATTCGGGAAACACTGCGGAACCGGCTCGGCCGGACCGCCGGTGTTGCCCCCGGTAGGGGGCAGGCGGCCAAACGAAGTGGGCGAGCCTGGGGGCGAGTCAAGTGACTCTGCAGATCTTGAGCATGTTCGTGCCGCCCGGCGCGCCCATCGGCTCGCCGCAGGTGATGGCGTAGACATCGCCCTTCTGTACGATCCCGCGCTTCTTCAGGTGGGCCTCCGCCTGCTCCAGCGCCGTGTCGCGATCGCTTTCCGAATCCATCAGCAGCGGGCGGACGTTGCGGTAGAGCGCCATCTTGCGCTGCGTCGAGAGGCGCGAAGTCAGCGCATACATGGGAATGTGCGCCCGGTGGCGGCTCATCCACAGCGGCGTAGAGCCCGATTCCGTCAGCGCGACGATCGCCTTGGCGCCGAGATGATGGGCCGTGAACAGCGCGCCCATCGCGATCGACTGGTCGATGCGGCTGTACTTCTGGCCGGTGAAATCGGCGTCGAGCTGCAAATCCTCGGCGGCTTCGGCGGCTTCGCAGATACGGCTCATTTCCTGCACGGTCTCCAGCGGATAGCGACCCGAGGCGGTCTCGGCCGAGAGCATCACGGCATCCGTGCCGTCGAGCACCGCGTTGGCCACGTCGCTGACCTCGGCGCGAGTGGGCACAGGATTGGTAATCATCGATTCCATCATCTGCGTGGCGGTGATGACGACCTTGTCCATCTCGCGGGCCATGCGGATCATCTTCTTCTGCAGCGCTGGCACGGCGGCATTGCCGACCTCGACGGCCAGATCGCCGCGCGCGACCATGATGCCGTCGCTCGCGCGCAGGATTTCCTCCAGCTTGGGAATCGCCTCGGCGCGCTCGATCTTGGCGATCATCCCGGGCTTGTGGCCGAATTCCGCGGCAGCCACATTGCAGAGCTGACGCGCCATTTCCATGTCGGTCGCGTTCTTCGGGAAGCTCACCGCCACATAGTCGGCCTGGAAGCTCATCGCGGTCTTGATGTCCTCCATGTCCTTGGCCGTCAGCGCCGGAGCCGTGAGGCCGCCGCCCTGCTTGTTGATGCCCTTGTTGTTGGAGAGATCGCCGCCAAGGCGGACGGTGGTGTGCACGGCATCGCCCTTCACGGCATCGACCGTGAGCACGATCAACCCGTCGTTCAGCAGCAGGCTGTCGCCGGGCTTGACGTCACGCGGGAGATCCTTGTAGTCCAGGCCGACTGCATCGATGTCGCCCGGTTCGGTGCGCGACGCGTCGAGCACGAATTTCGCGCCCGCCTCCAGGCGGACCTTGCCCTCGGCGAACTTGCCGACGCGGATCTTCGGACCCTGCAGGTCGGCCATGATCGCCACCTCGCGGCCGCTGCGGCGCGCGGCCTCGCGCACCATCAAGGCCCGATCGATGTGGTCCTGCGCCGTGCCGTGGCTGAAGTTGAGCCGCACCACGCTGACCTTGTGCTGAATCAGCTGCTCCACCAACTCGGGCGTACTCGACGCGGGTCCGAGCGTGGCGACGATCTTGGTGGCATGGCGGGGAAGGCGTGGCGTGCTCATTGAAGTCTCCGGTTTGTATTCCACACTGTATACACTTTGCCCGCCACCCGCCACCCATTTCTTCGGCGCCCCCTTCCAGAAACACCGCGGATCCGGCTCCGCCGGTCCGCCGGTGTTGCCCCCGGCAGGGGGTAGGCGTAGCGACACCAAGTGCGCGCAGCCTGGGGGCGAGCCCTATTCGGCGCGCTTGGCGAGGATTTCGAACGCCGGAAGCGTCTTGCCTTCGAGAACCTCGAGGAAGGCGCCCCCGCCGGTCGAGATATAGCCGATCTTGTCCTCGATGCCGTACTTGGCGATGGCCGCCAGCGTGTCGCCGCCGCCCGCGATCGAGAAAGCCTTGCTATCGGCAATGGCGCGGGCGATGGTCTTCGTGCCGCTGGCGAAGGCATCGAACTCGAACACGCCGACCGGGCCGTTCCACACCACGGTGCCGGCTTCGCGCAATTGCGCGGCCAGGAGGTCGGCGGTCTTCGGGCCGATATCGAGGATGAGGTCGTCGTCGGCCACGTCGCTCGCGTCCTTCACCGTCGCGGGCGCATCGGCTGCGAAAGTCTTGGCCGTGACGACGTCCACCGGTATCGGCACCGCGGCGCCACGCGCGCGCATGACTTCGATGACGGCCTTGGCCTCGTCGAGCAGGTCGGGTTCCGCGAGCGACTTGCCGATCTTGAGGCCCGCGGCCAGCATGAAGGTGTTCGCGATGCCGCCGCCGACGATCAACTGGTCGACCTTGTCGGCCAGGCTTTTGAGGATGGTGAGCTTGGTGCTGACCTTGGATCCCGCGACGATCGCGACCAGCGGCCGCTGCGGGTGGGCCAGTGCCTTGGTGATGGCGTCGATCTCAGCCGCCAGCAGCGGGCCGGCACAGGCAATCTTCGCGAACTGTGCGATGCCGTAGGTGGTGGCCTCGGCGCGGTGCGCGGTGCCGAAGGCGTCGTTCACGTAGATGTCCGTCAGAGCGGCGAGCTTGCGCGCAAGCGTCTCGTCGTTCTTCTTCTCACCCTTGTTGAGGCGGCAGTTCTCGAGCAGCACGACCTGCCCGGGCGCCACCTGGACGCCATCGACCCAGTCGGCCACCAGCGGCACCTCGCGGCCCAGCAGTTCGCCCAGGCGCGCCGCGACGGGCGCGAGCGAATCCTCGGGCTTGAACTGGCCCTCGGTGGGCCGGCCCAGGTGCGACGTGACCATCACCGCGGCACCCGCATCGAGCGCCAGCTGGATGCACGGCACCGAGGCACGAATGCGCGTGTCCTCGGTGATGCGGCCCGCGTCGTCTTGCGGCACGTTGAGGTCGGCTCGGATGAACACGCGCTGGCCGGAGGCCTTGCCTTGCGCACAGAGGTCGGTGAATCGAAGAACGTTCATGGGGATAAGCGGATTGGATGCGGATGAAAGTGCCTCGACGGGCAGCAACGGACATTGTAGGTATCGCTTGCTTTCAGGCGAGTGTCAGCCGGCGAGTCCCGGCTTCTCCACGAAGCCTTCCAGCAGTTCGACGAAGCTGGCGGCCGCCGGCGACAGCGAGCGCTTCGACGCACCGTACACGCACACCTCGCGGTGAAAGTCGGGCCGATCGAGCCGCACCATCTGCAACCCGTGCGCGCGCACCAGGGACGCAGAGTAGGTCGGGCAAACCGTGAGCCCCAGCCCGGAAGCGACCATGCCCAGCGCCGTGGTCATATAGGACACCTCCTGCGTCGTCGCCCGCAGCATGAATTCGCGCGCATCGGCCTCGAGTTCGGGCAGCACCCGCTGACGAAAGTCCCGCGTCGGCGCAATGAAGGTATAGGGCCCGAGTTCGCTCCAGCGCACCTTGCGGCGTCGCGCGAAGGGATGGTCGGGCGGACAGATCAGCCAATGGCGGTCGCGAAACAACGTGCGGCGCTCGATCGCGGCATCGACTGCCACGTCCTGCCCGACGGCCAGCTCCACCTCGCCCGACAGCACGCCGGCCAGCAGGTGCTCGGGCAGCGTGTCGGCCAGACGCACGTCGATGTCCGGATGGCGCTTGCGGTAGGCCGCGATCACGCGCGGCATCAGCGTGCAGGCCATGAGTTGCGGCGCGGCCAGGCGCAGCACGCCCCTCTTCTTGTCGCGCAGGTCGGTCACATCGGCCACCGCGCCTGCGAGGTCGACGAGCAGCCGCTGCACGGAGGGCTGGAACGCCCGCCCAGCCTCCGACAGCAGCACGCGCCGCGTGTGGCGGTCGAAGAGCTGCACGCCCATCTCTCGCTCCAGCTCACGCACCAGCACGCTCAGCGCCGATTGCGTGAGGTGCAGCGTCGCGGCGGCGGCCGTGAAGCTGCCGGTCTCGGCGACAGCAACGAAGGCGCGCAACTGTCGCAGGGTCAGATTCATGGCCTCAGTTCATCAATCAATGAATTTATTTCGATTGAATCATAAGAAGAACGACGGCCCAATCCCTCCCCAAGCCCCCTGATGGAGACAACCATGATCGCCGAGAACGCGCCTGCCGACTCGCCCCCCGTGCCCGTGCAGGGCCTGCACCACTTCGCCTGGCGCTGCCGCGACAGCGAGGAAACCCGCCGCTTCTACGAGGACCTGCTGGGCCTGCCGCTGACGCACGTGATCAAGAGCGACCACGTGCCGAGCACCGGCGAGCACTGCCCCTACGTGCACATCTTCTTCCAGATGCGCGACGGCTCGCACATCGCGTTCTTCGACCTCGGCGACGACGTCGCCGCGCTGCCCTCGCCCAATACACCGGCGTGGGTCAACCACATCGCGTTGCGCGTCGGTTCGGTCGAGGAGCTGATGGCGGCCAAGATGCGCCTCGAAGCGGCCGGTGTCGAAGTGCTGGGGCCGACGGACCACCACATCATCGAGTCGATCTACTTCTTCGACCCGAACGGCATCCGGCTCGAACTCACCACGCCCACGGCGTCCAAGGCGGAGATGGCCGCCCACGCGCAGCGAGCACGCGCCGAGCTGGACGCCTGGACGGTCCGCAAGGCCGAACTGCGGAAGGCGACGAACCATGGCTGACTTGCAACTCGCGGTCATCGACGTCAAGCCCGGCGCCACGCTGGAGAGCCAGTCGGGCCTGCAGATGCTGCGCCCGCGCATCTACGGCGCGTATCGCGCGCCGAGCGGCCCGAAGAAGGTCGCGGCGATCGTGATGCACCCCACGAGCAACTTCATGGGCCACTACCTGATCGGCCCGCTGGCCGAGCGCGGCATCTGCTGCATGGGCCTGAACTCGCGCTACATGGGCAACGACACGGTGCTGCTGATGGAACGCGCCATCCAGGACCTGGGCGCCGGCGTGCAGTTCCTACGGGCGGCGGGCTACGAGAAGGTGGTGCTGATCGGCAACTCGGGTGGCGCCGCATTGGCAAGCTTCTACCAGTCGCAGGCAGAGAACCTCACGGCGCACCACTTCCCCGACGGCGATCCGACGCACCTGCATCGAGACGACCTGCCGCCGGTGGACGGCATCGCGCTGTGCGCGGCGCACCAGGGTCGTTCGAAGCTGATGCGGGACTGGATCGATCCCTCCGTCACCGACGAGCACGAACCGATGTCCGTGGACCCCCATCTGGATATGTACGACGCGCGCCACGAAGTGCCCTACAGCGCCGACTTCCTCGCACGCTTCAGTGCGGCCCAGAAGGCGCGCCTCGACCGCATCGAGCAATGGGCACTGGAGCGGCTGCGCCAGTTGCGCAGCACGCCGGGCGCGCCACGCGACCAGGCCTTCGTCGTCTACCGCACGCATGCCGATCCGCGCTGCGTGGACCTGTCGATCGACGCTAACGACCGCGCACCCGGCAGCGTCTGGGGCGATGCGCGGCAGGTGAACTACTCGGCCAACGCGATGGGCCGCACGACCTCACTGACGGCCTTCCTCTCGCAATGGTCCTCGCGCTCGCAGGCCGATGGACCATCGAATCTCGCACGCACGACGGTGCCCAAGCTGCTGCTGACCTACACCGGCGACCAGTCGACCTTTCCGAGCACGCGCGACGCGTGGATGGCGGCGGGCGGCGAGCGCATCCGCAACGTCGACATCGTCGGCGGCAACCACTACCTCGCCGGCCAGCCGGAACTGGTGCTGCGCGCGGCCGATGCGGTCGCCGAGTGGGCGCACGCGCTATGAGCACGTTGAAGACACCAATGGAAAGCTACACCTTCGCACCCGAGTACCAGCTGCCGCATTGGCCCTTCGTTCCTCCGCCCGAGCTGGACAACGATGCCGTCGTGCGCCATCCGATCGTGATCGTCGGCGCAGGCCCGGCAGGGCTCACGCTCGCCTGCGACCTCGCCCGGCGCGGCGTGCACGCGGTGCTGCTCGACGAGGACGACACAGTCGGCGTGCGCGGCGCCTCGTCGCGCGGCATCTGCTACGCGCAGAAGAGCCTGGAAATCTTCGCGCGCCTCGGCATCTACGAGCGCATCGCGGAGAAGGGCATCACGTGGTCCTTCGGCCGCACCTTCTCCGGCGAGCAGGAGGTCTACAACTTCAACCTGAAAACCGACAGCGTCTCGGTGCAGCCGCCCTTCATCAACCTTCAGCAGTTCTACGTCGAGTGGTTCCTGGTCGACCGCATCCTCGAACTCGGCCTGACCGACCTGCGGTGGAAAAGCAGAGTGACGCAGGTGACGCCGCTCGTCGACGGGGTGCGCGTGCAAGTGGAAACGCCCGCCGGCAGCTACACCATCGAAGCCGATCACCTCATCGACGCCACGGGCGCCAACAGCCCGATCCGCACCCAGCTCGGTATCGACGCGCACCCGTCGCGCAGCACCGACCGCTGGTGCATCAGCGACGTGCGCTTCAAGAAGCCACTGCCGACGGAACGCTGGACCTGGGTCGACGCGCCCTTCAACGAAGGCCGCGCCGTCTGGCAGCACCTGATGGGCGATGGCGTCTGGCGCATCGACTACCAGATGCCCGAGGACTGCGACACCGCCCATATCAGCAGGCCCGAAGTGGCCGGTGCACGCCTGCGCGAGCAACTCGGGCCGGGCGTGGAATTCGAGTTCGTCTGGATTGGGCCGTATGGCTATCGCGATCACCTGCTCGACGACTTCCGGCATGGCCGCATCCTCTTTATCGGTGACGCGGCTCACGTCGTGAGCCCCTTCGGCGCGCGCGGCGGCAACAGCGGCATCCAGGACGCGGCGAATCTCGGCTGGAAGCTGGCGCTGGTCGCGCGGGGGCTGGCCGGTGACGCGCTGCTCGATACCTACGATGCAGAGCGACGTCCTGCGGCAGCGGAAAACCTCCGCGTCACCAGCCGCTCGGCGCGTTTTCTCGCGCCGCGCTCGCCGGCCGAGCACACGCTGCGGCGCGCGGTGGTCTCGCTCGCATCGCGCTACGCCTTCGCGCGAGCGCTGGTGAATACGGGTCGCATGTCGGTTGCCAACGAATACCCCGCGGCGGCTCATCTGCCCGAAGGCGGTCGGACTGTGCAGAACCTGCCGCTGCGCCGGCTCGACGGCAGGCCGACCACGTTGATGGAACTGCTGGCCGATGGCACGCAGTGCCTCGGCCTCTGGTTCGCGCCGACGCGCGCCCAAATCGCGGCAGCAGCGGACATGACGGCCTCACTGCCGCTTCGGCTCGTGGCCATCGACGGCGACAGCGGCTTGCCCACCCTGCAACCCGACGAACTTCTCGCGCGCCATCTCGGCAACCCGGCGGCCGGCAGCCTGTGCCTCGTCCGCCCGGACGCCTACCGGGCCGCGCTGCTGAACGACCCCACGCCTGCATCGATTTCGGCTGCGGTCCACGCCGCTCTGGCGCATCGCTGAGAAAGGACGGACACCCACATGATCACCGAGCCCCACATCCCCGATCCCGACGGCTTCTACGCGGCCTGGATCAGCGCCGTCGAGGGATTGACCGAATCGCAGAGCGCCGACTTCAACGCCCGCCTCGTGCTGCTGCTGGCCAACCAGTGCGGCGACCAGGCCGTGCTGCTGGACTGCATCGCCGCCGCGCGCGAGAGCGGCGAGCCCTCCCACCCCACGACAAAAAGCCCCGCATGAACGCATCCGTCTCCTTCGCCTCCGCCTCCGACACCCGCGAGCAGAAACCGCAAGTGCGAGAACTCGCGCCCCACGTGTACGGCTACATCAGCGACTTCGACCCCAACTGCGGCTTCATCGTCGGTGACGAGCACGTGGTGCTGATCGACACCCGGCCGACGCCGCGCATGGCGCGCGACTTCATGGCGGACATCCGCACCGTCACCGACAAGCCGATCAAGTTCATCGTGCTCACGCACTACCACGCGGTCCGCGTGATGGGCGCGAGCGCCTTCGACGATGTGCAGGCCATCATCGCCAGCCAGGGCACGCTCGACTGGGTGCGCGAGCGCGGACAGGCCGACTTCGATTCGGAGGTCGGCCGCTTTCCGCGCCTCTTCGCCGGCGTCGAGGAGATCCCCGGCCTCACCGTGCCGACCCTGAGCTTCGAGCGCGAGATGAGTCTCTGGCTCGGCGCGCGCGAAGTGCGGCTGATGTGCCTCGGCCGCGGCCACTCGGGCGGCGACACGGTAGCGTGGCTGCCCGACTGCGGCGTGCTGTTCTCCGGCGACGTGGTGGAGAACCACTGCGGCGTCTACGCCGGCGATGCCTACATCCAGGACTGGGCGGGCACGCTCGACGCCGTCGCCGCACTGAAGCCCGAAGTGCTCGTGCCCGGTCGCGGCGCGGTGCTGAAGGGCACGACGGCATGCGCCGAAGCCGTCGAACTCACGAAGGCCTTCCTCTCGACCCTGCTCGCCAGCGTGCGTTCGGGCATCGACGCGGGCGACAGCCTGCGCGGCTGCTTCGAGCGCGCCGAGCGGGCGATGAAGCCGCGCTTCGGCGAGTGGCCCGTGTTCCAGCACGTGCTGCCCTTCGATGTGTCGCGCGCCTATGACGAACTGCGCGGGATCGAGCATCCGGTCGTGTGGACCGCGGAGCGCGACCGCGAGCTGTGGCAGGTCCTGCGCGGCTGATCCTTATTTTTCAACCCCGGAGACAAACCGATGAAACGATTCCTGCATCTGCTCGCCGCCTGCCTCACGCTCGCGGCGACCAGTCACGCACCCGCGCAGACCGCGTACCCCAGCCAGCCCGTGCGCTGGATCGTTCCCTACGTCGCCGGCGGCGGAACGGACAATCTCGCGCGTTCCCTCGCCGAAGCGATGCAACCCTCGCTCGGCCAGCCGATCGTCATCGACAACCGCCCCGGCGCCTCGACCAACATCGGCGTGTCGGTGCTGATGCAGGCGAAGCCCGATGGCTACACGATCATGCAGGCCGAGAACGCGGCGCTGCTGTTCAACGAGCATATGTTCGCCAAGCTGCCCTACAAGCCGGCAACCGACTTCACCTACATCGGCACCATCGGCCGCTTCCCGGTGGCCCTGGTCGTGCATCCGGACTTTCCGGCAAAGACGGTCGCGGAATTCGTGGGTTACGTGAAGGCGAATCCCGACAAGGTGAGCTACGCCTCCCCCGGCAATGGCTCGCCGCATCACATGGCGATGGAGCTCTTCAAGCAGAAGGCCGGCATCAGCATCCAGCACGTGCCCTACAAGGGCGCCGCGCCGGCCATGACCGACATCATGGGCGGGCAGGTGCCGACCATGATGCTGGACCTCGCCTCGGGCCTGCCGATCATCAAGTCGGGCAAGGTGCGCGTGCTGGCGATTGCGCTGCCGCAGCGGGCCAGCGCGCTGCCTGATGTGCCGACCTTCTCCGAGCTGGGCTACAAGGACGTCAACGCCTACGCCTTCCACGGCCTCATCGGCCCGGCCGGCATGCCGCCGGAAGCCGTGAACCGCATCAACGCCGAACTGAAGAAGGCCATGCTGGCACCCAAGGTGGTGAAGCTGTTCTCGGAATTCGGCTTCGAGGCCCTGCCCGGGACGCCGCAGGATTTCTACAAGCTGTCGCGGGCGGAGAGTGATCGCTGGGGCCAGATCATCAAGACGGCCGGCGTGCAGTTGGACTGACTACCAGCCCAGACCCAAGTGCAGCGGGAGATAGACCGCCATCCCCGCCAGCATCGTCCCGAGCACGCCACGCCGCCAGAAGAAATAGGCGGCGCCCGCTGCCGCGGCATAGAGGCGGGCGTCGCGGAAGGTCGAGATCAGGTGGCCCTGCGTCATGACGATCTCGGGAATGATCACCGCCGCCAACGCGGCCACCGGCGCGTAATGCAACGCGCGGTGCGCCCACTCGGGCAGGCCCCAAGGGCGGTCGAGGATGAAGAAGAAGCAGCGCGTGAGCACGGTGACGCCGGCCAGGCCGACGATGACGGCGAGCGTCCACAGATCGGTTTCTCCTCCGTGACTCATTTGTCGTCCTCCGCGTCCGGATCCAGCCCGAACTGCTTCTCGAGCCAGAAGCACAGCAGCACGGCGACACCGATGCCGGCGACGATGTTCAGCTTGAGCGGCAATGCGTACGCGGCCACGGCCGTGACGCCCGCGATCAACGCGGCCAGCACGCGAAGGCGCGTCGTCGCCATGGAGCACACGATGGCGACCAGGCTCAGCACGCCGGCAAAGCCCAACCCCCAACTCTGCGGAATCATGTTCGCGAGCAGAATGCCGAGCAGGCTCATGCTCATCCAGGCGCACCACGTCACGAAATAGTTGCCCGTGAGGTAGGCCTCCTGCGATCGCATCTCGGCCTCGGTCGTGGGCGGTTGCGCATATCGGCGGGTGAACAGCGCATAGCTCATGTCGGCCGTGAGGTAGCCGTGCATCATGCGGCGCCAGCGCGGCATGTGCATGAGGTAGGGACGCAGGTGCAGGCTGAAGACGACGAAGCGCAGGTTGACGCAGAAGCCCGTCGCCAGCACGACCCAGGCCGGCGCGCCGGCGATCAGCAGCGGAATCGCCGCCAACTGCGAACTGCCGGCGTAGACCAGCAGGGTCATCGCGATGGCCTCGAACACGCTCATGCCCGACTTGAGCATGGCCACCCCGGTCATGAGGCCCCAGGCGCCGATGCCGACAGCGACGGAGGACATCTCGCGCACGCCTTGGCCGAACTCCGGCTGGCGACGGATCGACGATGAAAGAAACATCAGCCGAAGACCTGGCCGGCCTTCACGTCGAAGCCGCGCAGGAAATCGGCGACCCGCAGGCGCTTGCCGCCCGCGCGCTGCAATTCGGTGAGCGTGACGATGGAGTGCTTGGCGGCCACGGCAATGCCGGAAGGCGTGACGGCGAGCACCGTGCCGGGTGCTTCGGAGGGCGTGCCCGCCTGGGCCTCGGCAGCCCAGAGCTTGACGGTCTCGCCGTCGAGCGCGCTGCTGGCGCCGGGGAAGGGGTCGAAGGCACGGATGCGACGCACGATCGACGCGGCATCCTGCGTCCAGTCGACCTGTGCCTCGCTCTTCTCGACCTTGTGGGCGTAGGTCACGCCTTCGGTGGGCTGGGGTTCTGCATGCAGCGTGCCGGCCTCGGCCTGATGCAGCGCGTCGATGATCATTCTCCCGCCGAGTGCCGCCAGGCGGTCGTGCAGGCGGGCGGTAGTATCCTCGCCGATCGGCAGCGATTCGCGCAGCAGCATGTCGCCGGTGTCGAGGCCGGCGTCCATCTGCATGATGGTCACGCCGGTTTCGGCGTCGCCGGCTTCGATCGCGCGGTGGATGGGCGCGGCACCGCGCCAGCGCGGCAGGAGGCTCGCATGGATGTTCAGGCAGCCGAGGCGCGGCGCGTCCAGCACCCATTGGGGCAGGATCAGGCCGTAGGCCGCAACGACCATCACGTCGGCCTTCGCGTCGGCGATGGCGTCACGCGCGGCAGCGGCGTCTTCGGGGTACTTGCCGTCCAGCCGCAGGCTGCGCGGCTGCGCGACGGGCCAGCCGCAGCCGACGGCGAACTGCTTGACGGGCGAAGCCTGCAGCTTCATGCCGCGGCCGGCTGGCCGATCGGGCTGAGTCAGCACCAGGACGACCTCGAAACCGGCCCCGGCCATCGCCTCCAGCGCGACGCGCGCGAACTCGGGCGTACCCGCAAACACCACCCTCATGCGCGGCTCACCGGGAATTGTCCATGTCGCGGAACAGCTCGTCCGCAGTGTGATAGTGGTCGACCACGCCTGTCGGATCGACATATATATAGAGCAGGCGGCGGTTGTTGAGCGACTTGTAGCGCCAGGCCCAAACTTGGCCGTCGAAGGAAGTCACGCGCGACATCTCGAAAGGCCGGCCATAGGTGCGCAGCACATCCTCGACGCGCCATTCGCCGGGCTTGATGGTGCTATCGAACAGGCCTTCGTACAGCTCCTGGCGAATGGAGAAGACCTTTCCGTTCGCGTCGACGTCGACGTTGTTCACCGCGACACCTGCGGGCGCCCGCGAATACTGGAGCCGCTCTCCGCCCCCGGGCAGGGCGTAGGTAGCGGTCGGCGTGCCCAGGCGCTGCAGCGTCGTCGCGCGGTCCGTGCCGAGCGGCAGCCTGGTGGGCTCGCTCACACAGCCGGCCAGGATCGCCGCCAGCGCGACGACCAGAGGCCACAGGCGTCCGGACATCAGCGTCTTCCTTCGCGCTGATCGAGCTTCTGGTCCTCGCGCTGCTGTTTGAGCAGCTTGCTCTTGATGCGGTTGCGCTTCAACGGGGACAGGTATTCGACGAACACCTTGCCGAGCAGATGATCGAGTTCGTGCTGGATACAGACAGCCAGAAGGCCCTCGGCCTCGATGGTCTGCGGTTCGCCTTCGCCATCGAGCGCGGTGACTCGGACCGACGTGGAGCGCTCGACGCCGTCATAGATCCCTGGGACCGAGAGGCAGCCCTCTTCATTGAGCACCTTATCGTCGCTGGCCCATACGATTTCGGGATTGATCAGGACGATCGGCTTGTCGCGGTCCTCGGAGACGTCGATCACCACCAGCCGCTCGTGCACGTCGATCTGCGTGGCGGCCAGGCCGATGCCGTTGGCGTCGTACATGGTCTCCAGCATGTCGGCGACCAGCGTCTTGATGCGAGCATCCACACCCTGCACCGGCTTGGCGACGGTGTGCAGGCGCGGGTCCGGGTAACTCAAAATGGTTCGTTTGGCCATGAAAGCGAGGAAAAGTTGTCGCTATTTTCGCCATTTCCGCGACGCGCCGACGCGCCGCGAGGTCATAGTCGTTGCCCAATCAAGGGCTTCAGCGCAAAATTCGTAGCAAATTGTGAGGATTCGTACTGACTGCTCGGCGCAGTGTGTGCACACCATAAACCATGAACAAACTCCGCATCAACAAAGGTCTGCGTCCGAGCTTCGTCGCCACGCTGGCGGCGCTCACCGTGGCGACCATGGGTGGCACGGCACATGCGCAGAACTATCCCGTCACGCCGCAGCAGCGGGCCACGGCCCAGCAGACGGCGCAGGCGGGTATTCCGGTGAGCGAGCTGGCGCCGAACGCACCCGACGAATACACGGTCAAGCCCGGCGACACGCTCTGGGCGATTTCCCGCCTCTTTCTCCGCAGCCCGTGGCGCTGGCCCGAACTCTGGGGCATGAACATCAGCGAGATCTCGAACCCTCACCGGATCTACCCCGGCCAGGTGCTCTACCTCGACAAGACCGGCGGACGCGCCCGCCTGAGCACGCGCCGCGGCGGCGGAGCGCCCGAAGGCACGGTCAAGCTGTCGCCCCGCACGCGCTATGAATCGCTGTCGGGCATGGCATTGCCGACCCTCAATCCGAGCCTGATCGAGCCCTTCCTGAGCGAGCCGATCATCATCGACGACGACACGCTGAGGACAGCGCCGCACATCGTGGCGGGCAACGAGAGCCGCGTGCTCCTGGCGCGCGGCGACCGCGCCTACGCGCTGGGCGATTCCAATTCGCAACTGATCGAGACGGCCGGCCCGATCCAGACCTACCGCGTCTTCCGCAATGCCACGCCGCTGAGCGACCCGGCCACTGGCGAACTCCTCGGCTACGAGGCGGCGTACCTCGGCAGGGCACAGCTCAAGCGCAGCCAGTCGGTCGAAGGCCAACTGGTCGAAGGCAAGGAAGTGATCAACGTGATCCCGGCGACCATCGACATCACCTCCGCACGCGAGGAAATGCGCGCCGGCGACCGGCTCTTGCCGGAACCCCAGCGCCAGTTGCTGAGCTATGCGCCGCGTGCGCCGGAACAAGTGATCAATGGCCGCATCGTCTCGGTGTACGGCAATGCCGTGCAGTACGTTGGGCAGAACCAGGTGGTGGTGATCAACAAGGGCACGCGCGACGGCATCGAAAGCGGCCATGTGCTCGCCATTCTGAAAAACGGCGAGACCGTCGTTGATCGCGCGGCCAACCCCAATTACACCGGCAAGCAAGTCGTGAAGCTGCCCAACGAGCGCATCGGTCTCTTGATGGTATTCCGCCCGTTCGAAAAGGCTTCCTACGCCCTGGTGCTCGAAATCAGCGACGCGCCGAAGGCCGGCGACCTGCTGGTCAATCCCTGACGGCCAGCCCGCTTTCGTTTTCGCGTGGAGCGTGAAGAGCTCTCAAGCTGGCTCAGACTTTCGCTGACGCCGGGCATCGGCAACACCGCAGGCCGCAAGCTGCTCGCGGCCTTCGGCCTGCCTGCCGATGTCTTCAGGCAAACGCCGGACGCGCTCGGGCAGGTGGCGTCCGATGCGCAAGTGCAGGCACTGCTTCGAGTGCCGGCGGACCTGCCCCGGTTCATTGACCAGACGCTCGAATGGATGCACGGCGCCGACAGCCATGGCGCGACGCGGCGCATTCTGACCTTGGGCGATGCTGGCTATCCGGCATCGCTGCTCGAAACGGCCGATCCGCCGTTGATGCTCTACCTGCTGGGCGCGCCGGCCTTCGACCTGACTCGACTGGATCGCAGCATCGCCATCGTCGGCAGCCGCAATCCCACTTCGCAGGGCATTGAAAACGCACGCGGCTTCGCGCGGGCTTTCGGGCAAGCGGGCATCACCGTGGTGTCGGGCCTCGCGCTCGGGATCGATGGCGCTGCGCATGAAGGAGCCCTGGAAGCGGCTCAGGGCTCTGGCCGATGTGCCACGGTAGCCGTGGTGGGAACCGGCCTGGACCGCGTCTATCCCGCGAAACACCGGAACCTGGCGCATCGCATCGCGGCTCAGGGGCTGATCGTGAGCGAGTACGCGCTCGGCACGCCACCGCTCAACCAGAACTTCCCGAAACGCAATCGCATCATCGCGGGGCTCTGCAGCGGAACGCTCGTGGTGGAAGCGGCGCTCAAGTCCGGCTCTCTGATCACGGCGCGCCTCGCGGCCGAGCAAGGCAGGGAAGTGTTCGCGATCCCGGGGTCCATCCATTCGCCGCAAGCGCGCGGCTGCCATGCACTGATTCGCCAGGGCGCGAAGCTGGTCGAATCGGTCAACGACGTGTTCGAAGAGTTGCGCTTCGACGTGGCAGCGCCCGCAGCGGCGCGCTCATCCGGCCCGGGAGCCGACGCTGCAGATGAACCCGCGCTGCTGCGCGAATTGGGCTTCGAACCCGTGAGTCTCGACATGCTGTGCGCACGCACGGGCCACAGCGCCGCGGACCTGCAGGCGAAACTGCTGGAACTCGAACTGGAGGGCCGCGTCGCCCGCCTTCCGGGCGGATTGTTCCAGCGCGTCGCGCTCGGCTGACCATCGGGCGAAACACGCGGCGTCGTGTTCGCGCAACTTGCGGGGCGCCGCGCCATGACTGGGCTATATTGGCTTCATGTTCGAAGTGCTCGTGTTTGTCTACGAAAACTACTGGCGCGGCGATGCGTGCCCCGAACCCGAACAACTGGGCCGCAAGCTCAGTGCACAGGGCTTCGATGCGGAAGAGATCCGCGAAGCGTTGCAATGGCTCGATGGCCTGAGCCTCGCGACCCAGGGCATCGAGCTCACCCGGCATGCCGACGGCCTCTCCGCCACCGTGAGTGCTCGCAGCGCGGGAGATGCCGTGATTGCGCAGTCACCGGGCTCGATGCGCGTCTATTCGAGCGCCGAGCAGGAGCACATCGGCGCGGAGTGCCTGGGCTTCATCAGCTTTCTCGAATCGTCGGGCGTATTGCCCGCCGGCATGCGCGAAATCGTGATCGAGCGCGCCATGGCGACACCGGGCGACCCGTTGGCACTCGACGAACTCAAGATCATCGTGCTGATGGTCCACTGGAGCACCGGCGTCGAGCCCGATGCCTTGGTGCTCGACGAACTCTGCGACGACACCGCGAGTCGTACGGCCCACTAGGATGACCCTGCCAGGAACACCGAGGAACCGGCTCCGCCGGGCCGCCGGTGTTGCCCCAGACAGGGGGTAGGCGAAGCGACACGAAGTGCGCGCAGCCTGGGGGTGAGCTCAGTTCAGGAGACGTTCGGGGTTGGCGTCCAGCTTTGCTAGCGCCTCGCGCGTGGCACGGACTGTGAGGGTTTCTTCTTCAGCTGGTACCAGCAAGCCGGCCTGCAGGTAGGACGCCAGCCTCCCGACCTGAATCAGGAAGCTGCGGCCGTCGCTCGAGGCGAACAGGTGCAGCTGCTTGCGTTCGCTGCGCCAGACGAACTGGACCTGACTGACCCGGTCGTTGTGGTCGAGCATGAACCAGGTGCCCACCTGAAGTTCGTGCGCCCAGGCGAGCATGTCTTCGCCGACCTTCGTGCCGGTGTCGGGCACCACTTCGATGGATGCGGCATCGACGCCCAGCAGGAGTTCGATGCTCGCGGCATCCAGCGGCAGGTCGGTCGCGCCTTCGTCGGAGACGAAGTCCTCGATGTTGGCCAGACGTTTTGCCATGGCCTCGATCTTGGCCGGCGGGATGGCCTCAGTCTTCGACAGGAAGGCGTCCGACAGCGTTGCGCCGATGGTCTTGATGTGTGCCTCTTGCGGCTCGCCCACGATGCCGAGCAGCGTCATGCCCTGGCGCAGGCGCTGGAGCAACTTGGGGAGGTCCTGGATCACGCGGGTGCGGTCGTTGCGATTGGGCTTGGCGCTCGCGGCCCACACGAGATCGGAGGCGGAGCGCTTCAGCGTCACTGTCTGCTCGTCCTGCGGCCCATAGCGCAGGGCCGCGATGGCCAGCACCTCGGCCCAGACCTTGAACAGGAACTCTCGGATCTCCTCGCGCACCGGCATGTCGTTGAGCATCTTGCGCAACTCGATGGTGTACTGGATCGCCATCGTTTCCTTCTGCTCGACCTGCTGCGCCACGCTCATCACCTTCTGGGTGGTGTCGCTTTGCGTAAGGTACTTGTTGAGGAAGGCGACAAACTCGTCGAACACCAGCTTGAAGACGCGCTGCCCAGTTTCGGGGTACTGCTCGATCACCTGCACGACGCGGCGGATTTCGCCTTCAAGCGCACTGCCCGAAATGGCGGCGGCATCGAAGCCCATCACGCAAGACCCCATGCGGTCGATCAGCATGCGCGCGGGGTGCTGCAGGGTGCCGAAGAATTCCGGCTCGGCAATCGCCACTCGCAGGACCGGCATCTGAAGCCGTGCGAACCAGACGCGCGCGGAAAAGGGAATGCGCTCCTCGGCCAAGATGGCCTGGAACATCAGCGCCACGATCTCGACGGTGGCCTTGTCCGCGGTCGTCGGCGCCTTCTTCTTGAGTTCGCTGGTGCGGCGGCGCAGTTCGGCCGACGCATTGTGAATCGCGGTGGCTTCGTCGCCGACCACGTATTGGGACGCGTGCACCTGGTAGGCCACTTCCGCATCGGCGATGGCCGCCGCGAAGGCAGGTGCGCCGCCGGCGCCGCCAACGTGAACCCCTGCCCCACCCACCACCATCTCGCCCGGCCCTGCCTGGCGATGTTGCGTGATGTCGCCACCGATGCGCGCACTCACGAAGCGCTTGAGATTGAGCAGCACGCCCTGCGCGCGCTGACGCGCCAGCAGCAAGGGCGAGCCCCCGGTGGCCACCATCGTGTCGCCGCCCGCATACCCGGCGCCGCCGGTCATGCCGCGCCCGACGACGCCGATCGCCGCCGGTGCAAAGCTGCCCGCGGGGGCGCCAAAGCCGCCGCGCATGACGGGCTGCTGGACAGTCATTCCCATGGCGGCGCTGCTGCTGCCGGCATGGCCGCCCGCAAAGCTGCCGCCGAGCGCTGCGTTGCCGGAGTTGGCCGAGCCCGTGCGCCGCACGAAGCTCTTGAGATCGATCTCGCGCATCACCTCCTTGGCGACCAGGAAGGCATTGGCGTCCTTGTAGGCCTTGACCATCACGTCGACCATGTGCTGCTGCACCTGGTCCTGGACCTTGGTCCAGAGCGCGCGGCTCAGGCCGGTGGCAAGCCACTGGTCGACCATCACCTTGGCGAGCGCCTCGGGCTTGAGGATGTCCTTGGCGTCGAGTTCGTTCGTCCCTTCGAGATGCTGAATGCGCAGCCGCAGGTCGTTGAGTTCGAAGTTGGCCTTGTCCTGAATCGCTTGGGCCAGCCGCGACGACAAGATGCTGGTTTCCACCACCTCGTCGCCGATCAGTTCAAGGCGCGAGAGAGAGTTGGAGGGCGTCCCGCCGGCCGTGCTGGCGGCCAGCGCCTTGCGCCACGCGTTCTGCGACAGCTGCACCCAGTTCGAACCCTGCGCCTGGAAGGCGAGGAAGCCGTCGCGGTTCTCCTGCATGTCGCGCGCGTTGCCGGTTTGCGCGGCCAATGCGACGAGCCTTTCGCGGATCGCATGGGCAACCGGCGCGATCACCCCCTCGGTGGCGGCGACGAAACGCTCGCGCGTCTCGCGGGAGAGCTGGAGAGAAGAGGCATGGGACCGCGTGGGCATGGAGGTCAGGATCAGGACGGCAATTAATTCGATTCGGCAAGCACGAGCTTGCATCGGGAAGCGTAACCGCACAAGAGCCGGCAATGCTCGGCAACCCCAACTCTGACCCCTAACGCAAGCGTCGGGCCAGGCCCGCGCCGGGCCGCCCCAAGGCGGCCTGCAGCCCCCTCGCGGGGCAGCGAGTACACGCAGTGAAGGAGCTTGGGGGCCAGATTCACACCGTGGCGCCGGCGTTCGGATCGTCGGGGTCGCCCTCGCGCTTGATCGGCCCCTTGACCAGGTCCTCGCGCTTGACGCCCAGCCACATCGCGATGGCCGCCGCCACGAAGGCCGACGAGTAGATGCCGAACAAGATGCCAATGGTCAGGGCGAGCGCGAAGTAGTGCAACGTCGGACCGCCGAAGAAGAACATCGAGAGCACCACGAGCTGCGTGGACCCGTGCGTGATGATGGTCCGGCTGATGGTCGAGGTGATCGCGTTGTCGATGACCTCGCGCGTGGTCATCTTTCGATAGCGCCGGAAGTTCTCGCGCACCCGGTCGAAGATCACGACCGACTCGTTGACCGAGTAGCCCAGCACCGCCAGCACCGCCGCCAGCACTGCCAGCGAGAACTCCCACTGGAAGAAGGCGAAGAAGCCCAGGATGATCACCACGTCGTGTAGGTTGGCCAGCACGGTCGCGAGCGCGAACTTCCATTCGAAGCGGAAGGCCAGGTAGATCATGATGCCGACCACCACCATGCCCAGTGCCTTCAGGCCGTTGGTGGTGAGTTCATCGCCGACCTGCGGCCCGACGAACTCGGTACCGCGCAGCGTGGCGGTCGGGTCGACTGTCTTGAGCGCCTCCATGACCTGGGAACTCTGCTGCGCGGAGGTCTGGCCCTTGTGGACCGGCAGGCGGATCTGCACGTCGCGCGAAGTGCCGAAGTTCTGGACCTGCACATCGGTGTAGCCCAGCTTGCCGATGGTCTCGCGCACCTTGCCGATATCGACCGACTGCTGGTAGGCGACCTCCATCACCGTGCCGCCGGTGAATTCGACCGACAGGTGCAGACCGCGATGGAACAGGAAGAACACCGCGAGCAGGAAGGTCACGATGGAGACCGCGTTCAGCACCAGCGCGTGGCGCATGAACGGAATGGTCTTGTGGATTCGGAAAAATTCCATTTTGCGTGTCCCTTATTTCGCGGCGGCCTCGGCCGGGTCGGCCGGTGGCTTCCAAACGGTGCCGATCGACAAGGTCTTGAGCTTCTTCTTGCTGCCGTACCAGAAGTTGACCAGCCCGCGCGAGAAAAACACCGCCGAGAACATCGAGGTGACGATGCCGATGCAGTGCACGACCGCAAAGCCGCGAATCGGGCCGGAGCCGAAGGCCAGCAGCGCGATGCCCGCGATGAGCGTGGTGACGTTGGAGTCCAGGATCGTGCCCCAGGCGCGGTCGTAGCCCGCGTGGATGGCGGCCTGCGGCGAGGCCCCTGCGCGCAGTTCCTCGCGGATGCGCTCGTTGATCAGCACGTTGGAGTCGATGGCAACGCCGATCGCGAGAGCCATGGCCGCGATGCCCGGCAGGGTCAGCGTGGCCTGCAGCATCGAGAGGATCGCGACGAGCAGGAGCAGGTTGACGGCCAGCGCGATCGACGAGAACACGCCGAACAGCGCGTAGTACAGGCACATGAACACCATGATGGCGATGAAGCCATACATCACGCTGTCGAAGCCCTTCTTGATGTTGTCGGCGCCGAGGCTCGGGCCGATGGTGCGTTCCTGGATGATCTCCATCGGTGCAGCGAGCGAACCGGCGCGCAGCAGCAGCGCGAGGTCGTTGGCCTCGACGACGCTCATGGAGCCGGAAATCTGGAAGCGATTGCCCAGTTCGCCGTTGATCGACGGCGCGGTGAGCACTTCGCCCCTGCCCTTTTCAAAGATCAGCATCGCCATGCGCTTGTGCATGTTCTCACGGCTGACGTCGCGCATGATGCGGCCGCCCTTGGAGTCCATGGTCAGGTCGACCTTGGGCTGCTGGGTCTGTGAATCGAAGCCGGGCTGGGCGTCGGTCAGGTTCTCGCCCGTCACCAGCACCTGCTTCTTGACGATCACCGGGCGGCCTTGCCGGTCGAGGAATTTCTCGGAGCCGAACGGCACCGGCCCCGCGCCCTGCTCGGCGGCCCGCGCTTCCGCGCTCTCGTCGACCAGACGCATTTCGAGCGTGGCAGTGCGGCCGAGGATGTCCTTGGCCTTGGCCGTGTCCTGCACGCCGGGCAGTTGAACCACGATGCGGTCCAGCCCTTGCTGCTGAATCACGGGCTCGGCCACGCCGAGTTCGTTGATCCGGTTGTGCAAGGTCGTGATGTTCTGCTTGAGCGCCGCGTCCTGCAGGCGCCGCGCCGCTTCGGGCCTGATCGAGACCGTGAGCTTGAAGTCGTTGCCTTCCTGGCTTTCGACCGCCGTGAGGTCCTGGAACTGGTCCTGCAGCAGCGCCTTGGCTGCCGTCACGCCGGCCTCGTCTCGGA
The DNA here is from genome assembly GCF_030316855.1 of Variovorax sp. J22P240. GTDB lineage: Bacteria > Pseudomonadota > Gammaproteobacteria > Burkholderiales > Burkholderiaceae_C > Variovorax. Next base: position 91,724 of record NZ_JASZYR010000003.1, read on the forward strand.
AACGCATTTCGATGGTCTGGCCGACGCGATTGACCGCGCTGCCACGGACGCCTTTGTCGCGCAACCCCGTGCGAAGGTCGCTCGCGAAGGATTCGGCCCTCTTGTCGATGGCGCCCTTCATGTCGACCTGCAGCAGGAAGTCCACACCGCCGCGCAGATCGAGACCCAGGTACATCGGGAAGGCATGCAGCGCGGTCAACCAGGACGGCGACCGCGAAAGCAGGTTGAGCGCCACCACGTAGGGCGGGTCACTCGGGTCCGGCACCAGCGCGTGCTGCAGGACATCGCGCCCCTTCAGTTGGTCGTCGGTGTTGGTGAAGCGCGCGCGCACCGAAGTGGCATCAAGCGTCAACAGGTCGGGCGTGACACCGGCGGCCTTCAGGGCCTCGGCGACACGCGCCTGCGTGCCGGCATCGACCTTGACGGTCGACTTGGCCGACGACACCTGCACCGCAGGCGCCTCGCCGAAGAAATTGGGCAGGGCATAGATCAGCCCCACGAGCAATACGATCACGATGATCGCGTACTTCCAAACCGGATATCGGTTCATCGAATCACCTCAAAAACTCTCTCGCCAGCCGGGAGGGGCATGTGCTTTTCGGCTGCGCGGAGCGCGCCCGTTCGTGGGCTGACGTGGAACCGGCTTTGCCGGCCCACCGGCAGCGCCCCCGGTAGGGGGTGGGCGGCCACACGAAGTGGGCAAGCCTGGGGGCGAGCATTTACTTGATCGCGCCTTTCGGGAGCACCTGGACCACCGCGCTGCGCTGGACCTGGACTTCGACGCCCTTGGCGATCTCGACGGTCAGGTACTGCTCGCCGATCTGGGTGATCTTGCCGAGCAGGCCGCCGGCCGTCGCCACCTCGTCGCCCTTGGCGAGCGCCTCGATCATCGCGCGGGCTTCCTTCTGGCGCTTCATCTGCGGACGGATCATCACGAAGTAGAGGACCACGAACATCAGCACCAGCGGGAGCATGCTGCCGAGCGAGGACATCATGTCGCCGCCTCCGGAAGCAGCGGGCGCGGTCTGGGCATAAGCAGAGGAAATGAACAAGGGAGTCTCCAGCAGAGGGGAAGAAATAAGTGCGCCGGCCTCCAATACAAGAGGGCCCGCAGATCCGCGGCGGAGCAAAACCCGCCGCGCAGCGCGGTACCTTGGCCGCGCACAGCGCCGAACATTGTATTCGTCAGGGAAACGCCGCGCCGGGGGGATCCCGGCGCGGCGATCGGGGCTTTTGGCGGTGGGGTCAGGCCGCAGCGCGCGCTGCCTGCGGATGGCGCCACTTGGCCATCAACTCGGCCCAGCGCACGCGCGCCGCGGCCAGGTTGCGCTCCTTGACGTGGCCATAGCCGCGGATCTGCTCGGGCAGGCTGGCGATTTCCAGGGCCGTGGCGTAGTTCTCGGCGCTCAGGCCGGACAGCACTTCGTCGATGCTCGCGCGGTATTCGCCGATCAGTGCGCGCTCGGTCTTGCGCTCCTCGGTGCGGCCGAAAATGTCCAGCGCCGTGCCGCGCAGGCCCTTGAGCCTGGCGAGCACCTTGAAGCCGGTCAGCATCGCGGGACCGAACTTCTGCTTTTGCAGTTCGCCCTTGGCATTCTTCTTCGCGATGATGGGCGGCGCGAGGTGGTAATTGAGCTTGAAGTCCTTGCCCATCTGCCCCTCGAACATGCCTTCGACCCGGTCGAGGAAGCTGCGGTCGGTGTGCAGCCGCGCCACCTCGTACTCGTCTTTGTAGGCCATCAGCTTGAACAGATAGCGCGCGACGGCCTCGGACAGGCTGGTCTTTCCCAGCGCCGACTCGGCCTTCTGCACCTTGGCGACGAAGGCCTTGTACTGGTCGGCGTAGGCCGCGTTCTGATAGCCGGTCAGGAATTCGACGCGGCGCGCCACCAGGCTTTCGACCGTGTCACGCTTCTTGAATTCGATGATCTGGCCGGGCCGGACGCGCTTTTGCAGTTCGCCCGGTCGCTGGGCGGCCTGGCGGCCCCACTCGAAGGCGGCCTTGTTGTTGTCGACCGCCACGGCGTTCAGCTCGATAGCGCGCATCAGCGACGCATGCTCGAGCGGGAGCCAGCCCTTTTGCCATGCGTAGCCGAGGATCATCGGATTGACGTAGATCAAGTCACCCATCAGCGAGGTCGCGGCCGCATCGGCGTCGAAGGCGCCGACGGCATCGGCGCCCACCGCGCGTGCGATCTCGACAGCGCAGGCATCCTGCGGGTTCTGCCAGTTGGCATTGCGCACGAAGGACGCCGTCGGACTGCTGTGGCTGTTGAGCGCCACGTGCGTGCGGCCTTCGCGCATGCGTGCCATGGTCTCGGCATTGACGCTGACCAGCGGATCGCAGGCCAGGATCAAATCGGCCGCCGCCGTGCCGACGCGGGTGGTGCGGATGTCGTCCTGCGTGTCGCCGATCAGCACATGGCTCCAGGTAGCGCCGCCCTTTTGCGCGAGGCCCGCCGCGTCCTGCGTCACGATGCCCTTGCCTTCGATGTGCGCCGCCATGCCGAGCAACTGGCCGATGGTGATGACGCCCGTGCCTCCCACACCCGCGACCACAACTCCCCAGACGTTCCCGCCCGCGAGCGAAGGCAGTGCCGGCTCGTCGAGCGCGCCCAGTTCGGCCGGCGTGGAGCCCTTGCTCTTCGACTTCTTCTTGAGTTGGCTGCCCTCGACAGTCACGAAGCTGGGGCAGAAGCCCTTGAGGCAGCTCATGTCCTTGTTGCAGGTGCTCTGGTTGATGGTGCGCTTGCGACCGAACTCGGTTTCGAGCGGCTCCACCGACAGGCAATTGCTCTGCACGCTGCAGTCGCCGCAGCCTTCGCAGACGAGCTCGTTGATGACGACGCGCTTGGCCGGATCGACGGCCGTACCCCGCTTGCGGCGGCGGCGCTTTTCGGTCGCGCAGGTCTGGTCGTAGATGATGGCCGTGGTGCCCTTGATTTCGCGGAACTCGCGCTGGATCTCGTCCAGCTCGTCGCGGTGGCGCACCTTGACGTTCTCGCCGGGCACGTTCACGCCCTCGTACTTCTCGGGTTCGTCTGTGACGACGACGACCTTCACTGCGCCCTCGGCGTGCAGGCTTTCGGCGATCTGCAGCACCGAGTGGCCCTCGGGGCGCTCGCCGACCTGCTGGCCGCCGGTCATCGCGACCGCGTCGTTGTAGAGGATCTTGTAGGTGATGTTCACGCCGGCCGCGATGCTCTGGCGGATCGCCAGCAGGCCGCTGTGGAAGTAGGTGCCGTCGCCGAGGTTGGCGAAGATGTGCTGGTCGGTCGTGAAGGGCTGCTGGCCGACCCACGGCACGCCCTCGCCGCCCATCTGCGTGAAGCCGATGGTCGAGCGGTCCATCCAGGTCGCCATGAAGTGGCAGCCGATGCCACCCATCGCACGCGAGCCTTCGGGCACGACGGTGCTGGTGTTGTGCGGGCAGCCCGAGCAGAACCAGGGCTGGCGGCCCGCGTCCGACACGCCAGTGGTTTGCGGCGCCGCCATGGCGCGCTCCTTGGCCTCGAGAATCGCGAGCTGGGCGTCGATGCGCGCGGCCATGTCAGCGCCGGCTGCCGCCAGCAGACCGGTCTTCTTCAGGCGCTGTGCGATCGCCTTGGCGATCAGCGCCGGATTCAGGTCCGCATTGGCGCGCAGCAGCGTGTGCGAGGTCGGATTGGGCATCGACCATTCGCCGCCCGAGTAGCCCTCGGCCTGATGCACTTCGCCCTCGTCGAACTTGCCGACCACGTTGGGCCGCACGTCGGGGCGCCAGTTGTAGAGCTCTTCCTTGAGCTGGTATTCGATGACCTGGCGCTTTTCCTCGACCACCAGGATTTCCTGCAGCCCGGTGGCGAAGGCGCGCGTGAGCTGCGCTTCGAGCGGCCACACGACGGCTACCTTATGGAGACGAATGCCGAGCTGGCGGCAGGCCGCGTCGTCCAGGCCCAGGTCGATCAGCGCCTGGCGCGTGTCGTTGAAGGCCTTTCCGCTGGCCATGATGCCGAAGCGGTCGTTCGGCCCTTCGATCACGTTGTGATTGAGCCGGTTGGCGCGGATGTAGGCGAGCGCGGCGTACCACTTGTAGTGCATGAGCCGCGCTTCCTGCTCCAGCGCATGGTCGGGCCAGCGGATGTGCAGGCCGCCTGGCGGCATCTGGAAGTCGGTGGGCATGACGATCTCGACGCGCTCGGGGTCGATCATCGCGGTGGCGCTCGATTCGACGATCTCCTGGATCGTCTTCATGCCCGACCAGATCCCGGCGAAGCGGCTCATCGCGAAGGCATGGATGCCGAGGTCGAGGATCTCCTGCACGTTGGCCGGGAAGAACACCGGCGTGCCGCAGGCCTTGAAGATGTGGTCGCTCTGGTGCGCCGCGGTGGAGCTCTTGGAGATGTGGTCATCGCCGGCCACCGCGATCACGCCGCCGAATTCGGTGGTGCCGGCCATGTTGGCATGCTTGAATACGTCGGAGCAGCGGTCCACGCCCGGGCCCTTGCCGTACCAGATGCCGAAGACGCCGTCGAACTTGTTGGTGCCGGCTGGCGAGAAGCCGAGCTGCTGAGTACCCCAGAGCGCGGTCGCCGCGAGTTCTTCATTCACGCCCGGCTGGAAGACGATGTTCTGTTCTTTCAGGAACTTGCTGGCCTTCCAGAGCGCCTGGTCGTAGCCGCCGAGCGGCGAACCGCGGTAGCCGCTGATGAAACCTGCCGTGTTCCTGCCCTGCTGCTGGTCGCGCAAGCGCTGCAGCATCGGCAGCTTGACCAGCGCCTGCACGCCGCTCATGAAGGCGCGGCCGTAGTCCAGTGAGTATTTGTCGTCGAGCGTGACCGTTTCCAGGGCCTTGCGAATGTGCTCGGGCAGGGGGGCATTCATCGTGTCTGTCTCCAGGTGGGCTGAGCCTTGTGGGCGTGGCTTTGCGAGGCATCCGGGTCGGATTCCCCTCGGCCATCATGACGCAAAGTGTATGCCTGCTGTCGTGACAGGTGTTTGCGTTCTTTGCCTGTTGGTCGCCCCATTTTGAAAGAATCTTGCTTAATATGCACACCAATGGAAAGCATTGACAAGTTTGACCTCGCCATCCTGCAAGAACTGCAGGCCGACGGGCGCCTCACCAACGCCGAGCTTGCACTGCGCGTGGGCCTTTCGGCCGCACCGTGCTGGCGCCGCGTGCGGGCGCTCGAGGAGGCCGGCTTCATCAAGGGCTATCACGCGGAGATCGACCGCCACAAGATCGGCCTCGGCGTGCTCGCTTTCGTGCGCGTGGACGCGGAGCGCGTGACCGTCGATGTCACGCGCAAGCTGGAGGACGCGATCCGCAAGCTGCCGGAAGTCATTGCCTGCCACTACATCAGCGGCACCGGCACCTTCGAGCTGCAGGTGGTGGCGCAGGACCTCGACAGCTTCTCCCGCTTCGCGCTGCAGCACCTGCTCAACCTGCCGAACGTGAAGGATCTGCACACCAGTTTCTCGCTCGGCGAAGTCAAGGCGAGCCACGCCTTGCCGCTCGACCACCTGGCGCCCCAGACGGGGCGCCGACAATAGGCCTCGATGCCACCGATCTCGCCCCAGGAAACTCCCTCTGCTCCGCGCGTGCAGCCACGCGTCGGGCCTCTCGAACCGCTGAGGCTCCCGGTGTTCCGCATGCTGTGGAGCACCTGGCTGATCGCCAACGTCTGCATGTGGATGAACGACGTGGCGGCCGCCTGGATGATGACCTCGCTCACCACCTCGCCGATCTGGGTCGCGCTGGTGCAGTCGGCCTCCACGCTGCCGGTGTTCCTGCTCGGACTGCCCAGCGGCGCGCTGGCCGACATCCTCGACCGGCGGCGCTGGCTGGTCGCCACCCAGTTCTGGCTGGCCGGCACCGCGATCGTGCTGTGCGTCGCGGTCGTGATGGACGTCATGAACGCGCCACTGCTGTTGGCCCTGACCTTCGCCAACGGCATCGGCCTGGCCATGCGCTGGCCGGTGTTCTCGGCCATCGTCCCCGAGTTGGTGCCGCGAACGCACCTGCCGGCGGCGCTCGGGCTCAATGGCATCGCGATGAATGCCTCGCGCATCGTCGGCCCGCTGCTGGCCGGCACGCTGATCGCTAGCACGGGCACGGTGTGGGTGTTCGGGCTCAATGCCGTGATGTGCGTGGCCTCGGGCTTCGTCGTGCTGCGCTGGCGGCGCGAGCACACGCCCAATCCGCTGGGACGCGAGAAGCTGATCAGCGCCATGCGCGTCGGCGTGCAGTTCGTGCGCCAGTCGCAACGCATGCGCGCGGTGCTCACGCGCGTGGCGCTCTTCTTCCTGCATTCCACGGCGCTGCTCGCGCTGCTGCCGCTGCTGGCGCGCAACCTGCACGGAGGCGGCGCCGGCACCTTCACGCTGCTGCTCGCGGCCATGGGTTCGGGCGCCATCGTGGCGGTGCTGTTCCTGCCACGGCTGCGCCAGGCGATGGTGCGCGACCAGTTGGTGCTGCGCGGCGCGCTGCTGCAGTCCGGCGCGACGGCGGTGATGGCGGTAGCGCCCAATGCATGGGTGGCCGTGCCCGCGATGTTCCTCGGCGGCATGGCCTGGATCACCGTCGCCAATTCGCTGTCGGTGTCGGCCCAGCTCGCGTTGCCCGACTGGGTGCGTGCGCGCGGCATGTCGATGTATCAGATGGCCATCATGGGCGCGAGCGCGTTCGGCGCCGCGCTCTGGGGCCAGGTGGCGGAACTCACCTCGCTCTACATCAGCCTCGGCATCGCCGCGGTCACCGGCACGCTGTGCATGCTGGCCGCGCTGCGCTACGTGACCGACGGCACCGGCGAAGAGGACGACACCAGCCCCGCCCAGCAGGGCTGGGCCGCCGGTCCGCCGAAGAGCGCGCCCGGCGAAGAGGGCCGCGTGGTGATCACGGTTGAATACCTGATAGACCCCGCGCGCGCCGCCTCTTTCCTGATCGTCATGCACCAGACGCGCCGCGCACGGCTGAGCCAGGGCGCGATCGCGTGGGAGTTGCTGCATGACATCACGGACCCGTCACGCTATGTCGAGCAGATCGTCGATGAGTCATGGACCGAGCATCTGCGGCGCTTTCACCGCGCGACAGCGGCGGACATGGCGTTGCGGGAGCGGCGGCTGGCGTTCCATCAGGGGGAATCGCTGCCGGTGGTGACTCGCTACATCGTGCACCGCTAGGGGCTCGTCCCTAGTGGAAGAAGAGGAGCCGCGTCAGCAACGTGTGCCCCGCCTCCGCGAACATCAGCCCCACCAGCACCAACAGGCACAGCGGCGGCAGCAGGATCGCATACACCAGCGACAACCTTTCCCACGCCATGTGCATGAAGATCGCCACGATTAGCCCGGCCTTCAACAGCATGAAGGTGATGATCAGCCCCCAGCGCAGGTAGCCCTGGAAGTGCAGGTAGTCGACCATGTACGACATCGCGCTGAGCACGAACAGCAACCCCCAGATCTTGAGGTAGAGGCTGATCGGATGTTGCTGGCCTGTGCCTGGGGTCATGATCGTCCTCACCAGAGATAGAAAAACGCAAAGATGAACACCCACACGAGATCCACGAAGTGCCAGTACAGGCCCGTGATCTCGACGATCTGGTAGTTGCCGGTCCGGTCGTAGTCACCGCGCATCAGCTTGAAGGCCACGATGAACAGCAGGATCACGCCGCCGGTCACGTGAAGACCGTGGAAGCCGGTGATCATGAAGAAGGTCGAGCCGAACTGCGCCGCGCCCATCGGATTGCCCCAGGGCCGCACGCCCTCCATGATCAGCTTGGACCACTCGAAAGCCTGCATGCCGACGAAGAGTTCGCCGAAGGTCGCGGTCACGAGCATGAGCGTGGCGGCGTTCACCTTGTCGCGGCGATAGGCGAAGTTGACGGCCATCGCCATCGTGCCGCTGCTGCTGATGAGCACGAAGGTCATGATCGCAATCAGCAGCAAGGGCACGTTGGCGCCGCCCACGTGCAGCGCGAACACCTCGCTCGGATTGGGCCATGCAGCGGTGGTCGACACGCGCACCGTCATGTAGCCGGTGAGGAAGCAGCTGAAGATGAAGGTGTCGCTCAGCAGGAAGATCCACATCATCGCCTTGCCCCACGAGACGTGGAAAGCACGGCGGTCCGACGACCAGTCGGCAATCAGCCCGCGCCAGCCTTCCGCAGCGATTGGAGGGCTGAGCACAGGTGTCGCGATGGTTGCGGTGTTCATGAATGCCTCCTCAAGCGGTTCCGCAGATGAATCGCGCCACTTCCGGCGTGACCAACCCCAGCGTGGCGAACAGCAAGACCCACACCGCGAGCATGAAGTGCCAATAGCGCGCGCAGAGCGCAATCCGCCAGGCCGCCTCGGCGGGTTCGCGCCGGACGGCACGCACCGTCCACGCCCAGGCGGCGAGCCCACCGGCCATGTGAAGGCCGTGCATTGCGGTCAGCAGGTAGAAGAAACTGCCGGCCGGATTGCCGGCAGGCATCACCTGTGCGCTCCACAAGGCCTGCCAGGCCCACAGTTGCACACAGATGAACGCCGCCGCGAACAGCCCTCCCGCTTGCAGCAGGCGACGCGTATGCAAGACATCGGCGGCGCGCGCCGCCCGGTGGGCCAGTTGCAAGGCCACGCTGCCCGCAACGAGCAACGACGTGCTGAGCCAGAGCTGCCACGGCAGCGCGAGTGTCACTGCGTCGCTGCTGTTCATGCGCATCACGTAGGCCGTGATGAAGAGCGAGAACAGGCTGGTGGCGACGCCCATGAACACCCACAGGCCGATGCTGGCCGCGCTCGCGTGCGCGGCGCGCAGCCTGCCGCTCCGATCGATGCCGTTGGCGACCATCGAAACGCTCATGCCAATGCCCCTCGGGCTTCGTCCTTGCCGCCATGAGGCTCGGGCTCGACGCCGCCGGCTTCGGGCGGTGCGGTCTGCGGGATGAAATCTTCCGACTTGCCCGGCACGCCATAGGCATAGGCCCACCGATAGACCACCGGCAACCGCGGCCCCCAGTTGCCATGGGTCGGCGGCGTCTCGGGCGTCTGCCATTCGAGCGAAGCGGCGCGCCACGGATTGGCATTCGCCGGCCGGCCGCGCCACGCGCTCCACGCGAGGTTGATGATGAACAGCAGCTGCGCCGCGCCGACGACCAGCGCGACCACGGTGATGAAGGTGTTCAGGCTGAACGCCGACGGCGGAATGAACTTGTAGCCGTCGAAGTTGTAGTAGCGCCGCGGCATGCCCAGCACGCCGAGGTAGTGCATGGGGAAATAGATCAGATAGGTGCCGATGAATGTGATCCAGAAATGCAGGTGCCCGAGCCGGTCGTCGAGCATGCGGCCCGTGACCTTCGGGAACCAGTGGTAGATGCCGCCGAACACCACCAGCAGCGGTGCCACGCCCATCACCATGTGGAAGTGCGCCACCACGAAGTAGGTGCCCGAGAGCGGAATGTCCACGCTCACGTTGCCGAGGAACAGTCCGGTCAGCCCGCCGATGGCGAAGGTGCACACGAAAGCCAGCGCGAACAGCATCGGCACCGACAGGTGGATGTCTCCGCGCCACAGGGTCAGCAGCCAGTTGTAGACCTTGATGGCCGTGGGCACGGCAATGATCAGTGTCGTGGTGGCGAAGAAGAAGCCGAAGTACGGGTTCATGCCCGCCACGAACATGTGGTGCGCCCAGACGACCACGCTCAGCCCGCCGATCGCCACGATGGCCCACACCATCATCCGGTAGCCGAAGATGCACTTGCGCGCGTGCACGCTGATCAGGTCGGAAACGATCCCAAAGGCCGGCAGCGCCACGATGTAGACCTCCGGATGGCCGAAGAACCAGAACAGGTGCTGGAACAGCAACGGGCTGCCGCCCTTGTAGCCCGTGATCTGGCCCATCGACACCAGCGCCGGCATGAAGAAGCTGGTGCCCAGCGTGCGGTCGAGCAGCAGCATCACGCCGCTCACGAACAGCGCCGGAAAGCCGATCAACGCGAGGATGGTGGCGACGAAGATGCCCCACACGGTCAGCGGCATGCGCATCAGCGTCATGCCTTCGCAGCGGGCCTGGAGCACGGTGGTCACGTAGTTCAGGCCGCCCATCGTGGTCGCAACGATGAAGATGACGAGCGACACCAGCATAAGGACGATGCCCCAGTCGTAGCCCGGCGTGCCCCGCAGGATCGACTGCGGCGGATACAGCGTCCACCCCGCGCCGGTCGGCCCACCCGGAACGAAGAAGCTCGCCATCAGCACCACGACCGACAGCAGGTAGACCCAGAAGCTCAGCATGTTGAGATAGGGGAAGACCATGTCCCGCGCGCCCACCATCAGCGGGATCAGGTAGTTTCCAAAGCCGCCGAGGAAGAGCGCGGTCAACAGGTAGATCACCATGATCATTCCGTGCATGGTCACGAACTGGTAGTAGCGCTCGGGGTTGATGAACTCGAAGTGGCCGGGGTAGCCGAGTTGCAGCCGCATCAGGTTCGACAGCACGACCCCCACCACCCCCACCGTGATGGCGACGCAGGCGTACTGGATCGCGATGACCTTGTGGTCCTGGCTCCAGATGTAGCGCCTCAGGAACGATGTCGGCGCGTGGTGTTCGGCGTCGTCGTCGTGTGGCACGGTGTGCCCCGCGGGCGAATCAGGGTTCATCGCTGCACCTTCGGTTCGGTGGCTGCCTGCGCCGGCGGGCTGCCGAGGGACTGGATGTAGGCCACCAGCGCGGCCAGTTCTTCGTCGGTCAGGTCGATCTTGGGCATGACGGGCGCAAAGCCCTTCACGCCACGCGCCTGCGGATCGCGGATGAAGCTGCGCAGGTAGTTGTCATCGACCAGCGCGGTGGTGCCGTCCCTCATGTTTTCGGTCTTGCCGTAGAGGCCCTTCCACGTCGGCCCTACGCGGGCGGTGCCGTCGATGGTGTGGCACGCCACGCAGCCCTTGGATTCGGACAGCGCGCGGCCCTGCTCCACGCGCGCGCCCGCGCCACCAGCGGCCGCTTCGCCCGTCGGAGGCGGGAGCGTCTTGACCTGCGTCCTGGCGAAGGTCGGCAATGCCACCTGCCAGGCCTGGAACTGCGCCGGATCTTCCACCACCACGAAGCCGCGCATGTTCGGATGGCCCACGCCGCAGAGCTGCGCGCACAGCGCCTCGAAGCGGCCCACGACGGTCGGCGTGAACCAGAAGCGGCTGACCTGCCCCGGCACTATGTTCATGCGGGCGCGAAACGGCGGGACGTAGAAGTCGTGCAGCACGTCGTGCGAGCGAACCAGCACCAGCACTGGCTTGCCGAGCGGCAGGTGCACCTCGTCGCTGGCGACCATGATGTCGTCCTGCCCAGCCGGGTCGCCGGGATCGAGCCCGAAGGGATTGGAGGCGCTGTAGAAGCGCGCATCGCTCGCGCCCAGCTTGCCGTCAGCGCCGGGAAAACGGTAGCGCCACTGCCATTGCTGGCCCACCACCTCCAGCACGAGCGAGTCGCGTGGCTCCCTTACGTAGTTGGCGTAGACCACGAGACCCGGCGCCAGCAGCGCGATGATCCCGACCGTCGTGCCGCCGATCAGCCAGCGTTCCAGCTTCTTGTTGTCGGGCTCATGTGCCGCGCGGCTGCCTTCGCGGTGGCGGAAGCGCACCAGCGTGTAGACGACGAAAAGATTGATCGCGACGAAGAAAATGCCCGTGATGACCAGCGTGATGGTCAGCGTGTGGTCCATCTCCTGCCAGTTGGAAGCCAGTGGCGTCAGCCACCACGGATTGAGAAAGTGAAAGGCCACCGAGGCGACCACGATGAGCAGCAGGGCAACGGCCATGATCATGTGCGGTTCCTTTGCTGTGCATCGGCGGTCCGCGAGTCATCGGCGATGCGGCGGCGTTTCAGCGGAACGCCGGTACCTGCTGCTCCTCGCCCTCGAAACGGGCTTCAGGATGCGCGGTCTGCAACAGTGCCTCGATGTCCTGCACGCGCGATCGCGGCAAATCCACCATCAGGAGAATCCGGCCCTCGGCCATGGCGCCTTCGAAGCGCTGCAGCCGGGTGCTCGGAATGGAGATGCCGATCATGCTGGCGGACCAGGCGCCGATCACGCCGCCCAGCACGCCGAGCAGCACGGCCACTTCCCATTCGGGGTCGTCGCCCATGATCGGAAAAAGCAAGCCGGCCACCAGGCCGATGACCATGCCGCAGGCGCTGCCGATCACCCACCCGGTCTTCGCCGCGTGCACGACGTCCGAGGTCTGCCACACGTTGGCCGTGTGCAGGCCAGTCATGTCCATGCCTTCCGACCCGGCGAAATGAATGCGCGCAACGTCGACACGCGCCTGCACGAGATCGTGCATCGCTTGCCTGGCGCTCGCCAGATCTGGCATGAGCCAGTAAATACGTCTCCTCATGGCACCCTCCTTTCCGTCTTGCGACGAGACAAGGAACCATGGACGACTTATATGCCCATGAGCGTCTGTTATCAAGTCGGCAACCACCGACCCGCGTCACGCCGACGGCAGAAGCATTCTCAGCAGGCCCTGGGCCGTCACGAGGTTTCGCGGCGTGTGGGTTTCCTCGATCACGCCGCTCAGCCGCTTCCTGACGCTCTCGCTGTGGCGCGCGCGCCAGATCAGGAGGTCCGCGAGCCACGGGTGGTTGTTGATGCGGTTGGCCTGCTCGTAGGCATCGAAGCGCGGCTTCAGCGCGTGCAACGCGGCCTCGTAGCGTGCGCGCACTTGCGCGTCGCCCAGCCGCTGGTCGCGGCCTTCTGCGATCGCCTGCGCGGCGAGCATGCCGGTCTCGAGCGCCTTGCCGATGCCCTCGCCGGTGAAGAGATAGGTGCTGCCCGCCGCCTCGCCCGCCACCAGCAGCCCGGGCCGCGACCACTTCGCGCCGTCAAGCGAACAGCGCAACGGCGCGCCCTTCAACGGACCCAGCGGCTCGCCGCCCTCCATCAGCTCGCGCGCCGGCGCGTACAGCCTTGTGAAGGTGGCGAACAACTCGCGCAGGTTGACGTCGGGCACGTCCGCGCGGCTGTGGGTGATCCCGACACCAATGTTGAACACGCCGCCGGCGCACGGGAAGATCCAGCCGTAGCCGCGCCGCAATGCGCGATGCCACACCACGTCGAGTCCCTTGATCCGACCCACCATCGCATCGTTCCGGACGTAACCCCGCAGCGCCATCCCGCTCGGCGTGCGGCGCGTGCACAAGCCGGCCGAGTTCAGCGGAACCGATGCCGCGCCGGTGGCGAGCACGGTCCAGCGGGCGCGCAGCGCGTGCGGTACGCGCGGCGCGCCATCCGGCAAGGCAAGCCGCGCGCCGATCACCTGTTGACCGGGATCGAGGAGCGGTGCATCGAAGCGGGCCGGAGCGAGCCAGCGCACACCCGCCCTGATCGCCGAAAGCCGCAGGATCTCGTCCAGTTCACGGCGCGGCAGCACCGCGAGATGCGCCGGCACCTCCACCCGCCCGCCGCGCGGGCCGACACAGGCGACGTGCGTCGCGGCCCGTGCGTGTGCCAGCACTTCGTCGAGCACGCCGAGCCGCTCCAGCGCCCGGTGAGCATCCGGAATCAATCCGTCGCCGCAGACCTTGTCGCGCGGGAACAACTGCTGGTCGGCGAGCACTACATCGAAGCCCGCCCGCGCCAGCGACTGGGCACAAGCGGTCCCGGCCGGGCCGGCGCCGATTACCAGCACCTCGCACGCTTGCGGGACCGGCGCCACCGGATCAGCCGCCGCTGCCATAAGGCCGGGTGAGGATTTCAAGGACGTGGCCGTCGGGGTCGTCCCAGTAGACCCCCCGGCCGCCGTCGCCGTGGTTGATCTCGCCGGGCTGGTGGTGGCCGGGATCGGCCCAGTAGGGAATCCCGCGTGCGCGGATGCGCCCGAAGATGTCGTCGAACTCGCTCTCGCTCACGAGAAAGGCGTAGTGCGCCCAGTCGAACTCACCATCGACTTTCATGAAATCGAGCGTGACGCCGTTGTCGATTTCCACGCCATGAAACGGCCCGAAGGGAACCGGCGCGCCGCGCCCGAGCAACTCGGCCAGGAGTGCCGCTGATGCCCGCGGGTCGCGGGCCTTGACGATGGTGTGGTTCAACTGGATGGACATGATGGTCACCCTTCGATGCAAGCCACAAGTATTACGGCCACATCCGGCAGGCGCAACGCGGGGACGACGAATGACGGGCCGCAGCATGGGCAATGAGCCCCGCCAAGCTCGCTCTTGAAAGCCGCCGCCTGGCCCCCACGTCTCTTGGGATACCGCGCCCCGATGAAGGCGATGACCATCGACGATGATCGCTGCCCACTCGCGCAGCGTATCGCCAAGCAGCCATGTACAAATTCCTGAAGATCTTCGCGCGCCCGTTGGCCGCGCTCCGGCAATCCGGCACCCAAGTCGCCAGCGAGCCCGGCATCCCGTCCGCCGGGGTTCGCGCATCGAGCCCCCGCCATCTCGCAGATATCCGCGAGATCGTGGGCCAGATGTCGGAGTCTCTGGGTGCCCGGCTCAAAGCGGCGGGCATCGCGATGGATCTGCGCATTCCATCGGATCCACTGACCGTGTTTCTCGACCGCTCGGGGATGCAGGAGGTCTTCACGCAAGTCGCCGATCTGGCCTGCCGCATCATGCCGGCGGGTGGCACGTTGCAGTTGTTGGCCCGCGCGGATGGCGCGCACGCCGTCATCAATTTCATGGACCAGGCGCCTGCCGAAGAGCCGCGTCTCGGTCGGTGCTTCAGCGCCGCTTTGGCGCGTCGAGACGATGCGGCCCACGCCCAGTCGATCGACGGCGTCAAGCTGTGCGAACAGATCGTGAGCGACAACGGTGGGCGCATCTACGCGGCACCGTCGCCGCTGGGCAGCCTCGGGGTCACTCTGCGGCTGCCGCTCTGCTAGCTGCACGCCCACCCGCGGCGCGCCTGCTCAGTGCTGCGGCAAATACATCGTCGCTTCCACCTCGATCAGCACTTCGTCCCCCGGCAGGAAGCGCGATACCTCCACCACCGTGCTGACCGGCGGTTCGCCCGGGTAGAAGAGTCCACGCACGCGGTTGTACGGCGCGTAGTCGGAGCCTCATGCGCCCGAGGTGCGCGGCAGCGAGCGCAGCCAGCCGAGCCCGTCCGAGGTGCCGTTGGCGACGGCACCGCGCCGCGGCCGGTATTCGCAGCCGACCCAGCCCTCCCAGCCGCATTGCGCGGACACCTCGTCGATGACATCGAAGAGATAGGGATGGTTCATCTCGCCAATGTCGGGCTCGTTCCGGTCCGGCACGCCCGCGATCTGAAAGTGCCCGACGCGGCCCGTGGGCAGGTACTTGCGGATCTTCATCGCCACATCGCCCTCGACGATCTGGCAATGGTAGAGATCCATCTGCACCTGCACGTTCAGCGCGCCGACGGCCTCGACGATCTCGTGTGCGTGGTCCTGCCGGTTCAGGAAAAAGCGCGGAATGTCGCGCGTGTTGATCGGCTCGATCAGCAGATCGAGCCCGCCCTTGGCCGCTTCGACCGCGGCCCAACGAAGGTTGTCGATGTAGTTGGGCTGCACGGCGTCCCGTTCCGTGCCTCCCGGCACCAACCCGGCCATGACGTGGATGCGCGGACACGACAGTGCGGCGGCGTAGTCGAGCGCCTTGAGAATGCCTTCCCGAAACTCCGCTTCGCGCCCCGGCAGGCAGGCGAGACCGCGCTCCCCACGCTCCCAGTCACCGGGCGGCCCGTTGAACAGCACCTGCTGCAACCCATTGGCCGACAGCCGAGCCGCGAGTTCCCGCTGTTCATAGGCATAGGGAAACAGATATTCGACCGCCCGAAAGCCATCCTTCGCAGCGGCTTCAAAGCGGTCCAGAAAATCAAGCTCCGGATAGAGCATTGAAAGATTGGCGGCAAATCGAGGCATCAAAAACTCCAACAGATCGAAGGCGCGGCGGCGCCCCGCAATTCCAGAAATGCCACGGATCCGGCTCCGCCGGTCCGCCGGCGTTGCCCCCCGGAGGGGGGTGTCCGAGCCACACGCAGTGGGCGAGGCTGGGGGGTAGTCACCATCTAGCACCGAAGTTGCGGCGCAGGTCGTTGATCTGCTTTGGGCCCAGGGGTTCGGGCGCGCTTTGCTTCGCCTGGCTCGACAGGAGCCAGAGCTTGGCGGTTTCCTCCAGCTCCTCCAGCACGGCCATCGCGGCGGCGGGCGTGTCGTGCCAGACGTTGGGGCCGAGGCGGTCGAGCATCACGGCGCGCAGCGGCGTGCCTTGCGTGCCGTAGCGCTCGATGGTCTGCGCGACCAGCGCCGCGGCTTCGGGCGCGCCGGGGAGGTGGTACGGAATCACCGGGACATGGCCAACCTTCATCACGAAATACGGCGTGATCGGCGGGAGCAACTCCGCGCCCGCCGTGTTCAGCGTGAGCGCCACGCAGTGCGTGCTGTGCGTGTGGATGACGCAGCGCGTGCCCGCATCGAACTGGCTCGCAGCGCCGTAGATGCGCGCGTGCAGGGCGATGGTCTTGCTGGCGAGGTCGCCGTGGGTCTGGTGCAGATGGGCGTCGAGCCGTGCGAGCTTCGCAGGGTCGAGAAAGCCGAGGCAGGCATCGGTCGGCGTGATCAGGAAGCCGCTGTCGAGCCGGATGCTGATGTTCCCGGCAGTGGCGTGCACGTAGCCGCGCTCGAAGAGGCTGCGGCCGATGCGGCAGATTTCTTCTCTCGCGTGGCTCTCGTTCATCCGAGGAATGTAAAGGCTTTGGTGAAGAAATCGTCGCTGCCGAAGTTGCCGGATTTGAGCGTGATGTGAAGGCCCGCACCGTCGGCCGCATCGCTGTGCGCATGGCACCACGGCACGCCCGGATCGATCTGCGCACCGATCTGCAACTGAGCAATGCCAAGCGCCTGCACGACCGCGCCCGAGGTCTCGCCGCCCGCCACGACCAATTGCCGCACACCGCGCTCGATCAGCCCACGTGCAATGGCGGCAATGGCTTCCTCGACCATGGCGCCCGCCTCCGCGACACCGAGGCGCCCCTGCACCGACTTGACGGCCTCGGGGTCCGCCGTCGAATAGATCAGCACGGGCCCTTGCTCGATGAGTGGCGCCGCCCAGGCCAACGCCTGCGCGACCACGTTGATGCCCGAAGCGATCTGCACCGGATCGATCGCCAGGGCCGAGCGGCCCGATGCGATGAAATCCGCGACCTGCCGATTCGTCGCGAGCG
Source organism: Variovorax sp. J22P240 (assembly GCF_030316855.1). Lineage (GTDB taxonomy): Bacteria > Pseudomonadota > Gammaproteobacteria > Burkholderiales > Burkholderiaceae_C > Variovorax. The sequence goes on from NZ_JASZYR010000003.1 coordinate 108,874, forward strand.
AGCAGCTGCCCGAGACGACCGCCTGCAAGCCGCTCGCCGCGGGCAGCACGCTGGCGGCGGACGAAGGCGCGAGCCCGAAGTTGGCCGGCAGGCCGATCGCCACACCAGAGCCTGCGGTGACGAGCGGCATGTCGGCGAGCGCGGGCCCGAGGCGCATCAGATCGTCGTTGGACACTGCATCGACGATGGCGACACCCACGCCATCGCGGCGCAGCTGCGCGATGCGCTCGCCGATCGTCGCAGCGCCCCTTGCCACGGTGGCGTAGTCGATCAACCCGACCTTGCGCCGCGTCTGCGCCTGCATCACGCGCACGAGGTTCGGGTCGGTCATGGGCGTGAGCGGATGGTTCTGCATGCCGCTCTCGTTGAGCAGCACGTCGCCCGCGAACAGGTAGCCCTTGAACACGGTGCGCTTGTTGTCCGGGAACGCGGGCGTGGCGATGGTGAAGTCGCAGTCCAGCGCATCCATCAGCGCCTCGGTGACTGGTCCGATGTTGCCCTCGGCCGTGCTGTCGAAGGTGGAGCAGTACTTGAAATAGACCTGCCGCGCGCCCTGCACCTTCAGCCAGCGCAGCGCGTCGAGCGACTGCGCCACCGCTTCGGCCGGCGCGATGGTGCGCGACTTGAGCGCCACCACCACCGCATCGACCTCCGCCGCCAGCGGCGAGGCCGGCACGCCGATGGTCTGGACCACGCGCATGCCCGCGCGCACGAGGTTGTTCGCGAGATCGGTCGCGCCCGTGAAGTCATCGGCGATGCAGCCGAGCAGGAGCGTCATGGCTTGCCCGCCTTGGTGGAGGGCGGCAGCTCGATGCCCGGAAAGATCTTGATCACGGCGCTGTCGTCCTCCTTCGCGAAGCCCGCGGTGGATGCCTGCATGAACATCTGGTGCGCGGTGGACGCGAGCGGCAGCGGAAACTTGCTCGCCCGCGCGGTGTCGAGCACCAGCCCCAGGTCCTTCACGAAGATATCGACCGCCGACAGCGGCGTGTAGTCGCCCGCCAGCACATGGGCCATGCGGTTCTCGAACATCCAGCTGTTGCCGGCGCTGTGCGTGATGACCTCGTAGAGCGCATCGGGCGCCACGCCTTCGCGCAGGCCCAGCGCCATGGCCTCGGCCGCCGCGGCGATGTGCACGCCGGCGAGCAGCTGGTTGATGATCTTCACTTTGCTGCCAGCGCCGGCGCGGTCGCCCAGGCGGTAGACCTTGCCGGCCATGGCGTCGAGCACCGGGTCGGCCTTCGCGTAGGCCTCGGGCCGGGCGGCGCTCATCATGGTCATCTGCCCGCTCGCGGCCTTGGCGGCGCCGCCGGAGATCGGCGCGTCGATGTAGTGGATGCCCGAGGCGTTCAGACGCTCTTCGAGCGCGATCGACCAGTTGGGGTCGACGGTCGAGCACATCACGAACACGCTGCCGGGTTTCATCGCAGCAGCCGCTCCGCCTTCGCCGAAGAGCACGTCCTCGGTCTGCTGCGCGTTGACGACGACGGAGATGACCACGTCGCACGCGGCCGCGACCTGCGCCGGGGTGGCCCAGGCGACGCCGCCCTGTTCGGCGAAGCGCAGTGCCGCACCAGGCCGCACGTCGCACACATGCACTTCGTAGCCCTTGCTGCGCAGTGTTCCCGCAATGCCTGCGCCCATGGCGCCCAGGCCGATGAGTCCCGCTTTGTTCATGGATGGTCCCGAGGGTTTCGAAGGAAGGCCAGCACGCGAGAAACGCGCTGGCGTCCGCGCCGGCCGCCTGGCGGGCCGCGCGGGATCAGGGGGCCATCATAGAAATTCGCGACCGCATCACAACGGGACTAACCCCTCATGGCGACACGTCGAAACCGGAGACGTTTCAGCGCGGCGCCAGTGCGTGCCGTGCGGCCCGCACGATGCTCTGGGCATCGACACCGAAGAACTGCCGCAACGCGGCACGGGTGTCGCTGCGGCCGAAGCCGTCGGTACCGAGCGTGAGGTAGCGGCGGCCTTCGGGCAGGAAGGCGCGGACGCTCTCTGGCACGGCGCGCACATAGTCGGTCGCGGCAACCACCGGGCCGCTTCCGCCGGCCAATTGCTGCGCGATGAACGGCGTGCCCGGGCTCGGGTCGCCCGCCAGCGCGCGCTCTTCGCAAGCCCGGCCGTCGCGGGCCAGCTCGCTCCAGCTCGTGACGCTGAAGACCTCGGCGGCAATGCCCTCTCCGGCCAACATCTGCGCGGCCTTGATGACTTCGGTCAGGATCGCGCCGGAGCCGAGCAGCGTGACCTTCGCGCTCACGGACTTCGGCTGCGCGCCCTTCCAGCCGTCGAAGCGATAGCAGCCGCGCAGCACGTGGGTTTCCGCGCCCGCAGACAAGTCAGGCTGCGCGTAGTTCTCGTTCATGAGCGTGACGTAATAGAACACGTCCTTCTGCTCGACCAGCATCTCGCGGATGCCGGCGTCGACGATGACCGCCATTTCGCCCGCGAAGGCCGGGTCGTAGGCCTTGCAGTTCGGAATGGTGGCGGCGATGAGGTGGCTCGATCCATCCTGGTGCTGCAGACCCTCTCCGCCCAGCGTGGTGCGGCCCGAGGTTGCGCCGAGCAGGAAGCCGCGCGGCCGCTGGTCGGCGGCGGCCCAGATCTGGTCGCCCACGCGCTGGAAGCCGAACATCGAGTAGTAGATGTAGAAGGGCAGCATCGCCAGGCCATGCACGCTGTAACTGGTGGCAGCAGCCGTCCAGCTCGCGATGGCGCCGGCCTCGCTGATGCCTTCCTCGAGGATCTGGCCATCGGTCGCCTCGCGGTACGAGAGCACCGAGCCGATGTCTTCCGGCGCATAGCGCTGGCCCACGCTCGAATAGATGCCGACCTGCTTGAATAGGTTGGCCATGCCGAAGGTGCGCGCCTCGTCCGCGACGATGGGCACCACGCGCGGGCCGAGCGCCGGGTCCTTCATGAGATTGCCCAGCATGCGCACGAAGGCCATGGTGGTGCTCATCTCCTTGCCCGCGGCGGCCACCGCGAATTGCGCGTAGGCCGCGATGTCGGGCTTGGCGACCACCTCGCAGGCGGTCTCACGGCGCGGCATGCTGCCGCCGAGCGCGGCGCGGCGCCCCAGCAGATAGTGCATCTCGGCGCTGTCGTCGGCCGGCTTGTAGAAGGCGGCCTTCGTGGCCTGCTCATCCGTGAGCGGCAGGTTGAAGCGGTTGCGGAACTCGATGAGGTCGGTGTCGTCCAGCTTCTTCTGCGAGTGCGTGGTCATCTTTCCCTGCCCCGCACTGCCCATGCCATAGCCCTTCTTGGTGTGGGCGAGGATCACGGTGGGCTGGCCCTGATGGGCGGCAGCGGCGGCGTAGGCGGCATGGATCTTCACGAGGTCGTGGCCACCGCGCTTCAGGCGGTCGATCTGCTCGTCGGTCATGCCCTGGGCGAGCCGCGCGAGTTCCTCGTCCTGGCCGAAGAAGGTGTCGCGGTTGTAGCGGCCATCCTTGGCCGCGAAGGTCTGCATCTGGCCGTCGACCGTGTTCGCAAAGGCACGCACCAGCGCGCCGTTCACGTCGCGTGCGAAGAGGCCGTCCCAGTCGCTGCCCCAGACGAGCTTGATCACGTTCCAGCCGGCGCCGGCGAAGAGCTTTTCGAGCTCGTCGATGATGCGGCCGTTGCCGCGCACCGGCCCGTCGAGACGTTGCAGGTTGCAGTTGACCACCCACACGAGGTTGTCGAGCTTCTCGCGCGCGGCGAGCGTGAGCGCGCTCATCGATTCGGGCTCGTCCATCTCACCGTCGCCGAACACGCCCCAGACTTTCCGACCCTCGCAGTTCAGGAGGTTGCGGTGCGTGAGGTAGCGCATGAAGCGTGCGTGGTAGATCGAGCTGATCGGGCCGATGCCCATCGAGCCGGTCGGGAACTGCCAGAAGTCCGGCATCAGGTACGGATGCGGATAGCTGCTGAGCCCCCGTGCGCCCTTGCCCTCGGTGAAGGCGGGTGCGGTGAGTTCCTGCCGGTAATGGGTCAGGTCTTCCTCGCTGAGGCGCCCTTCGAGAAAGGCGCGCGCATAAACACCCGGAGCGCTGTGCGGCTGGAAGAACACGAGATCGCCGCGATGCGCCTCGGTGCGCGCACGGAAGAAGTGGTTGAACCCCGTCTCGAACAGATCGGCCGCACTCGCGTAGCTCGCGATGTGGCCGCCGAGTTCGCCATAGGCCTGGTTGGCGCGCACGACCATCGCGAGCGCGTTCCAGCGCATCAGCGACGCGAGACGCTCCTCGATCGCGAGGTCGCCGGGGAACGCCGGCTGGGCCTCGACCGCGATGGTGTTGACGTACGGCGTCGACAGTTCGGGCTGCCAGCCGATGCGCTGCGCCCGCGCCATGCGCGCGAGTTCGTCCAGCATCCAGCGCGCCCGCTCGGGGCCGTGTGTTTCGGCCAGCGCGACGAAGGCATCGCGCCATTCGGCGGTTTCGACGGGGTCGGCATCGTGAAGGGACATGTCGAGCAATGCGCGCAACTGATCGGGGGATATCGGGGCGTTCATAGACCGCACTTTAGGCCGCGAGTTTTGAAATGAGATGCCGTTTCCACCCATTTCAGCGGTCGACAGCCACATAGAATGCCGCGATTTGGCTCTTGCACAGCATTTCATGCAACTCGACGCGATCGATCTCCGCATCCTGGACGAACTGCAGCGCGACGGCGCGATTTCGAACGTGGAACTGGCGCGCCGGGTGCATCTGTCGCCCTCGCCGTGCCTGGCGCGCGTGAAGGCGCTCGAGAGCACCGGCGTGATCCAGCGCTACGTCGCACTGGCCAGCGCGAGCGCCTTGGGCCTCGGCCTCAACGTGTTCATTTCCATCAGCCTCAAGACGCAGAGCAAGCAGTCGCTGGCCGAGTTCGAGCAACGCATCGCGGAGCACGACGAAGTCATGGAGTGCTACCTGATGACCGGCGATAGCGACTATCTGATCCGGGTCGCCGTCGCCGACATCGGGGCGCTCGAGAAGTTCATCCTCGAACAGCTCACGCCGATCGCCGGGATCGAGAAGATCCGCTCCAGCTTTGCGCTCAAGCAGGTGCGCTACAAGACGGCGCTTCCGCTGCCGCAATAGGCTCAAGCAAAGCTGCGGGGAGATCGATCTCTGCGTTTTTGGGGCCAAGCGTTGCACGCGAGCAAATCTCGCGGTTCCACCTGAAAGAAGTGCAACCGAAGGTGGCCGAGTTGACCAGAGCGCGACACACACGGTTGCGTATGCACGGATCGGTGGGCTTGGCCGCACCTATCGTTCCCCTCCACTGGCTCCGGCTGAGGCTCTCAACATCAACAAAGTGAGGCTTTCATGTTCGACCGACGCACCCTTGCAGCTTGCTGCGTGCTTGCCCTTCCGTATGGCGCCTGCCTTGCGCAGACCACTTTCGCAGCGGACCAGTACTACGACAACCGGTGGTACATCACGCCCTTCGGCGCCTACGTCCATCCGGACGGCGACCGCAACGCCGACAACGGTTGGGGCGGAGGCGTATCCATCGGCAAGCCAATCAGCCCCAACTGGAACATCGAGTTGCGCGCGATGTACGAGGAGCTCGATAGCAAGTTTGGCACCGCCTTTGGCGTCTTCAACAGCACTGACAAATACAAGAACTGGAGCGGCACGCTCGACGCGCAGTGGTTCTTCCTGGGCCGCCAGGGCGTCAACCGCTGGACATCGAGCAGCGTGCACCCCTATCTCGTGGGCGGCATCGGTGCCATCGACAACAAGGTGGAGACGTTCTTCGGCAACGACAGCCACACGAGTTTCATGGCCAACGCGGGCGTCGGCATCGTCTGGCCGTTTTCTTCCTGGGGCCGCCTGGTGGCCGACGCACGCTACCGCTACGTCGACAGCGTGAACAACACCAGGCTTGCAAGCCGCTCGAGCATGAACGACTGGATCTTCTCGGTGGGCCTGCAGATCCCCTTCGGGCCCGCCCCCCAAGTGGCGCAGGCGGCGCCGCCGCCCGCCCCGCGAGCGGCGATACCACCGCCCCCACCGCCACCGCCAGCGGCGCGCGCCTTCGAGCTCAAAGCCGACGGCACGTTCGCGTTCGCCAAGTCGGACTTGACGCCTACCGGCCGCACCCGCATCGACAACACGCTCGCGGAGCTCAAGGCCTCGGGCATCCGGCTGCGCGCGATCTCCATCGTCGGGCACACCGATCCGATCGGCAGCGCCGAGTTCAACCAGCGCCTGTCCGTGGCACGGGCCAACTCCGTGCGCGACTACCTGGTCGCCCAAGGCGTGCCGGCCAACATCATCACGACCGAAGGCCGCGGTTTCTCGGAGCTGAAGGTCACAGAAGCCGATTGCAGAGCCCAGGGCAAGGCCAGGAACCGCACTGCGCTCATTGCCTGCTTCGAGCCGAATCGCCGAGTGGATATCCGCGCCACGGGCGAGCAGCCGGGCTAAGGGTGCGCTACTGCCACCAAGACGACGTGATAGTCGCCTTGGTGGCCTGCGCACGGCGCGCGTAGGGCGACGGAAAGAGCGGCGCCGCTCATGCGTCCTTCAACGCGTACAGTCCAGCGCCTTGGCGCAAATGGCGTGCCATGCCGTCGCCTCAAGAGACATCAACGAAGCCCAGTCGATCCGGCCCGAGCGCGAAGGGTGCTTCCCGAACCCGAAGAACTGCCCTTGCTTTCTGGCGATTCCCTTGCTTGCGGCAACGTCGATTCCATGACTCATCAGGTTGGCATCGCGCCAGTACCTGGAGTTCATCAGCAGCTTGAATTCTTCCAGGCTGGCAGCGGCGTAGTGAACACCGCCGCGAAGTACGTCGAGCTTCTCGACGTTTCCTTCGGGCCTTTGAAAAAACAGGTCGCCAAAGGCTGATGCGCCGAGCGGAATGACTTTCCCGGTGATGCTCTTCGGCCACATGCCAAGCAGGGATTCGACATCGAGATCGGACGCATGGACGAAGAGGGCGGTTGCAGTGTGCCGGTTCATCAGCAAAATCTAACCGGACAGCACGTTTTCAACACTAGGCCTAAAGTTCTGTAGGACTGCTGCACGCAGGGGCCGGTCCCGCCACAATGCTGGCACGGATGCATCAACGCACAGGGATCTTCATGACCACTCGTCGCACCATCGTGACCTCGGCAGCCTTGCTCGCCCCCGCGTCCGTGCTGAGATCTGCTCTGGCGGAGAACGCCGACGCTCCCAAGGAGGCGGACTTCCTGTTCGTGCAGACAGCCAGGAGCATGACCTATGACAGGGCAACTGGACTGCTGACGCTGAAAGCGGTGAGCCCGATCACCGTGTTCTTCACCGATCGTCCCGAGCGCATCGCTGGAAACATGAAGACTGCGGATTTCGTCCCGTTCTGGAGCAAGGGCAAGGAAAGTTTTCTGTCGGACCCGCCCAATGCCGATATCTCGATGGTCGAGGGCAATTCGCTGCACCAGGTCGTGGTCGTGCTGCAGTCGCCTGCTCTCAAGCGCGACACGCTGTCCTACACGATCAGGGTTCTGAAGGGCAAGGTTCCCTCAAAGGGCGCCGATGTCTCCGTCTTCATCGACGTCATCGGCATGCCGTTGACGCCCTTGTCGTATGCCGGGGTTGCGCGGCGCGCATACCGCCGGGCGGTCATCTCCCGCTAAGGCGACCGGCGGCGAAGCGGATTTCGCCTGCCGCGGGCGCTGAGCGGCTGAAGACGAAGCGCGCTTCGCGCCGGGCGGCTCCAGACGCCCCGAAAGCGGCACTTTCCGGCTGGCACGGCCTATGCGAAAGCAAGGCCAGTTCCGCCAGAAAGGCCGACCATGAACCGGATGCTGTTGGGCTACAGCCCTGACTTCGATCTCTTCGAGGACGCCCGCGCCACAGGGCCGGCGACGGGTCGCGCAAGCCGCAAGGCCGTGACGTTCGACACCGAGTCCGCGGGCCTTGCCGCCGAGCTGCTCAACGCCGCCAGCGGGCAGCACCTGTCCACGACGCTGGGCCGCATGGTGCGCGCCCACGCGCCGCACGATGCAGTCGCCCCGGCAGCGGCCGAGCTTGTCTCGCTGCTGCGTACCGCGGCCCGGCAGTCGCTGCCGCTGGTGGCCGGCGCGACCGCCCGGCAGGCCGGCACGACCTACAAGCGCATGGGCCGCTTCTTCGGCATCGAGCTCGAAGGGCTGTCGCCCGAGGACCAGGAATTCGAGTTGGCGCGCCGCTTCGCGCAGTTGACGCGTGAAGCCGCTCACCAGCTCGCCATCGCGCCCGCCGGCCTGTCGCCGGCCGCCGCCGCGCGCTGGGCCGCCCGGCGTGCCGCGCGCCGCTTCGCGCCGGGCTGGACGCAAGTGCTCGACGCACCCGGCGCGGCGCCTTCCGCATCCGCAGGCCGATGGGCTCGCCACGGCGCGGGCGTGACCGTGCTGAACCCCTGATCCGCAGGGATCACCGCCGAGGCGTTCGCGCCTCTTCCGCTTCACCCAAGGAGACCGCTATGCATGACATCGATCGCACCCAGCTGGAGTACAACCCCGAGTCCAGCTACGAATCCGGCGCCTACGAGTTCGGCCAGCAGGAATGGTCGGGCGAGAGTTACGGCGAAAGCTACGGCGAGAGCTTCGAGAGCTACGGCGAGACCGTGCTCGGCGAAGCAGAAGAGGCCGAGCTGGCGAGCGAGTTGCTCGAGGTCACGAACGAGGCCGAGCTGGACCGCTTCCTCGGCAACCTGCTGGGCCGTGCCGCGCGCGCGGTCGGCTCTGCCGTGCGTTCTCCCATCGGGCAGGCCGTGGGCGGCGTGCTCAAGGGCGTGGCCAAGAAGGCGCTTCCGCTGGCCGGCGGCGCGGTCGGCGCCTACCTGGGTGGTCCACTGGGCGCCAAGATCGGCAGCGGCCTGGCATCGGCAGCCGGCAGCGCGCTGGGGCTGGAGGCCGAGTCGCTGGAGCAGGAAGAGCGCGAGTTCGAAGGCGCCAAGCAGTTCGTGCGGCTGGCCGCCGACACCGTGAAGCAGGCCACCTCTGCGCCTGCAGGCGCGGACCCGCGCGCGGTGGCGCAAAGCGCTGCGATCTCGGCCGCCCAGAAGTTGGCCCCTGGACTGCTCAATGCCGCGCGCAGCGCCGCCGGCGGCTCGTCCGGCACGGGCGGCGGCCGCAGCGGCCGCTGGATGCGCCGCGGCAACAAGATCGTGCTCTACGGGGTGTGAGCGATGACCATCAGCCCCTTCGCCGCATGGATGCTCGCCCAGGAGGCGCGCGCCCTGCTCACGCGCCTGTCCCGGGTCAAGCCCTTCGCGCTGCTCGAACCGATGCTGCCGGCCGCCGCGCTCCAGCCCGGCGCGCAGGCCGCGACCGAGCGTTACCTGGTGGCCGGCCGGCGCGAGATGCGCGCGATGGTGCTGGGCTTTCTCGCCTGGCTGCACGGCGCGCCGGCGCGGCGGGCGAGCGCGGCGGAGGCGCAGCGCCGCTTCACGATCTTGCGCCTCAAGTTCAACGCCGTGCTGACGCAGTTCGACCTCTTCAACGACGTCATCTCGCAGCGCAGCGAGCACGACACCGGCGTCTGGCTCTGCGGGCTCGACATCGTCGCCGCCGACGCGCTGGCGCTGCCGGGCTACTACGAGGTGCCGCCGCTCATGTGCTACCTGGACCGCGGCGTCGGTGCCGCGATCCGTCGCGCGCGGACCCGCCTGCCGGGCGGCGGCGAGAGCCCGGTGGCGGTGATCCGCGTGCCGCGCGAGCGCATGGTGGGCAGCGGCATCGCCTCGTCGCTGATCCATGAGGTGGGCCACCAGGCCTCGGCATTGCTCGATCTCGCGAACTCGCTGCGGCCGCTGCTGCAGGGCATGCAGCGCAGCGGCGGCAATGCCTGGCGGCTGTTCGAGCGCTGGATCGGCGAGATCCTCAGCGACTTCTGGTCCTGTGCCCGTCTGGGCATCACGGCCACGATGGGGCTGATGGGCGTGGTGAGCCTGCCGCGCGCCTTCATGTTCCGGCTCAACCTGGACGATCCGCACCCCGTGCCGTGGATCCGCGTGCGGCTCTCCTGCGCAATGGGGATGGCGATGTATCCGCATCCGCAGTGGGCGCGGTTGGCTGCGCTGTGGGATTCGTACTACCCGCTCGATGGTCTGGACGCCGGCACCCGCCGCCTGTTCGACGAACTGCTGACGGCGATGCCGGGCTTCGTCGGCCTGTTGGTGGACCACCGTCCGCGCAGCCTGCGCGGTCGTTCGCTGAGAGAAGCGCTCGGCGTGGCCGAACACCAGCCGGCGCGGCTCTCCGCACTGTTCCAGACCTGGCGCGGCGCACCGGCGGCGATGTACCGCGCGGGGCCGACGCTGGTGTTCGCGGTGCTGGGCCAGGCCCGTGCCAATGGGCAGCTCACGCCCGAGGAAGAAAGCCACCTGTTCGCGAAGCTGCTGACGCACTGGGCGTTGCGCGGCTCGCTGCGCGACGCGAATCCGGCATGACCGTTGTTCAAGGAGAACTCAGATGACCACCACCCCCTTTGCCACCGGCACCGACCGCCCCGGCATCATTTGCTTCAGCGTTCACGACAACGGCAGACCGCTGTCCGATGCGAGCTGCAGCCTCTTCCGCATCGAGCCCGCTCCGCCGGCAGGCAAGAGCGCGAAGCTGGGCCACGTGGATCACTACGTGACCACCGCCAGCACGCAAGGAGACGGGCGCGGCGTGTTTCCCAAGCAGCCTGCGGGCAACTACCACGTGATCTGCCATCACGTGCCTGAGCCGACCCAGAACCCGTCGCACGTGACGGTGGAGTGCAATGGCGTTCACGACGTCTGCTTCGAGCTCGGGCTCGACGTCAGGACGACGGCGATGCTGCTGAATCCCGACTGCACGCCCAATCCATGCCGCTCGCCCCAGGTCGGCGACGACGTCGAGGTGCGCATCGAGTACAACTATTCGGACCAGATCGAGCTGGAGGTCGATGCGCCGGCGAGCATGCGCCCCATCCCCAATGTGCCGAACGCCTGGCGCTATCACGTTGCCACGACGGGCCTGCAACAGCTCCGCATGGACGCGTTCGTGCCCTTCGTCCCTGTGTCCACCGTGCCCGACGTGCCTGGCGGAAGGAACAAGGCGGGTCTCGGCGTCGTGGCCGAATTCGAAGGCAGCGAGAAGACACCGCAGCCGGTCACCGGTGACATCGGCGTCGCGCTGCAGCGCACCGCCACCGTGACGACGTCGGACCTGTCGCTCTGGCAAGGCATCCTCAACAGCACCGGCCAGTTGGCGTTCAACAACTACCTGCACTACATGGACACGCTGTTCTGCGGGGAGACGGACTCGCCGGACCTGCCTGATTTCGAGCAGGCTCGCTTCCAGGAGAAGCGCCGCACTTTCCGCGAGGAACTCCGCCCGAAGCGGCTGTTGCCGTTCACGGACTCGGACGCCTACCGTGTGGTCAAGGCGGCGACCGAAGCCTTCGTGATGGTCAACTGCGGCGTGCTGCGGCCGCCACGCCCGTTCGACAGGGACGGCGACCTCGCCTACCTGAAGCGCCGCGACCTGCCCCCGCCCGGGCTCGCGGAGGTAGAAACGGTGTTCACCGACCAGTACCTGGTGCCGTTCCGCGGCGGCAGGGTCCAGGACCGGACGCTCCCCTACCTGGCGGTGATCCGCTCCAAGCTGCCCGACATCGGGATCAAGCTGCAAGGGCTCGACTCCGATCTCGAAAGCGTCGGCCAGTGCACCGGCATCCTGCAGGAAAAGCTGGCCAACCCTTGCCTGCTCGAACTGATCTGGTCCTACTGGCACGAGGAAGGGATGCTGGTGCAGACCATGAACAGCATCGCGCGCCGCTTCCAGAACGTGCGTTCGGGTGAGCGCGACCCGCTGGCCAACCTGGAGATCGACCCGCTGCGCCCGCTCAACAACGTGCTGTGGGGCTACGTGCAGGACGAGCAGCACCGCCTGAGCATCGTGCGACGCAACTACGAATACGACCATCACTACGGGCTGCGGCTCGAAGGCAAGGCGGTGCAGCGCATGCAGGCGGCCGACAGCCGCTCGCGATTCATCGAAGCCTTCCACAACCTGCTGCGCTACTGCACCAGCTTCTTCAAGCAGGACGACGACACGACGGTCAAGGCCGACGCCTTCCCGGTGCTCAATGCGCTGAAGGAAGTGCACCTGATCCTGTCGCAGGGCGCGCACAACCAGTTCGGCGACCTGCCGTCCACCGCCCGCATCGAGATGCTGATGCAGCAATGGCTGCTGGCGCGGCCGGAGTTTCGCGAGTTCCTGCCGACCCGCATCATGACCGCCTACCCGGAGCCCTGGATGGACCGCGTCGATGCGATGAAGAAGGTGCAGGGCTGGACCGACACCAGCGTGCTGCACTTCCGCAACCTGGCGATCTTCGGCGAGCAGGTCCTGCTGTCGATTCGTTGGGGCCACTGGAGCGATGTGCAGGACCCGCTGCAGGCCTTCAACTGGGCGCGCTTCTTCCGGCCGCAGATCCAGGGCTACAGCCACGCCTACCGCTCGGTCACCGGGGTCGAGCTGGCGCTGGAGTCGCCGGATGCGAAGGTCGATGCGACCCTGCCCTCGGTGCTGCTGCAGCGGCGGCTGGCGACCCAGCAGCGCGCGGCCTGAGACCTCCGCCGGAGCCATGCCATGGCCGACTTCACGAGCGCGCTGTACCTCGGGCTGCGGCATGCGAGCAGTAGCCTGCCGCCCTGGTTTGCGCTGACGCGGGGACAGCCGGCGGCGCTCGCGGAGCCCGAGGGCGCCGGAGCCGCTGCCGCGGCGCTGGCCCGGCTGCAAGGATTGGCCGCAGCCACGCTGCTGCCATCGACGCTGCACTTGTTCTGGGACCTGCTGCGGCAGCTGGCGCGCGAGACGCGTTCGGTGCTGCTGCTCGACGCCGGCGCCTACCCGATCCTGCACTGGAGCGCGGAGGGCGCGGCCGCGGCCGGTGCCGTGGTGCGCCGCTTCGGCCATCACGACAGCGCCTCGCTGGAGCAACTGGTCCGGGGCGCGCTGCGCGACGGCCTGCGGCCGGTGGTGGTCTGCGACGGCTTCTGCCCGGGCTGCAACCGGTCGGCACCGCTCGCCGCCTATGCGCGCATCGCGAGCGAGAGCGGCGGAACGCTGGTCCTCGACGACACTCAGGCGCTCGGCATCCTGGGCCACGGGCCCTCGCCGGCCTGTCCCTTCGGCCATGGCGGAGGCGGATCGCTCCGCTGGCAGGGCGTCGGCGGCGCGCACATCGCAGTCGGCGCCTCGCTCGCCAAGGGCTTCGGCGCGCCGGTGGCGGCCTTGTCGGGCAGCCATGCGCTGGTCGAGCGCTTCCTCCGCGGCAGCGAGACCCGGCTGCACTGCAGTCCGCCGTCGAGCGCGGCGGTGGCTGCCGCACGGCAGGCTGTGGCGCTCGGCGAGCGATTCGGCGACTGCTGGCGGGCGCGGTTGCTGCGGCTCGTGCTGCGGCTGCGCGAAACGCTGGCGCAGGTAGGGATGGTGCCGGTCGGCCGGGTGCCGTTCCCGGTGCAGTCCTTCGTGTCGCGTCATGGCCCGGAACTGGCGCCGCTGCTGTGGCGCCGGCTCCACGCCGGCGGCGTGCGCGCCCTCCTGACCCGCGGCTGCCCGGGGCTGGCGCCGCGCCTGACCTTCATCGTCACCGCCCGGCACTGCCAGGCGCAGATCGACCGCGTCGCGCAGCTGCTGGCGCGCGCCGGCCACACCGCGACGCTCTTCGCGCCGCTGACCCACGCCATCCACTAGGAGCCGTCATGGACCACCCCGCCATCTTTGCCGAGCAGCCTTTCACCGGCATGCTCGCGGCCGGACCTTCGCAGGAAGCGTTCGAGATCCTCGATGAAGCATTCGCCGGCGAGATCGGCCGCGGCCGGATGCCGCCGCGGCGCGTTCGCCCGCAGAGGGCTGCACCGCGCCGGCCACCGGGGCCCGCGCCTCGCGCAGCGCAGCGTCGGCCACCACCACGCCCGCCGCAGCGCCCACGCCCTCGCCCGCGCGTGCCGCGCCCGCCGATGCCCTGGCCGCCGGTGGGCGGGGGCTACCCGATGCCCTTCGTGGCCGAGCCCTTCGGCGTTCCGCCGGGGTCGGACACTTGGCGCTGCGTCCAGGAATGCCTGCAACGCGGCCCCGCACCTGCGGCACCAACCGGTGCGGACGCGGCACCGCCCGAAGCCACACCACCGAGCGCGCCTCCGGACGCCGGCGCGGGCGCACCGGCAGATGCGCCAGCCGATTCATCGGCAGGCGCGCCGCCCGACGCACCGGCCGAGGAATTCGAGTTCCAGCCGCTTGGCCGCAGCGCGCCCGAAGGAGAGCTGGCGCCGGGGACGATGAGCCTGGCGGCGGCGATCGCCGATCCGCGTTCGGCCAAAGCCGGCATCTACACGATCTACAAAAGCGGCGAGCGGCTGTACGTCGGCCGCGCCAACTCGCTGCGGCGCCGGCTGCAGCAGCACCTGTGGTGCCTCACGCACCTGCGGCTCGGCGTCGGCCGCTTCAGCGTCAAGCTGACGCCGATGGGCGGCGCCACGCCGGCGCAGCTTGGCCGCGTCGAGGCCGCGGTCATCGACCGCTTCGGACGCCGCTCGCAGGGCGGCCAACTTGCCAACGTCAAGTCGCGCGAATTCGAGCAGGCCTTCGAAGCCTCCTTCTGAGCCCCTTCGCGAAGCCATGAGATCAAGGAGACCACCATGCACACGCCTTCCTGCCCCTGTCATACCTGCCAAGCGCGCCGCCAGCGCAGCCTTGCCACCCGCGCGCCGATCAGCGAATCCGAGGAGGTCGAGCTCGCGATGGAGTTGCTCTCCGTCTCGAACGAAGCCGAATGGGAGCAGTTCCTCGGCAAGCTCTTCAAGGGCATCGGCCGCGGCCTCAAGAAAGTCGGCTCCTTCGTCGGCAGCAAGGTGCTCAAGCCGCTCGGCGGCGCCCTCAAGGGGCTGGCCAAGAAAGCCCTGCCGCTGGTTGGCGGTGCGTTGGGCTCCTTCATCCCGATCCCGGGGGTCGGCACCGCCATCGGCAGTGCGCTCGGCAGCGCGGTCAGCAAGGCGCTCGAGATGGAATTCGGCGAGATGGAGGCCGAGGAAGCCGAATTCGAGATCGCGCGGCGCTTCGTGCGGGTCGCTGCCAGTGCGGCGCAGCAAGCCGGCGCCGCGCCGCCCGGCATGCCGCCCGAAGCGGCGGTGCGCCAGGCACTGCTCGCTGCCGCCCGGGCCCACGTGCCGAGCTTCGCGGCCAATGAGGCCGAATTGATAAGCGAGGCCGAGGCGGAGGCCGAATACGAGGGTGAGGGCGAGTACGGGGCCGAGTTCGAATCCCAAGGCGAAGCCGGGATCAGCCGCGCGCTGTCCGGCCGCTGGCAGCGTCGCGGGCGCCACATCGTGCTGTTCGGCGCCTGACACGAGCCGCAACCGGAGACTGCCATGTACCGCCCGTTCCCGACCCTCGCCGGCCGATCGGCCGAGTTCGAGGAGGAATTCAGCTTCATCGGTTTTCCGAAGCCGGTGATGGATGCGCTGCGCGCCAAAAACGAGACGCTGGCGATCCAACGCGCCGCCGGCGCCGGCTTCCGCGACGAGAACACCTTGACCGACCTGGTGTTCTTCTCGCGCCACCCGGAGCGCAACGGGGCGCCGCTGCGCAACAGCGAACCCGGCTTCAACGCCCTGGCCACCGAGTGGGTGGCGATCCGCGACCGCCTGGTGCGCGCGACGCCGAGGCCCTCGGCGCCGGCCGCACCGGCAACACCGACGACCCCGCCGCCGGGCGCGCCCGACATCGTCAACGTGCGAGGCATCCTGGTGGCGCGCCAGATCGCGGCACAAGTCGACGCCCTGCTCGCCGCCGCCCAGGCTGACGGCGTGCCGCTCGGCGGCAGCGGCTTCCGCTCGCCGGACGAGCAAATCGCGGTGCGCAAGAAGAACTGCGGCCCCACGCCCTACGACATCTACGAAAAGTCGGCGAGCCAATGCACACCTCCGACCGCCAAGCCCGGCACGTCGATGCACGAGCGCGGGCTGGCGATCGACTTCAAGTACGGCGCGCAGATGGCCGGGCAGTTCAAGGACACGCCCGGCTTCGGCTGGCTGCAGCGCAACGCGGCGCGCTTCGGATTGAAGAACTACGCGAAAGAGCCGTGGCACTGGTCCACGACCGGCACCTGAGCCTCGGGTGCGAGGAGACACACCATGAACGACGAAGCCATGTTCGAGATGCTCGCGCCCGCTGGCGAGGCGGAATTCGAGTTCGAGTTCGAATCGGGAAAAGCGAAGAAGAAGCCGGCGCCAACGGTGGTGCTGCCGACGCTGACGATACGCGACCGGCCCTTCGTGGTGCTCGACCGCTTCGCCTTCGACGGCCCGGCCGTGCCCACGATGCACGACGCGATCATCGACCGCATCGCGCGGCTGATCGTCGCGAGCCGGGTCTCGGGCGATCCGATCGAGACCGTGCGGCTGGTCGGCCACACGGACCCGACCGGCAAGGCGCCCTACAACCTCGGTCTCGCCGAACGCCGGGCGAAGGCGGTCGAGACGAAGCTCCGCGCTGCCCTCGCGGCGCTCGGCCCGGTGCCAGCGGGCACGCTCGCGATCGTGCCCCAGACACTCGGCGAGACGCGGCCCGTGGTGTCCAACGCGACGGCCGACGGCCGGGCCATGAACCGGCGCGTGGAGGTCTTCCTGGGCACCGGCTGCAATGCATTCTTCGCCCAATACGACCTGCGCTTCCTGCCGGGCGATCCGAAGTTCGGCATTCCCGCCTACCCGAACCTCAACGCGACGCAGAAGGCGCAGCGCAGCGCCGACGTCGGCGCGCTGGTGCCCGAGCTGCTGGCGCGCCGCAACCTGCGCGCCAGCGAGGCCTTGGCCGGCCGCGTGCCGCCGCCCAAGGCGCTGCCCCCGGGGGCCCTGCGCAACAGCGCGCTGCGGTTGTCGGCGGGGCAGCTGGCGCTGTTCCGCGAGTACTTCGAGGACGGCCGCGGCGGCATCGAGTTCGGCGCCTTCCAGACCTGCTTCGAGCGCTTCGCCAACGGCCAGCTGCGCAGCCCGATCGCAGCCGACCGCAGCGCCGGCGTCGGCGAGCCGAATGGGGACTTCTTCTTCCTGTTCGCGGAGTTCGCCTTCCTGTGCATCGACTCGCGCATCGAGCCGGCGCTGTGGACCCGGGCACTGCGCACCTTCGTGAAGGCGCAAGAGATCTTCATGCACGTCTACCGGCCGAAGCCGGTGTCGCCGCCGCCGGCGGTCGGCGCTGCGCTGCCGGCCTGTCCGCGCGACCGGCAGGGCAAGCCGCGGGCGCGGCGCCGGCTCGACAGCTTCCGCAACGGCAATTTCAAGGCGACCGGCGCATCGCCCACCGTCGGCGTCGGCCAGTCCTCGCCGGTTCGACGCCGGGCGCTGGCCGCCAAATACGCGGCGAAGGACCTGGCGGCGCTGCGGCGCGAGGCGCAATCCAACCTGCAGCGGGCGCAGTGCATGCCCTGAGCTGTGATGAGCCTCCCATGCTCCGCATCGACTGCCACTGCCATGCCGGCCAGGGCGACGGCCTGACCGGCCCCTGGGACACCGACGCGCCGCTCGACGCCTACCTGCGGCGTGCGGCCCGCGCCGGCATCGCGCGCAGCGTGCTGCTGCCGGCTTTCCATTCGGACTATGCGCAGGCCAACCTCGCGCTATCGCGCATCGTCGCCGCCAAGCCCGAGCGCTTCATCGGCTTCGCCATGGTGCATGCCGAGCGCGACCGCGGCCGTGTGCTGCCGATGCTGACCACCGCCGTGCAGCGCTACAGCTTCGCGGGCATCAAGGTGCATCGGCACGACGCTGCCATCAGCCGCGAGATCTGCGATGCCGCGCGCCGGCTACGGCTGCCGGTGCTCTACGACCTTGTCGGCGAGTCCTGGGTGGTCGAGTTGCTGGCGGAACAGTATCCGGATGTCGTCTTCATCATTCCGCACCTGGGCAGCTTCGCGGACGACTGGCGGGCCCAGCTCGCGCTCATCGACCACCTGGAGCGCCATCCGAACATCTATGCCGACACCGCAGGCATCCGGCGCTTCGACCTGCTGCTGCAAGCGGTGCGGCGGGCCGGGGCGCACAAGATCCTGTTTGGCTCCGACGGGCCCTGGCTGCACCCGGGCCTGGAACTCGAGAAGATCCGCTTGCTGCAGTTGACGCCTGAGGACGAGGCGCTCGTGCTGGGCGGCAACCTGTCGCGGCTGCTGGGCCTCAATGCAAGGGACGCTGCTGCGCCCGCCGCAACTGCAGCGCACGGTCGGTGACGCCGAGCCGCAGCGCGGCCCGGTGCAGGTTGCCTTGCTCGCGTTCGATGGCCAGCCGGATTGCGCAGTCGGTCGCGGTCTGGCCAATTTCCTTCAGACCGAGGCCGAGGTCGATCGCATCGCGCGCCGCCCGCTCGAAGCACCCCTGCAGCGCATCGCGCGAGTTCTCGGTGGTCGCCGGCCGCTCGTCCTCGGGCACGTCGCCGATGGTGATGGGCCCGCCGCCCGCGTGCCGATGGCACAGCCACGAGACCACCCGCCGCAACTCACGCACGTTGCCCGGGTAGGCGCGCGCCTGCAGGTACTGGCAGACCGGCTCGTCGAAACCGTCGCCGCCCTCGGCGCCGTCGAAGGCGGCCTGGAAGTGCGCTGCGAGCGCGAGCACGTCTTCCTTTCGTTCGGCCAGTTGCGGCGTGCGGCAGATCGATCCGGCGATGCGGTAGTAGAGGTCGGCGCGGAAGCTGCCGTCGGCCACGCCCGCATCGAGGTCGCGGTGCGTCGCCGACACCAGCCGGAACTCGGTGTGCTGCCAGGCATTGCTGCCGACCCGCTTGTACTTGCCTTCCTGCACCACCCGAAGCAGCTGGGCCTGCAACGGCGGCGGCAGTTCGCCGATCTCGTCGAGGAAGAGCGTGCCGCGATGGGCCAGTGCAAACGCGCCCTCGCGCGGGTTCATCGCGCCCGTGAAGGCGCCGCGCTCGTGGCCGAAGAATTCGCTGCCGGAGAGTTCGGGCGTGATGGTGGTGCAGTCGACGATCACCATCGCCCCCTTGTCGGCACGGCGGTCGAGGTCGTGGATCAGGCGCGCGATCAGTTCCTTGCCGGTGCCGCTCTCGCCGGTGATCAGCACCGGCCCCTGGGAGAACACGGCCACCTCCACCACCTGCCGCACCAGCGCCCGCCAGGCCGTGCTGTCGCCGACCAGCACGTCGCGCACGCGCGAGCTGTCGACCAGCGCCTGCACCGTGCGCAGGCGAGACAGCCGGGCGCACACCTGTGCGGCGTCGGTCGGCAAGGGGGTCCACCGCATCACGTCGGACGCGCCCGCGCGCAAAAGGGACCAGGCCTCGGCGGCCGACAGCCTGCACGGCGCAACCACCAGCACCAGCACCACCGCGCGGCGGCTGGCCAGGCGCAGCTCGTCGAGGATCCGGTCGTCGATCGCCCCGAGCACCATCAGTCCGTAGTCCTGCGCGTCGGCCGGCATCGGAATCGTCCGCAACCCCGACCGGCGCAGGATGGCCAGCACCGCCTCGCGCGCAGCGGCCGACAGCGGATCGACGAATTGGATCCACGCACTCGGCGACGCGTCGGCTCCATGCATGTCTCCTCCTGTCGAGCGGGGAGATAGTGTGAGCATTCGCTGCGGACGGCGAAATACGACGGAAGCCTGTGATGCGTTGCAGACGCAGTTCGCAAGAGGCGTGACCGCTTGTTACGCCCATGCCCGTGGCGACCGGCGGGCTGGGGTCCAAAGTTTTCATTTCGCACGCGGGCCGGTGACCGGGCGTCGGAGTACGGGCGCTTTCCTAGACCTCTGCGGGGCCGGAATCAAGCCCCCTGGCACGTAGTGCTCGGGGCCTTTGGCTGGGCCGTCGATCTGGCGTTTGGACTACGCCGTAGGTAGCCGGCTTCGCATCCGCTTCGGGGTATTGACGGGGCAAATGCTCATCCGCCGCCATCCAGCAGCTCCGTCGGGATGCCGCTGACGAACTCGGCAAAGTCCTTTCCGCCGATCGAGATGTGGTTGAGCATCGCGGCATGCGCGGCCGCGGCGTCGTTGTCCAGCACGCCCTTGGCGATCGCCGCGTGCTCCAGCGCCGACCGCTTCATGCGGCCCGGCGAGTCGAATCGATTGACCGTGTAGGCCGCGCTTCGCGTGCGCAGCGACCTGATCTGCTCCACCAGCGAACCGTTGCGCGAGGCGGCGTAGATCAGGCCATGAAACCGGTCGTTCGCGATCTGGTATGCGGCCGCGTCGTCTGCCTCGGCCGCCGCGGTGCACTGCGCGATGCTTTCGGCCAGCTCGGCCTTTTCCTGCGGGCGGATGCGCTTGGCGGCGAAGGTGGCGGCGATGCCCTCCAGTTCGCCCAGTAGTTCGAGCAGCTCCCGCAGCAGCACGATCGACAGCCGCGGCACCGATGCCCCGCTACGCGGGCTGATCACCAGAAAACCCTGCGCGGCCAATTGAAGGATCGCCTCGCGAATCGGCGTGCGCGACACCTCGAAGCGCTCGCTCAGCGCGCGCTCGTCCAGCGGATGGCCCGGCTGCAATGCGCCGACGGACAAGTCACGAATGATCGATTGCCGCACGGCCTCGCTGAGTGTCGCCGTGGGGGCTCCCGGCATCTTGGTGTTTTGCATATTTATCCGATGTTCTGGTATATTTTAAATCATCAAAAATATTTTAAGAGACAAGCCGTGCACTTTTCACTCCCCAAACTGGCCGCCGCAGCGGCAATCGTAGTTTCTTCGGCGGCTGTGTTGCCTGCCAATGCGCAGGAGACGTGGACGCCAACGCGGCCGGTCCGTCTCGTGCTCGGCTACACGCCCGGTGGCGCGGCCGACGCGGTCGCGCGCGACCTGGCACCGGCCATGGAGAAGGTGCTCGGCCAGCCGGTGGTCGTCGACTACAAGCCGGGCGCCGGCGGCGCGATCGGCGTCGAGACCGTTGCCAGTGCGCCGGCCGACGGCTACACGATCGGTCTGGCCGACGTCGCGCCGCTGACCATCATTCCGAATGCGCGGAAAGTCAGCTACGACCCGATGAATGGTCTGAGCTACGTCGGCGTCGTCTCCAAGGCGCCGATGGTCATCCTGGTGAATCCGTCTGTCCCGGCAACGAATCTGCCTGAGCTGCTCAAGCTCGTGCGTGCCGATCCGGGCGGCGTTTCCTATTCCACTTCGGGCCTCGCCACCATCCACCAGATGTCTGCCGAACTGCTCGGCGCCAGCACGGGGACGACGATGCTGCATGTTCCGTACAAGGGCGCCGCGCCGGCATTGACGGACCTGATGGCGGGCGCAGTGAAGGTTTCCTTCTCGACCATCGCACCCGCAGTCCAGATCGTGAAGAGCGGCAAGGCGCGAGCCATCGCCGTCACGTCCACCAAGCCGGTGCCGGCCTTCCCGGGCGTCAAGACGGTCGCCGAACAAGGCGTGCCGGGGTACGACGCGCAGGGCTGGTTCGCTCTCGTGGGGCCCAAGGGCATGCCGCCCGAGGTCGTGCAGCGGCTCAACGTGGCCCTGAACTCCGCGCTGAACACGCCTGCGCTGCGCGACAAGCTCCTGAGCCAAGGCAACGACGTCGTGCCTTCCACGCCGGAAGCTGCGAGCGAGCTGGTCAAGTCCGACCTGCAGAAGTGGGGCCGCGTCATCCGCGAGCAAAACCTGCACTTCGACTGATCCGCTGCCCTGACACCCTCCATTCACCATCGACCAGGAACCCGTATGTCCACAGTTCTCGAATCGCCTCCCGTCGTCTCCCCTGCTTCGCCGCTGCTCGAAATCGAAGGCGCGATCGCGACCATCACGCTGCGGCGCCCGGCCACCCACAACAAGATCGAGCCCGAGGATCTGCCGGTGCTGCGCGGCTACCTGGCCGATCTCAATGCCAACAAGGCGGTCCGCGTGATCGTGTTCCGGAGCACGGGCAAGAGCTTCAGCTCCGGCTTTGACCTGGGGCACCTGGGCAAGGCCGCCAACAGCACCGACAACGCGTTCCAGACCTTCACCGACGAGATCGAAAACGCGCGGGCCATCACGATCGCCCGCTTGCACGGCCCCGTGTACGGTGGCTCCACCGACCTGGCGCTGTCGTGCGACTTTCGCATCGGCGTCACCGGTATGCGGATGTTCATGCCGGCGGCAAGGCTCGGCCTGCACTACTACCCGCACGGTATCCGCCGCTGGGTGTCGCGCCTGGGCCTCGGCCCTGCCAAGAAGCTCTTCCTCACGTCGCGGCCGATCCAGGCGGAAGAGATGCTCCGCATCGGCTATCTCGATGCGCTGGTGGAGCCCGCGCAACTCGATGCCGAGCTGAAGACCTGGACCGATGACTTGCTCGCCCAGGCACCGATCCCATTGGCTTCGATAAAGGCCACGCTCAACGAGGTCGCGCGCCAGGAGTACGACGAGGCGTCGGCGCATGCGGCCTATGCGGCCAGCCTGAAGACGCGCGACATCGGCGAGGCCCTCGCGGCGTTCGCGGAGAAGCGCGCACCCGTCTTCACCGGCACCTGAGAAACGAAACGCGATGAATCCACAAGCCAAGGACCTGCCGCTGGCAGGCGTTCGCGTCCTGGAGATGTCCCAGATCATGGCCGGCCCTATCTGCGGCCTGATGCTGGCCGACATGGGCGCCGAGGTCATCAAGGTCGAGAAGTTTCCCGCGGGCGACGATGCTCGTGGCTACGCGCGGCCCGGCGATCCGGGTCTCGCTCCGGGCTTTCTCATGCTGAACCGCGGCAAGCGTTCGATCGCGATCGACATTCGCCAGCCCGCGGGCCAGGCGATCATCAAGCGGATCGCATCCAGCTGCGACATCGTCACCGAGAACTTCCGCCGCGGGAAGCTCGATGCGCTGGGTCTGGGGTACGAGCACCTGCGCGAGGTCAATCCCAGGCTGGTCTACACCTCGATCAGCGGGTACGGCCCGAACGGCCCCATGAGCGACAACGGCGGCTTCGACCTGGTGCTGCAGGCGTTCTCCGGGTTGATCAGCGTGACCGGCAGCATCGACGGCGAGACGGCCAAGCCGGGCAACTCGGTGGCCGACATCAACGCCGGCATTCTGGCCGCGCTCGGCAGCCTCACGGCGTACATCAAGCGGCTGCGCACGGGCGTCGGCAGCAAGGTCGAGACCTCGCTGCTCCAGGCGTCGCTGCAGCAGATGTACTGGTTTGCGGCCGCGTACTTTCACGACGGCACCGTGGCCCGGCCCATGGGCACCTCGCACCCGCTGATCGCGCCGTACCAGACCTTCCGGTGCGGCGAAGGCGCCATTGCGCTCGGCGGCGGCAATCAGGCCAACTGGCGCCGCATTGCCGAGGTGCTCGGCCACCCCGAGTGGCTTGCGGATGAACGCTTCACGACGGGTCGCGACCGGCTGGCCCATCAAGCCGTGCTTGCAGGGCTCATCACGGAGGCTCTTGCCAGCCATCCTGCTGGTCATTGGGTCGAGGTCTTCGACAAGGCCGGCGTTCCGGTCGGTCCGGTGCACGACGTCGGCCAGGCGATGGATCACGAGCAGTCGCGCGCCATCTCGATGGTGGTCGATGTCGACAGCCCGAACGGAGGCACCATGCGTTCGCTCGGCCTGCCGATTCATTTCGATGGCGAAGCGCCGTGCGCCCGGTCCGCGGCGCCGACGGTCGGGCAGCAGACGCGAGAGGTGCTGAAGGCATTCGGCTACGGCGACGGCGAAATCGCGGATCTGCAGGCTGCAAAGGTCATCGCAACCCTCGATTGAGCCAGTCGGCGCCGCCGCCCGCATCGGGCAAGACCATGTTGCCGCAACAGCTATCACGCTAAGTGATACTTGCTACATGCATGACTGGCTGGTCCTTACCGCATCGCTCCCGACCTCTCCGAGTGGCTTGCGTGTTCGCATCTGGCGCTCGCTCAAGGCGACAGGATGCGCAACCCTGCGGGACGGCGTCTACATCCTCCCCGCCAAGGCAGCGTCGGCGAGCGACCTGTGGGCCATCGAGAAGGCCATCCAGCAGGGTGGCGCCGACGCGCACATGCTCGTTCTCAAGGCCCGCGATGAAGCGCAGGAAAAGACGTTCCTCGGCTTGTTCGACCGGTCCGAGCCATACGCCGACTTTGCGCAGACGCTCAAGGAGACCCGAAAGGCGCTGAAGTCCACCGAAGAGGCAGACCTGCGAAAGTCGCTGCGCGCACTGGACCAGCAGTACCGGGCCATTCGCGCGACGGACTTCTTTCCTGGCAAGGCGGCCGCAGCGGCGGCGGCTGGCCTGGAGACCTTGCGAGCGGAGATCGAGCAAAGGTTGTCCCCCGGCGAGCCGATGGCCGCATCGGGGTCGATCGAGCGGCGCCAACGCGAGTCCTTCCAGGGACGGACGTGGGCCACGCGCAAGCGGCCCTGGGTCGACCGGCTTGCCACGGGCTGGCTGATCCAACGCTTCGTCGATTCATCCCCGCGCTTCGTCTGGCTGGCGGACCCAGGGAAGCGTCCGAAGGGCGCCCTCGGCTTCGACTTCGATGGTGCGACGTTCACGCACGTTGGCGACAAGGTCACTTTCGAGGTCGTGGCGCATACCTTCGGGCTCGAAGAGGACCCGGGCATCCGGCGGCTCGGCGAACTCGTGCACTACATCGATGTCGGAGGCATTCCCGTCGATGAGGCGGCCGGTATCGAAACCATCGTCAGAGGCCTTCAGGCGCAGCACGACAAGGACGATGCGCTGCTCGCGGCTTCTCTGCCCCTGTTCGACACCCTCTACGCCGCCATGAAGGAACGCCAGTGACCACGACGACAATCACGGCGGCGCCTGAGCGCCTTGGCTTTGGAGAGGCCCTCGTCTACTGGCTCAAGCTCGGGTTCATCAGCTTCGGGGGGCCGGCCGGGCAGATTGCCATCATGCACGAGGACCTCGTCGAGCGACGCCGCTGGATTTCCGAGGGCCGATTCCTGCATGCGTTGAACTACTGCATGCTGCTGCCCGGACCCGAAGCGCAGCAACTCGCGACGTACATCGGCTGGCTCCTGCATCGCACCTGGGGCGGCATCGTCGCGGGCGTCCTCTTCGTGCTGCCGTCGCTGTTCATCCTCATCGGCCTGTCATGGGTCTACATGGCGTACGGCAACGTGCCGGCCATTGCCGGTTTGTTCTATGGCATCAAACCTGCCGTTACCGCGCTCGTGATGCACGCGGCCTATCGCGTGGGATCACGGGCACTCAAGAACGCATGGCTGTGGGGCATCGCGGTGGCAGCCTTCCTGGCCATCTTCGCGCTGCAAGTGCCGTTCCCGCTCATTGTTCTGGCCGCTGGCGCCATCGGGTACTTCGGCGGCCGATTTGCGCCGGCCAAGTTCACGACCCGGGGCGCTC
Source organism: Variovorax sp. J22P240 (assembly GCF_030316855.1). Classification (GTDB taxonomy): domain Bacteria; phylum Pseudomonadota; class Gammaproteobacteria; order Burkholderiales; family Burkholderiaceae_C; genus Variovorax. Next base: position 134,153 of record NZ_JASZYR010000003.1, read on the forward strand.
ACGGCAACGCTGGCAACTCGCTCGGCCCGGCGTTGATCGACGACCACACGCCCACGCCCGAGCATGCGTTGTTCACCTGGCGGCGCTTCAGCCGAGTGCTGGTTGTGTGCCTGGCGCTTTGGGCCGTCGGCATCGGGGCCTTGACGGCGCTCTATGGATGGGACGCCGTTCTGACGCAGATGGCGTGGTTCTTCACGAAGGCAGCGCTGATGACGTTCGGTGGCGCCTATGCGGTGCTGCCCTATGTGTTCCAGGGGGCTGTCGAACACTACCAGTGGCTGACCGCTGCGCAGATGATCGATGGACTGGCGCTCGGCGAGACGACACCCGGTCCTCTCATCATGGTGGTCTCGTTCGTCGGCTATGTCGGCGGGTGGACCAAGGCCATCTTCGGCCCGGACGCGCTCTTCCTGTCGGGCGCGGTCGCCGCCGCCGTGGTGACCTTCTTCACCTTCCTGCCTTCGTTCTTCTTCATCCTGCTCGGCGCGCCGTTCATCGAATCGACCCACGGCAATCTCAAGTTCACCGCGCCACTGATCGGCATCACGGCTGCAGTGGTGGGCGTCATCGTGAATCTCGCCGTCTTCTTTGCGTACCACGTGCTCTGGCCGCAGGGACTCGCCGGTCACTTCGAGTGGGCTTCCGCGCTCATCGGCATCGCGGCGGCGGTGGCTTTGTTCCGGTTCAAGGTTGGCGTCATTCCCGTGGTCCTGGCGTCCGGCTTGGCTGGGTTGGCGTTGACATTTCTACGGCCCCTGTTTGCATGAGAGGTTCCCCATGGAAAGTCGAATCCAGGACTTGCCCTTTGAGCCTGCGGCACTGCACGGTCTGTCCGAGAAGTTGCTTCGCAGCCATCACCAGAACAACTACGGCGGCGCGGTCAAGCGTCTGAATGCCATCCGCTCGAAACTGGCTGCCTTGTCGCCCGCGACCATGCCGGGTTTCGAACTCAATGGCTTGAAGCGCGAAGAGCTCGTTGCGAACAACTCCATGCTCCTGCACGAGTTGTACTTCGGCAGTCTTGGTGGAGACGGACAGACGATGACGCCGGCCATGGAACTGGCGCTCCAGGCCAGCTTCGGGAGCGTCGCTCGTTGGCATGAGGAGTTCGTCGCCATGGGCAAGGCGTTGGGTGGCGGGTCAGGCTGGGTTCTCCTCGTGTTTCAACCACGGGACGGGACTCTCGTGAACCAATGGGGCGCCGACCATACGCACGCACTGGCCGGCGGCGTGCCCATCCTCGCGCTGGACATGTACGAGCACGCGTACCACATGGACTTTGGCGCCGCTGCGGGCAACTACGTCGATGCGTTCATGGAGAACATCGACTGGGCCATCGTGTACGAGCGCTATCAGCTTGCCGTGCACGGTGCCAGCGAACCATTCGGTGCCACGCAGGATGAGGTCGCTGGCGCACTGGTGGTCGACGTGCGTCGCGCCGGTGTCGTCAAGGACGCGCCGACTCGGTTGACCGGTGCCGCGTGGCGCGACCCAGCGACCGTCGACAGCTGGGCTGGCGATCTGCCATCCGACCGGGAAGTCGTCGTCTATTGTGTCTACGGACACGAGGTCGGCCGCGCGACCGCACTGCGCCTTCGCGCGGCCGGGGTGCGGGCGCGATACCTGCGCGGTGGCATCGACGGCTGGCAGACTGCTGGTCGCGCGTTGGAACCCAAAGGAGCGACATCATGAAATGGGTCACCCGTGAACGCCCGAAGATCGACCGTATCGCCTGCCCGTGGCTCATTGCACGGTTCATCGACAAGGAACCAGAGTTCCTCTACGTTCCTCCATCCGAGGTGCTCGCGATGGCAGAGAAGACCGGCGCAGTGCCCTACGACATCCCCGGTGTAGAGATGACCCATGTCGGGGACCTATGCAGCTTCGATGCGTTCCTGTCGAAGTACGAACTGACCGACCCAGCGCTCGAGCAAATGGCGGCCATCGTTCGCGGTGCGGATACATCGCGCCTGGATCTGACGCCTCAGTCGCCGGGTCTGTACGCCATGTCGCTCGGGTTGTCTCAGGTGTTCCCTGACGATCACGAGATGCTGGGCCACGGCCTTGTGATGTACGACGCCCTCTATGCGTGGTGCAAGAGCTGCCAAAGCGAGACGCACGCCTGGCCGCCGAAGATGTGAGACCAGGCGCAGGAGCTGCAACAAAAGTTTCATCTTGGATCGTTAAGGTCGGGCTCCCGTCAGCCAAGCCTTCACGATGAAAAATCTGCCCACACCTCCCGCTCCGAACGAGTTCATCGATCCGGACGATCTGGACAACAACCCGACCTCGAACACCAGCCTTCACGAAGTCATCGCATCGCGCATGCACCGTCGCCATCTGCTGCGCGGCGGCGTCGGTGCGCTGACGGCCGCGACGCTCGGCCCTCTGGCGCTGAGCGCCTGCGGCGGTGGAAGCGACGGGTTCCCCGTCTTCCCGCCTGCTCCTGCGCCTGCCCCCGCGCCGGCGTCGCCTGCTCCCGCCCCGGCGCCAGCGCCTGCGGCCGAACCCAAGCTCGGCTTCTCCGCCGTGGGCAAGGATCTCGCGGACCGCATCACAGTGCCGCCCGGCTATACCGCCACCGTGATCTACGCGACGGGCGATTCGATCGACCCTGCCATCACCGACTACAAGAACGACGGCAGCGACGACACCTTCGGCCGCCGCAGCGGCGACCAGCACGACGGCATGCACTACTTCGGCCTGACCCCCGACAGCAAGCCGTCCCTGTCCAGCACCGAACGCGCGCTGATGTGCATCAACCACGAGGCCATCAACGGCACCGTGATGTTCATGCATCCGAACGGGCAGACCAACATCAGCTCCAGTGCCGGTCCGCGTCCCGAAGCCGAGGCACTGAAGGAGGTGGAAGCGCACGGCGCTTCGGTGGTGGAGATCGCCAAGGCGGGCGGAAAGTTCACCGTGGTCAAGAACTCGACCTTCAACCGCCGCGTCACGCCGCGCACGCCGATGGAATTCGGCGGCCCGGCACGCGGCTCCGCGCTGCTCAAGACCGTGTATTCGCCCGCCGGCACCGGCACGCGCGGCATGATCGGCAACTGCGCATCGGGCTACACGCCCTGGGGCACCTACCTCACCTGTGAAGAGAACTTCGCGGGCTTCTTCCGCCGCGGCTCCGCCGACGACGCGAAGCGCAGCGCCAAGGAACTGGTCGCCTTCAAGCGGATCGGTCTCGCGCAAGGCGCCGCCGGCGGTCAACGCTGGGCCACCGTCGTGCCGGCCGACAACGCCGACACCGAATACGCACGCTGGGACACCAGCAACATCGGCGCATCGGCGGACGGCACGGACGACTTCCGCAACACAGCCAACACCTTCGGCTGGGTGGTGGAGATCGATCCGTACAACCCGGCATCGACGCCCGTCAAGCACACCGCGCTCGGCCGCTTCGCACATGAAGGCGCATGGCCGAGCAACCCTGTGGTCGGCAAGCCGCTGGCGTTCTACATGGGTGACGATTCGCGCAGCGAGTACGTCTACAAGTATGTATCGAAGGCCGTGTGGAGCGCGGCCGACGCGAACCCCGCGGACCGCCTCGCTACCGGCAGCAAGTACCTCGATGACGGTACGCTCTACGCGGCGAAGTTCAACGCCGACGGATCGGGTACGTGGCTCAAGCTCGACCTGAGCAACACCGCCATTTCAGGCAACAGCGCGTACGCCTTTGCCGACCTCGCCGACGTGCTTGTCAATGCACGGCTCGCCGCCGATGCCGCCGGCGCCACCAAGTGCGACCGGCCCGAATGGACCGCCGTGAATCCGAAGAACGGCGAGATCTACATCACGATGACCGAGAACCCCGATCGCGGCTCGGTCGGCACGACCAGCAGCAACAACGTGCCGAACCCGGACGTGGATCCGGCCTTCCCGCGCTACTGGCTCGACAACAAGGGCATCTCGACGCAGAACGCAGCGGCGTCGGTCTCCAAGGGCGACGTGAACGGACAGGTGATGCGCATTCGCGAGACTGGCAACGACGCATCGGCCCCCACCTTCAACTGGGACATCTTCCTGTTCGGCAGCCAAGCCAGGGCGGATGCCGGTCTCGACGACGTGAACTACCAGCAGAACGTGAACCTGTCGGGCCTCTCCGACTTCAACGACTTCTCCAAGCCCGACGGCTGCTGGTTCTCGCGCGCCAGCGGCATCCTCTGGATCGAGACCGACGACAACGCCTACACCGACGTCACCAACTGCATGCTGCTGGCGGCGATCCCGGGCGAGTACGGCGACGGCGGCAAGATCGACGTGGTCAACCAGGCCAACGGCAAGCCCGGCGCAGCCGGCACCGGCCCGGTGACCGTGAGCACGTTTGCGGGCAAGAAGATGAACGACACGATCTTCAAGCGCTTTCTCACCGCCCCCCTGGGCGCGGAAGTGACCGGCCTGGCCGAATCGCCGGACGGCAAGGCGCTGTTCATCAACATCCAGCACCCGGGTGAGAACACCGCCGCAGCCAACATCGCCACGCCCGCCAAGTACGAAAGCCACTGGCCCGGCAACGGCGCCGGTGTGACGCCCTACGGCGCAGGCGGCAGCACGGCACGCCCCCGCTCGGCAACGGTGATGATCACCAAAGACGACGGCGGCATCATCGGCCTGTAGTCCAAAGCAGCCGGCGAAGCCAAGCCGCCCCCTCGTGAAACACCGCGGATCCGGCTCAGCCGGTCCGCCGGTGTTGCCCCCCGGCAGGGGGGTGCCCGAGCCACACGAAGTGGGCGAGGCTGGGGGGCGTTCTTATTTAGGCCAAAGCGCCCACAAGCGAAGCGGCTGGTTCATCCGCGCCGCAAAGCGACCCGCGTCGGCACCGGTGCCCGCGAAATAGTCGGCCCGCACCGCCCCGACGATGGCACTGCCCGTGTCCTGCGCCACCACCAGCTTGGCCAGCGACACGGTCGGGCCGGGCGAGGCGAGCCAGACCGGCGTGCCGTAGGGAATGCTGTCGCGGTCCACCGCGATCGAGCGCCCCGCGGTGAGCGGCACGCCCTGCGCACCCACCGGCCCCGAGGACGCATCGACCTCGCTCAGAGGCTCTTCGCGAAAGAACACGTACCGCGGATTGCTCCACAGCAAGGGCTGCAGCCGCTGCGGGTTCTGCGCCACCCACTGCTTGGTGTCGTCGGGCCACAGGCTGACCTTGGTCGCGCCCTGGCTCACCAACCACTGCTGCACGCTGCGATAAGGCTGCTCGTTGGTGGCGGCGAAAGCCACGCGCACCATGCGCTGCGAGCCGTCGGGCTCGGTGATGCGCAGGCGCCCCGAGCCCTGGATGTGCAGCATGAGCGCGTCGATGGGGTCGACGAGCCATGCGATCTCGCGTCCGCGCAGCGCGGCCTGGGCTTGCGGGAGTGTGTCGATCTCCTGCCGCGTGAACCACGGGCGCTTCGGCACCAGGCCCACGGGCGTCTGGTACAGCGGCACGGTGTTCGTCGCGGTCGGCCGGCGCGTGGCATCGAACACCGGCTCGTAGTAGCTGGTGAGCTTGCCATCGGTCGGTCCCGAGTGCGACTCGACCCGGTACGGCTGCAGACGCTGCATCATCCACTCGCGCTGCTCCACGGTCTCCGCAAGCGACAGCTGGCGCACTTCGCGACACAGAGGCGCGAAGGCGGCGTTGGGTCGCGTGCAGTTCGACAGCATCGCGACCCAGCCCTCGTGCAATGCATCGTCGTTGAAGCCGGGCAGCTCGGACCACGCGACCGGCACCCACCGGCTCTTGGGATGTGCGAGCGAGCCGGTGAGCGGGCCCAGGTCGCGCGAAGGGCTCGTGGACGGTGTCGTCGTAGGGGCAGGCGCGTCGGGCTGCCGTGTGCCGGTGGAGCAGCCGGCGAGCGTTGCTACGATCGCGAGCCCTACCAGCCACTGGAGTCCTTTGTTCATGGGTCTGATTTTGCTTGAAGCACTTGGCGCGGGAATCGTGTTCATCCTGATCATCTGGTGGACCATGTTCTCAGGCCGCAAGCGCGGCGAGCTGCATGAAGAGTCCGAGGCCGATGACGATGCAGCGTCATCCGAGGAGCCGCCGCGGCGCGATTGAATTCGCGTAGCTCCATGTCGCTTCGTCATGTCGGCCGGCGACTCGCGTGCTATTCATTTCATAGCAACAGTGCGAGATCTCGCATGCTTTCCCGGCGCACCGCCGAAATCGGACGTTACACGCGGAAACGCCGGATCGAGCCAATTCGCCTTGGGCGCTCGGGATAATCGGCGCTCTTTTTGTTTTCACGGTCGAAAGGGACTGACACATGAAAAAATTCGTACTCGCCACCGCTGCCGCAGCCATCGTTCTTTCGGGCTGCGCGGGCGGCATGACCGACACGCAACGCAACACGGCCATCGGCGCCGGCGGGGGCGCACTGGCCGGTGCAGCAATCGGCGGCGTGGCCGGCGGCAAGGCTGGCACTGGTGCGGCGATCGGTGCATTGGCCGGTGCAGCAGGCGGCTACCTGTGGTCCCAGCGCATGGAGAACCAGAAGCGTCAGATGGAAGCCGCCACCAAGGGCACAGGCGTTGCCGTGACGCAGACCCCGAACAACGAGCTGAAGCTCGCGATCCCGAGCGACATCTCCTTCGACGTGGGCCGCTCGGCGATCAAACCCAACTTCTCGCCGATCCTCGACCAGTTCGCGAGCGGCCTGCGCAACAACCCGAACGCCGACGTGCGCATCATCGGCCACACCGACAGCACGGGCACCGACGCCATCAACAACCCGCTGTCGATCGAACGCGCCGCGGCGACGCGCGACTACCTGGTCGCGCGCGGTGTGTCGCCGACCGCGTTCCGCATCGAAGGCCGCGGCTCGCGTGAACCAGTCGCGGACAACAACACCGATGCCGGCCGCGCGCAGAACCGCCGTGTGGAGATCTTCGTCGGCGAGCGCTCGCCGGCCTGACCTCAGACCCCTCGAAGCAGGTTGGCCAGTTCGACGGCTGACTTGACTTCCATCTTCTCGAACAGGCGCGCGCGGTGGACTTCCACCGTGCGCACGCTGATCGAAAGCTGCTCTGCAATCAGCTTGTTGGGCAGCCCCTCGACCACGCAACGCATCACGTCGCGTTCGCGCTCGGTCAGCTCATCGATGCGGTGCTTCAGGAGTTGCCGCGTGCGCCGCGCCTCGATGGCGCGCAACGAAGCCCCCAACGCATGCTCGATGCGGTCCACCAGCGCGTTGTCGGAAAACGGCTTCTCGCAGAAGTCGAACGCGCCGCGCTTGACCGCATCCACGGCCGTCGGCACATCGGCATGCCCGGTCAGGAAGATGACCGGCATCGCTTCCAGCAGCCCTCGCTCCTGAAGACGGTCGAACAGCACCAGTCCGCTGGTCCCCGGCATTCGCACGTCGAGCAACAGGCAATGCGGCTGATCGCGCAACGGCTCGTCCGCCAGGCGCGCCTCGAACGCCTCGGCGCTCGCGAAGTTCTCGCTCACCAGCCGACGCGAACGCAGCAGCCAAGCCAGCGCCTCGCGAACGCTGGCGTCGTCGTCAACGATAAAAATCAGCGCGTCAATCAGAGGTTGCATCTTGTGGCTCGCCCCCAGGCTGCGCGCACTTCGTGTCGCTTCGCCACCCCCTGCCGGGGACAATACCGGCAGCCCGGCCAAGCCGGCCCGCGGTATTTCCCAAACAGAGGCCGCCGTGCGGCGCCTCCTTCCAGGAATACCGCAGAACCGGCTTGGCCGGACTGCCGGTATTGCCCCCGGCAAGGGGGTGGGCGGCCACACGAAGTGGGCAAGCCTGGGGGTGTGTCATGTTACCGGTAGCGTGAAACGAAAAATGGTGCCACGCGGCCGCTGGGGTTCGAACATCAGGACGCCGCCGTGCTGCTCGACCACCGTGCGGCACAGGCTCAGCCCCAGGCCCATTCCATCGGGTCGCGTGGTGAAGAAGGGAGTGAAGAGTCTCCCGGCGACCTCCGCGCTGATGCCGCAACCGACATCCGCGACGGAAAACTCCATCCAGCGGCGCGCATCGGCGGCCGTTGCGCCCTCGCCGTCCCGCCCGACGCTGCCCGCGCGCACGACCCTGAGGCGCAGCACGCGTTCCGTCAGCTCGGGCATGTCCATCGCCTGCATCCCATTGCGCGCGAGGTTGAGCAGCACCTGCTCGACCAGCGTGCGATCGCAGAACACCGGAGGGAGCCGGTCTTCGAGCGCCAGTTCGACGCGAACGCCGAGCTTGCGCGCCTGCAGGCGCACCAGGGGCAGCACCGCGTCGACCAATGCATGCGGCGCGACCGCCTCGCGCGTGCGGTCGCGCCGGCGCACGAAGTCATGCACGCTGCGGATCACCTGGCCGGCGCGATCGGCCTGCTCCGCGATGCGGCGCACCGCCATCGCGACCTCGTCGTGGTCGCCGCTGCGCTGCTGCGAGCGATCGGCGCCCAGCAGGTTGAGCGAGCCGCTGGCATAGCTCGCGATCGCCGCCAGCGGCTGCGTGAGTTCGTGGCTGAGCAGCGAGGCCATTTCGCCGACGGTCGCCAGTCGCGCGCTGGCCTGCAGGCGCTCCTGGCTGGCGCGCGACAGTTCCTCGATGCGGCGCTGCTCGCTGATGTCGATGAAGGCGCTCATCCAGCCGGTCTGGGATCCTTGCGCATTGATCAGCGGCGCCTCGAAGATCAGCACCGGAAAGCGGGTGCCGTCCTTGCGCATGAAGACCGACTCGAAACCTTCGCGCGGCGGCATCGCGCCGGCCAAGCGCACCGCCTGCCGGCGCTGATATTCGTGCGCGAGTTCGGTCGGCCAGTACGGCGCCTCGCCATCGCTGGACATGAGTTCGTCGACGCCGAAGCCCACCATCTCGCAGAACGCGGGATTCACGTAGGTGATGCGACCCTGGAGATCCCGCGCGCGCAACCCCGTGATGACGGAGTCTTCCATGGCCTTGCGGAACGCCAGCGCATCGGCCAGATCGCGCTCGGCGCGCAGCCGTCTTCGCGTGTCGCGCGCGAGCAGAACCAGCACCGACACCAGCGCGATCGAGATCGCCGTGACCAGCGCGGTCAGCATGTTCGGGAACAGATCCGGCACGGCCCGCCAGCCATCCACGCGCAGCATCATGGTGGCGCCCGGCAGGTCGATCAGTTGCTGGGCCGTGAACACGCGCGAGCCCACGCGGCGCGGTGCGCCAATGGCCACGAGCCGGGTGCCGTCGGCTTCGGTAAAGGCGACTTCCTGCCCACGGCTGAGCGTGGGCGCCACGAGTTCGATCAGCGTGTCGCGCAGCGAGTAGGAAGCCACGAGGTAGCCCCCGCCTTCCACCGGCAGGCACAACTCCATCACTTCGAAGCCGGTCCCCTGGGAGAACGGGACGTAGTGGCTCGGCGAATACGCAGGCGCGCCCAGCTTGCGCGCGGCGGCGCAGGCCAGCAGCACGTCGGGTTGGTCCGCACCTCTGCGGGCATCCTCGAACGCGTGCCGGCGATAGGGCGTGTCGACCGCGCCGCGCAGCTGCAGTGCCGCGTCGCGCCATTCGAGCCGCAGCCATTCGCGGTGTTCACGCAGCAAGTCGGCCCCACGCGCTTCCCATTGCTCGCGGTCCACGCCGTTACCAAGCGATGCGCGCAGCGTCTGCGCATTGCGCTGCAGGCCGACGCGCAGGTCGGACACGGCATCGGCCGTGTCGCGATCGAGCACGTTCTGGGTTTGCTCGACCTCGTGTCTACCGGCCAACCACACGACGGTGACGAGCAGCACCAGCACCAGCACGGCCAGCAACACCCACAGGAACCAGCGCCGCCACACGGAGCGCAGGAACCGCAGCCGCGCGAACGCGGGACGGAGAACGCGGGCGACGGGCAGTGGAGGCGAGGACACCGGCGTCAGAGCACGCAGTGGGAGAGCGCCGGCAGTTGCGTGCGCGCCCGCTCGACCCGCTGCGCATCGATGTCGAACAGCACGACGGCCTCATCGACGGCTTGCTGCGCCACCACAGTGCCCCAGGGATCGACCACCATCGACTGACCCCAGGTGTGGCGCCCGTTCTCGTGCGTGCCGCCCTGCGCGGGCGCGACGACCCAGGCGAGGTTCTCGATCGCACGCGCGCGCAGCAGCACTTCCCAGTGCGCGGCGCCGGTGGTGCGCGTGAAGGCGCTGGGCACGACCATCAGTTCGGCACCCTGCCGAGCCAACGCACGATACAACTCGGGAAAGCGCAGGTCGTAGCACACGCTCAGGCCCACGCGCCAGCGATGGCCGTCGCGCGAGGGCAGGTCGAAGCACATGGGCTGCGAACCCGGGGCGATGACGCGTCCTTCGTCGTAGCACTCGCGGCCGTTGTCGAAGAAGAACAGGTGAATCTTGTCGTAGCGCGCGACGCAGGCGCCGTCCGGCGCATAGACCAGCGAGCTGTTGAACACGTGGCTGTCGTCGTCCGTCTCGAGCGGCAACGTGCCGCCGACGATCCACAGCCCGAACTCGCGCGCGGCATCGGCCAGGAAGCTTTGCACCGACCCCGCGCCAGCGGTCTCGCGCAACGCGAGCTTGTCGGTGTCGCGCGCGCCCATCATGCAGAAGTACTCGGGAAGCACGGCGAGTTCGGCGCCTGCCGATGCCGCCTCGGCCAGCAGCGCATGGGCACGCGCCAGGTTGGCCTCGCGTGCGATGGCCGACACCATCTGGATCGCTGCGACTTTCATGGCGAATCTCCTTGTCTTTGTCCTTGGGGTTGTTCTAGCGCAAGGTGGGCACTGCCGGTGGTGTGCTCAGGGCCTCGGGCGTCGAGCGTCGCGGCATCCTGGTGATCTTGGGGTCGGTCCAGGTGCCGTCGATCTGGAACTCCTGCGTTGCGGCGGCGACCAACGGCCTGCTCAACACCATCTGCGCGAGGAAGGCGCCGATGCCGATGGCCGGGTTGATGGCCGTCGCGACCAGTGCCGCCGTGCCCGCGCTGATTTCGGGCACCACGACGACGCGGATGTTCTGCGTCTCGCGCGCGAGGTCCGCGGAGCCGTCCATCAGCACGGCGGCATTCACGCCTTTCATCTGCAGGTTGTTGGTGGACGCCACGCCCTGGTCGATCCTGACGTCGCCGCGCAGGAAGTCGAAGGCAAAGCCCTGGCTGAAGACATCGCGGAAATCCAGCGTGAGCCGCCGCGGCAGGGCCTGGAGGCTGAGCACGCCGAGCAACTTGGCCATGCCCGGGTCGGCCTTGAGGAACTGCCCCGTTTCGACGTTGATCTGCAGTTGTCCGCTCAGGCTCGGATAGTCCAGGGAGAAGGGCGATCCGGTCCACTGCACATCGCCTTCGAGCCGGCCGCGCCCGCGCCGCACGACGTCCTTCATGCCGAATCGCGTGAGCAGCGCGCCGGCGTCGGCGATCTCGAGCTTGAAATCCATGCTGGTGCGACGCTGGTCGCGCCCGGTCACCGGGGTGCTGCCGGCCGGCGCTGCCCAAGTGCCCTGCGCGGTGAATGTGGCATCCGGATTGATGAGGGCCAGCCGGTTGAGCCGCCATTCGCGACCGGCGCCGCCACGGTTGACCGCCTCGATCTCAGCCCGTCCGAGACGATGCCCGAACAGTTCGAAGTCCTCGACGGCGATGTCGAGCGCGGGCAAGGTGCTGGGCTGTTCGTCCAGCAGCGACTCGACCGCCGTGGCTTCGCTGCGTGCAATCTTGAGCCGCGCAAGCCGCGCGTAGAGACGCCCCGCCTGGTCATGCCGGTATTCGGCGTAGCCGCTGAGTTCGGTGGCATCTACGTTGGCCCGCCAGAGCTGGCCCTCGCGCGTGCCGCCGAGCACGACGTTGTGCAGTGTCCGGCCGCCCAGCACGAGTTCCTGAGCGCGCAGCGCGATGATGGTGGGCAGGTAGGAAAGCGCATCGACCGCGCCGTCCGGCGTGGCTGCCGTCTCGGACGCCTTGCCGGTCGCCGCACCGAAGATCGACTGCCACGCACCCACGTCGAGCCGCGTGAAACGCAGGTTCGCGAAAACGCCGCGCTCCGGCGGGGCCGCCGATTCCCCGGCCGCCAAGCCGATACCGATGCCGCCGCGCAGCACGCGCGCCTCGGCGCCGGAGATGTCCCGCACATAGATCACCGAGGCGGCGCGGCCAAGCTCGACCGAGATCTGGTCGTGGAGCACCGAAGACGCAGACCCGGGTCGTGCTTCGCGCAGCACGACCTTCTTCTCCACGCGCAGCGGCATCGATTCGTCGGCGGCCTTGGTCAGCGGCGGGGGCAGTTGCAGCGCGAGTCCTTGCAAGGTGCTGGTGACCAGGAATTCGGTCGCGCCGTCACGCACCGAGAAGTTGAGCGCGTAGGGCGTGCTGCCAGTCGTGTTGGTGGCAAAGCGCGCGAGCCAGTCGACCTCGCGCGCCGCGCGCAGGCCGTCGGCGGTGACGGTGCCCTGGACGCGGAAGCTCAGTTCCTGCGAGGCGCTGCCGAAGCGACCGCTGCCTTCGACGCGCATCGCGCCGCCCAAGGCGCGCGCCTGAACGTTGGCCAACGAGAAGCCGCTTTCGGTGAAGCTCAGCGTGCCCTTTGCCTGCGACAGCGTCGGCGCCTGAGGCGAGAGCTGGATCTCGTTGTCCGACAGCGCAACGCTGGCCTGCACCTTGGATTTGTCCAGAGCTGAGAGCGGCAGTTCGAGCCGGAGTCTGTAGTCGGCATTGCCGGTCGCGCGCATGGCCGCGAGGGTGGACTCGGCCTCGCCCGTCAGCGGCGCGCCAGCGCGCAGCAACTCGTCGAGCGGACCCTTGGCCTGGGCGTCGACCTTGAGCAGCGGCGCATGGTGCGCCATGTCGGCGATCTGCGCCTCGGCCTTCGTCACCTCGATGCCGGGCGCGCCGACGATGCGGCCGCGCGCATTGCGCACCAGCAGGCCGGCCCGCTCGAAGACCAGCTCGCCGGACAGCCCGTTCAGCGCGGGCCAGACCACCTTGGTGCCGGGTGTGGGAGGCACATAGGCATACGTGACGTCGGCCACTCGCGCGGTGATGCGGAAGTCGCCGTGCTTCGGGTCCATGAAGGGCATGTCGTGCAGATCGCCCTTGACCTTGAAATCGACGCTGCTCGCGGTGCCCTTGGTGACCGCATCGCGCACGTAGTCGCGCGTGTGCTTGGGAATGTGCAGCGGGAGGTAGCGATAGACGCGTGTTCCGTCGGCGCGCGTGAGCTTGCCCTGAAGGTCGAGCACGCCCGGATAGCGCGCGGCACTGCGCGACGCGGCGGGATCGCTCGTGCGCCAGGTGGCCTGCGCCTCACCATCGGCATCGACGTTGGAAAAGCGCAGGTTCGAAAGCTGAAGCTGCACCGCCTCGCCGTCGAGCTTCCACTGGAGCTGCGTGGAGAGCTGTTCGATCGGAACCACCGCCTCCTCGAACACGCCCGGCAAATCCAGCGCGCCCTTCGCGATGGACAGCGCCGCGCTGCCGCCGGCCTGGTTCGCGTCGAAGTCGATGGTGGCGCCACGCACGCCGGGCGTTCCCACGGGCACGGGCGGCGGCTCGGTCGCTGCTGCGGCCGTCGCTCCATGGGCCGGTGCTGCCGGACGCGAACCGTTCCGGCCCGCGGCGGGCGCTTCGGCTGCGCGCGGCGTGGCATCGGCGTGCTCGCCGGGCTGCGAGGCGATGCCGAAATTGCTCATGCGGCCGCGAAACTGGTATTTGTCGGGCGCACCCGCCGAGCCTTGCCAGCTCGCATCGATGTGCTCGACCAGTCCCTGCGGCTCGTACGACTCGATGAGCTTGCGCGTGGCATCGCCGAGCGGCAGGCGATCGGCGATCAGCGCGATCGCTGCGAGGTCGAGACGGTCCGCGCGCACCGCGCCGCGCTCGGGCACGCGCCCCTTGGCGGGCGTGTGCTGGAACCACAGGTTGCCGCCGGGCCAGCGCATGCCGTCGGAGGTGTCGAACTGCAGGTTGGTGGTGGAAAACTCCAGCGTCTCGTCCGTCATCTTGCCGGCGAGGCGCCCGGTGACGCCGCGCAGGACCAGCGGTTGGCGCCCCTTGGCAAACGAGACGTCGATCTTCGCCAACGCCAGATCGGACACCGCGCCCGTGAGCTTGCCGTCGTTGACGTCGGCCCATAAGCGCATGCCACCGCTGCCTTCGCGGATCCGCGCATCGAGGTCCACGTAGCGGCCGAGCCTCGTGACGTCGATGTACGGCAGGTCGGCGTACAACTGGCCGTCCCACGTGCGCCAGTTGCCACTGCGGACCGACAGGAGCGGTTGACGGAACTTGCCGCGCAGCGTGAAGCGCTCGCCCCACCCAGCAGGCGGCGTGGCATCGAGCCGCATCGAATGGCTCCGGCTGCCGTTGCGGGCGACGAACTCCACGTCGGTCAGCAGCAGCGGGGTCGTCTTGCGCAGGTCATCGCTCCAGCGCACCGTGCCGCCCCGGACGACCACCTCGCGCTGGGCGAAGAACCAGTCGGCGCCGTCGCCTCCGCCGGTGGTGTCGGTGGACATATCGAGCCCCGCCACATGCAGCTTGCCGAGCGCATCGCGCCGCACCTCGACCTCGGGCTTTTCTATATAGAGCTGCTCGAAGCTCAGGTTCCACAGCGATCGCGGCGAGACGCTGGCGACCACACGTTCGAGCCGCAGCGCCTCCTGCTTGCGGGCGTCCTGCAGCACCACGTCCCGCAGTTCGACGGTAGGAAAGATGCTGCCCGAGCGGGCGGCGATGGAGCCGATGAGGACCGGTACGCCGATGGCGCGGGTGGCCTGCGCCTCCAACGCGACGCGGTAGTCGCCGATTCGCGGCACAATCCAAATGTGTAGGACAACGACGGACAGCGCCAGCAGGAGCCATGCACCGAGCAACAAACCCAACAACCAGCGCGCCGTCACAGCGGTGATCTTGAGCAGACGTGAAGGGGAAGACGTCGTGTCGTTCATTGAGGATCGCGCTGTGGCAGGAATTATGACCGCCAGCTCCCGCCCGGGTTCCACCGACGCCATGGCGCATCGGTCGCCACCGGCATCCAACTCGCCAGCGCCACTGTCCGCCTATTCGCGCTTCGTGCAGCGGCTCAGGCGTCGCTACGCGGGCGAACTTTCATTGCTGCCGCCGGGCGAACCGCTGAAAGCGCACATCGCCGAAGCCTACGATGCCCTTCGCTCGCGCGGGGACAATGTGGCGGATTCGCTGCGCACCGTGAGGCAACTGGTGATGGAGCGGCTCATCACGCTCGATTGCGACGCGCAGGCGCCGCTGGCGGTCGTGACCACAGCCGTGACCGAACTCGCCGAATTCGCGCTCGACGTGGCATGCCGCGAGGCCTGCGCGGAGCTCGACGCGCTGCATGGCGCACCGCTCGGCGGCGAGGGCCAACGCGCGCAGCTCTGGGTCGTGGGCATGGGCAAGCTCGGCGCACGCGAGCTGAACGTGTCGAGCGACATCGACCTCATCTACTTGTACGACCACGACGGCGAAACCGAGGGCGATGCCGATGGACGCGCGCGGCTGTCCAACCAGGAATACTTCTCGCGCGCAGTCAAACGCATCTATGCGCTGGTGGGAGACACCACCGAGCACGGCTTCGTGTTCCGCGTGGACCTGGCGCTGCGGCCCAATGGCAACTCCGGCCCGAGCGTGGTCTCGCTCGATGCGTTGGAAGAGTATTTCCAGGTGCAGGGCCGGGAGTGGGAGCGTTTCGCCTGGCTCAAGAGCCGCGTCGTCGCGCCCTATTCGGTGGTGGCCGACCGCTCGGCGCAAGCCCTGCGAGGCGTGGTGCTGCCCTTCGTCTTTCGGCGCTACCTCGACTACAACGTGTTCGACTCGCTGCGCACCCTGCATCGGCAGATCCGCGAACAGGCGGCGCGCCGCAGCGCGGGCCGGCCGGAACGCGCGAACGACGTCAAGCTGTCGCGCGGCGGCATCCGGGAAATCGAGTTCACCGTGCAGCTGCTGCAGGTGGTGCGCGGCGGGCAGTTCCCCGAACTTCGCACGCGCCCCACGCTCGATGCGCTGCAACGGCTGGCCCGCGCCAATCTCATGCCGCAGGAAACTGCGGATGCCTTGGCCGCAGCCTATGAATTCCTGCGCCGTGTGGAGCACCGCATCCAGTACCTGGACGATCAGCAGACCCACGTGTTGCCGGTCAACGACGACGACGTTCGCTGGATCGCCCAGTCGATGGGCTATGCGGACTGCTGCGCCTTCCTGGCGCAACTCGATGCGCATCGCGAGTTCGTGGCGCAGGAGTTCGACAAGCTGCTCGGCGGCAAGAAGCCTTGCACGAATTGCAACGGAAAGTCCTCGGCCGCGCCGGTGATCGATCTGGCCGACCTGATCGAGGAACTCCAGGAACCCTTTGGCGAGCGCATCAAGGCCTGGTGCGACAACCCGCGTGTCCTGGCGCTGCGCGACGAAACGCGCGCGCGCCTTCGCCAACTGGTGCAACGCACCGGCCAGTGGCTGCGAGAACCCGACAGCGAAGCGCCGGGCAAGATCGGCCACCACGTCGATGCCGCACTGCGCTGGGCCGACTGGATCGAGCCCCTGCTGCGCCGCGACAGCTACATCGCATTGCTGGTCGAGCGGCCGGCGGTGCAGGAGCGCCTGCTGCGCCTGCTGGGCTCCGCCAAGTGGCCCGCGCGCTATCTCATGCAGCATCCGGGCGTGATCGACGAGTTGGCCAGCGACGAGATGCTGTCCGGCCGATTCGTCGCGGCTGAGTTCGAAAGCGAGCTTGAAAGCCGCCACGTCTCGCTGACGCGGACCGGAGAAGCCGACGAGGAGCGCCTGCTCAACCTGCTGCGCCATGCGCATCATGCGGAACTGTTCCGCACGCTCGCGCGCGACGTCGATGGCCGCATCACCGTCGAGCAGGTCGCCGACGATCTGAGCGCCCTGGCCGATTCGGTCCTGCGCGTCACGGCACGCTGGTGCTGGCCGCACCTGCGCAACCCGCATCGGGAGCATCCGCAGTTCGCGATCATCGGCTACGGCAAGCTCGGCGGAAAAGAGCTGGGCTACGGCAGCGACCTCGACATCGTGTTCGTCTACGACGACGACGACGAGCGTGCCGGCGAGGTCTACGCGGCCTATGTGCGCAAGCTGATCAACTGGCTCACGGTGAAGACGCGCGAGGGCGACCTCTTCGAGATCGACACCGCGCTGCGCCCCAACGGCAACTCGGGTCTGCTCACGACCAGCTTCGAGGCCTACGAGAAATACCAGCTCGGCCGAGGCAGCAACACGGCATGGACCTGGGAGCACCAGGCCATGACGCGCGCGCGTTTCGTCCTGGGCGATCCGTCGCTGGGTGATCGCTTCGATCGCATTCGCGACGCGGTGATCACCGCGTCGCGCGATCGCGATGCGCTCAAGGCCGAGATCGTTGCGATGCGCGAGAAGGTGCGCGCCGCACGCCCGGTGAAACCCGACCGCTTCGACGTCAAGCACAGCGAGGGCGGCATGGTCGATGCGGAGTTCGCCGTGCAGTTCCTGGTGCTGTCGGAGGCGAAGACGCATCCGGAGCTGATTCCCAATGTCGGAAACATCGCCCTGCTGCTGCGCGCCGAGGCTGCCGGCCTGCTGCCCGAAGGCATCGGCCAGAACGCGGCGTCGGCCTATCGCGAACTGCGGCGCGTGCAGCACCGTGCACGGCTCAACGAAGAACCGACGCACGTGCCGATGAACTCGCTCGTGGCCGAGCGCGAGGCCATGCTCGCATTGTGGAAGGCGGTGTTTGGCTAAGCGGGGCCTGTCGTCGCAACACGCCCTCGCGTGCATCGCGGGTGCGATGCTCCTTTTCCTGGCCGGCTGTGCAAGCGGCCCGCGGGGCGGTTCCGGCATCGGGCGCGACGGTGCGGACGCCAGTCCACCCTCGGGCCTCAGCCAGGTGCCGGATGCCGAGCCGCGCGTCGAGTCGATCCGCAGCAGCGGCGGCACGAGCAAGCCTTATGTCGTGCTCGGCAAGTCCTATGTACCGATCGTCGACGACCGGCCCTTTCGCGAAAGCGGCCTTGCGTCGTGGTACGGCCGCAAATTCCACAGCCAGTCCACCGCCAGCGGCGAGCCCTACGACATGTACGCGATGACGGCAGCGCACAAGACCCTGCCACTCCCGAGCTACGTGCGGGTGCGCAATCCGGCCAATGGGCGCGAGGTGATCGTGCGGGTGAACGACCGGGGACCCTTCCACGACGATCGCGTCATCGATCTGAGCTACACCGCGGCGCTCAAACTGGACCTGCTGCGCGGCGTCGCGCCGGTTGAAATCGAGCGCATTACCAACGCGGACATCCGCACCGGCGTGTGGCGGCGCGGTAACGTCGATGCGACACAACTGGCGCAGCGTGCGCCGCCCGCCGCATCCGCAGCCTCCGTGCAACCGCCCTCCGCCATGGACAGCGTCTCCGTCCCGGCCGCCTGGACCGCGCCGGTTGCAGCCGCCCCGCGCATGGAAACGATGGAAGTCGTCGCGCTGCCACCCATGGCACCGCTCGTGGCGCCGGCAGCGGCGCCACCGAGCGCCTCCCCCATACCTTCAACCGAAGGCATCGCCTCCGCATTGCCGCCAGGATTCTGGGTACAACTCGGCGCATTCAGCCAGCGCGATGGTGCGGCAAGATTCCAGCAGCAGGTCGCACGCGAGCTGCCCGCCCTGACACCGTCCCTCAACATATTCACCGAGCGCGGCACGCACCGTCTGCAAGCCGGCCCCTACGCATCGCGAGAACTGGCGCGCGATACCGCGGACCAGGTACGCAACGGCCTCCAACTGACGCCCGTCATCGTCGAGCGCCGTTAGGCCCGTCGGACAGTCAGGCCCCTTGGTATTCGGGCTTGGGCCCCAAGGACGCCGCCAGTTCCTTGCGATAGCGGTTCAGTTCCTGCACGGTCTTGAAGCTCCTGTTCATCAACAGGCTCAGGTTGTGAAGGATGCGATCGCCGACCTTGTTTTCCCAGACGGAGTCGAACTTGATCTGCTTGTCCAGCCAGTGCTCGAGCCAATCCGGATCGGGCACGCGGCTCTGGATGGTGTCGTTCGGAAACAGCGCCTTGTTGACGTGCAGGTTGGTCGGATGCAACGCCTGCGCGGTGCGGCGCGCGCTGGCCATCAGCACGCCGACCTTCGTGAAGGCCGAGCGGGCCTCGTCGCCGAACTTTTCCATCGCGCGCTTCATGTAGCGCAGGTAGGCGCCGCCGTGGCGCGCTTCATCCTGGCTCAGCGTGGTGTAGATGTGCTTGATGACCGGCTCGGTGTGCCACTCAGCCGCGCGGCGGTACCAGTGGTTGAGGCGGATTTCGCCGCAGAAATGCAGCATCAGGGTCTCGAGCGGCGGAGCGGGGTCGAAGTCGAAGCGCACCTCGTGCAGTTCCTGCTCGGTCGGCGCGTGCTGCGGGCTGAAGCGCTTGAGGTACTCCATCAGCACCAGGGAGTGCTTCTGCTCCTCGAAGAACCAGATCGACATGAAGGCGGAGAAGTCGCTGTCATGGCGGTTGTCACGCAGGAACATCTCGGTGGCCGGCAAGGCGGCCCATTCCGTGATCGCGTTCATCTTGATGGTTTTGGCCTGCTCCTCGGAGAGCAGGGCCGCGTCGAAAGACTGCCACGGAATATCCTTGTCCATGTCCCAACGGACGGATTCGAGTTGTCTGAAGAGTTCCGGGTAGAGCATTGGTGTCTTTCTTGAGCCGTCGGATTTTAGTCGGCTGGTTTGGCGCACCCGTGACAAGGGCGCGATGATGCGTATACGCTCGCCTCGACGGCGCGGTTTCGTGCTCTTTGACAGAGGGAAAAACACCATGCAAATCCCCATCCGGCCAACAGTGCCTTTTCTTCCTGCGATTGCGATCGTGGTGGCCTCGCTCTCCCCCGCCGCCGCCAGTGCGCAGACGGCGGCACCGGGCTGTCCGGCCATCCTGCAGCACACTTTTCCGAGACTGCAGGACGAAAAACCGCAACCGCTTTGCCAATACGCAGGCAAGGTGGTGCTGGTGGTGAATACCGCGAGCTTTTGTGGATTCACGCCTCAGTACAAGGGCCTGGAGGCGCTGGACAGCAAGTACCGATCGCGCGGACTGGTGGTGCTGGGTTTTCCTTCGAATGATTTCGCGCAGGAGGCGGGCTCCAATAAGGAAATCGCCGAATTCTGCGAAAGTACCTTCGGCGTCAAATTCCCGATGTTCGCGAAATCCTCCGTGCGGGGCATCGACGCGAATCCGCTGTTCAAGGAACTGGCGAAGACGTCCGGCACGACGCCGAAATGGAACTTCTACAAGTACCTGATCGGCCGCGACGGCAAGGTCATCGACTCGTATTCGAGCATGACGGCGCCGGATGATCGATCCTTCGTGCGGGCAGTCGAAAGCGCGCTGGGTCCGAGCTGAATCGGCTGAGGACGTCACAAACGCTTACCACTGTCGAGGGAACCGGGCCGCCCGGGTCGGCCTCATACGGGTTCGGGCTTGGACAGCCCGACCGTTTTCATGTTGCGAGGTCTTCCTGGCGATCCCGCCGGGTTGAAATCCCGAGGCGATTCTTCTCCTCCTCCCTCCCTCCCTCCTTCGTCTTGGGGCGCCTCGCAACGTTTTTATTACTCGCCCCCAGGCTTGCTCACTTCGTGTAGCCGCCTACCCCCTGACCGGGGGCAACACCTGCGGACCGGCAAAGCCGGATCCGCGGTGTTTCACGAAAAAAGCCCCGCAGTGCGGGGCTTTTCTGTTTGTGTGCCGGGTCGTTCAGGGCTTGGTGTCGGCGAAGCTGGGGCGCAGCATGAGCTTGTCGTAGAGGCGGGCGAGGTTGCTGTAGTCGCTGCGCCAGTCGATCTCGGGAAATCGATGGCTGACCCAACCGATGGCGCAGCCGACTGCGATGTCGGACAGGCTCAGGTGGATGCCGCTGCAGAAGGGCTTGTCGCCAAGGCCCTTGGCCATGGCGGCGATGCCAGCCAGGACCTTGCCGCGCTGGCGGTCGATCCAGGCCTGGCTGCGCTCGCCGTCTGCGCGGTGCACCCAGGTCGCCTCGAGGCGACACAGGACACCGGCATCCATCACGCCGTCGGCCAGTGCTTCCCAGGTCTTGACTTCGGCGCGTTCGCGGCTCTGCTGCGGAATCAGCTTGCCGACGGGCGACAGGGTGTCGAGGTATTCGACGATCACGCGCGAATCGAACATCGCTTCGCTGCCGTCCATGATCAGGCAGGGCACCTTGCCGAGCGGATTGGCGCTGGAGATCGTGGTGTCGGCAGACCAGACGTCTTCGATCACGAACTGGTAGTCGAGCCGCTTTTCGGCCATGACCACGCGTACCTTGCGCACGTAAGGACTGGCAGCGGATCCGATCAGTTTCATGCGAGCTTTCCCCCCATCAGGGTCATCGTTGTAGCGCTTTGATTCTAGGGGAACGCGGCAATGCAGAATCCAGCCCCATCATTGACAAGATGGAGCGAAAGTGAATCTGGAACCCGGCGCGAGCGTCCCGCATCGCCATCCGATCGAATTCACGGCGACCGGCAGCGAATACTTTCGCATCTGGATCGTGAACCTGCTGCTGATTCTGGTCACGCTGGGGATCTATCTTCCGTGGGCCAAGGTTCGCAAGCTCAAGTATTTCTACAGCAACACCTGGGTCGACGGCGATGCGCTCGATTTCCACGGCGAGCCCCGCAAGATGCTTCGCGGCACGATGGTCGCCGCGCTGTTCCTGATCACCTACTCGGTCGGCAGCAACTTCTCCGGCTGGGCCGCGCTGCTGGCGGCGCTGGCCTTCGTGGCGCTGTGGCCGGCGTTGTTCCGTGCCGCCATGCGCTTCCGTCTGGCCAATACGAGCTGGCGCGGCTTGCGCTTTCATTTCGCAGGCGACCTGCCCGGCGCGTATGCCTGCATGCTGCCGCCGCTCGCTCTGGCACTGCTTCCCGTTGCCGTGGCCGGCGTCATGGCACCGCGCGGCATGCCGCCCGCGGCATCCGGGCTGATCGGCATCGGGATGCTGGCCTTTTTCGCGGGGCTGCCCTATTTCTTCTGGCGTGTGAGGCGCTATCAGCACGGCAATTACGCGATCGGCCAGTTGCAGACCCGCCTCGAAGCCGACGTGGGCGTGCTCTACGGGATCTTCATCAAGCTCATCGGCGTCACGCTGCTGGCCTTGCTGGCTGCCGGCATCCTCATCGGCGGCTTCATCCTGACGGGCAAGCGCATCGGAGTCGGCGCGGGATTCATCTCACTGTCCGTGGTGCTGGGATTCGCGGGCATCCTGCTGCTCAACATCCTTCCCAAGTCCTACCTCCAGGTGCGGCTTCAGAACCTGATCTGGTCGAAGACGGGAAACAATGTGCTGCGTTTCAAGAGCGGCTTGCGCCTGCCGGGCTTCCTGCGCCTGCAATGCAAGAACTACCTGCTGATCATCCTGACGCTCGGGCTCTACTGGCCTTTCGCGGTGGTGAACACTCGCCGGGCCCAGCTCGACGCCGTCGAACTGCGGACGCGCATCTCACTCGATGAGATCATGCAAGTGGCGGGACGTGAAAACCCCGGCGCCGCCGGCGACATGGCCGCAGACCTGTTCGGCCTGGACATCGGGATTTGAACGACCTCGACGTCCGCTATTTCGACGGCTGCAGCAGCAAGCCGCATGCGGCGCGCCTGTGCGTGCAGGACGACGCCCTGACGGTCGCCCCCATGCCGGGCGAGACCTTCCCGCCATTGACGGTCTCCCTCGCCCAGGTGCGCTGGCCCGAGCGGACCCGCCACGGAGGCCGCATCGCCCGCCTGCCCCAGGGCGCCAGCGTGCAGGCGCTCGACACTTCCGCGTGGGATGCATGGGTCGCGCAGCTCGGCCGCGGCGAAAGTTGGGTGGTTCGTGCCCAGCAGAGCTGGCGCGGAGTCGCCGTCGCTTTCGTGCTGCTGGTGGGAGCCATCGCTGCGATGTACCAATGGGGCCTCCCCTGGGTGGCAGGCGGCGTGACCGCGATGGTGCCGCAGCGCGTCGACGCGCTGATCGGCGAGCAAGTCCTCGAATCACTCGACCAGTCGCTGCTCCAGCCCGGCGCGCTCGCCCCGGCGGAGCAGGAACGCATCCGCAAATCCTTCACGCGGATGGTGCAGACGGCCCATGCGGTCGATGCGCCGGCATGGAGGCTCGAATTCCGGCGCAGCCGCGAGCAGGGCCGGCAGCTGGGACCCAATGCGCTGGCCCTGCCGGGGGGCACCATCGTGCTGACCGACGAACTGGTCGCGTTGATGCCGGGCAACGATGACGCCGTGCTCGGCGTGCTGGCGCACGAGTTCGGCCATGTCCGCAAGCGCCACGCGATGCGGCAGCTCGTGCAGGTCTCGGCGATCGGCTTTGCGGCGTCGGTCGCGGTCGGCGACTACGGCACCTTGATCAGCAGCGCGCCGGTCGTGCTTGCCTCGCTCGGCTATTCGCGCGATGCGGAGCGCGAAGCGGACGCCGAGTCGCTGCGCCTGATGCGCGCCGCGGGCATCCCGCCACGCGCGATGGTCGCCTTCTTCGAGGCCATCGAACACTGGCGCGACACGGCGCAACGCGGCACACGGAGCGGCGACGACGCCATCGGTCTCGCCTTCTCCTCGCACCCGGCGACCACGGAGCGGATCGCCTACTTTCGGGACGCGCCGGAGGACTGAAATTGCCTCCTGCGGGGCGCAACCTAAAATTCGCCCATGAGTTTCTCCACCGTCTCCGCACTTTCTCCCCTCGACGGCCGCTACGCGGCCAAGCTCTCGGCGCTGCGTCCGCTGATGAGCGAACAGGGCTATATGCACCGGCGGGTGCAGGTCGAGGTGGCGTGGTTCATCGCGCTCTCCGACTGCGGCTTCGCCGAATTCAAGCCCCTCACCGGGGGTGCTCGCAAGTACCTGCTGAGCCTGGTCTCCAACTTCTCCGAGGCCGATGCGGTCGCGATCAAACAGATCGAGAAGACCACCAACCACGATGTGAAAGCCGTCGAGTACTGGATCAAATCGAAGTTCGAGGCCCGTCCCGAGCTGCTCGCGGCCTCCGAGTTCGTGCATTTCGCCTGCACCAGCGAGGACATCAACAACACCAGCCATGCCCTGCAGATCCAGGCGGCGCGCGAAAAGGTGATGCTGCCGGCCATCGATGGCCTGATCGCGACCTTGCGCGACATGGCGAGCAAGTTCGCCAGCGTGTCGATGCTCTCCCGCACCCACGGACAGACCGCGAGCCCCACCACCGTGGGCAAGGAGCTCGCCAACGTCGCCGTGCGTCTGGCGAAGGCGCGCGAGCAGATCGCAGCCGTGCAGTTGCTGGGGAAGATGAACGGCGCCGTCGGCAACTACAACGCCCATATGGCGGCATGGCCCGGCTTCGATTGGGAAGCCTTCAGCCGAAAGGTCGTCGAAACACCGGCGCCGCTGGGCCTCGGGCTCACTTTCCAGCCCTACAGCATCCAGATCGAGCCGCACGACTACATGGCCGAACTGTTCGATGCGGTGGCGCGCATCAACACCATCCTGGTCGATTTCTCGCGCGACATCTGGGGCTACGTGAGCCTCGGCTATTTCAAGCAGCGGCTGAAGAAGGGCGAGATCGGCTCGTCGACGATGCCGCACAAGGTCAACCCGATCGACTTCGAGAATGCCGAAGGCAATCTGGGCCTGGCGAACGCGGTGCTGCGCCACCTCAGCGAAAAGCTGCCCATCAGCCGTTGGCAGCGTGACCTGACCGACAGCACCGTGCTGCGCAACATCGGCGTGGCATTCGGCTACGCGGCGCTCGCCTACGCCAGCCTCGCGACGGGTCTGGGCAAGCTCGAACTGAACGAGGAGGCGCTCGCCGACGACCTCGACGCGTCGTGGGAGGTGCTCGCTGAGCCCATCCAGACCGTGATGCGGCGTTTCGGCGTGCAAGGAGCCTACGAGCAGCTGAAGGAAGTCACGCGGGGCAAGACCGTGACGGCCGAGGCGCTGCATGGGCTGATCCGGTCGCTCGCCATTCCTGACGAGGAAAAAGAGCGCCTGCTGGCCATGACGCCCGCGAGCTACATCGGCAAGGCGGCCGAACTGGCGCGGCGGGTCTGATGGCGCTCAAGTCCACGATTTTCAAAGCGAACCTGGCCGTCGCCGACATCGATCACAACTACTACGCCGACCATGCCCTGACGCTCGCGCGCCATCCCAGCGAAACGGATGAGCGGATGATGATCCGCCTGGCTGCGCTCGCGCTCAATGCGTACAAGCTGCAGGACGTGTGCAACGGCGACGGCACGCTGGCCTTCGGCGCTGGCTTGTCGAACCCTGACGAGCCCGACGTGTGGCTGCGCGACTTCACCGGTGAGGTCAAGTTGTGGATCGAAGTCGGACAGCCGGAAGACAAGCCCATCATCAAGGCCTGCGGCAAGGCCGATGAAGTCATCGTCTATTGCTTCAGCCATGCGGCCGATATCTGGTGGCGCGGCATCGAGAACAAGCTGACGCGGCCGCAGAACCTCAGTGTGTTCCGCGTACCGACGGCTGCCTCGCAGTCGCTGGCGGCGCTCGCCCAACGCTCGATGCAACTGCAGGCGACGATCCAGGAGGGCGCGCTGATGCTCGGCGACGGCACGCACAACATCGACATCGAGCCTCTCGAACTGAGATAGGGCTCAACCCCTACCCCACCGGCATCATGG
Source organism: Variovorax sp. J22P240 (assembly GCF_030316855.1). Lineage (GTDB taxonomy): Bacteria > Pseudomonadota > Gammaproteobacteria > Burkholderiales > Burkholderiaceae_C > Variovorax. The sequence goes on from NZ_JASZYR010000003.1 coordinate 159,723, forward strand.
CGCCGCAGTGCCAGCACTGCTCGAAGCCGCCTTCGACCAATTCGCCGCAGACGCAATGCCAGCGACGTTGGGGGCGATGACGCAATTCGTGCAGCAGGCGCTCGGCGAGCGCGTACTGCTCGTCGTCCTCGACCCAGATTTCGGGCAGGCACTGGTCGGGCGGCAACTGCCCTGCCGCGGCCCCGAGGTACTCGCGCTGGATGGAAGCCTCGACGCCATCCTCACGCAGCACATGCACCCACAGCGTGGCGATGGCCAGGTTGGGGGCTTGCACGAGGCGGCGCATGGCGAGGGTCAGTCCGTCAGTCCGACTTGTCCGGTACCGCTTCGCCGGAATCGTCGTCGGGCCACACATGCTCGGCCTCGCGTGCGCGCTCGGCGTACTTATTGAAGCGCCAAGCGCTGTCCTTCATGGTGATGCGGCGCCATGTCGATCGCTTCTCGGCCGGCGACATCGCGGGCCAATGCTGCACCTCGCCGAAGCTCCGGCCGCAGCCCTTGCACTCGTCGTCGCCCTGGCTGGTGGAGCAGATCGCGATGCAAGGCGTGTCGGGAGTGCTGTGGTACCACGTGAGCCAGGCGGCCCAGGCCTCGGACGGGAAGCCGACCTCGTCGACCTCGTCCTCGTGATGAAACACCATCAGCGCGTAGACCTCGGCCAACGCGCGCAACTCGGGCGCGAGCGTGATGCCGTCGGGTGAAGGTTTCCTGTCGCGCCAGAAGTTGATGGCGGCCTCGATGTCGGTGATGTGAATGGCGGCCATGGGGGGACGAAAAATGCGAGCGGGCATCATAGTCCGCCAAAGTCCCGCAACCGGCGAAGGAATTGGGCGCTATTAAATAGATAGCAATCATCTCTGTGTTGACAGGGGTTCCCAGCGCCTTTTTCTTGAATGGCCGGCGACCGCGGGTTGCCACAGGACGGCCTCGATGCTCTAATCGCGCCCACGAAGGGGAGTAGCTCCCGTCCGCTGTCGAGAGCGGACATCGTCAGGTCGTCAATACGAAGCACACAACACTTCCGGCCTGTCGGGCAGCCATCGCGCTGCCGAGCAAGACCTTCGATTTGAACCCGTGCTGGTTTGATCGAAGCGATTGCAAGTTCCTTGGGGGTTTCCGAATCCTCAGTCAGCCGCTTCATCCGACCCGCATGGGCGGTTTCGAATTGAATGGAGGACTTTATGGAACTGTTGATGACCCCCGAGTTCTGGGTCGCTGTCGGTCAGATCATCATGATCGACATCTTGCTGGGTGGCGACAACGCCGTCGTGATCGCGCTGGCCTGCCGCAAGCTGCCACCGGCGCAACGCACCAAGGGCATCCTTTGGGGCACAGCGGGCGCCATCGTGCTTCGCGTGATCCTGATCTTCTTCGCGCTCACACTGCTTGCGATCCCCTTCCTGAAACTCGCCGGGGCCCTCTTGCTGGTGTGGATCGGCGTCAAGCTGCTCGCGCCCGAGCATGACGACGCACATGGCAACATCACCGCGAGCGACAAGCTCTGGGCCGCCGTGAAGACCGTGATCGTGGCTGACCTCGTGATGAGCGTCGACAACGTGATCGCCATCGCGGGCGCCGCGCAAGGTGCCGGCGAAGGCCACCAGATGCCGCTCGTGATCTTCGGCCTGCTGGTGAGCATCCCGATCATCGTCTGGGGCAGCCAGCTCGTCATCAAGCTGATGGACCGCTTCCCGATCATCATCACGCTCGGCGGCATGCTTCTGGGCTGGATCGCGGGCACCATGGCCGTGTCGGACCCGGCCGTTGCCAATGCCGCGGCATGGACGTGGGTGCCGAAACTGCCGCAAACTGATGTGGTGCGCTACGCTGCCGGTGTCTTCGGTGCGCTACTGGTGCTCGCTATCGGCAAATGGGTTGCGGCACGTCGTCCCAAGCCTGCTGAAACCGTGACTGCCTGATCTCCGACCCGTTGCCTCTGCCACTCCAACCAATGAAAGAAGGAGCACCTATGGAAAAGATCATTCTGTACGTCGACGATGCGGCCTATGCGCGCGAGTTTCTCGCCAAGGTCGCAGCGGCGGAAGCGGGCAGCGGCGGGCCACGCCAATGGGTGCTGGTGGCTTGCGCCCCTCGCATGACGCACCGCATCAGCAAGTGGGTGAGCCACAGTGCGCGTGAGAACTGGCGTGCCAAGTGGTTCGCAAAGGTGCAGGATCAACTGCTGCCACTGCTGGCCCATGAAGGCGGGCAGGTAATCCCGGTCCTCGCGAAGGGGCCGCTGACCGATCTGACCAAGCGTCTGAAGCTGGAACACGGCGCGGCCCAGGTGGTCGATGCGCGTCGGCCCAAGATCGGAGTCGACCTCGAGCCCGTGGCACCCGACGTCGCGCCTCCCGGACAGTCGAGCTGGGCCTTGCCAGGCGCCGTGGTCGGAATGGGCGCATTGCTCATGCTGGCCAACGAATTGTCGGAATAGGTGCGCGACTCCCTGAATGCGACTGCTCATCAAGTGGCTGCTCAGCGCGCTCGCGCTGCTCGCAGTCACCTACTTCTACAGCGGTGTCCAGGTGACGAGCTACACCTCGGCACTGCTGGCCGCAGCGGTGATCGGCCTGCTGAACATGTTCGTGCGGCCGGTGCTGGTGGTGTTGACGCTACCGGTCACCATCGTCACGCTGGGCCTCTTCCTGTTCGTGATCAACGCCCTGCTGTTCTGGGCCGCGTCCGGCCTGCTGCCGGGCTTTCACGTCGATGGTTTCGTCGCCGCGTTGATTGGCTCGCTGATCTATTCGCTGCTGGGACTGGTCATCGAATCCGCGCTGGGCGGGCTGTTCTCCAAGCGCTGAAGCATTGCGACGCGGCGCATTCACGCCGCGCGCTTTCCTTTTCCCCTACCTGAGCGGCTGCTCGGCCGCCTGCTCCCTGAAGAGCACCTCCACTGCGCGTGCGCGCGTGTCGATGATCGACGCCTCGTAGTGATCGACGGACACGCCTCCCTTGCGAATCAGATCCTGAGCGGCCCGGAGACGATCGCGCGCACCCGGATAATCCAGTATCGCCACGTTGGCCTCGGCATCCGCGCGCACCGCGCGGACCGTGTCGTTCTGCGCCCCGTACAGATTGGCCAGCGTGCGCCAGGCAGACGCGTCGCGCGGATGGACGGCCACCCAATCACGCAGCGGCTGGATCATCGGCGCGGAATTCCGCATGCCAACTGCAGCCTGTGCGGACAACAACATCTCGGGCCGGTCCTTGGCCTTGGGATCGAGCAGCGCCGCCGCGGCAGGTGCAGCATTCGCCGCGAGTTCGATCTCGGCCGACAGTAGTCGCGCGAGGCGAGAGGACGGCGCATTGCCCGCCGTGAGCGTGACGAGCCGCTGCGCCAGCGCGCGGGCTGCCTTGAAGTCGCGCAGTTCGCTGGCCGCCAGCGCTGCCGCGTAGAGCGTGCCGGCCTGTTGCGCGGGCGAACTCTTCGCGAACTCGCCGCTCGAGGCGGAGTCGACCCACAGCCGCAGCACGTCGACGCCCGGGCGCGTGAGCACTCGCGCCCGGGAGGCGATCATGGCGTGATCCATCGCAAGGGGCAGCGCGGCCGGCGGCGTTCCGGCCTTGAACTGAAAGCGACCCTGCATGTCCGCGATCCGCTCGCTGTTGAGCGGGTGGCTGCGCAAGTATGGATAGGACCCGTTGTCGTTGAGCCGCGACGCGTACTGCAGCTTCTCGAACATCGCGGCTGCACCCTGCGGCGCATAGCCGGCCTGCGTCATCACACCGAACCCGACGCGGTCGGCCTCGCGCTCCATGTCGCGCGAAAAGCTCAGCTGGTTCTGGACAAATGCGGCCTGGCTGCCCATGATCATCGCCTGCCCGGCATCGGGGCTGCGGCTCTTGCTGGCAGCGATCGCGCCGAGGATCAGCCCGGCGAGCATCAGCGGCATCTGCTTGCTCTGCTTGGCCATATTCCGCGCGATATGGCGCTGCGTGACGTGCGACAACTCGTGTCCCAGCACCGTGGCGAGTTCGTCCCGGCTGCCCACCACCGCGATCAGGCCCAGGTTGACCCCGAGGTAACCCCCCGGCAGGGCGAAGGCGTTGATGCTGCGGTCGCGCCCGAGCACCACCGTCCAGGCGAATCGTTCGTCGAGTTCGGGCGTGAGATCACCCCGCGTGCGCGCGGCCGCAAGCAGCCGCTGCCAGATGTCGTCGACGTACTCGGCGAGCACCGGATCGTCGATGTAGTCCGGATCGCGATACAGCTCGCGTGCAATCTGGTCACCGAGATGCCGCTCGGCGCTGGCGGTCATCTCGCCGCCGTCGCCCATGCCCGGCAGCTGGGCCAGGGCGGGGGCCGGCAGCGCCAATTGCGCGGCGATCACCACGGCGGCGCACACGCTCCGCAAGAGGCGCCAGGCGGGCCGAGGCGCGCCGGTGGAGTGGAAAACTGGAGTCACCCGCAACATTCCTGGTCAATGGTTCGGCCTCGTATGATGCGGCACTTCGCCGAACGTTCACAGATGAGCTCCCTTACACATTTTGACGCCCAGGGCCAGGCGCACATGGTCGACGTGGCCGCCAAGCCGGCCACCCACCGCGTGGCCGTGGCGACCGGGCGCATCGAGATGCAGGCAGCCACCTTGGCGCTGATCGAATCGGGCACCGCCAAGAAGGGCGACGTTCTGGGCGTTGCGCGCATTGCCGGCATTCAGGCCGCGAAGAAGACGAGTGACCTCATTCCCCTGTGCCATCCGCTTGCGCTGACGCGCGTGGCGGTGGCTTTCGCCCTGTCCGAGGGCGGTTTGCCCCAGGTGAGCTGCACGGCGACGGTCGAAACGGTGGGCCCGACCGGCGTGGAAATGGAAGCGCTGACCGCGGTGCAGGTGGCGCTGCTGACGATCTACGACATGTGCAAGGCCGTGGACCGGGGCATGCGCATCACCGACGTCCATGTGCTTGAGAAGCACGGCGGCAAGTCAGGCAGCTATACCGCCGGCGACGCGCAGGGCTGAGCCAGCTTCTCGACACTCTGGGACGGGCGTCCCCGCGCGCGTGCCGCGCGTCTGCAACCACATAAGAGCCTCCTACCGCGATCAAAGAGCGCGGTCGGCAGGCATGTGCTTGTCGTTCGGTCAGTCCACGACCTGACCAATCCTTAGCACCAAGTCTCCGCCGCCGACCAGCGGCAACGTCCGCATGCCGAACGGCTTTTGGGATTCGTGCAGCCTGTGACAATCTGTGACCATTGTAGAAATTGCGCCTGCAGCCCAACTCGCCAGAGAACCAAGCCCCTATGAACCCGTCCAGTTTCTGTAACCGGTCATCGAATCCGAAGCCCCAGTCCGGCTTTACGTTGATCGAAATCATGGTGGTGGTCGCCATCGTGGCCATCTTGTCGATGATCGCGTATCCGAGCTACACGGACTATCAGCGACGCGGTCAGGCCCAAGAGGCGCCCACGAATCTCGCCGACTATCGGACGCAGATGGAGCAGTACTACCAGGACAACCGCACCTACGCTGCGGGCGGCAACTGTGGTGTTGCGCTGCCAACTCCGGCCAGTGCGCGCTTTACCTATACGTGCGCCACGGCGAACTCGGGCCAGACGTACACAGCGACAGCCACCGGTGCCACGGGCAGTCTGACGACCGGCCTCGCCTACACGATCGACCAACGCAACAACCAGGGCACCACCTGCACGAGTTGCGCCTGGAATTTCAGCGGTGCCCAGACCACCTGGGTCCTTCGCAAGCCATGAAACGCGTCGTGCGCGCTCGAATGAAGGGTTTCACCCTGGTCGAGTTGATGGTGGCCGTCTCGCTGTTCGCCCTGCTGCTCAGCTTCGCGTACCCGAGCTACACGACTTTCATCCGGAACACCCAGGTCCGCGCCGCTGCGGAGTCGGTTCTGAACGGTCTGCAACTCGCCCGTGCCGAAGCCATACGTCGGAATACCAACATCCAGTTCCAGTTGCTCAACACCTCGAACAGCACGGCGGTGACAGGCGGCACGGACTGGGCTGTCATGTCCGCCGCGACGGCCACGCCGACGGTGTTCGATCAGCAGGTCCAGACCCGCAGGGAAAGGTCCGCTTCGTCGAATGCCCGCATCGGCACCGCAACCAACGTGACCGCTACGGTGGCTGCCGCGGGTGCCGGCATGCCGGCGAACGTTGCATTCACCGGACTTGGACGCCTGACCACGGCGACCACCGTACGCAAGATCGACGTCACCGGAGGCACCGGAACGCGCACGCTGTCGATTGTTCTCGCGCCGGGCGGCGATGCCAGGCTCTGCGACCCCGCGTTCACCCTGGCGACGAATCCCCAAGGTTGTCTATGAAAAACAAGCTGCCTCCCCGAGCCACGCGCAAGCAGCCCCAATCGCAGCGCGGCGTCATGCTGATCGAAGCGCTCGTCGCCATTGCCATCTTTTCCTTCGCGATCCTCGGCATCGTAGGCTTGCAGGCGACCGCAATCCGAACGGTGCGCGACGCCGACTACCGTGCCAAGGCGAGCCTGCTCGCCAACCAGATCGTGGGGCAGATGTGGGTCGACCGCTTCAACGTGCCGACGTATGCGTTGAATGCCGCGGATGTGCCCTGCAGTTCAGGCACCAACGCCACCGGCAATGCGGCGGTGACCAGCTGGCTCAGCGGGCTGTCGGACCCGACCAACCCGGGTTCACTGCCCGGCGCGACCGACCTGAAGCAACAGATCGTCGTCGGGCCGAGCAACGCCATCACCCTGACCCTCTGCTGGCAAGGTCCGCAAGACGCGACGCCTCACAACTTCACGCTCACGACGCAGATTCAAGGCTGAAATCATGTCAACACTTCAGCACGCCAAGCGCCAGCGAGGATTCAGCCTCGTCGAAATTCTCGTGGGCATGGTGGTGGGCCTTGTCGTCACGATCATCATCTACCAGGTGGTCGCGACCAACGAAGGGATCAAGCGCACGACCACGTCCGGTGCGGACACACAGCAGAACGGCATCTTCAGTCTCACCACGATGGAGCGGGACATTCGCGCCGCGGGTTGGGGCATGCCATCGGCTCGCGTCATGAATTGCGGGAGGTACTTCGCCTACTTCAGCAATGGCACCCTTACCGGCCCTGTGCCCGACTTCGGGGGCACGCCTGTGCGCATCACCGATGGCGGCACCGCGGCGGGCGCATCCGACAGAATCACCCTGCTTTGGGGCACTTCCGTGCGTGCCAACGTCCTTGACGCGCTGCTGCAGAACGTCACCGCGAATCCTCCGAACACGGCGGCCGCCAATTTTCAGCCGACCACACCCGTGGGACTCTCGTCCACAGGTGGCTTCGTATGGGTGACCGATGACAGCGGCGACTGCGCCCTGGCGCGCATCACCGGCAGCGTGGCCAACCCGGCCAGCCCGACGACTTTCATCCTCTCGCACGACACCGCCACAGGAACTGCAGCGCAACCCACCTACAACCCCCCGGCGGCCTACATGACGGCGCAGGGCTGGCCGGTTTCGTACAGCACGAATCCCCGCATCTTCGACGTGGGCGCACTCACGCAGCGCACGTATTCGGTAGTGAACGGCTCGCTGGTCTCCCAGGACTATTTCAGCTCTACCACCCAGGTACAGCTGTCCAACAACGTCGTCAGCCTCAAGGCCCAATACGGCATCAGCGACGCCGGCAGCCAGGTTGTCAACAACTGGGTCAGCGCGACCAGCGGGGGAGCCGCAGGAAACTGGGCCACGCCCCTGCTGGCGGACGTCAGGCGCATCAAGGCCGTGCGCATAGCGGTGGTCGTCCGCAGCCCGCTGAGGGAAAGACTGCCCGATGGCGCAACCGCATGCGCGATTACGACCGTGGCACCCGCGAGTTGGCCGGGCGGCCCGGCCATCGACCTGAGCAACGACCCCAATTGGCGTTGCTACCGCTACCGCACCTTCGAGACCGTGGTGCCGCTTCGCAACGTTCTTTGGGCCAACCTGCCATGAATCTCGCCTCATCCCTACCGGGACCAAGGGTCCGCGCCTCGGCCCTGCGCCACCGCCGTGCCAAGCCGCAGAGCGGCGTCATCGTGTTCATCGCGCTGATCGCGCTCCTGGCGCTTTCGCTCGCGGCGGCAGCGCTGCTGCGTTCCACCGACACCGCAAGCGTCATATCCGGCAATGTCGCGTTCAAGAACGCGACCACGAATGCTGCCGATACTGGCGCCGAACGCGCCTTCAATGCGTTGCCTGCGCTCGCCGTGGCCGACGCGGACGTTGCGAACAGGTACTTTCGCCTGATGCAGGCGGTAGACGCCAACGGCGTGCCCAGCACGATCAACTGGGCCAACGTGCTCTGCTACGACACTGCGGGCGGCACCGCCGCCGTGAGTTGCACCGATGAATCCACCTACCGTGTTCAGTACGTCATCGATCGCCTGTGCACGACCGCCCCGGCGCTCACCGACCCACTGACCCTGCTCACAAGCAAGTGCGTGGCCGGGCAGCCGTTTTCTGCCGGCGGTGGTTCGGTGGACGACAACACCAGCAGCCACGCGCAGACCACCAACGTTTTCGGAAGCCTGGCGCCTCCGCCGCCCACGCGGCCCACCATCCACTACCGGGTGACTGTGCGCGTCCAGGGGCCGCGCAATACCAGCAGCATCGTCCAGACAACGATCGAACTGCCGTACGGCTGAGTACGGCCGCAACAACAACGAGTACGCACCATGTATCCAGCACTCAAAAAAACTTCGACCGGCATCATTTCAATGATGGTGCTCTCGCTGATTGCGCAGCCCTTTCAGGCCTTCGCGGCGACGACCGACCTGACGGACGTTCCGCTGGCGGTTCAGAGCGGGGTCAAGCCGAACGTCCTTTTCACACTCGATAACTCGGGCAGTATGGAGTGGGGTTCGATTACGGGGGGCGACGCAACCGCCGAATATACGAACGGCAGGAAAGACGTGCGAGCCTATTACTCGCCATCTTTCAATCAGCTCTACTACAACCCGGGAATTACCTATTTGCCAGGGGTGAAATACGACGGCGCCGCCACAACGTCTACGTCATCGATGGGTAACAGCCCGAAAGCAAGCGCACGAATCGATCCGTATCCGACCCAATCGGGCGTTACTGGCACCGTGGATCTGACCGCATCGTGCTGGAACGATTCGAATGCTCCCTCTCTACCGCGATACGACGCTGCGAGCTTCGCAACCAATAACAGCTGCTCGTCCACGACTACCACCTCCAAAACAACCCAATATGCCCGCTACGCGTTTTATTACGCGTGGAAAGGCTCCGGGACGGAAAACGGGAGTTCAGGCCAAGACATTGATGGCAATTACGACCGGAAAGAAATTATCAGTACTTCGGCCCCGTTCCCCAAGGCGGCCACAAGAACCGACTGCGGCGATTCAACCGTCACATCCTGCAGCTACGACCAAGAAATTCAGAATTTCGCGAACTGGTTCAGTTATTACCGTACCCGCATTTTGACCGCGAAGTCCTCATTGGGGCTCGCCTTTTCTGCTCTCGACGCAAAGTCTCGTGTAGGTTTTGCCACGATCAACGACAACAACTCAAACAACAACACCTCTGCGGTGAATTTTGTTGCTTTGTCTGATTTCGATGGCACCCAAAAGAATACTTGGTACTCAAAGCTCCATTCCATCAATCCGAACGGCGGCACGCCATTGGTCGCCGCACTCGACCGCGCCGGTCGATATTTCAAGAGTGGAACCATGCCCGGCGCGACCACTACAAGCCGAAGCACAACAGTCCCCCTCGCCTGCACGCCCAACTACTCGATCCTCTCGACGGATGGCTATTGGAATGGCACCGGAATCACGTCAGCGGATGACCAGGACACCACCGTCCCGACTCTGCCCGCCAACGTCTACGTGAATCCTGACAACGGTGCGACCATCAATGATCCGGTCGCGGGCGCGCCACTGGTCAAAGACCAGCGTTTCCCTGCTCCTTTCTATGACGGAAATACGGCCTCCGACACTCTTGCCGACGTGGCGATGAAGTACTGGATCACCGACCTCACGGGTTCTTCGGCAGGCAAAGTAACCTCCAATGCCTCCGATCCGGCCACATGGCAGCACATGACGACCTTCACCATTGGTCTCGGCGCGAGCGGCACCCTTACATCGGCGCCAACGGGAACGGGGAAATGGCCCACTCCGGTGGCTGACACCGCGACCGCCATTGATGACCTCTGGCACGCAGCGCTCAACGGCCACGGGAAATATTTCAATACCAAAGACCCAGCCAAGCTGCAGACGGCACTCTCGTCCATCCTCAACGACATCGTCAACCGTACGGGCTCGGCCGCCTCCGTGGCCGTCAGCAATCCGAATGTCAGATCGGGCGACAACTCGGCCTTTGCCTCCAGCTTCAACTCTGGTGCGTGGTACGGCGACCTTCAGGCCTTTGCGATCGATCTGAATACTGGCGTTTTGAGCGACACGGCGCTTTGGTCAGCTCAGTCACTGCTGGACAGCAAGACATTCAGCTCGCGCTATATCGCAAGTTTCGACGGCAGTGCCGGAGTGCCCTTCACTGCGACCGGCCTGGCTGCCAAGCTGTCGCGGCTGAACTCTCCGAGCACCCCGCCTGGCCCGACCGACAATGCGGCGGTGATCTCCTACTTGCGGGGAGATCGAAGCAAGGAGGGTGATGGCAGCGATAGCGCCAAGCCTTACCGGACGCGCACCCATGTGCTGGGCGACATCGTGGATGCCGAGCCGACTTACGTGTCCGCGCCGCGCTCGAGCTACACCGATACCGGATATGCCACGTTCAAGGCAGGCACTGCGGCCACTCGCACCAAGGTGGTCTATCAGGGCGCCAATGACGGCATGCTGCACGCTTTCGACGCAAGTACTGGCGCCGAACTGTGGGCCTATGTGCCCGGCAACTTGCTGGACGCCAATCTTTCAACTACCTACACCTCGACAAGTTCGCTGGTCGGTCTGACGCAGCAGTCGCTGTTTCAGCACCGCTTCTATGTGAATGGAACGCCTACGGCGACCGACGTGGATCTCAGCAATACGCAGGCGAACCAACCTACACCGCCCGCCGCAAGCTGGGCCACCGTCCTGGTCGGAGGCTTCGCCAAGGGTGGAAGGGGCTACTACGCGCTGAATGTGACCGACCCGACTGCCACCTCCGATGGCACGGTGGCGAGCAAGGTGATGTGGGAGTTTCCGAACGCGAGTACACCTGCGGCAGTCAAGAACAACATCGGCTACACCTATGGCTCGCCGCTCAACGTCAAGACCAAGGCAGCGGGCTGGGTCACCCTGGTGACTTCGGGCTACAACAACGGCTCCACGACGGGGGGCGATGGCGCTGGCCACCTCTACGTGCTGAACACCGCTACGGGTGCCTTGATCAAGGACATCAGCACCGGTGCCGGAACAAGCGCAGACCCCAGCGGGCTGGCAAAGATCAGCGCCTTCCTGGCGAACCCGGGGGTCGACGACACCGCCGACTACGTCTATGGTGGCGACACGCTTGGCAATGTCTGGCGCTTCGACCTGTCTGATGCGTCGACCACCAATTGGAACGTGAAGCTGCTGGCAACGCTGGTAGACGCCAGCGGCGCGGCACAACCCGTCACCGGAACGCCGGAGCTCGGGGTCGTGAACGACAAACGCATGGTCTTCGTGGGTACCGGGTCCTACCTCGGAACGACTGATATCCCGGGCACATCTGGCGCCAAGGCGAGCGCCACCCGGGCGCAATCGATGTACGGCCTGCTGGACGACAAGTCGACCACCCCGACGATCGCACCGCTACGCACTCAGCTCGTACGGCAGACCGCCGTGGCGTCCGGCACCAACATCAATGTGACCAGCAATCCGGTGGATCTCGCGACCAAGAAGGGCTGGGTACTGGATTTTGCGACCACACCCGCAGGCGAGCGCTCCTACACGAGTCCGGTTTTGTTCCAGGGTGTTCTTGCGTTCACGACGAACATACCTTCGAGCGATCAATGTGCGCCGGGAGGGAGTTCCAATCTCTATTTCATCAACTACAGCAGCGGCAAACCCATACCGAACCTGACAAGCCGCTACGTCGGCAATGTGTTGGCGAGCCGTGTGCAGCCCGAAGGGCTGCCCAACGGGACGGTGAAGATCCTCGTGCGCACGTCTGACGCGAAGACCAAGGTCTACGACGTGGCGATACCGTCTTCAACGAATCCGACTCGGATCATGTGGCGGGAAGTGATCACGAATTAATGCGAATGCACTCAACGCCACGAGGCAGCCCAAGTCAGGAGAACACGGTGTTTGGAAGCCATGGCCTAAAGGGCCGAGCGAGGTGAGTCTCTGAGTGTTGAAAGCCGTTGTGGCGCCATGAGCACGTCCCCAAAAAAGCCAGGTCAGAAGACGACGAGTCGACGAGCGCGTTGACGTCTCCCCCTTATCCGGTAATTTCTAAACTGGAGTCGGGCGGTTTTCGGCTGCTTGATCTGACCTCTTTTGGACGAACTCATTCGGGGTCAGGTGGCCGAGTGAGCTGTGCGGGCGGTGATGGTTGTAGTCATGCTGCCAAGCCTTCAACTTCTCCCGCGCATCCGTGCATCGCAATGAACTCGTTGACGTTCAGGACCTCGTCTCGCAAACGACTGTTGAACGACTCGATCAGCCCGTTGTCAGTGGGCTTTCCGGGCCTCGTGTAGTCGAGCTTCACTCCGCGTCGCCAGGCCCATTCATCGAGCGCCTTGGAGGTGAACTCCGTGCCGTTGTCCACCGTGATCGCCCTGGAACACCCACGCTCGATTGCAGCCTAGTCGAGCGCCTTCCCGACATTGACCTGTCAGCCGGAAGTTGGCCTCTAGAGACACACCCTCGCGACTATCGATCACCGTGAGCACACGGAATGCTCGGCCATCGAGCATCTGGTCGTGTACGAAGTCCATGCTCCAGTGCTGGTTCGGACCTGTGGCCGGCACTGGTCGACCCCACTGCAGGTGCGCTTGCGGCGCTTGACCTTCATGCAAAGCTGCAGGCCTTCCAGCCGATAGACCCGCTTCTTGGCAATCGACCAACCTTCGCACTTGAGCATGCCAGCACGCGCAGATAGCCAGATCTCGGCCGGTCCATCGCGATCTCCCGGATGCGTGAATGCCGCCCAGACCGCCGAACTCTTCTTCCACGTGTAGTACGTCGCTTCAGACACGCCAATCTGGCGGCTCACATCGATCACCGGCGTGCCCGACTCGGCCAGCCGCAGCGCGTAGGCGATCTTCTCCTCGCTGAATCTCGACCTCTTCATCGCTTCTCCTTCCTGCCCTCACGGGCCGGCCGAAAAAGCCGCCTTACCTCCAGTTTTGAAAGGTCCGGAATTTGGGAAAGACGTCACCAGGCACCTCAAAAATCCGAAGGTGGGATCGTCCAGACGCGAAAAAGCCGCCCGAAGGCGGCTGTTTCGTGTATCGCGTGGCGATTACGGACGGCAAGAAGCAGGCAGGAACTTGACAGGCATCGGCGTGCCAGTTGCTCCCGGACGGCATTGCCAGGTGATCGAGCCACCGGTGGGGACCGTCGAGCTACCACCAGACCCAGGGGTCGTCGTGGTCGGAGCGGTGCCGGCAAGACCGGCCAAGGCGACACCGCCCGATTGCGGGGTCAAGTCCACTGTGCCGCCACCAGCAGCAGCCGTATGCGTAATGGTGATGCGCAGCCTGACACTTTTGTCACCCGCCGAGCAATCGTGGTCACACCTCGAGCACTTCCGCCGCCTGCAGCCACCGAATATCCTGCCCCCGTGTTTCCAGCCCGTCCGTCAGGCCATCGATCTGGCTCATGATCTCGACCGTTTCAGCCGGCTTGGTGTGTGTGATGTAGATGGGATAGTTTTTCCCGTCGGCAATCTGCGCCAATTCACCGGCCAGCGTCGCCGGCGAGAGATGCAAACTCCGCTGCGCCAGCGCCTGCTCCCGGTTGCTGAACGCCGTCTCGATCACCAGCATCGCCACGTCGAGCTGATTCACACGCTCCCAGAACGGCGCATTCCGCTCGGTATCGCCGCTGAACACCCAGTTCGGCCCGCCCTGGGCGCAACGCACGGCATACCCGCAGGCCGGCACCGTATGCACGGCCGGCAGCACCTCGATGTGCTTGAGCTTGCGGCTGCCGATCTGCAGTTGCTGCCCGATCACCAGGTCATGAAAGCACACAAAGGGCGCTTCCCGGGTCGGGATGCTCGCGAAGTCGGGCCAGATGACGTTGTTGAACACGTGGGCCCGCAGCGCCTCGATGGTCGCGCGCAGCGCGTGCACGCGCAGCGGCCGCGTGCGGCGGCTGGCGACGGCGTCGATCATCAGGGGGAGCGCGGCGACGTGGTCGAGATGCGAATGGGTGAGCACGACGTCGTCGATGTCGGCCATCTCGTCCAGGGTGAGGTCGCCGACACCGGTGCCGGCGTCGACCAGCAGGTCGCTATCGACCAGGAAGGAGGTCGTGCGGCAGTCCTTGGCGATGGCGCCTGAGCACCCCAACACACGCACCTGCATTTTCGCGAGACCCTTCATCTGCCAGCCCGAGGGCTGGCTGTTACTTTGTTTCGAACCGGGTTGCGCCATCCCAGTTCGGATCTTTGGGCTGCAACGACATCGAGGCTAAACGCTGCGCGTATAGCAGGTAAAGGACTTTTTTGGCATCCACAGTAATGAGGGGCGAAAGCATAGCTTGACCTTGCTCCCAATCCTGTGCCCGGTAGGCCGAAAGGACTCCATTCCAGCGTTCGAGGTCGGCATACTGGCTCCGGACGGCGTCGACACGGCGGCAGACAGGGGTGAAGATCCGCGCCGTGCCCACCTTACCCTGCACCCGCACGCAATCGAGTTCCTGCCACACGAAGGTATGGACGAGTCGCTGCGTGGCCTCGCTCGCCACGATTTCGACGCCGTAGCGTCCCCCCAGGCCTTCGATGCGCGACGCGAGGTTGACCGCGTCGCCGACGACGGTGTAGCTGCGCCGGACGGCCGAGCCCATGTCGCCCACGCTCATCACCCCGGAATTGATGCCGATGCCGATGCTGATCTCGGGCCGGCCGTTCTGGCGATGCGCTGCATTCAGCTCCCGCACGGCGGCCGCCATCTCGACGGCAGCCCGCACGGCCAGATCGGCGTGATTGGACATGTCGACGGGCGCTCCCCAGAACGCCATGACGCAGTCGCCCATGTACTTGTCGACGGTTCCACGGTGCGCGCTGATGACCTCCGTCAGCCGGCTGAAAACCGCGTTCAGGAAGTCCTGCAGGTCGAGGGGCGCCATCTGCTCGGCCATCTTGGTGAAGCCGCGCATGTCGCAAAACATGACCGTGAGATCCTTGCTCTCGGCGCGCATGCTGTAGCGCTCGGGATCGGCCCGCATCTCGTTCACCAGTTCCGGCGGCACGTAGGTGCCGAACAGGTTGGCCAGGTTCCGGCTGGCGCGGGTTTCGACGAGGAAGCCCCAGCTCATGTTCAGGACGAATGCCAGTGCGACCACCGCGAGTGCGGATGCCAGCGGCAGCACGAGACCCGCCTGGATGAATAGCCATGTATTGATGCCAATGAGTGCAACGGTCGCGGCCACGGCAATGAGCACGGCGCGCGGCGCGGCGCTCAGCGACAGGCCAAAAGCCAGGATCAGGCCGGCTGCGAGCACCGTGACCAGCTCGTAGCCCAGCGCGTAATCGGGTACCACGGGCATTCGCCCGTCGAGCAAGCCGGAGACGATGTTGGCGTGCACTTCGACGCCGGGATAAGCTGAGCCTACCGGTGCGGATCGCAGATCCTCCAATCCGGGCGCCGTGGAGCCGACCAGCACCACCTTGTCCTTCAACTCGCCGGGGGGCAAGGCGCCACGGATGACGTCAACCGCGGAGATGTGCCGGAACGATCCTCCGCGCGGGCCGCCTGCGCCGCGAAACGGCACGAGCGCGCTGGCGCTCGAATCCACCGGAATTCGCAGTGACTTCGTGCCGGCCTTCAGCAGCAGGGCTACGAGCGATGGCGGACCGGCGTTCGCACCCGCCGGTGCAAATACGGGTGTGACGGTGTCCGCTCCAACGGCCAGGCGGTAGACGGCAAGCCCCAGCGACTCGTAATAGCCAGGTTGCGCCTGGGTGCCGGTGTAACGCGCAATCAGGGGCACCGATCGAACGATGCCGTCCCTCTCCGCTTCGAGCAGCACGTTGAGGAATCCGGCCGCGGGCGCGGCCTCCCCCAACTGCGGGATGCTGCCGACAAAGCCGTTCCAGTGCGTCGCGTAGGCGCGCCCTTCAGGGAACGCTCCGGGGAGCAGGAGCGGCGCTGGCAACACGCCGTTCGCGCGTGGCTCGACGCTCTGGGTGAAATAGAAGCCCAGCGCAACGCGTCGTCCGGCCAGCGCATCGGCGAAGGCTGCGTCATGGTCCAGCTCAGCGGTGAGGCGCTTGATTTCCTCGGCGAAGCCGATCTGGTGCTGCAGCGGTCCGTCTGCCAGCCGCCTCAGGACGTCGAGCCCTGAACTTTCATCGCGCTCGACAAACAGGATGTCGAAGCCCAGCACAGTGGCTTGCTGACGGTCCATGACCTCCGTCGTGAGGCGGGCGAGGTGGTCGCGCCGCCAGGGCCATTGGCCGAGCTGCTGGAGACTCGCATCGTCGATGTCGAGGATGACGACGCGCGAATCCATGGTGCGCGGCATGGTCGCCCGCAGACGCGCGTCGTAGATGAAATTGTCGAGTTCCTCCAGGAGCGGAAGGCGCCAGACGCCCACCACGTGCGCGACGACGAGTGCGATGGGCAGAAGCGTGACGGCAATCCGCGCCCAGCGCTGGCGCAGCGCGTTCATCGCGCCTCGCATGCGCTCATCCAGGGCGGAGGTAAAGGATCAGCTGACGACGAACTGCATCCGAGTGCCGCCGAGCTCGAGCACGTCGCCGTCTTGCAGGGCGACCGCCTCGCTGCCGAGAGGTTCGCCATTGAGCGAAGTGCCGCCGTCGATCGGCGCCACCACGTAGCCGTGCAAACGTCGGGTGACCGCAGCAACGGCCACGCCGGGCTTGCCGATGGTGGTGACGACCTTCTGCAGGGAAAGCTCGCGTCCAGCGCCGGAGCCGGACAGCACGCGGATGACCGCGACACCCGCAGTGCCGCCGCCAAGCGGTGCCTGTACCGTGGGCGCAGACGAAAGGGGAATCGGACCCGAGGGCGCTGGAGCAACGACGGTGCGTGTCGCCGTCCCGCTGTCGGCAGCGCCAGACGCCGCCACGTAGCGGACCTTGTATTTGCCGACCTCGATGACGTCGTTTTGTTCGAGCGCCTGCTTCTTGATGGCACGTCCGTTGACGTAGGTGCCATTGGTGCTGTTGAGATCTTCCAGGTAGACATCGCCGCCGATCATGTGCAGCACGGCATGCTCGCCGCTGATCGCCAGATTGTCGACCACGATGTCGTTGTACGGCCGCCGCCCGAGCGTCGTGCGGTCCTTGGCGAGCGTCACCTCCTTGATGACGACACCGTCGATCGAAACGATCAATTTCGGCATGGCCGACTCCTGAATCTCATTTTTTTATTCACAGCGGGCCCTTGCGGTGGGTGGATTCCTTGAGCTTGCTATCCGGGGACCTCGGGCGTCTCGCTCCCACCTGCCCGAGCCAGGACAACCGAAATGTTATCCCGGCCGCCATTCTCGTTGGCAGTTGCAACCAAAAGTGTTGCTTTCTCCGGCAAATCGATATCTTGTAACAAAAGTGTGAAAAGCTGCGCGTCCGACACCATCTCGCTCAATCCGTCGGAACAGAGCAGGAAAAGGTCGCCAGGCTTCACGCTGTGCTCGTGCATTTCCAGTTCGACGTGGCGCTCGATGCCCAGCGCACGCGTGACCAGGTTGCGATGCGGCGACTGGACGGCCTGCTCGGGCGTGATCGCACCTGCGTCGAGTTGCTCCTGCAGGAGTGAGTGGTCGCGTGTGAGGAGTTCGAATCTTTCGCCGCGAAGCCGATAGCAGCGGGAATCGCCGATATGCCCGATGATCGCGCGCTGCGGACCGAAGGCGGCCAGCACCAGCGTGGTTCCCATGCCCTGGAGTTGCACGTTGGCGATGCCGGCTTCGAGGATTGCCGCGTTGGCTTCGTCGGTGCCCGCCTGCAGGGCGCGGCGCACTGCCTTCGGGTTGGCGTGGGGCCCTGCGTGCGCGAGCCAACGACCGAAACTGGCTTGCAGCAACGCGATGGCCATGCCGCTCGCGACTTCGCCGCCGTTGTAGCCGCCCATGCCATCGGCCAGCAGGACCAGCCCCAGCGAGGCGTCGAAAGCGATCGTGTCCTCGTTGTTGGCGCGCACCCTGCCCGGATCGGTGAGCGCGGCGAAATCCCAGGTCTGCACACCGGATTCAGTGGAAACGGGTGCGCCGGGATTTGCCATGACTCAATCAGTTGATATGCAGACGATCAGTGCTGGGTGCGCGCACGCTTCTGCAACCAGCGGCCCACGGCCACGACGAAGACCGCGCCGGCCATTGCGGCCGCGTAGTGCAGCCAGGGCTTCGCCACCAGCACGTCGCGCAGGATCGTATCGCTCACGATCGTCTCGCCACCCACCCAGCCGATGAGGGCGGCGCCGAGCATGACGATGATAGGGAAACGTTCCATGAGCTTGATCATGAGCGTACTGCCAAAAATCACCAACGGAATACTGATCGCAAGGCCGAGGATCAGCAGCACCATGCTGCCCTGAGCTGCCGCAGCGACCGCGATCACGTTGTCAAGGCTCATGACAAGGTCGGCCAGGAGGATGGTCCGCACCGCGGCCAGCATGCTGCCGTATTCCTTGTCTTCACCCTCGCCGTCTTCTTCTTCGCTGAGCAACTGGGTGCCGATCCACAGCAGCAGCGCGCCGCCGATGATCTGCAGGTAAGGCAGCGCCAGCAGCTTGGCCGCGACCACCGTGAGGATGATACGCAGCACCACCGCTGCGCCCGAGCCGAACAGCACCGCCGTGCGTTGCTGTTGCGGCGGCAGCGAGCGGGCCGCCATGGCGATGACCACGGCGTTGTCGCCGGAAAGAATGATGTTGATCCAGACGATCTTGAGCAGGCCGATCCAGAAGTCCGCTGTTTGCAGATATTCCATGTCTCTATTCCACTGTTATAGATTGAAAAAGCGCCCGCAATCGGAATTGCGGGCGCCTTCTTCTTGTGTGGTCAGCGAGATAACGAGCTAATCAGAGAAGTGCCTTGAGGCGCTTGGCGAGCTCCGAGAAGTTGCGCGTCACCGTAAAGCCGCATTCTTCCATGATGGCGAGCTTGGCATCCGCGGTATCCGCGCCGCCGGAGATCAGCGCGCCGGCATGGCCCATGCGCTTGCCGGGAGGTGCCGTCACGCCGGCGATGAAGCCGACGATCGGCTTCTTCATGTTGTCCTTGCACCAGCGGGCTGCGTCGGCTTCGTCGGGGCCGCCGATTTCGCCGATCATGATGACCGCGTCGGTGTCAGGATCTTCGTTGAAGGCCTTCATCACGTCGATGTGCTTCAGGCCGTTGATCGGGTCGCCGCCGATGCCGACCGCCGACGACTGGCCGAGGCCGATCTCGGTGAGCTGCGCCACGGCTTCGTAGGTCAGCGTGCCGGAGCGGCTGACCACGCCGATGCGGCCCTTGCGGTGGATGTGGCCGGGCATGATGCCGATCTTGATCTCGTCGGGCGTGATCAGGCCGGGGCAGTTCGGGCCGAGCAGCAGCGTCTTCTTTCCGCCGGCGGCTTCCTTGGCCTTCATCTTGTTGCGCACTTCGAGCATGTCGCGAACCGGGATGCCTTCGGTGATGCAGATCGCCATGTCCAGGTCGGCCTCGACGGCCTCCCAGATCGCAGCGGCAGCGCCTGCCGGCGGCACGTAGATCACCGACACGGTCGCGCCGGTCTGCGTCGCGGCTTCCTTGACGGAGCCGAAGATCGGGATGTTGAAGATCGACTCGCCGGCCTTCTTCGGGTTCACGCCCGCGACGAAGCAGTTCTTGCCGTTCGCGTATTCCTGGCACTTCTCGGTGTGGAACTGGCCGGTCTTGCCGGTGATGCCTTGCGTGATGACTTTGGTGTCTTTGTTGATATAGATCGACATGACGTTTCCTTAGGCTTTCTTGACTGCTGCCACGACCTTCTGGGCCGCTTCCGCCATGGTGTCGGCGCTGATGATCGGCAGGCCCGAATCGGCCAGCAGCTTCTTGCCTTCGACTTCGTTGGTGCCCTTCATGCGCACGACCAGCGGCACTTGCAGGTTCACGGCCTTGCAGGCTGCGATCACGCCGGTGGCGATGGTGTCGCACTTCATGATGCCGCCGAAGATGTTGACGAGGATGGCCTCGACATTCTTGTTCTTCAGCATGATCTTGAAGGCTTCGGTGACCTTTTCGGGGGTGGCACCGCCGCCCACGTCGAGGAAGTTGGCAGGCTCGCCGCCGAAGAGCTTGATGGTGTCCATGGTGGCCATCGCGAGGCCGGCGCCGTTCACCAGGCAGCCGATGTTGCCGTCGAGGCTGATGTAGGCGAGGTCGAACTTGCTGGCTTCGACTTCGGCCGCGTCTTCCTCGTCGAGGTCGCGCAGCGCCACGATTTCGGGGTGGCGGAACAGCGCGTTGCTGTCGAAGTTGAACTTGGCGTCCAGCGCCATCACCTTGCCCTTGCTGTCACGGTTGAGCGGGTTGATCTCGACCAGCGAGGCGTCCGTCTCCATGTAGCAGGCGTAGAGCTTTTTCAGGATGTCCACGGTCTGGGCGGTGGAATCGGCCGGCATGCCGATGCCGTCGGCGATCTGCTTGGCCTGCGCATCGGTCAGTCCGTCCTTCGGGTCGGCGTAGACGGTGATGATCTTCTCGGGCGTGGAGTGGGCCACTTCCTCGATGTCCATGCCGCCTTCGCTCGAAGCGATGAAGGCCACCTTCTGGGTGGCGCGATCGGTCACGGCCGAGACGTAGTATTCCTTCTGGATGTCGGCGCCGTCCTCGATGTAGAGGCGACGGACCTTCTGGCCTTCAGGGCCGGTCTGGTGCGTCTTGAGCTGCATGCCGAGGATGTCGCCAGCGAGTTTCTTGACGTCTTCGATCGACTTGGCGACCTTGACGCCACCGCCCTTGCCGCGGCCACCCGCGTGAATCTGGGCTTTGACAACCCAGACCGGGCCGCCGAGCTTTTGAGCGGCTTCGACCGCCTCCTGCACTGTGTACGCCGGAATGCCGCGCGGCACAGGCACGCCGAACTTGGCAAGAATTTCCTTGCCTTGGTACTCGTGAATCTTCATGAGGATGTCTCTCGGATCGAGGTTTAGAGAACGGGAGAATTTGGCTGTTGCCCACGGGCCACGGCGCCCAGAGGGCGGGGGCGGCGGACAGCAGAGGACTGTATCATGGTGCGCCGCACCAACGGCAAATCCGTCGCTGTGGTCAATACGTACTTTCTCCAGAAGCATCCCAGAGGCTCCCCGTCATGGTCAAGGTCTTCATCGATGGCGAAGCCGGCACCACCGGCCTGCAAATCCGCGAGCGGCTCCAGAAGATGCCGCAGATCGAACTCGTCAGCATCGCGCCCGAGCTGCGCAAGGACATCGCCGCCAAGCGCGAACTGATGGCCGGCGTCGACCTGGTCGTGCTGTGCCTGCACGACGATGCCGCGCGCGAATCGGTCGCACTAATTGATCAACTCGAAGGTCGCCGCCCCAAGATCATCGATGCCTCCACCGCGCACCGCACGGCTGCGGGATGGGTGTTCGGCTTCCCCGAACTCGCGGCCGGGCAGAAGGACGCCGTGGCCAAGGCCGAGCGCGTGGCCAACCCCGGCTGCTATGCCACCGGCGCCATCGCCATCGTCCGGCCGCTGGTCGACGCCGGGCTCCTGCCGCCCGACTTTCCGATCGCCCTCCCCTCCGTCAGCGGCTATTCCGGCGGCGGGCGCTCGATGATCGAGGCGTACGAAAGCGGCCAGGCGCCCCTGTTCGAGACCTATGCGCTCGGGCTCAAGCACAAGCACATCCCCGAGATCATGAAATACACCGGCCTCACGCGCCGGCCTGTTTTCATTCCCTCCGTCGGCAACTTCAAGCAGGGCATGCTAGTGCAGTTGCCTTTGCATCTGGACGACCTGCCCGACCGCCCCAAGGCCAGCGACCTGCATGACGCACTGGCCGCGCACTACGCCAGGAGCAACACGCCGGAACAGTTCGTGAAGGTGCTGCCGCCCACCGAGGACGGCAAGATCGATGCGCTGTCGCTCAACGACACCAATCAGCTCGACATCCGCGTGTTCCCTAACGAAGACCATCGCCATGCGGTCGTCATCGCCCGTCTGGACAATCTCGGCAAGGGCGCGAGCGGCGCCGCGGTGCAAAACCTCAAGCTGATGCTGGGGCTCTGAGCCCTCATTCGTCCGGGTCGTAACGCAGCACCTTTGCGACCACGGCGCCGGCGAATCCGCGGGCCAGCAGGAATCGCGTCTGCTTCGCGCGCTCCGCCGCATCCTGCGGCAGCTCGCCGAAGCGGCGGCGCCAGACGTCACGTGCACGATCGAGCTCGCTGCCCTGGAGGCTGGCGACCGCTTCGGCGACCGCCTCGGGCGCAATGCCCTTGTGCAGCAGCTCCTGGCGCACGCGTGCCGCGCCGTGGCGCGCTGCGCGCTGATGCAGGACCGACTGCACCACCCTCGCCTCGCTGATGAAATCCTTTGCAGCCAGTTCGTCGAGCGCGCGTGCCAGATCGCCCGACTGTTCCTCGTACTTCGCGAGCTTGCGTTCGAGTTCGGCACGCGAATGCTCCCGCTGGCTCAGCAGTCGCAGCGCGCGCCCCTTGAGAGATGGAGCGGCAAAGGCCATGGGGTACGTTGAATCGCTGCGTATCGAAGCGCACCCGCCGCTGGGGACGGGTGGCGCGAGCCCGATCGAGGCTTACTTCTTCTCTTTCTCGACCGGTGCCGGTGCATCGGGCGCCTCGGCCAGGAGGAGCGGAATGCCCAGCGATTCGCGCACCTTGTTCTCGATCTCGCGCGACAGCTCGCGGTTCTCGCGCAGGAACTCGCGTGCGTTGTCGCGGCCCTGCCCGATCTTCTCGCCGTTGTAGGCGTACCAGGCGCCCGACTTGTCGACGATCTTGGCGGTCACACCCATGTCGATGATCTCGCCCTCGCGGCTGATGCCTTCGCCGAACAGGATATCGAACTCGGCCGTCTTGAAGGGTGGCGAGACCTTGTTCTTGACCACCTTGACCTTGGTCTCGTTGCCGATCGCCTCATCGCCCTTCTTGATGGTGCCGATGCGGCGGATGTCCAGGCGCACCGAGGCGTAGAACTTCAGCGCATTGCCGCCGGTGGTGGTTTCGGGCGAGCCGAACATCACGCCGATCTTCATGCGGATCTGGTTGATGAAGATGACCATGCAGTTGGTCTTCTTGATGGTGGCGGTCAGCTTGCGCAGCGCCTGGCTCATCAGGCGGGCCTGCAGGCCGGGCAGCGAGTCGCCCATTTCGCCTTCGATTTCGGCCTTGGGCGTGAGCGCGGCGACCGAGTCGACCACGATCAGGTCGACCGCGCCGGAACGCACCAGCGAATCGACGATCTCGAGCGCCTGCTCGCCGGTGTCCGGCTGGCTGATCAGCAGGTCGGAGAGGTTCACGCCGAGCTTCTGCGCGTACTGCACGTCGAGCGCGTGCTCGGCATCGACGAAGGCGCAGGTGCCGGCCTGGCGCTGCATTTCGGCGATGACCTGGAGCGTGAGCGTGGTCTTGCCGGACGATTCCGGGCCGTAGATTTCGATGACGCGACCGCGCGGCAGGCCGCCGACGCCGAGCGCGATGTCGAGGCCGAGCGAGCCGGTGGAGACCACCTGGATGTCTTCCAGCGCTTCGCCTTCGCCGAGCCGCATGATCGTGCCCTTGCCGAACTGCTTTTCGATCTGGGCCAATGCGGCCTGGAGGGCTTTGGCCTTTTCGCTGTTGGCGACCGAAATGCTTGCGCCCTTGACGACTGCGTCCATGTGGAAAACTCCTTGAATATCAACGGGTTGGGTGGGATTCATCCCGCTGCTTTTAATTACAGGCTGGATGCTTGAACAGTAGTGTAGGGGCCAATGAGTGCGAGTAAACCCATTTTTTGGTCAGTTTGCTTTACTATCTGGCCGCCATGTCAGCCCCCGTTTTCCCGATCGACCACGAAGCCTGGCGGCAAACCCACCTGGGACGCCTGCTCGGCCATGCCATGCGCCGTTTCGACGAACGCGTGCTCGCGTTGATGGCCCATGACGCCGAGGTGCCGCTCGCGCTCTCGAACCTCGCGGCACGCGCGCAGGTAAGCGCCGCGCATATCCACATCACGCGCCACCTCGCGCGTGACGGCTCGCGCCTGACCGAACTTGCCGAGCGCGCCGGCATGACCAAGCAGGCGATGGGAGCGCTCGTCGACCAATGCGAGGCCTGGGGCCTGGTGACGCGCGGGCCTGATCCACTCGATGCGCGCGCGCGTCGAGTGCTCTTCACCGCTGATGGCCTGGCCTGGCTCGAGGCCTTCCGCAACGCCGTCGCACAGGCGGAGAAGGAGTTCCGCGCCAGCGTGGGCGACGAGATCGCCACCGTGGTAACCATCGGTCTCGAAGCCTATGCAGCGGCCTAGAATTCGATGGGAATTGGCGCGACCAAGTCCAGGGACCCTGCGGAACCGGCTCCGCCGGGCCGCTGGGGTTGCCCCCGGAGAGGGGGTGCAGAGCCACACGACGTGGGCGAGGCTGGGGGTGAACCTAGGATGCGAATACTGATTGCGGAAGATGACCAGGTGCTGGCCGACGCCCTCCTGCGCAGCCTGCGCACCTCCGGCTCGGCGGTCGACCACGTGGCGACCGGTTCGCAAGCCGATGCCGCGCTGATGACCAACAGCGAATTCGACCTGCTAATTCTCGACCTCGGCCTGCCCAACCTGCACGGCCTCGAAATCCTCAAGCGGCTGCGTGCGCGCGGCTCGCAGTTGCCGGTGCTGGTGCTGACCGCTGCCGACAGCGTCGAGGAGCGCGTCAAGGGCCTCGACTACGGCGCCGACGACTACATGGCCAAGCCCTTCTCGCTGCAGGAACTCGAGGCGCGCGTGCGTGCGCTCACGCGGCGCGGCATGGGCGCCACCAGCAACGCAATCAAGCACGGCCCGCTGGTCTACGACCAGGCCGGCCGCGTCGCGACCATCGACGGCAAGATGATCGAACTCTCCGCGCGCGAACTCGGCCTGCTCGAAGTCCTGCTGCAACGCGCCGGACGCCTGGTGAGCAAGGACCAACTGGTCGAGCGCCTGTGCGAGTGGGGCGAGGAGGTCAGCCTCAACGCGATCGAGGTGTACATCCACCGCCTGCGCAAGAAGATCGAGAAGGGCCCGGTGCGCATCGCCACCGTGCGCGGCCTCGGCTACTGCCTCGAGAAGATTCCCTCCTGATGCCTCGCTGCGCTTCGCGCAAAGCCCGCGGGCGCGCCACGTGAAGCTTTTTCAGCGCGCTCAGCGCTCTTTGTTCGGCGAGATTCTCGACTGGATGCTCACGCCGCTGCTGCTGCTGGTGCCGGTCAGCATCGGCGTCACGTGGCTGGTGGCGCAGGGCATCGCGAACGCGCCTTTCGATCGCGCGCTGGAAGCCAACATCCAGATCCTCGCGCGGCTTGTCGACGTGGAAAACGGGCGCATCCAGTTCGTGCTGCCGCAGCCGGCGCGCGAGATCCTCGGCGGCGACGAGATCGACCGCGTGTACTACCAGTTGCTCGACGGGCACGGCACGCTGCTCAGCGGCGAACGCGAGATTCCGTTTCCCGGCACGGACGACCCTCCGATCCCAGGCGTGGTCTACCTGAGCAATGGGCAGATCCATGGCAAGGCCGTGCGCATCGCCTCGCTCTGGATCGCCGGAACCTCGCTCGACGCGCCGCTGACGCTCCTGCAGGTGGCCGAAACGCGCGAGAAGCAGTCGGTGCTCGCAACCGAGATCATCAAGGGCGTGCTGCTGCCGCAGTTCGCAATCCTGCCGCTGGCAGTGCTGCTGATCTGGCTTGCGCTGGTGCGCGGCATCAAGCCGCTGTCGGTGGTGGAGGCGCGCATCCGCGAGCGGCGGCCGGGCGACCTGAGCCCGCTCGACGAGTCCTCCGTGCCGCTCGAAGTGGTGCCGCTGGTGCTGTCGGTCAACGACCTGCTGAACAAGCTCAACGACTCCATCGGCACCCAGAAGCGCTTCCTGGCCGATGCGGCGCACCAGCTCAAGACGCCGCTCGCAGGCCTGCGCATGCAGGCCGACCTGGCGCAGCGTGAAGGCGCCAATGCGAACGAACTGAAGCAATCCCTCAAGCAGATCGGCCGCGCGAGCGTGCGCGCGACGCACACCGTGAACCAGTTGCTGTCGCTCGCCCGCGCGGAAGGCAGCGGCGCCAACATCGGCCGGCAGCCCTGCGACCTCGCACGACTGACGATCGAAGTCGTGCGCGAAGCGGTGCCGCGCGCGATCGACAAGCGCATCGACCTCGGCTATGAAGGCGCCGAGCCGGGTGCGCCCGGCGTGGCCTTCGAAGGCAATCCGACACTCCTGAAGGAGCTGGTGCGCAACCTGCTGGACAACGCCATCAACTACACGCCCTCCACGCCGGAGCGGCCGGGTGTGATCACTGCGCGGGTGCTGGCCGATCCCTTCGGCCGCATCGTCGTGCTGCAGGTCGAGGACAACGGGCCGGGCATCCCCGAGAGCGAGCGCGAGCTGGTGTTCCAGCCCTTCTACCGCGTGCTGGGCAATGAAGCGGACGGTTCCGGATTGGGCCTGCCGATCGTGCTGGAGATTGCGCGACAGCACTTCGCGACGGTGCGTCTGGAAGACGCGCACCCGGGTCAGCACCCGCCGGGCACGCTCGTGAGCCTGCGCTTCGACGCCAACGAAAGCGAGCGCCGCGCCGAACGGCCCCGCGCCTAGGGCTTCGGAGGCTCGTCCTTGCGGATCTGCAGCATCTGCGGCCGCACCTGTTGTGTCAGGCGCTGTGGCTCGCGTTCGCTGAAGCGTGCGGGCTCGGTGCCGAAAACGGCGAGCCCGCCGCGCGTCCAGGCGAAGTAGCCCAGGTTCGCCAGCAGCAGGACAACGACCAGCAGCCGCAACATCATGGTCGCGTGCGCACGGGCCGCACGCTGACTTCCGCGCTGATGATCGACTTCACGCCCGAAGTCGTTCGCACCAGCAACTCGCCGCCCCAGCCCACACCTTCGCAAAGGCCTTCGGTGCCGTCGCTGAGCTGGACCTCGCGGCCGCGCAGGACATCGCGCGCGGCGAAGCGGGGGGCAAAGGGCACGAAGCCATCCTTGTCGAAGAGCTGAATATCGCGGACCAGCGGCAGCGCGATATCACGCAGTACCTCGGCCGGGGTGGCGAGCGGACGCCATTCCTGCACCCAGGCCGGCGGTGTGCTGAGGCCGGTGGCGTCACGAGGCCCGATGTTGATGCCGATGCCGATCACCAGATAGCGCTCGGCGGCATCCTGTTGGAGCGTGGCGGTTTCGATCAGGATGCCGACCAGCTTGCGCTCGCGGTACCACAGGTCGTTGGGCCACTTGAGCGACAGGCCCACGGCGTTCGAAGGGTCGAGACTTTCCGCGACGCTGACCCCCACGGCGAGCGACAACCCCGACCAGTCGCGAGGCGCCAGCGGCAGGCCCAGCGAGAAAGTCAGGGTGGCGGGTTCGCGATCGCTCTGCGCGCTTTGCCAGGCGCGGCCCATCCGACCGTGCCCCGCCGTCTGTCGCTCGGCGGCCAGCAGCACCGGCGCCTGGCGGCCATCGCGGGCACGCCGCATGAGTTCGCTGCTGGTGGAATCGATCTCGGGGACGACCTCGACGGCGAACCCAGGCAGAAGGGGCGCCACTGCGCCCGCGATCTCGTCCTCGAACCAGGGCGTGGCCATGATCAGCGCTTGCCGGTTTTCCCGGACTTGCCGTCCTTGGCGGCCTTGGCCTTCTTCTTCGGTTCCTTGCCGGCCTCGCCGCCGTTCTTGTCGAGCTTCTTGCTCAGCTTGATTTCGCTCTTTTTCTCGGCCTTTTTGTCGCCGTTCTTCTCGCTCTTCCTGTCCTTCTTCTTGCTCTTCTTGTCCTTGTCGGACTTCGGGGCGAGCAGCGTGCCGCGGCAGCTTTCGGAGCCGCACCAGCAGGGGAACTCGGCCTTCAGCTTCCTCGTGTAGGGCTCGTCGATGATTAGGCCGTAGTCGTAGCTCAGCTCTTCGCCGGCCGCGATGTTGCGCAGCGCCTTGATGAAGACGCGGCCGTCCTGCTCGTCGGCTTCGCAGCTGGGATCGCAGGAATGGTTGATCCAGCGGGCGGCATTGCCGTTGACGCCGCCATCGATCACACGGCCGTCATCGATGTGGAAGTAGAAGGTGTGGTTGGGCTGCGCCGGGTCGTGCGGATGGCGGCGCAGCGCCTCCTTCCAGGTGATGACCTCGCCCTTGTATTCGATGAGCGTTTCGCCCTCCGCTATATCCTGCACGGCGAAGACGCCGTTGCCATGAACGCCGGAGCGCCGCGTCTGGATGCGGCGGCCGCCGGAAACGGGGGATTTGGATGGCATCGCGGAAGTCTGTTAGTTTGAATATGTACGCATGCGCGTGCGCGTACGCACGCGAGAAGCGCCAGATTGTAGATGTGGCCCCCACGCTCCCCCACTGCGTGTCGTCGCTGCCCCCCGAGGGGGCCGCAGGCCGCCTCGGGGCGGCCCGGCGCCGGCCTATTTTTTGAGAATGGAATCGTTGATGAAGACTTTGGTGATTGCAGAGAAGCCATCGGTGGCCCAGGACATCGTCCGGGCGCTCACGCCCGTGGCGGGCAAGTTCGACAAGCACGAAGAACACTTCGAGAACGAAAAGTACGTCGTGACCAGTGCCGTCGGTCACCTGGTGGAAATCCAGGCGCCCGAGGAGTTCGACGTCAAGCGCGGCAAGTGGAGCTTCGCCAACCTGCCGGTGATCCCGCCGCGCTTCGACCTCAAGCCGGTCGACAAGACCAAGACCCGCCTCAACGCGGTTGTGAAGCAGGCCAAGCGCAAGGACGTGACGCAGCTCGTGAACGCCTGCGACGCGGGGCGCGAGGGTGAGTTGATCTTCCGTCTGATCGAGCAGTACGCGGGCGGCAAGTCGCCGCTGGGCAAGCCGGTCAAGCGCCTCTGGCTGCAATCGATGACGCCGCAGGCCATCCGCGACGGCTTCGACCAGTTGCGCAGCGAGCAGCAGATGCAGGGCCTGGCCGATGCCGCGCGCTCGCGCTCGGAGGCCGACTGGCTGGTCGGCATCAACGGTACGCGCGCCATGACGGCTTTCAACTCGCGCGACGGCGGCTTCTTCCTGACCACCGTGGGCCGGGTGCAGACGCCGACGCTCTCCGTCGTGGTCGAGCGCGAGGAGAAGATCCGCAAGTTCGTGAGCCGCGACTATTGGGAAGTGCACGGCAGCTTCCTGGCCGAGGCGGGCGAGTACCCCGGCAAGTGGTTCGATCCGAACTGGAAGAAGCCGCCGCCCGGACCGGACGGCGTGGCCGATCCCGAGCAGCGCGCCGACCGCGTCTGGAACGAGCGTGAAGCCCGCGAGATCGCCGAGGCCGCGCGCGGCAAGACCGCCGCCGTCACCGAGGAAAGCAAGCCCACCACCCAGGCTTCGCCGCTGCTGTTCGACCTGACTTCACTGCAACGCGAGGCCAACGGCCGCTTCGGCTTCAGCGCCAAGACCACGCTGGCGCTGGCGCAAAGCCTTTATGAACGCCACAAGGCGCTGACCTACCCGCGGACCGACTCGCGAGCGCTGCCCGAGGACTACCTGCCGGTCGTCAAGCAGACCATGGGCATGCTCGCGAACAGCGGGATGCGGCACCTGGCGCCCTTCGCGCAGCAGGCCATCGACGGCAACTACGTGAAGCCCTCGAAGCGCATCTTCGACAACGCCAAGGTCAGCGATCACTTTGCGATCATCCCGACCTTGCAAGCGCCAAGCGGCCTCTCCGACGCGGAACAGAAGCTCTATGACTTCGTGGTACGCCGCTTCATGTCGGTGTTTTTCCCCAGCGCCGAATACCAGGTAACGACCCGCATCAGCACGGTCGAGCACGCGGGCAAGAAGTACCCGTTCCGCACCGACGGCAAGGTGCTCGTGAAGTCGGGCTGGCTCGCCATCTACGGCAAGGAAGCGCAGGACGACGAAAAGGAAGACGACAAGGACGGCAAGCGCCTCGTGCCGGTGAAGCCCGGCGAGATGGTGAAGGTCGAGTCCGTCGAGCCCAAGGGCCTCAAGACGCGGCCACCCGCTCGCTATTCGGAAGCCACATTGCTCGGCGCGATGGAAGGCGCGGGCAAGACCATCGACGACGACGAATTGCGCGAAGCCATGCAGGAGAAGGGACTCGGCACCCCCGCCACGCGCGCGGCCATCATCGAAGGCCTGCTGGCCGAGAAATACATGCATCGCGAAGGCCGCGAGCTGATCCCGACCGCCAAGGCCTTCCAGCTCATGACGCTGCTGCGCGGCCTCGGCGTGGAGGAGCTCTCCAAGGCCGAACTCACCGGCGAATGGGAGTACAAGCTCGCGCAGATGGAACACGGCAAGCTCAGCCGCGAAGCCTTCATGCGCGAGATCGCCGAGATGACGGAGCACATCGTCAAGAAGGCCAAGGAGTACGACCGCGACACCGTGCCCGGCGACTACGCCACGCTCGCGACGCCGTGCCCCAACTGCGGCGGCGTGGTGAAGGAGAACTACCGCCGCTATTCCTGCACCGGCAAGCCCGGGCAGGAGCCTTGCGGCTTTTCCTTCGGCAAGTCGCCCGCGGGCCGCACCTTCGAAGTGGAGGAGGCGGAGCAACTGCTGCGCGACAAGCACATCGGCCCGCTGGAGGGCTTCCGCTCCAAGGCCGGTTGGCCTTTCACCTCGGAGATCGTCCTCAAGTTCGACGACGAGGCGAACAACTGGAAGCTGGAGTTCGACTTCGGCGACGACAAGAACGCCGAGACCGGAGAGATCGTCGACTTCGCCGGCCAGGAGTCGCTCGGCCAGTGCCCGAAATGCGCCTCGCGCGTGTTCGAATACGGCAGCAACTACGTCTGCGAGAAATCGGTGCCGACCGAAGCTCAGCCCACCCCGAGCTGCGACTTCAAGACCGGCAAGATCATCCTGCAGCAGCCCGTGGATCGCGCGCAGGTCGAAAAGCTGCTCGCCACCGGCAGGACGGACCTGCTCGACAAGTTCGTCTCCATGCGCACGCGCCGTGCGTTCAAGGCCTTCCTGGCCTGGAACAAGGAAGAGGGCAAGGTGACCTTCGAGTTCGAGCCCCGGACCAGCAAGTTCCCGCCGCGCAAGACCTTCACCAAGGCCGCACCGGCCGCTGCAAAGAAGGCGGCGGCGAAAACGCCGGCAGCCAAGAAGGTCGCGGCAAAGAAGGCTGCCGCCCCCAAGGCACCACGCAAGCCGGGCGCGGGCCTCAAGCCCAGCGACGCGCTGGCTGCAGTGATCGGCGCGGACCCCGTGCCGCGCACCGAGGTCATCAAGAAGCTGTGGGACTACATCAAGGCCAACGGCCTGCAGGACGCGGCCAACAAGCGCGCCATCAACGCCGATGCCAAGCTGAAGCCGGTGTTCGGCAAGGATCAGGTCACGATGTTCGAGCTGGCCGGCATCGTGGGTAAACATCTGGCCTGAAGAGACAGGAGATTCGCATGAAGCAGTTCTTTGCCATCTCGTTCGCTGCGGCCCTTTGCCTGCTCGCGGGCTGCGCCGCGCCGGGCTCCGGCGGCGGCTCGGCCTCCAGCGGCAGCACGGGCAGCAACGGCATCACCGTGTTCGGCACGATCGATGCCGGCGTCAGCGGCTACAAGAACCAGAGCCGCTAGTTCATGAGCAAGGCCTGCCGCAGCAGCCGCGCCGCGCGGTTGCGGATGCGGCCAGGCGCGCTGCGCAGCGGACCGCGCGGACTCACCTTGGCCGTCGCGCAAGCCCACAGGAAGTCCTCGAGGATCGCCGTGTCGTCGACCGTGTCGGTCGCGCCGTAGTTGTGGAACTCCGGGTGCCACTGGGTCGCCGCGATGTAGCTGCGGCCGCGATCGGGCCGGCGGCGG
Organism: Variovorax sp. J22P240; assembly: GCF_030316855.1. Classification (GTDB taxonomy): domain Bacteria; phylum Pseudomonadota; class Gammaproteobacteria; order Burkholderiales; family Burkholderiaceae_C; genus Variovorax. Next base: position 191,758 of record NZ_JASZYR010000003.1, read on the forward strand.
ATGGCTTCGGCCACGTGGTCGGGAATGCTCCAGGCCTCGACCTCGAAACCGGGCGCCAGATCCTTCACGCCCTGGTGATGGATGCTGTTGACGCGCGCTGTCTCCATGTCTGGGTAGAGGTGCGAGAGCCGTGATCCCGGCGTGATGCGGATCTCATGGAAGTTCTGGTCGTAGGTGACCGGATCGCGATGCCGCTGGGCATTGGGATGCTGCGCCTCGATGTCCTGGTAGAGCGTGCCGCCGAAAGCCACATTGATCAACTGCAAGCCCCGGCAAACGCCGAAGATGGGCTTGCCCGCCTGCTCGAAGGCTTCGACCAGCGCGAGGTCGTAGAGGTCGCGGACGCGGTCGCCGATCCAGGCGTCCTTGAGGGGCACCTCGCCGTAGCTGCCAGGCCAGACGTCGGCCCCGCCGTGCATCACGACACCGTCGAGCCATTCGGCGTAGTGCGAGAGCTTGGTGTCGCCGCGCGCCGTTTCGCCCGTCGGGCAGGGGACCATCACCACCATCGCGCCGGCCGACATCAGCCAGTGGGCGATCGACTGCTCCACGTACTGCAGCGTCTTGTTGGTGAACAAGGAGCGCGCAGGGTCGGCGTGGGAGAAGCAGGCGGACAGGCCGATCTTGAGACGCCCGGAAACCGTTTGTGACATCGCATTCGGGGCGCCGACCTATGCCGCTTCGCCCTCGGATTGACAGAGCGCCCATTGTGAAACGTTCCGGCGTAATGCGCACACGCCGTGGGGCTTCGCAGCGTGTCGGACAACGCCTCGCGTTGCGTCGACGCAAATCAGTGCATCATTTGCGCCGATTGACCAGGAGACAAGCGATGAAGACGATCAAGGGGCCTGCCATTTTTCTGGCCCAGTTCACCGGCGACACCGCGCCGTTCAACTCGCTCGACACCATCGCCGGCTGGGCGGCGGGCCTTGGCTATAAGGGCGTGCAGATCCCGAGCTGGGACGGCCGCATCTTCGACCTCAAGAAGGCTGCCGAGAGCAAGACCTACTGCGATGAAGTGAAGGGCACGCTCGCAAAGCATGGGCTCGAGATCACCGAACTGTCGACGCATCTTCAAGGCCAGCTGGTCGCGGTGCACCCCGCTTACGACGCGGGCTTCGATGGCTTCGCCGCGGCCGAAGTGCGCAACGACCCGGTCCGTCGGCAGAAGTGGGCGGTCGAGCAGCTGCACTACGCCGCGCAGGCTTCGTCCCATCTCGGCCTAACGGCCCACGCGACCTTCTCCGGCGCGCTGGCGTGGCCCTATCTCTACTCCTGGCCGCCGCGCCCGCCCGGCCTCATCGAGGAAGCCTTCGATGAGCTCGCGCGGCGCTGGAAGCCGATCCTCGACCGATTCGACGAGGCCGGCGTCGACGTCTGCTACGAAATCCACCCGGGCGAGGACCTGCACGACGGCGTGACCTACGAGATGTTCCTCGAACGCGTGAACAACCATCCCCGCGCCTGCCTGCTCTACGACCCGAGCCACTTCGTGCTGCAGCAGCTCAACTACCTCGACTACATCGACCACTATCACGAGCGCATCAAGATCTTTCACGTGAAGGACGCCGAGTTCAACCCGACCGGCAAGCAGGGTGTCTACGGCGGCTTCCAGTCCTGGCTGAACCGGGCAGGACGCTTCCGCTCGCTGGGCGACGGCCAGGTGGACTTCGGCGCGATCTTCTCGAAGATGGCGGCCTACGACTTCCCGGGCTGGGCCGTGTTGGAGTGGGAGTGTTGCCTCAAGCATCCTGAGGACGGCGCACGCGAAGGCGCGGAGTTCATCGCGCAGCACATCATCCGCGTGGCCGATCGCGCGTTCGATGATTTCGCGGGCGGCGGGATCAACACGGCCGCCAACAAAAAGATGCTTGGCATCGCTTGAGCTAAATGCCTTGTGGCTTGCGAAGGGTTTGCATCCGATCAACCGCGTGCACCTTGATCTTGCGCACCTCCGACCCCTGCCGCACGGTCAGTTCGACATCCGCGTCCGCGTCCGGCCGCTTCCACAGCTGCTTGTAGAAAGCCTCCAGCGTCGTGACCTGGATGCCGTCGATCTCCAGCACCACGTCACCGGGCCGCAAGCCGGCTTCGAGCGCGGGTCCGGAGCGATCGACCCGAACAATCTCGACGTGACCGCCGCGCTCCGACGATGACAGGCCCAGCCACGGCCGGACGCTAGCGCGCGTCTTGCCGGTGGACTGCATCTCCGCAAGGACTGGGCGCAGCAGGTCGACCGGCACGAACATGTTGCCGGGCAGGGTTTGCTCCGGCCCGGCGGCTTCCAGCACGAACAGGCTGCCGATGCCGAGCAATTCGCCGTCGGCGTTGAAGAGCGATGCGCCGCTGTGGTTGGCAACCGGCGGGCTCGTGAAGATCGCCGCCTCGATGTGATATTCCCAATAGCCCGAGAAGGCACGCGTGCCGACCAGGCGCGTGAAGCCCACTTCCGTGCCGCTACTGCTGCCGGTCGCAACGAGCAGAGGTTGCCCCGTGTTCAGGCTGGATACGCCGGCCAGCGGAACGGGCTCTACACCCCGCAGCGGCACCAGCGGACGCACCAGTCCGAATCCGGTGGCGAGGTCGTAGGCCACCTGGCGCGCGGGCAGGACGCGTTCATCTTGGGTGACCACCTGGATGGTTTCGGCTTCGAGCAGCAGGTAGCCGATGGTGAGGATGAGCCCGTCGGGGCCGATCACCACACCCGATCCCGAGCGCCGCTGGCCCAGGCTCTCAGCCGAGGTGGCGCCTTCGGTCGCGGTGACGTTGAGTGCGACGACCGCATCGCCCGCGCGCTTGAGCGCCCGGATCTGCGCGTTGGACGATGCACTCTCCGGCGCATTGGCCGCCTGCGCGGCGGGAAGACTGGAGAAGAGCAGGGCGCTTGCCGCGAGCAGGCATCCGACCCATCGGGTGCGAGCGCAAGATAACCAGTCGGCCCGCGAAGATCGAACAACTGATCCTTGAACTTGCATGGCCGCGCTCCTTGGAACGATGGTCCCCCATGGTGCGCCCCCGAAGCCGCGCTCGCAAGTCCGCTTCAGCGCGAAGCAGCGTGCGTCATTGCGGCTTCAGTGCTGGCCGCGCGGCCGGCAGTTCGTCGCGGGTCACCAGCCAGATGCCCCCGCACACCAGCAGCAGCGCCAGTCCGTTCTTCCATTCCAGGAAACTCTCGTTCAGGAAGAACGCCGACAGCAGGGTGCCGAAGACCGGCACCATGAAGTTGAACACCGCGACCATGCTCACGCGGTTGTACTTGAGCAGGGTGGTCCACAGCGAGAAGGCAGCGGACGACAGCACGACCAGATAGCCCAGCAAGGCCAGCGCAGCCGGCGTCGGGCTGCCGAGCGTTCCGCCCATGGCAAAGCCGATCACCAGCAGCGCGGCGCCACCGATCGCCAGTTGATAGCCCGTGAGCACGACCGAATCGATCCGCTGCGAGAGCTTCTTGCCGTAGATGCTGGCCGCAGACAGCACGAGCGCCGCCATCACCACCGAGCCTTCCCCCAGGAGAGTGAAGTCGAACTGCATCAGGCCGCTGCCAAAGTTCACCACCATCACGCCGACGAAGCCCACCAGGCAGCCGAGCACCTTGTTGAAGCTGAGCCGGTCGTTGTGATAGATGAAGTGCGCCAGCAGCACGCTGAAGAAGGTGCCGGTGGCATTCATGATCGAGCTTTTGACGCCGGTCGTGTGCGCCAGCCCGAGGTAGAAGAACAGGTATTGCAAGCTGGTCTGCGTCAGGCCCAGCAGGGTCACCTGTCCCACGGTGCGCCGGTCGAAAGGAAAGACGTTCTTCCCGCCCAGCGCCGCCACCCCTAACAGCACCAGCCCCGCGAAGAGAAAGCGGTAGCCCGCAAAGACGAGCTGCGAGGGAATGTCGCCCGGCGCGATGTCGAACATCGCGTAGCCGTTCTTGATGGCAGGATAGGCGCTGCCCCACAGCAAGCAGCACAGCGAAGCGAGAAGAAAGACGACCTTGCGGTGGGTGAAGAAGGCACGGCTGTTCACGCGCGCGCTCCCCAGACCTCGTGGCTGCCTCTCCGTCCGGACGGTTCATTCATCGTTGTTCTCCCTGAAAACGCGTTCTGCCAGTCATGTTGTCGTACAACAAACCTGCAATTATCGGAGAAACAACAAAGTCGTCTGACAACCCTGTGCCTGGAGCGCCACGGGTGGCGCTTCCGACACACATGCGCCTCCGCTCGGCGCTCTGTCACGGAACTGAAATAGCAACTGTCGTGCCAGATCGGTTAGAATCTGGGGTTCGTTTCGATACCACGACGAAGCACTTCGTCACCTCGCCGGCTGGCCTGGAATTTCCGGGCCCTTTCATTTCAAGCCGGCTCATACAGTGTGTTGGAGCGCCAGACCCGGCGCCCATGATTGCCACCACTGCCTTCGTACTTGTTGAAGCGAACAGCGCGCTGTCCGCTCCGGTGGGCGCCATTTCCGGCCGGCCTGCGCTCGTTTTTTCAATTGATTTCAGCGTTTCGCGGCGTCGCGGAGCGCAAGGCTTTTCATGGACATCATTCAACACAGCATTGCAGTGGGCAAGTACCTTGTCTCACCGCTCATCAAGGATCTGGACGACGGCCGTTTCTCGGCTTCCGTGTCGATCCGTTCCGGCCGCGGCAGCGGCATGCACGACCGCGTCATGCGCTTCACGCCGCGCTTCGGCAGCCATGCCGCCGCGGTGCGCTATGCCGTCGACCAGGGCCTGGGCTGGGTGCGCGATCGCACGGCCCCGCATGCGCGTTGCGCCGCTTGAACAGCGCCCCCGATTTCCTATCCAATCACGACAACCATTTTCAAAAGGTAATTCATGCCCAAGGAAGAACTGATCGAAATGAACGGCGCAGTGACCGAAGTGCTGCCTGACTCGCGCTACCGCGTGACGCTCGACAACGGCCACCAGCTCATCGCCTACAGCGGCGGCAAGATGCGCAAGCACCACATCCGCATCCTGGCCGGCGACAAGGTGTCGCTGGAGCTGTCGCCCTACGACCTGACCAAGGGGCGCATCACGTTCCGCCACTTGGAACGCCGTGGTCCCCCGCCCGTGAACAGCGGCGGCAACAACTCGCAGCGCCGCTGATCCTCGCAGTGACCGGTTCCGCCACCGACTTCGCCACGCTGCCACTTTCGCCACAGACGCTGGCGAACCTGACGCAGCTCGGCTATCTGCAGATGACGCCGATCCAGGCGGCCAGCCTGCCCGTGGCGCTGCTCGGCAAGGACCTCATCGCGCAGGCCAAGACGGGCAGCGGCAAGACCGCCGCCTTTGCGCTGGCGCTGCTGGCCAACCTCAATCCGCGGCGCTTCGCGGTGCAGGCCATGGTGCTCTGCCCAACGCGCGAACTCGCCGACCAGGTGACCACGGAAATCCGCCGTCTCGCACGGGCCGAGGAAAACATCAAGGTCGTCACGCTGTGCGGCGGTGTCGCATTGCGCGGCCAGCTCGCCAGCCTCGAACACGGCGCGCACATCGTCGTCGGCACGCCGGGCCGCATCATGGACCACCTCGACCGCGGCAGCCTCGATCTCGAAGCGCTCAACACGCTGGTGCTCGACGAAGCCGACCGCATGCTCGACATGGGCTTCTTCGACGACATCGCCAAGGTCGCGCGGCTGTGCCCCAAGGAGCGCCAGACGCTGCTGTTCTCGGCCACCTACCCCGAAGGCATCGCCAAGCTCAGCGCGCAGTTCATGAAGAGCCCGCAGCAGATCACGGTACAGGCCCAGCATGACGGCGCCAAGATCCGCCAGCGCTGGTACGAGGTGAAGGACAGCGAGCGGCTCCACACCGTGAGCCTGCTGCTGAACCACTTCCGCCCGCTCAGCTCGCTCGCCTTCTGCAACACCAAGCAGCAATGCCGCGACCTCGTGCAGGTGCTGCAGGCGCAGGGCTTCAGTGCGCTGGCGCTGTTCGGCGAGCTCGAACAGCGCGAACGCGACCAGGTGCTGGTGCAGTTCGCCAACCGCAGCTGCTCCGTACTGGTCGCCACCGATGTGGCGGCACGCGGCCTCGACATCGCCCAGCTCGAGGCGGTGATCAACGTCGACGTGACGCCCGACCCCGAGATCCACATCCACCGCATCGGCCGCACCGGTCGCGGCGATGCAGAAGGCCTGGCGCTGAGCCTCGCCGGCATGGACGAGATGGGCAGCGTCGGAAAAATCGAACAATTGCAGGGCCGCGAATCCGAATGGCACCCCGTCGGCGAACTCGCCGGCGACCCGACCCCGCTGCAGCCGCCGATGGCCACGCTGCAGATCGTCGGCGGCCGCAAGGAGAAGATCCGCGCGGGCGACGTGCTGGGTGCGCTGACCGGCGAGGCCGGCTTCACCAAGGAGCAGGTCGGCAAGATCAACGTCAACGAGTTCTCCACTTACGTGGCGGTCGACCGGCGAATTGCGCGCGAGGCCGTTCACAAGCTTTCCACCGGCCGCGTCAAGGGCAAGACCGTCAAAGTACGGCTGCTCGACGATGTGGCTTAATTATGTCCTTCGATTTCTTTTTACCGAGCTTTCCATGCCCAAGAAAATCCGCACCGAGGCAGACCGCATTGCCACCCCCCGACCCGTTCCGACGCCCGGCTACAACGTTCCCAAGGCGGGCGGTGGCCAGAAGGTCAGCCTGGAGCGCGGCACCGCAACCCGCAGCAAGAAGAACCCTGGCAAGCGGCCCAAGAAGGGCGGCTGATCGCGCATAGCGCCTTGTGAGCCTCGGCTCCCGACAAAACGCGCCTTCGGGCGCGTTTTTCATTTGGACCCTTCCGCAGCATCATGTCCGACGACTACCAGATCGACATCCCGCCCTCGTTCTTCGCGGTGTTCACCGACGCCAGGCAGCGCCTGAGCGAGCCGATCGCCGTCGTGCGCGAGCGCTACGAAGTCTGCGAGGACCTCGCCAATCATCTGGTGCAGCACGCGCAGATCCTGCACCACGTCGAGGTGCCGTCGGAGGACGAGATCCTGCGGCGAATCCTCGCAGGACTGGCATCGCCCGATGCCGGCGTGTCGGCGGCGGAAGCGCAATGGATCGTGCGCCGGCTCGCCGAGTTGCTCGGCTGGGCGTGCCCACCGCTCGACGACGAACCCGCCGCCTGAAGACGCTCAGGCCGCCGCGCGCTTCGCCTTCTTTGCCGGTGCCGCCGCCTTGGCCCGCGCAGCCGTCACGGCGTCCGTGGACGGGATCATTGGAGGGAAGGGCGGCAGTGCCCGCTGGGCCACCCGCTTCGCCTCGGCCCATTCCATGCCGAGGCCCCGCAGCACACAGCTCGCTACTTCACGGCCGTGCAACGCCGGCACGCCGCCGAGGGACACGGTGCGCATCGCCTGCTGCACGGTGCCGTTGATCAGGTCCATGGCCGCCGTCTCGCCTGGAACGCGAAAGGCCTTCTGCTTCACCCCGAGCCGCAGGTCGGCCAGCACGTAATCGCGGATTTCCAGCAGCATCTCCGGCGCCGCGGCCGAGACCTCCAGCATCATCCGCGCCCATTCCGGGCTCTGCTCGGCCAGCCAGATGTAGCGCTGTATTCCGATCGCCATACGCTGTGAGCCTTCCGCGACGCCCTGCTGGCTGTCGGTGATGCGGCGGCACAAGGTGTGCGCCAGCAGCAGGGCGACCGCCCTCGCCACCTCTTCCTTCGTCTTGAAGTGGTTGTAGACCGTACCGGTCGTCATGCTCGCCGTCGTCGCGATTTCCTGCATCGTCGCGTCGCCATAGCCCCGCATGCTGAACACCCGGATCGCCGCCTGCACGAGCTGCAGCCGCGTGCGCTGGCGCTTGAGCAGGCCGGGCCGAGGCGCCCACACGCTTTCGGCCAAGACCTCTGGCAAAAGTGATATTGACCCTGCGCCAAAATTTACGCCATCATTCATTTTTGCACGTACAGTCCATTTTTGGTCGATCCATCCATCTGAGAGAGTTTGCCATGCGTCCTGATCTCCGCCTCGGCTATCTGGTCTTTGAAGTCCGCCGGATTCCACGATGGATGGCGTTCTGCGAGCAAATGCTCGGGCTACCCGCACCGGTGAGCAACGCGGACGGCAGCTTCGGCTGGCAACTCGACGAGGCCAGCCAGCGGCTGATCGTGCAGGAGGGCGAGGCGGACGATCTCGGCGCGCTGGGCCTGGAATGCTCGAGCGATGAGGTGCTAGCGCCGGCAACCGCACCCTTCGAATCTGCCGACTTCCCAGAAGGCTTTCGCACCGGCGATCTCGGCCTGGGCCATGCGGTACTGGTCGCGCACGACATCGCGGCCATGGAGTTCTTCTACGTCGACCTGCTGGGCTTCGGCGTGACCGAGCGGCTGTGCGACATCGGCCGGGGCTTCGAGCGCGCCCGGCGCCACAAGGTGCCGCTGAGCCTGGAACTGGGGCAGCACCCTGATCCGGACGGCACCTTCTCCTTCTACGGCGCCACGCCGTCGGGCTTCGATTTCGAGATCGGCGCGGGCACGCAGACCATCGACCCGGCCGGCTGGGAGATCCACCACACCCACGTCACCAGCACTTGGGCCACGAGCCGAAGCTGCGGCTGCAGCTAAAGATGGCCGCGGGCCTGATCGCCCAGAAGGTTTCCGGCGCGCCGCGCGCGACAAAGGAGCTGACATGACCACCACCACCACCTCGACCGGCAAACGCTGGCTGAAACGCATCGTCATCGCGCTCGTGGCGCTGCTCGCATTCGCTGCGGCCGCCCTCTTCATCGGCGACCAGTTGGCTCGCCACAAGATGCAGCGCAAGGTCGAGGTCACGGTCAAGGGCCTTCCCTTCCGCGACGACGCGGCCTCGCTCGAACGCGGACGCTATCTCTTCGCCTCGCGCGGATGCGTCGACTGCCATGGCGCCAAGGGCGGCGGCGCGGTGTTCGTCGATGACGGCAAGGGCCTGCGGATCGCGGGACCCAACATCAGCCCCGGCCCGGGCAGCGTCGTCGCGGGCTACACGTCCGAGGACTGGGTGCGCTCGATCCGCCACGGCGTCAACCCGAAAGGCCACGCGCTGATGGTCATGCCCAGCGAGGACTACAACCGGCTGACCGACGACGACCTGGCTTCGCTGGTCGCCTACATCCGCCGCATGGAGCCCGCGTCGGGCGGGGCCGCCGTGCTCGACCTGCCACTGCCGATGCGCGCCTTGTACGGCTTCGGGATGATTCACGACGCGGCCTCGAAGATCGACCACACACGGCCGCCCGAGCAACCCGTGCCCGATGGCGTGAACGTGACGCACGGCGCCTATGTCGCCAACATGTGCCTGGGCTGCCACGGCGCCAAGCTCAACGGCGGCAAGATCCCCGGCGGCCCGCCGGACTGGCCTGCCGCCGCCAACCTCACGCCGGGCGAGGGAACCGCGATGACGCGCTATGCCGACGCCGATGCCTTCGCTCGCATGTTCAAGACGGGCAAGCGCCCCGATGGCACGCCGGTGAAGGTCATGCCCTTCGGATCACTCGGCGCAATGAGCGACATCGACGTGCGAGCCTTGTTCCTCTACCTCAAGACACTGCCGGCGAGTCCGCACGGCTAGGCCTGCGCGCGGGCGTATTGCAATCAGACGCCACGGGCAGGGACACGGCGTGCCCGCAAAATCCGTCTCCACAACATCCAAGGAGACGAACCCATGTTCAACCGCCGTCTGGTCTGCACCGCCATCCTCGCCTTTTCCGCGTCACTGGCCGCGCCCGTAGCGCTGGCGCAATCCTTCCCCGACAAGACCATCACCGTGGTGGTGCCCAACCCACCGGGTGGCGTGGTCGACTCGTCGGCGCGCCTGGTCGCCGATCCGCTGACCAAGCTCTTCGGGCAAGCCGTGATCATCGACAACCGCGCCGGCGCGAGCGGCAATATCGCGTACCAGATGGTCGCGCGCGCGCCGAAAGACGGCTACACGCTACTCGCTTCGTACTCGGCCTACCACGTGGGCAACCCCGCGCTCTTCCCCAAGCTGCCGTGGGAGCAGAAGGACCTGGTGCCGGTGGCGCTGATCGCCGCGGCCACCAACGTCATCACCGCGCACCCCTCGGTTCCGGCGAAGAACCTCAAGGAGTTCATCGCCTACGTGAAGCAGAACCCCGGCAAGGTCAATTACGCATCGCAGGGCAACGGCTCCCTGTCGCACGTCGGGACCGAGCTGTTCGACCAGACCACGCAGACGGAGATGACGCACGTGCCCTACAAGGGCTCGGGCCCCGCGATCCAGGACGTGCTCAGCGGCCAGGTGCAGGTGTTCATCACGACGCCACCCTCGGTGATGGGGCACGTGCAGGCCGGCAAGCTCAAGGCCTTCGCGGTCACCAGCAAGACGCGCCACCCGATGCTGCCCGACGTGCCCACGACGGCCGAGGCCGGGTTGCCGGGCTTCGAATTGGAGGCCTGGGTCGGCCTGTTCGCGCCGGCCGGGACGCCGCCCGAGGTGATCGCCAAGCTCTCGGAAGGCGTGAAGAAGGCGCTGGAACTGCCCGAGACGAAGAAGCGCGCCGAAACGCTCGGCATCGAACCGCGCTACCTGGGCCCCGACGCCCTGGCCGCGCTGGTCAAGAAGGACACCGAGTACTGGGGCAAGGTGATCAAGGCCCGCAACATCAAGGCCGACTGAGCCCCTGGCGCTCGCTCAATCGACCTTCGCGCCGGACGCCTTCACCACGGCGCCCATCGCATCCCAGTCGGCGCGCAGCAGCTTCTGGAACTCCTCGGCGCTCTGGCTGCGCGGCTCCACGCCCAGGCGCTTGAAGCGCTCCTGGATCGCCGGGTCGGCCAGGACCTTGTTGGTCGCGGCGTTGAGGCGGTCGACCTCGGCTTTCGGCGTGCCGGCCGGGGCGAGCAGGCCGATCCACGAATCGAAGGCATAGCCGGGCAGGCCGCTCTCGGCCACGGTCGGCAGGTTCGGCAGGAAGGGGCTGCGTTGCTGGCCGGTGGAGGCCAGCAGCTTCACGCGTGCGTCGTTCTGGAAGCCGATCACGCCGATGCTCGACGAGATCACCGCCTGTACGCGGCCCGCGAGCACCTCGTTGACGGCCTCGCCGGTCGACTTGGTCGGGATGTGCGTCATCTGGAGGCCGGCCTTGGCGAGGAAGGACGCCATCGCAAGGTGCGTCGCGCTGCCGTTGCCCGCCGAGGCGTAGTTGTACTTGCCGGGGTTGGCCTTGACCTCCTTGATGAAGTCGGCCGTGCTCGACACGTTCAGGCCGCTCGCCACCGCAAGCACATAGCCGGCGTTGCCGATGTTGGCGACGCCGACGAAATCCTTCAGTGGGTCGTAGGGCAGCTTGCTGTACAGAAAGCCCGCGATGTGGTGGCTGGCCGCCGCCAGCACCAGCGTGTTGCCGTCCGCCGGCGCCTTGGCCGCGATGGCCGCGCCCACCGTGCCGCCCGCGCCCGCGCGGTTCTCGACAATCACTGCGGCGTTGAGCGCCGCGCCCAGCTCATTGTTGAAGGCGCGCGCGACCGTGTCCTGCACCGCGCCCGTGCCGAAGGGCACCACGATGTGTATCACGCGCTGTTGCGCCAGAACAGGTCCGGCGGCGCCGAGGGCCAGCGTGCCGGCCGCTGCGAGAAGGGCCGAACGTCGGGTGGGGTGATGGGTCATCGTCGAGATCGCTTTCGGGTCGGTGGGGGTAAAAATTCAGGCGCTGACGCCGACCGGGAGCCAACGCTCCACCAGCTTCACGAAGTAGCTGGCACCGATCGGAATGATCTCGTCGTTGAAGTCGAACGAGGTGTTGTGGATGATGCAAGGCCCGGGCCCGTGGCCGTCGAGCCGGTGGTCGCCGTCGCCATTGCCCAGGAAGGCATAGCAGCCCGGCCGCACCTGCAGCATGTGGGCGAAGTCCTCGGCGCCCATCACGGCCGGAAAGTCGTCGGTGACCATGTCATCGCCCACCACCTCGCGCATCACGCCGGCGGCGAAGCGCGCCTCGGCCGCGTGATTGACGACCGGCGGCGAGGCGCGGTTGAAGCTGATCTCCGCCGTGCATTCGTGCGCAGCCGCTACACCTTCGGCGACCGTGCGCAGGCGCGCCTCGATCTTGTCGAGCGCATCGATCGAGAAGGTGCGCACTGTGCCGCCGACCGTGGCCGCATCGGGAATCACGTTGGGCGCGTCCGAACCCTGCAGTTGCGTGACCGCGAGCAGTGCGCGCTCCGTGCTCGCGATGGTGCGAGGCACGATGGTCTGCAGTTGCTGCGCCAGCGTGATGACGGCAGCCACCGGGTCGATTCCCGTGTGCGGCATCGAGGCATGGGTGCCGCGTCCGCGCAGCGTGATCCTGTAGGTGTTGCTGGACGCCATGAGGGCGCCTTCGTTGAGCGCGAAACGCCCGACCTCGCCCACCGGGAAGTTGTGCAGCGCGAAGACCGCATCGCACGGGAAGCGATCGAAGAGGCCGTCCTGGATCATCTTCTTGGCGCCGGCCTTGCCCATCTCCTCCGCGGGCTGGAAGATGAAGTGCACGGTGCCGTCGAACTGGCTGCCCTTCTGCGCCAGATGCCACGCGGCCGCCAGCAGCATGGTCGTGTGGCCGTCGTGGCCGCAGGCATGCATGCGGCCCGCATGCGTGGACTTGTGAGCGAACTCGTTGGCTTCGTGCAGCGGCAGCGCGTCCATGTCGGCGCGCAGGCCGATGGTGCGCTGGCCCGTGCCCCGGCGCAGCACGCCGACGAGGCCGGTGCCGGCAATGCCCCGGTGGACCTCGATGCCCCATTCCTCCAGCAGCTGCGCGACCTTCTCCGAGGTGCGATGCTCTTCGAAGCCCAGTTCGGGGTGGGCGTGGATGTCGCGGCGGATGGCGACGAAACGGGTGACGTCCGCAAAGGAATCGGCGAGGTTCATGACGTGGCTGGAGAGAACGAGCCACGGATTCTGACGCAGCGTGACGCCCGCGCGCATGAGTAGTTGGCTCTATCCGTCTCAGGCCCTAGGATGGCTCCATAGCCCCCGATGGAGTTTCGACATGAGCAACGAGCTGCGCAACAAGCTGCACGAGCTGCAGGAGCTTTCGAACAACGCCGCCGACCCGCAGACCCGCGCGATCATCGAGGCGCTGCGGCTGCAGACCGCGATCCTCAACGAGCGCCTGTTCCGTATCGAGCTTCAGCTCGGTGATATGTCCAAACGCCTGGATGCCGATCCGGCCTGACCCGGCGGCGCGAAGCGAGGGGCTCAGCCCCGGTGCTCGGCGTTGCGCTTGCGGGTGGCGGCTGCCTTCTTCGCCGAAGCGGATCTTTCGGCCGCGCTGCGTGAGGCGGAGGCCGCACCGCCGATTCGTCCGCCCTTGTGGGCCGGCGCATGGTTCTCGGCCTTGCCGCGGCCGGAGCCGCTCTTCTTGCCGCCGCCGGTCTCGGCATTCACCGTGGCCCACGCGCGCCGTTCCGCTTCGCTCTTCGCGACGCCGCGATGCTCATAGCCTTTTTCGATGTGCTCGGCCTGGCGCTTCTGCTTGCCCGTGTACGACGACTTGTCACCTCTTGGCATGGTGATGCTCCTTCTATCGTTGGATGCTGGAATGCCCATGTTTCGCAGCCCGCGCGCGAGACGGGTAGGAAGAGACGGGCGTTGTTCGTCAGTACACGCTTTCATGGCTCGCATGCTGGCCGTTCGGCCGCTTCCTACAGGCGGTTGTACTCGCTACCTTTACGCTTGAGACATTCGACGAGGAGCCAGCGTGAAACGCCAGAAGAACATCGCAGCTTTCGCAGGCCTGTCCGTGCTGGTCGGCATTGCCGCGGCGACCGCTGGCTATGCGGCGCTCCGGCTGCGGCAATCGGCGAGGCTGGCCCACAAGGGTCACGCCTTCGACAGGCTTGCGCAGGCTGAAGGCGCCCGGCTGCTGGTGGTCGGCGACAGCACCGCCAAAGGCACGGGCGCCAGCACGCCGGAGTACAGCCTGCCGGGGCTGCTGTGCCGCGCCAACCCGTCGCTCACCGTGGTCAACCGGGGGCATGACAGGGCGCGCTTCGAAGACTTGCTCGCGCAACTGGAGGGGGACGAGCGCTTCGATGCCGTGCTGATCCTCGGCGGCGCCAACGACTTGCTCCGCATGACACGCGACGCCGCCTTGCGCGACAGCATCCGGCGCGTGGCCCAGCGCGCGCGGGTGCGCTCCGACCTGGTGGTCTTCATGCCGCCGGGCAACATCGGGAATGCGCCCTTCTTCCTTCCGCCGTGGAACTGGTGGATGAGCTACCGCTCGCGCAGGCTGCACGCCATCGTCTCGCAAGAGGCGCAGGCCAACGGCGCCCTCTTTGTGTCGCTCTTCCGGGACCGCGACGGCGACCCCTTCGCGCGCCATCCCCAGCGCATGAACGCGCGCGACGGGCTCCATCCCAGCGATGCGGGCTACGAGCTTTGGCAGCGCGAGCTCGAAGCGCAGGTGCAGTTGTCGGCCAAGCTCCGCAAGATCGGACGCAGCGCGGCGGCGCGCGGGTCCGCTTTCTGAGGCCGGCCCGTCCTACCGCTGCGCCGCGAACAACGGCTGCACTTCCCACCACGCGGGCAGCAATGCGCGGATCTCCTGCCGCGCAAAGCGGTCGTCCAGCAGGTACAGCACGCCAGCATCGGTTTCGGTGCGAATCACGCGGCCGGCCGCCTGCACCACCTTCTGCAGGCCGGGATAGACGTAGGTGTACTCGTAGCCGTCGCTGAACAGCGCATGCATGCGCTCGCGCATGATCTCGTTCGGCTCGTTGTACTGCGGCAGGCCCAGGCTGGCGACGAAGGCGCCGACGAGCCTGTCGCCCGGCAGGTCGATGCCCTCGCCGAAGGCGCCGCCCAGAACCGCAAAGCCGATGCCCTGCCCGCCGGCGATGAATCGGGCGAGGAAGGCATCGCGATCCGCCTCGCGCATGCCACGTGACTGCGACCATGCCGGAATCTCCGGATGCCGGTGCGCAAAGGCGGCCGAAGCACTGGCCAGGTAGTCGAAGCTGCTGAAGAAGGCAAGGTAGTTGCCCGGCCGCCCGGCGAACTGGCTCGCGATGATGTCGGTGAGCGCCGTCAATGAACGGCCGCGGTCGCGGAAGCGGGTCGATACGTCCATCGCGACGCGCACCGTCAATTGCTCGCTTCGGAAGGGCGAGCCCACGTCGAGCGTGGCCGTGTCCGCCGGCAGACCCAGCGTGTCTCGATAGAACGAGAAGGGTGCGAGCGTGCCTGAGAAACAGGCCGCCGAGTTGCAGTCCGCGAAGCGGCCCTTCAGGAAGGGCGCGGGCACGAGGTTGCGAATGGCAAGCGTTCGCGCGCCGTCTTCGCCCACCGTGCATTCGAAGACCGAATGCTTGCCGAAAGAATCGGCGAGCCGACTGAACTGGAGCAGGTCGAAGAAGCACTGCTGCAACAGGCCCTGCGCATCGTCGGGCCGCGCCGTGAAGTGCTCGGCCATCGCCGCGACCACGTCCTGCAGGGCACGCGTGAAGCGCTCCGGGATCTCGTCGCGCGCCTGGTAGGCGGCGACCTGATCGCGCTGCAGCAGTTGCCATTCACGCTGCAACTGGCCGAGGGCCTTCTTGATGAAAGGCGGTGCCTTGCCGCGCACGGCCTCCACGCCCTGCGTCTCCACTTCCGCGGAATACATGCCGCGCGCGCGGTCGAGAAGGTTGTGCGCCTCGTCGACCAGAAGCGCGACGCGCCAGTCTTCTTCCTTCATCAGCCCGAAGAGGAAAGCACTGCCGTCGAAGTAGTAGTTGTAGTCGCCGACGATCACGTCGCTCCAGCGCACCATCTCTTGAGAGAGGAAGTAGGGGCAGACCTCGTGCGTCAGCGCGATGCTGCGCACTGCCGCCCGATCGAGCCATGCGCTTCGCGCGGCTTCGCTGCGCGCCGCAGGCAGACGGTCGTAGAAGCCCCGCGCCAGTGGGCAGGCTTCGCCGTTGCAGGCGCGGCCGGGATATTCGCAGACCTTCTCCCGCGCGGCGAGTTCGAGCACGCGCAGCGGCGCAAGTTCGCGGTCCAGCGTGCGCAGGGCGTTCAGCGCAATCGACCGGCCGGAGGTCTTCGCGGTGAGGAAATAGATCTTGTCGAGTTGGCGCCCGGGCCGGGCCTTGAGCAGCGGAAAGAGCGTGGCCACCGTCTTGCCGATGCCCGTGGGCGCCTGCGCCAGCAGGCAGCGTTGAGAGACAGCCGAGCGGTACACGGCCTGCGCCAGATCGCGCTGGCCCGCGCGGAATTCGCCATGAGGAAAGCTCAGCGCGCCGAGTGCCTCGTCGAGGCCCGCGCGGTGTGCGGCCTCCTGCTCGGCCCACGCGAGAAAGCCGCTGCAGAGCAGTTCGAAATGCTGGCGAAGTGCGTCGCGGGTGCAGGCCTCTTCAAGCACCACTTCCCGTTCCGTGCCCAGGTCGAAGTAGACGAGCGCCACCTCGACCTGTTCCAGCGCATCGCGCTCGCACAGCATCCAGGCGTAGGTGCGGGCTTGCGCCCAGTGCAGCGCGCGGTGATTGGCCTTGATGGCTTCGAAGTCGCCGCGAAAGGTCTTGATCTCCTCGACGCGCCGGCCATGCGTGTCGTAGCCGTCGGCGCGTCCTCGCACGTGCAGGTGCTCGTGGCGCGACGAGAGGGCGATTTCGCTTTCGTAGCCCGAGCCTCGGCGCGCCTGCACCAGCCGATGCCCAGCCTGTCCCTCCTGCGCGCTCGGCGCGGGGACGAAGCGCAGATCCAGGTCACCCGCCTTCGCGCCGAAAGCGCAGAGCGTCTTGACGGAAACGGTGAACGCTGGGGATGATGAATCTGCGGACGCCATGAGGATGGATGAATGAGAGGCGCAGCCCCTTGGCTCCAGTGCGTCGGACACTGGATGAACGCACACATGTTAGCGGGGCTGTGAAGTTGATCGAAGGCCCGCTCGGGCGAGCCTGAGGGCAACGACGATGTGCGCCCGTCAACTTGAGGACAAGTTTCAGCCCCGTCGTGCCGCTTCTATCGCGGCAATGTCGATCTTTCTCATGGTCATCATCGCGTCGAACGCGCGCTTGGCCGCCGCGCGATCGGGGTCAGCTATTGCCGCGGTGAGGGCGCGCGGGGTGATCTGCCATGACAGGCCCCACCGGTCCTTGCACCAGCCGCACTCGCTCTCCTGGCCGCCATTGCCGACGACCGCGTTCCACAGGCGGTCGGTTTCGGCCTGGTCGTCGGTCGCGATCTGAAAGGAGAAAGCCTCGTTGTGCTTGAAGTGCGGACCGCCGTTCAGCCCGAGGCAAGGGATGCCGGCGACAGTGAACTCGACCGTCAGCACATCGCCCTGTTTGCCATCGGGATAGTCGCCCGGCGCGCGGTAGATGGTGCCGACGGCGCTGTCGGGGAATGTTTTGGCATAGAAGTTTGCGGCGTCGACGGCGTCGCGGTCGTACCACAGGCATATCGTGTTCTTGCTGGTCATTCCGGATCTCCTGAAGAGTTGAGGATCTGGCATCCGCCGTCACGGTCAAACAGCGCCCATCCTCCTCGTCGCGGGATCTCGGTCTGTCGGATGAGACTGATACCGTTGTACGGCACGGCAGAATCGGCTGCAACCTGCATGCAATCCTGGAGAGGCGCGCCATGACCATTGAGCTGAGCAAGGAAGCACGGAAGGAAGCCATTGCCTCCATCGAGAGGTACTTCCGCGAGAACATGGAGGAACCCATCGGCAACATTGCTGCTGGCGCTCTACTTGGGTTCTTCCTGGAAGAAGTGGGTCCGGCAATCTACAACCGGGCCGTGGCCGAAGTACAGGAAAGGCTCCAGGCCAGGGTCTCGGAACTGGACATCGAAGTCCATGAGGACGAGTTTCAGTACTGGCGCAAGTACGAGCACAAGGGGCGGTCGCAGAGGTCATGAAGTTCGACCCGCTGCCCCCGGTTTGCCTTACCTGACCGCTTCGCCGACGGGAATCCCGTAGCCGTTGCGATAGGCGCCAAGCACCAGCCCGCGCACCGTGTCTTTGGGGCTGGCCGTCACGAACCTGTTTTCTGCCGTCTTGTAAACAACGATGGTGCTGCGGCTGCTCCTGCTGAGAGTGCGTGCGACCCCGGTGGCTTGGCTGGATGTCTGGTACGTGTTCATACTTTCGACCTCATTGGATGAGGCGATAGTAGCCCAAACGTATTCAAATGTAACGTCGACGTGCGAAAAACGTACTCCCTCGTGTATTTGTCACAACAGCCCATGGCCGGAACGGTAGCGCAGCAACTCTGGCCTCAGGACAGTGCCTTGGCCTTCAATCTTGCGAACTCGTCCTGATTGATCGTTCCCGCATCGAGCAGCGCCTTGGCATCGGCAATCTGTTCGGCCGGCGCCTTGCCGGCCACCTCGCGGATGTAGGCATCGGCGTCTGACTTGGCACGCTGCAGACTGGCGCGCTGCCGCTCTGCCATGCCTCGACCCCGCGCAATGATGTAGACGATGGCCGTGAGGCCGGGGACGAAGATGAGGCCGATGATCCACAGCACCTTGAATCCGCCACCCAACTCCGAATCGCGGAAGAGGTCCCCGATGATCTGGAACAGGATGAGCAGATAGACGATGAGGACGAAGGTCGACAGCAGCAGTTGAATCAAGTCCCAGAAATTGCTCATTTGACTTCCTTTGAATTTGTCGATGAAGGTGAACGTTATCGTGCAGTGGCCTTGTTCGTCCATGTGCGCATGAGCCCGAAGACGGAGCCGCCCGTGAACATGCCAAGCACATACACGATCAGAACAAGAACCGAGGTCGGGAGCGTGACGCTCATGTTGAACAGAGAGACCGTCGCAGTCTCCATGTTCTGGACTTTGAACAGCAGGACGACGCCAGCGAGGATCACGATCAGCGCGATGTACAGATAACGGGTCATACGGCTCGCTCCATGAGAAGTGGAAGGGTTGAAGGTATCGATGAAGCACACTCAGCCGCTGGGCGGCCTGCCCGGCGACGCTGGTGGCTGCCGCGAAGGCTGCATGCCGGGCCGCCATGCCGGTGGCGATGGCGGCGGCCCGAATGAAGGCGCCGCCCACCAGTTGATCCAGTTCGAACGATCGGCGTACCACGGGCGGCCGCGATAGTGCTGGTCCCAGTAGCGCTCGGGCGAGAAGCGCACGATGGGTGCCCGGCCTCGAACAGAATTGGACAGATAGCGCGCATCGACCCATCCACGGTTGCGGCCCGAACTGACATCGCACCACCTCCAGCCGTTGGTGCAGCCCATCACCCTGACGGGGGCTCGAGCAGGCAGCCAGGTCACCAACGGGAAGGCGCGGTCCGGTCCGCTTCTCATGTTGACCGCCTGCAGTGTCATTGCGTTCATTGCGAGCGCCGGGAGAGGCAGCAGCAAGAGCAGCAACGCAGCGGCATGGCGCGAGGGGTTCGACATCGACATTCGCATTCCTTGCGGCTCTACACGGTGATCGCGCCGGAACCGAGCGCGATCAGTGCGGCGATCGCAGCCACGATCAGCACTGCGAAGACCATCAACTCGTGCGTTGTGAAAAGCCGCTCCTTCTGCTCACGCCGGGCGATGAAATAAAGGATCGTTCCGGGCGCATACAGGACCGCCGCCAGCAACACGAACTTGAGGCCGCCCGCGTAGAGCATGCCGATGGCATAGACCGTCGCGATGGCGCCGCGCACCCCATCTGCGGTTCGGGCGCGTGCGTCCGCCTGGTAGGTCTCACCTGTCCACGCAAGCTTCAGCCCATAGGCCGCGACGAGCAGGTAGGGGATGAGTGTCATCGAGCTCGTCATCTTCAATGCCAGCGTGAAGGCGTATTCGGCAAACCAGGTCACGAGCAGGAACAGCTGGATCACGATGTTCGACAGCCACAGCGACGCGACAGGAACCTTGTTGGCGTTCTCGCGCGCCAGGAAGGCCGGCATGACCTTGGCATTCGCCGCGGAGAACAGAACTTCGGCCGCGAGCAAGGACCACGACAGATAGTTGCCGAGGATGGAGATCAACAGGCCGATGCTGATGAAGACCAGGCCCCACGGTCCGACGATGGACGCCATCACGCCGGCCATCGCGGGTGTGGGGAGTGCCGCGAGGTCAGGGCGCAGCAGCACACCATAAGACAGGATGGTGACGAGCACGAGCAGGCAAAGCACACCGAGAAATCCAAGCACGGTGGCTATGCCTACATCCTCTCGGTTCTTCGCGTAGCGCGAGTAGACGCTTGCCCCTTCGATTCCGACGAAGACGAAGACGGTCGCCAGCATCGTGCCGCGCACCTGGCTGGCCACACTGGACACGGTTGGTTCTTCGCTGCCCCAGAAATTGAGCGCAAAGATGTCCGCCTTGAAACCGAAGATGGCGACGACGATGAAGATGACGATCGGAACCATCTTCGCGACCGTGGCAATGGAGTTCAGCGCCGCTGCCCCTTTGATGCCGCGCAGGACCAGGATATGCACGCCCCACAGAAGCACCGACGCAGAGACGATCGCCGCCGCCGTCGAGCCGTCACCGAAGGCCGGGATGAACTGCCCCAGCGTTGCCTTGATCAGGATCAAGCAAGCGGTGTCGGCCAGGCATGCACCGATCCAGTAGCCCACTGCCGCTGCAAAGCCGAGGTAGTTGCCGAACCCGGCCTTGGCATAGGCGTAGATGCCGGAGTCGAGGTCGGGCCGCCGCTGAGACAAGGTCTGGAAGACGAACGCCAGCATCAGCATGCCGGTCCCGGCGATGGTCCATGCAACCAGCGCACCCACAACGCCGGTCGAACGGCCGAAAGCCGCCGGCAGCGCAAAGATGCCGGCACCGACCATCGAGCCGACGACGAGGCCAACAAGCGCACCTCGCGAGAGTGTCTGGTCCTCCGGTGTGGTCATGCCAAGTCAGCGCTGCGGACACTCATTCGAAGCCATGGAATCTCCTCTTTTTCTTGAATCGATTCGCCTTCGCGAACGAGGATCAGTGGGTGGTCGGCCTTTGTCAATAGCACCATCGGGCACTTGTTCCCATCGCACCGGAGCGGCGGCCACCTGGAGTTGGCAGAAGAGAGGAACGGCGTCAAACTGTGCGTCCTCTTCTCTCGCACAAGGAGCAAGCCAAATGAAAAGGCCTCTTCGATCAGTGATGAAAGTACTGCTAGCTGTCGGCGCCACAGTGGGCGCAACTAGCACCTTCGCTGCAAGTGACCTCGATCGATGCAACGATCCCCGCGTCGATCGAACGGCTTGTTTGCGCGAAGCGGCGGCGGCGCAAGATGCAAAGAGCCGGGGCAAACTCAATAGCACTGGAGGCTACGACGAGAACGCGTTGGCGCGTTGCCAGCGTCAGCCGGCGGGCACTGCCCGTGACGCGTGCGAGAAACGCGTTACGGGCGCAGGCGACACGCAGGTTCGAGGAAGCGTGCAAGGCGGCGGCACGATCCGTCGCAATGAAATGCAGGTACCCGCATCGAAGTAGCCGGTGCTCCAAATCGTAGAAGGCTGACCATGAAAAAACTCGCATGGATGACAAGTGTCGCGGCCCTCACGCTCCTGGCGAGTTGCGTGGACATGACGCCGCAGCAGCAAGGGACGATGAGCGGCGCGGCCATGGGCGCTGCGGGCGGCGCAGGCATCGCGGCAATCGCCGGGGGCGACGCATGGACAGGAGCCGCAATCGGTGGCATTGCCGGCGCAATCGCCGGAAATATCCACGGCGGCAGGCAGCAGCAGCAATGGCAAGGCTGGTGAAGGACGTGAACGCAGAGCGGGTCGTGGCGTAGCCCCGCGCGTGAGGCGACGCACCGGGCAATTCAGTTCGTCGCGACAACCGCAATCCCGCGGATCTGCCCGGCCTTCGCTTCCGTGGCCGGCCTCGGGTAGCGGCCGGGCGAGAAGCGGTGCATCAGCTCGGCTTCGCGGCCGCGCGCGAGTGCGAGATTGGCCAGCTTCACGTGACCGTAGCCGCGGATCGTCAGGGGCACGGCGGCGATCTGCGCCGCGAGCTTCTGGTTGTCGGGCGACAGCTCGGACATCAACTCGTCGAGCCGCGCATCGAGCTGGTCGATCAGCGAGCGCTCCAGCCGGCGTTCCGCTGTGTGTCCGAAGAGATCGAGGGCCGTGCCGCGAATTCGCTTGCCGTGGGCGAGCCACTTCATGGCCGGAAGCATCCACGCGCCGAGGCGGATCTTGACCGGCGGCTGACCGTCCTTCGGCCGAGACAGCAGAGGCGGTGCCATGTGGAACTCGAGCCGGATGTCGCCTTCGAACTGCTCCGCGAGCTTCTCGCGGAAGCTGCCGTCGCTGTAGAGGCGCGCGACCTCGTACTCGTCCTTGTAGCTCATGAGCTTGAGCAGGCTGCGCGCTGCGTTGCGCGTGACTGGCAGGCTCGCGTCGCCACCGGCAAGTGCCGCTTCGCGCTGCAGGAGGGTGCGCACGCGCGCCTCGAAGCGTTGCGCCCAGGCTGCGTTCTGGTAGCCGGTGAGGTGCTGGCGTCCGCGCGCGATCAAGGCCTCCAATGATTCATCCTGCATGTTGGATGCGGTCGCGCTCCGCAATCCCTCGATCGCCTGCGGTGCGCCTGCGGCAAGCCGGCCGAGCGAAAAGGCCATGAGGTTCGCAGCGACCGCGACCCCGTTGAGTTCGATCGCGCGCGTCACCGCCTCCAGGCTCAGCGGGACCAGCCCGCGCTGCCACGCATAGCCGGTCGCGAGAATGTTCGACGCCAGCGTGTCGCCGAGGAATTCCTCCGCCATCGTCTGCGCATCGAAGGTCTCGACCTGGCTCCTGCCCGCAACGAAGCGCATCTTCTCCAACAGCAGTTCGACCTTGAGATCGGCGTCCGGATTGCGCAGCGACTCGGCCACCGGAATCTCGTGCGTGTTCGCGAGGATGCGGGTGCGTCCATGCCGCACAGTCTGCAGTGCATCGGGCGAAGCGCCCACGACGATGTCGCAGGCCAGGATCGCATCGGCCTGCTGGGTGTCGATGCGCACCTGGTTCAACCGCTCGGGCGTATCGGCCAGGCGCACGAAGCTGAGCACCGCGCCGCCCTTCTGCGCGAAGCCCATGAAGTCCAGCACGCTGGCCGACTTGCCTTCGAGGTGCGCGGCCATCGCGATCACCGCGCCCACGGTCACGACACCGGTGCCTCCGACGCCGGTGACGAGCAGGTCATAGGGCGCGTCCCATGTGCGCGAGGCCGGGCGCGGCAATGCGGCCACATGCTGCAGGAAGGCCTCGCGGCCGGCGGCCAGTGCGCCACTCTTCTTGCGCAGCGCGCCGCCGGTCACGCCGACGAAGCTGGGGCAGAAGCCCTTCGCGCAGGAATAGTCCTTGTTGCAGCTCGTCTGATCGATCTTGCGCTTGCGGCCGAGGTCGGTTTCATGCGGCAGTACGGCCACGCAGTTGCTCTGCACGCTGCAATCGCCGCAGCCCTCGCAGACCGCCTCGTTGATGAACAGGCGCTTGGGCGGATCGGCCAGCTCGCCCTTCTTGCGGCGCCGGCGCTTCTCGGCCGCACAGGTCTGTTCGTAGATCAGCACCGTCACGCCGGGGATCTCGCGCAGGCGGCGCTGCACCGCGTCGAGTTCGCTGCGGTCGTGGAACTCGGTGCCGGCCGGGAACTTGCCCTTGATCGCCGCGTACTTCTCGATCGCATCGCTGACGACGATCACCTGCTTCACGCCTTCGGATTCGACCTGCCGCGCGATGGCATCGACGCTGATGATGCCGTCGACCGGCTGTCCGCCGGTCATCGCGACCGCGTCGTTGAACAGGATCTTGTAGGTCAGCGTCGCCTTGGCCGCGACAGCCTGCCGGATCGCGAGATAGCCCGAGTGGTAGTAGGTGCCGTCGCCGAGGTTCTGGAAGACATGCGGGGTGCGCGTGAACATCGAGTGCGAGACCCAGTCGACGCCCTCGCCACCCATCTGGATCAGGCCCGCCGTGCTGCGGTCCATCCAGTTGGCCATGAAGTGGCAGCCGATGCCGGCGCGCGCCGTCGAGCCTTCGGGCACCTTGGTGCTCGTGTTGTGCGGGCAGCCGGCGCAGAAGTACGGCAGGCGCTTGACCGAATCGCCGTCGTTGCTCAGCAGCTCCGGCGGCGTGAAGTCGCGCACGTGCTGGAAGTGATCACCGAGCTCGGCGTTTTCGGGAAAGTGCACCGAGAGCCAATGGGCCACCAGTTCGATCAGCCGCGATGGCCGCAGCTCGCCGAGCGCCGATACCAGCGGCCGGCCGTCGCGGTCGTGCTTTCCGACCAGCGCAGGTCGCGCACCGGACGGCGCGTTGTAGAAAAGGTCGCGCAACTGACTCTCGACGATCGCGCCTTTCTCCTCGACGATCAGGATCTCGTCGAGGCCCTGCGCGAAGGCCTGGATGCGGGTCTGCTCGATCGGAAAGCTCAGGCCCACCTTGTAGAGCCTGACGCCGACGCGCGCGAGACTCTCCGGCGTCACTTCGAGACGGCGCAGCACTTCCATCAGGTCGTAGTGCCCCTTGCCGCAAGTCACGATACCCACCTTCGCATTCGGGCTCTCGATCACGTGACGATCGATGCTGTTGACGCGCGCAAACGCAGCCACCGCCTCCAGCTTGTCGGCCAGGCGCGATTCGATGCGCAGCGAAGGCAGGTCGGGCCAGCGGTAGTGCAAGCCATCGGCCGGCGCGCGATGGCCAGTGGCGGCGCGCACCGTGTCGGCATCCGCCCACGCCGCGATTCGCGCGTCGATCAGATCGAGGTCCACCGTGCCCGCGCTCTCGACCACTTCGGACAGCGCCGCCATGCCGACCCACGCACCCGAGAAGCGCGACAGCTCGTAGCCGTACAGGCCGAACTCCAGGTACTCGGCGACGCTCGCCGGTTGCATGACGGGCATGCTCCAGGCGACGAAGGCGTGATCGCTCTGGTGCGGCATCGAGGAAGAGACGCAGCCGTGGTCGTCGCCCGCCACCACCAGTACGCCACCCTGCGGCGACGAGCCGTAGGCATTGCCATGCTTGAGCGCATCGCCGGCGCGGTCCACGCCCGGGCCCTTGCCGTACCACATGGCGAACACGCCCTCGACGGTGCGTTCGGGGTCCGACTCCACGCGCTGCGTGCCGAGCACCTGCGTCGCCGCCAGTTCCTCGTTGATCGCCGGCACGAAGCGAATGCCCGCATCCTTGAAGCGAGGGCCGGCTTTCCAGATCGCCTGGTCGACCATGCCGAGCGGTGAACCGCGGTAGCCGCTGACAAAGCCCTGGGTGTCGAATCCGCGGGCCGCATCGCGCTGGCGCTGCATCAGCAGCACGCGCACCAGCGCTTGCGTGCCGGTCAGGAAAACGGCGCCGGAGCGAGCCCAGAGGCTGTCGGCAAGCTGATACGCGGGGCGCCGGATGGGAGAAGGAGTCTCGATCGAGTTCATCCGAGAATTGTTCTCCGCCCACGGGAGGAATATCCTCTGCAATGCACCCGAAACGACCCTAGTTCCGAGAATTTCATTCTCGCAGAGCCCCATGAATGACGATTCCATTCCTCTCGACAACTACTCGCTGCGGATCCTGCTGGAACTGCAGCGCGACGCGCGACAGACGGTGCAGCAGATCGCCGACAAGGTCGGCCTCTCGTCCACGCCCTGCTGGCGCCGCATCAAGGAGATGGAAGCCGCGGGCGTGATTCGCGGCTACACCGTCGTGGTCGACCGCGAGAAGGTCGGCCTCCATATCGCCGCGGTGACGGAAGTGAATCTCGACCGGCACAACGAATCGAAGGTGCGCGACTTCGAAAAGGCCGTCGAAGCGAGCCCGGAGATCGTGCGCTGCGTGTCGGCCACCGGCCCGGCCGACTACATCCTCACGGTGCTGGTGCCGGACATCAAGCACTACGAGAAATTCCTGCACACCACCTTGTTCGAACAGGCCGGCGTCACCCACGTGCGCTCGGCGATCGTGCTGCGGGAAGTGAAGACCGAAGGGAGCCTGCCGGTCGACTTCGGGCCGGCCCGGCGTTCGCGCGCCTGAACGGTGGCAGGCTCGGAGTGCTGCCATCTCCGCGCTTCGGTAACGCCACGGGCAAGTGAGTTACCGCTTGCATCTCGCTGTGGAAAAGAAAGTAAGCGACGCACCAACGTGGCGTGCTGCGCTGCACTGTCCTGACGCACATAAAGTGTGCCGTTCCCAATGAAGAAAGGGCGTTGTGCACTGCACCAAAATGCGAAAGTCAAGGCTTTGTTGTCCCCTTGGCCGGTGCATGACTCTGTGGATAACCCACTGAGCATCTCGCCGGAGCCGCATCCGGCTTGGCTTTCATTGCGGTGCTCACCGAACAAGCAGGGAGCATTCGCTGCTCAAGTTTTTTGACCCGACTGCCAAGCCTCGCAGGCCCGAGTTTTCGCGGCGCATGGTTTCTTAGTCCAAGGACGAATTCCGATACTCGCCCACCATCGTGCGTTGGAACTCGTTCACTGGAATCAGCTTTTCGCCCAGATCGGCAAATCGAACGCGGATGTGGGAATGTTCGCGGACCCAGCATCCGCGAGAAGCTGAGCCATCCCACAGCGTCAGGTAGCAAACCCGGCTTGCGGCAGGGCATCCGTCTTGCGCGTCGGTCAACTGCAACATCTGGAACAGGGTGCCGTTGGCCACGAACAAGACGCTTGGCTGCACGTCGCAGCCGAGGACGGATATGCATCCGAAGAGCGCGGCCACAGCTGAGGATATCGTCATGCGAGACCTCCTAAGCTGTCCGTCCGTGGAGGTTCAATTGAAGACCCCGGAGCCGTCTGCGTCAACTCTCAAGATGATGAGCAAGGTCAAAAGGAGTGACGCAGACCGAGGTCGTAGCCGTACGACTTGTCCGGCACCGGCGCGAAGCCGGC
This sequence comes from Variovorax sp. J22P240, assembly GCF_030316855.1. GTDB lineage: Bacteria > Pseudomonadota > Gammaproteobacteria > Burkholderiales > Burkholderiaceae_C > Variovorax. The sequence goes on from NZ_JASZYR010000003.1 coordinate 218,499, forward strand.
GATTGGCGCGGTGTAGTAGGCCGGGCCCCCGACCGTCAGGGCGGCGCCGTTCTTGTTGCTCAGGTAGGCGAACGTCGCGTACACGGCCGTGCGCTTGGAGAAGTTGTACACGTATCCGATCGCGAACTTGTCGGCCTCCGGGTTCGGGTTGAACCCGAAGAAGTCCGTGTTGACATTGTTGTACCTGACCGCGGAATACGAGACGCGGATCAGGTCGTACCCGACAACGGGGATCGTCGCGCCGATCAGCAGACCGTCGAATCCCGGCCTGGTGGTACCGAAGGGATTGAAGGCGTTGGTCGCGAAGCTGGTGTCCATCTTGTTGTTCGAGTACTCCCCGAACAGCTTGACCACGCCGAAGTCGTAGGTCCCGCCAATGCTCCAGATATTGATGTTGGACGTCGTCCCGAGGTAGAAGTTGGATCCGACGGTGCTTTCGCCATACGCCAGCGCCACATCCAGCGGGCCGTTGTTGTAGCCGACGCGGCCGCCTATGTATCGGCCAGCGCGTGCGTCGTCGGCGACGGATGCCAGCGACGGATCGGCGACGATCGCAGCGACACCGGGAGGCGTCAGGCCGCCCGGGTCGTAGCGGGTCGATTCGTTGAAGGCATACATGAACTGGCCGTAGAAGCCGCCGAGCTTCGGCAGGAAGTAGCCGATCGAGTTGCTGGAGCGCGAATACTGTCCGTTCGTCCAGCCGCTCCTGACGCTTCCGGGCGAAGTCTGCCCGCTGGCGGTGCTGATCAGGCTCGTGCCGACGCCATTCACGCCGAACGGATCGAAGAGGTTGTCGTTCCAGTAGGTCGGCGTGTAGTCGCGGCCCAGGCGAATCTCGCCGAAGCCGCCCTCGAGACTCACGGTCGACCGGCGGTTGAACTGCAGGCCACCGTTTGAACTGACGCCTGTACCGTCGTCGGAATTGATGCCGGCTTCGAGCCAGAAGCCAGCAAGCAGACCGCCGCCGAGGTCTTCCGTGCCCTTGAAGCCGAGCCGGCTGGAGTTGTAGGCGGAATTGGTCAGAAGGGTCTGTTTGGTCGTGATGGTCGTGCCGAACGGGCCCTGAGCCTGGTTCCAGTAACTGCTGACGCCGGTATCCACGATACCGAACAGCGTGACGGTGGATTGAGCCGAGGCTGTACCGATGCTCATCAATGCGGCCAGAGGCATCATCGCTGCTACGTATTTCTTCATCGCCCATCTCCTGAGGCTGACCAATGACCGAAGTCACCGTAGAGCGCGGAGATTACAGCAATAGGACGCGAAGGATCACATGGCCTGCGGCTTTCTTGTCTGTGCCCGGGTTGCTTGCGCGCTCGCGCGCGCCCCAAACGATCCTTTCTTGGACGCACACTCGTCCACCCCAACGCAACCCCAAAGGCCCGATATGAGGGCCGAGAATCGGACATTCGCTGGCTTCGTTGGATCACCTCACCCGACGGAAACCACCCCCAGCGCCACAGAAGCCGTCGCCATCGCCGCCGTCGCGAGCCATCCCAGCACCTTCCACTTGCGCGGCAGCACCATCTCTCGCATCACCTTGCGGCTCGACGCCGCGATCATCACGGCCGCCATCACCGGCACGGAGATGACGGCGTTGATCACCGCAGCCCAGTAGAGCGCCGAGATCGGGTTGATGCCCGACACGCTGACCGCGACGCCGATCGCCATGGCGGCGGCGAGGATGCCGTAGAAGCTGCGGCCCTGCGCCAGCGTCAGGTCCAGCCCCTTGCGCACATGGAAGTAGCTCGCCACCGCCTCCGCCGCGGATCCCGCGAGCACCGGCAGCGCCAGCATGCCGGTGCCGATGATGCCGAGCGCGAAAAGCAGGAAGGCCGCATCGCCCGCAATCGGGCGCAGCGCTGCAGCGGCTTGCTCGGTGGAGTCGATCTGGGTCTGACCGTTGGCATGCAGCGTCGCCGCCGCGGCGGTGATGACGAAGAAGGCGATGAGATTCGAGAAGCCCATGCCCACCGCCGTGTCGATGCGCAGCCGGCGCAACTGGCGCCGTGCCTGCTCGGGTGCGACACGCAGCGGACGGTCTTCGGGCACACGCTTGATGTCCTGCACTTCCTGCGAGGCCTGCCAGAAGAAAAGATAGGGGCTGATGGTGGTCCCGAGGATGGCGACGACGGTGGTCACGTACTCGCGGCTCCACTGGAAGGAGGGCGCGAACACGCCCCGCATCGCTGCGCCCCAATCCACGTCGACCGCGAACACGACGCCCACGTAGGCAAAGAGCGACAGCGTCAGCCACTTGAGCACGCGCACATAGCGCTCATAGGACATGAAGACCTGCAGCAGCAGCGAGACGACACCGAAGCCCGCCGCGTACCAGGCTCCGTGTCCGTGCAGCACGAGTGCGGCCGAGGCGCCCATGGCGCTCAGGTCGGCGCCGAGGTTGATCACGTTGGCGACCAGCAGCAGCAACACCAGCGAGGCGACCATCCATCGCGGGCAGAAGCGCGCGAAGGTCTCGGTGAGGTTCTTGCCGGTGACTCGGCCGATGCGCGCGCTGGCGAGCTGGATGCCCATCATCAGGGGATAGGTGATGAGCAGCGTCCACCCCACGCCGTAGCCGAACTGGGCGCCGGCCTGCGAATAGGTGGCGATGCCGCTCGGGTCGTCGTCCGCCGCGCCCGTGATGAGGCCCGGCCCGAGCTTGGACCACCAGCGCTCGCTGGTCTGCGGGGTACGGCCGGGCGCGCTCGTCGAAGGGGTGCTCATGGAGGGGAGACGTTGCCGCGACGACGCATGGCGCCACATAGGTGCGGGCCCCGGCGCGCTGTGGGACGTCATCGACGTCTGCGCGGCGGATGCGGCCTTGGATGACATGGCGCGCCGCGGCGGCTGCCTACGGTGGGGCATCAACCCAGGAGCAGCCCATGACTTCATCCCATGACCCGTCGAACACGGACGCCGGCGACGTCGCGGTCCAGCACCGCAAGGTGCAGCGTGAGCAGGACGCCAAGGACCGCGCCGCCAAGCCCAACGTCAGGAGCGAGAAACCGGTGCAGGCCGGCCATCGTCCCGAGCCCGAAAACCCGATGCCCACGCAGCATCTGAAAAAGCCCGGCATCGAAGCCGACATGGATCTGCAGCCGCGCTTCAAGGCGCCGGGCTATCTCGGCAGCGGCAAGCTCAACGGCATGGTGGCGCTGGTGACGGGCGGCGACTCGGGCATCGGCCGGGCCGTGGCCCTGCTGTATGCGCGCGAGGGCGCCCAGGTCGCGATCGTCTACCTGCAGGAAGAGCAGGTGGACGCCGACGAAACCAGGCGCTGCATCGAGGCCGAGGGCCAGCACTGCGTGCTGATTCCCGGTGACGTGCGAGACCCCGCGTTCTGCAAGCAGGCGGTACAAGAGACGCTGCAGGCTTTCGGGAAGCTGGACATCCTCGTCAACAACGCCGCATTCCAATTGCATGCCGCCTCGATCGAGGACATCACGGACGAGCGGCTCGACCTCACCCTGCGCACCAACGTGATGGGCTACTTCCAGATGGCGCGCGCGGCGGTGCCGCATCTTCCGAAGGGCGGCTCGATCATCAACACCGGTTCCGTGACGGGGCTCGAAGGGAGCGCGCAGCTGCTCGACTACTCGACCACCAAAGGCGCGATTCACGCCTTCACGAAGTCGCTCGCGAGCAACCTGCTGGACAAAGGCATCCGCGTCAACGCGGTCGCGCCTGGCCCAGTGTGGACGCCGCTGAACCCGGCCGACCGCTCCGGCGAGGAGGTGAAGGACTTCGGCAAGCACACCGACATGAAGCGCCCGGCCCAGCCCGAGGAGTTGTCGCCGGCCTACGTGTTCCTGGCTGCGCCGTGCTGCGCGAGCTACATCACGGGCATCGTGCTGCCGATCACAGGGAGCGTGGGCGCGGTGTAGCGTGGGGCGGGGTTGGGATGCGATCGGTGCCGGCCTCGGCCTCTTTCGCCATCACCTTGGTGGCCACGACGGCCTTTGCGCCGGCGACCGAGCCGTGCTCGTTGGCATACACCTTGGTGAACTCGGCCCCCAGCAGGAAGATCTGCGCCGCGTAGTACACCCACGCGAGCAGCACGACGAGCGATCCCGCGGCGGCAAAGGATTCGGTGACGCCGCTCTTGCCGAGATAGAGGCCGATCAGCAGCTTGCCGATCTCGAAGAGCACCGCTGTCACGGCGGCGCCGATCCACACGTCGCGCCACGCGATTGGAGCGGTCGGCATGAACTTGAAGATCATCGCGAAGAGCAGCGTGGTGATCGACAGCGACACCAGGATATTGAGCCCCTGCAGCAGCAGTTCCCAGGCCGGCAGCATCCCGCCGGCCCAGGTGCCAACGGCCGCGACACCCGCGCTCACGATCAGCGACACCATCAGCAGGAAAGCCAGCCCCAGGATCAGCCCGAAGGACAGCAGCCGCGCACGCAGCACGGCCCAGACGCCCGAGGGCTTGTCCTTCTCCGGCACGTGCCAGATGCGGTCGAGCGCACTCTGCAGTTCGGCAAACACCGTCGTGGCGCCCACCACCAGCACGACGACGCTGACCACGCCGGCAATCAAGCCTCGTTCGGGCTCGCTCGCACTGCGCACCAGCCCCTGGACCGCGATCGCGCCCTCGCGGCCGATCAGCCCCGTGAGCTGGGCGACGATCTCACCCTGCACCGCCTCGCGGCCGAAGAGCGCGCCCGCGATCGCGATGACGATCACCAGCAGGGGCGCCAGCGAGAACATCGTGTAATAGGAGATGGCTGCGCCCATGCTCGGCGCCAGGTCGTCGACCCAGGCTATCGCGGCCTTGCGGCAGAGGTCGAAGAGATGCTTGGGCTTCATGGCGGGCGTGCGAAGTCGAGAGCGCCAATGTCGCTCCGGCACGCACCGCTGTCATGCGCCAAGTTTGCATGTTGGAGTAGGCGCCGGCCCACTCCTCGATGCCGCGCGCCGGGCGATCGGCTCAGCCCAGGACGCGAATCAGCTCGTCGTAGACCAGCCGCACTCTTGCCGGCACCGGCGTGCGCTGCGAGCGGTAGACGTACATGGGCCAGGGCTCGGGCGCATCGGCGTCGAGCACGGACACGAGTTCGCCGGACTTCAAGCCTGGTTCCGCCAGCGACGCGACCAGTTGCCCGAAACCCAGGCCGGCGAGCACGGCGGCGCATTCGGCATCGGTGTCGTCGGTGATGAAGGCCGCGGGCGGCATGGTCATGTGCCGCCCCTTGCTGAAAAGCCAGGGCCACGGGCGGCCGGAGTTGCCGTCGATGAGCGCGGTCAGCGGCAAGGCGGCGAGCGCATCGACGTCCTTCGGCGTGCCGACGCGGGCGATCAGCGAGGGCGCGGCCACCACCTTGAGCGGCACCTTGCCCACTGGCCGCGCGACGAAGCGACTGTCACGCAACGGGCCGACACGCACGCCGACGTCGATCTGCTGGTCGACCACGTCGGCCAGCTGCTCCGAGAGGCGCAGGTCCAGCGTGAGCCCCGGATGCGCCGCCAGCATCGGCGCCAGCGCTTGCGGAAGCCGGCGCCGCCCGAGTACGCCGGGCGCGGTGACACGCACGACGCCCGCGTGCTGCGAGAGCGCACGGCGATCGATGCGATGGAAGAGTTCATCCACGCCGCCGACCGCCACCCGCGCGCGATCGGCCAGTTGGCGCCCGAAGTCGGTGAGCTGCACGCCGCGGGTGCTGCGGTGGAAGAGCGGTTCGCCCAGTTCTTCCTCCAGCTCGCGCACGGCTCGCGTCACGACCTGCGGCGAGACGGAGAGCCGGATGGCAGCATCGCGGAAGTTCACGGAATCGGCGGCCGTGCAGAACACGCGAAGGGCTTCGAGGCGGTTGGACATGAGGGAGTCGGGTCGAGATGTTTGGCGATCGGTGTTCCGTAGTTGGGAATTCTGAACTCGCCAGAGTTCCATATACGGAAACGCCCGGATTTTCCACACTGACGCCATCCCTTCAACCACCCCGAGGAACCGTCATGAATTCAATCATCGAGAACAACATCGCCGGCAAGGTCGCCATCGTCACGGGCGCGAGCAGCGGGCTCGGCGAATCCACCGCGCGGCACCTGGCCGCTCGCGGCGCCAAGCTCGTGCTCGCGGCTCGCCGCACTGACCGGCTCGACAAGCTGGTCGCCGAGATCCGTGAGTCCGGCGGTGAAGCCATCGCCGTAGCCACCGACGTGTCGAAGCGCGCCGACCTCGAAAAGCTGGCCGCATCGGCCGTCGAAGCTTTCGGCCGCATCGACGTGCTGGTCAACAACGCGGGCGTGATGCCGCTTTCGCCCATCGAGAAGCTCAAGGTCGATGAGTGGGACCGCACCATCGACGTCAACATCAAGGGCGTGCTTTACGGCATCGCGGCCGTGCTTCCGCGCATGACGGCGCAGGGCAGCGGTCACATCATCAATATCGCCTCGGTCGCGGGCCTGAAGGTGTTCACGCCCATCGGCACGGTCTATAGCGCGACCAAGTTCGCGGTGCGCGCGATTTCGGAAGGATTGCGCGCCGAGACGGGCCACGGCATCCGCGTGACCATCGTGTCGCCGGGCGCCGTGGAGTCCGAGCTGCAACTCGGCAGCAGCGACGCCGAAAGCGCCGCGGGCGTGAAGGCTTTCTACGACGCCAACCAGATTCCGGCCGACTCGGTGGCCCGGGCGGTGGTCTATGCCGTCGAGCAGCCGGCGAACGTGGACATCAACGAGATCGTGCTGCGCCCGGTGACGCAGGACTTCTGACCCGCGACGCATCGTTGGGTGTGCTGCGCAGGGGGCTCCAGGAGCCCCCTGCGCGGCATCGCCGCGCTTCCTTTATGCTGCGCGACGATATGAAGATCCAAAAAGACTCCGTCGTCACCCTGCGCTACAAAGTCGCTGACGCCACCACCCAGAAGCTGATCGAAGAGAGCCGCGACCCCATGGTCTATCTGCACGGCGGCTACGACAACACTTTCCCGAAGATCGAGGCAGCCCTCGATGGCAAGGAAACCGGCTTCCAGACCACGCTGAACCTGCAGCCCGAGGACGCCTTCGGCCCTCGCGATGAGTCGCTGGTGCGCACCATCCCCAAGAGCGACTTCCCGCCCGGCGTGAAGGTGGGCGGCCAGCTCGAAGGCCGCAACGACCAGGGCGAGCCGCAGGTGTTCAACGTGATGAAGATCAAGGGGCCGCAGGTGATTCTCGACGGCAACCATCCGCTGGCGGGCAAGGCGCTGAAGTTCAGCGTGACCGTGACCGGCGTGCGCGCAGCGACCGAGGAAGAGGTCGCCCATCGCCATGTGCATGGCGAGCACGGGCACCACCACTAGGCCATTGAGTCGCTGGTAGCGCGCAGTTCCTCCGCCAGCGCGACGGCGCGGCCGAATTCCTGGCAGCGGGGTGAGCGCCTTGTAGGCGATCGCCCTACATCGAACACAGCCGTGCCCTTCAGGACCGAAACTGGCGGGCACCACTGTTGCGCGCGCAAGACGACTGCGTTCCACGGGCGGCCCTTTCGTGGCTCGCCGCCGGCCCCATATTGGAAAGACGCGCCCCGTCGTATCGAACAGGGCAACTCACAGGAAAAAGCCCCCGCCATGACCACCGCCAGACCCATCCTCCAGATCAAAGCCCTCGGGTTCCCTTGGGAGACGATCGATCCGTTCCTGTTCTGCGCCTATCACGACGACGCCTACCCGCGCGCCAACGCGCAGATGGGGCCGGATGCTCCGCTGGCGGGCCGCGACCTGGGCCAGGACTTCAGCCGCAAGGACGGCTGGAGCATGTACCACGGCACCACCGTGCCGGGCTTTCCGGGGCATCCGCACCGCGGCTTCGAGACAGTGACCATCGTGCGCAAGGGGTTGATCGACCACTCCGACTCGCTCGGAGCGGCGGCGCGCTTCGGCGGCGGCGACGTGCAGTGGCTCACCGCCGGCAAGGGCATCGTGCATTCGGAGATGTTCCCGCTCCTGGACGCGGGCGCGCCCAATCCGCTGGAGCTGTTCCAGATCTGGCTCAACCTGCCGGCACGCAGCAAGATGGCGGAACCGCATTTCACGATGTTCTGGTCGGAGGACGTTCCGCGCTTCACCGCGACGGACGCCAGCGGCCGCAAGACCGAAGTGGCGAGCATCGCGGGTCGGATCGGGCCGGTGGACGGCGCGCCGGGCGAAGGCGGGCCGCTGGCGCCGCCGCCGGATTCGTGGGCCTCGCAGCCCGACGCCGACCTCGCGATCTGGACGATCAGGATGGAACCCGGCGCGCGTTGGACGCTGTCAGCCGCGACGGGCGAGGGCACACGCCGCAGCCTCTACTTCTTCAAGGGCCGCACGGTGTGTGTGGCGGGCCAGGTGGTGGACGGCCACGCGGCGATCGAGCTGCGTGCCGATGCCGCCGTGGAACTGATCAACGGCGACGAGGTGGGCGAGTTCCTCGTGCTGCAGGGCCGCCCGATCGGCGAGCCGGTGGCGCAGTACGGCCCCTTCGTGATGAACACGCAGGCCGAAATCGCGCAGACCATGGCCGACTACCGCCGCACCCAGTTCGGCGGCTGGCCGTGGCCCGACACGGCACCGGTGCACGGGCGCGACCCGGCACGCTTCGCGCGGCATCCGGGCGGGCGCGAGGAGCGGCCCGAGGGCGCGGCCGAATCGAAGCGCGCCTGATCCGTCGGTTCAGCGCTCGCGGCGCTGGGCGGCCATCTCCCTGATCAGGCTCCATACGCGCTGCGCCAGCGGCGACGGCGCGCGGTTTCGCCTGTGCACCAGCATGATCGTTCGCTGCACCTTGGGCAGCAGCGGCCGCACGACCAGCGCCTGCAGCCCCGCCGGCGGCATCGCAAGCGCCGGCATGACGCTGATGCCGATGCCCTGTTCGATCATGCGGAACACCGTCGCCGGATGGCCGACCTGCTGCCGCACCTCGCAGCGCGAGCCGTGCTGAGCCAGCGCCTCGTCGATGAGGCGCCGGCTGCCGGAGGCATGGTCGAGCAGCACCAGCGGCTCGCCGTCGAGCGCCGACCAGCCCACCGTCCGCTCGCCGGCCAGCCGGTGGTCGGGCGGGATCACCAGGCAGAAGGGATCGTCGAGGATGGCCTCGCCCTGCAGGTCGTCGGTGGGGGGCGGTTCGACCAGCACACCGAAATCGACCTCGCCCGCGAGCACGCTGTCGAGCGCGGTCTGCTGCATGCGGTCGAGCAGCAGGAAGTCGATGTCCGGATCGCGACGCGCGCACTCGGCGATGCAGGCCGGAATGAGATTGGCCGAGAGCGTCGGGCTGCTGGCCACGCGGACCTTGCCGCGCCGCGCGCCGGCCATGCCGTGGACTTCGGCCAGCGTCTGGTCCAAGTCGTCGAGCACCCGGTCGAGCCGCACAGCGAGCGACTGGCCCGCATCGGTCAGGACGACTTCGCGCGTCGTGCGGTCCAGCAGTTTCAGGCCGAGTTGCGACTCGAGTTCGACGATGGACCGGCTGACCGCCGGCTGGGTCAGGCCGATCTGGTCACCCGCCCGGCTGAAATTGCAGGTTTCGGCGACGGCCTGGAAAACGCGAAGCTGGCGCAGGGTGACATTCATGCACCAAGATCATAAAACTATCAAATGAATCCATTTCTCTTTTGAATCACGAGACGGTCCAATCCGGCCCATGTCTCGTTCACGCTATCTCCCCGACAACTTCACCCTGTCGCTCGTCGCCGTCGTCGCGCTGGCCAGCCTGTGGCCAGCCAGCGGCGGGACCGCACATTTCTTCGAGCAGTTCACCATGGTCGCGATCGGCCTGCTGTTCTTCCTGCACGGCGCCAAGCTGTCGCGCGAGGCGGTCCTCGGCGGCATCACACACTGGCGGCTGCACCTGATGGTGTTCGCCAGCACCTTTGTCCTGTTTCCCCTACTGGGCCTGCTGCTCAAGCCGGTGCTGACGCCGCTGGTCACGCCAGAGCTGTACACCGGCGTGCTCTTCCTGTGCGTGCTGCCGGCGACGGTGCAATCGGCCATCGCCTTCACCTCGATCGCGCGCGGCAACATCCCGGCCGCGGTGTGCAGCGCATCGGCCTCCACGCTGCTCGGCGTCTTCGTGACGCCGCTGTTGGTCAGCCTGCTCGTCGTGAAGCACGGCGACGCGGGCGCGTCGCTCGGCGCGATCGGCCGCATCCTGCTGCAGCTGATGGCGCCCTTCGTCGCCGGCCACCTGCTGCGGCCGTGGATCGGCGGATGGGTGAAGCGCCGCGCGGCGGTGCTCACGCTGGTCGATCGCGGGTCCATCCTGCTGGTGGTCTACACCGCCTTCAGCGCAGCGGTGATCGAGGGCCTGTGGAAGGAGATTCCGCCCTCCGCGCTGGTGGGCCTGCTGGCCGTGTGCGCGATCCTGCTCGCCCTGATGCTGGTCGTCACCACCTGGGCCGGCCGCAGCCTCGGATTCGACAAGGCCGACGGGATCACGATCGTGTTCTGCGGCTCCAAGAAAAGCCTGGCGAGCGGCATCCCCATGGCCAAGGTGCTCTTCGCCTCGCACGCCGTCGGCGCGATCGTGATGCCGTTGATGCTCTTCCATCAGATGCAACTGATGGTCTGCGCGGTACTGGCACAACGCTACGCGCGCCGCCAAGCCGCCCTGGAGCCCTCCACGGCCAAGAGCCTAGCCTGATCGGAAAACACCGCGGAACCGGCTTTGCCGGGCCGCTGGTGTTGCCCCCGGTGAGGGGGGTGGCGTAGCGACACGAAGTGCGCGAAGCCTGGGGGAGAGGCCTACCGCGGCGCGTCGCCCTTGCGGTACTCGGCGGTGAGTTCGTCAAGGCGCTGCTTCAGGCCTGCATCCAGCTTGTACTCCGCAGCAGCCAGCGTCGCATCCAGTTGCTCCGGACGGCTTGCGCCGAGCAGCGGCGCGGTGATCAGCGGGTTCGCCATCACCCATGCGACGGCCAGCGTCGCGAGCGGCACGCCGGCCTCTTCCGCCAGCTTGTGCAGCTGCGTGACGGTCGCGAAGCTGCGCTCATTCCAATAGCGGTCCTGATACATCGCGCCGGCCGTGCCGAGCGTGAAGCGAGTGTTGTCTTCCGGCTTCGCGCCGGGTTGGTACTTGCCGGTCAGCAGGCCGCCCGCGAGCGGGTTGTACGGGATCACGCCCAGCCCCTCTTCGCCCGCCAGCGGCAGCAGCTCGCGCTCGATCTCACGGAACAGCAGGCTGTAGCGCGGCTGCACCGACACCAGCCGCGTGAGCTTGTGCAGCTCGGCGCGGCCGATGGCGCGCGCCAGGCGGTACGCGAGGAAGTTCGACACGCCGATGTAGCGCGCCCGGCCGGAACGGACGATCACGTCCAGCGCTTCGAGGCTCTCGTCCAGTGGCGTCTCGCGGTCATCGTGGTGCAGCTGATAGAGATCGACGTGATCGGTCTGCAGCCGCTTGAGCGAGGCATCGATCGCATCCAGCAGATGCTTGCGCGATGCGCCCTGGTCCCAGGTGTTCGGGCCGACCTTGCCCACTGCCTTGGTCGCGACGATGTAGCGGCTGCGACCCTTGGCACGCAGCCAACGGCCGATGATCTCCTCGGTGCGACCGGTGGTGCCGACGGTGCCGCCGAGCGGATACACGTCGGCTGTGTCGAGGAAGTTGATGCCGCCTTCAGTCGCCTTGTCGAGGATGCTGTGCGACACCGCTTCATCGGTCTGCAGGCCGAAGGTCATGGTGCCGAGCGCCAGGCGCGACACGGTGAGGCCGGTGCGGCCAAGGCGGGTGGTGGGAATGCTCATGAAAAGACTCCGATCGCTGCTGGGCGGAGGGGCATCATAGTCAGCGGCGCGATTTCCGGTACGGCGCGCAGGGGTTCGGTTGATCTCGCATCGAGGAAGCGCGACCATACCGCGCACCTGCTGGCAACGATGTCCAAGATGAAAACGGCCGACGCCCCACCGGTCGATGTGTTCAGCGCCACGTGCCCGTCGCGCGCTGCGCTGGAGCTCGTCGCCAACAAGTGGGCCCTGCTGATCGTGCCTGCGCTTCACGACGGGCCCATGCGCAACAACGAACTCCTGCGCCGCATCGGCGGCATCTCGCAGAAGATGCTCACTCAGACGCTGCGCGACCTGGAACGCAACGGTCTCGTGCTGCGCACGGACCACCACTGCGTACCGCCGCATGTGGAATACGCGCTGAGCGACACCGGCCGGCCATTGAGCGAGGCCTTCGACGCGGTCGGTCGCTGGGCCGAGGCGCATCACCGGGATCTGGCGGATGCGCGCAAGGCCTTCGATGTGACGCATCGTGGCTAGCGGTAGGTCGCGAGGTGGATGCTGGTCTCCGTGTTGCGAATGCCCTTCAGCAGCCGGATGCGCTCCAGCACATGCGACAGCTCCGTCATCGAGCTGGCACGCAGTTCGGCCAGCAGGTCCCAGCGGCCGTTGGTGTCGAACAGCGCAGCCACGCCGGGTTCGCCCAGGAGGCTGGCGATGACCATGCGGGTCTGGTTGCCTTCGACCAGGATGCCCATCCAGGCGCGGATCTCGTCCGTCCGCTCCTCGGGTCGGAGTTGCACCGCGTAGCCGACGATCACGCCGCCGTCCTCCAGCTTGCGCAGGCGGTTGGTCACCGTGCCGCGCGAGACGCCGAGCTTGTGTGCCAGCGTCGCAGCGGGAAGGCGGGCGTCCTGGCGCAACAATGCGATCAGTCGATGGTCGAGTTCGTCGAGGTCCATGCCGACACTGTCGGTCAGTCCCGGCGTTTTGCCAATCTCACCCTGCGGCGGCGGCCAGTTCCAGGAAGCGCAGCGATGGTTCCGAGGACAGCGCGCGGGTCACGGCCTTCGTCTCCTCAGGGCTGAGCGCCACCAGCATCTCCACCTGCCCGGCCACGCTGGTCGCCAGCGGAATGCCATCGCGGTAGACCACGCGCGAGCCCGCGACACGGGCGACCTTGGGGCCCGGCACGACCGTGCCGAGGAGGTTGGCCGGATCGGTGGCGGCGAGGCAGACCAGGCCCTCGTCTGGCCCCTGGCGCCGCGCCTGCCGCATGAGGCCGATGGCTTCGGGCAGGGCGAACTGCTCGCCCGCCACGCCGGCGATGAAGCGGCCGCCGCGGATTTCTCCACGCGCTTCGAGCCGGCGGTAGGCGCGCGCGAGGTCGCGCCACGGCGGCAACCACGTCGGCTCGCGCTCCACGATGCGCCAGCACACCACGCCGTAGCGGCGCAGCAGGATGCGCGCGACCTGCTCGACGGCGTCCGGGGCGATGGCAGGCGCCGGGCCCGCAACGGCCGGCACACGCTGCCGGACCAGCAACCAGCGGCCGGCATCCTCGATTCCGAAGAGGGCGCTGCGCCGACGCCGGCGTGCGTGCGTCGATGAACGCTTCGATGGCGGAATCAGCAATGCGCGCAGTCCCGCGTAGCTGTCGCAATGCGCTCGGCCGCGTATGACGAGCTCGCTCAGCGCGTCTTCGAGTTCGGTGCCCAGCAGGTGCGTGCCCTGGACGATCTCGTCGAAGAAGGAGGCGCCATGCTCTGCGAGGAAGGTGGCGACACGCTGCGCACGCGAGCCCAAACCGGCGTCATCCGCGGGCGGGGGTACGAGGCCTGTCCAGAGGGAAGCGGTGCGGCGCGGCAAGAGAAGCACCGGTGTCGTGCGCAGCGACGTGCCGCTGCCCGCACGGGCATCGCTGGCGGCGGGGCGCAAGCGCGTCCACAAGGTGCGGCCGGCCGTGCACAGGTCGTCGAGCCATGCCGGCGCGTAGTCCTTGACCCGCGACGGCAGCAACTCGGCCTCCCAGGTGCCGGCCGGCGCCTCGTAGCCTTCAAGCTGCGTCAAGATGCCGGCAAGGGCATCGGGCCCGCTGACCCGGCTGGCGCTGCCGACGTGCTGCCACTCGAACAGGAAGCGCACGAAATCGCGCGGCTCGACGGGTTCGATCTCGCGCCGCAGCCGCTTGAGGGTGTAGCGATGGATACGGGCGAGCAGATGGCGCTCGCACCATTCGGCGGATCCGGCGCCGGGCGTGAAGCGGCCCTGCAGCACGTAGCCTTCTGTCTGCAATGCCGACAGGGCGGCGTCGATGTCGATACGGGGCAGGCGCAACTGTGCCGCGAGGGTATCCGCCAACATCGGGCCCAGTCCGGTCAAACGCGAACGCAACAGTTCGCGCAGCGTGTCTTCGACGCTGCCCTCCAACTGCGCGTATTCCGCAGGCGGCTCGATGACCGGCTGCATCGCCGCGCAAGGATAGAGCGCGGCGATCTGCGCCAGGCGCTCGGCCGCCACCCACAGGCCCTCGCTGCGTGCGTCGTCCGTTGCTGGCGCCAGCCTTGTCGCGCGACCAGCCTGCGCGAGCGCCTCGAGCCATGGCAGCCATTCCGCGTTGCCTGTTGCCTCCGCATCGGTGACGACGCCGAGCCCGTTCAGCGCCTCGTGCATCTCGTCGGGGTTGCGCGCACGCGGCCACGCCTCCTGTCTCACGCTCTCGATCGCGTCGGTGTCCAGCTGCCCGAGATCGTCCGCGCTTTCCGGATCGATATAGCGCCGGTTTTGCACGGCCTGCGTGCGGCGTTCTTCCAGCGGCGCATCGTCGAGGAAAGCGTAGGGCCGCGCGTTCAGTGCTTCCGCCGCGAGCGGGGATGGGGCCGGCAGGTCGCGTGCCAACACGTCGACTTCGCCGGATTCCATGCGGCGCAGCAGCCGCAGCCACCCTTCGGCATCCATGGCTTCGTAGAGGCAATCGCGCAGCGTCTGCGCCACCAGCGGATGCTCCGGAATCTCGCGCTCGCCGGCGAGGTTCTCCGCGCAGGCGACCTGGTCGGGAAACACGCTGGCCAGCAAGTCCTCGGACTTCATGCGCTGCAGTTGCGGCGCCACCTTGCGTCCGCCCACGAAGCGCGGCAATGCCAGCGCGGTGGTCGCGTTCCAGCGCCAGCGCGCGCCGAAGAGCGGTGCGTCGAGCAGCGCCTGCACCAGCACGTCGAGCGCGGTCGCCGAATGCAGGTAGCGCGCCACCTCGTCCAGCGGAAAGCTGTGGCTCGTCGACAGCGACAGGACGATGGCGTCTTCGGTCGCCGCGGCCTGCAGCTCGAAGTTGAACTGGCGGCAGAAGCGTTTGCGCAGCGCCAGTCCCCACGCACGATTGAGGCGGCTGCCGTAGGGAGAATGGATCACCAGTTGCATCCCGCCGGATTCGTCGAAGAAACGCTCCATCACAATGCGCTGCTGCGTGGGCAGCGCGCCGAGCGCGCGCAGGGCGCGGGCAAGATGCTCTGTGATCTGGCGGGCCGCCTCGGCATCCATGCCGATGTCGCGCCCCAGCCAATCCACCGTCGCCTGGAGACCTTGAGCGGCCAGGCTTTCGGCGATCTCGTGGCGAAGGCGCGAGACACCCACGGAGAGTTCATCCGTCCGGCCCGGCGCCTCGCCCAGCCAGAACGGAATGTTGGGCGCAGCACCGTGCGCGTCCTCCACCCGCACGCGGCCGGGCTCGATCCGGAGGATGCGGTAGCTGGCGTTGCCGAGCTGGAAGACGTCGCCCGCGAGACTCTCGACCGCGAAGTCCTCGTTGACCGTGCCGATCTTGTGCGCCTGCGGTTCGAGCATCACCGTGTAGTCGCCGGTCTCGGGAATGGTGCCTCCGGAAGTCAACGCGGTCAGGCGCGCGCCCTTGCGCTCGCGCAGGCGGCGATGCACGGCATCGCGGTGCACGTAGCTCGCGCGCTGGCCCAGTCGGGTAGTGAAACCTTCGGCCAGCATGCAAACGACCGATGCGAACGTCTCGCGCGTCAACTGGGCATAGGGCCACGCACGCCGCACGAGCGCAAAGAGCGCGTCTTCGTCCCATTCGCGCGATGCGGTCTCGGCGACGATCTGCTGCGCCAGCACGTCGAGCGGCTCGGGCAGCACGTGCAGCGCGTCGAGCTCGCCGCGGCGCACGCAGTCGAGCAGGGCCGCGCACTCGACCAGTTCGTCGATCGACTGCGGGAACAGCCGCGCCTTCGGCACGCCGCCGACGGCGTGACCGGAGCGCCCCGCGCGCTGCAGGAAGGTCGCGATCGATCGGGGCGATCCCAGCTGGCACACCAGGTCCACATCGCCGATGTCCAGTCCCAGTTCCAGCGAGGCCGTGGCCACCATCACCTTGAGGTCGCCGCGTTTCAGGCGCTGCTCGGCCTCGAGGCGCGTCTCTTTGGCGAGGCTGCCGTGATGCGCGGCGACGACCTCCTTGCCCAGGATCTCGCCCAGGTGCCGCGCGGCGCGTTCCGCCATGCGCCGCGTGTTGACGAAAACCAGCGTCGTGCGATGCGCGTGCACCAGCCCGGCGACACGCGCATAGACCTGCTCCCACTGCTCGTTCGACATCACGGCGGCAAGCGACGTGGGCGGCAGCTCCAGTGCGAGGTCCCGCTGCCTGGCGTAGCCGATATCGACGATCTCACAATCGGCCACGCCATCGACGATCGCGCCGGCGCCGACGAGGAAGCGTGCAATCTCGTCGATCGGCTTCTGCGTGGCCGACACGCCGATGCGGATCAGCGGCTTCGCGCAGAGCGACTGCAGCCGTTCGAGCGACAGCGCGAGGTGGCTGCCGCGCTTGGTGGCGACGACCGCGTGGATTTCATCGACGATGACCGTGCGCACGGTCGAGAGCATCCGGCGGCCCGACTCGGAGCCCAGCAGCACATAGAGCGACTCGGGCGTGCTGACCAGGATGTGCGGCGGCTGGCGCAGGCTCTGCTGGCGCTCCCTGGCCGGCGTGTCGCCGGTGCGCACAGCGGTGCGGATATCGACGTCCGGCAGCTTGAGCCTGGCGAGTTCGCGGCGGATGCCCGCGAGTGGCGCCTTGAGGTTGAGCCCGATGTCGTTGGACAGTGCCTTCAACGGCGAGATGTAGAGCACCGTCGTCTCGTCGGGCAGGCCGCCCGGTTCGAGCCCTTGGCGCACCAGGCCGTCCAGCGCGGCCAGGAAGGCCGTCAGCGTCTTGCCCGATCCGGTGGGCGCCGCAATTAGTGTGTGGCGGCCAGCGGTAATCACCGGCCACGCGGCGGCTTGGGCCGCCGTGGGAGCCGGAAAGGTGGCGTTGAACCACTTGGAGACGGCGGGGTGGAAGTCTTGAAGCACGAGGAGAGGCAGTCTTGCTGCGCGGCGGGGCAAGGGAATGAAATCAGGCCGACCCTGCCGATGTCAAGGCGCGCGAGCCAGGTCCACCAGCACACGTCCGCGCACCTGCCCTGCGAGCAGTCTCGGTGCGAGTCCGGCGACCGCGCCGAGACCAATGGTCTCGGTGTTGGCGTCAAGCAGATCGCGCGGCAGCTCCATGGCGAGCAGCTGCCAAGCGGCGAGCCGCCGCGTCTGCGGTGCATGCACACTGTCGATGCCCGCCAGCGTGATCCCGCGCAGGATGAAAGGCGCCACGCTCGCCGGAAAATCCATCCCCTGCGCAAGGCCGCAGGCGGCGACGGTGCCGCCATATTTCAGGCTCGCGCAGACGTTGGCGAGCGTGTGGCTGCCCACGCTGTCCACCGCCGCGGCCCAGCGTTCCTTCTGCAGGGGTTTGCCGGGCTCACTCAGCGTGGCGCGGTCGATGATCTCTTTGGCGCCCAGGCGCTGCAGATGCGCGGCCTCCTGCGGCCGACCGGTCGATGCGTGCACCTCGAAACCGAGCTTCGCAAGCAGCGCGATGGCGATAGTGCCCACGCCGCCGTTCGCGCCGGTGACGAGCACAGGGCCCGTAGCCGCCGTCACGCCGTGGTTCTGCAGCGCCATCACGCACAGCATCGCGGTGTAGCCGGCAGTGCCGATCGCCATGGCCTGCCGGGCATCGAGCCCCCTGGGAATGGGCACCAGCCAGTCGGCCTTGACGCGGGCCTTGCGCGCCAGGCCGCCCCAGTGCGTTTCGCCAACGCCCCAGCCGTTGAGCACCACCGCATCGCCGGGCCTGAAGCGGGCATCGCTGCTCTCCAGCACGGTGCCAGCGAGATCGATGCCCGGCACCATCGGGAACTTGCGCACCACGGGCGACTTGCCGGTAATGGCAAGGGCGTCCTTGTAGTTGACGGTGGAGTAAGCAACGTCGATGAGCACCTCGCCCCCCGGCAGTTGGGCCTCATCGATCGAGGTGACGGCGGCCTGGGTGGTGCCGTCCTCGGCCTTGGTCAGCAGCAGGGCTTCGAACATTCCTGGGATTCCTTGGGTTTCGGTCTTTCAATCATTGCGCGCCGCGAAGGCACGCACCTCGCCGGGCTTGCGCAGCATCTTGTCGACATCGGCGGCGTGAAGCTCTTCGGCCTGGATCATCTGCCGGGCGAATTCCTCCAGCGCCACGGAGTGGCCTTCGACCAGCCGCAGCAGGTCGCGGTACAGGTCCAGCGCCTTGCCTTCGGTCGCCAGCGACTCCTGCAGGATCGCCGACATGTCGTGCTTGTGCGAATCGAGCAGCGCGCCGATGCCCAGCGACGGATAGGCGCCGAGCGTGGTGATCCATTCGCCGACCTGCTGCGCGTGCAGCAGCGATTCGTTGGCCTGGTCGCGCAGCCACGACACGATCGGGATGCGCGAGAAGCCGAAAACGAGAAAGGAGTAGTGCGTGTAGCGCACCACGCCCGCCAGCTCCGCTTCCAGCAGATGGTTGAGGACGTCGACCACCTGGGTCTTGTCGAACTGGGACATGGAAGGCACCTCCGCAAGCGAAGTCGGCGCCACCAGCGGCGCCTCGCAAAGACTCGCACGATCCCCGCGCCGGCGCAAGCGGCGAAGGGCGTTTGACGCGCGCGAACGATGGGCGTACGGTTGCCGCCCGGCCCGCCCCGAGTGCACGAGACCGGGAACCAAGGAGACAAAGAGATGACGGATCTGTCCACTCATCCGACGCAGATCGCCAGCGCCTGGCTGGCCGATTTCACGTCCGCGCTGGAACGGCAGGACATCGATTCGGCGGTCGCGCTGTTCGAGCCCGACTGCTACTGGCGCGACCTGGTCGCCTTCACCTGGAACATCCGGACACAGGAAGGCCCCGAGGCCATCCGCAAGATGCTGGAAGCACGGCTGGCGGACACGAAGCCGAGCGCGTTCGCGGTCGAAGGCGAAGCGACCGAGGCCGATGGCGTGGTGGATGCGTGGTTCACCTTCGAGACGGCCGTCGCACGCGGACGGGGCCACCTGCGGCTGCGCAAGGGCAAGGCCTGGACGCTGCTCACGACGATGACCGAACTGAAGGGCTTCGAGGAGCGCAAGGGCGATCGGCGCATCAAGGGCGCCGAGCACGGCGCGAACCCCGAGCGCAAGACCTGGCTGGAAAAGCGCGACGAGGAAGCGAAGACGCTCGGCTTCACCGAGCAGCCCTACGTCGTGATCGTCGGCGGCGGGCAGGGCGGCATCGCGCTTGGCGCGCGGCTGCGTAAGCTCGGCGTTCCGACCATCATCGTCGAGAAGAACGCGCGGCCCGGCGACTCCTGGCGCAATCGCTACAAGAGCCTGTGCCTCCACGACCCGGTCTGGTACGACCATCTGCCCTACCTGCCCTTTCCCGAGGACTGGCCCGTGTTCTCGCCCAAGGACAAGATCGGCGACTGGCTGGAGATGTACACCAAGGTGATGGAGCTCAACTACTGGAGCTCCACCACCGCGAAGAAGGCACGCTACGACGAGGCGAAGAAGGAATGGGAAGTCACCGTCGAGCGCGACGGCAAGGAGATCACGCTGCGGCCGAAGCAGCTCGTCTTCGCGCTCGGCGTCTCGGGCTACCCCAACGTGCCGAAGATCCCCGGCGCCGAGACCTTCAAGGGCGAGCAGCACCACTCCAGCGCGCACCCCGGGCCGGAGGCCTGGCGCGGCAAGAAGTGCGTGGTGCTGGGCTCCAACAACTCGGCGCACGACATCTGCGCGGCTCTGTGGGAGAACGGCGCCGACGTGACGATGATCCAGCGCAGCTCGACGCACATCGCGCCCTCGGATTCGCTCATGGAGCTGGCGCTGGGCGGTCTGTATTCGGAATCAGCGGTCAAGGCCGGCGTGACGACGGACAAGGCGGACCTGATCTTCGCCTCGGTGCCCTACAAGATCATGGCGCCGATGCAGGTGCCGGTGTACGACGAGATGAAGAAGCGCGACGCCGACCTGTACGCGCGGCTCGAGAAGGCCGGCTTCCTGCTGGACTTCGGCGTCGACGGCTCGGGCCTCTTCATGAAGTACCTGCGGCGCGGCTCAGGCTACTACATCGACGTGGGCGCGTCGGAGCTGGTGGCCAACGGCAGCATCAAGCTGCGCAGCGGCGTAACCATCGAGCACATCAACCCACACTCGGTGACGCTCAGCGATGGCAGCGAGCTCCCGGCCGACCTGATCGTCTACGCCACGGGCTATGGCTCGATGAACGGCTGGCTGGCCGACCTGATCTCGCCGGAGCTGGCCGACAAGGTCGGCAAGGTCTGGGGACTGGGCTCCGACACGCCCAAGGACCCGGGGCCGTGGGAAGGCGAGCTGCGCAACATGTGGAAGCCCTCGCAGGTGCCGCAGCTGTGGTTCCATGGCGGCAACCTGCACCAGTCACGCCATTACTCGCAGTTCCTGTCGCTGCAGTTGAAGGCGCGCATGGAGGGCCTCGCGACGCCGGTGTACGAGCTGGCGCCGACCTACCACCGACGCTGAATCAAGCGGCGGCGAGTGCGGCGGGCCAGCGCAGTTCGTGGCCCGTGCGCTCGGTGAACGCCTGGAGATCCTCGGGCGTGTCGATGTCGACCCGGTAGCGCCTGTTGTCGGTGTCGAACCAGCGCACGCGCTCCGGATGGGCCTCGCGCCAGCGGCGGCAGGCCGCGTTCGCATCGCCGGCCAGCCATTCGTCGCGCAGGGCGGATTCGAAGATCACCGGATTGCCCGGCTCGCCGGCCACGCGCGGCACGACCATCGAGGCGTCGCCGCGCTTCTTGAAGGCGCCGATCAGCGCGGTGATGTCCTGCCCGTTGATCATCGGCTGGTCGGCCAGCGCGACGATCACGGCGTCGAGCTTCGGCGACAGCGCCTGGAGGCCGATGCGAACGGACGAGACCTGCCCGTCGTCCGGCGACGGATTGCGCGCCAGCGTGACGGGGAAGTCGCGCACGGCCGCCTCGATCGCATCGGCATGGTGGCCGAGCACGACGACCACCTCGTCGACGCCCGCGCCCGAGAGCGCGATCAACTGCCGCCGGATGAGCGGCACGCCACCGAGCTCGAGCAGCGACTTCGGCCGGCCGCCAAGCCGGCTGCCGGAGCCGGCCGCGAGCAGCACCGCGCCGATCACCATGCGTGCGTAGAGGCCACCGCCGCCTTTGAGGATGCAGCCCATGTCAGTGCCCGCAGCAGGAAGATTTCGTCGCGGCCGGAATCGACGTCAGTTCCGCCGCCGCCTGGGCGGCAGGCGGCGCGCGCTCTGCGCCACGCCGGTGCGACACGACCGCGGCCAGCACCGACAGGGCGATTTCCTCCGGCGTGGTTGCAGGCATCGGATAACCCGCGGGCGCGACGATCGCCCCCACCGCGTCGGCATCCGCGCCCGACGCGATCAGCGATTCCTTCAACACCTGCGCCTTGCGCGCACTGGCGACGAAGGACACCTGCCTTGCATCGAGCGCGAGCGCCAGTCGCAGTGCCTGTACGTCGCGACGGCCCTGCGTCGCGACGACCACCCACGCGCCCGGGGCGATCTGCGGGGTGACCGAGGCCACGTCATCGCTCGCAATGACACGCTGTGCGTCCGGATAGTCTGCCGCCTGCGCCTCATGCGCCACCAGCGTGACCGCGAAGCCCACGCGCGGCGCGAGCTGGCTCAGGCTCGTCGCGACCGGCGACGCGCCGATCACCACCAGTTGCGCCTGAGGCAGCACCGGGTCCACGAACAGCTCCAGCGTGCCGCCCGAATGGCAGGCCATGCCGAATTCCAGCACGTCGCCGAGGTCCTTCTCCTGTCCATCGGCGGTGGGCGCGATGCGGATCAGCCGCGCATGCCCATCGGCCAGCGCCTCCCGCACCGTGCGGACCACGGCGGGCTGCGCGCAGCCGCCGCCGATCCAGCCGTGGAAGTCGCCGTCGGCCGTGACGATGGCCTTGTCGCCCGGGTGCGCCGATGCCGGCGCGAGCGCCTTGATCACGCTGACCAGCGCATAGGGCTTGCCGGCCCGTTGTAGACGCTGGGCGGCATCAAAGACCGTGTCGGCGTTGTTCATGGCGACTCCTTGGCGAGCGGGAAAGGGTTGGATCACATAGTGGCGGCGACGTTCAGCGCAGGTGCTGCGCGAGTTCAGCCAAGTCGCTCAGGCTGTTGAGGCGTGCAAAGCCTTCGAGCAGGCCACCGTGTTCGACGACGCCCTGCATCGCCTGCGAGGCCGGTGGCCGTTCGGACGGATGGAACCACCGGATGCGCGCACCGCGTCGGCGCACGTGCGCCAGCTCTTCGGCCAGGCGCTGCGGCTCGTCGGCGTCGAAGCCATCCGACAGCACCCACACGCGCGCATTGCGCGTGAGTTGCGCGCGGGCATGCACCACGTGGAAGTCGGCGAGGCTCGTCGCGATGCGGGTGCCGCCGCCGAAGCCGGCGGTGACGGCGTTGACCTTCTCCTGCACCGCCGCCGAGTCGCTGCGCAGCAACGGCGTGACTTCGGCGAGCCGCGTGTGAAAGACGAACACGCGCGCATTCATCGCCGCCACGAAAGCGCGGGCGATGCGCAGGAAGAGTTGCGCGTGGGTCTCCATCGACCGGCTCACATCGACGAGGATGAAGAGGCGAGGCCATTCGCGCCGTGGCGCGCGCCACACGGGATGCACGGGCAAACCGCCGGTGCGCAGGCTGGCGCGCAGGGTTCGGCGCACGTCGAGGCGGCGGCCCTGCGCGCTGTCGTGCCAGCGGCGCGTGAGACGCTTGCGCAGCCGCTGCGCGATCTGCTCGGCCAGACGTTCGAGCTGCCCTAGGTCTTGGGGCAGCCATTCCGACAACGCGCGGTCGTGCAGGGCGTCGGCGCGGCTCGCGCCGCCCTGCGCGCGCGGCAGGCCGCCATCGTCCGGCTGTGGGGTCGGTGCCTGCAGGGCAGTGTCCGACGACGTCGAACGCGTCGACGGCTGTGCGCCGTCGAGACTGTCATGCAGGCTCTTCACCAGTTGCCGCAGGCTGCGGCTCGGGCGCGTCTCGCCGCTCGTCCGCGTCTTGCCTTTCGTGCGCCCGGGATGCCAGTAGCGCTCGAAGAGTTCGGGCCAGCGCTTCCAGTCGCGTGCGTCGTGGCAGGCGATGGAACGCCAGGCCGCGTCGAGTCGGGACGCGCGCTCGATCGGCACGCGCAGCGCGGCGCTCACCATCGCCTGCTGCTCCGCCACGCCGACTTTCAGGCCGTGGTCGCGCAACAGGGCCGCGAAGCCGGCGATGCTGTCGAGCGGACGCGCGATGGTGTTCATGTGGGCTGCGGCGTCTTCTCGGCCACGCCGACGGTGCGCCGCCCCTCGATGAGCTGGCGGACGCGGTCTTCTCCGAACTGGAAGCGGTCCTCGCGCGTCTTGAGCAGGCAGGCCAGCGTGCCGGCGAGCGCGTGCGGATCGCCGGGCATGGACTTGAAGTCGAGCCGGTGCAGCGCGCGCACCCAGTCCAGCGTCTCGGCCACGCCGGGCGTCTTGGCGAGGTCTTCGCGGCGCAGGCGCTGCACGAAGGCCACCGCCTGTTCGACCAGCGCGCCCTCCGCCTGCGGCAGCGTGGCGCGCACGATCGCGATCTCGCGCGCGAGCGTCGGGTATTCCAGGTAGTGGTAGAGGCATCGACGGCGCAACGCATCTGACAGTTCGCGTGTGCCGTTGCTGGTCAGCACGACCTGCGGCACGTGCTTCGCGTGCACGGTGCCGAGTTCCGGCACGGTGATCTGGTAGTCCGCCAGCACTTCGAGCAGGAAGGCCTCGAAGGCCTCGTCGGCGCGGTCGATCTCGTCGATCAGCAGCACGCAGGGCGCGTCGCTCGAAATGGCCTGCAGCAAGGGGCGTTCGAGCAGGTAGTCGCGCGAGAAGAGGTCGGCCTCCTTCATGCCCTGCGGCTGCGTCTCGTGCAGGCGGATCGCGAGCAGCTGGCGGCCGTAGTTCCACTCGTAGGCCGCCTGGGACAGGTCCAGCCCCTCGTGACATTGCAGCCGCACGAGTGCCTGGCCGCGCGCGTGCGCGAGCGCGGCGGCCAGCGAGGTCTTGCCGACGCCGGCATCGCCTTCCACCAGCAGCGGGCGCTGCAGCTCGGCAGCAAGCCACAGTGTGGTGGCAAGGCTTTCGTCGGCGATGTAGCCGGCGCGGTGCAGCGATTCGCGCAGCTCGGCTTCGGTCATGGCGCGTTTCAGGTGCGCTTGCCGAGCAGGCCCGCGAACCAGCCCTTGACGAGGCTCCACATCATGGCCAGTGCGTTGATTTCCCGGGCCTGCGCCACGGGCGGCACGGATGTCGGCACTGCCACCTGGCTCGCCACATCGTCTGCGGATGCGTAGGTGACGGACGGTGCCGCCGCGGCGGCACGGAAGTTGTCGACGAATTGCCCGAGCAGCATGTCGGACACCGGCACCATCAGGCGGCTGCCGAACTGCGCGAACTTGCCGCTGACCGCGACCACCGCCTGACCGGCCAGCACCGACGTCGATGGCGAATCGCCGGGTTCGATGGTCGCCGTCAGGTCCATCGACGCCGACGAGCCGCCGCGGTCGGCGCCCTTGCCGAGCAGTTGCAGCTTCATGGCGGCCTCGTCGAGCGCGAGCACCTCGATGTCGCCGGCAAAGGCCGCGTTCGCGGGGCCGACCTTGACCTTGACGTTGCCCTTGTAATGCGTGTCGTCGATCTGCTCGGTGATGGCCGCACCGGGCATGAAGCCGGCCACGGTCTTCACATCGCGCAGCAACTGCCACGCGCGCGCGGCATCCACTTCCAGCGGATAGCGTTTGTCGACCTTGACTTCCATCGTTGCCCTCGCTCAGAGCGCGACACCGCTCTGCTTCAACTGCTGCCACACGCGGTAAGCGCTGTGCGGCATCACCATGTGCTTCACGCCCAGGTGCGCGAAGGCATCGACCACGGCCGAGGTGAAGGTCGGTATGGAGCCGACGTGCGGCGACTCGGCCACGCCCTTGGCCCCGATCGGATGGTGCGGCGACGGCGTCACGGTGTGGTCGGTTTCCCACTTGGGCGTCTCGACCGCCGTAGGCAGGAAATAGTCCATCAGCGTATTGCCGAGCAGATTGCCCTGCGCATCGAAAGGCATCTGCTGGCCCATCGCCACCGCATAGCCTTCGGTCAGGCCGCCGTGGATCTGGCCTTCGATGATCATCGGGTTGATGCGCGTGCCGCAATCGTCGAGCGCGTAGAAGCGGCGCACCTTGGTCTCGCCGGTGCCTCGGTCGATGTCGACCACGCACAGGTAGATGCCGAAGGGGAAGGTGAAGTTGGGCGGGTCGTAGTAGTGCACCGCCTCCAGGCCGGGTTCGAGCCCCGGTGGCGCCTGATGGTAGGCGGCCCAGCAGATGTCCTTCATGGACTTGAACCTGCTGTCGTCGCCCTTGACCTTGAAGCGGTCGATTTCCCAGTCGAGGTCGTTCTCGCCCACTTCGAGCAGGTGCGCGGCGATCTTGCGTGCCTTGGCGTGGATCTTCCGTGCGGCGAGCGCAATGGCGGCGCCGGCCACCGGCGTCGAGCGCGAACCATAGGTGCCCAGGCCGTAGGGCGCAGTGGAGGTGTCGCCTTCTTCGACCTGGATCACCTCGGAAGGGATGCCGAGTTCGGTCGCGATGATCTGCGCATAGGTCGTCTGGTGCCCCTGACCCTGCGTGATGGTGCCCATGCGCGCGATGGCGCTGCCGGTGGGATGCACCCGAATCTCGCAGCTGTCGAACATGCCGACGCCGAGGATGTCGCACATCTTGCTCGGCCCCGCTCCGACGACTTCGGTGAAGGCGACCAGGCCGATGCCCATCAAGGTCGGGCTGTCCGGATCGGCACGCCTGGTGGCCTGCTCGGCGCGCAGGCCTTTGTAGTCGCAGGCGTCGAGCACCTTCTGCAATGCGGTGTGATAGTCGCCCGAGTCGTACTCGAAGCCGAAGGCGGAGGTGTACGGGAACTGCTCCTTGCGGATGAAGTTCTTCGCCCGGATCTCGGCCTTGTCCATGCCCAGCTTCTGCGCCAGGATGTCGACCATGCGCTCGATCAGGTAGACCGCCTCGGTCACGCGGAACGAGCAGCGGTACGCCACGCCGCCCGGCGCCTTGTTGGTGTAGACGCCCTTCACGCTGCACCACGCCGCGGGAATGTCGTACGAGCCCGAGCAGATGTGGAACAGGCCGGCCGGGTACTTGGTCGGGTCGGCGCAGGCGTCGAAGGCGCCGTGGTCTGCGATGACGTTCACGCGCAGGCCGAGGATCCTGCCATCCGCCGTGGCGGCGAGTTCGCCATCCATGTGGTAGTCGCGGGCGAAGGCCGTGCTGGAGATGTTCTCGATGCGGTCCTCGATCCACTTGACAGGCTTGCCCAGCACGATGCTCGCAACGATCGCGCACACGTAGCCGGGGTATACGCCGACCTTGTTGCCGAAACCGCCGCCGATGTCGGGCGAGACGATGCGGATCTTGGACTCCGGCAAGCCCGACAGCAACGAGACCACCGTGCGCACGACGTGCGGCGCCTGCGAGGTCATGTAGGTGGTCAGCTCGCCGCGGACCGGATCGAAGCTCGCGACGCAGCCGCAGGTTTCGAGCGGGCAGGGATGCACGCGTGGATAGAAGATGCGCTCGGCCACCGTCACCGGCGCATTCGCGAAGGCCGCGTCGGCAGCCGCCTTGTCGCCGGCCTCCCAGGTGAAGATGTGGTTGGAATGCTCGCGCTTGCCGTGTACGCCTTCGGTCTTGCCGGCGAGGTCTTCGCGGAGCACGGGCGCCCCCGGTTCGAGTGCGGCAAAGGGATCGATGACGACCGGCAGTTCTTCGTACTCGACCAACACCGCCTCGACGCCATCGGCGGCGGCATAGCGGTCCTCGGCGATGACGACCGCGACCTCCTGCATCTGGAAATGCACCTTCTCGTCGGCCAGCACCGCCTGCACGTCGCCCGCGAGGGTCGGCATCCAGTGCAGCTTGAGCGGCTTGAGGTCGTCCGCAGTGAGCACCGCGATCACGCCGGGCACCTTCAGCGCCTCGGTCTTGTCGATCTTCTTCACGCGCGCATGGGCGACGGGCGAACGCACGATGTCCATGTGCAGCATGCCCGGCATCTGGATGTCGTCGACGTAGTTGCCCTTGCCCTGGATGAAGCGCGCATCCTCCTTGCGCAGGCGGCTGTCGCCGAGGCCTTGCAGCGCGGCGCTGCGTTCGAGCAACGCGGGGTCGATGGGGGCGTTCATGCAGGCACCTTCTCGGTCTGTTGCAGCTTGGCGGCCGCGTGCAGCACCGCCTTGACGATGTTCTGGTAGCCCGTGCATCGACACAGGTTGCCGCTCATGCCTGCGCGCACCTCGTCGTCTGTCGGGTTCGGGTTCTCCTGCAGGAAGCGGTAGGCGCGCATCAGCATGCCCGGCGTGCAGAAGCCGCACTGCAGCCCGTGTTCCTTGTAGAAGCCTTCCTGCACCGCGTGCAGCACCGCGCCCTGCGCGAGGCCTTCGACCGTCAGCACTTCGGAGCCGTCGCACTGCACCGCGAGGTGGGTGCAGCCCTTGACCGACTGTCCGTCGATGTCGACGGTGCAGGCGCCGCAGTGGCTGGTCTCGCAGCCGATGTGCGCGCCGGTGAGGTGGCATTCCTCGCGCAGGAAGTGCACGAGGAGCATGCGCGGCTCGACCGCTTTCTCGATGCGCCTGCCGTTGACGTTGACGGCGATGAGTTGCTTGGCCATGGGGTGTGGTCTCCGTGCGCTCGTTGTTCTTCACTGGCAGCGTACGGCAGCCTTGGCGATGGCGCGCTTCACCATCTGGCCCGCCATCGCGGTCTTGTAGTCGCGGTCGCCGCGCAGATCTTCGGCAGGGTCGCAGATCGCCATCGCCTTCGCGGCGGCATCGGCGATGGTCGCGTCGGTCAGAGCCTTGCCGAGCAGGGTGGCCTCGGCGTCGGATGCGCGCAAGGCCATCGGCGCGACGTTGGTCAGCGCGATGCGGATGTGGCTCACGTTGCCGCCGTCCAGGCGCAACACCACGGCCGCGGCGGCGGTGGCCCAGTCGCCAGTCTTGCGCTTGAGCTTCTCGTAGGCGTAGCCGGTCTTCGGCGCGAAGGCCGGCACGCGGATCTCGACGAGGATCTCGTCCTCGGCCATGTCCGTCATGTAGGGGCCCTTGAAGAAGCCATCCGCCTTCACCTGGCGGCTTCCGCGCGGGCCTTCGAGCACCAGCACGGCATCGAGCGCGATGGCGAGCGCCGGGTGGTCGTTGCCCGGATCGCCGTGCGCAATGTCGCCGCCGATGGTGCCGCGATTGCGCACCTGCGGGTCGCCGATCTGCCGCGCGGCCTCGGGCAACAGCGGCACCTTCTCGCGCAGCAAGGGGGAATGGATGAGTTCGTTCTCGACGGTCATTGCGCCGATGACGATGGTGGCGCCGTCCTCGCGGATCCCGCGCAGCGCGTCGATGCGGTTCAGGTCGATGAGATGCGTCGGCTGGGCGAAGCGCAGCTTCATCATCGGCAACAGGCTGTGACCACCGGCGAGGAGCTTGGCATCACTGCCGAGCGTGCCGAGGAGTTGGATCGCGTCGCCGACCGAGCGGGGCGCGTGATAGTCGAATCCGGCGGGGATCATCGTGCTTGTCTCCTGTGTGCAGCAGGCCACCGGGGCTCTCCGGCCCGCGTACAGGCAGTGAACTTAAGACCACACGAACGGCCGCAGAATTCCCGCGCACGAACGACGGAGCGCACGCACGAAATGCGCAGCCAGTCGCATGAAATGCACGCCGGCGGATCGAGCTGCGGGTTATCCCGGATCAGCCGCGCAGCGCGTCGATTTCGGCGATGCCGAGCTGCTCCAGGAGGCGCGGCACGCTGGTGCGCGCGACCGGCAGGGGCGTGGCTTCGCCGCGCAGCTTGAGGCTGACCTTGCCGTTGTCACGCAGGATCTGTTCGGCGAAGTCGAGGTTCGCGAGGTAGCTCCGATGGATGCGCAGGAAGGACGCGCCGTCGAGCCTCTCCGCCAGGTCGCTGATGTTGAGATTGCAGAAGCTCGACCCCTGCGCGGTGCTGACCCAGGTGTAGTGGCCCTCGGAGCGTATGTAAGTCACCGCCTCTACATCGACGAGCACGATCCGGTTCTGCGACACCGTCGGGATCTTCTGCAGCTGCCGCTTGGCCTGCGGCTTCTGCACCGCGGGCTCCTCGCCGCTCACGAGTTCGGTGATGTCGTAGAAGATCAGCGTATAGCTCGCCGTGTCGCCGCGCAGGTCCGACAGCTTCGCCACCTTGATCAGCAGCACCCGTTCCGGGATGTTGATGATCATCGTCATCGGCGGTGGATTGCTGACCGGGCATTCGGCCTGGTCGAGCAGGAACTTCACCTTGGGCTGAGAGCGCTCGGGATGAAAGGACAGCACCATCTTCTCGAAGGGCTGCTTGTCCTCCACCGGCAGCACGCGGCGCGCGAAGCTGTTCATGGCCACGACTCGCAGGTCGGGGTCGAGCTGGACCACGCCGACATCCGAGCGCTCGAGCAGATACAGGGGGCTGCGGCTTTGCATGCGTGTCTCCGTGTCCGGCCGTGGAGTCCGGAAAGCTATTGAAGCACTGTTGCGCGGTGTTGCGCAGGGGGCCGGCCCTAGCCCGGTTGGGGGTCTACAGGCCCTTCTCCACCATATCCAGCAACCGCTGCCCCAGTGCATCGGTCTGCTCACGCGGCATGCCGCGCAAGGGTCCGTCGATGACGAGCAGGGCCAGTCCATGCACGGCCGACCAGGCGAGGAACTCCGCGCCGGGGCGGCGTTCGGGCGGCATCACGCCGGCATCGACCAGTCGGTCCAGCGCCGCGCCCAGCAGCTCGAAAGGGTTCAGGCCGCTCTGGCCGCTCTTGGTCTCGGCAAGTGCGTCCCCCACATCCACCGCTGTTGCGAAGGCCGTGCGGAACAGGCCCGTCTCGGCCTGGGCAAAACGCAGGTAGCCGGTGCCGACGGCGCGCACGCTCGCACGTGCGAAGTCCGCCGGCTTGCGCGTGGAGCGCAAGGCGGACAACTCGGCTTCCATGGCAAGGGCCACCGCGGACAGGGCCGCCGCACGCACAGCCTGCAGCAGGGCCTGCCGGCTCGCGAAGTGCCGGTAAGCCGCATTGGGAACCACGCCCGCACGACGCGTCGCCTCGCGCAGCACGACTGCATCCGGACCGCCGGCGCGCGCGAGCTCGACACCCGCCTCCAGCAATGCGCGCCGCAGGTCGCCATGGCGGTAGGTGCTGCGTGGAAGAGGGCTGGGCGCGATCGGGGTGGGCATCGAGTCTTTCATGTGGACAGCGTCCATTATCTTTGCTATTGTCTTGTGGACGTTGTACACAACGTGACACATTTCCCCCATCGGGCATGCCGCCGCAAAGCTGATCCACTCACATTTCCTCTCACCACCTGCAAGGAGAACATCATGGAAGTCCAGTCTTATCTCTTTTTCGACGGCCGCTGCGAGGAGGCGCTCGAGTTCTATCGCAAGGCCGTGGGCGCCGAGGTCACGATGCTGATGCGCTTCAAGGAGAACCCCGAGCCCGCGGCCGGCGAGGGATGCGCCTCCGATGGCACGCCGATCCCCGGTGACAAGGTGATGCACGCGAGCTTCACCGTGGGCGGCACGACCCTGATGGCCTCCGATGGTCGCAACTCCGGCAAGCCCGTGTTCCAAGGCTTCTCCCTCTCGGTGCTGGCGGAAGACGAAACCGAGGCCCAGCGCCTGTTCGCCGCGCTGGGCGAGGGCGGGCAGGTGCAGATGCCGATGAGCAAGACCTTTTTCTCGCCGGCCTTCGGCATGGTGGCGGACCGCTTCGGCGTGTCGTGGATGGTGCTGGTCAAGAGCTGAGCGGCTTCGCGCTCTCACGTTCTCAGGATCTGCTCGGCCAGCGCGTCGAGCCGCTCCTTCACCGCGCGCCAGCCGGGCATCTTGACTTCGAGCAGGCGATGGAAACGCGGCCCGTGGTTGTGCTCCTTCAGGTGGCACAGCTCGTGGACGATCACGTAATCGATGCATTCGCGTGGTGCCTTCACGAGATGCGGGTTCAGCGTCAGGCGGCCGGTGGGCGAGCAACTTCCCCACTGTCGCTTCATCGGCTGAAGCCGGAGCGGCGGTGGCGTGCGCACCCATTTCAGCGACGCAGCCAAGGACGCCATGCGCGCAGCCAGCACCTCGCGCGCGCGCGTGGCGTACCACGCGTCCAGCGCCGAGCGAATCAGCGCCGGTTCACCCTGCGCCGTCCTGACCGCGATATAGCCGCCACGCATTCGCGCAGTCACGGGGCCTTCTGCATCGATGACGACCTTGAGCTGGTAGCGCCGCCCAAGGTAGAGCAACGATTCGCCGCTCACATGCTCCCTCGGAAGCACCTGGGCCATGCGCTGGCGGCTATCGGCGATGTGGCGGCTGATCCATGCGGCGCGCCGCCGTACCGCGGCGAGGATCGCCGCGTCCGTCGCTTGCGCGGGAGCATCCACCAGGATTCCACCCTCGGGCTCCACATGGATCGCAATCCGCTGCGCCGTGCGCCCGGCATGAGCGCGGACTCGGAAACGAATCAGTTCGTCGCCGTAGCGGAAGCTGCGCAGCGTCGAGTCACTCATGCCCGGCGGCTCAGGCCAACGCGCGTGATCTGGAGCACATGGCCGATCACCTCGCTCGCCTTGTCCAGTCCCAACGTGCCGTAGAGACGGGTCAGCAAGTCCTTGCGGATGGCTGCCTCGATGCTTTGCGGATTCAGCGAGTGTTCCGCGACCGCATGCTGAACCACCTGGCAGATGTCGAGCGAGTGACCGACGTAACGGCTTTGCTCGGCCGCATCGAGCGCCACGAACGCTTCATCGCCCAACGCCAACAGGATCGCGCCGAAGTACGCCCGGGCTTGCGGATTGTGGGCCAGCGCATCCGGCATGCCCGGCGTCGCGCGCTGGTCCACGCGGTTCTCGAACTCGCGAAATAGCGCGTATTGCTTGCGCGGGTGATCGAACATCGCCTCGGCCTCCGCAATCGCGATCTTCAGCAGGTCGGAAAACACCTTCTGCGCATAAGGGTCGTCTGCCAGATCCTGCTCGATGGTCTTGCGCAGCCGCGTGCGTATCAGGTCCGCCTCGTTGCGCGTCTTTTCTTCAGACCACGCTTCGGCCGCCTCCGGCTGGGCAAGCTTGTGAACGACGTACCTGCCATCGGACTCGCGCACCTCCGTGCCGATCACCTGCGTGTCGACGAGCTTGCGGATCTGCTCTTCGTACTCGCTGTAGTCGACTGTTTCCATCGCATCACGCCGCGCCGTCTGCCGCACATCGCTCAAAGAGCGCAGATCCTGCTTGAAGCGTGCAATCAGCGCTTCGGAAAAAGCGCGATCCTCGAAGAAGCTCCGCGATGACAACGCAGTTTGCAGGCACTGGCCAAAGGCCGTCACCGCCAACGAGAAGTCATCGCGAAGCTTCTGCCGCTCGTCGTACTCGCCGCCCGCGCCGTCGCTCGCGAAGCGCGGGCTCAACGCCTGCCGCAGTTGCTCCGGGTCGTTGCGATTCGCCACGCCCCTGAAGAAAGACCACATCGCTTCGTGCAGCGCCCGCAATCGCTTGTATTCCGTGCCGACCTGCGCATACAGGCCCGCCAGATCGGCCACGTCAAAACCGCCATGCGTTCGCGTCTCCAGGTCCTGATAGGCGCGGATCGCCGTGTCCAGTTCCTTGAGGATGCCGCGGTAGTCGACCAGCAGGCCATGGCGCTTCGCATCGTGCAGCCGGTTGACCCGCGCCACCGCCTGGATCAGGTTGTGGCTCTTGAGCGGCTTGTCGATGTAGAGCACCGCATTGCGTGGCTCATCGAAACCCGTGAGAAGGCGGTCGACCACGATGAGCAGATCGGGCTCACCGTCGGAACTGAAATCCTGCAGCACCTGCTTTTCGTAAGCCGTGGCGTCGAGGCCGGCGGCGAGCACGTTCTGCTTCCACCACTTCTGCACTTCCGGCAGGCTGTCTTCGTCGACCTCGGTGTTGCCCTCCCGCGTGTCCGGTGGCGACATCACCACTGCGCTGGTGATCAACCCCGTTGCGTCGAGCGCCTTCTTGTAGCGGATCGCATCGCGCTTGCTGGCCGTCGCGAGCTGCCCCTTCAAACCGGGCGCTATCTTCTTGATGTTCTCGCTGAAATGCAGAGCAATGTCCCACGCGATCAGTTCGATCCGGTTGGTCGCGCCGTGGATGGCGCCACGGCGCGCGTACTTTTTCTTCAGGTCGGCACGCTGCGCATCGGCGAGCCCCGCCGTGATCTTGTCGAACCAGCGATCCACCGCCTGCGCATCGATCGTGAGCTCTGGCACGCGCTCCTCGTAGAGCAACGGAGCGACCGTGTGGTCGTCCACCGCGCGCCGCATGGTGTACGCATGCACGATCGGGCCGAACCTGTTCGCCGTCTTCTCATCCTTCAGCAATGGCGTGCCCGTGAAAGCAACATAGGCGGCATTCGGCAGCGCCTTCTTCATCCGCTCGTGCGTCTCGCCGCCGTGGCTGCGGTGGCCTTCGTCGACCAGCACGATCACATTCGGAGAATCGTTGCGGCACTCCGGCAGTCGCGAGGCCGTGTTGAACTTCTGCACCAACGCGAAGGTGATCCGCTCGGTGCCTTGCCCGATGCGCTTTGCCAAGTCCCGGCCCGTGACGGCCTTGCTGCGCTCGCCTTCTTTCTGCGTCGCGATCGAAGAGCCGAAAGCGCCGCTCGTGATGAAGTTGCGCGCCAGTTGCCGCTCCAGATCCAGCCGGTCGGTCACCACCACCACACGGCATTCCTTCAGCCCATCGCTCAGCAGGAGCGCCTTGGTCAGAAACACCATCGTGAAGCTCTTGCCCGAGCCCGTGGTGTGCCAGATCACACCGCCTTCGCGCGAGCCATCGGGCCGCAACGGCCCGAGGCGCTTCAGCAGCGCACGCACGCCGAAGAACTGCTGATGGCGCGCGACGATCTTCCCCACCTTGCGGTCGAACAACACGAAGCCGCGCAACAGTTCGAGGAACCGCGACGGCGTAAGCAGACTCACCAGCAGGCGGTCCTGCCCATTCGGCAGCACCGGCAGCGACCACAGCGGCTCGAACCATTCACGCAAGACGGCGGGCTTGCCTTCAAAGAGGGCGGCGTGCATCTCGGCCGAGAGCCGTTGGTTCTTGAGCGCATGCATGTGTGCGTCGTCGAACTCTTCTTCCTTGTTCCAGTGCGCCCAGAACTTGGCGGGCGTTCGGGTGGTCCCATAACGGCCTTCGGTCTGGCTGATGGAAAGCAACAACTGCGCATATGCGAAGAGGTGCGGCACCTCGTCATCGCGCTGATTGCGCAGGTGCTGCCTGATGCCCTCGCGCACCATGGCATCGCTCTGGCCGCTCCTGCGATGCGGGCCGTTGGGCTGCTTCGCTTCAATCACGACCAGCGGAATGCCGTTGACGTAGCAGACGATGTCCGGCGATCGATGGTGCGTCCCTTGGCTGGAGAGCACACGGAGTTCTTCCGTCACGTCGAAGCGGTTGGCGGAAGGGTCATCCCAGTCGATGACCGTGATCGTCGGCTGATGCTTCTTGCCGTCCGGCATGAACTCCGTGACGGTGATGCCGAGGGCGAGCTTGGCGTTGAGACGCTCGTTGGCGGCAAGCAGGCCATCGCCCAGGCGCAGCGATGTGAGCTCGCGCAAGATCTGGTCGATGGCGCTGGGAGACAGCGGATACCGCGTGCCCTTGTAGACGAATCGGCGGGTTTGCAGGAATTCGATGAGGCGGGGGCGCAGGAGGACGTCGCGCGTTCCACCTCGTTGCTCGTCGCACGACGCAGTACCCAAGTACCGCCAGCCCATGGTGCAGAGCAGGTGCAGCGCCGAGAGCACAGGCGAATGCGGCTGACTCTTCATCACCGGGCCGCTGCGAAGGAAGGTTCAAGGCTCTCGCCAGACAAGTCATTCATAGCCGAGCACTTTCAAGTACTCGGCCATCTCTTCTTCGACACGCGCCCATTCCTTTTTGATTTCCACCCGTTCCCGGTGCACCTCCGCGATGTCGATGTCTCGTGGTGCCGGAACGATGTCGACATAGCGACCGATATTCAGATTGAAGCCTTGCGCGGCGATGTCGGCGGGGCCTGCGAGCCTGGCGTACTTGTCAACAGAGCGGCGAGCTGCATACGTCGCCAGGATGCGCTCCAGATCGGCCTCACGCAGCAGGTTCTGGTTCTTGCCGGCCTGGAAGTTGCGACTGGCATCGACGAAGAGAACCTTGTCGTCCTCCTTGTTCTTGCGAAACACCAGGACGACCGCCGGAATGCCGGTACCGTAGAACAGCTTCTCTGGCACGCCGATGACGGCATCGAGCAAGTTCTCTTCAACGAGCTTCTGGCGCACTCGTCCTTCAGCAGCGCCTCGGAACAAGACGCCGTGCGGCACCACGACGGCCATGCGGCCCGTACCCGTCTTCATGGTCTCGACCATGTGCAGGATGAAAGCGAAGTCGCCCTTGGTGCGCGGCGGCACGCCACGGCGGAAGCGGTCCAACCTGTCGGTCTCGGCGCTTTCATGGCCCCACTTCTCCAGGCTGAATGGTGGATTGGCGACCACGACGTCGAAGCGGCGCAAGCTCGTTTCGCTCTCGAGCAGCTTGGGGTTGCGAATGGTGTCGCCACATTCGATCCGGTGGTTGTCCTCGCCGTGCAGGAACATGTTCATCTTGGCGAGCGCCCAGGTGCTGCCGATGGCCTCTTGCCCGTAGAGGGCGTAGCGGCGGGAGCCGGTGCGGTCGCGGATCAAGCGGCCGCACTTCAGCAAGAGCGAGCCCGAGCCGCAGGTGGGGTCGCAGATTTCCTCGCCTTCCTGCGGGTCCATGAGGCGGGCCATGAGCTCGGAGACTTCGGGCGGCGTGTAGAACTCGCCGGCCTTCTTGCCGCTGGAGGAGGCGAACTGCTTGATGAGGTATTCGTACGCGTTGCCGATGAGGTCGAGGGTGCCGACACGGGTGGGGCTCAGGTCGAGCTCGGGCTTGGCGAAGTCTTCGAGCAGGTGGCGCAGGATGTCGTTCTTCTGCTGCTCGTCGCCGAGCTTGTTGGCGTTGAAGCTGATGTCCTGGAAGACGTCGCGCAGCTTGGCGATGTTGGCGTCTTCGATGGCGTGCAGGGCCTTGTCGATTCGCTCGCCGTTGCCAGGCTCGAAGCGGGCGGCGTGCAGGGCGTAGAAGCTGGCATTCGGCGGGAGGACGAAGCGCTCGGTCTTCAGCAGTTCTTCGATGAGGCCGGGCTCGGCGTTGGCGTATTGCTTCTTGTAGTTGTCGTAGTGGTCCTGCCAGACGTCGGACACGTACTTGAGGAAGAGCATGGTGAGGACGTAGTCCTTGTAGATGCTCGAATCGACAGTGCCGCGAAAGGTGTCGCAGGCGGCCCAGACGGCGGCGTTGATGCTGTCCTGGCTGATGGTTGCTTGGTTCATGCGGTTCCCTGGGGCTTTGTTATGGATTTCCGGTCGGACCGCTCAGCGAATCGGCGATGGCTTCGAAGAGGCGTTCGCGGTTGCGGATGAGCTGGTCATGCAGCTGGCGCTCCCGCCGCGCGAGCCGCGCCAGTTCGACGATGCATTGCTGGTCGGCCAACGACGGAATGCCGATGGGCAAGGCTTCCAGCACGGGGCGCCGGACGCTCAACTGGCTGGAGCCCTCGGCCGAACGCTGGAGTTCGCGCTGGAAGGGCGGCTGGTTGATCTGCCAGGCGAGGAAGGCCGGGATCAGCGGGCTCCCGGGCTTGACGCGCAGGTGGAAGAGATGCGGTCCGCAGACGGCGGGGGCTGGTGGCGCATCGAGACAAGCGGCATAGAAGCGGGTTCCACGCGAGACGAAGAGCAAGTCGTCGGGGAGGAGCCAATCGGCTTGGCGGCGGCCGGCCAGCCGGGTGTGGATGACCGTGCTCCAGCTGATTCCTTCGATGGGGTCCATGTCCTTCATCTGGACGGCGCGAACGGTCCCCCCGGTCAGTTCTTCGATCGAGCCACGAAACGGGTAACCAGCCTTGACGCCAACGACTTCACCCAGTGGAATTTGCTGTGCATGAATCGGCATGATGCAAATAGTATCTTGCAAACTTCAATCGACTCGATAAACTCTTTGACATAAATCAAATGCATCAATTTACGTGATGCAGATAAATTGATCATCAGGGGGTTGAATGGGATACGAGGTCGATTTCCTGCCGGTCGAGGCAGGCGGCGCAGCCATTTGCGTTCGATGGGGCACGCCAGGGAACTACAAGGTTTTGGTGTACGACGGCGGCACGGCGTGTTCGGGCGAGCACCTGGTGACGCACGTCGAGACGCACTACATGACGTCCCGTGTCGACTACGTGGTGAATTCCCACCCTGCGTGCGACCACTCGGCCGGCTTGGCGGTGGTGCTGCGGAAACTGCGGGTCGGTGAACTCTGGATGCAGCGACCTTGGGCGTACACGACCATGCCGTCGACGGCAATGCCTGCGGCGCGCGCGCTGGAACAACTTGCGGATTCCAAGAGGATCCCTGTTCGCGAACCCTTTGCTGGCGCCAGCATCGGGCCTTTCACCGTGTTGTCGCCGCAGAGGGACTGGTATCTGGATACCCTGCTTCCCGCCTTCGGCCAACCGGCCATCGCGCCGCGCCGGCGCCTTTCCGCGTTTCTCGCCTCGTCACACCACTGGGTCCATCGCTGGACGGGCGCGCGCCTGCGGGTTGGCGCAGCCACCACCGCCGAGAACGAATCGAGCGTGGTGCTGCACGCCGACTTCGACGGGCGCGGCGTGGTGCTGACGGGGCGCGCAGGTGTCGGGGCGCTCGACGCCGCGGCCACCTACGCGGAGCAGCTGGGCATCGATCTTCCGGCAAGCCTGCGTCTCATCCAGGCGCCCAACGGGGGCAGTGCGGACCATTTGTCGCCGAGGGTTCTGGATCGCATCGTCGGCCACTGCAAACCTCGGACGGCCCGCACCTACACGAAGTCGGCGTTCATCTCGGTCAGCCTCGACGCCGGGCAACAGCCCAGTGCTGTCGTGACCGAGGCGCTGAAACGCCGCGGCGCCCTCAGTTTCGTGACGCTGGGCACGAGCCTTCACCACCTGCATGAGATGCCTGACCGCGGGTGGTATCGGGCGCGGCCCACCCACATGAAGACCTGATGTCACCAGACGGCCTCCGACGCGACAGGCAATGGCACGCGGTTCCCCTTAGATTCGATGGTCCAACACACAGGAGCATCCGCACATGATTCACGTCGTCGCCGTCATCACCGCCAAGCCAGGCCAACGCGACCTGATCCTCGAGGCCTACCGCGCCAACCGGCCGGCCGTGCTCGCCGAGGAAGGCTGCATCGAATACACCGCGACCATCGACGCTGCCGGCATGCCCGCCTCGCGCGGCAGTTTCGGCCCGGACACCTTCGTGGTGGTCGAGAAGTGGGAAACGCTGGCCGCGCTGCAGGCGCACGCGGCCGCGCCGCACATGGCGGCCTATGGGGCGAAGGTGAAGGATTGGACTGAGAGCCGGCTGATCCATGTCCTGGAGCCGGTGTGAAAAAACGCGCCCTCTGGCGCGTTTTCTATCGGAGCGATTCGCTTACTTCGCAATCACGCGAACCATCTCAAGGCACTTGTTCGAGTAGCCCCACTCGTTGTCGTACCAGCTCACGAGCTTGACGAAGGTGCCGTCCAGCGCGATGCCGGCTTCG
Organism: Variovorax sp. J22P240; assembly: GCF_030316855.1. Lineage (GTDB taxonomy): Bacteria > Pseudomonadota > Gammaproteobacteria > Burkholderiales > Burkholderiaceae_C > Variovorax. The sequence goes on from NZ_JASZYR010000003.1 coordinate 257,271, forward strand.
GCGTCGAAGATCGAGGTGCGCGGGTCGCCGCGGAAATCGGTGGCAACGACCTTGTCTTCGGTGTAGCCCAGCACGCCCTTCAGCGCGCCTTCGCTCTGCGCCTTCATTTCGGCACAGATCTCGGCGTACGTGGCTTCCTTGACCAGTTCAACCGTGAGGTCGACGACCGACACGTCGGAGGTCGGCACGCGGAAGCTCATGCCCGTGAGCTTCTTGTTGAGCTCGGGGATGACCACGCCCACGGCCTTGGCAGCACCGGTGCTCGACGGAATGATGTTTTCCAGGATGCCGCGGCCGCCGCGCCAGTCCTTGTTGCTCGGGCCGTCGACGGTCTTCTGCGTCGCGGTGGTGGCGTGCACGGTGGTCATCAGGCCACGTTTGATGCCCCACTTGTCGTTCAGCACCTTGGCCAGCGGCGCCAGGCAGTTGGTCGTGCAGCTGGCGTTGCTGATGATGGCTTCGCCGGCGTACTTCTTGTCGTTCACGCCGTAGACGAACATGGGGGTGTCGTCCTTGCTCGGCGCGGAGAGGATGACCTTCTTCGCGCCGGCGTCGATGTGCTTCTGCGCCGTTTCCTTGGTCAGGAACAGGCCGGTGGATTCGAGCACGATGTCGGCGCCGACGTCGCTCCACTTCAGTTGCGCGGGGTCGCGCTCCTGCGTGAGGCGGATCTTTTTGCCGTTGACGATGAGGGTGTTGCCTTCGACGTTGACTTCGCCCTGGAAGCGGCCATGCACCGAGTCGTACTGCAGCATGTAGGCGAGGTATTCGGGCTCGAGCAGGTCGTTGATGGCGACGATCTCGATGTCGTTCTTGAAGTTCTGCACCGCCGCGCGAAGCACGTTGCGACCGATGCGACCGAAGCCGTTGATGCCGAGTTTGATAGCCATGTCTTTTGCTCCTGGATGGTTGAAAACTGGGTGTGATCGACTTCAGCGCTTGAGCGCCGCTTCGACCGTGGCAGCGACGTTCTCTGCCGTGAATCCGAAATGCTTGAACAGCACGCCCGCCGGCGCCGATTCGCCATAGGTGTCGATGCCGACGACGGCCGCCACGCCGTACTTCCACCAGCCGTCGGTGGCGCCCATTTCGACCGCGATGCGCGGCGTTCCCTTGGGCAGCACGCTCTTCTTGTAGGCCACATCCTGGCGGTCGAAGGTGGTGGTGGAGGGCATGGAGACGACGCGCACCGCGATCTTCTTCGCGGCGAGCAGTTCCTGTGCCTTGAGCGCGAGCTGCACTTCGGAGCCGGTCGCGATGATGACGGCCTTGAGGTTCTTGTTCTTCAGGCCCACCGCTTCGGGCTCGGAGAGCACGTAGGCGCCCTTGCTGATGTCGCTCAGGTCCTTCTTGGGCGAGTAGGGCAGGTTCTGGCGCGACAGCAGCAGTGCGGTCGGGCGGTTGGCATTCTGCAGCGCGACGGCCCAGGCGACGGCGGTCTCTGCCGTGTCACCGGGACGCCAGACGTCGAGGTTCGGGATCAGGCGCAGCGACGCGGCATGCTCGATCGACTGGTGCGTCGGGCCGTCTTCGCCGAGTCCGATGGAGTCGTGCGTGAAGACGTGGATCACGCGCTTCTTCATCAGCGCGGCCATGCGGATGGCGTTGCGGCTGTAGTCGCTGAAGGTCAGGAAGGTGCCGCCGTAGGGGATGTAGCCGCCATGCAGCGCCACGCCGTTCATGATGGCCGCCATGCCGAACTCGCGCACGCCGTAGTTGATGTGCCGCCCTGGCAGGCCGTCCGGGAACTGCTCGTTGCCTTCGCTGCGGACCACGTTGCCGTGGCTGTCGAAGCGCAGGCTCGGCGTGCTCTTGGTATTGGTGAGGTTCGAGCCGGTCAGGTCGGCGCTGCCGCCGAGCAGCTCGGGCAGCGCGGCCGTGAAGGATTCGAGCGCCAGCTGCGAGGCCTTGCGCGAAGCCACGGTCTCGCCCTTGGTGTGGGCGGCGACCACCGTGTCGAACGCGGTCTGGTGGAAGTTCTTCGGCAGCTCGCCCTTCATGCGGCGCGTGAACTCCGCAGCCAGGTCCGGAAAGGCTTGCGTGTAGGCAGCGAACTTGTCGTTCCAGGCGGCTTCGGCCTTGGCGCCGGCAGCCTTGGCGTCCCATTCCTCGTACACCGCCGGCGGCAGCTCGAAGGGCGGATGGGTCCACTGCAGCGCGCTGCGGGTGAGTCCGATCTCGTCGGCGCCCAGCGGCTCGCCGTGGGCCTTGGCGGTGTTGGCGCGGTTCGGGCTGCCCTTGCCGATCTGCGTCTTGCAGATGATGAGCGTGGGCTTGTCGCCGTGGTTCTTCGCCTTTTCGATGGCCTTGGACACGTCCTTGGTGTCGTGGCCGTCGATCGGGCCGATCACGTGCCAGCCATAGGCCTTGAAGCGTTCTTCGGTGTTGTCGATGAACCAGGGCTTGACCGGGCCGTCGATGGAGATGCCGTTGTCGTCGTACAGGGCGATCAGCTTGCCGAGCTTCCAGGCGCCAGCCAGAGCGGCGGCTTCGTGGCTGATGCCTTCCATCAGGCAGCCGTCGCCGAGGAAGGCATAGGTGTGATGGTCGACGATGTCGTGGCCCTTGCGATTGAACTCGGAAGCCAGCAGCTTTTCGGCGAGGGCGAAGCCGACCGCATTGGTGATGCCCTGGCCGAGCGGGCCGGTGGTGGTTTCCACGCCGGGCGTGATGCCGGTTTCGGGGTGGCCCGCCGTCTTGCTGTGCAGCTGGCGGAAGTGCTTGAGTTCTTCGATGGGCAGCGCGTAGCCCGTGAGATGCAACACCGAGTAGATGAGCATCGAGGCGTGACCGTTCGACAGCACGAAGCGGTCGCGATCGAACCATTGCGGATTGGCGGGGTTGTGCTTGAGATGCTCGCCCCACAGCGCGACAGCCATGTCGGCCATGCCCATCGGTGCGCCAGGATGCCCCGAGTTGGCGAGTTGAACGGCATCCATTGCCAACGCACGAATCGCGTTGGCCATCAAGGCTTGGTTGGCCATCTGTGGCTTCCTGGGAGCAAGTTAGGGGGAACCCGGCATTTTAGCGGGCGTAGTGGACGGTTCCGGAAATGGGCGTGGAGGGGCTGCTAGAGTGCCGCCCATGCATGGCCTTCACCTCACCGCCGACCTTCACGATTGCCGCTGCGCGACGCAATGGCTGGTGGACGCGCAAGCCCTCGGCGCCGCGTGCGCGAGAGCCGCGGAAACGGTGGGTCTGCAGGTGGTCGGCAAGCTCGCGCATGCCTTCCCCGCGACCTCGACGGGCCCGGGCGGCGTGACGGCCACGGTGCTGCTGGCCGAGTCGCATCTGTGCGTCCACACCTGGCCCGAGCAGGGCGGCGTGACGCTCGATGTCTACGTCTGCAACTTCGGCGGCGACCATTCCGCCAAGGCCAGGGCGGTGATGGACGCGCTGGAGGCGCTCTTCATGCCCCGGCACGTGGAGCGGCATACGCTGCAGCGCGGCGCGATCAGGGCCCCGGCAGCATGAGCATCAAGGCGATGATCCTGGCCGCGGGCCGCGGCGAACGCATGCGGCCTTTGACGGACGCGACACCCAAGCCCCTGCTCGAAGTGCAAGGCAAGGCGCTGATTCAATGGCCGATGGAGGCGCTGGCGGCGGGCGGCTTCACCGAACTGGTGGTCAACACGGCGTGGCTGGGCGAGCAGATTCCGGAGCGCTTTGGTGCGCGGTACCAGGACTCGAACCTCTCCTATTCGCATGAGGGCCGCGACTTCGGCGGCGCGCTCGAGACGGCAGGCGGCATCGTTCGCGCGCTGCCCCTGCTGGGCGAGATGTTCTGGGTTGTGGCAGGCGACGTATTCGCTCCGGACTTCCTGTTCACGCAACAGGCGGTCGATCGCTTCGCGGCGAGCGGTCGGCTCGCGCATCTATGGCTGGTCCCGAATCCGGCGCACAACCTGAAAGGCGACTTCGGGATCGACGCCGACGGCACCGCGCTGAACGATGCGGCGCAGAAGCACACGTTTTCGACGATCGCTCTCTATCGCAGCGAGTTATTCGCGCCACCGTATTGCGCCATTCCGCCCGGCAACGCCCAGGGCGTGAAGGCCGCACTGGCGCCGCTGCTGCGCACCGCCATGGGCGCGGGCCGCGTCAGCGCCGACATCTACATGGGGCAGTGGGCCGATGTCGGAACGCCCGATCGCCTGCGAGAGCTGAACGAAAAAAAACGGCCCGCGTGAGGCGGGCCGTTCATCGGGCTCGGAGAGCGAGCGTCAGGGCACGTTGGTCGTCGTGATCTGGAACGGCGTTCCGGGCACATCCAGCGCGCCGCCGTACTCGATGTTGTGCGTGACACCGTTGGCGGTGGTCGGCGTGAGCGCGCAGCCATTGGGCTTCGGGCATGCGCCGCCGTCCGAGAAGATCACCGGTCCGTAGCGGTAGTTGCGCACCGCCTTGCCTGCGTAGTCGACCACGCTGGTCAGGTAGCCGGCGTTGGCGAAGTTGTCCGCATCCTCCACGGCGATCGGGTCGACCAGGCGCGTGTCCTGCAAGGTCCGCACGATCGTGCCGCTGTTGCCATTGGCCTCGAAGCGCACCCACGAGACCTTGCGGTCACCGCGCGAAGCGACCAGGATCTGCCGATTCAGCGGCTCGATGCTGCTGTTGGTCGGCTCACCCTTGGAGGTGCCCAGCGAGGTCGGATTGCGGCCGATGCCGGTCACGGTGCCCACCTCGGCAATGGCGTTCGCCGACGGCGAAGCCGCCGTGCCGCCCGGCGCGTAGCCGTCGATGCTGTAGATGTGCAGCGTGCCGTCCTGCGTCGCGATCCAGGCGCGTTGCGGGCTGCCGAACAGGGTCGTCTTCACCGCCGTCGGCTTGGCCGGCAGCGACACCGTCTTGACCACCGTCGGCGTTTGCGACGGCGTGTTCGCGAAGGTGTACGGCCACTGGCCGTCGGCTTGGCCCAGGTTGCTCGTCTGCGTCACGTTGGCGCTGAAGTAGACGCCGTTGACGTGGTTGAACAGCGGCTTGAGGTCGATGAACGCAGCCTTCTGCTCCGACTTGGAGATCACCACCGCCATGCCGCCCTTGGCGTAACGGCTGGCATTCGTGCCCGAGCCGGTGAAGCTTTGCCAGTTGCTCGACAGCGGCGTGTTGCCCATGCCGATGAAGTCGGCGCCCGACATGGTCTGGAACTGGTCAAGACCGGTGGTGACGGCGATTTCGGTCGGCGCCGTGACGCCCGGAAGATCGACGTAGCCGAGGATCTTCATGAACGCGATGTTGCCCATGTTCGGCAAGCCGGGATAGGGCGCCATCCACTCGTTCCACCACTTGTAGTAGGCAGAGTATTTGATATCCCCAACTTGGTGTGCGGCCGAGTTGTACGGATCGCAGCCATCACACAAGCCGGCGAGCGCAATGACGGCGACCTGGCCCTTCAGCGCGGTCGTGTCCCAGACCGTGACCAGCGCGAATTCGCTCTGGTTCGTCATCGCGATCGCGGTCGGCACCTTGTTGGCCGGCAGTTTCACCGAAGCGTGGTTGCTGGCGGTGTTGCTGCCCACGGTGGCGATCACGCCGTTCTGGTAAGCCACCACGCTCTCAGAGCAAAAACCTGCGCGGCCAGAGCATCGTCCCACGGCGACCGGATCGCCCGTTGCCACGAGCGAGGTCTTGTAGCTCATCGCATTGATACTGTCGATGCCACCGCCGGGGATGGCGGCGCGCGTCCAACTGAGCTGCGGCAGTTGCGCGAAGGTGTTGTGCATGTAGCCCGACACCTGGAAGTCGGTCACGCCGATGCGTTGCGCGGGGCTGTCGGCCACGAAGACCATGTTGGCCTGGTTGGTCGAGTAGGCGCCCGAAGTCGAAGTCGGTGCGCCGCCGACCTGCCAGTAGAAGGGGTAGTTGGGCGCGGGCGAATTGAGTTGCGTGCGTGCATCCCGCGCATACAGCGTCGGCATGCCGCCATTGCCGACGCCATAGGCTGCGGCGCTGGGGCCGTAGCGGTAGTCGATGCCCCCCGGCTTGCTCAGTTGCGTGGCCATGGTGCGGTACGCGTCCGCCGCGACGGTCTGGGTGTTGTCGACGATGTCTGGGGCCGCAGGGGTCGTGGTCGGGCTGTTCGAGCCTGGGCCGGTCACGCTGGGACTGCTGCCGCCGCCCGCTGCCGGGTCGCCCGCTGCTGCGCCGCCCGCTGCTGCGGCGGCCAATGCTGCAGCCACGGCTGGATCTGCCGCGGCCGCTGCACCCAGTGAACCGCCGCCTCCGCTACCCCCACCGCCACACGCCGAGAGCACACTAGCGCCAACTGCAAGCAAAATCGCGCTCTTATGTAGAACTTTCAACAAAAAACACCTCCAAAATAACAAAGTTGTGGGTTTTTACGTGGGAAAGGTCCTACAGCGCAAACCTTCTTGCAAATCTTTTCCTTGTGTTTTTGTTATTCCTAGGAATCAATTACAACGGTAGCGAATAGTGACGTTATGACCGCAAATCATCAAGCCCCCCGTCGATTACATCTTTCTACTTATTTAGGCGCGGACGGCATCGCCATCGTTCCGACCGCTCCAGAGCGCCAGCGCAACCGGGACAGCGACTTTCTGTACCGGCACGACAGCTACTTCTATTACCTGACCGGCTTCGCCGAGCCGAACGCCTGGCTGGTCCTGTCGGGAGACGGCCGCTCCACCCTGTTCTGCGCGCCCAAGGATCTGGAGCGCGAGATCTGGGACGGCTACCGGCTTGGCCCCGAGGCCGCGCCGGCGGCGTTGGGGGTCGACGAGGCCTACTCGGTCGACGAGCTCGACACCCGCCTTCCGCGCCTGCTCGAGAACAAGTCCGTCGTCTGGTATCCCTTCGCGACGCACAAGGGGCTGGAGACTCGGGTGGACGGCTGGCTCTCGGCCGTGCGCGCGCGGGTGCGCTTCGGCGCGCTGTGCCCCGAGGAACAGCGCGACCTCTGCGGCCCGCTCGACGAGATGCGGCTGACGAAGGACGCCCACGAACAGGACGTGATGCGACGCGCCGCGCAGATCAGCGCCCGGGCTCACATCCGTGCGATGCAGTTGTCGGCGCGCATGCTGCGCGAGGGCAAGGACGTTCGCGAGTTCCATCTCGACGCCGAGCTGCTGCACGAATTTCGCTTGGGCGGTTCGCAGTACCCGGCCTACGGTTCGATCGTCGCTGCGGGCGCCAATGCGTGCGTGCTGCACTATCGGGCCGACACCGCACCGGTGCGGGACGGCGAGCTGGTGCTGATCGACGCCGGCTGCGAACTCGACGGCTATGCCAGCGACATCACGCGGACCTTCCCCGCCAACGGCAAGTTCACCGGGCCCCAGCGTGCGCTCTATGACCTGGTGCTGGCGAGCCAGGAGGCAGCAGTCGCGGCCACCCGGGCGGGAAATCGCTTCAACGATCCGCACGAAGCGACGGTCAAAGTGCTGTCGCAAGGCATGCTGGACCTGGGCTTGCTCGATGCCGACAAGGTGGGCAGCGTCGAGGACGTGATCGAGAAGCGCGCCTACTTTCCGTTCTATATGCACCGCACCGGTCACTGGCTCGGCATGGACGTGCACGACTGCGGCAGCTACGTCGAGCCGACGCAGGTGGGCGAGGTGAGCGAGCGCAGGGATCCGCTCTCCAACGAGTTGATCAAGAACCGGCCGAGCCGCATCCTGCATCCGGGCATGGTGCTGACCATCGAGCCCGGCATCTATGTGCGCCCTGGCGAAGGCGTGCCCGAGCAGTTCCACAACATCGGGATCCGCATCGAGGACGACGCCATCGTCACCGAAGGCGGCTGCGAACTGATTTCGCGCGGAGTGCCGGTCGACGGCGATGAAATTGAAGCATTGATGAAGGGCTGAGCAGCCCAGGCTAGCGCGCGACGCCGGCGAGATGGCCACGGGTGAAGGCTTCCTCGAAGATGGAATAGCCGGACCAGTCGCTGTGCGCAAAGCTCAGGCGTTCGGTGCCGATCAGCCCCGGTCCGCGCGTTGACAGCGATCCGAGCCGGCGCAGGAGGCCGGGCTCGGGGATCGCCATGGCGTGGCCGTAGCGAGTGATGTCGATGCGCGTCGCGAGGTCCCGAAGGTCGGGATGCGGCACCGAGAGTTCCGCCAGCAGGTCATCGCGCCAGGCCGTCCATGGCCGGTCGAGCAACTGGCGGCGACCGTCCGCTCCATCGAAGGCGCTCGGGCCGAGCGGCCGGTACCAGCTCAAGACCGTGGCGCGGGGTGTCGGGTCGAGCGTCTGGTGGCGGGCGTCGACATAGCCGAGTCCGCGCGCGCCGTAGACCACGTTGTCCCAGCTCGGCGCAGCGCCGGACCGATCGGCAACCGGCGAGCGCACATACACGTTGGCGACGAGCCAGGGCGAATAGCGCAGGTGCGTTGCGGCATGGCGCAGCACCTCGGGCGGGTTCTCGACGACACGCGCGGCAACGAACACCGGCATCGCGACGATGCAGCGGTCGGCCTGCCAGCGCACGCGCGACCGGGAGGCGACGTCGAAGACATCGACTTCGACGCCGGCGCGCGTTTCGGCGATGCGCGTGACGACATGGCCCGACTTCAATCGCTCGCCCAGCGGACTGGCCAACCGCCGCGTCAGCCAGCCGTTGCCTTCGGGCCAGGTCAGCACGGCGTCCCGCTCGACGTTGCTGTCGCCCGGCGCGTGGAAGCCGTGGCGGCTCGCGAAGTAGTGGATGCCGGCCCAGGCTGACACGTGGGACGAACCCGCCCCATAGTCGTCGCGGCAGCAGTAGTCGAGGTACCAGCGCAGGTGCGGATCAGTGAAGCCTTCACGCTCGAGCCATGTCTGGAAAGTCAATGCGTCCAGCGCCACGAGGAGCGGCGCCGGTTCAGCCCTCAGCGTCGGGATCGTGAAGCGCGCTTCGCGACGCAACGCTTCCACGCGCTGCGAAAACCGGCGGTACTGCGCAAGAGTCGCTTCCTCCACGCCTTGTACGGGCAGCAGGCCTTCCTGCCATGCGCCGCGAAAGAAGAGGCGCTCCTGCGGGCTGTGGCACAGGTGGCGTTCGTCGTATTCCCAACGGCCCGATACGCGCCGCCTCAGGCCGAGTTCTTCGAGCAGGTCCTGCACTTCGTGCGCATCGTCCCCCGGCACTGGCAGGTAGTGCGCGCCGAGCGGGCAGGCGATGCCCTCGACCATGCCGCCACGGCTGTTGCCACCGGGTGCGTCTTCGAGTTCGAGCAGCACGAAGTCGTCGACGCCGGCAAGTCGCAGTGCACGCGCCGCCGCGAGCCCTGCGACGCCGCCGCCCGCGATCACGACCCGCGTGCGCCGCGTGCTGCCAGGCGCCGCGCCGGCAATCCATGTGCCGTCACGCAACGCATGGCCGCGCCCCAGGTCGATGCCGGTAAAGCCGCCCGCGATGTCATGCCGGGCGTCGCAGCCGGCCAGGGCGGCTGTGCTCGCGATCGCGGCACCCAGGAACTCGCGGCGCTTCATTCCTTGTGTCCGGAGACCTTGCCCCATTCCTGCTCGTAGGTGGTGACGAGTGTCTGGTTCGATAGCCGGTTCACTTCAGCCGGAACCCGCGCCATGTCCCGCGGAAAGTCGAACAGCAAGGGCACGCTCTGCGCCGACAGGAAGCGCAAGCCTTCGGGCAGCGCATCGGGTTGCCGGTACGGCCGCCGGCTCGCGATGATGTAGCCCCACTCGCCGAAGCTTGGAACGTGCGCGTGGTACGGCGTTGGCCGCAGGCCGACGGATTCGACGGTCGCAGCCACGGTCCAGAAACTCTTTCGCGCGACCAGCGGCGAGGTGGTCTGTATCACCGCGTAGCCGCTTGCCGCCAGTCGCTTGTCGAGCAGCGCATAAAAGGAGTTGGTGTAGAGCTTGCCGATCGCGAAGTTGGTCGGGTCGGGGAAGTCGACCACGATGACGTCGAACATGTCGCCCGGCTGCTGGAGCCACTGGAAGGCGTCGGTGTTGACGATCCGCACCTTCGGCGATTTCAGCGACCCGCCGTTGAGCGCCGCCAGCGTTTCATGTTCGGTGAAGAGCCGGGTCATGTTCGGATCGAGCTCGACCAGGGTGATGTTCTCGACCGACGGGTACCTGAGGATCTCACGCACGGCCATGCCGTCGCCGCCGCCGAGCACGGCCACCTTCTTCGGTGCGCCGTGCGCGGCCATCACCGGGTGCACCAGGGCCTCGTGATAGCGGTATTCGTCGCGCTCGGCAAACTGCAAGTTGCCGTTGAGAAAGAGCCGGTGCCCTGCGCTGCCGCGCGTGACCACGATGCGCTGGTAAGGCGAGGTCTCGCTGAAGACGATGCGGTCCTGGTAGAACTTGTCTTCCGCCAGCGTCGTGATGTGCTCCGCGAACACGAAGGCGCCAAGCAGCGCGAACAGTGCCAACCCGCACGCGAGCGCGTGCGCTCCGACTCTTCGCAGTTCATGGCGAAAGAGCCAGAGCGCCCACACCGCGACGGCCGCATTCATGAGCCCGAACAGCAGGCCGGTGCGGATCATGCCGAGCTGCGGCACAAGCAGCAGCGGGAATGCGATCGACACCGCGAGCGCGCCAAGATAGTCGAAGGTCAGGACCTGCGAGACCAAGTCCTTCAGCACGATGTTGCGCCGGAGGATGCGCATGACGAGCGGGATCTCGAGCCCCACCAGTGCGCCCACCACCAGCACGAGCCCGTACAACAGCAGCCGGAACGCCACAGGGACGTAGGCATTGGCGATGAAGAGCACGGCGGGCAACAAGCCGCCGATCAAGGCCACCATCAGTTCGATGCGCAGGAAGTGCGCGGGGAGTTGCCGCTCGAAGTAGCGCGAGAGCCAGGAGCCCACGCCCATCGCGAACAGGTAGGTGCCGATGATGGTGCTGAACTGCAGCACCGAATCGCCGAGCAGGTAGGAACTGAGCGCCGCCGCGCTCAGTTCGTAGACCAGCCCACAGGCCGCGACCACGAACACGCTGGCGAGGAGCGCGATCTCGATGGGCTGCGGGCCGCCGCTGCGTGCGGCCGTAGTCGCGGACAAGGCCGCCTCGCTCAATGGATCGCGGCCGCGACGATGATGCAGATGCCCAGGCTCATCGCCGCAACGACCAGGCCCAGCGCCACGTTCTGCTTCTCGACGATCTCTTGCCACAGGTCATAGGGCGTGAGCTTGTCGATGATCAGGAAGCACAACCAGAAGACCACCACCCCGATCAGCGCGTAGAGGAGCGACCCGAGGATGACCGCCGGCTTCAACCATTCAATGCCCATGATGAGGACCTCCGGAAAAAAACATTACTTGTGGCCGCCGCCACTGGAATAGCCACCATACGAGCCGCCCGAACTGCGCGAGCCCGAACCGCTGCTGCAGGTGCTCAGGATGATCAGCAGGATGATGATGATCACGACGATCAGGATGATGGTCCCGCAGCCCAGGCTCGACGCCGCGCTCACGGGGAGCGCGTCGTTGCGCTTGAACATGTCCTTCTTGCCGCCGAGCCTGAAGGCCGCCGCTACCGCCGCGCTGTCGATCTTGCTGCCGGACGACCAGGTCAGCTCGTTGGCCGAACGCTCCATCGACAGCAACGCGGCGCCGTTGGCGAAGTCGCGGTTGAAGGTCTTCTGCCCGCGCTGGACCTGCCAGTAGAACTCGCCCGCGACGTAGGTCGTCTCCGCGTTGTAGGCGTACTGCTGCTGGTAGACCTTGCCGAGATAGGTCGCCCGGGCGCCGCTCTCGGCCATGGTCGGCGCACCGGTCGTGGGCTTCACCATGCTCCAACCGTCTTCCGCGTCGACCAGGAAGCTGAAGCCGCGCTTCTTGTTGTAGAGCAGGTATTCGCTCCACCCGAAGTGCTCGTCGTCGCCGGGCGCCACGCCCATGCGGTGCTGGAAGCCGACCACCTGCCAGTCCACGCCTTGCAGCAGACCGACGGAACCGATGGAAATCAGCGGCTGGACCGGCTCGTCCTGTATCGCATGCCGCAACTCGCCACCGATGCCTTGCGACAGATCGATGATGCTGTTGCAAGCCGGGCAGGTGACGCTCTTGCTGTCGACGAGGTTGACGGTGACCGGCGAGCCGCAGTTCGGGCAATTGAAGCTGCGGCCTCTCTCCTCCTTGGCCGACTCCTCGCGCAAGCCGGTGAGCTGCAGGTCCTCGAGCCGCACTGCGCGGCCCAGGTAGACACCAGGGGGATTCGTGTCGTAGTCGAGACTGAGCACCTGCCCTTTGTCGCTGCGCAATTCGACCACCGGAAAGCGGCGGCCCAACTCGGGCAAGCGCGGCAGTTCGCCCTGCGCCGAGAGCAGCGCGACCTGCTCGTTCGACGAGACCGTGTAGTTCTGGCCGTTGAAGGCGGTGGTCGCCCCGACGCGCAGATCCGCTGCCGGCGGCGCGACGCGCTGCAGTTCGAAAGGCAGGGCAAAGACGAAGGCGCCGTTGTCTTCGCTCAGGATCCCCGTGCGATCCTCGTCGAGCGCGGCGATCCATTCGGTCCACCGCCCGCCGTCGTGGCTGTACTGCAGTCGGCCGACCAGCGTGAAGGGCTTGTCATCGATGCGGCCGGCAGTGAACAGTTGCAGCGGGCTGAAGTCGTCGAACAGCTCCGCCATCTTGCCGGTGCGCGCGAGCGTCTCGCCCTGCCGCACCACCGTGCTGTGGCAATAGGGGCAGACGGCATGCGTCGATTGGGCCGAACGAAACTCGACCGGCGCGCCGCAGCCGGGGCAGGGCGCTCGGTAGTAACGCTGCTGGGGAGAGTCGGAAGCCAACGGGGCGAATCAGACGAGCTTTTTCAGCAGCTCTGCCTTTTTGGCGTCGAATTCTTCCTGTGTGAGGATGCCTTTGGCCTTCAGTTCGCCGAGCTTTTCGAGCGTGGTCATCACATCGGCCGGATTGACGACCGCGACTACCGGCTGCTGAGCCGGAGCTGCGGCCGGGTTGTTCTGGCTGAGCCCTTGCGACAGGTTCTGTGCCAGCACCTGGCCCAGCGCGACGCCCGCGCCCAACCCCATCGCATCGCCGGCGATGCCGCCACCGCTGCCCGCACCTTCGGCAAATTTCGGGATCGCCTGCGCCGTCTGGTACTGCATGAACTTGCCCATGTCGTTGCCGACCATGCCCATGCCAATCTTCTGGTCGAGAACTTTCTGGAGTTCTTCCGGCAAAGAAACGTTCTGGACGGTGATGTTCTCCAGCTTAATGCCGATCTTCGCGAACGCAGGGACGAGCTGCGTCGCGAGCGCTTCCGCGAACTGGATCTGATTGGCAGCGAGATCGAGGAATGGCACGCCGCTCGAAGCGATCGCGTTGCTGATGTTCTGCAGCACGAGGCCGCGCAACTGGCCGTCGAGATCCACCACCGAATAGACGTCGCGCGTGCCCGATATCTCGGTATGGAACAGCTTGGCATCGCCGATGCGGAAGCTGTAGTTGCCGAAGGCGCGCAGGCGCACCGCGCCGAAATCCTTGTCGCGAATGGTGATCGGCTGGGGCGTGCCCCATTTCTGATCCACCTGCTGGCGGGTACTGAAGAAATACACGTCGCTCTTGAAAGGCGACTCGAAGAGCTTGTCCCAGTTCTTGAGATAGGTGAGGACGGGCAGCGTCTGTGTCGTGAGCTTGTACATGCCCGGTCCGAACACGTCGGCCACCTGGCCCTCGTTGACGAACACGGCGACTTGCGACTCGCGCACGGTGAGCGAGGCGCCATTCTGGATCTCCATCTCCGCCATCGGGAAGCGCCACGCCAGTGTTCCGTCGCCGGTTTCGGTCCACTGAATGATGTCGATGAACTGCTTCTTGATGAAATCCATCAGCGCCATGGTCGCTCCTCGTGCAGGGGTTTTCTGTGGCGGGCATATTGCCACATCGCCCAAAGGACAACTCTGGGGATAGTTCCGGCACAACGCAACACTTGTCCACAGGCGCGACGCGATGTTCGAAGTTGTTCGCTTTGGCGCGACAGCACCGAAGCGGTGCTGCGCACAGCACTCCGGCTACGGCAAGTCCCTGTCGCGAAACAGGAAAATGACCCTGTCCACAGCCAAGCGCGGCCGTTACTACTACTACTAATCTAAATAGGAAGAATAAGTAGGAGAGATAGTAAGAGCCGTGTTTTGCGAAGCTTCCCTCGTTGGCGCCGGAGGCCGACACCCTCCGGAATCGAGGTCTACAATCGGCGCCCTTTACAAGAAGCGTCCTAGGAGGCACGGCCCAATGTCCGATTCGACTTCTCAGATATCCACGCCGGAAGACAAGCGTGCCGAGTTGCGCCGCGCTGCGCTCGAGTACCACGAGCTTCCAGTGCCGGGCAAGATCTCGATCGCCGCGACCAAGCAGATGGTCAACCAGCGTGATCTGGCGCTGGCCTATTCCCCGGGCGTCGCGGCGCCGTGCGAGGAGATCGTCAAGGACCCGGTGAACGCCTTCAAGTACACGGCCCGCGGCAATCTCGTGGCGGTCATCACCAACGGCACGGCGGTGCTCGGCCTGGGCGACATCGGCCCGCTGGCTTCGAAGCCGGTGATGGAAGGCAAGGGCGTCCTGTTCAAGAAGTTCGCCGGCGTCGATGTGTTCGACATCGAGATCGACGAAAAGGACCCGGCCAGGCTGGTCGAGGTGATCGCCGCGCTGGAGCCGACTTTCGGCGCCATCAACCTCGAGGACATCAAGGCTCCGGATTGCTTCTATGTCGAGCGCGAGCTGCGCAAGCGCATGAAGATCCCGGTCTTCCACGACGACCAGCACGGCACCGCCATCACGGTGGCCGCGGCCATGCTGAACGGCCTGAAGGTGGTGGGCAAGGACATTTCGCAGGTGAAACTCGTCACCTCCGGCGCGGGCGCTGCGGCACTGGCCTGTCTGAACCTGCTGCTCAAGGTCGGACTCAAGCGCGAGAACGTCTATGTGACCGACCTGGCGGGCGTGGTTTACGAAGGCCGCACCGAACTGATGGACGACGACAAGCGTCAGTACATGCAGAAGACCGAGGCGCGTACGCTGGCCGAGGTGATCGAAGGCGCTGACGTGTTCCTCGGGCTGTCGGCGGGCGGCGTGCTCAAGCCTGCGATGGTCGCGAAGATGGCGGCCAAGCCGGTGATCTTCGCGCTGGCCAACCCCAACCCCGAAATTTCACCGGAAGACGCGCACGCGGTGCGCGACGACGTGGTCATGGCCACGGGCCGCACGGACTATCCGAACCAGGTCAACAACGTCCTGTGCTTCCCGTACATCTTCCGTGGCGCGTTGGATTGCGGCGCGACCACCATCACCGACGAGATGGAAGTCGCAGCGGTGCATGCGATCGCCGAACTGGCGCAGGCCGAGCAGAGCGAGCGCGTGGCGGCGGCCTACGTCGGCGAGAAGCTGACGTTCGGTCCCGAGTACCTGATCCCGAAGCCCTTCGATCCGCGATTGATGATGAAGATCGCGCCGGCGGTCGCCAAGGCCGCGGCCGAGAGCGGGGTGGCGCTGCGCCCGATCGCCGATCTCGACGCCTATCGCGACAAGCTGCAGGCCTTCGTCTACACCTCCGGGACGACGATGAAACCCATCTTCGATGCGGCCAAGCGTGCGTCGAAGAAGAGGGTCGCGTACTGCGAGGGCGAGGAAGAGCGAGTGCTGCGTGCGGCGCAGATCGTGGTCGACGAAGGCATTGCACGGCCCACGCTGATCGGCCGCCCGGCCATCATCGCGCAGCGCATCGAGAAGTTCGGCCTCCGGCTCAAGGAAGATCTTGACTACGACATCGTCAATGTCGAGCAGGACCGCCGCTACCGAGACTTCTGGCAGACCTACCACCGCATGACCGAACGCAAGGGCACGACGGTGCAGACTGCCAAGATCGAGATGCGCCGCCGCCTCACGCTGATCGGCGCGATGCTGCTGCACAAGGGCGACGTGGACGGGATGATCTGCGGCACCTGGGGTACCACGGCCATCCACCTGCACTACATCGACCAGGTGATCGGCAAGCGCCCGGGCGGCTGCGCCAGCACCCCGCAGGACGTGCCGATCTATGCTTGCATGAACGGCCTCTTGCTGCCGAATCGGCAGGTGTTCTTGGTCGACACGCACGTCAACTACGATCCGACGCCCGAGGAACTGGCCGAAATCACGACCATGGCGGCCGAGGAAATGATGCGCTTCGGACTCAAGCCCAAGGCGGCTCTGCTGTCGCACTCCAACTTCGGCAGCAGCAACCTGCCCAGTGCCGTGAAGATGCGCCAGACGCTGGATCTGCTTCGCGTGCAGGCGCCATGGCTCGAAGTCGACGGAGAAATGCACGGAGACGTCGCTTTGGACGGCAAGCAACGCGCCCTCGTCATGCCGCACAGTGCGCTGGCGGGTGACGCGAACCTCCTGGTGTTCCCGAACATCGACTCGGCCAATATTTCCTACAACCTGCTGAAGATGGCAGCGGGCGGAAACATCGCTATCGGCCCGGTCCTGCTGGGCGCGGCCAAACCTGTGCACATCCTGACGGCCAGCGCGACGGTGCGTCGGATCGTGAATATGACAGCACTCACCGTTGCGGACGCCAACGCCGAACGCTAGGCGAAAAAGCGAAAGCGGTCGCTAACTTCGATACGGTGCGGATCGTCCTGTGCCTGCTCAAGAATTGGGCAGGCGCTTGCTATTTGCGCGCCTCTGGTGCACACTTGCGGGCTTGAATTTGCGGGTTAACCCCAAGGTTAAACCCCCGATTCGGCCCCCCGCTCTTTTTCCTCTGGTGCCCCATGGCGGCTTACGCCTCGATCACGTCCCCGGTTTCCAAGTTTGCGCTCACTAGCTTGTTGCTGGTCAGCATTGCGACTGGAGTCCAGGCTCGCGAATGGTTCGGCATCCGCGCCGATCAGCCGGCAAAGGAGACGATCGCGTTGGCCGAATTGCCGGTGCAGGGCCAGCGTACTTATGGGGCCATATGGAATGGTGGCCCTTTCCGATACGAAAAAGACGGCGTGGTGTTCGGCAATCGCGAACGCCTGCTGCCGCAGGAACGGCGAGGCCACTACCGAGAGTACACGGTCGAAACGCCCGGCTCGCGTGACCGTGGTGCACGGCGCATCGTCTGCGGAGGCGAGCGCACGGCGCCATCGGACTGCTGGTACACGGCGGATCACTATGCGAGCTTCAGGCGGATCGTGCCATGAGCGATGAATTGAATTGGAGCGGCGCGCCAAAGCGCCCCGAAGTAATGATGACGACAACCATGGAAAGACCAGCGGAGATGACCTTATCCCTTCGTGCCGTGCGACCTAACATCGTGCAGTCGATTCGCGCATTTCGCGTGAGCGACCTGCAGGAAGCGGCGCACGCGGCGGGTCAGCACTTCCTCTATGCCAACCTGGGCAACGCTCAGACCAAGCAGGATGTGCTGGACCTGATCGCCCAGCAATTCACCTTTCCGCAGCACTTCGGCAAGAACTTCGACGCTCTGTACGACTGCATGACGGATCCCTTGCACAAATCGGGCCCGCAACCGGGCTTCGTGATCGTGCTCGAGCAGATCCCGGCCAACGCCAAGTTCGACAAGGAAGCGCGCGAGCAACTGCTCGACATCTTCCGCGACGCCTCGGACTACTGGGGAGACCGGAAGATACCGTTCAGGTGCTTCTATTCTTTTCTGTAGCCCGTTCTGCACACACCAGCCAAGCAGAACGGGCGAACGAGGCTCAGCAAAACGGCGCCGAATCGGCTCCGACCGTCGAAGTCCAGAACACCGACCCGACGGCAGAAAAGATGCCAACCGACAAGTTGGTCGACGTATCCCCGCTGGCGCTGCGCATGAGCAGCCCCTTCAACGCGGGATATTGGCTAGCCGCAGCGTAACTGCTGCTCGCCCCCAGGCTAGGCGCACTTCGTGTCGCTTCGCCTTCCCCCTGCCGGGGGCAACACAAGCGGTCCGGCCTAGCCGGTTCCGCGGTGTTTCACGAATTAAAGCCCGTCATTGACGGGCTTTTCTTATTGGGAGGCTTGTTGGGCCAGGGTGACGTATTCCTGGACGGGCACTTCTTCTGCGCGGCGTTGGGTGTCGAAGCTGCCGGCGAAACTGTGCTGGTCCAGCCACTTGCCCAAGGTGTGGCGCAGCAGCTTCCGGCGCTGGCTGAAGGCGACCTGGACGATTTCACCGAGCCTTGCGGCATCGACCTTCGGCGGCTCGGCAAAGGGCACCATGCGCACGACGGCGCTGTCGACGCGCGGGGGCGGGTCGAAGCTTTCTGGCGGCACGAAGAGGACGTTGTCCATCGCATAGCGCCATTGCAGCATCACGCTGAGGCGGCTGTAGTCTGACGTTGCAGGTCTGGCGACCATGCGGTCGATGACCTCTTTTTGCAGCATGAAGTGCTGGTCCGTGATCAGGTGCGCGAAGCCGAGAAGATGGAACAGGATCGGCGTGGAGATGTTGTAGGGCAGGTTGCCCACCACGCGCAGGGCTCTTGCGGGCGGCACGACCAGGCTGGCGGCGAGAGTGGCGAAGTCGACCTTCAACACATCGGACTCGATCACGTTGAGTTGCCCGTGGCCGCGAAGGCGCTGGGCCAGATCGCGGTCGAGCTCGATCACCGTCAAGCGGCCCAGCCGTTCTACCAGGGGTTGCGTCAGCGCCGCGAGGCCCGGGCCGATCTCGACCATCGCATCGCTGGGCTGGGGTGCGATCTCGCGCACGATCGCATCGATGATCCCGCCGTCGGACAGGAAATGTTGCCCGAAGCGCTTGCGAGGGATGTGCTGCATCAAGCGCAGGCTCGGCCGGCCATCATGATCACGATTGCGGCGGCTCGCGCATTTCCACGTAGGCCCGTGCGCGCACTTCCTGCGCCCAGGTTTCGGTGGCTTCCGCGATCCGCTTCTGGCGCAGCATTGCGCGCGCGGCTTCGCGCTGTTCGGCTTGGCTCAGCTTGGCGTCGCGACGCCCGACCACCTGGATCAGGTGCACGCCGAAGCGCGAGACTAGCGGGTCGCTGGTCTGGCCCGGGGCCAGCCGGTTCATGGCTTCTTCGAATTCAGGCACGAACTGGCCGGGGCGCGCCCATCCCAGATCGCCGCCGTCCTTGGCGCTGCCATCCTGCGAATTGTCGCGCGCCAGCACGGCGAAATCGGCCGTCCCGTTTTGCACCTGCTGCTTGAACTGGTTCAGCTTCGCGATGGACTCCGCCGTCGTGCGTTTGGCATCGTTGAGCAACAGGATGTGGCGGACCTGCGTCTGGGTCACCACGGCGTCGCCCGAATTGGGCTGTGACTTGGCCAGCAGCTTCAGCACGTGGAAGCCGGCAGCCGAACGGACCGGACCGGCGATGCCATTGACCGGCGTGGATTGCGTCGCCTCGACGAGCAATTGCGGATAGCGTTCCGCGCTGCGCATCCCGATGGCGCCGCCCGAGGCGCGGTCGGGCGAATCGGAGAACTCCTGCACGAGCTTGGTGAAGTCCTCGCCGGCACGCGCCCGCTGGGCCAGGCCCTGCGCGCGCTGCTGCAGCTTCGCCACGTCGGCGTCGCTGGCCGACTCCGGCACGGCGACCAGAAGCTGCGCGATGTTGATGTTGGGGGGAATCGCCGCATTGGTGCCGCTGCGCTGGTCACGAATGAACTGATCGACCTCCACGTCGGTGATCTTGATCTTGTTTTCGATTTCGCGGTCCCGCAGGCGAATCAGCGTGAGCTGCTCCCGCAATTCGCGGCGGAACTGCTCTTGCGACAGGCCTTCTTCGGCGACCCGGCGGCGCAAGTCTGTCACGCTCACCTGGTTGTTCCGTGCCACGGTCTGCTCGGCCTGGTCGATCGCGATGTCGTCGACCCGGATGCCTTGTTCCTTCGCCACCTGCATCTGGGCACGCTCATTGATGAGGCGTTCGAGCACCAGCCGCATCAGTTCCTGGCGCGAATAGCGCGCTGCTTCCGGGTTGTCCCGAAGGATGCGGACCGCGCGCGCCTGGACCTCGGTGTTGGTGATCGGCTCTGAATTGACCAGTGCGACGATGTACTCGGCCGAGCGCTGCACATTCGGCACGGGCGCGCGCGGCGCCGCGGTCGGAGCGGGCGCGAGACGCGGGCCGGCACGCATGATGTCGGTGATGCCGGTTCCTTGCGCACCGGAGGCCGTCGCCAGGGTGGCAAGACAGGCCAGGGTCAGGATGGAGCGGAGGTGATTCATGGCGGTGCTCGGTCTCAGTCGTAATTGGTGAAGCGGCTCGGCCCTGCGATCGGCTGGCGCAGGGGGGTGTACCGCTGAATGTTTTGCGTCAACGTACGCCTCGGACTCGACCCGACGCTGGCAAAGCCGACAAACTCAAGCTGGAACATGATCCGCGTGTTGGCGGTGACTTGCCCGGTCGTGACGCGTTCCAGCACCACGCGCCCGATCCAGCAGCAACCGTCGTATTCGAAGCCCAGGACGCCATCGGTCAGCTTGCTGTCCTGCAAACTGTAATTGAGCCGACCCACTGCGTACCAGCGCCCACCTCCTTGACCGCGGCCGGAACCGAGATCCTTGCCTTTGTCGCCCCAGAGATCGTTCAGCGGCCACTGCCAACTGACATCGATGGATTTGTTGCCATCCTCGGAGGTCGAAGTGCTGTTGGCCTGGTAGCGGTAGGCTGCGCTGATCGAGCGGTAGGGCCCAGGGTTGTAGCGCGCGCTGATTGCCGTGCGCGTCGACGTTTGCTGATCCGGATTGTATTGGACCGTGCCGTCCACGCTCCATTTCGGGGTCCAGTTGATCTGCGCGCCCAGGAGAATGTCGCTCAGCCGGTCCGTCACGGGTGCGCCGCCGGGCAGGGTGACGAGCTGGTCTTCAAAGCGCAGGCGCTGCGCGATGCCGAAGCGGGCCGCTTCGGCGCCGGTGTCGGGATCGATGAGGCGAGTGCTCACGCCCAGGGTGAGCAGGTTGCTGTCGGAGATGCGGTCGTTGCCGGAAAACGCGTTTTCGGTGTAAATCGTCGCGAAGTTGAAGTCGTTGGACGCCGAGTCGTAGTTGGGCAGGTAGTTCTGGTTGCGGAACGGCGTGTACACGTAGTAGGCGCGAGGCTCCAGCGTCTGCTGGAAGGATCGGCCGAAAAAGCTGGTGTCGCGCTCGAAGATCAGACCGCTGTCGAGGCTGAACGTCGGCACGGTACGGGTCGCGTTGGTGACGCCGTTGGTCAGCAAAGGCGCATCGAACTGGTATGCCGTGGCGTTCAGCATCAGTTTCGGGACGACGAAAGTGCCCGGCGTCAGGAAGGGCCGGCTCAAGGTCGCGATGCCGAAAATGCGCTCGCCATTGGGCTGGCACGCCACGGGCGCGTTGGCGGGAAGGGCTCCGATGCATTGCTCGAGCGGCTTCGCCTCGAACCGGCTGTAGTCGGAATTGAACGAAAAATCGAAGCCGTTCCAGTCGTACTTGTTGTAGTTCGCCGTGATCTGCGGCATCCGGTCGTACGGCGGAACGATCGGCGAGGGCGCGTACTGCAGCGTCTGGTAGCTCAGTGCGCGCGCGACCCCGCTCCATTCGCCCTTGGCCCAGCTGAGCGTGCCATCGTTCGCCAGCAGGCGCTGCGTCAGCGAGGGCGTGCGGGTGAAGTCGCGCCAGTAGTCGTTGTCGCTCACGCGGTTGATGTTGAGCGTGCCGACCAGCGAGTCGAGGCCGAAATACTGGGCGTCGAACCGCTGCGTATGGTTGGTCCAGATGCCCCACCGGTCGCGGTCGCGCAGCCGATCGTCGGGCATGTAGTCGGCCCGGATCTCGCCGTTGTAGTTTTGTTCGAGGTAGCGGAACTCGGTGCCCAGGTTGATGCCGCGCTTCGACATCAGCGTGGGGTATAGCGTCGCGTCGCGATTGGGCGCGATGTTCCAGTAGTACGGCGTGGTGATGTCGACGCCATTGACATTGTCGATGCCGATGACCGGCGGCAGAAGCCCGCTCTTGCGATCGTTGCTGAGCGGGAAGCTGAGCGACGGGAACGGCGGCGTGCTGACACCCATAAATGTCAGCCGCGCGTTGGTCGCGACGCCGACGTTTTCCTCGGTGTCGGTCGTGAGGGTCGCGGCGCTCAGCAGCCATGCGGGCATCCAGCCCGGATAGTCCTCGGGCCGGCAGGTGGTGTAGGTCGCCAGCCGGGCCACCGACACATTGCTGTCGACGAAGTCGATGCGTTCCGCCGTGCCGTGGCCGCCGTTGGTCAGGAATCGATAGCGCACGTTGTTGAAGAAGCCCTCGAAAGTCTCGAGCCGAAGTTGCAGTTCGGGGCCTTCGTAGACGTTGCCAGCCTGATTCACATGGACATTGCCGGTCGCCTTGGCGAGGTCTTCGGGCTGGTAATACTCCAGCCGATCGGCACGGATCATGGTGTCGCCGCGGCGCAGCGTTGCGTTGCCCTCGACCACTGTCTCGAGATCCGGGCGGCCGGAGATGCGGTCGCCATACACGAAGCTGGGCAACTGGCCGCGCTGTTCCGGCGTGATGGTTTCGGTGAGCT
Source organism: Variovorax sp. J22P240 (assembly GCF_030316855.1). GTDB lineage: Bacteria > Pseudomonadota > Gammaproteobacteria > Burkholderiales > Burkholderiaceae_C > Variovorax. Next base: position 279,664 of record NZ_JASZYR010000003.1, read on the forward strand.
GCGGCGTGCGCTTGAGCACGAGCGGGGCATCGAGATCCGCATCCTGCGCGCACGCACTGTGCGCATGCAACAGGGCAAGCGACAGCACCGCCAGCGGCAAAGGCGGGCGGGACCGGCGCCAGGCGGCTCGGTTCAAGTCAGGCATCAGGTACGGGACAAATAACGTCTGGAGGGGGAAGACGGCGCCAGGGGCCGGCAGGTTGCGAGGCTCCGCAGCAGGCGGATTTGTAGAATTGATTATCCATGACAGCCTCCCAGCCATCGGCCAGCGGCGCCGCGACACCTTTTCTTCCCCCGGCCTGGAGCGATCCGACCCGCGCCGAGGCGTTCAGCCAGTGGATGGAGCGCATTGCAGCCGCGCACCAACTGCTGCCGCATAGCGTTCGCCTCGCTTCTGCCGACGCGAGCTTCCGGCGCTATTTCCGCGTCGACACCAGCGACGGCGCGCGGACCCGCATCGTGATGGATGCCCCGCCCGCCCAGGAAAACAGCACCCCCTTCGTGCAGGTCGCGAAGCTGATGGCCGACGCCGGCGTGATCGCGCCGCGAGTGCTCGAATGGGACGAGGCCAACGGCTTCCTGCTGCTGGACGATCTGGGCCTGCAGACCATGCTGGACGTGATCGATCCCGCCAGCCCCGAAACCGCACGGCCGTTCTACGCCCAGGCGATCGATGCATTGATCCTCTGGCAGAAGTCCTCGCGGCCCGAGGTGCTGCCGCCCTACGACCAGGCGCTGCTGGAGCGTGAACTTGCGTTGTTTCCGCAGTGGTACATCGAGCAGCACCGCGGCTTGCCCGTCGAGGGCAAGCTCAAGGAGCGCCTCGATCGCAGCTTCAGGCTGATTGTCGAGAACAACCTCGCCGCGCCGCGCGTCTACGTGCACCGCGACTTCATGCCGCGCAACCTGATGGTCACCGGCGGTCCTGCGCTGGGCGTGCTGGACTTTCAGGATGCCGTCCACGGCCCGATCACCTACGACATCGCGAGCCTGATGCGCGACGCCTTCCTGAGCTGGGACGAGGAATTCGTGCTCGACATGACGGTGCGCTACTGGCAACAGGCCCGCAAGGCCGGCCTGCCGGTGGACGAGGACTTCGGCGCCTTCTACCGCGCGGTCGAATGGATGGGCCTGCAACGCCACCTGAAGGTGGCCGGCATCTTCGCGCGACTCACGTTGCGTGACGGCAAACCGAAATACCTCGCCGACACGCCGCGCTTCATCGCCTACATCCGGGCGACGGCCAGCCGCTACACCGAACTCACCCCGCTGCTGCGGGTCATCGACGAGGTCGAAGGCACCCAACCCGTGACCGGGTTCGCCTACGGACGGGTGTGACGGCGCGCTTTCACTGCGCAGTGGCGCTGACCGCGAACAGCGCGTTGACGCTGCCACCCGGCGCTGCGCGCCATGTGCAGGTGCTGCGAATGCAGCCGGGCGATGCGCTGATACTGTTCGACGGCAGCGGCGGCGAGTATGCAGCGACGGTCGAGCGCATGGGACGCAGCGAAGTCGCCGTGCAGGTCGGTGCACACACCACCGTCGAACGTGAAGCGCCACGCGCCGTGCATCTCGCCGTCGGCATGCCTGCCAACGAGCGGATGGACTGGCTGGTCGAAAAGGCGACCGAACTCGGTGTGGCGAGCATCCAGCCACTCATGACCGCGCACGGCGTGTTGCGGCTCGCCGGCGAGCGCGCGGACAAGAAGCGCGCGCATTGGGAGGCCGTCGCCATTGCGGCCTGCGAACAATGCGGGCGCAATCGCGTGCCGGTGATCCATCCGGTGCAGTCGCTGGCCGGTTGGCTGGCGAAACCCGTCGTCGATGCGGAACGCTTCATCCTGAGCTTGGCCGATGGAACCCGGCCGGTGTCCGACATCGCCGACGGAGCATCGAGCGAGGCGCGCAACGCGTGGGTGCTGAGCGGGCCGGAAGGCGGCCTCAGCGCCGCCGAGGAGCAGGACGCGATCGCGCGCGATTTCGTGCCGCTCACGCTCGGCCCGCGGGTTCTGCGCGCCGAAACCGCGGCGCTGGCGGCGCTGGCGTTGCTCGCCGGCCAGTAAGCGCCGGTTCCTTCTTCCTTTCGCTCCCATCTTCCCCCTCATATTCATCAGTGCGCACCCTCATGCCGTCTCGCTCCATCCCCTCGCGCGTCGCGCCCATCCTGCTCGCTGCGCTGTGTGCTGCGGGTGTCGCTCACGCCCAGGGATCCGCCGTCGCGCCGACCCCCACGCAGGTGAGACCGGCCGTCGATCACGCCTACACGCAACTCCTGGGCGCTCCCGGCATCAAGCAACTGCTCGATGCGGTGCAGGCCGATCACGAGCGCTCGATCGAGGACCTGAAGATGCTCACCGAGATCGAGGCACCGCCGTTCAAGGAGCAGAAGCGCGCCGAGGCCTTCCTCGCGCGCCTGAAGGCGCTGGGATTGACCGATGCCCGGATCGACAGCGAAGGCAATGTGATCGGTCTGCGTAAGGGCACAGGCAACGGTCCGAAGCTGATGATCTCGGCCCACCTGGACACCGTGTTCCCGGCCGGCACCGACGTCAAGGTGAAGGAGCGTGACGGCAAGCTCTACGCGCCGGGCATTTCCGATGACACGCGCGGTCTCGCTGTGCTGTTGTCATGGCTCAAGGTGCTGAACGACAACAAGATCCAGACCGTGGGCGATCTGCTGTTCGTCGGCAATGTCGGCGAGGAAGAGCTGGGCAACCTGCGTGGCATGAAGGCGATCTTCCGCGACCATCTCGACATCGACGGCATGGTGGGCGTCGAACCGGCGGCCGAAGGCAATGTGACGGTGCTCGGCACCGCAAGCCATCGCTACGAGGTGACCTTCAAAGGGCCGGGCGGCCACAGCTACGCGGCCTTCGGCCAGGTGCCCAGCGCCATCCACGGCATGGGCCGCGCGATCGCCAAGATCGCCGACATCAAGACGCCCAGCTTTCCGAAGACCACCTTCACCGTCGGCACGGTGGGCGGCGGCACTTCCGTCAACACCATTGCGCCGGATGCGCGCATGGCGGTCGACATTCGCTCGGACGACATGAACGCGCTGCTCGACACCGAAAAGAAGGTGCTGGCGGCGATCGACGAAGCGGTGGCGGAAGAGAACAAGCGCTGGAACGTCACGACGCTGAGCGCCTCCAACAAGCTGATCGGCGACCGGCCGGGCGGACGCACCGGCTCGGATTCGGTGATCGTCGAGGCCGCCGTTCGATCGAACGCCGCCTTCGGTCACAAGACGCTGCTGTCCGGGGCGAGCACCGATGCGAACGTGCCGATGTCGCTCGGCATCCCCGCCATCATCATCGGTGGCGGCGGCAAGACGGGCGGCTTTCACGCACTCTCGGAATGGATCGACGTGACAGACGGGTGGAAGGGCGCGCAGAATGCCCTCGTGACCGTTCTCGGGCTGGTCGGCGTGCAGGGCGTGAGCGAGCCCTTGCTTGCGAAGCGCCCCCCGCGCCTGAAATAAAGTCGCACCCCAAATTACACGTTCAGGAGGCCCATCATGGGATTGCTAGATTCAGTTCTCGGACAAGTGCTCGGCGGCACCCAGGCACAACCACAGGCTGGCGACGTCGGAAGCCTCGGCGGTCTTGGCGGCTTGCTTGGCAGCAATGGTGACCTCGGCGGTCTGGCCGGCGCGCTCGGCGGCCTGCTCGCCAACAACGGCGAACTCGGCGGACTAGGGGGCCTGGTCTCCAAGTTCAACCAGGCCGGCATGGGCGACGTCATCGGCTCCTGGGTCGGCACGGGCGAGAACGCTCCCATCTCGGGCGGACAGTTGCAACAGGCGCTCGGCGGCGATGTCATCTCCGGCATTGCACAGAAGCTCGGTATCAACGCCACGACGCTGCTGCCCTTGCTGGCCACCATGCTGCCCACGCTGATTGACCAACTGACGCCGAAGGGTCAGGTGCCGGCGGAGGGGCTGGGCAATCAGGACGATCTGCTCTCATCGCTCAGCGGACTTCTGCAGAAGGGCTGACGCAGCCCGCTCCAGAATCATGGCGCCTCCGGGCGCCATTTTTGTTGGCGGCGGCGCTGGCACCCCCCGTGATAGAACCGGCGTCCACTCCCTGGCCATCACCTCCCGTCCTATGAATCGCAATCTCTGGCTGCTCACGATCTGCCAAGGCCTGTTCCTGACGAACAACGTCGCCTTCATCGCCATCAATGGCCTTGTCGGCCTGGCGCTGGCGCCGCGCGGCTGGATGGCGACCCTGCCCGTGATGGGATACGTGGTGGGCGGTGCGCTGGCCACCGGCCTCGTTGCGCGGACGCAGAAGCGCTTCGGGCGGCGACGCTCGTTCCAGATCGGGATCGCCGTGGCGCTGGGCTCGGCGCTGCTGTGCGCCCAGGCCGCGATCTGGAAGGACTTCTGGCTGCTCTGCTTCGCGACGGTGGTGGCGGGCTACTACAACGCCAACGCCAGCCTCTATCGCTTTGCGGCGGCCGAACTCGCTGCGCCCGACTGGCGCGAGAAGGCGGTGTCGCTGGTGATGGCCGGTGGCCTGATCGGCGCGGTGGCGGGGCCGAATCTCGCCGCCGCCACCCGGACCTGGTTCTCGGTGCCTTTCGCGGGCGCCTATCTCGCGTTGGCCGCGGTCGCACTGCTGGCGATGGTGATGATGCAGTTCATCGATTTTCCCGCGCCGCCGGCCAAGAGCAGTTCGACGGGAGGCCGATCGCTGCGCGAGATCGCGCGCCAGCCGGCGTTCATCGTCGCGGCCGTGTCGGGCGCGCTGGGGTTCGGCGTGATGAACCTGCTGATGGCGGCGACGCCGATTGCCATGCAGGTCTGCAGCCTGCCTTTCGAAGACATCGCGTTCGTTCTCGAATGGCACGTGATCGGCATGTTCGCCCCGGGCTTCTTCACCGGCCACCTGATCCGCCGCGTCGGCGTCCTGCCGGTGATGGGCGCAGGGCTGGCGCTCAATTTCGGCTGCATCGCCGTGGCGCTCTCGGGCGTGGACCTGCATCAGTTTCTGATCGCGCTGTTCATGCTGGGCGTCGGCTGGAACTTCCTGTTCACAGGCAGCACCACGCTCTCGCTCGCGACCTATGCGCCCGAGGAAAGAGATCGGGCCCAGGGCGCGCTCAACTTCTGTGTCTTCGCGACGCTGGCGGTGAGTTCGTTCGCTTCGGGCGTGCTGGTCACCACGCAGGGCTGGCGCCTGCTGAACTTCGGCTCCCTGGTGCCCGTGGTGCTGACGGGCATGGCTCTGCTGTGGCTCGCATACCGTCGGCGCACGGCGCCTGCAGCGGCCTAAGGGGCGGGGAAGCGCTCGGCCAGCCAGCGCTGGAGCGTGTCGAAAACCGGAGCGGCATCGCTCTCGTTGAAGATCTCGTGATAGTGCGCCGGAAAGCAGATGGTGCTGAGCACCGATGCCGGCGCGGCGGTCGCGAAGGCGCGGCTTCCGTCAGGACTGACGAGTCGATCGTCGCCGGCATAGATCAACAGCGTTGGCACATGCCACGTGGGTGCCGCGGCCAGCACGACGGCGCCTTCGTCGGCGAGAAAGCGCGCGAGCCGGGCGCCGATGCGGTCGTGGCACAGCGGATCATCGCGATAGACCGGCGCAACGGCGGGGTCGTGCGACAGGTACTTCAAGTCGAGTCCATTGCTCACACGCAGGTCGGGCGCCAGGCGTGACAGCGTCGCGATGAGAAAGCGCTGGAATCCGCTGAGGCCCGCATCCAGCGCAGGCGAAGAAAGCACCAGCGCATCGACCGGGCGCACAGCGCGCGCAACGAAGCTCGCGGCGACCAGTCCGCCGAGGCTATGTCCCAGCAACACGAGCGGCAACCCTGGACAGGCCGCTCGCGTGTCATCGACGACGAGGGCGAGGTCATCGAGCAATCGATTCGCTGTAGGCAAGCCTCCGCGTGCACCGCTTGACGCGCCGTGTCCATGGTGATCGACCGCACGCACGGCGAATCCCCACGCATTGAGGTGTCCCGCGACATGCGCATAGCGTCCGGCGTGTTCGCCAAGGCCATGCACCAGCACAACGACCGCCTTGGCGCGGCCGTGTTCGAGCGGCCACTCGTGCAGCGCCAGCGTTTCACCGCCCGGCGCATGCAAGGTGTGGAGGGGCTTCAAGCCGCGCTGGCGCGTGCGACCGGCAATGCGGCAATCACCTCGGCCACTGCCGCCGTGAGCTTCTTCGCATAGGGCACATGCAGAAATTCATTGGGGCCGTGGGCATTGCTCTTCGGCCCCAGCACGCCGCACACCATCATCTGGGCCTTCGGAAAGCCGACGCTCAGCATGTTCATGAGCGGGATCGTGCCGCCTTGCCCGATGTAGCCGCAGTCCGCGCCGAAGTGCGCGCGCGAGGCGGCATTGAGCGCGCTTTCGAACCACGGCGCCGTGTCGGGTGCGTTCCATCCAGTAGCTCCGCCACCGCTTTCGAAAGTGACCTTCGCCTGGTAGGGTGCGTTGTCTTCGAGCAATGTCTTGAGCTGCTGCACCGCCTGGTCGGCCTCGACCAGCGGCGGCAGGCGCAGGGAGAGCTTGAAGGCGGTGTAGGGGCGCAGCACATTGCCTGCGTCTTTCAGTGCGGGGAATCCTTCGGCGCCGGTGACCGAGAGCGTCGGCTTCCAGGTGCGATTGATCAGGGCGTCCACGGGATCGGTGGTGGTCGGCAGCGCGAAGGTCGTCGACCCGCCGCAATCGAAGTGCGCCCACGGGAAGCGCTTGTAGACCTCTTCGCCCAGGATCGCGGCCGTCGCCTTCGCCTGCGCCAGTCGTTCGGCGGGCACGGCGCAGTGGAAGCTCTCGGGCAGCAGGCGGCCGGTCTTGCTGTCTTCGAGGCGGTCGAGCACCTGCCGCATGATGCGGAAGCTCGACGGCACGAGCCCGGACGCGTCGCCCGAGTGCACGCCTTCGGTCAGGACCTCGACCTTGAGCGTGCCGCTGGCCATGCCGCGCAGCGAAGTGGTAAGCCACAGCTGGTCGTAGTTGCCCGCGCCCGAATCCAGGCAGATGACCAGCGACACGTCACCCAGGCGCGGGCGCAGTGCATCCACGTAAGGCAGCAGGTCGTAGGAGCCGGATTCCTCGCAGGTCTCGATCAGGCCCACGATGCGCGGATGCGCCGCACCCTGGGCCTTGAGCGCCTTCAGCGCGGCGACGCTCGCGTACACGGCATAGCCATCGTCGGCACCGCCGCGTCCGTAGAGCAGGCCGTTCTCGTACTTGGGCGTCCATGGGCCCAGATCGTTGCGCCAGCCGGTGAATTCGGGCTGCTTGTCGAGGTGGCCGTACATCAGCACGGTTTCCTTCATGTCGGTGCCGGTGGCCGCGACTTCGAAGAAAAGCACGGGGGTGCGGCCTTCGAGGCGCACGATCTCCAGCTTCAGGCCTTCGACCTTCTGCGCCTCGACCCAGGCCGCGGCATTGCGCAGCACCGTCTCGAGGTAGCCGTTCTGCGCCCAATCCTTGTCGAAGCCCGGCGACTTCGCGGGGATCGCGATGTAGTCGGTGAGTTGCTTGACGATGTCGTTGTCCCACTGGGTCGACACATCGGACAGCGCACGCCCGGCGTCGAGCAGACCGGCAGGCATTTCGCGGTGGAGGGGGGCGTTCATGGAGTTCTCCGCGGGGTTGGGGGAACGATGTTAGTACGTGCCGGCGGATCATGCCCGGAGATGACATGCGGGCGGTGAATGCGATAAAAGGCGTGCTTCGCCAACGCTGCCGAGAGACGCCATGAATGCGCACCACACCGACGTTTCGAGCTTCACCTCGCTCGTGGCGGGAGGCCGGTCATGAGCGGCGCGAGCGAACGCATCCGGGTCGGCGTCGGCGGCTGGACCTACGAACCCTGGCGCAACACCTTCTATCCGGCCGGCTTGCCGCATGCGCAGGAGTTGAACTACGCGAGCCGGCAGCTCACGGCCATCGAAGTCAACGGCACGTACTACAGCACTTTCAAGCCGACGACCTTCCAGAAGTGGCGGGACGAAACGCCCGATGGCTTCGTGTTCTCACTAAAGGCATCACGCTTCGCGACGAACCGAAAGCTGCTTGCCACGGCTGGCGATTCGATCAAGCGTTTCGTCGACAGTGGCATCGGCGAGCTTGGCGAGAAGCTGGGCCCGATCGTGTGGCAGTTCATGCCGACCAAGGCCTTCGATGCGGAGGATCTGGCGGGCTTTCTCGAACTGCTGCCAAGAAAGGAAGGCAGCCGCGAGCTGCGTCACGTGCTGGATGTTCGACACGACAGTTTCCGGACGCCGGAATACCTCGCGCTCGCGCGCAAGCACGCCGTGGCGACGGTCTTCACCGACTCGGAGAAGTTTCCGTCGTTCGCGGATCTGACTGGCGAGTTCGTCTATGCACGCCTGATGAACAGCGACGCGAAGTTCGAGAACGGGTATGCGCCCAAGGCGCTGGACGCGTGGGCGGAGGCCGCGAAGACATGGGCGAAGGGCGGCACGCCCGCCGCGCTGCCGCACGTGGAGGACGGCAAGGCGCCTGCATCGCGGGCCCGAGACGTCTTCGTCTACTTCATCAATGGCGCAAAAGAAAAGGCACCGGCGGCTGCCGGTGCCTTGATCAAGCGCCTGGAGTGAGCAGCGTCAGGCAGCTGCTTGCAGGGCCGAGGGCGTGGTCGTAGCTGCAGGCTTGCTGCTGGCAGAGGCGGCGCCGAAGCTGATTTCGCCGGACAGTTGGCCGCCCTCTTCGACAACGATCTTGCCGTAGCGGATCTTGCCGGTGACCTTGCCGGTGGAATGAATCACGAGCTTTTCGCGAACGGTGAGATTGCCGTCGAACAGACCGCGGATCTCTGCGATGTCGATCTCCGCAGAGCCCTTGAAGGCACCTTGCTCGGCGATCTGCATGACGCGCGAGTCCATTGTCGCTTCCACAAGGCCTTCAACGACGAGTGTGTCGCAATCGGTGATCTCGACGCCCTTCAGCTTGATGTTCGGGCCGACGGTGAGCTTGCTGCCGCCTTCCTTGGCAACGCTGGCGACTGCATTGGCGGCTTGGGTCGTGAGAGTGGAAGGACTGACGGGAGTGCCCGAGAGATTGGTACCGGAACCCATCAATGGCGCGGGACGGGAGGTGAGATTGTCGGCTTCGCGATCACGTTTGCCGAAGAAGGGGGACTGTGTGGCCAATGGGGAACTCCTCAAAACGCGTATCGTAAGAAGGCCCTTACGGCTCGCGGCACTTCATTGCGCAAGAGGCGTAACTGAATAAATCGTGATTGATTGCAAAGTTGAACTTTTGTGCTCCCTATTGAAAGTATTCGGTCTCGCGTCGAGAAAAAATGCTGCGGCGGCGCATCAAAGCCAGGCGACGCGCCCTTGCGCAGCATCGTCGAGACGTGCAATGAATGCAGCGGCCGACGGTTCAGGCAGCGTGAAGGAGAAATGCACCATGCTGTCGTGCCGCACTTCGCTGATCGTGGCACCGACGGCGGCGATCTCGCGGCGAAGAAGGCCTTCGAACGCATAGGGCACCGCGCAATGCAGGCCGCGTTGTCGCACCAGGGGGAGAAGCGACGCGCCCGCAAGCGCCTGCGCAACGCTGTCGGTGTAGGCGCGCAAGAGGCCGCCCGCGCCGAGCTTGATCCCGCCGAAGTAGCGCACGACGGTGGCCAGCACGCTTTCGAGGTCGTGATGGCGAAGCACCTCCAGCATCGGGCGCCCCGCCGTGCCGCCGGGTTCGCCATCGTCATTGGCCGCCGACTGTCCGCCCGCCATCAGGGCCCAGCATACGTGTGCCGCACCCGGATGTTCGCTGCGCAACGAGTCGACGATGGCCTGCGCCGCTGCGCGATCCACCGCCGGCTGCACGCACCCGATGAACCGGCTCTTCTTGACGATCAGTTCGCTGTGGAGCGGCGTGGCGAGAGTGAACGGCATCACATCAGGGCTCGGCCGCCATCGTTCGCTAGCGCTCGCGTTCGAACTTGAAGACCGCGGTGCCGGCGCGCGCATTCGGCAGCCAGCGGACTTCGCGCCCTTCCTGCAGCCCGAATGCATCGAGCACGCGGAGGCGGTTCTTGCGTGCGAGCACCTCGAAGTCCTTGAAGGTACCGACGCGGATGTTGGGCGTGTCGTACCACTGGTAGGGCAGGCGCCGTGTCACGGGCATGCGGCCGCGCGCAATGCTGATTCGGTTCGGCCAATGCGCGAAGTTGGGAAAAGCCACGATGCCGATGCGGCCCACGCGCGCGGTTTCGCGCAGCATCACTTCGGCGTTGCGCAGGTGCTGCAGCGTGTCGATCTGAAGTACGACGTCGAAGGATGCGTCGTCGAACATCGCGAGGCCTTCGTCGAGGTTGAGCTGGATCACGTCGACGCCGCGCCGGACACAGTTCAGAACGTTGCCGTCGGCGATTTCGATGCCGTAGCCGGTGCAGCCGCGCTCGCGCTGCAGCAGGTCGAGCAGCGCGCCGTCGCCGCAGCCCAGGTCGAGCACTCGTGCGCCTTCAGGCACGAGGCGGGCGATGCGTTGTTGGGTGTCTTGGTCGCTCATGCCGATTCGACTCCTGCGATGCGGTCGAAATAGGAGCGCACCACGCTCATGTAGCGCACATCGTCGAGCAGGAAAGCGTCGTGCCCGTGCGGTGCGTCGATTTCCGCGTAGCTGACGTTGCGGCGGTTGTCGAGCAGGCCCTTGACGATCTCGCGGCTGCGCGCCGGAGAGAAGCGCCAGTCGGTGCTGAAGCTCACGATCAGAAACTTGGCCTGCGCCTTCGCCAGCGCTGCGCGAAGGTCGCCGCCGTGCTCGCGTGCGGGGTCGAAATAGTCGAGTGCGCGCGTGATGAGCAGATAGGTGTTGGCGTCGAAGTACTCGCTGAACTTGTCGCCGTTGTAGCGCAGGTAGCTTTCGATCTGGAACTCGACTTCCTGGGTCGAATAGAGGAAGTCCGTGTGGTCGACGCTGCCCTCGACCGCGCTGCGCAAAGCCCGGCCGAACTTCTCGTTCATCACGTCGTCGCTCTGGTAGGTGATGTGGCCGATCATCCGGGCGATGCGCAGCCCGCGCTTGGGGATCACGCCGTGCTCATAGAAATGGCCGCCGTTGAAATCGGGGTCGGTCACGATCGCGCGGCGTGCCACCTCATTGAAAGCGATGTTCTGGGCCGTCAGGCTGGGCGCGCTGGCAACGACCACGGCGTGCTGCACGCGCTCGGGGTATTGCATCGTCCACGACAGCGCCTGCATGCCGCCGAGGCTGCCGCCCATCACTGCCGCGAGTGTGCGAATGCCGAGAGCATCGAGCAGAGCGGCTTGCGCGTTGACCCAATCCTCGACCGTGACCACGGGGAAGTCGGCGCCGTAGGCATGGCCCGTGGCGGGGTTGATGTGCATCGGGCCGGTCGACCCGAAGCAGGAGCCTAGGTTGTTGATGCCGATGACGAAGAACCGATCGGTGTCCACGGGTTTGCCGGGGCCGATCATGTTGTCCCACCAGCCCTCGGACTTGTCCTGGCCTGCATACACGCCGGCGACATGGTGCGATGCATTCAGCGCATGGCAGACCAGCACGGCATTGCTGCGCTCGGCATTGAGTTCGCCGTAGGTCTCGAAGGCGAGCGTGTAGTCGCTGATCGACGCGCCGCTGGTGAGAGCCAGCGGCCCGGCGAAATGCATCGATTGCGGAGTGACGACGAACGACATGAATGAAAAAACCCGGCCTCGCCAAAAACGAGCCGGGTCGGGCGTCCGTCTTTAGCTGCATTTGTTAAGCGCCCGCAAGCTGGAGCAAATCGGCGCGTCTTGGAAGTATATGCCGGTCAACCCCAGCCGATCAACGCGGCGACGCCGAGCACCAGGAAGATCACGGCGGAGATGCTATGAACGAGTTTGATCGGCACGCGCTTGACGATGCGCTCGCCCAGCCACACCACCGGTGCATTGGCCAGCATCATGCCGAGCGTGGTGCCGAGCACGACCCACACGTAGGCATCGACATAGCGGGCGGCGAGCATCACGGTCGCGATCTGCGTCTTGTCGCCCATCTCCGCGAGGAAGAAGGCGAAGAGCGTGGTGCCGAACACGCCGAAATGCGAGGCCTTGGGCACGTCCTCGTCATCGAGCTTGTCGGGGATCAGCATCCAGAGCGCCATGGCGATGAACGATCCGCCGAGGATCCATCGCAACACGTCGGGCCCGAGGAAATGTGTGACCCAGTTGCCGACGGCGCCCGCGAGCGCGTGGTTCAGGGCCGTGGCCGCGAAGATGCCCAGGACGATCGGCCAGGGCTTGCGGAACCGTGCGGCGAGCACGAGGGAGAGCAACTGGGTCTTGTCGCCCATTTCGGCGAGCGCGACCACGCCGGTTGCAATGAAGAAAGCTTCCATGAAAAAGGGATTCCAACGGCCGAAGGACGCAATTGACCGCACGACACCTCGGCCGAATCCCGAAGTCGCGCGGTCAAAGGTCTCGCCAGGCTGGACACTGTCTGCGCCATGTCTTGCACGAAGGCAGGACAAGTCTGTTGACGCAAACCCTTCTCGCGATGGAAGGCGGCTACTCCCCAATGACCCGCGGATTATAGTCGGCCGGCGAGCGAATTAGTAAGTGTGCGCTAACGTCAACAAAAATTTTGAGGGGGGCGGGGGTGGGGGCAAATTCCTACTTGTGCGTGGCGTATTTCACCCATAATGCGCGAGCCTCCCCTCAAATTCTGGTGGGGGTGATTGGGTGATCGGTCAGTTTCGCGCAGCTCGGCGGATTCTTCCGTTGAACGGTGCTCTCGGGACTCCATCGCTTTTCTTGATGTGTTTATAGGAGTCCCTTGATGGGCAACAAACTGTACGTCGGTAACCTGCCTTACTCGGTACGTGACGGTGATCTCGAGCAAGCCTTCGGGCAATTCGGTGCCGTGACGAGCGCCAAGGTCATGATGGAGCGCGACACGGGCCGCTCCAAGGGCTTTGGCTTCGTCGAAATGGGCAGCGACGCGGAAGCACAAGCAGCCATCAATGGCATGAACGGCCAGCCCCTGGGCGGTCGTAGCGTGGTCGTGAACGAAGCACGTCCGATGGAAGCACGTCCCCCGCGCAGCGGTGGCGGCGGCTATGGCGGCGGCGGTGGCGGGTACGGTGGTGGTGGTGGCGGCGGCTACGGCGGCGGCGGCGGTGGTCGCAGCGGCGGCGGTGGCGGCTATGGCGGCGGCGGCGGTGGCTACGGTGGTGGTGGTGGTGGTGGCCGCAGCGGTGGCGGTGGTGGCGACGGCGGTTTCCGCAGCCCTTACGGCGCTGGCCCGCGTGGCGGCGGCGGTGGTCGCGGTGGCTACGGCGGCAATGGCGGCAACAGCGGCTATTGAACCGAACTTCGAACCGAACGCACGACAAAAAGGCTCCCCAGGGAGCCTTTTTTCATGGGCGATCGCCGCTGATCGTCACTCGTCATTCTCCGGATCGCCGCTTTCGACCCCGGCCCTTGACGGCTCGATCGAATACGGCGTTCGGAAGCAGGCGCATGATCTTCGCGACCACGCCCATCTGCCAGGGAATCACGCGGTAGCTTGTTCCGGCGTCGATCGCACGGAATGCCCGGTCGGCGAAATCCGCGGGCTGCATCAGAAAGGGCATGCCATAGCGATTGCCCTGTGTCAGGGGCGTATCGACATAGCCCGGGGAGATCGTCACGACCTTCACGCCGCTCGAGCGCAGCTCGCCCCGGAGGCTTTCGCAGTACGCGACAACGCCCGCCTTGCTCGCACAGTACGCACCGTGGCCCGGGAGGCCGCGTATCGCTGCGACGCTTCCGATGCCGACCAGCCGGCCACTCCCCCGGGCCTTCATGCCACCGATGAACGGGTGGAAGGTCGCCGCCAGTCCGATGTTGTTGATTGCCAATGTCCGCGCGAGCACATCGAGATCCTCGCGTTCGGCGGTGTCCATTCCGACGCTGATGCCGGCGTTGGCGATCACCACATCGGGCACACCCTGTTGCTGCACGCAGGCAGTGCCGGCTGCCACGATGCTGTCGATCACCGCCACATCGGCGCTGTAGATCCGGCATCGGCCGGCATCGATCCGCTGGGACGCTGCCCAGGCCTCGATCTCCGCCGTACGCCGGGCAACCAGGGCCAGATCGTAGCCCGCGTCGTGAAAGCGCACCGCCAACGCCTGGCCAATGCCGCTCGATGCGCCCGTGATGAAAGCAACGGGCCTCGCGCGCGGCTTTACCGGAAGGGTGTGGTCTGTCAGCGCTTCTCTCCCGGTGGCGGCGCCGCACGCGGCATCAGCACGCCGTGCACGCGTCCCTGCAAATTGGCGACCCCCGTACCGCTGTCGTAGTCCAACGAATCCGCCGTGAACTTGTCTGTACCGCGTATCAGCGTGACCGGCTTGTGCGACTTCACGCGCTCAGTGTCCAGGAAGGCATGCAGGAACTCGCCGCGAAACTCCAGTCGCGGCACCAACTTGCCATCGACGGTCTTGGCCGCGTCGCGAACGATGACGGCGTCGCCGAAGAGCTGTATTTCGCTTCCGTCGCCGTTGGACAGGCCGCGCTTCGCGGAACCGTGCGTGACCAGCCCTTCTTCGGAAATGGCGCGCCACCGCACGTCGTCGACTTCGAGCGTGTCGGTGTCCGGATAGTGACGGCCTTCCTTGCCGAACAGTTCGCTGCTCAACTCGCCGTTCGGCAGGAAATTCTTGACCACGAAGCTCCGCATGAAGAAGTCGGGTTCGTGCGTCGGCGCTTCCTTGGCCGCTGGCTCCAGCAGTTTGGGGGCGCTGCGCACCAGCCAGTAGGTGCCAAGGGCCAGGGCCGCCATCAGGATGAGCGGCAGGTACATCGTCGCGCGATCGAATCCGATGCGCACCAGGCTCCAGGCCGACTTCATGCGTGAAGGCCCCGCGCACCGTCCAGCAAGCGCCGGTAATGGCCGCCGGCGGTCAGCAGCAGGTCGCAGAACTCGCGTGCCGCACCTTCGCCGCCGCGTGCGGCCGTCACATGGTGTGCGATGGCGCGCACTTCGGCATGCGCGTTGGCGGGTGCGGCGGCAAAGCCTGCGCGCGACAGCACGGGCAGGTCGGGCCAGTCGTCGCCGATGGCAGCGGCCTGCGGCCAGTTCAGGCCCAGGTGCGCGAGCATGGCTTCGGCAGCCGGCAGCTTGTCCTCCGTGCCGTAGCGCACATGCTCGATGCCCAACGCCTGGAGGCGGACGCGCAGCGGTTTGGAATCGCGACCGGTGATGACGGCCGGTGTGATGCCCGCGCTGCGCAGCAGCTTGAGGCCGTAACCGTCCAGGATGCTGAAGCGCTTGAGCGTTTCGCCGTGCTCGCTGAAATAGACGCCGCCATCGGTCAGCACGCCGTCGACGTCGAAGAAGGCAACGCGCACGTCCTGGGCGGCGAGCAAGGTCTCCGCCTTGAATTCGATCGGCATCAGATGACCTTCGCGCGCATCAGGTCGTTGATGGTGAGCGCGCCGATCAGGAGGCCGGTCGCGTCGACCACGAGCACGCTGGTGATGCGGTGCTTTTCCATCAGCTCGGCCGCTTCGACCGCGAGCGCTTCGGCGCGAAGCGTGCGCGGGCCGGGATGCATCACGTCGCCCGCGGTCAGGGCACGCAGGTCGGCGCCGGTCTCGATCTGCCGGCGCAAGTCGCCATCGGTGAAGATGCCGATGGCCCGGCCATCGGGGTCGATCACCGCGGTCGCGCCCAGTCCCTTGGCACTCATCTCGCGCATCAGTTCGCTGAGGCTGGCTCCGGGACTGACGCGGGGCACGGCGTCGCCGGAGCGCATGACGTCGCTCACGTGCGTGAGGAGCTTGCGGCCCAGCGCGCCGCCGGGGTGCGAACGGGCGAAGTCCTCGGTGCCGAAGCCGCGCGCATCGAGCAATGCAACGGCGAGCGCGTCTCCGAGGGCCATCTGCGCCGTCGTGCTGGCGGTCGGCGCGAGGTTGAGAGGGCAAGCCTCCTTCTCGACACCGCTGTCCAGCACGATGTCCGCATGGCGTGCGAGCGTGGAGTCGGCGCCGCCGGTCATGGCGATCAGGGGCACGCCCTGTCGCTTGACGACGGGAAGGATGACGGTGAGTTCCTCGACCTCGCCGCTGTTGGAGATCGCGAGCACGAGGTCGACCGCCTTGATCATGCCAAGGTCGCCGTGGCTTGCTTCGGCTGGGTGCACGAACATGGCCGGCGTGCCGGTCGATGCGAGCGTGGCGGCGATCTTGCGGCCCACATGCCCGCTCTTGCCCATGCCCATGACGACCACGCGCCCGCGCACATCGAGGATCTTGCGGACGGCCTCGACGAAGCTAGGCCCGACACGCTGCTTGAGGCCGAGCACGGCCGCAGCCTCGATATCGAAGGTGATACGCGCCCGCGCGAGCATCGCGTCGGGTTCGGCCGTCGAGGCCAGGTCAGGGCGGGAGCTCATCGACGGATTTTATCGGCCAGGGCTGGCGAGCACACTTTGGACGCAAACCCACGGGAACATTCAGTAGCATCGCGCATGTCCTCACTCGATCTCACGCTGATGTACCTGCTGGCCGCGGTGATCGGCGTGGTCGTCTGCCGCTACTTCAAGCTGCCGCCGATGCTGGGCTATCTGTCGGCCGGCGTGCTGATCGGACCGCATGCGTTCGCTCTTGCCCAGAACTCCGAAGGCATCCAGCACCTGGGCGAGTTCGGCGTCGTTTTCCTGATGTTCGTGATCGGTCTGGAATTCAGCCTGCCCAAGCTGCGCACCATGCGCAAGCACGTCTTCGGCCTGGGCCTGCTGCAGGTGATGCTGACCATCTCGATCGCGACGGCCGGCGCATTGCTGATCGCCCACTGGCTGCCGCCGAACTGGCGCCTGGGATGGAAGACCGCTTTCGTGCTGTCCGGCGCGCTCACGATGAGCAGCACCGCGATCGTCGTGAAGCTGATGGCGGAGCGCCTCGAACTCGACAGCGAGCACGGCAAGCGCGTGATGGGCGTGCTGCTGTTCCAGGATCTTGCCGTGGTGCCGTTGCTGGTGCTGATTCCCGCACTCGGCGCGCCGCCGGAAACCCTGCTGAAGGCGCTGGGTTTCGCTCTGCTGAAGGCCACGTTCCTGATTGCGGTCCTGCTCTACGGCGGGCCGCGCGTGATGCGCTGGTGGCTCACGCTGGTCGCGCGCCGCCGCAGCGAGGAGTTGTTCATGCTCAACCTGCTGCTGGTCACGCTGGGGTTGGCGTGGCTCACCGAACTGGCGGGCTTGAGCCTGGCGCTG
This sequence comes from Variovorax sp. J22P240, assembly GCF_030316855.1. GTDB lineage: Bacteria > Pseudomonadota > Gammaproteobacteria > Burkholderiales > Burkholderiaceae_C > Variovorax. Next base: position 296,868 of record NZ_JASZYR010000003.1, read on the forward strand.
GGCGCCTTCGTGGCCGGCATGTTGGTGTCGGAGACCGAGTTCAAGCACCAGGTGGAGACGGACATCCGGCCCTTTCACGACGTGCTGCTGGGGCTTTTCTTCATCACGATCGGGATGTCGCTCGACTGGCACATCGTCGTCGACCGCTGGCTGCTGGTCGCCGTGCTGCTGTTGCTGCCGCTGACCTTCAAGTTGGTGCTGGTGACGGTGCTGGCCCGCTGGCTTGGCGCGACCACCGGCGTCTCGCTGCGCACCGGCCTCTACCTCGCGCAGGCGGGGGAGTTCGGCTTTGTGCTGCTGGCCCTGGCTCAGGGGAAGGATCTGCTCCCGGCGTGGCTGGTGAATCCGGTCCTGGCTTCGATGGTGCTATCGATGCTGTCGACGCCTTTCATCATCATGTACAGCAACCGCATCGTTCGGAAGCTGGTGGCGAGCGACTGGCTGCAGCAGTCGCTCCAGATGACGACGATCGCGCGCAAGACGATCAATACCGCCCAGCACGTGATCATCTGCGGCTACGGGCGCTGCGGGCAGAACCTCGCTCGCGTGCTGGAGCGCGAAGGCATCCCTTACCTGGCGCTGGACCTGGACCCGGATCGAGTCCGGCAGGCCACCGCGGCAGGCGACTCGGTCGTGTTCGGCGACGCCGCGCGCCTGCAGGCGCTGATGGCGGCCGGCCTCGCGCGCGCCAGCGCGGTGGTCGTCACTTACCAGGACGTGCCGGGCGCCCTCAAGGTGCTGGCCAACACGCGGGCGCACGCGCCGCAGGTACCGGTGATCGTGCGCACCCAGGACGATCGTGACCTCGAGAAACTGCAGGCGGCCGGCGCGACCGAGGTCGTGCCCGAAGCGATCGAGGGTTCGCTGATGCTCGCAAGCCATGCCCTCGCGCTGGTCGGCGTGCCGATGCGGCGCGTTATCCGCGTGGTGCAGGACCAGCGGGACGCCCGCTACAACCTGCTGCGCGGCTATTTTCACGGCGCCGATGACGACAACGCCGACGAACTCGACCACGAGCGGCTCAACACCTTTACGCTTTCGGACGGTGCCCGGGCCATCGGCCAGCCGCTGGCGCGGCTTGCGCTTCAAGCCCTGGGGGTACGCGTCGCGAGCCTGCGCCGCCGCGATGGCAAGGCGGCCGATGCGACCGACGACACGGTGCTGGCGGACGGCGATACGCTGGTGCTATCAGGCAAGCCCGGCGCGCTGGCCATGGCGATCGAGAAGCTGCAGAAGGGCTGATCCGCGGACAGGCGGATCAATTGAGCAGCGTCGGGTTGCGCCTCTCTTCGTCGATCTGCTGCTGACGGCGGACGGCTTCGCATTGCGCATGCACCCTGTAGTCCGCCTTGGCGCACTGCGCCGCCATGCATTGGGCGCGCGCGAAGAAGTTCAAGCCTGCGCAGTGCGATTGCGGCGTCGCGAGCGCCACTGGCTGCGGCGCAGGTGGAGGTGCAGGTTCCGGCGCGGGTGCCTCGGGGGGTGGCGCTGCGACGGCCACTCCAGGCGTTCGTTTGCGAGCCTTCGGCGCCGCCGCGACGACGGGCTTCACCGTCTCGGCAGGCGGTGTCTCGGCCACCGGAGGAAACGTCGGCGCGAGCTGAACCGGCTCGGCCACTTGCACGACGGGCGGTGACGCCGCCGTATCAACGGGGGCCGGCACCACCGGTTCGATGGGAACTGGGGTCGCGAACTCCTTCGCCACTGCCGGCACGGCCGAGTTGCGGGAGTTGTAGACGTATCCCCAACCGACCGCGACGAGAAGCACGACGGCAATCAGCACGCTCCACGCGCCGAGCCGACGCGCGACCGACGCCCGCTTGTCGGCAGGTCTCGGCGAACGGGAGGAGCGCGATGCGGAGCGGCGAATGGTTCGGGAGGGGATCGCGGAAGACGACGGGCCCATGACCGGATGCGCCGACCCGTTCCGGGGGCGGCGCATCGCGATGCCTTCGCCCGCCGCCAGCGGCGGAACGAGAGGGTTGAAGCGCTCCGCGGCGGCATCGGCCTGATACGCCATGCGCTGCGTCGCGGGCCATTCGTCATCGACGTTTGGCAGTCTCGCGGCGGGTGCCGCGGCGGACATGGGGATCGGCAGGGGAACAGGGAGAGTCAAGCTCAACCGCCGCCCGCAGCCCTTGCAGAACTTGCTGTCACCCCGGTTGGCGGTTCTGCACTCGGCGCACACCACGGCCATCTTGAGCCCTTCGAACGATCTGAAACCTGCCTCGGCGATACAGGCCGGGCGTCAGGTTACCGCGACCCGCTTGGGTTTGTTCACCATGCGTCTGGCGATGACGGCGCCCAGACCCATGGTGAGTTCAAGGGCGAGATTCGGCTGGCGGTTCGACATTTCGGCAAATCGGATGGCGGTAAGCCGCCAGACGCGGGCCGAGCCGGTCGCCACCACGTTGGCGGAACGCGGCAGACGGGAGAAGAACGCACCTTCGCCGACCACCGATCCGGGGTTGAGGATCGCCAATTGCATCTGGCCCCTGTCACCGATCAGATGGACGCTGAGCGCACCGCTTTCGATGAAGAACAAGGTGCGGTCGTTGGCACCCTGGTCGATTAGCACTTGGCCCGCCGACAGGTCGAAGGGCTGCAGGTAGCTGGCCAGCGTTTCCCACTGCTGCGCATTGAACGCCGGCGCAAAGGCGTCATAGCTGGTGTTTTGCGCGATGGCGCGGCAAAGATCCTGAATGCTGGATGACATCAATGTAAGCCCTGCTGTGGTGCGAGTATCTGCGAAACCGCAAATGAGCGGTGACACATATCACACAAATTCACATTCTCAACTATTTGCCAATACAGAAGCGGGAAAAGATCACGCCCAGCAGATCGTCGGCGCCGAATTCGCCGGTGATTTCATTGAGCGCGTTCTGCGCAAGCCGCAACTCTTCGGCCAGCAGATCCAGGGATTGGGCGCGCGCAGCCAGATGCTCCGCGGCCGCGGCAACGTGGTGATCGACGCGCGTCAGCGCCTGCACATGGCGCGCCCTGGCGAGATAGACGCCTTCGGGGACCGATTGCCATCCCGCTACTTCCAGCAGCCGGCACCGTAGCGCCTCGATGCCGAAACCGGTCTTGGCGGACAGGCTGATTCCGGCGCCCGGATTCGCGCCGGGGGCCGCGTCGAACTTGCTCCAGATGTCGATCACGGGGACGCTGGCCGGCAACTTGGTCGCCAGCAGGCGCGCGATCTCCTCGTCGGCTTGCGCGTAGTCGACCAGTGCCGCGCGCGTCAGGTCGTGGAGAAACAGCACCGCGTCCGCACCTTCGATCTGCCCCCAGGCGCGAGCAATGCCGATCTGCTCGACCTCGTCGACGCTGTCGCGCAGGCCCGCCGTGTCGACTACGTGGAGGGGCACGCCATGGATCTGGATGGTCTGTGACACCACGTCCCGTGTGGTGCCTGCGATGGAACTCACGATCGCCAGCTCGGCTCCGGCCAGCGCGTTGAGCAGGGAGCTCTTGCCCGCGTTGGGTTGTCCCGCGATCACGACCTTGATGCCTTCCCGCAACAGCGCACCCTGGCGCGCGCGCTGCTGCACCGCGTCCAGCTGAACCTTCAGCGCCGCCAGCTGGCCGATCGCATCGGCTTCCTGGAGAAAGTCGATTTCCTCGTCGGGGAAGTCGAGGGTGGCTTCGACCAGCATCCGCAGGCGCACGAGCGCGTCGAGCAGGGTGTGGATTTCCTGCGAGAACGCGCCTGACAGCGATCGGCCGGCGCTTCGGGCCGCGGCCTCGGTGCTGGCGTCGATCAGGTCGGCAATCGCCTCGGCCTGGGCCAGGTCGATCTTCCCGTTGAGGAAGGCGCGTTGGCTGAACTCTCCTGGCTCAGCCACGCGCAGTCCGGCGAGGCGGGGCTGGCCGGTGGCGAGGTCGACTTCCTCGGCCGCCTCCAGGCAGCGCGCGAGCAGCAGTTGCAGCACCACCGTGCCGCCGTGCGCCTGTAGCTCGAACACGTCTTCCCCGGTGAAGGAGTGGGGTGCCGGAAAGTGGATAGCCAGCCCGTGGTCGATGGGCGCGCCCAGCGCATCACGAAAGGGCAGGTAGGAGGCCTCGCGCGGTTTCAGCGCGCGCCCGCAGATCGCGGCGATGAGAGGCGCCATCCGCACGCCGGACACTCGCACGATCCCGACGGCGCCGCGGCCGGAAGCCGTGGCGATGGCAACGATCGGATCGGTGGTGCGCGCGAGCATGAAGGGGATTCTTTCAGCAAAAAGGGCCGCTTTCGCGGCCCTTCGTCAAGACGTGAGGGAAGACGTCTACTACTTGCCAAGCACGCCGAGGCGCTTGTTGATGAACCACTGCTGCGCGATCGACAGCACGTTGTTGGTGATCCAGTACAGCACCAGGCCCGCCGGGAAGAAGATGAACATCACGCTGAAGGCCAGCGGCATGATCCACATCAGCTTGGCCTGCATCGGGTCCGGCGGCGTGGGGTTGAGCCAGGTCTGGAACAGTGAGGTCGCGGTCATCACGACCGGCAGGATGAACCAGGGGTCCGGTGCCGAGAGATCCTGGATCCAGAGAATCCATGGTGCGTGGCGCATTTCGACGGACGACAGAAGCACCCAGTACAGCGCGATGAACACGGGGATCTGGATCACGATGGGGAAGCAGCCGCCCATCGGATTGACCTTTTCCTCGCGATAGATGCGCATCATCTCCTGCTGCATCTCCTGCGGCTTGTCCTTGAGCCGCTCGCGCATTTCCATGATCTTCGGATTGATGGCCTTCATCTTGGCCATGCTGGCGTAGGCCTTGGCATTGAGCCAGTAGAAGGCGGCCTTCAGCAGGACCACCAGGGCCACGATCGACCAGCCCCAGTTGCCGAGGATGCCGTGCAGTTGGTTCAGCAGCCAGTACAGCGGCTTGGAGATGATCGCGAAGATGCCGTAGTCCTTGACGAGGTCGAGGCCGGGTGCGATGGCTTCCAGCTTCTTTTCTTCCTCGGGACCGGCAAACAGGTTGCTCTCGATGGTGTGCGCCGCGCCGGGGGCCAGCTTCGGCACCTGGAGCACCATCGCGACCGAGAACAGGTTGTTGCCGAGATCGGCCACGCGGAACTCGCGCTTGATGGCGTCGCTCCCCGGCACATTGAGCAGCCATGCCGACACGAAGTAGTGCTGGACCATCGCCACCCAGCCGTCGTTGGCGGGCGCCGGCAACTCGACCTTGCCCTTGGCGATGGCCGAGAACTCGATCTTCTGGAACTTCTTCTGTTCCGTGTAGATGGCCGGACCGGTGAAGGTGTTGGTGCCGAACATGGTGCCCGCCGCGACCGTGCCGTGGCGAACGAACTGCAGGTAGAGCTGCGCGTCGCGCGGCTGGTCGCTGACGTTGACGATCTGGTGCTTGACGTGGATCGAGTAGTCGCCGCGCTGGAACACGTAGGTCTTGACGTATTTCAGGCCGCCCACGGGCTGCGACTCGAAGGCCACTTCCAGCGTATTCTGGCCATCGGCCAGCTGGCGCGGCCCGGGACGCGCGGTCATCAAGGTCAGGTGATTGGGGAAACGATCGCCGGTGTCGATGGTATTCAGCAGGCCGGTCTGGGCGACGTAGCGGGTCGCGGGCGAGCCGTTTTCCATCAGGGTGACGGGGCGGACTTCGTTTTCCGCGACGGGGAGGCCGACCAGGCGCCGCGCCCATTCGACCAGCCCGTGGTTGTTGGTCTGGTCAAGGAACTTCAGCAACTGCAATTCCGACAGCGTCCCGCCCTCGCCGTCGATCACCGCCTTGAAGACGTCAGTGGAAACGGTCACCTTTTCGCCGATGGCCGGGGCCGCACCTTGCGCGGGCACGGAGCCGCTGGCAGGAGCGGCAGCGGCAGGGACGCCGCTGGCGGACGTTGCAGCCGGCGCGACCGGCTGGTTTGCGGGCGCGGCCGTCTGGGTCGAAGGCAGGAAAGTCGGCTTGTGGCCGTTGTAGACCTGCCATTGGTCCCACAGCAGCACCAGCGAGAAACCAAAAATCACCCACAGGATGGTGCGGCGGATATCGTTCATGAAGAAGACTTCTTGTCGTCGGAAGAGAGAAAGGCAAAGAGCGAACCCGCTCGCGGGGTCGAGCGCTGTGCCTTCGGGGGGACCGGATCATGGCCGCCTTCGCACCAGGGCTGGCATCGGGCGATCCGGCGCAGCGTGAGATAGCTGCCGGTTGCCGCGCCGTGCTGTTCGAGCGCGGCGATGGCATAGACGGAACAGGTGGGCTCGAAACGGCACGCTTGGCCGAGCCAGGGACTCAGCAGCAGTCGGTATGCCTTCACGAGGCCGATCAGCAGGCGCTGCATCATGCGCGCGCCGTGGCGGCCCGCTGCAGCAATTGCAGCAGTTCGGCCCTGACGGCGGCCTTGAGTTTGTCGGACGTCGCGCTCACGAATTCCTTGCGATCGAAACCCGCGCGCAGGCGCACGACGTGCGCGGCCTGCGGCAACGAAGCTTCGGACGCGGCTGCGCTCACGGTATAGATCTGGCGTTTGATCGCGTTGCGGGTGACCGCGCGGCGGGCCCAGCGTTTGGGAACCATGGCTCCGAGCCACACGTCTTGCTTTTCGAACAGGGGTGCGGCGCCGGACGGAGCGTCCAGCGCGCAACGGTGCAGTGCAAAGTGGGCTGTGCGCGCCACGGTGGCACCTGCGAGTACGGCCTGGAATTGCGCGCGGGTCTTGAGCCGCTGCATGGAAGCCAACCGCAAGGCGCCGTCAGGGTGTGATGGCGCTTGCGACAGGACTGGCAACGGCGCCGGCGTGCCGTTAGACGGCGAGGCGCTTGCGGCCCTTGGCGCGGCGTGCGTTGATGACGGCACGGCCGCCGCGGGTCTTCATGCGGACCAGAAAGCCGTGGGTACGGGCGCGGCGGACTTTGGATGCTTGGTAAGTGCGTTTCATGATGGTTTTCCTGATTCACCGGCTGGCCGGCAGTTTTCCCCGGCGAGATCCGAGATACCCCGAAACACACAAAGAGGCTTTCAGGGAAACCCGCGATTATCGCAAATATTCGGGCAGTCGACAATCCCGGACATCTTCCGCACCCTTTCTGCATCCGTTGAAATGGTGTGGATAAGTTTTTGACAAGTTAGAATCCAGGGCGCATCGCGGGTGCGACTATCCACAACACGAACACGACAAATGGCCGAGGGACAAACCACTTTTCAGAGCACCCATGCCGGGTGACGGCGTCGGTGACAGCCTTTGGCAGGCCTGCGTCGAGCAACTCGCGCAGGAGTTGTCCGAACAGCAGTTCAACACATGGATCAAGCCGCTGACTGCCAAGGTCGCGGACGATCTTTCGCGGGTCACGGTCTTCGTGGCCAACCGTTTCAAGCTCGACTGGATCCGGGCCCAGTACGCCGGCAAGATTGCCGCCATGGCGGAGAAGCTCTATGGCCAGCCGGTCCTCATTGAGTTAGCGCTCGCTCCTCGGGAAATCGTTAACAGGCCTGTATCGATGGCTGTTGTTTCCGAGTCCGACGTGCCGCGCGAAATGGTCAGTCAGGGCGAGGACGTGGCCGCTGCGGCGTTCAAGAATCGCCTGAACTCGGGGCTCACTTTCGACACGCTCGTGGAGGGCACCGCCAACCGCATGGCACGCGCGGCGGCCATGCACGTGGCGGGCATGCCGGGGCATCTTTACAACCCCTTGTTCATCTACGGCGGCGTCGGTCTGGGCAAGACCCACCTGATGCACGCGGTGGGCAATCGTCTGCTGGCAGATCGGCCCGATTCGAAAGTTCTCTACATCCACGCGGAGCAATTTGTATCCGATGTGGTCAAAGCCTATCAGCGCAAGACTTTCGACGAGTTCAAGGAGCGCTACCACTCGCTCGATCTGCTGCTGATCGACGACGTCCAGTTCTTCGCGAACAAGGATCGGACGCAGGAAGAGTTCTTCAACGCCTTCGAGGCCCTGCTCGCGAAGAAGTCGCACATCGTCATGACGAGCGACACCTATCCGAAGGGGCTGGCCGACATCCACGAGCGCCTGGTTTCGCGCTTCGACTCGGGCCTGACGGTCGCGATCGAACCGCCCGAGCTCGAGATGCGCGTCGCCATCCTTATCAACAAGGCGCGCGCGGAGAGCGCCGAGATGCCCGAGGAAGTCGCCTTCTTCGTCGCGAAGAACGTGCGTTCCAACGTGCGCGAACTCGAAGGCGCGCTGCGCAAGATCCTCGCGTACTCGCGCTTCAACCAGAAGGAGATCTCGATCGCCCTGGCGCGCGAGGCGCTGCGCGACCTGCTGTCGATCCAGAACCGGCAGATCTCGGTCGAGAACATCCAGAAGACCGTCGCCGACTATTACAAGATCAAGGTCGCCGACATGTACTCGAAGAAGCGCCCGGCCTCGATCGCCCGGCCGCGCCAGATCGCGATGTACCTGGCCAAGGAGCTGACCCAGAAGAGCCTGCCGGAAATCGGCGAACTCTTCGGCGGTCGCGACCACACCACGGTCTTGCATGCGGTCCGGAAGATCTCGGGTGAGCGCCAGCAACTCACCGAACTCAACCAGCAACTGCACGTGCTGGAGCAGACGCTCAAGGGCTGATGGATGAAGGCGCTACGCAGATTCGCCAATCGCTGTCAAAGGACAACTCTGTGAGCAGTTCTGGCACAAGGCAGGGCTTGTCCACAGGCCCGGCGCGCGATCCGAAGTTGTTCGCGCCGCTGCGACAGCACGAAAGCGCGGCTGCGCACAGCCTGCCGGACCCCGCAAGTGCCTGTCACGAAAGCGGAAAATCGCCCTGTCCACAGGGCAGCGCGTCCCTTATCTACTACTACTAATTTGAATTAAAGAAATAAAGGAAGAGGTAAGACATGATCGTTTTGAAGGCAACACAAGACAAAATCCTCGGCGCGCTGCAGTCGGTGGCGGGTATCGTGGAGCGGCGCCACACGCTGCCCATCCTGGCCAACGTGCTCATCCGCAAGACCGGCGGGCAGCTTCAGCTCACCACCAGCGACCTCGAGATCCAGATTCGTACGCACGCCGAGCTGGGCGGCGATGAAGGCAATTTCACGACGACCATCGGCGCGCGTAAGCTGATCGACATCCTGCGCACCATGCCCTCCGACCAGACGGTCAGCCTCGAATCGAGCGCGAGCAAGCTGGTGCTCAAGGGCGGCAAGAGCCGGTTCACGCTGCAGTCGCTACCGGCCGAGGACTTTCCCCTGGTGCAGGAGTCGGCCAACTTCGGCCCCGTGTTCAGCGTGCCGCAGAAGACGCTCAAGGACCTGCTGGGCCAGGTGTCCTTCGCGATGGCGGTGCACGACATCCGCTACTACCTCAACGGCATCCTGTTCGTGGCCGAAGGTAAGCAGTTGAGCCTGGTGGCGACCGACGGGCACCGCTTGGCCTTTGCCTCCGCCACGCTCGACGTCGAAGTGCCGCGCCAGGAAGTCATCCTGCCGCGCAAGACGGTGCTCGAAATGCAGCGCCTGCTGTCCGATGCCGAAGGCGCGATCGAGATGCAGTTCGCGAACAACCAGGCCAAGTTCAGCTTCGGCGGCATGGAGTTCGTCACCAAGCTGGTCGAGGGCAAGTTCCCCGACTACAACCGCGTGATCCCCAAGAACCACAAGAACACAGTGACGCTGGGTCGGGCGCCGCTGCTGGCCAGTCTGCAGCGCACCGCGATCCTGACCAGCGAGAAATTCAAGGGCGTGCGGCTCAACATCGAGCCCGGCACGCTGCGCATCGCGTCGAACAACGCCGAGCAGGAAGAAGCGCAAGATGAGCTCGACATCGATTACGGTGGCGACGCCATCGAGATCGGCTTCAACGTGACCTACCTGATCGACGCGCTCGCCAACATGAGCCAGGACATGGTGAAGATGGACTTCGCCGATTCCAACAGCTCGGTGCTGATGACGATTCCCGAGAACGCATCGTTCAAGTACGTCGTCATGCCCATGAGGATTTAGCACACCCCCAGGCTTGCCCACTTCGTGTGGCCGCCCACCCCCTTGCAGGGGGCAATACCTGCGGACCGGCGGAGCCGGATCCGCGGTATTCCTGAAATTGCGGTAGCTCCTGCTGCCGAGAGAGAAAGATTCTGATGAGCGAAGACAACAAGCCGGACGTGCCACACACCGAGCCGGTCTACACACCCGAAATCGACAGCGCGATTCCGATCGAGGTGACGCCGGCCGATACGTCCTATGGCGAGGGCTCCATCACGATCCTCGAAGGGCTCGAAGCGGTTCGCAAACGGCCGGGCATGTACATCGGCGACACGTCCGACGGCACGGGCCTGCACCACCTGGTGTTCGAGGTGGTCGACAACTCGATCGACGAAGCGCTGGCGGGCTATTGCGACGACATCGTCGTGACGATCCACACCGACAACTCGATCTCCGTCACCGACAACGGCCGCGGCATCCCGACCGGCGTCAAGATGGACGACAAGCACGAGCCGAAGCGCTCGGCGGCGGAAATCGCGCTCACCGAACTGCATGCGGGCGGCAAGTTCAACCAGAACAGCTACAAGGTCTCCGGCGGCCTGCACGGCGTGGGCGTGAGCTGCGTGAACGCGCTCAGCAAGATGCTGCGCCTCACGGTGCGCCGCGAAGGCAAGGTGCACACGCTGGAGTTCAGCAAGGGCTTCGTGCAGAACCGCATCATCGATGTGGTCAACGGCGTCGAAGTGTCGCCGATGAAGGTGACGGGCGAGACCGAGAAGCGCGGCACTGAAGTGCACTTCCTGCCCGACACGGAAATCTTCAAGGAGAACGCCGATTTCCATTATGAAATCCTGAGCAAGCGCCTGCGCGAGCTGAGCTTCCTGAACAACGGCGTGCGCATCCGGCTGATCGATGAGCGCACGGGCAAGGAAGACGACTTCTCGGGCGCTGGCGGCGTCAAGGGCTTCGTCGAGTTCATCAACAAGGGCAAGACGGTCCTGCACCCGAATGTGTTCTACGCGATGGGCGAGAAGCCGGCCGATACCTACGGCGGCATTCCTGGCACGCATATCGGCGTCGAGGTCGCGATGCAGTGGAACAGCGGCTACAACGAGCAGGTTCTGTGCTTCACCAACAACATCCCGCAGCGTGATGGCGGGACCCACCTGACCGGCCTGCGTGCCGCGATGACCCGGGTCATCAACAAGTACATCGAAGAGAACGAGTTCGCCAAGAAGGCCAAGGTCGAAGTTACCGGCGACGACATGCGCGAAGGCCTGTGCTGCGTGCTGAGCGTCAAGGTGCCCGAGCCCAAGTTCTCGAGCCAGACCAAGGACAAGCTGGTGTCGAGCGAAGTGCGCGCACCGGTCGAGGACATCGTCGGCCGTCTGCTGAGCGACTACCTCCAGGAACGGCCGAACGACGCCAAGATCATCTGCGGCAAGATCGTCGAAGCCGCCCGCGCGCGCGAAGCCGCACGCAAGGCACGCGAAATGACGCGCCGCAAGGGCGTGCTCGATGGCATGGGCCTGCCGGGCAAGCTGGCTGACTGCCAGGAAAAGGACCCGGCGCTGTGCGAGGTCTACCTGGTGGAGGGTGACTCCGCCGGCGGGTCCGCCAAGCAGGGCCGCGACCGGAAGTTCCAGGCCATCCTCCCGCTGCGCGGCAAGATCCTGAACGTCGAGAAAGCGCGCTACGAAAAGCTGCTGACCAGCAACGAAATCCTGACCATGATCACCGCGCTCGGCACCGGCATCGGCCGCGCGGGCGCGACGACCTCGGGCGGCGGCGCGGACGACTTCAACGTCGCCAAGCTGCGCTACCACCGCATCATCATCATGACCGACGCCGACGTGGACGGCGCGCACATCCGCACGCTGCTGCTGACCTTCTTCTACCGGCAGATGCCGGAACTGGTCGAGCGCGGTCACATCTACATCGCGCAGCCACCGCTCTACAAGGTGAAGGTCGGCAAGGAAGAGCAGTACCTCAAGGACGGCCCGGCGCTCGACGCCTTCCTGCTGAAGGTCGCGCTCAAGGACGCCAGCGTCATGACCGGCGGCGCCAACCCCACCATGCTCAGCGGCGACGCGCTGGCCGAGCTGGCGCGCAAGCACCAGCTGGCCGAGGCCGTCATCGCGCGCCTGGGCGTGTTCCTCGACGCTGCGGCCTTGCGCGCGATCGCCGATGGCGTTTCGCTCGACCTCGACACCACGCCCAGCGCCGAGGCCTCGGCCGTCGCGTTGCAGAACAAGCTGCGCGAGCTCAACACCACCGGCGCACCGGCGGATGTGTCGAGCGAGTTCGACGCGCGCACCGACAAGCCGCTGCTGCGCATCAGCCGCCGACACCACGGCAACATCAAGAGCAGCGTGCTCACGCAGGACTTCGTGCACGGCGCCGACTACGCCGCGCTGGCCGAAGCGGCCAAGACCTTCCGCGACCTGCTTGGCGAAGGTGCCGTCGTCAAGCGTGGCGAAGGCGAGAGGGCCAAGGAAGAAAAGGTCAGCGATTTCCGCGAAGCCATGCGCTGGCTCATCGGCCAAGCCGAGAACGCGACGGCGCGCCAGCGCTACAAGGGGCTGGGCGAGATGAACCCCGAGCAGCTTTGGGAGACGACCATGGACCCCAACGTGCGGCGCCTGCTGCGCGTGCAGATCGACGACGCGATCGAGGCGGACCGCGTGTTCACGATGCTGATGGGCGACGAGGTGGAGCCGCGGCGGGAGTTCATCGAGCAGAACGCGTTGCGGGCGGCGAATATCGACGTGTAGGTTGCGGCGGTCGCCAGCGATGTGGCCGGAACTGCAGGCAATGGGCTTGCGCCTTGCCCGAGCTGTCGCCACGGCTCTACTGTTTTGTCCGGCCGCAGGATTTGCCGCGTCCGAGGCACAAGCTTTGAGCCAGGACTACGGCTGCATCTCCTGCCACGGCCTGGTCCGCAAACAGGTCGGGCCGGGCTTTGCGCAGATTGCGGCGCGTTATCGCAACGACCCGTCCGCGCCCGCCCAACTCGCCACCAGAATCCGCAATGGCAGTGTCGGATCCTGGGGCCGCGTCATCATGCCGCGGCAATTCAAGGTCACCGATTCGGACGCCAAGGCGCTGGCCGAATGGGTTCTCTCGCAGCCCTCACCGCCCTGAAGCAGCCAGCGACACCCCGCCTGGTGCACGACCCAGCGCGGCCACGATCGCCGCAGCCACCAGCACGAGCGCTCCGCTCAGCATCATGGTGTTCGAGATGCCGTAGGCGTCGACGGTGACGCCCCCAAGCAGGGCGCCCGAAGCAATCGCCACCTGGAATCCGCTCACGAGCAGCGCTTGTCCGGCCTCGGGTGCGTCGGGCACGGCCTCCAGCATCCAACCGGTGAGGGCGACCGGGATCAGCCCGAAGGCCACACCCCAGATGGCGACCACCGCGCCGCCTGCCATGAAGCCGGTACCGAGCAAGGTCGACAGCAACAGCGCCGCCGCCAACAGCATGGCCGCCAGCAGCGTCGCGGTGCGCACGCTGCGCGCCACGAGGCTTCCGCCGATGAAGGTGCCGACGAAGCCGGCCGCGCCGTAGGTCAGCAGCAACGCCGTCACGGCGCCCGGGCCGAGGCCGAACACTTGCTGCAGCAGCGGCTTGAGGTACGTGTAAGCCCCGAAGTGCCCGGCGATGAGGAAGAGCACGGTCAGCAGCCCGACCTGTGCCATGCGTCGCGTCAGCGGCGTGAGCAGGTCGCGCGGCTGGATGGCACGGGCCGGCGGCATCGCGGGCAGCAACCACATCTGCACCAGCAGCACGCCGGCCGCCAGCAGGCCGGTCACGCCGAAGGCGGCGCGCCAGCCGGCAATGTTGCCGACCAGCGCGCCAGCTGGCACGCCGAACACGGTGGCGACCGAAATGCCTGCGAGCACGAGCGACATGGCCCGCGCCTGTGAGGCCGCCGGCACCAATTGAGTGGCGGCGCTCGGCGCGAAGGTCCAGAAGCCGCCGACGCACAGGCCCAGGAGAAGGCGGGCGACAAGCATGGTGGCGAAGTTGGGTGCAAAGGCGGCGAGCAGGTTCGACGCCACCAGCAGCGCGGTGAGCCACACCATCACGGTGCGCCGGTCGAGCCGGCCAGAGGCGACGATCAATGCCGGCCCCGCGAAGGCGGCGAGCACGCCCGGCATCGTGACCATGAGGCCGGCCGTCCCATCGGACACCTGGAGGCCGCTCCCGATGTCGGTCAGCAGTCCGATCGGCAGGAATTCGGTCGTGACCATGGCGAAGGTGCCGACAGCGATGGAGCCGACCGCGAGCCAGGCGGATCGCGGCGTGTGGGTGATTTCGATTCGGGGTGGCAGCGCATCGGCGCAGGTCGTGCAGGGTGCGTTCATCGAAGGTCGTCCTGGAAAAGGCCGCTGGCGGCACATGCGCCGGCGGCTTCGTTGGGGAGGCACGGAGTTTGGAGGCGGATCGACGGTTGCGAAGGACGCTCCGGGAACATCTCAATTTCCGCTTTGCCAACAATTGGAAAACGCCGTTGCTTATGCGTTTTTCGATACCGCCGGCTGCGCGGCGCGTCGAGAATCCGCGTAAACGCTATTCCTAGCCCGACTCTTGCTAAGCAAAATCAGCGGCGGCCAGACGCCACTTTCGAGCAAGAGGACAGCACAGCATGAACCCGATCCGGTTTTGGGGGCCCGTGGCGGCCCTGGCGATCTTTGGCGCACTCGCCCCAGCCCATGCGCTGACCAACCCGCCCATCCAGACAGCCCAGGGCATCGAGTACATGTGCGGCGGAAAAAGCAGCGAAGAGGCCGCCTTCATGCAGACCGTCTCGCCACGCTGGGCCGCCACGCTCGAGTTCGGTGTCAGCCGGGCGAAGCCCGGCAACTTCCCCTCCGACGTGAAGGTTTCGGTGCGCGAGCGGTACACGGGCAGGCCGATCATGGAAGCCTCGACTGGCGCGCCCTTCATGCTCGCGCGGCTCGAACCCGGCGCCTACGAGGTCGAGGCCTCGATGGGCGGCGTCACGCTCAGGCAGCCGCTGGTGGTGTTCAACGGCATGGCCTCCAAAGCGGTCTTCGTGTGGCCGTCGAATGTCGATTTCGCCGCGACGATGGGCCTGCCTCGGCCCGAGCAACAGGCTTCGGTCCAAACCGGGGACTGAGCCTTCCAGATCAGGTTCTCCTAAGACTTGCTGCGGATAGTGGTCGCGTGAACTCTTCACGCCCCTTCGAGCAAAGGACACAGCGATGAGAACTCAGCGGATCTGGCAGCCCGCAGCTGCCTTCGCCATCGGCAGCGCGTCACTTTTCGGTGCATGGTCGGCGCATGCCGTCTACAACCCGCCCATTCACATGGCGAATGGCGTCGAATACATGAGCGGCGGCGCCAGCAGCGACGAGGCAGAGTTGATGGAGACGGTCGCCCCTCGATGGCCGGCCACTTTCGAGTTCTCGATCCGGGACAGCAAGCGCTCGGATTTCGCAGGCGTTGTGCTGGTGACGGTGCGAAATTCCGCTGGCGAGCCGGTGCTGAGCCGCGTTGTCGCCGATGGTCCGTTCATGGTGGCGCGTCTCGACCCGGGCCGCTATGAAGTCGAAGCCACGCTCGCGGGGCAGACCCTGAGGCAGCAGGTGGAGATCCTCGCGGGCAGCGGCACGCGCGCACTTTTTGTGTGGCCGGCGGGGACGAGCGTCAGCGCGCATTCCTGAGGACCAAAATTAGGCGCCGTCAGGGTGGCATGCACCTTGAATGTCGAGCGTATCGCTCGCACATGGTGTGTCCGGGCGCGTGCCCGTCCTCAAGGCCCCGATGCCGCTTCGTCCCCTGATCGTTCTCACCGCCTTGCTGCACGTCTATATCGGACTGCGGCTGCTGCCTTCGCTGACGGCCTCGGCGGGCGGCTGGTGGCTGCTGCTGGCAGCGCTGGTTGTGTCGGCCGTGACCATGCCCCTGCCATTCGTCGGCGCGCGCTCCGGGCGCCGCCAGTTCGCTGACGGATGGAAATGGATCGGCTTGCTGAGCATGGGCTGGTTCTCGTCGATGTTCGGCCTCACGCTGGTGCGCGATGCGGGCCTGTTTCTGGCGTCGCTGGCATCGCTTGCGCTCGGCATGACGATCGACTGGCCGCGTTGGCGGGCCGCCAGCGCCGCCGCGGCGCCGCTGCTGGCCACGGCGATCACGCTGGTCGGCTTCCTCAACGCACGGCGCACGGCTGGCGTGGTGCGCGTCGACGTGCCGATCCGTAACCTGCCTTCGGCGCTGGATGGCTTCACGATCGCACAGCTCAGCGACATCCACGTCGGGCAGACGATCAAGCGCGGCTACATCCAGCGCATCGTCGATGCGGTCAATGAGCTCGGTGCCGACATGGTGGCGATCACGGGCGACCTGGTCGACGGCACGGTGCAGGAACTCCGCGAGCACATCGCACCCCTCGCGGGGCTTCGCGCGCGGCACGGTACCTTCGTGGTGACGGGCAACCACGAGTACTACGCTGGCGCGCATGCGTGGATCGCCGAATTGCGCCGGCTCGGCCTGCGCGTGCTGCTCAACGAGCACGTGGTGCTCCAGACGCGCAATGTGAAGGGCGCGCAGACCGACGAGGAGGTGTTGGAAAGCGCCCTCGTGGTGGCCGGCGTCACCGACTACACCGCAGTGCATTTCGATGCGGCGCACGCGAGCGATCCGCACGGTGCGCTGCACGACGCGCCCCCGCTGGTGCACACGCGAGTACTGCTGGCGCACCAGCCGCGCAGCGCGCCCGCCGCAGCCGATGCCGGCTACCACCTGCAGTTGTCGGGCCATACGCACGGCGGCCAGTTCTTTCCGTGGAATCTATTCGTGCCGCTGCAGCAGCCCTTCACCGCGGGGCTGCACAAGCTGCGCAACATGTGGGTCTATACGAGCCGGGGCACCGGCTACTGGGGGCCGCCGAAGCGCTTCGGCGCACCGTCGGAGATCACCTTGCTGCGCTTGGTTGCGGCGAGCTGAGCTCAGGCCGGCTTGATGTTGCGCGCTGCGCGCTCGTTGAGCGCATCGTAGTGGCGCAGCGCATGCACGATCTCGCCGGCTCGATGGGCGCGTTCGGAAATCCGCATGCGCCAATGCTGGCAAGCCTCGCGATACGCGAAGCCTATTAGTCGACGATTTCTTCTGGCGCGGGCCCGGGCCCGCGCCGCGGCATCAGGTTTCTTGCGTCAGGGCCAACCGGCGCGCGTTCGAAGTCGCCTTGGCGTGGATGGGCTTGAGGCCCCGTTGCACGATGCGCGCACTGGCGCTGCTCAACTGGCTCACCGCGGCGGCGGAGCGCGTGGCGGCCGTGCCGAAGGCTTCGGCATGCGTCATGGCCTGCGCTGGCGTTGTGCTCGTGGCAAGCGAGAAGAGGGCCACGCCACCGCCGAGCCAGTGTTTGACCACGCGCTGGATGAGCGTGAACTGGGTAGTGTGAAGCTGATTCGCCATGGCGGCACCGGATTCGCCCACGGCCGCGAGTTTTTCGTGACCCATGAGCTGAAATTCGGCAATATCGCCATCACTGGGAGAGAGGCCCGCTTTCGCGATGCGCTCGGTGCGCATCTGGATGACGGAGCCGGATGACAGGAGCATCTCGTTGGTCTTGACTACGACGTCCGCCCACAACATGAGCGGGTTGAAGAAGCGCGGGGAAGAGAAGCTGGGAGTCATGGAAGGGACTATAGGCGCCTGGCGTGCTCTTTGCTGCACTGCAACATCGATTGGTGATGCAGTCCTAGTTTTCGATGCGGCGACTGCCAACTTTGAGCGGGGACCAAAGCTAGAGATGCTTGTTACAAATAACTAACCTTGCGCAGGCAAAGTCGAATGTCCAACTCATCGTCCTGCTCGAAGGCGCTCCTTTGCACGGGCTGCCTGTTGTTCTCGGTCGCCGCCGTTGCTCACCCCGCGGATCAGGCGCTCGGCGTCTATCTCGAAGGAGGCGAGGCTCCGCATACCGAGGGCAACACGTCTTCGGTCACCGCCGGCATCGTCGTACCCTGGAGCCATCGAGAGCCTGCGGTCCCGCCGGGTGCGCTGACTTTCTACTGGGACTTCTTCCTGAGCACGTGGCGCGCGCCCGTGCCCAGCAGGCTCGAGAAGGACAGTTACACGCAAGCCGGCGTCATTGCCAATTGGCGCTGGCGCTTCGACCAGGGTGCATCCCCCTGGTTCGTCGAGGCAGGCGTCGGCGGCACGGTGATGGACAGCATCTATCGCACCGCCAGCCGCGAGTTCAGCACCACTTTCCAGTTCACTGAACAAGTGGGCGTGGGGCGCAACTTCGGAGCGCAGGGAGAACACGAACTGTCCTTTCGTGTCCAGCACTTTTCGAACGCCGGTATCAAGGAGCCGAATCCCGGCGAGAACTTCTATCGAGTGCGCTACCTTTATCGCTTCTGAGTTCGCTGATTCGATCACTGGCTGCGTGCATCGGAAGGCCGCTGTGCTTGCGGCCGCGCCATGCACTGAGGTCGCGCGGGGTTGAAGGCCTGGCGATAGCGCGCGAGCAGGGCATCCGCGTCGATCGCATCCCGCGCCATCTCCTGGTGCCGAATGCCCAGGCCGAACTCGAGGGCTTCGCCATTCCAGCGCACGCTGCGTTCCGGCGTGAGGATGGCCCATCGCAGATGCGCGAGGCGGCGCGCAAAGAAGGGCGCGACCGCCTCGGCAATGTGGTGATCCGGCTTGAACCAGGCGATGTGCAATGGCTCGGCGCCAGCGCCTTCATCCATGGCCTTGAAGCGGATCAGTGATTTCATCTTCTGGATGTCGCGGCGCACGGCCTGGGCCATGTGCAGGGCGCGCATGCGGTCGGAGTCGAGCGGGTTGCGACGCAGGTCCGGTTCATGCACGAGGCGCCACAACAGCCGGTAGAGCAGCACGAAGCGTGTCGGATCGTTATGAAGGATGACCGTGTCGCACAGCGACAGGAAGGAGCGGGGCAGGAAAAGATTCGTGGCGGCATGCGTGTCGCGCGCATCGGTCAAGGCCGTGCAGGCGCTTTTCGTCATCCAGTCGGCACCGGCTTCGGCGTGCCACTGCGTGTCCTCGGGCGGCACCAGGCCTGCGAGCAATGCGCGGGCTTCACGGCGAAAGCCCGGCAAATCGATCTCGCCCGAGAGAGTGACGGTGTGCTGCGACATGAGCGCTAACTTAGGTCGCCGCCCTTGTGAGGCCTGTAGGCCTTCAGGCGATAAAGGAGGAGGCCTGCGCTGGCGCGACCTTATCCGACAGCACGCAGCGTCAGGCTTGGGGAGCTGGAGCCGTCTTGCGCAGCCGCTTGGCACGCAGCTCGGTCACCACGTAGAAGAGGCTCGCGACGATGAGCGGTAGCAGGTAGTAGATTGCGCGGTAGGCAAGCAGCGCACCGAGCAGCTTCTCCTGGGGCACGCGGTGCGACAGCAGCGCGATGAACACCGCTTCGAGCACGCCGAGCCCGCCCGGCACGTGCGTGATGACGCCGGCCACGGCGGCGACCAGGAAGACTGCGAGCACCGTGGGGTAGGCCAGTTGTTGCTGCAGGAGGAACCAGATCACCCCACCGATCAGGCACCAGTTGCCGCAGGACATCGCGAGCTGAAGCAACGCGATGCGCAGCGGCGGCGTGTCCAGTTCCTGGTTGCGGATGCGCCAGGTGTGCTCGCGCGCGATCGCGCAAAGGGCGAGGTACGCGACCCCCACCAGCAACAGGGCCGCGCCGAGGAGGCGCAGGCCGCCGCCGTCGATCTTCCAGTCGGGCGGCAGGCCCATGGGCCAGAAGCAGAAAGCCGCGCCGGCGACGACGAAGTAGCCGAACCAGTTGGTCAGCATGCTGAAGCCGAGCACGCGCGTGATGGTGTTGTTGTCGAGTCCCAGCCGCGAATAGAGCCGGTAGCGGAAAGCGACGCCGCCGACCAGCGAGCCCAGGTTGAGATTGAAGGCGTAGCTGATGAAGGTGACGCCCATCACAGTTCCTGTCGCGAGCTTGTGCCCCGTCATGCGGCGGCCGAGCAGGTCGTAGGTGCTGTACAGCGCATGGCTGCCGATGGCAAGGAGGAGGGCGGCCAGCAGCATCGGCAGGGGAATCGCCCGCACCGAATCGAGCACGTCGCTCCAATCGATGGTTCGAGCCTGCCGCACGATCAGGAAGATGACGATCGCGAAGAAAAGCCATGCCGCGATGCGCTTCAGCCATTGCCACCAGGCGTTCGCCGGACGGGATGGCGGCTCGACGGCGCCCATGGCGGAACCCCTGCTGCCGGCCATCAGGCCGCGTCCGTCTGGGTCGCGCCGCCGCGCGCATCGGGCGCATCCAGTGGCTTCAGGCGCGGCGCGTGGCGCGGCAGCCAGCCCGCCCACGCCGGATACCAGCGCATCAGGTGGAAGATGAAAAAGCTGCGCACCAGCCGCCAGCCGCTCCATTCGGTCAGGTCGGAGGTCTCCACCTGCTTGCAGCTGTGTTGCATCAGGTGATCGAGCCGCTCCCACAGCACCTGCGTGAAGGCCTTGTCGCGCACGATCACGTTCGCCTCGAGGTTCAAGGACAGGCTCAGCGGGTCGAGGTTGCTCGATCCGACGGTGCTCCACTGTTCGTCAACCAGCGCGACCTTGCCGTGCAGCGGCCGTTCGCAGTACTCGTAGATGCGCACGCCGGCATGCAGCAGGTGGTGGTACAGCATGCTGGCCGCCACCTTCACGATCGGCATGTCGGGCTCACCTTGCAGGATCAGCCGCACGTCGACCCCGCGTCGCGCCGCGCGCCGCATCTCCTTGATCAGCCGGTAGCCGGGGAAGAAGTACGCATTGGCGATGACGATGCGCTGCCGCGCGCTGCGGATGGCGGCGCGGTAGTGGCGCTCGATGTCGTTGGTGTGCCGGCGGTTGTCGCGCGTCACGAACTGGGCCTCGGCCTCACCCGCGGGTCCGTTGTGTTCGTGCGTGGCCTTCAGGCGGCGCCGGAACCAGCCCGGCCCCTTGCCGCCGACTGCGATGGCGTGCAGCACGAAGCGATGGATTTCCGAGACGATGGGTCCGGCAAGCTCCACGGCGTAGTCCTGCTTGGCCTTGGGGCCGAAGTCCATCAGATGGTCGGCCGAGTAGTTGATGCCGCCCACGAAGGCGAGCGAGCCGTCGATCACTACGATCTTGCGGTGCATGCGGCGGAAGGCATTGAGCCTCTGGCCGAAGAGGCGCTCGCCCGGATCGAAGACGCGTACCTTGACCCCGGCCGAGGTCAGCCCGCTGATGAACTCCGGCGACAGGTCGGGCGACCCGAAGCCGTCGATCATCAGATCGACTTTCACGCCCCGCTGTGCTGCTGCTCGCATGGCCTCGTGGAGCTGGGTGCCGACCTTGTCCTCGAAGAGGATGAAGGTCTCGATGACCACCTCGCGCCGTGCCTCGCGAATGGCCTCGAACACGCGCGGGAAGAACTCCTCGCCGTTCTCCAGCAGATCGATTCGGTTGCCGCCGATCCATCGCTGGTGGCCGTTGGGTATTTCAGAGATGCTCATAGCTCGATCTCCGCCACCAGCGGCGCGTGGTCCGACAGGTGCGACCAGGGGCGGCGTGGCAACACCACCGGCGCATGGACGCTCGCGTTGCGCACATAGATGCGGTCCAGCGGCAAGAGCGGGAAGCGCGCCGGAAAGGTCCGGGCCGCGCGGCCGTTGGCATGCACGAAGACTTCTCGCAGCGCGGCGCCTTGTTCCAGGATGTCATGCGCGCGGCCGCGCCAGTCGTTGAAGTCACCCGCCACGACCAGCGGGGCGTCGCCAGGCACTTCGTCGCGCACGATGTGACAGAGCAGTTCGAGTTGCTGCAGCCGGTGCACTTCCGACAGGCCCAGGTGCGCGCAGATCACGTGGACGTCGACTGGCCTCGCAGGCAGGCGCAGCACGCAATGCAGCATCCCCCGCTTTTCCGGACCGGTGATGGACACGTCATGGTTCTTGTAATGAACGATCGGAAACTTCGACAGCACCGCATTCCCGTGATGCCCCTTCGGATACACCGCATTGCGGCCGTAGGCGAACTGCGGCCACATCGTGTCGGCCAGGAATTCGTAGTGCGGAGCCTCGGGCCAGTTGTCGACCTTGCGCGAATGGCGCGAATGGGTTCCCAGCACTTCCTGCAGGAAAACGACATCCGCACCCACCGTGCGCACCGCTTCCCGCAACTCGGGGAGGATGAACTTGCGGTTCAGCGCCGTGAAGCCCTTGTGGGTGTTCACGGTCATCACCTTGAGCGACGTCGGCGGGGCTATCACGGCGGCTGAATGGGTGGAAGGCTTCACAGATGAGGTTGTAAGCCGAGGGATGCGCCGCAGGTGTAGGACGCACCACCTTCTTCGCTCGCCTGCGCGGCACGGCGGCCGGTTCCTACAGGGATGGCTCCCCCATCCCCACATGGCGCGACAGCAGAGGCTCCTACGGTGAACTCAGAGCTTGAAGGAAATGGGCTCGCATTCCGTTTGAAACCAACAAGGAGCCATCATCATGAAGCAAAGACTTCTAGCAACCACCGTGCTCGCCGGCCTGATGGGCGTGGCGGGCATGGCCTCGGCCCAGACCACCTCGATGCCCGCGCAGCCGGATCCGGCCGTGGCCGGACAGGCGAGCACCAAGACGCCGGCCGGCGTGGGCAACCCGACCCAGCGGCCTGACGGCACCAATCCCGCCTCGCGCGACGCGGTGAAGTCCGAGGCCCGCGTGCACAACCGCAACAATGCCAACAACCCTGTGCCCAAGGGCGAGGCGACCACGACGGTGAATCACCAGCCGAACGCCATGCCGCAGCCCACCGGCGAAATGTCGCGCAGCGAAGTGAGCCAGACGAGCCGCAAGGTCAAGCCCCGTTTCGGCGAGAAGGGTGAGCGGCCGGAAGTGCCGACCAACCCGAAGGACAAGACCGGGACGCCGCAATAAGCCCCCATTTCCGATCGTCATGAAAAAAGGCCCGCAGCGCCTGGGCGCTGCGGGCCTTTTTCGATGGCCGGCGAATCAGCTCTTGGCTGGCGGGGCCGGGTGGCGGTGCTGGCCGCCGTGCTCCCCGCGACCAAAGCGTGCCATCGACTCGGCGTCGAAGGTCTTCTGCTGCTCCGGCGTGAGCGCGGCATAGAAGCTGCGCGTGGCGTCGGCGCGCTGGGTGAACATCGCGCTGCGTTCGGCCTGGCGGGCCTGCATGCGGTCCAGGCGTTGCGGCGTGGTGAGCTTGGCGAACTCTGCGCGGTCCGTTCGGGCCTGCTCAGGGGAGCGAGCGGGCGGTTGCTGGGCCGTCGCGAAGGTGCTCCATGCGCCTTCCTGCGCCGGTGTCAACTTGAGCTTTTCCTTCAGCGCCGAGAGGCGTTCCGCACGATGCTGCTTCATGCGTTCGAAGCGTTGCGCGCGGTCCTCGCGGGCATGCTGGTGCTTCGCTTGGGACTGGGCGCCAGGCTGGGCCTGGGTCGTCGCGGGCGATGCGGGTGCAATCTGCGGAGCCTGCTGCGCGAAGGCGCCAGCCGAGGCGAAGGTGGCGGAGGCCAGGAGACCTGCCCAGAGAAGGCTTTTGCGAGACGTGATCATGAGAGTGCTTCCTTTCGAAGAAGCCCGCCGCCGATGGGCAGCAGGTGAAGGGAAGTGTGGTCGCGCGATGTATCTCGACCGTGAGGCGGGAGTTAGCGCGCGTAAAGAAAAATGTACGCAGCCGTGCGAGCGACGGATTCTTGCGTGTCGAACACCTCGCGCGGGCTCAACCGAGCTTGCCGCTCTGGAAGTCCTGCATGGCTTGCATCACCTGCTCGCGCGTGTTCATGACGAAGGGGCCGTACTGTGCGATGGGCTCGCGGAGCGGCTTCCCCGCAATCAGCAGTGCCCGCGCCGGGCTGTGATTCGAAGCGGGCGCATGCAGCACGACCCCGTCCCTGCCGGCTTCGTTGCCGAGGATCGCCATGCGCTTGGTCGGGATCTCGCTGCTTCCGACGTAGAGCGATTCGCGGAACACGTAGAGCAGTGCGTTGTGCGTGTCCGGCAGCGGCTGCGAGAACTCGGCGCCGGGCGGCATCGTGATGTCGAGGTAGAGCGGCTCCGTGTGCTCGCGCTGCATGGCGCCCTTGATGCCGTGGCTCTCGCCGGCGATCAGGCGCACCTGCACGCCCGCCGGCGTGGTGAATTCGGGGATCTCCTCGCTCTGGATGTCGCGATACCAGGGGTCGCGCAGCTTGTCCCTGGCCGGCAGGTTGAGCCAGAGCTGGAAGCCTTCCATCAAGCCTTCTTCCTGCTCGGGCAGTTCGCTGTGGATCAACCCCCGGCCGGCCGTCATCCATTGCACACCGCCGTTGGAGAGCAGTCCTTCGTGTCCCTCGCTGTCGCGATGGCGCATGCGCCCCGAAATCATGTAGGTGACCGTTTCGAAGCCGCGGTGTGGATGGCTCGGAAAGCCGCCGATGTAGTCACCAGGGTTGTCGCTGCCGAAGGCGTCGAGCATCAGGTACGGGTCGAGCCGCTGCTGGAGCGTCTGGTGCAGCACGCGCGTGAGCTTGACGCCGTCGCCGTCGCTGGTGGAGACGCCGGCGACGATCTGGTCGATGCCGCGGGGCTGGGCGAGCGTCACCGGCTGGACGGCGTGCGCATGGTGGGCATGGCGTGGGGTGGTCATGCGCGGCATGGTGGCACGATGGTGACGACCGCGCTGTCGGTGGGGACGCCGGATCTGTGGCTGGGCGAAGGGCGCGTGTTCAGCCCAGCGATTCGAGTTCCCAGGAGACGTTCTGCCAAGCCACGCCGAAGGCGCGGCTCGATGGCTGCGGCGTCGCGGACCGGATCGCATCGACGGCCCACTCGGCGCCTGCGCTCACGCTGTCGATGAGCGGTACCGGCACCTTGTCGGCGATGTCGGCCGCCATGCCGGCGAGCCCCGCGCCACCGAGGATGACGGCCTGCGCATCGAAGCGCAGGGCTGCCTCGCGGCAGGCTTCGGCCAGCAGCGCGCGGGCGCCCTGCGGGTCGGCGGCGAGCTGCGCGCCGGTCGGGGCCACGGTATGAATGCCGGCGAGCGATGCCGAGTAACCCAGCGACCATGCCAGCCTTTCGAGCATCAGCCGCCAGGGTTCGCCGCCCGTCACGATGGCGAAGCGGCCCCGCTTCGCCGCGGACAGGAATGCCGCCTCTGCCAATCCGGTGACCGGCACGCCCGCGCCGGCGCGCAGCGCGAAGAGGCCCGGATCACCGAAGCAGCCGATCAGCACGGCATCGGGCCGCTCGCCGTGCGCGCGCGCCGCGGCCCAGGCATCGAGCGTCGCGTGCTGCGCCACCGCGTAACTGGCCTCGCAGGCGATGTACGGTGCTCCGAAACGCGCAGTGACGGCTTTCACCTGCAGCGCATCACCGGCTCGCGCCTGCAAATGGCGTTGCAGCAACTCGCTGACCGAAGCCGAGGTGTTGGGGTTGATGACGAGCAGGCAAGCCATCAGCGACCGCGCGTGGACCGCCTGCGCAAGAGGGCCGCGGAACCGAGCGCGAGGGCCATCACGGCGAAGGACACGACGGTGGTCACCGTGCCGAGCGCGTAGATGGATGGCGTGGTCACGGTCGATGTCAGGCCCTGGAGTTCGAGGGGCAGGGTGTTGACGTCGCCGATGGCTTGCGAGGTGCGTGCGATCTCGTCCCAGCTCAGCGTGAAGCCGAACATGCCGATACCGACGATGGAGGGTCCGATCAACGGCAGCACCACGTGGCAGAAGCTCTGCCACGGCGTTGCGCCGAGATCGCGGGCGGCCTCTTCGTAGGCCGGGTTGAAGCGGTTGAACACCGCGAACATGATGAGCAGCCCGAAGGGCAGCGTCCACGTGAGGTGCGCGCCCAGCGCGGAGGTGAGGAGGCCGAGCGCGGTGCCGTAGTTCTCGAGCGTGCTGGTGGCGTCCATCGCTGCCAGGGCGCTCTTGATGCCGCCGTCGAGCAGGCGGAACTGCAGTCCGATGCCGAGCGACACGATGATCGACGGCATGATCAGGCTCGCCACCGTGATGAAGAACAGGGCGTTGCCGCCCTTGAGCCGCTTGCGGAACGCAAGGCCCGCGAGCACCGAGAGCACGACGGTGAAGAGCATCACCACCGCGCCCAGCATCAGCGAGCGCCGGAAGGCCGCACCGATGTCGACCGTGCCCAGCCCTTCGGCGAGCTTGTGGAACCAGTGCAGCGAGACGCCGCGCAGCGGAAAGGTCAGCCCGCCTTCCGGCCCCTGGAAGCTGAGCACGAAGATCGTGATCATCGGTCCGTAGAGGAAGAGCACGAAGAGCGAGAAGACGATGGCGAGCGGCCAGAAGCCGGGAGAGCGCTGTTCGCCGATCCGGTTGCTCATAGTTCCTTCCGGATGTCGACGAGCCGAGTCAGGCCCCAGATGATCATCAGCACCACGGCCAGCAGGATCATCGCGTTCGCCGCGGCGAGCGGGAACTGCAGGTACGAGGTCTGCACCTGGATGATCTTGCCGATGGAGGCGATCTGCTGGC
This sequence comes from Variovorax sp. J22P240, assembly GCF_030316855.1. GTDB lineage: Bacteria > Pseudomonadota > Gammaproteobacteria > Burkholderiales > Burkholderiaceae_C > Variovorax. Next base: position 323,238 of record NZ_JASZYR010000003.1, read on the forward strand.
CGCCCATCACGCCGATGGTGACGAAGTCGCCCATGACGATGGTGATGACGAAGATCGAGCCGATCAGGATGCCGGTGCGCGACAGCGGCACGATCACGTTCCACAGCGTCTGCCAGCCCGATGCGCCGGAGTCGCTCGCGGCTTCGAGCAGCGAGCGGTCGATGCGCATCATCGAGTTGAAGATCGGCACGATCATGAACATCGTGTACAGGTGCACGAAGGCGAGCACCACCGAGAAGTCGGAGAACAGCAGCCACTCGATCGGCGTGTCGATCAGGCCCATTCCCATCAGGCCCTGGTTCACGAGGCCGTTGCGTCCGAGCAGCGGCACCCACGAGATCATGCGGATCACGTTCGAGGTCCAGAAGGGCACGGTGCACAGCACGAAGAGCAGCGTCTGGATGCCCGGCGAGCGCACGTGGAACGCCAGGAAGTAGGCCACCGCGAAGCCGACCACGAGCGTGATGGCCCAGACCAGCAGGCAGAACTTGAGCGTGCTGAGATAGGTCGACAGCGTGACGCAGAAGTCGCCGTTGTCGGTGAGGTGAGAGCAGCCTTCGAAGATGCTCAGATAGTTGCGCGGCGAGAGCGCGGGGATGAGTTCGTACTCGTTGAAGTTCCACAAGCTGACCATCGCGATCAGCGCCAGCGGGATCAGGAAGAACAGCAGGAACACCAGCGCGAACGGCGCCGCCTGCCACCACGCGCCGAGTGTGCGGGTGGGCTGCGGCGTGGCAACGGGCAAGCTGGCGACCTGTGAACTCATGGAAAGCGAAGCAATGGTCGATCCGGGAACACCGCAGAGCCGGCTTTGCCGGGCTGCCGGTGTTGCCCCCGGCAGGGGGTTGGCGAAGCGACACGAAGTGCGCGCAGCTTGGGGGGGAGCTTCATCAAGCGGCGACGAACTCGTTCCACTTCCGCACCATGTATTCGTTCTCGTCCATGACGGCGTTCCAGCAGGCGATCCCGCCCATGCGCTCTTCATAGCTGCCGCCGTCGCGCACCGCACCGGCCTTGGCGATCACGTCGCCTTGCGGGCTCTTGATGTCTTGCGTGGCGGGCTTGCCTTCCATCCAATAGGCCCACTCGTAGGGCTCCATCTTGGCCTTGGCGGTTTCCAGCACGGCGCTGTAGTAGCCCTGGCGATTGAGGTACGCGCCGGCCCAGCCGTCGAGGAACCAGTTGATGAACTCATAGGCGCCATCGAGCTTCTTGCCCGACAGGGTGGCCGGCAGGCCGAAGCCGGAGGCCCATGCGCGGTAGCCTTCCTTCAGCGGCTGGAAGGTGCACGCGATGCCCTTGCTGCGAACGGCCGTCACGGCCGGCGACCACATCGACTGGATCACCACTTCGCCCGAGGACATCAGGTTGACGGACTCGTTGAAGTCCTTCCACAGCGCGCGGAACTGGCCGGCCTTCTTGGCTTCGATCAGCGTCTTGATCGTGAGGTCGATCTCCGCCTTGGTCATGTTGCCCTTGTCGGCGTACTTGTGGATGCCCTTGGACTCCACCACCATGGCCGCGTCCATGATGCCGATCGACGGAATGTTCAGGATCGCGGCCTTGCCCTTGAACTCCGGGTTCAGCAGCTCGGCCCACGAGCCGATGGGGCGCTTGATGAGGTCGGGCCGGATGCCCAGCGTGTCGGCGTTGTAGGTGGTCGGGATCAGCGACATGAACTGCGTCGGCGACTTCGCGAAGGCCTTGCTCTTCTCGCCTTCCAGAAAAATCACCTTGATCGGCGCGGTGCCCTGGTCGCCCACCTTCTTGCCGGCGACTTCGCCCTTGGTGAAGAGCGTGGTGATCTTGTCGGCGTTCTTCACGCGCTTGGTGTCGATGCCCTTCAGGTTGCCAGTCGGCACGATCTTCTTGAGCGAGAAGTACTCGGTGTCGATGAGGTCGAAGCTGTTGGGCGCGGTGACCGCCCGCTTGGTCACGTCGTCGGTGGTCACCGCAACGTACTGGATCTCGATGCCGGTGTCGGCCTTGAACTTCTCGGCGATTGCCTTGTCCTGGTTGACCGCGGTGCCGAGGTAACGCAGGACGATCTTTTCCTGCGCATGGATGGCGGGGAACATGCCAGTCGCCAGGATGCCCGCCGTGCCCTGCAGCAGCGTTCGGCGCTGCACGCCGGTGGGGGACGGTTCGGTTTTTTTGGACATGGCAGGTCTCCTGAAAGGCAGTGATGAAGAAAGGGGTGGAGGGAAAAAGCCGAAAGGACAGGGCACGCGGCGCAGTCAGGACGCCATCGCGGCCAGTGCCGCCAGCGGCTCGTGGCGCGGGGGCGGCGTTCCGTTGGCAGTGCCATGCGGCCGCCGGGCGCCGGGTCCGAGCCTGCGGGCGTCGGCTTCGGTCCAGGTCAGGCGCACGCTTTCGCCGACTTCATAGCTGCGCGAGACGAAGGACTTTTCGGACAGCAGCACGGAGACGCCGCTGCGTTCCGGCCGCTCGCCAGTGAGCCGCAGGCCCAGCAGCACGTAGGTGCCCTGGTACTCGACGTCGGTCACGTGGGCGGGGAGGCCGACCTCGCCGAGCGCGCCGATGGCCGGGACGATCTGTACGTGGTCGTTGCGCACGGCGACCAGGCCGTCGTGCAGGGCGAACACGTTGTGCCCGCCCATGAAGCGCGCGACAAACTCGCTGGAGGGGTGGTTGTAGACCTCGTGGGGCGAGCCGATCTGCTCGATCAGCCCATGGTTCATCACCACCATCGTGTCGGCCAGCGCCATCGCCTCCTCCTGCGAGTGCGTGACGTGGATGAAGGTCAGGCCCAGTTCCTTCTGCCAGCGGCGCAGTTCGGCACGCATCTGGATGCGCAGGAAGGGGTCGAGCGCGGAAAGCGGCTCGTCGAGCAGCAGCACGCGCGGTTCGGTGATGAGTGCGCGGGCGAGCGCCACGCGCTGTTGCTGGCCGCCGGAGAGTTCGCCGGGCTTGCGTTCGGCCAGGTGCCCCATGGCCACGCGGTCGAGCAGGTTCTTCGCGCGCCGGTGGCGCTCGCTCTTCGAGACGCCCTTCATCTTGAGGCTGAATGCGACGTTGTCGAGCGCAGACAGGTGCGGAAAGAGCGCGAAGCTCTGGAACATCATCGCCGTGCCGCGGGATGCGGCCGGCAGGTTGGTGATGTTGCGGTTGTCGAGCAGGATGTCCCCGCCCGACACCGATTCGTGCCCCGCGACCATGCGCAGCGTCGTGCTCTTGCCGCAGCCCGAGGGGCCGAGCAGGCAGCAATAGCTCCCGCTTGCGATGCGCAGGTCGATCTGATCGACGGCTGGCGGCGCACCGGCGGCGTAGCACTTGCTCAGTGCGACGATTTCAACGGCTGCGGGCGGAGGGGCGGTGACAGCATCCATTGATGCTGCTGGTGCAAGACATGTGCCAGCGATCCCGGGGGCTACCCGGCGGCATGTGCGCCGATTTGGTGCAGCCGGGCGGCTTCAGGGTGGGGTGAAGTGCGCGGTCGCGACGTTGCGGAGCAGCGCGTCGCGCTGCGGCTTGGTGATGCCGCGCACGCCTTCCGCGACCGTCTTGGCGCGGGCTGCATCGATGTTGCCGTCGCGCTGCCATTTTTCGACCGAGACGGCGGGGTTGTGCAGCATGGCGGCGAGCCAGACGGCCTGAGCCGGTTCGAGATTGCGGGCGCTGCGCTTGAAGTAGCGGCGGGCGGCGGCTTCGGCGCCGCACAGGTCGCGGCCCCAGGGCGCGTTGTCCAGATAGAGCTGGAGGATGCGGGCCTTGCCCAGCGTCTGTTCCATCTCGACCGCGTAGAGCAGTTCGCGCAGCTTGCGATCGGTGCTGCGTTCGCCGCCGGTCACGAGCAGTTTGGCGAGCTGCTGGGTGAGCGTGCTGGCGCCCCGCTCTACCTGCGCGGCCTTCTGGTTGCTCTCGAGCGAGGGCATCAGTTCGGCAATGTCGTAGCCCGGGTGCGTGAAGAAGCGCTGGTCTTCCGCTGCGATGACCGAGCGGGCGAGCCAGCTTTCGTTCGTGAGCCGGCTTGGTGCGCCGCAACTGGTGCGCGCATTGATCATGGTCTCGGTGCCCAGCCCTTCGACGGTGAACTGCGAGATTCGGGGTTGCAGCGAGAAGGTGCGCGCGGGCAGCAAGACATGAGCACGCAGCCCGAAAGTGCCGCCGATGCGGCCGCGCTGCAGTTCGGGGAGGCCGGGAGCCAGCACGGCGTACCAGCGGGCGATGGGCACGTCCGGCACGTTGATGTTGAGCTGCAGGGCCTTCTGCGTGAGGCGGCCGTCCCAGTAGGCGCGCAGCATGCCGTCGTTGGCGCCGTCCGTGGCCGCCGGCGCGGTCCCGGGCGGGGAGGCCTCGAGGGTGCCGCCCAGCGCGCCGCCATCGCGGCGCACCGTGGCACGCAGGCGTTCGAGCCGGATGGGCGCCTCGCCGAGTGCCGGCACCGTGGCGCTGCACGGCGCGCATTGGAGCTCGAGGGTGCTGGTCGGATCGTTCCAGCCCAAGAGAACCGGACCGAAGTCGGTGTTGACGGTGCGGCCCGCCACCCAGGGGGCGAACCACGAGGAGGTGATCAGCCGGATCGCGGTCGGCACGCCGACGTCGATGGAGACGGGGCCGACCTTGACCCGGGCGGGCCACTCGTCAGGACCGGGGGCCAGGGCCACCTTGACGATCAGGTACGCGGCGACGCCCGCCGTCAGCACCAGGGCCAGGATTGCGAAAAGCAGGTAAAGCAGCGCTTTTTTTAACAAATCTCTCTCACTCGATCCGTCTCGCCAGGGTCACAGCTTGCCACGGTCCGTGCGACCGCCCACTGGCCGCCGCCCAGTACCAGGCTGAAGTGTCGGTGAAAGCGTCCCCCAGGGCATCGACGATGCGCTCGCAGATGCGCATTTTTTGTGCGCCGTGGCGTTCGGCTGTGAAACAGCGCCACAGGCGGGCATGCACATCGCGCTCCAGCCGCGCCTGGGCGATGCCGTAGCCGAGCGCGCGGTAGCAATCGGCGGCCGGATGAAGCATGCGGGTCGACGTGTGGACCTGGCGCAGCACCAGCATCTGCTCGCCGTCGGTCAGGCGCGCGATGGCGCCGGGAAATTGCTGCGCAAAACGCTGCTCGACTTCGCTGAGAGCCAGGGGGCGCAGCGGCACGCCGTCCCACTCGCTCGGCCATTCCTCGAAGACGGCGGCGACGGCGGCGGGGGGCGGCGGCCGATGCAACGCGAAGGCCGCCGACCAGAGCACGCACAGCAGCATGACCAAGGCGAAGGCCGTCTTGTGCGCAATGCGATTGATGAAGCGGTTGGCGAGCCAGCAGTCAAAGAGCGGTATCGACACGGCGGCCTCCTGCGGAAGTGATCAGGCCCGGGATGGCGGCGCGTTCCGCGCCTTGCCGGGAACGGGGGTCATGGGCCATGACCCGCGCGATGCCGCCGCACACCAAGGCGAGCAGCACGAGGCCGAACGCGTCGTGCAGCCATCGCGCCGGCGCATGGCCTGCGGCTTCGAGCGCGACCAGCACGGCGTTGCGAACGATGTTTCCGGTCAGCACGAGCAGGCCGACCGCCGGCAAGCGCGCGAAAAAGCCGCGATCGTTGCGTCCGGTCCAGTGCGCCACGACGCAGGCCGTGAAGTAGCCGAGCCAGACCATCTGCACGCCGGAGCAGGGCGCGTCGACGATCACCAGTTGCCCGTCGACCAACAAGCTGCTGCCTTCGCGCGCCACGCCGAAGCCCGGTGCCAGCAGCCACCGGCTGGCTTCCGCCGTGACCACGCGCAGCGGATAGCCCGCATAGAACTGCAGCGAGGACAGCAGCGGCAGCGCGAGCACGGCCAGGCCGACGACAGGGAACGCCGCCACGCGCCGGGGCAGAGAGGCGAGCAGCCCGCAGGCGAAGGCCAGCACCGCCAGCAAACTCGCTGCCAGGGGCGGCAGGGAAGGCAGCGGGCCGATGCCTGTGCGCAGCATCGTGGCGACGAGCGTGCCGACGCTCGCCAGCGCCAGCCAGCCCAGGCGCGGCGCAGGGCGCAGTTCGCGCCGAAGCGTCCAGGTGAGCAGGGCCAGCGCCGCGAGCGAAAGCAGGCCCAGCGGATCGTCGGAACCATCGCGCATGCGCTGGGCCATCCAGATCCATACGGGCGTCAGCGCGGCGGCCTGCAGCGCGAGCCATCCGGCAGCCGGCGCGCGGTCGAGATGGATGCCCCAGTCGATGACCCGGGGATGCGTGCGTGCGAGGAGAGCAAGAGACATGGCGATGCTTCCTCAGGAAGTGAAGCGGCGCGGATCGCTGCGGCGCGCGCGACGGCGCAGCATGGCCAGCATCGAGAGCACCACTGCGATCGCGCCCAGCGTCTCGGGCTCCGGCGTGCTCGGCACCTCGGCGCCCAGGCTTTGACCGATGGCCAACTCGCTCACGCCCTTGGGCAACGGCACCGGCTGGTCGACGCCGACGCTGTTCTGCGGTGCCGCGTTGCGCACCACCTGGTCCACGGCGATGAAGCTCGTGTACTGCGTGAGGAGGCTGTAGCGCAGGCCCAGGTCGGTGATGCGCTGCCTGAGCGTGTCGCCGCCCTCCAGCGCTTCCTGGTCGCTCAGGCTCGCGATGCGATGGCGTGCCCACAGGGTGCGCAGCGCGGCCGCGTCCTGGCGCGTGTGCGTGTCGACCTTCAGTTCCTGCCGGTACGGGCCTTCGGCGCTGCGGCCCTCGATGAGCACGCGGCCCTTGGCTTCGCCGCGCCACTTGCCGAACACGATCACCGGGCGCTCGCCGAGTACATCGGGCAGGGCGGCGGGTTCCACGTCGTACACGTCGAGGCCTTCGAAGCGCGCCTTGACGCTGGTGAGCACGGGCGACTCGATCATCCGGCGGAAGCGCGCGGCCTGTTCGGGTGCCTGCACGGGGTCGGTGATGATGAAGGGCTCGCCCATGCCGGCCCGGGCGATGCCTTCCATCAGGTGCCGGTTGACCGAGGAGCCGATGCCGAAGGCGAACACGTTGGCCTTCGAGAGGTTCTTGCGCACCAGTTCGAAGGCTTCGCGCTCGACCGTGACGTAGCCGTCGCTCACCACCACGATCGTGCGCGAGACCTCGTCGGACTTGGGTTCGGCATAGGCGCGCTTCAGTGCCGGAATCAGCTCCGTGCTGCCGCCGCCGCTGTAGTTGCGGATCGTGGCGAGCGCCTGTCCGATGTTGGCGCGGGTGGCCGGCACCGAGTGTGGCGAGAGCATGCGGTTGCTGCCCGAGAACAGCAGCACGTTGAAGGTGTCGCTGGGCCGCAGGCCGCCGATGAGCCGCTCCAGCACGACCTTGGCCGTGTCCAGCGGAAAGCCGTGCATCGAGCCCGAGATGTCGACCACGAAGATGTAGTCGCGCGGCGAGATGGCGCTGGCCGCCACCGACTTGGGCGGCTCCACCATCGCGAGGAAGAAGTTCTCGGCGTTGTCGCCCTGGCCCTTGTAGAGCATCAGGCCCGACTCGATGTGCTCGCCGGCGAGCCGGTAGTCGAGCACGAAGTCGCGGTCGTCGGCGGGCTCGCTGCTGCGGGCGAGCGCGATGTCGGCATGCGCGTTGCCGTCGCGCTGGCGCACGTCGAGGGCGTGCGTGAGCGAGCGGACTTCCTGGATGCCCAGCGGCGTGTCGAGCGCGACCTTGAGCTGGAAGCTGGTGCTGGGTGCGACATCGGCGCGAAGCACCGGTTGCGCCACCCATGCGGCCTGCGCGTTCTGCGACTGCGGACTGTTGTAGCGCGGCCCCACCACCGTGGGAAAGACGAACTGGTAGTTGCCGCCCTGCGGCACCAGCAGCTCGGTGTAGCGCAACTGCACCTTCACGTCGTCGCCCGGCAGGATGTTGGCGACGTTCATCTGGAACACGTTGGGCAGGTGCTGTTCGAGCAGCGCGGCGGTCTTGCCTTCCTTCTTCGCGCTGTCGTATTCGATGCGCGCCTGCTCCTTCTCGCGGATCTGCGCGGTGATGAGGCGGCCGGCGAGCCGCACGTTGAGACCGCTGACCGCTGCCCGGGTCGAACCGGGGAACACATACCGCGCCTCGATCGCGCGCCGGCCTTCGTTGCGGTAGGTCTGCGTCACGGTGACGTCGGCGATCACGCCGGAGATCTTCACGTCCACTTCCGTGCCCTTGAGCGGCAGGCGGTCCGTTTCCGGGTCATTGCTCTTCACGAAGAAGTAGGGGCTCTCGGTCTTCAGTCGCGGTCCCGGCGCTTCCTGCGCATGCACCGGCCGCGCGATCAGCATGACGAAGCCGGTGGCCGCGAGGCCCAGCGTGGTGAGCCAGAGCCAGCGGCCGGGGCGGGGTATGGAGCTTTCCATGACTTGGGTCCTCTTCCCTCGAAGGGTGTCGTGCAACGGTGCACGGAGGCCAATGTCAAGGTCTGCCGAGAAGGCAGTAGGAAGCCTGTTCGAAGTGGGCGGCGTTGTGTGAAGTCTGTGTGAAGTGAGGCCGGGAAGGACTTCACACTGGCTTCGGCTCGCTCCCGGAGTATTAGGGCTTCATCCCTTATGCAATTCCGGCGGGGAACTCGAGGGGGCGGCAACGCTCCTACCTGGGTCGACAGCGCTATTCAATTGATAGCAAAGTGTGCCCATCCGCCATGGGATTTCCTTCTTTTCCTCGGCGTCGACCCCTCACTAGCCATGTCCAAGAAACCCTCCTCCAGCGGGCCTGCGCGCCCGGACCGGTCGATCCGGCTGCGACGCGTTGCCATTTGGGGCGGCGCCGTCGCCGCGTCGGGCGCGCTCATCCTGCTGATTGCCGGCGGCATCGCGGCGGTCACGATCTATCCCAAGCTTCCGAGCGTTTCCGATCTTGCCGACTACCGGCCCAAGTTGCCGCTGCGGGTCTATTCGGCCGAAGGCGAACTGATCGGCGAGTTCGGCGAGGAGCGCCGCAATCTCACGCCCTTCGCAGAGATTCCGCAGGTGATGAAGGATGCCGTGCTCGCCGTCGAGGATGCGCGCTTTTATGACCATGGCGGCGTCGACTACAAGGGCTTCGTGCGCGCGGCGCTGGCGAGCTTCAAGGGCGGAAGGCAGCAGGGCGCATCCACCATCACGATGCAGGTGGCGCGCAACGTCTACCTGAGCTCGGAGCGCACGCTGAGCCGCAAGACCTACGAGATCCTGTTGGCGTTGCGGCTCGAGCAGCAACTCACGAAGGACCAGATCCTCGAGATTTACCTCAACCAGATCTACCTGGGGAATCGCGCCTACGGTTTCGCCGCCGCTGCCGAAGCCTACTTCGGCAAGCCACTGCAGCACCTCACGATCGCCGAAGCCGCCATGCTCGCCGGCCTGCCGAAGGCACCGGGTACCAACAACCCCGTGAGCAATCCGCGCCGGGCGCGTGCGCGCCAGCTCTACGTCATCGACCGCATGGCGGAGACCGGCTTCATCACCGCCGCGCAGGCGGCCGACGCCCGGAAGGAAGAACTGCATCTGCGCGATGCCGCCGACCCGAACCGCCTCCATGCGGAGTACGTGGCCGAGACCGTGCGCCAGATGATGCATGCACAGTACGGCGACAGCATCTATACGAGCGGCCTCCAGGTCCATACCTCGCTGGTCGCGGCCGATCAGGCGGCGGCCTACAAGTCGCTGCGCAAAGGCATCATGGATTACGAACGCCGGCAGGCCTATCGCGGCCCCGAGCAGGTCGTGGCCTTGCCCGCCGACCCGAAGGAACTCGACGAAGCGGTGGACGACGCACTGGCCGGCCACCCCGACAACGGCGACGTGATCTCGGCCGTGGTGCTCCAGGCCAGCAGCAAGGAAGTGACCGCGGTCCGCGCGAACGGGGAGACTCTGCAGATCACGGGAGAAGGCCTGAAGCCTGCACAGTCCGGCCTGTCCGAGAAGGCGGCGGCCGCCATCAAGATCCGCCGCGGCGCGGTGATCCGTGTCGCGAAGACGCCGAAGGACACCTGGGAGATCACCCAGCTGCCGGAAGTCGAAGGTGCCTTCATCGGCATGGACCCGCGCACCGGCGCCATCAAGGCATTGGTGGGCGGCTTCGACTACGGCAAGAACAAGTTCAACCACGTCACGCAGGCCTGGCGGCAGCCGGGTTCGAGCTTCAAGCCCTTCATCTACTCGGCGGCGCTGGAGAAGGGCTTCACGCCGGCCACGGTCGTCAATGACGCGCCGTTGTCCTTCGAGGGCGGCGCCGGCGGCCAGCCGTGGGAGCCGAAGAACTACGACAGCACCTATGAGGGACCGATCTCGCTGCGGCGCGCGCTCCAGCAATCCAAGAACACTGTCACCATCCGCGTGCTCCAGTCCATCGGTACCTCGTATGCGCAGGACTGGATCACTCAGTTCGGCTTCGACCACGACAAGCATCCTGCGAACTTGCCGATGGCGCTGGGCGCCGGCTCGGTCACGCCGATGCAGATGGCGGCGGGCTATTCGGTGTTCGCCAATGGCGGCTATCGCGTCAATCCCTATCTGGTCACGCGCGTCACGGACATGAAGGGCAAGGTCCTGCTGGAGACCGAGCCGCCGGTGCTCGATGAGTCGAGGCGCGCCATTCCGCAGCGCAACGCCTTCATCATGAGTTCGCTGCTCCAGAGCGTGGTGAAGAGCGGAACGGCCGTGAAGGCGCGCCAGGCGCTCAAGCGCGACGACCTCTACGGCAAGACCGGCACGACCAACGATTCGATCGACACCTGGTTCGCCGGCTTCCAACCGACGATGGTCGGCGTCGCGTGGGTCGGCTACGACACGCCGCGCCAACTGGGCGTGCGCGGCGAGACGGGCGGCAGCCTGAGCCTGCCGATCTGGACCGGCTTCATGCAGACCGCGCTGAAGGGCGTGCCGGTGAGCGAGCCCGCGGTGCCGGGCGGTGTGCTCAACGTCGAAGGTGAGTGGTACTTCGACGACTTCGCGCCGGGCCGGGGTGTCGCCACCTTGGGCATCGACACGCCTGCACCGTTGCCGGTGGAGGAACTGGCGGGCGCAGCCGTGGGCGCGCCTGCGGAGCCCGAGGAACGCAACCGCATCCTCGATTTCTTCAGGTAGCGGCCTTCGCGGAGGGGGGATGTCGGCAGGTATCTACACTCCACATCCCTCTCCCCGAACGCAGTCATGGAATCTCTTACCCTGGTGGCGCTGATCGTCATCGGCGCCTACATCCTCAAGTCCCGCGACCAGCGGCAGCGCATTGCGCTGCTGGGAAGCCATCTGGGCAACTACCAAATCGAGAAGCTGATGGAGAACCTCACCGAGGGCTACCTGCGCTGCCTCGGCGAGGATGACCCGGCACGCCGCGAGCAGATCTGGGCGCTGCTGGACTCCACCGAGGAAAAGCTCTCGGCGCAGTTCGACAGCTTCGCCGCGGAGTTCTCCCGGCTCGACGAATCGGAAGCGCGCGTGAGCAAGTTTCCTGTGGCCATCCCCTACGCGCACCGGCTCTTTCCGGGTGCCTCCTTCGACCTGCGCAAGGCCTTCGCCATTCATGCGCGCGGCATCTCCGACGTCATGAAGAACGGCGCAGGACGCTCGCCCAAGGCCAAGGCCTTCACCCTGTCGGCCGAGCTCTTCCTGATGCAGCACACCTGCCACTGGTTCTGCAAGTCGAAGACGGTGGCCTCGGCGCGGATGCTGGCGCGGCACAAGACCTCGTACCAGCAGGTGCTCGATGCGGTGAGCCCGCAGACGCGCAACGCGTACCGCGAGCTGACCGGTCAGTGATGTGACAGCAGCGGCAGCGTGAGGGTGGCGAGCGCGCCGCCGCGCGGTGCGTTCACCAGGTCGACGCGACCGCGATGCAGCGTCGCGATCTCCTTCACGAAGGCAAGGCCGAGGCCTGTGCTCTTCTTCTGGTTGTGCGGCCGCGCGAGCGAATAGAACTTCTCGAACACCTTGTCCTTGGCGTAGTCGGGGATGCCTTTGCCGCGATCGCGCACGCTGATTCGGGCCTGACGAGAATTGGTTTCGAGCGCGAGCAGCACCTCGGCGCCGGCGGGCGAGAAGTCGATGGCGTTGTCGAGCAGGTTGCTCACCGCGCGGCGCAACAGGAAGGGGTCGCCCTCGACGCGCGCTTCGTTGTGGATGGCCACGTTGACGCGGATGTCCCGTTTGGCCGCTGCGGCCTGCGCTCCGGCGGCGACGTCCTGCAGCAGAGGCGCCAGCGCGACGTTCTCGCTGCGCTCCAGTGCGCGCCGCGTTTCGAGCGCTGTGAGCTCCATCATGCGGTCGACGATCTCCTGGATGCGCTGCGTTTCGTGCGCGATGTTGCCGAGGAAGCGCTCGCGCTCCGCCTGCGGCATCGACGGCTCCTGGATCAACTCGGCCGCGCCGCGGATCGCCGACAGCGGGCTCTTGATTTCGTGCGTGAAGGTCTGCACGTAGTCGGCGACGTAGTTGCGGCCGGTGAGCGCATCGCGCATCTCGTGGACGCCGCTGCGCAGCGTATCGACCGCCCGGCGCACCATGCGCGAGAGGCTCAGGTCGCGCTGGCTGCGCAGCCAGCCGAAGTAGTCGGAGATCAGGCCGAAGGGCCGCACCAGCCAGATGGACATGATGATCGCCAGCACCAGCAGCGCGAAGGCCGAGCCCACACCGACCCACAGCGTGCGCGCACGCGCATCCTGAACGAACTGGCCGAAACTCTGCACAGGCTTGCCCACGCTGACCATGCCGACGATCTCGTTGTCCCAGCGCACCGGTGCGCCGACGTACATCACGGAGGTCATCGGATCGCCCGAGATGTCGCGCGAGGTCCGTGCGCCGTACACGCCGGCGAGCGAGCGGCTCACGTCGCTGCGCTGCGAGTAGTCGGCGCCAGTGCTGCGGCCCATGGAGTCGAAGAGAACGCGGCCATTGCGGTCGGTGACGTACACGCGCAACTCGACGTGGCTCTTGTGCAGGTTGTAGATCTGCGCCGAGAACTGGCGCGCGTAGACCGAGCGGAAGAGTGGCTCCAGCCGCGCGGTGTTGATCGCGCCGGCGATCACGTCCTGCTCGATCAGGCTGGCGAGGAGTTGCGAGGTCTCGACCAGCGATTCCTCCGCCGACTCCCGGTAGCGCGGGTCGATGTCGGCGACGACGCGGTAGAGGAGGAAGGCGATGCCCGCCGTATAGATCAGCAGGATGCCGATGAAGATGCGGGTTCTTCGGGTCACACGCTCGGCGGCAGCTCTTCGTTGAGCGCGTAGCCAGTGCCGCGCAGCGTGCGGATCGGCTCGACCTCGGGCGCGACGGCCTTGAGTTTGGCGCGCAGCGTCTTGACGTGGGCATCCACGGTGCGGTCGAAGCTGTCGCTGGCCTCGTCCCAGACCAGGCTCAGCAGTTCGTCGCGCGTGAACACGCGGCCGGGGCGCTGGACCATGAGGCGCAGCAGCCCGTATTCGTAGCGCGAGAGTTCGAGCAGGCGGCCGTAGTAGCGGATCTGCATGCGATCGACGTCGAGCGCGAAGGGCATGAGGTGTGGCGTGCTGGCGGCAGGCGTGGCCGCCGTGGCGGTCACCGTGCCTTGTCCGGTGCGTCCGCTGCGGCGCAGGATGCTCCTCACGCGGGCCACGAGTTCGCGCGGCGAGAAAGGCTTGGCGATGTAGTCGTCCGCGCCGAGTTCGAGTCCGACCACGCGATCGATCTCGTCGCTGCGCGCGGTGAGGAACAGCATCGGCACCTCGGCGCCGGCCGGCAGCTTCTGTAGACGCTTGAACAGCTCGAAGCCGTTCATGTCGGGCAACCCCACGTCGAGGATGGCGAGCGCCGGCGGCTCGGCGGTGAACTGCGCGATCGCCTCTTCGGCGGTGGGGCACCACACGGGCACGAAGCCGTCGGTCCGCAGCACGTATTGCAAGGTGTCGGCGATGCCGGATTCGTCTTCGGCAATGAGGATCCGCGGGTGGGCGAGCATGCCCCGGATGGTAGCGGGCCGGAACCTTTGCGCCGAGAGCGAAACGAACGGGGTCGAACACTCAGGAGGTATGTGTGAGCCCATCCGAAACCCGATCCATCGTGACGCTGAGCCTGCTGGCGGCCTTTGTCGATGGCGAGAAGCACGAGCGCGAGCGCGCCGAGATCAAGCGCATCGCCGAAGGTCTCTCGCAGGCCGACGGCGTGCAACTGCCGATGCTGTATCAGGACGTGTTGATGAAACGCGTGACGCTGGCCGACGTGGCAGCGCAGTTCCAGAGCGAAGAGGCCCGGCAGCTCGCCTACGAGATGGCCGTGTGTGTGTGCGATGCCGACGGCGTGCAGTCCGAGCCCGAGCGCCAGTTCCTGGCCCAGGTGCGCAGCGCGCTTCAGCTCGACACGCCGGCGGCCAGGCAGTTCGAGCAGGAAGCCGAAGCGATCGCCGCCGTGCCGCTGACGCCGGCTGCCGTCCCTGCGCCTGCGCCCACCGGCATGCCGGCGCCCGCCTCGACGGTGCCTGACGCGGAACTCGACCAGGCGATCCTCAACGCGGCCATCCTCAACGGCGCCCTCGAACTGCTGCCCGAGACGCTCTCGACGATGGCGATCATTCCGCTGCAAATGAAGCTGGTCTACCGTATCGGCCAGGCCCACGGCTACCAGCTCGACAGTGGGCATGTGAAGGACTTCCTCGCGACCGTCGGCGTGGGCCTGACCTCGCAGTACCTCGAACAAGCCGGGCGCAAGCTGCTCGGCGGGCTGCTGGGCAAGGTCGGCGGTGGTTTGCTGCGCGGGGCCGGCAAGCAGGCCGTGAGTTCGGGCATGAGCTTCGCGACCACCTATGCGCTCGGCCACGTCGCCAAGCGCTACTACGCGGGCGGCCGCACGCTGTCCACGCAGATGCTGAAGGACATCTTTGCCAACGTGACGCAGGAGGCGCAGGGGCTTCAGTCGCGCTACCTGCCCGCCATGCAGGACAAGGCGCGCACGCTGGATGCGGGGAAGGTCCTGTCGATGGTGCGCGGCGCCTGAGGTGCCGCTGAGGGCGGCTCAGTGCAGATCGAAGCAGCAGCCCGCGTAGAAGGCTTTGTCACCGCCCTCGACGAACGGCACCTCGATCGGCTTGCCCTCGTTGCGCCACGCGTCGCGCCGCTTGTAGCCGGCCTCGGAGAGTTCGGCGAGCAGTGCGTCGTAGTGCTGGATGCGGTAGGGACAGACGGCAAAGCCGATGCTGTTGAGGGTGTAAAGCGTCTTGTCCGAATGCACCGCCGCCGTGTTGATGATGATGCGCCGGGGCTTGATCGGCAGCGCCGCGATGATTTCGGAGATCCGCAAGGGCAGGTACTGCAGGCTGCCCGAGGCATAGAGCACGTCATAGCCCGTGGCGTCGTGGAAGTCGGTGGTGAAGCCCAGCTGGTGCGTCGCCTCACGCTGGACGGCCAGATCCTGGCCCGTCTGCACGACACCGGGCACGTCGCAGACGGTCCAGCGCAGGTCGTTGGGAAAGGGCAGCACGCGGCGGAACGCGTAGTACTTGATGCCGACGTGGCCGCCGAGGTCGAACACTCTGCGCATGCCTTCCTCGAGCGCGCGGCTCACCCAGAACAGGCCTGGGTAATCGTAGAAGTAGAGCTGATGGCTGTAGAGCGTCTTGGCCGCCTCGGCGTTGTCGTAGCCGACGGCCTTGGTCGGCGGCGCATTGGCTTCGGCGTCGGCAAAACTCTCGAAGGAGCCCATGAAGAGGTTCTCTTCACGGTTCTCCAGAAACTTGCGGCGGTACGCGGCTTCCCGGACGGAGGAGGGCAGCAGACTCGACAGCATGGGACCCCTTTGGCGTCAAAGTGAATTGCCTACGCATTTTGCACTTTGAAACACAAAGTATTCAACTATTTGGATCGTTTTCCACGTTTCCTCGCGTTTTGAAGCCGCGACGCCTTGCCGGGCGCCCCTATTGCGCCTTGTATCCAGCGTTTTCGATCGCCAGGATGATGTCCTGTCGCGGGTGTCCGCTCAGCACGTCGACGTGGCCGGTTTCGAGGTCGACCGTGACCTGCGCCTCCGGATCGATGGTGTGTACTGCCTGCTCCACCATGCTGACGCAGTGGCCGCAGCTCATGCCCGTGACCTGTAACTTCTGGCTCATCGTGGTTGCTCCTTCGTATGAATGAAGCGCCAGTTTGAACCTTCTCACGATGTCAATGTCCAGTGAGGGGGCGCTGGACCCGGCTTGGGGTACAAACGCCTACCTTTTTGCCGGCGAATCCATGCGAATCCTCCTTGTTGAAGACGATGCCGTCCTGCGCGGCGTGATGTTGCGCAGCCTTGGCGACGCGGGCCACCGCGTCGATGTGGCAGCCAGCGTCGAGGAGGCCGACCACCTGTGGCGCGTGCAGCGCTTCGACGCCGTGCTGCTCGATCTGAACCTGCCTGCGACGTCCAGCCCGACCAGCGGACTCGCGAGCGGGCTCACCGCGCTGCGCCATGCACGCGCACGCGGCGACCGCACGCCGGTGCTGGTGCTGACGGCCCGCGACCGCACGGAGGAGCGCATCGCCGGACTGGATGCCGGCGCCGACGACTATCTGGGCAAGCCCTTCGACCTGGCCGAGGTCGAGGCAAGGCTGCGCGCGCTGGTGCGGCGCGCGCAAGGCACGGAGGACATCGCGACGCTGGGACAACTGCGGCTCGATCGTCGGGCTCGCCGCTTCGCGATCAGCGGCATCCCGCTGGACCTGCCCGCTCGCGAGTTCGAGGTGCTGTGGGAGCTGATGAGCCCGCCCGGCCGCACGATCAGCAAGCGCGAGCTGTCGGACAAACTGTCGACCTTCGACGAGTCGCTGGGCGACAACGCACTGGAGGCCTTCATCTCCCGCCTGCGCAAGAAGCTGGTCGGCAGCGGCGCGGCGATCCGCACCCTGCGCGGCATCGGTTATCTGCTGGAAGCGGACGGGTGAACGTGCGCGCGACGGCTGGCGCGGGTGCTGCCGCCGCGCCCTCGCTGACCGCGCGCGTGCTGCGGCGCGTGCTGCTGCCGCTGGCCCTGACCTGGCTGGTGGGCACCGCGGTCGCGCTGGTGGTGGCGAGCTATTTCACCGAGCAGGCTTTCGATCGCGGGATGCTCGACGATGCCTATGCGGTGTCGGCCAACGTACAGGCGGGCGAGCGCGACATCGAATTGCTGCTGTCGCCGCGCGAGGTCAACAACGTGCTGTTCGACCAGTCCGAGACCGTGTTCTTCGCGGTGCTGCGGCCCGACGGATCGCTGCTCGCCGGCCATGAGGGCCTGCAGGTGCCCGCGCCGGAGGAGGGCGCGCGCTATCGGTTCTCGCGCATCACCCACCAGGGCCAGGCCTTGCGCGCGGTGGCGTTGAACCACGATGCGCCCAATGCCTATCGCGTGGTGATTGCGCAAACCACGCGTGCTCGCACGGTGCTGGTCGAGCGGTTGCTGGCCTATTCGCTGGCGCCGCAATTCGTACTGCTCGCGTTGCTGGCAGCCTGGCTGTGGCGTGGCATCGACCGCGAGCTTCGGCCGCTCGGTGAATTGCGTCAGACGCTGGAACAACGCGATGCCCACGACCTCGCGCCGGTGCCCGTGGCGCGAAGCTCGCGCGAACTCGAACAGTTGGGCGACACGCTCAACGCACTGCTGGACCGGCTCGCGCTGAGCGCTTCCGCGCAGCGGGAGTTCGCGGGCAACGTCGCGCACGAACTGCGCACGCCGCTCGCGGGGATTCGCGCGCTGGCCGACTATGGATTGGCGCAGCAGTCACCTTCGGTGTGGCGCGAACAGCTGGAAAGCATCGCGCTGAGCCAGGCGCGTGCGAGCCATCTGGTGGACCAATTGCTGGCGCTCGCGCTGGCCGACGAGGGACGCACGGGCCTGCAGCGCGAGACGCTGCGACTGGATGAACTGGCGCAGCAGGCGGTGCTGCGGCATCTGGCGCGCGCCGATGCGCAAGGCGTGGATCTGGGCGCGCTCGGCCTCGACGAGGCCGTGACGGTAGAGGCGAATGCCGCGCTGGTCGAAGGCATCCTCGACAATCTAATCGACAACGCGCTGCGTTACGGCGGGCGCACGATCACCATCGAGCTGGCGGGCCACACGCTGGCGGTGATCGATGACGGCCCCGGCATTCCGCCCGAGGCGCAGCGCGACCTGATGAAGCGCTGGGCCCAAGGCCCTGCCGGCCAGAAGCTCGGACAGGGCGCGGGACTGGGGCTCGCGATCGTCGCCCGCTACGCGAAGCTGCTGGGCGCGGAACTCAGCTTCGCGAAGGCATCGGATGAAGGCGGGTTGCGGGTCAGCGTCGCCTTCCCGACGACCTGACGCAGCCCGCGGCTTTCAGGCCAGTGCCGGGTAGTCGATGTAGCCGGCTTCGCCGCCGCCATAGAACGTGTTCTTGTCCCATTGGTTCAGCGGCGCACCTTCGCGCAGACGACGCACCAGGTCCGGGTTGGAGATGAAGGGCTTGCCGAAGGCAACGAGGTCATCGCCTTCCTTCAGCGCCTCTTCGGCCAGCGGCTTGTCGTAGCCGTTGTTCACCATCCACGCGGCCTTGCCCCCCGCCTGGCGGTAGGCGGCCTTGAGGGCTTCGTAATCGAAGGGGCGATCGTCGATCTCGCGGGGGCCGCCGGTGGCGCCTTCGATGATGTGGATATAGGCGAGGCCGAGCGGTGCGAGCTGCTTGACCACGTAGTCGAACAGCGGCTGCGGGTTGTCGTCGTGTGCGTCGTTGGCGGGCGTCACCGGCGAGAGGCGGATGCCGACCTTGCCGCCGCCGACCGCATCGACCACGGCGCGCGTCACTTCGAGCAGCAGGCGGGCGCGGTTCTCGATGCCGCCGCCGTAGTCGTCGGTGCGCTTGTTGCTGCCGGTCTTGAGGAACTGGTCGAGCAGGTAGCCGTTGGCACCGTGGATCTCGACGCCGTCGAAGCCCGAGGTCTCGACCGCGTTGCGCGCGGCCACGGCATAGGCGTGCACGATGCCGGGCAGTTCGCTCGCATCGAGCGCGCGGGGCTCGGAGGTTTCCGTGAAGGTGGGAACGCCGTTCTTGATCAGCACCGTCTTGGTCTTCGCCGTGATGGCGGAGGGTGCGACGGGCTTGCCGCCTTCGGGTTGCAGTTCGGTGTGCGAGACGCGGCCCACGTGCCAGAGCTGCACGACGATCTTGCCGCCCTCGGCGTGCACGGCGTCGGTGACGCGCTTCCACGCGTCGAGCTGCTGCGAACCATAGAGACCCGGCACGTCCGCATAGCCCTGGCCCTGATGGCTGATGGCCGTGGCTTCGGTGATGAGCAGGCCCGCGGTGGCGCGCTGCGCGTAGTAGGTGGCCGTGATGTCGCGCGGCACCGCGTTGGGCGAGCGGTTGCGCGTGAGGGGCGCCATGACGATACGGTTGCTCAGCTTCAGGTCGCCGGCCTGGACGGGCTCAAAGAGAGAGGACATTGTTCGAATTGCTGTTGTGGAGAATGAAGTCGAGGGTAATCCCCGTCCTTCAACCGCGCTGTCGCGAGGTTGTCGGTTTGCTGGTAGGCGTTGCCGCAGAATGGCCGCGCAACGCATGACCACCACGACTGCCGCCACCCTCACGCCTGCGCAAGCATTGCGCCTTGCGTTCGCTCTGTCCCTGGGGGCCGCGGTGTCGCTGGGCATCACGCGCTTTTCCTACGGCCTGCTGTTGCCGCCGATGCGCGCGGACCTCGGCTGGAGCTACACGCTCGCAGGCGGCATGAACACTGCGAATGCGGCCGGCTACCTGCTCGGCGCACTGATGACGCCGGCCCTGATGCGGCGCTTCGGTCCCGTTCCGTTGCTGATCGGTGGCGCGGTGTGGGCCAGCCTCTTCATGGTGGCGAGCGGGTTCTTCACCTCGGCGCCGGCGCTGCTGCTGCAGCGGCTTCTCGCCGGCATGGCAAGTGCCTGGGTGTTCGTCGCGGGTGGCTTGCTGGCTGCGCGGCTGGGCGCCTTGCAGCCGTCGCGCTCGGGCTTTCTGCTCGGTCTCTACTACGGCGGCACGGGCCTGGGCATCACGCTGTCGGCGCTGTTGGTGCCGGCGGTGCTGCAGGCCGCGTCGGGCGAGCCGCATGGCTGGGCCTGGGCGTGGTGGGCGCTGGCGCTGGCCAGCTTCACCGCGACGGCGGTGTTGGCCTTGGCGATGCGGGCCTTGCCGATGGAGGCGCGCGCGCATGTGCCCGCCTCTTCGTCCGACGCATCGCCGCGATCGACGCCCGTGCGTCGCTTCGGTTGGGCGCTGGCCGGCTACACGCTCTTCGGTGCCGGCTACATCGGCTACATGACTTTCGTGATCGCGCTGTTGCGCGAGCAAGGGGCGAAGTCTGGCGACATCACGGCCTTCTATGCCTTGCTGGGCGTGGCGTGCGTGGCCTCGTCGCGACTGTGGGCGGGTCTTCTCGACAGGTTTCGCGGCGGCGGGCCGCAGGCCTTGCTCAACGCCTTGCTGGGCGTGGCGACGATGCTGCCGGTGCTGAGCTCGGCGTGGCCCGTGGCGATGGCTTCGGGCTTGCTGTTCGGCGCGGTGTTCCTGTCGGTGGTGGCGTCGACCACCGCACTCGTGCGCCACAACCTGCCGGCCGCGCAATGGGCGACCGGCATCAGCGCTTTCACGATTGCCTTCGCGCTGGGGCAGATCGTCGGGCCCACGGTGACCGGCTGGATCTCCGACGGAGAAGGCGGTCTGGCCCGTGGCCTGGTCGCCTCCGCGATCACGCTGTGGGCCGGTGCGCTGCTGGCATCGCGCCAGCGGGCGCTGCTTACTTGAGCAGTCCCTCTGCCTTCATGGCCTCCTGCACCGCGGGGCGTGCCGCAACGCGGGCATGCCAGGCATTCAGGTTGGCGAAAGACGCGATGTCGACCCCCGTCGGCTTCGCCCAGTTGGTGACGGTGAACAGGTAGCCGTCAGCGACCGTGAAGTGCTCGCCCATCAGGTAGTCCTTGCCTTCGAGCTGGCCGTCGAGCCATTCGTAGCGGGACTTGAGCTTGGTCTTGAAGGCGGTCTTGGCTTCTTCCGGCATGTTCGGGTTGAACAGCGGCGAGTAGCTCTTGTGGATCTCGGTGCCGATGAAGGTCAGCCACTCCTGCAGGCGGTAGCGCGACATCGTGCCGTTGGCCGGCGCGAGATTCTTGGTAGGGGCCAGGTCGGCGATGTACTGGACGATCGCGGGGCCCTCGCGCAGTCGGGTTCCGTCGTCGAGTTCGAGCAGGGGCACATAGCCGAGCGGGTTGATGCCGTAGTAGTCGGTGCCATCCTGGAGCTTGTGGCTCTTGGTGCTGGCCAGCACTGGTTCGAAGGCGAGGCCGGCTTCACGCATTGCGATGTGAGGGGACAGCGAGCAGGCGCCCGGCGAGTAGTACAGCTTCATGCGAAAAAACTCCAATGAAATGGCGGAAAGCGATTTTGCAAGGGGAGGTCGATGCTAGCGGGTTCGATGCCATCGCGTTTGTCCTACGGCGGCTCGCGCACCGCGACTATGAGCGGCGGCGCAGCGACTTTCTAAGCTAGCGGCGCTGCGGTGGATAGGCCATTGCCAGGAGTTTTTATGTTGAAGTACGCCATTGTTTTTGCGGTGATCTCATTGATTGCCGGCGCCCTTGGCTTTGGCGGCGTTGCCGCGGGCGCGGCCGGCATTGCCAAGGTGCTGTTCGGTCTGTTCTTGATCCTTGCCGTCGTGTTTCTCGTGCTGGCTGCGCTGGGCGTCGGTGCGGCGAAGAAAGCGCTGGACCGATGATGGAACTGTCCCCGATGCGGTGGCCGCGCGTGCGGCCCCTGGTCGTTTTGCTCCAGAGCCCTGCGCATCGTGTAATGCGCGTGCTCCACGTGACGCAATCTCAATGGCAACTGCCCGCGCGGCGCGATCGCATGGGCGGTTCGCCGGGCCGGCAGCTCGGCGTGCAGTCCTGACGCGCTCAACCCTTATTAACTAGAAGGCTGTGCCGCAGGCGCAGGAGGCTGATGCACTTCTCACACGTCGAAGCGGTGCTCGAATACGAGGTAGCCGCGCCTTCGCACCTGCTGCTCAACATCGAGGCGGCGCGCAGCGGTGCCCAGGCGCTGATCAGCGAGAACCTGGTGATCGAACCGGCCGTGGAGATGCAGGCCTTTTGCGACGAGAGCAGCGGCAATCGCTTCGTCCGCTTCGACGCGCAGCCGGGGCCGCTGAAGATCCGTTACCGAGCCAGCGTGCAGCGTTCGCACGTCGAGGTGCCGACCGATCTGCAAGAGGTGCCGGTGAACGAGGTGCCCAACGAGATCCTTCACTACATGATGCCGACACGCTATTGCGAGTCGGATCTGATGTCGCGCTGCGCGCAGCAGTTGTTTGGCGATCTGCCGCCCGGCATCGGGCGCGTGCAGGCCATCGTCGACTGGATTCACGAGAGCATCACGTACGAACCTGGAAGCAGTGTCTCGACCACGACGGCAAGCGAGGTGTTCGTCGAACGCGCCGGGGTGTGCCGCGATTTCGCACACCTGGGCATCACCTTCTGTCGCGCGCTGAACATCCCGGCGCGGCTGGTGGTGGGCTATGTCTGGTTCGACGAGCCGCCGCAGGATTTCCATGCGGTGTTCGAGGCCTGGCTCGGCGGGCAGTGGGTCTTGTTCGACGCGACGCGCATGGCGCCCGTCGACCGGCTCGTTCGCGTGGGCACGGGCCGGGATGCCAAGGACGTAGCGTTCTGCACGATCTTCGGCACGGTCAGCATGACGGGGAAGACCTTGACGGTGCGCGAGCTGCAGGATGAAGGCGTGGCGCCGTCGGCCGAGCCCGAGCCGAGCGGCCTGCTCGTCGGCATCGAAAAGCCAGTGCCCGTGTTGCCACACGACGCGGCGGACAAAGGGCAAGCCTCGGCCCATGTCGTGGCCGTCGCGGAATAGCCGGCACGCCCCAGGCTTGCCCACTTCGTTGTGGCCGCTCACCGCCTGCCGTTTACCTGCGGACCGGCAAAGCCGTTTCCTCGCTCTGAACTGTGGCGGTTTCATGCGTCGCGCGTCTCACGCTAACGCGGAGAGGAGAAAATGCTATCAAATTGATAGCAACAAATCCAAGTGGGATGCCTGACTCAAGACGCCCCACGCGCCCGGGCCGCATGTCCCCAGAAGTCGCACGAAGCCGCTGCGGCGATTAAAATTGGCGCCCCTTTCCGCAGCGCACGCGACAGTGCGCCCACTCCCATGCTGTACCCCGAAGAATTCGATGTGATCGTCGTCGGCGGCGGTCATGCCGGCACCGAAGCCGCGCTGGCCTCCGCGCGAATGGGCGCTCGCACCTTGCTGCTCACCCACAACATCGAAACCCTGGGGCAGATGAGTTGCAACCCGTCGATCGGTGGCATTGGCAAGGGGCATCTGGTGAAAGAGGTCGACGCGCTGGGTGGCGCGATGGCCATTGCGACGGATGAGGGCGGCATTCAGTTCCGCATCCTCAATTCGAGCAAGGGGCCCGCCGTGCGTGCGACGCGTGCGCAAGCCGACCGTGTGCTCTACAAGGCGGCGATCCGCCGGCGGCTGGAGAACCAGCCGAACCTGTCCTTGTTCCAGCAAGCCGTGGACGATCTGATGATCGAGGGCGACAAGGTGGTCGGCGCCGTCACGCAAGTCGGCATTGCATTCCGCGCGCGCGCGGTGGTGCTGACGGCCGGGACTTTCCTGGACGGTCGCATCCACGTCGGCCTCGACAACTACCAGGCGGGGCGCGCGGGCGATCCGCCGGCGGTCAGCCTCTCGGCGCGGCTGAAGGAGTTGAAGCTGCCGCAAGGACGGCTGAAGACCGGAACGCCGCCGCGCCTCGACGGTCGGACCATCGACTTCTCCAAATGCGTCGAACAGCCTGGCGACGGCATGCCGGGCGGTGCCGGACCGATGCCCGTGTTCAGCTACATGGGCCATGCGGACATGCATCCGCAGCAGATGCCCTGCTGGATCACCAACACCAACGCACGCACGCACGAGATCATCCGCTCGGGCTTCGACCGCAGCCCCATGTTCACCGGCAAGATCGACGGGATTGGGCCGCGCTACTGCCCGAGCGTGGAAGACAAGATCAATCGCTTTGCCGACAAGGAAAGCCATCAGATCTTCCTGGAGCCCGAAGGGCTGACCACCAACGAGTACTACCCGAACGGCATCTCAACCAGCCTGCCTTTCGACATTCAGTACCAGTTGGTGCGTTCGATGGTCGGCTTGGAGAACGCGCACATCCTGCGTCCGGGTTACGCGATCGAGTACGACTACTTCGATCCTCGTGAACTGAAGAGCAATTTCGAGACGCGCGCCATCCAGGGCTTGTTCTTCGCTGGGCAGATCAACGGCACGACGGGCTATGAGGAAGCAGCCGCCCAAGGGCTCTTTGCAGGGATCAACGCTGCGCTGCAGTGCAGGGGAGAGGCCGCCTGGCTGCCCCGGCGCGACGAAGCCTATTTGGGTGTTCTGGTCGACGACCTGATCACCAAGGGCGTGACCGAGCCCTACCGCATGTTCACCAGTCGGGCCGAGTTCCGCCTGCAATTGCGCGAGGACAACGCGGACATGCGCCTGACCGAAGCCGGCCGTAAGCTGGGACTGGTGGATGATGCTCGTTGGGACGCCTTCTCGCGGAAGCGCGATGCTGTTTCACGTGAAACACAGCGCCTGGCGTCGATCTGGGTCAACCCGCGGAATTTACCGGCCGCCGAGTCGGAGCGGGTCCTAGGCAAGGCGATCGACCACGAATACAACCTGGGCGATTTGCTGCGTCGGCCCAACGTGAGCTACGAATCGCTGATGTCATTGGATAGCGGCAAATACAGTTCGGGCGAACCCCTGAGCGAAATGGAGATCGAGCAGATCGAGATTGCAGCCAAGTATTCCGGCTACATCAACCGCCAGCACGACGAGGTCGAGAGGGCGGCGCATTTCGAGAATCTCCAGTTGCCGGCCGACCTTGACTACGGTCAGGTCAAGGCACTGAGCTTCGAGGTTCGGCAAAAGCTGACCAAGCACCGTCCGGAAACGCTGGGCATTGCCTCACGGATTTCGGGCGTCACGCCGGCCGCGATCTCGCTGTTGATGATCCACCTGCGCAAGGGCGGTCATCGTGCTTTCGTTCAAGACGCGGCGGTCGAGCCCCAAGCCGCCGAATGAGCCAGGAACAACTGCTGCGCGATGGCGCACAACAACTCGGCATCGAATTGACGGATCGGCAGGGCGAACGGCTCCTGGCCTACGGCGCGCTCATATTGAAATGGAACAAGGTCTACAACCTGACCGCGTTGCGAGACCCGGCGGCCGTGTTGACCCACCATTTGCTCGACAGCCTTTCGGTCATCAAGCCACTTCAGCGTGAACGATCGACGGAAGCCAAGCTGCTGGACGTCGGGGCAGGCGCCGGGTTGCCGGGCGTTGTTATCGCGATCCTTCGTGACGACATCGACGTCACGTGCCTGGATGCTGTGGCCAAGAAGACGGCGTTCGTCCAGCAGGTCGCATCTGAACTGGGCCTCCGCAATCTCCGCGGCTTGCATGCCCGGGTCGAATCCTTGACCGGCAGCTATGACGTCATCAGCTCCCGCGCTTTCGCATCGTTGCCGGATTTCATCACCGGCTCGGCCCACCTGCTAGCGTCCGGCGGCATCTGGCTTGCGATGAAGGGTAGGGCGCCCGACGACGAAATCGCCCAGCTTCCAGCCCAAGCGGCAGTGTTTCACGTGGAACAACTGTCGGTTCCAGGCCTCGATGCCGAGCGTTGCATCGTCTGGATGCGAAAACCCACCGCCTGAGCCGCGTCCGCCGCGTCGACCTCGCTTAGACTCGACGCTTCCCATCTGAGGCAATTTTCATGTTCGGCATCGCTGATTACGGCGCGTTCGTCGCGGCCATCGTCCTTTTTCTCGCGATTCCCGGACCGGGCAATCTGGCCCTCATCACTTCCACCAGCAAGGGTGGCATCCGCGGCGGACTGGCCGCCACCATCGGAGTGATTGCCGGCGACCAGGTGTTGATGTGGGCCGCCGTGGCCGGCGTCGCCACGCTGTTGACCGCCTACCCGGCCGCATTCAGCGCCGTGCAGTGGCTCGGTGCCGCCTATCTGGCGTGGCTCGGTTTCAAGATGCTGCGCGCCAAGCCGGGCGCTGCGCCGATCCTCAATATCCACGCCGGGCAGTATTTCCGTCAGGCCGTGGCGATTACGGTGCTGAACCCGAAGGCCATCGTTTTCTATATGGCCTTTTTCCCGCTGTTCGTCGATCCGGCCCGCCACCAAGGCCTCACGACCTTCGCTTTCATGGCCTTGACGATTGCCGTTCTGACCTTTCTGTACGGCTTGACCGCGACACTGCTGACGCATTTTCTGGCCGAACGCATGCGCGCCAACCCCCGCATCGCGGGCGTTCTCAACAAGCTGGCCGGTGTTTTCCTGATCGCCTTCGGCGTCAGGCTGGCGATCTCCAGGTAAGCATGACAGCTCTCCAAGCCCGTATTCCGCTGTTTGTCCACCGGCAAGGCGCCTGACCCATGGCAAAGATCTTCTGCATTGCGAACCAGAAGGGCGGCGTCGGCAAGACCACGACGACCGTCAATCTCGCGGCTGGACTGGCCAAGGTGGGACAGCGAGTGCTGATGATTGACCTCGATCCGCAGGGCAATGCCACCATGGGTTCGGGCATAGACAAGCGCCAGCTCGAAACGACCGTGTATGACGTGCTCCTCGAATCGGCCTCCGTGGCCGAAACGCGGGTGGCTTCCGAAAAGTGCGGCTACGACGTGCTGGGTGCCAATCGCGAGCTGGCCGGCGCCGAGGTCGAAATGGTCGCCCTCGACCGGCGGGAGAAACGCTTGCGGACGGCGCTGGCCGCCGTCGGTGCCGAGTACGACTTCATTCTGATCGACTGCCCGCCGAGCCTGAGCCTGCTCACGCTGAACGGGCTGTGCGCCGCGCACGGCGTGATCGTGCCGATGCAATGCGAGTACTTCGCGCTGGAAGGGTTGACCGACTTGGTCAACACCATCAAGCAGGTGCATGCCAACCTCAACAAGAACCTGCAGATCATCGGCCTGCTGCGCGTGATGTTCGATCCGCGCATCACGCTGCAGCAGCAGGTCAGCGAGCAACTGAAGGCGCACTTCGGCGACAAGGTCTTCGATACCGTGATCCCTCGTAATGTGCGGCTGGCCGAGGCGCCGAGCTACGGGCTTCCGGGCGTGGTCTTCGATCCGGCCGCCAAGGGCAGCCAGGCCTTCGTGGCTTTCGCGCAGGAATTGGTTGAGAAGATGCCTCCCGCGAGCGCGCTGGCGGCGGAGGCGCCGGTGCCAGTTGCACCGGTCGCACCGGTGCCGATGGACCCGGCCACGGTGACTGACCAAGTGCCCGAGAACCCCTGAGGCCGGGATCGACCGCATCCCCTCCCACTTCCGCCAAGATGACCGTCACGAACATCCTGCTGCTGCCCGGTTGGCAGAACAGCGACCCTGCCCATTGGCAAAGCCGCTGGGAGGCGATCTACGGCGACCACCGCGTCGAGCAGCACGACTGGATGCGTCCGCTTCGCGGCGACTGGTCCGCCCGACTCGAAGAAGAAGTGATCGCGGCGCCGGGCCCGGTTGCGTTGGTGGCGCACAGCCTCGGCTGCATCCTCGTTGCCGCCTGGGCAGCGCACTCGCGCCATGCCGGCAAGGTGCGCGCCGCACTGTTGGTGGCGCCCGGCGACGTGGAGCGCGACGACCTCCGCCAGATGATCCCCGGCTGGGCGCCCATCGTCCGCCAGCCGCTGCCGTTTCCATCCTTGATGATCGCTGCCCATGACGACCCCTATTGCGACGCAGCACGCTCCCGGGACATGGCGCGCGACTGGGGCTCTCTCTATAGAGACGCCGGCGCCCGCGGCCACATCAACAGCGAATCCGGCCTGGGCGATTGGCCCGAAGGCCGAGCGCTGCTGAACGACCTACTGAAAGAAGACTGATCTCCATGGCCACCAAAAAACCCAAGGGCCTCGGCCGCGGACTCGAAGCCCTGCTCGGGCCCACCTTCAACGGGCCGGACACCGCGACCGCCGATGACGTCGCACCGCCCAACCCGACGACCCTGAACCTTGACCAGATGGTCCCCGGCGTCTACCAGCCCCGGACTCGCATGGACGAGGGCGCCCTGTACGAACTGGCCGAGAGCATCAAGGCGCAGGGCATCATGCAGCCCATCCTGGTCCGCCGCCTGGACCCGGATACGGCGCGCGCCAAGAACGTCGAGTTCGAAATCATCGCGGGTGAGCGCCGCTTCCGCGCCGCCAGCCTGGCGGGCCTCGAGAGCGTGCCCGTACTGGTGCGCGACGTGCCGAACGAGGCCGCGGCGGCCATGTCGCTGATCGAGAATATCCAGCGCGAAGACCTCAACCCGCTGGAAGAAGCCCAGGGCTTGCAGCGTTTAGTGGCAGAGTTTGGGCTCACTCACGAATTGGCGGCTCAGGCCGTGGGCCGCTCCCGCAGTGCTGCGAGCAACCTGCTGCGGTTGCTGAATCTGGCTGAGCCGGCGCAGGCCATGCTCATGGCCGGCGACATCGACATGGGCCACGCCCGTGCCTTGCTGTCGCTCGACAAGGGCACCCAGATCACCGCCGCGAACCAGATCGCCGCCAAGAAGATGTCAGTGCGGGAAGCGGAGGCGCTGGTCAAGAAGCTGGCGGCCGAATTCAGCCTCACGCCTTCACCCCGCCGCAGCGCCGGTGAGAAATCCCGTGACCTCCTTCGGGTCGAGGAAGAACTGGCCGACCTTCTGGCGGCCGAGGTCGAGGTTCGCATCAAGAAGCGCAGCAAGCGCGGGGGTCGTATCGAGGAGAGCGGCGAGTTGGCCATTCACTTCGGATCGCTCGATGCCCTCAACGGGCTGATCGACCGCATCCGCCAAACGGCATAGCTCGGCGGCAACGGATTCCTGGCTGTCCGGGTGATTGATTCATCCGGTTACTTCGGCCTATTCTCTGGTTTCGTTTTTAACCAGAAAGTATTAAGAGGAATCCGGCCATGGACAACACGAGACTTCCGCTCGCGGCCCTTGCCTTGGGCGCGCTGTGTCTGACCGGTTGCGAAACCACTGACATGCAGATGGGCAGCCAGAGCGCGAAGACCGTTGCGACCGGGAGCGCGGCGGGCAGCGCGTCGGCCAACACCAACGCGGCGCTGGAGAAATGCGCATCGCCGCTCGGCACGGTGTCGCTGGTGGAGAACCAGTCGGCGGGCTGGTACACGATCATCCGCAACGAATACAAGCTGCCGCCGACGGCCAACCTCCTGCGCCTGCTGGTGCAGCAATCGAACTGCTTCGTGGTGGTCGAGCGCAGCGCCGCCGGCATGAATGCCATGTCCCGCGAACGCCAGCTCATGCAGTCCGGAGAGATGCGTCAGGGCAGCAACTTCGGCGCCGGCCAGATGGTTGCCTCCGACTACGCGCTGTCGCCGGAAATCGTCTTCAGCAACCAAAACGCCGGCGGGGTGGGCGGTGCGCTCGGCGGACTGGTCGGCGGCCGATACAGCGGCGTGCTTTCGGCCGTCGGCGGCAGCATGCAAACCAAGGAGGCCAGCGCGATGCTCACGCTGGTCGACAACCGCTCGGGTGTCCAGGTCTCCGCCTCGGAAGGCAGCGCCGCCAAGACCGATTTCGGCGCCTTCGGCTCGGTGTTCGGCGGCAGCGCTGCTGCGGGGCTCGGCGGCTACACCAACACGGCGCAAGGCAAGGTCATCAGCGCCGCCTTCATGGACGCGTTCAACCAGATGGTCGTCTCGCTGCGCAACTACAAGGCGCAGACAGTACAGGGCCAGGGTCTCGGCGGCGGCGGCCGCCTGGGCGTCGACGGCGGGGCGGCCCCCTCGCAAACTTCGGCGCCGGCGACGAATCGCACGAAAAAATAAGGCAGCGCTCAGGGTGCAAAAGCCCGGCGGCTCTTCGAGCCCCGGGCTTTTTCATGGCTGTAGCCGGGAACTCAGAGACTGAAGATCTTTCCGGGATTCATGATGTTCTTCGGATCGAGCGCGCGCTTGATCGTCCGCATCATGTCGACCGCACCCGTGCCGGCCTCGTTTACCAGGAAGCCCATCTTGTGCAGCCCGACGCCGTGCTCGCCGGTGCAGGTGCCTTCCAGGGCCAGTGCACGCGACACCAGGGCGTGATTGAGTTTCTCGGCTGTTACGCGCTCTTCGGGTGCGTTGGGGTCGAGTAGATAGCCGAAGTGGAAATTGCCGTCGCCCACGTGGCCGACCAGGAAGTAGGGGATGCCGCTGGCGTCGGCTTCGGCCACGGATTCGAGCAGGCAGTCTGCCAGGCGCGAGATCGGCACGCAGGTGTCGGTGGAAATCACACGGCAACCGGGGCGCGATTGCACGGCCGCGAAGTAGCTGTTGTGCCGTGCGGTCCAGAGGCGGGTGCGTTCCTCCGGCGTGCTGGCCCATTCGAAGGCCTTGCCACCATGGCCGCTTGCCAGTTCCTGCACCGTCTCGGCCTGTTCCTTCACGCCGGCCGGCGAGCCGTGGAATTCCATCAGCAGCATCGGCTCTTCGCGAAGGCCGAGCTTGGAATAGGCATTGACCATGCGCACGGTGTTCACGTCGATCAGTTCCACGCGCGCGATCGGCACGCCGAGCTGGATGACCTCGATGGTTGTGCGCACGGCGGCCTCGATGCTCGGGAAGGAGCAGATCGCTGCCGAGACGGCCTCGGGCAGCGGGTAGATGCGCAGGGTGACTTCGGTGATCACGCCCAGCGTGCCTTCGCTGCCGACCAGCAGCCGTGTGAGGTCGTAGCCCGCCGATGACTTCTTGGCGCGCGTGCCGGTGCGGATCACTTCGCCGCTGGCGGTGACCACTTCGAGGGCCAACACGTTCTCGCGCATCGTGCCGTAGCGCACGGCGTTCGTGCCGCTCGCGCGCGTGGCCGCCATGCCGCCGATCGAGGCGTCGGCACCGGGGTCGATCGGGAAGAAGAGGCCGGTGCTCTTGATCTCGTCATTGAGCTGCTTGCGCGTGACGCCGGGCTGCACGGTCACCGTGAGGTCGTCGGCATTGACGGACAGCACGCGGTTCATGCGGCTCACGTCGATGCTGATGCCGCCTTGCACGGCGAGCAGGTGACCTTCGAGCGACGAGCCGACGCCGAAGGGGATGACCGGCACGCTGTAGTCGCTCGCCAGCTTGACCGCATCGGCGACCTCCTGCGTGCTCTCGGCGAAGACCACGGCGGAAGGTGGTGGTGCGTCGAAGGACGATTCGTCGCGGCCGTGCTGCGTGCGCACTGCCAGTGCGGTCGAACAGCGATCGCCGAAGCGGGCCTTCAGGGCGTCGATCAGGGCGTCGGGCACCTCGCGCAGCGCGATCTCGGGCGTGAGATGGGAAAGGGCGGTGGGGGCGTTCATCGAGGCGATCTCCTGAAGGGTCTAACATTCTACGAACCGCACTCTCAAAAGCCACACATGGGCAACCGACTCACACAGATCGCGACGCGCACCGGCGACGACGGCACCACCGGCCTCGGCGACAGCACGCGCGTGCCCAAGGACCACCTGCGCGTGCACGCGATGGGCGACGTCGACGAACTCAACTCGAACATCGGCGTCCTGCTGTGCGAGCCGATGCCGGACAGGCTGCGCGAACTGCTGGTCGATGTGCAGCACCAGCTGTTCAACCTGGGCGGTGAGCTGTCGATGCCTGGCTTCACCCTGCTCAAGCCCGACGCGCTGCTGCAACTTGACAATGCGCTCGCCGAACACAACGCGGCATTGCCGCGGCTGGCCGAGTTCATTCTTCCCGCGGGCACGCGCGCGGCGTCGCTCGCGCACGTATGCCGCACCGTGGCCCGGCGGGCGGAGCGCGCCGTCGTGGCGCTGGGTGCCGACACAAAAATCAACGACACGCCGCGTCGCTACCTCAATCGCCTGAGCGATCTGCTCTTCGTGCTGGCGCGCGTGCTCAACCGCGTCGACGGCGGCGATGACGTCTACTGGAAGAGCGAACGCATGGCGCGAGCCGCTGCGGACGAGCAGGCTTCCGAAACCTGAGACAAAGGAGAATCCGGCAGATGACCCGAACTGAAAGAACCCGCGCCTTCCTGGCCCCCGCAGCCGCATGGATCATGCTGGGCGCACTGGCGCTTCCCGCCCACGCAGCCACCCACAACACGCACGACAGCAAGGTGCTGGGCGGCATCGAGCGAGGCGCGGATGCCACCGGCCGCGGCATCGAACGCGCCGGCAGTGCGACGAGACGGGGGGTGGATACGACGGCCGAGCGCGCGAGCGCCCCCGTCCGGCGCTGGGGTGAATCGCTGGGCCGCAAGCTCTCGCCTCATGCGGGCGCCAGGCCGTCTGCGCCAGCCGTCGGCCCGCAAGGCAACGCTCCTTGACGTGACACAGGCCGGGCGCCTCGCCCCGGCTTTACCTTGCTTCACCTCGCGCGTACATGCACCGGGTGAGCGCGATACATGCGCCTTCCACACTGGACTCCTCATCAATGCAGAAGGAGTTCCAGAATGAACAAGTCAAAGAGCATGGCAGTTGCCGCCGCGGCGCTCGCGATGTGCATGGCGGGAAGTGCCTTCGCGCAAGACTCGCGTTTCGATCGCGGACCCGATCGCAACAACGACCGCCATGACCGCCACGAACAGCAGTATCCCCGCCAGGGTGGTCCGAACAACGGCCACTACCAGCAGCGCCACCAGGATTTCCGTCCCGGGCCGCAGTACAGCCGCCCGGCCTACCCCAACCCGCACGTCGAATGGCGCAGGGGCGGGCGCGTGCCCAGCGAATACCGCGGTCGCGGCTACGTCGTCAACGATTGGCGCGGCCAGCACCGCCTCTACCAGCCGCCGCGCGGCTACCAGTGGGTCGGAGTGGGCGGCGACTTCGTGCTGGCGGCGGTCGCCACGGGCCTGATCGCACAGATCATCGTCGGCCAGTAGGCCGGAGGAGGGCTTCAGGTGGCGGTGGAGGGCGCCATCTGGGCGCACACGTTGCGCCCGGTGATCGTCAGGCGCAGCCCGCCGCCGTGCCATTCGAGCCAGTTCAGTCTTACGTAGGCATCGATGTCGTCACCGTCGATCCGGTCGGCCTGGTGTTGCTGCAGGTGCCCGACCGTGGCCGGCAGGGCCTGCCGCAGTCGTTCACGGGCCGCGGCTTCGGCGTCCGCCTTGGAAGAAACGCGCGTCTGAGAATTCGATGCCATGACTGATTCGATCTGATCGCTGAGGAAATCGCACCAATGTACGCTTCCTGCAAAATCCGTCACGGACCTTTTTCTCGTTATCGCGCAGGGCAAACACTGAGGCTTGCCCGAATGGACGGCTACTTGCGCGGCTTCAACAGCTTGCTGACCTCGTCCACGTTGTCCTGAATGCGGCGGCGCACCACGTCGAAGGCCTCGGACTGAGACTTCGCCGCCATTTCCGACAACTCGCGAATGTCGTCGAGCGCCTGCTTGAACGCCGCCTTGCCCATGGCGTCGAGCTTGGCGAGGTTCTCGCGCGGGTCCGTGCCCGCCATGCCCTTGACCGTGCCTTGCCACTCCTCGATCGAGGTCTTGAGCATCTCGGTCTGGCGCTGCACCACGGCCTGCAGTCCCTGATAGGACTTCTCGTTCGCCTGCACCAGTGCCTGCAGGTCCTTGCGTCCGCTCTCGACGATGGAGCCCGCCAGCGGGAGGCTCTGCAGCCGCTCGGCCATGCCCTTCAACGGCTTCACGAAGGCTTCCTGGACTTCTTCCACCGTCGGGATGCCCGCGGGGCCGGTCTTCTTTGCGCCGGTGGTGCTCGATTTGCTGGTTGCCATGGTGCGGGTCTCCGGGTTGATGTTGGGGCTGCCACGATACGCCCACACGGTGCCTGGATGGAAGTCCTTCGCGATAGAACTTGATATTTCGCACGCATGTGCTAAATTCAGCCACATGGACGCCAAGACCCAGAAGAGCGAACTGACCCGTGCCGCGATCGTCGGCGCGGCGATGGACGTTGCCTCGGCCGAAGGGCTGGAGGCGATCACGCTTCAGGCGGTTGCCAGTCGCCTGGGCCTGTCCAAGAGCGGCGTCTTCTCCCGGGTCGGCTCGCGCGAAGCCCTGCAGAAGGCGGTCATCGAGGAATACGGCCGCCGCTTTCTGGCGGATGTATTCGTCCCTGCCATGCAGAAGCCCAAAGGCGTGGCGCGCCTGAACGACATCGTCGAGCGCTGGCTCGCCCGCATGCGCGACATCGAGATCGAATCCGGCTGCATCTACACCGCCGGCGCCTTCGAACTCGACGACCGCGAGGGTGAGCTGCGCGACCATCTCCTGGCCGAGGTGACGCGCTGGCGCGCGGCGCTGCGGCGTACCGTGACGCAGGCCACCGAGACCGGCGAGCTGAAGGCCGACACCGACCCGGCGCAACTGGTCAGCGAAATCAATGGGTTGGTGATCGGGTTGCTGCACGACGCGCGATTCCTGCGCGATCCGCGGGCCGCCGACCGGGCCATGCTGACCTGGCAGCGGCTCCTCGCCAGCTACCGGGCCTGAGGCTGCCATGTCTGCTTCGACTTCAGCCTTCTTTTTGCCCGACTTTCGCACGAGCGTGCGATAAATCCATTTTTGAACGAACCCCCATGACCACCGCCACGTCCTCCGCGCCGTCCGCCGCCGCATCCAACTACTACGGTGCGAGCCCCTTGATCCGCACTCTGCGGTTGGGGCTCGCCGCTTCGGAACGCATCTGGCCCACCCTCGGGGTGCGTGCGGCCTACCGGGTGTTCGGCACGCCCCTGCCGCCGAAATGGCTGAACCGCAGCCAGGGTCCCGACAACCATTGGCGCCGTGAAGACTGGTCGTACGAGCACGCCAGCATCGGCGTCTACACGCCCGTCGTCGTTCCCATGGATGCGCCGCAGGTGCTCCTCGTGCACGGCTGGGGCGGTCACGCCGGGCAGTTGTTGCCGCTCGCGAAGGCGGTTGCGGCCTCGGGTTTCACGCCAGTACTGGTCGAGATGCCCGCGCACGGCCGCAGTGCCGGGTCGGTGAGCAACCTGCCGCAGTTTGCGCGTGCGATCGACTACGTCGCCGCGCGGCTGATCCAGCAGGGCGAAAAGATCAAGGCCGTGGTGGCGCACTCATTGGGCGCGAATGCGCTGGCCTACGCGGCCAGCCGGGGCTTGCCCGTCGAGCGCCTGGTGCTGATGGCGCCCCCAGCCTCGCCACATGAATTCACGCGCTACTTCGCGCAGGTGTTCGGCCTCAGCGAGCGCACGCGGGCGGCGATGCAGCGGCTGATCGAGGCGCGCGAGGCGATCCTGATGCCGCTGCTGGAGCCGGCCGCCGTGGGTCCGCGCATCGCGCAGCGGACCCTGGTGGTGCACGACCGGGAGGACCGGGTCAACCGGTTCGAGGACGGCGTGGCATACCGCGACGCCATTCCCGGTGCGCGGCTCGTCGCCACGCAGGGCCTGGGACACCGGCGCATCCTGAAGGAAGCGGCGGTGCTCCAGGCGGTGGCCGCGTTCATCACGCAGCCCTGAACCCCCGCAAGGCGACGCTCAGCGCGCCGCGAACGCCGCGTTTTCGGGCAACTCGATCTTGACTTCCAGCACCTCGAGATCGTCCTGCTTCTCGAGGTGGACCTTGATGTCCTCGGCCTTGATCGACACGTACTTCGAAATGACCGCGATCAGCTCGCGCTGCAGCTCCGGCAGGTAGTCCGGCCGCTTGCCGCCGAGGCTGCTGCGTTCGTGGGCGAGGATGATCTGCAGCCGCTCCTTGGCGACACTGGCCGTTTTCTTCTTTTCACCCAGCAGAAAGGAAAAGAGGGACATGGGGCTACCTCGTTCCGAAAAGTCGTTTGAAGAAGCCCTGCTTCTCGGCGTCGACGAAGCGCATTGGCTTCTCTTCGCCGAGGAAGCGCGCCACCACGTCGCTGTAGGCCTGCGCCACGTCGGTGTCCTTGTCGTGGATGGCCGGAACGCCCTGGTTGGAGGCCTGCAGCACGCTCTCGGACTCGGGGATGACGCCGATCAGCTTGATGCGCAGGATGTCCTGGATGTCTTCCAGCGACAGCATCTGCCCGCCCGCGACGCGGTTGGGGTTGTAGCGCGTGATCAGCAGGTGTTCCTTGATCGGATCGCCGCCTTCCTTGGCGCGCTTGGTCTTGGAGCTGAGCATGCCCAGGATGCGGTCCGAGTCGCGCACCGACGACACCTCGGGGTTGGTCACGATCAGCGCCTCGTCGGCGAAGTGCATCGCCATCAGCGCGCCGGTCTCGATGCCGGCCGGGGAGTCGCACACGATGAAGTCGAAGCCCTGGTCGGCGAGTTCCTTGAGGATCTTCTCGACGCCTTCCTGCGTCAGCGCGTCCTTGTCGCGCGTCTGCGAGGCGGCCAGCACGAACAGGTTGTCGCACTGCTTGTCCTTGATGAGCGCCTGGCTCAGGTTGGCCTCGCCCTGGATCACGTTGATGAGGTCGTACACCACGCGCCGCTCGCAGCCCATGATCAGGTCCAGGTTGCGCAGGCCGACGTCGAAATCGATCACGGCCGTCTTCTTGCCCGCGAGGGCGAGCCCCGATGCAAAGCTCGCGCTCGTGGTCGTCTTGCCGACGCCGCCTTTGCCCGAGGTCACCACCACAATTTTGGCCATTGCCATTCCTTCTTACGTTCGTTTCAGTTGTTCAGTTGTTCGTGGCGCCGGATCAGGAGATCGGTTCCATCACGATCTTCTTGTCGTCCAGCCAGATCTGTGCCGGCTTGCCCGCGATGTCGGCGGGCAGCGCGACTTCGACCGTGCGGTAGATGCCTGCGATGGCCACGAGTTGCGCTTCCATGCAGGTCGTGAAGATGCGCGCCTCGGTATTGCCGCGCGCTCCGGCGATCGCCTTGCCGCGCAGCGGTGCGTAGACGTGGACGTTGCCGTCGGCGATGACTTCCGCGCCGAAGCTCACGACGGCGGTCACGATCACGTCACCGCCGCGTGCGTAGACCTGCTGGCCGGAGCGCAGCGGGCGGTCGATGACCAGCGTGCCGTTGGCCGGCACCTGCACTTCGCGCACGATCTGCGGTGCTTCGCTTACGGGCTCGGACGGCGGCGCGGGCGCCCGGGTCGTGGGCGTCGGGGCTACCGGCATGGCGGTGACCGAGAGGCCGGCAGCTCGGGCCGCGATGTTCTGGGCATCGCTGCCGCCGCGCACGGCCACAGGCTGCGTCTGGTGACGCGCGAGCAGTCCGCGCAGGGCGGTGAAGTCCAGTTCGACGTCGGCGTCCGAGGACTCTTCGTCCTGCAGTTGCGAGAGATCGATCACCACCGGCTCCTGTTCGAAGAAGTCGGGCGAGTCTGCCAACTGGGCGTCGAGCGCCTCCGCCAGCACATCGAGATCAGCCGTCTTGAGGATGACCGCGATCAGCGGCAGCGTTGCGCTCTTGAATTCGAATACCGCCTTGGTGCGCGCGGCGGAAGCATCGGCCATGGAAAACGTAGGTTCGAAAAGCGTTGGAGTCTAACTGGCACTGGGCTCCGATGGACTCAAACGCCCGAATATGGATGACGGTGCACAACAGCTCTTGCACGAGGTTGCATTTTCCGTCGGCGGCAACCTCAGTTGCGGGTGCGTCCGAGCAGCGCGTAGAGCAGGATCGCGCCGAAGGTCGCGGTGCCGATGCCACCCAGGGCGAACTGGCCGAACTTCAGCGTGAAATCGCCCGTGCCGAGGATCAGCGTGATCGCCGCGACGATCAGGTTCTTGTTCTGGGAGAAGTCCACGCGGTTGTCGACCCAGATCTTGGCGCCCGCCACGGCGATCAGGCCGAACACCACGATGCTCACGCCGCCCATCACCGGCAGTGGAATCGCCTGCACCAGCGCGCCGAACTTGGGGCTGAACCCCAGCACCAGCGCGATCAGCGCCGCGACGACGAACATCGCCGTGGAATAGATCTTGGTGGCCGCCATGACGCCGATGTTCTCGGCGTAGGTCGTCACGCCGGTGCCGCCGAACCCGCCGCTCACCATGGTCGCGATGCCGTCGCCGATGAAGGCGCGGCCCAGGTAGGGGTTGAGATCGCGCCCGGTCATGGCGCCGACCGCCTTCAGGTGGCCGAGGTTCTCCGCCACCAGGATGACCGCCACGGGCGCGATCAGCAGGATGGCATTGACGTCGAACACCGGCGAGGCGAACGTCGGCAGCCCGAACCACGGCGCCGCAGCCAGCGGGCCGAGGTCGATCGGCTTGCCTAGCCCGAGGCCGTTGGTCAGCACCGCATAGATGATGCTCGCGACGATCAGGCCCATGAGGATCAGCAGGCGCTGGATCATCCCGCGCGAGTAGACGGCGATCAGCCCCACGCACAGGAAGGTCAGTGCCTGGATCCAGGTGTCGAAGCCGGTGGGCGCCATGTTCTTGATCGGCACGCTCGCCAGGTTGAGTCCGATCACCGCGACCACCGCGCCGGTGACCACCGGCGGCATCAGTCGCTCGATCCAGTGCACCGCGACGTCCTGCTCCACTTCCTCCACCTCGATGCCTTCGAGCCCGCGCACCGGCGCGCGCTTGATGTGGCGTTCGTTCGTGAAGTGCACCAGCACGCCGATCAGCGTGTAGAGAAGGCCGCAGGCGATGATGCCGCCCAGCGCCACGCCGAGGTTGCCGTTCGGCCCTGAGCCTGCGTAGCCGCTGGCTGCAATCACCACGCCGATGAAGGCGAAGCTCGATCCCAGGTAGCTCGGCACCCGCCCGCCGGTGATGAAGAAGAAGAGCAGCGTGCCGATGCCGCTCATCAGGATCGCGATGTTGGGGTTGAACCCCATCAGGATCGGCGCCAGCACCGTGGCGCCGAACATCGCGATCACGTGCTGAACGCCCATCGCCGTGGTCTGCCCCCAGGAGAGGCGTTCATCGGGCGCGACGATGGTGCCCGCGGTGGCGGCAACCTTGCGCCAGCGGGGAAGGTAGGAATCGCTCATGGTCTTCTTCTCCTCGGTCGTTTGTCTTGTTGGAGGGGTTGGTGGCTGGGGCCGCTCAGCCGCCGCGCGGCGCCAGCACGGCCATGGTGATGCGCGAGACGCAGGTCAGTTCACCCTCTTCGTTGGTCAGGTCGATCTGCCACACCTGCGTGGTGCGGCCCCGGTGCACGGGCCGCGCGGTGCCGGTCACCCAGCCCTTGGTCGCGGACTTGAGATGGTTCGCGTTGATGTCGAGCCCGACCGCGCGATGGCCCTCGGGCGCCGAGTAGTGGGCGCCGCAAGATCCCAGCGTTTCCGCCAGCACCACCGAGACGCCGCCATGGAGGATGCCGTAGGGCTGCCTGGTGCGCTTGTCCACCGGCACTCGTGCGCGGATGAAGTCATCGCCAACTTCGAGAAATTCGATGCCGAGGTTGGACACGGTGGTGTCCACGTGGGTGCGGGTGAGTTCGTCGATCGAAATCTCT
Organism: Variovorax sp. J22P240; assembly: GCF_030316855.1. Lineage (GTDB taxonomy): Bacteria > Pseudomonadota > Gammaproteobacteria > Burkholderiales > Burkholderiaceae_C > Variovorax. The sequence continues at coordinate 362,483 of NZ_JASZYR010000003.1, forward strand.
TTTTGCCAGATGCGCATGAGGAGGTCTCCAGGTCTGATGGTCCAAAACTATAGCGATTGCCAGCGAAAACGACGCGCTCATTGCTGACAGAACGAGGGCGCGACGCGCCTAAGCTTGCGGAATGACCCGCGCTCGACGATGGTTTGCCGGCTCGCTCGCCGCGGCAGCGTTGCTGCTTGCCGGACTGGCGTTGCTGATCCACTCGAAGCTGCCGAGCGACGAAGAATTGGCGGCGGACCTTGGCGCGCGCTTCGAGAGCGCTTCCGGCATCGCGCTGCGCGTGGGCGCGGCGCACTGGGCACTGATGCCTTCGCCTGTCGTGGTGCTGGAGGATCTTTCAACCGCGCAGCCGCGGCCGATCACTGTGCGTCGCATCGTGGTGAGGCCGCATCTCTCCGCGCTGTGGACCCGCAAGATCGCCATCGACGCTATCGAGATCGACGGCGCCGTGCTCCCGCGCACCTCCGTGCGTGCGTTCCGCGGGCGCTGGCAGGCGGACGATGCCGCCATCGTCGTCGCGGGTGCATGGACGCTCGCCGCGATTCCAGTCGAACGCGTGCGCTTGCGCGATGTGGTGTGGATCGACCGCCGCGACATCGCCTTGGCCTACGACGCAGACATCCTCTTCGATCCGCACTGGCGGCCACGCGAGGCGCAACTCAGCCGGTCGGGCGTGACGCCGCCCGCGAACCTGCGCGTCGAGCGCGAGGGCGAACAGGACCGTTGGCGCACGCTCATCGACGTCGGCGGCGGCACGTGGAACGGCCATGCCGCACTGCAGGAACTGGACAAGGGCCGCCTGCGACTGACGGCGCAGTTGGAGCCGAAGGACGTCGACGTCGGCGCGCTGGTGCGCAGCTTCGGCCGGCACAGCGCGGTCGAGGGCAAGCTGCAGGGGCAAACCGCGGTCGATACGGAGGGTGAGAACGTGACGGAAATGATCCGCACATTGCACACGCGCACCCGCTTCAACATCGCGCCGGCGAACCTGACGGGCTTCGATCTCGCCAAGATGGTCAGCACCGGCAGCGGCCGTGGTGGACAGACAAGACTCGATACCCTCGCCGGCACGCTCGACACGCAAGCCACCGAGGAGGGCGTGATCCTGCGCTACAGCGGCATGAAGGCGCGTTCCGGCGCGCTGATCGCCAGCGGCAGCGCCACCGTCATCAACCGGCGCCTCGACGGCGAAGCTGCGGTCGACATCGTCGACGGCGTGGTCGGCGTGCCGCTCAAGCTCGGTGGCACGCTCGATGCGCCCCAGGTGGCGCTGACCGGGGCCGCTCTCACGGGCGCGGCCGTCGGCACGGCCGTGCTGCCAGGCGTCGGCACCGCGATCGGCGCGCGCGTCGGGCAGGAGTTGGACAAGCTGCTCGGCAACGAGGAAGCGAAGAAGAAGCCTCGCTGAGTGCAGCATCCGCCCCTGCTGGCCTCGAAGACAATCCCCGGTTTCGACGATCCAGCCATCCAGAGGTGACCCGCCATGCACGTCAGCTATTCGGTCTTTACGGAAACGAGCTTCTGGTTGATGGTGGTGATTTCCGTCGTGCTGCCCTTCGGCATCTATGGCGTGCTGATCGCCAAGCGGGCCATCTCGCGGAAGACCGTGCTGGTCCTTGGCTTCACGCTGGTGGCGATAGCGGGTGTTGACGTGTTCTTCCTTCAGCGGCTGGCCAACGTCGCGGCCGCCACGCCGTCACTGGCGGATGACGCGCTCTTCGTGTCGGAGGTGCGGGTCGCGCTCTACCTGCTGCCTGCGTTGTTTGCGGGGCTGGGCATCAATGTGATCTCCCACGTTCTGACGACGCATCTGGTCGCTGCGGAGAAGCGGTTCGCGGCGCAGCAGAAGGATGGATCGCGGGCCCCTTGATCTGCATCAAGCCCTGATCTCCTGCAGTTGCTAGCCTCGGAGGCATGGAAGCTGCGCCCACTCTGGCCCTCGCATTGCCTGTCGCTCAGCCGTCGGCCTGGTCGCTGCTCGATGATCCGACCGAGTGGCCGTCCTTCGGTTTGGCGCCGCGCGAAGGCGATGCGACACAACGCTGGGAATCGCACGTCGCCGTCGAGGGCATGCACTGCGCGGCCTGCGCCTTCACCGTCGAGGCGGCGCTGACGCGGGTGCCGGGCGTGATCTCGGCCGAGGTCCATGCCGGCACGCGTCGCGCACGGGTGGTATGGTCGGCAGCGGCGGTCAGGCCGTCGCGCTGGTTCGCGGCCTCCGAAGCGGCGGGCTATCGACTGGTGCCGGTCGGTGACATGCAGGTAGGTCCGCGGCGCCAGCGCGAATCGCGGCTCGCGCTCTGGCGTTGGCTGGTCGCGGGGCTGTGCATGATGCAGGTCATGATGTACGCCTACCCGGCCTACATCGCAGAGCCCGGAGACATGACGCCCGATGCCGCGCAACTGCTGCGCTGGGCCTCCTGGGTACTGACGCTCCCGGTGATGCTGTTCTCCTGCGGCCCGTTCTTCCGCAGCGCCTGGCGCGACCTGCGGCAACGCCGCATCGGCATGGACCTGCCGGTAGCACTCGGCATCGCGATCACATTCATCGTCGGTACGGCGGCCACTTTCGATCCCGCGGGACCGCTCGGCGGCGAGCAGTACTTCGATTCGCTGACGATGTTCGTGTTCTTCCTGCTCACCGGGCGCTGGCTGGAGTCGCGGCTGCGCGATCGCACCGCCGGCGCCCTCGACGCACTGATGAACCGCCTGCCGGACAGCGTGCTTCGGCGCAACGCCGACGGTGTGTTCGAGCGCATCCCGGTGCGGCGACTCGCGGTCGGCGACATCCTGCGCATCCTGCCCGGCGAGGCCTTTCCGGCCGACGGATGCGTGGTCGCCGGCGACACGTCGGCCGACGAAGCGTTGATCACCGGCGAATCGCGTCCGGTGCCGCGACCTTGCGGCGCGCGGGTGCTGGCGGGCAGCCAGAACGTCGGCGCGATGGTCGAGCTGCGCGTGGAGGCACTCGGTGCGGATACGCGCTTCGCCCAGATCGTCGCGTTGATGGAAAGCGCATCGCTGCAGAAGCCTCGCCTCGCCCGGCTCGCCGATCGTGCCGCACGGCCTTTCCTGCTGGCGGTGCTTGCTGCGGCCCTGGGCGCAGGCGTCTGGTGGTGGCACGTGGATCCGGGCAAGGCGCTGATGGTCGCGGTGTCGGTGCTGATCGTGACCTGCCCCTGCGCGCTGTCGCTGGCCACGCCGGCTGCGATGCTCGCGAGCGCCGGCGCGCTGGCGCGAAGCGGGGTGCTGGTGCGCAACCTGCAGGCGCTCGAGGCACTGGCCGCGGTCGACACCGTGGTGTTCGACAAGACCGGCACGCTGACGCGCGACACGCCGCGACTGGATCGCGTCTACAGCCGCCGCGGTGTGCGCCCGGGCGATGCCGTGGAATTGGCGGCCTCGCTGGCCGCGCAGTCGCTGCACCCCGCATCGCGCGCGCTGGTGCGGGCCTGGGACGAGCAACATCGCGTGTCGCCCGAGTGGACCGTGCCGCGGCTCGCCGAGCGGGCAGGAGAAGGCCTCGCGGGTTCCGTGCGCCGATCCGCCGATGGGCCGGAGCGCGCACTGCTGCTGGGCTCGGCCGCACTCTGCGGCGTCGCGCCGCTGCCGGTGCAGGCCGCACAGACGCATCTCGCCGACGACGAGGGATGGGTCGCCAGCTTCGTGCTGGCCGAGGATCTGCGCGAGGACGCCGAAGCTGCGGTGTCCACACTGGGCGCGCAGGGCCTGTCGGTGTGGCTGCTGTCGGGCGACCGCGGCGCGGCGGTGAATGAGGTGGCGCAGCGAGCCGGCATCGACCTGGCAGTCGGCGACTGCACGCCCGAGGACAAGTTGCGCCACCTGACGGATCTGCAGGGCGGCGGCCGCACCGTCGCGATGGTGGGCGACGGCCTCAACGACGGGCCCGTGCTGGCGCATGCGCATGCGTCCTTCGCCTTCGGCCGCGCGGTGCCGCTCGCGCAGGCGAATGCCGACTTCGTGGTTCTCGGCGAATCTCTGGCGCTCATTCCGGCTGCCATCGTGCAGGCGCGGCGCACCCTGCGCGTGGTGCGGCAGAACCTCGGCTGGGCGGCGGGCTACAACACGGTCTGTGTCCCGCTCGCGATCGGCGGCTGGTTGCCGCCTTGGCTCGCGGGGCTGGGTATGGCCGCGAGTTCGCTGGTGGTGGTGCTCAACGCCGCGCGACTGGCCGGGCAAGGCAGAGGCCACTGATGGACATCCTGTTCCTGCTCATTCCGTTTTCGGTCGTGCTGGTGCTGTTCATCATCGCCGGGCTCTGGTGGGCCGTGGACCGTGGGCAATTCGACAACGTCGACGGCGAGGGCGAGCGCGTTCTGCGCAACGATTGACCTGCATCAAAGAGACACGCACGCGGCGCCGGGACACTGAGCCCCAGTCACACAACAAGGCTCTGCGATGCATGCTTCGAGTTCTCCCGCGCCGGTCTACAGCGACACCGTCGTGCGGCAATTCGCCCTCATGTCCGTCGTGTGGGGAGTGGTGGGCATGCTGGTCGGCGTCGTCATCGCCTCGCAGCTGGCCTGGCCCGATCTCAACCTCGGCATCCCCTGGCTCAGCTACGGGCGGCTGCGTCCGCTGCACACCAACGCGGTGATCTTCGCCTTCGGCGGCTGCGCGCTGATGGCCACCAGCCTTCACGTGGTGCAGCGCACCTGCCAGGTCCGACTGTTCGCGCCGGGGCTCGCTTCCTTCGTGTTCTGGGGCTGGCAGGCGGTCATCGTGGCCGCGGCGATCACCCTCCCGCTGGGCTACACCAGCGGCAAGGAATACGCCGAACTCGAATGGCCGATCGACATCCTGATCGCGCTGGTCTGGGTGGCCTACGCCATCGTGTTCTTCGGCACCATCGGCATTCGCAAGGTGCGCCACATCTACGTGGCGAACTGGTTCTACGGCGCCTTCATCATCGCGGTGGCGCTGCTGCACATCGTCAACAGCGCGGCCATTCCGGCGGGCGCGATGAAGAGCTATTCGGCCTACGCCGGCGTGCAGGACGCGATGGTGCAGTGGTGGTACGGCCATAACGCGGTCGGCTTCTTCCTCACGGCCGGCTTCCTCGGGATGATGTACTACTACGTGCCCAAGCAGGCGGGCCGCCCGGTGTACTCGTACCGCCTCTCGATCGTGCACTTCTGGGCGCTGATCTTCACCTACATGTGGGCCGGTCCGCACCACCTGCACTACACCGCGTTGCCGGACTGGACGCAGTCGATCGGCATGGTGTTCTCGCTGATCCTGCTGGCGCCGAGCTGGGGCGGCATGATCAACGGCGTGATGACGCTCTCGGGCGCCTGGCACAAGCTGCGCACCGATCCGATCCTGCGCTTCCTTATCGTCTCGCTGTCCTTCTACGGCATGGCGACTTTCGAGGGTCCGATGATGTCGATCAAGACGGTCAACGCGCTCTCGCACTACACCGATTGGACCGTCGGCCACGTGCATTCCGGCGCCCTCGGCTGGGTCGGCCTCATCTCGATGGGCTCGCTCTACTACCTGATCCCGCGCATGTACGGCCGCACCGAGATGTTCAGTGTGAAGGCCATCGAGCTGCACTTCTGGATGTCGACCATCGGCATCGTGCTCTACATCGCAGCGATGTGGATCGCCGGCGTCATGCAAGGGCTGATGTGGCGCTCGGTCAATGTCGACGGCACGCTCACCTACACCTTCGTCGAAAGCGTGAAGGCCACCTATCCGTACTACGTGGTGCGCGTGCTCGGCGGCGTGCTGTACCTGGGCGGCATGCTCGTGATGGCCTGGAACGTCTGGATGACGGTGATCGCAGGCTTCAGCAGGCCATCGCCGATCCCGCAGACCGCCATCGCCCACGCCTGAGGACCACGCCATGAGTTCGAACAATCCAGGGTCCGGCTTCTCGCACCAGAAGATCGAGACCAACAACTTCCTGATGATCGTGCTGATCCTGCTGGTGATCGCGGTCGGCGGCCTGGTCGAGATCGTGCCGTTGTTCTTCCAGAAGTCGACCACCGAGGCGGTGCAGGGCGTCCAGCCGCTGACACCGCTGCAACTGGCCGGCCGCGACATCTACGTGCGCGAAGGCTGCTACAACTGCCACTCGCAGATGATCCGGCCGTTCCGCGCCGAGACGCTGCGCTATGGCCACTACTCCGTGGCCGGCGAGTTCGTCTACGACCACCCCTTCCAGTGGGGAAGCAAGCGCACCGGTCCCGATCTGCACCGCGTGGGCGGCAAGTACAGCGACGAGTGGCACCGCATTCACCTGAACAACCCGCGCGACGTGGTGCCCGAGTCGAACATGCCTGCCTATGGCTGGCTCGAGAAGACGCCGCTCGACGCCACGCAGTCCGCGACCCACATGACCGCGCTGCGGCGGGTCGGCGTGCCCTACACCGACGAGCAGATCGCCGCGGCCGCCGTCGAGGTCAAGGGCAAGACCGAAATGGATGCCATGGTGGCCTACCTGCAGTCGCTCGGCCTGGCACTCAAGTAAAGGACAAGCGCGATGGACAGCATCACCACTCTGCGGATCGCGGCCACGCTGGCGTCGTTCGCCTGCTTCATCGGCATCCTGGCCTGGGCATTCTCGGGCCGCCGTGCGAAAGCCTTCGAGGAGGCTGCTCGACTGCCCTTCGAGGAGGACCCGTCGTGAGCGATTTCATCAACGACTTCTGGTCGCAGTTCGTCACCGTCATCGCGGTCGGCAGCATCCTGGCCTGCGGGCTCCTGCTCTGGCTCACCGCGCGCTTCCGGGGGCCGTCCACCGGGGACAACACCACCGGCCACGTCTGGGACGAAGACCTGCGCGAGATGAACAACCCGATGCCGCGCTGGTGGATGGGCCTGTTCGTCCTGACCATCGTCTTCGGCCTCGGCTACCTGGCCGTGTTTCCGGGTCTGGGCAGCTACCGCGGCACACTCTCCTGGACCACCTCGGGCGAGTATGCGAAGGAGATGGAGCAGGCGAACACCGAGCTGACGCCGGTCTATGCCGCCTACACCTCCGAGCCCGTCGAGCGCCTGGCCACCGATCCCGGCGCCATGGCGATCGGCGAGCGCCTGTTCCTCAACAACTGCGCGCAGTGCCATGCCTCCGACGCGCGTGGCAGCAGGGGCTTCCCGAACCTGACCGATCGCGACTGGCTGCACGGCGGCACACCCGAGAAGATCCGCGAGACCATCACCCACGGCCGCACCGGCGTGATGCCGCCGATGGGCGAGGCGGTAGGCTCGGCGGACGACGTGAAGAACCTCGCGAACTACGTCCTGAGCCTGTCGGGCAGCCCGCACGACTCGGTGCGCGCGGGCCTCGGCAAGAGCAAGTTCACTGCCTGCGCCGCCTGCCACGGCATCGGCGGCGTCGGCAACACCGCGGTCGGCGCGCCGAACCTGGCCGACAAGATCTGGCTGCACGGCTACGGCCAGGAGGCGATCATCGCGATCGTCAACGGCGGCAAGACCAACCAGATGCCGGCGCAGCAGGGGCGCCTGACCGAAGCGCAGATCCACGTGCTGACCGCCTACGTCTGGGGCCTGTCGAGCAAGCCGGACGTCGCGGCGGCCCAGTGACCGGACCCGTGCCATGAGCCGCGTGCATCAGGTGATCCCCATCGTTCCGGCCGCCAAGGCCGAAGAGAAGGGCGTCGGCCTCTACGCCGCCCACCAGAAGGTCTACACGCGCAGCGTCAGCGGAGTCTTCGCGCGTTGGCGCTGGGCCATGGTGTTCGTGACCCAGCTCGTGTTCTACGGGCTGCCCTGGCTCGAATGGGGCCAGCGCCAGGCGGTGCTGTTCGACCTCTCCGCGCGGCGCTTCTTCATCTTCGGGCTGGTGCTCTATCCGCAGGACCTGATCTACCTCACTGGCCTGCTGGTGGTCTCGGCGCTGTCGCTGTTTCTCTTCACCGCAGTGGCGGGTCGGCTGTGGTGCGGCTATGCCTGCCCGCAGACGGTCTACTCCCAGATCTACATGTGGGTGGAGCAGAGAATCGAAGGCAGCCGCATTGTGCGCATGCGCATGGACAAGGGCGGGTTCTCGACCGAGAAGGTGATCAAGAAGTGCTTCAAGCATGCGGTGTGGATCGCGATCGGCCTGTGGACCGGCTTCAGCTTCGTGGGCTACTTCACGCCGATCCGCGAGCTGGGCGTGTCCCTGCTGCACGCCACCATGGGTTCCTGGGAGATCTTCTGGGTGCTGTTCTACGGCTTCGCGACCTACGGCAATGCGGGCTTCATGCGCGAGCAGGTGTGCAAGTACATGTGTCCCTATGCGCGCTTCCAGAGCGCGATGTTCGATCGCGACACGCTGATCGTCAGCTACGACGCGGCTGTCGGCGAACCCCGCGGCGTGCCCGCGAAGGGACGCGCCGACAGCGCGCCCGCACTCGGCCACTGCGTCGACTGCAAGCTGTGCGTTCAGGTGTGCCCCACGGGCATCGACATCCGCAACGGCCTGCAGCAGGAATGCATCGGCTGCGGGCTCTGCGTCGATGCGTGCAACATCGTGATGAAGAAGACGGCGCAGCCGCCGGGCCTGATCCGCTACGCGACCCAGAACGGCATGGCCAACCGCTGGACGTCGCGCCAGGTTCTGCAGCGCGTGCTGCGGCCCCGCGTGCTGGTCTACGGTGCGCTGCTCGCGGCGTTGTCCATCGGCCTGTTCGCCAGTCTCGTGGCGCGCATGCCGCTGAAGGTCGACGTGGTGCGCGACCGCGCCGCGCTGGCGCGCATCGTCGACGGCGGCCAGATCGAGAACGTGTACCGCCTGCAGATCATGAACGCGACCGAAGAGATGCAGCGCTACCGCATCGAGGCCAGCGGCCTCGATCGCCTGGAGGTGGCCTCGGAGCCGCTCGTCGATGTCGCGCCCGCGGAATCGCGCTGGGTGGCGGTGCGCCTGCGGCTGCCCTTCGGCGCGGCGGCGGCCGGTTCGCACGAGGTGTATTTCGACGTCCACTCGGAGGACGGCCGGGGCCACGTGTCCGAGAAGGCCGTGTTCCTGGTTCCCCGATGAAGCCGCGCTCTCCCGAAGGATCAAAAATGACCGACAGCAATCGCAAAGACGACGCAACCTCGTCCGGCCCGCGGTGGTGGCGCTTTCCCCTGGTGTGGATGGTGATAGGCGGGCCCGCCGTGGTCGTCGTCGCCAGCTTCGTCACGCTGTGGCTGGCGCTGGGCACGCCCGATCCGGTGGTGGACCCGGACTACTACCGCAAGGGCGTGGAGATCAACCGAACGCTGGTCGACAAGAAGCTGATGCCGGCGGTGGCCGGGCGAAATCACGCGGCCACGCCGGGGATCGACTTGGCAGTGCCAGCCAGGAACTGAGAGCGGGGCTCAGCAGCCCGGAGGATTGACGATGCGGTGTAGCGCATCGGGGTCGACGATGCGGACATTGCGCTGCTCGACCTCGACCAGGCCATCGGCCGCGAACTTCGACAAGGTGCGACTCACGGTCTCCAGCTTGAGCCCCAGATAGCTGCCGATTTCCTCACGCGTCATGCGCAGCACCAGTTCCGAACGCGAGAAGCCGCGCGCGTGCAGACGCTGCACCAGGTTCAGCAGGAAGGCGGCCAGACGTTCCTCGGCGCGCATGCTGCCCAGCAGCAGCATCACGCCTTGCTCGCGCACGATCTCGCGGCTCATGATCTGGTGCACGTGGCGCTGCAGCGCCGTGACTTCGCGTGATAGCTCCTCGATGCGGTCGAAGGGCATCGTGCACACCTCCGAATCCTCCAGCGCCACGGCGTCGCAGCTGTGGTGGCCGCTGACGATGCCGTCGAGACCGATGATCTCGCCCGCCATCTGGAAGCCGGTGACCTGCTCGCGCCCGTCCTCGCTCGCGAGGCGGGTCTTGAACACGCCGGTGCGGATGGCGTAGAGCGATGTGAAGTCCTCGCCATTGTGGAACAGCGTTTCGCGCCGCTTGACCTTGCGCCGCGTGGCGACGAGGTCATCGATGCGCTGCAGCTCGCTCGGACTGAGGCCCACCGGCATGCACAGCTCACGCAGATTGCAGTTGGAGCAGGCGACCTTGATGTGTTGAGGTGTCATGGATGCAGTCAGGGGTCGTGCGCGCATTGTCGGGCGGCGGGCGAGCGCCATGCTTGATGCAGATCAAGGTTTGCGGGCCGGGTCGGGGCCATAGTGGCTCATTGCCTGCAGTTTCCCACCGTTTTCCGCCGTACGCGATGCTCCCTGCCCCCGCTCCAGCCCGCACGCCGACCTTTGCGATGCCGTCGCCCTCCGCGCTGAGGCGTTTCGACATCCCCGGTCCGCGCTACACCTCCTACCCCACAGCCGACCGTTTTGTCGACGCCTTCGCCGCCGACACCTACGCGCAGGTGCTCGAGCAGCGCGGCGGGGCCGGCGCCGGTGCGCGTGCGCTCTCGCTGTACGTGCACATCCCGTTCTGCGAATCGCTCTGCTACTACTGCGCCTGCAACAAGATCGTGACCCGCCACAAGGGCAAGGGCCGCGAGTACCTGGACTACCTGGCGCGCGAGGTCTCGCTGCAGGTCGAAAAGCTGGGCCGCGGCGCCATGGTCCGCCAGCTGCACCTGGGCGGCGGCACGCCGACCTTCCTCGATGACGACGGCCTGCGCGAACTCATGGCGCTGCTGCGAGACAACTTCACGCTGACCGAGGACGGCGAGCATTCGATCGAGATCGATCCGCGCACCGTCGACCGCCAGCGGCTCGCGACGCTGGCCGAACTCGGCTTCAACCGCCTGAGCTTCGGCGTGCAGGATTTCGACCCCGAGGTGCAGCGTGCGGTGCACCGCATCCAGCCTGCCGGGCAGGTGTTCGACCTGATGCTGGATGCGCGCAGCCTCGGCTTCGACTCGGTCAACGTCGACCTGATCTACGGCCTGCCGCAGCAGAGCGCCGCGTCCTTCGACCGCACGCTGGAGCAGGTCTGCGCGCTGCGGCCCGACCGCATCGCGCTCTATGCCTACGCGCACCTGCCCGAACGCTTCAAGCCGCAGCGCCGCATCGCGACCGAATCGCTGCCCGACGCAGCGGCCAAGGTCGAGATGCTGTCGCGCTCGATCGCCGCGTTCACCGCGGCGGGTTATGTCTACATCGGCATGGACCACTTCGCGCTGCCGGACGACGCGCTCGCGGTGGCCAAGCGGCAGGGCAGGTTGCATCGCAATTTCCAGGGCTACAGCACGCAGCCGGACTGCGATCTGGTGGCGCTCGGCGTGTCGGCCATCGGCCGTGTCGGCGCCACGTACAGCCAGAACGCGAAGACGCTCGAGGAGTACTACGACCTGCTCGACCAGGGCCGGCTGCCCGTGGTGCGCGGCCTGGCGCTGTCGCGCGACGACGTGCTGCGGCGCGCGGTCATCATGGCGATCATGTGCCAGGGGAGGGTCGACTTCGAGGCCATCGGCGCGGCGCATCTGATCGACTTCCGGCATTTCTTCGCCGCCGAACTCGCGGCGCTCGATTTGCTTGCGGCCGAGGGCTTCGTGCGCATGAGCCAACGCGACATCGAAGTCACGCCGCTCGGGTGGTTCTTCGTGCGCGCGATCGCGATGGTGTTCGACCGCTACCTGCAGGCCGACCGCAAGACGCGCTTCTCGCGCATCGTCTGATCCCATGCAGGCGGCGCTGCTCGGTACCGCGTTCCTGATGGGCGTGGGCGGCGGCCCGCACTGCGTGGCCATGTGCGGGGCCGCATGCGAGGGAGTGGTCCGTATCGTGCGCGTCGTGCCCTCAGGTGGCGCCGCACCCATCGCGGCCGCGCAGCCCTCCGTGCCCGCGGGTGCGTGGTTCCACGTGGGGCGTGTACTCGGCTACGCCAGCGCAGGCGCCGTCGCGGCCGCTGCGGCCGAGGGCCTCGCGCTCGCCAGCGGGCAGGTCGCCGCGCTGCGCCCTGCGTGGATGCTGCTGCACGTGTTCGTGTTCGCCTGGGGACTGCTGCTCGCGGCGACCGGCCGGCAGCCGCTGTGGGCAAGCCGCATTGCACGCTGGGCCGCAGGGCGCGCGCAGCGCTTGCCCGGCCGCAGCGCCCTCGGTGTGCTGGCGAGCGGGGCGCTGTGGGTCGCGATGCCCTGCGGCCTGCTGTACTCGGCACTGATGCTCGCTGCGCTGGCCAATGGGGTGCTCGCGGGCGCCGGCGTCATGGCGCTGTTCGCCGCAGGCAGTGCGCTGTCGCTGCTGCTCGCGCCCTACCTCTGGCGGCGCCTGTGCTCGGGGTCAGGCGGGGTGCCGCAGCACTGGGGCACGCGGCTCGCCGGTGCGTTGCTCGCCGCGATGGCCCTGCAGGCGGTGTGGATGGACCTGCAAGACCAGATCGCGATCTGGTGCCGTTGAGGCCTCAGGTTGATCGCGGTCAACACGACACGGGTCCATCTGTCCAACACTGGGTTCTTCCCATCAGGAGAGCCCATCATGTTCAAGAAGATCCTGGTCGCGACCGACGGCTCCGAACTGTCGGAGAAGGCCGTCGAGAGCGCCATCGGCCTGGCCCGGCACCATGGCGCCGAGCTGGTCGCCTTCACCGTGGCCCGACGGGAGCCCAAGAGCTACATGGACGGCGCGATGAACAACGTGGCCGCCGATGACACCGATCGACGGCGCCTCGAAAGGGCGCAGGCGCTGGTCGATGCCATCGGCGCGCGTGCCCTCGCGCGCGGCGTGTCCTGCCGTGCACTGGTGAGCCATTCCAGCCAGGTGGCGGACGCCATCATCGTGGCCGCCGAGAAACAGCAGAGCGAGTTGATCGTGATGGCTTCGCACGGCCGCAACGGGCTCGGTCGCCTGCTGCTCGGCAGCGAGACGCAGCACGTGCTGACCTACTCGTCATTGCCCGTGCTCGTGCTTCGGTAGCGCTGCGTCCCGGAACGCGTCCCAGTCGGAGGCTTAGAACTTGTAGGTCACCGACAGGTACGGAACGATCGGATTGACCTTGAGGCGCGACTCGCTCATGGCGACCGGCACGCCTGCCACCGTGGTCGTCAGTTTGGCCGTGGTCTTCAGCGGGATGTACGACACCGAGAAGGACATGCCCCAGTGCTGGTCGAACTGGTAGGCGGCGCCGAGATTGAACACCGGGGCGAAAGAGCTGTCGAGGTCGGCCGTGGTGGCCGACCTGCCGGCGGGAATGCCCACGCGGCTGGCCAGGGCGCCCTGCAAGCCGGGGGTGAGCTTCACGTCGCTGTACCAGACGTAGGTCGCGCCCAGGCCGACGAAGGGACGCAGCTTGGCGTCGCCCTCGAGGAAGTAGTACTTGGCCAGCAGCGTCGGACTCCATTGGCGTGCTTCACCGAGTTCGCCGATCGGGCCCAGCGTGCCGGTGCCCTGGAGCCTGAACTTCGGCGGAACGCCGATCACGCCTTCGACCGCCCAGTGGCTGTCGATGAAATACTGGGCGTTGAGGCCTAGCGTGTCGGAGCTGTCGACGCTGGCGCCGGAACCGGGCACGACGGCGGGGCGCGGCGCCGTGAAGGTCAGGGGTTCGCTCGAATCCTGGGGTGCGAAATGGAGCCAGCCGGCGCCGACTTGCCAGTCGCCAGCCTTTTGTGCCAGTGCGCTGCCCGATCCCAATGCGGCAACCGCGGCCAGCGCAAACAGTCTTGTCTTCATCATCAAAGTCTCATCAGTTCAGGTTAGGGGAGTCTTTAGGATACGGTACCGTTCATTTAGTTTGCCGCGCCCTGTCGCCTGTGCAACAAAGGCCGGCGAGTCGTGCATCGAAACCGAGCCAGTGCTCACTTTACCCCTCTGAGAGCCGAAGCTTGGCGAAGCCCAAGCTTCGGTGACCCACAATCGCCGCGTGCCGCACCTGCTCCTCGCCCGCCCGACCATCGTTCAGCGCGTAGTGCTTGCCCTGCTGGGCGCGTTCTTCCTGGTCTGGCTGGCGCTGCTGGCGTACATCTACATCGAGTTCCGACAGGCGCTCGCCGTGGACCAGGGCCTGAAGAAGCTGGGGCGGGCGCTCACGGCGGCGCTGGCGGAGGTCCGGGACGACGCCGAAGCCGGCGTGGTGATGACCGCCACGGCCACCCAGTTCCAGACCCTGCGCATCAGCGGCAACCCCGCCGGCAGCGTGCTGATGGAACTGCGCGACCGGCAGGGCGAATTGATCCACGCGTCGCCCGCGCTGGGCAGGCAAGTTCTGGACGGACGGCAGGGCGAGGTGATCGACCAGCAGATCGACGGCCAGACCTACTGGGTCTATCGACGTGACACCGGGCGCTGGTCGCTGCAGCTGGCAGAGCCCCGGATCACCGGCATGTGGATCCTCGAGCGCAATGCGGGGCGCGTGCTGCCGTACCTGCTGCTGGCCTTTCCGCTGATCCTGCTGCCGGTCTGGCTGGCGGTGAAGCTCGGGCTGCGCCCGTTGCAGCGGCTGGCCGATCGCATTGCCGAACGCGGCACGGCCGATCTCTCGCCCATCGGCATGGATCCGAAGTACGCGGAGCTCAAACCGCTCATCGCGGCACTGGAGCGCATGCTGGCCCAGCTCCGAGGCACGATGGAGCGTGAACGCGCCTTCGTGCATGACGCGGCCCACGAGCTCCGAACTCCGATGGCGGTCATCGCCGCCCAGGCGCATGCGCTTTCCGGCGCAGGCAGCAGCGAGGAGCGGGAGCGCGCGCAGGTGCACTTGGAACAGGCCATCGAGCGTGCCTCCCACCTGACGCAGCAATTGCTAGAACTCGCCTCGCTGGACGACGCGCATCGGCGGTTGCCGAAATCCGTCGACGTGGCGCAATGGGCGCGTCAGATCCTCGCCCAGGCGGCGCCGCGGGCACTGGCACGCGGCATCGAGTTGACGCTCGACGCGCCCGACAGCCTCGAAGCGCAGATCGACGTGCCCGCGTTCCAGTCGATCCTGGAGAACCTGTTGAACAACGCGATCCGCTACGTGCACGACGGTGCTCAGGTGGTGGTCACGCTGCGCAGCGATGACGAGCGCCTGACCCTGTCCGTCGAAGACGACGGACCCGGCATCGCCGAGTCGGACCACGAGCGCGTGTTCGAGCGCTTCCACCGCGGCGTGGGCCACGACACACCCGGCTCAGGGCTCGGGCTGGCGATCGTCAAGCAGGCGGTCTCGCGCATGGGTGGATGCGTCGCGGTGTCGCAGGGACTGGCCCGGCGCGGCGTCGGCTTCCACGTGTCGCTGGTCCTGGGCCGGGCCGGGTAGATCGAGCGGGCGTTAACATGATTCGAGCGGCGAACCCGCCGCCTGCCTGCCAACCGGACTCAACACTGGAGCGAACATGATTGGAAGATTCCTTGTCGTCGTCCTTGCCGCCACGCTGCTGGCAGCCTGCGCGAACACGGCGACGGTCAAGACCGACTTCGACCCCAAGGCCCAGTTCGGCAGCTTTCGCAGCTACAGCTGGATCACATCCGGAAGCGGCAGCGAATCCGTGATGCCCCAGAGCGTCGTCGCGGGCATCGACGCACGGCTGCAGGCCGCGGGATGGCAACGCGTCGCCGAAGGCGACGTGCATGTCGCAGCGCACGTGACCCGCGTGCAGGGCCAGACCTTCAACAACTTCTACAGTGGCATCGGCCACGACCTCAACTGGCTCGGCATCGGCAGCGGCTGGCCGGGCTACGCGACGATGTCGGTCGACAACTATGAAAAGGGCACGCTGGTGGTCGACATGTTCGACGCGCGCACCAAGCGGGCGGTCTGGCGCGGCAGCGCCAGCGGGGTCCTGCCCGACGATCCCTCGCGCGTGAACGCCGCGGTGCAATCGGCGCTCGACAGGCTGTTTGCCGGCTTCCCGCCGGGGGGCACGTCCTCGCGGTGAAGCTCAGGGGCCTCCAAACGCGTAGCGAAGCCCGCCGCTGAATAGCCAGTTCTTCCAGCCGGCCGTGCCGGTGTTTTGCTGCCAGGCGACGTCCGCGTAGACGGAGAGTCGCTTGCTCACCATCCCGCTCACCCCACCACCGACCTGCCAGCCGCTTCCGAACTTGCCGAGTTGGAAGTTGGTGGCTCCGATCACAACGGTCCCGGGGTCGCTCGCGCCATAGAGATAGTTCAGCTTGAGATAGGGCGTCACGCGCGTACCCGATCCCGTCTCGATCGGACGCGTCAGTCGCGCGCCGACACGCCAAACGCTCTGGCGCTGGTTCCCAAGGCTGGTATTGATGCCGTCGGCATCCCTGAAGTCGTCGAACCGGACCTGCTGCCAGACGTACTGGAGTTGAGGCTCGATCTCGAAGCCCGTGGACGCGATGGGGAGGGGGTAGCCGACCTCGGCCGAGGCCGCATAGGTGCGCCCGTCGGAGTTGGCGACATCGCCGCCGAAATAGGCCGCCGATGTTGTCCTGGACTTGAGATCGCCCGCGGACAGGATGAAGTCCGCGTACCAACCCTGGCGATCCAGGTAGGTCGCGATCGCCGACAGGGTGCGTGTATCGGCGTTCGTTTCGCTGGCGCCATCCAGGGGCGCGTCGGGAGACAGCTTCGACTTGCCAAGGCTCAGCGCGCCTCCCACTCGCCATACGCCCGCATCGTCCTTTCTGAGCAGCGCACTGCCGCCCACCTGGAAGGCGGTGTAGTCCTGCTTCGCATCGAAGCCGTAGTTGCCAAAGCTGAGGTTCGTCCGGTAGTCGAATGACGAGCCATAGATGCGGGCAAAGCCCTCGAACTGCCCAAGGGCGCCCATGCGCTCCGAATCGCGAACTTCACCCAGCCTTCGATGCAGGCTGTCCAGGTCCTGCAGGCCGGCATTGAGCATGGCACCCGACATCGTCAGGTAGGAAGCGACCTGTGGCGCGACCAGTGGGCGTTCGAAGTCGGAGATGGTCTCGGGCTTGTCGACATCCGGGCGCGGAGGTGGCGGCAGAGGCGGCAGAGGCGGTTCAGGTGCGGGAGACGGCGGAGGCGGCTCAGGCGCGGGAACCGGGGGAGGCGGTGCCGGTGGGGGCGGAGGGGGGCCGGGCGGTGGTGGCGGCGGTGGCGGCGGTGGCGGCTCCGGAATGCTGCTCCCAATCGGCCGCGTGAGCCGGTAGTCCCAGTAGCCAGTCGGATTCCCGACAAGACTCTGCGATGGCGCTGCCGCGCCGTTCTGCGAGCCCGGTCCAAAGGGGTAAAGCCTGTATTGGTAGGGTGTGCCGCCCGTCACGTACCCATGCTCCAGAAGGAAAGTGGTCGGTGTCGAACTTCCGGCGACCTGGATGATGGAGACGCCGGTGTCCGGCAAGACGTCGTCCACGCTTTCTGCGCCGAGCACGTTCCGCGTGACGCGGCTTCCCGCAACGCGATTGGCCGCATCGATCAGGGCCTGACGGGTCGCCGGAGAAGGATCGATCAGCGTAGCGAAGTTGACCAGCGTGGCGCCGCTCGCATTGCCGCGCACGAGAAGCCGATCGGTGATCTGCGCCGAGATCGGGCCTTGAAGTTCCTCATCGAGCAGCGCACCCATCAACAGCTTGCTCCCGACGCCGCCCTGGTAGTTGCCGGAAACGAGCAGCACATTGCCGAACTGCAGTCCTCCGGTCATGGCGATCACGCCTTTGTTCACCATCGAGCCATCCAACTGCACGATGGACGGCAGCGTGGCGTCCGGATAGGCAAAGCCCCTTCCGACGTAGACGTACCCATTGTTGGTGAGCGCACCGGTCAGCCGGCTGTCGTAGGCCGCGAGCGATGCCAGAGGTCCGACCGTGATGGTGTCTGCGATCAGCACTGCTCCTGCGTTGCCTGGCGCCCCGATGGCGAGCACGCCGGTGCTGACCGTGCTTGTCTTTGCCTCGGTCCTTCCGAGCAGCGTCCAGCGATCCCCGACCATGTCGAGGGCTCCGAAGCTGAGGAAGTCGTTGCGTGCCGAGCCGGCGCCCTGAAAAATGACGCGGCTCGTGCCGCCACCGAGAGCAGGCCCATCGAGCAAGCCGCCCGTCTGCATCGTCAGCTTGCCATTGCCCGTTTCGAACCAGACGGACGCGGTGCCCCCTCTGATCGTGCCGGCCGTCGTGATGTCGGCAGAGCCGTTTCGCGTGTGGACACCGTACGTCGCCCCGCTGATCAATGCGCCCGCCGCGTTGACGAGCTGACCGCCGGTGCTGAAGTCCACGCCGATGCCGCCACTGGCTTGAACCGTGCCGGTATTGCTCATCGTCTGCGAGCCATTGACGAACTGCACGCCGTAGGCCGTGCCGCTCACCCGTGCGCCCGCGGTATTCTGGAAGTTGAGGTTGCCGCCTTCCAGTCGCACACCGGCGCCATTGCTGGCCGTGATGGTTCCGCTGTTGGTCGCGGCATCGTTCGCGTTGAGGAGGTAGATGCCATGGGTGCCGCCGGCGATCAGGCCTCCCGCCTCGTTGGTCACGGTTCCTCCCGCCCGGAACTGAACACCGGGGCCCACCGAGGCATTGATCGATCCGTAGTTGTCCAGCGCGCCTTGCGCGTTGACGATGGTCAGCCCGCCGCCGACCCCGCTGACCGAGCCAGCGACCTGATTCGCCAGCCGGGTACCTGCTTGCAGATACACGGCGTAGGTGTTGGCGTCGAGACTCGTCAGGCTCCCGTTGTTGTTGACTTGCCAGGCTCGGTTCTGTCCGAACAGTGCCTGCCCACTGTTCACGCTCACCGTGGTGTTCGGCAGCACATTGACGAACTGGCTGCTGTTCGGGTTGTTCTGGCTGTCGAGCTGAACGGTGCTCGTGTAGCTTCCGCTCACGGTGACATCCGCGAACGTCGATCCCGCAGAACAGGCAAGCATCGCCGCGGCTATCGCCACCGCTCTCCGAGGGAATGCGTCTACCGGCTGAAGCATGGGCATGCCTTTCTGGTCGAGCGCCCCATCCTAGCGACGGGCCTCGACGAGGTCACCCGGTAGCGTGGCGATTTAACGTCACCTCTAGGCCAGTTCGCGAGCCTCCAACTCCAGGGCCAGCGCGGCCGCATCGGTGAACTCGTACGCCTGCAGACCGGCGCGCAACGCACCGACCACATTGGCTTCGACATCGTCGATGAACAGCGTCTCGCCGGGCGACACGCTCAATGCCTCCACGCAGCGCAGATAAGCCTGCGGCGCTGGCTTCGTCGCGCCGAACGAGGCCGTGGCGTGGATCGTGTCGCCGAACAGCGCCGCCACTTCGGGGCAGAGCCTGTCCATGTGCAGGGCGAGCAGGCGGCAGTTGTTGGTGAGGATCGCGATCCTGCAGCGCGTGGAGACAGTCCGCGCCATCCCGAGCACCTCCGCATCCAGCGTCATGGCCGCACGCCGCGCGTCCAGCCAGGCGTCGAGCGTCACGGGGCTTCCCAGGAGCCGGCCCAACTCGTCGAGGTAGTCCTCATCGCCGATCAGGCCCGCGTCCGCGCGTGACTCCAGTCCGGTTCCCCAGATGGCATGGCGCACCGCTTCGGTGCTCTGGAGCGTCGACGAGGCCAGACGGTCGACGCGCACCGACCGGTCGTAGTGGCAGAGCACGCCATCCAGGTCGAACAGCACCAGGGAGATCGATGCAGTCATGAGCCCGTCCGGCCTGGCCTCTGGCTGGCTTCGACCCTAGCCGGCAGTGGCGCGGCAGGCTGCGCGAATGATGCGGTTCGTGGGATTGGGCTCGACGTCGAGGAAGCGCATGGGCCGGCGATCGTTCGCGTAGTCGGTGACCTTGTGCGGCTGCCCTTGCCACAGCGGCACCGGGTAGAAGGCCGCGAAGAGGTACTCGGCCTTGCGCGCACGGCAGTCGAAGACGACCTGCGACTCGTACGAGCGGTAGGGCACCTTCTCCCAGTTGAGCCTTTCCGTTGCCCGACTCACGCGCACGTTCATGGTCTTCTGCGCGCCGTGGGTCTGGATCGCGACCGGGTCGACCTCCACCGTATCCACGGATGCATCGCGCGGATTGCCTGTCACGGTGAACCAAACGGTCTGAGCCTCAACCTGGCACCCCACGAGGCCAAGCAACACGAGCCACCTTCTCACGTCGAATCCTTTTAGCTGGCGATCTTTTTCGATTCTAGCCAGCGGTCGACGCGCACCGCGCCCCTTCAGTCGACCCGCACGACCTCCGGATCGCCGGCGCCATGCAGCCGCTCGACCTCCGGCGCGCGCCGCGCCAGCACGGCCCGCTGGTTGACGTAGCCCTTGTCGGTGATCTCTCCCGCATCGATATCCGGCGGTGCGGAAAGCACCAGCGCCCGGACGGGGCATTGCGACGAGCCGCCGCCCGCGTCTCGCAACTCTCGCATCACACGCTGCAGCGCGGCGTGCCATTCTTCGCGCGGCCGCGACCCGCCTTGCGGGCTCGGAAAGACCAGCATGCCGATCTCATCGCGGTCGTGGCCGGTGATCACGATGTCCTGCGCCAGCGGCGCGAGCCGCGAGACCAGATCGACGCGCAGCGTGCCCACCGACACCCACGTGCCGCTCGTGAGCTTGAAGTCTTCCGCCACGCGGCCGTGGAACATCACGCCGCGTTCGGGCCGCTGCGTGTCCGCCAGAAAGCCCGCATCGCCGATCCGGTAGTAGCCCTCGTCGTCGAAGGCCGCCGACGTTTCACGTGGCGCATTGCGATAGCCGGGAAACACCGACACGCCCTTGACCCGCATCTCCAGCTTGTCGCCGTTGGGCACGAACTTCAGCTCCAGCCCAGGCAGGGGCGCACCGATGCAGCCCGCGCCATCGAACCGCCAATGGGCCGTGGTGATGGCCGGCGAGGTCTCGGTTGCGCCCCAGGATGTCGTGAGCCACAGCGGCCGCTCGGGGCGCGCACGCCGGGCGACGGCCTCCAGCCGCTGCCAGGTCGAAGGCGCCAGAGCCGCGGCTGCATAGAAGGCCAGCCGCAAGCGCGACATGACCTCTGCAGCCAACGCATCGTCCGCTTCGAGGAAAGGCAGCAGCATGTCGTAGCCCCGCGGCACGTTGAACAGCAGCGTCGGTCGCACCTCGCGCAGATTGCGCACCGTCTTCTCGATCAGCCCCGGCGCCGGCCGCCCCTCGTCGATATAGAGCGCGCCACCATGGCACAGCACCATGTTGAAGTTGTGGTTCGCGCCGAAGGTGTGGCTCCAGGGCAGCCAGTCGACCAGCACCGGCTTCTCCTCGTCGAGGAAGCGCCAGGTCTGGGCCATCATCTGCTGGTTGGCGCACAGCATGCGGTGCGTGTTGATCACCACCTTCGGCTTGCCGGTGGAGCCGGAGGTCAGCAGGTACTTGGCATGGTCGTCGGGGAGGATCGCCTCGAAGGCCTGCATGACGGCCGGCGTCTCTTCCGTCTGCATCAAGGGGTCGAAGGGCAAGGCGCCGGTGTGCGTGTCGGCATGGCGGCTGAACACCTTCACCGCATCGACATCGCAGCCGGACAGTGCCGGCCCGTACACGTTGGCGTCCGACGCGTAGATCAACGCCGGATCGAGCGTGCGCAAAATGCCGTGCAGCCGCGTCGGGTCCTTCGCCATGCGCGAGTACGCACTGGACAGCGAACACGCCGTGCGGCCGATGTGCATCGTCGCGAGCATCAGCACCGCATGGTCGATCGCGTTGTCCGACAGGATCACCACCGGCCGGTGCTTCGCAATGCCCATGTCGAGCAGGCTCTGCGCCACCGCGCCCACGGCACGGCGCAATGCGCGGTAATCGAGTTGACGCCATCCTTCGCCGCTGTCGTCGCGCTCTGCCAGCGCCAGCGCGTCGGGCGTTTCACGTGCCCAGCGCTCCAGCCACTCGCCGATGCAGCGCGCGTAGGGCTTGAGCGCGACCGGCGAACGCAGCGCGAAGGAGCCGTCGTCGAAATCGATACGGACCGTGCGTGGCGGTGCGAGCTGGCTTTCGTCTTCGAAGAAGCCGGGAGTGGTCATGCACTTGTCTCCTGAGATGGTCGGCCGTGCGAAGCGCAAGGCCAGCCGTCCGTTGTCATTCGAGTGTGCCGCTGGTCGTCTTGTCGTGAATCAGGTTCAACAGCAGGGTGTCGCGGGTCGATTCCAGTTCGCCGATGCGTCGTGCGCCGAGTTCCGCTGCTACGCCTTCAACAACCCGCTGCTTGAGCTCGGCGGTCATCGTCGGCGCACCGAGGTCGCGCCACCAGTCCTCGATCGGCCCGCCCAGATGGTCCAGCACGTGCGCAATGCCGCCCGCGCCACCCGACAGATGCAGGTTCATGAACGGCCCCATCAGCGCCCAGCGCAAGCCCGGCCCGTGCGCGATCGCCGTGTCGATATCTGCCACGGACGCCACTCCCTGGTCCACCAAATGGAAAGCCTCGCGCCACAGCGCCGCCTGCAGCCTGTTTGCGATGTGGCCCTTGACCTCGCGCTTCACGTGGATCGGTCGCTTGCCGATCGCGCTGTAGAAGGCCATCGTGCGCTCGATGGTGTCAGCCGATGTGTGCTCGCCGCCCACTACCTCCACCAACGGAATCAGGTGCGGCGGATTGAAGGGGTGCCCGAGCACCACGCCCTCCGGGTGACGGCATGCGGACTGCACGCCGGTGATCGCCAGCCCCGAGGAGCTGGAGGCGAGCAGCGTGCGCGGCGCCGCTGCCGCGTCCATGCGGCGGAACAGTTCGATCTTGATGTCGATGCGCTCCGGCCCGTTCTCCTGCACGAAGTCGGCAGCGGCCACCGCGTCTTCGAGCCGGTCGTGAAAGTGCAGCCGCTCCACCGATGCACCCTCGGCCAGCCCGAAGCGCTCCATCGTCGGCCAGTG
This sequence comes from Variovorax sp. J22P240, assembly GCF_030316855.1. Lineage (GTDB taxonomy): Bacteria > Pseudomonadota > Gammaproteobacteria > Burkholderiales > Burkholderiaceae_C > Variovorax. The sequence goes on from NZ_JASZYR010000003.1 coordinate 385,111, forward strand.
CTGCGCGACGGCCGCACGCAGCCGCGCTTCCGCGCCGGGCGAGGGATCGGTGGCATCCACATCCAGGCCCCGTGCGAGGAAGTACGCCGCCCAGCTCGCACCGATCACGCCGGTGGCGACGACCGCCACGCGCTTCACCGGATCTGCCGCCGCGCTCATCACTGCCCTCGCCGCGATGCGGCGGGCGCGAACTCGGGCACCGGCAAGCCACGGCGCGGCAGGCCCATCATCTCGCGTGCCTCCGCAGGGGTCGCGGGCTCCATGTCCATCTCGCGAATGACCCGCACGATGCGTTCGGTCAATTGCAGGTTGGTCGCCAGCTCGCCCTGCCGGTAGTAGAGGTTGTCTTCCAGCCCCACGCGCGCATGGCCGCCGAGCAGCAGCGCGCTGATGTTCGCCTCCAGCTGCGAAGGGCCGATGCCGCTCACGCAGAAGATCGCGCCCTTGGGCAGCGTGTCCACCATCATCTGCAGATGGCGCGGCGAGAAGGGCATCGCGTTCTGGAAGTTGCGATGCACGTTCATCACCAGGTTGATGAAGTAGGGCTCCTCGTCCAGCCCCTCGTTGATCAGCGTGGTCGTGTCCTGCAGGATGTGCGCGGGGCTGAACACCTCCCACTCGGGCTTGATGCCGCGCGCCTTCATGCCGGCGGCCAGCTCGCGGCCCTTGCCGAGCGGCGTGTCCATCAGGATGTCGCGGCCTTCGAAAGAGAGGTTGAGCGTGGTCGCGTCCAGCGTGCACATCTCGGCGCCTGCATCCATGCCCTTGATGCGCTCCTCCCACGCAATCTCCCAGCGGTTGCCCGGCAGCGGCTTGACCATGTCGCCGTGCACGCCACCACCCGTGGAGTTGTTGATCACGATGTCGCAGCCCGCCGCGCGGATGCGCGTGTTGATGTCGCGGTAGACGTCGGCATTGCACGTTGCGCCATCGTCGGGCCGGCGCGCGTGGATCGCGGCCACGCTGGCGCCGGCGTTCCAGCAGCGCACCACGTCTTCGGCGATCTCGGCGGGTTGCGTGGGGAGATGGGGGTTCTGCGATTTGTGCGCCATCCCGCCCGTAGGGGCAATGGTCACGATCACCTTGCGCTTCGACATGAGGTTTCTCCTGTGAACAGCGCGCTATTATTTTTGGCTGCCCGCGCCGAGGCAGTCATCGCGACGACATTTGAGATCAGGGTTTACGAGGCGCTGGAGCGTTCATGCATCACGACAACAAAAAATCCCTGTCCCTTTCGATCCCCGCGCTGCTGGAGCTGTCCGGCTGGTTTCCGCAACTGGAGCGCGAGGCGCAGGCGCGCGTGCTCGATGACATGCGCGAGCAACGCGTCGCTGCCGGCGCCGCGCTGTGCCGCCGCGGCGAGACCCCGATGCATTGGTACGGCACGCTGGAGGGGCTGCTCAAATGGTCGCTCACGTCTGACGACGGCCGTTCCGTCACCTTCGGCGGCCTGTCGGTCGGCAGCTGGTTCGGCGAGGGGACGCTGCTGCGCGCCGTGCCGCGCACCGCCGACATCATCGCGCTGCGGGACAGCCGCGTCGCGGTGCTGCCCATCGACACCTTCGAGTGGCTGCACAGCACGCAGATGAGCTTCAATCACTTCCTGCTCGTGCAGATCAACGAGCGGCTGCACTGGTTCATGGGCAACTACGCGGCGCAGCGGCTGCTCGATACCGACAGCCAGGTGGCGCGGGCTCTGGCGGGGCTCTTTCATCCGTGGCTGCACCCGCTCGGGCAGACGCACCTGGAGACCTCGCAGGAGGAGATCGCGAATCTGTCGGGGCTGTCGCGGCAGCGGTGCAATGCGGCGCTGAATCGGTTGAAGGAGGCGGGGCTGTTGAGGATCGAGTACGGGGGGATTACCGTGATTGATCTGGAGGGGTTGCGAAGGCATCTATGACTGCTTCCTCGTCACGACCAGTCATAGGAGCCTTCGCCCGAGCTATATCTTTCCCATCAACAGCAATACGACCACGACCAGCAACACCAGCCCGATGCCGCCGCTGGGGCCGTAGCCCCATGTCCGACTGTGAGGCCAGGTTGGCACTGCGCTCACCAGCATCAGGATCACGACGATCAGCAGAATTGTTCCCAAGGTCATTTCATGTCTCCTCTCAGTGAGTCGTAGCAGCGCAGGGTTCGAGAGAAGTCACGCAGCGCTCCGATGCCGCTTTCCTCGGCTTGCCGACACCAGTCTTCCAACTGTTTCACCAACTGCTCCTTCGTGGCAGTGGATCGGCCCCATAGGGCAGTGAGATCCTGCCGTGTCGAATAGATGGTGCGCAGCACGGTGCTGGAGTCCAGCGCTTGTCTCAGGACCGCGCGCTGCGGTTCGGGCAATTGCGCCGCATCTCTTTGCAGCAGGTACTTGACCGGGTCCAGCGCCTTGAAGTCCATCGAACCGGGCAGCGCGCTGGCTCGGAGGCTGCAAATTTCTCTCACGGCAACCGGACGCAGCGATCGGGCGAACCTGGCCAGCACCTCGTAGCGGTGAGTGACGACAGCTTGCAGGGTGCCCGCGTCACATTGAGTCTTGGATGCGTCATAGCGGATCCTCGGCGCAACTCTGCGCACCTTTGCAAGGTGCAGAGTCTCCAATATGCGGATGTACATCCAGCCGATGTCGAACTCCCACCATTTGTTCGACAGTCTGGCGGAGGTGACGTAAGCGTGATGGTTGTTGTGGAGTTCTTCGCCGCCAATCAGGATGCCCCAAGGAACGACATTGCTGGAGTTGTCGTCGGGCGAGAAGTTGCGGTAGCCCCAATAGTGACCGATGCCGTTGATCACGCCCGCTGCGAAGACCGGTATCCATAGCATCTGCACCGCCCACATGCTGAGCCCGATCGGGCCGAACAGGGCGATGTCGATTCCCAGCATGAGGCCGATGCCGAGGCGGGTGTACTTCGCATACAGGTTGCGCTCGATCCAGTCGTCCGGCGTGCCGCGGCCGTATTGCTCGAGCGTTGCGGGATTCCGGGCTTCCACGCGATAGAGTTCGGCGCCCTTGAACAGCACTGTCATGATGCCGTGGAACTGCGGGCTGTGGGGGTCTTCCGAGGTTTCGCATTCGGCGTGATGCTTTCGGTGAATCGCCGCCCATTCCCGGGTCACCATGCCGGTGGTGAGCCACAGCCAGAATCGGAAGAAGTGGCTGATGGCGGGGTGAAGCTCCAGAGCTCGATGCGCCTGATGTCGATGCAGGAAGATGGTGACCGCTGCGATGGTGACGTGGGTCAAGCCCAGCGTGACGAGCATGAGTCCCCACCACGGCAGATCGAGCAGGCTGAGTTTCATCACAAATCCATTTCAGGAATGCGGCGACCACCGTCAATCTCGGAAGTTGTCTCAATGTCCCTGGCCGCAATGCTAGTCAAACAAGGGAAGCTGTCTGTGCGCTACCGAACGGTGAGCCGGATTTTCGATTTCCATCCGATAAGGCTGAGACTCGGAACTTCCCCGCACACCCATGGTCTTGCTATGCGCGAGGCGCTCGCGGCCTCCAGTTGATTGCGCGGTGCAAGGCGAAGGTCGCACGGCGGCCCGGGCGGGCGGCGACCGCGGCGCAGCTTGGAGGTCTACCAAGCCGCCGCATGCCTTCACGGTCTCGTCGATTCATGGCGGGCGACGCGCATCGATGACTCCGCAACCAACTCCAAGGAGGTACGAGCCTTGGTGGCAGTGGTCTATGCGGAATGCGAGCGCCGCCTGGAAGTTGCCAAGGCCACCATCGCATCGATTTGCGGCGCAGCGGCTGAGCCAAGAACAATGCCGGTCTTCACTGAACTGCTCTCCACAGCAGCGCAAATCCGGGGACCAGCATCAGCGCATCCAGCATGCGATGAAACGTGCTGACTTCCAAGCGTTTGAGTACGGCCTTGCCTCCGTACGTACCCACCATGAGCGAAGCCCCGACGATGCCCCCTTGAAGCAGGATCTCCACCGGCGCTGCTCCCAGTTGCCTGAACGTCGCAACCTTGCTGACGTACAAGACCAGCGCACTGGCAGCCTCGGTCGCAACGAAAGCCCCGGAGGCCAGACCATACGCGGTGAACACAGGCACGCTGAGCGGTCCAGTCGATAGAACCAGGCCGGTAAGGAATCCGATCAAGGCGCCTGCCAATGCCAAGTGCCACAGGGTCGGACGCCACGCCAGTCGCGCCTGCAAGCGCCTGAGCGGAATCATCGCCAGGAAGAAGATTCCGAGCATGGCCTCCACCACCGAAGACGGAAGCGCCAGCATCGTGCTCGCACCAAGAGCGGCAGCCGGCGCCCCGGGTATGGCGTAGGCTGCCACGGCCTTCCAGTCGATCTCGCTCCACCAGGCCGCAACGCGAGCCATGTTTCCCAACACCGCCGCGACCGCCATGATGGGCACTGCATGCTTGGGCCCGAACTGGTACACGAGGATCGGAAGGAGCAGCAGCGATGAGCCCGTCCCGATGATGCCGCTGACGCACCCGGCAACCAGTCCGACGACCAGAACGAAGAAGTAGGAAAGCAAACCGGAGAAGAAAAGGAGGAGGGCACCTGAGCAGGAGCAACGCCACTCGCTGCAACCGCCGTTCCTGCCCGATTGTGGTCGGTGCCTCCGTCAGTGTGCACGCGCTCCGACGGCGTCGTTGCGAGCCGGCGACGCCCTGGAGCCGTCGCGGTCGAATGTGAGACGATGCCGATCGGTGCATTGACGGGATCGCGTGATGCCGAATCCATGGAAGCGTCGTTTCATCCTGTTCGTCCAGCGCTTCTGGCAGCCCACCAGCGCCTGCATGACCTGCATGCCCGGAAGTCTTGGCAATCTCCTGAGCATTCCCCATTGGACGCTCGCGTTGCAGACAGGCCTGTTCACCGGCCTGCTCGCGGTACTGTTGACCTTCACGCCGGCCACCAGGCTCTTCGCGAACCGCTATGGCAACGCGCTGCTCGTCGGTATCCTGACGATGATCGGCGACACCTTCTCCCATCCGGGGCACTACGGCTTCCCTCGTCTGGAGGCCCTGGTGACGGGCATCGTCTCCGGCCTCTTCACGCTGGCGGGCTCGTATCTGTTCGAGGATCGCGCCCGCAGGCTGCGGGCACTGTGGGCGCGGGTTCGTGGGCGCTGAGGCGTCAGCATTCAGTCATCGATCTGCCTCACAGTGGAAACTGCTCAACCTTGGGAAGGAAGCAAATGCCTCACAGGAAAAAAGCCCCAACCGAGCGCATCGAGGTCACCGATCAGGTGGGCAAGCGGCACGTGGTCGTGCGGTACACCGAATCCCTCGAAGCGAGCCCCGGCGAGGTCGCGGGCGTTCCACGCGAAGTCGCCACCGAATACCGCCTTGCGACGGGAAAAAGCGTCGTCAAGACCAGCGACGACACGTTCCAGACGGATGACGGGCTGCTTCAGCTCAAAGCGTTGCAGCGGTGACGACGCCGACGCATGGCGTTCGTCAGGGTCTAGGAAAACGGCAGCACCTTGAGGTCGAAGACCCGCTCCATGAACCAGATCCCCGCGATCAGGACCGCCGCGGTCGACCCGCCGTGCAGCAGCACCGGCTCGTAGCGACGCCAGTGGCGCATCGCCAGCAAGGCGCCGAGCGCCACGAACACGACGACGAGCTGACCCGCCTCCACGCCGAGATTGAATTGCAGCAGCGCCAGGACGAAGCCCCGCGTCGGAAGCTCCATCTCGGCCAGCGCGCCGGCGAACCCGAAGCCATGGATGAGACCGAACAGGAAGCTGAACAGCTTGCGCCGGCCTCGCAGCACGGGGTAGATGTTGTCGACCGCGGCGAGCAGGATCGTGATCGCGATGGCCGGCTCGATCACTCGCGGCGAGATGTTCACGATGTTCAGCGCGGCCAGTGCCAGCGTGATCGAGTGCGCGACGGTGAACATCGTCACGATGCCGAGCATCGGCAAGACCGCCTCGCGCCAGGTCACCACAGGCTCCCAGCCGCCGCCGCCGGCGCAGCGGCGCAGCACCGCGGGCAGCAGCAGGCAGATCAGGAAGAGCACGTGGTCATATCCGATCAGGATGTGATGCACGCCATCGCGAAACAGGCTCGCGTCGGGCGACGCAGCATCCGCCGGATTCGCACCCTGCCCGCCGTCGCGCGAAGCCGAAGGCCAGCCCAGGGTGACCGGGCCGCCGGATGGGTCCAGCGAACGCACCAGCGGATCGTTGCCGGCCGCCTGCGTCGTGATGCGCAGCAGGCCGCGGTGCGTGGGGTCGACCTCGCGGAACAACTGGTAGTCGATCGACAGCGCCGTCGCGGCATCGCACCGGGCCTGGAGTTGGAAGACGAGGTAGGCACCGTCGATGCGATCGTCCACCGCCGGCGGCGCAGCCTGAGTGAAGGCGCAGCGCCCCTGCTGCAGCCGGAGGCGCGCTAGCGCATAGGCGCGGATCTCGTCCATGCGGCCATGGATTTCGCCCCAGCTCAGTTGGCGGTCGCCGTTGCGGTCGAGATCGAGCACTGCATCGAGGTCGCGCAACGCGATGTCCCAGCGCAGGTCCATCGCATCGCCGGCGGCCTGCATCTGCAGGTAGGCGTCGCTGGCCTTGTGCGCATGCGCCATGCGCGGTCCGGCCGCCAACAGTGTGAACAGCAAGACCATCACGCATGCGCTCATCCAGCGCATCCGCCGCGCGTGTCCGGTCGTCATGTCAAAGAACGGCGTCGATACGCGCATCGCGCAACCCCGTGCGTTGCATCAACGCCCTGAGCTCGCTGCGCGCTTCTTCGTCGTTGGCCGCGGCGGCGGCGCGTGCGAGCAGCAACAGGTCGATCGGCTCGCGCTGCAGGCGGACGTTGGCGCGGGCGAGGTCGAGCGCTCGCTTGGCGTCACCCTCGACGTCGAGTGCGAACAAGGCACCTTCGCGTGCATGCGCTTCGGCATATCCCGGCCGCAGCGCGGCCGCGTCGAAGCGGGCGCGCAACTCCTCGGAATCCTGGCGAGCGATGCCCATGCCGGCTGCCCGACGTGCGGCGATCGCCAACCGCAGCAGCACCGCATCGCTGCGAGGCTCCTTGATGAGCAGCGCAGGTACTTCGGCAGGTCGCTTCTCGCGCAGCAGGAAGTCGCTGTACGCGATGAGGAGATAGCCCGAGCGCTCGGCCTGCAGCGCCTGTCTGTAGAAGGCTTCGGCCGCGGTTGGGCGACCCGCGAGTTCCTCGATTTCAGCGAGGCTCGTAAGCAGCCATTGGCGCGTGCCCGCCTGCTGCGCGCCCTGCACCATCGGATCGGCCAGCAAGCCGCGCAGGGTGTCGCGTGCGGACGGATGGTCACCACGCAAGCCGGCGTTCTCGGCCAGGCAGGCCAGGCCATAGAGCGCGGAGCCGGCTTGGCCCAGCGCCCGGCACGCGGCGTCCGACTCGGCATAGCGACCCCGCACGCGCAGGATCGTGGCCAGCGTGATCCAGGCCTGCGCGTTGCGGGGCTGCTGGGCCAGCGCCGACTTCAACGTGGTTTCGGCCGCATCGAAGTCATGCAGGAACTGCGCGACCGTGGCCCGCATCACCAGCACGGCAGGCGGCGTCTGCGCCGCCGCTGTCGCGTCCCACGCCTGCAGCGCGCCCATGGCGTAGCCGGCGTAGCGCGCATCGCCCTGCGTTCGCGCCAGTTCCAGGTAGGACTGGGCGGCAGCGATCGCGGTGGCTTCGTCAGTCGGGCGTTGTGCCAACGCCTGCCGCAGCCGTCGTTCCCCGAGCGACCAGCTCGCGATGGCGGGCAGGGTCTCGACGATCGTGTCGTCGCTGGCCGGCACGCGCGGTGTGGCGCCGAGCGGCACACCGGCCGCCAAAAGCAGCGCTGCCGCTGCCAGCAGGCCGCATCGCACGAGGCCGGCCGTTGGGCCATGGAGTGTGCGCATCACTGCGTGGCGATGGGTTCCCGGGTGTCCGTGGTCGTCGGCGGATCGAAAGCCGTCACATCGGCGGGTTCCGCCGTGTCCAGCGCGGTCGCGACGAGCGACTTCACATAGGCCAGAAACGCATCGAGAGTGTCGGGGTCCGCAGGCGGCGTCATGCCGCCGATGGGCGGAAAGTAGCCGCCGCCCCCACCACCACCGCCGCAGGCGGCGACGACGAACGCCGCCACCAGCGGAAGGCCGATTCGAATGATCATGCGCTTCATGTCGTGCTCCTTATTGCGAGCCCGGGAGGGGCGTGTTCAGGTAGGGAAACGCGTCCGAGAACTGCGCGGGGCTCTGCAGCGCGCCGTCGGTCAAGGCCGCACCGCCCGCGGGCGCATCGCCCGGCTTGCAGCCGACCTTCAACGCATCGAGCGCACCGGTGGCCACGCACAGCGCCCCCATCGCGACGCGCAGCTCGGCGTCCACCACATCGTCGCCGGGCCGGCGGCCGTTGGGGAAGCCCGCGGTGTCACCGGCCAGCACTCCCAGATTGCTCTGCCTGGCCTTGGGCGTCGGCATCACCGAGGTGTTGAGCCGCAGCATTTCCGACGGCTTGACATTGGCGGGCTTGTTGACGCCTTCGACGCCGGTGAGGAAGGCAGCCACCAGGTCGGTCCGCGGGAAGTTGGTGGGCGCGGTGGCGCCCGGGAACAAGGTCTGGATCAGGGCAGGCAGGGTCGGATTGGTGACGTAGTCGGCGAACTGGCCATCGTCCTTCGGCTTGGAGCTGTTGAACTTGTCCTTGTCCTTCAGCCCGACCACGACCTCGTTGACCAGCGGCATGCCCAGGCGCGAGACCTGCGCCCACGGGCCGCCGTTCAGCGTTGTCGTGCCATGGCCGCTCTTCGGCGGGCTGGCAATGAGCCGGCCCTGGCGCACGCTGGCGGTGGTCCATCCGCCGATGATGGGGCTGGCCGCGGTGGTGACGCAGGAGATCGGAACCTCCAGCGCCATCGTGGTCACGTTTCGGTTGGCGAGCGCGTCAGGATTTGCGCTGGTGGAGCCGAGCGGATTGAGGTTGATCAGATCGAACACCTGGCCCAGCGCAACGGTGAACGAGTCCTTGCGCTGCCCGACGAACACACGGCCGGGCGTGGCGCAGCCGGGGATGTTGACCGCATAGAGGTGCTGGTTCGCATAGCTGGCATAGCCGGTCGGGCCGCCGAACGTCTTGTCGCCGATGTTGTCCGTCGGCTTGTCGAACACCATGCCGCCGCCGGCCATCGAGACCGGATCGACCCGGCCCGTGCGGCGGTCGCCACGCACGATGTCGAGCGTGTAGGTCTCGCGCAGGTTGCTGGTCGGCTGGTTCGGCGCCGAGATGGCGCCGGCCTGCACCAGTGGAATGGACACCTTCTTGTCGGCGATGGGCAGTTGGATGTCGCGCAGCGTGTGGGTGAACTTGAAGCGGAACGTGATGTTCTCCACCGCGTCGCCGTCGGTGTCGAGATGGATCTCGTAGAGCGCGTTCGGATCCATCGCGAAGTAGTTCGGCCCTCCGTACGGGCTCTGGTCGGGCTGGTAGTTGGCGATCAGGGTCACGAAGCCCTCGCGGCCGGCCTCGTAGCTGCGGAACATGTAGAAGTCGGTGGCATCGACCTTCGGCATGCCGGTGATCGAGGGCGCCTCGCGGTGACTGGACGCCAATGCGCTGGCGGCGGCAATTGCACAGGTGGCAAGCACGCCAAACTGGATGGATGGGTTCGAGAGTCTCATGGGCATCACCTCAACTGGTTGTCTGGCTGGAAATTGACGTGGGCGATCGGGTGCTTGAATGAGTACCCGAGACTTCTACGCACCGGCGGCGCCGTTGGATGTGTAAATGAGTGCAATGCCTGCCCCGGCCTTGGCGACCGCGATGGGCCTTGAAATTTCGAAGGCACGGCACACACTGGGAGTGCAGGGATGCACATCCGGCGTGGAGAAGCTTATGAACAGCACGCGGGTTGAATCGAGCCGTCGGCGCTTTGCGTGGTCGTTGCTCGTTGCGTTGTCCGTCGCATCCTGCGGCGGTGGAAGCGGCGATTCGTCCGGGTTGGCGTCGTCCATGAAACCCTCATCAACCCCGGTGCCTGCCGATACGACCGCGCAAGCGCTGGACGCGAAGTCCGGGGACGTTCGCGACGACAAGCTGCTGCCGGTGGCCATCCGGATCGTGTCGAGTGCACCGCAGTGGGTATCGGGAGGCGATGCGCGCATCGAGGTGTGGGCGCCGCCCGGCTTGCACGACAACCTGGAGATCTGGATCAACGGCCGGAAGACTTCGCAGGCGCTGGTCTCGCGCGGGTTGCGGCTGGAGGGCGTCGTCAGCGGGTTCATTGACGGGGACAACAGGCTCGAGGTCCGTCTCGCGCACGGTCTCATCGTCGCGGATTCGATCCGGCTCACCAACCACCCGATCAAGGGCCCGATGTTTTCCGGCCCCCACCAGCACCCCTTCGTCTGCACGACGAACCAGTTCGGACTGCAGCCGAAGATCGACTCGGACACCCCGGCCGGCTACACCGTGCTCGGCGCAGGGGGCACCATTGCCGGCTACAGCCGCGACTGCTCCATCGACAGCTTCGTGACCTATCTGTACTGGGCGAGCGGCAACACCTGGAAATTGCTGCCGCCTGGCGACACGGGACCGGCCGACATGACCCAGATCACGCTGGCCGACGGGACCACAGTGGACTTCATCGTGCGCCGCGAAGTCGGCACCATCAATCGCTTCCTCTACAGCTTCGCGATGTTGGTGCCGCGTGGAGAGGATCCAGCCCACCCGAACATGAGCCTGTGGAACGGCCGCCTCGGCTACTACTTCGGGGGCGGCGTCGGGGTCGGCCATTCGCAAGGATCCGTGCAGAGCGGTTCGCTCGAGCCTGAAATCCTGAAGCGGGGCTATGCCATCGCGCACTCGAGCGGCAACGTCACGAACACCCACTACAACCTGCAGCTGGCCGGCGAGACCGCGATGATGACCAAGGAGCGCTTCATCGAGCGCTACGGCGTGCCCGCGTACACCGTGGGCCTGGGCGCCTCGGGCGGTGCCGTCGCGCAGTACATCCTGGCGCAGAACCATCCCGGCATCCTGGACGCCGCGCTGCCTGTGCAGTCCTACCCCGACATGGTGTCGCAGGTGACCAGCGTGGGCGATTGCGAGTTGCTCGAGCATTACATGGACGTGACCGACCGGAACAACGTGCGGTGGCAGAACGTCAAGAACCGCACGCTGCTGGTGGGCATGAACGGCGAGCCCCTGGTGACCGACCCGATGTCAGCGATCAAGCCGTTGCTGGGCCTCGGCGGTCCGAGCATGACCACCGGTTCGACCGAGTGCGTGAACGGCTGGCGGCGCGCCTTCCCGCTGGTGATGAACCCGTGGTTCGGCCGCGCAGCCAACTCGGACAACTACGTACCGCAAAGCGACATCGTCGGCCCAATCCCCCCCGCCATCCAGTGGACGCACTTCGATGACGCGCGCAACATCTACCGGCTCGACGCCGATGGCTTCGCGCGCCACACGTGGGACAACATCGGTGTCCAGTACGGCTTGATGTCGATGAAGGAAGGCAGCATCACGCCGGCGGAGTTCCTCGACCTCAACTTCAAGGTGGGCGGTTGGAAGCAACCGAGGGACATGGTGCAGGAGGGCTACCCGGTGAATCCATTGGTCACGCTGCCCATGGTTGTCGCGGACCCCGCGCTGTTCGACCCCTGGAGTCGGCGCAACATGACGCTCGCCCCGGCCGAGGACCTGCCGGCGCCGCGCACCGAGGGCAACCTGGAAGCCATGCGGGCGGCCTACACCTCCGGGCTCGTGTTCAGCGGGCACATGCCGCTGCCCACCATCGACAGCCGCCAGTACCTCGAGCGAGAGGTCAACATGCACAACGCGCACCAGTCCTTTGCGATACGCCAGCGCGTGCTGAAGCGGATGGGGACCAGCGATCACCTGGTGATCTGGTTCACCGACACGATGCCCGGAGTAGTGCCGAAGGCCGATAAGAACCTTGTCGTGGTCGACGTCATGGCGCAGTGGATGGCGAACATCCGCGCTCATCCGTTCCTGGGCATCGCCAGGAACCGGCCGGCCGATGCGGTGGACAGTTGCTTCGACGTCGAAGGCAAGCTGATCGCTTCGGGGTCCACCGTCTGGGACGGCATTCTCGACAACAAGCCGAAGGGCGCCTGCACACTCGCGTTCCCGCTGTTCAGCACCTCGCGCATCGTCGCCGGCGCGCCGTTGGAAGGCGGGGTCTACAAGTGCGCGCTGAAGAGCGCGGACACGGCGTTGCAGGACGGCACCTATGCGCCGTGGGCGCCCGACCCCGCGTCCGTCGCAAAGCTCAAGCAGATCTTCCCGCAGGGCGTCTGCGACTACAGCAGGCCGGACCAGGGACGACCGTAGCCAGACTCACTCCGCCGCGATCCCCGCCTCCTTGACGACCTTGCCCCACTTGGCGAGGTCGGACTTGATCAGCGCGGCGTACTCCTGCGGCGTGCCGCCCTGGATCTCGATGCCGGCGGCCTCCAGCTTGGCCCGCACGTCGGGCATCTTCAGCGCCGCGTTGATCTCGGCATTGAGCTTGGCGACGATCGCCTTGGGCGTGCCGGCTGGCGCCAGGAAGCCGCCATTCGTGCTCGCGTCGTAGCCCTTGAGGCCCTGTTCCTCCGCGGTCGGCACGTCCGGCAGGGACATCGACCGCTTGCGGCTCGACACCGCAATGGCGCGCGCGTTGCCGGCCTTCACCTGCGACTGGATGGCGCTGATCGTGTCGATGTACAGCGCGGTACGCCCGGCCAGCAGATCGGGGTGGGCGGCGGCGGAGCCCTTGTAGGGCACCAGCAGCATCTGCGTGCCGCTCGCCATGCGGAACATCTCGGCCGCCATTTCCTGCGCGCTGCCGCGACCGGAGGTGGCGACCTTGGCCTGGTCCGGGTTGGCCTTCATCCAGGCCACGAACTCGGGCAGGGTCTTGGCGGGAATCTGCGGGTAGATGGCGAACACCAGCGGAACCTCGTGGGTGTAGACGATGGGCTCGAAGCTTTTCTCCGGGTCCCAGCCCAGGTTCTTGAACAGGAACTTGTTGATGTTGTGGCTGCCGCCCACGATGCCGATCGTGTAGCCGTCCGGCGCCGACTTGGCGAGCACGTCCGTGCCGAGGTTGTTGGAGGCGCCGGGCTTGTTGTCGACGACTACCGGCTGCCCCATCGACAAGGCCAGCTTGTCGCCCACGACGCGGGCGATGGTGTCGATGGCGCCGCCTGGCGGGGCGGGCACGATGATCTTGATGGCGCGGGTCGGGTAAGCGGCCTGGGCCGATGCCAGGGTCGGCACGATGGCGAGCGATGCCGAGACGGCAAGGAACAGGGATTTGAATTTCATGGAAGTCTCCTCTGGCGGGTGGATCGGTCGGTGGGTTCTCTGGCCGCGCTAGCCGCGCCCGACGAAGGGCATGGCGCTGGCCATGACGGTCATGTTCAGCACGTTGGCGCTGAGCGGCATCGCGGCGATGTGGCGCACCGCATCGGCGACGTGGCTCGCGTCCATCATGGGTTCGGGCGCGATGGTGCCGTTGGCCTGCAGCACGCCGCGTGTCATGCGCTCGGACAACTCGGTCAGCGCATTGCCGATGTCGATCTGGCTGACCACGACGTTGAATGCACGGCCGTCCAGGGCCAGCGCCTTGGTCAGGCCCGTCACCGCGTGCTTGCTGGCGGTGTAGGGCGCGGTGAAGGGACGCGGCGTGTGTGCCGAGATCGATCCGTTGTTGATGATGCGTCCGCCTTGCGGCAATTGGCGGCGCATCAGGCCGAAGGCCGCGCGCGCGCACAGCAACACGCCGGTCACGTTGGTGTTCAGCACGCTGAACCATTTCTCCAGCGGCAGCTCGTCGATCGGGATCGCGGGGGCGTTCACCCCGGCGTTGTTGAACAGCAGGTCCAGCCGGCCGAAGCTGCGATCGATGGTGTCGAACAGGGCCTGCACGCTGTCGGGCTGGGTCACGTCGGTGGGCACGGCCATGGCGGTCTGGCCCCGCGCCTCGGCTTCGGTCGCCAGGGCCTGCAAGGGCTCGGCACGGCGGCCGGCCAGCACGACGGCCCAGCCGTCGTTCAGCAAGCCGAGGGCCACTGCGCGGCCGATGCCGCTGCCAGCGCCGGTGACCAGGGCGATCTTCCTGGGGGTGCTTGTGTTCAAAGAGAGTCTCCTGTTGGGGGTGATGTCGAAAGGGCGCTCTCCACGGTCATGGAGAACTGGCCGATGCCCGCCACGCCGCCGCTGACGACATCGCAGGGTTGCAGCGGGCCCACCCCTGCGGGTGTGCCGGTGAAGATCAGGTCGCCGGGCGCGAGCGTCACCGACCTCGACAGCATCGCCACCAGTTCGGGCACCGGCCACATGAGGTCGGACACGTCGGCGCGCTGGCGCTCGATGCCGTTGACGGCCAGCCACACGGCCCCTTGTCTCGGATGGCCGCAAACCTCGGCTGGCACGATGGGCGTGCAGGGTGCCGAGTGGTCGAAGGCCTTGGCGGCCTCCCACGGGCCACCCGCATGCTTCGCTTGCGTCTGCAGGTCGCGCCGCGTGAGGTCCAGTCCTGCGGCATAGCCCCAGATGTGATGCTGTTCCACGTGCGCCGGGTCGATGTCCCGGCCGCCGCGACCGATGGCCACGACCAGTTCGATCTCGTGGCAGAAGTCGCTGGTGGACGGGGGATAGGGCAGAACGCCGCACGCCGGCACGACCGCGTTGGCGGACTTCATGAACCAGGCGGGCATTTCAACAAGCGGCGTTGTCTGCTCGTCCCGGCTCCATCGGTAGTTGCGGCCGATGCAGTACACGCGCCCGACGGGAAAAACCGCCGTGCTGCCGGCCACCGGCACGGTGGTCGGCGCAGGCGCAGGAAATACGAACTCCGTCATGGATGCCGAGCGCTGCCGCCTCAAGTGGTCAGGCTCATCGCCGGGCGTTCGCCTGCCAGAGCTTGGGCGACGCTGTCGAGCACCATCTCGGCCATGGCGGTGCGGGTCTCCCATGTGGCGCTGGCGCGGTGGGCCTGGAGGGTCACGCTGTCGGACTGGCGCAGCATCGGGGGAACGCGGGGTTCGTCGACGAACACGTCCAGGCCCGCACCGGCAATGCGGCCGCCAGCGAGCGCGTCCGTCAGGTCAGGCTCATTGACCAGACGACCACGAGCGACGTTGACCAGGAAGCCGTGCGGGCCGAGCGCGTCGAGCACGGCCGCGTTGACGATGCCTTCGGCCTTGTCCGCCGCCGCGCACAGCACGAGCGCGTCGGAGTCCCGCGCGAGGTCCACCAGGTCTGGCACGAACCGGTGCGCGATGTCGTCCATGGGGCGCAGGTCGGTGTAGCTGATCGGGCAGCCAAAGGCCGCCGCCCGCACCGCGACGGCGCGACCCACCCGCCCCATTCCGACGATGCCGACGCGCATGCCGCTGAACCGGCGGGCGAGCGGAATGGCGCTGGGCTGGGGGCGGAGTTCCCACTGGCCGTCTCGCACGAAACGGTCGCCGGCACAGAGGTTCCGGCAAGCGGCGATCAGCAATCCGATGGCCAGGTCGGCCACGTCTTCGGTCAGCGCGCCCAGGGTCGCGGTGACGGGCAGGCCGCGGTCGCGACAGTAGGCCAGATCCACCGCGTCGGTGCCAACGCCGTTGACGGCCACGACCTTGAGGCCGGGCAACTGCTCCAGCATCGCCCGCGAAATGCCGGTGTGCCCTCCGGTGATCACGGCGTCGATGGATTCGCCATGTTCACGCAGCCAGGCCTCCGGGTCGGTGACCTCGAAGTGCTTGTGGACCGTGTAGAGCGATGCGAGCTTGTCGTTGATCGCGGGGATCAGGATGGGATTGAGTTGCAGGACATTTGGCTTCATGCGACGCATGGTAGTAAATGATTGACATACAAAGCAAGATTGACGCTTAAAATCAATATAAATAAACTTCCTGCGTCAGACCATGGCTTCCTGGATATCGATGGAAGAGGCGTGCCGCCTCCTCGGGGTGCAGCCCCAGACGATTTACGCCTACGTGAGCCGCGGCAAGCTCGAAGTCATGCCCGATCCGGCCCATGCGCGACGCAGCCTGTACCGTGCCGAGGACGTTGCCGGCCTGGCCAAACGCAAGCAGGCCGGCCGCAAGCACGAGACCCTGGCCGCCAACACGCTGTTCGGCTCGGAGCCCAGCATCCCGACGGCGCTCTGTGCGTTCTTTCGGGGGCGCCCGTATTACCGGGGGCAGGACGCCGTGACTCTGGCCCGATCGGCCGCAGTGGAGGATGTGGCCCGACTGCTGTGGGGCGCCGAGCAATCCGTCGACTTTTCGTGCTCCGCGCCGATGCGTTCGGGCAAGCCGGGGCGAGACGCTGCTTTCACGGCCTTGGCCGGGCTGGCGGCCGCCGGCCTTTCCACCCGTGGGCGCCTGACCCGGGTGCTGCACAACGAGAGCCAGGGTCTGGTGGGAGAACTCGGCAATGCATTCGGCGCCCGACCGGGGCACGAGCCGCTGCATCTGCGCTTCGCGAAAGGGTGGAAACAATCGCCCCGCGTGGCTGATCTGCTGCGAACGGCCATGGTGCTGCTGGTCGACCACGAACTGACGAGTTCAGCCTTCGTCGCACGCATCGCGGCCTCGACCGGTGCCTCGTTGCCGGCATCCCTTCTGGCTGGCTTGACCACGCTCTCGGGCCCCTTGCACGGCGATGCTTCAGGCCGCGTCCAGGCGCTGTTCAGCGAAGTGGAGCGACTGGGCGAGGACGCGGTGGTGGCCCACTACCTGTCGACGGGGCTGCCCTTGGCAGGGTTCGGCCACCACCTCTATCCAGATGGCGATCCGCGCGCGGCCGCGTTGCTGGAACTCTTCGAACCCCCGGAGGTGATCGCGCGCTTCATCCAGAAGGTGACGACGCTGACCGGCTTGCAGCCCAACATCGACGTGGCCCTGGCCGCGCTGGTTGCGCACCATCGACTTCCCGCCGATGCGGCCTTTGGCCTGTTCGCCACGGCGCGCAGCGTCGGGCTCCTGGCCCACAGCCTGGAGCAACTGGGCGTGACGCAAGTGATCCGCCCACGCGGGCGCTATGTGGGCCCGATGCCCAGCCTGCCGCAGGCCGCCCGGGCCTAGCCGTCGAGCCGGTTGGGCCGATAGAGAGGACCGTCCTGATGATGCCTCCCTATTCGTCCACCTGCTGCCTGAGAAGAATGTTTGGCCAGGATGCAGTGAGAGACGCTATCGACCGCCGTGCTGGATGAGTCGATCAGGAAGACCCATCGCCGCTCAGAACGACCCAGAAGGTGCGCGCGAGAATCCTTGCGTCAAGTCGCAGGGACCACTCCGTCGCATATCGGGCGTCAAGGGCGACGCGCGCAGCGTAGGGGAGGCGATTGCGGCCGCTCACCTGCCACAGGCCGGTGATGCCGGGTCGCATGTGGCAGTAGTGGGTCCATCTGCGACCGTACAGACTGCGCTGGCGAACCATGCAAGGACGAGGACCGACCAGGCTCATGTCGCCTTTCAACACGTTGTAGAACTGTGGCAGTTCGTCGAGGCTGAGCCTTCTGATCACCCTCCCGACGCGCGTGATGCGGGGATCGTTCTCCAGCTTCTGGAACTGCTCCCATCGGGTTCGAGCCGCCGGGTCGTGCTTCAGATGGCGCTCGAGAACTTCGTCCGCCCCCTTCATCATCGAACGGAACTTGTAGCAGCGAAAGGTGCGGCCGCCGTGACCCAGGCGCGTCTGCCCGTAGTGGACCGGACCACCCGTTCCGACGAGCACGGCCGTGGCAACAATCAGGTAAAGCGGTCCGAGGAAAACGAAGAAGGCCAACGCTCCCACAATGTCAACCGAGCGTTTGATCGCTCTCTGACAGCCTGTGAGGCAGTACGGTTGCGGGGGCGTTTCCGGTTGCATCACACGTGCAGGTCGATCCGAACTTTGTTGAAGTCGACTCCGTCCAATGACGTGACGCTGAAGTTGTGCTTCCAGGACATCTCTTCACATGCGAAGCTCAAGGTGACACGTTCGCTGCCGGTGACCTGCACCATGGACAGCATGAGTGAAGCGCAGAACTCGGCTTTCGATCTCGGGGGCTTCTCGAACATTTCCATGATGCCGCCGTCGTTGATCCGCTCGCCGAAGCGCCAGTCGGAGTTGTAGGCATCCAGCGCGTCTGCTGCGACAAGGCCTCGCCCCCTGTCGTTCAGAGCCGATATGTTTTTCATGACTTTTTCGGCGAGGGAGAGCGACGCCTCGATGGGCTGGCCGTCCGCGTTGATCGATACGACGATGACACCGTGCTCGGATTCGATTCTTCCCTGTAGAACTCCGGAAGCGCCACTGAGGTGACCCATTGCCGGATGGTCGATTCCTGGCAAAGGGAAGTTCGCCTTTCTCTTCTTCCCGAATAGTTCAAACATGGTGCTCGCGCTCATCAACGGCCGGGGCCACCGCCGCCACCGGGACCACCACCACCGGGACCACCACCACCGGGACCACCGCCGCCACCGGGGCCACCGCCGCCACCGGGGCCACCGCCGCCACCGGGACCACCGCCGCCACCGGGACCACCGCCGCCACCGGGACCACCGCCGCCACCGGGACCACCACCGCCACCGGGACCACCGCCGCCACCGGGGCCACCACCGCCACCGGGGCCACCACCGCCACCGGGGCCACCACCGCCACCGGGGCCACCACCGCCACCGGGACCACCACCGCCACCGGGACCACCACCGCCACCGCCTGCACCACCGCCTGCACCGCCACCTGCGCCGCCACCTGCACCACCGCCTGCGCCGCCACCTGCACCGCCACCTGCACCGCCGCCTGCACCACCACCTGCACCGCCACCTGCGCCGCCACCTGCACCGCCACCTGCGCCACCGCCTGCGCCACCACCTGCGCCACCACCTGCGCCACCACCTGCGCCACCGCCTGCGCCACCGCCTGCGCCACCGCCTGCGCCACCACCTGCGCCACCGCCTGCGCCACCACCTGCGCCACCACCTGCGCCACCGGCGGCTCCGGCGCCGCTACTGCCCGCGGCCCCACCGCCGGATCCATTGCCCGCGCCAGCGCCGGGGCCGCTGCCGCCTGGATCCGCGCCGATGGCGCTGGCGAAATTGCCAATCGGCCCCGTACCTTTGGATGCCGTTGTCACGTTCGTCGCTTGACTCGACGATGCGCTAGAGACCGCTGCGGCAGAAGAATTCGCCGCTTGAGCCCCCAGCACGGGGACGCTCACACAGATGGCTTCGCCAAAGGGGTTGTACCGATCGCAAGGTGTCGTGCCGCCTGCCGTTCGAGCCGTTCGAGCCGTGCGGTTTTGAATCGGTGCGATCAGAGGCTTCGCCGATGAGGGGCTGTCGATGCGAGGCTGTTCGATTCGGACCGGGCGCTCGATAGCAGCGACGACGGGCTCGGCTGCAATTTGGCGGCCTCCTGTGACCGTGCGCAGCGCGGTAGTGGTCCTCGCCACGCTCCTCTCGCGCTGCAGCGCGCCGGCGCGAGCCGGCTGTGGTGCCTGCCGCACTTGCCTTGTCGGAACCTGAGAATCCTGGGCGTCCGAGCTTCGTGGCTCCGCAGCTTGCAATGCATCGGCAGGCTGTCGTGCTTCGGAGGCTTGTTCTCCTGACGCCGCGACCGGCGCCTGCGCGGGCGCTGTCGCGACGGCCTGCGTTTCCGGCGGAGCCTCCTGCTGCGAGGGTGCGGATTCGGCGTGCGGTTGGGCCATCGGAGCGACCGCAACCGACGCAACCGGCTCGGCCGCCGGACCCGAATCCATCGCCGGCTCCGGAAGCGACACAGCCGGCGACTCGGACTGTTGCCAATGGATCTGCGCCGCGCCGGTGGATGGCGCCAGGCTGCGCTCGACGGTACGGTTCCAGTACCAGAAGACGAACGAAGCGATCGACAGGACAACGACCATCAGCAACAGCACGACCGGGACGTCGAGGCCGCCGGGCAGAACCAACTGCCTGGCGAGCTGGCGCTTTTCGGTGGTGCGCGGTACGACGAAGAGATCGCTCGTCGCCGCCGCCGGCAACCGTGCGGGTGCGGGCATCGGCATCGATATGGGTATCGATATCGACACAGGCTGCGCAAGCCTGGGAACCCTCGCGACTCTTGTCGGCCGTCCCTCAGGCAAGGACCCCGCGGAGACATTCGCTGCCGTACGAATTCCGGAGAACTTGCCCGCGCATCCCCGGCAGTACCTCGCGCGGTCTCTGTTTGCCGTGTGGCAGGACTCGCAGAACTTCGTCATGGCGATGTCGGCCAGGCCGCAAGTCACGGAATCGGTATGGATGCGGTGATGACCACCAGCACGTTGATCACCACCGAGAAGGCCGCGAAGTCCATGACCGACGCCCGCTCCGGCATCCCGAGCGCATGCCACGGAAACACCTTCTGCCGCAGAGTGCTCGTGCCTTCCTTGGCCGCATAGTGCGCCGGCAGCTTGTGCGAGCAACACTTGCAGTGATGCGCAGAACCCATGTTGATGGTGTTGCATGCATCGCAGATCTCGACCGAAGGACTCCCCATTTGCATCCTTGCCAAGTCGACCAGACTGCCAAACGCAACGGGTGTCGACGTGCGCGCGGTTTCGGAAAGGGAAATGGCGGCAGTGCTCATGATGACTCTCCTTGACGTGGGTCTGCTGTGCGATCCGTTGAAGGCGACACGCCCCGGCAAGGCGGTTGCACCTTGGCTCGGCCGAAGCAGCGCTTCAATCGCCGTTCGGTCACTGCGAGTCTTGCAAAGAGCTGAAGGTCGAATTCCGACGGGCCCGGACCGCTGCCTTCGACGTCACGCCGGAACGCACAAACGATGCGTGCCTGGACGGCCTCTCTCGCATTCGCTGCAGCAACCCATGCCTTGCGCGCGCTCATCGCGTGGGGAGCCAATGACTCTCGCGGCGTCCCAAAGCGGTATCGCAAATCGAGAACCGGCTGTCTCGTTCCCCGGCGCGACGGATCTCTGTTGCGAATGAAAGGTCGTGGCATCGCGCTCTCCCGAGACAGTTAGGTGCATGTGAAATCTGTATGTGAAAAATTCACATCCATAGTGCTCTTGTCTTATAGTGACCGCCAGCGATTTGTAAGACAGGAGCGCTTGTCTTTGTCCAGTTGGTAACCGGCCGTAATGTCGTGTCGCTATCGACCAAGGGCAATCAATTCCATGGCCACCAAACACACGGGTTCGAAAAGCGCCAGGCATGGTCGGGAACCGCGCGTGCCGCGGCTGCCAATCGCTCAGGCGAGGGAAGGCCAGCTCGCGTGGGTGCTCGGCGCTTGCGAGCGGGTGCTGCGGCCGCTGGTGAGACTCGCACTGGCCTTTGGCATCAAGCACGCGCAACTGGAAGAAGTGCTCCGCGACGTCCTGCTCGATGAGGCCCGCCGCGCATGGCTCGAGCA
Source organism: Variovorax sp. J22P240 (assembly GCF_030316855.1). GTDB lineage: Bacteria > Pseudomonadota > Gammaproteobacteria > Burkholderiales > Burkholderiaceae_C > Variovorax. The sequence continues at coordinate 406,430 of NZ_JASZYR010000003.1, forward strand.
AGGTACCGAGCCCAACATCAGCCAGTTGTCGGTGACGACCGGATTGAACCGCAAGGCCGTGACCAGCAGGGTCCGCGAACAAACGGTTTCGTTGCCGCAAACCGAGATGTCGGCCGAGGCGAGAACCCTGACGTTGTGGCTGCAGATGTTTGCCGACAACCCGGCCCACCGCTTGCTGCCGATCGTGTCCGATGAAGAGTCGACGCCTTCCTTCGAGGCTGTCGCGCGGCGTGCGAGCCGGGGCAACGTGCACCACCGCGCCATTCTGGATGAGCTGGTGCGCCTGAACATGGCGATCGAACGCGATGGCATGACGGAACTGGCAGTGGCGGGCTTCGTGCCGGCGAGCGATCTGAAGGGAATGCTCTCGTTCCTGGGTGACAACGCGCGGGACCATCTGCTGGCGGGCGTCTCGAACACCGTCGGGGCAAAGCCGCCGCTGCTCGAGCGGTCGGTGTTCGCGGCCGGCATCTCGCTCGAGGAGTGCGAGCGCATTCACCGGCTCGCACGCGAACGTTGGGGTGAGCTCCACCATGAGATGACACGCGAAATGAGGCGCGCCTACGAGGCGGCGGACAAGGGGGATTCGGGGCGCATCCGGGTCGGCATCTACACGTACTACGAAGATGCCAAGGCCGAGGTGAACGCCGCGCAGCCCGTCACTCGAAATTCCTCGGAGAGTAAAAAATGACGAACATCCTGCTGCGCAATGGCTTCCTGTCGCTGATGGTGGCCCTCCTGCTGTCGTGCGGAGGCGGCGGAGGGGGCGGTGGCGGAGCGGCGCTCGTGGGCGCATCGGCGCTGGGGGCTGGCGGACCGGCTCTTGGCGTTGCGGGTGATGTCGGCCCGGGCGGTGACACGAGCCCGAGCGGGGCCGGCAACGGCATTGGCGGAATTGCATCGGACGACGGAAGCTCCACCACCGCATCGAGCGGCGATGACGGCTCCGGCGTGGGGTCCGGCGGCACCGGCGTGAGCACGGCCGATGCCAGCGGCGTCGGCTCGGTCGATGGCGCGGGCAGCATCATCGTCAACGGCCTGCGCTACGACACGAAGACCGCCGTCGGAAATGTCGAGGACGCTCCCACGGGGCTCCAGTTGGGCATGAGCGTGAAGGTCGTCGGCCCGGTCAACGCGGACTTCACCCAGGGCATCGCACGCCGGGTCGAATCCGCTGCCGACATTCGCGGCCCGCTGACATCGGTGGATCTGGCGCAAGGCAGCTTCGTCATCCTTGGGACGACGGTGACGACCGACGAAGCCACCGTCTGGGCGGACGCGGCGGGCCTCGCCGCGATTCCGGCGGGACACACCTTGCAGGTCTGGGGCCTGCCGGCCGCGCCCGGGGTCCTGCGCGCAACACGCGTTGAGCAACGAAACCCGTCGGCACCGATTCTCACCGGCACGGTGCAGAACCTGGACGCGGTGCAACGCACCTTCACGCTCGGCGGCCTCGTGGTCGACTACGCCCGCGCGGTTCCGAGCGGGAGCCTGGACGGCCGACCGCTTGCAAACGGAACCATCGTGCGCGTTCGCGCGGACGCCGCCTCACCTGGCGGTCTCGTCGCGACGCTCGTGCAGTGGTGGTATCCGTTGCCCACCGCCGATGCCACGACAGCCCAGTTCGCGGGCATCGTCACGGGCTTCGCGGGACTGGGCTCGCTGCGCGTGCTCGGCTACCCGGTCGATGCGAGCGCCGCGCAGATCACTGGCGGTCCGACGAGCGCGATCGGCAATGGCGTGAAGGTCGAGGTGGGGGGTGTCGTGTCCGGCGGCGTGCTCCGGGCCAGCAAGCTCAAGATCCGTCATGTGCCGGGGACCGGTGGAGCCGCTTCGTTCGACCTGATCGGCAATGTCGGCGCATTCACATCGCCTTCGGACTTCCGCGTGAAGGGGCAACCGGTGAACGCTGGTGGGCGCGGCGTCGTATTCGCCAACGGCACGGCGGCGAACCTGGGCAACGGCGTGCGCGTGAACATCCACGGCACGCAGGTCGTCAACGGTGTGTTGATGGCAGCGACCGTCACTTTCGAGTGACGCCCATGTCTCTCCAACCCCTTCGCGAACTGGCCGTGACAGTCCGGGAACATGGTCCGGTCTCGTACTACTGGGTATTGATCGAACGCTCCTCTGCCGGCGATTGGGAGGAAATTTCGGTTTCCAACGACTACCAGACAAGCTGGGTCGACGCTTTCGACTCCGGCGTCGTTCAGCTGTACAAGCAGGTACCCAACGAGCTGATCGGCCCGCGCGACTGCAGTTAGTCCCGCTCCCCTGAGCGATTACCGATGGGGGTCTACGGCAAAGTCGGCAACCATCGGCGCCACCGCCTCGAGGAACTCGAAATCGGGATCCGACAGCGGAACCGGCGTGAAGTCGAAGTGGCACAGGACGCCCCACGAATGACCGCCTGGCGCCACGAGCGCGGTGCCGTGGTACGAAAACAGAATCCCGTCGTAAGCGTGTCCCGCCAGTCGCGGGTCGCGGGTCGAGTCGTCCGTACGGAAAGGCGACCCGGGCCGGACAAATTGCGCGAGGCTCTTGTTCAGCGGCAGCGCTGACAGGAAGGGCGGCAGCCTCTTTCCCAGAGCGTCGTGCAGACACACGTTCTTCAGGATGAGACCGGCGTACCGGTAAACCGCGGTGTAGCGGTGGGGCACGCGGTCATTCAGGAACGCAAGTCCCTCCGCAAGACCCCGCGTCTCGAGGATCCGCGAGAAGGCGTCCAGGACCGGAGCCGAGCTCATGCCGGATGAAGTCGCGCTCGCACGGGAGCCTCGCCTATCCACACTTGGGCGCGCAGACAAGGTGGTTCTTGCCGAGGAAGCGCTTCGAGGTCATGTTCGTGCGAAGTACGAACTTCCCGCACTTGAAGCATGACATCATGGATTCGGCGCGCGGCGTGGTGATGATGGAGCCTGACGCCTTCTTGACGTAGCGCAGACCATCCTGGGTGAGTTGTGTGTCGGCCATAACGGTCTTCATTTTACCCGGGAACAATTCAATACAAGCGGGCAGGGTGACTCGCGTGCCAAGTCCCTACCGTCCTCACGTCGTGCGCGAATCATCTTGGCGTTGCCGGCGAGTGCGTCCACCATGGCGGCCGGTCTCGCCGTCGCGCCATGCTGCCCCCCTTCGATCCCTGGCTCACGAGTCTCGTCTCCGCCGACGTGGCTGTGGCCTCTCATGCGCGCGAAGAAGCGCTTGCCGGCCGTCGGTCGCAACGCCTGGCCAGCCTGCTGAACTCGGCAGTTCGCGGATCGACGCTCTATCGCAAGCTGTTGGCAGGCCGCGATCCCGCGTGTCTTCGCCTGGAAGAGCTGCCGATCGCCCACAAGGCCGACTTGATGTGCCAGTTCGAGGATTGGGTCACCGACCCTGCGCTTCGGCTCGATGCACTGCGCCGCTTTGCATCCGACCCTTCTTGCATTGCCGACCCTTTTCTGGGCCGCTACGTGGTGTGGGAGAGTTCGGGCAGCTGCGGTGAGCCTGGATTGTTCGTGCAGGATGGCAGGGCGATGGCGGTGTATGACGCGCTCGAATTCTGGCGTGGGCCCACGCTTCAGCGCATGGCCAATCCGTGGTCCCTCGGTGAGCGCGTCGCTTTCGTCGGGGCGACCGGCGGCCACTTTGCCAGCATGGTGTCGATCGAGCGGCTGCGGCGCCTGAATCCCGCGATGACGGGCGGCCTGTGCAGCATTTCGTTCCTGCAGCCCGCCTGCGATTGGGTGGCAGAGCTCGACGCGCTCGCGCCGACCATCGTGGCGACCTATCCCAGCGTGGCTGTGCTGCTGGCGCAGGAGCGGCTGGCCGGACGGCTCAAGACCTTGCCGCGAGAGGTGTGGACTGGCGGTGAAAACCTCACGGCGGCGACGCGCGAACATCTGCAGCAAGCTTTGCACTGCCGCGTGACCAACAGCTACGGTGCCTCGGAATTCCTCGCGCTCGCCGGCGAATGCCGTTTCGGCAGTCTGCACTTGAACAGCGACTGGGCGATCCTCGAATCGGTCGACGATCGGGGTCGCGAAGTGCCGGCCGGCGAGGCCGGTGCGACCACCTTGTTGACCAATCTCGCCAACCATGTGCAGCCGCTGATCCGCTACGACCTCGGCGACCGCGTCACGCGGCGCGCTGCACCTTGCGCGTGCGGCTCCCATCACCCGGTGATTGACGTTCAGGGCCGCGATGACGACATGCTCGCGCTGGGTCGATCGGATGCGCGGGTGGTTCGAATCCCGCCGCTCGCAGTAAGCACCGTGCTCGAAGACGATGCCGGTCTGTTTGATTTCCAGCTCGAGCAGCAAGGCCCTTGCAATCTGCTGCTGCGCACAGGGTTGCAGGGCAAGGCGGCCGACTCGAGCCTCCAGAGGGCGCGGACGGTGCTCTCGGCATTTCTCGTGAGGCAGGGCGCGGACGGCATCCACATCCGCTGCCTCAGCGGCGAGACGGGGCGTTGCGGCCGCAGCGGCAAGGTGCAGAGGGTCGTGGTCCGGCTTGAAACACCTGCGGGCGTCCGCTAGGCTTGGTTCCCACATCCGCGTAAGGAAAGACATGAGCATTGCAAGTCCGTTTCCCACCGCCTTTGGAGGCCTTCAGCCGCTGCTGGATTGGCAGGCCGCATGGGTCGAGGGCCTGCTGCAGGCGCAGAGCCTCCAGTTCCAGATGCTGGGCGCCTGGCAGCACCCGTTCGCCGCGGTTCATCAGGAGCTGTGGGACCAATGGGTCGCCCATTTCGGGGGCGGCGTGCCGCTGGATGCCTAGCTTCGAATGCCCAACCCTCCCGCCATCCTCGCCGCGGCGGCCCTGGTCCTGTCTCCACTGTCTGCTCTGGCGGTCGGGCCCGCGCTGCCGGGTGACATCGTCGACGCCTCCGGCGCCATCGTGCCTGCAGCCTACGTCGCGGTCGCGGGCCAGATGGGCCGCGAGGCCGGCATCGCCTACCGCTTCGGCCCACCCGCCGGCACAGCCGCCAGGGGCGAGCCGACCTGGTACCACCGGCCCGACGTGGTCGCGCGTGGCGGCGATTCGCGCTGGCAGGTCGGCGGGCCGCGCAATCCAGGGGACCAGACCAACGACCAGGCGGCGGCCGGCAGCTACTCGACCAACCAGGCCAATGTGCTGTTCGTGCCGGACGATTCCGCTGCGCGCATCGGAGTGGCCGACATCCAGATCTCGGGCTACGAATACAACACCTTCGCCCAGCGGCCGCAACTGAGCTGGACGCGCACTGGCGTGCCCGGCGGGGGCGTCGACTCCGTCAACGCGATCGACTACAAGGCGCAGGGATTGATTGCCGGCGGGCCCGTGGCGATCGGGCGCTGCGGCGGGCGCGCGGGCTTCTGCGCCAGCAGCCTCGTCGCCTTTCAGAACGGGTTGATTGCCACTGCGGGGACCAACACGGCAACGAACCGTGCCACCGTGAAGCTCGGCGCGAACAAGGTGCCGACCGCGCTTGCGATGAGCGGCAACAGCGAGTTCGCCTTCGTCACGGTGTGGGATACGAAGACGCATCGGGGCCAGGTGGCCGTCATCGCGCTGGCCGGCCTGTGCGACGGCTGCAACCCCAACGACCGCCAGAAGCCTCACGCCTGGTACGACTGGTGGCATGAGTGGATGGGCGTGTACCCGGGCCTGCCCAACATGGGCAACATCGCCTTCATGAAGGTGCTCGGCTACGTCGATCTGCCAGGTTTGGCAGCGCCGACCGACATTGCGGTGACGACCGGCCTCGACCCGTTTCGCACCATGCTTGGCAACGGCAACTTCATGGGGCTCGAGACGCCGCTGGCGGACCCGTTCAACCGCGCGAGCTTTCGTGGCCGTGGCGACAACGACGGAAGGGTCGCAAAGGGCGGCATCGCGGTCGTCGTCTCCAAGTCGGAGCGCAAGGCGGCCTTCATCGATCTGCGGCCTCTGTTCGCGTCGATGCGCCGCACTTACTTCGAGGGGACGCAGGGCGAGTTCGATTCGACGGTGGGCCGCTTCGGCATGCGTGACGACCAGTGGCCCTATGCCTTCGCCTACTGGCCGCACCAAGCGCCCGAGCTCGTGAAGACCGTCTCGCTCGGCGCACGGCCGACCGCCGTGCGCACCACGCTGTTCGGAGAGGTGCAGCGCGCCTGGATCGCTACCGAAGACGGAACGTTGCGAATCTTCGGGCTCGGCGGGTATGCGGGTGCACCCGAAAGCGCCGTGGCCGCGTCGCCGAACGGCATCGTGCAACTCGGCACGGTGGCCATCGGCCGCAATCCGACCTCGCTCGCGATCTCGAAGAGCGCGCCCGACGACGACAGCGTCGACCCGCTCAATCGCCAGGTGCTGGTGGCATCGCGCGGCGAGCGCAAGATCCAGTGGGTGCGCTTCGCGGCCGATGGAAACAGCGGCCGTGTCGTTCGCACGCTCCAGGATTCGCGCTTCACGGACCCGATCGCCGTCGAGGATGCCGACAACTTCGCGACCGCGGGCCATGTGCTGAGCATCGCGGACTACGGAGCGAAGGCGGTCTTGAACTATCGCTACGGCAAGGTGGTGTTCGCCGACCGGGGCCACGCCTGGGCCTGCCAGCCGCCGCGTGGTTGTGGCATGGGAGCCGCGGGCGATGCACCTTTCGAGTTCGGCGGCAGCATGGCGATGCCGGGCCGACCCTTTGCGATCAGCACAGCCAACGTGCCCTAGCGAAGTCCCTCAGACCTCAGACCCGAATGCCCAGGTCGAAGCGTCGACGGTTCGTCCAGAGGTTGACCAGCGCGTCGAGTTCCGTCGCATAAATGCCTACATGGGGAGGGCCGAAAGAGCCGTCGCTGCGGGCCATGCTGCGCATGGTCGCATGCCAGAGGCCATCCGAAAGCTGCCTGTACTGGCCCAGGAACTCGCAGCCCAGTGGCGCGGCAAGCGAGAAGGCACATCGGCGCAGCAGGAGGCCATCACTCTTCGATCCTTCCACGCTTCTGGTGGACACGAGCATGTGCTCTCCATCGTCCTGGAGGACGCTTTCTCGGGGGATCTGCGTCAGCACGCCTGGCGACGGGCTTGAATGTGGCTTGTCCATGCCAACGTGTATCGGCGGTTGCCACACAAGTTGAAGGCAAGGTGTCATAAAAAAGTGTGGCCAGGGCGCTCGACGCGGCAGGAAAAGGATCGGCTCCAGCGCACCAATCTGAAAGAATGGATGCCTGCCCAGCCAGTGCAGATCCAACTCCCAGCCGGCAAATGACCGCCACCGCGTCACCATTGGTAGAGACACTCACCGAGCTCAACATCGTCGACCTGCTGGATTCGATGGGCCTGCTGCGCCTCCATGGCACTCCTTTGCGCCACTTGTTCCGGCCTGCAGCCCGCCGCTTCGCCCGGACCGCGCACGAGTTCGACGCCCGCGTCGGCGAGCATGGCCTTGCGGAAGGCAGCGCGTGGCTCATGGGCCGGATGACCGCTGGCATCGTCACCTCGGGCCTGGAATACGTTCCGCCTCAAGGCCCCGTGATCATTCTGTCAAACCATCCCGGAATGACCGACACGGTCGCACTCTTCACCAGTCTCGCGTCCCGTCCCGACCTTCGGGTGCTCGCCTTGGATCGCCCGTTCCTTCGCGCCTTGCCCAGCGTCGCGCGGCAACTGATCTTTCTGCCTGATGAAGAAGGCGGGCGCATGGCCGTCATACGAAATGCCGTGAGGCATTTGCATGAAGGCGGTGCCCTGCTGACCTTCCCGGCGGGGGAGATCGAGCCCGACCCCGCCACCTTTGGTCCGCAGCGGGCGGCGGCCTCACTGCAGAACTGGTCCAGCAGCTATACCTTGTTCGCCCGGCTGGCTCCCCGAACGCAGTTCGTGCCCGCGCTGGTGAGCCATGTCATTTCGCCGGAGGCACAGAGGCATCCGCTCACGCTGTTGCGCCGCACGGCGCGCAACAAGGAGAAGCTCGCTGCAGCGTTGCAGGTGGCGCTACCACGCTACCGCGATCTGGTCGCCAGGGTCACATTCGGCAAATCGCCGAACGCAGGACCGGACGGGGCGCAGGCGCTCGGCGCATTCATCGCAGCGCAGATGCGCCACCTGATCTTCGAGCACGGGTCGGCTCACGGTTCCGGATGTGCCGCACCTTGCGCGGCCATCGCCAAAGGCGCACGCTCCCCGCCATGAAACGACGCAAGGTACTGGGCACTGCGTGCGCCCTGGCGTTGATGCAGAACAGTTCGCGGATCAACGCGGCCGACAAGGTGCTGCGGCTCGGATGGCCTTCCGGTGGCCGTGCCGGTGGCCTACGTCTTCAGCGGCGACCCTGTCTCGGCCGGCTTCGCCAAGGGTCTCGCGCGCCCCGACTCGAACATGACCGGCCTGACGAACGAGAGTACACCGACGGCGCGGCCAGGCATCGCACGCAAGATGCCGGTCATGTCGGGCTGGCCGATCTTCGCGGACAGCGGCGCGCTCGGCGCCTACGGGCCGCGCCTCGTGGATTCGTATGCGCGGCTCGCCTCGTATGTGGACCGCATCGCCAAGGGCGCCAGGCCAGCGGACCTGCCGATCGAGCGGCCCACCACCTTCGAGCTGGTGCTGAACCTGAAGACCGCCAACGCGATCGGGCTCAAGCTGCCGCAGTCGCTGCTGGTGCGTGCCGACCGGCTCATCAGCTAAACACCGGCAGCACGCCAAGCGTCGAAAGTCAGGCCGTTCCGCCACGCAAATCGGAGGCGTCCGACACGTGGCGCACGCGCGAAAGGACAAGCTCCCTTCAGCACATCGTCGTTCGCAAAGGGAAGCCGCCATGATCCGAAAGCTGGCATCGGGCCATTACCGCCTGTATTCGCGCAAGGTCGATCCCAAGACCGGTCGACGGCGCAACCTTGGCACCTTCGACAGCCGCGCGCAGGCCGAGCACCACGAGCGCGAGGTGCAGTACTTCAAGCGGCATGGCTGATCGCCCGCGAGGCCCGCTGCCATGTCGCCCTTATCGTCTTCCCGATGCCTCGCGGCGCTCACGGCTATCGCATGCGTGCTCTCCGGGTGTGCCATCGCCCCCTCGCCGCGGGATCTGCCTTCACAAGGCTCCGACGCGCCGCAATCGACCGTGACGACTCCGACTCCTAGACCCTCTTCGGCAGCAAAGCCCGGGCTCGACCGCAGCGGCAAGAAGCAGGTCGGAAAGGCGTCGTTCTATGCTGACAAATTCACGGGCCGAAAGATGGCAGACGGCACCCGCATGGATCCTCGGGACGACAACGCTGCCAGCAAGACGCTGCCCCTCGGGACTACTGCCAGGGTGACCAACCTGGAGACGGGGCGAAGTGCGGTGGTCACCATTCAGGATCGTGGGCCGTACGTGAAGGGCCGCATCGTCGACCTCTCGCCCGCCACGGCACGCGAGATCGGCATCTCGCGAGAAGACGGCCTTGCGCAGGTCGAAGTCACGCCGTTGTCGATACCGCAGGCTGATTGACGAAGCCCGGCGATTCCAGAAGTCGCGGATTGTTCTTGGCCCCGGCTGCGCCATTGCGTAGCATCCCGGAGCAACTTCGGGAGACTCGCATCGTGACAGCCGGTCATCCAAACCCATTCACCGCGGAGCAGTCGCTCCAGCGCCTCAAAGAGGGCAACGAGCGTTTCGTCAATGGCCTCGCGCGTTTCCCGACCGTGCAGAAGGAAGTCCTCGCGGAACTCGCGAAAGGGCAGCACCCACACACCACGCTCCTGGGATGTAGCGACAGCCGCGTGCCGCCCGAACTCGTGTTCGACGCCTCGTTCGGGGAACTCTTCGTCATTCGCGTGGCGGGCAACGTACTCGGGCCCACGATCCTGGGCACGTTGCAGTACGCGGGCCTGCACCTGCACACGCCGCTCTTCGTCGTCATGGGCCATGAGGGATGCGGGGCGGTGGATGCCGCGATCGCCTCGAAGTTTCATGGCGTTGCGCAACGCAGCCGGATCGAGACCCTGCTCGAGAACATCGAGCCGGCTCTCGACGATCTCGATGCTTCACAGCCGCACGACGCGTTGCTGCACGCGGCGGTCGAGGCCAACGTGCGCCATACGGTCCAGACGCTCCTCGACACGCCGGAGGCCCAGGCGCGTCTCGAAGAAGGAAAAATGAAGCTGATAGGGGCGGTCTACGACCTCGAGTCGGGCCGGGTCCGCTTCCTGGACTGACCGCGCCCGGCTTCAGCGCCTGACTTCGGCTTCGAGTAGATCCCCCATGCCGATGCGCTTCGCGAATTCGATGCGCACGCGCTCCGACACCTCGAACACCTCGGTCGCGCCGTCGCCCACGAAGTCGATCAGCGAGCGCATCGGCCGCGTGCCGGCCGGCAGACCCACGATGCGGACGATCTCGTCGGCCACGGCCTGCGGGTCGGCGTTTTCTGGCGTGAGCGCCAAGAGGCGTTCGCCGATCTGGTCCATCACGCCGTCGTAGCGGCTGTAGGCAGCGGCGGTGGCCGCATCGGCCGGCTTGCCCGCGCTCGGGAAGTGGTCGGTGCCCCGGGTGAACGCACCCGGCACGACGATCGAAGTCTCGATGCCGAAGCGCGCGATTTCATAGGCGAGTGTCACGGCCAGCGAATCCATCGCCGCCTTGGCCGCGCCGTAGGGGCCCATGAACGGCGGAAAGCCGCCTTTGGTGGTCGTGCTGCTGATCCACAGCATCAGCCCCGACTCCTGCTTGCGGAGATACGGCAGCACTGCGCGGTTCACGCGCTGGGCGCCGAGCACATTGGTGTCGAACACCTTCGTGATCTCCTCGGGGGTGAACGCCTCGGTCGGCCCGACCACGAGGTGGCCCGCGTTCTGCATCACCACGTCGAGATGGCCCTGCTCGCGAACGATGGTTGCCGCAGCCGCATCGGCTGACGATTGCGAGAGCACGTCGAGTTCGAGCGGATGCAACTGAAGCCCCTTGGCCGCTGCCAGCGCACGCAACTCGGCGGCGCGGCCGTTGTTGCGCCCTGCGATGTCGCGCATCGATGCATAGACGATGTGGCCCGCTTCGGCGAGGGACTGGGCGGTGAGCTTGCCGATGCCGGTGCCGGCGCCGGTGACGAGGATGACGGATTGCATGATGGAACTCCTTGGATGAATGCGAGGGGGAAACTCAGGCGACGCCGCCGTTGGCGCGCAAGATCTGGCCGTTGACCCAGCCCGCATCCGGGCCGGCGAGGAAGGACACCACCGAGGCGATGTCCTCGGGCTGGCCGAGTCGCTGCAGCGGCGGCATCTTTGCGAAGGTCTGGATCTGTTCGTCGGTCTTGCCGTCGAGGAAGAGCGAGGTGGCGATCGGGCCCGGTGCCACGGCGTTCACCGTGATGTTGCGGCCGCGCAGTTCCTTGGCAAACACGTGCGTGAAGGCCTCGACCGCCGCCTTCGTGGCGTTGTAGATCGCGTAGCCGGGCATGTTCAGCGCGAGCGTGGTGCTCGAGAAGTTGACGATGCGCCCGCCTTCGTTGAGCCGAGTGGCGGCTTCGCGCAGCGTGTTGAAGGTGCCGCGCACGTTGATGTCGAAGCTCTGGTCGTAGAGCGCATCACTGTGCTCGGCCAGCGGCACGGTCTTCAGTACGCCGGCGTTGTTGATCAGCACGTCGACCTGGCCGAGTTGCTTCTCGACGGTGTCGAACATGCGGCGCACCTCCTCGGCATTCGCCACGTCGGCCTGCACCGCGATGGCCTTTGCGCCAGCGGCCGTGAGTTCGGCGACCAGCGCATCGGCTTGCGCGGAGCCCGAGGCGTAGTTGATGGCGACGGCAAAGCCGTCCCTGGCGAGCCGCTGCGCGACGGCGGCGCCGATGCCGCGCGACGCGCCGGTGACGATGGCGACCTGGTTGGGGCGAGAGGTATTCATGGTGCGAGTCCTTCGTGTGGTGGATGGGTGGACGAATGGTCGACCATTCACGTCGAAAGATAATCACCGGACAATTGCCAACACTATTCCAGCTGCTTAAACAATAGATCGGAGCTCGCACGATGGACCGCTTCCAGGAAATGCAGGCCTTCGTGCGTATCGCCGAGCGCCAGAGCTTCACCCAGGCCGCGGAAGACCTGCAGATTCCGCGCGCCACCATCACCACGCTGATCCAGCGCATGGAAGAGCGCATCGGCACGCGGCTGCTGGAACGGACCACCCGCACCGTGCGCCTCACGCAGGACGGCGAGGCCCACTACCGCCGCTGCGTGCGGCTGCTGGCGGACGTGGAGGAGGCAGAAGGCTCGTTCAGGAACGCGGCGCCCAAGGGCCAGCTGCGCGTGAACCTGCAAGGGACGCTGGCCCGGCATTTCGTGGTGCCGGCGCTGCCCGGATTTCTCGCACGCTACCCGGAGCTGGCGTTGCATATTGGCGAAGACGACCGCCTGGTCGACCTCGTGCGCGAGGGCGTCGATTGCGTGCTGCGCGCGGGCACGCTGCACGATTCCTCGATGGTCGGCCGGCGCGTGGCGCTGCTGCCGCAGGTCACGGTCGCGAGCCCGGCCTACCTGGCGCAGCGCGGCGAGCCCTATAGCGTGGACGCGCTCGGTGCGCACCGGGCCATCAACTACATCTCCAGCGCCACGGGCAAACCGGTGCCGCTCGAGTTCACGGTCGACGGGCACATCGCGACCGTGCAGCTCGGGGGCGTCGTCTCGGTGACGGGCGCCGACCTGTACACGGGCGCGGCCGTCGCAGGGCTCGGGCTGGTGCAGGTGCCGCGCTACCGCGTGGCGAGCGAGTTGGCGGACGGCCGTCTGAAGGTGCTGCTGCCGGCGTTCGCGCCACCGCCGATGCCGGTGTCGGTGCTGTACTCGCAGAACCGGCAGTTGTCATCGCGCGTGCGCGTCTTCACGCAGTGGCTGCGGGACATTTTCGAGGCCGCGGCGGACGCGTGAAGGCGGCGCCTGCGCCCCAGGCCGTTCGGCCGGCGGTGAACGTCAGGCTGAGCGGCCCCGCCCGTTCTGAGGTGTGCGCGAGCGGGTCTTGTTCTTGCGTCAGAGTTGTAGACGTTCGTACTAATCTGCAGGAAATTCAGGCTAATATGTTGCGACTTGTTACCTAGAAAAGAGACCTGGACACTGGTTCTCTGTTCCCCTCGGACTCGTTAGCGCGGCCGATCGCCACAACAAAAAATTACCCCATGCCAATCGCGAAAATTGCGGGCGGGCTGCCCAGCCCGAGATGAAGATCCTTCTTTACTCTCACGCTTTCTATCCCTCCACCGGCGGCGTCGAGACCGTCTCGATGGAACTGGCCGAGGGCTTCATCCACTCAGGCATGCAGTGCAAGGTCCTCACCCGCACGCCTCAGGAGCCCGGAACGAAGTTCGACTTCGAGGTCATCGACAACGCGGACAAGCGCCGCGAACGGGAACTGATCCGCTGGGCCGATGTGGTCCTTTTCAACGGGGCCAGCCTGTCTCTGCAGCCTTGGATGACGCTCATGCGCAGGCCCTTTGTCTGGGTCCACGTCGGATACCAGGCCTGCACCATCGACGGCGCGGGCTGGTCGGAAGGCGCGCCGGCGCCATTGACCCCCTGGGCCTCGGTTCGACACCATGCGAAGCGCAGCATGAAAGCCGCCGTGAAGGAGGGGTTCAAGCTGGCCATGCGCCGCTTTGTCGCGAAGCGGCTCGTGACGCGCAACGTGGCGATCACGAAGTGGATGACCAAGGCGAACCCGTTGCCGCGGCAGGTCCACATCTACAACCCGTTCCCGGTCGGCCGCTTCGCAGCCGGTTCAAGAAACGAGATCGTCGGCCCCATGTTCGATTTCATTTACCTCGGGCGACTTGTTTCCGAGAAAGGAGTCAATGTGCTGCTCCGGGCATTCGCCAAGGTGGTCGAGGCGAATCCTCCGAGCACGTCGCGGCTGCTCATCGTCGGTGATGGCGACTGCCGCTGGAGCCTCGAGACGCTCGCCAAGAAGCTCGGCATCTGGCGCCGAGTGGTCTTCGCCGGCGATCAGCGCGGCCAGGCACTGGTCGAGTACGTCTCGAAAGGCCGCATCGCCGTAGTCCCCTCGGTCTGGAACGAGCCGATGGGTGGCGTGGTCGTGGAACTGATGGCCGCCGGCCGCAACCTGATCGTGTCGGAGCGCGGCGGGCTCGCCGAGTGCCTGGGCGACGCAGGCCTGGTCTTCCCGAACGGTGACGTCGACGCGCTTGCAAGGCAGATGACGAAGCTGGTGGACGACAAGGAACTGCAGGCCCTCCAGTCGAAGCGTGCCCAAGAGCGCGCGATGGACTTCATGCCTGCACCGCTCGTGGACCAGTACATCGCGCTACTGCGCGAGATCACGAAAAAGGCCCCTCCTGAATCGGCCGCCCACGAGCAAGGCCGGCGCCAGGTGGGCACCGCCTAGACGGTGACGCCGCTGCCAGCGCCTTGTTCGGATCCAGCGTGCACTCGGCCCGGTACCGGGTACTTCCCGCCCACCGACCCGCGCGCAAGCGCCTGAAAGGCCGCTTGCGCGGCGCTCACGCGATGCGGTTCATACCAGGCGCGAGCGTTGCTTCCGACGACCCTCGCACGACTGTCGCCCGCGAGCGCATTGAATCCGGCAAGGAAGTGTTCGTTCGCCACCAGTCCGTCATGGGTGGCGTAGCTCGACGAAAGGAGGATCGGGCAAACACCGTGGGCACAGTAGGCGGCGAACACACCGCTCTTGGCCACGAATTCGACCGGGTAAGCCACTGCACCGAGCCTTGCGGCCGCAAGTGCCGCGCTCACCTCGTCTGCGGAGAGCTTTCCTCGCACGGCCACCCCCTCTTCGCTGAGCCGCGCTTGCAGTGAAACATCCCCGATGGTTGGCCCGATGTCATGGATCTGCAGCTGGCTGCGCTTCGCATAATCAAAGACCTGACCGTTGGCCCACGCGTACACCTTGCTGCGTACCTCGGCGCTGCCAAACACGACGAGAGTGTCCTGGCGTCGCCCGTCGACTGTGTCGAGTTCTCCGACATTCGAGAACACCGGCAGCACTTTGTGCGGCACCGGACCGGCATACCTGGACAGCCAGCGCGCGGACTCCTCGCGGTTGGTAACCCAGAAGTCGGCCAGCGCCACGAGTTCGCGTGCGATGCGCTTCTGCGCGCCCGAGAGCCAGAACGCAGAACTCCACGGCGGACCGGACGCGAAGAGTTCATGAAAAACCACGCCGACTTGGTTGAAGCGCGGCCGCATCTGCCGAAGCCTACGAACCAGCCAGGCCGGAACGCCTCGGGCCTGGAACCCGTAGCCACTGAAATGCACCAACAGCAAGTCGCCACTCAGCCCCGAGGTTTCCGTAGCCTCCGCCAACTCGAGCAGCGGTGCATGGAGCGGGCCACTGAGAATCGATGCGTAGTCCCGCACGCCGCCCGCCCCTGGCGGAATGATCGAATAGGAAGCCATGTTCATAGGCAGCTGAAAGCGGTCGAGCATACGCAAGATCCCGACCTCTGAGGGCCGGTGCCGAGTGCAATGAAAAAGACCCGCCGAAGCGGGTCAACAGCAGCCCAAGGGAGGGTGGAGGAGGAGAAGAGCGGGCTGCCAGAATCAGTGTCTGCCGCGAAACTTAGGCGATGCTTAAGCGTCAACGGTCGCTCGCGGAGGAGCGTTTCAGCGCAGCTGCGAAGAGCCTGGTTCGAATCAGTTGCAGGGCCTGACCTCGGCGATGCGCCTCCGCGGAAACAGTGGAGTTGGTCGCAACCACCATGTCGAGGCCCGGGTAGACCCAGACGTACTGGCCGGCGAATCCGCTGGCCATGAATGTTTGTCGTTGCGCCTTGGACGGCACGACCCACCACATGAAGCCGTAGGGCAGCGACCCCGGCGGACCGCCGGCATTCCGGGCGGTGGTCGCTTCGGCGACGAAGGAGGGCGCAAGCACTTGGCTGCCGCCCCAGAGTCCGTTCTGGAGGAACAACTGTCCGAGCTTTGCCATGTCTTCGGTGCGCATGCTCAAGCCACGCTGGTACGACGGCTCGGTCATTCCGAGGGGCGCGACCAGTTGCTCCCGCGCGAAGTCGGCCAGCGGCATTCCGGTCACCTTCCGGAGGACTTCCACCAGGATGACCACGGCTGCGTTGTCGTACGCGAATGTCTGTCCGGGAGCGCTCGTCATGGGCCGCGCCCAGCCGTCTCTGGCTCTGCCGGCGGCAGCCGTTCCGGATGGGTCGTCGACCCGGAAGCCCGCGGTCATCGTCAGCAGGTGACGCAACGTGATGTTCCGTGACCGCGGATCGGCGTTCAACGGCGCCAGTTCAGGCACCAACTCCACCACCGGCTGATCCAGGCTCGAGATGCGTCCCTGTTGCAACGCAACCCCGACCAATGCCGACGCGGCGCTCTTGGCGACAGACTGGACATCCCGCAAAGCATCGGGCGCGCCGTCGCGGTAGTACTGGAAGGCCACGCGGCCGCGCAAGGCGACGAAGACGCTCTGCACGTCCGGAAAACTCTCTCCAATGGCCTGTTCGATTCCCTGAAAGGCCGCCGCATCCAGTGCCTGCTCCTGCGTCGTGGACGTTCGCCATTGGGCCGCAGTGATCGGCGCCAACGACACGAGGGCCGCGAGGGCCATGCACCTCCACAGCCCGGCTCCGGATGGGATCAGCGTCATCTGATTGGCTCCTCAGTGGCAAGTTCGCGTGTGATCGTGAAAACGGCGTCGTTCGTTTGCGCGATGCTACAGTCCGCCGCTCCTTCCATGATGGCTGTCTCCACACGCTCCAACGCGAGGTTCGAGTTCCTCGAATTCGTTGGCACGGAGACCGAGGCTGAAACCGCTTTCGCTGACCATCGCTCTCCCTTCTCCAATGACTTCCTACGATTTCGATGTTCTCATCGTCGGCAGCGGCCTGGCCGGTCTCAGCGCCGCATTGCATCTGGCCGGCACACACCGCGTTGCCGTCCTCACCAAGCGCGCGCTGAGCGATGGCGCGAGCCAATGGGCGCAGGGCGGCATCGCCGCAGTGCTGAGTGAAGGCGACTCCATCCAGGCGCATGTCGATGACACGCTGGTCGCCGGCGCCGGCCTCTGCGATCTGGCGGCCACGCGCTTCGTGGTGGAGCGTGCGCCGGAGGCCATCGCCTGGTTGCGCGCGCTCGGCGTACCGTTCTCGGAAGAGGACGGCTCCCTGCACCTGACGCGCGAAGGCGGACACAGCCAGCGTCGCGTGGCGCACGTGACCGATGCGACCGGGGCGGCCGTGCAGCGGTGTCTCATCGATGCGGTGCGGCGCACGCCGAACATCACGCTGTTCGAAGGCCACGCGCTGGTCGACCTGATCACCGGCTCGAAGCTGGGCTTGCCCGACAAGGGGTGCCAGGGCCTGCATGCGTTGGACATCGCGACCGACCAGGTGGTGGCCTTCCGAGCTCCCCACACCATCCTGGCGACCGGCGGCGCGGGCAAGGTCTACCTCTACACGACCAACCCCGACACGGCCACGGGCGATGGCATCGCGGCGGCATGGCGCGCAGGCTGCCGCGTCTCGAACATGGAGTTCATCCAGTTCCACCCGACCTGCCTCTATCACCCCTTCGCCAAGTCCTTCCTGATCAGCGAAGCCGTGCGCGGAGAGGGGGGTCTTCTCAAGCTGCCCGCATCGGCGGGCGGCACCCGCTTCATGCCCGGCCACGACGAGCGTGCCGAGCTGGCGCCACGCGACGTGGTGGCGCGCGCCATCGATTTCGAGATGAAGAAGCATGGGCTGGACTGCGTGTACCTCGACATCTCGCACCAGCCTCCTGCGTTTCTCCAGGAGCACTTTCCGAACATCCTGGCGCGCTGCGCCGAACTCGGCATCGACATCACGCGCGGACCCATACCGGTGGTGCCCGCCGCGCACTACACCTGCGGCGGAGTCGTTACCGACCTGAGCGGCCGCACCGACATTGCAGGCCTCTACGCCATCGGCGAGACCGCCTGCACCGGCCTCCATGGCGCCAATCGCCTGGCAAGCAACTCGCTGGTCGAGTGCATGGTGTTCGCACGCGCCGCAGCAGAAGCCATCGGCGCCGCACCGGCACGCCGGTTGGCCGACCTGCCGCCGTGGGACCACAGCCGCGTCACCGACGCCGACGAGATCGTCGTCCTCTCGCACAACTGGGACGAGTTGCGGCGATTCATGTGGGACTACGTGGGCATCGTGCGTACCGACAAGCGCCTGGAGCGCGCGGCGCATCGCATCGCGCTACTGCGCAGCGAGATCGACGAGTTCTACGGACAGTTCCGCATCACGCCGGACCTGCTCGAACTGCGCAACCTCGTGCAAGTCGCGGCGCTGATCGTGCAGTCGGCGCAGTCGCGCCAGGAGAGCCGCGGCCTGCACTTCAGTCGCGACCATCCCTCGCTCGCCGCATCGGCGATACCGACGGTCCTGGTGCCGGCTTCAAGCTGAACGAGTGGCCGCTGAATCCGGGTCTGGGCGAGACCGCACGCATCCGTGCGCGCCCGGATAGCCGGTGTCCGCAAGTTCTTCTAGTCTCCAGGCATTTGAACAAGGAGGGAAGGCCGTGAGAACCTCTGTGCCAGTCCGACGATTTCAAGCCGCGTGGTGCTTGGCGCTGTATGCGCTGTTCCTATTGCTGACCGGCTGCGCATCGGTCAAGCCCGATCCGCTTCCTTCCTGGAACGAGGGCAGCACGAAGCAGTCCATCATCGGCTTCGTGGCCAAGGTCACGACGCCGGGTTCGCCGGACTTCGTGCCGGTTCCCGAGCGCATCGCGACCTTCGACAACGACGGCACGTTGTGGGCCGAGCAGCCGTTGTATTCGCAGGCCTTCTTCATCCTCGATCGCGTCAAGGTGCTCGCGCCCCAGCATCCCGAGTGGAGGACGCAAGAGCCGTTCGCCTCGGTGCTGAAGGGTGACGTCAGAGGCGCGATGGCCGGGGGCGAAAAATCGATCCTTGCATTGGTGGGGGCCACCAGCACCGGTATGTCGACGGCGGAGTTCGACGCACTGGTGCTCGACTGGCTGGCCACGGCGAAGCATCCGAGATTCAACCAGCCCTACTCGTCGATGGTGTATCAGCCGATGATCGAACTGCTGACCTATCTGCGGGCCAACGGCTTCAAGACTTTCATCGTCTCGGGCGGCGGCATGGCCTTCATGCGGCCGTGGACGGAGAAGGTGTACGGCGTGCCGCCGGAGCAGGTCGTGGGCAGCAGCGGGAAGACGCAGTACGAAATGCGCGGCAGCGCTCCGGTCATCATGCGGCTGGCCGAACTGAACTTCATCGACGACGGACCCGGCAAGCCGGTGGCCATCAACACCCACATCGGTCGCCGGCCCATCTTCGCGTTCGGCAATTCCGACGGTGACCTGCAGATGCTGCAGTGGACGGCCGCCGGCACAGGCGCGCGCTTCATGGGCATCGTCCACCATACCGACGCTGCGCGCGAATGGGCTTACGACAGCAACTCCAGCGTCGGCAAGCTCAGTGCATCGACGCTCGACATTGCACGCACCAAGGGCTGGACTGTCGTCGACATGAAGCGGGATTGGGCGGTGGTGTTCCCGTTCCAGGCCGGGCAGGCGGCGAGCCCCCGCTGAATCATCCACCTGCGAATTGCGCCTGCAGCGCTGCTCGGCCTCGACGGCCGAGGGTTTCCAGCTTTGCTGGCCGTATCCGCATCGGCATACTTGCGTCCCCCACGACAACAAGGAAATCCATGTCAGCAGGCGGCTTTCACGTGCATGGCCCGCACGACCACGAACTCGAGCACGCTGGTACCCACGGCGACTCCGAATCGACTTCCCCAACTGGCCGCAAGAACATGACCAGCCAGATCGCGGTGTGCACTGCCGTCATTGCCACGGTGGGGGCGCTCTTTGCGTACATGGGCGGGCTCACGCAAGCCAACGCGGGGCTCTACAAGAACAACGCGGGCATGAAGAAAACCGAGGCCTCCAACCAATGGAACTACTTTCAGTCGAAGAGCACGAAACAGTCCCTTGCGGAGTTCGCCAGGGACACGTCGCCCGACGACCGCAAGCAAGTCTGGCAGACCAAGGTTTCCCGATACGAGCAGGAGAAAGCCGAAATCCTGCTCGTTGCGCAAAAGCTCGAGGCCGAGGCCAACGATTGGGACCAGAAATCGGAGGCCCAGATGCACCAGCATCATCGCTGGGCGCAAGCGACGACTGCGCTGCAGGTCTCCATCGCCTTGGCTGCCATGGCGTTGCTGACAAGGAAAAGGTGGCTGGAGTGGGGGATGCTTGCGGTTGCAGGCATTGGCCTGGTCATTGGTGCACTTGCAGCAGTGCACGTTTGAAAGTCATCGCCTCCCGCTCATCGCATGAACCAGCACCCCCAAACCGACCCGCGCCCGGCACGCACCGAGCGCGAGGTTCGCGTCGACCTCGCCGCGGCCTACCGCATGGCTGCGCAGACCGGCTGGGATGACACCGTCTACACCCATCTGTCGGCCAGCGTTCCCGGTGAGCCGGGCCATTACCTGCTGAACCCGTTCGGTGCGACCTTCGACGAGATCACTGCGTCGAGCCTGGTCAAGGTCAACGTGCGCGGCGAGGTGGTCGATGGTTCCGGCGCCCGGGTGAACCCGAGCGGCTTCGCGATCCACGGCGCGGTGCATGCCGCGCGACCTGAGATCGAGTGCGTGATCCACCTGCACACACCCTGGGGCGTGGCGTTGTCGATGCTGCCGAACGGCCTGCAGCCGACCTCGCAATACGCGATGCGCCTGCACCGGCGGCTCGGCCGCCACGCCTACGAAGGGCTGGCGCTCGGTGTCGATGAGCAACATCGGCTCGTCGAGGACCTCGGTGCGCTCGACGGCTTGATCCTCGATAACCACGGCACGCTGGTCGTCGGTCGCACAGTGGCCGAAGCCTGGATGCTGATGCACCTGCTCGAGCGCGCAGCGCAGGCGCAACTGCGCGCGATGGGGGCCACCGGCGGCGAGGTGCGCGTGGTCAGCGACGAACTCGCTGCACGCACCTATGGTGAATGGGTCGGCGACGGCAGCGAATGGGATGGCGACATGGAATGGCCGGCCCTGGTGCGGCGGCTCGACCGGACCGCGCCCGGCTATCGGGATTGACTGATCGAAGCTTCAACTGGAGAACTCACATGCCCACCATCCGCGTCGAATTGTTCGAGGGTCGCACGATCGAGCAGAAGCGCGCCCTCGCGCAGGCCTTGACCGAGGCCACTGTGCGCACATTGGGCGGTTCGCCCGAAGCTGTCGACATCCTGTTCTACGACATCGCGAAGCACGACTGGGCGACCGGTGGCAAGCTCTGGAGCGAGCCTGCGTCGCCGCCGGCCGGCTGAGTCCGACCCCTTGAGCCGGGATGGCGATGCGTGGTCTCGCCGCTAGGGCGACCGATGCAGGCGCGGCGCGGACAGCGCGTCGAAACTGTTCTGGAGCGCCTCGTTGACGTCGCGCCATCGCGTCGACAGGTTGCCGGCCTCCAGCGCGGACTGCAGCGCGCGCACGTCCTTCGCGCTCGGTGCCACCTTGATTTGAGCAATCGCCGCCGTGGTGTTGCCGGCCTGCAGCAGTGCCAGGACCTTCTTTACCCACTCGTTCGGTCGTGCCATGAGTTGCGTTGGTTGTGCGTCGGGCGGCCAATGTACACCCGCACTCTGGTCCCCAGCCCCCAACTCAGGCATTCTTGCGCCAACCATGCTGCTGCGCACTCTCTCCACCTGGATGACCTGCTGGACCTTGCTCGCCATGGTGCCCCATGCCGCCGCCGCGGCCGACACCAGCCGCGCAGCGCAGGCAATGACGGCCGCGGCGCGGGCGCTGCTGGATGTGACGCCGGCGGTGCAGCGGCCAGAGCTGCTGCTGCCGTTCACGCTGGAGGCGCGTGGCGATTGGAACTACACGCCGCGCAGTCGGCCCGGCATCGCGTTCAAGACCATGGAGGGTGCGCAGCGCCAGGCAGCGCAGCAGTTGCTGGCCGCGGCCTTGTCGGAACCGGGACTGGTCAAGGTACAGGCCATCATCGCCCTGGAGATCGCGCTGCGCGAGATCGAAACCTTCGGCCTCTCGCGCGATCCGGAGAACTACGCCATCGCGTTGTTCGGCACGCCGGACTCCGCTTCGCCCTGGGGCTGGCGTATCGAGGGGCACCATCTCTCGCTGCACTTCACGCTGGCCGACGGCCAGGTCGCGGCCACGCTGCCGCAGTTCCTGGGTGCCAATCCCGCTCAAGTGCCCCGCGACATCGCTGGCAAGGGTCCGCGCAAGGGCCAGCGCGCGTTGGGCGAGGAGGAGGACCGCGCCTTTGCGCTGCTGGCCGCGCTCTCGCCGGCGCAGCGCCAGCAGGCCATCTTCAGTGCCCGTCCGTTCGGTGACATCGTCACGCGCAATGCCGCCCAACTGGACCCCATGGCACCTGTGGGTGTGGCCTTCAGCGCCCTGGACGCAGCGCAGCAGGCCTTGCTGCTGCGCATCATCGAGTCGCTGGCCTCGGTGGCCGAGTCGTCGTTGGCGCAGCAGCGACTGGAGCGCGTGCGTGCAGGCGGCCTGGACGGCATCCACTTCGGATGGGCGGGTGGCACCGATCGCGGACAGCCTCACTACTGGCGCATCCAGGGCGCGCGCTTTTTGATCGAATGGGACAACTCGGGCGGCAATCACATCCACAACGTGTGGCGCGACTTCGAGGGCGACTGGGGGCGCGACGTTCTCGGCGAACACTACCGCCGCGCGCGCGCAAGCGGCCACCGGCACTGAGTGCCGCTTGACCAACGGCGTGTTCGAGGCCACAAAGCATGTCCAACTGAAGGAGCTCTGCTGATGATGCGACGAATCCTGGCTTCGAGCCGGTACATCATGATCATTCCCGTGATCGGGACGTTCCTGGGTTCGGTGGCGCTGATCCTGTACGAGGCCATAGCCCTTTGCGCGACGTTCATGGAGGCGATCCGTGCCGGATCGGTTTCGGCGAAGGCGGTCAAGATCTTCGCGGTGGGCATCGTCGAAGCCGTGGATGTCTTTCTCATCGGGATTGCGGTCTACATCATCAGCATCGGCCTTTATGCGCTGTTCATCGATGACAAGTTGCCGCTGCCGAAGTGGCTCGAAGTCCACAACCTGGAAGACCTCAAGGGAAATCTGGTGAGCGTCGTCATTGCCGTTCTGTCCGTTCTGTTCCTGCGCGAGGTCGTCGCCTGGGAGGGCTCCAGCGACATCGCTGCGTTCGGCGCGGGGCTGGCGCTCGTCGTGGCGGCGCTGACGTACTTTCTGTCGAACAACAACGCGAGAAGGCAATAGGCTGGCGGGCTGCGCACCCGCATACGTCGCGTCTGCTCGGAAGTCAAGCGGAGTCTGGTAGTACGTGGCAGCACCTATAGGCTTGCGTGGGCGCACGGTCCTTCGGCACGTGCGCGCCACGATTTTCAGCGTCGTCCTGCGGGGCTAGTCTTCAGGCTGCCTGCCATGCGGGAGCGACGGTCGCGCATGGGCGTGGGCCGACGTTCGACGCGCCATCTCCCTGCACAAACCGCATCGAAGCGAACGGCTCGATTCGCGCACCGGTGAAAGACCGGTCGAAGTACAGACAGGAGACAACGATGCCCGCACTTTCGGCGATTGACCTGGCCATGTTCCTGCTCGAAACGCCTGCCCGGCCGTTCAACATCGGCCCGCTGGTCCTGTTGCGCCCGCCGGAAAGCTTCAAGGGAAATTTCGCGGACAAGCTGCACGCCAAGTTGCTGAAGCGGCCGCCCGGCCCGCCCTTCAACTACCGTTTCAAACAGTCCTTGACCCATCTGCCTTCGGTCGAGCCAATGACCGACCCCGACATCCGGGCGCATGTGCACCGGCTGACGCTGAAGAACGCGACCATGGATGCGTTGCTGAAGGAAGTCTGCGCGCTCCACGAGACGCAACTCGACCGGTCTGGCCTGCTTTGGCAGTTCTATGTGATCGACGGGTTGGCCGACGGCCGCGTGGCGCTGTACGGCAAGGCGCACCACGGCATCATCGACGGACGCACCTTCGTCAAGGCGGTCATGCTTTGGCTCACCGATGACCCGAAAGACAAGGTCGTCCGCGCCCTGTGGGACGGCGTGCCGCGATCGAGCAGCGCCACCAGGGAACGCGCCGACATGGTGCAGCAACTCCTGAGCGCCGGGAGCCAGGTCACCGGTGCGTTGCTTTCGGCAGCCGGTCTGTACGGCATGTTCGCCCAGCAGGGACTGCGGGCGTTGAGCTTGGGCAAGGAGCTGTCGCTGCCCTACTTGAGGGTGTCTTCTGCCTTCGACGGCGCGCTCTCGCCCAAGCGCAGCTACGCGTACTGCACGCTGCCGCTGACCGAGATGAAGAGCCTGGGCAAGGCCCGCGGCGCCACTGTCAACGACCTGCTGTTGACCGCGCTCGACATGGCCATGCAGCAATATCTGCGAAAGCGAGGCGGCACGCACAAGGAGCCGCTGGTGGCCGACATGCCGGTAGCACTGGCCGAAGACGCCAAGGGCGGCAACCAGATCGCGGTGCTGCAGTTTCCGCTGGGCAAGGCCGGCGCCTCGGTGGCCGAGCGGCTGGCCGCGATCCGCGCCGAGACGAGCCAGCTGAAGGAGCAACTGAAGACACTCAGCAGCGACACCGTGATGCTCTACACCACCATCGTGCATGCGGTGCCGCTGCTGATGGAGATGGTCGCGGCCCAGGCGGCGCCGCGCCTGTCGAACCTAATGGTGTCGAATCCCTTCGGCCTGGCAGGGCAGCCGTACCTGATGGGCGCCGCGATCGAGCTGGTCCTGCCGGTATCGGTGGTGGCGGCCGGGCACAAGCTCAACGTCACGGCGGTCTCGCTGGGCGAGCGGCTTCAGCTTGGCTTCCTGGCCATGCCCGAGGCGGTGCCGCACATCGAAGAGTTGGCGCGCTTCACCGAACAGGCCTATGTGGAATTGCGGGATGCATTGGGCGCGAGCGTGCCAGCCGCCGAACCTGCCCCCATCCGTGCACCGCGAAGGAAGTCCGCCGAGGCGTCCCCCAAGGCACAGCGCAAGACCATTGCGAAGGCCCCTGCGGCGCGAAAGCGAGCGACGCCGGCCAAGCGCAGCACGCGCCCGGCATCGGCCTGATCGCGCTCACCGACACCACCAACGCCAGGAGAAGGAACAATGAAAAACCCAATCGTCGCGACGTACGTCGGCGCTGCGCTGCTGGCCGGTTCCACGGCTTTTGCCCAACAGGCGCCCACGGCGGTTCCTGTGTCCAAGCCCGCCACCGCCGCCACCGAGCGGGCCAACGAAGCGGTGCGCAAGGCGATGGCGATGGCCGACAAGCAGGACTTCGAAGACGCCACGCGAGGCAAGCTGGCCGAGCTGAAGGACCCGCTGGTCAAGGCGCCGGACGGGCGGCTCGTGTGGAACACGCAGCGATACGATTTCGTCAAGGGCGACGCGCCCGCCACGGTCAACCCCAGCCTGTGGCGCGAGCAGAAGCTCAACACCGCGCAGGGCCTGTTCAAAGTGGCCGACGGCATCTATCAGATCCGCGGCTACGACATGGCCAACATGACGCTGGTCGAAGGCGCCAGCGGCTGGATCGTCATCGACACTCTGTTCACCGAGGAGATGGCCCGGGCCGGCCTGAAGCTGGCCATGGAGCACCTGCGCAGCACCAAGCCGGTGGTCGCTGTGATCTACACCCACAGCCATGTCGATCACTTCGGCGGCGTGCGCGGCGTGCTCGACGAGGCCGACGTGCGCTCGGGCAAGGTCAAGGTCATCGCACCTGAAGGTTTCATGGACAACGCAGTGGCCGAGAACGTGCTCGCCGGCAATGCCATGTCGCGCCGCGCCAACTACATGTACGGCATCACGCTGCCGGCCAACGACAAGGGCTCGGTCGGAACCGGCCTCGGGCTGTCGCTGAGCAACGGCGCGCCGGGGCTGGTGCCGCCGACACATCTCATCAAGAAGACCGGCGAGGAGATGACCGTCGACGGCGTGCGCTTCCAGTTCCAGATGGCGCAGGACTCGGAAGCGCCGTCGGAATTCATGATCTATCTCCCCGACAAGAAGGCGCTGTGCCTGTCGGAGGTGGCCACCAAGCTGATGCACAACGTCTACACCATCCGCGGCGCGAAGGTGCGTGATGCGCTGTCATGGAGCAAGTACATCAACGAGACGCTCGACCTGTATCCCGATGCCGAAGTGGCGTTCGCGAGCCACCATTGGCCGACCTGGGGCAACCAGAACATCCGGCAGTACCTGGCGAACCAGCGCGACACCTACCGCTTCCTGCACGACCGGGCGCTGCACCTGGCTAACCTGGGCATGGTGATGGATGAGATCGGCAACGAGCCCTTCTTCCCGAAGGAACTGGCCAAGGATGCCAGTTCGCACGGCTACTACGGCACGCTCAGCCACAACTTGCGCGGGGTCTACAACTTCTACCTGGGCTACTACGACGCCAATCCGGCCACGCTGAACCGCCTCCCGCCGGCCGATGCCGCCAGGCGCTACGTGGCCGCGATGGGGGGTGAAGCGGCGGTCATCGCCAATGGCAAGAAGGCCTTCGACCAAGGCGACTACCGATGGGTGGCCGAGATGGTGAACCACGTGGTCTTCGCCAATCCGAGCAACGCCGACGCACGCGCGCTGCAAGCCGATGCGCTGGAACAGTTGGGCTACCAGGCCGAGTCGGCCACCTGGCGCAATGCCTACCTGATGGGCGCGCTGGAACTGCGCGCCGGCCCACGCACCTCGGGCGCCAGTTCGAGTGGACCGGACACCGTGCGCGGCATGACCAACGAGTTGTTGTTCGACTACATCGCGCTTCGCCTGAATCACGAGAAGACCGACGGCATGAAGGCCGCGATCAGCATGGTGTTCAGCGACACGAACGAGGTCTGGGCGCTGGAGCTGTCGAACTCGGTGCTGAACAACACCAAGGGGCGCGTGCTGAAGAACCCCGATGTCACGTTGACTCTGACTCGCCCCGCCTTCCTGGCCATGTTGCTGCAAGGCAAGAAGGTGCCCGAGCTGGTGCAGGCCGGCCTGCTCAAGGTCGAAGGCGACCCGAAGGGATTCGCCGCCGTGGTGGCGAACGTCGTCGACTTCGATCCCGTCTTCAACGTTGTCGCGCCCTGACCCTCGCGACCCCCACTGCGCTCACATTCAGGAGAAAGACATGACGGCAAGACACTGGCACGCCAGCTATGGCGACATCCCGAAGGAAATCGACGCCGACGCCTACCGCTCGGTCACCGAGATGATGGAGCAGGCGATGAAGCGATTCGCAGACAAGCCGGCGTTCCGCTGCGCCGGCCAGACGCTTACCTATGCCCAGGTGGACGCGCTGTCACGCGATTTCGCGGCCTACCTGCAGGTCAAGCTGGGCGTTCGGCGCGGCGATCGCATCGCCGTGATGTCGCCGAACCTGCTCGCGTTCCCGATCGCCTTCCTGGGCATCATCCGCGCCGGGGCCGTGCAGGTGAATGTCAACCCGCTGTACACGCCGCGCGAACTCGAACACCAGCTCAACGATGCCGGGGCCGAAACGATCATCGTCTACAGCGGCGTGTCGGGGACGGTCGCCGAAGTGATGGACCGGACGCGGTTGAAGACCGTGATCACCACCGGTGTGGGCGACGGCAGCGGCGTGCAGATTCCCAGCCCGCCGGTGGATGCGCGCCTGGGTTCTGCCACCACGTTGGCCCAGGCGCTGGAAGAGGGGGCCAAGCTGCCGTTCGAGCCGGTCGAACTCAACGGCGACGACCTGTTGTTCCTGCAATACACCGGCGGCACCACCGGCTTGTCCAAGGGCGCATCGCTGTCGCACCGCAACCTGGTCGCCAACACCGAGCAGTTCAAGGCCTGCATGCCCGACAACGTGCGCCCGGGCGAGGAGGTCGTCGTCACGGCCATTCCGCTTTATCACATCTTCGCGCTGATGGTGAACTTCATCACCTACTTCTCGGTCGGCGCCGACAACTGGCTGGTGCCCAATCCGCGCGACTTCGACAGCTTCATCGACACGATGAAGAAGGCACGCCCCACCGTGTTCATGGGGGTGAACACGCTCTACGCGGGCCTGTGTGCGCACCCGAAGAGCAAGGAGGTCGACTGGTCCAACCTGCGCCTGGCGGGCGGCGGTGGCGCGGCGGTGATCGGTGCGGTGTCCGACAAGTGGCGCGCGCTCACCGGCACGTTCATCCGGGAAGGCTACGGACTGTCGGAGACTTCTCCGGTCCTGACCTTCAACCCGGCCTCGATCCAGGAATTCACTGGCACCACCGGCCTGCCGATGCCCTCGACCGACATCCAGCTGCTGGACGAGGAGGGCCGCGAAGTCGGCATCGGCGAGGCTGGCGAGATCTGCGCCAAGGGCCCGCAAGTGATGAGCGGCTACTGGCAGAAGCCTGAGACCCAGGCGGCGACGTTCACCGCCGACGGCTACTTCCGGACCGGCGATGTCGGCGTGTTCGACGCCAAGGGCTTCCTCCGAATCGTCGACCGCAAGAAGGACATGATCATCGTGTCGGGCTTCAACGTCTATCCGAACGAGATCGAGGCGGTGGCCACCGGCTGCCCCGGCGTCATTGAATGCGCCTGCATCGGAGTGCCCGACGAGAAGTCGGGCGAGGCGGTCAAGTTGTTCATCGTCAAGGCGGCGGACGCGACGCTGAGCGAAGCCGACGTCGTGGCGTTCTGCCGCAACCAGCTCACCGCCTACAAGGTGCCGCGCATCGTTCGCTTCGTCGACGCGTTGCCGAAATCGGCCGTCGGAAAGATCCTGCGCCGCGAACTGCGCAACGTGACATGACGAGCTTTGACTATGACTGGCTGATCGTGGGTTCGGGTTTCGGCGGCAGTGTCTCGGGGCTTCGACTGTCCGAGAAGGGCTACAAGGTCGGGGTGCTCGAATGCGGTCGGCGCTATCGCGACGAGGACTACGCGGCCACGACCTGGAACCTGCGGGATTTCCTCTGGGCGCCCGCGTTCGGCCTGCGCGGCATCCTGCGCCTGACGCCTTTCAAGGACGTGTTCATTGCCAGCGGCTCGGCGGTCGGTGGCGGCAGCGTCGTCTATGCCTGCACCTTGTATCGCGGCGCACCGGAGTTCTTCGTCAATCCGCAGTGGGCAGGCCTGGACGACTGGGCGGCCACGCTCAAGCCCCACTACGACACGGCAGAACACATGCTCGGCGTGAACACCGTTCCTTTCGAAAGCGACGGACAGAGGCTGCTCATGGACGTCGCCCGGCACTTCGGCGTGGAGAACACGTTCAGGCGCACACCGGTGGGCATCTTCTTCGGCGAGCCTGGCATCACCGTGCCAGACCCGTACTT
The DNA here is from genome assembly GCF_030316855.1 of Variovorax sp. J22P240. Classification (GTDB taxonomy): domain Bacteria; phylum Pseudomonadota; class Gammaproteobacteria; order Burkholderiales; family Burkholderiaceae_C; genus Variovorax. The sequence continues at coordinate 435,650 of NZ_JASZYR010000003.1, forward strand.
CGGCGGCAAGGGGCCGCAGCGCACCGGTTGCACGCGCTGCGGTGCCTGCATGGTGGGTTGCCGCGTCGGTGCGAAGAACACGCTGGTGAAGAACTACCTGTGGTTCGCCGAGAAGGCCGGCGCGCAGATCCTGCCGGAACACGAAGTCGTCGACATCCGCCCGCTGGGGGCGGCCGACGGCAGTGACGGCTACCGCGTCACCACGCAGCGGCCCGGTGCCTGGCTCAACAAGCAGCGGCGCAGCTTCAACGCGCGCGGCGTGGTCGTGTCCGCCGGTGCGCTGGGCACCAACCGGTTGCTCGCCAAGTGCAAGCTCGGGGGCTCGCTGCCTGCCATCAGCGACCGGCTGGGCGAACTGGTGCGCACAAACAGCGAATCGATACTGGCCGTGACCCTGCCAGACGAGAAACTCCAACCGGGCAACGATGTCGCCATCAGCGCCAGCATCCACCCGCGTCCGGACACGCATATCGAATTCGTCACCTACGGCGCGAAGGGCGACTTCATGTCGACCCAGTTCACCATGATCACCGGCGAAGGCACACGCGTGACCCGCCCGCTGCGGCTGCTCGGCAGCATCGCGCGCCATCCGCTGCGCTTTGCCAAGGTGCTTTGGCCGTTCGGCTGGGGTCGGCGCACCGTCATCTTCCTGGTCATGCAGAGCCTCGACAACGCCATCGCCTTTCGCGCCAGGCGCGGGTGGTGGGGCGGCATCGCCCTGAGCACCGAGCAGGACAAGGACAAACCCAACCCGACCTTCATCCCGGTGGCCAACGAGGCCGCGGAATGGCTCGCGCAGCACACGGGCGGCATCGCCCAGAGCATGGTGCTCGAAGCCCTGGCCAATATTCCGTCGACAGCGCACATCCTCGGTGGCGCGGTCATTGGCAAGGACGCGAGCAGCGGCGTCGTCGATCGGCACAACTGCGTCTTCGGGTATCGCAACCTCCTCGTCTGCGATGGGGCCGCCATGCCCGCGAACCCCGGTGTCAACCCGTCGCTGACGATCGCCGCCATCGCCGAAAACGCGATGAGCCACATCCCTGCGGCACAGGCGCAGCACCCATGATCCCCATGCAGGTCATCAATGCGGCACTGCGCTTCGGCGTCAAACGCCTGTGGAGCAAGGGCGTCACCATCGACGAGTTGCGCAAGAAGTCGCGTCTGGCGGACGCCGGTCTCAGGCTCGTTGCCAGCAAGATCAGCGTCGCCCGCGTCGATGCCGACGGCGTGCCGTCGGAATGGATCGGCGAGGCGGACGCGGCGCGACGCGGCGTCCTGCTCTACCTGCACGGCGGGGCGTTCAGCCTGCACCTGCCCAACGGTTATCGGCAACTGGCATCCAGCTTGGCGCGGAAGACCGGCATGCGCGTGCTGGTGCCGGCATATCGCCTGGCACCGGAGCATCGCTTTCCAGCAGGGCTGGACGATTGCTTCGCAGCCTGCCGCTGGCTGATCGGGCAGGGGTTTTCGCCCGCGAACATGGCCTTCGCCGGTGATTCCGCCGGCGGCAATCTCGCGTTGGCCCTGCTGATGCGCCTGCGTGATGAAGGCGGGCCATTGCCTGCCTGCGCGGCGCTGATGTCGCCCGTGACCGACCTCACCGGCGGCAGCCCCTCGGTCCATGGCAACGAAGACAGCGATGTGCTGTTCGACCGGCAGGCGCTCACGCTGGTGCTGTCGACCTACCTCGACGGCGCAACCGCGGACGATCCTGCCGTCTCGCCGCTGTTCGGAGACTGGGCCGGACTGCCGCCGCTGCTGTTCCATGTGTCCGGCAGCGAGATGCTGCTTGACGATTCGCTGCGCGCGGCGGAGCGCGCCCGCGCCTGCGGCGTCGATGCCCGGGTCAAGGTCTGGCCCGGAATGCCGCACGTCTTCCAGCTGATCGGCATGCTGCCGCAGTCGAAGCAGTCACTCGACGAGATCGGTGCCTTCATCGTCGAGCGCTGCGGCCTCCAGAAGCAGTCCCCGACGCCCGCCAGCGTGCGTTCGATGGCGGCGCCTTCCTAGGAGCGCAAACCCATGGACACCATCGTTCAGCGCATGCAAGACACCTTCGAGCAGCAACGCGTGGCGTTTCTGGCGAAACCGTACCCCACCCTGTCCGAGCGCAAGGCCAAGCTGAAGGCATTGAAGGGCCTGCTCAAGCGCTACCAGGATCGCATCGCCGTAGCCGTGAGCGCCGATTTCGGCGGCCGTTCGCCGGCCGAGACGAAGCTGATCGAGGTGCTGGGGCCGATCCTCGAGATCAACCACGCGCTGCACCGCATGCGTCAATGGATGGAGCCGCAGCGGCGCGCCACCGAGCTGCTCTTCCTGAGCAACAGTGCGCTCGTCAACTACCAGCCCAAGGGGGTGGTCGGCGTGATCACACCGTGGAACTTTCCGCTGTACCTGTCGCTGGGGCCGCTGGTTGCCGCGCTGGCCGCGGGTAATCGCGTGATGATCAAGATGTCGGAACTGTCTCCTCGCGCAACCGAACTGCTGGCGCAGATGCTGGCCGAGTGCTTTGCCGAGGATGAGGTCGCGGTCTTCGGCGGCGAGGTCGCGGAGGCACAGGCGTTTTCGCATCTGCCCTTCAACCATCTGGTGTTCACCGGCTCGCCGGCGGTGGGCCATCACATCATGCGGGCGGCGGCGCAACATCTGACACCGGTGACGCTGGAGCTCGGCGGCAAGTCGCCGGCGCTCGTGGCGAGCGACAGCGCGGTGGAAATGGCTGCCGAACGTGTAGCGCACGGCAAGGCCTTCAGCAGTGGCCAGGTCTGCCTCGCGCCCGATTACGCATTGGTGCCGCGCCACCAGCTCGATGCCTTTGCCGGCGCGGTGGAGCGATCCTTCCGGCGCCTGTACCCCACGGTGCAGGGCAACCACGACTACACCAGCATGGCCTGCGAACCGCACGCTCAGCGCATCCGCGATCTGCTGGTCGACGCCACCGCGAAGGGCGGCAGGGCGATCGCCTGCGGCGACATCGGGGCGGGCCGGCGCATTCCGCTGCACGTAGTCACCGGCGTGCGCGATGACATGCGCATCGCCAACGAGGAACTGTTCGGGCCGATCCTCCCGGTGGTGGGCTACGAGACGCTCGACCAGGCCATCGAATACATCGCAGCCAGGCCGCGGCCATTGGCGCTCTATGCGTTCGGATGCAAGGGCGCGGAACTGGATCGTCTGACGAAGCTCACGCATTCCGGCGGCCTGTGCGTCGACGACTGGGGCTGGCATGCCTTCAACCACGACTTGCCTTTCGGCGGCACCGGCAACTCGGGAATGGGCTCCTACCATGGCGAGGAAGGCTTTCGCGAGCTGTCGCATGCCAAGGGCACCTTCAAGCGTGCGCCCTGGTTCCCGATGGGCTTGTTCTATCCGCCGTACGGCAATCTGGTACAGCGCCTGGTGTTCAAGTTCTACCTGGGCCACGCCGACCCGTCGCTCGCCGATGCTTCGCTCGGGCAGCGCGCCACCCAAGTCCCGATGCAATAAGCGCTGTCCCGATCCTCAGGCGGCGCGCATGCCGCGCGCCGGATTGGGAAACAGCAGCGGCCCGAGCATGCCCCGCTTGAACGGCTTCCACTCGCCCTCGGGCTGTGCGAGCCGGTCGGCCAGCGCATAGAGCACGGCAGGGTGTGTGTCGAGGCCCAGGTGGCTGCCGAGCACTTCGATATTTTCCGAGCGTCGCCCGGTGCTCTCCACGCTGCATCGCCAGGCTACGATGCCGTCGCTGCGGCTGAAGATCGACGTGGTCGGCACCCGCGGCGTGCGAGCGACAAGCTTCAGGCGCGGCTCATCCTCGGCGCTCCGGCCGCTCAAGCCTTCGTAGACGCGCCAAGCACGGGTCGAGCGCGGGCTGCCTTTGAAGGGGCTGCCGAGCGTCACGACGCCGCGTACGAGCTTGGGATGGCGATGGGCCAGAAAGCGCGCATACGCGCCGCCCAGGCTCTTGCCGACCAGGCTCACCTTTCGGCCTTCCTTCGCGTGCAGTTCCTCCAGCTTCCTGACCATGGATTCCTCCACGCCGGCGCGCGGACCGAAGTTGCGACCCTGGCCCCAGCCGTGCACGTCATAGCCGCGGCCCTTCAGATAGCGGCGCAACAGGAGCGTCGACGAATCGCCGGAGGTCAGGCCGGGCAGCACCAGCACCGGATGGCCATCGCCGCGCGGTGCGAGCTTCAGCACTGGCCACACGGCGAGCGTGGCGCCGGCTTCCCACAGGGCGCGGAACTCGGCGAGCATCAACAAGGCTGAGGGTGCACGGGCGGGCCGCAGCGTGACTGCGTTCATTTCCAATCTCCTGATGGCGGTGCTGGCGCACGGGTCAGCCGCACAGCCTGCGCTGTCGCACCATCAGGCGAGGGTGGGGCGCGGCCTCGAAGGCAATGCACCGCATTGCCGCTGAGCTGCCGCGATTGTTCCAAGGGACGCGGACCGAGTCCAATGCATATTCAGTGCGTGACCCATGCGCTGGATGCAAATGCACCGCTGCGCCGGGCCATGTTCTGGCCCTACTTGGACGCCGGCATGCCGGGCGTGTTGGGTGGAGTGGGGTATTGGCCCGGGTTCTTGCCCGGATCGCGGGCTTCGCGAGCCTTGACGCCCGCCTGGCCCGCCGCCGCCGCTTTGCCCGAGCCGATATCGTCGTTCAGGGGCGACGTCACCTCATCGCCGCCGACCGGCTTGACCTTCCCCTGCGTCCGTGCGTTGTCCTTTGCCTGGGCACGATCCTGGGGCTTGGTGTTGGTGATGACCTGCTCCTGCGACGACGCGCCCGGAGGATTCTGGGCGTACGCGCCTGACGCGAGCAGACCGGCCATCGTGACTGCGAGAAACTTGCTCATTGCGGCCTCCTTGACGGAGATTGAATGAAAACGCCTCGTCGACCCAACGTTTGGGCGAGGTCATTATGCGAGCGCAGTCCGACCAGATCGAGGCTCAAGGTGGTTGTTGCCGAACTTGCTTCCGGATACCCACCCTTGCAGTGCGTTCCAAATGTCGGGGCGCCGTTCTGCCGACCTATTGCGGCACCAGGCCGGCGGCTTTCACCAAGTCGGCATGGAGACGGGTCTCCTCCGCGATGACCTGTCCGAGAGGTTTGGCTTCATCGGCCGCCGGCTCCATGCCCACCTCCAGCAGCTTGGCCTTGGCGTCGCCCCGAAGCAGCGCCTTCGCGGACTTGTCGAGCCGGTCCAGGATCGGCTGGGGCGTCTTGGCCGGTGCCAGCAGCCCGATCCATGCCGACAGCACCACGTTGTTGACGCCGCCTTCGCTCAGCGTCGGGATGTCCGGCGCTGAAGCCGATCGCTTTTCGCTCAATACGCCGACCGGATGGAGCTTGCCCGCCTTGATATGCGGCAGAGCCTCCGGGAGCGGCGCGAACACCATGTCCACGACGCCGCCCATCAGATCGGTGATCGCCGGCGCGCCGCCCTTGTACGGGATGTGCATCAGCCGGGCGCCGGTGCGGTTCTCGAACATGAGTCCCGCCAGGTGCTGCGGGCTCCCGTCACCCGAGGAAGCGTACGTCAGCTTGCCGGGGTTGGCCTTCGCCGCGGCCAGCACGTCGGCCGCGGTCCCGAATCGTGCCTTGTCGCGCACCACCAGCACCATGGCCTGGTTGACCAGCTTGGTCACAGGGGCGAAGTCGGTCTCCGGGTTGTACGGCAGCGTCTTGAAGATGCTCCTGTTGGTGGTCAGGAAGGATGCGGGCGACACCATGATGGTGTAGCCGTCCGGCGCCGCGCGCGAGACCAGCGGCGTGCCGATCTGGCCGGAAGCGCCGGCCTTGTTGTCGACCACGAAGGGCTGGCCCAGGTCGGCCGCCAATTGCTGGCTGACCAGCCGTGCCACCATGTCCACGCTGCCGCCGGCCGGCAGCGCGACAACGACCTTGACCGGACGGCTGGGGTAGCTGTCCTGCGCCGAGGACGGCGCGACCGAAATCAGGCTGAACGCAGCGCCAAGCGCCGCGAAGATGAATCGAGCAATGGCCATGGGTGGTGGGTCGCTTTCATGCTTGGGAAGAAGCCCCGGCGCTGTCGGGGTGCCGCAGTCGGCGGAGTCTGCCACGCCGAAGGTGGAACGTCTCGCAGCTTTTGTGCCGGCCGATCGGCCCCGCAAGTGTCAAAGAATGTGACGTTTGGCCCGACTGTGAATTTGTCACTTCTCATTCCCCTTGTTGGAGAGTTCAATGCCTACCTTCGCATTACCCAGGAGCGGTCGCGATGACCAAGGAACTGCAATTGATCGTGGACCAGCCCAGCGCAGGGCACTTCTACTGGACGATCGTCTACCTGGGCGAGCGTGGCGAGGATCACTCCGTCGTCGATTACTCGCGCGGCCCGTTGCCAACTCGCAGTTCGGCGATGGATGCCGGCATGACAGCCCTCGTCGGGCACCAGCGGGCAGGCAGTCCTTGGCTTGGACAGGCGTCGGCCGCTCGATTCGGCTGGAACTCCGATACGGTCCCCGGCACGCTCCTGCAAGCCTAGTGCAGGCTGGCCTGCGAGTGGCCCCTTGGTGCAGTTGGCTATAGGTAGTAACCCTATAATCAGCCTTGCTTGCTTCTCCGAGGAATCCCCATGTTTACCGCTCTGACCTGCGTCGGCCTTCTGGCAATCGTTGTTGGCAACGCAGTGATCTATTCGCAAGAAATGGATGCAATGCTGGGTCGGCGCTGATCCGCCCGAAACCGCACCCCCGGTCACACCACCGGCACAGTCTTCGTGGCCTGCTGCCAGGCAAGTTCGGCCACCTGCTCGAAATGCGATGACAGGTCCGCCGCCTCGGCACTGGCCGCCGTCCCGCGGATGAGGCGCCCGCGGATGCCGTGCAGGATCGCGGCGAAGCGGAACATATTGAACGCCACGTAGTAGTCCAGCGCGGGCAAGCCCGCCCGGCCGGTGCGCCGGCAGTAGGCCGCGACGTAGGCCGCTTCGTCCGGCAAGCCGGCGGCGGCGAGGTCCACGCCCCGGATGCCGCCAATGATCTCTGGCGGCATCCGGAACATCATCGCGTGATAGGCGAAGTCGGCCAGCGGATGGCCCAGCGTGGACAACTCCCAGTCCAGCACCGCGACAACCTTCGGCTCGTTCGGGTGGTAGATGAGGTTGTCGACGCGGTAGTCGCCATGCACGATCGACGTCTCATCGTCCGCGGGCACATTCTGCGCAAGCCATTCCACGAGCCGGTCCATATGGGCATTGCGACCCGCGGCCTCGTCCTCGACGTACTGCGTGGACCAGCGGCGAACCTGGCGTGCCACGTAGCCGCCGACGCGGCCGTAGTCTTCCAGTCCGATCGCCCGAAAGTCGACCTGGTGCAAGCGCGCGAGCGTCGCGTTCATCGCGTCGAAGCAGGCGCCGCGCTCGGCGGTGGGCAGCACCGAAAAGGCGGAGTCCCAGAAGATCCGCCCCTCCACCATCTCCATCACGTAGAACCAGCTGCCGATGACCGCGTCGTCCATGCACAGGCCGTGGAGCTCCGGCACCGGAAACCCGACCTTGCGCAGCGCGCCGATGACGCGCGCCTCGCGCTCGACCGCGTGGGCACCCTTGAGCAGCACCCCCGATGGCTTGCGGCGCAGCACGTACGAGCGCCCGGGCGTCTTGAGCTGGTAGGTCGGGTTCGACTGCCCGCCGGCAAAGCGCTCGGCCTGGATCGGTCCGGCAAAGCCGGGCACGTGGGCCTTCATCCAGTCGCCGAGGCGCTCGTCGTCCCAGTCGCCGCCGCTCACGCCTTGCCCCCGCCGAGGGCGTCACGCTTGATCTTCTTGGCCAGCGACCACTTGTGGACCTCGGTCGGCCCGTCGTAGATGCGGAAGGCGCGGACTTCGCGAAACACCTGCTCGACGATCGTGTCCTGCGTCACGCCGCCGCCGCCCATGACCTGGACGCAGCGGTCCGCCACCCTGAAGAGCGCGTCGGCGACCGCGACCTTGGTCATCGAGCTTTCGGTCGTGCCCAGGGAGCCGGTGTCGAGCACGGTGGCGCACCAGTCGATCATGAGTTCTGCCTGCTTCAGGTCGATGAGGTTGTCGGCCAGCATGAAGCCCACGCCCTCGTGGTCGATCAGCAACTTGCCGAAGGCCTTGCGCCGCGTGGCGTAGGCGGTGGCAATCTCCTGCGCGCGCGTGGCCGCGCCGTGCCAGCGCATGCAGTGCGACAGGCGCGCCGGCGACAGCCGGATCTGCGCGTAGCGGAAGCCTTCATCCACCTCGCCCAGCACCTGGTCGTCGCCGACTTCGAGGCCCTCGATGCCGACGACTGCGTGGCCGCCCGGCATCGAGCTGTCGATGGTGTCCAGCACCCGCTCGATCCGGATCGCGGGATGCGGCAGGTCGACCAGGAACATCGTCGCGCGGGTCGTTTCGCTGCTGCCGGTGCGCGCCATGACGATCCCGACCGAGGCACCCTCGGCACCGGTGATGAAGGCCTTGCGCCCGTCGATGCGCCATCCGCCGCCCTGGCGGCGCTGCGCAACGGTCTGCAGCATCGACGGATCGGAACCCGCGCCGCCTTCCTCCGCGGGCTCGGTCATGAAGAAGGCGGATCGCGCCTCGCCGCGCACCAGCGGCGCGAGGAAGCGATCCTTCTGACCCTGCGTGCCAATCTTGCCGAGCAGGTACATGTTGCCTTCGTCGGGGGCTGCGGTATTCACCGCCACGGGGCCCAGTGGCGACAGCCCGCTGCGCTTGAGCACCAGCGCTGTTTCGAGCTGGGAGAGGTGGTCGCCGTCGGCCAGGATGTGCGGCGTGAGCACGCCGGCCCCGCGTGCCTTCGCCCGCAATTCCCGCACGAGTTCCTCGCCCGGACCATGGCCCGTGCGGCGCGGGTCGCGCTCGTACGGGATCACGACGTCGCGGACGAAGGCCTCCACGCGCTCGGCGATGCGCACGCTTCTTTCGGTCGGCGCAGGACCGCTGCTGGAGTGGCTCATCTAGTTGCGCTCCCTCAGCCACTTGGCGATCGACGGCGCGAGCACCTTCTGCGCCTTGCCGCCGACGAAGGTCCCGATGTGTCCACCCGGCACGGACAGCTCGCTGTAGTCGTCGGTGCCGAATCGGTCCTCCATGCCCTGCGAGCAGGACACCGGGATGATCACGTCGCCCGTCGCATACACGTTCAGCACGGGCATGCGGATCTGGTCGAGATCGACCCGCCGGTCGCCGAGCACCAGCTCGCTTTTCACCAGCTTGTTGGCCTGGTAGAGGTCCTTGAACCATTGGCGCATGACCTCGCCTGGATGGCCGGGCCGATCGGCGATCCAGCGCTCCATGCGCAGGAAGCCGAGCATCTTCGATTCGTCGTCGAGCATGTCCACCAACTCCGTCGTGTACTTGGTGACGTTGCCCACGGGGTTCATCATCAGGAACGAGAAGCCGACCATCGCGCCGGGCGCGGTGCCCATCGTGTCGACCATCATGTCGATGTCCTCGGGCGTCATCGACCGGGCCCACAGGTTCATGTAGCCGGCGCCCGCCTCTGGATGATCGAGGTCACCATGAAAATCGAGCGGCGTCACGGTGAGCACCAGGTTCCTGATCTTCTGCGGGAACAGCGCCGCATAGCAGGTGGCGAACACGCCGCCCTGGCAGACGCCGAGCAGGTTGATCTTGTCGACGCCGTGCCGCTCGCGGATCAGGTCGACGCAGTCGTCGAGATAACCCGAGACGTAGTCGTCGATCGTGAGCCAGCGCTGGGCGCGCGTCGGCAGGCCCCAGTCGATGACATACACGTCCAGCCCTTCGGCCAGCAGCTTGCGCACGAAGGAGCGGTCGGGTTCCAGGTCGATCATCTGGTAGCGCCCGACCAGCGCGTAGGCCAGCAGCACGGGCACACGCGCAGGCTTCTCCACGGTCGGCCGGTAGCGGTAAAGGCGCACCATGTCCTGCCGCCAGACTTCGTCCTTGGGCGTGGTGGCGATAGCCAGCTGGTCCTCGGTGTAGGCCGAGAGGCGCTGGCTGCCGCGCGTGAGCTTCTCGCTCACCTGCTGCATCTCGCGCAGGAGCGTCTCTGGAGTGATGCGGATCGGCAGGGCTGCAGCGGGTTCGTTCATGATGCGGTGGCCTTCGAGCTTGTCTTGCGCTTTGCGGCGGGGGCGCGCTTGACGGCACGCGAGGACGCCGGCGCGATCCGGGCCGATGGGGTCGGTTCCGGCATTGAATCCGCCGACGCAGCGCCGATGGATTTGCGCAGGCGCCGCATCTCGCGCTTGAGTTCCTGGATCTCGCGATAGGCGTCGTCCACTTCGGCGCGCGTCGGCACGTTGAGCGCCTCGCTCGCGATGGCCACGATGCGTTGCTGTTGCTGGCGCGATTGCGTCGAAGCGCGCACCAGCTTGGCGGCAGCATCCAGCGCCTTCGGCGACTGCATAGCGGCGTGCATGGCCTCGTCGGCCGAGCGACTCCAAAGCCGCACCAGGCCCAGCAACGAGTCGACGGTTTCTCCCTTCTGGCCCATGTCGGCGAGGCGCGACATCAATCCCTCGCTGCCCTTGGCCAGCGCCGCGACGATCAGGCCCAGGTACTCCGACTGCGCCTGCTTTTTGGCCAGCGCCGCCGTTGCCATGGCGCGCCCGGCGGCTTGCAGCTCGCGCGAAGACGCGAGCCCGAAGGCGTCGGCCAGGCCGCCATAGGCGCGTTCGAGGTTGAGCGACAGCGGTTGCAGCGCCTGCCCGAACATCGCCATGGGCTGGCCCATCAGGTTCCAGGCAGCCGCCGACGTGCCGCCCGACGACAGCGCCTGGCTGGTGCTGGACAACCCTTCGGCGAGCTTCTGCAGTTGACCCTGCATCTGTTCCTGGAAGGCGATGAAGGCCTCTTCGGGCTTCGGGTGCGCGAGCAGGGACTGGAAATAGCCTTGGAACATCGGTCCCATCAACTGCTGCATCATGGCCAGCGCCTGCGATACCTGGGGCAGCGGAAACGGCAGCGGGCCCGTTTCGTCGGCGGGCGGCGATGGCATGGGCGAGCCGGCGCCGAACAGGGTCGGTATCAGGTTGAGCCACCAGCCATAGAGCGGCTCGGAAGCCTGCGTCGCATCCACATCGTCCTTGTCATTGGCCATGGAGGGTTCCTTGTCGCGGCTCACAGCGAGCTCACCAGATGCCCGCCGTCGACCGCCAGCACCGATCCCGTCATGTGCCGGCCGGCGTCGCTCGCCAGCAGCAGCAGCGGCCCGTCGAGGTTCTCCAGTCGGCCGAAGCGGCGCGTCGGGATGCGCGAGCGCAGCTTCTCGCCCGCCTCGCTCTCGAGGAAGTCCCGGTTCAGGTCGGTCACGACGTAGCCCGGAAGAATGGCGTTGACGCGGATGTCGTAGCGCGCGAGCTCGAGCGCCATCGCCTTGGTCGCCTGCACCAGCCCCGCCTTCGAGACCGCGTAGGGCGCCACGCCGCCCGCCACGCGCTCGCCCAAGATCGAGGCGATGTTGACGATGCTGCCGCCTTTCTTAGCCGCCACCAGACGCCGCGCCGCCTCCTGGGCGACCATCCAGCCGCCTTTGAGATTGGTGCCGACCACCGAGTCCCAGTCTTCCTCGGTGTGCTGCAGCAGCGGCTTGGTGACTGTCACGCCGGCGTTGTTGACCACGATGTCGGCGGGCCCGCCGGCCGATCGCTCGATCTCGTCGAAGCAGGCCTGGACGCTCGCCGCGCTGGTCACGTCGAGGCTGACCGCGAGGCACTTGCCGCCGAGGCTGCCAATCTCCTCGACCAGGCCGCCGAGCTTGTCGGCGCGCCGCGCGACGACGATCAGTTCGGCGCCCGCCAACGCCAGAGTGCGTGCGAAGCGACGCCCGAGCCCGCTGGACGCGCCGGTGACCAGCGCGCGCCGGCCGTCGACCCTGAACATGCTTTCGATACGGTCTGCCATGGTGTTTGCTCCGTCCGGCTCAGAGGGACTTGGCCTGCTCGCGCAGCAGGAACTTCTGGATCTTGCCGGTCGAGGTCTTCGGCAGTTCGCCGAACACCACGTGCTTCGGGCACTTGAAGCTCGCCAGGTTGGCGCGGCACCACTTGATGATTTCCTCGGCCGTGGCAGCGCCGGCATCGGGCTTGAGCGCGACGAAGGCGCAGGGCGTCTCTCCCCATTTCTCGTCGGGCCTGGCGACCACCGCGGCTTCCATCACCTTTGGATGGCGGTACAGCACTTCTTCGACTTCCAGCGATGAGATGTTCTCCCCGCCGGAAATGATGACGTCCTTGAGCCGGTCCTTGATCTCGATGTAGCCGTCCGGGTGCATCACCGCCAGGTCGCCGGAGCGGAACCAGCCGTCCTTGAAAGCCTCCTCGGTGCCCTGCGGATTGCGCAGATAGCCCTTCATGACGGTATTGCCGCGGATCGCGATTTCGCCGACGGTCGCGCCGTCGCTCGGCACCCGTTCCCCCGTGTCGGCATCGAGCACCGTGACTTCCTGTTGCGTCGGCATGGCCACGCCCTGGCGCGCCATCTTGCCCGCGCGCCCGCCGAGATCGAGGCCGTCCCAGTCGCGCTGCCAGGCGCACAGCGTGGCGGGGCCGTAGGTCTCGGTCAGTCCGTAGAGGTGCGTGACCTTGAAGCCGAGTTGCTCCATCTGCTCGATCACCGCGCTCGGCGGTGCGGCGCCACCGGTCGCCACCTCGACCACGTGCGCGTAGCGCGCGGACGGCTTCGCCGGCGAATGGATCATCATGTTCAGCACGATGGGCGCGGCGCAGAAGTGGGTCACTCGCTCGCTTCCGATCAGCTCGAAGATGCGTGCCGGCTCGACTTGCCGCAGGCAGACGTGCGTGCCTCCGACCAGCGTCACGGCCCAGGTGTAGGTCCAGCCGTTGCAGTGGAACATCGGCAGCGTCCACAGGTAGGCGGTATCGGGCGTGAGGCCGAAGGCGAGCGCATTGCCCATCGCGTTCAGGTAGGCGCCGCGATGGTGGTAGACGACGCCCTTGGGATCGCCGGTCGTGCCGGAGGTGTAGTTCAGCGCGATGGACTGCCATTCGTCCGCCGGCAGCTGCCACGCGAACTCGGAGTCGCCCTGCGCGAGGAAGGTCTCGTAGTCGAGCTCGCCGACCGCCATCGAATCGGGATGGCCGTTCTTGCCCCCTGGGTCGACGATATCGATCACGAGCAGTGGCGCCTCCAGCTCCTTGAGCGCGGCGCGCACGACCTCGGCATGGTCGCGGTCCGCGATCAGCACCTTGGCGTTGCCGTGCTTCAGGCCGAAGCCGATGGCCGGTCCGTCGAGGCGCGTGTTGATCGTGTTGAGCACACCGCCGACCATCGGCACGCCGTAGTGCGCTTCCAGCATCGCGGGCACGTTGGGCGCCATGATCGCGACCGTATCGCCGAGCCCGACGCCGGCCCGGCTCAGGGCCGAGGCCAGGCGTTTGCAGCGCTCGTACAGCTCAGCGTAGCTGATGCGACGGTCGTCGTGGACCACCGCCACCTTCTGCGGATAGACCTTCGCGGCATGTTCGAGGAAGGTCAGAGGCGAGAGCGGCACATGGTTCGCCGCGCGGCGCTCCAGGCCTTCGTCGTCGCGCGCTTGCGTGTCGATGGCCATGGCATCACTCCCCGGCGGCATCGATGCCGAGGACGACCAGGAAACGCGACACCATGTTGTAGCCGGCGATGGTGCCCATCAGCTCGACCAGCTGCTGCTCGCCGAACAGCACCCGTGCCCGCTCGATGATCTCGGGACGCACGGCGACCTGGCGCGTCATGTCGAGTGTCAGGCGCAGCGCGGCGCGCTCGCGGTCGTCGAACAGCGTGGTGTCGTAGCAGGCGGAAGTGACGTCGTCGAGCGCGTCGAGCTGCGCCTGCGTGCCCTTGGCGGCGAGGAATTCCGGCGCATGCTGCAACCACTCGTAGTCGGCATTGTTGAGCCGCGCGACGGCGCAGATCGCCAGCTCGTTGATGTGGCGCGGCACCTGCATCTGGTTGCGGATCGCCGCGAACATCGAGTTCCACCCGCGCGCGAACTGGGGGCTGTGCAGCAGCATGCGGTCGAGGTTCAGCAGCTTGCCGCTCGACCGGCGCGCGCGGATCGTCGCGACCAGCTCCGCCAGTTCGGGGTCGTCGGTGTTGCGATAGGCGATGTTGGGCATGGCGCGTCTCCTCGCGGGTTGTTGTCGGTTTCGGAGCGTTGCAGCGCGCGGGGGCGCTTCGTTCAGATGTCGAAGAACACCGTCTCTCCTTCGCCCTGAAGGCGAATGTCGAAGCGGTAGACGACCGTGTCTCCGCGCGTTTCGCGTTGTGCGATCAAGGTCTTGCGGCGGACTTCCCACTCGATCAGGTTGAGCACCGGGTCCTTGGCGTTGGCCTCGGTCTCGTCGCTGAAGTAGAGCCGCGTATTGAGGCCCAGGTTGATGCCGCGCGCCACGATCCACAGCGAAATGTGCGGCGCCATCGGGCGGCCCTTGCGCCCTTGCACGATTCCGGGCTTGATCGTCTCGAAGCTGTAGAGGCCGGTGTCGAAGTCGCTACAGGCGCGGCCCCATCCGCGGAACGCCGGATCGATCTTCTTGCCCGGCTGCCGGTCGCCCGGGTGGTCGTACTTGCCTTCGGCGTTGGCCTGCCAGCACTCGATCAGCACGTCGCGCACCGGTGTGTTCGAGCCGTCGAACACCATGCCTTCGATGTGGATGCGTTCGCCCTTCGTCTGCGGTGTGACCAGCACGTTGCCGAAGTTGTTCTCGAAGATGTCGAAGCCGGCCTGGTTCGGCGCCAGGCCGATGTGCACATAGGGGCCCGCCGTCTGCGACGCCGTCTCGCGAAGAGTGCCAGTCATTGCGCTTCTCCCTGAACGAGGTTCTCGAAGAGCGTGGCCCGCCGCCCGCGCAGGACGATGTCGAAGCGGTAAGCCCGGCTGTCCAGCGGCACGAAGGCGCTCGTGTCCTGCATCGCGATCAGCCCGCGGATCTGCTCCTCGCTCGGAACGATGCGCAGGATGGGGCAAGAGGCGATCAGCGGATCGCCTTCGAAGTACATCTGTGTGATGAGCCGCTGCACCCAGCCGTCGCCCGAGATCGCGTAGTGGATGTGCGCCGGTCGCCAGTCGTTGACGCGATTGCGCCATGGGTAGGGCCCCGGTCGGATCGTGCGATAGGCGTAGTAGCCGTTCTCGTCGGTCAGCATGCGGCCGCAACCGCCGAAGTTCGGATCGAGGGCGCCGATGTACTGGTCCTTCTTGTGACGGTAGCGGCCGCTGGCATTGGCCTGCCAGACTTCCACCAGCGCGTTCGCCACGGGACGCTCGTACTGGTCGCGCACGAAGCCGTGAACGATGATGCGCTCGCCGACCGGCATGCCGTCTTTCGCGGCATTCATGATCAGGTCGTTGTCGCGCGGGCCCAGCTCCTCGGCGCGGAACACCGGCGCGGTCACTTCAGACAGCGACTGCTGGAGCGAGATCAGCGCGTTGCGCGGGCTGCGCAGCACGCTGGTCTTGTAGGCCGGCGCAAAGGCCGCCGGGTGCGACGTGGTGTCGCGCATCATGAATTCGTCGCCTGCCGCGGGAGCTCTGGACATCGCGCTCTCCTCTGCGGGCTAGGCCGTTGCGTTGGTCATCTTCGGCTTCTCGCCAAGTGCCTGCTCGCGGATGCGGTCGTACTCCTGCTTGGCCACGGGCACCGCGTTCCTGTCGCCGAGATCGTTCAGGTGCACGCGGTAGGTTTCGCGTGCGGTCCAGGCCGAGATGGCCGCCACGACGCAGATGGCGAAGGTGATGAGGCCGATGGTCAACGGGATGTTGGTGGCCCCCGGAGGCGCGACGGTCACGAACAGCACCGGCAGCAGTGCCGTGATTGCCGTGCCGAGGTTCTGTGAGATGGCCATGCCGGAGACGCGGGTGCGCGTCGGGAACATCTCCGGGTAGAAGCTCGGATACACGGCGTTGTAGCCCTGGTAGACCACGCCCCACATCAGCAGCGACATGATGATCGCCATCGGCACGTTGTGGATGCTGATCGCGTAGAGGTAAGCGAAGGACAGCAGCCCCGAGGCCAGCGCACCGATGATGATCGGCGGCCTGCGGCCGATCTTGTCCGACAGGTTGCCGATGAAGGGGATCACCAGCACGGCGACGATGTTGCCCATCACCGGGATCCAGAGGTACACGTCCTTCTCGAAGCGGATGCCGTAGCCCGGCTGCACCGCATAGGCGGCGCCGAAGATGGTGGCAACCACCGGGATCACGTTCATCAGTGAGCACAGCATCACGCGCAGCATGTCGCGCCAGCTTTCGGTGACCGCCTGAATCACGGGTGCCTTGGGCACGCCGCCCTCGGCGCTTTCTTCAGCGAAGGCCGGCGTCTCCTCGACCTCGCGCCGGATGATGTAGCCGGCAACGATGACGATGAAGCTCAGCAGGAACGGAATGCGCCAGCCCCAGGAGTTGAAGGCCTCCGCCGGCATGTAGTGCGCCAGCGGCAGGAACACCGCCGCGGCCATGATCTGGCCGGCCTGGACGCCTTGCAGCGTGAAGCTGGCGTAGAAGCCGCGCCGGCCGAAGGGCGCGTGCTCCAGGATCATCGAGCTCGCGCCCGAGATCTCGCCGGCCACCGCGAAGCCCTGGATCAGGCGCAGCACCACCAGCATCGCCGGCGCCCACAGGCCGACCTGGTCATAGGTCGGCAGCAGGCCGACGGCCACGGTCGAGAAACCCATCAGGAACATGCAGATGACCAGCACCATCTTGCGCCCGTGCGTGTCGCCCCAGTGGCCGAGGAAGAAGGCACCGATCGGCCGCGCCACATAGCCGACGCCGTAAGTGGCCAGCGACGCGACGATCGCGACCTTGGGGTCCGAACTCGGGAAGAAGACCTGCGGGAAGATCAGTGCCGCGGCGGTCGCATAGATGAAGAAGTCGTAGTACTCGAGGGCAGAGCCTATCCAGCCGCTGGCGGTGGCCTTCTTCGTCTGGTGCGTGCCATGCGGTTCGTGGTCAGTTGCACTTGTCATTCGATGTCTCCAAGTTCGCCTTGCCGATTGGGAATTTCGGGCTGCCGACCGGCATACGGCAGCCTGCATGACAGAGCACGGGGCCAGCAGACCTTAGTCCTGAGACCGGCCCCCCGCAATACAAGGCAAGCGCTGTGCGCACGCCTTGCGGACAACCTGTCCGGTGATCGATTCAATCAAGGGTGATCCCTGATAAGAAAGCCCCGCGCGGCGATCAGCGCGTGCCTGCCTGCTGCGCTTGCGATGCCATGCGCGCCGGTGCGTTGAGTGCGCCATAGGCATCGTAGGCGCCTGCGCGCTGGACGATCTCGAAGAAGAACCGGTCGCCGAAGCTTTCCGTGTAGATGTGGAAGTAGTCGCCGTCGGCCGTGCGGTCGAAGAGGATGCCGAGCGTGCGCATTCTTTCGAGCACCGGCGCCGCGATGTCGAAGCGGGTGGCCAGGTCGTCGTAGTAGTTGGCCGAGATCGGCACGAAGGGCGTCCCTCGTTCGCGCATCCGCTCGACGGCGGCAAAGATGTCCGTCGAGCCGAAAGCGATGTGGTGGACACTCCCGCCGCTGCCGCTGGACGCCACGGTACGTGCGGTACGAGTGCGCTGGCTCAGCGAGACGTTGAGCACGAAGCGCAGCGTGCGGTCTGCGTTGGCAAGGCCGCAGGTTCGGATCAGGCCGAAGGGGTCGGCCAGCTCCAGGCTGTCCCCCGGCGACAGCCCCAGCACGGCGCGGCAGAAGAGCACCCAGCTGTCGAGCTGGTCCTGGGCGAGCCCGAGCGCCAGGTGGTCCACGCATTGCAGAAGCGGAGCTACGTCGTCGCCATCGGCTTCGGGAATGAAGTCCACCTGATCGAAAGCCACGCTGGACGGGTCCGGCACGAAATGGATCACCGTGCCGCCGGGCGCCACGATGGCCGGCAGCCGGAGCTCCTCCTGCCCGATCGGACTGTCGAAGCGTGCAGAGAGCAAGGCCGCGGCCCGGCTGGCCGCCAGCTCCGGGTCGGTCGTCCCGAGCCCCAGCGCGTAGACCGTCGGGCCCTGCTGGTCGAATCGCTGGCGCGCCAGCGATTCGACCTGCGCGTTGACCACCAGTCGGATGTCGCCCTGTGCATAGAGAACGGCCTGCTTGCTGCGATGCCGACCCGCACGCCGGAATCCCATCTGCTCGAGCACGGTGCCGAGCCCGGCCGCAGCGGCCTCGTCGACCGCGAACTCCAGGAAGCGGAAGCCTGTCAGTCGCGGCATGGCTGGCGGATCGAACAGCTCTGTGCGCACGACCGGGCCGGCCTGCGCCTGCGTGGACGGCAGGCGCGCCCGGACCTCGCTCTCCAGCAGAAGCAGCGAGCGCATGGCATCGGTCGCCGTGCGGCGGTTCGGTGTTTCCCGAAAGATGTCGTTGAAGATCTCCAGCGACAGCGGACCGGTGTAGCCGGCACGCAGCACGACCTCCAGGAAGCCCACCATGTCGAACTGCCCCTGGCCGGGGAAGTTGCGGAAGTGCCGTGCCCACTGCAGCACGTCCATCGCCAGCCGGGGTGCATCGGCCATCTGCAGGAAGGCGATCTTGTCGCCCGGGATATCCGCGATGCCGGACGGATCGTCGTTCAGAGACAGCGTGTGGAAGCTGTCGAGGATCAGGCCGAGGTGCGGATGGTCGGCCCGCCGCACCCGCTCCCAGGCTTGGCCGAAGCGGTTGACATGGCGGCCCCAGGCGAGCGCCTCGTAGCCGATGCGCAGGTTGCGCCGCGCCGCGCGCTCGGCCAACTCGCGCAGTTGCTCGGCGGCGAGATCGACCTCGCCGAGCGACAAGGGCGAAGTGTTCGAGCACACCAGCACCAGCGGCGCGCCGAGCGCCTCCATCAAGTCGAACTTGCGCTCGGCCCGGTCCAGGCTGCGCTCGAACTGGGCCTGCGGCATGCCCTCGAAATCCCGGAACGGCTGGTACAGATCGAGGCTGAGGCCCAGGTCGGACAGCATCGTCCGCAACTCGCTCGCGCTGCCGGCGAACTGGACGAAATCGGGCTCGAAAAGCTCGATGCCGTCGAAGCCCGCCGCGGCGATGGCTTCGAGCTTCTGGCGCAGCGTGCCGCTCAGCGAGACCGTGGCGATGGAGCGGTGCATGTCGATTTCCCTTGGTAGAAGTCCGGAGGATCCGAAGCGGAGGACAAGCGTAGCGAGCACGCCATTCCGGCACAATGACTGCGCCTTGCGCACTGACCGCTTGGCGGCTGCACCCGTCCGATCAACGTTCGTTTAGATGGTTTCTACGGATGTCCGCACATGCCTCCCCGACGAGTTCGACCGATGCGTTCCCGATCGAACCGGAAGACCATATCGAAGGCCTGGCTCGCGGCCTCTCGGTGATCGAAGCCTTCGATGCAGCGCATTCGCGCATGAGCGCTTCCGAGGTGGCTGCGCGCACGGGACTGTCGCGCACCGCGGCGCGCCGCCATCTGCTGACGCTGTGCCATCACGGCTACGCCAACACTGACGGCAAGCTGTTCTGGCTGACGGCGCGTGTCCTGCGGCTCGGTGAAAGCTTCCTGGACGCGGCGCGCGTGCCGCGCCTGGTCCAGCCCGCGATCGAACACCTCTCTGCCCGCACCAGCGAGACCGTCAATGTGAGCGTGCTGGAAGGCCACGACGTGGTCTACATCTCGCGCAGCAACAGCCCGCGATTGGTGTCGGTCGGCTTCTACCCTGGCCTGCGTGTCGCGGCACACGTGGTGACCCCGGGGGTGGCGCTGCTCGCGACACTCGACGACAACAAGCTGCAGCGCTGGGTCGGTGAGCATGTGTTCACGGCTTTCACGTCGAAGACCGTGACCGATCCGGCGGTCTTCCTGGAGCACGTCCGTGCAGCCCGCGACCTGGGGTATTGGATCATCGAGGAACACCTCGATCCCGCCCTGCTCGGCGTGGCCATGGCCGTGCGCGACCGGCGGGGCGTTGCCGTCGCCGCGATCAGCATCACGCTGCAGATGCGCTCGTGGTCGCGCGAGCAGGTCATCGCGAGGCTGGTACCGGCCTTGAGCGAAACGGCGCAGTCCCTGCGGCCGCTGCTTTAGGCGCCGAACAGTGCGCGCACCCCGGACAAGTCCGCGGCGACCTTCCGCGAAATGTCCGCCATGCCGAAGAACGAAAGGTATTCGGGGACCTGCTGGATCAGCATCTCGAAGCCGGGATAGGCGCGAATGCCCCGGGTCTCGCAGGCGCGCAGCAGCGGGGTGGGCTGGTTCTTCATCAGGATGTCGACCAAGCTGGCACCGGCGTCCAGCCGAGCGACGTCGACAGCCAGCGGATCGCCGGGGTCGAGCCCGAGCGGCGTGGCGTTGATGACCAGGTCGTAGCCGGCGGGGTCGGGCGTCGCGACCGACACCACCTCGCACTCGAAGCGCTCGCGCAAGCGCGCGGCCACGTCGATCGCAGGGCCGGGATTTCGGGCGGAGAGCGCTACGCAGCCGGCGCGGCGTGCTGCCAACGACGCTGCGATCGCGACGCCGGCGCCGCCCACTCCCACCACCAGAATCCGCCGCCCTTCGATCGGGATCGCCCAGTGGTCCAGGGCCTTGGTGAAACCCACGCCGTCGAACAAGGCGCCTTCGATCGACCCATCGTCATTGCGGCGTGCCGCGTTGACTGCGCCGGCCGCGAGCCCCAGCGCATCGCAATGGTCCAGCAACGGGATCATGCTGCTCTTGTGGGGAATCGTGAGCCACAGGCCGTCGATGTTGCGCGCCTTCAAGGCCTGCGTCGCAAAAGCGGCGAAGTCCGCCGGCGCCACGTGGGCAGGGACCAGCACCGCGTCAACGCCGTGTTCACGGAAGAGGTGGTTGAAGGCCTGCGGAGCCTTGACCTGCGCCACGGGGTCGCCCAGGATGAGGAAGACGCGTGTGCTGCCTGAGATATTCATGGGCCGGCCCCGAGGTGAAAGGTGGTCGGCGGCAGAGTAGCCGGCAGGACGGGTGCAAAACAAGAAGGTCAGGCCCCCGTTGCACGATGACCGCTGGAAGTGCGCGCCATGCGATCGAACCGAGGGTATCCACCAAGGCGACGCCGACCTGCCATCGGCCCGCTGACCGGCCGCAGGCCATCGCCGACATAGCAGTGCATATCCAGCGCCTCTGGGAGCCGCGCATGCGCCGGCGGACGGGCCGTACCCCGCATCATCCCGCCGGGATCGTGCGGGGACGCGGATCGAAGTACGTGAACTGGTTTGCAATCGGCAGTGCCAGGTTCGAATAGGAGAATGAAAGGCTCACGTCCAGCGAGCGCACCTGGTGCCACCAGCCCAGCGGCAGGAACATCGTCTCGCCCGGTTCCACCACCACCTCCAGCACGTTCACTCCCTCGAACAAGGGAAATTGCGCGAGATCCACCGCATCCAGGTCGATGGGACTGAAGACCCCGTTCGTGTTGTAGAGGCGCGGCCCCTGAAGCGGAGAGATCAGTCTCCAGCGCTTGCGTCCTACGACCTGCGTGTGGAAGAGCATCAGCGTGTCGTGGTGAAGAGGGGTCACGGTGCCGGCCGGACCGAACCAGAAGGAAGAGCGCTCGGCCAGCTCCGCGCGATTGCAATACGGCGGCAGGCTTCCGATGTCATCCAGCAGCGGTGCGAATTCCGGCCGCCGCAAAGCCTCGTTGTTCGCAGTGAGGTAGTAGTCGTTGGTTGCCCCTCCTGCAAGTACCTGGTCGACAAAATCACCGAGTCGGACGGTGCGCCGATGCAAGCCCTTGTCTTCTTCGTAGCGAGGATTGACCTGGCGTTCTGCCTGGATCTCCACGTCGAAGCCTCCGAACCTCGTCTTGAGATCGGCAGGCGACCATCGCTGCATGGCTGGCCAATCCCGCGCGTGGCCGGTGAGCACCAGCGGGCGACATCCGAGAACATAGCGGTACACGAATTCGGCGTCCGAAACCACTGAGCGCTTGTCCACCGCGGCGTAGGTTGGCTCGAGCTCCCAAAGGCGCTGCAGGTTGGCCACCGTGGACTCCAGCTTGCGCAACTGATGTGCCTGGCGCTCGGCGGCGACATAGATCGGGTTACCGGGCACGAGCTCGATCACCGAAGCACTCGTCTCCCGCTCGAGGCCCGCGGCGGTCATCGATGCGAGCATGGACTCGGGCGTACATCCGCGCAGATGCTGCTCGGCAACCCAGCCCAGCCACTCGAGAGTCACCGGCGCCTCTGCAGGCGCCGGTGCCGTGTTCTTTGCCGATTGAGAAGGGCGAGGCGGAGTCGGCGGCGGCGTCAGATCCGTCACGTTGATCCCCCGAGGCCGACGGTCGGTCCATTGAGACTGACAGGCATGACGCGCTCCTTCCAAAGGCTGACAGGGCAAGGCCAAGTGCCCGGATGCTAGCGGAGTGGCCGCGTTCCGGTTAGCTTCGACTGACTCAGGTCGATGGCATCTGCAGCAGCAAGCGCACCAACTCCGCCTGACGATGCGTCTGGGTCTTCTCGAACACCGATCGCAATTGGGTTCGGACGGTCGGCATCCCGAGCCCGGTTCTTGTCGCATGCTCTTCTGGCGTTCTGCCTTCGGCCATGGCGATGGCCACGGCAGCCTCCGCCTTGGTGAGCCCGAAGGTCTCATGCAGGATTCTCGGCGTGAGGTTCACGGGAGCGTCGCGCATCTGCGCTGTGATCATGACGTCGGCGCTCGAGAGCAAGAGGCCGAATTCGGAGGGCCGCTCCAGTCGTGCGATTCGGAGCATGCATGAATCCAGCCCGCTGCGCAGCCCCGAAATGGCGAGGTTCACCGCGCAGCCTGTGTCCATCACCCGCTTTATCGCTACTCGTAGCGTGCTGGCATTGTCTGGAAGAAGGGCGGCAAGAAACCCATTCTGCTGCGCAAGGCAATCCCGGCGTTTCAACAGCGCTTCGGCCGCCGGATTCAGGTGGACGATGCGCCTGAATGAATCCAGACCTATCAGCGCGAAGGCAGACGCACGGGACAAATGCGTGCCGAGGCGCAGGGATTCGGTATGCGCCCACAGTTGACAGGCTTTGCTGACGTGGGCCATGAGGCGCTGCCCGGTCGCGATGTCTGCTTCGGAGAATGCGCTCGGGCGATCCGCATTGCGAAGCACCGCCAATGCGGTCTCGTGATTGGAGTTGCTGAGTGTCTTGGTCCCCATCATGTACCGGTGGCCGCTCGGCAACAGGAAGTCCTGATAGAACTCGCTGCGCGCGACGTAGGCTTCGGAGAACAGGTTCTGGCACAGGAAAAGCTCCCCGACCGGAATCGTCTCGGCGAACTGCCTTCTCGGATCGATGCCGCCGTAATAGGCCGAATACTTCTCGCCTTGCGTCACGAATTCAGGATTCGAAAACAGGTTGAAGTCGGTCTCGAACTTGGTCTTGTTCCAGCCCAGGAAGTGAAACGAATCCGCGCCGACGAGAGGCATGATCGATGACAAGGCGTCATGCCACCGGTCCGGCGTCACCGCAGCTTGATAGAGGCCGAACACGGCCTCGACTTCCGTCGCGTGCTTGCTCATCGGGGTCCCTCCAGACGCTGGCAGTGGACTGCCATGACGTAGCTTGAGCACGGCAAACAAGGCACGATTCCGACCCTCAGCCTCTCAATACTGTGCACTATTTGCCTACAAAGAGGCGCAATTCTTTACAAATATGAACGCGACGCCAAGGGGGCTTCGAGGAGCACGTTGTTGAAGTGCAACAAAGAAAGGGTCGTTCAAAAGACGTCGCGAGCGCTCGCTTGCATGGAGCTTCTTTGCTGGCGCGTGGGCATCGTTTACGGGGTAGGGGAAAGGGCGTAACCTTTCTTCAAAACCTGCGCGGCCGTAGCGGCAGACAACAGGCAAGCTTCAAACCGGCAACGCCGGAAGACCGAAGCTCTCAGGGGATGACTCCATGGTTCCCACCACCCACTACGCGAAGAGCGGTGGCGTCAACATCGCCTACCAGACGATCGGCAATGGCCCGCGAGACCTCGTGCTCGTTCCGGGATGGGTTTCGAACCTCGATGTCTTCTGGGAGGAGCCAGCGCTGGCGCGGATGTTCACGCGGCTGGCCTCGTTCTCCCGACTGATCCTGTTCGACAAGAGGGGAACGGGTCTGTCGGACCGCGTCAGCGACATGCCCACCCTCGAAGTCCGCATGGACGACGTGCGGGCGGTCATGGACGCCGTTGGCTCGGAGCGCGCGGCGCTGTACGGCTATTCGGAGGGCGGCGCGATGTGTGCCCTGTTCGCCGCCACCTACCCCGCTCGCGCTTCGGCGCTCATCATGTGCGGTGCCTTCGCAAGGCGCACTCGGGGGGCCGACTACCCCTGGGGCCTGACGAGGGATCAATTGCTCGTCGTTGCCGATCAGGTGGAGCGTGACTGGGGCGGCGCGGTCGGCATCGAGACACGGTGGCCGAGCCAGGTCGGGGACGAACGGTGCCGTCAATGGTGGGCGCGCTGGCTGCGCTCCAGTGCCAGCCCTGCAGCTGCAGCGGCGGTTTTGCGCATGAATCTGGATATCGATATCCGCCACGTGCTGCCCGCAGTACGCGTGCCCACCCTGCTGTTGCACAGCCGAAACGATCGCGTCATCGACTTCGGCGCAAGCCAGTACATGAGCGAGCAAATCGCCGGAGCGAAGCTGGTCGAACTTCACGGCATCGATCACGTCCCGTGGGGCTGCGATGGCGACGTCATTCTCGATGAGATCGAAGAGTTCCTCACTGGCGCCCGACTCGGCGTCGAGGCCGACCGGCTTCTGGTCACTGTCATGTTCACCGACATCGTGGGGTCCACGGAACGCGCCGCCGTCCTCGGCGATCGCGGCTGGCACGATCTGCTCGAAAGTCACCACGCATTGGTTCGCCGCGAGCTGGAGCACTTTCGGGGACGGGAGATCGACACCGCGGGAGACGGGTTCCTTGCCACCTTCGATGGCCCGGCTCGCGCAGTGCGCTGCGCGTGCGCCATCTCCCGCGAAGTCCGTGCGCTCGGCCTCGAGATCCGCGCGGGGCTTCATACCGGGGAGTGTGAGGTGATCGGTGACAAGGTTGCAGGTATTGCAGTGCATACCGGCGCGCGTGTGGCGACGCATGCGCAGACGGGCGAAGTGCTTGTTTCCAGCACTGTCAGGGATTTGGTGGCGGGCTCCGGGCTGTCATTTCTGGATCGAGGGATGCAGCGCCTGAAGGGAATCCCTGAGGAGTGGCGGTTGTTTGCCGTTGAGCAGTGAGGAGGTCGCCTCGGTCCCGGCGTTTTCGCGCATGATGCAGGCCCAACTCAAACCAAGGGGACTGCGAATGAGGACGCTCCTGCTCTCGGCTCTCATCGCCATCGCTCTCTGCGGATGCACGACGACCTCCTCGGACGTCGTGCTGCTGAAGACGGTGGTCGGACCGGCCCATTGCTCCGCACCGGCCAACGGTGCGTGCGCGAGCTGCGAGACGGCCTGTCCGGCGCTCAAGCAGGCGCTGTGCGTCGGCGGCTCCAGCGTGCTGGCGACCGACACTGCGGCGGCTTCGTGCGTCAAGCCGCCCTCGTGCGCCTGCCAATAGCATTCGAAAGCCGCCGCTGGTTGGACGGCTGTCACAAACCGGGGTGGCCGAACGTCTAGGCATTCATGAACGATACGACCGACACCTTCACGCGCCTGCGCCCTCGTTTGCAGGGCATCGCCTACCGCATGCTGGGCTCCTCCGCCGAGGCGGAGGAAGTCGTGCAGGACGCCTGGCTGCGCTGGCATGAGGCAGAGCAGGAGCGTGTGGACAACAGCGAGGCGTGGCTGGTCTCAGTCACCACGCGGCTGGCGATCGACCGGCTTCGCTCCGCCAAGGTCCAGCGCGAGCACTACATCGGCACCTGGCTGCCGGAACCCCTGCTGTCCGACTCGCCGAGCACGCCCGAGCAGATGCTGGAGCGTGCCGACGACATCTCCATCGCCTTTCTCGCCGTGCTGGAGCGCCTCGCGCCCGAGGCGCGCGCGGCCTTCCTGCTGCGGGAGGTATTCGACGCGGACTACGGCGAAGTGGCCGCGGCCCTCGGCAAGAGCGAGAGCGCGTGCAGGCAACTCGTGCACCGAGCCAAGGAGCAGTTGCAGGACAAGCGGCCCCGCCATGTCGTGCCTCGCGATACCCAGCTTCGGCTCTTGCAGGGCTTCGCCGATGCCGCGACGCGCGGCGAGTTCTCCGCGCTGAAGGCCATGCTGGCCGACGACGCGCAACTCATCGGCGATGGCGGCGGCAAGGTGCCGAGCTTCGGCGTGCCGCTGGTGGGCGGCCAGCGCATCGCGCAGCTCTACTACGCGACGAGCCTGCGGCA
The DNA here is from genome assembly GCF_030316855.1 of Variovorax sp. J22P240. Taxonomy (GTDB): domain Bacteria; phylum Pseudomonadota; class Gammaproteobacteria; order Burkholderiales; family Burkholderiaceae_C; genus Variovorax. The sequence continues at coordinate 461,869 of NZ_JASZYR010000003.1, forward strand.
TCACGAGGCGGTGCACTTCGAGGTCGTCATGCTCAACGGGGAGTGGGGCTTGCTGCGCTTTATCAACGGCGAGCTGGAATCCGCGCAGGCCATCGAAACCGATGGCGAGCGCATCCTGCGCATCCACGCGCAGCGCAATCCCGACAAGCTGGCACGCATCGTCGCCGCGCTCGGCGGGGATCCCGCCGCCGCGAATCGGCCGCACTGAGTTTTTTTCGCCGATCCGTCACAACCGGCCTTCGTCGCACGTCTTGCAGGTATGGATGGTCGAATGGGCTGCCGTCCTCCACCTCTCAACAACGTACTGAAGGACCTGACATGAAAGTCGTGATCGTCGGAGGCAGCGGCCTCATCGGAAAGAAGCTGTCGACCTTGCTGCGCCAATCCGGCCACGAGGTGACGTCGGCGTCGCCCTCATCGGGCGTCAATACCGTGACGGGGGAGGGCCTCGCCCAGGCGCTGGCGGGTGCGCAGGTCGTCGTCGACGTTTCCAACTCTCCCTCGTTCGCAGACGACCAGGTCATGCAGTTCTTCCAGGACTCGACCCGGAACCTGCTGGCCGCCAGTACCAACGCGGGAGTGGGCCACTTCGTCGCGCTGTCCGTGGTGGGTGCGGATCGCGCGCCCGCCAGCGGCTACCTGCGCGCCAAGGTGGCGCAGGAATCGTTGATCGAAGGCGGAGGCGTGCCGTACACCATCGTGCGCGCGACGCAGTTCTTCGAGTTCCTGATGCCCATCGCCCAGGCGAACACCAGCGGGCAGACGGTGCGGCTGCCGACCGGCCCTCTCCAGCCCATCGCCTCGTCCGATGTGGCGGCGGCTCTCTCCGAGGTCGTGGGCCACGAGCCATTGAACGGCATCAGGGACATCGCAGGCCCGCAAGCCGTTCCGCTGGATGACTTGATCCGCCACGTGCTGAGAACCGCGAAGGATGCACGCGAAGTCGTGACGGACCACGACGCCACCTACTTCGGAGCGCCGCTGACCGATAGTTCGTTGATCCCGGCCGGCAAACATTGGACGGGCAGGACGTCCCTGGACCACTGGCTGGCGGCCGAAGCAGACGCGCGCTGAGCGGATCCGACGCGTTCGCCCCCTCGCAAATCCTCGGCGTGAGCCGATTGACGGTCCCTATGTCGAGGCGTACCGTCCCAGCCGATGCCTGCCGGCATGCATGGGGGCGCAGAGATCATGATTTCCAGATCGCTCGATGCGGGCGGGAGGCTGAAGCGCCGAACTGCCTGCGCCGCGCTGCTCCCTCTGCTGACGCTGCCTTGGAGGAGCCTGGCCCAGGTCTTGGGCCGCCAGGCTCGCGTCGGGCTTCTGATCGAGCCGGCTCTCGATACCGGTATGCAGCGAGCGGTTGTCGAACCATTTCGCCAGGGTCTGCGCCAGTTGGGGTACATCGAGGGTCAGAACATCGTTCTCCAGGTCCGGTCAGCCGACGGCAAATTCGAGCGCCTGCCTGAACTCGCCAATGAGTTGCTGCGGCTCGAACTCGATGTCCTGGTCGCGGCGTTTCCCGCCGCAACTTACGCTGCCAAGAATGCAACCCGCACACTACCCGTGGTTGCCGCAAGTATCGAGAACCCGATCGTGATGGGCCTCGCGGTGACGATGGCGCGTCCCGGCGGCAATATCACCGGGATCAGCGCGTACGGACAGGAGGTCGTCGCCAAGCGCGTGCAGCTTGTGCACGAGTTCGTGCCAACCGTGCGCCGGATCGGGATCCTGGCCAATCCCAATGCGGGCCCGTTCACGGGCTTGGACCGCGAGATCGCCAAGTGGGAGCGTACGCTGGGCGTGCAGATCAGTGTGTATGAGGCGCGAGGGCCTGACGATTTCGAGGGCGCGTTTGCGGCCATGGCTCGCGAACAGGTTGGTGGCCTCGTCGTTTTCGCCGATAGCAACACGTACACGCATCGGGTGCGACTCAACGAGTTGTGCCTGCAGCGGCGCATGCCCTCCGTGTGGGGCGGCCGCGATTTCCTGACCGGAGGCGGCCTGGCCTCGTACCAGTCGGATTTCCCGGCCATGTTCAGGCGTGCGGCCTCCCTCGTCGACAAGATCCTCAAGGGCGATAAACCGGCCGAGATGCCCTTCGAGCAGGCCACCAAGCTCGAACTGGTGATCGACAAGCGGGCCGCCAAGGCGCTCGGCATCACCGTGTCGAAAGCGCGTTTGATGTCGGCGGACGTGGTTCTCGAATAGATTCCTGCTGACAGCGACCCTCAAAGCCGCGCCAGATCCGGCCCGCCACGCGGCCCGAACCACGCGCGCTCATAGGCCCCCTTCGCTGCCCGTTCCGCCGATGCGTCGCCCCTCTTGCGCTCCACCTCCACCAGCCCCGCGAGCGCCCAGCCGTTGTTGCGCACGTGGACCAACGAATCGCGAAACGCCTGCTGCGCCTCGTCGAGCTTGCCCTGGCGCAGCTTCACTGACCCGAGCGACTGTCGCACCGGGTAGTACCAGTAGGGCGGTTCGGTGTAGGGGATGGTGTCCTCGATCTTGATGGCGTCCGAATAGAGCTTGGCCGCCGTATCGAGATCGCCGTTCGCGTCGGCGAGCCGCGCCGCAGCCACGAGGCCCGCGGTGCGGATGATCTCCCTCGCGGGTAGCGCCCACGCCTCGAAGGCCTTGTAGTCGGCCGTGCGCTCGATGTTCTCGATGGCGTCGATTTCCTTCTGCGCGCCGGCCTTGTCCTTCTGCGATGCGAAGGCGACGGCGCGCGCATAGTGGTACATGGTCGAGACCAGTGCGGCGTCGTCGCTCGGCGGCGAGAGCTGGAGGATGGTGTCCGCATCGCTGAAGCGCGCATGGGCCGCGAAGGGGGCGGACTTGATCGGCTGCAGGATCGGGAACGCCTTCACCAGCTCCATCGGCACCGAGGCGTCCAGCTTCTTCGCCGACTCCACGGCGGTCTTGCCGTCGCCGCCCATCTGCGCCGACACCAGCACGAAGTGGATGTTGTGCGGGTAGTAGGCCGTCTTGTAGATCGGGTCCGACGGCGAGGTCTTGAAGTAGTTCTCGTCGACCTGGGCCGCCTTGCGGTTGAGCGTCATCGAGTCGCGGTACATGCCCACGCGGTAGTAGATGTGCGCGGGCATATGGACGATGTGGCCGGCGCCTGGCATCAGCGCCGCGAGGCGGTTGGCGTAGGGCAGGGCCTTCTCGGGCTTCGTCGACGCTTCCATCGCGTGGATGTACAGATGGATCGCGCCCGCATGAGCCGGGTCGCGACCGAGCACGGTCTCGAGCGTGCCGACGATGTCCGCGCCGCGCCCCTTCGCCTTGGCGCCGCCGGCTTCCCAGTAGTCCCAGGGCTGCGTGTCCATCGCGGCTTCGGCGTAGAGCGTCAGCACCGTGTTGTCGGAGGGAAAGGCAGTCGCGACCGCCTTCATTGCATCGGCATAGGCCGCATCGAGCGGCGCGCGATCGGGCGGAGGATTCGCGGCATAGCGCTTTTCGAGCGCACCGATCAGCGCCTGTTCCTTCGCGGTGGCGTTGCCCTTGAGGGCGACCGCCTTGCCCAGGGCCCCCATGGCGGGCGCGTTGGCCTCCGGCATCATCGGAACGTTGATGTTGGTGCCGAGCACATAGGCTTCGCCCCAGAAGCACATGGCGCACTGGGGGTCGAGCTTCTGCGCGGCCTGGAAGGCACGCTGCGCCTCGGCGTGGTTGAAGCCGAAAGCCAGTCGCAATCCTTGGTTGAAGTACGCCTGCGCCTGGGCGTTGCGGGTCGTGATGCGGAACTGGAGCGAGCCCAGGTTCTTGTAGAGCGGCGGCTCGCCGCCGGCCGCGTCCGCTGGCGGCGCAGTCTGGTTCGCGACGCGGATCAGCGCTTTCAACAATTCGGGGGGGCCGGAGACGACCGGTCCACAGATGCTGCCCGTGGGCGACAGCAATGGGTCGAACCCGTCAGCGGCGCGACCGGCGTTGACACCGTCCGCCACCAGCAAGCCGGTTGAAGCGAGGATGCAGGCGGACGCCGCGTAGACGCGCCGACGCGGCATAGGAGATCGATGCGAAGGCATGGCGTTCCTCCTTGGAGCGCCGAATTTTGGCACTCGATGCGGGGCTCCGCAATCGAGCTCCGCGCCGGCGGATCACACGCCCAGCAGTTCCTCCAGCACATCCGGCGCAGCCACCAGCTCCGCAGAAGCGCCCTGCCGCACGATGCGGCCCTTCTCCATCACCACCGCCCGGTCGGTGTGCGCGAGCACCTTGCGCCAGTCGCGATCGACGATCAGCGTCGCGATGCCCGTCGCGCGGATGTCGCTGATCACGCGCCAGATTTCAACCACGATCAGCGGCGCGAGTCCCTCGGTCGCCTCGTCGAGAATCATGAGACGCGGGTTGGTCATCAGCGCGCGGCCGATGGAGAGCATCTGCTGCTCGCCGCCCGACAGTTGCTGGCCACCGTGCGAGAGGCGCTCCGTCAGCCGCGGAAACGTCGCCATCACGCGGTCGAAGGTCCAGTCGCGCTTGCCGTCGATGCCGGCGCGCGCGCTCATCACGAGGTTCTCGCGCACCGAGAGGTTCGGGAAGATGCCCCGGCCTTCAGGCACGTAGCCGATGCCGCGGCGCGCCATCTTCTCCGGCACCCAACCGGTGACCTCCTGGCCGTCGAGCCGCACGTGGCCGGAAGCCGGGCGCACATAGCCCATCAGCGAGCGGATCAGCGTGGTCTTGCCCATGCCGTTGCGGCCGAGTAGGCCGACGGACGTGGCGGCGGGAATCTCGACATCCACGCCGCGCAGGATGTGGCTGTCGCCATAGTAGGTGTTGAGGCCTTCGATCTGGAGCATGTCAATGTTCCTCACCGAGGTAGGCCGTGCGCACTTCGGGGTTGGTACGGATCGAAGCGGGATCACCCGTCGCGATCACCGTGCCGTTGACCATCACCGTGATGCGGTCGGCAATGCGGAACACCGCATCCATGTCGTGCTCGACAAGAAGGATCGCGTGCGAGGCCTTCAGGCTGGACAGCAGCCCCAGCATGCGCTCGGTCTCCTCGGCGCCCATGCCGGCCAGCGGCTCGTCGAGCAGCAGAACGCGCGGATTCGTGGCAAGGCACATTGCGACTTCGAGCTGGCGCTTGGCGCCGTGGCTCAGCGTTCCGGCGATGCGATCGGCCACAGCGTCGAGTCCGGCGGCCGCGAGGGACTCGCGCGCGGCGGCATTGCTCGTGGCGCACTGCTTCGACGATTGCCAGATGGCCCATGGCCGCGGCGTCGCGGCCTGCGCGGCGAGCCGGCAGTTCTCGAGCACGGTGAACTCCGGAAAGATCGTGGTGCGCTGGTAGCTGCGGCCCACACCGGCCAGCGCGCGGCGGAACTGTGCGCGCTGCGTGATGTCGGCGCCGTCGAGCGAGATGCGGCCGTCGGACGCGCTGATCTCGCCCGAGAGCATGTTGATCAGCGTGGATTTGCCGGCGCCGTTGGTGCCGATCACGGCATGCACCTCGCCCCGGCGCAGGTCCAGCGTCACGGCATTGACGGCGACGAGCCCGCCGAAGCGGCGCGTCAAGGTATCGACTGCAAGAAGGGTGGTCATACAAGCCCCCAAGCTCGGCACTTTGTGTCCTCGCTGCCCCCCGAGGGGGTGCGAGCTTGCTTGGGGCGGCCCGGCGCCGCGCTCATGCGGCCCCCTTCGGCGAAATGCGCGACGCAATCCCGATGATGCCCTTGGGCAGCAACGCGACGAAGGCGATGATGGCGAGGCCCAGCGTCAGCTGCCAGTGGTCGGCCAGCGGCCCGACGATGGCATGCGTGGACAGCAGTTCCTTCAGCAGCGTGAAGGCGACGGCGCCGATCACCGCGCCGCGCAGATGGCCGAGGCCGCCCAGGATGATCATCAGCAGCACCTCGCCCGAGTTGTGCCATGCGAGCAACTCCGGGTTCACCACGCCGTCGCGCGACGCCACGAGAAAGCCCGCCAGCCCTGCCAGCGCCCCCGCGATCACGAAAGCCGCGAGCTTGTAGCCGTACACCGGAAAGCCCGCCGCGCGCATGCGCTGCTCGTTGACGCGGATGCCCGCCAGCGCGGCACCGAAGCGCGACCGCCGGATCAGCGCGAGAAAGCCGTAGGTGCCCGCGAGGGCGGCCAGCACGAAATAGAACTGCACGCTGCGGTTCTCCATGTCGAGCGCGCCGAGGGCAGGGCGGATGTACATGTAGATGCCGTCGCTGCCGCCGCCCAGCGCGGTGTCGTGGAATACGAAGAAGGCCATCTGCGCGAAGGCCAGCGTGACCATGATGAAGTACACGCCGCGAGTGCGCAGGCTCAGCGCGCCGACGACGAGTGCATAGGCTGCCGCCGAGCCCATCGCCAGCGGCAGCAGGAAGGCGATCGAGCCGCCGTCCTTGCCCGAGCCGAGCACCGTGGCATACGCGCCGATGCCGTAGAAGGCCGCGTGGCCCAGGCTCACGAGGCCGGTCATGCCGACCAGCAGTTCGAGGCTCAGCGCGAAGATCGAAAGGATCATCACCTTCACGACCAGGTCCGAGAGATAGGGGCTCAGCATCGGGCCGAGCAAGGCCAGCGCGATGGCGCAGAGCAGCGGGATGAAGTGCGAGATGCGTTGCATGTCAGACCTTGCGCCCCATGAGACCTTCCGGGCGCCAGATGAGCACGATGGCCATCAGCACATACACCCCCATGCCGCTCAGTTCGGCGAAGAAGACCTTGCCGAAGGTATCGACAAAGCCCACCAGCAGCGAAGCCACGAGGGCACCGGTGATCGACCCGATGCCGCCGATCACTACCACCACGAAGCAGATGATCAGCACGCTCGCACCCATGCCCGGATAGACGGAGGACATCGGCGCCGCAATCATCCCGGCCAACGCCGCCAGCGCCACGCCGGCCGCGAAGACGATGCGATACAGCCGGCGGATGTCGATGCCCAACCCGCGCACCATGTCGCGATTGCTCGCACCGGCGCGGATCATCATGCCCAGCCGCGTGCGGTTGACCACGTAGTACAGCGCGACCGCCAGCACCACGCACGCCGCCGAAGCGAAGAGCCGGTACCACGGGTAGCTCATGAGATCGCCCAGCGCGAAGCTGCCTTCGAGCCAGGGCGGCGCCTTCACGCCGTGCACGTCATTGCCGATCAGAATTGAACGCAGTTCCTCGAAGACGAGGATCAAACCGTAAGTCATCAGCACCTGCTGCAGATGGTCCCGTTGGTAGAGGTAGCTGAAGAAGGCCCACTCCAGCACATAGCCGAAGACGGCAGCCAGCACCACGCCCGCCACCAGCATCACGATGAACTGGTCGCCGAACAGCGGCGACAGCGCGAACGCCATGTAAGCGCCGATCATGTAGAAGCTGCCGTGGGCGAGATTGATCACGCCCATGATCCCGAAGATCAGCGTCAGCCCGGAGGCGACGAGGAACAGCAGCAATCCGTACTGCACGGAGTTCAGGCACTGAACGAGAAAGGTACCGAAGTCCATGCAGTCTCTTCGTTGACGATTAAAGCTTGCAGCCGCGGGCGGGGTCGGCCAGATTTTTCACGGCGATGTTGACGACCTTGTTCTCGTTGCCTTCGACCTTGCGCAGGTAGATGTCCTGCACCGGGTTGTGCGCCTTGTTCATCGTGAAGGCGCCGCGCGGGCTGTCGATCTTGGCCTTCTCGATGGCGGAGGCGAACTCGGCCTTCTTCGAAATGTCGCCCTTCACGGCGCTGAGGCCGACCGCGAGCATCTGCGCCGCGTCGTAGCCCTGCACCGCATACACGTCAGGCTGCAGCTTGAAGGACTTGGCGTAGGCCGTGCGGAAAGCGGTGTCACGCGGCGTGTTCAGGCCGTCGGCATAGTGCAGCGTGGTCTGCATGCCTTGTGCGGCGGCGCCCTGCGCTTCGAGCGTGCCGTCGGTCAGGAAGCCGGGGCCGACGAGCGGGATGGTCTTGTTGAGGCCGGCCGCCGCGTAGTCCTTGACGAACTTGACCGCGCCGCCGCCCGCGAAGAAGGCATAGACCACATCCGGCTTGGCCGCTGCGATTTCGGTCAGCAGTGCCTGGAACTCCACGTTCGGGAAGGGCACGGTGAGCTGCTTCTCGACCTTGCCGCCGGCCTTCTCGAAACCTTCCTTGAAGCCCGCCACCGACTCGTCGCCGGCCGCGTACTTCCAGGTGATGGTCATGGCCTTCTTCTTGCCATCCTTGCCGGCGACTTCACCCATCGCGTAGGCCGGCTGCCAGTTCGAGAACGAGCTGCGGAAGATGTTCTGCGCGCACATCGGGCCCGTCACGGCGTCGGCGCCGGCGTTGGGCACGATCAGCACGGTGCCGCTTTCCTTGGCGGCCTTGGCCATCGCCATCGCCACGCCCGAATGCACGGTGCCGATGATGACGTCGACGTTATCGCGCTTGATCAGCTTGTTGACGTTGTCCGTGGCCTTGGCCGGATCGGATTCGTCGTCGACCTTGACGAACTCGATCTCGCGGCCGCCGAGCTTGCCGCCCTGTTCCTCGATGCGAAGCTTGAAGCCGTTTTCAATGGCCACGCCCAGCGCTGCGTAGGTGCCGCTGAACGGAAGCATCAGGCCCACCTTCAGCTTGCCCTGTTGGGCATGGCCCAGCGTGGCGATACAGGCCAATGCGAGGGCTGTCAGCGTGGTGCGTGCGATGCGGGTGCTCATGGATGGGACTCCTTGTTGAAAAAAACGGAAGGTTGCGACCGCGGACGGTTCGGAAATTCAGGGACATCCGCCAATACACGAGAGGTCAATACTTTATAGCTAAACTATTTATCTCTCAATTAAGCGTTTTCCCGGGGTTTCCCCGAAGGGTCTTTCACGAATGAAACGGTCGCAACTATCGCTGTTTCGGGCTGGTCGCGATGCGGGGAATGCCCGCAGTCCGGGATCTCCACGAGCCGCGTTTGCGGCGCCCGCTCGGCGATGCCGCGAATCTGGCGAAGCGTGCCGTATTCGTCGTCGATTCCCTGCATAGCAAGAACCGGGCAACGGATGGTGTCGAGCTCGCTTTCGATGGTCCATTGCCGGAAGGGCGGGTGCAGCCAGATGCGGTTCCAGCCCCAGAAGGCGGAGTCCACGTCGTCGTGGTAGCGGCTGAGCTTCTTCGGCATGTCCGTCTGGAGGTAGGCCTGGCGCGCCAGCTCGATGTTGGCGACCGTCACGTCCTCCACGAAGATGTGCGGCGCCAGCACGACGAGGCCGGCGACTCTGTCGGGAAAGCGCGAGGCATACAGCAGCGAGATCGAGCCGCCGTCGCTGTGGCCGAAGAGCCAGGGCTTTTCTTCGAGACCGATCGCCTCGAAGAAGGCGGGCAGCACCTCGTGCGCCTGATGGTGCATGAAGTCCACGTCCCATACTTCGTCGGCGTCGCGCGGGGTCGAGCGGCCGTAGCCAGGGCGCGAGAACACCAGGCCGCGAAATCCGCCGGCCTCGCACAGCCGCTCGGGGAAATCCTTCCACATCGCGATCGAGCCAAGGCCTTCGTGCAGGAAGACGAGGAGGGGCGCGTCGGTGCGTTCCGGGGCGATGCGCACGTATTCGATGCGCACGTCTTTTCCCCGCCAGCGGATGGCGGCGAATTCGGAGGGAGCAGTCACGCCTTCTGCTCCCGCTCGCGGAGTCGGAAGCGCTGGATCTTTCCTGTGGCGGTCTTGGGGAGTTCACCGACGAACTCGATGAAGCGCGGGTACTTGTACGGCGCGAGGCGCTCTTTCACGAAAGCCTTCAGCTCATCCTCACTGACCGACTGGCCGTCCTTGCGCACCACGTACGCCTTGGTCTTGGTCAGCCCGTCGGCATCTTCCTTGCCGATCACCGCGGCTTCGAGCACGGCCGGATGCTGCATGAGCGTGGCCTCGACCTCGAAGGGCGAGACGTAGATGCCGCTGACCTTCAGCATGTCGTCGCTGCGGCCCGCGTAGGTGTAGTAGCCGTCGGCGTCGCGGGAGTACTTGTCGCCGCTCTTGGTCCAGCCGTCGCGGAAGGTATCGGCGCTCTTTTCGGGGTTGGCCCAGTACATGAGCGCGGTGCTCGGTCCCTTGATGTAGAGGTCGCCGACCTCGCCGACCGCTACGGCCTGGCCGTCCTCCCCCCGCAGCTCGATCTCGTAGCCTTCGACCGGCTTGCCCGTGGTGCCGTAGCGGATGTCGCCGGGCCGGTTGGAGATGAAGATGTGCAGCATCTCGGTCGAGCCGATGCCGTCGACGATCTCGCAGCCGAAGTGCTGCTTGAAGCGCTGCGCGATCTCGCCGGGCAGCGCCTCGCCGGCGGAAGAGCACATGCGCAGCGCAACCGCCTCGCGCGCCGGCAGGTTGGGCGAGGCCAGCATCCCGGCGAATCCTGTCGGCGCGCCGAAGAAGACCGTCGGCTTGTGCGCGCCGGTCCAGCGCTTGAAGGTCGCGTCGGGCGTCGGCCGCTCGGCCATCAGCAGCACGGTCGCGCCGACCGACAGCGGAAAGGTCAGCGCGTTGCCGAGCCCGTACGCGAAGTACATCTTGGCGGCGGAGAAGCAGACGTCGTTCTCCGTCAGGCCCAGCACCGGCTTGCCATACAGCTCCGCCGTCCACCACGGATTGGCGTGCGTGTGCACCGTGCCTTTTGGCTTGCCGGTCGAGCCGGAGGAATAGAGCCAGAAGGCGTGTTGCTGCGGCGCTGTAGGCGCGGGTTCGGAAAGGGGTGCGTGCGCCGCGATGGCCGAGTCGAGGTTGTGCGCGCCGTCGGGCAGCGGCCCGGTGGGTTGCGATACGAACAGCGTGCGGACGTGATGGGGCGCCTTCGCCATCGCCTCCTGCAGCATCGGCAGCAGCGCGCCGGAGACCAGCGCCGCCGTCGCGCCGCTGTGGTCCAGCATGTAGGCGTAGTCGTCCGCGGTGAGCAGCGTGTTCACAGCCACCGGCACGATGCCGGCGTAAAGGCTGCCGAGAAAGCACACGGGCCAGTCGCTGCTGTCGAGCATCAGCAGCAGCACGCGGTCTTCGCGGCGCACGCCCTCGTCGAGCAGGGCGGCGGCGAGGCGGCGCGAGCGGTCTTCGAGTTGGCCGTAGCCGAGTGCGCCCCGGTCATCGACATAGGCTCTCTTCTCCGCACGGCCACGGTTGAGCGCGAACAGATGCTCCGCGAAGTTGAAGGGGTTGGGCAGGCTCATCGTGTGTCTCCTCGGGTCCGTCTTGATCGGGAATGCGGGCTGCGGCTACTGAAGCCCGAGCTGAGCCAGCACGCCGGGGCTGGCCTGCACCGCGCTGCGGCGGTGATAGAAGTCCAGCGCTCGGAGGCCGCCGACCTCGGCGCCGCCGCCCGCGCGGCCGGGGCCGCCGTGCAGCGACATCGGCATCACGTTGCCGTGGCCGGTGTGGACTTGTGCGACTTCGGGCGAGATCACGTGCACACGGCCATGGCTGGCGGCGAGCTGCACGGTCGCCTGGCCGAGCGCGGCGTCGTCTGCGCCGTAGAGCGAGGTCACCAGCGAGCCTTGGCCGCGATGCGCGAGCGCGATGGCATGGTGGAGGTCGCGATAGGGCAGCAGCGTGGCGACCGGCCCGAACACTTCGACGTCGTGCACGCGGTCGGCCGCATCGGCATCGCGCGCACCCAGCAGCACCGGGCCGATGCAGGCGGCGATGGCCGTGTCGGCATCGACCAATGCCTTCTGACTGCCGTCATGCAGCACGGAGGCCTGCGACTTCAGGGATTCCAACCCTTCGCGCACCGCGTTGAGCTGGGCGCGGCTCACCAGCGAACCCATGCGCACGCTCTCGTTGCGCGGGTTGCCGACCGTGATGCCGGCGAGCTTGGCGCCGATGGCTTCGGCCGCCGCGTCGTACACAGCTGAGGGCACCAGGATGCGGCGGATGGCAGTGCATTTCTGGCCCGACTTCACCGTCATCTCGCGCACGACCTCGCGCACCAGCAGGTTGAAGGCGTCCGAGCCCGGCCCGGCATCCGGCAGCAGCAGGGCGGAGTTCAGGCTGTCAGCCTCGATGTTGACGCGCACGGAGCGCTGGGCCACGGCGGCATGCGAGCGGATCACCGCACCCGTCTCGGCCGAGCCGGTGAAGGAAACCACGTCGAAGGCTTCGAGTTGGTCCATCAGCCCGTTGGAGCTGCCGCAGATCACCGATAGCGCGCCGGCCGGCAGCACGCCCGAATCGACCACGTCCTTGACCATGCGCTGCGTCAGCCAGGCGGTGGAGGTCGCGGGCTTGACGATCACCGGCACGCCGGAGAGCAGCGCGGGCGCGGCCTTTTCCCACAAGCCCCAGGAGGGGAAGTTGAAGGCGTTGATGAAGAGCGCCACGCCGCGCGTCGGCACCTGCAGGTGCTGCGACAGGAACACCGGCTCCTTGCCGAGCTTCGCCGCATCGCTGTCACGCAGGGCGCGCACGTCGCCGAGCGCATCGCCCCACTTGGCGTACTGGCCGAGGGTGAAGATTGCACCGTCGATGTCGACGGCCGAGTCGTTCTTCACAGTGCCGGAGTTGGCGGTGGCGATCTCGTAGTAACTGTCGCGATTGGCCTGCAGCACCTTGACGACGGCGGCCAGCAGGCCTGCGCGCTGGCGGTAGGTGAGGCCGCGCAGCGCAGCGCCGCCGGTTTCCCGTGCGAAGCGGAAAGCTTCGGGTAGATCGAGCCCGGTGGCATCGACCCGTACCAGTTCGGTGCCGAGCACCGGATCGAACAGCGGCGTTCCGGCGCCGCTGCCGGCCTGCCAGCGGCCACCTACATAGTTAGAGAGAACTTCGGTCATTTGGTGAACTGGATCTGCCCCTCGGGCAACAAGTAGAGGACCAAGGCGCGGCCTTGCGCCACAGTGGGGTGATGGGCACTGCCCGGTGGGTAGACGCACCAGCCCGCAGGCCGGCCGTCGAAGGTCGCGTCCCCTTCCAGCGGCATGATCAAATCGATCTCCCCGCCGGGATGCGTGTGATGCGGCCCGGCGATGTCGCGCATGTCGACCACATCGACCGAGAAACGGCCGAGCGAGTCCTCGGCCTTGAACACCCGCCCGTAGCGGATGCCGCCGCCTTCGCGGTCGCAGAGCCAGCCTTCGGCCACGCCGTCGATGCATGCCTGTTTCAGCTGGTCGAAGGACGGCGTGCCGGCGCCGTGGTGGGTGTTGAGCCAGCGGTCGAGTTCGTCGTCGAGCGGCCGGCCGGCGATCTGTGTCGCCACGTGAGCGACGAGCTGGTGGAAGGCTTGCTTGGACATGGCGCTTTCTTCGTGCGTGGGGAACAAACTTGCGGCAATCGCCTGCGTGCAGTATCTTGCCTGTACACGAACCATAAGCATGCAGTCAAAAGGTGTCAAGCAATATAGTGCATGAGTTCGTGTTAACCCTGAATGCAGCCACCGAGGACATCGAAAGAGATTCCATGAACGAGCGAGCCGACGACGCGGTACTGACCTTGCCCACCGACGCGAACACCCCGGCCGAGGAGGCCAAGAACCCGCTGCTCGTCGCGCTGGGCGAGCGCGTGCGCAACCTGCGCGCGCGCCGTGGCCTCACCCGCAAGGCGGTTGCGCAGGCGGCCAATGTGTCGGAGCGGCATCTCGCCAATCTCGAATACGGCATCGGCAATGCCTCGATCCTGGTGCTGCAGCAGGTGTCGACCGCCCTGCAATGCTCGCTGGCTGAACTGGTCGGCGACGTCACCACGATCTCGCCCGAATGGCTGCTGATCCGCGAACTGCTGGAGCATCGCGGCGAGGCCGATCTGCGCCGCGCACGCATTGCATTGGGCGAGTTGCTCGGCACGGCCGCCGGCGACCCGGCCCGGCATCGCCGCATCGCGCTGATCGGCCTGCGCGGCGCGGGCAAGTCCACGCTGGGCCAGATGCTGGCCGATGACCTGGAGGTGCCCTTCATCGAGTTGAGCCGCGAGATCGAGAAGGTCGCAGGCTGCAGCGTGCGCGAGATTCATGACCTCTACGGCACCAACGCCTACCGCCGTTACGAGCGCCGCGCGCTCGAGGAAGCCGTGCAGATCTACAGCGAAGCGGTCATTGCGACGCCGGGCGGCATCGTCTCCGATCCGGCCACCTTCAACCAGCTTCTCGCCCACTGCACTACCGTGTGGCTGCAGGCCGCGCCCGAAGAACACATGGGCCGCGTCGCTGCTCAGGGCGACACCCGCCCCATGGCGGCCAGCAAGGAAGCCATGGACGACCTGCGCCGCATCCTGAGCGGCCGAGCCGCCTTTTATTCGAAGGCCGACGTCAGCGTGGACACCACCGGACACGACCTGGCGAAAAGCTTCGAGCTGTTGCGCACCGCGGTGCGCGAGACGATGAGCCACAACGGCTGAGCGGATCTCTCAACGAGCTGTAAAAAATTCATTCCAGAGTTGACGCGCCTCAAAACATGCAGCATGATGCATGTTCCGGCGATCGACAAGTGCACTATTGTTCCTCGCCACCGAACCTTCAAGGAGACTTCGACATGGCCGAAACCGCTGCTCACCCCGCCCGCGTGGACTACCGCACCGACCCGACGCAATACCGTCACTGGAAACTGAACGTGGAGGGCCCGGTGGCGCGCCTGTCGCTCGACATCGCGGAAGACGGCGGCATCCGCCCCGGCTACAAGCTCAAGCTCAACAGCTACGACCTGGGCGTGGACATCGAACTGAACGACGCGCTGAACCGCGTGCGTTTCGAGCACCCCGAAGTGCGTTCGGTCATCGTCACCAGCGCCAAGGACCGCATCTTCTGCTCGGGCGCCAACATCTTCATGCTGGGCGTCTCCAGCCACGCCTGGAAGGTGAACTTCTGCAAGTTCACGAACGAGACCCGCAACGGCATCGAGGACACGTCGAAGCACTCTGGCCTCAAGTTCATCGCGGCCGTCAACGGCGCCTGCGCCGGCGGCGGCTACGAGCTGGCGCTGGCCTGCGACGAGATCGTGCTCGTCGACGACCGCTCTTCGTCCGTCTCGCTGCCCGAAGTGCCGCTGCTCGGCGTGCTGCCCGGCACCGGCGGCCTCACCCGCGTCACCGACAAGCGCCATGTGCGCCATGACCTCGCCGATATCTTCTGCACCAGCGTCGAAGGCGTGCGTGGCCAGCGTGCCGTCGACTGGCGCCTCGTCGATGCCATCGCCAAGCCGGCCCAGTTCGGCGCCGCCGTGCAGGAACGCGCCGCCAAGCTTGCCGAAGGCAGTGATCGTCCGGCGAATGGCAAGGGCGTGAGCCTCACCCGCCTCGAACGCGAAGAGGGCGCCGACAGCCTGCGCTACGAACACGTCACGGTCGAGATCGACCGCGCCCGCCGCACCGCCACCTTCACCGTCAAGGCACCGAAGGGAGCGCAGCCCGCCGACATCGCTGCCATCGAGGCGGCCGGCGCCGCATGGTGGCCGCTCGCGATGGTCCGTCAGCTGGACGACGCGATCCTCAACATGCGCACCAACGAGCTCGACATCGGCACCTGGCTCCTCAAGACCGAAGGCGACGCGCAGGCCGTGCTCGCCAGCGACGCCACGTTGCTCGCCAACAAGGACCACTGGCTCGTGCGCGAGACCATCGGCGCACTGCGCCGCACGCTGGCGCGCCTCGACGTGTCGTCGCGCAGCCTCTTCGCGCTGATCGACTCGGGCTCCTGCTTCGCCGGCACGCTGGCCGAGATCGCCTTCGCGGCCGACCGCGCCTACATGCTCGCGCTGCCAGACGACGCCGAGCGCGCACCGAAGATCACGCTCGACGAGTTCAACTTCGGCTTCTTCCCGATGGTCAACGACCAGAGCCGCCTGCAACGCCGCTTCTATGAAGAAGCCGCGCCGATGGAAGCCGCGCGTGCCGCCGCCGGCAAGCCGCTCGATGCGGACGCGGCGATGGCGCTCGGCCTCGTCACGATGGCGCCCGACGACATCGACTGGGACGACGAAATCCGCATCGCCATCGAAGAGCGTGCCGCCATGTCGCCCGATGCACTCACCGGCCTCGAAGCCAACCTGCGCTTCGCCAGCAAGGAAAACATGAACACGCGCATCTTCGGCCGGCTCACCGCCTGGCAGAACTGGATCTTCAACCGCCCGAACGCCGTCGGCGAAAAGGGGGCCCTCAAGGTCTATGGCACTGGCGAGAAGGCCGGCTTCGACTTGAACCGCGTCTGACGACACAGAGCACACGAAGCCCGATCAACCCCCAAGGAACAACGATGAGCACGATCAACTACAGCGAGAAGATCCCCAACAACGTCAACCTCGGCGAAGACCGAACGCTGCAGCGCGCGCTCGAAGGCTGGCAGCCCAACTTCGTCAACTGGTGGGACGATGTCGGTCCCGATGGTTCGACCGCCTACGAGGTCTACCTGCGCACTGCGGTCAGCGTCGACCCGCAGGGCTGGGCCCAGTTCGGCCACGTGAAGATGCGCGACTACCGCTGGGGCATCTTCCTGAACCCGGGCGATGCCAACCGCGAGATCCACTTCGGCGACCACAAGGGCGAGAAGGCCTGGCAGGACGTGCCCGGCGAGCACCGCGCCAACCTGCGCCGCATCATCGTCACGCAGGGCGACACCGAGCCGGCATCGGTCGAGCAGCAGCGCCACCTGGGCCTCACCGCGCCCAGCATGTACGACCTGCGAAACCTCTACCAGATCAACGTGGAAGAGGGCCGCCACCTGTGGGCCATGGTCTACCTGCTGCACAAGCATTTCGGCCGCGACGGCCGCGAAGAAGCCGAGGCGCTGCTGCAGCGCCAGTCCGGCGACCAGGACAACCCGCGCATCCTCGGCGCCTTCAACGAGAAGACGCCCGACTGGCTCGCCTTCTTCATGTTCACGTACTTCACGGACCGCGACGGCAAGTTCCAGTTGTCGGCGCTGGCCGAGAGCGCCTTCGATCCGCTGGCGCGCACTACCAAGTTCATGCTGACCGAGGAAGCGCACCACATGTTCGTGGGCGAGAGTGGCGTCTCGCGTGTGCTGCAACGCACCGCGCAGGTCATGAACGAGCTGAAGACGGACGATCCGCAGAAGGTGCGCGCCGCCGGTGCCATCGACCTCGGCACCATCCAGCGCTACCTGAATTTCCACTACAGCGTGACCATCGACCTCTTCGGCGCCGACCAGTCGAGCAACGCCGCCACCTTCTACAGCTCCGGCCTCAAGGGCCGTTACGAGGAAGGCAAGCGCACCGACGACCACGTGCTCAAGGGCCAGACCTACAAGGTGCTGGAAGTGGTGAACGGCCAACTCGTCGAGAAGGACGTGCCGATGCTCAACGCGCTCAACGAAGTGCTGCGCGACGACTTCATCAAGGACTCCGTGGCCGGCGTCGGCCGCTGGAACAAGGTGCTCGAGAAGGCCGGCATTCCGACCCGCCTGACCGTGCCGCACAAGGCCTTCAACCGCCAGATCGGCGCCTTGGCCGGCATCAAGATGTCGCCCGAAGGCCGCGTGGTGAACGAGCAGGAATGGGCCGCCAAGAAAGCCGAATGGCTGCCGACGCCCGACGACTTCGCTTTCGTGGCATCGTTGATGGGCCGCGTGGTCGATCCAGGCAAGTTCGCAGGCTGGATCGCGCCGCCGGTGATGGGCATCAACCGCCAACCAGTCGATTTCGAATACGTGCGTTTCGGTTGATCTGGCGAGGGAGGGGTACAAGGAGACAACCATGGACATGGCCGAAATCAACGTCATCAAGCAGCACCTGATCGACCCCGAGATCTGCATCCGATGCAACACCTGCGAGGCGACCTGCCCGGTCAACGCCATCACGCACGACGACCGCAACTACGTGGTGCGCGCCGACGTGTGCAACGGCTGCATGGCCTGCATCTCGCCGTGCCCGACGGGCTCGATCGACAACTGGCGCACCATGCCGGTGGCACGCGCCTATTCCATCGAAGAGCAGCTCACATGGGACGAGCTGCCCGCCGAACTCTCTCCCGAGCAGCTCGAAGCGGAAGGCGTCGCGACGCCCGGTGAAACGCTGATGCAGGTGCCCTCCGCCGCGCCGCAGCCGCCTGCCGAACCCGGCGAAGTCGCCTTCAATTCCGCGCAGTACGGCGCCACCGTGCCGCCATGGTCGGCCGCCCATGCCTACACCAACCTGTTCCCGCCAAAGAGCCCGACCACCGCGACCGTGGTGGGCAACTTCAACTGCACCGAAGCCGGCTACGAGAACCAGACGCACCACATCGTGCTCGACCTCGGCAGCATGCCCTTCCCGGTGCTGGAAGGCCAATCGATCGCCATCATCCCGCCCGGCGTCGACGCCAACGGCAAGCCGCACTTCGCGCGCCAATACTCGATCGCCAGCCCGCGCAACGGCGAGCGGCCCGGCTACAACAACATCTCGCTGACCGTGAAGCGTGTGCTGGAGGACCACCAGGGCAACCCCGTGCGCGGCGTGTGCAGCAACTATGTGTGCGACCTGAAGGTCGGCGACAAGGTGCAGGTCATCGGGCCCTTCGGCTCGTCCTTCCTGATGCCGAACCATCCGAAGTCGCACATCGTGATGATCTGCACCGGCACCGGCAGCGCCCCCATGCGCGCGATGACCGAATGGCGCCGGCGCCTGCGCAAGAGCGGCAAGTTCGAGGGCGGCAAGCTCATGCTCTTCTTCGGCGCGCGCACGCAGCAGGAGCTGCCGTACTTCGGCCCGCTGCAGACGTTGCCCAAGGATTTCATCGACATCAACTTCGCGTTCTCGCGCACACAGGGCCAGCCCAGGCGCTACGTGCAGGACATGATGCGCGAGCGCGCCGCGGACCTCGTCGAGCTTCTGAGGGACGGCCAGAGCCACTTTTACGTGTGCGGCCTGAAGAGCATGGAAGAGGGCGTCGTGCTCGCGCTGCGCGACGTCGCGACCGAAGCCGGCCTCGACTGGGACACCGTCGGCCAGAGCCTCAAGCGGGAGGGGCGTCTGCACCTCGAAACGTATTGACAATGTCCTGATGAAATTCGCCGACTTCCACGCGGGCCAGATCATCGAAGCGGGCCCGTACCTCGTGACGGAGGCGGAAGTCCTGCAGTTCGCGCGGGCCTATGACCCGCAGTGGTTCCACACGGATGCCGACGCGGCGGCTGGCGGCCCCTTTGGCGGACTTATCGCGAGCGGCTGGCACACCAGCGCGATCGCGATGCGGCTCGTCGCCGATGCCGCTCTCGCCGGCTCCGAATCCTTCGCATCGCCCGGCTTGCAGTACCTCAAGTGGCCCAATCCGGTGCGGCCCGGGGACAGCCTGCGGCTCGTTGCCGATGTCGCGGAAGTGCGGCGTTCGGAAAAGCGGCCGACGCTGGGCATCCTGCGCTGGCGCTGGCGGCTGTTCAACCAGCGGGAACTCCCGGTGCTGGATCTGGAGGCGACCAGTCTGTTCAGGTTGGAACCCACATAGTTCAGCTAGGAAGCGCCCCGCCGTTGTCATGATTCACGGTCTGGTTGCTGCCGTGAGCACGGCCGGCATGGGCACTTCATAGCCAAGCCCTTTCCTGAAAGGCTCCAGCGCGGTCAGGATCGCGTCGTCGATCGCATCCAGCGCCTCGGCATGCTGGCGCTGCAGCGTGCCGCGCATCCGAACGGTGCCGGTCTTCAGGGTGAGCAGGACCTGCTCGCTCGATGAAGGTCGCCAGGTCTGCAGCACCCGTGTCACCGCGACGTCCTGGAAGCCTGCGGAGGTCATCGCCTTCTCGCTCGTCGCGGCATCGGCAAACAGGAACATGTTGGGCCCTCCGGGCAGGCCCACGTCCATGGAGCCATGCGCATTGACCGCGTCGAGGACGGCGCCGAAGAGCTTCGCTTCCTGCGGTGCATCCCAGACCGCGAAGGCGAGTCTTCCTCCGCTCTTGAGCACACGAAACGCTTCTCGAAAGAATCGCTCAGGGTCCGGAAAGTGAAGCACGCCGTAATTGGCGACGACCGCATCGAAGGTCGCGCCCGCAAAGGGCAAGTTGCCTGCGTCGGCCTCCATGAAGGCCGCGGCCGGAAAGCGCTGTTTGGCGAGGCGTACCTGCTCGGCCGAGAAGTCGGCGCCCGTGACCTGGGCCCCGCGCGCGAGGACTGCGCCCGCGGCATAGCCGGCACCTGTCGCCACATCCAGCACGACGCCGCCCGCCTTGATGCCGGCGGCGTCGAGCAGGGGGCCGATCGATTGGGTCGTGAGGCTCGACAAGAGGTCGTCGTAGCTCGCGCAGACAGTGGGGTCCGCCCAGCCGGCGTGCTCGAAGTCGCGGAACGATTCGGTCATGGACGCCTCCTGTGCGAGCGACTCCCGGATCGAAAAATAGTGCGCCCTCCTCGCAGCAGTGTCAATCGAACTCCCGCCGACTTGCGCACCGCTACCGGATGGGGACAGCTTCATTGATCGGCGGCGCGCTTGGTCTCGTGGCGTCGACCGTCATCTTTGCGTTGCGTGAGCGAACGGCACGCTAGTCCAGCAGTCGGTTGTGCACCGCGTACTGCACCAACTGGGCATTGGAGCCGACGCCGAGCTTCTCGAGGATGCGACGCCGGTAGGTGCTGACGGTCTTCACGTTGATCAGCAGTCGCTCCGCGATGGCCGTCAGCGCCTCGCCAGCGACGATCATTCGCATGATCTCCGACTCGCGTGTCGAAAGATGCTCGTGCGGCCTGGGGTTCGGCTCCAGTCCGTGCAGCGAATCGAGCAAGGCCTCGGTGACCGCCGGCGGGATGAACTTCTTGCCGCGGTTGACGTTGCGGATCGCCGCGATGAGGTCGCTTGCTTCCATGTCCTTGGCCACATAGCCCTTGGCGCCGTTGCGCAGCGCGCGCATCGCGTACTGCGGTGCGGCATACATGCTCAGCATGATCACGTGCACCGTGGGAAAGCGCTTGTGCACCAGGTCCAGGACATCCAGTCCGCTGCTGTCCGGCAGGTTGATGTCCAGCAGCAGCACCTGCGTGTCGCGGCGCTCCAGCATGGCGAGGCCTTCCCGCCATTCGCCAGTCTCCTCCACGCGTTCGATGTCCGGCGCATCCTGCAGCACCTTGCGCAGGCCGGAGCGGAACATCGCGTGGTCGTCGATGATCAGGACGTTGATCATCCGCGCAGCAAAGGGTTGTCGACGATCGGCGCGTGCAGCGTCACCTTCGTGCCCGCGCCGGGCGCGGAGTCGATGGTGAGCGTGCCGCCTATCTCGTGTGCGCGCTCCCGCATCGAAATGAGGCCCAGCGAATGTCGGGTCGCATCGTGACGGATGCTGCCGGCGCCGGGCATGCCGCAGCCGTTGTCTTCGATCTCGAGCCATAAGGCGTGATCGGTGCGGCGCAGGCGCACCGCGACAGCCGTGGCTTTCGCGTGGCGTGCGATGTTGGTCAGTGCCTCCTGGAAGATCCGGTAGACCGCGATGGAGCGCCATCGACACAGGTCGAGATCGAACTCGCCCGGCTCCATGCTGACCTTGAGCCCCGATCGCTCGCGAAACCGCGCCAGATGGCTCGCGATCGCTGCGTGCAGGCCCAGGTGGTCGAGCAACTGCGGTCGCATCGACTCGGACAGTTCGCGCACGTTGTCGATCGCCTCCACCAGCAGGGCGTTCAGGTCGGTCGCGATGCCGCGGATGGTCCGCGAGCGAGAGCGCCGCGAGATGCGACCGACATCCAGCTTCATGGAGGTGAGCAGGCCGCCGAGCACATCGTGCACCTCGCGTGCGTACTCGGCGCGCTGCTGCTCGCGGATGCTGTTGAGATGCGATGCGAGCTCGCGGTACTCCTGGCGCGATTGCCGAAGCTCGGCGTCTCGCTGCACCTGCGCACTGACGTTGACGCCCACGCCCACGATCGCGGGCCGTCCGCGGTATTGCATGGCTTCGCCGTGTACTTCGATGTAGACCACGTGCCCATCGCGATGCAGCCCCTGCGTGATGAAGCGCATGCTCTTCACTTCGCCGGAGATGCGGCGGTTGTAGCGGTCCATCACCTCCGCTTCGTAGTAGGCCGGGACGCACTCGCGCAGCGGCCGGCCCGTCATCTCGTCGACCGAGTAGCCGGCCATCGCGCCGAAGGTCGCGTTCGAATAGTGGAAGTGCTCGTCCTGCAGGATGTAGATGCCAGCCACGGACTGTTCCACGATCCCGCGAAACGGCACGGCTTCGATCCCGCTCTTGCCAAGGGACTCTTGCGTCATGGTCTCGTACGCACGCCGGAGTGCCGGCGCGCGCAACGTGTCTCCGAAAGTTTGTTGCCGTATCAAATTGTGCCGCCTCTTGCGGCGTGCCGCATTCGCCTAATCCCGAGTACGGCTCAGTGATTCCCCTGAGTCCGATGCCCGTTTATCTGACAGCAACTTCCCGTTGATCTGACTGGTGGGCCAACGGCCCGGGCCCTACGATCGAACGACAAGGATGGAGACAAGCGAATGAACGAGTGCTGGAAGCGGGCGCGGATGGCGGCCGCGTGGATGAGTGTGGGCGTGAGCGCATTGGCCCTGGTTGCATGTGGAGGAGGCGGCAGTGGCGGTGGCTCCGCCTTCCTTCCCCCTTCGGCTCAGACGCCCGCCGGCTCGGATTCCGGAACCGGCGGTGTCGCCAACCCGACAACGACTGATCCGGACACCCAGGTTCCCGACACGAAGGTCCCAGATCCGGGTACCCCGAGGCCGGAAGTCTCGCTGGCGGGCCTGAAGTTCTGGGTGAACGAAATGGGCCCGTCCGGCGAGACCGCCTTCAGTGGTCCGCAGCAGTCGGCCTTCCTCTGCCTGACGCAGCTGTCGAACCTGGGCGCGCCCGAGGTCGACAACCACGACGGCGTGGGCCAGCCGATCTACCAGGTGCCGGGCAATGCGAGCAGTCCGTTGCTGGGCTACAGCAAGAGCTGCAGTGTGAAGACGCAGCTGCGCTACTTCTACTACACGGGCACCGACTTCGCCCCCTTCAATCCCGCCACGCAGTTCACGACGCCGCCGGCCAACCTGCAGCGCGTGCGCGTCAACGGCGTCGACGTGCCCTTCGTCGTGCGCGTCGAAGCCGGCACCATCAATCGCTTCGCGTACAGCGTGGCGATGCTGGCACCCTTCGCGGAAACCACCGCGCAGCCGCAGGACCTGAACAACTCGGCGTGGAACCAGAAGCTCGTCTACTGGATGCGCGGCGGCGTGGGCGTGGGCCACCAGCAGGGCAAGGCCATGTGGTTCGGCGGGCTCTGGAGTGAGGAGAAGCCGGTGATGCCGCGTCTGCTGGAGCAGGGTTACGCCGTCGTTTCGTCGTCGGGCAACGAGACGGGCGTGCACTACAACCTGCAACTGGGCGAGGAAACGGCCGTCATGGTCAAGGAACATTTCGTCCAGACCTACGGCACGCCGAAGTACACCGTCGCCATGGGTATCTCCGGCGGCGCCGTGCAGCAGTACGTCTACGCGCAGAACAGGCCTAAGGGCCTCTTCGATGCGGGCGTGCCGATCCAGTCCTATCCGGACATGGTGACGCAGGTGCCCTACGTGTCCGACTGCCCGCTGCTCGAGCAGTACTTCAAGGACGAGGTCGCGCTCGATCCATCGTCGATGTGGGCCACGTGGAGCCGTCGCACGCTGGTCGAGGGCCTGGCCACGAGCGATGTGCGTCCCAACAGCTTCCTGGGTGGCACGGGCTCGTCCGAATGCATCGAAGGCTGGGGCAAGGCGGGACCGGTGGTCTTCAATCCGGTCTTCACCGATCCAGCCTTTCCGAGCACGGCGGCACTCCTGGGTTGGCCCAACGCGTTCGCCAACGTGAAGTGGACCCACTGGAACGACCTGGCCAACATCTACGGCACAGACGCCCAAGGCTTCGCGCCGATCCCGATCGACAACGTGGGCGTGCAGTACGGCCTCAAGGCGCTGAAGGACGGTGCGATCTCCGCGCAGGAATTCCTGCGCATCAATGCCTGCGCCGGCAGCTGGAAGGAGCAGGACGAGTTCCTGAACTGGCTGCTGCCGCCCACCGACCCGTTCGACAGCCGCAACATGCGGCGCAGCGCCGACTGTCGCACCGACGCCGGCACGCCCGCGCCGCGGCGCAGCGGCAACGTGAAGGCGATGAACCTTGCCTACACCTCGGGGCAGGTGTTCACCGGCAAGACGCTCGACATCCCGCTGATCGATCTGCGGCCGTGGAAGGAAGACGTGCTGGACATGCACAACTCCCGCCAGTCGTTCTCGGCGCGTGCGCGTCTTGCAGCCGGCGGCGGCAATGCCGGTAACCAGGTGATCTGGTTCACCCGCGAGACCAGCACGGCCGGCGTTGCCACGCGCGCCACAGATGCGCTCGCGGTGCTCGACGCTTACCTCACGAACGACGCCAAACCGGCCCGATTCGTCGACCAGTGCTTCGACGCGGCAGGGCAGACCATTGGAGCCGGATCGCAAGTCTGGAGCGGCATCCTCGACGGTGGCAGCGCGGGCGCCTGCACGCAGAGCTTCACCGTCAACACGAGCCCGCGCATGGTCGCTGGCGATTCGTACCGCGGGGACATGTTCAAGTGCGCGTCCAAGCCGGTTGCCAGCGCGCTCGCCGACGGAACCTACGCGCCGAGCGCCGGCGGCGGCGCCGACCCATTCAGCCCGGCGGAGAAGGCTTGGCTGAACAGGATCTTCCCGCAAGGCGTCTGCGACTATTCCAAGCCCGACATGGGGCGGCCCGCCGGCTTCTGAGCCGGGCGCACGACCCCCGCGAATCCAACGAATACAACGAGGAGGTATCGATGAACCCGAGACCTGGACCGGGCCTGCGGCAAGCCTTGCTGGCAACCTTGATGGCCAGCCTGCTGGCCGGTGGACTGGCATCCTGCGGCGGAGGCGGCAACGGAAGTGCCTTCATGGTCCCGCCGCCTGCCGCGGCAACGCCGCAGCCCCCGGCCACTGGAGGCGGCTCGACGAATCCCATCGACCCGATCGACCCGACCGGGCAGACCCCCGTCGAGTTGAAACTCACGACGCTTTCCAGTCGACCGGACCTGGTCAGCGGCGGCGACACGCTGGTCGAAGTCGAGGTGCCGAACGATCTCAAGGCGGCGGACGTGAAGGTGCTGAGCAACGGCAACGACGTCACGGCAATGCTCGAGGCCTCCACCGACGGCCGCAAGCTGCGAGGGCTGGTGTCCGGCCTCGCCGTGGGTGCGAACAAGCTGGTGGCGCAGGTGGGACCGGACAAGGCCTACGGCGAACTCGCGGTCACGAACCATCCGATCACCGGGCCGATGTTCTCGGGGCCGCAACTGTCGCCTTTCGAATGCCGCACCAGCGAGTCCGGCCTGGGCGCACCGCTGGATGCCAGCTGTTCCGTCAACACGCGCCTCGAGTGGTTCTACTTCACGTCTGCTGGTGTGCGCCAATCGTTGACCGATCCATTCGGCCCCCGCCCCGCGGACATCGCGAACGCGACGACCATCGACGGCAAGACGGTGCCCTTCATCGTCCGCGTGGAGTCCGGCACCATCAATCGCTCGATCTACCGCATCGCCGTGCTCGACGATCCCGCCGTCCCGGGGCAGTTGAACAGTGCGGGCTGGAACCGGCGTGTCGTGTTCCGCTTCGGCGAATCGACGGCAGCCCAGTACAACCAGGGCTCCAATTCGGTGACCGACGCCTTCAAGAGCGATGCGGTCGACCAGCAGAGCATCAAGGCGCTGGAGCGAGGCTTTGCCTACGTCGTCTCGACGCTGAACATCAACAAGGTGAACGTCAACGACGTGGTCGCGGCCGAGACCGCAACCATGATTCGCGAACACATCGCCAAGACCTACGGCGTGCCGCGCTGGATGGTCGGCATGGGCGGATCGGGCGGTGCCATCCAGCAGATGCTGATCGCGCAGAACTACCCTGGCATCCTCGACGGGATCATGCCCGACGCGGCCTTTCCGGACGTGTTCGGCACGGCGATGGCGGTGTCCGACTGCCGCCTGCTGAACCGCTACTTCGCCGCCAATCCCGCGTCGTCCGGCGCGCGCAAGGCATTCGAAGGCCACATGAACACCGTCTGCGCCAACTGGGATGCGGGCAACGGCAATGCCATCCTGGCCACCAACGGGGCGGTGTCGCCGGCCTGCGGCCTGAACGACAGCAGCAAGGTCTACAACACGCTCACCAACCCTGCCGGCGCGCGCTGCACGGTGTATGACATCAACGTCAACAGCCTGGGGCGCGATCCGGCCACCGGCTTCGTGCGCAGGCCGCTCGACAACGTGGGCGTGCAATACGGGTTGGACGGGCTCAGGAAAGGCCTGATCACCGCCACGCAGTTCCTGGACCTGAACGAGAACATCGGCGGCTACGACGCGGACGGCAACATCGTGAAGCCCCAGCGCACGGTGGCGGACGCCGAAGGGTTGACCCGCGCCTACGAACTGGGCCGCATCGGCTCCGGCAGCGGCGGCCTGGCGACCGTGCCGATCCTCAGCGTGCATCCCTACGCCGAGCCGGGTGGCGATATCCATACGATCTACAACGACATCAAGATCCGCGAGCAGCTCATGAAGGCCAACGGCCGCGCGGACAACCAGGTGATCTGGTTGTTTCCGAATCCACAGCTGGCACAGGTAATCGGCAAGCCTGCGCAGGTCCTGCCGCTGTCGCTGCTTCTCAGAGACCTGATGCTCACCCGTCTCACGCTGATGACGACCTGGCTCGACGGCATCACGGCCGATCCCGCGGCGCTCACGGCCGACAAGGTGGCGCTCTACAAGCCGGCCGATGCGGTCGATTCGTGCTGGGACGTCAACGACGGCACGCGCTACAAGGAGGTCGCCACGCTGAACGGCAGCGGTATGTGCAACACGCTCTATCCGAAGACACCGGCGCCGCGCATGGTGGCGGGCGGCCCGGCAAGCGACGACGTGCTCAAGTGCCAGCTCAAGCCGCTGGACGATGCGGACTATGCGCCGGTGGTCCTCACGGGGCCGGAGAAACTGCGCCTGCAAGGCATCTTCGCCCAGGGTGTCTGCGATTTCGGCAAGCCCGGAGTGGGGCAAGCGAAGCTGAAGGGAACCTGGCTCAAATACTGACGACGGGGCGCTGCGGGATTCCACCAAGGAATTGATGCGCCCTGGGCGGCGCATACTGGCGGCAGACCCGCGATTGCCCTTCCCCCGGGGCAGCGGGCAGCAGCCAGGAGACAAGCCTTGCAGCGAACCGACATCGCCAACCCGGCCTACTTCCACAAGGTCGTGGATTGCCAGTACGCCTGTCCGGCGCACACCCCTGTTCCCGAATACATCCGCTTGATCGCGCAACGCCGCTACGGCGATGCGTACATGGTCAACTGGGTCTCCAATGTCTTCCCCGGCATCCTCGGGCGCACCTGCGACCGGCCTTGCGAACCGGCCTGCCGTCGCGGGCGTGTCGAGGAAAGTAATGCGAAAGACCCCGAGCCGGTGGCGATCTGTCGGCTCAAGCGCGTGGCGGCCGACATGAAGGAGGACGTGCGTTCGCGCATGCCGACGGTCGCGCCGAAGAACGGCAAGCGCATCGTCTGCGTGGGCGCGGGGCCGGCCTCGCTCACCGTCGCGCGCGACCTTGCGCCGCTGGGCTACGAAGTGACGGTGTTCGATGGCGAGGCCAAGGCCGGTGGCTTCATCCGCACGCAAATCCCACGCTTCCGGCTGCCCGAGTCGGTGATCGACGAGGAGACGGGCTACATCCTCGACCTGGGCGTGGCGTTCCGCGGCGGCGAGCGCATCGACTCGATGAAGGCGCTGATGGCGCAGGGCTGGGACGCGATCTTCGTCGGCTGCGGCGCGCCGCGCGGTCGCGATCTCGACGTGCCCGGCCGGGAGGAAGCGGCTGACAGCATCCACATCGGCATCGACTGGCTCAACTCCGTGTCGTTCGGTCACGTCACCAGCATCGGCCGGCGCGTGATCGTGCTGGGCGGCGGCAATACCGCGATGGATTGCTGCCGCTCGGCGCGACGTCTCGGCGGCACCGACGTGAAGGTGATCGTGCGCAGCGGCTTCGAGGAGATGAAGGCCTCGCCCTGGGAGAAGGAGGACGCCCAGCATGAGGGCATCCCGATCATCAACTTCCATGTGCCGAAGGCCTTCGTGCACGAGGACGGCAAGCTGAAGGGCATGCGCTTCGAGATCGTCCGCGCGGAGTACGACGCGCAGGGCCGCCGTACGCTGGTGCCCACCGGTGAGCCGGAGGCCTTCTTCGAGTGCGATGAAGTGCTGGTGGCCGTGGGCCAGGAGAACGCCTTCCCATGGATCGAGCGCGACTGCGGCATCGACTTCGACAAGTGGGGCTTGCCCAAGCTTGACGAGAACACCTTCCAGGCCACGGTGCCCAACGTGTTTTTCGGCGGCGATGCGGCCTTCGGCCCCAAGAACATCATCACGGCCGTGGCCCATGGGCACGAGGCCGCTGTCTCCATCGACCAGTTGCTGAATGACGAGCCGGTCCATGTCCGTCCTCCGCCGATGACCAACCTGGTGTCGCAGAAGATGGGCATCCACGAGTGGAGCTACGACAACGACACCTCCAACGATCTGCGCTACAAGGTGCCCTGGGCCAAGGCCGAGAAGGCGCTGGCCAGCATCCGCGTGGAAGTCGAACTGGGCTTCGATGCCGCCACCGCCTTCAAGGAAGCCGAGCGCTGCCTGAACTGCGATGTGCAGACCGTGTTCACCGAGACCGCCTGCATCGAATGCGACGCGTGCGTGGACATCTGCCCGATGGACTGCATCACCTTTACCGACAACGGCAACGAAGCGGAGCTGCGCGGACGATTGAAGGCGCCGGCGCTCAATCTGGCGCAAGACCTGTACGTGTCCGGCGGCCTCAAGACCGGCCGCGTGATGGTCAAGGACGAGGACGTCTGCCTGCACTGCGGCCTGTGCGCCGAGCGCTGCCCGACGGGAGCCTGGGACATGCAGAAGTTCCTGCTGAAGATGACGCCGGCAGGGGCCACGCGCATTGAAGAGGAGGTGCCGGCATGAGTGCGGCTCCGCGAATCGAAGCGGTCAACGATTTCGTCATCAAGTTCGCCAACGTCAACGGCTCGGGTTCGGCCTCGGCCAACGAGCTGTTCGCCAAGGCGATCCTGCGCATGGGCGTGCCAGTGAGCCCGCGCAACATCTTCCCGAGCAACATCCAGGGCTTGCCGACCTGGTACGAGGTGCGCGTGACCGAGAAGGGCCACCTGGGCCGGCGCGGCGGCACCGACATGATGGTCGCGATGAACCCGCAGACCTGGGATGCCGACGTGGCCGAGCTGGAGCCTGGCGGCTACCTGTTCTACGACAGCACGCGGCCGCTGCCGCCGTCGAAGTTCCGCGACGACATCCGCGTCATCGGCATGCCGCTGACCGAGATCTGCAACGCGGTCTATCACGACCCGCGCCAGCGGCAGCTCTTCAAGAACATCGTCTACGTGGGCGCGCTGGCGATCTTGTTGGGCATCGAGCCGGAAGTGGTCGAGAAGCTCTTCGGCGAGCAGTACAAGGGCAAGGAGAAGCTGCTGGCTTCCAATGTGCAGGCGCTGAACCTGGGGTGCGACTTCGCCCGTGAGAACCTGCGTGAGCCGGTGGGCCTGCGGGTGCGGCGCGCCAACAGGGTCGGCGACAGGATCTTCGTCGATGGCAACAGCGCCGTCGCGCTGGGGTGTGTGTACGGCGGCGCGACGGTCGCGGCCTGGTACCCGATCACGCCGTCTTCGTCTGTCGCGGAGGCCTTCCAGCGGTACTGCGCGAAGTTCCGGGTCGACCCGTCCACCGGCCAGAACCGCTTCGCCATCGTGCAGGCCGAAGACGAACTCGCCTCGATCGGCATGGTGGTCGGGGCAGGGTGGAACGGCGCACGCGCCTTCACGCCGACTTCGGGGCCGGGCATCTCGCTGATGAGCGAGTTCATCGGGCTGGCCTACTTCGCGGAGATCCCCGTCACGCTCGTCAACGTGCAGCGCGGCGGGCCGTCCACAGGCATGCCGACGCGCACGCAGCAGGCCGACATCCTCTCCTGTGCCTACGCCTCGCACGGCGACACCAAGCACGTGCTGCTCTTCCCCGAAGACCCGTACGAATGCTTCGAGCACGCAGCGGCGGCGCTGGATCTGGCCGATCGCTTGCAGACGCCGGTGTTCCTGATGACCGACCTCGACATCGGCATGAACCAGCGTCTGTGCAAGCCCTTCGCGTGGGACGATGGCAATGTCTACGATCGAGGCAAGGTCATGACCGCCGAGGAACTGGAGGCCGGCCGCGACTTCGGCCGATACAAGGACGTCGACGGCGACGGCATCCCCTGGCGCACGCTGCCGGGCACGCATCCGACCAAGGGCAGTTTCTTCACGCGCGGCACCACGCGCGACGCCTATGCCCGCTATTCGGAGCGCGGCCCCGACTACATCTACAACATGGAGCGGCTGCTGAAGAAGTTCGCGACCGCGGCCACGCTGGTGCCGCAGCCGGTGTTGCGGCTCGCTGCCGAGAAGACCGACCTTGGCGTGATCTATTTCGGATCGACCAGCCCGTCCATGCACGAGGCGCTGGAGGCGCTGGAAGAGAGTGGCATCCATCTCGACGCGCTGCGGCTGCGCGCCTTTCCGTTCCCGGACAGCGTGGTGCGGTTCCTGGCGCAGCACACGCAGGTGTTCGTGGTCGAGCAGAACCGCGACGCCCAGATGCGCAGCCTGCTCGTCAACGAGCTGGGCATCGATCCGGCCCGGCTGGTGCCGGTGCTGCATTTCGACGGCACCCCCATCACGGCACGCTTCATCGCCGACGCCATCAACCGCGTCATCGAGACCAAGGAACCCGCATGACCTATCTCGCGAAGCCCCGGCTGCGCCATCCGACCCTGGCCACCAACAAGGTCGGCTACACGCGTCGCGACTACGAGGGCAAGATCTCCACGCTGTGCGCCGGCTGCGGCCACGACTCCATCTCCGCCGCCATCATCGAGGCCTGCTGGGAGCTGGACATCGAGCCGCACCGCGTCGCCAAGCTCTCGGGCATCGGTTGCAGCTCCAAGACGCCGGACTACTTCCTCGGCGCCTCGCACGGCTTCAACACCGTGCATGGCCGCATGCCCAGCGTGCTGACCGGCGCGAACCTCGCCAACCGCGACCTGCTGTATCTCGGCGTCTCGGGCGATGGCGATTCGGCTTCCATCGGCCTGGGCCAGTTCGCCCACGCCATGCGGCGCGGCGTGCGCATGGCCTACATCGTCGAGAACAATGGCGTCTATGGGCTGACCAAGGGCCAGTTCTCCGCCACTGCCGACCAAGGCTCCAAGAGCAAGAAGGGCGTCGTCAACACCGACAGCCCCGTCGATCTCGTGGCGATGGCGCTGCAGCTCGGCGCGAGCTACGTCGGGCGCGGCTTCTCAGGCAACAAGGCGCAGTTGGTGCCGCTCATCAAAGGCGCGATCAGCCACGGCGGCTCCGCCTTCATCGACGTGATCAGCCCCTGCGTCGCGTTCAACAACCACCCCGGCAGCACCAAGAGCTACGACTACGTGCGCGAGCACAACGAGGCGGTCAGCCGCATCGACTTCATCAGCGGGCGCGAGGAAATCGCGGTGGACATGGCGCCGGGCGAAGTGCTGGACGTGCGCCAGCACGACGGCACCCTGCTGCGGCTGCGCAGCCTGCACCATGACTACAACCCCGGCGACCGCTACGCCGCCATGGCCCACATGCAGCGGCACCAGGAAATGGGCGAGGTGGTGACCGGACTGCTCTACGTCGACCCGCTGGCGACCGACCTGCACACGGCGCTCAACACCAGCGACCGGCCGCTCAATACGCTGAGTCCCGCGCAGCTGTGCCCCGGCGCCAAGGCCCTGGAGCGGCTCAACGACGCCTTGCGCTGAGGGCGGGCAAAGCGCACCATTGCCGATTCTTCGGGGGACGGACCATGGCCGAACGCACTGTTTTCCAGTCGATCTCGCGCAAGCATGTGACCAGCCTGGGCCCGCAGGCCAGCGTGCGCGATGCCGCGTGCGTGATGACGCGCGCCAACTGCGGCAGCGTGCTCATCATGGAACCGCCGGACATCCTGCTGGGCATCCTGACCGAGCGTGACCTGATGACTCGCGTGCTCGCGCGCGGCCTCGATCCCGAGCACACGACGACGCGCGAGGTCATGACGCCCAACCCGATCTGCGTGCCGCCGGAAACGCCGGTATCGGACGCCATCGTGCTGATGCTGGAGCGCGGCTTCCGGCATCTGCCGCTGCTGTCGGGCAAGAAGATCCTGGGCGTGTTCTCGGTGCGCGACGCGCTGCCGCGCGAACTCGGCGCGGCGCTCAGCCAGGCGGAGTTCAACGAGCAGGTGAACGACGTTCTGGGGTAGGGCGGTCGCCCGGCGGCCCTTCGCCGTTCTGACGACTGCTCCATGTAATTCATACGTTGTCATACAACAGGGTCGACCCCCGGGGTTACCCGTGTTTGCCAATTGATGGACTTGACCCTCTGGGAAGGCGTCTTCAATAATCGCCGCCCCACAGCCGTAAGACAACTGATGTTGTACGACATCTGATGACTGTGCCGGTGATTTTCAGACACTCAACCAGAAAAGGATTGCCCATGAAGCGCAGACAGTTCGCTCTTTCGGTCCTGTCCCCCGTCGCGCTGGTCGCCTGCGGCGGCGGCAGCGACAACCCCGTCTTCCTCCCCCCTGCTGCCGCTCCTGCGCCCGCGCCCGCGCCTGCCCCGGCACCGGGTCCCCAGGCCCCCGCCCTGGTGGCGCTCAAGAGCGCCACGAGCTACATGGACGAAGTCGTCTCCTACAAGGGCGGCTACGTGTGGTCGTATTCACCTGACCTCACGCAGACTTTCGGCGAGATGGAAGCCAAACGCACCATGCTCTGGCTGCAGCCGCCGGGCACCTCCTCCATCGGCCACATCTATCTCGACGCCTACCACGCGACCGGTGACGAGCGCTTCTACCAGGCGGCCGACCGCACCGCCAAGGCGGTCGCCTCCGCTCAGCACAGTTCGGGCGGCTGGAACTACATCTATGACTTCGCCGGCGAGGAGTCGCTGAAGCACTGGTATGACACCGTGGGCAAGAACGGCTGGCGCCTGGAAGAGTTCCAGCACTATTACGGCAACGCGACCTTCGACGACGCCACCACCGCAGTCGCCTCGCAGCTGATGCTGCGCATGTACCTGGAGAAGAAGGACCCGGTCTACCAGGCCGCCACCAACAACGCCATCAAGTTCATCACCGAAGCGCAGTTCGGTCCGCAGTTCGGCGTGGCCGACGGCGGCTGGCCGCAGCGCTTTCCGCACAACCCGAACGCGGTCAGCTCCATGCCTTTGCCCAACCCCACGCAGTTGCCTGCGGGTGCGCGTGCGGGCATGGAAGACAGCGACTACACGCTGCACGTGACCTTCAACGATGACGTCATGGGCGAGAACATCAAGTTCCTGACCCTGTGCGTGATGGCGCTGGGCCGCACGGACCTGGTGGCGAACATCACGCGGGCCATGGATTGCATGCAGCGGATGCAGTGGACCTCGCCGACGCAGCCCCTGCAGTCGGGCTGGAGCCTTCAGCACCTGTCGCGCGATACCAGTGGCCGCCCGGCCGGCGCTCCGGCAGGCGCGCGCTCCTACGAGCCGCGTTCGCTGGCCACGCACACTACGCAGACCAACATTCAGCAGCTCCTGGGCTACTTCCAGCTGACCGGCGACAAGAAGTACCTGTCGCAGCTGCAGAAGGCGATCGACTGGCTGAAGTCCCCCTCGATCCAGCTTCCCGCCAACGTCTCGACCCTCAACCCGCTGCTCGCCGGCCGCAACGTCGCGACCTTTATCGAGCTGGACACGAACGAGCCGCTCTACATCCACCGCTACGGCTCCAACATCAATAACGGCGCGTACTTCTTCGACAAGGACATCACCAACACCATCAGCCACTACTCGTCGGGCCGCTCGGTCGATCCCGCCGCGCTGCAAAAGCGCCTGGACGATTTCAATGCGATGACGCAGGCGCAGATCGATGCCATGGTTGCGAAGTCCCCGCTGAGAGCCACCACGGCCCGCGCCCTGCCGAAGTACTTCGCCGCGATTCGCGAAGTGGATTTCCCGGACCTGTTCGAAGGCGCCGTGATGAAGACGCCGGTGGTGCCCGAATCCGAAGTGCAGACGATCATCTCCGCGCTGGTGGACGGCAAGTACTGGACCGCGCCGGTGCCCGAGATCGTGAACCCGTATCGCGGCGACGGCCCGGCGACGCCGTACACCGGCACGGCCTATCGCAGCCGCCACGTGGGTGATGTGTACGACACCTCTCCGTACCCGGCCGATGTGCCGCCGGATATCGCCCCCTATGTGAAGCGCGACAAGCCGCAGTTCATCATCACGTCGAACTTCATCGCCCGGATGGGGCGGCTGATTTCGTTCGTCGGGCCGGTGGCCTGAGGCGGTGCGACGACCTGTGCCGCCGCTTTGCCAGGAGTGAGCGGCGCAGGTCGAAGCCCGCGCCGGCTTCCGATTGCCCCGCAAGCGTTCAAGTGCTTCAATGTCGGCTCTTGCTTGCTGCGACGAAGGAGACTTCCATGGCCTACGAAGCGCGATATGTCCTGCGACCCAACCCCGGAGCCGATCTCGGGACCGTCATCGAATCGTTGAAGGCGGGCGCGGCACTCTGGAAGAAGCATGGCGCGCCCAGCCCGCGGTTTTGGAGCGTGGCATCAGGCGAACTGGGCAGCTATGTTCTGACCGTGCAGTTCGAGAACGCGATGGAATACGCCAAGGTCACGGACCCGTTGTCGGCCGATCCCGAATTCCGCCGCTGGCAAGCGAACAACCTCCAGTCCGGAGCGTTCACGTGGGTGCGCAGCGACCTCATGCGCGAGATCGCTCTGCCGTAACGCGGAAAGCAGTGCTTCGCTCAGGCGATGCGCCCGAACCAGAGCAGCGACAGCGTGGCTGCCGCTGTCGCAATCAGGGCGGAAATCAGCGCCAGAACGCCGGTGAGCTCGGTTTCCCGCGTCAGCACCTGCAGACGCGAGCCCAGGTTTTGATAGACGCCGCGCAGCATCTCTGCCGTGCCCGCATGGTGGTACTCGCCGCCGGTCATGCGCGCCACTTCGCGCAGGGTCGGTTCGTCCAGCTGCATGTAGATGGCCATGCCCTCTGGCGTGGCAGCGTCGCCAGCCACTGTCCCCAGCCCGATCACGTAGATGCGAACGCCACGATCGGCCGCCATCTTCGCTGCTTCCAGGGTATCGACGCCGGTGGTGCGACGACCATCGCTCAGCAAAATGATCGCGGCCGAGTCGTAAGACCCCGGCGCCACCGGCGTGATCTGCTTCGGCGGCGCCTTGGCTTTCTCGTCCAGGCTGCGCCCGATGCGCATGCTGCCGAACGTCATGTCGCCGAGCTCAATGCCCTGCTCCGGAAACAGCTCAGCCAGACACAGCACGATCGCATTGCCCACCGCAGTCCCCATCTGCATCTGGAAGGCATCGATGCTTGCAACAAGGGAATCGCGATCCAGCGTCGCGCGTTGGGCGACATGGCTGCTGCCGGCAAATGTGACGAGCCCGACTTCAATGTTCTTGGGCAGCTCGCGCAGAAATGACTTTGCCGCATCCTGCGCGGCCACGATCCGGCTCGGTTTCACGTCCGTGACGCGCATGCTGAGCGACACGTCGATGGCCAGCATGATCGAGGACCGTGCCCAGGGCAGAGGCACTCGCGCCACGGGGCGAGCGGCCGCAATCAACAACCCCGAGCAGGCCAGCAGGAACAACGCCGGAGGCAGGTGACGCCGCCAGGCGTGGCCAGCGGCCGCGCGGACGACGCCAAGGCTGCTATAGCGCAAGGCCGTCTTGCTTCGACGGCGCAGCAGCCAGACATACGCCGCCGGCAATAGCAGCAAGCCTGGCAGGAGCCAGAGGAAGTCGGGCCAGAGGAAGAACATCGGCGGCGCGTTGCATTGATCCTGCAGCTCGGCAATGGCGCCGCAACCCCGGCAGGCGGGTGCAAGCGTGGGTCCGCGTTGCAGCAATATCGTGCCTGCGAAGGGCGCGTTCCGCAACCGGGGACCGAACGCGTCAGTGCTCCCGTGGGCGCAAGGATCTACGGGAGTCTGCGTTGATTTCCTGTTCCTTGATCTCCGGACGATCGGCGCGCACCGGCCACAGTACCGAGGCGATGGCCACCATCATGAGCACGACGGCGGTCCAGTCCTGCCAGTACACCGTCTCGCCCAGCCACAGCGCTCCGCTGAACACGCCGAGCACCGGGATCAGCATGACGCTCAGGGTGGAGGCGACCGGCGGCAGTCCGCGTGCGAGATAGAACCAGGCCGCGTGCGCAAAGCCGAAGATCAGCACGGCGTTGTAGGCGATCGCGGCCCAGGCGGCTTGGCCGGGGGGCTGCCATTGCGAGCGCTCGAATACCAGCGAGAGCAAGGTCATCACCACGGCGGTGAGCGCCGTCATCCAGAACGAGAGCGTGAGCGTGGGCAACGGGATGCGCGTGCGGCGCAGCAACTGCGTGCCCAGTGCCCAGGTGGCGGCGGCCACCAAGGCCAGCGCGACGAAGCCGGGGCGCCCTGCGAGATGGGTGAACTCGTGCCACAGCAGCAGCCCCACGCCGAGCGCGCATGAGCTCACGCCCAGCCAGCCGCGACGCGTGAGCATTGCCGAGAAGAGCACCGCGCCGATCACGGCCGAGAACACCGGCATCGTGTAGCCCAGGATCGCCGCACGGCCGCTGGACAGTGCCTTCACCGCCAGGATGATGCATGCGTGCCACACGAACATGTTGGTGGCCGCGAGCCAGAGCAATTCAGGCCAATGGCGCCGCGGCACCCGGAATGGCGTCTTCATCACCACCAGCGCCAGACCGAGGACGGGCAGGCCGAGCCACAGCGAGAGGGTGCGAAAGGCCAACGGCGGATAGTCGGCCACGCCCAGTTTCATCACCGGCCAGTTGAGGCCCCAGACCAGCGTGAGTGGAACGAGCAGGGCGATCTGGCGCAGCGAGAGGGTTTGCATGGGTGGGCATTGTGGCCTGCATGCCTACGATGGGCGCACTCTGAAGGAGACACGTCATGAGCACACAGTCGCCTTTCTTTGGCAAACGCGCACGCGATGCCGAAGCGGATTCCGGTATCGCTCGCCCGAGCGCCGAAGCGGAACCCCACATGGACTTCAATCCCTCGGCGGCGCAGGTGGCCAACGCGACACTGGCGGCGGCCATGGAAGGTGGCAGCAAGCTCATCGTCGGCCCGAACATCAAGCTCAAGGGCGTCGAGATCACCGACTGCGACACGCTCGAGGTCGAGGGGATGGTCGAGGCATCGATGGATGCCCGCGTGATGAAGATCGCCGAGCAAGGCGTCTTCAAGGGCTCGGCCCAGTTCGATCTCGTGACGATCCACGGCCAGTTCGATGGCAGCCTCACGGTGCGGCAAGTCCTCGTGATTCATGCGACCGGGAAGGTCACGGGCAAGGTTCGCTACAGCCGGCTCGTTGTCGAAGAGGGCGGGCAACTGTCGGGCGAGATCAGTGTCTACAGGGCACAGGAGAGCCCACGGTCGCCGCCTCCGGTACCTCCGCCGGCGGCCGTACAAGCACCAGCCGGGCCTTCGCCGGCACGACGCCCCTGAAGAAGTCCCTATCGATCGCGCCGCAAGAAGTTTCTTGAGGGAAACGAGACGACGCTGCTAGGCACCGCGGCGTGCGCCTTCGTACAGTCTGCGGCGCGACTAAAGGGAGTGCCTCATGTCGTCCTCGCCGGACATCCATCCCTCGGCAGGGTCGCCCGAGTATCACGGCGGGCGACGCACGGCGCATTTGCCGACGGGAGACGACCATGAACATTCCGGAGCTCCCGTCCATCTCCCCTGACTTTGCGCGGCGCAGCACCCGTGCGATCTGGCACCCTTGCACGCAAATGAAGCGTGCCGAGGCGATGCCCCCACTCGGCATCGTGCGCGGCGAGGGAGCATGGCTGTATGACCAGGCCGGGCGCCGCTACTTCGATGCGACCAGTTCCTGGTGGGTCAACCTCTTCGGCCACGCCGACGCCGGCATCAATGCCGCCATCAAGGATCAGCTCGATCGACTGCCGCATGTGATGCTGGCGGGCTGCACCCATCGTCCGGCTGTCGAACTCGCCGAGCGACTTTCCGACTTGACCGACGGTGAGTTGGGCCACTGCTTCTTCGCGAGCGACGGCGCCTCGGCAGTGGAGATCGCGCTCAAGATGAGCTTTCACTTCTGGCGCAACCGCGGCCGCGGCTCCAAGCGCGAGTTCGTATGTCTGCGACATGGCTATCACGGGGAGACCTTGGGCGCCTTGGCCGTCACCGACGTGGCCGTGTTTCGGAATGCGTACGATTCGCTGCTCATGCCCGCCCACCAGGTCATGTCGCCCGACGCGCGGCAGGCCGGACCGTGCGAAACCGCAGTCCAGGTGGCCGCGCGCGCGGCCAACGAATTGCGAGTCCTCCTGGAGGCGCGCCACGAACAGATCGCCGCCGTCATTCTTGAGCCCTTGGTACAGGCCGCAGCCGGCATGGCCATGCATGATCCGACGTACCTCGCCACCGTACGCGCGCTGTGCGATCGTTTCGAGGTTCACTTGATCGCGGACGAGATTGCGGTGGGATGCGGTCGCACCGGCACTTTCTTTGCCTTCGAGCAGGCGGCGGCGCCGGGCCAACTTCGGATATGGCCCGATCTGATCTGCTTGTCCAAAGGCATCAGCGGAGGCTATCTTCCGCTCTCGCTCGTCCTGTCACGCCACGAGATCTACGAGGCCTTCCTGGACGACGACGTGGCGCGCGGATTTCTCCATTCGCACTCGTACTCGGGCAATGCACTCGCGTGCCGCGCTGCGTTGGCTGTGCTCGACCGATTCGAAAATGACGATGTACTTCGGCGCAATCGCATGGAGGCGGAAAACTTCTCCAAGTCGCTCGCACCGTTGGCCATCGATCCGCGCATCGAGCACCTGCGCCAACGCGGCATGATTTGGGCGTTCGACGTCCGGCCAGAGCACGCAGGCGCGCGCTTTGCCGAGCGCTTCCATCTTGCGGGGCGGGCCAACGAGTTGCTGATTCGTCCAATCGGCCGCTCCGTCTACTTGCTTCCGCCCTATGTGCTGGACAGCACGATTTCCGAATGGCTTGCGGAGCGGCTGCTGAAAACGCTCCATGAAGTCCTGAACCAGTCCACTGCCGATGTACCTGATCCATCACTTGAACCGCGAACTGCTTGAGCGCGAGGCGCGAGGTCTGCGCCGGTCGCGCCGAGTCGCCGAATCGCCTTGCACGCCACGTCAACGCTTCTCGCATCTCGGCCTGCCTGGGTGCGACCCGGTCTCGTTTTGCAGCAACGACTACCTGGGTTTGGCCAACCATCCAGCCTTGATCGAGGCGCTGGTCGAGGGTGCGCAGCGCTACGGCGCGGGCAGCGGCGCGTCGCACCTCATCAGCGGGCACTCGCGCGCCCACGCCGAGTTCGAGGACGATCTGGCGGCCTGGATGGCGACGTGTATTCCAGGCGCGAAGGCGCTCGGGTTCTGCACGGGCTACATGGCCAATATGGCTTTGCTCACGGCGCTGGGGGATGCCAACGCCACGATCTTTTCCGATGACTTCAATCACGCCTCGATCATCGATGGGGCGCGGCTTGCCAAGGCGCAAGTTCAGCGCTACCCGCATCGCGACATCGTGATGCTCGAGGACCTGCTTCGGCGCGCGGCGTCACCGATCAAGCTGATCGTGACCGACGCCGTGTTCAGCATGGACGGCGATCTGGCCGATCTGCCCGGCCTGCTCGAACTCTGCGAGCGCTTCGACGCCTGGCTGGTCGTGGACGACGCCCATGGCTTTGGTGTGCTCGGGCCTCATGGACAGGGAAGTTTGGGGCACTTCGGCCTTTGCAGCGAGCGCTTGATCTACATGGGTACGCTTGGAAAAGCCGCAGGCGTGGGTGGAGCCTTCGTCGCCGCACATCCGAGTGTGATCGACTGGCTGGTGCAGACCGCGCGGCCCTACATCTACACCACAGCATCGCCACCAGCGCTTGCACATGCCTTGCGGGTGAGTTTGAGGCTCGTGGGTAGCGAGGAAGGCGATGAGCGGCGTGCGAGCCTTCAGCGGCTGGGTCGGCTGCTACGCGCCCAACTGCAGTGCCTGGTCGACGCAAACCCTGGACTTGGTTGGGTATTGCCTGCATCTGAAACCGCGATCCAGCCTCTGATCGTCGGTGCGAACGAGACGGCACTCGCGCTGGCGACCGCGCTGGAGGCCCGCGGCATACTTGTCCCGGCCATCCGTCCACCGACTGTGCCAGTGGGAACGTCACGATTGCGCATCACCCTCAGCGCCTCCCATACCGCCCGGGACGTGCAGCGCCTGGTCGACGGATTGACGCACGCTGCAAGAGAACCCTCGGAGCCGACTCCGTGAACCGGACTGTACCGTCGCACGGTTTCTTCGTCACCGGCACCGACACCGAAATAGGCAAGACGTGTGTCAGCGCAGCCCTGTTGCACTTGTTCGCGCAGGCGGGTTGCCGAAGCGCAGGCCTCAAGCCTGTGGCTGCAGGCACCGGATTGATCGACGGTGAGCGGATCAATGAAGACGTGCGGTCCCTGCGGGCGGCAGGCTCACTGGCGCTGACAGACGCTGAGGTCGGCACGCTTCAACTGGATGCAGCCTGTGCGCCTCATATCGCCGCGGCTCTCGAAGGCCGTGCCATCGATCGCGGCGCGATACTGCGCGCCTCGCGAGCATTGGCCGAACGCGCTGACGTGCTGGTCGTCGAAGGGGTGGGCGGGTTCTGCGTTCCGTTGGGAGCCGATTGGGACACATCGGACCTCGCCGTCGATCTCGCAATGCCCGTGGTGCTGGTGGTCGGCCTGCGCCTGGGCTGCATCAACCACGCGCTGCTCACGGCGCAGGCCATTCGATCGCGCGGTCTGCGGCTGGCGGGATGGATCGGAAACTGCGTCGCATCCGACATGCCCTGGAGTGACGAGAATGTGTCCACCTTGCGTGGCTGGCTCTGTCGCCTGCATGGCGCGCCTTGCCTTGGCGTCGTGCCGCGGCTGGCGCAACCGGATGCGCCCGCCGTGGCTGCTCATCTGGATGGCTCCATCTTGCGAGTCCTCCTGACATCCTCCATTTCAATGATTACTCCGTAAGCAACTTCATGACTACTTCATCCACCGTTTCTGTGGAGACACTGCGTGCGTCCGCGACCCGCCCAGCCGTTTCGGCGTTTGCTCCATCTGCCTCGCGGCGCTGGCCCGATGCCGAGGTCGAGGCGCTGTACGAGTTGCCATTCATGGACCTGTTGTTTCGCGCACAAACGGTTCACCGCGAGCACTTCGATGCGAACGAAGTGCAGTTGTCGACCTTGCTGTCGATCAAGACGGGCGGCTGTTCCGAGGACTGTGGCTACTGCTCCCAGTCGGCTCATTTCGAGGCCGGGGTGCAGGCCACCAAGCTGATGCCACTGGAGGAGGTGGTCGAGGCCGCGCAAGCGGCCAAGGCCCAGGGCGCAACGCGCTTTTGCATGGGAGCGGCGTGGCGCAGCCCGAAGGAGCGCGACATGGAAAAGGTCATCGACATGGTTCGCGAAGTCCGCGCGCTCGGCCTGGAGACCTGCATGACCTTGGGAATGCTCGAGGCCGAGCAGGCTCGCGCCCTGAAGGAAGCTGGGCTGGATTACTACAACCACAATCTGGACAGCGCACCGGATTTCTACGGCAACATCATCGGAACTCGCACCTACCGTGATCGGCTTGAAACCCTGGACCAGGTGCGCAAGGCAGGCATCAACGTCTGCTGCGGCGGCATCATTGGCATGGGCGAAAGCCGCACACAACGCGCCGGGCTGATTGCGCAACTGGCCAACCTCGCTCCCTATCCCGAGTCCGTGCCCATCAACAATCTGGTCGCCGTGAAGGGCACGCCACTGGCGGATACGGCGCCGATCGATCCGTTCGAGTTCGTCCGTACGATTGCCGTCGCGCGCATCACGATGCCGCGCGCCATGGTTCGACTCTCCGCCGGACGCCAGCAGATGGATGAGGCGCTGCAGGCGCTTTGCTTTGCCGCCGGCGCCAATTCGATCTTCTATGGCGACAGGTTGCTGACGACTGGCAACCCGCAAGCAGACGGAGATCGACGCCTGTTCGAACGCCTCGGGTTGAGGGTGAAGGTGCCTTCTGAAATCAGACCATGAACCGACGAAATCTCATCCTCTCCGCCTTGCCCGTCTTCTTTGCGTACGAGGCGCTCGCTGCCACGAACATTCAGGACCGGGCCGATTGGTCCAGATTCTTCTCCGAAGCCAACTCTCGAGGCACCATTGTTGTGGTCGATGCCCGCCGTGGACGCGAGGCTAGGTTTGTGCATGACGCAGAGCGCGCCGCGCGTCGCTACACGCCCGCGTCCACCTTCAAGGTTCCCCACAGCCTGTTCGCCCTGGATGCCGGCGTACTGCACGACGAGTTCCAGCAGATTCCCTGGGACGGTATCAAGCGCTCTCCCGAGGCCTGGAATGCAGATCAGGATCTGCGCTCCGCGATGCGCAACTCCACTGTCTGGGTGTACGAGCGATTTGCCAAGCAGATCGGCACAAAGCGCGAGACGGCCTATCTGCAACGAATCAAGTACGGAAACGCAGTCGCCACAGGCGAATCGCCCTTTTGGGTCGAGGGAGACTTGGCCATCTCGGCCCACGAGCAGATTTCATTCTTGCGCTCGCTCTATCGCAATGAATTGCCTTTTCGTATCGATCATCAGCGGCTGGTCAAGGACGTGATGATCAACGAGGCTGGCAAGGACTGGATCCTTCGTGCGAAAACAGGATGGAGTGGCAAGGTCGGCTGGTGGGTCGGTTGGATTGAATGGCCGACCGGGCCGGTATTCTTTGCCCTGAATATTGATACACCGAACAGATTGGGCGATCTCCCAAAGCGTGTCGAGATCACGCGAAGCATTCTGCGATCCATCGATGCATTGCCGCAGAGTTGAAAATGCTCCGAGACAGCGACTCCCCAGCCGGGCCAGTCGCGCGACCGCCCGCGACCCTGAGTTGGGGCGCACTTCCGGGCAGATTTCGTGAAGTAATGCACGCCCACTAGACCGTCCAGAGGATGGCGCCGGCAAGGAGGGGCCCCTAACGTAGTCCCCTTGTGGCGCGCACTTCAGGCGCCGCTCAAGCCTGACGGCGCGAGTTGGACGCTTCGCCCGTCAACTCCTTCTGGCTGGTTAGAAAGGCGGGGGCGCTCATCGCGCGCGGACCGCCACCAGCCAGCCTTTTCCCGCCATGTCGAATCCGCCTGGCCTCGATCTGCGGGTCGAAAATGGTGCCCCCAAACGTCGAACAGCGACACCACGTGCCCGTGGTGTCGCTGTCCATCAGACCGTCGCTCGGACGGCGATCCGGCCTCCGGTCAGGTCAGAAGGCGAAGTTGGCCGTCAGGCGCGCCGAGCGCGGGATCCCCGGCGTGTAGCGGTAGCCGCTCTTGTTGATCGCAGCCACGTAATCCTCGTCGAAGACGTTGTAGACGTTCAACTGAAGCTCGACGTTCTTGTTGATGCGGTAGGAGGCCATCGCGTCGAACACCCAGTAGGAATCGGTGTAGGCCGGCGTGCCGACCGCACCGTCGGTGCCGCGCTGGAGCTTGCCGTTGTAGCGCATGCCGCCGCCCAGGGTCAGGCCGAAGGGCAACTGATAGCTGGTCCAGAGGGTGAACGCGTTCCGGGGGGTGTAGGCCAGGACCCTGCTGCCGTCCGCCGTCACGGCGGGGCCGCTCTCGACCGACGTGTCCATGGTGGTGAAGCCGGCGCTGACACCCCATTGGTCGGTGATGGTGCCGGCGGCGCCCAGTTCGATGCCCTGCACACGCTTCTTGCCCGTCTGGTAGTACAACAGAGTGGTCGAATCCTGCACCACTTCGTTGGTTACTTCCGTGCGGTAGAGCGCGGCAGTGAGGGCCAGGCGATTGTTCAGCAGGTCCCACTTGGTCCCGACCTCGTAGGTCTTGGATTCCTGCGGCTCGAAGTCGGTGCGCGAAGCGCTGTTGCCGCTGCCGGCGGCGGCAAGCTGGAAGTTGGCGCCGCCCGGAGGCTGCGCGGAGTTGCCCCATGCCGCGTAGATGCTGCCGTTTTCGGCCGGCTTGTAGATCACGCCGAACTTGCCGG
Source organism: Variovorax sp. J22P240 (assembly GCF_030316855.1). Taxonomy (GTDB): domain Bacteria; phylum Pseudomonadota; class Gammaproteobacteria; order Burkholderiales; family Burkholderiaceae_C; genus Variovorax. The sequence goes on from NZ_JASZYR010000003.1 coordinate 505,913, forward strand.
TCCAGATGCCGTTCGAGGTCGACAGGTCGGTGGGGGTGATCGCGAAGGCGGGGCCGGTGCCGCGTGCAGTCGCCGAGTAGTCGGTGCTGTAGTGGTCGTAGCGCAGGCCGCCGGTGAGCTGCCACTGCTCGTTGATCTTCATCGTGTCGAACGCATAGGCGCTGATCGTGTCGGTCTTGCCGAACGAACCCGTGCCATTGCTGATCCGGTTGTAGCCGGTCACGTTGGGATTCGGGTTGTAGAGGTTGGCGACCGGCCACGAGCCCGCGGGCGCGAAGGTCGTATTGACCGAAGCGAAGCCGGGGCCGAAGAAGTTGGCGGAGTCCTGCTCTTCGCGGATCAGCTCCACGCCGAAGTTCGCCGTGTGGCTGAAGCTGCCGGTCTTGAACTTGGACGAGAGGCTCGTCTGGTTCAGGAAGATGGTGTTCTCGATGTCCTTGTTGGTCGGCAGGTTGCGCGTGACCGTCCAGGTCGTGGGGTTGGCCGGGTTCACCGTGTTGATGAAGCCCGCGGTGACCGCGGGGACCGTGCCGCGGTAGACGTTGGTATTGCCCACGCGGGAGGCCGTCAGGCCGCCCAGCATGAACGAAGTCAGCATGTAGTCCTGCGAGGTCTTGCCGTAGCGGGTGATGTTGCGCACCGTCATGTTCGGCGTGATGTCGTGCTCGACCCGTGCCGTGAACAGGTCGGACGTCACGTCGTTGAAGTCGGACGTGGTGCCGTAGAAGTTGCTCGAATCGACGCGTTGCGCAAAGTTCAGGAAGGTCCGGCGCAGGATCGGCGAGTTGATCAGCAGCGCATCGGGCGTGGAGTAGCCGGGCAAGCCGATGGTGGGCACGCCGCCGTCGGGCACGTTGTCCTGTTTGACGTGCACGTAGTCGAGGAAGACGCGCGTCGGCGTGTTGATGCCGAAGGCGATGGAGGGTGCGATCCCCCAGCGCTTGTTCTTCACCTCGTCTCGGCCCGCCACGCCACCGTCCTCGGCCACTGCGTTCAGGCGGAACGCGGTGCCCGAGCCATCGGCGTTGGTGATGACTCTGTTCCAGTCGATGGTGCCGCGGCCGAAGTCCGCGCTGCCGTAGGTCAGCGAGCCCGAGAAGCTGTTTTCCAGCTTCGGTGTCTTGGTGATCAGGTTGATGTAGCCCGTCGGCGAGCTGCGGCCGATGTCGGTGCCGGACGGACCTTTGACCACCTCGACCTGCTCGATGTTGAACATGTCGCGCGAGATCGTGCCGATGTCGCGAACGCCGTTGACGAAGATGTTGGCCGAGGCATCGAAGCCGCGCATGAAGATCGCATCGCCGGTGCTCGTATTGCCGTTTTCGCCGAGGAAGAATGCGCCGGCACCGGGGACGTTGCGCATGGCCTCGGTGAGCGTGGTCGCGCCTTGCTCGCGCATCAGGCCTTCGGGGATCACCTGAATGACCTGCGGGATATCGACCAGCGGCGCAGTGAACTTGGGATTGGCGGATTGCTCGACTCTGAAGTCGTTCGCCGTGTTGTCCTCGACGCGCACTTCCTTGAGTGTTTGCGTGGAGGTCTGCGCGCCGGCCGGTAGCGACAACGCGAGAAGCGTGGCGGCGGCGGCACTGCCGAACGGGGGCAGCACGCGCGCGACGGCGTGCTTGCGGCTCTTTATGTAGGCCATGAAGGATCCCAGGTGAAGAAGAAACTGAGAGCTCGACTGGCGGGTCCGGCATGCCTCAGAGAACGAGGGGCGGATTGGCTGGGTGAGCTGATTCGCGAGAGGCGCGAGATCAGCGAATGATAACGACTCTCATTACCTTTGTTAACCTAACGTTCATGTTCCTACAGATTCCAGATGCATTTCGGAGCGGAGTTTGTCGTTCCTGCGCAACGTCCGGGCTCGATGCCCGTCAGGAAGGTTCTTCTTCTGGCGGATGCCGTCTTCGCTCGTTGTATTGCTTACCTGGGTCGCGATGGAAGAGGCGCGGGCGTCGGCTATCCTGCTCATTTGCTCTCAGAGAAGGAACCCAGTTTTGAACAAGACCGAACTCATCGCCGCGATCGCCGCCGACACCGACCTCAGCAAGGCAGATGCCGGCCGCGCACTCGAATCGGCGCTTGAAAACCTGACCCGCACGTTGGCACGCGGCGAAGCCGTGCAGCTCATCGGCTTCGGCAATTTCACCGTGGCGAGCCGTGCCGAGCGCACCGGCCGCAATCCGTCGACCGGCGAGCAGATGACCATCAAGGCGAGCAAGGCGCCGAAATTCACGGCGGGCAAGGCATTGAAGGATGCCGTCAACACGGCGGCCTGATAGCCGCTTCAGGCGCGCGCGGTCCAGCCGCAGCGCCACACTCGGGCGGTAGCGCCGTCCGAGACCCCGACGACGCGGGATGGTCGTTGCCCCGATTCGGCCCAGGGCCCATGCGCGCCTTGGGACTTGCGATAGTTCATCCCCTCCACGAAGACAAGCGATTGAACGGTTGATCCCTGCCGGGGACCAGCCACGCCACTACACCAAGGTCTAGTGGCGCGACGCGCACCGACTTGCTACTTTTGCGCGGTCGTTCGTCGAGGACCGCGCGCCGTTCGATTCGATGCATCGACCCGAGCTCGCTCCTTGCACGTCATTCAGGAGATCGCCTTGAACGTCAAATTGCTCGCAGCCGCATTGCTGGGCCTTTCGCTTGTCGCCGCACCCGCCGTCCATGCGCAAACGGAGCCAGCCGCCACCGCCAAGCCTGCCGAGAGCGCGGTCAACCCCGGGGCGATCCAGGCGCTGAAGGACATGGGGGCCTTCCTGCAGTCCCTCAAGCGCTTTCACGTGTCGACGGGACTGACGGGCGAGGTCGTGCTGGCCGACGGCCAGAAGCTGCAGCACACGGCGAGGGCCGACGTCGACGTACAGCGCCCGAACAAGCTGCGCGCCCGCATGTTCAGCGCCCGCGCCGAGCGCGTGATCTTCTTCGATGGCCAGAAGGCCACGCTCTTCCTGCCGCAGCAGAAGTACTACTCGACCGTCGATTTCACTGGCAATGTCGACGGGCTGGTCAGCAAGCTGGAGGAAAGGTATGGCGTCGAGATTCCATTGAGCGATCTCTTTCTCTGGGGAACGCCGGCTGCGCCGCTCGACAAGATCGAGTCGGCCATGAACGCCGGGCAGGATTTCATCGGCAAGGACCTGTGCAACCACTTCGCCTTTCGCCAGGGAAATTTCGACTGGCAGATCTGGATCACGACCGGAAGCAAGCCGCTTCCGCGCAAGCTCGTGATCATCAACCGGGCGGATGACGCGCGACCGCAGTCGGTGTCTCTCATCGACTGGAACCTCAATCCGTCCACCAAGGACGACGTGTTCCGATTTGTTCCGCCCGCGGGCGCCAAGCAGGTCGAGCTTCGTGCGCTCGAGGCCAAGTAAGGGGGCATGACCATGAACCAGTCACTGAACAAGTACTTTCTCGTGCCCCTTGCCGCGCTCGTCGTCGGCAGCGTCGCTCTGATCCCGGATGCCCTGGCCAGGCCAGGCGGAGGCGGAGGGGGGCACGGCGGTGGCGGCATGCACGCCGGTGGCGGCGGCGCCCGTGCCGGTGGCGGCGGCGGCGGCAACAGGCAGGTCAACAACGTCAACCGGGACGTGCGCGCCAACAACGTGCGCAGCACCAGCGTGAACAACGTCAATGCGAGCCGGAACGTCAATGCCAATGTGAACCGGAATGTGAACGTCAATGTGAACAACCGCGGCGGTTGGGACAACGACTACCACCACCCGGTCGCGGCCGCTGCGGCAGTCACTGCCGGTGTCGCGGTCACGGCGGCGGTCGTGGGTTCGATGGTGAACAGCATTCCCCCGAGTTGCGTCCCGGTGAACTATGGCGGCCTGATTTACCAGCAGTGCGGGAACGTCTGGTACCAGCCGCAAGGCAACCAGTACGTCGTGATCAACCAACCCTACTGAGCAACGCAAGGAGCGCGAAGATGGCGAAAAGCAAGCAGCCGAACATTCTGGTCATGTGGGGCGACGACATCGGTCAGTCGAACCTGAGTTGCTACACCAAGGGCGTGATGGGCTATCGCACGCCCAACATCGACCGGATCGCGAAGGAGGGGATGATCTTCACCGACTCCTACGCCGAGCAAAGCTGCACGGCGGGGCGGGCGTCCTTCATCACCGGCCAATGCGGCTTGCGCACGGGCCTCACCAAGGTCGGGCTGCCGGGCGCGGAACTGGGACTCAAGGCCGAGGACATCACCATCGCCGAGGCGCTCAAGCCGCTCGGCTACCGCACCGGCCAGTTCGGCAAGAACCACCTGGGCGACCGCGACGAGCATCTGCCGACCATGCACGGCTTCGACGAGTTCTTCGGCAACCTCTACCACCTGAACGCAGAGGAAGAACCCGAGGAGGTGGACTATCCGAACGTCAAGGACTACCCCGATTTCAAGAAGAAGTACGGCCCTCGTGGCGTGCTGCACTGCTGGGCCGATGGCAAGGGCGGCCAGAAGATCGAAAACACGGGCCCGCTGACCAAGAAGCGGATGGAGACCTGCGACGACGAGTTCTTGGAAGCGGCCAAGAAGTTCATCCAGGCGGCCCACGACGCGGGGGAGCCCTTCTTCGTGTGGTTCAACACGTCGCACATGCACGCGTGGACGCATGTGAAGCCGGAGAGCCGCGGCCAATCCGGCCGCTGGCAGTCCGAATACCACGACGTCATGATCGACCACGACAAGTGCATCGGCGAGATGCTCGACTTCCTCGACAAGCTCGGCATCGCGGACAACACCTTCGTGCAGTACAGCACCGACAACGGGCCGCACATGAACACCTGGCCGGACGCGGGCACGACTCCGTTCCGGAACGAAAAGAACTCGAGCTGGGAGGGCGCCTATCGCGTTCCCTGCATGGTTCGCTTTCCCGGCAAGATCGCGGCCGGATCGGAGTCGAACGAGATCGTCAGCCACCAGGACTGGTTTCCCACCATCCTTGCATTGGCCGGCGAACCCGACATCGGCGAGAAGCTCAAGAAGGGCCACAAGATCGGCAAGAAGACCTACAAGGTCCACCTCGACGGCTACAACCTGCTGCCGCATCTGACGGGCAAGGAAGCCAAGAGTCCGCGCAAGGGATTCATCTACTTCACGGACGATGGCGACGTCGCGGCGCTGCGCTACGACAACTGGAAGATGCTGTTCATGGAGCAGCGCGTCCAGGGGACGCTCAAGATCTGGCAGGAGCCCTTCGTGGTGCTGCGCACGCCCTACATCTTCAATCTGCGGATGGACCCGTACGAGCGTGCCCAGATCACATCGAACACCTTCTACGACTGGATGTTCAGGCACATCTTCCTGCTGGTGCCGGCGCAGGCCATCGTCGGGGAGTTCCTGGCGACCTTCAAGGAATTTCCGCCACGGCAGAAGTCGGCGAGCTTCAGCCTGGATCAGGTCGTTGAGAAGATGACCGAGGCGTCCAGCAGCGGAGGGCATTGAGCCCGTCAGCGACGTGGGTGCCGGAAGCTCAGAACCCGCTCTCCCGCAGCAGCACCGCGAAGACCCGCGTCAAACCATCGGCCAGCAGGCTGCGCCGCGCGGCCTCGATCTGCAGGTGGCCGCGTGTCTCCTTCAGGTTCGGCACGGCTTCGTCAAGTTGCACCAGGACGTGAAACAACGCCGGCGCAGGCACCAGTGCCTCGCCGTGCGGCACGGTGTTCAACGGTCCGCCGAAGCGTGACGACAGCATCGGATGCTCCAACTGGTTGACGCGCGTGGTGCCGATGGCGATCACGTGTCCCCGGATCGGCACGGGCTGGCCTTCGGGATAGAAGCGCACGCTGCTGCCGATGCTCAGGCGCTGCACTTCATCCTGCTGAACGTAGGCGTCGACCTGCCAGCGCGAGGGGTCGACCAGCACGCCGATCAGCTCGCGGCTGCCGATCCACTGGCCGTTGCGCCAGTCGGGATTGACGTCCAGCCACTGGCCCGCGAAGGGGGCCTGCAGGTTCAGCCGCGCCATCTCCGTACGTGCGGCGCGCACCTGTTCGAACTGCGCGTTGAGCCGTTGGCGCGTGGCGGCTTCCTGCGCCAGGCCGGACGGGTCGGCCATCAGCCCGGCCAATCTTTCCTGGTAGCCGCGGATGCTGGCTTCATTGCCCTGGCTGCGCGCCGCGATGTCGGGCTCGTCGAGCACGGCCAGCGTGTCGCCGGCCTTCACCCGACCGGCTGCGTGAATCTGCTGCAGCAGGGACGGGTAGGGCGCATACACGCGCAGTTGCTGCTCGGCCCGTGCCACGCCGCGCGCGTGCACCTGCGTTCGCCACGGCACGGCCAGCGCGAGCATCAACGCGATCAGCACCATCGCCAGCATGATGCGGCGCCCGCGTACCACGTCCTTGCGCCGCGCCCACCAATGCTTCAGTTCGCGCCACACCGGCATCACGATGAACCATGCAATCTCGACCGCAAAGAGCACGATCCCCAGCAGCTTGAAGAAGAACAGGTACACGGCCACCGCGATGCCGAGGAACAGCACCAGCCGGTAGAGCCAGGTCGCGACCGCGAAGGCCACCAGCATGCGTCGCCGCGCGGGGCTGAAGGGCTCAGGCCAGGGCTCGTCGAGGCCGAGCACCGATCGCCGCAGCGCCACCCTGGCCAGTGCCCCAGAGCGCTCGTGCAGGTTGGGAAAGTCCAGCAAGTCCGAAAGGATGAAGTAGCCGTCGAAGCGCATGAACGGGCTCGCGTTCAGCGCCAGCGAGAGCACCCAGCTCGTGGTCGCGAGGTAGAGCAATGCGTTGCGCAGCGGGCCGGGGTCGCTCAAGGCCCAGCCCAGGGTCGAGAGGCCGGCCAGCGCCAGTTCGGTGAGGATGCCCGCGGACGCGATCGCCAGCCGCTGGCGAGAGCTGCGCAGCTTCCAGCTCTCGCCGGTGTCGGTGTAGAGCATCGGCCACATCACCACGAACGCGATGCCCATGTGCGCCACGCGCAAGCCCAGGCGCGTCGCGACCAGCGCATGGCCGAGTTCGTGCAACGTCTTGGCGACGATCAAGGCCAGCGCAAAGCTCAGCAATCCTTCGGTCGAGAAGGACTCGACGACGTCCGTCGCGAAGGTGTCCCACTGGTGCAGCACCATCACGATGCCCGTCAGGCCGAGCACGATGACGACCCATCCGGTGACCGGACTGAACAGCCAGCCCAGGTGACGCGAGATGCGCGCCAGATGCACCTGCGGGCGCAACAGCGGGATGCGGAAGAAGAGGTAGTGGTGCAGCCACCAGCGCCAGCTCATCCACGCGTTGCCCTGACTTCGACCCAGCAGGCGCGCGACGGCTTCAGGGCCGGGGCGCAGCAACTGGTGCTGCTCCAGGAAGCGGCGGAAGTCGAGCACCTGGCGCACGTCGGGTTTCAACGCGGTCTGCTCGGCGATCTGTTCGCTGATGCGGCGCGGCGATTGCCCCCAGCGCAACAGGCATTCGAATTCGAGCCAGCCGATGCGGTAGAAACGATTGACCACCGTGTCCTGGATCACCCACGCCGGATCACCTCGCTGGCCGGGGCCGGCTTCGCTCAGCCGAAGGTCCTCGCGCAGGGGCGGGGTCGGCTGGTCGGCGGGATCGTCGGTCACAGGCCGGTCCATGCGCGCACGGCGGCCAGCGGCCGGCGCAGGAGGTAGTAGCCCAGGATCACGCGCTCGCCGAAGAGCTTGGCCGTGCCATGCAGGCCGAGGCGGGCGTGGGCGGGCGCATCCTCGATGCTGGCGAGAAGGCGGTAAGAGGACACGCCTTCCTCGCTGGGCTTGGCCTGGTAGCTGGTCTCCAGGATCTGCCCTTGCAGCGGATCGAGCGGGTACGCGGTGAGAAACAACGTGACCTTGCCGCCAGGTTCGAGCGCGATGGCATCCGCCACCGGCAATTGCACGCGCATGGCCGGTTGCTTGGGGTCGGCCACATGCAGGATGCGTTCGCCGGTGACGACCGGCTTGCCCAGCCAGTCGTTCGGATCGCTGAACACCGCCACGCCCGCGCGCGGCGAGAGCACCTGCGTGCGCTTGAGTTGCGCCTCCACAGCGGCCAGTTCCGCGCGCCGTTGGCGCGCGTGGGCGTTGAGCAGGGTCAACTCGTTCTTGCTTTGCGGGTTGTCGAAAGCGCGTTGGCTGGCGGCCATGAGTTCGGCATCGGCGACGGCGACCTCCTTGCCGAGCACTTCGGAGCGGCTCCGCAGCGTGGTCTCGTCGAGCGTGAAGAGCGGCGTACCGATCTCGACGGCCTGATTGGGCCGCACCTGCATGCGCTCGATCACGCCATCGATCGGCGAGCTGATGACTTGCGCGTTCAGCGACACCACCTCGGCGGGCGCGAGCACCGTCTGCCGCACCGGCAGCAGCATCAGTGCCGCGAGCACGACAAGCACGACGAGCGCGTGTCGTCTGCTCGGCCGCCAGCGCGGCAGGCGACGACGCGCGTCGAAGGCTGCCCAGCAATGCGCCCATGTCTGCCAGACGCCTTGCAGCATCGGCTGGAATCGTTCGGACGGCGGCTGGTCGAGCAGATAGAGCAGCACGCCCAGGCGCTTGCCCTCACGGTCGTTCAGCGGAATGCACCACAGGCCGGCGGGCCACCACTCCGCCCAGCCCTCGGCGATGTCGGCGGGCGGGTCGACCGCGTGGCGGGTCAGCCATCGGGGCTTGTCATCGCGAAGCTGCGTCGCGAGCCAGCGACTTGCGCGGCGCAGCCACACCAGATAGGGCGAGTCCTCGCTGGGCCGCGCCAGGCCCGAGACGCACAGCAGTTCGAGCCGGTCGCCGTGCTGCGCCATCACCAGCGCCTGCCGGTAGTGCAACAGCGGATAAAGATCGTTGGCCATCGAGAAGGCCAGCGCGTCCAGTGACGGCGCTGCCAGCGCCCTGTCGCGCAGCGCGTTGAGGCTGAGCAGCAGCTGCGCAGCGGGCGGCGGTCGCTCAGTCACGGTCCGAGGGGAACCGGGCGATGCCGCTCATCCCCGGGATCAGCTCGGGATGCTCGCTGTTGAGGCGCGCTTCGAGCTCCACGGTCTGGGCCACCGCATCGACACGGGAATTGATCGCGCTCACCTGCGCCGGGTAGCTCTTGCCCGTCTCGTGGATGGTCACGACCAGCGGCGCGCCCGGCTTGAGCCGCGCCAGCAGCGTGGAAGGCACGTTGAGCCGCACCTTGAGCGCGCCGTCGCTCACGAGGTCGAAGAGCGGCGTGCCGGCGCTCACGGTCTGGTGGGGCTTGGCCAGCACCTTGGCGATGCGGCCGCCGAAGGGCGCGCGCACCTGGCAGTAGCCGCTTTGCGTGCGCGCGAGCGTGAGGGCGCCTTCGGTCTTGTCGACCTCGGTGGTCGCCATCAGCACTTCGAGGTCGCCCGCGGCGTTGAGCTTCTGCAGGTTGCGCTTGGCGTCGAGGTTCTGGCGCGCCATGTTGAGTTCGGCGGCTGCCACCTTCACGCGCGCCTGCGTCTCGGTGCAGATGAATTGCGCCAGCAGCGCGTTCTTCGCCACCTTCTGGCCCAGCTCGACCTGCAGGTCGCCGAGCGTGCCGTTCATCTGGCTGGACAGCGTGGTCTCCAGCCGCGAAGCCAGCAGCACGCGGATCGCGCCCGGGTCGTCCATGGCCAGGTTCGGAGGCTTGCGCGCGTCCGTCGCGGCCCAAGCCGCCGGCATGCCTGCCGCCAACAACAGGGCGAGCAGGGCGCGTTCAGTTCTTCCGTGCAACGACATCGCCGCTTCCTTGCGTTCCGGCACTCGCGATCAGGCTGCGCTGCTCGTGCTCCTGGACCTTCTTCTCGATGTCCTTCGCCAGCGACGGGATGTCGCTCTTGTCGATGGCTTCCGGCAGCACATCGAATCCCACCGAGTTGTAGAGCCGACCCTGCGCCGCCTGCGCGCTGGCGTAGGCGGCTTCGCGCTGGTAGCGCGACAGCAGGTAGCGGCCTTCGGCGCGAATCAACTCCAGCTCGGTTCCGACCGAAGCGGTGCGGGCCGACTGCGCGTACTCCAGCAGGCGGCGGTCGACACGCAGGCTCTCGTCCGCGAACTCGACTTCCTGCCGCGCCAACTGGTAGCGCAGGTAGCCCACGCGCACCTGCGTGAGCACGGCCATCGACAAGGCGACTCGCCGTGCCTCGGCCGTCCGGGTCTGGTTGGCCTGCGCCGAATTGAGCGAAGGCATCTGCAGCAGCTTCAGCAGGTTGAACGACACCTGCACGCCGATGACGTTCCAGGAGTTGTTGTAGAGGAATTTGTTCGAGTCATACAGGCTGTCCAGGGTGATGCCGACGTTCGGCCACAGCTGAGCCTTGGCGACTTTCAAGTCGTAGTCGTCGACCCGCATGCGGTACCACTCTTCCATGACTTCCGGGCGGTTTTCCAGCGAGAGCTGCTCGAGCCGGTCGATGTCCTTGGTCACGGCCGGCATCGATGGCTCGGCCATGTCGGCCAGCACCATCTTCGAGCCAGGCGGCAGCGATATCAGCGCGGCGAGTTCGGCCTGAGCGAACTCCAGGTCCTGGCGCCGCACGGTCAGCAGGTAGACCGAATCGATCAGTGCGCGCTGGTAGGCGAGGACGTCCTGGCGCGGCAGCAGGCCCTTGGTCTCCGCCTCGCGGGCGGCGGCCAGCGCCTTGTGCGTGCGTGCCAGCAGGCCGTCGACCTCGGGCAGCAGGCGCTGGGCGCCGAGCGCTCGCCAGTAGGCGTTGCGCACGTCCTGCAGCACGTTCTGCGCGACCTTGCGGCGGCGTTCGTTCGCCATCAGGATCTGGTCGGCCCTTTGTTGGGTGCGGTAGTAGGCGACGCCAAAGTCGAGCAAGTTCCAGCTCAATCCCAACCCTGCGAGGTTGCGGTCGCGCTCCTCGGAAGTCGAGGCCCGCAGGCTCACCTGCCGGTCCTCGATGCCGATGGAGGTGCCGCCCGAATCGTTGTTGCGGCCGACGTAGCCGGCCGATGCCACCAGCCGCGGCAGCATCTCGTAGCTCGCCACGTCGCGCAGGTCGGTCGCCAGCGCGCTTTCCATCAGTTTGAGGCGGTAGTCGAGGTTGTACTTCAGGGCCCGCGCTGCGGCTTCGTAGAAGGTGATCGGCAGCGTGACCGGCTCCTGGTCGGCATACATGCGAACCTTGTCGTCGGAGACGCGCTTGCGCAACTCGTCCTGCGTGTAGGGGGTGGGCTCCATCGAGCCGCAGGCGCTCAGCAGCAGCGCCGTTCCCATGGCCGCGCTCAGAATCTTGAAAGGATGCCGTCGCATGTTCTTCCTTCAGATGCGTGTCGTCGATTCGGGAACGTCTGCCGGCCCGAGTGGATGGAGGCGCTGCGCCGCCTCGCGCAATTGCTCCCTGAAGCCGAGGGCGGTCTGTGGGTCCGGTGACGCATCGTCCAGCACCATGTCTTCGGGGTCTGCAATGAAAAGCGACGGCGCGGTGAGCAGGCCGTCGGCACTGAGATTGACGCGCCCTTCGCGGCCGAGGATCCACGCCAGGTCGAAGTCGCTGTCGCGCCGACTCTGTCCGACGGCGCGGGCGACGTGCTGGTCGGCCACTTCGCCGAGGCCGGAGCCTATCGAGGTACTGCCCATCTCGGGCGGCAACTGCCACAGCAACTGGCTGCCGTCGCTGCCCCAGGCGGAGATCTTCAGTGCGGTGTCGACCTGCTCCACCACTGGGGAGATGTAGATCGCGGGCCGCACTTCGGGCAGCGTCGCGCCCGCATAGTCCCTGTCCAGGAAATACATGAAGTAGTTCGGCCCCGGCGGCGCGAGGTAGGGCGCCGCGATGTCGAGGTCGATCACCAGTTGCGCTGCGTCGATGGCGCCCCCGCGGTCCGCGACGGTGTAGGTGAACACGTCCTGCAGCACGCGGCCCAGTCCGGCCGAGGCCAGCACGTCGGGGTTGGTCTGGTCGACGGTGTAGGTGTAGCTGCCGTCGGCGTGGATCACCAGCGTGCCGTAGCGGCCTGCAATGCTCTGGCCGACCGTGCCGGGTGTGCCCGTCCCAGCCTCGGCGCCGCTGCGGATCGCGACCACCTGCAGGCCTTCGCCGCCATCCACGTCGGAGTCGTTGGGCAGCACGTTGCCGGCGGCCTGCGGGGCGGGCCGCTCGCCGAGCGCGACGTTGCTGTCGTCGCGCGCGACCGGCGCGTCGTTGGCGCCCTGGATCAGCACATTGAGGCGTGCTTCGGAAGTCGCCCCAGCGGTGTCGCTGACGCGGTAGATGAAGCTCTCGCTCAGCGTCTCGCCCGCGGTGCGCAGCGCCTGCACGGTGGGGTTGACGTTGTCGAGCACGTAGGTGTAGCTGCCGTCGGCATTGAGCGTGAGCTGGCCGTAGAGGCCCGCCAGCACCTGGCCCGCGGCGACGGATTGCCCGACTGCATTGCGCAAGCCGAGCACGCGCTGGGCATTGATGCCGCCGACGCTGTCGACGCCGAGCACCCGCTGGGTCTCGCCGTTGGCGACACTGTCGACGTCGCTGTCGTTGGTCAGGACGTTGCCTGTGGGATTCACCCCCGGCGTCTGGTTGGCGACGCCGCCCGCCTCGACGGCGGTCGCGTTGTCGTCCCGCGCGATCGGCGTGTCGTTGCGGCCGTCGATGGTGATGCGCAACTCGGCCGAGGAGGGTGCATCCCAGATGTCGACCAGCGAATAGGTGAAGGTGTCGGTCAGCGTCTGGCCGCTCGTGCGCAGGGCTTCGACTTCGGGGAGGCTGTTGTCGAGCACGTAGGTGTAGCTGCCGTCGGCGTTGAGGGTGAGCTCGCCGTAGAGGCCGCGCAACGCGGTCCCGACCGTGCCGGTCGTCCCGCTGCCTGCGGAGGTGCCCGTGCGAAAGCCGGTCACGACCAGCGCATCGCCCTCGACGTCGGTGTCGTTGGCCAGCACGTTGCCCATTGGGTCCAAGCCCGCTTGCGTGTTGTTCAGGCCGCTTGCCTCGACGGCGGTGGTGGCGTCCGCGACGCCCTTCGGCGGATCGTTGAGGCCCACGACGATGATGTGGATCTGGGCCAGGTCGTTGAGCCCGCCCAGGTCCGTCGCCTGGTAGGTGAAGTACTCGTCGGCGAACTGGAGCAGGCCCAGTGCCTGCACGGCAGGATTGTTGACGTCGACGACATAGGTGGCCGTGCCGTCGGCGCCGATGTTCAGCCGGCCGTACAGGCCTTCGATCGCCGTGCCGTTGAGGTTGCTCGTGCCCGGCGCGACGTTCACCAGCGCACCGCCCGCCGCTTCGGTGCCCACGCGGACGCCGGACACATGCAGCACGTCGGCCTGGTCGATATCGGTGTCGTTGTTCAGCACGTTGCGCGTCGGGTTGAAGGCGCGCCCGACGCCGTTGTTGGCAAGGGCCACCGCCACGTCGTCGACCGCCACCGGCGCGTCGTAGGCGCCTCGGATGACGATGTTCAGCTGCGCGATGTCCGTCGCGCCAGCGAGGTCGCGCATGCTGTAGGTGAACACCTCGTTCAACGTCTCGCCCGCTCGCAGCGCCTGCACCGCCGCCGCGTTGTTGTCGAGCTGGTAGGTATAGCCGATGCCGTTCGCGGCCGTCGTGAGGGTGCCGTACCGTCCGATGATGTTCAGGGTCGGGGCCACCGCCGTGAACGCGCCGCCGGCGGCTTCGGGGCCGGCACGGATGCCCGTGACGGTCCTGGCGTCGCCGGCATCGACGTCGGTGTCGTTGGCCACCAGGTCGATCGAGGGGTTGAAGCCCGGCGTGCCGTTGAAGGTGCCGCCGGCCTCCACGGCGATGGCCGCATCGTCCACTGCCACCGGGTTGTCGTTGCGCCCCTGGATGATGACGGTGAGCGGTGCCGAACTCGTGGCGCCCGCCAGGTCCCGGATCTGGTAGGCGAAGGTTTCGACCAGCGTGTCGGAACTGGTGCGAAGCGCCTGGACGATCGGGTTGTTGTTGTCCAGCGTGTAGGTGAGCGTGCCGTCGGCGTTCAGCAGCAAGGTGCCGTAGGTGGTGGCGAACGGCGTGCCGATGACGCCGGCGACGGGACCTGCGCCCGTCGCGTGGATGACGCTGGAGGCGACCAGCGTCTCGCCGAACCCATCCACGTCATCGATCAGGCTGAAGGCGTTGCCCGACGGGTCCACGCCCGGCGTGCTGTTGCTCACGCCGCCGGCTTCGATGGCGATGACGGTGGTCGGCTCGGCCACCGGCGCGTCGTTGGTGCCCTGGATGGTCACGGTCAAGGTGGCGCGATCCTGGGCGCCGGCCGCGTCGATGTCGGTGTAGCTGAAGCTGTCGGTGAGGGTGTCGATGTCGCGGCGCAGGGCCTGCACGGCGGGGTTGTCGTTGTCGACGCGGTAGGTGTATGTGCCGTCGGCATTCAAGGTCAGCCAGCCATAGGCGCCGCGCAACTCGCTGCCGAGCACGCCCGCGGTGCCGGTGCCTGCTTCGGTGCCGGTGCGCACGGAGGACACGGCCCGCGTCTCGCCGTAGTTCACCGGGTCCGTCGGGACTTCGCCGCCGTCCACGTCGATGTCGTTGGCGAGCACGTTGCCGGTCGGGTCGACGCCCGGCTGGTTGTTGTTCTGGCCGCCGGCCTCGACGGCGGTCGCGGCATCGTCGGCTGCCACCGGGTTGTCGTTCTGGCCGCGGATCAGCGCGATGACTTCGCCTTGGTCGATTTCGCCGTTGCCGTCGTCGACGGTGAAGGTGAAGCGTTCGATCAGGACATCGGAGATCAGGCGCAGGGCCTGCACCGCGGCGTTGTTGTTGTTGACCGCGTAGGTGTAGGTGCCACTGGATTGCAAAGTGAGCGTGCCGTACTGGCCGACAACGACCGCGCCCGTCGGCCCGACCGGCGTGTCGATGCCGCCCGCGCCCTCGGCGCCGGCACGGACGGAGGTCACGGTCAACGGATCGCCGTCCGGATCGAAGGACGCGCTGGTGGCATCGCCGGTCGGGTCGACGCCCGGCGTGGCGTTGGCGACGCCGCCGCGTTCGGTGGCCAGCGCCACGACGTTCTGCGCCACCGGCGGGTCGTTCACCCCACGCACGGTGATCACGAGCTGCGCCAGGTCGGTGAGGCCGCTGGTGTCGGTGAGCTGGTAGGTGTAGATGACGTCGATCGTCTGACCCGCCTGCAGTGACTGGAGCGTGAGGTTGTCGCTGTTGACGTCGAAGGTGAAGGCACCGTCGGCCCCGATGACGAGCGTGCCGAAATCGCCCGCCACCGGCACGCCGCCCTGCAGGGCGTAGGTGCCTGCGATCGAGGTGCCGTTGGCGAGGCTGGTGCCGGCGGCCACGCCGGACAGCACCACGCCCGGCCCTTCGGGCCCGGTGCCAATGCCGGTGACCGCCATCAGCGAATTGGGGTTGTCGGTGCGGTCCACGTCGAGGTCCACGCCATTGCCGCCCGGCTGCCCGATGGTGCCCGGGCGGCTCGGAAAGAGGATGACGTTGCCGGCCGGATTGCTCTCCGCCGCATTGCCGTTGGTGGAGGCGGCCTGCGCGTCCGCATGGTCGTCGCTGGCCACGGGGTTGTCGTTGGCGCCGGAGATGACGATGCGCAACTCGGCCAGGTCGTCGAGTCCGGCGGCATCCGTGACCCGGTAGCTGAAGACATCGCTCAAGGTGTCGCCGGGCACCATGCGCTGCACGTCGGGGTCATTGTCGAAGATGACGTAGGTGTAGGTCCCGTCCGCGCCCAAGGTCAGGGTTCCGTAGCGGCCGATCACTGCCGTGCCGGTGCCGGAGGATGTGCCGGGGTTCACCCCGGACACGGGTCCCTGCGCCAGTGGCCCCACATTGCGGACCCCCGTGACCTGTTGCGTCTCGCCATTGGCCGCGCTGTCGACATCGGTGTCGTTCGCGAGCACATTGCCCGTCGCGTTGCTGCCCGGGGCGGTGTTGTTCACGCCGCCGGCCTCGACGGCGTTGCCGACATCGAAGGCGGCCACCGGCGTGTCGTTGGCGCCGTGGATGGTGACGGTGAGCACCGCCGTGTCACGAAGGCCCTCGATGTCAGAGAGCGTGTAGGTGAAGCGTTCGACCAGGGTCTGGCCTGAAAGCCGCAGGGCCTGAACCGTCGGGTCGTCGTTGTTGACGGTGTACTGGTAGCCGCCGTTGGTGCTGACGACCAGCGTGCCGTAGAGGCCGTTGACTGCGTTGGCGCCGATCGAGGGCAATCCGACCTGCTGGCCGCCTTGCAGGCCGAAGGTGATCACGCGCAACTGATCGCCATTGGTAGCGATGTCGACGTCCGTGTCGTTGGCAAGCAGGTTGCCCGCCGGGTCGAGCCCGATCAGCCGGTTGTCCGTGCCGCCGGCTTCCGTCGCATCCGCAACGTCGTCGATCGCGTCGGGTTGATCGTTCACGGGTGCGAGCACGATTTGCAGGGTGTCCTGGTCGCTCAGGGCGTCGGCGGGGTTCTGGGTGGGGACGCCGTCGCCGTTCGCGTCGCCGGTGTTGCCGCGGTCGTTTGTCAGGATGGTGAGCGTGTCGGTGCCGTTGTAGTCGAGGTTGCCCAGGTACTGCAGGTTGGCCAGCGCGAGGTTCAGCGCGGCGAGATTGCCGCTGAGTCCCAGCGTGCCCGTCGCGGAGCCGGTCACCGTCACGCCGGGCGGAACGCTCGAGAGCGACAGCGTGCCGTGCAGCACCGAGAGCGTGATGTCGAGCGTGCCGCCGGCCGCATCGACGTCGGTCACCGACAGGCCGGCGATGGGCAGCGTCACGTCTTCGAGGCCGCTGGGCGGCACGGCGGGCAGGTGGTTCTCGGGTGCGTCGTTCTGCTCCACGTAGCCGGCGTTCGCGGCGGCCGTCGCGGCTTCGCCGAGGGTGACGACGATCTGGCCGAGCGGGCTGGCGGCGTCGGTGTCGATGCGCACGCGCAGGTCGCCCAGCGGCTGGGGATAGCTGATGGTGCCGCTCGGCGTGTCGATGCGGAACACGCCGGCAGGCAGCACGCCGAAGCGGTACTGCCCGTTGACATCGGTCGTCGTCGTGAACACGCGGTTGTCGGCCGCAGTGGCAAGGTTGCCGTCCACGCCGCCCCAGGTCAGGCTCACGGTCTGCCCGGCGAGCGGCGGGCCGTCAGGCACCGCGTTGGCGGTGGCGCTGGCCGTGTCGTCCCACAGCGTGCCCTGGATGATGCCGAGGCCCGCGCCTTCCGCGAGCACATAGGTGTTGGGCGTGCCGCCGATGCCGGTGCGCTCGCCAGCGACCGTGCCATCGACGCCCACCGGCGTGCCGCCCCAGGTGGTGAAGGATTCCGGAAGACTGGACCATGTCAGCACCGCGCTGCTGCTCGCGATGGCGGCCGCGTTCGGCAGCGTGACCTGGTAGACCACCTGTACCTGCGCGCCGGGGTCCAGCCGGTCGAAGTCGACTGTCAGGCCGCCGGTGGTGCCGACGGCAATCCCAGCCGGGAGATTGGCCGCCGTGTAGACCGTGCCGTTCAGCGTGAGGCTGACGAAGGTGTAGGCGCTGCCGACCGGGAACGAGTCGGCGAGATGCGTGTTGAATGCGGGCAGCGTCCCGTTCTCGGTGAAGCTCACCGCCACGGTGGCCGTGCCGGTGGCGCCGGCCGGATTCGGGTTGAAGTCGATCACGCGCTTGTCGACGCCGTTGAACGCCGGTTCGACGATGCGTTCGCCCACGGTGTTGCCGGTCGCGCGCGGCCCGCCGCCGACGAGTTCGCGGGCCGTCACGTTCAGCACCGCGCCCGCCGTGTTGGAAGCCTGATTGAGCACGCGGGCGTTGAACTCCAGCGAGATCCCCTCCAGGTCGGGATCGTTGGGGAGGCCGTTGACCATATTGCCGAAGTCGAAGGTGATCGTCTGGCTGCCGTCGGGGTTGACGACCACGTGGATGAGCGCCGGATTGAACACGCCCGTCGGTGCCGCGCCGGTGAGCGTGGGCGTGATGTCCTGGGCCTCGGGGCTGTTCTCGTTGCCGAAGACGAGCAGCGTGCCGCTGAGGGCCAGGTTGGCGTCGGTCGTCAGCTCGTTCTCCGAGATGAGTGCGACGCGCACCGCGTTCTGGAGCGCATCTGGCGCGATGAAGCCGAGCCCACTGGGCAGCGTGACCTGCACGTGGTAGTCGGGGTTGTTGCCCTCGGGCACCAGCACCAGCACCCGGTAGCGGATCACTTCGCCGATGGTGACCTGCTCCAGCGGCGCCGATGTGGGCGACACGGCCGGCGTGTCCGGAAGGCCGCCGACACGCGAGATCCGGATGCCCTGGGCCACCTCGAAAGTCAGCACGTTACTGCGCCGATAGTCATTGAGCACGCCCGTATTGAGCAACCCGTCGACACCGGTCCGTTCGCCGGCCGGCTCGGCCGTGCCGGCGGTGCTGCCGTTCAGGCTGGTCCACTGCACCTGTGCCGTGTTGGTGAACAAGGGCTCGGCGGCCGCCGAAGCGTTGACGACCCCGGTGATGCGCAACACGATGCTGCCGCCCCTGCCGATGTCGATGTTCGCGCCGGCGGCCGTGCGCAACTGGCCGCCGACGATCTCGAACCCGGCGCCGCCGTTGTTGGTCGCGGCGCCCTGATAGGTCACCTCCGCCAGCGTCAGGTTGTTCAGTTCGGTCGGCAGGTTGTCGAGCAGGCTGATGTCGAAGGCGTCGAAGTCGCTGCTGCCGTTGCCGTTGCTGATCGTGATGGTGAATTCGACCGGGTCGCCATTGTCGAAGCCTAGGCCCGGATTGGTGATGAGCGCCTGCGCGATCAGCAGCGTCGGTTCCCGCACCGTCACGATGGGCGCGCCGCCCGTCAGCGCCACGTTGCGGTCGACGGGCACGCTGCCGTTGGGCGTGTCGGTGTCCGGGTCGCTGTAGATGATCTGCGCGCTGTTCTGCAGGGCCCGGTTCGCCTGGTTGCCGGTGACGTTGCTCGCCACCAGCCGCACCCGCACGACGAAGCTGTTGTTGTCGGTGACGTTGTCCGCCGTGGCGCCCGCGGCGGTGAAGGCCAGCCGCGCGCCGGCGCCGTCGTTGCCGATAGTGCCCGAGATGGCGCCGATCGCGCCGGGCGTGACCGTGCCGTTGAAGTCCGCGCCCAGCGCAGCGCTGCCCGCCGTCGTCGTGATGAGCTGGTAGCCGAGTCCGCCGTTGAAGCCGGTGTCCAGGCGCAGGCCGGCCGGAATCAGGTCGTCCAGCCGCAAGGACTGCGTGGTGCCTTCGGGCAGCGTCACGACGATGTCGTAGAGCATGCTTTCGCCGACCACGAGGTCGCTGCCCGTGGTGTGCGTGGCGCTCGAATCGCTGTTGTCCAGGCTGCCGCCCGCGAAGTTCTTGCGAGGCGGTTCGGCGGCGCAATCGCCGCTCGATGAGCAGCGCGGCGATCAGCGCCGCCTGGATCAGCATCACGGCGAGGATGAGCAGCAACTGTCCCCGGTGCGCTTCCCAGAAGGTGGGCTCCCTGAAGTGCACGATGGCATCGGGCGGAATGTCGGCAATGCCCCATCGCTGCGCCTGACGCCAGTCGATCTGCGTCACCGACGGCATGCTCGCGGGCAGGCCCAAGGCGGCGGGCGGCGTGCCGTCGAGCAGCTTGTTGACAGCGAGCGCGGCCTGCCGCCCCATCTCCACGTAGCCCGACATGCGGCCACCGACCACGCCCGTGCCGATGAAGGTGCTGAAGGGGCCGTAGACCGGCGCGTCGGCCGACGCGGCCGCGATGAGCGCGGCGGCTTCGCGGGGCGAGAACTCGCGGCCCGTTCCGTCCCGGAAGTAGCCCGGCGTGAACACGACATCCTCCTTCGACAGTGCGCTCAGCTTCGCCTTGAGTGCATCGGTCGGCAGGCCCGAGAGGAACTCGACAGACTGGCGAACGCCAAGGCGCGCGATGTCGTCGCGGATCTGTGTTTCCCAAATGAGGTCCCGAGCGCTTGAACCCGTGACCACCACCAGCCGCCGCGCGCCGGGATGCCAGTGCAAGGCTTGCTGGATGGTGCCGTCGAAGTCGTAGTCGACGGGGACGCCGACCACTTCGGCGGGCAGCGGCGCGACGGATTGCAGGTAGGGCTTGTCGACAGCCAGGTGGACCACCGGCACCTCCGAGAACAGCCCGTCGCGACGGCGCAGCATGAATTCGAGCGCGGGCTCGCCCGCCACGACGATGGCGGCCGGCGGCCGCGCGGCGTATTTCTCCCGGAGGTAGGTGCTGAGGGTCTGGTCGAATGCCGGCCCCGTGAAGGTCGGCCGGTCCAGGAATTCCTCGAAGAGGTCGACATGCCGCTTCGGTGTGTTCGCAATCCCTACACGCAATCCGCGATCGACCTCGACGTTCGCCGGCAGAAGTCGGGTGTTCGAGAAGAGCACCAGCACGTTCCGCGTCTCCGTCGCTGTCGCAGGCGACGAGGCCGCAAGGCAGAACGCGAACAGCAGCAGGGGAAGGCGCATCGCTCCGAGAATGGAATTGCGCGTGGCCGTTGCCCATTGGGCGAAGGTGCAGCGCCTGTTGCCCCTTGGGGCAGTCCGGGGCCCACACGGCCTGCGGCTGTTTGCCATCCGGCAGCATTCCGCTAGCATTTGACGCGCCCTCGGAGCCCCGGGGGACCACAAGATTGGTACCGCATGCAGGTCTCGTTCAACAGGCATGGTCCGTTCTATCGCATGCAGCGCCGTCTCGGCCTGTTGTCCGATACCAATCTCGCCGTAGGTCGCCGCGCCGTGCTGTTCGTCGCGCTGTCGTGGATCCCCGGCGTGGTGCTCGCAGCACTCGAAGGCGTTGCGCTGGATCCGAATCACGAGCGGGCCATGCTTCTCGATTTCAGCGCCTACGCCTTTTCCATTGCCGTTGTGGCCTTCGTGCTCATGGAGGAGATCTCGGACCGGCGCATGGTGAAGCTCGTCGCGCAGTTCGAGGACCGCGATATCGTGCCGCAGGCGTCGCGCGGCGGCATGGTGGCGGCGCGGGCGAACATGGAGCGGCGCACTGGATCGTGGTTGGCGGAAGCTGTCATTCTCGTGGTTGCCTACGCCCTCTCGTACTTCTGGCTCATGCGGGCACCGATGGGTGCCGATGGGGGCACGTGGTATGGACGCCTGGTCGACGGTTCGCTCCGGCCGACGCTGGCCGGCTGGTGGTCGATGCTCGTGGCGCTGCCGCTCTACTGGTTTCTTCTCGGCCGCTGGCTGTGGCGCTTCGTGACCTGGGGGCTCATGCTGTACGACATCGCGCGTTGCGATTTGCGCCTGGTTGCCACGCATCCCGACCGCTGCGGCGGCCTGGCCTTCATGGGACAGTACCCGCAGACCTATGTGCTCTTCGTCTTCGCGGAAAGCACGGTGGTTTCCGCGACGGTGCTCAAGCTGGTCGTGCATGGAGATGCCAGCCTGATGGGCTTCAAGTTCGCGCTGTTGGGGATGATCGCCTTCTTTGCCATTGCGTTCGTCCTGCCCCTGCTGGTCTTCATGCCGCGCCTCGTGTCGCTCAAGCACGAGGGGCTCGCGCACTACGGTTCGCTCGCCAGCCGGCACAACATCGCCTTCGACACGAAATGGGTCTCCGCCCCGGAAGCGGAACCGTCCGAGGAAATGCTGGGTTCGCCCGATCCGTCTTCGCTGGCGGACCTGGCGGCAGGCTACGACCTGATCAAGCGCATGCTTCCCGCGCCGGTCACCCTGGAGAGCATCGCGCCGATCGTGCTGGCCTCGCTGGTGCCGGTGGTTTGCGTAGCGGCGACTCAGGTGCCGTTTGCGCAGATCGTCGAAACGATCAAGACCTTGTTGCCTCTCTGAAGCAGAAGCGCGATCAGCCCGCCACGGCCTGCGGGACGGCGGCCGCCGCCTTGGGCGGCTGCGGCTTGGGTTCGCAGCCCGCGAGCGCGACCAGGGCCGCGCAGACGCAAAGAAATGAGAGCTTGCGGTAGTTCATGTCCATCTCCTTCGACAGCCGGGGCCTCAGGGCTCCTTGCCGGTCTTCAGCGGGTAACCCACCTCCCTCCATGCCTTCATGCCGCCGTCCAGCGCCACGGCGCGCATGAAGCCCATGGATCGCAGGGTCGCGGCGGCGAGCGTCGAGATGTAGCCCAGTTCGCAGCACGCGAGGATGCGCCGCGTGGGGTCGGGCAGGTCCTGGTTCACGCGCAGTTCGAGCTGGCCGCGCGGCAACAGCCGGGCGCGCGGGATGTGACCGCCTTCGTAGGCATCGCGCTCCCGCACGTCGAGCACGATGAGATCGTCCTCGGCTGCTTCGACCCTGGACTTGAGCTCGGCCAGCGACATGAACGGAACGGCCGCTGTCGCCTCGGCCAGCAGGCTTGCCACGGTCTTGCCGCCGCTCATGTTCGTGCGCAGGGCCTCGGTGATGTGCGTGGGCATCGTGAGGTTCAGGCTGCGCATCATCTCGACGAACTCGCCGCGATCGCGCTTCTGCAGGCGCGGATTCGTCGCGATCTCGTCCGCGATGGTCGAGTGGCTGCGCCCCTTGTAGTCGTGCGCCGGGTACACCTGCAGCGCAGGGTCGAGGTGCAGCAGGCGATTGAACAGGCTGTCGTACAGCGCCTCGGGGTCGCCGCTGGGCAGGTCGGTGCGGCCGGTGCCGCCGATGAGCAGTGTGTCGCCGGTAAAGACGCGGTCCTCGACCTGCAGGCACATCGAGTCGGCCGTGTGGCCCGGCGTGTGCAGGGCCTGCAGCCGCAGCTTGCCGAGCACGACCATCTCGCCGTCGCCGATCCGCATGTCGACGAAGGGTGCCGGGCTCGCGCGGTGCATGACCACGGGCACGTCGAGTTGCCGCGCCAGCTCCTTGGTGGCGGAGAAATGATCGGCGTGCGTGTGCGTATCGATGAGGTAGCGGATGCGCACGCCGTCGCGCGCGGCCAGCGCGAGGTAGTGGTCGATCTGGCTCAGTTCCGGATCGATGAGGGCGGCCACGCAGGTCTGGTCGCAACCGATGAGGTAGGACTGGCAACCGCCCGTTGCGATCTGCTCGAAGACCATGGTGCGCGCCGGATCAGCCCGGTTGCTTGACCACCCGCAGATAGGGCTTCGGTGCCTTCCAGCCATCGGGGAAGAGCTTCTTCGCGTCGTCGTCCGAGACCGAGCCGGCAATGATCACGTCCTCGCCGTTCTTCCAGTTGACAGGCGTGGCGACCTTGTGCGCCGCGGTGAGCTGCATCGAGTCGAGCACGCGCAGGATCTCGTCGAAGTTGCGGCCGGTGGTCATCGGGTAGGTGAGCATCAGCTTGATGCGCTTGTCCGGGCCGATGACGAAGACCGAGCGCACCGTGGCATTCGTGGCGGCGGTACGGCCTTCGGAGGTGCCGGGTTCCTCGGCGGGCAGCATGTTGTAGAGCTTGGCCACGGCCAGGTCGGTGTCGCCGATCATCGGGTACTTGGGCAGGTAGCCTTGCGTTTCCTCGATGTCCTTGGCCCAGCGATCGTGAGCATCGACCGGGTCGATGCTCAGGCCGATCAGCTTGGCGTTGCGTTGGGTGAACTCGGGCTCTATCTTCGCCATGTAGCCCAGCTCGGTCGTGCACACCGGCGTGAAGTCCTTGGGATGCGAGAACAGGATGGCCCACTTGTCGCCAATCCAGTCGTGGAACTTGATCGGCCCCTTGGTGGTGTTGGCCGTGAAATCCGGGGTGACGTCGTTGATGCGCAGTGACATGTCCGCTCCTTTGGAAGTGTGTGGTGGCATGGCCTGCGGCCGGGGCAACGGGATGATGGATCGCCGGGCCTCTTCGGTCGCCGCAGGGTCAGCAGAAAGTACACCACGATCCGATGGCAGGTACAAGCGTACAAGTACAGAACCTGTGCTTTCCCCGATTGAGCCGGGCCGGCGCTGCGCGTTAGGCTGCACAGGTGAATCACATCTCTCCACCCATCGTTCCCCAGATCCCCCAGATTCGTCTCTACCAGGATTGGCTGCGCGAGAAGCGCGGACTTTCCTTCGATTCCTACGATGCGCTGTGGCGCTGGTCGGTCACCGATCTGCCCGCCTTCTGGCAGAGCATCTGGGATTTCTTCGACATGCAGTCCCCGACGCCGGCGAGCACCGTGCTGGTCGACGCGCACATGCCCGGCACGCGCTGGTTTCCCGGCGCGCAGGTCAACTACGTGCGCGAAGTGCTGCGCCATGCCGATGCGGCGCACGCGGCCGGCATGCCGGCCATCATCAGCGACAACGAACTCGGCGAAGTGCGCGAGATGTCCTGGCCCGAGCTGCGCCGGCAGATTGCGGCTTTTGCGCTGACCTTGCGCGAGCTCGGCGTGGTGCGCGGCGACCGCGTTGCGGCCTACCTGCCCAACGTGCCCGAGACGCTGATCGCCTTCCTCGCGTGTTCGAGCATCGGCGCGGTGTGGAGCGTGTGCGCGCCCGACATGGGCACGGCCGCGGTGGTCGACCGGTTTCGCCAGATCGAGCCCAAGGTGCTGATCGCAGCCGATGGCGTGCATTACGGCGGCAAGCCGCTGGACCGCAGCGCCGTCGTGCAGGAGCTGCGCGCCGCGCTGCCCAGCGTGAAGAAACTCGTGCTGGTGAGAACACCCTTCGCTGCGCAGCAGATCCCCGCCGAAGCGGAATGGACGAACGCCGTAGCGCGAAACGACGGAGCGACCGCCATTTTCGAGCCCGAGTGGCTGCCCTTCGACCACCCGATCTGGATCGTCTATTCCAGCGGCACCACCGGGCTGCCCAAGCCCATCGTGCACGGGCAGGGCGGCATCATCGTCAACATGTACGCCTGCGGCCTGCACCATGACCTGGGGCCGAGCTACAGCGCCAACAACTTCGGCGAGCGCTACCACTGGTACAGCTCGACCGGCTGGGTCATGTGGAACTCGCAGCTCTCGGGGCTGGCTTTCGGGTCGACCATCTGCATCTACGACGGCAACCCGGCCGGCAGCAAGGAGAAGCCCGACTGGGGCGTGCTCTGGCGCTTCGTGGCGCGGCACGAGGTGACCTTCTTCGGCGCTGGTGCGGCCTATTTCACCAACTGCATGAAAGCCGGGCTGGAAGCGAAGGACTGCGGCGACCTCTCGCGCGTCCGCGCACTCGGCAGCACCGGCTCTCCATTGCCAGAAGAGGTGCAGCTCTGGGGCACGGCGCAGGTGCTCGCGGCCGGTTCGCCCGCCGTGTGGTGGTACAACATTTCGGGCGGCACCGACTTCTGCGGCGGCTTCGTCGGCGGCAACCGCGAACTGCCCGAAGTGCCGGGGCAGATGCAGTGCCGCTATCTCGGCGCATCGGTCGAGGCATGGAATGAATCCGGCCAGCCGGTGATCGGCGAAGTCGGCGAACTGGTCTGCACGCAGCCCATCCCTTCCATGCCGCTCTACCTCTGGGGCGACGAAGGCAATGCGCGCTATCTCTCGAGCTATTTCGACACCTATCCCGGCATCTGGCGCCATGGCGACTGGATCAGGATCGGCGACGACGGCGGCTGCATCATCTATGGCCGCAGTGACGCCACCATCAACCGCCAGGGCCTGCGCATGGGCACCAGCGAGATCTACAGCGCGGTCGAAGGGCTGCCCGAAGTGCTCGACTCCATGGTGGTCGACCTTGAATACCTGGGCCGTGAAAGCTACATGCCGCTGTTCGTGGTGCTGCGGCCTGGCGTGGCGCTCGACGATGCCATGCGCGCGAAGATCAACAACGCGATCAAAACCTCGCTGTCCCCGCGCTTCGTGCCCAACGACATCTTCCAGGTCGCTGAGATTCCGCGCACGCTCTCTGGCAAGAAGCAGGAGCTGCCGATCAAGAAGCTGCTGCTCGGCCAGCCGATCGACAAAGTCGTGAACCGCGAGGCGATGGCGAATCCCGGCAGCCTGGAGTGGTACGTGGCCTTCGCCGAACGCCATGCGCAAGCGCACAATGCGGCCGCATGAGGAAACGCACCACATTATTTGCGCTCGCTGCGGTCACCAGTCTTCCGCTGCTGGGGGCTTGTGCATCCTCGATGAACACCACCACCTCGACTGACAAGGCGCCGGCGCTGCGCGTGACGGGCTCCGTCACGTTCCGCGAACGCATCGCGCTCGACCCTTCCGCCGAGATCGTGGTGCAGCTCCTCGACGTCTCGCGCATGGACGTGGCCGCCGTCGTGCTGGCCGAGCAGCGCATCCGTGCGGACGGCAGGCAGGTGCCTTTCAACTTCGCGCTGAGCGTGGACCCGGCACGCATCGATCCGCGCATGCGCTACAACGTCTCGGCGCGGATTCTTCAGGGCGACAAGCTGCTCTTCATCAGCGACACCGCCTATCCTGTGCTGACACAGGGGCGTGGCACCACGGCGGATCTCATGCTGGTGCGCGTCGCTCGCTGATCGACCGGGCCCTCGCACCTGGCACGGCTACAGCCACTTCCCTTCCGATGGCATCTGGATGCGCGTTTCCGGCGTGCCGCCGTCGATCAGCGCGCCAACGCAGATGCTGAGCAGCGAGATGAAGATGCTCGCGAACAGTGCCGTCCAGAAGCCGGACACCTTGAAGCCCTTCACCAGCGCCGACACCAGCAGGATCATCAGCGCGTTGATGACCAGGATGAAGAGCCCGAATGTCAGCAACGTCAGTGGCAGGGTCAGGATGATGAGCAGCGGCCGGACGATGGCATTGGCAAAGCCGAGCAGCAGCGCCGAGACCACGAGCGCCGAGACGCTTTCGAAGGTGATCCCCTTGAAGATGTGACTGGCCACCCACAGCGAAAAGGCGGTGATGGCCCAGGTGATCAGGAAGGGAGCCAGGGAATTCAGCATGTCGGTCGCTCTCGTCGTTGGTATGACCGGCGCATCATATCGGCGAGCGACGCGAATCCTTCATGGGTCCGTGGCAGCAAACCTGTACGTGAACGTACACGTTGATGTAGAATCGAATCATGGCCCAGATCCCCGACACCATCACCGTCCGAGAAGCCGCAGAGCGGCTCGGCGTGACGCCGCGCACCCTCAAGTACTACGAGGAACTCGGCATCGTGGTGCCGGTGCGCAGCGAAGGGCGCTATCGCCTCTATCAAGCGGCCGACCTCGAAAAGCTTTCGCGGGTGCTGCGCATGCGATCGCTCGGCTTTTCCCTCACCACCATCACCGCGATGGTCCAGAAGCCCTTCGAGCCTGCCGCCGACGGCGGAAGGCCGCGGCTGTCCAACGCATCGCTGAAGGAATTGAAGGAAACGCTGGTCAACCAACTCGACGCGCTCGATACCCGCGTCGCGCAGGTCCGACGCGAACTGAAGGAGGCCGCCACGCTGCAGGCGCAGCTGCGGCGCGACATCGACTACGTGGAGCGCCGGCTCACCGGCGAGCCGATCGAGTCGGTGCTTCGAGAGCGTCGGCGCGCCGAGCCCGCCCGGGCCGCCGGACGCAAGAGGCCTGAAGAATGAACACCTCCGCCTCGGCGCCTGCCGGCCGCGGCATCGACGTCGCCGCGCTGGCGCCGTGGGTCATTGGCCTGGTGACCGGCATCGATTACTTCGACAACGCGCTGTTCGCCTTCTTCGCGAGCTATATCGCCGGGGGCGTGAACGCATCGGCCGATGAACTCGTCTGGGCATCGAGTGCCTATGCGCTCGGCGCTGTCCTCGGCATCCTGAATCAGCACGCCTGGGTCGAGCGATTGGGCTATCGACGCTACCTCGCGACCTGCATGTTCGCCTTCGCCATAGGTGGCGTGTGTGCCGCGCTGGGTGAGAACTCGGTGCAGCTCATGCTGGCGCGGGGCTTCCAGGGCTACTTCGTCGGGCCCATGCTGGGCGCCTGCCGCATCCTGATCCAGATCGGCATCCCGCCACAGCGGCGCGCCAAGGCGCTCAAGTCCTTCATGGTCCTGATCGTGTTCAGCGGCGCATTGGCGCCCATCATGGGCGCCTGGCTCGTCACGCATTTCGAGTGGCGCTCGCTATTCCTCTGCACGGCGCCGGTCGCGGCGCTCACGGGCGTGATGGCCTGGTGGACGCTGCCGGACATCGGCGACGTGGCGCCGCACGAGCGTACCGAGCCGCACTACGCGGCGTACGTCGTGTTCGCGCTGGCGCAGGCCGCGCTGCAGGTGGTGCTGACGCGCGCGCACTTCGAGCTCTTTTCCGGTTCGCCCACGCTGATCGGCCTTGCCATCGCCGGCATCGCGGGCCTCGGCTGGTTCGCATACCACCAGTGGCGGCATCCGGCGCCGCTGGTGCGGCTCGATGCCCTGCGGCAGTCGACCTTCCAGATCGGGTTGGCGCTCTACGTGATCTATTACTACCTGTCGACCGGCTTCAGCTACCTGCTGCCGCGGCTGATGGAAGGCGGCCTCGGCTTCTCGGTCGGCGACACCGGCTACTTCACGGGCACGACCTCGCTGGCGTCGGGCCTGCTGCTCTTCGTGTATCTCAAGTTTTCCGCGCGCGTCACCCACAAGAAGTGGCTGGTCGTCACGGGCTTCGGCATCGCGGCGCTGGCCGCATGGCTCTTCGCGCGCATGTCGCCCGAGGTCGGCCGATTGCAACTCGCGGGGCCGCTGCTGCTGCGCGGGCTGATGATGCTGTTCGTCATGCTGCCGGTCGCGAACGTCACTTTCCGAGGCTTGGCCGCGGATGACTTCGCCCACGGCTACCGGCTCAAGAATCTGGTGCGGCAGCTCGCCATTTCATTCGCACCGCGAGCGTCATCGCGCTCCAGCAGCACCGCGTGGCGCTGCACCAGACGCGGCTCGCCGAATCGGCCAGCCCGTCCAACGCCACCTTCATGCAGTCGCTCGACATGCTGACGCGCGGATTCACCGCCGGCGGCCATGCGATCGGCGAAGCGCATTCGATGGCGCTGGCTTCGCTCTCGCGGATGCTCGAGCAGCAGGCGACTTTCATGGCCTCGCTCGACGGTTTCCAGGTGATGGCAGTGATCGCGCTGGTCTGCGGCGTGTTCGCGGCCTGGCAGCGTGAGATCGACTGAGCCGGGCCGCGAGTCGGCAGACAAAGGGCCAACGTCACAAGTTCGCGTGCGCCCACCGCTGGACGGCTTCGGCGGTGTCGCTCGGCTTGGTGTTGAAGCAGATCCTGGCGCCAGGGGCCGCCCGATGCACCACGTTGATCAGCCGCTCGAAGAGAAGAAAGTAAGCGGGAATGGTCCGGATGCCGGCACCGATGACCACGCAGTCGAACGGTTTCTCAGCGAGCTTCCGAGCAGTCATGTCGGCAGCCGTTTCCCCGAGATCCGTCAGGCAGAGTTCTGCTTCGTACCCCAGAGCGGCGAGCTTGGCCTGGTCCGCGGCCAGTCCGGCCCGGACCTTGTCGGCGTTCATGTCCGGCATCGTGCTGAAGTCGACCAGGTTCGGCTCCAGGCCGATGACCAGTACCTGCGTCTTTTTCATTGGATTCTCCTTCGAGGCCGGGCCCTCGGGTCCGGCCGAGGCATATGCGAAATTGCGATGTAGAAAGTACAAGACATTCGTTGGGACGGACCACGGGATTTTCGACAATCGCGCTCCCTTCCTTCCGATCTTCTGGAGTCTTCATGACGACCCTGCGACTCGGCGACACCGCCCCCAACTTTTCTCAGGAGTCCAGCGATGGCCCGATCGACTTTCACGCGTGGGCCGGCGATTCGTGGGTGGTGCTCTTTTCGCATCCCGCCGATTTCACGCCGGTCTGCACCACCGAGCTGGGCAAGACGGCGGCACTGTCGGGTGAGTTCGCCCGGCGTGGCGTCAAGCCGATCGCGATCAGCGTCGATCCGGTCGACAAGCACAGGGAATGGATCGGCGACATCAACGACACGCAGAACACGACGGTGGACTTTCCCATCCTGGCGGACGCCGATCGCAAGGTGGCCAATCTCTATGACCTGATCCATCCGAACGCCTCCACCACGGCGACAGTGCGCAGCGTCTTCATCATCGATCCGAAGAAGGTGATCCGCACGATCATCACCTACCCGGCGAGCACCGGGCGCAACTTCGACGAGATCCTGCGCGTGATCGATTCACTGCAGCTCACGGACAGCCACAAGGTCGCGACGCCTGTGAACTGGCGGGACGGCGATGACGTTGTCATCATCCCCAGCCTGCAGGATCCGGCCGAAATCGCCGAGCGCTTCCCCAAGGGCTACAGGGCCATCCGTCCCTACTTGCGACTGACGCCGCAACCCAACAAATGAAGGCGTGGCCTGAAACGGGGCGGCCATCACGGAAAACCGTGAGTGGCACCTAGAGATCGGCGAAGCCCGTGCTGCCGGAGTGGTCCCTCGATTGCCACTCGGCCAGCCAGAACTCGACGCGCGTGACGACCCGGTCCAGGGCGAGCTTCCTGTCGCGGTCCAGGTTCGACACAAGCATGCGGCAACGCAGGACGCCGGCTTCGCGCAGTTCCGCCACGCCGCCGTGCATCTGGTCTTCGCCCCGTGTGAGTTGGAGGTCGAAGGTCCAGCCTTCCGGCAGGTTCAAGGAGATTTCGAGGCTGGCGTCTGGGTGGTCCATGGCAACCTGACAGCATACCGCCGCGGGCTGACGGGATACCCTCAATTCACATGAGGGTGGCGGGCCTTTTCATACAGCGTGCGCGCGAGGTCGCGGTGGCGGGCGAGGAGGGGGTCGAGCTCCAGATCGGTGAAGCGCCCGTCGCGAATCCGCACGCGGCCGTTGATCACGTTCAGGGCCACGGCGCCCGGCTGGCAGAACACCAGCGCGGCCACCGGGTCGTGCCCCGCGCCGGCATGCGCCACGCCGCGCAGGTCGAAAGCCACGATGTCGGCCGACATGCCCGGCGCGAGCGAACCGATGTCGTCGCGGCCGAGGACCTGGGCGCCACCGAGCGTCGCGATCTCCAGCGCCTCGCGCGCCGTCATCGCCGCGGGGCCGAAGCCCACGCGCTGCAACAGCATGGCCTGGCGTGCTTCGCCGAGCATGTGGGCGCCATCGTTCGACGCGCTGCCGTCCACGCCGAGCCCCACCGGTACGCCCGCTCGGCGCATTGCACCGATGGGCGCGATGCCCGAGGCCAGCCGCATGTTGGAGCACGGGCAGTGCGCCACGCCGGTGCCGGTGCGGCCGAAGAGGGCGATGCCGGCCTCGTCGAGCTTGACGCAGTGCGCGTGCCATACGTCACGGCCGACCCAGCCGAGATCCTCCGCATATTCGGCCGGCGTCATGCCGAACTTCTCGCGCGAATAGGCGATGTCGTTGTCGTTCTCCGCCAGGTGCGTGTGCAGCGAAACGCCGCGCTCGCGCGCCAGTTCCGCAGACAGCCGCATCAAGTCGCGCGAGACCGAGAAGGGCGAGCAGGGCGCGAGCACGATGCGGCGCATCGCGTGGCGCGAGGCATCGTGCCAGTGGCCGATGAGCCGCTCGCTGTCTCGCAGGATCGCATCCTCGGTCTCGACAACTTCGTCGGGCGGCAGGCCGCCCAGGCTCCGGCCCACGCTCATGCTGCCGCGCGAGGCATGGAAGCGCATGCCCATGGTGTCGGCCGCCTCGATCGAGTCGTCGAGCCGCGCGCCGTTCGGAAAAAGATAGAGGTGATCGCTGGTGGTGGTGCAGCCTGAGAGCATCAGTTCGGCCATCGCGGTTTGCGTCGACACGCGGATCATCTCGGGCGTGATGCGCGCCCACAGCAGGTACAGATGGGTGAGCCAGCCGAAGAGCTCGGCGTCCTGCGCCTCGGGCACCGCGCGCGTGAGGCTCTGGTACATGTGATGGTGCGTGTTGACCAGCCCCGGCATCATCACGTGGCCGCGCATGTCGATCGACTCGGCGCGTCCGGCCAGAAGCGCATCGGCGTAGACGGCCGGCAGCTCGGCAGTGGGGCCCACCCATGCGACGGCGGGGCCTTCCGTGACGACCGCCCCGTCCGCTATCTCGCGCCGCGCCGCGTCCATGGTGACCAGCACGTCGGCATGTTGGAGGACGAGCGGGCGGTGGGGTGTGGAGGACGCGGTCATGGGTCGGGATTCTGCGCCGGCATGCAGAAATAACTTGCACCACCCCTGTTCAGCGGCCGTCCTCCTGCCGATAGAACGGAGTGACCCCGACCCGACACGGCGAGCCCGGCTACCGAATCCTGATGCGCGAAGGGTGCAGGCTCGTCTATGGGCCCATGCCGCTGGCGGAGTTCCTGAATCTCCTGAGTCGGGCGCATGACAGCGAGGTGCTGCATCCCGGCCTGGCACGCATGCTGGGTGCGACGGCGGTCGTCGGGCCGCTCGAGGCGCTGGCGCGGATTCGGCGGCAGGAAACTCCTGCTGCAGTCGAGCGCGTGCGCGTGCAACTGGGCCGCGCCGCGCTGCTTCTCGATCTGTATTCGCTGCGCTGGCTCGCGGCTGGCGAGCAGGGCCCCGCCAGCCTGGCCCTGTTCGTGCTGTTGACAGGTGTGAGACCCCGGTACTACAGGGGGAGGACGACGGAAGACGTCCCGCGCGAGGCGAACGCCTTCCGTCGTTGCCGCCAGCTGATCGAACAGGTGCCGGCGCTGCGGCGCGCCTTGCCGGTGCTGGCGCAGCGCGTGGCGGAGCCCGGCATTGCGGAGTGGGCGGCCATCGCCGAAGCCTGGGACGATCTCTGCGAGCAGATGGACCACGAGGCGCCCGATTGGCGGGACGGCCCGATCAAGGCCCAGGGCGTGACGGCCATGCTGAATTGCTTCCGCGAGCTGGAAACTGCCTGAGCTTCAGTGCCCCGGCCTGCGTGCGCTGCCGTTGCGCGCCCGATGCGAGAGGAACCGGCGCAGCCAGGCGTTGGCACGCGGTGCCTTGCCGGGCAACGCGGCAGTTTCGCGCTCCCTGAAGGCTGCCCATTCGGCCTGAGTGGCTGCGTTGAGTGCCGACAGATTTGCGACGTTGTATTGCCAGAACGCGGCCACCGCGAAATGCCCCGCGCGTTCGCCCTTGGGCTTGGGCGTGATCACGATGTGCTCCGCGCCGATGCTCTGCAGCAACGCCGATCGAGAACCGGCCAGGCGGATGCCGTTGCCGTAGCCCTCGATGTCCCGGTTCAGGACGAAGCTGATCACCGACACGCTGGAAAAGTGTGTCGCAATGAAGGCCACCAGCTCCAGGAGCAGCACCCGGCCGATGCGCAGTTTCTGCAGGGCGTGGCTACACGCTTCGGACGATGGCGTGTAGTGCTGGATGCGAACTTCCGTACCGCCGCGGCTCACGGGCACCGGGTCCAGCGTGCCGACGTGGATCTCGCCGTAGTAGGCGAAGATGGGCGCGCCCAGCACGCAGGGGGCCGAATCGGGCCCTGTGAACCGCAGTGCTGTGATGCTCATGTGTTGCCCGCGCTTCCCTCATCCGTTTGAGTCATCGGCACCGCGCGCAGGCGCCCGTACCGCTATGGCGCTCGATTTTCGAGCGCACTGCCTGAGTTGAATTGGCCGAACAGCGGGGTGTTTCCCCGCGATGTTCGCGCGGCTACTCCGTGGTGGCCGGCACGGGCGAAAGGATGCGGCTACAGTCCCCGGCGGCTCGCGCCCGCTTCCGAATCCCCGAGAACAAAGACAAGTCCATGCCTTCTTCAGCCCGAGCCCCCGGCTCACTCGCGGCTCCCACGCTCGCCCTCACATCCGCCACCACCTCGACCCCGACGCGCGCACGCCAGGTGTTGCTGGGCCTCAGCCTGATCCTGATTGCGTTCAATCTGCGGCCGGTGTTCGGCAGCCTCTCCGTCCTGCTGCCCGAGGTCATGAAGGACACCGGCCTCTCGCCATCGGGCGCGAGCCTGCTCACGACGCTGCCGCTGCTTTGCCTCGGCCTGTTCGCGGCGCCCGCACCAGCGCTGGCCCGGCGCTTCGGCCCCGAGCGCACGCTGCTGGGCGCGCTGCTTCTGATCTGCATCGGCACGCTGTTGCGCGGAACGGGCAGCCTGCCGATGCTGTTCTTCTCGTCGGCGCTGGCCGGAGCGGGCATCGCGGTCTCCAACGTCCTGCTGCCGGGGCTGGTCAAGCGCGACTTCAGCAGCCACGCCGCGATGATGACGGGCTTCTACACGCTGGCCGTGTGCGCGGGCGCGTCGAGCTCCGCGGCGTTCACCGTTCCGCTGGAGCATTCCTTCGGAGGCTCCTGGACGGCCGCATTGGCCTTCTGGGCGCTGCCGGCCGGCATCGTCGTGCTGCTGTGGGCGCCGCAGGCGCTGGCCGCACGCCCGCGGCAGGCCCACGCCAGCGCCCACACGGGGACCCTGTGGCGTGACCCGCTCGCGTGGCAGGTGACCTGTTTCATGGGGCTGCAATCCGCGCTGGCCTACATCGTCATGGGATGGCTCGCGCCGATGCTGCGCGAGCGCGGCCTGGACAGCGCGACCGCCGGCTTCGTGCTGGGCGTGTCGATCCTCGTGCAGCTCGCGACCTGCCTCGTGACGCCTTCGATCGCCGCGCGCTGCCGCAACCAGCGTGGGCTGGCGCTGGGCCTCACGGTCATCATCCTGCTGTCGATGCTGGCCTTTCTCTTCGCGCCGCTGAGCGGCGTGTGGTTCTGGGCCGTGCTGCTGGGCTGCGGGCAAGGCGGATCGTTCGCGCTCGCCCTGAGCCTGATCGTGATGCGCTCGCCCGACGCGACCGTGACCGCGCAGCTGTCGGCCATGGCGCAGGGCTGGGGCTATGTGCTGGCGGCGACCGGCCCGCTCATCGCGGGATTGCTGCGCGGCTGGACCGGGGGCTTCCAGTCCTCCGCCGTGCTGATGGTCGTCATCGCCGCCGGAATGGCCTGGAGCGGCTGGGGCGCCGGTCGCCGCCTGCACGTGCGGCCGGGTGGCGCGCGCTGAGGCACGCGCGTTCCATCGAGGTCATTCGGGCTGGATGCCGGCGTCCTTGGCGACCTTGGCCCACTTGACCGTCTCGGTGCCGATGAAGTCGGTGAACTGCTGCGGTGAGCCGCCGCCGGGTTCGATGCCGTTGTCCAGCAGGGTCTTGCGCACGTCCGGCATCGCGAGGATCTTGTTGACCTCGGCGTTGAGCCTGGCGACCGTGGCCTTCGGCGTGCCGGCCGGCGCAAGCAGACCGCCCCAGGTGCTGGTCTCGTAGCCGGCCAGTCCCGCCTCCTGCATCGTGAGCACATCCGGCAGGATCGACGAGCGCTTGAGCGTCGTCACGGCCAGCGGCTTCAGCCGGTTGGCCTTGACCTGCACATTGACCGCCGCGACGGTGTCGAACATGAGCGAGGTGCGCCCGCTGATGAGGTCGGGGTGCGCCAGCGTGCTGCCCTTGTAGGGGATGTGCGTCATGTCGATCCCGGTCATGCTCTTGAACAGCTCGCCCGAAAAGTGCGGCGCGCCGCCGCTGCCGCTGGAGGCGAAGCTCAGCTTGCCCGGGTTGGACTTGCCGTAGGCGATCAACTCCTTGAGAGAATTCACCGGCAGCGTCGGCGACACCACCAGCACGAGCGGCACGACGTGCGTCAGCACCACCGGCTCGAAACCCTTGACCGTGTCGAAGGGCAGCTTCTTCACCATGCTGGGATTGATCGCATGGCTGCTCGCCACCAGGGCCAGCATGTGGCCGTCCGGCGGGCTCTTGGCCACGAGATCGGTGCCGATGATGCCGGTGGCGCCGGCGCGGTTGTCGATCACCACCGACTGGCCCCACGCCTCGGTGAGCTTCTGTCCGATGAGCCGCGCCGTCAGGTCGATGGCGCCGCCCGGCGAGGCGGGCACGACGATGGTGATGGGCTTGCTCGGGAAGGTCTGTGCCATCGCGGGCAGGGCGCACGCGATGGAAAGAAGCGTTGCGGCGGCGAGTGTTCTGCGTTGCATCAATGACTCCGTGTTCGACTCGCCGGCTTAGTCCGCGTTGCCCTTGCGCGTGGCCTCGTAGGCGGCACGCGTCTCCGCGTTGGGCGGATAGGTGCCCGCGAGCTTCGCGCCGCCTTCGATGCGCGCGAGGATGAAGGCCTCCATCTTTTCCTGCTCCGTCGCGTCGCGCGCCACTTCTTCGGCGAGATGCTGCGGGATCACGACCACGCCTTCTTCATCACCGACGACCACGTCGCCCGGATACACGGCCACGCCACCGCAGCCGATCGGCACGTCGAGGTCGATCGCGTGGTGGTGGATCAGGTTCAGCGGTGCGCTCCCGCCGGCGCAGAACACAGGGAAGTCCATCTGCGAGATCGGACCGCTGTCGCGCACCGGCCCGTCGGACACCAGCCCTGCCGCGCCGCGCACCTTGAGCCGCGTGGTGAGGATCTGGCCACCGGAGGCCACGCGTGTCTCGCCGCGGCAATCGATGACCAGCACGTGGCCGGGCGGCACGCTCTCGATGCCCTTGCGTTGCGGATGGTTCGGATCGTCGAAGGCGCTGATCTGGTCGAGATCCTCGCGCGCCGGGATGTTGCGCATCGTGAAGGCCGGGCCGACGAGATTGCCGCCCGAGGGCTTCGTCAGGCGGCCGACGCCTTGCAGGTAAACGTTGCGGAACCCGCGCTTGAAGAGCTGCGTGCACAGCGTGGCGACGCTCACGTGGCGCAGCAGTTCGCGGGATGCATCGGAGAGGGGAGTGGATGTGGTGGCTTCGGTCATGGTTGTTCGAGGTGATGAGAGATGTTGGAACTCAGTTGGCCGTCGCTCCGGACTTGCGAACGAGTTCACCCCAGCGAGGGATTTCCTTCTGCATGAGCGCTGCGAGCTGCGCGGGAGAGCCGGCCACGACCTCCATGCCCAGCTGGTTCGTGAGCTTGTCCTTGACGTCGGGCATCTGCAGGATCTTGGCGATCTCGGTCGAGAGCCGCTGTGCGATCGGCTTGGGCAGGTCCTTCGGTGCATAGACCGCTTGCCACGAAGCCATCTCGAATCCGGGAACGCCGGCCTCGGCCATCGTCGGCAACTGCGGCGCCAGCGCCATTCGCTTGGCGGTGGTGACGGCCAGCAGCTTCAGCTTGCCGGCCTGCACCAGCGGCAGCGCGGCAGTGATCTGGTCGAACATGAAAGTGACCTGGCCGGACGACACATCGAGCATCGCGGGGGGCGTGCCCTTGTAGGGGATGTGCGTGAGCTTCACCCCGATCATGTCGCCCAGCATCTCCCCCGCGAGATGCGTGGAGGTACCCGCGCCCGAGGAGGCGAAGGTGCGCTTCGAAGAATCCTTCTTCAGCAGCGCGATCAGTTCCGGCACCGAGTTCACGCCAAGGTTCGGATCGACGATCAGCACGTTGGGCAGAAAGGCCACGAGCGAGATCGGCTCGAAGTCCTTCACCGGGTCGTAGGGCAGGTTCTTGTAGAGGCTCGCGTTGATGGCGTGCGTGCTGATCGTGCCGCCGAAGAGCGTGTAGCCATCGGGCTTCGCCTTCGCGACATAGCTCGCGCCGACCGCACCGGCTGCACCCGGCTTGTTGTCGACCACCACTGGCTGGCCGAGGACTTCGCCGAGCTTCTGCGCGATCACGCGGCCGATCACGTCGGTCGAGCCGCCGGGCGTGAAGGGAACGACGTAGGTGATCGGCCGGCTCGGCCACGCGTCGGCCTGGGCCATGGCGATGCCGGGAATCGCTGCGGCGACGCCGAGGCCGCCGAGGGTCTTGAGTGCCGCGCGGCGGCTGCTGAAGGGCTGGGTCATGGGCTTGTCTCTCCGGTGGGATGCGGCACTCAATCGACGCCGATGTTCTTGTCGCGAATCACGCGGCCGTAGCGCGCGCGGTCGGTGTCTATCAGTGCCTTGAGTTCCGCCGGGCCGGTGCCGCGCGGGACCGCGCCCTGTTCGACCAGGGTCTGTCGTGTCTCGGGCACCGAGAGCACGCTTTTCACATCGGCGGCCAGCTTGTCCACGATCGGCTGCGGCGTGCCTGCGGGCGCGAGCAGCCCGATCCACGAACCCGATTCGGCGTTGGGCACGCCGGCTTCGGCGAGCGTCGGCAAGTCAGGCAGGGTAGGCGAGCGGGCGCTGCCCGTCACCGCCAGGCCGCGCAGCTTGCCCGCCTTGATGTAGCTCGCGGATTCGAGGATGGATGCGAAGAGCACATCGACGTGGCCGCCCATGAGGTCGGTCATCGCGGGCGTGCCGCCCTTGTAGGGCACGTGCGTCATGCGCACCGCGGCCGCCGCCGCGAAGATCTCGCCCGTCAGGTGAGGCGAGCCGCCGCTGCCGGAGCTGGCGAACATCAGCTTGTCCGGCGAGGCCTTGGCGAGCGCGACGAACTCCTTCACGCTCTTCGCCTGCACGCTGGGGCCGACCATCATCACGAAAGGCAACTCGGCCACCAGCGACACGGGCGCGAACGCGCGGTCCGTGTCGTAGGGCATCTTCTTGTAGAGCGAGGGATTGATGGACTGCGTGCCGACATTGCCGATCAGCAGCGTGTAGCCGTCGGGCTTGGCCTTGGCGACCATCTCGGCACCGACCAGCCCCGCCGCGCCGGCGCGGTTGTCGACGACCACGCCCTGGCCCCATTTCTGCGCGAGCTTCTGCGCCAGCAGGCGTGCGCCGAGATCGGTGCCGCCGCCTGCGGGGAAAGGCACGACGATGGTGACGGTGCGGTTCGGAAACGCGTCAGTTGCTGGTGGTGAAGGCGGCGTTTGCGCGTGGGTCGCCGCGGCGCATGCCAGCAGCAGAGAGAGGACGCCAACGCGTCGCAGGGTATGGCTCATGTTTGTCTCGCTCCAGTGTTGAGAGATGCGGCGCTGCGCCGTCAGTGGATTTCGGGCTCGCCCTCTGTCGGGGCTTCTCCTGCGTTCTCGCGGTAGTCCGGTGCCAGGAAGTCGAAGTCGCAACCCGTGTCGGCCTGCTGCACGTGCTTGAGGAACATCACGCCGTAGCCCCGGCTGAACTTCGGGATCGGCTTCTGCCATTCAGCCCGGCGGCGCGCGATCTCTTCGTCGCTCACCTGCATGTCGATGCGTCGCGCGTCGACGTCGAGCGTGACGAGATCTCCGTCACGCACCAGCGCCAGCGGACCACCGACGTGCGATTCGGGCGTGACGTGCAGCACGCAGGCGCCGTAGCTGGTGCCGCTCATGCGGGCGTCGCTGATGCGGACCATGTCGCGCACGCCTTCCTTCAGCAGCTTCTGCGGGATCGGCAACTGGCCCCATTCGGGCATGCCGGGCGCGCCCTGCGGGCCGGCGCTCTGCAGCACGATCACGCTGTCCTTCGTCACGGGCAGCGCGGGATCGTCGATGCGTGCGGCGAGGTCGTCGTAGTTCCTGAAGACGACGGCTGGGCCGGTGTGGCGGCGCAGGTGCGCTTCCATCGCGGCGGGCTTGATCACGGCGCCGGCGGGCGCGAGGTTGCCGTGCAGCACGGCGAGTCCGCCGCTTTCGAGCAGCGCTTCGGCGCGCGGGCGGATCACGTCGGCGTTGTAGGTGCGGGCGTCCTCGATGTTCTCGGCCAGCGTCCGGCCGTTGCAGGTGCGCTGGCTGCCGTCGATCAGGTCGCCCATCTCGCGCAGGAAGGCGCGGAGGCCGCCGGCGTAGAAGAAATCCTCCATCAGGTATTTGCCGCCGGGGCGCAGGTTGGCGATGACCGGGGTGCTGCGCGCGAGTTCGTCGAAGCGCGCCAGGTCGAGCGCCACGCCGGCACGTCGCGCCATCGCGATCAGGTGAACGATGGCGTTGGTCGAGCCGCCCAGGCCCAGCACGGCGGTGACCGCGTTGTCGAAGGACGCCGGCGTCAGGAAGTCGAGCGGCTTCAGGTCTTCCCACACCATGTCGACGATGCGGCGGCCGGTGTGCGTGGCCATCATCGCGTGGCGCGAATCCGCGGCGGGGATCGACGACGCGCCAGGCAACGTCAGGCCCAGCACTTCGGCCGCGCTGGTCATGGTGCTGGCCGTGCCCATGGTCATGCAGGTGCCTGGCGAGCGGGCGATGCCGTCCTCGACGTCCTGCCAGTCCCGCTCGGTGATATTGCCGGCGCGAAGCTCGGCCCAGTACTTCCAGGTGTCGGAGCCGGAGCCCAGGAACTGGCCCTTGTAATCGCCGCGCAGCATCGGCCCGGCGGGCACGAAGATGGTCGGCAGGTTCATCGCCAGCGCGCCCATCACGAGGCCCGGCGTGGTCTTGTCGCAGCCGCCCATCAGCACGCAGCCGTCGGCGGGGTAGGAGCGCAGCAGCTCCTCGGCCTCCATCGCGAGCAGGTTGCGGTAGAGCATCGTGGTCGGCTTCTGAAAAGCCTCGCCCAGGCTCATCGCCGGGATCTCCACCGGAAAGCCGCCCGCCTGCCACACACCGCGCTTCACTTCCTCCGCACGCTGGCGAAAGTGCGTGTGGCAGGAGTTCATGTCGCTCCAGGTGTTGAGGATGGCGATGACCGGTTTGCCCAGGTAGTCGTCGCGCGAGAGCCCCATCTGCGCCGTGCGCGACCGGTGGCCGAAGCTGCGCAGATCCTTCGCGCCGTACCAGCGGTGGGAGCGGAGATCTTCGGATTTCTTGCGATGGGCAGCGGGCGAGGACGAGGCAGGGGGCGATGTCGGGGAAAGCGGGTCGGTCATGGTTTGTCT
Source organism: Variovorax sp. J22P240 (assembly GCF_030316855.1). Taxonomy (GTDB): domain Bacteria; phylum Pseudomonadota; class Gammaproteobacteria; order Burkholderiales; family Burkholderiaceae_C; genus Variovorax. The sequence continues at coordinate 546,167 of NZ_JASZYR010000003.1, forward strand.
CTCCGCGCCGTCCGGCTGGGATGCCGTATGAAATGTTAGCGCTGTCATTTCATCATAAGACCGGAGCCGGCATGCGGTCAACAGGGTATTTGCGGCTGGCCCGGCGCGCGGCCGTCAGGCGCTGGCGCGTTCGATCAGCGAGAAGCCGAGGTCGATGACCTTCTGTTCGACGGGCCGCCCTTCGGCGCGGTCGATGATGAAACGCGCAGCCTGCCGGCCGATGGCGGTGCCATCGATGCGCACGGTGGAGATGGCGGGGTGCGCGTGGCGCGCGAAGCCGAGGTCGCCGAAGCCCATTGCCGCGATGTCCTGCGGAACCCGCATTCCGCGTGCCTGAGCCTCGGTGATGACGCCGTGCGCGAGCGCGTCCGAACTGCAGACCACGACGTCGATATCCGGAGCCTCGTCGAGCAAGCTGGCGAATGCCGTTCTGCCGCTGCCCAGCGTCGTCGGCGCCGCGACGCTGCAAATTTCGGGCTGCCGGCCGCCGAGCGCCTGCCAGGCCTGCTCGAAGCCGTCGCGGCGCAGGTTCGCACGCTGGTCATCCCCGGTGATCACCGCAGGCCGGCGGTAGCCCTTGCCATGAAGGAATTTCGCAATGTCAGTGCCCACTTTCTCGTGAGAGAAGCCCACGAGCATGTCCACCGGTGTCGGCGTCAGGTCCCAGGTTTCGACCACCGGAATGCCCGACGCCAGCAGCCGCCGCCGCCCCTCGGCCGACCGCATGATCCCCGTCAGCACGATCCCGTCAGGGCGCCGTCCGACGATGGCGTCGATCAGCGCGTCCTCCCGCGAGTTGTGATAGCCGGCCTGGCCGAGCATCAGCTGATACCCGGACTCGGCCAGCGCCTCGGTGAGCGCCTGGATGGTCTCCAGGAAAACCGGCCCCGCGATGGTCGGCACCAGCGCGGCCACCAACCGGCTGCGGTTGGAAGCCAGCCCGCCGGCGAGCAGATTGGGCACATAGCCCGTGCGCTCGACGGCCAGCCTCACTTTCTCGCGAGTCTTCGGCGACACGAGTTCCGGCGAATTGAGCGCCCGTGACACGGTGATGGCCGACACGCCCGCGAGCTTGGACACGTCGTCGAGGGTGATGCCGCCGCTGCTGCGGCGCGTCGGACGGGGAGGAGAATCTTGGGTCACGGCTTCAGAATGTCGGCGCTACCATGCGCCGGTCGCCGCATTATGTGCGAGCCTACCCGAGGCCCGAGAGGCCCGGATGGTCGTCGGGCAGCCGCGCGAGCCTGGACCGGCTGGTCAAGGCGTTGCGGCCCGAGGCCGCGTCAGGCCAGATCGAACTGGGCGGTAAAGGCCACGCAGAACTCCGGCGTGCCGCTGATCGACATCGTCACCGTGTGCCGGGGCGTTGCCGGCGGCCCTGCGTGCACGCAGACCCGAAGCGTGTCCTCGTCGAACTCGATCGTCTCGGGCACGGTGATTTCCTGCATGCCCTGCAGGTCGTAGTCCCAGTCGCCGCCCTCGCCCACCGGGCCCCTGCGTCCGGGAAAGGCGGCGTTTGCCCATTCCAGCACCTGCGCGATCTCGGCATGCACTGCCGCGACGTGCTGAGGCCCGGTGGTGGCCATGGCGTCGAACACACCGATGCCCTCGGTGTCTTCGCTGTAGTCGAAATCCAGATAGTCCAATGTCATGCGGCGCTATACATTTGTTGCATAAGAGAACTTGGCTGTTCGAATGGTTGCAGACTTCCGCACGCAATTGAGCGAACCTTCACCCCATGAACACTGGCGCACTTCCTCCCACCCTGTCGAAGTTGATCGGCTGGTTCTCCGTGACACCCGCCGAGCCGATCTCGGCTAGGTTGCTCCGCGATATTCCGGCGACCTTTTCGGAAGAGCAGGCGGATGCGGTGCTCGATCTCGAAGTGATCGCTGCACGAGATCAGTCCCGCGCCGGGCGTCGCCTGCGGGAATGCACCCCCTCGCTATTCACGCGCGCCCAAGCCGAGTGCGTTCGCGAGTTGCTCAGTCTGGACCCTTGGGATCTGCGTGCCACGCTCGCAGACGCGATGGAGCCCTGCGAGTTGCGGGATCGGCTGGCATTCGCGTAGATCGGATGTCGAGCGCCCTCATCAGCTCATAGTTCATCGTCGCGCTCCCGCTACCCGACGCGCGGCTGGTCCTCCCAGTCCACCCAATTCACCGGATGGGTATCGAGATAGCTGCCCACGGCGGCACCGATGGTCGGGAAGAACACCGCTTCTCCCATCCTCGCGAACAGCCCGAAGCGCTTCAGCTTGTCCTTGACGGGGTCCTTCATCTCGGCGATGCACAGCTGGATGCCAGCCGCGTGCAAGGTCTCGTCCAGTTCGGCCAGCATGTCGGCGGAAGTGACGTCCACGCTCGTGACCGGTTCCGCCGCAACGACGAGCCAGCGCACCGGCGTCGGCGATGCGGCCACCGCGTTGAGCACCCGGTCCTGGAACAGTTCGGCGTTGGCGAAGAACAAGGGAGCATCCCAGCGAAACAGAACCAGCCCCGGAATGAGGCGCGCATCGGGATAGCGCGTGATGTCGTGATAACCCTTGACCCGGTCTGCGCGCCCCAGGACCGCTGAGTACGGGCGCCATGCATCCCACAGGAATTCGATGATCGCCATCACAATGGCCAGGCCGATGCCCTCGATAGCGCCCAGCACGGCCACTCCGACCGTGCAGACGATCGATAGCCAGAACTCCCAGCGCTGGATGCGATAGATCCGTCGCAGATCGGTGATCTCGATGAGGCCGATGGCCGATGCGATCACCACCGCGGCGAGTGCGCTGGAGGGCAAGTTCTTCAGCAGGTCCGGCGCCACGACCAGCAGCAGGGCAACGGCCAGCGCACCGACGACGCCGGTCAGTTGGGTCTTCGCGCCCGCGGCCTCGGCCACGGGCGTCCGCGACGAACTGCTGCTGACCGGAAAACCCTGGAAGAAGCCCGCGGCCAGGTTGGCGGCGCCGAGCGCCACCATCTCCTGATTCGGGTCCACGTAGGTTTGGGTCCGCGCGGCATAGACGCGCGAGAGCACGCTGGTGTCTGCAAAAGAGACGAGGGCGACGGCGCACCCGCCGATCAGCACAGGGGCGATGTCGGCGCGGGTGATCCACGGGATGGCGAACGACGGCAGGCCCTGGGGCAGGGCACCGAGGACCGACACATCGGCGCTCGCGGCAAGGTCCAGCACGCCCACGGCGATGGTTGCCGCCACCACGGCAATCAGGATGCCCGGCAAGCGCTTGTGGCCCTTGAGCAGCAGGATGAGCGTGAGGGTGCCCGCACCGACCGCGAAGGCGACCCAGTTGATCTTTCCATCCATCACGGCCATGCCGATGGCCTGCAGGTTCCGCAACGGCCCGTCGCCTTCGATCGAGAAGCCGAAGAGCTTTGGCAGCTGGCTGATCAACACCGTCAACGCGATGCCGTTCATGTAGCCGTAGCGGATCGGCTTGGAGAGAAGCTCGGTGACGAAGCCCAGGCGCGCGATGCCCGCGAGGACGCACACCGCGCCCGACACGATCGCCATCATGGCCGCCAGGGCGATCGCGCGCTGCGGGTCGCCGCCGGACAGCGGCAGCACGACGGCGAGGATGACGGCGGCCAGTGAGGAGTCGGGGCCCAGCACCAGGATCCGGCTGGGGCCGAACAGCGCATAGGCGATCAGCGGAACGATGGTCGCGTAGAGCCCGTAGATGCCGGGCACGCCCGATGCCACCGCGTAGGCGATCCCGACGGGCACCAGCATCGTCGTCAGCACCAGTCCGGCCACGATGTCGTGCCGCAGCCAGGCCATCTGGTACGCGCGCAGCGTGTGGAGGCCCGGAAGCCACCGGGCCCAGCCCGTCAGGTCGGCGGCTTTCGCCCGCCGTGCAATTCGGCCCGGCTCCGGGATGGGGGACGAAAGATCGGACTTGCTCATAGGTCGCCGGCCAGTTGACGGCCGGCTTGCGGCGCTTGAAGCGGTCACTTTACAAGAGAGATCCGCGGGCGCGCATCGACTAACCGGCGCCCCGTCGTCGCCGTCCTCAAGAGAGTGGTGGACAGGGGTGCGATCGGCGCGCATGCTCGCAACCTTCAGGCTCGTGCGGGCACCTGATTTCGCGTGGCGCATTGGCCCGCTCTCATCTGTTGTGCTGGGGATGACCGTGGCGGTCATCCAGTCACGGAGTCGCCAAATGACCCAACTCGAGATACTGCGCAGCCCAGGGACCCGCCTCGGCGGAGTGCTGCTTGCCGCTACGGTGTTTGCGGGCGGCGCTTCGTTTGTCGGGCAGGCCTGGGGACAGGCCGCCGACGAAAAGCTCGGCAAGGTGCATTTCGATGTGTCCTGCACGCCGTCGGCCCAAGCGCTTTTCGATCGCGCGATGCTCTATCAGCATTCGTTCTGGTACCGCGCCTCGAAGACCGCCTTCGAGGACGTCGCGAAGGCCGACTCTGCGTGCGGCATGGCTTACTGGGGCATCGCGCTGAGCCTGCTCTGGAATCCCCATACCCCGCCGCCCGAGAAGAATCTCGCAGAGGGCACCGTCGCGCTGGCCAAGGGAAAGATCGTCGGCGCCAAGACCCAACGCGAACGCGACTACCTCGATGCGCTCGGTGTCATGTACGCCGACTACGACAAGGTCGACCATCGCACGCGCGTTCAGGCCTATGCCAAGGCGATGGAGCAACTCGCGCTGCGCTACCCCGATGACGACGAGGCGCAGATCTACTACGCACTCGCGCTGAACATCTCGGCCCCTCCCACGGACAAGACCTACGCGAGCCAACTCAAGGGTGCGGACATCCTGGAGCAGATCGCCAAGCGCCAGCCGCAGCATCCAGGCGTCGCCCATTACCTGATTCATCTCTACGACTCGCCGGCCCTCGCGGACAAGGGCCTGGCAGCCGCCCGGCGGTATTCGAGCATCGCCCCCGCTGCGGCCCATGCGCAGCACATGCCCTCGCATGTCTTCACCCGCGTCGGGTATTGGAAGGAGTCGATCGCCTCCAACACGGAATCGTCACGCGTGGCGGCGCTGGGCAAGGAAAGCAACGACCAGCTGCACGCCATGGACTACCTCGTCTATGCGAACTTGCAGCTGGGACGGGATGGCAGCGCCAGCGCGATCATCGATGAGATGGGCAAGGTCACCGGCTTCACGGAGACCTTCATTCCCGGACCCTACGCGCTGGCCGCCTCGCCGGCGCGCTACGCGGTGGAGCGCGGCGACTGGAAGGCCGCGGCCACGCTTGCGGTTCGGCCCAGCCCCTTGCCCCACGTGCAGGCGATCACGTACTTTGCGCGTGCCCTGGGCGCCGCACGCTCGGGCGACACGGCGGCCGCCGAAGTCGACATCGCGAAGATCACCGAAATGAGAGACAAGTTGCGCGAGGCCAAGGATGTCTACTGGTCGCAACAAGTCGAAATCCAGCGCCAGGTGGCATCCGCCTGGGTGCTCTACGCCAACGGCAAGTACGACGATGCACTAAAAGCCATGGCCGCCGCGGCCGACGCCGAGGACGCGACGGAGAAGCACCCCGTCACGCCGGGCGTGCTGAAGCCTGCGCGCGAACTCTACGGTGTCATGCTGCTGGAGCAAGGCAACTCCAGCGAAGCGCTCGTTGCCTTCGAGGCGACGCTGAAGAAGGAGCCCAACAGATTGGGCGCCACCGCAGGCGCGGCGAAGGCCGCTGAAAAGAGCGGTGATTCAGTGGCGGCCCGCAAATACTTCAGTCAGGTCGTCGCCATTGCCGATGGCGCCGACAAGAGCCGCATCGACGTGAACGACGCCCGCGTGTACCTCGCGAAGAAACCATGAGAGCAATGCGTGTCCGCCTGCTCCTGATCTTCACGGCCGCAACGGCTGCTCAGGCATGGGCTGGCCCGTTGCAGGTGGTCGGATACTCCGGCAGCCTCGGCGAGTGGGAATGGAGCGCGAGCGTGACGGAAAAGATCGCCGGCCGAACGAAAGAATTCTCCGGACCTTTGACGCTGCAACACGTCGGCGTCTGCACTCAGGAGGGCCCCGAGACAAAGACGGGCCAGATCCGGTTTCAACTGTCGAAGCTGCCGTCTGAGATGAAGGCGACGATATGGATCGATGGTGTCGAGTGCACGTTCAGTGGTCGCCTGTCGGATCGGTATTCGGGGTCGATGACCTGCCCGGATCGACAGGCGATGCCGCTGAACATCTGGCTGAAGTAGCCTGCGTGGCGGCGCTTCCTTGGCCAGCCGTGATCGCCGCTGCACTCATTCCCTCCGTCGGTACAGCGAGGCGTGTTCTTCCGTGTAGCTGCCAAGGGGCCCGGCGCGAACATCTTCTGGTCGAAGCAAAGCTGGATTCTTCAGATAGATGAATGTCTCAACGGTGTCGGCCGACGGCGCATCGGCCTCTCGCACCGGGACGCGGACGCGTTCGTAGCCGTCGGGCTCGCCAACGCGCTCCAGCGAATCCATCTGTTCGAGTCCCGCGTCAGTCACTTCAAACAGTTGCCCCTCGACGTGGAGTCCATGTCCCGGACTGTTCAGCACCCACGGCGAACGGCGCTCGCCGACGAGATAGAAGGGATAGCGGTTCTCGGTGACAAAGCGGCCGGGGACACGAACGCCAGTGTTGACCGCGCTGTTGGGGAATCCCTCCTTGAGGGTGCCGAAGACGAAAACGTGATGCACTTGGGGCTCCGGAGGCGCGTCGCCTCGGCGATGGCCGGAATCACGGCATGCGCTTGTACGTGCCCTTGGGCAGGCACTTGCTGGAGCCGGTGACCTTGAGCTCGGTGAACTGGAAGTCGGATTTGATCGCGTAGTCCTTGCCCGCATGCGAATGGCTCGCGCGCGTGCGAGGGCGGAACTTCTTGTCGGGACAAAGGCTGGACACGAACTCGTTGCCCAGGCGGCCGCCGACGCGCCACTCGATCTTGGTGCTGCCGTTCGCGTAGGTCCCTTCGAAGTCATCGTTCGCCAACAGGCCGGTCGATGTGGCGGCAAGGAGGATCGAAGCAAGGAACTGCTTTTTCATCTGGTGCGCTCGCTGTTCAGCCTCGTGCGCCCGCGGCAAGCTGGCAGCTGTTCCGGGCGGTCGAGCAGCCTTTCATGGCGTCATTGAGGCGAGGGCGGCAACTCTTCTCTTTGGCGTTCTTGCAGAACTGGTAGTCGGCCTTGGCCGTCTGCTTGCACGTGCTGTATCGAAGCTCGCAAGGGGTCTGGCTGCCACCGTTACCTTGAGCCGAAGCAAAGCCCGAAACGGCCGCGACGATCCATGCGGCGGAGCGGAGCGCGATTCTTCCCATGTGCGTGCCTTCATGCGGGTCGGGGACTGCATCTTAGTCCCTTGAAGAGGGTGAATGAATTGACAGTAGGATGACGGGAGATCGATCAAGGAAGGCGCGCCTTGCAGTTCTGCGGTGCGCCTGATGGCGACACCCAGACTCACGGAGAACGCGAGCCATGAAGACCCAGTACTACACCGCTTGCAGCCTGGACGGCTTCATCGCGACGGACGATCATTCGTTGGAATGGCTATTCCCACTCGGCGATATCAACGACACCAGCTATCCAAGATTCATCCAGGGCGTTGGCGCACTCGCGATGGGTTCATCCACCTACGAATGGATGCTGCGTCACGTCGTGAAGCCAGGTACGAAGGATCAGAAGGCTTGGCCCTACGAGCAACCGGCATGGGTGTTCAGCAATCGCGAACTTCCAGACGTGCCCTCGGCGGTCATTCACTTCGTCCGAGGTGACGTCAGGCCCGTGCACGAGGCAATGGCGCTGGCCGCAGGGGGCAAGAACGTATGGATCGTCGGCGGCGGCGATCTGGTCGGGCAGTTCTATGACGTCGGGTTGCTTGACGAGATCATTGTTCAGGTCGGATCTGTGACTCTGAGCTCGGGCAGGCCCTTGCTTCCCCGCCGTATCGTGTCGCCGTCCCTGCAACTCAAGGATGCAAGGCGAGTCGGTCCTGGCTTTGCCGAGCTCACCTATTCGGTGCCGACGAAGCGATGATGCCGACCTGCTAGCTATCGACCCACCGTCGACATCACGGTCGCGCGACACCTGGCCTGCTCGGAAGGATGCAGCAGGCGGCAGTTGGCGAGGGCGCGTTGCTGCATGTCGCTCAGTCGGGGCTGATTGCGCCGCGGAGGAGGTGCCTGATTCCAGTGACGCGGTGGAGGGCCGTGCCAGTGCTGTTGATGAGGGGGACGGTGCCAGTTCTGGTTGTGATTCCACCGGCGACCGGGGCCACGCTGCCAACCCCTTTCCCACATGCAGCGCTCGAAGTTCACGCCTCGCCGGTCGCAAGCCCGGAGGTCGCGATCGAATTGGGGGCTGTTGTGCCACTGGGCAGAGGCGGACCCGGCGGACATCAGCCCTGCGACCGCGAGGAGGATTGCCGAGATCAGCTTCTTCATGGCACGGAATATTGCACCCGCGCGCCCATCGCGCAAGGCGGGGCAGCCAATCGCCTCAGCTGTTACGAATGCTGATGAAGGCCGCCGAAGTCAGATGGCCAGTGCCACCTACAGCGTCTTGGTCAGAGTGAGGATGAAGCGGGTCTTGTTGGGCGAGAAGGTGGTCTGGCCGAAGGTGACGCCGTTGATGTCCACGCCCGGGCTGGAGATCAGGTTGAAGGCGCTCTGTTCGCTGCCGCCCTGGATCCATCCGCCCAGGGACAGGCCGCTGCCGAAGTCATAGGACACGCCCACGTTGTAGTCCAGGTAGTCCTTGTAGCCCAGG
>NZ_JASZYR010000030.1 GCF_030316855.1 Variovorax sp. J22P240
GCGAAGCGGACTGATCCACGAAATCCAATTGCTACGGACGTCTGCTTGATCGGCATGAATCTAGACTGACCCGATGTGCGGTCCGGGCAGCACACCCATGATGTGCTCCGAGGAAAGGGGCCGATGCGCATCGGTCGATGCGTTGGTTCTGGACTCGCCCGAGCAACGGCTGGAGACCGTTGGACGGGTCCAAGCGCAAGAAACCCATGTCCGACCAAACCAGTGGCTCATGGACTTGTCGCCCGACATGCCGATCCAGTCACAGGCTACAGGCGGCCGACTCTTGATCAATTCCCCAAGCGAGGTGCGCTCTTCACACGGCGACGTGCTTTCCGAGTGACCGGACTGCTGCGGGCTTCTTTCGGAAGTCCCGCGGTGGCGCGCTCCGGTCACTCTTCCGAACGCGGGGGGCGAGGTTCGCTGGCGTCGCGTATCCCAGTTCAGTCGAGATTTCGGTCGCCTGGGTTCCGTCAAGCAGTTTCTTCGCGCGCTCAACTCGAATAAAGCGAGCAGGGCAGCGCAGCTGTTCGGCGATTCAGCCTTCCCTCTGCGCGCGCCACTCGCATTTCATAACCTCTACGCTCCGACGCGGACTACCCAGTTGCCAACGCTCGGACCGTACGCCCCTTGGCGCTCGGCAAGCGGCTCGACGGCCGCGGCGCCAGCCTGCCCGACGGCGAGGCGCAGCAGCTCCCGCTGTCCATCGTCCAGGCCGCACAACAGTTCTGGGATGTGGCCCGTCGCGAGGCCGATCAGGTGCAGGTCCAGAAGACCGAGGCCTCCCGGCGCGAGTTTGAGTTAGAGCGCAGCGCCCTGGCCCAGAAGGAAGCAGACCTCCAGCAACGCGAGGCCTCCTTCGAACAGGCTCGCATCGCGCTTGACGAGGCGCTCGCATGCTCTCGCCAGGCAGTCACGGCGATGGAGGCCCAAATGCACACGCAGCAGCAGGAATCCGCTCGCCTACTCGGCCACTCGGAAGCCGAAGTGCGGCGCTGGCGCAAGGCCCTAGAGGAGACCATGGCCAGCAAGGAAGTTCTGCGGGAAAAGTCCGCGATGGAATTCGGCGCAGCGCACCGCGACGCGAAGGAAGCAGAACAGCGCCATGTCGCCCACGAACGACGCCTTCTCTCCGAGATCGATCGCGAGCGAGTAGCCACCCGCCAGGCCAGCGCCGATTTGGCCAAGGAACAACGGGCCCGCGCGGCCGCTGCTGAGGCAGCAAGGATCGCTCTGGGCGTTGCTCAGCAAACGCTGCATGACAACGAAGCCGCGCACCGCAACGCAGCCACCACATGGGCGCACCAGCGACAGGAGGCTCAGGTCGAATTAGCGATCCTGCGTGAGCGCATCGCCGGCGCGGAACAGCGAGCGATCAACCTCGCCTCCCAGCTACAGCGTCAGCATGAACAGTTGGGGCGTGAGATATCCCAGCTGCGCGACGGCCAAGCAGCGAAGGCCGCTGAGTTGGGCCAATACATTCTCGCGAGAAAGTCAAGTTGTCACCGAAGACTGACTTCACGAAATCGGTCAAGCGCACTGGCCGACAGGCGCGGATTATGGTGTCCTATCGAAAGAGCGCTCCTGCTTGGGCGCCAAGGGGTTTAACTGTAGGTCCCGACCGGCAGGCACCACCGCTCCCTGCTCGCAGCCGCATGCGTCTGAAGCGCACGGGTGCAACCGCTCGAAAGGCGCATCGTTTCGTCTCCAATCACTTAACAGGAGACCTGCGATGGCTGATCTGAAAGACCCCCGTGTGCCGGGTGAGAAGGACGGTACCGGTACTGCTACTGGCGTAGGCGCAGTGGTGGGTGGCGTAGCTGGAGGTGTAGCTGGTGGCGCGGCCGCCGGTGCGGCGATCGGTGGAATGACCGGCCCGGTCGGCGCGGCAGTCGGCGCAGCCGTTGGTGCTGTAGCCGGCGCCTTAGCAGGGCGGGCCGTCAAGGCTGACCCAGTGGCCGAAGATGCCTACTGGCGTGACAACTATGCAGGGCGCGACTATGTGGAGGCCGGGACAAGCTACGACGAATATTCACCGGCCTACCGGTACGGCGTCGACGCATATTCGCGTTATCCGGACAGGAAGTTCGACGATGTTGAAGCGGACCTGGGCCGTGACTGGGGAACAGCACGCGGCCGCTCATCGCTGGAATGGGATCGCGCTAAGCACGCCTCACGCGATGCCTGGCAGCGACTCAGCGACAACGTCGAACGGGCAATCCCGGGCGATTCGGACCGCGACGGTCGATAAGGCTTGAGGCCCGACAAGACGACAGCAGTCGTCTTGTCGTTGGCGAGCCAAGACCGCGTGAGTTGCGATCCTTCAGTCGACTCCGGGCCCCCACTGGGTCCACGTTTTCGTCTTCACTCAGTTCGCCTCCTCTGGCCTAGACGCAAACCCTGCTGGGCGCCTACGAACGAAGTGGAGCGAAACGCTTCGCAATATCCCTCACGGCGTCCTTCGTGGGCGCGGCTACCCTCGTCACCTTCGCGTTGATCGTTTCTGCTGTTGGCGCAGCCGTGAGCGCTAGAGTTGAGGCAGGAATGGGGGTGGAAAGCACCGTGGCGGGTGGCGCAGTTACAGCGGCGGCAGGCGCAGCTGGAGCGAACCGATCCGGCGACGATGGAAGCAGCGGTCCCATGGCTGATCCGGGCGCGGCGTTGGCGTAACGGGGTGCAGGCCGCATCCGAAACGTTCTACTGGGAGGTCGGGCGACGAATTCACTCGCCTCACTCTTCCGGGTCGCACGTTCAGGCGGAGCGCTCTTACGCGGTGCATGCACGGATCAGACGAATGGAGTTCGCGGGCATGAGGCTCGAGCTTGGTTCACGGGCGTCTCGACTTGGGCGGCGCAAGCCGCCGCGGACAGCGGCAAGCCCGCACGTGGGAAGGACGTCTTGAGCAGCGCTGAGCGCGAGGAACTCGTGCGGCTGCGCCGAGACCGACAGCTCAAGCAGGAGCGGGACATCTCGGCAAAGGCTACGGCCTGGTTCGCCGGCAAAGGCGAGAAGACATCCATCGGGTCTACGAACTCGTGAGTGCGAACCAGGCCAAGGTTCCAGTGCATACGATGTGCCGCGTGCTCAAGGTCTCTGCGAGTGGCTACTACGCGTGGGTCGACCGACCGCCGTCGAGGCGTTCGATCGAAGACGCGGTGCTGGTGGAGCGAATATCGCCTAAGGAAACAGGCTACGCCCCCTCCGTCACCGCCTCCGCCGCAACCTATCAACGCGATGGCCGCGACGCCAGCGGCTGTGATGAGCCAGATCAGGCCACAAACGGGTGTGTCAGCGCTGGGTTGGCGAAATGAGCGGTCGCCTACGCAGAAACTCGATCGCTTCGGCCTGCGTTTCAAACAGATGTGCGGCCCCCTGGCGCGAGGACAGCGACGAGCCGAGCTTCATTCGCATGAAGGCACTGGTCGTGTAGCGTGTCGCGGTGCTGTAGTACTGCGCATGCAACTCCTCGACCATCGCGAAGTACGAGTCGCTCACGGATTCCTCGATCCGGAATCCATCGTAGTTGGCAACCAGTGCCACCTTCCGACCGGCTTGCTGGTACTGGGCGGCGAACACCCGGCGCACGCTGTCGACATCATCCATGTCATGAATCGAGTACCCCTGGAAGTTGACGAACAGGATGTTCCGCTCGCCGTCATAGCTCAGGCGCTCGGTCAACTGGAGGTCCAGGAGCGCGGCCGACAGCCCCATCGGGCCTGCGCGGTACAGCCGCGCATCCATGCATTTGACTTTCTCGATCAACGGCCGGAAGTCCATGTGCGCCAGGATGTCCCTGTCGATGTCGATGCCGGGCGCCACCTCGGTCAACTGCAGTCCGCCCGGCTGCAGGCTGAAGACGCAGCGTTCGGTCACGTAATGCACCGACTGCCGCTTGCGCACGGCTTGAGGCCCGCTGAACGTGATCTGCTCGACGGCGGTGACAAACTTTGGCGCATGGCCTTCGGTCACGATGCGCAGCTTTCCATCTTCGATCACGACCTCGAGGCCACCCGCGGTGAAAGTGCCCGCAAAGACCACGCGGCGGGCGTTCTGGCTGATGTTGATGAAGCCGCCAGCGCCCGCCAACCGCGTTCCGAAGCGGCTCACATTGACATTGCCTGCGCGATCGATCTGTGCCATGCCGAGACACGCAAGGTCGAGGCCACCACCGTCGTAGAAGTCGAACTGCTGGTTCTGGTGCAGCAGGGCCTGCGTGTTGACTGCGGCACCGAAATCCAGGCCGCCTTTGGGCATTCCGCCGATGACTCCCGGCTCCGCTGTCAGCGTCAAGTGGTCCAGCACGCGTTCCTCGGCGGCCACGGCGCCCAGAATCTCCGGCATGCCGATGCCAAGGTTGATGACGCCTCCCAGCGGCAGTTCGAAGGCGCAACGACGTGCGATGAGCTTGCGTTCGTCCAGCGGAGCGACAGCGATCCTGTCGGCCGGTACTCGCATCTCGCCGGAGAAGGCAGCGTTGTAGGCTGTGCCGTAGGTCTGCTGATGAAGCTCCGGCGATGCCACCACCACGCAGTCGACCATGACGCCCGGCACCACCACGCTGCGCGGGTCGAGCGTTCCTGCGGCGGCGACACGCTCGACCTGGGCGATGACCAGCCCATTGGCATTGCGCGCCGCCATGGCGGCCGCCTGCGCGTCGAGCAACAGCGCTTCGTGCTCCATCGTGATGTTGCCGGCCGGGTCTGCGGTCGTGCCGCGGATCAGTGCCACGTTGACCGCAAAGGCCTTGTAGAAAAGCCATTCCTCGCCGTCGATCTCCATGACGCGAACGAGCTCTTCCTTCGTGCGCTGGTTGACGCGCCCACCGCTCTGGCGAGGATCCACGAAGGTGCCAAGTCCGACCTTGCTCAGGGTGCCGGCGCGGTGCGCAGCGGCATCGCGGTACAGGTGCGAAATGGTGCCCAGCGGCAGGTTGTAGGCCTCGATCAGGTTGTCGGTAGCCAGTTGGGCGAGTCGCGGCACCAGTGCCCAATGGCCGCCGATGGCCCGCTTGATCAGGCCCTCGTAGGCCAGCCGGTTCACGCCGCGCAACTTGCCGTCGCCCGGCGCGGCTGCGAAGACCAGCGTCAGGTCACGCGGGCTCTGCGTTGTCACGAAACGCCTCTCCAGCGCGACGATCAGTTCCTCCGGCGTTCCGATGCCGACGAAGCCGGAGCAGCTCACGCTGTCGCCATCGCGGATGAGCGCGATGGCTTCATCGGCGGTGACGACCTTGTTTCGGTTCATGAGGTCCTTCAGTCGAAGACGACGACTTGCCGTGTGGCCTTTCCTTCGTGCAGGAGGTCGAAACCATGGTTAATGTCTTCGAGCGCGAGCCGGCCGGTGAGGAGCTTGTCCACCGGCAGGCGCCCCTGCCGGTAGAGCGCTATGTAGCGAGGGACGTCGCGCGAAGGAACGCAGGTTCCGATGTAGCTGCCCTTGAGCGTGCGCTCTTCCGCCACGAGATTGACAGCGGCCAGCGGCAAGGTCGCGGTCGATGGCGGCAGGCCGGCGGTGACGGTGGTGCCGCCGCGGCGCGTGATCCGGTAGGCGAGTCGAGCGCCGGGATCGAACCGGCGAATTCGAAAGCGTACTCAACGCCGCCCGCGCTGAATTCCCGAATCTGGTCGAGCGCGTCGGCTTGCCCGGCATTCACCGTGTGCGTGGCGCCCAGTCCGCGTGCCTCCACCAGCTTGTCGTCCGACAGGTCGATGGCGATGATCTGCCGCGCGCCGGCGGCCTGCGCACCTATCAACGCGGCGAGCCCGACGCCGCCCAGGCCGACCACCGCGACGGAAGCGCCCAACGGCACCTTTGCAGTGTTGACGATCGCGCCCACACCCGTCAGCACGGCGCAGCCGAAGAGCGCGGCCTCGTCCAGGGGAACCGCGTCGTCGATCTTCACGAGCGAATGACGGGAGACAGTAGCGTACTCGGCGAATACCGAGCAGCCGAGATGATGATGGAGGGTCTGTCCAACCTGCGAGATGCGCCGTGCGCCGGACAGCAGCGTGCCAGCGCCATTGGCAGCCGCACCGGGTTCGCACAAGGCCGGCCGCCCTTCGGCGCAGGGCGCGCAATGACCGCAACTGGGCACGAACACCACGACCACGTGGTCGCCTGCTTTCAGGTCGGTGACGCCGTCGCCCAGGCTTTCAACGATGCCGGCGGCTTCGTGGCCCAGCGCCATCGGCATCGGCCGCGGTCGGTCGCCATTGATGACCGAAAGGTCCGAATGGCACAGGCCCGCGGCGCTCACCTTGATCAGCACCTCACCCGGCCCGGGCGGCGCCAGGTCGACCGTCTCGATCGAGAGCGGCCTGGACGATGCATAGGGCGGCGCGACGCCCATCTGCCGAAGTACCGCGGTCTTGATCTTCATGTGAATGCTCCGGTTTGGGCGACTGTGGCCGCGACGCGGTTGCGCAATTCGTCGACGAGCACCCGGGTGTTTTCCGAATAGTCGATCGGCGCTGCGATGATCTGCACGCCGCCTTCGGCGAAGGCCGCTTCGATCGCCGGCGCCAGTCCTTCCGCGGTTTCGACCCGGCGCCCCTTCGCACCGTACGCGTCGGCGTACTTCACGAAATCGGGATTCCCGAAGGTCATGCCCCAGTCGGTGAACTGGTCGACCGACTGCTTCCAGCGGATCATTCCGTAGGCGTTGTCCTCGATGATCAACACCACGAGATCGAGCTTGAGGCGAATGGCCGTCTCGAGCTCCTGCGAGTTCATCATGAAGCCGCCGTCGCCACACACTGCCAAGACCCGGCGTCGCGGATAGAGCAACGAGGCCATCATGGCCGACGGCAAGCCGGCGCCCATCGTCGCGAGCGCGTTGTCGAGGAGCAATGCGTTGGCGGTGCGCGTCGGATAGCAGCGCGCGAACCAAATCTTGTACATGCCGTTGTCGAGCGCGACGATGCCGTCGTCGGGCATGACCTGGCGCACATCGTGGACGATGCGTTGCGGCGTCAACGGAAAACGCGACTCGGTGGAACGGCTCATGGTGCGCGCGAGGATGCCCTCTCGCTGCGGCAGCAAGGCTCCGGCGTTTGGCAGGCGGCCCTCGACGCGATCGGCCAATAGTGTCAGGCTCGGGCCCACGTCGCCCACCACCTCGGCATGCGGGAAGTACACCTGCTCGACCGCGGCCGGCATGTAGCCGACGTGGATCACCAGCGGCCCGTCGGGGCCCATGATGAACGGCGGTTTCTCAATGGTGTCGTGGCCGATGGCGAGAATCAAGTCTGCCCTGTCGATCGCTTCGTGCACGTAGTCGCGCTCCGTGAGCGCGGCGGTTCCCATCCAGAACCCGGTCCTGCCTTCGGCGATACCACCGCCGGCCACCGTTCCCTTGCCCATCTGCGTGTTGAAGAAGGGAATGCCGACGCGGCGCACGAAATCGGCCAGTTGGCCTTGCAGCCGAGGACGATTGCTCGCAGCGCCGAACATCACGAGCGGCCGCTCCGCCCCCATCAGCATTGCAGCAGCCCGTGCGATGGCCGCTTCATGCGCCACGGGCAGGTCGATCGGGTGAACGGGAACGACGTCCACGCCGTCGGCCACCTGTTCGGCGGCCACGTCTTCCGGCAATTCGAGGTGCACCGGCCCGGGCCGCTCTTCAGCGGCGACCCTGAACGCGTCGCGTACGACGGTTGAGATGCTGGCGGCACTGACGATCTGCCGCGATGCCTTTGTCAGCGGCTTCATCGTCGCGACGATGTCGACGATCTGGAAGCGCGCCTGTCGCGCCGTCATGATGGCCTTCTGACCGGTGATCAGCACCATCGGCATGGCGCCGAGGTGTGCATAGGCCGCGCCCGTGACCAGATTGAGCGCACCCGGCCCGAGTGTGGCCATGCACACACCAGGCTGTCCGGTCAGGCGGCCGTGGGTCGCCGCCATGAAGGCGGCAGATTGCTCGTGCCGCGTGAGCACGAGTTCGATGCTGGATCGTCGCAAGGATTCGACGAGATCAAGATTTTCTTCGCCGGGCACGGCGAAGATGCGCTTGACGCCCTCGTTCTCCAGCGCCTTGACGAACAGGTCGGATGCTTTCATTGCGATCTCCGAATCCGAGGACAGGTCCTTGGAGCGCAAGTCATGGGCAATGCCAGCTTCGCCAGATCAGACTTCAATCTTTGCCAATGCGCTGGATGAGCCTTGCGCGACGGTCTCGCCGACTTTGGTGGTGTTGGCGGCCAAGGTATCCGACAGCTGCTTCGACGCCGTGTTCATGCCTTCGTAGGCCTTGTTCGAAGCGTCCACAGCAGATTGCGCCAGCGCCACGATCCTCTCGGAGCCGGGGGCGTTGTTGAAGAAAGTGCTGACGGCCTCGAGGAACTTGGCTTGCGCACCGGCAATGCCGTCTTTGTAGGCGACCCGGCGCGCGGCGCCGAAAGAAGCGAAGACCTCCTGCACCTGGCGGCCATATGCCAGCGCCTTCAGCGGCGCGGCTTGCAGGGCGGCGGCCTGGAGCTTGATCAGTTCTGCCGGATCTCTCGTGGTACTGGCGATTCGGCTGTTCTCCTGGCTTTCGGCCATCAAGGTCTTGAGCGTCTGCAGATTGAGCGCGGCGAGCGTTTCCGCCCCTTCGACAGCCTTGCCGGCCAGACCTAAGATCGTGCCAACGGAAGCGTTGGTGCTGGTGGCGTGTGGAGTCATGATGGGCTTTCTGTGAGGTTTGGAATCAAGCCGCGGTGCTTGTTGCACTGCAGCATTAGCAAGTGTGGGGGCGGGCGCTAGACGACACAAGCGAAATACAGGTCCAAGCGCCGCATTAGAGGAACGCCCTCAAAGACCGGCATCGCCCCAATGCGCAATCCTCTGGTCGTAGCCTTGCTGCTGGGTCTTTCCTGGTTGCGTCGGCCTCCACAGAGGTCGCAACAGCCCTTGACAAGATGCGAGTGGAAGTCGTTGTCCGGGTTCCGTCGAGAAACACCGCGCGAAGGGCCATGCGCAGAGTTTCGAGCGGAAGGAGCTAGCGCACAGTCTTGCGATTCGCGTGCAACAGCGCGAGGAAGTGCTCGGCGGGCTTGCTCAAAGGCCGGTCCTTCGGAACCAGGGTGCCATAGGTCTTCAGCGTCTGCTTCACCCGTAGGCGACGATGCGCACCACGCCATGCTCGGCATCGCGTCGCGCCACCGCTCCCGGATGACCGCCACCAGGTGCGACTGCCAGATCAGGTTGATTGACGGCAGGATGGAGCGGGTTTCCACCAGCCCCTTGGGCAATTGTGGTCGCGAAACTCCCGCTCGATCACGTCGCGCATCGGGCGCTGCAATCCATGGGCAGACAAGCTGTTCCTCGAAGCCAACGACGATCGTCCGAGTTGCCCGTCCCTACATTCGCGCTATGTGCATGACTGGCAGTCACCAGTCTTTCCAAGACAGTCCGCTCGATCTGTCCTGCACGCGTTGGGCCGGGAAGCAGCGCGTTATCGCGCGCCTGCCATGATGTGCCTGCTGCAGACCAGATTCGTGAAACGGCCGCACAAGCACATGCATTGGTCGCCGACGGCCTTGACCAGACAGGTGACTTCTCTTCGTCGCTCCTCCCGCCCTGCCCCGCTCAAAGGCAGTTGAGCAGCGCGGAGGCTCTCGTTCGCAGCGAACCGCCTTGTGACTCAGGTCGGCCCACAAGCGGTCTGCAACGAGCATCCGCTGTAGAGAACCCAAGTCGCGAAGAAGTGACCCGTTTCGTCGCAGACGCGGCCATCTTCGCGACGAAACGATCGGGCCTGTTGCTTGCGCCGCCGGATTCTGCATCCGGGCGATTCGCTCGCGCCGCCGGATTCTGCATCCGGGCGATTCGCTCGCGCGGCAACTAGGCCGTCACTTCTTCGGGCGAAACGGCTGACTGCGTCGCTCCATTATTTGGGGTCTGGCGTTTTCTTGCCGTCTGCTGCTGGATGCTTGGGCTTGTTGTCCTTTGCCATTGAATCTTTGCCCGTGGGGTCGGGTGCCATTGCGGCCGTGCCCTTTTGCTTCTCGTCCTTGCCCACGGCCGGGTGATCTCCCATAGGCTTGGCATCCTTGGAACTGACTGACGGGTCTTGGGGGTTCGGCGCGGTGGGTCCGGTCGAGCCGCTTGTTGGCGGGGCTGCGGTCTGCGCGAACACAGAAACAGATCCGAACGCCAAGCAGGCAGCGAGCATCGTTGATGTCACTATCGTCATGATGTCTCCTTGAATCGAATACGAGATCACCACTCGGCGCCTTTCGGAGTGCAACGACTGCGCGCCGTTATCCCCGCTCAATGTGGGCTTGCGCCTACCTCCGTTCTGACGCTGGCACTCTTGCGTGCCCTCCTCAGGGTCGCAAAGGCAGCGCGTTCAATAGTTCTCTCTAGTCCAGTGCCCTGCTGCGATGGTCATCGCAGGACGGCGAGTTGCTTGCGGCGCCTCGGGATGGCCGACCTTCGATGTCTGCGTGAACCTACACAACATCGACCTCGATCGCGCTAGCTTGCGTCCCATCCCCCTCGCCCTTCCCCACCCGGAGCCCCCTATGCCAAACGACCCCAGCGCCCCAAACTCTTCCGACCCCGAGCGCATCGATTTGCGATCGGAAGGGTCGATCGCAGAATGGACCCGGAAACTCGATGTGACTGAAGCTCAGCTGACAGAGGCCATCGCGTCCGTGGGCGATCGTCCCACCGACGTCGAACTGCACCTGAAGGGGTCACGCAGCACCACCAATGAAGAGCAGGTCGAAAAGGCGAGCGGCACGATTCGTTGACAAAGAGCCTGCTCGCAGGTCGGCTCCAAAAGTCGTCAAGTTGAATTGGTAATTGGACCGTGATCGGCCGCGGGCGATAAGCCGCCGGCCTTGGTGCAAATGCACATCGGGCAGGCAAGCCGCGGCGCGCTGCGCGCGTGCTATCGCGAGGGCTTCAGTGGAGACGGAGGTCGCGACGGTTTCTGAGTCGGCAACTGGGCAGGTGTCGAACCGTCCGGGTTCGTGGCCGGCTTATGTTGCGGATCGTCCAGCCGATCCGGGGATCCCGGAGAGGTCACGCCCCGACGCGTCGACTTTCGGGTGGCGGCGTTCATGTTGAATCCCGAACCGGCGCTGTCGCGACGGGGGCTTCTGTGTTCCGACGTGCTCTGGCTTTGATCATGCCGGTCTCCTATTCGAGCGACCTAGAGCTGCACGCTACGCCCTTTCTTTCCGGAGGCTGTCGGCGCCGCCCGCGATTCACGTAGGAAGAGTCGTACCCTTTCAGCAGCCGCGGAGCAACCGCGTTCGCTGCGGTCGGGTCGCGAGATGGCTTTTTCAAGTGTGCGCATGCCAGTGGCGCAAAAGGCAACTACGTGGGCGCGCACGCGGAGGCGCTCGCGATGGCACGGGATGTGCTCGTCACCGCGATGGACTGCTGCTTCGAGGCAGGCGCATGGTCCCGGCCCTGGAAAGGTGGCCCGCGACCGCGATGTTGTCAAGCTGCCCGCCAGCCTGGCGACCAAGGTGCTGCGCTCAACGAGATGCTGCGGCAGCACCTGCGTCCGGCGCATCTCGCCCGAAAGCTCAACACGAGCTCGCAGGACGCGAACCGGCTCCTCAGCCTGCGCCGCCACGAAGATCGACAGCGTGCAGCAGGCGCTCGCGACCCTCGTGTCGCTCGGCGGGAAACTCGACGCCGAGGAGATCGAGCAGTACCTCGCGATCGGATGGGACAAGCCGCCGCCGACAGATCGAGGAGCTGGCGCGCATGAGCCCCGAGGACCGCGACAACGCCTGGACGACATCAGCGCGCGGCCCTACACCTCGGAGGAGCTAGAGTGGCTGAAGCCCAAGTTTCGGCCTTGGCCGCTCTGACCGTCGCCTCAGGTCAAGGCATCCAGAGGAACGCCCAGCGCCGAGGCCAACTTCTTCAACATGCCAGTCGACCCGTCTCGCTTGCTCGGGTAAGCGGCCAGCGCGTGAATCTTCGACTTCACCAATTCGCGCGTGTTGCTCGGCATAGCTGCCAGAGCCTTCACCGCCCAGTGCCCCCCGCTGCGATGGTGATCGCAGGGCTTGACACGCCTTCTTCAAATTCTGCCCGTGCACCGCGAGTTGATACTCCGTCAGCGCGATCTGATCTGCTGCATGCGTCCAGCAAACCCAACTTGAACGCGGAATGCTCGTATCCGTGCCGCCAGACGACAAGTATCATCAAATGTGGCATCATACGATGCACTTTATGATGCAAGAGAGGGTACGATGCGCACCACTGTGACCCTTGACGATGAGCTGCTTTCACAAGCCCGAACCTTTACGGGCATCCGAGAAAACTCCGCACTGATCCAAGAAGCGCTCAGAACCCTCGTCCAGAGGGAAGCCGCGCTACGGCTGGCACGCTTGGGGGGCAGCGCACCGAACCTCAAAGCAGCGCCGCGACGGCAGGGAGAGATCGCCGATGATCCTGGTTGACACGTCGGTGTGGATTGACCACCTTGCCCGAGGCGACTCAGGACTCCAAGCGCTCCTCGAAGAAGGTGAAGTCCTCATGCACCCATATATCGCCGCGGAGATCGCGCTGGGCAGTCTGAATCGGCGAGATGAGACTGTCGGCGCGATGCAGGCCCTTCCCGAGGTACCTCTGGCTCGACATGTCGAGGTGATGGCCTTTCTCAACAACGAGCGGCTGTTCGGCATTGGGATCGGCTATGTGGATCTTCACCTGCTTGCTGCGACCCGCCTCGCCGTCGGGACGAGGCTCTGGACGCGCGACCGGCGCCTTCTCCAAGCGGCGCTCAAGTTGGATCTGGCGGCGTTCGCTGCGCATTGAGGCCGCGAACGACGCGGCCGAATCGGGGTCGATTGTGTTTTCGCTTTCAAATTGAAGAGGTTCGCTGTCCGACCAAGACCGGCGCTTTGAACGTTGCCATGCACCTGGCGCTTGCGAGCAGGTCCTAGTCAACCGACCCGTCGGCACGGCGAACTTTAGACTGATCTGAGCCATTCGAGCAGGATGGACGAGGGGCGGCCAAGCACTCAGAACTTGACACTCGCCACACCGACATCGGCCGCGCGACTTTTGCCGTGAAGGGGAGTTCCGAAATATCTCTTCAAGTTTCCGCTGCAGAGTCCGGCAATGGATTGCTGACCTCGACTAGGTTGCCATCCGGGTCTCGGAAGTAGACGGATAGAAGCTTGCCTGTCGCTCCCTCGCGCTCGCCGGGGCCGGCGACAATCTCGATCCCCAGCGATCGGAGTTCCTCTGAAAATTGCACGACAGGGTCGCGCGTCAATACGCAAAAGTTTCCGCTGCCTGGTGCCGTTGAGCGCGCAATGTCGGGGACTGAGCCAGCTTCTTGCAGGCTGATCTTGTTCGATCCGAAATGAAGTGACCATTTGCCGGGCCGTTCTTCCCGCGCCTCCATCCCGAGCAGGCGCTGGTAGAACTCAATCGTCCGGTCCACGCGCGCAACACAGAGAACGATGTGATCCAGGCTAGCAATCTTCATGGTTGCTATATGGACGCCTCTCGTGTGGCAAGCGAGTTCATGAAGCTCTGACTCGGCGGTAATGACTGCGGTCCTATATCCGGCCTGTTTGTGCAGATCGGACCGAAGCCCGCCGCTGGCCTTGATGGTCATGCGCGGGGTCGGTGCTCATCTCCGTTTGCGGGCTTCGCACGAGGCTTGCCCAGGCAACCATTCAGCTTTACCCGACCCGCGGTCCGACCGCTTCACCATCACTTCATCGACTCGACTCACGCCCTCTTTGCGGCATCCACTCCTAAAGGTTTGTTGTCTCAGGTTGTTGATCTAAGCCGCCTGCGCTTGCGCGCCACAGCATCTGGGCGGAGTGCTCTTCCACTCCGATCGGTACGCCCGCTGTCAGGCGACACGACAAACCGACCCCCGCATTGATTCATCCGGTCTGCTACCAGATGAGTTCGGCTTCAAGCCTCACGTAATGTGCTATCTGATGGATGGTCCAGGGCAGCGATCATCGCGCCGTTCCGGCCACAACCGGACCTTCCGGGCATCCTTCTTTGTCACAGAATCTTTTTGAGGGCGTCCATGGCAGGCCCCGGCACGATCAATGAGCAATGTTGCGCAGAGACGCGCGAGAAGACGACCAGGAGGCAGACATGACCACCAAATCGACCACCGCCGTTGCCCAGACGCCGCTCGGCCCGATCGAGTACGCCGTCGTCGGTGACGGCATTCCGGTGCTCGTGATTCATGGCAGCCCGGGCGGCATCGACGCAGCCGAGCTAATGGCCCGCTTCTTGCCGAAGAAGCAGTTCAGGGCGATCCTGGCCTCGCGGCCCGGCTACCTCCGCACCCCGCTTGGCGATCGGCTCACTATCGACCAGCAGGCCGACCTTCTCGCGGCGCTGCTGGATGAACTCGGCATCGAGAGGGCGGCGGTCTACACGTGGTCCGGTGGTGGGCCTGCCGGGTACCGACTGGCCGTCAGGCATCCCGACAAGGTGATGTCGCTGGTCGCCTTCGCCGCGGTCAGCCAGACGTACCACGACACGAACCTGACTGCCGTCACCCGGTTGATGCTCACAACATCGGCCGGACGCTGGCTCATGCGGGTGCTCGCGGCACATCAGCCCAAGCAGTACATCGCCGGCGCCCTGAGCAGCGAAGGAGCTTTGACCAGGGAGCAGTTGGCGGAGCAGGTCGCCGCGGTCTTCGCCGATGACACCAAGCGCCAGTTCATTCTCGACCTCGGCCCGACCGCCGAGCAGGGCAAGGACCGGCGAAGCGGCTACAACAACGACTTGGAGCAGTTCGGACGGATCGAGTCACTCGAACTCGAGCGGATCACGGTGCCCACGCTGATCGTCCAGGGCACCGTCGACTCGGACCTCCCGCCTGAGCAGAGCTATTTCGCGGCAGAGACGATCCCGGGCGCCGAATTGCTCAAGCTCGAAGAAGGGACCCACCTGGCGCTGTACACGAACGCCGACTCCGATGCCGCTCAGCAGCGCGTCATCAAGTTTATGAGCGCGCACGCGTCCTGACGGTCGGCGGAACAGAGCCGGGAATGCCCGGACCGGTGCCATCGTCGTTGTTGACGCCCATTTCGAGGCAGAAGTTCGCTGCCAGGCCGCCACCGAGATCTTCGGTGCCGCGGAAGCCCACGCGGCTAGAGTTGTAGCCCGAGCTCGTCAAGGCGGTGCGGCTGACGGTAACGCTGCCAAGGCTCTGATAAGTCGGGTTCAGCAAGGTCGTGGTGGTCCGGTCCTCCATGTGTTGTAGTAGCCGCTGACGGCAGCATCGACGACACCAAAGAGCGTCACTGCCGATTAAGCCAAAGCAGCGCCGGTGGCAGCCAGAGCAGCACGGGCGACGAAAGATTTTTTCATTTCAAGGTTCAACATGGTTAGGGAAGGCCTCCATCAATGGGGCGATGCGAGACCGTCGCGCCGACAAGCTGTCGCGCGTGTGATGCCTTCGAACCCCGGGGTGCGCGCCCGGAGACTATTCAGGCTTGAAGTCGATCGACTTCAGACGGCTGTGCCATGACCTTCAGCGCGGCTGCGCACAGCCGCTCCTGCGCCGCCGCGGGCACGTTGGGGGTCAGCCAGAGGCCGATCCATACCATCGCCTCGTTCTGCGGATAGCCCAACTCGTTGAAGGTTGGCACGTTGGGCAGCAGCGGCGAACGCTGCGGGAGGCTCACGGCATAGGGCACGACTCTGCCGGCCTTGATCATCGGGAGCGAAGTGGGGATCCCGTCGAACATGAGCGGCACGTGTCCGCCCACGACGTCGGCGAGCGCCGGAGGGGAGCCCTTATATCCGACGTGCTTCATGTCGATGCCGGCGGCCTTGTTCAGGTGAAGCCCCATCACATGCGACATGGTGCCGGCGCTGTAGGAGGCGTAGCTCACCTTTCCCGGATTGGCCTTCACATAGGCAATCACCTCGGCCAGGTTCTTCGCCGGCATGACGGATGACGCACCATCACCAGGCCGGCACGCGCCAGTTCGGCGATCGGCCTGGTTTCCTTGGCCACGTCGAAGCGCAGTTTGACGATATGGGGAAACCAGTGCGCTGGGTGCGACGAGCACCGTGTTGCCATCGTGGGCCGCTTGCATGAGGTCGTTGACGGCGAGTGCGCCACCGGCGCCCGGCTTCGGCTCGACGATCACCGTCCGGTTGAGCTCCTTCTGCAGGCCGTCGGCCAGCATGCGCGACACGATGTCGCTCGTGCCACCGGCTGGCGCACCCACGATGACGCGCAGCGGATTTTCGGAAGGGGTCTGTGCGAACGCGGCAGGTGCGGCCAGCCTGGCAAGAGCGGCGGCCAGGGCACCACCACGATCGGGCGTTCATCCCACTTCGGATGTGCCACGCCGATGCATGCGGCCATCGCGATCGCCGGGTGCGCGACAGCGATATTCTCGGCATCCCGAGGGAGTGCATCTAGAAGTGACGGCGTCGTCACGGGACACGACACACCCGCCAAATGTTGCTTCGGTGCGAACCGGGGAGTATGGACGCCGACGGAAACAACGATCCCGTTCGCATTGCGGCCATACGGCAGTCGATGGCAACCGGCAGGCGCCTGTGGATGAGCCGAGCGAGGCGCTGCCTTCTCTACCGACCCTGACTCAACCGACGCGCCCCTTGATCTGTCAGGTATTCGCGGCCTTTTTGATCGGATGCCACCAAGCCGTTAGACCTGAGCCGGTGCGATACGACAGTCGGGTCATGCGGAGCGCTTTTGCCATGCTCGTTTGCCAGCCTCTGCAGCCTGTTCCACTGGTCATTGTTGAGTTGGATTTTCTTCGCCATATCGCGTCTTGAATCTGATGGGGCCGCCGTTGTCGAATTTCAATGTCACGAAAGTTGGGCAATTTGCGTTCGATCAAGTGGCCAAGCTATATGGTCGTCAACTTACAGGCCGCCAAGGCGCTGGGGCTCACGGTCTCGCAAAAGGGTGCTGCTGGGCAGCGGACGAGTGAACCACAGCCTCTTCAGATGGACCTTGCCGCCATGCACACCGACGCTGGCGATGGTGCGGCCCGGTGCCTCACATAGGATGTGCAGATCCGTGCCGCAGACCGTCGCGCGCGTGATGCGGATCACCGCGTCGGTGCTCATCTGAAGGGGCGGCTTGGGGCGGTCCTCCAGATTCTTCTTGCCAGGGCCGTTGTACACGAGGGCTTGCATGGGGGCTTTCATCCCAATGGGTCGGGGGATCCGCCTGCGCTATAGCGACGAAACCCCTTGTAGAGAATCGCGCGCAATGGGTCTGTACGCCACCGCACACGAGCAGGCCGGGCAGTCCCGGAATACCTGGCTCCATCCCGGTGAGTCCCGCGCCGTGGCAGGTGATGCAGGCGGGCAGCTGCTTGCTCGGGTCGCCGGTGGCCAGCGTCGAGCCGCGCGATCACTACGGGCGCGGCTGCGCGCGGAGGAACTCGACAGCATTGCGAAGTTCTATGCGCGTCGGGAGCCGGCGACTGGCAGTCGCTGACGAACGCCGCAACAATGACGGGCTCTCACCCCAATTGTCGGAGGCACGACATGAGCGATACGAGCTTTGAGCACCACGGGCATCAGGTCGAAATCAAGGCCTGGCAGGCGGAATCCCGTTGGGCATGGTCGTTCCAGATCGATGACAGGTTGCCGGTCGAGAACGTCCAAACCGGCGCGCGGTCGGAGGAATCGGCCCTGATCGAGGCAAGGCACGAAGCCATCGCGGCGATCAAGACGCTTGACAGGCCATAGCCCACATGCGCCGTGGCTATTGGGGGCGTGCAGGTCACTTTGCTCGGAGTTCGGTCTCTCGCTGGCTCTCGTGAGGCCCGCCAGAATCCGGGACAGTCACCGGCATCGAGGAACCTCCCATGACGGGAGAGCGCCGAAGCAACCTCTACCAGCGCCGGATGACCGTCCTTTCATCGTGAGGCGATTCAGGATGCGTGTCTGTGCGCCGCCGCACGCAGTGCCTGCAGGCCTTGTGCGATAGCGAACATCGAATCGCTCAGGTGCCTATACTACCCATGGCTGTGCTCACGAGCGCCCCAAGGTCATCCCGAAGCCAGCATTCCGGAGGAAGCGATGGCCATTCGGCCCGAACCAAGAAAGAACCACCTGCTTGGGGCCCTGCCCGATGCCGAATGGCAGCGCTGGCTACCGCAACTGGAAGCGGTCGAGATGCCGCTGGGTCACGTGCTCTATGAGTCGGGCACCACGCTGAGCCACGTCTATTTTCCGACAACCTCCATCGTCTCCCTGCTGTACGTCATGGAGAACGGCGCTTCCGCAGAGATTGCCGTGGTCGGCAACGAAGGCATCGTGGGCATCTCGCTGTTCATGGGTGGAGAGTCCACGCCCAGCCGTGCCGTGGTGCAAAGCGCAGGCCATGGCTTCCGGCTCAAGGCAGAGGTGATCAAGGAGGAATTCAACCGAGCCCCGGTCCTGCATCTCCTGCTGCGATACACCCAGGCGCTGATCACGCAGATGGCGCAAACCGCGGTTTGCAACCGGCACCACTCGCTGGATCAGCAACTGTGCCGCTGGCTGCTGCTGAGCCTGGACCGGCTACAGGGCAATGAACTCGTGATGACGCAGGAACTGATCGGCAACATGCTCGGCGTGCGCCGCGAAGGCGTGACCGAAGGTGCGCTCAAGCTGCAAAGGGCCGGACTGATCAGTTATGCGCGAGGCCATATCTCCGTGCTGGACCGACAAGGGCTGGAGCAGCGCTCCTGCGAGTGCTATGCGGTGGTCAAGAAGGAATACGACAGGCTCCTTCCGGCCAGGCTGGCAATCTAGGCCCTGCGCCAAAGCTCAGCTGGAACCTGCCGGGTTCACCATCTTCGTGACATCCGCGACCTGCTGGGACATGCGGGCCTGTGCTTCGGCAGCCATCCCCATGAGGCTCTCGGCGTGCTCTCGCGCGAAGGTCGAATAGTTATCAGTGAGACTGCGGATCAGGTCGGCCTGGGCCCCGGAGGCGGCTTCCCCTCCGAAGGTCTTCTGTGCCAGCTCCATGTACTTTTGAGCGCTGGTGTTGACCAGGTCGACCATTTCCTGGGACTGCGCAAAGCGCGTGATGAGTTCCGCATTCGCGGTGGAAAGCTTGACGAAGGGCTGAGTGAGGTTTTGCATGGAGACCTTTCCGGCGGGTGAGGATCAAAGCTCACTTGTAGGGCGCCCTCGGACTGCCGTCTGTACGGTGGCAGACAGTCGCACCGGCCAATAGCGCGCAGAGTGGGTCCTCCCGCCTCACACGGAGCATGCTTGGCCGCCATCGAGAACCACCTCATCGAACTGCTCCCTCGCAACGACCGCCGGCGCCTGTTGGACATCTGCGAACCGATTCAACTGGTACTGGCCGAAGTGATTCAAGAGCCGGGGGTTGCGACCCGGCATGCCTACTTTCCCGTCGACGGCTTCATTTCGCTGATTGCACGGATTGGCGAGCATCCTGGGCTGGAAGTCGGCATGGTGGGTCGGGAGGGGATGCTGGGCTCCAACCTCGCACTCGGCGTGGAGATCGCACCGCTGCGCGCGCTGGTGCAAGGCGCCGGCGCGGCTTGGCGAATCACCACCGCCGACTTCCAGCGCGAACTGGCACGCAACGCGCCACTGCAGCGGGTGCTGGACCGGTACATCCAGGTTTCGATGTCGCAGTTGGCCGCATCGGCGGCGTGCCTGCGGTTTCACCAGATCGGACCACGCCTCGCACGCTGGCTCCTGATGAGCCAGGACCGCGCGCATGCCGACAGCTTCCACGTCACGCATGAGTTTCTCGCCTACATGCTGGGCGTGCGCCGCGTGGGCATCACGCTGGCCGCCGGTGGCCTGCAGCGCAGCGGGTTGATCGAGTACAACCGCGGCACCCTCAAGGTGCTCGATCGTCCAGGGCTCGAAGCGACGGCCTGCGCCTGCTATGCCGCGGACGGGAAAAGCTATGCGGAATTGCTTTGACCCACCGTCTGTGCGCTGCCGAACCGACAAGCGGCGGTGCGCGCTGTACAAGGGAACATTGGGCTCAGCCCCTGTTCGAGCAAGACACCATGGACTACTGCGATTCCACGCGCCTCTCCTATCACGGTTGGGAGATACGCAGCCACCTCACCAGCGTTTCCTTCGACGGCACCGTGGCGGCCGGGGCGATGCTGTACTTCGAAGAGGCATGCCGGTGCCACATCATCTCGTGCAGGCAATTCGTCAAGGGCGTCGATGCCATCCACGCCATTGAAACCAAGGCCTCGCTCTGGATCGATGACCGCGAAAACAATTCCAGGACCGATCATGTCGAATGATCCCTTCTTTCATGAGGGCTCGGGTGCCGTCCATTTCTGGGTTCCTGTCGATGGCACACTGGTCGGGGCCAGCATCGGCAAGGAAACGCTGCACTACTGCTATCGGTCGACCGCCATTGATGACCAGCCGCTGGAGACCTACCAGCTTCACGCACAGGAGATCGATGCGGCCGTGCGCCGACGCGTCGCGGGCGGCTCCGTTGAGCCCGTGATGCTGCGCGACTACGATCTGCACCCGGCGGTCGGCAAGGGCATCGAATAGGCCCGCGGGGCGAGGTCCCGGCGCCTACAGCAGCGCAGCGCGGGCTGCGATGGCGCTTTGCGAACCAGCGGGACCAAGATGAGCGGTCGTCGTACGCACGTATGGCGCCGCTGCCTGTTGAGGTCTGCGATCCTGCTCTCTAACGCATTGGGGCAGGCAGGCAATGGACGACGCGGGCATTCGGCAGCGCCTGGCGGCAATACTGGTTGCGCACGTTTCGGGCTATTCGCGCCTCATGGCAGGGGATGAGCGCAACACGGTCGTTGCGCTCGATGCTGGGCGCAGCGTTTTCAAGGCTCAAATCGAATCCCACCAAGGCCACGTGACCGATATGACTGCGGATTCGGTGCTCCCATGTTCGAGACTGCAATCGGAGCAGTGGAGGCTGCGCTCGAAATCCAGAAGACGATCAATGCGTCGGCCGGGCAGACTCCCGACTTCGTGCGCCTCATCTCATCGCGTCCTCGGCGCTGGCAAAGCTGCGTTGGCTCATCCCGGGGCGCTGTGAAGTGCGGTGTCTTCACACATGCACGGGCGTGCCCACCACGACCTGTTGATTATGCGTCAACCCAAAGCCTTGAAACTGCGCTCGGCATTGCGATTTCGAAGGCGGTCCTGATGCGCGAACGAAACCATCCAGTGAAATTTGTTTCGCTGCGTTGCTGTCGTTCGTGGCGAGTTCCTTTCAGTCGCCAGTGGGCGCTGACCGCCATTTCGCGACATTTTTGAAGCAAGCCGTGCGCTCTCGCGCTCGATCTCGGCGCGCAACACAGGCGGAACCTGCTCGCAATTGCCCCACCAGCGCGCCCAGTCGCGTCCGCTAAGGATGACGTGCGGGCGCAGGTTGTGCAGCACCAGCAGCGAGCCGATGCGGTTCGTGTGTGAGGTTCGCTCCTTTGTCGCCGAGCGAGCTCGCGGTGCCTACGGCGTGCGTCTTCGTCCTCGGCCGTGGGCTCGTGCACCGACCACACACGCTCGCCGCGATGCTGGCGCAGCAACATCGTCAACAGCTTGTCGCCATCGTCGTCGGCGCATCCGTCGCGAGCGGCAATGCGCAGCATCCTCGATGCCACGCATGAAGACCTGCGAGCCATCCTTTCGGAGGTGCCAACGCTCGTGGCCAGGGACCAACGGATGCGACTTCCTCGGCGCGATAGAGACCGCGAACGAACTCTTCGACACCTCCCAGGGAGCCGTTCGTCCCGATGTACGGTAACGCACAGACCGGCACCACCAAGGCGGCGCATACTTCCCCGCCAGTGCACGCGCAAAGTGCTCAGTTCTGTTGGCGCCGCGATTGGGCAAGGGTAAGGAACGGCCATGCCCATTCGTCCGGTTTCGCATCGGCGGGGGGCGAATACCTATTCGGGCAGCCACGGTGATGCGCGTGACGCCACCGGCGTGGCAGCATCTGCGATAAGGCCTGCGCGTGTTGGGGAGTACGCCAAACGCCGCTCCCCTGCTCTAAACGCTCGTGGCGCGCTGGAGCAATGCTGAAGATCCGCGGGCTCGCGGTGATCCAGACCGCGACACTCGCCATGGCGCCTGTGCTGCGCGTTCATGGCCTCCGAGGCCCTCCGAGGTTTCCAACGCTCATTAGACGGCCGTCGTCAAGGAGAATGCAATGTCAGATGTGATCCAAGAAATTGAGGAGCGTACGCGGCTTCTCGAGAGGGCAAAGGTCGAGAAGGATCTGGAGGGTCGCCCCAAGACTCTGGAGCGCAGAGACAAGAGTGATGTTCTCCATGCTGCCTCAGCGACGAAGGGCCAAAAGGTGCTCGCGCTGATCTGGAGGTCCCTGGCATACGCAATAGCGGTCGCATTGTTCATCACCGCTTGTCTCGCATTCACCCTCGCCGCTTGGGACTATGACAGCGTTGAGCAAGGGATTCTTGGATCCTTCGCTCACTACCTGGCAAGAGCCTTCTTCATGTTTCCGCTGGTCCTGGCATGCGCCTGGGCGCTCTCGTACCGCACCATGCAAAACAACCCGAAGTTCCGCGACGGCGTAGTTACGAAGTCTGGACCAGGACGTGGTGGCGCCTGAACGCTGATGCAACAACGATCGAGGGACCCAAGCATTCCTTCGCTTGAACACAACGTGTTCCTCCGCCTTCCATCAGTCTCATTCAAAAGTGAAAGGGACGGTGATAGGGTTTCAAGATCTGCACCGCCCAATTGGCACCATTCCCATTGCTGACGTTTTCAGAAGCACCAGTCGACGATCTTCGGCGCGTCAGTGCGCCAGCGTGCGCCGCCGAGGCCACGCCTTCTCACTTGCGGCCGGTCACGAGCTGGGGCGCCCGCCTCAGCCACGCCGATGATGATGCTGCAGCCCCGGCCCTTGTATGTGCATTCCAGCGCCTGGCGCGTCAAACGCGTGTTGCCGATGCACGCGAAGCCGTAGCCGGCGCAGCCATCGGTGAGTTGCACGATGGCGTCCACCACCTTGGGCGTGTCCTTCGGGCTGATGAAGTGCCTCATGCCGAACCTGCGCGCCATCGCCTCGCGCGCCGGGTTTGGGTCGACGCCGATGATCTTGGCGACGCCCACCGCCCGGCATCACGTTCAGGCCGATGCCACGAGGCCGATCTCCCTCAGCGGACGCGACCGCGGCGCGCCAGGTTGATGTTAGTCAGCAAAATGACCGAGCCGCTCAGCGAGGCGAAAGCAAGCCCCGGACGCTGAAGTCGTTCTGGTTGACCGTCGCGGCCCCCAGCAGCGGGGGCGAGCCAGGTAGGTACTTTGATCTACCAACGAGCGGTCGCCCGGGACGAGCCGGGCAGAAACTTCCTCAACGCTTCTGGCCAGGTTGCTGTTGCGTGCCTTGACCAGGTTGTTGCCCGGTCTGCTGCTTACCCGGGTCTTGCTGTTGTTGCCCCGGATTGCTTGGACTGCCTTGCCCCGGTTGTTGCTTTCCCGGATCCTGCTGCTGCTGGCCAGGGTTGCCGGGCTGATTGCCTGTCTGATTGGGATTGCTTTGACCTGATTGATTTGCCATATGAATGCCTCTTAAGTCATCGGAGCACTGGCGCTCCGCTGGTCAAAGTAGGCACTCCTATTGCGCGTACCGGTAGTCTTGCGCCAGCTTGGCTCGTAGGACAAATATCGGCACAGCCGGATCTATTCGGACGAGAGGCACGTAGAGCTGGCGCCAAAGCGCTCGCGCTGCACCCGAGCGTCCGGCCCCCGAGCTGGTCATGAAGGACAGCGGACCCAGCATCATTGTCCGACACGTGTACTCCCGTACTCCGCCATCGCATGGCGGTGATGGAGATCACCATTGGGCTTTCGTCTCGAACGGCCCGCGATGTGGGGTCTGTTCATCGAGGGCTCAACGCCCGACGACGCGCACGCCGCATTTGTTTCGCACGATTCCCCCTCGACGGACCGGCCCGGCAAATGCGCCGTGCATGCTCGCTTCGCGTCCTCCTTGCGGGATTGAGACCTACGGAGGCGAGAACATTGCGACGACACGTGGGCTCACTGCCGTCGTCAAAGTGAGGAACCGTCTGGGGACAGGCGAACAACCCCCTTTCTACGTAAATTCAGGAGACGCGCATGGCAACAGATGACGGCAAACTTGGCAACGGCGAACCGAACCGCGACCCCATCACCGGCGCCCCTGGGGCGCACCCTGTCGGCACTGGCCTTGGCGCCGCTGCAGGCGCATTGGCCGGCGCGGCGGCAGGCTCCCTTGGGGGTCCCGTGGGCACAGTGGTCGGTCTCGTCGCGGGCGCGGTGGCAGGCGGCCTCGGCGGCAAGGCCGCGGCCGAAGGCGTCAATCCCACCATGGAGGATGCCTACTGGCGCGAGAACTACGCCAAGGAAACGTATGTCGATGCTGGACGCCCCTACGACGACTATGGTCCGGCTTACGAACTGGGTTGGACAGGCCGGGATCGGCGCGGCGCCGATTTCGAAGCGGTTGAACCCGCGCTAGCCACTGAATGGGAAAGCCGTCGGGGGGCCTCGCGCCTCGACTGGTCGCAGGCTCGCCCGGCCACCCGCGCCGCATGGGACCGGGCCAGCGAAACCTACTACGCCGGAGAGTTCGCCGAGCGCGAGTCTCCGCAGGAAGACCTCTCCAATGACGATCTCGTCGACATCCTGAATGATTTGCTTGAAAACGCTCGCGACGGCGAATACGGCTTCCGTGCCTGCGCCGAGGAGGTCGCAAACGCCAACGCGAAGCAGCTCTTTGCGCGTCGCGCCGATGGGTGCCGCCAGGCCGGCATCCAACTGATCGAACTAATCCGCAGCTACGGCGGCGAACCAGCGTCAGGCGGCACGGCCGCCGGCGCAATGCATCGTGGTTGGGTTCATGTGAAGGGTAGCGTCGGCGCCGACGACGAACTGTCCATCCTGGAGTCCTGCGAGCGCGGTGAGGACACCGGTCTTGGGCGCTATCGCAAGGCTCTCAAGAAGAATCTGCCGGTCGATGTTCGCGAAGTGATCCGAAAGCAGGCTGAAGGAGCTCAGAAGAGCCACGATCAGATTCGCGAGCTTCGCAATGCGGCACGCGAACGACGCTGATCGTGCATTGATAAATGACCGAGTCGCCAAGGGCGCGCGTCGATGAGTCTTCCGCGCCGTTGACTTACGGCGTCGAGTCTGTCTGAAGGCATGGGGCCGATCGCAGATTGTCGCGATGGGAGACTGGTCGAACAGCGGATCGCCCTGAAGCCTGATTCCGCCGAGCAGTGTGACGGTGCCGAGCGACAAGGCGCTGCGGTTCTGGACCAAGGCCGATAGTTGGCGCGGGGGCTGGTGACCCCCGGGCCAGACGCTGCAGGTGGAAGTCGACTAGCTGCCTCCGCTGTGCCCGATCAGCTGTTCGAACTCACGCTCGAAGCAGGCACATACTCGCTACGGACCGGCCGACATGGCCGATCCAGGTGATTGGGCGGCGGCCAAGGTCTTGTAGTGGTCGTGCCTTCGAGGTCGGCGATGCGTTAGAGAGAACGGCGTCAGCCGCTGAGCGCCTCGCGCTACCGTTCATTTCCGGTTTCGCCGGATCTTGAGCGTTGTGGCCTGACCGGCGAATGCTACTTGTCGACCCGTGAACGCGTTAGTCGTGGTCGTCCGAATGCGGAGAGTTCTGCGCCTTCTCGGACCTGACTGTGCCCTCTTCGACATGGACATCGGCCACGCGCAGTTGCGCTTCGGTTCGAGCCTTCTCGATCAGGGCCTCGACTTCTTCTTCGGTGGGTTCGGGTTTCTGGGGCTGGGTCATCGGGTGCTCCTTGTGTCTAAACAGCGTGGCTGACACATTCCGACTTCCCTGTAAGACGATGGCGTCACATCGCCGGGCACGGTCGCCGGCCGCCGGCCGCCGGCGAATATCAGGCAGCCAGGGCACAGACGCGCAAACAGGAACGCCAGCGCCCGGAAGGCCGAGCCGTAGCGGTCGACCCAGCGATATCGAAGCCGTCGGAGTCGAATAAGGACCACTTGAAGCGAGACGATTTCCTACATAGGTCGGGGTGAGTGACGCCTACGCTCGCGCTCCCTTTGAACGAGACCGCCATGGCCACCAAAAAACCCTCCACCCCACCAGCCGAACTCGATGCGGCACGCGCCGCGGCACGAAACACCGACAGCGGTCCCGCCTCACCCGCCCCGCCCGCCGCGGGCAAAGGTGACCCGCCCGCCCAAAAGGCGATCGACACCCAGGAGCTTGCTCGCGGCATGCTTGCCAACGCGAACAAGCCCATGGAATACGGAGAGGCGAACGCGCCGACACCGCCGGTCGGCGCCAACGTGAGTCCTCCTTCGAGGTTGCCTACCGGGAGCACGCTCTCCGAACAGAACTTCTCCGGCAAGACCGGCACCGTGGCACTTGAAGGTGTCAATGCCACGATCGACACGCTTGATCGCGTCCGTGTGGACTCCAGCGGGCAGGTGTTGACCACCAACCAAGGCGTAGCCATCGCCGACAACCAGAACTCGCTCAAGGCAGGCGCGCGCGGTCCGGCGTTGCTCGAAGACTTCATCCTGCGCGAGAAGATCACCCACTTCGACCATGAGCGCATTCCCGAGCGCATCGTCCATGCGCGTGGGTCGGCTGCGCACGGCTTCTTCGAGTGCTATGAACCCCTGACCCAATACACCAAGGCTGCCCCATTCAAGGCGGCCGGCAAGATCACGCCAGTCTTTGTACGCTTCTCGACCGTCGCGGGCGAGCGCGGCTCCAAGGACACAGCCCGTGATGTGCGGGGATTCGCGGTCAAGTTCTACACCGATGAAGGCAACTGGGATCTAGTCGGCAACAACATGCCGGTCTTTTTCATCCAGGATGCGATCAAGTTTCCCGACCTGGTGCATGCGGTGAAGCCGGAGCCGCATCACCAGATGCCGCAGGCTGCCAGCGCCCACGACACCTTCTGGGACTTCGTCTCGCTGATGCCGGAGTCCACGCACATGTTGATGTGGCTGATGTCGGACCGCGCGATTCCACGCAGCTATCGGATGATGCAGGGGTTCGGCGTCCACACCTTCCGGCTCGTCAATGACGCGGGAGAATCGGTGCTCGTCAAGTTTCACTGGCAGCCGAAGCTTGGTACGCACTCGCAGGTCTGGGAAGAAGCCGTGAAGATCTCCGGTGCCGATCCAGACTTCCATAGGCGGGACCTGTGGGAGGCGATCGAGGCCGGCGAGTATCCGGAGTGGGAACTGGGCTTGCAGATCTTCACCGAAGAGCAGGCCGAACAGTTCAGCTTCGACATCCTGGACGCGACCAAGATCATCCCCGAGGAACTGGTTCCGGTGCAGATCGTTGGGCGCATGGTCCTGAATCGGAACCCCGACAATTTCTTCGCCGAAACCGAGCAGGTGGCCTTCTGCACCGCCCACATCGTGCCGGGCCTGGACTTCACGAACGACCCGCTGCTGGCAGGCCGGATCCATTCCTACGTCGACACGCAAATCAGCCGCCTGGGCGGGCCGAACTTCCACGAGCTTCCGATCAATGCGCCGATTGCTCAAGTGCACAACAATCAGCGCGACGGCATGCATCGCCAGGCGATCCACCGCGGACGCGTGGCCTACGAGCCCAACTCGCTCGCTGGCGGATGCCCCTTCCAAGCCGGGGCGGCCCAGGGCTTCACCAGCGTGGCACGGCGCATCGATGCAAAAGAGAGCGCGGACAAGGTCCGCATCAAGCCCGAGAAGTTCGCGGATCACTACACCCAGGCGCGGCTGTTTTTCGAGAGCCAGTCGGAAGTGGAAAAAGCTCACATCGGCAACGCGTTCCGCTTCGAGTTGTCGAAGGTCACCGTGCCGGCGATCCGCGAGCGCGTCGTCGCGAGCCTGCTGAACGCTTCGCCCGATCTAGCGGCGCGCCTCGCGCAAGACCTGGGGATGGACCTGCCGGCACCTCTGCCCAAGGCGCTCGAGAACCCCGCGACACCCGAGGTCGAGAACTCACCGGCCTTGTCGTTGTTGGCGCGGCCAGGTGATGGCGGCATCCGCACGCGCAAGATCGCGGTCCTTGTCGCCAACGGCGTTGAAGGCAAGTCGCTTGGCAAACTCGTTTCGTCTCTGGTGGCGGCAGGTGCGGTGCCGCGACTCGTCGCGCCGCGGCTCGGAACCTACGTGGGCATCGGCGGCGAGAAGTTCGCCGCCGACGCAACCATGGAGAACTCGCCGGGCTTCCTATTCGACGCCCTGGTGCTTCCGGACGGAGAAGATGCAGTGGCGAGCCTGGACGCGGACGCGCACACGCTCGAGTTTCTGCGCGTTCAATACTGGCACTGCAAAACCATCCTGGCCTTCGGTTCATCGCAAGCACTGCTCGCCGAAGCTCAGATTCCGATGACCATGCCCGATGGTTCTGCGGACCCTGGACTGATCCTTGCCGACGCGTCTGCTGCAGACGAGGCCATCGCCGATTTCATTGGGGCCATGGGCCAGCACCGGCATTTCGGACGCGAGAATGATCCGCCAGTAGCTTGACCTCAGTGAGCGAACGGAACTTTGGCCGCAAGCATGGGTTGCGGCCTCTTTTTAGCTCAACCCTGTATGCATGAACTAGTGACCGGTCGCGCCATGGATCGGATGCGGGTCATGTAAGAGGGGGCGCGTCCTCTCGCGGCGAGGTCCGCTGGCACTCGGCGAATCGACCTTGAAAACGCTCAACTTGCCGTCGCCCTCCAGGCGTGCGATGCGAGCTTCCGATAGTGCCTCCACCGCCGGCTTCGCGCAGCTTGCCCGAGCTCTTCCATGGTGCTTCGGGATGAAAGCGCACGTGGGTGCGGATGCCGCCTCGGGCCTAACGCACACGGCGGTGGGCACCGCAACCAATGTGAGCGACATCAACGTCGGCGGAGCACTGCTGCTGGTGAAGAGCAGGTGGCCTTCGGCGACACCGGATCACAAGGCGAGGCACGGGCATGCCGAAGCCCGGAGGCGACGTCGCATAGGGCGATGCGTCCGGGCAAGCGCAGGATGCTCAACTCCTTCATCGAGCCGGAGTCCGCGGCCGAGTGCGTGGAGCAGATGAAGACCAGCATCTGAGCCATGGCCGAGCACTTATTGCGTGTGACCAAACAGGAGTTCGGCTTCACCATGCGCTACCGAGGGCTGGCGAAGAATAGGTGCAGATCGTCACGTTGTTCGCGCTGTCGAACATGTGGATGGGGCGGCGGCGTTTGATCGGGACCGAGGGATGAGTGCGTCTGCAGTGCCGAATCGGCTCACAAGACCTGTGTGATGGCTGAGCCGCACGGCAAACCGACGCCACGACAGCTCGACTGAGATGTTCGGGTGGATCGGCATCGCTTCGTTCAATCGCCCGCGTTGCCCGTGTTCTGCAGCCATCTCCAGGGGCCGACATCTGTGACTCTCGATCCCAGGCCAGCGACTGTGGGCTTGCCCGCGCGCCCCTGAGGTACCTTGCGCGCGAATATCCATCAAATGAGTAGCGCAATCAGTCAGTCTGCAACAGACGCAACCGAGCGTATTGGAGTGGGGATTTGTACACATCGAAGACAGAAGGGACACGTTCGGACGTCAGCTAGCAAGATTGACGCTGACAATGAAGTGATGAAGAAAGTTTTGCCTCGCGGTCTTCTCACCTTGTCCCTGGGCTTGCTCCTTTCCTGCGGCGGCGGGGGCGGCGGAAACGGTGGCGCGGCATTCGTTGGAACAAGCGACCCCGTCGTTGTCCAGAGTTCGGACACGAGCTCGCCGATCGAGTTCGGCTTCAAGGACGTCGAT
>NZ_JASZYR010000031.1 GCF_030316855.1 Variovorax sp. J22P240
CAAATCCGAAATCAACTCTGACATTACGTGCCCACGTTCTTGTACATGGGTACGTAGCCTCACACTTCGTCGCGCTCGAAGGAAGGGCGTGGTTTATTGCGCGCTTACATTCGTCCGGCGAGCGCAGTCTTGACAGCGCTGCTTGCCTGCAGCGCTCCGAGCACAGTGATGGATTCGATGGCAGCCAAGGCCAATTTGGGGGTCACGTCGTGACCGAAGCTCGCGAGACCGAGCACACGGATCTGCAACTTCTGCCCCGAAGCTCGTGCGGCTTCGAGATCGGCCGCCGAGACGTGTTGGAGGCCGAGCACCAGCAGCTTTCGGGCAACTGCCTGCTTGAGGGCATCGCCGTGTGCGGCCAGCCGGTTGCGAATGGCGGTGCGGATGAAATCCGTCCGATTCGCGTAGAAGCTCTCGGCGACCAGGAGGTCGATGTGACCGAGATCGACAAAGCCCAGATTGATGGTGATCTTTTCAGATTCGGCCACCTTGGCGGGAGGAAGCCGAACGACAGTGTTTGAAGTCATGTCGCCATCCTATCACCATCCAGTGGGATGGTGTGCGGATGGTGTTGGGCTGGACACCTAATTCTGCCCAGGCTCGCCGCCGAGCGAGCTCCGAAGCGAGGCGACGCGCGACTGAGGTTCTTCCGTGCCGCAGTAGGGCCCCCGGGGCTCGCCCAGCGCCAGGTAGGCGTTCACGTCTGGTGTCGCGACTTTTCGACCTGTGCCGTGATATGGCGGGTTGCGTAGGCGCTCTTGAAAATTGGTGCGCGGTTCCTACTTCGTTGATCGGAAGCGCCGGAGACGCCTCCGGTGCTCTGTTCAACCTGAATGGAGGTACTCGCCATGTATCGATCACTTTTCCCGCGTGACCTGTTTGCCGAGATAGATCGCCTGCAGCGCGATATGCAGCAGGCCCTGGACCCGTCTCCCACCATTCGTGGCCTCGGTCGCGGCTTCCCAGCCCTGAACGTCGGGGGCACGCCCCAGACTTTGGAGATCTATGCGTTCGCCCCTGGCCTGGACCCGGATGCTCTGGAGGTCACACTCGACCGAGGAATCTTGACCATTGCCGGCAAGCGTGAACCCTTGCAACCCGGCGACGAAGCAGACGTTGCGGTTCATATCAACGAACGGTTCGAAGGACCGTTCCGTCGGGTGATAGCCCTCTCGGAAGATGCCGACCCGGAGGCGCTCACCGCCACTTACCGGGACGGCGTACTGCGAATCACCGTCCAACGCCGCGCATCGAGCCAGCCCCGACGCGTCGCCATTCAGTGAAAGGAGCCATCATCATGAACGACCTTGAAACCCGAAAGCCCGGCACCCTGGGTGCGATGGCAAAGGACACCTCTGCTTACAGCGCGGCGGCTCTGACGCCAGCCGTCGACGTGGTGGAAGACAGCACGGGCATCACGCTCCACGCAGACCTGCCAGGGGTGTCCAAGGACAAGCTGCAAATCCAAACCGAAGCGGACACGCTCACGATCGAGGCCGAACTCGATCTCCCGGTGCCGGAGGGCCTTCAATCCACTCATACCGAGGTGGCTTTGGGACGCTTTCGCCGAACGTTCAGGCTGAGCCAGGAACTGGATCCCTCCAATGTGACGGCAAAGCTTGTGCAGGGCGTGTTGATTCTGAAGATTCCCAAAGCTGAGCATGCGCAGCCAAGGCGCATACACGTGGACGGGTAAACGGCAAGTAGGTCGGCCACCGACAACAACTTGTCGGTGGCGCCGACCCAAACCGCGGCGAGCGCGCGCTAGTCTTACGCGCGCTGATTCGAAGCATAAGAGGAGATGCCATGTCCGTTGAATTCTTGAGGCAGATTGCTGCCACGCCCCTTCCCAAGTCGTTCAACGTAGTCAAGGATATTGATGCGATCCAGATCCTGCGCGAGGCCGGCTTGGTGCTTGCACTAATGGATGAGCCCCCCGAGTGCGCCGCCAGGGTCCTTGCGATTACGGCGAAGGGCCGCGACGAGCTCATGCGGTTTCACTACCCTGACGGCCACCGCCCGCGCCAAGGCACCCCCAAGGGCAATTGGCTGCTTCTGGCCGCGCAGCGCGCGCGACAAGCCATGAAGCGAGCGGACTCGTCCGGCAGACGCGGCGCCTCCTAGGACCGTCGACCACCGAAGACGGCCTCAGCCCAACCCTTGCACCTGATGGCGAACCTCGCCCCGATGACGGATGTTTCGAATCGGGACGGCGCAGTGGGTCGCGGGGCGCTGGCGCTTGCGCCGGATCGATTTCCTGTCCTGGAACTGCTGATGGCTGTCGTGCAATTGATGGGTCCGACCGCAATTCCGAGGCTGCTCTCGCGATCGCTTCATCGGGAGGGGCATCGCGTTACGCGTGCGAGAACCTCATCGCGTGCGCGACCCAAGAACCGGAACGGGGTCCCGAGGTCGGCTACGTTCTCGTCGACATCGATGTCCCCGGAAACCTGAAGGCGCTTCCCGGCTCGCTGGCGTACGCCGCCACCCACGGGGTCGCCGCGGTCGTCCTCGCGACGCGCCCAAGCCCTGCCGGCAGCATCGCCGCGATGAAGGTTGGCGTCTCGGACTTCCTGATCAAACCGGTCGCGGAACCCGTGCTGCGCGAGGCCGTCGAGATGGCTCTTGTGAATGGTCGCAGGCAGCACAGCAGGGCGTCCAGAATTGCCTTCCCAAAGGAACGATATGGATCCCTGACCCATCAGGAACGGGTGGTCGCGCGATTTGTCTGCGAAGGCCATCGCAACAGGGACATCGCCTCGGCGTTGCCGAGCGCACCATTCAGAACCATAGGAAGTTGGCATTGCGGAGACTGCCCGTTGATTCCGTGCCCGATCTGGTTCACGCCTTCTCGCTCCTGGACTTCGACGACCCGCCTTGCGGCGCGCCGGTCGAGACAGGAGCCAACGTTCAAGATGGATAGCAGGGTCGACGCCACCGACGATGGATCGCTTCCGCTGTCCCACCTGCCGTCGACTGGAGTCGACGACTGACAAGAGGGCCCGCAGCGGTCCTAGCGACAGCTCCGAAGCAGCCGCCGCGCCCACGTCACCGATGCAGCTTGCGGCAGGATGCAGTCCCGTTTGCCCTGTGCTCGACGAAGGGCCGCCTGCCATGCGCGAGGAGGTGCGGAGCCCGCGCGACACCGAAGCAGGGCGATTCGTGCTCCGCCTGTTTTCGGAAGAACGCGTCCGCGCTCCGCGCGGTGCCTGACGGCCTTCTCAGGTCTTCGCCGACTTCTTCGGCGCTCTACTCGCTGCCTGCAGGGCTGCCGCCTGCGCAGCGTGCTTCTCGGCACGCGAGGGCCTGTGGGCCTTGCCAGCCTTGGCCTTCTTGGCCTCCTTGGGCTCCTTTTGTTCCTTGGGCTTCTCCTTGGCCTGAGGGTGGTGCGTCCTCACCAGCTTGTCGACGGCCTTCGCCCTCGGCTGCTGCGCTTGCGCTTGGCGCTTTGCACGCTCCTCTTTGAGCAGGCGGCGCTCCTCGACCAGCGCCTGTTCGGCTTCGGACGGCTCATGGTCCGCCCCCAGCGAGTGGACGCGGTCCATGGTCGCCTGGTGAAGCTTCGCGCCGTTCCTCGCGATGCGGTGGGTCAGCGATGCGATGCGAATAGGCATGTTGCGATCCTCGTGGTGGGTGGAAGACCAATGTAGGCCAGCCAGCCGCGTCCTGCCAATCGATTTGTATGGCTTCGCCCCTGCGGCG
The DNA here is from genome assembly GCF_030316855.1 of Variovorax sp. J22P240. Classification (GTDB taxonomy): domain Bacteria; phylum Pseudomonadota; class Gammaproteobacteria; order Burkholderiales; family Burkholderiaceae_C; genus Variovorax. The sequence continues at coordinate 3,703 of NZ_JASZYR010000031.1, forward strand.
GCAGTGAATTTCTGCTGCCGGAGCAAGGGCTGTGGCCAATGCCTCCTTCTGGCCCCGACAGTTCCGGTTTGCGGTCCAAGTTCGAGGTCGCCTTCTGCTGCTGCACAGCTGCGTACGACGGGCGCTGTCGAACGGCAGGGCAGGGCTGCGGATTCAACCGGTCGATGCAACACATTCGCCGAACATCTACAGCGGGTGTATGGAAGCCGAGCGTCTTGCGCGGCCTCTCGTTCAATTGTCTCGCGATCGCGTTGAGTTGAAGCTGTGAGAACCCGGAGATGTCCATGCCCTTCGGCATGTACCGCCTGAGCAATCCATTCGTGTTCTCGTTGCTTCCGCGCTGCCATGGTTCCAGCCAAGGCAAGCGTGGCCACAGTGGATAAGCCGGCGATCAAGCTGCTGCCTCGCGGCGACCGTCAGAAGCCGATCGCCGCCAGCGCTTAGACCGCAGTGGACGGGAACGGTTGGCATACGGCTGCTGTGCCTCGGATACCGGCGCAGATCGAGCTGAACCGTCGGGAGCGCCTTCGCCTTCGATCCCGGGCCGGGCTTTCCGCCGGACCGCAATGGTCTGGAGGTTGCGGACAGGTCAGTGCAGGGGCACTGGAAGAGGTTCGCAAGGCCTGCGCCGCCCACCCGGCGGAGGCGAAATAGCTTCGCGACTCGCCGCGCGACTGCGCACCATGGCCACGGGAAACGGGGTTCTCCTCCCACACCTTCCCGACCTGCGTAACGGTGCCGCAAGCAACGGCCTACAAGACGAAGTCGCCCCTGGAGACACGGGCTTCGGTTTAAAGCTGTCATGATGAGGCGCTCGTTGCCGCGCGATCTGAAGGTGTTGGCATACGGCCTAGATGCCCTGAGCAAGCCGCGCAGCATGCGCCGCTTTCGATTGGTTCCCGATAACAAGTCGCACCTCTTCCACCATGTCCCACCTCGAAATCGTTGAACCCCGAGAGGCTAGCGAAGAAGTGTGCGCACTCTACCTAGACTTCCAACGTCGCATGGGATTTCCCTCCGCGCCGAACTTCATCAAGGTCCAAGGCCACTCCCTGGCCGCGGCGAGCGGAACCTGGGGGCTCGTTCAGAACACACTCGTAGGCGGGTCGCTTCCACGCACCCTGAAGGAGATGGTCTTCGCTGCTATCTCCGCCGATCGCAAGTGCCAGTATTGCGAAGCTGCCCACCTCGCATGCTGCCGGATGCTCGGAGTCGACGAGGAGACGCTCGAGAAGCTGTCGACCAACGTTGAAGACGTCGATCCCGTCAAGGCACGTGACATCATCAAGTTTGGCATCAAGTGCGCCCGCCAACCTCAGGCCCTGACCAAGCTTGACTTTGACCATCTCCGCTCCCACAGCTTGCGGGAGTCGGAGATCATGGAGCTCATCTCCATGTCCGCCCTGGCGGTCTACGCGAATATCGTCGCCGACGCCACCGCCGTGCCGCCTGACGAGATGTTCGGTCAGCTCTAAGTCGTGGACAAACTGCGCGAGATCACCCGGCTGAATCTTGCGCTCGAGTTGTCTCCGAGTGCGCAGGGCTCGTCGACGCCGACGCGGTTGCTCGCGTCGTTGGCGAGCGGATGCGCTGGCTCTTCGACTTCGACGCTTGCGTGCTTGCCCTGCGGGTTGGCGGGGGGGATCGTTGGCTTTCGATGCGCTCCGGCGACGAGGGACTGGCCGTCATGGCGGATGATCACATTTGCCCAACTCGCGGCCTGGCTGAAAAGGCCATGGCGTCGGGTTCCCCGGCCGCATCCGGCCAGCCCATGTTTGCTCTCGCCTATCCCCTTGGAAATGTGGCGCAGCCGCTAGGGGCGCTATGCATCGAAGGCTCGAGTGCCTATTCGAATCGCGACTTGCGCTTTTTGCACCACGTGTGCTCCGGCCTGGGAGCGGCCCTCGTGCGCATCGAGCAGTCCGATCATTTGGCTTCCGTCCAGGCACTGGCCGCCGCCCGCGACCGGGCGGCGAGCGACGAGGCGCGGGCCGCCAATGACGCGAAGGACACCTTCTTGGCCATGCTGGGGCACGAGCTGCGCAACCCTCTGGCGCCGATCCTTGCTGCCGTCGAACTGGTCCGTCGCGACCCCTCGGGCCCGACGCTCGCACGCGTCGAAATCGTCGAACGGCAAGCGCGCCATCTCGACCGCCTCGTCGGCGACTTGCTCGATGTGTCTCGCGTGACCTCCGGCAAGATCAACTTGCGGCGCTCGGCGGTCGACCTGCGCGACGTGGCGGCGAAGGCAGCTGAGATGGCTCGGCCTCGGATGTTGGGCAAGAGCCAAGATTTGACGATGGATATGCCGGAGTTCCCTGTGATGGTCGACGGTGACGAGGCGCGCTTGACCCAAGTTGCCTGCAACCTTCTCAACAACGCATCGGCCTACAGCCCGAAAGGCGCACACGTCGAGCTGCTTCTCCAGAACGGCGTCGGAGAGGCCCTGCTGGAGGTGCGGGACGAGGGCATCGGCATTGCCCCCGAACTCCTTGGCAGCATCTTCGAGCTGTTTGTTCAGGGTGGTCGTAGCAAAGAAGTGGCGCCCGGCGGCCTCGGGTTGGGACTCGGGGTGTCTCGCGCGCTCGTCAACCTGCACAGAGGCACCATCTCGGCGTCGAGCGAGGGCGAAGGTCTCGGCAGCGTGTTCCGGGTCGCTTTGCCGCTTCTACCTGTCCGCGCACCGGAGCTCGCGCCGGCAGCTTCCGAGATGGGTGAGCCGGCGCCGGCGGACGTATTGCGAATCCCGGGAAGAATCCTGCTGGTTGATGACAATAGGGACGCGGCTGACTCGACCGGCGAGTTGCTGAGAGACTTCGGTCACGAAGTGCTCGTCGCCTACGGGCCGGTCGAGGCGCTCGCCTCTGTAATCGCCTTCGCTCCGGAGGTCGCAGTACTGGACATCGGCTTGCAGGTCATGGATGGCTACGAGCTCGCCCGGGAGCTGCACAAGCGCCTAGGCTCTGGCGCGCCAGCGATGATCGCGCTTTCAGGCTACGGCCAGGAGCGCGATCGCAAGCGATCCGCCGAGAGCGGTTTCGCGGCCCACTTGGTGAAGCCCGTGGGCCTGTCCGAGCTGCTCGCCAACATTCAGGGCGCTCGCGCCCGCGCGGCCTTCTGAAGGTATGGCGCAACTGCCGCGATACCGGCATCGATTCCGGACCGCTGCGCCGTGTCGAGTGGCTCAGACGGCGGCCTCGCTTTCCACACCCGGTACACCTGCCAGCATCGCGTTGAGCCGCAGCGCGTCGCCGGCGGACTCGCCGGCTGCGGAATTGTCGAAGATGCACCAGCAGTGTTCGGCGCCCGCCGCCGCCGCCGCCAGCCGCGGCGCGAGCAAGCTGAGTAGGCTGTCCTCGTAACGTGACCAGTACATGCGCGGCGACCCGTGCAGCCGCAGGTAGACGGTCTGCGGCCATCCACCCGGTGCCGTTCCCGCCTCATGTCGCACCGGGTCGGCCAGCACGCGGCCGAAGCGCCAGCTCGCGAGCAGCGCATCGACTTCCGGGGTGAACCAGCTGACATGACGCGGCTCAATTGCCACCGGTCCTGCGTAGCGCCGGCGCAGCGCTGCGCCGAAGCGGCCCGCCACACGCGAGTCGAAGGCCAGGCTGGGTGGGAGCTGAACCAGCAGGCAGCGCAGTCGCTCGCCGAGGCCCTGGACCTGATCCCAGAACACATCGAATGCCGGCATTGCGCGAACCAGGCGCAGCTCGTGTGTGATGGCCTGCGGGAGTTTGACGCTGAAGGCAAAGTCGGGTGGCGTGCTCCCTGCCCAGCGCTCGTAGGTCTGCCAGCGATGCGACCGGTAGAACGAACTGTTGATCTCTACGGCATGGAAGCGACTGGCATATCGGGCAAGGTGCGAGGGCCCCGCGTCGAACGCGGACGCGAAGGCGGGCGGCATGTTCCATCCCGCGCAACCAAGATGGAGCCGGCGACCACGCGACGCAGCAGGGCTGGCGCCGCGCGTTGCGTGAGCGCTCGTGGATCCATCTCGTGGATTGTTCATCTAACCTTTCGTCGACCGACGGCCGCCGATCGACTGTGGCGTGCGCGGCCGACGCCTGCGCGAAGCGCCAGCCTCGACTTCGGGTCGCCTATGTCCTACGCCTTCGCGTCCTTCGACATTTGCATGCATGTCTACCGCGCCGTCGCTCGCCTCCCTGGCATAGGCATGACGTCGCGCGCCCAAAACCGGCAGAGCAGGAAGAGAGGAAAGGCAGAGAAAAGGAGGGCTTGCGGAAATGTCGAACGTGCAGCGCACGTGATCGCTACGCGATCGACCTACAACTCTTCGAACGTGTTGTCGCGCTGCGTTTCGCTCGACCATTCATCGATGAAGTTGCAGGCCCTCGAATCCAGGGCCCAGCCGATGCAGGCCGGATCCATGCCTTCGCTCGGGATCGCGATGCATAGCCTGCACGTGCCTCGGTAATGCAGATCGGCATGCGCCGGACTCCTGCTCGAGCCAGTGGCTTCGACATGAACGGACCAGCCGCGGTATTCGAAGTCCGCGCCTCTGTCGGAGTGTGTCGTTTCGGGTGCCTCCTTGCGTGCAGGATGCTTCGTTCGGCTTCTCGGCCCGGCCACGCCTTCCCATCCCGACGCCGGCACAGTGATGGACGCGTTGCGAGGCGATTCTGTGGACAACAGTGAATTCTTCGGGGGATGAGTCTGTGGAACCGCCCGGTGCGGTCTCGCAGACTACGTTGCCTTGAAAAGAGGGGGGCCCGTTGCACGCGTTGGATGGGTGCCCGGACGAACGTGATCCCCACGGATGAGGAAACCGCCAAGGTTCTTCTTGAAATGAGCCTTGTTGTTGACGCTGACCGCTAGTCTCTGGTTAGGAGGCTCGCGCGTATCTGGTCGCCCGCCGTCTCATCTTCGCTGCCGTAGTCATCGCCGAGCACCGCGCATTCAGCGACCACGCTTTCAGCGAAAATCTGAACAGCGGCCGGAATTGCGTCGCCGGCTTTGAGAAGGCCAGACATCACAGCCAGATCGGCGAAAACCTCGATGCGGTCGCGATTGGTTTCCATTGGGGAATCCTACGCCTGGCACGGCCGGTGTCGCCACCTCGTGTGTAAGTCTTGTTTCACTCGCGGGGAGCTTGAGAACGGAAGCCGAGCGAGGAAGAGAACGGATGTGAACGTAATACTTAGGTGCACTTCTCGTTGAGGGTGTACGAGAGAATTCGCGGTCAACCTCGCAGCTCAGCTTGCGCGCGCCGTCCTTGATCCTCGATGTGTACGTGGTCCATGCCTACCTCGATCCGCCGAATCGCGATCTGTGTCGATGAGATCATGGACCATGGGTACCGCTGGAGCTTCATCGAGCAGAGGGCGAAGCCCTCCCAGTGGACTGAGATCCAAGCGGCCGAGGAGGCGAAGGCGACTTACCGGGGAAGCTAAGGCGGGCGATCGGTTGAACCTTGCAAGCCATGGGCGGCGATTTGGACAAGTGGCCCTGCGAAGTCGCAGAAGCGGAGCCGCTAGGCTGTCGACAGCCGCTTTGGCTTTGGTGACCTGGCACCTAGAAGGCTTGACAAGGACAACGACCAGCGTTGCTGCTTGCAACTCGCGCTCGCGCGCCGCGCGAACTCAGATCCGCGAAACACGTACCCGCTGGCCTCACCGGGCTTTGCGGTGCCTGTGCGGACAGACTCGAAGCGTTTCTCCAGCCCTGCGGACCTTGTCGAACACGAGGTCCGCGCTGGCATGCGATGCGTGTGGCCTCTATTGGATAGTTGGTGAGTTCGCCCGATGTCTGGGGATGCGCGTGACGGGATGCCGCACAACACGCGAATGGCAAGCTCCATGTTCAATGCTCCAAGCGCAGCAGTGGGCGGACGCATGGGCCTGAGGTTGCGGTCCGATTGGTGGGAGTCGCGCTAAAGAAATCCGGATGGCGTTCAAGGTCTGCTCGCAGTTGTGCCTGTCGTCCCCGACACGCGGATCACCCAGCCGGAACTGGATCGACGCGGTGGAGCTTGAAGGGTTGCGACACCAATGGCATGTCAGCGGTCAAAGGTGCCTGCACCATCGCCGGCGTGCAAGGTTCTGAAGGCACTGTGAGCGCCACACCCGCCCCCCCGTCGACCCGATCGGCGTTGGACCGTCGGTCCACCACGGCCGCCTCCGTGTCTGCTTGCCTCATGTCGGCGAACAGCGACCAAGCTGTCATGAACAACGCCGCAATGACCGGGCCGAGAACGAAACCATTGATACCGAAGATTGCCATGCCCCCGATGGTGGACATCAGGACGATGTAGTCGGGCATCTGCGTTTCCTTGCCGACCAGAAGGGGGCGCAACAAGTTGTCGATCAAGCCGATCACCACGACACAGAACGCGATGAGACCAACGCCCTTGAGCACGGAACCGATGGCGAGCAGGTACAGCGCCACAGGCAGCCAGATCAGGGCTGCGCCAATGGCGGGCAACAGCGACAGGAACGCCATGAGGACTCCCCAGACGAGCGCGCCCTGCACTCCGAGGAACCAGAAGGCCAGGCCGCCAAGTCCCCCCTGCACGACCGCCACGGCGACGTTTCCCTTGATGGTGGCGCGCGTCACGGTCGTGAACTTGTTCAGCAAGTAGTGCGTGTGGGGCTTGGCGAGAGGAAAGGCATCGCGCACTGTCTTCGACAACTCCGCGCCGTCGCGCAGCATGAAGAAGAGCAGATAGAGCATCACCCCAAAGCTCACGACAAACTCGAACGTGTTCTGCCCGACGCTGAGCGCTCGGGCTGCGAGCAACTGACTGCCTTGGGCCGCCAGGCCTTCGATCCGCTGCTGGACGCCCGTCATGTTGCCGAGGCCGAAGCGGTTCATCAGATTCGTCAGCCAGCGTGGGAAGGCGGCGACGATCTGCTCGAAATAGGCGGCGAAGTTCAACTGTCCCGACTGGATCTTGTCGCTCAACACCATGATGTCCTGCACCAGGGAAGCGCCGACCGCGGCGAGGGGCAACACGACAACCACCGTACACAGCAGAAGCGTCACCAACGCCGCGAGCGACCTGCGTCGGCCCATGGCTTTGCTCAGCCTCCTGTACAACGGACTGAAAAGGATGGCCAAGGCGATCGCCCACATCACCGCGCCGAAGAACGGTTGCAGGATCCATAGGAATCCGATGGTCACTCCTGCAAGCAGGATGAAGAAGACGGTGCGCTGCACACTGGCGGTGTTCATCGAAGGCATCCAGTCGATAAGGGAGGCGGGCAGGCGACGAGATGCTCGGCGACTTGCCCATCGCACGAAGATGCACCTGTGCCTACGTATCAGCTGTGGGACAGTGCGCCGACACTGGGGTGGCGGTTGCAGCGGTGCCCGATTCGCTCTTTGGTACGAGGTTTGTCGGCCAGAACGGCTGAGATGCGAGCGATCCCTCAGCGCGACTATCCGCTACTGTGGAGTTAGCACGAGGCCGTAGGCATGTGGACTACTTGAAAGCGCGTGACGGGACGACCATTGCCGCTGCGTGGGAGAACGACATTCCGTGCTCCACAACAAGGACTGCAATGGCGGACTACAGAGACAATTCAACGCTAACGCCGCGAGATCCTCGGATCGCCGCGGCGCAATCTGAAAACCTCGCAGCAGGAAGCGCAGTGTCATGGGGAGCGATCTTCGCTGGCGCAGTGGGTGCCGCTTCGCTTTCTCTGATTCTTCTACTCCTCGGAACGGGCTTAGGTCTTTCTTCGATCAGCCCCTGGGCGAGCGAGGGCGCGACCGCGGCCACGATCGGGGTCGCAACCATTCTTTGGCTCACGTTCACGCAAATCGCCGCGTCCGGCATGGGCGGCTATTTGGCCGGCCGGCTTCGCACCAAATGGGCGGGCGTCCAGACTGATGAAGTGTATTTCCGCGACACTGCCCACGGCTTCCTGGCTTGGGGTGCCGCCACGATCATCACAGCGGCCCTGTTGACGTCAGCGATCGGGTCAATCCTAGGCGCGGGTGCACAAGCTGGGGCCTCGGCTGTTACCGGGGCCGCTACGGCAGCCACCGCCGCTGGAGCGGCGAGTGCTGCGGGATCTAACGCCGCTAGTGGCGCCGGTGGAGGGCCGATCAGCTACTTAATCGACTCCCTCTTTCGAAAAGAGTCAGGAAGCGCTGCGACGGCCGGCGCCGCCACGCCAACAGTTGGCAGCGTGAGTCCGCCTGAGCGCGGCACGGGAGCCGCTTCCTCCGAAGTGACCCGCATTTTCATGAACAGCATCCGCAGCGGCGCGTTGCCGCCTGCAGATTCCACGTATGTGGCGCAGTTGGTCTCTCAACAAACGGGGCTCAGCCCACAGGATGCGGAGAAGCGGGTTTCCGAGATCTACGCCAAGGCGCAAGCCGCCTTGAACGAAGCAGCAGCCAAAGCGAAGGCGGCGGCAGATAGCGCGCGAAAGGCCTCCGCCTATGGTTCCCTGTGGCTCCTCATCTCGTTGTTGATTGGCGCGTTTGTGGCGAGCTATGCCGCGACCTACGGCGGCCATCGCCGCGATCTCTAACTTGACGAAAGGGAATTCAAATGCGCTCGCTTCTGCTTCTTTTTCTCGGCGTGCCGATTCCGATCATCATCTTGATTGCCCTTTTCTTCCGGTAGCTCTCTCATCCCGTAGATCCGCGGGGTGGGCTCCCGGGCGTATAGGGCTCAGCAGGCTTCCGCGTCCGAAGCTCTAGCGGAGCCTGCCAGCAGCAGAATTCCTCACACGAGAGAGACCACCTGCCCGCCCAGCGATCGCCGCCTCGATGCTTCAATTTCATTTCGCCAAGGAGGGTCGATGTCCAGGATCGTATTTGCTTACGGCGATGAGGAGTTCCTGTGTGGCGCGATCGAGGAACGGCCAGGGCTATTCCGTGCGCAACTTGAAAGGTTGCGTCCGTGGCCGGAGCCGGAGACTCTTCTGCTTGCGCAGGGCTCTCAGGGCTTCCAATCCGAATGGGCGGCCCTCCGATGGGCGGAGCAGATGGCGGTGCGCTGGGTCCAACAACAACGCGCCCAACGGGCCGGTGTTGGACTTCGCTCGACGTCGCGAGGATCAATACTTGATTAGTGGTCCATTCCCAGAGGCTGACCCTGTCCGCGGCGATTCGCCCCAAGCCGATGCACGTCGAGCACAGCACTCACTGTGGCGACAACTTCGCGTCGAACCCATCCCTTCGCTGCAGCAGCCACAGCCTGAAACGCAGGCCGTCGAAGTGGCGCCGATGCCTGTGCCAGTGCCAGCCGAGCCGCAGGTCGCGGCGTCAGAAGAGCCGGCCTCCCAGGAACGACAGCCTGCCGATGCACCTCAATCCGCAGAGCCTCCGACGCAAGCGCTGGCGGCCTCGGAGCGGAGGCACCAGCTCCTCACAGCGCGACAGGACCATGACGAGGAAAGCCGCCGCTACCCACACCGCCACAGGCGGCCGCAAGACAGCGGTCGCCGATCCGTTGGCGACCGATATCCAGCGACCGATCCGAATGGAATCATCCCGAATCACCAGCCCAGCACCGGCGGCGCGGCCGATCGTGCCGGTTCCAAGTAGCACCGCACTTAGAGCAGGCGGCACGACACGTTGCGATCCATGCAACCCCTTTGGCGAAGCGCTGTGCGTGAACGCTCCCGCGCCGGCTGCGCAGGCGGCGAATTCTTCTTCTAGTGCCTCGGTCTCCGGCGCAGCCTCGAGCCAGGCTTCGAGTGGAACTGCGGCATCCGAGGGTACGAGCCCGTCCGGTGCCCTCGCTGTCGCGAACAGTACGGCAGACCCGGGCGGCAGCTCGCCAAGCGCTGGCAATGGACCGGGTGGCGGATCCGCGGGGAGTGCTACCGCAGGCGGGGCTGCAGGCGCAGGCGCTGCCGGTACAGGCGCTGGTAGCGCAAGCGGTGCTACTGGGAGCGGAGCCAGTGGAGATGCGGGCGGCGGTGCCGGTGGCCCCGGTGGCGGCCCCGGTGGTGGTGGCGCTGGCAACGGGCGTTGATCTGTGAGCGCCAAGGGTCTCGAAGTGTTTTTTCGACAGCGAAGGGAGTCAGTCCATGTTCGAACGGTTCGGGAAGAAAAAAAAGTGAACCATCCCTTGCCGGAAATCGACCATCCGGCCATGGGCCGCCTGACTGGCGCGTCAGGGGTTCTACTGGGAAGGATCGTCGAATCCGAGCATGGCGTCATCGTCGTTTCGATCAACCCTGACGGCCAGCCCTTCGAAAGCCTCACTCTCCCTTGCCCCGTCGCCCTTGACGCCCGCTATGCAGCCGAATGGTCCCTGCGACTTGACGCAAGGATCTCGCGCGCACCTTCTGGGTCGTCCTGATCGACTCGCCCCTGCGCACTGCCCCCGGGAGTTGTCTTACACCCAGCCGCGCCGAGTTGCCCACGCCCCTGGCGAGCGAATCCGGCCCACTGGCTGATTCAGCAATCCTCCCCGCGTCGGTAGCGACAGAAGGAAAATTTCATGGCACTCATCACGGCCGCCATCAAGCGGGTACTGCCGGACCCAGTGGTCAAGGCGATCCGTACCTATCGAGGTCGATCCAAACTCAAGGAGTTCACCGGCCTGACCAACCAGGAAGTCTTCACCAAGATCTACGAAGAGGGGGCCTGGGGGGCAGCGCACAATCCCGGACAGACATTCTTCTCCGGCAGCGGGTCGCGTGCCGATGCCGTCGTGAAGACCTATGTCGACGCAGTGGGACGGTTCCTTCGCTCCCTGGACCGCAAGCCCGACGTCGTGGATCTTGGCTGCGGCGACTTCCATGTGGGGTCGCGCCTGCGCTCCCTGTGCTCGGGCTATGTGGCCTGCGACATCGTGGAACCCTTGGTAGCCTTCAATGCCAAGAGCTTCGAAGCGATCGGCGTGGACTTCCGGACTCTGGATTTCACGAAGGATGAACTACCTTCGGGCGAGGTCGTATTCGTCCGCCAGGTCTTCCAGCACCTGTCGAATGACGACATCGCGAGGGCCCTGCCGGGAATCCAGAGCCGGTATCGCTACCTGGTTCTGACCGAGCATGTGCCCCATGCTCCGTTCACCCACAACCTCGACAAGGCCTCCGGACCGGACAATCGCCTGGACATCCACAGCGGCATCGTCCTGACAAGTCCACCGTTCAACCTCGCACCTGTAAAAAGCACGATCCTCTGTGAGGTAGAAGAATGGGGAGGAATCATCAGAACGGTCCTCTATCGGCTCCACTAGGGCCAATTGATAGGTGGAAGTTGACACGGAGCCGACGCATGGGCCGAGCAACTTCGCCATCAAAAAGCGCGTGCGGGCTCGAGTCGTCCGCAGGGACACGGACCCACCGTTGCACTCAGTTGCCGGCAACCGCAGCACGTCGTGGCTTCATCAGCATGGGGGAGCCCGTTTCATTCGATCACCTCCTGACAGCGTGGCCAGCTGGCAGCGGCGCGCAAGCGCTGCTAGTGATCGAAGTGGAACGCGACCGACGCCCGCGGTCCCGAACGCCGCGAGGTCACGCGATCGGCAAAGCTGCGCAGCAGGAAGCCGGCCAGTCGCCGCTCGCCATCGTCCGAATCGATGAGCTCATCAACTGTCGGCCGCTGCTGCGGCAGCTCGAGGTCGAGACCGTCGTACGACACCTGCAGGTCGAGGTTGAACTCGTCGAACGCGGCTTGGATAGCGAGCGGACCGGTGGCGACGCCACTCGACACCAGCGTTTCGATCGACTGCACCAAATTGAATTTGGCGCGGACGATGACGTCGCTGCGCGCGCCCCAGGCGGCTCCGTGCAGGTCGAGGAATTGCTCGAGCGCCGCCGGGTCGACCGCGCCCGGTGTCACCGTCATCGAGACGCTGCGTCGCAGGCCAATGCGAAACAGCAGGTTCAGCCCGAGTCCCACCAGCGTGCCCAACACCAGCGAATTGCCAAACGAAGGCTGCAGCGCCGCCGGCAGAACCATCACCAGCCCGGGGAAGATCTCCACCGCCAGGCCAAACACGATGGCGAGGCCGATCACCAGTGTCTTGCGGGCGTCAAGCAGGCGCGAGGTCATGATCAGCAAGCCGTTGATGATGATGAAGGTGGACGAGAACACCAGCGCCGCACCGAGCACCGGCCGCGGGATGAGATTGAACAGCAGCCCCAGCTTCGGAACGAAGGCGAACAGCAGCAGGATCAACGCCACCGACCAGCCGATGCGCCGGCTGACGACGCCGGTAGCGGTCGCAAGGCCGACCGCGCCGGTGGACGAGTTGATGCCCGGCGCCCCCAGCGCCCCGGCCGCCACCGAGCCAAGTCCATCGGCCAGTACGCCGCGGCTGATGGAACGCATGTCGGCGCGCACCCAGCCGGGCTGGCTGGCCTTCTGCGCGGTCGTGACATTGCCGATCACCTTCAGCACCGCGGCCACCGAGGCGATCAGGAAGGGGAGCACTAGCGTGGTGTCGAAGGACCAGCCAACCGGCCCCCAGGCCGGAACGGCCAGCACGGGCGCCGTCGCCACCCGCGCAATGTCGTGGGCGTCGAGCCGGCCGAGCGCCCCGCCGAGCAGGCAGCCGGCGCCCAAGCCGATCAGCACGCTGAACACGCGCAGCCAGCCGCGGCCCCAGACGTTGAGGGCGACCATCAGAGCAAGCGTGCCGAGGCCCAGCAACAGGTCGATCTGCGCCGGCTGCATGTTGGCCTGCGAGCCACCCAGCGCGGTGCGCAGGCCAACCACGCCGACCGAGATCCCGGCCAGCAACACCACCAGGCCGGTTATTTCTGGCGTGAACAGTGGACGCAGGCGCGGCAACAGGCGCGCCAGGGCCATCTCGAAGAGGCCCGCAAGGATCGTCATGCCGAACACCGCGGACAGCTCCCCGCTGCGCGCGGCGATCAGCGAGGGAACGATGTAGACCACGCTTGGCGAAGGCTGGCACAGATAGCCGGAGCCGATCGGCCCGACGGTGATCACCTGCAGCACGGTGCCGACGGCCATCGCGATCAGCGTCGCGCTGACCATGGCCGCCGCCACCTCGGCGGTGCTGCCTGCCGCCTGCGCGATCAGCACAGGGTAGACCAGGAAGATCGACATCAACCCGACATGCTGCAGGCCGCTGAGGACGTTGACCCCGAGCGGCGGCGTCTCGTCGACCCCATAGATCAACCCCACGGGCTTGTGCGCCATCGGCTTGCGTTCCTTTTGGTTGAGGCGCGTGCGGGCGAGGAAACCGCCGTGCGATCGCTTGGCCGCGCGGATCATAGCCCGGCGGGAAGCAGAAGCGGTCAGAATCGAACGGGGTGAAAGAACGCGTTCGCGTTGGAGCGCGAATAGCGAAGCGAGAGTCTCTTTGCGAAGGTGACCCTGTCCAACCGCACAGGCCGCGCGGATCAGTCGACGGTGTAGGGCGTTTCGGGCACCTGCGTGTGGAAGCTGGCGTTGAGCATGTTCCACGAGCGGATCGCGCAGACGGCGAACGAGAGGTCCGCGATCTGCGCATCGCTGAAGTGCCGCTTCACGGCGTCGAAGTCCACATCGCTAGGCGTACGCTCCGGAACCGCGTTGACGGCCTCCGCCCAGTTGAGCGCCGCGCGCTCGGCTTCGCTGAAGAAGCGCTGCGCCTCGCGCCAGGCAGCGACAGCGTTGACATGTCGAGGGTCCATGCCCTGCTTGAGCAGGGTGGCCCAGTGCATGTCGATGCAGAAAGCGCAGCCGTTAATCTGACTGATGCGCAAGTTCACCAATTCCCGCAGCCGCTTGTCCAGCGTACTGCCAGCGGCGTGGGAAAACTGGGCGCCGGCGCGCGCGGCCGTGGGCGCGAGGGCGTGATAGTCGAGTCGGGGTGCGGACATCGTGAGCTCCTTGTCGTTTGAGGTTTGGGGGAACACCTCTTAGACGGCCGGGCACATCGCTTTGTGACAGGCGGCGGTGCGGTACGCGCAAATGTTGGTCAGATCGTCCGGTTTGCGGACCAGTTATATGGACACGATGCGCGTGCCATGCGTCACGACGGCCTGCGGCGATTCGAGCTGCGTTGCGCAAGAATTGCCGATAGGTCGATCGCTTCGTAGGCCAGCTTGCTGTAGGAAGCGCGAAGTCGGGCAGCAGCGTGGTCACCGCAAGCGGATGCAAAAGGTGATGTGGACCGCGGGAAGGTGAGCATCGGTGAGCGCGACGGTACATGGGCATCGACATACGACATCAGGGCGGCACAGCTCGAAGTCACTGTCGAATGGCAGCGGCGCGACCCGACGGAGATGGGCTTCGGCGGGGCGAAGATCATCTGGTGATGTGGCCGATCCAGTGAAGGCCCCGTGGCCAGCGCTGAGTTGTATCGAGTTCGGCCTTGGACCTTGTCTGCGCAATTCAGGTCAATGTTGTGCCTTGCCGGCGCGCGGATTTCGGATCTCCTGCTGCAAGGTGCTTTGAATGCAACTCGCTCCATGCGAGGGACTTCCTCGACCTGGGTGAGGTTGCTGCGCGATCCGCCGCTGGCGGCTTCCGGCGCCTCAACCGCGGCTTTGCGCCGGCTATGCAGCGCGCCGAAGCGCGGACATCACCTCCGCCGTCGGCGGCAGCTCTGTGGTGCGCCAGACCAGCCTGGCCTCGCGGTCGAACACGTGGACCTGGCCGGTATGGCGGTCGCCAGCGGCCGCTGCGCCCTTGAACAGGGAGAGCATGCCATCGAGCGCCTCGTGGGTGGGTGCGGCCGCGCTCCAAGCGGGACCTGCGCCGAAGCGTCGCAACCAGGCGCTGAGCGCAGCCGGGTCGTCCGCCAGCGGATCGATGCTGAGCGACAGCAGGCGAAGCCTCGTACCGTGCTGGGCCTCCATGGCAGCCTGCAGCGCAGCGAACAACGCGCCCTGAATCGGGCAGACGGTGCTGCAGCCGGTGAACATCAACTGGACGGCGGTGACGGCTCCGCGCAACTGCGCCGCCAGCGTGCGCGGGGCGCCGTCGTGGCGTCGCAACGGCAACGGCGGGGCCGCCACGGCCGGCACCACCGGACCCACGCCGACCGCGGCGCGGCCCGTCGCGGGCATCCCCAACAAGGCCAACGCGCCCACCGTCAGCAAGCGCCGCCGACCCAGCAGCGCCGGCCAATGCCGGGCCTGAACCGGGCGCGCGTTCACCTGCGGACCTCCTGCGTCAGGTAGTCCCACAGGGCCGCGCACTGGTCATCGTCGACCTCAAAGCGCGGCATCGCGCGCGGCAGCACGACATGGGCCGGATCGACGCCGGTGCGCAAGGTGCGGCAGAAGGTAGCCGGTTCGTAGGCCACGGGCGGACCACCCCGGCGCGGCCGGGCTTCGCGCAGTTCGCGCCGATCGAGTGGAGGTGCGAAAGAGGAGCCCGGTGAATCGCGCGCGTCTGGGCCGGCATGGCACTGGCTGCAACGCGTGGCCGCGGCAGGCAAGGGCGCCCTGTGGCCTGACAGCGTGCCGGCGAGCGGCTCGGTACCGTTGAACAGGCGCGCACCGCGCGAGACTGAGGGCGGCTCGGCCGGCTCTTGCCATCCGAGCCCGGCGCGCCCCGCCAGTGCCATGGCGAACGCCAGCGTCATTGGTAGTCCCGGCTTCGGAGCGTGGCGGCTCATTACTGGATGTTGAGTGTGCGCGCCGCACTTGGCACGCCTTTGGCGTCCATTGCGAACAGCATGTAGTTGCCCGGCAGCACGACCCCGCGATCGACCGGAATGCTCACCTGGTAGGTGCCCCCCGCGCCGCTGAAGGAGAGCGGAATGCGACGTTGATCGGTGTTCACTGAATGGGTGACAGAACTCATGCGCACGAGCGCGAGGTGTTCTACGGCCACGTCGGTCTGCACGGTGATCTGGCTGCCCCACGTGGCGGTGCCCGGTGCGGCCACGATGACCGGGCGTGGAGCGGGCGAACCGTCTGGCGCCAGCAGATAAGGCGGCGTGTAGATCTCTGCATCCGGGTGGTCGCCGCTGCACGCGCAGAGGCCGCCGCCGCCCGACAGCACACGGCCGTCCATCAGCAACAAGGCCACGCTGTGATAGTTGCGCGCCCTTTGCATCGGCGGCAGGGTGACGAAGCTCTCGGTCGCCGGGCTCCAGAGCTCAGCTGCGAGCACGCTGTACGCATCGGAAAAAATCAGGGGCTGCGTCTGGCCACCGATCACGACGACCTCGCCGTTGGGCAGCACCACGCTGTTGACGAAGGTGCGCCCGTATGCCATCGGCGCCACCCTTCGCACAGCGGGCGCATTCGGCGGGCCGGAAAGGATGTCAATGATGTAGGCCGAGTTGAAGGCGACGCCGCTGTCGTGGTTGGGCGCGCCGCCGAGCTTGAGGATCTTGCCTATGTCGTACATCACGGCGCTGGCGGTCATGGCGTAGGGGTCGTCGCCGCGCGGGCCGGCCTGCAGGATGGCTCCGTTGTCGCGCGTGTCGATCCAGTGCATCGCGGCGGCGGGCCCCGCATGAAACACCCAGCCGTCGGCCACGCCGAACAGCCACATGTGGTTGTCGCCGCGGTACACCCCGGCCGCATCGGGGCCGTTCAGCGGGGGGGCAGAGGCATTGGCCGCGCTCGGCATTTCCGACGGCACACCGGCCAGCGTGCGCCAGGTCCGGGAGGTGGCGGACCATAGCTCGCCGGACTTGCCGCCTTGTCCGCCGTCGAACGAACCGCCGACCGTAAACACGGAGCCATCGGACAAGATCGTGCTGGCGTTGTAGGCGCGCGCGATCCCGAGCTGGGCGCCAACCGTCCAGCGTCCCAGCGCCGGGCTGTACAGCGATGTTCTCGTCGCGTTACTGCCACCACTGACCAGGACGCTGCCGTCGGCCAGCATGCTGAGCCCGGGACAGAACATCTGGTGAGCGGTGGCCGTGACCGAGAGGCCGCCGGTCGCCTGCGTCGTCGGATCGAACACCGAGGTAAAGGTCCATGCGTGCCAGCTGCTCTTGGAGAAATCGTAAGGCGAACGCCCTGCCCACATCAGCAGCCTGCCGTCCGGCAGATGGGCAGCCGAGGCGGGCACCAGCGGCAAGGGAATGATGTCGGACCAAGGCTTGCTTGCGGCTGTCGACTGCGCCGCGGTATAGCCAGGGGCCGTGAAGTCGTACACATTGGCAGGCAGCCACTCTCCGTCGACGCGGGACCTGAGCCGCACCACGATTGCTGCGCCGTCGGCCGGCAGGCCGCCCACACTCAACGACGTAGTGGTCGTCACGATGTCCTGAAGGGGTGGGGCCCCAGGGGGCGACTCGATCGTGACGCCGTATTCACTGGCGCCCCGATCGGACCAGACAAAGGTCACCGTGCGGCCGGACAGCTTGCTGCCCGGCGTTGGACTGATCAGAGCCGCGCCCGGTTCCGTGGATGCGTCCGGCTTGGCTGCAGAAGCCGTTGCCCCTTGTACCTTGCCTGCAGGAGTGGCAATGCCCTCCTTGGCTATAGGAGCTACAGCGCTGCCCTCCTTGCCTGGAGGGGCGGCAGCGCTGCCCAGCGCGCCGCTGCCGTCGCCGCTGCCACCGCCGCACGCAACCAGGAGTGCGAGCGACACGGAGCCGAGCCCACAAAAGGCTCGCATGGATGGAACGTTTCTCATCGCTCATCCTTTCAGTGGTCTTGCCGGTGAGAAGCATAGACCTCGGACGTGCGCGTGCCCACTTCATGTTTGGTGGAATGTCAAAAGACACATTCGCCGAGCCACGCGCTCTCGGGGCGATCTCGGTATGGCCAGCAGCGCCGGGCCGAGATTCTGCGCCTGTCGGCGGCGCCCGGGAGCAAAGCGCCACGAAAGCACGAAAACCGAGATCACCCCGTTCTGCGCAAGCGCGCCGAGATGGCTGCCGCCAGGGCGTTCAAGAGGCTGAGCACCTCGAAGGCGAACTTCGCGAGAGACTGGGACCCACGTCCTCATCGCCGGGTCTCTGCAGTACTGAAGCGAGCGGCATCGACATCGGCCAGCCATTGAGCACCGACGACGTCCGCGCGATCCATGCGGCGATGGCCGCTATGCCGTCTTGGTGTGGCGCTGCCAGCCCCTCACCGGGCAGCAACAGCTCCATTTGGCGAAGTCGCTCGGGCGGCTGGACCTCGGGCTCAAGAAAGTCTTCAAGAGACCGGAGCGCCTCGAGGATGAACGACTGATCGATATCTCCAACGTCGACGCCCTCGGCAACGTGGCGCGGCGTGATTCCCGGCTCGTCGGCGCTGTAGCGGGATGACCATTTCGACGGTGCCGTTGACTTGGAACCCTCGCCATTCCGACCAAACGATGTCAATGTCCTGCGGGCCACGCAGGGAGCGGTCTTACCGAGTTGAGGAGATGAACCATGATTCCTGTTCTTGTTGCCGTGCTACTGGCAGGATTCCTTGCCGGTTGTGGAGGGGGGGGCGATGGGGGTTCGGGGAGCACCGTACTCGCCACCATCGGCAAGTCCGTCGCAGTGCCTGATGCCAGTCCCGCGAAGGGGCAAGAGGATGCGACCCTCAACAAGCCTGCCGAAGATTCATCACTCTGCACGGTCGAGATCTATGGCGACTCGATCATGGCCTTCAACGGGACCGCGACAACTCCCGTGATGATGCTGCAGCTCGTCAGACCCAACCTGCTGGTGGTCGCCGATCATTCGGTCCTGGGCATGAGTCTTGGCGACCTAGCGGCGCCCTTTCCTTACTTCACTCGCAGCGCGCACTTCGTGATCATCGAGAACGGTGTCATCGATGCGTGGGCAGGGAGAAACATCAACACAGTGATTTCTGAGTACTACGCCATCATCCAGAAGGTGCGGGATGAGGGCCGCGTGCCGGTGCTGACGGGCTTTTCGCGCCAGGCCAGGGGTGGGCCACTTCACAGCGTGTCACTCCAACTCCGGGACTTTTATGACGCAGTCATTCAAGCGATTGCCACGAACAACGGCGTACCCTTTGCCGACTGGGGATCGGTGCCGTTCTATGGCGCATGGGACCTTATCGACTTCGTGCATCCCAACAAGAACTACAGTGACAGGCTCATTGGACGACTCGCGATGACACTCGACCCGCTCACCACGAACTGCACGAACATTCTGGCTCCTGCGGGCTGATGGGGCGCCGGTGGCTGACCCGATTCCCTGGGCGTGAACGCAGCCTACCGCCATCGGCTGTTACGTTGCCGCAGATTCGAACGCGCACTTATGAAGTAGGAAGACTCCGACATACATGCCCAACCCTTGATGTAAGTTAAAGGTCAATACACAGTCAAGGCGCAATCCTATGTCTACCGTCTGTGAACGGTGTGGGCAAAGCAACCGTGCAACCGCGATGTTCTGTATCGGGTGCACTGGGAAGCTGCCCGGCTTCGCCCCATCGGGCCCTTCCGCGCTTGAGACGATGAAGGCGTTGTCGACTCAATCGCGCGGTGCTGAGTCCATTGGCGAGGCATTTTCAAGCCACGCCCCCGACCCCTTGCTGCCGTCCGAGACGAAGGCGTTTTGGCTGCAACTCGGAGCGCTCGGCGTGGCCATGGCGATCGGCTTCGTGGGCTGGTTCCAGCACGTCGTGGAAAAGCCCTCCGCCCCCGCGCGGGGCAAGCTGGTGCAGACGCCCGAAGCCCCCGCGCCATCCAAAGAGGTTGCATCGCCAATTCCGCCTCCCCCTCCGGTCGTTCCACGACGCGCATCGCCGCCTCCCGTTTCGGCGTATGTCCCCACGCCGGAGCCCAGGGATGCCATCGCATCGCTGCCCCGTGCTCCGGTCCCTAACGTCCGCGAGCAGGTCGTCAAACCCCCTGCAGCGGACACCGACGTTTCGCCGCGAGAGTTGAGCCGCGATCCCGAGGTTCGGGCCGTGGAGAGCTTCTATCGCGCGCTATCCGCGGCGGACGGAATGACGGCGGCAGCGTTCGTCATCCCGGAAAAACGTGGTCTCGGCCCGTTCAACGCAGCCAATATCTCAAGATTCTTTGGATCGTTTGATCGGCCGCTCCTCATTCGGTCGATCCGCTCGATCAACGCCAGCCTGGTCGAGGCGAAATACAGCTATCGAGTTTCCAGGACAACGTGCGAAGGAACCGCGATCGTCGAAACTGAGCGGGTCGGCCAGGAAACGCTGATACGGCGCATTCACGCCAACTGCTAATAGCAGCGCGGACGACTGCACGATGTCGCACAGCTCACCCGTCGATCTGCACGCGTAACTGAGAAGGAGCACGAGATGTCCGAACAGTACCGTCGTTTGGCCGTCTTTGTTGACAACCCCGGCGAGGGAAATTTCGTTTGGGTCGTGCTCGAGAGCACTGGCGATCCGGCAGTCTGGCTCGATCTGGAAACGGGCTATGACTCCTGTCCCACTTGGATCGAGGCCTTTGAATCAGGCAACGCGGCATTACTTGCCTACGTCGACGACGAAAACATAGGACCGGTCGTCGAAGCGCTAGCAGAAGGCGAAGATGGTGACTAGCGGGGACTCGCCGCGCCGTGGGGCGGCCAGGACAGCACATGAGGCGGTCTCCGCCTGAAGTTGCGACCGGTCAGGCAACCTCGTTGAATCTCGCCTGCGACTGCATTCAGGCAACTTGATCGGCTTCTGCCGCATTCGGAAGCTAGGGCCACGGCTGTAGAAAGGATGGGGGGCTCAGACCCCTCAGTCGAAGACGACGTGCGTCGCCCCCAAGACATCGTTGGCGATTCGATCGCCTGTGATCGTCACCTTCGTACCGTTGCGCAGGTTCGCTTCAGTTCCATTGGTGAACTGTGCGTGAGTTGCGTCCACGGCCTGTCCCTTCACCTTGAAATCCGAAGACGACTTGAATGCGCCGATGGAACCGATCACCTGGAACGCGTCGCTGTTCCCGCCGCTCCCCGGTGCCTTCTTGACCTTGATCTTGGTGACCAGCAGGATTCCGTTGGAAACGGTCCCCGCAACGTCAACCTCCACCCCATTGCCAAGCGAGGACAACGGTCCACCCGAGACCTTGGCCGAAGAAGCATCCACTGGAATGCCGAGGACACGGAAGAAGTTTGCCCCCGCATAGTCCGTCACCACCCCGCCGAGTTGCCGTCGCGCGCCATTGATGAGCGACAACGGGTACCAAAGCTCAACGGAGCGGGCTTTTAACAGTCCAGACGAAGGCTGCGAGTCTGCGCGAACTCGCACATTGACACCCGAGGTCAGAGCGCCCGCTTCGGTTGTCGCTGCCCTGGTGTCGATGGTCAGTCCCCCGATCGTGAAT
>NZ_JASZYR010000032.1 GCF_030316855.1 Variovorax sp. J22P240
GCCGCGGGCTACGCCGGCCTGGACAACGAGCTGTTCTACATGGACAAGACCATGATGGTCTTCGGCGACGCCAAGAAGGTCGTAGAGGACATGGCCAAGGCGATCGAGTAATCTGCATCTCGCAGCGGGCCTGTCGAGGCCCTGTGCCGAGATCGAACCGGTCAGCAGGTACCCGGCTGCCGCCGATATGGGCGGCGTCTTCCTACATCGCGCATCGTCAAAGGGTACGACGCTGTGGCCACAACTTTCCAGGAGGCCAGCATGCCCACCGCGGACCCCAAGCAGTTCCAGGCATTTGCGTATCGAGGCCGGGCGTTCCTTTGCGGCGCTCAGCCTCATGAGAACGGCACTTTCCTGCCGGTGGTGATTTGCGTCGGTGACGCACCGGGTCGGCAGACCGAGCTGCCCCGAGACACGGAGGCCTATTCGACCGCCGCCGAGGCCCTTCGACACGCAGAGCAACAGGCGGCGCGATGGGTCCATGAACACGAGGACTGTCGGGGCAGCGAATAGAGATCCGCATCGTCGCGAGGCGCTGGCGACCCGCCGCAGGCGGTCCATCCCGGACGCCACGCTGTGCATGGGTCGGGACAGCGGGCGCGCCGAACGCTACATTCCGCCCATGGCTGCGAGATCAGTGACCCGCGCCGCATCGGCGGCTCGCATGGCATCCACTTGTCCCTGGGGAAGTTGAATTGGCCATTCCGGACACGTTCACCGAGGCGCAGGCCGAGCTGATCCTCTCGCTCGCCGATGTGCGCGCGACCGACAGCTGCGCCTCGGCCGAGCGCCTGCTGCAGGAATGGACGCCCGCACGCTTCACCGAACCCCAGGCCGTGTGCATCCGGGAGATGCTGGCCCTCGAGGCCGGGGAACTCAAGGCAACGCTGGTCGACGCCATGGAGCCGTGTGCGCTGCGCCTTCGCTTGCTCGCCATGGGCCCGCAGACCGGTCACTGACGGGACGCGCGCCGTCCGCCGGGATCCGTGGCGTGCGGGGTCGCCAGGGACTGCAGGTGCGCAGCGAGCGCCCTCGCTGCCGGCGACAGGCGCTTCTCGTCATGAAAGCAGATGGCAAAGCGGCGCTGCGCCCACGGGTCGGTCAGCGGCAGCACCTTGAGGCCATAGGTGGAAGCCACGGGTTCGGCGACCTCGCGCGGAACGACCGCGATGCCGAGATTGGCGCGCACACAGCGCAACGAGGCATCGAAGGTCGAGACGACGGCGCGATAGCTGATCGCCTTGCCGATGATCGCAGCGGCGCGCGCCAGCATCGTGTGGACCGCGGTCGATGCCGGCAGTCCCACATGGTCGTAGTCGAGCGTTTCCTCGAAGCCGCACCGCTTCCGGTCCGCGATCGGGTGCGAGGGATTGGCGACGATCGCGAGATGGTCACTGCGATAGGGCCGTGTCTGCAAGCCCTCGAGGTCCGCGGCGTCCCAGAGGACCGCGAGCGGCGCCAGCCCTTCGCGCAAGCCGCGGACGACGTCGCGGCTGAGTGCCTCCTCGATGTCGATCCGGATCTCGCGATGTTCGGGGACCTGCAGGAACGATGCGATGTCGTCGGGCAGGAACTCGGCAATGGAGGAGACCGAGGCGAGAACGCGGACCTGGCCCTTGATCCCCTTGCCGAAGGCCGCCATGTCGCGCGCGACCCGGTCCGCGCCGGCGAGCATGCCGCGTGCGTGCTCCAGCAGGATCTCGCCGGCGCCGGTGATCGCGATGCCGCGACGATTGCGCTCCACCAGGACCTGGCCCAGTGTGCTTTCTAGTTGGGCAATCCGCTTGCTGATCGCGGACGCGACGATGTGATGCTGCTCGGCAGCGCGTGCGATGTTGCGCGTCTCGCAGACTGCGACGAAGAGCCGAAGACTCGTGAGATCCAGGTCATGCA
The DNA here is from genome assembly GCF_030316855.1 of Variovorax sp. J22P240. Taxonomy (GTDB): domain Bacteria; phylum Pseudomonadota; class Gammaproteobacteria; order Burkholderiales; family Burkholderiaceae_C; genus Variovorax. The sequence goes on from NZ_JASZYR010000032.1 coordinate 1,894, forward strand.
TGGGACGGACCGAGTGTGAGATTCCGAAATGGAACGCTGATCGTTCCAATTTACCGCTTTTCGGCTCGCTACGGAATGCCTACAGTCTCCCTCACGACGCCACGCCCGTGCGCCGAGAGCCTGGAGACAAACCATGACCCATCCTTCCGCCCGCCTGCCGCGCAGCGCCGTGATCCGCGAAGTCGGCCTGCGCGATGGCCTGCAGAGCATCGCCACCATCCTCCCCACCGAACAGAAGCGCGAATGGATCCGCGCCGCCTACGAGGCCGGCCAGCGCGAGATCGAGGTCGGCTCCTTCGTGCCGGCGCGGCTGCTGCCCCAGTTGGCCGACACGGCCGAGCTGGTGGCCTTTGCCAAGACGCTGCCGAACCTTTTCACTTCCGTGCTGGTGCCCAATCTGCGCGGTGCCGAGAGCGCGATCGCTGCCCAGGCCGACCTGATGATCGTGCCGCTCTCTGCGAGCCATGCGCACAGCCTGGCCAACTTGCGCAAGACCCCGGACGACGTGGTGGCTGAAGTCGCGAAGATCCGCGCGGCGCGCGACGCCTCGGGCTCCAGGATCCTGATCGAGGGTGGGGTCGGCACCGCCTTCGGCTGCACGCTGCAGGGCCTCGTCGACAAGAGCGAGGTGCTGCGCCTGATGCAGGCCTTGCTCGACGCCGGCGCCGACCGCGTGAGCATCGCCGATACCGTCGGCTACGCCGACCCGGGCATGGTGCGCGACCTGTTCGAGGACGCCGTGAAGATTGCCGGCGACCGCTTCTGGTGCGGCCATTTCCACGACACCCGCGGCCTCGGTCTGGCCAACGTCTATGCCGCGCTCGAAGTCGGCGTGCATCGCTTCGACGCATGTCTTGCCGGCATTGGCGGCTGCCCGCACGCGCCGGGCGCCAGCGGCAACGTCTCGACGGAAGACCTGGCCTACATGCTCGGCAGCATGGGCATCAAGACCGGCATCGACATCGATCAGCTGCTCACGTTGCGCGCCCGCGTCGCCGAGTGGCTCGCCGGCGAGACGCTGCACGGCTCCCTGTGGCAGGCCGGCCTGCCCAAGACCTTCGGCCTCGCCGCCCAAGCCCTTTCTGCCTGAAGACGCCTGAACACACCGAGAACCCACTCCATGACGACCTCCGCTGCTCCCCTTCCCCTCGCCGGCGTCCGCGTCCTCGAGTTCACCCACATGGTCATGGGCCCGACCTGCGGGATGATCCTCGCCGACCTCGGCGCCGAAGTCATCAAGGTCGAGCCTCCGGGCGGCGACAAGACCCGCAAGCTGCCGGGCCTGGGCATCGGCTTCTTCCGCTCCTTCAACCGCAACAAGAAGAGCGTCGTGATCGACATCGGCACCGACGAGGGCCGGGCCACGGCCGCCGAACTCGCGGGCCAGTGCGACGTGGTGCTCGAGAACTTCCGGCCCGGCCTGATGGCCAGCTTCGGACTCGACTACGAGACGCTGTCGAAGAAGTACCCGCGCCTGATCTACGTCACGCACAAGGGCTTCCTGCCCGGCCCGTACGAGAACCGGCTGGCGCTCGACGAGGTGGTGCAGATGATGGGCGGACTGTCGTACATGACGGGTCCGGTCGGACGGCCGCTGCGCGCCGGCACCTCGGTCAACGACATCATGGGCGGCATGTTCGGCGCCATTGGTGTGCTGGCCGCGCTGCGCGAGCGCGACCTGACCGGCAAGGGCCAGGAGGTGCAGAGCGCCCTCTTCGAGAACTGCGTGTTCCTCTCCTCCCAGCACATGCAGCAGTTCGCGATGACGGGCGAGCCGCCGCCGCCGATGCCCTCGCGCGTCTCGGCCTGGAGCGTGTACGACGTCTTCACCCTCGCCGACGGCGAGCAACTCTTCATCGGCGCAGTGAGCGACAAGCAGTTCCTGACGCTGTGCCGCGTGATCGAGGCGCCCGAGCTGGCAGCAGACCCGGCGCTGGCCAACAACGCGCTGCGCGTGGCGGTGCGCCCGGCCCTGCTCGCGAAGCTCGGCGAGAACCTCAAGCACCACCGCGTGGAAGAGCTCTCGCCCAAGCTCGAAGCGGCCGGCATCCCGTACGCACCGATCATGCGGCCCGACCAATTGGTCAACGACCCCCACCTCAAAGCGAGCGGCGGCCTGGTGCCGATGGAATGCGAGGACGGCGAGACGACGGACGTGGTGCTGCTGCCGCTGTTGATGGGCGGTCGCCGTCCGGGTGTGCGGCACGCGCTGCCGGGTGTCGGCCAGCACACCGAAGAGATCCTCGCCGGCCTGCCCAGCCACGCCACGGCCTGACACGCAACAACCAAGACCCACGGAGACAAGACATGACCTTCCAGATCCAACGCCGCGGCCTGACCGCACTCGTTGCCGCCGCCTTCGCACTCGGCGCCACCGGCAGCCTGGCCCAATCCTCCGACAAACCCCTGCGGCTGGTGCTGCCGGTCGGAGCCGGCTCCGGCGTCGACACCATCATGCGGGCAGCCACGCCATCCCTCACCAAGGCCCTGGGCGGCCAGGCGGTGGTGATCGAGAACCTGCCGGGCGCCGGTGGCATCACCGGCACCAGCGTCGTCGTTCGTGCGGCGGCCGACGGCCAGACGCTCGGCGTGGTGTCCAACAATCACGTGGTGAATCCGAGCGTTTTCAAGAAGATGCCCTTCGACGCCGTCAACGACATCACGCCGATCTCGGTGGTCGGCGCGACGCCTTTCGTGCTGGTCGTGAACCCGAAGGTGCCAGCCAAGAACGCCAAGGAATTGCAGGCGCTGCTGAAGGCCAAGCCCGACGGCTACAACTACGCGTCGTCGGGCAACGGCACCATCATCCACCTGGCTGGCGCGATGTTCATGGACGCCGCCGGCGTCGATGCGCGCCACATTCCGTACAAGGGCGTCGGGCCGATGGTGGCCGACATCATCGGTGGCCAGGTCGAGATGGGCGTGGTGGCGGTGCCGGCGGTGCAGGGCCAGCTCAAGAGCGGTGCGTTGCGCGCCATCGGCGTGATGGGAAAGACGCGCGTTCCGTCGCTGCCGGACGTGCCGACGATCGCCGAGCAAGGGTTCCCCGATGTGGACGTTTCCGGCTGGTTCGCCGTGATCGGTCCGGCCAAGCTGCCACCGGCCGAGGTCAAGCGTCTGCATGCGGCGGTCGTCGCGGCCTTCAACACGCCCGAGACCAAGGACGCCATGGCCAAGCAGGAGAACATCATCAATCCGATGTCCCCCGAGGCTTCGGCGCAGTTCTTCAAGACCGAGCAGGAGCGCTACGCCAAGCTCGTCAAGAAGGCCAACATCACCGCCGAGTGATCCCGGGCGGACCCTCTCATGGCCCTCTATCGCATCGGCGGCAACGCCCCGCGCATCGCAGCGACCGCCTTCGTGGCGCCTGGTGCCCATCTCATCGGACAGGTCGAGCTCGGCGAACGCTCCAGCGTCTGGTTCGGCGCGGCGATCCGTGGCGACAACGAGCCGATCCGCATCGGCGATGCCACGAACATCCAGGAAGGGGCGGTGCTCCATGCCGACCCCGGATTCCCGCTGAGCATCGCGGCCCACGTCACCGTGGGGCATCAGGCGATGCTGCACGGCTGCACCATCGGCGAGGGTTCGTTGATCGGCATCCAGGCCGTGGTGCTCAACGGCGCGGTCATCGGCCGCAACTGCCTGGTCGGCGCCGGGGCCATCGTCACGGAGAAGAAGGTCTTTCCGGATCGATCGCTGATCCTCGGCGCGCCCGCGAAGGCGGTGCGCCAGTTGACGGACGAAGACGTCGCGCGCCTGATGGAGAGCGCGGCCAGCTATGCGCAGCGCGCCGCGACCTACGCCTCCGAGCTCACGCTCGTCGAATGAGTTGTCAACCCCTTTCCAAGGAAGCACGCCAATGTCTGATCTGTTCGAAAACCCAATGGGCCTGATGGGCTTCGAGTTCGTCGAGTTCGCTTCGCCCACCCCCGACACCCTCGAGCCCTTCTTCGAAAAGCTGGGCTTCGAGCTCGTGGCCAGGCATCGTTCCAAGGACGTCGTGCTGTACCGCCAGGGCGACATCAACTTCATCGTCAACCGCGAACCGAACAGCCCGGCGGCGTATTTCGCCGCGGAACACGGTCCGTCGGCCTGCGGCATGGCCTTCCGGGTCAAGGACTCGCACAAGGCCTATGCCCGGGCGCTCGAGCTCGGCGCGCAGCCGATCGACATCGCGACCGGGCCGATGGAGTTGCGCCTGCCCGCGATCAAGGGCATCGGCGGCGCGCCGCTCTACCTGATCGACCGCTTCGAGGACGGCAAGTCGATCTACGACATCGACTTCGAGTTCCTCGAAGGCGTCGATCGCCACCCCGTCGGCCACGGCCTGAAGCTGATCGACCACCTGACCCACAACGTCTATCGCGGCCGCATGACCTTCTGGGCCAATTTCTACGAGAAGCTGTTCAACTTCCGCGAGATCCGCTACTTCGACATCCAGGGCGAGTACACCGGCCTGACCTCGAAGGCGCTGACCGCACCGGACGGCAAGATCCGCATTCCGCTGAACGAGGAATCGGCCAAGGGGTCGGGCCAGATCGAGGAGTACCTGATGAAGTTCAACGGCGAGGGCATCCAGCACATCGCGCTGTTGAGCGACAACCTGATCGACACCATCGACCAGCTCGGTCTGGCCGGCGTGCCGCTGATGACCGCGCCCAACGACATCTACTACGAGATGCTCGAAACGCGCTTGCCGGGCCACGGCCAACCGGTGCCCGAGCTGCAGGCGCGCGGCATCCTGCTGGACGGCACCACCGAGGGCGGCAGCCCGCGCCTGCTGCTGCAGATCTTTTCGGAGACGGCCTTCGGTGGTCCGGTCTTCTTCGAGTTCATCCAGCGCAAGGGTGACGACGGCTTCGGCGAGGGCAACTTCAAGGCCCTGTTCCAGTCGATCGAGCGCGACCAGGTGCGCCGCGGCGTGCTGCAGGCCGACTGAGATCGATCGCAGGACCGCCATGGCACCGACCACCGACACCACGCACGACGCGGACCGGCACAGCTGGCTCGAATCGGCCAACGACCCCGCGACCGACTTTCCGATCCAGAACCTTCCGTTCGGCCGCTTCCGGCGCGAAGACGACGACGGTCTCTGCATCGGCGTCGCCATCGGCGACCAGGTGCTCGACCTGCGCCGCGTCGGCCTGGTCCAGAACGGTCAGATGAACCAGGTGATGCGCCTGCCGCGGGAAGCCCGACAGGCCCTGAGGCAGGCGATCTCCGAGGGATTGCGCCATGGCGGCGCCCATGAGGCCAGGTTCCGCGCCGCCCTGGTGTCCCAGTCGGACGTCACGATGGACCTGCCCTGCGAGATCGGCGACTACACCGACTTCTACACGAGCATCCATCACGCGACGACCGTCGGCAGGCAGTTCCGTCCCGACAACCCCCTGCTGCCGAACTACAAGTGGGTGCCCATCGGCTACCACGGCCGGGCCTCGTCGATCTTCGTGAGCGGCCACAGCTTCCCAAGGCCGCTGGGCCAGACCAAGGCACCCGATTCGGAGGTGCCGGCTTTCGGCCCGTGCCGTCGGCTGGACTACGAGTTGGAGCTCGGCATCTTCATCTCGAGGCCGAACGTCGCGGGGGATCGCATCCCGATGGCGTCGGCCGAGGAGCACGTGTTCGGCATGGCGCTCTTCAACGACTGGAGCGCGCGCGACATCCAGGGCTGGGAGTACCAGCCGCTCGGCCCCTTCCTGTCGAAGAACTTTGCCAGCACCCTGTCGCCGTGGATCGTGACGATGGATGCGCTGACCCCCTTCCGCAAGGCCTTTGCCCGTCCGGAAGGCGATCCGCAGCCACTGGCCTACCTCGATTCGCCGGCCAACCGTGAAGCGGGCGCGATCGACATCCAGCTCGAGGTCTGGCTGCAGACCGCTGCGATGCAGAAGGCCGGGGCAGCGGGCGAGCGGCTCATGACGTCCAACTACGCGGATGCCTACTGGACCGTCGCGCAGATGGTCGCGCCCCACACCGTCAACGGATGCAACCTGCGCGCCGGTGACCTCTTCGGTTCTGGCACCTTGTCCGGCCCGGAGGCAGGGCAAGGGGGCTCTCTGCTCGAGCTCAGCGATGGCGGCAGGAAGCCGATTCGGCTTGCCAACGGAGAGACGCGCACCTTCCTCGAAGACGGCGATACCGTGATCCTGCGTGGCTACTGTCAGCGAGAGGGCTTCCGGCGCATCGGCTTTGGCGAATGCCGGGGAACGGTCGCTGCGTCCCGCGGCTGATGAGCACCACCCGCGCGCCCGAACTATTCGCCGCCCACGCGCTGCAGCGCTGGTCCACGGCCGTCTTGATGCGACAGGGCGTGCCCGAGGGGGCTGCCTCGCTGACAGCAAGGATCCTCCTGCGAACGAGCTTGCGTGGCATCGATACCCATGGCGTCGCGCGCCTGCCGGCCTACGTGGACAAGCTCGCGGCCGGGGAAGTGAACGCGCGGGCCACCCCGCGGCTGGAACAGCGTCACGGCCTCCTGCACGTCGATGGGGACGGTGGCCTCGGCCAGGTCGTGGCCACGTTCGCGATGGACGAGGCGATGCGCGCCGCGCGCACCAGCGCGCTGGTCGGGTGCGGCATTCAGTCCACCGGCCACCTCGCGGCGCTCGGGGGCTTCGTCCTGTCGGCAGCGGAGCGCGGCTTTTTCGCGATCCTCTGCCAACGCACGCCGCCGGTCATGGCCATGCCGGGCGCCAATGGCCCGGTGATCGGGAACAATCCCATGGCCTTCGCGATGCCGGTCGTGGGACGGCCGCCACTGGTGTTTGACATGGCACACAGCGTGGTCGCACGAGGCCACGTGGCGCAAGCCCTGCGCGAAGGCAAGGATTCGATCCCGGAAGACTGGGCCGTCGGGCCCGACGGAAGGCCTACCACCAATCCGGCCCTGGCCCTGCAAGGCGCCATGCGGCCGATCGCGGGTCACAAGGGACTCGGGCTCGCCATGCTGGTGGAATGCCTGGCAGGCAGCCTCAACGGCGTGGTGCCGGGCAAGCAGGCAGCGTCTGGAGACGCGCGCGGCTCGGCCGCCGGCGTGAGTGCCTTTGCACTGGTGATCAACCCCGCGCTGGCGGTGGGCCAGGACGCTTTCGATGGCAGCGTGAGCGCATGGATGCAGACCTACCTGGAAGCCTCGGGGCCCGGCGCCCGCTATCCGGGCCAGCGACAGGCAGAGTGCGAGCATCAACGCCGCCAGGAGGGCATACCGCTCCCCGCCGGCCTGCTGGCCGAGCTGCGCGCACTCGGAACCGGTCGGGGGCTCCCGTTCGACCTTGCGGCGGTCTAGGCGGGCTCAAACAGGCCCGGGCGCCTCGCCGAGGGGGCGAGGACTGGCCCGGTGTCAGAGCGCGATCGGATTTGCGACGGCAATCGATCCGGCGGCGTTCCGTGACAGTGGGGATGGTGAAATGATGGCATTCATGGCAAGGTGCAGGCCGCGCAGCCGCCGTCCACCGGCTGCTTTTTGACCGTCGCTTCCAAGGAGGAACCCACGATGCAACGCCGCCACTTTCTCCAGATCTCCGCCGCCACGCCGCTGCTCGGTACGCTGGGTGCCGCCCTGCCCTCGGTGGCGAGCGCCGCGCAGCGGCCGGCGGACGACGGCTGGCGCGCTTACGACGTCGCCACCCGGATCGACCTGAGCGAGCGCACCACCCAGGGCCGCGTCTGGGTGCCGTTACCGGCGCGACAGCTCGTCGGCAGCGGCGGAGCGGCGTACCAACGCCTGCTGGAGACGCGTTTCGACGCACCGGGCGCCAGCCTGGCGAAGGTCGTGCGCGGCCCGGCGGACGCGCAGATGCTGATGGTCGAATGGACCGACGCCACGGTGCCGCAGCAGGTCACGCTGGTCAACCGCGTGGCGCTGCGCGACCGCGCCACCGACCTCGGCGCCGAGGCGCGCGCCATCAACGCGAGCGCGGCCGAACTTCGCCCCTGGCTGCGTGCCACCCCACTGAAGCCGACCGACGGCATCGTGGGCGACACCGCCCGCAAGATCACGGCCGATGCCGGCGCGCGCACCGACATGGAGAAGGCGAAGGCGATCTACGACTGGATCGTGGCCCATTGCCACCGCGAAGGCAGCGTGCGCGGCTGCGGCACCGGCGACGTGAAATTCGTGCTCACCAGCGGCAACCTTGGCGGCAAGTGCGCCGACCTCAACGGTCTTTTCGTCGCGCTGGCCCGGGCCTCGGGCGTGCCCGCGCGCGACGTGTACGGCGTGCGTGTGGACGACTCGGCGCATGGCTACAAGAGCATGGGCAAGAGCGGGGACATCTCGAAGGCGCAGCATTGCCGCGCCGAGTTCTATGCGCAAGGCTATGGCTGGGTGCCGGTGGACCCGGCGGACGTGCGCAAGGTCATGCTCGAGGAGACCAAGGAAGGCCTGGCCGCCACCGACGTGCGCGTTCGCGCCGCCAACGCCATGCTGTTCGGCGCGTGGGAGATGAACTGGATGGGCTACAACCATGCGGACGACATGCGCCTGCCCGGCGCGCGCCAGCAAGGACCGATCGGCTTCCTGATGTACCCCAACGGCGAAACCGCCCAGGGTCGCCTCGACAGCCTGGACCCGGCCACCTTCCGCTACAGCATCGGGTCCACGCGCGTCGCGGCCTGACGCTCGCACCACGCACCACCATGCTGCGCCGCCGAACGGTGCTGCTGCGCGGCGCCGCAGCAGCGGTGGCGGCTTCGGTCGGCGTGGTTGGCGCGCAGGCGCCGGTCGTCACCGACAACACCCTGGCGCCGTGGCGCCCCGCCAGGGCCCCCAAGCTCGATGCGATCGAGCTGCTCACGGCTCAGCGCCGCACACTGGCCGACTTCGCGGGGCAGCCACTGCTCGTGAACTTCTGGGCCAGCTGGTGTGGCCCCTGTCGCGTCGAGATGCCGACGCTCAACGCCTTGGTCACCCGCCTCGGCCCGTCGCACGGCCTGAAGTTCATCGCCGTCAACCACGGTGAAATGCCCGAGCGCGTGCAGCGCTTTCTGGGGGAAGTGCCGATCGCCGGCACCGTGTTGCTGGACCGGAGCCAGGCGGTGTTCAAGGTATGGGGTGGGCGCGGATTGCCGGCCACCTTCGTGTTCGATGCCATGGGGCTGCCACGGGTCTGGGCCGAGGGGGAAAGGGATTGGAGCGCGCCTGCGCTGGTCGCTGCGCTGCAACCGGTGATCGCGCGCTGACGCAGCTGTTGAGGTCTCCGACGGCACTCGCCGCCATCGGTTGCTGAACCTCGGGTGGTAGCGAGCGACCGGGGAACCACGGTGGGCGCGAGCTTCACGGCGTGACGGACGGAGGCACTGCCCGGGCCACCTTCTCGCGCAGCACTGCGTTGAGCTCGGCGCCGAAGATCAGGGTGGTCGCGCTGATGTACAGGAATACCAACGTCGCGACCATGCCCGCGAAGCTGCCATAGACCAGCGCCAGCTTGCCTGCGGTGCGCAGCGTGTACGACAAGGTGGCCGCAGCCGCCACCCACAACGCCGCGCCGACCAGGGCTCCGGGCATGACGGTGCGCAGCCGTTGACGGATGTCGGGCAGCCAGGCGTACAGCAGCGCATAGAGCGCCGTGAGCGTCAGGAAGGCCGAGCCGTAGCGCACGCTGTTGCGCAGCCAGAGTGCCTCCGGCCCAGCACCCGTGTGGGCCTCTACCAGCCGCCACACGTACGGCACGACGATCACCGAACTGAACGCTGCCAGAACCCCGACGCCCACGATGACGGTGAACACGGTGACCTTGATGCGCGCTTTCCAGAACGGCAGGCCGCGCTGAATTCCGTATGCGCGGTTCAGCGCCGTGCGCACTGCTTGCATGCCCGATGAGGCGGTCCAGAGCGTCACCAGCACGCCGATGGTCAGCAGTGTCTGGTTGCGCTGAGCCAGTACCTGCGCGATGACCGGCTGCATCGCATCGCGCACCACCTGTGGCGCGTAGCCCATGACGCGGTCGGCCAGCGCTGCCGCGTCGCCCGGTTGTCCGACGAAGCCGGCGGCGGCCGAGACCAGGATCAGCAGCGGAAACATTGCCAGCACCGACGAGAACGCCAGGCTACCGGCCTGGTTCGCGCTCTGGTGCAGGATGTAGTTGCGCACGGCCATCACGATGACGTGCAGGCCGGAGGTGGCCATCGCGGCCTCCTGCGCGGCGCGCCCGGCGCCGAACGCGCGGCTCATGGATCCGAGCGGCATGTCACGCTCGGGCGTCGAAATACAGCCCGGTGAACGATGGGAAGGATCGCTCCGGGTAACCTGGCAAATACAGGGACCGCTCGTGAACCGACCACCGATCCCGAAGCGTGAAATCCAGCGCTTCCATCTCGCGAATCAATCGATCGCCGTTGAACACGTGCACGGGAGCAAAGCAGCCATCGCCGATGTTTTGCGTGGTCACGAAGTCGCCGCCCCGGTAGAGCGGCAGCTTGTTGAGCAGCACGTGCTGAGGCCTCTTGATGCATCGTGTGAGCAGGTCTTTCGGTCGCGCGTCTTCCAGGTACTGAAGAACACCCGCAGCGATCCAGATGTCGGAGTCTGCGCTGCCGACTGCTTCTCCGAGATCATCGGTGAAGCTCAGGGGTGTCGCTCCCCGCTCGGCCGCCAGCCTACGGCCGATGCCGACCATCGCCGGGACTTCAACGACCTGCCATGTCAGGCCGGCAGGCATGTCGAGGTACGAGCGGTACGCGTGGTAGTGCACGCCGACGGAACCGCCGATGTCCATCACGCTTCTGGCTCCTTGACGAAAGGCTTTTTCGAGCCACCACATCACAGGATAGTCGTACGCAAACACCTGCCGGGTTCGAAGCTCGACGTACTCGGCGGCCAGTTCCTCATTGTTGAATTCAGGGTTCGTCGGCAAGTGTCGGCGGGCTGTCATGAAGTCCTCGAACACCCCGAAATAAAAGCCCGTCCCCTCTGTCGCGAAGAACTGTTTCCTGCGCCATCGCAGCAACGCAGGTCGAGTGACGGGCCCCTCCAGCAGTTCCCGAACAATCTGGGCGGCGCTGGCGTGTGACATGCGACCCTGCTCCTCCGCCTGGCTGGTAGGTCCACACTTTTGCCATCCACGCGCCAGGGGCAAGGCGCACTATTGAGGCGTGCCCGTCTTTTCCTTGGGGTTCGTCGGCACATCGGGCCGCTCGCCCTTCACGCCCGCCTGCGGCTTGAGATCGATCTTGCTTGGCTTTACCTCGGTTCGGCTCATCGCGCCCGTCGGCTGAGCAGCGTTCGGCTGATTGTTGGTCATGGTCGAGGGCTCGCCCTTGGGGACGGCCGTGTTCGCCGGACTGCGGTTTTCCGAGCGCGCTTCGGATTTGACCGCTTCCCGTGACGCAGGGTTGCTTCCGTCCGGACGCTGGGTCGGATTCGCGACGCCAGCGGGGGTCTTGGTGCTCGCTTGCCCGCCCTTGGCAGGATCAGGCGCTGCAGGCACCGCAGTGGTCTGCGCGAAGGTTGCGCCAGCCAGGCCCAGCAGGCCAATGAGGGCTGTGGTCGCAGTGACGAGTTTCAGCTTCATGATGTCTCCCAGGGGTTGAGTCAATCCACTTTAGGAAGCTGCCGGCGGCCCGGTGTGGGGGAGGGACCTCAACGTCTGTAGGTCGGCGCATGCACCCTTCGATTCAAGGCGCGGTCTGCGGCGTGCAAGTCCCCGGGCCATGGCCTACAAGAGGAAGGTCTACCGCCTGATCAGCGGGATCTGGGGTTCGATCGATATTTCGTCCGCTGGGCTTTGCATTCGCGGACCGCGTGCCACCAGCGGTATCGGTCACCCAGGAGTTTTCATGAGCATCGCATCTTCCAACCGTGTCATTTCTTCAGATCTCGTCGAGGGAACTGCCGTCTACAACAACGAAGGCGATCAACTGGGCACCATCGAAGGTTTGATGATCGACAAGGTTTCCGGAAAGGTCCGATACGCAGTCATGGAGTTCGGCGGCTTTCTGGGCATTGGTACCGAGCGCTACCCGATTCCTTGGACCATGCTGAGGTACGACGTCGATCGGGACGGCTACGTTGTGCCATTGGACAAGGCCCGGTTGGAGGGAGCGCCACGCTATGCCGCTGCCGACGTACCGAACTACGACGATACCTATCGAGATGACGTCGACAGGTACTACACCGCCCCTGCGCGACGCGCGCTCCTGTAACGTGTCGGAGCCGCGTCGCCAGCAGAGGGACTATCAGCGGCCCGAGCCCGCTAGCGGCGTCCGCGCATCCACGACAGCAGCACCGCCGTGAGCACTGCGCTACCGGCCGCGGCGTAGGCAACTGCCTTCATCGGCTCGTGCGCGGCGAACTGCAGGCTGCGCTGCTTCAGATCGGCGGCCTGGCCCTTGATGCTGTCGATCTTCTTGCCGGCCGCGTTGACCGCATCCTGAGCATAGGCCTTGCCCGCTTGGACCACGCCATCCGCCTTGGCCTGCACTTCCTGCAGGGAGTCCTGGGTCGCATCCGCCGCTTTTCGCCCGAAGGTGTCGGCGTCCTCCCTGGCCTTGTGCATGGATGCGTCGTCGGCGCCACCGCCGGTTGGGCCACCCTGGCTGGGCTGTCCAGCATGCCGCGTATCGCTCCACGCGGTGTTGGATGATCCCCCTGTGCTCTCCCGAGCGTTGGCGGTATCGGTGGGTGGGCTCAATGAATTGCTTTCCATGATGGTCTCCTTGATGTGAGTGGGCTTTCGGCCGATGCGCGGTGCGCTGCTGCCAACGCTACCGGTATCGACCCTGGAGCCCTGCGCATTGATCGGCCGTCGGGCCGAACCGTTGTAGGCGGGGGCTCGCTTGGCCGCACGTTGTCGCGCCACTTTGGGCGGGCCCGGCCCTTTTTTCCCTCGAGTTTTGGAAGTGTTGTCCTATAGGGATGCAGAGCCCGCGACACAACGCTGCACCTACCTGAAAATCAAGGAGATGTAATGGATGCCTCCCTGCCTACGGGCAAATTCAAGAGCGGCAAGAGCACTGAGATGAACAGCGTGACTGTGAGGAGGGCTGGCTTGCCGGCAGGGCAAGG
>NZ_JASZYR010000033.1 GCF_030316855.1 Variovorax sp. J22P240
CAAATCCGAAATCAACTCTGACATTACGTGCCCACGTTCTTGTACATGGGTACGTAGCCTCACACTTCGTCGCGCTCGAAGGAAGGGCGTGGTTTATTGCGCGCTTACGGTCTTCCCACCCGAACGCCACCTGCAGGATGTGGTGCAACTGGGCAATGTTCGTTTCGCGGCACACGAGCAGTCGGCGCCAAATCAGCGGGCTGATGTGGCGCAGCACTACTCGAATTTGGAGGATCGGCTGTCCGGAAGCGGCCCCAGGTTCCATGCCCGAAGCCTACTCTGCTGCAGCGCACACCCCTCACTTCTGGCTGCTCTCCTGCTCTCCTGCTCTCCTGCTCTCCTGCTCTCCAGGATGCGCGTGAGAAGTTGAAGGCTTGGCAGCATGGCTACAACCATCACCGACCGCATGGCTCTCTCGGCCAGCTGACCCCGAGTGAGTTCGTCAAAAAGAGGTCAGATCAACAAGCCGGAAGCCGCCCGACTCCAGTTTAGAAATGACCGGATAAGGGGGAGACGTCAGTGCCGTGGGATTGGCCGCGTATCTTGCGCCTACCCCGTCCTTGCCACCTGGCATGTTCTGATGGGTTCATCGGCGAGCCATTTTCGAACGCTCTACCTGTTCGTCCACGATCTCCAGCGCGCGGCCCACGTCCGGTGCCGCACTCAGTGAGCCGAATGCGCAGGTGACACCGACGCCACGGTGGTTGCGCCCTTTGGGGTTCGGGATGTCGTCGAACCCCTGGGCCTTCGCGTAGCGGTCGACTTCCTCGACGAAGCGGCGTAGCACAGCCGCCACGTCGTCATGCGCGAAGGCGCGACCCGGCAGGCCGGCCAGGATCGCGGAGAACTCATCGCCGCCCTGGCGGAAGAGAAAGATCTGGGCTCGCTGCGCGAGCCCGACTTCGAGCGCTTGGCGGAAGAAGTCGGTGAATGGCTTGAATATCCGTTCGCCCACACCTGACCAGTTGAGTGCGGCGTTCGCGCCGCTGACATTGCGGATGTCGAATGCGACGCAGAAGGCCTGAACCTTGTTCGAAAACGCGTAACGGAGCGTGAGCTCGGCCACGTCCCGGCGTCCGCGGTTCCAGTAGCCGGTCAGCTCGTCCTTGAAGAAGGCTTCGGTGCTGGGTCGGATTTCCTCGAAGTAAAGGTCGACCGGGGTCAGAATGACGGCATGCTGTTGCATGGACATGGTGCCTGTCAGGACCCGGCCTGTTTGAGGAAGTCCATGGGTTCGATCTTCACGATGCATTCTTCGCCATATTCCTTGTCGAGGAGGTACTGCAACGTGTGCCTGAAGTTCTGGATCTCCCTGCGCTCGAGCACCTCTTGACTGGCGGCAGAGCTTTTGAACTGCCCGGAAGTCAATTCAATAGTCTTGCGCGAAGCAAGCAGAGTGTCGGGAATGTCGATGACAGAGATCGCGGCGTTGTGCCCCGGTGCACACGTGTTCAAAAGATGGAAGGTGTACTTGCGTTCACCGGCTTTCACGTGAGAAATTGGCAAGTCCCCGACTTTGATCGGCAAGCTGTGCTTGGTAATTTCGCTGATTGAGTACGGAACCACAATATGGAGCGAGAACACGTCGTAGCTCAGTTCGTACTCCAATTCTGAGGATCCGCCCGTGAGCCCGGCCTTCTCCTTCTTGCTCACGGTGAGGTGCCGCCTAGCGCTGAGTTCTCTCACTACGTTGCTGATAAAGCTGTCGAAATAGCCGACGGCCAGCGAAGTCGACGGAAGAATTCCGATCTCGGGCCGGCGCAGTTCGTCGGCGATTGCCAGCCGGATCGATTCGCAGGCCGGCCTAACGGCCGCGAACAGGTCGCCGTCGTCCGGCTTCTTGTAGGTTGCCATCACGATGCCCGCGTTGTCTGAAATGACCTTCACGCCTTCCTCATGCAGCACGAAGGCGCGTCGGCGACCAAGGCGCCCGAGCGAAAGACCATGCTCAAAGACCACGTTGTCGCGCGCGGCCAAATATGTCAGGCCGCGGCTGGTCACGGCATCGTCCGGTGTGACTACAAGAATCGCGAAGTCGACCACGCCGAGCTCGTACAAAATGGATTCGAGATAGCTTGTGTTCAGGTGGAAGAGGCCCTTACGGGTCCACAGCTTCACGTCCATCCTAGATCTAAAGAAGCGCTGGACGGCTTCCGCGGTCGTGAGGCCCTCTTTGGACGAGCCGATGAACATCGTCGGCCTCGTGGTGCGTCGCATGGTGTGCTGGGCGCGCCGCTCAGCGCCGGAATCTCGCACGCAGCGGCTGATGCACGTGCGGGTCGTCTCGCCGCAGTTCTTTGATCTCGTTGCGCAGGCATTCAAGCCAACGCAACCGTGGGTGACGCTTGATGCGATCGACGTCGCGAACGAAGATCCCGAGGTCGGCGATGCGCCAGTGGGGCTTGGCCGAGGCGGGCAGCCGCTCGGCGAGCGTCGAGAGCGCGAGGCGGCCACGTTGGCGGTCATAGCTGTGCTCGGCGAGCATGTCGCGCTCGATGCTGGGCACCGAGGAGTTGTTGTGTATCGCGCTGAACAGTGACCGGCCCGGGTTGATCGGCAGGTGGAGCTTCTGCGCCGCGACCGCTGGCCAAAGCCAATGTTGCACGGGCCATCCCCACCACGCGGCGCTCCCACCGTTCGCGTCCACATCCCCCTTGCCCTCTGCCTTGATTGCCATAGAAGCTCCTACTCAACGCCCCATTGCTTTCGATACTAGCATCCAGAAGTCGGGGGTGAGAGAGTTGGATGACAACGACAGTTTTGAGTCGTTCGGGCGGGAATCCTGCTCGACTCTGGCGCCGCTGGGGCAGCCTCTGCCAGTGACATGAATGTCAGCGGCAGTTCACCCCACCAAATCGAACGCTCCCACCCCGAAAAGTGCGACAACCCCGGGGAGCAATCACCGTCGCCACCGAGAGCGGCGCTCGTAGAGTCTGCGCAGACGTCATCGGTGCCGAGTTGGAAGAACTGCCCGAGGTCGAAGTCCGTCAGGCGCGCGGGCCACGGTGCTGAGCTACACCAAGGAATGGGACGCGACGCCGCTGCCGACCATCGGCAATCAGCGGGCATTCGATGAGACGGCACCCGGGCTTGACTTGACTTTGCGACACTCATTAGAAACGTCCGGCGGTCCCAGCGGGAGGCTGCACTGAAGCGTCACGTCATCCAAAGGATTTGCACGTCTTCTTCTAGTTATTAGCTCATAAGATCCTTCCAATTCTGGCAATAGACCCTGAGGAACTTCCTTCACAATCTCTGGCCAAAAAACATATCCCGCCTGGGCTCGCCAACCATTAAAGCTCCATAGCTGCGACCGCCACCCTGGGCTCGTGTCGTTTTTAAAGGCGATCCACCCCTTCAACTCGTCGATTTGAAGATTCACAGGCGGCCTCGCGCCGAGGTCCACATTCTCGAACAGTGGAATCGGAGGAGGCAGATCAGCCGCCCCTTCAGGCGCGATCCAGAAAATATCAGCAACGAAGCTGCGATTTTTTGCACTAACCACTACACACAACGGACTGGTATTGTCCGCAACCCCATAAACCTTTCGCGTACTTTGGTCGTCAAACATAAGCTGGGGTGCTTTTTTGGCCACTGGTTCTGCAACTTATACAACGATGCCCCCTCATGCGTCGGTCGGCGCTTTGCCCTGCAGCAACTACATTTTGCAGCGAAAGGCCGCCAAGAGGCGCGGCACTCAGCGGAGCGGAATCCATATCAAATAAACGGAAAATTCGCCCCTCAATATCCAAATCTGTTGAATAGTCCGCACGTCGAGCCGGAATTGAATAAATACCTTTTTTGTCCTTCAGCCCAAAAATAGGCCTCAACATCGATTGATTTTTACGGACGAAGCCAACGCGATCGCTTGCTGGTCCAGTCGCGGCTGGAAGAAATGGGCCGTCCACGTTGTGGCCGGCCCTGCCAGGAAGCCGACGTACAAGAAGACGGCCTATGTCCGCGCGCGCACGGCCGAGGCGGCCGTTGCGGTCGCTCGTCGGGGTCTGTTCCCGACGCCGCCGAGATCGGCTCGCTTCGGCGCTCGCCGGGCAGGGCCGAGCGAGCTCGGCTGCATATCGACGTCCACCACTGCCGCAATCCAGCCCACAGAATAAGTCGGTCATGAACTTCTCGAATCAAATCACGTTGGCGCAGGTGCTCGAATGGTCGGGCGCGCTCGTCGGTCTTGCCGGTGCTTTCCTGCTCGCGTCGAACACGCGTGTGTCTCGCTATGGCTGGGTGGGCTTCCTGCTCGCGAACTTCCTCATGCTCGGTTTCGGAATCCTCGGTGGACACTGGGGGTTGCTGACGCAGCAAGTGGGTTTCATGGCCACGAGCATCATTGGCATCCACCGCAGCGGGTTGCTCACTGAATGCCGTTTGAGAAATCGCCGCTAGAACCTCTCGATTTGGCGCGGCTTACCGCGGGGACCAGGTTCATTGGCGCTGGGGGTCAGGGGCAGGCGCCGGATCGATAGGCCCACGCGCCGCAATCACGCCCGGATCACCGGGCAGACGCACGCCTTTCAGTGTTCGCTCAAACGCGTCCATTTCCTCTGCGGATGGTGGCCAAGAGGCGCCCGTGGCATCGACGTAGTCGGCAACGGCTGCGGCGTGGGCTTTTTGTTGAGGGTGCGTCGATTCGCTCGGTGGCGGGCCTGTGCGTGCGCGCCAATCACTGCCCCACACCTCATGCAGCGCGCCGAGCGCCACGATTCGATGTTCTTCGAGCACCGGCGGCATGTTGGGCGGTGGATCCTCCGGATCTCGTTGCACGTTGGCAGCGCCCGGCCGTGCCCCGATCAACCGACGCCACAGGAGGTCCCAGCCCGATTCGTCGAGTTGCTCGGCCTGTTGCAGCATCGCCAGGTAGCGCACGCGGTTGCCAAAGCGCTTGACCGCCCGCGGCGTGCCGCGATGGCCGCGCACGACGGGTGCCCAAGCTTCAAGCGCACGGGTGAATGCCGCCGAGTCACGTACGGCGCGCGTGTTTTCACGCAACCGCCAGACAAAGTAGCCCAACATCAGCAGGAGCGTCGCGGCAACCGGCAGCACGATCGCGGTCCACGCGATGCCACCATCCTCACCATGTTGCATCGATGGGACATAGACCGGCACCGCCGGCCCGCTGGCCGCTGCGGCCGGCGGTGCCGATGGAGCGACTGAGCGGGTACGTGAGCCTGAACTCAGTGGTGCCGCCGATGCCGCTGGAGGAGCTACCTGCACTACCGGGTCTGGCGCCGCGTGCCTGAAGCCGTCGAATTTCCAGCCGAACATGAGTCCAGCGGCCACGGCGAGCAACAGCCCCGCCAACGGAAGCAGCCCCGCCATGCCCTGGGCCGCTGCGCGCCAGCCATCGCCATGATCCTCCGCAGGCGCCAGCAGCAGGAGGTGTGCGGGGAGATCTTCCCGCGCCGGCACCTGCACTTCAAGGTTGATCAGCTTCTCCAGATAGTCCTGCGCATAGTGCCGACGGCGCTCGCGCTCCGCGTCTTCGGGATTCAAGTCGCTGTTTGGGTCATCGGGACCGGCCAGATTCAGTACCACCACTTCCTTGGCGATCTTCTCAAACGACATCGCCAATGCCGCTTGCACACGGTGCGTGGCCATCCCGAAGATCACCAGGCACCGCCCTGAACTCATCAGAAAGTTAACGCTCTCCATGACGGTCAGCACTGCTTCCGGCTTGCAGCGATCCAGGTCATCGATCACGATGACCGTCCGATATGGCAAAGCTTCCGCCACTTCACGGAACTGCTCGCCGAAGCGCGCACGAAAGTTGGTTACAGCCTGTGCGTCCTTGAGCCGAAAGTTCTCCGACAGGGTTGTCAACAGCACGGCCGGGTCAGACCCGAACGCTTTCAGCGCCCGGTAGACGGCGGTTATCGCCGCGATGAGCGTTGCGATCGGGGCCAGCAGACGGCTCCAGTCCCGTAGTTGCGGGGCCTCGTGGCCACCCTTGCCCGCGGAATCGACGCCGGCGCCGAACAGCGAATTCAGGTCGGCCCATAGGCGAGTCCATGCTGCGTTGTCATGGGCCGTAACGAAGGCCACCGTCGCAGCAACGGCAGCCAGACAAAGGAACGTCAACACATAGTGTTTGGCCGATCGCGTCCACAACAGCCTGAGCCGAAATGCGAGTCCATCCAGGCTGAGCAGCCGAGGCAAGCCCTGGTCGCGGACTGCGCTGAGCAGCGCGGCCAACAACTGATCGTCGTTCTGGTGATGCCAGGCGTTGAACCACACCGGCCTGCAGCCATAACGCTCCAGATCGCGACAGACCAAGTGCATCAAGCTGCTTTTGCCGCTGCCCCAGTCGCCGGAAATGGCCACGGTCAGCGGCGGCTCGGTCGCCTGGTTGCGCAGAAAGCGCGACAAGCCGCGCGCCAGCGGCCCGAATTGCAGCCGGTCCTGGCTGAAGTCATGCGCAGGTGCGTCCGACGCGCCCATCGCAGCTGCGCCGCTGTCTTGATCGGCGGTTTGCCGCCGCAAAGCTTGACGCACGAAGATCGGTAGCAGCAGCAGGCCGATCCAGAACCACGGCGCCGGGTATCGCGCGTGGCGCAGCGGCCAAGGCTTGGGGCGCCAAGTCTGGCCACCATCCTCGCTGTGCACCAAGGCCGGCGGGTATCCAACGGCCCACAGTCGCCGGGCGTCGTCGCTCATCCAGAGGGCCAAGCGCGACGACCCCACCTGGCTGTCACGCCGGGACCAGTGCTCACCGCCATCGTCCGACTGCAAGATGAATCCGCCGGCACCTGCTACAAACACGGATCGCCCTTGCGAATCGGCGGCGACCGTGTACATCGTCGGCATGGGACCCAGCTGAATCGGCGCCCAACGTGTCCCGCGGTCGGCCGTGGCCAGAATGGTGCCCAAACCGCCCACTGCCCAGCCGCGCTGGCCGTCAGACGCAAACACCACGGAAAATAGACTCGCCCGCACGCCGCTGGTCTGCGCCGCCCAGGTGCGCCCGCCATCCGCCGTGGCCACGATGGTCCCGGAATCGCCCACCGCCCAGCCGTGCAGGCCATCGGACGCTATCGCCACGGACCGCAGGAGGGACTGCACGCCGCTGGTCTGCGCCGCCCACGTGCGCCCGCCATCGGCTGTGGCCAGGATGATGCCGAGGTCGCCCACCGCCCAGCCGCGCTGACCGTCGGACGCGAACACCACGGACCGCAGGTCGACCCCCACGCCGCTGGTCTGCGCCGCCCACGTGCGCCCGCCGTCGGCTGTGGCCACGATGGTGCCGTAAGCGCCCACCGCCCAGCCGCGCTGGCCATCGGACGCGATCACCACGGACCGCAGGTCGGCTCGCACGCCGCTTGTCTGCGCCGCCCACGTGCGCCCGCCGTCGGCCGTGGCGACGATGGTGCCGCCGCCGCCCACCACCCAGCCGCGCTGGTCGTCGGACGCGAACACCACGGACAGCAGGAGGGCCTGCACGCCGCGGGTCTGTGCCGCCCACATGCGCCCGCCATCGGCCGTGGCCAGGATGGTGCCGGCAGTGCCTACCGCCCAGCCGCGCTGGCCATCGGAAGCGAACACGACGGCATATAGCACCTCGGACACGCCGCTGGTCTGCGCCGCCCATGTGCGCCCGCCGTCGGCCGTGGCCACGATGGTCCCGCCCTCGCCCACCGCCCAGCCGCGCAGGCCGGCAGACGCGGACACCACGGACCATAGATGCTCCCGCACGCCGCTGGTCTGCGCCGCCCACGTGCGCCCGCCGTCGGCTGTGGCCACGATGGTGCCGCCCTCGCCCACCGCCCAGCCGCGCTGGCCATCGGACGCGATCACCACGGACCGCAGGATGGACTGCACGCCGCTGGTCTGCGTCGCCCACGTGCGCCCGCCATCGGCCGTGGCCAGGATGGTCCCGGAATCGCCCACCGCCCAGCCGCGCTGGCCGTCGGACGCGAACACCACGGCCTGCAGGCGGGCCTGCACGCCGCTAGTCTGCGCGGCCCACGTGCGCCCGCCGTCGGCCGTGGCCAGGATGGTCCCGGAATCGCCCACCGCCCAGCCGCGCTGGCCGTCGGACGCGAACACCACGGACGATAGAACCACCCGTACGCCGCTGGTCTGCGCCGCCCACGTGCGCCCGCCGTCGGCCGTGGCCACGATGGCCCCGCCATCGCCCACCGCCCAGCCGCGCTGGCCGTCGGACGCGAACACCACGGACGATAGACTCACCCGTACGCCGCTGTTCTGCGCCGCCCACGTGCGCCCGCCGTCGGCCGTGGCCACGATGGTCCCGGCATCGCCCACCGCCCAGACCCTCTTCGCATCAGCCGTTGCGTGAATGCCATACAACGCTCCTGGGGCGGAGGGCAGCCGCGCAGAGGCATTCGTTTCCAGCGGATAACGGAACCAGTCCCAGACCGAACGCGCCTCAGCGGCCTGCAGCGGGCGGGGGTTGGGTGCTTGCAGCCAGGCTGTGGCGCTGATCAGCACTAGCCACGCCACGGCGAAGAGGGCCCAGGCGGGCCGCAAGGCAAAGCGGCGGCGGTGCAGAGCACTCGGACTTGCGTTGCCCGACGCCGGCGAAGGCTGATGCGACTCCATCCTCGACCTCCTAGCCTTTCAAATTGGCCGAATGTTGCCCTATGTGACGCACAAACGGAACGCGGCCCCGCCACCAGATTGATCCGCGCTCTCTGCCTAGATTGAGCTACGACAGCATTGCCGACCCTCGTGTTGATGTCCCAGCAAGTGGTGTAAGTCTTCCTTCACTCGCTGCGCGGCAAGGCGCGTAGGGCGTAGCCCGAAGCGGCTTGCCGCGCAGCGACCGCTCTCTTCGGGGGGGG
>NZ_JASZYR010000034.1 GCF_030316855.1 Variovorax sp. J22P240
CCCCCCCGAAGAGAGCGGTCGCTGCGCGGCAAGCCGCTTCGGGCTACGCCCTACGCGCCTTGCCGCGCAGCGAGTGAAGGAAGACTTACACCACTTGCTGGGACATCAACCCGGTGCACCCGCGCATGCGCAAAGCAACTGCATCAATGCTGTAGTGCAGGCAAGCTTCAACCCCGGGCAACGGAAACGGCTCATGTGGCGTCCTTTCAGGATGAAACGAACGACAGTATGAACGGGGCGCGACCGGTTTCCGACCAGGCCGTACCGACCGGCCGCTCGTTCGGAACCTTGGGCCCAAAGCACGTTGTGAAATTGGTCCGCAGCCCCCTTGCCCTATCGGTTCGATAGCGCATGCAAATGAGAATGACTCTCATTCGTTGGTACAATGAGTGCAAGGAGTCGCCATGAACCGCCACCTCAAAAAGACCATCAGCTTTGCTGCCCTGCACTTCAGCGTTGCGTTCGCCGTGACGTATTTGTTGACAGGCGACTGGCGCGTTTCAGGTGCAGTAGCGCTCATCGAGCCGTGCGTGAACACCGTCGCATTCTTCTTCCACGAGCTCTTCTGGACTCGAAAAGAGCAGCAGGAGCAGGACTTCGTCCCCGCCCCACATCACGCGTGATGGCACTCTGAGGGCCGTTGTCTCGAATGACTGCGGTACCGTCGGCCCGAGTCCACAGGCTCAGGGCCCTCCTAGCGCGCGTCGAGGGCCGCCACCACCGCTGCGCCCATTTCCTCGGTTCCCACGCGCGTACTTCCGGACTGGAAGATGTCGCCGGTCCGCAGGCCATCGGCCAGCACGCGGCGCACGGCGCGTTCGACGCGCTCGGCGTTGGCCGGCTGGTTGAACGACAGGCGAAGCATCATCGCCATCGACAGAATGGACGCCAGCGGGTTGGCCAGGTTCTTGCCGGCGATGTCGGGCGCCGTGCCATGCACTGGCTCGTAGAGCCCGAAGCTGCCCGCCGCCAGCGATGCCGAAGGCAGCATGCCGATCGACCCCGTGAGCATGGCGGCTGCATCGGACAGGATGTCACCGAAGATGTTGCCGGTGACGATCACGTCGAACTGCTTGGGCGCTCGCATCAGTTGCATGGCGGCCGCGTCGACGAAAAGATGCGTGAGTTCGACATCTGGGTAGTCCCGGCCCACGCGCGTGACCACCTCGCGCCAGAGTTGCATGACCTCGAGCACGTTGGCCTTGTCGACCGAGCACAGCCTGCGCTGCCGCGAGCGCGCCGTTCGGAATGCAACGTGCGCGATGCGCTCGACCTCCGACTCGGCATAGCGCATGGTGTTGAAGGCCTCGCGCTCGCCGCTCGCATTGACGCCGAAGCCGCGCGGCTCGCCGAAGTAGACGTCGCCGGTCAGCTCGCGCAGGATCATCAGGTCCAGCCCCTCCACCACCTCCGGCTTGAGGGTGGAGGCACCGAGCAGTTCAGGGAACAGGAAGGCCGGCCGGAAATTGGCGAACAGCCCGAGTTCCTTGCGCAGGCGCAGCAGGCTGGCGCCGGGACGCATCATGAAGGGAACGGCCTCGTCCCCCGGCATGCCGGCCGCGCCGAACAGGATCGCGTCGGCCTTGCGTGCGATCTCGCTCGTGGCGGCGGGAAGCGGATCACCGGCGGCGTCGAGGCCGGCCTGGCCAATCGCGGCCTCCACCAGTTCCAGCGGCTGGGCGTGGCCCACCACCGCCTTGAGCACCTTGACGGCCTGCTGCGTCACCTCGCGGCCAATCCCGTCGCCGGGCATCACTGCAATCTTCATCTCGGGAACCTTTCTGAATGAGTGGGAGACAGGGTCAGCGCAGCGCATGGCGGCGCTCGTAGTCCTCGATGCGCGCGTGCTGGGTCAGCGTGTAGTCGATCTCGTCCAGGCCCGCGAGCAGGCAATGGCGAGCAAACGGATCGATAACGAACGGTTCGGCGCGGCCCTGCGGGTCGGTGACAGTCTGGGCTTCCAGGTCCACGCGCAGCCGGGTGCCCGGCGCGGCCATCAGCGTTGCCAGCATGCTCTCGACCCACGCCTCGGGCAGACGCACCGGCAGCAGGCCATTCTTCAGCGCGTTGGAATAGAAGATGTCGCCGAAGCTCGGCGCGATCACCACGCGGAAGCCGCCATCGTGGAGCGCCCATACCGCGTGTTCGCGCGAAGAGCCGCAGCCGAAATTGCTCCCTGCGACC
This sequence comes from Variovorax sp. J22P240, assembly GCF_030316855.1. GTDB lineage: Bacteria > Pseudomonadota > Gammaproteobacteria > Burkholderiales > Burkholderiaceae_C > Variovorax. The sequence goes on from NZ_JASZYR010000034.1 coordinate 2,185, forward strand.
AGGATGCGCGCCTCTGCATAGACGGCGGCATTGAGCACGAATTCGGGCCGGCGATCGCCGCGCGCATCGTGGCGCACGTCGTGGAACAGGTAGTTGCCGAAGTTTTCCGAGCGCGGCTTCTGCAGGTACAGCGCGGGCACGATCTGGTCGGTGTCGACATTCGCTTGGGCCAGCGGCGCCGCGACGGCTTCGAGTTGTCTGAAGGCTTGCATGGGTGGGCGGATCCGTTGGCTTCGTCTTCAGCGTGTGGGCGGCAGTTCGCGCACGTCGGCGAGGCGCCCGGCGATGGCCGCGGCCGCGGCCATGGCGGGGCTCATCAGGTGGGTTCGCGAGCCCGGACCCTGGCGGCCGACGAAATTCCGGTTCGAGGTGGAGGCGCAGCGCTGGCCCGCCCCGACCTGGTCGCCATTGGTGCCCAGGCACATCGAGCAACCCGCATGCCGCCACTGGAAGCCGGCCGCGCGGAAGATGGCGTCCAGACCCTCGGCCTCGGCCTGGCGTTTCACGAGGCCCGAACCGGGCACCACCCAGGCTTCCACCCCATCGGCGACGCGGCGCCCGCGCGCCACGGCGGCAGCGCTGCGCAGGTCCTCGATGCGGCCATTGGTGCAGGAGCCGATGAAGACGCGGTCCACCGGCAGCTCCGTGAGCGACTGACCGGGCGTGAGACCCATGTAGGCCAGCGTGCGTTGCAAGGCATCGCGCCGCTCGCCGGTCGAGGCATCCGCCGGGTCGGGCACGCGGCCCGTGATCGGCAGCGCATCCTCGGGGCTGTTGCCCCAGGTGACCATCGGCGCGATCTCGCCGGCATGCAGCCGGACCTCCTTGTCGAACACGGCGCCGTCGTCGGTGCGCAGAGATTGCCAGCGCGACAGCGCCGCGTCCCATTCCGGCCCGCTGGGCGCGTGGGGACGGCCTGCCAGCCATCGGAAGGTGGTGTCGTCGGGCGCCACGAGGCCGGCACGTGCCCCCGCCTCGATGGACATGTTGCACACCGTCATGCGTCCCTCCATCGAGAGGTTGCGGATCGCTTCGCCAGCGTATTCGAGGACATGGCCTGTGCCGCCTGCGGCACCGAGCTTCGCGATCACGCCGAGGATGATGTCCTTGGCCGACACGCCCTCGGCCAGCCGCCCATCGATCACGATGCGCATCGTGCGCGGCTTGCGTTGCCAGATGGTTTGCGTGGCCAGCACGTGCGCGACCTCGGAGGCACCGATGCCGAAGGCCAGTGCGCCCAGCGCCCCATGGGTGGCGGTGTGGCTGTCACCGCAGACGATCACCGCACCCGGCAGGCTGAGCCCCTGCTCCGGCCCGACGACATGCACGATGCCCTGGCGCTCGTCGTCGATGCCGAAGAAGCGGATGCCCGCCGCCGTGCTGTCGTCCTGCAGCGCTTGCGCCATGGCACGCTTTTCCGCGTCGGCGACGTCGGCCAGCACACGGCTGCCGGTGGGCACGTAGTGATCGGGCGTGGCGAAGGCGAGGTCCGCCCGGCGCACGCTCAGGCCGCGCTGGCGCAGCATCTCGAAGGCAGGTGCAGAGCCGTCCTGCACGAGGTGGCGATCGACATACAGCAGGCTCTGTCCGTCGTCGCGCTGCATGACGACATGCGGCTCCCAGATCTTGTCGAACAGCGTGCGTGCAGCGGAATCGGGTGACATGGAAGTGAGGATCCGGTCAAGAGAGTTCAGTCGAGCTTGGCGCCGGAGATGCGGACGATCTCGGCGTAGCGCTTGGTTTCGCTGGCCATGAAGCGGCCGAAGTCCTCGGGCGTGCCGCCGCCGACTTCGGCACCGAACGCGAGCATGCGCTTTTGCAGTTCGGGCGACTTCAGCACCGCGTTGGCCTCGGCATTGAGCTTGTCGATGATTGCGCGCGGCGTGCCGGCGGGCGCCGACAGTCCGTACCACGATAAGGCGTACACGCCGGGCAGTCCCACTTCATCGAAGGTGGGCACATCGGGCAGCGCTGGGTTGCGCGTCTTGGAAGCCACCGCCAGCGCGCGCATCTTGCCGCCGGCGATGAAAGGCAGGCAGGTCGTGGTGTCCAGCATCAGCGAAACGTGACCCGCTGCCACGTCGGCCTCCGCCGGCGCGGTCCCTTTGTAGGGCACGTGAACGATGTCGAGCTTGGCAGCTTGCGCGAACTGCACCGCCGCCAGATGCTGCGAGGAGCCGACGCCGCCGGATGCATAGTTGAGTTTGCCCGGATTGGCCCGCGCCGCGTCGATCACGTCCTTGACGGTCTTGAACGGCGAACTCGCAGGCACCACGAGGATGTTGGGAACAGCCGAAACGTAGATGATCGGCTCGAAGTCCTTGACCGGGTCGAACCCCAGTTTGCCGTACAGGCTGATGTTGACCGCGTTGGGACTGATCGAAGACATCAGCAGGTTGTAGCCATCCGGCTTCTGGCGTGCCGCCAGCTCGGTGCCGATGTTGCCGCCGGCGCCGCCCCGGTTGTCGATCACGAAGGGCTGGCCGAGACGATGACTCAGGAGATCCGACACGATCCGTGCCGTGGTGTCCACCCCGCCTCCCGCCGGCCAAGGGACCATGAGCTTGATGGGCTGGTACGGATAGGACGCTGCCGCGTCCTGCGCCGGCGCTGCGGCGTGCGCTCCGAGCAGGCTGGAGGCGAGCAGCCAGGCATGCAGTTTCTTCATCATGTTTGTCTCCGGTTGTCGGTAGCTGGCTGCAATCCTATGCACGGAGAGTGGGTGCGGCAAACACAATTAAGGCATGCCAGGCATGAGTAAAATTCAACCCCTATGACGCGCCGCCTGCCTCCGCTCAACGCCTTGCGTGCTTTCGAGGCTGCGGCGCGCTGCGGAAACTTCACGCGCGCTGCACAGGAGCTCTGCGTCACGCAGGGCGCCGTGAGTCGTCACATCGCCACGCTGGAGGGCTGGTTGAAGGTCGCGTTGTTCGAGCGCGGGCGGCATGGCATCCGGCTCACGCCCGCGGGCCAGAGCTACTTCGCGAGCACGCGCGTCGCGCTGGACCAGATCGAGCACGGCACGCGGCAGTTGCTACAAAGCCCGGACGAATCGCTGCTGCGCATCAAGGTGCCGCCGACCTTCGCGATTCGCTGGCTGATCCCGCGCCTGGCGCGCTTCCACGCGCGCTATCCCCAGATCGATGTGCAGGTCACTACCTCGCACAAGCCGGCCGACTTCGACCGCGACGACGTGGACGTCAGCATCCATTCCGAGCCGCGTCCGCCGACCGGCGCGGGCTTCCGGCTGCTGTTCCGGGAGACCTTGCTGCCGGTCTGCGCGCCGGGCCTGCTGCTGCGTGGCCCGCCGCTGCGCGAGCCCGCCGACCTCGCGCACCATGCGCTGCTGTGTTCGTTGAACCGGCCGCAGGACTGGCCGACCTGGCTGGCTGCCGCGGGGACGCACGGCATCGACGGGAACCGCGGCCTGAAGTTCGAGAACGCGGCCATGGCCTACCAGGCGGCGGCCGAGCAGCTGGGCGTGATGGTGGCGCTGCTCGCCTTCGTGCAGGACGACCTCGCGAGCGGCCGACTGGTGGCGCCTTTCGATCTGCGCGTGGACACCGAGGGCGGCTATTTCATGGCCTGGCGGGCGGACCGGCCGGTTCCGAAGCGCGTGAGCGACTTCGAAGCGTGGATCGCCGCCGAGGCCGGGTTGGCCGAGGACCCGCATGGATGAGCTTTGCTCATTTCTCGCATGACTTAATTGTGATTGAGACTCGGCGGACACTTCGATATCGTCGGCTCCAAGTTCATTGGAGACAGAAGCCTTCTTTCGACGCGCGGCGTCGGGACAGGTCGCACGAAGCTCATGAAAATCCTTGCCGAGGGTCTGCAGTTTCCTGAGGGTCCCGTCGCCTTGCACGATGGCTCGGTGGTGCTCGTCGAACTGCGCGCAGGCAGGATCATCCGCGTCACGCCAGAGGGTCGTATCGAGCTGATCTCGGAGTGCGGCGGCGGGCCGAACGGGGCTGCCATCGGACCCGATGGGGCTCTGTATGTCTGCGACAACGGCGGCAGTGCCTACAGGCCGGGGCGCTTCACCTCGATCGGTCCGGCACCCGGCTACGACGGCGGCAGCATCCGGAAGTTCGATCTCGCGAGCGGCCGAGGCGATGTGCTCTACACCCATTGCGAGGGCCATCGGCTATCGTCGCCCAACGACCTCGTGTTCGATGCGCACGGCGGCTTCTACTTCACCGATTTCGGCAAGAAGCACGCCCGGTCGCGGGACCACGGCGGCCTCTATTACGCGCTGCCCGACGGTTCCCGCATCGTCGAGGTTGCCTACCCCTTGCTGGCCCCCAATGGCGTCGGCCTCTCGCCCGATGGCATGACGGTCTATGTGGCCGAAACGGAGACCGCCCGCCTGTGGGCGTTCGACCTCGTCGAAGCGGGAAGCATCCGGAAGCAGCCCTTCCCTTCGCCGCACGGAGGGCGCCTGGTGTGCGGGCTGCCAGGCTTCCAGCGCTTCGACAGCCTGGCGCTCGACGCCGAAGGACAGATCTGCGTGGCGACGCTGATCACAGGGGCGATCTCGGTCATCGCGACGAGCGGAGAACTGAGGTCCCAGGTCGCGTTCCCGGACCCGTACGTGACCAACATCTGTTTCGGCGGGCCCGAACTCAAGACCGCGTTCGTCACCTTGTCCGGCAGCGGGCAGCTGGTCTCCCTGCCCTGGCCGCACGGCGGCCAGCGACTCCACTTCAACGCCTAGACGGGCGCCCAACCACACAGGCTGTCTAGAGCAGCACACCGAGGAGATCAGCATGAATCGTCGCGAGCTGGTGAGTTTGCTGGCAGGCGGATGCCTGTCGGGTGCCGTGCTGCCTTCGCGCGCTGCGGCACGCTACCCGGTCCGACCGGTGAGGGTGGTCGTGCCGTTCACCGCCGGCGGAGGCACGGACGTGGTCGCGCGAGCGCTCGCCACCGGTCTTTCGGAGGCCTTCGGTCAAACCTTCTTCGTCGAGAACAAGCCCGGCGCGAGCACCGTGATCGGCTCCGAGTACGTGGCCAAATCCCAGCCCGATGGCTACACCCTGCTGGTGGCCAGCGTGCCGCACGTGACCAATCCGTGGCTGATGAAGGCGCTGCCGTTCGACACGCTCAAGGCCTTCGCCCCGATCAGCCTGGCGGTGCAGTCGCCGTTCATCATGGTCACCTCTGCGGCGTCGCCGGTTCGGTCGCTGGCCGACGTGATCGCACTGGCGAAGACCAAGCGGCTGGCTTTTGCCTCCACCGGCAGCGGCACGGCCGATCACCTGGCGATGGAACTGCTGGCATTGGAGTCAGGCATCTCGACGACGCACGCGCCTTACAAGGGAACCGGCCCGGCGCTCTCCGATGTCATGGGCAACCATGTCGACCTGATGTTTGCCAACGTGGTCGCGGCCGCGCCGCTGGTCAAGTCGGGCAAGCTGCGTGCCCTTGCGACGTCGACGCAGCGGCGCTCGCCATCGCTGCCCGACGTGGCCACGGTCGCTGAAATCACGGGCAAGCCCTTCGACGTGAGCGCCTGGACCGGCCTGCTCGCGCCCGCGGGCACCGACGCTTCGATCGTGGAGCGACTCGGCGCCGAAGTACGCAAGGCGCTGCAGATCCCCGTCACGCGCGAGGCGCTGGTCTCCAATGGCGCCGAGCCGGTTGGCAGCACGCCTGCGGAATTTCGGGCCTTCATCACGCGCGAGATGGACACCTGGGGCACGATCATCAAGAAGGCCGACATCACGACCACCTGAGAGAGCGCACCGGCCGCCATGCCCTTCATCATCCTTGCGCACGACAAGCCGAACTCCGAGCGCCTGCGGGCCAAGCTGAGATCGGAGCATCTCGCCTACCTTTCGGCTCGCAAGGGCCAGATGCTGGCGGGCGGCGCCCTGCTCGATCAAGACGGCAAGTCCATCGGCGGGCTGATCATCATCGACACCGAAGATCGCGCCGCCGCGGAGCGCTTCGTCGGCGAAGACCCCTTCACCACGGGCGGCGTGTTCGGCGCGATCCAGATCCTGACTTGGCGCAAGACCTTCTTTGATCGCCAGAGGATCCCGATCGAAGGACGGCCTTCCAGCTGACGGCGCAACCCCTACCGCCCTGGCAGCTGGACGGGAGGTTTGGGAGGTTTGGGAGGTTCGGGATGCTGTCGCGGTGAACCCTGTTTGCAGGGGCGCCGTCGATCGGCCTGACGCTGAGCTGGACGGGCGGGTGCCAAAAAGCCGTGATCAGGTCGCAGCCAAGTGCTTCGCGAACGACAGCGCAACCGCAGCGATCAACAGCAATGCACTGGCTGTCTATGTCGCAAACGCAAAAAAGCCCAGCCTTTGAGGGCTGGGCTTTTCTGGGCTGTAAGAGCCTGACGATGACCTACTTTCACACGGGAACCCGCACTATCATCGGCGCTGAGGCGTTTCACTGTCCTGTTCGGGATGGGAAG
>NZ_JASZYR010000035.1 GCF_030316855.1 Variovorax sp. J22P240
GATCTTCTTCGACGACGCGTTGATCGACGCCATGGTGTCCACCACCTGGCTGACCACGCTGCCGCCCTTGACCGCCACTTCGGAGGCCGAGGCCGCCAGCTGGTTGGCCTGGCGCGCGTTATCCGCGTTCTGCTTCACGGTGCTGGTGAGTTCTTCCATCGACGCGGCCGTCTGCTCCAGCGAACTCGCCTGCTCCTCGGTGCGTGACGAGAGATCCTGGTTGCCCGCTGCGATCTGGCTCGAAGCCGTGGCGATGGTGTCGCTGGAGGACTTGATTCTTCCGACGACCGAGGTCAACTGGTCCTGCATCTGCTTGATGGAGTACAGCAGGCTGCCGGCATGCGCCGCATCGGCCTCGACGGTCATGCTGAGGTCGCCGGTCGCGATGCGGCCGACAACGTCCGCCGCATAGGCAGGCTCGCCGCCCAGTTGGCGCCCCAGGAGACGCGCGACCACGAAGCCCAGTCCCACGCTGACCACGATACCGATCAGCGCCATCACCAGCATCATCAGCCGCGAGGTCCGGTAGGTGTCGGTCGCGTTCTCCGCGCTGGCCTTGGCCAGCTCGTTGCTGTAGGCGACCATGTTCTTCAGCACTTCCTCGACCGCGCGGGAATCCTTTAGCAGCCGCGTGCTGTCCTCGGCCACCTGGCCGTCGAACTGCGAACTGTCCAGCGATTGCTTCGACACGAGCGTCACGAAATCCGCCATGCGCTTGCTCAAGGGCGGCAGCAGGGCCTCGTATTGCTCGAAGAGCTTCTGGCCCGCTTCGCGCTCCTCGAACAGCGGCTTGACCTCCGCGGCTCGCGCCTGGAGGCTTTCCATGGAGGTCTTGAGTTCGGTGGATCCCGCATTGCGTTCGCCGCGCGTCGCGGCCGACAGCAGCGACATCTGCGCCCGGCTCGCGTAGAGCAGGTGGATGTTCGCCTCCTGCACGGCCTGCAGGGCCCGAAGCTCATGGGTATAGAGCCTCTCCGTCGAGGCGCTGATGCGCCCCATGTGAAAGATGCCGAGCGCGCTGACGACGGCGCCGACCGCCGCGACAACCAGGAAACTGATGATCAGTCTGGCGGTCACTCGTAGCTTTTGGAACCACTGCATTTTTTCTTCCTTCTTTTAGAACTCGGTCCAGTCGCCCGCACCTGCACTGGCGGCGGCCAACTGGGGTTCGGTTCTGGTGGTCTTCTTGCGGGCTTCCGCCTGTGCCTTGGCACGGGCCTTCGGTGCCGCCTTGGCAGCAGCACCGGCGACCGATGGCGTGCGTGCGGGTGCCGGAGGGGCCTGGGTGTCTCGACCCAGCCTGAACACGCTCACGACCTGTGACAGGCTGCCGGCCTGCTCCTGCAGCGATTGCGCGGCGGCGGAGGCTTCCTCCACCAGCGCGGCGTTCTGCTGCGTCACCTGGTCCATCTGCGTGATCGCCTGGTTGATCTGCTCGATGCCCGAGGTCTGTTCCTGGCTCGCAGCGGTGATCTCGCCCATGATGTCCGTCACCCGCTTCACGCTGTCGACGATCTCTTCCATCGTCTTGCCCGCTTCAGCCACCTGCTTGCTGCCTTCCTCTACCTTCTCCACCGAGTCGCCGATCAGCGTCTTGATCTCTTTCGCCGCTGCGGCGGAGCGTTGCGCGAGGCTGCGCACTTCCGATGCGACCACCGCGAAGCCACGGCCCTGCTCGCCGGCACGGGCGGCTTCGACTGCTGCGTTCAATGCCAGGATGTTGGTCTGGAACGCGATGCCGTCGATGACACCGATGATGTCCACGATCTTGCGCGACGACGCATTGATCGAGCCCATGGTGTCCACCACCTGGCTGACCACGCTGCCGCCGCGCACCGCGACTTCGGAAGCGGACACGGCCAGCTGGTTGGCCTGGCGCGCGTTGTCAGCGTTCTGCTTCACGGTGCTGGTGAGCTCTTCCATCGAGGCCGCCGTCTGCTCCAGCGAGCTCGCCTGTTCTTCGGTGCGCGAGGACAAGTCTTGGTTGCCCGTCGCGATCTGGCTCGATGCCGTCGCGATCGTGTCAGTGCCCGTGCGAACCTCGCCGACCACCTTCGCGAGGCTGTCGTTCATGTTCTTGAGCGCCTGCAGCAGTTGGCCCGTCTCGTCGCGGCTGTCCACTTCGATGCGGCTGCTCAGGTCACCCGCGGCCACGGTCTCCGCAACCTTCACGGCTTCATGCAGCGGCCTGACGATGCTGCGCGAAATGACAAAGGCTGCGCACCCGCCGAGAAGCACCGTCAGGATCGTGAGCAAAGCCCCGAGGTTGAAGCCGCGCAAGTTCGCCGCGTCGATTGCCCTGCTCATGTCGTCGATCGCCTTGCGTTCCATCGAGAGCAGGTCGAGCACGCGGCCTTCATAGGCCTTCGCGGCGGGCAAGAACGACTCCTTGAACGCCCGCTCGGCCTCCGCCGCATTGCCGCTCGCCTTGGCCTTGGCAACCATGTCCTTGGAAGCCTGGTACTTGCTTCGCAGCTCGACGATGGACTTGAACATCGCCTTCTCTTCGTCGACCACCAGCAGCGCCTCGACCTTCGCCATGGTCTCGGTGCCCTTCTTGACGCTGTCGGCCATCACGTCGGCAAAGGTGACGGGCAGCGTGTCGTCCGTGGTCTTCGCGATCATCGACGTGCGTGCGATGGCCGAGTAAGTCAGCACGTACCAGTCCGAGATGAGCCGCTCCTTCGCCAGCGGGCTTTGCATCATGCGCCGCGTCGCTTCGGCGTTGTTCTTCGCGCTCACCAGTGCAAAGGCGGTCGAGATGATCGTCAGGCCCAGGACGATGCCGAAGCCGATGGCCAGGCGCGTTCCGATGCGGACGTTGGAGAGAAATTTCATGATGGGACGGGGAAACTTGGAAACGGGAGGTATTGCGCAAGCCTCGAGGCGGGCTGGCGCATCGGGTTCAGGCGGCTGCGGCCTCGACGAGGCCCATTTCTTCGCTGGACATGAGCCGGTCGATGTCCACCAGGATCAGCATCCGGTCATCCAGCGTGCCCAGGCCGATCAGATAGTCCGTGTCCAGCACCGAGCCCATCGCCGGCGCAGGCTTGATCTGCTCGGCCGCCAGCGTGATCACGTCCGACACGCTGTCCACCACCATCCCCACCACGCGCCCCCCGATGTTCAGCACGATCACCACCGTGAACTGGTCGTAGCTCGGCGTGCCCAGCGCGAACTTGATGCGCATGTCGATGATCGGAACAATGATCCCGCGCAGGTTCACCACGCCCTTGATGTAGTCCGGCGCGTTCGCGATCCGCGTCACCGCGTCGTAGCCGCGAAGCTCCTGCACCTTCTGGATGTCGATGCCGTATTCCTCTTCGCCCAGCGTGAAGGAAAGGAATTCCAACGGCTTCGTGCGCGCCGTGTTCGCCGCGCCTTCGGCGTGCTTCGATTGAACTGTGGTCATCTGCTTGGCTCCTGATTCAAGACTTGAAAACACTCACCGCATCGACGAGGCTTTCGGCCTGTTCCTGCAGTCCTTCTTCGATGGGGTGGAGTCCGGAGCGCACTGCTGGCTTCGGTCACTCCTCTATATCGGCCGCTGTCCGCAGAAGTTGAGGGCCGGTGCCTTCGCGCGATCTAGAGCCTGAACACGCTCACGACCTGTGACAGGCTGCCGGCCTGCTCCTGCAGCGATTGCGCGGCGGCGGAGGCTTCTTCCACCAGCGCGGCGTTCTGCTGCGTCACCTGGTCCATCTGCGTGATCGCCTGGTTGATCTGCTCGATGCCCGAGGTCTGTTCCTGGCTCGCAGCGGTGATCTCGCCCATGATGTCCGTCACCCGCTTCACGCTGTCCACGATCTCTTCCATCGTCTTGCCCGCTTCAGCCACCTGCTTGCTGCCTTCCTCTACCTTTTCCACCGAGTCGCCGATCAGCGTCTTGATCTCTTTCGCCGCTGCGGCGGAGCGTTGCGCGAGGCTGCGCACTTCCGATGCCACCACCGCGAAGCCACGGCCCTGCTCGCCGGCGCGGGCGGCTTCGACTGCTGCGTTCAATGCCAGGATGTTGGTCTGGAACGCGATGCCGTCGATGACACCGATGATGTCCACGATCTTGCGCGACGACGCATTGATCGAGCCCATGGTGTCCACCACCTGGCTGACCACGCTGCCGCCGCGCACCGCGACTTCGGAAGCGGACACGGCCAGCTGGTTGGCCTGGCGCGCGTTGTCCGCGTTCTGCTTCACGGTGCTGGTGAGCTCTTCCATCGACGCCGCCGTCTGCTCCAGCGAGCTCGCCTGTTCTTCGGTGCGCGAGGACAAGTCCTGGTTGCCCGTCGCGATCTGGCTCGACGCCGTCGCGATCGTGTCCGTGCCCGTGCGCACTTCGCCCACGATCTTCACCAGGCTGTCATTCATCTCCTTCAGTGCGTGCATCAGTTGGCCCGTCTCGTCCCTGGAACGAACCTCGATGCGCGAGGAGATGTCGCCCGCAGCCACCGTCTCGGCCACCTTGACCGCTGCTGCGATGGGGCGGGTGATCGAACCCGTGGTGAACCATGCAATGGCCGCGCCCATGAGGAGCGCCACAACACCGAGGCCGACCATGAGATTGCGTGCCTGGCTGTATTCGGCGTTCGCATGATCCCTGGCCTTTTCGGAGAGCCGGGTCTCGTGCTGCACCAGATCGTTCAGTGCCGCCAGGATGGCTTGCACCGACGGGGTGAACTTCTTCATCAGGAGCTCGGTCGCTTCATCGGTCTTGTTCTGCAAGGCGAGTTCGAGCAGCCTGGCGTTCATGGGCGCCGCGACGGACAGCGTGTCTTCGACCTTGGCCAGAAGTGCCTTGCCGTCGGAGCTGACGATCAGCTTGCCCAGCTGCGTCCTGGCTTCGGTGTATCGCTCGCGGGCCGCGGTGATCTTCTTCATTTCCTCGCGCATGGCCGCTTCGTCGGTCAGCAGCACCAGATGGGTGGCGAGGTTCGTCATGTCACGGATGGAGTCCAGCATCTTGTTCGCCGTGGCGACCTTGACGTTGTTGCTGCTCACGATGCCGTTGAGATGCGCCTGGATGCTCGACATGGAATTCAGGCCCAGGCCCATGATGAAGGCCAGGAACAGGAGCACTGCGGCAAAGCCCAGTGCCAGGCGGGTGCCGATCTTGAGGTTGGAAAGGAAGGTCATGATGGTTGCGACGATGTCTTCTCTGAATACGGTCTAGAACTCGGTCCAGTCGCCGTCGCTGGCCGTGGCCGCCTTGGGCGCGGGCACTTCTTTCGGTCGAGGTTTCGTGGCGGCAGTCGTCGCGCCGGTCTTCGGCGCGGCAACAGCGACCGGCGCCGGACGCACGGGAACCTGCACCGGGCCTGCCCCGTCGTCGGCATCGAGCTTGAAGGTGCTGACGATCTGCAACAGGCCGCCGGCCTGTTCCTGCAGCGATGCAGCGGCAGCGGCGGCTTCTTCCACCAGTGCCGCGTTCTGCTGCGTGACCTGGTCCATCTGCGTGATCGCCTGGTTGATCTGCTCGATGCCCGAGGTCTGTTCCTGGCTCGCC
>NZ_JASZYR010000036.1:2500-5497 GCF_030316855.1 Variovorax sp. J22P240
GTATCGCATACTGAATACATAGGTATGCGAGGCGAACCGGGTGAACTGAAACATCTCAGTAGCTCGAGGAAAAGACATCAACCGAGATTCCGAAAGTAGTGGCGAGCGAAATCGGAAGAGCCTGTTAGTGATAGCACAAGACTTAACGGAACAGCTTGGAAAGGCTGGCCATAGCGGGTGATAGCCCCGTACGTGAAAAGACCTGTGTGGTACTGAGCTAACGAAAAGTAGGGCGGGACACGAGAAATCCTGTCTGAATATGGGGGGACCATCCTCCAAGGCTAAATACTCATCATCGACCGATAGTGAACTAGTACCGTGAGGGAAAGGCGAAAAGAACCCCGGGAGGGGAGTGAAATAGATCCTGAAACCGCGTGCTTACAAAAAGTAGGAGCCCGCAAGGGTGACTGCGTACCTTTTGTATAATGGGTCAGCGACTTACATTCAGTGGCAAGGTTAACCGAATAGGGAAGCCGTAGAGAAATCGAGTCCGAATAGGGCGATCAGTCGCTGGGTGTAGACCCGAAACCAAGTGATCTATCCATGGCCAGGATGAAGGTGCCGTAACAGGTACTGGAGGTCCGAACCGACTAGTGTTGCAAAACTAGCGGATGAGCTGTGGATAGGGGTGAAAGGCTAAACAAACTTGGAAATAGCTGGTTCTCTCCGAAAACTATTTAGGTAGTGCCTCAAGTATTACCGTCGGGGGTAGAGCACTGTTTTGGCTAGGGGGTCATGGCGACTTACCAAACCAAGGCAAACTCCGAATACCGACGAGTACAGCTTGGGAGACAGAGCACCGGGTGCTAACGTCCGGACTCAAGAGGGAAACAACCCAGACCGCCAGCTAAGGTCCCTAAAATTGGCTAAGTGGGAAACGAAGTGGGAAGGCTAAAACAGTCAGGATGTTGGCTTAGAAGCAGCCATCATTTAAAGAAAGCGTAATAGCTCACTGATCGAGTCGTCCTGCGCGGAAGATGTAACGGGGCTAAGCCAGTTACCGAAGCTGCGGATTTGCAATTTATTGCAAGTGGTAGGAGAGCGTTCTGTAAGCCTGTGAAGGTGCGTTGTAAAGCGCGCTGGAGGTATCAGAAGTGCGAATGCTGACATGAGTAGCGTTAAAGGGGGTGAAAAGCCCCCTCGCCGTAAGCGCAAGGTTTTCTACGCAACGTTCATCGGCGTAGAGTGAGTCGGCCCCTAAGGCGAGGCAGAGATGCGTAGCTGATGGGAAACAGGTCAATATTCCTGTACCGATGTGTAGTGCGATGTGGGGACGGATCTTAATAGGTCATCCGGGTGTTGGATATCCCGGTTTAGTTGGAAGTAGGCGTGCATTAGGCAAATCCGGTGCACATATACCGAGGCCAACGATCGAGCCAGCTTGCTGGTGAAGTGACTGAACGAGGTTCCAGGAAAAGCCACTAAGCTTCAGCTACACACGACCGTACCGCAAACCGACACTGGTGCGCGAGATGAGTATTCTAAGGCGCTTGAGAGAACTCAGGAGAAGGAACTCGGCAAATTGACACCGTAACTTCGGAAGAAGGTGTGCCCTATTAGTGTGAAGTGAACAACGGAGCATGAATGGGTTGCAAAAAATCGGTGGCTGCGACTGTTTATTAAAAACACAGCACTCTGCAAACACGAAAGTGGACGTATAGGGTGTGACGCCTGCCCGGTGCTGGAAGATTAAATGATGGGGTGCAAGCTCTTGATTGAAGTCCCAGTAAACGGCGGCCGTAACTATAACGGTCCTAAGGTAGCGAAATTCCTTGTCGGGTAAGTTCCGACCTGCACGAATGGCGTAACGATGGCCACACTGTCTCCTCCTGAGACTCAGCGAAGTTGAAATGTTTGTGATGATGCAATCTCCCCGCGGAAAGACGGAAAGACCCCATGAACCTTTACTGTAGCTTTGTATTGGACTTTGAACAGATCTGTGTAGGATAGGTGGGAGGCTTTGAAGCAGGGTCGCTAGATCTTGTGGAGCCAACGTTGAAATACCACCCTGGTGTGTTTGAGGTTCTAACCTAGGTCCATTATCTGGATCGGGGACAGTGCATGGTAGGCAGTTTGACTGGGGCGGTCTCCTCCCAAAGCGTAACGGAGGAGTTCGAAGGTACGCTAGTTACGGTCGGACATCGTGACGATAGTGCAATGGCATAAGCGTGCTTAACTGCGAGACTGACAAGTCGAGCAGATGCGAAAGCAGGACATAGTGATCCGGTGGTTCTGTATGGAAGGGCCATCGCTCAACGGATAAAAGGTACTCTGGGGATAACAGGCTGATACCGCCCAAGAGTTCATATCGACGGCGGTGTTTGGCACCTCGATGTCGGCTCATCTCATCCTGGGGCTGTAGCCGGTCCCAAGGGTATGGCTGTTCGCCATTTAAAGAGGTACGTGAGCTGGGTTTAAAACGTCGTGAGACAGTTTGGTCCCTATCTTCCGTGGGCGCTGCAGATTTGAGGAAGCCTGCTCCTAGTACGAGAGGACCGGAGTGGACACACCTCTGGTGTATCGGTTGTCACGCCAGTGGCATTGCCGAGTAGCTAAGTGTGGAAGAGATAACCGCTGAAAGCATCTAAGCGGGAAACTCGTTTCAAGATGAGATCTGCCGGGGCCTTGAGCCCCCTAAAGAGTCGTTCAAGACCAGGACGTTGATAGGTCAGGTGTGGAAGCGCAGTAATGCGTTAAGCTAACTGATACTAATTGCTCGTGCGGCTTGACCCTATAACTTTGATCTGACGATCAGGGTGTTATGCCAAGTTGACGCATTCAAATCAATTCAACACCAAGCTGATTCCAAACTCTATGAATTCGTCAGGCTGACCCAGTCAGCCCGACAACCCTTTATGCCTGATGACCATAGCGAGGTGGTCCCACTCCTTCCCATCCCGAACAGGACAGTGAAACGCCTCAGCGCCGATGATAGTGCGGGTTCCCGTGTGAAAGTAGGTCATCGTCAGGCTCTTACAGCCCAGAAAAGCCCAGCCC
>NZ_JASZYR010000037.1 GCF_030316855.1 Variovorax sp. J22P240
GCCTTTCGCTCTGGCCGAGGGCTGGACCATCGAGCCGCAGGCGCAGCTCGCCTACCAGCGCAGCAGCTTCGACGACGTGCTGATCAGCGGCGCGCGCGTGCAGCAGGACGCCGATGGCGGGTGGATCGGCCGATTGGGCCTGCGCGTCAAGGGCGACATCGCCACCCGTGCGGGGCGCCTGCAACCCTACGGCCGCTTGAACGTGTACCGCGCGGGTTCTGGCGCCGACGTCGCGACCTTCGTCGGTCCGGCGGCCAGCACGCGCATTGCCAGCGGGACCGGTTACACCTCGACCGAAGTCGCAGTCGGCATGACGTTGGCGCTGACGCCTGTTGTCACCCTCTACGGCGAAGCGGGGCAGCTTTTCAACGCGGGCGGCGACGTGAAAGTGAAGTCCTCGGTGCAGGGCTCGCTCGGCATGCGCGTGAGCTGGTAGGGGCCGGACAGCCCGCGGCTTTCGGTTCAAATAGGGCTTCAGCGGTCGCCCGATGCGGGGCGGCCTTCGAAGCCATCGCCTGACCGAACACCATGGAATTTCTTCGTCTCCGAACCATCGCCATTTCCGCACGCCTCGTCGTTCCGCTGCTGCTCGCGGTTGCCGTCTCGGGCGTGACCGCCCAGCAGGCCGCACCGCAGGACGCGAACCGCTTTCCCGCGGCCGCGGTGGGCTTCCTGGGCAGCGAGTTGCCGGCGATGGAAGTCGCCATCGCGGAGCGCGACAGGGATTACTTCGAGGACGCGATGGGCCGCATGCTCGACTTCTCCGACAAATGGGGGTTCAAGTCGCACGACAACCCCGCGCTGGCGCGCTTTCCGATGTGCACCGAGGCGGTGTCGGACTTTCTGGCAGTCGGGATGTGCCGCATCATGACCACCAGTTCCGCCTGCGAACCCGACATGGCGACACGCTTCAGCACGAACCTCCAGAAGTGCCGCGAATTGGCGGCACGGCTCTGAAGGATCGATTCGTCCTCAGCGTTTCATCCAGCTCCCTTGCGCAAATAGGCCGGTGACGGGGGCTGCACACGCCGCTCCAATGCAGTGCGTCGGCTTATGTCAACGTCGCGTGACAGTCGGCGGGAAATAGCCCTACCTCAGGAAATTTCGCCCCAAGGCACAGCGGATTTGCCCCGCTGAAAAGTACTTTTCGCACCAATTGAGTGACTTCTCTCCACATCTGTAAGAGTACCAAAGAATTACAGTGGTGAGTTTTCATTTCACGCTCGACGTGAGTTTTCAAAAGGGGAGAAGTACAACATGAATAGTGTTTTCAGCATCGTCTGGAATTCATCGAAACGCACGTGGACCGTCGCGTCCGAATTGGCCTCAAGCGCCGGCAAATCAGCCGTCCGGGTGCGACCCAACGCGGTGCAGGCCACCGTCGCGGCCGCCCTGTTGGGCCTTTCCGCCGTCGCCTCGGCCGCTTGCTCGACCAACGCCAATGTCATCACTTGCGATGCGAATGGCACGGAGACAGGCATTGCGGGTATTGGCGTCAATACCGCGCCCGGCACTTCCGTCATCGTCGAGCCCGGCGCGATCATCAGTTCAGGCGGCCTTCCGGGCATCAGCGTGGGCGACGATGCGACCATCCTGATCAAGGCCGGTGCCAAGGTCGAGAACAACGCCCTCGGCAACACCAACGGCTACTACGGCACCGGCACCAACACCATCGAGTTCCGTTCAGGCAATACGCTGACGATCGAGCAGGGTGCCAAGGTGCTTTCAAATGGCTCGGCGTTCGATGCGGAGGCGGTCAACCCGATGGGCTCGGGCAACCGTATCCTCAACGACGGCGAGATCCGTTCGCAGGCAGGGGACGCGGCCATCTTTTTCGAGGCGTCCACCGGCTCGAACACGGTCGTGAACGGCGCGACCGGCATCATCGAATACAAGAATGGCGCGGGCAACATCATGGCCGCGTCGGGCACGATGGCGGTGGACTTCACCAACAAGGGCCAACTGATCGGATCGCTCAATTTCGCCGATGGCGACGACACGCTCAGGATCTACGACGGCTCGTCGATCTCCGGAACGATCAATGGCGGTGGCGGCAAGAACCTGCTGACCTTGAACGGCACCGGCGCGGACACCTTCGACCATGCGATCTCGAGCTTCCAGACGCTGGTGAAGAACGACAGCGGCACCTGGACCTTCAACAACTCGTTGGCGGATACGGGCATCGCCAGCACGCAGGTGGCCGGCGGCACGCTGATCCTGGGCTCGGACGCCAGCGGCTACACCGGCAGCATGACGGTCGACCCGGCAGGCATCCTGCAGACGCGGGCCGGGTTCATGCCGCAGACGATCACCGACAACGGCGTGGTGCGTTTCGAACAGCCCGTCGACGAGGTCTACGCCGGGTTGCTCTCCGGCTCGGGTCGCATCGAGAAAACCGGAACGGGCAAGCTGACGCTCACGACCGACCAGGCGATCGCGGGCACCACCACGATCACCGACGGAGTGCTGCAGTTAGGCGACGGCGGCAGTGCCGGCGGTGTGGTGGGCGACATCGTGAACAACGCGACGCTGGTCGTGAACCGCTCGAACACGCTTGATCTGCCGGGCGCCATCAGTGGCTCCGGCGCGCTCCAGCAGGTGGGCAGCGGCACCACCGTTCTGTCGGGCGCCAACAGCTACAGCGGTGCGACCACCGTCACCGCGGGCACGCTGAAGGCCGGTGCCGCCAATGCCCTCAGCGCGTTGTCGGCGCACACCGTGGCCGCGGGCGCCACGCTCGACACGGCGGGCTTCAAC
>NZ_JASZYR010000038.1 GCF_030316855.1 Variovorax sp. J22P240
GTAAGCGCGCAATAAACCACGCCCTTCCTTCGAGCGCGACGAAGTGTGAGGCTACGTACCCATGTACAAGAACGTGGGCACGTAATGTCAGAGTTGATTTCGGATTTGGCCAAGCGCCTGGTTGTCGGGCACAAGCGCGATGGTCGCAGCATCTACGACGAGCAGGCCAAGCGCGAGTTGGTCTTGGCATGTCGTGAGCCCGGGGTATCGATAGCGAAGCTGGCACGCGACTGCGGCGTCAACGCGAACCAGCTGAACAGCTGGCTGCGCTTGTATGAGCGACAACTGGCCAAGACCACGGCGCCGAGCGCGGACGTTGTCGAAGCGAAGACGCCGGCATTCGTGGCGCTCGAAGTCGCAGCGGCGTGCCAGGAAGAGACGTCATCCATGGATGTGCAGGCACGCCTTCCCAACGGAGTTGTGGTCGACTTGCGTGGTTGCGACATGCAGCAGGCGTTGGCGATGATCGAGGCGCTCGGGAGACTGCGGTGTTCCGCTTCGACGAAGGGTTGAAGGTCTACCTGCATCGCGAGGCCATTGACTTCCGGGTCGGCCTCAACGGTCTGGCGATCCTGGTCGAGCAGGCCCTCGGGTTGGATCCGTTTGCCGAGGCGCTGTACGTCTTCAGGAACCGGCGACGTGATCGTGTGAAGATTCTGGGCTGGCAGCGAAACGGCTTTTGGATGTTGATGAAGCGTCTCGAGCAGGACAGGTTCATCTGGCCCGATGTCGCCACCGTGCCGACGTTGACGGTGGAGCAACTGCACTGGCTGCTCGATGGCATTGATCTCGCGGTGGTCCAGAAGCACCCCCGTCGCTTCTACGAGCGAGTGGCTTGAACGCTCACCGGCAGCTTGCAAAAATAGTTGCCGAATCTTCCTCGACAATGCGATGTTCGAGGAACGCCTGCACGTCATGTTGATCGAAGCAGGCAATGGTTCAGATGCCCACCGCCGAAGAATTCGCAGCCCTGCAGCAAGCCCTGGCCGAGGCCACTCGGCGCAGCGAATCTCTCGTCGGCGAACTGCGCGTGGTGACCACCGAGCGGGACCTGGCGCTGGAGCGCTTGCGAGCGTTGCAGCGTCAGTTGTTCGCCGCCAAGAGCGAGGCCCGCGGCACCGACCAGAAGGACCTGTTCCTCAACGAGGCCGAGGCGCTCGCACCTACCGCGCAAACACTGCCGGCCGAAATCGATGATGAGGACTCGACGCCGGTCGCTGGCCACCAGCGTAAGAAGCGCGGCCGCAAGCCGCTGGATCCTGCATTGCCGCGTGACATCGTGCGTCACGAGCTGCCAGAGTCCGAGCGTGTCTGCGCCCACGACGGCTACGCGTTGGTGGAGATCGGCGCCGAGGTCAGCGAGCAGATGCACGTCATCCCCGAGCAGGTGCGTGTGCTGCAGCACCACCGCATCAAGTACGCGTGCCCCTGCTGCGACCTGAGCCTGAAGGTCGCGCCGACACCGGCACGCATCATCCCGCGAGGCCTCCTCACTGAAGAGGCGCAGGCCTGGGTCATCACAGGCAAGTACCAGTTCGGCATGCCGCTGTATCGCACGGCCGTTCTGCTGCGCCGCTTCGGCGGCGACATCGTGAGCAACACGCTGGCCGCGGGCGTGGTGCGCATCGGCCTGGCCGTGCAGCCCATCATCAACCTGCTGCGTGATCACCTGTTGGACTCCGACCTGATCTACGGGGACGAGACGACCGTCCAAGTGCTCAAGGAGCCCGGGCGCCAGGCGCAGACCAAGAGCTACATGTGGGCGCAGATGAACGGCAGCGGACCGCCAGTTCGACTGTTCGCCTATGCGCCGGGTCGCGGTACCGTGCACGCGCAGAAGCTCTATGCCGGCATCCGGCGCGGCGCCACGCTCGTGACCGACGGGTATCAGGTCTACGACGGTATCGCCGCGGACCATGGCCTGACGCACCTTGGATGCTGGGTGCACGCGCGCCGACCGCTGATCAAGGCCGAGGAGTCGACACCGAAGGCAGCCCGGTCGCCGGATCAGCTGGCCACACGAATCATCAAACTCATCGGCAAGCTGTATCGCGCGGAGGCGCTGGCCAAGGACTGGACGTCAGAGCGCCGTCACCGGCTGCGCCAGCGCTACAGCGCCGCAGTGGTCAAGCAGATCGAACAGTTGCTGCTCGCGCATCTGCACGCCGTTGCGCCAACGAGCCTGCTGGGCGAGGCGCTGCACTACCTTCACGGCCAGTGGCCCAAGCTCATCCGCTTCCTGGACAACGGCACCTGGCCGCTGGACTCCAACCCGGTGGAAAACGCCATCAGGCCATTTGTAGTTGGTCGCCGCTCATGGCTATTTGCCGACACCGTTGGCGGTGCGAACGCCAGCGCGAATCTCTACTCGCTCATCGAGACGGCAAAGGCCAACAACGTCGAGCCGTATCGCTACCTCGTCGCCCTGTTCAAGAAGCTGCCGCTGGCGCAAACAGTCGACGACTACGAGGCGCTACTGCCCTGGAACATCGCGCTGCCAACCTCGTAGCTCAACCCCTGCACTTGATCTGCGTCGATGAACAGGACGCGGTTTATTGACCGCATAC
>NZ_JASZYR010000039.1 GCF_030316855.1 Variovorax sp. J22P240
TTGTGTGGGTTGCCGAGTTGCCCCGATTGCCCCACTGGCCCCGATGTAATCCGCTGACGAGCGCCTCATCTCCTTGACGGACTTTTGAAGTCCTATGTGTCATTCAGGGTTGGCTCGTCTCGGTCTGACCTGTTTCACATCACGTCGTGTGTTGCTGCCCCAATCGCCTTCAATGGCTCACATACCCTTTCTGTTCAGGTTGGTTGATATTCAGCTACGGTGCTCAGGCCGCTTGCAGCCTGCTACTCACGTAGCCCCGTTGGTAGTTCCTTTGCCTGGCCGTGACGGCCCAGATCGTCCGGGCCATCTTGGCCGCCTGCGCCACGATCACCACGTTGGCCGGGCGTCTAGCCTGGAGTTGCTCCAGCCATACCCCCGGCTCCTTGGTATGCGCGAGTACCGAGCGCGCCCCGTGGATGAGCAAGGTGCGCAGGTAGCTGTCACCCCGCTTGGAGATGCCCAGCAGCTTGACCTTGCCGCCAGTACCGCGTTGACTCGGCACCAGGCCGAGCCAAGCGCAGAACTCACGGGCCGACTTGAAGGCCGTGGCTTCACCCATCGTGGCAATCGCGGCCGTGGCAGTCATCAGCCCGACCCCGGGGATAGCGGCTAAGCGCTTCATGTCAGCATCGGCGCGAAGGCGCTGCGCCAGCCGCGCTTCGATGGCCTTGATGTCCTCGTCAACCCTCTTGATCCGATGCGCCTGCTCGCGCAGGCTGTGGACCACGTACTGGGGAATGTCGTTGACCAGCGATTCCAAGGTCGCCTCGATCTCAGAGAACAGCGCAAACCTGCCCCGCGCGAAGATCGCGCCAAACTCGTAGAGCAGGCCCCGCAGTGCGTTGGTCTGCATGACCTTCATCCTCATGAGCAGTTCGCGCTGGCGATGCAAGGCCAGCGTGGCCTGCTGCTCCAGCGTCTTCATGCCCACGAACTTCGTCCCCGGCTGCTGCACCGCCAGCCAGATGGCCCGGGCGTCGGTGACGTCGGTCTTGTTGCCGCTCACGAAGGGGCGCACGGCCTTCGCGTGAATCAGCCGTACGCTGTGGCCCAGCCCCGTCAACTGGCGCGCCCAGTGATGCGCGCCGCCGCAAGCCTCGATGCCGATCAGGCAGGGCTGGCGATTGACGAAGTGCTCCAGCACCTTTGCGCGCTTGAGCTGCATGTTGATGACCTCGCCAGTGACCATGTCCACGCTGTGAAGCTGGAAGACGCTCTTGGCGATGTCCAGGCCAACGACCTGCCGGCCGTCGATCAACCCGATGATTTGTCCTGCACCTTGTGCTGCACTACGATTCATCTCGGACCTCCGATGGTGTTTGTGAAGACCTTGGTCTATCACGCCATGGGCACTTCGATGCCGTATCCATTCGGGGGTCCCCCTTGCCCTGCCGGCAAGCCAGCCCTCCTCACAGTCACGCTGTTCATCTCAGTGCTCTTGCCGCTCTTGAATTTGCCCGTAGGCAGGGAGGCATCCATTACATCTCCTTG
>NZ_JASZYR010000004.1 GCF_030316855.1 Variovorax sp. J22P240
TCCTTCCCATCCCGAACAGGACAGTGAAACGCCTCAGCGCCGATGATAGTGCGGGTTCCCGTGTGAAAGTAGGTCATCGTCAGGCTCTTACAGCCCAGAAAAGCCCAGCCCTCCAAAGGCTGGGCTTTTTTGCGTTTGATGCTCCTGGCACCGCTTGCAATGCTCTCGCTTGCAGACAGGAATTCTGCGTGGTCTTCAGCGATTCTGAATCTGTTCTGTGCTGGCGGATGCTGCTCCAATTTTGACGAGTGCCTCCAGTGCCTGGTCGCCCAGATCGTCCAATGAAGACGTGGGGAAAAAGCGGGCGCGAATAGTCTCCATATAAGGCGTTTGCCGCACCCAGGACTTCCATTCGTCAACGCTCATCGTCTGCATTTCAAGCAGCTTGAACTTCACAAGCACTTTGACTGCGTGCCAGGCATGTTTGGGCGGGTTCCGTGCGAATGTGTCCAGCCGGGTTCGCGCCAAGCGCAAGGCTCCGGCAGTCTCGTTGAAGACTGCGCCATGGCCGGGAATCACTCGATGTGGCTTGAGCGTTTCGATCAGTTCGAGGGTCGCTGCGACTTCGCCGAAAGACGGCTCTCCCGCAAGTTCAGGAAATACGACCCCGAATCCGTTCTCCCAAAGCGCATCTGCGGAGATCAAGGTTCGCGAACGCGGCTCGAAAAGGATCACTGAATGCGGATCGTGCCCCGGAGCCGCATGGACTTCCCATGGAATGTCGCTCAAGACGACTTCGTGGCCAGGCTGGAGCAGGGCTTCGAAGCGGAAGCGAGGGCAAGTCTGCCCTGTCGCTCTGAAGCTCAGGCCGTCTTCGTCCCAGTTTTCTACCGAAGACGCTTCTCCGGGCGGAATTCGCGTCTCGACGCCTGAATAACGCGTCTGCAGCGCGGCGTTCCCGCCGCAATGGTCGCTGTGCAGATGTGTGTTGAGGATCAGATCGAGCGGCCGCCCGGCCAGGGCCGACTCGATCAACGCTAGCGTCTGCACCGAATGAGTCGCGTAGCCAGTGTCGACTACGGCAGTCTCGTCCCGCCCGACGAAGACGATGTTGTTGGCCGATAGCCATCCACGTTCGAGAACCAGCACCTGCGCTGGCAGACCGTCGACGGTTGTCAAGCCTGCGCGCCCACGCGCAATTGCCGGCGAAGAATCTTTCCGACGTTCGTCTTCGGCAGGGCATCTCGAAACTCGATGAGCTTCGGCCGCTTGTACCCGGTCAACTGGTCGTGGCAGTAGCGCATGACCGCATCCTCGGTCAATGAAGAGTCCTTCCTCACCACGAACACCTTGATGGCCTCGCCTTGCTTTTCATCGGGCACACCGACTGCCGCGCACTCGATCACGCCGGGGCACAAGGAGATCACGTTCTCGAGTTCGTTTGGAAAGACATTGAAGCCGCTCACCAGAATCATGTCCTTCTTGCGATCGACAATCCGGCTGTAGCCGTCTTCTTGCATCACCGCGATGTCGCCCGTCCGCATGAAGCCGTCTGGCGTGAAGGCAGCAGTGGTCTCTGCGGGCTGCTTGTAGTAGCCGGTCATCACGTTGGGACCTTTGATGCAGAGTTCGCCCGCTTCGCCGATGGGGAGCGAGCGACCTTCGTCGTCCTTGATCGCGAGCTCGATGCCGGGCAAGGGCAGGCCGATGGTGCCGGTGAAGGCGGTATTGGAAACCGGATTGTTCGTACCGATCGCGCAGGTTTCGCTCATGCCCCAGCCTTCGATCATCGGGCAGCCGGTGACCTCGAACCACTTGCGCGCGGTGCCTTCCGACGCCGCCATGCCGCCGGCCTGCGAGACGAACAAGGTCGAGAAGTCGACGGTTTTGAACTCGGGATGGATCAGCAATGCGTTGAACAGCGTGTTCACCGCCGGCAGCATGTGGAATGGCCGCTTCTTCAGCACCGCGATGAACTTGTCGAAGTCGCGCGGGTTGGGAATCAGCGTCAGGTGCGAACCTTGGCGGATCGCGAGCAGGCACAGCGTCAAGGCGAAGATGTGATAAAGCGGCAGCGCCGCGATGCTGTTGACCTTGGACAGATCGCCCGCACGGGCCAGCGCCGGTGTGAACCATGCCTCGGCCTGAAGCGTCGCGGCAACGATGTTGCGATGCGTGAGCACTGCACCCTTCGACAAGCCCGTCGTCCCACCGGTGTATTGCAGGAAGGCGATCGAATCGAGCGTGCTCGGGTCGGCCGCCAGCGTGCGGCCGCGCCCCTCCGCGATCACTTCTGAAAACGGCGTGACGGTCCGGCCGTTGTCGAGCGGCAGCTTGTAGGCCGGCACCATTTTCGCGAGGTGTCGGACGGCGATGGTGATCCACTTGCCGTACAGCCCGCCGAGAAGATCGCCCATCGACGCCACCACGACATGCTTCACGGCGGTGCGGTCGATCACCTGTTCGAGCGTGGCCGCGAAGTTTTCGAGAATGACGATGGCGGTCGCGCCCGAATCCGTCAGTTGGTGCTCGAGCTCGCGCGCCGTGTAGAGCGGGTTGACGTTGACGCAGGTGTAGCCCGCACGCAGCACGCCGCACATCGTGACCGGGAACTGCGGCACGTTGGGCAGCATGATCGCCACCCTGGCCCCCGCTTCCAGCCCGCGCGACTGCAGCCATGCCCCGACGGCGGTCGACAGGGCATCGAGTTCGCCATAGGACATCCACCGCTCCATGCATACCGAAAACGGGCGCTCGGCAAAACGCTTGAATGACTCGTCGAACATTTGCCCTAGCGAGCGATATTGTTCGGGGTGGACTTCGTGCGGCACGCCGGCCGGATAGTTCTGTAGCACTGATGTCTGCATGCGGTCTCCTTTGGCGCGGATTGTCGAAGCGAGCTCGTGTCCGCCGCCAGCGGGCTTGTCCTAATGCGGCACCGCACCAGCCGCGCATGCGATAGTCTGACTCATGGTTGCGCGTCTACAGCGATGGTTGGTGGTGGGGTGGCTCGTGATCGCGATCGCGTGGACCAGCTTCTGGTGGGGGCGTTCGACGGGGATCGCCATCGCAGGCCTTCTGGTCCTAGCGTGTGTGCATGCAGGCGTGCTGGCATTCGAGTTCTTCGCCAGCTATCGCGTGAATGCGCCAGATCCCATTCCTCGCGGCAGCGCCGCGCAGTACATCGGCGCATGGTTGGCCGAGTGTGTGGCGGCGCCGACTGTCTTCGGCTGGCGTCAGCCCTTCCGTTCGCACTCGATCCCGGACCGGCTCCAGCCGGATGCGCGCCGTGGCGCCGTGCTCGTTCATGGTTTCGTCGGCAACCGCGGCTTCTGGAATCCATGGCTGCGTGAGTTGCAGGCGTCAGGTCGTGCGTTCGTCGCAGTCACGCTCGAGCCGGCCTTCGGCTCCATCGATCACTACGTTGAAATCGTCGAGGACGCCATGGCGCGCGTGACGGCTGCGACAGGCCAGCCGCCGCTCCTCATCTGCCACAGCATGGGAGGCTTGGCCGCGAGGGCCTGGTTGCGCGATTCGGATGGTTCGCGCGCGCACCGCATCGTCACGATCGCCACGCCGCACCGCGGCACGTGGCTTGCGCGCTTCGGTCGCACAGTCAACGGTCGCGAGATGCGCGTCGGCGGCGAGTGGCTGCAGAAAATCGAAGGCGAGCGGGCGAGCACGCGGCAAGTGCCGTTCACCTGCTGGTACTCCAACTGCGACAACATTGTCTTTCCCACCTCGGTGGCGACCTTGCCGGGTGCGGACAACCGCATAGTGTCAGGCCGTGCCCACGTAGAGTTGGCTTTCGACCCTCGCGTCATGCGCGAGACCCTGGCGCTCCTGGAGCCCTGAGCCCGACCGTGCAATCAGGCGATGGATCCGGATTCACCCGGCAGCAGCACGTCTGCCTCGATGTCTGGCTGTGTCGCAAGCTGCTCATACAACGCCGTAAAGTCCGGCGCCGTGAGATCGAACAAATGCGCGAAGCTGTCGATCACGAAATAGGTGCTCTGGTAGCTGTCGATCTTGTAGCGAGTCCGCATCGTGCGCAGCAGATCGAGCGGCAAGCGATGCGGCTCGTTGCTGCGGACCGCGTGCTGCAGTTCGCCGACCGAACTCAGGATGCCCGCGCCGTAAGCACGCACGCCGTCCTGCTGGCGAATGAGCCCGAACTCCACGGTGTACCAATAGAGGCGCGCAAGCTTCTCTCCCGCGCCGAGCCCATGCGCCTTCATGCCGCCCTGGCCGTAGCGCTGGACGTAGTCGGCGAAGGTCGGATCGAACAGCATCGGCACGTGCCCGAACAAGTCATGGAAGACATCGGGTTCGACGATGTAGTTGAATTCTTCAGGCTTACGGATCCAATCGGTCACTGGAAACTTGCGATTAGCGAGTAGCGTGAAGAAGGGCAGTTCGGGAATCAGCCCGGGTACCGCGACCACCTCCCAGCGGGTGGCCTTGTACAGGCGTTCGTTGATCTCGTCGAAGCGCGGAATGCGATCCTTGACGCCGAGCGAAGGCAAGGAAGCGATGAAGGCATCGCAAGCAAGCCCGGGCAACTGCGCGGCCTGGCGTTCATAGAGCCGCCGATAGGTGTCGTGGTCGGCCGGCGTATAGCTGGCCCAGTCCTGCGGGCAGGTGTAGTCGTCATGGACGGCGCCCCCGCGGGAATAGTCGCCGCGAGGAGGGCGCTCCGATTGGCCGTAGACGGCCGGCATGACCGCGCCTTTTGGGGTGTCCATGAAAGCTCCGATGTTGGGTTACTTGAGCCAGCGATCCATCGTTCGCTGGAATTCGCCGCCGGCGAGCGACAGGTGCAGCCACTGGTCGACGTACGCCTTGAAGGCCACGTCGTCGCGCGGCAGCATCCAGGCCATCTCGCCGTACTGCAGCGGCTTGTCGGGGTTGATGGCGCACAGGCCCGGCTTGAGCTTCTGCTGCGTGATGGCTTCGGCCGATTCGGTCACGAAAACGTCGGCGCGGTTCGCCAGGATCTCGTCGAAGATCGTCACGTTCTCGCCATGTAGCGTGAGCTTGGCGCGCTTGAAATTGGCGCGCGCAAAACGCTCGTTGCTGCCGCCCGGGTTGAAGATCACCCGCACTTCCGGCTTGTCGATCAACTCCACGGTTTGATATTTGGCGACGTCCGCGCAGCGAGCGATCGGCGTCTTGCCGTTGACCATGTAGGGCGAGCTGAAGAAGGCGCGCTTCTGGCGATCGGTGGTCACCGACACGCCGCCGACCGCCATGTCGCATTTGCCCGCCGCGAGGTCGGGCAGCAGATTGGCCCAGGTCGTCTTGACCCACTCCGGCTTCGCGTTGAGGCTCGCGCTGAAGCTGGTCATGAGATCGACGTCGATGCCTTCGTAGCTCGCGTCCGGTTTCTGGAAGCTGAATGGCCGGTAGTCGCCGGGCGTGCAGATGCGCACCACGCCCGCCTTCTGCACCGCGTCGAGCCGCGAAGTGGGGTCGCCTTGCCGCGGCGTCATCGCGCAGCCTCCCAGCGTCAGGGCCGCAGCCACCATACAGAGGGAAGAACGAAACGAAGACGTCGGGCGCATGCGAAGCTCCTATGTGTAAAGGGAGCTTTATTGTGCGGCGGCCAGCACCCCGCGACGGATCTGGTCGAGCTCGATGCTCTCGAACAGCGCCTTGAAGTTGCCTTCGCCGAAGCCGTCGTCGCCCTTGCGCTGGATGAACTCGAAGAAGATCGGTCCAAGCTGGTTTTCGCTGAAGATCTGCAGCAGCAGCGCGCCCTTCTTGCCGTCGACCAGGATCTTGCGCTTCTTCAGTGCAGCCACGTTCTCGCCATGGCCGGGGATGCGCTTGTCGATCAGCTCGTAGTACGTGTCGATGGTGTCCAGCAGCTTCACGCCGGAGGCGCGCAACGCATCGACTGAATGCGGGAGGTCGCGCGAACCCATAGCGATGTGCTGGATGCCTTCGCCACGATAGCTGTCCAGGTACTCCTGGATCTGGCCGGCCTTCTCGTTGCCCTCTTCGTTGATCGGGATACGGATCTTGCCGCAGGGGCTGGTCATGGCCTTGCTTTTCACTCCCGTGACCTGGCCTTCGATGTCGAAGTAGCGGATTTCGCGGAAGTTGAAGAGGCGTTCGTAGAAGTCGGCCCATTCCTTCAGGCGACCGCGGTGCACGTTGTGCGTCAGGTGGTCGATGTAGGTGAGGCCGTGGCCCTCCGGCGCGAGCGCTTCGATCGCCGTCAACCCGGGCAACGCCTCGAAGTCCACGTCATAGAAGCCGATGTTGCCGATGTCGCCAGGGGCCGCACCGTTCTTGCCGCGCCAGCGATCGACGAAATAGATCAGGCTGTCGCCGATGCCCTTGATGGCCGGGATGTTCAACTCGCCTGGGCCGGCGCCGGGGGCGAAGCCCCACGCACCGAGCGAGATCGCGCGTTCGTAGGCCGCCTTGGCGTCCTGCACGCGGAACGCGATCGCGCAGATGCTCGGGCCATGCTGGCGTGCGAAGCGCTGCGCAAAGGAATCCGGCTCCGAATTGATGATGAAGTTGATCGTGCCCTGGCGATACAGCAGCACATTCTTGTGACGGTGCTTGGCGATCGGCCTGAAGCCCATCTGCTCGAAGACCTTGCCCATCGCGGCCGGATCGGGTGCGGCGTATTCGATGAACTCGAAGCCGTCGGTCCCCATCGGGTTCTCCCAGGGCGTGAAAGCAGATTCGTCGTTGGTGCTCATGGCGTGTCTCCGATAGGGCGGGGGGTGATTCAGTGTCGCGCCGCGGTTCTGCGGCGTCCGTGTTGAACTGTAAAAGCGCGAGGCATCATGATTTCAGCGTTGTTGCGCCTACATTGCAGCGGACACGCAGGAATCCTGCGAAAATTCAAGAATGGACGCATTGGACAAGATCGATAGACACATTCTTCGCACCCTGCAGATCGATGGGCGCGCCACCTACGACCAGTTGGCCGAGCAGGTCAGCCTTTCCCCCAGCGCGGTGCTGCGCCGGGTCAAGCGCCTCGAGGAATCGCGTGTGATCGACCGCTATGTTGCCCTCGTCAAGCCAGAATCGGTCGGCTGGGGCCTCACCGCCTATCTCAACGTACGGCTCGAAAAGCACACCGAAAGCCACAAGCGCAATCCGATGGACTTGTTCCGCGCCAGCGTTCAAACTTGGCCGGAGGTCGTCGAATGCGCAGCGCTGACCGGGGAGATGGACTACCTTTTGCGCGTGGTCGTGGCCGACATGGGCCACTACAGCCGCTTCATCATGGACACCCTGCTCAAGCACCCCAGCGTGCAAGACTGCAAGACCAGTTTTGTGCTCGATCGCGTGAAGGTCACCACCGCCGTGCCTGTGTAACAACACGAGCCTGTAGGCCAATGACTGATATTGGGCAGTTGTTCACCAATGAAACGCCAGGGTGCCCTTACGGCCTTGAGAGTTTAGGGAAAACCCTTATATTCGATGCATGCTTACCGCCAAGGCCCTCTTTCTTGCCTCACTCGGCGTCGGCTCGTTCCTGAAGGCGCCGATGGTTGAGGCGCATCCGCGCGCCGCCGCGCCAACCCCTGTGATGGTGCCGATCCGTTCGATCGGCCCGCGCGAGCGTGACCGCATCGCGCAACACCTGCTCGCGCTCGCGCCGCACGACCGCTATCTGCGCTTCGGCTACGCGGCGTCCGACGAGCAGATTCGCCGCTACGTCGACGGCCTCGATTTCGAGCGCGACGAGCTCTTCGGCATCTACAACCGCCGACTCGACCTCATCGCGATGGCCCACCTGGCCTTCGCGCCCGCTGAACAGCAGCAGGACTGCGCCGAATTCGGTGTCTCAGTCTCCGAACACGCCCGGGGACGCGGCTACGGGGCCCGCCTGTTCGAGCGCGCGGTCGTCGTCGCCCGCAACGAAGGCGTCGGCATGCTGTTCATCCATGCGCTAAGCGAAAACGCCGCCATGCTCAAGATTGCCCGCAATGCCGGTGCGACCGTCGTGCGCAGCGGCTCCGAATCCGAAGCCCATCTCGAACTCCCCGCGGCCACCTTCGACAGCCGCATGAGCGAAATTGCCCTGCAGCACTACGCCCAGGTCGACTTCCAGCTCAAGACCCGCGCCAAGCAGTTCTGGGCCTTCCTGGCGGAGCTGCAGGAAATCCGCAGCGGCGTCCGCGCAGCGCGGGATCGTTCGTCCCCCTGATCTCACGGCTCACTCTCAGTCACGCTCCTCAACGGCCGCGCGCAGCGCGCCGCGGTGGTGAGTGGCCGCGGATCCGGCTTGGCCGGTCCGCAGGCCACGCCCCCTTGAGGGGGGAGGCCGCCACACGAAGTGAGCAAGCAACGGGGGTGCCTCATGTATGCTTGTAGTCCCCCAACTTCGCCCTCCCGCAGTGGCAGACCCTCACCCTGAACGCGCGCCCGTCGAACGCGAAGACAAGCGTAGCTTTCTTCAAAAGCTCGCCGAATTCATTCATCCCGGGCCCGACTCGCGCGACGAGCTGATCGAAACCCTCGCCGACGCCGAGGACAACGACGTGATCGGGGCCGAATCGCGCGTGATGCTCGAAGGCGTGCTTCGCATGGCCGACATGACAGCCGGCGACGTGATGGTGGCTGCGCCACGCATGGACCTGGTCAACATCGACGCACCCTTCGACGCGTTGCTGCACCTGGTGATCGACACCGCCCACTCGCGCTTTCCCGTCTACGAGGGCGAAAAGGAAAACATCATCGGCATCCTTCTCGCGAAGGACCTGCTCAAGCTGCAGCGAGCACCGGGCCTGAACATCCGAGCCCTGCTGCGCCCCGCGACCTTCGTGCCGGAAAGCAAGGGGCTGAACGACCTCCTGCGCGAGTTCCGCGGCAATCGCAACCACCTCGCGATCGTCATCGACGAGTTCGGCCGCGTGGCCGGCCTCATCACCATCGAGGATGTGCTCGAACAGATCGTCGGGGAGATCGAGGACGAGTTCGACATCGCCGAGGACGAAGGCGACATCTTCGGCCTCGCGGATCACACGTACCGCGTGTCGGGCGACACGCCCATCGAGCGCGTGGCCGAAGCCTTCGGCATCACCTTCGACGACGAGGTGCTCAGCGAAGACTTCGACACCATCGGGGGACTGATCGCGCACAAGATGGGCCACGTGCCCAAGCGCGGCGAACACTTCGCCATCGGCGCCTTCGACTTCGTCGTGCTGCACACGAAGGGCGGTGCGGTGCGCTGGTTCAAGGTCTCGCCGGCCCGCGGCGACGACGCGGCCGATTGAAAACGCTGATTCGCGCGCTGGGCTTCGGCCTGGCCGGTCTTGCGCAGGCCGCCTCCATTGCCGCACCGTGGAACGGCCAGCCGCTGTGGTGGCTGCAACTGCTCTCGCTGGCCGCGCTGGTCTGGCAACTCGATGCATTGCGTTCGGGTGCTGCCGGCGGTCGCCGGCCGTTGCGCAGCGGAGCGCTCCACGGCTGGCTGTTCGCGACGGCCTGGCTCTGCGGCACCTTCTGGTGGCTCTTCATCTCGATGCACACCTACGGGGGGCTTGCGGCGCCGCTTGCCGCGATCGCCGTGCTCGCGCTCTCGGCAGCGCTGGCCTTGTACTACGCGCTGGCGTGCGCCCTGTTCGTGGCCTACGCGCCATCGAGTCCCTTGCGGGCCGCCGCGTTCTTCGCTGCGCTGTGGACGCTGGCCGAGTTGCTGCGCGGCAGCTGGTTCACCGGCTTTCCGTGGGGCGCGGGCGGTTATGCGCATGTCGATGGACCGCTGGCCGTCTACGCGCCCTGGCTCGGTGTCTACGGCATCGGCGCCGTGGCCACAGGCATCGCGACACTGGCGGCGCTCGCCTTCCGCAACGCCCGCGGCCGCGCATTTGCCGCACCGGTCGCCCTTGCGCTCGTCCTGCTTTGCGTGCCGGTGCTCCTCAGCACCTTGCGCGGGACGCCCTCCGACGATGCGGCCCGTTCACGCGGCCGCATCGGCATCGCGCTGCTCCAAGGCAACATCCCGCAGGATGAAAAATTCATCCCCAGCGGCGGCATCGTGACGGCGCTGCGCTGGTACGGCGAGCAGTTGCAGAAGGCGACTGCACCGCTCGTCATCACGCCCGAGACCGCCTTGCCCCTGCTGCCCTCGCAATTGCCGCCAGGCTATCTGGAGGCCATCGCGGCGCGCTACGCCAGCGGCAGCCAGGCGGCCATCGTGGGCCTTCCGACGGGCAACGGCCAGTCCTACAGCAACGCGGTGCTGGGCTTCAAGCCCGGCGAAGCCGCGCCCTACCGCTACGAAAAGCACCACCTCGTTCCCTTCGGCGAGTTCATCCCGCGCATGTTCCGGTGGTTCACGGACATGATGAACATTCCCCTGGGCGACTTCCGCAGCGGTGGCCTCGCGCAAGCGCCCTTTGCCTGGCAGGGCCAGCGTATCGCGCCAAACATCTGCTACGAGGACTTGTTCGGCGACGAGATCGGCGCGAACTTCCGCAACGAGGCCGACGCGCCCACCGTGCTGCTCAACGTGAGCAACATCGCGTGGTTCGGCGACTCGATCGCGATCGACCAGCACCTTGCCATCTCGCGCATGCGGGCGCTGGAATTCCAGCGCCCGATGGTTCGCTCGACCAACACGGGTGCCACTGTCGTCATCGACCATCGCGGCCGCGTCACGCACGAGTTGCCGCGCCTCACGCGCGGCGTGCTGGAGGCCGAGGTCGAGGGCCGAGCGGGGCTCACGCCCTATGCCATGTGGGTGTCCCGCTTTCGCCTGTGGCCGTTGTGGGGCGCGGCGCTGCTGGTCGTCGCGGCGACGCTGATCTTTCGCCGCCGGCGCGCAGACTGAGCCGCGTCGACGGCCGGTCGTCGGTCGTCGATCCATCCGTTGATGATGTCGACTCTTCTGCGTCCAGGCCCGCGCATTGAGCCAATAGCGCTCTAGGTTGCGTCCACTATCCAGTGCCGATGTACTCGCCCGGCGATGGTAGCGCTTGCCCGGAACGCTGCGCCGCAGCATGCTCGCGAGTGGGCTGCATGACCGCATGCGCACCGGGCATCGAAGGGGTGCGCCGCAACGGAATGCTTCCCGTATCGTCTCGCCCTCGTCACCACAGGAGCTCCCATGTACTTAGCTTCCCGATTTCGTGCCTTCGCCGGCGCGGCTGCGTTGCTCGCGGCCAGCGCCATGGCCCATGCGCAGACTGCCTTGCCCAACGTCGTGATTCTCGCGACCGGTGGCACCATCGCCGGCGCGGGGGCTTCGGCCGTCAACAGCGCCACCTACTCGGCGGCCAAGGTGCCGGTCGAAAAGCTGCTCGCGGGCTTGCCCGAGTTGTCGAAGGTGGCCAACGTGCGCGGCGAGCAGGTGTTCCAGATCGCCTCCGAAAGCTTGACCAACGACAACCTTCTGACCCTTGCCAAGCGCGTCTCTGTGCTCTCGAAGCAGGCCGACGTCGACGGCATCGTGATCACGCACGGCACCGACACGCTCGAGGAAACTGCTTACTTCCTGACCCTCACGGTGCATACCCCCAAGCCGATCATCGTGGTGGGCTCCATGCGGCCGGGCACCGCGATGTCGGCCGACGGAGCCCTCAACCTGTTCGACGCGGTGAATGTGGCGGCCAGCAAGGATGCCGTCGGCAAGGGCGTGCTCGTGACCATGAACGACGAGATCCAGACCGGCCGCGACGTCAGCAAGACGGTCAACATCAAGACGGAGGCCTTCAAGAGCCAGTGGGGTCCGCTCGGCATGATCGTCGAGGGCCGCAACTACTGGTTCCGCGCGCCGCTCAAGCGGCACACGATGCAGTCGGAGTTCAACATCGACACCATCAACGCATTGCCGCCGGTCGAGATCGTTTTCGGCTACCAAGGTGTGCCGTCGACGGCCATCGATGCCTTGGCCAAGAGCGGCACCAAGGCGCTGATTCACGCTGGCACCGGCAACGGTTCGGTGGCAGACCGCATCGTGCCCGTGCTGCAGAAGGTGCGCGGCGACGGCATCCTCGTTATTCGCAGTTCGCGTGTGCCGGACGGCTTCGTGATCCGCAACGCGGAGCAGCCCGACGACAAGTACGACTGGGTGGTGGCGCACGATCTGCGCCCGCAGAAGGCGCGCATCCTGGCGATGGTGGCGCTGACCAAGACCAGCGACACCAAGGAACTTCAGCGCATTTTCTGGGAGTACTAGCTTACCCCCAGGCTTCGCGCACTTCGTGTCGCTACGCCTTCCCCCTTGCAGGGGGCAATACCGGCGGACCGGCGGAGCCGGATCCGCGGTATTTCTGCAAGAGGAGGGGCCGGCTGGCTGGCTCTTAAAATGATTGGTTCGCCGCGTGGGGCTCTTCCCTGCCGTGGCCACCCAGGGCTGACATGCTGACCTTCCAACAAATCATTCTCAAGCTTCAGGCCTACTGGGCCGACCAGGGCTGCGCGCTGCTGCAACCGTACGACATGGAGGTCGGCGCGGGCACTTCGCATACGGCCACCTTCCTGCGGGCACTCGGGCCGGAACCCTGGAAGGCTGCCTACGTGCAGCCGAGCCGCCGGCCCAAGGACGGGCGCTATGGCGAGAACCCGAACCGGCTGCAGCACTACTACCAGTACCAGGTGGTGCTCAAACCAGCGCCGAGCAACATCCTCGAGCTCTACCTGGGCTCGCTCGAAGCGCTGGGCTTCGACCTGAAGAAGAACGACATCCGCTTCGTCGAGGACGATTGGGAGAACCCGACGCTCGGCGCGTGGGGGCTCGGCTGGGAGGTCTGGCTCAATGGCATGGAAGTCACGCAGTTCACTTACTTTCAGCAGGTCGGCGGCATCGACTGCCGGCCGCTCACGGGTGAGATCACCTACGGGCTCGAACGGCTCGCGATGTACCTGCAGGGCGTGGACAACGTCTACAACCTGACGTGGACCGACGGCCTCAGCTACGGCGACGTCTACAAGCAGAACGAGGTCGAGCAGTCGACCTACAACTTCGAGCACAGCGACGCCGACTTCCTCTTCACGGCCTTTGCCGCGCACGAGAAGCAGGCCAAGAACCTCATGGAACAACAGCTCGCGCTGCCGGCCTACGAGCAGGTGCTCAAGGCTGCTCACTGCTTCAACCTGCTGGACGCGCGTGGTGCGATCAGCGTGACCGAGCGCGCGGCCTACATCGGCCGCATCCGCAACCTCGCGCGCAACGTCGCGCAGAGCTACTACGAGAGCCGCGAACGGCTCGGATTCCCGATGGCGCCGCGCGAGTGGGTCGCACAGATCACGAAGAAGGCGGCCTGATCGATGACCACCCCCAAGAACAACCTGCTTGTCGAACTCTTCGTCGAGGAACTGCCCCCCAAGGCGCTGAAGAAACTCGGCGATGCCTTTGCCTCCGTGCTGCGCGACCAACTCGTCGCGCAGGGACTGGCCGATGCCGGCTCGGTGATGACCGCCTACGCTTCGCCGC
This sequence comes from Variovorax sp. J22P240, assembly GCF_030316855.1. Lineage (GTDB taxonomy): Bacteria > Pseudomonadota > Gammaproteobacteria > Burkholderiales > Burkholderiaceae_C > Variovorax. Next base: position 13,352 of record NZ_JASZYR010000004.1, read on the forward strand.
GCCGGCTCGCCGCGCATCTGACCGATGTGCTCGCGCAGGCCGCCGACAAGGCCGTCTCGCAGAAGCTCATGCCGGTGACGGTGGGTCTCGATGCATCGGGCAACGCAACGCCAGCGCTGCTCAAGCGCCTGGGTGCGCTGGGCGCCGATGCATCGGCCGTGCCGGGACTGCGCCGCGCCATGGACGGCAAGGCCGAGGCGCTGTTCTTCGAGAGCACCGCCAAGGGCGCGACGCTGGCCGAAGGCCTGCAGAAGGCGCTGGCCGAGTCGATCGCCAAGCTGCCGATCCCGAAGGTCATGAGCTACCAGCTCGAAACCGGCTGCGAGCTGCCGGGCTGGAGCAGCGTCAGTTTCGTGCGCCCGGCGCATGGTCTGGTCGCGCTGCACGGCGACACGGTTGTTCCGGTCGAGGCGCTGGGCCTGAAGGCAGGACGCGAGACGCACGGTCACCGCTTCGAAGCGACTGTCGATCCCATCGTGCTGCGCGACGCCAACCACTACGCGGAGCAACTGACCGACGACGGCGCCGTCATCCCTGGCTTCGAGGCTCGCCGCTCCGAAATCGCACGCCAGCTCGCCGATGCCGCCGTGAAGGTGGGCGGCGGCACGCAGCCGGTTCTCGATGATGCGCTGCTCGACGAGGTCACCGCGCTGGTCGAGCGCCCGAACGTGCTGGTCTGCGAATTCGAACGCGAGTTTCTCGACGTGCCACAGGAGTGCCTCATCCTCACGATGAAGGCCAACCAGAAGTACTTCCCTCTGCTCGACGCAGCCGGCCGCCTGACCAACAAGTTCCTGGTCGTCAGCAACATCCGGCCCGACGATGCCAGTGCCGTGATCGGCGGCAACGAGCGCGTCGTGCGCCCGCGCCTCGCCGATGCCAAGTTCTTCTTCGACCAGGACCGCAAGAAGTCGCTGGCCTCGCGCGTCGATTCGCTGGCCAAGGTCGTCTATCACAACAAGCTCGGCACGCAGGGCGAGCGGGTGCGGCGTGTGATGCAGATCGCGCGCCTCGTCGGCGAACAGTTGGGCGCCGCGAGCGACGATTCGAGGCTGGCCGCGCATGCAGTGCAGGCAGCGCAACTTGCCAAGGCCGACCTCGTGACGGACATGGTCGGCGAATTCCCCGAGCTTCAGGGGACGATGGGTCGCTACTACGCATTGCACGACGGGCTCGATCCGTTGGTGGCCGACGCGATCGAAGATCACTACAAGCCTCGCTTCGCCGGCGACACGTTGCCGCGCAGCATGGTGGGCGTTGCCGTCGCGTTGGCCGACAAGCTCGAAACGCTGGTCGGCATGTTCGGCATCGGCAATTTGCCCACCGGGGATCGCGATCCATTTGCGCTGCGTCGTCATGCCCTGGGCGTGGTGCGCATGCTCATCGAGCGTTCGCTGCCGTTGCAGTTCTATGAACTGACGCGCCAGGCATTCGGGGTGTTCCCGCCGGGCCTCCTGGAGGATCGAAGCGTCGAACTCGACGAGTTCCTCATCGAACGTCTCAAGAGCTATTTCAAGGACGAAGGCTATTCCGCCGTCGAGATCGATGCAGCGGTGTACGTGCGCAAGCTCGGGGTGTGGGCGACTATTCCCAAGCGCCTCGATGCCGTCCGCGCCTTTGCGTCGTTGCCCGAAGCACCGGCACTCGCCGCGGCCAACAAGCGCATCGGCAACATCCTCAAGAAGTCGCCCGAAGCCGACGCCCACGTGAGCGAACTGCTTCTGCACGAGCCCGCCGAGAAGGCGCTCCACGCCGCCATGCAGCAGATCGTGCCGCAGGCCAATGCCCAGTTCGACGAAGGCGACTACACCGCATCGCTGCAGACCCTGGCCGCGCTGCGCGCACCCGTCGACGCCTTCTTCGATGGCGTGATGGTGAACGCCGAGCAGTCCGATCTGCGCCTCAACCGCCTCGGCCTGCTGATGTTGCTGCACAACGCGATGAACCGCGTCGCGCAGCTCGAACTTCTCGCCGCCTGACCCCACGATCGACACGCCATGAAACTCGTCATCCTCGACCGCAACGGCAGCCTCAACGTGCACCGCGAGGACTTCGTGAAGAGCGACATCGAGTGGACGCCGCTGCCCGGCGCGCTCGAAGCCGTCGCCCGGCTCAACCATGCGGGCTGGCACGTCGTCATCGCATCGAACCAGTCCGGCCTCGGCCGCGGCCTGTTCGACGTCGCGTCGCTCAACGCCATGCACGCGAAGATGCACAAGATGCTAGCGGCCGTCGGAGGCCGCGTCGAAGCCGTGTTCTATTGCCCGCACAGTCCCGACGAAGGCTGCGATTGCCGCAAGCCGAAGCCGGGCCTGTTCCGCCAGATCGGTGAACGCTTCGGCGTCGATCTGGCCCACGTGCCCACCGCCGGCGACAGCCTGCGCGACCTCCAGGCCGGCGCCGACGCCGGCTGCGAGCCGCACCTGCTGCTCACCGGCATGGGCGCGGCCTGCCGTGGCGTGCCGCTGCCGCCCGACTATCCGCCCAACACCATCGTGCACGAGGACCTTCCCGCCTTCGTCGATTTCCTGCTCCAGCGAGAAGAGCAAGCCGCCCTGAAGGTTGCCGTCTGATGTCCTTGATCCGTTCCATCGTCCACGCACTGTGGATGCTCGTCACCGTGATCCCCTGGGGGATCATCATGTGCGTCTGCTCCATCTGGAAGCGTGGCATTCCGCTGTACTGGATGGCCGTGCAATGGCTCAGCTGGGCCATCGGTGGCGCGCGGGTGTTGCTGGGCATCCGCACCCGCGTCACCGGCATGGAGAACCTGCCGACCGACAAGCTCGCCGGTGCCGTGCTCCTGGTCAAGCACCAGTCGACCTTCGAGACCTTCCTCATGCCCACGCTGATGCCGCATCCGCTGGCCTTCGTGTTCAAGAGGGAGCTGATCTACGTGCCCTTCTTCGGCTGGGCCATGGCCCGGCTCGACATGATCCACATCGACCGCAGCCAGCGCACCCAGGCGTTCAACAAGGTCGTCGCGCAAGGCCGCAAGCTGTTGGAGCAGGGCATCTGGATCATCATGTTCCCCGAGGGCACACGAATTCCGCGCGGCCAGCAAGGCACCTACAAGACCGGCGGCACGCGGCTCGCCTGCGAGACCGGTGTGCCCGTCATCCCCGTCGCCGTCACCTCGGCGAAGGTCTGGCCGCGCAAGGCCTTCATCAAGCGTCCGGGCGTGGTCGACGTGTCGATCGGCCCGGCCATCCCCAGTGTCGGCCGACGGCCTGACGAACTGATGCGCGAAGTCGAGGCCTGGATCGAAAGCGAGATGCGCCGGCTCGACCCCGAGGCCTACGCGCCCGCGGCCTCGGCGGCATCGACGACCGCCTGAACCACCTTCCCGACATGCGCAGTCTGCTGCAGTTCACGCTCGATCTCTTCGACGCTCCTGCAGCCGTCGAGTCGCCGCCGGCCGTTCGCCCGGCCGAGCCCCGGACACCGCCGGCGCCCGGCAGCAACCTGCCGTCGATCTCGCTCGCCGACGCCCTGAGCCCCGCGAGCTTCGTCCACCCGCGCGCCTCGCGCGAACTCATGCTGGGCCCTGCCCGCGTGGCCTACGAGTTCACGCGCGGCAAGCGCCGCACCATCGGCTTCGTTGTCGGGGCCGATGGCCTGTCGGTGCGCGCGCCGCGCTGGGTGGCGCTGCGCGACGTCGATGCGGCTGTGCTCGAGAAGTCCGACTGGATCCTGCGCAAGCTGGCCGAGACGCAGCAGCGCCACGCACGGCTCGAAGCCGCGCGCATCGAGTGGAAGGATGGCGTGACCTTTCCCTTCCTGGGCCAGGACGTGACCGTGCGACTCGACCCGCACCACGCCTTCGACGGCATCGGCGCGGTGCTCGACGCGTGCACGGAAGACGGCCCGCGCACCCTGCGTCTCGCGGTGGCCAACAACGCCACGTCGGCGCAGATCCGTGACGCCGCCCAAGCCTGGCTCATGCGGCAGGCGCGTCGCATCTTCATCGAACGACTCGATCACTTCGCGCCGCGACTCGGGGTGAAGTGGAACAAGCTGTCGCTGTCGAACGCATCGACGCGCTGGGGCAGCGCGAGTGTGGATGGCGCCATCCGGCTGCATTGGCGGCTCGTGCATTTCCGCATGTCGGTGATCGACTATGTGGTGGCGCATGAGCTGAGCCATCTGCGCGTGATGGACCACAGTGCGCGGTTCTGGGAGACGGTGGAGAGCGTGGTGCCGGACTATGAGCTGTTGCGCAGGCAACTCAAGGATGAGCCAGTGCCGCGCTGGTGAGGTGACGCGACGGTCGAGTAGCCTCGTGCCATCCAAGGTGCGAAGGAGACAGTGAACATGTACGTGGAAACAGGCGGCGAAGGTGCGGACCTTCTCCTCATGCTGCATGGAATGGGCGCGACGGGCGCTGTGTGGTCGCCCATGTGCGCGGAGGCCGGCCATCGCTGGAGCGGCCGCTGGCTGTCCCTGGACTTGCCCGGCCACGGCAAGTCCGCCCGACTGAACTCTTATGCCATCGGCCAGTACGCCGCGAGCGTCGGGCGCGCCGCGCTGCCGCACATTCATCCCGAAGGACGCCTCGTGGTTCTCGGACACTCGCTGGGCGGCGTGATCGCTCTGGCCCTGGCGACGGGCTGGTTCGGGATCAGACCCCATCAGGTCTTCGGTGTCGGCATCAAGATCGCATGGAGCGACGATGAACTCCGCCGCATGCAGACGCTTGCCTCCCAGCCTGCCAAGTGGTTCTCCACGGAAGGAGAAGCGTGGGAGCGATACCTGAAGGTCGCCGGCCTTGCCGGGATCGCGAATGCAACATCACCCGTCGCCGCGAGGGGCATCGCGCGTGATGGCGATGGGTGGCGTCTCGCGATGGACCCCGGAGCCCATGCCGTGGGCAAACCGCCTCTGTCCGAACTGATGGCGCTGGCCCGCTGCCCTGTCCATCTCGGTCGCGGGCGAGATGACGCGCTGGTGACGATGGAGCACATGCGTGCCCTCGATCCCGATGCCAGGGATCTCGGACCGAATGGTCACAACGTGATGGTCGAGGCGCCCGGGCGGGTCTGGGATTGGGTCACCGAACCATCGAGACTGGCGGCACCTTCGATCTCGATGCCGAACTGAACATCGGCTCAGTGCGACCCTCCATCGACCACCACCGTTTCCGCCGTTCCCAGGTGCCACTGGCCGAAATCCAGCGCTGCAGGCTGGGTGCTGCGCGCCAGCGCGCGCCGCCGTTCCACCTCCATCTCGAGCAACTCGGTTTCAAGGCAGGCCCGGCGAGCCATCAGCCTCAGTTGCTCGAGGCGCACATTGGCTTCGGCCAACAAGACCGGCTCGCATGAAGCGCAATGGGCCAGCTCGGCTTCATAGAGCGTGCCGTCGGTGGGCAGGGTGATGGAACGAGCGTCGCGAGTGACCTGCCCGTCCTTGACGAGTTCGCGCAGCATCTCGGCGATCAGCTTGCGCAACACGTCCGAGACTCCGTTGAGGTCATTGGCCGACCGCCATGCGCCGCCGTCGCCAAGCCGCCACTCGATGGACTCGATGCGCGAATGCACCTCGTACACCTCGTTGACGCGGCGCACATAGTAGGTCACCGCATAACAGTGGTTGTGGTTCTTCAGGGTGCGCGCGGTGGTGCTGACGTGCTCCTGCTCCTCGAAGGTGCTGACCACCGTGGAGCGTTCGGCTTCCATCGCCTGCGATGCCGTCAGAGCGAGTTGCGAGAACTGCTCGGACGCTGTGCGCACGGAGCCACCGCTGGCCACAGAGCTCTCCGTGTCGACGCCGAACTCGCCTTTGACAGTGGGTGCACCCAGGAAGCCCGCCAACCCTCCGCCTGCAGATACCGAAGTGTCGCTGTGCGTGCGGATATCGTTGAGCGTGTCGACGTAAGCCGAGGTTGCCGCAGATCGGCGGCTCTGCGACAGCGCGCTGAGGGTTTGGCGGAACGAGGTGTGCACCGACATGCGCTGTGTCTCGGATCGGGTGCGCCGGTAGCGGTCGAATTCGAACAAGCGCACTTCTTCGCCGGGCAGCAGTGTGGTCGTGTACAGCAACGGGCCCTGCTGGCGGCCGATCAGTTTCAGGCAATGCTGATAGGTGACGCGCAGGCGCATCCGCTGCTGCGCATCGCGTGCAACTCCATCGAAGACGCGAGTTTCGTAGAAGTACATGCAACGGTCGAACGGCAGCCATGGGACTGGCTTGGGGCCGCGGCAATGCTCGGGCGTGGGTTCGGCGCAAGTGCCACCGCAGCCGGTGCATTCGTCGTCCTTGCAAGTCTCTTCGCCAGCGCACGCCTGCAGCAGCGCACGCTCGACGCTGATTCGCCCATAGCCGACTTCCTCGTTCCATGTGCCGCTCGGCTTGGACGGCACGTTGGCGTAGCCATACAGCGCCGGCGAGATCTTGTCGCAAGTGGATTCGATGATGTGACGCGCCTCGACGTTGCTGAGCGACGGTCGCAGCGACAGCAGCAGACCGGCAAGTCCAGCCACGACAGGTGTGGCCGAGGAGGTGCCGTTGAAGCGGTCATAGTAGTCACCGATCGAGTAGCCGAAGCCGCCAAGCCGATCGGTCGTTGGCATCTCCAGGCACGGCGCGACGACGTCCACGTCGGGGCCGTAGCTCGCGCCCCACCAGGCTTCGGACGAGGCGTCGCCGATCCGCTTGCGCTCGTCGCTGCGATTGCTGCCGCCAACGCACAAGGTGCGGCCGTCGCTGCCCGGGAAGCGAGCCACGTTGGCATTCTCGTTGCCCGACGCGGCCACCAGCACCAGGCCCTGGTCGTGCGCGTGCTGCAGCGCGTCGCGAATCAGATCGAAGTCCCAGAAGTTCCACGAGGCATAGACGCCGAAGCTCATGCTGACCACGCGTGCACCATTGTCGGCGGCGAAGTACAGGCCCTCGGCAATGTCGACATCGGCCCACGTCGCGGTCGCGATCGCCATGATGCGAACGCCGCCGGCAATGCCGGACACACCCTGGCCGTTGTCCAGTCGCGCACCGATGATGCCGGCGCAGGCGGTGCCGTGATTGCCCGTCGGGCTGCCGTCAGGCGTATCGGTGGAGGCGTTCCAGGACAGTGGATGCACCTCCAGGTCAGGATGCCCGAGTTCCACGCCTTCGTCGATCACCGCCACTGTCACGCTGGGCACGCCCCGCATGATTTCCCAGCCGCGCGGCGCGCCGACGCGCTGCAGCCCCCACTGGAGTGCGAACATCGGATCGTTCGGGTTGAACTCCGACGACGGGGGGCGGCATGACGGCAGCCGCGTCGGCATCGCGATCGGGCGGTCCGGAGCGGCTGGCGGGTGCTCGCCATGTGCCTGGGGCGAGAGCAGCGGAATCGTCTCGAAGCGCACATCCGCGCTGGCGGCAGCAGCCTCATTGGCCCCCAGGACCTTGGCGACAGCCGCGGCCACGTGCAATGTGGTCCGTCCGGCCGTGAACTCCGGCTTGTCGACCTGCACCGTGACGAAGCCGCGCAGGCGTCCGGGCCGGTTGAGGTCGACCGACAAGCCCGCACCGAGAGCGGCGGCGCCGCCGGCCCGTTCGAACGCCGACGTGCGCACGTAGAAGCGGGTGGGGTTGACGGTAAACAACGCCAGTGCCGGGGCCGGGGGCTCGGCACGTTGGGTGTTGCCGGGTGACGAGTTCTTCTCGTCGTCGTGCCGACTGAACTCGGGACGCAGTGCCGGCGCGATCCATTCGATCAGCTCACTGTCTTCGAGACGCTTCAGCACGTCCTCCGCAAGCGGCGCGCCGTCGGTGCGCTTGACCCATGACAACCCTTCGGTCTGGTTGGTCCGTATAAGCGGCGCGTCTTGCGTCGTGCCGGTCTGGACCAGGGGCAATTCGAACTCGTCGAGCAGCTTCTCTTTCCTGGCCGGGGTGGCAGCGTCATGCCAGCGGATCGCGAGGATGGACAGGTCGACGCTGCAGCGGCCCGCTGTCGGATGATTGAGGCCGAGGTGCGGCGAGGTTTCGCCTTTGACTTGATTGGCCATGGGGCGTGCTCCTTGGAAGAGTATCGGTTGCCGTCCACTTCGCGAAGGCGGGGGTCGCAGCCGAGAGTGAACGCATGCTACGGAATTGCGCGAATGCCGCATCCACAAGCCGAGGGACCACTCCATGCGACATAGGCCCGCTCTGCGCAGCCTGAAAGACGGCTGCACCGGGCACAATATGGATTTCGTATACCGGCTACTCTGGCTGGTGAAGATCACGCGTCGCCGCTGGAGCAATGGAAGCACAAAACATCGATGGCAAATTGGGCGAGCGCCACGCGCCGCTCACAAAGCTTGTCCTGGCGGCGCTGCGGGAACGCATTCTGAGCGGGGCGCTTGCGCCGGGCGAACGGTTGGTGGAAGGCCGCCTTTCCGAGGAACTGGGAGTCTCGCGGATGCCGGTGCGCGAGGCGTTGCGCGCCCTGGCTGCCGAAGGCATCGTGGCCATCGAGCCGCGGCGCGGCGCGACGGTCACGACCTTCACGAAGGAACAGATCCAGGAAATGGTCGAGGTGCGCGCAACGTTGGAGGCACTGAACGCCAAGCTGGCGGCACGTCGTCATGATCCGGTGCAGATCGCCAAGCTGGAGCGCATCCTGGCCGAAGGCTCGCAACTCACCAGCGACGACGATCTGGCGCGCATTTCGGCGCTCAATCTCGACTTTCATGAAGCGCTGGGCAACGTCGCCGCCAATTCGGTGCTGCAGGAAATCATGCGTTCGCTGCGCGAGCGAACGGCGCTCTTCTTCACGGTGAACAACCGCGAACGCATGCATGCCAACTGGCAGGAGCACGCCGCCATCCTGCGCGCCGTGGTGGCCGGTGACGCGGAACTGGCATCGCTGCTCGCTGCACGCCATGTCTACAGCGCGGCCGAGCTGCCTCCGTCGCCGCCGACAGCGGCCGCCTGAAGCCGCGGAGTCAGCGCTCGCCGAGGCGGCGCCAGGCGAGGCCGGCCAGCGCCACGTCTTCCAAGCCCACGCCGACCGACTTGTAGATGGTGATGTCGTCCTGGCCGCAGCGGCCACGCACCTGGCCGGTGACGAGCTCGGCGAGTTCCACGATCTTTTCCGCGGGCAACGCGCCCTCCGCCGCCTGCACCAGCTCGCCGGCCTCGCGCAATGACTGTGGCCGCCACTCGACCGCCACGAGCGCGGCGCGCGACAGCGCCACGTCGTCGAGTTCGCGCGTGTGCGGCAGGCTGGAGCCGATGGCGGCGACGAAGCAGCCCGGCGGCAGCCGATCGCCCGCAAAGAGCGGCGTGGTGGCGCGCGATGCGGTGACGACGATGTCGGCGCCCTCCAGCGCCTCATCGGCAGTGCACAGGCGTACCGGCGCACCGCACTGCGCGGCGAGGATTTCCGTCGCGCCTGGAGCGGGGTTCCGCGTGCAGACGCGGATGCTCTCGAGCCCGAAGACCGCCGCCATCTGCACCGCATGCGCCTGGCCTTGCGTGCCCGCACCGAACAGCGCGAGGCGACGCGACTCCGGGCGCGCCAGATGCTGCGCCGCGATCACCGAACAGGCGGCAGTGCGCAGCCTCGTGATGGCGCCGGCATCGAACGAGGCCAGCGGCCGTCCGTCGTCGGTCGAGAACAGCAGGATGACGAAGGAGAACTGTCCCTTGATCGTCGTATAGACCTTGGCGCCTGCCACACCCTGCCCGGGAATGACGGCGCCGAGCGTCGACAGCTTGACGCCGCCGGCCTCGGTGCGGATGCGCTCCTGCATCGCGGCCTCGCGCTCGCCGAAGCGTGCGAAGGCGTCGCGCAGTACCTGTTGCGCGTCCGCCGGCGAGACCAGCGCCTCGACCATTGAATCGGTGATGTGTTGCATGACGGGCTCCGGGGAAGGTCAGTAGCCGAAGGCTTCGCGCACCAGCAACGCGATGGCGCCGAAGGCGGACAAGCCCAGCAGCAGTCCGCGCATCGCGCCGCGCGGCACGCGGCTGTTGAGGGGGCCCGAGAGCGCGAAGCCCGCCACCATCAACGGTAACAGCCAGGCACTGAGCAACAGCTCGTGCCGGCCGAAGCGGCCGACGCTCGCCAGCATGGCCACCGAGAAGACGGCGCCGACGAAGAACACGCAACCCAGCGTGGCGCGCAGCCGGGGCGGCGGCAGGTACTGCATGACCAGCGCGAAAGGCGGTGCGCCCGCGGAAGTGATGGTGCCCATCAACCCCGAAGCGATGCCGGCACCGACCATGTTGCCGCGCGATGCGTCGAAGCGGCGCCCGCTCAGGCTTAGCGCGACGCCCGCGAGAATGAAGAGGGCGAACATCACCGCAAGCAGATCCGCCGGCAGGAGCATCAGGCACACCGCGGCACCCAGCGTGCCCACCACGCGGCCGATGAGCGCGACGCCCGCCGCGCCCCAATCGACCTGGTCCAACTCGCGCAGCGCGGACATCAATGCCAGCGGACCGCCGAGTGCGAGCAGCGGCCCCGGTGCGAGCTCGGGATAAAACAAGGCGGCGATGGGTGCCGAGAACATCGCGAAGCCGACACCGCCGATGCCCTGCAGGCAGGCGCCCACGAGCACCATCGCTGCCATGCCGGCGTAGTGGGCCAGGCTCATGCCGTCGGGCAGCAGCGAAGCGATCACCTGGCGAGGATCCGCGGCTGCCAGGACACGGCGATGTCCCCGTTCACGAAGGTCTGGCAGGCCATGCGCCAGCCCTGCTTCAACTCGTCTTCGGAGAGGTGCTTCTTCTCCTTCGCCTTGATGGCGTCGGTGTGCTCGACGCCTTTCTCGACGAGGCACTTGCAGGTGCCGCAAAGGCCGCCGCCGCACTTGAAGGGGATGCCGCCCTGCTCGCGCAGCGAGATGCGCAGGAGATTGCCGCCTTCGGGCGCGGAGACGACCTTGGCGTTGTTGCTGATGAAGGTGATCTGGATCATGAAGAGTCGAGGGACCGGGCGCCGCGGGCGGCAAGGGATTCAGGTGGGCACCAGCACCACGTCGGCATCGCCTTCGTGCACCAGTTCGCGCAGGGCCTTGCGCGCCAGTTCGACGGTGGCGAACTTTTCGAAGAATTTGATCGGCACGTGATTGACGGTCTCCGGCGGCACTTCGTCGATCACCGTGATGCGGCAGTCCGACACGACTTCCGCGATCACGAAGCGCGCCTTGCAGCGGCCGAAGAACAGGTAGTCGGCGGACTCGACGCGCCGCAGGCCCTCGACGAGCTCGGTGTGGAACTGCCCGGGCTTGCTGGTCAATATCACGTACATGGTGGGGGAGGACGATGCTTCAGGCGGACAGTGCGTCGTCCTGGGCGAGCTCGATGTCCTGCTGCACCCAGAGCTGGCAGGCCAGGCGCCAGCCCGCGTCAAGCCGCTCGCCAAGTTGCTTCTTCTCCTTCCAGTTCGGTGCAGGAAGGTGCTCGGCGCCGGCCAGCACGCGGCAGGCGCACTTGGAGCACTTGCCCATGCCGCATTCGTAGCGCAGATGCGGATAGGGGAACTGCCTGATGCCTGCGCGCACCACCAGGTTGGTGTTTTCCTTGACCTCGTCGCTGTAGACCTGGCCGCCTTTGTGGAAAGTGATGATGGGCATGCGCGGCGGCTTGCAATCGGATCGATGGCGCTCAGGCGGCTTCGAGCGCCGGTTGCCTAGCCTCTTCGACGGCCACGTAGTCGTGGTACAGCGCCGTTGTATAGAGCAGGCGCATCTGCGCGCCGACTTCGCAGATCTTCAGGCAGCGCTGCTGCAACTCGACGGTGGTCGCGTGCTCCAGCACGATCTGGTAGCCGCGTTCGCCGTGGATCTCGTCCGAGACGATGTGCAGGTCGAAGAACTCCACCTCCTCGTCGGTGAAGCCGTACTTCTCGCGGAGAGTGGGCGTCTGCTTGCGGTAGATCGACGGCACCTGAGACTCGAGCCCCACCACGAGGCCGGCGACGGCCACGATCGGGTCTTCGCGCATCGCGACGGCGTAGCACCAGCTTTGCAAGCCGCGCGTGGTCGGCGACATGTTGTCGGGGTCGGTCACCCGCTCGCGCGTCGTGCCGCAGGCTTCGGCGAAGCGGATCAGCAGGTCGGTGTGGCGATCGCCGCCGATCTCTTCCTCGTACATGTTGGCCAGCAGGAAATCCTTGGCTTCGGTGTAGCGGTCAGGCATGCGCGCATAGAGATAGCCCAGGTAGTCGGCGAAAGGGCCGACGTAGTGGTAATGGTTCTCCGCCCAGCGAGCCAGGTGCGCGCGGCTCAGCGTGCCGCCGGCCCAAGCCAGGCTGAACGGGGATGTATTGGCGCTCTTGCCCTTGATGGCGTTTTCGAGGGCGGTCCGGAATTCGTCGCGATTCATGAGGGCGGGCATGCGGGCTCCTGGTCGGGATGGGTGGGTGGATGAAATCAGTTGTTGATGAATACTGTATACCAAATATCCAAGTCAACGCAATGGCTCATTCGGAAGAGTGGAAGATGTTGTGTGATTTGTCGGTATACAGTATTCTTAAAAGAACATCACCGCCTCACCACTCGCAAATGACCCACGCTTCACCCGCCCCCTTTCGGAACTACATCGACGGAAGCTGGGTTTCCAGCAGCACCGATCGCACCTTCGACAACATCAATCCCGCCGACGCGCGCGAGGTGGTGGGGCGCTTCCAGGCTTCGTCCGCCGAAGATGCCAAGGCGGCCGTGGCGGCGGCGGCGGCGGCCTTCGACGGCTGGCGGAAGACGCCCGTGTCCAGGCGCGCCGCGATCCTCAACGCCGCTGCGCAATACCTGGAGGCGCACGCTGCACCGTTCGCCGAAGAACTGACGCGCGAAGAGGGCAAGCCGCTGGCGCAGGCCCGGGATGAAATCCTCCGGTCGGCGCAGACGCTGCGCTTCTATGCAGTGGAAGGCCAGTCCTTTTCGGGCGAGACCTTCCCGCAGGACGACCCGGACATGGTCGTCTACAGCCAGCGCGAAGCGCTCGGCGTGGTGGCGGTCATCAGCCCCTGGAACTTTCCGGTGTCGATCCCTGCGCGCAAGATCGCGCCGGCGCTGATCACCGGCAATACGGTGGTTTTCAAGCCCTCGTCGGACGCACCACTGTCGGGCCTGAGGCTGGCCGAGGCGCTGATCCAGGGCGGGCTGCCCAAGGGGGTTCTCAACTTCATCACAGGACGCGCCTCGGAAGTCGGACCCGTCATCACCGAGTCGCCCGCCGTGCGCGCCATTTCCTTCACCGGATCGACGGCGGCGGGCGAGCAGATCCACCGTGCCGCCGCCATGACCACGCGCACGCAGATGGAGCTGGGCGGCAAGAACCCGCTGATCGTGATGGACGACGCCGATCTCGACAAGGCGGTCGATCTGGTCATCAAGGGCGGCCTGTCGCTCAGCGGCCAGGCCTGCACCGGGACGAGCCGGGTCCTGGTGATGAAGAAGGTGAAGGCCGACTTCACCGACAAGCTGGTCGCCAGGGTGCGCAGCCTGAAGGTCGGCAGCGGCATGACACCCGGCATGGACATCGGCCCCCTTGCAACCCGCAAGCAACTGGAGACGGTGCTCGGCTACATCGAGATCGGCAAGTCGGAGGCAAGGTTGCTGTGCGGCGGCGAGCAGTTGGTCGCCGGCGATTTCGCCCATGGCTTCTACGTGACGCCAGCCATCTTCACCGACGTGACGCAGCAGATGCGCATTGCGCGCGAGGAGATCTTCGGGCCCGTCATCGCGATCATCGAGGTCGACAGCTACGAGGACGCGATCGCCAAGGCCAACGACACCGAGTACGGCCTCTCGGCCGCCATCGCCACCACCAGCCCGGTGCATGCGCACCGATTCGCGCAGGACATCCAGTCAGGCACCGTCAAGATCAACCGCACCACCACCGGCAACCTGATCAACGCGCCTTTCGGCGGCCTGAAGCGATCGAGCACCTCGACCTTCCGCGAGTCGGGCCGCACCGGGCTCGAGTTCTATACGCAGATCAAGACCGTCTATCGCGGCTGCTGATCTTTTCTTTCCGTCCCGCAGAGAAACCTCATGAAAACCGCACTGAAGCTCGAACTCGAAGAAGCCTGCCTGATGATCGCCGCTGCCATCCGCAAGGCGGAGGAAATAGGCGTGCTCGAAACCATCTGCATCGTCGACGACGGCGGCTATCCGATCGCCATGGACCGCATGAACGGCGCCCGCATCACCGGCCCCCAGATCGCATGGAACAAGGCCTTCACGGCCGCCGGCCACAAGCGGTCGACGCACCTGTTCAACACCTTGCCCAATGGTCCTGCGCTGCCGGGCAACGAGGCCTTCGGCATCCAGTGGAGCTTCGAGGGGAAATTCGCCGTGTTCGTCGGCGGCTTCCCGATCGTGGTCGACGGCAGCGTCATCGGCGGCGTCGGCCTTTCGGGCGGCAATGGCGAGCAGGACACGAAATGCGGCGTGGCCGCGCTGCAGGCCCTACACGAGTTCCTCGAAGCCAAGGGCCATGCGGTGCTGGTCGAGGCCGACATCAAGAAGTAGGCGATGGCTTTTCGCATCCAGTTGCTCGACACCGCGCAGTGCTTCGAGGCTGCGCCCGGCGAATCGGTGCTCGACGCCGCGCTTCGCCATGAACTGCGGCTGCCCCACGAATGCTGCTTCGGCAGCTGCGCGACCTGCCGCATCAAGCTGGTCGAAGGCTCGGTGCGCTACGACGACTTCCCGCCTGGCCTGACGCCCGAGGAGGCAGCCGAGGGTTATGCGCTAGCCTGCCAGGCCAGGCCCGCGAGCGACCTGGTGATCAGCAGCGCGCGTCGCCTGCCGCCATGTTCCGAGCCGGCGCGTCACCTGGCCACGGTGACCGCACTCCGGCCGCTGGGCGATGACGTGCTGCACCTGTCGCTCGAAGTGCCACCCGAGGCCGAACTGCTGTATCGCCCCGGCCAGTACATCAACATCCTGCTGCCCGACGGCGGTCATCGCAGCTTCTCGATGGCGTCGCGGCCGCATCCGCAAGCGCTCGACTTTCACATCCGGCGCATTCCAGAAGGGCGCTTCACCAGCGGCCATGCCGCGCGACTGAAGCCCGGCGATCGCCTGCCGGTCGAGCTGCCGCACGGCAGCTTCTGCTTCCATGCGGAAGACTATCGACCTCTGCTGATGGTGGCGACCGGCACGGGGCTGGCGCCCATCAAGAGCATCCTGGAGTCGCTCATGGACGACGAGGACTGCCCGCCGGTGAGCCTCTACTGGGGCATGCGCACCGAGGCGGACCTGTACCTGCACGACGAGATCCAGGGCTGGGCCGATCGCCTGTGTGACTTCCGCTACGTGCCCGTGTTGTCGCGTGCGGATGCCGGCTGGACCGGCCGGCGCGGGCACGTGCAGCAGGCGGTGGCGGAGGACTTCGAGGACCTGTCGGAACACGCCATCTACCTTTGCGGCGCGCCGGCGATGATCGGCGACGCGAAGCGGGTCTTCCTCACGCGCAACGCCAGCGTGGACCATCTGTACTGCGACAGCTTCACCTTTCAATCCACCGCCACGGCCTGAGCCGGGGCACGCGAGGAATCCCGATGGACCTTGGCATCTCGCAGCGCACGGCGCTGGTCTTCGGCGGCAGCCGGGGCATGGGGCGCGCCTGCGCACGGCAACTCGCGCTGGAAGGCGTGCAGGTGGTGATTGCCGCGCGCACCGAGGCCACGTTGCGCCAGTCGGCCGCCGAGTTGTCCGCCGAGACCGGCGCCGCGTTGCGCTTCGTGGTGGCCGACATCACCACCGAGGCGGGACGCGACGCGGCGCTGGCGGCCTGCCCTTCACCCGACATCCTGGTCAACAACGCCGACGGCCGGCCGCCGGGCGACTTCCGCGACTGGACGACTGCCGATTGGCATGCCGCGCTGGACGCCATGATGCTGGGCCCGATCGAGATGATCCGGCGCACCGTCGACCCGATGATCGAGCGTGGCTTCGGACGCATCGTCAACATCGTCTCGCGCAGCGTGAAGACGCCCCAGGCCGAACTGGGCCTGTCGAACGGCGCGCGCTCGGGGCTGGTCGGCTTCGTCGCCGGCCTGGCGCGGCAGACCGTGCGGCACAACGTGACGATCAACAACATCCTGCCCGGCGTCTTTGCGACCGATGCGCAGCGCCATCACGTCGAGGGGCTCGTGAAGGCCGGAGGCCCGTCCTTCGATGTCCTGTGGGAAGAGCGCGGCCGCAACAACCCCGCAGGCCGCTTCGGCCGGGCCGAGGAGGTCGGCGCGCTCTGCGCGTACGTGTGCTCCGCGCAAGCCGGCTACATCACGGGCCAGAGCCTGCTGATCGACGGCGGGGCCTACCCGGGCACTTTCTAGGCCCGCAGGCGCTTGCCCACTTCGTCCACGGTCAGCACGTCGCCGAAGAACAGCATCCAGTTGTTCAGCGAGTGCACGTGCTCTTCCGTCGTGACGGCCGAGAGCGCGTCCTCGACCATCACGGTGGCGTAGTTCATCATCATGGCGTCGCGTGCGGTCGACTCGCAACAGACGTTGGTGACGGTGCCGCCGATCAGCACGGTCTCGATGCCGCGCTCCTTCAGCACTTCGTCGAGCGTTGACGAGCCCGGTACCAGCGCGCTGTAGCAGCGCTTGACGACGCGCGGGTCTTCCGGCCGCGCGTCGAGGTCCGGCGCCAGCTGGAAGCCGGGGTGCGAGCGGCCGAGTTCCAGCAGGCGGCGAGCGCTGCGCTCCGGCGTCAGCATGTAGGCGTGGTGGTGCGACCAGAAGCTGTCGGCGCCGTCGGAGCAGGTCTGCACCCACACCACGGTGCCGCCGGCCTCGCGCAGCACCGAGGCGAGTGCATTGACCTTGCCGAACGTGGCGCGCGCCGGCGCGCACTCGCCCAGGTAGCCGGGCTGCGTGTAGTAGTTCTGCAGGTCGACCACCACGAAGGCGGTGCGGCGCGCGTCGAAGCGGGAGTAGGGGTGCAGCGTGCCTTGCCGCGCGATCACGCGGTCGACGATCCAGGCGGGGAATTCCATCGTGTGTCCAGGTCTTTCGGGTTCAGCCGTAGCGGCGTGCGAGTGCGCTTTCGACGCGGGCGATGACGAGGTACATCAGCGCCGACATCAGCGCCAGCACCACGATCGCGGTCATCACGATGTTGAGCTTGAAGATCTGGCTGCCGTTGACGATCAGGAAGCCCAGCCCCTCGCTGGCGGACTGGAACTCGCCGACGATTACGCCGACCAGCGACAGCCCGATGTTCATCTTGAGCGCCGCGATCAGCGTCGGCACGCTGCCCGGCAGCACGACCATGCGCAGCACCTGGGCGCGGTTCGCGCCCAGCGTCGTCGCCAGCTTGATCTTGTTCGGGTCGGTCGACTGGAAGCCGTCGTAGGCGACCATGATCGTCACGAAGATCGCAATCGCGACGGCCATGCCGTACACCGAGTACTCCGAGCCGAGCCAGATGTAGAAGATCGGCACGAAGGCGATCTTCGGCATCGCGTTGGCGACGACCAGGAAAGGATCGAGCACCTTGTTGGCGAAGCGCGACCACCACAGGCCCGCCGCGATCGCGATGCCGAACACCATGCTGAGCACGAAGCCGACCAGGGTCGCCTTGAAGGTGGCCCAGGTGTGCGTCAGCAGGTTGCCGTTCTGCAGCAGGTCCACGAAAGTCGGCCACAGCGCGCTTGGGTAGCTGGTGAGCATCGGGTTGACCACGCGGGTCTTGGCCAGCAGTTCCCAGAGGCCGAAGAAAACCACGAGCAGCAGCAGCCGGCTTGCGAGCACCAGCGTCTTCTCGCGCCGCTGGCGCGCCAGCCATGTCGCGTAGGCCGCGCTGGGGGCCTTGTCGGCCGCGACCGCGGGTTGTGATGGCAGGGCCGGTGGAGGCATCGTCATCGAGGGGGTTGCATTCATGTCTGCGCTCACGTTCATCCTTCGACATGCACGTCGAGCTCGTCCCAGAGCGTGCCGAAGTAGGTGTTGAATTCGGGCAGGGCGCGAGCCTCGAAGGGCGTCGGCCGCTTGCCGTGGCTGGGAAAGCTCATCAAATGCTCGGACTTGATGCGGCCCGGGCGGCGCGACAGCACCACCACGCGGTCGGTCATCGCGATCGCCTCGCCGATGTCATGCGTCACCAGCACCACCGACTTGCCCTCGCTGCGCAGCACCTCGACCACTTCGTCGGCGATCGCCAGCCGCGTCTGCGAATCGAGCGCCGAGAAGGGTTCGTCGAGGAGGACCACGTCGGGGTTGGTCACCAGCGTGCGCGCCAGCGCCACGCGCTGGCGCATGCCGCCCGAGAGCTGGCGCGGGTAGTGGTGCAGGAAGTCCCCCATGCCGCACTTGTGCAGCAGGTGGATCGCGCGCTCGCGCGCCTCGCGCATGTTGCGCTTCTGGATCTGCGCGCCGAGCAGCGCGTTGTCCAGGATGCTGCGCCACTCGTAGAGGTAGTCCTGCTGCAGCATGTAGCCGATGCTGGGCGAGGGGCCGTTGACCGGCTTGCCATCCACCGTCACGCTGCCGGACGAGGGTTCGAGAATCCCGGCAATGATCGACAGCAGCGTGCTCTTGCCGCAGCCGGACTGGCCGATGATGCTGACGAACTCCCCGGGCGCGACGGCCAGGGAGATGTTGTCCAGCGCCTGGGTCTCGCCCTGCAACGTGAAGTACCGCAGCGAGACGTTGCGCACGTCGATGCGCGGCCGTCCGGCCGCGGAGATGCCGGCTGCCACCATCACTTGGCCTTGGCGGCGAAGTCGGTCACGACGACCTGCTCGTACTTCACGCGCTTGCCGCTTTCGAGCACGCCGCTCGTCGTCAGCATGTCCTGCAGTTGCTCGATGGCCGCCTTCTCGACGAGAGGCGAAGTCTTCCAGAGCTTGTAGCCGCGATAGCGTTCGATGGCCTTGACCAGTTCGGGCTGCGACATGCCGGGGAAGAACTCCGCGATCTGCTTCGCGAGGTCCGTGGCCGGTGCGGCCTGGACGTACTTCTGGGCCCGCGCCACGGCGTTCGTCCAGGCTTGCAGCACCTCGGGGTTCTTCTGCATGAAGGTGTCGGTGGTGGTGAACACCGTGTAGTCGACGGGGCCGACCTCGCTGCCGATGGACGCCATGACGTAGCCGTTGCCGTCCTTCTCCAGGTTGCCCGCCTCCGGCTCCAGGAAGATCGCGTAGTCGTTCTGCCCGGCCATCCAGGCGCCGGTGCGCGCGGCCGGGCCGATGTTGTTGACCAGCTTCAGGTCCTTCTTCGGATCGAGTCCGTGCTTGCGAAGCGCTGCTTCCAGGAACACGTCAGGGTTCGACCCCGGACGGAAGGCCATCACCGACTTGCCCTTGAGTTGGTTCCAGTCGAAGGTGCCGCTGACCGGCTTGCGCGCCATCAACAGGAAGCCGTCGGTCGCGGTGAGTCCGGCGAAGATCTTCGGCTTCGAAGGCGATTCGCTGTTGGCGACATAGATGGAGGCCTCGGGGCCGATCAGCACGATGTCCGCACTGCCGGACAACAGCGCAGCCATGCCCTTGTCGGTGCCCTGGGAGGTCTTCATGCCCACGTCGAGGCCGGCATCCTTGAAGTAGCCCTGGTTCAGGGCGACGTACATCGGCACGTAAAGTACCGAGCGGATGACTTCCTCATAGCGCACCTTGGTCAGGGGCTTGGCGGTCTGCGCGGTGGCGTGGCCGGCAAGGGACACCAGACCGGCCGCCATGGCGAGCGCCGGCACCAGTCGGGCGAGTGCCGGTATACGGCGCGAGAACAGAGACATGAGAAACCTCCGGTGTGAATGAATTAATACAGTATGCAAAACGTGGGCCAGAAAGCAATCCTGCAATGCAGCATCGCGACCCCTCGACAGCCTGCACCGGGCAGCGGAGATAAAGCAGATTTCGTGCAATTTCTCCAATGAGATGCGCGCTTTGGAAGCATCGCCGCACCATTCCGGCGCGCGGAGATGCTGAGTTCAAGCGTTTACCCCATGGCTCAGTTCTTGCCATCACGGAATACTGTATACCGTAAAGAGAGTTTTGTTTCTCCCCCCAAACCCCCACTCCACGAGGTTCCAACGATGGATTCCATCACCATCACCGCCGCCCACTGGGCCTATCTGCTGGGTGTCGGCGCCATCGTTCTGACGATGATCTTCCGCGCCAATGTCGTCGTGCCTTCGATCGTTGCCACCTTCTGCGTGACGCTCGCCTGGACGCACAGCCCCATCGCGGCGCTGGGCAGCATCTTCAATGCAAGCTTCGTGGCCGCAAAGGAGCTGTTCAACATCTTTCTGGTCATCGCCCTGATGACGTCGCTGCTCAACGCCCTGAAGGCGCTGCAGTCGGACATCCGCATGGTGGAGCCGTTCCGGGCCATCATGAAGAACGGACACATCGCGTACTTCGTGCTCGCAGGCATCACTTACATGATCTCGCTTTTCTTCTGGCCGACGCCTGCCGTTCCGTTGGTATCGGCGGTGCTGCTGCCTGCCGCGATCGCCGCCGGCCTGCCGCCGCTGGCCGGCGCGGTGGCCATCGCCATCGCCGGGCAGGGCATGGCGCTGTCGTCGGACTACGTGATTGGCGTCGCGCCAGGCATCAGTGCCCGAGCGGCGGGCGCCTCCGCCGCGATCGTGGCCGATCGCGCGCTGACGCTGTCCCTCATCACCGGCGTCATCGCGCTGTTCATCGCCTACATCTCCCTGCGACGCCGGATCGTGCCGGCAAGCAACGCGCTTCTTGTGAAGTGGCAGGCACAGTCGAGCAACGGCCAGACCGCCGAACTCGAATCCGCGGGGACCTTCGACAAGGCGGAGATCGCGCGAGGCACCAGCCGCGACGCACCTTTCCTGAGCGAGGCACAGATCGAGGACACACTGTCCTCCGTAGCGGCACGCCGCATCGTCTGGTCCAAGGTCTTCGCCATCCTCACTCCGCTGGCCTTCCTCGCCGTCATCGCCACGATGGTGCTGCCGAAGGTCATGCCGCTGCTGCCCGAACTCAAGGGCGGCGCTGCGGCCACGCTGGTCGGCGGAATGGCGGCAGCGCTGATGATCCTGGCCACGCTGGCCGCCGAGGGCCCCCGCAGGATGCTCGATGTCAGCGCCGACCACATCACCGACGGCTTCGTGTTTGCCTTCAAGGCCATGGGATCCGTGCTGCCGATCGCCGGCTTCTTCTTCATCGGTGCCGGCGAAACGGCTGGCCCGATCCTGGGCATCGTTGGCGACGCGAAACCGCCTCACTTGCTGTTCGAGTTGATCCAGAGCGCACAGCATCTGATCCCCCAGAGCCACGCCTTCGTTGCCTTCGGCGTCTTGATCGTGGGGATGATCACCGGCATCGACGGCTCCGGCTTTGCCGGCTTGCCGCTCACCGGCACCTTGTCGGGTGCGCTCGCGCCGGCTGCCGGTATGGATCCGGCAACGCTCGCCGCAGTCGGTCAGATGGGCGCTGTGTGGACTGGCGGCGGCACCCTGGTCGCCTGGTCGTCGCTGATCGCGGTCGCCGGCTTTGCTCGGGTACCGGTGCTGTCCGCCGTGCGGGCCTTGCTGTTCCCGGTCGTGACCGGTCTCATCGTCGCGACACTCTGCGCGATCATGCTGTGGCCGTGAATGTAGAGGCGCACTGGTGGAACCGTGGTGGCCGATCGCGCGCGCGGCTCCCATAATCCGCGCAGCCTGGCCAGGCGGCCGGGCTGCGACGCAACCTTCAACTTCCAACGGAGGAACCATGTCCAGACGCTTTTCCTGGCCCCTGCGGGCAGCCCTGATCGGGCTTCCGATCGTGATCACGGCCTGTGCGATGCAGCAATCCGGCGGCGCCGGCGGTGGGCCGATGAGTTTCTTCGTGACCAGCGTCGGCGCCGGCAAGGGCGCCGACCTGGGCGGCCTTGCGGGCGCCGACAAGCACTGCCAGAACCTGGCCACTGCCGCAGGCGCAGGCGGGAAGACATGGCGGGCCTACCTGAGCACCCAGGGCAAGGACGGCGTCCCCACGGCGAACGCGCGGGACCGAATCGGCAAGGGGCCCTGGAGCAATGCCAAGGGCGAGGTGATCGCGCGTGACGTCGACCAGCTGCACGGCGCGAACAACGTCACGAAGCAGACGGCCCTGAACGAGAAAGGCCTGCCCGTCGAGGGCCGCGGCGACACGCCCAACCGCCATGACATCCTGACCGGCTCGCGCGCCGACGGAACGGCCTTCTCGCCGAACGACACCGACATGACCTGCGGCAACTGGACGCGAAGCGGCACCGAGGGCGTGGCGATCGTCGGCCATCACGATCGCTCGGGGCCGACGGCGGACCCGTGGGCCACATCGTGGAACTCGTCGCACCAATCCCGTGGCGGATGCAGCCAGCAGGCACTGCGTGGAACGGGCGGCGACGGCCTGCTCTATTGCTTCGCCGCGAACTGACGGCATGCGGAACCGGCCCTTTCAGGGCCGGTTCGTCCTCTTCCCGACCATGGCCTTGCACCGCGCACTGGACCGCGGTTTCGGCCTCGTCCATGATCGCCGGACGATGGCCACATCCATGGTTCGTGCACTGGCGGCGTTGCTCCTCCTGGCCACGGCGGGAACCCACTCCGCGGCCGCCTCGGACTTCGCTTCCGAGCGCCGGCGGATGATGGAGCAGATCGAGCTGCTGGCGCGCCAGACCAGCGTCGAGACCGGCAGGCCCGCCTTCGACGCGCGGGTGATGACCGTCATGAGCACCGTGCCGCGGCATGAGTTCGTGCCGTCGGATCAGGTCGATGTCGCTTACGCCAACCGGCCCGTACCGATCGGCCATGGGCAGACCATCTCGCAGCCCTACATCGTCGCGCTCATGACCGATCTGGCGAAGGCGGAGCCGGGCCACAAGGTGCTCGAGGTGGGTACCGGCTCGGGCTACCAGGCGGCGGTGATGGCACGGCTGGCCCGCGCGGTCTACACCATCGAGATCATCGAGCCGCTGGGGCTGCAGGCCACGCAACGCCTCCAGAAGCTGGGCTACGGCAATGTCCAGGTGCGCACGGGCGACGGCTATCACGGCTGGGAGGAGCATGCGCCCTACGACGCGATTCTCGTGACCGCGGCGGCCAGCCACGTCCCGCCGCCGCTCATCCGCCAGCTCAAGCCCGGTGGCCGGATGGTGATTCCGGTGGGTGCGGCGTTCATGGTCCAGCAGTTGATGCTCATCGAGAAGAACGCGGACGGAACGGTGTCGACGCGGCAGATCCTGCCGGTGGCCTTCGTTCCGCTGACCGGACGGCGCTGAGCCCGGAGCGTCGATGGCCGCCGCGCCGCTGATCGCCGTGGCCCTGGTCTCGGCCGCGGCGCTGGCCTACGAGATTTTGCTGATGCGGCTGTTCTCGGTGATCCTGTGGCACCACTTCGCTTACATGATCATCAGCCTCGCACTGCTCGGCTGGGGCGCCAGCGGTGCGCTGCTGACGCTGGCGCAGCGCGCGGTTCAGCAGCATTTCGCGCCGCTGTTCTGTGCGTCCGCCGCGGTGTTCGGGCTCAGCGCGATCGGCTGCTTCCTGCTGGCGCAGCGCGTGCCGTTCAATCCGCTGGAAATCCTCTGGGACCCGCGCCAGCCGGCCTACCTGTTCGCCGTCTACCTGCTGCTCCTGGTTCCCTTCCTGTGCGCCGGGGCTTGCGTCTGCATGGCCCTGTCGCGATTTCGCGGACAGGTGTCGCGCATCTACAGCGTCGACATCCTCGGCGCCGGCGCGGGAAGCCTGGGCATCGTGGCGCTGCTGTTCGTGCTGTCGCCTTCCGATGCATTGCAACTGATCGGTGCGCTGGGGTGCGTCGCGGCGGCGATCGGGTGGCTCGAATGTGGTGGGCATCGGCGCTGGCCGGCGTTCGCGCTCGCGGCCCTGGCCGGCGTGCCCTTGCTGCTGCCCTCGGCCTGGATGACGCCGGTGATGTCGCCCTACAAGGAGTTGTCGCAGACCTTGCGCATTCCCGGCACGCGGGTGGTGGCACAGCGTTCGAGCCCGCTGGGCCTCGTCAGCGTGGTCGAGAGCCCGCGCATCCCGCTGCGCCATGCGCCCGGCCTGAGCCTCACCGCGTCGACCGAGCCGCCGCCGCAGTGGGGCGTCTTCACCGACGGCGAAGGACTCAACGCGCTGACCCGCTTCGACGGGCGGCGCGCCAGCCTGGCCCATCTGGACCAGATCAGTTCTGCGCTGCCCTATCACCTGCTGAATCGGCCGCACGTCCTGGTGCTGGGCTCCGGCGCAGGGGCGGACGTGCTGCAGGCGCACTATCACGGCGCGCGCCGCATCGATGCGGTGGAGCTGAATCCCCAGGTCGTCGAACTGGTGCGAGGCCAGTTCGCGGCCGCGGCGGGCGGTGTCTATGGGTCGATGGCGCACGTGCACGTGGCAGAGGCGCGGGGCTTCATCGCGGCGAGCCGGGACCGCTACGACCTTGTCCAGGTGGCGCTGCTGGATTCCTTCAGTGCGTCCTCGGCCGGCCTCTACGCGCTCGCGGAGAACTATCTCTACACGGTCGAAGCCATGCAGGACGACCTGCGCCACCTGCAGCCCGGCGGCCTGCTGGCGGTCACGCGCTGGGTCACGCTGCCGCCGCGCGATGCGCTCAAGCTCTTTGCCGCCGCGGTGGTTGCGCTGGAACGATCGGGCGTCGGCGACCCCGCATCGCGGCTGGCGTTGATCCGCAGCTGGAAGACCAGCACGCTGCTGGTCAAGAACGGCGCGTTCACCAGCGAGGACATCGCTGCGATCAAGAGCTTCTGCATCGCCCGCTCCTTCGACGTGGCCTTCTACCCCGGCATGCGGCGGGATGAGGCGAATCGCTTCAACGTGGTCGAGGGCCCCGACCTGTTCGACGGCGCGCAGGCACTGCTCGGTCCGGGGCGCGGCGAATTCATGGAGCGCTACAAGTTCCACATCGAACCGGCCACCGACGACAAGCCGCACTTCTTTCACTTCTTCAAGTGGCGCTCGCTGGCGGAACTACTGTCGCTGAAAGAGCAGGGCGGTCTGCCGCTGCTCGAATGGGGCTATCCGGTGCTGGTGGCCACGCTGGTGCAGGCGGCGCTCGCAAGCCTTCTGATGATCGGGCTGCCGCTCGCATGGGTCGCGCGATCCGGTGCGCGGCAGGGCGCGAGCGCATCGGGCGCCGCATCGCGCGGGCGTGTGCTGACCTATTTCCTGGCGATCGGCTTCGGCTTCATGTTCGTCGAGATCGCGTTCATCCAGAAGTTCGTCCTGTTCCTGAGTCATCCGCTGTATGCGATTGCCGTCGTGCTGTTCGCGTTCCTGCTGTTCGCTGGCATCGGCAGCCGCGTGTCGGGCCGGCTGAAGGGGTACCCGGTGGCTGCGGTGGTGGGCGCCATTGCCGTGTCGGCGGCGCTTTGCCTGCTCCTGCTGCCCTGGCTCTTCCAGCACGCGATGGGCCTGCCCGATGCGGCGCGGATTCTGATTGCGGCAGCGCTCATCGCACCGCTGGCGTTCTTCATGGGCATGCCCTTTCCGCTGGGCCTGACCAGGGTGGAGGCTGCCGATGCCCGCCTCATTCCCTGGGCCTGGGGCATCAACGGCTGCGCCTCGGTCACTGCGGCGGTGCTGGCCACCTTGCTCGCGATTCACATCGGCTTCACGGCCGTGGTCGTGGCCGCGCTGGTTCTGTACGGAGTGGCCGCCGTGGCGCGTCCCTGACGCGTTTCGGGGTTGACAGCGCATCGACTTCGCCAAAGGATGGCCTGCCATTGAACTCCCATACCGGCCGGGGATGAAACCTGCTGCCATCATGCTTTGGCTCGTCACCGCCTGCGCCATCGCGCTGGCTGCGCCCGCCATGTTCCAGGACAGTCTTCTTTACCACCCCGCCCGGGCGCAAGCCGCCGACATGGTGTCCGCCGGGCTCGTCGCCTGGCCGGCAGAGGGCGACTTTCGTGGCCTGGTGGCGGAGCCGGCCGGGCCGGCGCGCGGCACGGCTCTCGTGTTCCACGGCAATGCAGGCCATGCGGGACATCGCGACTACTACGCCGCTGTGCTCACCCGCCTCGGCTTGCGCGTGATCCTGGCCGAATACCCGGCGTACGGTCCGCGTGAGGGCGCGCTGGGCGAGCGCAGCCTGGTCGAGGACGCCGGGCAGACCATCGCGCTGGCCCATCGCCTGCACGGGCCGCCCTTGCTGCTCATCGGCGAATCGCTGGGCGCCGGAGTGGCCGCCGCGGCGGGCGCGAGGCAACCCGAGCATGTCGCGGCCCTGATGCTCATCACGCCTTGGGACACGCTCGAACACGTCGCGGCCTACCACTATCCGTGGCTGCCGGTGAGTTGGTTGCTGAGGGATCGCTACGACAGCGCAGCGCATCTCGCGTCGATCGGGCGCCCCGTGCTGGTGGCGGTTGCCGAGCGCGACCGCATCGTTCCTGCGCGCTTCGGAACGGCGCTGTATGAGGCGCTGCCCGGTCCCAAGCGGCTCGAAGTCGTGCGCGCCGCCGACCACAACGACTGGATCCGCTACGTCAACGACGCGTGGTGGCGCAGCGCCGTGGGATTCCTGCTTGGAGATCCGCCTCGGTAGCGCAGGGCGCGCCGCCGTTGCCCGGAGTTGTCGTCATGAAGCGACCGATCATCGATGACCTGTGGAGCCACATGCTCCGCGTCCTGTGCTTGTGCACGCTGGCTTCGACGCTTCAGGCCGCACCGCTCGATGCGGACGAAGAGGTCATGTTCATACCCGGCATCGCACGCGCCACCGACGCTGGCGCGATCGAGTTCGACGTTCACGCCTGGCTTCACGAGAAAGAACCGCTGCTCGTGGCGCATCGCGTGCTGGCGCGCTATCTGGATCTCGACCTCGAGAAGCTGTCGCCGCTCGAGCGTGCGCGCTTCAGCCGGCGCGCTGCGTTGTTTCGAACCGAGTCGGAAGAAGACAACGTGATCGAGCTCGTGATCGAGGGCGTCAAGGGGCGCGTCGCACTGCCGCCGACCGCGAGGAACGGGCGCAGCGACGCCAGGCTGACCGTCGATGCCAGTGTGGCGCGCGGACCCGAGGAAGTCGTGCGCTTTCACGCCTACACGGCGCTCACCGACCCGCGCCGCTTCAAGGGGGAGGCGCGGCTCGTGCCGGCGCAGGGGCTGTCCGTGATCTCGGACATCGACGACACCATCAAGCACACCAACGTGCGCGACCAGCGCGAGATGCTGCTCAACACCTTCGTCCGCCGATTCACGCCGGTCGAGGGCATGGCATCGCACTACCGAGCGCTCGCAGCCAGCCCCGACACACGCTTTCACTACCTCTCGGCGAGCCCGATCCAGCTCTATCCACCTCTGGCGGATTTCCTGGTGGGTGGCGGGTTTCCCCCTGGTAGCGTGCATCTGCGCGAGAGCACGACCTGGCGCACCCTCATTCCGTCGGAAGGCGAATCGCGCATCCACAAACTCGCGGTCATCGAACGCCTGTTGGCCGACTTTCCGCAACGCCGCTTCCTGCTGGTGGGCGACTCCGGCGAATCGGATCCCGAGATCTACGGCGAGGTCGCACGAGCGCACGCCGGGCAGATCCACGGCATCGTCATCCGCAACGTGACCCAGGAGTCTCGCGAAGCAGCACGCTATGCCAAGGCGTTCGAAGGTGTTGACGAAGGCCTCTGGCACGTCATCCACGAGAAGGATGCCTGGCCCGTGCGCTAAGGCCGCAGCGACATGGTGGGAGAGATGTTCATCCAACCCGAAGCTGTCGCAACGCTCAGGCGCCGCATCGCGCAAGAAGGCTGGGCCATGGCGGGCGTCGGCACGAGGAACGCAGCCGTGACCTACGTCTACACGGTCGGATTGCAGAAGAGCTTTGCGCATCCGGACCTCATCATGTTCGGGATTGCACCGGCGCACGCCAGGAGCGTCCTCGAAGTCATTGCGCAACGCGTGAAGGCAGGCGAGCCGGTTCACGAAGGCGTCATGATCCTCGGCGCCGCGCAGATTCCCTTGATGCCCCGCGTTGCGGATGCTGCGCGCGTCGAGCTGCTGGTCCCTGCCCAACTCGCGCGCGGCCACTATGACTATGTGCAGATCGTGTGGCCCGATGGCAAGGATCGCTTTCCCTGGGAGGCCGGATTCGACAGGAGAAGGCTTCGGTCCCAGTCCTTTCTCTTCGATATCGAGGGGATGGGGACCTGAACTCGGGTGCAAAACAATGCGGGGTCGCGACGAAATGACCTATCGCGCGCGAGCCGGCTTGCCCGCCGTGACAGCCAACTGCCCGAGTTCGACCGTCACCTTCTCGATGGTGCCCGTGAACGCGAAAGGCATCTTGTAGGTGAAGTCGATCGGCGAGCCGATGTCCATGCCCACGTCCAGCCCCTCGCCCAACGAGAACTGGATCGGGATGGTGCGCTCCAGCCGGCCCTCGGCGATTTTCCTGCCGTTCGCGCTCATGGTGACGGTGCCGCCCTTGCCCATGCCGCCGCCGTCGTACTTGAAGGCGACCACCAGCTTGTTCCGGCCCTTGGGCAGCGTGTTCTTCGCCGTGAAGGTCGGCCGGTCGATGCTGAGGTAGTTGTAGACGAAGGTCGGCTTGCCGTCGCGCAAGTAGAGTCCATAGCCGCCTTCCAGGCCTCCGTGCGTGACGATCATTCCCTCGGCCTTGCCTTCGGGAATGTTGAGTTCGGCCGTGATGCTCCATGACTTGTTGCACATCGGCGGCGACGCTGCATCGGGCAGACCGATGGTGCCCGGGTAGTAGGTGATGCTCGTGCGCCCGGCGATGAGGCTCGGTCTTCCCATCAGCTCGGCGTTCAGGCGGATGGTGGCGCGCCAATCGAGCGGCAGCACGCTGTACCTCGCCGCTTCGATCCACCACAGATCCTGCAGCTGGCGCAGCCGGTCCGGATGCTTCTTCGACAGGTCGTTGGACTGCGAAAAATCCTCGTCGATGTTGTAGAGCTCCCAGGGCGCCTTGTCGGGGTCCCAGTCCTGGCGGTTGGGGTCCCACGGCACGAAGGATGGGGACGATGCCATCCAGCCATCGTGATAGAGGCCTCGATTGCACGCGAGCTCGAAGTACTGCGTCTTTCGCTGGCTCTTCGCGCCTGCATTCGCGAAGGTGTGGGCGAAGCTCAGGCCCTCGATCGGCTTCTGCTTGATGCCGTTGAGCTCGCTCGGCGCGGTGACGCCGCACACTTCGTAGAGGGTAGGCACGAGATCGATGGTGTGGATGAACTGGTCGCGCAGGCCGCCCTTGTCCTTGATGCGCGCGGGCCACGAGATGATCATGGGGTTGCGGGTGCCGCCGAAATGGCTGGCGACCTGCTTGGTCCACTGGAAGGGGGTGTTCATCGCGTGAGCCCATGCCGACGGGAAGTGGTTGAAGTGCCTGGGCCCGCCGAGCTCGTCGATCGCCTTGAGGTTGTCCTGCCACTTCTCTGGAAAGCCGTTGAAGAACAGGTTTTCGCACAGCGAGCCCTCGAGGCCGCCCTCTGCGCTTGCGCCGTTGTCGCCGGCGATGTAGATGAAGATCGTGTTGTCGGCGTCCGGCAATTGCTTGCAGGCCTCGATGACACGACCCATCTCGTGGTCGCAGTGCGCTGCGAAGCCGGCGAAGACTTCCATCATCCGCGCGTAGATGCGCTTCTGGTCGGCATTGAGCGAGCTCCACGCCGGCAGGCCCTTGGATCTGGTGGTCAGCTTCGTGCCCTTGGGGATGACGCCGAGCCTGAGCTGTCTCGCGTGGGTCTCCTCGCGGTACTTGTCCCAGCCGCCGTCGAACTTGCCCTTGAACTTCGAGATCCAATCCTTCGGCGTGTGGTGGGGTGCATGCGTGGCACCGGTCGCGAGGTACAGGAAGTACGGCCGGTCGGGTGAAATGCTCTTCGCTTTCCGAATCCAGGCGATCGACTTGTCGGCCAGATCGGTCGTGAGGTGGTAGTCCGGGTCCGTCGATGCCGGTACCAGGTCGCGGTTCTGGAACAGGATGGGGTTCCAGTGGTTCATGTCGCCGGCATTGAAGCCGTAGAAGTAGTCGAAGCCCAGTCCGTTCGCCCAGCGGTCGAAGGGTCCCGTCGCGCTGGTCTCCCAGGGCGGCGTGTTGTGGTTCTTGCCGATCCAGGCCGTCATATAGCCGTTCTGCCGCAGCACCTCGCCGATCGTGCCGCAGCTCCGGGGCAGGACGCACGTGTAGCCGTCGTACCCGGTGGCCGCTTCGGTGATGCCCGCGAAAGCCGCGGAATGGTGGTTGCGGCCGGTGATCAGCGCGGCCCGGGTGGGGCTGCACAGCGCGGTGGTGTGGAACCGGTTGTAGCGCAAGCCCTCGGCTGCGAGTCTGTCCATGGTGGGCGAGGGAATGCCGCCGCCGAAGGTGCCGTACTGGCCGAATCCGCAATCGTCGATCAGGACCAGCACGATGTTGGGCGCGCCCGGCGGTGCCTTCACGGGTTGGGGAAACTGTGCCGGATCGGAGTCGAGGAAGGTGCGCCCGACGTCGCCGGGGAAGTGGAAGTCGGGGCGGGGGAGTACTTCAGGGGTGCTGTCCGCGGGGACCGCCTCTGCAGAGGCTTGCTTGCGCGACACGGGACTGCTGGGCTTCTTTGCCATCATTGGACTCCTGGAGTGGCTGCGCAAACGGGGTCAGCGGACAGGAGCGTCCACCTTTGCCGTTGCGAGCAGGGTGCAAGGGTGGCGCCGGTCGGGGTTGCGCGCAATTGCACATTGGTGCAGCCGCCTCCGGCTCGCAGATGTCAGCGGCGCGGCGGCGCACCACTCGCGGAGTTCAGTCGGCCTCGACGGGCGCAAGCATCGTCCCGCGGCAGTTCGCGCAACGGCAATGGCAGGGATAGTTCGAGGCGGCCGAGCCGTCATCCGCTGTCAGGCAATAGTCGATGAACAACTCGTCCCCCGCCTCCACGGGCACGATCGTTTGAAACTTCAGCACCAGCCGGCCCGCGTCGTCGTATTCCTCCACCGCTTCGCAGTTCGGGTCACAGGCGTGATTCAAATGGCGGGTGCCATTGCCGCCCTTGGCGCCGTCGATGGTTTCTTGGTTGGACAACGCAAACAGGTAAGTCAGCTGGTCATCCCAGGCCTTGGCCGCGATTTCCTGTTGCGAGTAGCGTCGGCCGTTGTAAAGGCCCAGCAATGCGAAAGCGGGCAGGTCCCGCGTCGCGAAGGCGCCGAGCCCGTGGACACCACTGGGCGCCACCCTGATGCACGGGGTGGAGGATGTGTACTTGCGATGCTTTGCCACAGCTATTCCGGCACCTTCCCGACCATCTTCGGCGCCTGCAAGAAGTCGAAGTCCACGCCTTTGTCCGCCTGCGTCACGGTCTCGAGAAACAGCTTTCGATATCCCCGCTCGGCCGTCGGCACGACTACGGGCGCTTCTTCCGCTCGTCGCGCCAACTCCTCATCGGACACCAGCAGCGCGATCTCGCGGTCCCGCACGCTCAAGCGAATCCGATCGCCGTGGCGCACATGCGCCAGCGGACCGCCAATGGCCGACTCGGGCGTGACGTGCAGCACGATGGTCCCGAAAGCGGTGCCACTCATCCGCCCGTCCGAAATGCGCACGATGTCCTTCACGCCCGCACGCGCGAGCTTGCGCGGGATGGGGATGTAGCCCGCCTCGGGCATGCCGGGCGCGCCCTTGGGGCCGATGTTCTTCAGCACCAGCACGTCCAGCGCCGTGACGTCCAGGTCATCGCTGTCGATGCGCGTCAGCAGGTCCTCGATGTTCTCGAACACGACGGCTCGGCCTTCGTGCTCCATCAGTTGCGGGTCGGCGGCCGACTGCTTGATGATGGCGCCGCCCGGGGCCAGGTTGCCGCGCAGCACGGCGATGCCGCCTTGTGGATAGATGGGGTCGGTGATGGGCCTCACGACATCCTGTTGGAAGCCCGTCCCGGAGCGTTCGATTTCCTCGCCCAGCGTGCGGCCGGTTACCGTCATCGCGTCGAGCCGCAGCAGCGGCTTGAGTTCGCGCAGCAGGGTCGCCATGCCGCCCGCATGATGAAAGTCTTCCATGTAGTGCTGCCCGGACGGCTTCAGGTCCAGCAGCACCGGTGTCTCGCGGCCCATGCGGTCGAGTGCGGCCAGGTCGATCTCCAGGCCCATGCGCCCCGCAATGGCGGTCAGGTGCACGATGCCATTGGTCGACCCGCCGATCGCCAGCAGCACGCGCATGGCGTTCTCGAAGGCTGCGGGGGTCAGGATCTTGTCGATGCTCAAGCCATCGCGCGCCATCTGCACGGCCTGGGTGCCGGTCTGTTCGGCGATGCGGATGCGATCGGCCGTGACCGCCGGTGGCGATGCGCCGCCCGGCATCGTCATGCCCAGCGCCTCGGCGATGCAGGCCATGGTGCTGGCCGTGCCCATCACCGAGCAGGTGCCGACGCTGGCAACGAGCTGGTTGTTCACGTCGGCGACTTCGTCCTCGTCGATCTCGCTCGCGCGGAACTTGCCCCAGTAGCGGCGGCAGTCGGTGCAGGCGCCGACGCGCTCGCTACGGTGGCTGCCGGTCAGCATCGATCCGGTGATGAGCTGGATGGAGGGGATGCCCGCGGAGGCCGCGCCCATGAGCTGGGCGGGCACGGTCTTGTCGCAGCCGCCGATGAGCACCACGGCGTCCATCGGCTGAGCGCGCACCATTTCCTCGGTGTCCATCGACATGAGGTTGCGCAGGTACATGCTGGTCGGCGCGGCGAAGCTCTCGTGGATGGAGATGGTCGGAAACTCCATCGGTAAGCCGCCGGCCAGCATGACGCCCCGCTTGACTGCCTCGATGAGCTGGGGAGCGTTGCCGTGGCACGGGTTGTAGGCGCTGCTGGTATTGGCGATACCGACCACGGGGCGGTCGAGCGCCGAGTCGGTGTAGCCCGCGCCCTTGATGAAGGCCTTGCGCAGGAACAGGGAGAAGCCCTGGTCGCCGTAACTTGTGAGGCCTTTCTTGAGGCCGGTTGGCTTGTCCATGGTTTCAGCGAGAAACGATCAGCCGCGCGTGACTTCGATGCTGTACAGCCCCCACGGGCACAACGCGAACCGCTCCTTGAGCGGCTTGTCCTTGAACGCGGCGAGCGTATCGGCCTCGTAGATCGCCCACTGCGGGCCCAGCCCTCCGAGCGCGAGCGGCGTGCCGTCGATCTCGGTTGCCACGATCATCCGGTAGGCGCGTGCGTTCGCCATGCTCAAGGGCACGACGTAGCCGTCCACGGCGCGAAGAGCGATCGTCACTTCGCTGCTCGTCGGCACGCCTGCGGCCTCCAGCACGCTGGTCAGCAGCGGGCCCGCGAGCGAGTGCATCTTGGCGTCGTACTCGAGCGTGGCCTTGATGCGAACCGACGGCAGGCGGAGCAATGCTTCGGAGTCGAACACATAGGCCTTGTCGAACTTGACGCCGTGCTTGACCAGCAACTGGTCGAGCGCCGGATCCACCGGACCCCGGTTCGACTTGCCGATCGCTCCGCTGAGGGTGAGAAGGCCCGGGCCCTTGCGGGCTGGGTCGGCGGCCAGTGCATCGACTGCGGGCCACAGTCCGGCGAGTGTCGCCGTGCCCAGGAAGTGACGTTTGTTCATCCAGTCATTGTCTACTTCGCGTGGAGTCTGGAGGCGGTGTCGCCCGTCCCCACCCAGCGGCTGATCTTGGTGCCTTCTTTCCAGGTGAAGACCTGGATCCATTCGGATTCGTGCACCTTGCCGTCCGGCAGCGCCCGGCCCTTGAGGCGGCCGAGCACCGTCACATGATTGGGACCTTCGAGGAATTCGCGCGGTTCGAACTCCAGGATCTCGTCGGCCTGGGCCAGCTTGCCGAAGAACTCGGCCACCTGCTGCTTGCCTCTGCAGGTGCCGCCGTAGGGCGTGCCCGTGTCGGGGTTGGCGAGGAATTTCCATTCCACGTCATCCGCGAGGAGCTCCAGCAGTGCCGGAATGTCGCGCTTGCCGAACGCTGCATAGCCTTGCTTGGCGATCTCGGTGGGGGTTCCCATGGCGCTTCTCCTTGGAGTGAAGGGGCCATGAGTTTGCGCGCGGAAGGCCCGTCCCGAGGTCCCTCCACGCGCGTGCAAATGTAAGTGTTTTGTATTCCTATTGGCTGGGCGCCGCATCCAGCCATTGCTTCATCTGTGCCTTCCAGAATTTCGCGTTGCCGGTGGTGCCGTGGCCACGCGTGTCTTCACTGGCCGGGATCAGATAGAACTTCGCATTCTTCAGCCGCTTGAGTTCGCGCTCCATGATGCCGAGCTCGGGCGGATTGCGTTCGTCGTCCGCCGAGTTGATGGCGAGCAGGGGCGCACGGATGCGCTCCAGTTGCGGCGCGGGGTTGTAGTCGCGCGATGAATCCCACTGGTAGAGGAAGTCGTTGGCGTCAGCCGTGAAGGGCGCCGCCAGTCGCGCATCCAGCAGCTTGTCCGCTGCCGCCCGCGTGGGCGCCATCTTCTGGTACGCCTGCGAGCCTCCGTTGGAGACGATGCCGAAGTAGGCATTGGCAGCGCGAACCGCCTGGGGCTGCGTGGTGTAGTTGCCGTTGTTCCAGGCCGGGTCGGTGCGGATCGCATCAGTGACCATCCGCCGCATCATCCAGTTGCGGCTCGACATCTCGGTGGGCTGCGAAGCCATCGGCACAAGGGCGTCCATGAACTCGGGGTGCTGCACGCCCCAGATCCAGGTCTGCATGCCGCCCATCGAGTTGCCGATGACGAGTCGCAGGTGCTTCACGCCCAGCCCTTCGGTGAGCAGCCGGAATTGACCCTGCACCATGTCGTCGTAGTTGTAGAGCGGGAACTTGGTTCGCATGCCGTCCGATGGCTTGGACGACTTGCCGTGGCCCAGCGCGTCGGGAAGGATGATGAAGTACTTGCCGGCGTCCAGCGGCTGCCCCGGGCCGAACAATTCGTCTCCGAAGGCAGGCGACAACATGCCGGTCCCCGAACCCCCGGTGCCGTGGAGGACCAGCACCGCAGGGTTCGACGGCGAACCCAGCGTGGTGTAGTGCAGCCGCACTTCAGGCAGGACATCGCCCGTGTGGAATCGGAAATCCCTGGCGATCCAGTCGCCTTCCTTGGCCGGCGGCGAATCGGCGGCCCATGCGGTGAGCGCGGCGCAGCACAGAAGCAGCCATGTAGTGAACGTCTGACGCAGAATTCTCATCAATGTCTCCTTGGAAACCGTCGTTGTTTTCCATACTCTAGGCGCAAACAAGGAGCAAAGGCATGCAACAAACGCTGACCCCCGCGGCCGAGCTGGCGAAGAAGGCGAAGAGGCCATTCCCCGGCGCATCGGATGAATACGCCGCCGCCCGACAGGCCCTGCTGGCCGAAGAGATCGAGTTTCGTCGCCACATGACACGGCTCGTCGAGCAGCGCCAGGCCCTTCCACCCGGTCCCGTGATCGAGAAGAACTACCGCTTCAAGGACGAACAGGCCTTCGAGGCGGGGCTGCTCGATTTGTTCGGCGACAAGGACACGTTGGTCACCTACTTCTGGATGTACGGGCCGCAGCGCGAACGGCCGTGTCCGATGTGCACCAACCTGCTCGGTGCGTTGAACGGCAATGCCGCCGACATCAAGCAGCGCGTGGCGCTCAAGG
Organism: Variovorax sp. J22P240; assembly: GCF_030316855.1. Taxonomy (GTDB): domain Bacteria; phylum Pseudomonadota; class Gammaproteobacteria; order Burkholderiales; family Burkholderiaceae_C; genus Variovorax. The sequence continues at coordinate 48,784 of NZ_JASZYR010000004.1, forward strand.
TGCTGGGGCGCTCACCCGTGGAGCGTCAATACGCCTTTGCGCAGGAGCGCGGCTGGCGCGACCTGAACTTCGTGCAGACCATCGGCGACGACTATGCCAAGGACATCGGCGTGCTGCGGCCCGACGGCAGCGAGTACCCGGCTCTGATCGTGTTCAAGCGCGACGGTGACAAGGTCCTGCTGTTCTGGGCGGGCGAGATGACGGGCGAGATGGCCGACCCCGGCCAGGACCCGCGCGGTGCACCCGACATCGCTTCACTCTGGTCCATCCTGGACTTGACGCCGGGCGGGCGCGGCACTGACTGGTATCCGAAGCTCCTGTACTGAGCCGGCGCGACACGCTTCAGCGCGCGTGCGTCACACCGCCGTCAACGATCAACGTCGAGCCCATCACGTAGTCGCCGGCGCGCGACGCAAGATAGATCGCGGCGCCCGCCATGTCCTCCGGCTCGCCGATGCGGCCGGCCGGAATGCCGCCCTTGATCTCATCCCCGTGGTCGCGCGCCACCCGGTTCATGTCGGACGCGAAGGCGCCCGGCGCGATCGCGCTGACCGCGATGCGGTCCTGTGCGAGCCGCAGCGCCATGCGGCGCGTGAGCTGGATCAGGCCGGCCTTGCTAGCCGCGTACGAATAGGTTTCCTGCGGATTGACCGAAATGCCATCGATCGACGCGATGTTGATGACCTTCGCGAGATGGTCGGTCGCAGCCTTCTTGAGCATCGGCGTCAGCGCCTGGGTCAGGAAGAAAGGCGTCTTCAGGTTGAGGTCGACCACCTTGTCCCAGCCGCTTTCGGGGAACTCCTCGTACGGTGCGCCCCAGGCGGCGCCGGCGTTGTTGACCAGGATGTCGAGCGAGCCTTCGTGCTTGGCATAGGCGGCGACGAGGGCTTGCGCGCCCTCGACCGTCGACACATCGGCCGGCAACGAAACGCAATGGCCGAACGCCGAGAGTTCCTTGGCGGTCTGGTCGCAGGCGGCGGCCTTGCGCGCCGAGATGTAGACGCGGGCGCCCTGCGCGAGGAAGCCCTCGGCGATCATGCGGCCGATGCCGCGCGAGCCGCCGGTGATGAGCGCGCTGCGTCCCTTGAGCGAGAAGAGTTGAGTGGTGTCCATTTGCTGTGTCTCCTGAGTGTGATCGGCGCGAGCTTAGTGCGCCTCGCCGTCGAGCGGCGTCACATGGGTGCCAGCGGGGCCGCAAGGGCGGCCGGCTGGCTCAGGCCGGCAGCGTCAGCGACCTGGGGCTCGTGAAGCGCCGTTCGCTGCCGTCGACCGGATCGCGGAAGGCGATCTCCCGGGCCAGCAGTTGCAGCGGGTGGTCGAAGTCATCGCTGCCTTCGGGGCGGAGTTCGGGATAGATGGCGTCGTTCAGGATCGGCATGCCCAGCGCCGCGCAGTGCACGCGCAACTGGTGCCTGCGGCCGGTGACGGGCGACAGGTCCAGGCGGGCCCATCCGTCGCGCTGCGCGAGCAGCCTGAAGCGCGTCTCCGAATTCGGTTCGCCGGGGACTTCCCTCATGCGCATGAAGTGATCGTCGGCGTCGAGCCGGCTGCGATGAACAGCCGGCAGCGGCTGGTTGCCGGGCCATCGCACGATCGCTTCGTAGTGCTTGCTGATCTCGCGATCCGCGAAGAGCGCGCTGTAGGCGCCTCGCGTGGCAGGCTGCACCGAGAACAGCACGATGCCGGCGGTCTCTCGGTCGATCCGGTGCACGGGCGCGAGATCCTGGAGACCCGGCCTGCGCCTGAGGCGAACGAGCAGGCTCTCCTGCACGTACTTGCCCACGGGCGTGACGGGCAGGAAATGGGGCTTGTCCACCGCCAGCAGGTGCTCGTCCCGGTGCAGGATGACTTCCTCGAACGGAATGCGGGGCTCCGATTCGAGCGCGCGGTAGTAGTAGACGCGCAGCCTCGGCTCGAAGGGTCGGATTAGCGTGACGGGCACCCCATGCTCGTCGACCACATCGCCGGCCTCGATGCGGGCTTCCCATGTCGATCGCGGGATGGCCGCGAAGCGCTGCACCAGGAACTCGATGATCGTCGGCCAGTCGCCGGTCGGCAGGGCGACGCAACTCGGCCCGACGCCATCACGCAAGGGCAGCGGCAGGGTGCGCATGGCTTCAGGCGCTCAACAGGGAAGTGATTTCCGAGAAGGCGGGGCGCGCCGAAGTGTCCAGGTCCACACAGCGCAACTGAAGCTTCGCCAGCATCTTCCGTGTGGCTTCGTCGGCTTCCTCGACCGGATCGCAATGGATCAGCAACTCTTCGAGCAGGCACCCGAAGGCGCGCGCCTCGATGCGCTGCAGCGCCTGCGAACGGGCGCTGTCGTCGGTCGGCAGGAACGATGCGGCGCCGAAATCGCCCAGCAGGCAGTCGCCTTGCCCATTCCACAGAATGTTGTGCGCATAGAGATCTCCATGCACGATTCCCAGCGAATGCAACTGGGCCGTGGCAGAGGCGATGCCGTGTGCCATGCGCAAGGCGGTCTCCAGTGACCAGCGCGCCCCGGAGTCATAGACATCGCGCGTGCAGGTCTGCAGGCTCGGCGGCCCCGCGAAATTGCGAAAGCTGGCGTCCACCAGGTCCAGCACCAGGCCCGGCGTGCCTTCGGGATGGTTCTCGACCCGGCCGAGCACGGCGATCAGGTTGGAATGCGAGCCGGCCGCAAGGCAGGCCGCCATCTCGCTGTGCGGCCAGCCGTCGCTGGTGACCGCGCCCTTGAACAGCTTGACCGCGACAGGGCGGATGCCGCCATCGGCAAGCCGCCAATCCGCCTCGTAGATCACGCCGGAGGCGCCTTCGCCCAACTTGTGCTTTAGCGAGAGGTGGCTCCAGTCGATGGCAACCGTGGGGCGTGCAACGAGGGCTGCCTCTTCCGGTGTCTCGTCGAAGGGATTGCCCGCGAAAGCCAGCCAGGCAAGCCGCGGCATCGACAGGAGCCACTCGGGCAGCGTGTCGAGTCCGTTGGCCGAGATGCGAAGCAACTCCAGCGCACGACAGGCGGCCAACTCTTCCGGCAGCGCACGCAGGCGGTTGCCGGCCAGCATCAGCTTTTGCATCCGGGCACATTGGCCGATCGTGGAGGGCAAGGCTTCGATCTGGTTGTCCGTGAGGATCAGCCAGCGCAAGGACGGCGGCAGCGAAGCAGCCGGAACGCTGCGAACGCGGTTGGCCTTGAAGCCGACCATGTCGAGCTGCCGGCATCGACCGACCGCCTCGGGTAGCTCGGTGAACTGGTTGTCCGAACAGAACAGCACGCGCAGCCGATGCAGCCGGTGCAGGTCGTCGGGCAGGGCGCTCAGCGCATTGCCCGAGAGATTGAGCACCTCCAGCGTGTCCGCCAGATCGAAGATCTCGCGCGGAAACTCCGTGAGGCCGCAGGACAGATCGAGCCGTTGCGACCCGGCCAACTGGCCCGCGCGCAGCCGACTCAATACGTTCATGCGAAGGCGCCGAAGCGGTAGATGCCGTCCGTGCCCAGGCGGCGCTGCAACTGGCCCGAGAACCACAGCAGGTGCAGGTGGGCCACGGTCTCGCCCATGGCGAAGGTCATCTGGTGCAAATCGAGCTGGCGCTTGAACAGGATGGGAAGGCCTTCCGCCGCGCTGTGCGGCTTGGCGATGCACGCCTCCAGCAGCTCGGCCAGGCGGTCGCGGTGATGTTCTTGCAGTTGCTCCACGCGGCGGTGAATGCCGGTGAAAGGCTTGCCGTGCGAAGGCAGGCCCAGCGTGTCGGCTGGCAGCGACTTGAAGCGCTCGATGCTGTCGAGGAAGAGCCGCAGCGAATTGGCTTCAGGCTCGCCCGCATGCACGCTCACGTTGGTCGAGATGCGCGGCAGCATCATGTCGCCGCCGAGCAAGGCGTTGAGATCTTCGCAGTAGAGCGCGATGTGTTCGGGCGCGTGGCCGTAGCCGCTGATGCAGCGCCAATCGCGGCCGCCGATGGAGATGCGGTCGCCGTCGAGCATGCGCACGAAGTTGGCCGGCACGGAGGGCACCATGTTGACGTAGTAGTTGGTGCGTGCGCGGATCTTCGCGATCGAGTCAGGGTCGGTGAGGCCGTGCGATGCGAAGAAGTCCGCCGCCGCGCCGCCGCCGGCCAGCGTGTCGCCGGCGGAGGTGAGAACCCGGGCCACGTGGTAGTCGGTGGCGCTTATCCACAGCGGTGCGTTCCAGCGCCGGCACAGCCAGTCGGCCAGGCCGATATGGTCGGGGTGCATGTGCGTCACGATCACGCGCAGGATCGGCAGGCCCTGGAGCTGGGTCTCGAAGATCTGTTCCCACTGCGCGCGCGAGGCGTCGTGCGAGATGCAGCAGTCGACCACCGTCCAGCCCTCGACGCCGTCGAGGGTGTCGCGCAGCAGCCAGAGATTGATGTGGTCGAGCGCAAAGGGGAGCGCCATGCGGATCCAGCGCACGCCGGGCGCCACTTCGAGCGCCTCGCCGGGAGCCGGCAAAGTGTCGCCGAGGGGGTAGTGGAGTTCGCGTTCGAGGAGGTTCATGTACGATTGACGTTAACGTAAACGTCATGGCAAGGAGCCATCATTGTAGGCAGTGCGCCCCCAACGCGCTGCCGCATCCGCAATCTCATGCCGTCGCAGACCTTCACCATCGGCGAACTCGCCAAGGAGTTCGATCTCACCACCCGCGCGATCCGCTTCTATGAGGACGTGGGCCTGCTCACGCCCCGGCGCGCGGGCCTGCAGCGCATCTACACCTCGCGCGATCGTACGCGCCTGACCCTCACGTTGCGTGCCAAGCGTCTCGGGCTGAAGCTCATGGAGGTGAAGGAGATACTCGACATGTACGACAGCCCGAGGGACACCGCCGTGCAGTTGCAGCGTTTCCTCGGCGTGCTCGGCACCCACCGCGAGCAACTCGAAGCCCAGTTGGCTGAACTCCAGGCCAACATCGCGGAAATCCGCGAACAGGAAAAGCAGGCACGCGCCGCGCTCGCGCGTGCCACCAAGCCCAAGGCACGTTGAGCGTCTGACCTGCCCAATCAACTTACCCACATCGACAATGGAAAACACTCCCGAAACCCTCGACGACCTGTTTGCCCACAACCGGGCGTGGTCCGCCCGGATGGAGCGCGACCGCCCCGGCTTCTTCACCAGTCTGGTGAAGCAGCAGACGCCGCGCTACATGTGGATCGGCTGCTCCGACAGCCGCGTCCCCGCCAACCAGATCACCGGCCTGGAGCCCGGCGAGGTGTTCGTGCACCGCAACGTGGCGAACATCGTGGTGCATTCCGACCTCAATGCGCTGTCGGCGATCCAGTTCGCGGTCGAGCGCCTCAAGGTGCAGCACATCATGGTGGTCGGGCACTACGGCTGCTCGGGCGTGCAGGCGGCGCTCGAAGGCGCGCGCATCGGCATCGCCGACAACTGGATCCGCCACATCCAGGACGTGCGCGACCGGCACCGCGTGATGCTCAAGACCCTGCCCGAGCGTGACCGCGCCGATGCGCTGTGCGAGCTGAACGTGGCGGAGCAGGTCGTCAACGTGGCCGTGAGCACGGTCATGTGCGACGCATGGAGCCGCGACCAGAAGGTCACGATCCACGGTTGGGCGTTCGGCGTGCACGACGGACTGCTGCAGGACCTGGGGATGACCGTCGATGGCTCGAAGCCCCTCGACGCCGTGTACCGCGCGGCCGTGCAACGCATCCGCTACAAGTGGAGCAAGCCGCAGGAGGAAGGGGCGCAGTCCAGTTCGGAGCCCGTCAAGGAAACCGACTGAACATCCGAAAGCATGTTCCCCCAGCGCCTCGATTCGCCGCTTGCCTACGACATCGCCAAGGCGATGCGGGACGGCTTCAACCGGCATTACCAGTTGTTTCGTGCCGAGTCGGCCCGCGCCAAGCATCGTTTCGAGACGGCCGACTGGCATGGCCAGCAGCGCGCGCAACGCGAGCGCATCGAGTTCTATGACCTGCGGGTGAGCGAAGCAGTCGCGCGGCTGGAGAAGGAATTCAAGGCCGGGGAACAACCGATGGATGTGTGGCACCAGGTCAAGCTGCACTTCATCGGCCTGCTGGTCGACCACCACCAGCCCGAGCTGGCCGAGAGCTTCTTCAACTCGGTGACCACCAAGATACTGCACCGCGCTTACTTCCAGAACGACTTCATCTTCGTGCGGCCGGCCATCAGCACCGAGTACATCGAGCCGCGCGACAAGCCGACCTACCGCGCCTACTACCCCGAGAGCGAAACGCTGGCCGACACCATCGAACGCATGCTCGAGGACTACGCGCTGCAGGGGGGTTACACCAACCGGCGCCGCGACGCCGAGCGCGTGGCGGCGGCGATCCTGGGGCGCTTTCACCAGATCAAGCTGCGCGCCAACTTCCAGCTGCAGGTGCTGTCGAGCCTGTTCTACCGGAACAAGGGGGCCTACGTGGTCGGCAAGATCATCAACGGCTTCGTCGAGCTGCCGTTCTCGCTGCCGATCCTGCACGACGGCGACGGAAAGTTCTACATCGATGCGGTGCTGTTCGGCGAAGAAGACCTGCAGATGCTCTTCAGCTTTGCGCGCGCCTACTTCATGGTCGACATGGAGGTGCCGTCGGCCTATGTGCAGTTCCTGCGCTCGCTGATGCCCAAGAAGCCGCGCGCCGAGATCTATAACGCGCTGGGGCTGGCCAAGCAGGGGAAGACGCTCTTCTATCGCGACTTTCTCTACCACCTGAATTACTCGACCGACAAGTTCCGCATCGCGCCCGGCATCAAGGGCATGGTGATGCTGGTGTTCGACCTGCCGTCCTTTCCGTACGTGTTCAAGCTCATCAAGGACTTTTTTCCGCCGCAGAAGGACACCACGCGCGAGCAGATCAAGGGCAAGTACCTGCTCGTGAAGCAGCACGACCGCGTGGGCCGCATGGCCGACACGCTGGAATACAGCGACGTCGGCTTTCCGCTGGACCGCTTCGAGCCCGGGCTGATCGAGGAGATCAGGCAGTTCGCGCCCAGCCAGTTGGAGATCGGCGACCGCGACGGCAACGGGGAGATGGAGGTGGTGCTCAAGCACGTCTACATCGAGCGCCGCATGATCCCGCTCAACATCTACCTGCAAGAGGCATTCGACCAGATGGAGCAGCCCGAGCACGCCAAGCGCGCGAGCAAGCAACTGGAGCATGCGGTGGTCGAGTACGGCAATGCGATCAAGGACATGGTGGCGGCCAACATCTTCCCCGGCGACATGCTGTTCAAGAACTTCGGCGTCACGCGCGGCGGCAAGGTCGTGTTCTACGACTACGACGAGATCGAATACCTCACCGACTGCAATTTCCGCAAGGTGCCCACGCCGCGCAACGAGGAAGACGAGATGAGCGGCGAGGTCTGGTATTCGGTGGGACCGAAGGACGTGTTCCCCGAGACTTTCGAACCCTTCCTTCTCGGCAATCCCGCGGTGCGCGAGGCCTTCATGTCCCACCATGCGGACCTGCTCGACGCGGCCTTCTGGCAGAGCCACAAGCAACGCATCCAGGCCGGGCAGATGCTCGACGTCTTCCCTTACGACGAGGCCCAGCGATTCAAGCACGACGGCCACGTCCCCTATTTCTGACTGACAACCACTGAAGGAGCAATTTCCATGAGCGAATCGATCGTGATCGTCGGCGCCGCACGTACCCCGATGGGCGGCTTCCAGGGCGACTTTTCTTCTCTCGCTGCGCACGACCTCGGCGGCGCGGCGATCAAGGCAGCAGTCGAACGCGCGGGCATATCGGCCGACAGCGTGGGCGAGGTGCTGTTCGGCAATTGCCTGATGGCAGGCCAGGGCCAGGCGCCGGCACGCCAGGCGGCCTACAAGGGCGGCCTGCCCGACAGTGCAGGGGCAGTGACGCTCAGCAAGATGTGCGGCTCCGCCATGAAGGCGGCGATGCTGGCGCATGACATGCTGCTCGCGGGCACGCACGAGGTGATGGTCGCCGGCGGCATGGAGAGCATGACCAACGCGCCCTACCTGATGCTCAAGGGCCGCAGTGGCTACCGCATGGGCCACGACCGCATCTTCGATCACATGATGCTCGACGGCCTCGAAGACGCCTACCAGCCCGGCCGCTCGATGGGCACCTTCGGCGAGGACTGCGCCGCCAAGTACAAGTTCACCCGCGAACAGCAGGACGCCTTCGCGATCGCCAGCGTCGAACGCGCCAAGGCCGCGACGAGCTCTGGCGCCTTCAAGGCGGAGATCGCCGCGGTGACGGTCAAGGGCCGTGGTGGCGAGACGGTCATCGACATCGACGAAGGCCCGGGCAAGGTCAAGCTCGACAAGATCCCGACGCTCAAGCCGGCGTTCAAGAAGGACGGCGGCACCATCACCGCGGCATCGAGCTCGTCGATCAACGACGGCGCCGCCGCACTCGTGATGATGACCGAGAGCACCGCGAAGAAGTACGGTGCCAAGCCGATCGCGCGCCTGGTTGCTCATGCCACGCATGCGCAGCAGCCCGAGTGGTTCTCGACCGCACCGGTCGGCGCGGTCGCCAAGCTCTTCAAGAAGACGGGCTGGGGCGTGAAGGACGTCGACCTCTGGGAGGTGAACGAAGCCTTCGCCGTGGTGCCGATGGCGCTGATGCACGAGCTGTCGGTGGCGCATGACATCGTCAACGTGCACGGCGGCGCCTGCGCGCTGGGCCATCCGATCGGCGCCAGCGGTGCGCGCATCATGGTCACGCTGATCCACGCGCTGCAGCAGCGCGGCAAGAAGCGCGGCGTCGCGACGCTGTGCATCGGTGGTGGCGAAGGCACGGCGGTGGCGATCGAACTGATCTGATCTCCGCGCCCCTGATTCGAGGCTGATTCGAGGGGGCACCGCTCCCTAGAATCGAAGGCTCCTCCATTCATTCTTGAGATCCAGTCCACATGCATTCGGTCTTTCATCGCAGCGCGCTGGCCGCGCTGCTCGCTACCGCCTTCGTCGCACCCGCCGCCTGGAGCCAGACGCGCGACGAGGCCCTGTTCGCTGCCGCCACGGCCGAGAAGCCCGCTGTCGTCAAGACGCTGGAAAACCTCGTCAACATCGAGACCGGCACCGGCGATGCCGAAGGCATGGCGTCGGTCGGCAAGTACCTCGAAGATGAACTGAAGTCGCTGGGCTTCACGGTCACGCGCAGCAAGTCGGCCGGCATCGTGGTCGGCGACAACATCGTCGGCAAGCTCCAGGGCAAGGGCGGCAAGAACCTGCTGCTGCTCTCGCACATGGACACCGTGTACCTCAAAGGCATCCTCGCGAAGGCGCCGTTCCGTGTCGAAGGCGACAAGGCCTACGGCCCCGGCATCGCCGACGACAAGGGCGGCAACGCGGTCATCGTGCACGCGCTCAAGCTGCTCAAGGCGCGCGGCTTCCAGGACTTCGGCACCATCACGGTGCTGTTCAACACCGACGAGGAAAAGGGCTCCTTCGGCTCGCGCGACCTGATCCAGGAAGAGGCTGCCAAGTCCGACTACGTGCTGTCTTTCGAGCCCACCGGCGCGGGCAAGGAAGATCTCTCGCTCGGCACTTCGGGCATCGCCTATGTGCAGGTCAACATCACCGGCAAGGCCTCGCATGCTGGCGCGGCGCCCGAGCTGGGCGTGAACGCGCTGGTCGAGGCTTCGGACCTGGTGCTGCGCACCATGGGCATCGACGACAAGGCCAAGGGCTTGCGCTTCAACTGGACCATGGCCAAGGCCGGCAATGTCTCCAACATCATTCCGGCCGGCGCCATGCTCAATGCCGACGTGCGCTATGCGAAGAACGAGGACTTCGAGGCCGCGATGAAGACGCTCGAAGCCAAGGCGCAGCAGAAGAAGCTGCCCGAGTCGGATGTCAAGGTGCTAGTCACGCGCGGCCGGCCGGCCTTCAATGCGGGCGAGGGCGGCCGCAAGCTCGTCGACAAGGCCGTGGCGTACTACAAGGAAGCCGGCGGTGAACTCGCCATCGTCGAACGCACCGGCGGCGGCACCGACGCGGCCTACGCCGCGCTGGCGGGCAAGCCGGTCATCGAAAGCCTGGGCCTGCCGGGTTTCGGCTATCACAGCGACAAGGCCGAGTACGTGGATACCAGCGCGATCCCCCGCCGTCTCTACATGGCCAGCAAGCTGATCATGGACCTCGGTCAAGGAAAGGAAGGAAGTCACCATGCTGCTCAGCGCCGACCAGGAAGCGATTCGTGATGCCGTGCGCGCCTTCGCGCAAGCGGAACTCTGGCCCCATGCGCCGCGCTGGGACCGCGAGCACAGCTTTCCGAAGGAGGCCCATGCCGGCCTGGCGGCGCTCGGTGCCTACGGCATCTGCGTGCCGGAAGAGGATGGCGGCGCCGGTCTCGACTACCTGACGCTGGCGCTGGTGCTGGAAGAAATCGCGGCTGGCGACGGCGGCACCAGTACCGCGATCAGCGTGACCAACTGCCCGGTCAACGCCATCCTCATGCGCTATGGCAACGCGCAGCAAAAGAAGCAATGGCTGCAGCCGCTGGCGCAGGGCCGAATGCTAGGTGCCTTCTGCCTGACGGAGCCGCAGGCCGGCAGCGACGCATCGTCGCTGCGCACCACTGCGCGCAAGGATGGCGAAGGCTGGGTGATCGACGGCGTCAAGCAGTTCATCACCAGCGGCAAGAATGGGCAGGTCGCGATCGTGATCGCGGTCACCGACAAGGGTGCCGGCAAGCGGGGAATGAGCGCTTTCATCGTGCCGACCGATGCGCCGGGCTTCACGGTCGCACGGCTGGAGGACAAGCTGGGCCAGCATTCGAGCGACACCGCGCAGATCAACTTCGATGCCTGCCGCATTCCCGCCGAGAACCTGATCGGACAGGAAGGCGAGGGCTACAAGATCGCCCTCGGCGCGCTGGAGGGCGGGCGCATCGGCATCGCCGCCCAGAGCGTTGGCATGGCGCGCAGCGCCTTCGAGGTGGCCCTGGCCTATGCCAAGGAGCGCCAGGCCTTCGGCGGCTCGATTTTCGATCAGCAGGCAGTGGGCTTCCGGCTGGCCGAATGCGCGACGCAGCTCGAGGCGGCGCGGCAACTGATCTGGCACGCAGCGAGCCTGCGCGATGCCGGTCAGCCCTGCCTGAAGGAGGCTGCCATGGCCAAGCTCTTCGCCAGCGAGATGGCCGAGCGCGTGTGCAGCGCGGCCATCCAGACGCTAGGCGGCTATGGCTACGTCAATGACTTTCCGCTGGAGCGCATCTATCGAGATGTGCGCGTGTGCCAGATCTACGAAGGCACCTCGGACATCCAGAAGCTGTTGATCCAGCGCGCACTGGCCTGAGCCGGCAGACAAAGCGCGCATAACGGTGCAGCATGGTGGTCTCTTCGTCGGAGTCCGCACCATGCTCCCCTCATTGAATCCGCCGTGCTCGCCTCGTGCGGCGGCCCTCGTGGCTGTTTTGGCGGCCTTTGGCCTGCCGGCGGCGGCACAGCCCGCAGCACCGGATATCGCCACTCTGACCGCCAGCGAGGCAGCGCGGCAGATCTGCGCAGGCACGCTCAGCAGCGAGCAACTGGTGGCGGCCTACCTGGCGCAGGCCCGATCGAAGATGCAGCTCAACGCCTTCATCACGCTCGATGAGGCTGGCGCGTTGCGGGCAGCCCGCGCGGCCGACGCCGAGCGCAAACAGGGCGGCGCCTGCAAGCCGCTCGGCGGCGTGCCGGTGGCGGTGAAGGACAACATCCAGGTCAAGGGCCTGCCAGCGACCGCTGGAACGCCCGCGCTCAAGACCTTCGTGCCGCAGGCCGATGCGCCTGTCGTCGCCAAGCTGCGCGCGGCGGGCGCCATCGTGCTGGGCAAGACCCATATGCACGAGTTGGCCTTTGGTGTGACGGGCTACAACCCCGCCTTCCAGACCGGCCCTGAAATCGGCGTGCGCAACGCCTACGACAGCACACGCGTCGCTGGCGGTTCGTCCTCCGGCAACGGCGCGGCGCTCGGTGCGCGCATGGTGCCTGCGGCGCTCGGAACCGATACGGGCGGTTCGGTGCGCATTCCCTGCGCGTTCAACGGCTGTGCCTCGTTGCGTCCGACCGTCGGGCGTTATTCGCGGGAGGGCATCGCGCCGATCTCGCACACTCGCGACACCGCCGGGCCGATGGCGCTGTCGGTTGCCGACGTGGCGCTGCTCGATCGTGTGATCGTGGGCGGCACGCCGATCAAGCCCGCCAACCTGAAGCGCGTGCGCCTCGGCTTGGTGCCGGCCTTCTACGCCAACCTCGATGCCGACACCCGCGCCGCCACCGATGCGGCGCTCGCCAAGCTGCGTGCCGCAGGTGTGACGCTGGTGGACGTGGAGATGCCGAAGCTGATGGAACTCAACGGCGCGGTCGGCTTTCCGGTCGCCTTGTACGAGGCGCATGACGACATCGTGGCCTACCTCGCGAAATACCGCACCGGCGTCGACATCGCGCAGATCGCCGCAGCGGTCGCCAGTCCCGATGTGAAGGGCACTTTCGATGGCCTGATCATCCCGCGCAAACTGCCGGCCGCCAAAGGCGTGGTTGACGCCAAACCGGCGTACGACAACGCGATGCGAGTGGCTCGCCCGGCGCTGCAGAAGCTCTACCGCGACACCTTCACGAGGAACAGGCTCGATGCGCTGGTCTTCCCGACGGTGCCGCGTGTGGCGCTGGCCGCCACGCCGGACGCCAGTAGCGCGGAGAACTTCGTGGTGCTGATCCAGAACACCGACCCTGGCAGCAACGCCGGCATTCCGGGCTTGCAACTGCCCGTCGGGCTGGGCGCCACGAGCCGCCTGCCGGTCGGCCTGGAGTTCGACGGACCGGCCGGCAGCGATCGCCGGTTGCTGGCCCTGGGCCTGGCGGTCGAGAGCCTGCTGGGCCGTCTGCCGCCCCCCAAATAGGGGAGCGTCGGTGCCAGTCAAAGGCAGGGTTTGTGCGAGGGTCTGCACAATACGTGCTGCATTCCCCGCCCAAACCCTCCATGTCCGCATCCTCTCCCAGTTCCGCCCGTGTCCCTTGCCCCTGCGGGCGCCGTGATCGCCGGGAGCTCCCGCTGGCCTACGCCCAATGCTGCGGCCGCTATGTGGACGACTTCGAGAACACCCCGGCCACGGATGCCGAATCGCTCATGCGCTCGCGCTACACCGCCTTCGTACGCGAAAGAGCCGATTACTTGCTCGCGACCTGGCATGCATCGACCCGGCCAGCCGAAGTGAGTTTCGAACCCGGCGTGAAATGGCTCGGGCTGGACGTCCGCTCGCGGTCGGTGCTCGACGCCGACCACGCGGAGGTCGAGTTCGTGGCCCGCCAGCGTAGCAGCGCCGGGGTGGCGTCGCGCCTGCACGAGCGCAGCCGCTTCGTGCGCGAGGTCGACGGTCTTCACAATCGGTGGTACTACGTCGACGGCGATCTGCACTAACCCGGCCAAGGTGATCGGATGGCCTTCGTAAGGCCGTCGGATAAAGGTTTATTGCTACCGATTCGATAGCGATCTGCAGGACATTGTGTCCAGGATGGAGACAGACAGATTCCTTTTGGCGTATTTATCTTGCGCCTTGCCGCCCCCACACTCCCATGGTGCGCTGAGCGCCGAAGGCGCTCCGCAGAGGTTTCAACCAACCCAAAGGCGAAGGGGCCCGCATGGAGAGCACGACGACGGATCAGTTTGCGCGCTGGCTGCGGTGTGTCGCCGCGGCCCTGCCGCTCGCGTCGATGCTCCTGCTGGCGGCGAACCCCGCCGCCCACGCTGACGAACCCGCAACGCTCACGCCCTTCTCGAGCGCCCAGAGCGCGCAGGCGCCGCAGCCTTGGCGCTTCACCACCCTGCCCAACAAGGCCCCCACGCGGTTCGAGGTGGTGCAGCAGGACGGAAAGCGCGTGCTCAGGGTCGAGGCCGACCAGTCCTACGGCAACCTGGTGCATCCCACGCAGGTGCCACTGAACAGCGGCACCACGCTCGCATGGCGCTGGCGCGTCGACGAGTTCGTGCAGGACGCCGACCTGCGCACCCGTGCGGGTGACGACGGCGCGGCCAAGCTGTGCGTGTTCTTCGACTTCCCCGTCGACAGGCTGTCGGTCGGCGAACGCACCCGCCTGGCGCTCGCCCGCCGTGCAACCGGCGAAGACGTGCCCAGCGAAGCGCTGTGCTACGTGTGGGACAACAAGGAAGCGAAGGGCAGCGAGTTCATGAACGCCTTCACGCGCCGCGTGCGCATGATCGTGCTCGAGTCCGGCGCTGCAGCCAAGCCGGGCACATGGGTGGCCGAACGCCGCAACCTGCTCGCGGACTATCGCCGCGCCTTCGGTGACGAGGCCGGCAGCACCATGCCTGACGTCGTCGCCGTCGCGATCTCGGCCGATGCGGACAACACGCGTGGCCATGGCATCGCTTATTTCTCCGATCTGGATCTTCGTGGCGGACCTTCTGTGCAGGCCACCGTGAACCCGACGGAACGACCCACGCAAGGGGAATAGCCGTCTTTCGACTCCTGCAGAAAAGCTCACCGGTCCCGTGAAATCATGAATGACTTCGTCGCACTTCTCGCCAGCCAGGGTTCTGCCCTGGTGTTCGTTGCCACGCTGGCGACGCGCCTGGGCGCGCCCGTGCCGGCGGTGCCTTTCCTGATCGTCGCCGGCGGGCTCACGGTCGGAGGGCAGGTGTCCTTTCTTGCGGTGACCGTGGCTGCGGTGCTGGGCAACATCCTGGGCGACGGCGTGTGGTTCCTCGCGGGGCGGCGCTGGGGCTATCGGGTCATGCGACTGCTGTGCCGTATCTCGCTGTCGGCGGACTCCTGCGTGCGGCGCAGTGAATCGATCCTCGGCCGCTGGGGCGGCTTGTCGCTGATCGCGGCGAAGTTCGTGCCCGGCGTGTCGGTGGTCGCGCCGCCGATGGCGGGCGCGCTGGGCATGTCGAACGTGCGCTTCCTGTCCTACGAGACCGTCGCTGCGCTGATCTGGACGTTGGGCTTCCTGGTCCTCGGGCGCGTGTTCCACGCGGCCATCGAGGACGTGCTGGCGGTGCTGTCCGATATCGGGCTCGCTGCCCTGGTGATCTTCGCGCTGTTGCTCGTCGCGTTCATCCTGTGGCGCTATCGGCAACGCCGCATGGCGTTGCGCGCCGACGATATCGAACTGGTCGAAGTGCGAGTGCTGCGCGAAGCCCTGGCCGCCGGGGCCGGCCTCACGGTGATCGACGTGCGCTCCGACGAAGCGCGTGCGCTGGATGAACGCGCGATTCCCGGTGCCATCGGCATCGCACTGGCGCACCTTCCGAAGCGGCTCGGCAGTTTTTCCGATGGCCGCGAACTCATCGTGTTCTGCGATTGCCCCAACGACGAATCGGCGGTCGCCGCAGCACGAGTGTTGATGGCGGCGGGCCTGCCTCGCGTGCGCGTGCTCGCCGGTGGACTGGACGCGTGGGCCGCGGCCGAGGCTGCAGGGTCCGATGCCGAGGGGCCGCTGGCGATCACGCCGATGGCCGCCGTGCGTCCGACTTGATCCTTCGCGCGGGCCCAGCCTAGAATCAGCCCCGCTCCGGGGTGCACGCAGATGCGTGCTGAGATGGCCAAGCGGCCGAACCCGCGAACTTGATCTGGTTCATACCAGCGTAAGAAGAGCTGCGACTCCATGGTGCCGGTCCGTCCTCGACGGCCGTCACCGCCCCGGAGCGATCGCGGAGCACCCGTTGTCCCACAACCAGGAGTGCCCCGCATGAATGCCATCGACAAGTTCGCGTCCCTTCTCACGCTCACGCGCGAGCCTTTTCCCGCCTCCAGCAAGAGCACCATCGCCGGCAGCCGGCCCGACCTGCGCGTGCCGGTGCGAGAGGTGTCGCTCACCAATGGCGAGCGCGTGTCGCTCTATGACACCTCCGGGCCGTACACCGATCCCGCTGCCGACATCGGCGTGCGGCGCGGCCTGCCAGGCGTGCGCGATGCATGGATTGCCGAGCGCGGCGACACCGAAAGCTACGAAGGCCGCCTGCACCTCGCGCTCGATGACGGCGCGACGCATGCCGACCGCGATGCGCAGCGCATCGCCGAACTGCGCGCCGGTGCGGCCGCCCTTCAGCGCACGCCACGCCGCGCCAAGTCAGGCGTCAATGTGACGCAGATGCACTACGCGCGCCGCGGCATCGTGACGCCAGAGATGGAATACGTCGCCTTGCGCGAGAACGGCCGCCGCGAATGGATGGCCGAATACCTCGCCGACGAAGCGCGCGAGAAGCGCCTGGCCGGCAATCCGATGGGCGCGCGCATCCCTAAGATCATCACGCCCGAGTTCGTGCGAGACGAAGTGGCGCGCGGCCGCGCCATCATCCCCGCCAACATCAACCACCCCGAAGTCGAGCCGATGGCGATCGGCCGCAACTTCAAGGTCAAGATCAACGCCAACATCGGCAACTCGGCCGTCACCTCCAGCATCGAGGAAGAGGTCGAGAAGCTCGTGTGGGCCATCCGTTGGGGCGCCGACAACGTGATGGACCTTTCCACCGGCCGCAACATCCACACCACGCGTGACTGGATCGTGCGCAACAGCCCGGTGCCGATCGGCACGGTGCCCATCTACCAAGCGCTCGAAAAGGTAGGCGGCGTGGCCGAAGACCTCACGTGGGAGATCTACCGCGACACGCTGATCGAGCAGGCCGAGCAGGGCGTCGACTACTTCACCATCCATGCCGGGTTGCGCCTGCCCTTCATCCACCTCACGGCGGACCGCCGCACCGGCATCGTCTCGCGCGGCGGTTCGATCATGGCCAAGTGGTGCATCTCGCACCACAAGGAGAGCTTCCTCTACACGCACTTCGAGGACATCTGCGACATCATGAAGGCCTATGACGTGAGCTTCTCGCTCGGCGACGGCCTGCGCCCCGGCTGCGCGTCGGACGCCAATGACGAGGCCCAGTTCGCCGAACTGCGCACGCTCGGCGAACTCACGCAGATCGCGTGGAAGCACGACGTGCAGACCATGATCGAAGGTCCGGGCCACGTGCCGATGCACCTGATCCAGGCCAACATGGACGAGCAGCTGAAGCACTGCCACGAGGCGCCGTTCTACACGCTCGGCCCGCTGACCATCGACATCGCGCCGGGCTACGACCACATCGCCAGCGCCATCGGCGCCGCGATGATCGGCTGGGCCGGCACCGCGATGCTGTGCTACGTCACGCCCAAGGAGCACCTGGGCCTGCCGGACCGCGACGATGTGAAGCAGGGGATCATCGCGTACAAGATCGCGGCGCATGCGGCCGACGTCGCCAAAGGGCACCCCGGTGCGCGGGCGCGCGACGATGCGCTCTCCAAGGCGCGCTTCGAGTTCCGCTGGCAGGACCAGTTCAACCTCGGCCTCGACCCCGACACCGCGCGCGAATTCCACGACGAGACCCTGCCCAAGGACAGCAGCAAGGTCGCGCACTTCTGCTCCATGTGCGGGCCGAAGTTCTGCTCGATGAAGATCACGCAGGAAGTGCGCGAGTACGCGGCACAGCGTGGCATCGACGAGACCGTGGCGGTCGAGAACGGCATGGCGGGCAAGTCGGCGGAGTTCAAGGCTGCGGGTGGGGAGATGTACATCCCGATCCAGAACGTCACGGAATGACTGCACGGGGGGTTCATTGATAGGATGAGCCCCCATGAATTCCATTCCCTTCGACGCCGTCCTCTTCGACTGCGACGGCGTCCTGGTCGACTCCGAACCCATCACCAACCGCGTACTGGCCGAGATGCTCGGCGAACTGGGCTGGAAGCTCAGCGTCGAAGAGTCCATGCGGCTCTTCGTTGGCAAGGCAGTGAAGGACGAGGTCGCGCTGATCGAATCGAAGACCGGCTTCGCGATCACCGATGACTGGCTGAACGGTTTTCGCGGTCGCCGCAACGAGGCGCTGGAGCGCGACCTGCTCGCCATCCCCAACGCGGTGCAAGCCGTTCGGACAGTGCACGCCGCGCTCGGCGGGCGTATCGCCTGCGCATCGGGCGCGGACCGGCACAAGGTCGAATTGCAGCTCGACAAGATCGGCTTGCTCGACTGCTTCGCCGGCCGCATCTTCAGCGGCCACGAAACCCCCCGCTCCAAGCCTGCGCCCGATGTCTACCTGGCCGCAGCAGCGGCGCTGGGCGTCGATCCTGCGCGCTGCGCGGTGGTCGAGGACACCGTCACCGGCGCCACGGCAGGGGCCGCCGCGGGGGCGACCGTCTTCGGCTACAGCCCCACCGACCTGGGCCACAGCGGGCCTGACGCGCTGCGCGCTGTCGGCGTGGTCCAGGTGTTCACCGACATGGCGCAGCTGCCGGCACTGCTGGCCGACTGGCGTCCCGTGCTCGTCTGAGACCGCCGAGATGGGAGGCCTGCGCTTTATCTGTGGCCTCCTTATCGCGGGTTGCTTCGGGGGCTGCTCGTCGCTGCGGCCCTGGCTCAACGAACCGCTGCCCGAGAACCCGCCGCCGCGTCTGGTAGTGGCTGCCAGCTCGGGCCGCGACCCGACCATCCTGGTGGCCGTCACCCTGTCCGGCGGCGGCGCGCGTGCCGCCGCATTCGGCTATGGCGTGCTGACTGAACTCCACCGCACCCAATTCCAATGGAATGGCCGCACCACCGACCTCCTCGATGCCACGGACGTCATCAGCGGCGTCTCGGGCGGCAGCATCCTCGCGGCTTACTACGCGTCATTCGGCGCCGAGAAGCTGCCCGACTTTGAACGCGACTTCCTTCGCCAGAACTTCCAGAACAGCCTCATCCTGCAGGCGTTGCGGCCCACCAGCCTGTGGGACCTCAGCTCGCCCTGGTACGGCCGCTCCCACCTGCTCGCGCGCCGGCTCGACGAGATCTACGAGGGCAAGACCTACGCCGACATCGAGAGCCACCCAAGGCATCCCCAACTCGTGATCGCCGCGACCGACATGTCGCTGGGCACGCCCTTCGAGTTCACACAGGACCAGTTCGAGCTGATCTGCTCGGACTTGCAGACCGTGCCACTCTCCTTCGCAGTCGCGGCATCGTCGGCGGTGCCCATTCTGCTGAGCCCGATGACGCTGAAGAACTACGCCCAGGAGTGCCGCGACCGCGGCATCGTGCCGCGGCTGGCCGTGCGCGGCCAGGGCAACTACCGCGCACGCATGTTCCGCATGCAGGCGAACAGCTACCTCGATGCACAGGCTCGCCCCTTCATCCATCTCGTGGACGGCGGCGTCGCGGACAACCTCGCCGTGCGCAGGCTGCTCGATCGCGCATTGCTCGGTGGGGGACTGCGCGAGAGCTTCGATGAGGTCGGCATTCCGCGCGGTAGCGTCCGCAAGCTGGTCCTGATCAGCGTCAACTCGGCGCGCGACCCGTCGAACAACGTCGATACCAGCGACAGGTTGCCGCGCGCCAGGGCCGTGGCTGACACCCTGCTGTTCGGCGCCGGTGCGCGTGCGGTCCTGGAAACACAGGAGTTCCTGCTCGACACCGCGCGCCAGTGGCGGGAGGACTTGAAGTCACGCAGCAGGGATGGTTCCGATGCGTTTGCGCCCGACGCGGAGATTCACGTGGTGCAGGTCAACCTGCGCGACGCCGCCGACGGTGAACTGCGGCACCGACTGCTTCAGGTGCCGACGGCGTTCTCGATCACCGACGAGGAAGTCACCCGACTGATCGACGCGGGGCGCAGCGCGCTGCAGCGCTCGCCCGAGTTCCAGGCGCTGCGCAATTCATTGAACGTCCAGGGGGACTGAGCTCAGTTGCTGGCGCGAACGGCCGCCTTGGCCATGGCGGTGATCGATTGGGTCATTGCCTTGGCGCGGCCCGACCACATCCGGGAAACGAGCTCGTCGGCGTTCTCGCTCACGGACGGATGGCTGCGGACGCGTCCCGAGGTGGCGATGAAGTCCATCAGGGCTGCGAATTCGGAGCTGTCGGTGTCGGGAACTTGCTGCATCCGTCGATGCTAGATCGCCGGATGCACCGTTCCGGGGGGCCGCAGCGCGCCGTCCGCACCGTGGGCGTGCTTATTTCACGGATCGGCGGCCGAGACTGTAACTGGCTGCGCACCGCGTCGGAAGGCGCCCGGCGTCACGCCGGCCCAATTGCGGAAGGCGCGGGAAAAGCTCTTCTCGTTGCGGAACCCCACGGCGAGCGCGACCTGCTTGATCGGCCGATCGGTGCGGCGCAGTTGGTCCGTGGCCAGTTCGTGCCGCACTTCATCCTTCAGCGACTGCAGCGAGATGCCTTCCTCCAGCAACTGGCGGTGCAGCGTGCGGGTGGAGAGATTCAGCAGCGTGGCGAGCGCGTCCGCCGTGGCGACTTCGCCCCCGCGCGTCCGCAGCAGCTCCCGCACGCGCTGCCCCAGCAGCCGATCGCGGCGGTACTGGAGCACCGTGAGCGGCAGGGCGCGTCGCAGCATCGTCCGCAGCGCGCGCTCGTCGCGCTGGAGCGGCAGGGCCAGGTAGCGTTCGTCGAAGCTGTAGCCGGCCTGGGCCGCGCCGAAATGCAGTTCGCCGCCGAACATCAACGGATAGGCGTCGCGGTGCGCCGGCGCCTCGAAGGGAAACGAGGCCGCGCTCAATGAAACCCGCGAATCGATCGCCCAGCACGCGTAGCCGTGAAGAAAGCGCAGGCTCGAGACCAGGCAGAACTCCCTGAAGTCGCCGAGCGCGCGATGCTCGGTGACGGACACGGTGGCGACGCCGCCAGCTACCGCCAGATCGAGCGTGATGTCTTCCGTCAACAGCCGGTGATGCCTGCACCAGCGCTTGATCGCCACGCCCAGGTTCGGGGAACCCAGTGAGGCGCGGCACAGCATGCCGTAGGTGCCCCAGGGGAGTCGGCGCGCGAACCAGCCGAGCGCCTCGTCGTCGAGTTGCTGCATCGCAAAGCCCGACAGCGCCTCGAACTGCGCAGCGGTGACGCGGGCCTGCGGATTTTCGAGATCATGCGGCGCGATCTGTGCCTCCGCCAGCGCCTGCACGGGGTCGACGCCGTAGCGCTCGTAGCCCTGGACGATGGCGCGCACAAAGGCGATTGGCGTCGCGGCGCGGCTGCTGTTCCGTAGCGGAGACGAAGACATGGCGGGTGCAAGAGTGTGGCGCGATCTGCAACCATTGTGGCGCCAATTGCAACGGCACTGGGCGTAAGCTGCGCCTTTCCGTGCGCGAATTCCGGCGCGCGGCCGACCCGACAGAGGAGACAACCCAATGCACGATCCCGGCCTGAACTTCGACCTGGGCGACACCATCGACTCGCTGCGCGACGCGATCCAGACTTTCGCCGCCGACGAGATTGCACCGCGCGCAGCGGACATCGACCGCGACAACCTGTTCCCGGCCGACCTCTGGAAGAAGCTCGGCGAACTCGGCCTCCACGGCATGACGGTGAAAGAGGAATACGGCGGCACCGAACTCGGCTACCTCGCGCACATCGTGGCGATGGAGGAAGTCTCGCGCGCGTCGGCCTCGGTCGGCCTGTCGTACGGCGCGCATTCCAACCTCTGTGTCAACCAGATCCACCGCAACGGCAGCGAGTCGCAGAAGAAAAAATACCTGCCCAAGCTGGTCAGTGGCGAACACGTGGGCGCGCTGGCCATGAGCGAGCCCAATGCCGGCTCCGACGTCGTCAGCATGAAGCTGCGCGCCGAGAAGAAGGGCGACCGTTATGTGCTCAACGGCGGCAAGATGTGGATCACCAACGGCGGAGACGCCGACACGCTGGTGATCTACGCCAAGACCGAGCCCGAGATGGGCGCGCGCGGCATGACGGCCTTCATCGTCGAGAAAGGCTTCAAGGGCTTCTCGGCCGGCACCAAGCTCGACAAGCTGGGCATGCGCGGCTCCAACACCTTTCCGCTCTACTTCGACAACTGCGAAGTGCCCGAAGAGAACGTGCTGGGCGGCGAAGGCATGGGTGCCAAGGTGCTCATGAGTGGCCTCGACTTCGAGCGCGCCGTGCTCTCCGGCGGCCCGCTGGGCATCATGGCCGCGTGCATGGATGCGGTGCTGCCCTTCGTCCACGAGCGCCAGCAGTTCGGCCAGAGCATCGGCGAGTTCCAGCTGATGCAGGGCAAGCTGGCCGACATGTATTCGACCTGGCAGGCGACACGCGCCTACGTCTATGCGGTCGGCAAGGCCTGCGACCGCAGCGACCATGCGCGCACCTTCCGCAAGGACGCGGCGGGCGCGATCCTCTATTCGGCCGAGAAGGCCACGTGGATGGCCGGCGAGGCGATCCAGGCGCTGGGCGGCGTGGGGTACACCAGGGACTTCCCGGTCGAACGGCTCTGGCGCGATGCCAAGCTGTATGAAATCGGCGCCGGCACGAGCGAGATCCGCCGCATGCTCATCGGACGCGAATTGTTCGCCGAGACAGCCTGAAGGAGTCGCCATGACCTTGACGCGCAGCATGGCGCAAGGCGCCACAGACGTCCCGCTGATCGAGCAGACCATTGGCGACTTCTTCGACGATATGGTGGCGCGGCAGGGCGACCACGAAGCCCTGGTCAGCGCCCACGAAAAGAAGCGCTACAGCTACAGCGAACTCCAGCGCGAAGCCAACAGGCTCGCCAGCGCCCTGCTGGGTCTGGGACTCGTGCCGGGCGACCGCGTCGGCATCTGGTCGCACAACAACGCGCCCTGGGTGCTGATGCAGCTCGCCACGGCGAAGGTCGGCGTCATCCTGGTCAACATCAATCCGGCCTACCGCACCTCGGAGCTCGAATACGCGCTCAACAAGGTGGCGTGCAAGGCGCTGGTCACGATGAAGAGCTTCAAGACCAGCGACTACGTCGGCATGCTGCGCGAACTCGCGCCCGAGCTGGCGGATGCCAAACCCGGCGCACTGAACGCAGCCCGCCTGCCGCACCTGCGCACCGCGGCATGGATCGACACGCCGGCCGACAGCGGCGAGCTGCCGGGGCTGCTGCGCTTCTCGAGCCTGCTCGACAGCGGCACGCCAGACGACCCGCAGGTCGCCGCCATCGCGAAGACGCTGCAGGCGACGGACCCCATCAACATCCAGTTCACCAGTGGCACCACCGGCTTCCCGAAGGGCGCGACGCTCACGCATCGCAACATCCTCAACAACGGCTTCTTCATCGGCGAGTGCATGAAGCTCTCGCCGGTGGATCGCCTGTGCATCCCGGTTCCGCTCTATCACTGCTTCGGGATGGTGCTGGGCAACCTCGCGTGCATCACGCACGGCAGCACCATCGTCTACCCGAACGACGGCTTCGACCCGATCACGGTGCTGCAGACGGTGCAGGACGAGAAATGCACCGGCCTGCACGGCGTGCCGACCATGTTCATCGCCGAGCTGGACCATCCGCGCTTCAAGGAGTTCGATCTCTCCACGCTGCGCACTGGCATCATGGCCGGCTCGCCGTGTCCCACCGAGGTCATGAAGCGCGTGGTCGACCAGATGCATCTGCGCGAAATCACCATCGCCTACGGCATGACCGAGACCAGCCCCGTGAGCTGCCAGAGCTCGACCGACACACCGCTCGAAAAGCGCGTGTCGACCGTGGGAACGGTGCAGCCGCATCTCGAGATCAAGATCATCGATCCGGTCACTGGCGACATCGTCCCGACGGGTGTCTCCGGCGAGTTCTGCACGCGCGGCTATTCGGTGATGCACGGCTACTGGGAAGACGAGGAAAAGACCCGCGAAGCGATCGACGCAGAAGGCTGGATGCACACCGGCGACCTCGCCACGATGGACGCCGAGGGCTACGTCAACATCGTCGGCCGCATCAAGGACCTGGTCATTCGCGGCGGCGAGAACATCTATCCGCGCGAGATCGAGGAATTCCTCTACCGCCATCCCAAGGTCCAGGACGTGCAGGTCGTCGGCCTCCCCGACAAGAAGTACGGCGAAGAGCTGTGCGCGTGGATCATCCCCAAACCGGGGCAGACCGCGACCGCCGACGAGATCCGCGACTTCTGCAAGGGCCAGATCGCACACTACAAGGTGCCGAGGTACATCGAGTTCGTCACTGCATTCCCGATGACGGTGACCGGCAAGATTCAGAAATTCAAGATTCGCGAAGCGATGAAGAGCCAGCTCGGGCTCGACGAGGACCACACTGCATGAAGCTGGAGACGAAACTCAACGCCCGCTCGGCCGAATTCCAGGCCAATGCGACCGCCATGCGTGCACTGGTCGAAGACCTGCACGCGCAGTTCACCAAAGTCGAGGCCGGCGGCGGCGAGGCCGCGCGCAACAAGCACACGGCGCGCGGCAAGCTCCTGCCGCGTGATCGCGTCGCGCAGCTGCTGGACCCGGGCACGCCCTTCCTCGAAGTGGCGCCGCTCGCAGCCCATGCGATGTACCACGGCGCAGCGCCCGGCGCGGGCCTCATTGCCGGCATCGGACGCGTCAGCGGCGTGGACTGCATGATCGTCTGCAACGATGCGACGGTGAAGGGCGGCACCTACTATCCGATGACCGTCAAGAAGCACCTGCGCGCACAGGAGATCGCCGAGCAGAACCGCCTGCCCTGCATCTACCTCGTGGACTCGGGCGGGGCCAATCTGCCGAACCAGGACGAGGTGTTTCCCGACCGCGATCACTTCGGCCGCATCTTCTACAACCAGGCGAACATGAGCGCGCAAGGCATCGCGCAGATTGCCGTGGTGATGGGCTCCTGCACGGCAGGCGGCGCGTACGTGCCCGCGATGAGCGACGAAAGCATCATCGTCAAGAACCAGGGAACCATCTTCCTGGGCGGCCCGCCGCTCGTGAAGGCGGCCACCGGCGAAGTCGTCACGGCCGAAGACCTGGGCGGTGGCGACGTGCACACGCGGCTGTCGGGCGTGGCCGACCATCTGGCGCAGAACGACCTGCATGCGCTGGCACTGGCGCGATCGGCGGTCGCCAACCTCAACGCGCCAAACGGCACCGGCGAGAAACCGGCGACGACCTCGCGCACACCCGAGTTCGCCGCAGACGAACTCTACGGCGTGATCCCGGTCGACACGCGCAAGCCCTTCGACGTGCGCGAGATCATTGCCCGCATCGTCGACGGCAGCGAGTTCCACGAATTCAAGTCGCGCTTCGGCAGCACGCTGGTCTGCGGCTTCGCCGAGATCGAGGGCATGCCGGTGGGCATCGTCGCGAACAACGGCATCCTGTTTTCCGAATCGGCGCAGAAGGGCGCGCACTTCATCGAGCTGTGCTGCCAGCGCAAGATCCCGCTGGTGTTCCTGCAGAACATCACCGGCTTCATGGTCGGGCGCAAGTACGAGAACGAAGGCATCGCGCGCCACGGCGCGAAGATGGTGACGGCCGTGGCCACCGCCAATGTGCCGAAGTTCACCATCATCATCGGCGGCAGCTTCGGGGCAGGAAACTACGGCATGTGCGGACGCGCCTATTCGCCGCGCTTCCTCTGGATGTGGCCCAACGCGCGCATCAGCGTGATGGGCGGCGAGCAGGCCGCGAGCGTGCTCGCTACCGTCAAGCGCGATGGCATCGAGGCCAAGGGCGGACAGTGGAGCGCGGAGGAGGAAGAAGCCTTCAAGTCGCCGATCCGTCACCAATACGAGGCACAGGGCCATCCCTACTACGCGACGGCGCGGCTGTGGGACGACGGCATCATCGACCCCGCCGACACACGCCGCGTGCTGGCGCTGGGTCTGGCTGCGGCACGCAATGCGCCGATTCCCGAGCCGAAGTTCGGCATCTTCCGCATGTGAGGGGGCAGCACCATGTCGCTCGCCAACTACTTCGCCAGCCTCGGGCGGTACCACGTGTGGGCCACCAACAGGCTGATCACGTCCAACCTCGCAGGCTTGTCCGATGAGGACTGGCACAAGGACTGCGGTCTGTACTTCCGCTCCGTGCACCTGACGGTGAACCATCTGCTGGTGACCGACAACATCTGGTTCGCGCGCTTCGCCGAAGGCAAGTCGGTGCGCATGTCGCTCGACACGGAGCTTCACACGGATCGCGCCGAGGTGTGCAGTGCGCTCGCCGCGGCCGTCACGCGCTGGAGCCCGTGGCTCGCGACCTTGCCGCCGGAACGCTACGACGGAGATCTGGCCTACACCCGCAACAACGGCGAAAAGGTGCTGATTCCCTTCGCGCCGGCGCTGGGCCACGTCTTCAACCATGCGACCCATCATCGCGGGCAGGTGGCTGCGGCGCTGACTGCGATGGCTCAACCTGGGCCGGAGCTGGATTGGGTCTACCTGCTGCAACAAGAAGCCCGGGAATAAAACATATGAGTGACTTCACTACCCTCGAACTGGCCATCGAAGGCGCCGTTGCGCGCATCTGGCTCAACCGGCCCGAGCTGCGCAATGCCTTCGACGACGTCGTCATCCGCGAACTCGGCGAGGCCTTTGCGCGGGCGAGCGCTGCGACGGATGTGCGGGTGATCGTGCTCGGCGCGAACGGTCCGGCGTTCTGCGCCGGGGCCAATCTCAACTGGATGCGACGTGCCGCCGACTTCACGCACGAGCAGAACCTCGCCGACGCGGGCGGCCTTGCCGCGATGCTGCGCACCATTCATGAAAGCCCCAAGCCGGTGATCGCGCGCGTGCAGGGCGACGTCTACGCGGGCGGCATGGGCCTGGTCGCCGCGTGCGATATCGCGGTGAGCGTCGACACCGCCTGGTACTGCTTGAGCGAGGTCAAGATCGGCCTGATCCCCGCCACCATCAGCCCCTACGTGCTGCGCGCGATGGGCACGCGCGCCGCGCAGCGCTGGTTCCTCACGGCCGAGCGGTTCACCGCGAACGAGGCGCATCGCATCGGCTTCGTGCACGAAGTGGTCGCCGCGGATGCGCTCGATGCCAAGGTGGCGGAGATCGTGAAGGCGCTCACCAGCGCGAGCCCGGCAGCGGTGCGCGCCTGCAAGACGCTGATCGCGGACGTGGCCGGACGCGAGATCGACGATGCGCTGGTCACGAAGACGGTGCAGGGCATTGCCGACATCCGCGCCAGCGAAGAAGGTCGCGAAGGCGTGCAGTCCTTCCTGCAAAAGCGCAAGCCATCCTGGCTGAACGGCTGAAGCGAGCCACCCCATGAACTCACTCGACATGCCCCAACTGCTGGCGCTCGCCGCTGCGCTGGGGTGGGCGAGCG
Organism: Variovorax sp. J22P240; assembly: GCF_030316855.1. GTDB lineage: Bacteria > Pseudomonadota > Gammaproteobacteria > Burkholderiales > Burkholderiaceae_C > Variovorax. The sequence goes on from NZ_JASZYR010000004.1 coordinate 75,770, forward strand.
GCGTTCGGTTGTACCTCGTCGTGCTGTTGACTGGCCTTGCCGGCTACTTCGAATGGGTGCCGCTGCCGAGTGGACTGCACTTGCTGGCGCATCCGGTCGTCATCGCGGCGAGCGGCTTCATGGTCTTCGTCGAGTTCTTCGCCGACAAGATCCCAGGGCTCGATTCGATCTGGGACATGGTCCACACGGCGATCCGCATTCCGGCGGGTGCCGCGCTGGCGGCGGGCGTGTTCGGCGCCGACCATGCGGCGATGGCGCTGGTCGCGGCCTTGCTCGGCGGCGGCTTCGCAGCGACCGCGCATGCGGCCAAGGCCACGACGCGTGCGGCCATCAACACCTCGCCCGAGCCATTCAGCAACGTCGGCGCTTCGCTGGTCGAGGATGGCATGGTGCCTGCGGGGCTCTGGCTCGCGGTCGCGCACCCGCTGCTGTTCGGTGTGCTCTTCATCGCCGTGCTGGTGCTCAGCGTGTGGCTGATCCGCAAGAGCTGGCGCTTCCTCAAATCCCTCTTTGGCCGTGTGGCGCGCATCTTCAGCGGCCGGCCCGATCCTGGCGTGTCCCCCGCGTTCCAGCTCAAGAAGAACTCCCCCGGAGACTCATCGAATGTTTAAGAAGATCCTGATCGCGAACCGTGGCGAGATTGCCTGCCGCGTTGCGGCAACCGCCCGCCGCATGGCGATCCGCACCGTGGCCGTGTATTCCGACGCCGACGCGCATGCCAACCATGTGCGTGCCTGCGACGAATCGGTCTATCTTGGCGGCAGCGCGCCCAAGGACAGCTACCTGCGCTGGGAGAAGATCCTCGAGGCCGCCAAGGCCAAGGGCGCCGAGGCCGTCCATCCCGGCTACGGCTTCCTCAGCGAGAACGAGGAGTTCGCGCAAGCCTGCGCCGATGCCGGCCTGGTCTTCATCGGCCCGCCGCCTTCGGCCATCAAGGCAATGGGCCTGAAAGCCGAGTCGAAGCAACTCATGGAGAAAGCCGGTGTGCCGCTGGTGCCCGGCTACCACGGCAGCGACCAGGACCCCGCGCTGTTGCAGCGCGAAGCCGACCGCATCGGCTACCCCGTGCTCATCAAGGCCAGCGCCGGCGGCGGCGGCAAGGGCATGCGCGTGGTCGAGAAGGCTGGTGATTTCCCCGCCGCGCTGGCTTCCTGCCAACGCGAGGCTATCAACAGCTTCGGCGACGACGCGGTGCTGATCGAGAAGTACGTGCAGCGCCCGCGCCACATCGAGATCCAGGTGTTCGGCGATACGAAGGGCAACTACGTCTACCTGTTCGAGCGCGATTGCTCGGTGCAACGGCGCCACCAGAAGGTGCTGGAGGAGGCGCCGGCGCCGGGCATGACCGAGGCGATGCGCAAGGAGATGGGTGAGGCAGCCGTGGCGGCCGCGCGTGCCGTGAAGTACGTCGGCGCTGGCACGGTGGAGTTCATCGTCGAGCAGCGCGCAGACGGCAGCATGAACTTCTTCTTCATGGAGATGAACACGCGGCTGCAAGTCGAGCATCCGGTGACCGAGGCCATCACCGGACTCGATCTCGTCGAATGGCAGCTGCGCGTTGCTTCCGGCGAACCGCTGCCGTTGAAGCAGGAGCAGTTGCAGATCCACGGCCACGCGATCGAGGCACGCATCTGCGCCGAGAACCCGGACAACAACTTCCTGCCCGCCACCGGCACCTTGCACGTCTATCGCAAGCCGCAGGCGACCGCCTTCCAGCGCAGCCGCGTGCGCATCGACGACGGGGTGCGCGAGGGCGGCGTGATCTCGCCCTTCTACGACTCGATGATCGCCAAGCTCATCGTCCACGGCGCCACGCGCGAGGAAGCGCTGGCCCGGCTCGACCTGGCGCTGGCACAGACGCACATCGTCGGTGTCGCGACCAACGTGCAGTTCCTGCGCGGCATCCTGCGCACCGATTCGTTCGCGAATGCGAAGCTCGACACCGCGCTCATCGAACGCGAACGCGCGGTGCTGTTCGACCAGGAGCCGCTGGGCCTGCCGCTCGCAGCGGCGGCATCGATTGCCTGCACGGTGCTCGAGGAAGCGGCGACGTCCAGTGGCAATCCGTTCAGCCGGCGCGATGGCTGGCAGTCGCACGGCGTCGCGTCGCGGCCCTTCGAGTTCGAGTTCCGCGGCGAGTCGAGGAGTGCGTTGCTGCGCTACTTGCACGATGGCGCCCTGTCGCTGCAAGTCGGTGATGTCTCGGGCCCGCTGGAGATCGGCAGCTTCCCGTCGGGCGAGCTTGAAGTGCAGTTCGACGGCCAGCGCCACACGCTCAATGTCTACGAAGACCAGTCGACGGCCCATGTCTTCGCGGCGCACGGCGCCACGAGGATCACGGCCATCGACCGTCTGGCCCATGCGGGCGACACGCATGCCGAGGGCGGCCGACTTACTGCGCCGATGCCGGGAAAGGTCGTGTCCTTCGCGGTCAAGGCGGGCGACAAGGTCAGCCGCGGACAGCCGCTGGCGGTGATGGAGGCGATGAAGATGGAGCACACCATTGCAGCGCCGGCGGATGGCACGGTGGAAGAGCTGCTCTACGCGCCGGGGGATCAGGTCACCGAGGGGGCGGAGCTTCTGCGCATCGCGGCTTAGGCCGACGTGGAGGCCATTAAGCTTGAGGGATGACCTCCCGAATCCGAATCACCGTCTGTCTCACCGACAACCGCCCCGACCCGTGGATCGAGGGCCTTCGCGCCGCCCTGCCTGAAGCCGAGGTCGAGAACTGGGCTCCTGGCGCCGCGCCGGCCGACCACGCCGTGGTCTGGTCGCCGCCACAGGCGCTGCTCGACGACCAGCCCGGCCTGCGCGGCATGTTCAACATCGGCGCCGGCGTCGACGCGCTGCTCAAGCTCAAGGTGCCGCCACAGACCCGCGTCGTGCGGCTCGACGATGCAGGCATGTCGGTGCAGATGGCCGAATACGTCTGCCATTTCCTGATCCGGCATTTCCGAGAATTCGATGCCTACGAGGCCGAGGGACGTGCGGGTCGCTGGAGCTATCGCAAGCCGCGCGAGCGCAAGGACTTCACGGTCGGCGTGATGGGGCTCGGCGTGCTGGGCGAGCGCGTGGCGAAGGCCATCGGCCAGTTCGAGTTTCCGGTCAACGGCTGGAGCCGTTCGGCCAAGTCCATCGACGGCCTGCGCTGCTTCTCGGGCGAATCGGAGTTCGACGCTTTCCTGGGTGCGAGCCGCGTGCTCGTCAATCTGCTGCCGCTGACGCCGGCCACGCGCGGCATCCTCAACCGCGAAACGCTCTCCAAGCTCAACGGCGGCCAGCCCGGCGGCTACCTGATCAACGTGGCGCGAGGCGCGCATCTCGTGGATGCGGACCTGATCCCCTTGCTCGACAGCGGCCAGCTGGCCGGTGCGACGCTGGACGTGTTCGAGGTTGAGCCACTCGCGGCCGACCATCCGTTCTGGCGCCATCCGAAGATCACCGTCACGCCGCACGGCTCGGCGCGCACCGAGCGCGAGGCGTCGATCGCCCAGATCGCCAGCAAGATCCGCGCGATGGAGCAGGGCGAGCCGATCGCCGGTGTTGTCGACGTCACCCGCGGGTACTAGTAGCTCGCCCCCAGGCTTCGCGCACTTCGTGTCGCTTCGCCTACCCCCTTCCGGGGGCAATACCAGCGGCCCGGCAGAGCCGGTTCCGCGGTATTGAGACTCGCCCCCAGGCTTCGCGCACTTCGTGTCGCTTTGCCTACCCCCTTCCGGGGGCAATACCAGCGGCCCGGCAGAGCCGGTTCCGCAGTATTGAGACTCGCCCCCAGGCTTCGCGCACTTCGTGTCGCTTCGCCTACCCCCTTCCGGGGACAATACCAGCGGCCCGGCAGAGCCGGTTCCGCGGTATTCCTGGCCCGTTCAGGCGACGCCGGACATTGCCTGCTGGCGGTTCGCAGCGATCTGGTGCTCCAGCCGCTTTCGGTCGGCCAGCAGGCGGCCGGTCACCAGCGTGACGACCTCGAAGCCGAAGGCCGGGTTCTGGTAATAGAGCTGCTTGAAGGTCATCTCGTCGATGCGCAGCACGTTGCAGTCCGTCACGCAGCGGGCAGTGAGCGAGCGGCGCTTGTCGGGCGCGAAGAAAGCGATCTCGCCGAACAGGCGGCCTTCCTCCATCACCTCGCCGATCTCCACGAACTCGATGCGGCCCGCGGCGAGGAAATACAAGTGCGTCGCGGCGTCGCCCTTGTGGAACAGCACGTGCCCGGCCTTCAGGCGCCTGCTGCGCATGTAGGGCCGAAGCCAGACGCCCGATAGATCGCTCGCCTGTGCCGCCGCGCTCACGCGGCGAGTCAGTCGCACCATCTGCGCTGTGCGGACCATGTTGATCGGCAGGAGCGCCCCGTGCAGCAGCACCATCAGCAGCGACGGGTGCAGGGCTCCATAGAGCAGGAAGCCGAGATTGCTGCCCACGGCCAGGCAGCGCAGCGGGATCATTGTCTTGACCAGGGAGCTGACGACCACCAGAGCGCCCGCGATGGCTGCCGAGCACAGCGCGATGATCCCCGAGGGTGTGGCGAGCGCCTGCGCAAGGCCCGCGTTGGCGGCGTCGATCAATGCTTGCGTTGACAGCATTTCTGCTCCTGGTAGTGGCCGGCGTGAGGGCCTCATGCAATGTGCCACAGCCGTGCGTATTGCAAGTCCTGCGCCCATGCGGGGACAAACCCTGATGCCGTTGTTATTCACATAGATGAAAATAAATTCATGAGTGTGAAAACAGCATTGCGCGTGATCGACATCATCGAAGCCTTCGCGCAGGAGAAGCAGCCACTCGCGCTCACGGAGATGGCGCGTCTGCTCGACATGCCGGTGTCGAGCTGCCTCGGCCTGATCCGTACGCTCGAGGAGCGCGGCTACGTCTACGAAACGGGCCGCCGCCAGGGCTTCTACCCAACGAGCCGGCTCCTCGCGATGGCGCAGGTGATCGCCGCGAACGACCCGGTGCTCGATCGCGTCAAGCCTGCCTTGCAGGAACTGCGCGACGCAGCGCGCGAGACCGTCGTCTTCGGCAAATTCCGCGAGGAGGGCCGGGTGGTCTATCTGGAGGTGATGCCGGCGCCGCAGAGCATCCGCTACTCCGCCGAGGCCGGCGAGACGCGCCCGGCCTATGCCAATTCGCTCGGCCGCGCGCTGCTGTCGACGCTGGCGCCCGACGCGCGCCGCCAGTTGCTCAAGGCCACGAAGCTCGTGCGCCTGACCGATGCCACGCTGACCACGCCCGCCGCCATCGAGCAGGAGCTTGAACGCGCGGCGGCGCGCGGCTGGTACGGCAACCTGGGCGAGAGCATTCCCGACCTGATTGGCCTGGCCTGGCCGCTGCGCATCGGCGGCCAGGCCTACGCCATCTCGGTGGCCGGCCCGCGCTACCGGCTGGAGCCGCGGATCGACGAGATCGCGGCGATGCTGCGCGCCGCCTGCCTGACCGTGGAGCAGAAGGGCTGATGAACGCATCCGCCGCACCCCGTTATTTCGTCCGCGAGGACGACATCGCCGGCTACCACCCGGCCAACCACACCGGCACGCTCAACAAGCGCCTGATCGGCCCCGAGACCGTGGGCGCCAGGCAGATCGAAATGCTGGTCGGCCACATCCAGAAGGGCAAGGGCGCGCTGCCGCATGCGCATCCGGGCATCGAGCAGGTCTGCTACCTACTGCAGGGCCGCGCCGTCGCGGAAGTCGGCGGCCAGCGGCAGGAACTGGGTCCGGGCGACTGCTGCTTCTTCCCGGCCGATGCGATGCACACCTTCACCGTCGTGAGCGATGAGCCGGTGCGCGTGCTCGTGATCTACAGCCCGCCCTACGAGGAATCGCCCGAGCGCGTGATCCGTCCCTGACGGGCCGTGGACTCGGTTTTTGACATCACCACCGGAGACAGCATGCAGAAGATCGCGAAAGACATGTCAGTGACAAACCGCCGCGGCTTCATTGCGCTCGGTGCCGGCATCGGCCTCGGCGCTGCGATGCCCCGGGCCTTCGCGCAGGAGGGCGCCTACCCGAAGCAGCCCATCAAGCTGGTCGTGCCCTTCGCTGCGGGCAGCGGCACCGATGCGGTCGCGCGCATCACGGCGCAGATGCTGGGCGAAGCGTTGAAGGGCCCTGTCATCGTCGACAACCGGGCCGGCGCCAACGGCGTGATCGCAGCCGAGGCCGTGGCCAAGGCCGCGCCCGATGGCTACACGCTCTTCATGACGACCAACACCACGCATTCGGCCAACCCGAGCCTGTTCAAGCGGCTGCCCTACGACCCCGTCAAGGACTACACGCCAATCAGCCGCATGGGCAACCTGCCTTTCATGCTGGTGGTGAACAACGATCTGCCAGTAAAGAACGTCGCCGAATTGCTGGCCTGGGGCCGCGCGAATCCCGGCAAGCTGAGCTACGCGAGCGGCAACAGCACCGGCATCGTCTGCGGCGCCACGCTCTCGCGCATGAGCGGCGTCCCGATGCTGCACGTGCCTTACAAGAGCACGCCGCCGGCCATCGCCGACCTGATCGGCGGGCAGGTCTCGATGATGGTGGTCGACCTCGCGGCCGGCCTTGCCACCGTCAAGGCCGGCAAGATGCGCGCGATCGCCGTCACCACCCAGGAGCGCACGCGGCTCTTTCCGGAACTGCCGCCGCTGGCCGACACGCCCGAACTCAAGGGCTTCGACATCACCTCGTGGAACGGCGTGTACGGACCGGCCGGCATGCCGAAGGACATCGTCGCGCGCCTCAACCAGTCGCTGGCCGCGATGGCCAACGGCCCGGTCTTCCGCGAGCGCGTCGCCAAGCTGGGCTTCGATGCCTTCGGCAGCACGCCCGAGGAACTGGGCACGTTCACCGTGGCCGAACTCGCCAAGTGGAAGAAGCTGATCGACGCCGCCGGCATCCAGCCCGAATGAGCATGCCGACGATGACCGCCCCGGAAGCCGGCGGACCCTTGCAGGGCATCCGCATCCTCGACCTCACGGCCGTGGTGATGGGGCCTTACGCGACGCAGACCTTGGGCGATCTCGGCGCCGACGTCATCAAGGTCGAACCGCCCTCGGGCGACAACCTGCGCGCGGTTGGACCGATGCGCCATCCCGGCATGGGTGCGATGGCGATGCACCTCAACCGCAACAAGCGTTCGGTGGTGCTCGACCTCAAGCGCTCCCAAGGCCGCGAGGCCTGCCTGCGGCTGGCGAAGGATTGCGATGCGCTGATCTACAACACGCGGCCGCAGGCCATGGCGCGGCTGGGGCTGGACTATGCGGCGGTCGCTGCCGTCAACCCCAAGATCGTCTACCTCGGCACCTTCGGCTACGGCGAGGAAGGGCCGTATGCCGGCAAGCCTGCGTACGACGACCTGATTCAGGGCGCGGCTGGCGTCGCCTCGCTGTTCGCGCAGCAGAGCGGTGGCGAGCCGCGCTATGCGCCGGTCACGCTGGCCGATCGCGCGGTGGGGCTGCAGGCGGCCATCGCGCTGCTGGCTGCAGTGCTGCATGCACAGCGGACCGGCCGAGGCCAGTCCGTCGAAGTACCGATGTTCGAGGCGCTCGCGCAGTTCGTGATGGGCGACCATCTCGGCGGCCACAGTTTCGAGCCACCGATCGGCCCCACCGGCTACGCGCGGCTGCTGGCCCCGCACCGCAAGCCCTATGCCACGGCCGACGGCTATCTGAGCGTGCTGATCTACAACGACAAGCACTGGCAGGCATTCTTCGACCTCATCGGCCGGCCCGAGCTGCGCGACTCGCCGATGTTCGGCAACCACACCGCGCGCGCAGCGCACATCGGCGAGGTCTACGCCTTCGTGGCCGAGGTGATGGTCACGCGCACGTCCGATCAATGGATGGCCGCGCTCGAAGCGGCCGACATTCCAGTCGCGCGCCTGCACAGCACCGAGAGCCTGCTCGACGATCCGCACCTGCGCGCCGTCGGTTTCTTTCCCGAGTTCGATCATCCGAGCGAAGGCCGCATCCGCACGCCGGCGCCGGTCGGCCGCTACGGCGCCACGCCGGCCGCCATCCGTCGGCCGACGCCACGTATCGGCGAGCACAGCGTCGAGCTGTTGCGCGAAGCGGGCTATGGCGCCGAAGAGATCGAGCGACTCCTGGCCGATGGCGTCACGCTGCAGCCGGCACGCAACCCCTCCGAGGATTCCCCATGAACTTCTCCCTTGACGAAGACCAGCGCGCGCTGGTCGCTGCCATCGAACGCCTCTGCGAAGACTTCCCCGCCGACTACTGGCGCGAGCACGACGACAGCGCCACTTTCCCGCACGAGTTCCATCGCGCGGTCGCCGCCAGCGGCTGGCTCGGCATCGCGATGCCCGAGGCACAGGGAGGCGCCGGGCTCGGCATCACCGACGCGGCGTTGATGATGCGCGCCATCAGTGCGTCGGGTGCCGGCATGTCGGGCGCATCGGCCATCCACATGAACATCTTCGGACTCAACCCCCGTGGTGGTGTTCGGCACCGAGGAACAGCGCCAGCGCTTCCTGCCGCCGCTGATCGCGGGCGACGAGAAGGCGTGCTTCGCCGTGACCGAGCCCGACGCGGGCCTCGACACCACGCGGCTCAAGACACAGGCGTTGCGCCAGCCCGGCGGCGGTTACGTGCTGCACGGCCGCAAGATTTGGATCTCGACCGCCCAGGTGGCCGACCGCATGCTGATCCTGGCGCGCACCACGCCGCTCGACGAAGTGAAGAAGCCGACGCAGGGCCTCACGCTGTTCTACACCGCGCTGGACCGCAGCCGCGTCGAGGTGCGCGAGATCCACAAGCTCGGCCGCGCGGCGGTCGACTCCAACATGCTCTTCATCGACGGGCTCGAAGTTCCCGAGGAGGACCGCATCGGCGAAGAGGGCAGGGGCTTCGAGTACATCCTGCATGGCCTCAATCCCGAGCGCATCCTGATCGCGGCCGAGGCCATCGGCATCGGTCGCGCGGCCCTCCGCATCGCGTCGCAATACGCGAAGGAGCGCGTGGTGTTCGGCCGACCGATCGGGCAGAACCAAGGCGTGGCACATCCGCTGGCGCGCGCCTGGGCGAACCTCGAAGCTGCCGACCTGATGGTTTTCAAGGCGGCCACGCTCTACGACGCGGGCGAGCCCTGCGGCACCGAGGCCAATGCCGCCAAATACCTCGCGGCCGAGGCGGCGCACGACGCCTGCCAGAACGCCATCCTCACGCTCGGCGGCATGGGCTACGCCAAGGAATACCACGTGGAGCGGTTGCTGCGCGAGAGCTACATCCCCCGCATTGCGCCGGTGAGTCCGCAGATGATCCTCAACTTCATTGCGGAGAAAGCGCTGGGCCTACCTAAGTCTTATTGAAGGCGGCGAAAATGGAGGAGGCGCCGCGAGGCACGCTCCCATTCTTCGAACGAGACCACCATGAAACTTCCCTCCAGAGTCAAGATCGTCGACGTCGGCCCGCGCGACGGCCTTCAGAATGAAAAGCAGCCGGTGTCGGCCGAGATCAAGATCGGGCTGGTGCATCGCCTGCAGGATGCGGGGCTCAGGGAGATCGAGGTCACCAGCTTCGTCTCGCCCAAGTGGGTGCCGCAGATGGCGGACAACGCCGAGGTCATGCACGGCATCCAGCGCAAGCCCGGTGTTCGCTACTCGGTGCTGACGCCCAACATGAAAGGCTTCGAGGCCGCCATCGCCGCGCCGCGCGAGGAATGGCCGGACGAGATCGTGGTGTTCGGCGCCGCCAGCGAGGCCTTCAGCCAGCGCAACATCAACTGCTCCATCGCCGAGAGCATCGAGCGCTTCCGGCCGGTGGTCGAGGCTGCGCGCGCCAAAGGCATCTACGTGCGCGGCGCGATGTCGTGCACGGTCGGTTGCCCCTATGAAGGCGAGATCGCGCCGTCGCGCGTCGACATGCTCGCCGGCCTCATGAAGGAAATCGGTGTGCAGCACGTGGGCGTTGCCGACACCATCGGCGTGGGTACCCCGCTCAAGGTGCAGCGCGCGCTGGAGGCCACGCTGAAGCACTACGGCATCGACGATGTCTCCGGTCACTACCACGACACCTATGGCCAGGCGCTGGGCAATACCCTTGCGAGCCTTGAAATGGGCGTGTGGCAGTACGACACCTCGTCCGCCGGGCTCGGCGGCTGTCCCTACGCCAAGGGCGCGACCGGCAACGTCGCGACCGAGGACGTGGTCTACATGCTGCACGGCATGGGCATCGAGACCGGCATCGATCTCGACAAGCTGATCGACGCGGGCGTCTACATCAGCGAGGCGCTGGGTCGCGAGCCGAACTCGCGCGCCTCGAAGGCCATTCGAAACAAGAGAGCGGCATGAGGGTCGCCGGGCCGCCCCAAGACGCGAGGGCCCCCTTGGGGGGCAGCGCAGCACACGAAGTGGTAAGCGTGGGGGCACAAGATGTGCGGCGCTGAACTGACTTCATTGCCCGACGGTGTGCAGCGCGTTGCGCGCATGCTTCAAGACAAGGGCCATCCGCATGCGCCGCAGATGCTCGACGACGCCGCGCGCACCGCGCAGCAGGCGGCCGATGCGCTGGGCATCGACGTGGGGCAGATCGCCAAGAGCATCGTCTTCCGCCGCAAGACGGACGACGTCGCGGTGCTGGTCGTGACCTCGGGCGACAAGCGCGTGGACGAGAAGAAGGTCGCAGAGCTGGTCGGCAAGCTCGGCCGAGCCGACGCGGACTTCGTCAAGTCGCGCACCGGTTTCTCGATCGGCGGTGTTTCGCCTTTTGCGCATGCGACGCCGCCGGTGATGCTGATCGACCGCGAACTGTTCCGCTTCGAGGACATCTGGGCGGCCGCCGGCCATCCGCATGCGGTGGTGCGGTTGCGCCCGCGGGACCTCGAAGCCCTGACCGGCGCGCCCGTCGCGGACGTGGTGTGACGGCCGACACCGTGCCGTCGCTGGCCGAACGCGCCGTCGCTGCGCGCGACGTTGCGGGCGATGTGCCGTCGCCCTGCATCTCCATTTGCCGCATGGACGCGGACAGCGGCTTCTGCCTGGGCTGCCTGCGCACCATCCAGGAGATTGCCGCGTGGAGCCGCATGGGCGATGCGGACAAGCGCAGCGTTTGGCGCGCGATCGAATTGCGCGCGCAGGCGGGATCTCTTGTTGCCGAGGCACCTGACGGAGACAGGCCGTGAAGCACATCACCTTCCATCTCGACTTCATCTCGCCCTATGCATACCTCGCGTTCGAGCAACTGCCGCAAGCGCTCGAAGGGCTGAGCTACAGCGTGGCCTACCGCCCGGTGCTACTCGGTGCTTTGCTCAAGCACCATGGACAGCTCGGGCCGGGCGAGATCCCTGCGAAGCGCACCTGGACCTATCGTCACGTGCTGTGGCTGGGCCACAAGCATGGCATCCCGATCCAGATGCCCGCCACGCATCCCTACAACCCGCTGCCGCACCTGCGGCTGGCGCTCGCGACCACCGCGGACGGCGACATCAGCCGGCACGTGGCAGAGACCATCTTCCGCGACGTGTGGCGTACCGGCGGTGAAGCGGGTGACGTCACCCGCCTCGCCGCGCTGGCAGCGCAACTGAAGCAGGTGCGCGACAGCGGCAGCGACGAAGCCAAGGCCCAGCTCAAGGCCAACACCGACGACGCCATCGCGCAAGGCGTCTTCGGCGTGCCGGCCTTCGTCGTCGATGGCCGCCTGTTCTGGGGCTTCGACGGCATCGCGATGCTGCGCGCCTGCCTCGAAGGCGATGCATGGTTCAGCGGCCCCAACTGGGCCGAAGCCGACCAGCGCCCCATGCTGCTCCGCAACAATCGTTGACTTTCTTACAGGCTGAAACGCGGGCTGCGGGTTTCACCTTAAGTCGTCAGCAAGCGTTCAGTTTGGCGACAGGCTCGGGTCAGTCGGCACTCCAAGAATGCGTCACGTCCCACGCCGTGGGCGCATATTTCTAAGGAGACGACATGGCAGCCACACTAGATTCACGGGGAGCGCCGCACAGCGCCCCCCGACCCATGAGCGCCGAGGAGAAGAAGGTCATCTTCGCCTCGTCCCTCGGGACCGTGTTCGAGTGGTACGACTTCTACCTGTACGGTTCGCTCGCGGCGATCATCGCCAAGCAGTTCTTCAGCGGTCTGGATGCGGGCGCGGCCTTCATCTTCGCGCTGCTGGCCTTTGCAGCGGGCTTCCTGGTGCGGCCGTTCGGCGCCATCGTGTTCGGCCGGCTCGGCGACATGATCGGACGCAAGTACACCTTCCTGGTCACCATCCTGATCATGGGCCTGTCGACCTTCATCGTCGGCCTGCTGCCCAGCTACGCGACCATCGGCGTCGCGGCCCCTGTCATCCTCATCGCATTGCGCATGCTGCAGGGCCTCGCCCTCGGCGGCGAGTACGGCGGCGCAGCCACCTACGTGGCCGAGCATTCGCCGCACGGCAAGCGTGGCGCCTACACCTCGTGGATCCAGACCACTGCAACGCTAGGCCTGTTCCTGAGCCTGGTGGTCATCCTTGGCGTGCGTGAAGGCATGGGCGAGGCCGCATTCGCCGAATGGGGCTGGCGCATTCCGTTCCTGGTGTCGATCCTGCTGCTCGGCGTGTCGGTGTGGATCCGCCTGTCGCTGTCGGAATCGCCCGCCTTCCAGAAGATGAAGGCCGAGGGCAAGACCTCGAAGGCGCCGTTGTCCGAATCCTTCGGCCAGTGGAAGAACCTCAAGATTGTGATCCTGGCGCTCATCGGCCTGACCGCCGGCCAGGCCGTGGTCTGGTATTCCGGCCAGTTCTATGCGCTCTTCTTCCTGACGCAGCAGCTCAAGGTCGATGCGACCACCGCCAACCTGATGATCGCGGCCGCCCTGCTGCTCGGCACGCCCTTCTTCGTCGTGTTCGGCACGCTCTCCGACAAGATCGGCCGCAAGCCGATCATCATGGCGGGCTGCCTGCTGGCCGTGGTCACGTACTTCCCCGTCTTCAAGATGCTGACCGAAGCCGCCAACCCCGCCCTCGCCCGCGCGCAGGCCACGGCCGGCGTGACGGTGACGGCCGATCCGCGCTCGTGCTCCTTCCAGGGTAACCCGGTGGCACGCGAAATCGACTTCCGCAGCTCCTGTGACATCGCCAAGCGCTACCTGGTGCAGAACTCGGTGAGCTACGAGCGCGCCGACGGCCCGGCCGGCTCCCCGGCTGTCGTCAAGATCGGCGACGTGACCATCACCGCTCCGAGCGGCAATGTGGTCAATCACAAGTTCGACGAAGCCTCCGCCAAGGAGATCGCCGCCTTCAAGAAGGCCGTCGGCGAGCAGTTGAAGACCGCCGGCTACCCCAGCAAGGCCGACCCGGCCAGCATCAACAAGGTCTTGACCGTGGTGCTGCTGTTCTGGCTGGTGCTGCTGGTGACGATGGTCTACGGCCCGATCGCGGCCATGCTGGTCGAACTCTTCCCGACCCGCATCCGCTACACCTCGATGAGCCTGCCGTACCACATCGGCAACGGCTGGTTCGGCGGCCTGCTGCCAACCACCGCCTTCGCGATCGTTGCCAGCACCGGCAACATGTACAACGGCCTCTGGTATCCGATCGTCATCGCCGCGATGACGCTGGTCGTGGGCACGATCTTCATTCGCGAGACGAAGGACGTGGACATCTACGCGAATGACTAGCTAACCCCCAGGCTTTTTCACTTCGTGTAAACGCCCTCTGAATGGGGCGGGAATTCTTGATGGGCCTCGCGGCTTGCGGCGCGAGGCCTTTTTCTTGGAAGTTAAGGAGACTTGATCATGTGGAAGATCGGTATCGGCTTTGCCATCTTTGCGGTTGTCGTGTTGTTCGTGCTGATGAAGGCGGGGGACAAGGTGGATATGTCGGGGGAGAAGCACGGCGGGGACTCGATGCACGCGCCCGCGGCTGCGCCGGCTGCGGGGGAAGCGTCGAAGTAGGGCCTCTGGGTGCCGAGAAACGTCGATGGCGGTCTCTGCCCTCGATTAACATTCGCAGCGCAACGCTTCCATCGGGACATCGTCCCGAACGCCTTGCCTGGACGAGGACATTGACTTGGGCACCGACAACGCTTTCGCCGAACTGGGCTTGGCACCTGACGCATCCGACAGCGAGGTGAAGGCGGCGTGGCGCCGTCTCGTCTCGCAGTGGCATCCGGACCGCAACGACAGTTCCGATGCGGTAGCCAAGATGCAGCGCATCAATCAGGCGTTCGAAGAGATCCGCCGTGCCGGAAGCCGTGCGCGCACGGATGAATCGGCGACCGGCGGCGCATCGTCCCGCGCAGCAGAAGAATGCGCCCGCGGATTCGACGACGACGCTACGGCGTCACGCCATGCCGCCGGCGCGGATCGACATCGTCGGCCCATCTACCGCAAGGTCAAGATGACGCTGGAAGAAGCTGCCGTCGGTTGCATCAAGGTGCTGCGGGGCAAAGTCACCAACGTGTGCTCGACCTGTGCGGGCGCAGGGCACCAGGTGCTCGGTGGCAACTGTGCCCAATGCGGGGGCTCGGGCGCGATTCCGAAGCGCTCCTTTTTCGGATGGCCCAGTGGCTATTTCGAGTGCGATGCCTGCCTGGGAGGCGGCATCGCCAGGCAGCCGTGCGCGGCCTGCGACGGCTCCGGCAAGATGGATGCACGCGCTTACAAGATCAAGGTCCGCATTCCGCATGGCGTGCGCCATGGCGACCTGCTCCATGTCGATGGACGGCCGTCGCGCCCGGACAGCCCCCCCTCGGACCTCGAGATCCGCGTCGAAGTGGCGGACCACGCGTTCTTCCAACTCGACGCGGACGGCACGATTCGATGCGAGATCCCGGTCGATGGCTTCGCGTGGATCGCCAACCGGTCGATCCAGGTGCCGACCGTCACTGGCCTGCACGCGCTGCAATTGGACCGCGAGCAACTGTCCTATCGCCTGAAGGGCCAGGGCTTCCCGATGACGCGCCGTGGTTCGCGCGGCGACCAGTTGATCACGCTCTTGCCGATATTCCCGGATTCGCTCAGCACGGATCAGCAGATCCTCCTCGACCAGCTTCTGGCCACGACCTCGGGTGGTGGACAAAGCTCGGACGCGCGTCTTCGCGCATGGAGCCGAGGCCTGCGCGCCTGGGAACGAGGGTTGTCGGACCGCGGCGCTACAGGAGCTTGATGCGCGCGGCTTGCGCCGCAAGTTCCGCGCGGAAGGCGGGATGCGCGATACCGATGAGTTCTCGCGCGCGCTGACTGGCGGACTTTCCGCGCAACTGCGCCACGCCGTATTCGGTGACGACGTAGTTGATGTCGTTCTTGCTGGTGGTGACGTGAGTGCCCGGTGACAGCACTGGCACGATGCGCGAAATGGTGTCGCCCTTCGCCGTCGATGGCAGCACGATGAAGGCCTTGCCGCCGCGCGAACGATTGGCCGCACGCACGAAGTCCGATTGGCCTCCGGTGCCGGAGAACGGTGCGGACCCGAGGCTTTCCGAGCCGCACTGTCCCAGCAGGTCGATCTGCAAGGTGGCGTTGATGGCCACCAGGTTGTCGTTCATGCCGGCCAGCGCCGGATCGTTGGTGTAGTTCACCGGATGAATTTCCAGCGCGGGGTTGCGATTCATGTACCGGTAGAGCTTTCCGGAGCCCAGCGCGAAAGTGGCGATCATCTTTCCCGGCAAGTAGTTCTTGCGGCGATTGGTGACGGCGCCGCATTCCACCAGCGAGAGGATGCCGTCGCCGATCATTTCGGTATGGATTCCGAGATCGCGCTTGTGCGCCAGTTGCATGACCACCGCGTCGGGGATGCCGCCATAGCCGATCTGCAACGTGGAGCCGTCGTCGATCATGTCGGCCACGTACTTGCCGATGGCTTCCTGCACGGGCCCGATCTTGGGCAGGCCGACCTCGAGCACCGGATCTTCGCTCTCGACCAGAGCGGCGACCTTCGAGACATGCACGCGGCAGTTCCCGAACGCAAAGGGCACGTTGGGATTCACCTCGAGCACCACGGCGCGCGCCTTGGCGACCGCGGCCATGGTGTAGTCGGCGCCGAGGCTGAGGGCAAAAAATCCTTCGTCGTCCATCGGTGACGCCATGCTGAATACGACGTCCGCAGGCATCAGCCCCCGTTCGATCTGCATCGGAATCTCCGAGAAGTAGTTCGGAATGAAGTCGATCCAGCCGGCCTGTCCGCCCTCGCGCGTAGCCCCGCCGAAGAAATAGGCGATGTGCCGGACATGGTCCACGGTCGCGGGATCGATGTAGCCGTACTTCCGCAGCGCGAGGATCTGCCCGACCTTGACGTCGCGGAAATCCAGGCGCTGCTCCGACAGCGCGGTCAACAGCGTCGGTGGTTCACCCACGCCCGTGGGGACGACGATGAAGTCGCCGTTGCGCACATGGCGCACGGCTTCGGCGGCGGAGGTCCGGCGCTGCTTGTAGATCTCGCGAGGCGACATTCTTGAACTTCCTGTGGGGTAGGAGGGGGCCCCGCTGCCGGTATTTGACGCCCATCTCATTGCGATGGAAGCATCCGGACCGCAGGGGTAAGTGTGTCCGTGTGTAAATGATGGAAGCTGCGTCCTGCATCGGAGAAACCCCTGCACGGTGACCGACCATCCGAGGCCCTGCACGAAGCTTCGCTCGTGTTTCTAGAATGTCTGCCCCACCCCCAAGGCATTCATGACACAGGGCTCCATCCGGATACGCGGTGCACGTCAGCACAACCTCCAGAACCTCGACCTCGACATCCGCACCGGCGAGATGACGGTGGTCACCGGCCCGAGCGGCTCGGGCAAGTCGAGCCTGGTGTTCGACACGCTCTACGCCGAAGGCCAGCGACGTTACGTCGAGACCTTCTCGGCCTACGCGCGCCAGTTTCTCGATCGCATGGACAAGCCGGCGGTCGACAAGGTCGAAGGGGTGCCGCCGGCGATTGCCATCGACCAGACGAACCCGGTGCGCTCGTCGCGCTCGACCGTGGGCACGATGACGGAGCTCAACGACCACCTGAAGCTGCTCTTCGCACGCGCCGCGCAGTTGTTCGATCGCCAGACGGCACTGCCCGTGCGGCACGACTCGCCGGATTCGATCTATGCCGAACTCGTCTCGCGCGCGGCCGCGGCGGGCGATCCACGCGTGGTGCTCACGTTCCCGGTCGAATTGCCCGCCAGCACCAGCGCCGACGAGGTGACGCAATGGCTGTCCGCCAGCGGCTTCACGCGCGTGCAGGCCGAGCGCGAGGTCGCGACGCCGACCGGTCCGCGCAAGGTGCTCGACGTGGTGGCCGACCGCTTCCGCATCGCCGGTGCCGAGAGGGTGCGCGTGGTCGAGGCGATCGAGGTGGCCTTGAAGCGCGGCAGCGGGCGCCTGACGGTCTATGCGCTGTCGGCGGAAGAGGGTGCGGAGCCGGACATCTGGAAGTTCTCGACCGGCCTGCATTGCCCGGAAAGCGACATCCGCTACACGGACCCGATTCCGTCGATGTTCTCGTTCAACTCGGCGGTGGGCGCCTGCGAGACCTGCCGCGGCTTCGGCCGCGTGATCGGTGTCGACCTGGGCCTCGTGATCCCGAACGACAAGCTCACCTTGCGCGCCGGCGCGATCAAGACTATCCAGACGCCCGCATGGAAGGAAGCGCAGGACGACCTCATGCGCCACGCCGAAGCGGCGGGCATCCCGCGCGACACGCCGTGGAACAAGCTCACCGACGAGCAGAAGCATTGGGTGATCGAGGGCACGCCCAGCTACAAGGAAGGCAACTGGAACAAGCAGTGGTACGGCGTGCGCCGCTTCTTCGCCTACCTGGAGAGCAAGGCGTACAAGATGCACATCCGCGTGCTCCTGTCGAAGTACCGCAGCTACACGCCGTGCCCGGTCTGCGCGGGTGCGCGCCTCAAGCTCGAAAGCCTGCTGTGGCGCATCGGCAGCAGGGAAGACGCCGATGCGGTGCTCGCGCCCGCGAAGCGCTTCATGCCGGCCGGAGCGAAGTGGTCGCGCGCGCAGCTCGAAGCCTTGCCCGGCCTGTGCCTGCACGACCTGATGCTGCTGCCCATCGAGCGCCTGCGCCGATTCTTCGACGGCATCGAGAGCCACGGCAACAGCAGCACGGCGAGCGAAGGCGATGTGCAGGCGCTCAAGCTGCTGTTCGAGGAAATCACGACGCGCCTGCGCTACCTGCACGACGTCGGCATTGGCTACCTCACGCTCGATCGCCAGAGCCGCACGCTCAGCGGCGGCGAGGTGCAGCGCATCAACCTCACCACGGCGCTGGGCACCTCGCTGGTCAATACGCTCTTCGTGCTCGACGAGCCGAGCATCGGCCTGCATCCGCGCGACATGAACCGCATCACCGAAGCGATGTTGCGCCTGCGTGACGCAGGCAACACGCTGGTGGTGGTGGAGCACGATCCGGCCGTGATGCTTGCCGCAGACCGCGTGATCGACATGGGCCCCGGCCCCGGCATTCGTGGCGGGCAGATCGTGTTCGACGGCAGCACCGACGCGCTGCGCGATGCCGAAACGCTGACCGGCCAGTACCTCGGCGGCCGCAAACAGATCGGCATGGGCTTCCGGCGCATGGTCACCGACAACACGCCGCGCCTCATCCTCGAAGGTGCGCGCGAGCACAACCTGCAGAACGTGACGGTCGAGCTGCCACTCTCGCGGCTGGTGTGCATCACCGGCGTCAGCGGCTCGGGCAAGTCGACGCTGGTGCAGGACGTGCTTGCGCCCGCGCTCATGCGGCACTTCGGCAAGGCGACCGAAACGCCCGGCGCGCACGATCGGCTGCTGGGCGCAGATCACCTGAGCGACGTGGTCTTCGTCGACCAGTCGCCGATCGGCAAGACCGCGCGATCCAACCCCGCGAGCTATGTGGGCGCATGGGATGCGATCCGCGAGATTTTCGCCACGGCAGGGCTCTCGCGGCAGCGCGGTTACACGGCGTCGAAATTCAGCTTCAACAGCGGCGACGGACGCTGCCCGACCTGCGGCGGCTCGGGCTTCGAGCACGTCGAGATGCAGTTCCTCTCCGATGTCTACTTGCGCTGCCCTGATTGCGACGGCAAGCGCTATCGCCCCGAGATCCTCGAAGTGACGATCGAGCGCGCAGGACGCAATGTCAACGTGGCCGATGTGCTCGATCTCACCGTGGCCGAGGCCGCAGCGGCCTTTGGCTCCGACCGTGACGTGCTGCGCACGCTGCAGCCCATCGTCGACGTCGGGCTCGACTACGTGAAGCTCGGCCAGCCGGTGCCCACGCTCAGCGGCGGCGAGGCGCAGCGCCTCAAGCTCGCGGGCTTCCTCGCGGAGGCCGCCAAGAACGGCAGTGCCAGCAAGCAGCCGCTGGCGCGCAAGGGCACGCTGTTTCTGTTCGACGAGCCCACCACCGGCCTGCACTTCGATGACATCGCGCGGCTGATGCGCGCGCTGCGCAAGTTGCTCGAAGCGGGTCATTCGCTGGTGGTGATCGAACACAACCTCGACGTGATCCGCGCCAGCGACTGGCTGATCGACCTGGGCCCGGAAGGTGGCGAGGGCGGTGGTCAGATCGTCGCGGTGGGTACGCCGGAGCAGGTGCGCGAGAACCGTGCGTCGCTCACCGGTGCCGCGCTGGCCGACTACGAGCTGGCGATCGGCCCCGGCGCCTACAAGGTCGCGGAACGCGCCGCGCGGTCGTACGCGGCACGCGCGCAACCGGCGGCAGGCCGCGATGCGATCCAGATCGTCAACGCGCGCGAGCACAACCTCAAGAATCTCTCGGTCGACATTCCGCGCGGCAAGTTCAGCGTGGTCACGGGCGTGAGCGGTTCGGGCAAGTCGACGCTGGCTTTCGACATCCTGTTCAACGAAGGGCAGCGTCGCTATCTCGAATCGCTGAATGCGTATGCGCGCAGCATCGTGCAGCCAGCGGGCCGGCCCGAGGTCGATGCGGTGTACGGCATCCCGCCCACCGTCGCGATCGAGCAGCGCCTGTCGCGCGGCGGCCGCAAGAGCACCGTGGGGACGACCACCGAGGTGTGGCACTTCCTGCGCCTGCTCTACGTCAAGCTCGGCATCCAGCACTGCATTCACGACGGCGCGGCCGTGCAGCCGCAGACGCCCGACAGCATCGCGGCGCAATTGCTGAAGAACTTCAAGGGCCAGCACATAGGCCTGCTCGCGCCGCTGGTGAGCAACCGCAAGGGCGTCTACACCGAGCTGGCCGACTGGGCGCGGCCCCGGGGCTATACGCACCTGCGGGTGGACGGCGAGTTTCTGCCGACCACGAACTTCCCGCGCATCGATCGCTTCA
Source organism: Variovorax sp. J22P240 (assembly GCF_030316855.1). Classification (GTDB taxonomy): domain Bacteria; phylum Pseudomonadota; class Gammaproteobacteria; order Burkholderiales; family Burkholderiaceae_C; genus Variovorax. The sequence continues at coordinate 95,970 of NZ_JASZYR010000004.1, forward strand.
AGGAGCACAGCATCGAGCTGCCGGTGGCCAGCCTCGATGTGCTGCCTTCGCAGGAGACCGAACTGCGCCAGGCGCTCACGCGCGCGCTGGAACACGGCAAAGGCGTGGTGCATGTGTTGAGCGACCTCACAGGCTTGCGCGGAGCGATGATGGCCGGCGCGCCGACCACCGGGATCGGCCGCGCGCACGTGTTCTCGACGCTGCGCGCGTGTCCGGTGTGCAGCACCAGCTACGCGGAACTCGACCCGCGCCTTTTCTCGTACAACAGCAAGCACGGCTGGTGCCCGGACTGCGTGGGCACCGGCGTCAAGCTCACGAAGGACCAGCGCAAGGTCTATGACGATTCGGTCATGGCCGACGACCAGAAGGGGCGCGAGCAGACATTCGCCGAGCCCGAGGCGGAAGACGTGGGAGATGTGGTGTGCCCGACCTGCGAAGGCACGCGGCTCAACGCGACGGCGCGGGCGGTGAGCTTCGGCACATCCGATGCCGACGGCAACGGCGGCATCGGCATCACCGAGCTGGCACGCATGAGCGTGGGCGACATTCGGGTGTGGTTCGAGGGTCTTCACCTGACCGGCCGCGAGGCCGAGATCGCGCGCGACCTGGTGCCCGAAATCAAGAGCCGGCTGGAGTTCCTCGAAGAGGTCGGGCTGGGCTACCTCACGCTCGACCGCGGCGCGCCGACCTTGAGCGGTGGCGAAGCGCAGCGTATCCGCCTGGCGGCACAGCTCGGCAGCAACCTGCAAGGCGTCTGCTACGTGCTCGACGAGCCGACCATCGGCCTGCATGCGCGCGACAACCAGATCCTGCTGGACGCGCTCCACAAGCTGGGCGACAAGGGCAACACGCTGGTGGTGGTGGAGCACGACGAGGACACGATCCGCCGCGCCGATCACATCATCGACATCGGCCCGAGCGCCGGCAAGCGCGGCGGGCGACTGGTGGCGGAAGGCACGGTGGCCGATATCCAGGGCGCAGGCGATTCGCAGACGGGACGCTATCTGCGCGATGCGATCAAGCATCCGCTGCAGGCGCGGCGGCCGGTGCCGATGCCCGAGCCGGGCGCGCCCGATTGGCTCACGGTGCGCGGTGCGGACCTGCACAACCTGCAGGACGTGACGGCGTCGTTGCCGCTGCATCGTCTGGTGGCGGTCACCGGTGTCAGCGGGTCGGGCAAGTCGACGCTGGCGCGCGATGTGCTGCTGGCGAACGTCTACGCCGTCGTGGTGCAGCGCATGACCAAGGCCGGTCGAGATGCCGACGCGGCCGGCAAGCATCCGAAGTGGGTCGGCTGCAGCGCGGTCGAAGGCTACGAGACCATCGACCGCGTGCTGGAGGTCGACCAGACGCCGATCGGCAAGACACCGCGCAGCTGCCCGGCAACCTACATCGGCTTCTGGGACACGATCCGCAAGCTGTTCGCCGACACGCTGGAAGCGAAGGCCCGCGGCTACGGGCCGGCACGCTTCAGCTTCAACACCGGTGAAGGCCGCTGCCCGGGCTGCGATGGCGCGGGCGTTCGCACGATCGAGATGAGTTTCCTGCCCGACGTGAAGGTGCCGTGCGAGGTGTGCCATGGCGCCCGCTTCAACCCCGAGACGCTGGCCGTGAGCTGGCGCGGCAAGAGCATCGGCGACGTGCTGCAGATGGAGGTCGACGAGGCGGTGGAGTTCTTCGCGTCGATGCCCAACATCAGCCATCCGCTGCAGTTGCTCAAGGACGTGGGACTGGGCTATCTGACGCTGGGCCAGCCTTCGCCGACCTTGTCGGGCGGCGAGGCGCAGCGCATCAAGCTGGTGACTGAACTCAGTAAGGTGCGCGACGACGTCACGCGGCGCGGCAACAAGGCGCCGCACACGCTCTACGTGCTCGACGAGCCGACGGTGGGGCTGCACATGGCGGACGTCGAGAAGCTGATCCATGTGCTGCACCGGTTGGTGAACGGCGGGCACAGCGTGGTCGTGATCGAGCATGACCTGGATGTGATCGCCGAAGCCGACTGGCTGATCGACCTCGGACCCGAAGGCGGCAACGCCGGTGGGCGCGTGGTGGCAGCAGCGCCGCCCGAAGAAGTCGTACGGCTGGGCACGCACACCGGGGTTGCATTGGCGCCGGTGCTGGCGCGGTCGCGCGAGAAGCATGTGGTGCTGACCTTGCCGGTACAGGAAGCGCAGTCGACGCCGGTTCGGCGCGAGGCGTGATGCGCACGATCTACAACGAACTCCACAGCCTCCACCACGGCAAGGTGGAGATGTTCCGGGGCGAGCTCGTGCCGTGCTTCGAGGTCCCGGCGCGCGCCGACTATGTGCTGCGGGAGTTGCAGGAGCGCAACCTCGGCCCGATCGAGTCAGCGGATGTGTTCGACGATGCCGCCATTGCCCGCGTTCACGCGCCGCGCTATCTCGACTTTCTCGCCAACGCCTGGACCGAGTGGGTGGCGCTCGACCCGGCCAACGCCGGGCGGGATGCGCTGCCGTCGTACTGGCCGATCCGCACCTTCCGTTCCGACGTGTTGCCAGCCAGCTTCGCCGCGCGCATGGGCTTGTTCTCGTACGACGCGGGCACGCCGCTGACATCGGGCACCTGGGATGCTGCGCGCGCGGGTGCCTGTTGCGCATTGACTGCCGCGGCTCGCGTGCGGCAAGGGGAGCGTGCGGCGTTCGCGCTCACGCGGCCACCGGGGCACCATGCCGGCTCGGACTTCTTCGGTGGCTACTGCTTCCTCAACAACGCGGCCATTGCTGCACAGTCGTTGCGAAATAGTGGCGTGAAGCGCGTCGCCGTGCTCGACATCGACTACCACCACGGCAACGGCACGCAGGCCATCTTCTACGAGCGCGCCGACGTGCAGTTCACCAGCATTCACGGGGATCCGCACACCGAATACCCCTACTACCTGGGATACGCCGACGAGCGTGGCGCGGGTGCAGGCCTGGGCTTCAATCGAAACCTGCCGCTGGCGCGTGGCACTGGCTTCGCAGCATGGAGAGAAGCGCTGAAAGATGCGTTGACTGGCATAGCCGGCTGCAAGCCCGGTGCGCTGGTCGTGTCGCTGGGCCTCGATACCTTCGAGGGCGACCCGATCGCCGGCTTCACGCTCGCCACCACCGACTACCTGCGCATCGGAGAGGACATCGCGCGTGCCGGGCTGCCGACCGTGTTCGTCTTCGAGGGCGGCTATGCGGTGGCGGAGGTCGGCGTCAACGCGGTCAACGTGCTCGACGGATTCATGCAGCACGCGGGCTGAGCGTCCCCGCTGCGTGCGGCTGACTCGACCGGGACATTCCCCCATTGCCTGCGGAATGTCCCTGCGGCCAAATGGCGGCCCGTCGATTTCGACGCGTTTTCCGGAGTCCGCATCATGTTTCGTCGTTCCCTTTTGTGTGCCGCCCTTTTGGGCGTGGCCGCCACCGCCGTGCACGCCCAGAGTTTCCCGACCCGTCCGATCAAACTCGTGATCGCCTTTCCCGCCGGCGGACCCACCGACATCACGATGCGGCAACTGGCGGACAACGCATCGAAGATCCTCGGCCAGCCGATCGTGGTGGACAACAAGCCCGGCGCCGGCGGCACCCTGCCCGCGCAAGCGCTGCAGACTGCGGCACCCGACGGCTACACGATCGGCCAGATCCCGCTCGGCGTGTTTCGCCTGCCGTACACCACCAAGATCAACTGGGACCCGGTCAAGGACATCAGCTACGTGATCAACGTCACCGGCTACGCCTTCGGCATCGCGGTGCCGGCCGACAGTCCCTTCAAGACCTGGAAGGATTTCGTCGCCTATGCCAAGGCAAATCCAGGCAAGCTGACCTACGGCTCGACCGGCAACCTGACAAGTCCGCACCTGACGACCGAACTCATCGCGCAGCAACTCGGCATTCAACTGCAGCATGTTCCCTACAAAGGTAGCGCCGACCTCTCGCAGGCCGTGCTCGGCAACCATCTGATGGCCATCGCCGATTCGACTGGCTTCGCGCCGCTGGTGGAGTCGGGCAAGCTGCGCGTGCTCAACACCTGGGGCGAGAAGCGGCTCGCGAAATTCCCCGATGCGCCGACGCTCAAGGAACTGGGCATCGACATCGTGCAGAACTCGCCTTTCGGCATCGGCGCGCCCAAGGGCACGCCGCCGGAGGTGGTGAGGAAGCTGCACGACGCCTTCAAGCAGGCAATGGAAGAGCCGAGCTACGTCGCCGCGCTGGGCCGCTACGACATGCTGCCGATCTACATGAGCTCCGCCGACTACACGAAGTTCGCGCAGACGACCTTCAATCGCGAGAAGGCGCTGATCGAGAAATTGGGGCTGGCCAAGCCGCAATGAACGTAGCTGCAAAATGAAAAAGCCCCGCATCGCGGGGCTTTTTTCTGGCGCGTGCGCTTTTACTTCTTGCGCGCTGCGATGGCCTGCTCGGCCTTCGCCACCAGGTCGTTGCCGACCGTCGGCTTCCACTTGGCATACACGGGCCGCGTGGCCTTGACGAAGGCATCGCGTTCCGCCGGCGTCAGTTGCGTGACGGTCACGCCCATCGCCGCAATGTCCTTGAGCACCGGCTTGTCGGCTTCGACCAGGCCCTTGCGGGCCAGTGCGATGTTCTGCTTGCCGGCATCGATCGCGGCTTGGCGAACGATGGCCTGGTCGGCCGGCGTCCACGAGGCCCAGATTTCCTTGTTGACCACGAACACCAGCGGGTCGCACACATAGCCCCAGGTGGTCACGAACTTCTGGCCGACGGTGTGCATCTTGAGCACGGTGAAGAGGAAGAGCGGATTCTCCTGACCGTCGACCGCGCCACTGGCGAGCGCGGGCTGCGCGTCGGCCCAGCTCATTTGCGTCGGGTTGGCGCCCAGCGTGCTGAAGGTGTCGGAGAAGATGGGCGAGCCGACCACGCGGATCTTCGCGCCTTTGAGGTCGTCGGGCGACTTGATCGCCTTCTTCGAGTTGGTGAGTTCGCGGAAGCCGTTCTCACCCCAGGCCAGCGGCACGACGCCCGACTTGTCGAGCGTCGCGAAGATCTCCTTGCCTACCTCGCCTTGTGTGAGCGCATCCACAGCCGTGTAGTCGGGCATCAGGAAGGGCATCGAGAAGAGGTTGAGCTGCTTGACCTGCGGCGACCAGTTGATGGTCGAGCCCACGGCCATGTCGATCACGCCCTGGCGCAGTGCGCTGAATTCGCGGGTCTGGTCGCCCTGGATCAGCGAGACACCGGGGTACAACTTGATGTTGATGCGGCCTTGCGTGCGCTCCTTCACGAGGTCGGCCCAGATGCGGCCGGCTTCGCCCCATGGCGTCGGCGGGCCGAGCACCAGGGACATCTTGTATTCGGCCTTGTAGTTTTGCGCAGGTGCGGCGACCGAGAAGGTGCTTAGCGCGGCAGCCACGGCCAGGAGGCCGAGCAGGGAACGACGGAATTTCATGGGTCAGTCTCCTTGGGTTAATCGTTGAAAGGCTTTTGGTGCTGGGGTGTCCGCCCGGTATGCGGTGCGGGCTGTGCAACCCCGCTACGCCGGCCCTTCGGGCTGCCCTGCAGTGCTCGCTTCAGGCGGGGTCCGCGCAAACTCGCTTCGCTCAGACACGCGCGGCCCTTTTTCCGCCTGAAGCTGCGCGCTTCGGCGGCGCAGAGGGGTTGCACAGCCCGCACCGCATACCGGGCTTCGTGGTTGTGCGACGGATGCGCGCGTCTCGAGCGTTGCGCGGCTGCGCACAACAACGAGCGTGGAGGCGGACAGTTCACCCCCAACGGTTCAGCGATGGTGGGCAGTGTGCCCTGTGCCGGCCGTTGAGGCACCGCCGAGCAGCGCAGCGACAGGCGGATCAGGGCCGCGCGTGTCTGAGCGAAGCGAGTTTGCGCAGACCCCGCCTGTCGTGAGCAGCGCAGGGAAGCCGCGAAGCGGCCGGTGACGTCGGCCGGCACAGGGCACACTGCCCGCCATCGCCCAACGCACACGTGTCTCATCCCTAGTACCCCAGCTTCCGCGGCAACCACAACGCCAATTCTGGCCAGGCGATCACCGCCACCATCACGAGGAACATCGCGAACAGCATCCAGCCCACCCAGCGCACGGTCTCTTCCATGCGCACGTTGGCGATGCGGCACGACACCATGAGGTTCACGGCCAGCGGCGGCGTGAACTGGCCGAGCGCGACCTTGAGCGTGAGGATCACGCCGAACCAAACCGGGTCCCACTTGTAGTACTGCACGATCGGCCACAGCAGCGGCACGAAGATCAGGAAGATCGACACGCCATCCAGGAACATGCCGACGGTGATCAACATCAGGATCAGCAGCGACAGCACGCCGTATTCTCCGAGCCCGGAATTCACGATCGCGCGGGTGACCGGATCGATCACGCCCAGCGTCGAGAGCGAGTACGCGAAGATGCCCGCGAGCGACACCACCAGCAGGATCACGGCCGACAGTTCACCCGATTCGCGCAGGATCACGAACAGATCCTTCACCTTGATCGTGCGGTGGATCGCCATGCCCACGAACAGCCCGTAGAACACCGCCACCACCGCCGCCTCGGTCGGCGTGAACAGCCCGGCGCGCATGCCGCCGAGGATCAGCACCGGAGCCGCCAGGCCCCAGATTGCATCACGGAAACTCTTCCAGAACGGCGGCCGCGGCAGGCTGGATTCGAGCGCGCCCATCTTGTGCTTGCGCGCCAGCCACACGGCCGGAATGATCAGCGCGACGCCAGCCAGGATGCCGGGGATCATGCCCGCCGCGAACAGTGCCGGCACCGAAGCGCCTGGCACCAGCACCGAGTAGACGATGAACGCGACCGAAGGCGGAATCAGGATGTCGGTGGCTGCGGCTGCGCCCACCACGCTGGCCGAGTACGCGTCGGGGTAGCCTGCGCGCGACATGGCCGTGATCATCACCGCGCCGACCGCAGCCGCATTGGCCGGGCCCGAGCCAGAGATGCCGCCGAGGAACATCGCGACCACGATTGCCACCAGCGGCAGCATGCCGGGCCCGCGCCCGACGATCGCGATCGCGAAGTTGACCAACCGCAGCGCCACGCCCGAGCGGTCGAAGATCGAGCCGACCAGCACGAACATCGGGATCGCGAGCAGGGGGTACTTGCCGAGGCCGGCATAGAAGTTCTGCGGCACGGCCAGCAGGCCGAACCACTGCGCGTCGCTATTGGCGAGCGCGATGCAGGCCGCACCGGCGAGGCCGAGCGCCGCACCGATCGGCACGCCCACCAGCATCATCAGCAGGAAGGCGACGAAAAGAAGCGTGGGGATCACTGGTCCGGGCCCCCATAGTTCGTCTTGCGGCCGCGGCGCACGAAGAGGCCGATGGCCCGCAGTGCGATCGCGAAGGACACGATGGGCAGCCAGATCGAATACCACCACTGCGGGACGCCGATGCCGGGCGAGGTTTCCTCGAAACGGTAGTCGTCCCAGACCACGCGCACGCTCAGCGCGCCGATCAGCAGGAACAGTACCGCCACCATCAGGGCGCCGAACTGCGCGAGCCGCTTGCGCCGCGCCATGGTGCCGCTTTCGGCGAAGTACTCGATGCGGATATGCCGGTCGCGAGCGACGGCGGCGGAGCCGGCCACCAGCGCCAGCAGGATCATCAGGAACACGGAGAACTCCTCGGTCCACGCGAAGGAGGAGTCGGTGAAGTAGCGCACCAGCACATTCGCAAAAGTGATGCAGGCCAGGAGGCCCATGATGGTCACCGTGGCCCAGTCCTCGATCGCGAGGGGAACGCGCGTCGGTTCGTCGGCGGCTTCGATTTCAGGGGGGAGGGGGCTGGCGGCGTCCAGCACGGGGCCGGACTCGGTGGGAGTGGTCATCGGGAGAGGAGGGAAGCAGCTATGAATCGTAACGATCAATGACCCCTTCCCTCATCGGGGGTTTCCTTAGCTGCCGCCCTGTTGAGACCCGGTCAATCGAAGTAGGCGCGGGAACGGTCCAGGTGCTCGCGGCACTCCCGGACCATGCGGTCGAGCAGCTCGGCGCAAGTCGGCACGTCGTCGATGAGACCGATGCACTGGCCCGCCGAGACCACGCCTCCGTTGACCTCGCCGGACTCCAGCGCTGCGCGCCCGCGCACGCCGACGACCAGGGGGCGGATGTCGTCGAACTGGCAGCCGCCGGGCCGGTTCTCGGTCGCGACCACTTCCTCGGAGATCGCGTTGCGGAACACGCGCGCCGTGTTCTTCATGGTGCGGAACATCAGCTTGGTGTCGCGCTCGGAGGCCGCGACCAGCGCCTGCTTGATGTTGTAGTGGATGGGCGCCTCCTGCGTCACGCAGAAGCGCGTGCCCATGTTGACCCCCTCCGCGCCCAGCGCCAGCGCAGCCGCCATGCCGCGCCCGTCGGCGATGCCGCCCGAGGCGATGATCGGGATCCTGAGCGCGCGCGCCGCGATCGGCAGCAGCACCAGTCCGGGCACGTCATCCTCGCCCGGATGCCCCGCGCATTCGAAGCCGTCGACCGAGACCGCATCGACGCCATTGCGCTCCGCCGACAGCGCATGGCGCACGGAGGTGCACTTGTGCACGACCTTGATCCCATGCGCCTTGAACTGGTCGATGAAGTCGCGCGGGCTGTTGCCGGCCGTCTCGACGATCTTGATGCCGCTGTCGATGATGGCCTGCACGTACTCGGCATACGGAGGCGGCTTCAGCGCGGGCAGGATCGTGAGGTTCACGCCGAAGGGGCGATCGGTCATGGCGCGCGTGCGTTCGATCTCGCGCCGCAGCGCATCGGGCGTCTGCTGCGTGAGGGCGGTCAGGATGCCGAGGCCTCCGGCGTTGGAAACCGCCGAGGCCAGTTCCGCCAGCCCGACCCATTGCATGCCGCCCTGGATGATTGGATAGCGGATGCCGAGCAGTTCGGTGACGCGGGTCTTCATGGTGCTGCTTTCTTCTCAGAGGGCTTAGAGAGCCTTGACCAGGTCCGGCACGGCCGTGAACAGGTCAGCCACAAGGCCGTAGTCGGCCACGCTGAAGATCGGTGCTTCTTCGTCCTTGTTGATCGCCACGATCACCTTGGAGTCCTTCATGCCCGCCAGATGCTGGATCGCGCCCGAGATGCCGGCTGCGATGTAGAGCTGCGGCGCGACGATCTTGCCCGTCTGTCCGACTTGCCAGTCGTTCGGGGCGTAGCCTGCGTCCACTGCCGCGCGGCTCGCACCGAGGCCTGCGTTGAGCTTGTCCGCGAGGGGCGCCATCACTTCGGTGAACTTCTCCGCGCTACCGAGCGCCCGGCCGCCCGAGACAATGATCTTGGCGGCCGTCAGTTCGGGGCGTTCGCTCTTGGTGACTTCACGGCCCACGAAGCTGCTCTTGCCGCTGTCGGCCACGCCGTCCACGGTTTCCACCGCTGCGCTGCCGCCCGTGGCTGCGGCCGCATCGAAGCCCGTGGTGCGCACCGTCGCGACCTTGATCGGGTCGCTGCTCTGGACGATGGCAATCGCATTGCCCGCATAGATGGGGCGCTCGAAGGTGTCGGGGCTGTCCACCTTGGTGATGTCGCTGATCTGCGCGACATCGAGCTTGGCAGCCACGCGAGGCGCCACGTTCTTGCCGTTGGCCGTGGCCGGGAACAGGATGTGGCTGTAGTTCTTGGCGATCGCGAGAACCTGAGCTGCAACGTTCTCGGCGAGGTTCTCCGCCAGGCTCGGGCTGTCGGCCACGATCACCTTGGCAACGCCTGCCACCTGGGCGGCAGCCTTGCCGGCTTCGGCGGCATTGGCGCCGGCCACCAGCACGTGGACATCGCCGCTCGCGCAAGCGATGCCCGCGGTCACGGTATTCAGGGTCGCCGGCTTGAGCGTGGCGTGGTCGTGTTCGGCAATAACAAGTACGGTCATGATCAGATCACCTTGGCTTCGTTCTTCAGCTTGTCCACCAGGGTGGCCACGTCGGGCACCTTGATGCCGGCGCCACGCTTGGGCGGCTCGGAGACCTTCAGGGTCTTCAGGCGCGGCGTGACGTCCACCCCGAGGTCTTCGGGCTTGAAGGTGTCGAGTTGCTTCTTCTTGGCCTTCATGATGTTGGGCAAGGTCACGTAGCGCGGCTCGTTCAGGCGCAGGTCGGTGGTGATGACTGCGGGCAGCGACAAGGAGATGGTTTCCAGGCCGCCGTCGACTTCGCGGGTGACATTGACCTTGTCGCCGGCCACTTCGACCTTGGAGGCGAAGGTGGCTTGCGGCAAGTCCGCCAGTGCCGCCAGCATCTGGCCGGTCTGGTTGGCGTCGTCGTCGATGGCTTGCTTGCCGAGGATCACGAGTTGGGGCTGTTCCTTGTCGACCAGCGCCTTGAGCAGCTTGGCAACAGCCAGGGGTTGCAGCTCTTCGGTGGTCTCCACCAGGATGCCGCGATCGGCACCGATGGCCATGGCCGTGCGCAGGGTCTCCTGGCACTTCGCATCGCCGCAGGACACGGCGATGATTTCCGTGGCGACGCCCTTCTCCTTCAAGCGCACTGCCTCTTCGACGGCGATCTCGTCGAAGGGGTTCATGCTCATCTTGACGTTGGCGATGTCCACACCGGTGCCGTCGGACTTGACGCGCACCTTGACGTTGTAGTCGACGACCCGTTTGACGGGGACCAGGATCTTCATGTGTCTAGCTCCTTCGGTTTTGAGATTCTGCGATTCACTCGAGCTTGGCGCCCGATTGCTTGATCAGGCGCTCCCACACCGGGCGCTCCTGCTTGTAGGCGGCGGCAAAGGCTTCGGGCGAGCTGTCCTTGAGCTCGAAGCCCATTCCAGCGACCTTCGCTTGCACGTCGGGTTGCTGCGTCGCCTTGCGCACTTCGTCCGCGATGCGCTGCACGATGGGCTTCGGCGTGTTGCCCGGCGCCGCGATGGCGAGCCAGCCGGTCACGCGATAGGCCTCGTCCTTCATGCCTTGCTCCGCCAGCGTCGGCACGTTGGGCAGCGTGCTCATGCGGCGGTCGCCGGTCACGCCGATGGCCTTGACCTTGCCGGCCTCGATCTGCGGCTTCGCGACCAGTGCGCTGGCATACGCCATCTGGATCTGGCCGCCGATGAGGTCCTGCAGCATCGGCGCCTCGCCCTTGTAGGCGACGTGGTTCATGTCGGCGTTCTGCGTCAGGCTCATGTGCGCGCCGGCCAGGTGCGGATAGGCGCCGACGCCGTAGGAGCCATAGGCCACCTTGCCCTTGTTGGCGCTGACGTACTTGAGCAGCTCGGGCCCGGTCTTGACCGGCACGCTCGGATGCACCACCAACACCAGCGGCGCCATCGCGATCTGGTAGACCAGCGTGAGGTCGCGCTGCGTGTCGTAGGGCAGCTTCTCGTAGAGGAACTGGTTGGTGAGCAGCGAATTGCTCAGTGACAACACGATGGTGTAGCCGTCCGGCGCGGCCTTCGCGACTGCGTCGGTGCCGATGATGCCGGCCGCGCCGGGCTTGTTGTCGATGATGACGGGCTGACCGAGGCCCGCCGCCATCTTCTCGGCCAGCACGCGCGCCAGCACGTCGGTCGCGCCGCCGGCGGCGAAGGGCACCACCATCTTGATCGGCTTGTTCGGATAGGTCTGCGCCTGCGCGGGCGCGATGGCGCACAGCACCGCGGCGGAGGCCGAGGCGCAGAGCCACGCTCGGCGGCTCATGGTTTGCAAAGAGGTCAAGGTGTGTCTCCGGTTCGTGTTCAGAAGAATGCGCGCGGCTATTTCAGGATCACCTGCGCCTTGATGGGCAGGCGTCCCAGCAACTCCTGCAACTGGCTCTGCAGCGCTGGTGCCTGCGCTCCCACGGCCGCCGCGTCGACAACGACCTTCAGCGCACTGTCGCCATCGGCCTGCACCTGCGGGCGTACCGCGGCGCCGACGCCCAATGCGGCGCAGGCTTCGTCCACCATCGTGGCGGCCACCTTGCGCGCAGCCATCGAGCGCAGTTCAGGCTTGAAGATCTTGCCGACGTTGGTCATCGGCATCGTCTCGATGACGATCACCGACTTGGGCTTGGCCGGCGCTTCGTCGACCCGCCCGGCGGTGAAGGCCAGCAATTCTTCCTCGCTCGCTGATGCGCCGGGCACGAGCGTCGCGAAGACCACCGGCAGCTCGCCCGCATAGGCATCGGGTGCGCCAACGGCGGCGCACAGCTGCACCGCGGGGTGCGCACCGAGTGCGTCCTCGATGACTTTCGGATCGATGTTGTGGCCGCTGCGGATGATCAGGTCCTTCGAGCGGCCGCTGAGATTCAGCCGCCCCTCGTCGTCCATCCAGCCGAGGTCGCCGGTGGCGAGCCAGCCGTCGGCCGTGAAGGCCTTGGCGTTGTCGGCCGGATCGACGAAGCCCGAGAACAGGTTCGGCGACTTGAACAGCACCATGCCCTGTTCGCCCGCCGGCAGGTCGCGGTCGCTGGCATTGCCGTTCTCGTCGAGAGCGACGATGCGCAATTGCGTGAAGGGGAGCGGAAAACCGACGCAGCCCGCAGGCCCGATCACGCCCGGTGGCGTGATGGTCGAGATGCCGGCCATCTCCGTCATGCCCAGGCTCTCGTGCACGTGCAGGCCGAAAAGGCGCTCGAAGCGCGCCGCGAGTTCCGGTGCCAGCACGGCGGCGCCAGTGCGGCAATAGCGGATCGACGAGATGTCCGCGCCATCGAGCGGCACGTTCGCCAGCGCCGCGAGCACGGTCGGGACCGCCGACAGCGAGGTCGGCCGGTACTTCTCGACCAGCCGCCAGTAATTGGCGAGCACCTCCTTGTTACGCAGCAGCGAAGTGGTCGGAATGATCACCTCCACGCCCGCGGACAGGGATGCCAGCGAGGCCGGCAGCACGCCCGCGACGTGGAACAACGGATAGCCGTTGATGGAGGTGTCACTCGAACCCTGGCCGGCGACGTTCACGCTGGCCCAGGCGGTGAACACCTGCGCGCCGTGGCTGTGGCGCGCGAGCTTGGGCGCGCCCGTGGTGCCACCGGTGTGGAAGTAGGCGGCGATGTCGCTGGCTTGAATGTCGCGGCCGCTCACCAGATGGTCATCCGGCTCGCGTTCGCGCAAGGTCTTGAAGTCGGCCACGCCTTCGGGCAAGGCCCCTGCACTGATGGGCGCTTCGTCATGCGGCGCCACGCGCAGCACGGTCGTGAGCGTGGGCACCTGGCTGCGAAGCCGCATCGCCTTCGACCACATGCCGGATTCGGCGTCGGAGCCATAGGCGATCAACACCTTGGCACGGCCCGCCGTCATCAGCGAGACCAGCTTTTCGTCGGTGAGCAGCGGGTTGAGCGGCTGCACGATGCCGGCCGCCGCACCGCCCCACAGCGCGAGGTGGTACTCCAGGCAGCCCGGCAGCAGCACGGCAATGGCATCGTCGGGCCCGACGCCGAGCGCATGCAGTGCGTTGGCGGTCTGGTGGATGCCGGCCAGCAGCTCGGCATAGGACCAGCGGATCGGCTCGTCCGCCGGATTGCCCGTGCGCAGGAAGGTCAACGCCGTCTTGTCGCCGAAGGCCGCGCCGGCATTGCGGAAGATCTCGTAGGTGCTGCGAACGGTCAGCGCCTCGTCGAGCGGCGTTTCTTCGAGCCGGCGGATGTCCGCGAGGCTGCGGATGGGAAAGGACGCGCTGAAGGGCGCTGCGATCCGGGGTTCGCTCGTGCGGCTCATGAATGCTGTCTCCTGGTTCGGTTTTGTCTCGAATCATGCGCCGGGCCGTCCCACGGCCCGAAGTGCGACCTACTTGTTGGTGATGTTGTTGTCGCGGATCACCTTGCCCCAGCGCTCGTAGTCCTGGCGCATGCGCGTCGCCATCTGCTCGGGCGTCTGGAAGGCTGCGAAGGTGCCGACGCCTTCGAGCTTCTCCTGCACTTCCTTGTCGGCGAGTGCCTTCTTCAACTCGGCGTTCAGGCGCGCGACCACTTCCTTCGGCGTGCCGGCGGGCGCGAGCATGCCGCCCCACGAGGTGGCGTCGAAGCCGGGGAAGCCCTGCTCGGCCACCGTCTTCACGTCGGGAAGCAGGCTCACGCGCTTGGACGATCCGACGGCGATGGCGCGCAGCGTGCCCGACTTGATGTGCGGCAGCACGGCGATAAGGTCGGAGAACATCATCGGCACTTGCCCGCCGATCAGGTCCGTCACGGCGGGTGCGCTGCCGCGGTAGGGCACGTGCTGCATGTCGAAGTGCCCGACCGTCTTGAGCGACTCGGTCGTCAGGTGGCCGAAGCTGCCCGTGCCGGCGGTGGTGTAGTTGAGCTTGCCGCCTTGCTCCTTGGCCTTGGCGATGAGTTGCTGCAGGCCGGTCACGTCGGGCAGCGCCTTGGGATTGACCACCATCACGATCGGCAGATCGTAGGTCGTGCCCACCGGCGTGAAGTTCTTGAAGATGTCGTAGCTGGTGGGGCCGTACAGGTGTCCCGCGAGCAGGGTGGGCGTCGCGAGCATCACCAGCGTGTAGCCGTCCGGTGCGGCCTTGGCGGCAGCCGCCGCACCGATGGTGCCGGAGGCGCCGCTGCGGTTGTCGATCAGCACCGGCTGCTTGAGGCCGAGGGATATCTTCTGTCCGATGATGCGCGTCGCCGTGTCGGTCGGGCCGCCGGCGGGGAAGGGCACGATGATTGTGATCGGCTTGGTCGGCCAGGCTTGGGCCTGTGCGAAAGCGGAACCTGCCAGCAGCGGCAGCGCGAGGGCGAGCAGCGCGCGGCGCGCGGGGTTGCGGACGGAAGTCGGGAAACGGGAGGCCATGGGTTCTTCAGGATGCGGCGTCAGAGGACGCCATTCGATTTCAGTTGGGAGAGCTTTTCGTCGGAGAGGCCGAGCAGCGACTGCAGCACGTCGTGTGTGCCTTCGCCGAGCTGCGGTGGTGCGCTGCGCACCGGCAGGCGTTCGCCGTCGAAGCGATAGGGCGGCGCAAGCACGTTGACGCTGCCGGCCACGGGATGCGGCTGCGTGGTCACGAGCCCGGCATCGGTGGCGCGCTTGGACTGCAAGGCTTCGAGCAGGCCGAGCACTTCGCCGCAGGGAATGCCTGAGCGCGTGAGCTGTTCGAGCAGCGCCTTGCGCTTGCGCTTGCCGAGTTCGCGGTTGATCTCGGGCATCAGCACCTCGCGGTTGGCGGAGCGCAGGATGTTGGTTTTGAAGCGTTCGTCGTCGGCGAGGTCGGGCCGCTCGATCACGTCGGTGCAGAAGCGCGCGAACTGGCTGTTGTTGCCGACGGTGATGACCAGTTGGCCGTCTTCGGCATCGAACACGCCGTAGGGAACGATCGACGGATGCGCATTGCCATAGCGCGGCGGGTCTTCGCCCATCAGCAGGGCTTCGAGACCGTAGTAGGCGGTGATCATCAGGCCGCAGTCGAACAGTGCCATCTCGATGTGGCGGCCGGTGCCCGTCTTCTCGCGCTCGTAGAGCGCCGCGAGGACGGCCTGCGCGGAATACATGCCGGTGAACAGGTCGACGGCGGCGACGCCGAACTTCAGCGGCGGCTGGTTCGCCTCGCCGTTGAGCGCCATCAGTCCCGCCTCACCCTGCACGACGAGGTCGTAGCCGGGGCGTGCGGCTTCGGGGCCGGTGCGGTCGTAGCCGGAGATCGAGCAGTAGATGAGTCCGGGGTTGTCTTGCCGCAGCCGGTCGTAGCCGAGGCCCAGCTTGTCGATGCCTCCGAACTTGAAGTTCTGGATCACGACGTCGCTCTTCTTCGCGAGTTCGCGGGCGATTTCCTGGCCTTCGGGGGTCTGAAGGTCGAGGCCGACCGAGCGCTTGTTGCGGTTGACGCTGTTGAAGTAGGCCGTTTCGGTCTTGCCGACGCGCAGGCCCCAGTCGCGCGTGTCATCGCCGCGGCCGGGATGCTCGACCTTGATCACTTCCGCACCGAGGTCGGCCAGCACCATGCCGCACCACGGTCCTGCGAGGATGCGCGAAAGGTCGAGAACGCGGACGCCGGCCAGCGGCAGAGTGCCTTTCATCAGTGATGCTCCCGTCCCAGCGCGATGTAGCGCTGGAGGTGGTGGTCCTCGTCACCGAGCTGGTGGTCGATCATCACCAGGCGCTTGGCGTAGTGGGCGAGCGGCAGTTCCCAGGTCATGCCGATGCCGCCGTGCATCTGGATGCTTTCCTCGGCCACCAGTGTGCCGATGCGGCCGATGCTGACCTTGGCCGCCGACAGCGCGCGCTCGCGCGTCACGCGATCGGCGTCGATGGCCGCGGCCGCGTTGATCACGGCCGAACGCGCCTGCTCGATCTCCAGCAGCAGGTCCGCCATGCGGTGCTGCAGCGCCTGGAAGCTGCCGATGAGCGTGCCGAACTGTTTGCGCGTGCGCAGGTACTCCAGCGTGGCCGTCTTGGCGGCTTCCATCGCGCCGAGCGCTTCGGCGCACAGCGCGAGCACACCGCGGCCGATGGCGCGCTCGAGCGTGGCGTGGCCTTGACCTTCGGTGCCCAGCAATGCGTCGGCGCCGAGCTTCACGTTGTCGAAGCCGAGTTCGGCCACGCGGCCGCCGTCGATCGCGGGGCAGCCGCGCACCGTCAGTCCAGGTGTCTTCGCGGGCACGAGGAAGAGCGAGATGCCGGCTTCGTCGTCCACCGCGCCCGAGGTGCGCGCAGAGACCACGAAGAGATTGGCCTGTTCGCCCTGCTGCACGACCGCCTTGGCGCCCTTCAGCACCCAGCCGTCGCCGCTGCGCTCGGCGCGCGTCTGCACGCGGCTCAGCTCGTAGTGGGTTTCGGGTTCGTCATGTGCCAGCGTGGCGATCGTGGTGCCGCCGACGATCTCTGTCATCAGGCCCTTCTGCGTGTCGTTGCCTGCAACGGAAATGGCCTCGCCGGCCATCACCGCGCCCAGCAACGGTTCGACCACCAGGCCGCGGCCCAGTGCCTCGAAGACCACGGCGACATCGAAGCCGCCGCCGCCGAAGCCACCGTCGTCTTCACTGAAGAGCGCGCCGATCACGCCGAGTTCGGCGAACTGCTGCCAGATTTCGGTGCTGAATCCCTGTGCGGACTTGGCGATGCGGTCACGCGTCTCGAAGGCGTATTGCTCTGCGATGAAACGGTTCAGGCTGTCGGCGAGCATGCGCCGGTCTTCGGTGTGTTCGAAGTTCATGACTGTTCCTTCAGAGTCCGAGGATCATCTTGGAGATGATGTTCTTTTGAATTTCGTTCGAGCCGCCGAAGATCGACAGCTTGCGGTTGTTGAAGTAGCGGGCCGCAGCCGGCGCCGCATAGCTCGGTCCGACGGGCTGGCCGTCGAAGCCTTCCTTCAGCGCCTCGACCACGAAGGGCCGCGCATACGAACCCATCGCGCGACGGGTCAGCGACGAGATCTCCTGGCGGATCTCGGTGCCGCGGATCTTGAGCATCGAGCTTTCCGCACCCGGCACGCCGCCACCCGCCACTGCCGCGATCACTCGCAGGTTGGTGGTCTTCATGTTCTCCAGGTCGATCTCGACCTTCGCCATGCGCGCCGCGAAAGCCGGGTCTTCGGCGAGTGGGCGGCCGTTCCTGGTCTGCTTCGCGGCGATGAGCTTGAGCTGTTCCATCGCGGCGACCGAGAAGCCGACGCCGGCGATGTTGGTGCGCTCGTAGGTCAGCAGGTACTTGGCGCAGGTCCAGCCCTTGTCTTCCTCGCCGACGAGGTTTTCGGCGGGCACGCGCACGTCGCTGAAGAACACCTCGTTGACTTCATGATCGCCGTCGAGCGTGATGATCGGACGCACTTCGATGCCGGGCGAAGTCATGTCGATCAGCAGGAAGCTGATGCCTTCCTGCTTCTTCGCCTCGCGGTTGGTGCGCACGAGGCAGAAGATCATGTTCGCGTGCTGGCCGAGCGTGGTCCATGTCTTCTGGCCGTTGACGATGTAGTGGTCTCCCTGGGCATCGACACCGCGCACGGCGGAAGTCTTGACCGATGCCAGGTCGGAGCCCGCGCCGGGTTCCGAGTAGCCCTGGCACCACCAGTCCGAGCCGTCGAGGATGCGCGGCAGCCAGTGGCGCTTCTGCGCCTCGTTGCCGTACTTGATGAGCACCGGGCCGAGCATGTTCACGCCGAAGGGCACGATGCGCGGCGAATGCGCCAGCGCGCATTCGTTCTCGAAGATGAACTTCTCGACCGCGGTCCAGCCCGGGCCGCCGTACTGTTCGGGCCAGTGGTTGGCCAGCCAGCCGCGCTCGTTGAGGATGGCGTGCCATTCCTGCATGTCGGCCTTGCTCAGGTGCTTGCCGGTCGCTACTTTGTCGGAGAGGCGGGCCGGCAGCTTGGCTTTCAGGAAGTCGCGCACTTCGCTGCGGAAGGCTTCTTCTTCGGGGGTGAAGTTCAGGTCCATGGCGGACTCCTCAATAGATTTCAAAGAGGCCCGCGGCACCCATGCCGCCGGCGATGCACATCGTGACGACGGCGTACTTCGCGCCGCGGCGCTTGCCTTCGATCAGCACGTGGCCGGCCAGCCGCGCGCCCGTCATGCCGAACGGATGGCCGATGGAAATCGCGCCGCCGTTGACGTTGAGCCGCTCGGCCGGGATGCCGAGCTTGTCCTGGCAGTAGATGGACTGCGAAGCAAAGGCTTCGTTGAGTTCCCAGAGATCGATATCGTCGACCTTCAGGCCATGGCGCGCCAGCAGTTTCGGCACCGCGAACACCGGGCCGATGCCCATCTCGTCGGGCTCGCAGCCGGCGACGGCCATGCCGCGGAATGCGCCCATCGGCTTCAGGTTGGCGCGCTCGGCTTCCTTGGCTTCCATCAGCACACAGGCCGAGGCGCCATCGGAGAGTTGCGATGCATTGCCGGCGGTGACGAACTTGTCCGCGCCCATCACGGGTTGCAGCTTGGCGAGCGCGTCGTAGGTCGTGCCGCGGCGGTTGCAGGTGTCGTGGTCGATCGTCACTTCGCGCTGCGTGACTTCCTTGGTTTCCTTGTTCGTATCGGCCATCGTGGTGCTGCAGGCCACGATCTCTTCCTTGTAGCGGCCGGCGATCTGCGCTTCCTCGGTCTTGCGCTGGCTCTCGGCGGAGAAGCGGTCCTGCGCCTCGCGGCTGATGCCGTAGCGCTGCGCCACGATGTCGGCGGTCTCGATCATCGCCATGTAGAGCGCGGGCTTGTGCTCGACGATCCACGGGTCCATGCCGCTGTCGCCGCTGTCGGTGGCGCTGCGGGTGCGGATCTGCGAAATGCTTTCCACGCCGCCCGCGATCATGGCCGGGGCGCCGTCGACCACGATGCGGCCCGCTGCCATCGCGATCGCCTGCAGGCCCGAGGCGCAGAAGCGGTTGACCGTGGTGCCGGCGATCGAGATCGGCAGGCCCGCGCGGATGATGCTCTGGCGTGCGATGTTCCGGCCGGTGGTGCCTTCGGGGTAGCCGCAGCCGAGGATCGCGTCCTCGATCAGCGCGGGATCGATGCCCGAGCGCTCGACCGCGGCCTTGACTGCAAAGGCTGCCAGCGTCGCGCCGGGGGTGATGTTGAATTCGCCACGGTGCGCCTTGGTGAGCGGCGTGCGGGCGGTTGAGACGATGACGGCTTCGCGCATGGGATATCTCCTTATTCGGACTGGTTGAGGCTTGCGAAATCGGCGCCGCGTTCGACCAGCTCGACGAGCAACGGCGAGGGTTTCCAGAACAGCGGATCCTGCTTCGCGAATTCGCGGATGTCGGCCAGCACATTGGCGAGGCCCACGGTGTCGGCGTACTTCATCGGGCCGCCGCGATGGCGCGGGAAGCCGTAGCCGTAGAGGAAGGTCACGTCGACGTCGAGCGGCCGCAGCGCGATGCGCTGGTGCACGACGTTGGCCCCTTCGTTGATCATCGCGGCCATGTAGCGGCGCATGATTTCGTCGTCGGTGAAGTTGCGCGTCGCGATGCCCGCGCGCTGGCGCTCCGCATCGATGATCGCAAGCACCTCGGGATCATCGGTGCCAGTGCGTGCGCCTTCCGGATAGAGGTAGTAGCCGCGCTGTGTCTTCTGGCCGAACCACCCGCGCTCGCAGATGCGGTCCGCAATCTGCACGTAGCGCGCCTTCGGGTCGCGCGTGGCGGCCTTGCGCTTGCGCGTGGCCCAGCCGATGTCGCCGCCCGCGAGATCGGACACCTGGAACGGGCCCATCGGGTAGCCGAAGTCGCGCACCGCCTTGTCGATCTGGTAGGGCGACGCACCGTCTTCCATCATGTGGTCGGCGGCCTGGCGATAGACCGCGAGGATGCGGTTGCCGATGAAGCCGTCGCACACGCCGGCGCGCACCGGCACCTTCTTGAGCTTCTTCGCAAGCTCGAAGCCTGTGGCGACCACGTCGGCGCTCACCTTGCCGGGCACCACGATCTCCAGCAGCTTCATGATGTTCGCCGGCGAGAAGAAGTGCAGGCCCACCACGTCGGCCGGGCGCGAGATGCTGGCGGCGATCTCGTCGATGTCCAGGTACGAGGTGTTCGTGGCGAGCACGGCGCCGGGCTTGCAGACGCGGTCGAGTTCGGCGAAGACGGCCTTCTTGACGCCCATCTCCTCGAACACGGCTTCGACCACGATGTCGACCTTGGCCAGCGCGTCGTACGAGGTCGAGCCCGAGAAGCGCGCCATGACCGCAGCCTTGGCTTCGGCAGTCATGCGGCCCTTCTGGATGAGGCCGTCGTAGACCTTCTCGACATGGGCACGACCGCGCGCGAGGCTGGGCTCGTCGCGCTCGATCATGGTCACGGGCATGCCGGCGTCGAGCATCGCCACCGCGATGCCTGCGCCCATCGTGCCGCCGCCGACGATGCCCGCCGACTCCAGCGGGCGGGGCTTCGCGGCCTTGGTTTCTGGCGCCTTGAGCACTTCGCGCTCGGCGAAGAAGGCGTGGATCAGGCCCGCGCGCTGCGGGCTGTCGATGCACTGCAGGAACAACTTGCGTTCGAGCGCCATGCCCTCGTCGAAGGGCTGCGTGAGCGCGGCTTCGACCGCTTCGATGATCTTCATCGGCGAGAACAGGCCGCGGCTCTTCTTGGCCGTATCCGCGCGGGCGGCTTCCAGTGCGGCACGGCTGGCTTCGGTATCGGCCAGCCCTTGGGCATCGCGCGTGCGGCGCACCGGGGCCTTGGCGGCGACGAGTTCCTTCGCATAGGCGAGGCCTTGCGGCAGTGCGTCGGTGCCTTCGCCGAGACGGTCGATCAGGCCCAGCGACAGCGCTTCCTTCGCGCCGGTGTGGCGGCCGCTGAGCATGAGTTCGAGCGCGGGCTTCACGCCGATCAGGCGCGGCGCGCGCTGGGTGCCGCCGGAGCCGGGGAGCAGGCCGAGCTGCACTTCAGGCAGCCCGAGCTTGGCGGAAGCCACGGCCAGGCGATAGTGCGCCGACAGTGCGATCTCCAGCCCGCCACCGAGCGCCGCACCGTGGATCGCAGCCACCACGGGCTTGCTGCAGTTCTCGATGCGGCCGCAGACTTCCGGCAGCGACGGCGGCTGCGGCGTCTTGCCGAACTCGCGGATGTCTGCGCCGGCGATGAAGTTGCGCCCTGCACCCACGATCAGCACCGCGGCGACATCGCTGTCGGCTTCGGCCGCATCGATCGCAGCCACCAGGCCGCGGCGCACGTCGACGCCCAGCGCATTGACCGGCGGGTTGTCGATGGTCACGACCAGCACGTTGGCATCTCGCTGGAACGTGACGGGTTCGGACGTAGAAGGAGTGGGAGTCGTGGCCATGCTGTGTGTCTCCGGATGGCGGAACCGGACGGTTCCTAGAGGGTGAATCCGCGATTCTTGATCCGGCACACCAATTTGACAATTGCATTACCCATTGACAGACTGTCAAAGGATTTTTGACAGAATCGATGCCATGGACCTGCAATCGCTGACCCTGCTGGTCGAAATCCTTGACGCCGGGAATCTGAGCGCCGCCGCGCGACGGCTGAAGATGAGCCGAGCCAACGTGAGCTATCACCTGAACCAGCTCGAACGCTCGGTGGGCGCGCAACTGGTGCGGCGCACCACGCGGCGCGCCGAGCCGACGGAAATCGGCCTGCGGCTCTACCAGCACGGCCTTGCCATCCAGGGCGAACTGATGGCCGCGAGGGAGTCGGTGACGACGTTGGGCCAGAGCCTGCAGGGTCGCGTGCGGCTCAGCGTGCCGAGCGGCTACGGGCAACTCGTCATGTCCGAGTGGCTCATCGACTTCAAGCGACAGTACCCCGGCATCGTGCTGGACGTGCTTTTCGAGAACCGCATCGAGGATCTCTTGCGCGACGAAGTGGATATCGCGATCCGCGTGATCCCCGAGCCGCCGCAGAACCTCGTTGCGCGCGAACTGGGCCCGGTGCGCTACGTGGCCTGCGCATCGACTGCCTATGCACGGGAACACGCGCTGCCCACCCAGCTCGATGAATTGCAGGCCGCGCCGGTGGTCACCGCAGCCGTGATCGGACGGCAGTTGCGCGTGTCGGCCTATCAGGGGGAGGAGCGCCGCGAGGTGGTGCTGGAGCCCACGCTGATCTCCGAGAACTTTCTCTTCCTGAGGCAGGCCATCCTCGCCGGCCTGGGTATCGGGCTGGTGCCCGACTACGTCGTGAATGACGACGTGCGGCGCGGCGACGTCGTGACCACGCTCGACGACTGGCGGCTCAGCATCTTCGGCACGCAAATGTTCATGCTCTACATGCCGAACCGCCAGCACACGCGCGCGACGCGGACCTTCATCGATTTCATCCTGGAGCGCGCCCGAGGCACGGCAGCAGGCGCCGCGCAGGACGCGTAGCACCCCGGGCGCCCGCCATGGCGCGGGCGGCGGAAGTGCGGCAGCATCGGGGCACGGAACGCTCGATGACCACGACCTGTGCCGGCTGCGGCGCCGATGTGCTGCCCACGTCATCCTTCTGCCAGCGCTGCGGGCGACGGCTCGCCTGTTCCTGCGTGTCGTGCGGATACGAATGCGAGTCCGACTTTGCGTTCTGCCCGCGCTGCGGCACGGCGCGGGCGGCGGCGGGCCCGGCGATCGCCAGCGTGCCGCCGACACCGGCCATCAGCGAGCCCAGCCATGAGGCGGATCGCCGCCAGGTCACCGTGGTGTTCGCCGATCTGACGGGCTTCACGTCGCTCGCCGAAGGGCTGGACCCCGAAACGCTGCGCACCTTCCAGAACGCGTTGTTTGCCGCGATGGCGCAGTCCATTGCGCGCTACGACGGCTTCGTCGAGAAGTTCGTGGGCGACGCAGTGATGGCGGTGTTCGGCGCGCCCCGCGCGCACGAGGACGACCCGCTGCGCGCCGTGGAAGCAGCGCAGGAGATGATGCAAGGCGTCGAGCAGCTGAGCGCGCAGTGGATGGCGCGCCTCGGACGGCCGGTCACGCTGCACATCGGCGTTCACACCGGCGCGGTGGTGGCCGGCAGCCTGGGCAGCGGCACTGGCGGCGCGTATGCGGTCACCGGCGATACGGTGAACACCGCGTCGCGATTGCTCACGGCCGCGGCGCCGGGCAGGGTGCTGGTGTCGGAAGCGACCCATGCAATGGTGAGGCACCGCTTCGAATTCGAGCCGCCCTCCGAACTGGCGCTACGCGGCAAGGCGGAGCCCCTTCGCGTGCATTGCCTGATCGGCGTGCGCACGGAACTGGCCTCCGCCCGCGGCCTCGCCGACCTCGGGCTCGCGGCGCCGATGGTCGGGCGCGGCGATGCGGTCGAACGTCTGCTGGCTGCGTTCGACCGCATGCAGGGCGGGAAGGCGCAGGTGGTCAGCGTCGTCGGCGAGGCCGGGGCCGGCAAGTCCCGGCTGCTCGCCGAGTTCTTCGCGCGCCTCGAAGGCGACGAACGTTTGACGGCGACGGGCGTTCGTCGCGCCAACTGTTCATCGCTCGGCGAGCCCACCTATGGCACCTTCGGCGCGCTGTTTCGCGATGCGTACCGCGTGGATGCGGGGGAGTCATTGGAATCGGCCCGGCGCAAGCTGCAAGAGGGTTTGACGTCCCTCGGCGCCAACGCCGACGAAGCCGATGCAGTGGGGAAGGTGCTGAACTACCTGCTCGGCATCCAGGACACGAAGCCGCGCGACATCGAACCCGAGCAACTCCAGCGCCAGATCACCCTGGCAGCACGGGCGCTGATCGAGCGCCGGCTGTCGCAGCAACCGGTGATGGTCGTGGTCGACGATCTGCACTGGGCCGATGCGGCGTCCGTCGATCTGCTGGGCGAGGTGGTCGACCAACTCGCGGACCGGCCGTTGATGGTGCTGGTCTTTCAGCGTCCCGATGCGCGTTCGCTGCGCACCGAGCGGGCCGAACCCTCCGTGATCGAGCTGGGTCCGCTCCACGAGCAGGAGTCTCGATCGCTCGTGCGTCACCTGCTGGAAGCGTCCGCGGACGATGACCTGGCGCCCGTGCTCGATTTCGTCGCGGCGCGTGCCGGAGGCAACCCGTTGTTCGTCGAGGAGATCGTTCGCAGCCTGGCCGGGCGCGGCCTGCTGGTGAAAAAGGAAGGGCGCTGGGTCTGCGAGGACCCGTGCGACAGCGTGGATGTTCCGCCGACGCTGTACGGGCTGCTGTTGTCGCGCATCGACGGATTGGGCGTGGACGACCGGCGGGTGCTTCAAGAAGCGGCGGTGTGGGGAGTCGGGTTCGACGGCGCGCTGTTGCAACGCATCGCGAGCGAGCCGCGATCGGTCGAAGCCTCGTTGCATCGGCTCGCGGCCGCCGACCTCATCCGGGCAGATGGGCAAGGCTGGTGCTTCACCCATGCGCTGCTGCACGAAGTGGCCTATCAGAACCTGCTGCTCTCGCGGCGCACCGAACTCCACCAACGTGCCGGCTTCGCGCTGGAATTCGTGCTGGGCGTCGACGCGCAGGCGCCCATCGACGAGCAGGCGCGCAGCCCCCTGCGTCTGGTCGAGCTGGAGGCGCTGGCGCACCATTGGAGCCTGTCGCCGGACAAGGCACGCGGGGCTCGCTACCTCGTGGCCGCCGGCGACTGGGCGCGCGCCGTCTACGCCAACGACGACGCCATTCGCCACTACGAACGCGCGCTGCACACGCTGGACGAATCGACGGTCGACACGGTTGCCGCGAAGGCCGAGGTCGAGACGGCGGAACTCGACGCGCGCGAGCGCCTGGCCGACCTGTTCGGCCTGCAGGGGCGGCGCACCGATGCGCTCGCCCAATATGCGGTTGTCCAGCGCGCGGACGAACGGCGAGACGATCCGGTCCGCACCGCGCGCGTGTTGCGCAAGACGGGCGGCCTGCACTGGGAGGCCGGCGAGCGCGAGCGCGCCAGCGCCTGCTTCAGCGCCGGTCTCGACCGCCTGGGCGAAGAAGGCGACCGGATCGAACGCGCGCACCTGTTCCAGGAGATGGGCCGGCTGGCTTTCCGGGCCGGCGACAACGACACCGCGCTCGCGCTGGCTCAGCGCGCCCTGGCGGAGGTGCCTTCCGAGCCCACGGGCCGCGAGCGGGAGGCCAGCGTCGTGCGCGCCGAGGCCTGCAACACGCTCGGCGTGGCACTGGCACGGCTGGGACGGCCTGCCGAGGCGGTGGAGCATGTCGAACGCAGCGTCGCGCAGGCCGAGGCGAACAATATGCTGCAGGCGGCCTGCCGCGGCTACACCAACCTGGGCGTGCTGTATGCGTCGCTCGACCCGCAGCGCAGCATCGAGACCTGCCTGCGCGGCCTGGAAACTGCCCGGAAAGTGGGCGACCTCGGCTTCCAGTCACGGCTCTACGCGAATCTCGCGGTCGCCTATTGCGCGCTGACCAACCGCTGCGAGGCCGAGGGCATCGAGGCTGCGCGTGCCGCCGCCAGCCTCGATCGCCGCCTGGGACTGCTCGATCACCTTGCGGTGCCGCTGATCGTGCTGGGCCAGATATATCAGTGCCATGGCGATAGTGCGCGCGCCTTCGCTTCTTACAAGGAAGCGTTGCAATTGGCCGAGCGGATCGACGAGCCTCAACTGCTCTTTCCCTGCTACGATGGTTTGGCTACGCTGTACCTCGATGCCGGGAGCCCCGCACAGGCGGAAACCTACCTCGCCCTGGCACAAGCGGTATGCGAGCGCGCCGGCCTCGAGCCCGACGCCCTGATGGTGCTTCCGTTCCTCTGCTGAACCTGCCTGAAGGAGCCTCGACATGGCATTCGTGATGAATCATCCCGTGGCGCCGGGCGACCCGGCCCCCGACTTCTCCCTTCCGGCAGTCGCCGGGCCCGAGACCGTTTCGCTCGCCGACTACCGCGGACGCAGCCCGGTGTTCCTCGCGCTGATGGTGGGTCTGTGGTGCCCGTTCTGCCGACGACAGCTCGTCCAGCTCGGCGCGCTCGAACAGAAGCTGAAGGCGGTGGGAGTCGAGACACTGGCCGTCGTGGCGACCGAACCCGAAAACGCGCGGCTGTACTTCAAGTTCAGGCCGACGCGGCTGCGCCTGGCATCCGACCCCGAGCTGTCGACCCACCGCGCCTTCGGGGTTCCGAAGCCCGAGTCGACGCCCGAGCTGCTCCAGCAGCTGGATGAGGTCCGAGTCAATCCTTTCGGCGATCTGCCCGAACCGCTGCCGATTTCCCAGGCCGCCAAGGTGATCGGCGAACTCGACGGCTACGCCTGCACGCCGACCGACCTGGGTGAAGTCGACAAGCAATGGCCGCAACTGAAGGCGCAGTTCATGATCGATCGCGACGGCATCGTGCGCTGGGCGGAAATCGAGTGCGCCGCAGAGGGCTTGCCCGGCATCGGCAAGCTGCCCTCCGAAGACGTGATCCTCGGCGCGGCGCGCGCCTGCGCTGCCTGAGGCGCACGCGGGCCTGATTCACGCGGGGCCGCGCACGGCGATGGGACAATCCTGCCCATGACTAGCCCAGCCGACACCCTCACCATCACCCGCCCCGATGACTGGCACCTGCACGTGCGCGACGGCGCCGCGCTCCAAGCCGTCGTGCCGCATTCCGCACGCCAGGTCGGCCGCGCGCTGATCATGCCGAACCTGCGCCCGCCCGTGACCACGGCGCAGCAGGCCATCGACTACCGTGCACGCATCCTCGAAGCGGTGCCCGCTGGTGTCCGCTTCGAGCCAGTGATGTCGCTCTATCTCACCGACAAGCTCGCGCCCGAGGAAATCGAGCGCGCCGCAGCGGCAGGCGTGCGAGCACTCAAGCTCTACCCCGCAGGCGCGACCACCAACAGCGATGCCGGCGTGACCGACATCCGCAAGACCTACGCCACGCTGGAAGCGATGCAGAAGCACGGCCTGCTGCTGCTCATCCACGGCGAGGTCACGGATCCGGCGATCGACCTGTTCGACCGCGAGGCCGTGTTCATCGACCGCGTGATGATCCCGCTGCGTCGCGACTTCCCCGAACTCAGGGTGGTGTTCGAGCACCTCACGACAAAGGAGGGCGCCCAGTACGTGCGCGATGCGAGCCGCTTCACCGCCGCCACCATCACCGCGCACCATCTGCTCTATAACCGCAACGCCATCTTCACCGGCGGCATCCGACCGCACTACTACTGCCTGCCGGTGCTCAAGCGCGAGACGCATCGCGTGGCGCTGGTCGAGGCTGCGACCAGCGGCAGCGACCGCTTCTTCCTGGGCACCGACAGCGCGCCGCATCCCGCACACCTCAAGGAGCATGCGGTGGGCTGCGCCGGCTGCTACACAGCGCTCACCGCGATCGAGCTGTACGCCGAGGCCTTCGACAACGCGGGTGCGCTCGACAAGCTGGAAGGTTTCGCGAGCTTCCATGGCGCCGACTTCTACGGCCTGCCGCGCAACGCCGACACCATCACGCTGCGCCGCGAAAGCTGGACCGTGCCCGAGACGGTGCCTTATGGCGACGCCACACTGAAGCCGCTGCGCGGCGGCGAAACGGTCGCCTGGAGGCTCGCGTGAACACGCCGCCGCGTGTGATGCTGCTGATCGACGCCGACAACGTCTCCGCCGACGTGATCGAGCAGGCCGTGGAGCGGACGATGACCGAGCACGGCGCCATCCATGTGCGGCGCGCCTACTGCAATGCGGAGACCGCGATGAAGCAGCAAGGCCTGTTCAAGCGGCTTTCGGTGCGGCCCATGGTGAATCTCTCCGCCGGCAAGAACAGCACCGACATCGCGCTCGCGGTCGACGCCATGGATCTCGCAGTGGCCGAGCGACCGGACATCGCGGTGCTGGTGTCTTCCGATTCGGACTTCGCGCCGCTCGTGATCCGGCTGCGCGAAAAAGGCTGCCGCGTCTGCGGCATCGGCCAGCAGGGCAAGACCGGCGACGACACGGTGGCGATCTACGACAGCTTCATCGATCTCCAGCACCATCAGGCACCGAAGGCGGCGGTGGCGAAGACCGCTGCCAAGCGGGCCCCGCGGCGCGTGAAGGCCGTGGCGCCCAGGGCCGCGCCGCCCGCGCCGGTGTTGCCTGAAGAGGTCATCCGCATCCTCGACGCGGTCGCCGAACTGGGCATGGGCAACAAGGTGGAACTCAACGTGGCTGCGGAACGGCTGCGCGCCGCGAAGCTGCTGGGCAAGAGCGCGAGTTCGCCGAAGCTTTTCAAGAAACACCCCGAGTTGTTCCTGCTGACACCGGAGAAGACGCCCAACAAGGTGCAGTACGTCGGCCCCGTGCCGTCGTGAATCCCGCCGACGCCGCGCAGCCTTGGTTGGCCCCCTACGCGCCACGAGCCGCGCGCGTTCTGGAGAGCGCCGGGCAGGGCGCCGGCGTGGCGGAAACCCTGTCCGCCGAGTCGGTCGCCATCGACCTGCCCGCCGGTCCGCTGCGATTCGTGCCGGGGGACAGCGCACCGGTCGGCGAAGCGTATGAAGCCTTCATTTTTCGCACCGCATGCGTCCCGACGCGCGACAACCTGCACGATCTTTTCAACGGCCTGGTCTGGCTGCATTTTCCGCAAGCCAAGCGGCGCCTCAACGAATTGCAGGCGACCGAGATCGCGCGTGCCGGCGTCGGCGCCACGCGCGGCCCGTTGCGCGATGCGCTGACCCTGTTCGATGAAAACGGCGCCGTGCTCGAAGCGCCGCCCGCGTTGTGGGAGGCGCTCATCGCGCGGGACTGGCAGCGGCTCTTCGTCGCCCGGCGTGGGTTGTGGCGCGAGGCGCGCCTGCTCGTCTTCGGCCATGCGCTGCTCGAGAAGCTGGCGTCGCCGAGGAAGGCGGCCACCGCGCATGTCCTGATGGGACCGGGGGATATTCCCTCGATCAAGGCCGACGATGCATCCATCATCTCGGCCCTGGACTCGGCGCATCTTGCGACCAAGCCTTTCGTGCCGCTGCCAGTGCTGGGTGTGCCCGGCTGGTGGAAGCAAAACGAGAACTTTTCCTTCTATGATGACTCGGAGGTCTTTCGTCCGCGCAGGGTCCCAGAACCAAGTCCAACCCAAACGGCCCTGCAGGGTGGCGCTTGAAGCGCGCCGCCCGGCCCCCATCTGTGCACCTCGTTTCCCCACGGAGAATCCAACTTGAAACGCATCCTTCTGTTTGTCCTGACCAACGTCATGGTGGTGGCGGTGCTGGGCGTCGTCGCCAGCCTGCTCGGCGTCAACCGCTTCCTCACGGCGAACGGGCTGAACCTCACGGCGCTGCTGGGCTTCGCGCTCATCATGGGCTTCGGTGGCGCAATCATCTCGCTGCTCATCAGCAAGCCGATGGCCAAGTGGTCGGCCGGCGTGCGGATCATCAACGACCCGCAATCGCCCGACGAGGCCTGGATCGTGCAGACCGTCAAGAACTTCGCCGACAAGGCCGGCATCGGCATGCCCGAGGTCGGCATCTTCGAGGGCGAGCCCAACGCCTTCGCCACCGGCGCGTTCAAGAACTCGTCGCTGGTGGCCGTGTCGACCGGGCTGCTGCAGAACATGACGCGCGAAGAGGTCGAAGCCGTGATCGGCCATGAAGTCGCGCACGTCGCCAACGGCGACATGGTCACGATGACGCTCATCCAGGGCGTGATGAACACCTTCGTCGTGTTCCTGTCGCGGGTGATCGGCTATGCGGTCGACAGCTTCCTGCGCCGCAACGACGAGCGTTCTTCCGGTCCCGGCATCGGTTACTTCGTGACCACCATCGTGCTCGACATCGTGCTCGGCTTCGCCGCCGCGATCGTGGTGGCGTGGTTCTCCCGCCAGCGCGAATTCCGCGCGGATGCCGGTGCCGCGCAGCTGATGGGCCGCAAGCAGCCGATGATGAACGCGCTGGCCCGCCTGGGCGGCCTGCCGGCCGGCGAACTGCCGAAGTCGGTCGAGGCGATGGGCATCACCGGCAAGCTCGGCAGCCTGTTTGCAACGCACCCGCCGATCGAGGAGCGCATCGCTGCGCTCCAGAACGCACAGGGCTGATCGGCCGCTGCAGCAAAAAAGCCGCCTTCGGGCGGCTTTTTCGTGGGCGGGGCCGAACGTATCAGTCGGCTTGCGTGATGCCGAACGCCACCGCTTCGGCCACCCTGATCCCATCGACCCCCGCCGACAGGATGCCGCCCGCGTAGCTCGCGCCTTCGCCGGCCGGATACAGCCCGCGCACGTTGAGGCTCTGGTAATCCTCGCCGCGCGCGATCTTGATGGGCGAGGACGTGCGCGTCTCGACGCCGGTCAGCACGGCGTCGTGCAGGTCGAAGCCCTTGATCTTGCGTCCGAAGGCCGGGAAGGCTTCGCGCATCGCCTCGATGGCATACGCGGGCAGCGCGGCGTGGAGGTCGCCCGGCGTCACGCCCGGCTTGTACGACGGCTCGACGCTGCCGAGCGCCGTCGACGGCTTGCCCGCGACGAAGTCGCCGACCAACTGGCCCGGCGCGCGGTAGTCGCCGCCTCCGAGCACGAAGGCGTTGGATTCCAGCTGACGCTGCAGCGCGATACCCGCCAGCGCCGGGCCGATGCGGCCGTCTTCCCAGCCCGGATAGTCGCGCGGCTCGATGCCCACCACGATGCCCGCATTCGCATTGCGTTCGTTGCGCGAGTACTGGCTCATGCCATTGGTCACGACGCGGCCTGGCTCGCTGGTCGCGGCCACCACCGTGCCGCCCGGGCACATGCAGAAGCTGTAGACGGAGCGGCCATTGCCCGCGTGGTGCACCAGCTTGTAGTCGGCCGCGCCGAGCAGCGGATGGCCGGCGTGCCGGCCCCAGCGGGCGCGATCGATCAGACCCTGAGGATGCTCGACACGGAAGCCGATCGAGAAGGGCTTGGCCTCGATGTGCACGCCGCGCTCGTGCAGCATCTCGAAGGTATCGCGCGAGCTGTGGCCGAGCGCCATCACCACGTGGTCGGCGCGCATCTCGCTGCGCTCGCCGGTGCGCTGGTCGAGCACGGTGAGTCCGCGCAGGTGCTTGCCCTTCGGACCGTCCTCGATCAGCACGTCGACGACGCGCTGCTCGAAGCGGATCTCGCCGCCGAGCGCGACGATCTGCTCGCGGATGTTCTCCACCACCTTCACCAGCTTGAAGGTGCCGATGTGCGGATGCGCGACGTAGAGGATCTCCGGTGGCGCGCCGGCCTTGACGAACTCTTCCATCACCTTGCGGCCGAGGAAGCGCGGATCCTTGATCTGGCTGTAGAGCTTGCCGTCGGAGAAAGTGCCAGCACCGCCTTCGCCGAACTGCACGTTCGACTCGGGGTTGAGCACGCTCTTGCGCCACAGGCCCCAGGTGTCCTTGGTGCGCTGGCGCACGGTCTTGCCGCGCTCCAGCACGATGGGCTTGAAGCCCATCTGGGCCAGCACCAGCGCAGCGAAGATGCCGCAGGGACCGAAGCCGATCACCACCGGCCGCAGAGGCAATTCAGCAGGAGCCTGCGCCGGTGCGCGCCATGTCATGTCGGGCGTGGGGCCGACGCGCGGGTTCTCCGCGAACCTGGCAAGGACCTGGGCTTCGAGCGCCGGATCGGCCAGCGCAACGTCGACGATGTAGACCTGCAGCAGATCGGCCTTGCGGGCGTCGAAGCTGCGCTTGAAGACGTGGATGTCGCTCACCGCCTCGGGGGAAATGCCCAGCGTGGTGGCGACGGCCTTCGGGAGTGCCGCACTGTCGTGGTCGAGCGGCAGTTTGATTTCGGAGATTCTCAGCATGTCGTGGGCTTGTGTTTATCAAGCAGGGACGCCGATTATCGGCAACGCTGCGTGGCGCCGCCGGTGCGGGGTCAGGCCGGCAGGAAGCCGTCGACCGACAGGTAGCGCTCGCCGGTGTCGTAGTTGAAGCCCAGCACCACGGCGTTGGGCGGCAGCGAGGGCAGCTTCTGCGCGATCGCGACGAGGGTCGCGCCGGACGAGATGCCGACCAGCATGCCTTCCTCGCGGGCGCAGCGGCGCGCCATTTCGCGCGCGGGTTCGGCATCGACCTGGAGCACGCCGTCGAGCAGCTCGGTATCGAGATTCTTCGGGATGAAGCCCGCGCCGATGCCCTGGATCGGATGAGGCGATGGCTGGCCGCCGGAGATCACGGGCGAGGCCACCGGCTCGACCGCGAAGACCTGCAGCTTCGGCCACTTCTTCTTGAGCACTCGGGCGCAGCCGGTGATGTGGCCGCCAGTGCCCACGCCGGTGATCAGCACGTCGATGCCCTCCGGAAAGTCGGCTGCGATTTCCTCCGCCGTGGTGCTTTCGTGCACCGCCACGTTGGCCGGGTTGTTGAACTGCTGCGGCATCCATGCGCCGGGGGTGCCGGCGACGATTTCCTCGGCGCGGGCGATCGAGCCTTTCATGCCCTTTTCGCGCGGCGTGAGGTCGAAGGTCGCGCCATAGGCCAGCATCAGCCGGCGGCGCTCGACCGACATGCTGTCGGGCATCACGAGGATCAGCTTGTAGCCCTTGACGGCCGCGACCATCGCGAGGCCGATGCCGGTGTTGCCGGACGTAGGCTCCACGATCGTGCCGCCGGGCTTCAGCGCGCCGGACCGCTCGGCATCCTCGACCATCGACAGCGCGATGCGGTCCTTGATGGAACCGCCCGGGTTGGCCCGCTCGGACTTGATCCAGACCTGTTGCGTCGCGTGGCCGAACAGGCGCTGGATGCGGACGTGCGGCGTGTTGCCGATGGTTTGAAGAATGGTGTTTGCCTTCATGCAATCTCCTTGGGCCCGGGGGAACAGAATTGGACCGCCATTGTGGCGATAATCGCCCGGTGAAGCACGCCGGACCGCCGCTGGTGCATGTCTCGAAAGAGCGCACTGGAGGAACGTCCGGACTGCACAGGACAGCGCAGGAGCTAACCGCTCTCCACCGTGAGGTGAGGATCAGAGCAACAGAGACGAGTCGGCCGGGGGCAACCCAGGTCGGGTGAAACGGGCAATCTCTGCGCGCAGCAACACCAAGTAGGCCAGCGTCGATGTGGTTCCGCAGAGCTGGCGGGTAGGTGGCACCGAGCCGTTTGGCGACAAACGGCCCAGAGTAATGGCGGTCACGCCGAGGTCTCGCAAGTGGCCTTGGTGCACAGAATCCGGCTTATAGGCGGGCTTCACACTTTTCTTCGCCGTCCCCGAGTGAACTGGGGGTCTCAAGTTTGAGGCTGAACTAGGAAAACCGCTAGGGCAACCTGGCGGCTAGTTTCGAGCACAAGACAACCCCTGAAAGAAACTTCTTCTTGAGCCGAGCGGGGCGGGTCAGTACGAAGCATGACGACATGGACTTATCAGGATTACCTCGATGAGAAGTGCGAAGCAGGCGACGTGGGCGAGGAAAGGCCACCCCCGGAAATTGACGAGGTAATCCCCATCGAGCAATCGCTGACCGACATGCTCTCGATCCACAGCCGACAGGCGTATGTCGAGCTAGGTGGCAAGGACTACCTCAAGCGCAACCCGGCGCTGCTTAACAAGGTCATCCTTCGCCAAGTCGAGGGCCCTGTGCGCCGGGTAGTGACCTACGAGAACCACGCGCAGACGCTAGAGCAAGTCAGGCCGAGTTCCCATGGCTGTCGAAGAGACGGCCCAGCTACCAAGTAGGGCAGACGCCTCATTGAGGACATCGAGACGACCAAGGTAGAGCCAGGCCCAAAGCAGGTTCTAGCCGAGGCCAAGCAGCCCGCCGCCGCCTCGGCGTTCCCGCGATACGCGAGCCCGTTTAAAAGCCCCGATGCGACCGATGAGAAGGGCCCTACGCAGCGTCGAAGCGGCGGCGACGATACCTAGCGAGGCTTCGGGCCGGAAACGCTGCCTAGACGATTCGGCCTCACTTCCTAGTCGCTTTGCCTAGCGACGGCCAGCTAAGTCACTGTCCTGTAAGGACAACCTTAAAGCGACGAGCTTCACGCCGAGCCGCGCAGGCACTCAATGCGCCGATGGGCCGAGCAAATAGCTGGATGCACCGACGGGGCGGGGCCATATCTCGACGTAATCCTCTTGCCAATGGTTGGACCCAATTCGCAGCCAGCCAAGCAATTAGGCCGGCGTGGCGTGGAATCAATGTCGATCGGCGGCTAGGTTGGATGGGGGGAGCATTCACGGCGAGGGGGCCATCCAGCGGCTGGGTCCCCCCGTCAGGTCGAAATGCACTGCATACAGAATATGCAGCGCTACAAGCCTCTATTTCAAGGCGCCACAAATGTCGACTGACTTGCCGCTCGTGCCTAAAATCGTGGTGTGGGTGCCGTCCTGAATGTATGTGACTCGGCCCGCATAAAGCGTGGTCGAGGGACCAGCCGGCTCATCGCTTGGGAACATCACAATGACGTTATGACCCGTGCTTTGCACCGTGAAAGTACCGTCGGCGTTTTTTGATGACTTACTTACGGACCCGTTGGATTTCAATGTGAGAGTCTGCGAATTGGTGAGATTGGTGAACGTCAGTTGGGCGCCTCGGCCAGCCGTTATCAGCATCTCCGAGGTGTCTCTCCTTACCGGAGGAGAATCACCTATGCCCTGAACTCTCAGGGTAAAGCCCGGGCACCCTGCTGGGAGGCCTGCAGACGGATCGGGGAATTCAACAGTGAAGTCGGCAAAAGCGGGGCCTGCTAGACCCAATACGGAAGCGAAGGCAAAAGCAGTGGCTCGCACGGGCCGTGCGTTAAATGCTCTCATGGGAATTCCCTCCGAGTTGGTGGAGCGGTAGTGTCATCCCGAATTTTCAAAATGCGAAGAGAACTTTTGGGTGCTTTTGTAAGGACGGTGAAATTTGAAGTCCTGTGCGCAGATCGCCCAAAGCTGGTGCATCCGGCTCGTCCTTCGTCTATGTTAATTCAACGGCAACTATTATTTACGCAATTCAATTTGCGCTCATTCGGTAAAAAGACTAGACTTTTATCGACGCGAGGCGTATATAGCGCCACTCTCGAATTGGAGTCTAAATGCCTATTCCCAATTGTCTCAATCCCGAAGCAATGGAAACGATGCTCGCTCCAGGATTCAAGACACTTCTTTATGAGGCTGTCCGTACAGGGAAATGCCCTGAGCCCCTAGCTCGCCAACTTATTAAAGATATTGCGCAGTTCAAGCGTGCCGAGAATAGAGGGCGGTACTGGCCGGGGGAATACAACGATGACCGCTCGCTCCCGATCCACGCCATGCCCTTCGCGCCTCGGGACACGCATATCCCGGATCGCCTCCCCGGCACGCCGACCCATACCGTTCTCAAAGCCGCGCCCCGAACGAGCGGCCCTTGTCGCCCACCGAGAGCCGGAACGCCGGCACCTTCTTATCGCAGTACTCACCCGGCGCGGCATCGCGTACCGTCGCCTCGGTCATCTTCATCGTCGTCGTAGCCATCTAGGAAATCCTCTAGAACTGAGTGAAAAGTTGAGAAAACCCGGTACGAATACTTTGAAGCGATTCGTACCGATTTGACCCCGTTCTCACTCGCAGACGACGACTAGCGACAGACCCCGAAAACAGTAAATTTTCGGAAGGCGGGCTTCACACCTTTTTTGCCTCGCCCCCAGGCTTCGCGCACTTCGTTTCGCTTCGCTAACCTCCTGCCGGGCGCGGCGGCCCTTCCGAACAGGTCCGGCCGTTCCGGCGGACCTCTTTCCCCTGTTAAAAGCGTTCGGTGGGGGTCAGGTAGCGCCACTGGTTGGGGAGCAGGCCGGCCAGGGGGACTCGGCCTATGCGGATGCGCTTCATGGCGAGGATCTGGAGGCCGGCGTCGTCGCAGATGTGGGCGATCTGACCGGGGCGGGCGCCTTTGAGCGCGAAGCGCAGGCCGGTGTGGCCTTCGGCTTGCTGGCCGATGCTGACGCGGGCGGAAGAGCGTTCGAGGCGCGCCAGGGTTTCGGGACCGACCGGGCCGGCGACGTCGACCATGACCTCGTGTTCGAGGATGCCGGCGTCTTCCTGCAGCTTGCGCTCGACGCGCCACTCCTGGGTGAAGACGACGAGGCCGCTCGCGCCGGTTTCCAGGGGTGTCATGCAGCGCTGCGCCGCGACGTGGCGCGGCAGGAAGCGCAGGCCGGCGCGTTCGGGTTCGTGATGGTTGGCAGCCACCAGCAGGCGGTGGGCGTTGTCGGTGGGCATGCCGGCGGGCTTGTGAAGCAGCAGGGTGACGGGCACCACGGGCTGCGGCCGTGCGCCGGCTTCGATTTCGACCGACTGTTCGGGGCGCACGCGCGATTGCGGCAGCAGCGTCGGTTCGCCGTCGACGCGCACGGCGCCGTTTTCGATCAGCAGTTCCGCCTCGCGCCGGGAACATCCGGCGAGCGCGGCGACGCGCTTGGCCAGGCGGATGCCTTCGTCGGCTTCGGTCACAGGGGCATCCTCATGGCTGGGTCAATTGCTGGATGCGCTCGATGTGCGCCGCCAGCGAGCGAGCCGCCACGGGCCACATGCGTTCGGGGACGTCGCTGTAGGCGATGGGCAGCCAGTCCTCCGGCGTGCCCTCGGGCAGTTCGCGCATGGCGGCGGCGATCTTGGCTTCGCGCTTCAGGCGGTGCGCCTTCAGGTAGGCGATCGCAGCACGCGCCTCGCCCAGCACGTAGCCGTGGGCGGGCAGGATGAACGCGACGCCGCCCGCGGCGCAGGTGGCGTCCAGCTTGTCGAGCGAATCGAGATAGGCGTTCATGTTGCCGTCCGGCGGATCGACCACGGTCGTGCTGCCGTTGAGCACGTGGTCGCCGGAGAACAGCAGGCCGTCTTCCTCGAGAACCAGGCACAGGTGGTTGGCCGCATGGCCCGGGGTGTGCACCACGCGCAGCGTATGGGTGTGCGCCGCGGCTTCTTCCTTGGCGGCGGACGCCTGCGGGGACAGGACCAGGCGCTCGCCGTCCTTCAGCTCGCGATCGGGCGTGAACCGCGCCGTGGAGCGTGCCGTCGGCGCGGAGGCCAGCCCGAGAATGGGTGGCTGGGTCTTGCACAGCTTTTGCAAGGGCAGGGCGCCGGGCGAATGGTCAGCATGCGAATGGGTGCAGACGATCATGCGGATGTCGCCACGCGTCGTGCGCCACAGGCGGCCGATATGGTCGAAGTCGTTCGGTCCCGGATCGATGACGACGTAGCCGGTGGCGGCGTCCCCAACGATGTAGCTGTTGGTGCCGGGGCCGGTCATCGCGCTCGGGTTGGGCGCCGTCAGGCGCTGCACGTTCTTCAGCAAGGGCACGGAATGTTCGCACTGCCAGTCGAGCGCGTGCACGATCTGGCCGTCGGGGCTGACCATCGCGAGCTCGCCGTAGGGCGAGTCGGTTTCCATGTAGCGCGCTTCCTGTCCTGCGAGCATCCCGGCGCGCGGACAACTGGTCCACAACGGGCCTTCGCCGGCAGGGCGGTTGGCGCAGGCGTCGAGCACGGCGTCGACCGTCTTGTAGGCGGCCAGCCTTTCGAGCGTGCGCAGCGTCGGGTAGATCATGAAGAAGGTGCCAGCCGCGTGGCGCTCCAGCGCATCGGCGGGCCGCACCCAGCAGGGCTCGAACTGCTCGGTCTCGTCGGCCGCCGGCGTCTGGCCTTCAGGCATGCGGGCGACGAGGAAGGGCACGTCGAAGCGCTTGGGCAGGTCGCGGTCGGTGATCCAGTGCGCGAATGTGTAGACCTTGTCGGTCGACAGCAGCAGGCCGCGTTCGACGCACTGGTCGGCGAAGGCCACGGTGGTCGTGGCGGTGCTGCGGTCCATGGCGGCAACTTCCTCGGCGCTCACCGGCCGGCCGTCGGGGTGGTGGGCGAGCAGCACGCCCAGTTCCTCGAAGCTCTCGCGGACGGCGGCGATGGCCTGCGTGAGCTGCACCCGGCTCTGCGTGCGGCGGCGCGTGGCGATGGCGCGCGCGGTCGTGTCGCCTTCATCGATGCGCCCGCCAGGGAACACGTAGGCGCCTGGCGCGAAGCTTGCAGTCGATGAGCGCCGCGTCATCAATACCTCGACGCCTTCCGGCGTATCGCGCAGCAGCAATACGGTCGCGGCGGCACGCACGGGCGCCGGTTCGCGTTGGGGATGAATCAGTTGGGTGGGGCGTACCATGGGTCGCGATTATCGGGAGTGGGGTGAAAAGTCCGCGTGCGGCGACCGTGTGCATAAGCTTCTACACGATCCTTCATGAGCAAAACGCCACAATTCCGGCCTGCTCATCCGTCTCGAAAGACTGTCATGTCCGATTCTCTCTCCAGCCGCGCGCGGCGTCTTGTCGCGCTCTCGGCCATTGCGCTGTGCGGCGCGGCGCCCCTGGCCCTTGCGCAGCCCGATTGGCCCCAGCAGCCTGTCACCATGATCATGGGCTTCCCGGCCGGTTCCGGCGTCGACGTCGTGGCCCGTGCCATCCAGGAGCCGCTGCAGCACAAGCTCGGCCAGCCGGTCATCATCGACTACAAGTCGGGCGCGGCCGGCAACATCGCCAGCGAGTACGTGGCGCGAGCCAGGCCTGATGGCTACACGCTCGCCTTCGGCACCGCGGCCACGCACGGCAGCAATGCGGCGCTCTACAAGAAGCTGCCCTTCGACGTCGAGGCCGACTTCATCCCCGTGGCGCCCGTGCTCGACGTGTCGAACGTGCTCACCATCAACGCCGACGTGATGAACGTGAAGACGCTCAAGGAGTTCGTCGATCTGGTGAAGGCGAATCCCGGAAAGTACAACTACGCGTCCACCGGCAACGGCGCGGGCACGCACATGGCCTTTGCCGAATTCA
The DNA here is from genome assembly GCF_030316855.1 of Variovorax sp. J22P240. Classification (GTDB taxonomy): domain Bacteria; phylum Pseudomonadota; class Gammaproteobacteria; order Burkholderiales; family Burkholderiaceae_C; genus Variovorax. Next base: position 134,845 of record NZ_JASZYR010000004.1, read on the forward strand.
ATTCACGCCTGGGCCTGGACATGGTGCACGTGCCCTACAAGGGCGGTCCCGAGGCCATCACCTCCGTCGTGCGTGGCGAGACCTGCTGCATCATGAACCAGGTGCAGACCGTGCTGCAGCAGTACAAGGCGGGCAAGGTGCGGCTGCTGGGCGTCACCACGGCCCAGCCTGTGGCCGCCATCAAGGAAGTGCCGACCATCGCATCGAGTGGCATCCCGGGTACCAAGGGTTTCGACAGCTCGATCTGGTTCGGCATCTTCGCGCCCAAGGGCACCGACCCGCGCATCGTCGACAAGCTCAACATCGCCATCAAGTCCGTGCTCGAGCAGCCCGAACTCCGCGAGAAGTTCGAAGGCCAGGGCAACACCGTGCGCATCGAGACGCCCGCGCAGTTCAAGCAGACCGTTCACGACAACCGCGTGAAATGGGCCGAGGTCGCCAAGGCCGCCAACATAAGCATCGACTGAGCGAGCAGGGCCGACGGATCAACTCTTGCTGTGCGACTTCTTGTAGTCCTGGATCTTTTCCTTCAACTCGGTGTACTGCTCGCAGGGTAGCCAGCACAGTTTGTCGAGCGCCTTCAGATGCTTCTCCGCGTCCTCGACGCGGCCGACCTGCAGATAGGCCTCGCCCATGTATTCGTGGGCGTCCCGGTGTTTGGGATTGAGCTGCAGCGCTCTTTCGTAGTGCTTGAAGGAGTTGTCCATGTCGCCCGTGTGGCGGTAGGCGAAGCCCAGCAGGTTCCACGCGTCCGCGTTGTTCGGATCGATCTGGATGACCAGCGTCAGGCGCCCGATGGCGTCGGTCCATTGTTCCGACTTGATCGCGGCCTGCCCGGCGACATAGTTGGGATCGAGGTTCTTCACCTCGGTCCCGCCTCCGCCGCCACCGCCCCCGCCGCCTCCACCACCCCCACCACCGCCGCCGCCCGCGGGCCAGGCAGGAAGGCTCAGGAAAACGAGGCACGCCGCCGTCGCCAATGCTCTCTTGCGCATGATGAGTGCTCCAGGTCGTTCCTCCCCGCCCCGCCTCGCGAATCGCTGTTGGCTTTGGCTGCATTCGAATCCTGCGGTGAACAGGTGTCAACACCCGGATGCGACATGTGACAGCGCCGCGCGCGCTCCCTAGAATGAAGCGATGAGGTCCGCCAGAACATGGTTGATGGGACTGGTCCTCCTCGCCCTCGCGGCGGGAGTGGTCCAAGCCCAAGCCGTGCCTCCCGCCGCCTCGACCGGACAACCCGGCCGCGTCGTTCTGATGGATCTCGACGGCGCCATCGGTCCGGCCTCCGTCGACTACGTGCGCCGCGGGCTCAAGCTGGCTGCGGCGGAGAACGCGCGGCTGGCCGTGATCCAGATCGACACGCCCGGCGGGCTGGACGCCTCGATGCGCAGCATCATCAAGCACATCCTTGCCTCGCCGGTACCGGTCGCGACCTACGTCGCGCCGAACGGGGCGCGCGCCGCGAGCGCAGGGACGTACATCCTTTACGCCAGCCACATCGCCGCCATGGCACCGGCCTCCAATCTCGGCGCCGCGACACCGGTCGCCATCGGCATGCCGACACCGGCCACGCCGGCCGGCAAGCCGGAATCCTCCGGCAAGGGGCCGGATGACGCGATGACGGCCAAGCGCCTTGCCGATGCATCCGCCTACATCCGCAGCCTCGCGCAACTGCGCGGGCGCAATGCGGACTGGGGCGAACAGGCGGTGCGCGAATCGGTCAGCCTCTCCGCCCAGGAGGCGCTGCAGAAGAACGTCATCACCCTCATCGCGAAGGATGTGCCCGACCTGCTGAAGCAGGTCAACGGCCGCGAAGTCCGCACCGCCGAAGGCAACATGCGGTTGGCGACACAGAACGCCGAGTTGCTGGTGGTCGAGGCCGACTGGCGCAGCCGGCTGCTGTCGGTCATCACCGAGCCGAGCCTGGCGCTGATCCTGCTGATGCTGGGCGTCTATGGCCTGCTTTTCGAGTTCTCGAATCCGGGCTTCGTGCTGCCCGGCGTGGTGGGCGCCATCTGCCTCATGCTGGCGCTCTTCGGGCTGCAGATGCTGCCGGTCAACTACGCGGGGCTGGGGCTGATCCTGCTGGGCGTGGCCTTCCTCATCGCGGAGGCGTTCCTGCCGACCTTCGGCGTGCTGGGCATCGGCGGTGTCGCGGCGTTTTCGATCGGCGCGCTGCTCCTGATCGACAACGACGTGCCGGGCTTCGGCGTGCCGCTCTGGCTCATCGGATTGCTGGCCGTCGGTTCGGCGCTATTCATCCTCGTGATCGGGGGCGTGGCGGCCAGGACGCGTCGGCGTCCGCCGGCGGTTGGAGTCTCGACATTGGTCGGTGCCACCGGCGAACTGGTGGAGTTCGCGGACGGGGAAGGCTGGGCGCAGATCCAGGGCGACTATTGGAAGGTGCGCGGCGCGGAAGGTTTGCGCCCCGGCCGGCGTATTCGCGTGACCCGCGTGCAGGGCCTGGCCTTGCAGGTGGCCGAGGACATCCAGGAGAGCCCGGCCGGAGCGTGACGCATGTTCATCAACTTCAGCTTCGTGTTCATCGGCTTCATCGTCTTGTTGGGCGCGATGCTCGCAGCGGCGTCGCTGCGCATCCTGCGCGAGTACGAGCGCGGCGTGGTGTTCCAGCTGGGGCGTTTCTGGAAGGTCAAGGGGCCGGGCCTGGTGATCCTGATTCCCGGCATCCAGCAGATGGTGCGCGTCGGCTTGCGCGTGATGGTGCTCGACATTCCGAGCCAGGACCTGATCACCCGCGACAACGTGTCGGTCAAGGTGAACGCGGTGCTGTACTTCCGCGTCATCGACCCCGAGAAGGCCATCATCCAGGTCGAGAAGTATTTCGAGGCCACCAGTCAACTCGCGCAGACCACCTTGCGCGCGGTGCTCGGCAAGCACGAACTCGACGACCTGCTGGCCGAACGGGAGCGGCTCAATCTCGACATCCAGAAGACGCTCGAGGCGCAAACCTTCGTCTGGGGCATCAAGGTGACCAACGTCGAGATCAAGCACGTGGACCTGAACGAAAACATGGTGCGCGCGATCGCGCGCCAGGCCGAGGCCGAGCGCGAGCGGCGCGCCAAGGTGATCCATGCCGAAGGCGAGCTGCAGGCCTCCGAGAAGCTGTCTGAAGCGGCCGAGATCCTGGGACGCCATCCGCAGGCGCTGCAGCTTCGTTACCTCGAAACGCTCACCGTGATCGCGGCCGACAAGAACTCGACCATCGTGTTCCCGTTGCCGGTGGACATCATCGGGCCGTTGCTGCAGGGGATGAACCGCAGGCCTGGAGGCTCTGACGCGTGAGGACGTGACGGGCCGGTTTTCCCACCTCGCGCTCAGCGCACGAACGTGTCCAGGCCCTGCACCAGCCGCTTCGCAAGGCGCGGCTGCTTGAGCTGCTCCAGCCACCAGTCCAGCGCACGGCCCTCATGGTCGCCGCGCCAGGCGACGTAGAGGAGGTTGGGCTCGCGCGGGTCGGCGGTGTTCTTCTCGACCAGTTCGCCGCGCTGCAGCAGCGAAGCGATGCGCTGCCGAGGCAGCCAGCCGACGCCGAGGCCATCGCGCTGCGCCAGGATCTTCGCGTGCATGGTCGGCACGGCCAGCGTCGCCTGGCCGCCGTGGATGCCGTAGGCACTGCCTTCGGTGCCGCGCGATGTGTCCGCGACCACGACGGCGCGGTGGCCGGTGACGAGGTCACGGACCAGCGGCTCTTTTGCCTCGGCGAGCGGATGCCGCGGCGAAACGGCGAACACCCAATCCATGACGCCAAGCTCGAACCAGCGCAGCCCCTGGATGGCAGGCGGCTCGTTGGTGGCCCCGACGACGATGTCGGCGCGGCCGTCCCGCAGCGCCTCCCAGGTGCCTTTGAGGACTTCGTGCGTCACACGCAACGGGACGCCGGACTCCAGCGCATCGAAGGCAGCGATCACCGGGAGCAGCGACTCGAACTCGATGATCTCGTCCGTCACGATCCACAGACGATCCTCCCAGCCACTGGCGACCTGCCGAACACGCTGAGAGAGCCGCGACACATCCAGCGCCAGTCTCGTCGACTCCTGTGCGAGGAGTTGCCCGGCGGGTGTGAGCTGCAAGCGGTAGCGGCGGCGGTCGAACAGCAGTGCGTCGAATCTTTCCTCGAGCTGCCGGGCCGCGTGCGAGATCGTCGAAGGCGCCTTGCCCAGCCGGGCGGCTGCACGGGAGAGGCTGCCGCTTTCCCGAATGGCCTCCAGCAGTGCGAGTTCGTCATCTGACAGCATCTTCGGGTTCCTCGAACGGGTTGGGCGAGATCATGGCATGGTGGGCTCCACATGTTCGAAGCCTTCGCACATGTTCGTCGCGGCAGTGGTACGTCAAAGAGGGCCTGAAAGCGGACCATTCACATCACGGTATATCCACCGCAACCACTGGAGTTCACACCATGAATCGCTTTCAAGACAAGACAGTCCTCGTCACCGGCGGCACGAGCGGCATCGGCCTCGCAGCCGCCAAGGCCTTCGCCGCCGAAGGCGCGCGGGTCATCGTCACCGGGCGCGACGCCGCGGCGCTGGAAAGGACGCAGGCGGAACTCGGCCCTCGTGCCCTGGCCATCCGCAACGATGCGGGCGTGCCGGCATCGGCGAAGGAACTTGCGGCGGCCCTCTCCGGCCATGGCGTGAAGCTCAGCGCCGTCTTCCTCAATGCGGGCGTTGCCCGGTTCGCCGGCCTGGCGGATGTGACCGAAGCCTTCTGGGATGAGACCTTCGACATCAACGTCAAGGGCGTCTTCTTCCAGATCCAGGCGCTGACCCCGCTGCTGGACCAAGGCGCTTCCATCGTGATCAACGGCTCGATCAACGCGCACATCGGCATGCCGAACAGCGCGGTCTACGCCGCGAGCAAGGCGGCGGTCATCTCGCTGGCGAAGACGCTCTCGGCCGAACTGCTGCCGCGGGGCGCGAGGGTCAACGTGGTGAGCCCGGGCCCGGTGCATACGCCGCTCTACGGCAAGCTGGGCCTGGACTCGGCGGCGCTGGAAGCCACCGCGGCGCAGATCCAGGCGCAAATTCCGCTGGGCCGCTTCGGCACGCCGGATGAAATCGCGTCCACCGTGCTGCATCTGTCAGCGACGGAGTCCGCCTTCATCGTCGGCACGGAGATCATCGTGGACGGCGGCATGAGCCAGCTCTGATCCGCGCGGCGGCGGCGCGAGCCCGTGGCAAGATGGTCTCGTCATCGTCACTGCCCGGGCTCTTCGCATGCTCATCAACTGCGTCGTCTACGAGGACGGCACCAAGCTCGCCGACATTCCGGTCTCGAAAATCAGCGATTACCTCTCGCTGCCCGGCTGCTTCGTGTGGGTGGCGCTGCACGATGCGACGCCTGAAGAACTGAACGAGCTTCAGGCCGAGTTCGGCCTGCACCCGTTGGCGGTCGAGGATGCCCAGCATGGCCATCAGCGGCCGAAGGTCGAGGAGTACGAGGATTCGCTCTTCGCCGTCATGCACCTGCTGGAGCCGAGTGACCCGGAGACGGCGAGGCTGGGCATTGGGGAGATCGATGTCTTCGTCGGGCACAACTACGTGGTGTCGGTGCGCAATCGCAGCGAGCACGGCTTCGTCGAAGTGCGCGAGCGCTGCGAGCGGGAACCCGAGTTGCTCAGGCACGGCCCGGGCTTCGTGCTCTACGCGCTGATGGACGCGGTGGTCGACCGCTATTTTCCGGTCATCGATGCCTTCGAAGTCGAGATCGAAACCATCGAACAGCGGATCTTCACCAAGGGTGCGGCGCGCGAGAGCATCAAGCGGCTGTACGACCTGAAGCAGCGCCTCACGGTGCTCAAGCACGCGGTCGCGCCGCTGCTCGAAGGCGCCAGCAGGCTGTACGGCGGTCGGGTGCCGCAGATCTGCCTGGGATCGCAGGACTATTTTCGCGACGTGGTCGACCATCTCGGCCGCATCAACGCCTCCATCGATGCGATCCGGGACACGATCGGCACGGCGATCCAGGTCAACCTCTCGATGGTCACCATCGAGGACGGCGAGGTGACCAAGCGCCTGGCCGCCTGGGCTGCCATCTTCGCGGTGTGCACCGCCTTCGCGGGCATCTGGGGCATGAACTTCAAGAACATGCCTGAGCTGGACTGGCGCTACGGCTACGCCGTCGCGTTGGCGCTCATCGTCGGCTGCTGCGGCTACCTGTACTACCGTTTCAGGCGCGCGGGTTGGGTCTGAGCAGTTGGCGCGCCCTTGGCCTCAGTGCGGCGGTGCAGGCACGAAGACAAGCCGGCCATCCGGAGTGCGCTGGCACATGCCGTCGATGGGCTCGCCACGCCGCCCCGCGATCTGCACGCTGGTGCTCTCCTGCCGTCCTTCGCAAGCCTTCATGAATTCCGGAGGCGGTGGCGGCCGTCCTTCGCGATGGTGGGGCGGTGGTGGCCGTGGCGGCGGAGGGGGCGGCGGCATCACGCAGCCTTGAAGAATGGCGATGAGGGGCAGCAGGCCCCATCCCTGGGTTCGGTTCATCTGCAATCTCCTTGCTGCCGATGGTCGCGGGCAACTTCGGAGGAATGTGGGAGCTTCAACTGCCGGGCTCTTCGAACGCGAAGCCGACGCCGTAGACAGAGCGGACCCAATCGTGCGCCGGCCCGGCCGCGGCCAGTTTGCGGCGCAGGTTCTTGATGTGGCTGTCCACCGCGCGCTCGGTCACGTCGGCGGCGTCCTCGTAGGCGAGGTCCAGCAATTGCGAGCGCGAGAAGATCCGGCCCGCCTGGCGCGACAGCACCTGGAGCAGCCTGAATTCGAGGCGCGTGAGGCTCAGCGGCGCGCCGTCGAGCGTCGCGCGCCAGTGAGCGTCGTCCAGCAGCAGCCGTTTCGGGATCGGTGGCGATGCATCGCCGGCAGGGCTGCGACGAAGCACGGCACGCACGCGCGCCACCACCTCGCGTGGCGAAAAGGGCTTGCATACGTAGTCGTCGGCGCCCAGTTCAAGGCCGAGCAGCCGGTCGACTTCCTCGATGCGGGCGGTGAGCATGATGACGGGATGGGCCGTGTGCTGCCGTGCCTGCTGGAGCACCGCCATGCCATCCAGCCGCGGCAGCATGACGTCGAGCAGCGTGAGATCCGGCGGATTCGCGACCATGCGCTCCAGGGCACTCTCGCCGTCGGCGACGCGCTCGGTGTCGTAGCCCGCGTGCCGCAGGTAGTCCACGAGCACCGAGGCGATGTCGTCCTCGTCCTCGACGACCAGGATGCGGGTCATGACGTTCCCTCCAGCGGCAGCGTCACGGTGATGCGCAATCCGCCGAGCGCTGACGGCGCTGCATCGATCGAACCCCCGTGCGCCTCGATGGTGGCGCGGCAGATCGCCAACCCGAGGCCGGAGCCGCCCAGGGCCCGGTTGCGGGAGCCCTCTGCGCGAAACAGGCGCTCGAACAGGCGGGGCAGTTCGCCGGGCGCGACGCCGGGCGCGCTGTCGTCGAACTGAAGCACCAGCCGCTGCGCGCCCGGGTCGCTGTCGACGTGCGCGCCGATCTGCAGCCGGCCACCGGTGTCCGTGTAGGACAGCGTGTTCTCGATCAGGTTCATGAAAGCCTGGTGCAGACGGCGCGCGTCGCCATGCATCAGCGGCTGGTGATCGGCCGCCAGCGCGTCGAGTGCGCTTGCATCGAGCAGGATCCCGCGTTGCGCGAAGCGTTCGCGCGTGAGCGCCAGCGCCTCTTTCAGGAGCGCAAGTGGAAACATCGGCGCAAAGGGCGGCGATGCCTCGTCCTGCTCGCGCATGCTGCTGCGCAGGTCGTCGACGAGTTGCCCGAGCCGCATCACCTGGCGGTGCAATCGAAGCGCGGTCTTGTCGTCGAAGCGGCGAATGCCGTCCTGCAGCGCCTCGATCTCGGCACGCATCGCGGCCAGCGGCGTGCGCAACTCGTGCGCGACGTCCGCCAGCCAGGCGCGGCGCGAAGCCTCGATGTGATCGAGACGCTCGGCCATGTCGTTGAAGGTGCGGCCCAGCAGGGCAAGTTCGTCCTGGCCATGGACCGGCACGCGCGCATCCAGACGTCCCTGCGCGACGCGCTGCGCACCCTGCGTCAGCGCGTCGATGCGCGCGAACCATCGACGCGCCAGCAGCCACGACAGCAGCAGCGCAATGACCAGGCCCGCCACGCCGGTCCAGATGACGAAGCTCGACTGCCGAGCGACGAAGGCGCGGTCGGCATCGCTCTCCAGCCCCTGCAGCGGCGCGAGGAGAAGGGTGCCGATCAGCCGGTCGCCTTCGCGCAGCGGGAGCCGAGCGGCGATCGAAGGGGCTACCTTGGCGCCGGCCACCCAGGCGTCTTTGGCGTCGACGAGGCCCAGGCGCTGGTAGACGGAATCCGGATTGCCGCCAGGACCGCCCGAGGCATCCGGCGGCGGGGGAGGGGGCGGCATGCGGCGTGAAGGAAGCAGATCGGGTGGCGGGCCGGGCGGAGGCCCACCCGCATCCCGGGGCGGCGGGCGGCCTTGCCACGAAGGCGGCCGCATGTCCCGCATCGGCCCGAAACCGCCCATCTGCACATCGTGCCACGCGCGCGGGTCATTGCGCAGGGTGTCCCAGTTGCCTTTCTCCGTGTGGTGCTTCTTGAGAAGTTCGGCGAGCCAGTCCATGCGGCGGATCTCGATCTCCGCGACGTACGGACCGAGCCCGCGCTGCAAGCCGAGGCGCGAGAAGCCCGCGAAGATCAGCAGCAGCGCCAGCAGCAGCACCGCCAGCGCAAGGAAGATCTTTCGAAACAGCGTCAGGCGAGGCATGGTGGCGGCGGGCGGGCGAGCCGCATTGTGCGGCATGCCTGTGGGCAGAGCCGGTCAGGCCGATATCGCGATGGCGATGTTCGCGCTGTAGCCGCTGGTGGCATCGCCGCTGAAGTTCACCATCTCGAGCGAGGTGCCGTCGCTGAACACGTTGTCTGTCGCGAAGCTGATCGCGTTCAGGTTGGCGACGCTCTGCGAATAGCCGGTGGCACTGTTGTAGATGGCGCGCAGCGTCTCTGTCGGGAAGGCCAACTGCGTCGTCTTGACCTTGCTGCCTGCCGACTTGGCGTTCGACAGGCTCGGATAGATCTCCAGGTGCATGTGCGGCATGCGCCCTGCGTAGCAGCCTGGCACGACGGTGGTGAAACTGACCGTGCCGTTCGCATCCGTCTCCTGCACGCCGCGCAAGTGGTTGTCGCTCAGGCTTTGCGTGGTGTAGACCGAGTAAGTCCCTTCGCGCGTGCAATGCCACAGATAGATGGCATAGCCGGCCAGCGGCGCGCAACTGGTCTTCGTGTTGGTCAGTGTGATGGTGAGCGTCAGGGGCGCGCCGCCGACCTGTGCCGTGCCGCCGACGTTGGTTCGGATGTCCGAGCGGACGATGCCGGAGAGGGCGAGCACGTTGTAGTTGTTGTTGCTGGCGTTCGAGCCGTCGGCGGGGTAGGGACCCGCGGTCTCCTCGGGCACGACCAGGCAGGCGCTGGAGGTCGTGGTCGTGTCGGCGGCGGTGCTCGTGGTCGCCGCCGTCGTGGCCGTGGTGGCCGCGGTGGAGACGCCGCTGGTCATGATCGGCGCCAATGTCGACGTGTCGGTGCCGCCGCCGCCGCATCCGCCCAACGCGAACAGGCCCAGCGAACCGAGCGTGCCCAGCATGTGACGCCTGCCGCCGTCGGTCGGTGGTGAATCCGTTTTCATCTGAGTTTCTCCTGCGCGGAATGCGCCAAGTACGCGATGGGCCGACTGTGCGTGGCGATCTGGGAGAAAACGTGTGCAAAGGCCCTAGAGCCGGACCGGGGCAGCTCTGGCGCCAAGGCCCTGCAGCGGCAGCCGCAAGGTGATGCCCAGGCGTCCCAGTGGCGACGGCGCCGCGTAGATGCGGCCCCGGTGCTCTCCGACGATCTGCGCGCAGAGGGCGACGCTCGCGATCGATTCGCAGTCGCCGCGGGGCCGCGCGCGCTGGGCGGACGCCGCGTCGAAACATCGTGCGAGACGAGGCTCATCGGTGCCCGGCGCGCAGTCCATGAAGTTGACGACGGCTTGCGTGCCGTCGAGCCGGCCCAGCACATGCAGGGTGCTCCCGGCCATCATGGTGCGGCAGGCGAGTTCGACGATGTGCGCAATGACCTCCTGCATGCCGGATCGATCGAGGAGTACGGGAAGTGGGTCGGCGGGGAGCTTCAGCTCCAGCGCCATGCCGGCATCGTGGAGCCGGGCGCGCATGGACTCGGACATCTGGTGCAGCAGCTGCCGGACGTCGGCCTGGTTGCATGCGCGCGGCATGGAGGGAGCCGGTCGGGGGCGCGTCGCCGCGGCGGATCCCGCGCTGCGCTGATTCAAGAGGCGCCAGAATACGGAAAGCAGGATGAAGACGAAGGTGGCAATGGCGATCTGGGCCGTGTTCATGCAAGGCAGAGGTGGTGACGATGCGTCGCATTAGTCCCTGTCTCCGCTCCCGACGCAACAGCTCCCGCGCGCCTCATCGGGCCTTCAATATCTCTCCGCAATCCCGGCGCACGCCATCGCTTCGGCTTTCGGCGGGTGCCTTCGAACGACCTAGAAACCAGGAGTGACGATGTATCAGGAAGAATTCATGAAGCGCGCCATCGCGCTGTCGGCGAAGGCGCTCGATACGCCGGGCACCGAGCCATTCGGCGCCGTGGTCGTGAAAGACGGCACGGTGGTGGGCGAGGGCTTCAATCACTCCGTGGCCCATTTCGATCCCACCTCGCATGGCGAGGTCGAGGCCATTCGCGATGCCTGTCGGAATCTGAGGAGCGTCGATCTGAGCGGTTGCGATCTCTACACATCGTGCGAGCCTTGCGCGTTGTGCGTGGCCGCGATGCGGATCGCGGGCATCGGCAAGCTCTACTACGCTGCTTCGCTTGCGCAGTCCGGCGAGGCGTTTGCGGGTGTGGCCGTGGAGGCTCGTCATCCCATCGATGTGGAGGAACTGCGTGCCGAGGCGGGTGCACCGCTTGCGGAGCGTGCCATGCCTTCGGAGCAGAAACTCGACCGTGCGGCGGTAGCGGTGCTGGAGGCGTGGGCGGCGGGCCGGCGGACGCAGTCATGACAGCCGAGCCCATGAAGGTCCCGGGATCGAACCCGATGAAGATCGCCGTGATGGGCGCCGGTGCGGTGGGCTGCTACTACGGCGGCATGCTGGCGCGGGCAGGCCATGCAGTCACGCTGATCGGAAGGCCTCAGCACGTCGAGGCCGTCCGCCGCGATGGCCTCCTGCTCGACACGCAGAGCTTCAGGACCCATGTGCCGATGCAGGCGAGCACCGATGCCAGCGCGGTGGCGGGCGCGGGGCTCGTGCTCTTTTGCGTCAAGTCCACCGACACCGAGAGTGCCGCGATGGAAATCCGGCCGCATCTGATGCCCGATGCGCTCGTGATCACGCTGCAGAACGGCGTGGACAACGCCGAGCGCCTGCAGGCGCTCGTGCCGCAGGAGGTGGCTGCCGCGGTGGTCTACGTGGCCACCGAAATGGCGGGTCCCGGCCATGTCAAGCATCACGGGCGTGGCGAACTGGTCATTGCCCCGTCGAAGGCCAGCGAGCAGGTCGCGGCGCTGCTGGCGGAAGCCGGCGTGCCGACGCAGATTTCCGACAACGTCATCGGCTCGCTGTGGGCCAAGCTGATCCTCAACTGCGCCTACAACGCCTTGTCCGCCATCTCGCAGCTTCCCTATGGACGTGTCGTGCAGGGCGTGGGCGTGGATGCCGTGATGCGCGATGTGGTGGAGGAATGCCTGGCCGTCGCCCGTGCGGGAGGCGTCACTGTGCCTGGGGACACGTGGCAAGCGGTGGAGCGCATCGCGCAGACCATGCCATCGCAGTTTTCATCCACCGCGCAAGACCTGGCGCGCGGCAAGCGCAGCGAGATCGACCATCTCAACGGCTACGTGATGCGCAAGGGCGATGCCCTGGGTGTGCCGGCGCCCGTCAATCGCACGCTCTACACGCTGGTCAAGCTGATCGAGGACCGTCAGGCGCAAGCCCCAGCGCACTGACCTGCGCCGGGCTGCGGGGATCAGTCGGACGGCTTGTCCGCCACGTACCACCGGGTGGCGATCAGTTCGGGCTCCTCGTGCGCCTGCAGGCGTTCCCAGTGCCGGTCGGCATCCTCCACGAAAAGGTCGCGCGCGATGGCCTGGGCGAGTCGCGTCGCGCCGATGGCCAGGCCGGGGATGTCCCCGGCCAACGCGCCGTGGCTCATCGTCGCGCCCCAATTGAACAGGCGCATGCGCGCCAGTGCGTCGGCCTGCGAGCTGGCCGGGTCCGCGCTGCGCAATTCGAACCCTGCGCCCAGATAGGGAAAGCGCGCAGGCTCCGGGTGATGCTCGGCCTCGGTTGCCGAAACGTGATTCGCCCAGCTATCGATCTGCGCCGTGTAGGGCGCGATCTCCGGCCGGTCGAGCAGGTCCACGTCGAAGCCGGTGCCGAAGATCACCGCATCGAAGCGCTCGCTGCCGCCGTCGGGCAGGGTGACGGTGACGCCGTCCTCATCGGGTGCGACGTCATCCCAGGGCGTGCCCAGCCGCAGTTCGAAGGCGTCGTGTGCGTCGCAGCGGCGCACGGTCTCCCACGGCGGTGGCACCTGCTCGTCGAAGATGTAGGTGTAGACGCGCCACTTGCGCGCGTCGTCCAGCCCCTCGAAACCGCGCAGGAATCCATGGCTCGACGCCGCCTTGCTTTTGTTGATCTGCGGCAATTGCGTGCGGCGCGCGAACAGCGTCACCTTCGCGGCGCCGGCTTCGAGCGCGCAGGCGGCGTTGTCGAAAGCCGAGGCCCCGGCGCCGAGGACGCCGATGCGCCGGCCTTCCCAGGCCGCGAAGTCGATCGGGTCGGCGGAATGGAACACGCGCCCTGCCGCATGCGGGTCGGCACGCCGCAGCGAAGGAAACGCCGGCCAGCGTGGCGCGCCGCTGCCGTCACGGCCCAGCGCGAGCACGAGTTGCCGCGTGCGCACGATCTCGCGCCGGCCTTGGGCGTCCTCCAGCTCGATCAAAAGCACGCGGCCGCCATCGGCGTGCGACACCGACCGCAGCGACACGCCGTTGTCGATCTGCAGGCCGACGGTGTCGCGCACCCACAGCAGGTAGTCGCGCCAATCGACGCGGCCGATCTTGTGCAGCGCCAGCCAGCCCGGCGTGCCTTCGGCGGAGCCTTCGCTGCCTTCGCCGTGCTGGGCTTCGTACCAGGCGCGAAAGCTCAGCGAAGGAACGCCCAGTTCCGGCCCGCCCACGTGCTTGGGGCTGCGCAGGGTCAGCATGCGGGCATAGGTGCCCCACGGACCTTCGTCGCCGCGGGCGGCGCGGTCGATCACCCGGATGTTCGTGACGCCTTCCCGGCGCAGCGCGAAGGCGGCGGTCTGCCCGCACATGCCGGCGCCGGCGACCAGAACGTCGAGCACGGGCGCCTCGGCGGTCGATGATTCGGCCGGCAGCACCCACGCGGGCGGCGGCACGTTGATGCGTTCGAGATCGGCGCGGGCCTGCGTAGCCAGGCGCCCGAGCGCCGCCGCGTCGCGCGGGCTCGCGATGAATTGCAGTGGCACCGGGGGCAGTGCGTCGGGAGAGGAGTCGTCGGAAGCCATTGCCTGAAGATAATCCAGAACATGATCGCACTCGACTGCTACTACAGCCTCTCTTCGCCCTGGGCCTATCTCGGCGGCCCGCATCTGCAAGACATCGTGCGCCGCCACCATGTGCAGCTCACGCTCAAGCCCTACGACTTCCAGGCCGTGGTTCCGCAGACCGGCGGCATTCCGCTCAAGACGCGGCCCGAGCCGCGCCGCACCTACCACGCGCTCGAACTCGCGCGCTGGCGCGATCACCTCGGCATGGCCCTGAACCTCGAACCGGCGCACTACCCGAAAGGTGCGGCCAGCGATCCGAACTGGAACAAGTACCCGGGTTGGATGGTCATTGCGGCGCAGTTGCAGGGGCTCGACGCGCAGCCGCTCTCGCACGCGCTGCTGCGCGCGCTGTGGGCGGAAGAGCGGGATACCTCCGACGCGGCGGTGCGCATTGCCGTCGCCGACGAGAACGGCTACGACGGCGCGGCGCTGCAGGCACTGGAACAGATGCCGGAAACGCTTGCCGTCTATCGCGCGAACAGCGCCGAAGCCGTGGAAAGAGGTGTTTTCGGCGCGCCGACCTACATCCTCGACGGCGAGCGCTTCTGGGGCCAGGACCGGCTGGTGTTCCTCGATCGCGCGCTGGATCGCCTCAGGGCTGCGCGCGGCGCCTAGGTACGGATCCGGCCGTCGCCCGTGATCATCGACAGTTCGACGAACTTCGATGCCACGTGATTGCGCGGCGAGAACGAGACCTCGAAGCCGCCGAACTGTTGCCTGTCGATGCTTTCGAGCCCGGTGATCAGGCCCTCGCGCGTGACCTTGCCAGGTGCGCGCCGCAGACCTTCGACCAGCACCTTCGCGGCCAGGTAGCCCTCGAGGCTCGAGAAATTGGCCTTGGTGTTGCCGCCGGCCTTGCGCAATGTATCGTTGAATTCGCGCGTGATGCCGTTCGCCGCGTTGTAGGGCGAGGGCACGACCTGCGTGACGACCACGCCGGCGCCGTCCTTGCCGAGTTCGTCGGCCAGCGCCTGCGTGCCGACGAAGGACACATTGAAGAACGTGCCACCGTAGCCCGCCTTGCGCGCTTCTCGGATGAAGGCGGCGCACGACTTGTACGCGCTGACCTGGACCACCGCGTCCGGGCGTGCCGCCACGATGCTCTTGACCGCCGCGGAAACGTCGGCCGAGTTCCGCTCGACCGTGGCCAGCGCTGCCGGCTTGAGGTCCATTTGTGACAACGCGAGCGTCACGCCGTCCAGACCGGCCTTGCCGTAGGCATCGTTTTGATAGAAGACCGCGATCTTCTTCAAGCCCAGGTGGGTGAGTTGCTTCACGATCAGCGCGGTCTCATCGTTGTACGAGGCGCGCAGATGGAACACGTTCTTGTGGAAGGGCTCGCGCAAGGCCATGGCGCCGGTAAAGGGCGCGATGAAGGGAATCTTGGCGTTCACCGCGAGCGGCATCGCGGCCAGGCTGGTGGGCGTGCCGATGTAGCCGAACAGTGCGAAGGCGTCGTCGTCGATCAGCTTCTTGGTATTGGCCGCGCAGCGGTCGGGCTCGTAGCCGTCGTCCAGGAACTTGATGGCGACGTCTCTGTGGCCGGGCTGCGCGTTGTACTGGTCCAGGAAGAGCTTGGCGCCTTCGTAGAACTGGATGCCGAGTTGCGCGGCGGGGCCGGTGAACGGTGCCGACTGGCCCAGGATGATCGGCGTTTCGCTCTGCGCGCGCGCCCAATTGGCGCCGGCGAGCGCTGCTGCCCCGGTAGCGATCGAAAAATGCCTGCGATTCAACTTCATGAAAACCCCTCCGCGCGCATTCGCGACGCACAACTTAGACTCGCCCGATTGGCTGCTGCCCCTGTTTGACTCATGACTCTCGAAACCCAAGTGCTCGGCGCCTGCCCGCACGACTGCCCCGATACCTGCGCGCTCGTCACGACCGTGCACGACGGCGTCGCCGTCAAGCTGCAGGGCAATCCGGCCCATCCACACACGGCGGGCGTGCTGTGCACCAAGGTTTCGCGCTATATCGAACGCAACGACCACCCCGAACGTCTGTTGCAGCCCCTGAAGCGCTCCGGCCCCAAGGGGAGTGGCCTCTTCGAGCCGGTGAGCTGGGATCAGGCGCTGGCGGACATCGCGGCGCGACTCGATGAAGTCAGAAGTAACAATCCGGAAAAGATTGTGCCTTACAGTTACGCAGGAACGATGGGTCTCGTGCAGGGCGAATCGATGGACCGTCGTTTTTTCCACAAGCTCGGTGCGTCGCTGCTGGACCGCACCATCTGCTCGACCGCAGGCGGTGAGGCCTTAGGTTTTACTTTGGGTGGCAAGGTCGGGATGCGGGTCGAGTTTTTCGCCGACGCGAAGCTGATCCTGATCTGGGGCAGCAACTCGATTGCGAGCAACCTGCACTTCTGGCGCCACGCGCAAGCCGCCAAACGTTCCGGCGCACGATTGGTGTGCATCGATCCTCGCAAGACAGAGACAGCGGACAAGTGCGACGAGCACATCGCCTTGCTTCCGGGCACCGACGCGGCGCTGGCGTTCGCGCTGATGCACGAGCTGATCGTGAACGACTGGCTCGACCATGACTACATCGAGCGTTACACGGTGGGTTGGGCGCAGCTTCGCGAGCGGGCCTTGCAATGGCCGCCGTCGCGTGCGGCAGCAGTCTGCGGCGTGCCGGAGGCGCAGATCGTCGAACTGGCACGCGCCTATGGAAGCACCAAGCCCGCAGCCATCCGGCTCAACTACGGCATGCAGCGCGTGCGCGGCGGCGGCAATGCCGCGCGTGCGGTGGCTTGCCTGCCGGCGTTGGTCGGCGCGTGGCGCGATCGGGCGGGCGGATTGCTGCTCAGCAGCTCGGGCTTGTTCCCGGTGGACCGGGCGGCGTTGCAGCGGCCCGATCTGCTGGCGGGCCGGCGCCCGCGCACGATCAACATGACGTCGATCGGCGACGCGCTGCTCGATACGGCGAATCCGATCGAGGCATTGGTCGTCTACAACAGCAATCCGGTCGCCATCGCGCCGGAGTCGGGCAAGGTGGTCGCCGGGTTCGCGCGCGAGGACCTCTTCACCGTGGTGTTGGAGCAATTCCAGACCGACACCGCCGACTACGCGGACTACGTGCTGCCGGCCACCACGCAGCTGGAGCACTGGGACATCCACTTCAGCTACGGTCACACCGACGTGATGCTGAACCAGCCCGCGGTCGCGCCGCGCGGCCAGGCGCGCAGCAATACCTGGGTGTTTCGCGAGCTCGCGAAGCGCATGGGATTCGACGAGCCCTGTTTCGCCGACGATGACGAGACCCTGTGTCGCGCCGCTTTCAGCCCGGAGGCGGTCGACTTCGAGGCGTTGCAGGCGGAAGGCTTTGCCACGCTGAAGCTGCCCGATGCACCCTACGCCCAAGGAAACTTCCCGACGCCGTCGGGCCGCTGCGAGTTCTTCAGCGCCCGGCTAGCCGCGCACGGCCAGGACGGCTTGCCCGACCATGTGCCCAACTACGAACCGGCTGGCAGCTCGAAGGAGTTTCCGCTAGCGATGATCTCGCCGCCGGCGCGCAACTTCCTCAACTCCAGCTTCGTCAACGTGCGCAGCCTGCGCGCGATCGAGGGCGAGCCGCTGCTGGAGATCAACGAAGCCGACGCCCTGGCGCGCGGCATCGTGGACGGCGCCACGGTGCGCGTCTTCAATCGGCGCGGCGAGCACCACTGCCGCGCCGAGGTCTCGCGGCGCGCCCGGCCGGGCGTGGTGCACGGCCTCGGGATCTGGTGGCGCAAACTGGGACTGGACGGCACCAACGTCAACCAGCTCACGAGCCAGCGGCTGACGGACATCGGGCGCGGTCCGACCTTCTACGACTGCCTGGTCGAGGTGGAGTCCGTCGCGGAAGCTGCGGTCGCACCATGATGGCGGCTCGCAGGCGTTTCGCGGCATGCGCGACGGTTGCAGGGCTGGCGATGCTCGCGGGCTGCGCCGATGTCAGCTACTACTGGCAATCGGCCAGCGGCCATCTGGGGCTGATGCGCGCTGCACGACCGGTGGACCAGTGGCTGGAAGACCCGACGACCTCTGCCGCCCTCAAGGCCAAGCTCGAACTCACCACGCGGGTGCGCCGCTTTGCGGTGACTGAACTCGGCTTGCCCGACAACGACAGCTACAAGGCCTATGCTGATCTGCATCGCAACGCCGCGGTCTGGAACGTGGTTGCGGCGTCGCCCCATTCGCTGACGCTGAAGACCTGGTGCTTCCCGGTCGCAGGCTGCATCGGCTACCGGGGCTACTACGACGAAGCCGCCGCCAAGGCGGAAGCCGCCGAACTGCAGGCGCAGGGACTCGAGACCTCCGTCTATCCGGTGCCCGCGTACTCGACGCTCGGCTGGATGAACTGGGCCGGCGGCGATCCATTGCTCTCCACTTTCATCGGCTATCCGGAAGGGGAACTGGCGCGCATCGTCTTCCATGAGCTTGCGCACCAGGTGCTCTATGTGCCCGGGGACACGATGTTCAACGAATCGTTCGCGACAGCAGTCGAACGCATCGGCGGCGCTCGCTGGCTGAAGACGCATGCCAGCGACGCGGCTCGGCTCGAATATGCACAGTTCGATGCGCGCCGCCAGCAGTTTCGCGCCCTCACGGCCGACACGCGGCGTGCGCTGCAGGAGATCTACACGTCGAAGGAAGCCCAGGCGAAAGACTGGGAGACGGTCGATGCCAGGAAGAAGGCAGCCATGGAGGCGTTTCGCCAGCGCTACGCCGCGCTGCGCGCCGGCTGGACCGGCCCCCGGCAGGGCGCCTACGACGGCTGGGTGGCACGCGCCAACAACGCGACCTTCGGCGCCCAGGCTGCCTACGACGAACTGGTGCCCGGCTTCGAGGCCCTGTTCGAGCGCGAGGGCGAAGACTGGCCGCGCTTCTACGCTGCCGTGAAACAGCTGGCCAAGTTACCCAAGGACGGACGCGACCAGGCGCTCAGGACCGCTGCGCCTGCGGCGACGGACCTTATGCAAACGCAGGCCCCGTGCTGCAAGCCCAACAACACCAAGAACGGAGCCCCCGGTGTCTGACATTCACATCGAACGCAATCACAGCCTGGGATTGGCCGCCGCGCGCGAGGTCGCGCGCCAGTGGATGCAGCGGGTGGAGGAGGACTACGGCATCGAGTGCACCTATGCCGAAGGCGAGACCTGCGACGTGGCCCAGTTCAACCGGGCCGGCATCGACGGCAGTGTCGAGGTCAGCGCCGATACCTTTACGTTGGATGCGACGCTGGGCTTGCTGTACGGAAGCTTCAGCGAGCAGATCGAGCAGCGTTTGCAGCAGAGCCTGGACGCCTTGCTCGGCGCCAAGGCGCCGGCGGACGACGACGCCTACAACGACAAAGACTGGTTGTGAAGCGCGCCGCCGGGCACGGCGGCATCGCTCACCGGCTCAGCGCAGCGATTCGATCAGGTCGATGTACTGCTGCTTGGCTTCGTCGGCGCTCAAGCCCTTGCGCGAGGTCCAGGCATCCCACTTCGCGCGGGCGACGATGTCGCTGAAGCTCGGCTTCTTCTCTGCGTTGTCGCCGGCGGTAGCCTGCTTGAAGAGACCGTAGATCTTGAGCAGCGTCGGATTGTCCGGGCGCTCGGCAAGCAGTTTGGAATTGGCTTGGGCAGCTTCGAACTGGGCGTTCAGGTCAGACATGGCGGCAAGGTCTCGTCAAAAGACGGGATCTTAAGTGACGACGTCGTCGATAAACCTCAATCAGACAGCCCGGCGCGCGCCAGCTCCACATCCAGGCGCTCGCGAGCGTCAACCGGCTCAAGGGCTGCCGCCTTTTCGTAGAGCCGGGTGGCCTCGGCCATGCGCGAATCGCCTTGAAGCATCAGCAGCCCTCGGGCGTACTCCATCAGCACGCTGGCCGAGTGAGGGTTGAGCTGCAAGCTGCGCTCGAAGAGTTCGATGGCCGTGTCGGCGCGCACGCCGTAGGTCATGCGGCCCACCAGCGAGCCAACCTTGTCGATGACTTCGGCGTGGAACGCGCCGAGCGCCGCGTGCGCATCGGCATGGAGCGGCTGCAACTCGATCACTCGTTCTAGCGCCCCCTTGACCTTGCCACCCAGGCCTTGCGCCAGCGCGCGCGCCACGCTGATGCCCTGGCTGTAGCGTCCCAAGGCGTAGGCCTGCCAATACAGTGCCTGGCAGTTGTCGGGTTCGGCGGCGACCTGGGCGGTGGCGCGCTCTGCCACCTGCTTGAACAGCGCCAGCCGGACCGATTCGCGTGGCTCCAGGTAGTTGGCATAGATGGCAGTGGCCTGGTTGGCGAGCGCCAGGCCGTCGTGGCCGTGCGTCAGCGCGATCGCCACGGCTCGCTCGAACTCCCCGCTGTGATAGAGCGCCCAGCCTTCTGCCAAGGGGCCCGGCACCGGGGGCTGCAAGCCTTGGCCGGCATGCAGGCGGGGCCAGTGCGTCAGCAGGTTGGAGCTGTTGAATTTGGGGGCATCGGGGTAGGGCAATCGGGTCCATGGCGCCGTTGCGGGAGGGGCGCCAGCGGACAGCAGCGGGAGTGGTTGGAGGTCCGGTGGGGTCATTCGATAGGGGGGTCAGACCGTTGCAGGTTGATCTTCGCCGGAATAGGCGCTACTGAGTGTGAGCAAATGCCGCCGTTGCTCCGTCGCAAGATAGGGCGCGAGCAAGTGCAGCGTGTGATGGGCGCCGCGAAGAAGGGCGCCCTGGGCATGCCCGGGCTCGAGCGCCTCGCGCGGATTGCGTACGTATTCGTAGCTGAGCCAATAGGTGAGCACCACCACCATGCTCTGCGCCAAAGTGTCGACCTCGCGCGTGTCGATGTCGAGATGCCCGGCGCGGCCCAGCCCGGCCAGCAGGGTTCGGATCGCACGTGCCTTGTTCTTGAGCACGAGCTGGAATTGCGTCTCGAGGTGGCGGTTCTTGCTCAGCAGGTCGTTCAAGTCACGGTAGAGGAAGCGGTAGCGCCAGATGAGCTCGAACAGGCTGTGCATGAAGAACCATGCGTCCTCGACATCGTGCACACCTTCGCTCGCGTGCAGCAGTGTGTTGAGCTCGGTCTCGTAGCCTTCGTAGAGCCGGTTGATCAGCTCGTCCTTGGCCGGGTAGTGGTAGTAGAGGTTGCCGGGGCTGATATTGAGTTCGCCGGCCACAAGGGTCGTCGAGACGTTCGGTTCCCCGAACCGGTTGAACAGGTCAAGTGCGGCTTCGAGGATGCGTTGCGCAGTGCGGCGTGGCGCTTTCTTGGCCATGTCGGAGCCCCGTTTTTGTCTCTTGGGGGAGACTCTAGCGCAACTCTGTCGCGCCCGGTGCAGCGATCTCCGCCTCCCCGCCCCGGTGACGGGGCTCAGTTGCTGGTCAGGCTGGTTCAGGTACCGCCGCTGGCCTTGTGACGCTGCGACGGCTTGGCGCTGTCCGGCGACTTGCGAGCGGCCGTCTTGCGCGGCGCCGGACGGGCCGGCGCGCCGGCCGCGGCCTTGCCGCGCAACTGCGCCTCGAGGACCTCAACCCGTGCTTGAAGCGCCGCGACTTCCTGGGCCGAGGGCATGCCCAGCTTCTCGAGAGCGCGCGCGACGCGCTCCTCGAAGATGTTCTCCAGCTTGCCCCAGCCGCCCGCGGCCTTGGTGCCGAATTCGCTCGCGAAGCCGGCCATCCGGGCCTGCGCCTGTGCCAGGGTTTCCTCGGCGGCCTGCTGCGTCTTCTTCTGGACGCCCACACCATCCTTCACCAGCGCCTCGAAGGCCTTGCTGCCTTCCTGCTGCATCTTGGCGAAGGCGCCGAGGCCGGCGAGCCAGATCTGTTGGGCGGAGTCTTTGATGCGGTCTGCGGGTTTGTCGTCTTCGGGAGTGGACATGGTGGGTTCCTTGAAGGTCTCTGGGACTCTAGCCGGGGTCGGACGGGCCGGTGTAGAGGCGGGGGTCTAGCTGCCGATTGAAACATTCTCGGATGGGATAATCCGCGCCTTGCCCGCCGGCAGGCGATATTCCGAAAACAGACAGGGACCTCCGATGATCCTAGTTACCGGCGGCGCCGGCTTTATTGGCGCCAATTTCGTTCTCGACTGGATTGCCCAAAGCGACGAAGGCGTCGTGAATCTAGACAAGCTGACCTATGCCGGCAATCTTGAAACGCTTGCTTCGCTCAAGGACAACGCCGGCCATCTGTTCGTGCAAGGGGACATCGGCGATAGCGAGCTGGTCGACAAGCTCTTGGCGGAACATAAGCCGCGTGCCGTGGTGAACTTCGCGGCCGAATCCCATGTGGATCGTTCCATCCACGGGCCCGAGGATTTCGTTCAAACCAACGTGCTCGGCACTTTCCGCTTGCTGGAGTCCGTGCGCGGCCATTGGAACGCACTGCCCGCAGACCAGAAAGAAGCCTTCCGCTTTCTGCACGTCTCGACCGATGAGGTCTACGGTTCGCTGTCGGCATCCGATCCAGCCTTCACGGAAGAGAACAAGTACGAGCCCAACAGTCCCTATTCGGCCAGCAAGGCGGCCAGCGACCACCTGGTCCGGGCGTGGCATCACACGTACGGCCTGCCGGTGGTCACGACCAATTGCTCGAACAACTACGGACCGTTTCACTTCCCCGAGAAGCTCATCCCTCTGATGATCGTCAACGCACTCGCCGGCAAGTCGCTGCCGGTGTACGGCGACGGCATGCAGGTCCGCGACTGGCTCTACGTCAAGGATCATTGCAGCGCGATCCGGCGCGTCCTCGAAGCGGGCCGCCTCGGTGAGACCTACAACGTGGGTGGTTGGAACGAGAAGCCCAACATCGAGATCGTCAACACGGTGTGCGCACTGCTCGACGAACTCCGCCCTCGCGCCGATGGCAAGAGCTACCGCGAGCAGATCACCTATGTCACCGACCGTCCGGGCCACGACCGGCGCTACGCGATCGATGCGCGCAAGCTCGAGCGTGAGTTGGGCTGGAAACCGGCGGAGACCTTCGACACGGGCATCCGCAAGACGGTCGAGTGGTATCTTGCCAACGGCGAATGGGTGCGCAACGTCCAGAGCGGGGCTTACCGCGACTGGGTCCAGAAGCAATATGCGGGCGCGCCCGCGAAGGCGAAAGCATGAAGGTGCTGCTGCTTGGCAAGGGCGGGCAGGTCGGCTGGGAGTTGCAGCGCAGCCTGGCGCCGCTCGGCGAACTGGTCGCGCTGGATTTCGACAGCACGGACTTTCATGCGGACTTCAGCCGTCCCGATCAACTGGCCGAGACGGTGCTGAAGGTGCGGCCGGATGTCATCGTCAATGCGGCGGCGCATACGGCGGTCGACAAGGCCGAAAGCGAACCTGAATTGGCGCGCAAGCTGAATGCAACGTCCCCGGGCGTGGTGGCGGAGGCTGCGCAGCAAATTGGCGCTCTCATGGTTCACTATTCGACCGACTACGTTTTCGATGGCAGTGGCGACAAGCCCTGGAAAGAGGACGACGCGACGGGCCCCTTGAGCGTCTACGGTCGCACCAAGCTCGAAGGCGAGCAACTGGTCGCGCAGCACTGCGCGCGGCACCTGATCTTTCGCACGAGCTGGGTGTATGCGGCGCGCGGCGGCAACTTCGCGAAGACCATGCTGCGCCTGGCGAGGGAGCGTGATCGGCTGACGGTCATCGATGACCAGTTCGGCGCGCCGACCGGGGCCGAACTGCTGGCGGACGTGACAGCCCACGCGATCCGCGACACGCTGCGCGATCCCGGCAAGGTCGGGCTCTATCACCTCGTGGCAGGCGGCGAAACCACGTGGCATGGTTATGCGCGCTTCGTGCTGGAGCAGGCCCAGGCCGCGGGCGTGGAACTCAAAGCTGGCCCCGGCGCGGTGGATCCGGTGCCGACCAGCGCGTTTCCGACGCCGGCCGCGCGGCCGAACAACTCGCGCCTCAATACCGCGAAGCTCCAGACCACCTTCGGCCTCGTCTTGCCACGCTGGCAAGCGGGCGTCGCGCGCATGCTGCGCGAAACGCTCTGATCCCACTACAAAGAAAGATTCATGACGCAACGCAAAGGCATCATCCTGGCCGGCGGCTCCGGCACCCGCCTCCACCCGGCGACCCTGGCGATGAGCAAGCAACTGCTCCCGGTGTACGACAAGCCGATGATCTACTACCCGCTCAGCACGCTGATGCTCGGCGGCATGCGCGACATCCTCATCATCAGCACGCCGCAGGACACGCCGCGCTTCCAGCAACTGCTGGGTGACGGCAGCCAGTGGGGCATCAACCTGCAGTACGCAGTGCAGCCGAGTCCGGACGGGCTGGCGCAGGCGTTCATCATCGGCGACAAGTTCATCGGAAGCGCGTCGAGTGCGCTGGTGCTGGGGGACAATATTTTCTATGGTCATGACTTGGTGAATCTTCTTTCCGACGCCGATGCAAAGCAGGCCGGTGCGACTGTGTTTGCGTATCACGTACAAGACCCTGAACGCTATGGCGTGGTCGCTTTCGATGCGAATGGAAAGGCCAGCAGCATTGAGGAAAAGCCCATCAAGCCGAAGAGCAGTTACGCGGTGACCGGGCTCTATTTCTACGACAACCAGGTGGTCGACATCGCGAAGGCGGTGAAGCCGAGTGCACGCGGCGAGTTGGAGATCACGGCGGTGAATCAGGCCTACCTTGACCGCGGAACTCTGAACGTGCAGATCATGCAGCGTGGCTATGCGTGGCTTGATACAGGGACGCACGATAGCCTCATGGAAGCCGGGCAGTTCATTGCAACGCTGGAGCATCGGCAAGGGCTCAAGATTGCATGTCCGGAAGAGGTGGCTTGGCGCCACGGCTTCATCACGACCGAACAACTTGAGGCACTTGCCAAGCCGCTGGAAAAGAGCGGATACGGCAGGTACCTCATCCGCTTGCTCTCTGACGAGGTGCGCTCGTGAAAATCACGCCGACAGCGATTCCCGAGGTGCTAATCATTGAGCCCAAGGTGTTTGGCGATGCGCGCGGCTTCTTCTTCGAGAGCTTCAATGAACAGGTGTTCCACGAGGCGGTCGGGCGGCGCGTGAATTTTGTCCAGGACAACCATTCTCGCTCGGCCAAGGGAGTGCTGCGCGGCCTGCACTACCAGATCCAGCAGCCGCAGGGGAAACTGGTGCGCGTGGTGCGAGGCGAGGTTTACGACGTGGTAGTGGATATTCGCAGGTTGTCCCCGACGTTCGGCAAATGGGTAGGCGTCCAGCTCTCCGAAGACAATTACAGGCAGTTGTGGGTGCCTGAGGGCTTTGCACACGGTTTCCTGGTAGTCAGCGAGTCAGCGGATTTTCTCTACAAGACGACGGACTACTACGCCCCCGCGCACGAGAGGTCCATCGTTTGGAACGATCCGTTGATTGGCATCGAGTGGCCTGATATTGGAGCTGACGTGCAACTTTCTGCGAAGGATCAAGCTGGTGACAAGTGGGCGGAAGCGGAGTTCTTTTGATTAGGCGATGAATTGGCATTGTCCATGATCACCGACCGGACAGGCACCTTGCAGATCACGACGCAGCGTTCAAGCAGCCTTGCGCAATACAAAAACAATCGACTTACCGAGCCGATGCATCAAGACCTTGTCCAGCAATCTCGAGATCGGCACCATGAAGCCGTCCCAGAGCTTGACCTGCCCTAGGCTCGGCGTCCCGGACTTGAGGAAGAACTTGTTCGCCACGCTGGCAAGCATACCTACGCTATCCAGGTAGCCGGTGTTCACGACTTCGAAGTTTGCAGGCTTTATCGCAATGAGGGAGTCGCGATCGTATCTCCGGAAGTGGCCGATCTTCTTGTCGAACTCGGTATAGAGGTAGTTGTGCGCCGGGGCGACGATCACGATGTGCCCACCCGGACTCACGAAGTTTGAAATGGTTGCCAACTCCTCGCGGTCGTCCTCAATGTGTTCGAGCACGTCGATATAAAGGGCGGTGTCGAACAGGCTGCGAGGATCCAGATCGCGCGAGATGCCGCAGACGATTTCATAGTCCGCAGGAATCGCGCCCTCGAGCTGGGCGCGCCGAATCTTCTTCGTTTGCTCGGAATCCGGTTCGAGTTCGACCCAACGGTCGAAGTGCCGCGTCTTCAACGTCTGTGCGGTCGCGCCGATACCGGCGCCGACGTCCACCACCGACTTGCCAAGGTATCCGGAGATCGCATTGGACCAGTATGCCTTCCAGTTGGTGGCATGAGAGAAGATTTCCAGTTCGGATCCGACATAGTCGATGTTCGTCGTCATGCCCGCATTGTCTAGGAAAAGTCTTTGGCGTTGACGAGCAACGTCCCTACGGCGTCGCAGCGGAGCAAGACGTGGCGCTGATGAAGGCGATGTCGCCGGTCTTCAGTATCATTTAAGTTTCCTGCTTCGGCATTTGGTCCCGGATTCTCCGTGAGGCACGCTGGCACGACATGCGGCGGCGGCCTCGCTGGTCTGCGGCACAATAGAAATATTCGTTCTGGTCGGGCGAGAGACCAGTTCCCCGGGGGCCGTATTCGGGTCGCGCTGTGCGTCCGATCCCCTTTTCACTTCCAGCCGGTTAATGAACACTATCCCCTCCACTTTGGTCGTGATCACCCCCGTGTTCGAAGACGGCGAAGCGTCCAGCCGGCTATTTCAGGAACTGGCGAAAGTCTTTGGTGACAACGTGCGAGTTGTGGCGGTGGACGACGGCTCGGTGCGACAACCGGTCGATGTGCGCAAACTGAGCGAGAGCGGCCTCGCCGGCACGGTGCTGCGCCTTCGCCGGAACGTCGGACATCAGCGGGCTATCGCCATCGGGCTGAGTTACGTCGCCGAGCACATGCCGGCGGCGCGAGTGGTGGTCATGGATTCCGATGGCGAAGACCTGCCCGGATCGATTCCCAGCCTGTTGCACGCGTTGGATGCTCCCGACGTGGACCTGGCGGTCGCGGTCCGTCGCACTCGCGTCGAGACGTGGCGCTTCAAGGCGTTCTACGAGGTCTACAAGAGATTGTTCAAGATACTGACCGGACGCCGCATCAGTTTCGGAAATTTCATGGCACTCGAGCCTGCGGCGGTCCGGCGTTTGGCGGCGATGCAGGAACTCTGGACCCATGTAGCCAGCTGCGTGCTTTGCTCCCGCCTTCGCGTCATCAATTGTCCGCTCGACCGCGGGTCGCGTTACGCCGGCAAGAGCAAGATGAACTTCGTCGGGCTGGCACTGCACGGCTTTCGCGGCGTGATGGTATTTGCCGAAGACGTGCTCGTACGCGTGGGCATCGCGTCAACGCTGGTGGGCGCGCTGGCTTTCATTGGCGGACTGATCGCGGTTTGCCTCAAGGTGTCGGGCCACGCCACGCCGGGCTGGTTTTCGGTGTCGCTGGGCATCCTGCTGCTGGTCTTCCTACAGACCGGCTCGCTCGCACTCATGAGCTTGATGTTGACCGGCGTGAGCAAATTGGGCGCGCCTGCGGATACCGGGTATCGTCATTTCATTGACGTCGTCGAGCACAGCGAAGGAGTTCCTGCGTGATCCTGCGATTCAGACCTTCGGGTTCGCGCGGTGCGGAAATCGGGCGCTTCCTCGTCAACGGCCTTGCAGCCGCTGCGGTGCACTACCTCGTGCTAACGGTCAACCTCAAGTTGCTTGATATTCCATCGGCGGGAGTGGCGAACTTCATTGCGGCGTGGTTCGGCATCATGGCGTCTTTCCTCGGCAACCGGTATTTCGTGTTTCGTCGCAAAGAGTTGCCATGGGGTAGGCAAGCCCGGCGCTTCCTGGCGCTGTACCTGCCCATCGCGTGCCTGCATGGTCTGATGCTGTTCGCATGGACCGACTTTTTCCGGTTGAACTACACAGCCGGCTTCTTGATTGCGACGACGATTCAAACGATGTTGAGCTATCTGGGTAACAAATTGCTGGTGTTCTCCGCCCCATGAAAACCGGAAAATTTCTGTTCGCCTCCACGATCTTCATCGCCTTCGCCTGCCTGATCTATTGGCTGCACATCACCTTTTTCCGGGTCGACGTGGTGTTCTACAGCGCGATCGTAGACGGTATTCTCGCTGCCCTTGCCACCAGCGCTATCGTCTGGCGCTGCAAGACCTTTGCCCTCTTTGGCGCTTTCGAGAAGTCCCAGATGCTGCTGATTTGGCTGCTGACCGCCTACGCACTGGCGATTTCTGTGCCGACGGTGCTCGACCGTTCGCTGTCCTTCTACATTTTGGAAAAACTGCAGCAGCGCGGTGGCGGCATTCAGGAAAGCCGCTTTGCGGTGGTCTTCACGCAGGAGTACCTCGAGGAGCATCGGCTCGTCGATGTGCGCCTGACGGAACAACTCCAGTCCGGCACGATCCGCATCGACCATGGTTGCGTGCTTCTTACGCCAAAGGGTGAGCGGCTGGCGAGCTTCAGCCGCTTCTTCCGAACCCACTTACTGCCCAAGAAGCGCTTGCTTATGGGTCAGTACACTGACGACTTGACAAACCCTTTTCGCGCCAGTGCGCCGGAGGTCGACTACACCTGCAAATGAGCCCGTCGCGATTGACCTGGCCCAGAATATTTTCTGGTTGCCATTGCGAATCAATGCATGACCTCTCAGTCCGCCCAACACCGGCGCCTGATCCGAGTGTATTTCGGCAAATGCGCGCAAAGTCCCGAGCGGGGAAGGCTTGAGGTGCTCAGGTCAACGGGTGCTCAACGCGATCCGCCGCTCTTGGATTTGCCTACGGGACCGACAGTTTTTGCCACCAACGTGTCGTCCAATGATTGTGGAAAATGGTCACGACAGCAGTGATTGCTATACGAACACGCTAAAGGAACATACTCATGGTAACACGCGAAGAAGTGGTCAACGCTTACTTAGCCTTGCTGGGCCGGGAGCCTGAATCAGAGGAAGCGGTTAGGTCTCATTGCTCGACCCACGGTGGCGTCGTAACATTGATTTCGTCGATCCTCGAGTCACAGGAGTACAAGTTGCGGCATCGAGCAGCGATCCAGCCATCAGTCGTGGCCGACGAGCCACGGACGTTTACACGCGACCAGCTAATTAAGATCTATCGTGATCTTTTGAGGCGAAAGCCTGAGAGCGAAGAGATCATTGCCTCGCAACTTGTCGCACATCGGACCGCGAATGATTTCGAAGGTGTCGTGCGGCAATCCGAAGAGTTCCAGCGCCTTCAGCTTTTCAGCAGCAAACGCAAGATTCAACTACAAGATATCGATAAGGAGATTGCTCTCATCGATCGTCTCCTTGCGGAAGACCCGGATGGCTATCACGACGCGCTCAATGATTTTTGGTTGGAGATTCAACCCTTCGCCGTGGCGCCGACTTCTGGCGCCTATATGCGGTGGGTGATGAATACATATTCTCTTATAGCAAACCGCGAGACCTACGAGGTCAGCAGTGAAGAGACCGACTACGATCTGGAAAGTTCTGTTCGTAGGCCGGTGCCCTACCAGTCAGGCAACGCAAAGATGATCGGCGACATGCTGATGGCCGTGGGCCACGTCATCCATGTGATGGATATGAAGGCGGGGGCGAGCATTCTCGAGTTTGGGTTTGGATGGGGTAACACGACCGTGCAACTGGCCATGGCGGGCTATGAAGTCACAGGTATAGACATAGCTCCGAACTTCGTAGAAATGGTGAGGCGCCGAATCAACGCACTTGGATTAGAGGCCGAGCTTGCGGTTGGCGATTTTTTTAATGCTGAAAATCTCGGTCGGAAGTTTGATGCAGTGCTCTTTTTCGAGTGCTTTCATCACTGCTCGGATCATGTGAGATTGCTCAAGGCGATCCCCCGAATACTAAAACCAGGAGGCAAGTTGGTGCTTGCGGGCGAGACCATCAACAACGCACTCCCTTATCCGTGGGGCGTTAATCCGGATGGCCAGGCGATTTATTGCATCAGGAAATTCGGCTGGCTTGAATTGTCGTTTCGTGAAAATTACATTTTAGACCTGCTTGACGATCTTGGTTGGAATGTCGAAAAACACAACTTCATCAATGCAATGGGCGTAACATTCATCGCGACGCGCAAGGACGACGGGCGGTGAGCTTGTGTTAGTGTATATGAGAGAGCGCCACCATGATGGGGTATATTAAGGATTCATGAGCAAAGGATTGCGCCATCCCTGCAGCCCGTCAACATATAAAATCGGCCGGGTGGATTTGACGTCATAGAAGGCGGGGCGCTCCATCTCGATCCGCCATCCTGCCTCGCCTAAGAGATCGAAAAGGCGAGCCTCTATCTTTTTTGAATGCGTGCCAATCACCAGATACGCGACCTTTTGGTCAATCAGCGACATGCATTGTTCGACGAGGTCCGCTTCGCCTCCTTGAATATCGATATGCACGAGATCAACCCTGCTGTGCTCTCCAATTGCGTCCGCCAAGGCGATCATTGGAAGAATGTCATGACTTCCAAATGCGGCGGCCTCATCCTGTTCCGCCTGAGTTGCCCCAAAGACCGGTTCTAGTCCCCAAGAATGCCCGGCGTGCTCTTGACGTGGAAATAGCGCTGTGCCGCATGCAGCCGCGGCGATTCCGCGGTAAATGGTGAATTCGTCAGATCGAAAGCCGTTACGCATAAGCGCCTCTTGGGCAAACTGGATGTGTCCAGCGTCGCCTTCAACGCCAACAACATGGACTTTGCGCCCGGTTCGACGGGCAGCGACGCCTGCGTTATTCATCCAGCAGCCCCATCCACACCCCAACTCGATCATTGTGAACGAGTCGCGAGGCGCGTTTTCAACGGACTGAAGTACGGCTGCCCATTCGGCGATGTCTGCGTGCCAGTTTGCCGGAAGGGGGACCGGCTCGAGTTGATTGCCTGATGTAGCCAGAAACGGATGGATCTTCGGATCCACCAAAACGCCCAGCCAATTTGTTTGGAAACCCGGTGTAGGATGAAGCCCATGGACCTCGTGCCTGCGAATCATTTCTATTGCATCGAAATTCGAAAAATAGGCATAGAAAGGACTTTCGGCCGGCGGACGCAGGGAGCGCAGTGCACGTAGCTCATCCTCCAAGTCTCGCGCGCGCTTACCCATCGAGTCGAGAGCGTTCTTCAACTCGTCGCGGCTGTCTCTTAAGCGTCGGACCTGTGGAATTCGAAGCGCAATTTCCTTGATCATCACCTAGGCCTTTCTTGTGACCTGCATCTAACGCGCAGCATACGGCAAACTGGATTGCCAAGGCGCTCTTCGGACTGTTCAAGAAAGTGTTGGGCCTCCGTCCCAGCCCGCCTAGCGAGGGTGCCACATTCGCTCCCGCTGCACCAGCGCAGCACGCATTAGTTCCTTGTGCTCGGGGGCGTGCGATGAAGCCCTATAGTCACTGCTCCCCACATCACAACGGAGGTCAATGCTGAAAACTCTCCCGAAAAGTACTCTGCGTTCATTTTGGACGCCGATACGTAGGGGCATCGAGCATGTTGTGCGGCATGAGTTGGACCGTTCGACCGGGCCAGCTATCGCGTCGATGATCTGCCGTCAACAGGACTTCTCCTCCGAGTGGTATCGCCGTTGGACTCAGCAGATCGCCGATGCGGCTCCCGACCTGCCGCAGGATCAGGTCGCGGTGTGGGGACCAGTCTGGCAAGGCATGAGGGGAAAGTGGCTTCATCGCAAGCTCTGGGAGTGGAGTGCGGTGGCGCAGGCCCTTGAAGAGCGGGACATGTTGAGGCCGGGTCGCGCTGGCATTGGCTTTGCCGTCGGCCAAGAACCTCTGCCTTCTCTGTTCGCTGCTCGCGGCGTCGACCTGGTCGCGTCCGACTTCCATAGTGACGGATCGAGGGAAGCCTGGGCCGAAACTGGTCAACTTGGTGATTCGCTCAAAACGATCTGCTGGCCCAAGATCCTGTCTGAAGCTGAATTTGGTGCGTGTGCGAGGTACCGCAACATCGACATGCGCAACCTGGGCGAAGTGCCGAAGGAGGCGTACGACTTCAATTGGAGTTCGTGTTCGTTCGAGCACCTTGGCAGTCTCGAAGCAGGACTGCAGTTTCTTATTGACTCGCTCGAATGCCTCAAGCCTGGTGGAATCGCAGTTCACACCACCGAGTTCAACGTTTCGTCGAACGACGCAACTGTGGAAATTGGCGACGACGTAATCTATCGGCGGAAGGACATCGAGGCCTTCGACCTACGGCTGCGTGGGATGGGGTGTGGTATCGAGTCTTTGAACTTCGACCCGGGACATGAGCAGCACGACCTTGCGTACGACTTCCCGCCCTGGTATACGCACGGCCGCCAACACCTAAAGCTTAAGATTCATGGCTTCGTGAGCACTTCAATCTTGCTCATCATTCGTAAGCCGCTCTGAATGAGATACACGTCGGCGTGAATGCCAGATCTCAACGCTGCGGACCTTTTTTCAATGATTTGCCGTGGCGATATCATGGATTAGCTTTGGTTTGCCCAACGTGAAACGGTAGCTAGAGGCCGTCAGCCGTAGCCCACCTGGAGCGAAGTTCAGTCCTACTGGCGTCAGCAAGAATTCCCTGGCATGGACAGTTTGATTGAAGAAGATGCGAACTCCGCCGGGGGAAGGCACTAGCTTGAAATCCTTGACGCGATGCATCGGCTCGCCATCGGCCAAGAGCTTGTGATCGCCCAAGAAAATTTCGTTGAAACCGCCAGCCAATCCCTCGACGTCGATGAAATCGATGGCATCTCCGTTGGAAGAAAAGGCGACCCGATTCTCTGCGTCGACCTGTCGTAGGACTATCGGACCCGTGGGCGTGACGCTGAATCGTGGCATCAATAAAACAGCGGCGCATGCAAGAATCACTACCGCGCGAAATGCGGTCTCCCTCAACGTGCTAAGCGAGGCATGCTCAAAGATCCAACGCAGCACCAGCCAAGCGAAGAAAGCAAGGTACGGAAACATCCATTTGAAGTAGTGGATGTTGTAGTAGCGCCAGATTGAGACCGGAGTCAAGTCTCCGTAAGGTGCATATAGGGAGAACTGAAGGCAGATGGCCGCTGCCATGATCTTCAGCATCGCGGAACCCCAGATGAGGCAACCAATAGCGCCGATAATGCTGAGCGCCAACCAAGGGAAATGGCTGATCAGCGAAGCACCCGGCTCCAAGAAGACGGTGTTGGCATCGAAGACAAGCGAGAACACTTTTCTAGGCAGCTCAAACGGGAAGTAGCCGTTGGCGAGGGCGCTCGAATAGTATCCACCTAGCACATGACCGTGGACTTTGAGATTGAACAACAGAAACAGTCCGAGGCCGATGAGCAAACCAGCACCGAGTGCAAGTGCTTGGAAGAAAAGCGCCTTAGCCCGAACCTGTGACGTGGCACCTCCCAAGCTCTTGAACGAAAAGTAGAGATAAGCGGGGTAGAACACGGCCGCGGCGCCAGCATCGATAGGCCGGAGAATTGCGAGCAGACTGAACGTGCCGGAAAACAGAAAAGCCTTGGCGCTTTCGACCGGGATGGACGCCAACGGCCGCCCCGGCTTTGACTTCTGCAGCAAACGGTAGATCGTGAGCGAATAGAGCAGGGCTGTTCCCGTCGACGTCCACGGTATGGCGAAGTTCAGAATGATGATTTCGTTGAAATAAACTGACAACGCCAGAAGGGCGAATGCTTCGACCTGCGACGTGTAGCGTGTCGCGAACACCATGAAGACGTTCGCGAATGTCAACAACCCAAGCAGGTTGAAGAAAAAGAACGGATGAACCGGCACCCAAGGCAGGAGGATCGAGCCGATGGCCGGATAAAGCGGCGGATAAGCGTGCTTGCCCGCTGAGAAGTCGCCTTGCATCAGCGCCCGTGCGGCCTTGATGTACTCGCCTTGATCGAACCAACCCCACCATCCGAGGGGGTGCACCAGCGAATTGCCAGGCAAGGCGGGGTAGTTGAAATAGAAGAAGCAGTAGACGAGCGCGCCGAGGCCAAGGCTGATCCACAGTGGAATTTTGATTTCTTTGAGAGGAGGCATATCAGTTCGCCGCGCTTTCCTCGGCATGGGTTGCTGGCGCAGCCAGGAACGCGAGGACACTCCATCTCGTGTCTCCTCGTGAGGTTTGACCGACCCCTGCCGGCGCGTTGGCACGTGCCATCAGCATGACGGCGTACAAAACGCTGTGCGCCTTTAGAGCATGCGGGCCAAAATATCCCGCAGCTTTGGCGTCGGGAGGGTCATTCCGCATGCATGCAGCAGCGCATTCAGCTTGCTCGGATTTCCACAGAGGCGATGTACCTCGTTTTTGCGGACAAAGGCCGGATTAACCTCAATTGCCATCCGGTGTCCCGTCAATTCTTCGAACGCCGCGATTACCTCTCGCAACGTGTAGGTGTGGCCTGAGCATACGTTGTAGGTTTCCCCGGCGACTCCGTGGTGCATGATACACAAGTAGGCATCGCACATGAGATCGATGTCGTTGAACTCACGTTCCACATCGAGATTGCCCAGTGAGATTACCGGCGCCTTTTCGGCGAAATGCTTGGCGATCTTCGGAATTACGAAATTCACATCTTGGCCGCGGCCCGTGTAATTGAAAGGGCGAATAATGACCAAATTGAGACGATCAGCGTACGTCTTGGCCATGTACTCCATTGCCAACTTACTGGTCGCATAGTGATTGGCCGGCGCTGGCGGGTGCGCCTCCGACAGGGGGGACTGTTCGCTGTTACCGTAGATGTTCGCACTGCTCGCCAGCAGCACGCGGTGCGGGGGAGTGGGCAAGAGCGCCAATGCTTCGAGCAGATTCGTGGTGCCGACGACGTTAACCGTATAGAACGCCTCGAGATTCGAATGACCCACAAAAGCGATAGCCGCAAGATGGACAACTGCATCAGGCTGTGCGTCGAGCACTTCCCTTCGCAGTGTGGCCTCGTCGGTCAGGTCCGCCCGCAACGGCACGATTTGGTGACCGGCGTCTCCGGCATGTTTAGCAAAGTGGCGCCCGGTAAAACCGTCCGCGCCAGTCAGAAGAATCTTCAAAACGAAAACCCCTTGGTGTTCCGTTTGAGGTCGGCCTCGACCATCATCTGGCAGAGTTGCTCCAGTGTGGTTCGTGGCTTCCAGCCCAACTTCTCTTGCGCCTTTGCGGGATTGCCGATCAGCAACTCGACCTCCGCTGGGCGGTAGAATTTCGAATTAACGCGCATTACTGTTTTGCCGGTGGCGGTGTCGACTGCAGACTCTCCCTCCCCGGACCCATTGAATTCCACCGTGATGCCGGCGCCCTTAAATGCCATAGACACGAAATCACGCACGGTTTCAGTACGGTTCGTCGCCAGTACGTAGGTGTCCGGCTCATCGACCTGCAACATTCGCCACATGCCTTCGACGTACTCTTTCGCGAAGCCCCAGTCGCGTTTGGCATCGAGGTTGCCGAGTTCCAGCACGTCGAGTTGTTTGAGCTTGATCTTGGCAACGCTGTCGGTGATCTTGCGCGTGACGAATTCGCGGCCGCGCAGCGGGCTCTCGTGATTGAACAGGATGC
This sequence comes from Variovorax sp. J22P240, assembly GCF_030316855.1. Taxonomy (GTDB): domain Bacteria; phylum Pseudomonadota; class Gammaproteobacteria; order Burkholderiales; family Burkholderiaceae_C; genus Variovorax. Next base: position 169,828 of record NZ_JASZYR010000004.1, read on the forward strand.
CGCTGCAGCCGAAGATGTCGTAGCTCTCGCGGTAGTTGATCGTGATCCAGTGCGCGTAGAGCTTAGCGACGCCGTACGGGCTACGCGGATAGAAGGGTGTGTCCTCGACTTGCGGAACCGCCTGGACTTTGCCGAACATCTCCGAGGTGGACGCCTGATAGAAGCGGATCTTGGGGTTCGTGAGGCGGATCGCCTCGAGCAGATTCAACGCGCCCACGCCGGTGATCTGTGCCGTGGCGGCTGGCTGGTTGAAGCTCACGCCCACGAAGCTCTGCGCCGCGAGGTTGTACACCTCGTCCGGCGCGGTGTCGCGGATCAGGGCCAGCGAGCTGCCGAGATCCGTCAGGTCGTACTCGGCCAGGTGCAGGTTAGGGTGATTCTGGATGCCGAGCTCTTCGATGCGCCAGAAATTCACCGAACTGGTTCGTCGGTAGGTTCCATAGACGTCATAGCCCTTGGCCAAGAGAAGTTCGGCGAGATACGCCCCGTCCTGGCCTGTAATTCCGGTAATGACAGCTCTTTTGTTCATGACTCAATTCTCAGGTGGGTTTGCAATGGATGACAGGGTGTGCGGATCCCGACCGCGGCGAGGATTGAGCGCCGGCGTCAGGGCGACAGACCAGCTTCAGCAAATCTTGAGTGGTCTGGCGCCAGGTCAACCAGGGCATCGTGTCCGATGTCGGGTGGGATCGTTCCTTGAACAAGCTGGTCCAGGATTGGATCGCCTCCGCCAGCGCCTGGGCCGATATTCCGTGGAAGTAGTGCGCATTTTGCCCTGCCACCTCCTTGAAGACTGCCAGATCCCTGGCGATGATGGGAATCTTGTGGCGCGCTGCTTCGATCAGCGGAAGCCCGAATCCTTCGCCTTCCGATGCTGCAATCAGGCAGGTGGACGCGCCGTAGATGCGCCCAAGGTACTCGTCGCTGGTGCTTTCGAGCCAGAAAAGCCGCCTGCCCGATTCCGGGTGGCGGCGCAGGCGCTCGGCCAGTTCGTCGACGAGCCATCCTTGCTTGCCCACGATGACCAGGTTGATGTCGGCTCCCTGTGCCCACAGCAGTTCGAAAGCGTCCAGAGTCTGGGCGTGGCCCTTGCGCGGCTCGACCGTTCCCACCATGAGGAAGCTCGGGCGCGCGCGGAGCGACTTCAGGATCCACTCGGAACTGGACGGGATGCCCTTGGTTGGGCTGGAGTTCTCGATGTCCGCGCCGATATGAAACCACTGGACTTCGAAGTGCTTCGTTCGCGCGGGATGCGCGCGTTGCATGTAGCCCGACAGATCTGCGGCCACCGATTTGGAGATGCAAAGCGCCCCATCGTAGGCCGCGATGGCGTCCAGCCATTGTTCGAAGCCCCGGAAGGTGCCCTCCACGAAATGCTGGGGCATCTGAATGCACAGCAGGTCGTAGACCACGAATATCACCTTGACGCCGGCGCGATGCATCGAGTCCAGCACGGCTTTCTGCGCGGGGATGACATGCGGCTGGAAGTCGAGCCCGAGAAAAATGTCTCCGGCGTAAAAATCGATGGGCTCGTCCAGCACATCGGGACGCGCTTCCTGCCCCGCTGCACCGGCCAGAAAGCCTCTCGCGGCAAAATAGCCTTGCTTGCCCGCCGTTGCGTATATCGGCAGTATTTCGAAGCCGCTCGGAGGTGTCTCCAGCAGCTCCTTCAGGATGCTGCGTGTGACGCGCTGAATGCCGGTCTTCGAATCCCTGAGAACCAGCTCCGAGATGTCGACGAAGATTCGCGCGGTGAACTGGGTCGGCCTGATGCTGGAGACGATGCAACGGGCGACGGCTTCCATCTGTTCGTCGGATTGGTTCTCCAGCAGGGGCTTCAGCGCGCCGATTAAGTCATTGGTGATGGCCTTGGAGGTGAGCTTCGGCGCGGGCAGGGAGACTTCCATCGACTGGGCGGCTTCGATGGTCAGCGAATAGACGTCGTCGACCGAAATATCGGCGAGGCAATACAGCTGGTACTTGCAGTCGGCCCGTGTCGCGATGTGGCACGGCGAGCATTCGGCGTCGCGATGGATGACCAGGCTCTTCGGAAACACGGGCGCCCATTCGGCGGCAGTCTCGTGCCCCCCATAGACGCCAATGACGGTCAAGCCCAAGTAGGACGCGAGGTGTGCCCCTCCCGAATTGTTCGCGATGCAGACTGAATTCTCAGCCAGTGTCTCCATGAGCGCGGGAATGCTGAGTCCCGCGTGTTGCGCCACCTTCTGCGAGCCATGGAAGACGTGTTTCTGCGCTTCGGCAGGCGACGCAAAGAAGATGTTGATCGCACTGACGCTGTCCTGCGCGTCCAGCCTCGAGATCAAGGCTTGGAATCTACCGACGTCCCATTCCTTGACGTCGTTGCCTGCATACGGGAATAGCGCAATGGCACCCTTCTTCCGCTCCGTCGAGTCGAACAGTTGCGGCAAGGCGATGTAGTCGTTCGGGTCGGCAGGCAGCGCATCGACCAACGCCAGCAGCTGGTTGCTGATGGAGATCCGGTTCATTGAGGTTTCCAGGAAGGGCGCGTCCGCGACCGCATCCAGCGCGATGTCGAGGTCCTTGTCTATGGCCGGGTCGAAGGTCTGGTAGCCGACTTTCAGCCTTGCATCGACTCGCTGCAAGACGAAACGCGTGTCGCTCTGCCGGCGCAGGTCCAGCGCAATGTCATACGTGCCGAGCTTGCTCAGAAACGCTGAGAGTTCCTCCTGCGCGACCGAGGCCTGGTTCGCCGACTTCTTCTTGAAGTAGTCCAGTGCATGGATCTTGTCGAAGAAGGGGAACATCTTCGCGAGTTCGACGTTCCAGCTGCCGACGGCGAGCTCGACTTTCGCGGCCGGATAGCGCGCCGCCAGCTTGGCGATCGCGGGCATGGCCAGGATCAGGTCGCCGAGATGGTCGAGCTTGAGCAGCAGGATGCGCTTGTGGCTGGGCTGGAAAATGGTCGTACTCTCCACGCGGGCCAGACTGTGGTTTGCCGGCGCGGACCGGGCATTGAACTTCTCCAGCACCTCGAGTGCCCTGCGCGCACTGCGGTCCCAGGAAAAAGCCGTGGCCTGCACGGCCGCATTCTTCAGCAGCGTTTCGCGAAGCGCGGGGTCCGTCAGCGCTTGAAGCATCTTTGCCCTGATCGAGTCGATCGACTCGGGGTCGAACATCGCCTCGGGGGATCCGATGACCTCGGGCAGGCTGGTTCTGTTCGCGACGATGACCGCAGCGCCGCACGACATGGCTTCCAGCGGCGGAATCCCGAAGCCCTCATGCGTGGAGGGGAACACGAACAACTTGCACATGTTGTAGAGCTTAAGCAACTCCTCGTCCGAGATGTAGCCGGTGAAAACGATCTCGTCGGGCCTCATTCCGGCCTCCGTCGCGCGCGTCTGAAGGGCGGTGACTTCGCCTTCGGGCATGCGTCCGGCCATCAGGAGCCGGTGGCTCGCGCGAACGTCGGGAGGCAAACGGGCGTAGGCGGACACTAGCCTCGCCAGGTTCTTTCGCTCGTCGGCGCCACCCGTGTAGAGTAGAAACTCCTGGGGGATATTGAATTTGCTGCGAAGGCGCTGCCGAGCGTCTTCGGAGATCGCGATCTTCCTGAACGATTCGTCGCAGGCGCCCGAGATGTTGGTCACGGCATCGGGGTCGAAGGCAAGCCCTCGAAGTGCCTCGCCGCGGGCGCTTTCCGAAATGGCCAGAAGCTGCCTGCTGCGCTTGAGCGAGTCGATCTTGCGTGCGTAGTAATCTTGACGAAGCGGGCTCGATCTGAAGTGGATGTCGGGGTTCAGCAGCGGGATTAGGTCATAGAGAATGACCGCTGTCGGCGTCCTGGCGTCGAAAGTGCCGACGCTGACAACGGCATCGTCCCCGAGTCCTTCGAACAGACTCGTGACCAGCACCACGTCGGGCTCCAGCGAGAGGATGAATGCTTCTCGAACGCGCTCCGCGATTTGCCGGCGGGTGCTGTTGGCTGGGTCCAGCTCGCGTGTGGGGCCGAGCGAGTTCCAGACGCGGATGTTCTCGCGCGGAACAATGTTGGAGAAGGCTTCGCGAATGGCATCGATCGAATCGGGCAGCAGCCCATTGAGTGCGAGCAAGACTTCATGCTTGTCTGCTGCGCGTGCGATCGCCAATGCGAGTGAAAGACTGTATCGGCCGATTCCGCGGAATCGGCTTTCAGTCTGGGCTCCCTGCATGTCAATGATTATTCGCATCGGATCTTCTGGAGAAATGTCTTGCGGAGTCGAGGGTGGAGATTCAGCTTCTTGCCAGGATTGGCCTTGCGAACTGAAGAAGGCTGCCGCCCTTGAAGAGGTGGCCCGAAACGCCTGCGCGCGATGCAGCCAGAACGTCCGATTCGTTGTCGCCGATCAGGAAGGAGTTGGCAAGGTCGATGTGCAGGTCGTTCGCAGCACGCAGCAGCATCCCGGGGTTTGGCTTTCGATCGAAGTGATCCCCGTGTCCGTACGCAGGAATCTTCGCCTGATCGTGGTAGGGGCAGTGATACCAGGCGTCGACCTGCGCGCCTTCTTCATCGAGGCGGGCCGCCATCCATCGGTGCAGCGCGAGCACTTGCGCTTCGCTTGCATAGCCGCGCGCAATGCCCGACTGATTGGTCACGACGACGACGCTGTGGCCTTGGGATCTGGCGAAACGGATCGCGTCGCTTGCTCCGTCGACGAACGTGATGTCCTCGGGTTTGCTGGGATAGCCCGTATCGAGGTTGATCACGCCGTCCCGATCCAGAAACAGGGCGGTCCTTCCGGTGGCGAACGGAACTGGCCGGACGATCCGGCCGAATACCCGCTCGCACTCCATGAGCGCAAGAACGAAGTGATAGAAACTGCTGGCGGGGACGTCCTCTGACAGCTTGCGCCCTGCCGCGTCGATGCGATCGCGCCACAGTCCCGGTGGGTCGAGCGAAAGGAAACCTGATTGGAGCGCCGCGAGCGCCTTCGCAGCCTTATCGCGCCATTTGCCGGCTTCGGCTGGGGCCGCCTCCGCTTCGGCGGCGCAGGCTTTCAGGTACTCGCACGTGCCCCAAGAGCGACGGCTGTCGACGGTGGTCCGATCAAGGATGCCGACGCGTTCGACCGCGAAATTCCCGGCATCGACGCCTTCGCGTTCCGCGCGAGACAGCAAGACCTTCACATCTTCATCGACGTTGACGCCGCTCAGCATCGAGAAGCGCCGCAGAAGCCACACCCATTCGAAGTGGTGGCCGGGCTCGTACCAATTGCCCGCGACGTCGTGCGCTCGCCAGGCGTCGTCATGCAGTTCCGGCAATGCGGCCTCCGTGCGCCAGAGCATGCGCTCGGAAAAGATCTGATGTAGTGCGCTCGCCCGTGCCAGATCCTGCGCACGGCCGGTCGATTCGTAGAGCGCCAGGCAGGCCTCGAGGAGATGCATGGTCGGGTTCTGGCGCAGGAATGCATCGGGCCGCGGGATCGCATCAATGACGCCCCCGTTGCTGGCGGCCAGTGGGCCTTCGAGAATATCGAAGACTTCGTCGGCCAGCGCGAGATAGCCAGGGTCTGGCTTGAGGCGATAGAGCCATGCGAGCGCGAACAAGAGGAACGCCAGCGTGTAGGCATCGCACTTCGGGTCATGGATCGTCCCGTCGCGGGCGATGGAGAACGCCCAGCGATGCGGCAACTCTTTGCTGTAGTAGCGGCGCAACACCTGCTGCCAGGTGCGATCAATCTGGGCGCGGTTGTCGCGCATGCCGCGCAGGCTCAGGTGTGCCAGTACATACAACTGGCGGCATTGCACCATGAGGCGCCGCGGCACCCCCTCGACCGGCCGACCCGAGAAATCCAGCCTTTCGTGAAAAAGCCCGAACTTCTCGTCGTATCCCCGATCGAGCCATAGCGGGAGTGCGTCGATGCTCAGCCAATTGCTGGCGCGTGCGCGCAGCTCCTCGAAATTTTCCACCAACGTCACGACTTCCTGGTCTTGTTGATCTCGTTGACGATGCGAGTCGTCGAGTAACCATCATGAAAATCCAGGGCGATGACCTGGCCGCCCCGAGCTGTCACTTCGCTGTAGCCGACAATGTCTGCCACCGGGTAGTCCCCGCCCTTCACCAGAATGTCCGGCAATACGTACTGGATGGTCTCGAGCGGAGTCGGCGCGTCGAATTCAACGATGTAGTCCACCGAGGACAGGCCGGCCAGGACTTCGGCTCGATGGGAGAAGTTGTTGATCGGCCGGCCGGGGCCCTTGAGCTTGCGCACGGAGTCGTCGGAGTTCAGCCCCAGCACCAGGATGTCTCCCAGGGCGCGTGCTGCCTTGAGCAGCCGCACATGACCGGGATGGAGAATGTCGAAGCAGCCATTGGTGAAGACGACCTTCTTGCCGTGCATCCTGGGATTGACCAACGCAACCTTGAGCTGATCCTCGGTCAGCACCTTGGGGTGTTCATGGGTGGAGGCATTCACTTCGGCCTCGATCTCGTCTTCGCTGACCACGTACGTGCCAGGGTGGGATACCGCGATGCCCGCCGCAATGTTCGCGCGCTGTACGGCGTCGGAGATCGAACGCCTGGCCGACAACTCCATCGCGAGCGCAGCGAGCACCGTGTCGCCGGCGCCGGACACGTCGAAGACATCACGCGCTCGCGTGGGGACGAAGTCCGCGCGGCCACCGGCGCTGACGATGACCATGCCCTTGGCGCCACGCGTGATGACCAGGTGCTCGAGTCGAAGGCTCTCGATCGCGTCTCTGGCCTTGGCGACCAGTTCCTGGTCGGACGCGTAGGCGCCGAAAAGCCCGACGAACTCGCTGTTGTTGGGTTTCAGCAGGAACGCGCCGCGATAGAACTCCGGGGTGACTCGTTTCGGATCCACCAGCGTCGGCACGCCGAGCCTGGCGGCCGCGTCGAGGAATTCGGGCAGATTGTCCAGAGTGCCCTTGGCATAGTCGGAAAGTACCACTAGGTCGTAGGTGCCGACTTGACGCTCGTATTCGTCGAGCAGGCGTTGCTGGATCTGAGGCGTCGGGTAAACGTCGCGGTCGACGCGGGCGATCTGCTGCGCGCCGGCGACCAGCCGGGTCTTCTGGGTGGTGCCGCCCTGAGGGTCTTTCACGAACAGCGGCGTCACCTGAAAGCGCTGCAGGCAGGTATCGAGCTCGGCAGAAGCACTGTCCTCGCCGACGACCGCCAGAAGGGTCGCGTTGCCGCCCATGGCGGAAATGTTCGCGGCGACATTGGCCGCACCGCCGGGCCGATTCTCCTCGTGCTTCGCCGCCAGTACCGGAACCGGTGCTTCCGGAGAGATGCGCGACACCTCGCCGATCACATAGCGATCGAGCATGATGTCGCCGACGACGAGGATGCGCGGCTTGGTTGCGGTAGGGGAGGGCTGATGCATGTCAGGCGAACTTGTCGGGAGTGTTGAGGTAGCCCTGGACATAGTCGGCCACCCCTGCTTCGAGCGAATAGAAGTCGGCGTCATAGCCAGCGTCTCGCAACTTCTGCATGGCTGCCTGCGTGAAGTACTGGTATTTTCCGCGAAGGTTCTCGGGCATCGGGACGTACTGGATGTCGGGGTTGATGCCGCATGCGGTTCCGACGGCCTCGATGAGATCCCGAAACGAGCGTGCCGAGCCTGTCCCCAGGTTGTAGATGCCGTTCTGCCGGGTGCCGGCCAGAAACCAGGACATGACCTTGCAGCAGTCCTTGACGTAGACGAAATCGCGCAACTGCTCGCCGTCCTTGAAGTCGGGGCGGTGCGACTTGAAAAGGTGAATGGGCTCTCCGGCGACCACCCGTGAATGGTTCTTTGCGACGATGCTCATCATGTCGGCCTTGTGATACTCGTTGGGGCCGTACACGTTGAAGAACTTGAAGCCGGCCCACCTAGGCGGCGCTACACCCTTTTCGGCTTGCCCGAGCGCCCATCGGTCGAAGGCCTGCTTCGACCAGCCATAGAGGTTGAGTGGGCGCAGCGGGGCGATGTCATGCGTGTCGTCGAAGCCTTGATCGCCATCGCCGTAGGTTGCAGCGGACGATGCATAGAAGAATGGAACCTTCCGCGAAGCGCACCAGTTCCAGAGGTTCATGGAGAACTGGAGGTTGTTGCTGACCACTTCATCCCCATCGGTGGCGGTCGTCGAAGAGATCGCACCGAGATGAAACACAGCCTCGACGGCGTGCGTGGTGGTCTTCAGAAATTCGGCGCAATCCTGTGGAAAGACGAACTCGGCGAAGCGATGCTTCGCGATGTTCTTCCATTTCTCGCCCGTGCCCAGCCAGTCGACGATGGCGATGTCGGTGAGCCCTGTCTGATTCAGGTGGGCGACGAGGTTCGAACCGATGAAGCCTGTCGCTCCAGTGACGATGATCATTTGCAGTGCTCCGACCAATGGCTTGGAAAAAAGAGAGCGCGCCGGCGCGCTCAATCGCGTGCGCTGGCCGCCTTGAGTTTGAGGTACACAGCGCGTGTTGCAGGCGACATGGCCGTCGCCGGCTGGCTTGGCGCCTGGGGGGCAGTGCTCGGCGCAATCGGCGGTGGCGCCAGCATCGCGCGGACTCGCCGGTGCAAAGGTGGCGCTAGGCGAAGACATGCCAGGACGCCACGCTTGAGCGCGGGGTGCCGCACGACGACGAGGGCGAAGGCGCGCAGCACGGACTTGATGCGGCGCTTGATGCCGCTCGTGATGCGCCCCTCGCGAAGCGCCGACAGCAGCCGCCGGCACCGCGTCCCCACCGAACGAATCGGCGCCGTGAGCCGCCAGGAGGTGCTGTTCAGGACGGCGTCGAGCTGCTGCTGCAGATGCTGCTGCGTCGCGCCTGCGGCCTGAATGGCAAGGCGGGCCTGTTCTTCCTGATCGGCAAGCCTGCGCTGCGCCGCGGCCCCCGCTTCGAGGGCTTGGTCGATGCGCCCACCAAGCATCCTGGCCAGGTCGGCGTCCAGATGCTGCCGCGTCGCGACTGCGGCCTGAACGGCAAGCCGGGCCTGTTCTTCCTGATCGGCAAGCCTGCGCTGCGCTGCGGCCCCCGCTTCGAGGGCTTGGTCGATGCGCCCGCCAAGCATCTTGGTCTCGGCCGCGTGCGCGTCCCTGAGCAGGTTGATTTCGGTGCGGTGGGCCTCCTCGATCTCCTGCGTCGCCGTGCGATGCTGTTCCAGCAAGCCCCGGCACAGTTCGGAGTTGGCCAGCCCGCTGAGGCGCACGCCGTCGAACACGTTGGGCGGGGTGGCGAAGGCGGCTTTCAGTTCCGGGTGTTCGGCCGCCACATAGAAGCGATTGAGTCCGTCGAAATAGACGAACTCGTAGCCGGCGGACAAAAGTATGTCTTCGGAGCCCTGGTAACGAACCTCGGTCGACATCGGCACGGTGGCTTCGATCAGGATGATCCACGGCCTCAGCGTCTGGCTGTCCCAGCCGCGCAACACTGCCTCCTCCAGCCCCTCGACATCGATCTTGAGCCAATGCACCGGTTGACCCTCGAGCGATGCGAATGCGGTCTTCATGGGCAGCATCGGCGTCGGAACGACGCTGTGCGCAAGTCCGTGCCGAATGTGATGGCTCTGCGCGAACTCCTTGACGCCAGTACTCAGTCCGGTGTCCTCGAATACGCTGAGCTCGAGGATGCCTGCTTGGTCCGACAGCGCCAGTTGCAGCACGGTCTCATTGGGGCGGTCGCTGCGCAGCATGTCCGCATAGCGCGGAACCGGCTCGACATGGATGCCGCGCCAGCCTCGGTCGTAAAACGCCTTGCTGACCGAGTCGATCAGGGGATCCTGGGCGCCGACATCGATGTACCGCCCGGCAGGTACATGCTTGAGCGCGCGCCAGAGCATGACGTCTTCAAAATTCTGCGCGTATGAAGTGAACGTCATGAGTCGTTAAATGTGCATGGGCCGGCAGCCCGATATAGCCGCACTGTTCCGGGGAAAAAGACTTGCAGTTGCGCAACTGATTCGAGGCACTTGTGAGATCCCTATATGGACGCGTCGATCAAAGCCGCCTTGAAAGTCTCGGCGCTCTGCCGCCAGGTGAGGAATGGCATTTTCTCAGATCGCGGATGCTCGCCCCGTCCGAAACGAGCCAGCCACGCGACCACTCCCTCTGCCAGCGAGGACGCATTGCCTCCTTCGAAATAGTAAGCATATGTACCCGCCACCTCTTTGAAGACTTGCAGGTCGCTCGCCAGGATCGGGAGCCCATGCTTGGCAGCTTCGATCAGCGGCAATCCGAAGCCCTCTCCTTCAGATGCTGCAAGCAGGCACGTCGATGCTGCGTACAGCTTTTCCAGATATTCGTCGCTGGCGTCCTCGATCCAGAATAACCTTTTCTCCAACTCGCGATGATGCCGCAGCCGCGCAGCGAGGTCGTCGACCATCCATCCTTGCTTTCCCACGATCACCAAACCGGCTTGCACTCCCTTGGCCCATAGCTGCTCGAACGCGTTTAGCGCGGCCAATTGCCCCTTGCGCGGCTCGACGGTGCCGACCATCAGGAAGCTGGGAAGTGACGAGATCGACTCCAGCGTCCGAGTCGCGTCCTTGGGCTGGCCTGTGGTCGGCGATGCAGAGTCCACGTCTGCACCCAATTGAAACGCGCGAACGTTGAAGTCCTTTCGCTGCTGCTCAGGCACGTTTTCGATGAGCCAGGACGTCAGTTCATCCGCGACCGCCTGCGAGATGCAGAGGGCCCCGTCGTTTTCGGCGACAACCTTCAACCACTTCGCATGGTTCTCCGCCGCACCGGCGGCAAACCGCTTCTCGAGAAGGATTGGCAACAAGTCATAAACGACAAACTCGACACGAACGCCTGCATGCCGCAATTCGCGATAGTACGTGCGTTGTTCTGGCACCAAGTGCGGCTGCAAGTCGAGCCCCACAAAAATATCGTCGCGTCGGAAATCCACCGCGGCATCTTGGAGGGCATCGACCGGACACCCAAGGAAGCCCAGCATGAACTTTCGAGCGTAGCGATAGCCGTGCCGACCTGTCTCTGCGTAGACCGGCTCAATCCTGTAGTTTGCCGGCGGCGCGTCCAGAAGCGCCCGGAGGAGCGCCTTGACGACACGCTGGATTCCGCTCTTCGCATCGCGCTGAATGAGTTCCGACACGTCTATGAACAACTGTCGCATGGGCAAGGGGGGCGGCAGCGCGAAAGCGATTGCGCGGGCCAGTTCAGCGGCCTCCGCCTCCTCGACCAGTCCGTCGGATGCACCAATGGCCTCGATCAGTCCGTCGCGACCGTTTGAAGCTCGCGCGGCAAAGGATTCAATCGCATGCGCGTACGCGCGCGCGCACGAATCCGGCGCGTTCAACGACTGGATCGATTGGCGTCCGCGTGCTCCCAGGGCCAACCGCTCGGGAGGGTTGCGCCACAAGTTCTCGAGTGCATGGGCCAGTTGCTGGTCGGAAAAGTCGTCCGGCAGCATCACCACCGAATCTGTCGGCAACGAAGCCATCGATCCATTGGCATTCACGACCGTCGCGAGCCCGCGGCTCATGGCGTCGAGCACTGTCCCGGATGTCTCTCCGCGAGACTGAGTGCGCAGTTGCACGGCCAGATCTGCAGCGACCAGGTAGCGATGAAACACATCGGTGCCGGCCCACCCGGTAATCTTGATCCTTGGGTTCCCGGCGGCAGCGATCTGCTCTTCCAGCTTGGTGCCGTAAACGGTTCCATCCTTGTCGCCGACAAATACGAGATGACAGTTCGATTCGGTCGCGAGGGGGGATGCCAGCCACGCAGCAAGAAGGCGGTGGTTGAGCTTGGTCGGACCCAGAAGGCCGAACGCGCACACCAGAAAATCGCTGGCGCTCAGCCCCAACTCGCCGCGTGCGGCCGCGCGCTCGTTGTGGACGACGGGAGGAAGGACGCGCAGGTGCGGAATCTGCGCCCATCCTTGAGAAAGCGATTCATCGAACCACTGCTTGGCGAGCTCGACAGAGTATTGGGAATGAACAACGACGCCTTGGGCATGCGCGACGACTTCGAAGTTGCAGGGGTACTTGAAAACGATGTCCGCGATATCGTGGACTTGATAGCGCTCTGCGACCGCGAGGTAGCCGTGAGATACGTAAAGTGCCTCGGTCCAGCAGTGCTCCTGCTCTCCGTGGACTTCCCTGTGTGCCTGCACACCGCTCAAGAAGAAGTCGTGCAGGACGACGGTTCCCGGAACCTCGGCCAGCAGATCGAACATGTGCTGATGAAATTCGGAGTTTCCGAAGTGATACAGCACTCGATCAAACTCGGAGTGATTCTCGCGAAACCAATCGAGGCTCCTGCGCGGAAAGCTTGCCTCGAGCAGCGTATCGTCGACCTTCTTCAGGTCGGTGATCAGGTCGATGTCGTAGTGCTGTGCAAGCTCCGGCAGAAGTTCAGCGCTGTAGCTTGCAATGCCGCTTCGCTGCGGTGGCAACGGAGAAACATACGCCAGCCTCGGGCGAAGGCGACGATGGCCGAGCGCTCTCGACTGCGGACTCTGGCTCGCTTTGTGCAGCAGTTCCAGACCGTCGAGTGCCCGCCGCGCAGACTCATCCCAGGTGAATTTCTCGGCTTGCCGGCGTCCATGCTCGACGAGCATGGACCGGTATCCGTGATCGGTCAGGCCCTGAACGATCAGGCCTGCAATGGCTGCGTCGTCCCGCGGGTCGAACAGTGCTTCCGGAAGCCCGATGACCTCGGGAACACTTGACGTGTTCGCGCCGATGACGACGGCGCCGCAACGCATGGCTTCCAACGCCGGCAGGCCGAACCCTTCGTGCCAGGACGGAAAGACGAAGAGGGCACACAGGTTGTAGAGCTCGACGAGATCTTGTTCCGGAACGAACCCCGTGACGACGATGTCACCGTCAGGAATCCCCTGCTTTCGTGCCAATTCGAGAAGTGCATTCCGATCTTCCTGACGTGCGGAGCAGACGATGGCCAATTGATGGCCGTTGCGCAATTCGGGGGGCAGCAGCGCAAAGGCCCGGATCAGGCCGTCGATATTCTTGCGATGGTCGATCCCGCCCGTGTACATGACGAACGACTTGCGCAGCGCATAACGCGCTCGCACCGCTTGCTCGCGCTCTGCTGGTATGTCGAGCTTCCTGAAGTGCTCGTCTGCGGCCGTCGAGACATTGATGCAGCGCTCCGGATCGAAGCCGAGATGGTCGATCCCCTCCCTGCGGGATGACTCGGAAATTGCCAGCCACATGTTTGCGCGCCGGAGAGCCCCGATCTTGCGCATGTACCAGCTTCTCACGGCCGGATTGTCCAGATACGGATGCTGATGGATCAGCGGAATCAGGTCATACAAGGTGACCGCCGTGGGCAGCGAGAGAAAGCTGCCGATGCTGGTCACCGTTGCGTCGCCGAGACCCTCGAAAAGACTTGTGATGAAAACTGCATCGGGTTGCAGGCTCGCAAGAAACGCCTCGTACAGCTTTTCCTGCGCTCTCGTGTAGCCGGGGCTGGACGAGGGCGTGAAGGGCGCGGATCGCCAGACTCGAAAATTCTCGGCTGGGACCCAGGTGCCAAATCGATCCTTTGCTTGGTCGATGGAGTCCGGAAACTGGCTATTGAGGGCCAGGACAATGTCATGACCGCGTGCCGAGCGCACCATGGCTTCGGTGAGTGCCGACGTGTAGCGTCCGATGCCGCGGGTGCCATTTGCGGGCGACTGGGCGCCCTGGAGGTCAATGACGATCCGCATCGCGTCCCTTCGTGCTGTGCTGGCGCGTGAGGCGCTGGAAGACATTCTGGGCGGCGGGTGAGAGGTCCGCCGGACCTCTGAATCTCATGGCCGCCGCACGAGACGAAGCAACCAGCATCGCGTTCAGGCGCTTGTGCAGCGGAGGCACTACCCGAAGGCACAACAGGACCATCCGCTTGAGTCGTGTTCGGTGCTCAAGTTGGCCCGCCGTAAGTCGGAGAACGTCATTCGCGCGGCGTTTGAGGCCGCTGGCGATACGGCCGTCCTTGTAGGCCTCCGAGACGCGGCGTAAGACATCCTCTAGTTTTCTTCCGTGGGGGGTAGTCGGCATGGCAGGCTGTCTTGTAGTGTTTTCGAACTCCTGCGAGACGTGAGAGCCTCCAGCAAGAGCGCATAGACCAAGCGGCGGATCGATTCTAGATGGCGTCGGGATCGGCCCCTGACCGACTAGACTCACAAGCCTAGATTCCTTCCCACTGATGACAAGATTTTCTGGTTGGCTAGCGCCGTCGCGGCGCCTTTTGCAGCGCGTACAAGGACGCTTGCAACGCGCCACCGCTGAGGCCAGGGCAAGCGCAGGTCTGGCGCCTTTCATGAAGAGTGAGCAGGCGCGGTTGGCACAGCGCCAACGTGGTGTCCCGGTGGCTGCCACCGAAGCGCTGGATCTCTTCGATGATGAACGCGCGTCGCGGGCAGTCGACCTGCCCGTGGCCCACATTCTTTGGCCCGCTGTTCCAGTCGAGGAAGTGACCGATCGTTGGTCGGCAGCTCGGTTCTGCATGGATGTCTGGCGCCGGCGCGGAGATCTTCGCGCCACGTTTCCAGCCGGTTTGTCGGCTGGCTCCGAGGGCGAATTCGGCGCATGGCTTCGACAGGCAGGCGCGGCGGAATTCGGCTTGTCGTCTGCGGGATGGAGCGCCGTGCGCGAAGCGCTGGATTCCGGCATTGGTGATCGCGCGCGGCAAGCCCTGCTCAACAACGAAGCGTTGGTTTCGCTGCTGCCGCATGGCCTGACGCCCGCTGGCATGCACGATCTTTTCCGCTGGTTCATGCGCTCGGGTTCCAGGGAAGCGGGCTTGCGCCGCGAGGAGGTCTGGTGGCTCTTCCTGGAGGCCGAACAGGACCCGCGTCGCGAACTCATGCTCGCCTATTCCTTTGCACCGGCCTGGCAGGCGCAGCACCCCGACGGCCTGACTGTGTTCGGTCGCGATGCGTTTGCAGACTGGTTCCGTGCGGAGTACGGCGCATCCGGAAGCTGGACCGATCCCCATACCTGGCCCGATTGGCACGAGGCGGTGCTGCAGATCCGCATGGGCTACTGGGCGCGAAGCGCATGGCGAGCGTCCCACCCCGACGCACTCTCCGATGAAGACGCCGCGCGGCGATTGATGGACTGGCTGGCGTCACCCGACGCCGCATTGCCCGAACGCGCGCGCGACTGGTGCCGCGGCCTCGACGCTGAGGTCCTGAGCAGGCAGCTTGCGAAGCCGGGGCTTAATGTCATCGGGCATTTTTGCTATCCGTCCGGCCTTCGCGTTTCCGTCGAATCCATGGTCGAGGGCCTCGATGCCGTCGGCGTGTCGACTTCGTTGCGCGACGTGCGCACGGATGCGAGGGACGACCCGCACCATGCCGAGTTCCGGGGCACCGAATGCCATGACATCACGGTCATCCATGTCCAGCCCGAGCCTTTCTTCGACCAGGCCTATCGGCGCGCCGACCTGTTCGAGCGTGCGCCCAGGACCTACCGCATCGCCTACTGGTATTGGGAGTTCGATTCGATCCCCGAGTCGTGGGTCGCCCATGCGGAGAAGGCCGATGAGGCCTGGGCCGCGACGGAGTTCGTCGCGCGCGGCCTGCGTGCGCGTCTTTCCATTCCTGTGCGCACGCTGTTTCCCGGCGTCAAGCTGGCGCCCTACCAGCGCAGGAGCCGCGGCTACTTCGGCCTCGACGAGAAGCCGTTCACCTTCCTCTTCACCTTCCACATGGTGAGCGTGATGGAGCGCAAGAATCCGCTGGGCCTGATCCAAGCATTCAAACAGGCGTTCGGCGGAGGAGACGCGGTGCGCCTGGTTCTCAAGACTTCCTTCGGCGACCGGCATCCGGCTCAGATCGAGGAGCTGCGCAGCGCGGCCGCCGGTGCCAACATCACCGTGATCGACCAGGTCTACAGTCCGGACGAAGTGCTGTCCTTGATGGACGCCTGCGACGCCTACGTCTCGCTCCATCGCAGCGAAGGCCTGGGCCTGACGATGGCCGAGGCGATGCTGATGGGTAAGCCCGTGATTGCGACGAACTTCTCCGGCAACGTGGACTTCATGGACGCGAGCAACAGCTTGCTCGTGCCCTACAAGCTCGTGAAGCTCGGCAAGCCGATCCCACCCTACGGAGCCGACCTCGAATGGGCCGAGCCGTCGATCGAGGAAGCGGCGAAGCTCATGAGGCGTCTGTACGAAAACCAGGAATGGGCGCGCGAACTCGGCGCACGCGCCAAGGCAAGCGCTGAAGCCAACCTGTCGCTGCCGGCGGCTGGCGCACGCATCGCGAGTCGCCTGGAGGAGATCAAGGCATTGCGCCGCGCAGCGCCTTGATGTCCTCGCGCGTCAGGACTTCTCGACGATGCGCCCGTGCTCGAGGTGGATGACCCGATTGCATTCCTTGGCGATCAGATCCGGCGAGTGAGAGGCCAGCACCAGGATCCCGGATTTCGACACGACGTCCTTCATCCGCTGCTCGGCCTTGTGGGTGAATTCGGCGTCGCCGACGGACAGCCATTCGTCCATCAGCAGGATGTCGGCCTGGACACTGGTCGAGATCGAGAAGGCCAGTCGCATCATCATCCCGGTGGAGTAGGTGCGCACCGGCATATTGACGTACTCGCCGAGCCCGCTGAATTCGCAGATCTCGGGGGTGAGCGCGTCGATCTGCTTCTTGCTCATGCCCATCACGAGGCCCCGGAGCATGATGTTCTCGATCCCGGTGGCGTCGACCTCGATGCCGAGCGAGGGATCGATCAGGCTGGAGACGGTGCCTTGTCGAACGAATTCGCCCGAGGAGGGTTCGTAGACGCCTGCGAGGGTTCGCAACAGCGTCGACTTGCCGGCTCCGTTGTGGCCGATCAGGCCCAGGCGATCTCCGCTTTTGAGTTCCAGATTGATATTGCTCAGCGCCTGAACAACGTTGACGCCGGTTTCCTTGCCGAAGCGCCCTCCGGTCACGGAGGCGGCGAGCGTCTTCTTGAAGGAAGCCGCACCGGCGCCGTAGATGGGAAAGTTGACCGAGACGTCTTTGAGAGAAATGAGTGCCATGTTCTTTTACAGCCAGTAGACGACGCGACGGCGATACTTCGCAAAGAGCAGGCTGCAAAGAACCAGGTTCACCGCGGTCCACGCGAGAATGCCCCACCAGTTGAAGGTCGGCGACACGCCGCCCATCAAGGGCGCACGCAGAAGGTCGAGCATCTGCGCGAACGGGTTCCAGAGGATGTATTGAGCGCGTCCTGGCAAGTTTTCGGGCAGCCAGAAAACGGGAGTCAGGAACATCAGCATCTGCATCACGCTGGTGACGATCTGGGTGACATCGCGGAATCGCGTGCAGACGAGCCCGAGCACGAGGCCCAACGCCTGCGCGTTGATCAGCACAAGCAGGAATGCCGGAAAGAACAGCAGGGCCGACCACGACAGCGAAATTCCTGCCCAGAGCGCGACCGGTATGTAGATCACGATGTGATGCACGAACTGGATCAGGTTGCGCGCCATGCTCCGCCAGACGAACATGCTGATCGGGAAGTAGCCCTGCTTGAGATAGTTGGACGAACCGATGAAGGCATTGCACGAGTCCGTCACCATGCTGGAGAAGAAGCTCCAGAAGATGATGCCTAGAGCCAAGTGCGGGAAGAACTTGGACAGCTCGGTGCCGAACAGCGAACTGTAGAGCGGGCCCATGCCCCCGATCATGGCCGCCATGCTGAGCGTCAGCCACAGCGGGCCGAGCATGGACCGGCGATAGCGCAAGACGATGTCGAACCAGGCCAGCGTCCACCAGATGTCGGTGCGACGGGTGCCTTCCCACCAGTCGTCCCACGCGCTGCGATGCAAATTGGAATGTGCCTCGCTCATACGCGACCGTAGGTGTCAGCCAGCCGTACGATGTCGTCCTCGCCGAGATAAACGCCACATTGCACTTCGATGAGCACCAGCTCATCCTTTCCGATATTCGTCAAACGATGTTTCTCCTTGAGTGGGATGTAGCGGTATTCGCCAGGCAGTGTCTTGTGTTCCACCTCGCCCACCTGGACGATCGCGGTTCCCCGAACGACGACCCAATGCTCTGCGCGCTGATGGTGGTATTGCAACGATAGCGACTCGCCCGGTTTGACCGTGATGCGCTTGACCTTGTAGCCGTCCTCTTCCTTCAAGGACGCGTAGGTGCCCCATGGACGATGGACCACCGCGGGCAGGTTCACCGATTCGTGCCTGCGGTTCTTCAATGTATCGACGACCGTCTTGACCTTCTGCGCACTGTCTTTGTGGGCAACCAGCAGTGCATCGGGCGTATCGACGATCACGAGGTCGCTCACGCCGAGCGTGGCCACGATCTTCGGCCCGTGGCTTTCGACCTGAACGTGGGTGCCGGTGGTGTCGATCGCCACCACGTCGCGCGGCATGGTGTTGCCGCTGGCGTCGGGACCGTGCGCCTTGGCGACCGAAGGCCAGGATCCCACGTCGCTCCAGCCGAACTTGGCGGGCACGACGTGCACGTTGTCGGCCCGCTCCATGACCGCGTAGTCGATGCTGATGTCCGGCTGGAGGCCGAAGGCATGCGCATTGAAGCGCACTGCATTGCCATCGGCCTGTGCCGAGTCGAGGGCTCGGCGGGCTGCGGCCAGGAGTTCCGGCGCATACCTCTCGAACGCCGAGACGATCGCATCCGCGGTGAAGCAGAACATGCCGCTGTTCCAGTAGTAGCGGCCCGTGGCCAGGTATTCCTGGGCGGTCTGGAGGTCCGGCTTCTCGACGAAGCGCTTGGCCGGCTGGGTTTCACGCGAGACATTTGCGACCTCGACGTAGCCGAAACCGGTGTCGGGTGTCGTTGGGCTGATGCCGAAAACAACCAGCGAGCCCTGTGCCGCCAGCCGGAAGGCCTGGCTGGCGCTGGCCACGAAGGCTTCGACGTCAGGCACCAGGTGGTCTGCCGAGAGCACGAGCATCACGGTGTCGCCGCCGAACTTCTTGATGCATTCAAGTGCCGCCAGCGCAATGGCGGGCCCCGTGTTGCGTCCCTTCGGTTCCAGCAGGAGAGTGGTCTCGGGCGCATCGGACATCTGCCGCAACACGTCCTTGGTGAGGAACAAGTGGTCCTGGTTGGTCACGACCATCAGGTCGCCGGTACCGCAGGCCTGCCCGCGCTCGATGGCTTGCTGGAGGAGCGTCGAGTCGCCGAGCTTCATGAATGGCTTGGGGAAGGCTTGCCGGGAAAGAGGCCAGAGCCTGGAGCCGGAGCCTCCCGAGAGAACCACAGAAAGCACGCGCATCTTTTTCCTATACGTTGAGTAGGGCCGATGATTTTACCGGCGCTCTCCTGCCGGCTGCGCCCGGGCCCCGGCGAGGATAATCCCGCCGCTCCCATTCGCTCAAGGCGTCGCTTGACCACACATCCCGAATCTCCTGCCGCCGACGTGTCCGTTTCCGTTGCTCTTTGCACTTACAACGGCGCGCGCTTCATTGGCGAGCAAATCCGCAGCATTTGCCTGCAGACGCTGCGGCCCCGGGAGATCGTGGTTTCTGACGACGCCTCGAAGGATGGCTGCGTCGAGATCGCCCGCCGGACGGTCGAGGAATGCAATGCCGTACATCCGGGGCCCTCGGTGGTGCTGCGCGTGCTGCAGAACGCGACGCCCTTGCGCGTGACGAAGAATTTCGAGCAGGCTGCGCGTGCGTGCCAAGGCGACCTGATCGCGCTCAGCGATCAGGACGACGCATGGCCGCCAGAGCGGCTCGCCCGAATGGCCGCCGAGTTTGAGCGGCGCCCCGACCTGCTGTTGCTGCATACCGATGCGCGATTGGTCGACGGTGCGCTCACCGATCTCGGGCAATCGCTCTTTCATGCGCTGGAGGTCGAGCCCATCGAGCTGGAGCGAGTCCATGGGGGCAACGCGTTCGATGTGCTCCTAAGACGAAACCTGGTGACCGGCGCGACTGCCATTTTCCGCCGCTCGCTGCTGGACGCGGCCTTGCCATTTCCTTCGGAATGGCTGCACGACGAGTGGCTCGGAATCATCGCCGCAGCCATTGGGCGCGTGGACCTGCTGGAAGATCAGCTGATCGACTACCGCCAGCACGAAGAGAACCAGATCGGTGCGCGGCGCGATGCGTTCCTCGACAAGATGCGCAAGGCGTTCGGCTCGCGCGGCGACACGCACGTCAAGCGCGCCTACAAGGCAGAGCTTCTTCTTGCCCGACTGCTCGAACTCGGCGACAGGATCCCGCCCGCCTTCATTGAAAAGGCGCGCCTGAAGGTGGCTCACCAGCGCTTTCGCGCGGCGCTGCCGAGGTCACGCATCGCGCGCTGGGTGCCCGTGCTGCGGGAAGTCCTGACGGGGCGCTACAACAAGTTCGGTCGCGGTGTCAGGGGCGTGGTGCGCGACCTGTTCGAATCGGTCTGACTCAGCCAGCCCGCTCCAGCCGCCAATAGCGCCAGAACGCAGCCGAAGACCACACCTTCAACAGGCTGGTCACGTGCCAATAGAGATGCCGCTTGCTCCGATGGCTTGCCCGTCGAGCGTCGTGCCGGGCCTGCAGTTGCTCCGCGATCTGCAGCTTCCACCCCGCGAGGCGCAGGCGGGCGCAGATGTCGAAGTCCTCGCCGTACATGAAGAAGCGTTCGTCGAATCCTTCGATCTGGCGGTACGCCTCGCTGCGAAACAGCATGAACAGGCCCGGAATCCAGGCTGGGATCACGGGTCGAACATAGTCGGGACGCTTGCGTGAAACGATTTCCAGCGGCGTGATGATCGCGCGGTGCTGCTCGGGTGTCGGCTTCCCGGGTTCGAGGATTCGCGGCGCGAGCAGGCCGCTGTCCCGAGCGGCTCGGGAGACCAGGGGGGTCAGCACGTCACTGTCGAAACGAATGTCCGGATTGAGTACCAGGAACCACGGGGTGGTGCAGTGCGCAAACGCCTGGTTGTGGTTTGCGCCGAAGCCCTTGGGCTCCGTGTTCTCGATGCGTTCGATCTCGAAAGCCCAGGTACGGCCAGCGAGCAGGTCGGGCTCGGGGATGTTGAGCGTGAGCACGAGCTTGGCGACGATCCCTCGGTTGAACTGGTCCAACTCGTCGAGCAGCGGGAGCACCAGTTCGAGCTGACCATGACTCACGATCGAAACGGTGATGGGAGGAGTGGGGGGAGGGGACATCGGCATGGTCTAATTTCGCTCGGGAATTCTAGAGTTCCCGCCCCCACCCCATGATTGCTCTGATCGTCATCAGTTTTCTCCTTTCTGCATTTGCCGTGCAGATCTTCATGCGCCGTGCGCGCCGGCATGCGCGGCGCTACGGCCACGACATGCCGCAGCGCTTTCACAAGGGCCACGTCCCGCGGCTGGGAGGTGCCGGCATTTTTGTAGGCATGGGCGTCGCCTGGCTGGTCGCGGGGGTGCCATCGGACCCCTTCAATGTGTCGTGGCCGCTGAAGGCCTCTGCGCTTACGCTGCTGTGCATCGCCCCGGCCGTGCTCGGCGGCATCATCGAGGATGTGACCCAGCGGGTGTCGGTGCGATACCGGCTCGGGCTCACCATCGGTTCCGCACTGCTGCTGTGCTGGGTGCTCCATCTGGGCGTGTCACGCACCGGCGTCGCCGCCGTCGACGGTTGGATACAGGCCGCTCCCTATGCGGGACTTCTGTTTGCGGCGTTTGCCATTGGCGGCTTGCCGCATGCGTTCAACATCATCGACGGCTACAACGGGCTGGCCGGGACTGTGGCCGTCCTGGTCTGCCTGGCCATCTCGCATGTGGCACTGCAGGTGGGTGACCGGCAGTTGGCCGCCATGGTGATCTGCCTCGTGGGCGCCACTGTCGGCTTCCTGATCTGGAACTACCCGCGCGGCAAGATCTTTGCCGGAGACGGCGGCGCCTACGTCTGGGGCATGGTGATTGCCGTGGCCGCAGTCACGCTGGTGCAGCGGCACCGGGTCGTTTCGCCCTGGTTCCCGATGCTGCTTCTGATCTATCCGGTGTGGGAGACGGTGTTTTCCATCTATCGCAAGATCGCACGGGGGCAATCCCCTGGCACGGCGGATGCTCTGCACTTTCACCAACTGATCTTCCGGCGCATCGTCCGAGTCGCTTTCGCGGATGACGAAGCGCGCCAACTGCTGGCGCGCAACAACCGGACTTCGCCGTACCTGTGGATCTTCGCGGCGCTGACCGTGGTGCCGGCCGTGCTGTTCTGGAACAACACGCCGGTGCTGATGGCGTTCTGCGCCCTGTTCGTGGCAACTTACGTCGCTGCCTATCTGATGATCGTGCGGTTCAAGGTGCCCCGCTGGCTGCGCCCCTGACGTTCCGCCACAATTCAAAGTCTCTTCTCTCCGTTGCTCACCATGACCGATCCCGTGCTCAACATCCCGCCGCGCGACAAGGCCGAAATCCTGGCGCAGGCGCTTCCGTACATTCGCAAGTTCCACGGCAAGACGATCGTCATCAAGTACGGCGGCAATGCGATGACCGACCCTGAGCTGCAGGCTGATTTCGCCGAAGACGTGGTGTTGCTCAAGCTGGTCGGCATGAACCCGGTGGTGGTGCACGGCGGCGGCCCGCAGATCGAGGCGGCACTCAACCGGCTCGGCAAGAAGGGCCATTTCATCCAAGGCATGCGCGTGACCGACTCCGAGACCATGGAGGTGGTCGAATGGGTTTTGGCCGGTGAGGTTCAGCAGGACATCGTGGGCCTGATCAACCAGGCGGGCGGCAAGGCGGTGGGCCTCACGGGGCGCGACGGCGGATTGATCCGCGCCCAGAAACTCAAGATGGCGGATCGCAACGACCCCAACCTGCACCACGACGTCGGACAGGTCGGCGACATCGTCTCGATCGACCCGAGCGTGGTCAAGGCGCTGCAGGACGACGCCTTCATTCCCGTCGTGAGCCCGATCGGCTTCGGCGAGGAGAACGAGAGCTACAACATCAACGCCGACGTCGTCGCGGGCAAGCTCGCCACGGTGCTCAAGGCCGAGAAGCTGATGATGCTCACCAACACGCCGGGCGTGCTCGACAAGGACGGCAAGTTGCTGACGGACCTGAGCGCCCGCGAGATCGACGAGCTCTTTGCCGACGGGACCATCTCCGGCGGCATGCTGCCGAAGATCGAAGGCGCTCTGGACGCCGCGAAGAGCGGGGTGAACGCGGTGCACATCATCGATGGCCGTGTGCCGCACGCCATGCTGCTGGAAATTCTCACCGACCAGGCTTACGGCACGATGATCCGAGCCCGGTAGAACTCGCCCTCGGGCTTCGCTTTGCTCGCCCTTGCGGGCTATGCGTAGCCGTTGGGATTGGCTTGTTGCCAGCGCCAGCTGTCGGCGCACATCTGGTCCACGCCGCGCGATGCACGCCAGCCCAACGTGGCTTGCGCCAGCGTGGGGTCGCCCCAGTAGGCGGGGACGTCGCCGGGTCTGCGTGGGCCGATTTCGTAGGCGATGCTTTGGCCGCTGGCGCGTTCGAAGGCCTTCACGACATCGAGTACTGATGCGCCGTGGCCGGTGCCGAGATTGAGCGTGACCAGTCCGGGCTGCTTTTCCGCATGTCGCAGTGCCGCCACGTGGCCTTCGGCGAGGTCCATGACATGCACGTAGTCGCGCACGCCGGTGCCGTCCGGCGTCGGGTAGTCGCCGCCGTGGACGGCCAGCTTGTCGCGCAGGCCGACCGCCACCTGGGAGACGAAAGGCATCAGGTTGTTCGGCTTGCCTTGCGGGTGTTCGCCGATCAGGCCGCTTTCGTGTGCGCCGACGGGATTGAAGTAGCGCAGCAGCGCAATGCGCCAGGCAGGGTGCGCGCGATGCATGTCACCTAGCGCCTCTTCAACCATGAGCTTTGATCGGCCGTAGGGGTTGGCCGGCCGCAGGGGCGCGTTCTCCGGGATCGGTGAGCGGTCGGGGTCGCCATAGACGGTCGCCGAGGAAGAGAAGATCAACGTGCGAACCCCCGCCGCCTGCATCGCCGCCGCGAGCACGAAGCTGCCATGCACGTTGTTGTCGTAGTAGGTGATCGGGTCGGCCACTGAATCGCCGACCGCCTTGAGGCCTGCAAAATGGATGACACCGCCGACCGGCCGCTCACGAAAGAGCTTGTCGAGCAAGGCCCGGTCGCGCACGTCGCCTTCGATGAAGCGGGGTCTCGTGCCGATGATGCGTTCCAGCCGCTCCAGCACCCGGACGTCGCTGTTGCCGAGGTTGTCCAGGATCAGCGGTTCGTAGCCGGCTGCTGCCAGCGCGACGCAGGTGTGGCTGCCGATAAAACCCGCACCTCCGGTCACAAGAATGGTCTGACTCATAACTATTTGGCGTTCTGCCCCCGTGGAACTACCTGTCGATTCTGCGCGACAAGCAGGGCATGCCCGGTTGGCACGCGCTAACTGGCGTGTGCGAGAATCATTTTTTTACATTTTGCACGCGCCCATGCAGAACGACGAGCAAAGCGCCTCCGACGCGCCAATCAGTTCAGAACCGGCGGCCGTACCGACCCGCAAACGCCCCAAGCCGGGAGAACGGCGCGTGCAGATCCTCCAGGCCCTGGCCGCCATGCTCGAACAGCCCGGAGCCGAGCGCGTGACCACTGCGGCCTTGGCGGCCCGGCTCGACGTCAGCGAGGCAGCGCTGTATCGGCATTTCGCCAGCAAGGCGCAGATGTTCGAAGGCCTGATCGACTTCATCGAACAGAGCGTGTTCACGTTGGTCAACCAGATCGTCGAACGCGACGCCGTGGGCACTGAGCAGGCTGCACACATCGTCGCGATGCTGGTGCAGTTCGCCGAGAAGAATCCGGGCATGACGCGGGTGATGGTCGGCGACGCGCTGGTCTTCGAGAACGAACGGCTACAGAGCCGGATGAACCAGTTCTTCGACAAGATCGAGGCAACCTTGCGCCAGGCGCTCCGCGACGCGGCGGCGGTCGACGGGTCGGCCACGCCCAGCGTCGATGCGCAGGTGAGGGCATCGGCGCTGACCGCCTTCGTGGTGGGGCGGTTGCAGCGCTTTGCCCGTTCGGGCTTCCGGCGCGCGCCTTCCGAGAATCTGGACGCCGCGGTCGCTCTGATGCTTTGAGGTTGGCGGCGGCGCGCCCTCGGCGGCAAAGCTGAGTCGCCCCGAACGGCTGGGGTCAGATCATGCTTTTGCCTTGCTGGAGGACGAAGTCGCAGGCCCTCTTGGTGATTTCCTGCTTGAGCCCGCCGCCGGTCAAGTCCATCTTCTTGCCGTCGCTGCCGGTCAGGATGCCTTGCGAGCCGTCGACATAGCCGCTGTCCGACGCGGGCTTGCCGCCGGGGATCTTGCTCATGAGCTGGTCCTTGACCGAGGATGCGGCGTCGCCGCTCAGATATTTGTTCTTCAGGCAGTATTCGAGAACGCCTGCCGCATTGCCGAGGCTGCCCGATGCCATCGAGCCCAGCGCTGACGATGAACCTCCGCCTCCCGCAAGCCCCTTCAGCGCGTCCAGGCCTTGGGCCTGAACCGAGCCCGTGGCGAGCAGGACGAGAGCGGCGCCGATACTGGCGAATGGGTAACGAGAAATGGTCATATGGGCCTCCTT
Organism: Variovorax sp. J22P240; assembly: GCF_030316855.1. GTDB lineage: Bacteria > Pseudomonadota > Gammaproteobacteria > Burkholderiales > Burkholderiaceae_C > Variovorax. The sequence goes on from NZ_JASZYR010000004.1 coordinate 195,286, forward strand.
GGAACGTGAGATTGCAACGACCATAGCTCAAGCCCGTGACGCGACAGCCGCGACATTGAAACAGTTCGTGGGCGCATGCTTCACGCCGGCGATGCGGCCCGCTATCCCTTTCCGGCCGTAATGTCGCGGGCAGAATGGATCATCCAATGCTTCAGGTTCACGCATGAAGACTCCGGCATTGCCAACGCTGCCCACTGGACGTCGCCTGTTGTTCTGGTTGGCGCTGATCGCCGCCCTCACCGCCGCCATCTGGTTCGTGGTGCGCTTCATCAGCCCCACGCCGCCGCGCACGATGGTGATGAGCACCGGCGTGGCCGATGGTGCCTACCACCGCTTCGGACAGCGATACCAGGACATTCTCCGAGCCAACGGCATTGCGCTCGAGTTGCGCCCTTCGAGCGGCGGTGTCGAGAACCTGCAGCGGCTGAATGAGGGTTCGGTTTCGGTGGCCTTCGTCCAGGGCGGCACGGGCGTGCTGGCACTCGACCCCGATGCGTCGCCCGATGCGACGCCACTCCGCTCGCTGGCGACAGTCGCCTTCGAGCCGGTGTGGATCTTCACGCACACGCTCGACCTGTCGAAGGGCCTGGGTGCACTCGCCGGCAAGCGGATCGCAGTCGGCGTTCCGGGCAGCGGCAACTACAAGGTTGCCGTCCAACTGTTGTCGATCTACGGCGTCGTGATGGCGGACGGCCAGCGCAGCGCACCGGATGGCACCACCTTCGTGAGCGAGGGAGGCATGGCGGCCGTGGACATGCTCGACAGCCACCAGATCGACGCGGCCATCATCATCGCCGCGCCCCAGGCTCCGGCAGTGCAGAGACTTCTTGCCGACGGAGCGATGCACCTGGCTTCACTGGAACATGTCGAAGGCCTTTCGCGCCGTTTTCCGTTCTTTCAACCGGTGACACTGAAGCGCGGCTCGGTCGATCCGAAGCGCGATTTGCCTCCCCAAGACATCGAACTGCTGGCGACGACCGCCAACCTGGTCGTGCGGGACGAACTTCACCCGGCGCTGGCCTATCTGTTGCTCGAAGCGGCGCGACAGGTGCACAGGCAGCCCAGCCTGATCAACCGACCCGACGAATTTCCGAGCCCGAGGGCGACGGATTTCCCACTGTCGACCGAGGCGGAGCGGTACTTCAAGCACGGGCGTCCCTTCCTGCAGAACTATCTGCCTTTCTGGGCCGCCAACTACGCGCAGCGGTTCTTGCTGCTGCTGGTTCCCCTGGCCGCCATCCTGGTCCCGCTGGCCCGGCTGCTGCCCGGGCTGGTCAACTGGCGGCGCCAGAGTCGTCTGTACCGTCGCTATGGGGAACTGAAGTTTCTGGAGCAAGATCTGGCGTCGCGCAAGCTCGAAGCCCAAGAGCGGCGAGAAGCCCTCGCCCAGCTTGATCGGATCGAGGACGAAATCGTCCATACCAAGTTTCCGCTCGACTTCACGGACAGGGTCTACACGCTGCGCCAGCACGTCGACTATGTGCGCGCGCAATTGAATCGACAGACCGAAGTTGCCCGAGCGCAAGACCAAAAATCGGGGCTTTGAGCCTGGCCGTCTCGCTCTCCGGAAAGAAAAAAGGCTGGGTCCGCGAACTCGCGGACCCAGCCTTCAGCGTGCCGTCGATGGATTACAGGCCAGCTTGGCGCGTCACCGAAACCTTCGGCTTGTAGTACGCAGCCGGCACCTGGTCGCGGTAGAAGGCGCGGCGGTCGAGGCTCTGCAGCGGGTTGTGTGCTGCGGCCACGGCCTGGGCATGGACCGCAGCGCGGTCGGTGTTCGATGCGACGGCCTGCACGCCGGCATCCGAGCCGTCAGCGTAAGGGTTGCCGCTGCGCGCAGCCACCCTGGCTTCCGCGCTCACGTCGGCACGGCTGTTGGCGGTGGTCAGGGGATGCACACCTTCGTAGGTTTCCGCGTGTGCGGCACCCGCGGCGGCCAGGACGGAGAGAGCGGCCGCAGCGATGAGTTTCGAGGTCTTCATTTCAATTTCCTTCAATGCGTTTGGACGATTTCGAACCGGTCTCGGGGTGAAGTGCCAAGCCCTTCGGGGTGGCCACTTCACTCTGTGCCTTGTTCACCCAGATCAGCTTGTCTGGCTGGTCCGTGGGATGAAGTTTGGGACCAATCGGTAAGTAAAAACCCTTGCATTTGGAAGAACCGCGTCACCCATTTGGAAACAATCAAACGATCGACACCCCCACCTTGCGGCCGGATTCGACGATCTCGCCCCAGGTTGCGTCGTCCAGCCAGATGCCCTCGCGTTCGCGCGCCGCACGCGCCTTGCGCTCGGGCTCGCCGGCGATCTGCACGGCGTCGAAGCCCTCGCCTGGCGGGCTTTGGCGAAGCCAATCGATGAAGGCCCGCGCCTCTTTCTCGAAACTGGCCTCGGTGCCCAGCTTCGCGGGGTCGATCAGCACCGCCAGCATTCCGTTGAGCACAGTGCGCGCGGTGTCGGCGGGACGATGCCAGGTGCCGCCACCGGTCAGCGCGCCTCCGAGCAGTTCGCAGGCCACGGCCATGCCGTAGCCCTTGTGCTCGCCGAAGGTCATGAGTGCACCGAAGAGGCCGTTGCTCTGCGGCACGACGACGACGCCCGGGTCATCGGTCGGAGCGCCGTGCTCGTCGATCAGGTGGCCCGCCGGCACGCGCTCGCCCTTGTTGTAGGCCACGCGCATCTTTCCCTGCGCAACCCGGCTGGTCGCGAAGTCGAGGATGAAGGGCTCGGCGCCCGCGAGGGGTACGCCGATGCAGCAGGGATTGGTGCCGAAGCGGCCATCGCCACCGCCCCAGGGCGCGACCACGGGCCGCGACAGCACATTGACGAAGTGCATCGCCACCAGGCCTCGCGCCGTCGCCATCTCCGCGAAATGGCCGATGCGCCCCAGGTGATGCGCGTTCGCGAGCGAGAGGATGCAACTGCCTTGCTGCTTCGCGCGCGCAATGCCGAGTTCCATTGCCTGCACGCCGACGATCTGCCCATAGCCACGCTGGCCGTCGAGCGCCAGCATCGCACCGGCATCGAGATTTACCTTGACCGAGGCATTCGGCTTGAGACCGCCTTCGACCACCGCGTCCACATAGCGCGGCACCATGCCGACGCCATGCGAATCGTGACCGCTGAGATTGGCGAGCACGAGGTTGGCTGCGACCTGCTCGGCCTCGGCCGGCGTGCTGCCTGCGGCGTGGATGATCGATGAGACCTGCGTTCGCAAGGTCGATGCTTGAAGAGTCTGGGACATAAAGCTTCCTGTTCTGCCTACATGACGGCGCCGACTTGCCACGGCACGAATTCGTTCTGGCCGTAGCCATGCTGTTCGCTCTTCGAATGTTCGCCCGAGGCAGTGGCAAGAACCAGTTCGAAGATGCGCTGCCCCATCTCCTGGATGGACACGGTTCCCTCGACGATCTCGCCGCAGTTGATGTCCATGTCCTCCTCCTGCCGCTGCCAGAGTGCGGAGTTGGTAGCGAGCTTCAGCGAAGGGGAGGGCGCGCAGCCGTAGGCCGAACCGCGTCCGGTGGTGAAGCAGATCATGTTCGCGCCGCCGGCCACTTGCCCTGTGGCACTGACCGGGTCGTAGCCCGGCGTGTCCATGTAGACGAAGCCGTGTGCCGTCACGGGTTCGGCGTACTCATACACCGCTTCGAGATTGCTGGTGCCACCCTTGGCGACCGCGCCCAGCGACTTCTCGAGGATGGTCGTGAGACCGCCCGCCTTGTTGCCCGGGGAGGGGTTGTTGTTCATCTCGCCTTCGTTGATGGCGGTGTAGTGCTCCCACCAGCGGATGCGTTCGACCAGTTTTTCGCCGACTTCGCGCTTGACGGCGCGCCGCGTGAGCAGGTGCTCGGCGCCGTACACCTCGGGCGTTTCCGACAGGATCGCGGTGCCGCCATGAGCCACCAGCAGGTCGACCGCGGCGCCGAGCGCCGGATTGGCGCTGATGCCGGAGTAGCCGTCCGAGCCGCCGCATTGCAGCCCGATCGTGATGTGCGCCGCGCTGCAGGGCTCGCGCTTCACGGCATTGGCGCGCGGCAGCATCTCGTTGATGAGCGCCACCCCCTTCTCGACCGTCTTGCGCGTACCGCCGGTGTCCTGGATGTTGAAGACGCGGAAGTTCTCGCCCTCGCTCAGGTTGCCGGTCGCCAGCCATGCATTGATCTGATTGGCCTCGCAGCCCAGGCCGACCACCAGCACCGCCGCGAAATTCGCGTGCGTCGCATAGCCCGTCAGCGTGCGTTCGAGGATCTGCATGCCCATGCCGCCCGTGTCCATGCCGCAGCCCGTGCCGTGGGTGAGCGCCACCACGCCGTCGACGTTGGGATAGTCCGCGAGTGCCGCCGGATTGGTCTTGCGCGAGAAGTGGTCCGCGATGGCCCGCGCCGCCGTGGCGGAGCAGTTCACGCTGGTCAGCACGCCGATGTAGTTGCGCGTTGCCACGCGGCCGTCGGCACGGCGGATGCCCATGAAGCTCGCCTCGCGCCGCGCGGGCGGCGGCTTCACATCGGCGCCGAAGGCGTAGTCGCGGTCGAAGTGGCCCTTGTCCGGCCCCATGTCGAGGTTGTGCGTGTGCACGTGCTCGCCGGGCGCGATCGGCTTGCTCGCGAAACCGATGATCTGGTTGTAGCGCCGTACTGGCTCGCCTTGTCCGATGGCGCGCACCGCAATCTTGTGGCCCGGTGGAATCAGCCCGCGCGCCGTGACGCTTTCGACCGGCGTGCCGCCGACCAGTTGGCCGCGCGCGATGACAACATCGTCGGCGGGGTGGAGTCGAATGAAGGGATTCATCGTGATACCTCTTAGGATCGATTCAATCGCAGCGCCAGTTCCAGGCCGCCGCGCAACCGGCTTTGCCGGGCCGCCGGCGGCGCCGCCGCGAGGGGGTTGGCGAAGCGACACGCAGTGCGCGCAGCCTGGGGGCGTTTTCTAGAAGAACATTTTGGGCAGCCACAGTACCAGTGACGGCATGTAGGTGATGATCGCGAGACTCACCAGCAGTGGAACCAGCCACGGCAGGATCGCCATCGTCGTGCGCTCGAAACTCAGGCCCGCCACGCGTGCAAGCACGAAGAGCACCATGCCCATCGGCGGATGCAGCAGGCCGATCATGAGATTCAGCACCATCACCAGCCCGAAGTGGATCGGATCGATGCCGAGGTGCGTTGCGATCGGCAGCAAGATCGGCACCAGGATCGTGATCGCGGCCGTCGGCTCCAGGAAGCAGCCGACGAACAGCATCAGCAGGTTCGCCAGCAACAGGAAGACCCAGGCCTCCTTTGTGAAGCCGAGCACCCAGGCGGCGATGTCCGCCGTGACGCCGGTGGCCGTCAGCATCCACCCGAAGATGGAAGCGGCGGCGACGATGAAAAGCACCGTCGACGTCGTTTCGATCGTGTCGAGGCAGACCTTGACGAACATCTTCCAGGAGAGCGTGCCGTACCACGCGAAGCCGAGGATCATGGCCCACACGCAAGCGGCGATGGCGCCCTCGGTCGGCGTGAAGAGTCCGGTGGTCATGCCGCCGATCAGCAGCACCGGCGTCATGATCGGCAGCAGCGCCTCGAACTTGAAGATCCTGTCCAACACGAAGAGCGCCGCGAGCCCGCCGAACACGGTCAGCTGCGCAGGCGCTCCGGCCTTGTCGATGACCACCCACAACAGCAGCGGCCAGCCGACCACCACCGCAAGTTCGCTCAACGCCTTGAACAGCCGCGTGCTCGAAAACTTGACGTCGCCGCCCCACTTGTTCTTGTGCGCAAAGTAGGCGACCGTGAGCATCATCAGGATGGCCATCATCGCGCCCGGCAGGATGCCCGCCAGGAAGAGAGCGCCGACCGACACGTTGGCCATCATCCCGTAGATCACGAAAGGCAGGCTCGGCGGAATGATGGGCCCGAGCGTTGCCGAGGCGGCCGTGACGCCCACTGCGAATTCGGCGTCGTAGCCGTGCTCCTTCATCGCCTTGATCTCGATGGTGCCCAGGCCTGCCGCATCGGCGATCGCGGTGCCGCTCATGCCGGCGAAGATCACGGAGCCCAGCACGTTGACGTGGCCGAGCCCGCCCTTCATCCAGCCCACCAGCGCCAGCGCGAAGTTGTAGATGCGCGTCGTGATGCCGGCGTTGTTCATCAGGTTGCCGGCGAGGATGAAGAAGGGAACGGCCAGCAGCGGGAAGCTGTCGATGCCGCTCACCATGCGGTGGATCACGACGAAGGGCGGCAGGCTGCTCGACAGCAGGATGTAGGCGAGCGAGGCGCCAGCCATGGCGATGGCGACCGGAATGCCGCCGGCCATGAAGACCAGGAAGAAGATTTTCAGCATGGGCGTGGGCTTCCGTTCGTCAGTGGTCGGCCAGGGTGGATTCGGGGCGCTCGAGCACGCTGTAGCCGCGTCGCCAGTGGATGCGCGCGGTCTGCACGGAGCGCCACGCCATCGCGGCAAAGCCGAACAGGCAGAGGCCGTAGACGATGTTCATCGGCAGATCGACGATGGTCATGCGCGTCTGGTTGCCGATCTTGAGCATCATCTGAACCGTCATGACCACGGCCGCGATGAAGAAGAGGACGCGGATCACGTCCACGGCTTTCGACATCCAGCGGCCCATCGCCGCCGGAATGTGGCGGTAGAAGAAGTCGACCTGGATCTGATTGTTCTTCGCCACGCCGATCGCTGCGCCGATGAAGACCACGCCGATGAGCATGTAGCGCGCGACCTCTTCGGTCCAGGCCGCGGAGTCGTTCATCACGTACCGCGTGACGAACTGGTAGAACACCGTGAGCCCCAACATCCAGAAGATCGCGAGCGCGATCCACCCCTCTGCAATGGTGTCCGACAGGTCGACCACCTCGTCCTCCGCATGAAAGTGGCCCTCGTCATCAATGATTTTCTGGTCAGTCAAACGGATCTCCTTGATCAGCCCGCAGGCACTGCGCGGCTACTTCGGAAAACGCCGCGGAACCGGCTCCGCCGGGCCGCAGGTGTTGCCCCCTCGAGGGGGGATTCGGCTACACGAAAGTGAGCAAGAAACGGGGGGTGGGCCCTACTTGATCGCGAGGATGCGGTCGTAGTCTTGTTGGCGGTATCCCTGGTCCGTTGGCTTGGTGTTCTTCAAGACTGCTTCGCGGAACGCGTTCTTGTCGACCGTGATCACGTTGTTGCCCTTCTTCTTGAACTCTTCGGTCAGCCGGACTTCGGAAGCGATGATCTCGCGGCCGGTCTTCTCGGCAGCTTCCTGCATCACCTCGGTGAAGATCTTCTTCTCGTCGGGCGTGAGCTTCTGCCACAGCGGGCCCGAGACAACCGTCAGTAGCGAGTCGACGATGTGGCCGGTGAGCGAGATGTTCTTCTGCACTTCATAGAACTTCTTCGCCTCGATGGTGGGTAGCGGGTTCTCCTGTGCGTCGACCGTGCCGTTCTGCAATGCGAGATAGACCTCGGCGAAGGCGATCGGCGTCGGGTTCGCGCCCAGCGACTTCGGGAAGGCCAGGTAGGCCGGGGCATCGGGCACGCGGATCTTCAGTCCCTTCATGTCTTCGGGCTTGGCGACCGGCTTCGCCGCCGCGGAGGTCACGTTGCGCGCGCCGTAGTAGTTGAGCGCCACGATGTGGTTGCCGCTTTTCTCGTCGTAACCCTTCGCCAGTTCGGCGAAGACGTCGCTCTTGGCGTACTTCAGCAGGTGTTCGGAGTCACGAAAGATGAAGGGGAAGTAGGTGACGGCCAGCGGCTTGTAGGTGTTGCCCGCGAAGCTCGCGCCCGTGAGGATGATGTCCACCGTGCCCAGCGTCAGGCCTTGGTTGATGTCCGATTCCTTGCCCAGGCTCGACGCCGGGAACACCTGGATCTCGTACTTGCCGTTGGTGCGCTTCTTGATCTCCTCGCCCGCCCACACCGAGTACTTGTGAAAGGGCTCGGAGGTTTCATAGACATGCGCCCACTTGAGCTTGGTCTGCGCCTGTGCGAGGCCGAAGGCGCCGAACGTGCTCGCCGCGATGGCGCAAGCTGCGATGGTCTTGATGGCGAAACGTTTGCTGGTCATCGGTTGTCTCCGTTGTGGTTTGAAAAAGAGAACACTGCTGGCGGATCAGGAAACCTTCGCGCGGCGCCAGCTCGCGCTGAATCTCTGGTGCGACTTGTCCATGTGCTCGTGCATCGCCCTGCGCGCGCCATCCGCGTCGTGCGCGGCGATGGCGTCGCGGATGGCTTCGTGCTCGGCGATGGCGGAGCGCCACGACTTCACGGTCTCGAAATACCCGCCGAGCCGCGTGAAGATCGGACCGTTGCGCGAATCCCAGAAGCCCTGCACCGTTTCGGACAGCACGACGTTGCCGCAGGCGTCGACGACCGCCAGGTGGAAGGCTCGGTCGCCTTCGAGCGGCATCACGTTGCGGTCGGCCATCTCTCGCATGGTCTCGATGGCGCGGGTCATGGCGTCCACGTCCCTGCGCTTGCCCATCGTCGCCGCGAGCGCGGCGGTTTCGCCTTCGACCACGCGGCGTGCGCGGATGAGTTCCAGCGGCCCCCACTCGGCCGCCTCGACGGGCTCGGACGCGCGGTGCGACCGATCGAGTACGTAAACACCTGAGCCCGTACGCACTTCGACCCAGCCCTCGACTTCCAATGCGATCAGCGCCTCGCGCACCGAGGGTCGGCTCACGCCGAGCTGCTTCGACAGGTCGCGTTCGGCCGGCAGCCGCGCCCCGACCGCGAACTCGCCACCGGCGATCAGCGCGCGCAGCTGATCGGCGATCTGGCGATAGAGACGACGGGGTTCAACGGTCTGCAGCGGCACGAGATGCGGTAGCGATAGGGCTTAAGGGTTGTCCTGAATTGGACAAGTGGTCAGGCCAATTCAGAATACGATTCGCACCGTCCGTCAGCCATCCGGCGAAACCCTGAATGCTGCGGACCCCGGTGGCGCGACCATCCGACAAAGCTTCAACGAGGACATCTCATGAGACTCCAGGGCAAGACCGCACTCGTCACTGCGGCCGGACAGGGCATAGGCCACGCGAGCGCGCTCGCACTCGCGGCCGAGGGCGCCCAGGTATGGGCCACCGATGTCAACGAGAAACTGCTCGACCGCTATGCAGGCGTCGCCAACATCAAGACCGCGCGGCTCGACGTGCTCGACAGGGCCGCCATCGACGCCTTCGTGAAGACGCTCCCCACAGTCGACGTGCTGTTCAACTGTGCGGGAGTGGTGCACAACGGCACGGCGCTGGACGCCACCGATGCGGACCTCGAGTTCGCCTTCCAGCTCAACGTGCGCGCGCAGTTCTGGACCATCCAGGCCGTCCTGCCGGGCATGCTCGCCGCCGGACGCGGCAGCATCATCAACATGGCCAGCGTGTGCTCCAGCATGAAGGGTTTGCCGAATCGCTTCGTGTACGGCACGACCAAGGCCGCAGTGCTCGGTCTCACGAAGAGCGTCGCGGCCGACTTCGTGACCAAGGGCATCCGCTGCAACGCGGTATGCCCCGGCACGGTCGATACGCCGTCGCTCGGCGATCGCATCAACGCCAACGCCGACCCTGAAGAAGCGCGCAAGGCCTTCATCGCCCGCCAGCCGATGGGCCGGCTCGCGAAGGCCGAGGAGATCGCGCCGGTCGTGGTCTTCCTGGCGAGCGACGAATCGATTTTTGCCACCGGGCAGGCCTTCACGGTCGACGGAGGCATCACCATATGAACCAGCTCGACTTCGCGGGCCGGCACGCCGTCGTCACGGGCGGCGCGACCGGCCTCGGGTACGGCATCGTGCAACGCCTGCTGGCCTCGGGCGGCAGCGTGACGATCTGGGACCGCGACGGCGAAGCCGCCACCAAGGCCGCTTGGTCGCTCGGCGCCAAGGCCTTCGCGCTCACCGTCGACGTGACGCAGCCGCCGTCCGTGGCCAAGGCCGTTGCCGCCACGCTCGCGCAGGCCGGGCGCATCGACGCGCTCATCAACAGCGCCGGCATTACCGGGCCCAACACCAAGCTTTGGGAATACCCGGTCGATGCCTGGCGGCAGGTGATGGACGTCAACCTCAACGGCCCCTTCATCTGCTGCCGCGAAGTCGTCTCGCAGATGCGCGTTCAGGGCTACGGCCGCATCGTCAACATCGCCTCTGTGGCGGGCAAGGACGGCAACCCCAATGCCAGTGCCTACAGCGCCAGCAAGGCGGGTCTGATCGCACTCACCAAGTCGCTCGGCAAGGAACTCGCCGACACGGGCATCCGCGTGAACTGCGTGACGCCGGCGGCGGTGAAGACCGCGATCTTCGACCAGATGTCACCGGACCACATCGCGTTCATGCTCTCGAAGATCCCGATGGGCCGATTCGGCAAGGTGGAGGAGATTGCCGCGATGGTCGCCTGGCTTTGCACTGAAGATTGCTCGTTCTCCACTGGCGCCGTGTTCGATCTTTCCGGCGGTCGTTCCACCTATTGATTTCAGAAGAAAGGACAACATGAAACTCGTTCGCTATGGCAACCCCGGCAAGGAAAAGCCGGGCCTCGTCGACGACAACGGCCAGCTGCGCGACCTGAGCGCGGTGGTCAAGGACATCGGCCCCGATCAACTGGGCGATGCCGCGCTCGCCAAGTTGCGCAAGCTCAAGGTCGACAAGCTGCCGCTGGTCCGCGGCAAGCCGCGCTACGGCTGCCCGGTGGCGGGCGTCGGCAAGTTCATCGCCATCGGTCTCAACTATGCGGACCATGCGGCCGAATCCGGCATGCCCATCCCGAAAGAGCCGGTGGTCTTCACCAAGGCCATCAGTTGCATCCAGGGGCCGAACGATCCCGTGATGCTGCCCAAGGGCTCGGTCAAGGGCGACTGGGAAGTCGAGCTCGGCGTGGTGATCGGCACCCGTGCGCGCTACGTGTCGCAGAAGGATGCGCTCAACTACGTGGCGGGCTACTGCACCATCAACGACGTCAGCGAGCGCGAATGGCAGCTCGAGCGCGGCCTCACCTGGGACAAGGGCAAGGGATTCGACACCTTCGGCCCGATCGGCCCCTGGCTGGTCACGCGGGACGAGGTGCCCAATCCGCAGAAGCTCGCGATGTGGCTCGATCTCAACGGCAAGCGCGTGCAGACCGGCAGCACCAAGACCATGATCTTCAACGTCGCCAAGCTGGTGAGCTACGTGAGCCAGCTCAATACGCTGGAGCCTGGCGACATCATCACGACCGGCACGCCACCCGGCGTGGGCATGGGCATGAAGCCCCCGGTCTTCCTGAAGAAGGGCGACGTGATGACGCTGGGCATTGAGGGCCTGGGCGAACAGCGCCAGGAGGTCGTGCCTTTCAAGCTCTGATTGCTGGACCGGCATTCGGCGGCAAGCCGATTGCAGATGGGGGCGGCGCCTGACGAGCTTGCGCTCTAGACAGAAAGACCTGCAAGTTTTGCAGGTCTTTCTTCTTTCGGAAGCCCCGAAACTGCTGCAAAATAGAACGATCGTTCGTTTTATTTTCAGCCCATCGATGTCCGACCCCGTCGCCGCCGCCAAGACCGTTCGTGCCCCCCAGAAGGGTCAGCAGACCAAGGCCGTCATCATTGACGCGGCGCTGAACCTCGCCGCGCAGATCGGCCTGGAGGGTCTGTCCATCGGCGCATTGGCCGAGGTCACGCAGATGAGCAAGTCGGGCGTGTTCGCCCATTTCGGCTCGCGCGAGGAGCTGCAGATTTCCGTGGTGCGCGAGTACCACACGCGTTTCGAGCAGGAAGTCTTCTACCCCGCGCTCGAGGCCGAACGCGGTCTGCCGCGCCTGCGCGCGATGTTCGCCAATTGGATGAAGCGCACCTCGGCCGAAATCGATTCCGGCTGCATCTATATCAGCGGCGCGGTCGAGTTCGACGACCGGCCCGGCCCGGTGCGCGATGCGCTGGCCGATTCCGTCAACACCTGGCTCGCGGCGATGTACCGCGCCGTCGTCCAGGCCAAGTCCGAAGGCCACCTGCGTGCTGACGCCGACGAGAAGCAGATCGCTTTCGAGATCCACGCACTGATCCTGGCGCTCCACTACGAGGCGCGATTCCTGCGCTCGCCCGATTCCCTGGCGCGTGCCAACGCCGGCTTCGACAACATCCTCGCGCGCTGCGCCTCGCCAGAGGCACCGCCCGCCGCCGCGACCGCCGCGACCGCCGCTCCTGCGCGCCGCCGCCTGAAGACCGTGCGCTGAGCGTGCGGCCCCCGGCACCTCTTTTCTCTTTTTTCTCTTCAAACCTTTATTTCCCGGAGATCCCCACATGCCCGCCTACACCCCTCCTCTTCGCGACATGCAGTTTGTGATGCACGAGGTGCTGAACGTCACCGAGGAGCTCAGGGCGCTTCCCAAGCACGCGGAAGTTGACGCCGAGACCATCAATGCGGTGCTGGAAGAGGGCGGCAAGTTCGCGTCCGAGGTGACCTTCCCGCTCAACATCAACGGTGACGAAGAAGGTTGCGTGCTCGACAAGACCACGCACGAGGTGAAGACGCCCAAGGGCTTCAAGGACGCATATGCACAGTTCGTCGAAGGCGGCTGGGCGGCGCTGTCCTGCGATCCGGCCTACGGCGGCCAGGGCTTGCCTTTCGTGGTGAACCAGTGCTTCTACGAGATGCTCAACTCCGCCAACCAGGCGTGGACGATGTACCCCGGCCTCTCGCACGGCGCCTACGAAGCCCTCGCGGCGCATGGCACCGACGAGCAGAAGAAGACCTACCTGCCCAAGCTCACGACCGGCGAATGGACCGGCACGATGTGCCTGACCGAACCGCATTGCGGCACCGACCTCGGCCTGCTGCGCACCAAGGCCGAACCGCAGGCCGACGGCACCTACAAGCTCACCGGCAACAAGATCTTCATCTCGGCCGGTGAACACGACATGGCCGCCAACATCATCCACCTGGTGCTGGCTCGCCTGCCGGACGCGCCCAAGGGCAGCAAGGGCATCAGCCTGTTCGTGGTGCCGAAGTTCAACGTCAAGGCCGACGGTTCGCTCGGCAGCCGCAACGGCATCTACTGCGGCGGGCTGGAGCACAAGATGGGCATCCACGGCAATGCCACGGCCCAGATGGTGCTCGAAGGCGCTACCGGCACGCTGGTCGGCCAGCCCAACAAGGGCCTCGCCGCGATGTTCGTGATGATGAACGCCGCCCGCCTGGGCGTCGGCAACCAGTCGCTGGGCCTGACCGAAGTGGCCTTCCAGAACGCGCTCGCCTACGCCAAGGACCGCATCCAGATGCGCTCGCTCTCCGGCGTGAAGGCGAAGGACAAGGACGCCGATCCGATCATCGTGCACCCCGACGTGCGCAAGATGCTGATGACCGCCAAGGCCTACGCCGAAGGCGGCCGTGCGCTGGCCATCTACTGCACGCTGCTGCTCGACAAGGAGCATCACCATCCCGACGAGAAGGTGCGCAAGGACTCCGGAGAGATCGTCGCGCTGCTCACTCCGATCGTGAAGGCCTTCATCACCGACAACGGCCACATTGCGACCAACGCCTGCATGCAGGTCTTTGGCGGCCACGGCTTCATCAAGGAATGGGGCATGGAGCAGTTCGTGCGCGACAACCGCATCAACATGATCTATGAAGGCACCAACACGATCCAGTCGCTGGACCTGTTGGGCCGCAAGGTACTGGGCAACAATGGCGCGACTCTGAAGAAGTTCGGCAAGCTCGTCGGCAAGCTGGTTGAAGAAGAAGGCGTCAACGAGAAGATGAGCGAGTTCATCACGCCGGTGGCGATCCTGGGCGACCAGCTCACCAAGTTCACGACCGAGATCGGCTTCAAGGGCTTCCAGAACCCGGACGAAGTCGGCGCCGCCGCGGTGGACTACCTGCGCGTCGCAGGCCACTTCGTGTTCGGCTACATGTTCGCGCTGATGGCGCGCGCCGCGCTGCGCGAGATCGCTGCCGGCAACGCCGATCCGTTCTACCAAGCCAAGCTGCAGACCGCGCGCTTCTACTTTGCCAAGCTGTTCCCCGAGACCGCGACGCTGATGCGCACCGCGCGTGCCGGCGCCGCGCCGTTGATGAACACCGACGCCGCACTGGCCTGAACGCCATGAAAGCGCTCTTCGCAGCCGTCGTCCTGGCAGCCGGCGCCACATCGGCGCTGGCGCAGATGAGCCCCGTGGGCCTCTGGCGCAGCGTCGATGACAAGACGGGTGAGTCCAAGGCAGAGATCCGGATCAGCGAACCGGGCGGTGCGCTGCAAGGCCGCATCGAGAAGACGCTTCGCAAGGACGCGAAGCCCGACGCCGTGTGCGAGGAGTGCACCGACGACCGCAAGGGCAAGCCCATGGCCGGCCTGGAAATCATCCGCGGCGGCAAGAAGGCCGAGGGCAAGGACGTCTGGGAAGGCGGAAAGATCCTCGACCCCGAGAACGGCAAGGAATACCGCGCGAGCTTGACGCCCATCGATGGCGGCAAGAAGCTCGAAGTGCGCGGCTACCTCGGTCCGTTCTGGCGCACCCAGACCTGGAACCGTGTGCAGTGAGCCCACCCCCGTTGCTTGCTCACTTCGTGTAGCCGCCTCCCCCCTCAAGGGGGCAACACCGGTGGCCCGGCGGAGCCGGTTCCACGGTGTTTCCCGAATCAGTCAGTCAGAACTTTTGTAGGACCTCTGTTATGTCCAGATTTCAAGTGAAAAAGGTCGCCGTGCTCGGTGCCGGTGTGATGGGCGCGCAGATCGCGGCCCACCTCGTGAACGTGCGTGTGCCTGTCGTGCTGTTCGACTTGCCTGCGAAGGAAGGGTCGAAGAACGGCATCGTGACGCGCGCCATCGACAACCTGAAGAAGCTCAAGCCCGCGCCGCTCGGCGACGTGGCCGATGCCGGTCTCATCGAGCAGGCCAACTATGAGGACGATCTCGCCAAGCTCGGCGAATGCGACCTGGTGATCGAAGCCATTGCCGAGCGCATGGACTGGAAGCTCGATCTCTACAAGAAGATCGCGCCCCACGTCGCGAAGCACGCGATCCTGGCCTCGAACACCTCGGGCCTGTCGATCACCAAGCTCAGCGAAGCACTGCCCGAGGCGCTCAAGCCGAGCTTCTGCGGCATTCACTTCTTCAACCCGCCGCGCTACATGTTCCTGGTCGAGCTGATCAACACGCCGACCACCAAGCCCGAAGTGCTCGACCAACTCGAAGCCTTCGTCACCAGCACGCTCGGCAAGGGCGTGGTGCGTGCGTACGACACGCCCAACTTCATCGCCAACCGCGTCGGCATCGCCGGCATGCTCGCCACGCTGAAGGAAGTCGAGAAGTTCGGCCTGACGCCTGACGTGGTGGACGACCTCACGGGCAAGAAGCTCGGCCGCGCCAGCTCCGGCACCTTCCGCACTGCCGACGTGGTGGGCCTCGACACGATGGCCCATGTCGTGAAGACGCTGCAGGACAACCTCGACGAGAAAAGCGATCCGTTCTACCCCAACTTCGCGACGCCGCCGGTGCTCGCCAAGCTGCTCGAACTGGGCAACCTGGGCCAGAAGACCAAGGCCGGCTTCTTCAAGAAGGCCGGGCGCGACTTCCTGCGCTTCGATCTGGCCAAGGGCGAGTACGTGCCCTCGGGTGACAAGGCCGACGAGGTCTACGGCCGCATGCTGAAGAAGCCCGCAGCCGAACGCCTGAAGCTGCTGCGCGAGAGCGAGGGCGCACAGGGCCAGTTCCTGTGGGCCATCCTGCGCGACAGCTTCCACTACGCGGCTGTGCACCTTGCGACCATCGCCGAGAGCGCGCGCGACATCGATTTCGCGATGCGCTGGGGCTTCGGCATGAAGCAAGGTCCGTTCGAGCTGTGGCAGGAAGCGGGCTGGACGCAGGTCGCGAAGTGGATCCAGGAAGACATCGATGCCGGAAAGGCGCTCGCGAATGTGCCGCTGCCTCAGTGGGTCTTCGAAGGCCCGGTGGCCGAAGCCGGTGGCGTGCACACGCCGGAAGGCTCCTGGAGCGCATCGAAGAACACCTTCATCGCGCCACGACGCCTGCCGGTGCACGAGCGCCAACTCTTCCCCGAGAGCGTTCTGGGTGCCAACGCACCTGACGCCAACAAGGCCGGAACGACGATCCAGGACGAAGGCGACGTGCGCCTCTGGACGCTGGACGGCGAAGTCCTCATCGCGAGCATCCATTCGAAGATGCACGCCATCAGCCCCGACGTCGCCGAGGCGCTGGCCGCGGGCGTCGAGTTGGCCGAAAAGGACTACAAGGCGATGGTGATCTGGTCGCCCGATGAAATGTTCTCGGTCGGCGCCGACCTGCAGGCGATGCTTCCGGCCTTCGTGGTCGCCGGCATCGGCGCGGTCGAAGCGGCGGAAGAAGAACTGCAGAACGTCATGCTCAAGATCCGCTATGCCAGCGTGCCGGTCGTCTCGGCCGTGCGTGGCATGGCGTTGGGCGGCGGTTGCGAGCTCGCGGTTCATTCGGCCAAGCGTGTCGCCGCGATGGAAAGCTACATCGGCCTCGTGGAAGTCGGCGTCGGCCTCATCCCCGGCGCAGGCGGCCTGACCTACATTGCACGCCGCGCCGCAGAGAACGCGGCCGCATCGACCGGCACTGACCTGCTGCCTTTCCTGACCGAGGGATTCACCGCCGCGGCCATGGCCAAGGTCGGCACCAGCGCGCTCGAATCGAAGAAGCTCGGCTACCTGCTCGACAGCGACGTGATCGTTCCCAACAAGGACGAACTGCTCTACGTCGCGCTGCAGCAGGCGAAGGCAATGGCCGACGCCGGATGGCGCCCGCCGCTGCGCCGCCAGTTCAAGGTTGCGGGCCGCAGCGGCGCCGCGACCATCAAGGGCCAGCTGGTCAACATGCGTGACGGCGGCTTCATCAGTGCCCACGACTTCCACATCGCGAGCCTGATCGCGGGCGTCGTCACCGGCGGCGACGTCGATGCCGGGTCGCTTGTTACGGAGGAATACCTGATGACGCTCGAGCGAAAGGCCTTCTGCTCGCTCATCGTGCACCCCAAGACGCAAGAACGAATCATGGGAATGCTCTCGACCGGCAAGCCGGTGCGCAACTAAGGACAGACATCATGAGCAAGCAAATCCAGGACGCCTACATCGTCTCCGCCACTCGTACGCCGATCGGCAAGTCGCATCGCGGCTACTTCCGCAACTACCGGCCCGACGACCTGCTCGCGACCACGCTGAAGGCGGCGCTCGCGGCGGTGCCCGGGCTGGACCCGAAGTCGATCGAGGACATCATTTGCGGCTGCGCGATTCCCGAGGCGCAACAGGGCCTCAACGTCGCGCGCATCGGCGCGGTGCTGGCGGGGCTCCCCAACAGCATCGGCGGCATTACCGTCAATCGCTTCTGCGCTTCCGGCCTGTCGGCGGTGCAGATGGCGGCCGATCGCATCCGCGTCGGCGAGGCCGAGGTGATGATCGCGGCCGGCGTCGAGAGCATGAGCATGGTGCCGATGATGGGCAATTCGCCCTCGCTGTCGCCGTCGATCTTCGAGCGCGAAGGCGACGTCGGGATTGCCTACGGCATGGGCCTCACGGCCGAGAAGGTCGCGCAGCAGTGGAAGATCAGCCGCGACGCGCAGGACGCCTTTGCGCTGCAGTCGCACCAGCGCGCACTGGCCGCGCAGCAGGCCGGCGAGTTCGCCGACGAGATCACGCCGATCGAAGTCACGGACCGCACGCCCGATCTTGCGACCGGCGAGCCGATCGTCAAGACCCGCACCGTAAGCCTGGACGAAGGCGCGCGCCCTGACACCTCGATCGAAGGCCTTGCCAAGCTGCGCACCGTGTTCGCGGCACGCGGCTCGGTCACGGCCGGCAACAGCTCGCAGACCTCGGACGGTGCGGGTGCGCTGATCCTTGCCAGCGAGAAGGCCTGCAAGCAGTACGACCTGAAGCCGCTCGCGCGCTTCGTGAGTTTCGCCAGCAAGGGCGTGCCGCCGCACATCATGGGCATTGGCCCGATCGAGGCGATCCCGGCCGCGCTGCGCTATGCGGGGCTGACGCAGGACGCCATCGACTGGATCGAACTCAACGAAGCCTTCGCGGCCCAGTCGATCGCGGTGATGAACACGCTCGGCCTCGACCCGGCCAAGGTCAATCCGATGGGCGGCGCGATCGCACTGGGCCACCCCCTGGGTGCGACGGGCGCGATCCGCTCCGCGACGGTGATTCATGCACTGCAGCGCAAGAAGCTGAAGTACGGCATGGTCACGATGTGCGTCGGCATGGGGCAGGGCGCGGCGGGCATCTTCGAGCGCGTGTAAGCCTCAGGGTTTGTGAGCAGGCGCAGGCGTCTCCGATACGACTGCATGATCCATCGGCACGGAGGCACACTGCGGCCATGAAATCACATCCCCTCGACAAGGCCCTCGCGCTGGAGCACAGCGACATCCAGGCGGGGCTCTTCACCGGCACCACGAGTCCGGACTACTGGAACATGGTGGGGCCCTTCGGTGGCACGACGGCGGCGGTGATGCTGCAGTCGGTGCTGCGGCATCCGGACCTGCTCGGAGAGCCCATTGCGCTGACGGTCAACTACGCGGCCGCGATCGAAGAAGGCACCTTCGAAGTGCAGGCCGTACCGGTGCGCACCAATCGCTCGACGCAGCACTGGACGGTGCAGATGACCCAGTCCGGCTCCGAAGGCAGGCCCCATGTCACAACCACGGCCACTGTGGTCACGGCCGTGCGGCGCGAGACCTGGGGCGTCAACGATCTTCCCATGCCCGAAGTGCCGTCACCCGAGCGGGTCGAGCGCCTGAGCATCGGACCGGCCCGGGTTGCGTGGCTCGAGCGGTACGAGATGCGGCCGATCAGCGGCTCGATCCCGACGCGCTGGGACGGCAGCGGCGACCACAGCGAAACGCGCATGTGGCTGCGTGACTCGGAGCCGCGGCCGCTGGACTTCGCCTCGCTCGCAGCATTGAGCGACACCTTCTATCCGCGCGTCTGGCTGCGGCGTGCGACGCACGTGCCGATCGGGACCGTGTCGATCACGACCTACTTCCACACCGACGCTCAGCTGCTGTCCGAGATCGGCACGGGCTACTTGCTGGGCCGCGCGACGGGGCAGCAGTTCCGCAACGGCTACTTCGACCAGGCTGCGCAGCTCTGGAGCGAGTCGGGCGCACTATTGGCGACCAGCAATCAGATCGTCTACTTCAAGGAATGACCATGAACAAGGCAGCACTGATCGTCGGCGCCGGCGATGCCACTGGCGGGGCCATTGCACGCCGGTTCGCTCGCGAGGGCTATGCGACCTGCGTCACGCGGCGCAGCCTCGACAAGCTCCAGCCCCTGGTCGCGCAGATCGAGGCCGAAGGCGGCAAGGCGCATGCATTCGCCAGCGACGCGCGCAAGGAAGAAGAAGTCGTTGCGCTCATCGAGCAGATCGAATCGACCGTCGGCCCGATCGAAGTGCTGGTCTTCAACATCGGCGCCAATGTGCCTGAGAGCATCCTGACCGAGACGGCGCGCAAGTACTTCAAGGTCTGGGAGATGGCCTGCTTCTCCGGCTTCCTGAACGGGCGCGAGGTGGCCAAGCGCATGGTGGCGCGCGAGCTGCCGGAAGGCGCACACCGCGGCACGATCATCTTTACTGGCGCCACCGCATCGATGCGGGGGGCGGCCAACTTTGGCGCCTTCTCGGGCGCCAAGATGGCCCTGCGGGCACTGGCCCAGAGCATGGCGCGCGAGCTCGGCCCTCGCGGCATTCACGTCGCGCACTCCATCATCGATGGCGCGATCGATACCGAATTCATCCGCAGCAACTTTCCAGACCGCTATGCGCTGAAGGCGCAGGATGGCATCCTCAATCCCGAGCACATCGCCGACGCCTACTGGATGCTGCATTCGCAGCCGCGCGACGCCTGGACGCACGAGCTGGACCTGCGGCCGTGGTCCGAGAAGTTCTGAGGAGACAACGCACATGACGACGCGATCCGTCGATTTCTATTTCGATTTCGGCAGCCCCGCCTCTTACCTGGCCGCCACGCAGCTGCCGCACCTGTGCGCCGACGTGGGCGCCGAACTGGTGTGGAAGCCGATGCTCCTCGGCGGCGTGTTCCAGGCCACCGGCAACCATTCGCCGGCCACCATTCCCGCCAAGGGCCCGTATGTGTTCAGTGACCTGGCGCGCTTTGCACGGCGCTACGGGGTGCCGCTGCAACACAATCCGAACTTTCCGGTCAACACACTGCTGCTGATGCGCGGTGCCATCGGCATGCAGATGCATGAACCCGAGCGCTTTCGCGCTTACGTCGACGCCATGTTCCGAGCGATGTGGGTCGAACCGCGCAACCTCAACGATCCCGCGACGGTGGGCGTCGTGCTGCAGGAGGCGGGCTTCGATCCCGCCAAAATGCTGGCGCTCGCCAACGCGCAGGACGTCAAGGACCACCTCAAGGCAGCGACCCAGGCCGCAGTGCAGCGTGGCGTTTTCGGCGCACCGACCATGTTCGTCGGCGACGAGATGTTCTGGGGCCAGGACCGGCTCGATTTCGTTCGCGAGGCGCTCGGCGCCTGAACCTCTTTTCTTTGCAAGGACTCACCATGAGCGACATCCTCGTCCACACCGAAGCCGGTGTGATGACCATCACTTTCAACCGCCTCGACAAGAAGAATTCGATCACCAGCGCGATGTACGGCGAATTGGCCGATGCGCTGGGCAAGGCCGAGCACGACAAAGAGGTGCGCGCAGTGCTGATCCAGGGCGACGCGACGATCTTCAGCGCCGGCAACGACATCGGCGACTTCCTCAACGGTCCACCCTCGACGCAGGAATCGCCGGTGTTCCGCTTCCTGCGCGGCATCGCCACATTCCCGAAGCCGATCGTGGCGGCCGTGTGCGGCCCCGCAGTGGGCATCGGCACGACGATGCTGTTCCACTGCGACCTCGTCTACGCCGGCGACAACGCTGCTTTTTCGATGCCCTTCGTGAACCTGGGCCTGTGCCCCGAGGCCGCGTCGAGCCTGCTGGTGCCTCAGATGTTCGGCTACCACCGGGCGGCCGAGGCGCTGCTGCTGGGCGAGCCTTTCATGGCTGAAGCGGCGCTGGAAGTGGGCCTGGTCAACCGCGTGGTGCCGCCGACCGAAGCCAACGCCATCGCGCAGGCACAGGCGCGCAAGCTGGCGGCCAAGCCGCTGAGCGCGCTGATCGAGACCAAGCGCTTGATGAAGAAGTCGCAGCAGGCCGCAGTGCTGGAGCGCATGGGCGAGGAAGGCCAGAGCTTCGGCCGCATGCTGCGCGAACCCGCTGCGCGCGAGGCCTTCACGGCCTTCATGGAAAAGCGCCGGCCCGATTTTTCGAAGGTCTGAGCGCGGGTGCCGGCCTCGCCGGGGCCGTCACCCGTGCTCCGGGTGCTCACCCGGCGAATTCAGGTGCTCTCGAATGGCCTCGCTCAGCGCCAGGCAGATCCTCGCCTTCGGAGCGCCCGTCAGCCAGGCGAGTCCCACTGGGGGCAGATTCCAAGGCAGGGGTTGCGGCAGCATTTCCGCCGCACCGCCTGCCGCGACCGCCCGGGCCACATCGCCGGGAAGGACCGTCACCCCGCGGGGCATCTGGAGCAGCGCTGACGAGATCGTGCGCACCGCGTAGGCCTCCAATGCGGGAACGGGCACACGCTGTCCGGCCGCCGAAAAAGTCGCGTCGATCATCTGCCGGATGGGCGTGTGAGGCGGCGGGAAGATCCAGTCCATGTCGGAGAGCTGTGCGATGTCGAGCGGGGCGTGGCGCATCAGCGGGCCCGCGCTCGCCCGAGCGACGACCAGGTGCGCCTGCTGCCGATACAGCAGCACCTGCTCCAGGTCATCTTCCGTGCTGGCGCTGGAGAATCGACAAATGGCGCAATCCAGCGTGCGATCGCGCAGGCCGTTCAGCAGGGGCCCGGTAGTGTCCTCTTGTGTGTACAGCAACAGCCGCGGCCGCAAGTCGAACAGGTGCTTCCACAGGGCGTCCAAGGCCGGAGGAGATACGTAGGGGATGAGGCCGATGCGCAATCTCCCCTGCCATCCTTCGCGCACGCCTTCGAGTTCCCTCAGCAGTGCCTCGTTGTCGGCAATGGCGAGCCGTGCCCTGGCGACCACGACCTCGCCGGCGGCTGTGGGCTCCAAGCCACGTCGCGTGCGCAGGAAAAGCGGCTGCATGAAGATGTCCTCGATGTCGGCGAGGGCCCGCGTGACCGTGGGCTGGGTCAAGGACAGCTGCCTGGCGACGCCCGTCACCGAACGATGTCGGGCGAAAGCCAGCAACAGGGCGTAGTGCCGCATCTTCAAGCGGTTTTCGAGACGTGGCGCCAGAGGGTCGATCGATTGCATAGAACAATGTGCATTCGTTGATGCAAAGATATTCTATTTTTTCTATTCAACAATCTACACTTTTGCGCACCCCTGGCTCTCTTCGTAGGCGTTTGAAAATGATCTCCCGTATTCGCCGCAGCTTGGCCGCACTCGCTCTGCTTGGTGCGGCTTCCGTCGCTTGCGCGGCTTTCCCCGACAGGCCCATCACCCTGATCGTTCCCTGGGCGGCGGGCGGATCGACCGACATCCTTGCCCGCGCCCTGGCCGAGCAACTGACCCGGTCCCTGGGCCAGCCGGTCATCGTCGACAACCGGGCTGGTGCCTCCGGAAACATCGGCTCCAACATGGTCGCCAAGGCCAAGCCCGATGGCTATACGCTGCTGGTCGGCTCGATGAGCACGCACGCCATGAATCCGGCGCTGATGGCGATGCCATTCAAGGGTGTCGAGGACTTCACCCCGATCGCCCAACTGGCCAACGTGGTGAATACCTTGGTGATCAACCCGTCGGTGCCCGCCAGGAACGTCGCAGAACTGATTGCCTACGCGAAGGCCAATCCAGGCAAGCTGGCCTATGCAAGCGCGGGGGGCGGGTCCACGAACCACCTCAGCGCGGTGTTGTTCGAGAAGGCCGCGGGTATCCAGATGCTGCATGTGCCGTACAAAGGCGGCGCCCCCGCCGTCCTGGATACCGTGAGCAATCAGACCCAGGTGCTCTTCTCGGCCGGGACCCAGACCCTTCCTCACGTGAAGGCCGGCAAGCTCAACCTGCTCGCGGTGACCGAAGCGAAGCGCTCCTCGCTGCTGCCGCAGGTGCCGACCGTCGCGGAAACGCTGCCCGGCTACGAACTCGGTGTCTGGTACGGCTTGTTCGGGCCCGCCAACATGCCGAAGGAACTGGTCGAGCGTCTGAACGAGGCGGCGAACCAGGCGCTGGCCGATACGGCGATTCGCTCTCGCATGGACGCCATCGGCGTCGAGATCGTCCAGGGAACGCCGCAGCAGTTTTCGACGGTGTTGCGTCGCGATGCAGATCGCTACGGCAAGGTCATTCGCGATCTCAACATCAAGGCGGACTGATGCCGAGTTGCGATTCGCAGTTGTGCCTGCCTCTCGGCGCGGCTGCCGAACTTTGCGAAGCGTTGTCGCGGACGCGTAACTTTGCCCAGGCGATGTCGGCTCTGGAAGGCGCTCGCCGGGATCTGCTGGGTGATGGCTTGCTGACTGTCAATGTGCGCACCGACCGAATCGATGAAGCAAGCGAATCCGGCGCGGAACTCCAGCGCATATGGAGTTCGAACATCGACGCCTATCCCGTTGCGGGCCGCAAGCGCAAGTCGTGGACGCCCTGGGCACTCCAGTTGCTCGGGCGTGCCGAGGTTTTCGTTGGCGAGGGGACCGACGCGCTGAAGGAAGCCTTCAGCGACCACGCGCTCATTGCCTCGCTGGGCCTGCGGTCGATCGTCAACGTGCCCTTGATGGACGACTGCGGCGACTGCTTTGCGACCTTCAACGTTCTGACGCACCGCGACAAGTGGGAGCCCCGAGACGTCATCGCGATTCGACTGCTCGCGCTCCTGGCGACCCCGGCGGTGGCTCGCGAAGCCTCGAAGCTCCGCAGTTGATCTTCGCGCGACCCATTGCCCTTCAAAGAATCAGACATGAGCTTCACGACACGCCCTGAGATCACCGGCACCTTTGGTGTTGCCGCCTCCACGCACTGGCTGGCTTCGCAGACTGCAATGGGGGTTCTCGAGCGAGGGGGGAATGCGTTCGACGCGGCGGTGGCCGGCGGCTTCGTGCTTCAGGTTGTCGAGCCGCACTTGAACGGACCTGGTGGCGAGGCGCCCATCCTGCTTTGGGACGAACGGCAGCGGAAGATGCTGTCGATCTGCGGGCAAGGGGTGGCCCCCGAGGCGGCGACGGTGGACGCGTTCCGTCGCATGGGGCTGGAGCAGGTGCCCGGCATCGGATTGCTGCCGGCCACGGTGCCAGGTGCCTTCGGCGCCTGGCTGACGATGCTGCGGGACCATGGCACCTGGTCGCTCGCCGACGTGATGGCACCGGCCATCGGCTATGCCCGCGACGGCTTCCCGCTGATACCCCGTGCCGTGCAGGCCATCACGGCCGTGCAGGACCTGTTTCGTGCGCACTGGCATTCATCGGCGGCCGTGTGGCTTCGCGACGATCGGGTGCCCGTGCCCGGTGCGCTGTACCGTTTGCCGGAACTGGCCTCAACCTGGGAACGCATCCTTCATACCGCCCAGCGGGAGGGAAGCAGCCGTGTGGAAGTCATCGACGCCGCGCTTCGCTGCTGGTACGAGGGCTTCGTGGCGACTGCGATCGACGTGTACTACCGCACGCAGGAAGTGCGGGACACGACGGGCGAGAAGCACAAGGGCTTGCTGCGCTACGACGACATGGCGCGGTGGCGGCCCACGGTCGAAGCGCCGCTCAGCATGGATTTCGGTCGCTACACGGTGGCGAAATGCGGATTCTGGAGCCAAGGGCCTGCATTCCTGCAGCAGATCGGAATGCTCCGCCACGCAGAGTTGGAGCGCCACCCGCCTCACACCGCGGGCTTCGTTCACCGCATTGCGGAAGCGGCCAAGCTGGCTTTGGCGGACCGGCTCGCGTGGTATGGGGCAGCGCCCGGCGCCTCTCGCCAGGCCCAGGCAGCGCTGCTGGCGGACGGGTACCTCCGACAGCGCTGGACGCAGGTGTCGGACCGCGCGAACGCCAGCCTCGACCCAGGCGCGCCGCTGGGCATGACGCCTCGATTGCCGGACCTGGATGCCGCCCGGCGCACGCTGCTTGCGGCAGACACCCGCTTCGGCGTCGGCGAACCCACCTTCGCGGCGCTTCCACCGGTGTCCGAGTGGCTGGAACGGGAAGTGTTCGTGGGCGACACCTGCCACATCGATGTGATCGACAGGCACGGCAACATGGTCGCCGCGACGCCGTCGGGAGGGTGGCTGTCTTCCAGTCCGGCGATTCCGGGCCTCGGCTTCTCGATCAACACCCGGCTGCAGATGACATGGCTGGACGAAGGCCTGCCGAACACCCTGTCGCCCGGCGTCATGCCTTGCACTTCGCTCTCGCCTTCGCTCGCGCTGCGGGACGGCGAGCCGTACATGGTGTTCGGTACACCGGGGGGAGACCAGCAGGATCAATGGTCGCCGGCCTTCTTCCTTCGGCACGTCGTGCATGGCATGAACTTGCAGGAAGCCATCGATGCGCCCGCGTGGCACGTGGACCACTTTCCGTCTTCCTTTTGGCCGCGCCAGACGACCTTGAATCGCCTGACGCTCGAATCCCGCTTTTCGGAGGACGTGGTTCGGCAATTGCGAGAGGCCGGTCACGACGTACGCGTCGGCGATCCGTGGTCCGAAGGCCGGATGTCGGCTTGTAGCCGGGAGCACGACGCGTGCGGTCGGCTCGTCCTTCGCGCGGGCGCCAACCCGCGTGGCATGCAGGGCTACGCGGTGGGCCGATAGGCCCCTGATCAGTCCTTCACGATCGGACGCGGCCGCCCGTTGTCGTCGATCGCCACGTAGGTGAAGGTGGCCTCGGTCACCTTGATGTACTCGCCCTGTGCCTTGAAACGCTCAGCGAAAACTTCCACCGTCACCGTGACCGAGGTGCGTCCGATCCGCTCCAGCTTGGAGTAGAACGACAGGATGTCGCCCAGCCTCACGGGCTGCTTGAACACGAATTCGTTGACGGCCACGGTCGCCATCCGGCCCTTGGCGTGGCGTGCCGGGATCACCGAGCCGGCCAGGTCGCACTGCGCCATCACCCAGCCGCCGAAGATGTCGCCGTTGGCGTTGCAGTCGGCGGGCATCGGAATCACCTTGAGCACCAGTTCCATATCAGCCGGAAGGCTTTTGAGCGTGGCGGTGAGGTTGGCACTGGAAGTGGCGGACATAGGCACAATCTGAAGAAAACGAAATCCCGATAACGGCTCAACCCCTGCAATGCACGCAGCGTGCCAACCCAAGGGATACCGCAGAACTGGCTCCGCCAGGCTGCCGGTATCGCCCCCTCGAAGGGGGTGGGCGAAGCGACACGAAGTGCGCGAAGCCTGGGGGGTGAGCAACAAGCCACGATTGTCCCCCATGCGCCGCAGCGGCGAAGCTCTTTCCTCTCCCCACCATGCCTCGGGCAGCCAGCCTGCCCGCAGCGACCGTTCCGACTGGGCCACGCTGCGCAGGCTGTTTCCCTACCTGTGGCACTACAAATGGCGCGTGATGGCGGCGCTCGCCTTCATGATCGGCGCCAAGGTCGCCAATGTCGGCGTGCCGGTGCTGCTCAAGAACCTGGTCGATGCGATGTCGATCAAGCCTGGCAGCGCGGCCGCGCTATTGGTGGTGCCGGTCGGACTGCTGGTCGCCTATGGATTGCTCAGGCTGTCGACGGCGGTTTTCAACGAGTTGCGCGAACTGGTCTTCGCCAAGGCGACCGAGGGGGCGGCGCGCAGCATTTCGCTGGAGGTCTTCCGCCATCTGCACGCGCTGAGCCTGCGCTTTCACCTGGAGCGCCAGACCGGCGGGATGACGCGCGACATCGAGCGCGGCACGCGCGGCGTGCACTCGCTGATTTCGATGTCGCTCTACAGCATCGTGCCGACCATCATCGAGCTCACGCTGGTGCTGACGGTGCTCGGCGTGAAGTTCGACTCGGGCTTCGTCTGGATCACGCTGGCCGCGCTGGTGGTCTACATCGCGTTCACCGTTCTCGTCACCGAGTGGCGCACGCAATTCCGCAAGACCATGAACGAGCTCGATTCCGTGGCGCAGAGCCACGCGGTCGACTCCCTGCTCAACTACGAGACCGTCAAGTACTTCAACAACGAGAACTTCGAGGCTGGCCGCTACGACGCCAGCCTGGAGCGCTACCGCAAGGCCGCCGTCAAGAGCCAGACCACGCTGAGCCTGCTCAACGCGGGCCAGCAGTGCCTGATCGCGATCAGCCTGGTGGCGATGCTCTACCGCGCGACGCAAGGCGTGGTGGACGGCCGCATGACGCTGGGCGACCTGGTGATGGTCAACGCCTTCATGATCCAGCTCTACATCCCGCTCAATTTCCTGGGCGTGATCTACCGCGAGATCAAGCAGAGCCTGACCGATCTGGACAAGATGTTCGTGCTGCTCGAAAAGGACCGCGAAGTGCGCGATGCGCCGGATGCGACGGCTCTGGCCGGCACCGATTCGACCGTGCGCTTCGAGAACGTGAGCTTCGCCTACGAGGCCGCGCGGCCGATCCTCAAGAACGTGAGCTTCGAGGTCCCGGCAGGCGAGACGGTGGCTGTGGTCGGGCCCTCGGGCTCGGGCAAGTCGACGATGGCGCGGCTGCTCTACCGCTTCTATGACGTGCAGCAGGGCCGCATCACCATCGGCGGCGAGGACATCCGAGACGTGACGCAAGCGAGCGTGCGGCAGTCGATTGGCATCGTGCCGCAGGACACGGTGCTCTTCAACGACACGGTCGAATACAACATCGCCTATGGCCGCCCCGGGGCGACTCGGGAGGAGGTCGAGGAGGCCGCCCGGTCCGCGCGCATCCACGATTTCATCGTGCACACGCCGAAGGGCTACGAAACCACGGTGGGCGAACGCGGACTCAAGCTGTCGGGCGGCGAGAAACAGCGCGTGGCCATCGCGCGCACGCTGCTCAAGAACCCGCCGATCGTGATCTTCGACGAGGCGACTTCGGCACTCGATTCGGCGAACGAGCGGGCGATCCAGTCCGAACTCAAGAGTGCGGCGCGCAACAAGACCACGCTGGTGATCGCGCACCGACTCTCGACGGTCGTCGATGCGCACGAGATCCTGGTGCTCGAAAGCGGCGTGATCGTCGAGCGCGGCACGCATGCGGACCTGCTGGCCCGGCAAGGCAAGTACGCACAGATGTGGAGACTGCAGCAGCTCGAGGCCGCGCCCGTGCTGTGACCCTTTCGTCGATCATGCGGCATTCGGGTCGCGCGAATCGGCCCCTATCCCATTCAGCCATTTCAGGAGCGATGTGAATGTCCGAGAAGATTCCTCTTTTGGTGCTCAACAGTCTTTCGAGTGCCCATCAGGCGCAGTTGGCCGCGGTCTATGACCTGACCTACGCGCCGACGCAGGCCGAGCGCACGGCGGCCATTGCCGCCCACGGTTCGAAGTTTCGCGCGGTACTGACCATCGGCGTGATCGGCATCACGGCGGAAGAGATTGCGGCCCTGCCCAAAGTCGAACTGGTGTGCGCCATGGGCGCGGGCTTCGAAGGCCTCGCGATGGACGCCATCCGCGCACGCGGCATTGCGGCGGCCAACGGTGCCGGCACCAATGACGACTGCGTCGCCGACCACGCCTTCGGCCTGTTGATCGGGGTGGTGCGCGGCATTCGCACGCTCGACCGCCTGTGCCGCGAAGGCGTGTGGCGCGAGGATATTCCGCAGCCGCCCAATGTGTCGGGAAAGAAGCTCGGCATCCTGGGGCTGGGCACCATCGGCCAGAAGATCGCCAAGCGCGCGAGCGGCTTCGACATGGAAATCGGCTATCACAACCGCAAACCGCGCGACGGTTCCGCGCACCGCTATTTCGATAGCCTCGAGGGGTTGGCCGAGTGGGCGGACGTGCTGGTCATCGCCACGCCAGGCGGTGCGGGAACGCGGCACCTGATCAACGCACCGATCCTCGACGCGCTCGGCCCGCAGGGCTATCTGGTCAATATCTCGCGCGGCAGCGTGGTCGACACCGAGGCGCTGGCTGCCGCGCTACGCACGAACCGCATCGCAGGAGCGGGTCTCGATGTCTACGAAAGCGAGCCCAAGCGGCCTGAGCCCCTGATCGGTCTCGACAACGTGCTGCTGACGCCACACATGGCGGGCTGGTCGCCCGAGGCGACGCAGGCGTCCGTGAAGCGCTTCATGGCCAATGCAGAAGGCCACTTCGCCGGCCGCGGCGTGGTGTCCCCCATCTAGGTCGGCAAGTCTCCAAGCACCGACGGCTGGACGACGCCCCAGCCGCAGGCCCGGTCGTAGGCATGGCCCAGGCGGAGCACTTCGAGGTCGTGGTGGATCGGGCCGGCGATCTGAAGACCCATCGGCAGTCCGCCTTCGCCGAAGCCCGCGCGCACGTTGAGGGTGGGAAGTCCCGCAAGCGTGAAAGGCGTGACGATTTCCATCCAGCGGTGGTAGGTGTCGCTCGCCACATCGCCGACCGCGGCGGGCCAGTCGAGCTTCGCGTCGAAGGGAAAGACCTGCGCCGTCGGCGCGACGACGACATCGAAGGTCTCGAATGCGCGCAGGAAGGCGCGGTAGACGTTCGAGCGATAAACCGAAGCCTGGTAGAGCGCCGCCGCGTCGAGCTGGAGGCTCTGCTCGATTTCCCAGCGGGCCTCCGGCTTGAGCCGTTCGCGCAGCGAAGGATCGGCGTACGCGGCGCCCAGCTTGCCGCCCACCAGCAGTTGACGCAGTCGCAGCCACGCGGTCCAGTTCTGTTCGCGCGGCACATCGAGCTGTAGCGGCTCGACCTCGCAGCCGAGATTGCGGAAGGTCTGGAGTGCGCCTTCGCAGAGTTCGCGCACGCCCGGCGCGAGCGGCAGTTCCGGCCACACGCTGCCGAGCCATCCGATGCGCAGACCCTTCACGTCGCTGTCCAGCTGCATCGCGTCGGGGGAGGGAAGGGCGTCGGAGAGCGACAGCGGGACCCGCCGGTCGAAGCCCGCCTGCACGGCGAGCAAGCGGGCGGCGTCCTCGACGGTGCGCGCCATCGGTCCTTCGCAGCCGAGTTGCTGCAGGAACAGTTCCTCGTCCGGAGAGCCCGGTACCCGGCCTCTCGACGGGCGGAAGCCGATCACGTTGTTGAACGCCGCGGGGTTGCGCAGCGAGCCGCCCATGTCGCCGCCGTCGGCCACCGGCAGCATGCCCAAAGCCAGGGCGACCGCCGCGCCGCCGCTGCTGCCGCCGGCGCTCAGCGTGGGCAGGTAGGCGTTCAGCGTGGTGCCGAACACCGTGTTGTACGTGTGCGAGCCGAGCCCGAACTCGGGCGTATTCGTCTTGCCGATGACGATGGCGCCGGCCTGGCGCATGCGCGATACATGCAGGCTGTCGTTGCGCGCCGGAGTGCGGGGCGCGAGCGGCGAACCCATCGAGGTCGGGAGACCCGCGGCATGGCTCAGGTCCTTCACGGCGAGCGGGAAGCCGTGCATCCATCCAAGCCGTTCGCCGCGCGCGAGTTGCGCGTCACGCTCGCTGGCCTCGTCCAGGAGTTGCTGCGGATCGCGCAAGGACACGATCGCGTTGAAGCGCGGATTGAGCGCCTCGATCCGCGCGAGCGCAGCGGCCATCAGGTCGC
The DNA here is from genome assembly GCF_030316855.1 of Variovorax sp. J22P240. Classification (GTDB taxonomy): domain Bacteria; phylum Pseudomonadota; class Gammaproteobacteria; order Burkholderiales; family Burkholderiaceae_C; genus Variovorax. The sequence goes on from NZ_JASZYR010000004.1 coordinate 225,863, forward strand.
GGCACGAGACGACGCGCGCGGCGATCTGGCGGGACAGGGTGCTTGCATCCAGGGCGAGAAGGTCGTCAGCGTGCATGGCGAAAACGGGCTCCGTAAGTCGTCGGAGTATGTCGCAGCCCTCGCATAATCAGTTCATGGAAACCAAGTGGCTCGAAGACTTTGTCAGCCTTGCGGAGACGCGCAGCTTCAGCCGCTCGGCCCAGTTGCGACACGTGACTCAGCCCGCGTTTTCTCGCCGCATCCAGGCGCTCGAAGGATGGGCCGGCACGGACCTGGTCGATCGCAGTTCCTACCCGACACGGCTCACGCCGGCAGGCCAGACCTTGTACGGCCAGGCGATCGAGATGCTGCAGGCGCTGCAGAGCACGCGCGCCATGCTGCGCGGTCACTCGGCGGCGGCGCAGGATGTGATCGAGGTCGCCATCCCGCACACGCTGGCCTTCACTTTCTTCCCGGCCTGGGTCACGGGCCTGCGAGAGCACTTCGGTCCGCTGAAGAGCCGGCTCATCGCGCTCAACGTGCATGACGCCGTGCTGCGCCTGGTCGAGGGCAGCTGCGATCTGCTGATCGCATACCACCATCCCTCTCAACCTCTGCCGCTGGACGCCAACCGCTACGAGATGGTGAGCCTCGGCAAGGAGGTGGTGGCGCCGTGGGTCAAGCCCGACGCCGAAGGCGCGCCGCGCTTCCTGCTGCCGGGCCGTGCCGGTCAGCCGCTGCCCTATCTCGGCTATGCGCCCGGCGCCTACCTCGGGCGCGTGGTCGACCAGTTGCTCAAGGAATCGGGCACTGCCATCCACCTCGATCGCGTCTATGAAACCGACATGGCCGAAGGGCTCAAGGTGATGGCACTCGAAGGCCACGGCATCGCCTTCCTGCCGCAAAGCGCGGTGCGCAAGGAAATCCGGGCCCGCACGCTGGTGAGTGCATTGCCGCCAGAGATCGACCGCCTCGAGGCGACGATGGAGATTCGCGCGTACCGCGAGCGACCCTCGGTCCCCGCCAGGGCTGGCGCGCGCCCTGGCAAGACCGATGCGCCATCTCCGCGAGCCAAGGGCTCCGTGGAAGCCCTCTGGGCCTATCTCGTGGGAACTCAGCCGGCAGGGTGACCTCGTGTTTCATTCAGGCACAAAGGGTGCTTTGTGAGAACGCACCCGCGGCCACTTGCAAAGTGGTGCGCCTGCGCAGTGCCGCTGACCGTCGACTCGCTGTTCGATGGTGCGTGGCGCACCGGGTTGGCCCGGGTATGGCGCAAAATGCGGGCGTCTAGAATTTCGTGTATCTCAAAGTCACAGGAGTTTTCCATATGAAGAAGCAAATGTTGGCCCTGGCCGTGATGGCGCTCGCCGCGGGAGGCGCCTTTGCTCAGGCCAATGACACTCTGGCCAAGATCAAGTCCAGCGGCAGCGTCACGATGGGCGTGCGTGACTCCTCTGGCGCACTGGCCTACACCATCGGCGACGGCAAGTACGTTGGCTTCCACACCGAAATGTCGGAACGCATCCTGGCCGACATCCAGAAGCAACTCGGTTTGCCCAAGCTGGAAATCAAGCGCCAGTTGGTGACCTCGCAGAACCGTGTTCCGCTGGTGCAGAACGGCACCGTGGACCTCGAGTGCGGCTCGACCACCAATAACGCCACCCGCCAGAAGGACGTCGCCTTCGCCGTCACCACCTACGTCGAGGAAGTGCGCATCGCGGTCAAGGCCAATTCCGGGATCAACTCGATCAAGGACCTCAACGGCAAGAGCGTGGCCACCACGACCGGCACGACGTCGGTGCAGACCCTGCGCAAGAACGAGCGCGCACAGGGCATCGATTTCAAGGAAGTCATGGGCAAGGACCACGCCGACAGCTTCCTGCTGCTCGAATCGGGCCGTGCCGACGCCTTCGTGATGGATGGCCAGATCCTGGCGGGCAACATCGCCAAGTCGAAGGCTCCGGCCGACTTCAAGATCGTCGGCGAGGCTCTGTCGGTCGAACCGATCGCCTGCATGCTGCGCAAGGACGACCCGGCTTTCAAGAAGGCGGTCGACGACAGCATCAAGAACCAGATCAAGGATGGTTCGCTGGCCAAGCTGTACGACAAGTGGTTCATTCAGCCGATCCCGCCGACCAACACCAAGGTCGGCCTCCCGCTGTCCGAGGCCACAAAGGCGGCGTGGGCCAACCCCAACGACAAGCCGATGGAAGACTACGCCAAGAAGTAAGTCGCGTGGGCTGACGCGTGAACGAACGCCCGCCTCTTTCGGCGGGCGTTTGTTTTGCGAGTTGCCTCCAACAATGATCGAGGAGTTGAAATGGGAAAATGGGATTGGCAAATCTTCCTGGAAGATCCGGGAGGCAAGATACCCACCTACTGGCAGTGGCTGGTTTCTGCCTGGGGCTGGACGGTGTCGGTGTCCCTGTGCTCGCTGGTCGTGGCGCTGGTGCTGGGCTCGCTGGTCGGCGTGATCCGCACCCTGCCCGACAGCCCTTGGCTGGTGCGCTTCGGCAATGCCTGGGTCGAGTTGTTCCGCAACATCCCGCTCCTGGTTCAGATCTTCCTCTGGTACCACGTCGTGCCGAAGATATTCCCGGTCATGGCGGGCCTGCCGCCCTTCATCCTCGTGGTGTTCGCGCTCGGCTTCTTTACCTCGGCACGGATTGCCGAGCAGCTTCGCTCCGGCATCCAGGCTCTGCCCAAGGGCCAGCGCTACGCGGGCATGGCGGTGGGCTTCACCACTTTCCAGTACTACCGCTACGTGATCCTGCCGATGGCCTACCGGATCATCATTCCGCCGCTCACCAGCGAATCGATGAACATCTTCAAGAACTCGTCGGTCGCATTCGCGGTGTCGATTCCGGAAATGATTCAGTTCGCCATGCAGGCCGGCGAAGAGACTTCCCGCGTGACCGAGATGTACATGGCCGTGACCGTGCTCTACGTGATCTCGGCGATGATCATCAACCGCATCATGGCCTGGGTCGAGAAGAGGGTCCGCGTGCCAGGCTTCGTGGTCGCTGGCGGAACCGGAGGGCACTGACATGAATCTCGATCTGACCTTCTTCAGCTGGCCCGTCATCAGCGGATTCCTGCTCAAGGGCCTCTACTTCAGCGTGTTCCTGACGGTGGTTGCCACCCTGGGCGGCATCTTCTTCGGCACGTTGCTCGCGCTGATGCGGCTGTCTGGCAAGAAGTGGCTCGACATGCCTGCGGCCATCTACGTCAACGGCATGCGCAGCATTCCGCTGGTGATGGTGATCCTGTGGTTCTTCCTGCTGGTGCCCACGATGATCGGCCGCCCGATCGGACCCGAGTACTCGGCCATCATCACCTTCGTCGCCTTCGAGGCGGCGTACTTCAGCGAGATCATGCGCGCGGGCATCCAGTCGATCCCTCGTGGCCAGGTGTATGCCGGTCAGGCGGTGGGGATGACCTATGGCCAGAACATGAAGCTCGTGATCCTGCCGCAGGCGTTTCGCAACATGCTTCCGGTGCTGCTGACCCAGACCATCATCCTGTTCCAGGACACTTCGCTGGTCTATGCGATCGGCGCGTACGACCTGTTCAAGGGCTTCGACACGGCCGGCAAGAACTTCGGGCGGCCCGAAGAGGCCTACCTGCTCGCTGCGGTGGTCTATTTCGTGCTGTGCTATTCGCTCTCGTACCTCGTGAAGCGGCTGCACAAGAAGATCGCCATCATCCGCTGAAGGAGAAAAAAGATGTCCGACAAAATGATTGAAATCAAGAACGTTTCCAAGTGGTATGGCCCGGTGCAGGTTCTCAACGACTGCTCCGTCAGCATCTCCAAGGGGGACGTGGTGGTGGTGTGCGGTCCTTCGGGATCCGGCAAGTCCACGCTGATCAAGACGGTGAACGCGCTCGAGCCTTTCCAGAAGGGCGAGATCACGGTCAATGGCGTTCCGCTGCACGACCCCAAGACCAACCTGCCGAAGCTGCGCTCGAAGGTGGGCATGGTGTTCCAGCACTTCGAACTCTTCCCGCATCTGTCGGTGACGGAGAACCTGACGATCGCGCAGATCAAGGTGCTGGGCCGAAGCGCGGACGAGGCCAAGACGCGTGGCCTCAAGATGCTCGACCGCGTGGGCCTGATGGCGCACAAGGACAAGTTTCCGGGCCAACTCTCCGGTGGTCAGCAGCAGCGCGTGGCGATCGCCCGCGCGCTGAGCATGGACCCGATGGTGATGCTGTTCGACGAACCCACTTCCGCGCTGGACCCCGAGATGGTGGGCGAAGTGCTCGACGTGATGGTGGCGCTGGCCAAGGAAGGCATGACCATGATGGTGGTCACCCACGAAATGGGCTTTGCGCGCAAGGTGGCGAACCGCGTGATCTTCATCGACGTGGGTGGACGCATCCTCGAGGATTGCTCGAAGGAGGAGTTCTTCAGCCATCCGGAGAACCGGCAGGCGCGCACGAAGGACTTTCTCAACAAGATCCTGGCGCACTGAGCTCGCCCCCAGCCTGCGCGCACTTCGTGTCGCTTCGCCTTCCCCCGACCGGGGGCGGTGACTGCAGACCGGCGGAGCCGGATCTGCGGCACCTCTGGAATTGAAAAGACCCCGCTTGCGGGGCTTTTCCTTTGGCGCCTTTCAGCCCAGCTCGAATGTGGTGATGCCGTAGATGCGGTTCAACTCGCAATCGGGCGGGGTGCCGTGGTACATGCGCGCGGTTTCGAAGACGGCGCGCATGCCCATCTTTTTCGCTAGCGCCATGGCGTCTGGATTGGACTGCGGAACGTCGAGGTAGATGGAGTCGCCCGCAGGTACGCTGGCGCTCAGGGCGGCGTAGAGGGCTTGGGCGACCGGGAGGTCTTCCGCCACGAGAGGACCGATCTTGTGGCCTTCGCGGCATCGGCGGATCAATCCCCATCCTTCCAGTCGTCCCTGGCGCCGCCATGCGAGGCCTGTCGCATCGGGCATCGTGGTCCAGCTGCGCAGGAAGGCGTCTCGCGGCGCGGGAAACACGCGGAGGTCGTCGGCGCACAGCGAGGCAAAGTCGATCGCGCCGAGCGGAACGATCTCACGGGCCGAAGCCATCTCCGAGCCCTGCGCTACCCCGGCGTAGCGGACGTTGTTCCAGGCCAACTCGAAGCCGCTGCGGCGGTAGTTGTCCTGTTGGGCGGGTACGCCGTCGAGCCCGATGACATGACCCGACAAGCGGGCCATGCCTTCGCGCCAGAGGGTGATGCCGATGCCTTCTCCGCGCAACGCCGGCGCGACGATGTAGAGCCCGACGAAGCCGAAGCGCCCCGCATACGAAACGGCGCTGATGCAGCCCAGCGGCTCGCCCTTGCGCTCAGCGACCAGAAAGCCGTCGGGGTCGGCCGCATGGAAGCACTCGGCATCGTGCAGTCCCGGGTTCCAACCTTCGTGTGCCGCTAGGTCGATGACCCAGGGCATCTCGTCGCGGCGCAGGGTGCGGATCGTGAAGTCCATGCGCGGCATTCTCACTCCCGGTGCGGGATTCCTGTCCAATAGCGGGATGGAAAATCCGCACGACGTCGAAGGCCGCCTGAACGATCTGGAAATCAAGGCCAGCTTCACCGAAGACCTGCTGGACCAGCTGAACATGACTATCTACAGGCAACAGCAGCAGATCGACAGCCTCGTTCTTCAGGTCATTCAACTGCGCCAGCAGAGCCCGGACGCAAGCACCGGCGGCCCGCGCAATCTGCGCGACGAGTTGCCGCCACACTACTGATCGTGGTGCGGGCTGCGCGCCGGCCGAAATTGTGATGTAGCACCAAAGTGTGATGACACAATCCCCTGACATTTGGAGGAGTGGACATGAGATTTGGTGTACGTCACGGAATGTGGGCGGGATGGAGGTTGGCCGTTGCAGGAATCTTTCTGCTGGGGCATGGGGCTTTCGCGCAAGTGCCTCAGGGCGTGGAGGGCGCTGAACTCGTCTCGCATCCATGGGTGGTGCCGCCGCCCAGCTGGTCGCCGGACGCCTATTTCACCAACCTGAAGGATGGCATGACGCTCGAATCGCCGTTCGTCGCGCGCTTCGGGCTCTCGTTGCGCGGAATCGTCCCGGCGGGCAAGACGGCGGGCAAGGCCGGCCACCACCACCTGCTGATCGACCAGCCGCTGCCGCTCGATTTCTCGAAGCCGCTGCCCTTCACCGAGCACTACATCCACTTCGGCAAGGGCCAGATGGAAACCGTGGTCGACCTGCCGCCGGGTACCTACACCATGCGCCTGGTGCTGGCCGACCAGGGGCACATCCCGTACTTCGTCTACAGCAAGCCGCTCAAGTTCACGGTCAGCAAGCAGAACAAGGGCATCTCGCCAGCCAGCGTGCTGGGCCCGCCGCGCATCGAGGTCCTCAACCCCGTGGATCGCACGACAGTGCAGTTGCCGTTGCGGGTGCAGTTGCATGCCAGCGGCTACAACTTGTCGCACGCGGGGCCCAAGGTTCCGGACACCGGGCACTTCCGTCTCATCCTGGAACGTGCGGGCCAGAAGCCCGAGATCATCGAACTCGATGGCGGGCAGACCGAGCTGTGGCTCAACCCCCCGAAGGGCGACTACAGCGCGCGCCTCGATCTGGTGAGCAATACGGCCCCCGGGGCCGTCACTGCGCGAGCCAAGCCGGTCTCGTTCAGCGTGCGTTGATGTCGGCGCGGGCGTCGAGCACCGCGGCCGCGACTTCCGCAAATCCGGCGCCGCGCTCGGCCTGCGCGACATAGCGCGGCAGATGCGACAGCGCGAACTCGAATCGGCGGACATTCGCCACGCCGATGCTGTGTTCGAAATGCTCGAACATCAAGGCGTCGTTGGTCGAATCGCCTACGTAGGCCCAGCGCGGCATCTCGTCGTCCAGCTGTCGGCCCCAGAGTTCACCGACGATCCAACGGGCGCCGGCGAGCTTGTTGTGATCGCCGTACCAGCCGTTGACGTGGATGCTGCTGACGGTGGCGTGCATGCCCTCGCTCCTCATGAGCGCGACGACCGCGGCGATCTGCACGTCGTCCAAGAGCGTGAACTCGCTGTGGTCGATCGCGATATCGCACTCGCGGCCTGCCGAGTCGGTGGCGCGTCGCGCGCCAGGGATTTCGCGCTCGACGCGGTCCAACACCCGCTGCATGCGCGCGAAGTTGCGCGCTCGCGTCGCTGCGTCCTGCTGGTAGCGCTTTTCGAGCCGACCCGTCGCGGAGGGAACGAGCGCGACCGCGCCGTTCTCGGCGACGATCGCATCGAGAGGCCACACGCTGGCGAAAGGCACGCTCCAGCCCACGGGGCGGCCGGTGATCGCGACACTGTGGAGGCCGGTCGCCTTGATGTCGCCCAGCGCCTTCAATGCATCAGGCGTGATGGCGCCGTCCGTCGTGAGCGTGTCGTCGATATCGGTAAAGACGCCGACCAGTTCACGGCGCGCCTCGAGCGGCCATCGCGTCAGCGGCAGCATCAGCCTGCCGGGTGAAGTGCCAGACCCGCATGCTCGCGCAGCGGATGGAAATGAATCTTCGGGAAGCGTTCCTGCGCCAGCCGCACGTCGTAGGGCGAGGTGCACAGGTAGGCCAGGGTCTCGGCCGCATCGCGCGCCATGCGGGCGGGGTAGGCGTCCGTGAAGGCGCGCAGTTCGGCCGGCGTGTCAGCGGTGATCCAGCGCGCGCCGGTGTACTGGCAGCCTTCGAGCCGGACGTCGGCGTCGTACTCGGTCTTCAGACGATGCTGCACGACTTCGAACTGCAGTTGGCCGACCGCGCCGAGGAGCATCGGCCCGCCGACCTCGGGCCGGAACACCTGGATCGCGCCTTCCTCTCCAAGCTGTGCGAGGCCTTGCTGCAGTTGCTTGGTGCGCAATGGGTTCTTCAGGATCACCGTCATGAACAGTTCCGGCGCGAAGAAGGGCAGGCCGGTGAACTGCAGCGACGCGCCGTCGGTGATGGTGTCGCCCAACTGCACGCCGCCGTGCGTCGTGAAGCCGACGATGTCGCCCGCGTAGGCCTCCTCGACCGCTTCGCGCCGCTGGCTCATGAAGGTCACGACGCTGGTCGGACGCAACTCCTTGGCGGTGCGCTGCACCTTGAGCTTCATGCCTGGCGTGTAGCGGCCGGAGGCCATGCGCACGAAGGCGATTCGGTCGCGGTGGTTGGCGTCCATGTTGGCCTGTACCTTGAACACCACGCCGGCGAAGTCCTTGTCCTCGGGCTGGATCTCCTTGACCACCGGCTGCCGGTTGACCAGCGTGGTGCTGACGCGCGGCTGTGGTTGGGGCGCCAGGTCGACCAGCGCGTCGAGCACTTCCATCACGCCGAAGTTGTTGACCCCGGAACCGAAGAAGACCGGCGTCTGCTTGCCGGCGAGGAATGCCTCGCGGTCCCACGTGGGGGATGCGCCCGTGGCAAGTTCCATGCTCTCCATCGCGGTATCGAATTCGCGGCCGAAGCGCTTCTGCAGCGTCTCGCGGTCGGTAAGCGGGATGGCTTCGAAGTCCTGCGGCAGACGCTCGCTGCCCGACTCGAACACCGTCATCGCCTGGGTGCGCAGGTTCACGATGCCGCCGAAGGACTTGCCCTGGCCCACGGGCCAGGTCATCGGCACGCAGGGCATGCCCAGCTCGCGCTCGATCTCGTCGAGCAGTTCGAGCGGCTCGCGCACTTCGCGGTCCATTTTGTTGACGAAGGTGATGATCGGCGTGTCGCGCTGGCGGCAGACCTCGATCAGGCGGCGCGTCTGCGCTTCGACACCGTTGGCGGCGTCGATCACCATGAGCGCCGAATCGACCGCGGTGAGCACGCGGTAGGTGTCTTCAGAGAAGTCCTTGTGGCCGGGCGTGTCGAGCAGGTTGATGACGTGGTCGCGGTAGGCCATCTGCATCACCGACGAGGCGACCGAGATGCCGCGCTGCTTTTCGATTTCCATCCAGTCGGAAGTCGCATGGCGAGAGGCCTTGCGCGCCTTGACCGAACCGGCGATCTGGATCGCACCTGAGAACAGCAGCAGTTTTTCCGTCAGCGTGGTTTTACCGGCGTCAGGGTGGGAAATGATCGCGAAGGTGCGGCGGCGGCGGGTTTCGGAGGCGAATGTCATGGGGGTGAACGCGGTGCGCGCTCACGGGCGCGGGCTGCTGGAGGCAAAGCCCACGATTTTACCGTTTTGGCCCCTCTTGGGTCGTCCAGGGCGACCCTCGTGCTCACATGGGCGGGGTGAATCCGTTGCGGCCCACCAGGAGGCTCGAAGCGGTGGGCTGGCCGTCTTTCATCTGCGCGGTAACGACGACCTTCGCGCCCGGGACCACCAGCGCCGACTGGTCGTCCTTGCCGGGCTTGAAAGTGACGATCGGCGTGCCGCGCGGAACGATCACGGTCTTTTCGCCGTCCTTGTACTTCAGCACCAGCTTCTGGCCGCCCGGCACCGCGGCCGGCGCCGCCGACAGTTTGGAGACGGTGGCGTTGGTCATCGTGCCGTTGGGCATGTAGTCCCAGGGTCGAAAACCTTCGCCGGTGCCTCGCATGGATTCGGGAAACACCAGGACTTCGACCGCGCGCTGCGTGCCGTCGGGCTGCGGCATCGAGCCTGCGCCGACGAAGCTGTTGGGCTTGATGGCCGCCGCAGTCACCGGGAGCACCTCGATGACGCGCATGTCGGCGGGGCGCACCATGGTCACGACTTCCCCGCTGCGGTCCTTGACGGTCAGCGATTTCGCATCGACGTGCACGATGACACCGCGCACACGCACGTTCTGGGCGGCGGCCGGAGCGGCCGGGGTCTGCGCCGGGACCGCCATCGGCAGTACCGCCGAAGCGATCACGAACGATGTGGCAAGGACTCTGGCTTTGAACATGTTGTAACGCCGTGGTGGTTGGGTCTGGGGTGGGCGTTGCAGTCTAGGCCGATCGAAACAATGCTGCTGGCGACGGCTCCGCCGCACGCGCTAAAATGCCCCGTTCCGAGGAGCGTTGCAGCGCCGACAGGCGTGAGGCTCGGACCACCATCGCAACCACGCTCACCCGCTGTTCTCGCGGTGAGTCCTTTCCCCGAACGCAGTGGCATCTTTCAAACTTGCTTTGGAGCCAACATGAGCGCTGTTCTCAAATCCCCCGTTTCCACCGCCGACCAGGCCATCGCCGACCTGACCCTCGCCGCCTGGGGCCGCAAGGAAATCCGCATCGCCGAAACCGAAATGCCCGGCCTGATGGCGATCCGCGAGGAATTCGCCAAGAGCCAGCCGCTCAAGGGCGCGCGCATCACCGGCTCGCTGCACATGACGATCCAGACCGCCGTGCTGATCGAAACCCTGCAAGCGCTGGGCGCCACCGTGCGCTGGGCCTCGTGCAACATCTTCTCGACGCAGGACCATGCCGCAGCCGCCATCGCTGCCGCCGGCACGCCGGTGTTCGCGATCAAGGGCGAGTCGCTGGAAGACTACTGGGACTACACCCATCGCATCTTCGATTTCGGCGCGAAGGGCTCGGCCGGCGAAGGCCCGAACATGATCCTGGACGACGGCGGCGACGCCACGCTCCTGATGCACCTGGGCCAGCGTGCCGAGAAGGACCAGAGCGTGCTCGCCAACCCGACCAGCGATGAAGAGCGCATCCTCTACGCCGCGATCAAGGCCAAGCTGGCCGTCGACGCGACCTGGTACACCCGCAAGTCGGCCGAGATCATCGGCGTGACCGAAGAGACCACCACCGGAGTTCACCGCCTGAACGAGATGAGCGCCAAGGGTACGCTGCTGTTCCGCGCCATCAACGTGAACGATTCGGTCACCAAGAGCAAGTTCGACAACCTCTACGGCTGCCGCGAATCGCTGGTCGACGGCATCAAGCGCGCCACCGACGTGATGATCGCCGGCAAGGTCGCCTGCGTGGCCGGCTACGGCGACGTGGGCAAGGGTTCGGCCCAGGCGCTGCGCGCGCTGAGCGCCCAGGTGTGGGTCACCGAGATCGACCCCATCAACGCCCTGCAGGCCGCGATGGAAGGCTACAAGGTCGTCACGATGGAATACGCCGCCGATAAGGCCGACATCTTCGTGACCACCACCGGCAACCGTGACGTCATCCGCCACGAGCACATGGCCGCGATGAAGGACCAGGCGATCGTCTGCAACATCGGCCACTTCGACAATGAAATCGCCGTCGCTTCGATCGAGAAGTACGAGTGGGAAGAGATCAAGCCGCAGGTCGACCACATCACCTTCCCGGACGGCAAGAAGATCATCCTGCTGGCCAAGGGCCGCCTCGTGAACCTGGGCTGCGGCACGGGCCACCCGAGCTTCGTGATGTCGTCGTCGTTCGCGAACCAGACCATCGCCCAGATCGAGCTCTTCACCAAACCCGACGCCTACCAGGTCGGCAAGGTCTACGTGTTGCCCAAGCACCTCGACGAGAAAGTCGCTCGCCTGCACCTGAAGAAGGTCGGCGCCATGCTGACCGAGCTGACGGATGCCCAGGCCGCCTACATCGGCGTCGACAAGAACGGCCCGTACAAGCCGGACACGTACCGCTACTGATGGCGCGGGCGTAGCGTTTTGCGCGCCGATCAATTGCTTGTCGAACGCGGCCTCGCTGCGTCGCGCTCGCAAGCCGTCCGGCTGATTGCCGGCGGCTTGCGATGGCGCGACGGAGCGAACTGGCGTGTGGTCAGCAAGAATCGCGACGAGGTGCCGGAGGCGGCCGAGCTCGAACTGCTCGATGCCGCCGAGGCGCGCTATGTCTCGCGCGGCGGGCTCAAGCTCGAAGGTGCACTGGCCGCGACCGGGGTCGACCCGCGGGGGCGGCGATGCCTCGACGTGGGCCAGTCGACGGGCGGCTTTACCGACTGCCTGCTGCAGCAAGGGGCCGGGCACGTGGTCGGCGTTGACGTGGGCCACGGGCAGTTGCATTCGCGCGTGCGCGACGATGCGCGCGTGACCGCCGTCGAAGGCGTCAATGCCCGCACGCTGAGTGCCGATGCCTGGGCAGACCCGTCGCCGGACGATTCGGATTTCGGGTTGATCGTGGGCGACCTCTCGTTCATCTCGCTAACGTTGGTGCTGCCGGCGCTGGTGCCTTTGCTGGCGCCGGGCGGCGACCTGCTGATGCTGGTCAAGCCGCAGTTCGAGTTGCAGCCCGGGCAGGTCGGCAAGGGTGGCATCGTCCGTGACCCCGCGCTGTATGAGGTCGTCGAGCAACGGCTGCGCGACGCCTGCGAGGCGCTCGGCCTGCATGTGCAGAGCTGGCTCGACAGCCCGATCGCGGGTGGCGATGGCAACCGCGAGTTCTTCATTCATGCCGTTCATGCCAACGGCGAACCAGGAGCCGGCCGTGCGCCTTCCGCTCAGCTTTGAATTCTTTCCGCCCAAGACGCCAGAAGGCGCAACCAAGCTGCGTGCCGTGCGGCAGCAGCTCTATGCGCAGGCCCCCGAGTTCTGTTCGGTGACCTACGGCGCGGGCGGCTCGACGCACGACGGTACCTTCGGCACCGTCCGCGAGATCCTGGAGGAAGGTGTCGCCGCCGCCAGCCACTTCTCGTGCATCGGCGCGACAAGGGCGACCGTGCGCGAGCAACTCGCCGAACTGAAGGCGATGGGCGTCGACCGTCTCGTCGCGTTGCGGGGCGACTTGCCCAGCGGCTATGGCATTGGTGGCGAATTCCTCTACGCGAGCGATCTCGTCGCCTTCATCCGAGAAGAGACCGGACGCGATTTCCATATCGAGGTGGCCTGCTATCCCGAAGTGCATCCGCAAGCCCGATCTCCCGAGGCCGACCTGCAGGCCTTCGCGGCCAAGGTGCATGCCGGTGCCGATTCGGCCATCACGCAGTATTTCTTCAGCCCGGAGGCCTACTTCCGCTTCGTCGACGAGGCGCGCGCCATGGGCCTCGGCACGCCAATCGTGCCGGGCATCATGCCGATCACCAGCTCGACCCAGCTGATGCGCTTCTCGGACGCCTGCGGCGCCGAAATCCCGCGCTGGATTCGCCTGCGGCTGCAGAACTTTGGCGATGACACTGCGTCGATCAGGGCGTTCGGTCTCGATGTGGTCACCGACCTTTGCGAACGCCTGAGTGCCGGTGGTGCACCGGCGCTTCACTTCTACACGATGAACCAGTCGGTGGCTACGCTCGGCGTGCTGCAGCGGCTCGGCTGGGGTGCATGAGTTTGGGTAGGCGTGTCGCCGGCAGCTTGCCTGCGCTCGTCGCGGCGGTATGGCTGACAGCGTGTACCACGGCGCCCTCGACGGGCGATGACGACGGAATGGCTCAGATCAGGCTGCGCCCCCTGGTCAAGCAACTGGCCGTCCCGCCCGGCGCGCCGCCGCGCTCCCAAGTGCCCTCCGTGCGCTATGACCTCGCGGTCTCCGGCGCAGGCGAGGCGCCAGACGACGGCGTGCCGGGCGACGAGGGCCCGCGTGAGATCTTCGAGCGTGGCGGTGCTTCCTGGTACGGCATCCAGTTTCATCAACGCAAGACCGCAAGCGGCGAGCGTTTCGACATGACGGAATTCACTGCCGCCCACAAGACGCTGCCGTTCAATACGCGCGTATGCGTTCGCAGCCTCGTGAACGGGCGGGAAGTACTGGTTCGCATCAACGACCGCGGCCCCTACACGTCGGGTCGCATCATCGACCTGAGCCGCGCCGCCGCCGAGTCGATCGGCCTCCTGGGGCTCGGGATCAAGCAGGTGGCACTGCATATCGTGGACAAGGAGACGGACCGCTGCGGCGGTACGGTGGTCGGCGTGGCCGACGTGCCGGCGGCGCCGGCAGAGCCCGCACCCCAAGCCAAATCCGTGCGCAAGGTCGCACCCCGCACGCGGAAGTGACGTTGCCCTTATCCGCCGCTGTCCAGGGAAAAGGCAGCGTTGCGGTCTTGGCCGAGAAGGTCGGCCATTTGCGGCAGGGCGGCCGCCAGCAGCGGCTTGAGCGTGTAGGGCGGATTGATCAGGAACATGCCGCTGGCGGGCAGGCCGGGACGGTGCGTGGCACCTGTCGCATCGGTGGTGATCTTGCTGGACTTGACTGTCAGGGTGGCATGCAGCCACGGCTTGCCGGCTTTCGTGGCCATTGTCTTGAGGCGGCGCGGCAGGTCGTGCGCCTCGGGGCGCGGAATGATCGGGTACCACACGGCATAGGTGCCGGTCGCAAAACGCTTGAGCGCCTCGGCGACGAAATCCAGCACGCGGCCGTAGTCGCTCTTGATCTCGTAGCTCGGGTCGCACAGCACCAGGGCACGGCGTGACGGCGGCGGCAGGAACTTGGTGGCGCTGCCGAAGCCGTCGTCGCGCAGTACGCTGATCTGGCGCCCGGCTTCGAGTTGCGCGATGTTCGCGTCGAGCGTGCGCGCATCGGTCGGGTGCAGCTCGAACAGCTTGAGCTTGTCGTGATCGCGCAGCAGGTGGTGAGTGATGAAGGGCGAACCCGGATAGATTCGCGCGCCGCCCTTCGGATTGAAGTCGCGGATCACCTCGAGGTAGCGCGAGAGGGCGTCGGAAAGAGGCGCGGGTGGCTTTTCGGCCGTCTTTTTTGCCGATCCCTTGGCGGGGCTGGCCGCTTCGCCCGCGGCGGGCTTGGGATCGGAAAGCAGGCGCAGCACCCCATCTGCCGCCTCGCCGCTGGTGCCGGCGTAGTCGCCGTCGAGCCGGTAGAGACCGGCACCTGCGTGGGTGTCGACCACCGTCAGGGCGGCGTCTTTTTCGAGCAGGTGGTCGAGCGTGGCAATCAACACCGTGTGCTTGAGCACGTCGGCGTGGTTGCCGGCGTGGAAGGCGTGGCGGTAGCTGAACATGACCCCGATGGTAACCGCCGGCCCCCGGAAACGGAGCCGAATTGCCTCTTGAGGACGATTCTTCGTATAATCGAGGGCTTCGCAGCGCTTTTGTGGCCCCGCGGCGAAGGAATGAAACCCACCTAAGAGATTCCCGCCAGAAATGGCACAGAGGAAAGCCGACCGTGGAAAAGGGCCCGCCAAACCCTCTTTCAAGAGAAAACTCATGACCAAAACGTTCAGCGCCAAGCCCGCTGACGTGACGCACGAGTGGTTTGTGATTGACGCGACCGACAAGGTCCTCGGACGAGTAGCCAGCGAAGTTGCTCTCCGTTTGCGCGGCAAACACAAGGCCATTTACACGCCTCACGTCGATACCGGTGACTTCATCGTCATCATCAACGCAGCCCAGCTGCGTGTCACCGGCGCCAAGCCGCTTGACAAGGTGTACTACCGTCACTCGGGCTACCCGGGCGGCATCACGGCCACCAACTTCCGCGACATGCAAGCCAAGCATCCGGGCCGCGCCCTGGAAAAGGCCGTCAAGGGCATGCTGCCCAAGGGTCCGCTCGGCTACGCGATGATCAAGAAACTCAAGGTGTACGGTGGCGCAGAGCACCCGCATACCGCCCAACAGCCCAAAGTGCTGGAACTGTAAGGAGCCTTGAGAATGATTGGTGAATGGAACAATGGCACCGGCCGTCGCAAATCGAGCGTCGCCCGCGTGTTTCTGAAAAAAGGCACCGGCAAGATCACGGTCAACGGCAAGGACATCCAGGAGTTCTTTGGCCGCGAAACCTCGATCATGATTGCCAAGCAACCGCTTTTCTTGACCAACAACGTCGAAACCTTCGACATCATGGTCAATGTGGCGGGTGGCGGCGAATCGGGCCAGGCAGGCGCGACGCGCCACGGCATCACCCGTGCCCTGATCGACTACGACGCGACGCTCAAGCCGGTGTTGAGCCAGGCCGGCTTCGTGACGCGCGATGCGCGTGAAGTCGAGCGTAAGAAGGTCGGTCTGCACTCCGCACGCCGCCGCAAGCAGTTCTCCAAGCGCTGATCGCCCTTTGGGCTTATCGCTTGCACTGTCAAAGAACCGCCTTCGGGCGGTTTTTTGTTGTTTGAAGTAGCATTGATCGATCGGCCGCACGTTCGGCCCCACAGGAGTCCCCTTCATGAGCGCCGTTGCAGAAAACATCCAGACCCAGATGCCTGAGCCCATCGTCTTCACGGACAGCGCGGCAGCCAAGGTTGCCGACCTGATCGCCGAAGAAGGCAATCCCGATCTCAAGCTGCGCGTATTCGTGCAGGGTGGCGGTTGCTCTGGCTTCCAGTACGGCTTCACGTTCGACGAAATCACGAACGAAGATGACACCACCATGACCAAGAATGGCGTGTCCTTGCTGATCGACGCCATGAGCTACCAGTACCTGGTCGGCGCCGAGATCGACTACAAGGAAGATCTGCAAGGCGCCCAGTTCGTCATCAAGAACCCCAACGCCACCAGCACCTGTGGCTGCGGATCGAGCTTCTCGGCCTGATGTGCTGAGTTCGTCCGCGTCCTTTCAAGAAGCCGCCTCCGGGCGGCTTTTTGCTGCCCGTCACCTTCCGAGTTCATGACTTCATCGAGTTCACCGCGCAAGAGCCTCCTGTGGCTGGTGGCCATCGGCTTCTTCATGCAGACGCTCGATGCGACGATCATCAACACGGCGCTGCCCGCCATGGCTGCCAGCCTGGGCGAGAGCCCGTTGCGCATGCAGTCGGTGGTGGTGGCCTATTCGCTCACCATGGCGATGCTGATTCCCGCGTCTGGCTGGATCGCGGATCGCTTCGGCACGAAGCGGATCTTCTTCGCTGCCATCGTGCTGTTCGTGCTCGGATCGGTACTGTGTGCCTTGTCACGGGGCATTGGGCAGCTGGTCGCGGCGCGTGTCGTCCAGGGGATGGGCGGCGCGCTCCTGCTGCCCGTCGGGCGCCTCGCATTGCTTCGCACGGTGCCGCGGGCCGAGTTCCTGGCGGCCATGAGCTTCGTCGCGATCCCCGGGCTGATCGGGCCGCTGCTGGGTCCGACGCTGGGCGGGTGGCTGGTGCAGTACGCGTCGTGGCACTGGATCTTCCTGATCAACGTGCCGGTGGGCCTGATCGGGTGCTTCGTCACCTTGCGCGTCATGCCGGACCTGCGCGCGGATCTACTGCATCGTTTCGACGCGGTCGGATATGCGTTGCTGGCCTTGGGCATGGTGTCGATTTCTCTCGCCATCGACGGTGTCTCCGGACTTGGATTGCGCCAGGTCGGCGTCCTCGTACTGCTGGTGTTCGGCTTCGCCAGCATCACGGCCTATTGGCTGCATGCGGTGCGTCGCCCCTATCCGCTGTTCGAGCCCGCTCTTTTCGGCATCCCGACGCTGAGCATCGGCCTGCTGGGCAATCTGTTCTCGCGCCTTGGCAGCGGCTGCATGCCTTTCCTGATCCCGTTGTTGCTCCAGGTCTCGATGAGCTACTCGCCGCTGAAGGCGGGGCTCATGATGCTGCCGATCGCGCTGGCCGGCATGGCGATGAAGCGCTTCGCCACGCCGCTGATCACGCGGTACGGCTACCGGCGGGTGCTGGTCGTCAACACCGCGCTGGTGGGACTGACGATGGCAAGCTTCGGCTTGACCACGCCCTCCCAGCCGGTGGCGCTGCACATCGTCCAGTTGCTGGTTTTCGGCGCAGTCAATTCGCTGCAGTTCACGGCCATGAACACGATCACGCTGAAGGATCTGGACGGCAGCATGGCGAGTGCCGGAAACAGCCTTCTGTCGATGGTGCAGATGCTCGCCATGAGCCTGGGAGTGGCTGCTGCGAGCGCGGTTCTCGCGGGCTACACGGGGATCTTCGGCAGCGAGACGCCGCTGGAAACGCTGCACGCGTTCGAGGCGACCTTCGCGAGCATGGGGTTGATCACGCTGGCCTCGGCGCTGATCTTCTGGCACCTGCCGCCGGAGGCGCGCGCGGTCCAGCCGGCGCAGCCGGAAGTGTCGGGTCAGGGGTGACGCGGATCGGCGTTGGCGCCGAACGAGCGGGAGCAATCAGGCGGGATAGATGGCGCCGAGAACGCGCGCACCGCGCGCGCCGGTCACGCTGGCGAGGTTGCCTGCCTGGCCGAGCATGGTGCTGCGCGCCAGCCATGCAAATGCAGCGGCCTCGACCTCCTGCGGCGGCAAGCCGCGTTCGGCGGAGGAGAGCACTTCGAGGGACGGTAGCAATGCGCGCAGGCGCGACAGGAGATGGAGGTTGAGTGCGCCGCCGCCACACACGATCAGCAACTGGCTGTCGGGCCCGTAGCGGGTCAGATGGGTCGCACAGACCTGGGCAGTCAGTTCAGTCAGGGTGGCCTGCACATCGGCGGGCTTGGCGTCCGTCGTGCCCATGTGCGAAGCCAGCCAGTTTGGGTTGAACAAGTCGCGACCGGTGCTCTTGGGCGGCGCCTTCGCGAAATACGCATCGCCGAGAAGCCGCGACAGCAGTTCCGGCAGAACCTGACCGCTGGCCGCCCATTGGCCGGCCGCGTCGAAGGGCTGGCCGATGTGCGTCTGGCACCAGTGGTCGATCAGCGCGTTACCGGGACCGCAATCGAAGCCCAGCACCGTGCCGCTGCCGGCCGGCAGCAAGCTGAGATTGGAAATGCCGCCGATGTTCAGCACTGCCACAGCCCGGTCGTCCCGTGCGAACAGCGCCCGGTGGAAGCCGGGTACCAGGGGCGCACCCTGGCCACCCGCTGCGAGATCGCGACTGCGGAAGTCCGCCACCACGGGAATGCCGGTCAGCTCGGCGAGCAGGGAAGGGTTGTTGATCTGCAGCGTGTATCCGACGTCGTCGAATTCACCAGGGCGGTGGCGCACCGTCTGTCCGTGCGCGCCGATCGCGGTCACGGTATCGCCCGAGATGCCGGCATCGGCCAGCAACTGCTTCGCCACGCGCGCATAGACCCGGGCCAGGCCGTTGCCAGCCAAGGCGGCGCGGTGCAATTCGTTGTCGCCGCCGGGCGAATTGAGCGCCATCAACTCGGCGCGCAGGCTCACTGAAAACGGCGCTGCCGCAAAGCCCTGAACCGCGATGCGTCCGTCCGAGAAATCGGCGAGCACTCCGTCGACGCCGTCCAGCGAGGTGCCCGACATGAGGCCGATGAAGAGTTCAGCCATGGTTCGGGGAGTCGTGTGGTGGTCACCCGGGCCGCCAGGGCCCGTTGCTCAATCCGCGCTGGCTTGTACCACCGAGAACGCGGCCGAAAGCTCGGTGCGGGTCGCGAGGGCAAGGCGTTCGAACGCAGGGCGTGCCGCTGCGGTGATCGGGACACCACCTTCCTGCTGAGCGATGGTCGAGGGATCGTGGTATTCGCCGTTCACCCGGAATTCGAAGTGAAGGTGGGGGCCGGTGGCCCAGCCGGAAGAACCGACGGCGCCCAGGGTCTGGCTTTGGCTGATGCTCTGGCCGGTCTTGACGTCGATGCGGCTCAGGTGCGCGTAGGCCGTTTCCTGGTTGTTGCGATGCTTGACGATCACGATGTTGCCGTAGCCGCTTTGCGTGCCGGCAAACTCGACGGTGCCATCGCCAACGGCGCGGACGGGCGTGCCGGTGGGGGCTGCGAAGTCGATGCCGTGGTGCTGGCGCCAGCTGTTGAGGATCGGATGCAGGCGCATGGCAAAACCGCTCGATACCCGCGTGAATTCGACGGGCGAACTCAGGTACGCGCGGCGAAGGCTGTCACCGTTGGGGCGGTAGTAACCACCTTTCTGGCCGGGCTCCTGGAACCACAGCGCCTGGTGCAGCTTGCCGTTGCTCTCGAACTCGGCCGAGAGCACGCGGCCGCTGCGCAGCGACTGGCCGTCCGCGTCGAAGGTTTCGTAGACGACGGCAAAGCGGTCGCCCTTGCGCAGCGAGCGGAAGTCCACGTCGCCGGAGAAGACGTCCGCCAGCTGGCTGGCCACGGAATCGGGAATGCCTGCGTCATCCGTTGCCGCGAAAAGCGAGGTGCGGACGACACCGCTGGCGAGGCGGCTGCCGGGCGTTAGCGCGTCGGATTCGGTGCGGGCGGTGAAGCTGTCGCCCTTTTTCTCGACCACGAGGCGCTTGAAGCCGCCGTCGCCGTCGGGAATCCAGCGCGCGCTGAGCTTTTGCAGGGTGTTTTCCTGCGTGGCTTCCGCGGTGACTGTGCGGCCGGGGCGGCTGAGCAGGGCGGCGCGCGCTTCGGGATTTGCCCGGACGAAACCAGCGGCTGCCGGATCGGCGATGCCCAGACGCCGCAACAGCGCCTCGGCGGTGTCGCTCGAACGGGTGGTTTCGTTGCGGAACAGCGTGAAGCTGTGGGTGTCGAGCGCTTCGACCTGTTCGGCGAACGAGAGCGGCTTGACCGCTTCGAACACTTGCCTGACGGGGAGGTCGGCCGCATCGGGGCCGAGCGAGGCGACTGCAAAGGCACCGCCACCTGCGGACAGCAGCACGGAAGCGATCGCGGCCGTGATCTGCTTCGGGTATGTCCGAAATGTGTGGGCCACGCGCGAAGCAATCAGCTCCTCGGCGGCCAGAATGCCGTTGATCAAACTTAGAAATTCCAACTCAGGTTCTGCAGATCCGTGCTGCGAAGGCCGTGTCGAACGGTCGGCAGGACGGTGCGGGCACACAGCGCCGCTTAGAATCCGGCGCTTGAAAAGTCCGGCTGAGTATAGCTTCGGCCATACAAAATTCAGCCAAAAAGCCCAATGAACCCCGGTTTTGTTACATCCACAAGTCTGTCCGAAGGTGTAGGACGAGCCCTCGAAATTTCACTCCGTGGAACCGACGAGTTGCTCCCACAGGATGAATGGGTGCGCAAGCTCCAACGATCCGAAGCGACGGGAACCCCCCTGCGCATCAAGCTGGGTCTGGATCCGACCGCGCCGGACATCCATGTCGGGCACACGGTGGTGCTCAACAAGATGCGCCAGTTGCAGGATCTCGGGCACACCGTGATCTTCCTGATCGGCGACTTCACCACCACGATCGGTGACCCGTCGGGCCGCAACAGCACCCGGCCACCGTTGACGCGCGAGCAAATAGAGGCAAACGCCCAAACGTACTACCGCCAAGCCAGCCTGGTCCTCGACCCTTCGAAAACCGAGATTCGTTACAACTCCGAATGGAGCGACCCGCTGGGGGCCCGCGGGATGATCCAGCTGGCGGCCAAGTACACCGTGGCGCGGATGATGGAGCGCGATGACTTCAGCAAGCGCTTCAAGGCGGGCCAGTCGATCTCGGTCCACGAGTTCCTGTATCCGCTGATGCAGGGCTACGATTCGGTCGCGCTCAAGTCCGACCTCGAACTCGGCGGCACCGACCAGAAGTTCAACCTGCTCGTCGGTCGCCATCTTCAGCAGGAATACGGTCAGGAGCCGCAGTGCATACTCACTATGCCGCTCCTGGAAGGTCTCGACGGCGTCGAGAAGATGTCGAAGAGCAAGAACAACTACATCGGCATCAGCGAGGACGCGAACACCATGTTCGCCAAGGTGCTGTCCATCTCCGACACGCTGATGTGGCGGTGGTACACCCTCCTGAGCTTCAAGTCCCTCGCCGAGATCGCAGCCCTCAAGGCCGAGATCGACGCTGGCCGCAACCCGAAGGACGCCAAAGTTGCCTTGGCCAAGGAAATCACCGCCCGCTTCCACAGTCCCGCTGCAGCCGAAGCCGCCGAGCAGGACTTCATCAACCGCAGCAAGGGAGGCGTGCCCGACGAAATCCCGGAAGTCGCCTTGTCAGGTGCCCCTCTCGGCATCGCCCAACTGCTTAAACAAGCCGGCCTAGCCCCTTCGACCTCCGAA
Organism: Variovorax sp. J22P240; assembly: GCF_030316855.1. Taxonomy (GTDB): domain Bacteria; phylum Pseudomonadota; class Gammaproteobacteria; order Burkholderiales; family Burkholderiaceae_C; genus Variovorax. The sequence goes on from NZ_JASZYR010000004.1 coordinate 247,410, forward strand.
GGCAACCGCCTCATCGACGGGGGCGGCGTCCGCGTCGATTCCACGGTGATCAGCGACAAGGCCCTCAAGCTCCCCGCGGGCAACTACGTCGTTCAGGTCGGCAAGCGCAAATTCGCTCGAATCACGCTGACCTGACCGAACGCGGCCGGCGAAGCCCGGCCCGTTCGCGGTACACCGCGGATCCGGCTCCGCCGGTGCTGCCCCCGGTCAGGGGGTAGGCGAAGCGACACGAAGTGCGCGCAGCCTGGGGGCGAGCAACAGTCACCTGACTTCGATGGTCACCCGTCGATTCCTCGGCTCATTGACCTCATCGGCCGTCGGGATGGCCAAGTCGCGTTCGCCGCGACCGACTGCTTCGACGCGTGCCGCCGGAAAGCCGCGCGCCACGAAGAGTTGCCGAACAAGCAACGCCCGGCTGCGCGAGAGTTCGTCGTTGCGATTGACGGCGCCGACGGTGTCCGTATGCCCGGTGACCACGATCTCGCCACCGCTGCGCGCCAGCGCCGCGGCCAGGGCCTCGCTCATCACGGCCAGCGACGCCGGTGTGAGGACGGTGCCTCCCGCCTCGAAATACAGCGTGAATCGTTGCGCCGGGGGTGGCATCAGATCAAACAGTGCCTTGTTGTCGGCCTTCACGCGTTCGGGGTCGGCCTTGTCGACGACGGGCGCGCCCCGTTTCCCCACTGCGGCAGTCGCGCGCTCGAACGGTTCCGAAAGCGTCTCTACGCCGTCTTCGGTGCTCACGATCACAGCCGACGGCTTGCCGTCGGCCTGGGGCAGCAGCACGACACGCGTCCCGGGGGTGGAGCATGCCGAGAGCAGCGCGAGCGAGAACAGGGCGGACAGAAGCGAGAAACGACGAAGCATCACGGCTGACCGTCCACCTGCACGATGAAATCAGTGCCTCGAATGCCGATCACTGCGGTCTGCGTCTCGACCCGCACGGCGTCGGGATGGGTCTTGCCGATGAGGCCGGTGATCATGCGCATTGATCCGCGTAGCAGCGATACCAGCATGCCGCCATCCTGCGTGGTCGAATCGAAATGGAATTGCTTGAGGTCCAGCCTCGAAGATGGACCCACGACCAGCGAAGTGCCGTCGCGAAGCACCATGCTCGCGCCGGAGTCGGCGCCGGTCACGATGCGGTCGATGGGCTCGACCGCATCGCCGGGCGTCGCGCCGCGCGAGGCACCGTCGGCGCTCAGCAGTTGAACGTCGCCGCGCACGGACTTCAGGGTGCCAGCCCGAATTTCGCTGGCCGCGGGCGACGGCGCGCCGCCCGGTGCGGTCTGGGCCCACGCACACGTGTTGGCGGCAAGGAGGAAGCCGCTCAGGGTGATGGCAATGCGCTTTTTCACGAATGCTTCTGGAAAGTCCTGGAATGTCAGGCAATAGTACGCGAGAGGGGTTTCGCTGATCGAGCCACGATAATTCGCCACGATTGTTCAGCCTTCCTTGAAGTCATTTCTCTCTTCGACCTTGATTTGAATCTCGCCGCACTGAGCCCCAGGCAGTTGCTCCGCGTCTCGATCGCAGTCGCGATCATCACCATTGTGCTCAAGGGCGCGGCCGGGTATATCACCAATTCCATGGGTCTGATCTCGGACGCCATGGAATCGTTCGTGAACCTCGCGAGCGCGACCTTCGCATTGGCGATGGTCACGGTCGCCGCGAGGCCGGCCGATGAAGACCATCCTTACGGCCATCACAAGGCCGAATACTTCTCTTCGGGTTTCGAGGGGATCCTCATCATCGGCGCGGCCATTGCCATCTTGTGGGTGGCCGTCGCGCGGCTGTTGTCGCCACAGCCGCTCGAGCAGCTCGGGTGGGGCCTGGCCCTGTCCATCCTCAGTTCGGGCTTCAACGGTGCGCTCGCCTTCGTGCTGTTTCGCGCCGCTCGCGTCCATCGTTCCATCGCGCTGGAGGCGGATGCGCGTCATCTGCTGACCGACGTCTGGACGTCCGCCGCAGTCGTGATCGGCATCGTGGCGGCCGGGTTGACCGGCTGGCTCTGGCTCGACCCGCTGCTTGCCATCGGCGTGGCGCTGAACATCGTGCGCGAAGGCGTGAAGCTGGTCTGGCGTTCGTCGCAGGGCCTGATGGACGAAGCGCTCGATCCCGAATCCCTTGCAGTGCTGGATACGACGCTGAAGCGCTTCGCGGCGAGCGTGCCCGAAGGCGCGGAGCTGCGTTTCGACGACATCGTCACGCGCCGTGCCGGCCAGCGTCGCTTTGCCGATCTGCACATGCATGCGCCAGGCACATGGTCGCTCGAGCGTGCAGCTGGCTTGCGCGATGCGCTCGAGCAGGCGCTGATGGATGCGGTGCCCGGCCTGCGCGTGACCATCCAGTTGCTGCCGCTGAGCATGGAAGCACGCGCGACGCAGAAGGAATACATGGCATGAAGGCATTGCTTCAGCGCGTGACCAATGCAAGGGTCGATATCGCGGGTCGCACTGTCGGCGCGATCGATGCGGGGCTGCTGGTGCTGCTGTGTGCCGAGCGCGGCGACACCGACGCGCTGGCCGATCGCATGCTCGCGAAGATCCTGAAGTTGCGGATCTTCTCGGACGAGGGCGGCAAGATGAACCGCAGCGTCCAGGACAACGGCGGCGGCCTCCTGGTGGTGAGCCAGTTCACGCTCGCGGCTGACGTGAGCGGCGGCAACCGCCCTAGCTTCACACAGGCTGCGCCGCCCGATGAAGGCCGGCGGCTCTACGAATACTTCGTGGCGCAGGCGCGTGCCGCGCATCCCGTGGTGGCGACCGGCGAATTCGCGGCCGACATGCAGGTGCATCTCGTGAACGATGGCCCGGTGACCATTCCGTTGCAGATGGCGGCCTGAGGTCCGGCGACTTCAGTAGGGGTTCCGGATGCCGAGCCCCGCGAGGATCTCGATCTCGCGCGCCTCCATGGCTTCAGCGTCTTCCTCGCCGGTCTCGTGGTCCCAGCCCTGCGCGTGGAGGGTGCCGTGGACCAGCAGGTGGGCATAGTGCGCGGCTAGCGTCTTGCGCTGCTCCTTCGCTTCCTTCGCGACCACGGGCGCGCAAAGCACCAGGTCCGCCATCACGACCGGCGCCTGCGCGTAGTCGAAGGTCAGCACGTTGGTCGCGTAGTCCTTGCCGCGGAATTCGCGGTTGAGTTGCTGACCTTCTTCTGCATCGACGACGCGCACTGTGAGTTCGCCGTCCGCATCCAGCGCATGACGGATCCAGCGCACGACGCTATGACGGGGGAGTGCCGCCCGATGGCGCTCCACCCCCTTGAAGCGCGCGAACTGCAGGGACAGAGACAGTGCAGCCAGCGCCATGTCAGCGTGCCGCGCCGCGCTTGCGCGCATTGTCGTAGGCGTCGACGATGCGGGCTACCAGCGGATGCCGAACGACGTCGGCGCTCGTGAAGTGCGTGATCGCGATGCCGTTCACGCGCTTGAGCACCCGCTCCGCGTCGATGAGCCCGCTCAATTGCGCCTTCGGCAGGTCGATCTGGCTCACGTCGCCGGTGACCACCGCCTTGGCGCCGAAGCCGATGCGCGTGAGGAACATCTTCATTTGCTCCGGCGTGGTGTTCTGAGCCTCGTCCAGGATCACGAAGGCATTGTTGAGCGTGCGGCCGCGCATGAAGGCCAACGGCGCGATCTCCAGCGCATTGCGCTCGAAGGCCTTCTGCACGCGGTCGAAGCCCATCAGGTCGTAGAGCGCGTCGTACAGGGGCCGCAGATAGGGGTCGACCTTCTGCGTCAAGTCGCCGGGCAGGAAGCCGAGGCGTTCCCCGGCTTCCACCGCGGGCCGGGTCAGCACGATGCGCTGCACGGCGCTGCGTTCGAGGGCGTCGACCGCACACGCCACGGCGAGATAGGTCTTGCCCGTGCCGGCGGGGCCGATGCCGAGCGTGATGTCGTGGTTCGCGATGTTGTGCAGGTACACGCTCTGATTGGGCGTGCGTGCGCGCAGGTCGGCGCGCCGCGTTGCCAGCATGACGGCGCCATCTTCGGCCTCCGTCATCGATCCGTCGCCCGCAAGGGTCAGTTGGACGACCGCAGCATCGATCGGCCGTTGGGCGATCTCATAGAGCGCCTGCAGGACTTCCATCGCGCGCTGCGCGTTGACCTTGGGCCCGTCGATCTTGAACTGCTCGTGACGGTGCGCGATCTTGACGTTGAGTGCTTCCTCGATCCGCCGCAGGTTCGCGTCGAGCGGGCCGCAGAGGTGTCCCAGGCGCGTGTTGTTGGGCGGGGCGAAGGTGTGTCGCAGAATCACGCGGATTTCATTTTCAAAAGCGAGAAGGGCACCCATGATAGGCAAACTCACCGGCATCCTGGCCGAACGCAATCCGCCGCAGGTGGTGGTGGACTGCAACGGCGTCGGCTACGAGGTCGATGTGCCCATGAGCACTTTCTACAACCTGCCGGGCGCTGGGGAGCGGGTTTCGCTGCTCACGCACTTCGTGGTGCGCGAGGACGCGCAGATTCTCTATGGCTTCGGCACTGCCGCCGAACGCGCGGCCTTTCGCCAACTGATCAAGATTTCCGGCGTCGGGCCGCGCACGGCGCTGGGCGTGCTCAGCGGCATGAGCGTGGACGAACTCGCGCAGGCCATCACGCTGCAGGAGGCCGGGCGCCTCGTGAAGATTCCCGGCATCGGCAAGAAGACGGCCGAGCGGCTGCTGCTTGAACTCAAGGGCAAGCTCGGTGCGGAAATCGCGCTGCCTGCACACGCGGCGAGCGACGCGCAGGCCGACATCCTTCAGGCGCTGGTCGCGCTCGGCTACAGCGACAAGGAAGCCGCCGCAGCGCTCAAGGCATTGCCGAAGGACATCGCGGTGGGCGAGGGGATCAAGCTGGCGCTGCGGGCGCTGGCCAAGTAGGCGGCTCAGCGCCAGTCCTGCATCGCGAGCGCCATCGCGAACAGGACGGTCTGCACGACCACGACGATGCCGTGCCGCTGCATCAGCTTGCGAGCCTCCAGCACGCGATCGGCCAGTGGGCGCGGTCCGTCGGAACTGCGGCGCAGGCCGAGTTTTTCCAGGCTGTTGTCCAGGGCGGACGGCGAGGCGATCGCACCTTGCACGAGCCCTTCGAACAACGAAGCGACGAGCGCAAGGCGAAGTGTCAGATAGCGTTCGGGCAGTCCGATCAGCCCGACCATCGCGTAGATGAACCAGGCCGACGAAGGCAGCGATCGCCCCGTGAGAGCCAGCACCAGCGCGGCGATGAAGGCGAGCGCGAGCCCCCAAAGCGCCAGCGCGCCGCTGGCACGCAGCAGGCCGGCAGTGGTGGCGCACAGCGCGCGATCGTTGTCATTCATGAGGTGATTTGGCCCCTTCCCGGTGGCGCATTCTGCCGCAGGGCCGGCGCCAACAGGCTCTAAACTGCGCCCTCAGCCCATTGCCCCATGACCATCCAGACCGACGATTTCGCCCCGGCCCCGCAACGCGTGGTGTCCGCCGCGCCCGCCTCGCCCAACGAAGAAGCCATCGAGCGCGCGTTGCGGCCCAAGCTGCTCGACGAGTACGTCGGCCAGGCCAAGGTGCGCGAGCAACTCGAGATCTTCATCGGCGCGGCGCGCCATCGCGCAGAGGCGCTCGACCATGTGCTGCTGTTCGGCCCGCCGGGCCTGGGCAAGACCACGCTCTCGCACATCATCGCGGCCGAACTCGGTGTGAACCTGCGCCAGACTTCCGGCCCGGTGCTGGAGAAGCCCAAGGACCTCGCGGCGCTGCTCACCAACCTCGAGCGCAACGACGTGCTCTTCATCGACGAGATCCACCGCCTCTCTCCCGTGGTCGAGGAAATCCTCTATCCAGCGCTGGAGGACTACCAGATCGACATCATGATCGGCGAGGGTCCGGCAGCGCGCAGCATCAAGCTCGACCTGCAGCCCTTCACGCTGGTCGGCGCGACCACGCGCGCTGGCATGCTGACGAATCCATTGCGCGACCGCTTCGGCATCGTCGCGCGGCTGGAGTTCTACACGGCCGAGGAACTGGCGCGCATCGTGCGACGCAGCGCCGGTCTCCTGGCCGTGCCGATGGACGACGAAGGCGGCCTGGAGATCGCGCGCCGTTCGCGCGGCACCCCCCGCATTGCCAATCGGCTGCTGCGCCGCGTGCGTGACTACGCGCAGGTCAAGGGCAATGGCCGCATCACGGTCGACGTGGCGCACAAGGCGCTGGCGATGCTCGACGTCGATCCCCAAGGCTTCGACCTGATGGACCGCAAATTGCTCGAAGCAGTCATCCATCGTTTCGACGGCGGGCCGGTCGGGCTGGACAACATCGCCGCCAGCATCGGCGAGGAATCCGGCACGATCGAAGACGTGATCGAGCCCTACCTCATCCAGCAGGGCTACCTGCAGCGCACGCCGCGCGGCCGAATCGCGACGCTCGCTGCGTATCGGCATCTGGGCGTTGCGGCGCCGCAGCGTGACGGGGACATGTTCGGCTGATGCGGCCTGCTCAGATCGATCGTGAACGCACGTTCGCGGCGATGAGCCACTGCGCGGCGTAGTAGCTGGCCAGCACCCACAACGCAGCCACCGGCAACGGCGAGACGAAGCGATTGGTCGCCAGCAAGGCGTCGCTCAGCATGAAGAGGCACGCCCCTGCGGCGACCCGCCGAGCCGATGCATCGCTGAAAACCGCCGCACGCCCGAGCGCCTGGGCTGCCATGCAGGCAATCACCACGACATAGATGCCCACGGGCACCCGCAGGCCGGAGGGCAAGCCGCCCCACAACAGGAAGGCGTACATCGGCACGCCGATGGCCAGCGTGGCGGCGAGCGCGCGCCGCAGTGGAAACAGGCCGACTCCTGAGGAAAAGAGTGCGATATACGCCACGTGCGCCAGCAGAAAGCAGACGAGACCCGGCACGAAGAATTGCGGCCACATCAGAAGAACGTCACCGGCCAGCGATGCCACGAGACCGGCCGTCAGCAGGAGGGCGAAGCGGCCCGGCATGTTCGTTGAGCGGGCGCGCACCAGCGCAAAGGCGATGAGGATCACTAGCGCGAGCGGCTTGAAGACGAAATGGAGGCCGGCGATGCCCAGGGCGCCGCTGGCGGTGGCCAACGCCGCTGCATCGATGAAGAGGACTTCGATCACCGACAGGCGGCCCTGCAGCACCGCTCCGGTCGCCCACAGGCCGGCCGTCAGCGCGACGAGCCACACCAGCGAGGAGGTAAAGGGTAGCGTGTCGGAATACCAGAGGAAGGCGGTGGCGCCGCCCAGCAGCGCGACGAACTGCATTGCCGCAAAGACCTGCGCGCCGTGCGAAGCCCGCGGTTCGTAGCGACGCACCTGGCTGATGTCGAATGGCGGCTTCGGATCCGCCGCCGCCACGTCAGCCGGCCGCCAGCCCGGCGGCTTGACCCAGATGCGCAGCTTGTCGCTCCAGCGCCGGGTGCGCCACGTGTCGCGTGCGAGCGACCAATAGACCTCGGCATTGGCCCAGACCGGATCCCAGCTCTGCAACGGACTGCGCGTGCCGTAGACGCAGGGCTCGTCTTCTTCCTTGAAGCTGCCGAAGAGGCGGTCCCACACGATCAGCACGCCGCCGTAGTTGCGGTCGATATAGCGGTCGTTCACGGCGTGGTGCACACGGTGATTCGATGGCGAGCAGAACCAGCGATCGAACCAGCCCAGCTTGCCGACCTGCTCGGTGTGCACCCAGAACTGGTAGAGCAAATCGATCAGCGCGACCGCGCCGAAAACCAGGGGCGGCACACCCGCCAGCGCCATCGGCAGATAGAAGATCCAGCCGAGCAGCACGCCGCTGGAGGTCTGGCGCAGCGCGGTGGACAGGTTGTAGTGCTGGCTCTGGTGATGCACCACATGCGCGGCCCACAGCACCGCGCTTTCGTGACCGAAGCGATGCAGCCAGTAGTAGCAGAAGTCGTAGAAAACGAGTGCCAGCACCCAGCCGTACCACTGCATCCAGAAGTCATCGTTGCGGAAGAGGGCAAAGGCCGACCAGATCGCCGTGTAGATGCCGATGCGCAAGAGCCCGGTGATCGCCGCGCTGATCTGGCTCAGCATGCCCAGGCCAATGCTGTTGAGTGTGTCGGGCAAGCGGTAGGTGTCCTGGCCGGTCCCGCGACGGGCGCGCAGGCGACCCACGAAGAATTCGACCCCGATCAGCAGAAAGAAGACAGGGGTCGCGAGAACGATGATTTGGCCGGGTCGCATGCGTCGGATTTTCCGGTGCACGCGGCGCGACTTCGTCGCCGGCTTGTCATGGTTTGCCCGAAGAGACCCGCCGTTGTCATCGACAGGTCACACCTGTGCCATAGCCGCGTCACGGGTGGAAGCGATCGTGTCCGTCCATGCAACGCGACGACGCCTTTCTTCGCGCATGGCGCGATTCCGCCCCCCAGCTTCCCGAGCCGGAAGACGGGGATGCCCTGTATCCCCCGCAGAAATACCGCACGCTCTGGATCTCCGACCTGCACCTGGGCACGCCCGGCTGCCAGGCACGGGCGCTGCTCGATTTCCTGAAGCACAACGACTGCGAGACGCTGTTCCTCGTCGGCGACATCATCGACGGCTGGCAACTGCGACGTCACTGGTACTGGCCGCAGGCACACAACGACGTGATCCAGAAGCTGCTGCGCAAGGCGCGCAAGGGCACCCGCGTGATCTTCATTCCGGGCAATCACGACGAGTTCGCGCGCAAATACCTGCACCACAACTTCGGCGGCATCGACGTCGCGGAGGAATGGATCCACGAAACCGCAGACGGTCGCAAGCTCTGGGTGATGCATGGCGACCTGTTCGACGGCGTCATCCAGTGCGCGAAATGGCTGGCGCATCTCGGCGACTCGCTCTATGAATTCACGCTCAAGCTGAACCGGCATCTCAACTCCCTGCGTGCGCGGATCGGGCTGCCGTACTGGTCGCTGTCGAAGTACCTGAAGCTGAAGGTCAAGCGCGCGGTCAACTACGTGGGCGACTTCGAGAACGCGGTGGCGCGCGAAGCCCGCAGGCGGGGCGTGCACGGCGTTGTGTGCGGCCACATTCACCACGCGGAGTTGCGCGACATCGACGGCATCCTCTACGCCAACGACGGCGACTGGGTCGAGAGCCTCACCGCACTGGCGGAGCATGCCGACGGCTCGCTGGAGATCCTGCACTGGGCAGAGCACATGCCCGTCGAGGCTCGCGCCGGGCGCGCGGCTCCGCGGCGCGAGCCGGCGCACGCATGACGCGCGCTGCGCTGCTTTCCCAGCGCCCCTCGGACCGGACCGTCGATCTCGTCTACTTCAACGCCGGCGGCGGCCATCGCGCCTCCGCACTGGCGCTCGAGGCGGCCATCCATCGTGCGGGTCTTCCGTGGGCGGTGCGGCTGGTCAACCTGCGCGAAGTGCTGGACCCGAAGGACAGCTTCCGCAAGTTGACGGGCATGGATCCGGAAGACGTCTACAACAAGCGCCTGGCGCGTGGCTGGACGCTCGGCCTGGCGCAGGAACTCAAGCTCCTGCAGGGAATGCTCCGCTGGGGGCATTCGACGTTGCTGCGGCAATTGCAGCAACATTGGCTCGCGACCGAGCCCGACATGGTCGTGTCGCTGATCCCCAATTTCAACCGCGCGTTGTGCGAAGCGCTGGCTTCGACATTGCCCGGCGTTCCCTTCGTGACCGTGCTGACCGACCTGGCGGATCACCCGCCGAACTTCTGGATCGAGAAAGGCCTGGACCAGCACTTCGTCTGCGGGAGCCCCAGGGCAGTGCAGCAGGCGCGCGAGGCCGGCTATTCGGACGATCGCATCCATGCGAGTTCCGGCATGCTCATCCGCTCCGCATTCCATGACGCGAAGCCGATCGATCGTGCCGCATCGCGAATTTCGACGGGCCTCGACCCCGATCGCCCGACCGGCATCGTGCTGTTCGGCGGGCAGGGCTCCAAGGCCATGCTCGGCATCGCGAAGCGACTGCCCGACACGCAACTCATCCTCGCTTGCGGCCACAACGCCAAGCTGGCTCACGTCCTGCGCGCGCTGCCGTCGCGAGCGCCGAGGCTGGTGCTGGAGTTCACGCCCGACATCGCCCGCTACATGCAACTGGCCGATTTCTTCATCGGCAAGCCCGGACCCGGCAGCCTCAGCGAGGCGGTGCAGATGCACTTGCCAGTGATCGTCGTTCGCAATCGCTGGACCCTGCCGCAAGAGCGCTACAACGCCCTATGGGTGCGCGAACAAGGTGTGGGGCTGGTCTGCGCAAGCTTTGCGAAGGTCGCGAAGGCGGTCGACGAACTGACCTTGCACCTGGAGCGCTATCGGGCCGCGACGCGCGGAATTCGCAACGAGGCGATCGTGGAACTGCCTCGCATTCTTCAGAGCATCCTCGAAGGTAGAACTTTAGAGTTACAACTCGGTTACACTCGCGCGTCCGGACGCCCCGCAGGGTCGTGGGAAAGCGGGACAACCGAGGAGAAGCTGTGGAGAAATCACCCTGGTACGTGGCGGCGGGCCTGACGGCAATGGCGGCATGCCTTCTCGGCTGCGATGGAAGCAGCAGGGAGGCTTCGATCATTACCGGCACCGGCGCCGCATCGGCGGCGCCCTCGGCCTCGTCATCCCCGGTCGTGGTCACGTGGCAGCCGCAAGACAAGCCGGCAGAGTTCCTTAGTGCCTGGCGGCGTCCCAAGGACTAGCCGGCACTGAAGGTCCCAAAGCAAAAAAGCCTGCTATCGAAGTGATAGCAGGCTTTTCTTGTTTGGTGGCTCTTCACGGACTCGAACCGCGGACCTGTGGATTATGATTCCATCGCTCTAACCGACTGAGCTAAAGAGCCGAGCCCGAGATTATAGCAAGGCTCCAGGCCACTTTCAGCTGCCCGTCGAAGTTTCTTGAACTGCAGGGTGCTCCGTCGTCCCGACGGAATGCACGTCACGCGGTCCGGACGGCGGTGCAAGCCGGGGAGCGTGAGGTCAAAATCGCTCGATGCCCGCGCCCACCGCAATCCCCAGTTTCGACGGCACCTCGCCGGACGACGAGTTGATGCTCGCCTACGCCGGCGGGGAGGCTTCCGCCTTCGACGCGCTCTATGCTCGCAATGAATGCGCGCTCTATCGCTTCGTGCGGCGCCTGCTCGGAGTCCGCTTCTCGGGCGAAGTCGACGAGGTGTTCCAGGAAATCTGGATGCGGGTGAGCACCGGTCGCGACAGCTTTACGCCGCAGAGCTCTCCTTGGCGGATCTGGGCCTTCACCATCGCGCACAACCTCGCCATGGACAGGCTGCGGTTGAGTGGGCGCGAGGTCGCGTTCTACGCGCACGATGAAGACGGCGATGGCCTCGAGGCCGCGCAACTCTTCAGCCGTGGATTGCTCAGTGACGACGGCGGCGCGGCCAACGACCCCGCGCACCCATCGGAGGAGGAACTCGCCTTCTGGCGCGCCGCTGGCCGCCGGCTGCTGGCCTGCCTCGACGAATTGCCGAACGAACAGCGCGCAGCGTTCCTGCTCCACCACGAGGACGGCTTCACCGTCGAGACGCTGACCGGCACGCTCGACGTCGGCGCCGAAACCGTTCGCAAGCGATTGCGCCCAGGCTTGAAGAAGCTGCGAAGCTGCATGGAGCGGTACTTGTCGATTCTGGAACAAGGCATCGGTCCATCGGAGGACAGCGAGGACGACCTGCGCGATGCGCGCTTGTGGCAGGCACTGGAATACGCTCCGGACCAGAACACGGCGCCTGACTGGCGAATTCGCAAGGCGATCCTGAAAAGGGCGAGCGATGCCGTTGGCGCGGCTGATCCGGATGAGGCGGAAGCGGAGCTGGAACTGGCGGCGCGGCCATGGTGGCGCATCGGCCCGGCGGGCGGCAAGCGCTCGCGCATGCCGTGGGCAGCAGCGTTGGTGACGTTGGTGATTGCGACGCTGGTGGCGCTGCTCTGGCAGGGCGAGCCGGTGGTCGCGCCGCAGCCCGATTCGCCGCAAGTTCCCGCGACGACGCCACAAGCAGGAGGCGCGAGCACGTCGCAGCGGCCGAGCCTGCCCGAGTCCGGCCTGCCTCGGGATTCGTCACCGGCCTCGTCGGCATCAACCATGCCTTTTGCGTCGTCGGAGCCACAGGCCCCACCTGCGCCGGAGCCGAAGCCTCCGGTCACCTCCGTCGCACCATCCCCCCCGCCATCGGCGAAGGCGCAGAAGCCGCCTCAGGCCATCGCGCCGCCGCCACCGTCGAGACGCGAAAGCGCGGACGCGGCGAAATCTGCGCAGCCTGTCGTGCCGGCCACGCCTTCGGCGAGTGTCTCGCCGCGTTTGACGCCGCAAGAGTCACCAAGCGCTCGCTCGAGCATGGGGGACGATGCGTCGCTGGCGCTACGTTCCGACACCGCGGCCCGGCCATCGGCACCCGCCGCGCCTGCAGGCGGCGCACCCAGCGTCGCACGCGCTGCGCCCCCGCCCTCCGTGCGCACGGAGGCCACCGACCCTCCGACCTTCGCGGCACTTTCCCAATGGAGCCGCATCACGATCACACGTCGCGGTGGAGAAACCCGCACCCTCCAACGCGCCGAAGCGCGTGACCTGAATGCGTTGCTGGGTTCGGCCGCGATCTCTGCCGTCAGGGCGCAGCCGCTGTCCGGCACGCCCGAATACCGGATCACGCTGGAGCGCGATCGCGAAGTGCTGGCGGTGTTCGAAGTCGCGCCGGCCCAGGTGCGCTGGCGTGAAGGAAAGACGCCGTCCGCTACCGGGGTGCCGTCGGCACCGGCGCTCGCGGCGCTGCGGGATGCGCTGCGGGATGCGGTGCAGGCGCCGTTGGCGAACCCCGTACCGGCCGCTGCAGCTCCGCCACAAAATCCCTAGCGCCCGTGGGCGCCGCCTCACTGGTGCTTGAAGTCCGCGGCGCGCTTGTTCAGGAAGGCGTCCATGCCTTCCTTCTGGTCCGCCGTGGCAAACAGCGCGTGGAACAGCCGGCGCTCGAACATCACGCCGTCCGACAGGCCGCTTTCGAAGGCGCGGTTGACGGATTCCTTGGCCGCCATCACCGCGATCTGCGAGAAGTTCGCGATCACGAGCGCGGCGCCCAGCGCTTCGTCGGCCAGCTTGTCGTAAGGCACGACGCGGCTGACCAGACCGGCGCGCTCGGCCTCGGTGGCATCCATCATGCGGGCGGTCAGGACCATGTCCATCGCCTTGGACTTGCCCACCGCGCGAGGCAGACGCTGCGTGCCGCCGGCACCGGGGATCACGCCGATCTTGATCTCGGGCTGACCGAACTTGGCGTTGTCCGCCGCGATGATGAAGTCGCACATCATCGCGAGCTCGCAACCGCCGCCCAGCGCGAAGCCGCTCACGGCCGCGATCACCGGTTTGCGGATCTGGCGGATGGTTTCCCAGTTGCGCGTGATGAAGTCACCCTTGTAGGCGTCGAGAAAGCTGTACTTGGCCATCGCCGCGATGTCGGCGCCTGCTGCGAACGCGCGCTCGCTGCCGGTGACGATGATGCAGCCGATGGCCGGGTCGGCGTCGAAAGCCTTCAGGGCGTGGCCCAGGTCGGTCATCAGCGCATCGTTCAGCGCGTTCAGCGCCTTGGGCCGGTTGAGCGTGACGATGCCGACCTTCTCGGCCTCGACGCGGACTTCGATGTTTTCGTAGCTCATGCGTGTCTCCTTGATACGAACAATCCGTCGGCCGGCGTGGCTACGGCCGAGTCAGCCATTTCGCGAGTTTCGCCGGGTCCTGCGCGAAGAGGCGCCATGTCGTCACCCCGGCGGGCAGTGTCAGCGGCAGGCGCATCAGGCGGCGGTCTCGCGCGACCAGCGCGGTGGCTTTCTTCAGCGGTCCCAGGTAGAGCGCGAGATCGTCCAGCCGCGCGAGCCGCCAGCCCTGGACCGGCCGGCCCTTCGCCGCAGGCAGCTCGATGCCGATCCATTCGTCGTTCGCCGAGAAGCCTGCCTGTTCGGCCGCGCCACCGCGCAGTACCACCTTGACCTGCACGCTGCCGCCGGTCTCGGCCACGCGAAGGCCGAGTTCCTGTGCGCGCTGCGCCGGATCGTCGAGTGCAGCGACGCCGTGCGCGCGCAGCAGGTCGGACAGGGGCAGTTCATCGGTCGAATGAACCCAGCTGGTGATTTCCTTCGCGAAAGAACGTCCGGCGATGGCCTCCAGTGCGGCGGCGAAGTCCGCCTCGGTGATGGGGCCGCCTTCGCTCTTCTTCCAGAGCAGCCGCATGACGTCGTCGAGCGAACCCTGACTTTCTGCGCGCAGGGTGAGATCGAAGCACATCGCGACAAGCGCGCCTTTCGTGTAGTAGCTCACCGTGGTGTTCGGTGTCTGCTCATCCTGGCGGTAATACTTGATCCAGGCGTCGAAGCTGGCTTCGGCCACCGATTGCACGAAGCGGCCCGGCGTCTGCTGCACCTGGTTGACGGTCTTGTTGACGAGCTTGAGGTAGGTCGCATCGTCGATGCGGCCGGCCCGCCGCAGCAGGAGGTCGTCGTAGTAGCTGGTAAAGCCTTCGAACAGCCAGAGCAACTGCGTGTAGTTCTCCTGCGCGTAGTCGTAGCGAGCGAACTCGGCGGGCCGCAACCGCTTCACGTTCCAGGTGTGGAAATACTCGTGGCTGATCAGGCCGAGCAGCGTGACGTAGCCATCCGTCTGCTTTCTGGCGCCGATCTGCGGCAGGTCGCGGCGCGTACAGATGAGCACGGTCGAATGACGATGCTCCAGCCCGCCGTAGCCATCGTCCACGGCATTGAGCATGAACACATAGCGGTCGTGCGGCGGCTTGGGGCCGCTGCGCTTGCCGACCTTTTCGCCATGCCAGAAGCGCATCTGCTCTTCGCAGATGGCGCGGGTGTCGGCGATCAGGCGTTCGCCGTCGAAGGACGCTGGCGCGCCCGCGATCACGAAGCGGTGCGGAACCCCGCAGGCCTCGAACTCCGCGCTCCAGAAGGCGCCCATCTCGACAGGGCTGTCGACCAGTTCGTCATAGCCGCTGGCGATGTAGCTGCCGAATCCGTGGCGGTCGACCTTCGTCGGCTTCAGCGCTGTTGCACATGACCAGCGGGTGCCATCCGCCGATGTCGGCGGCGCGAGCACCTCGAGCGCGTGCGGCGCATCGAGCTGGCCTTCGACCTGGAGGCACAGGCTGGTGCCGTTGAAGAAGCCCCGATCGGCGTCCAGCCAGGCGGTCCGCACCGAGTTGTCGTACGCGCAGACTTCGTAGCGCAGCACCAGCGGCTTGCCCGGCGTGCATTCGATCTGCCAGCTGCGCTTGTCGAGTTGCTCCGCCGCCAGCTTGCGCCGGCCCTGCGTCGCGCGCAGGTCCTGCAGGTTCTTCGAAAATTCGCGGACCAGGTAGCTGCCCGGAATCCACACCGGCAGCGCCACGCGCTGCAGCGCGACCGGCTGGTCGATGGTCAGAGTGACGGCGAAGAGATGTGCCTTGCGATCCGCGCACTCGACGCGGTAGTGAATGGCCGGCGCGGCCATCAACTGCGAGCGGCGAGTTGTTTTTCGACCTGCGCCGCCGGCAGTGCTCCCGGAGCGCGCGAACCGTCGCTGAAGATCAGCGTGGGCGTGCCGGTGATGTTGTACCTCTGGCCGAACTCGCGATTGCGGGTGAGCGCGGTGGTATCGCACTCGCTGGCGTCCGGCGTGACGCCGCGCTGCATCCAGTCGTTCCAGGCCTTGGTCTTGTCCTTGGCGCACCAGATATTGCGCGCCTTGGCGACCGAATCTGGGCCAAGCACCGGGTACAGGAAGAGATGAATGGTGACGTTGTCGACCTTCGTCATGTCGCGC
The DNA here is from genome assembly GCF_030316855.1 of Variovorax sp. J22P240. Lineage (GTDB taxonomy): Bacteria > Pseudomonadota > Gammaproteobacteria > Burkholderiales > Burkholderiaceae_C > Variovorax. Next base: position 263,158 of record NZ_JASZYR010000004.1, read on the forward strand.
TCGAACTGCTTGCAGTAGCCGCAGTTCGGGTCGGCGAATACGGCCAGCTGACGCTTTCCGTTTCCGCGCACGATCTTGAATGCGTCCTTGACGGGCAGCTTGTTGAAGGCGACCTCGCTGAGCTTCTCGACCCGCTCTTCGGTGAGGTTCTTGCGCTCCTTCACGTCGATCAGGTTGCCTTGCAGCAGGTAGTTGCCCTGTTCGTCGGTGTAGAAGATCTCGAAGCCGTTGATGCGCACTTCATAGATGCCCGGCATCGGCGACTTGGTGATCTCGTCGATCTTCGCGAACTGCGGGATGCGAGCGGCGAGGTTCTTTCGGATCTCGGCTTCGCCGGCGGTCGCGTTCAGGGCGTAGCCCAGCGTGAGAGCGGCCAGCGCGGCAAAAAGGGGGCGGGTAAGTTTCTTCATGGTGATATTCCCGGGATTCATTGCAAGCCCATCGCCTGCCGGGCGATCCAGTTCTTGACGAGCCGCGTGCGGTCGAAGCCGCGCATGCCCCAGTTGCGCAGCGCCGGCAGGGGGTCGGCGCTGTGTGCGAAGAGTTGTTGCAGACCGTCGGTGGCCAGGCTCATCGACAGCACGTCGGTGCGGCGCGCCCGTTCGTAGCGTCGCAGCAGGCGCGCATCGCCGACGCTGCGCCAGTAGTCGCGCGACTTGATCACGTCGGCCAGGGCCGCGGCGTCGGCCAGGCCGAGATTCAGGCCTTGGCCGGCGAGCGGATGCACGGTGTGCGCCGCGTCACCCGCCAGGGCCCAGGCGGAGCCGTCTGCGAAATGGCCCGTCCAGCGGTTGGCGATGGCACGCTGCAGCGGCCACGCGGCGCGCTCGCTGGTCAGCTTGAGGGCGCCGAACGCATGGTGGGTCGCCTCGGTCAGCGAGGTATTGAATTCTTCGGCGCTTTGCGCGAGGAGGGCGGGTGCGCGAAGTTGGTCGACTGACCACACGAGTGCCATTGGGCGGTCGAGCTCGGCAGGTGCGTCCGCGGGACGATGGACGTCGCCGAGTGGCAACAGCGCCAGCACTTCGCCCTTGTCGTTGAACCACTGGCGGGCCGTGCCGTCGTGCGGCGTCTCGGCTTCGACCCGCGCGGCGATTGCATGCTGCGGGTAGCGGGTGACTTCGTAGCTCACGCCCAGCGCTTCGCGGGTGGCACTCATGCGGCCTTCGCAGACCACGGTCAGCGGTGCCGGAACGGGGGCGGTCACGACTTCGATGCGAGGCTGGAAACGCACGGCGTCGCTCAATCGTTGTTCGAGGGCCGGCACGTCGACGATCCAGGCCAGGGCCTCGACCTTCTGCCGCGCGGCGTTGAACTGCACCCGGCCGCCTTCGTCGCCGTGCACCAGCATTTCGCGCACCGGAGTCGCGTGCGCGGCATCAGGCCAGGCGCGCAGGGATTCGAGCAGCGTCCTGGAGGCGGCATTGAGCGCATAGGCCCGGACGTCCTGCCCGTTCGACGCGCTGGCGGGCGCTACCAGCGCCACGCGCACGCGCTCGCGCGCCAGCAGCAGCGCCAGCGTGCGTCCGACGATGCCGGCGCCGCGAATGCAAACCTCGGGGGGAAGAGCCATCGCGGCATTGTAGGAGGAGCATTCGCCATCGGCGGCGTGCTGGACAATCGCGGTTCTTGAAAAGGAACCGATCCGTGAATGCTCCCGTTTTCGACCTCGAGGCGACGATCGCGCGCCTGTTCGTCTACCCGATCAAATCCTGCGCCGGCGTCGAGGTGAACGAGACCTTGCTGATCGAAACCGGCCTGGAATTCGACCGCGCCTGGATGGTGGTCGACAGCGCTGGCGAATTCGTCACCCAGCGCGAACTGCCCCGTATGGCGCTGATCCGGCCGCTGCTCAAGCATTCCGAGATGATCCTGCGTGCGCCGGGCATGCTGGCGCTGCACATCGCCTTCGATCGCGTCGAGGAGCCGGTGCGCGTGCGCGTCTGGAAGGACGAGGTGGCCGCCTATGACATGGGCGACATTGCGGCGCAGTGGTTCAGCGACTTCCTTTCGGAGCCCGGACAGCCACGCCAACTCCGGCTGGTGCGCTTCGACCCCGAGCAGCAGCGCCTGTCGAGCCTGAAGTGGACCGGCGGCGTCGAAGCGCCGAACCAGTTTGCCGACGGGTATCCGCTGTTGGTGGCCAGCGAAGGTTCACTGGCCGAGCTCAATGCCAGACTGGTGGCGGCCGGCCATGGGGCCGTCGGAATCGAGCGCTTCAGGCCCAACGTGGTGCTCGCCGGCATCGAGGCGCATGACGAGGATCGCGTCGACACGCTGCACATCACGACCGCCGAAGGCGAGGTCAGCCTGCGACCGGTCAAGCCCTGCGTTCGCTGCCCTATCCCCGACATCGACCCGGCGACCGGCACGAGCAGCCCCGAGGTCGGCGACATGCTGCGGACGTACCGGTCCGATCCGCGCGTCGACGGCGCCATCACCTTCGGGATGAACGCGATCGTGCTGAAGGGCGTCGAACATGCGCTCAGGGTGGGGCAACCCGTGGGCGCCAACCTGCGCTTCGAATGACGCAGTAGCCCCGGAATCAGGGCGCGAAAGGCCGGGCGCCTAAAATCACCGGTTCCCCCCAAGATTTCTGAAAGCACCCGCCATGAGCCTCCAGTGCGGCATCGTCGGCCTGCCCAACGTCGGCAAGTCCACCCTCTTCAACGCGTTGACCAAGGCAGGCATCGCGGCCGAGAACTATCCCTTCTGCACCATCGAGCCGAACGTCGGCGTGGTCGAGGTGCCTGACGCGCGCCTGGCGGCGCTGGCCGAGATCGTGAAACCGGAGCGCGTGGTGCCGGCCATCGTCGAGTTCGTCGACATCGCCGGCCTGGTGGCCGGTGCCAGTCAGGGCGAAGGATTGGGCAACCAATTCCTCGCGCACATCCGCGAGACGGACGCGATCGTGAACGTCGTGCGCTGCTTCGAGGACGACAACGTCATCCACGTGGCCGGCAAGGTTGACCCGATTTCCGACATCGAAGTGATCCAGACCGAGCTCTGTCTGGCCGACTTGTCGACGGTCGAGAAGGCTTTGCACCGCCACACCAAGACGGCCCGTTCGGGCGACAAGGAAGCGATCAAGCTGGTGGCCCTGCTTGAGAAGTGCCAAGCCGCGCTGAACGAGAACAAGCCGGTGCGCGCCATCGAGTTCAGCAAGGAAGACAAGCCGCTGATCAAGCAGTTCTCGCTGATCACCGCCAAGCCGGCGATGTTTGTCGGCAACGTCGCCGAAGATGGTTTCGAGAACAACCCTTTCCTCGATCGTCTGCGCGAATACGCTGCGGCGCAGAACGCGCCCGTCGTCGCCATCTGCGCCAAGATCGAAGCCGAACTGGCCGACATGGACGATGAAGACCGGAAGATGTTCCTGGCCGAGATCGGCCAGGAAGAGCCGGGCCTGAACCGCCTGATCCGTGCGGCCTACACCCTGCTTGGCCTGCAGACCTACTTCACGGCCGGCGTCAAGGAAGTGCGCGCCTGGACCATCCACATCGGTGACACCGGCCCGCAGGCTGCCGGCGTGATCCACACCGATTTCGAGAAGGGCTACATCCGTGCCCAGACCATCGCCTTCAACGACTTCATCACGTACAAGGGCGAGCAGGGCGCCAAGGATGCCGGCAAGATGCGCGCGGAAGGCAAGGAATACGTCGTCAAGGATGGCGATGTGATGAACTTCCTGTTCAGTTCCTGAGCCACCGAGCGCCCGGGCATTCATGATCACCGTCCACCACCTGAACAACTCGCGCTCGCAACGCGTGTTGTGGCTGCTCGAAGAACTCGAGATTCCCTACGAGATCGTCCATTACCAGCGCGATCCGAAGACGATGCTGGCGCCGCCCACCTTGCGTGCAGTGCATCCGTTGGGAAAGTCGCCGGTGGTGACGACCGACGACGGGCTCACGCTCGCTGAATCGGGCGCGATCCTGGAGACGGTGATCGAGCGCTATGGCAACGGCCGTCTCGCACCCGCTGCAGGATCGTCCGAAGCCTTGCGCTACCGCTACTGGATTCACTATGCCGAAGGCTCGGCCATGCCGCCGCTCTTGATGAAACTGGTGTTCGACCGGATCGAGAAGTCGAAGATGCCGTTCTTCGCCAAGCCGATCGCACGGTCCATCGCGGCCAAGGCCAAGGCCGGGTTCGTCACGCCGAACATCACGAGCCACCTCGACTTCATGGAAGGCGAACTCGGCAAGAGCGAATGGTTTGCGGGCGAGGCGTTCACCGGCGCGGACATTCAGATGAGTTTTCCGGTGGAAGCCGCTGCGACGCGCGGCGGGCTCGATGCTTCGCGGCCCCGCTTGATGGCGTATCTCCAGCGCATCCATGCGCGGCCGGCCTATCAGCGTGCACTGGAGCGTGGCGGGCCGTACGGCCTGTTGAAATGAGCCGATCCTAGTTGTTGGGCCATATATAGAGAAGCGCGACCGTCATCGTCACGTAGCGCGCGAATTTGCCGATCGCCATGTAGAACAGGCAGGGCCAGAACGGAAGTTTCAGCCATCCGGCGACTGCACAGAGCGGATCGCCGACGACAGGCAGCCAAGCCAACAGGCAGGCTTTGGGCCCCAGCTTTTCGAGCCAGGTCAGCACACGCAGATGATGCTTGGAGTGCGAATACTTGTCGGCCACCTTGTGCGCGCCGTAGCCCATCCACCAGTCGACGGCGCCACCCAAGGTGTTGCCGAATGTGGCCACGAAGATGGCCGGCCAGAACATCTCGGGGTTGAGCTTGAGCAGTCCGAACAGCACCGGCTCGGAGCCGACCGGCAAAAGAGTTGCCGACACGAAAGCGGCGATGAATACCGTGCTCAGCCCGTATTGCGGCAGCGCGAGCAGCGCGAGAAGTGAGTCGAGCCAGGCTTGCATGTGCGCTGGAGTATAGAAAGGCAACTGCCCCCTGGCGTGTAGGTGCAAGTACGGCCCTCGGGTGTCGCGAACCTGCCTTTCTCTTGTGGGCCGAGTGCAAATCGTTTCAGCCGACACATCGTGGCGCCGCTACAATCGTGCCTCATTTTTCAGCAGCCCAGCGCTCGCCCCCTTTCTCTCCATGACCCTGCAAATCGGCAACATAGCGCTGGAAAATCGCCTGTTCGTCGCGCCCATGGCTGGCGTCACGGACCGGCCCTTCCGCATGCTCTGTCGCGAACTCGGCGCGGGGTATGCGGTCAGCGAGATGGTCACTTCGCGCAAGGAGCTGTGGGGCACGCTCAAGACTTCGCGGCGCGCCAATCACGACGGCGAGCCCGGCCCCATTTCGGTGCAGATCGCAGGAACCGACGCGGACATGATGTCCGAGGCCGCGCAATACAACATCGAGCGCGGCGCGCAGATCATCGACATCAACATGGGTTGCCCCGCCAAGAAGGTCTGCAACAAGTGGGCCGGATCGGCGTTGATGCGCGACGAGCCGCTGGCGCTCGAGATCGTCGAGGCGGTGGTGACGGCTGCCGCGCCGCACCAGGTGCCGGTGACGCTCAAGATGCGCACGGGCTGGAGCGAGGACCATCGCAACGCCGTCACCCTGGCGCGGCGCTTCGAGCAGGCTGGTGTGCAGATGCTCACCGTCCACGGCCGCACGCGCGAGCAGGGCTACAAGGGCTTTGCCGAGTACGACACCATCGCCGCCGTGAAGGCTGCGGTGCGAATTCCGGTTGTTGCCAACGGCGACATCACTTCACCCGAGAAAGCACGCGATGTGCTGGCACTCACTGGCGCTGACGCGGTCATGGTGGGCCGCGCCGCGCAGGGGAGGCCATGGATCTTTCGCGAGATCGCGCACTTCCTCGCCACAGGCACGCATCTGGCCCCGCCCCTGGTGGTCGAGGTGCGGCGCCTGATGCTCGACCATCTGCGAGAGCACTACGCCCTTTACGGCGACTACAGCGGCGTGCGCACGGCGCGCAAGCACATCGGCTGGTACGTGCGCGCGTTGCCCGGCGGCGAAGCGTTCCGTGGCGCCATGAACGCCATTGAGGACTGCGATGAGCAACTGCGAGCGGTGGCCGGATTCTTCGACACGCTGGCGACGCGGATGGACCGCATTCCGCACGCCTCGGATGCGGTCGAGCCATCCGACGAACATGCCGCCGACGCCCTGGCGTAGAAAGAGCAGAACAAGAGGAGAAGAAGAGAAGGCCATGAGCAAGAAACACATCGAAGACTGCGTACGCAGCAGCCTGGACAGTTATTTCCGCGACCTCCGCGGTACCGAGCCCGACGGCATGTACGACATGCTCGTGCGCGTCGTCGAGAAACCGCTGCTCGACGTCGTGATGACGCGCGCCGAGGGCAATCAATCCAAGGCCGCGCAATGGCTCGGCCTGAACCGCAACACGCTGCGCAAGAAGCTGGTCGAACACAAACTGCTGAAGTAACTCCTGATGAACGCACTGATCTCCGTTTCCGACAAGACCGGCATCCTCGAATTCGCACAGGCCCTGCATGCGCTGGGCATCAAGCTGCTGTCCACGGGCGGCACCGCCAAGCTCCTGGCCGACGCCGGCCTGCCCGTGACCGAAGTGGCCGAACTCACCAGCTTCCCCGAGATGCTCGACGGTCGTGTCAAGACGCTGCACCCCAAGGTGCACGGCGGCCTGCTGGCGCGCCGTGACCTGCCGGCCCACATGGCGGCGCTGAAGGAGCACGGCATCGACACCATCGACCTGCTGGTCGTGAACCTCTATCCCTTCGAAGCCACGGTCGCCAAGCCCGGCTGCACGCTGGAAGACGCCATCGAGAACATCGACATCGGCGGCCCGGCCATGGTCCGCAGCGCAGCAAAGAACTGGAAGGACGTCGGCGTGCTGACCGATGCTGCGCAATACCCGCAGGCACTCGCCGAACTCAAGGCCGACGGCAAGCTCAGCGACAAGACCAAGTTCGCCTTCTCGGTCGCTGCGTTCAACCGCATCAGCCAATACGACGGCGCGATCAGCGACTACCTCTCCCGCATCCAGGAAGACGGCACGCATGCTCTGTTCCCGGCGCAAAGCAACGGCCGCTTCGTCAAGCTGCAGGACTTGCGTTATGGCGAGAACCCGCACCAGCAGGCCGCGTTCTATCGCGACCTGTACCCCGCGCCCGGATCGCTGGTGACGGCGACGCAGCTCCAGGGCAAGGAACTCAGCTACAACAACATCGCCGACGCGGACGCGGCCTGGGAATGCGTGAAGAGCTTCGACACGGCGGCCTGCGTGATCGTGAAGCATGCCAATCCTTGCGGTGTCGCGACCGGCAAGGATGCGCTGCAGGCCTACAGCAAGGCTTTCAAGACCGATCCGACCTCGGCCTTCGGCGGCATCATCGCCTTCAACCGTCCGCTGGACCGCGCTGCGGCTGAAGCGGTGAGCAAGCAATTCGTCGAAGTGCTGATGGCGCCCGGCTATGCGCCCGAAGCGCTCGAAGTGTTCAAGAGCAAGGTCAACGTGCGCATCCTCCAGATCGCGCTGCCGCCCGGCGGCGAGACCGACTGGGACAACGGCCGCAATGCGATGGACGTCAAGCGCATCGGATCGGGCCTGCTCATGCAGACGGCCGACAACCGCGAGCTTTCGATCGACGAACTCAAGATCGTCAGCAAGAAGCAGCCGACGCCGCAGCAGCTGCAGGATCTCCTGTTCGCGTGGAAGGTCGCGAAGTTCGTCAAGAGCAACGCGATCGTGTTCTGTGCGGACGGCATGACGATGGGTGTCGGGGCTGGCCAGATGAGCCGGCTCGATTCGGCGCGCATCGCGAGTATCAAGGCGCAGCACGCGGGCTTGTCGCTGTCGGGCACGGCAGTCGCGAGCGACGCGTTCTTCCCGTTCCGAGATGGGCTGGACGTGGTGGTCGATGCCGGCGCCACGTCGGTGATCCAGCCGGGTGGCTCGATGCGCGACCAGGAAGTGATCGACGCTGCCGACGAACGTGGCGTGGTGATGGTGCTTTCAGGCGTCCGTCACTTCAGACATTGAGCTAGCTGCCATCGGAGAACCGGTACTTCAGCTGAAAGCTGATGGCGCCGTAGAGGCGGTTCTTGATGGTGGGGACGATCGCAATGTTCAGTCCCCAGTGCTTTCCTTCGATCGCCGCGGTCGGGATCAGGGCAGGGAACCAGCCGCCGTTGTTGCTCCTCTGGTAGCCGTCGAAGCCCCCCACCACGGCGCCGAGCTTCACGCCGTGGAACTCGAAGGGCATGACGTAGAGGCCGACGTAGTGCGAGCGGTCGCGATCGCTGTTGCGAAAGGCGCCGGCCGTGAGCGCGAAGGTCTTGTCGATCGGCCACTCGATGCCGATGCCTGGATTGAAGTCTTCCAGCCCCTTGTTCCGATCGAAGTGCAGCGAATAGAAACCGGGATTGATCCAGACCTGGCTGACGTCGACCTGCGCCGAGGCCAAGGCAGGCAGGAGCAGGCTCGCGCTTGCCAGGAGGAGCGACGGCAGCTTCATTGGCGCTAGAGCGTCTTGAAGATCTGGCGGGCAGCTTCGATCGTGGCTGCGACGTCTTCCTCGCTGTGGGCTGCGCTCACGAAGCCCGCTTCATACAGCGCCGGCGCGATGTAGACGCCGCGGTCCAGCAGGCCGTGAAACAGGCTGTTGAACTTCGCGCCGTCGCTCTTCATCACGGCCGGATAGTTCTGCGGCAGCGCGTCGAGCAGGAAGAAGCCGAACATGCCGCCTTCGCTGTCGGAACTGAAGGGGACGCCTTCGGCCACTGCCGCGGCTTTCAGTCCATCTGCGAGAGAAAGCGTCTTTTTCGACAGAGCTTCGTAGAAGCCGGGCTTTGCGATCTCCTTCAGGGTCGCGAGGCCGCAGGCAGTCGCGACCGGATTGCCCGACAGCGTTCCTGCCTGGTAGACCGGCCCTTGCGGCGCGAGTTGTTCCATGATCGCGCGCGGTCCGCCGAAGGCTGCGAGCGGCATGCCGCCACCGATCACCTTGCCAAGCACCGTGAGGTCCGGCGTGATGCCCAGCACGCCCTGCGCGCCGCGCAGGCCGACACGGAATCCGGTCATGACCTCGTCGAACACCAGCAGCGCACCATGCTGAGTGCAAAGCTCGCGGCAGCGCTTGGCGAAGGCGGCGCTCGCACGCACGAAATTCATGTTGCCCGCGATCGCTTCGATCATCAGGCAGGCAATCTCGTGCCCATGCAGCGCGAACGCTTCTTCGAGTTGCGTCAGGTTGTTGTATTCGAGAACCAGCGTGTGCTGCACGACTTCCGGCGGCACGCCGGCCGACGTCGGATTGCCGAAGGTCGCGAGGCCCGAGCCCGCCTTGACCAGCAGCGCGTCGGCATGCCCGTGATAGCAGCCTTCGAACTTGATGATGTACTTGCGTCCGGTCGCGCCACGCGCGAGGCGCAGTGCGCTCATCGCAGCTTCCGTGCCGGAACTCACCAGCCGCACCATCTCCATCGACGGCACCAGCGCGAGGATGGCCTCGGCAAGCTCGATCTCGCGCTCCGTGGGGGCGCCAAACGAAAAGCCTTCGGTCACTGCACGCTGCACCGCTTCGACCACTGCGGGATGCCCGTGGCCCAGAATCATCGGCCCCCACGAGCCGATGTAGTCGATGTATCGCTTGTCCGCCGCATCCCAGAAGTAGGCCCCCTGCGCGCGCTTGACGAAGCGCGGCGTGCCCCCGACAGCCTTGAAGGCGCGAACGGGCGAATTGACACCCCCGGGAATTACTGCGCGTGCGCGTTCGAAGAGGGTGTCGTTCTGGTCCATGTTGATCATTGCATCGAGGAGTGGTCGGTATTCAAGTCGGGAGGGCCGCCGGGCCCGGCCGCCCGTAGCGGCCGGCCCGCCCCCGGTCAGGGGGTAGGCGAAGCGACACGCAGTGCGCGCAGCCTGGGGGCGAGCCTAATGCCTCGTGTCGTGCGGCGGCAAGGCAAAGTCGGTCGGAGATGCAGGGTCGCCATTGTCCTCGTCCTCTTCGTCTTCCGGCTGCGCCCAGAACAGGCGATCGGGCAGGACATGGCCCATGCCGGGGCGGAAGCCTGCATCCAGGCAGCGGTCCATGTAGCTCAGCGCCTCGCTGGTGGCGGCGACGAGATCGGTGCCGCTGGCGAGTAACGCGGCCAGCGCGGCGGACAGCGTGTCGCCAGCGCCCGCGAACACCGCGTCGAGCCGTTCGTACTTCTCGCTCGCGAGCACCGACTGCGGCGATGCCAGCACGTTGTCGATGAACTGGTCGGGCAGCACGAGCCCGGTGACCAGCGTGTACGGCACGCCGAACTCACCCGCGGCCTTCGCGATGTCGCGTGCGGTGGGAGGGCGCTCGCCGCTCCAGTCGGGCAGCAGCCAGCGCCACAGCGTACTGTGGTTGCCGACCAGCACGGTCGTCTGCGGCAGCACGAGTTCGCGAAACGCGTCGTGGTAGGCCTCGATCTGGCTGTCTTCCCACCACGAGAGGTTGGGCATGTACGCGACGACGGGAACCTCAGAGTAGTCGGTCGTGGTCTCGGCCACGGTGCTCAAGACTTCCGGAGAGCCCACGAAGCCGATCTTGATGAGCTGAACCTCGACGTCTTCGAGAATCGAGCGCGCCTGCTCGGCGACGGCTTCCTCGTCGAACGCGAAGTGATCGAAGATTTCCGCGGTGTCCCGCGCGTAGGCGCCGGTCACGACAGCCAGCATGTGGGCCCCGACCGAGGCCATGGCCAGCGCGTCGCCGCCCAATCCGCCGGCGCCGCTCGGGTCGCTGGCATTGAAGACCAGCACGCAGGGTGGGTTCAAATCGCCTTCTGCAGTGTCTTCGTCGTTCGAGGGGTCGTTAAGATCGCTCACTTTGTGATCGTGCTCTGTTGGTAGTAAAGAAGTGTTCATGGCCAATCAGGGCTCACCAGATGGTGGCATATCTGAGACGATTCTCACGGACTTTGAGATACGTTTGGATACGATCGTTGCATTTGATGAACAGGGACTTTAAGCTGCGATGAATACGAAAACCTGGATGTGCCTGATTTGTGGGTGGATCTATGACGAATCGGTCGGCGTGCCGGAAGATGGTATTGCTGCCGGTACGGCATGGGCTGATGTTCCGATGAACTGGACCTGCCCCGAGTGCGGTGCGCGCAAGGAAGACTTCGAAATGGTTGAGATCTGAAGCATGGCATAGGGCCGCGCTTCCTGCGCTCCTGAAGGGGGCGCAGCGGTCGTCAAGGTGTCACAAGAGGAGCGGTGCGAAATGAGCGCGAATGGATCCGGTTACAAGGTGCTCGTCATCGACGACAGCAACACCATTCGGCGCAGCGCCGAGATCTTCCTCAAGCAGGGCGGTCATGAAGTCCTGCTGGCCGAGGACGGCTTCGATGCGCTGTCCAAGGTCAACGACCACAAGCCGCATCTGATTTTCTGCGACATCCTGATGCCTCGCCTCGACGGCTATCAGACCTGCGCGATCATCAAGCGCAACTCTCATTTTTCCAATGTGCCTGTCGTGATGCTCTCGTCGAAGGACGGCGTGTTCGACAAGGCGCGCGGCCGTATGGTCGGCTCGCAGGATTACCTCACCAAACCTTTCACCAAAGACCAACTGCTCCATGCCGTGCAGCAGTTCGGCATCGTTCAGGAAGCGCAGTAAATGGCTATTCGCAAAGTGCTCGTGGTCGACGACTCGAAGACCGAACTGGTCTTCCTGACCGATCTCCTCCAGAAGAACGGCTTCTCGGTGAAGACCGCCGAGAACGCCGACGACGCAATGCGTCGTCTCGAGGAAGAGCAGCCCGATCTCATCCTGATGGACGTCGTGATGCCCGGCCAGAACGGCTTCCAGCTCACGCGCGCCATCGCCCGCCATCCGCAGTACGCGGCGGTGCCGATCATTCTGTGCACGAGCAAGAACCAGGAAACCGATCGCGTCTGGGGCATGCGGCAAGGTGCCCGCGACTACATCGTCAAGCCCGTCAACGCGGCCGAGCTGATGGCAAAGATCAGCGCGCTGGCCTGATCTCGCAAGTCCTCCATCCATGGCCAACCGCGACGCTCTCCGCGCTTTCCAGTCCCGGCTCGCCAGTCGCCTCCAGGCGGCGCGCACCTCGGGCGTTTCCGCATCGTGGCTTGCCGTCGAGGCGGGCGACGCGAACTACCTGTTCCCGCTCGGGCACGCGGGCGAAATCTTTCCTTGGATGCCCCCGCAGCCCGTGCCTTACACCGAGCCCTGGTTTCTCGGCGTGGCCAATCTGCGCGGCGGGCTGTACGGCGTCGTGCAGCTCTCGACCTTCGCCTCCGGCGCCGCAACGCCACCCGCGGTGAGCGAGACGGCGCGTGCGCAGTCCCGGCTGGTGGCGCTCAACGAATTGCTCGAAGTCAACTGCGCATTGCTGATCGACCGGCTGGTCGGCTTGCGCGGCGTGGACGCCTTCGTTGCATCGCAGGCCCCGGCCAGCGATGCTCCGGCGTGGTTCGGACACGCCTACACCGATGCGGCAGGAGGGCGCTGGCAGGAGATCAACCTGCAGGCGCTTTCGCAGCAACCCCAATTTTTGAGCATCGGCGCCTGAGTGGGCCGCTTTGCACACAACCTGAAGGACCGACCGTGAGCTCGATCGCCGACAAGTTCAAGAAACTCCTGCCCGTGAGCGGCAACAGCGTGTCAGTGAGCGCCGATAGCGCCGCCGCACTCACGCTGGAAAATATCGATACCTTGCAGACTCCCGAGGAGAAGACCGTGCTCATACGTAGGGATGCCGCTCCCGAGCCAACCGGCCTGTCGGCCGATACCGATGCAGGCGACGCGGCCGCTGCGGGTCAGGATCCGGAGCAAGCCGTCCAGGCCGAGGCTTCCAGCACCGCGCCGGGTTCGTCGCGCGGCTCCCGCACAAGACGCTCGCAGCGCTCGAATCCCGCGCGCCAGCAGCGGATCCTCGCGATGGCCTTGGCGGGCGTGGTGCTCTTGCTGCTGCTGGTCGCCGGCTCCGCCATCCTGCGCGCCGAACGGCTGGCGCAACAGGTGGCTGCCACCGGTCAGTCGCTCATGCAGTCGCAACGGCTCGCCAAGTCGGTGTCGCAGGCGCTGGTCGGCAACGTCGCGGCATTCGCCGAGGTCAAGGACAGCTCGGACGACCTGACGCGCCGCGTGCAAGGTCTCTCGAACGGCGACGACGCGCTCAAGCTGGAGCGCGTGGGCACCCAGTACGACATGGAGCTCGGCAAGATCACCCCGCTGGTCGAGCGTGCCGACAAGAGTGCCAAGGCCGTGCTGGCCCAGCAGCAGATCCTGACGCAGGTCGGCAACGCGCTGCGCGACATCAATCGCCAGTCTTCGGACCTGCTCGAAATGACCGAGACCGTGGCCTCGCTCAAGATGCAGCAGAACGCCACTCTGCCCGAGATTTCCGCCGCGGGTCAACTGGTGATGCTGACGCAGCGCATTGGCAAGTCGGCCAACGAGTTCCTCACCGTCGAAGGCGTGAGCCCCGACGCGGTGTTCCTGCTCGGCAAGGACCTGAACACCTTCCAGGAAGTCACGCGCGGCCTGCTCGACGGCAGCGCCCAGCAACGCCTGCCCGGCACACGGGACGCCCAGACGCGCCAGCAACTCGATGCCATCCTGAAGACCTACGAACAGACGCGCACACAAGCCGGCGCCATCCTGGGCAACCTCCAGGGCCTGGTCGCCGCGCGCGAAGCGCAAGCCGCCATCCTGGCCGACAGCGAACCGCTGCGCACCTCTCTCGGCGACCTGCAGGAAAAACTCTCCGCACGCACCGGGCTGGGTGCCGGCACGGTGGTGATGCTGTTCGTGCTGTCGCTCGCCGCCCTGGCACTCGCCGGCGCGATCGGTTTCGTGCAGGTGCGCGAAGGCCGCGAACGTGCCGCGGCAGCCGAGCGCGACCGCGTCGAGGCCGAGCGTGTGTCCGAGGACGCCAGCCGCGTCAACGCCGCCAACCAGGCCGCGATCTTGCGCCTGATGAACGAACTGCAAACCGTCGCTGAAGGCGACCTGACGCAGGAAGCCACCGTGACCGAGGACATCACCGGCGCCATCGCCGACTCGGTCAACTACACGGTGGAAGAACTGCGCCTGCTGGTGGGCAACGTGCAGAACACGGCAACCCGCGTGGCGCAGACGACGTCGCAGGTCGAAAGCACCTCGACCGAACTGCTCGCCGCATCCACCGAGCAGCTGCGCGAAATTCGCGAAACCGGCCAGTCGGTGCTGACGATGGCGGAGCGAATCAACGGCGTGTCCTCGCAAGCGCAGGAATCGGCCACGGTGGCGCGCCAGTCGCTGCAAGCCGCTTCGTCGGGCCTGCAGGCGGTGCAGAACGCGATCGGCGGCATGAACTCCATTCGCGACCAGATCCAGGAAACCTCCAAGCGGATCAAGCGCCTGGGCGAGTCCTCGCAGGAGATCGGCGAAATCACCGAACTGATCTCGGACATTACCGAACAGACCAACGTGCTGGCGCTCAACGCCGCCATCCAGGCGGCATCCGCCGGTGAAGCCGGTCGCGGCTTCTCGGTGGTGGCGGAAGAAGTGCAGCGACTGGCCGAGCGTTCCGCAGACGCCACGCGCCAGATCTCGGCACTCGTGAAGGCCATTCAGACCGACACGCAGGATGCGGTCGGCGCCATGGAGCGCTCTACGCAGGGTGTGGTGGAAGGGGCCAAGCTCTCCGACAACGCCGGTACCGCGCTCTCCGAGATCGACCGCGTGTCGCGCCGCCTCGCGGAGCTGATCGAGCAGATTTCGCAATCCGCCTCCCGCGAAGCCGATTCGGCCAACGTCGTGGCCGCCAACATCCAGCACATTTTTGCCGTGACCGAGCAGACCGGCGAAGGTACGCGTACCACCGCGCAGCAGGTCCGCGAGCTTTCGCACATGGCCGAGGAGCTGCGTCAGTCCGTGTCTCGTTTCAAGATTGCCTGAACGCCGAGCGCCCAACGTGTCGACCCAAAGCCCTGCCACCGCCCATACCGCCGGCAACGCGCCGGCGACCGAGGATCTTGGGCCGCTGGCCTGGGTGCTCGGAGAAATCCAGAAATCGCTCGACGGTGTGGGCAAGACGTTGCGGCGCTTTGCCCGCGACGCGGCCGCCGCTGCACCGGGCTCCGAGATCGATACCCAGCCGCTGCGCCTCGCGCGACAGCAACTGCATCAGGCCGTGGGCGCCCTTCAGATGGTGGGCCATACGGCACCTGCACTGGTGCTCGGCGCCATGGAGTTCGCAGTCCAGAGCTTCGTCACGGAGCCGCTGCGCTGCACCGACTCCGCAGTCCAGAAGATCGACCGAGCGGGTTTTGCCGTCGCTGACTTCCTGAATGCGTTGATCGTGGGCAAGACGGTCTCGTCGGTCGCGCTCTTCCCGCAGTACCGCGAGGTGCTTGAACTGGTCGGCAATGAACGGGTCCACCCCGCCGACCTGTGGAGCATGACTTGGCGCTGGGTCGAGATCAAACCCGCGCCTACCCAGACCGCGCTGGTATATGACCCCGCCGTCCGCTCGAAGCTCGACCGCGAAGTGCTCAAGGTCGTCAAGAGCGGCGATGACCACGCCGCTCGCCGTCTGCAGGCACTGTGTCTGGGGCTCGGCCGTGGCGCGTCGGTTCCGCGGGTCGCCAGTTTCTGGACGCTCGCGGCCGGCTTCTTCGAGGCCTTGGCGCTGGCGCTGATCCCGACCGACTCGCATGTGAAGCGCGCCGCTTCGCGTGTGCTGCTGCAATACGCCACACTTGCGCGCGGCGACAACACCGTATCCGACCGTCTGGGCCAGGATCTCCTGTTCTTCTGCGCGCAGGCTGTCCCCGGCTCGCGCGACGAGGCCGCCACGCTGCGCGCGGTTCGCGTCGCCTGGGGCGTCGCGAACGAGCAGACTGTCGACTACACGATCGAGCAATTCGGCCGCTTCGACCCAGTGGTGCTCGCACAGGCGCGCAAGCGCATCGAGGCCGCCAAGGAAATGTGGTCGGCGCTCTCGGGCGGCGACGTGAACCGTACGCGGCAGGTGGCCGATACCTTCGCGCAGCTTGGCGAATCGTTGCAGAAGCTGCATCCGCCGAGCACGCCCATGGTGCAGGCGCTGAACAACGCGGTCGACGCGTCGCTGCGCTCCGGCCAGCCGCCGGCGACCGAACTCGCGATGGAAGTCGCGACCTCAGTTCTCTATCTGGAAGCGGCTTTCGAAGACCTCGATCCGCATGATCGTCAGCTGACAGCCCGTACTGTGCAACTCGCCGGCCGGATTGAGCGCGCACGCGAAGGCGGCCGATCGGAGCCGCTCGAGCCGTGGATGGAGGAGCTCTACCGCCGCGTGAGCGATCGCCAGACGATGGGCACCGTGGTCGGCGAACTGCGCAGCCACCTCAGCGAACTCGAAAAGTCGCTGGACCAGTTCTTCCGCCGGCCCACCGAAAAGGGCTTGCTGCGCACCGTGCCGAGCCAACTGCTGCAAATGCGCGGCGTGTTCTCCGTGCTCGGACTGGACCAGGCGGCCCAGACCGTGCAGCGCATGCGCGAGAACGTCGACCAGCTGCTGGCCGAAGAATCTCCCGCCGACGAAATCCAGGCCTTCGATTCGCTCGGCAACAACCTGGGTGCGCTGGGCTTCCTGATCGACATGCTCAGCTACCAGCCTGCGCTGGCCAAGCGGTTGTTCGTGTTCGATGCCGAACTCGGCGAACTCAAGCCTCTCATGGGCCGCCAGGCCAGCGACGCCAGCTTGCCCGAGGCGGTCGCGCCGGTGTCGTTCGCGTCGGCTTCCGGGCCTGTCGCCGTTACCGACACGGTGCTGAGCGTCGAGGAAGTCGATGCGCAGATCGCGGCCAAGCTTGCCGCGCTGGCGGGGCCTGGCACGCGCAAGACACCGCCGTCGCCGATCGAGGAATTCAGCCGTGCAACTGCGAGCTGGACCGCGAAGATCACCGGCCCGGCGCCGCTGGAAGGTTTGCCCGACACCGAGGTGACGGAACTCGAGGAAGACGACCTCCAGAACATCTTCCTGGACGAAGCTCGCGAAGTGCTCCACAACGGCCTCGCCGCTGTGTCTGCGCTCGGTTCGCGGCCGGACGACAGCGGCGAACTGACCGTGCTGCGCCGCGCCTTCCACACGCTCAAGGGCAGTTCCCGCATGGTCGGGCTCATGGACTTCGGCGAAGCCGCCTGGTCGTTCGAGCAGGTGCTGAATACCTGGCTCGCCGATCAGCGCCCCGCCACGCCCGAATTGCTCACAGGCACGCGCACGGCGCTGCAAGACTTCGCGAAGTGGGTCGAAGCCATCGCCGCCAGCGAGCCGCATAGCTGGCAATCGGCCCCGTTCCGCGCGATCGCCGAGGCCTTGCGCACCGGCGAACCGCTCGCGCCGGCTCCGGCCCCCGTCGCCGATGCCGACACCCTGGTGGCCGCCGCCCGTCACATCGCAGCAGAATCGGCGGTCGAAGCGTCGCCGGCGCCCGCCGCGCCGTTGCCGCTTCCGGAGATGCCGGACCTTCCCGACCTGGATCTGGAATCCGAGCCCGTTGCATTCGAAGAGCCGGCCGAGGACGAGAAGCCCGCTGCATCGCAGGTCGAGGAAACGACCGTCTGGCTGGGTTTCGACCGGCCCGCCGCGCACCAGGAAGCCGAGCCGGAGGCTCGGCGCGAGGAAGAACCTGGAAGCGACGATGGCTTTGCGTCGACCGACTTCCTCGATTTCGACGCCAAGCCCGCGGCCCCGCCTGCAGATCCGCAGGTCATGGATGAACTCGAGGACGTCGATTTCCTGGAGACGGTGCATACCTCGCTCGAGCCCGCGTTCGCCGCGCGTGCCGTGCAGCCGGAGCGCGAACCGGAACCGACGCCGGCAACCGCTACCGATGCCGAGATCGAAGCCATGTTCGAGGTGCCCGCACCCGAGGTGGCCGAGGTTGCGCAACCTGCGGAAGAACTCGCGTTCGAACTGACGCTGGCGCCGGAAGCTTCGGCCGAACCGGAAGCCGTTGCCGCACCCGTGCCCGCCGTCGAGCCGGAAGCTCAAGCACTCGCACCCGCACCGGAAGTGGTGGCGGAAGTGCCGGTCGAAGCGACCGTCGAACCGGTCGCTGAAGCGAATGAAGCGCCGGCTGCAGTGGCATCGACCGAAGCCGAAGCCGAACGGGCGGCGGCGGCACCGAGTGCCGAAGAGCAAGTCAAGGTGATCGGCCCGCTGCGGATCGGCATCGCGCTCTACAACGTCTATCTGAACGAAGCCGACGAGTGGTCGAGGCAGCTCGCCACCGAAATCGGCGAATGGGCGCTCGAATCGCATGAGCGCGTTCCCGACTCGATGATCGGCCTGGCCCATTCGCTGGCCGGCAGCTCGGCGACTGTCGGCTTCCAGAGCCTGTCGAACATGGCGCGCCTGTTCGAGGCTGCGCTGCAGCATCTCCAGATGCAGGGCCGCGGAACGCCGGAGCAGGGCGTCGTGCTCGTCGTGGCGGCCGAGGAATTGCGGCGCCTGCTGCATCAGTTCGCCGCCGGCTTCCTGCGCGAGCCCGCCGAGGAAACACTCCAGGCGCTGCGAGAAGTCGCTGCCTCTCAATTGCCCGTCGAGCCCGTCGAAGGCCGGCTGGTGACCTTCCATGTGCCGCGCGACGCGATGGCCGACGTGGCGCTCGACGACTCCGAGGACGCGGTCGACGTGACCGACGCGGTCGACGTCGACCTGTTCCCGATCTTCGAGGAAGAGGCCGCCGAACTGCTGCCTCAACTGGGCGCCGCGCTGCGAGAGTGGTCGCAGCATCCGGAGAACACGGGTCCGCGCTCCTCCACCTTGCGCACGCTGCACACGCTGAAGGGCAGTGCGCGGCTGGCCGGTGCGATGCGCCTCGGCGAGCGCGCGCACCGCATGGAGTCCGACATCGAATCGCTCGGCTCCGAGGGCGCCGACCGGAAGTCGATCGAACAACTGCTCACGCGCTTCGACGCACTGCAGGCCACCTTCGATGCGCTGCGCGCTGCCGATGACGCGGTCCAGACCGAACTGGTGCAGCGTGCAACCGCCGCAACGTCCGCGCCCAAGCCGGTCGAACTGCCCACGCCCGTCGAAACCCCTGCGAGCGAGAAGGCAGAAGCCGCCCCCGCCGACGAACCCGTCGTGGAACGCAGCGCGGTCGCCTTGCCTTCGCCGTCGGCCCTCACACCGCTGCGCGCCATTTCGAACCAGGCCGTGCGCATCCGCACCCACCTGCTCGATCGCCTGGTCGCGCAGGCCGGCGAGGTGATCATCACGCGCTCGCGGCTCGAAGCCGAACTGGGCCAGTTGCGCAGTTCGCTCGGCGACCTGACCGGCAACCTGGATCGCTTGCGCCAGCAATTGCGCGACATCGAAGTCCAGGCCGAAAGCCAGATGCAGTCGCGCCTTGCACAGGCGAAGGATTCGCAGCAAGGCTTCGATCCGCTCGAGTTCGACCGTTTCACGCGCGTGCAGGAACTCACCCGCATGATGGCCGAGTCGGTCAACGACGTGGCGACCGTGCAGCGCACGCTCCAGAAGACGGTGCAGGCGACGGAAGACGACCTGAGCGCCCAGGCCCGCCAGACCCGCGAATTGCAGCGCGGTTTGCTGCGCACGCGCATGGTCGAGTTCGAGGGCATTTCCGAACGCCTCTACCGCGTCGTGCGGCAGGCCTCGAAAGACACCGGCAAGCAGGTGCGCCTGGATATCACCGGCGGGTCGATCGAAATGGACCGTGGCGTGCTGGACCGCATGACGCCAGCCTTCGAGCACCTGCTGCGCAACTGCGTGGCGCATGGCATCGAGGACGCGGCGGTGCGCGAGAAAGCCGGCAAGGATTCGAGCGGCCTGATAGCCATTGAACTGCACCACGAAGGCAACGACGTCTCTGTCAGCTTCCGTGACGACGGCGCCGGATTGAACTTCGAGCGCATCGCCTCGCGGGCTGTGGCGCTCGGCTTGATCCCCGAAGGCAAGCAACTCAGCCCCGCCGAAGCTGCTGAACTGATCTTCCAGCCCGGCTTCTCCACGGCGGAGCAGGTCTCCGAACTGGCCGGCCGCGGCATCGGCATGGACGTGGTGCGCGCGGAAGTCGCGGCGCTCGGCGGCCGGATCGAAACGAACAGCCAGCCTGGCCAAGGCACCGTCTTCAAGCTGGTGCTGCCGCTGACGACCGCCGTGACGCACGTGGTCATGCTGCGTGCAGGGGCCGTGTCGATCGGCGTGCCTTCCAGCCTGGTCGAACTGGTCTTGCGTGCCGGGGCTTCCGATCTTGAATCGGCCTACCTCAACCAGCGCTACGCCTTCGGCGGCGAGCAGGTCCCGTTCTACTGGGCGGGGGCGTTGCTCCAGTCCACCGCAGGCAGCGAACGCGCGCCGGGCAAGGCCAACACGATCGTCATCGTGCGAAGCGCCGCACAGCGCGTCGCGCTGCACGTGGATGAAGTCCTGGGCAACCAGGAAGTCGTGGTCAAGAACCTCGGGCCGCAGCTCTCCCACCTGCCCGGCATGGCCGCCATCTCGGTGCTGGCCTCCGGCGCGGTGGCGCTCATCTACAACCCGGTGGCGCTGGCCGCGGTGCATGGCGAGAAGGCGCGCGAGCTTCAGGCAACTCGCAGCCGCCAGGCCGCGACGAAGGACATCGGCGGCGCAGAGCCGACCCGGCAGGCGCCGCAAGCGGTGCCGCAGGTTCCGCTGGTGCTGGTGGTGGACGACTCGATCACGGTGCGGCGCGTCACGCAGCGTCTGCTGCAGCGCGAAGGCTACCGCGTCGCGCTGGCGGCCGACGGCCTGCAGGCGCTCGAGCGGCTCCAGCAGGAGCGGCCGGCCGTCGTGCTGTCGGACATCGAGATGCCCCGCATGGATGGATTCGACCTTGCCCGCAACATCCGCGCGGACGAGTCGCTGGCCGACCTGCCGATCATCATGATCACCTCGCGCATCGCCGAGAAGCACCACGACCATGCGCGCGCGCTGGGCGTGAATCACTACCTCGGCAAGCCGTATTCGGAAGAGGAACTGCTGCGGTTGGTGCGCAGCTACACGGGCGTCGAAGTGCCTGTGGCGCTGGTTGCTTAAGCACGCCCCCAGGCTTGTGCTTGGAGCACACCCCCAGGCTTGCTCACTTCGTGTAGCCGCCCACCCCCTTGCAGGGGGCGCAGCCGGCGGCCCGGCGGAGCCGGTTTCGCGGCTGCTCACGAAGGGCGGCGCGGCGCCGGCTGCGGCTATCTCTTAACGACCGCGTAGCGCTGCAGCGTGCGGTCGCGCGCCTCGGCATGGTCGACGATGGGCTTGGGGTAGGTCTCTCCCAGCTTCACGCCTGCGGCCACGAGTTCCAGCGGCTTGGCTGTCCATGGCGCATGGATGTCCGCATTGGATAGCTTGGCGAGTTGGGGCAGGTAGCGGCGGATGAACTTGCCTTCGGGGTCGAAGCGCTCGCTTTGCGTCACCGGGTTGAAGATCCGGAAATACGGCTGTGCGTCGCAACCGCTGGAACTCGCCCACTGCCAGCCCCCGTTGTTCGAGGACAGCTCGAAGTCGTTGAGATGCCCGGCAAAGTAGCGCTCGCCGCGCCGCCAGTCGATCCCCAGGTCCTTGCAGAGAAAGCTCGCGACCACCATCCGCAGGCGGTTGTGCATGTAGCCGGTCTGGTTGATCTGGGCCATGGCCGCGTCGACGAGCGGATAACCGGTGCGGCCCTTGCACCAGGCTTCGAAAAGCATGTCCGCGTGTTTGCCGTGGTGCCACTGGATCTTGTCGTACTCGGGCCTGAAGCTACGCGACTCGCCGCCCGCTGCCACGTACGGATGATGCGCGAGGATCTGGAAATAGAAATCGCGCCAGATCAGTTCGCTGAGCCAAGTCCCCGCACCCGGATCGCCCTGCAGCGTCAGCTGGTGCGCGATGCCTGCGAGCTGGCGAATCGAGACGGTGCCGAAGCGCAGGTGCACGCCGAGGTAGCTCGGCCCGCGCACGGACGGAAAGTCGCGCGTCTGGTGATAGCGGTCGATGCGCTGGAAGAAGTCGTCGAAGAGCGCGGCGCCGCCCTGGCTGCCGGTGGGGATCTCCAGTTGGTCGAGGTTGCTTTTCTCGAAGCCAATCTCGGCAAGCGGCGGCACCGGGCCCTTGAACTTCTCCGGCACCGGCGCCAGCGCATCGGCATAGCTGCGCACCGGGTAGGGTTTCAGGTAGAAGGTGTCGACCTTGGAAAGCCAGGCGCGCTTGTAGGGCGTGAAGACGGTGTAGGGCTGTCCTGCCTGGGTCAGGACCTCGTCGCGCTCGAAGACGGAATGGTCCTTGTAGGTGTGGAAAGCCACGCCGCCGTTTGCCAGTGCGCCGAGGACCTTGGCGTCGCGCGCCAGCGCGTCGGGCTCGTCGTCGCGGTTGGCGAAAACGGCCTGCACGTCCAGCGTGCGTGCGAGCTGACCGATCTCGTCCTCGGCGACGGCATGGCGAATGATCAGGCCCCCACCCAGCGACCGCAGTTCGGCGTCCAACTCGACCAGCGATTCCCGGATGAACTCGACGCGCCGGTCCACGCGGGGGAGCGAATCGAGGATCGCGCGATCGAAAACGAACACGCACACCACCTGCCGGCACGCGCGCAGGGCCTGGTAGAGCGCCGCGTTGTCGTCCACTCGCAGATCGCGGCGAAACCACATCAACCCCTTGGGATATGTTTTGTCGACGGCCAGTAAAATCGGCGGCATGGCCTCCGATTCTGCCCCGATGAACCTTACGCATCATTTTCTGATTGCGATGCCGGGTCTGGAAGACAAGGCCTTCAGCCGCAGCGTGGTCTACCTCTGCGAGCACAGCGAGCGCGGCGCGCTCGGCCTCGTCATCAACAAACCCAGCGACATCAATCTCAAGGTGCTGTTCGAGAAGATCGAACTGCACCTCTCCAGCCCCGAACTCGGCAAGGCTCCCGTGTTCCAGGGCGGCCCGGTGCAGACCGAGCGCGGCTTCGTCCTGCATGAGCCGGTTTTCGCCCAGGCGGACAAGCCCAACGAGTCGGTCTACGCATCGACCATGACGATCCCTGGCGGCCTCGAAATGACGACCTCCAAGGACGTGCTTGAAGCGCTCGCCACCGGGGCCGGTCCGCGCAAGGTGCTGGTTTCGCTGGGCTACGCGGCCTGGGGCGAGGGCCAACTCGAGTCCGAACTGGCCGAGAACAGCTGGCTCACGGTCGGCGCCGATCCCGCGGTGATCTTCGACACGCCGATCGAACAGCGCTACGACAAGGCGCTGTCGCTGCTGGGGCTGGAGGCGTGGACCCTGTCGCCGGACGCGGGGCACGCATGAGCGCAGCGCCGGGCCGCCCCAAGCAAGCTCGCACCCCCTTGGGGGGCAGCGTGGACACGAAGTGCCAAGCGTGGGGGCGCGCATGAGCGTTACGGCGATGCCCGACGCTACCCCTCCGGTTTCCGTTCCCTCCCATTTTCAAAGCTTCCTGGCCTTCGACTTCGGCCAGAAGCGCACCGGCGTCGCGAGCGGCAATCGTTTGCTCAGAACAGCGACGCCGCAAGCCACCATCAAGGCCGAAGGCGATGCGCGTTTCGCGCAAGTGGAGGCCCGTATCCGCGATTGGCAGCCCGATGCGCTGGTCGTCGGCGTGCCCTATCACCCCGACGGCGCGCCACACGACAACACCCGCGCCGCTCAACGCTTTGCCCGGCAACTGCACGGCCGCTTCAAGCTGCCCGTGTACGAGGTCGACGAACGCTACAGCACGACCGAGGCGCTCGCCTTGGGCGCGCGCGATGCCGACGCCGCGTCGGCCTGCATCATTCTTGAACAGTTCCTGAGGAGCCTTCCGTGAACTCCATCCCTGACGCCGAAGCGCTCTACGTCGAGTTGCTCCGCGGCGTGAAATCCCTGATGCGCCAGGACACGCGCCTGGTCGGCATCACCTCCGGCGGCGCATGGCTGGTCGAGCGCCTGCAGAAGGACCTGGGCCTGGCCGGTGCGCCAGGCATCATTTCCTCGGCCATGCACCGAGACGACTTCGCACGGCGCGGGCTGGCCGCCAGCGCGCAGACGACGCTGCCTTTCGACGTCAACGGCGCCGACGTGCTTCTCCTCGACGACGTGCTCTACACGGGCCGCACGATCCGCGCGGTGCTCAACGAGCTGTTCGATTTCGGCCGGCCTGCCTGCGTGCGCCTGGCGGTGCTGATCGACCGAGGCGGCCGGGAACTGCCGGTGGCCGCGGATTTCTCGGCCCAGCGCCTCGAACTGCCGGCAACCCAATTGCTCGCGCTCGCACGCAGCGACAAGGGCGCCTTCAGCTTCAAGGTAGAGGAAAACACCTGATGCTCTACAAACGAAACCCCCAGCTCAACAAGCACGGCGAGCTGATCCACCTGCTCTCGATCGAGGGCTTGCCGAAGGACATCGTCACCCACATCCTCGACACCGCCGCGAACTTCACCAGCGTGAGCGACCGCGAGGTGAAGAAGGTGCCGCTGCTGCGCGGCAAGAGCGTGTTCAATCTGTTCTTCGAGAACTCGACGCGCACGCGCACCACCTTCGAGATCGCGGCCAAGCGGCTGTCGGCGGACGTGATCAACCTCGACATCGCGCGCTCGTCGGCGACCAAGGGCGAATCGCTGCTCGACACCATCGCCAACCTGAGCGCGATGGCCGCCGACCTGTTCGTGGTTCGCCACAGCGAATCGGGCGCGCCCTACCTGATCGCGCAGCACGTGGCGCCGCACGTGCACGTGGTGAATGCCGGCGACGGCCGCCACGCGCACCCGACGCAGGGTCTGCTCGACATGTACACGATCCGTCACTACAAGAAGGACTTCGCGAATCTCACGGTCGCGATCGTCGGTGATGTGCTGCATTCGCGCGTGGCGCGCTCCGACATCCATGCCCTCACCACGCTCGGTTGCGCCGAGGTGCGCGTGGTCGGCCCCAAGACGCTGGTGCCCACAGACATGGCGCAGATGGGCGTGCGGGTGTGCCACACGCTGGAGGAGGGCATCAAGGACTGCGACGTCATCATCATGCTGCGCCTGCAGAACGAGCGCATGAGCGGCGCGCTGCTCCCGTCGTCGCAAGAATTCTTCAAGACCTTCGGCCTCACGCCCGAGAAGCTGCAGCTGGCCAAGTCCGATGCCATCGTGATGCATCCCGGGCCGATCAACCGCGGCGTGGAAATCGACTCTGCCGTGGTCGACGGCCGGCAGAGTGTGATCTTGCCGCAGGTCACTTTCGGCATCGCCGTGCGAATGGCGGTCATGAGCATCGTCGCGGGTAACGAAGCATGAGCAACATCCTGATCACCAACGGTCGCGTCGTCGACCCCGCATCCGGCCTGGACCGGAAAGCCGACGTGGCGATCGCCGACGGCAAGGTCTTCGCCATCGGCGACGTCTCCAGCGAATTTCGCGCGGAGCGCACGCTCGACGCGCAGGGCTGCCTCGTCGTGCCCGGACTGGTCGACCTTGCCGCCAGACTGCGCGAGCCCGGCTATGAGCATGAGGGCATGCTCGAAAGCGAAATGGGCGCGGCCGTCGCCGGCGGCGTGACCAGCCTGGTCTGCCCGCCGGATACCGACCCGGTGCTCGACGAGCCCGGCTTGGTCGAGATGCTCAAGTTCCGCGCCGAGAAGATGCGGCGCGCGCGGCTCTTCCCGCTCGGCGCGCTCACGCGCAGCCTCGCGGGCGAGGTGCTGACCGAGATGGCCGAACTTACCGAGGCCGGCTGCATCGGTTTCGGCCAAGCCGACATTCCGCTGGGCAACACGCAGGTGCTGCAGCGCGCACTGCAGTACGCCAGTACCTTCGGCTACACCGTGTGGCTGCGCCCGCAGGACCGCGACCTGGGCAAGGGCGTCGCAGCCAGCGGTCCGCTCGCCACACGGCTGGGGCTTGCGGGCGTGCCGGCCGCGGCCGAGACGATCGCGATCTTCACCATCATCGAACTCATGCGCAGCACCGGCGCGCGCGTGCACCTGTGCCGCCTGTCGAGCGCGGGCGGCGTGGCGCAAGTGCGTGCGGCCAAGGCCGAGGGCTTGCCGCTGACCTGCGACGTCAGCATCAACTCTTTGCATCTCGTGGACACGGACATCGGCTATTTCGACAGCCGTGCGCGCCTGAATCCGCCGCTGCGCCAGCAGCGCGATCGCGATGCGCTGTCGGCCGGCCTGGCCGACGGCACCATCGATGCGCTGGTGTCTGACCACACGCCGGTGGAGGCCGATGCCAAGACGCTGCCCTTTGCCGAGAGCGAGCCTGGCGCGACCGGCCTCGAACTCCTGCTGCCGCTCGCATTGCTGTGGGGCGAGCAGAGCGGTGCGGGCCTGGCGCGCGCCATCGAAGTGGTGAGTTCCGGGCCCGCCAAGCTGGTCGGCGCCCAAGGGGTGGGCCGCCTGATGAAGGGCGGCGCGGCGGACCTCTGCGTCGTCGATCCTGCACTTGAATGGCAGGTGCAGCCCGAAGCGCTCAGGAGCCAGGGCAAGCACACGCCCTTCGGTGGCTACGCCATGCACGGCCGTGCCCGCTTCACGCTGGTGGGCGGACGCATCGTCCACGGCTAGCGCAAACAGCATGCACGCCTTGTCCGCGAGCCTCAAGCTCTTGCGCGCGCTCGCGAACGTGTTTGCGGGCTGGTGGATCATCCGCACGCAGTTCCCGCACCTGTCGCCAGCGGAGCGAGAACAGCGCGTGCAACAGTGGTCCGAGCGGATGCTCAACCTGATGGGGATCAGCCTGACGGTGCAGGGCACGCCGCCCGACCGAGGACCGGTGCTGCTGGTGTGCAACCACCTGTCGTGGCTGGACATCCTCACGATTCATGCGGCGCGGCACGTGCGTTTCGTGTCCAAGTCGGTGGTGCGGCACTGGCCGGTGATCGGCACCTTGTCGACCGGTGCCGGCTCCCTCTACATCGAGCGCGAACGGCGGCGCGACGCGGTGCGCGTGGTGCATCACATGACTGAAGCTTTGCGCGAAGGCGACGTGATCGCGGTCTTCCCGGAAGGCACGACCAGCGATGGCCACGGGCTGCTTCCTTTCCATGCCAATTTGCTTCAGGCGGCCATCTCGTCCGGTGCGCCCGTCCAGCCGGCCGCGCTGCGCTTCGCCGATGCGGCCACCGGAGAAACCAGTTACGCGCCGCGTTACATCGGCGACGACAGCCTCTTGACCTCGGTGTGGAACACGCTGAAGGCACCCCCGCTGCTGGCGATCGTGCGCTTCGGCGAGCCCCAGTCTTCGCACGGACGCGATCGACGCGCCTGGGCAAAGAGCCTGCACGCCGACGTCCAGGACCTGCGCCGCGAATTGAAGTAGAGCTCGCCCCCAGGCTTCGCCCACTTCGTGTCGCTTCGCCTACCCCCTGCCGGGGGCAAATACCTGCGGGCAATGACGCCGCCGCAAAAAAACAGCGCCCCGAGAGGCGCTGTATAACGGCGCCGGGTAGCGCCGGGAGGAGGAATCGTTACCCAGTAATCAAAGGACGCCAAAGACCTTCAGGCCGATGATCACCACGAGCGGAACGCCGCAGAGCCAAAGGATGATGCTTTTCATGAAGGTCTCCGGTTGGTGTGTGTGAACTCACCTTAGTCAAGCGCCGAGGCGCCCGATGCCGGAAAAGACAATGGGACGGCGTGGTCCCTTGCCTACAGGCTGTCTCAGCGCTGGAGCAGTCCCAGATAGTGGTCGAGCATCTGGAAATGGTCGTCCAGGAAGCGATCCTCGCGCGCGCACAGGTCGGAAATGGCCGTCCATTCGGCCGCGGCGGCATCGTCATCCGCACGCAGGGCAGGGAGTTGGCGCTCGCCCAGATCGAAGAAATGGCCGTGCGTGATGGTGCGTCCGCGCGCACTCCGGTCGGGTTGATCGAACACGTCCGCGGCCTTCAGGCAGGCGCGCAGGACATCGGGCGACAACGCGAGGTGCGTTTCCTCCTCCAATTCGCGAAGGGCAGCCTGCAATGTC
Source organism: Variovorax sp. J22P240 (assembly GCF_030316855.1). Lineage (GTDB taxonomy): Bacteria > Pseudomonadota > Gammaproteobacteria > Burkholderiales > Burkholderiaceae_C > Variovorax. The sequence continues at coordinate 291,025 of NZ_JASZYR010000004.1, forward strand.
GTTTCGCGCTGTTCCAGGAAACCACCGGGGACTGCGAAGAGGCCCTTGCCCGGCGCCTGTCCACGCTCGATCAGCAACACCTGATCCTGGCACTTCACGACGCAATCGACCGTGACCAGCACGGGCGGATAGGGCGCCGCGGCCCATGACGCCTCGTACTGCCTGAGCAACTCGGCCTCCTGTGCGAGCGCCTGGAAATGGGGCTGCGTGCTCCATGCGCGGAGGAAGTCGATCGTGCCGGCCGGCCATTCGCCAGCGAGCGACGTCAACGCCGCGTCGGGCGCGGCGAAGAGCGCATCGCGCATCGCGCTTGCGCGCCGCACCGGCACGCCGTCGGCGGCAAGCAAAGTCCAGTCCGGAAAGGCTCGGAGGTACTCGCGGGTGGCGTCCCGGAAATGGCCGACCAGTGCGATCGAGGGTGGAGGCCCCGCACCGCCACCGGTCAACACTTGCGCGACCTCGCGCCGTACGGCGTTGACCCACCGCGTCTCGTCGAAATAGTCACGGACCGGGACGAAGCGCAGGCGCGCGCGCTCCTCCTCGGGCACTGCGTGGCGGATCATCTCGGCGCGCTCCTGCCAACTGAACGGGTGCTTGGGCGAAAGCGCCTGGAAGGCTGATCCGATCACCACCACCACGTGAGGCGCCGCATCGAGTGCCAGCCTCAGAAGTGACAGGTGCCCGTTGTGGAAGGGCTGGAAGCGGCCGATGAGAACCGCGAAGTCGTGCGGCGCCGGGGAGTTGGAGGCGGTCATGCGGGGGCGTGTGCGGATGTTCAAGTCCACACGATACGCGCCCCGGCAGGCCGGAGACCCTGACGCCTCAGGAGCGCTTGACCAGCATCGCTCCCAGCGCGAAGACGGAATTCGGCGCGTTGACCCGGAGCGGCGGCCGTGTGGCCGCAGGGACGACGGGCGCGCGCAGCGGGCGTTCGCGCTCGATCAGCACGCCGCGAGCGATCTGCTCGTCGACCAGGCTCTGCAGCGTGACCGAATCCAGAAATTCGATCGCCCGGCGATTGACGGCGGCCCACAACTCGTCCGTGGTGCAGCGCTTCACCGCGCCCGGGACTTCGTTCAGCGGCCTCGACTCCTGATCGATATCGCCGTCGATGGCCAGGATGATCTGCGCCACGGTGATCTCGGCCGCCTTGCGGCCGAGCGAGTAGCCGCCGCCCGGTCCTCGCGTCGATTCGACCAGTTCGTGGCGCCGCAGCTTGGCGAAGAGCTGCTCCAGATGCGACAGCGAAATCCTCTGGCGTTGGCTGATGGAAGAGAGGTTGACCGGGCCCATGCGGCCTCGGAGTGCCACGTCGATCATGGCAGTGACGGCGAAGCGACCCTTGGTGGTTAGACGCATCGGTGATTCTTTCAATAGGGACAGGGGGCGCATCGGGGGCGCGCGGACGCGCCGATGCAGAGCGCTCGCATCGAGAGACGGGGAGCCGGAGGGCTCTCGAGGCGGCGAGCCTTAGAGGATGAAGGCGCGATCGCGCGGTGGCCGCTTGGGCTGCGCGAGGAAAGGCGAAGGCGTGGCGCTCATGGCCGGTTGCGGCACTGGCTCCGAGGCGAACACGGCGAGAAAGGCCTGAACTCCGCCCGTTGCGGCCTCGGTGCAGCCCGAGTTGGCTTCGTCCTGGAGCGCGGATGCGTCCTCGGTGTCATCCACCGGCGCGTCGACGCTGGCAGACAGGTCAAGCTGCACCTGTGTCAGGCTGGCGCCGCCGTGATCGCGCGAATGCGTCGAACCGTGGGCAACGGCCGCGAAACCGAAGCAAGACAGTACGAAAGCGATGAAAGAGGCGGCGAGCCAGCGGGGCATGTGGCGATGATTTTATGGCATGGCACAGTCCGGGCGGCCGGAGGAAAGCTCAGGGGCTTCCCGGACCGACGACGCCTTCAGTCCGGCTTGATGTTGGCCCGCGAGATCACTTTTTTCCAGCGCGCCTGTTCCGATGCGATGAACTGCGCAAACTGCTCCGGTGTGCCGCCGACGGCTTCGGCGGCGTCACCGCGAAGCCGCTCCGTCGCCGCTGGCGACCGGACGGCCTTCATGGTTTCGGCGGACAGCTTCGCCACGTTGGCAGGCGCCATGCTCGCCGGGGCGAGCATCCCGTACCACTGCGTCATCTCGAAGCCGGGGAAGCCCTGCTCCGCCACCGTGGGGACATCGGGCAACTGCGGCAGGCGCTTGGCGGAACCAGTCGCGATGCAGCGCACCTTGCCGGACTTGATGAAGGGAATGATGGCCGCCGCACCGATCGCCGAAGCGTCCAGCCGGCCGGACAGCAAGTCGGTCAGCATCGGGCCCGTGCCGCGGTACGGCACATGCAGCATGAAGATGCCCGAGGTCATCTTCAGGTATTCGAAAGCGAGATGACCGGCACTGCCGTTGCCCGCGGAGCCGTAGCTCAGCTTGCCGGGCTTGGACTTGGCGTAGGCGATGAACTCGGTGAGATTCCTGGCCGGCACGTCGGGATGCACCACATACAGGCTGGGCACCTTTGCCAGCAGGCTGACCGGCTTGAAGTCCTTGTTGGGGTCGTACGGCAGCTTGTCGAAGATGAACGGATTGACCGCCAGCGTGCCGATGTGCCCGAGGATGATGGTGTGCTGATCCTCGCTGCGCGCGACTTCCGCCATCGCGATGTTGCCCGCTGCGCCGGGCTTGTTGTCGACGAAGACACTCTGGCCGAGCGTGTTGGAAAGCTCCGCGGCGGTGGAGCGTGCGACGATTTCCGAGCTTCCGCCGGGTGCGAAGGGGACCACGAAACGCACGGACTTGGTCGGCCAGGTGGCCTGGGCCGATGCCAGCGATGGGAGGAGGCCGCCAAGCCCCAGCGAGCCTCCGGTCTGGAAGAGCCGACGCCGCGTGAGGCGGGTGCCGGCCAGTGAATCTTCGGAATTCGTGTGCATCGTCGTGTCTCCATGGCTTTGTGCAAGGCTCGCATCTTGCACTCAGTCGGTAGCGATGCATGGGTCGGTGCGCTCAAGGGCTGCGCGGTGACGGACGCGACGTGCGAAGCGGCTTTGTTGAAGCCTGCGAAACGCCCGTGCTTGCTGCTCCGTGGTGCCCTCGACAGGAATCGAACCTGTATCTGAGTCTTAGGAGGACCCCGTTCTATCCATTGAACTACGAGGACGAGAGCGGCCGCAACTTTACCAGTTCAGTTGAAGTGCATCGTGTAGATCAGGTCGACGCCGCTGGGCTGGCCCGCCTGGGCGCGGAGGGTGAGGCGGCGGGTCAGGTCGTAGAAGATGAACAGCGTGCCCAAGGTGCCCGCCAGGCTGCGCTCATAGGTGATGTAGAAATCCCTCGCGACGCGCTTGCCGACGGTCACGGCGGAGTCGCGCACTTCGCCGCTGCCTCCCGGGCCCCTGAAGCCGATCTCGTCGAGTCCGAAGCGGCTCGCAAGCCCGCCGCCGGTGCCGCCGCTGCCGAGCCCTCCGAGCAGCGCCAGCGCGGCCTGCTGCAGGATCACCGATTCGCCGCCGCTGGTGGCCGATGCGCGGCCCAGCATGAGCCATGAGAGCGTTTCCTGGTCGGAGAGTTGCGGCGACGAATACAGCCGTACGCGCGGCGATTGCGCGGTGCCGGTGATGGCGACGCCGGCCCGCTGGCTGATGTTGGGGCGGATCGCCAGGACGTCGAGCTGCGGGTTGTCGAACGGGCCGTTGAAGCGCGCAACGCCGGTTTCGATGGTGAGCTGCTGCCCGTAGGCGCGGAACTGGCCACTGACGGTACGCACTTCCCCGGTGATGCGCGGCGGGGCATTCAGTGCGGTGCTGCGGATGTCGAGCTTGCCCTCGAGCCGCGTCGTGACGCCGCGTCCCTGCACGGCGAAGTCGTTGCCGAGGTCGAAGTTGACGGCGATGTCGGGCGGCTTCGCGGTCTGGGCCTTGGCCACTTCGGCCTGATTGGCTGCGGCCCGACGTTCGGCCTCCTCTGCGGCTTGGCGGTCGATGGCGGCCGAACGCACCACCACGTCGCTGCCGAGGCTGGGCGCGGTCTGCTCGGGCAGGATGATGACGGCGCGATCGGTCCTGAGGTCGCCGCGCACGGTGAACTGGCCGCTTTCGAGTCGCGCCTGAACGTCGCCCGAGAGCGTGACCTGGCGATCGGCCCGTACCAGCACGCGCAGAGCGCGCAGCTGGGCCTGCAGGGACATGCGGATGCCGGTGCCGGCGCCAGGGGCGGGCGCAGAGCCCCAGGAGAGATCGCCGCGCGCCGAGAGGGTGCCGCCGTCTCGCGATGCCTCGCTGGCGGCGGTACTCAGGTTGCCGCTCTGGCCCGGAATGCGGGTCTGGCTGCCGACGCCGCCCTTGAGGGTGAATTCGTTGATCTCGACGCGGTTGCCTTCGAGCCTGGCGCGCAGGCTTCCATCGCGAAGGTCCAGGCCCTCGACCAGCGCGCGCACCGCGAGCTGGTCGGCGTTCAGCGTGCCGCCCCAGCGCGGCTCGGTACGGCTGCCCGACAGCGTGGCATCGGTCTGCAGCGTGCCGGCCACCCGCCAGCCGGGCGGCGCGAGCATTGACCAGACGCCCAGGTTGGGCATGCGGGCGGTGACGCGGCCTGCCAGTGGCGCATCGGGTGCCCATTGCCAGCCGCCCTGGCGTTGCAGCACGCGTGTGCTGGCCTCGATGCGGATCTCGCCGGCGCGCTCGCTGTCCCACGCGAGATGGCCGCGCACCGTGTCGCCTTCGGCGTCGACCGTCAGCTCGGCCTGGCGCAAGCCGGCGGGCGTGCTGGCGCCGGGGCCGGCCGCGTCCATGGTGATTTCGCTCGGAGTACCGGTGCCGCGGCTGGTAATGCGCGTGACCAGCGCGGCCTCGCCGGCCTGCACGCGAAGGTCCCCGCTCTTGCGAGTGACCCGGGCGCGGGCGCGCAGGGTGTCGCCGGCGTCGATGTCCCAGTCGCCGTCGAACACCAGGTCGCCGCTGAAGCCGACCTGGGCGAGTGCGTTGCCTTCGCCGAAGGCTTCGGCCCATGCCATGGGCAGCCCCTGCATCCGGCCCTTGGATTGGACGCGGAACGCGAGGTTGGGCGCCGTGCCGCTTCGGCCGAAGCGCAACGGCTCCCAGTCGATCTGCACCGTGCCCGGCAAGGGGCCGCGCAGCGTGGCGGCTGCGGCGGAGGCTTCGACCTCGAGCCGCGGATTGGTGCCCGGGACGTTGCGGATCGTCGCGCTGACGGCGCGGCTCAGTTCCACGGTCCATGGGCCGGGGCGCGTGCTGTCATGAGCCTGCAAATGCAGGCTGGCGAGCGCTGCGCGCCACTGGTTCTCGCGTTCGATACCGCCGCTGCCTCGGGTGTCGAGCGTGATCTTCCGCGTGCCGCTCGTGGCTTCACCCTTCAGCGCCAGGGTGGCCTGGGCCAGGCTACCCGACAGTTCCGCGCGCACGCCGTTGAAGGTGATGGCGGTCGGGCTTTCCGCCGCGGTGGGCGGCGCAAGCCGCAGGTCCAGCTTGGGCACAGTCAAAGTCGCCTGGAGCGTCGGTTCGGCGGCGCCGCGCGCGGGCGGTTCATTCGCGTTCTGGAAGCGGCGCTGCATGGCCTGCCATCCACCCTGCCATGCGGCGTCGAGGCGGGCGTTGCCATGCACAGTGGCGCCACCAAAGGGGTTGCTCAGTTCAGGCAGTGCCTCGATCCACGCCTGCATCGCGCCGGCATCGTCGACCTGGGCCCGGATCTGCCCGTTGCCGGTGGCGGGCGCGATCCGCCCCTGGATCTGCACCGTGCCGCCCGGCACGACGAGGTTCAGGTTGCCGTTGCCGGCCTGCTCGTCGACGAGCACTTGCAGGCGTCCATCGAGGCTGGCTCGCTGCGCTTCGATGCGCAGGGTGCGCAGGTCGAGCACCTTGTCCTTCCATTGGCCTTGCGCCTGCGCGCGTTCGAGTCGCAGGCCGTGCGAATCCCGGCTGCCCGCGCCGCCCTCGGCCCGTAGCGCGACATCGAAGCGCAGCGCTTCGCCTTGCTGGTCGGCCTTCACGGTGCCGGTTACCGGCGCGCCGGCGAGCTGCGTGTGCAGCGCGCCGAGCTGCACGCTGCGCACGGTGACGCGCGCCTGCCAGGGGGCGGGAGCGGGGCTCCAGTTGCCTTCGGCCTCGATGCGCCCGCCGCCCAGATGCACCGTGGCGGCTGGCAGCGTCCAGTTCGTGCCGTCGAAAGTGGTGCGCGCCTCGACTTGCTCGATCGGCAACTTGCCGGTGTCCCACGGGCCGGGCAGCGCGTTGCGAATGTCGGCGCTGGCCTTCCAGCCCTGAGTGCCGACCGTGGTGTCGGGGCCGGCCTCGATCTCGCCGGTGAGCTGGGTGGCGGGCGCTTCGGGCCAGAGGCGGGCCAGGTCGACGTTTTCGAGTTCGGCCTTGGCGTCGATCACGGGCTGCGGTTGCCAGGGCGCGATGTTCGCCTGCAGTTGCGCGCGCATGGGCGGCTCCGCGCTTTCCTCGACGGGCTGCAGGTGTGCGTCCACGGCGATGCGCGCGTCGGCGCCGGCGAGGTTGCCCTTCACGCTGGCTTCGGCCCGCACGTCGATGCTGCGGTCCTTGGCGAGCGATGCGCGCACGCGCCCGTTCATCGACGCTTCGATCTCCATCGGCGCCGGTCCCTGCAGCTTGAGCTTCGCGCCGTAGTGGCCGTCGGCGATGTCCACCCCCTCGATGTCGAGCAAATGGTGCGAGTCGGCATAGCGGTAACTGCCGGCGAGCATCGTCGCCTGCAGGGCCGGTGGTCCGGCCCAGCGCAGGTCGTCGATGCGGAACGGGATTTCGATCTCCACCGGCAGCACGATCTGCTGCAGCGGCTCGACCGGCTTGTCCTCGCGCTCGCCGCGTTGTTCGATCAGCACCTGGCCCGCGTGGACCTCGCCGAGTTGAACCCGGCGTCGCAGCAATGGCGCAAGTTGCCAGCCGATGCGAACGTCAGTCACCTCGACCGCGAGGCTCTCGCTTTCCCATCGCAGCCAGCCGATGCGCCCGCCCGCGCGCAACGAGCCGGTGACGTCACGGCTCTCCAGCGTCTGGTTGGCGGGCAGGTAGCGCGCGGTGCGTGCGAGGGCGAAGGCCAGCGATTCGTTCGTGCCCAGCCACCACCATGCGCCTGCAGCGAGCGCCAGCACCAGGACCACCAGCCCCGTCACGCCCCAGGCGAACATCCGCAACACGCGGCGGCCGAACGATCGGCGCGCCGGCGGCGCTGGCGTGAGCTCGGTGGAGGTTTCGGTCGCCATCGGTTTCAAAAAGTGAAGCCTAGTCGGAAGTGCAGCCTGAACTGGCTCACCTGGATGCCGTAGGCCACGTCGATCTGGACCGGGCCGATGGGGCTGCGCCAGCGCGCGCCGACGCCGACGCCCACCTGGGTCTGCATGTCGCGGGGATGGTCGGCCACCGCACCTGCGTCGACGAAGACGGCGCTTTCCCAGTCGGTCAGCTTTCCGTCGTAGACGAAGGGGCGTTGCCATTCGACGCTGGCAACGCCGAGGTAGCGGCCGGCGACCACGGTGCGGTCCGGCCTGACTTCACCGATGGACCGGTAGGCGTAGCCACGCACCGTGGTGTCGCCGCCCGTGAGAAAGCCCAGCGTGGCGGGAATCTGCGCTGTGTCGCTCGCGACCACAGCCCCCAGTTCGCCGCGCAGTTGGATGCGGCCGCGGCGCGCCTCGGTGCGGTCCGCGTTTTCAACCGTGCCGAAGGGAACGAACCCGACCCAGCGCGCATAGGTCCGGGTGAAGGGCGCGCGTTCGCCGGTCAGCGTGTACCCCGCGCCGAGCTCCAGCGAAATGCCTTGGCCGCGGGTCGGTGCGGCGGCGTTGTCGAAGTAGCGCCCGGTCCAGCCCCAGTTGAGGCTCAGCGCCGAGGCCGAGGGCGGCGGATCGAAACTCCCGTGGTTGCGTGCGTAGTCGTATTGCAGGAACAAGCTGCGGTCGATGTGGTCGCTGGCCTGGCTGCGGCCGCCGCGCAGGCGTCCACTGTCGACCTTGTAGCTGCCCGAGACCTCGCTCTTGAGCTGCGCCGACCCGAACGACCGCCAGCCGCTGTCGTCGGGGATGGCTGCCCACTCGGTGCCGAGCGATTGCTTGTCCCGGTCGAGGTAGAGCCCGGACACCGCGCGCCACCCCAGGATCGGCATGCTGTTGTGAATGTGGTCCAGCGACAGCCGCAGGCCGCTGTCGGTCGTGAAGCCCACGCCGCCCACGATTTTCTGGAGCGGTGCTTCCCGCACTTGCGCGATCACGGGCGCAAGCAAGGGATCGGTATCGTTCGTATCGAGCGTGAGGAACACCGATTCGAAGTAGCCGCTGCCCGCCAGGCGCTGCTGCGCATCGAGCAACTGCTGCCGGTCATAGTCGGCCCCGGAGGGAACGCGCGCGAGCCGGCGCACGCTGTCCGCGTCGAGGCGCTCATTGCCCTGCACCACCAGCGGCCCGAAGCGGTAGGCCGGGCCGGAATCGAGCGTGACGCCCAGCTTCGCCTCGCTGCGGTCGGCGTCGATCTCGGCGCGGCTCGTGAGGATGCTGCCGGTGGCGTATCGCCTGGCCGTCAGGTTGCGCAGGGCGGCGGCCTTGGCGCCGTCCCACGCCTGCTGGTTGAAGGGCTGGCCGGCGCGCATCGGCCATTCGACGCGAATCGCGTCGCGTCGCGGCTCGGACGCCTTGTCCTCCGCGATGGGCCCGTTGAAGTCGATCTGCACATTGCTCACGCGCGTGAGTTCGCCGGGCACCACCGTGATCTTCACTTCGCGCGGCGCCTTCGCGCCAGGCGTTTCGCGCAGTTCGAGCGTGAGGGTGGGGGTGAAGTAGCCGACGGTGTTGAGCAGTTCGCGCGCGTTGGCTTCGGCGGCGACCATCAGCCGCGACAACTCGATGGCGCCGAGGTCGTCGAGTTGGCGGTAGCGCTGGATTTCGAGGTTGCGCACGAGAAAGTCGCGCACCGAGTCGGGGGCTTGCACGTCGACGGTGAACGCTTCACCGCCCTTGGACTCGCGGCCCTCCCCGGCCACCGGGCTCGCGGCCGTGTCCGTCTCTGCTGCCTCCTTCGAAGGCAGCAGGCTACAGCCCTGCAAAAGAAGGACGCCTGCAAATAACAACGCCGGCGTCCAAGCCGGCGTGAGAAGACGGACCATCCCAAGCATGCGGGCATTTTGACAGCATGCGGATCGGCTCCAGGGCCCGCCGCCCCGACAAGTGGTCTGGCGGGATCAGCGGCCGGTGATTCTTCGGCCCAGGGCCCAGATCACGGGCGGCACGATCATGCGGGCGAAGGTCTTGACCCGATCCACCTGCGCCGGCCGCATGAACACCGACGCAGACTCGTCGCCGTGCTGCTTGCCGGCGAGCTGGCTGGTGTAGTAGTACGCCGCCACCGAGCGGCGAGGGCGCCCATCAGGCGTTTGCAGGGGCTTGGTATGCCCGTGGTAACTCTTGGGACCGTGCGGCATCAGGATGGTCCGACCGAACTCTGGCTGGACCCTGGTCACGCAATGATTGACCTTCTTGTCCCACAGTTCCAACTCCGAGCCCCACTCTGGATCCCATCCCTTGTTCAGGTAGGTGATGAACACCATTTCGTTTTTCAGCCCCAGGTGGCGGTGGCGGTTGAAATCGCGATGCACCGCAAAGGTCGCCCCGTTGCGGCTCTCATGCAGCCCGCCGCCGAAGAGCTTGGGGTCCGGGAGCAGGTAGGGCACGTCCGTGACGCAGGACAGCCACTCGGTGAACCAGCCCGAATTGACGATGTTGAAGTACAGCTGGGTTGCCGGGCCCAGCGTCACCCCGAGGACCGAGCGCCGGGTGCATTCGTACTTGCTCTTGATGTCCGCCCAGCCGGAGGCGGGAAGCATGTCGAATTCCTCGGCGACCAGTTCCAGCAGGGCCGGGTGAAAAATGCCGTCGAGAACCAGATGCGGGAACGGCTTGGCATCGAGCAGCCGGTGTCGGAGTCGCTGGCGGTATTCGGGAACGAACAGTGCCTCGTCGACCAGTTCGTCGATGGGCAGGTGCACGCCGCGGATGCTGATGAAGTCAGGCGGCGTCTTGTAGAGCGTGCGGCTCGAATCCGCTGGCACAGGCTGTTCACGAACCGGTGGCTCTACGGGGAAGGACAGCAGGGCAGACACGGCGACACCTCCTCCGGATTCATGTGGAACGTACTTCTTTTGAATCCTTAAGTGTTAAATGTAATGGGAAAAAGCGTCGTGTGACAATTTTTCAAGTTCTACATCGATTTGTAAGCCGTCTACTCCCTCCGATGTAGGAGGCGGCGCTGAGGTGCTGTACTACTTGGAAAGCAACCGCATCGCGTCTTCGAGTCCCCGGAGAGTGAGCGGATACATGCGGTGCGAAACGAGTTGTTGCATCACGGCGATGCTCTGCCGGTACTGCCAGACGCCCTGCGGCTCGGGATTGATCCAGGCGAACTTCGGAAAGGCGTGCGTGAGGCGCTGCATCCATTCGGCGCCGGCTTCCTCGTTGTTGTATTCGACGCTCCCGCCGGGCTGCAGGATCTCGTAAGGACTCATCGTCGCGTCGCCCACGAAGATCAGCTTGTAGTCCTTGTTGTACTTGCGAATGATGTCCCAGGTCGCGAACTTCTCGGAGTAGCGGCGGCGGTTGTTCTTCCACATGAAGTCGTAGACGCAGTTGTGGAAGTAATAGAACTCCAGGTGCTTGAACTCGGTCTTGACGGCCGAGAACAGTTCTTCGACGCGCTGGATGTGCTCGTCCATGGTGCCGCCCACGTCCATCAGCAGCAGCACCTTCACGTTGTTGTGCCGCTCCGGCACCATCTTGATGTCGAGATAGCCTGCGTTGGCCGCGGTCGAGCGGATGGTGTCGTCCAGGTCCAGCTCTTCCTCATGGCCTTCGCGTGCGAACTTGCGCAGCCGCCGCAGCGCGATCTTGATGTTGCGCGTACCGAGTTCCTGGCTGTCGTCGTAGTCCTTGTAGGCGCGCTGGTCCCAGACCTTGACCGCGCTCTTGTTCTTGCCGGCGCCGCCGATCCGCACGCCTTGCGGGTTGTAGCCGCCATGGCCGAAGGGCGAGGTGCCGCCCGTGCCGATCCATTTGTTGCCGCCCTCGTGCCGCTCCTTCTGTTCCTCGAAGCGCTTCTTGAGCGTTTCCATGAGCTCGTCCCAGCCCATCTTCTCGATCTTGGCCTTTTCTTCGGCGGTGAACTCGCGTTCCAGCGTCTTGCGCAGCCAGTCGAGCGGCACTTCCTTGGTGAAGTCGGCCAGCATCTCGACGCCCTTGAAATACGCGGCAAAGGCGCGGTCGAACTTGTCGTAGTGCTTCTCGTCCTTCACCAGGGCGGTGCGCGACAGGTAATAGAAGTCGTCGAGGCCGAAGGCGCCGTCGGAGTTGGGTCCGACGACGTCGGCCTGCAGGGCTTCGAGCAGCGTCAGGTATTCCTTGACCGATACCGGAAGCTTCGCGGAGCGCAGGGTGTAGAAAAAGTCGATCAGCATGGCGAATCACTCCCGGGGCGAAGGGTTCGTGCGGGGCTTGTCCAGCAGGTAGAGCAATTGGGCGCGCACCTCGGGCCACTCGCCCGAGCGCAGGCTGTACATCACCGTATCGCGGATGGTGCCGTCGCGGCGCAGCGCATGGCCGCGGATCACGCCGTCTTTCCTGGCGCCCAGGCGTTCGATGGCGCGCTGCGACGCGTGGTTGAAGTTGTCGGTGCGCCAGCCCACCACGTGGCAGTCCAGCGTATCGAAGGCATGCGTGAGCATCAGCAGCTTGCAGGTGGTGTTGACATGCGTGCGCTGGCAGCGCTTCGCGTACCAGGTGTAGCCGACCTCGACCCGCTTCACGGCCGGCAGGATGTCGTGGAAGCTGGTGGTGCCGAGCACCTCGCCGCCGGCCTCGTCGGTCACGGCGAAGGCGAAGCGGTTGCCGGCCTCGCGCATCTGCAACGCGCTCTCGATGTAGCTGCGCGTGTCCTTCGGCTCGGGCACCGAGGTCACGCGGAGTTTCCACAACTCGCCATCGGCCGCAGCGGCGCGAAGGCCTTCCTCATGATCCAGCGTCAGCGGGACCAGCGAGATGCCGCGCGCACTGAGCGTGACAGGCTCGACGAATGCCATCCTCAACTCCTCGGAGAACCGTATTTACGTGTGTACCAGGCGCGTGCAAAGTGCACGCCGCCACCGCCGCCCAGGCCGATCAGCAGGATGCCGGCGATGGCGTTGTTGCTGTAGCCGCCGGGCCCTAGCGCGTCGAAGCCGAGCACAAGCCCGAGCCACCGGCCCAGCAATGCGCCGACAACGAACAGCACCGCCTGCGCGACGCCGAGCAGCATCAACTGGCGGGTGGGCTGGCGGCTTTCGCTCATCGGTTGTTGCGTTGCATGAAGACGAGCTTTTCGAACAGGGTCACGTCCTGCTCATTCTTGAGCAGCGCACCCACCAACGGCGGCACGGCGACCTTGTCGTCCTTGCTCTGCAGCGCTTCGAGCGGAATATCTTCGGCGACCAGCAGCTTGAGCCAATCGAGCAGTTCGGAGGTCGATGGCTTCTTCTTCAGGCCGGGCAGGTTGCGCACGTCGTAGAAGGTCTTCATCGCCGAGGTGAGCAACTCCTGCTTCAGCCCGGGGAAGTGCACCCCCACGATGTTCTTCATCGTTTCCGCGTCGGGGAACTTGATGTAGTGGAAGAAGCAGCGGCGCAGGAAGGCGTCAGGCAGCTCCTTCTCGTTGTTGGAAGTGATGAACACCACCGGCCGGTGCTTGGCGCGGATCAGTTCGCGCGTCTCATAGCAGTAGAACTCCATGCGGTCGATCTCGCGCAAGAGATCGTTTGGAAATTCGATGTCAGCCTTATCGATCTCGTCGATGAGCAGCGCCACCGGCTCGTCCGACGTGAAGGCCTGCCACAGCACGCCCTTGACGATGTAGTTGTGGATGTCCTTCACGCGCTCGTCGCCCAACTGCGAATCGCGCAGGCGGCTCACCGCGTCATATTCATACAGGCCCTGCTGGGCCTTGGTGGTCGACTTGATGTGCCACTGGAGCAGCGGCAGGTTGAGTGCCTGTGCCACTTCTTCCGCGAGCATCGTCTTGCCGGTGCCTGGTTCGCCCTTGACGAGCAGCGGTCGTTTGAGCGTGATGGCTGCGTTGACCGCGAGCATCAGATCCGGTGTGGCGACGTAGTTGTCTGAACCCTTGAATTTCATGGATGGCGTAGTGCAGGGTGGTTGAAAGAACACAACATTGATCAGCGTTGCTGAGCGTTCCGACTGCCTCGCCGATAGGGGCCGCGAGGAGCCCCCATATAATCAAATGTTGATTTGAAATCTGTTTTCTCCACGAGATTGTGCGCGCAAAATGAACAAGTTGTTGACCACGATGTTTGCCCTTGCTGTCGCTTGCGTGACGGTCTCGGCCCAGGCCCAGAAGATCACGGGCAATGCTGAAGCCGGAGCGAAGAAGACGGCGATGTGCGTGGGTTGCCACGGCATCATCGGCTACCAGGCCAGCTTTCCCGAGATTCACAAGGTCCCGATGATCGCGGGCCAGAGCGCGACGTACATCGTCTCGGCGCTCACCCAATACAAGGGCGGCGAACGCAAGCACCCGACGATGCGCGCTATCGCCGACACGCTGAGCGAACAGGACATCGCCGACCTCGCCGCCTACTACAGCCAGCTCGGCGTCAAGGAAGGCGGCGCGCCGCCGCTCACCGTCGCCAGTCACCCGAGCGAAAAAGTGCAGTCGCTGATCGCACGCGACAAGGACAACGCCTGCACCAAGTGCCACGGCGCCAACTTCAACACGCCGAACGATGGCACGGTCCCGAAGCTCGCGGGCCAGCATGCCGACTACCTGTACGTCGCGCTCAAGTCGTACAAGGTCCAGAACCAGCACCAGCTCGGCCGCTCGAACGCTGTGATGAGCGGACAGGCCAAGAAGTACACCAACCCCGAAATCAAGGAGCTCGCCAGCTACATCAGCTCGCTGCCCGGTGAGTTGAAGACCGTGCCGGAGTCGCTCCTTCACGACCCCAAGTAAAGGTTCAGCCTTGCAAACAACAAAGCCCGCTTGCAGCGGGCTTTGTTGTTTCTGACGTGTGCCTCAGGGTGTGTCAGACGTCGAAGAACACCGTCTCCGCAGGGCCTTGCATATGGATGTCCAGGCGATAGGTCACCGCGCCGCCGGATTCGCTGCGCTTCGCGATCAATGTGTCGCGGCGTTCGGCCGGCACGCTGTTCAGCACGGCGTCCTTGGCATTGGCTTCGGCCTCGTCGCTGAAATAGATGCGCGTGAAGGTGTGCAGCAGCAGGCCGCGCATCAGAACGATCACATTGATATGCGGCGCTTCGCCAGCCGCTTCCGCACCCGGCTTGACCGTGTGGAACACGAAGCGATTCTGTGCATCCGTGCCCGTGCCCGCGCGGCCGAAGGCGCGAAAGCCGATGGCGCGTGCGTCGTCGACCGATTGCGGGTACTCGCCGGTGCCGTCGGGCTGGCTGATCTCGACCAGCGCGTCGTTGATCGGATTGCCGTCGCCGTCGATCACTCGGCCTTCGAGCCGGATGCGCTCGCCGCGTGCGCCGTCGAGCGCGAGGACCGCGTCGAAGGGCTGGTCGAAGTCATAGCCGTACTGCGTGGCGGTGAGGCCGTAGGCAAAGTAGGGGCCGACCGTCTGCGAAGGGGTCTGGCCGAAGTTGGTTTCGAGTGAGCTCATCATGATTCGGTGTCTCCTCAGCGGTTTTCGAAAGGCGTCTCGTCGGCGCCGCGCAGCACGATGTCGAACACGTAGCCTAGGGCGTAGCCGTCTTCCGTGACGTCGAGACTGAAGTCCGAGATCAGGCGGTTGCGCGTCTTCTCGGGGGTGCCGGTGACCATCGGGTCGTACTGCAGGAGCGGGTCGCCCGGGAAGTACATCTGCGTGACCAGCCGGCTGCCGAAGTGCTCGCCGAACAGCGAGAGATGGATGTGCTGCGGACGCCATGCGTTGGGGTGGTTGCCCCATGGGTAGGCGCCCGGCTTGATGGTCAGGAAGCGGTAGCGGCCTTCGTTGTCGGTCAGGCAGCGGCCGGCGCCCAGGAAGTTGGGGTCCAGCGGCGCATCGTGCTGGTCGACCTTGTGCACGTAGCGGCCGGCCGCATTGGCCTGCCACAGTTCGACCAGCGTATTGCGCACCGGGCGGCGGCGCTCGTCGAGCACCTGGCCGGTCAGGATCATGCGTTCGCCGAGCGGCTCGCCGTTGCGGCGCGCGTTGCGCGTGAGGTCATGGTCAAGCTCGCCGATGCTGCTGTGGCCGTAGACCGGCTGGCGCAGTTCACCCAGCGAAGCTTTGAGCGGGATCAGCGGCTGCGTCGGACCGCGCTTGGCCGTCGAACGGTAGCCGGAATAGATGTACGAGGGATGGCTGGGCCAGTCGCGCGGCGAAAGCTGGGGCAGCGCGCAGCTCTTGGGGGTGGAAGAAGGCATTCGACTTGTCTCCGGGATCGTGAGGGTGCCGGAACTGTATTCATGCGTAATGCTGATGTAAATTGACGGATTGACGATTTTTCATAACCAGCAGTAATTCAATGGCGGCCAGTTCCGAAGCCTTTGTCCGCGGCGTTCAGTTGCGGCATTTGCGCTGCCTCGTCGCGGTCGCGCAGGAGCGCCATCTGGCGCGCGCCGCCGAGCGGCTGGCACTAAGCCAGCCGGCCGTTTCCAAGACCCTCGCCGAACTGGAGGGACTGGCGGGCGCGCGGTTGGTGGAGCGCGGCAGCGCCGGACGGCGCGGTATCCAGGGCTTCACCGCGGCGGGCGAGCATCTGCTGGCGCATGCCTTGCGCGTGCTGGAGGCGTTGGACGCCAGCGCCGAGGCAGTGATGCCGTCCTCGGGTGCGCGGCCCCAGCGGCTTCGCATCGGTGCGCTGCCCAGCGTCGCGCCTTCCTTGCTGCCACCTGCGCTGGCCGCACTGCGCGAGCGGCTGCCGACCTTGCAGGTGCAGGTGCAGACCGGCGCCAACGCGCCCCTGCTCGATGCCTTGCGCGCCGGTGATCTGGACCTGGTCGCAGGCCGCATGAGCGATCCGCAGTTGATGACCGGGCTCACCTTCGAACTTCTCTATACGGAGCCGCTCGCCATCGTCGCCCGGCCGGGTCATCCGCTGGCCGGCGGCTCGCCATCGGTGCAGGACGTGCTGCGCCATCCGCTCGTGGTCTACGGCGAAGGCACGATCCCGCGCCATCACACCGAGAGCTTCCTCTCCGGACTGGGTTTGCGGCTGCCCGCGCACGTCACGCAGACGCTGGACCTGTCCGTCGCCCGCGCGCTGCTGGTCCGCTCGGACGCCATCTGGTTCACGCCGATCGGCGCCGCGTGGGACGACCTCGCGTCGGGCCACCTTGTGCGACTCGCGATCGACACGGCGGGCACCGAGGAACCCGTGGGCCTGCTGCTGCGCAGCGATGCCGAGCCGTCGGCCGCGCGGCAGACGCTGATTGCCCTGCTGCGCGAAGCCGGCGCGGATCAGTCGCGCGTGGCGCGCCGCTGAACGCATGCCACGTAGGCGTCGCCATCGGGCGGGCGGCCTGCGCGCTGGCTCTCCCACATCATCTGGCCGAGGCATTCCATCGCCTCGTGGTGCGCGTCGAGCAGCGAGTCGCGGCGCGCGGCCAGCAGTTCGACCGCCTGGCGAATGCCGCGCGGCTGGTCGATGGAGCATTGCTCGCTGATCGACAGATGCATCGACAGGTGCAGGAAGGGGTTCTCGCGCCCATCCTTGCCGTCGTAGACACGCGCCACCGCCGCGTCGGCGTCCGACAGGTCGGCGTGGTATTCGGGGTGCTCGTCGATCCAGCGGCTGGCGATGACTTCGAGCGCTTCCATCGGCTCGCCGCGGCGGCTCTTGGCGAAGACGTCGCAGAAGAAACGACGCACTTCCTCTTGGGAGGGATTGAACATGCGCCGAGGTTAGCACCGACCCTCAGTGCGGATCGGACGGGCCGCCTTACATTGCCAAGCCATGGACCGCCTCGAAAACATAGAGACATTCGTTCGCGTCGCGCAAACCCAGAGCTTCGCGGAAGCCGCGCGGCAGATGCGCGTGGCCAAGTCGGTGGTCACCAGCCGCGTGAAGCAGCTCGAAGACCACGTCGGCGCGCCGCTCTTCCATCGCAGCACGCGCGTGGTGCGGCTCAGCGACGTGGGGCAGGCCTTCCTGCGCGACTGCACGGAACTGGTCGGGCGGGCCAACGACATCATGGACCAGATGCGTGACGCACGGGCCGGGCCGACGGGCACGCTGCGCATCCATGCATTGACCGGCTTCGTGCTCGGCCACTTCGCGACCTTGCTGCGCGCGTTCCAGGTCAACTTCCCGGACATCCATCTCGAACTGATCGTGAGCGATACGGTGGTGGATCCGGTCAAGGCCGGCGTCGATTGCGCGCTGCAGATCTTCCCGGCAGCGTCGACGGAGCTGGTGTCGCGCTCGCTCTTTCCGGTGCGCCGCGTGTTCTGCGCGACGCCCGAATACTTGCGCACGCGCGGAACGCCGGAAAGCCCGCGTGATTTGCACAAGCACACGCTCGGCCTCTATTCGGGCTACCCGACGCGCGACCGCTGGACCTTTCATCACGCGGACGAGCAGGTGACGATGTACATGAGCGCCGCCCTGCTCACCAACAGCGTCCACCTGCTGCGCGAATACGCGATGGAGCATGCCGGCATCGTCTGCCTGCCGACGCTGGTCGCGGGCGATTCGATCCTGCGCGGGGACTTGCAGGTCGTGCTGCCGGAGCACCAGCTGTCTTCGTTCTCGTTGAGCGCGGTCTATGCGGAAACATCGCGCAATGCCTTCAAGCTCAGGCTCTTCATCGAGCACCTCACCGCGGCATTCACGCGCGTGCCGCCGTGGGATGCGGCCATGATCGATCGCGGGCTTCTGCCGGAAGCGCTGATCGCGGACGCATGAACGCGGATCCGGCGTACGGCGCTACCATCGCGCTCATCCCATCCCCCTGCGCCGGGCGATCGGCGCTCCCGCCCCATGAGCGATTCACAGACATCGCCTGAAAGCGCCAGCATCCCGTCACAGGCGCACCGTTCGCGCGCTCCGCTGCCGCCGGGCTATCGCGAGGGCATGATCACCGCCATCACGGTGATCATCGGCTTCTCGCTTTCCTTCGTGCGGTACTGGGCCTTCGAGGCGCCCGGCGAGTGGACCTCGCGCTCGGTGATCGCGCTCGTTGCGCTGCTGATTCCGATCGTCGCGGAGATCTACACGCTCTACCGCGCGCTGCTCGTCGCGGACGACGACGAGGCCACCTACCGCACCACCGTGCGCTGGTTCATCGGTTCCGTGTGCGGGATGCTGGTTTCGGTGTCTCTGGCGGCGGTGGTGCTCTCCGGCGGGCATTGACAGGGGCCGGACCGGCGGCGCGGGCCCTCGGAGGACACCGGGTAAACCCTGTCGATTGACCGGATTCCGCGAACAATGCGGCCCGGTTTCGATGCCTACCGAAGGCGCCCTCGGTTTCCTACAGTCCACTCACCGCAGCACGACGCTGCATTGTTTGGCACCCGAGGAGACACACCATGACTGCCGCCTACCAGACCCGCTTCGGGTCCCTGAAGCACTACGAGAAGGGCCACGTCGAGCCCATTGCCGATGACGTGCGCCACTACGCGTTCTCGAACTGTTTCGACATCGCGAGCAAGAGCAAGCCCTACGAGAAGGTCGTCTTCGGCCAGAACCAGATCTACGTGCTGGAGACGCTGCGCGCCGAAGGCACCTCGCCCTGGTACACCAGCGCGCATGACGAGTTCGCACTGGTAATGGACGGCGATGTCGAAGTGCATCTCGTCAAGCTGGACGCCAGCCAGACCGTCTCCGACGAAGAGAAGAACGGCGCCGTGCTCGTGAAGGGCGAGCCCAAGGGCACCAAGATGGGCTGGATGAAGCTCACGCGCGGCCATCAGGGGCTGCTGCCGAAGAACACTGCGTACCAGTTCCGCACCGCCGGCGCCCCGGGCGTCATCGTCCTGCAGACCTGCAAGGGCGACCTGTCCGTCGAGAAGTGGGCAGACATCTGCCAGACGCATTGAGCCACGAGGAGCACCACCATGAACGCACCCGCTGAACTTGCCAAGGTCATCGCGTCGCAGCCCGACGCCACGCTCGGCTACAAGGACTTCTCGCTCGGCAGCTTCGGCTTCCGCCGCGACGAGTATTTCGCGCACATCACCTGGAAGACCCGCGACGGCCGGCCGATGAGCCACACGTTGGACATCGGCAACTACCTGCGCGCACTGATGCGCGACGTGGCCTGGGGCTTCTTCTATGGATGGGTCAACTTCGACGACGTGGTCGGCACGGTCAACCACTACCAGTCGGTCGACCTCTATGCGGGCAGCTTCAACGGCACGATGAAGGAAGCCGGCATCGACCTGCTCGAGAACTTCCCGACCGCGCAGATCCGTGCGACCTTCGAGGCCATGCTCGACGACTGGACCAACGAGAGCTTCGATCCGTTCTCGGCACCGCAGGAAACCGGTTCGCCCTACGGCCGCAAGAAGGGCAACAACACGGCCAAGATCACCCGGGCGCGCGAACTTGCCAAACGCTGCGTCGGCCTGAAGGGCGACCTCGACCTGCGCAGTGACGAGCGCGGCGCGCCCGTCAACCGCGCCTTCGCCGATGTGCCGCAGGGCCAGCCCGAGCTGTATCCCGAACCCGGCTTCGAGAACGAGGTGCACGCCTTCAATCTCTTCGGCTTCCTGAGCCGCTCGCAGGTCACGTGGAACCCGAGCTTCACCTCGGTCGTCAAGCACAGCTACATGTGTCCGACGACGGAAGAGCACATCCTGCCGATCATCCACGGCAACGACCGCGTCGAGTGGTTCTTCCAGATGACCGACGAGATCCACTGGGACTGTGGCGACAAGAACACCGGCAAGCCGATGGCGCGCGTGATCATGAAGGCCGGCGACATGGCCGCCATGCCCGCCTACTGCCGCCATCAGGGCTACAGCCCCAAGCGCTCGATGCTGCTGGTCTGGGAGAACGGCTCGCCGAGCCTTGTCTACGAGATCCAGAAGGGCGAAAGCCCTGAAATTCCGGTCGAGTTCTAGGACGTATCCAAAGAGCGTGGCCATCTGCGCGCCGCGCTCCTCGCGAGGAGACAAAACCAGGGCAGGCCGCGGCCGGTTCCGCGCCGGCGCGGCATCGTGCCGTCGACAACCCGTCCGTATCGGACCCAGCGAAGAAGGAGACACATCATGGCCCTCACCCGTCAATCCATGACCGACGAGCAACGCAAGTCGGTGGCGCTCGAATACCTCAAGGCCTATGACAACGGTGGCGTCACGTCCACCGGCGGCTCGATCCTGGACCTGTTCGCGGACGACGCGCAGGTGTACTTCCCCAAATGGGGCCTGGCCACCGGCAAGGAACAGATCGGCAAGCTGTTCGGTGAAGTCGGCAGCCGGGGCAAGTCCATCAGGCACGACTACGCGGGCTTCAACTGGATCTTCTCGGGCACCGATCTCTTCGCATGCGAAGGAACGAGCTATGGCGAACACGCCGACGGCCCCTGGCGCGCCGGCGTTCCGGAATGGGGTGCGGGCCGGTGGTGCGATGTATTCGAGGTCCGCGACTGGCTCATTCAACGCTGCTTCATCTATCTCGACCCCGACTACGCGGGCAAGGACACCGCCCGCTACCCCTGGCTTGAAAAATGACACACCCCCAGGTTTCGCGCACTTCGTGTCGCTTCGCCAACCCCCTTGCAGGGGGCACCACCTGCGGCCCGGCGGAGTCGGTTCCGCGGTGTTCCTGAAATTGCAGTGACTGCTTTAGAGAATCTCCCATGAACCTCGCAGACATCCAGCAGGCCGCCGGCCTGAAGACGCCGATCCGGCGCCAGCTCTTCATCGACGGACGCTTCGTCGATGCCGAATCGGGCGAGACGCTCGCGACGCTGAATCCGCACGACAACTCGACGATCGCCGACGTCGCGCTCGCGGGCAAGGCCGATGTCGACAAGGCCGTGGCCGCGGCCAAGCGCGCCTTTCCGGCGTGGAGCCGCATGGCGGCGGCCGACCGTGGGCGCATCCTGCTCAAGCTGGCAGACCTCATCGAAGCCAACACCGAAGAACTCGCGCGCCTCGAATCGCTGGACACGGGGCACCCAGTGCGCGATTCGCGCAAGCTCGACGTGCCTCGCACGGCGGCGTGCTTCCGCTATTTCGGCGGCATGGCCGACAAGTTCCAGGGCGAGACCATTCCAGTCGAAGCGGGCTTTCTCAACTACACGCTGCGTGAGCCGGTCGGCATCGTCGGGCAGGTGGTGCCGTGGAACTTCCCGCTCATGTTCACGAGCTGGAAAATGGCGCCGGCGCTCGCGGCCGGCAACTGCATCGTGATGAAGCCGGCCGAGATCACGCCGCTCAGCTCGCTCAAGATCGTCGAGCTGATGGCCGAGGCCGGCATGCCCGACGGCGTGGTCAACATGGTGCCGGGGCTGGGCCACGTCGTGGGCCAGTACATCGCGGAGCATCCCGAGATCGCGAAGATCGCCTTCACCGGCAGCACCGCGACCGGTCGGAAAGTCGTGCAGGCGAGCGCGGGCAATCTCAAGAAGGTGCAGCTCGAACTCGGCGGCAAGGGTCCGAACATCGTGTTCGAGGATGCCTTCCTGCCGGCCGCGGTCAACGGCAGCGCTTGGGCCATCTTCCACAACCAGGGGCAAGCCTGCATCGCCGGCTCGCGGCTGATGCTGCACGAGAAGATCGCCGACGCCTTCCTCGACAAGTTCATTCCGCTCGCGCAGTCGATCCGGCTCGGCAACCCGCTCGACGATGCAACCGAGATGGGCCCGCTCACGAGCGCGCAACACCGCGAGCGCGTGCTGGCCTATGTCGATGTGGCGAAAGGCGAGGGCGGGGAAGTGCTCGCCGGCGGCAAGTCGCCAGGCGGCGACCTCGCGCGCGGCTGTTATGTCGAGCCCACCGTGGTGCGCGCGAAGTCCTACCGCGACCGCGTGGCGCAGGAAGAAGTGTTCGGCCCTTTCGTCACCGTGCTCACCTTCAAGACCGACGAAGAGGCCATGGAAATCGCCAACGGCACCGACTACGGCCTCGGCAGCGGCCTGTGGACCAGCAATCTGCAGCGCGCCCACCGCGTTGCGCGCGACCTGCACGCCGGCATGGTCTGGATCAACAGCTACAAGCGCGTGAATCCCGGCTCGCCCTTCGGCGGCGTCGGCCAGAGCGGCTACGGCCGCGAGATGGGTTTCGACGCGATGCGCGAGTACACGCAGGTGAAAAGCGTCTGGGTCAACATCGACGCCCAGATCCCACCTCACTTCGTACGTTGACCACCATGCGCGACTTCATCTACACCAGCCACCCCCAACGTGTCGTCTTCGGCGCCGGCTCTCTCCGGCACCTCGCGCGCGAGATCGACGCGCTGGGTGCGCGGCGCGCGCTGGTGCTGTCCACACCCGAGCAGCGTGGCCAGGCCGAGCGTGTCGCCGACATGCTCGGCGCGCAAGCGGCGGGCATCTTCGATCGCGCGGTGATGCACGTGCCGATCGAGACCGCGCGCGAGGCACGCGAAGTCGCACGCAAGCTCGACGCCGACTGCGCCGTGGCCATCGGCGGCGGCTCGACCACCGGCCTGGGCAAGGCCATCGCGCTCGATTCCGGTCTGCCGATCCTCGCGATACCGACCACCTATGCCGGCAGCGAGATGACGCCGATCTACGGCCTCACCGAGGCCGGACTCAAGAAGACAGGCAAGGACCCGCGCGTACTGCCGCGCACGGTGATCTACGACCCCGAGCTGTCCCGAACACTTCCAGTGGGACTCAGCGTGACCAGCGGCATCAACGCGATCGCCCACGCGGCGGAAGGCCTCTATGCGCAGGACAGCAATCCGGTGATGGATCTGATGGCGCGCGAAGGCATCGCGGCGATCGCTCGGGCGCTGCCGTTGATCCGGCTGCAACCCGACGACATCGAGGCGCGGGCCGATGCGCTCTACGGCGCGTGGCTCTGCGGCAGCGTGCTCGGCAGCGTGGGCATGGCCTTGCATCACAAGCTGTGCCACACATTGGGCGGCAGCTTCAACCTGCCGCATGCGGAAGTGCATACGGTGGTGCTGCCGCATGCGATCGCCTTCAACGCCGAAGCGGCACCGCGGGCGATGGACCGTATTGCCCAATCGCTCGGTACGGAATCTGCGGCCGCAGGGCTCTATGCGCTCGCCCGCGACAACGGTGCGCCCGTTGCGCTCAAAGACATCGGCATGCGCGCGGAAGACCTCGACCGCGCGGCCGACCTTGCCGTGAACAACCCCTACTGGAATCCGCGGCCCTTCGGTCCCGCCGAGCGCGACGCCATCCGAGCGCTGCTCCAGCGGGCTTTCGACGGCGATCCCCCGCGCTGAAGCCACATCCGAATTTGTGCAGGAAGAGAAAGAACGAAGGAGACAACCATGACAATGAATCGCAGACAGTTCACCCAGGCCGCGGCCGCACTGGCAGCCACTGGCGCCACACCCCTGGCCTTCGCGGCAGACACGCTCAAGATCGGCTACGTGTCACCGCAGACCGGACCGCTCGCGCCCTTCGGTGAGGCGGACAAGTGGGTCATCGACCAGATGAAGACCGCCTTCAAGGACGGCATCAGCGTCGGCGGCAAGAAGTACGACGTGCAGATCGTGCTGAAGGATAGCCAGTCCAATCCCAACCGCGCGGGCGAGGTCGCCAACGACCTGATCCTCAAGGACAAGGTCGCTCTCGTGCTCACCGCCGGCACGCCCGAGACCGCCAACCCGGTGAGCGATGCCTGCGAACTCAACGAAGTGCCCTGCGTCTCCAGCGTAGTGCCATGGCAGCCATGGTTCTTCGGCCGTAAGGGCGATCCGGCGAAGGGCTTCAATTGGACGTACCACCTGTTCTGGGGCCTGGAAGATGTCATCGCCAACTTCACGAACGGCTGGAAATCCATACCGACCAACAAGAAGGTCGGCGGACTCTTCCCCAACGACGGTGACGGCAACGCGTGGGGCGACAAGGAACTCGGCTTTCCGAAGCCGCTTTCGCAGATGGGCTTCACCCTCGTCGATCCGGGCCGCTTCCAGAATGGCACTCAGGACTTCAGCGCACAGATCGCGGCCTTCAAGAAGGATGGCGTGGAGATCGTCACGGGCGTGGTGATCCCACCCGACGCCAAGACCTTTCTCACGCAGGCGCGGCAGCAGGGCTTCCGGCCGAAGATCATCACGCTCGGCAAGGCGTTGCTGTTCCCTGGCGCGATCGACGCACTGGGTGACCTGGGCGACGGGCTGTCGACCGAGGTGTGGTGGAGCCCGTCGCATCCCTTCACCTCCAGCCTGACGAAGCAGAGTGCCAAGTCGCTGGCCGAGGCCTACGAGGCGGGTGCGAAGAAGCAATGGACGCAGCCGATCGGCTTCGCGCACGCCTTGTTCGAGGTGGCGGCCGATGCGCTGTCGCGTTCCAAGTCGGTGAAGGCCTCCGACGTCCGCGATGCGGTGGCCGCGACCTCGCTCGCGACCGTGGTCGGCCCGGTGAAGTGGGGTGGGCAGGGGCCGTTCAAGAACGTCAGCAAGACGCCGCTGGTGCTCGGCCAATGGGGGAAGGGAACGAAGTACAAGCACGAACTGACGATCGTGAGCAACGAGGCCGCGACCAACATTCCGGTTGGCGGCAAGCTCCGGCCGATGCCCGCGTAAGCGCCATGCCACTGCTCTCATTGCACGCCGTCAGCAAGTCCTACGGCGCGCTCAAGGTCACCGACGACATCACGCTCGCGGTGACCGAGGGCGAGACGCTGGGCATCCTCGGGCCGAACGGCGCGGGCAAGACCACGCTGTTCAACCTGATCTCGGGCGACGTGCGCGTGGATGCGGGCCGTGTCGAGTACGAGGGCAGGGATGTGACTACGCTCAAGCCGCACCAGCGCTGCCATGCCGGCATCGGCCGCAGCTACCAGGTGCCGCAGCCCTTCGGCAACATGAGCGTGTTCGAGAACCTCGTGACCGCCGCCTGCTTCGGCGCTCAGGAGCGCGAGCAGGAGGCCTGGCAGACGGCGCACGAGGTGCTGGTGCAGACAGGCCTGATGCCGCATGCGAACAAGCCGGCCGGCGGCCTGACGTTGCTGGACCGCAAGCGGCTCGAACTCGCACGTGCGCTCGCGACGCGGCCGAAGCTGCTGCTGCTCGACGAGATCGCGGGCGGACTGACGGAGCCTGAGGCGCGACAACTGGTCGAGGAGCTTCAGGAGATCAAGGCGCGCGGCGTGACCATGATCTGGATCGAGCATGTGGTCCATGCGCTGCTGTCGCTGGCCGACCGGCTGTTCGTCATCAACTTCGGGCAGAAGCTGGCGGAGGGCGAGCCGCGGGCGGTGATGAACGATCCTGAAGTGCGGCGCGTGTACATGGGGATGGAAGCATGACCGCGCTGCTGGACGCCCGCGGCCTCGAGGCCTTTTACGGCGACGCGCAGGCGCTCTTCGGCGTCGACTTCGAGCTGTCACAGGGCGAACTGGTCGCAGTGATCGGATCGAACGGCGCGGGCAAGTCGACCCTGCTCAAGTGCCTGACGGGTCTGGTGCGCGCGCCCCGCGAGGCTGTGCATTTCAAGGGCGAGGCGATCGGCGGCCTGCCACCGGGCGAGATCGTGAAGCGCGGTCTCGCGATGGTGCCGGAAGGGCGGCGGCTGTTCCCCAGCCTCAGCGTCGAAGAGAACCTGCAGATCGGCGGCCTCACCGGCCGCAAGGGGCCGTGGAATCTGGACCGCCTCTACGGGCTTTTTCCCATCCTCGCGGAAAAGCGCCACAACCCCGGCACGGCGCTCTCGGGTGGTCAGCAGCAGATGGTGGCCCTCGGCCGTGCACTCATGAGCAATCCCGAAGTGCTCCTGTGCGACGAACTCTCACTGGGTCTCGCGCCCATCGTGATCCGCGAAATCTATGCCGCGATGCCCGACATCACGCGCGAAGGCATGACGGTCGTGATCGTGGAGCAGGACGTGACGATGGCGCAACGTGTGTCGCAACGCATCTACTGCCTGCAGGAAGGGCGCGTGTCGCTGCAGGGGCGCTCGAACGCCCTCACGCGCGAGCAGATCTCGCAGGCCTATTTCGGCCTCTGAAGGACACACAACGTGCTTGAAACCATCCTCCAGGGCATCCTGCTCGGCGGCCTCTACACGCTCTTCGCGCTCGGGCAGTCGCTGATGTTCGGCGTCATGCGCCTCACCAACACCGCGCAGGGCGACTTCATCATCCTCGGCGCCTTCGCGGTGATCGCGGGCACCACGCTGTTCGGCGATGCGCCGCTGCTGATCACGCTCGCGGTGCTGCCGGTGGCCTTCGCCTTCGGCTATGCGCTGCAACGCTATGTGCTCAACGGCACGCTGGGCAAGGACCCACTGCCTTCGCTGGTCGTCACCTTCGGTCTGTCGATCGTGATCCAGAACCTGCTGCTCGAAGTGTTCTCCGCCGATCCGCGATCCATCGAGACCGGCGGGCTCAACACGCAGGGGCTGCGCATCGGCGAGTCGCTGTCGCTCGGCGTGCTGCCGCTCATCGTGCTGGCGATTGCGCTGGTGGCGACCGGTGCGCTGCAATGGCTGTTCGCGAACACGGCGCTCGGCCGCTCCTTTCGCGCGGTGTCGGACGACCGCGAGATCGCCGAATTGATGGGGCTCAACGCAAAGAGGGTCTATGCGCTGGCGACCGCCATCGCCTTCGTGCTGATCGCGGTGGCAGGCGCGCTGCAGGGCATGCGCACCACGGTGTCGCCGTCGGACGGGCCGCTGCTGCTGCTCTTCGCATTCGAGGCCGTGATCATCGGCGGCATGGGTTCCTTCTGGGGCACGCTGGCCGGCGCGATGATCCTGGGCGTCACGCAGCAGATCGGCTTTCGCTTCGATCCGGGGTGGGGCATCTGGGTCGGCCATCTGGTGTTCCTGCTCGTGCTGGTGCTTCGGCCGCAGGGGCTGTTCCCCAAGACACGCTGAGGGCAGGCATGAGCAGCGATTCCAATCCACGCGCACTGCGCAATGTGCTGTTCATCATGTGTGACCAGCTGCGCGCGGACTATCTCTCGTGCTACGGGCATCCGCGCCTGCACACGCCGAACATCGATGCCCTGGCAGCGCGCGGCGTTCGCTTCGATCGCGCCTACGTGCAGGGCTCGGTGTGCGGCGCGTCGCGCATGTCGACCTACACGGGGCGCTACGTGAGCAGCCACGGGGCGATGTGGAACTTCGTGCCGCTGTCGGTCGGGCAGAAGACGCTCGGCGAGCACCTGCGGCCGCACGGCGTGCGATGTGCGCTGGTGGGCAAGACGCACGTGGAGCCCGATCTCGAAGGTGCGCGCCGCCTCGGCATCGACACCACCCAAGGCGAAGGCCGGCTCGCGATGGAGGGCGGCTTCGAGCCCTACGCACGCGACGACGGCATCTGGCCGCCGGGCTTCAAGGTCAGCGGCAATGCCTATTGCGATTGGCTGCGCGAGCGCGGCTACGTGTCGGATAACCCGTGGCACGACTTCGCCAATTCCGGCCGCGACCCGGACGGCGAGATCCTGAGCGGCTGGCAGATGCGCTGGGCCGCCGAGCCCGCCGCCATTGCCGAGCCGCACAGCGAGACGCCCTACACGACGGACCGCGCCATCGACTTCATGCGAGAAGCGGGCGACGCGCCCTGGGTCCTCCATCTTTCCTACATCAAGCCGCATTGGCCCTACGTGGTCCCGGCGCCTTATCACGCGATGTACGGGCCCGGCGACGTGTTGCCCGCGGTACGCAGCGAGGCCGAGCGAGACCAGGCGCATCCGGTGCTCGAAGGCTTTCGCCACGACACCGCGAGCCTGAGCTTCAGCCGCGACGAGGTGCGCGCGACGGTGATCCCCACCTACATGGGGCTGGTCAAGCAGATCGACGACCAGCTCGGTCGGCTGTTCGCGTTCATGCGCGAAAGCGGCCTGGATCGCGAGACGCTGGTGGTCTTCACGAGTGATCATGGCGACTACCTTGGCGACCACTGGCTGGGGGAGAAGGAGCTGTTCCACGAGCCGATCGTGCGCGTGCCGCTGATCGTGGCCGATCCGCGGGCCGAGGCCGACGCGACGCGCGGCACTGCCAGCGATGCACTGGTCGAATGCATCGACATCGTCCCGACGGTTCTCGAAGCGCTGGACATCGAACGGCCGTCGCAATGGCTCGAAGGCGAATCGCTGTTGCCGCTGCTTCATGCGCGCGACGGCGCCGGGGGCAAGCCCTTCGTCGTTTGCGAGAACAGCTACGCCTTCCGCGATGCCGTGCGTCTGCCGATCGGACAGCCGGTCGAGCGCTGCCACATGACGATGCTGCGCGACCGCCGCTGGAAGTTCGTGTACTTCGAGGACCTGCCGCCGCTGCTGTTCGACCTCGACGCCGATCCGCAGGAGCTGGTTGACCTCGGACGCGACCCGGCGCAGGCGGCGGTCCGCGAGCAGATGCTCGCGCGCCTGTTCGAGTGGCTGCGCGCGCGCCGCCGTTTTCCCACCATCGCGCCGGCCGCGATCGAGGCCTGGAACAGGCGCGAGCGCGAAGCCGGCATCCTGATCGGCGCCTGGTGAGCGCCGCCACGACAACGCATTCCAGGAGACTCCATGAGCTTGATTTCCCGAACCTTGACGCTGGCCTGCGCGGCCGCGATGCTGCCGCTCGGCGCCGCCGCGGCCGACGCGGCGTGGCCCACCAAGCCCGTGCGGCTGGTCGTTGCGTTTCCAGCCGGCGCGCCGGGTGACATCATCTCGCGCCTCATCCAGCCGGGCCTGCAGAAGGCGCTCGGCCAGCCGGTAGTGGTCGACAACAAGCCGGGCGCGGGCGGCAACATCGGCATGCAGGAAGTGCTGCGCGCAAACGATTCGCACACGGTGCTGGTCGGCCCTGACACCATGCTCACCATCAATCCGTTCCTGTACAAGAAGATGGGCTTCAAGCCGATGGAGGACTTCGTGCCCGTCACGCAACTCGCCGGCTTCAGCCAGGAGTTGGTGTGCCACCCCTCAGTCGGCGTCAAGACCTTGCCAGAGCTGCTGGCGGCCGCGAAGAAGACGCCGATGAGCTACGCCTCGGGCGGTCCGGGCGTGCCAGGCCACATGGCGATGGAGCTGCTGCTCGCTACGACTGGCGCCACCATGCAGCACGTCGCCTATCGCGGCCCGAGCCCGGCGATGCAGGATGTGCTCGGTGGCGCCGTGCCCTGCGGATTCCTCGCGTCGCCCGTGGTGGGTCCGTTGATCAAGGACGGCAAGCTGGTCCCCATCGTGGTGTCCGGATCGCGTCGCCTGGCGAGCCAGCCTTCGGTGCCGACGGCCGCCGAAGCCGGTGCCAGGGGCTATGAAGCAGGCTTCGCGGAGATGATGGCGATGCCGCGCTCCACGCCGCCTGCGGTGGTCGAACGGCTGCAGTCCGAGGTGGCGAAGGCAATGGCCTCGCCCGATGTGCGCGAACGCCTCGCGACGCTGGACCTGGAGCTGCTTGCGAACACGCCGCAGGAGGCCGCGCAGCGCCTGCGCACCGAGAGCCAGCGCTGGGCCAAGGTGGCCGAGCGCATCAACCTGCAACTCGACTGACCGCCATGACGCCGTCACAACCCTTCGCGATCGAGCGGGCCACCGCCGCGAGCCGTGCAGCGGGCATCGCCGGCGTCGTCCTCACGCTCGTTGCCGCGAGCCTGCCCTTCTGGGGCGAATCGAGCTGGATGCGCGAGTTCGTCGAGATCGCCTGCTACTTCATCTTCGCGATGATGTGGAACCTGCTGGCGGGTTATGGCGGCATGGTGAGCATCGGGCAGCAGGCCTTCTTCGGCTTCGGTGGCTACGTGATGCTGATGCTCGGCAACTTCGCGGGGATCAATCCCTTCATCGCGATTCCGCTGGGCGCGCTGGCGGCGGGTGCGATCGCGGTGCCGGTGTCCTTCGTGGCCTTCCGGCTGTCGGGCGGCTATTTCGCGATCGGCACCTGGGTGATTGCCGAGGTGTTCCGACTCAGCTTCGCCAACGTGTCGGCGGTGGGCGGCGGCTCGGGCACCACGCTGACGGCATTGCGCGGCATCGAGAAGGCGACGCGCGAGAGCGTCACCTACTGGATGGCGCTGGCGTGCGTGGTGGCGGCGATCGCGCTGGTCTACCTGTTCCTGCGCAGCAAGCGCGGCCTGGCGCTGCTCGCGATCCGCGACAACGAGGTGGCGGCCGAATCGCAGGGCATTCCCGTCGCCCGCATGAAGCTGGCGGTGTACGTCGTCGCGGCTTTCGGCGCGGGGCTCGCGGGTGCGCTCTACTTCGTCGGCAACCTGCGCATCAGCCCGGATGCGGCGTTCAGCGTCAACTGGACTGCGTTCGCGATCTTCATGGTGGTCATCGGCGGCATCGGCCGGATCGAGGGGCCGTTGGTGGGGGCGCTCATCTTCTGGGCGCTCAACAAGTTCCTGAGCGACTACGGCACCTGGTATTTGCTCGGGCTGGGCTTGCTGGCAATCGTGGTCACCATCTTCTTCAAGCAGGGCTTGTGGGGGTTTGCGCAGCAGCGCTGGGGCTGGTCGCTGTTCCCGACGCAACGGCGTCTCGTGACGGGCACCCCGGCCAGCCTCAAGCGAGCCACGCCCTCGACCCATCCTTCCGACCTGGAGTTCCATCCCCATGCGAAACATCAATGAACACACCATCACCGCCGCCGTCCTCGAGCGCATGGCGCAGTGCCAAGACCCGCGGCTGAAGGAAATCATGTCGGCGCTCGTTCGCCACATGCACGACTTCGCGCGAGAAGTGAAGTTGACCGAGGCCGAATGGGCAGCGGGCATCGAGTTCCTGACCGCGACGGGGCAGAAGTGCAGCGACAAGCGGCAAGAGTTCATCCTGCTGTCGGACACGCTGGGCCTGTCGATGCTGACGGTGGCGCTCAATCACGCGAAGAGCGCGCAGGCCACCGAGGCGACCGTGTTCGGTCCTTTCCACGTGCAGGGCGCGCCGAAGCTCCCGCTCGGCGGCGACATCTCGGGCGGCGCCAAGGGCGAGCCGCTGTTCGTCGACGCGACAGTGCGGGGTCGTGACGGCGAGCCCGTGGCGGATGCGGAGGTGGATGTGTGGGAGGCCGATGCGGAAGGCTTCTACGACGTGCAGCGGGCCGGGCTCGATCGCCCGCAGGGCCGTGCCGTCTTCCGCACCGATGCCGAGGGCCGGCTGTGGTTTCGAGGCGTGATGCCGGTCGCTTACCCGATCCCGACCGATGGGCCGGTGGGCGTGATGCTGCGCGCTACCAAGCGCCATCCTTGGCGGCCGGCCCACGTCCACTTCATGATCAAGGCGCCGGGCTACGAGACGCTCATCACGCACGTGTTCCGCGATGGCGACGAGTACCTCGACAGCGATGCGGTGTTCGGCGTGCGCAATTCGCTGATCGGCGACTTCGTCTCGCACCGCGATGGCATCGCGCCGGACGGCAGCGCGCAGGCGAAGCCTTTCCACACGCTGAAGTTCGACTTCGTGCTGGAGCCGGCGCTTGCTGGTTGAATTGCGGGGGAGGCCCGTCATAATCGCTGCGATGCAGGACACCCGCTCGCCCATCACACCCGAGGTACTGGCCCCTCACACGCCGCTATCCGACTACTACGGCAACGAAGCGGAGCATGAGAGCTTCCTGCGCCGGATCTTCGACGAGACGGCCCCCGACTACAACCGCATCGAGCGAGTGCTCGCGCTGGGGTCTGGCCCGTGGTATCGACGATCCGCGCTGCAGCGTGCGGGGCTCACGGCAGGCGCGCAAGTGCTCGACGTGGGCATCGGCACCGGATTGGTCGCGCGCGAGGCGCTGACGCTGATCGGGCCTGGTGGCCATCTGGTTGGCGTCGACCCGAGTCCCGGGATGATGGGCGAGGTCGCATTGCCCGACGTCGAACTCGTCCGCGGGCGGGCCGAGGCGCTGCCGCGGCCCGACGCCAGCAGCGACTTCGTGAGCATGGGTTATGCGCTGCGGCATATCGCGGATGTGCACGCGGCCTTCGCGGAGTTCCACCGGGTGCTGCGCCCGGGCGGGCGCCTCGTGGTGCTCGAGATCACCAAGCCGGCCGGACGCGTGGGCACCGTCGTGCTCAAGGCCTACATGCGCAGCGTCGTGCCGCTGATCGCCAAGGCCGTGGCACGGCGCCACGACACCTCCGAACTGTGGCGCTACTACTGGGACACGATCGAGGCCTGCATTCCGCCCGAATCGGTGATGAGCGCGTTGCGCGCGGCCGGTTTCGAAGACGTGAAGCGGCACGTCGAGCTCGGCATCTTCTCCGAGTACACGGCCGTCAAGCCGGCCTGAGTTCAGGGCATCAGGGCGATGATCTTCTTGATCTCGTCGGCGGAGTAGGCGCGCAACGTCTGCGAGCGGACGTTGCCGAGCGAGCCGACGCTGAGCAGCCCGGCCATTGCAGCTTCATCGGAGCCTTCGGTCACGATCACAAGGTCGTAGGTGCCCGATGTCCAGTACATGCTCTTGATGCTCAGGCCCAGCTTGGTCGCGAGCCCCTTGAATGCCTCGGCGCGATTGGGCGACTCCTTCACGTTGCGGATGCCCTGGTCGGTGAAGTTGACGAGCGAAATGAAGGTGGACATGGTGTAGCCCTCGTTGCGGCTTGGCAAGCCGGGGCGGAAGAGTCTAGACCTCCGATGCGCTTCAGTCGAACGTCACAACGGTGGGACACCCCACTGCCGGCAGCGCCGACAAGTCTTCGCGACGCGGGATCGACGCCTGCGCGCCTGCGCGCGTGACGCACACGGCTGCGGCCTGGATGCCCAGCGCGATGCCGTCATCGATCGCTTCGCCCCTGGCGAGCGCCGCGCACAGCGCCCCGATGAAGGTGTCGCCGGCCGCGGTGGTGTCGATGGCCTTCACCTCCAATGCATCGAAGTGACGACAGCCACCTGCGTCGCAGGCCATCACGCCATCGCTGCCCATCGTCAGGATCACGCACGCCGGGCCTCGGCGGCGCAATGCGTCGGCAGCGCGGGCGGCACCGTTCTTGTCGTGCACCGCGATGCCGCTCAGCATCGAGGCTTCTGTTTCGTTCAGCACGAGGATGTCCACGAGCTTCCACAGCGTATCGGGGAGTGCTTCGGCCGGGGCGGGGTTCATCACCACGGTGCAGCCGCGCGAATGCGCAAGCTCGGCCGCATCCACGACGGCCTGCATGGGCACTTCGAGCTGCAACAGCAGCAGACGCGCCGTTGCCAGATCGCTCTGCAGGCGCTGCATGTCTTCAGCACCTACGAAGGCATTGGCGCCCGGGATCAACGCGATGCGGTTCTGCGCGCTGTCGTCGACCATGATCAGCGCCACGCCGGTCGAAGCTGCCGCCAGCGCGACGTGCTCGACCTCGACGCCATCGCCTGCCAGCGATGCCTTCAGCGAAAGCCCGAACGCGTCGTCGCCGACACGCCCGACCATCGCCACCCGGGCTCCCTGGCGCGCGCAGGCCACGGCCTGGTTCGCGCCCTTGCCGCCCGGGTTGTTCATGAACGAATGGGCCTGCAGGGTCTCGCCCGCGCCCGGCACGCGCGGCACACGGACCACGAGGTCCATGTTGAGGCTGCCGAATACGACGATCTCTGGCATGGGCACTTCCGAGGTCAAGCCTCGGCGTCCATGGCGTGGAGCTTTTCCACGCGGCGCCGGAAATCTTCGTCCTCGATGGCGAAGCGCGCCTGCAGGTAGGCGGTGATCAGGTCCGCCGCCAGCCAGGGGCCGACGATCTGCGCGCCGATGCACATGACATTGACGTCGTCGTGCTCCACCGATTGGTGGGCCGAGTGCACGTCATGGCAGACGGCGGCGCGGATGCCCTTCATCTTGTTGGCCGCGATCGACGCGCCGACGCCGGTGCCGCACACCATGATGCCGCGCTCGACTTCGCCGGCGACGATCTTCGCGGCTACCGCGCGCGCCACATCCGGGAAGTCGACCGGCTGGTCGTCATGGCTGCCGACGTCGACGACCTCATGGCCGAGCTTCTGGATGTGGTCGACGATGGCGCCTTTGAGCGCCCAGCCTGCGTGGTCCGATCCGATGACGAGACGCATGGAATTCTTTCTTCAGTAGTGGGTGGTTCAGGGAATCATGGCCGCCGGCAGGTCGCTGCCGTGGAACTTCTTGTAGATGGCGTTGAGCTTGCCGTTCTTGAGATTGGCCGTCACCCATTCGTTGAGCTTGGCGACCATGCGCTCCTCGCCTTTCTTCACGCCGACGGCGAGGTCGAGGTTGCGCAGGACGATCTTCTGCTCGAACGGGCGTTGCGGGTTCTTCGCGGTGATCTGATTCATGATCGTCACCGAAGTGGAGACGATGTCGGCCTGGCCGCTGACGCCCGCGGTGACCATCGTGGCGTCGTCGTCATAGCGCACGACCTTGAAGTCCTTGTCCTTCGCCATGGCGGTGAGCTCGGTGTCCTGCGTGGTGCCGCGCGTCACGGTGACGGACTTGCCTTTCAGGTCCGCCCAATCCTTGATCGGGAGATCCTTGCGGGCGCCGATCATCGACACCAGCGCGGCGTAGGGCTTCGAGAAGTCGATGACCTTCTGGCGCTCGGGCGTCACGGAGAGCGTCGAGACGACGATGTCGGCCTTTCCGGTCTGCAGGTTCGGGATGCGGGTGGCGCCGGTGGTCTGCACGAACTCCAACTCCAGGCCCCAATCCTTGGCCAGCAGTTGCGCGGTCTCGACGTCCGAGCCGGTCGGCTTGAGGTCCTTGTCGAGCATGCCCGACGGCGGGATCGAGAAGTCGGTCGCAATGCGAATCTTCTTGGCCTTCATGACATCGTCGAGCAGGTCCGCATGGGCGGCGCTGGCGAAAGTCAGGCACGCGGCGGCGAGCAGCGTGATCAGGGAATGGTGGGTCTTCATCGGTTTGTCTCCAGGGTCTTGGGTGAATGCGAGCCTTCAGAGCTCGCTGGCTACGAACTGCCGAAGTTCGGCGGTTTGGGGTGACGACAGGATCTCCGGGCCGCCGCGCTCCCAGACCCTGCCTCGGTTCATGAAGAGGATCTGGTCCGCGACCTTGCGCGCGAACGCCATCTCGTGCGTGACCATCACCATGGTCATGCCGCCGGCGGCCAGGTCCTCGATGACGCGCAGGACTTCGCCGGTGAGTTCGGGGTCGAGCGCCGAGGTCACTTCGTCGAACAGCATGACCTTGGGCTGCATCGCCAGCGAGCGGGCGATCGCGACGCGCTGCTGCTGGCCGCCAGACAACTGCTCGGGATAGCTGGCTGCCTTGTCCGCGAGGCCGACCTTGGCGAGCACCTCGTGCGCGATGGCGCGCGCCTCGCTCTTGGAGACGCCCTTGGCCGAGCGCGGCGCGAGCGTGATGTTCTGTTCGATCGTCAGGTGCGGAAAGAGGTTGTAGCTCTGGAAAACGATGCCCACGTCGAGCCGCAGCGCCTTGAGGTCGATGTCCGGAGCGTCGACGCGATGGCCGCAGACGACGATCTCGCCGCTGTCGATGCGTTCGAGCCGGTCGATGCAGCGCAGCGCCGTGCTCTTGCCCGATCCGCTGCGGCCGATGATGGCCGTGACCTGTCCGCGGTCGACCTCGAAGCCGACGCCTTCGAGCACCTTGAGTGCGCCGAAGCTCTTGTGGACGTCGTGCAGGCGAACGACCGGCGCCGAAGCGCCATCAGGGTTGCGTGAGGATGGGTTCATGGGAAGACAGTGAAGTCGGCGCGGCCGAAGCGGAGCCCGCGCGACGCTCGAGCCGGCGGCTCCAGACCGACAGCGGATAGCACAGCGCGAAGTAGAGCGCCGCGATCACGAGGTACACGATGAAGGGCTCGAAGATCGAGTTGTTGATGATCTGCCCCGAGCGGGCGAGCTCGACGAAGCCCACCACCGAGGCGAGCGAGGTGTTCTTGATGATCTGCACCATGAAGCCGACCGTGGGCGGCGTCGCCAGCCGCACGGCCTGCGGCAGCACGACCTTGACCATGCGCTGAGTCCGGCTCAGGGCGAGGCACTCGGCGGCTTCCCACTGCGGACGCGGCACCGCCTGGATCGCGGCACGCCAGATCTCGCCGAGGTAGGCCGACACGTAGATCGTCAGCGATGCGCCGGCCGCGGCCAGTGCCGACACCTTGATGCCCAGGGTCGGCAGGCCGAAGTAGGCGAGGAACATGATCACCAGCAGGGGCGAGCCCTGCACGAGCTGCACCCACAGGCCCATCGTGACGCGCACCGACCGGTGCGGCGAGACCCGCGCCAGCGCGACGATGAAGGCGCAGATGCCGCCGCCGACGAAGGCGATCAGGGAGAGGACCAGCGTCCACATCGCGCCCTGCAGCAGGAACCCGAAGTGATTGGCGTTGAAGGCGGTGGCGGTCATCACAGCGCGGTGCCCAGCCTGCGACGGCGCGGAAACAGCATCGCGCCCACGCCCCAGAAGCCGAGCCGCATGAGCAGGGACAACAGGATGTAGCCCGCGCCGATGATGACGAAGGTCTCCAGCGGCCGGTAGGTGTCGGACTGCACGTGGTTGGCGACTGCTGTGAGTTCCTCGACCGAGATCTGCGAGCAGATGGAGGAGGCGAGCATCAGCAGCACGAACTGGCTGGTCAGTGCCGGGTAGACGCGCTCCATGGCCGGCAGCAGCACGACATGCCAATAAACCTGGATGCGCGACAGGGCGAGGCACTCGGCGGCTTCGATCTGGCTGCGGTTCACCGAGTCGAAGCCGGCACGCATGATCTCAGTGGCGTAGGCGCCGGCATTGACCGCCAGCGCAATGACCGCCACCGTGAACGCGGACAGCGACATGCCCAGGCTCGACAGACCGAAGTAGACGAGGAAGATCTGCACCAGCAGCGGCGTGTTGCGGATCAGTTCCACGTAGGCGCCGCAGATGCGCGCCACCGTGGCGTTGCGGCCCCTGCGGCCGACGGCGCACAGCGTGCCGATGGCGAAGCCGGCGAGCGTTGCGACCAGCGCCAGTTGAATGGTGAGCCAGGCGCCTTCGACGAACAGCGGCCAGCGCTCGAGGACGACCCCGAAGTCCAGGTTGCTCACGCCGGTTCCTTGCGTGCAGGCGGGCGGCCGCGGGTTGCGGGCTCGGCTGCTGCATTGCGGCGGTATTCGTCGCCGATGCTGAAGTGCTTGCGCAGCACCTGGTCGGCGCGGTCCTCGTCACGCGAGACCAGCGCCTGGAAGATGCGGGCGTGGTCCTCGACCAGATACTGCTTCACGGCGGGATCGCCGCCCACGACGTCGCGGCGCTCGTGATGCGAGCGCATCAGCAAAGTCGCCATCGCGGCGTAGAGCTGCATCAGCGTCTCGGACCGGCTGGCGCGCACCAGCGCCGTGTGGAATTCGTAGTCGGCGCGGCTGCCCTCGTCGGAGTCGTTGACGGTGGCCTCGATGTGGTCGACCGCTGCGGCAATGCGCTCGAGATCGGACGTCGTTGCATGCCGGCACGCCAGGCGGATGGCCTGCACTTCGATCGCGATGCGCGCCTGCATGACGTCGTCGACGATGTCCGCCTGCTGCGCCATCGAGAAGGCGAAGAAGTCGCCGAGCACCGATACGTCGGGCTTGCGCACCACCGTGCCGACGCGCTCGCGGATCTCGACCACGCCGAGCATCGCCAGCGCCCGCAGCGCCTCGCGCACGATGGGGCGGCTCACGCCCAGTTGCAGGGCCAGTTCGCGCTCGGGAATCAGGCGGTCGCCCGAGCGGATGCTTCCTTCGAGAAGCCGGTCCCGCAGGAAAGCGAACACCTTGGCGAACCCGGTTCCTTCGGATTCGGGCGTGCGCGTGATCAAGGGTTGTGGAGGCCTTGTTGTCATGCCGTGGTTTTACCAGTGGGCAAACCAGAAGGCATCGGGGAATGTCCTCTAGGTGAGAACCCTTGGCAGGGGCCTACCAGCGCAAGGCGGTGGTGTGCACCGGCGCATCCCACAGGCGCTTGGCTTCGTCGTCCAGCGCGGTCACCGTGAGCGAAGCACCGGCCATTTCCAGCGAGGTCGTGTAGTTGCCGACCAGCGTGCGCACCACCTCCAGCCCTTCTTCCGCGAGCCGCTGGCGCGCGTGGTGGTGCAGAAGATAAAGCTCCATCAGGGGCGTGCCGCCGAGTCCGTTGACCAGCAGCAGCACCTCGCGGCCT
This sequence comes from Variovorax sp. J22P240, assembly GCF_030316855.1. Classification (GTDB taxonomy): domain Bacteria; phylum Pseudomonadota; class Gammaproteobacteria; order Burkholderiales; family Burkholderiaceae_C; genus Variovorax. The sequence goes on from NZ_JASZYR010000004.1 coordinate 329,175, forward strand.
CGCGCGAGCGACAGGTCTTTGAGGATCGGGTCGAGCAGCAGGTCGACGATGCCCGCCGCCGGCGCGAAAGGCATGCGCTGCCGGCCCGGCTCGCCGTGGATGCCCACGCCCAGCTCCATTTCCTGCTCGCCGATCTCGAAGGTCGCCACGCCCGATGCCGGCACGATGCAGCTGTTGAACGCCACGCCCATCGATGCCGTGCCGCCGTTGATGCGGTCGCCCAGCGCCTTGCAGTCGAACAGGTCTGCGCCGGCCTCGGCCGCGGCGCCCACCATCTTCTCGACGATCATCGTGCCCGCCACGCCGCGGCGGCCGCTCGCGTGCATCGAATGCTCGATGGCGACGTCGTCGTCGACCACCACCATCAGGTGATCGAGGTCGACCAGCATGTCGCTCGCCATCTGGAAGTTGAGGCGGTCGCCGGCGTAGTTCTTGACGATGAAGAGCACGCCGCGTCCGGCGTTCACGCTGTGCGCCGCGGCCAGCCACTGGTCGGGCGTGGGCGATGTGAACACTTGCCCCGGGCAGGCCGCGTCGAGCATGCCGAGACCCACGTAGCCCGTGTGCAGCGGCTCATGGCCCGAGCCACCGCCGGACACGACGGCGACCGCGTCGCGCTTGGGCACGCGCCGCGCGACGAAGGTCGGGTCGAACTCGACGCGCAGCAGATCCGCATGCGCCGAAGCCAGGCCCGACAGGCTTTCGACGATGGCATCGTCGACGTAGTTGATGAATTTCTTCATCGTGGTGTGTCCTCGAAGGAAGCTCGGTCAGGGAAGGGCATCGTGAGGCCGTGGGACGCGGCTGTCATGCGAGGTTTTCCGCAGTCAGGATGTCGACCCGCGGGTTGCTGACCGCCAGTGCCCCGCGCACGCCTTCGCACAGGGCGCGCAGCACGCGCGCGGCGGTGGTGACCGCGTAGTGCACGTCCTGGTGCAGCACGAAGCTCAGCGCGCCGGAGATCAGCATCGAGCGGTGCACATCCAGAAGGTCATGGGCCACCATGCCGAGCGAGGCGTCGTAGCCGTGTTCGGCCAGCGCGCGGTGCACGCCGTGGCTGCCGGGGCCGACGTTATAGACCGCCGTGAGGCGGCCACCCGTCGCTTGCGGATCGAGCGCCTCGCGCGCGCGCCGGTAGGCCTCGTCTTCCGATTCAGGCATGTCGTCCACGCGCAGCAGCTTCGCGCCCGCGAAGCGCTCCTCCAGCACCTGTGCGAAGCCGATGCCGCGGTCGATCTCGGCCGCATAGCGCGTGGCAGGCGAAAGCAGCGCGCAATGGCCCTGGCCGGCGGGCGCCTCGCGTCCCAGCAGCAGGCCGGCGGTGCGGCCGGCGGCGCGGTTGTCGGCGCCGATGAAGGTCTCGCGCATGGAGCCCGCGACATCGGAGAACAGCGTGACGACGTGCACGCCGGAGCGCACGAGTTCATTGACGGCGAGCTTCACCGCGGGTGTGTCCGGGGCGAGGAGTGCGACGCCGTCCATGTCCGACAGGCGCGCCAACTCGTCGGCGAACGCGGTGGGCTCGGTGGCGGACAGGCGGCGTGTGACCTCGGTGATGTGCTGGTGGCGGAAGTCGCCCGCTGCTTGCGCGATGACGCGGTCCACGAGGTCGAAGAAGCCGCGCCGTGCGGAGGGCAGCACGAAAGCGAAGCGGTAGCTGTCGGTAGAGCGCGGCCTGCCGCGCATCGGCGCGGCGGCGCCCAGGCCTTTCATCGCCTCGCGCACGCGCTGCACGGTGGCGGGATTGACGCCGGGGCGGTTGTTCAGCACGCGGTCGACGGTGGCGGTGCTGACGCCGGCTGTCTCGGCGATCTGGGTGATGGTGACGGAAGTAGCCAAACCTGAAAATAGCCTCAATAAATCAATCAGCAGTGTCGTCGAAGTCTGCCGCATCGCCTCCCCGGGCTATCCCGGACCGGCGAAGAATCGCATCACCCACGGTTGATGTCCTAGGGTTTGCATTGATTGATTTATTTAATGCTCTTTTTATTCTTCCATCAAGCCGAACCGCTGTCGCCGAGGGGCGGAGCGGGCGTAGGCCGGTAGGGCGCCTGACCGACGAATGGCGCATCCCTCTTCGCGGCGCGAGCCGCCTGTCCTCACACAGGAGATGAGCAATGAAGTGGTTGAACAAGCGATCGACTGTCGGCACTGCGCTCGTCGCGGCGCTGGCCCTGGCTTCGGGTGCGGCGCAGGCCCAGGCCAAGCAACTCACGCTGTGCTGGGCGGCCTGGGATCCGGCCAACGCGTTGGTCGAGCTCTCGAAGGACTTCACCGCCCAGACCGGCGTGCAGATGAAATACGAGTTCGTTCCCTGGCCCAACTTCGCGCAGCGCATGCTCAACGAGCTCAACTCCAAGGGCAAGCTCTGCGACCTGCTGATCGGCGACAGCCAGTGGATCGGTTCGGCCGCGACCGAGGGCCACTACATCCAGCTCAACGAGTTCTTCGACAAGAACGGGATCAAGATGAGCGACTTCATGCCGGCCACCGTCGAGGGCTATTCGACTTGGCCCAAGGGCACGAAGAACTACTGGGCGCTGCCCGCGATGGGCGATGCGGTGGCCTTCACGTACCGCAAGGACTGGTTTGCCAAGCCGGAGCTGCAGGCCGAGTTCAAGGCCAAGTACAACCGCGAGCTTGCGCCGCCGACCACCTGGGACGAACTGAAGCAGATCGGCCAGTTCTTCCAGAACCGCACCATCGACGGCAAGAAGGTCTACGGCGCCGCCATTTACACCGAGCGCGGGTCCGAAGGCATCACCATGGGCGTGACGAACACCATGTACGCCTACGGCATGCAGTACGACAACCCCAAGAAGCCGTATGACATGAAGGGCTACATCAATGGACCGGAGGCCGTGGCCGGACTCAAGTTCTACAAGGAACTCTTCGACTGCTGCACGCCACCCGGGCATTCCAACGCCTACATGACCGAGGACCTCGATTCCTACAAGTCGGGCCAGGTCGCGATGCAGATGAACTTCATCGCCTTCTTCCCCGGCATCGCGAAGGACCCGAACGTGGGCGGCGACAAGACCGGCTTCTTCACCATGCCCAAGGCCAAGATCGCCGCGGCGCAGTTGGGCGGGCAGGGCATCTCGGTCGTGAAGTACTCGGACAAGAAGGACCTGGCGCTCGACTACATCAAGTGGTTCGCGCAGCCTGCGGTTCAGCAGAAGTGGTGGGATGCGGGCGGCTTCTCGTGCCACAACGCGGTGCTCTCCAAGCCTGGATTCGACAAGAGCACTTCGTACGCGCCGGTGTTCCTCGACTCGATGAAGATCGTCAAGGACTTCTGGCAGGAGCCGACCTACGCGCAACTGCTGCTCGCGATGCAGAAGCGGACGCATGACTATGTGGTCGCAGGCAAGGGCACGCCGCAGGAAGCACTCGACGGCCTGCTCAAGGACTGGACCGAGGTGTTCAAGGAAGACGGAAAGATCAAGCCTTGACACTCGGCGCCGTCTCATGGCCTTCGTCCACATTGACAATACCGTGATACGCGGTGCGGAGAGCAAGAGCCGCCGGCTCCCCGGCCAGGGCCTCTCCGACCGCGCGCTGGCATGGCTCTTCGTCGGCCCGACGATCCTGCTGCTGCTGGCGTTCAACATCTTTCCGCTGATCTGGACGATCTGGCTGTCGTTCACCAACTTCCGCGCCAACCGGCCGGGCGCGGACGTGCTATGGGTCGGCATCAGCAACTACTCGCGGGTGCTCAACGACGAATCGATCTGGGAGAACATGCGCGCCACTGCGCACTTCCTCACCTGCTCGATCACGCTGCAGCTGCTGCTGGGCTTCGGCCTGGCGCTGATGCTCAACAGGCGCTTTCGCACGCACAGCTTCTGGAGCACCGCGATCCTGCTGCCGATGATGCTGGCGCCGGCCGTGGTCGGCACCTTCTGGAAATACTTCTTCGAGCCGCAGTACGGCATCTTCAACTACATCGTCAACTTCTTCCGCGCGCCCCTGGGGCTGGCGGGGAGCTTCACGATGCTGGGCGACACGACGCTCTCGCCCTGGGCCATCGTGCTGGTCGACACCTGGATGTGGACGCCCTACGTGATGCTGTTGCTGCTGGCCGGCCTGCGCTCGATCCCGCCTTATCTCTACGAGGCGGCCGAGATCGACCGCGCGAGCGAATGGACCAAGTTCTGGCGCATCACGCTGCCGATGGTGATGCCCTTCATCGTCCTGGCGGTGCTGTTCCGCGTGATCGAGAACTTCAAGATGTTCGACCTCGTGGACCAGCTCACCAACGGCGGGCCGGGCTCGGTCACCGAACTGGCGTCGATCAAGCTCAAGCGCGAGGCCTTCGAGAAGTGGCGCACGGGCTACAGCTCGGCGCTGGCGATCATCCTCTTCGTGTCGATTTACGGGCTCTCGCTCGTGACGGTGCGATTCCTCGACCGGGTGAAGCAGAGATGAAAAGTACCGTTCACTCGCCGCTCGATCCGACGTCGCGCGCGAAGACCTTTGCGGGCTTTGTCGTAGTCGCCTATGCGCTGATCTCCCTGATCCCGCTGGTGTGGATCCTCATGACCAGCTTCCGCACGCCGCAGGATTCGATCGCCTATCCGCCCCGGGTCATCACGCAGCCTTCCCTGATCGGATACGTCAACCTCTTCACCACGCGCTCGCGCGTCAGTTCGCAGGAGCTTGCGGCTCTGCCGCCGCCCGCCACGTGGTACGAAGGGCTGGTGCGCGAGCAGCAGATGATCCTCGCCGGTCCGTCGCGCTTCTCGGACCGCTACCTCAACTCGGTGCTGATCGGCTTCGGCTCGACCCTGCTCTCGGTCGTGCTGGGCACGCTGGCAGCCTATGCCTTCTCGCGCTTCAGGGTGCCGGGCAAGGACGACCTGCTGTTCTTCATCCTCTCGACGCGGATGATGCCGCCCATCGCGGTGGCGATACCGATCTACCTGATGTACCGCGCGGTCGGGTTCTCCGACACGCACCTCGGCCTGATCCTGCTCTACACGGTGGTGAATCTCTCGCTCGCGGTGTGGCTGCTCAAGGGCTTCATGGACGAAATTCCGCGCGAGTACGAAGAGGCCGCGATGGTCGACGGCTACACGCGCTTCCAGGCCTTCATCAAGGTGGTGCTGCCGCAGGCGGCCACGGGCATCGCGACGACCGCCATCTTCTGCCTGATCTTCGCGTGGAACGAATACGCCTTCGCGCTGCTGCTCACCAGCGGCACGGCCCAAACCTCTCCGCCTTTCATCCCGACCATCATCGGCGAGGGTGGGCTCGACTGGCCGGCGATGGCGGCGGGCACCACGCTGTTCCTGCTGCCGGTGCTGGTATTCACCATCCTGCTGCGCAAGCACCTGCTGCGCGGCATCACCTTCGGAGCGATTCGCAAATGAAAGCGTCGACAAGAAGCTGGCTGCGCCGCTCCCGCTGGGAGCCGGCCAGCATGGTGCTCATCGGACTCGGCCTGGTCATGCTGATGCAACCTTGGTCATTGGATATCTACAGCTACTCATTCGCGGTGCTGCTCGCGGGCGTGGCGGGCTATACCGTCGCGGGCAAGCTGCCCTGAGAGAACAGCATGGCCGAGATCCGCATCGAGAAACTGCACAAGCGCTTCAGCGATTTCGTCGCTGTACGCGATTCGACGCTGACGCTGGAAGACGGCAAGTTCGTCGTGCTGCTCGGCCCCTCGGGCTGCGGCAAGACGACCACGCTGCGCATGCTGGCGGGCCTCGAATTCCCGACCTCGGGCTCGATCACGCTTGCGGGCCAGGACGTGACCTACCTGCGCCCTCGCGAGCGCGACATCGCGATGGTGTTCCAGCTTTTCGCTCTCTACCCGCACCTCGGCGTGCGCGGCAACCTGGAGTTTCCGTTGCGCAACGAGGGATTGAAGCGCGCCGAGATCGACCGGCGCGTGGCGGACGCTGCGTCGATCCTGCGCATCGAGCATTTACTCGGCTCGCGCGTCGGCGGGCTCTCGGGCGGCGACCGGCAGCGCGTTGCGCTCGGCCGCGCTATCGTGCGACAGCCGCAGGCCTTCCTGATGGACGAGCCGCTTGGCACGCTCGATGCCGAATTCCGCGAGCTGATGTGCGTGGAATTGCGCAAGCTGCACGAGCGCCTGAAGACCACCACCGTCTTCGTCACGCACGACCAGAACGAGGCGATGGCGCTGGCCGATCACATCGTCGTGATGAACCAGGGCGACATCCTGCAGGCCGACGAGCCCGGCGCCATCTACAACTTTCCGAGCTGCATGTTCGTGGCGCGCTTCATCGGCCGGCCGCCGATGAACTTCGTGCCCATTGCGGGCGCGGTGCGCGCGGGCGATGCGTCGGTGTCGCTGGCAGGCGCCATGGTGGACGTGCCGCGCATCGAGGCCGACTCGGCCACCGCCGTGCTCGGCGTGCGGCCGGAGCACGTCAGCGTCGGAGTGGAGGGCGGCGGGATGCCGGCCGAGGTGCGGCACGTGGAGTACTTCGGATCGCACTGGGTCGCCGACCTTGCGACCGCGGCCGGCGTGCTGAAGGCGGTGATCGACAAGGCACAGCGCCCCGTTCCCGGCGACCGCGTTGTCATCGGCTTCCATACCGACCGGCTGGTGCTCTTCGACGCCGCCAGCGAACAACTGCTCCCCAGCGCGACGACGCGCCTGCACCTGGAGGCGAAACGCCATGGCCAGCATTGAACTTGCCGGCATCAGCCGGTCGTTCGGCGACGTCAAGGCGGTCGTGGACCTGAGCGTCAGCGTCGCTGACGGGGAGTTCGTGGTGCTGCTCGGGCCGAGTGGTGCGGGCAAGACCACCACGCTGCGGCTCATCGCCGGGCTGGAGCGGCCGGATGCGGGCCGCATCCGCATGGACGGGCGTGACATCACCGACAGCCTGCCGGCGAGCCGTGACTGCGCCTTCGTGTTTCAGCAGTACTCGCTCTATCCGCACCTTTCGGTGTTCGACAACCTGGCCTTCCCCTTGCGCTCGCCGCTGCGGCGCAGCGAGCCGGCCGAGGTGAAGCGCCGCGTGGAGGAAGTGGCCGCGATGTTGCACATCGAGGGCAAGCTCGCGCGGCGCGCCACGGAACTCTCCGGCGGCGAGATGCAGCGCGTGGCGATCGGCCGCGCGCTGGTGCGGCGTCCCCGGGTCTTCCTGATGGACGAGCCGCTGTCTTCCCTCGACGCGCAGCTGCGAGAGGAACTGCGCGTGGAATTGCGCCGCCTGCAGCGCAGCACCGGCGCGACCGTGATCTACGTGACGCACGACCACGTGGAAGCCACCACCATGGCTGATCGCATCGGCATCCTCGAGGGCGGCGTGCTGCAGCAGGTGGGGACGCCCCTGGAGGTCTACGGTGATCCGCACACGCTGCCGGTGGCACAGCGCCTGGGTTCGCCGGCCATCAACGTTCTGCCCGCAGAGTGGTTCGACGGGCGCGCGCCCGTCGGCACCGCGCATGTCGCGATCCGCCCAGAGGACGTGCGCCTGTCGCCCGATGGCGAGGCGCCGGGTTTTCAGGTCATCGAGTGCTCGCTCGTCAAGCACCAGCTCGTGGCCGAGCGGCACGGCGTGGAGGTGCACGCGCGCGTGATGCTCGACGAGCCGCTCGCGCCGGGTTCCCAGGCGCGCTTCGGCTTTCCGGCCGAGCACTGTCTTTTCTTCGACGCGGCCGGTCGCCGTATTGGAATGCCATGAACACGCAACACATCATCGGGGCGCTGGAGGCGGTCCAAGCGTCGATCCTCGCCAACGAAAGCCAGATCGAATCGCTGGACCGCGCCATCGGCGACGGAGACCATTTCATCAACGTGCGCCGCGGCTGCGACGTGCTGATGGCGCTGCGCGACGAGCTGGCGCCGCTGCCGCCTGCAGCGGCCTTCGGCAAGATCGGCATCAAGCTGCTGTCCACCATCGGCGGCGCGTCCGGCCCGCTGATATCGAGCTTCTTCATCGCGATGGGCAAGAGCTTGAACGGTGTCGCGGAGCCCGATCGCCGGCAATTCGCCGCTGCCTTCGTCGCGGGCGTGGAAGCCATCAAGAGCCGCGGCAAGGCCGACCTGGGCGAGAAGACGATGCTCGATGTGCTGATCCCCGTGTCGCGGATGCTGCAGCGGCTGGCCGACGAGGGCGCGCCGCTGCCCGAGCTATGCGAGCAGCTCACGGCCGAGGCGCACCGCAACATGCTCGCCACGCGCGACATGACGGCGACCAAGGGACGCGCGTCCTTCCTCGGCGAACGCGCGCTCGGCCATATCGACCCCGGCTCGAAGACCTGCGAAGTCGCCATCACCGCCGTGTGCGAAACGCTCAAGGAGACCGCATGAAGAAGTTTGTCAACGACGTGGACACCATGCTGCGCGAGTCGCTCGGCGGCATGGTGGAGGCGCATCCGCAGTTGCTGCGCGTCGAGTTCGAGCCGACCTTCGTCGCGCGGCACGAAGCCGCGACGAACAAGGTGGCGTTGATCTCCGGAGGAGGCTCGGGCCACGAGCCCTTGCATGCTGGCTTCGTTGGGCGCGGCATGCTCGACGCCGCCTGTCCCGGCCAGGTCTTCACCAGCCCGACGCCCGACCAGATGCTGGCCGCCGCGGCCGCCACCGAATCGGGCAAGGGCGTGCTCTTCATCGTGAAGAACTACGCCGGCGACGGCATGAACTTCCAGATGGCGAGCGAGATGCTGGAAATCGACAACGCCACCGTGCTTGTGAACGACGATGTGGCGGTGGAGAACTCCACCCACACTACCGGCCGCCGCGGCGTGGCCGGCACGCTGGTGGTCGAGAAGGCGGTCGGCGCCGCGGCAGAGCAGGGCGCGACGCTCGCCGAGTGCAAGCTGCTGGGCGATCGCGTGAACGCGGCGACCGCCTCGATGGGCGTGGCCTTCACGAGCTGCACGGTCCCTGCGGCGGGACGGCCGACCTTCGACATCGGCCCGGACGAGATCGAGATCGGCGTCGGCATCCACGGCGAGCCGGGCCGGCGCCGCGCGACGCACATGCCGGCCAACGAGATCGTGCGGCTGCTGATGGATGCGATCCTCGGCGATCTGAAGCCCAAGGCGGGGCGTGAAGTGCTGTTGCACGTCAACGGCTTCGGCGGCACGCCACTGATGGAGCTGTACCTGCTGCACCACGCGGCCAGCACGCGCCTGAAGGCCGATGGGCTCGCGCCGGTGCGCTCGTTGGTCGGCAACTACACGACCTCGCTCGACATGGCGGGCGCATCGCTGACCGTGACGCTGCTCGATGACGAGCTCAAGGCCTTGTGGGACGCGCCTGTGCACACGGCGGCCTTGCGCTGGTAGCCGAACCGGCCGTGCGGCCGCGGCCCGGCAATGTGGAGAATCGCTCCCCATTCCGATCGGCTGGACCGCCGCTGGAGCAAGGACGACCATGTACTACGCCATCGTTGCCGCACTGATGCTTGTCTTTCCGCTGGCATCGATCCTTGTCGATGTCGCCATGCATCAGGCGCAGCCCGGGTGGTTCCTTGTCGGCAAGTGGTTCGTCTTCTGGGCCGTGGGCGTGCGGCTTTTCCTGGCCGGGCTGCGGCAGATGCTGCAGCCGCGGTACACGGCCGAAAAGATTCTCGGCATCGGGGGCGACGACGTCCTGCTAGTGGTCCGGGAGCTGGGCTTCGCGAACGCGGCCATCGGCATCGTGGGGATTCTCAGCATCGTTGCCACGGGATGGGTCGCCGCGGCGGCCCTTGCGGGTGGCATCTTCTATGGACTGGCTGGCATCAACCACGCGTTGCAGGGCCATCGCAACAGGCTTGAAAACGTGGCGATGGCCTCCGACCTTTTCGCGGCGGTGGTTCTGCTCGGCTATTGCATCTGGGCAGCGACGCGATAGTCAACATCATGCGCGGAATTCGATCCGAGGCCTGAGCCCCTAGAGCAACCGGGAGATCTCGCTCGCCGAGGCAAGCAGCGCGGGCAGCATCGTTTCCTGCATTACCTTCGCGCTGGTGCGGTTGGCCTGGCCGCTGATATTGAGCGCGGCCACCGCACGGCCGGCGCGGTCCACGATCGGCGCGGCGATCGAGACCAGGCCTTCTTCCAGTTCCTGGTTGACGAGGCACCAGCCTTGCCGCCGTGCCTGCACCACCTTGGCGAAGAGCGCGTCGACGTCGGTCACCGTGTGCTTGGTGAGGGCTTCGCGGTTCGATGCCGCAAGCCGCGCGTGGATCTCCTCGTCCTTGAGTTCGGCCAGCAGCAGGCGGCCCATCGACGTGCAGTACGCCGGAAGGCGCGAGCCCACACCGAGGCTGATGCTCATGATCTTGTGCGTCGGCACGCGCATCACATAGACGATATCGGTCGCTTCGAGCACGGCGGCCGAGCATGACTCCTGCACCTTCCGTACCAGCGCTTCCATCACCGGCTCGGCGCGGTTCCAGATCGGCATCGACGAGAGGTACGCGAAGCCCAGGTCCAGGATGCGCGCCGTGAGGCTGAAGAGCCTGCCGTCGCTCTCCACGTAGCCCAGCGTCTGCAAGGTCAGCAGGATGCGGCGCGCGCCGGCGCGAGTGAGTCCGCTCGCGGCGGCGACCTCGCTGAGCGTCTGGCGCGGGGCGCTCGCGCTGAACGACCGGATCACCTGAAGCCCCCGCGCGAAGGACTGCACGTAGCTGTCGCCGGGCGAGGGTGAAACGGGGTGTGTCTCCTGAGTTGCCATCGGAAGTGTTCTCCTCTAGAATTCATTATACGAACAACTGTTCGGTGTGCGAACAAATCGCAGAGAGCAGTTCCAGTCGGACAATCTGCAAGCCAAGGCGTTCGGCTTTCCTTCTTCCTTCCCGGAGACAGATTTCATGATCAACAAGATCGCTCGTTCGGTCGCTGATGCCATGGCCGGCATCCAGGACGGCTCCACGGTGCTGATCGGCGGCTTCGGCACCGCCGGCATTCCCAATGAACTCATCGACGGCCTGATCGAACAGGGCGCCAAGGACCTCACCGTCGTCAACAACAACGCGGGCAATGCCGAGGTCGGACTGGCAGCGCTGCTGAAGGCTGGCCGCGTGCGCAAGATCATCTGCAGCTTTCCGCGGCAGGCGGACAGCCAGGTGTTCGACGGCCTCTATCGCTCCGGGAAGCTCGAACTCGAACTCGTGCCCCAGGGCAACCTCGCCGAGCGCATCCGCGCTGCCGGTGCCGGCATCGGCGCCTTCTTCTGCCCGACCGGCTTCGGCACGCAACTGGCGGGCGACCGCGAGACGCGCGAGATCGACGGCAAGCAGTTCGTGCTGGAGTACCCGATTCGTGGCGACATTGCGCTGATCAAGGCCGAGCAGGGCGATCGCTGGGGCAACTTGACCTATCGCAAGGCTGCGCGCAACTTCGGTCCGGTGATGGCGATGGCTGCCGATCGCACGATCGCCACCGTGCACGAGATCGTCGAGTTGGGCGAGATGGACCCCGAGACCATCGTGACGCCCGGCATCTTCGTCAACAAGATCGTGAAGATCGAGCGCGTCGCCACGCAGGCCGGCGGCTTCAAGAAGGCAGCATGACCATGAGCAACTACACACGCCGCACCAAGGACCAGCTCGCAGCGCGCGTCGCGCAGGACATCTTCGACGGCGCCGTCGTCAATCTCGGCATCGGCCAGCCCACGCTGGTGGCCAACCACCTGCCGGCCGGCCGCGAAGTCATTCTGCACAGCGAGAACGGCATCCTCGGCATGGGCCCCGCGCCCGCCGAAGGACAGGAGGACTACGACCTCATCAACGCCGGCAAGCAGCCGGTCACGCTGCTTCCGGGCGGCGCGTTCTTCCACCATGCCGACAGCTTCGCGATGATGCGCGGCGGCCACCTCGACATCTGCGTGCTCGGCGCTTTCCAGGTCTCCGCCACCGGCGACCTCGCGAACTGGAGCACGGGCGAGGAAGGCGCCATCCCCGCTGTTGGCGGCGCGATGGATCTGGCCATCGGGGCCAAACAGACCTGGGTCATGATGGATTTGCTCACCAAGAAGGGCGAGAGCAAGATCGTTGCTGAATGCACCTATCCGCTGACCGGCATCGGCTGCGTGAAGCGCGTGTATTCGGATCTCGCGACCATCGAATGCACGCCGTCGGGGCTGAAGCTGATCGACAAGGTCGAAGGCCTCGAGCACGCCGAACTCGAAAAGCTGATCGGTCTGCCGATCGCCATCTGACAACGGAACAGAGAGACACACCATGACGAACCAAGCCTTCATCTGCGACGCCGTTCGCACCCCCTTCGGCCGCTACGGCGGTTCGCTCTCCAGCGTGCGCGCTGACGACCTGGGCGCAGTGCCGCTCAAGGCCCTGATGGAACGAAACAAGAATGTCGACTGGCAAGCCGTGAGCGACGTGCTCTTCGGCTGCGCCAACCAGGCGGGCGAGGACAACCGCAACGTCGCTCGCATGTCCGCGCTGCTCGCGGGCTTGCCGCTCGAAGTCGGTGGCGGCACCATCAACCGCCTGTGCGGTTCGGGGCTGGATGCAGTCGGCACCGCGGCCCGCGCCATCAAGGCGGGCGAGTCCGGCCTGATGATCGCCGGCGGCGTCGAGAGCATGAGCCGCGCACCCTTCGTGATGCCCAAGGCCGAAAGCGCCTTCGGCCGCGCTAACGCCGTGTACGACACCACGATCGGCTGGCGCTTCGTCAATAAGTTGATGAAGGCTCAGTACGGCGTCGACTCGATGCCTGAGACGGCGGAGAACGTCGCGACCGACTACAAGATCGAGCGTGAGGCGCAGGACCGCATGGCGCTCGCATCGCAGCAGCGTGCAGTCGCTGCGCAGAAGTCGGGCTTCTTCGATGCGGAGATCGTGCCGGTCACCGTGGCTCAGAAGAAGGGAGATCCGATCGTGGTCTCCAAGGACGAGCATCCGCGCGACACCAGCCTGGAAGCGCTCGCCAAGCTCAAGGGCGTGGTTCGCCCCGACGGCAGCGTGACGGCCGGCAATGCCAGCGGCGTAAACGACGGCGCCGCTGCGCTGCTGCTCGCCGACGAAGCGAATGCGGCCAAGTACGGCCTCACGCCGCGTGCTCGCGTCGTGGGCATGGCGACTGCCGGCGTGCCGCCGCGCGTCATGGGCATCGGCCCGGCGCCCGCGACCGAGAAGGTGCTCAAGCTCACCGGCCTGAAGCTCGATCAGATCGACGTGATCGAACTCAATGAAGCCTTCGCCGCCCAGGGCCTCGCCGTGCTGCGCCTGCTCGGTCTGAAGGACGACGACGCGCGCGTCAACATCAACGGCGGCGCGATCGCACTGGGCCACCCGCTGGGCGCCAGCGGTGCGCGTCTTGCCACCACCGCCATCAACCAGCTCCACAAGGGCGGCGGCCGCTACGCGCTGTGCACGATGTGCATCGGCGTGGGGCAGGGCATCGCGGTCATCCTCGAGCGCGTCTGATCGTCTGATTCCATCCGCAGGCCTGGGCGCGCGTCGCGTGTGTCCGGGCTTTGCCGCGTGTGCGTGCTTGCAGGCCGCCGCGCGCCTCCGTTTTCTTCACTCGTTCACGGGCCTCGATGCCCAAGGAAATTTCATGTTCTTCAGATTGCCTTCCCAGCGTCGTCAACTCGGTGTCGCAGCGCTTGCGCTCGCGGCTGCCGCCTTGCTGCCGGTCACGGCCAGCGCGCAGCAGTTCCCGACCAAGCCGGTGCGCATCATCACGCCGTTTCCCGTGGGTGGCGGCCCGGACGGCGTTGCACGTCTCGTCGCGGACAAGCTGTCGCGATCCTGGGGGCAACCGGTGGTGGTCGAGAACCGGCCGGGCGGCAATGGCTTCATCGCGATCGACGCGTTCAAGCGCGGCGCCAAGGACGGGCATGACCTGATCGTGCTCGACAACGTGCACCTGGCCGCGTATCCGGCGCTGTTCAAGAAGCTGCCCTACGACGCGGGCAAGGACTTCGACACGCTGCTGCCGCTGTTCAAGACCTACTTCTTCTTCACGGTGCCGACCAACAGCAAGTACAAGACGGTCGGTGATCTGATCGCCGACGCCAAGGCGAATCCCGGCAAGCTGAACTACGGTTCCTGGTCGGTCGGCAATCCCGTGCACCTGGGGTCGGAACTGTTCGAATCGGCCACCGGCACACAGATGGAGCACGTGATCTACAAGGAAACGACGCAGCTCTACACCTCGGTCGCCACCGGTGAACTGGCCTTCGCGCTCGGCAGCAGCGCCACGGCCGGGCCGCTGCAGCGCGCGGGCAAGGTGCGCTTCCTGGCGGTGGCTGCACCCCAGCGCGTCTCCGCGTTCCCGGACGTGCCGACGGTGGCTGAGTCGGGCGGTCCGAAGGGCTTCGAAGTCACCGGCTGGAACGCCATCGCAGCGCCCAAGGGCCTGCCGGCGGCGGTCACCGACAAGATCAAGCGCGACATCGAGAAGGCACTCGCGGAACCGGACGTGCTGGAAAAGTTCAAGAGCTTCGGCTACGAGCCCTTCCCGCAGACGCGCGATCAGTTCAACCAGTTCGTGCAGAGCGAGACGCAGCGCTTCGGCGACGTGATCCGCAAGGCCAACGTCTCGCTCGACTAGGCGTCTTCCCAATGACCTTCAGATCGCTATCGTCGCGTCGTCAACTCGGTCTTGCCGCCTTCGCGCTGGCGGCCGATGCCTTGCTGCCATTCACGGCCAGCGCACAGCAATTTCCGAACAAGCCGATCCGTATCGTCGTACCGTTCACCCCCGGTGGCGGCAACGACGTGTTCGCGCGCCAGATGGCCAAGAGCCTCGGCGAGCTTCGCAATCAGGGCGTCGTGGTCGAGAACAAGCCCGGTGCGGGCGGCAACCTCGGCACCGAATACGTGGTGAGAAGCGCGCCGGACGGCACGACCTTGCTGCTGGGGCATTCGGGCACGGTGTCGATCAACCCCGCGCTCTACAGGCAGCTGAAGTACGACACGCAGAAGGACCTCGTGCCGGTCGCGATGTTCGCGTCTTCGGCCTTGCTGCTGGTCGTCCCGGCAAGCTCGCCGGTGAAGACGGTGGCCGATCTTGTGGCCGCCGCGAAGGCAGAGCCCGGAAAGATCAACTACGCATCCAGCGGGAGCGGCACCGGTGGTCATCTCACCGGCGAGATGTTCGGGCAGAAGGGCGGCGCGAAGATCAGCCATATCCCCTACAAGGGCACGGCGCCTGCGTTGACCGATCTGGTGGGCGGGCAGGTACAGATGATGTTCAGCGTCATCCCGCCTGCATTGGCGCTGGTCAAGAGCGGGCGCCTGCGCGCGGTGGCTGTCACTGGAAGCAAGCGGCTGCCGTCGTTGCCGGATGTGCCGACCGTGGCGGAGTCCGGCGTGCAGGGCCTCGCGAAGTTCGAGAGCACCTTGACCTACGGCATCCTCGCGCCGCGCAGTACGCCCCAAGCGTTCGTCAAGGAACTGTCGGGCCAGATGCTCAAGGTCGCGGCGACCGAAGAGTTCCAATCGAGGCTCGGCGTCGAAGGCGCGGTGCCTCTCCTGGGCGGGAGCTCCGAGTACGCGGCGCTGATCCGCAAGGAGAGCGCCCAGTGGGCCGAGATCATCAAGGTCTCCGGTGCCACCGTGGAGTGAGCTTCATCCGGCTTCCGATGCGGCGCCTTGCCATACGAGGGTCGCTGCGGCGAGGTCTTCGAGCGCACTGCCGACGGCCTTGAACACGGTGCGTTCCGAAGGCGAGAGCCTGCCGGGTCGCTCGCCCCGGCAGAGCTGCGCCAGCGTCGCCTGGATGCCTTCCGGCGTGAGCGCATTCGCGGCGAATGCATCGAGCAGGTCTCCGGCTTTGGTCGGCGCCTCTTCTGTGTCGACAAACACACGCGCATCGGCGAAGCAGGAGGGATGGGCCTCCTTCATCGCGGGTGTGAAGCTGCCGATCAGGTCGAGGTGCGATCCGGGCGCGAGCCACTCGCCGCGAACCAGCGGTGCGGTGGCGAGCGTCGCGCAGCTCACGATGTCGGCGGTGCGCACCCCGGCGGCCAAGTCTTCGACGGCGTCCGCATCCCAACCCGCGTGTCGCCATTCGGTTGCCAGTGCTCGCGCGCCCTCGGGCCGGTGGTTCCAGACGCGTACCTTGCGGATCGAGCGCGTGCTCGCATGCGCGGCCGGCAGCAGGCGCGCGACACGTCCGGTGCCGAGTACCAGCAGCGTGGATGCATCCTTGCGCGAGAGGTACGACGCACCCAGCGCCGACGCCGCGGCCGTTCGATGGGCCGTGATCTCGTTGCCATCGAGTTGCGCCAGCGGCACGCCCGTGTGCGCGTCGTACAGCACATAGGTCGCATGCAGCCCAGGCAAGCCGCGTGCGCCATTGCCGGGGAAGATGTTGATGGTCTTGATGCCGAGGTAGCCGGCGTCGCTCCACGCCGGCATGATCAGCACGGTGCCCCGGTCGCTGCCGGCTTCCACGGCATGCACATGGCGTGGCGGCACCGTCGCGTCGCCGGCAAAAGCGTCGCGCAATGCGGGAACGAGTCGTTCAAAGTTCAGATGTGCGCGGGTCTGGTCGGCGTCGAGGATCTTCATGCGTGGACAATGTAGCTTTCCCGCAGCTGCGTCCCGCTTCGTTTTGAATCTCCCCATCATCACCGACCTGCATTTCTATGCAGTCGCCGTTCCCGCCGTGCTCATGCTCGGCGTCAGCAAGAGCGGCTTCGGCGCCGGCTTCGGCTCTCTCGCTGTTCCGCTCATGGCGCTGGCCGTCACCGTGCCGGAGGCGGCGGCTATCCTGATGCCGGTGCTGTTGTTCATGGATCTGCTGGGCATCGCGGCCTTTCGCCGGGACTTCGATCGCCGGCTCTTGCTGTTTCTCATTCCCTGCGGTCTTGTAGGCACGGTGATCGGGACGCTTCTCTTCAAGGTGCTGCCGGCGCACGCGGTGGCGGGCATCGTCGGCGTCTTCACGCTGCTGTTCCTCGCGCAGCGGGTGCTGTTCCCGCCGCGGCCGAGCGACCCCTTGCCGTCGAAGACGGCCGGCGCGGTGCTGACGACCATCAGCGGCTTCACCAGCTTCATCGCGCATGCAGGCGGGCCGCCGGTTACCGCGTACGTCGTTCCGCTGCGGCTCTCGCCGGTGGCCTACACGGCGACCATGGCCTACTTCTTCTTCGTCGTGAACCTGAGCAAGTGGGTGCCCTATGCATGGCTGGGCCTGCTCGACTGGCGCAACATGGCGACCTCGCTCGTGCTGCTGCCGATCGCGCCGCTGGGTGTGTGGGTGGGCATTCGCATCGCCCGCCGCATCGATCCCGTCTGGTTCTATCGCTTCGTCTACCTCGGCATGCTGCTGACGGGACTCAAGCTGACCTGGGACGGATTCATCGCCTGATCCAGACGATGTAATGCAAACCTCTACGATTGCCGCGATTCCCGGGCGTGTGCAGAATTTCGCCATGCCTGCACCGTCAACGACGCCCGCCGCTCTCCAGGACGACGAACTCCAGAACCTCGCGTCGGAGTGGCGCATCCGCGCCATGCAGGGTGACCAACTCGCGCATCGCCTGGCCCAGGCACTCGAGGCGGAGCAGCGCCGCCGCATCCGCGACACGGGACTGCAAACGCTGCCGCCGGCGGCGTCGCCGAATCCGGCGCCGTGGTGGAAGTTCTGGTGACGCGCGCGTGCACGCATGATCTCCATCGACTTCGGAATCGGCCTCGCGCTGTTGAGCCTCTTCGGCGCGACCTTTCTTTCCAATCTTCTGGCGCGTCGGCGCGACAAGGCCCGCGAGTTCGATCCGATCACGCGCGAGGCGCGAGATCTTCTTCTGCGTGAGCGTGCCAGGCCGATTCCGCTGTGCCCCTCGCTCGGTCCCGAGCACTGGGCACACCTCGAAGCCGTGCAGCCGGGTTGGCGGCGCAGGGGTTTCGTGGCTGCGAAGGCGCGCTATACGGACGCGCGCAGCGCCTTTTCTCGCCAGGCTTTCAATGGCGAGCTGTACTACCCCGATCCGAAGCTGATCGTCGGCGCCGTGGACGAAGTGCTGGTGCTCACCGAGCGCTTCTAGCCCCTCCGAGGCTCGGCTAGTGGTAGATCTTCTGCAACAGGCGGATCAGCGTCTCGCGCTCGCGTGAGGTCAGCCGCGCGCTGGCGTCCGCTTCGAGCTGCACCACCGTCTGCTCGGCCTCGCGCACCAGTTCCTCGCCGGCCGGCGTCAGGTAGAGGCCAATGGCGCGGCCATCATGCGGATGGGGTCGGCGCTCGATCAGCCCGCGGCTGTCCATGCCGGCGATCAGGCTCACCAGGTTGGGCGGCAGGATGTCCAGCGTGGAGCACAGTTGTCGCGATGTGGCCCCCGGGTTGTGCGCCAGCAGCGACAGTACCGAGAAGTCGACCTGCTTGAGCCCGTAGGCAGCCATGCGCTCCGCGAACACCTGGCTGACGATCAGCCACGCGCGGCGGGCGTTATAGCCGACGAGCGCTTCGAGCACGCGGGTGTCCAGCCGATCGGATCGCGGCGCCTGGGTGGGGGCCGTGGGAATGGATTTCTTGCGGGAGACTGCCATGACCCCGAGCGTAACTGCGTTCAGGGCCGTCGGGAGACTCTCAGGCGACGGTCTGTGCGGTGACCGACTCGCAGGCCCGCTTGACGATGCCGAGCCGCATCTCGAACTCCGGCAGTGCCCAGCGACGGAAGGCCGCAGCAGGAGCGGACCACCGGGCGTCGCCAGGGGCAGCGTGTTCGATGCGCGCCCAGGCCCAGGCGAGCAGGGTGAGCATCACGACGCGCAGGTAGTCGTCGGCGACCTCGAAGGGCAGCGCCGCATCGGCGTGCGCGGCCATCGCGATCGTGGTGGTGAGGTAGCGCAATTGCGCCAGACGGCGCTGCACGTCGGCGTCGATCTCGCGCGAGGCGTCGAGCTCGTCGCGCAGTTCGATCAGCACGGCCGACATGCCGGTGCCGCCATCGGCCAGCACCTTGCGCACCAGCAGGTCGATGGCCTGGATCTCGTTCGTGCCCTCGTAGATCATCGTCACGCGTGAATCGCGCACGACCTGTTCGATGCCCCATTCGCGCACATAGCCGTGGCCGCCGAAGACCTGCAGGCATTCGCTCGCGCCCTGGAAGGCCTGCTGCGTACAGGCCGCCTTCAGCACAGGCGTGATGAGCGCGCACCAGCGCTGGGCGCGCTCGCGCACCTTGGGGTCGATGTCGTGGCGTGCCACATCGAGCTGGACGGCGGTGCGGTAGGCGACCACGCGGGCACCATCGATCCAGGCGCGCTGGGTGTCGAGGATGCGGCGGATGGCCGGATGCTCCGCCACGAGGTCGGCCGGCTCGCCGCCGCGGCTGGCAGGTGCCGGGCCGGGGGCGCGCATCTGACGCCGTTCGTGCGCATAGGCGTCGGCCTTTTGCCAGGCCGCGTCGAGCAGGCCGATGCCCTGCAGCGCGACGTGCAGACGCGCAGCATTCATCATCACGAACATCGCGGCCAGACCGCGATTCGGTTCGCCGATCAGCCAGCCGGTGGCATCGTCGAAGCGCATCACGCAGGTCGAGCTGCCGTGCAGGCCCATCTTTTCCTCGATGCGCTCGCAATGCACCGCGTTGCGCGAACCGTCGTGCAGCACCTTGGGTACGAGCGCCAGCGAGAGGCCCTTGGGGCCGGCCGGGGCATCGGGCAAGCGACACAGCACCAGGTGAACGATGTTGTCGGTGAGGTCGTGCTCGCCGCCCGAGATGAAGATCTTGCCGCCGGCCACGCGATAGCTGCCGTCGGCCTGCGCAACTGCGCGCGTGCGCACCTGGCCCAGGTCGCTGCCGGCATGGGCTTCGGTCAGGCACATGGTCGCGAGCCATTCGCCGGTGGCGATCTTCGAGAGGTAGCGCTGCTTCAGTTCGTCGCTGCCGTGGTGCTTGAGGCATTCGTAGGCGCCATGCAGCAAGCCCGGCGCCATGGTGAGCCCGTGATTGGCCGCGCTGAGCCATTCGAAGAGAACGGCTTCGAGGACGGCGGGCAGGCCCTGGCCGCCGTCTTCGGTCGCGGCGGAGAGTGCGAGCCAGCCGCCTTCGACGAGGGCGCCATAGGCCTCGCGGAAGCCCGGTGGCGTGATGACCTGGCCGTCGACGAAGCGGCAACCGACCTCGTCGCCGGTCCGGTTCAATGGCGCGATGACTTCGGCGACGAACTTGCCGGCCTCGTCGAGGACCTGCGCCTGCAGCGCGTCATCGACCTCCGCGAACGGTGGCAAGGCACGGAGACGCGGAGCGGCACCGAGCACCGTGTCCAACAAGAAGCTCACGTCATCGGGGCGAGGCTGGTAGTTCATCGCAAGTCGGCGCGTCAAGACTCGGCCGTGAAGCCGATCTTCTTGACCAGCGGACCCCAGCGCTCGTACTCGCTCTGGATGGATTTCTTCATTTCCTCGGGTGTCGAGCCTTGCGCGACGAGGCCGACCGCGAAGAGGCCTTCGATGATGGCCGGGTCCTTCAGCGCGGTGGTGATCGCCGCGTTGGCGGCAGTGATCACGCTGGCGGGTGTCTTCGCCGGTGCAATGAAGCCGAACCATTCTTCGGCGACGATTTCAGGAAAGCCTTGCTCCGCGAACGTGGGCACGTCGGGGAAGTAGGGTGCCCGCTTGTTGCCCGAGGTGGCGAGCACGCGCAACTTGCCGGCCTTGGCAAAGGGGAGATAGTCGCCGGCCGGCGTCATGCTGGAAGCGATCTGTCCGCCGACCACGTCGTTCACCGCAGGCAGGGAGCCGCGATAGGGAACGTGCTTGAGTTCCGTGCCGCTGTTGAGGCCGAGCAGAGCGCCCAGGAAGTGAGGTGTCGATCCTGCGCCCGGCGAACCGTAGCTGGCATCCTTCGGATTGGCCTTGGCCCATGCGATGTAGTCCTTCAGCGTCTTCACTTCCGCCGGCACCATCGGACCCACTGCCAGGCCGTGCGTCATGACGGCACCGATCGAGATCGGCGCGAAGTCGCTGATCGTGTAGTTGAGCTTGCTGTAGATGTGCGGATAGGTCGACAGCGCCGAGGCTTGGGAAACCGCAAGCACCGAGCCGTCGGCCGGCGATGTCTTGAGCGCTTCGAGCGCGATGCGGCCGCCGGCGCCAGGCCGGTTGTCGACCACGGCCGCGTTCTTGGTGAACGCGGTGTTGCCGAGCTTGTCGCCGACGCGCCGCGCGACGCTGTCGCCAGCGCTGCCGGCCGGGAAGCCGTACAGGATCTTCACTTGGTTGAGCGCTTCCGCGAGCGCGGCCAACGGATGCAGCGCGCCGAGGGCGGTGGCCGCGCTGAGAGTCTGGACGAAGTGGCGTCGGGTGGTCATGTCATGTCTCCTGGGTTCTTCGTTGAAATGGGATATTCAGGCTCAGCGCGGCGCCATGCGCAGCGCGCCGTCCAGCCGGATCACCTCGCCGTTGAGGTGGCCGTTGGTCACGATGTGGCAGGCCAGTTCGGCGAACTCCGAGGGCTTGCCCAGCCGCGGCGGGAAGGGGATCGACGCGGCCAGCGATTGCTGGATGGGCTCCGGCAGTTCCTTGAGCAGCGGCGTCGCGAACAGGCCCGGTGCGATGGTGCACACGCGGATGCCGTGCTGCGCGAGGTCGCGCGCCATAGGCAGGGTCATGCCGACCAGTCCGCCCTTCGATGCGCTGTAGGCCTGTTGCCCGACCTGGCCGTCGAAGGCCGCGACCGAGGCGGTGAACATCATCACGCCGCGCTCGCCGCCTTCGACCGGTTCGAGCTTGGCGCAGCGCGCTGCATAGAGTCGGCTGATGTTGTAGGCGCCGATGAGGTTGACGTTGACCACGCGCACGAAGTCTTCGAGCGGTGCGGGGTTGCCGTCCTTGCCGACGATGCGCTTGGCGCTACCGATGCCGGCCACATTCATGAGGATGCGCGCGGGGCCGTGCGCGGCTTCAGCCTTGTCGAGCGCGGCCGTGACGCTGTCGGCCTGCGTGATGTCGCAGACGCAGGCGATGCCGCCGATTTCACCGGCGACCTTTTCGGCCAGCGCGGCATTGACATCGAGCACCGCGACCTTGGCGCCGAGCCGCGCCAGTTCGCGCGCCGTGGCTTCTCCGAGGCCGGATGCGCCGCCGGTCACGAGTGCGGCTTGTCCTTGAATGTTCATGGCTTGTGTCTCCTGGTGGATTTATCGGGGCTTCAGCGTGAAAAGAAGCGTGTCGTCATGCAGGGCGTCGGCCAGAGCGGCACGGTGCTTGAGCACGGCGCGCTGGTTGATGGACCCCTTGTCGGTCACTTCGCCCTTGTCGATCGAGGGCGGTTCGGAAACGACATGCGCGCGCGCGATGCGATTGGCGCTGCCCGTGCTCGATGCGGCGAGCGTGTCGAGCAGTTGCTGGATCTGAGCCTGCACGGGTGCGCTTTCGACCACGTCCTTCATCGCTGCGTCGGGCGGAAGGCCGGCGAGCGCGCGCACGGCTTGCGTCGGGAAGACCAGTGCACCGACTTCCTTCAGGTTGATGCCGGTCAGCACCACGTCCTGAACGTAGGGTGCGCCAGCTGCGATGACCTTCGCGCGCAACGGGCCGACGCTCACGAAGGTGCCAGTCGCCAGCTTGAAGTCTTCCGCGATGCGGCCGTCGAAGCGCAGGCCACGGTGGATGTCGGCCTCGTCGATCCACTGCACAGCGTCGCCGGTGCAGAGGAAGCCTTCTTCGTCGAAGGCCTCGCGCGTGGCTTCCGGAGAGCGCCAGTAGCCGGGCGTGACGTTGGGGCCGCGATAGCGCACCTCGGTCTTGCCGTCGACCTCGATCAGTTTGAGCGTCATGCCAGGGGTCGGCACGCCAACGTCGCCGGCCCGCACGTTCGGGCTGTTGATGAACATGGCGGAGGGGCCCGATTCGGTCATGCCGAGGCCGGTGGCCATGACGATGCGCTCGCCGATTTCGGCTTCCTGGATGGCATGCAACAGGTCCCACACGGGCTGGGCCAGCCCGGCGCCCGAGTAGAAGAACATGCGAACGCGCGAGAGCAGCGTCTTGCGCAGTTGCGCATCGGTCTGCATCGCTTGTGCGATGGCCTCGAAGCCGGTCGGCACGTTGAAGTAAACCGTGGGCGCGATCTCGCGCAGGTTGCGCAGCGTCTCCGCCATGCCCGCCGGCGTCGGCTTGCCGTCGTCGATGTAGAGCGTGCCGCCGTGATAGATCGTGATGCCGACGTTGTGGTTGCTGCCGAAGGTGTGGTTCCACGGCAGCCAGTCGATGAGCACCGGCGGCTCCTCGGCCAGTGCTGGCAGCGACTGGGCGATCTGCACCTGGTTCGCGCACCACATGCGCTGCGTGTTGATGACCGCCTTGGGCATCTTGGTCGAGCCCGAGGTGAACAGGAACTTGGTGATCGTGTCCGGGCCGGTGGCCGCCATGGCGGCATCGACGGCCGGCGTCGCGGGGGTGGCGAGCAGGCTGTCGAAAGAGGTGAGCTGGCGGCCGGCAAGCTCGGGCGACGCCTTGCCCGTGTCGCCCTCGCCACCGTAGCCGCGGTGCACCACGATCTCGACGTCCTTCGGCACGACCGCGGCAATGGCGCGTCCGAAGCGCGAGGCGTCGCTGGCGAACACCAGGCCTGGTGTCAGCGTGTCGAAGACATGGCGCAGCTTGTCGTAGTCCTGGCTGACCGTGGAATAGGCGGGCGAGGCAGGGCAGTAGGGGATGCCGGCGTAGATGCAGCCGAGCGACAGCAGCGCGTGCTCCAGGCTGTTCTCACTCAGGATCATCACCGGCCGTTCGGCGCTCAGGCCGCGATCGAGCAGGGCCTGGCCGATGCGGCGCGCGCCTTGCAGCGCCTGCGAATAGCTCAGGTGCTGCCACTCGCCGGTGCTGCCGTCGGGCAACTGCTCGCGGCGCGCCATGAAGCTGCGGTCCGGCGCGACCTCGGCCCAGTGCATGAGACGGTCGGTGATGCGCTCGGCGTAGTCGCCGAGTGGGTGGGTCGCTTCGAGGTAGCGCACGCCGGATGCGCCTTCGCGCAGGCTGACGTGGCGCACGCCAAACTCCAGGGGGCGATAGCGGGGCAGGGCTGCGGCGGGGCGGGTGGCTTGCATGGGGTCCTCGGATCGTCGAGTGAGGTTCAGGTCTTCTGCACCTTGGCGGCTTTGCCTTCAAGGAATGCGCGCACGCGCTCCTTGGCGTCGGGCGCGCTTTGCGCAATGCCGGCCATCAGCGCTTCCGTGAAGAAGCCATGGTCGGCCGGCTGCTCGGCGATGCGTGGCAGGGCATGCATCAGCGCGTAGTTGGTAAGTGGCGCGTTGGTCGCCACGCGCTTTGCGAGTTCGACCGCCTTCTCGAAGGCCGAGCCTTCGGGGACGAGGTACTGCGCGAAGCCGGCGCGCTCGCCTTCTTCGGCGTTGTAGACGCGGCCGGTCATCATCATGTCGGTCATGCGCGCCGCGCCGATCAGCTTGGGAATGCGCACCGAGCCACCGCCGCCGACGAAGATGCCGCGCGAGCCTTCCGGCAGCGCGTAGAAGGTGGTCGCGTCGGCCACACGGATGTGGCAGGCGCTGGCGAGTTCGAGGCCGCCGCCGACCACCGCGCCGTGGAGCGCCGCGATCACCGGCACCGGGCCGTATTGCACCAAATCGAGCGCCGCATGCCACATGCGCGAGTGCTGCAGCCCCTGGCCGGCATCGCGTTCCTGGAGTTCGGAAAGGTCCAGCCCGGCGCAGAAGTGCGGGCCTTCGCCGTCGATGACCGCTGCACGCACCGTGGACGGCAAATTCTCGAAGGTATGGCGCAGCGCGAGGATCAGCGCATCCGACAGCGCATTGCGCTTGGCGCCGCGCGTGAGGCGGATGATGGCGATGTCGCCCTGGAGTTCGAGCTGGAGGTCGGTGTGGTTCATGATTGCATTCCGGAGTACGATCGATTATGGTTATGAAAAATAATCAATTCAAGCCGCGCGACAGGGTGCGGCATGAGGACTTACCCTAAGCCGCAAACCGCCTGGAGACAAATGACCATGGACCACCAGAACCTGATCGCGATCGACACTCATACACACGCCGAAGTGAGCTGCTGGAACCCCTTCGACAACTACGGCGAAGAATACGACCGGGCGGCCGACAAGTACTTCCGCTCGAGCCGCCGCCCGACCATCCAGGAAAGCATCGACTACTACCGCGAGCGCAAGATCGGCCTGGTGATGTTCATGGTCGATGCCGAGTCGAACATGGGCCGCCGCCGCATCCCGAACGAGGAAATCGCGGAGGCGGCGCAGAAGAACCCCGACATCATGATCGCCTTTGCCAGCATCGATCCGCACAAGGGCAAGATGGGCGCGCGCGAAGCCCGTCGGCTGATCGAGGAGCACGGCGTCAAGGGCTTCAAGTTCCATCCGACGGTGCAGGGCTTCCACCCCTACGACAAGATGGCGTGGCCCATCTACGAGGTCATCAACGAATACGGGCTGCCGGCCGTGTTCCACACCGGCCACAGCGGCATCGGCTCGGGCATGCGCTGCGGCGGCGGACTCCGTCTCGAATACAGCAACCCGATGCACCTGGACGACGTCGCCATCGACTTCCCCGATATGCAGATCGTCATGGCGCACCCGAGTTTCCCGTGGCAGGACGAGGCGCTGAGCGTGGCGACGCACAAGCCCAACGTCTGGATCGACCTGTCGGGCTGGAGCCCCAAGTACTTTCCGAAGCAGTTGGTGCAATACGCCAACACGCTGCTGAAGGACCGCGTGCTGTTCGCCAGCGACTACCCGCTGATCACGCCCGACCGCTGGCTCAAGGATTTCGAGGACGCCGGCTTCAAGCCCGAGGTGATGCCCGGCATCCTGAAGGGCAACGCGGTTCGCCTGCTCAAGCTCGACCAGTCGTAGATCCGCGCACTACTGCGACTTTTCTTCCTCGGCGCGATCCCAGTCCAGGCTGGAGCGCTGGCGCCGCTCCTCGCGTTCGCGCGCCATCTGCTCCTGGAACTGCTGGCGGCCTTCCTTCGCGACCGCGATCAGCTTGGCGCGGTCCTTGTAGTGCGGGTAGGTTTCGTGCATGAGCTCGATGTTGCGACGCCTGAAGCGCATCGCGGTTTCGCGCGCTTCGTGCGCAGGCCAGCCGAGCCCTTCTAGCACCGATCGGGCGCTTCGCAACGACGACTCGAAGACTTCGCGTTCGATGAACTCGACCTTTCGATCCAGCAACTGGTAAAGGTGGGCCACGTTGCGCGCGCGCGCGACGATCCTGGCGTTCGGAAAGTGCTTTTGCGCCAGGTCCACGATTTCGAGCGATTGCTCCATGTCGTCGACTGCGATCACCAGCACTTTGGCCGTGCCTGCGCCGGCGGTGCGCAGGAGGTCGAGCCGCGTCGCATCGCCGTAGAAGACGCCGAAGCCGAACTCGCGCAGGCTTTCGATGGTGTCCGGGTCATGGTCCAGCACGGTGATCTTGAGTCCCTGTGCGCTCAGCATGCGACCGATGATCTGCCCGTAGCGGCCGAAGCCGCAGATGACGACCTTGGCATCCTGCTGCTCGGAGATTTCCTCCATCGTTGTCGGTTCTGCGGCGCTGTAGCGCGGCAGAACCCACTTGTCGAGCGCGACCAGCAAGAGCGGAGAAATCAGCATCGACAGCGCGACCGCGCCAATCAGGAAAGAGGCGACGCCGCGCGGCAGCACGTCGGGTCCGGCGGCCTGGAACACGACGAATGCGAATTCGCCGCCCTGCGCCAGCAGCAGCGTGAACACGGGCCGCTGCTGGTAGGGAATGCCCATCAGCTTGCCCAGCGCGTAGATCACGCCGAACTTCAGCAGCATGAAGCCGACCACCACCACCGCCATGAGCCCCGGCTGGGCAAGGAGCACGCCGAAGTCGATGCTCATGCCGACCGCGATGAAGAAGAGACCGAGCAGCAGGCCTTTGAAGGGTTCGATGTCGGTTTCGAGTTCGCGGCGGTATTCGCTCTCCGCCAGCAGCACCCCGGCGAGGAAGGCGCCCAGCGCCATCGAGAGGCCGATGAATTGCATCAGCGCGGCGATGGCGACCACCAGCAGCAGCGCGGCGGCGGTAAAGATCTCGGGCGTGTTGCTGCGAGCGATCCAGCGAAGGAGCGGGCGCAGGGCCAGACGCCCGCCGAGCACGATGCCGCCGATGACGGCGACGATCTTCAGACCTTCCAGCGTGCGGTCGAGGCCAGTGATGCCGTCTCCGGCATCGGCGCCGACCGCCAGCAGCGGGAGAAGCGCCAGGATTGGAATCGCAGCCACGTCCTGGAACAGCAGGATCGAGAAGCCGGCTTGCCCGCTGGATGTCAGCAGCAGGTTGCGCTCGCCCAGCACCTGCAACGCGATCGCGGTCGATGACAGGGCCAGCCCCAGTGCCGCTACCAGCGCGACGCGCCAGTTGGCGCCCGCCGCCCAGCCGGCCAGGAACAGCACTGCGGCGCAACCCAGCACCTGCGCCGAACCCCAGCCGAAGATCGGCTGGCGAAGGCTCCACAGCCGCTTGGGCTCGAGTTCGAGCCCGACCAGGAACAGCATCAGCACCACGCCGAACTCGGCGAAGTGCAGGATGTCCTCGACGTTGGTCACGAGCCCGAGCCCCCAGGGCCCGATGGCGATGCCGGCGGCGAGGTAGCCGATGATCGAGCCGAGCCCGAGCGCCTTCGACAACGGCACCACGAGCACCGCGGCGCCGAGGTAGATCAGGGAATTGATGAGCCAGCCGGGGGCGTGTTCCACGATCAGGCCTCCCCGTGGGTGACGGGCCTGTCGACCTCGGGCACGGGGCAGCTCACGCAGGCATCCAGGTCTTCGAGTTCGGGCCAGTTCGGGTAGCTCGAGAGCCGGTCCTTGAACACGGCGACGTGCGCCGCCTCGTTGGCCGGGGCGCTGCGCGCGCCGTGAAACAGCAGAGGCGGAAGAAAGCGCATGCCGCAGAGCGCGGCGGTCTGCTCGTAGGGCGGCAGGAAGGCGTCGAAGAAGTAACGGTTGTAGCTTTGCGGGTGGTAGCTCGTCTCGGGGCCGCCGGTGGTCGCGACCAGCCAGAAGTCCTTCCCCTCCAACGCGTGCCCGCCGGTGCCATAGGCCCATCCATAGCCGAGTACGTCGTCGAGCCAGAGCTTTTGCAGCGCCGGCATCGAATACCACTGGATCGGGTGGAGCAGGACCAGCAGGTCGGCACGGGCGAGGCGGGCCTGCTCGGTGCTCACGTCGATCGCGTAATCGGGGTAGGTGTCGTAGAGATCGTTGACGTCGACACCCGGCACGGCCTGAGCAGCTTTCAGCAACTGGAGGTTGACGCGCGAGTCTCGCCAATGTGGGTGCGCGGCGATCACGTAGATCCGAGGGGCGGCGCTTTCCGTGCTTGTTGTTGTCGGCATGCCGCGAACATAGCGCACTCCGTGCACGGCTACCATGGCGCCTGTCGTCAGTCTCGAGGAGCCTCACATGCCGGTGGTCCTGGTCGCCAATCCCAAAGGCGGAGTTGGCAAATCCACGCTCGCAACCAACATCGCGGGCTATTTCGCAAGCCGTGGCCACCCGGTGATGCTGGGTGACATCGACCGCCAGCAGTCGTCGCGGCTGTGGCTCAACCTGCGGACGCCGCAGGCGCGCGAGATCCGGAGCTGGGTCGCCTCCGAGGACGGCAACGTCGTGCGGCCGCCACGCGGAACGACGCACGCCGTCATCGACACGCCCGCCGGATTGCACGGTGCCCGCTTCAAGGATGTGGTGGCGCTGGCCGACAAGGTGCTGGTGCCCTTGCAGCCCAGCATCTTCGATATCTACGCGACACGTGACTTCCTGGACAAGCTGCTGTCGCACGGCCGTGCAGACAAGACGAAGGTCGCCCTGGTCGGCATGCGCGTGGACGCCCGCACGCTCGCGGCCGACCGGCTGCGCGAGTTCGTTTCGGGGCTCGACGTGCCCGTGCTCGGTGAGCTCCGGGACACGCAAAACTACGTCCAACTCGCGGCCCGCGGACTCACGCTGTTCGATATCGCGCCTGGCCGCGTGCAGCGCGATCTGGAGCAATGGGAGCCGATTCAGCGTTGGCTGGACGCTTGAGGGGCGCCATTCAGGTTTTCCCCTGATGCCCATGTCGCGGCGTGGACAGGCGCGACGACACCACCCCGATAAAGTGAATCGCATGAAAAAGACCTTCCAGACCCTCCAGGATCTCGCCGCATGCGTCGGCCAGGAAGTCGCCGTGAGCGACTGGATCACCGTCACGCAGGAACAGGTCAACCTGTTCGCCGAGGCCACCGGGGATCACCAGTGGATTCACGTGGACGTTGAAAAGGCCAAGGCCGGACCCTTCGGCGCACCGATCGCCCATGGCTTTCTGACCTTGTCCCTGTTGCCGCGCATCTATGAAACGGCCATGAGCGTCGTCGAGTCGCGCATGGGAGTGAACTACGGCCTGAACCGCGTCCGCTTCATGGCACCGGTGCCGGTCGGGGGGCGCGTGCGGGGACGGATGAAGCTCCTGACCTCGGAATCGATTCCCAATGACGGCTTTCAGATGACCTGGGAAACCACCATCGAGCTCGAAGGTTCGCCCAAGCCGGCCTGTGTCGCCGAGTCAGTCGTTCGCAGGTACCCGTAGCTCGCCCCTATCCCTTGGCTCGCCCCCAGGCTTGCTCACTTCGTGTAGCCGCCTACCCCCGGCCGGTGGTTCACGGAAAGGGCAAGGCTGACCTCTCTTATTGGAAGTCGTTCTGGCGCCAGGCTTCGAAGACGGTCACGGCCACGGCGTTGGACAGGTTGAGGCTGCGCTGGCCTTCTTTCATCGGGAGGCGAAGCCGCTGCGGGGCGGGAAAGCCCTCGCGCAGTTCCGGCGCGAGGCCGCGCGTCTCCGAGCCGAAGACGAGCCAGTCGCCAGGGCGGAAGGCGACGTCGTGCACCGCCCGCGTGCCGCGCGTCGTGAGCGCGAACATCCGTTCCGGCGCGGGGCGCTCGGCGTCGAGCAGCGCCTGCCAGTCGCGGTGTCGCAGGACTTTGGCGTACTCGTGATAGTCCAGGCCGGCGCGGCGAAGCAGCCGGTCGTCCATCGAGAAGCCGAGCGGTTCAATCAGATGCAGGGTGCAGCCGGTGTTGGCGGCCAGCCGGATGACGTTGCCGGTGTTGGGCGGGATCTCGGGTTCGACGAGGACGATGTGAAACATGGCGCTGATTGTCGACGGCGCTCAGCCGGGTGCCTCCGTGCGAGCGAGGACGATGGCCGTGACGTGCGATGCGCCGGCCGCGCGCAGCACCTGGGCCGCGGCGAAGAGGGATGCGCCGCTGGTCATCACGTCGTCGACCAGCACGACCCGGCGGTCCCGGACGGCGGCCGCGCGCAGCGGCTCCAGGGCAAAGGCTCCCCGCAGGTTGCGCAGGCGTTCGGCCCGCGTCAGCCCGCTTTGGGCCGGAGTTTCTCGCGTTCGCAGCAGCAGTGTGGCGTCGGTCTTTCGGGGTGCCAGTCGCCGTGCGATTTCGTGTGCCTGATTGAAGCCGCGTTCGCGCAGTCGAACCGGCGCGAGGGGCATTGGCAGCACGATGTCCGCGGAATCGAGCGCGGGCTCGACCCACGGCGCGCTGCGCAGCAGCGTCGCAAGCGGCGCGGCCCGTCCCGCATCGCCCCGGAACTTGAACTCCGCGATGCATTCGGGCCACGGCCAGGCATAGGTGCAGGCCGCGAGGCACGCATCGAGCGGCGGGGGCGCCCGCGTGCACTCGCCGCACCGCGAAACGCCGTCGGGAACTTGCAGCGCGCAGGTCGCGCAGCGCGATGTCGGCGGCGCGAAGCGCGCCACGCACGCATCGCACACCGGTTGCGCCGGCCATGCGCGGCAAACGACGCACTGGCTGGGCAGGCGCTTGAGCAGGCCCCAGAAAGGCCGGTCGATCCAATGGCTGAACATCCCTCAATATACTGAGCGCCACATGTCCACCGAGCCCGCACACCGCCCGCCGACCATCGACGCCACGGCGGCTGCGCGATGGGCGCGACTCGCGCCGGAACCGGCGTCTCCCTGGCTGCACGAGGAGGTCGGTCGTCGCATGGAGGACCGGCTGCAATGGATCAAGGCCAAGCCGCGCCACTGGGCGGACTGGGCTCCGCTGCGCGGCGGCCTGGAGGCGCACGCGCTGGTTGCGCGTCGCTACCGTGACGCCGCATCCTTCGTGATCGAGCCGGAAGCCGCACTGGTCCCGCCGACCGGCAAGGCGCTTGCCGCGCCGTGGTGGTCGGCCCGGCGGTGGCAAGGCTCGCAGCCCAGCTTCGACGCGCCTCCGGAAGAAGGCGTGGATCTGCTTTGGGCCAACATGGCGCTCCACATGGCGTCCGACCCGGAAACGCTGATCGGCGAGTGGCATCGACGGGTGGCCACCGACGGCTTCCTGATGTTCTCGTGCTTCGGCCCCGACACCCTGATGGAACTGCGGGCGATGCACCGACGCTTCGGCTGGCCGCCCGCCAGCCACGAGTTCACCGACATGCACGATTGGGGCGACATGCTGGTCGGCGCCGGTTTCGCAGAGCCGGTGATGGATATGGAACGCATCGTGCTTACCTGGCCCAATGCCGATGCCGCACTGGCGGAGTTGCGCGCACTCGGGCGCAACCTGCATCCCGGGCGTTTCCCGGCCTTGCGAGGCAAGACCTGGCGCAGCGCACTGGCGGATGCATTGCCCGAACTTGCCCCCGCCGAAGATGGCAGCGGCCAGATCGCGTTGACCTTCGAAATCATCTACGGCCACGCTTTCAAACCGGCCCCGCGGGTGGCCGTTTCCATTGAAAGTGCCGTGTCCCTGCGCGAGATGCGAGAGATGCTTCAACGCAGTCGCCAAGGCCTGTGAGTGATTGTTGCGTGACCCGCTACAATCCGGCGCTGCGTGAACTCCCGGGTATTGTCCCGTGATCGAGGCCTGTCGGACATGGGTTTGACAGCGATCGACGCACCGATTTGCTGAACTCGCCCGTGTCGAATTCCGTGTTTCGTTTTGCCACTGTTTCAGGCCAGAGCATCCATTGGTTCCTGAAGCGCAACTGCTCGGTCACGCCGAGCCAGCTTGGCTGGCTCTACGCGTCGCTCTGCGTGGTGTCTCTTGGCATCGGAACCGTCTTCTGGCTGAACGGCGCACGACTCGTGCTGCCGTTTGCCTGGCTCGAACTCGCCGCGGTGGGTTTCGCGTTCGTGCTGTATGCACGGCACGCGACCGATGGCGAAAAGATCGCCTTGCAGGGTGGTCGGTTGGTGGTCGAGCTCGAGAACGGTGGGCACTATGAGCGCACGGAATTCTTGCCGCACCAGGTGCGGGTCGAGCCACAGGACAGCGATCGTTCGCTGATCGAGGTTTCGGGTCAAGGTCGTTCGGTCAGGGTGGGGCGCTATGTGCGCCCGGAGTTGCGCGCGGCGTTGGCGCGCGAGATTCGCATGGCATTGCGCAGTGCCTGAGGGGGCAGGCGCAATGCGGCACCGTGGGGACCGGTGGGGTTAACAGGAAATGAAGAAGTGAACACGATGAAGAGCAATTGGCGGAACAAGATCTGGCCGGCGAATCTGCTGCTGGCGGCCGGTGCGGCGTTCAGCGGCGCGGCGCATGCAGTCAATGACCTGCCCGGCGGGCCATCCGTACGTCAGCTGAATCTTCCGACGGGTGTCACCAAGATCGCGCAAGAGCAGCATTTCCTGCACACGGTGATGATGATCCTGTGCACCGTGATCTTCGTGGCGGTGTTCGCCGTCATGTTCTATTCGATCTGGAAGCACCGCAAGTCGGTCGGCCACAAGGCGGCCAACTTCCACGAGTCGGTGGTGGTCGAGGTCATCTGGACCATCGTGCCCTTCATCATCGTGATCCTGATGGCCCTTCCGGCGACCCGGGTGCTGGTGGCCCAGAAGGACACCACCAATTCCGACCTCACGATCAAGGTCACGGGCTACCAGTGGAAGTGGGGCTACGACTACCTCAAGGGCGAAGGCGAAGGACTGGGCTTCATCTCGACCCTCGACAGTTCGCACCGCGCGCTGTCCGACGCCGGTGCCCGGGGCGACGTGCCCGACAACTTCCTGTTCCAGGTCGACAACCCCCTCGTCGTGCCGGTCGATACCAAGGTGCGCATCATCACGACGGCCAATGACGTGATTCATGCTTTCGCCGTGCCGCAGTTCGGCATCAAGCAGGATGCGATCCCCGGCTTCGTCCGCGATACCTGGTTCCGCGCCGAGAAGGTGGGCGACTATTACGGCCAGTGCCAGGAGCTCTGCGGCAAGGAACACGCCTTCATGCCGATCCACGTGAAGGTGCTCGCCAAGGCCGATTACACCGCCTGGGTCGACGGCAAGCGCAAGGAAGCCGCTGCCAAGCAGGACGATCCGAACAAGGTCTGGACGCTGCCGGAAATCCTGGCTCGCGGCGAAAAGGTCTACGCCGCCAACTGCGCGGCCTGCCACCAGGCCAACGGCAAGGGCGCGGGCCCCATCAAGCCGCTCGACGGCGCGGCGATCGTGCTCAACGCAGACCACAAGCTTCAACTCCACGTGGTGCTCAACGGCCAGAACAACGGCGCCATGCCTGCATGGAAGCAACTGAGCGACACCGACATCGCCGCCGTGGTGACCTTCACCAAGAACAGCTGGTCGAACAAGACGGGTCAACTGGTGCAGCCGGCTGAAGTGCTGGCGGAGCGCGGCAAGTAAGCCGCCGCCCCCACGACGAAGAGTTTGCAAGGAATACCAAGATGAGCGCAGTCCTCGATCCCCACGGCCACGCACCCGGCCACGGCGACCATGCCCACGACGATCACCACCACGCGCCGACCGGCTGGCGCCGCTGGGTGTTCGCGACCAACCACAAGGACATCGGCACGCTGTACCTGCTGTTCTCCTTCACCATGCTGATGGTCGGGGGTGTCCTGGCGCTGCTGATCCGCGCCGAGCTGTTCCAGCCCGGTCTGCAACTGGTCAACCCCGAACTGTTCAACCAGTTCACGACCATGCACGGCCTGATCATGGTGTTCGGCGCGATCATGCCGGCCTTCGTGGGCTTCGCGAACTGGATGATCCCGCTGCAGATCGGCGCATCCGACATGGCGTTCGCGCGCATGAACAACTTCAGCTTCTGGCTGCTGATCCCGGCAGCGCTGATGCTGGTGGGTTCGTTCTTCATGCCGGGCGGTGCACCCGCCGCCGGCTGGACGCTCTACGCCCCGCTCACGCTGCAGATGGGCCCCTCGATGGACGCCGGCATCTTCGCGATGCACATCATGGGCGCCTCGTCGATCATGGGCTCGATCAACATCATCGTGACCATCCTCAACATGCGCGCGCCCGGCATGACGCTGATGAAGATGCCGATGTTCTGCTGGACCTGGCTCATCACCGCCTACCTGCTGATCGCCGTGATGCCCGTGCTCGCAGGCGCCATCACGATGACGCTGACCGACCGCCACTTCGGCACCAGCTTCTTCAATCCCGCCGGCGGCGGCGACCCGGTGATGTACCAGCACATCTTCTGGTTCTTCGGCCACCCCGAGGTGTACATCATGATCCTGCCGGCCTTCGGCATCGTCAGCCAGATCGTGCCGGCATTCGCCCGCAAGAAGCTCTTCGGCTACGCCTCGATGGTGTACGCCACCTCGTCGATCGCGATCCTGTCGTTCATCGTGTGGGCGCACCACATGTTCACGACTGGCATGCCGCTGACCGGCCAGCTGTTCTTCATGTACGCGACCATGTTGATCGCCGTGCCGACGGCAGTGAAGATCTTCAACTGGATTGCGACCATGTGGCAGGGCTCGATGACCTTCGAGACGCCGATGCTGTTCGCGGTGGGCTTCATCTTCGTGTTCACGATGGGTGGCTTCACCGGCCTGATCCTCGCGGTCGCGCCGATCGACACCCAACTGCAGGACACCTACTACGTCGTGGCCCACTTCCACTATGTGCTGGTGGCCGGTTCGCTGTACGCGATGTTCGCGGGCTACTACTACTGGGCGCCGAAGTGGACCGGGGTGATGTACAACGAAGCGCGCGGCAAGATCCACTTCTGGTGGTCGCTGATTGCCTTCAACGTCACCTTCTTCCCGATGCACTTCCTGGGCCTCGCCGGCATGCCGCGTCGCTACGCCGACTACCCGATGCAGTTCGCAGACTTCAATGCGGTCGCCACCGTGGGCGCGTTCGCCTTCGGCCTTGCGCAGGTCTACTTCTTCGTCTTCATCGTGCTCCCCACGATGATGGGCAAGGGCGAGAAGGCCCCGCAGAAGCCTTGGGAAGCTGCCGAAGGGCTCGAATGGGAAGTGCCTTCGCCCGCTCCGTTCCACACCTTCGAAACCCCGCCCAAGCTGGACGCCACCGCGACCAAGGTGATCGGCTGAAGCGCATAGCGACATGACACCCGAACAGAAAAGGAACAATCGGCGCATGGGGCTCACGCTGGCCTCCATCGCCGTGCTGTTCTTCATCGGCTTCATCGTCCGCATGGTCTGGTTCGGCCGTTAGGCAGGCTCATGGGCATCGGTGAACGCATTCGTCGCGAAAACGTCCGCATGGTCGGCAAGCTGGCCGTTGTCGCGGCCGGGATGTTCGCGTTCGGCTATGCGCTGGTGCCGATGTACCGGGCCATTTGCGAGATGACCGGCATCAACATCCTGGCCCTGTCCGAATTGCAGGTGCCGGGCGGTGCGTCCGGCGGCGACAAGGTGCGCCTGCCCGACAACACCCAGGTCGACATGAGCCGCACGATCACGGTGGAGTTCGATGCCAACGTGCGCGGGCTGTGGGACTTCAAGCCCGAGCAGCGGTCGATGCAGGTGCATCCGGGCCAGCTCAACACGGTGATGTACGAGTTCCAGAACGTGCAGAACCGCCGGATGGCCGCTCAGGCCATTCCGAGCTATGCGCCGCAACAGGCCGCGCCGTATTTCAACAAGCTCGAATGCTTTTGCTTCAACCAGTACACCCTCGACGCGGGCGAGAAGAAGCAGTGGCCGGTCGCCTTCGTGATCGATCCGAAGATCTCGAAGGACGTCAAGACGATCACGCTGTCGTACACCTTCTTCGAGGTGGGCGGCAAGACGCCCTCGGCACCGGTGGCCGCCAATTCGGCCATCGTGCCGGCAGTGACGGAGCCGCGCTCGTGACCGCGCCGCAAGCGCCGCAAAAGGGCTCGCTTTGGCGGACGGCCAGGGCCGTGGGCTGGTCGTTCTTCGGCGTGCGCAAGAACAGTGCTTTCCAGGACGACGTCTCCAAGCTCAACCCGCTGCACATCATTGCGGTCGGCCTGATTGCCGTGATGCTGTTCGTCGGCGGCCTGATCTTGGTCGTGCGCTGGGTTGTCGCATCCTGAAGAACATGTCCCACAGAATTTGAATCGAGAGAAGAAAGCCAGGACCTGATATGAGTTCAACGACCCACGGCACCACGCCCTACTACTTCGTGCCCGGGCCATCGGCCTACCCGGTCATGGCTGCGACCGGCCTGCTCTTCGTCATTCTGGGGGCCGCCCAGTGGATCAATGGCCACCAATGGGGCGCATGGGCGCTGCTGATGGGCATGGTGGGGTGGCTCTCCACGCTGTTCGTCTGGTTCCGGCAGTCCATCCGCGAAAGCGAGGGTGGCATGTACGGCCACAAGGTCGACCTCTCCTTCCGCTGGAGCATGAGCTGGTTCATCTTCTCCGAGGTGATGTTCTTCGGCGCGTTCTTCACCGCGCTGTGGTGGGCCCGCTCCCATGCCCTGCCATCGCTCGGAAGTCTCGACAACGCCTTGCTATGGCCTGATTTCAAGGCTGTGTGGCCGACCACGGTGGCCGGCGCAACCGGTTCGCCGGCCGATATCGTCGAGCCATTCCAGACGGTTGGACCGTTCTGGCTGCCGACCATCAATACCGCGCTGCTGCTGAGCTCCGGGGTCACGCTCACGATTGCCCACCACGCCCTGCGCGCAGGCCATCGCGCGCAGACCGTTCGTTTCATGTGGCTCACCGTGCTGCTCGGCCTGACCTTCCTGTTCGTGCAAGGCTACGAGTACCACCACCTGTACACCGAGTTGAACCTCAGGCTCAGCTCCGGCACGTACGGCTCGACCTTCTTCATGCTGACCGGCTTCCACGGGCTGCACGTGTTCATCGGCATGCTGATGCTCTTCTTCATCACGCTGCGCATCCGCAAGGGGCACTTCACGCCGGAGCGTCACTTCGGTTTCGAAGGCGCTGCCTGGTACTGGCACTTCGTCGACGTGGTGTGGCTCGGCCTGTACTTCACGGTTTATTGGCTTTGAGCATCAGCGACGGCAAAACAAAAAAGCGCCGCAAGGCGCTTTTTTCATGGTTCTCCTGGAATGAGCACAACCTACTTGCCGACCGGCAGGCCCCCTGGCTGGATGTACCCGAGCTTCCACGCCACAAGGACGCACAGGAACAAAACCACCGACAGGCCGATCCGAACGGTGAGCGCGCGCACCATGCCGCCACTTTTGGCGCGGCCGTTGCGCCCGTCCTTCAGCATGAAGAACAGCGCGAACCCGAGACTCGCCAGGATGCCCAGGAAGGCGAGGGCGACAAAGTATTTCATGACCCTCATTATCGGCCGCCGAGGCCGCCCCGCGGCATGAGCGCGGACTCTCCCGTCGTCCCGCGCCCCTCGCGGCGCGGACGCTTCTGGGTGGTCACCGGGATGGCCGTGATCACGATCGCGGTCGCGGTTTCGCTGGGCCGGTGGCAACTCTCGCGGGCCGCGCAGAAAGAGGCCATCCAGGCCGAGATCGACACGCAGAAGAGCCTGCCGCCGCTCGATCAGAAGGCCTTCCTGGCCCTGGACAAGCCTGCTTCCACACTGAATCGCCCGGTACGGTTGCGCGGCCTCTGGCTGACGCCGCACACGGCCTACCTGGACAACCGCCAGATGCACGGCGTGCCGGGCTTCTACGTAGTGACGCCCCTCGCCCTGGAAGGTACCAACCAAACCGTGTTGATCCAGCGCGGCTGGGTGCAGCGCAACTTCACCGACCGGACCCAATTGGAGCCGGTCGAGACCCCATCCGGCCTGATCGAGGTGACCGGGCGAATCGCCTCGCCGCCCGCGCACCTGCTGGAACTGGGCAAGGCGGATTCCGCGGCACCAACGCCGGGGTCCGCGGGGTCTTCTGTCATCCGGCAGAATCTGGACCTTGAAGCGTTTCGCGCCGAAACCGGTCTGCCACTGCGGACCGATGTCTCCTTGCAGCAGACCGGTCCGGCTTCCGAGGGCCTGCAGCGAGATTGGCCGGCCCCCGCGCTGGGTGTTGAAAAGCACTACGGCTATGCATTCCAGTGGTTCGGCCTTTCGGCCCTCGTCGCAATCCTCTATGTCTGGTTCCAACTCATCGCCCCCTTCCGCCGCGCACGCGCTGCACGCCATGGCTGACGAGCCGCTCGGGCTGACCGTGCACTCGATGCCGTCGCCGCGCCAGGCGCTCGCGGGCGCCGAGGGCAGGCGGACGGTGCTCGGCCGCTGGAAGATGGTCGCCGTGCTGCTGTGCTGCGCGGCGCCGGTGATCGCCTCGTACTTCACCTACTACGTGATTCGCCCCGAAGGCCGCAGCGTCTACGGCGAGCTCGTCGACCCTCAGCGGCCGATGCCGAACATCACGGGCACGCAGCGGGACGGAAAGCCGGTTCAGCTCTCGTCCCTCAAGGGACAGTGGCTCCTGGTTGCCGTTGCTGATGCCGGCTGTGATGCGCTCTGTGAGCAGCAGCTCTACCTGCAACGCCAACTGCGCGAGAGCCTGGGGCGCGAAAAGGACCGGCTCGATCGCGTCTGGATCGTCAGCGATGCGGCGCCCATCCCCGAGCGCCTCGACAACGGCCTTCGCGGCGCGACCGTGGTGCGCGTTCCTGCTGCGCAGCTCGCGCAGTGGCTCGCGCCAAGTGCCGGGCATGCCTTGGCGGAGCACCTCTTCGTGGTCGACCCCATGGGCAACTGGATGATGCGCTTCCCCGCCGGCATGGACACAGCCGGCGCCGGCCGCGCCAAGCGCGACCTCGACCGCCTGCTGCGCGCATCCGCCTCGTGGGACGAGCCAGGACGCTGATCTCGCCATGGACACGACTTCGCTCTACGACCTCACGCCGATCGCCTGGCTCATGGCGGTCGGCGTGCTGATCGCCCTGGGGCCGCTGCTCTGGGTCTGGCGGCGAAATGCCGGCAGCGGGCCCGCGCGACGCCTGCATGCGCTGACCGTGCTCACGCTGTTCCTGACTTTCGACCTGACCCTGTTCGGCGCCTTCACGCGCCTGACCGATTCGGGCCTCGGTTGCCCCGACTGGCCCGGCTGCTACGGCAACGCGAGTCCGCTCGGTGCGCGCCACGACATCGCCATGGCGCAGGCCGCGCAGCCGACCGGGCCGGTCACGCACAGCAAGGCCTGGGTCGAAATGGTCCACCGCTATCTGGCGACCGGCGTCGGGGTACTGATCCTCGCGCTGGCGATCGCGACCTGGGTCGCGCGTCGCCGCCAGCGCATGGCCGAGCACATCGGCGAGAAGCCGCTCAGCGCATGGTGGCCTGCCGCCACACTGGCGTGGGTGTGCCTGCAAGGCGCGTTCGGCGCCATGACGGTGACCTGGAAGCTCTACCCGGCGATCGTCACCCTTCATCTGCTGGGTGCCGTCGTGCTGCTTGCATTGCTGTGCATCCAGGCCGTCCGATACCAGCAGGCGGCAGCGCAACGCGCGCCCACGGCCGTACCTTCCGCGCTGCGCACCCTGCTGATCGCGACGACCGCACTGTTGGCGCTGCAGATCGCCTTGGGCGGCTGGGTCAGCACCAACTACGCGGTGCTCGCGTGCACGCAATTCCCGACCTGCCAGGACAGCTGGTGGCCTCCCATGAACTTCGCACAGGGCTTTCAAGTCTGGCGCCAGCTCGGCGAGACGACGGGCGGCGCGCCCATCGATTTCGCGTCGCTGACCGCCATCCACTACACGCATCGGCTCATGGCCTATGTCGTTTTCGTCGCCATGGGCGCGTTGGCCTGGCGACTGCACGGAGTCGGTCCGCTGCGCGCCCAGGCGCGCTGGCTGGCAGGACTGGCCCTGCTTCAGCTTGCCACCGGACTGGGCAACGTGCTGCTCGGATGGCCCCTCGCTGCGGCCGTGCTGCACACTGGCGGCGCCGCGGCGCTCGCGGTGGTGCTCACCTGGACCCTATGCGAAAGCCGGCGCGAAGGTGCCACGGCGATCGCAGCGGTAGGTGCTCGCGGCCGCGGGATGGAGGTTGCCCGATGAGCGCACCAGCCTCCGTCCACGGTCCGACGACCGCCAGCGTCCTGCGCCAGTTCTACGCGCTGACCAAGCCGCGCGTGGTGCAGTTGATCGTCTTCTGCGCGCTGATCGGCATGGTGCTCGCCGTTCCTGGCGTGCCTACGCTCGCCGACCTGCAGCAGGGCGCGCTGGCCTGCCTCGGCATCTGGCTGGTCGCCGGTGCTGCCGCGGCGTTCAACTGCCTGGTCGAGAAGGGCATCGATGCCAAGATGAAGCGGACCGCATGGCGGCCGACGGCACGCGGGCAACTGAGCGATCGCCAGGCGCTGATCTTTTCGGCCGCGCTGTGCGCGATCGGCTCGACGCTGCTGTGGTTCACCGTCAACCCGCTGACCATGTGGCTGACCTTCGCCACCTTCGTCGGCTACGCGGTGATCTACACCGTGATCCTCAAGCCGCTGACGCCACAGAACATCGTGATCGGCGGCGCGTCCGGTGCGATGCCGCCGGTGCTGGGCTGGGCCGCGATGACCGGTGAAGTCGGGCCCGAGGCCCTGATCCTTTTCCTCATCATCTTCCTGTGGACGCCGCCGCACTTCTGGGCGCTGGCGCTCTACCGTGTCGAGGACTACCGCAAGGCAGGGCTCCCGATGCTGCCGGTGACGCACGGCAACGAGTTCACGCGCCTGCAGGTGCTGCTCTACACCTTCATCCTGTTCGCGGCCTGCCTGATGCCGTTCATCTACGGCATGAGTGGCTGGCTCTATCTGGCCGTCGCCATTGGGGTGAGCATCGGCTTTACCGGCTATGCCTTCGCGCTGTGGCGAAACTATTCCGACACGCTGGCGCGCAAGACTTTCCGTTTTTCACTGATCCACCTGAGCGTGCTGTTTGCGGCACTCCTGGTTGATCACTACCTGCGATGAAGCATTCAATGAACAAGCGGCAAGCTCTCCGATGGATGGTCAAGACGGCGGCCTGGGGTGGCGCGGCGGCCGTTGCGGGCCTGAGTCTCGCGGCCTGCACCGAGTCCAAACCCAGCTTCAACGCGGTCGACATCACGGGCGCGGACTACGCGAAGGACTTCTCGCTGACCGACGCCGAGGGCCGCGTTCGGACGATGGCCGACTTCAAGGGCAAGGCGGTCGTGCTCTTCTTCGGCTACGCCCAGTGCCCGGACGTCTGCCCGACGACCATGTCCGAGATGACACAGGTCAAACAGCAACTCGGTGCGGACGGCGGCAAGTTGCAGGTGCTGTTCGTCACCGTCGATCCGGCGCGCGACACGCCGGAGGTGATGAAGGCCTACATGGGCGCGTTCGACCCGTCCTTCGTCGCGCTGATTCCCACGCCTGACCAACTCGCGGCCATGACGAAGGACTTCAAGGTCTATTACAAGAAGGTGGATGGCAAGACGCCCACCAGCTACTCGATGGACCACTCCGCGGCGAGCTTCATCTACGACCCTCAAGGTCGCTTGCGCCTCTACGCGCGCTACGGCGCCGGCGTGCCGGCGATGGTGTCGGACATCAAGGCCTTGCTGAAGTCCTGAGCCGGGCGCCGTGGGCAGCGTGGACCATTTAAGGCAGCGAAAGGGCGCGTTTCGCATTGCCCTGATTCCGCCGGAAGTGCTGGAGGCCCTCAACGACGGGCTGCTGGAAACCGTCAACCTGAACGAGTTCCTGGCGCTGGAACTGCCCCGCTTGGCGCGCAGCGTGGCGACGCACATCGGGCTCGACCCCGGCAGCGAGCGTCTGAGCGATACCTTCGCGATGCTGGGGGCCTTCAAGCCGATGCAGCGCCACGGCCAAATCGCCCGCGCGCTTTACGATTTGACTGCGCAGCATCCTGAACGCGATGCCGTGGCGCACCTGCTCGCCACCCATCCTAGCGACGTGGCGCGCTGCTGGGCGACGCACTGGATCCCCATGTCGGGGCTTGCCTTGCCCGAGCAGTTGAATGCGGTTCGCCGCTTTGCCGCGGATGCGCATTTCGGCGTGCGTGAATTGGCGTGGATGGCGGTCCGCGACGCGACGATCCAGTCACTCGACGAGGCGCTCCGACTCCTTCAGCCGTGGGCGGCTGATCCGGACCCGAACATCCGCCGCTTCGCCAGCGAACTCACGCGTCCCCGGGGCGTCTGGTGCGAACAGATCGAGCGGTTGAAGGCCGAGCCGTGGGCTGGCGTGGCCCTGTTGGAGCTGCTGCGCGCGGACCCCAGCCGGTACGTGCAGAACTCGGTCGCCAACTGGCTCAACGACGCCAGTCGGAGCCAGCCGGCCTGGGTGGAAGAGATCTGCGCGCGCTGGCTTGCGGAAAGCGACGCGACCGAGACGCGCTACATCGTGCGGCGCGCACTGCGGACGCTGTCGAAAAGGACTGCTGAAGAGCCCTGAAAGCAAAAAGCCCGGCGCGAGACCGGGCTTTTTCGGTTTGGAAGACGCTCAGGCGTATTCCGCGAGGGCCTTCTTCATCTTCTTCATCGCCGCCACTTCGATCTGGCGAATGCGCTCGGCGCTCACGCCGTAGACCGCCGCCAGGTCGTGCAGCGTCATGCCGCCCGAGCCGTCGTCGTTGACCTTGAGCCAACGCTCTTCCACGATGCGGCGGCTGCGATCGTCGAGCGATTGCAGGGCGGTCGAGATGCCGTCGGTCGAGAGACGGTCGCGCTGCTGAGATTCGAGCCGGGCCGTCGGCTCCTGGCTCGCGTCCGCCAGGTAGGCAATGGGACCGAAGCCTTCGTCGCCGTCGTCGGACGGGCTAGGGTCGAGCAGGACGTCGCCACCGGAGAGGCGTGTTTCCATCTCCAGCACTTCTTCCGGCTTCACGTTCAGCCGGCTCGCCATTTGCGAGACTTCGTCCGGGCTCAGCGTGTCGCGGTGCGTGCCGCCATCGGCGGCGGCCGAGTCGGCCTTGAAGCCCTGCTTCATCGAGCGCAGGTTGAAGAACAGCTTACGCTGGGCCTTGGTCGTCGCTACCTTGACCATGCGCCAATTCTTGAGGATGTACTCGTGAATCTCGGCCTTGATCCAGTGCATGGCATAGCTGACCAGCCGCACGCCCTGATCGGGGTCGAAACGCTTCACGGCCTTCATCAGGCCGACATTGCCCTCCTGGATCAGGTCGCCGTGCGGCAGCCCGTAGCCCAGGTATTGGCGCGAAATGGAGACGACGAGGCGCAGGTGCGACAGGATCAGCGCACTGGCGGCTTCGAGGTCGTTGTGGTCGCGCAATTTGCGCGCGAAACCCTGCTCTTCCTCGAGCGTCAGCAGCGGCAACCGGTTGGCTGCCGAAATGTAGGCGTCCAGGTTACCCAGCGGGGGCACCATCGACCACGGATTGGCGACGGCGAGCTGGTTGGCAGAGGCTCCAGACAGTGTTGTCATTCGGGAAACTCCTTCGTTCTTGGCCATATCCTGACCATATTAGCACTCGATTAGAGGGAGTGCTAAGCTAAGGGTTCCCACCTATTTTTCATCGGGTTGATAGCTTCTGTTCATAG
Organism: Variovorax sp. J22P240; assembly: GCF_030316855.1. GTDB lineage: Bacteria > Pseudomonadota > Gammaproteobacteria > Burkholderiales > Burkholderiaceae_C > Variovorax. The sequence continues at coordinate 372,761 of NZ_JASZYR010000004.1, forward strand.
GCAAGGCCCCGAATCGGGGGAGAAGCCGGCCTACCAGCGCATTCCGAGGCGCAGGAAGATCCTCGACAGGACGAACAGCGGGCCGACCCAAAGGTATTGGATGTCTTCGAAGAAGGAAGGTTTCCTGCCTTCGATCTTGTGGCCGATGAACTGGAAAATCCACGCCACGACGAAGATGGCTGCTGAAACCGGAAAAACAAGGTCGCCCAGTGCCTGGACCGCCGCCAAGAGCGCGACGGTGCCCACGAGCATGGTGATCAAGAAGGCGGGGGATCGAAGCATCGCGTAGTACACGAGGCTCGCCGCCACAAAGGCGTAGGCCACCCAGGGGTGCAAGGCAAAAAGGAGCCCGACGATGCTGAACATGATGGCGGGAATCGCCACCATGTGAATGGCCTCGTTGGTGGGGTTCTGATGGCTTTCGCCATAGTGCGCGAGCAGGCGGTCGACTTTTCTGTCGCTGCGTGTCAGCGGCGCGGCTGCGGTGTTCATGTTGTCTCCTCGGCTCGTTTTTGCGCCGAAGATGATGCCAGATCGCCCCGGTCCCGTCGCTTGGGACTTCTACCCCAGCAGAGCCTGGGCGAACTCCCGGGCGTCGAAGGTTTCGAGGTCTTCCAGCTTTTCGCCCACCCCGATGAAATAGACCGGAATCGGCCGCTCCCGGGCGATTGCGCACAGGACGCCACCCTTGGCCGTTCCATCCAGCTTGGTGACGACCAACCCCGTCAGGCCCAGGGCTTCGTCGAAGGCCCTGACCTGCGCCAGGGCGTTCTGCCCGGTGTTGCCGTCGATCACCAGCAGGATCTCGTGCGGCGCGGTCGCGTCCGCCCGGGCAACGACGCGCTTGATCTTCTTGAGCTCGTCCATCAGGTGGATTTGAGTCGGCAGCCGGCCGGCCGTGTCGACCAGCACCACGTCCTTGCCGCGCGCCTTGCCTGCGTTGACTGCATCGAAGCTCACGGCGGCGGGATCGCCGCCTTCCTGGCTGACGATCTCCACCGTGTTGCGATCGGCCCAGACCAGCAATTGCTCGCGCGCAGCCGCCCGGAACGTGTCGGCCGCCGCCAGCAGCACCGAAGCGCCTTCGTTGGCCAAGTGCTTGGTGAGTTTGCCGATCGACGTGGTCTTCCCCGCGCCATTCACGCCGGCGACCATGATCACGGTCGGCGTGTACTGCCCGATCACCAGCGACTTCTCCAGCGGACGCAGCAAATCGGCGATCGCGTCGGCCAGCAGCACCTTCACCTGCGCGGCGTCGGTGGCCATGTTGCTCTTGACCCGGCGGCGGAGGTCCTCCAGGAGGTGCTCCGTCGCCTTGACGCCGGTATCGGCCATCAGGAGGGCTTCCTCGAGCTCTTCATACAGCGCGTCGTCGATCTGGGCGTTGACGAAGGCGGCCGTGATGCTGTTGCCGGTCTTGCGCAGGCCGCTCTTGAGCTTTCCGAGCCAGCCGGTGCGTTCCGGTGCAGGTTCGGGCGCAGACGCGGGCGCGGGCGCGGACGTTTGGACGGGGGCCGGCACCACCGACACAACCGGTGCGGGCGCGGGAGCGGGAGGGGGCGCGACGGTGGGCGCCAGTTCTGGCATTGGCGCCGTTACGGGCGGGGCTACCGGCGCTGCAACCGGCGCCACCGGTGCGGGCGGTGGCGGCTCTGCCACCGCGGGCTTTCCGCCGAACCATGTGGAGGGTGAAAAGACCGACTTGGCCGGCGCCGGCGGCTCTGCAGGCGACTCCGCCGGCGTCTCCGCGGGTGCCGGAGACGGCATTTGTGCCTCGGATGGCGGTTTTTTCTTGAAGAAACTGAACATTGCGTGGTTTTTACAATCCGAGCCATTCTATGAAACACCCCTTGCCACGCCGCGCTGCGTTTGGTGCGGTGCTGGCCTCGGTGCTGATGGCATCCTGGGTTTTGCCCGTTCACGCGCAAACTTCCCCTTCGTCACCGTCTTCGGCTGCATCCACCGCACCGGTTCCGGCGGAGCAATTCACGCTCTCCAACGGCATGACCTTGATCGTCAAGCCCGACCGCCGGGCGCCTACGGCGGTCCAGATGCTGTGGGTCCGCGTCGGCTCCATGGACGAGGTCGACGGCACTTCCGGTGTGGCGCACGTCCTGGAACACATGATGTTCAAGGGCACGAAGGACCTGAAGCCCGGCGAGTTCTCTCGCCGCGTGGCCGCGCTCGGCGGGCGAGAAAACGCATTCACCACCCGCGACTACACCGGCTACTACCAGCAGATTCCCGCCGACAAGCTCGAACAGGTGATGAAGCTGGAATCGGACCGTTTCGCCAACAACCGGTGGGCAGACGACGAATTCAAGCGCGAGATCGAGGTCGTCAAGGAAGAGCGCCGCATGCGCACCGAAGACCAGCCACGCTCCTTGCTCGGCGAACAGCAGAATGCCGCCGTCTTCACCGCCTCGCCGTACCACCGTCCGGTGGTCGGCTGGATGAGCGATCTGGATGCGATGACGCCGGAGGACGCTCGTGCCTTCTTCAAGCACTGGTACACCCCGGCCAACGCGGCGATCGTCGTGGCCGGTGATGTCGACGTGGCCAAGGTGCGTGCCTGGGCCGAGAAGTACTACGGCTCGATCCCGGCGCGTGCGGTGCCGGTCCGCAAGCCGCGCATCGAGCCCGCGCAGCGCGGCATCCGCCGCGTCGAGTTCAAGGCGCCTGCCGAGCAGGCTTATGTCTCGCTCGCGTACCGCGTGCCGCAGATCGACCCTGCGGACAAGTTCAATGGCGATATCGATCCCTATGCATTGGTGGTGCTGGCGGCAGTGCTCGACGGCTATCCGGGCTCGCGGCTCGATCGCGCATTGACGCAGGGGCCCGATCGCGTGGCGGATTCGGCCGGCGCCTATTCGGGCTTCGTCGGTCGCGGCCCGCAGTTGTTCGTGCTGGATGGCGTTCCAGCAGCCGGCAAGACCACGGAAGCGGTCGAAGCCGCACTGCGCGCCGAAGTGGCGAAGATCGCCCGGGAGGGCATTGGCGAGGCCGAGCTGGCCCGCGTGAAGACACAGTGGGTCGCCAGCGAAACCTACAAGCTCGATTCTGTGATGTCGCAGGCGCGCGAACTCGGAAGCAACTGGGTCCAGGGCATGCCGCTCGACGCGAGCGCCCGCATCATCGACCGGCTCCAGGGCGTGACGGCACAACAGGTCCAGGCTGTGGCCGCCAAGTACTTCGGCGACGACCAGCTCACCGCCGCCGTGCTGCGGCCACTGCCGCCCGAGACCACCCGCCGTCCCCGCGGCCCTGCAGCGCCGGCCGGCGAACTGCGCTGAAAGAAGGCTGAATCCGCATGTTCATCCCATCCGATATCCGACGCCTCTCGCGCCGCACCGTTCTTGCCGTCGCCACGGTGGTCTTCGCTGCAGGCGCCCACGCGGCCATCCCGATCCAGCACTGGACGCTGCCGAGCGGCGCGAAGGTCTATCTTGCAGCCACCAACGCGTTGCCCATCGTCGATGTCCAGATCGACTTCGATGCGGGCGGGCGGCGTGATCCTCCCGCGCAGGCGGGCCTTGCGTCCGTGACTGCAGGCATGGTCGAGAAGGGCATTCGCGCGAGCGGCAGCGACCCCGCGATGGACCAGAACGCCCTCGGCGAAGCCTGGGCGGACCTGGGCGCCGACTTCGACGCGGGCGCCGGCTCGGATCGCACCAGTTTCACGCTCCGCACACTCTCCAAGCCTGAACTCCTCGACAAGGCAGTGCGCCTCGCCGCGCGCGAGATCGGCGAGCCGGCGTTTCCCGAAGACGTGTGGAAGCGCGAGCGGGAGCGCATCAACGCCGCCATCCGGGAGGCCAACACAAAGCCCGCCACGATCGCCGAGAAGGCGTTCTCGCAGGCTGTCTATGGGACGCATCCCTACGGCCTGGACACGACCGAAGCCACGCTGGCGCAGATCGACGTCGCCACGATGCGCCAGCGCTACGAGCAACTGATCGTTCCGTGTCGCGCCAAGGTCAGCATTGTCGGCGCGGTGACGCGCGAGCAGGCCGGGGAGATTGCGACCGCGCTGCTGTCCCGCCTGCCGTCTTCGTCGTCCGCGTGCGCGGAACTGCCTTCCGTGCCCGAGGTGACGCCGCTCACTGCCGCGAAGGAAGAGCGCATCCCGCACGATTCCGCGCAGGCGCACGTGATCATCGGGCAGCCCGGCTACCGTCGCGCCGATCCAGACCACTTTGCGCTCAACCTCGGCAACTACGTTCTCGGCGGCGGCGGCTTCGTCTCGCGGCTGACCGAAGAGGTGCGGGAGAAGCGCGGACTCGCGTACAGCGTCTACAGCACCTTCTCGCCAGGGCTGCATGCAGGCGCGTTCCGCATCGGCTTCCAGACGCGTCCTGACCAGGCGGACGAAGCGGTCAAGGTCTCGCGCGGCGTGCTCGCGAAGTTCGTCGCCGAGGGCCCGACCGCTGCCGAACTGAAGGCAGCCAAGGACAACCTCATCGGTGGTTTCCCTCTGCTGCTCGACAGCAATCGCAAGCTGCTGGGCAACGTCGCGAACATCGCGTGGAACGACCTGCCGCTGGACTACCTCGACACCTGGACCGCACGCATGAACGCCATCACGGCGGCGGACATCAAGGCCGCATTCGCCCGCAAGTTGCAGCCGGAGCGAATGGTCACCGTGGTGGTGGGCGGCGGCAAGCCCTGAAGCGCGCGCCTGCCGTTAAGCTCTGGGCGTGAAACCAACGCCTCGAAAACCTGCCACTTCCGCGCCTGCCAAGCTTGCCAAGGCACCGCATTTCGTACGAATCATCGGCGGCCAATGGAAGCGGACGCGCCTGGTCGTCGCCGACAAGCCCGGCCTGCGTCCTACGCCTGACCGGGTGCGCGAAACGCTCTTCAACTGGCTGGCGAGCCTGGCCGGTGCCGGCGGCGGCGAGCTGCCGGGCTGGCACTGCGTCGATGCCTTCGCCGGCACGGGCGCGCTGGGCCTGGAAGCCGCGTCGCGCGGTGCGGGGTCGGTGCTGCTGTGTGAACAGGACCCCGTGCTTGTCGCGCAGTTGCTGACGCTCAAGACCAAGCTCGCTGCCGAAGCCGTACGCGTGGAGCGGGGCAACGGGGTCACCACCATCGAACGTGCGCCCGTGGGCAGCTTGCATGCCGTTTTCCTCGACCCGCCTTTCGAGAACACCGCCCTCTATGCCCCGGCGCTGCGCGCCGCCGCGCGTGCCTTGCGGCCCGAAGGCGTGGTCTACCTGGAGGCGGCTCGCCGATGGAGCGACGACGAACTGTCCGCGCTCGGGCTGATCGGCTTCCGTTACCTGAAAGCGGGTGCCGTGCACGCACATCTCCTCCAGCGCGCGCCGGACGCGGCTGCATAATCCGCCGAACCTAGCCGCAGCGGCTGTACCAGGAGGAAGCAAGCATGTCCAACAATGTGATCGCGGTATACCCCGGCACCTTCGACCCCATGACGCTAGGCCACGAAGACGTGGTGCGTCGCGCAACCCAGCTCTTTTCGCGGGTCATCGTCGCCGTGGCGGCAGGTCATCACAAGAAAGCGCTCTTCACGCTGCAGGAGCGCATCGACATGGCGCGCGATGCGGTGCGTCCGTTCAGCGACCAGGTCACGGTCGAGAGCTTTTCGGGGCTTCTGCGTGATTTCGTCGTGGCGCGCGGCGGCAAGGCGATGGTGCGCGGCCTGCGCGCCGTGACCGACTTCGACTACGAGTTCCAGCTGGCCGGCATGAATCGCTCGCTGATGCCGGAGGTCGAAACCGTGTTCCTTACGCCGAGCGACAAGTACCAGTTCATCTCCAGCACCTTCGTGCGCGAGATCGCGATGCTGGGCGGCGAGGTCGACAAGTTCGTGTCGCCGAACGTCCAGGACAGCCTGATGGCGAAAGTCCGCAGTCTCGGCCGGGAATGATGCCCCCCGGCTTGTCGCTTCGCGTACTTCGCCACCCCCCGAGGGGGAGGCTCGCCAGCCTTGGGGCGGCCCGGCGGCTGGCGGCATGACCGGCCCGGCGTCGCCCCGACTCCACTCCCTGGGCGAGGCGGCGCTCCTGTGCGAGTTGCCATCGCCTGCGACCTTGGCGCAGCAGCAGATGATCTGGGCGCTGGCGACGGAAGCCCTGCAGTGGCGGGGCGTTCGCGAAGTTCTGCCGGGCATGAACAACCTGACTCTGCTCTTCGATTCTGCGCAGATCGATGGGGTCGAGCTGGAAATGCAGGTGCTGTCGGCGTGGCCTCAGTTGGCCGCGGCTTCGATCCAAGGGCGCCGCATCGAGATTCCAGTGGCCTACGGCGGCGAGGCCGGACCGGATCTCGCCGACGTTGCCGCGCATACGGGGCTCACACCGTCCGAGGTCGTGCGACGCCACAGCGAGGGCGACTACGTGGTCTACCTGCTGGGCTTTCTGCCCGGCTTCGCATTCATGGGCGGGCTCGCTCCGGAACTCGCGACCCCGCGGCGTGCCGAGCCGAGGGTGGCGGTGCCTGCGCGCTCGGTGGGCATCGGCGGCGAGCAGACGGGCATCTATCCGCTGGTTTCGCCGGGAGGGTGGCAGTTGATTGGACGAACGTCGCTGGAACTCTTCGACCCGAGCGCGACGGAACCCACCTTGCTGCGCCCCGGCGATCACGTGCGCTTCGTCGTGGAAAGCTTGGAACTCTGATGACGACGCGTGCAAGCGTCACGGTGCTGCGGCCGGGGATGATGGCCTCGGTGCAGGACATGGGGCGCCATGGCCATCGGCACCTGGGCATCTGTCCGGGCGGGGCCCTCGACACCTTGGCGCTCGTGCTGGCCAATCGCCTGGTCGGCAATGCCGACGGTGCGGCTGGTCTTGAATTGACCATGGGGGCCTGCGAATTGCGCTTCGAGACGGCGACGCGCATAGCCATCGCGGGCGACGACTTCGATGCTTGCCTGGATGGCGTACCGCTGTGGCCGTGCTGGAGCGTGCCGGTCGTGGCAGGGCAGACCCTGAAACTGGGCCGTGCGAATCGGTCGAAAGCCAAGAACGGGCTGCGCACCTGGCTGGCCGTTGCGGGCGGCATCGACGTCCCGGTGATCCTCGGCTCCCGCAGCACGGACCTCAAGGCTGGTTTCGGTGGACACGAAGGCCGGGCGCTGAAGGCGGGCGACCAGTTGATGCTGGGTTCACCGGCCCTGAACGCGGCCCAACTGGCTCAGCGCCCCTTCGGCCTGCGGATGCCTGCGTGGAGTTTCGACCCGAAAGACGAGGCGATCGTGCTGCGCGTCATGCCCGGCCCCGAGTTCGTGCAGTTCACGATCGCATCGCGCGATCTCCTGTGGCGCGAGCCCTGGCGCATCACGCCGCAGAGCAACCGAATGGGCAGTCGTCTGGAAGGCCCCGAACTCAAGCGCAAGCGCAGCGCGGACATGCTGTCGTCGGCCGTGATTCCCGGCACGATCCAGGTGCCGCCTTCCGGCCAGCCCATCATCCTGATGGGCGACGCGCAGACCACCGGCGGCTACCCGCGCATCGGCGTGGTGATTCGCGCCGATCTCTGGAAGCTGGCGCAGGCGCCTCTCAACGGCCGACTGCGCCTCCAGCAGGTCGATGCGGCAGAGGCGCTTGCGGCCTGGGACGGGCAGCGACGCTATCTTTCGCAGGTGGCGCAAGGCCTCGTGTTCGCGGGATGGCCGGCGCAGAATTCCACCAAAGGAGTAGCAACCCATGCAGATTGACCTCAACGCCGACCTCGGCGAAGGCTGCGACAACGACGAGGCCCTGCTCGGCCTCGTGAGTTCGGCCAATATCGCTTGCGGCTGGCACGCCGGCGACGCCAACACGATGCGGCAGTGCGTGCGCTGGGCCATCGACAACGGTGTCGCGATCGGCGCGCACCCGAGCTTTCCCGACCGCGAGAACTTCGGCCGCAGCACGATGAACCTGCCGCCCGAGGAGATCGTCGCCGGCGTGCTCTACCAGGTCGGCGCGCTCGCGGCGATCGTCAAGGCCGAAGGCGGCACGCTCGCCCACGTCAAGCCGCATGGGGCGCTCTACAACCAGGCGGTGAAGGACCCGGTGCTCGCGGAAGCCATCTGCGAGGCGGTGCGCCGCTTCGACCCGGGCCTGCGTTTCTTCGGCCTTGCCGGCAGCGGCATGATCAGCGCCGCCGAACGCGCGGGGCTGAGGCCGGTCGAGGAAGTGTTCGCGGATCGCGGCTACCAGCCCGACGGCAGCCTCGTCCCGCGCAGCCAGCCCGGCGCGCTGATCGAGGACGAGGAACAGTCGCTGGCACAGACGCTGTCCCTGGTGCGCGATCACAAGGTGACCGCCATCGACGGCAGCGTGGTGGCCGTCAACGCACAGACCGTCTGCCTGCACGGCGACGGCGCCCATGCGCTGGCCTTCGCGCGCCGCATCCGCGACCGGCTCGCGGCCGAGGGCATCGCCGTGGTCGCCACGGCGTGAGCCCTTCCAGTGTCGTGAACGTCCTGCTGACCGGCTTCGAGCCCTTCGACAAGGACGCCATCAATCCCTCGTGGGAGGCGGTGCGCGCGCTCGATGGCTGGCGCTGCGAAGGGGCGACTGTGCATGTGCGCCGCGTGTCCTGCGTGTTCGGCGCCGCACTGCGCGAACTCGATTCGGCAATCGACGAGCTGCAGCCGCAACTGGTGCTCGGCATCGGCCAGGCGGGGGGACGCAGCGAGATCACGCCCGAGCGCGTGGCGATCAATGTCGACGATGGCCGCATCTGCGACAACGCCGGTTGCCAGCCGATCGACATGCCCGTGGTGGCCGGTGCGCCCGTCGCTTACTTCGCGACCCTGCCGATCAAGGCCATCGTGCGCGACCTGCGCGCGGGCGGCATTCCGGCTTCGGTGTCGAACTCGGCCGGCACCTTCGTCTGCAATCACCTGTTCTTCGGCCTGATGCATCGCATCGCGACCCGGCCGGTGCCCGGCATGCGGGGCGGCTTCATCCACATTCCCTACCTGCCCGAGCAGGTGGCACGCCTCCCTGGATTGCCGAGCATGGCGCTGGAGACGGTGATCGCTGCGCTGCGCATCGCCGTCAGGACGTCACTGTCCGTTCGGGAAGATGTGCGCGAGACGGGTGGCCTGCTGCATTGAGTCTGCGCAGGCTCAGGCGTCTGCGACCAGTCGCTGCAACCAGGGGCCGAGCGTGGTGTTGACGAACTCTGGCTTTTCCATCGTGAGCATGTGGCCGCAATGCGCGACCCACACCAGTTCGGCATGGGGCATCAACGCGGCGATCTCGCGCGAGCACTCCGGCGGCGTAAGGCGGTCGCTGTCGCCACACAGCACGAGCACCGGACAGCGCAGGCCGGAAAGGTGCGGTCGCGCATCGGGCCGCTCCATCAGCGCGCGGTTCTGGCGCACCAATTGCGCCGCGCCGGCATCGAGCACCAGCTCGACATAGCGCCGCACCAGTGCAGGGTCGCCGGCTTGCGTGGGGTGGAAGGCGAATCCGGCGTTGAGCTCGATCACGTCGCGTGCCTCGCCGCGTTCGAACAGTTCGATGGCCGACTCGCGCAGCTTGTACATGTCGGGCGTTTCCGGCCGCGCATTGGTGCCGAGCAGAGCCAACCCGACGACGCGTTCGGGGGCTTGCCGGGCTGCTTCCATGGCGATCATCCCGCCCATCGATGCGCCGCACAGGATCAGCGGGCCAGGGTGCTCCACCAGCAAGGTCGCGGCCATGGCCTCGATCCGGTCATGGCGCATATGAACGTCGCTCACGCGAACGTCGAGCGCCGAGGGCAGGGCGGGCAGCTGGGCCTCCCAGAGGCGTTCGTCACAGGCGAGCCCCGGCAGCAGGACAAGAGTAGGCATCCGCGGATTCTCGTTGAACGGCGGCTACACGAAGTGGACACGGCCGGGGGTGACAATCAGCCAATGCCCAGCACCGAACTCATCCTGATCCGCCATGGCGAAACCGACTGGAACCGCGAACTCCGCTTCCAGGGCCACATCGACGTGCCTCTCAACGACATGGGCCACGAGCAGGCCCGCCGGCTCGGGCTCCGGATGGCGGGTGAGTCGGTGCAGCACCTGATCAGCAGCGACCTCACGCGCGCACAGCAGACGGCTGCACCGGCTTCGCGCCAGCTCGACTTGGAGATCGTCACCTCGGTGGCGTTGCGGGAGCAGAACTTCGGCGTGGTCGAGGGCATGCGCGCCGACGAGATCCAGAACCTGCACCCGCGCGCGTGGGAAGACTGGCTCGAGTTCCGCGAGGACCACGCCATGCCCGAAGGCGAGTCGCCGCGCCAGTTCCACGCTCGCATCATGGAGGCACTCGGACGGATCGCGGTCGAGCATGAAGGGCAGAACGTGCTGGTGGTCACCCACGGCGGTGTGCTCGACATGGTTTGGCGCACGGCGCGCGGTCTGGGCCTGAACGGACCACGGCAGAGCGACATCCCCAATGCGGGCTTCAACCGCATCCGCATCGCCGACACCACGGCGCCTTCGCTGCTCGAGATCGTCGACTGGGCCGACACCCGGCATCTGGCCGACCTGCCGGCGCAACCCACCTACGACCAGCGCCGACACCTGAAGAAGTAGAGCGCGGTGCGTAGCGGCCGTTGCGCAAGATTCGTCAAGCACGCAGCAACGAAGATCAAGCATCCACACACCCGCGCCTGCATCATTGGCGCGTGTGCAACCCACCCGATGGATGCCGATGAACTACGCGACTGCCGCCGAACTCGCCGCCGCTCTCCGGGCCGGGCGAATCTCCTCGGTTGAACTGCTGAACCGCTCGATCGAGCGCATCGAGAAGTTCGATTCCCAGATCAACGCTGTCGTGACGCGCGATTTCGAACGTGCGCGATCGTCAGCCGCGGCGGCTGATGCCGCACTCGCGCGTGGCGAGCGCCTGCCGCTCCTGGGCGTGCCCGTCACGGTCAAGGACGCCTTCAACGTGGCCGGCCTGCCGACGACCTGGGGCATACCCGGCACGGAGAACGCAGTCGCCGCCCAGGATGCGGTCGTGGTCCGCCGCCTGAAGGCCGCGGGCGCCATCGTGATCGGCAAGACCAACGTCGCAATGCATCTGGCGGACTGGCAGAGTTCGAATCCGATCTTCGGCACGACGAACAACCCCTGGGACCTGGCTCGCACGCCGGGCGGTTCGTCCGGCGGCAGCGCGGCTGCGTTGGCGGCGGGCTATGTGCCGCTGGAGTTCGGCACGGACCTGGGCGGTTCGCTGCGCGTGCCGGCGCATTGCTGCGGCGTCTTTGCGCACAAGCCCTCGCACGGTCTCGTCCCGATGCGCGGTTGCGCGCCGCCGGGTACGCCGGAACTGTCCGTCGGCGGCCAGATCGACCTGGCCGTGGCGGGCCCGATGGCGCGGAGTGCAGTCGATCTGGCGTTGGCGCTCGATATCGTCGCAGGGCCGGACGATGCCGATGCGGTTGCCTACAGGCTCGCGCTGCCGCCCGCGCGGCAGACGGCGCTCAAGGCGTTTCGCGTGCTGGTGCTCGACGAGCATCCGATGGTGACTACGTCGAAGGCCGTGCGCGCGTCGTTGCGGCGCGTGGGCGACAACTTGGCCCGGATCGGTTGCCGGGTCGAACATTCGAGCCCTCTGCTGCCGGACCTCGAACGCGTTACATCGCTGTGGGGCCAGTTGATGTGGGCGCTGATCACTGCCGACATGCCGGGTGAGGCCGGCATCGGCCATCGCGACTGGATCCAGGCAGACCGCGCGCGCATGGGCATCGCGCATCGTTGGCGGGCGTTCTTCGAGGCGTGGGACGTCATCCTGTGCCCCGTCATGCCGACACCCGCATTCCTGCACGATCACAGCGATATGGAGACGCGTCGGCTGCGCATCGACGACCGGGAGATTCCGTACAAGGATCAGTCCGCATGGTCCAGCATCGCCACCCTCACCGGACTGCCGTCGACGGCCATGCCGATGGGCCTGAGCGACGAGGGGCTGCCGATCGGCATGCAGATCATCGGCCCGCGCCTCGAAGATCGCACGCCCATCGCCTTCGCGCAGGCCATGGAGCGCGAGTTCGGCGGCTTCGTGGCGCCACCCGCGTTCGGCGACTGATCTCCCCATAATGGGCGCCTCCGAGGAGACGCATCCATGGCCCGCATGTCCACGCAAGAAGTCGAGCACTACCAGAGCGAAGGCTGGGTGATCCCGCAATTCCGGCTCCCGCCGCGCCGCGTCGCGGCGATGCGCGAGGCGCTCGACGCACTGATCCGCGACAACCCCGGCGTGCGCCCCGAAAAGCTCGTTTCCGCGCACATCGAGGGCGAAAACGGCGAGGGCGTACGCGGCAGCCGTCAGTTTCTCGAACTGGCAATGGACCCGGAAATCGTCGAACTCGTTTCCGGGGTGATCGGGGACGACGTGATCCTCTGGGGCTGCCATGTCTTTTGCAAGCCGCCGGCCGAAGGGTACGAAACGCCCTGGCACCAGGACGGCCACTACTGGCCCATCCGGCCGCTGGCCAACTGCACCGTCTGGGTTGCATTGGAGGAGTCGACGGCCGAGAACGGCTGCCTGCGCGTCATTCCTCGATCCCATCGCGCGCAGGTGCTGCGCGAGCACCTGCACGAAGACCGCACGGACCTCACCCTGAATCAGCGCATGGCCGCGGGCAGCTTCGACGAGGCTGCCGCCGTCGAATTGGAACTGCAGCCGGGCCAGATGTCGCTGCACGACGTTTACATGATCCACGGCGCCCAAGCCAACACGTCAGCCAAACGCCGCACCGGCGTGGCGCTGCGCTACATGCCGTCGACCTCGGTGTTCGAGCGCGATCTGCGCCCGGCAGACGGAAAGACCGGCCTGGCAGTCAATTTCGCGCAGCGCCCGCTCTGGCTGCTGAAGGGGGTGGATCGTAGCGGCCGCAACGATTTCGAAGTGGGACATCGGAAACGGTAGCGCTATCGTTGCACCTAGAATGTGCCGATGAGCAAAGACGGCACCTCTGTTCGACGCGCCCGGCGGGGAAGCGGCGCAGTCACCCTGCACGACGTCGCAAAGCTCGCGGGCGTCGCGCCCATCACGGCATCGCGCGCACTGAGTTCGCCCAAGCAGGTCTCGGCCGAGGTCCTGAAGAAAGTCACCGACGCCGTCGGGCGCACCGGCTATGTGCGCAACGTGCTCGCTGGCGGGCTGGCGTCGACCCGCAGCCGCCTGGTTGCCGCGGTGGTGCCCACGATGACTGGCCCCGTGTTCCTCCAGACGGTGCAATCGCTGACTGAAGCCCTCGCGGAGCGAGGCTATCAACTGATGCTTGGCCAGAGCGGCTATGTCGATTCGCGGGAAGACGCTTTGCTCGAAGCCATCATCGGGCGCCGGCCCGACGGCATCGTGCTGACCGGCATCATGCATTCGCCCGAGGGGCGCAAGCGCCTGCTCGCCGCTGGCATTCCGGTGGTCGAGACCTGGGATCTCACGCCGACACCGCTGGACATGATCGTGGGCTTTTCGCATCCTGACGTGGGCCGGGCCGTGGTCGACTTTCTTTACCGGAAGGGCCGACGCCGGCTCGCCGTGGTGGCCGGCGACGACGAGCGCTCGCAGCGGCGCCACCAAGCTTTCAGGGAGGCGGCGCGCGCGGCGGGGCTGCGCGATGTTCCCGTCATCCAAGTGCCCGCGCCGACCACGCTGAAAAGCGGGCGCGGTGCGCTGGCCGCACTGCTCGGCGATGTTCCGGACATCGACGGCGTGTTCTGCAGTTCCGACCTGGTCGCGCTGGGCCTGATGGTCGAAGCTCAATCGCGAGGCATCGCGGTGCCGGAGCAACTGGCGGTCGTCGGTTTCGGAGACCTCGAGTTTTCCGCAGACCTGCATCCCGCCTTGACGACCGTCCGCATCGACGGCGCCACGATCGGCCGCACCGCCGCGCAGTTCATCGTGGACCGCGCTGAGGGCCATCAGACCGGACCGCGGTCCGTCGACGTCGGCTTTTCGATCGTCGATCGCGCAAGCACCTGATCCGTATAAACCCCTAGTCGGGTCGCTAGGCACGCCAGAACGGTAGCGCTATCATTTGATCTCCAAAAGATAGCGCTACCATGAAAGAGGCAAAACGCATGAAGTCCCTTCTGACCATCCTCGCCATCGGCTTGGCCGCAGCAACGTCTGTCCACGCACAGGACTGGCCGCAAAAGCCGGTGACGCTCGTCGTGCCATTCCCGGCTGGCGGGTCGACCGACATGGTCGCGCGCGCCATCGGTCCCAAGCTCACCGACAAACTGGGCCAGCCTTTCCTGGTCGACAACAAGGCGGGTGCCACGGGCACCATCGGCGCCGCGCAGGTCAAGCGCTCGGCGCCGGACGGCTCGACCTTTCTCGTGACTTCGCTCGGCCCGCTCGTGATCGCGCCGCACCTCATCAAGGGCATGCAATACGACGCGCTGAAGGATTTCGATCTCATCACCGTGGCGGTGCAGGCGCCCAACGTGCTGGTCGTGCCCGCAAAGTCGCCGCACAAGACCGTGGCCGACGTGATCGCCTATCTCAAGGCAAATCCCGGGAAGATGACCTTCGCGTCCTCGGGCAATGGTTCGAGCGACCACCTCACCGCCGAGTTGTTCTGGCAGCAGACCGGCACCAGCGGCCTTCATGTGCCGTACAAGGGCGGCGCGCCGGCCATTACCGATCTGCTCGGCGGCCAGGTGGAGGCTTCGTTCCAGAACGTCAACGCGGTCGTTCAGAACATCAACGCCGGCAAGCTCAGGGCGCTGGCTGTCACCGGCGAAAAACGCTCGCCTGTGCTGCCTGATGTGCCTACCATCGCCGAAGCGGGCGTCAAGAACGTCGAGGTGTATTCGTGGCAGGCGATCGTGGCGCCCAAGGGCCTGCCGCCTGCCGTGCGCACCAAGGCGCACGATGCGATGGCCGCTGCACTCAATGACCCGGCGGTCAAGCAGCAATTCGTGGCGATCGGCCTCGAAGTCGTCGCCAACACGCCGGCCCAGTTCGCGGCCTTTCAGCAGCAGGAGTTCGCGCGCTGGAAGAAGGTGATCGAGACCGGCAAGATCACCATCGATTGACAGTCAACCGTCCTGAGCGAATCCCATGTCCACTTCCACCCCTGTCATTACCGAACTGCGCGTGATCCCGGTCGCCGGCCGCGACAGCATGCTGCTCAACCTCAGCGGCGCGCACGGTCCGTTCTTTACGCGCAACCTGCTGATCCTCACCGACAACGCCGGCCGCACCGGCGTGGGCGAAGTGCCGGGTGGCGAGAAGATCCGCCAGACGCTCGACGACGCCCGCGACCTCGTCGTCGGCCAGCCCATCGGCGCACATCAGCGCGTGCTGCAGCAGGTTCAGAAGAAGTTTGCCGACCGCGACTCCGGCGGCCGCGGCCTGCAGACCTTCGACCTGCGCACGACGATTCACGCTGTGACTGCCATCGAATCCGCGCTGCTCGACCTGCTGGGCCAGCACCTGGAAGTGCCCGTCGCCGCACTGCTCGGAGAAGGGCAGCAGCGCGATGCGGTCGAGATGCTGGGCTACCTCTTCTTCGTCGGCGACCGCGACAAGTCCGATCTCCCCTACGCCCGCGAGGCCGAGGCCGACAACGCATGGTCACGGCTGCGCCATGAGAAGGCCATGACGCCCGAAGCCATCGTTCGCCTGGCCGAAGCGGCGCGCGAGCGCTACGGCTTCAATGACTTCAAGCTCAAGGGCGGCGTGCTGCGGGGCGAAGAGGAAATCGAAGCCGTGACGGCGCTGCACGAGCGCTTTCCGGAGGCGCGCGTCACGCTCGACCCGAACGGTGGCTGGCTGCTGAAGGATGCGATCCGCCTGATGCGCGATATGCGCGGCGTCGTCGCTTATGCCGAAGACCCCTGCGGCGCCGAGGAAGGCTTCTCGGGCCGCGAAGTGATGGCCGAGTTCCGGCGTGCCACCGGCTTGCCGACGGCCACGAACATGATCGCCACCGACTGGCGCCAGATGACCCACGCGCTGGCGCTGCAATCGGTCGACATTCCGCTGGCCGATCCGCACTTCTGGACGATGGCGGGCTCGGTGCGCGTTGCGCAGACCTGCCGGGACTGGGGCCTGACCTGGGGATCTCATTCCAACAACCACTTCGACGTCTCGCTTGCCATGTTCACGCAGGTGGGCGCCGCCGCGCCGGGCCGCGTGACCGCGATCGACACTCACTGGATCTGGCAGGATGGGCAGCGGCTGACCAAGGACCCGTTGCGCATCGAAGGCGGGCTCGTGCAGGTGCCGAAAAAGCCAGGTCTCGGCGTCGAACTCGACATGGCCGAAGTCGAGAAGGCGCACCAGCTTTACAAGCAGCATGGCCTGGGCGCGCGCGACGACGCTGTGGCCATGCAGAGCCTGATTCCCGGCTGGACCTTCAACCCGAAGCGTCCGGCTTTCGACCGCTGAGCCCGGGGTCGCCTGATCACAAAACCAAGGAGCGCCCCATGAGAGAGAACCGCTTGCGAACGCTGTGGAAATCAGGAGGGGCCGCCGTCAACGGCTGGCTTGCGATTCCCAACGGCTTTTCCGCCGAGACCATGGCCCACCAGGGCTGGGATTCGCTGACCATCGACCTGCAGCACGGCGTGGTCGACTACCAGTCGATGATCCCGATGCTGCAGGCCATCTCCACCACCGACACCGTGCCGGTGGTGCGCGTGCCGTGGCTCGAGCCGAGCGCGCTCATGAAGGCGCTGGATGCCGGCGCCTACGGCGTCATCTGCCCGATGATCAGCACGGCCGACGAGGCCGCGCGGCTCGTGGCCTACACCCACTACGCACCACGCGGGACGCGCAGTTTCGGGCCGGTGCGGGCCTTGCTCTATGGCGGCTCGGACTATGCGCAGCACGCCAACGACACCATCGTCACCTTCGCGATGATCGAGACGGCGCAAGCGCTCGAAAACCTCGACGCGATCATGTCGGTCGAGGGGCTGGACGCGGTCTACATCGGCCCTTCGGACCTGTCGCTCGCGCTCGGCTGCCGGCCGGTATTCGACGACGTCGATCCGCCGGTCGCGCAAGCCATCGACCACGTGCTCGAGCGCGCAAAGGCGCACGGCCTGGTCGCCGGTATCCACAATGGCACGCCCGAGGGTGCGCTGGCGCGTGTGGCCAAGGGTTTCCAGTTCGTCACCGTCAGCTCCGACGCGCGGCTCATCGCCGCAGGCGCCCAGCAGGTGCTCGCGAAGATGCGCGCCAAGCCGGCCGCACCCGGCTCCACCTCCTACTGAAACTGAAAGGGACTTCAACATGAAAATCGGATTCATCGGACTCGGCATCATGGGCGCGCCGATGGCGCAGAACCTCATGCAGGCCGGCCACGAGATGTTCGTGCGCACGCGCAGCAAGGTGCCCGACGCGCTGAAGACAGCCACTGCCTGCGCGACCAACGCCGATGTCGCGCGCGCGGCCGATGTCGTGGTCCTGATGCTGCCGGACACGCCGGACGTCGAGACGGTGCTGTTCGGCGAGGACGGCGTTGCCTCCGGTCTCACGAAGGGCAAGCTCGTGATCGACATGAGCTCGATCGCGCCGATCGAGACCAAGCGCTTCGCGAAGAAGATCAACGAACTCGGCTGCGACTACCTCGACGCCCCCGTCTCCGGCGGTGAAGTGGGCGCCAAGGCGGCGAGCCTGACCATCATGGTCGGCGGCGAAGAGGCGGTGTTCGAGCGCGCCAAGCCGCTGTTCGAGGCCATGGGCAAGAACATCACGCTGGTCGGCGGCAACGGCGACGGCCAGACCACCAAGGTGGCCAACCAGATCATCGTGGCGCTCAACATCGCCGCCGTGGGCGAGGCGCTGCTGTTCGCAAGCAAGGCCGGCGCCGATCCGGCCAAGGTGCGTCAGGCGCTGATGGGCGGATTCGCGGCCAGCCGCATCCTCGAAGTGCATGGCGAGCGCATGATCAAGCGCACCTTCAACCCCGGCTTCCGCATCGCACTGCACCAGAAGGACCTGAGCCTTGCACTGGCTGGCGCGAAGTCGATGGGAGTGGCGCTACCTCAGACCGCTTCCGCTGCGCAGCTGATGCAGTCCTGCGCTGCCCACGGGTGGGATCAGCTGGACCACTCGGCGCTCGTCAAGGCGCTGGAGCAGATGGCGGCGCACGAAGTCGCGCCGGACTGACGCGGCACTGTTCAACGATTGAACGCCGGCAGCCCGAGGCGCGCATAGACCGCCTCGGCCTGCCGGCGCAGTCGCGTGGATTCGGGCTGCCCGTTGACCTGCTGCTGCAGGATGCCTTGTGCGCCCGTCAGCGTCGCCTCGGTGCCATTCCGGATCAGGGCATCGAGGTAGACCTGCTCGAACAAGTCCCGCTGCGCATGGCTGCCGCCGATCTCGATGAGGCGGGGCAGCGCAAGTCCCAGCCCCTCGATCGCCGAGTTGAAATCGCCGCGGGCATGGGCGCGCAGCCCCTGCGCAGCCGGTACGCACACGCGTTGCCATGCATCGCGCGTCGACGGCGGCGCTTTCGGTGCAAATGCTTCGATGTTGCGCATCAGTCTGTCGGCCTCGGGTCGATCGGCGCGCGCCAATCCATACAGATACTGCAAATCGAGAAACGGCAGCACGTGATCGTCGAGCCGCAGCGCCAGATGGTCGGCGAGGTCTACCCAGCGGTCGCCGACATCGATGCCCGCCAATTCGAAACGCGCGAGCAGCGAGACAGCCCCGATCTGGTCCTGCGAATATTCCTTGACCACACCCCACACCTGCCGGTCGTAGACCTCCAGCGCCTCCGCATCGCGCCCGAGGTCGATCAGGAAGAGGGCCACGTGCCACCAGTTGTGCGTGACCATGAAGGAATTGAGGCCGACCCAGGTGTCGCTCACGCTGCGCATGAACGCCAGGCCTTCGGTCAGGCGGCCCTCGGTCAGCATCACATGGCCCAGCGCGTGGTGCGCCCAGGGCTCCTTGCGCTCCATTGAAATCGCCCGGCGCGCACTGGTCTCGGCATCGCGCATCAGATGGCATTGCTCGTAGCCGAAGGCCGCCATGCCGTGCAGGTAGGGCACGTCGCCCGCGGCCGGCAGCGCTGCGAGCGCAAGCCGCAGCATGCCGGGACAGTCGCCGGTGTTGAAGCAGTGGTACTGCCCGAGCTTGAGCGAGGCCAGGTCGCGCGGGTGCTCGCGGGCCTGCTCGTGATGGAGCGCGATCGCCTGGGCGATGTCGCCGTCTGCCCAGGCCACGACGGCGGCGATATAGCGCTGTTCGCGGGGCGTGGCCGTTGCGGCGGCAGCCTGTGCGCGTTCGATGAATGGCCGTGCATTGGATGCCGCATCGCGCGATTCCGCGAACAGGTGCAGGGTGGCGCAGTAGGCCTGCACGATCGGGCTCGGATCATTCTGGGCCGCGAGCACGTCCACCGCTCTCGCTTCACACGAGATGAAGCCTTCGACGAAGGCGTTGACCGCGCCCGTGCTCGTCGGGTCGGCAAGGCTGATCGGATTGCCGAGGCTGTCGGTGAAGCGGGTGGTTGAACTCAAGGCGATTCCTGGGGCGTGGCTCGGAGAGTGCTCTCATGTTGCCACGCCCCGGATCAGCCTGCGATCAGACGCCGGCTTGCTGGTGCCGGTATTCCTGCGTCTTGCCGCCGTAGCCGTAGGCGGCGGCGCGGGCGTCGATCAGGTGCACATACGACACCTCGTGCAGGTTGCTCCGCAGCGCCGCCATCGCGGCGTGGATCTCGCGCAGGTACCGCGCCTTCTCCGCCTTGGTGTTCGTCTCGTCGGTGATGCTGATGTCGAGGTGAAACGCCGACTTGCCAAGTTCCGCCAGCGATTGTCCGCCGATGAACCAGGCGTCGGCCGCGATGAACTGCACCGTGATCGCGATCACCGGCAGCTTCTTGTCGAGCACGGTCTGGGTGAGTTCGGCCACCTTGTCGACGACGCGCCGGGTGAGTTGCGCGTCAGGCTGGCCCGAGAGGTGAACGACGATGTGAGGCATGGTGAGGTCCTTTCCTGCGATGAACGAGGTGTCATTGTGGGAATGATGAGATCATCTGAAAAGCGGGAAGATATGATGTATTTCATCAATTATTCGAATGGATAAGAGCATGCAGTCGTTCGATATCGAGCAACTGAAGACACTGGTCGCCGTCGTCGAGGCCGGCAGCCTGACCGCGGCGGCGCCGGTGGTTTTCCTGTCGCAGTCCGCGGTCAGCGAGCAGATGCGCAAGCTCGAAGAGCGAGTCGGGCAGTCCTTGCTGACGCGCAGCAAGGTCGGCGTGACGCCGACGCCCGCGGGCCTTCGCCTCATCGGGCATGCGCGACGCATCCTCGCGTTGAGCGACGAAGCGTTTCGCGACTTGCGCGGCGAATCGTTGCAAGGCGAGCTTCGGCTCGCGGTCACCGACTACTTCCGTCCCGGCGACCTGACACGGCTGCTGAGCCGCCTCGGCGAGGGCTATCCGGGGGTGCGTCTGAATGTGAGCGTGCTGAAAAGCGGCGCCATTGAAGCGGGGTATGCGCGTGGCGACTTCGATGTCGGGTTGTCAATGCGCATCGTCGGAAATCCGGGAGATGAAAAGGCGAAGGGCTCGGCGCGCGTCGCTGCGCTGCGTCGCGAATCTCTCGCCTGGATGGGGGCGGAGGGCGGGCGCATCCGACGTGACGAGCCGTTGCGACTCCTCGTATTGCCCGACACGTGCTCACTGCATCAGTTCACCGTCAAGCTGCTGCGGCAGCGCCGTGTTCCCTACGTGGTGGCGCAC
The DNA here is from genome assembly GCF_030316855.1 of Variovorax sp. J22P240. Taxonomy (GTDB): domain Bacteria; phylum Pseudomonadota; class Gammaproteobacteria; order Burkholderiales; family Burkholderiaceae_C; genus Variovorax. Next base: position 393,422 of record NZ_JASZYR010000004.1, read on the forward strand.
GTGGCGTCCGGTGTCGCCGGACTTCAATCGGCGCTGGCGGCGGGCCTGGGCGTCGCCTGTCTCAACGAATCGGCCCTGTGCGAAGGCGTGGCGCGGCTGGCACCTCCGCACGGTCTGCCGGCTTTGCCGCGCGTCGCGTTTCACTTTCTTCCGGCGCGCCGCGGTGAAACCGAATTCGTGACGCGGGCGCGCGACCTGCTGGCGTCGCACCTCATTTGAGATGCGGGCCGGCGGGGCATGGCCTCACTCGCCCGGCGGTTGCGGCCAGGGCCGTTGCGGTTCGCGGATCAGCTCGAAGGCGCGCGACACCTGCAGCACGCCGAGGTCGTCGAAGCGGTGCCCGGCAATCTGCAGGCCGATCGGCAGGCCATTGGTGGTGTAGCCACAATTGATCGACGACGCTGGCTGCTCCGACATGTTGTATGGCACCGTGAAGCCGATGTGTTCCAGTGGCCGAAGCGGGTCGTTGGTGGGTGAGGGCATCTCGGCGGCCGCCGGCGCGTTGGGCGAGGTGGGAGAGATCACGTAGTCGTACTTCGCGCAGGCGGCCACGGCCGCTACGCGTGTCGTGTGGAACTGGCTGAAGGCGCGGAACACCTGTTCGCCGCTGAACCCCGCTGCACTCTCCGCCCACTCGCGGATGTAGGGCAGGACCCTGGCGCGCTGCTCGGGCTTCAGCGCATTCATGTCCACCAGCGAACGCATGCGCCACAAATGGTCCATGCCGTCGAGCATCGCCTGCGACATGAAGGGCCGCATGGGTTCGACGATGGCCCCAGCACGTTCGAAGAGACGCGCTGCGCGTTCGACGGCTGCCTTGATCTCCGGCTCGACGGCCAGACCGCAGCCGGCATCCAGCAGCAGGCCGATGCGCAGGCCGCGCAGATGGTCGGGGCTCACGTCGAAGGACGACCAGGCGATCTCCTGCGCGGGCAGGCTCATGCTGTCGCGCGCATCGGCTTGCGCGAGCGTCTGCATCATCAGCGCCGCATCACCGACGGTGCGCGTCATCGGGCCGGCGGCCCGGCCCATGTAGGGCGGGTCGATCGGGATGCGTCCGAGGCTGGGCTTGAGCGTGAAGATGCCGCACCAGCCGGCCGGCAGGCGCAGCGAACCGCCGATGTCGGTGCCGATGTGCAGCGGACCGTAGCCCGCGGCGGCCGCGGCGCCGGCACCGGCGCTGGAACCACCGGGAGTCTTCGACAAATCCCACGGGTTGCGTGCCAGCTTGTGAAAGCTCGACAGCCCCGAGGACAGCATCCCGTAGTCGGGCATCGTCGTCTTGCTTACGACCACTGCGCCGGCTTCTTTCAGGCGCGCGGCCGGCGGGGCGTCGGCCTCGGCGGGCCGCAACTCGACGGCGGCCGTGCCGGCCGGCATCGGGTCGCCGCGCGTCGCGATGTTTTCCTTGATGGTCGTGGGCACGCCGTCGAGCGGGCCGAGCGGTTCGCCGCGCTGCCAGCGCGCTTCGGAGGCGCGCGCCTGTTCGAGCGCGGCTTCGGGCCGCAGCAGCCAGGTGGCCTGCAGATGAGGTTCCCAACGCTCGATGTGGTCGAGCACGGATTGCGTGACCTCGACCGGGGACAGGGTCCTTTCGCGGTAGCCGGCGATCAGTTCCCGTGCGGACAGGTCGTGCAGCGTGTTGCTCACGACCACGACAGTGCGGACAGGTCGTTGACGAAGACCGGCATCTCTTTCCAGAGGCCCTTGACACCCTTCTTGGCGATGACGGGGAACTGGGGCTGGAACAGGAAGGCATTCGCTGCGTCATTGGCGAGCAGCTTCTGCGCCTCTCCCAGCAGCTTGTTGCGCTCGGCGGTGTTGCCCGTCGCCTTGATCTTGTCGTACAGCGCGTTGAATTCCTTCGACTGGTAGCCCCAGTAGTAGTCGGCCTTGGCGTAGTTGCCAAGGTCGAAAGGCTCGACGTGCGAAACGATGCTGAGGTCGTAGTCCTTGTTGCCGTAGGTGCCGCTGAGCCACTGCGCCCATTCGACGTTCTGGATCTTCACGTTGATGCCGATCTTGGCCAGTTGCGCTGCGACCACTTCGCCGCCCTGGCGGGCGTAGGGCGGCGGTGGTAGCGTCATCGTGAGCTCGAGCGGCGTCTTGACGCCGGCCTCGGCCAGAAGCTGCTTGGCCTTCTCGATATTGAAGGGATTCACGGCCGTGGTGTCGACGTAGCCCGCGGCGCCCGGCACGTAGTGACTGCCGATCGGCACGCCGAAGCCGTCTGCCGCGCCTTCGATCACGGCCTTGCGGTCGATGGCCATGGAGATCGCCTTTCGCACACGCGGGTCGTCGAGCGGCTTCCTCTTGTTGTTGATCGCGAGGATGGTCTTGGCGCGCGAGCCGCCGAGGATCACCTGGTACTGCGGGTTGTTCTTGAACTGCGGCACCACGCGCGTCGCGATCCGCGGGAAGGCATCGACGTCGCCGGCCAGCAGCGAGGCTGCCTGCGCGGCCGGGTCGGAGATGAACCGGAAGGTGACCTTGTTCAGCTTCGCCGTACCGGGGTTGCGAAAGCCGTCCCACTTGCTCAGCACCAGCGAGCTGCCCTTGTTCCAGCTGTCGAGCTTGTAGGGGCCGGTGCCCACGGGCTTGGTGGCATTGGTGTCGGCGCTCTTCGGCTCGACGATGACGGCGGTGGCCTGGCCCAGCAGGAAGGGCAGGTCGGGGTCGATTTCCTTGTTGATCAGCACCACCGTGTAGTCGTCGACCACCTGGGTGGTGATGTTGGCGAAGGTGCGCTTGTCCTTGTTGGTGCTCTTCTCGCCGCCGGCGCGGTCGAAGGAGAATTTGACCGCCTGTGCGTTGAAAGGCTCGCCGTTCTGGAACTTGACGCCGCGCCTCAGTCTGAAGGTGTAGGTGCGCAGGTCCGGCGAGACTTCCCAGCTTTCGGCCAGGAGCGGGGAGACGCTGCCGTCGGCGTTGATCTTGGTGAGCGTCTCCAGGATGTTGTACTGGACGATCTCGGCGATGGCGGATGCGGCGCCTGCGGTCGGGTCCAGCCCCGGCGGTTCCAGCGTCATCCCCAGCACCATCGAATCCTTGCGCCCCTGGGCCAGTGCGGCCTGCGGCAGCGCGAGCGGCACGGTGGCGAGTGCGGCAGTGGTCAAAAGGGTGCGGCGTTTCAACATGGTCAAGACTCCAGGGAAAAGCTGAGGGTTTGGAAATACAACGTTACATCATCCGGGGCGGCCGTACGCGCGGCAAGCATTTGCTCATGGCACCGCCAGCGGTTCGGCGCGCGGCACGGCGGCCAGCAGCGCTTGCGTGTAGGGATGCTCCGCATGTGCGAAGAGTTGCTGCGGCGCACCGCGCTCGACCACGACGCCACGGTGCAGCACGCAGACTTCATCGCACAGGTGGTTCACCACCGCGAGGTCATGGCTGATCAGCAGGTAGCTGATGCCGAACTGCTGTTGCAGGTCCTGCATCAGGTTGAGCACCTGGGCCTGCACCGAGACATCGAGCGCGCTCACGGGCTCGTCGGCCACGATGAGCTTGGGGCGCGTAATCAATGCGCGTGCAATGGCGATGCGCTGCCGCTGGCCGCCGGAGAACTCGTGCGGGTACTTGTGCAGGTCGTTGGCGCGCAGTCCGACGGCGGCTAGCGATTCGCCGGCGCGCTCGCGTTGCTCGGCACGGCTGGTCTCGGCGAGCGCCTCGAGCGGCTCGGCGACGATGCGCGCCACCGTCTGGCGCGGGTCGAGCGAGCCATAGGGGTCCTGGAACACCATCTGCACATCGCGCCGCGCTGCGCGCAGCGCGTCCTTGGGCAACGCGTGGAGATCGCGGCCGAGCAACTTCACGCTGCCCGAGGTCGGCCGGTCGAGCGCCATCACCAGTCGCGCAATGGTCGACTTGCCTGACCCTGATTCGCCGACGATGCCCAGGCTCTGGCCCGGTCGGATGCTGAAGCTCACGCCATTGAGCGCCTTGACCATCGGCGGCGGTCCGAAGAGGCGCTCGCGCGGCAGCGTGTAGTGGCGCACGAGGTCGGTGACTTCGAGCAGCGCCGCGGATTGCGGATCGGGATCGAAGCGGTCCGTCATGCAGGGACTCCTTCCTCAGCGGCAATCTCGTCGAGCCGGATGCAGCGCACTTGATGGTCGCGCGGCAGCGGCACGGGAGGAGGGCGCGTCGCAAGGCAGGCGTCGATCGTGTAGCGGCAACGCCCTGCGAATGGGCATCCGGGCGGCAGGTCCACCAACTCGGGCACGCTGCCCTGGATCGTCGCGAGCTTCACGCCGCGCGGCGCGCCCAGCGCGGGCCGGGCCGCGAACAAGCCTTGGGTGTAGGGGTGGGCGCGCTCGGCGAAGACGGCCGCCGTCGGGCCGCTCTCGACCACGCTGCCGCCGTACATCACGAGCATCTTCGAGACGCTTTGCGCGATCACGCCGAGGTCGTGCGAAATCAGGATCAGCGCCATGCCGCGCTCCGCGACCAGGCCGCGGATGAGTTCGAGGATCTGCTTCTGGATCGTGACGTCGAGCGCTGTCGTCGGTTCGTCCGCAATCAGCAGATCGGGCCCGCAGGCCAGGGCCATCGCGATGCCGATGCGCTGGCGCTGCCCGCCCGAGAATTGATGTGGATAGGCGTCGAGACGCGATGCTGCGTCGGGAATGCCCACACGTTCGAGCAGCGCGAGCGCCTCCTTGCGGGCGTCGGCATTCGACAGGCCACGGTGCAGCCGCAGCGGCTCGCCCACCTGCCGCGCAATCGTGTGGACCGGGTTCAGCGCCGTCATCGGTTCCTGGAAGATCATGCCGATGCGGTTGCCACGCACCTCGCACATCTCGCGCTCGGGCAGGCCGACCAACTCGGTGCCGTCGAAGCGAATGCTGCCCGTCACCTCGGCGCTGGAAGGCAGCAGCCCCATCAGCGATTGCACGGTGATCGACTTGCCGCAGCCGGATTCGCCGACGATGCCGAGCGTTTCGCCGCGCTCCAGCGTGAAGCCGATGCCGCGCACTGCCTCGGCCGGACCGCGCTGCGTCTGCAGCTGGACGTGGAGATTGTTGACTTCGAGGAGAGGCATGTCGGGGTTCAGCGCGCGCGCGCGAGGCGGGGATCGAGCAGGTCGCGCAGGCCGTCGCCGAGCAGGTTGAGGCCTAGCACTGCCAAGGCGATGGCCATGCCGGGAAAGACCGCGAGCAAAGGTGCCTGGAACATCATGGTCTGCGCCTCGCTCAGCATGCGGCCCCACGATGGCTGAGGCGGTTGCGTGCCGAGACCGAGATAGGAGAGGGCGGCTTCGGCGAGGATCGCCACCGCGAAGCGGATCGTGATCTGCACGATCAGTACCGCCGAGATGTTCGGCAGCACGTGCTGCATCGTGATCGCGAAAGAGCCCTTGCCGCAGGCGCGTGCAGCGGCGATGTATTCGCGCGACCAGATCGCGTTGGCCGATGCCCGCGTGATGCGCGCAAAGGTCGGGATGTTGTAGATGCCGATCGCGATGATCGCGTTCACGATGCCGGCGCCGAACACCGCCGTCATCATGATGGCCGACAGGATCGCGGGAAAGGCCATCGAGAAGTCGGTGAAGCGCATGATCGCTTCCTCGACCCATCCGCGCTTGGCCGCGGCGAGCAGGCCGAGCGCGGTGCCCACCGTGAGGCCGATGCCGACCGCGATCACCCCGACCAGAATGGACGCGCGAGCGCCGACCAGCAGCAGCGATGCCGCGTCGCGCCCGAAGGTGTCGGTGCCCAGCCAATGCGCGGCGCTCGGCCGCTGCAGCTTGCTGGCCAGGTCCATCTCGTAGGGCGACCAGGGTGTCCAGACGAGAGACACCGCCGCGGCCAGCAGCAACAGCAAGGTGAGAACGGCGCCGATCGCGAAGCTGCGGTGATGCAATGCACGACGCCAGAAGCCAGGCACCTTGAAGACTGCCGCACTTGGCACGGCGGGAGCGGCACTCATATGTCCGATGCCTTGATGCGAGGGTCGATCACTGCGTAGAGCACGTCGACGACGAAGTTGACGATGACGACCATGGCGGCCAGCAGCATCACGCAGTTGCGCACGACGATCAGGTCGCGGTTGCTGATGGCCTGGAAGATCAGCCGGCCGAGCCCGGGCAGGTAGAAAACGTTCTCGACCACGATCGTGCCGGCGAGCAGTTCGGAGAACTGCATGCCCATCACCGTGATGACCGGGATCAGCGCATTGCGCAGCACGTGCCGCCAGAGCACCGCACGCTGCGACACGCCCTTGGCGCGCGCTGTGCGAACGAAGTCCTCGCGCATCACCTCGAGCACTGCCGAGCGCGTGATGCGCGCGAGGATCGCGGCTTGCACCACCGCGAGCGACAGAGCGGGCAGCAGCAATGCCTTCATGCCGGGGAGGATGCCTTCATCCCATCCTTCGAAGCCTCCGGCCGAGAACCATTGCAGCTGCACCGAGAAGACGAGGATCAGGAGGATCGCGAACCAGAAGTTGGGGATCGCGATGCCCACCTGCGTCAGGCCCATCAGGCCGACGTCGCCGAGCTTGTTGTGTCGGGCCGCGGCGGTGACGCCCACCACCAGCGCCAGCAGGGTCGTGAAGGTCATCGCGAGCAGCGCCAGCGGCACGGTCAGCGCGAGCCGTTCGAGGATCAGGTCGAGCACCGGGGAGCTGTAGGCGTAGCTGTCGCCGAGCTGGCCGGTCAGCAGGCCGCCGATCCAGTGCCAGTAGCGGGTCCATGCGGGCTGGTCGAGTCCGAGCTTGGTGGCAAGCGCTGCCACGGCGTCGGGCGAGGCGTCCGGGCCCATGAGCATCTGCGCCGCGTTGCCGGGCAGGATCTCGAGCACCAGGAAAACGATGATGGAGGCGCCGATCAGGGTGGCGATCAGCGTCACGAGGCGTTTGAAGAGAAACAGGCTCATGGGGCGGGGCGCAGCATAACCCGATTGACGCAACGACCATGCCCACCCGCGATAATCGGCCAATGGCCCTCATGATCACCGACGAATGCATCAACTGCGATGTGTGCGAGCCGGAGTGCCCCAACGACGCGATCTACATGGGTGTGGAGATCTACGAGATCGATCCGCACAAGTGCACCGAATGCGTCGGCCACTTCGACGAGCCGCAGTGCGTTCAGGTGTGCCCGGTCGCGTGCATTCCGACCAACCCGGATCACGTCGAAACGCGGGAGACGCTCTGGCAGAAGTTCCAGCGGCTCACGGCCGCGAAGCAGGCGGAGCAGGGCGGAGCGGCCGGCAGCATTCCGCCAACCGCTGCATCCGCGTCCTAGCTCTTCGCCGCGGACCGGGAGGACTTCTTTTTCGGCGGTGGTGATGCAGGGTCTTGCCCGCTCACGTACACCGGGTCTTTCTTGCCCTTCTTCAATCTGTCCACACCGTAGTTGTCCTGTCGCGATGGCTTTGCCGCCGCTGGCTTGGGCTGGTTGTCGATCAGTGAAGCCTGCCTGCGTGCACTGGTCGACTCCAGGCGAAGACGATCTCGCTCCAGGCGATCGGCCGCGGCGCGTGCATCGCGCGTCGTCTGGTCTGCATCGCGTTTCTGATTGGAATTGCGCGGGTCGTCGAGATCCAGTGCCCTGCCGCCCTGGCAGGGCTGGTCGGTGTAGGTGTTGCCGCAGCGCCAGGTTCCGTTGCTGCCGTCTGTGGCGAAGGCAGCCCATTGAAGGCATGCTCCGGCCAGGAAGACGGCGCTCCGGGTGGCGATTCGTGTGTGTGACAGTTTCATTTTTGTAGCTCCCTTTTCTTCTCTCTCTTCCGCTAGCCCACGGCGGGTGCGCCCCCGTCGCCCGGCTCACGCCGCGGTGGTTTGGGGCGCGGCGGCTTGCTCGTGTGGATGAGCAATGTCGCCTTGTCCATCTCGCCGGCCACCAGCGCCGGGAAGGCATGCAGCGTGCGAGCGATCGCGTCATCGATCGCCTCGCGTTGTTCCTTGAGAGGCTTCTTCAGCACCCAGCTGACGACCTCCGACTTCACGCCCGGGTGGCCGATGCCCAGTCTCAGGCGCCAATAGTCGGCCGTGCCGAGTTGGGCATGAATGTCGCGTAGCCCGTTGTGGCCGGCATGGCTGCCGCCGAGTTTCAGCTTGGCCTGGCCCGGAACCACGTCGAGTTCATCGTGCGCCACCAGGATTTCCTGCGGTTCGATCTTGAAGAAGCGCGCGAGTGCTGCGACCGACTTGCCCGAGAGATTCATGAAGGTCTGCGGCTCGAGCAACCAAAGCGGTTTGCCGCCGACTTGCGTGCGCGCCACGAGGCCGTGATAGGACCGCTCGGGCGAAAGGGTGAGCTTGAGATCGCGCGCGAGCGCGTCGATCCACCAGAAGCCTGCGTTGTGCCGCGTGGCTTCGTAATCCGGGCCCGGGTTTCCGAGGCCGACAAACAGCTTGATCATGTCTGGATCATATTTGTTGCTCGCCCCCAGGCTGCCCGCACTTCGTGTCGGTACGCCTACCCCCTGCCGGGGGCGGGCCGGCCGCTTCGGGCGGCCGGGCGCGGCGGCCCCCAAATGAAAACGGCCCGCACTGGGCGGGCCGTTTGGGCTGCGCGAAACGAATTACTTCTTCTTCGCGGGGGCCTTGGCGTCAGCCTTGGCTGCTGCGGGTGCGGCACCTTCGGCGGGAGCGCCTTCGGCGCCTGCAGCGGGTTCTTCCGCGACCAGCGGGGCCACCGCCGACACGACCACGGGGTTGACCTTGCCGTGGCTCACGAACTTCACGCCCTTGGGGAGCTTGATGTCGTTGACATGAACGGTGGCTTGCTTCGTCAGGCCAGAGAGGTCGACTTCGATGAACTCGGGGAGGTCGGCCGGCAGGCAGCTGACTTCGAGTTCGTTCATCACGTGGTTCACGAGGTTGTGGTCGAGCTTGACGGCCACGGACTCTTCCTCGCCCTTGAAGTGCAGGGGCACCTTGACGGTCATGCGGGTGCGGGCGTCGACGCGTTGGAAGTCGATGTGCTGCACGAGCTGACGGAACGGGTGGTATTGCACGTCACGGAGCAGCACCTTGGTGGTGTTGCCGGCGAGTTCCATTTCGAGGATGGACGAGTGGAAGGCTTCCTTCTTGAGGGCGTGCCACAGCGCGTTGTGATCGAGCTCGATCAGCTGGGGCTGGCCTTCGCCACCGTAGACGATACCGGGCGTCTTGCCCGAGATGCGGAGACGGCGGCTCGCACCCGTGCCCTGCTTTGCGCGCTCAAAAGCGACGAATTTCATAACTGGCTCCTGTGGAAGTCGACCGCGACCAGTGCGACTCCGGTTTCAAAATGGGCTCTCCGAAGGAAGCCCGGCTTTTTGCTCGGTCAGCGAAACCTCAGAAGAGGTTTTCCTGGTCCGAGAACAAACTCATGACCGACTCGCCCTTGGCGATACGCTGGATCGTCTCTGCGATCAGCGGTGCCACGGAGAGTTGGCGGATCTTTCCGCAACCCGTCGCGCTGGCGCTCAGGGGGATCGTGTCGGTCACGACCACCTCGTCGAGCGCGGACCCCTGGGCGATCCGCTCGATGGCGGGGCCCGAGAAGATCGGGTGGGTGCAATAGGCGTACACCTTCTTGGCGCCGCGTTCCTTCAGCACTTCGGCCGCTTTGACCAGCGTGCCGGCCGTGTCGATCATGTCGTCCATGATCACGCAGTTGCGGCCGTCGATCTCGCCGATGACGTGCATGACTTCGCTCACGTTGGCGCGCGGACGGCGCTTGTCGATGATCGCGAGGTCGCAATTCAGTTGCTTGGCCAGCGCCCGGGCGCGAACCACGCCGCCGACGTCGGGCGAGACCACGATCAGGTCTTCGTAGTTCTTCTGGCGCAGATCGCCCAGCAGCACCGGCGACGCATAGATGTTGTCGACGGGAATGTCGAAGAAACCCTGGATCTGGTCGGCGTGCAGGTCCATCGTCAGCACGCGGGCCACGCCCACCGTTTCGAGAAGATTGGCGACCACCTTGGCCGAGATCGGTACCCGGCTCGAGCGGGGGCGGCGATCCTGGCGCGCATAGCCGAAATAGGGGATCACGGCACTGATGCGCTCGGCCGATGCACGCTTGAGCGCGTCGACCATGATGAGCAGTTCCATCAGGTTTTCGTTGGTCGGCGCGCAGGTCGACTGCACGACGAACACATCGCGCGCCCGGACGTTCTGGTTGATCTCGACGGTGACTTCGCCGTCAGAGAAGCGACCGACACGGGCGGCACCGAGCGAAGTGCCCAGGTGCTGCGAAATTTCCGCGGCAAGGCCAGGATTGGCATTGCCGGTGAAAACCATGAAATCAGGGTTGTGAGCAGCCTGCATGAGCGTCCCGGCAAAGTGCATCCGGCAATGCGAAATGGCTCTTGAAGGAGCCGCCAAAAATCTCTTGAATGAAGATTTGGCAGGGGAGAAAGGATTCGAACCTTTGCATGCTGGAATCAAAATCCAGTGCCTTAACCAGCTTGGCGACTCCCCTACACGGGTCGATGACCAATGTCATCAACCGATATATGTCGCATCAGACCGCAGAGCGCTCTGATCTTCTAGACCGCCCAGCCCACGAGGGGATGTACGGCCAAGTTGCTGCACTTGCGAACCTGCCAGCCCTGAGGGGCATCGGCCAGTTCCGCATTGTGCGGCATTGTCGCAAACACCGAACTTCCTGAACCGGTCATGCGGGCAGTGAGTCCTTGGTGACCGAGCCATTCGATGGCTTCGGTGACCGCGGGACAAAGCCGCTGAGCAACCGGCTGCAGGTCGTTATGACCGAAGTCAAAGCGGAAACCTGAAACTTCCGCTTCGCTGTGTGCAGCAAAGCCCGAGATTATAGCAGCAGGAGTTTCACGTTGGAGATCCGGCGCCGCAAAAATCAGTCGGGTATCGAGCCCGGCGGATGGCTTCACGACTGCGAAAGTCCCGGCCGGCAGCGTGATGGGCGTGATTTTCTCGCCGATTCCCTCCACCCATGCATTCTGTCCACGCAAAAAGAATGGAACGTCCGCGCCGAGTTGGAGGCCGATCTCCTCGAGCTTCTGCAGCGGCAAATTCAGGCGCCACAGCCGGTTCAGGGCCAGGAGGCAGGTCGCCGCGTCGGAGGAGCCGCCGCCCATGCCCGCCTGGGCTGGCACCTGCTTGGCGATTCCGATGTGCGCGCCCTGAGTCGTTCGCGCAAAGTCCTGCAGCGCCCTTGCGGCGCGCACGATCAGATCGTCCTCGGGGAGTTCTGTCGTCAGATCCTCGCGCGAGATGACCCCGTCGTCGCGCCGTTCGACGTGCAGCGTGTCGCACCAGTCGATCAGCATGAACACCGACTGAAGCAGGTGATATCCATCCGTTCGCCGCCCTGTGATGTGCAGGAAGAGGTTGAGCTTGGCCGGAGCCGGAAGGTCGTAGATCGCCTTCATGCGCGTTCGAACACGATGCGCAGGTCGGCGCGCGGCTCGGGCGATTCGCGGGTCGCCTGCAGTCGTCCCGTGCCGATCTGGGAAAGATCCGGACGCCAGCCGGGCACGAGTTCGTCGCGGCCGGCCAGCCACGCGAAGAGGGCGCCGACCGGGATGGCGGCGCCCGTCGCGGCCTCGATCAGTGCGTCGACCGAGTCGAAACGCCGCGTCTCGCTGCCGTTCTTGAGCAACGCTTCTCCGGGCGCCCAGTGAAGTTGCGCGAGCGTGCTGCCAATCGGGCTGGTGAGCGTGAGATCCCCGGCCTGCGGTGCGCCGCGCAACTCGAAGAGCGCCGAAAACGTTTGTACGGGCTGGCTGTCGATGCGCAGCGAAAGCCGGCCGCTCCATGCTTCGACGGAGATTCCGCCGGCCGGCTTCGCCGGGCCGCTGGGGCTGGCACAACCCGCGGCCAGCATTGCGCCGGCACAGCCGGCTGCCAGCACCAGGCGTCGATTCAAAGTTTCACGCGCAGGCGCTTGAGCGTTTCCTGCAACGTCTCGTTGTCTGCATCGGCCAGGGACGCTTCCTTCCAGATGGTCATGGCGCGGTCGCGCTGACCAGTGGCCCACAACACCTCGCCCAGGTGCGCGCCGATTTCCGGATCGGGCCGGCGCTTGTAGGCGTCTTCCAGGATCCGCATCGCTTCACCGGTGTTGCCGAGCCGGTACTCGACCCAGCCCAGGCTGTCGGCGATGAACGGATCATCCGGCGCGAGTTGCACGGCCTTCTGGATCAGCGTGCGTGCTTCTTCCAGCCGCACCTTGCGATCGGCGAACGAGTAGCCGAGCGCGTTGTAGGCATTCTGGTTGTCGGGCTTGAGTTCGATCAGGCGGCGCAGCAGGCGCTCCATTTCGTCGAGGCGATTGAGCTTCTCGGCGACCATCGCCTGGTCGTATATCAAGTCGGTATCGGCGGGCGCGGCCACGCTGGCCTGCGCCAGCATGTCGAAAGCCGCCTGGTACTGCTTGGCGTCGCGCAGCAATTGCACTTCGGCCAGGAACTTCTGCTTCTTTTCGTCCGCGGTGCGGTCGGGCAGGCTGCGAACGAGTTCGCGCGCCTGCGGCAGCTTGCCTTGACGGGCGAGCAGCGCGGCGCGGCGCACCTGGGCGACGACCAAGTCATCCGTGTTGTCGATGCGCGCCAGCCAACTGTCAGCACCCGCGAAATCCTTCTTGCGTTCCGACAATTGCGCCATCAGCAGGTAGGCCTGTGTCAGCCCGCGCTCCTGGGCGTCCGGGTCGCGCTGCGAGCTGGCGAGCGACATGTAGCGCCTGAGCGAGGCATCGGCCGCCGCATCCTGCCGCGCCTGCACCTGCAGGCTACCGAGCAGCAGCCAGGGCTCGGGCAGTTCCGGGCGCGCGGCGGTGAGCGCCGCGAGCTCGGCGGTCGCTTCGGCATAGCGGCGTCCTTCGACCAGCACCCGCGCGTAGGCCATGCGCATCTCGGGCTGGGCTTTCGGACCCGAGAGGTAGCGCTTGACGATCGGCTCTGCCAAGGGCTGGCTCGGATCCATCAACTCCAGGGCCAGCAACGCCGGGCCGTCCGACGATGGGTCCAACTCCTGGCCCTTGATCGCAGCATCGAGCGCCCCTGCCGTGTCGCCTGCGGCGAGCCGGAGGCGGCCCACCGTGCCCCAGGCCGCGCCGCCGGTGGCGGGGCTCTTGAGGTCTTCGGCAAGCGCCTGTTCGACGACCGAAGCCGCAAGCTTCTTGTCGGTGGCCCGGCCGTAGTTGCGCGCGATCACCGCCATGAGAAAAGGTCGCTCGACCTGGGGTGTGGCCGCCACTTCGGTCCGCAGGGGTTCGACCGTCTCGCCGATGCGGTTCAGTGCGATGAGGATCTGCAACTCGAAGCGCCGTGCCTCGCGGGAGTCGGGCACGCTCTCCTTCCATGCTCGGGCTGCAGCCAGCGCCGCATCGCCGGAGCGCGATTGCAGCGCGATCTCGACGGCACGTTGGAAGAGCTTGCTGTCACGGGAACGTCGGGCGGCGTCCAGTACGAGGCCGTACCCTGCGCCCGGGTCGCCGGATCGAGCGGTGAGTTCGCCCATGAGCACTTCATAGAAGAGCTCGGCTGTCATGGCGGAGGGCTGCGCCGGGGATTTGTCCGCACCGCCAGATGCGGCCGGCGTCACAACGGGCGCGGCCGGCTCGATGATGGGGGCGGGGCTGGTGGGTGCTGCAGGCGCGGGCGGTTCAGTCTGTGCCTGGGCGGCAAGGCCCGTCAGAGCCAGGAACGCGGCCGCCGCGAGGCGGGAACGGCGGAGCGGGAAGGTCATCGAACCATAATAATCCAAGGCTTTTGCATGATGGTCGCGTGGGGCTTCGGCGCCGACGTGTTTTCGTGTCAGCCTTCACCCATGCCCGAACTCCCTGAAGTCGAAGTCACCCGCCGCGGTTTTGCCGATCGCATCGCCGGCGCCCGGATCGACGCGGTTCGCATGGGCAAGCCCTTGCGGTGGGCGCTCGCCGTCGAACCGTTCGCGCTCGTCGGTCGGACGGTGCAGGCGGTTCGGCGCCGCGGCAAATACCTGCTGGTCGACCTGGATATGGGCCTGCTGCTCATGCATCTGGGCATGTCGGGCAGCTTGCGCTTCGACAATGCGTTGCCGGCACCGGCTGCGCATGATCATTTCGACCTGGTCACCAGCCGTGGCACGTTGCGCCTGAATGATCCGCGCCGCTTCGGCGCCGTGGTCTACGTGGAGGACGAGGCCTCACCGCTCGCGATCAAGCTGCTGGGCGGGCTGGGCATGGAGCCGCTGGGCGATGCCTTCGACCTGGACGCATTCCACGCAGGGCTGCGGCGGCGCACGGCGCCCATCAAGCAGGTCCTGCTGGCCGGCGACGTGGTGGTGGGGGTGGGCAACATTTACGCATCCGAAGCGCTCTTTCTCGCCGGCATTCGGCCGACGCTGTCCGCTTCGCGCATCAGCCGGCCGAGGGCCGCGCGCCTGCATGCGGCGGTGCGTGACATCCTGGCGCGCGCCGTCGAGCGCGGGGGCAGCACTTTGCGCGATTTCTCGAATATCGACGGGCAAAGCGGTTACTTCCAACTGGAGGCGACGGTCTATGGTCGCGCCGGAGAGCCCTGTAGAGTGTGCGCAACCCCCATTCGGCAAGTGCGCCAGGGGCAGCGGTCCACTTATTTCTGCCCAAACTGCCAAAAGTACTGAATCTCATCGGGGCGAATGACGCCTGCATGGCCATGCCGATGCTATATTTTGTAAATCGCTCTTACATTTAGCCCCTTGACCGCCTCTTTCAACCAGCAGTTTGACCAGCATGGTGCTTGGCGGCGCAACTTTGCGCAGCGCCTGAAATGGCTTTCGCACTGGCTGAATGAAAACGAGTTGCTGAACCAGAGCGTTGCGGAGCGCTTGCGCGACGTGGAATCGCAACTGCGCACCAGCAAGGTCATGGTCGCCTTCGTCGCCGAGTTCTCGCGCGGCAAGTCAGAACTGATCAATGCGATCTTCTTCGCCGGGTACGGCCGCCGCATCATGCCGGCGAGCGCAGGGCGCACGACGATGTGCCCGACCGAACTGGGCTACGACCCCGCTTATCTGCCCAGCCTGCGCCTCCTGCCAATCGAAACCCGGCTCGAACCTCATTCGCTGACGCATTGGCGCGACGAGCCGGAGCGCTGGACCGAGATTGAGATCGACGTCGAAAATGCCGAGCACCTGTCGCAGACGATGAGCAAGGTCGCCGAGGTGCGATGGGTCCCGATGGATGAAGCCCGCGCACTGGGCTTCTGGAGCGACGACGCCCCCGACGACAACCCGGTCCCCGATTCCGACGGCCGCGTCGAGATTCCGCGTTGGCGCCATGCCGTGCTGAACATGCCACATCCCTTGCTCGAGCAGGGTCTGGTGATTCTCGACACGCCGGGCCTCAACGCGATCGGCGCCGAGCCCGAACTGACGGTGAGCCTGATTCCGCAGGCTCATGCTGTCGTGTTCATCCTGGGTGCCGACACCGGCGTGACGCGCTCCGACCTCTCGATCTGGCGCGAGCACCTCGTGACCGAGGGCGACGTGAGCGAAACGCGCATCGTGGTGCTGAACAAGATCGACACTATGTGGGACATCCTCAGCACGCCTGCGCAAGTCGACGCGCAGATTCAGCGCCAGCGCAAGGGCGCCGCCGATCTGCTTGGCGTGCCGCTGTCACAGGTGCTGCCGGTCTCCGCGCAGAAGGGATTGCAGGCCAAGATCCGCCGCGATGTGCCGCTGCTGCAGGCGAGCCGCCTCCCCGCGCTCGAAGCCGTGCTCGGCGAAGGCCTGCTCGGCAAGCGTGAGACGATGCTTCGGCTGGCCGTGGATGCCGGCATTGCTTCGCTGCGGACCGAGGCGGCGCGCATTCTCAATGTTCGCCAGCGCGACCTGTCCGAGCAGGCGCTCGAACTGCAAGGCCTGCGCGGCAAGAACGGTTCTGTCATCCGGCACATGCGAACGCGCATCGAGCAGGAGCAGACCGAATTCGAAGGCAGCAACACCCGCATCCTGGCCTTGAGGTCGGTGCAGGGCAAGCTGCTGCGCGAGGTGTACGCGGTGCTCGGCAGCACTGCGCTCAAGGCGGACATGGGGCACCTCGCGGCGGCCCTCAAGCGCCGCGGCATCAAGTTCAACGTGCGCAAGGTGTATGGCGAAACCTTCGATTCGCTGCGCAACAACCTGCGCGAAGTCCAGGCGACGACCTCCGAGATCCAGTCGATGCTGCATGCGACCTTCAGGCAGCTCAACGCGGAGCACGGCTTCACCTTGCAGGCGCCGGCCGAGCCCGATTTGTCGGGTTTCGAGCAGCAGCTGACGCAGATCGAGCGCAGCCACGTCCACTATCTCGGCGTCGGCAACCTGCTCAAGCTGGCGCAGCCGGATTTCTGCGACAAGCTGGTACGCGCCCTCGCGAGCCGGCTTCGTGTCGTCAACGAGGCGGCCATGACGGAGGTCGAGCGCTGGAGCAAGGGCGCGGGAGCGCAGCTCGACGCACAACTCAAGGAGCGGCGCCGTACTTTCACCAAGCGGATCGAAGCGGTCGAGCGCATCCAGGGCGCGGCAGGCAATCTCGATGAGCGCCTGGCGGAGCTTTCCGCGCAGGAGGCCAACCTTGCCGAACTGCATCGGCGCTTGGGTGAACTGACCTCGGTGCTCGCGAGCAACGAAGCGCCGAATGCTCCTGCGGCTCGCAGTGAACTCAGTGCAGCATGAGGCTCTCCCCCAGGTTGGCTCACTTCGTGTAGCCGCCCACCCCCTCACCGGGGGCAATACCGGCGGCCCGGCAGAGCCGGTTCCGCGGTATTTCTGGTTTTGAGCGCGTCGGGTTCGGCGCGCGCGCAGGCGTTGGCGCCGGTTTTTTCGGGACGCATCGTCGGGTGGCAGCGCAGCCATGGGCGCAGCGAGTTGCCTTGGCAGAACACCCAGGATCCCTATCGGGTCTGGCTGTCGGAAGTGATGCTCCAGCAGACCCAGGTCAGTACCGTGTTGGGGTACTTCGCGCGCTTTCTCGAACGGTTTCCGACGGTGCTGGAGCTGGCCGCCGGAACCGAGGACGAAGTCTTCGCGCTATGGAGCGGGCTGGGCTACTACAGCCGCGCACGGAACATGCATCGGTGTGCGCAGGGCGTCGTCGCGCGCTTTGGCGGGGAGTTCCCGCGCACTGCGGCTGAGCTTCAGACCTTGCCGGGTATCGGCCGATCGACCGCTGCGGCGATCGCTGCTTTCTGCTTCGGGGAGCGGGTTGCGATCCTCGACGGCAACGTGAAACGGGTGCTCACGCGGCTGCTGGGCTTCGACGGGGATCTGTCTTCCGCCGCGCAGGAGCGCGCCTTGTGGAATGAGGCCACCGAGCTCTTGCCGCTGGCGCCGCAGCGGAAGGCGATCGCGCGTTACACGCAAGGGCTGATGGACCTGGGCGCGACCGTCTGCCTGCCGCGGAAGCCGAGTTGCATCATTTGTCCGGTCAACGACCTTTGCGCGGCGCGGCAGGAGGGCACACCGGAAAAGTATCCCGTCAAGACGCGGAAGCTGCAGCGCAGCGCTCATTCGTTCTGGATGCTGCAGGCGCGCGACGCCAAGGGCCGCGTGTGGCTGGAAAAGCGTCCGTCGCAGGGAATCTGGGCCGGCCTCTACTGCCTGCCGATCTTCGAGACTCGGGACACCTTGCTGGAAGGGCTATTGCCCGAGGACCGCGAGACCGCGCGCGACGACGTGGCCTTTCTTCATGTGCTCACGCACAAGGATCTCCACCTGCATCCGGTGTCCGTCGTCTGCCGTGAAGAGCGGGCGCTGGGCGAAGCCGGCGGATGGTTTGACGGCGACCAATGGCCGGTGCTGGGCCTGCCTGCACCGGTACGCAAACTGCTCGCGAACGGCGGCTGAAAGCCGCCGCCGAGCGGGCCCTCAAGCCCCGTCGAGTTCGCGATGGCGCTGGAGGGCCGCCCACTTCGCGCCGAACCCGCGGGCCAGTTGCTCCACCAGGAATACCGAGCGGTGCTGGCCGCCGGTGCAGCCGATGGCCACGGTCACGTAGCTGCGGTGGTCCCGCGCCAGCGCATCGAGCCATCGTCCGAGAAACTGTTCGATGTCGGCATACATGCGGGCGACGTCGTCATGCTCGCGAAGCCAATCGATCACCGGGGCGTCACGGCCGGTGAGGGGGCGCAACGCGGGGACGTAGTGCGGATTGGGCAGCATCCGCACGTCGAACACATAGTCGGCGTCGAGCGGCACGCCGCGCTTGAATGCGAAGGATTCGAAGACCAGCGTGAGGGTGCTGTCCGGCGCCGAGATCAGTGCCTTGACGTAGCTCTGCAACTGCGCCGGACGGATGATGCTGGTGTCGATGACATCCGCGCCATCGCGCAGGTCGGCGAGCAACTCGCGTTCGAGTTCGATGGCCTGGACCAGCACGCGTTGCTGCTCAGGTGCGTCGGTACGGCCTTCTTGCCGCGAGAGGGGATGGCGACGGCGCGTTTCCGAGAAGCGGCGGACCAGCGCATCGGTGGTCGAATCGAGGAACAGCGAGCGCAACGAAACGCCTTCGCGCCGCAGCCCTTCGAGCTGCTGCGGAACGAGCGGCAAGGAAACGCCGCTTCGCACGTCCATCGCAATCGCCACGCGTTTGGCTTGCTGCTGCTGTTGCAGGGCAATGAAGGGTGCCAGCAGTTCTGGAGGCAGGTTGTCCACGCAGTAGTAGCCAGCGTCTTCCAGTGCGTGAAGGGCCACGGACTTTCCGGAGCCCGACATGCCGGTGATCAGCACCAGCTCCAGACTCATGGCGATGTCTCCGGTGTCCTGCTGCCCAGCATCTCGCGCGCGTGCGCCAACGAGGTGGCGGAGACGCGTTCGCCGCCCAGCATGCGCGCGATCTCCTGGGCCCGGTCTTCGCCTTCCAGCACCGACACGCCGCTTTCCGTGCGAGGCCCTTCCTTGCCCTTGACGCTGGTCTGCCGCTTGGCGACCACGAGGTGATGATCCGCGCAGGCGGCCACTTGAGGCAGGTGGGTAACGGCCAAGACCTGCCGGTCGCGGCCGAGTTGCTTCATGAGCCGCCCCACGGTTTCTGCCACTGCGCCGCCAACGCCCGCATCGACTTCGTCGAAGATCAGGGTCTGCGCCGCACCGAGCTCGCTGGTGGTGACCGCGATGGCGAGCGCGATGCGCGACAACTCGCCGCCGGACGCCACCTTGCCGATCGAACGCGGCGTGCTCCCCGCGTGTCCGGCGACCAGGAAGGCGATGTCTTCGAGCCCGGAGCGGCTCGGTTGGGCCAGCGGCTGCAGCTCGACTTCGAAACGACCGCCCTTCATGCCGAGTTCCTGCATGGCCTGGGTCACTGCCTGGGCGAGTCGTGGCGCGGCCTGCTTGCGTGACTTGCCGAGTGCCTTGGCTTCTTTCATGTAGGCCTGCTGCGTCGCTTGTTCCGCGCGCTCCAGTGCGTCGAGGTCGCTCTGGGCATCCAGCGCCTGCAACTCCGTCTGCCAGCCGGACAGCAGCGCCGGGAGCTCTGCAGGCGGGCGCCGGTACCTGCGGGCCAGGGACATCCAGAGGCCCATGCGTTCGTCGAGTTCGGCGAGCTTTTCCGGGTCGGTGTCGGCCTGGCGGAGGTAGCTGTGCAGAGAGTGCGCAGCATCGGAGGCCTGGGCCACGCTGGAGGCCAACACCTCCCCGAGCGCCTTGAACTCAGGCTCGATGTGCTCGCAGTTCTGCAGCACCGTGACGGCTCGACTCAGTGCGGCCAGCGCGCCGCTGTCGTCATCTTCGAGCGCACTGCACGCGCCTTCGGCTGCGTCGATGAGCGCCTGGGCGTTGGAGATGCGGGTGTGGCTGGACGACAGTTCTTCCCACTCGTCCTCCCCGGGCGCCAGCTTCATCACCTCGGCGACTTGCCATTGAAGGCGTTCGCGCTCTCGTTGCAGCGAATCTTGCGCGGAGCGGGCGGTTTCCAGCGTCGAGATCGCTTGTCGCCAGGCCTGCCATGCGCTGTCGAGTGCCGTGGTGCTCACGCCGGCGTAGGCATCGAGCAGGCCACGCACGGCTTCGGGCCGTGTGAGGCTCTGCCATGCGTGCTGGCCGTGGATGTCGAGCAGGCGGTCGCCGAGCTCGCGCAGTTGTGTCGCCGTGGCGGGGCTGCCATTGATCCAGCCGCGGCTGCGCCCCTGGAGGTCGACGGTTCGGCGCAGGAGCAGGGCGTCGCCCGCTTCGAAGCCGCCTTCGTCGAGCCAACCGGTCAATGTCGGGTCGGCGTCGAATTCCGCGCTCACGTCCAGCCGCTCGGCGCCCTCGCGCACCGAGCCGGCATCGGCGCGATTGCCCAGCGCCAGTTGCAGTGCGTCGATCAGGATGGATTTGCCGGCTCCGGTCTCGCCGGTGAGGACGGTGAAACCCGTCGAGAGATCGAGCTCGAGTGCTCGCACGATCACGAAATCGAGCAAGGCGATGCGGCGCAATGCCATTTCAGGAACCTCCTTCGTTCCAGTGCAGTTTCTTGCGCAGGGTATCGAAATAGCTCCAGCCCTTGGGGTGCAGGAAACGGACCCGGTATTCAGAGCGGCGCACCACGACCCGGTCGCCGATCGCCAAGGATGCCAAGGACTGCATGTCGAAATTCGCGCTGGCGTCGCGCCCGCCCACCAGCTCGATCGAGACTTCGTCCTCGTCCGGCAACAGGATGGGGCGGTTGGAAAGCGTGTGCGGTGCAATCGGCACCAGCACCCATCCCGGTACCGCGGGATGCATCAGCGGGCCACCGGCCGAGAGCGCGTACGCCGTCGACCCGGTGGGCGACGCGATGATCATCCCGTCGGCGCGCTGGTTGGCCACGAAATGGCGGCCGACCGTGACCCGCAACTCGACCATCCCCGAGGTGGCGCCGCGGTTGACGACCACGTCGTTCATCGCGAGCGCGTCGAAGACCGACACGCCGTCGCGAATCACCTGTGCCTGCATCAGGCCGCGGTGGTCTTCTTCGTATTCGCCTGCCAGCATCGGGACCAGCGTTGCCTGGTAGTTGTCCAACGAAATGTCGGTGATGAAGCCGAGCCGGCCCCTGTTGATGCCGATCAGCGGAACGCCGTAGGGGGCGAGCTGCCGCCCGATGCCGAGCATGGTGCCGTCGCCTCCGACCACGAGGCCGAGATCGCATTCCTCCCCGATTTCCTCGACTGTCAGTGCCTTGTAGGGCCCGACCTCGACTTTGTCACTCTGCGACCGCTCGACAAACACCGTGCAGCCTTGCGCTTCGAGAAAGGCGCCGATGCCTTCCATGACGTTGTCCTGCGCACCACATTGCGCCCGGGCACCGGAAGCCTGGTATTTACCTATGAGGGCGACGTGCCGAAAGCGAGGGGCCATCTACAAATTACAACATTAAAATTGCCCGATGCTGGACGACCGCGCCAAGTTGCTGCTAAAGACTCTCGTCGAGCGCTATATCGCCGAAGGGCAACCTGTGGGCTCGCGCACCTTGTCGCGTGCATCGGGCCTGGATCTCTCCCCTGCGACGATCCGCAACGTGATGTCCGACCTCGAAGGCCTCGGCCTCATCGCCAGCCCGCACACGTCGGCAGGACGTATTCCGACGGCGCGCGGCTATCGGCTTTTCGTCGACACCATGCTGACCGCGCAGCGCGAGCAGTTCTCCACGCCAAGCCTCGCGCCCGATCAGCCGCAGAAAGTGATCGCGAACGCCGCAAACCTGCTGTCGAACCTGTCGCAGTTCGTGGGCGTCGTGATGGCGCCGCGGCGCGCATCGGTGTTCCGCCAGATCGAATTCCTGCGGCTGTCCGATCGCCGTCTGCTCGTGATCATCGTGTCGCCCGACGGCGATGTGCAAAACAGGGTCATTTTTCCGGAAGCCGACTATTCGCAGTCGCAGCTGGTCGAGGCGTCGAACTACATCAATTCCCATTACGCCGGCCTGTCGATCGAGCAGGTGCGGGACCGCCTCCAGTCGGAGGTCGAGCAATTGCGCGGCGAGATCGCGGCGCTGATGCAGGCGGCAGTGCAGGTGAGTTCCGAAGTACTCACCGAGGCGCAGGACGAAGTCGTGATCGCCGGCGAGCGCAACCTGCTGGCCGTGACCGATTTTTCCAGCGACATGAGCCATCTGCGACGCGCGTTCGAGCTGTTCGAGCAAAAGGCGCAGCTGATGCGCCTGCTAGATGTATCGAGCCAGGCGGAGGGCGTGCGCATCTTCATCGGCGGCGAGAGCCAGGTAGTGCCTTTCGATGACCTGTCGATCGTGAGCGCGAACTACGAGGTCGACGGACAGGTGGTCGGAACGCTTGGCGTCATCGGCCCCACGCGCATGCCGTACGAGCGAATGATCCAGATCGTCGACATCACGTCGAAACTGGTCACCAACGCGTTGAGTCACCGCAAGTAGGGGCCTCGTCGGCGCTCGCGTGCGCGCTATAGAATGCGTCGCAGTGGGCCGTTAGCTCAGTTGGTTAGAGCAGAGGACTCATCGAAATGGTGACCCCACCGTGAAAACGATGGTGGAAAAACCGGGTGAATTCAGGGAAACCGTCAGTCAGTTGTTGACCCGGCAATCCTGAGCCAAGCTCACTGAAGGCAGATCGCGAGATCGGTAAGTGAGAAGGTGCAGAGACTAGAGTGCGAGGAGCCAGTCCGATAAGCATTCCTCGAGCGCCCGGCACCCGAACGAACGGAGAAATCCGGGCGAGGGTGGTGAGATAGTCCAGGGAATAGGGAAACCTATACAAACCTGAATCCTTTGGTCGTTGGTTCAAGTCCAACACGGCCTACCACAGTGATTTCGTCGTCAATCCGCGACGACGCGCCTATTCTGGAAGCCGGCACGGCAGCGCAGCCCGGTGCGCCCCTCGACAGGGCGCGCAACTTGAGCGAGGATGTAAGGAGAAACTCTTACTGACAATTCTCCGTATGCGCCATGCCGCTCCAATGCCGACAATGCCAGCGCACTAATCGCGATGACGCGAGCTTCTGCGACTGCTGCGGACGCCGGCTTCGAGGCGGTGCCGCGGATGCGGCGTCGGAATCCACGGTCGAACTCCGCTACGGGACTTTCGTCTTCTGCGACCTTGTCCATTCGACCGCGCTCGCCAATCGTATCGATCTCGAAGACCTGCGGCGTGTATTCCGCTGGTTTCGCGAGCAGGTCGACCTGGTGGCGCGCCACCACGACGGCCATCTGATCCGCTTCGTGGGCGACGGCGCCTTCCTGTCCTTCGGGCTGCCCGAGGCCAGTGAGGATGCCACCGAATCGGCGGTGCGCGCGGGTCTCGCGCTGGTCAGCGCCATCAGCACGGGGGAGGCGCTGCCTGGCATCTCGCTCGCGTTGCGCGTGGGCATCGCGTCGGGCACGGTGGTCTTCGGCGACCTCATCGACGAGGCCGTGGTCAAGGAACAATCGGTGGTCGGCTCGGTGCCGCACCTGGCCGCACGCCTCGCGGCGACGGCGCCGCAAAACGGCGTCGTCATCGCCGACAGCACGCGCCGCGCCGTCGGCCGCTTCTTCGAGTGCCGTGACCTCGGCAGGCTCGACCTCAAGGGCTTCGATGGTGGCGAGCGCGCCTGGCTCGCCGTGGCCGAGACACAGATCGCATCAACCTTCGAGGCACGCCGCGGCTCGGGCTCGTCGCATGAACTGGTCGGACGCGAAGCGCCGCTGGCCCTGCTGGCCGACGCGTGGAACCGCGCCCGCGAGCGCCACGGCGGCGCCGTCGTCATCAGCGGCAACGCCGGCATCGGCAAGTCGCGGCTGGCCCGGACCGTGCGCCGCCGCGCGCAACGCGACAGCGCCACGCTGGTGGAAATCGACTGCACGCCGCGCACGCAGAATACGCCGCTCTATCCGGTCAGCGTGCTGATGCGCCGGCTCGCAGGCATACGGCCGCAGGACACCGATGCCGAACGGCTGCGCCGCGCCAGCGAGTTGCTGCAAAGGAAACAACTCGACGACGCGCTCATCCCGAACGCGCTGCGCTACCTGAGCCCGATCTTCGGGCTCGCCGCGGTCGACGAGGACGCCTCCGAGGAAAGCGCCGAACGCGTGCGCGAACGCACGATCACGCTGTTGGTCGATCTGCTGGCGTCGATGGCCGGCGACGCCCCTCTTTTCATGCTGTGCGAAGACGTCCATTGGGCCGATGCGTCGACGCTGCTGGTCATCCAGCGCCTGTGTGAGCGCCTCGTCGACTTGCCGGCGCTGCTGGTCGCGACCTTGCGCGGCACCGTCGCGATCGAATTGCCGAACTCGAACAGTGTTGCGCTCGGCGCACTCGACGACGAGACCGCCGCCGCGATGATCCGCTCGTTGACGCGGGCCGATGCGCTGCCCGCGCCGATGATCGAACGCATCATCGCGCGTGCGGAGGGCGTTCCGCTTTATCTCGAGGAGCTGTGTCAGGGCGAGTTCGATGCAGCCACGCGCACGGAGCGCGCGAGCGCCGGTGCGAACCGCGACCACGCCGTGCCGCCGATCATCCAGGCGAGCATCGAAGCCCGCCTCGATCGCTGGAGCGATATCAAGTCGATCATCCAGGCCGCGTCCGTGATCGGCCGCGACTTTGCGCTGCCGCTGCTCAGTGAACTGGTGCCCGAGCGCCGCCGCGAATTGCCCGACGCCATCGCGCGGCTGGTCGATGCGGGCCTGCTAGTGCAGAACTTCGACGTGCGCAGCGGCCCGATGCGCTTCAGCCATGCGCTGATCCATGACGCGGTCTACCAGACGTTGCTGCGCACCGAACGCCAGCGGCTGCACGCGCACGTGGCGCAACTGCTGGTTCAGCATTTCGACGGCCTGCCCGAGTCTGCGCCCGACGTCGTCGCGCAGCATCTGGCCGCGGCGCTGCGCTTCGAGGAAGCGATCGGCTGCCTGATCACCGCGGGCGTGCAGGCGTCGGAACGCGCGGCCTACCTCGAATCCGCGAGCCACAGCCGCAGCGCGCTCGCGCTGCTCGACAAGCTCACGGATCCGCGCGTGCGCACGCAGTACGAACTCCAGCTCCGGGTACAGCTCGGCGTGGCGATTGCCGCGACACAGGGCTACGCTTCGCCCGAGGTCGAGGCCACCTACCGCGCGGCGCGCGAGCTGTGCCGCGACGACACCGACCCGGCCATCACCTTTCCGGTCGTGCGCGGGCTCGCGACCTTCTACTTCGTGCGCAACGAGCAGAACATCGCGGACGAGATGTCCTCGCTTTGCGTCGAGACGGCCGACCGCTCGGCACGCCCCGAATTCATGATCGAGGCGCTCACCGTGCGCGGCTACACCGACATGTACCGCGGCCAGCTCGAAGTGGCGCAGCAGGCGCTGGAGCAGTGCGCGTCGCTCTATCGCCTGCACCAGGGCGAACGCTTCCGCTACCCGTCGGTGCAGGATGCGGGCACCGCGGCGCTGTCGATCCTGGGCATGGTGTGCTGGCTGCGCGGCGACGGCGCTGGTGCCGACCGTAGCGTGGCGCTGGCGATCGAGCACGTCGAACGCCTCGGCCGCCCCTTCGACAAGGCCTACGCGAACTGCTTCATCGCGCAGCAGTTGAACGTGCAGCGCCGCCACGCCGAGGCGATGCAGCACGCCGCCGTGAGCGTCGAGCTCGGCACTCGCCACGGCTTTGGCACCTGGCTGGTGTGCGGTCTGATGCAGCAGTCGATCGCCGCGGCGGCGCTCGGCCCGTCGCCCGAAGCCGTGAGCGGCCTGCGCCAGGCCATGGGCGCGTACCTCGCGGCCGGTGCCCAGGCAGCCGTGCCCTTCTTCCTGTGGGGCCTCGCGCTCGGCCTGCGACAGATTGGCGATGCCGCCGGCGCGCAGGCCGCGCTCGCCGAAGGCCTGCGAAGCGTGCGCTCGACCGGCGAGGTCTACCTCGAAGCCGAACTGTTGATATTGGCGGCCGAGCTCGAAAGCTCTGACGCGCGCGCAGAGCTGCTCCTCGCCGAGGCCCGTCGCGTCGCCGTACAGCAGGGCGCGGCCACGCTCGCGCTGCGCGCGGTGCTCACGCTGCTGCGACGCCGTGGCTTGAGTTCCGACGACCCGCACCGCGACCTGGCCGCATGGCATGTGCTCGAAGCGCGGGCGCCTTGCCCGATCGACCAGGGTTGGGCCAGCACGGCGCTGCTCGGCGCGAGCCGCTGCCTCGACGCGATCGAATCGACGACGACTGCCCTGGCGCGCTGAGGCCTCACCAGTCCAGTCCGTTCTGGATGCTCAGGTCCATCGAGCACTTGAGGCGGTACCAGTCACCGGTCGGCAGGCTGATCTCGAGCATGTTTTCGCTCTTCAGGAGCTTGCACAATCGAAACCAGCCGTCGTCCTTGTCCACGCCTTCGTCCCCGTCCACAGCTTCGTCGTCGTCCACACCTTCGTCCCCTTCATCCTCGTCCACACCTTTGGCTCCGAGCTTGAGGACAGCGACGCCAATCGGAAACTGTGCCTGGACGTCCTTCAGCGTAAAGCCGCCGTTGATCCACGTCTTCGGCAGGTCGCGGCCGTCGACCGGCGTGACCTGCACGCTGCGGTAGCGATTGAAGCCCTCTTTCATAGCCTGGCGCGCGAACGACCGGCGAAAGTCGACATCGCTGAAGTCGACCTGCCGCCAGCGCGAACTGGTGAATACCGAACTGTTCAGGATGGCGTCGATATCGACGCGATCGAAGCGGTCGTCGTCGATGCCACCCGCGGGGTACTGGATGTCGAGGAGCGCCTTGGGCTGCGAATCGTCTACATGTTCGAAGCTCGGCGGCACGCGCACACGGACGATACTGGTCAGCGGCTCGGCCTTTTCCTCGCCCGGCCGCTTGCCGTCCCTGCCGACGGGGTGGAAGTCATGCTGATCGTCCGGCGTCGGCCGTTCGTCGATGCAGAACTCAGCGATCTCCTTCTTGAAGCCCTGCATCTCGCGGCCGACGTATTTCGACCACGGGTTGTCGACGAAGATCGCGGGCACATACTGCGCTGCGTCGCGCGCCTGCGAGCCGTCGTCGTCGACCTTGCCCACCAGCAGCCTCACGATGAGTTCGTGCTGCGCCATGGAGTCATCGCTCTGCAGCGGCGCCAGCGGCTCGAGCGACCGCATCCTGCCGTAGCGCAGCAACTCGATCACGACGGTCGGTGTCGAAACGCGATAGCTGAAGTCAGTGCAGATGCCGCTCAGCTTCCGATGGAAGTTCAGGGCGTCGGCGAGCGCCTGGAGCTTGGGCAGTGTCCGCTCGGGCAGTTCCAGTCGAAAGCCGACGATCTCGACTTCCTCGAAGCGAAATCTTGGCCGGCCGAACACGCTGTCGGACGTCTGGCGCTGGGGGGGAACGCTCTTCGACGGCGGCTCGACACCGTGGGAGGGCTGCGGCACCTCGCTGTCGCGAAGAATCGACTGGGCCGAGTCGACCAGTCTGCCCGCCGAGAGCGCCGCCAACGCAGGCGTCGCACCTTGCGCCTCGATGATCGCGGCGAGATCGGGATAGGCGGCGGCCTGGACCTTGATGGCCGCCTCGTTCCTGGCCGGCGACCGAAGGTCGCTGCGCTGCACCTCCCAGGGCGCCGGCCGCGTCAGCACGTCGCGCGTCTGCTGCGCAACATCGGGCGCGCTCAGGAACTGCGCGTACCAAGGCTTCGGTGAACTCTCCGGGTCGGATTTGCCATAGGGGCCCGGATCGACGCCCTGGATCTCGATGAGCGGTTGATCGGACAAGACCACCGGGTTCAAGCCGACGCGCGTCGGATAGACAGCGGCATGCACTTTCAGATGCCCGCCGCTCAACTCGATGTGAGCCTCCAGCATCGGAATGCCGAACGCGCAGAAGCGGTTGCACCAGCCCGGGTCGTTCGAGTAGGCGAGCCAGCACGTGAACTGGGTCGGCGAAGCCAGATCGTCGGCGACGGACAACAGGAGCGCCAGCCGCCCCTGCGCCTGATCATCGCGAATGATCTCGACCGCCAGCGCCCCGGCCCTGCCGGCATCGATGGCAGCGCGCAACGCGAGGTCGGCCGAGCGCGCCTGACCCTGCAGGCTCGCGGGGTCCAACGGCATCGTGGCAATCCAGAACGAATGTGACATGGCGCCCTCGCTTGGCTAGGTGTGAGCGACGGCCTTCGACCGGCGCTCGGTTCGGCAGCCCATCAGCGGACTGTCCAGTCCCTGGTCGATGAGCGGTTGCCACAGGCCAAGCACATCGGCGGGGGTCAGCCATCCACCGGGCGACTCGGCCTCGGCGACCTTGCGCGCGACGGCGAGGGCGAGCCGCGCCGTCAGCTCGTAGGGGTCGCCGGTGACGATGCACCAGTCGACGACGAGTTGGCGGTAGCGGTCTTCGATCTGCAGCACGACGCGATGCGAATTGTCCGCGCGCTCCTTCGCGTCGGGGCCCTCTGGCAGCATGTCGATCTGCCAGCGCGTGAGTTCGCGCAGGATCGGCAGCTGGTAGCCGACGGCCCCGACCGCCGCCGCGTGGTAGGCGAGGCGCATCGTGGTCGGCATCTCGATGTACGACTCGATGCGTTCGAGCCTGACTTTGCGGCGTTCAGCCGTATGGCGCGCCGTGAGCGTGTCGATGAGGTTCGCGGCCGAGGCGATGCGCAACCCGCTGCCGTGCTTCGGCTCGCCGCCGCCGAAATCAAAACTGCGTTCGAGTTTGCCGACCGGCGCATGCGACAGCACGAGCCGCGGACTCTTGCTGTCCGGTACGCCCCGCGCGACGGTGACCTGCTCCCGCACCATGCGCATCATGGTGCGGGCACTGCCGCGCGAGAGGTACTTCATGCGCGCGACCGCGATGCGCGCTATGCCGAGTTCGTCCGCCAGGCCGTTGCCTTGAAGGTCGTGGAGCGCGGTGTCGAGCATGAGGTCCGACAAGGTCGCGGTATGGCCCGCGCCGCACACCAGCGCCAACCCGCGGCTCTGCGCAAAGTAGTGCAGGTCGTCGAGGCGCTTGTAGACGTCGACCTCGCCGTTGATGTCGACGTAATGGCATCCAGCGTCGAGCGCCGACTTGGCGAGGCGCTCTGCCGTCTGGTCGAAAGGACCGGCAGCGTTGATGAGCACGTCGAAGCCATTGAGCGCGCGCACCACCGACTCGCGATGGTCGAGGCTGAAGGCGCGGTAGTCGAGCTGGAGGTCTTCGGCCAGTTCCGCCAGCGCGCGCCGGTCGCGACTGGCGAGCACCAGCTCGCAGGGGCGATGGGTCTTCGTACGGTTGCCCCAGCGGCGCGCCGCCTCGGCCGCGATCAATCGGCCCGAATAGCCCGTAGCCCCATAGAGCAGGAATCGATTGGCCATCGGCTGTCCCTCCAAGACAAACGTCGTCAGTCAATGCAGGCGCCGCAGCACCCATGTGATCAGCGCCCGAACGAACTGCAGGTCGCGGCCTTCCGGCCTGCCGTGGAACGCCCCTTCGAACTCGTGCAGCGCGGCGCCCGCGAGGCCGCGCGCCACCTGCCGTGCATGCTCCATGGCGCCGGTCTTGTCGAAGAGCGCGCGCACCCACGCGACCTCCGCCGGCGTGCGGCGGGCCCGCGGCCGCGCCAGGAAGCGCTGCAGCCGACCGCGCTCGGCGGCCGTCGCCTTGCGCATCGCATGGATCAGCATCAGCGTGCGCTTGCCTTCGAGCAGGTCGCCCGCCAGCTCCTTGCCGTAGTCGGCGCCCGGCTCGAGGTTGAGCAGATCGTCCTGGATCTGGAACGCGGCGCCGAAGAAGAAGCCGAGGCGGATGAGAGGGTCGAGCGGTGCACGCCCGCGCGTCCCGATCAGGCAGCCGATGCGCAACGGATGGATCGTGGTCAGCCAGCAGGTCTTCTTGAGCACCATCGTGAGATAGCCCTCGTCGTCGACGTCGCTGCGGTTGTCGCGACGCCAGCCGAGCTCCAGCGCCTGCCCCTCGGTGGTCTCCCACGCCATGCGCTCGGTTTCCTCGAAGATGCGCATCGCGAGCGTGAGGCCGAGGCGGCGCACGTTGTCCTTCAGCGGTCGCAGGCTCAGCAGGCCCAGTGCGTCGCCCGCGTTGAGCGCCAGTGGCAATCCGTGCAGCGCATGCAAGGTCGGCGTGCCGCGGCGCTCGTCGCTGTCGTCCTCGATGTCGTCGTGGATCAGCAGCGCGTTGTGCAGCAACTCGATGGCGACGGCCGATGCGACCGCGTCGTCGGCCGTCGCCCCGAAGGCGCAGGCCGAGGCGATGCACAGGCTCGGGCGCAGCATCTTGCCGCCGCGCTGCGGGTAGTCGGCGATCAGCTCGTGCAGATAGGAGCCGGGCTCGGTTTCGGGCAGGTAGGCACGCAGGTGCTTGCGCGTGAGCTCGCCGTACTGGGCGAACATCTCGTTGACGAGCCGGTCGTCGGCTTCGGGGTCGGCAAACTTGCGCGTGTCGTTGAAGCCCATCGCCGTGTCCTCAGAGCTCGATCTCGATCACGCCGACCTGCTCGTTGTCCGGTTGACGGCAGACTGCGGCGCGCCAGCGGCCGGGCGGATGCTCCTTGTCGGTCTCGATCCGCAGCCGCAGCTTGTCGGCGGCGACCGCCGAAAGCCAGCCCGTGAGTACCTTCGTCGATGCGTCCTTGAGGTGGTAGAAGGCCAGCTCGACTTCGCCCGCCAGTGCGCCGTCGGCAAGGCTCAGGCTGCAGACGGTCACCGCCCGTTTTGCGCTGCCGGACACGTGCAGCACCGACACCGCGAAGGCCACCGCGGCGGGCGGCTGGATGTCCTCTTTGGGAGGACGCGGAGAGTCCTTGCCCGCCTTGCCGCGCTTGCGCTCGCCGTCGTTGGCCTTCTCGTCGTCCTTGTTCAGGCCGAAGATGGAACCGACCATGCGGTATTCGGCCGAGAGCAGTCGCTTGACCGGGCTGCCCGGCTCGGCGGCCGAATCCTCGAGCCATTGAAGCCCGGCGAGCAGCGCCTTGCTCGCCAGCCGCTCTGCCGAGTCGAGCATCTGGCCCGGGTCCCCGCTGCCCTGCCGCTCGGCCGCGCTGCGCAGGCGCCGCGCAACGCGCATGCCGCGGTCGATCTGCGAGTCGACGACGCGATAGCCCATCTGCACCGCGGCGACCACGGCGTCCTCGGTGGTCTGCAGCGGAACGCCGCGCAGGAGCTTGCCGCGGACCTGTCGATCGGCGCTGCGGTAGTAGCCGCCGAATGCGCGGTTGGGCCCGAGCGCCTCGGGCTCTTCGCGGACCCAGCGACCGTTGGCATCTTGTTTCATGGATGGTCGTACCCCACGATGTCCTCGAGCGCGGGAAAGCCGCAGATGGCGTGCGAGGCGAGCATGCCCGACATCACGGCCGCCTCGATACAGCCTTCGTTGAAGCCGCACTCCGTCCAGTCGCCGGCGATGGTCATGTTGATCACCGACGCGTCGAGCGGCGAAATGCGATGTTCGAGCGACCCGGGCAGCGCGAGCGTGTAGCGGTCGGAGCCAAGGAAGTTGGCCTGCACGTGCTGCGCCTTAAGGCCCTCGGAACCTAGAAGCTGGCCCTTCTCGTCGACGAGGTGGTCGAGGGGCGTGCTCTCGAGATTGCCCTTGTCATCCCTCATGAACGCGTCCGGCCACAGCGGCTCGACGCGCTTGACGAGCAGCTCCTGAAGGTTGTCGCGCACCATGGCCTCGATCTCCGTGGCGTTGTAATTCTTTGCCTTGATCTCGGCATCGCTCAGCAGCCCGACGAAATAGGAGACCGATCGGGTCGCGTCGACGTCCGGCTCCTTGCCCATCTGCTGGCGCCAGGCGCGTTCCGCGGCGAAGGTGTGCGTCATGTCGGCCCACGACTCGAAGGGATGCTCTAGCGCCGACACCAGCGCCGAGCCGCGACGCCAGCCGAGGTCCTCGACGCTCGTGTCGAGCCAGACCTGCGCTGCCTGCGTGCCCACGGTCTTGACGTGCTTCTGCATCTCGTTCCAGCGCTTCAGTTTCTTGAACAGGCCGTCCTTGTCGCGCTGGCAGATGACACGGAAGTCGTCGATGCCCATTGCGAACACGACCACGTCGAATTCCTTGTCGTAGTTCAGCGTGACGGACGACGTGTCCGCCTGTGCGAACTGCGCCGGCCGCTCGTGGTACCAGCATCCGGCGTCGTCGAGAGGCTCGAAGCCGGCGAGGCCCGCCGCGCTGCCCGGGGTTTCGAAGCGCATGCTGGCAACGTGCACGGGCTCGCCCTTGAGGGGCTCGCCGACGAAGCGGATGTCTTCGAGCTGGTGCATGAACTTGAAGTCCACGCCCCGGTCCTTGAGCACCCGGTACAGCGGCGCGAACACCGTGTCTCCCATGCCCGAACGCATGCGCCAGAACAGCGCACCCCGGTAAGTGAAGAACATGCGCAACGCGCCGCGCAAGGCTTGTCCCGCCGCGAGCGCGGGCTTGTTGCGATCGCCCTCGCGGTAGCAGAACGCGAGGTCGTACAGGCCGGTGACGAAGGGCGACTCGACCGAGCTGCGCATCGCGCCGTGCTTGATGAGCCAGTCCTTGCAGTCGATGTGATTGATCGCGTCAAGGCCGCGCGAGTCGAACAGCACCCGGTCGCGGTACAGCCCGACGACGATCGTCATGATCAGATCGATGATCTCGGTCTTGCGGCGAAGCGGCTCGTCGATGCCGACGAGATCGGTGAGCTGCCGTCGCGTCTGCGCGGCCAGTGCCTCGATGAAGGCCAGCACCGTCGAAGTGAATTGCGGCGCGGGATCGCGCTCACGCAGCCAGTTCTCGAGGATGGTTGCGCCTTGAAGCACGCCCGCGGCCGTGGTCAGCGTGCCAACGCGCAGCAGCTTCGCCATGCGGTCGATCACCACGCCGGGCGAACGCACCGCGTCGAAGCCGAAGTCGAGCTCGATCGACTCGTCGAGCGTCGAACGCGAGCCCTTGGGTGACACGCCGGAAGGCGGCGCAACCACGCTGTGTATCAGCGCCTTGCTCAGTCCGATGCAGCGCGCGAGGTAGCCGGCCAGCGTGAAGGGATTGGTGCGATCGTCGAGCTCGGTGCCAGGCAGCCCCTTCATCGGCGGCAGCATGCCCGACCAGGCCTCCCATTGCCCGCTGCGGTTCTTGGTCGCCACTCCAATGTGCGGCTCCGGAAAGAAGGCGTCGTCGAAGGACTCGTGTGGCAGCGGCTGACGGGCCTTATCGTCGTTGCACACCGGCCCCCACGGGGCCTTGCGCACCTCGTCGTAGCAGTGGCGCATCATGGCGAAGGCGTTTTCGTAGAAGCCGAGCCAGATGTGCAGGCCGTGCTCCCGGATGCGGCCCGAGCCGTCCCGTCCCGACGCGCCCTTGCCGCCGAGGCGCCAACTCTGTTCGTAGACAGTGATCTTGAAGTCGGTGCAGTCGCCGTTGCCCTTGCCAGCTTTGCGATCGGTCTCGGCCTGCGCCTTGGTCAGCGCCAAGAATTCACTGATCTGCCACGCCGTCGCGATGCCGGCGCATCCGCCACCCACGATGGCCACGCGGATCGGCGCTGTCATGACGTGACTGCCGTGTGAGAGGCAAGAGATTCCACTTGGCGCACCTTTCGTAGACGCCGAATCGAATTAGCCTTGGGTCTGCGTGCAGGATTGCGCCTGGAGGGGCTTGAATCTGCGGCCGCTGTGTAATTCGGCGTCGCATTCTTGCACGCTGTTGCATTTTTGGGCAGTTCCGGATCGACGAAACGTCGCGCGTCATCAACGCAGGGGAGGGCACCAGGCGTGGGGGCGTCACGTCCCTGAGACGGTTGCAGCGTTGAGCCTTCACGCGCCGTTCGAGGTGCATGAAAATTGGACGACTGGAAGCAGGTCCAAAATGCATGCTATACTCGCAAGCTGTGCGGCTGTAGCTCAGTTGGATAGAGTACTTGGCTACGAACCAAGGGGTCGTGGGTTCAATTCCTGCCAGCCGCACCACTCTTCAAAATGGCCTAGAGGTTTTCGACCTCTAGGCCATTTTTCTTTGGCGGATCCTTTCGCGCGTGCACGCAGGCCCGTCGCCGCTCACCCCATCAACATCGGATTGCGGCGCGCCTCATCGATGCGGCGCTGGCGCACCGCTTCGCGGCATTGGCCGAGACGTGCGGCCCCGGGCTCCGCGCAGCGGTTGTTGACGCACACGGCGCGTGCCAGGAAGCCCTTGGTGCTGCACCCCGCCAGAAGGTCCTGGCTGTGACGGGCCGATCCGACCGCAGCCTCCTTGGTGCGGCCCGGAGCCGACTTCGCCGCGCGGGGGAGCGGCACCGGCACCCCAACGTTCGATGCGCGGTCGCCGCTTTCTTGTTCGGGCGCCTGTGCCTGCACTTCAGGCGGAACGGCCGGCAACGCGACGCGCCCCGCTTGCTCGTGCCCGATGGTGATGTTCTTGCTGGCCAATAGGTCCGACACGATTTTTTGCTGTGGAGAGACCACCGCGATGGGGTTCAGCGCCGCGCCTGCAGCAGGCGCGGGGACTGGCTTGGCCAAGGTCGCGGGAGGCTCATGGTTCTCGAACTGCAACTGGTGCCATGCGGCGAAACTGATGAACAAGAGCAGCGGCGGTATCACCACCATGGTCAAAACGCTGCGCAATGCACGGGCGTCGGAGGACGAAGTCCTGGCTGCCTTCACTGGTTCGGGCGACGGCGCTTCGTCGCTGGGCGGGGTCAGCGATCCACCACAGGTCGCGCAACGAACCGCATCGAGGCTGTTCATCGTTCGGCAGAACTCACAGGCAACGAAGTCGGACTCTCGGTGCTGAACGAACATCTTGAAGAAGTCCCCCACTTGCGCGTAGGCAACGGCTTGCACCGTCACCGGCCACTTGGCGGGCCATACCGAATTCGCGGTGGTCGCATACATGCTGGACTCCTTTGGAGATCGGTTGAGAAACCCGCTCCTGGCGGAGCGGCACGCGGAGCCCTTGAAGGGTAGAACTCGCAGGCGGCCAGTCAATGAGGAATACGGCACCCCAGCCAGGTCGCGACAGACACATCGGACGCCTTTCTCCTACGGTGCGTGCGCGCCACTTGTAAGACTGCGCCTGAATCTGGTAGCCAAGAAATGCTGAGGGGAGCGATGGCCGCAGCAACACTACTGAGGAAGTGGCCGCGTCCGCGGTCGCACCGTGCCCGCGGGATAATGCGCGGCGGCCACGCCAGGGGCCGCTTGGGACGTCGATGCATAGGCCCAGCCGACACAGGCCGGCGGCGTTCACAGCCTGGCGCTCATGGGGACGATCACGATGAGTTCATTGCACATGTTCCTGCCAGCATCCGAGCCCGCTCGAAGCGAGGCCTTGGCCCAGTTGAAGAAGACCCATCACATACCGCGCCATCTCGTGAGAGGCACCTCGCGCGCGGATCTGGGCAAGCGTGGGCTGGCCGTATCGGACGAGATCCCGCAAAGCCAGCAAGAGGCACCTCCCCAGGAACAGCAGACATCGGATCCCTCGCCAGAACAGGCGAGTTGAAGCTTCCGCCGAGGTCGCGCAGTGCGCAAACGCGAACTGCCGATACCCGGCAAGGACGAGCCCCCACCAGAGCCGGTGCCGGGTCAGAACGAGCCGAACCCGCAAAAGCCCGATAGCGACGAACCGAGCCTTCCGAGGCCGTTCGATCCTGAGAGCCCGAATCTCCAGCCAACCGAGTGAGTCGGGAGGGGAATTCTTGCCCACCCGTCACCTATGTGACAGCAAGGGTAAAGCCCGCTTCGAAATATTTCAAAGCTCGGTATCTTGATGTATCCGTCGGCATCGAGCTTTCATTTCAGGCAGACAAGATCGTCCGACACCGGCCGCCGACCCACCGCGCAAGGAGTCGAACATCGTCTCGCCTGCCAACCGTGCTGAACTGCTCCGTGTCGATGGCGTCACCGTGCGCTTCGGCGGGATCACGGCCCTCGACAAGGTGTCGTTTTCGGTCTCGACCGGGCACATCGTCGGGCTGATCGGCCCCAACGGTGCGGGCAAGACTACGCTCTTCAACTGCCTCTCCCGGCTCTACGCATTCAGCGAGGGGCGCATTCTTTTCGAAGACCGTTCGCTGGTCGCCACGCCGGCCCATGGCATCGCGGCGCTCGGCATCGGGCGCACTTTCCAGAACCTGGCGCTGTTCCGGACCATGACGGTGCGACAGAATATCCTGCTCGGCGGGCATTGCCGAACGCGCAGCGGATTCTTCGCGAATGCTGTGCGCTTGCCGTGGGTGCGGCGCGAAGAGCAGGCGCTGGGAGCACATGCCGACCAGCTCATCGATCTGCTGGATCTGCACAGCGTCGCCGACACCCGGGTGATGGATCTGCCGTTCGGTACCCAGAAGCGCGTCGAACTGGCGCGTGCCCTGGCCAGCCAGCCGAAGCTGCTGCTGCTCGACGAACCCGCCGGCGGCCTCAACCATGAGGAGGTCGGCAATCTCATGGAGCTGCTGCGGCAGGTGCGTGACCGGCTCAAGCTCACGATGCTGCTCGTCGAGCACCACATGAACCTCGTGATGCGGGTGTCGGACAAGGTGGTTGCGCTGGACTTCGGCCGCATCATTGCCGATGGAACCCCGGCCGAGGTGCAGGCCGACGCCGAGGTAATCCGCGCCTATCTGGGGGGCCAGGCCTGATGGCCGCGCTGCTCGAAGTGCGCGGCCTGCACGCGCAGTACGGTCCGAGCAAGGTCCTGCACGGCATGGACTTCGGCGTGGAGGAGGGCGGCATCACCACCATCCTCGGAGCGAACGGCGCGGGCAAGACCACGACCCTGCGCGCTGTCTGCGGCATGGTGAAGACGCAGGGCGAGATCGTCTTCGCGGCGACGCGCATCGACGGACGCTCGACCGAAGGCATCGTCCGCATGGGTGTGGCCCACGTGCCTGACGGGCGCGGCACCTTCGTGAACCTGAGCGTCGACGAGAACCTGCGCCTGGGCGCCTACACGCGGCGCGACAAGTCGGAGGTGGCCGCAGACTTCGAGCGCGTCTACGACTACTTTCCGCGTTTGAGGGAGCGCAGGCGCCAGCAAGCCGGAACCTTGTCGGGCGGCGAACAGCAGATGCTGGCTGTGTCGCGTGCGCTGATGCTGCGGCCGCGCCTGCTTTTGCTCGACGAGCCTTCCTTCGGGCTCGCGCCGCGCATCGTGCAGGAGCTTTTCGAGATCTTCCGCGAGATCAATCGGCGCGACCGCGTCAGCATGCTGCTGGTGGAGCAGAACGCGGCGCTGGCGTTGAACCTGGCCGACCAGGCCTACCTGCTGGAAACCGGCCGCGTCGTGATCTCGGGCACCGCCGAGGCCATCCGCAGCGATGAGGCGGTGCGGCGTTCGTACCTCGGCTACTAGCCCCCTCCATATGAACGTCCTGCTCCATCAAGTGCTCTCCGGTCTTGCGACGGGCGGCATCTATGCGAGCGTGGCGCTGGCGCTGGTGATGATCTACCAGGCCACGCACCTGGTGAATTTCGCGCAGGGCGAAATGGCGATGTTCTCCACCTACATCGCGTGGAGCCTCATCCAGGCCGGCGTGCCGTACTGGGGGGCGTTCTTCATCACGGTGGGTGTCGCCTTCGTGCTCGGCGTGCTGATCGAGAGAATCATCGTGCAACCGGTGGAGAACGCGCCCATCCTGTCGGTCGTGATCGTGTTCATCGGCCTGCTGGTGATCCTCAACAGCCTGGCGGGGTGGATCTTCTCGTACACGATCAAGCCTTTCCCGAGCCCGTTCCCCACCGACCCGCTGTTTGGCAATTCGTACGTGTCCTCGCACGAACTGGGCTCCATCGGCATCACGCTGACGGTGCTCGCGCTCGTCTTCGTGTTCTTCCGCTTCACGCCGCTGGGCCTGGCGATGCGTGCGGCCGCGCAGAACCCGGAATCGAGCCGGCTGGTGGGCATCCGCGTCGGCTGGATGCTGGCGCTCGGCTGGGGACTGGCGGCGGCCATCGGATCGATCGCCGGCATCATGGTCGCGCCCACTGTGTTCCTCGAGCCGAACATGATGGCCGGCATCCTGCTGTATTCCTTTGCCGCGGCGTTGCTCGGCGGCATCGACAGTCCGGGCGGCGCGGTGCTCGGCGGCTTCATCGTCGGCGTGCTGGAGAACCTGGTCGGGGCCATCCTCGGCACCGAGCTGAAGCTGACGGTCGCATTGGTGCTGATCGTCGGCGTGCTCGTGATCCGGCCGTCCGGCTTGTTCGGCAAGGTCCACATCACGCGGGTTTGAACCATGGCCATACCCAACGAACCGATCGGCGCCACATCGGGTAAGGCGCGGCTTGCGGGACTGCTGCTCCTGCTCGTCATCGCGTGTGCGCTCCCATTCCTGGTCAGCAACTACCGGGTCTTCCAGTTCACGCTCGCGCTGGTCTACGCCATCGCGTTGCTGGGCCTGAACATGCTGACGGGCTACAACGGCCAGATCTCGCTCGGCCACGGCGCCTTCTATGCGATCGGCGCCTACGTTGCGGCAATCCTCATGGACAAGTTCGGCGTGCCCTACTGGCTGACCGTGCCGGTCGCCGGCGCGGTGTGCCTGCTGGCGGGCTTCCTGTTCGGCTTGCCGGCGCTTCGCCTGGAAGGCCTCTACCTGGCGCTGGCCACCTTTGCCCTCGGCGTGGCGATGCCGCAGATCCTCAAGTACAAGCACCTCGAGCATTGGACGGGCGGCGCGCAAGGCATCGTCATCGTGAAGCCCGAGGCCCCGGAGTGGACGGGGTTGACGCAGGACCAATGGCTGTATTTCGTCGTGCTGGCTTGCCTGCTGTTGCTGTTCGTCATCGGTTGGAACCTGCTGCGCGGCCGCATGGGGCGGGCGATGGTTGCCATCCGCGACCAGCCGATCGCGGCACAGGCGATGGGCGTCAACACCGCCATGGTCAAGTCGTTGACTTTCGGCGTCTCGGCGATGTACACCGGCATCGCCGGAGCCTTGGGAGCGATCGTGATCCAGTTCGTCGCACCGGATTCATTCAACATCTTCCTGTCGATCACGCTCGTGGTGGGCATAGTGATCGGCGGGCTGGCGTCGATCCAGGGCGCGATCTTCGGGGCTGTGTTCATCCAGTTCATTCCGAATGTCGCCGACCAGATCTCGAAGGCCGCGCCTTGGGCGATCTACGGCGTGTTCCTCATCGTGTTCATGTATGTCATGCCGGGCGGAGTGGCCGGTTTGATCCGCATCCTCTTCGGTCGATTTCAAAGGCGCAGACGCTGAGAAGTTCGTGTTCTCGTCCGGTTCCCGGCCCGCAGGCCGGTCCGATTTGTGTTCGATGACATTGAAGGAGACACATCATGAAGTTCAGTCCAGACCGTCGTGCAACCTTGCTCGCCGGCGCAGCGGCGGTCGCCTTGGCCGTCGTCGCCGCACCAGCCACCGCACAGAAGAAATACGGCCCCGGCGCCTCCGACACCGAAATCAAGCTCGGCCAGACCATGCCCTACAGCGGACCGGCCTCGGCCTACGGGACGATCGGCAAGCTCCAGCAGGCCTACTTCAAGATGATCAACGAGAACGGCGGCATCAACGGCCGCAAGATCACCCTGATCAGCCTGGACGATGGGTACAGCCCGCCGAAGACCGTCGAGCAGGTGCGCAAGCTGGTCGAGCAGGACGAAGTGCTCGCGCTGTTCCAGACGCTGGGCACGCCGAGCAACTCGGCGATTCACAAGTACGTCAACGCCAAGAAGGTGCCACACCTGCTGCTCGCCACCGGCGCGACGAAATGGGCCGACCCCAAGAACTTCCCCTGGACGCTCGGCTTCAACCTGAGCTACCAGGCCGAGGGAATCATGTACGCCAAGTACCTGCTGAAGGAAAAGCCCAACGCGAAGATCGCGATCCTTTATCAGAACGACGACTACGGCAAGGACGTGCTCAAGGGCGTCAAGGACGGCCTGGGGGCGAAAGGCGCCAAGATGATCGTTGCCGAGGCCACGTACGAGGTGACGGATCCCACCGTCGATTCGCAAATCGTCACCCTGCAGGGCTCCGGCGCAGACACCTTCATCAACATCACCACGCCCAAGTTCGGGGCGCAGGCCATCCGCAAGGCCTTCGACTCGGGTTGGAAGCCGCTGCACATCGTCAACAACGTCGCAGCCTCGGTGGGTTCCGTGCTCACGCCGGCCGGGCTCGACAAATCGACGGGCCTGCTCACCATGCAGTACTACAAGGATCCGAACGATCCGCAATGGAAGGACGACCCCGCAATGCTGGAATGGCGCGCCTTCATGGGCCGCTACTACCGCGAGGGTGATCCGAAGGACGCGTCCAACCTCTATGCCTATCTGGCGGCGCAGACCATGGTCCAGATTCTGAAGCAGGCCGGCAACGACCTGTCGCGCGAAAACGTGATGAAGCAGGCCGCCAACATCAAGAACCTGAAGTTGCCGCTGCTGTTGACGGGCATGTCGCTCAATACGACGCCGACCGACTTCTTCATCGTCAAGCAGGGGCAATTGGCTCGCTTCACCGGCACGCAGTGGCAAGGCTTCGGTGACCTGGTCAGCACCGCCGATTGACGCGGCCCCCCGTGATACAACCGCTTCCGAGCCCGCGATGGGACGGTTGTTGAGCAATGAGCAAGGCATTCACGAAAGAAAGCGACACGGACGACGAGGACGGCGGCGAGAGCGGTGCGCTGCCCCCGTTGCCTGCGGGCGGCAAGAACTACATGACGCCCGCGGGCTATGCACGCCTGCGCGCCGAGTTGCTGAATCTCATGGACGAGGAGCGGCCGAAGGTGGTCGAGGCGGTTCACTGGGCGGCGAAGAACGGCGATCGGTCGGAGAACGGCGACTATCTCTACGGCAAGAAGCGGCTGCGCGAGATCGATCGCCGAATCCGCTTCCTGACGAAGCGGCTCGAAGTGGCGGAGGTCACCGATCCCTCGGTGCACCACGGCAGAGACCAGGTGTTTTTCGGCTCCACGGTGCGCTACGCGGACGAAACCGGTGAGGAGCGCGAAGTCACCATCCTGGGCATCGATGAGGCCGACAGCGCCCAATCCCAGGTCAGCTGGATTTCGCCGATCGCCCGCGCACTGCTCAAGGCGAGAGAGGGCGACGTGGTCAAGCTCGCGACGCCCGGCGGCGTGCACGACATCGAGGTGTTGTCGGTCACCTATCCGCCGCCTTCGACCAGCTCGGCCTGAACGGCCGCCAGTTCAGGGCGCGGGGATGGTTCGCGCCGCCGCGAGCACGGAGGAGGTCCGGCGCACCGCACGCAGAACGGCTTCGAGATGCGTGCGGTCGCGCACGGCGATCACGAAACGAAGATCCGTCGAATCCTGTGGCGTCTCGTCGGCCATTTCCACGTGCGTGATGTCGGCCTCGGCGTCGGCGAGCGTCGCTGCGACGCGCGCCAGCACGCCCTTGTCGTTGCGCACCGTGATGATGACGCCGGTCTCGAAGGTGCGGACTGGGTCGTCGGCCCATTCGACCGCGAAGAACCGCTCGCTGTCCTTGTAGCGCAAGCGTTGGCCGACGCCGCATTCATCGGTGTGGACGACCAGGCCTTCGCCATGGCCGAGGTAGCCGACGATCGAATCGCCCGGAATCGGCCGGCAGCACAGTGCAAAGCGCACGGAGGAGTTTTCGCTCCCGTCCAACGTGACGGCGCCTTGCGAAACGCCTTCGTGCGCGGTAAAGCGCTCGCGGCTCAGCATCAGCGCATCGGGCTTTTCGCCGCGTTCGGCCAGCAGCGCCATGAGCCGCTTTGCGACGATGCTGGCGATGCGCTTGCCCAGCCCGATGTCGGTCAGCAGTTCGGAGCGCGTGCGGTTGCCGGTGAATCGCAGCAGCTTTTCCCAGAGTTGCTGGTGTTCCGCGTCGTCGTCCGGCAGATTGCCCAGGCCCTCGGCGCGCAGCGCCTGGGCGAGCAGCTTTTCGCCCAGCCCTTCGGATTCGGCGTGGGCGAGGGTCTTGAGATAGTGGCGAATCTTCGAGCGCGCACGGCCGGTTCGAACGAAGCCGAGCCACGCGGGATTCGGCGTCGACACCGGCGCCGTGATGATCTCGACCACGTCGCCGTTCTTGAGCTCGGTGCGCAGCGGAACCTGGTCGCCATTGATGCGCGCGGCGGACGTGTGATCGCCGATGTTGCTGTGGATCGCATAGGCGAAGTCGACCACGGTCGCGCCGCGCGGCAGCGCCATGATCTGGCTCTTGGGCGTGAACACGTAGACCGCATCGGGAAACAGGTCGACCTTGACGTGGTCCCAGAACTCCGCGGCGTCGCGCGTTTCATCCTGGATGTCGAGCAGCGACTGCAGCCATTTGGCGCCGAGTCGTTCGCTGGTGGTTGCCGCCGCAGGCTCCGCGGCCTTGTAGAGCCAATGCGCCGCGACGCCGGACTCGGCGACGACGTGCATGGCCTCGGTGCGCAGCTGGAACTCGACGTTCACGCCCGCAGGGCCCACCAGTGTGGTGTGCAGCGACTGGTAGCCGTTGAGCTTGGCAATCGCGATGTGGTCCTTGAACTTGCCGGGCAGCGGCTTGTACATCTGGTGCAGGATGCCCAGGCCGGTGTAGCAGGAGATCACCGTTGGCACGATGAGCCGGAAACCGTAGATGTCGGTCACCTGGGCGAAGCTCAGATGCTTTTCGTCCATCTTTCGGTAGATGGAATAGAGCGTCTTCTCGCGCCCGGCGATTCGCACGCTCATGCCAGCGGCGGAGAAGGCCGTTTCGACCTCCTGCTGCACCTTCTGGATCAGGTCGCGTCGTCGCCCGCGCGCCTTGGCAACTGCTTTTGCCAGGATGGTGTAGCGCCATGGCCGCAGATGGCGAAACGACAGGTCCTGCAGTTCGCGATAAGTCTGGTTGAGGCCGAGCCGGTGGGCGATGGGCGCGTAGATCTCGAGAGTTTCGCGCGAGATGCGGGCCCATTTCTCGCGTGGCGCGTCGTCCAGCGTGCGCATGTTGTGCGTCCGGTCCGCCAGCTTGACCAGGATGACCCGCACATCGCGCGCCATGGCGAGAAGCATCTTGCGGAACGACTCCGCCTGGTTCTCCTCGCGCGTGTTGAAGCGCAGCTTGTCGAGCTTCGTGAGACCGTCGACCAGCTCCGCGACCGGGGCCCCGAATCGCTCGATCAACTCCGACTTGGTGACGCCGCAATCCTCGATCGCGTCGTGCAGCAGGGCGGCCATCAAGGCCTGCGCGTCGAGCTTCCATTCCGCGCACTGCGCGGCTACGGCGATCGGATGGGTGATGTAGGGCTCGCCGCTGTTGCGCAACTGCCCCAGATGAGCTTCGTCGGCGAAGCGGTAGGCGCGGCGGACTTGTTCGACATCTTCCGCGCCCAGATAGTCCAGGCGATCGGTCAGCGCCGCGAAGCTGGCGGCGGCCGCATTCAGCGCCGCCGGGCTCGGCCGGGGGCTCGGGGAGGCCTCTAACTGGGGCTTGACGACCGCGCTCATGACTCCCACTTTAGCGTGCCAGCCAATGGGACGCATTCAGGCACAAAAAAAGCACCGCGTACGGTGCTTCCTTGTTGCATGTGAGCATCAACTTAGCCGGGAACCTTCTTCAGCATTTCAAGGCCGATCTTGCCTTCGGCGATTTCGCGCAGGGCGGTCACGCCGGGCTTGTTCTTGCTCTCGATCTTGGGAGCATGGCCCTGGCTCAGCATGCGCGCACGGTAGGTGGCAGCGAGCACGAGCTGGAAGCGGTTCGGAATGTGTTGCAGGCAATCTTCGACGGTGATGCGGGCCATGAGGATCTTTCGGCGGTGGGGTGGGCGGATCAGGGGATGTTCAGCGCGGCAAAGGTGCTTGCACGCGCGCGGCGCTGTGCGGAGTAGCGGAGCCGCTGAGCGTGGACTATCGCCTTCAAGTCGAAAAGTGCGCGCTCAAATACCTCATTGATTATAACGAAGTCGAATTCGCTGGCGCGGGCCATCTCCTCGGCGGCGTTTCTCAGCCTCAGTTCGATGATCGCGGCGCTG
Organism: Variovorax sp. J22P240; assembly: GCF_030316855.1. GTDB lineage: Bacteria > Pseudomonadota > Gammaproteobacteria > Burkholderiales > Burkholderiaceae_C > Variovorax. The sequence continues at coordinate 437,130 of NZ_JASZYR010000004.1, forward strand.
TCTTCCCCGCGGCGTTCGAGCCGGGAACGCAACTCTTCCCAGCTCGGCGGCAGGATGAAGATCATCACTGCATTCGAAAAGGTCTTTCGGATCTGGAGAGCGCCCTGAAAGTCGATTTCGAGGATGACGTCCGCTCCTTGGGCGATGCGCTCCTCGATGGCCTTCTTGGACGTGCCGTAGCGTTGACCGTGCACGTGCGCCCATTCGACGAAGGCATCGGCCGCCACCATGGAATCGAACTCCGAATGGGATGCAAAGAAGTACTCGCGACCGTGCTTTTCCTGGCCGCGAGGCGGGCGGGTGGTGTGCGAAACCGAGGGTTGCACCGCGGAGTCGAGTTCCATGAGGGCCTTGACCAGGCTCGATTTGCCGGCGCCGCTGGGCGCCGCGACCACGAAGATGTTGCCGGGATAGTCCATTCGCTGCTTCTCTATTCGATGTTCTGGACTTGCTCGCGCATCTGCTCGATCAGGACCTTCATGTCGACGCCGATGCGCGTCAGTTCGAGCGTTGCCGACTTCGAGCCCAGGGTGTTGGCCTCGCGATGGAGTTCCTGGATCAGGAAGTCCAGTCGCTTGCCGATCTCGCCGCCCTTTTTCACGAGCCGCTCGATTTCATCGAGATGCGAATTCAGGCGCGTCAGTTCCTCGGCGACATCGATGCGAATGGCGAAAGCCGTGGCCTCCGTGAGGGCACGATCCTGAGCCGCTTCCGGCAGCGTGCCACCGCTCAGGCCCATGGCTTCCTGCCAGCGTTCGAGAAAGCGCGTGCGCTGCTGCTCGACGAGTTGGGGGACCAGCGGCAAGGCCTGGGTTGCGAGCGCTCGCAGCTGCGTGAGGTGGTCCTGCAGCATCTTGGCGAGGCGGGCGCCTTCACGTTCCCGTGCAGAAAGAAGCGCCTTGAGCGTCTTCTCGGTGACTTCTGCCAGATCGGGGGCCCAGTCGCCCCTGGTCGCAGTGTCGCCGGCGGCAAGCCGCAGCACGTCGGCAACGCTCAGTTCGCGCGCGTCCGGAAGCCATGCCTTGACGTTGTCCTGCAGGCCGTTGAGCCTTTGCAGCAGCTTGGCCGAGGGCTCGCCGATGCCGGCATTGGCGGTGTTTTCGATCGCCGCTCTCACCTCGACCTTGCCGCGCTTGAGCTGCCCTGTGAGCAGTTCGCGCAGCGCCGGTTCGTGCTGGCGCAGTTCCTCGGGCAGCTTGAAGGTCAGGTCGAGAAATCGGCTGTTGACCGAGCGGATTTCGACCCCGAGCCGGGCTGCGGCGTGCGGCCGCGCGTCGGCTTCGGAGTGGCTGCCTGCGGGGCCGCTTTGGCCGCTGGCATAGCCGGTCATGCTGTAAACTGGCATTGCGCCTCACTGTGATTTGTTGCTCGCACCGTGGCGTCGGCACAGCGTTCGCTTGCCGCACCATCGCCTTCGGGCGAAACTCCCGGATTATGTCAAAGGTCAAACCTTCGCCCCTGTTGCCTGATACGGTCATTGGCGGCTATCGCGTCGTGCGGCGGCTTTCCGCTGGCGGTTTCGGCGTCGTCTACCTCGCCGTCGACCACGATGGGCAGCAAGTGGCCATCAAGGAGTATCTCCCTTCGTCGCTGGCGACGCGCGGCACCGGTGAGCTGGCGCCACAGGTACCGCCTGAGAAGCTCTCGCTCTACCGCCTTGGCTTGAAGAGCTTTTTCGAAGAAGGACGCTCCCTTGCGCAGATCTCGCATGCCTCCGTGGTGAGCGTGCTCAATTTCTTCCGCGAGAACGAGACTGTCTACATGGTCATGAACTACCTGGAGGGCGCGACCCTGCAGGATTTCATCGTCACCGCGCGCGATCTGAAGAAGCAGAAAGTATTCCGCGAGTCCACGATTCGCTCCCTGTTCGACGAGATCCTGCGCGGCTTGCGCATCGTGCACCAGCACAAGATGCTGCACCTGGACATCAAGCCGGCGAACATCTTCGTGACCGACGACGACCGTGCCGTCATGATCGACTTCGGTGCCGCGCGCGAAGTGCTCTCCAAGGAAGGCAACTTCATCCGCCCGATGTACACGCCCGGCTTTGCCGCGCCCGAGATGTACCGCCGCGACTCCTCCATGGGGCCGTGGACCGATATTTACGCCATCGGTGCTTGCATCTACGCGTGCATGCAGGGTTATCCCCCAAACGACGCGCCGCAGCGCATCGAGAAGGATCGCCTCGGCCTGTCGCTCTCGCGCCTGCGCGGCATCTATTCGGACAACCTGATCGAAGTGGTCGAGTGGTGCATGTCGCTCGATCCGCTGTCGCGCCCGCAATCGGTGTTTGCGCTGCAGAAGGAACTCAGCCGCGAAGGCGAACGCCGCTACACCAAGCTCACCGTCGGCGAGAAAGTCCGACTTTCGATCGACAACATGCGCTCATTTGAAAAGAAGGGGCTGCCGAAGGCGGCAGCGCCGACCACACGCCCGGCATGAAGTTTTCAGTATTCCAAGTCAGCCGCAAGGGCGGCCGCCTCAAGAACGAAGATCGCATGGGTTATTGCTACACGCGTGAATCGGGGTTGTTCGTGCTGGCCGACGGCATGGGCGGACATCCCGAAGGCGAAGTCGCGGCCCAACTGGCCTTGCAGACCATCGCGGCGCTCTACCAGCGCGAAGCCCGGCCCATTGTCAAGGACGTCAAGGCCTTCCTGACTGCGGCGGTCATGTCGGCGCACCAGCAGATCATGCGGTACGCGGGCAACAAGGGCATGCTCGACACGCCGCGCACCACCGTGGTAGCTGCCGTCATCCAGGGCACGACGGCGACGTGGATTCACTGCGGCGACTCTCGCCTGTATGTGGTGCGCGATGGCGAACTCCTCACCCGCACCCGCGACCATTCGCACGCCGAGCGACCGCGCGCCAATGCGGGCCCTGAACCCGTCAACCGCAACCTGCTGCTGACCTGCCTGGGCTCGCCCACGCCGCCCTTGTTCGATGTGTCGGCACCACTCCAATTGCAGCGCGGCGACCGCATCATGCTGTGCTCGGACGGCGTTTGGGGCGTGCTGGACGACAGCGTGATCGTGCACATCCTGTCGTCCGGCAAACCGGTCTCCGACTCCGCGCCTGACCTCGCGGAAATGGCGCTGCGCAACGGCGGCACCCACAGCGACAACGTGACGCTGATCGCGCTGGAATGGGAAACACCCGACGAGCCGGGGCAGAAGCGCGGTGTTTCCACCGACAGCATCAGCGACGGCGTGTTCGCCTCGACCATCCAGGCCGGCATGCCTTCGGACAGCGAACTCGACGATCTCGACGAAGACGCCATCGAGCGTTCCATCGCCGAGATCAACGAAGCCATCAAGCGTTCCGCTGCCCGCAAGGGCTAGTTTTTCTTCATTTTTCGTTTTTCACCATGACAGTTTTCGTACGAAGCGGCGGCCGCGCCGCCGATCAGTTGCGCCCGGTGCGCATTACGCGTGGCTTCACCATTCACGCGGAGGGCTCGGTGCTGATCGAGTTCGGCCAGACGCGCGTGCTCTGCACGGCATCGGTCGAGGAGAAGGTTCCGCCGCACAAGCGAGGCAGTGGCGAAGGCTGGGTCACGGCCGAATACGGCATGCTTCCGCGTGCCACGCACACCCGCAGCGATCGCGAAGCCGCCCGTGGCAAGCAAAGCGGCCGCACGCAGGAAATCCAGCGCCTCATCGGACGCTCGATGCGCGCCGTGTTCGACCTCGCGGCGCTGGGCGAGCGCACCATCCATCTCGACTGCGACGTGCTGCAGGCCGACGGCGGCACGCGGACGGCGGCCATCACCGGCGCTTTCGTCGCCGCGCAGGACGCGGTCAACAAGCTGCTTTCGGAAGGCAAAATTCCCGCGTCGCCCATTCGCGGCCACGTGGCAGCCATCTCGGTGGGCATCGTGCAGGGCACGCCGTTGCTCGATCTTGAATACACCGAAGACTCGGCCTGCGATACCGACATGAACGTCGTGATGACCGGTGCCGGCCATTTCGTCGAAGTGCAGGGCACGGCCGAGGGTGCTGCCTTCTCGCGTGAAGAGATGAACGCGCTGCTGGCGCTGGCCGAAAAGGGCATCGCCGAATTGACCGCCTTGCAGACGCAGGCCCTTTCGAGCTGAAGAAAACGCGCATCCGCGCACGCCGACGATGAAACTGGTCCTGGCCTCTAACAACCAAGGCAAGCTCGTGGAGCTGCAGGCCCTGCTTGCGCCGCTCGACGTCGTGCTCGTGCGCCAATCGGAACTGGGCGTCGGCGAGGCCGAGGAGCCGCATCGCACCTTCGTCGAGAACGCGCTGGCCAAGGCGCGCCATGCGGCGGCGGTCACGGGCCTGCCAGCCATAGCGGACGATGCAGGCCTGTGCGTCGAAGCCTTGGGCGGCCTTCCTGGCGTCGACACGGCGTACTACGCCACGCAGTTCGGCTATGAGAAGGGTGATGCGAACAACGTGCGCGCGTTGCTGGAGCAACTCGCCTCGAAGACCGATCGCCGCGCCGCCTTGGTCAGCACCCTGGTGGCGCTGCGCAGCGCCGACGATCCGGAGCCGTTGATCGCCGTAGGCCGAGTGGCCGGCCAGATTGCACGCACGCCCGTGGGAGACAACGGCTTCGGCTTCGACCCCGTGATGTTCCTGCCGCAGTTCGGCAAGACCTTCGCGCAATTGCCTGCCGACGTGAAGAATGCCAACAGTCATCGCGGTCAGGCGGCGCGTGCGATGCTGGCCTTGATGCGCGAGCGGTGGTCGTGAGCGTCGTCATCCCGATCTCGACGAACGCCGCGGAAAGTCCCGCCGGCGCGAACGATGCGCTTCATCTGATGCGGCCCGGGCCCTTGCAGCTGTCGGCGCTCCCGCCGCTGTCGCTGTACGTCCACCTTCCCTGGTGCCTGCGCAAGTGCCCGTACTGCGACTTCAATTCGCATGAATGGCGAAGTAGCGACGACGCGCTGCCCGAACAGCGCTATCTCGATGCGCTGCTTGCCGACCTGGACGCCGCGCTCCCCTTGATCTGGGGCCGCACCGTGCACACCATCTTCATCGGCGGCGGCACACCGAGCCTGTTCTCGCCGGCATCCATCGACCGGCTCATCGGCGATCTCCGCGCACGCCTCAAGCTGGCGCCCGATTGCGAGATCACGCTGGAGGCCAATCCCGGCACCTTCGAGCGCGATCGCTTCCGCGCCTACCGTGCGGCTGGTGTCACGCGGCTGTCGGTTGGCGTCCAGAGCTTCAACGACGAGCATCTGAAGGCGCTCGGCCGCGTGCACGACCGTGCGCAGGCCATTGCCGCGGTGGAAGAGGCTGCAGTTGCCTTCGACACCTTCAACCTCGACCTGATGTATGCGCTTCCCAGCCAGACGCTGGAAGGCCTGGACGCGGACCTCGACCAGGCCCTGGCGCTGGCGCCGCCGCATCTGTCGGTCTACCACCTCACGATCGAGCCCAACACCTACTTCGCCAAGTTCCCGCCCGTGGTGCCGGAGGACGACACCGCCTATGCCATGCTGGATCGCATCACGGAGCGCACCGCCGGGCACGGCCTGGGACGCTACGAGATTTCGGCCTACGCACGCAGCGGCCATCAGTGCGCGCACAATCTCAACTACTGGGAGTTCGGCGACTACCTCGGCATCGGTGCCGGCGCGCATAGCAAGCTGAGCTTTGCGCACCGCATCGTGCGACAGGTTCGCTTTCGGGAGCCGCGTCTCTATATGGACAACGCCATCGCCATGCAGGCAGTTGCGCAAAGCGACGATGTCGCTATCTCTGCGTTGCCCTTCGAATTCATGCTCAATGCCTTGCGACTGAGGGGCGGCTTCACGCTGGCCCAGTTCAGCGAGCGCACCGGCCTTGCCATCACCGCCATCCAGCGCGGCCTCGAAGAAGCCGAGTGCAAGGGATTGATCGAACGAGATCTCTCGCGCGTCTGGCCGACGACTCGGGGATACGATTTCTTGAGTGACCTTCAGGCCATCTTCCTGCCGGACACCTGAGCGACTTCAACAGCCATGGAAAACCTCGAATCTCCAGAGACCAAACGCCGTTCGCGCGGCCGACCCAGCCCGGAGCAGGCCATCGCGCTGCGCGAGTCCTTTCTTGCCGCGGCGCTGGAGTCCTTTCTGGACAAGGGCTACGCAGCCACCAGCATCGAAGCCATCGCGCGCGAGGCGGGCGTTGCCAAGATCACTATCTACCGCCAGTTCGACAACAAGGAAGCCTTGTTCCGCGAGGTGGTGCACCGTGCCGTGAGCAGCGCCCGCGAGACGATGCAGGCCACCCTCGTGCAACCCGACGCCGGCGAGCGCCAGGTGCTGCTCGACCTGATTGATCGCATGTACCTGGGCGCCACGGAGCCCAAGACGCTCGCGCTCCTGCGCCTCGTGATCGCGGAAGCCGTGCGCTTTCCGGAACTGGCCAAGTCGCTGTACGCCGAAAACAGCTACGTGCTCGCGCCCGTCGTGGAGTACCTGGCGGAAGCGCACAAGGCTGGGAAGCTGCACGTGCCGTCGCCTGAACTGGCTGCCGTGCAGTTGTCTACCTTGGCTTTCGGTGGTGTGCGTTTCTTCATTTCGAAGCCGCTGGCCGGTTCGGATGAGCGGCGCGCGTGGGCAGAAGGCATCGTTGATCTGGTGATGCGAGGGTGGGCGCCCGCGCCCGCTGGCGCGTCCGAAGAATCGACCCCAAGCAGCGACTAAAATCGCGACCCTGCCTCCAAGCGCATGGAGGCAGTCCAGGAGAGTTGGGTGAGTGGTTTAAACCAGCAGTCTTGAAAACTGCCGACGGGCAACCGTCCGTGAGTTCGAATCTCACACTCTCCGCCGGAACGGCATCTGCTGTCGGCCATAAATCTCTATTTGAGGCACGTCTTCAGAGGGAAGCCCGAAGAGGCACCAAAGCAAAGGGCCAGTCTGAAGACCGGTCCTTAGCCGGCTCGGGCTTCGACTGCACGGCTGACTTCTGCTGCAAAAGCGATCGGGTCCGGAGCGTTGGTGCTACGGCTCGCATGCCGAGCGCGGTTACAGGCCAGACAGGCAGCGGTGATGTTTCTTTCGACTGTTCGTGCCGCCGTCGCATCGCGCCGTCAAGTGCTCGGCTGTGCTTTGGAGCAACTGCGCTTGCGACATCGATAGCCCGAATCGCTCAGCGAACTCTTCAAGGTTGTTTCCCCACATTGGGCAGCAGCAATAGATGCATATACCGCCCTGTTTTCTAAAGGCGCGGCGACGAAGAGTGCAGAGTTTTGGGTGATAGGTCATTGAGGAACTCACAAAATGGTTTGTGGAGATCCCCGATGACGCTCGACGCAGAGCGGGCACCAGCGGCGCGACCGACTGGCGATGCCTGGCATAGCTGCCAAGCGGTCGGCGCTACAAGCCGAGCAGAGCAAGTTTAAATGAAGTTTCGCGGGTGGGCCTGGAGGCCCTCGCACGCGAGACTACTTCTGCGCTTGATTGGACGAAGTTTTCGATCTGGCCCGAGTCGCGAGTTCGCCGACAAATCCATACTGCGATGCAAGATCTCTCGTTTGTGCTCTGACCATGGCTGGTGCGGCAATGCGATCGGTGCCAGACGTCGTAGAGTTCAGGTACTGACCGGAAAACGCCGCACCACAGGGCCTATCGGACAAGGTTGTCTGGCCTTTCTCGTCTTTGCAGCGGTGGACCTCCGCGGAGGTTGCGGCGCTTGCTGCCGCAATGATCAGAACCGTGATTGTTTTGGCGAGGCGCGGAATCGGAAGTGGCATTAGGTCGCTCTCGATTGTTTTCGCCGCATCGTAGGCGTGCCTGCCATGGATGCGCTTCAGGACAGCGTCAACTAAGAGGCAATCTGTGACAAAACTCCCAGTTTCGCCAGACGTGCTCGTGAGCCAAGCCAGGTGGAATACCGGCATCGACGGCCGGTATTCGCCCCTCGCTGGTTTCGAGACGTGGCGCGGCTTCCTGGCCTGGATGATGCGCGTGTTGATTCCAAAAACGCCCGTCACATTCCAAAGCTTGCGCTCACTGACTCTTAACTTGATCGGAAAGATATGGCCCGAGCGTTCCACTTACGCTTTCTGCTGGTTGGACAGGACGACCTGATTTGTGAGGCCGGAAGTCGGAATCCGACAGGCTCCGGATGTGGCTGGCCAAGCCGTCTAAGAGATCATGCTTCTTCTGGATGACACGATCGACGGGCGGAGCGTGATCGTCAACCTTGAGCACCTTCAAGGGGTTCGATACCTGTGGGATGTTGCCGCGGCGCCGCCGGATTCTCGCGTCAGCTCGGAGGGAAGTTGATTTCAGAGCCTCCAAGCGAGGATGAGAAGGGCGTCTATGCGTTGTTCTTAGAGCTCCGAAATGGATGACGATGCGGTGACGTTCACGGACTTTGACGGCGAAGCCTTCACGCCCATCGCGCGGCAGGTGGTGTACGTTTCCGCGCCAAAGGGTGAGGCGCGGTCGGTTAAGTGTGTGGAGTTCCGTCGAGAATAGGATCGGACGCGAAAGTCTGCCTTCCGCGGGCACGCTCTGCTGCTTCGGACAGGAGCTTGTTCGTCTTTCGCTGCTCTGCGAGCAACTCCCGCAGAATCGGTTTGGTGCCAAAGATCGCGAACGGCATGCAGATCCAGAGGATCCCAACCACCAGCGAGAGTATGAGCAAACTCACGTAGAGGGCAACACCCAGCCCGGCCAAACCATCCATTTTTCTCTCCTCGTTGTTTGGAGCGCGGGATGGTACAGCCTCAAACCCTATCGAGACACCACCCAGGTGACGGCCCAGGCAGCGACGATGAGACTTAGAGCGGCCGCGATAAGGTAGACCACCGAGGTATAGCTCTCGAGTGGCATGCTCGTTTTCGCGGGACTGTCAACCTCACTCTCCAGCAGCCTACTCTCGACCCTGAAGATCCTATCGTTGATTGCCCTCAAGTAGCGTCTCATGACGTAGCAGGCGCCTATGCCTAAGAGATTTTGTGCAATGAATAGCGCGGCGATAGTTGTGAGCAAGCTGAACTTCAGGGGGCATCTGGATCCGGCTTTGCCAGCCATCCCATGGATGCACAGTTAACGCCAGCGAAGAAGGTGAACCATCCAAAGAACAGGTTGAAGGAGTGCCGCACGTAATCATGGAGTTCTGCCAACTTGCGTGTTGCTGACTGGGTGTCCATGGTGAACTCCTTCGCAATCTTCGATGGGCGACAGATTGTTGTGCGTCACATTCGAATGAAGCAAGCGAGCATCGAGGGCGTGTCGTTGTGCGGATCATTTTTGAAGGTAGGGATGATGGAAGATTCGCACAATGGTCTTGTAACCCGCATGAAATATAGATACTTGGCGGGCACACTCTCCGCCACCGCGCTCCGTCTCCGTCTGCCACTGCGCGATCTGGCATGCACCCCGACCAGGCAAGACTTCCCTAGCCGAACACTTCAGGATTAAATGGCCCTCCTTCATCCAGAGGGGATCGCTCCATGAACATCCGATATTGCAGCGCCGCATTGGCCCTCGGCCTCGCGACCTTGGCAGCCCATGCCCAAGGCTTCCGTGTGACCAGTCCCGACCTGCACGACAGCCGCCCCATCGACAACAAGTTCGTCTTCAAGGGCTTCGGCTGCACCGGCGACAACATCTCCCCAACCCTGCGTTGGAGCAACGCACCGCCCGGCACGAAGAGCTTCGCCCTGATGGTCCACGACCCCGACGCCCCCACCGGCGGCGCCGGCTTCTGGCACTGGATCGTCGTCGACATCCCGGCCACGACGACCTCGCTCGAACAGGGCGCAGGCACGGCCGATGGCGCCAAGCTCCCGGCAGGCGCGCGCCAGATCAACACCGACTTCGGCGCGCCAGGCTGGGGTGGCCCATGCCCGCCCGCCGGTGACAAGCCGCACCGCTACCACGCCACGCTCTACGCCCTCAAGGTCGAGAAGCTGGAGTTGCCGCCGAACGCGACCGCCTCGCTGGTGGGCTTCATGGTCAACGCCAATGCGATCGGCAAGTCCACCACGACCGGGACCTACGGAAGAAAGAAATAGCAGAGCCACCCGCAGGGAGCGACCGGGGACAATGGCGAATCCAATCTGCCGCAAGCCATGTCCAGTCCACTTCCTACGCTTTCCCTCCTTGAAACCCGAGTGCTCGGCGTCCTTGCCGAGAAGCAGCGCACGGTGCCCGACAGCTACCCGCTGACGCTCAACGCCATCGTCTCGGGGTGCAACCAGAAGACGAGCCGCAATCCGATCCTCGAAGTGTCTGATGCCGAGGCGCAGGCCGCCATCGACAGTCTCAAGGGCTACAGCCTGGTGTCGGAGACCAGTGGCGGGCGGGCGTTTCGGTACGCGCACAACATCGACGGCGTGCTGCGGATCCCCTCGCAGTCGATCATCCTGCTCACGGTGCTGATGCTACGTGGCCCGCAGACGGCGGGCGAGCTTCGCATCGCTTCCGACCGCATGCACAACTTCGCCGACATCTCCTCGGTCGAGGCTTTCCTTGACGAGCTGGCGAATCGGCCGGCGGGCGCGCTGGTGGTCAAGCTGCCCCGGTTGCCTGGCTCGCGCGAAAGCCGTTGGGCCCACTTGCTGAGCGGAACGCCGGCCGAGGATGCGTCCGTCGCGACTCTGCAGGCTAACGGTGACGTGTCGCTGGGCGAACTCGCAGCGCTCAAGGCCAACGTGGCGCGGCTCGAAACGGAGGTCGCGAGCCTGAAGGCGCTGGTCCACCGAATGGCTTCAGAGTTGGGCATCGCGGCCGATCAATAGCGCACGAAAGCCCTTTCGGGTGTTGTGTATTGCCTGCATTTGGACGTGATGCAGGGCGCTGGCACCGGCCATCCATCCGCCGCCCTATATACTCCGCGCCGCTTGCAGCTTGTATCCAATCGCTGCGCCGCCATCGGCAACATGGCGAAACTATCCTAAGGAAATTCACTTGAACCGTATCGAACTGGTCGAAAAGATCGCCACCGCTCACAACGTCAGCAAGGCAGAAGCCGCTCGCATCCTCGAAACCGTGACCGGCTCCATCATCGCTGCCGTCAAGAAGGGCGACCCCGTCCAACTCATCGGCTTCGGAACCTTCAAGCAAGTGGCTCGCGCTGCTCGCACGGGCTTCAACCCCCAAGCCGGCGCCAAGATCAAAATCGCCGCGCAGAAGGTGCCGAAGTTCGTGGCAGGCGCAGCCTTCAAGGCCGCCATCGACCCCAAGGCAGCCAAGCGCAAGGCCGAGAAGGCAGCGGCCAAGCCCGTCGCCAAGAAGGCTGCAGCACCTGCCAAGAAGGCCGCTGCACCCGCAAAGAAGGCAGCCAAGAAGTAAGCTGCTGCAGCTCTAGGGCTGCTTCAATGAACAACGGCCCTTCGGGGCCGTTTTCTTTTGGGGGGCTGAGAACGCTCAACGGTCGCTGCGGCGCAGCAGCCGCAAGCCGTTGCCGACGACCAGCAGGCTGGCCCCCATGTCCGCGAACACGGCCATCCACATCGTCGCGGCGCCGAATACGGCCAGCACGAAGAACACGGCCTTGATGGCGAGTGCCAGGCCGATGTTCTGCCAGAGTACCGCGTGCGTGCGACGCGACAGCCGGATCGTCTCCGCGATGCGGCCGAGGTTGTCGTTCATGATCACGACGTCAGCCGCTTCCATGGCCGTGTCGGACCCCGCGGCGCCCATGGCGAAGCCGATGTCGGCTTGCGCCAGCGCAGGAGCATCGTTGATGCCGTCCCCGGTCATCGCGGTGGCGCCATAGCGCTGGCGCATTTCCTTGATCGCGGTGAGCTTGTCTTCCGGCAGCAGCCCGCCGCGTGCGTCGCCGATGCCGGCCTCGCGCGCGACCGCCTGTGCGGTGGCGTCGTTGTCGCCGGTCAGCATCACAGAGGCCACACCGAGGCGCTGGAGTTCGGCAATCGCTTCGATGGAACTGGGCTTGATGGTGTCCGCCACCGCGAAGAGGCCCTGTACGCCGCTGTCGTTCGCGAGAAGGGTCACGGTCCGGCCCTGCGATTCATGCGCGGCGAGTTCGACTTCGAGACGGGGTTCGGCCTGTTCGCGCTCCCGAATGAGGCGATGATTCCCGAGCACAAAGCGCTGCCCGCCGATCAAGCCCTCGACCCCGCGCCCGGGCAGCGCCTTGAAATCATCGACGTCGATTGCCTCGTTCTCCAGGCCCGATGCGATCGCCTGGGAGACAGGGTGATCGGATCGTGCGGCGAGGCCTCTGGCAAGACGTCGAACCTCTGCCTCGTCGGCTCCGCCCCACGGCTGGAACGCCACCAGCCTGGGCTTGCCTTCGGTGATGGTGCCGGTCTTGTCCAGCGCGACGGCCTTGAGCAGGCGTGCGTCTTCGAGATAGGTGCCACCCTTGATCAGGATGCCGCGCCGCGCAGCCGAAGCGAGGCCGCTCACGACCGTCACCGGTGTCGAGATGACCAACGCGCAAGGGCACGCGATCACCAGAAGCACCAGTGCCTTGTAGATCGCCGCGAGCCATGGCCAGCCCAGGAACAGCGGCGGCAGCACCGCCACGCCTACGGCCACCGCAAACACTGCCGGCGTGTAGACCGCTGCAAATCGATCGACGAAGCGCTGCGTGGGTGCACGCGTGCCTTGCGCTTCCTCTACCGCGTGGATGATGCGCGCCAGTGTCGTGTCATTGGCAACGGCAGTGACGCGAAACTCGATCTCTCCAATGGTGTTGATCGTGCCCGCGAACACGGTGTCGCCCGGACCCTTGTCGACGGGGATGCTCTCCCCGGTCACTGGCGCCTCGTTGAGGGTGCTGTTGCCCTTTGTGATGATCCCGTCCAGCGCCACCCGCTCGCCGGGCTTGATTCGCGCGATGGCGTCCAGTGGAATCCCCGTGGCCTGGACGCGGGCCCAACTGCCATCGGCCTGCATTACTTCCGCATCGGCCGGCGCAAGGTCGATGAGACCCTTGATTGCATTGCGTGCGCGATCGACCGCCCGAGCCTCGATCAGTTCGGCGATCGCATAGAGCGCCATCACCATGGCCGCTTCGGGCCACTGGCCGATCAGGAAGGCGCCGGTGACGGCCACCGACATGAGTGCGTTGATGTTGAGCCGGGCGTGCCGCAGGGCCATCAGACCCTTCGTGTAGGTTTCGAGGCCGGCGAGACCGATGGCGGCAGCTGCGACTCCCATCCCCGCGGCCTTCCACGCCAGGGTGTCCGGCTCGAAGAAGGAAACGCCTTCGGCCACGATGGCCAGTCCCAGTGCCGTCGCCAGACGTCCATAGCCGCTGCCGGACCCATGCTCGTGCCCGTGACCGTCGTCGACGCTCGCAAGGCTTGTCGCCGAGATCGCCTCAGGCTCGAAGCCTGCCTTTCGAATGGCCCCCAGGGCTCGCGGGACGGCATCGGCAGAGCCGTCGATCCTCAGCGTTCGTTGCCCCAACTGGAAGTGCAGGCCGCGGATGCCCGCGATCGGTTCGACCGCGCGCCGGATTTCCGACTCCTCGGCGCTGCAATCCATCGTTGAAATGCGAAAGGTGTTCGCCGCCACCGGGCCGACCGGCATCGGCTGCGCGGCATGGTCGGCCGCGCAGCAGGCTGAATGGACGGCATGCGGGCTCGCGTCGGATCCATGCATTGCGACGATGGGCGTCTCGGGGGTGCTTCTTGCCATGGACCCATTGGAAACCCTGAAGTGACTACAAGGTCAAGCGCAAGCGGAACCACGCTTGATGCAAGGCACACCGTGTGGCAATCTGCAGCGCCGTCGACCTTCACCGCCCGCCTGGCCGGGACTCGACGCCAGGAGCTCCGAATGCCAACCATCACGATGATCGTCAATGGCGTGTCGAGGAATGTCGACGCCTGGGACCTCGACATGCCCTTGCTCTACGCGCTGCGCAACGACCTGGGCCTGCACGCGGCCAAGTTCGGCTGCGGCCTCGGGCAATGCGGTGCGTGCACCGTGCTGATCGACGGAGCGCCGGTGCGCTCATGCACCCTTCGCGTGGGCGAGGCGAGCGGGCGGCGCGTCGTCACGGCCGAAGGGCTCGGCACCCCTGACAAGCCGCATCCGGTGCAGGCAGCCTTCATCGCGGAGCAGGCCGCGCAGTGCGGCTACTGCACCAACGGCATGGTGATGGGTTCGGTGGCGCTGCTCCAGCGCGTGCCGAAACCCAGCCGTGAAGAGGTGCAAAAGGCACTCGCCGGCAACCTGTGCCGATGTGGCTCGCACGATCGCGTTCTGCGCGCGGTGGAACGCGCCGCCGGCGTCAGGAGGGCCTGACCGTGACGACACATCAACTTGAAGAAGCCTCCGCCGGCAAGCTGACCCGGCGTGCCCTGCTCGAAGCCGGTGCGCTGGTTGTCGGCTTCAGCCTGTTCCCGGACAAGTCTGCGCTGGCACAAGCCGCGGGGTCATCCGCCGCGGCTCAGCGCCCGCTGGCGCTCGATCAGGTCGACTCTTTCCTGGCCGTCCGCGGCGATGGTTCGGTGATCGTCTATTCCGGCAAGGTCGACCTGGGCACCGGCCATCGGATCGCCATGCGCCAGCTGGTGGGTGAGGAACTCGGCGTGCCGGTCGAGCGCATCGACCTGATCGAAGGCGACACGGCGCTGACGCCCAACCAGGGCCCGACGGCCGGCAGCAGTGGCGTGATGCGGGGCGGCGTCGAGTTGAGGCAGGCCGCCGCGACGGCACGCGAGGCCCTGGTCGCAATGGCCGCGCAGCGCCTGCAAGTGCCTGCCGACCAGCTCAAGCTGGCCGATGGCGCGGTGCGTGCTCTGGACGGCCGCAGCGTCGCCGTCCCGGTCCTCGTGGGCGGCCGCAGCTTCGACGTCAAGATGAACCCCAAGGCGCCGCTCAAGCGCCCGGCGGACTATGTGCTGGTCGGCCGTCCCTTGCCGCGCCCCGACGTGCCCGCCAAGGTGACAGGACGCCACGTCTATGTGCACGACCATGTGGTGCCCGGCATGCTGCACGGCCGCGTGGTGCGGCCGCCGTCCGTCGGTTCGCGGGTGCTCGCGGTCGACGAGTCGTCCGTCGCGCGCTTGCCGGGCGTGCGCGTGGTGCGCATGGCCGATTTCGTCGGCGTGGTGAGTCCCGACGAATGGGCTGCAGTGCGGGCGGCGCGTGAACTCAAGGTCCAGTGGAGTGACAGCGCGCAGTTGATCGGCCACGAGGCCCTTGCCGATTGGGCGCGCGGCGGGCCCTTCGTCGCCGAGGAAGTCATCACGGCCAAGGGCGACGCGCAGCGCGTCGCCGCACTGCGCGATGCGTCCGACGTGCTTCGGGCGACCTATTCGTGGCCCATCCAGTCGCATGGCTCCATCGGCCCGTCGTGCGCCGTGGCCGAGGTGCGGCCCGATGGCGGCACGGTGTGGACGGCGTCGCAGGCGAGCCACCGCTTCCTGAACGTCTTCGCGGCGATGGTCGACCTGCCGCGCGACAAGCTGCGTGTCATCTACCTCGACGGCGCCGGCTGCTACGGCATGAACGGGCACGACGACGCGGCCGCCGATGCGGTCCTGTTGTCCAAGGCGGTCGGCAAGCCGGTGCGCGTGCAGTGGAGCCGCGAGGACGAACTGGGCTGGGACCCGAAGGGCCCGCCTCAGCTGCTCGAGATCAAGGCCACTCAGATGCCGGACGGGCGCATCGATGCCTGGGAAACCGACATGTGGGTGCCGCGCGCCACGGCCAACCTGGAGTGGATTCCGCTGCTGTCGCCGCTCGCGGCGGGCGTGCGGCAGCCGGTGGGGCAGGCGACGGGGCTGGTGTCGCAAAACGGCAATCCACCGTACGCCGCGAATGCGGTGAAGGTGTCAGCGCACTGGCTGGGCCCGGCGCCGCTGCGGCCATCGAACATTCGCGCCCCTGGCAAGGTCGCGAACTGCTTTGCGGTGGAAAGCTTCGTCGATGAACTTGCCGCCAAGGCGCAAATCGACCCGGTGGCCTTCCGGCTGCGCGACATGTCGAATCCGCGAGGCGCCGAAGTGATCCGGCGCATGGCGCAGATGGTCGGATGGCAGTCGAGGCCCTCACCGGCTGCGGCCAAGGGCACGCTCGCGGTGGGGCGCGGCATGGCCTACATCCACTACAAGAACAACGAGACCTTCGTCGCCATGGCGATGGAGGTGGAGGTTGACCGCGCGACCGGCGAGATCGCCGTGCGCCGCGTCTGCTGCGCGCACGACTGCGGGCTGATGATCAACCCCGATGCCGTGCGCGCGCAGGTCGAGGGCAACATCCTGCAGACGCTCTCGCGCACCTTGTACGAGGAGACCACCTTCGACCGCTCGCGCGTCACGAGCGTCGACTGGGCGAGCTATCCGCTGCTGCGCTTCCCCGCGGTCCCGCGCCTGGAGATTGCGCTGATCGATCGCCGCGACGAGCCGCCATTGGGTGCGGGCGAAGCCGCGTCCAGCCCGGTGCCGGCGGCACTGGCCAATGCGGTGTTCGATGCGACGGGGGTGCGGCTGCGCAGCGTGCCGTTCACGAGCAGCAAGCTGAAGGCGTTGATGGCCTGAGCGGGCGCGCTAGAAGTCGTTGCTGTGGAGGCAAATCGCGACGTTCGGGTTCTCGCGATAGCGCTCGGTGGCAATGGCGTCGATCGAATCGGCGTTCCGTGCGTACGCTTGCACCAATTCGGAATCCCCACCTTCGGGCGCATGGAAGCGGGCGTGCAGCGCTTCCTCGTCGATGCGGGCGATGATCCGGGCGCCGTCGTACCCGTCGGGATAGATGGCGAACTGGACGCTGCCAGTCGCGGGAAGGAAGATTGCCTCTGAAGCCATGATCGTTACAAGAGCTGTTCACTTCGTTGTGGGCAGTGTCTCGCTTCCTTGTTAACTAAAGTATCCGCCCGACGATGTATGCCTGCCAGCAAGATGTGGACCATTTCACGCTTCGGGTAACAATTCGATGCGACCCCGATCAAGGAGGCCAGCGAACTTCTTGACCCGAGGGTTCAGGCGGCGGCGAGCATGCCGCGCTCTTCGATGAAGGACACTACCTCCGCGAGGCCAGCGCGCGTCTTGAGATTGGTCATCACGAAAGGCCGTTGCTTGCGCATGCGCTTCGTGTCCGCCTCCATCACGCCCAGGTCGGCGCCGACGTAGGGCGCCAGGTCGGTCTTGTTGATCACGAACAGGTCGCTCTTCGTGATGCCGGGGCCACCCTTGCGGGGGATCTTCTCGCCGGCTGCGACGTCGATCACGTAGATCGTGAGGTCCGACAACTCGGGGCTGAAGGTGGCCGCGAGGTTGTCGCCGCCGGACTCGACGAACACCACGTCCGCATCCGGGAAC
>NZ_JASZYR010000040.1 GCF_030316855.1 Variovorax sp. J22P240
GTTGATGTCCCAGCAAGTGGTGTAAGTCTTCCTTCACTCGCTGCGCGGCAAGGCGCGTAGGGCGTAGCCCGAAGCGGCTTGCCGCGCAGCGACCGCTCTCTTCGGGGGGGGCCATCGTGAAGACCGGATAAGTTTGAGGTGCGACCCACCAAACTTGTCTTGAAGGAAATCACGATGACCAACCCAACTATGGCATTGGCCGAGCTCGCTGAGAAGGGAGCCGATGTCGACGTCCTGCGCCAGATGGTGCAGTTCATGGCCCAACGCCTCATGGAACTCGATGTCGAAGGACGCTGTGGCGCCGCCTACGATGAGAAGAATCCCGAGCGCCTCAACAGCCGCAATGGCTACCGCGAGCGCACCTGGGACACCCGAGCCGGCAGTGTCGAGCTGAAGATTCCCAGGTTGCGCCAGGGCAGCTACTTCCCCGAGTTCCTCGAGCCTCGGCGCACCGCAGAGAAGGCGCTCACGGCCGTCATCCAGGAGGCCTACGTGCAAGGCATCTCCACCCGTTCGGTGGACGACCTGGTCAAGTCGCTTGGCATGAGCGGCGTCTCCAAGAGCCAGGTTAGCCGGTTGTGCGGGGAGCTCGACGAGCGCGTCAACGCCTTCCTTGGAAGGCAGATCGAGGGTGACTGGCCCTACCTGTGGATCGATGCCACCTACGTGAAGACGCGCGAAGCCGGGCGCATCGTGAGCGTGGCCGTCATAGTGGCTGTCGGCGTGAACACCGACGGCCAGCGCGAGGTGCTGGGCTTGAAGGTCGGGGCCTCCGAGGCCGAGCCGTTCTGGACCGAGTTCCTGCGCAGCCTGAATCGCCGGGGTCTGCGCGGCGTGAAGCTCGTGATCAGCGATAGCCATGAGGGCATCAAGGCGGCCGCCGCGAAGGTGCTGAAGGCCACCTGGCAGCGTTGCAGGGTCCATTTCATGCGCAATGCCCTGGCCCACGCCGGCAAGACGCAGCGGCGCATGGTCTCGGCTGCCATCGGCACGGCGTTCGTGCAGGACTCGGCTGATGCGGCTCGCACGCAGTGGCGATCGGTGGCCGATCAGCTCCGAGACAAGTTCCCCAAGCTTGGTGCTCTGATGGACGACGCGGAGAACGACGTGCTGGCCTTCATGACCTTCCCGCGAGCGCACTGGACGCAGATCTACAGCACAAACCCATTGGAGCGGCTGAACGCGGAGATCAAGCGGCGCACGAACGTCGTGGGCATCTTCCCCAACGACGCCTCGATCACGCGCCTTGTCGGAGCAATGATGCTTGAGCAGAACGACGAGTGGTCGCTCAACCGGCGCTACATGCAGTTGGAGGGCCTGCAGACCCTCAGCGATACTGCACCCACTCGGCTGTCCGCAGTGGCACGCTGAGCACCGTGCATCTCAGCCCTGTCCGGGCTGAAGACTTACACCATGCGCTGGGACGTGACC
>NZ_JASZYR010000041.1 GCF_030316855.1 Variovorax sp. J22P240
CAGCACCGCCTGGCAGCCGGACGATGGCTCGCGCAACACGCACAGAGCGAAGTCAAATTCGACTGGGTTGCGGGCCGCAAATGGATCATTGCGGGCAACGCGTCGAGCACCGGGTTGCAAGGCCTCAGGTCGCAACCGAGGAAGCCACAGATGAACTGTGTGCCGTCGGCTCCATTGCCACCTTCGCTGACGATCGAAGGCAGTTCGCCGGAAGCCATGCTGCGGAAGAACATCACGGCCTCCTCGGGGCCATAGGCGGCCTCAGTGCCAGGCGGATCGGCCAGGTAGTAGGCGTCGCCATGCGGAACGACCAGCACGTCGCCCGTTTCGAAGCGCTCGGGAGTCGCATCGCGTAGTCCGGCCCAGCAACCACCATGCGTGACGATGTGGTACGAGATCAAGTGCTGAGAAGCCGGTAGCACGATCCGGCGAAACACTTCGGTCTGCGGCGCCCAGGACATCCATGGGGGATGCGCGTCGACCAGAAACAGCATCGAGCCGGTCAGCCGCACGCACCGCAGCACGTCGGACATGACGTCAGAGCCGGACGCCGCAGCATGCGATCCGGACTTTTGGTCATGGTCCGCGTTCGTGGCTGGCTTGATGCTATGGGTGCTGCGTTTCACGGAAGGAGCATGCCATGAGTGCGCGAATCGAAGGGGCCGTGCGGTCTCCGGCCGACGTGTACGACGACCAGTTCGTCCCTGCGCTGTTCAGGCACTGGGGCCCTGTGGTATGCGACGCCGCGAAGATCACGGCGGGCCAACGCGTGCTCGACGTCGCGTGTGGCACCGGCGCCCTGACCGTCGCGGTGGCCGAGCGCGTCTCGCCGGGTGGCGCGGCGCTCGGGCTCGATTCGAACCCCGAGATGCTGGCGGTGGCTCAGCGAAAGCATCCGGACATCGAATGGCACCGCGGCTGCGCCGAATCGCTGCCCTTCGCCGACGCGGAATTCGATGCCGTCGTGAGCCAGTTCGGCTTGATGTTCTTCGACGATCGTGTTGCCGCGTTGCGCGAGATGCAGCGCGTGCTTCGGCCGGGCGGCCGCCTTGTCGTGGCGGTTTGCGATGCGCTCGAGCGCTCGCCCGGCTA
>NZ_JASZYR010000005.1 GCF_030316855.1 Variovorax sp. J22P240
CAACGTGGGCGTGCTGCTGCGCGGCACGAAGCGCGAAGAAGTCGAGCGCGGCCAAGTGCTGTGCAAGCCCGGCTCGATCAAGCCGCACACGCACTTCACCGCCGAGGTGTATGTGCTGTCGAAGGACGAAGGCGGCCGTCACACGCCGTTCTTCAACAACTACCGTCCGCAGTTCTACTTCCGCACGACCGACGTCACTGGCGCGATCGAACTGCCCAAGGACAAGGAAATGGTCATGCCCGGCGACAACGTGTCCATCACGGTGAAGCTGATCAACCCGATCGCGATGGAAGAAGGCCTGCGCTTCGCCATCCGTGAAGGCGGCCGCACCGTCGGTTCGGGCGTCGTGGCCAAGATCCTCGACATCTGAGTCGTACGCACAAAGGAATCACCATGGCCACCAAGCAAAAAATCCGCATCCGCCTCAAGGCGTTCGACTACAAGCTGATCGACCAGTCGGCAGCAGAAATCGTCGATACCGCCAAGCGCACCGGCGCGATCGTCAAGGGCCCCGTGCCCCTGCCGACCCGCATGAAGCGTTTCGACATCCTGCGTTCGCCGCACGTCAACAAGACGAGCCGTGACCAGTTCGAGATCCGTACGCACCAGCGCCTGATGGACATCGTCGATCCGACCGACAAGACCGTGGACGCGCTGATGAAGCTCGACCTGCCGGCCGGCGTGGACGTCGAAATCAAGCTCCAGTAAGTACCTTTGCTTACCACCAAAGCCCGATTGCAGCAGTGCAATCGGGCTTTGTTCTTATGTCGCGAGCTGTGGCTGTGGCATCCTAGATCCTAGACAGAGCGGCATCTGCTGCCGCCACGCGAACAAGGGCTCTGTGCATGGTACGAATCTGGTTCTGGCGAGGATTGGCGTTGGCTGCTCTGACGCTGCTCGGCGCGTGCGGCGGAGGTGGCGGTGGGGGCAACCCGGCGGCGCTGGCTCTGAGCGGCGCCAACAACTCCAGTGGGGCGACGGTCACGCTCAATGGCGTTGCGACCTACGACTCGGTTCCCAACGCGACGGGCGCACTCATGTACTCGGCGACCGTGGCGAAGCCGGTTCGCGGCGCCGTCGTGGAAATCGTCGATGCCGCGTCGCCGGCGATCCTGGCCACCACGGCAACGGATCCCAACGGCGCCTATTCCGTTTCCGTGCCCTCCGGCGCCGCTGTCATCGTTCGAGTCAAGGCCCAGATGCTGCAGCGCGGCTCGGCGGGCAGCTGGGATGTCAGCGTCCGGGACAATACCCAGTCGAGTGCCGTCTACGCAATGGAAACCCCAGCGTTCTCCATCGGCGCGGAGGCGGGCACGCGCAATCTTCACGCACCATCCGGCTGGGGCGGATCGAGCTATACCTCGGGCCGAACGGCAGCGCCTTTTGCCGTGCTCGACACGGTCTACGCTGCGCAGGCCAAGGTCTTGTCCGTGGCGCCGAACATGGTCTTTCCTGCACTGCGCGTCTTCTGGAGCGTCAACAACGTGCCTGCAGATGGCAACCCTTCGTTGGGCCAGATCGGTACCACCTACTTCTCGGACGAGGACGGGGCGGCGGCCATCTATGTGCTCGGGAAGGAAAATGTCGACACCGACGAGTACGACGCCTCGGTGATTGCGCATGAATGGGGCCACTACTACCAATCGTCGTTCAGCCGCGACGATTCGCCGGGGGGCAGTCACTCCATGGCGGACAGTCTGGATCGGCGCATCGCGTTTTCGGAAGGATGGGGCAACGCATGGTCCGGCATCGCCCTCGCCCGCGGCAACTACACCGACGCGGTCGGAATGGGGCAGGCGAGCGGGTCCAATGTCGACCTGACGGCGGGCGCCAGTCCCAACCCGGGCTGGTATCGGGAAGCATCCATTCATTCCATCTTGTGGAAGCTGAACAGCATGGTCGGATTCAAGCCGATTCACGATACCTTGACCGCCGTTTCGTTCAAGAGCGGCCTTGCCGTCACGTCCATCCATCCCTTTACTGCGGCATTCGGCTCGGCCGCACCCGCAAGCGCTTCGGCTTTGGCGGCGCTCCTCGCCGCCCAGAACATCAGCGCCGCCGCCAATGATCCGTTCGGCACGATGGAGACGAACAACGGAGGCATCACGGGTGCGGCGAACTCGCTTCCCCTTTATCGCACCGCCGCAGTGGGCGGGAGCACGTCTGCGTGTGTGACCAACCAGGCGGGTCTTCGCAACAAGCTCGGCAACTATGTGTATCTCAGGTTCGCCACGCCGTCGGCACGCAACTACACGATCACGGTTGCCGGTCCCCCTGCGTCGGATCCGGATTTCGTCGTCTACAGCGGCAGGCAGATCGCAGAGGCCACCGCCGTCAGCACGACGGAGGCGAGTTCGGTCGGCCTGCCGGCTGGCGAGAGCGTTCTGGTAATCAACGACTTCAACAACTCCTCGGCAGAGACATGTTTCACCGTCACCATTCAATGAGGCGCGGTTTTGCGAACGCCGGACTTCGCGCCGGGGCTGGCGCTGTTGCCGTGCTGTTGGCGCTGAGCGCCCATGAATCGGCAATCGCCGACAGCGCTGGTAATCCTCCCGCCACGAAGGTCTCTGGAGCGAAGGGGTCGTTGAAGGCCGCCCCCCTGAAGGCCAATGGCTCCGGCATCGTCGTGCGGTTCCGGGTGCCAGATGCGACCTCACAGGCGGGGAAGGCCATCCCGGTGGAACTCAGCTTCGAAGGCATCACCGACCCGAATGGGGCCGTGTTGCGGCTGACCGGCGACGGGGGCGTGTCGCTCGGTACGACCGAGGTGACGCGCACGCTCCCGGCGGGCGTAGCCACCACATTGACGGTGGAGGTCACGCTTGCCGCGGAGGGCGCTGGCTATCTCCATGTTTTCACGACTCAATATGGCGCGACCAGCGCGACGTCGATTCCGTTGCAGGTCGGCAAGGCAGCGTCCGCTCTGCCGGCTAGCGGGGACCTGAAGCAGACGCCCGGGGGCGAAAAGATCCTCCCGATGCCGGTGAAGTAGCCCTCAGGGGTCGATTCTCCGCGCCTCTTGCGCCTGCAAGCACTTGCGGGCTATAATCTTCGGCTCTGCCTAAGTTGCGCTCGCCAGAGCGCTATTTGCGCAGAACTTTATCAACCTTCTTCCGCATACCAAACGCTGTCGCCAATTGAAGTGGCAGCGGCGGGAGTTTTGGAGAAAACCAATGAGTCTGAGCAACTCCCTCGGGTTGCTGGGCCGCAAGGTGGGGATGATGCGTCTCTTCACCGATGACGGGGACGCAGTTCCTGTCACGGTGGTGGATGTGTCGAACAACCGCGTGACCCAGATCAAAACCCAAGAGAACGATGGCTACGTCGCACTGCAAGTGACGTTCGGTTCGCGCAAGGCATCGCGCGTGACCAAGCCCGAAGCCGGTCACCTCGCCAAGGCGGGTGTCGAAGCAGGCGAAATCATCCAGGAATTTCGCGTGACCGCCGATACGGCTGGTCAGCACAAGGCTGGCGGCGTCATCGCCGCGGCCAGCGTGTTCGCGGTGGGCCAGAAGGTCGACGTGCAAGGCACCTCGATCGGTAAAGGCTACGCTGGCACCATCAAGCGCCACAACATGAGCTCGCAGCGCGCGTCGCACGGTAACAGCCGTTCGCACAACGTGCCCGGCTCGATCGGTATGGCGCAAGATCCCGGTCGTGTGTTCCCCGGCAAGCGCATGACGGGCCATCTGGGCGACGTCACCGTGACGACCCAGAACCTCGACGTGATCCGTATCGACGAAGCCCGTCAATTGCTCCTGATCAGGGGTGCGATTCCGGGTTCGAAAGGTGGCTTCGTCACCGTGCGTCCGGCCGTCAAGGCCAAGCCGCAAGCCGCTGAAGGAGCGAAGTAATGGAACTCGAACTCCTGAACGAACAAGGCCAGGCCGCGTCGAAGTACGACGCCCCTGAAACCGTGTTCGGCCGTGACTACAACGAAGACCTGGTTCACCAGATCGTCGTCGCATTCCAGGCCAATGCCCGCCAAGGCACGCGCGCCCAGAAGGACCGCGAACAGGTCAAGCACTCGACCAAGAAGCCTTTCAAGCAAAAGGGAACGGGCCGCGCCCGCGCCGGTATGACTTCCTCGCCGCTGTGGCGTGGGGGCGGCCGCGTTTTCCCGAACATGCCCGACGAAAACTTCTCGCAGAAGATCAACAAGAAGATGTACCGCGCCGGCATGGCGTCGATCTTCTCGCAACTCGCTCGCGAAGGCCGTCTGGCCGTGGTCGATTCGATCAAGGTCGACTCGCCCAAGACCAAGGCGCTGGCCGCCAAGTTCAAGGCGATGAATCTCGAGTCCGTGCTCGTGATCGCCGAGGAAGTCGACGAGAACCTGTACCTGGCCTCGCGCAACCTGGTGAACGTGCTCGTGGTCGAGCCGCGTTACGCCGATCCGGTGTCGCTGGTCCACTACAAGAAGGTGCTGGTCACCAAGGGTGCCGTCGACAAGCTCAAGGAGATGTTCGCATGAGCCGCATGAACCCTACTCCCGCACAGCGTCAGTTCGACGAAGGTCGCCTGATGAACGTGCTGGTCGCCCCGATCGTGTCCGAGAAGGCCACGATGGTTGGCGAGAAGTCCAATGCCGTCACTTTCAAGGTGCTGCAGGACGCCACGAAGCCCGAGATCAAGGCCGCCGTTGAACTGATGTTCAAGGTCGAGGTCCAGGGCGTGTCGGTGCTCAACACCAAGGGCAAGGCCAAGCGCTTCGGCAAGTCCATGGGTCGTCGCGACAACGTTCGCAAGGCCTACGTGACGCTGAAGGCTGGTCAAGAGCTCAACCTCGTCGGGGAAGGCGCTTAATCATGGCCGTCATCAAGATGAAACCCACTTCGCCGGGCCAACGCGGCGCGGTGAAGATCTCGCGGGACCACCTGTACAAGGGTGCGCCGCACGCAGCCCTGCTGGAGCCGCAATTCCAGAAGGCCGGCCGCAACAACAACGGTCACATCACGACCCGTCACAAGGGCGGTGGTCACAAGCACCACTACCGCGTGGTGGACTTCGTGCGCAACAAGGACGGCATCCCGGCCAAGGTCGAACGCATCGAGTACGACCCGAACCGCACCGCTCACATTGCGCTCGTGTGCTACGCCGACGGCGAGCGCCGCTACATCATCGCCCCGCGCGGTCTTGAAGCCGGTGCAACGCTGCTGAGCGGTTCGGAAGCCCCGATCCGCGCCGGCAACACGCTGCCGATCCGCAACATTCCCGTGGGTTCGACGATCCACTGCATCGAACTGCAACCTGGCAAGGGCGCGCAGATCGCCCGCTCGGCTGGTACCTCGGCCACGCTGCTGGCCCGTGAAGGCGTATACGCCCAGGTCCGCATGCGTTCGGGCGAAGTCCGCCGCGTGCACGTCGAGTGCCGCGCGACCATCGGTGAAGTCGCCAACGAAGAACACAGCCTGCGCCAACTCGGCAAGGCCGGTGTGAAGCGCTGGATGGGTATCCGCCCGACCGTTCGCGGCGTGGTGATGAACCCGGTCGACCACCCGCACGGTGGTGGCGAAGGCAAGACCGGCGAAGGCCGTCATCCTGTCGACCCGTGGGGCAACCTGACCAAGGGTTATCGGACCCGTAACAACAAGCGCACGCAGGTCTTCATCGTGTCGCGTCGCAAGAAGTAAGGGTTAGCAAATGACTCGCTCTCTCAAAAAAGGTCCGTTCGTCGACCACCACCTCGTGGCCAAGGCCGACAAGGCCGTGACGACCAAGGACAAGAAGCCGATCAAGACCTGGTCGCGTCGCTCGATGGTTCTGCCCGAGTTCATCGGCCTGACCATCGCCGTGCACAACGGCAAGCAGCACGTGCCCGTGTACATCACCGACCAGATGGTCGGCCACAAGCTCGGCGAATTTGCGCTCACGCGCACGTTCAAGGGGCACCCCGCGGACAAGAAAGTCCAGAAGAAGTAAGGAACGACCATGTCTGAAACACGTGCAGTCCTCCGCGGCGTCCGCCTTTCGGTCGACAAGGGCCGTCTGGTCGCCGACCTGATCCGCGGCAAGAAGGTCGATCAAGCGCTCAACATCCTGCAATTCACGCAGAAGAAGGCCGCTGTGATCGTCAAGAAGGTGCTCGAGTCGGCCATCGCCAACGCCGAGCACAACGACGGTGCCGATATCGACGAACTGAAGGTCAAGACCATCTACGTCGAGCAAGGCGCCACGCTCAAGCGCTTCACCGCGCGCGCCAAGGGTCGCGGCAATCGCATCAGCAAGCCCACGTGCCATGTGTACGTGACGGTTGGCAACTAACAGGCCTGGAAGAAATATGGGACAGAAAATCCACCCAACCGGCTTCCGCCTTGCGGTCAGCCGTAACTGGTCCAGCCGCTGGTACGCAAGCAACCGCGACTTCGCCGGCATGCTGGCCGAAGACATCAAGGTGCGTGAGTACCTGAAGAAGAAGCTCAAGAACGCGTCCGTTTCGCGCGTGCTGATCGAGCGTCCCGCCAAGAACGCCCGCATCACGATCTACTCGGCACGTCCGGGCGTCGTGATCGGCAAGAAGGGTGAAGACATCGAGAACCTCAAGCGTGAACTCGGTCGCCAGCTCGGCGTGCCGGTCGCGGTCAACATCGAAGAAGTGCGCAAGCCCGAAATCGATGCCCAACTGATCGCCGACAGCATCACCCAGCAGCTCGAAAAGCGGATCATGTTCCGTCGCGCCATGAAGCGTGCGATGCAGAACGCCATGCGTCTGGGTGCCCAGGGCATCAAGATCATGTCGGCCGGTCGCCTGAACGGCATCGAAATCGCACGTACCGAGTGGTACCGCGAAGGTCGCGTGCCGCTTCACACGCTGCGCGCAGACATCGACTACGGCACCTCGGAAGCCAAGACCACCTACGGCGTCATCGGCGTCAAGGTCTGGGTGTACAAGGGCGACACGCTGGGTCGTAACGACCTGCCGGCAGTCGAAACGCCGCGTCCTGACGAAGAGCGCCGCCCGCGCGGCCCGCGTCGCGATGGCCGTCCTGGTGGCGACCGTCCCGGCTCTGACCGCCGTGGCCCGCGCGCCGGTGCCCGTGGTCCGATCGGCGGCAACGTCGCTCCGGCCGATGGCAGCGACAAGCCCGCAGAAGCCACTGGTGCCGCCCCCGCGGCTCCGGGTGCAGACTCGAAACCCGCCGTTAAGCGCGTCCGCAAAGCCGCGCCAGCTGCAGCAGCTGACGGTGCCAAGACCGAGTGATCGGTCTTAGAACTACGGAGTAAGAAACATGCTGCAACCTGCACGCAGAAAGTTCCGCAAGGAACAAAAGGGCCGCAACACCGGCATCGCGACCCGCGGCAACGCGGTGTCGTTCGGTGACTTCGGCCTGAAGTCGATCGACCGCGGCCGTCTCACGGCCCGTCAGATCGAAGCCGCACGTCGCGCGATCTCGCGTCACGTCAAGCGCGGTGGCCGCATCTGGATTCGTGTGTTCCCCGACAAGCCGATCTCCCACAAGCCCGCAGAAGTGCGGATGGGTAACGGCAAGGGCAACCCCGAGTACTACGTCGCCGAAATCCAGCCCGGCAAGGTGATCTACGAGATCGTCGGCGTTCCCGAAGAACTCGCTCGCGAGGCCTTCCGTCTGGCCGCTGCCAAACTGCCGCTGCGCACGACCTTCGTCGCACGCCAGCTCGGCGCCTGATCGAGGAGAACACCATGGCAACACGTAAGAAGAAGGAAGTTGCGGCTCCGGCCAAGACTTCGAAGGCTGCCGAGCTGCGCAACAAGGACGTTGCGGGCTTGCAAGCTGAAATCAAGGATCTGCAGAAGGCCCATTTCGGCCTGCGTATGCAGAAGGCCACGCAACAGCTGTCGAACACCTCGACGCTGCGCGTGACGCGCCGCGACATCGCTCGCGCCAAGACCATTCTTGCTCAGAAGCAGCAAGAAACCCAAGCCGCCAAGTAAGGAGTGAACATGACGGAAGCTAAAAAATCCCTCAAGCGCACCTTGATCGGCAAGGTGGTCAGCGACAAGCGCGAGAAAACCGTGACCGTGCTGGTCGAGCGTCGTGTGAAGCACGAGCTCTACGGCAAGATCGTGGCCAAGACGAGCAAGTACCACGCCCATGACGAAAAGGGCGAGTACAAGCTGGGCGATACCATCGAAATCACCGAAAGCCGGCCGATTTCGAAGTCGAAGAACTGGGTCGTGACCCGGTTGGTCGAAAAGGCCGTCCTGGTCTGATCGCAGGCAAACACAGCCCCATGAAAAACGGCCCACAATGTGGGCCGTTTTTCTTTTTAGGAGCAGTAGATGATCAAAGTTGGCGACACCCTTCCCCCGGCGACCCTGCAGGAGTATTCGGAAGTCGAGGGCGAGGGTTGCAGCATCGGCCCGAACCCGGTCGAAGTGACCAAGGCCGCGGCCGGAAAGACCATCGCGCTGTTCGCGCTACCCGGCGCTTTCACGCCCACCTGCTCCGCCAAGCACGTTCCGGGGTATGTCCTGCACTTCGAGGATTTCAAGGCCGCAGGCGTTGATGAAATCTGGTGCGTCAGCGTCAACGACGCCTTCGTCATGGGCGCCTGGGCTCGCGACCAGAAGACTGGCGCCAAGGTCCGTATGCTGGCCGACGGCAGTGGCGCCTTCGCGAATGCAACCGGTCTCACGCTCGACCTGACCTCACGCGGCATGGGCGTTCGCAGCAATCGCTATTCGATGCTGGTGAAGGACGGCAAGGTCGCGACCCTCAACGTCGAAGCCCCCGGCAAGTTCGAAGTGAGCGACGCCGACACCCTGCTGGCCCAGGCAAAAGCCTAAGCCCCGCTCCCCCAATGCCAGGAACACCGCGGCACCAGCTTTGCTGGGCCGCTGGTGTTGCCCCCGGCAGGGGGTGGGCGGCCACACGAAGTGGGCAAGCCTGGGGGCGAGCTAAAGCTCTGTTTTGAGGTAGTGCGACCCGGCAATTGGGTTGTGATAGTAGGGCGGCACGTCCACGAACCCCAGGTCTTCGTAGAGGGCTCTTGCGGATTCCATGTCGTCGAGCGTGTCGAGCAGCACGCAGGCATAGCCGGCGCCGCGCGCAGCATCCAGGATGGCCTCGGCCAGTTGGCGCCCGAGCCCTACTCCGCGAAACGCCGGCCGCACGTATAGGCGCTTCATCTCCGCAGCATTCGGATAGTCGGCTGTATCCAGCGGGCGCAGTGCGCAGCAACCCGCCACGTACGCCAAGCCGCCTGTAGCCCGTTGCAAAGGCTGCGCATCGACCGGAACCGCCGTGTCACTCACGTTGACGAGCGCCAAAAGCAGCGCGCCCCGCGGCTCCGCGTAGTCGCCCGGAAGATTGGCGAGTTCTTCATCGAAGTTCTGAAACCCAAGGTCGATGCCGAGCGAAGCCGCGTAGTCCCGGAAGATCGCGCGCGCAGCCTCCAACTCGTGCGGCTCGTCCGGTGTCATGAGCACGATCTCCGGCGTATCCGCCAATGGCAGCGGGCGTGAAACCGAGTGGCTCATACGCGCAACGATGCAATCCAGGTCGCGATCCCCGCACAGGCGGCGAACACCGCGAAGGCGAGCAGGCGCGACGCCACATCATCCCGGCTCGGCGCCGCGCTTCCGTCGATGACCAGCTTGTCGCCGGTGATCATCGGACGCACCAACCGGTGCCGCTTGATAACGACATAGAACAGCACGGCCAGCACGTGGAGGCTGACGAGCGTGATCACGGTCCACTTGCCCACCGTCGTGTGCCAAGTGCTGGCAGCGCTGACGACCGAATTCGGGACGAAGCGCGTCAGCGGCCCCGAGGCCGAGATTTCGTCGTCGGCCACCAGTCCTGTCGCGACCTGGGCGATCAGAAAGCCCAGCAGTGCGAACACCGACAGGGCGCCCAACGGCGAGTGACCTATGAGGTGATCGGGATGGCCCCGCCCCCGCAGGTAGGCCACGACCGAGGTCGGGGCGTAGAGGAAAGCGGAAAAACGAGACCATCGCCCACCCACGAAGCCCCAGACCAAGCGAAACAGCAACAGCGACAACACCGTGTAGCCGAGCCGGTAGTGCCACTCCATGATGCCGCCGAGGCCGGTCGCGATCAGGCCGATCACGGCCGCTGCCAGGACCCAGTGGAAGAGCCGCGTCGGCAGATCCCAGACCCGTGTGCGAGACGCGCCGGCGTCCGCCAGGCCCCGATGGCGGGCGGCGGGCTCGAAGGAGGCGGTCATCGGCGAGGTCTTGGCATGGCGGCGGGACGTGCAGATTAGCAAACTTCCGGCGCCGCGCGTTCTGCGGGTTGTCTCTAGTCGTGAGCGGCGGCAAATCCCTAAACTGACCGCAGCGCCGTACCTCGCGACGCGACCACAAGAAGGAGACACGATGAAACGAGTGATCCTGATCACCCTGGCTGCCGCATGCGCCGCCATTTCCGCCCCGGCCGCTGCGCAGTTCGCCAAGACTGAAGACGCGATCAAGTACCGGCAAAGCGCGATGTTCATTCAAGGCCAGCACGTGGGGCGCCTGGGTGCCATGGCCGCCGGCCGTGTGCCGTACGACGCTGTGGTGGCGGTGTCCAACGCGGAGGTGGTGGCCCAGATATCGCGATTGCCCTGGGCCGGTTTCGGACCCGGTACCGAAGGAGGCAAGGCCAAGCCGGAGATCTGGAAGGAACAGGCCAAGTTCAAGGAACTCAGCGAGAGGTTGATGGGCGACACCGACAAGTTGCTGGTCGCCGCGAAGGCCGGCAATCTCGATGCGCTGAAGACCGCGATGGGAGCGGTCGGGGAAACCTGCAAAACCTGCCACGATGCCTTCAGGAACAAGTAGCTCGACGAAAGCCAGCGCCTTCCGCCCGAGCGCCAAATTGCCAGAAACACCGCGGAACCGGCTCTGCCGGGCCGCCGGTGTTGCCCCCGGCAGGGGGTGGGCGAAGCGACGTGGAGTGCGCGAAGCTTGGTGGCGAGCCTGTTTTACGTCTCGGCGAGGAGCTTTTCGATGAGCTTGTGGAGTTCGGCGAAGTCGGGCTCGCCTACGTAGCGCTTGACGATTTCGCCGCGCTTGTTGACGACGTAGGTGGTGGGGGTGAGCTTCACGTCGCCCCACGCTTGGGCGACGGCGCCGGTGTTGTCGATCGCGACCTTGAACGGCAGCTTGCGCGTTTCGACGAAGTTGACGACGTAGCTGGGCGGGTCGTAGCTCATGGCTACGGCGAGGGTGTCGTAACCCTGGCTCTTGTATTTGTCGTAGGTCGCGATGACCTTGGGCATTTCGGCGACGCAGGTGACGCAACTCGTCGCCCAGAAATTGACCAGCGTCACCTTGCCCTTGAGGTCCTCGCTGGACTTCTTGCTGCCATCGAGGAGCACGAAGGTCGAGGCGGGCGCCGCGGAAACCCCCGTGTTCAGGTACACGCCGACACCGACGGCCAAGGCGAGCGCGGTTGCGGCGGCGTAGATGACTTTTTTCATGGTGATCGAGGGAGGCGGTTGATTTTAGTTCCCATCGCCTGACCGCGTCCGGACCTGGGCGCAGGGCTGTTCGGCATGCGTTCGATAATCGATCTCCCGATGCCCTTTCCCTCAACCTCCCGTCTCGCGGCCATCGCCTTGGCTGCCGTCGCCTTCGCGTGCAGCCCCACTTTCAACTGGCGCGAAGTCCCGGTCGGGGACGCCGGCGTGATCGCGCTGCTCCCCTGCAAGCCCGACCGCGCAACGCGGCAGTTGCCGCTCGGCACCGACGCAGTGGCCGTCGACATGGCGGGCTGCAAGGCCGGGGGCGCCACCTTCGCCGTGGCGCACGCCTCGGCCGGCAGTGTGGCGCAGGCCGAAAGCTGGATGCGAGCTTGGCGGGCGGCGACGGCCCAGCAGCTTGCGGGCACGCCGGTCGCAGAAACTTCGGCAAACCTGCCTCGGGCATCGACTTTGGTCGCGCCGGTGCGTCTCGATACCCAAGGGCCCGCGGGAGCCGGTCACGCCGAGGCGGCTCACGTCCTGTGGTTTGCTCAGCAGCGTCCGGACGGCATGGCCCTCTACCAGGCGACGGTGCTGGGAACGCCGTCGTCGTTCGACGCGCTCCAGACGTTCTTTGAAGGATTGAGACTACCGTGATCCGGGAAACGCGAAGGGGCGCTCATGACCGGTTTGTGGGATGCTGCGTGTTGTCCTATTTCTACATCCGGCGGACGCCCCCGCATAATTGACGGGACTCGCCGACCTGCATGAACAGCATCTTCATCATCGCCCATTCGCCGCTCGCTCAAGCGTTGCGGCAATGCGCGCTGCATGTCTTTCCGGACAGCGAGCCGTCGATCGTCGCGCTCGACGTGCTGCCCAATGTCTCGCCGGAAGAAACCCTCGCTGCGGCGCGCATCACGCTGGCGCAACTCCAGCGCGCGCCGCGCTCCCAGGTGCTCGTGCTGGCAGACGTCTTCGGCGCAACGCCCTGCAACGTGGCGCAGAAGCTGGTCGACGGCATCCGCTCGCGGCTCGTGGCGGGCGTCAACCTGCCGATGTTGCTGCGCGCGGTGAGTTACCGTAACGAACCGCTCGATACGCTGGTGCAGCGCGCGGTGACCGGGGGCACTGCGGGCGTGATGCAGGTGGCGGTGGCGGCACCGCAGAATCAAGCAAGAAGAAAGCACAGTGACCAAGACATCCGTGACCATCAGCAATAAGCTGGGCCTGCACGCTCGGGCCTCGGCCAAACTCACCAAGCTTGCGGGGAGCTATCCCTGCGACGTCTGGCTCGCGCGCGGCGACCGCCGCGTCAATGCCAAGAGCATCATGGGCGTGATGATGCTGGCCGCAGGCCTCGGTGTGACGGTGGAAATCGAAACCAATGGCGATCGCGAGCAGGAGGCGCTCGATGCCATCGTGGCACTCATGAACGACAAATTCGGGGAAGGCGAATAAATGTCTGACCTCCAGACTTTTTCACTTCGTGTGAACGCCCACCCCCTTTCCGGGGGCAATGCCTGCCGCCCGGCGGAGCCGGTTCTGCGGCATTTCATCAACGGCGCTTGCGCTTCGCGCTCGCTTATTTCTTAGGGGCGGCTGCATGACGTTTGCGATCCACGGACTGCCTGTTGCCCGTGGCATTGCCATCGGGCGGGCGGTCCTCGTGGTGTCGAGTCGCATCGATGTGGCGCACTACTTCATCAAGCCGGAGCAGATCGAGACCGAGATTGATCGCGTTCGCATGGCTCGCGACGCGGTGGCCGAGGAGTTGCAGAAGCTGCAGGCCAGTGTGGCGCTGATGGGGCCCAACGACGCGCCGCACGAACTCTCGGCGCTGCTCGACGTGCATCAGATGCTGTTGCAGGACGAAGTGCTCACGGGCGGTGTCAAGCATTGGATCGTCGAGCGGCTCTATAACGCCGAGTGGGCACTGACTACGCAGCTCGAGGTGGTGGCGCGGCAGTTCGACGAGATGGAGGACGAATACCTGCGCGAGCGCAAGGCCGATCTGGAGCAGGTGGTCGAGCGTCTCCTGCATCGCATGAAAGGGACGGCGGCGGTGCTCGCGCCCAACCCGCCCCGGCGCAAGCGTGCCGCCGAAAACGAAGACGGCGAGCAGTCCGATCCGACCGCGAACGATGCATTCGATGCGCCGCTGGTTCTCATCGCGCACGACTTGTCGCCGGCCGACATGCTCCAGTTCAAGAAAAGCGTGTTCGCCGGCTTCGTGACCGACGTGGGCGGGCGCACCTCGCACACCGCGATCGTGGCGCGGAGCATGGACATCCCCGCCGTGGTCGGCGCACGCAGCGCCAGCCAGCTCGTGCGGCAGGACGACTGGGTGATCATCGATGGCGATTCCGGCGTGATGATCGTCGACCCCTCGCCCATCATCCTGGCCGAGTACGGGTTCAAGCAGCGTCAGGGTGACCTCGAGCGCGGGCGGCTGTCGAGGCTGCGCCACAAGCCGGCCATCACGCTCGATGGGCAGCGCGTCGAGTTGCTCGCCAACATCGAAATGCCGGAGGACTCGATCGGCGCGGTCAAGGCCGGCGCGGTCGGCGTGGGCCTCTTCCGCAGCGAATTCCTTTTCATGGGCCGCGAGGCGCAGCGCATGACGCGCCTGCCCGACGAGGAAGAGCAGTACCAGGCGTACAACCGCGCGGTCGAAGGCATGCAAGGCATGCCCGTCACGATCCGCACCATCGACGTGGGCGCCGACAAGCCGCTCGACGGCAAATCGGTGCGCGACGATGCACACCTGAATCCGGCCCTGGGACTTCGCGCCATCCGCTGGAGCCTCGCCGATCCGGCCATGTTCCTCACGCAACTGCGCGCCATCCTGCGTGCGGCGGCGCACGGCGAGATCCACCTGCTGATCCCGATGCTTGCCCACGTGAGCGAAATCCGCCAGACGCTTTCGCTGATCGACTTCGCGCGCGCGGAACTCGACAACCGCGGAGTGGTGCACGGCAACGTGAAGATCGGCGCGATGATCGAGATCCCGGCGGCCGCGCTGACGTTGAAGACCTTCCTCAAGTACTTCGACTTCCTGTCGATCGGCACGAATGACCTGATCCAGTACACGCTGGCCATCGATCGCGCCGACGAATCCGTGGCGCATCTGTACGACCCGGCGCATCCAGCGGTGCTGCGTCTGGTGGCCGACACGATTGCCGAGTGCCGGCGCCAAGGCAAGGGCGTGAGCGTGTGCGGCGAGATGGCGGGCGACGTCGTGTTCACGCGGCTCCTGCTGGGCCTGGGGCTGCGCAGCTTCTCGATGCACCCCTCGCAGATCCTGGCGGTCAAGCAGGAAGTGCTGCGGGCCGACACGAGCAAGCTCGAAGCCTGGGCGCAGGGCGTGCTGGAGGCGGAAGATCCCGCGGCGGCGCTGGTTCGCTAGCCGCAATAAAACGAAACACGCCGAAACCGCCGCGAAAGGACTTCGCGGCGGCCCGAACGCACCATCGGGTCTCCCTGATCGATTCCGATCGTTGTTGAAGGAAGACTCTCATGAAACGCTGGTTCAAACGTTCCCTTTTCGGTATCGCGAGCGCGGCACTGGTCGCCGGCAGCCTCGCGGGTTGTGGTCATCGCCATGGCTGGAGCGGCGCATCGGAGCAGGACCGGGCCGAGTTCCGCACCAGGATGGTCGAGCGCGTGAGCGGCAAGCTCGAACTCGACGTCTCGCAGAAGCAGAAGCTGACGGTGCTCACCGAGAAGCTGCAGGCGCAACGTGCGGCATTGCGCGGCGGCGGCGATCCGCGCGCCGAGTTCCGCTCGCTGTTCGCCGGCGCCAAGCTCGACCAGGAGCGCGCGAAGAAGCTGGTCGAGGACAAGACGGCGGCGATACAAGCAGGCAGTCCCGAGGTGATTGCCGCCGCAGCGGACTTCTTCGACAGCCTGAACCCCGCGCAACAGCAAAAGGTGCGGGACTTCATGGAACGCGGTCGTCGCTGGAGGGGGTAGATGCTCGCCCCCAGGCTGCGCGCACTTCGTGTCGCTTCGCCTACCCTCTACCGGGGACGGGCCGGCCGCTTGGGAGCGGCCCTGCGCGGCGGCCCTCTGGAAGGGGAGGCCGGCGCTCTGGTCGGTGCTGCCTCGGGCGGCGTTCGTTGGGTGTTGCGGGTCGAGGGTCTGGTTGTACTCGTGGCGGCAGTCGTTGCCTATGCACAGCTCGGCGCCGGCTGGGGCGCCTTCGCCATGCTGTTCCTGTTGCCCGATCTGTCCTTCCTCGGCTACCTGGCCGGGCCGCGGGTCGGTGCGGCGGCGTACAACACGGCGCATTCGTACATCGGGCCGGTCGCGATGCTGGTGATCGCTTCGCTGGGTGATGCGCCGGTGGCCATGGCCGCCGGGTTGATCTGGTGCGCCCACATCGGCTTCGACCGCGCGCTCGGCTACGGCCTCAAGTACGCGACGGGCTTCGCCAACACGCATCTCGGCCGCATCGGCCCGGTCGATCCGTGGTGATGCCCGGCGTGCTGAGGGCGAGCGAGAATGGTTCATGCCGCGCATCCTGCTGATCGACGATGACGAGCACCTCGGCGCTCCGCTGGCGAGCTACTTCGCTCGCTTCGACTGCGTGCTCGACAGTGCAACGAGCCCGAGCGACGGCCTCGCCAAGCTCCGCGCCGAAAGCTACGACGCCGCCATCCTCGACGTGATGCTCCCCGAGATGGACGGCTTTGCGTTATGCCGCGAGATCCGCAAGGAAAGCGACATCCCGATCGTCATGCTGACCGCCCGCGGCGACGTGATGGACCGCGTGGTCGGCCTGGAACTCGGTGCGGACGACTACCTGCCCAAGCCCTTCGAGCCGCGCGAACTGGTCGCGCGGGTGCAGACCATCCTGCGGCGTCAGCGCACCGTGCCCGCGGCGGCGCCAGCGCAACGCCGAGTATTCGAAGGACTGTCGATCGACCTCGACAAGCGCGAGGTGCTGCGCCAGGGCGAGCGCGTCGACCTGACCAGCACCGAGTTCGAGTTGCTGGCCTTGCTCGCGGACCAGCCCGGCAAGGTCTGGAGCCGTGACGACATCCTGAACCGCCTTCGCGGCCACGAAGCCGAGTTGTACACGCGCGCCGTCGACATCGTGGTGAGCCGGCTGCGCCGGAAGCTGGAGCCCCTAGACTGCATCAAGACGCTGCGCAACGCCGGCTACACACTGGCCGTCGGCCGGAGCGGGCCGGCGTGAAGGCGGGACGAGGCCATCGCTGGCATCACCGCTGGCGCCATTCCTTGCGCGTGCGCCTGATCATCGTCTTCGTGCTGCTCGCGCTGGCGATGGCGGCGGTCTTCCTCGGCGGCATGCAGCGCGCTTTCTCGACCGGCTGGCGCGACGCGGCCCGGCCCGTGGTTGCCGACTACATGGACCGCATCGTGACCGAGCTGGGCACACCGCCCGACGTGGCGCGCGCGCAGGCGCTGGTGGCGCGGCTTCCGATCTCCATCCGCATCGAAGGCCCGAGCGTGAACTGGGACTCGCATCCCGACCGCCGTGCCCACGGCTTCGGCCCGCGCGGCGACTGGCTCAGCCGCACCACCGCCGACGGGCATCGCGTGAGCTTCGGTGTCGGCACCTTGCCCTGGCAGCGCGAGCCGCAGGGCATCGGCTGGATCACGCTGGCCTTGCTGCTGGTGCTGATCATGCTGGCCTATGCCTACGTCCGCCGGCTGCTGCGGCCGCTCGACGACATCCGCGCCGGTGCCGAACGTTTCGGCCGCGGCGCGTTCGACGTGCCGATCCCGCTGCGCCGCCGCGACGAGTTGGGCGATCTGGCGCAGCGCATCAACACGATGGCGCGAGACATCCAGGGCATGCTCGATGCCAAGCGCGCGCTGCTGCTGGCGCTGAGCCACGAACTGCGCTCGCCGCTCACCCGTGCGCGACTCAACGCCGAATTGCTGCCCGCGACGCCCGAAGGCGAGACCGAGCGTGCCGCGCTCCTGCGCGATCTTGCGGAGATGCGCGACCTGATCACCGACCTGCTCGAAAGCGAGCGGCTCGCCAGCCCGCATGCGGCGCTGCACCGCGAGCCGGTCGATCTGGCGGCGCTCATTCGCGAGGCGGTGAGCGAGCATCCCGACGGCCAACGCATCACGCTGGATTTCGCGGCGGACCTGCCGACGCTGACCCTCGACAGGTCGCGCATCCGCCTCCTCGTGCGCAACTTGCTCGACAACGCGCTGCGGCACGGCGCCGAGGCCGCACAGCCGCCGCGCATCGCACTGCGAAGGGCGGGGCAGGGCGTCGAACTTGAAGTGCGAGATTTCGGTCAGGGCGTCGATGCCGCGCAACTGGAGCGCCTGACCGAGCCCTTCTACCGGACCGACAGTGCCCGCCAGCGCGCCACCGGTGGCGTCGGGCTCGGCATGTACCTCTGCCGGCTGGTTGCCGAAGCCCACGGAGGCACGTTCACCGTGCGCAACGCCAGCCCGGGCCTCGCCGTCAGCGTCGTGCTGCCTGCCGCCTGAATTCGCTCGGACTGCCGCCCGTGTGTTCGCGGAACACGCGGCTGAAGTGCGAGAGATTGCTGAAACCCGAGGACATCGCGATGTCCGTGATCGGACGCGTGGCGTTCGCGGGGTCCTGCAAGTCGCGGATGCTGCACGCCAGGCGCTGGTGAAGGATGTAGCCGGTCAGCGTGTCGTCGTCGCCCGCGAAGGCGTTGTGCAGATGGCGCTTGCTGCAACGCAGCGCCTGGGCGATGCCTTCGATCGAGAGTGCGGGGTCGCGCAGGTGTTGTGCCACGTGCTGCCGGATGCGGTCCTTGAGCGCCTCGCGCTGCGTGCGCGGCGTGTCCTGCCCGGCCAGTTCCATCAGCGAGAGCCGCACGAGCTGGATGATGAGTTCGCCCGCGCCGCGCGCTGCCGCCTCGCTCATGTAGGGCAGCTCCAGGTAGGTGTTGCGCATGGTCTCCAGCGCCACGCGCGAGATGCCGCTGCCGCCGCCGACACGGCGCGCCACCAGGTCGCCCAGCGGAAGACCAGGTGCTGCGACCTGCTCCTTCGGCAGCATCACGATGAGATGGTCGCTGCGCTCGGGGTTGGCGACGGTGTAGTCGGCGGTGGTGTCATAGAGCGTCCAGCCACCGGCACGCACAGCGGCCTCGCGGCCCCGCTGCGCCACTTCCGCCGAGCCTTGCCAGGGCGCCACGATCTTCAGATAGGCCGCCTCGCTACTGCGCGCCATCTGCGGCGTGCGCAGTACGCGATGCCGATTCGCTTCGAGGCGCGTGAGGATCACGTCGCCGGCATGCGAGGCCGCGAGATGCCCGTCGAAATCGCGGTCGCCGTACAGGTCCGACTCGAGCCCGCCGAAGTGTCGCCACACCCACTCGCGCCAGACCGGCGCGCGTTCGCGCGGAGGGACGCCGTCGGTCGACAGAAGCAGGGACGCGGTCATAGGTCGGTTCGTTGAAAAGCTGCGCCTATTTTCCGGTGCACGGCTCGCGCCAGTGCTTGCGGGTTAACCACTAGCGGTGTGCACGCTGCGACAACTGCTTTGTGCGCAGCGGGCACAGCGCCGGGGGGCCATTCTTCCTACGATGCCGGGACCGGACGCACCTCGACGCCCGGAAGGAGACCGTATGTTTCGCCACGCCAATCGCCGCCGCTGGATCCAGGGAACCGCCACCGCTCTCGGAGCAGCCGCCGTTGCACCGCGCCTGTTCGCGCAGGGCGCGCCGGTGCGCGTCGGCTATGCCATCGCCCGCACCGGTCCATGGGCCGCGGGCGCGCAAGTCAGCCAGGAGCCCAACTACCTGCTGTGGGCCGAACAGGTCAACGCCGCCGGCGGGCTCTCGGTCAAGGGCGCGAAGCGGCCCATCGAACTGATCGGCTACGACGACCGCAGCGAAACCGAGACCTGCGTGCGCACCTACGAGAAGCTGATGGGCAGCGACAAAGTCGATCTCATCCTGCCACCCTGGGGCTCGGGCGCGAACTTCGCCGTGGCGCCGCTGGCCAACCGCTTCGGCTATCCGCTGCTGGCGCCCACGGCTCTGTCGCGCAAACTGATCGACATGCACCTGCCCTACTTCTTCTCGCTGCTGCAGCAGCCCGACAAGATGATGGGCGCGCTGGTCGACATGATGGTGGCGAACAACGTGAAGACCATCGCCATCGTCTACATGGACGACCTCTTCGGCCTGGAGAACTTCGCGGCGCTCAACAACGCGCTCAAGAAGACCAGCATCCAGGTGGTGGACCGCAAGAGCTATCCGCTCGGCGTGAAGGACCTGGCGCCCGTGCTGCGCACGATGAAGGACCTGAACCCCGATGCCTTCATCGGCATCACCTACCCGCCGGACACCATCCTTGCGAGCCGCCAGTCGCGCGAAGTGGGATTCAACCCGAAGTACTTCTACGCCTCGGTGGGGACCGCCTTCCAGCTCTACAAGAACGTCATGGCCGGGAATGCCGAAGGCGTCATCGGCATGGGCTCGTGGAACGCCAACACCAGCCCCGAGGCCAAGGCCTACTTCGAAGCCCATAGCAAGAAGTTCGGCAAGGAGCCGGACCGCTGGGCCAGCGGCCACGCGTGGGCCGGTCTCGAGATCCTGCAGCAGTCGGTGGGCAAGGTGGGGCTCGACCGCAAGGCGCTGCGCGACCACATCGCGAAGAGCGAGTTCAAGACCATCCTGGGCCCGATCCGTTTTGACGGCAGCGAGAACGCCTCGATTCCGGGCACTATCGCCCAGTGGCAGAACGGTGAATTCGAAGTGGTGTGGCCCAAGGACCGCGCCACCGCGCAACTGAAGCCGAAGCCGGCCTGGAAATAAGCGTGTCGTTGACTGGGTGGGCCGAACTGCTGGCCGGCGGATTGATCACGGGCGGCATCTATGCGCTGGTGGCGATCGGACTGAACCTGCAGTACGGCCTGATGCGCATCATGAACATCTCGCACGGCGAGTTCCTGATGCTCGGCGCCTTCCTGACCTGGTGGGCGCACACGACGTGGGGCATTTCGCCGCTGGTGTTCCTGCCGGTGGCCTTCGCAGTGCTGATGCTGATCGGCATGGCGGTGCACTGGCTGTGCTTCCGGCAAGTCGCGGCGAGGGCGCCCAACGTGGATGTGTTCGAGGCGCGCAGCCTCATGGTCGGCTTCGGCCTGATGTTCCTCGTGCAGAACACGGCGCTGCTGATCTGGGGCGGTGACCTGCGCGGCTACGAGTACCTGGCGGAGCCGGTGCAGGTGGCCGACATGCGCTTCACCGCCAACAAGCTGGTGCTGTTCGGCATCGCGCTCGCGCTCAGTCTCGCACTCATCGCATTGCTCAAGCTCACGCTGCTGGGCAAGGCCGTGCGGGCGCTGATGCAGTCGCCCGTCGGCGCGCAGCTGGTTGGCATCAATACCAAGCGGCTGCATCCGCTCATGTTCGGCATCGGCCTGGGCCTGTCGGGCGTGGCGGGTGCGCTGCTGTCGATGACCTACGAGATCTCGCCCTCGATGGGCGAGCCCTACACCGTCACGGCGCTCATCGTCATCACGCTGGGCGGCTTCGGCAGCATCGCGGGCAGCCTGGTCGGCGGATTGTTGCTGGGCGTGGTCGAAGCGCTGGGCATGTACTTCACGAGCCCCTCGCTCAAGATGCTGCTGTCGTACGCCGTGTTCATCGGTGTTTTGATCTGGCGGCCCAACGGATTGTTCTCGCGATGAGGGCACCTCTTGCCAACAGGCCCTGGCTGACGCTGGGCATCGGCCTGGCGCTCGCCGCCGGGGTGCCATGGATCGCCTCCGATTTCGTGGTGTCGGTGGCCTTGAGCTGCCTCATGTACATCGCACTCGCGACGAGCTGGTCGCTGTTCTGCGGCGCGACGCGCTACCTGTCTCTCGCGACCTCGGCCTTCTTCGGCCTCGGCGCGTATTCGAGCGCGAGCTTGCTGGAGGTGCTGCCCTGGCCTCTCGTCATCGTGAGCGGCGCGGTCGTGGCGAGCGTGGTGGCCGTGGTCATGGGGGCGGCCGTGCTGCACTTGCGCGGAACCTATTTCGCC
The DNA here is from genome assembly GCF_030316855.1 of Variovorax sp. J22P240. Taxonomy (GTDB): domain Bacteria; phylum Pseudomonadota; class Gammaproteobacteria; order Burkholderiales; family Burkholderiaceae_C; genus Variovorax. The sequence continues at coordinate 21,400 of NZ_JASZYR010000005.1, forward strand.
GTGCTGACCTTCGGCATGACCGAGCTGATCCGCCATGCCGTCACCTTCGTCGAGAAGCAGGTCTCGGGCACGGTGGGCCGCGTGCTCGCAGTCGTGCCGTCGAACGAGACGGTCTACCTGACGGTGCTCGCGATCGCCGGCGCCGCCATCGCCACCGCGATCGCGGTGAAGCGCAGCCGCTTCGGCCTCGCGCTTGCGGGCATCGGTGCCGACGAGCAGCGCGCGCAGACGCTGGGCGTCGATACGCGGCGCTACAAGATCGCCGGTTTCGCGCTCACGGCCGCCTTTGCCGGTGCCGTCGGCGCGGCGATGGCGGTGCGCTGGACCTACATCGAACCGGCGGCGGTGTTCAGCCCCTTCATCGGCTTCCAGACCGTGCTGATCGCGTTGATCGGCGGCGCGGCGAGCATCGGCGGCCCGGTCGTCGCTGCGGTCGTCTTCAGCCTGCTGGCGGAGACGCTGCGGCTGCAGTTGCCTTACGGCTACATGATGGTGCTGGGGCTGTTGCTGATTCTCTGCGTGATGTACCTGCCCAACGGGTTGGCGTCGCTGTGGCAGCGCAAGGCCGCCGCGTTGCGGGGGAACGGCCATGACTGAAGCGCAGGTGATGGCCGCGATCCCCTTGCTCGAAGCCCGCGAACTCACGGTGCGCTTCGGAGGATTGACTGCCGTGGATGCCGTCAGCGCACGGCTGCATGCGGGGGAACTGGTCGGCATCATCGGCCCCAACGGCGCGGGCAAGACCACCTTCTTCAACGCCGTCTCCGGCGTCATCCCGCCGACCTCCGGCAAGCTGCTGGTGCAGGGCTCGGTCGATCTCACGGGACGCGGTCCGCATCACTACGCGGCGCACGGCATCGCACGCACCTTCCAGACACCGCGCGTGATGGCCGACCTGACGCTCACCGACAACGTGCGCTTCGGGATGCAGTTCGCGGGACGCCATCGCACGCCGATCGCCGGCCTGCGCAGCGAGGGTGACATCCTCGACATGCTCGGGCTTTCCGCGCTGGCCGATCGCATCGCGGCGGACGTGACGCCGTCGCAGCAGCGCCTGCTGGAGATCGGCATGGCGCTCGGCACGCGGCCGCGTGTGCTGCTGCTGGATGAGGTCGCGGCAGGCCTGACCGAAGCGGAAGTCGACGCAATGGCGCGCCGCATTCGCCGGCTGCGCGACGACCACGGACTCACGGTGGTGTGGATCGAGCATGCGGTCACGACGCTGCTGAAATACGTGGAGCGCGTGCTCGTGCTGCACCAGGGCCGCAAGATCGCCGACGGCACGCCCGCCGACGTGGTGCGCAACGCCGAGGTGGTCGAGGCTTACCTGGGTGACGAGATGGAGGGCGCGGCATGAGTTCCAGCGAGCTACGGGTTCGCGGTCTGGCCGCGGGCTATCACGGCTTCCAGGTGCTGCAGGGGCTGGACCTCGACGTGCTCCCGGGCATCACCGTCGTGCTGGGGCCGAACGGCGCCGGCAAGACGACGCTGCTGAAGGCCCTCGCCGGATTGCTGCCGCGAGACGGCGAGGTCGTGCTCGACGGCGTGGCACTGCCTTCGGGCGAGGCCACGGCCTGTGTGCGCCAGGGGCTCGCGCTGGTCGCCGAGGGCCGGCAGCTCTTCCCGCAGATGACGGTCACCGAGAACCTGGAGTTGGGCGCCTGGCTCTCGCCGCCGCGCCTGCGCAGTGAACGCCTGGCCCGCGCCTTCGAGGATTTCCCGCGCCTCAAGGAGCGCGCCACCCAACTCGCCGGCACGATGAGCGGCGGCGAGCAGCAGATGGTGGCCGTCGCGCGCGCCATGATGAGTGGGCCGCGCCTGCTGATGCTCGACGAGCCCTCGCTCGGCCTCGCGCCTCGCATGGTCGATGAACTGCTTGCCATCGTGCGTCGCATCGCGGCCCAGGGCGTGACCGTGCTGATGGTCGAGCAGAACGTACGCAAGGCGCTGCAGGCGGCAGACCGCGGCTATGTGCTGGAACGCGGAAAGATCGTCGCTTCGGGCGATGCGCAAGACCTTCTTCATTCCGACGTGATCCGGCAGGCCTATCTCGGTGTGGCCTGAATCACCCCAATCCCTTTTTCAGCTAGAGGACTTCGCATGACCACCATCTCCATGCTCATCAACGGCGAGCGGCGCCAGGCCGCGGGCGGTGCCAGCTTCGAGCGGCGCAATCCGCTCGACGGAGAAGTTGCCACGCGCGCGCCGGCGGCTACGCCGGCAGATGCGATTGCAGCCGTCGAAGCCGCGCACGCCGCTTTTGCTGCATGGTCGCAGACCGGGCCGGGTGAACGTCGTGCCTTGCTGCTGAAGGCGGCGCATGCGCTCGAATCCCGCACCGACGCCTTCGTGCAAGCCATGGCGCGCGAGACGGGCGCCTCGGCGATGTGGGCCGGCTTCAATGTCCACCTGGCCGCCGGCATCCTCACCGAAGCCGCCGCGCTGACGACGCAGATCAGTGGCGAGGTCATCCCGTCCGATGTGCCCGGCAGCCTCTCGATGGGCGTGCGGCAGGCGGCCGGCGTGGTGGTCGGCATCGCGCCGTGGAACGCGCCGGTGATCCTCGCCACCCGCGCCATCGCGACGCCGCTGGCTTGCGGCAACACGGTGGTGCTCAAGGGATCGGAGCTGTGCCCCGAGACGCACGCGCTCATCGTCGACGCCATCAACGAGGCCGGCCTGCCGCCCGGCGTGGTGAACTTCGTGACCAACGCACCGGCCGATGCGGGCGCGGTCGTCGAGGCGATGGTGGCGCACCCGGCGGTGCGCCGCGTCAACTTCACGGGCTCCACGCGGGTGGGCCGGATCATCGCGCAGACCTGCGCCAAGTACCTCAAGCCCGTGGTGCTCGAACTCGGTGGCAAGGCGCCGTTGGTCGTGCTGGACGACGCCGACATCGATGCCGCGGTGAATGCCGCTGCCTTCGGCGCTTTCGCCAACTCGGGGCAGATCTGCATGTCGACCGAACGCATCGTGGTGGACGCGGCCGTCGCCGACGAGTTCGTCGCCAAGTTCGCGGCCAAGGCCAGGAGCCTGCCGGTGGGCGACCCGCGAGAGGGCCCGGTGGTGCTCGGCTCGGTCGTCGATGCGAGCACGGTGACGCGTTGCAACGCACTCATCGACGACGCGCTTGCCAAGGGCGCGAAGCTGGTGTGCGGTGGCCGCGCCGAGAACACGCTGATGCCGGCCACGGTGCTCGACCACGTCACGCCCGACATGCTCATCTACCGCGAGGAATCCTTCGGACCGGTGAAGGCGGTCGTGCGTGTCGACGGCGTGGAGCAGGCCGTCGCGACGGCCAACGACAACGAGTTCGGCCTTTCTTCCGCAGTGTTCGGCCGCGATGTGGCGCGCGCCTGGAATGTCGCGCGTCGCATCGAGGCCGGCATCTGCCACGTCAACGGCCCCACGGTGCACGACGAGGCGCAGATGCCCTTCGGCGGCGTCAAGGCCTCGGGCTACGGCCGCTTCGGCGGCAAGGCCGGTGTGGAGGCTTTCACAGAGTTGCGCTGGATCACGGTGCAGACCACACCGAGGCATTACCCCTTCTGACGGCCTGCTGCTTGTCGCCTTCGCTACCGGCGCGCGAGGAGGCCGGGGCTACGATCCGGCTGCCCCAGACAGCTCCCAAGGAGACATGAGCATGAGCAGCACCCTCACCAATCACCAGGTCCGCCTCGCCAAGCGGCCCGAAGGCATGGCCACGCGCGACAACTGGCAGTTCACCACCGAGCCGGCGGGCGAGCCGGCCGAAGGCGGCGTTCTCGTCAAGACGCTGTCGCTCTCGCTCGACCCCGCCATGCGCGGCTGGATGAACGAAGGCAAGAGCTACATCCCGCCCGTCGAGATCGGCGCCGTCATGCGCGCCGGTGGCGTGGGGCGCGTGACGGCCTCGCGCAACCCGGCGTTCGCGGTCGGGGACATCGTGTACGGCACGCTCGGAGTGCAGGAGTACGCGCTGGTCCCGCAGGAGGAGATCAAGCGGGCCGGCCTCACGAAGATCGACCTGAATGTCGGCTCAATCACGCAATGGCTCAACGTGCTCGGCATGCCGGGCATGACCGGGTACTTCGGCCTGATGGACATCGGCGAACCCAAGCCCGGCGAAACCGTCCTGGTCTCCGGTGCCGCTGGCGCGGTCGGCCAGACCGTCGGCCAGCTCGCGAAGATCAAGGGCTGTCGCGCGGTCGGCATTGCCGGCGGTCAGGCCAAGTGCGAGTGGGTCGTGAAGGAACTGGGCTTCGATGCCTGCATCGACTACAAGGCCGGCCCCGCTGCCGTACGCGAAGGCCTGAAGACGCACTGCCCGAAGGGTGTGGACGTCTACTTCGACAACGTCGGCGGCGAGATCCTCGACGCGGCGCTGGCCAAGCTGGCGCGCGGTGCCCGCATCATCATCTGCGGCGCCATCAGTCAGTACAACAACACGACGCCGGTGCAGGGTCCGAAGAACTACCTGAGCTTGCTGGTGAACCGGGCGCGCATGCAGGGCATGGTCGTGTTCGACTACGCCGATCGCTATCACCTCGCGGTGTCGGAGATGTCGGGCTATCTCAAGGATGGCCGCATGAAGAGTCGCGAAGACGTGGTCGAAGGCATCGAGACCTTTCCCGAGGCTCTGACGAAACTCTTCACCGGCGAGAACTTCGGCAAGCTGGTTCTCAAGGTCGCCGACTGACTACCCTCGCGCCCGTGTCCCCATCACCGCAGCCGCGATGATGAGGACGGCGGCGAGCGCGATGGTCCAGCTCAACGGGCGCTGCGTCACGAGCAGCAGCAATGCGGTCGACGCCAGCGGCGTGATGTAGCTCAGGATTCCGATCTGCCGCGCGTCGCCGCGCTTGAGCGCCATGTCCCAGAAGAAGAAGGCGGCGCCCAGCGGGCCGAGTCCGCACAACGTCACGAGCAGCCAGTCGCGCGATGAGAGCGCGACGGAGGGCTCCAGCAATGCGTGGCACCCCAGCGAGAGCGCACCCGACACCAGTCCGAAGAGGCCGATCGCGGTGGTCGGAAAGGCGGCCACGCGCTGCGTCCACAGCGAGTAGCTGGCCCAGATGAAAGCCGAGCCCAGCGCGGGCAGAAAGCCCCAGTAGCTGCCACCGGCGCTCGTCGAGATGCCACTGCGTGCACCGAGGATCGCGATCGCCGCGCCCGCGAAGCCCAGCAGCGCCGCCACCACGTGCATCGGGCGCAGCGACACGCCCGGCAGCAGCACAGGCGCCAGCACGACCATGAACAGCGGCCAGAGGTAGTTCACGAGATTGGCCTCGACCGGAGGCGCGTGCCGCAGCGCGATGAACAGCAGGAAGTGAAAGCCGAACAGGCCGTAGATGCCCAGCGCCAGCGTGCGCACCGGCACCGCCCATGCGCGGGGATTGCGCAGCACCAGCGGCCAGCTCATCACGCTGCCGATCATCAGCGCGAGGCCGGTCAGCAGGAAGGGCGGCAGATGCGAGAGCGATGTGCCCAGCGAAGCAAGCGTGGCCCAGAGTGCGATGGCGGCGAGAGCGTTCAGCGTGGAAGACATGGCGGCCGAGCTTAAGCCGACCGATCGTCGCGCAACGCCGGACCATCGTCGCGCGGCGACGATTCGGCGGCGTCAGTCGTCGCGGCCGGTGGCTCTGCGCAGCGCGGCCGTCAGTGCCGAAGGCGAGCGGTAGCCGGTGCGACGTGCCGTCTCGGCCACGGCCATCCCGCCTGCGCGCAATTGCCTCGCGTGCATGAGCCGTTGCGTGCGCAGCCACTGCATCGCGCTCATGCCCAGCTCGTCGCGGCAGCGCTGGGCGAACTGACTGGGGCTGAGGGAGGCGACCGACGCCAGGTCCGCGACACTCAGCGGCCTGTGCCAGTGCGACTGCGCCCACGCGGAGAGGGCGCGCCAATCGATGGGCCGACCGCGACCGTTCGGAACCGATGGCCCCCAGGCCTCCAGCAACAGGGACTGCGCGTGATGGAGCGCCAGGGTGGGCGTCGATGGCTGCGACAGGCAAACCGCAAGGTAATGGCCCAGCGACAGCACCTGCGGCGCAAGCGGCGAGCGATCGGCGCATTGCGCCCACAGAGCCTGTGTCGTATCGAGGACGAGGCAGCGGCTGCCGTCCTTCGACTCGAAATCATGGGAGTCGCCGGGCTGGACGACGCAGCCATCCCCGGCTCCGATGCGTCGACCGCGGCCTTCCACTTCCAGCTCGAGCACTCCATCGAGCCCCACCAGCACCTGGAAGTGATCGTGCGCATGGCTCCCGCGCGAGGCGCCGTAACGGCGCAGCGTGAGGCCGGATGAACTGGATGGAGCGTCGCGGAGCTGCATGGGAAGCCGGCGATTTTCCTCGCCTTGCCGGCGCCTGTCACCCCAGGCGCAAGAGCAGCGCCGACGCGCCGCACACCAGCAGGAACGGGATGCTGATGCGATGGAATTCGCGCAGCCCGTTCGGCACTTTCGCGAGGCGCAACGCGATCAGGTTCGCCAGCGAGCCCAGCACGCACCCGAAGCCTCCCACGCTCACGCCCGCCGCGAGACCGGGCAGATCGTGCACGAAGCCCTCGAGCAGGATGGTCGCCGGCACATTGCTGATGAACTGCGAAGTGACGATCGCCGCGAGATAGGCGCGCCATCCTTCGCCGATCGGCAACTGCCCAAGCAGCGCCGCGACGGCGGGAAGCTCCGCCAACTGCCGCAGGTCGACGAACATCAGCGCGATGATCGCGAGCAAGGCCCAGTCCACGCCGAGCAGCACGCGCGGACGCAGCAGCAGGAACGCGCCGAAGACACCCGCCAGCCCGGCCAGCAGCCAGCGCTGGTCGAGCGCGATGACGAAGCCCACGAAGAGCACACCCGACAGGGCCAGCAGGCGCGGCTGCATCGGCACCGCTTCGGTCGACGGCTTGAGTGTGATCGGCGCGCGAGGCACCAGGAAGCGGATCGCCGCGAAGAGCCAGAACAGCATCACTGCCACGGTCGGCGCCATCATGGCCATGAAGCCGACGAAGCTCTCGCCCGATCGATGCCAGAGGAAGAGATTCTGGGGATTGCCGATCGGCGTCAGCGCCGAACCCGCGTTGACCGCCAGGGCCTCGATGACGACCAGCCGTGCCAGGGGCAGATGGGCCTGCGTCGCCAGCACGCGCGTGAGCGGCACCAGGAGGAACAGGCTGACGTCGTTGGTCACCAGTGCCGACAACACGGCAGCACTTGCCGCGAGGAGGAAGACCAGGTTGCGCAATTCGGTCGTGCGCGACAGCAGCCGCGCCGCGGCGGCCTGCAGCATGCCGCTGCGCTCGACGCCCTGCGTGATCGCCAGCAGGCCGGCCAGCGCGCCGACGGTCTGCCAGTCCACGAGCCGGAGGTAGTCCATCGGCGCACGCGGACGGACCACCGCGAAGACGACAGCCGCGGCCAGCAACACCCAAAGAAGGCCGTTGCCGCCGCCGTGCTCGGCGTCGGCCGGCGCCGCCTCAGCGGGCGTCGAGTTCACGCAGTTCGCGCTTGAGCACCTTGCCGATCGCGCTGCGCGGAAGTTCGTCGATGAATTGCAGGCGCGCGAGCCTTTGCGTCTTGCCCAGCTGGGCATTGACCCACTGCAGGAGGACCTCGGCCGTCGTGTCGTCCCCGGCGCGCTGCACCACGAAGGCCACTGGCGTCTCGCCCCACTGCTCCGAAGGCACCCCGATCACGGCGGCATCCGCCACCGCCGCATGGCCACGCAGCACCGTCTCGAGATCGCTCGGATAGATGTTGAAGCCGCCGCTGATGATCATGTCCTTCTTGCGATCGAACAGCGTGAGAAAGCCGTCATCGTCGAAGCGGCCGACATCGCCGGTGCGGATGAAGCGCTTGCCTTCCGGATCGAACCACTCGGCCTCGCGCGTCTTGGCGGGCTGGCGGTGGTAGCCGACCATCATTCCGGCCGAGTGGCCCACGACTTCGCCGGCCTCGCCACGCGCGACTTCCTTGCCGGCTTCGTCGATCAGCCGGATGTCGCTGCCTTCGGCCGGGCGGCCGACGGTGTGCAGCTTGTCCGGGTGCAAATGGGCTTCCAGGATGCAGGTGCCGCCGCCCTCGGTCATGCCGTAGAACTCGATCAGGCCGCCGGGCCAGCGCGCGAGCACGTCGCCCTTCAAGGCTGCGTTGAAGGGCGCGCTGGTGCTGAACTTGAAGCGGAAGCTCGAAAGATCGTGCGCGCCGAAATCGGGGTGCGCCATCAGCCGCTGGTATTGCACTGGCACCAGCATCGTGTGCGTCACGCGATGGCGTTCCGCCAGCTTCAGGTAACCGGCGGCGTCGAACTTCGGCATCAGCACGACGCAGCCGCCGAATGCGATGGTCGGGAAGAACACGACCAGCGTGGTGTTGGAATAGAGCGGCGTCGACAGCAGCGTGACCGTGTCGGGACCGTACTCGTACTTCGCGCCGCGCTTCACGTGCGCCCAGCGCATGCCGTGGCCCTGCACGATGCCCTTGGGCTCGCCGGTGGTGCCGGACGAATAGATGATGTTGAAGGGCGACGAAGGTTGCAGCTCAACCGCAGTCGGCCGCGCGCCGGCCGACTCGAGCCAGGCCTCGAAGTCGACGCCCGCGCGGGACCCGTCGAGCGCGATGCGCGGGATGGCGCCGGACGCGGCGGGTCCGATGACTTCCGCCGCCGCCTCGTCGACGAACAGGATGCGCGCACCGGCGTCCTCGATCATCCGCGCGAGACTCGCGGGCGTGGAGCCGGGCGCCAGCGGCGCGACCGCAACGCCCGCACGCAGCGCACCCAGGAACACGGCCGCGTAGCCGACGCTGGATGCCGCGCAGACCGCGATCGCATCGCCGGCCCGCAAGCCGTCGCGCTGCAGACTGGCCGCGATGCGGTCCATCAGTGCGTCGAGTTCGCCGTAGCTGAACGTGCGAGTGGCATCCGCGAGTGCTGCCCGTTCCGGGCTTGCCTGCGCATGGAGATGAACAAGCTCGGCAATCACGCCAAAGTCAAGGTTGATGGCTGTCTCGAAATCGCTCATATCTTGCTCAATGGAATTCAGCAACTCGGCCGGCGAAGCCAGGCCCCTTCGCGAACCGCGGAACCGGCTTCGCCGGGCCGCCGGTGTTGCCCCCGGTAGGGGGTGGGAGGCTACACGGAGTGAGTCGACCTGGGGGCGAGCTTCGCCTCATGCGCCTGCTGGTCCGCGTGGTAGCTGCTGCGCACCATCGCGCCGACGGCGGCGTGGCTGAAGCCCATCTTGTAGGCCTCTTCCTCGAACATCCTGAAGGTGTCGGGATGCACGTAGCGGCGCACCGGCAGGTGGCTGTTGCTGGGCGAGAGGTACTGGCCGATCGTCAGCATGTCGATGTCATGCGCGCGCATGTCACGCATCACTTGCAGGATCTCTTCGTCGGTCTCGCCGAGGCCGACCATGATGCCGCTCTTGGTCGGCACGTCGGGGTGCAGCGCCTTGAACTTCTTCAGCAGGTTGAGGCTGAACTGGTAGTCGCTGCCCGGGCGCGCTTCCTTGTAAAGGCGCGGCGCGGTCTCGAGGTTGTGGTTCATCACGTCCGGCGGTGCGGCCTTGAGGATCTCGAGCGCGCGGTCGTCGCGGCCGCGGAAGTCGGGCACCAGGATCTCGATCTGCGTCTGCGGCGAGAGCTCGCGGATGTTGCGGATGCAGTCCACGAAATGCTGGCTGCCGCCGTCGCGCAGGTCGTCACGGTCCACGCTCGTGATCACCACGTACTTCAGACGCAGCTTCGCGATCGTCTTTGCGAGATTGAGCGGCTCATCCTTGTCGAGCGGGTCGGGGCGGCCGTGGCCGACGTCGCAGAAGGGGCAGCGCCGCGTGCACTTGTCGCCCATGATCATGAAGGTCGCGGTGCCGTTGCCGAAGCACTCGCCGATGTTGGGGCACGAAGCCTCTTCGCAGACGGTGTGCAGGTTGCTTTCGCGCAGGATCTGCTTGATCTCGTAGAAGCGGGTCGTGGGCGAGCCGGCCTTGACACGGATCCATTCGGGCTTCTTGAGGACTTCGCCCTGGACCACCTTGACGGGGATGCGCGAGAGCTTGGCCGCGGCCTTCTGCTTGGCGAGGGGGTTGTAGTCCTCGGAGCTCTGGGCGTCGCGGACAACATTGAGTGTGCTCATGGCTTCTCTTTGGCGGGGCTCAAGGTGCGAGGTAGGCGCCGAGCTTGTTGCCCAGCACCTGCGCGGCTTCGTCCCAGGTTGTTTGAACGCCGATTGTAGAAAGATCGACGATTTTCAGCCCCGCGTAGCCGCAAGGGTTGATGCGCGAGAAGGGTTCCAGGTCCATCGCCACGTTGAGCGCGACGCCGTGGTAGGTGCAGTGGCGGCTGACCTTGATGCCGAGTGCGGCGATTTTTCCGAGGCCGCGAAACGGGTCGTCGGGATGCACGGGGCCGGTGAGCGCGGCATGCGAAAAGGGATCGTCGAGCCGCACGTAGATGCCGGGGGCACCGCCCACGCGGTGGCCGGTGACGCCGAAATGAGCGAGCGTGCGGATCACCGATTCCTCGATGCGGTAGACGTATTCCTTGACGTAGTAACCGGCACGCCGCAGGTCGATCAGCGGGTAGGCGACCACCTGGCCGGGCCCGTGATAAGTCACCTGGCCGCCGCGGTCGGTCTGCACGACCGGAATATTGCCCGGGTTCAACAGATGGTCGGCCTTGCCCGCGAGGCCCTGGGTGTAGACCGGTGCGTGCTCGCAGAGCCAGAGCGCGTCGGCCGAGTCCGCGTCGCGCTCCTGAGTCCATTGCCGCATCGCGGCGTAGGCCTCGGCATAGTCGACGCGGCCGAGCAGCGCGACATCGGGCGCCCAGGCAGCGATCAGAGCACCACCTTCACCATCGGATGGCTCGACAGGGCGCGGTACAGGTCGTCGAGCTGCTCGCGGCTGGTGGCGGTGACGGTGATCGTCACGCCGAGGTAGTTGCCGGCCTTGCTGGGGCGAAGTTCGATGGTCGTCGCGTCGAAGTTCGGGTCGAACTGCTCGGCGATCAACGTCACGGCGTGCACGAAGCCGTCGACCTTCGCGCCCATGACCTTGATCGGGAACTGCGAGGGGTACTCGATCAGCGATTCCTTGCGCGCGTCGATCGGCGCGTCCGGCGGGGTGGGGGTGTTCATGCGGTGACTCCGTTGTCTTGCGTGCTGCGCGCCTTCGCCTGCTCATAGCCGGCATGGAGCGCCTGGTAGATGGGGCCGGGGCGACCGGTGCCGATCGTTTGTCCGTCGAGCGTCACGACGGGCAGCACTTCCTTGCTGGCAGATGACAGCAGGAGTTCGTCGGCGTCGAACACTTCGTTGCGCGCGATGCGTCGCAGCGTGAACGGGATTCCGGCGTCGGCGCAGATCCGCTCGATCAGCCCGTAGCGAATCCCGGCCAGCACCAGCTCGTCCCTGGGTGGGCCGAACACTGCACCGCGCTTCACCACCCAGACGTTGCTGGACGAGGCCTCGCTGAGCCAGTCGCCGCGGAACATGATGGTTTCGGCCGCACCGGCCTCGACGCTGATCTGTCGCGCCAGCACCGCGCCCAGCAGGCTGGTGCTCTTGATGTGTGCTTTCTGCCAGCGGAAGTCCTGCGCGCTCACGCAGGCGACGCCCTTGGCACGAACTACTTCAGGCACCGGCTTCATCGGATTGACCATGACGAACACCGTCGGCGTGAGGCCCTGCGGCATCGCGTGGTCGCGGGGAGCCACGCCGCGCGTCACCTGGATATAGACGCCTTGCATGCCCGCACGCACCGCGGACGGTGCAGCATCGATCAGGCGAATGGCAACCGCACGCCATTCCGCGTGGGAGAGAGGGTTCTTGATCTGCAGCTCGGAGAGCGAACGATCGAGGCGCGCCATGTGCTCGTCGAAGCAGAACAGACTCCCACCGTAGACGGGCACGACCTCGTAAACGCCGTCGCCGAAGATGAAGCCCCGATCGAGCACGCTGACCTTGGCATCCCGCAGCGCGGTGTAGCTTCCGTCGAGGTAGCAGAGCGAGTCGGGGAGGGCGTCTGTGATCGGGTGCATGAGGAATTATCGTGGGGGCGCTTCCGCGGATTCCAACCCTGGGGCGATACCGCAGCGGGGCGCAAGGATCATTTCCTCCACTGCCCCTCGAACTCGGCGGAACCCCGTGGCTTTTTACCTATAATCAATGGCTTTGTAGAAATTCTGGGTCGTCATCCGGGCTTCATTCCAATGAAAACAATCGCCCGCGATGTCTCGAAGAACGTCCATGAGGACAGTTCCGATCTGGACGAGGATTTCAAGCCGTTGACCGCCGAGGAGGCCCAACGGCTACGCGACAGGAAGCCGTTGATCTCGCCATGGCGCGTGATCGCGGTTCAGGTCGTAGCGGGACTGCTGGTGGCGTTGGTCGCTTGGGGTCTGACAGGGAGGCAAAATCTGGGATGGTCCGCCGGATACGGCGCACTGGCAGTGGTTGTTCCATCTGCGGTGTTCGCACGGGGGCTGACCGGACGGTTTTCGTCCCTGAATCCAGGCACTGCGGTGTTTGGGTTCTTCTTGTGGGAAATGGTCAAGATGGCCTTGACGGTGGCGATGCTGATCGCCGCGCCAAGGCTGGTAGTGGCGCTGAGCTGGCCGGCAATGCTGATCGGCTTGGTGGTGACAATGAAGGCAGCTTGGGTGGCGGTGATGCTGGCCCCCAAGCGCCTGAAACTTTGAGACGAGTAACGGATGGCTGCTGAAAACGCTGCGGAACACGGTATGACCGCTGGTGAATACATCGTTCACCATTTGACGCATCTTCAAAGCTCGAAGCCCGGAGGCGTCGCCGACCTCTCCGTATTCAATTTCGATTCGCTGTTCTTCTCGATCGCGCTCGGCGCGCTCGGCTGCTGGCTCCTGTGGCTGGCCGCGCGCAAGGCCACCTCTGGCGTGCCGGGGCGATTCCAGGCCGCGGTCGAGATTCTGGTCGAAGTCGTCGACCAGCAGGCCAAAGGCATCGTGCACAACGCCGAGAGCCGCAAGTTCGTGGGTCCGCTGGCGCTGACGATCTTCCTGTGGATCTTCATGCTCAATGCGATGGACCTGCTGCCCGTCGACCTGCTGCCCGCCATCTGGGCGCAGCTCTTCGGCGCGACCGGCCACGACCCGCACCATGCGTACCTGCGCGTCGTGCCGACGGCCGACCTCTCGGTGGCCATGGGCTTCTCGGTCACGGTGCTGTTGATCTGCATCTACTACAACATCAAGATCAAGGGCCTGGGCGGCTGGGTGCACGAACTCTTCACCGCGCCGTTCGGCAACCACTGGGCGCTGTACCCCTTCAACTTCGCGATGCAGATGATCGAGTTCATCGCCAAGACCGTGTCGCACGGCATGCGTCTGTTCGGCAACATGTATGCCGGCGAACTGATCTTCCTGCTGATCGCCCTCATGGGCGGCGCATGGACCCTGTCGGCTACCGGGGTCTTCCTGGCCCTGGGTCACATCATCGCGGGCACGGCCTGGGCCATCTTCCACATCCTGATCATCACGCTGCAAGCCTTCGTGTTCATGATGTTGACGCTGGTCTACGTGGGCCAGGCACACGATCACCACTGATCATCCCGTTCGTTTTCGTTTTTCTTTTCTCTTCAACCAAAGTCCTCTAGGAGTCATCATGGAAGTTATCAGCTTTGTCGCACTGGCCGCCGGCCTGATCATCGGTCTGGGCGCTGTCGGTGCTTGTATCGGCATCGGCATCATGGGCAGCAAGTACCTCGAATCGGCTGCACGTCAACCCGAACTGATGGGCGAACTGCAAACCAAGATGTTCCTGCTGGCTGGTCTGATCGACGCCGCGTTCATTATCGGTACCGGTATCGCGCTGTGGTTCGCAACGGCCAACCCTTTCCTCTCGCAAATCGCCAACCTGCCGAAGTAATCGGGTCCAGGCTTTCTCGTCGAACCCATGTCGTTCTTCGTTGAATGGCCGCGGATTCATTCCCAAAGAGAGGGTGAAAAGTGAGCATTACCGGTACCCTGATCATCCAGATGATCGTGTTCCTGATTCTTGTCGGGTTCACGATGAAGTTTGTGTGGCCGCCGATCGCGAAGGCGCTGGACGATCGTGCCCAGAAGATCGCCGAAGGCCTCGCAGCCGCCGACAAGGCCAAGAGCGAACTGTCTGCCGCCAACAAGCGCGTGGAAGTCGAACTCGGCCAGGCGCGCAACGAGTCCGCCCAGCGTCTTGCCGATGCCGAACGTCGTGCGCAGGCCATCGTTGAAGAGGCCAAGGCCCGCGCCACGGAAGAAGGCAACAAGATCGTTGCGGCCGCCCGCGTGGAAGCCGACCAGCAGGCCCTCAAGGCGCGTGAAGCACTGCGCGAGCAGGTCGCTGCGCTGGCCGTCAAGGGCGCTGAGCAGATCCTGCGCAAGGAAGTGAATCCGGCCGTCCACGCCGATTTGCTCGCCCGCCTGCAAACGGAACTCTGATCAAGCCATGGCAGAACTCGCCACCATTGCACGTCCCTACGCCGAAGCGCTGTTCAAGGCGTCTTCGTCGGACCTGGCCGGTGCCGGCGCATGGCTCGAAAAAGTCGCAGCCATCGCCAGCAACCCAGAGCTCCAGCAGTTCGCGGACAACCCCAAGGCCACGCCCGAACAGGTGCTCGGCGTCGTCGCCGGTGCCCACGGTTCGCCGCTGCCGCCCGCAGCGAACAACTTCCTGACGGCGTTGCTCGAGAACGGTCGCTTCACCGCGCTGCCGGAAATCGCGAAGCAATTCCGGACGCTGGCGAACGCGCAGAGCGGCTCCTCCGATGCGGTGGTGTACAGCGCCTTCCCGATCGATGCCAGCGCTCTGGGAACCGTTGCCGCCACGCTCGAAAAGCGCTTCGGCCGCAAGCTGCAGGTCACGGTCCAGCAGGATCCGTCGCTGATCGGCGGCATTCGTGTGGTGGTCGGCGACGAGGTGCTCGACACCTCCGTCAAAGCGCGCCTTGAACAAATGAAAGTTGCGCTGGCAGCCGCCTGAGGCCGTCAGCCCCTTACAAAGAAAGAAGGAAAGAGTCATGCAACTCAATCCCGCAGAAATTTCCGAACTGATCAAGAGCCGCATCGAGGGTCTCGGCGTCAGCGCGAACATCCGCAACGAAGGCACCGTGGTGTCGGTGACCGACGGCATTGTGCGCGTGCACGGCCTGTCGGACGCGATGCAGGGTGAAATGCTCGAGTTCCCGCCCAGCGCCGACGGCACGCCGTCGTTCGGCCTCGCGCTGAACCTCGAGCGCGACTCGGTCGGCGCCGTGATCTTGGGCGAGTACGAGCACATCTCCGAAGGCGACACCGTCAAGTGCACGGGTCGCATTCTCGAAGTGCCGGTCGGCCCCGAACTCATCGGCCGCGTGGTGAATGCCCTGGGCCAGCCGATCGACGGCAAGGGTCCGGTCAACGCCAAGATGACCGACGTGATCGAAAAGGTCGCTCCCGGCGTGATCGCCCGTAAATCGGTCGACCAGCCGATGCAGACCGGCCTGAAGTCCATCGACTCGATGGTGCCGATCGGCCGTGGCCAGCGCGAGCTGATCATCGGCGACCGCCAGACCGGCAAGACAGCCGTGGCGATCGACGCGATCATCAACCAGAAGGGTCAGAACATGACCTGCGTCTACGTCGCGATCGGCCAGAAGGCTTCGTCGATCAAGAACGTGGTGCGCGCTCTGGAACAAGCTGGCGCGATGGAATACACCATCGTGGTTGCGGCCTCCGCTTCGGAATCGGCCGCCATGCAATACGTGTCGGCCTACTCGGGCTGCACGATGGGCGAATACTTCCGCGATCGTGGCCAGGACGCGCTGATCGTCTATGACGACCTGTCCAAGCAAGCCGTGGCATATCGCCAGGTCTCGTTGCTGCTGCGCCGCCCGCCAGGCCGCGAAGCCTATCCCGGCGACGTGTTCTATCTCCACAGCCGTCTGCTCGAGCGCGCAGCCCGCGTGAACGCCGACTACGTCGAAGCCTTCACCAAGGGTGAAGTCAAGGGCAAGACCGGTTCGCTGACCGCACTGCCGATCATCGAAACGCAAGCCGGCGACGTGTCCGCCTTCGTTCCGACGAACGTGATCTCGATCACCGACGGCCAGATCTTCCTGGAAACCAACCTGTTCAACGCCGGTATCCGCCCCGCCATCAACGCCGGTATCTCGGTGTCGCGCGTGGGTTCGTCGGCGCAGACCAAGGTCATCAAGGGCCTGTCCGGCGGTATCCGTACCGACCTGGCGCAGTACCGTGAACTGGCTGCGTTCGCGCAGTTCGCTTCGGACCTCGACGAAGCGACTCGCAAGCAGCTCGATCGCGGTGCCCGCGTGACCGAACTGCTGAAGCAGGCGCAGTACAGCCCGCTGCCCATCTCGCTGATGGGTGCCTCGCTGTTCGCGGTCAACAAGGGCTTCATGGACGACCTGGACGTGAAGAAGGTTCTGTCCTTCGAACACGGCCTGCACCAGTTCCTCAAGTCCAGCCACGGCCCGCTGCTCGACAAGATCGAACAGGCCAAGGCCATCGACAAGGACGCCGAGGCCGAGCTGACCGCAGCCGTCACGTCGTTCAAGAAGTCGTTCGCCTGATCGACCACGCAAGGAGCCCCAATGGCAGCTGGTAAGGAAATCCGCGGCAAGATCAAATCGGTGGAGAACACCAAGAAGATCACCAAGGCCATGGAAATGGTGGCCGCGTCGAAGATGCGCAAGGCGCAGGAACGCATGCGTGCCGCCCGCCCCTACAGCGAGAAGATCCGCAACATCGCGGCCAATCTCGGCCAGGCGAACCCGGAGTACACGCACGCCTTCATGAAGACGCACGACGCGAAGGCGTCGGGCTTCATCCTCGTCACGACCGACAAGGGCCTGTGCGGTGGCATGAACACCAATGTGCTTCGCGCCTTGACTGCCAAGATGCGCGAGGAGCAGTCGGCTGGTGTCGCCATCGAGGCGGTCGCGATCGGCAACAAGGGCCTCGGGTTCCTGAACCGTGTCGGCGCGCGCGTGGTCTCGCATGTCACCCAGTTGGGCGACACGCCGCACCTCGACAAGCTGATCGGCCCCGTCAAGGTGCTGCTCGACGCGTACGCCGAAGGCAAGCTCAGCGCGGTCTACCTCTGCTACACCAAGTTCATCAACACGATGCGCCAGGAGTCGGTGGTCGAGCAACTGCTGCCGCTGCAGGCCGACTCGCTGAAGGTCGAAAAGGGCCAGCATTCGTGGGACTACATCTACGAGCCCGATGCGCAAAGCGTGATCGACGAGCTGCTGGTGCGCTACGTGGAATCGCTGGTGTACCAGGCCGTGGCCGAGAACATGGCTTCGGAGCAGTCGGCGCGCATGGTCGCGATGAAGTCGGCCACCGACAACGCGGGCAACGTGATCAACGAACTCAAGCTGGTCTACAACAAGACCCGCCAGGCAGGCATCACCAAAGAGCTGTCGGAGATCGTTTCGGGCGCCGCGGCGGCCGCGGGCGTCTGAGCCCTTCGGACCTCAACAGATTTAAATTTTTATCGGAGCAGACATGGCTCAAGCAGAAGCAGTTCAAGGCAAGATCGTTCAATGTATCGGCGCCGTGGTCGACGTGGAATTTCCGCGCGACAAGATGCCCAAGATCTACGACGCCTTGAAGTACGAAGGCGGCGGGCTGACCCTCGAGGTGCAGCAGCAACTCGGCGACGGCGTGGTGCGTACCATTGCGCTCGGCTCGTCCGACGGCCTGCGTCGCGGCCTGATCGTGACCAACACCGGCGCACCCATCACGGTGCCCGTCGGCAAGGCGACGCTCGGTCGCATCATGGACGTGCTGGGTCGTCCCATCGACGAGCGTGGGGACGTGGGCCAGGAGCTCACCGCCTCGATCCACCGCAAGGCACCCGAGTACGACGAACTCTCGCCCTCGCAAGACCTGCTGGAAACCGGCATCAAGGTGATCGACCTGGTTTGCCCTTTCGCCAAGGGCGGCAAGGTGGGCCTGTTCGGCGGCGCCGGCGTGGGCAAGACCGTGAACATGATGGAGCTCATCAACAACATCGCCAAGGCGCACTCGGGTCTGTCCGTGTTTGCCGGCGTGGGTGAGCGCACTCGCGAAGGGAACGACTTCTATCATGAGATGGCGGACTCCGGCGTCGTGAACCTCGAGAACCTGCCTGAGTCGAAAGTGGCCATGGTCTACGGCCAGATGAACGAGCCCCCGGGCAACCGTCTGCGCGTGGCGCTGACCGGCCTGACCATCGCCGAGTCGTTCCGCGACGAAGGCCGTGACGTTCTGTTCTTCGTCGACAACATCTACCGCTTCACGCTGGCCGGTACCGAAGTGTCGGCTCTGCTGGGCCGCATGCCTTCCGCCGTGGGCTACCAGCCGACGCTAGCCGAGGAAATGGGCCGCCTGCAAGAGCGGATCACGTCGACCAAGGTCGGCTCGATCACCTCGATCCAGGCCGTGTACGTCCCTGCCGACGACTTGACCGACCCGTCGCCCGCCACGACCTTCGCCCACTTGGACTCGACCGTGGTGCTGTCGCGTGACATCGCCTCGCTCGGTATCTACCCGGCCGTGGACCCGTTGGACTCGACCTCGCGCCAGCTCGACCCGCTGGTGGTTGGCGAAGAGCACTACAACGTGGCCCGCGCCGTGCAAGGCACGCTGCAGCGCTACAAGGAACTGCGCGACATCATCGCGATTCTGGGCATGGACGAACTGGCACCGGAAGACAAGCTGGCCGTGGCTCGCGCCCGGAAGATCCAGCGCTTCCTGTCGCAGCCCTTCCACGTTGCCGAAGTGTTCACCGGCTCGCCTGGCAAGTACGTGCCGCTGTCGGAGACCATCCGCGGCTTCAAGATGATCGTGAACGGCGAAGCCGACCACCTGCCGGAACAAGCGTTCTACATGGTGGGCGGCATCGACGAGGCGTTCGAAAAGGCCAAGAAGGTCGCTTAAGGAATCACCATGGCAGGCACCATTCACGTGGACGTGGTCAGCGCCGAGGAGTCCATCTTCTCGGGCGAGGCCAAGTTCGTCGCGCTCCCCGGCGAAGCTGGCGAGCTCGGCATCTACCCGCGCCACACGCCGCTGATCACGCGCATCCGCCCCGGCGCGGTGCGCATTGAAACGGCCGACGGCGGCGAGGAATTCGTCTTCGTGGCCGGCGGCATCCTGGAAGTGCAACCCAACACGGTGACCGTGCTGTCCGACACCGCGATCCGCGGCAAGGACCTCGACGACGAGAAAGCCAACGTGGCCAAGGCCGCCGCCGAGGAAGCGCTGAAGAACGCCAAGACGGACATCGACATCGCGATGGCTCAGTCGGAACTGGCCGTGATGGCTGCCCAGCTGGCCGCACTGCGCAAGTACCGCCAGAAGAAGTAAGCGGCACCGCTCGCTTCGAACAAAAAAGCCGCCTTCGGGCGGCTTTTTCCATTTGCGCGTCGCTTTAGCGTCACTTCGGCTCGAATTTGTCCGAAGTTAAGTCTTGTTCGGCTGAAGCTCCGACCCTAGTATTCGCCTGCGCTCCGACCTGTCACACCGGCGGAGGCGAAGAAGAACACGACGGAGACAACGCTTGGCCCCTTGGAGCCGACTGACCGCGGACGAGATGCAACTGCTGGAGACCACCTTCTGGTCAGCCGGCGGGTCGCGCCATGGCATGGCCGAACAACTGGGTTTCTCCAAGAGCAAGGCCAACTCGCTGATCGCCGGCCTCGTCGAGCAGGGGCTGCTCGCGGAAGCGGGACTGCAGCGGTCGTCGGGCGGCCGGCGCCCCGAAAACCTGCAACTGCATGGCGGCCTTGGCGCGCTGGTGGGTGTCGACATCGGCGCCACGAGCCTCGATGTGGCCGTTCTTGCCCCCGACCTGGCGGTGCTGGCGCACCACGCGGAACCTACCGACGTGCGCGAAGGCCCGGGTGTCGTGCTGGCCCGCGTACGCGTGCTGGTCCGCGAGCTTCTGGCGCGGGCGGGCTTCGACGCCAGGCAGGTCATCGGCATCGGCATCGGTGTGCCGGGCCCCGTGAACTTCGAAATCGGGCAACTGGTCAACCCGCCGCTGATGCCGGCCTGGGACAGCTTCTCGATCCGCGACTATCTACGCGAAGACTACGCAGCGCCAGTGTTCGTCGATAACGACGTCAACCTGATGGCGCTGGGCGAACTGTGGCGGCTGAAGCGTTCGCTCTCCAACTTCCTCGTGATCAAGGTGGGCACCGGCATCGGCTGTGGCATCGTGTGCCATGGCGAGGTGTATCGCGGCGCCGCCGGTTCTGCCGGCGACGTCGGCCACATCTGCGTCGACCAGGAAGGCCCGCGCTGCCACTGCGGCAATCTCGGATGCGTCGAGGCGATGGCGGCGGGTCCGGCGATCACCCGCATGGCGGTTCAGGCAGCCGAAGCCGGCGAGAGCGCGGCGCTGGCCGAATGCCTGCGCACGCAAGGCCGCATCGAAGCAGTGGATGTCGGCCAGGCCAGTCGTGCCGGCGATGCGGCGGCCAACGCCATCGTGCAGCGCGCCGGCAGCCTGATCGGCCAGATGCTCGCGTCGATCGTCAACTTCTTCAATCCGTCGCACGTGTTCATCGGCGGCGGCATCACGCGCATCGGCCCGCTGTTTCTCGCGGCCGTGCGGCAGAGCGTGTATCAGCGCTCGCTCGCCCTGTCGACGCGGCACCTGGAGATCCAGTACACGCCGCTGGGCGCGCAGGGCGGTCTCATCGGCGCGGGCGTGCTGGCCATGCAAGAGACGCTCAAGGCCCGGGGAGTGGCGCCATGAGCCCATCGAACCCCCAAGTGCTGAGCCCCAAGGCGGCCGTCTCTGTCGAATTCGAGAAGGTGGTGAAGTCCTTCGGCCCCGTCGAGGTGCTGCACGGCGTGAGCTTCTCGCTCGAACCCGGCCGCATTTACGGCTTGCTCGGCGAGAACGGCGCGGGCAAGTCGACGCTGATGAAGATCCTCGCGGGCTACGAATCGCTGACGGGCGGCAGCTTGCGAGTCAACGGCGAGCTGCACGAGTTCGCCAGTTCGCGTGATGCGGAGGCGCTGGGCATCGTGCTGATCCACCAGGAGTTCAACCTTGCGGAGGATCTGAGCGTCGCGCAGAACATCTTCCTCGGCCACGAAAAGAAGAGGGGCTGGCTGCTCGACGACGTGGCGATGGAGCGCGACGCCGCCGCCGCGCTCGCGCAGGTCGGGCTGAACATCGATCCGACGACGAAAGTGCGCCGACTGATCGTCGCCGAAAAGCAGTTGGTCGAGATCGCCAAGGCCGTCTCGCGCCACGCGCGGCTGCTGATCATGGACGAGCCCACCGCCACGCTCACGCCCGGCGAAACCGAACGCCTCTTCAGGCTGATCGCGCAACTCCGCGCGGACGGCGTGACCATCGTCTACATCTCGCACAAGCTCGACGAAGTGGAGCGCGTGACGGACGAAGTGATCGTGATGCGCGACGGCCGCTTCGTGACCCGGGCGCTGACGTCGGACGTCACACGCCACCAGATGGCGAATCTGATGGTCGGCCGTGAGTTGGCCGACCTGTATCCGCCCCGTGATGCGGTGGTCACGGACTCCGCGCCCGCGATGCAGGTGCGCAACTTCACGGTGCCTGGCTGGGCCGACAACGCGAGCTTCGAAGTGCGCCCCGGCGAGATCCTCGGCTTCGCAGGTCTGGTGGGTGCTGGTCGCACGGAGCTGTTCGAAGGCCTGCTGGGCCTGCGCCCCGCCAGCGGCACGGTAGAGATCCAGGGCCGCGCGGTGAGCCTGCGCAACCCTCGCCAGGCTGCCCTGCACGGCCTGACCTACCTCAGCGAAGACCGCAAGGGCAAGGGCCTGCACGTGCACCTGGGCCTGCGCCAGAACCTCACGCTCATGGCGCTCGAACGCTACGCCAAGCCGTGGCTGCAGCCCGACGCCGAACGCGCCGCGCTGGCCGACGCCGTGAAGGACTACGGCATTCGCACCGGCGATCTCGATGCGCGCGCCTCGTCGCTCTCTGGCGGCAACCAGCAGAAGCTGGCGCTCGCGAAGGTACTGCAGCCACAACCCAAGGTCGTCGTGCTCGACGAGCCGACGCGCGGCGTCGACGTCGGTGCCAAGCGCGACATCTATTTCCTGATCCAGCGCCTGGCCCGCCAGGGGTTGGCCGTGATCGTCGTCTCGTCCGAACTGATGGAGTTGATCGGTCTGTGCCACCGCGTCGCGGTGATGCGGGCCGGCCGGCTCGTCACGACGCTGGACGCCGACCATCTCACCGAAGAGGAGCTCATCGCTCATGCCACCGGAACCGCCCCCAGCCACGCCTGAGGCCGCTGCGGCCCATCGCGGCGACGCCAAAGCGCACTGGCTTCACCGCCTGCACGGCTTCGGCCCCGTCATCGGCCTGGTGCTGCTGTGCATCGCCGGCACGCTGCTCAACGGCGATTTCGCCACGCTCGACAACGCGATGAACGTGCTCACTCGCACGGCCTTCATCGGCATCATCGCGGTCGGCATGTGCTTCGTGATCATCTCCGGCGGCATCGACCTGTCGGTGGGCTCGATGGCCGCACTGATCGCCGGCTGCGTGATCATGTTTATCAATGCCATGGGCCCGGCGCTTGGCTCGCCGCTGTTGGCGGTGATGCTCGGCGCGGTGCTCGCCGTGGTGCTGGGAGCGACTTTCGGCCTTGCGCACGGCCTGCTGATCACCAAGGGGCGTATCGAGCCCTTCATCGTGACGCTGGGCACGCTCGGCATCTTCCGCGCGTACCTGACCTACTTTGCCGATGGCGGCGCGCTCACGCTCGACAACGAACTCTCGGACCTCTACGCGCCCGTCTACTACGCGAGCCTGCTGGGCATTCCGGTGCCGGTGTGGATCTTCTTCATCGTCGCGGTGATCGGCGGCGTGATCCTCAACCGCACTGCTTACGGCCGCTATGTGCAGGCGATCGGCTCGAACGAGCAGGTGGCGCGCTACGCCGCCGTCGGCGTGGACGGCGTGAAGATCCTCACCTACGTGCTGCTCGGCGTCTGCGTCGGCATCGCGACCCTGCTCTACGTGCCGCGGCTCGGCTCGGCATCGCCGACGACCGGGCTCCTGTGGGAGCTGGAGGCGATCGCCGCGGTGATCGTCGGCGGCACCGCGCTCAAGGGCGGCGCGGGCAGCATCACCGGCACCGTGATCGGCGCGATCCTGCTTTCGGTCATCAGCAACATCCTGAACCTCACCAGCATCATCAGCGTGTACCTCAACGCGGCGGTGCAGGGCATCGTGATCATCGTCGTCGCCTTCCTGCAGCGCGGGCGACGCTGATGCGCGTGGATTTCCGTCCGTTCCATTTCATTCACCACAAGGAGACAAGCAGCATGACTTCCATCACCCGACGCCTGGCGCTGAGCGCCGTCGCCGCCGCGAGCTTCGCGGCCTTTCCGTCCCTCGCGGCCGAGCCGGTGAATCTCGGCGTGTCGATCCCGGCGGCGACGCACAGTTTCATGGGCGGCATCAACTACTGGGCCAACCAGGCAAAGAAAGACCTGGAGAAGGAGCACAAGGACCTGAAGATCACCATCAAGACGGCAGCCAACGCGCCCGAGCAGGCCAACCAGCTGCAGGACTTGTCGACGGTGACGAAGATCAACGCGCTGGTGATCTTCCCCTTCGAGTCGGCCGCGCTGACCAAGCCGGTGGCCCAGGTCAAGGCCAAGGGCACCTACGTCACCGTGGTCGACCGCGGCCTGACCGACACCAGCGCGCAGGACGCGTACGTCGCGGGCGACAACACCGCCTTCGGCAAGATCCCGGCCGAGTACATCGCGAAGAAGCTCAACGGCAAAGGCAACGTGGTTGCGCTGCGCGGCATTGCCACCACGCTCGACAACGAACGCATGGACGCCTTCAACAGCGTGCTCAAGAATTACCCCGACATCAAGCTGCTCGACGCCAAGTACGCCAACTGGAACCGCGACGACGCCTTCAAGGTCACGCAGGATTACCTGACGCGCTTCAAGAACATCGACGCCATCTGGGCCGCTGACGACGACATGGCCGTCGGCGTGCTGAAGGCGGTTGAGCAGGCCAAGCGCGACGACATCAAGGTGATCTTCGGCGGCGCCGGCGCCAAGGGCATGGTCAAGACCATCATGGACGGCAAGGACAAGCGCATCGACGCCGACGTGAGCTATTCGCCGAAGTTCATCTACGACGCGATCAAGCTCACGGCAGAGGCGCGCCTGAAGGGCGAGAAGCTGCCGGCGACGACGATCATTCCTTCGGTGCTGATCACGAAGGACAACGCGAAGAGCTTCTATCACCCCGATAGTCCGTTCTGAGCTCGCCCCCAGGCTGCGCGCACTTCGTGTCGCTTCGCCTACCCCCTGACCGGGGGCAACACCAGCGGACCGGCAAAGCCGGTTCCGCGGTGTTTCACCAACGGCGCGCGCTTCGCGGCGCATGAATACCCATGACTCACGATACTTTTCAACGCAGGCTGCGCTACGCCATGGTTGGCGGGGGGCGTGACGCTTTCATCGGCGCGGTGCATCGCAAGGCGATCGCGCTTGACGGACAGGTCGATCTCGTTGCGGGCGCGCTGTCTTCGAGTCCGGAGAAGGCCAAGGCGTCGGGGCGCGACCTGTTCCTGGCGGACGACCGCAATCACGGTGATTGGCAATCCTTGCTCGACGACGAAGTGAAGCGGCCGCTCGATGAGCGGGTCGACTTCGTTTCGATCGTCACGCCGAACCATGTGCACTTTCCGGTGGCGCATGCCTTTGTGGAGGCGGGCTTTCACGTGGTGTGCGACAAGCCGCTCGTGCATACCAGCGATCAGGCCGATGCGCTGGTGGACGCGGTGGCGCGCAAGGGCACGGTGTTTGGCGTCACGTACAACTACACCGGCTACCCCATGGTCCGGCAGGCGCGGGAGATGGTGCGCACTGGCGAGTTGGGCGAGATCCGCAAGGTGGTCGTCGAATACAACCAGGGCTGGCTTGCGACGCGGCTCGAAGGGGAAGGCAACAAGCAGGCGGCCTGGCGCAGTGACCCGGCGCGCAGCGGCGCGGCAGGTGCCATCGGCGACATCGGTTCGCACGCGGAGAACCTGGTAGCCACGGTCACGGGGCTGGAGATCGAAAGCCTCTGCGCGGACCTGAGTTCGATGGTGGCCGGGCGTGCACTCGATGACGATGGCAACGTGCTGCTGCGCTTTCGGGGCGGCGCGCGCGGCGTGCTGATTGCATCGCAGATCAACACGGGGCTGGAGAACGACTTGCGGCTTCGCGTCTCGGGCTCGCTGGGCACGCTCGAGTGGCGGCAGGAGCGGCCGAGCGAGTTGGTGCACCTGCCGCACGATGGGCCGAAGCGCATCTTCACGCGGGGGGCGCCCTGGCTGTGCGAGGCGGCACAACGCGCGAGCCGGTTGCCGGCCGGGCATCCGGAAGGCTTCATCGAGGCTTTCGCGAATGTCTATGGCGGCGTCGCGGCGGATATTCGCGCCAGGCTCTCGGGCGTGCCGGCCGATCCGCTGGCCGTGGACTATCCCCACTTGGAAGATGGCGCACGCGGGGTGCGCTTCATCGAACGCACCGTGGCTTCTGCACAGAGCGAGGCCAAGTGGACGGCGTGGTGAGCTGAGCGGTACCGCCAAGGCGTAGGCCACTACCGACAACGCGTCGAGCCAGGGTCGCGACACAGGATCGGGCGGCACGACCTACGATGGCGGCCGCGCCATGATCCATCCATCGACCGATGCCTCTGCTTCAAGCGACCTCGTCGTCGCTCGCCCCGAGGGCCTCTACTGCCCGCCGGGCGATTTCTATATCGACCCGTGGCGCCCGGTCGATCGCGCCGTCATCACGCACGCGCACTCGGACCATGCACGCGTGGGCCACGGCCGCTATCTCGCGCACACCGACAGCGCAGGCACGCTGCGCACCCGGCTCGGCGAGATCGCGCTGCAGACGCTGGCGTATGGCGAGAGCATCGTCCACCACGGCGTGCGGCTGTCGCTTCATCCGGCAGGCCACGTGCTTGGATCGGCACAGGTGCGGCTCGAGCATGGCGGGCGGGTATGGGTCGCGTCGGGCGACTACAAGACCGAGCCCGACAGCACCTGCGTGCCCTTCGAGCCGGTGCCTTGTGACACCTTCATCACCGAGTCGACCTTCGGCCTGCCGATCTACCGCTGGCCGACACAGCAGGTGCTGTTCGCCGAGATCAATGACTGGTGGCGCTCCAACGCGCAGCAGGGCAGGGCGTCGGTGCTGCTCTGCTATGCGTTCGGCAAGGCGCAGCGGATCCTGCACGGCGTGGACGCGAGCATCGGACCGATCGTGGTGCACGGCGCGGTCGAGCCGCTGAACGCCGTCTATCGCGCAGCCGGAGTCGCCTTGCCTCCCACTTTGCGCGTGAGCGACCCGGGTGTCGATGCGGCGCTGCTCCAGCGTGCGCTGGTGCTCGCGCCGCCGTCGGCGCAAGGCACGCCATGGATGCGCCGCTTCGGCAACTACTCGGATGCCTTCGCGAGCGGCTGGATGCAGCTGCGCGGCACGCGGCGGCGCCGAGGTGTGGACCGCGGCTTCGTGATGTCGGACCACGCCGACTGGCCCGGTCTGCAGCAGGCCATCGCCGGGACCGGCGCGGAACGCGTGTTCGTCACGCACGGCAGCGTGGCCGTGATGGTGCGATGGCTGAGCGAGAACGGCCTGGATGCGCAAGCCTTCCGGACCGAGTACGGAGATGAGGACGCAGAGAGTGGCGCAGAGGCCGCAGCCACCACGGCAACGCCATGAAGCAGTTCGCCGCGCTCTACCGTGAGCTGGACGCGACCACTTCAAGCCTGGCGAAGCAGGCGGCCCTGCAGCGCTATTTGCAGAGCGCCGCGCCAGAGGATGCCGCTTGGGCCGTGTACTTTCTCTCCGGCGGAAAGCCGCGGCAACTCGTTCCCTCCAAGTTGCTGCGGCTGCTGGCGCAAGAGGCCGCAGGCTTGCCCGAGTGGCTCTTCGACGAAAGCTACGAGGCCGTCGGCGACCTGGCCGAGACCATCTCGCTCTTGCTGCCCCCGCCCGACGAAACGCACGACCTCGGGCTTGCGGCCTGGATCGAGCAACATCTCCTGCCCTTGCGAAAGACCCCGCCCGATGCACTGGCGGACGCCCTGCGTTCGCAATGGAAGCGACTGGCCGCGGAAGAGCGGCTGGTGTACTTCAAGCTCATCACCGGCGGCTTTCGCGTCGGCGTCTCGCGGCTGCAGGTCACTCAAGCCTTGGCGGCCGTCGGCGGGCTCGATCCCAAGCGTGTCGCGCAGCGGCTCATGGGCTACACGCACATCAGCGGCCAGCCGACGGCTGCCGACTACGCCGCATTGATCGCGCCGGAAAGCACGGGCGAACTCGATCAGCAGACGAGCGGACAGCCCTATCCCTTCTTCCTTGCGCATCCGTTCAACCTGCCTGTCGAAGCATTCCAGACCACGATCGGCCCGCCGTCGCAATGGATCATCGAATGGAAGTGGGACGGCATTCGTGCGCAACTGGTCAAGCGCGCCGGGCAAGTGTGGCTGTGGTCGCGCGGCGAGGAGCTTGTGACCGATCGCTTCCCCGAACTGGCGGTGATGGGCGAGGCGCTGCCCGAAGGCACGGTGCTCGACGGCGAGATCGTGGTGTGGCGCGACGATCGGGTGCAGCCCTTTGCCGAACTGCAGAAGCGCATCGGGCGCAAGACGCTGGGCCCGAAGCTGCTGCGCGAGATCCCCGTCGTGCTGCTGGCCTATGACCTGCTCGAATGGCAGGGGCGCGACCTGCGCGCGCTGCCGCAGCAGGAGCGCCGGGTGCAGCTCGACGATCTACTCGCCGACGCGCAGCACCCGTCGCTCCTTGCCAGCCCGATGCTGCACGGAGCAAGCTGGGACGATTTCGCACGCCAGCGCGAAGCCGCTCGCTCGATGGGCGTCGAGGGGATGATGCTCAAGCAACGCCATGCGCTCTACGGCGTCGGCCGCACGAAGGACGTGGGCGTGTGGTGGAAGTGGAAGATCGACCCGCTCTCCGTCGACGCCGTGCTGGTCTATGCCCAGCGCGGCCACGGCCGTCGCGCGAGCCTCTACAGCGACTACACCTTCGCCGTGTGGGACGGGCCGTCCGAAGCCGGGGATCGCAAGCTCGTTCCCTTCGCGAAGGCCTACTCGGGGTTGACCGATGCCGAGATGGCGCGCGTGGATGCGGTGATCCGCAAGACCACCGTGGAGAGCTTCGGCCCGGTCCGCAGCGTGCGTCCGACGCTGGTGTTCGAACTGGGCTTCGAAGGCATCGCGCGAAGCACCCGGCACAAGAGCGGCATCGCGGTGCGCTTTCCGCGCATGCTGCGCTGGCGGGAGGACAAGCCTGTGGAAGAAGCCGATACCCTGCAAACGCTCGCCGCGCTGCTTCCCTCATGAAGATCACGAAGCGCGCACTGGACGAGTGGTTCGCCGCGCGCGGCTGGAAACCCTTCAAGTTTCAGCGTCAAGTGTGGAAGGCCATCGCGGACGGTCATTCGGGTTTGTTGCACGCGACCACGGGTGCCGGCAAGACCTACGCGGTCTGGCTCGGTGCGCTGCTCGCGTTTGCGGGCGAGGCGAAGGAGCGGCGCACCGGCGCTCGCCACGCGCCGCCGCTCACCGTGCTCTGGCTGACGCCGATGCGCGCGCTGGCGGCCGACACCTTGCGCGCCTTGCAGCAGGCCCTGGACGGCTTCGGTGCAGAGGCGCACGCCTGGAGCGCCGGTGCACGAAGCGGCGATACCAGCGCGGCCGAACGCAGCGCACAGAACCAGCGGCTTCCCACCGTGCTGGTGACCACGCCGGAGAGCTTGTCGCTGCTGCTCTCGCGCGCCGACGCGAAGGAAGTGCTCGGTACTCTGCGCATGGTGGTCGTCGATGAATGGCATGAACTGCTCGGCAGCAAGCGCGGCGTGCAGGTGCAGCTTGCGTTGGCTCGACTGAGGCGCTGGAACGCAGGGCTTCGCGTGTGGGGCATGTCGGCCACTCTGGGCAATCTGGATGAGGCGATGCGCACGCTGCTGGGCAGCGAGCCGGGCGTGCTGGTGCAGGGCGAAGTGCCCAAGACGCTGGTCATCGATTCGCTGCTGCCCGGCCGCGCCGAGCGATTTCCGTGGGGCGGGCACCTGGGTCTCACGATGCTGCAGCAGGTCATCGACGAGATCGCGGCCAGCACCACCACGCTGGTCTTCACAAACACGCGCTCCCAATCGGAGATCTGGTATCAGGCGATGCTCGAAGCGCGGCCGGACTGGGCCGGGCAGATCGCGCTGCATCACGGCTCGCTCGATCGTGCCGTCCGCGAATGGGTCGAGCTTGGCCTGAAGAACGGCGAACTGCGTGCGGTGGTCTGCACGTCGAGCCTGGACCTGGGCGTGGACTTCCTGCCGGTCGAGCGCGTGCTGCAGATCGGTTCGCCCAAGGGCGTGGCGCGACTGCTGCAGCGCGCGGGGCGCTCGGGCCATGCGCCGGGGCGGCCGTCGCGGATCACGCTGGTGCCGACCCACAGCATCGAAATCGTGGAAGGCGCGGCTGCACGCGCCGCGATCGCGGCCGGCCACATCGAGGCCAGGACTTCGCCAGAGCAGCCGCTGGATGTGCTGGTCCAGCACATGGTGACGATCGCGCTGGGCGGCGGTTTCCTGCCCGATGCGCTGTACGACGAGGTGCTTGAGACCGTCGCCTATGCCAACTTGTCGCGCGAGAGCTGGCAGTGGTGCCTGGATTTCGTGTCGCAAGGCGGTCCATCGCTCTCGGCCTATCCGGACTACCGACGCGCCGTGCCTGATGCGGCGGGCGTCTGGCGTGTGCCCGATGCACGGCTCGCGCGTCGCCATCGGTCGAACATCGGAACCATCGTGAGCGATGCGAGCATGTCGGTGCAGTTCGTCAGCGGCGGCAAGATCGGCAGCGTGGAGGAGGGCTTCGTCGCGCGGCTGAAGCCCGGCGACTGCTTTCTGTTCGGCGGACGCCTGCTGGAACTGGTCCGCATCCACGACATGACGGCCTGGGTCCGGCGCGCGAGCGGAAAGCGGCCCGCCGTGCCGCGCTGGAATGGTGGGCGCATGCCGCTGTCGAGCACGCTGGCCGATGCCGTGGTGCAGCAGCTCGCGCTCGCCGGCGAAGGCCGCTACGACACGGCCGAACTCCGGTGCGTGCGCCCCTTGCTCGACATCCAGCAGCGCTGGTCCGCGCTCCCGACGCCGCAGACACTGCTCGCAGAAGTGCTGAGGACGCGGGAGGGATGGCACCTGTTCCTCTACCCGTTCGCCGGGCGACCCGTGCACCTGGGCCTCGCGAACCTCATTGCGTGGCGCGTTGCGCAGCACGAGCCGCGCACCTTCTCGATCGCGGTGAACGATTACGGCTTCGAACTGCTGAGCGCGACGGAAGTCGACTGGCCGACCCTGCTGCCGCAGGTGCTCGTGGCCGGACATGACGCCCAGGCGCTGGAGGCCATCGCGCAGCATGACGAGCGCACGGCGCTGCTGCACGAGGTGCTCGCGTCGCTGAACGCGAGCGAGCTCGCACGGCGGCGCTTCCGCGAGATAGCCCGGGTGTCCGGCCTCATCTTCCAGAGCTTTCCGGGTGAAAGACGGAGCAACAAGCAGCTTCAGGCGTCGTCCTCGCTGTTCTACGAGGTGTTTCGCAAGTACGACCCGGCGAATCGCCTGCTGCAGCAGGCCGAGGAGGAACTGCTCGCGCAGGAACTGGAAATCGGCCGCCTCCGTGCCAGCCTCTTGCGCATGGCGACGCAGCGGCTGGTCGTGCAATCGCCGACACGTCCCACGCCCTTTGCCTTTCCGTTGATGGTGGAGCGATTCCGAGAAAAGCTCTCCAACGAAAGCGTGGCGGACCGCATCGCGCGCATGGTGCAGCAACTGGAGACGGCCGCGGGCGGTGCGATGCAAGTCGGCGATGCGGAACAGGTCAGGGAGACGCTGCGCTTCGGCCAGGAGCAGACGTCGGACGCGAACGCGCCCGGGGACGCGGCTTCGCACAGAAAGCGCAAGGCCTCCCGGCCGCTTCCTCCGCTGTGAGCCGGCTGGGCATCCCGGCATCTGGGAAACTCGAAGCGTGATCTCCACCCCGAAAGCCTGCCGCGTCGAACTGGCGGGCCAACAGATCGAACTCCTGCCCGACCCGGCCCTGTGGTGGCCGGCCGAACGTGTGCTGTTCATCGCCGATCTCCACCTGGGCAAGGCGGCCACCTACCGTGCGCTCGGCCAGCCGGTGCCCAGCGGCACCACGCAAGCGAATCTGGCGCGCCTCGATCGGCTGATCGATCGCCATGCGCCGGGCGAGATCGTGTTCCTCGGGGACTTCCTGCACGCCGCCCAGGCTCGCACATCGCAGTTGCTGGCCGCGGTCGAGGCATGGCGTGACCGGCATCCGGCGCTGGCCTGTACGCTGGTGCGGGGCAATCACGACAGCCGCGCCGGCGACCCACCCGCCTCGCTGCGAATCGGCGTCGTGGACGAGCCGCATCCCGTCGGGCCGTTCGCCGCCTGCCATCACCCTCAGCAACAGCCCGCGCGCTTCGTGCTGGCGGGCCATGTCCATCCGACCTTGAAGTTGCACGGACGCGGTCGCGACAGCGTGCGACTGCCGTGCTTCGTGCAGGAGGGCGATCAGCTGATACTGCCTGCCTTCGGCGAGTTCACCGGTGGCTGGCGGGTCGATGCCGCACCGGATCGCCGTTTCTATGCGGTCGGCGGTGATGCCGTATGGAAGGTGTGAAATCGATGTGCAAAATGGCCCCATGGACAACCCTGGCGAAGTGAACCCCGGCGTGGATCTGCGCGAGCACGCCGTTTACCTGTTGACGGAAATCGCGCCGATGGCCGACATGGCGTTCGAAGAGGCGCGCGTCGTGGTCGATGCCATGCGGCCCGTGCACGTGCTGGCCGACACACTCCTGTTTCAAGAAGGGGATGCGGTCGGCAACGACTACATGGTCCTCGTGCTGGAGGGCCAGGTCCGCGCGGAGACGAGCACCGGCATGCCGGGCGAGGACGTGGTGATCTCCGTCATCGGTCCGGGCAGCCTGATCGGCGAGATGGGCGTCATCGACGGTGGCCCGCGCTCGGCGAGCTGCACGGCGATCACCGACGTCAAGATGGGCGTGCTCTCGCGCGCCGCTCTCATGACGCTGATCGCGGAACACCCTGCCGCGGCGGCGCGCCTGATGCTGGGCTTGTCCAAGGGGCTCGCCGAGCGGCTGCGCGAAAGCAATCGTCGGCTGCGCACGGTCTCGCAGGTTACGCGCGCCTTGCAGTCCGAACTGGACGCGGCGCACTCGGTGAACCGCAGGCTGCTCGATTCGCAGGATCTCTGAAGTCTCTCCGCCTCAGAGCACCACGGGCTCGTCAGGCAGTTCGTTGCTGTCGGCCTGGCCTTCGGCGAGCGGAAAGTGCTCGACCAGCAGCGCCGAGACTTCTTCGAGTGCCTGGGTGAGGCCGTCCTCGAAGCGCCCGTCGCGGAAAGCCGCGCCCATGCGTTGCGCCATCGCGGCCCACTGGTCATCGCTCACGCGCGCGTCGATGCCGCGGTCCGCCACGATTTCGATCGCGTGCTCGGCGAGCAGCAGGTAGATCAGCACGCCGTTGTTGTCCTCGGTGTCCCACACGCGTAGCTTGCCGAACAGCGTGATCGCGCGTTCGCGCGGCCGTGCGTCGCGCCACAGGTAGGACGTCGGCAGTCCGGCCTCGACGCAGATGCGGATCTCGCCGCTGTGCCGCCGCTCGCTCGCGCCGACGCGGCGCTCCAGGCGTTCGAGCAGATCGGGCGGCAAGGCGCGGCGCACCTCGGCTTCGTCGACCCAACGATGGCGCCAGAGCCGCGCGAGACGGGAAAGCATCGATGCCATGGTCACCAGTCTCCCGAGGCGCCACCGCCACCAAAGTCACCGCCGCCACCGGAACTGAATCCTCCGCCCGAGGAACCGCCGCCCCAGCCTCCACCGCCGCCGCGTCCTGCGCCCCAGCCGCCCAGTCCGCCGCCCAGTGCGCCGCCCAGTGCACCCCCACCCAAGCCGCCGCCGCGCCGCCCGGCGCCAGCGCCGAAGGCCATCGACAGCAGGGTGAAGAGCAGGGCGCCCAGGCCGGCCAGCACCGCGATCACGATGCTGGACGTCAGCACCATCACGACGACCCCGGTAAGCCCGCCCATCGCGAGCGAGCCCGGGATCTTCCCGAGGATGCGGCGCGCGATCGGCCCGCCCACCAGCACGGCGATGAAGAAGAACACCGCGAGGTCCTGCCAGTTGAATCCCTCGCTGCCGCCGCGGCCGTCGCTGAAGTCACCGCCGCGCGCATCCACCTCGGGCAGCGCCTCGCCCTTGACCCTTGCAATGAGCTGGTCGGCCGCGGCGTCGAGCCCGCCGGCGAAGTCGTTCTGCCGGAAGCGCGGCTTCATCGCGTCATCGATGATGTGCGCGGCCGCGAGGTCGGGCACCGCGCCCTCCAGCGACTTCGCGACCTCGATGCGCATCTTGCGGTCGTTCTTGGCGACCACCACGAGGATGCCGTCGCCGACCTGCTTGCGGCCGATCTTCCATTCGTTGCCGACCCGGTTGGCGTAGCTCGCGATGTCCTCGGGCTGCGTGGTCGCGACCATCAGCATCACGATCTGCGAACCCTTCTGCTGCTCGAAAGCCTGCAGCTTGGCTTCGAGCGCCGCGCGCTGCGCTGCGCTCAGCGTGCCCGTCTGGTCGATGACGCGCGCGTTGAGCGCGGGCACCGGCAGCAGATCCTGCGCGTGCGCACCGAAGAGCGCGCACGCCAGCAGCAGAAAGGCCGTCAGCGCGTGCCGGAAGCGGACAGCCGTCATGGCGGGTCGCTGCTGCGCCTACTTCTTGGGCGCGTTGAAATCGACCGTCGGCGGCGTCGAGATCTGGGCTTCGTTCTGCACCGTGAAGTTGGGCTTGGGGTCGTAGCTGAACACCTTGGCCGTCAGATTGGTCGGGAAGCTGCGCGCGAGCACGTTGTATTCCTGGACGGTCTTGATGTAGCGGTTGCGTGCCACGGTGATGCGGTTCTCGGTGCCTTCCAGCGTCACGCGCAGATCGCGGAAGGCCTGGTTGGCCTTGAGGTTGGGGTACTGCTCGGCCACGACCATCAGGCGCGACAGCGCGCCCGATAGTTCACCTTGCGCCTGCTGGAACTTGTTGAAGGCCTCGGGGTTGTTGAGCGTCTCGGGCGTCACCTGGATCGAGGTGGCCTTGGCGCGCGCCTCGATGACCCTGGTGAGCGTTTCCTGCTCGAAATTGGCTTCGCCCTTGACCGTGGCGACGATGTTCGGCACCAGGTCCGCGCGGCGCTGGTATTGATTGAGCACTTCGCTCCAGGCCGACTTGCTCGCCTCGTCGAGACGTTGGAAATCGTTGTAGCCGCAGCCCGCCAGCGTCAGCGCTGCGAGGATGATCAGTAGCCAGCGTTTCACCATGATGGCGCTCCCAGGTTGCGAAGTTCGCGAAGGTAGCATAGATGGATGGCGGTCGACCCTCTTCAAGTCCTGCAGGCCGCGAATCGCAGGCCAGCGCCAAGCCTTGCGGCCGGCGATTCGGCGGGCACCTTGCTGATCGCCGGCGCCACCGGCGCGCTCGGCCATGAACTGGTGCGGCGCCTTGCCGGCAGGCATCGCTTCGACCACACCCGCGTGCTGGCGCGCGAGCCCATTCGCGACGGGCTGCCGGGCGTCGAAACCGTGGTCACGCCGAGCACTCCGATCGCGCAATGGCCGGTCCTGAAGGCCGATACCGCGTTGATCTTGTTCGAGCCGCCGCGTCTCTATTACGACCGCGAACGCGCGCTGTGGACGCCGGAGCCCGCGCAGCTGCCGGCGCTCGCCGCCTGGCTGCGCGAGTGCGGCGTGCAGACCCTGGCCGTCGTGCAGCCGCATGCACAAGGACGGCTGCCGGAAGCGCTGAAGCGCGGCCTCGCCAGCCTCGACGAACAGGCGGTCGTGGCACTCGGCATCGATCGTGTGATCCTCGTGCGCTCGGCGCAGAAGCCGGCACCGGAGCGCCTTGCCAATCCCGCCGAGCGGCTCGCCGCATGGATGCTGTCCATCGGCCGGTTCATGGTGCCGGCGAGCGAGCAGCCGGTGCGTGCGTCGAAGGTGGCCGAACTGGTCGACGTGGCGTTGCGCATCGCGCCGCCGGGCGTGCACGTCGCCGCGCCCGAATTGGTCTGGCGGGCGGCGCAGGGCGAACTGCGCGCCGTCGTGGAAGGCTGGGTGACGCCGGCATTGCCCGCTCCATGATGCGAAACCGCGCTACGCCGCGACACGTCGTCCTTCTCCGCCCGAGGCAAAATCGACGCATCCGACAGCACCATCCATGTCCACCAAGACCAAACTCCGTGCCGCCACCGTCGGCGGCACCGCCGACGACATCGAAACGGCCTTCTACGAGGCCTTGCAGCGCGGCGACGTCGATTCGCTGATGGACTGCTGGGCCGACGAGGAGGAAATCTTCTGCGTTCACCCCGGCGGCCCGCGCCTCGTGGGCGCCGACGCGATCCGTGGGGCGTTCGAGCACATGTTCGGCAATGGCGCCATCCATGCGACGCCGGCCCGCGTGCGCAAGGTCGAATCGCTCGCGAGCGCGGTGCACAACGTGCTGGAGCGCATCGAGGTCATCACCGCCGAAGGGCCGCGCCATGCCTTCGTGCTGGCCACCAACGTCTATCACAAGACCCCGCAAGGATGGCGGATGGTCGCCCATCACGCCAGTCCGGGCAGCGCCCAGGATCCCGGGGACACGGGCGACGCACCCCAGACCATCCACTGATGCAATACGTCGCGCCCCGTTGGTTGCCGGGCGGCAACCTGCAGACCATCTGGCCCGCGCTCTATGCGCGGCGTGTCGAGGCGCCTTTGCCCGACTACCGCCGCGAGCGCTGGACCACGCCGGACGGCGATTTCATCGACGTCGATTTTCTCGAAGCCGCTGCGCCGCGGCCGCTGGCGAGGCCGCTGTTGGTGCTGTTCCACGGCCTCGAAGGCTCGTCCCGCAGCCACTACGCCGAGGCCTTCGCCGCCTTTGCGATGGAGCGGGGCTGGGACTACGCGGTGCCGCATTTCCGTGGCTGCAGCGGCGAGCTCAATCTGGGGCCGCGTGCCTATCACTCGGGCGATTTCGAGGAAGTCGGCTGGATCCTCGCTCGGCTGCGCGCTCGGCAGGAACAGAACGGCGGCGGGTCGATGCTGGCGGCCGGCGTCTCGCTCGGCGGCAATGCGCTGATGCGCTGGGCGGAAGAGGCGGGCGGCGAGGCCTCGAAGCTGGTCAGCGCCGTCGCTTCCATCTCGGCACCGCTCGATCTCGCCGCGGGAGGCGAGGCCATCGGGCGGGGCTTCAATCGGCTGGTCTACACACGCATGTTCCTGTCGACCATGAAGCCCAAGGCACTGGCGAAGCTGGCGCAGCATCCTGGGCTTTTCGACCGCGACAAGCTCCTGGCGGCCCGGAATCTGTACGACTTCGACAACGTCTTCACGGCACCTCTGCACGGCTTTCGCGACACGGACGACTACTGGACGCGGGGCTCGGCCAAGCCGCTTCTGCATACGATCCGCGTTCCCGCGCTCGTGGTGAACGCCGCCAACGATCCCTTCGTCCCCGCGAGCAGCCTGCCGCGCAAGGGCGAGGTCGGAAGCCACGTCACGCTATGGCAGCCCGCGCACGGCGGCCACGTCGGTTTTCCGCTCGGCTCGCCGCCAGGGCACGTCCGAGGCATGCCCGAGCGCGTCGTCGATTGGCTGGCCGGACGCTGATCCCCAGCCTGCTCCCGGGCGGAGCAAAATGGCCCAATGGACGACATCGTCAAACAGGCGCTTGCCAAGTGGCCGAATGTGCCGCACTGCTACGGCTGGCTCGGGCTCGACGCACGGGGCAACTGGTACTTGCGCGACGACCGCACGCAGGCCACCGGGCCGTTTCCCGTTGCCAAGGGCTCGCTGCTGCAGCACGAAAAGCTGATCGACTTCATCCAGCGCAACTACGAGCATGACGCGCAGGGGCAGTGGTTCTTCCAGAACGGTCCGCAGCGCGTGTACGTCGAGCTTGAAGCCGCACCCTGGATCTGGCGGCTCGGCGGAGATTTCTCCGTCAACTCCCATTCGGGCCTGGCCGTCGAGCCATCGGCCTGCCTGCTCGACGAGGAGGGCAAGCTCTATCTGGTTGCGCCCATCGGGTTGGGCCTGATCCACACGCAGGACACGGGCCTGGCCGCCGAGGCCGTCGAGCAGGGGCGTTGGGTGCCGGAAAACGTTCGCGCTGCGGATTTGCCTGCGCGCTTCGGGCACGTGATGAGCCCGGCCGCGAGCCAGCCGGCCAAGCCCGCTGCGCCGGGCTGAGCGAAAACGGCGCAATGAAAAAGCCCGCAGGACGCGGGCTTTCTTGTCTGGGAGGCGGAGGTTCTTACTTGCCGTTCGTCGCGGTGGCGGCGGGAGCTGCCGGCGCCGCGGCGGGCGCAGGTGCCGCAGCATCGGCGGCGGCAGGTGCTGCAGCGGCCGCTTCGCCCGCCGCCGGGCGTTCGGGCGTCGGGAACTTGGCGCCCCCTGCATTGGCCAAGTAGGCCACGGCACGGCCGATTTCGAGGTCTTCGAAGTCTCCGCCGCCTTGCGGAGGCATCGCGCCCTTGCCCTTCAGCGCATGCTCGAGCAGCGTGGCAAAGCCCTGCCCAATGCGAGGGCCCCAGGCCGCAGCGTCGTTCAGGTGGGGTGCGCCGGGAATGCCCGGGCTGCCGTGACAAGCCACACACTGGGCCTTGAACACGGTTTCGCCGGTGGCGAGGGGACGGTTGGCATCGCGGATCTCGATGGAACCCACCTTCTTGAGGCGTTCTGCGATCTCGCGATCCCGGGCTTCCTTCGAAACCCCGTAGAGCGACATGCTGTCACCCTCTGCGGAACCCGAGGGATGGGTGCCGGAGACCACGTACGAAACGAGGGCTGCAATGATCAGGATGGGCGCAATGAAGGAGAAAAATACCGCCAGCAGCAGTTGCTTCGGGTTCTTGATCGGGCCGGTGTGGGCTTCTTCTGTCGCCTGGTAGTGCGGTTCTGCGCTCATTGCGTCCTCGGTATCGGGGGCTTTTTTCGGATCAACCGGCGATTATAGAGAGGCGCCCTGGGCGCCCCCCTTTCACCCGTCAATGTGTGGCCCAGCCGCCACCCAGCGTCTTGTACAGCGTCACCTGGTTCTGCAGCAGCGATTGCCGCGTCTGCGCCGTTGCAAGCTGCGACGTGAAGAGCGAGCGCTGGGCGTCGAGCAGGTCGAGTCCGCTGGCGATGCCGTTGCGATAACGCATGTCCGACAGCCTGAAGCGCACCTCCTCGGCATTCGTCTGCGCCACGAGGGCGCGCAACTGATCGTCGAAGGTTGCGCGGCCCGCGAGGGCGTCGGCGACTTCGCGGAATGCCGTCTGGATGGTCTTCTCGTACTGCGCCACCGCGATCTCGCGTCCAGCGCGTGCCGAGTCCAGGGTGGCCTGGTTGGCGCCCGCATTGAAGATCGGCAAGGTGATCTGCGGCGCAAACGCCCAGGCCTTCGATCCGCTCTTGAAGAGACCCGAGAACTCGGTGCTCGCCGTGCCGATGGACGAGGTCAGCGTGACGCGCGGGAAGAAGTTCGCACGTGCCGCGCCGATGTCGGCGTTGGCCGCGATCAGCTGTTGCTCGGCGGCGCGGATGTCCGGGCGTTCGCCCAGCAGGTCGGACGGCAGCCCGGCCGGCAGGTCCTGCATCGGCGCCAGGGCCTTGAGCCCTTCCTTGCTGCCTACGATCGCCTCGGGCGGCACCGGGGCACCGATCAATTGCGCGAGGGCGTTCTCGTTCTGCATGCGCACGCGCTGCTGCTGTGCATAGGCTGCGCGCGCCGTTTCCGCCTGCGATTCCGCGAACCGGAAGTCGATCTCCGACGAGACGCCGTTGTCGAAGCGCAGCTTCGTGAGTTTGAGCGACTCGTCGCGCGTCGCCATCGTCTGGCGTGTGATCTCGAGCACTTCGTCATCGCCCAGCACCGCGAGCCATCCGTTGGCCACGGCGGCGATCAGGCTGATCTGCGCCGCCTTGCGTGCTTCCTCGGTGGCGAGGTACTGCGCGAGCGCGGAGTCCTTGAGGCTGGCGATGCGGCCGAAGAAGTCGATCTCCCATGCCGTGAAGCCCAGCCCGACCGAGTAGCTTTCGGACACTCCCGGCCCGAGCAGCGATGGCCGCTGCCGAGTGCCGCTCGCAGTCGCGTCCACTGCCGGGAACAAGGCCGAGCGCTGGATCTGGAACTGCGCGCGCGCCTGCTCGATGTTGAGCACCGAGATCCGCAGGTCACGATTGTTGGCCAGCGCCAGTTCGATCAGCTTCTGGAGCCGCGGATCCGTGAAGAAGTCCTGCCACGCAATCGTGGAAGTCAGCGGCTCCCCCGCACTCGAAGGCTGCGCATTCGGAAAAACCGCCGGCACCGGCGCCTCCGGCCGCTCGTACTTCGGAATCAGCGAACAACCGCTCATCAAAAGTGCCGCGCCAAGCGCAGCGAGCCGAGTTCGTGAAACACCGCGGAACCGGCTTTGCCGGGCCGCTGGTGTTGCCCCCTGCAAGGGGGTGGGCGTAGCGACACGAAGTGCGCGAAGCCTGGGGGTGTACTTGGTCATCATGCTTCCTCGATCCCAGCCGCCTGCGCATGGCGCTTGTCGGCCTCGTGCTGGCGCTCGCTGCCCTTGAACAGGCTGCGCACGACCACGAAAAACACCGGCACAAAAATCACCGCGAGCGCCGTGCCGGTCAACATGCCGCCCAGCACGCCGGTGCCGATCGCGCGCTGGCTCGCCGAGCCCGCGCCCGTCGCCAGCACCAGCGGCAGCACGCCGAGGCCGAAGGCCAGCGAAGTCATCACGATCGGCCGGAACCGCAGGTGCGCCGCGGCCAGTGCCGACTCGATCACGCCCTTGCCCTGCGCCTGCAGGTCCTTGGCGAACTCGATGATCAGAATCGCGTTCTTCGCCGAGAGGCCGATGATCGTGATCAGGCCCACCTGGAAGTACACGTCGTTCGCCAACGAGCGGAACAGCGTCGCCAGCAGCACGCCCAACACGCCCAGCGGCACCACCATGATCACCGCCAGCGGGATTGTCCAGCTCTCGTACAACGCGGCCAGGCACAGGAACACCGCCAGGATCGCGAAGCCGTAGAGGATGATGGCCTGGGAGCCCGCGAGCTTTTCTTCGCGCGACTGGCCGGTCCATTCGTAGCCGAAGCCCGGGGGCAGTTGCGCGGCCAGCTTTTCCATCTCGGCCATCGCAGCGCCCGAGCTGAAACCATGTGCCGCCGAGCCCGAAATGCGGATCGCCGGATAGCCGTTGTAGCGCACGGTCTGTTGAGCGCCCGTGATCCAGCGCGTCGTCGCAAAGGCCGACAGCGGCACGGGCAAGCCCTTGCTGTTGCTGGCGTTGAGCTTGAGCAGATCCTCGGGCTGCATCCGCGCCGGCGCATCGGCTTGCACCACCACCCGCTGCAGACGACCCCGGTTGGGGAAGTCGTTCACGTAGGTCGAACCGAGGGCGGTCGACAGCGTGGTGTTGATCGCATCGAAGGTCACGCCCAGCGCATTCGCCTTGTCGCGGTCGATCTCGATCTGCAGCTGCGGCGCGTCTTCGAGCCCGTCCGGCCGCACCTGTGTGAGGATGGGGCTCTTGCTCGCCATGCCCAGCAACTGGTTGCGCGCATTCACCAGCGCCTCGTGGCCCGCGCCGGCGCGGTCCTGCAGGCGGAAGGTGAAGCCGCTCGCGTTGCCCAGTTCAGGAATGGGCGGTGGGCTCAGCGGATAGATGAAGGCGTCGCGCACACTGGAGAGCGCACCGAAGGCGCGCCCCGCGAGGGCATCGGCCGACTGGCTTTGCTCATGGCGCTTGTCCCAGTCCTTGAGCGTCACGAAGGCGAGACCGGCGTTCTGGCCCTGGCCCGAGAAGCTGAAGCCCAGCACCCCGACCATGCTCTGCACTTCAGGCTGCTTGAGGATGTAGGCCTCGACGTCCTTGATCACCGACAGCATGCGTTCCTGCGTCGCGCCCGGCGGCAGCTGCACGTTGATGATGATGTTGCCCTGGTCTTCCTGCGGCAGGAAGGAGGTCGGCAACTGGCGGTACACGACCACGACCGCGCCGATGATCGCCGCGTAGATCACGAGGTAGCGTGCCGCGCGCTTGAGGATGCGCGCCACCACGCTCTCGTAGCCCTTGGCCGTGCGCGAGAACCCACGATTGAACCAGCCGAAGAAGCCCTTCTTCTCGTGGTGATGGCCGGCTTCCACCGGCTTGAGCAAGGTCGCGCACAGCGCAGGCGTCAGCGACAGCGCCATGAAGGCCGAGAAGCCGATCGACGCCACCATCACCGCCGAGAACTGGCGGTAGATGTTGCCGGTGGAACCCGCGAAGAAGGCCAGCGGCACGAACACCGAGATCAGCACCACCGTCACACCGATGATGGCGCCCGAGATCTGCCGCATCGCCTTGCGTGTAGCTTCGAGCGGGGAGAGGCCTTCCTCGCTCATGATGCGCTCGACGTTCTCGACCACCACGATCGCATCGTCCACCACGATACCGATCACCAGCACCATGCCGAACATCGTCAGCACGTTGATCGAGAAACCCAGCGCAAGCAGCGTGGCGAAAGTGCCCAGCAGCGCGATCGGCACGACGATGGTAGGGATGATCGTGTAGCGCCAGTTCTGCAGGAACAGGAACATCACCAGGAACACCAGCGCCACGGCCTCGAACAGCGTCTTGACCACTTCGGTGATCGAGATGCTCACGAAGCGCGAGCTGTCGTAGGGGATGGTCCACTTCACGCCTTCGGGGAAGAAGCGCGAGAGTTCGTCCATCTTGGCGCGGATGGCCTTGGCCGAAGCCAGCGCATTGCCGTTCGGCGCGAGCTGGACGCCGATACCGACGGCCGGCTCGCCATTCAGGCGCGCCGACGTCGAATACGACTGGCCACCCAGCTCGATGCGCGCGACGTCGCGCAGCCGCACCGCCGAACCATCGGTGTTGGCGCGCAGCACGATGCTGCCGAACTGCTCGACCGTCGTGAGCTGGCCGTTGACCACCACGGTGGCGGCAATGGCCTGGCCGGGCGAATTCGGCAAGTCGCCGATGATGCCGGAGGACACCTGCGCGTTCTGCGCCCTGATCGACGCGTTCACGTCGGCCGGCGACAGGTTGAAGCCCTGCAGCTTGGCCGGATCGATCCAGATGCGCATGGAGCGCTCGGTGCCGAACAGCTGCGCCTGGCCGATGCCGGGCACGCGCTGCAGTTCAGGCACCACGTTGCGCGCCGCGTAGTCGCCCAGCGCGATCGGGTCGTAGGCCGGGTTGTCCGACGAGAGGATCGTGAACAGCAGGAAGTTGTTGCGCGACTTGTCCACGCGCACGCCCTGCTGTGTCACCGCCGCCGGCAGGCGAGGGGTGGCGCGCGACAGGCGGTTTTGCACGTCCACCTGCGCGAGGTCGGGATTGGTGCCCGTCTCGAAGGTGATCGTGATCGTGCCGGTGCCGTCCGCCTGCGCGACCGACTCCATATAGATCAGACCCGGCGAGCCGTTCATCTCGCGCTCGATCACCGACAGCACGCTGTCTTCCAGTGTCTGGGCCGAGGCGCCGGGGTAAGCCGTGTTGATGACGATGGCCGGCGGAGCCACCGGCGGGTATTGCGAGATCGGAAGCTGCGTGATCGCCACGCTGCCCATCACGATGATGAACAGCGCGATCACCCACGCAAAGATCGGACGGTCGATAAAGAACTTGGCCATGCGGGCGCGCTCCTTACTGCTTCGCGGCGGGAGCCGGAGCGGCGGCTGCCGCGGCAGCAGGAGTGGCCGGTGCAGGGGCCTTCCACGGCACTGCCTTCACGGGCGTGCCGGGCGGCATCATCTGGAGCTTCTGGAAGCCGTCGACCATCACCTGTTCGCCGGCCTTCAGGCCTTCGAGCACCACCCACTGGTTGTCTTGCGCGGCGCTGATCTTCACCGTGCGCTTGCTGAGCTTGCCGTCGGGCTCGACCACGGTCAGCGTGTCACCTTGCTGCGTGCGCGTGACAGCCTGCTGCGGAACGGTGATGGCGTTGGCCGCCTGCGCCTGCTCCAGCCGCACGCGCACGTACAGGCCGGGCAGCAGCTCGCCCTTGGGATTGGGAACCTCCGCGCGCAGCGTGACCTGGCCCGTGGTCGCGTCGACCGTCAGGTCGGAGAACAGCAGCCGGCCGGGCAGCGCGTATTCGGTGCCGTCTTCGAGCACCACGCGAACGCTCGCGGCATTGGGGCCGCTCGCGCGCTTGAACTGGCCGGCCTCCATGGCGCGGCGCAGACGCAGCACATCCGTCGCCGACTGCGTGAAGTTCACGTACATCGGATCGATCTGCTGGATCACGGCCAGCTCCGTGGCGTCGTTCTGGCCCACCAGCGCGCCTTCGGTCACCAGCGCGCGGCCGATGCGGCCGGAAATCGGCGCGGTCACGGCGGCGTAGCTCATGTTGATCTTGGCGGTCGTCAGCGCGGCGCGGCTCACGCCCACGTCGGCCTCGGCCGTCTTCTGCGCCGCCACCGCGTTGTCGTATTCCTGCTTGCTGACCGCGTTGGCTGCGACCAGCGGTTTGTAGCGCTCGGCCAGCGCCTTCGCCTGCGCCGCATTGGCTTCGGCGCGCGCCAGGCTGGCCTCAGCGCTGCGCTGGGCTGCGGCGTAGGGGGCCGGATCGATGCGGAACAGCGGCTGGCCCGCCTTCACGTCGCTGCCTTCCTTGAACAGCCTTTCGAGCAGGATGCCGGCCGCACGGGCACGCACCTGCGAAACGCGCGAGGCTTCGAGCCGGCCCGGCAGTTCGGTGATCAGGCCGACGTTGGTCGGCGTGGCGACCACCACGCCGACTTCGGGCGGTGGCGGCGCGGCGCCACCGGCTCCCGGGGCGGCGCCCTTGCCGCAGGCCGTCAGTGCCAGAAGCACGGCGGTGGCGGCGGCAGCGGCTGCGAGGCGCGGGGAGAACAATGAGTGGCGCGAGACATGCAGGACGGGCATGCGATTCCTTTGAAGCGAGGAAGATGACGATGCATGGTTCGCGCCAGCGCCTAAAGCAACACGGCGAACATGACCATCGGGAAAGGGCTGTAGTTTACATACATTCATGCATGTATAGTGACAGCCGTGCGCAATTGCGCATTCTAAGAAGGGAGACTAAGTGGTTCGTCGTACAAAGGAAGAGGCGCTCGAGACGCGGCATCGGTTGCTCGATGCCGCCGAAGTGCTCTTCCAGGCCCAGGGGGTATCGCAGACCTCGCTGCAGCAGATCGCGCAGCAGGCTGGAGCCACGCGCGGCGCGATCTACTGGCACTTCAAGGACAAGGCGGACCTGTTCAACGCCATGATGGACCGCGTCAAGCTGCCGCTGGAGGCAGCCGCGCAGCAGGTGGCCGGTGGCCCCGAAGCCGACCCCATCGAGGACGTCGAACGCATGATGGCCGAGGCCCTGAAACTGATGACCTCCGACCCCCAGGTGCGCCGCGTTTTCGACATCGCCACGCACAAGGTCGAATACACGCACGACATGCAATCGGTGCATCAACGGCACCTGGACGCACGCAACGCCTGCGTGATCGATTTCGAGAAAGCCATGCTCGCCGGCGCCCGCCGCGCCCGCATCCGGCTGCCGATCCCGGCCGCTGCGGCGGCGCTGGGGCTGCATGCGCTGATCAGCGGATTGATCCAGGACTGGCTGCTGGACCCCGAGGCCTTCGACCTGGTGTCGACCGGGCGGCGGACCTTTCGGGTCTACCTGTCAGGGCTGGGATTTGTCAGACCTTTGGCGAGCGGCGCCTGATAGGCGATAATGGAGGGCTTCTGACATGGTCAGGGGACACCCATCTCGCTGTATTTCAACGGATAGAAT
Organism: Variovorax sp. J22P240; assembly: GCF_030316855.1. GTDB lineage: Bacteria > Pseudomonadota > Gammaproteobacteria > Burkholderiales > Burkholderiaceae_C > Variovorax. The sequence continues at coordinate 66,316 of NZ_JASZYR010000005.1, forward strand.
TCGGCCCTCCGAAGGCTGAGATCCAGGTTCGATTCCTGGCGGCGGGACCAAATTTGAGGCCGGAAGCATGCAAATGCTTCCGGCCTTTTTCGTTTCTCCCAAAGTCCACGCACTATTAGTCTTGCGAGTGCGTGCGTCCAACTTGGCAGCACGCTTGGCCGCGGTCGGCTCGCTTTGCTTGGAGCAGATCTCTCAGCCAACGGTCCATGTGGCCATCGAACAAGGACGGCGTGTCGTCAGTGCGCAGACAAACAGTGCTCATAAAAGCTGATTGATCAGCGCCGCTGGTGAAACGCCGAGCGCTTTGCACACATCCATGAATTCGACCACGTCGAGTTGCCGCTCTCCATTCTCGTATTTCGACACAAAGGACTGGGGTCGCTTCAAGCGATTCGCTACCTGCGACTGCGTCAACGCTGCTTCACTGCGCGCTTGCGCGAGCAGTTGCCGAAGTTTCGAATAGGGATTGGGTTGCAGTCCACGGGGCACGCGGGCGAAAGTACATCCCGTTTTGGAATATCCCGTTTCAGGATATTATGGCTGCGAAGCGCAGGGCCTTGGATGTGATGCGGGTCTCGTCAACTCGCGCATCTGTACGCGCGAAACGTGGGGCTCTTCGCGGCAGTTCCAGCAACGGGTTTTCAGGGAGACACCATGCACCACTTACTCAGACACCTCACCCTCGCCGCCACATCCTCCTTGCGGCAGACCGCCCAGGCGTTCGAGCCACCTGCCTCGACCTACCCCACCCGCCCGATCCGCATGGTTGTCGACTCCTTACGCAGCGGCGCCATCGAAAACATCGCGCGGATGGTCGCTGGCAAGCTCGGTGTCGAGTTCGGTCAGTCGGTCGACTTCGACAGCAGACCGGACGTGGGTGGCACGCTGGGACTCGCGGCAGTGGCGCGCGCGGCGCCGGACGGCTACACGCTGCTTATGAGCAGCAACACGACGATGTCGATCGCGCCGCACCTCTTCAACCAGCTCCCGAGCAACCCGCGCGTCGCCTTCGTGCCCGTGGCGCTGGTCAGCCTGTTGCCTTGCGGCGTGGTGGTGAATTCGTCCACGCCGGCGCCGGACCTCCAAGGCCGCATCGAGTGGCTGAAAAAATGCGGCGGCAAGATCGACGGTGTCTACGCACCACCGGGGACTCCCGGCGCGATCGTCGACAAGCTGGCCGCCGCAATCAGGCGCACGGTTCGAACGGCCGACGTGCGGGCGCAATTGGCGAAACAGGGCGTCGACCTTGTGCTTCTCACGGGGCCCGCCGCCCGTGCCTTCCTCGATCAAGAGGATGAGAGTCGAGCCGCGGCAGTGCGTGCCTGACCCTCGGCCGTGTCACCCACTTTCGCCGCCGCTCCATGTCGCGAGCAACTCGGCGGTCGTCACGATCGCATGCGCATACGTCGGCCCGTTGATCTCATGCGCGACCTTCATCGCCTCCATGGAAAACGCCGCGGTCGCATCACGCACGAGCGTCACGTGATACCCCAGCTCCACCGCGAACTTCCCCGTCGTCTCGATGCAGGTATTCGCCAGCAACCCGATCAGCACCACCTTGCTCACCCCATGCTGTCGCAACTGAATATCCAAATCAGTATTCGCAAACCCGCTCGACCCGCGATGCTCCTTGATCATCACGTCCTCAGCCTCCGGCTGAAAATCCGGATGCCACTCCGCCCCCCAGGTGCCTTCGGCAAATAGCTGGATGCGATGCCCGCCCAGCTGATAGGGCGTCGGATGCGCCCACCCGCTGAAGTCCGAAGGCTTCGAGCGGTTATGCGGCACATAGAACACGCGGATGCCCGCCTTCCTGCAAGCCGCGACGACCTGGCGCATGTTCGCGATCGTGTCCGTCTGGTCGATCACGGCCTTGGCGCGGCCTTGCAGCTTGCCGCCCTCGGACAGAAAGTCGTTGTACGGGTCGACCAGCAGCAAGGCAGTGCTCATGGTTCTCTCCTTCGAGGCGGCCGGCATCGGCCGCAGGAACAAACGCTCAATCAGCCCTTGATGAACGCGAGCAGGTCGGCGTTGATCACATCCGGATGCGTCGCACACATCCCGTGCGGCAGCCCCGGGTACACCTTCAGCTCCGCACCCTTCACCAGCTTCGACGACAGCAGCGCCGAATCGGCAATGGGCACGATCTGGTCGTCGTCGCCGTGCATGACGAAGGTCGGCACGTCGATCTTCTTCAGGTCTTCGGTGAAGTCGGTTTCGGAGAAGGCCTTGACGCAGTCGTAGTGCGCCTTGATGCCGCCCATCATTCCCTGCCGCCACCAGTTCTGGCGGATGCCCTCGGAGATCTTCGCGTCGGGGCGGTTGTAGCCATAGAAGGGCAGGGTGATGTCGCGGTAGAACTCGGCTCGGTTGCCGGCGACGCCGGCGCGGATGCCGTCGAACACGTCGATAGGCAGGCCGCCCGGGTTGGCCTCTGACTTCACCATGATCGGCGGCACGGCGCCGATCAGCACGGCCTTGGCGACACGCTTCGTGCCGTGGCGTCCTAGGTAGCGCGCCACTTCGCCGCCGCCGGTGGAGTGGCCGACGTGGATCGCGTCCTTCAGGTCCAGCGCGGCGGTGAGCGCGGCGAGGTCGTCTGCGTAGGTGTCCATCTCGTTGCCAGTCCACGTCTGCGTCGATCGGCCGTGGCCGCGCCGGTCGTGCGCGATCACGCGATAGCCCTGCGCCAGGAAGAAGAGCATCTGGTTGTCCCAGTCGTCCGCCGACAGGGGCCAGCCGTGCGAGAAGACGATGGGTTGGCCCTGGCCCCAGTCCTTGTAGTAGATCTCGGTGCCGTCTTTGGTGGTGATGAAGGGCATGGTCAAGCTCCTTGTGGGAATGGGTTGGGGGAGGATGGCGGAGCCGGCAGTATGCTCGGATACTCCGCAAAAGTGGCCCCCCCGAGGGGAGGCTCCGACCCCTCCCGAATGCGGATCGGCGCATTGGCCTTTGGAGATAGAGACACCCCGATGGCTCCCGAACTTGCCCGCTCCTGGCTGACCTTCAGTGCTCCCGTGGCTGCGTCGCAGGCCGCCGGACGCCCGGTCGTGGCGCTCGAATCGACCATCATTGCACACGGCATGCCGTACCCGGAAAACGTCCGCACGGCGCGCGAAGTGGAAGGGCTGATCCGCGGTCTGGGCGCCGACCCCGCGACGATCGCGGTGATCGGCGGACGCATCCGCATCGGCCTGTCCGATGACGAACTGGAACTGCTCGGCCGCTCGAAGGAGGCGCAGAAAGTCAGCCGCCGCGACTTGCCGGCCGTGCTTGCCAGCGGCGGGCTCGGCGCGACCACGGTGGCCGGCACGATGATCTGCGCGGCGCTCGCAGGCATCGAGGTTTTCGTGACCGGCGGCATCGGCGGCGTGCACCGCGGTGCGTCAGAGAGCTTCGACATCTCGGCGGACCTGCAGGAGCTGGCGAAGACCTCGGTGGCCGTGGTGTGCGCGGGCGCCAAGTCCATCCTCGACATCGGGCTCACGCTCGAATACCTGGAAACGCGCGGCGTGCCGGTACTCAGTTGCGAGCAGGACAATTTCGCGGCCTTCTACACGCGCGACAGCGGTTTTCGGGCGGACTACAGGTTCGACGATGCGGAGGCGCAGGCCCGCTTCATCCGCACCAAGTGGGATCTGGGGCTTGCAGGCGGCGTCGTGCTGAGCACGCCGGTCCCCGAGTCAGCCGCGATGCCGCGCGAGGAGATCGACGCGCTGACGCGGCAGGCGCTCGACGAGGCCAAGGCGCAAGGCATCACCGGCAAGGCGGTGACGCCCTTCCTGCTGGCGCGCATCAAGGCGCTGACGGGCGGGCGCAGCCTCGCGACCAACATCGTGCTCGTCAAGCACAACGCCGAGGTGGGTGCCAGGCTGGCGCTGGCATTGGCATCGCTGTCGCGTCGTTAACATGCCCGATCGAATGATCAATCCAAGGGAAGCAGAGGCCGCATGACGAACGAGAGCAACCAAAGAGCCGCCGAGCTGAAGAAGATGACGCTCTGCGCCTCCTGCGCTGGCATCCAGCGGAACTGGCGCCGCGCGCCGGGGCACGCCGAACTCGTGCAGCAGTCCAGCCGCAAGGCCGTGCGCAGCGATGCAGATGGCGGCAGCCACACGGTCACGCTGACCAGCTACCGCTGCGACGCCTGCGGCACGCGCTGGGAATACGAGAACGACAAGACGAACCAGCAGGCGGGCTGGTCGGTGGTCGGGCAGTAGGCCCGGCTTTCACGGCGGCTCGTTGCGCGGAGGGCTTGTGACGTACCAACTGCACTACTGGCCCACGATCCAGGGCCGCGGCGAATTCGTGCGTCTGGCGCTGGAGGCTGCCGGCGCGGCCTATGTCGACGTGGCGCGCGAACCGCCTTCGAAAGGCGGCGGTGAGGCAGGGCTGGGGCGCCGCATGGCCGATCCAGGCAATCCGCGTCCCTCGTTCGCGCCGCCCTTCCTGGTCGATGGCGACATCGTCGTCGGGCAGACCGCGGCGATCCTCCTGTACCTGGGTCCGCGCCTGGGGCTGGCGGGTGTCGGCGACGCCGACGGGATCTGGGCGCACCAGTTGCAGCTCACCATCGCCGATGCGGTGGCCGAGGCGCACGACACGCACCACCCGCTGTCGACGGGCCTCTACTACGAAGACCAGCGCGAGGCGGCGCTGGAGAGGGCGAAGGCGTTTCGCGAAGAGCGCATTCCCAAGTTCCTCGACTGGTTCGAGCTGATCCTGCAGCGCAATCCCGCCGGTGACCTGCATCTGGTCAGCGACGTGCTGACCTACGCCGACCTGTCGCTGTTCCAACTCGTGGCGGGGTTGCGCTACGCGTTTCCGAAGGCGACGGCGCGGGCACTCGCGCGGACGCCCGTCGTCGCTAAGCTCGCGACGAACGTGAGCCGCCGCCAGCGGGTGCAAGAGTATCTGCAGAGCCCTCGCCGCATCCCCTTCAACGAGGACGGCATCTTCCGGGCGTATCCCGAACTCGACGGCTGATCGCGAAGGGCGGCGAGCGCCTAGTCGTTGGGCTCTTCGCGGATGCGCAGGGCCGCGTCGTAAAGCGCATTGCGCGGTGCGCCGCTGATCTCGGCTGCCACGCGCACCGCGCTCTTGACCGGCAGTTCGGCCAGCAGCAGGCGCAGCACGCGCTCGCCTTCGACACCGTCGTCGGCCGTCGCAGGCTTGGGATGCAGCACCAGTGCGAACTCGCCGCGCGTGCGGTCGCGGCTTGCCGCAAACCAGTCGGGCAGGGCGGACGCGGTGACGGTCGCGATTTCCTCGAATTGCTTCGTGAGCTCGCGGCCCACGGTGATCTGTCGCTCGCCGAGGGTCGTCAGCGCGCGCGCCAGCGCCTCGATGCGATGAGGCGCTTCGAGCAGCACCACGCTGCGAGGCTCGTCGGCCAGTTCGAGCACGGCGGCATCGCGCTCGCCTGTCTTGCTGGGCAGGAAGCCCGCGAAGACGAATGCGCTGCCGGCGTCGCCCGTCGCCACCAGACCCGCCGCACCGACCAGGGTCGTCACGCTGCTGGCGCCGGGCAAGGGCAGCACGCGGTAACCCGCCTCGCGCACTGCGGCAACCAGGCGTGCGCCAGGGTCGCTCACGCCGGGCGTGCCGGCGTCGCTGACGTAGGCAACGCGCTCACCGTTCGCCAGCCTGGCGATCACGGCCTGTGCAGCCTCGGCCTCGTTGTGCTGGTGAAGTGCCATGAGCTGGGCGGATGTGCGCTCGATGCCATAGGCGCGCAGCAGGCTTTGCGTGTGGCGGGTGTCCTCGCACGCCACGGCATCGACGATCTGCAGGACGTGCAGCGCGCGCAGCGTGATGTCCGCCAGGTTGCCGATCGGCGTCGCGACCACGTAGAGCGTCGCCTGCGGATAATGCTGCGCGCCCGCGGCATCGCGCGCGGCCTGCAGGGCAGCGCCGAACGAAGCGGGTGCGAGTGAGGTCAATGGGTTTCTCCAGAACAAGACGACAGGGAGGTCGCCGCAGGTGACGACAAAGCAGCGAGGCGACGCGGCGGAAGACGCCGCGCTCGACCACTTGCAGGCGGCGGGCCTGAGCCTGGTCGCGCGCAATTATCGAACCCCCGGCCGCGGCGGCGGCGAGATCGACCTGATCATGCGCGATCCGCGCGATGGCACGCTGGTGTTCGTCGAGGTGCGACAGCGCGCGAGCGGCACGCATGGCGGCGCCGGCGGCAGCATCACCGGCGTGAAGCAGCGCCGCATCATCTTCGCGGCGCGACACTACATCAGCCGGCTTCGCGTGCTGCCGCCATGCCGATTCGACGTCGTGTTGATCGAGGAGCACATCGAGTGGCTCCAGGCTGCGTTCGATGCGGGTTGAGCCGTTCGCGGAACCCATCGGGCCGATCCCGGCTCCATTGCGGTACACGTTTTGTTTCACTGAGCGCGCTCCATCGCGCAGTTATCATCCCGCCCCATGCTTGAGCAACGCATCCAGCAGCATTTCATCGACAGCGCCGACCTGAAGTACCAGGCAGGCCCCCTTCTCGGTAAACCCATTTCGCAAGCGATGCAGGCGCTGCTCGCGTGCGTCACCAGCGGAGGCAAGATCCTCGCGTGCGGCGCGGGCGTCTCCGGCTTTCTGGCGGCGCAGTTCGCTTCGCAGTTCGTCGGCCGTTTCGAGCGCGATCGCCCCGAGCTGGCCGCGATCGCCTTGCCTGGCGACCCGACCGATCCCGCGGCCGACACGCCCGATGCACTCGACGCCGACCGCTTCGCGCGGCAGGTCCGCGCCCTCGGCCAGGCCGGCGACGTGCTGCTCGTCCTGAGCGCGAGCGGCCAGTCCGCCGCGGTGCTGGCGGCGGTCGAAGCGGCCCATGCGCGGGACATGACGGTCGTCGCACTGCTCGGCAACGCCGGCAGCTCGGGCGGCGGCTCGGGTGGGGCGGTAGGGCGCGCGCTGCGCGAAACCGACGTCCAGGTCACCGTGCCGCACGAGCGCGCGGCGCGCATCCACGAGGTGCACCTGCTGACGCTGCACTGCCTGTGCGACGGCGTCGACGCGCAATTGCTCGGCGACCAGGACAGCGATTCCTCGCTCCTGTCGGCCTGAGCCGGATTCACTGCGCGGCGGCGGCGCCCTGTTTCGACGGCGGGTTGGTGGCGTCGATCCTCTTCAGCAGGTCTCGATAGGTCGGCGATTCGCGCAGCAGCCGTCCACCGAGTGCGCGCAGACGGTCCACGGCCTCGTCCGGCAGCACGAAGCTGGTGGGCAGGTTCATGAAGTAGCGCTTTTCCTCGGGATCCTGGATTTCATCAAAGCTCACGTCGATGGCGTCGAAGCTCAGCTTCATCACCGACGCCTCGGCCTGGGCCTTTGACATCCCGCCCAGCCGCAGCTCGGCCACCGCCAGCTCGCGCTTGTCGGCCCAGCGCTGGGCAATGTCCTTTAGCAGCTCGACCGACTCATAGGAGAAGTGGTCGATCGGCACGCTCGAGGATTGCAGCAGCTGCGAGACGATCCCCGGCGCAATGGCTCGGCGATCCCAATCTGTGTCCGGCGCCGAGCGCGAGTTGACCACCACCACCACGATCCGGCGAATGTGCTGCAGCCCTACCTGCTGCTGGAAGGCCGGGCTCGCTTCCACCTCTTCCAGCGCTTCGAGAAGCCCGCGCAAGCCGAGGTTGTCGGAGACGCCGCCGTCGACCACGTGGAGATACGGGCGGTTCTTGCTGTCCTGGAAGCTCTGGATGTCCCGGTAGCGCAGCAGGGCGCGGCCAGCCGGGCGCTCGGGGCCCTCGGCCTTGGTGACGTCCTTCACCCACGCGGGCATGACCGCACCGCAGGTGCCACCGTAGTTGTGATACGTGACCGGCGACAACACGGCGGGCACGGCGGACGAGGTTGCGGCTGCGCGCGCCAGCCTCACCTTGCCCAGGTCGGAGCACAGCAGGTCGAAGTGGTCTTGAGAAAACGGAAAGCGCGCGCCGGTCGAGAGGTCCGTGCCGGTGACGGCGGTCACGGGCGTGGGCTTGTCGAGGAGGTCATCGAAGGTCGCGCCGCCGAAGAGGATCTGGTCGTAGTAGTCGGCCGCGAACTCCGAGCGCCCGTAGAGGCCGCTGCCCAGCGCAAACCAGTTGAGGGGATTCAGCGCGCCCCAGGTGAGGGCACCCTGCACATTGCGCTTGAGGAAGCGCGGCTCGTATTCCGTGAACAGCCGGTCGCCATAGAGCGCGTAGGCCAGCGCGGTGAAACTGCCGCCGGAGACGCCGGCGATGGCATCGACCTCCGACAGGAGATTGACCGGCTGGCCCTTCACCATGACGTTCGTGCGCCGCAGTTCTTCGAGCACGCCATAGGAGAACGCCGCCGCGCGCGTGCCGCCGCCCGAGAAGGTCAGGAGAAACAGCGTGTCCGCATCGTTTTTGACGCCGTGGGTGCGCTTCAGCATGTTGCCGACGCGGTAGCCGCTGTCTAGGTCGACATGGTCGATGGGCGGGTTGACCGGTGCGAAGGAGTTGCATCCGCCGAGGACCAGCGCCGCGATGGCGCCCGTCATCTTTCGGAGAAATTGCGTCTGCGACCCAGGGGCTTGCTTCAAGGTGAATCCTTCCTCGTTCGCCACCTGCGAACCGACACGAATCGAGACCTGCAACAACTGCGCCACCACCCGGTGGGCGAGCCGCCGACGAGCGCGAATTGTAGGGAAGCACCTTGATGGCTGCGTGTAGGAGCTGGGCGATGACACGCGGTAACGGGCCTTCGAATTCGCTGGGCTAAACTCGCCGCGATCGGAGACAGGGAGCTGGCAAGGCACTGACCGGCGTGAGCCCGGGACAGAACTTTTGCGCACCGACCCCACTCATCCAGCAGCAGGACGTCAAACAGGTTTCCGAATGGGATGCCTCGGCCGGCCTGCGCATCATCCATCTCACACCCACAAGCACTGGAAGGTCCTATCTATGACGACGAGATCCACTCAACGCATCGCGATGGCATTGGCTGCAGGCGCCGTATTGGTCGCCGGCCTTTCCGCCTGCGTTCCGCTGGTCGTCGGAGGGGCCGCGGCTGTTGGCGTGGGCATGGTGGCGACGGACCGCCGCAGCTCCGGCGCGCAGGTGGATGACCAGGGCATCGAACTGCGTGGCGGCGCGCGCATCCGCGAGATCGCCAACGACAACATGTACGTCACCATCACGAGCTTCAACCGTCAGGTCCTGCTGACGGGCTCGGTAGGCACGGAGGCGGATCGCGTCAAGGTCGAGGAGGTGGTCCGCCGCGTCGACAACGTGCGCTCGGTCGTCAACGAGCTGACGGTCGGCCCGCCGGCGAGCTTCCAGGATCGTTCGAACGACACCTTCATCAGCGGCAAGGTGAAGGCCTCGCTGCTCGATGCGAAGGACGTCTTCGCGAATTCGTTCAAGGTCGTGACCGAGCGGGGCACGGTGTACATGATGGGCATCGCCACCCGCCGCGAGACCGATCGCGCCACCGATATCGCGCGTGGCGTGTCGGGCGTGACGAAGGTCGTGCGCGTGGTGGAGATCGTCAGCGAGCAGGATCTGGCGAACATCCAGAGCCAGCCACAGCAGCAGCCCTCGCAAGGCGGCGCCACGCAGGGTGGAACAGGTGGAACAGGCGGGGCTTCGAGTTCGCGCGTGCCGCTGCCGCCGATGGAGCCGCTGCCGTCGACGCCTTCCGGCGGTGCGACGACGTCGCCCGTCCGCTGAGGCGGCGCCTCTTTTCTTTACTTGAGCCGGGTGATCAGGCTCGACGTGTCCCAGCGATTGCCGCCGGACTGCTGCACATCGGCGTAGAACTGGTCGACCAGCGCTGTCACCGGAAGCCGGGCGCCGTTGCGCTTGGCTTCGTCGAGCACGAGGCCGAGGTCCTTGCGCATCCAGTCGACCGCAAAGCCGAAATCGAATTTGCCTTCGATCATGGTCTTGCCGCGGTTGTCCATCTGCCAGCTCTGCGCTGCGCCCTTGCCGATGACGCCGAGCACTTCGTTCATGTCGAGTCCGGCGCGCTGGCCGAAGGCGATGGCTTCGGAGAGGCCTTGCACCAGTCCGGCGATCGCGATCTGGTTGACCATCTTCGCGAGCTGGCCCGCGCCGCTCTCGCCCACCCGGGTGACGGCGCGCGCGAAGGCGGCCGTCACGGGCTTGACGCGATCGAAGGTGGCCGAGTCGCCGCCGCACATCACCGTCAGCACGCCGTTCTGCGCACCGGCCTGGCCGCCCGAGACGGGGGCGTCGATGAACTGCAGGCCGCGTTCGATCGCGGCCTTAGAGAGTTCACGCGCCACGTCGGCCGAAGCCGTGGTGTGATCGACGAACACCGATCCCTTGGCCATGCCCGCGAAGGCGCCGTTGTCGCCGAGCACGACCGAACGAAGATCGTCGTCGTTGCCGACGCAGCAGAAGACGATGTCCGCATTGGAGGCCGCGCCCCGCGGCGTGGCAGAGTGGGTCAGGGTGCCCTTGGCCTGCGGCTTGAATTCCTGCTGCCAGGCGATGGATTTGGCGTCGGTCCGGTTGTAGACCGTCACGTCGTGGCCAGCCAGCGCGAGGTGGCCGGCCATGGGATAGCCCATCACGCCCAGGCCGAGGAAGGCGACCTTTTGCGAGGGGATGGAGTCGTAGGATTTAGGGTTGAGGCTGCTCATGGGGCGATAGCTTATCGCCCCATGGGCCGCGCCCTAGACGATCGCGAAGTGCTCGGTTCCGGCCGAGAGGTCGGTCGTTCGGGCGCGCTGGCTATTGAGCTTGATCTGCAAGCGAAGGTCGTTCGCCGAGTCGGCATTGCGGATCGCGTCCTCGAAGCTGATCGCATTGCCTTCGAACAGGTCGAACAGCGCCTGGTCGAAAGTCTGCATGCCGAGGTTGCGGCTCTTCTTCATGATCTCCTTGATCTCGCCGACCTCGCCCTTGAAGATCATGTCGGAGATCAGCGGCGTGTTCAGCAGGATCTCGACGGCGGCGATGCGTCCATGCCCGTCTTCGGTCGGAATCAGGCGCTGGGACACCAGCGAGCGCAGGTTCAGCGACAGGTCCATCAGCAGCTGTGCGCGGCGCTCTTCGGGGAAGAAGTTGATGATCCGGTCCAGCGCCTGGTTGGCGCTGTTGGCGTGCAGCGTGGCCATGCACAGGTGGCCCGTTTCGGCAAAGGCCACGGCGTGCTCCATGGTCTCGCGGTCGCGGATTTCGCCCATCAGGATCACGTCGGGTGCCTGACGCAGCGTGTTCTTCAGCGCGGCTTCCCAGCTGTCGGTGTCGATGCCGACTTCACGTTGCGTCACCACGCAGTTCTTGTGCGGGTGCACGAATTCGACCGGGTCTTCCACCGTCACGATGTGGCCGAAGGAGTTCTCGTTGCGCCAGTCGATCAGCGCGGCGAGCGTGGTCGACTTGCCCGAGCCGGTCGCGCCGACCAGGATGGTGAGGCCGCGCTTGGTCATCGCCACATCCTTGAGGACCTGCGGCATGCCCAGGCCGTCGATGGTCGGCAGCTTGGCGGGAATGGTCCGCAGCACCATGCCGACCTTGCCCTGCTGCACGAAGGCGTTGACGCGGAAACGGCCGATGCCGGTCGGCGAGATCGCGAAGTTGCATTCCTTGGTACGCTCGAACTCGGCCGTCTGGCGGTCGTTCATGATGGAGCGGGTGAGCGCCAGCGTGTGCTGGGCTCCGAGCGCCTGCTGCGACACCTTGGTGACCTTGCCGTCGACCTTGATCGCCGGCGGAAACTCGGCCGTGATGAACAAGTCGCTGCCATTGCGGCTCACCATGAGCTTCAGCAGGTCGTTGATGAACTGACTGGCTTGATCGCGTTCCATTTGGGTGCTCCGGGTGCGGCGGTTTCAGGGCTGGTCAGCCAGGGAAATTCTCGGGGATCTTTGCCTTGCCCCGCGCTTCTGCGGAGGAAATGACACTGCGGCGCACGAGGTCCGTGAGGTTCTGGTCCAGCGTCTGCATACCCTGGCCACTGCCGGTCTGGATCGACGAATACATCTGCGCCACCTTGCCCTCGCGGATCAGGTTCCGGATGGCGGGCGTGCCCAGCATGATCTCGTGCGCGGCGACGCGGCCCTGGCCGTCCTTGGTCTTGCACAGCGTCTGCGAGATCACGGCCTGGAGCGACTCCGACAGCATCGCGCGGATCATTTCCTTCTCTTCGCCGGGGAAGACGTCGATGATCCGGTCGATGGTCTTGGCGGCCGACGAGGTGTGCAGCGTGCCGAACACGAGGTGGCCCGTTTCGGCCGCGGTCATCGCGAGGCGGATCGTTTCGAGGTCGCGCATTTCGCCGACCAGGATCGCGTCCGGGTCTTCACGCAGCGCGGAGCGCAGCGCGTTGGCGAAGGAAAGCGTCATGGGCCCGACTTCGCGCTGGTTGATCAGGCACTTCTTGGATTCGTGCACGAACTCGATCGGGTCCTCGACCGTCAGGATGTGGCCGTACTCGGTTTCGTTGAGGAAGTTGATCATCGCGGCCAGCGTGGTCGACTTGCCGGAGCCGGTTGGGCCGGTCACGAGTACCAGGCCACGGGGCTTGAGCGCGAGGTCGCCGAAAATCTTGGGCGCGTTGAGTTGCTCCAGCGTCAGGATCTTGGACGGAATGGTCCGAAACACCGCCGCAGCGCCACGCGCCTGGTTGAAGGCGTTCACCCGGAAGCGCGCCAAGCCGTCGATCTCGAACGAGAAGTCGACCTCGAGGAACTCTTCGTAATGTTTGCGGTGCGTGTCGCTCATGATGTCGTACACCATGGCGTGAACGGCCTTGTGGTCGAGCGCGTCGACATTGATGCGCCGCACGTCGCCGTGCACCCGGATCATGGGTGGAAGGCCGGACGACAGATGCAAGTCGGACGCCTTGTTCTTGACGCTGAAAGCGAGCAGTTGGGTAATGTCCACGCAATTCCTTGGTGACGTTTTGATACGACTTTGAAGATTATGACGATGATTGGCGACAAGCTCCAGCAAGTTCAGGCTCGAATCGTGACCGCGTGCACAGCAGTCGGACGCGATCCTGCGAGCGTGCACTTGCTTGCGGTTTCGAAGACCTTTCCAGCCGAGGCCGTGCGCGAGGCCCACGCGGCTGGTCAGAAGGCCTTTGGCGAGAACTACGTGCAGGAAGGCGTCGCCAAGATCGAAGCCTTGGCCGATCTGCGCGGCCAGCTCGAATGGCACTGCATCGGCCCGCTGCAGAGCAACAAGACGCGTGTGGTGGCGGAACATTTCGACTGGGTGCACAGCATTGATCGACTCAAGATCGCCGAGCGCCTCGCCGAGCAGCGGCCTGCGGATCTTCCGCCCTTGCAGGTGTGCCTGCAGGTGAATGTGGACGGCGGGGCCAATAAGTCGGGTGTGGCGGTCGGGGAAGCGCTGGCCCTGGCGCGCGCTGTGGCGGCGTTGCCACGTTTGCGGCTGCGCGGGGTGATGGCGATCCCTGAACCGGCTCCGGTTTTCGCGGCGCAGCGCGCGCTGTTCCTGCTCGCCGGGGCGGTGTTCGAGCAGATTCGGGCGGCCGGGATCGAGGTCGACACGCTGTCTTTGGGAATGTCGGGCGACCTCGAAGCCGCAGTCGCCGCCGGCAGCACCATGGTTCGGATCGGCTCCGCGATCTTCGGCCAGCGCTAGCCGGGGCTGCGGCGCGAGGTACCCCGCTGGCGTCTCGCTCCGAGCCAGCCCCTCAGGTTCGTCGGGCTGCGGCTTGTTCGCGGCGCAGTTCGGCAACGGTGCGGCCACCCACGCCCCAGTTGTCGAGATCCACTTCATCGATCACCACGAAGGTGGTGGCCGGGTCTTTGTCCAGCACGCGCACCATCAGTTCCGTGGCGCCAGCGATCAACTGCTTCTTCTGGTCCTGAGTGACGCCTTCGCGCGTGATTTCAATCTTGATGTAGGGCATGTTGGGTCACTGCGGTTTGCGAATTCACCAGTGACCAGCGGCTTGGCCACCGTCGACGTGCAGGATTTCACCCGTCACGAATGAAGCCTTCTCGAGAAACAGCACGGCATCGACGATGTCCTCGATGTCGCCCATTCGGCCCAGCGGATGCAGGCCGCCAAGCATGGCGTGGTTCTCCGCCGGATGCATCGGCGTCTTGATGATGCCGGGAGAGACCGCATTCACGCGAATGCCACGCGACGCGTATTCGATGGCCAGCGACTTGGTGGCGGCGTTCAGTCCGCCTTTGGTCAGGGACGCGAGTACCGACGGCACGCCGTTGATCGGCTGCTCGGCGAGGCTCGTCGTGATCTGGACGATGTGGCCCGAGCCCTGCGCTTCCATCCGCTTCAGAGCCAGTTGGCTGATGTGGAAGAAGCTGGCCAGGTTAGTGCCGATGTTCGCCGCCCAGTCCTCGCCGGTGAACTGGGTGAAAGGCTTGGCCGTGAAGATCCCGGCGTTGTTGACCAGAGTGTCGATGCGGCCGAAGCGATCCACGCCCTCGCTGAAGATCCGGTCGGCCGTTGCGGACTCCGCGGCGTCGCCCGCGATCGCCAGGATGTCCGGATCCGCGCTGGCGCCCATCGAGCGCGAGTTGGCGACGACCCGGAAACCGGCCTTGCGGTAAGCCTTGACGAGCGCTGCACCGATGCCGCTGGAGGCGCCTGTGATGACGGCGACCTTGGAAGTGTTGGAGGTCATGGAAACAGTCCTTTGAAGTGGAGGGTTGACAGAGCTGGGCGGGCCGCTGGATCTGTTGCATCGACTTTATTGATGTTTTTTCATCGCTTAAAGTAGCAAAGAAGAACATCTATGAGTACATGATGTAATGAATAGACCGAATCGGCGGACCCACGCCCCATGAACCGACAGTTCGACGATGTGATGCTGGGCAGCATCGAACTTTTCTGCCTCGCCGCCGAGCAAGGCAGCTTCACGGCCGCGGCGGCGACTGCTTCGGTGACGCCTGCGGCCGTCAGCCGTTCGATCTCGCGGCTGGAGCAGCGGCTTGGCGTGCGGCTCTTCACACGGACCACGCGCCAGATGCGTCTGACCGAAGCCGGGCGCATGTATTTCGAACAGTGCCGGCAGGCCCTGAACCAACTGGTCGAAGCCGAGCGCGAAGTCACCGGCCACCAGGTCGCGCCGTCCGGCCTGTTG
Organism: Variovorax sp. J22P240; assembly: GCF_030316855.1. GTDB lineage: Bacteria > Pseudomonadota > Gammaproteobacteria > Burkholderiales > Burkholderiaceae_C > Variovorax. Next base: position 81,388 of record NZ_JASZYR010000005.1, read on the forward strand.
CGCATCAGCGCGCCGACGACCTATGGCCACTATCGCCTTCTGCCGCTGCTGCCTGCATTCCGCGAGCGTTTTCCGGAGGTGAAGGTCGAGGTCAACGTCAGCAATCGCAACATCGACTTCGCGGAAGAGGGTTACGACCTGGCGATACGGGCGCGTGCGACGGGCGACTCGACGCTGGTCGCACGCCATCTGGAGGACACGCCGCTGGTTGTCGTCGCTTCGCCCGACTACCTGCTGCGCCACGGAATGCCCACGACCCTCGATGACCTTCGGGCCCATGAATGCATCCAGTTCGAACTGCCCAGCAGCGGGCGCACCATTCCCTGGCTGTTCCGGCGCGACGGGCAGGACCTCGAATTGCAGACCGCCGGCGGCTATGCATGTTCGGACGACGTCACCGCCGGTGCCACCCTGGCCCGCTGCGGTGCCGGCGTGTTCCAGGCCTATCGCTTCGTGGTCGAGGAGGACTTGCGCACGGGCCGGCTGGTCGAGTTGCTGCGGGACTTCAGCGGCCGTTCGCGGCCGCACAGCCTGCTGTATCCGCACCGGCGTTTCGTGCCGTTGAGGGTCCGCGTGTTCGTCGACTATCTGCTCGGCCAGCGTTCGGCGCAGCCCTAGCCAGGCAGCGGAATCCGGGCGCTGCTCTTCACCTCTTCCATCACCGCATAGGTCCGCGTCTCGCGCACGCCCGGCAGCTGCCAAAGCACCGTGCCCGCGAAGTCGCGGTAGGCCGCCATGTCGGCCATGCGGGTCTTGAGCAGGTAGTCGAAACCGCCCGCGACCATGTGGCATTCCATGATCTCGTCGCGCACCTGCACGGCGGCCTTGAATTCGTCGAACACGTTGGGCGTGGTGCGATCGAGCAGCACCTCAACGAACACCGTGAAGCCGCGCCCGAGTTTGTGCGGGTCCAGTCGGGCTTCGTAGCCGAGGATGAAGCCGTCGCGCGCGAGGCGCTGCACGCGCGCCAGCACGGCGGTGGGTGAGAGTGCCACCGTCTCGGCCAGCTTGAGATTGGAAATCCGGCCGTCCTCCTGAAGAACCTTCAGGATTTTCATGTCGATGCGGTCCAGATCGGAGGGGATTTGGTTCATGGATAGTGAATTATCCGGTTGAGCGTCGATTTATGGTGAATAACTCGATGGCGAAAGTCGGAGCATCGATCGATTCACTACTCGACTGCTTGCCATGCGTCTGCCCTCCCCCTACCGACCCGAAGCCGACATCGTTTCGCACCGCCTCAACTCGTTGAAAGGCGCGCTCGACTGGGCGCTGGTCGTGCCCGCCGCATCCCCATGGGTGCGCGCCGTGCGCGACAAGCCGCCGCCGTTCTGGGCTATGGAAAGCCTTCTGCGCGAGTACCCGATCTCGAGCGCGGAAGGCCTGGCGCTGATGCGACTGGCCGAGGCGCTGCTGCGGGTGCCGGACGCCGAAACGGCCATCGCACTGACCGCCGACCAGCTGGGCCGCGCCGACTTCGACGGCAGCGCCGATTCAACGCTGTCCCGCCTTTCCTCTTCAGCCATCGCGCTGTCGAAGAAGTTCCTGCCGCACCTTTCCGACGGGGTGGGCCAGGCGGAGGCCGAGCCGGGCCTGATGGCGAGGCTGGGCGCCCGCACGGTCGTGGCCGCGACGCTGCGCGCGGTGCAGTTGCTGGGCCGCCAGTTCGTGCTGGGCCAGACCATCGACGAGGCCATGGGCGAGGCCCGGTCGGCGCACCGCAAGCATGCCGCGCTGCGCTTCAGCTACGACATGCTGGGCGAAGGTGCGCGAACCGACGCGGATGCGCTGCGCTACCTCGACAGCTACGTCAACGCCATCCAGTCCATCGCGTCGGGCGCCGACCGCAGCGGCACGCCCGAGCACAACGACGGCATCTCCATCAAGCTCAGCGCGCTGCATCCCCGCTATGAGGACGCCCAGCGTGAGCGCGTGATGCAGGAGCTTGTTCCGCGCGTGTGGCAACTGTGCGTGCTGGCGGCCGACGCGAACCTCAATCTCACGATCGACGCCGAGGAGGTCGACCGGCTCGAACTGTCGCTCGACGTGTTCGAAGCCCTCGCGGCGCAGGTTGCGGCCGAGCGCCCGCAATGGCGCGGCTTCGGCCTCGCGATGCAGGCCTACCAGACGCGTGCGCTGGAACTGATCGAGCACGTCACGGCAATCGCGCGCAAGTACAAGCTGCGCCTGATGTGCCGTCTGGTGAAGGGCGCCTACTGGGATGCGGAGATCAAGCGCACGCAGGAATTGGGTCTGCCGCACTATCCCGTGTTCACGCACAAGCACCATACGGATCTGAGCTATCTGGCCTGCGCCCGCGCGCTGCTGGCGGCGCCTGATGCGATCTACCCGCAGTTCGCGACCCACAACGCGGCCACCATCGCGGCCATCGTGCAGATGGCGGGGGAGGTACCGTTCGAATTGCAGCGGCTGCATGGGATGGGCGAGGGCGTCTATCGCGAAGTGATGAAGAGCACCCATGCCCCGGTGCGCATCTACGCGCCGGTCGGCCAGCACAAGGACCTGCTCGCCTATCTCGTGCGGCGCTTGCTCGAAAACGGCGCCAACTCGTCCTTCGTGAACCAGTTGGGCGACGAATCGGTGGGCATGGATGAATTGCTGGTGTCCCCGCTGTGGCTGGAGCGCGAGGCGTCCTTGCCTTTGCCGCACGAGCTTTACGGACCGCCGCCTGCGCGCCGCAACAGCAACGGCGTCGACCTGACGGTCGAGTCGATGCGCGCGCCGCTGCTCGACGCCCTGGCCGCCACCACCGTGCCGGGCGTACCGGAATTCGATGCGAATCACGCGGCGGATGCCGTCGCGGCTTCCGCTGCCAGCTACCGCTCGTGGACGCGCGCGCCGGTCGCGCAACGCGCCGCCGCGCTGCGCCACGCCGCCGACGCGCTCGACGCCGCCCTTCCGCGCTTCTGCGCGCTGCTGGTCAAGGAAGCCGCCAAGACCTGGGGCGACGCCGTCGCCGAAGTTCGCGAGGCGGTCGACTTCCTGCGCTACTACGCCGACGAGGCCGAGCGCATCATGCAGCCGATCGCGCTGCCCGGACCGACCGGCGAAAGCAACGAGCTGCGCCTGACCGGGCGCGGCCCCTGGGTCTGCATCAGCCCGTGGAATTTCCCGCTGGCGATCTTCCTGGGCCAGGTGGCTGCCGCACTCGCGACCGGCAACACGGTGCTGGCCAAGCCGGCCGAACAGACGCCGGCCGTGGCGTCGGAAGCCATCAAGCTGCTCCATGCCGCGGGTGTGCCCGCCGATGCGCTGCAACTGCTGCACGGCCCGGGCGAAACCGTCGGCGCCGCGCTGGTCGCGGCGCCCGGCGTGGCGGGGGTGGTGTTCACCGGGTCTACGCAGGTCGCGAAGATCATTCACCGCGCGCTCGCCGCGAAGGACGGCCCGATCGTGCCGCTGATCGCCGAGACCGGCGGCATCAACGCCATGGTGGTCGACTCCAGCGCGCTGCCCGAGCAGGTGGTCGATGCAGTGGTGCAAAGCGCCTTCCGCTCGGCCGGCCAGCGCTGCTCGGCGCTGCGCCTGCTGTTGATCCACGAGAGCATCGCCGACGACGTGATCGAGATGATCCGCGGCGCCGCCGAGGAACTGGTCGCCGGCGACCCGGTGCAGCTCGCGACCGACGTCGGCCCGGTGATCGACCGCGAGGCCTTCGACGGCATCCAGCGCCACCTGCAGCGACTGAATGCGGAAGCCAAGGTGCTCGTGGCCCCCGTGCGGCCGGCGCAGGAGGTGCCGAACCTGGTGCCGCCACATGCCTACGAAGTGCCGTCCATCGACAGCGTGACCTCCGAGATCTTCGGCCCTGTGCTCCACATCGTGCGCTGGTCGGGCGAACCCCAGGCGGTGATCGACCGGATCAATGCGCTCGGCTTCGGACTCACGCTCGGCATCCAGACGCGCATCGACAGCCGCGCCCAGGCGATGGCCGCGCGGGCCCACGTCGGCAACATCTATGTCAACCGCAACATCATCGGCGCAGTGGTCGGCGTGCAGCCGTTCGGCGGCGAAGGGCTGAGCGGAACGGGCCCGAAAGCGGGCGGCCCGCACTACCTGCTTCGCTTCTGCGCGGAGCAGACGCTCACCATCAACACCACCGCCGCCGGCGGCAACGCAGCGCTGCTTGCCGCTAGCGCATAACTGCCAAAGCAACGCGCATAGGCATGGCGCGGCGGTCGGCGGAGGACTATCGTCGCGCCTATCCGTTCAACAACAAGGGATCGCCATGAGTTCCGTACTGTCCTACGTCCAGCCGACCGCCAACAGCCCGTGGGGCACCTACCTGTCGCAAGTCGATCGCGTCGTGCCTTACCTGGGCGGACTGGCCCGGTGGGTCGAAACGCTCAAGCGCCCCAAGCGCGCGCTGATCGTCGACGTGCCGATCGAGATGGACGACGGCTCCATCGCCCACTTCGAGGGCTACCGCGTGCAGCACAACCTCTCGCGCGGCCCGGGCAAGGGCGGTGTGCGCTTTCACCCGGACGTCACGCTCGAGGAAGTGATGGCGCTGTCGGCCTGGATGACGGTCAAGACCGCGGCGGTGAATCTGCCGTACGGCGGGGCCAAGGGCGGCATCCGCGTCGACCCCAAGAAGCTGTCGCAGAAGGAGCTCGAGAAAGTCACGCGCCGCTACACCAGCGAGATCGGCATCATCATCGGCCCGCACAGCGACATCCCGGCGCCCGACGTGAACACTAACGCCCAGATCATGGCGTGGATGATGGACACCTACTCGATGAACGTCGGCGGCACCGCCACCGGCGTTGTCACGGGCAAGCCGCTGCACCTGGGCGGCTCGCTCGGCCGGGTGAAGGCCACCGGCCGGGGCGTGTTCGTGACCGGCCGCGAGGCGGCGCGTCGCCTCGGGCTCGACCTGCGCGGCGCGCGGGTCGCGGTGCAGGGCTTCGGCAACGTGGGCTCGGTGGCGGCCGAACTGTTCGCCGAGGCGGGCGCCAAGATCGTCGCGGTGCAGGACCACACCGGCACGATCTTCAACGACAAGGGGCTCGACCTCGCGACGCTGGTGCCGCTCTCCCGCACCGACGGCGTCGTCGGCTTCAAGGGCGGCGACGTGATTGACAACGAGTCCTTCTGGGACGTGGCCTGCGACATCCTCATCCCCGCCGCCCTGGAAGGGCAGGTGACCGCCGAACGCGCCCAGAAGACCAAGGCCAAGCTGGTGCTCGAAGGCGCCAACGGCCCGACCGTGCCGACCGCCGACGATATCCTGGCCGAGCGCGGCGTGCTGGTGGTGCCGGACGTGATCTGCAACGCCGGCGGCGTGACGGTGAGCTACTTCGAATGGGTGCAGGACTTCTCGTCCTTCTTCTGGGACGAAGACGAGATCAACGTGCGGCTCGACCGCATCATGATGAACGCGCTCAACCACATCTGGGACAAGGCCGACGAGCACAAGATCAGCCTGCGCACCGCCACCTACGCGGTGGCCTGCGAGCGCATCCTGATGGCACGCCAGGAGCGCGGCCTGTACCCATGACGCGCCCATGATCGAGGTGCCCGCCGCGGAACTGGCGCGCATCGAAGCCCTGCTGGCCGACGGGCGGCGTAAGCTGCTCGGGCTGGTGGGCGCGCCCGGTTCAGGCAAATCGACGCTCGCGCTGGCTTTGCTGCAGGCATTGCCCGGCCGCGCGCAGGTGGTGCCGATGGACGGGTTTCATCTGGCCAACGTCGAACTGCAGCGCCTGGGCCGCGCCGGCCGCAAGGGTGCGCCCGACACCTTCGACGGCGCGGGCTATGTCGCCCTGCTGCGGCGCCTGCGCGAGCAAGGCCCGGACGAGATCGTCTACGCGCCCGAGTTCCGGCGCGAGATCGAAGAGCCGATCGCCGGCGCGATCGCCGTGCTGCCCCGGACGCAACTGGTCATCACGGAAGGCAACTACCTGTTGCTCGACGATGGACCGTGGGCTGGGGCGGCGCCGCTGCTCGACGAGGTCTGGTACGTCGACGTGGAGGACTCGCTCCGCCTGGACCGGCTCGTGCGGCGCCACGAGCAGTTCGGCCGTAGCCGCGCGGACGCGCTGGCATGGGTCGAGCAGACCGACGAGCCCAACGCCCGCCGCATCGCAGCCACGCGTGGCAAGGCGCATCGCGTGGTCCGCTGGGGCGACTGAGTGGTCTAGTTGGCGGTGAAGGGAACGCGCGAGCGCCCGGCATGTCAAAAGGGGCGCCGGCCGGCCCTCTTGCGGCTAGCATTCCGAGTCTCGTCTTCCCATGCACCTCATGCGCTTTTCGATTTCTCATGCAGCCGCTGCGGCGCTGCTGTTCTCGTTTTTCGTCGCAGGTTGCAGCACGGCTCCGCGTCGCGTTTCGTACGAGCCGGAAGTGTTCGATTCCACCACCACCCACACGCGCACCTACGTCGCGACCGAGGCTCAGACCTGCGAGGCCGCCCGTCGTGCGCTGCTGAGCCAGGGCTACATGATCACCGCCGGCAATCACGAACTCGTCACCGGCCGCAAGAGCTTCCAGCCGGCCGCCGAGGTGCACGTGGAAGTGGAATTCCGCGTGGTCTGCGCGCGGGAGCGCAATGGGCCGAACGGGCCGCGCAGCACCATCGCCTTCGCCAGCGCGCTGCAGGACCGCTATGGCATCAAGAAAGTCAACAACTCCGCGACGGTGGGTGTGGGTGCGATCGGATCGCTGTCGCTGCCGTTCTCGTCCAGCGATGAAGCCCTGGTCAAGGTCGCGAGCGAAACGCTGACCGACGAGCGCTTCTACGACCGCTTCTTTGCGCTGATCGATCGCTTCCTGCCCGAGGCGGCGGAGGAGACGCCGACGGAGGCGCGGCCGGTGCTGCCGGCGCAGCCGCCCATCGAAACCCCGTTGCTTCGGGACGTGCCTCTCTCGGCGACGCGCGGCTGAGCCTGCGGGGTCAGGCCCCGGCCCGATTCTTGGCCTGGGCCAGCGCCGACTCGAGTTGCTCGACTGTGAACGGCTTCTGAAGCCAGAACGTGCCTTCCATCGGCTCGGGCGGCGGCGGCCGCCCGGTCGCGAAGATTACCTCCAGCTTGCTGCGGACGCGCAGGCTCTCCACCAGATCCATGCCCGAGAGAGCGGGCAGCCCGATGTCGGTGACCAGCACGTCGAAGGCGCCGTCCAGGAAGCGGTCCTTGGCGGTTTCCGCGCTCCCGACGCCGGCGGCCCAATGGCCGAGCAGCTGGAGCATTTCGACGGTGGCCGCGAGAGCGCCGGGATCGTCTTCCACGACCAGTACGCGAAGCCCTTTGGCGCGTCCTGCCCGTTCGTCCGCCGCTTCTTTCGCTGTGCTTGCCATCGTCGTTTTCTGTGAGAACGTCAATCTACGGACGGCAGGCCGACGGCGGAATACCCGAAGCGCGGCTTTGCTTGTAGGAGGCCTGCCCTTGGATGTGGAGCCTGGTTGTGCGATTCTGCGGGGATGATCAAGATCGGAACACTGTGCTACGTGGTCCCGAGTTGCGTGGCCAGCCCGCTCACCCGGCAGGCCGTCGGCAGGATCGTCGAGGTGGTGTCGGCGCCCTACGAGGCGCCCGACGGGACCTACCTGCCGGGCACGTACTACGACGTGGCCTTCGAGGGCTGGACTTTCTACTGCCGCAGCGATAAGTTGCGCCCCATCTCGGACCCTGGCGCGGATGTGTCCGAGACGGATTACAGCGAAACCGAGCGCGCGGCGTAGGCCGGCAGGCCCGTCAGCCCGCACAGGCGCTGCATCACGCCATAGCCCTGGGCGAGGGCGGCGGAGTAGGTCGCGAACGAGCGCTCGGCGCGGTGCAGCGATTGGTAGCGGCCGTCCTGCCGTACGTCTTCGTGGATCACCCAGTAAAACGACCCATCGGTGGGTTGTTCCACCAGCAATCCAATCTTGCGCATGCTCATTCAAGTACCCCGAAATCCAGAAAAACGAATACTTAAGACTTTAATTCCTGGGCTCGATCTCCCGGCTGGAGAAAGTTCACGCTTCGATGGGATTTGACGGGCAGATGGCCGACGCGGCGTTTCGTCTTCTGCTGTCGCCTCGGTTCCGTGCGAGGTTGTACCCCCTGAATTTTGAAAGGAAGCACCATGCTGGGAACCAGGGATGCGGTCGCGAACGTCGCGGTCAAGAATCTCGAGACGGCCAGGAAGTTCTACGAGGACACGCTGGGCCTGAAGCCGGTCCATGTCGAAGGCGACGAGGTCATCGTCTTCCAGAGCGGCAATTCGACGATGAACGTCTATCGCTCCGCCTATGCCGGCACCAACCAGGCGACCGCCGTGACATGGGCCGTGGGCGATGACATCGAAAACGTCGTGGGCGAACTCAAGGGCAAGGGCGTGCGCTTCGAGCACTACGACATGCCGGGCATGCGCCTGGAAGGGGACATCCACGTTGCGGATGGCATGAAGGTCGCCTGGTTCAAGGACCCGGACGGCAACATCCTGAACGTGATCAGCGGCTGAGTCAGCGCGCCAGGGTCGACTTGCCGAACAGGCTTTCGATCAACTCGACCGCCACCTCCGCCGTGCGGTTGCGCACGTCCAGCGCAGGATTCAGTTCGACCACGTCCAGCGAACCGAGCCTTCCGGTGTCGGCGATCATTTCCATGCAGAGCTGCATCTCGCGCCAGGTCGGCCCGCCACGCACGCCGGTGCCGACGCCGGGTGCGTAGTCGGGGTCGAGGCAATCGAGGTCGAAGCTCACATGCAGGTGCGTGTCCTCGTCGACGTCCTGCAGCGCCTCGGTCATCGTCGTGCGCATGCCGTGCTCGTCGATGTGGCGCATGTCGAACACATTGAGCCCGAGCGCGCGGATGGCCGATTTCTCGTCGGCATCGACGCTGCGGATGCCGATGAAGCGGATGGCGTCGTGTTCGAAGGCCGCGCGCTCGCCGCTCCATCCCGTCAACGCTGCCGGCCCGTGGCCGAGCAGGCAGGAGACCGGCATACCGTGCAGATTGCCGCTGGGACTGGTCGTTTCGGTGTTGACGTCGGAGTGCGCGTCGAGCCACAGCACGCGCAGCTTCTGCCCGCGCTGGCGTGCGTGCCATGCGATGGCGCTGATGGAGCCGACGGCGATGCAGTGGTCGCCGCCCAGGAGGATGGGCAGGTGGTTTGCGCCCAGCGCGTGGTCGACCGCGTCATAGACCAGGCGGTTCCATGCGACGACCTCGTCCAAATGATGCAAGCCTTCCGCGGGCGCGATCCAGGGGGTTGCCGGGCCGGCCAGATTGCCGCGGTCGACGACGTTGAAGCCAAGTCGCGCCAGCATGCCTGCCAGGTTGGCCACGCGCAGGGCGTCGGGGCCCATGCCGGCGCCCCGGGTGCTGGCGCCGATGTCGGTCGGCGCGCCAATCAGTTGCAGAGTCATGACTCGCCCCCAGGCTTCGCGCACTTCGTGTCGCTTCGCCAGCCCCCTGCCGGGGGCAACACCAGCGGCCCGGCAGAGCCGGTTCCGCGGTATTTCTGGAACTGGGTCATGGCGCGTAGCTTAGGCGGTGGCGGTCTTGCCGGCGACCGTCTTGCGGGCCACGGTCTTTCGCGGCGCGGATTTGCGGGCGGGTGTTTTGCGCTGACTCGCAGGTGCAGCCTTGGCGGCGGGCGAGGCGGGTGTCGCCTCGGCGGCGGCGGCCGGCGCGTCGAGCGCCTTCACCCTCGCCAGCAGCGCGCGGTGTTCCTCGATCAGGTAGTCGGCAATGTCGTCCACATCAGGCACCGCGCGCCGGCAGGCGATCAGGCCGAAATCCAGCATGCCGTTGTAGCTCTGCACCGTCATGTTGAGGGCCATGCCGTGGCTCGGGATCGACACCGGGTAGTAGGTCAGCAGCTTCGCTCCCGCGAAGTAGAGCGGGACCGGCGCGCCCGGCACGTTCGAGATCACCACGTTCGCAACCGGCGGGAGGCGGTCCGCGAAGCGCGATCGGCCGTACATCGATGCCAGCCCCGACATCAGCCACGGCGCACCGAAGGAGGGAAAGTCGGTCGGTATCGCGGCCTTGATGTTGCCCATCAACGACTTGGTCGCCGCCGACGATTCGGCGATGGCCTTGATGCGCTCGATCGGATCGGCCACGTCGGTCGCCAGGGTCATGACGGTCATCGAGACCTGGTTGTTCGAGGTCGTGTCGCCCGGCTCGCGCAGCGTGACCGGGATGGCAGCCGTCAGGGGCTTCCTGGGCAGCTTGCCGTGGTCGGACAGGTACTGGCGCAACGCACCCGCGCAGAGACCCAGCACCACGTCGTTGAGGCTCGCGCCCAGCCGCTTGCCGATCTGCTTCACTTCGGCCAGCGGAATGGAGCGCACGGCGTACGCGCGCTGGTTGGTGATGGCCACGTTGAGCGGCGTCCGCGGGCCGAGCAGGTTGAGGTTCTTCGGCAGCTTCCAGAGGCTGCCGGCCTGGTTCGTCGGTTGCGGGACGACCAGGCTCTTCACCGCGCGCGCCATGTCGGGGAAGGTCTTCACCAGCTTGACGTATTGCTGCAGCGTGTTGGTGAGCGCCGCGCCCGCGAGTTCGGCCACGCCGAGCTGGTAGCGATTGCGCCGCGCGGTCTGCCGCGGCGCCTTGATCGCGCGGGGCTCTGGTGTCAGGTCCATGATCGCCTCGGCGAAGGCTGCGCCGGCCTGCCCGTCGATGCCGGCATGGTGCAGCTTGGAATACAGCGCGACGCCGCCGCCCTGCAGCCCGTCGATCACGAAGAACTCCCACAGCGGCCGGCTGCGGTCCAGCAGCGTCGAATGCAGGCGGGCCACGTACTGCTCGAGCTGCCGCATGGTGCCGGGGCGCGGCAAGGTGACGCGCCGCACGTGGTAGTCGAGATCGACATCGTCGTCGTCCACCCACACCGGGTTCGACAGCTCGAAGGGCATCAGCGCGAGCTTGCGTGTGAATACCTCGGAGAGATGCATGCGGCTCTGCACGTGCGCCTTCACGTCCTCGTAGAAGTCGCCCTTGTAGCCGGCGGGCAGCTCCAGCACGTGAAGGCCGCCGACGTGCATCGGCGTCTCGGGTGTTTCGGTGTGCAGGAAGGTCGCGTCAAGGCCGCTGAGATGTTTCATTCGGGTGTCCCTCTTGGCGTTGTCGGCAGCGTCGGGCGTGGCGCGATCGGAAATGATCCCCAATGTCCGGAGGGCCGGATAGCGGGTAAGCCCGGTGGCGCGGGCGCTGCCACGGCGCACCTGCTCGTCGTAGCATCGCCCTGGCAGGAAATTGGGGCAGTTGGACTAACTATCGAACCGTTCTAGTTTTCAAGGCCTAGGGCTTTGCGAAGAAGATGACCCCATCGCGTCGGAATGCATGACGCGAATGCCGCAGGGACCGAATCCCGGCGGTATGTGTCCATCAACTTCCAGGAAAACATCATGTCCACGCAAAACATCTCCACCGCTGTCATCCACGTCGTCGGCCAGTACAACGACGCCGGCAAGACCCTGGTCAGCGCCTACCGCACTGGTGCCCACCGCCTGCTGGGCGGCGCCGCTTCGCGCTACAGCGACTTCCTCGGCAAGCGCGAACTGCCCCTGGTGAGCGAAGACATCAAGACCCGTCTGCTCGGCGCTCAAGAAAAGGTCACCGGCTTCCTGGCCAACCGCCTCGACATCGACACCAGCCGCGTCGTCAACCTGATGGACCGCGTCGCCACCGGTGCGACCAGCGGCATCGAATCCATCGCCAATGTCGTCGCACGCGTCGAAGCGCCGATGGGCGCCTCGGTGATCGAGACGCTCAACCGCGTGCATCAGCCGATCGCCGACGTGTCGGTGAAGATCGCCGACAAGATCGCCGCCGGTGCCAAGCAGATCGAAAGCCGCGTGGCCGGCACGACGACCACCGCCGAAGTGGTCAAGACCGTCAAGGCCAAGGCCAAGACGTCCACCCGCCGCGCTGTTCGCGTGACGACGCCCAAGGCGGACTGATCGCCATGCGGCCCGCCGCACTTCTTCTCTTGAATCGTTTTCCTGGAGCAACGCATGGCGACTCGCCGCGATGAAACTGTCAGCGTGAAGAAGAAGTCGGCGGCCCCGGCCACCAAGGCGACGCCGGCCAAGAAGGCTGCGCCGCGCAAGCGGGCTGCGGCCAAGAAGGCACCGGCGCCCGAATCCCTCCCCGCAAACCCGGCCGTTCCTTCCGAGCAGGCCGGTGCCAAGGGCCTGCTGCGTGCGGGCCTGAAGGCTTTGGGCAATGTGCGCGACGACGTCGTCAAGCGCCAGACCAATGTGATCGAGAGCCTGCTCGGCATGGGCAAGGCGCCCAGTCTCGACACTTTCGGCATCCGCAAGTTCGAGGACGTGTTCGACCAGCGCGTCGCGACCGCACTGGAACGCCTGGGCATGCCGAGTGCACAGGAAATCCAGGAACTGCGCGAGCAGATGCGGCAGGTGCTCGAACACCTCGAGCGGGCCGAATCCGCCCGACGCAAGCGCTGAGGCCCATCGGACCGAGCCCTCACCAGCCCGTGGCCAGCTCCAACACGCGAGAACGCATCCTGCAGGCCAGCCTGGCGCTCTTCAATGCGCAGGGACTCGCGGCGGTGTCGACGCACCGCATCGCGGCGGAGCTGGAGATCAGCCCGGGCAATCTGCACTACCACTTCAAGGCCAAGCAGCTCATCGTCGACCGCCTTTTCAGGCGTTTCGAGGATCGGCTTGAATCGCTCAATGCCTCGTCGGACACTGTCCGGGCGATCGACGACCTCTGGTTGGCGCTGCACCTGCGCTTCGAGGCCATCGACGCCTACCGCTTCGTGTACCGCGACATGGCCTATCTTTCCAGTGAATATCCCGCGCTCGGCGAGCGTGCGCAGGCGCTGACCGCGCAGAACCTTCTGGCGGCGCAGGCGCTGTGCGAGACGCTGGTCGCCGCCGGCGTGATCGAGGCCACTGCAGAGGAGGCGCAGATGCTGGCGCTGCAGATGGTCTTCACGACCACCTGCTGGCTCTCCTTCGAACGTCTGGTGCCGGGGCGCGACGCGCTGCAGCAGGCCGATCCGGGGCTTGCGGCTTTCTACACGCTGACGTTGATTGCACCGTATGTATCGCGCGAATCGAGGGCTTACCTCGATTACCTGCGGGGCAAATACCTCGGATAAATGGCTTGCCGTCCGACGGGTTTTTCGACATCGCGACCGCAAATTGCCAAAGAACGACAAGGAGAATTCGATGATGACTGCCGCACACGAACCGATCGCCCCGCCATCGCGGCTCCTGCTGCTGGCCGAGACGCGTGCCATCTGGGAGGCCGGCGCCGCCGTGGCCTTGTGGCCGCTGTTGCAGCTGGCGCCGCGCGGCGATGGCCATTCGGTGCTGGTGTTGCCGGGACTGGTGGCGAGCGATCTTTCGACCAAGCTGCTGCGCCGCTATCTGCAAAGCCGCGGCTACGACGCGCACGGCTGGGGCTTGGGACGCAACCTCGGGCCCCGCAAGGGCGTGGAGGATGGCATGTTGCAAAAGCTCGAGGCGTTGCATGCGAAGAGCGGTCGCAAGGTGAGCATCGTGGGATGGAGCCTCGGCGGCGTCTACGCGCGCCTTCTGGCATCGACCCGGCCGGAGCTGGTGCGCAGCGTGGTCACGCTGGGCAGTCCGTTCACCGGCAACGCGCGCTCCACGAACGCATGGCGCGTCTATGAAGGCGTGAGCGGCCAGAGCGCCGAAGACCCACGTCGCATGAAGCATGTGCGGCCGACGCCTTCCGTGCCGACAACGTCGATCTTCAGCCGCAGCGATGGCGTCGTGGCGTGGCGCTGCAGTGTGGAAGAGGCCGGGCCGCAGTCGGAAAACATCGAAGTGGTGGCGAGTCACCTGGGGCTTGGGGCGCATCCGGCAGTGCTGTATGCGCTGGCGGATCGGCTGGCTCAGGCTGAGGGGCAGTGGAAGCCCTTTGATCGAGGTACTTTTGGGCCGTTGGTTTATCCGGATCCTGCTCGGTCGCACTGAAAACGGCTTTTCGAGCGTGAGGGTGGCGTCGTCGGGCGGTGTGCCCTGTGCCGGCCGACGACGCTGAGACGTTGGGGTTGAACTGTCCTCTTCACCGGTTGTGATGGCGCGCAGGCGGAGCACGTTGGAGGCGCGCATATCCGTTGCACACCCCCAGAGCCCGGCCCGCACCGCCTACCGGGCGCCCCCTCCAAAGGGCACTCCGCTAGGCCCCCGCCCAGACATCAAGCACATACCGCTTCTCCGAAATCATCTTGTCGAGCCAGGCGCTGCCATCCTGCCCATGCTCCCGCGCAATGTCCGACAGCGCACGCCGCACATCAGGCTCCATGCGCGACCCATCCCCGCACACGTACACGATGGCGCCGTCATCGAGAAGACGCCAGACATGCGCCGCCTGCTCACGAATCAGGTCCTGCACATAGACCTTTCGCTCGCCCGCGCGTGAGAACGCCGTGTGGAGTCGCGTCACGCCGCTCCCCGCCCAGCCTTTGAGTTCGTCGGCGTAGATGAAATCCTGGTCCGGATGCCGGCATCCGAAGAAGAGCATGGCCTCGCCCGGCGGCGTGCCGTTGGCGATCATCGCGGCGCGTTCCTGGAGAAAGCCGCGGAAGGGCGCGAGGCCCGTGCCCGGTCCCACCATGATGACGGGCCGCGCCGGGTCGTCCGGCAGGCGGAAGCCCTCTGCCGTGGTCTCCCGCACCACGCCGTGCACCGTCTCGCCGGCCTGAGCGCGCGAGAGGAAGTTGGAGCAGACCCCCTCGAACCGGCCGAGGCCCGAACGCGCTGGACCCGCGACGACGCCCACCGTCACGCTGCAACGTCCCCCGTCGACGATCGGTGACGAAGAGATCGAGTAGTAGCGCGGCGTGAGCGGCGACAGCATTTCGAGGAACTGCGCGAACGGCACCTGGCAGGCCGGGCACTCCTCCAGCAGATCGAGCACCGACTTGCGCTTCTGCAGCACTTCGCTCTTGTAGAGCTGTGCCGAACTCTCGTCCGCGCCCGAGAGCGCCACGAGCTTCGGCTTGGTGAAGGGGCACTCCGTGTGCGCTGCAAGCTGGGCGATCTGCTTGCGGGTCGCAACGTCCTGCAGCTCCACGTAGTCACCCAGCAGCCGATCGACCGCGATCACCTCATCCACCGGCAACGCCGCCTTGCGTCCCGACGCCGCATGCAGCCGCACATGCGCATTGCGATCGAAGCCGAATCGCGCCATCGCACGTTCCACCTGTGCCGGCCCGTTGCGCGGCACCACGCTCAGATGGTCTCCGGCGCGGTAGTTCACGCCTTCGGGCAACTGCAACTCGACGTGGCGCGTCGATCGCGCTTCGCCGGCGTCGCTGGCGGCGCTCTGCAACTCGCGGTTCTCTATCACTCGCATCGGCACGGCGCCGAGCGCGTCGACGATGGCATTCTTCTGTGGCGGCGGGAGCTCTTCCAGCGTGTAGAGCGGCTCGCTTTGCGCAGGCGTGTCCGCACCCACCTTGAGGTCGAAGGTGGAAACCAGTGTCGGCCACAGCGCGTCGCTCCAGTCCTGGAAGGCACCGTCCATGTCCTCGCGCGCATCGCCCTCGCCGCGCGGATGCACGCGTGCCGCCCCGAGTGCGGCCAGACGCTCGTCGATGCGGCGCGGCACCGACTGATACGTCGACGCCCAATCGGTATTGCCGCAGCCGAAGACCGTGAAGCGCACGCCGTTGAGCGAATCGTCCGCCTTGTCGAGCCAGCGATGGAACTCGGCTGCGTTGTCCGGCGCCGCGCCGTTGTACGACGCGCAGACGATCGCGACCGCGCCGTTGGCAGGCAGGCGCTCGGCGTAGTCGTCGAGCGAGGCGAGCTGGGTCGAGAAGCCACGCATCTCGCCGGCCTCGGCCAATTGGCGTGCCAAGTCCTCGGCGGTGCCGAGATTGGAGCCCTGGAGCACGAGCAGCGAAGTGCCATGGCGCGCCGCATGCGGCCGGGCCGCCGTCGGCTTCTCCGTGGTGGCTTGCGCAGGCTGCGCCGTGGTGTCGCTGCGCGCCCGCGTCGCCGGGTCGCGCAGCACCGCCTTGATCCTGAATCCCTCCGGCTTGATCGTGAGCGCTTCCTTGATCTTGAGCTGGTAGCCCGTGTGATCGACCAGTGTGAAGCGCTGCAGGATCATCCCCAGCGTGAGCACCGCCTCCTGCAGCGCGAACTGGCGTCCGATGCAGGCCCGCTGGCCGTTGCCGAAGGGCTTGAAGGCGTTGACCGGCCGCTCGCGCTCGGCGTCGCGGCTGAAGTGGTCGGGGTTGAACCGGTCGGCATCCTCGCCCCACACCGCCTTGTCGCGGTGCAATGCGAGCGCATGCAGGATCACCATGTTGCGCCGCTTGATCGTGTACTGCCCGCCGATCGTCGTGTCTTCCTTTGCGGCCATCGCGATCGCCGGCGCGGTCGGGAACATGCGCAGCGATTCCTTCAGCACCTGCAGCACATAGGTCAGGCGGTTGACCTGCGCATAGGTCGGCTTCACCGACGGGTCCGGCCCGAACACGTTGTCGACCTCGGCCTGCGCCTTGGCCATGGCGTCCGGGTTGTTCAGCAGGAAGTAGATGGCGAACGAGAGCAGGCCGCTGGTCGTCTCATGCCCCGCGATCAGGAATTCGATGCACTCGTCGCGGATCTGCCGGTCGTCCAGCCGCTCGCCGGTCTTCTTGTCGACGCCGGCGATCATGTAGCTCAGCAGGTCGGGCTTGGTCGCGATGTCGGCGCCGCTCTCGCGCCGCTCGCGCACGATGTCCTCCACCATCTTGTGCATGTAGCGCACGTCCTTTCGCTGCTGGGCCAGCTCCTTCTTGAGCATCAGTTCTTCCAGCGGAATGCCGCGCCGGTTCTGTACCGTCTCCAGCGTGCGCACCATCGCATCCACGAAGGGATGGAAGCCCTCGCGGTAGAAGGAGTTGAAGCGGTAGCCGAAGCCGCACAGGCCGATGGTGTCGAGCGTGAGCGCGGTCATGTCGCGAACCACGTCGATCTCCTCGTCGAAGTTGAGGCGTTCCCACTTCGTCACCAGCTGCTCGGCGATGTCCAGCATCATCGGGTGGTAGGCCTGCATCGCGCGCTGGCTGAAATTGGCCAGCAGGATGTTGTGCGGCTTCGACCAGGTCGACTCGTGCGTGTCCGAGGTGAAGAGCCCATGCGACAGCGCGCGCAGGCGGCGCAGCGTGCCCTTGGTGCTCTTGTCGAAGCGCTTCTCGTCGCACAACTCGTCGGCCAGCGCGGCGGACGACACCACGATCACCGGCATGCCCGGCATGTCGAGCCAATAGATGGCGCCGAGCTCCTGCGCGATCCGCCACATGTCCAGCACGGGCGATTCGGACCCGATCGACAGGATGTTGCCGACGAAGGGCTTCTTCGCCGGATGCGGAATCGGGTACAGCGCGTTCTTGCCTGCCATGGTCATGCCCCTTGCTCGTGCCGATTGCGGACCGCGGGTGCGGGTCCCGCAGTATCTCGACGGCAGAGGGGGGCGGCAGGCCGGGGTATTCCCTTATCAGGGACGAGGCATCTTGCAGTCCGTGCCTTGGGCGAGTTCGTTGCCGCTGTAGATCGCGTCGGTGCGGAAGCCGTAGTTCGTGCCCTCCCAACCGACCTTCACCGTCTTGCCGTCGACCGGCGCGATCGTGTTGACCACCTGCGGCAGCAGCAGTTGATGATCATCGGCGCGCATGCGTACCGGGCCGACGACGGAGTCGAAGCTCAGGTCCTCGAGGGCGAGGGCCACCTTGGGCGTGTCGGTGCTGCCGGCCTTGTTGATGGCGGCGGCCAGCAGGCGCGGCGTCATCTCGATGCGCGGCGCAAGGAAGTCCTTGCCCGTCTTGGCCTTGTAGCTCTTCGCGAGGGCGTCGACCTTCGGCGAATCGGCTTGGCCGGGGTGCCATTCGGCGACCCAGGTCAACTGGCCGAGCTTGGCCTGCGACACGGCGAGCACCGTGCCGGGCACCGAGCCCGCGCTGTGGTTGAAGTAGCGCAGGTTGTAGCCCGCATCGCCGGCGGCTTTCAGCAGCAAGCTCATGTCCTGGCCCCAGTTGCCGGTGATCACCGAGTCGGCGCCCGATTGCCTGACGTTCGCGAGATAGGGGGCGAAGTCCTTCACCTTGCCGATGGGATGCAGGGTCTCGCCGACGAACTGGATGTCGGGCCGCGCGAGGCCGACCAGTTGCCGGCCGTAGCTGGCCCACTGCTTGCCGTGGGCGTAGTCCTGGTTCAGCAGGTACACCTTCTTCACGTCCGGCGTCTTCTTGATGTAGTTGGCGATCGCCTTCATCTTCATCGCCGTGTTGGCATCGGTCTGGAAGTGCCAGAAGCTGCACGACTTGCCTGTGAGCTCGGGGTCGATGGACGAGTGGTTCAGCACCAGCAGTTCCTTGCCGGGGTTGCGCTGGTTCCAACGGTTCACTGCCTGCACCAGCGCACTCACCACCGACGAGCCCGAGCCGCCTGTGACGATGGCGCGCGCGCCCTGGTCGATGGCCGCCTGCAGTGCGCTCTGGCTCTCCTGTGCGGAGAGCTTGCTGTCGAACTGCAGCAACTGGAGCTTGGTTCCGCCGAGCACGCCGCCCTTGGCGTTGATGTCCTCGATGGCGTACTGCGTGTGCGTGAGCATCAGTTCGCCCACGTTCGCGAAGGGGCCGGAGAGCGGGTCGATGTAGGCGATCTTGTAGGTCTGCTGGGCGTGGGCGGCACCGGCCGTCAGGAGGGCGACGGCCGCGAAGGGCGCGAGCAGGCAGGGGAACTTCATGGACTGTCTCCGTAGGAGTGAAGGAAGGGTGAAGGCGGAAGGGCCGTGCTCAGCCGTTGCGTTCGCGCAGGCCCAGCACGCGCCACGCCAGGCGCGAAAGCTCGGCCACCACTTCGTCAGGCGAGAGGCGGCCATCGGGCCGGTACCAGCTGTAGAGAAAGCCGGGCAGGCTCAGCGCCGCGAACGCGGTGATCTTGGTTTCGCTGAAGTCCAGATCGCCATCGCGCCGGGCCTCTTCGAGCAGAGGAAAGAGCTGGTCGTAGAAGTGATGCGCGAGCTTCTTCTGCGCGGCGATGTACTCCGGCCGGTAGACCTGCGGCTCCTTGTAGGCGAAAAAGGCGCAGGGGTGATGCGCGACCGTCGCACGGATCAGCCGCTCGATGCCTTCCTTGACCTTCTCCACCGCAGGGCGCGTGTCGCCGGCGGCGAAGTCCATCGCGGTGAAGCAGTCGACCGCCGGCCGCCACGACAAGGTCTCGAAGATCTCTTGCTTGTCGCGGAAGTAGTAGTAGACGAAAGGCTTGGTCGCATCGAGCGCGCGCACGATCTGCGCCATCGTCGTGTTGGCATAGCCCTGCACCGCGAAGAGCTGGGCTGCCGCCTGGAGGATGCGTTCGCGCTGTACGTCGGTGCCCGCCGTGGCTGCGCGCTGGCGGCCCGTGCCTTGCGGCAGATCGGTTCTCGTGGAGTGCGCATCGCCGCGCCCAGAGGGTTTGTGCGGTGTCGCCGAAGTTATACCCATGGGTAGGATTGTTGGTGCACCATGAAGCGATGACAAGCGGCCAAGCCCTATCGATAACCCTGTGAGAGTGACACCATGGAGACAACCCAGCTTCCCGACCGCCCGCAGCAACCACTGCACGAGTACCTGCGCACGCATGCGCGCGAGCGTGGCGACCATCCGGCCTGCATCTGGTACGGACGATCCTTCAGCTACGCCGAACTGGATGCGGCGAGCGATGCCTTCGCGGCGAGGCTGCAGGCCATCGGCGTGCGCAAGGGCGATCCGGTGGTGCTCTTCCTCAACAACTGCCCGCAATACCTGGCGGCCCACTTCGGCATCCAGAAGATCGGTGCCATCGTGTGTCCGAGCGGACCGCTCAACAAGGAGCATGAACTGGCCTATCAGGTCAACGACCTGAAGGCACGCGTGATCGTCGCGGCCTCGTCGCTGATGCCGGTGGTCGACAAGGTCCGCGCCGCGAGTGCGCTCGAACACGTGTTCGTCGTTCACTACGCCGACCTGCTGCCGGCGACGACACCGATCGATGTGCCCGCCGACCTCGCTGCAGCAAGGCACGAACCGCGGAGCGTGCCGCCGGGCTGCGAAGACTTCCTTGCCGTGATGAAGAGCGGCCAGTGTCCTGCGCCCGTGGAGGTCTCCCTCGACGATGTGGCGCTGATGACCTACACCTCCGGCACCACGGGTCTGCCGAAGGGCGCCATGCTGAGCTACGGCAATGCGCTCTTCAAGACGCGCGCCGCCGCCGATTGCAATGGTGTGAACGGCAGTGACGTGCTGTTGTCGATCGCGCCGCTCTATCACATCGCTGGCATGCTGATGGGCGTCAATGTGCCGGTGCTCACGGGAGCGACCTCGGTGCTGCTGCACCGCTTCGAGCCGCGCGCCGCGCTGCAGGCGATCGACCGCTACCGGGTGAACTGGTGGTACAGCATCGCGCCGATGAACGTCGCCTGCATGCAGGTGGAAGGCGCCACAGGCTTCGATCTGTCGAGCCTGCGCATGAATCCCGTCACGAGCTTCGGCATCACCTTCACCGAGCCGCTCGCGCAGCAATGGCGCGGCTTTGCGAACAACTGCAGTTCCTTCGAGGCGGCCTACGGCCTGAGCGAAACCCACACCTGCGACACCTACACGCCGCACCACGCGCCGCGCTGGGGCACGCAGGGCATCGCGGTGCCGGGCGTGACCATCCGCATCATCGACACCGACACGGGCGAGGACAAGCCGGTGGGCGAAGTCGGCGAGATCGTGCTCACGAGCGCGGGCTCCTTCAAGGGCTACTGGAACAAGCCCGAGGCCACTGCGGCAACGCTGCGCAACGGCTGGGTGCATACCGGCGACATGGGCAAGCTCGACGCCGACGGCTATCTCACCTTCATCGGCCGCTTCAAGGAAATGATCAAGGTCTCGGGCTACAGCGTGTTCCCCGAAGAGGTGGAGACCATCCTCATCAAGCATCCCTCCGTGGCGCAGGCCGCGGTCATCGCGCAGCCCGATGCGGACAAGGGCGAAGTGGTCAAGGCCTTCATCGTGAAGAAGCCGGGGGCCGAACTCGATGCCGATGCCTTGATCGCCTGGTCGCGCGAGAACATGGCGAGCTACAAGGCGCCGCGCTCGGTGCGCTTCATCGATGCACTGCCGACGACCGGCGCGGGCAAGGTGCTGCGCAGACTACTGAAAGACTGACCGGATGATGAAGAAAGTCCTGATTGCCAACCGCGGCGAGATCGCCGTGCGGCTGGTGCGCGCGTTGCGCGATCTCGGCATTGCGAGCGTTGCCGTCCATGCGAGGGACGATGCCGCCGCGCTGCACGTGCAGCTGGCCGACACGGCTATGGCTTTGGGCGCTACCGGCCCTTCCGCCTACCTCGACACCGCCGCGCTGATCGCCATCGCGCGCGAACACGGGTGCGACGCGGTGCACCCCGGCTATGGATTCCTGAGCGAGCGTGCCGACTTCGCGCAGTCCTGCGCGCAGGCAGGCTTGCGCTTCATCGGTCCCACTCCCGAGCAACTCGCTCTGTTCGGCGACAAGGCCCGCGCGCGTGCGCTGGCCGAGCAATGCGACGTGCCGGTGATGCCGGGCAGCGCCGGCGCCGTGACCTTGGCTGAGGCGCAGGCGTTCTTCGCCGCGCAGCAGGCTGAAGGCGCCGGCGTGATGGTCAAGGCCATCGGCGGCGGCGGCGGACGCGGCATGCGGGCCGTGTTGAACGCCTCCGACCTGACCGAAGCGCACGCGCGCTGCATGTCGGAAGCCAAGGCGGCCTTCGGTGTCGAAGGCGTCTATGTCGAGCGCCTGATGCGCAATGCGCGACACATCGAAGTGCAGGTGCTGGGTGACGGTCGCGCGGTGGCGAGCCTGGGCGAGCGCGAGTGCACGCTGCAGCGTCGTTTTCAGAAACTGGTCGAGATCGCACCGAGCCCTTCACTGCCCGAGCCGCTGCGCGATCAGGTCACGCAGGCTGCGTTGCGCATGGCGAAGGCCGTCGGCTACCAGAGCCTGGGCACCTTCGAATTCCTGGTCGACGAGCATTCGGCGACGCTGCCCTTCGTGTTCATCGAGGCCAATCCGCGCCTGCAGGTCGAGCACACGGTGACCGAGGCGGTCACGGGGCTCGACCTGGTCCAGTTGCAGATCGGCGTCGCGAACGGCCAGACGCTGGCGGACCTGGGCATCGATACCCAACGCACCGCACCACAGCGCGGCTTCGCGGTGCAATGGCGGATCAATGCCGAGACACTCGATGCGCAAGGCAATGCGCGGCCCTCCGGTGGCACGCTGGCACGTTTCGACTTGCCGGCCGGTCCGGGTGTGCGTGTCGACTCGCACGGCTACGCGGGCCTCGCGCCCTCGCCGCACTACGACACGCTGCTGGCCAAGCTGATCGTTCATTCTTCGTCGCCGCGCTTTGCGGACGTGGTGCGGCGTTCGCTGCGCGCGCTCGAGGAATGTCACATCGACGGCATCGCGACCAACCTGGCATTGCTGCGCGCGATCGCGACGCGGCCTGAGTTCGAGACGCAGGCGGTGCATACGCGCTTCGTTGAGGCCCACCTGGCCGATCTGCTGGCGGCTGCCGCGCACATCGACGATGCGGCTTCGAGAGTCGCCCGACCGGCCGCATCCCGAAGCGAGGCAGCGGCAGCTCCGCAGGAGGATGACGACGGCCTCATCGTCAAGGCGCCGATGCCTGCCAAGCTGGTTCAGCTCGAAGTGGATGTCGGCGACATCGTGCCGGCCGGGGCGCAACTCGGCGTGCTCGAAGCGATGAAGATGGAGCACCTGCTGCACGCGCCGTCCGCGGGCCGCGTGGTCGCCTTGCTGGCGCAGCCCGGCGACTACCTGGTCGAAGGACAGTCGCTGGTCAAGCTGGAGGCGGTGGACGCGCACGCGGTCGAAGCCGAAGCACATGCCGAGCGCGATCTCGATGAGATCCGCCCCGATCTCCAGAAGGTGATCGATCGCCACGCGCCGACGCTCGATGCCAACCGGGCCGCTGCAGTCGCAAAGCGTCAGGCCCAAGGCGGCCGCACCGCGCGCGCCAACATCGCCGACCTGTGCGAGCTGGCCGACGATCCCGGCAACTTCACCGAATACGGCGCGCTCGCGATTGCGGCGCAGACGCGCCGCCGCGCGCTGGAGGACCTGATCGCCAACACGCCGGCGGATGGCATGGTGACCGGCATCGGCAGCATCAACGCGAAGCAGTTCGGGCCCGAGAAGGCGCGCTGCGTGGTCATGTCCTACGACTACACCGTGCTCGCGGGCACGCAGGGCATGCGCAACCATCACAAGACCGACCGCATGCTGGGGATCGCGCACCAACTGCAGTTGCCGGTGGTGCTCTTTGCCGAAGGCGGCGGCGGCCGGCCCGGCGACACCGACATGCCGATCGTCGCCGGCCTGAACAACCACACCTTCAGCCAGTTCGCGGCGCTCTCGGGCAAGGTGCCGGTGGTGGGCATCGTGCACGGGCGCTGCTTCGCGGGCAACGCGGCGCTGCTGGGTTGCGCGGACGTGATCATCGCCACCGAGGCCAGCAACATCGGCATGAGCGGCCCCGCGATGATCGAAGGCGGTGGCCTCGGCACCTTCGCGCCGGAGCAGATCGGGCCCAGCAGCGTGCAGTCGCGCAATGGCGTGATCGACATTCTCGTGAAGGACGAAGCGCACGCTGTCGCTGCCGCCAAGCAGTACATCTCGTATTTCCAGGGGCCGACGAGCGACTGGGAATGCGCCGACCAGCGTGCATTGCGCCATGCCGTGCCCGAGAACCGGCTGCGCGTCTATGACGCGCGCGCTGCGATGCAGGGTGTCGTCGACACGGGATCGATGCTCGAACTGCGCGCAGGCTTCGGCGCCGGCATCGTGACGGCGCTGGCGCGCATCGAGGGCAAGCCTGTCGGCCTGCTGGCGAACAACCCGCACCACCTCGGCGGTGCGATCGACGTGGAGGCCGCCGACAAGGCCGCGCGCTTCATGCAGCTTTGCAACGCGCACGGACTGCCGCTGGTGTCGCTGTGCGACACGCCGGGCTTCATGGTCGGCCCCGAGATCGAGGCGCAGGCGCAGGTGCGCCATGTGTGCCGCATGTTCATGGTGGCTTCGCACTTGCGCGTGCCCTTCTTCGCCGTGGTGCTGCGCAAGGGCTACGGGCTCGGCGCGCAGGCAATGACGGCGGGCGGCTTCGATGCACCGGTGTTCACCGTTGCGTGGCCCACCGGTGAGTTCGGTGCCATGGGGCTCGAAGGCGCGGTGCGTCTCGGCTTCCGCAAGGAACTCGAAGCCGCTGCAGAAGGTGCTGAACGCGATGCGCTGTTCAAAAAGCTGGTCGCGCAGCAGTACGCGAACGGCGAGGCGATCCACATGGCGCAGACGCTGGAGATCGATGCCGTGATCGATCCGGCCGACACGCGGGCATGGCTGGTGCGAGGGCTCGCTTCGTCCGCAGCCGCTCGGCGGCCGGCCACCGCGTACGTCGACACCTGGTAAAGCGCCGCAAGAAGGGCCGACACAGCTCTACACAACACTTCGCTCGCGGCTTACAAGCAGTTCACATGGGGCAGGGAGGATGAAGCTTCCAACAACTCAAAGGAGTACCCATGAAAAAACTCGCAGTCACTCTCGCGATGGGCGCCGCTTCCCTGCTGTCGCTCAGCGCCGTGATGGTGCCGACCGCGGCACAGGCGCAGGCCGTGGTCTCGGTCCGCGTGGCGCCGCCGCCTGCGCGCCATGAGCACGTTCCGCCGCCGCGTCCGGGCTATGTGTGGGCTCCCGGCCACTACGAGTGGAATCACGGTCGCTATGTCTGGAACCGTGGCAACTGGATGCGTGCAAGGGAAGGCTATGCCTACCGAGCGCCGCAATGGCGTGAGAAGGGCGGCCACTGGGAATACCAGGCGGGCCGCTGGGACAACGATGGCGATGGCGTGCCGAATCGGTACGACCGCAAGCCGAACAATCCGTCCCGAAGCTGAGGCTTCAGGCTTAGTGGAAAAGCCGGCCATGCGCAATGCATGGGCCGGCTTCTTTGTGTCTCAGAAGAGCTTGAACACCAGCGGCATCAGCAGCGCCGCAAGCACCACTTGCATCCCCAGCGCCAGACCTGCATAGGCGCCGGCATCCGCATCGACGTGGAGCGCCCGGGCCGCGCCGATGCCGTGAGCGGCTGTGCCCAGACCGAAGCCGCGCGCTGCATACCCTTGGGCGCTGGTGCTGATGCGGAGCGCGTCGAAAAGGTACTTGCCCGACAGCGCGCCGATCATGCCGGTGAGCACCGCGAACACGGCCGAGAGCGCGGGAATTCCGCCGATCTTCTCCGCAATGCCCATGGCCACCGGCGCCGTCACCGACTTGGGCGCGAGCGACAGCACGACGTCGTGCGGCAAGCCCATCGCCCAGCCGAGCGCCACTGCGGATCCGCCTGCGGCCGTGCCGCCGAGCAGCGATGCGAGCACCAGCCGGCCGAAGCGCGCGCGCAGCTCCGCGCGTCGCTGCCACAGCGGCCATGCCAATGCGACCACGGCCGGCCCGAGCAGGAAGTGAATGAACTGCGCGCCCGCGAAGTAAGTCTGATAGTCCACTCGCGTGAGCAGCAGCCCGCTCGCCAGCACGACCACCGACCACAGCACCGGATTGGCCCAGGGCGCCCCGCCAGCCCTCGTGTACGCCGCGTTGGCGAGCAAGTAAACGACCAAGGTCGCGGTCAACCCGAACAGCGGCGTGGCGGAAAGATAGATCCAAAGTTCGACGAAGCGTGGCATGCCGTCAGGCCTCCAGCTTGCGGTCGGGCCAGTAGAGCACCAGCGCGGTCACGGCCAGCCCGATCCACGTCGACAGCGCAATGATGACCAGCATGCGCCCGCCGTACTGGCCGAGCAGCGCGAGGTGCGTCATCACGCCCACGCCGACCGGCACGAAGAGCAGCGAGAGATGCGTGAGCAGAAAGCCAGCGCATTCGGCCACTGGTTTGCGCACCACCTCGAAGCGAAGGCCCGCCAGCATCAGCATCATGCCGAGCACCGGTCCGGGGAGAGGAAGTGAAAGGCCTCTCGAAAGGAGTTCGCCAATCGACTGGAACACCAGCAGCCAGGCCATGCCGCGCAAGCCATTCATCGAGTGAGACCTTTCAGAAGCGGGGGAGGTCGGCGAAAGGCTGCACCTGTCCGCCACGGAACACCTGCTTGCCGTACTCCGCGCAGCGTTGCAGCGTCGGGATGACCTTGCCGGGGTTCAACAGGCCCGTTGCATCGAAGGCGCGCTTGACGCCGAACATTTGCTCGTTCTCGGCCGCGGTGAATTGCACGCACATGCTGTTGAGCTTCTCGACGCCCACGCCGTGCTCGCCCGACACCGTGCCGCCCATCGCTACGCTGGTCTCCAGGATGTCCGCGCCGAAGAGTTCGCAGCGGTGCAGTTCGTCCGGGTCGTTGGCATCGAAGAGCACCAGCGGATGGAGGTTGCCGTCGCCCGCATGAAAGACGTTGCAGCAGCGCAGGTTGTATTTCTTCTCCATCTGCTGGATGGCGAGCAGGATGTCGGCCAGGCGCTTGCGCGGAATGGTCGAGTCCAGGCACATGTAGTCGGGGCTGATCCGGCCGGAGGCAGGGAAGGCGTTCTTCCGGCCACTCCAGAATTTGAGGCGCTCGTCCTCGTTCTCGCTCACCGCGATGGCGGTCGCGCCGCAGCCGCGCAGCACGTCGGTCATGCGGCCGATCTCCTCCTCGACTTCCTCGGGCGTGCCGTCGGATTCGCACAGCAGGATCGCTGCGGCCTCGAGGTCGTAGCCCGCGCGCACGAAATCCTCGACCGCGGCGGTCATCGGCTTGTCCATCATCTCCAGGCCGGCGGGGATGATGCCGGCGGCGATCACCGCGGCCACGGCGTCACCGGCTTTGCGCACGTCGTCGAAGCTGGCCATGATGCAGCGCGCCAGTTGCGGCTTGGGCACGAGCTTGACCGTGACTTCGGTCGTCACGGCCAGCATGCCTTCGCTGCCGATCACCAGCGCCAGCAGGTCGAGTCCGGCGCAGTCGAGCGCCTCGCTGCCGAACTCGATGGGCTCGCCCTCGGCAGTGAAGCCGCGCACGCGCAGCACGTTGTGCAGGGTCAAGCCGTACTTGAGGCAGTGCACGCCGCCGGAGTTCTCCGCCACATTGCCGCCGATGGTGCAGGCGATCTGGCTCGAAGGATCGGGCGCGTAGTAGAGGCCGAAGGGCGCGGCCGCCTCGCTGATCGCGAGATTGCGCACGCCGCATTGAACGACCGCCGTGCGGCTGACCGGGTCGACCTTGAGGATGCGGTTGAACTTGGCAAGCGACAGTGTCACGCCCACCGCATTCGGCATCGCGCCGCCGGAGAGGCCGGTGCCCGCGCCGCGCGCCACGACCGGCACGCCGAGCGCATGGCAGGCCTTGAGCACGGCCTGTACCTGGGCCTCGTCTTCGGGCAGTGCGACCACCAGGGGCCTTTGCCGGTAGGCGGTGAGGCCGTCGCATTCGTAGGGCGTGGTGTCTTCGTCGTTGGACAGGACTGCGTGCGACGGCAGCTTCGCGCGCAAGGCACTCACGACCTTGGCCTGAAGCTCCCTGCGGGAGGACGAAGCGACCGGGGGTTCGACTGTCTCGGTGTTCATGCCGCCATTGTGTACGTCCTGGTCGATGCAGGCGCCGATCCGAAGCTGAAAACACCGGCCGCAGCGAGCTTGCCCGCTTCGGCCCGCACCACGTCGGCCACAACAGCGATGGCGGAGTTCTGCGCCCGCTCGATGCGTGTGGCCAACATCAGCATGCGGTGCAATTGCACGCCGGAGACTTCCGACAGGCGCACGGTGTCCATGCGCTGTTCCTTGAAGACCGACACCGGCATGACGGTCGCCCACCGCCCCTGCAGCACCAATTCGCGGATGGCATCGACCGAGTCGATCTCGGCCTGGATGTTCAGGCGCGTCCCGAGCGGCGCAAGGGTGCGTTCGACGATGCCGCGATGCAGCCGCGTCATCAGCAGCGGGACCTTGGCCAGCGCGGCCAGCGGCACCACCGGCGGCATGTTGCGGTCCGAGGGCGTGATGAGCGCGAATGGCTCGGCCAGCAGCGGTTGGTGGGCGAGGGCGCGGTTGGGCTCGGGGTTGGTGAGCACGGCCATGTCGGTCAGCCCTCGCTCGAGGCTTTCGAGCAGTTGCGGCGTGAAAGCTTCGCGCACGACCAGCCGGATGCCGGCCAGGCCGTGGTGGCAGCGCTCGAACACGCCGGGCAGCAGGACGCGCGTGAGCGTGGGCGATACACCGAGCACGACAGTGGACTCGGCGGTCGCATCGCCGTTTGTCAGCAGTTGCCGCACGCGCGCCGATTCGGCCAGCATGCGCTGGGCCGACTCATAGAGCGTGGCGCCTTCCTGCGTCAGCCGCACGCCGCGCGGGCCGCGCTGCAGCAACTGCACGCCCAGTTCCGACTCCAGGTCCCGCAGCTGGCGCGTCAGCGCGGACTGGGCGATCGACAGCGCAGCGGCCGCCGCCGTGAAGCCGCCGGCATCCGCGATGGCGACGAAATAGCGCAGGGTGCGAAGGTTCATGGGATCTCGCCGGTGGTTCGAGCAATCGCAGAATGATATGGCTGCGAACCGATTCGGCATTGGACGCTGGTGCGCCTCTTACCTAGACTGCGTCCGAAATCAGCAGCACGGAGACAAGACCGGGGCGCGGCGCACGCGCAGCAACCCTGCCGCGACGAATGACGACCGATAGCAAAAGCATATGGATTCCCAGTGAGCGCCTTGAGCGTTTCACCGCCGCCGCGCTGGTGCGTGTCGGCCTGCCAGCCGCCGACGCCGACTGCGTCGCCGGGCTCATGGCCGAGGCCGACCTGCAGGGCTCGGACGGCCACGGCATCATTCGCCTCCCGCAGTACGTGCAGCGCATCGAGGCGGGCGGCATCAATGTCCGACCGGATATTCGCGTGGTCGAGGAGCGTGCCGCCATGGCGGTGGTGGACGGCGACAACGGCATGGGGCATCTGGTGGTGTCGCGGGCGGTCCGCATCGCGATCGAGAAGGCGCGCAACGCGGGCGTCGCCTGGGTGGGCACGCGCCACAGCAATCATGCAGGGCCGGCCTCGCTCTACGCGCGCATGCCGGTGGCGCACGACATGATCGGGCTGTACTTCGCCGTCGGCAACGCCAACCACCTGCCGCCGTGGGGCGGCATGGAGATGCTGCTGTCGACCAATCCGATAGCCGCCGGCATTCCCGCCGGCGAAGAGCCCGCCGTGGTGCTGGACATGGCGACCACTGTCGCCGCCTACGGCAAGGTCAAGGCCAAGGCGAAGCGCGGCGAGCCCATGCCCGAGGGCTGGATGATCGACCGCGAAGGGCGCCCGCTGACCGACCCTCGCCGCGCGCACGAGGGCTTCCTGATGCCCATCGGCGGCCACAAGGGGTATGGCCTGGCGCTCATCGTCGGGCTGCTGGCGGGCACGCTGCAAGGCGCTGCGATGGGGCGCGACCTCGTCGACTTCAACGCCGACCACGTCACACCCACCAACACCGGCCAAGCGATCCTGGTGATCGATCTCGCGGCCTTTGGCGGCGCAGGACCGTTCAAGGGCGCCGTCGACACCCTGGTGCGTGACATACGCAACAGCGAGCGCCTGCCGGGTGTCGAGCGCATCTGGCTGCCCGGCGAGCAGAGCCACGGCCGGCGAGCGGCGTACGAGAAGAGCGGCGTGCCGGTCGCGGCCGCGCTGGTCGACGACCTCGACCAACTGGCCGCGAGCCTCGGCATCCCCGGGTTACGCTGAACCGCGTCAGGTATTCAAAGAAGAAAGAACGGAGACACCCATGACATTCCTGCAACGCCTCCTGGCCGCCGTGTGGATCTGCACCGCGGCGGTGGCTGCTTCGGCGCAGCCGTCCTATCCGACCAAGCCGATCCGCATGGTGATCCCGCTCGCGGCGGGCAGCGCGGTGGACAATGGCGCGCGCGTGCTGACCCAGAAGATGGGTGTCGAACTGGGGCAGCCCTTCGTCCTGGAGAACATCCCCGGCTCCTCGGGCCTGATCGGCGCCGACCGCGTCGCGCACGCCGCGCCGGATGGGTACACCATCGGCGGCTTCAACGACAGCGTGCTGACAATGATCCCGCACATCTACCCCAAGGCGGGCTGGGATGCGCTGACCGATTTCGCGCCGATCTCGCTGGTCGGCACGATCGAGTGGGGCCTGGTGGTTCCGCCGGATTCGCCGCTGCGCACGGTGGAGGACTTCATCAAGGCCGCGAAGGCATCGCCTGGCAAGCTCAACTACGGCTCGGGCGGTAGCGGCAGCCCGCAGCACATCGCGATGGCGATGTTCGCCTCGCGTGCCGGCATCAACGTGACGCACGTTCCGTACAAGGGCGCGACGCCGGCGGCAGTCGCGGTGGCGGGCGGCGAAGTCGATGCGGCATTCCAGGGGCTGGGAACCGTCACCTCGCTGATCCAGGGCGGCAAGCTGCGCCTGCTGGCGGTGTCGACGTCGAAGCGCCTGCCCCAGTACCCCAACGTGCCGACCGTGGCCGAGTCCGGCTTGCCGGACTTCTATTTCAACTCGTGGTTCGCGATGGTCGCGCCCAAGGGCACGCCCAAGGAGATCATCGATCGGCTGCATGCTGCCATGCGCAGTGCGTTGGATGATCCGGACACCAACGCCAAGCTCGTCGGCCTGGGCATCACCGTGCGCGGGACCTCGCCGGAGGATTTCGGTCGCGCGATCGGCGAGCAGTACGCGCTCTACCGCAAGGTGATCCAGGCGAACAACATCAAGGCCGACTGAGCGGGCAGGCTCAGCGGAAAACCACCGTCCGGTGGCCGTTCAGCAGCACGCGATGCTCGCTGTGCCACTTGACGGCGCGCGCCAGCACCTGGCTCTCGGTGTCGCGGCCGCGTGCGGTCAGGTCTTCGACCGTGTCGGTGTGGTCGGCGCGCTCCACGTCCTGCTCGATGATCGGGCCCTCGTCGAGGTCGGCCGTCACGTAGTGGGCGGTGGCGCCGATCAACTTCACTCCGCGGTCATGCGCCTGGTAATAGGGCTTGGCGCCCTTGAAGCTGGGCAGGAAGGAGTGGTGGATGTTGATGGCCCGGCCCGCCAGCTGGGTGCAGAGATCGTTGCTCAGGATCTGCATGTAGCGCGCCAGCACCACCAGTTCGGCGCCTTCGGCCTCGATGATTTCCAACTGCTTCGCTTCACCCTGCGCCTTGGTCGCGGCCGTCACCGGGATGTGGTGGAAGGGCACGTTGTAGCTGGCCGCGAGTTGATAGAAGTCGCGGTGGTTCGAGATGATGGCGCGCACGTCGATGGCCAGCAGGCCGCTCTTCCATCGGAACAGCAGGTCGTTGAGGCAGTGGCCTTCCTTGCTGACCAGGATGACGGTCTTCATCGGTTCGGCGGCCGCATGCAGCTTCCAGCGCATGCCGAATTTCGAGGCGAGGTCGGCGATCTGCTCGCGCAGCGCGGCTTCGCTCTGGTCGCATGCAAAGCGCACGCGCATGAAGAACAGGCCCGTGCCGTGGTCGTTGTACTGCGCCGCTTCTTCGATATTGCCGCCGCGCTCGAGCAGGAAGCCGGAAACGGCATGGACGATGCCGGTGCGGTCGGGGCAGGAAAGGGTGAGGATGTACGCGGGATTCATAAGGGCGGCCATTGTCGCAGGCCCATCGTCGGGCGTCGCCGGTGCCAAAATGCCCTTTCCCAGCAAGAACGAACCCGCAGGAGC
The DNA here is from genome assembly GCF_030316855.1 of Variovorax sp. J22P240. Lineage (GTDB taxonomy): Bacteria > Pseudomonadota > Gammaproteobacteria > Burkholderiales > Burkholderiaceae_C > Variovorax. The sequence goes on from NZ_JASZYR010000005.1 coordinate 113,079, forward strand.
GATTCATGGCCTTCAACGACTTCAGCATGGACAACCAGTGGTTGCCCTTCACCCCCAATCGCCACTTCAAGAAGGACCCGCGGGTCTTCGTGGCCGCCGACGGGATGGAGTTCACCACGCACGACGGTCGCAAGGTGATCGATGGAATCTCTTCGCTGTGGTGCGTGGGTGCGGGCCATAACCGCAAGCCGATCAACGAGGCGATCAAGAAGCAGCTCGACACGCTCGATTACGCAACGGCCTTCCAGGTCAGCAACGACCGCGCCTTCCAGGCCGCCGAAATGATCGCCGCGATGGCGCCGGGCGACCTCAACAAGGTGCTGTTCTGCAATTCGGGCAGCGAGGCGGCGGATACCTCGCTGAAGGTCGCGCTGGCCTACCACCGCGCGCGCGGCGAAGGCCATCGCAATCTCTTCATCGGCCGCGAGAAGGGCTACCACGGCGTTGGGTTCGGCGGCATGTCGGTGGGCGGCATTCCGGGCAACCGCAAGGTGTTCGGCTCGGCCTTCCTGCCGCGCGTGGACCACATGCGTTTCATCCACGACCCGGCGAACCACGCCTACATCCACAACCAGGAGCCGGTGTGGGCCGAGGACCCGCTGGCCGACCTGGAGCAGCGCATCCTGCCGCTGCACGACCCGAGCAACGTCGCGGCGATCATCGTCGAGCCCATCGCGGGCTCGGCCGGCTGGTACGTGCCGCCCAAGGGCTACCTGCAGAAGCTGCGCGAGATCTGCGACAAGCACGGCATCCTGCTGATCTTCGACGAGGTCATCACCGGCTTCGGGCGCATGGGCACCAACTTCGCGTCGGACTACTACGGCGTGGTGCCGGACATGCTGAACTTCGCCAAGTGCGTCACCAACGGCGTGATTCCGCTGGGCGGCGTGATCTGCCGCGACAAGCTCTACGACGAAATGATGAACACCTCGGCGCCGGAGCACGTCGTCGAGTTCTTCCACGGGTACACCTACTCGGGCCATCCGGTCGCGTGCGCGGCCGCCATCGCGACGCTGGAGCTGTTCCAGAAGGAGCAGCTCTTCTCGCGCGCCGGCGAGATGGGCAAGGTGCTGGGCGATGCCTTCCACAGCACCTTCAAGGGGCTTCCGAACGTCATCGGCATTCGCAGCCTGGGGCTGGCGGCGGCGGTCGAACTCGCGCCGATCGCGGGCTCACCGGGCAAGCGCGCCTACGACGTCTTCCTGGATTGCTACCACAAGGGCGCGCTGGTGCGGCCGGCCGGCGACGTGCTGGTGATCGCGCCGCCGTACATCGTCGAGAAGTCGCACATCGACACGCTGGTCAATACGCTGGCCGATTCGATCAAGAAGTTCGCTTGACGCCGGCGCAGTAGTCCTTTTCAGGGAGCGCCGGGGTCGCCCAGACGGCGTCGAAGGCGCCGTCGGTGGCGTCGCCCAGCCCGGCCCGCATCCAAACCACCTTCACCGACACATCGGTCGGCAGGTGCTGCGGCACGCCCAGCCGCTTGTTGCTGTGGCCGGCGCCACTTATCAGCAGCACCGTCTTGCCGGGCTGCTTCGCCTTGACAACGGCCTGAGCCATCGCTCGGTCGCGCGCGATCTGGATACGGGTCATCGGGACGATTTGCGATTCGGGCAGGAGGTTGCAGTGGCCACTGCGCACGGCCTCGCGCTGGGCAGCGCGGGCGTCGTCGTTCAACTGCGCGTCGAGCGACACGTCGGCCATCGCGTCCTTCATGTGGGCGCGCTGCAGGTTGGCGCCGACCACGGGCACGCCCGCGCGCACCGCGGCCATCACCGCAGGGCCATAGGCGGCCCAGGACCAGCCCTTGTCGTTCCAGCTGAGCGCGGCCTGGACCTGCGCTTCGCTTGCATCTTTCGGCAGATGCGCGGTGCTGTTTCCTTCCTCCGCCATCTCGATCGCCAGCGCCGCCAGGCGTCCGCGTTCGGCCAGCGCCTCGACCGCTTCGCGTTCGATCACCTGGTGTTCGGAGGCGTCGTGCTGTTCGCCCAGCAGCAGTGCGTCGACCGGAAGCAGTACGGCGACGCGGCGGTCGGTCGGGGCATCTGCGGCGGGCGCGAAACCCGCGCAGCCGGAAAGCATTGCGATGCCGAGCAGCGGCGCCATGCAGGACAGCGTGAAAGAGCGTCGAAAAAGCATGCGGCCATACTAATGCCCCGGCCTGAGCGCTCCGCCGCCGTTCCCTTCCGATTCTTCCTGTCCGTGTCCCTCCGATTCCCGATTCGTGTTCTTGCCACGCTCCTGCTCGCATTGGTGGCGGCCGGCGCGTGCGTGGCGCTGCATACGCCGCTGCCATGGATGATCGGTCCGCTGCTGGCGGTGTCCATCGCCTCGATCCTCGGGGTGCCGACTGCGAGCCATACCCCCTTGCGCAATGCGGGGCAGTGGGTCATCGGCGTCGCGCTGGGGCTCTATTTCACGCCGCAGGTGGTCTCGTTGGTCGCGGGCGTCTGGTGGGCGATTGCGCTGGCCATCGTGTGGGCGTTGGCGATGGGCTGGGTGTTCGGGCTCTGGTTGCATCGCCTGCATGTGAAGCGAATGCCGCACATACCGGTGCACTCCATGAGAGCCACGACTTACTTCTCAGGCGCGATCGGCGGCGCATCGGAAATGACCTTGCTGGCGGAACGCGCAGGGGCCCGGACGGATCTGGTGGCTGCCGCGCACAGCCTGCGGGTGGTGCTGGTGACGATCCTGGTCCCGTTCGGGATGCAGTGGAGCGGGATGCACGGGCTCGAGATCAATGCGTCGAGCACCCGCGTGGTGCATGCGGGCGGGTTGGCCTTGCTTGCCATGGCGACCGGGCTGGGCGGTCTCGCCATGGGGGCGGCCGGTCGCACCAACCCCTGGTTCATGGGGCCCTTGCTGGTGGCGATGGGTCTGACCGTCGCCGGGCAGCAGCTGTCGGGAATACCGACCTGGCTGTCGAACGCGGCGCAGCTGGTGATCGCCGTGAGCCTCGGGGCTCGATTCAGCCGGGAGTTTCTGCACACGGCGCCACGCTGGTTGGCAACGGTGGCGATCGGGACGCTGGGGTTGATCGCGCTGTGCGGCGCGTTCGCGTGGGGCTTGTCGCGGGTGACCGGACTGCATCCGGCCACGATGATCCTGGGGACTTCACCGGGCGGGATCGCCGAGATGTCTATCACCGCGAAGGTGCTTCAACTCGGCGTGCCGGTCGTGACGGCGTTCCAGGTGTGCCGCCTGGTGGCGGTGCTGCTGATCGTCGGCCCGATGTACGGGTGGCTGGTCCGCAGGGAGCGTCGGCGCGCTCAGTGAACCAGCACGGGGGTGTGCGCCAGTTCGGCGTAGCCCTCGAGGGTGTCTTCCACTTCTTCCTGTGTAGGCGTATTGAGTTGCCAGGCCGCAATCTGCTGCTGGAAGAGCTCGGCCCACGAGCCGTCGAGGTAAACCTCTTTGCCCGAGCGCTTGTCGACGATCTCGAAGCCATGACGCGCCAGCACGGGCAGGTGCGGCGCCACCGGCGCTTCGCCTTCGGTCGGCTGCACGTGCACGACGACGAACGAGTCGGAGTCGTAGAGCATTTGCATTTCGGGTCCTGTGAGGATGTCGATGGCATTCATGGTGGTTAGATAGCAATCAACGCGCCAGTTTCAATATCGATCGTTGCGTTGTAGGCACTCGCCTGTATCTTTTTGTTTCTCCGATGCTAATGGCTAGTTCGAGGGCCGCAACGGTACTTGTTCACGCAGTTGCATTTCGACAAAGTCGCCTCCGGCCTGGGTCAGCCTGAGGCGCACCGGGAGGTAGGCCAGCTCGGGCGACAGCCACACTTCCACCTTGTCGTCGAAGGGCAGGCGGGGGTTGCGGGTGAGCTTTCGCACCGTGAAATTGCCGGCGGGCACGCTCAGTTGCTCCTCTTCGCCGACGTTGAAGGTCCAGATCTCGGCATCGCGCGGGCCGACAGTCTGGACGGCGATCACCGACCCGGGCGGATAGCGGAGCGGATCCCCGGCGAGCAGGGCGCCGAGTTGCAGCAGCACGCTCAGCCGGTCCTGCGCGCCCGCCAGGAGCATCACGCTCGGCGTGTTGTTGCTGAAGATCACCAGGCCCTGGTCGCGGGCGAAGTGCGAGGCGACTTCGGTCTTGCGCGTGTCCGAAAAGCGCAGGGGCTCGATGCCCGTCTTGCCGATCGCGCCGGTGCTGGTCCAGCGGCGGAGGGTCTTGAATAGAAAAGTGAGGGACAGGCGGGCGTCGTAGTGCTCGGCGTCCTGCATCCAGACCAGTTCGCCGAAGACGCCGGACATGGGAGTCGTTCCCACCTGGGCGGTCGCTGCAAAAGCCAGCCGCACGGAACCCGGAATGTGCAGGGGCACCGCGCCCGGCATATTGGCCGCGGACGCTTCGTTGGCTGCAGCGGCTCCTGCTGCGGCGCTGTCGCCGGTACCCGTACCCGTGGCCGATGTCCCTGCATCGGAAGCGTCGGGCGACGCAGGTGCTTCGGCTTCGCCTGCGTCGATGGCGTTCTGCGCCAGCAAATTCTGGGGTGCGTGTTCGTGCGTGGGTTCCGGCGCCGTTGCCGCCGGGCGGGGAGGACGGGGCGCCGGCCTTGGAGGCGTCGGCAGGGGCTGCGGCTTGGCCTCCGCCATCGGCGCCGGCGGGGCTGCTGCGGGCGGCGGTGCGATGACGATGGTCCGCGTGGTGAACTTGGTGTCGAGGGGCGTCTGCCGGGTCCCCACAGAGACTGGCGTGACACCCAGCAAGGCCAGGTGCGCGGCGATCACGGCCAAGGTCAGCAACGCCAGCGCCCGCCACGGCGGGCGCGGAACGTCGGATGCAGCAGGGGAAGCAAGCGTGGGCATGAGGTGTGGATCAGGCGCCGCCCGCGAGGTTCATCTCGGTACACTGCCGCCCGTCCAACCAGTTTAGTAGCGATGCCGCGCCGGCATCCGCAGCCACCATGAAACTCGCCACCCTCAAAGACGGTTCGCGCGACGGCCAGCTCGTCGTCGTCTCGCGCGATCTCGCCAGCGCGCACTACGCCACCGGCATCGCCAGCCGCATGCAGCAGGTGCTCGACGACTGGGGCTTCATGAGCCCGCAGCTGCAGGATCTGTACGACTCGCTCAACGGGGGACGTGCCCGGCACGCCTTTCCGTTCGACCCCGTGCAATGCATGGCACCGCTGCCGCGCGCCTACCAGTGGGCCGATGGTTCGGCCTACATCAACCACGTCGAACTGGTGCGCAAGGCACGCAACGCCGAAGTGCCCGACAGCTTCTATATCGACCCGCTGATGTACCAGGGCGGTAGCGACGACTTCATCGGCCCCTGCGACCCGGTCGTGGTCGCCAGCGAAGCCTTCGGCATCGATTTCGAGGCCGAGATCGCCGTCATCACCGGCGACGTGAAGATGGGCGCCACCCCCGCACAGGGGCTGGACGGTATCCGCCTCGTGATGCTCGCCAACGACGTGAGCCTGCGCAACCTGATCCCAGCCGAACTCGCCAAGGGCTTCGGCTTCTTCCAGAGCAAGCCCGCCACCGCGTTCAGCCCGGTCGCCGTCACGCTCGATGAACTGGGCGATGCCTGGCAGGGCGGCCGCGTGCACCTCACGCTGCAAAGCACCTGGAACGGCCGGAAGGTCGGCATGTGCGATGCGGGCGACGAGATGACCTTCCATTTCGGCCAACTCGTCGCGCACATGGCCAAGACGCGCAACGTGCGCGCCGGCAGCATCGTCGGCAGCGGCACGGTGAGCAACAAGGGCTTCGAACAGAAGGGCGGACGCATGGAATGGCCCAAGGGCTACAGCTGCATCGCCGAGAAGCGCTGCATCGAGACCATCCAGGACGGCCAGCCCAGCACCGAATTCATGAAGTACGGCGACACCATCCGGATCGAGATGAAGGGGAAGGACGGGCAGACGATCTTCGGGGCGATCGATCAGGAAGTGGTGGCACCGGGGGCGGTCACGTAGCGCTACGAATTGCCATTGATCGGTCAGCGTGCCGATAGCAACTCCTTCACGGTCCTGATCCCCAACCTCCGAAACGCCCGATACTGATGCGTCCGCACTGTGGTCAGTTCTACGCCGATCTCCCGCGCTGCTTCCTTGGCGGTCTTGCCGGCTAGCAGATGGCCGATCACCTCGCGTTCGCGCAGGCTCAGACCTAGCAGGCGCGAAGCCAGGGAGGGCTCCACCGCCTCGCGCGCCGCAAACGCGATGCGGCCGTGTGCCGCGGTGGCGTCCGCCAGCAGCGCAGCATGCGTTTCCAGCAACCTGAAATCCGTCGAGTCGAAGTCGGGCTGCGCCAAGCTGCGATAGAAGCTCACCGCCGCGCGCTGCCCGGTCGGCAGCAGAACCAGCACGGAAGCGCGCTCACGGATGCCGACGTCGCCGTAGCAGGCTGCGCGGTAGGCGGGGTCGGCCACCTCCTCCGCATGCTGGTGGCCGAGCCACAGTTGCGCGCGCTTCGGCAGCTTGCGCGCGGCGAGCCAGGCCATGTTGGGATCGAGCAGGTCGAAGCGCTGCGCGACGTAGCGTTCGGCCGTGCGCTCCGCGGTATTTCCGTAGGCGCTGGCGGCTGACACGGTTTCGATGCGGCCCGTCGCGCTCACTGCGAACACGGTGCAGAAGGTCACCGGCAGCACGCAGTGCATGGCGGCGAGATAGCTGGCCGCCAGGTGCGATGTGCCGATGCCGGCGAGCACGCCGCTGACGACGGGCGTAGCCACGGCGTGTTCTGCGCCACGTATTGGCCATCGCTTCATCGCAAATTCCGGTTCCTAGGGTTAGTACTTCGTATGAAGTTACGACATCGGCCACCAGCCCGCATCGGGACAATCCTGCCCATGACTACCGCTGTGACCCCACCCGCCGCACGCTCCGGCGACGCCGCGACAGGCCCGCTGCCGCCGGTTGCCGGCGAACTGCCGCCCTCGGTCGGTGAATTCCACTACACGCAGTTCAAGCCCTGGCTCCCGCCGCTGGAAGAGGGCGTCGAGCCCGGCCGCCATCCGGTCGTGATCGCGGGAGGCGGCCCTGTCGGCATGTCGCTGGCGCTCGGACTCGCGAACCACGGTGTTCGCTGCGTGATCCTCGAAGCCGACGACACGGTCTGTGTCGGCAGCCGCGCTGCATGCATTTCGCGCCGGAGCCTGGAGATCGTCGAGCGCCTCGGCGCGCTGCCGGCCTTCCTGGCGAAGGGCCTGCCCTGGACGGGCGGGCGCAGCTTCTACAAGACCGACGAGGTGTTTCGCTTCGAGATGCCGCACGACGCGCAGCAGAAGTTGCCGCCGATGATCAACCTCGAGCAGTACTACATCGAGCAATACCTGCTGGACGAAATCTTCCGCCGCAACGAAGCGACGCCGGGCTTGATCGACATTCGCTGGGGCACCGAACTCACCGGCTTCGCCGAAGACGCCGACGGCCTTACGCTGGAGTCCCGCAATCCGCTGGGTGCCTACGCGTTGCGCACGCAATGGCTCGTCGGCTGCGATGGCGGACAGAGCTTCGTGCGCAAGTCGCTCGGTCTCAATCTCGAAGGCACCGGCTACGAAGGCCGCTACGTGATCATCGACATCGAGTTGCACAGCAAGCATCCGACCGAGCGGCGCGCCTGGTTCGATCCGCCGTGGAACCCGGGATCGACCGTGCTGATGCACCGCCAGCCCGACGACATCTGGCGCATCGACTACCAGTTGCGTGCGGGGCAGAGCACCGAGGAAGCGCTCCAGCCCGCCGCGGTGCAGGAGTTCGTGCAGCGGCACCTGGAGGCGATCGGCGAAGGCCATCTGCCGTGGAAGACGGTGTGGACTTCGGTCTACCGGGCCGGCGCGATGACGCTGGAGAGCTATCGCCACAGCCGTGTGCTGTTTGCCGGCAACGCAGCCCACGCGATGCCGATCTTCGGTGTGCGCGGCCTGAACTCGGGCTTCGACGATGCGGACAACCTGGCATGGAAGCTGGCGCTGGTGGTGCGCGGCGTGTCCGCCGACACGCTGCTCGACAGCTATTCGCAGGAGCGCATCGCGGCCTTTCACATCAACGCCGAGAACGCGATGCGCAGCACCGAATTCATGTCGCCGCCCTCGCGGGGGTTCGACCTGCTGCGCGAAGCGGCGCTGTCGCTGTCGGGCGCGCACCGCGGGATCGCGAACCTGATCAATCCGCGACAGACGCAGGCCGTGTGCTACGACGCCTCGCCGCTGTCCAGCGAAGGCGACGAGCTTGCGACGGGCCCTCGGCCGGGGGAGGTGATGCCCGACCAGCCCCTGGCGCTCGACCTGCATCTCACCGACTGGCTACGGTCGAGCTTCACCGTGCTCGTGCTGAACATGGCGAGCACCGACGCCACGCTGGCCGCTGACATCGTCACGGCGCAGGCCGGGCCGGTGCCGGTCGTCGTGTGCGAACTGCCGCCGGGCAGCGCCGGCGAGTCCGTCTTCGAAGCCCTGGGTGCCGAGCAGGGCGCCGTTTATCTGCTGCGTCCCGACGGCCATGTGGCCGCGCGTTGGCGCCGCGTGCCGCAGGGCGGGCTGTTGCGTGCGCTGGCACGTGCCGCCGCGCTCGCCCGAAAGGAGTTGGCATGACCGCCTTGACCCACGACGCGCGTGACCGCGTCTACGCCGAATGCGCTCGCGCCATCAGCGAGGCCGGCGCGGAGCGAGAATCGCTTTTCCTCGCGCGGCTTGCCCTGCTGCTGTTCGAGCAGGTCGGCGACGAGACCCGTTGCCGCGCCGCGCTGGCGCATGCGCTCGATGGCTTGCCCCTGCCGTCCTTGTCCGCGGCGCCGGCCGATGCATCGCCGGCCTGAACTTTCATTTCGACTCGCAAAAAACCAGGAGACTTTCAGATGGATCGCAGAACCCTGCTCACCACCCTCGCTGCGACCGCGGCCGCCAGTGCCGCGCCCTGGGCGCGCGCCCAGGGATTCCCGGAGCAGCTCATCAAGTGGGTGGTGCCGTACCCGGCAGGGGGCGGAACGGACGTGATCGCGCGCACGCTGGCCGAAGCGATGCGACAGCCGCTGGGTCAGCAGATCATCATCGACAACCGCCCTGGCGCGTCGACCAACATCGGAGCGGAACTGGTCGCCAAGGCGAAGCCGGACGGCTACACCATCCTGTCGGCCGACAACGCGGTGCTGGCTTTCAACGAGCACCTGTTCAGCAAGCTGCCATTCAATCCCGAAAAGGACTTCACCTACATCGGCGCCATCGGCAAGTTCCCGCTTGCACTGGTGGTGCATCCGGACTTTCCGGCGCAGGACTTCAAGGCCTTCCTCGCCTACGTGAAGGCCAACCCCGGCAAGGTCAACTACGCATCGCCCGGCAACGGTTCGCCGCACCATCTTGCGATGGAAATGTTCAAGAACCGCACCGGCACCTTCATCACGCACATCCCGTACCGCGGCGCGGCGCCGGCGATGGCCGACGTGATGGGCGGGCAGGTGCCGTGCATGTTCCTCGACCTGGCCTCGGGCCTGTCGATCATCCAGGGCAAGAAGGTGCGCGTGCTCGCCATCGGGACTGGTGCACGCTCGAAGCTCCTGCCGGACGTGCCGACGCTGGCCGAAGTGGGCGTGCCCAACTCGGAGGTCTTCGCGTTCCAGGGCATCCTCGGCCCGGCGGGCATGCCGCCTGCCGTGGTCACCCGGCTGAACACCGAACTCAACCGCGCGTTCAGCACGCCCGCGGTGATGAAGCGCTTCAGCGACTTCGGCATGGAAGCGATGCCCGGCACGCCGCAGCAATTTGCCGCGCTGTCGCGTGCGGAGTCCAAGCGCTGGGGCCCCATCATCAAGGCCGCCGGCATCAAACTCGACTGAAGAAGCAAGCCCCCACGCTCCGTCACCGCGTGTACTCGCTGCCACCCGAGGGGGCAGCAGGCCGCCTTGGGGCGGCCCGACGTCGGCCTGGTCGTACCGGTTCGCCTCTACCTACTTCGCGTAGGCCTTGCGCGAACCGTCCTCGAACACCTCGTCGTCGCGCTCCAGCTTGCCACTGGCATCCCAGGCGCGCTCGCGGGTGATGCGGCCCTTGTCGTCGTAGATCGATTCGACGATCAGCATTCCGGTGTCGCTGAAGCGCTGGTGCGTGCCGATGGCGGTCTGGCGGAAGCGGTCGGTCGCCACGTAGCGTCCGACGGCGGCCCGCTGGCCGTTGTCGTGGAACTCGGTGATCTCGATCTGGCGCGGATCGCCGCCCACGCCATGGACCGCCTTGCTGAGCGGCTGGCCGTTCAGGTAGAAGCTTTCGTCGCTGACGGGTTCGCCGGCCGGGTTCCAGCGCTGGTCGCGCACGAGCGTGCCTTTCTCGGAGAACTCCTGCTCCCGCTGCTTGGTCGCGCCGCGCTCGCCGAGCAGCGAGACCACTTCGCGTCGCTTAATGCCTTCGGACGAATAGCGCCGCTCGGTGCGCTGGTTGCCCACGATCTCGTCGAGCGCAGCGGGCTTGCCGTTGTCGTACAGCTCCTCGCTGCGCACGCGCTTGCCGGCCACATAGGAGAGCCGCGAGCGCAGCGTTCCCTTGCTGTCGAACAACTCGACTTGCGATGGCCCGATACCGAAGCCGCACAGCTTGACGTCATCGGCCGCCGGCGCGAGCACCGGCTTGTCGCCGCAGCGCAATGCCGACAACTGGCCGCGCTCGGTGAATTCGACCGAGGCGCGCTCGCCCACCGCATCGGCGAAATAGGTGACCCGGCGCAACTGGCCGGACGGATAGAAGCTCCGCACCAGGCCCATCTCGTGCCCGTCGTCGTAGGTCGCGTCTCGCAGCACCTGGCCGCCCGGCGAGAACTCGCGGGCGCGGCCTTCCATGTTGCCGCGCGCGTTGACGCTGTATTCCTTCACGAGCTTGCCGTTCTCATAGACGCGCACCGGGCCCTGGAAGGTGCCGCTCTGGATCTGCTGCTCGCGCAGCAGCGCGCGGGTCTCGCGATCCCTGCAGCGCATCAGGCCTGTCTTGCCGGCGGTCGTGTTGCCGTTGGCCGGGTTCACGGCGATGCCGTTGATCTCGCAGTCCTGCACGGCATGCACGGCGGAGTGGAAGAAGGCCGGAAACAGCACGGCCAGCCCGGCCATGCGCCAGGACATTGACTTCACGCCAGGGACCGAAGGGAAGTTCATGCGTTGTAGACGGTGTCCAGGGACCGGAACCCCTTGGCCTCGATCGGATTGCCGAAAGGGTCGCAGAAGAACATGGTCCATTGCTCCCCGGGCTGTCCTTCGAAGCGGACCTGGGGCTTGAGCACGAAGTCGATGTCGGCGGCTTCCAGGCGCTCGGCCATCGTGCGCCAGGCTGGCAGTTCGAGAACGATGCCGAAGTGCGGCATCGGCACCATGACGTCCCCTACGCGGCCGGTGCGCGAGGTGGCGAAGGGCTCGCCGAGGTGCAGGGAAATCTGGTGGCCGAAGAAATCGAAATCGACCCATGTGTCGGTGCTGCGCCCTTCGGCGCAGCCGAGCACGCCGCCGTAGAAGCGCCGGGCTACGTCGAGATCGCGGACGTGGAAAGCGAGGTGAAAGATGGACATGTGACTTTTGTGTCGAATTGCACATTTTCCACAAGCGGGGGCCGGATGGCGAGTCGGTTGATCGCGCGGGTTGATAATCGCGGCCATGTCCGCCCTGCGTCACGCCCACCGACTCACCAGCTTCGTGCTGATGTGGTTCGTGCTGTCGCTGGGCGTGGCGGTGGCTTCGCCGGTGGTCCATCCGCAGGCCGTGGAACTGGTCTGTTCCGCCAGCGGAGCGGTCAAGGCGGTCGTGCAGACCGACGACGGCGCCCAGGAGATGGGCGCTTCCCATCTCGACTGCCCGCTGTGCGTGCTGACCGGCGCGCCGCCACCGACGCCTGTCGTGGCCTTGCCCGCGGTCCAGCCCCTGGCGCTTGCCGTCCAATCCATCCCCGCCGCGCGCATCGCCGCGGCCACCGCTGCGCCGCTTCCGGCGCGCGGGCCTCCGCGCTTCCTCTGAGCTGCATCCGCTGATCTCGCTGTGCGCCCGCCGTGCGCACGCGCGTTGATCGCCCCCAGCCATGCACCGGTGCCCCGAAAGGGCCGAGGAGCGCTTTTCCAGTGAACAAGAAGACCCTGCTGTCGCTCGCCATGGGCGCAGCTTTTCCGTGGCTGGCCGGCCCTGCGGCCGCCCAAGCCCCATCGCCAGAGGCCTCGACGGTGGCGGACGACGGCCCCGAGCGCGTCAAGTCGCTCGGCGTCGTGACCGTCACCGGCGGGCAGCCGACCTCGCTGCCCACCCAGATCCCGACGACCATCGAGAGCGTGACGCGCGAGGAGATCGAGACGCGCATCAACGCCACCGACAGCGAGGATGCGCTGAAGTACCTGCCCAGCCTGCTGGTGCGCAAGCGCTACATCGGCGACTACAACCACGCCATCCTGTCCACCCGGGCCTCCGGCACCGGCAACAGCGCGCGCTCGGCGGTGTATGCCGACGGCATTCTGCTGTCGAACTACCTGGGCAACGGTATCGCCAACGGCACCAACTATGCGCCGCGCTGGGGCCTGGTGACGCCGGAGGAAATCGAGCGCGTGGACGTGATGTACGGCCCCTTCTCGGCGGCGTACCCCGGCAATTCGGCCGGGGCGGTGGTGGACTACGTCACCCGGATGCCGACGAAGCTCGAGGCGCACGTCAAGGCGGGCTATTCGTCGCAACCTTTCGACCTGTATCACACGCACCAGACGTTCAACAGCTGGCAGACCAGTGCTTCGCTCGGGAGCAGGAGCGGCGACTGGTCCTGGTGGATCGACGTCTCGCGCACCGACAGCCAAGGGCAGCCGCTCACGTTCACGACCGCCACCTTGGCATCGGGCACTGCCAGCCGCAACGGCACGCCGGTGTCAGGCTTCGTGCCGGGCCTGAACACCACCAACATGCCCTGGTACATCCTCGGCACCGGCACCCAGTACCACACGGTGCAGGACCATGCCAAGCTCAAACTGGCCTACGATTTTTCGCCCACGGTGCGTGCGACCTACACGCTGGGCTGGTGGCAGAACGCGGCGGAAGGCCGCCCCGAAACCTACCTGAGCAACGCCGCCGGGCAACCCGTCTACACCGGGGCCATCAACATCCTGGGCCGCAGCTTCACGCTGGCGCCCACCGCCTTTCCACTGACCAACGACAACCAGACGCACGCCATGCACGGCCTGTCGGTCAAGAGCAATACCAAGGGCGAATGGGACTGGGAAGTGGCGGCGAGCCTGTACGACTACGCGACCGACCAGCAGCGTCAGCCGACCATCGCCTTGCCCCTGGCGGGCATCGGCGGCGCCGGGACGCTGCAGGACCAGGGCGGCACGACTGGCTGGAACACGCTGGCGGCCAAGGGTACCTGGCGGCCGCAGGGCCTCGGCGGCGCGCACGTCGTCGACTTCGGCATCGGCCGCGATGCCTACAAGCTGGGGATCCTGAAGACGAACGTTCTCGGCAACTGGATGGACGGACCGCCGACCACGCTCGTGAGCAACGTCGGAGGCGACAGCGAGACCTTCAGCGCCTGGGCGCAGGACGCGTGGTCCTTCGCCCCCCGGTGGAAGGCAGTGCTCGGCCTTCGCTACGAGGACTGGAAGGCCGACAACGGCTTCACCCAGATCGCGGCCAGCGCCATCGCCTACGCCCCGCGCAGTCAGTCCGACGTGTCGCCCAAGGCGGCACTGGCCTACCAGTGGTCCGACGACACGGTGCTGAAGGGCTCGGTGGGGCGCGCCGTGCGCTTTCCGACCGTGGGCGAGTTGTACGGCGCCACGACGGGTGGGGCGCTGTCGTTCATCAACGATCCCTTCCTGAGGCCGGAGAAGTCCTGGACCAGCGAACTCTCGGCCGAGAAGGACCTGGGCACCGGCCTGGCCCGCGCCACGGTGTTTCACGAGACCACGGACGACGCGATCTTCAACCAGCTCATTCCCGGCTCGACGACCGTGTCGCGCGTGCAGAACATCGCCAAGGTCCGGACGACCGGCTTCGAGCTGGCGTACACCGGGCAGAACGTGTTCATGCGCGGACTCGACCTGGGCGGCAGCCTGACTTTCGCGGACTCCAAGACCGTGGAGAACCCGGGCAATCCGGCCAGCGTCGGCAAGTGGCAGCCGCGCGTGCCGCGCTGGCGCTCCACCGTGTTCGCCACGTACAAGCCTGACGATCGCTGGGCTTTCACAGCGGCCGCGCGCTACAGCGGCAAGCAGTATTCGACCCTCGACAACAGCGACGTCAACGGCTACGCCTACACGGGGGTGAGCCCTTATTTCACCGTCGACCTGCGCGTGCGCTACCAGATCGCGAGGCAGTGGTCGGCGGCCTTCGGCATCGACAACGCCAACAACTACCAGTACTGGAACTTCCATCCGTATCCGCAGCGCACCTACACCGCTGAACTCCGTTTCGACCTCTGACTCCACCTCTCACAAAGGAATCGCCATGAACGCCCCATCCCCTCTCCGGCACGTCGCGGCCTGCATCCTCCTGGCCGGCGCCGGCAGCGCCTTCGCCCACGTGACCCTGCCGCCCGGCGGGGCCAGCGTCGGCAGCGAGTACGAAGCCGCATTCCGCGTCGGCCATGCCTGCAAGGACGCCAAGAGCACCACCGGCATCACCGTGCGCCTGCCCAAGGGCTTTGCCTTCAGCGACGCGCAGGCGCGCAAAGGCTGGAAGCTCGATGTGCAGAAGGCGGCGGGGGACAGCGCCGGCGAAGTGCGCTGGACGGCCGAGTCCGCCCAGACGGCGCTCCCCGGCAATGAGCGCGCCGAGTTCGTGGTGCGCGGCAAGCTGCCGACGACGCCGGGCGCGCTGTGGTTCAAGGTGCTGCAGACCTGCGACACCGGCAGCGCCGACTGGGCACAGATCCCCGCGAGTGGCAGTTCGACCGAAGGCCTCGAAAGCCCCGCGGCGCGTCTCGACGTGCTGGCGCCCGGCGTGGCGGCGGTCGACGTGCGCGACGCCTGGATCCGCGCTTCGGTGCCGGGCCAGAGCGGCACCGGCGCTTTCATGAAGCTCAACGCGCCATCGGGCACGCGGCTGGTCGGCGCAACGACGCCGGCCGCCGGCGTGGCCGAAGTGCACGAGATGAAGATGGAAGGCGACACCATGCGCATGCGTGCTGCCGGTGCCATCGAGCTGCCGGCGCGGCAAACCGTCGAACTCAAGCCGGGCGGTTACCACTTGATGCTGATGGACCTGAAGAAGGCGCTCGCCAACGGCAGCACCGTGCCGCTCACGCTTCAGTTCGAGGACGCGAAAGGGCAGAAGAGCACGAAGGAGCTCGACGTTCCGGTCCTCGCCGGAGCGGCCGCGACGGCCGGCGGCGAACACAAGCACTGACGAGCCCAAACCGAGCCCAAACCCAGCCGCTTGGAGTAAGCTGCCCGGACAAGAACCACACTACCGGAGACCGCCCATGAGCGACGCGAGCAAGCCTTTCGCCTTCAGCCAGTTCGTCCCGGGCTTCGACTTTCTCCGGAACCTGGCGAGCGGCAGCGCGTCGGCCGGCGCGAGCGCGGTGCCCGGCATGCCCAGCCTCTCGAGTTGGGTGGCGCCGACGCTCAGCGTCGAGGAAGTCGACAAGCGCATCCAGGAACTCAAGACCGTGCAGTACTGGCTCGAGCAGAACGGCCACGCGCTCAAGGCGACCATCCAGGCGCTCGAAGTGCAGAAGATGACGCTCTCGACGCTGCGCGGCATGAACGTACGGATGGAAGACCTGGCCAGTGTCTTCACGCGGCCGCCGAGCGCTCCGGCACCGGCGCCCGCGCCTTCGTTCCGTGCCGCGCCGCCGGCCCCCGAGCCGGAAGTCGAAGAGGAAGAGGAAGAAGAAGAGCAAGAAGAGGAAGAAGTCGAGGAGGAGCCCACTGCAAAGGCGAAGCCTACGAAGGCGTCCGCGGATACGGCGGCGGATGCCGCTGGCGTCATCGACCCGATGCAATGGTGGGGCGCACTCACGCAGCAGTTCCAGCAGATCGCCAGTTCGGCGATGCAGGACGCCTCGCAGCTGAAGGTACCTGCCATGGCGCAGCCGCTGGCCGATGCGGTCGGCAAGGCAATGAGCCCGGCGCCGGCCAAGTCGGCACGCAAGTCTGCCACCGCTGCCGCCAAAAAGACGGCACAGAAGGCACCTGCCACCGGTCGCAGCGTTGCTGCCGCCGGCAAATCATCGGCTCCTGCACGCAAGCGCGCGCGCGGACGCTGAACATCCGAAACGAACCCAGACAGAAAGCCGCGCGCATGAAGCTGTTTCCCTCCGGCCACGCCACCCATCCGCAATGGCGCATGGCGGCCGGGCTCGTGCTCGCCCAACTTCGGGCGCAGATGGCGCTGCCCGACTACGCCCGTTCGCCCTCCCTGGGCCTGCTCTACATCACCGACCACTACGGCGCCGACGCGCAGGAAATCCTCGACCACCTCGGCGCCGAGCTGCCCGAGATCACCGACTGGTCCGGCACGGTGGGGGTGGGCGTGGCAGCCAACAATGCCGAGTATTTCGACGAGCCGGCGCTCAGCGTGATGCTGTGCGAACTGCCGAGCGACCAGTACCGCGTGTTCTCGGGCGTGGCGCCGCTCGCCAGTTCGGAGATGAGCGGTTTTGCCGCCCACACGGCGCTCGTGCATGCCGATCCGCGGACGCCCGAGCTCGGCGAACTGATCGCCGAGATGGCCGACCGGACCGACACCGGCTACCTGTTCGGCGGGCTCTCTTCAGGGCGCGCCGGTTCGCTGCAGTTCGCCATCGGCGGCAACGGCAACATCCGGGGCCATGGCGCCGTCGGCGGCGTTTTCTCGGGTGGCTTGTCGGGCGTGGTGTTCGGCGAAGGCGTGCGCCTGGTGTCGCGCGTCACCCAAGGTTGCCAGCCGGTATCGCGCGAACGCGAGATCACCGAGGCCGATGGCAACCTACTCCTCAAGCTCGATGGCGAGCCCGCGCTCGACGTGCTGCTGGACGACCTGCAGGTATCGCTCGATGCGCCGGAGCAGGCGGTCGAAGCCGTGCGCGCCACGCTCGTCGGTTTGTCCGAAGCCGGCAGCGATGGGCTCCGGCGCACCCGCGATCTCGGCGCCGACGTGCGGGTGCGGCACATCATCGGACTCGACCCGACGCGTCGCGGCGTGGCGATTGCGGACGTTGCCGAAGCTGGCATGCGCATGAGTTTCTGCCGGCGCAACGCGCAGGCCGCACGCTCGGACCTCATGCGCGTGTGCGCCGAAATCCGTGAGGAGCTGGAGCCGGAAGAGCAGACGCTGGCCACCGCTCGCGCGGTGGCCGCTGGTGAGGCCGAAGCGGCGCCGCATCCGGCCCGGCGCATCGCTGGAGCCGTGTATGTGAGCTGCTCCGGTCGAGGCGGGCCGCATTTCGGTTCGCCGGGCGCCGAATTGCAGATCGTGCGCCACGCGCTGGGTGACGTGCCGCTGGTCGGCTTCTTCGCCGCCGGCGAGATCGCACGGAACCACCTGTACGGCTACACCGGCGTCCTGACGGTCTTCACCAGCAACGACTAGCCGCGGCAGTCTCAGGCCGGCTGAAGGGTCGGCGAAGCGTTCGCGCGCAAGCCGGTGAAGGCGAAGTCCACCTCCGGCGCGAGCCCGCTCACGATGCGGGCAATCGACTTGCCCGATCCGCATGCGTGCGTCCAGCCGAGCGTGCCGTGCCCGGTGTTGAGGAACAGGTTGGGCAGCTTCGTCGCTCCGATCAGCGGCACGTTGCTCGGCGTCGCCGGGCGAAGGCCGGTCCAGAACTGGGCCTGTTCGGTGTCGCCGGCGCCGGGGAACAGCTCCTCGACGCGACGCACGATCGCCTCGCAGCGCACGCGGTTCAGGTCGCGGTCATAGCCGTTCAGTTCGGCCGTGCCGGCAATGCGGAGACGGTCGCCGGAAGCCGATGTGTAGCGCGAGAACACGAGCTTGAACTCGTCATCCGTCAGCGAGACCTGGTGCGCCTTGGAGGCGTCCTTGACAGGCAGGGTGACCGAGTAGCCCTTGGCCGGATAGATGGGCAGGCGGATGCCCAGTGGCGCAGCATAGAGCGGGCTCAGCGAGCCCATCGCGAGCACGAAGGCATCGCCGCGAATGCGCTGGAAGCGGCCTTCGTTGTCGGTGGCCTCGACGTGGTCGATGCTGCCACCGGCATCGCGCAACGCGGTCACCGTGTGGCTCATCAGGAACTTGACGCCGGCCGCCGTTGCCAGGTTCACGAGTTCGCGCGCGAAGCGGTTGGCGTCACCGGACTCGTCCTCGGCCGTATAGGTGGCGCCGGCCAGTTGGGGACGGATGTGCGCCAGTGCGGGCTCGATCTTCACGGCTTCGTCGGCCGAAATCACCTGGCGGTCGCAGCCCAGTGCGCGCATCTGCTCGGCGGGCTCGAGCGCGGCGTCGAACTCCTTCTGCGTCGTATAGAAGTGCAGGATGCCCTGCGTGCGCTGGTCGTAGCCGATGCCGGTGTCGCGGCGCAGTTGCTGCAGCGTGTCGCGGCTGTACGTGCCGAGCCGCACGATCTGCTCGATGTTGTGGCGGGTGCGCGCCGGCGTGCATTCGCGCAGGAATTGCAAGCCCCACAACCATTGGCGCATGTCGGCGCGAATGCGAAAGAGCAGGGGGGCATCTTCCTTGCCGAGCCATTGCAGCACCTTCAGCGGTGCGCCCGGATTGGCCCAGGGTTCGGCATGGCTCACCGAGATCTGGCCGCCGTTGGCAAAGCTGGTTTCGGCGGCCGGCGTGGCCTGCCGGTCGATGACGGTCACTTCGTGGCCGAGTTGCTGGAGGTAGTAAGCCGAGGTCACGCCGAGCAGGCCGGCGCCAAGAACGATCACGCGCATATCAAGACCCTTGAAGGTTGCAGCGCTTGAACGAAACGGAAACGGAAGCTGAAAAAAGAAAAAGCAACCGGACCGTGCGTCCAAGTTGCCGCTCCCCCTGTCCTCGGTACCTGAGAGATTCACCCGTTGCGCCCGCAAGGGGTTTGCTCCTTCGGTGCATCACGCTCACATGCAAGTGGCGTGATGGCTCTCCAGACGGCTATGACAGTTGGTGCAGTACAGGCTCGTCTTGCGAGCCGACCTGAGCGTTTATGGGAGTTTGCGCCTTCGGTGGAGCCGCTTGCGCGGCCCGCTCTCCTGCAGTGGGGCGATTGTAGGGGCCCGGCGCCCTTTGCGCTACAGGCTTCGGAAGGCGAACTGGAGTTCGGGCCGCAGGCCGCTGACGATGCGGGCGATCGACTTGCCTGCGCCGAGTGCCGTGATCCAACTGGGGGTGCCGGGGGCAGTATTGAGGAAGAGGTTGGGCAGGCGCGTCTTCCCGATCATCGGCAGGCGATTCGTGCTCACGGCGTGCATCTCGGTGGCGAGAGAGGCTCGTGCCGTGTCCGCCGCACCGGGGAGCAGCTTTTCCACGCGTCGCAGGATGGCATCGAAGCGATCCGAATCCGGTTCGCGATCTTCCTCGAGGCCGGCGCGTACGGTGGCGGTGACGCGCAATTGGTCGCCTTCGGGGGTTTCGATGCGGGTGATGCGCAGCTTGCCTTGCACGTCGCGCAACGCGACGCGCGGGGCACGGGACGCATCCTTGACCGGTATCGTGACGATGTACTCGCGCACGAAGCGCAGCGGCATGTCGACGCCGAGGTATTCCGCATGCGGCACGCTGGATGCGCCCAGCGCCAGCACGTAGGCTTGCGCGCGCAGCGTCATGGGCTGGCCCGCGGGGTCGAGCAACTCGACGCGGTCGATGCGGCCGTCGCGGTCCTTCAGCGAAACCACGGTGTGCTTCGTCAGGAAGCGCACACCCGCAGCGCGGCACATGAAGACGAGACTTGCGGCGAACTGCGCAGGATCACGGGCCGGGTCTTCGACCGAATAGGTGGCTCCGGCGAGCTTCGCACGCATGGCCAGCAGCGCGGGTTCCATGCGGATCGCGTCGTCGGCCGAGAACAGTTGTTCCTCGCAGCCCAGTTCGGACCAGTGCGGCGCGCGCGCCAGGCGGGCGCCGAAGGCTTCCGCGCAGGTGAAGACATTCAGCAGACCGCCTACACGCGAGCCCTGGGGCAAGCCGCCCTCCTCCCGAAGCACGCGAGCGCTCTTGCGGCTGTAGGCGGCAAGACGCACGAGGTGTTCGCGGGGATCGCGCTGGGGGCGCGCGCCGATGGCCCTGTCGACCAGCCTGGAGACGTGCCGGCGCATGCCTGCGCGCAGCTTGGCCCATCTGCCCAGTGTGCTTCCCGTGCCCGTGGAATCGGCCCCGGAACACTGCGGCGTCGGTGCGCCGCCCTGCGGCGCCACACGGCCACGGGCCTTGGCCGCGGGCGTCGCATGCCGGTCGACCACGGTCACTTCGTGACCGAGCTGCTGAAGGTAATAGGCCGATGTGACGCCGAGCAAGCCGGCGCCGAGCACAACCACGCGCATGTCCAGATCCTTGTGGGATGACATGAACGGCGGGTGTTGGTGCTCACTGTGCGGAGCGGCCGTGACCCGAGGTTCAAACTGCCGCTCCCCCTGTCTCTGTTACCTGAGAGATTCATCCGGTGCGACCTGCAGCGGACTTGCTCCTTCGGTGCGCCACATGGCGTGGCGTCTCTCCAGTCGGCGATGTTTCAATAGGAAGCAGTGACCGAACCGCGAATGCGGTTCACCTGAGCGTTCATGGGAGTTTGCGCCATCGGTGGGACGGCAGTGCGTCCACTTTTCTGCAGCCCAGGATTTTATAGAGGAAACCGGTTTCTGTGTGTTTCAGGCTCGGCGCAGGCGCGTGAAGAGCTCGAACTCCCAGTTGCGCATGCCCAGCAGCAGGGTGTAGCCCTCGCGCTCCTTGGGCGAAAGCTTCTGGTCGGTCTGGTGCTGCTGTGCGAAGTCCTGCGCGACGCGCTGCAGGCGGTCCAGGAAGGCGGGCGCGAGCGACTTGCTGATCGATCCGTGCACCAGCAGAAGCCCCTCGGCGGGGCCGTCGAAGCCGCCGCGGTAGTAGTCGAGCACGACGTTCTCGCGAAAGAAATCCATGACCGGGCCGTGGGGCCGCCAGCGGAAGGTCTTCGCCAGCTTCAGCCGGTAGCGGTTCAGCGGGCGCAGTTCGATGATGCCGATGCGGTCGAGCTGCGCCAGGTAGCCGATGCATTCGGCTTCGGTGATCCGGTAGGCGCCGACGATCTGCTCCAGCGTCCATTGGCTCAGCACGCAGATGGCCAGCAGCAGGAGCTTCTTGTCCTTGACCACCGCCTTTTCCTGCTCCAGCGTCAGTTCCTTGAGCAGCGGCTGCGCGTCGGCCACGCGCCGTGCGAGTTCGGCGAAATCGATCTTGAGGGCCCGGCAGATGGCATCGACCCGGGTGAGCGGCATGTCGCCCTTGGCAAGCATTCGCTTGACGCTGGATTCGGCCATGTCCAGCGACTTGGCGAGATCCGCGTAGGTCATATGGGCGTTCTTGAGTTCGTTCTTGAGGGCCTGGACCAGGTCGACGGTGGTGCTCATGAGGGGGGCGGGTATTGCCGGCTGATACCGGGAGTGGTGGAAAAGTACGCCGTATCGATTTTCGATGCCGAACGGTGGGTTGACAACCTAGATTCCACCCCAAGCCAACCACCGGAGCCCGCCATGTCCCTGTCGTCCCTCTCCCACCGCGAACGCTGCCTGCTGTCGTTGTTCGCCCTGCTCGTGCTGGCAGCGGTCGTGGGGCCGGCGGTTCCCTCGTCCGGGCTCGGTGCGGCGCCCTTTGCCGATGGCCACGCCTGGCGCGGCCTGCCGAACGCCATGGACGTGCTGAGTAATCTGCCTTTTGCCGCGATCGGCATCTGGGGCCTGCGCTGGCTGCATTGGCTCGATCGCGCGCACGAACAAGCCCAGGATGCGGCGCCGCTGCCCCAGGCCGCATTCCAGCCGCCCGTCAATTCGCTGGATTGCGCGTGGATGTTCTTCGCGGGCCTGATCCTCACGGCCGTGGGATCGGCCTTCTATCACCTGGAGCCCGACAGCATGCGCCTGGCGGCCGACCGCGCCGGCATGGCCGTGGCCTTCGCGGGGCTGGTGGGCTTCGCAGTGTGCGAGCGGGTGAGTGCGCGCGCCGGCTGGCCCGCCGCCTGGTTCACGCTGGCAGGCGGGCTGCTGGCGGCGGCCATCTGCCACACCACCGGGAACGCGCTGCCCTGGGCGCTGGTTCAGTTCGGCGGCATGGCGCTGGTTGCGGCGCTGGCGCTGACCAAGCCGTTGAACGGCGCGATCGGCCTCAAGCTCGGCTGGGTGATCTTCTTCTACCTGCTCGCCAAGATGTTCGAGCTGGCGGACCATGCGATCTTCGAAGCGACGCATCAGTTCGTGTCGGGGCACAGCCTCAAGCACCTGACCGCGGCGCTGGCGGCGCTGCCGGTTCTGCATGCCTTGCAGGCCATCGAACGGCAAGCCCTGCGGCACAATCCGGGCGCCGCCACCGTGACGGCGTGAGGGATCCTGCCAGCAAGGCTTTACGAATGACAACATCCGCCGACGCGTCTCCCCCCAGCGCGCCCGATTCGCACGGGCACGCCAACCAGTTTGCCCTCCTGGGCCAGCGGCGCTTTGCACCCTTCTTCTGGACGCAGTTCGCAGGCGCGGCCAACGACAACCTCTTCAAGTTCGCCTTTACGGTGATGGTCACGTACCAGCTGCAGATCAGCTGGATGCCACCCGCCATGGCGGGGCTGGCGATCGGCGCGTTGTTCATCCTGCCCTTCCTGCTGTTTTCCGCCACGGCGGGGCAGCTCACGGACAAGTACGACAAGACGAAGATGATCCGCTTCGTCAAGAACCTCGAGATCGCCATCATGCTGGTGGCCGCGTGGGGATTCTTCCGGGGGGATGCCGCGGTGCTGCTGGGCTGCGTCTTCCTGATGGGGCTGCACTCGACCTTGTTCGGCCCGGTCAAGTTCGCATACCTCCCGCAGGTGCTGGATTCCCGCGAACTCACGGGCGGCAACGGCATGGTCGAGATGGGGACCTTCGTCGCCATCCTGCTCGGGCAGGTCGCCGGCGGCCTGCTGGTGGCGCTGCCGGAGGTCGGTCATGCGACGGTGGCTTTCGCCTGCGTGCTGCTGGCCCTGGTCGGGCGATGCGTGGCACAGGCGATTCCGTCTGCACCGGCCACCGATCCGGGCCTCACGATCAACTGGAACCCGATCAGCGAGACCTGGCGCAACCTCAGGCTGGCCCACGGCAACCTCGTCGTGTTCCGATCGCTGCTGGGCATCTCCTGGATGTGGTTCTTCGGCGCGGTATTCCTGAGCCAGTTCCCGAGCTTCGCAAAGGAAGTGCTGCACGGCAACGAACAAGTCGCCTCGCTCCTGCTCGTGGTCTTCTCGGTCGGTATCGGCATTGGCTCGCTGCTGTGCGAGACGCTCAGCCGCCGTCAGGTCGAAATCGGCCTGGTGCCGCTCGGCGCCATCGGCATGAGCGTGTTCGCCATCGACCTGTACTTTGCATCGCGTGCGCTTCCAGCGCTGGGCGACATGGGTCTGGGCAGCTTTGTGCGCGAGCCGGCCCATTGGCGCGTGATGGCCGACCTGGGCTTGCTGTCGCTTTTCGCGGGCCTCTACAGCGTGCCGATGTACGCACTGATCCAACTGCGCAGCCAGCCCACGCACCGGGCGCGGATCATTGCGGCCAACAACATCCTCAATGCGCTGTTCATGATCGGCAGCTCGATCATCGCGGGCGCCTTGCTCAAGGCCGGCTTCACGATCCCGCAGATATTCCTGTTCACGGGTATCGCCAACGCGGTCGTGGCCTTCTATATCTTCATGCTGGTGCCGGAGTACCTGCTGCGCTTCGTGGCCTGGATGCTCTCCCGCTTCGTCTACCGCTTCGACGTGAAGGGTGACGAGCACATTCCAACCGAAGGTGCCGCGGTACTGGTCTGCAACCACGTGAGCTTCATCGATGCGGTGCTGCTGATGGCCGCGAGCCCGCGTCCGATCCGCTTCATCATGGACCACCGCATCTTCCGCGTGCCGGTGCTCGGATGGCTGTTCAGGCTGGCCAAGGCGATCCCCATCGCACCGCAGAAAGAGGATCCGGCGGCCTACGAAGAAGCATTCGCGCAGGCTGTGCAGGTGCTGCGCGAGGGCGACCTGCTCGCGATCTTCCCGGAGGGCGCGATCACGCGCGACGGCAGCCTGCAACCGTTCAAGGGCGGCGTGATGAAGATCCTGGAGTCCGCGCGTGCCGAAGGAATCGACGCGCCGGTCATCCCCATGGCGCTGACCAATCTCTGGGGCTCGTATTTCAGCCGGGTCGAGGTGCGCGACGGACAGAACGTCGCGTTGGTGCGTCCTTTCCGGCGCGGGTTCTTCAGCCGGGTCGGGCTCAACGTCGGCGATGCGATGGCCCAGGCGGACGTGCAGCCCGAGGCCTTGCAGCGGCGCGTGAGCGGCTTGCTGAGCGCGTGACGGCTGTCTGATGGTCCTGCCCCTTTCGGAGGTGTTCTGGCACTCGCTCACCTGGTTCGGTGACAGCGGGTTTCTGTTGCCCGCCGCGCTGTGGATCGCGGTCTGGCTCGGCATCCGCAGCGCCACGCGGCCGTCCGCGTTGCTGTGGGTGGTGCTCTTCGGTGTCGGCGGCAGCCTGATCGCTGCGTCGAAGATTGCCTTCCTGGGCTGGGGCATCGGGAGTGCCACCCTCAACTTCACCGGCTTCAGCGGCCACACGGCGATTTCGGCGAGCGTTTGGCCGGTCGCGTGCTGGTTGACGGTCTCGCGCTATGAACATCGCGTGCGGGTTGCCGCTGCCTCGTTCGGCCTGGTGTTCGCCGCGCTCATCGGCGCATCGCGGCTGGCGATCTACGCACATTCCAAGTCGGAGGTCGCGGCCGGCTTCGCCCTCGGCGTGGCGGTCAGCGGCATTTTTCTCTGGCAGCAGCATCGCTTGCCGCATCCCCGTGTGAACTGGACGCTGGTGCTGCTCAGCCTTGCCACACCCATCTTCTTTCTTCGGCCGGGCAACCCGGCGCCGACGCAGGGCGCGCTCGAGGTGATCGCGATGCGCCTGGCGGGTACCGACCGGCCCTACACGCGCGCCGACCTGCTCGCGCGTCGCCAGAAGGCGTCCGGTATCGAATAAAGATACCGGTGGCGCAGGAAGTCGCCACCGGTGCATTAGTTCACGCTTTGCGGCGGAAGTGCGAAACATGATTCGCGCACTTTCACTTCGCCGCGAGGCTTCCATGCATCCCTTCTCTTCCAACGTCTCCATCCAGCGCGACACGCGCGCCTGGCAAGTGCAGGTCTGGGTCTCGTTCGGGTTGGCCGTGTTCCTGTGCGCCACCGGCTTGACCTGGCTGCCGGGACAGGCGCTGGACCGCGCTTTCATGGTGATGGGCTACGTGTTCTGCCTCTCGGCGGCATTCGTGCTCGCGAAGTTCGTGCGCGACAACCAGAGCGGCGCGGTCCTGAGCGCCGGCGACACGCCGATGTGGAAGCTGGTCGTCTGGGGCGGCTTCTTCACCGCGATGGGGCTGACGGGCTGGGGCCTGCTGCGGATGGACATCAGCGAGACCTACAAGGCCTTCCTCGGCGTGAGCTGGCTGTTCCTGATCAGTTCGGCCTTCACGCTGGCCAAGACGCTGCGCGACCGCCACGAAGCCGATCTCGCCGAAGCGCGCCTGCAAGGACGCCGTGAAGCCCGTGCCGAAGCAGGCACCGCCCAATGACCAAGCAACCCGTTCACGACCTCTCTCAAGGAGTGCCCATCATGAAGCAGTACCTCACCACTGTTCTCGTCGCCGTCTGCGCGGCCCTGGCCAACGTGCTCGTTCCCGCGGAGGCTCACGCCCAGAGCGAAGCCTCCGCCGCCCTGTCGGTGTTGCCGGTGGCCTCCGTCGTCGGGGCGGCCTCGGCCACCGGTGCAGCGGCGAGCGCGGTGGTGGCCGTGCCGGCGGCCCTGTCGGTGGGCGGTGCCGTGCTGACCGTGGTCGCCATCGAGGCATCGGTCGACGGCACGGTCTTCCTGCTCGAAAGGGCGTCCGACGGTGCCCGGGCCAGCGTGAAGGTCCTGGGCAGGGTCGCCCATGGCGCTTCGATCGTCGTCGGCTCGACCGTCACCGTCAGCGTGATCGCCAGCGGCGTCATCCTGTCGGCGGCGGGTGAAGTGCTGGCCTTCGTACCCAATGCCCTTGGCCGCGCGCTGCTCTACAACGAGAGGCTGTCATGAAGCGCTCGTCCACCAACTTCGGGCCTTACGAACGCGAGTACCAGGCCCGCCTGTCGCGCTCGCGGCGCCTGCTGAGGACCGCGTTGCACATGGTCCTGACGGCTGCTGCCGTCGCACTGGCGAGCGTGTTCCTGTTCCCGCTGGAGGCGCATGCGGGCCGGTCGTGCGAGCAGTCGAAGCCGAACGCCGCGGCGGTCATCAAGGGCATGCAACTCGCGGAACGTACGGCCAGGGAACTCGACGCGAGCGGCGAGCGCGTCGTGCTGCTCGCCCGTGCAGGGCAGGATCTGGGCAAGTACGGCCTGCGCTACTCGCACCTCGGGCTGGCCTACAAGACCGAAGCAGGCAACTGGCGTGTCGTGCACAAGCTCAACCAGTGCGGCACGGCGGTCGCCACTGTGTACCGGCAGGGTCTGGGCGAATTCTTCCTGGACGATCTGTGGCGCTACGAAGCGGCCTGGGTCGTGCCGACCCCGGCCGTCCAGGCGCAGTTGCTGGCGGCGCTCAACGAGTCGCCCGCGCGCGTCATCCGACTGCACACGGCGCCCTACAGCATCGTGAGCTATGCGTGGGGCCACAAGTACCAGCAATCGAACCAGTGGGCCGTCGAGACGCTGGCCGGCGCGATGGAACCGACGACCATCCGGACCCGCGACCAGGCCCAAGCCTGGCTGCACTTCAAGGGCTATGAGCCGACGACGCTCAGGCTCGGCCCGCTCACCCGGCTCGGCGGCCGCGTCGGTTCGGCCAACGTGGCTTTCGACGACCACCCCAGCGAGAAGCGCTTCACCGACCGCATCGAGACGGTGACCGTGGACTCGGTCTTCGCCTGGCTGCCTCGCGCGGGGCTCGGCGCCGCGCCGGTGGTGCTCAAGCTCTAGACCAGAATCGTGCGATTCACGACCAGAACCTCCAACACGAAAAAGGAATGCGATGAGCAAATCCCTGCGCCTGTCCGAAAAGTGGTTTCGCCGCGGCCTCTGGCTGGTGGCGGTGGTTTTTGCGAGCTTCCTGATCGGACTGGGCAGCACGATCGTCGGCGACCTGCCGCGGGTCGAACACAAGCTCGAACTGGACGACTTCATCGACCGGGCCGCCGCGGAGCCGCTGCGCAACACGATCCGCGAAGGCAACCTCACGGAGCAGCAGGCGACGCGTGAACGCGAGCAAGCGGATCTCAAGCTCCTCACCGCCCAGCAGGCAAGCCGCGCGGCCCGCGAGACCTTCGCGAACTGGATCGCAACCCGACGCGCCACGGCGCAACCGGATCAGGACATCGAACTCGTCGCCCGCACCAAGGCGCTGGATGCGTTGAAGGTGAAGGAGGACGAAGCGCAGCGCGCGGTCGGTGTGCAGCGCCAGGTTGCGCTGGACGCCCGGCAGTCACGCCAGCGCGCGCAGCAGCAACTCGCGGCTCTGGAGAACGATGCGCGCACCAAGCTGGACGCGGAGTACCGACGGGTGGAGTTGCGCGTGTTCGGCTACCGGCTCGCCCTCACGCTGCCGCTACTGGCGATCGCGGGCTGGCTGTTCGTCAAGAAGCGCAAGAGCACGTGGTGGCCTTTCGTCTGGGGCTTCATCTACTTTGCGCTGTTCGCATTCTTCGTCGAACTCGTGCCCTACCTGCCGAGCTACGGCGGCTACGTGCGCTACGCGGTAGGCATTGTGGTGACCGTGCTGGTCGGGCGCTATGCGATCATTGCGCTCAATCGCTATCTGGCGCGTCAGAAGCTCGCCGAGGCGCAGCCGGACACGGTGCGCCGCAACGAGTTGAGCTACGACACGGCACTGGCGCGGCTCGCGAAGAGCGTGTGCCCGGGATGCGAGCGGCCGGTGGACCTGAAGAACGCCGAGATCGATTTCTGCCCGCACTGCGGCATCGGCCTGTTCGACCATTGTCACGTGTGCGAGGCGCGCAAGAGCGCGTTCGCCAAGTTCTGCCACGCCTGCGGTGCGGTAGCCGCAGCGGCAAGCTCGCCGGGTCCGGCAGGCTTGCCGGGTCAGGTCCAGCCGGCGTCGACCACGTAGTTCTGTGCGGTGCACATCTTCGAGTCGTCCGCGGCGAGGAAGAGCGCCATGCTGGCGATGTCCTCGGCCATCACGCGGCCGGGGAGGCACTGGGCGGCATCGATCTCGGCGCCCGACTCGGGCTTGACCCAGAGCCGCAACTGGCGCTCGGTCATCACCCAGCCCGGCACGATCGTATTGACGCGAATGTTCTGCTTGCCGAGGTCGCGCGCCAGCGAGCGCGTGAGTCCTTGGATGGCCGCCTTGCAAGCCTGGTAGACCGGATATCCGGCACCCTTGATCATCCAACTGACCGAACCGAAATTGATGATCGAACCGCTGCCGAGTGCGCGCATGTCGTCCGCCACCGCCTGCGCGGCAAAGAACTGGTGCTTGAAGTTGATCGCCATCAACCGGTCGAAGTCCTCGCTGGTGACATCGGCCATGTCATGGCGGCGGTCGTTGGCTGCATTGTTGACGAGCACCTGGATGGGCCCGAAGCGCGCACGCACGGCGGCAATCGTCGCACGCAGCGCATCCACGTCGGTGACGTCGCATCCGGTGAATAGCACCTCGTTGTCGTTGCCCAGTTGAGTCGCCAGCGCCTGGCCGGCCTTGACGTCGAGATCGCAGAAGCCGACGTGGGCGCCCTGTGCATGGAAGGCGCGAACCAGCGCCTCGCCGATGCCGGTGGCGCCACCGGAAATGAAGACGGTGCGGCCGGCGAGCGATGGGTAGCGGGCCGATGGGGCAGGGGAGGTCGATTCGGTCATGAATGGATCCGTACGGGAAGAGGGTGACCGGGCGATTGCGCGGCCGGCGCGATTTTGATCCTCAACCGTGTCGCGTGCCACCCGTGTGAACGAGAATGCCGCGACCGCAATGATCCGTGGCGCATCGAATGAACGAGACCCAACCTTTCTCAGCGTCCGAAGCCCTCGTGCAGCTTTCCGCTGGCCCTCTGCGCCTGTTGCTCGCGCCGGAGGTCGGGGGCGCCGTGGCAGCGTTCTACGACGAACAGGCCGATGGGCGCTTCGACTGGCTGCGCCCTGCGACCGACGATGCCTTGCGCCGGCGTGATCTGTTCGCGATGGCAAGCTTTCCCCTCGTGCCCTGGTGCAACCGCATCCGCGATGGTCGGGCGCAATTCGGCGGCCGGGACATCGCGATCGCGCCCGGTCACCCGGCGGGACCTTCCGGCAAGCACCCGCTTCACGGAACCGGATGGCTGCGGCCGTGGCAGGTGGCGCAAGCCTCGCCCGCGCAGGCCACGCTGGTGCTGACATTCGAGGCCGATGCACAGTGGCCCTGGCGCTTCGAGGCTTCGCAACGGTTCGAACTCGACCCGACGGGGCTCCGCTGCACCGTCGCGTTGACCAATCGCGACACGGCGCCGATGCCGGCAGGCATCGGCCATCACCCCTATTTCCCGCATCACGAGGGCACCCGCCTGCAGACGTCCACGGCGGCCATGTGGCGCGGCGATGCGCAGGTGATGCCGGTCGCGCTCGAACCGACGGCGGAAGTGGCGCAATTGCACAAAGGCGTGCTTCTGGCCGAACTGGATCTGGACAACAACTTCACCGGCTGGCAACGCCAGGCCCGCATCGAGTGGCCGGCGTCATCCCGCACGCTGGTGATGGCGGCCGAGTCTCCGCTCGATTTCTTCGTGCTGTACTGCCCGCGCGGCGCCGATCATTTCTGCGCGGAGCCGGTGAGCCAGTGCACGGATGCGATCAACCTGTCGAGTCGCCACGGCCCCGAAGAAGTGGGCGGCGCGGTGCTCGCGCCGGGCGAAACGCTGACGGGGTGCTGGACACTCCGGTCAGCGTAAGCGCGTCAGACGCCGCGCGCGCGATCGGCCTTGAAGCTGGTGCGGAACTCCGTGAAGCGCCCGGCTTCGAGCGCCTCGCGGATCTCGCGCATCAGGTTCAGGTAGTAGTGGAGGTTGTGAATGGTCGTGAGCATCGGCCCCAGCATTTCGCCGCATCGGTCGAGATGGTGCAGGTAGGCGCGGCTGAAGCCGTCGCGGCCGCCGTCGTTCCATGCCACGCCCGAAGCGCCCGCGCAGGCGTGGCAGGTGCAGCTCGGGTCGATCGGCTGCGGGTCGCTCTTGTGGCGCGCGTTGCGCATCTTGAGGTCGCCGTAGCGCGAGAAGAGCGTGCCGTTGCGCGCATTGCGGGTCGGCATCACGCAGTCGAACATGTCGACGCCCTGCGCCACGCCTTCGACCAGGTCTTCGGGCGTCCCGACACCCATCAGGTAGCGCGGCTTGTGCGCCGGCAGCTTGTGCGGTGTGTGCGCCATGATGCGCAGCATCTCGTCCTTGGGCTCGCCCACGCTCACGCCGCCGATCGCGTAGCCTGGGAAGTCCATCTCGACCAACTGAGCTAGGGATTCCTCGCGCAGGTTCTCGAACATGCCGCCCTGCACGATGCCGAAGAGAGCGTTCGGGTTCTCGAGCCGAGCGAACTCGCTCTGGCAGCGACGCGCCCAGCGCAGGCTGAGTTCCATCGACTTGCGCGCTTCGGCTTCGGTCGTCACGTGGCCCTGCGTGTCGTAGGGCGTGCATTCGTCGAACTGCATGACGATGTCGCTGTTGAGGATGGTCTGGATCTGCATCGAGACCTCCGGCGTGAGGAAGAGCTTGTCGCCATTGACCGGCGAGGCGAACTTCACGCCTTCCTCGCTGATCTTTCGCATCGCGCCCAGCGACCAGACCTGGAAGCCGCCCGAGTCGGTCAGGATGGGCTTGTCCCACTTCTCGAACTGGTGCAGGCCGCCGAAGCTCGCCATGACGTCGAGGCCCGGACGCATCCACAGGTGGAATGTGTTGCCCAGGATGATCTGCGCGCCCATCTCTTCGAGGCTGCGCGGCATCACACCCTTGACGGTGCCGTAGGTGCCCACCGGCATGAAGATCGGCGTCTGCACCACGCCGTGGTTCAGCGTGAGCGTGCCGCGCCGTGCGTGGCTTTCCGGGTCGGTGGCGAGGAGTTCGAAATTCAGCATGGTGTTAAGTTCTTTCGGGCCAAAAGCATCGCGTCGCCGTAGCTGAAGAAGCGGTAGCGCTCGCGGATCGCGTGGGCGTACAGATCCATCACTCTTTCGTAGCCCGCGAAGGCGCTGACCAACATCATGAGCGTGCTCTTGGGCAGATGGAAGTTGGTGACGAGCAGGTCGACGTGCTCGAAGGCGAAGCCTGGCGTGATGAAGATGCGCGTATCGCCCGTTGCCTCGCCACTCTTGGCCCAGGATTCGAGCGTGCGGACGGTGGTGGTGCCGACGGCGACGATGCGGCCGCCACGCGCTTTCGTTTGGGCGATGGCGCGTTGCGTTGACTGCGGAACCTCGTAGCGTTCGGCATGCATCGTGTGCTCGGCGATGTTCTCCGTCTTGACAGGCTGGAAGGTGCCGGCTCCGACATGCAGCGTGACATTGGCGCGCTGCACGCCGCGCGCGTCGAGTTCGCCCAGAAGCGCGTTGTCGAAATGCAGTGCCGCCGTCGGTGCGGCGACCGCGCCCGGCACGCGGGCGAACACGGTCTGATAGCGGCTCTCGTCGTCCGTCGAATCGGTGTGCGTGATGTACGGCGGCAACGGAACGTGGCCGCAGCGCGCCATCAGCGCGTAGGGGTCTTCACCGGACGGGCTTTCGAAGCGGAAGCGGAAGAGGGCGCCGTCTTCCTCGGGCCATCGGCCGAGCAGCGTCGCGCTGAAGCCGCCGACCATCGCGAGCGTGGTGCCGACCGGCGGCTTCTTGCTGACCTTCATGTGCGCGACGACTTCGTCGCCTTGCAGCACACGCTCGACCAGCAATTCGAGCTTTCCGCCGGTGGGCTTTTCGCCGAATAGGCGCGCCTTGACGACGCGCGTGTCGTTGAAGACGAGCAGGTCGCCGGCGCGCAGCAGAGAGGGCAGCTCCCTGAATATCCGATCGACGGTCGGTTCGGCGGAGCCATCGAGCAATCGGGAAGCGCTGCGTTCGGTGGCGGGATGTTGGGCCACCAGTTCGGGTGGCAGGTCGAAATCGAAATCGGAAAGCGTGAAGGCGCGCATGGTGCTTGAGGGCCGGACGGGCCCGTGCCAAGGAGGCGTGAGTGATGAGGGTCGAAGAGGCGGGCAGAATTGTCCCATGCCCGCCGCCGCCAAGTCCCCGCCACTGCAAAAGCCCGTACCCGAGGCCGAACCCGCACGGGCGCCCGGCACGGGCCTGAGCGTGGTGCAGCGTGCGCTGCGCAAGCTCGGCCTGCTTCGGGATATCGACTTCGCGCTCTACCTGCCGATGCGCTACGAGGACGAAACGCGCGTCGTGCGGCTGGCGGATGTGCGCGACGGCGAGATGGCGCAGATCGAAGCCGTCGTGACCGACAGCGAGGTGGTCTTTCGCCCCCGACGCCAGCTGATCGTGACCGTGGACGACGGCAGCGACACCTGCCAGTTGCGCTTTTTCAATTTCTATCCGTCGCAGCAGAAGCAGTTGGCAGTCGGTGCGCGCGTGCGCCTGCGTGGCGAGGTGCAGGGCGGATTCCTGGGCCGGCAGATGATGCACCCCGCCGTCAAGGCCGCGGGCACAGCGTTGCCGGAAGCGTTGACGCCGGTCTATTCGACGATCGCGGGCCTGGCCCAGCCGGTGTTGCGGCGCGAAGTGCGTTCCGGCCTCGCGCGGGCCGCGCTCGACGAGACCTTGCCCGCGGGCGCTGCGCCGCACGGCGCATGGGACTTGCGGCGTGCGCTCTCGTTTCTTCACTACCCCGCGCCCGACGTTGCGATAGCCACGCTGGAAGACCACAGTCATCCCGCCTGGCAACGCCTCAAGGCGGACGAACTTCTGGCTCAGCAGCTGTCGCAATTGCAGGCGCGCCGTGCGCGCGCCGCGCAACGCGCACCAGTGCTCGACAAGGCCGCGTCAGGCGGCCCCTTGCACGCGGAACTGCTGACCGCGCTGCCGTTCGCTCTGACCGGCGCGCAACAACGGGTGGGCGTCGAGATCACCCGCGATCTGGCGCGCGACATCCCGATGCATCGCCTGCTACAGGGCGACGTGGGATCGGGCAAGACCGTGGTCGCGGCGCTGGCGGCCGCCCGCTGCATCGATGCGGGCTTTCAATGCGCGTTGATGGCGCCGACCGAAATCCTCGCGGCGCAGCACTTCGGCAAGCTCGTCGGCTGGCTCGATCCCTTGCTGGCCGAGCGCGGCTTGCGGGTCGCCTGGCTCACCGGCAGCCAGAAGAAGAAGGAGCGCGATGCGATGTCGGCGGCGGCCGAGAGCGGCGAGGCCGCGCTCGTGATCGGGACGCATGCCGTCATCTCGGAGAAGGTGCGGTTCAAGAACCTGGCGCTGGCGATCATCGACGAGCAACACCGCTTCGGCGTGGCGCAGCGGCTTGCCTTGCGCGGCAAGGCCGGCGGGGAACTGGAGCCGCATCTTCTGATGATGAGCGCCACGCCGATCCCGCGCACGCTGGCGATGAGCTATTACGCCGACCTCGATGTGTCGACGCTCGACGAGCTGCCGCCGGGACGCACGCCCATCGTCACCAAGCTCGTGGCGGAGCATCGGCGCGACGAAGTCATCGACCGTATCCGCTTCCAGGTCGAGCAGGGGCGGCAGGTCTATTGGGTGTGTCCGCTGATCGAGGAAAGCGAGGCGGTCGATTTGCG
Source organism: Variovorax sp. J22P240 (assembly GCF_030316855.1). Classification (GTDB taxonomy): domain Bacteria; phylum Pseudomonadota; class Gammaproteobacteria; order Burkholderiales; family Burkholderiaceae_C; genus Variovorax. The sequence goes on from NZ_JASZYR010000005.1 coordinate 146,892, forward strand.
CAACGCCACCGCGACGCGCGACGAATTGGCCGATGCGCTGGGCGAGAAGGTCAGCGTCGGGCTGCTGCATTCGCGCATGCCGACGGCCGAGAAGCAGGCGGTGATGGAAAGCTTCACCGCCAACCAGCTTCAGGTGCTGGTGAGCACGACCGTGATCGAGGTCGGCGTCGACGTGCCCAACGCTTCGTTGATGGTCATCGAGCATGCGGAGCGATTCGGGCTCTCGCAGTTGCACCAGTTGCGCGGCCGTGTCGGACGCGGCGCCGCGGCATCGGCCTGCGTTCTGCTGTACGCGCCCAATGAAGGCGGACGGGTCGGTGAGGCCGCCCGCGCCCGCCTCAAGGCCATGGCGGAAACCAGCGACGGCTTCGAGATCGCGCGCCGCGACCTGGAGATTCGCGGCCCCGGCGAATTCCTCGGCGCGCGCCAGTCCGGCGCGCCGTTGCTGCGCTTCGCGGACCTGAGCACCGACGTCATGCTGCTCGACTGGGCGAGAGAACTGGCCCCCCGCATGCTCGACCGGCACCCGGCGCTGGCCGAAAAGCATGTCGATCGCTGGCTTGGCAGCAAGGCCGAATACCTCAAGGCCTGACCTCGGCCGGCGAAGCCAGGCCTCCTCGCGAAACACCGCGGACCGGCTCTGCCGGCCCGCCGGAGTTGCCCCCGGCAGGGGGTAGGCGGCTACACGAAGTGAGCAAGCCTGGGGGCGAGCAATAATTGACGAAAACTATGACGCTCACGGAACTCAAATACATCGTCGCCGTTGCTCGCGAGCGGCATTTCGGCAAGGCTGCGGAAGCTTGTTACGTCTCGCAGCCGACCTTGTCTGTCGCGATCAAGAAACTCGAGGACGAACTCGAGGTCAAGCTCTTCGAACGCAGTGCCGGTGAAGTGACGGTCACGCCGCTGGGCGAGCAGATCGTGCAGCAGGCGCAAAGCGTGCTGGACCAGGCTGCCAGCATCAAGGAAATCGCCAAGCGCGGGAAGGACCCCTTGTCCGGGCCGCTCAACCTGGGCGTGATCTACACCATCGGTCCCTACCTCCTGCCTGACCTGGTGCGCCAGAACATCGCGCGGACGCCGCAGATGCCGCTGGTGCTGCAGGAAAATTTCACCGCCAAGCTGCTCGAGATGCTGCGCGCCGGCGAGATCGATTGCGCGATCATGGCCGAGCCCTTTCCCGACACGGGACTGGCCTTGGCCTCGCTCTACGATGAACCTTTCGTGGCGGCCTTGCCGGCCCATCACCCGCTGGCCGACCGCGAGTCCGTGACCTCTGACGAGCTCAAGAAAGAGACGATGCTCCTGTTGGGCACCGGTCACTGCTTTCGCGATCACGTGCTGGAGGTGTGTCCGGAGTTCGCCCGTTTTTCGAGCAACGCCGAAGGCATCCGCAAGAGCTTCGAAGGCTCGTCGCTGGAAACCATCAAGCACATGGTCGCATCAGGCATGGGCGTGACGCTGGTGCCACGCCTCTCGGTGCCAGCCGATGCGCTCAAGCCCAAGAGCAAGAGCCGCAAGGATCCCGAGCAGATCGTCCGCTACCTGCCTGTGCGCGACACGCAGGGCGGCGAGCCGCCGACGCGGCGCGTGGTCCTGGCATGGCGACGCAGCTTCACGCGCTACGAAGCCATCGCAGCGCTGCGCAACGCGGTCTACGCGTGCGAACTCCCGGGCGTCAAGCGTCTCTCGTAGCAAATTGCGCAATCGGCCTACGAGCCCTACGCGTCCCTGCCGCGGCAGCTGCGATAGAGTGCGGCTGTTGCGGAGCCCGCCCTCCGGCTTTCCTGCGTTTTTTGCCGTCAATCAACTGAAGAAAGAGTTCATCACCATGGCCAAAGTCGTGAAGAAACCCAAGTCCGCCGCCACCGCTGCGCCGTCCGCATCCGCTGGCAAGGTGCCCAAGAAGGGCGGCTTGGTGGTCGCGGAGGAGTCCGGCAGCCGAAATGCCCCGATCATCAACATCGGCATCGATCGCCAGGACCGCGCAGCCATCGCCGAAGGCTTGAGCCGTGTGCTGGCGGACACCTACACGCTGTACCTGACCACGCACAACTTCCACTGGAACGTGACGGGTCCGCACTTCAACTCGCTGCATGCGATGTTCATGACCCAGTACACCGAGCTGTGGGGCTCCACGGACGTCCTCGCCGAACGCATTCGCGCTCTGGGCCACTACGCACCGGGTTCGTATGCCGAGTTCAGCAAGATCGCGACCGTGCCCGATGTGCCGCAGAACCCGCCCAAGGCGATGGAGATGGTGCGCATCCTCGTCAAGGGACACGAAACCGTCTCGCGCATCGCGCGCGAATTCATTCCCGTGGCCGAAGAGGCGGGTGACGACCCGACCGCCGACATGCTGACCGCGCGCTGCACCGTGCACGACCAGACGGCCTGGATGCTGCGTTCGCTGCTTGAAGACTGATCCCGCCACCGACCCCGCCACGAGCGCGGCACAGCCTGCGCCCGCGCCTCATCGCGGGCGTTTTGCGTTGTACCTCGACCTGATCCGCTGGAATCGCCCGGCGGGCTGGCTGCTGCTGCTCTGGCCGACGCTGGGCGCGCTCTGGTTCGCGGCCGACGGATGGCCGGGCTGGCACCTGCTCATCGTATTCGTGCTCGGCACCATCCTCATGCGCAGCGCGGGCTGCTGCGTCAATGATGTGGCCGACCGCGATTTCGACCGACACGTCAAGCGCACGGCACAACGGCCCGTGACCAGCGGTGCGATCTCGGTGACTGAGGCGCTGGTCGTCGGCGCCGTGCTTGCGCTCGCTGCGTTCGGACTGGTGCTCACGACCAATCGCGTCACGGTGCTGTGGTCCTTTGCGGCGTTGGCCGTGACGTTGGTTTACCCGTTTGCGAAGCGCTTCGTGTCGATTCCGCAGGCGGTGCTGGGCATTGCCTTCAGCTTCGGCATTCCGATGGCCTTTGCGGCGGTGCAAGGCAACGTGCCCCCGCTGGCCTGGTGGCTGCTCGCGGGCAATCTGTTCTGGGTGCTGGCCTACGACACCGAGTACGCGATGGTGGACCGCGACGATGACCTCAAGATCGGCATGAAGACTTCGGCCATCACCTTCGGGCGGCTCGACGTCGCGATCGTCATGGCGAGCTACGCAATCTTCCTGGCCACCTGGACTGGGGCGGGTGCGGGCAAGTCGCTGGCCGCGCTCTTCTTCGTCGCCATCGGGATTGCGGCAGCGCAGGCGCTATGGCACTGGCGACTGATTCACGACCGGACACGCGACGGCTGCTTCAAGGCCTTCCGGCTCAACCATTGGCTCGGCTTCACCGTGTTTGCCGGCGTCGTGGCCGGCTACGCGTTGCGTTGAGCGCGGCAATTTTCCTTCAACCGCGCCCGAATTCCTGACCCAGCTCGGCGGCGCGCTGGTGCGCGGCGCGGATGGCGGCCTTGAATTTCGCCTTGATGTCGGCACTCTCCATGGCCGTGATGGCGGCGTAGGTGGTGCCGCCCTTCGATGTCACGCGTTCGCGCAGGACCGCCGGCGGTTCAGTCGCACTGCTGGCCAGGGCGGAGGCGCCGGTGAATGTACCCACGGCGAGTTGATGCGCCTGTTCCGGCGTCAGGCCGAGGTCGACGCCGGCTTCTGTCATCGCCTCGATGAAATAGAACACGTAGGCCGGACCGGAGCCTGAAATCGCCGTGACGGCGTCGAGTGCCGCTTCGGCGTCGACCCAGATCAGGTCTCCGGTGGGGGCGAGCACCTGTTCGACCAGCTTTCGACCACCGCTGTCCACGGTCTCTCGCGCAAAGAGGCCGGTCATGCCCTGCCCGACGAGCGCCGGCGTATTGGGCATGGCGCGAACCACACGCTCCGTGCCGAGCCAGCGGACGATGCTGTCGGATGGGATTCCGGCGGCGACCGAGAGATGGAGGGCGTTGGGGGCCAACCCACGCACTGGCTTTGCCGCTTCGGCGAAGCTCTGCGGCTTGACGGCCCAGACCACGACCTCGCAGCGCTCCAGGGCGCTGCCGGCTTCGGCCTGCGCCGTGATGCCGAAATCGTGGGCCAGCTTGGCGCGGGCTTCGGCGAAAGGCTCGACGACCTCGATGGATTCCGCGGGAACGTCCTGCTTGATGAGCCCGCCGATGATGGCACTGGCCATGTTGCCGCCCCCGATGAACGCGATGGGTGGCAAGGGTGTCGGCTCCCGGCGGGGCAGGAAAGTGACTGCGATGTTCATGACTTATCCGGTGAATTCGAATGCTGCGAACTGAGTGATCTGCAGCGGATTGAAATTGTCGTCGCTCACCGCGACCAGCAGGCGGCTGCCGTTCGGCAGATCGGGGCCCCAGCAAAGGCCCTCGCTGTTGTCCAGGCGGGACAGGCCAAGCGCGGCGAAGTCGGCGACCAGCTTCTTGGGCGCGGGAGTGTGATTGTCCCGGCTCAGGGCTTCCAGGGCCAGGGTATCGGTGGCGGCGCGGGTATCGATCTCGTAGAGCCTCAGCGAATTCCCGACCCCGGTGGCGTAGGCACGCTCCAGGACCAGCATGCGGTGGGCGTCGATCATCAGCACCTCGCTGACGCCGTTGTCGGCGGGCATGCCCGGCACCAAAGGGCGCAGCGGGATCGCATCTGGGACGTAGGCGATCTGGCGGCTGGCCTTGCCGGTTTCCAGATCGATCCGGGTGAATCGGCAAGGTCCGCCTGGCGCCGCCAGGGTGGGGATTGGGCCGTCCTGGACCAGCGCGTTTTCCATGGCCAGCCAGGCGTGGCGCGCATCCGGCGTCAGCGCCAGTCCCTCCAGGCCGAGGTTGTCCCTCGTGCCGCGGCGGCCTGCGGCGTCGGGTTGAAACACGTGGGGAAGCGGCATTTCGCGGATCAGCGTGCCGTCGCGTCTTGATTCGCAGAGGGTCGGGCCGAAGCCGCGCGGCACATCACCCTCGCTGGCCCAGAGCAGCGTGTCGGTGTCCGGGCGCAACCGCAGCGCTTCAGGATCGGGGACCGGCATGTCCTTCGGCGCGCGCCGGCGCGATGGCCATGGCGTACCGTCGCGTCGCCGGAATACAACGATGTCGACGAGACGAGGCGCCTCGGCTCCGGGGGCGGCTGTCCACTGCGCACTATAGAAGCGTGCCGGTGCCAGATCTGATCGGTCATCACTCAGGAGCAGGTACTCACGTCTTTGCGGGTCGTAGTCGATGCCGGACAATCCTCCGACGGTTGTCCCTTGAAAATCCGCGCGATGCGGCCAACGTGCTTCGGCAACAAGCCGCAGCCGTTGTGGCCCCGGTGCCACAACGGCCCCGCTCTTGCATCCCGCGATCCCGCTTGCGATGGGAATCGCCGCTGCAACCAGCATTTGTCGACGGGAAACCAGTGTTGAAAGTGTGGGTGGACGCTCTTGCACGGCCCGAAGTCTACGATTTCACAAAATTGCGCAAGGCAGGTTGTTGACGAAGCCGGCGGACTATGTGACAATCGCAGGCTTCGCTTGAAAAGGCGAATGCTTCTGCCCAGCGGAAGCGCACTGAAGTGGTTTCGGTGCGTGGACGACGGGCCCAAGACTGACCGCAGATCTGTTCCGGAGTGTCCGGGCGGCAAAACGGTACAAGTTGGGAATATCACAAAATGATCCAAACTGAATCCCGGCTCGATGTGGCCGACAACACGGGCGCGAAATCCGTCCTGTGTATCAAGGTGCTCGGTGGCTCCAAGCGGCGCTATGCCAGCGTCGGTGACGTCATCAAAGTCTCCATCAAGGAAGCTGCTCCGCGTGGTCGCGTCAAGAAGGGCGAGATCTACAGCGCAGTGGTGGTCCGCACCGCCAAGGGCATCCGTCGCGCCGACGGTTCGCTCGTCAAGTTCGACGGCAACGCAGCTGTGTTGCTCAACGCCAAGCTGGAGCCCATCGGCACCCGCATCTTCGGACCGGTCACGCGCGAACTGCGCACCGAGAAGTTCATGAAGATCGTGTCGCTGGCCCCCGAAGTTCTGTAAGGACAACAACGCCATGAACAAGATTCGCAAAGGCGACCAGGTCATCGTGTTGGCCGGGCGCGACAAGGGTAAGCGCGGCACTGTGTCGCTGCGCAAGGACGATTCCTACCTGATCGTCGACGGCATCAACATGGTCAAGAAGCACACCAAGCCGAACCCGCTCAAGGGCACGACTGGTGGCATCGTCGAAAAGACCATGCCCATTCATCAATCCAACGTGGCGATCTTCAATGCCGCGACCGGCAAGGCCGATCGCGTGGGCATCAAGGTCTCGGACGGCAAGCGCGTGCGCGTCTTCAAGTCCAGCGGCGACGAAATCAAGCTCGCCTAAGGGGTACTCACATGGCACGTCTCCAACAACACTATCGCGAAAAGGTCGCGAAAGATCTGACCGAAAAGTTCGGCTACACCTCGCCGATGCAGGTTCCGCGCCTGACCAAGATCACGCTCAACATGGGCGTGGGTGAAGCGGTTGCCGACAAGAAGGTTCTCGACAACGCCGTCGCCGATCTGACCAAGATCGCCGGCCAGAAGCCTGTCGTGACCAAGTCGAAGAAGGCTATCGCCGGCTTCAAGATTCGCGAGAACCAGCCGATCGGCTGCATGGTCACGCTGCGCGGTGTGCAGATGTATGAATTCCTGGATCGCTTCGTGACCGTGGCGCTGCCGCGCGTTCGCGACTTCCGCGGGATCTCCGGCCGCGCCTTCGACGGCCGCGGCAACTACAACATCGGCGTCAAAGAGCAGATCATTTTCCCCGAGATCGAATACGACAAGGTCGATGCCCTGCGCGGTCTCAATATCAGCATCACGACGACGGCCAAGACCGACGAAGAAGCCAAGGCGCTTCTCGCTGGCTTCCGTTTTCCGTTCAAGAACTGAGGCGACCTGTGGCTAAAGCATCTTTGATCCAGCGCGAACTCAAGCGCGACAACCTGGTTGCCAAGTACGCGGCGAAGCACGCGGAACTCAAGGCGATCGCCAACGACGCCAAGAAGAGCGACGAAGAGCGCGCAGCTGCCCGCCTGGGCCTGCAGAAGCTCCCGCGTAACGCCAACCCGACGCGCCAACGCAACCGTTGCGAAATCACCGGTCGTCCGCGTGGCACCTTCCGTCAATTCGGTCTGGCCCGCGCCAAGATCCGCGAACTGGCTTTCAACGGCGACATCCCCGGTGTCACCAAGGCCAGCTGGTAAGCCAGGCAGGAGCAAACAACATGAGCATGAGTGATCCCATTGCCGACCTGCTGACGCGTATCCGTAACGCGCAGATGGTGGCGAAGCCCACCGTGTCGGTCCCGTCTTCCAAGGTGAAGATCGCGATCGCACAGGTGTTGAAGGACGAGGGCTACATCGACGGCTTCAAGGTCAAGACCGAAGCTGGCAAGAGCGAACTCGAAATCTCGCTGAAGTACTACGCTGGCCGTCCGGTCATCGAGCGCATCGAGCGCGTGAGCCGTCCTGGCCTGCGCGTCTACAAGGGCAGCACTGCCATTCCGCAAGTCCAGAACGGACTCGGCGTTGCCATCGTCACGACCCCCAAGGGCGTGATGACCGACCGCAAGGCGCGCGCTACCGGTGTCGGTGGTGAAGTGCTGTGCTACGTCGCCTAACCGAGACATCGAGGAGTAACTGAAATGTCCCGAGTAGGAAAAATGCCGGTCGCCATCCCCGCAGGCGTGGATGTGTCGATCAAGGAAGACCAGATCAGCGTCAAGGGCACGGGCGGCACGCTCAGCCTGCAGCGCAATGCGCTGGTCAAGGTCGTCAGCAATGACGGCAAGCTGAACTTCGAACCCGCCAACGAGTCGCGTGAAGCGAATGCCATGAGCGGCACGATCCGTCAGCTGGTGAACAACATGGTTGTCGGCGTGACCAAGGGCTTCGAGAAAAAGCTCAACCTCGTCGGCGTGGGCTACAAGGCCGCCGCTCAAGGCGCCAAGCTCAACCTGCAAGTCGGTTATTCGCATCCGGTCAACATCGACATGCCGCAGGGCATCACGGTGTCAACCCCGACGCCGACCGAAATCCTGATCAAGGGTGCCGATCGCCAACGCGTCGGCCAGATCGCCGCCGAGATCCGCGCTGTTCGTCCGCCTGAGCCTTACAAGGGCAAGGGCATCAAGTACTCGGACGAGAAGATCGTGATCAAAGAGACCAAGAAGAAATAAGGGGCAGCAAAATGATGTTGACCAAAAAAGCACAGCGTCTTCGCCGCTCGCGCCAGACCCGTATCCGCATTGCGACGCAAGGCGTGGCGCGTCTGACGGTGAATCGCACCAATCTGCACATCTACGCCACCGTCATTTCCGACGACGGCTCCAAGGTGATTGCCACCGCTTCGACGGCCGAAGCCGAAGTGCGCTCCGCGCTGGGTGGTTCCGGCAAGGGCGGCAACACCGCTGCGGCAACCGCCATCGGCAAGCGCATCGCTGAAAAGGCGAAGGCTGCCGGCGTCGAGAAGGTCGCTTTCGATCGCGCAGGTTTCGCATACCACGGTCGCGTCAAGGCGCTGGCCGATGCCGCTCGCGAAGCTGGCCTGCAGTTCTAACCGGACACGAGATTCAAAATGGCAAAGATTCAGGCAAGAACGCAGAACGAAGGCCCCGAAGACGGTTTGCGCGAGAAGATGATCGCGATCAACCGCGTCACCAAGGTGGTGAAGGGTGGTCGTATCCTCGGTTTCGCAGCACTCACCGTGGTGGGTGACGGCGACGGTCGCGTCGGCATGGGCAAGGGCAAGTCGAAGGAAGTGCCCGCCGCAGTGCAGAAGGCGATGGAAGAAGCACGTCGCAACCTGGCGAAGATTTCGATCAAGAACGGTACGCTGCATCACCGCGTGACGGGCCATCACGGCGCCGCCTCGGTGGTCATGATCCCGGCCCCGAAGGGTACCGGCATCATCGCCGGCGGCCCGATGCGCGCCGTGTTCGAAGTGATGGGCATCACCGACATCGTGGCCAAGAGCCATGGTTCGTCGAACCCGTACAACATGGTTCGCGCCACGCTCGACGGGTTGAAGAACTCGACGACGGCATCCGAAGTGGCTGCCAAGCGTGGTCTGACCGTCGAAGAACTCTTCGCCTAAACCGGGAGTATCGAGATGACGACGCAACAACAAACCCTCAAGGTGCAGCTGGTCAAGAGCCCGATCGGCACCAAGGAATCGCATCGCGCCACCGTGCGCGGTCTGGGTCTGCGCAAGCTCAATAGCGTGAGCGAACTGCAGGACACGCCCGCGGTGCGCGGCATGATCAACAAGATCAGTTATCTGGTCAAAGTGCTCTAAACAGAGTCGCTGAGAGAGACGTATATGGAACTCAATGGCATCAAGCCGGCAGCCGGCGCCAAGCACGCCAAGCGCCGCGTCGGCCGTGGTATCGGCTCCGGCCTCGGCAAGACCGCGGGTCGCGGTCACAAAGGTCAGAAGTCGCGTGCAGGCGGTTTCCACAAGGTCGGCTTCGAAGGCGGTCAAATGCCGCTGCAGCGTCGCCTGCCGAAGCGTGGCTTCAAGTCGCACCTGCTCAAGTACAACGCCGAAGTGACGCTCGCTTCGCTCGAACAGCTCGGCCTGGCCGAAGTCGATGTGCTGGCGCTCAAGCAAGCTGGCCTGGTAGGCCAGATCGCCAAGGTGGTGAAGGTCATCAAGTCGGGTGAGCTCACCAAGGCCGTCAAGCTGACGGGCATCGGCGCGACCGCCGGTGCCAAGGCTGCGATCGAGGCCGCTGGCGGCAGCGTCGCCTAAACAAGCACACGGACTGAAAGAAGTACTTCGTGGCAACCAACGCGGCAACGCTCGCAAAAACAGGCAAGTTCGGTGACCTGCGTCGCCGGCTCGTCTTTTTGCTGCTCGCGCTCGTGGTCTATCGCATCGGGGCTCACATTCCGGTGCCGGGCATCAATCCGGACCAACTCGCGCAGCTGTTTCAAGGCCAGCAGGGCGGCATCCTGAGCCTGTTCAACATGTTCTCGGGCGGCGCCCTGTCGCGCTTCACCGTGTTCGCGTTGGGCATCATGCCGTACATCTCCGCGTCGATCATCATGCAACTGATGACGTACGTGGTTCCGACCTTCGAGCAATTGAAGAAGGAAGGCGAGGCGGGTCGTCGCAAGATCACGCAGTACACCCGCTACGGCACGTTGGCGCTGGCCCTGTTCCAGTCGTTCAGCATCGCTGTGGCGCTCGAGTCGTCGGCTGGCTTGGTGATTTCGCCCGGTTTCGGCTTCCGCATCACGGCCATGGTCAGCCTCACCGCTGGCTCGATGTTCCTGATGTGGCTCGGCGAGCAGATCACCGAGCGTGGTCTTGGCAACGGCATCTCGATCCTGATCTTCGCGGGTATCGCTGCCGGCTTGCCGGGTGCGATCGGTGGCTTGCTGGAACTGGTGCGCACCGGTGCCATGAACGTGCTCGTGGCTCTGTTCATCGTTGCCGTGGTGGTGCTGGTGACCTATTTCGTGGTGTTCGTCGAACGCGGACAGCGCAAGATTCTCGTGAATTATGCGCGGCGTCAGGTAGGCAACAAGGTCTATGGTGGCCAGTCCTCGCACCTGCCGCTGAAGCTGAACATGGCTGGGGTGATCCCGCCGATCTTTGCGTCGTCGATCATCCTGCTGCCGACCACCGTCGTGGGCTGGTTCAGCACCGGCGAGAGCATGCGCTGGATCAGGGACGTCGCGAGCGCGCTACGCCCAGGTCAGCCGATCTACGTGCTGCTGTACGCCGCTGCGATCGTGTTCTTCTGCTTCTTCTACACGGCGCTCGTGTTCAACAGTCGCGAAACGGCCGACAACCTGAAGAAGAGCGGTGCGTTCATTCCGGGCATTCGCCCGGGTGACCAGACAGCGCGCTATATCGACAAGATCCTGGTTCGCCTGACGTTGGCCGGCGCGGTGTACATCACCTTCGTTTGCCTGCTGCCCGAGTTCCTGATCCTCAAATACAACGTGCCGTTCTATTTCGGCGGCACCTCCCTGTTGATCATCGTGGTTGTCACGATGGACTTCATGGCCCAGGTACAGAACTACATGATGTCTCAGCAGTACGAGTCGCTGCTAAAGAAAGCCAATTTCAAGACTTCGTAGGTGTAGATGTCGAAAGACGATGTCATCCAGATGCTGGGTGAGGTTCTCGAGAACCTTCCCAACGCAACGTTCCGGGTGAAGCTGGAAAATGGCCACATCGTCCTTGGACATATTTCTGGAAAGATGCGGATGCACTACATCCGGATCCTTCCTGGTGACAAAGTCACCGTTGAGTTGACGCCCTACGACTTGAGCCGGGCGCGCATTGTGTTTCGGGCGAAATGAGTCGCCGGGTTGAAAGAGTTTTAGGAGAATGAAATGAGAGTTTCGGCTTCGGTCAAAACCATTTGCCGTAATTGCAAGATCATCCGCCGCAAGGGTGTGGTGCGTGTGATCTGTACCGACCCGCGCCACAAGCAGCGCCAGGGTTGATTGAACGAGTATTAGAGGACGCACATGGCACGTATTGCTGGCATCAACATTCCGCCGCACAAGCACGCTGAAATCGGCCTGACCGCCATTTTCGGCATCGGTCGCACCCGCGCCCGCAAGATCTGCGAAGCGAGCGGCATCGAGTATTCGAAGAAGATCAAAGATCTGACCGACGCCGATCTGGAGAAGATCCGCGACCAGATCGCGCTCTTCACCATCGAAGGTGACCTGCGTCGCGAAACGACGATGAACATCAAGCGCTTGATGGACATCGGTTGCTATCGCGGCTTCCGTCACCGTCGCGGCCTGCCGATGCGCGGCCAGCGTACGCGCACCAATGCTCGCACTCGCAAGGGTCCGCGCAAGGCAGCGCAGTCCCTGAAGAAATAAGGATAGACCAGCATGGCTAAAGCTCCTGCCAACAACGCGGCACAACGCGTTCGCAAGAAGGTTCGCAAGAACGTTGCGGACGGCATTGCACACGTGCACGCTTCGTTCAACAACACGATCATCACGATCACCGACCGCCAGGGCAATGCCTTGTCGTGGGCGTCTTCGGGTGGTCAGGGCTTCAAGGGCTCGCGCAAGTCGACGCCGTTCGCTGCGCAGGTCGCCTCTGAAGTCGCCGGTCGCACTGCGGTCGAGCAAGGCATCAAGAACCTCGACGTCGAGATCAAGGGCCCTGGTCCTGGTCGCGAATCGTCGGTGCGCGCTCTGGCCGCGCTCGGCATCCGGATCAACTCCATTGCCGACGTGACCCCGGTGCCGCACAACGGCTGCCGTCCGCAAAAGCGTCGTCGCATCTAAGTCGAAGACGCTCGGCGCAGCCCGCTTCACAGCGGCTGCGCATTTTGTTTTCTCAACAAGCCCACCGCTGTCGGCACGCCGCTGACGGCTCCCGCACCCAAGTGCGGTAGATGACACAAAGGAAGATCAAGTGGCACGCTATCTCGGCCCCAAGGCCAAACTCTCCCGCCGCGAAGGCACCGACCTGTTCCTGAAGAGCGCCCGTCGTTCGATCCAGGACAAGGCCAAGTTCGACTCCAAGCCCGGCCAGCACGGCCGTACCTCGGGTCAGCGCACGTCCGACTTCGGCCTGCAACTGCGTGAAAAGCAGAAGGTCAAGCGCATGTACGGCGTGCTTGAGAAGCAGTTCCGCCGTTACTTCGAGGAAGCTGATCGCCGCCGTGGCAATACCGGCGCGAACCTGCTGTTCATCCTCGAATCGCGCCTGGACAACGTCGTGTATCGCATGGGATTCGGTTCGACTCGCGCTGAAGCACGCCAGCTGGTGTCTCACAAGGCCATCACGGTGAACGGTCAGTCGGTCAACATCCCGTCGTACCTGGTGAAGACCGGCGACGTGATCGCCGTGCGCGACAAGTCGAAGAAGCAGACCCGCATCGCCGAGGCGCTTCAACTGGCCCAGCAAGTCGGCATCCCGGCTTGGGTCGAAGTGAATGCCGACAAGGCCGAAGGCACCTTCAAGAAGGTTCCTGATCGCGACGAATTCGCAGCCGACATCAACGAATCGCTGATCGTCGAACTCTATTCGCGTTGATTTTTCAGCTCGCGCTTCCGGGTGCGGGCCGATATTTTTGTTCACGTTCCTGCTCCGCACCTTGCTGCGGGTCAGGTGCTTCACCAGCCTTACCGGTGTAACGAGCCGGGGGTATTGAGAGGAAGTCTGCATGCAAACCACCCTGCTGAAACCCAAGACCATCCAGGTCGAGCAACTCGCGGCCAACAAGGCCAAGGTGACGCTCGAGCCGTTCGAGCGCGGCTACGGCCACACGCTCGGCAATGCACTGCGTCGCGTCCTGCTGTCGTCGATGGTCGGCTATTCGGCCACCGAAGTCACGATCGCCGGCGTGCTGCACGAGTACTCGTCGATCGATGGTGTGCAGGAAGATGTCGTCAACATTCTGCTGAATCTCAAGGGCGTGGTGTTCAAGCTCCACAACCGCGATGAAGTCACGCTGAGCCTGCGCAAGGACGGCGAAGGTGCCGTCACGGCATCGGACATCCAGACGCCGCACGACGTCGAGATCATCAATCCCGACCACGTGATTGCCCACCTGTCGCAAGGCGGCAAGCTGGACATGCAGATCAAGGTCGAAAAAGGTCGCGGCTACGTCCCCGGCACGATGCGGCGCTATGCGGACGAGCCGACGAAGTCGATCGGCCGTATCGTGCTGGATGCTTCGTTCTCACCCGTCAAGCGCGTGAGCTACACGGTCGAAAGCGCTCGCGTCGAGCAGCGCACCGACCTGGACAAGCTGCTGGTGGAAATCGAAACCAACGGCGCGATCACGGCTGAAGACGCGGTCCGCGCATCGGCTAAAATCCTGGTCGAGCAACTGGCTGTGTTCGCGCAACTCGAAGGTGGCGAACTTGCAGCGTTCGACGCACCGGCACCGCGCAGCGCCCAACAGTTCGATCCGATCCTGCTGCGCCCGGTCGACGAACTCGAACTCACGGTCCGTTCGGCGAACTGCCTGAAGGCTGAGAACATTTACTACATCGGTGACCTGATCCAGCGCACCGAAAATGAGCTGCTCAAGACTCCGAACCTGGGTCGCAAGTCGCTCAACGAAATCAAGGAAGTGCTTGCTTCGCGCGGCCTGACCTTGGGCATGAAGCTTGAAAGCTGGCCGCCGGCCGGCCTCGACAAGCGTTGATTTTTTAGCGGCTCACGAGGGCCGCAGTGCAACGGGCAGTACCTGACACGGCTGCCTGTTTTTATAAAGTAAAGGAAAGCACCATGCGTCACGGACACGGACTCCGCAAACTCAACCGCACCAGCTCGCACCGCCTCGCGATGCTGCAGAACATGATGAACTCGCTCATCGAGCACGAAGTCATCAAGACCACGGTCCCCAAGGCCAAGGAACTGCGCCGCGTCATCGAACCGATGATCACGCTGGCCAAGAAGCCCACGGTCGCCAACAAGCGCCTCGCATTCGACCGCCTGCGCGACCGCGACAGCGTCGTGAAGCTCTTCGGCGAACTCGGCCCGCGCTACCAGGCACGTCCTGGCGGCTACACGCGCATCCTGAAAATGGGTTTCCGCGTGGGCGACAACGCGCCGATGGCTCTGGTCGAACTGGTCGATCGTCCTGAAGTGACTGAAATTTCTGCCGACGAGCAAAACGCCGCAGAATAAGCTATAATTCCATCTTGCCGCGCGATGGAGCAGCCTGGTAGCTCGTTGGGCTCATAACCCAAAGGTCGCAAGTTCAAATCTTGCTCGCGCAACCAAATTCACGGCGATAAAAAGTCGTCGATAAGAAAAGCCCACTTCGGTGGGCTTTTTCTTTTTCCGGACCAGATTCCGGCGATCGGGCTTTTAGACCAGAAATGCCACGGATCCGGCTCTGCCGGTCCGCAGGAGTTGCCCCCTGCAAGGGGGGCGCAGCGACACGAAGTGCGCGAAGCCTTGGGGGTTAGGGGATGACCGCCGTGACCTCGATCTCGACCTTGGCGCGCGATTCCACCAGCGCCGCCACCTGCACACAGGTCATGGCTGGGAAGTTCTTTCCCATGGCCACACGGTAGACCGGGCCGAGTTCGCGGAGGCGGCGGTTGTATTCGTCGCGATCCACGACGTACCACGTCATGCGGACCATGTGCTCGGGCCCGGCGCCGGCTTCATGCAGCACTTCGACGATGTTTCGCAGGGCCTGGCCCGTCTGTTCGATGAAATCATCGGATTCGAACTGCTGCTGCCCATTCCAACCGATCTGTCCTCCGACGAACACCATCGTGCCGCGAGCTGCAACGCCGTTTGCATAGCCCTTCGGGGGCATCCAGCCAGGGGGCTGCAAGAATTTCATCATGTCAATTGCCTCAGTTTGAATCGTTGGAGTTTCCCGGTCTCGGTGCGCGGCAGGGTCGCCACGAATGCAACTTCCCGGGGGTATTTGAACGGGGCGATGGTCGCCTTGACGTGGTCCTGCAGGGCCTTGACCATCGCGGCGTCGCCTGTATGGCCGGGCTTGAGCACGCAGAACGCCTTGACGATCATTCCGCGGTCTTCATCTGGCTTGCCGATCACGCCGCATTCGGCGACAGCCGGGTGCTTCAGGAGCGCATCCTCGACCTCCGGGCCGCCGACGTTGTAGCCCGCCGTGACGATCATGTCGTCGGCTCGCGACTGGTAGAAGAAATAGCCGTCCTCGTCCTCGACGAACGCATCGCCGGGGTAGTTCCACCCGTTCCGAACGTAGTCGGCCTGCCTGGGATCGTCGAGGTAGCGGCAACCGACGGGCCCGATGATGGCCAGCCTGCCGACCGTGCCACGGGGCACCTCGTTGCCCTCGTCGTCCACGATCTTCGCGGTAAAGCCTGGCACGGCCTTGCCGACCGCGCCGCGCCGGACGTCTTCGCCGGCCGCCGAAATGTAGATATGGAACACCTCGGTCCCGCCAATGCCATCCAGCATTTCGATCCCGGTGGCCTGCTTCCAGAGCTGCCGTGTCGCATCAGGCAAGGCTTCGCCGGCGCTCACGCTGATGCGCAGGCCCGGCACGCCAGCCGCCTTGGCGAACGCGGCCATCTGCCGGTAGAACGTGGGCGCGGTGTAGCAGATGGTGGCGCCGATATCGCGAATCACGTCCACCATGGTCTCCGGCGTGTACGGGGCGTTGTGAAAGTACACCGAGGCACCGGCCCACATCGGAAAGATCAGCAGGCCGCCGAGCCCGAAGGTGAACGCCAGCGGTGGCGAACCGATCACGATGTCGTCGCTGCGTGCCTGCAGGACATGGCGCGGCCAGGTCTGGCACATCGCGAGCACGTCGCGGTGCGTCGTCACCGGCGCCTTGGGCTTGCCAGTGGTGCCGGAGGTAAAGGCCAGCAGTGCGATGTCGTCGGCCGCCGTCAGGCAGGCCTTGAAGGCGCCGCTCTTGGTGGCCGCGCGTGCCTCCAGTGTGTCGGACGCATCTGGCCGGTTGAACGCCAGGATCGTCGTGAGCACTGGATGCGCCTGTTGCGCCGTCTGCAACTCGTCGAGCAGCTTGCCCTCGCACAGTGCAACGACCGGCTGCGACTTCTCGATGATGTCGCCCAACTCCTTGGCGCGCAGCAGCGGCATCGTGGCGACCGCGATCAGGCCGGCTTTGACCACCGCGAGCCACGCCAGCGCCATCGCGACCGAGTTGCCGCCGCGCAGCAGCACGCGGTTGCCGGGAACGAGACCCAGGTCTTCGGTCAGCACCTGGGCGATGAGGTCGACTTCCACCGCGGCCTCGGTGTAGGTGAGCGTTCGACTCGGCGAGCGCAGCATCGGCTTGTCGGCGAAGCCCTTCGACAGGGCCTTGTCGAGCAATTCCTCCACCAGGTTCAACTGGTCCGGTAGCTGGAGCTCAGGCAGGTCGTACCGGAAGATCGGTAGCTGATCCGCCGGCGGCAGCCGGTCATGCACGAAGCGATCGATCTGCGCACTTGGGGTCATTTGTTCCTCAGGACGGCCTTGCCAATGATCAGTTGCTGGACCTCCGTTGCGCCTTCGTAGATGCGCAACGAACGGATGTCGCGGTAGAGGCTCTCGACCTTCGTGCCCACCTTCACGCCGAGGCCGCCGTGCATCTGCAGCGCCATGTCGATCACGCGGCTTGCGTTCTCTGTGGCGCACATCTTGGCCATGGCGGCGGCTGCCGTGAGGTCGCCGACGGCAGGCTCGCCGCGTCGTTCGCTGTCGTCGCGCATCCAGGCCGCGCGGTAGGTGAGCAGCGCGGCGCTATCGATCAGTGCGGCCATCTCGCCGAGCTTGGCTTGCGTGAGCTGGAAGTCCGCCAGCGTCTGGCCGAACATCTTGCGCTTCTGGGCGTGCTGGATGGCTTCGGACAACGCCCGCCGGGCCATGCCGAGCGCAGCGCCGGCGACGGAGGCTCGGAAGATGTCGAGCGTACGCATCGCCAGCTTGAAGCCGCCGTTCAACTCGCCCAGCTGTGCGCTGCGCGGCACGGTGCAGCCGTCGAAGCGCAAGGTGGCCAGGGGGTGCGGCGCCATCACCTCGATGTGGCCCGAGGTGTCGAGTCCCGGTGTCTTCGCGTCGACGATGAACGCGGTGATCCCGCGCGACCCGGCCGTCGGATCGGTCTTGGCGAAGACGCAGTAGAAGTCGGCGATGCCGCCATTGCTGATCCAGGTTTTCTCGCCCGTCAGGCGCCAACCGTCGGCAGTGGCTTCGGCGCGCATCGCCATCGCACCGACGTCCGAGCCCGCATCGGGTTCGCTGAGCGCGAAAGCGGCGATCTTCTCGCCGCGGCCCACCGGCGCGAGGTAGTCGGCATGCTGTGCGGAGGTGCCGGCCAGCGTGATGGCTCCGCTGCCCAGGCCCTGCATCGCGAACGCGAAGTCCGCCAGCGGCGAGTGAAACGCGAGCGTCTCGCGCAGGAGCACCAGGGCGCGCGAATCAAGCCGGTCCAGCGCACCGCCGGATGCGGCCGGCACGCAATAACGCAGCCAGCCGCCCTGGCCGAGCCGCCGGACCCAGTCGCGGCAAGCGGCACGATCGTCGCGCTCGTCCACGGACTGCGCGGCGGCCCAGGGCAGCAGGTCGCGTGCGAGCGCGCGATGCGCGTCGTCGAAGAAGGGCAGCGCAAGATGCGCCGTGGAGGGGTCGACAGCAGATGCGGCCATGGATCAGTCCCCCTCGAACACGGGCTTGCGCTTGGCAGCGAAGGCTTCGTAGGCGCGCTTGAAGTCCTCGGTCTGCATGCAAATGGCCTGCGCTTGCGCTTCGGCCTCGATGGCCTGGTCGATGGTCATCGACCATTCCTGCGACAGCATGGTCTTGGTCATGCCGTGCGCAAAGCTCGGGCCTTCCGCGAGATCGCGCGCGGTCGCGGTGGCGGCGGCCAGCAGCGCATCGCTCTCGTGCAGCGCGTTGAAGAAGCCCCAGGCGTGGCCTTCCTGGGCCGTCATGGCGCGGCCGGTGAAGAGCAGCTCGGACGCACGGCCCTGGCCGATCATGCGGGGCAGGAGCGCACAGGCGCCCATGTCGGCCCCCGCGAGCCCGACACGCGTGAACAGGAATGCGGTGCGCGTCGCAGGCGTTCCGTAGCGAATGTCGCAGGCCAGCGCGATCATCGCGCCGGCACCGGCGCAGACGCCGTCGATCGCGCCCACGATGGGCTGCGGGCAATGACGGATCGCCTTCACCAGGTCGCCCGTCATGCGCGTGAATTCCAGCAACTCGGGCATGCGCATGCGGGTGAGGGGGCCGATGATTTCATGCACGTCGCCGCCCGAGCAGAAGTTGCCGCCCGCGCCCGTGACGACGATCGCCTTCACGTCGGTGGCGAAGCTCAGCGCGCGAAACAGGTCGCGCAGCTCGGCGTACGAATCGAAGGTCAGCGGGTTCTTGCGCTCGGGCCGATTCAGCGTGATGGTGCCGACGCCAGCGTCGAAGGACCACGAGAAATGCTCGGCCACATATGCGGCCTTGGGTTCGAACTGCGCGCGCATGGGGCTGTCCGCGCCGATGTAGTGCTTCATAGAGTCTCCGCCGTTTGATGTGAGTGTTGTTTGACCTTGCCGAGCAGCTTGTGCAACTGGGCGATTTCCTTCGGGTTCAGCGCCGAGAACGCATCGCAGATCCACGCCTCGTGCTGCTGCGCCATCTCGTTGAAAAGCTTGCGGCCGCGCGCCGTGAGGCGCACGCGCCAAGCGCGACGGTCGCCTGCGACATCCACTCGCTCCACGAGACCTTCCGTCACCAGTTGGTCGGTGATGCCGGTGACGTTGCCGCCGGTGACCATCATCCGCCGCGACAACTCGTTCATCTTCATTCCGTCGGGAGAGCGCTCCAGCTGCGACATGAGGTCGAAGCGGGGCAGGGTGGTGGCGAATTGCTCGCGCAATTCGTTTCGGACCTGTTTCTCGATCAACTGGGTGCAGGTCAGGAGGCGCAGCCAGAGCCGGAGTTCGTCAGGGTGTTCGCTGTGGGCCCGTGCTTCGAGGTCCATGCTATTGCTCCTCTTCGGGGACGCGCGGCGCCGCTGCCAGGGCTGCCGCGAGTTGCTGCTGCTTGGCGATCTCGCGGTACATCTGGTCGCGGCCGCTCAGGTATTGCTTGGGCCAGTCGACGTCGCGGTTCTGCAGCTTGGCAGCCTCGTGCAGCGTCCACGCCGGGTCGGCCAGGTGCGGGCGCGCGATGGCGCAGAGGTCGGCGCGCCCGGCCGCGATGATGCTGTTGGCCTGGTCGGCATCAGTGATGGCGCCGACCGCGATCGTGGAGATGCCGACCTCGTTGCGGATGCGATCCGCAAACGGTGTCTGGTACATGCGCCCGTAGACCGGCTTCGCTGCGCGAGTGGTCTGGCCGGACGACACGTCGATGAAGTCGCAGCCTGCGTCCTTGAAGGCGCGCGCCACCACCACCGCATCGGCATCGGTATTGCCGCCCGGTGCCCAGTCGTGAGCCGAGATGCGCACGCTCATCGGCCGGTCCGCGGGCCACACCGCACGCATCGCGCGGAAGACTTCGAGCGGATAGCGGCAGCGGTTCTCGATGTCGCCGCCGTATTCGTCGGTGCGCAGGTTGGTCAGCGGGCTGATGAAGGACGACAGCAGATAGCCGTGCGCGCAGTGCACTTCGAGCCAGTCGAAACCGGCCTCGGCGGCGCGCCGGGTGGATTCGACGAACTGCTCGCGCATGCGGTCCATGTCGGCGCGCGTCATCTGCGCGGGCAGCTGGTTCTGCTCTCCATAGGCCAGCGCGCTGGCGGCCAGCAGCGGCCAGTTGCCTTCCGGCAGCGGCTCGTCCGTGCCTTCCCAGCCGACCTGCGTCGAGCCTTTCGGACCGCTGTGGCCGAGCTGCATGCCGATCTTTGCACTCGACTGCGAGTGAACGAAATCGACGATGCGCTTGAAGGCTGCGGACTGCGCGTCGTTGTAGAGCCCGGTGCAGGCCGGCGAGATGCGGCCTTCGGGCGTCGGGCTGGTCATTTCCACGAAGACCATGCCCGCGCCGCCGAGAGCGCGTGCACCGAGGTGCACGAGCAGGAAGTCCTGCGGAACGCCGTCGACTGCGCTGTAGGTCGCCATCGGCGACACGACGATGCGGTTCTTGAGCGTCAACCCGCGCACGGTGAGCGGCATCAGCATCGGAGGCAGGGTCTTGCCGCCCGACAGCCACTGCTCGTAGCCGCCCAGCCATTCGGTATCGCGCAAGCGCAGGTTCTCGTGGCTGATGCGCTGCGATCGCGTGAGCAGCGAATAGGCGAACTGCTCGATCTCCATGCCGGTGTAGCGCGGCACGTTCTCGAACCACTCGGTCGAGTTGCGCGCAGCGTTCTGGATCTTCAGCACCTCGACGCTGCGGCGCGCCTCGTAGGCCTCCAGCACGTGGTCGATGTCACCGCCGGTGGCGAATTCGTTGGCCAGGTCGATCGCATCCTCGAGCGCGAGCTTGGTGCCCGAGCCGATCGAGAAATGCGCGGTGTGCGCCGCGTCGCCCATCAGCACGACCGGCACGGTCTTGCCGTTGACGCTGACTCGGTGCGTCCAGTGCTTGCAGACGACGCGCGGAAAGCGGATCCAGTTGGCCGAGCCGCGCAGGTGCGTGGCGTTGCTGATGAGCGAATGGCCGTCCAGGTATTTCGCGAAGAGCTTTTCACAGAAGGCGATGGCTTCCGGCTGCTCCATCTTGTCGAGGCCGTGCGCCTGCCAGACTTCTTCAGGCGTTTCGACGATGAAGGTCGACGTCTTGTCGTCGAACTGGTAGGCGTGGGCCTGGAACCAGCCGTGCTCGGTCTTCTCGAAGGCGAAGGTGAAGGCGTCGAAGGTCTGGTTCGTGCCGAGCCAGACGAAGCGGCATTGCCGCAGGTCGACGTCGGGCTCGAACACCTCCGCGTAGCGTTGGCGGATGCGGCTGTTGAGGCCGTCGCTGGCGATCACGAGATCAGCGTTGTACTGCTCGGCCAGCGCCTGGTCGTCCGTGGCGTCGGTTTCGAACACCAGCTTGACGCCGAGCGCCAGGCACCGCTCCTGCAGGATGTTCAGCAGCCGTTTGCGCCCGATGCCGCAGAAGCCGTGGCCGCCGGAGCGTACCTGCCGGCCCTTGAAGAACACCTGGATATCGTCCCAGTGGTGGAACTCCCGGCCGATCAGGGCGGCAGTGTCGGGGTCGGCCGCGGCCAGGTTGGCCAGCGTCTGGTCGCTGAGCACCACGCCCCAGCCGAAGGTGTCGAAGGGGCGGTTGCGCTCGATCACCGTGATTTCGAGGCCCGGCTGGCGGGCTTTCATCAGCAGACTGAAGTACAGGCCCGCGGGGCCTCCGCCGATGCACAGGACACGCTGAAGGTTCGGGGTGAAGCTATTCATGGATAAATAGTTTAGACATAAACGATCTGATGTCAACCCGGGCGACTCCCTGGGTACTCGTAGAGGCACCCCAGTTGACGGGGGCTCTCCACGGTGGCAAAAATGAACCCATGCAAAGCCTGATCCCGAAGATCGAGTCCCAGCTTTCCACACTGTCCGTGCCCATCACGCTGCAATTGCCCGACGGCCGGCAGGTTGCAAAGCCCGGATCTCGCGTCACTCTTGCTTTCAATGAATGGTCGGGTCTCGCCAAGCTGGCGGGGCGGCAAATCGGCGCCATCGGCGAGGCCTATGTCGAAGGGCGCGTCCAGATCGAGGGCGCGATGCGCGACCTCTTCGACGCGGCGGCCGGCCTGCTGCCCGGCAATCCCGCCGAGACCAACACCGGCTGGTGGAGCCGCATGCAGCGCCGCGCCAAGTCGCGCGGGTCGCACTCGCTGGGCAGGGACGAGGCGCAGGTCCAGTTCCACTATGACGTCTCCGACGACTTCTATGCGCTGTGGCTCGATCCGCGGCGCGTGTATTCGTGCGGCTACTTCCGCGACGAGGCCATGACACTCGCGCAGGCCCAGGAGGCCAAGCTCGATCACATCTGCCGAAAGCTCATGCTGAAGCCGGGCGAGCGCTATCTCGACATCGGTTCAGGCTGGGGCGCGCTGCTGATGTGGGCCGCCGAGCACTACGGCGTGGATGCGACCGGCATCACGCTGTCGAAGAACCAGCACGCTCATGTGCAGGGCCTGATCGAGGAGAAAGGCCTGCAGGGGCGCGTGCGCGTCGAACTGCGTGACTACCGCAAGCTCGAGACCGACAGGCCCTACGACAAGATCTCGTCGGTCGGCATGTTCGAGCACGTCGGCAGCGCCAACATGCCGACCTATTTCCGCAAGATCCATGCGCTGCTGGCGCCCGGCGGCCTCGTGATGAACCACGGAATCACCTCGGGCCAGCTCAACTACCATCAACTGGGCGCCGGGATGGGGGATTTCATCGAGAAGTACATCTTCCCGGGCGGCGAACTCCTGCACGTGACCCACGTCCTGCGGGAGACCGCCGCGGCGGGCCTCGAAATGGTCGATACCGAGAACCTGCGGCCGCACTATGCGCGCACGCTGTGGGCCTGGTCCGACGCGCTCGAATCGCAGCTCGATGCGGCGCGCGAGGTGCTCGAGCGCAGTGGTGGCAAGCAGGGCGAGAACGCCGAACGCATCCTGCGCGCGTACCGCCTCTACCTGGCCGGCTCGGCCATGAGCTTCGAGCAGGGCTGGATCTCGCTGCACCAGATGCTGTCCATCAAGCCGGACGGCGCGGTCGAGGCCCATCCGCTGCGTGGCTCACAATCGACGTACCCTTTTGTTCGCGACCACATCTACAAGTGAGTGAGGCACCATGCTGTATCGATTCCAATCTCGGGCGACTCCCCCCTTCGTGATGCTCGAGGTGCATGCGCGCCAGCTGTTCGGCATCATCGGGAAGGCACCGGCGCCGAAGGGTGTCATCACCGGCGAGCAAATGCCGGCAGCCATCGCGGCGCTGGAGGCGGCGATGGCAAACGAGGGCCGCAACGCCCACAACGCGGATTCCTACGCGGTCGAAGGCCATGACGAGGATGCGGAGAAGCAGCACATCGGCCTGCGCCAGCGTGCCGCTCCGCTGCTGCACATGCTCAAGGACTCCCTCGCGGACGGCAAGGATGTCGTCTGGGAGGTTTAGCAAGGCTCACCCCCAGGCTTCGCGCACTTCGTGTCGCTACGCCTACCCCCTTGCAGGGGGCGCCGCATGCGGCCCGGCGGAGCCGGTTCCGCTGCGGCTCCTGTATTGGCGCGCTGCGCGCGCCCTCGGCCTAGTCGACTTTTGCTCCTGAGGCTTTGACGACCTTCGCCCACTTGGCGTGTTCGCTGTCGATCAGCTTGGCGAATTCGGCGGGGGTGTTGCCGCTCGGGATGGCGCCTTGGGCGACCATCTTTTCCTTGATTGCAGGCGTGCCCAGGGACTTCGCGACTTCCTGCTGGATGCGGTTGATGATGTCCGGCGGGGTGCCGGCGGGGGCCAGGAGGCCGAACCACGAGCTGGCTTCGTAGCCCTTGAGCGATGGGCCGCCGGCTTCTTCCACCGTCGGGACATCGGGCAGTGCAGGCGAGCGCTGCGAACTGGTCACCGCCAGCGCCTTCAGCTTGCCGCCCTTGATCTGCTGCATCGACGACGGCAGGTTGTCGAACATCACGTCGGCATTGCCGCCCACCAGGTCCAGCAGCGCCGGGCCCGATCCGCGGTAGGGGATGTGCGTCATGTAGCTGCCGGTCATGGTCTTGAAGAGCTCGCCGGCCAGGTGGATGGAGGTGCCGCTGCCGCTCGATGCCATGTTGAGCTTGCCGGGGTTGGCCTTGGCGTACTTCACGAAGTCGGCGACGTTGTTGATGTTGAGCGCCTTGGCCTTGTCGACGTTCATTTCCATCACGTTCGGGACTGCGGCGACCAGGGTGATCGGCGCGAAGTCCTTGATGGGGTCGAAGGGCAGCTTGGGGTACAGCGCGCGGTTGATACCGTGCGTGCCGACGGTGCCCATGAGCAGCGTGTAGCCGTCGTTGGGCGATTTCGCCACGATCTCGGCGCCCACGTTGCCGCCGGCGCCGGCACGGTTGTCGACGATGAACTGCTGGCCAAAGGCCTTGGACAGTTCGGGTGCGACGGCGCGCGCCAGGATGTCGGTCGTGCCACCCGGCGCGAACGGCACCACGATGCGCACGGGCTTGGTCGGCCAGGTGGACTGCGCGTTCGCCGGACCTGCGGCAAAGGCCATTGCGGCCATCGCAGCCATGGTGAGCGCGGTGCGACGGCGGAAGGGGAAAGAAGAGATCATGCTGGGATTCCTGTGGATGGGGCCGGCTGATCGCCGGCTCCGTGCACCTGTTTTTACAGGCGAAGCGGACGTCGCGTCGCGGGTGAAAACCCCGGGCGCGATCGGCTCAGGCCGGAGATCCCGACTCGACGGTCCCAGCCACCGACGCGATCAGCTTGTCCAGCGTGGCATTCATCCTGCGCAACTCTTCCGTGTCGACACCCGCGAACAGTTCCGCCTCGCGTTCGCGCGCCTGCGAGCTGGCCGTCGCGTACAACGCCTTGCCGATGCTGCTCAGGTAGAGCCTGCTGCGCCGCAGATCGGTCGGGTCCTCATGGCGGTGCAGCCGCTTGTGGCGCTGCAATCCGGCCAGCGCGCGGCTGACCGCCATCTTGTCCAGCCCCGTGAGATCCGCGACCTGCGTGGCTGTGAGCCCGGGCCGCGCGCCCAGCACCGCCATCGCACGCCACTCGTTCAGCGTGAGCTGGTGCTGACGGCCTACGCGCTGCTGGAAGGGGCGCGCCGTCAGGTTGACGACGCGGACCAGCTTGAAGAACACCGAGTCTTCCAGCCCCGTGTTCATCCCCGCAACGCCTTGGCGCCCTTCACGATCTGTTCGACGCTCACGCGCGATTGCGCCTCCAGCACCGGCGCGTAGCCGACGGGAATGCGCGGCGCTCCCAGCCGCGTCACGCGGCAACCGGTCGCTTCGGCGGCGGTCGCGGCGATCTCCGCGCCGAAGCCTGCTGCCTGCACCGCCTCATGGACCACCAGCAGGCGCCCGGTGCGGCTGCAGGAGGAGAGCACTGTCTCGCGGTCCCAGGGCCAGAGCGAGCGCAGGTCGATCAGGTCGACCGCAATGCCTTCGGCTGCCAGCGCCTCGCAGGCGGCGATGCATGTGTGCATCTGCTTACCCCAACTCACCAGCGTGAGCGCGTCGCCTTGGCGAACATGGGCCGCCTTGCCC
The DNA here is from genome assembly GCF_030316855.1 of Variovorax sp. J22P240. Classification (GTDB taxonomy): domain Bacteria; phylum Pseudomonadota; class Gammaproteobacteria; order Burkholderiales; family Burkholderiaceae_C; genus Variovorax. The sequence continues at coordinate 172,449 of NZ_JASZYR010000005.1, forward strand.
AGCGGAACCACGGCGCCTTCATCGACCACGCCGCGCATCCCCCAGAGCGTCTTGTGCTCGATGTAGACCACCGGATCGCCGCACTGCATGGCCGCGCGCAGCAGCGAGTAGTTGTCCTGCGGCGTCGACGGACACACCACCACCACGCCCGGCAGGTGCGCAAACCAGGCTTCGAGCGATTGCGAATGCTGCGCCGCCGAGGCATCCCAGATGCCCCCAGGCATGCGGGCCACCAGCGGAACGCGGCCCTGGCCGCCGAACATGAAGCGGTTCTTCGCGGCCTGGTTCACCAGTTCGTCCATGCCGCACAGCGCGAAGTCGACCACCCGCATCTCGACCACCGGACGCAAGCCCGCGAGCGCCATGCCGACGCCGGCACCCATGATCGCGGCCTCGGAGATCGGCGTGTCGATCACGCGCTCCGCGCCGAAGCTTTCCTGCAGGCCCTTGTACTGACCGAAGATGCCGCCGCGGCCGACGTCCTCGCCGAGCACGACCACATTCGGGTCGGCTTCCATCTCGCGCCGCACCGCCAGCACGGCAGCCTCGGCGTAGCTGAGTTCCTGCGCAGTGGTGGGTGCGGGCGCCGTGCGGCCTCCGGCCATGTCGCTCGTCATATCCATTGGCCGGCTCCGGTGGTCTGCACGTCGGTGAATGCGGCGCTGGCTTCGGGCCAGGGCGCGGCGTCCGCGGCGGCGAGGGCGGCATCGACTTCCGCATGCGCCTCGTTCTCGATTGCCGCGAGCGTGGCGGCGGCGATGCCATCGGTCATCAGCCGGGCGCGGGCATGCGCGATCGGATCGGTTTCGAGCGCCGCAGCCAGTTCGGCCGGATCGCGGTAGGCGGCCGGGTCGACCGACACATGCCCCTTCACCCGGTAGGTGAGGGCGTGCAACAGGCGCGGTCCGCTGCCGGCACGCACCTCGGCGACGAGCTTGCCGGCAGCCTCATGCACCGCGAACACATCGTTGCCGTCGACCTGCGTCGCGGCGATGTCCATCGCCTCGGCGCGTGCCGACGCGCCATCGCCGGCGGTCATCGGGCCGCTCGCGGTGGTGGCACTCCAGCGGTTGTCCTCGCAGACGAACAGCACCGGCAGTTCGTACACCCGGGCCCAGTTGAGCGCTTCGAGGAAAGGCCCGCGGTTGATCGCCCCGTCGCCGAAGAAGCAGACCGTGATCGCGACCTTCTTCTGGAGCTTCTGCGCATGCGCCGCGCCCACGGCGATCGGCAGCCCGGCCGCGACCACGCCGTTGGCGCCCAGCATGCCGACCGAGAAGTCGGCGATGTGCATCGAGCCGCCCTTGCCGCCGTTGAAGCCCGTCGCCTTGCCGAACAGCTCGCACATCATCCGGCCGAGGTCGGCGCCCTTGGCCAGCGTGTGGCCGTGGCCGCGATGGGTCGAGGTGAGGTAGTCGGGCGGCGCCAGGTGGGCGCAGACGCCGGCCGGTACCGCCTCCTGGCCGGTGGAAAGATGCAGCGGGCCGCGCACCTTCGCGGCGCCGGCGGCCTGCTGGCCATACGCGCTGACGCCGCCCTGGCTTGCCGTCTCGGCGGCGTTCTCGAAGGCGCGGATGCGCACCATCGTGCGGTAGAGCGCCGTGCGCGCCGCCGCTGAATTCGCAAAGTCCATGTTGTCTCCAGCACTTGTACAGCGTGCGTTCGGAGGGAAATCGTATCGCTTGTGACCAATCCCGATGTAGCGCATTTACCCGCAGGGAATGTCCCGATGCCGCCGCCCTTAGGCCGCTGCGATAGTTAGTTCGTTCCTCGAACTAATTCGAGCCAACGATTCATCATCAGCCTGGAGACCCGCCCATGAAGCTCGCACGCACCCTCACCACCCTGGCCTTCGGGCTGACCGCCATCGGCGCCTGCGCGCAAACCGTGGTGGGCGTGAGCTGGTCCAATTTCCAGGAAGAGCGCTGGAAGACCGACGAGGCCGCGATCAAGGCTCAGCTCGAGAAGCTGGGTGCCAAGTACATCAGCGCCGACGCCGGCGGTTCGCCCGAAAAGCAGCTGGGGGACATCGAGGGCCTGATGTCGAAGGGCGCGAAGGCGCTGATCGTCCTGGCGATGGACAAGGACGCCATCCTGCCCGCCGTCAACAAGGCCATGAAGCAGAAGGTGCCGGTGGTGGCTTATGACCGGCTGATCGAGACGCCCGGCGTCTTCTACATCACCTTCGACAACGTCGAGGTCGGCCGGATGCAGGCGCGCGCGGTCTACAAGGTCCAGCCCAAGGGCAACTACGTGATGATCAAGGGCTCGCCCACCGACCCCAACGCCAACTTCCTGCGCGCCGGCCAGCAGGAGGTGATCGCCGATGCGGTGAAGAAGGGCGACATCAAGATCGTCGGCGATGAATACACCGACGGCTGGAAGCCCGAAGTGGCGCAGAAGAACATGGAGCAGATCCTCACCAAGGTCGGCAACAAGGTCGATGCGGTCGTGGCGGCGAACGACGGCACGGCCGGCGGCGCGGTCGCTGCACTCACGGCCAAAGGCATCCGTGGCATCCCGGTGTCGGGACAGGATGCCGACTTCGCCGCGCTCAACCGCGTCGCGCTCGGCACGCAGACCGTCACGGTGTGGAAGGACTCGCGCGAACTCGGCCGCGAAGCCGCTTCCGCCGCCGTCGCGCTGGCGCAAGGCAAGCCGGCGGAGAAGGCGGCCGACTGGAGCGGCGGCGAGAAGAAGCTCGCGATCTCCTCGCGCTTCCTGACGCCGGTGCCGATCACGCGCGACAACCTCGATGTGGTCGTGAAGGCCGGGTGGATCAAGAAGGATGAGCTCTGCAAGGGCGTTTCCGGCGACAAGGCACCTCCGGCGTGCAAGTGACGCGATGAGTTCCCCCGGCTTGTGGCGCCGCAGCGGCGTCGACCTCCGGCTGCTGCTCATGAGCGTGCTGCTGGTGGTCATGGCGATCGTGTTCCATGTGATGTCGGGTGGCGTGTTCCTGTCGCCCGAAAACCTCTACAACATCGCCCAACAGACTGCAGTGGTCGGCATCGTCTCGACCGTGATGGTGCTGATCATCGTCGCGCGACACATCGACCTGTCGGTGGGCTCGGTGATGGGCTTCGTCGGCGTGCTGGTCGCGTACCTGCAATACACCTCCGGCTGGTCGTGGCCGGCGGCGAGCCTCGCCGGGCTCGCCGTGGCGCTGCTGGTGTCGCTCTACCAGGGCGGGCTCACCGCGGTGCTGGGCGTGCCTTCGTTCGTGGTCACGCTGGGCGGTCTCATGTCGTTCCGGGGCGCTGCATTTCTTGTGGCCGACGGCAAGACGCAGCCCGTCAACGACGAGTTCTTCCAGCGCCTGGGCGGCGGCTATGACGGTGGCATCGGCACCACGGCGACCTGGGTGCTGGCGGCGCTCGTCAGCATCGTGCTGTTCGCCCGCATGCTGCAGAAGCGGCGCGCGCGGCAGCGGCATGAGATGCCGGTCGAGCCCCTGTGGATGGACCTGCTCCTGGCGGCCGTGCCCGTCGTCATCGTCTTCGCCTTCGCGGCGACCATGAACAGCTACCAGATCTCGTCGAAGACCGAAGCGCAGGGCATGCCGATCCCGGTGCTGATCTGGGCCGTGGTGGCGGTGGTTCTGTCGTTCATCGTGCATCGCACGCGCTTCGGCCGCTATGTGTTCGCCATGGGCGGCAATCCCGACGCCGCCGCGCTGGTCGGCATCCCGGTCAAGCGTGTGACGCTGATGCTGTTCGCACTGCTCGCGGTGCTGGTGACCATTGCCGCGATCGTTTCCATCGCTCGGCTCAACGCCGGCACCAACTCGCTGGGCAGCGGCATGGAGCTCTATGTGATCGCCGCCGCGGTGATCGGCGGGACGGCGCTGGCTGGCGGGAGCGGATCGATCTTCGGCTCGGTGCTCGGCGCGCTGATCATGCAGTCGCTCGACAGCGGCATGCTGCTGCTCGATGTGCCGATCGGCAAGCGGATGGTGATCATTGGGCAGGTGCTGATCATCGCGGTCGTCTTCGACGTGCTCTATCGCAAGCGTTTCGGGGAGAACTGATGACGACCAACCCACCCCTGGTCGAACTGCGCGACATCCACAAGGCTTTCGGCGGCGTGAAGGCGGTCGATGGCGTCAGCGTCAACCTCTATCCCGGCGAAGTGGTTGCGCTGCTCGGTCACAACGGTGCAGGCAAGTCGACGCTGATGAAGATGCTCGCGGGCGCCTACCCGATCGACTCCGGCGAGACGCTCATCGCGGGCGAAAAGGTCCACATCCGCACGCCCTCCGAGGCGCAGGCGCAAGGCATCGAGACCATCTACCAGACGCTCGCGCTGGCCGACAACCTCGATTCGGTCGCCAACCTGTTCCTCGGCCGCGAAAAGCTCACGCCCTGGCGCACGCTCGACGACCACTTCATGGAAGGCCAGGCGCGCAAGGTGTTCGAGCGCCTCAACAAGAACTTCACCAACATCCGCGTGCCGGTGCGGCGCCTGTCAGGTGGGCAGCGGCAGGTGGTGGCGATCTCGCGGGCGCTGTACTTCAACGCCCGCATCCTGATCATGGACGAGCCCTGCGCGGCGCTGGGCCCGGAAGAGACGGCGATGGTCGGCGCGCTGGTGAGGCAGCTCAAGGCCGATGGCGTCGGCATCTTCCTGATCACGCACGACATGCCCGACGTGTTCGGCCTGAGCGATCGGCTGGCCGTGATGAAGAACGGCCGTCTCGTCGGCACCTATCGCACGGAGGATGTGACCGAGGACGAGGTGCTGGGAATGATCATCGCCGGCAAGCGGCCCGAGGGAAAGCAGCAGGCCAACCGGTGATCGTGCGAGCCTGGGGGTGGATTCATGATCGGTGACCAGCAATTGGTCCGGCGCATCAATCGCAGTGTGTTGCTGCGGCTGCTGCGAGCACAGCCGGGTCTTTCGCGCGCGCGGCTGGCGGCGGAAAGCGGCCTCACGAAATCGACTGTGAGCCTGCTGGTGCGCGAGCTGCTCGACGACGGCTGGCTCGACGAAGCCGGTGCGCCGGTCGTCGACGGGCTCGGGAGACCCTCGACACCGCTGCGCATCAACGTCGGCGTGCGCGCGCTGATCGGCGTGGAAATCGCCATCGAGGTCGTGCGCGTCGTGTGCGTCTCGCTGCAGGGCGATGTGCTCTATTCCGATGCGCAACCGCTCGGCGACCACGCGCCTTCGGTGGTGTGTGCGCAGGTCGCGCGCATGGTGGCGCCTGCGCATCGGCATCTGCTGGCGTCTGGGCTGAGTCTGTCGGGCATCGGCGTGGGCGTTCCGGGTGCCGTGCACGACGCGACCGGCGTGGTGCGCTTTGCGCCCAACCTCGGCTGGCGCAACGTCAGCCTGCTGCCGGGACTGACGGAAGCGCTCGCACGTGAGGGTGTGTCGGGCATTGCCGTGCAACTGCAGAACGACGCAGACACAGGCGCGCTCGGCGAATTCGAGTTCTCCGACGGCGAGGGCGAAGATCCGTTGGTCTTCGTGAGCTGCGACGTCGGCGTCGGCGCCGGCATCGTGCTGAACGACCGGCTCTTCATCGGCGCGCAGGGCATGGCGGGCGAGATCGGCCACACGGTGCTGCAGATCGACGGGCCGCGATGCTTGTGCGGGCGACAGGGTTGCGCCGAAGTCTTCCTCAGCTCGCGCGTTCTCGACCGCGAGGCAGGCGATCTGCGCCGTGCCGCAGCCTTCCTCGGCGTGCTTCTCCAGAACCTGTGGGTGACCTTCGAGCCGCGCGCGATCGTCGTGGGTGGCAAGTCGTGCGAAGCGCATCCGGAATTGCTGCGACTTGCCATCGACACCGTCGGCCGCTACGCCGAAAGCGCCGGCATGCCGCCGCCGGTGGTGCGCCCGGCGCGCTACGGCGAATGGGCGCCGGCGGTCGGCGCGGCGGCACTGGCGCTGCACGAGTACTTGCGGCCGCTGCATCCGAATTCGGAAGCGCGGCGCGAGCGTGCGGCAGCGGCCGAATCGGGGGTGTAGCGCCTCACTCGGCGTCGTTGATCCGCCAGCTCTTGAGGTGGCGATACAGCGTGCCGCGCGACACCCGCAACTGGCGCGCGGCATGCGAGATGTTCCCGCCGTGCGCGGCCAGCGTTTCTTCGATCAACTTCCGGCCGTGGCCGCGCAAGGTGCCGTCGCCTTCGGGGAGTGATCGCGATTCGGCTGCTGGCGGCTGTGCCGATTCCGATTCCGCGGACTCCGCATTCACCTCGGGCACGATGGGCTGCATCGCCGGCGCCATGCTCACCGCATGCCCGAAATCCACCCCGTCGCGCGCTTGCAGCCGGGCCTGCAACCACACGCCGAGCCCACTCGCGAGCCGCACGGGCTGCGCCGCTTCGCCGCGGCCCATGCGCAGCAGGCCCGCGAGGTCGAGACCGAACAGCATCTCGACATCGCACGGCCCGGCGTCCGGCACACCGCCGATGAGCCGTGAGCCGGCCGCGTTCAGCCAGGCGACCGTGCCGTCCGGCGCAATACCCGCCAGCGCCTCCAGCGGCGTGCCGAGCAGCGTCGGGCTGGCCTGGAAGCGCAGTACCAGCCGGTCCTGCGACTGGGCCAGGAGCAGGCGGTTCTCGATCGTGGTGGCATAGAGCGCGACCATCGACGCCGCATCGAAGCCGAAGCGCCGCGATTCCACCGTGAGATCGAGCACGCCCGCCAGCCGCCCGTGCACGTCGCGGATCGGCGCTGCCGCACACTGCATCTCGCGCAGGTACTCGAAGTAGTGCTCGGCGCCGTCCACCGTGCAGGCCTTGCCGGTCGTCGCGACGATCCCCGGCGCCGTCGTGCCGACCACGCTCTCGGCAATGTTGACGCCCAGTCGCGCCGTCTTCTGCAGGATCGGCTGCTGCGCGTTCAACGGATGCTGCGTCACATGGACGATCACCCCCTGCGCATCGGTCAGCAGCACGCGGCAATCGGTGCCGGCCAGCGAGCTTTCCATGCCCACCAGCTCCTGGCGCGCGGCTTCGAGCAGTTCGCGATTGCGGCCCAGCGTCGCATGCAGCCGGCTCGGCGTGACCGCATCGAAGCCCACGACGCGCCGCCGGTCGCCGTGCGTCCGCGTGCAGCGCATCCACGACTGGATCACCGCTTCGCCGATCAGCCCCGAAGGGCGAACGCCTTCCTCGAAGAACTGCTGCCGGGCCAGCGCGACGCGATCGGCGGACGTCTTCGTGAACAACTGTCGAGGACCACCCGCCGGATTGCGTGTTGACAGGGGCATGCCGTCTCCAGAGTGGGAAAAGACGTCGAATCTGTTCCGCAATGGAACAGTCCGGGTCTAGGGAAATCCCGAAGATGAACAAAGCGCCTGCCGGGGCGATCCTTCGCCTCACAACGACAGGAGACGACACGATGACCAAGACCCACGCCGCGCTGACGCTCGGCGCGTTGCTGTGCCTGGCTGCCGCGACCGCATCGGCCCAACCCGCCAAAGGCTCTCCCGAGCACATCAAGGCCGCCACGCAGCGCGTGGATGGTTCCTTCATTCGCGCCAACGCCGCGAAGACACCGGACTGGCCCAGCTACGGGCTGGACTACGCGGAGACCCGCTTCAGCAAGCTCGACCAGGTCAACGCGGGCAACGTGAAGGATCTCGGCCTCGTGTGGTCCTACGACCTGCAGTCCACGCGAGGCGTCGAGGCGACGCCGCTGGTCGTCGACGGCATCATGTACGTCACCGCCTCGTGGAGCGTGGTGCACGCGATCGACGCGCGCACCGGCAAGAAGATCTGGACCTACGACCCGAAGGTCGACCGTTCCAAGGGCTACCGGGGCTGCTGCGACGTGGTCAATCGTGGCGTCGCGCTCTACCAGGGCAAGGTGTTCGTCGCCTCGTACGACGGCCGCCTGATCGCGCTCGACGCCGCCACGGGCCAGCCGGTCTGGGAGAAGGACACGATCATCGACCACGCGAGGTCGTACACCATCACCGGCGCACCGCGCGTATTCAAGGGCAAGGTGATCATCGGCAACGGCGGCGCGGAGTACGGCGTGCGCGGCTACGTCACGGCCTATGACGCCGCCACGGGCGACCAGAAGTGGCGCTGGTTCACCGTGCCGGGCGATCCGTCCAAGCCCTTCGAGGACGCATCGATGGCCAAGGCCGCGAAGACCTGGGACCCGAGCGGCAAGTACTGGGAAGCGGGCGGCGGTGGCACGGCGTGGGACACGCTGACCTTCGACCCGGAGCTCAACCTCATGTATGTGGGTACCGGCAATGGCTCGCCGTGGGCGCACGGCAAGCGCAGCCCGAAGGGCGGCGACAACCTCTACCTTGCGTCGATCGTCGCGCTCAACCCCGACACCGGCAAGTACGTCTGGCACTACCAGGAGACGCCCGGCGACAACTGGGACTACACATCGACCCAGCCGATGATCCTGGCCGACATCAAGATCGACAACAAGCCGCGCAAGGTGATCCTGCATGCGCCGAAGAATGGCTTCTTCTTCGTCATCGACCGGACCAATGGCAAGTTCATCTCGGCGAAGAATTTCGTCGAGGTGAACTGGGCCAGCGGCTTCGACAAGAACGGCCGGCCGATCGAAATCGCCGCCGCGCGGCAGAACACGAAGCCCGGCGACAGCATCCCCGGCCCCTTCGGCGCGCACAACTGGCATCCGATGTCCTTCAATCCGCAGACGGGTCTCGCCTATCTGCCGGCGCAGAACGTGCCGCTCAACCTGATGGACGACAAGGACTGGAAGTTCAACGAGAACTCTCCCGGCCGGCCTCATGCGGCGCTGGGCTGGAACACCGCGATGTTTGCCAATGCGCAGCCGCCCGCGAGCAAGCCGATGGGCCGCCTGATTGCGTGGGATCCGGTCGCGCAGAAGGAAGCCTGGGGCGTCGAGCACGCGTCGCCCTGGAACGGCGGCACGCTCACCACCGCCGGCAACCTGGTGTTCCAGGGCACGGCCGACGGTCGCCTGGTCGCCTACAACGCCAAGACCGGCGAGAAGCTCTGGGAAACGCCGACCGGCACCGGGGTGGTCGCCGCGCCGGCCACCTTCATCGTGGACGGCAAGCAGTACGTGTCGGTGGCGGTCGGCTGGGGCGGAGTCTACGGCCTCGCCCAACGCGCGACCGATCGGCAGGGGCCGGGCACCGTCTACACCTTCGCCGTCGGCGGCAATGCGCCCAAGCCGGAATTCGTGCAGTACCGCATGGACAAGTTGCTGCAGGGCGTGAAGTACGACCCGGCCAAGGTCGAGGCCGGCACCATGCTCTACGTCAGCAACTGCGTCTTCTGCCACGGCGTGCCGGGCGTGGACCGCGGCGGCAACATCCCGAACCTGGGCTACATGAACTCGTCCTACATCGAGAACCTCGACAAGTCCGTCTTCAAGGGCCCGGCGATGGATCGCGGCATGCCCGACTTCAGCGGCAAGCTGACGCCCGAGGACGTCGAGAAAATCAAGGCCTTCATCCAAGGCACCGCAGACGCAATAAGACCAAAATAGCGCGGCAAGAATAGAAAAAGCCCCTCGTTGAGGGGCTTTTGAGTAGGTGGAACACCGCGGAACCGGCTCCGCCGGTCCGCTGATGTTGCCCCCGGCAGGGGGTAGGCGGCTACACGAAGTGAGCAAGCCTGGGGGCGAGCCCATTTAATCAGCGTAGACGCCCGCGGCCTTGATGATGGGGCTCCACTTGGCGATCTCGGCGTTGACGAACTTCTTGTGTCCATCGGGCTCGATCCGGCCGTCACTCGCCACCACGGCACCCAGGCCTTCCTGCTTCTTGATGAAGTCCGGATCCTTCAGTGCCACCTTCAGCGCGTCGTTCAGTTTCTTGGTGACAGCCGCCGGCGTGCCCTTCGGCGCATACAGACCGTGCCAGATCGTGACCTGGAAGTCTTTCAGGCCCGATTCCTGGAGCGTCGGCAGGTCTTTCAGCAGCGGCGTCGTCAGCCGCTTGTTGGTGGTGACCGCGAAGGCCTTCACCTTCTTGGCCTCGATCTGCGGCGAGGTGTTGGTCGTCTGGTCGCACAGCAGGTCGATCTGGCCGCCGATCAGGTCGGTGATGGCAGGCGCCGTGCCCTTGTAAGGCACGGGCGTCATCTCGGTCTTCGTGGCGCTCTGGAAGAGCAGGCCGCAGAGGTGCGAGGCCGAGCCGACGCCAGCATTGCCGAGGTTGATCTTGCCCTTGTTGGCCGCGATCCAGGCGCTCAACTCCTTGTAGTTGTTCGCTTGCATGCTGGGCTTGGAGATCAGCGTCATCGGCACGTCGTTGACGATGCCGAGGTATTCGAAGTCGGTCTCGACCTTGAAGGGCACATTGCGCACCAGTGTAGGAATGGTCGACATCCCAATGTGGTTGAGCAGCAGCGTATAGCCGTCCGGATTGGCGCGCGCCACCTTGGCCGCGCCGATCGAGCTGCCGGCGCCCGGCACGTTGTCGACCACGATGCTGACGCCGCCCAGTGGCTTGCGCAGAGCCTCGGCCAGATCACGCGCGACGCGGTCGGTCGGGCCGCCGGCGGCGAAAGGCACCACGATGTTGATGGGCTTGCTTGGGAAGTCCTGGGCATGGGCGCCCACTACCGCTGCGGCGATGGCCGTCAAGGCGAGCAGTTTCTTCATGATCTCTCCGAATTGAAAATTGGCCGCGATCTTATCGGCTGACCGCACCCTGACCACAGCTGATTTTCCCGAAGTCCTTGATCGAGGCCAAGGAATGCGCATGCGTGGTGGTTTTAGGGCGCGGCCGATGTAGGCAGTCGCCATCACGGGTATCGTGCCGTCCTCTATCCACGGAGTGCGAGACATGTTGAAACTGAAGGATTCAACCCTGCTGCGCCAGCAGGTTTTCATTGCCGGCGAATGGGTGGACGCGGATAACCGTGAAACCGTTCCGGTCATCAATCCGGCCAATGGAGAGCAGATCGGCACCGTGCCGATGTGCGGCACCGACGAGACCGTGCGCGCCATCGCCGCCGCCGAGGTTGCGCAACGCGCCTGGGCGCAACGGCCGGCCAAGGAACGCTCCGCCATCCTGCGCAAGCTCAATGACCTGATGCTCACCAATCAGGACGACCTCGCGCTGATCATGACCACGGAGCAGGGCAAGCCGCTTGCCGAGAGCAAGGGCGAGATCGCCTATGCGGCGTCCTTCATCGAATGGTTCGCCGAGGAGGCGCGCCGCGTGTACGGCGACACCATCCCGGCGCCGCAGGCCGACCGCCGCATCCTCGCGCTCAAGCAACCGGTCGGCGTCACGGCCGCGATCACGCCCTGGAACTTCCCGACCGCGATGCTCACGCGCAAGGCCGGCCCCGCGTTGGCGGCGGGTTGCTCCATGGTGGTCAAGCCCGCGACGCAGACGCCGTTCTCGGCGCTCGCCTTCGCCGAACTGGCCGATCGCGCCGGCCTGCCCAAGGGCCTGCTGTCTGTGCTGACCGGCTCGGCCTCGAAGATCGGCGGCGAGATGACGCGCAGCCCCATCGTGCGCAAGCTCAGCTTCACCGGCTCGACCGAAGTCGGCCGCACGCTGATGAAGCAATCCGCCGACACCATCAAGAAGCTGTCGCTCGAACTCGGCGGCAACGCGCCCTTCATCGTGTTCGACGATGCCGACGTCGATGCGGCCGTCGAAGGCGCGATGGTCTCCAAGTACCGCAACACCGGCCAGACCTGCGTGTGTGCCAACCGCATCTACGTGCAGCGGGGCGTGCTCGAGGCCTTCACGCAGAAGCTGGTCGCCAAGGTCAATGCTCTGAAGGTCGGCGACGGCACGGAGCCCGGCGTGAACCAGGGGCCGCTGATCGACGACAAGGCCGTGGCCAAGATCGAGCAGCACGTCGTCGACGCCATCGCCAAGGGCGGCAAGGTGCTCGCCGGCGGCCAGCGCCACGCGCTGGGCGGGCGCTTCTACCAGCCCACGGTGATCGGCGGCGCGACCGCGGACATGCTGGTTGCGCACGAGGAAACCTTCGGCCCGCTGGCGCCCATCTTCGCCTTCGATACCGAAGCCGAGGCGATCGCGCTGGCCAACGCCACCGAGTTCGGCCTCGCCTCTTACTTCTACAGCCGTGACATCGGCCGCATCATGCGCGTCGCCGAGGCGCTCGAATGCGGCATCGTGGGCGTCAACACGGGTCTCATCTCGACGGCCGAGGCGCCTTTCGGCGGCGTCAAGCAGTCGGGGCTGGGCCGCGAAGGCTCGAAGTACGGCCTCGACGACTTCCTGGAGATCAAGTACGTGTGCCTCGCGGGGCTCGACAAGTAGGGGCGGGCGGGTAGGACTCCGATCGATGACTGAAAGCAAGAAGCAGTTCGACACGGCCATCGAGCTGCTGCGCGATGCCAGGCGCATCGTCGTTTTCTCCGGCGCCGGCCTGTCCAAGGCCTCCGGCATCCCGACCTACCGCGATGCCGACGGCCTGTGGATGAACCAGAGCGCGGTCCGGTTCTCGCACGTCGACGACCTCGAGCGGGATCCGGCCGGCTTCTCGAAGTTCTGGGCGCGGCGCCTCGCCGTTGTCGAGGCCGCCAAGCCCAATCCCGGGCACCTCGCGTTGGCTCAACTGCAGCGCCTTCGGCCTTCGACGCGCCTCATCACGCAGAACGTGGACGGGCTCCTGACGCTGGCCGGCGGCATGGACGTTCTGGAACTGCACGGATCGCTGCGCCGCTGGCGTTGCGATCACTGCGGCAACCGTCGCGGCCCCTGGCTCTTTCATCGGTGTACGCGCTGTGGTTCTCGCGCGCGGCCGGACGTCGTGATGTTTGGCGAGATGCTGAACCAGGGCGTGCTGCTGGACGCCCAGACCGCGGCGCTGGAGGCGGACGTCTTCGTCGTGGTCGGCAGCACCGCCGTGGTCTATCCGGCCGCGGACCTGCCACTGCAGGCGCTTTCCAGGGGGGGCAGGCTCATCACGCTCAACATGGAGCCGCTGCATCTGGACACCTCGGCATCTGCCGTGCTCAGAGGCGCTTCGGAAGATCTGATGCCCCGCCTGCTGGCGAGCCTGAACTATTCCAGCACCACCCTCGGAAAGTAGAACGAGACCACCCAGTTCGGTACGTCGACGATCGAGCTGATGCGCAGGTCGGCGCATACGCTGCACAGCATGTAGGCATCGACCGGTTCGTAGCCGTAGCGCCGGCTCAGGAGTTCGATCATCTCGGAGACCGCCATGCGGGCGCCGGCCATCAGGTCGGGGCCGATGCCTGTCGTCACCTCGTAGCCTTTCGTGTCGAAATGGCGGCTGACGGGGCCGGGCGTGACATAGCGCGGCGAGCGCAGGCGGGCGTCTTTCACCAGTTCGAACTTGAGGGCCACGTCGATGGAGCTTTCGATGGCCGTCCCGCAGACTTCGCCGTCGCCCTGCGCCGCATGCGTGTCTCCGACCGAGAAGATCGCGCCGTCGACCTCGATCGGGAGATAGAGCTCCGTACCCTCCGCGATGTCGCGTGCATCCATGTTGCCGCCGACGTTGCGTGGCGGAATGATGCTGTGCAAGCCGGGCTCGGCCGGCGCGACGCCGATGGTCCCGGTGAAGGGCCTGAGCGGCACGCGTCCCCCGGGTCCGTACATCGCTGGCTTCAGTCCGGGGTCGTAATTCCAGTGATGAAGTCTCGCGTCTGGAAACTGATCGGTGAGCAACCCGAAGCCCGGAATGTTTCCGGTCCATCCCCAACCCGAGGGCCGCAGCGACAGCACGGTGACCTTGAGCGCGTCGCCCGGCTTCGCGCCGTCGACGTAGACCGGTCCCGTGACGGGATTCACGTGGGCGAGGTCGAGTTTCGCGAGATCTGCGGCGGTGGACGTCCGCGAGAGTTGGCCGGAGGACGCATCGACGGTCTCGAACTGCACGGTCTCGCCCGGTGCGATCGTCAGGCAGGGCGGAAATGCGTTGTTCCAGCCGTGGTGGATGTGATCCTTGTGGATCGTGTGATGGGTGGCGAGATCGTTCATGGCGCAGGTTCCTAGACCGCGACCGTGAGCGCGCCGTCGATCACCAGGTTGGTGCCGGAGATGCGGCTGGCCGCGGGACTCGAAATGAACACCACGCCGCGCGCCACCTCGCTCGGCGTGCCGAATTTGCCGGTGGGATTGACCTTGAGCGTCGAGGCGTACAGGTCGGGCATGTTCTTCTCGATCGTCTGCCAGATGCCGCCGTCGAAGTAGGTGTTGCCCGGCGAGACGCAGTTCACACGGATGCCCTTGCCGACGAGCTGCCGGCTCAGCCCCTTGGCATAGTGGATCAGCGCCGCCTTGATCGCACCGTAGGAGCCGGCGGCAAAGTCGACCTCGAATCCGGAGACGCTCGATATCAGCACGATCGAAGCGCTGTCGGACTTCTCCAGGAACGGAACTGCCGCGGCCACCGCGTTGACGGTGTGCATCATGTCGGTCCGGAACGATTTCTCCCAGGAGTCCGCCGTGTCTCCGACCGCGAGCGCGCTCACGTTGCACACCAGCGCGTCGATGCCGCCCAGCACGCCGGCGCTCGACGTGATCCACGCACTCAACGCGGATCCATCGGCCACATCCAGCGCGCGACCGAAGGATTTGACGCCCTTGGCCTGCAGTGCGGCCGCCGCCTCGCCCACCTCGTCCTCCTTGCGCGCACAGATCGAGACGTCCGCGCCTTCGTCGGCGAAACATTCGGCAATGGCTCTGCCGATACCCCGGCTGCCACCGGTGATGACAGCCCGCTTGCCCTTGAGTCCGAGATCCATGGCAACTCTCCTTTTGGGGGACTGAATTCTGAGCGCCTGCGCAAGGGCTGTAAATGTCGGCACGCTCGTCGGTGCATCCGCTTGTGGCGCTCGTGCGGGCCGCGCAGAATGACAGGCACCGGCCCTTCCTGAAGGAACAACCCATGAAATCCGTGGCGGAAATTCTCAAGGCCAAAGGCGATTCGACGGTTTATTCCATCGAGCCCACGGCCTCGGTCTTCGATGCCGTCAAGCTGATGGCGCAGAAAAACGTCGGCGCGCTCCTCGTCATGGAGCGCGATCGCATCGTCGGCGTGGTGACCGAACGCGACTACGCGCGCAAAGTCGTGTTGATGGCGCGCTCTTCCAAGGACACGCCGCTGAGCGACGTCATGACCACAGCCGTGATCTATGTGCGGCCGAGCCAGACCAGCGAGGAATGCATGGCGCTGATGACGGAAAACCGCGTGCGGCATCTCCCCGTCATGGACGGCGGCAAGCTGGCGGGCCTGATCTCGATCGGCGACCTCGTGAAGGGGATCATCTCCGAACAGAACTTCATCATCGAACAGCTCCAGCACTACATCTCGGGAGAGCATCGCTGAGCCGTTGCACGCCAACATGCCACTGACGCCCGAGGATCTCGAACGCATCGCGGCGGTGACCCTGGCCCACTACGACCGGGGAGCGGAAGACTTCTGGCTCGCCACGCGCGACCACGACGTGAGCCAGAACATCGCGGCGCTGCTCCAGTTCATCGAGGTGACGCCGCCCTTCCAGATCCTGGACTTCGGCTGCGGGCCTGGGCGCGATCTCCGGACGTTCACGCAACTCGGGCACGTCGCGATCGGACTCGAAGGCTCGGCGCAACTGGCGGAAATGGCCCGCTCGCACAGCGGCTGCGAGGTGCTCCAGCAGAACTTCCTCGCGTTGGACCTGCCGCCTGCCCGCTTCGACGGCGTGTTCGCGAATGCGGCGCTGTTCCATGTGCCGGCTCAGGAACTGCCTCGGGTGCTGCGGGAACTGCATGCAACGCTGAAGCCGGGCGGGGTGTTGTTCAGCTCCAACCCGCGCGGTGAGGGACAGGAAGGCTGGCGCGGCGAGCGGTACGGCGCCTTCCATGACCTGGCGAGCTGGCGCGACAGCATGACGGGAGCCGGATTCTTGGAGCTGGCCCATTACTACCGTCCGACCGGTCTGCCCTTCGACCAGCAGCCGTGGCTGGCGAGCGTGTGGCGCAATCCGGGGCCAGACCCGCCCTGAACTCAATCGGCCCCGTCGCCATCCCGGGCGCCGGCCTCCCCGGCCCCCCGCGCCAGCAGTTGGCGCAGGCGATCCCGCAGCGCTGGAATGGCCGCTGGTTGGCTCGCCGGGGCCTCCCACTGTCGATAGATCTCGCGCTCCCTCGTCAGGCAATAACCGAGCGCTGCGACATTCCGCTCGTTGTAGGCCCAGACCCCCTCCACCACGAAGTTGCCCGGCGTCTCGTGATCCGGCCGTGGCGTGATGGTGACGCCTTCGGCGCCGATGTCCTGCAGCAGCGCCGAGCGTGCCGAGGCGACCTTCATGCCGTCGCCATGCATCTCGATTTCCCGGCTGAGCGAGTAGCTGATGGTCTGCACGCCATGAAACTGTTCGGCAAGGTAGGCGGTGACCTCGAGCAGGACCAGGGGGCCGAAATTTCGCTTTTGCTCCTTCACGAACTGGGACGGCAGGAAGCGCTCGATGTGCACCTCCGTCCCGTCGCGGCTGACCCTGACGGGGTCGACCGTTCCGAGGTGAACATTCCCATCGTGCACGTGCATGGGCGTGCCGAGCTCATAGCGCTGGCCATTGCGTCCCGTGATTCGGAGGCTCTCGAAAGTCATCGGTCGAGAATGCCACGCGCATCCTGACGCGAGGCCCCAGGCGACGCGAGGCAATCCCCGTACACCACGAAGACCGCACAAAAAGGCGGGAAATGTGCGCCCGATCGGGCGTTCAGGCGGTCATGAGATCGTCAAGAAGCCGGTAGTCGGGCAGGGTGGTGTCGATCGCGCGGCCGGCGCGCAGCACCGTGCGGTCGAACTGCGTGCGCGCGAGCATCTCCGAATAGTTGCGCGCCTTGAGCACGATCAGGTCGGCGGGCGTTCCGGCTTTCAGCACCCCGCGCTCGATGCCCATGATGGCGGCCGGCGTCTCGGTGGCGGCGCGGATCCAGTCGCCGAGCGGGTGGTCCAGGTGCAGGATCTTCACCGCCTGCGTGAAGGTGTCGAGCATGTCGTGGTCGCCATATCGGCGGGCATGGCTCCCGCGGTGTCGATGGCGGCGATGCGGCCGTTGTCCACCAGCAGTCGATCGCGGCGAGGTCATCGTTGGCGTTGCCGGGCAGCCCGGCGGGGACGAGGCAGCGGGGAGCGCGCAGATTTCGCAGGGCGAAGCGGGATGCGGCGGGCGGCTGGAAGAAGGAATGGGCCATTGCGGAAGAAGAAGCAGTTTTCGCGCCCGGCCGCTGCTCTCCTTCTCCGGGCAGCGCTATTTGTAGCTGCGCGCGTCCTCGATCACCTTGCCGTCGTTCGGCAGGCTTCCCGGCGCGACCAACTCCACCGTGCCGCGCAGCTTGGTCACGTCGCGGATCGCCTCGCCGATGCGCTCGGCCAGGCCCTCGGCCGCCGTGGGGCACTCGAGCCGCAGCGTCATGCGGTCGTCGGCCATCTCACCTTCAACCACCAGCCGTGCGCGCCGCACTTCCGGAAAGCGGCGAGCGATCTCCGCGACTTGGCCCGGGTGAACGAACATGCCGCGCACCTTGGTAGTCTGGTCCGCGCGGCCGAGCCAGCCCTTGATGCGTGCATTGGTACGGCCCGTGGGGCATTGCCCCGGCAGCACGGCGGAGAGGTCGCCGGTGCCGAAACGGATCAGCGGGTAATCGGGGTTGAGCGTGGTGACGACGATCTCGCCGACCTCGCCTTCGGGTACCGGGTCGCCGGTGCCGGGTCGCACGATCTCGACGATCACACCCTCATCGAGCACCAGCCCTTCGCGCGCACTCGTCTCGTAGGCGATCAGGCCCAGGTCGGCCGTGGCATAGCATTGCACGCCGGTCACGCCGCGCCCGGCGATCCAGTCGCGCAGGCTCGGCGGAAAGGCTTCGCCCGACACCAGCGCCTTGGTGAGCGAGGGCAGCGGCACCTTCTTCTCCGCTGCCTTCTCGATGATGATCTTGAGGAAGCTCGGCGTGCCTGCGTAGCCCGCGGGCCGCAGGTCGGCAATGGCGTCCACCTGCTGCTCGGTCTGCCCCGTGCCGCCCGCGAAGACGGTGCAGCCCAGCGCACGCGCACCGCTCTCCATGATGGAACCGGCCGGCGTCATGTGATAGCTGAAGCAGTTGTGCACCAGCTCGCCGCCGCGAAAGCCGGCCGCGTAGAGCGCGCGTGCGGTGCGCCAGTAGTCGCGCGCCTCGCCCTCGGGCTCGTAGATGGTGCCGGGGCTCGCGAAGACGCGCGTCATCCTCGGTCCGAAGCGGATCGCCGAGAAGCCGCCGAACGGATCGCTCGCGCGGCGCTCCTGCTGCAGCGCCAGCAGCTCCGACTTGCGCGTGACCGGCAGCTTCGCCAGCGCCTCGCGGCTCGTGATGTCGGCCGGCTTGACGCCGTCGAGGATCTTCGCGAACGCCGACGCAGCAGTCTGCGCCTGCATGATCTGTCGAGGCAGCGCGGCCAGCAAATCCCGCTCGCGCTCCGCCGGCTCGCGAATCTCGAGCTCGTCGTAGTAGTCCTTCGTCATGCCAGCCACCGTTTCCGCCGCTTGTAGCTCTTCACGTCTCGAAAGCTCTTTCGGTCCGCGCCCCCCACACCCAGATAGAACTCCTTCACGTCCTCGTTCTCGCGCAGGCTCTTCGCCTCTCCGTCCATCACGATGCGGCCGTTCTCGAGGATGTAGCCGTAGTCGGCGAAGCGCAGCGCCATGTTGGTGTTCTGCTCGGCGAGCAGGAAGGTCACGCGCTCCTTCTCGTTCAGGTCCTTCACGATGCTGAACACTTCCTCGACGATCTGCGGTGCGAGCCCCATCGAGGGCTCGTCGAGGAGCACCATGTTCGGATTTGCCATCAATGCACGGCCGATCGCGCACATCTGCTGCTCGCCGCCGGAGGTGTAGGCGGCCTGTGAAGTGCGGCGTGTCTTCAGGCGCGGAAAGTAGGC
Organism: Variovorax sp. J22P240; assembly: GCF_030316855.1. Classification (GTDB taxonomy): domain Bacteria; phylum Pseudomonadota; class Gammaproteobacteria; order Burkholderiales; family Burkholderiaceae_C; genus Variovorax. The sequence continues at coordinate 191,294 of NZ_JASZYR010000005.1, forward strand.
GTAGACCTTTTCCAGCGTCTGGGCGACCGCCGCCTTGCCGTCGGTGCGCGTGTAGGCGCCCGTCATCAGGTTGTCCTCGATCGTGAGGTGCGCGAAGCAGTGGCGCCCCTCCATCACCTGGATGAGTCCGCGCTTGACCAGCTCGGCCGGCGTCAGCGCCTCGATGCGCTCGCCACGCAGTTCGATCGTGCCCTTGGTGACCGCTCCGCGTTCGCCGGCCAGCAGGTTCGAGACGGCGCGCAGCGTCGTCGTCTTGCCCGCGCCGTTGCCGCCGAGCAGCGCCACGATGCCGCCTTCCGGCACCACGAGCGAGACGCCCTTCAGCACGAGGATCACATGGTTGTAGATGACCTCGATGCCGTTGACGTTGAGAAGGATCTTGGGCTCGCTCATGGTGTGTCGGAGTGCGTGCAACCTCGGTGAATCAGGAGCTGCAGTCAGCGACGTCGCGGCGCGTCAGCTTTTTCTCGCCTGCGTACTTCTCGCCCGCCACCTTCACCATCGGCTTGATGATCTGCTCGTCAGCCTCATACCACTCGGGTGCGATGTTCCACTTGCTGCCATCCCAGGTCTCGATGCGGGCCCAGGTCGAGCCCATGTGGTCCTGGCACGAGGTGCTGATCGGGCGCATCACGCCGGAGAAGCCCAGCGCGTCGAGCTTCTTCTGGTCGAGCGCGAGGTTCTCCAGGCCCCAGCGCACTTGCTCGCCGGTCATGACCTTGCCCTTGCCGAAGCGCTCCTGCGCGCGACGGACGGCTTCGACGCCCAGCATCTGGATGATCACGCCGCGCGTGTAGAGCACCGAGCCGACCTCGTCCTTCGGACCCGTGCCCTGGCCCTTGTCGTGGACGTTCTTCAGGATTTCCTGGATCACCTTCGGCTGCGTGCCCGAGCCGTTCAGCGCCAGCGCGTTGTAGCCCTTGGCATTGGCGCCCACGTCTTTCACATCGGGTTCGGCGCCGGCCCACCACACGCCGTACATCTTCTCGCGCGGGTAGCCGGTGGCGACGGCTTCCTTGAGCGCAGTCGAATTCATCACGCCCCAGCCCCAGAGCAGCACGTAGTCGGGCCGCGACTGGCGCACCTGCAGCCAGGCGGACTTCTGCTCGATGCCGGGCGCGGCCACCGGGATCAGCGACAGCTCGAAGCCGTTCATCTTCGCGCGCTCCTGCAGCAGCGGAATCGGCTCCTTGCCAAAGGGCGAGTCGTGATAGACCAGCGCGATCTTCTTGCCCTTGAGCTTGTCGGCGCCGCCTTCCTTCTTCGCGATGTGCTGGATCAGGATGTCGGCGGCGGTCCAGTAGCTGCCCATCAGCGGGAAATTCCACTTGAACACGTTGCCATCCTGCGAGGCCGACAGGCCATAGCCCAGCGTGATCAGCGGGATCTTGTCGACCGGCGCCTTGTCGGTCAACGCGAAGGTGATGCCGGTCGCCTGCGGATCGATCAGCGTTGCGCCCTTGCCCTTCAGGCGCTCGTAGCATTCAACGCCCTTGTCGGTGGCGTAGCCGGTCTCGCATTCCTCGTAGCTGATCTTCACGCCGTTGATGCCACCGGTCGCGTTGATGAGCTTGATGTAGTCCTGCTTGCCGTTGGCCCAGGGCGTGCCATTGGGCGCATAGGGGCCGGTGCGGTACACCAGCAGCGGAAAGAACTGCTCCTTGGCCTGTGCCTGCACGAGCGATGGCGCGAGCATCGCGCCGAGGGTGCTGGCCGCCAGGGCGGCGGTCACAGCGAGCGATTTCAGTTTCATGCCAGTCTCCTTTGGGGCACCACGGTGCCGGTTTGCTAACGAATCAATGGGGGAAGGGCCAGAGGCGGAGCTTTTCCTTGGCTGTCGACCACAACCTTGCAAGGCCATGCGGCTCGACGATCAGGAAGAACACGATGAGCGCGCCGAAGATCATGAACTCCAGGTGCGACGCCAGCGCCGTCGAGATCGAGATGCCGAACCAGCCCGGAAGCTGGTTGAGCAGGATCGGCAGCAGCACGATGAAGGCCGCGCCGAAGAAGCTGCCCATGATCGAACCAAGCCCGCCGATGATCACCATGAAGAGCAGTTGGAACGAGCGGTCGATGTTGAAAGCCGCCGGCTCCCAAGTACCCAGGTGCACGAAGCCCCACAACGCACCCGCCACACCGACGATGAACGAACTCACCGCGAAGGCCGAGAGCTTGGCGTAGATCGGCCGGATGCCGATCACCGCTGCGGCGACGTCCATGTCGCGCATCGCCATCCATTCGCGGCCGATCGCGCTGCGCACCAGGTTCTTCGCGAGCACGGCGAAGACCACCAGGAGCGTCAGGCACAGCAGGTACTTCTGCACCGCGGTCTCGATGGGAAGCCCGAACAGGCTGAGCCCCGAAGCGGTCACGGAGCCGGACGACGAGTTGTTGGTGAGCCAGTTGATCCGCAGGAAAGCCCAGTCGACGAAGAACTGCGCGGCCAGCGTTGCGACGGCGAGGTACAGCCCCTTGATGCGCAGGCTCGGAATGCCGAAGAGCACGCCGACGGCCGTCGAGCACAGCCCGCCGAGCAGCAGCGAGAGGATCAGCGGCATCCCTTCGATGCGCACGTGGAAGTTGTAGGCGGCGTACGCGCCGACTGCCATGAAGGCGCCCGTGCCGAGCGAGATCTGTCCGCAGTAGCCCACCAGGATGTTCAGGCCCAGCGCAGCGAGCGCCAGGATCAGGAAGGGAATCAGGATCGCGCGGAACCAGTATTCCGGTGCGGTCAGCGGCACCACGGCAAAGGCGAAAGCCAACAGCGCGAGCATCAGCACGCGGTCCTGCAGGATCGGAAAGATCTGCTGGTCGGCGCGATAGCTCGACTTGAACTGGCCGTTTTCTCTGTAGAACATCTCAGTGGCTCCGGTACGCCGCGACGGTCATTCCAGGAATACCGCGGAACCGGCTTTGCCGGGCCGCTGGTATCGCCCCCTGGACGGGGGTTGGCGGCCACACGAAGTGGGCAAGCTTGAGGGTGAGCTTCATGCTAGACCCGATCGATGATCTTCTCGCCGAAGAGACCTTGCGGCCGCACGAGAAGGAAAACAAGCGCCAGCACGTAGGCGAACCAGATCTCGATCCCGCCGCCCAGCATCGGGCCAAGATAGATCTCCGACAGTTTCTCGCCGACGCCGATGAGCAGGCCGCCGATGATGGCGCCCGGGATCGAGGTCAGCCCGCCGAGAATCACCACCGGCAGCGCCTTGAGCGCCACCAGCGAGAGCGAAAACTGCACGCCCAGCTTCGATCCCCAGATGATCCCGGCCACCAGCGCCGCGAAGCCCGCGACGGACCACACGATGACCCAGATGCGGTTGAGCGGAATGCCGATGGATTGCGCAGCCTGGTGGTCATCGGCGACCGCACGCAGCGCGCGGCCGGTCGATGTCTTCTGGAAGAAGAGCGCCAGCACCACGACGAGCGCAGCCGCGACGAGCGCAGCGACCAGGTCTTCGCGGCTCAGCAGCAGGCCGCCCTGGAAGGTGTTTTCGAACACCATCATCGGTTCCTTCGGCATCCCGACGTCGATCTTGTAGATGTCGTTGCCGAAGAGCGTCTGCCCGAGTCCGTCGAGGAAGTAGGCGATGCCGAGCGTGGCCATCAGCAGCGTGATGCCTTCCTGGTTGACCAGCTTGCTCAGCACCAGCCGCTCGATCAGCCACGCCACCGCGATCATCACGGCCATCGCGGCGATGAAGGCCAGCACGTTGGCGAGCACCAGGCTCTCGAAGCCGAGCCACTTCGGAATCCATTCGGCGAAGCGCGCCATCGCCAGCGCGGCGAACAGCACCATCGCGCCCTGCGCGAAGTTGAAGACGCCGGATGCCTTGTAGATGAGCACGAAGCCGATCGCGATCAGCGAATAGAGCATGCCGACCATGAGGCCGCCGAAGAGGGTTTCGAGAAAAAATCCCATGTCAGTGTTCCGTGCCGAGATATGCCCGGATCACGTCCTCGTTGTTCCGCACTTCGTTGGGCGTTCCGTCGCCGATCTTCTTGCCGTAGTCGAGCACAACCACGCGGTCCGAGATGTCCATCACCACGCCCATGTCGTGTTCGATCAGCACGATGGTGGTGCCGAACTCGTCGTTCACGTCGAGGATGAAGCGGCTCATGTCCTGCTTCTCCTCCACGTTCATGCCGGCCATTGGCTCGTCGAGCAGCAGCACCTGCGGTTCCATCGCGAGCGCACGGCCGAGGTCGACGCGCTTCTGCAGGCCATAGGGCAGGCGGCCCACAGGCGTCTTGCGATGCAGCTGGATCTCGAGGAAGTCGATGATGCGTTCGACGAACTCGCGTTGCGCCAGCTCCTCGCGTTCAGCCGGTCCCCAGCGCAGCGCCTGCGCCAGCAGGCCGCTCTTCATCTTGAGATTGCGGCCCGTCATGATGTTGTCGAGCACGCTCATGCCCTTGAACAGAGCCAGGTTCTGGAAGGTGCGCGCCACGCCCATCTCGGCCACCTGGCGCGAGTTCATGTGCTTGAAGTGCTGGCCGCGAAAGGTGATGGAACCCTGCTGCGGCTGGTAGACGCCGTTGATGCAGTTGAGCATCGAGCTCTTACCCGCGCCGTTCGGGCCGATGATTGCGCGCACTTCGTGCTCGCGCACGTTGAAGCTGATGTCCGTCAGCGCCTTGACGCCGCCGAAGCTCAGGCTGATGTTCTGCACGTCGAGGATGACCTCGCCGATCTTGCGCGTGCTCATGCGGCGGCCTTCATGGGTGCGAAGCGCTTCGACTCGACGATGTTCAGAGTGGCGCTCACGACGCCCGTCCGGCCATCTTCGAACTTCACCTGCGTCTCGATGTATTGCTCGGACTTGCCGCCGTAGAGCGCGTCCACCAGCACCGCGTACTTGCCGGCGATGAAGCCGCGACGCACCTTTCGCGTGCGGGTGAGCTCGTCGTCATCGGGGTCGAGTTCCTTGTGCAGAACCATGAAGCGCGCGATCTGCGTGTCGGCCATGCCTTCCTCCGCGGCGAGGTCGGTGTTCACCTTGGCGATGCAGTCGGCCACCAGCGCCAGCACGTCGGGCTTGCCCGCGAGATCGACGTAGCCGCCGTAGGCCAGCCCGCGCCGCTCGGCCCAGTTCCCCACCGCCTCGTAGTCGATGTTGATGAAGGCGCAGACCTGGTCGCGCTCGTGGCCGAAGCACACGGCCTCCTTGATCTGCGGAAAGAACTTGAGCTTGTTCTCGATGTAGTTGGGCGCGAACATCGCTCCTGCCGCAACGCCGTCCGGCGCGGCCATGCGGCCCACGTCCTTGGCGCGGTCGATGATGCGCAGATGCCCTTCGGCATCGAGCACGCCGGCGTCGCCGGTATGGAAGTAGCCGTCGGCATCGAGCACCTCGGCGGTCGCGTCGGGCCGCTTGTAGTACTCCTTGAGCACCGACACGCCGCGCACGAGCACCTCGCCGTCCGGCGCGATCTTGAGTTCGATGCCGGGCGCCGCGCTGCCCACGGTCTGCAGCTTGACCTTGCCGTCCTGTTGAAGGCACACGTAGGCACAGGTCTCGGTCTGGCCGTAGAACTGCTTGAGATTGACGCCGATGGAGCGGTAGAAACGGAAGAGATCAGGCCCGATCGCCGCGCCGGCCGTATAGGCCACGCGGATGCGGCTCATGCCGAGCACGTTGCGCAGCGGCCCGTAGATCACGAGGTTGCCGATGCCGTACATCAGCCGGTCGCCGAAGCCGACGGGCGCGCCGTTGAGGATGTCGGCTCCCACGCGTCGCGCCAGCGCCATGAACCTGGCGTACAGCCAGCGCTTGGGCGCGGCGGCGTCTTCCATGCGGATCGACACCGCGGTCAGCAGGCCCTCGAAGGTGCGCGGCGGGCCGAAGTAGTAGCTCGGCCCGATCTCGCGCATGTCGTTCATCACCGTTTCTGTCGATTCGGGGCAGTTGAGCGTGAAGCCGCCGACCAGCCATTGCGCCACGGAGAAGAGGTGGTCGCCGACCCAGGCCATGGGCAGGTAGCTCATGATGTTGTCGCCGGGGCCGAGCTTGTCGGTCTCCACGCCGCCGCGGCCGGCCGCGATGAAGCTCGCATGCGTCTGGCACACGCCCTTGGGCCGGCCGGTGGTACCGGAGGTGTAGAGGATCACGGCGACGTCGCCGGGCTCGCCGGCGGCCACGCTCTGATCGAAGAACCCCGGATGCGCCGCGTCCCAGGCGCGGCCCAGCTCGCACAGCTTTTCGTGGCTCACGAGGCCGGGCTGGTCGTAGTGGCGCAGCCCACGCGGGTCGTCATAGATGATGTGTCGGATCGCCGGGCGGGTCTCGCGGCATTCGAGCAGCTTGTCGACCTGCTCCTGGTCTTCCGCGATCACGAACTCGATCGAGGCGTCCTCCAGCATGAAGACCATTTCGCCGGCCACCGCATCCTGGTAGAGCGGCACCGGCACGCCGCGCAGGCTTTGCGCGGCGACCACCGCCATATACAGATGCGGCCGGTTGGCGCCGACGATCGCGAGGTTGTCGCCAGCCTTGAAGCCCAGGCTCGCCAGCCCGCAGGCGAACTCGCGCACCTCGCGCGCAACCTCCGCCCAGCTCCAGGTCTGCCAGATGCCGAGGTCCTTTTCGCGCACGGCCGGCGCGTCGGGCTGCTGCTTCGCATGGTTCAGCAGCAGGCGAGGAAAGGTGTTGGCTGTGGTCTGCACGATGGGGCGGACTGTAGAACCAACTTTGACGCCAACTTGTCGTTCCGACGACAATCCTAGGGACACTACTCCCCGGAGTTTCCCGATGCCAATCGGCAATGACAGCGGCACCTCATCAATCCGCGACCGCGTGCGTCCGGCCACCGCCGACGAGCTCGACAACATCCCCTGGCTGCGCACGCTGTCACCCATCGAGCGTCGTCGGGCCGAAGTGGCGGTAGTGGTCGGCGATGCCGAGCCTGGGGATCTGGTTTGCCGCATCGGCCGGCCGCCCACCTATTGGTTCGGCGTGGTCGCGGGTCTGCTCAAGATGAGCAACGACAACGCGGACGGCACCTCGATGACCTACAGCGGCCTGCCGCCGGGCGGCTGGTTCGGCGAGGGCACGGCGCTCAAGCGCGAGCCCTACCGCTACAACATCCAGGCACTGCGGCGCAGCGTGGTGGCTGGGCTGCCGGTGGACGATTTCCACTGGCTGCTCGACCACTCGATCGGATTCAACCGCTTCGTGATGAACCAGCTCAACGAGCGGTTGGCCCAGTTCATCGCCGCGCGCGAGGCCGACCGGCTCAACAACCCCGACGCGCGGGTGGCGCGCAATCTGGCGGCGCTGTTCAATCCGGTGCTGTTTCCCGGCGTGGGCGAATTGCTGCGCATCACGCAGCAGGAGCTGGCCTATCTCATCGGGCTGTCGCGGCAGCGCGTGAACGAAGCCTTGCGCACCTTGCAGGCGCAGGGCGCGATTCGCGTCGAATACGGCGGGCTTCGAGTGACCGACCTCGAAGCGCTGCGCACGAACGGGTTGGCGGGGAAGGGCGCGGGCTAGAAGCTACGCGCTGACCGGCAGCGCTTCGCGCACCAGCTTGTCGTCGGCATAGGGCCGGAAGTAGGCCGCAGTTTCCTCGACCGGGCAATGGAGCCAGTCGTCGATCCATGCATCGCGCAGGATGACGGTGCGGCGTCGCTCAGGTTGCTCGGGCGCGCCGAGGGTCAGCAACGCAAAGCTCTCGACGCACTGGCCGGCCGGTGAGCGCCAGCCGTTCCACAGGCCGGCCAACGCGAGAGGTTCGCCATCGGCGCGCGATACCCGCACGATCGAGTCCTCGGTGTCGCCGGGCTGGAACAGACAGTCCGCGAGGATCACGCAACGATGGCCGCGTTTCCAGGGCTGGTAGAAATTGCGTTCCGCGGAGGCGGTTTCGCCGCGAGCCTCGTGCGTGAGTTGGTCCTGGCCGTCCTTCGAGAACAGCGGGATCAGGCCCCAGCGCCCGGCAGCGATCTGGAAGCGTTCCGGCGGCGTCTCCTGGCCGACGCCGTCCGCTCGGGGGCGGCGCACGAAAAGACCTTGCTCCCCCGGCCGGACGATGGACCCCTCGGGATCGCATGCGATACCGAAGCGCTGGGCGAAATGGCTTGGCTCGCTCGCTGCTTGGTAGTGGGTGGGCATGGCCGGGAATGTAAGAAGGGCGGGTGATTTTAGTCAACACACCGATACCATCGGTTCGGCGTGCGGTGTCGCCCGCAAGACCTTTCTCACGAAATCGCTCATGAATTCATCTCATCTCACCGTCATCACGGGTGCATCCCGCGGCCTGGGCCGCGCCATGGCCGAACAATTGCTGAAGCCCGGCCGGCGCCTGTTGTGCATCTCCCGCCAGAGCGACGACCAGCTTGCCGCGCTCGCCCGCGACGCCGGCGCCGAGTTGGAGCAGTGGCAGCAGGACCTTGCCGACCCGGTCGCGGCCGCCGCGCGCCTCGCGGCCTGGCTGCAGGGGCTGGATGCGCAGGCCTTCGACAGCGCAACGCTCATCAACAACGCCGGCACCGTCGGGCGTCCGCGGCCGTTGTCGGAGGCTGTGGCCACCGAACTGGCGCAGGCGCTGCGCGTGGGCCTGGAGGCGCCGATGCTGCTGACCTCCGCGTTTCTCGGCGCGACCAAAGGCTGGCGCGCCGATCGCAAGGTGCTCAACATCTCGTCGGGCCTCGGCCGCAACGCGATGGGCAGCCAGGCGCCCTACTGCGCCGCCAAGGCAGGCATGGACCATTTCTCGCGCGCCGTGGCGCTCGAAGAGAAGGGTGCAGGCGGCGCCCGCATCGTGTCGCTCGCGCCCGGCGTGATCGACACCGACATGCAGGTGCAACTGCGCGAAAGCGAACCCGGCATGTTCCCGGACTACGTGCGCTTCCAGAAACTGAAGGCCGAAGGCCTGCTCGACTCCCCAGCCTCCGCCGCGGCCAAGATCCTCAAGTACCTGGACCGCGCGGACTTCGGCAGCAATCCCGTCGCGGACGTGCGCGACCCGGCCTGACTTGCTTATTGCATCGTGAAGCGATCGCGTGTAGCGCGCGCGCATTCGTTCATCACCGTCAGCCCGCGCAGTACGGCTTCATTGCCGATGACGAAGGGATTGGGCTGCAGCCCGGGCTGCTGGCGAAGCGCCTCGAGTCGGGGCAGTGCGCTGTCGTACCCCGCGTGGTTCGACAGCAGCACGTCGACTTTCTGTTCCTTCGCCACCGTGCTCATTCGCTGGGTCGCCTGGATGTAGCTGTCGAGGCGCGGAATGTCCTTGCCGAAATTGAAGGCCGTGCCGCCCCAGAGCAAGGTGCGGTAGGTCCGGTTGCCGGACTTCACGTCGAACACCGGCGTGATCGTGCCCATCGTGTGGCCCGGCGTGAGGTAGAGGGTGACCGTGGTGTCGCCCAGCGTGATCCGGTCGCCGTCGTTCACGGCCATGTCGCGCTGCGGCGGCGCACCCCAGAGCGGCGTCGTGAACTCCAGTTGGGTTTCGGTCATCTTCCAGTCGGCTTCGCTCATCACGATGCGCGGCCGGTACTTCTGCACCAGGTACCGGGCGCCACCGTAATGATCGCCGTGACCGTGCGTGACGATCACGTACTTGATCTGCGCCGGGTCGAGCCCGAGCTTGCGCATTCCACCATCGATCAGCGCTGTCGCCTCGGCCTCGTTGTTGAGCGCGTCGATGAGGATGATTCCGTCCGAGGTCTTGATGGCCCACGCGCTGACCCAATCGGCGCCGACGTAGTAGAGGTTGTCGAAAGCCTGCCCCGGTGGCGGTGGCGGCTTGTTCATGAGGGCCGCGATGCCCCGGTCGGCCTCGGCTTGGGGCGGCCTGGTGGCAGGTGCCGGCCTGCACAGCACCAGCAAGGGCTGAAGATCGGTGCCTGCCGCCTGCGTGGCGGCGGCGACGTGCGCCGAAACGGTGGACTGCGATGCCGGCTGGGACGCGCAGCCCGAAAGGATCGCGCCGAGGAGACATGCGCCGACCAGGCGGCGCCGGATGCTGGATCTGTCTTTCAAGAGCGGTCTCCTCGCCGGTGGCCGGCCAGATGTTTTGAGACCGCGATTCTGCGACGTCTACTCGATCGTTGCACCCGAGGCCTGGACGATGCCGCGCCATTTCTGGTAGTCCGTCTTGAGCAGCGTGCCGAACTGCTCGGGCGTCATGCTCTGCGGCTCCGCGCCTTGGGCGATGATCGCGGCCTTCATCTCGGGCGTCGCGAGGAGCTTGTTGACCTCGGCGTTCACGGTCATGACGATGTCCTTGGGCGTGCCCGCCGGCATGAAGAGGCCATACCAGGTGCTGACGTCGAAGTCCTTGTAGCCCAGTTCGGCGATGCTGGGCACATCGGGCAGCGAACTGCTGCGGCGCAGCGAGGTCACCGCCAGCGGACGCAGCTTGCCCGACTTGATCTGGCCCATGGCCGACGGCAGCGAGGACACCATCAGGTCCACGTTGCCGGCCAGCACGTCCATCATCGCGGCGTTGGAGCCCTTGTAGGGCACATGGCGCATCTTGATGTTGGCGGCGGTCTTGAAGATCTCGCCGGCCAGGTGGATGGTCGTGCCGTTGCCGGGCGAGCCGTAGGTGATCGAGTCGGGCGCCGCGCGCGCGGCGTTGACGACGTCGGCCAGCGTCTTGAAGTTCGATTCGGTGCGGGTGACGATCACCACCGGCGTGTAGGCCACGTGCGCCACGGCGGTCAGGTCTTTCGTGGGGTCGTAGCTCAGGTTCTTGTAGAGCCAGGGCGCGACGACCATGTTGTCCTTCTGGCCCATCACCATGTCGTAGCCGGTGGGGGCTGAACGCACGGCTTCGGCGATGCCGATGGTGCCGCCCGCGCCGGCGCGGTTGTCGGGCACCACGGTCCACTTGCTGGTTTCGGTGAGCTTGTTCGCGACCAGACGCGAGAGGATGTCGGTGCCGCCACCGGGCGGGAAGGGCACGACGAGGCGGATCGGCTTGGCGGGGTAGGGCTGGGCCTGTGCGGCGGCGGCGAATGCCAGCCCGAGGGCGATGGAGGTAATGAGCTTTCGGATCATGGGATGTCTCGTTGTGTCGAGGCGCCGCCGAGGTGCGGCGCTATGCGCCGGCAGTGTGCCGGAACGAGACAGCCCGGGCGCTCTCAATTCGAGATGGCCGCCGTATCGAATGGCGACTCCTCGAGAGCGCGCGGCAGTCAGTGGATGGTCGGCGGACCCAGGTCCTCGGCGGGATCCACAAAGGCCGTGACGACGACGGAACCGCTGCCATCGGGGCCGCGATCGTCGGCGCGACGCTGCAGCGCCGCGATGCCGGCCATCATGGCCGCGCCATAGGTCGGCATCGGCCCGGCGGCGGCGTCGATCGGGCGGCAGTCGCAGCCGTCCTGCTTCTGCAGCACCCAATAGAAGTGGCCGGCGATCGGTTCGTCGACGACCAGTGCGATTGCTTCGGTGTCCATGGCGGTGATCCCCTTTCGTCACTTCGGATGTACGGGTTGTACGCATCGAGAGTGCGACGGGATAGCAACGAATTCACGGCCTGGAGGCTGTCATTGCAAAAGCACGGTCATGTGTGCAATACGCACACTTTGCCGGAGGTGCCGGGCGAACAGTCGGATGGCATTTACGCTTTCTTTACGGCCTCTCCCCGACTCTGTTCTCCCTTTTTACGCAAGCCTGCCGAGACTGGCCCCTTTGTCTAGCATGCAGGGAGTGATGGAGGCGATGAGATAACCTGCGTCGCCTCCGATTCATGAACGACGACGTCCGCCCCGACCCCGACGCGCTGCTGGCCCAGTTGCGCGCGGAGGAGCAACGCTCGCAACGCGGCAAGCTGCGCATTTACTTCGGCGCCAATGCCGGCGTCGGCAAGACTTGGGCGATGCTGAGTGCCGCGCAGCGCGAGCACGCGGCGGGCCGCGACGTGGTAATCGGCGTCGTCGAGACGCACGGCCGCAGCGAGACCGCGGCTGTGCTGGCCGGACTCGACACGCTGCCCTTGCGCGAGGTGGCCTACCGCGGCCGCACGCTGTCTGAATTCGATCTCGATGCCGCGCTCGCGCGCAAGCCGGCCGTTTTGCTGGTGGACGAACTGGCGCACACCAACGCCCCCGGCTCGCGGCACGCCAAGCGCTGGCAGGACGTGCAGGAACTGCAGTCTGCAGGCATCGAGGTCTGGTCGGCACTCAACGTCCAGCATCTGGAAAGCCTCAACGGCACGGTGGGCGCGATCACCGGCGTGCGCGTGCACGAGACCGTACCCGACACCGTGCTCGACGAGGCCGAAGAAGTGGTGCTGGTCGACGTCACGCCCGACGAACTCACGGCGCGCCTCGCCGCTGGCAAGGTCTATCTGCCGCAGCAAGCCGAGCGGGCGGCGCAGAACTTCTTCCGCAAGGGCAACCTCATTGCATTGCGCGAGATTGCGCTGCGCCGCACCGCCGAACACGTGGAAGACGACGTGCGCGGCTGGCGCGTGGAGCAGTCGGGGCCTCAGGGCGATGGCGGTCCGCCGGCGTGGAATACCTCGGGCGCGATCCTGGTCTGCGTCGGCCCCCATGAAGGCGCGGGGCAGACCGTGCGCACGGCAGCCCGGCTGGCGGGACAGCTCAACGTGCGTTGGCATGCGGCCTATGTCGAGACGCCGCGGCTTCAGCGCCTCGATGCTGCGCAGCGCGACCGCATCCTCGCCGTGCTCCAGCTCGCGGAGGAACTCGGCGCCGAGACGGCGGTGCTCACCGGTGTCAATGTTGCGGAGGAACTCGCCGCGCAAGCCCAGCGCCTCAACTGCGCCACGCTGGTGGTGGGGCGCACCGAGCCGGCGCAAGGCTGGGAGCGCTGGTGGCCCAGGCCCCCACTGGCGCGCGAACTGGCGCGCCATGCGCCGGGTGTGGACATCGTCGAGGTCGCTCGGGCCGACAGTTCGCGCCGCCTCGCGCACGCTCGCCCGGGCGGGCGGCGGCGCGATCCGGCCGTCGAGGACGCCGACCGCCCGCAGGCGCGCCGGTCCGGCTACGCATGGGCGGCCGCCACCAGCGTGGCGATCACGCTGCTGGCGATGCCGCTGGTCGGCGTGCTGGAACTGGCCAATATCGTCATGCTCTTGCTGCTCGGAGTGGTGGCGGTGGCGATGCGATTCGGACGCGGCCCGGCCGCCTTCGCCGCGATGCTCAATGTGGCGGCCTTCGATTACTTCTTCGTCTCGCCGAGGCTGTCGTTCGCGGTCAGCGACGTGCAGTACCTGGTGACTTTTGGGGTGATGCTCGGCGTCGGCCTGCTGGTCGGCCAGTTGACGGCGGGGCTGCGCTTCGCCGCGGGCGTCTCGGCGAGCCGGGAACGGCGCGCGCAGTCCCTGTTCGAGCTGACGCGGGAACTCTCGGCCGCCCTCGAAAGCGCGCAGGTCGTGGCGCTCGGCGCGGCTGCGGTGCAGGGGCATTTCGGCGGCCGTGCGGTGGTGCTGGTGACGGATGCCAACGACCGCCTCGTCGTGCCGGCTGATGCGCCGCCCGGCTTTGACCCGAGCGTGGCGGACTGGACGCTTCGCCAGGGCCAGCCGGCCGGCCTCGCCACGGCCACGTTGGCGGCGCAGCCCTGGCACTACACACCCCTCAAGGCCCCGATGCGGGTGCGCGGCGTGCTTGCGCTCGAGCCCGCGCACCCGCGCTGGCTGCTGATCCCGGAGCAGGCGCAGCAGCTCGACACCCTGGCACGCCAGATCGCGATCGCCCTGGAGCGCGTGCACTACGTCGAGGTCGCTCAGAAGGCCGTGGTCGAGATGGAATCGGAGCGGCTGCGCAATGCGCTGCTCGGGGCCATCTCGCACGATGTCCGCACGCCGCTGACCGCGCTGATCGCACTCGCCGAATCTCTGCAGACGCTGCCGGAAGGCACTGGCGACCAGCGCGCCGCCGCGCGCGCCATCGTCACGCAGGCGCACCAGCTTCACGCGCTGGTGAGCAACCTGCTGGACATGGCGCGGCTGGAAAGCGGCATTGCCGGCGGCACCGTCAACCTGCGGCGCGACTGGCAGTCGGTCGAGGAAGTGGTGGGCTCCGCCATTCGCGCCGCACGGCCTGCGCTGGGCGACATGGCGGTGCAGACCGCGCTGCCGGCGGAACTGCCGCTGGTCGAGTTCGATGCGGTGCTGATCGAGCGCGTGCTGGTCAATCTGCTCGAAAACGCCGGCAAGTACGGCGCCGCACCGATCGTGGTCGGCGCGCATGCCACCGATCGCGCGCTGGTGCTGAGCGTGCGCGACCACGGCCCGGGCCTGCCGCCATCGCTGCGTGGCCGCGAGCAGACGCTGTTCGACAAGTTCACGCGCGGCCAGGCCGAATCGGCCACGCCCGGCGTCGGACTGGGCCTGGCGATCTGCAAGGCGGTGGTGAGCGCGCATGGCGGCGAGATCACGGCGGCGAACGCGGCGGGCGGCGGGGCAGAATTCACCGTCACGCTGCCACGCCGTGCGCCGCCCGAGCCGGCGGAGTCGAGCGATATTCCCGCCTGAGAACCGAGCCAGCCATGCCCAGTCCCACCGCCATCGTCATCGAGGACGAACCGCAGATCCGCCGCTTCGTGCGCGGCGCACTGGAGGCCGAAGGGTGGCAAGTGCATGAGGCCGGCACGCTGCGCGAAGGCCTGGCGGCGGCCGGCACGCGGCAGCCCGATCTCCTGGTGCTCGATCTGGGTCTGCCGGACGGCGATGGCGTCTCGCTGATTCGCGACGTGCGCGGCTGGTCGGGCGTGCCCATCATCGTGCTCTCGGCCCGCACCGACGAGGCCGACAAGATCGCTGCTCTCGATGCCGGCGCGGACGACTACCTGACCAAGCCCTTCGGTACCGGTGAGCTGCTGGCCCGGGTGCGCGCCAACCTGCGCCGGCCGCGTACCGCCAACGGCGGCGAAGAGCCAGAGCCGGTGTTCCGTTTCGGGGAGGTCGAGGTCGACCGCACGGCAAGGCTGGTGCGGCGCGCGGGCGTCGAGGTGCATCTCACGCCGACCGAGTACCGGCTGCTGTCGGTGTTGATCGCCAACGCCGGGCGGGTCATCACGCAGCGCCAGTTGCTGCGCGAGGTGTGGGGCCCGTCGCATGGCGAGCAGAGCCACTACCTGCGCATCTACATGGGCCACCTGCGCCAGAAGCTCGAAGCCGATCCCGCGCAGCCGCGGCACTTGCTCACCGAGACGGCGGTGGGGTACCGGCTGGTGGCGTGAGCGCGTCCCGGCGCGACGGCCGTCCGCGCGCGAGCAGCACGACGGCTACGCCGCCGAGCACCGCGGCCGATGCCATGACAAGGCGCAGGCTGACGGATTCGTCGAGAAAGAGCACGCCGCCGAAGGCCGCGATCACCGGCACGCTGAGCTGAACGGTGGCCGCGCTGGTCATCTTCAACTCGCGCAGTGCGGCGTACCAGATCACGTAGCCGATGCCGGAACTCAGGATTCCCGAAGCTAGCCCATATCCGATGCCTGCCGGGTCCCATTGCATGGAAGGGAGCATCGCCGCGCTCACGGCCAGCGCCAGCGGCGCGGCACGCACGAAGTTGCCGGCCGTCGCGCGGGTGGGGTCGCCTGCACCTTTGGCGCGCAGCGAATAGACGGCCCACGCCACCCCTGCCGCAGTCATCAGCAGGGCGCCCTGCAATGGCGGCGCCGACAGGCCGGGCAGCAGAAGGAAGACCAGTCCGCCCACCGCCAGCGCGAAGCCGGCGATCTGCCAGCGCGCCAGCCGTTCACCTCGATACAGGCCCCAGCCGATCATGCTGATCTGCACCGCGGCAAAGAGCAGCAGCGCGCCGGTGCCGGCCGGCAGGCTGAGGTAGGCGAAGGAAAAGGCCTCCGCGTAGACGAACAGCGCTACCGCAGAGAGCCAGCCTCCCCCGAGGCTCTTCGTCCCAGCCCCGCTGCGCTGCGCCGCGATGAGCCAGAGCACCAGGGCGCCCGAGATCAGTCGCACGGAGGTGAAGGTTGCCGCGTCGATGCCGGTATGCAGCAGGGCCAGCCGGCACAAGAGCGAGTTGCCGGCAAAGGCCAGCATGGCGAGCGCGGTGAGGACAACGAGTTTCATCGGAAGGCGGGAGTCGCGGCACGATTGGAACACTGCCGCCTGCGTGAATCGCGGAGAATCGTTCGCCACCCGAACCTCTCCGCGACCCCATGCCCGATACGCCCGCCCCATCCCGCCTCAACAAACGCATGGCCGAACTGGGCCTGTGCTCGCGTCGCGAAGCGGACGACTGGATTGCGCAGGGCTGGGTGAAGGTGAACGGCCAAGTAGCCGAGATGGGCGTGAAGGTGACGCCGGCCGATCGCATCGAAGTCGACAAGAAAGCGCAGAACCAGCAACAGCAGCAGGTGACGATCCTGCTGCACAAGCCGATGGGCTATGTGAGCGGTCAGGCCGAGGACGGGCATGAGCCGGCGGTGGTGCTGATCAATCCGCGCACGCACTGGCGCGAGGACCCGAGCCGCAATCGCTTTTCGCCGCCGCAGTTGCGTGGTCTTGCGCCGGCCGGCCGGCTGGACATCGATTCGGTGGGGCTTCTGGTGTTCACGCAGGACGGGCGCGTCGCACGCCAGTTGATCGGCGAAGACTCCAGCATGGAGAAGGAATATCTGGTGCGGGTGTCGTATGGGCCGGTTGCGCAGAACTCGCAAGCCGCTTTTCCGCGCGAACAGCTTGCGAAGCTGAGGCATGGGTTGAGCCTGGATGGTCAGCCCTTGAAGCCGGCGCGGGTCGAGTGGCAGAACCCGGAGCAGTTGCGTTTCGTTCTGACCGAAGGCAAGAAGCGGCAGATCCGGCGGATGTGTGAGCTGGTGGGGCTCAAGGTCGTGGGGCTGAAGCGCATTCGGGTCGGAAATGTAGTGCTGGGGAATTTGCCTGTGGGGCAGTGGCGGTATTTGGGGGCGCACGAGCGGTTCTGATTTTTCGGTTTGCGGGGGCGGGGCGGGTGGCGTCGTCGGGCGGTGTGCCCTGTGCCGGCCGACGTCACCGGCCGCTTCGCGGACCCCGCCTGAAGCGAGCACCGCAAGGGAGCCCGAAGGGCCGGCGCAGCGGGGTCGACCGGCCCGCACCGCCTATCGGGCGCCCGCCCCAAGGAAGCAAAAACGCAACCTCATGCACAGCTAAGAATTCAGGCGTAGCCTCCCGCAAACTGTGTGTCACACAAGGAGCCCCCGTGCGCGCATTGCTCGTGGAAGACGACGAAATGATCGGCCGCAGCCTCATGCATGCGCTCGACAACGCAGGCTGGTCCGTCGACTGGGTCCGTGACGGCGCATTGGCCCACAGCGCCCTTGCCGACGGCGGCTACACCTGCGTGCTGCTCGACCTGGGCTTGCCCAAGGAGGACGGCACCGAGGTACTGCGACGCGCCCGCAAACGGGGAGACGCCACACCCGTGCTGGTGCTCACCGCACGCGATGGGCTCGACCACCGCATCCATACCCTCGACCTCGGGGCCGACGACTACCTGCTCAAGCCCTTCGAGTTGCGCGAACTTCTGGCGCGCATGCGTGCCGTCGTGCGGCGACGCGACGGTGCCGCGCACTCCGTCATCGGCACCGCCGCGCTGCAACTGGACCTCACCACCCGCGACGTCATCGTCAACGGTGTGCGCGAAGTCCTCACCGCCCGCGAATTTGCCCTGCTGCACGCACTGCTCGAGCGGCCCGGCGCCATCCTCTCGCGCGAGCAGCTCGAGGACCGCATCTACGGCTGGGGCGAAGAAGTCACCAGCAACGCCATCGACGTCCTCATCCACGGCATGCGCCGCAAGCTCGGCGCCGAGGCCATACGCAACGTGCGCGGGCTCGGGTGGCGGGTCGTGCCGGCGTGACCGTATCGGGCTTTCGACCCCGATCGCTGCGCGCGCGCCTGCTCTGGTGGCTTGTCGCGCTGCACCTGGTGGCCATTGCGACCACAGCCTGGTTCTCCTACGTCGCCTACGGCCGCCTGGTCAACAACTTCATGGACGATCAGATGCGGCTCGTGGCCGAATCGCATGCGACGCACCACCGCCTGCCCGCCCTGCAGCCTGCGAGCGACGAAGACGTGTTCCGGCGCGGCACCTTCGTCGTGCAGATCTTCGATGCCGACGGCCGCACGCTCCTCGCCAGCTCATGGCCCGCGCTCGACATGCCGCTGCAGACCGAGCCGGGCTTCAGCGACGTGCGCTTCGGCACCAAGGGCAGCGATGGATGGCGCGTCTACACCGCCGAGGAAAACCCGGCGGCCGACATGCCGCGCGTGCAGGTCGTGCAGAACGACAGCTTCCGCCGCAACCGCATCGTGCGCCGCGCCTTGCTGGAGAGCCTGCCGATCCTGGTGCTGTTGCCGATCACGCTGCTGATCCTGCTGCTCATCGTGTCGGCTGCGTCGCGCTCGCTGCGCGCCGTGGCGCGCGACGTCGCTGCGCAGGAGGAGGGCAACCCGGCCGAACTGGCCGTCGCCAGGGTGCCGGAGGAAATCGCGCCGCTCGTCACCGCCTTCAACAGCCTGCTCGCTCGCCTGCGCAACACCTTGTCGGCCCAGCGCCGCTTCATGCAGGACGCCGCGCACGAGTTGCGCACGCCGATGACTGCGATCGGCCTGCAGATCGAGAACCTGCGCGCCCATGTCCCCCCGGGCGATGCAGCAGAGCGCTTTGCGCAGCTGGAAGGCGGCGTGAAGCGCGCCCAGCACCTCATCGAACAATTGCTGCGCCTGTCGCGGCAGGATGCGCCGGCGGCCAGCGCGCGCGGGCCGGTCGACATCGCTGCGCTGCTGCGCGATAGCGTGGGACAACTCCTGGTGCTGGCCGACCAGCGTCGCGTGGACGTGGGCTTCGAGGGGCGCATCGCGCCACTCGTGACGGCGCCCGCCGCCGAACTGCGCAGCGTGTTCGACAACCTCATCGACAACGCGGTGCGCTATGCGCCTGAGGGCGGCGTGGTCGACGTGCGGCTGCACGAGGTCGATGGGTATCCGGTGGTCGACGTGACGGACAACGGTCCGGGAATTCCCACGGAGCAACTCGGGCGCGTGTTCGACCGGTTCTTCCGCGTCGCGGGCGCCCCTCCGGGCGGAAGTGGACTCGGGCTCGCCATCGCGCAGACGGCCGCGCTGCGCAACGGCCTGCGCATCGAACTGTCGAATCGCGAGGATGGCCCGGGGCTGCTCGCGCGCGTGTTCCTGCCTCGCTCATCCTGAGCTAAGTATTCGCTCATTCCCGCCTCATTCAGGCCACCTAGAGTGAAGCCGACCACTCCAGGAGACCCTGATGCATGCTTCACTCAAAGTCCTCGCCGCCTGTGCCTTCACGACGGTCGCCGCATTCGCCTCGATGAGCGCCAGCGCGCAGTCCGATGGTTCGGACTATCACCCGATGCAGACGAACAGCGCGGTGTCCAGCGATGAAGTGAGTGCCGGCGCGATGGCGGCGGCGCGGCCGACCGGCACCGAGTCCATCGGACAGTCGACGGCGGCACCGATGGTCAGTTCGCAGCTCACGCGCGAAGAGGTCTACAGGGGCGCGGTCGAAGCAGCGCATCCCTTGAACACCGAGTCCATCGGCCAGTCGACCGGCATGGCCGGCATCACGTCGGGCACGCCGCGCTGAGCGCGCAGGCAGGCGCTATTCTCGGGTCTCCTTCGTGAGACCCGGGATACGCCATGCGCTTCGTCGCCTCCAGATCCATCGCTGTCGTCGGCGTGCTGTTCGGCTGCTTCACGGCAACCCGTGCCGACGCGCAGGGCACCGTCAACGCGCTCTGCAGCACGGATACGGGCTGGTGTGAAGCCGCGGCGGCCGAGTTCACCCGAGCCACCGGCATCCGGGTGCTCCAGGCGCACAAGGGCACCGGCGAGATCGGGGCTCAGTTGCGTGCCGAAGCGGCCAACCCCAAGACCGACATCTGGTGGGGCGGCACCGGCGATCCCTTCCTGCAGGCGGCGGAGCAGGGCCTGCTCGACGCCTACCGGCCGGCCTACATCAATGACCTGTACGACTGGTCCGTGCGGCAGTACGCGATGTCCGGGAACATGGTCGGCGGCTTCTACACGAGCGCCATGGGCTTCGGCTTCAACACCGACGTGCTCAAGAAAAAGAAGCTGCCCGAGCCGCACTGTTGGGCCGACCTGGTCAAACCCGAATACAAGGGCGAAGTCGAGATGTCGCACCCGGGCACGAGCGGCACCGGCTACACCATCGTCGCCGGCCTGGTGCAGCTGATGGGCGAGGAGCAGGCCTTCGATTACCTCAAGAAGCTCCACCGCAACACGATCGCCTACACGCGCAGCGGCCAGGCGCAGGCGCCGAACGTGGCCAAGGGCGAAGTCGCGATCGGCGTGAGCTTCATCTTCGGCTTCGACAAGTGGCGCTTCGACAAATACCCGGTGAAGGCGGTGGCGCCTTGCGAAGGCACGGGCTATGAGATCGGCGGCATCGCGCTGGTGAAGGGCGCGCGCAACAAGGCCAATGCCATCCGCTATTACGACTGGCTGATGAGCCCGGCAGGGCAGGCGATCGGTGCAACGGCGGGCAGCCTGCAATCTCCAGCGAACAGGACCTTCAAGCCCGACCCGCGCATTCCGTCGATGGCGGACGTCCGGCTCATCAAGTACGACTTCGAGAAGTACGGAAAGGCAGCGGAGCGCAAGAGGCTGATCGACCGCTGGACGAAAGAAGTCGAGTCGCAGCCGAGGTGACTGCCAGGCTCAGAGGCCGTGGACGACGAAAACGCCGGCAGGCGGCGCCGGGATCGTCAAATGGTTCTCGCCGACACGTTTGAATCGATACTCGACGCCGTTCAGCAGGATCGATGGCATGTTGGTCCAGACGCGGTAGTGATAGCTCTCCTTCATCGGCGTGACCTGCAGCACGCGAAACACCGGCGGGATCACGACCCTGAACGAGAGATGGCTGGAAGCGCTGGTCGAGCCGAGCGTGGATTCCGCAGCGCAAAGTGATGGCACGAGCAGCAGCATGAGCAGCATGCCCTTCGCCTTGCGTCCGTCGACGCCATGACCCGCACCGATGCACCTTCCCGACATGAGCTCCACCCTTCCAGTTCTGGGGCGTGGGCATCCCGACGATGCCTACCTCGGGATATCGGCAGTGTGAGCCAAAAATGTAGGGCAGGCCAGGATCGGGCGATTGGGTGTCAGCGGTCGCGCTGGATGGCGAAGTCTGCGCTGGCGGTGCCGCGCACGAAGACGTCGACGCGGCGCACGGGAGGACCCGCATTGCTCCACGGCAGGGGCAGGTTGTCGGGGACGATTTCGATCTCGTGGCTGCCGGCCGCCACCGACGGGAAGCTGTAGAAGCCTTGCGCATCGGTGCGGGCGACGAAGCGGCCATTGAGCACGACCGTGACGCCCGGCACGCCGCCTTCGTTGGCTTCGCGCTGGCCGTTGTTGTTCTGGTCGAGGAACACATGGCCCTCGAGCCGGCCCGAGCCGACGCCTGGTGCACCGCCGATGGGTGTGCTGGCAAGGCCGGCGCGCTCTTCGAAACGCAGGGCCACCATGAACGAGCGAGTCGACGGCGCCAGGAGCACGGGCTGGATCGTGGCGGCCGTGAGCGCCGACACCACTGCGGGGTTGAGGGACTCACGTCCGTGCGCGTCGGTGTACTGGGCAATGAGCGACCAGCCCTGGCCGAGCGCCCAGGTCAGCCGCACGTTCGCGCTCAGGAAATTCGTCGGGTTGTTGCCGATGCCGTTGCTGCCGCGCACGCTCAGGTCGAGCCGGGCGCCCGCGGCCAGCGGCGTGGTGCCGAGCACGCCCCAGAGCGCCGTGCGCGCCGTGAATGAGGTGTCGCTCGACTGCTCGAATGCCAGCGTGGTCGACAGCGTCTGCGCTTCGTTGACTTCCCACGCGTGGTCGACGCCCGTGCGCACCACCCTCAGGTCGGTGCCGTGCGCCACGTCGGTTCGCCATTGCGAGTAGCCCCAGTCGGACTTGTGTTCCCAGGTCACCTGGGCCGATTGGGCGGCGAAGCTGCCGGTGCGCGCGGCGAGGGTGCTGGAGACCGCATCCCGAGAATCGAAGCGATAGCGGCCGAACACGTTACCGAAGGTCGAGCGCCGTCCGAGCCCGCTCACGCTGTCGCTCAGTTCGATGTTGGTGCCCACCTGCCACTGCCGGGTGGAAATGTCGCCGCGCCACGAGGCGCCCTGGATGTCGTTCGGCAGCGATTCATTACCCCAGCGCAGGGCGGGATCGAAACGGAAGATCGACGCCGACTGCTGCATGAGTTCGGTGCGCCAGGTCGCATCCACCCATCCACCCGTGGCCGAATCGCGCGGGGCAAGCGAGGTCGAATCTGAAGGTCTGCCCGAACTCTGCAGCAGGTTGGCCTGCACCCGCAGGCCGCCGATCTTTTCGCCGACACCGCCGAAGCCGGTGCCGAGAGCGTCTGCCCATGGCGCGACGCCCTGCCATGACGCGGCGGTCCAGACGGAACGCGTGTTCTGGGCAAAGCCGGCTACGCCATTGGTGTTGACGTCGCGCGCCTCCATGAGCTGCACCGCCGCGTCCGTCCGGCCTAGTCCCAGGGGGCCCTCGCCGCCCGCGATCTGGGTCTGGGCTCCCGCGCTCGCCGCGGTGCCCTGGCTGGTCGTGAAGCCCTGGAAGGAGATGCCGTCGAAGACGCCGAGCCGACCGGCCGAGGCATTGAGGGTGGTCCTGCCGGGCTGCTCGATGCTCGCGGCGACCCCCTCGATCGGCAAGCCGGGCAGGAAGACCCGGCCTATGCCGCGCGCCAGCGGGCTGTTCGCCATGCTGATGCTGCCCAGGCTGTTGTTGGCGTACCAGCCGCCGTCCAGGGGCATGGCGCGCTGGTCGATGCGCCAGGTGCTGCCGGTCCGGTAGCTGAAGGGCACGAGCGTCGTAGGCAAGCCCGTCGAGCCCTCCAGGCTGAAGCCGCTCACCTGCGCCGGATTGCGATTCAGGTTCGCATTGACCGACAGGGCGCCGTAGTTCGGCGTGTCGAGGAAGCCATTGAGCAGCAAAGACTGGCTTCTCGTGTCGACCCCTCCGCTATTCTGGTTCGTGGCTTGCGCTTCGGCGCTCCAGCCGCGCGGCCATCCGGTGCTGGCCGGCGCCTCGGTCTCGTCGATGGGCGCGGGCAGTGAACTTTCATCCAGGACGCGATCGACGTACGTGGCGGCCTCGGGCCTCGCAACCGGACCCGCTTGGGCCCAAGCGTTGCCGCCGCCCGCGGCCATGCCCGCCCAACACGCTCCGAGGGCGCTGTTGACGAGCCAATGCCTCATTGAGAGAAGCGCTGATCAATCGGCATCGAGCCGTTCTTCCCCCACTCCAGCTTGCCGCTGATGGTGATCGGAAATCGCACCGCGATGGCGGTTTCGACGTCGCCCGGCTTGGTCGCGGAGAGCGCGATGTCACGCGTCTCGCCGGGCATGATCGGCGTGGTGCTCGCCTGCAACTCCAGCTTCGTCCCGCCGGCGTCAGTGCCCGACAGGAAGCCGGCGAGGCGACCGTGCGCGGTGCCGGTGTTGCGGATGCGGACGACCGGCGTGGCGCGGCCATCGACGGTCTGGACCGAGGTCCCTGCTAGTTGCAGCACCGGTGCCACGTCGCCTACGGCGACATAGACGATGACCCCGATGCGGGCGCCCAGCGCGATCGGGACGCCCGGCGCGGCGGCAGGCTGCTGGCCTTCGATCATGATGGCGAAGCGACACTCCACCGGCGGCGTGTCGGCCGGCGGTGCCACTTCGAAGCGGAAACGGTAAGGACGTCCGGGCGTGATGCTCAGTTCGCGCCGCTCGATCGATACCCATGGCCTGCAACTGCCCGGCAGCAGTTCGTCGCTGAACTCCACCGACGCGTCGGCGCGGAGGGTCCAGTCGGCCGTCTTGAGTTTGTACGCGCCGGCGCGCGAGTCGCTGTGCGTGAGCTCGAGCACTTCGCGCACGCGCTCGCCGGGCTTCACCGACAGTTCGAAGCGCGGCGGCGAGACGGCGAGCGAGAACTGCGCCTGGGCCGGGGCGCAGACCGCCAGTGCCCCGATGCCGGACGACACGAGGATTGCAGCGCTGCGGCATAGGAAGAAGTCGACCAGGCGCATCACGGCGATACCTCAATCTCGAAAGAAAACTGCAGGGATTGCGCACGGTCCACTGCACGGCCATCGGCCATGAGGCTGAGCAGGATGTTCTCCTCCAGGAACGCGTCGCGCACGATGCCTTCGAACACCAGCGTGCGGCCGCCGCCGCGCACCGAACCCGGCAACAGGCGGCCCTGGGTGCGCCAGCTGGCGATCATTTGCTGGCCTTCGGTGGGTGCGAGCGACATGTAGATGCGAGCTGGCCGATTGACCCATGGCGAGAGGTTGAGCCGCAGGGTGACGGTCAGATTGCCTTCAACCGTGTTATCGCCCGCACGACCCGGAACCAACTGGCGCCATCGCATCGGCGTGACGGGCTGGCTCAAAACCGTGCCTGTGTCGTCCACCCGGTAGGTCGTGGCGGCGTCCGCGGACGGTGCGCCCGCGAAGGCCAGCAGTCCGGCGGCCATGCAGAACGACGACGCGAACTTCATGGCGCCGTGAGAGTGAAGGTCGCGGTGCCGGTGAAGGTGCCGGCCGGGACGAGCTGGGTGTTGAGGTAGCTGAAGGCCAGGCAGCTTTCGAACCATGAGTTGCGCGCCACGGACAGCAGAGTCTGCGCGCTGCCGACAAACGCTCCGGACGGAATGGTTGGCGTGTTGTCGCTGTTGCCAGAGGAGGTCCACGAGATGCGATTGAAGGGAATCGTCTCGCCGCTGCTGCTGGTCAGGTTGGGTGGCGTCGTTACGCTCAGCGTCGCTGCGGCGCCGCTCGACCCCGGCACGCGATAGAAACCGCCCACGTACACCTGCCCTGTGGTAGCCGGCGACGTGCAGAAAGCGAAGTTGTCCCAGGGGCTGGCGGTCACCGCGCTATTAGTGGTCATCTGCAGCGTATTGCCCATTCCCAGCTGGCCGGCGGGAATCGTGACGGAAGCGGTGTTGACAGACGTGTTGTTTCCCGGCACGCCGCCCGAATTGAAGCTGCCCCCGGTCATCGTGCCGGCACCGACCTGCAGGAACAAGGCGCGCGTGCCCGGCGTGATGCCGACCGTGTACGCATCCGCCGCCGGCAACCCGAAGAACTGGAGCACGGCGATCCACCCGAAGCGGCGCCGGAAGCGGGGATGCGGTTCGGGCGAGGATTTCAATCGGCACTTTCAGAAACAGCAAAGGCAGGATAACCCTGCCTTCGCCTGTTGTGTCGCAGGTGGCTCGTGCGCGACGCCCATCCGTCGATCAGGGCGCGGTAGCGGTGTAGGTCACCGTGCCGTGGTTGGCCACGGTGTTGCCGTAGGTGCCGGCGGGCAGCGCGGCCGTGTTGGCATACGCGAAGGTCCAACTGCCTTCGCGCCGCACGAGGCCGGCGGTGGCGTTCAAGGTGGTCGGAGTGGCCGAGTTGCCGCCGTTGTTGCCGTTGTTGAAGGGCGGGTGCGCGATCGCCGAATTGGTGAATCCTGGCGTCTGCGTCGCGAGAGCACCGGGGGTCACCGTGATGTCGGTCCACGGAATGGTCGGGCCGGAGCCAGTGGTCAGTTGCCCGTTGGTCGCGTTGGTGAGCGAGACATTGCCCGTGTTGCCGAGCACCCGGACGGTCACGCCGTTGCCGCCGGCCAGGTCGCCGCCCGCCGCTGCGACCGCGGTGCCATTGCCCACGCTGCCTGCCGGGACCGCGAAGTTGATGTTGTTCACCGTCGAGTTGGTGGCATAGCTGGTGCCAGCGCCGACCTGCAGGAAGAGCACCTTGGGGACCGTCACGAGGAAGTTGAGGCGCGCCGTGGCGGTTTGGGCGCCGGCGCCGCCGGCCGAAACGTTCGACTCGGCCTGCGCCGCGAAGGGAAGAGCGCCAGCGACTACAGCGATCAAGAGCAGCTTTTTCATGAGGAGTCCGGGTAAAGGTTGAGTTGCAAGGAGTGGAATTCGGTGGCGGGACTGTAGGTGGCTGCCTACAAACGACGTAGGAAATAGTTCTCAGAAAGTTCCGATTGAGTACTTTTGGGGACCGTATCCGTGACGTAAGTCTTTGCAACCGGCTTCCAATGGCGACGCGGAGCCGGTGCCTTCGTGAAGTAGTTCACGTTGGCCGTCGAAGTGCGCGTCTTGTAAAGTCTTCTGTTCGCCAAAGGCGATGTTTTCCACTTTGATCGCTACCCGCGCCATGACCATTTCCAAGACCAAACTCCCGTTTCAAGCCGAAGTCGCGCAACTGCTCTACCTCGTCACGCACTCGCTCTACTCCAACAAGGAAATCTTCCTGAGAGAGTTGATCTCGAATGCGTCGGATGCCTGCGACAAGCTGCGTTTCGAGGCCATCGACCAGCCCGCGCTGTACGAAGACCAGCCAAACCTCGACGTGCGCGTGTCCTTCGACCAGGACGCCAAGACCCTCACCATCACCGACAACGGCATCGGCTTGAGCCAGCAGGAAGCCATCGACAACCTCGGTACCATCGCGAAGAGCGGCACCAAGGAGTTCATGAGCAAGCTGTCGGGCGACCAGAAGGCCGACGCGCAGCTCATCGGCCAGTTCGGCGTGGGCTTCTATTCAGGCTTCATCGTGGCCGACAAGATCACCGTCGAGTCGCGCCGCGCAGGCCTGCCGGCCGAAGAAGGCGTGCGCTGGGTCAGCGCCGGCGCCGGCGACTTCGAGGTCGACACCATCACGCGCCCGCAGCGCGGCACCAGCGTCACGCTGCATCTGCATGGCGATGGCGAGGAATACCTGAACGCCTGGAAGCTCAAGTCCGTGATCGGCAAGTATTCCGATCACATCTCCCTGCCGATCCTCATGGAGAAGGAAGAGTGGAAGGAAGGCGAGGACAACAAGGGCGGCGCGATGGTGAAGACCGGCGAATGGGAGCCGGTGAACCAGGCGAACGCACTCTGGAGCCGCGCCAAGAAGGACATCACTGAAGACCAGTACGTCGAGTTCTACAAGAACATCAGCCACGACTACGAGGCGCCACTTGCCTGGAGCCACAACCGCGTCGAAGGCAACACCGAGTACACGCAGCTGCTCTATATCCCGTCCAAGGCGCCGATGGACCTGTGGAACCGCGACAAGAGCGCGGGCGTCAAGCTCTACGTCAAGCGCGTCTTCATCATGGACGACGCCGAGGCGCTGCTGCCGAGCTACCTGCGCTTCGCGAAGGGCGTGATCGACTCCGCCGATCTGCCGCTCAACGTCAGCCGCGAGCTGCTGCAGGAAAGCCGCGACGTGAAGGCCATCCGCGAAGGCAGCACCAAACGCGTGCTGAGCATGCTGGAAGACCTCGCGAAGAAGCAGAAGACTGCCAGCGAGAGCAGCGAAGGCAAGATCGACGTCGGCTCCGGCGAATCCGTGCCCACGCCCGATCCGACCGAAGGCGTGACCGACGTCGTCGACAAGAAGTCCACCGACAGCACGCCGGCCGCCGAAGCTGCCGCCGCCTACGCCGACGAATCCGGCAAGTACGCCAAGTTCTACGCCGAGTTCGGCGCCGTGCTCAAGGAAGGCCTGGGCGAGGACTTCGGCAACCGCGATCGCATCGCGAAGCTGCTGCGCTTCGCTTCGAGCACGACCGACACGGTGAGCGTGAGCTTCGCCGACTACAAGTCGCGCATGAAGGAAGGCCAGGATGCGATCTACTACATCACGGCCGACACGCCGGCAGCGGCCAGGAACAGCCCGCAACTCGAGATCTTCAAGAAGAAGGGCATCGAGGTCCTCCTGATGACCGACCGCGTCGACGAGTGGGCGCTCAACTACCTGACCGAGTTCGACGGCACCCCGCTGCAAAGCGTCGCCAAGGGCGCGGTCGATCTCGGCAAGCTGCAGGACGAAGCCGAGAAGAAGGCGGCCGAGGAAGCGGCCGAGTCGTTCAAGCCGCTGCTGGAGCGGCTCAAGGAAGTTCTCAAGGACAAGGCAGAGGACGTCCGCGTGACTACGCGCCTCGTCGATTCGCCTGCTTGCCTGGTGGTGCAGGACGGCGGCATGAGCACCCAGCTCGCTCGCATGCTCAAGCAAGCCGGCCAGCCGGCACCGGACGTGAAACCCGTGCTGGAGGTGAACGCCGAGCATCCGCTGGTGAAGAAGCTGGAAGGCTCTGCGCACTTCGAGGACCTGGCCAACATCCTGTTCGACCAGGCCTTGCTGGCCGAGGGCGGCCTGCCGGCAGATCCGGCTGCCTACGTGCGGCGAGTGAACGCGCTCCTAGTCTGAGAAAACGCGCGCGACCGTTTGCTTGCACAGCCTGAGGCTGGCCGCAAGCGGTGGTTCGCCCTAGTGCCGGCGCGGGCGAAGCGTGCGAAAAAAGGCATGGCATCCCAACAAGAGGAGACAAGGCCATGCGCGCTCGTTCACGTCGTTCCTTTGCCATCCATGTCGCCGCCGCCCTCGGCGGCCTCGCGGTGTTCGCCGCGGCAGGGCCCGCGGCGGCGCAAGGCTACCCGGCTCGGCCGATCACCTTGATCGTTCCATGGGGTGCCGGTGGCGGTACCGATGCGACCGCTCGCATCGTCGGCAGCCTGCTCGAAAAAGAACTAGGCCAACCAGTGACGGTGGTGAATCGCACTGGCGGCAGCGGCGTGGTGGGTCATGCGGCCATCGCCTCCGCGGCGCCCGATGGCTACACCATCGGCCTTGCCACGGTCGAGATCGGCATGATGCATTGGCAGGGGCTGACCGAGCTGACCGGCGCGTCCTATACGCCCATCGGCCTCGTCAACGCCGATCCGGCCGGCGTCCAGGTGCGCGCCGATGCGCCCTACAAGAGCATCACCGAGCTCCTCGCAGCGATCAAGGCCAGCCCCGGCAAGATGAAGGCGTCGGGTACGGGGCAGGGCGGCATCTGGCATCTCGCCATCGCCGGCCTGCTGCGCGACCAGAAGATCGATCCGGCGGCCGTGCCCTGGGTGCCCAGCAACGGCGCCGCGCCGGGCCTGCAGGACATGGTGGCGGGCGGCGTCGACATCGCGCCGGTCTCGCTGCCGGAGGCGCGCTCGCTGATCGATGCCGGCAAGGTCAAGAGCCTTGTCATCATGAGTGACAAGCCGTCCGCGCTGTACCCCAACATACCGACGCTCAAGTCCGCCGTCGGCAGTGACTGGACGATGGCCGCGTGGCGCGGCATCGTCGCGCCCAAGGGAATCCCCAACGACGTCCGCGACAAGTTGAGTGCGGCGGTGAAGAAGGTCGCGGCCAGCAAGGACTACACCGACTTCATGGCGTCCCGGGGCTTCGGTGTGACCTACGCAGGCCCAGAGGATTTCGGCAAGTTCATGGCCAAGTCGGACGCCGAACTGGGCGCGACGATGAAGGCCGTCGGCATCGCGAAGTGAAGCGGCAACGCAAGGCGCCGGGCGCTCGGCGATGAAACTCAACGACGCTGTCTTCGGCCTCCTGCTGCTGGTACTCGGCATCGCCGTCCTGGCGGTCGTGCAGGGTTACCCCAAGATCCCAGGCCAGCAGGTCGGCCCTTCGCTTTTTCCGGGGCTCATCGCCGTCGTGCTGTGCGTCTGCGGCGCCATCCTGCTGGTGCGTGGCTGGCGCGATCGGGCGTCGGTGCCCTGGGTCCAGGCCGGGCCCTGGATGCGCTCGCCCAGCCACGTGCTGGCGTTCTGCACGGTGATCGCCGGCGTCGTCTTCTACATCCTGGCCTCGGAAAAGCTCGGCTTCCTCATCACGTCCACCATCGTGCTGGCCGCGCTGATGTGGGCCCTGCGCGTGTCGCCCGGCCGCTCGGTGCTGATCGCGTTGATTGCATCGCTCGCCATCCATTTCGCGTTCTACAAGCTGTTGCGCGTCCCTCTTCCCTGGGGTGTGCTTACCCCTTACGCCTGGTAGCCGCCGATGTCAGCCGCACTCGCGCAGGCGTTCTCGATGGTGTTCGAGCCTTACACCCTCATGGTGATGGTGATCGCCTCGCTGTACGGGCTCTTCGTCGGTGCCGTGCCGGGCCTGTCGGCCACCATGGCGGTGGCGCTGCTCGTGCCGATCACCTTCTTCATGGCGCCGATCCCGGCCATCGCTGCGATGGTGACTGCGACCGCGATGGCAATCTTCTCGGGCGACATCCCGGGCTGCCTGCTGCGCATTCCCGGCACCCCGGCCTCGGCCGCCTACACCGACGAAGCCTTTGCGATGACGCGCAAAGGCCAGGCCGAAGTCGCGCTCGGCGCCGGACTGGTGTTCTCGGCGGTTGGCGGGCTCTTCGGCACCGCGGTGCTGATCCTCGCGTCGCCGGCGTTGGCCGACTTCGCGCTTCACTTCAGTTCCTTCGAGTACTTCTGGCTGGTGCTGCTGGGGCTCACCTGCGCGGTGTTCATCTCTTCCGACCGGCCGCTCAAGGGCGTTGTGACACTGATGCTGGGCCTGCTCGTCGCCTGCGTAGGACTCGGCAACCCGGCGGGCTTTCCGCGCTTCACCTTCGGCAACACCGAGATGACGGGCGGCATCGGGATGATCCCGATGATGATCGGCAT
Organism: Variovorax sp. J22P240; assembly: GCF_030316855.1. Lineage (GTDB taxonomy): Bacteria > Pseudomonadota > Gammaproteobacteria > Burkholderiales > Burkholderiaceae_C > Variovorax. The sequence goes on from NZ_JASZYR010000005.1 coordinate 221,762, forward strand.
GTTCGCGATCTCGGAGGTCATCCGGTACGCGGTCGACACCCTGCCGCCCGCCGAACTGGCGGTCGAGAAGGTGGGGAGCGTGCTGAAGGGCCAGTGGGCGCTGGCGAAGAAGTACCCCGTGCAGATCCTGCGTGGCAGCTCGCTCGGCACGCTGGTGGGCGCGTTGCCGGGCGCGGGCGCCGACATCGCGGCATGGATGTCGTACGCGATGAGCAAGAAGTTCTCGAAAGAGCCGGAGAAGTTCGGCACCGGCCACGTCGAGGGCATCGTCGAATCCGGCTCTGCGAACAACAGCGCCCTGGCCGGCGCCTGGATTCCGGCGCTCGTGTTCGGCATTCCGGGCGACTCGATCACGGCCATCGTGATCGGTGTGCTCTACATGAAGAACCTGAATCCCGGACCGACGCTGTTCACCACCAATCCGCAGAACATCTATGCGGTGTTCATGCTGTTCGTCATCGCGAACATCATCATGATTCCGCTGGGCATCCTGTGCATCAAGGTGGCCAAGCGCATTCTTCGCGTGCCGCGCAATGTGCTGATGCCGCTGATCCTGCTGTTCTGCATCGTCGGCACCTTCGCCATCAACAATTCGCTGTTCGACGTCGGCGTCATGCTCGCGGCGGGGGTGGTGGCCTACCTGCTCGAGGAAAACGGGTTCCCCATCGCGCCGGCCATCCTCGGTGTGGTGCTCGGCGGCATGCTGGAGGAGAACTTCATCACCTCCATGATCAAGTCCGACGGCAACCTGATGAGCTTCGTGACGCGGCCGATCGCTGCCTCCTTGGCCGTTGTCTCGGTGCTGGTCTGGGTGGTGCCCTTGCTGCGCCGCCTGCTGAGATCGCGGGGGGCCGCGGCGGCCGGTTCATAGGCCGTCGGCGGCGCGCGGGCGCGATCAGGAGGCGTCGGAGTCGACGAAGCGATCGCCCGGCGTCAGCGGCACATGGCGGTAGCTCGCCGGCGTGCGGCTGAGCTTGATAGGCGATGCCACGCCGCGATAACCGCCCTCCAGCTCGACCACCATGCCGCGGTGGGCCGTGTGCGGATGCTCCAGCGCCGCGTCCACCGACAGCACTGGCGCGGCGGGTACGCCGGCAGCCATCAGCGTCTCGACCAGCGTGCGGCCATCGAAGTCCGCCAGTGCGGCTTCGAGCCGCTGCTTGAGCCCTTCGCGGTGAATCGAGCGCGCGCCGGCGGTGCGGTAGAGCGGATCGTCCGCGAGCGCCGGCAGTCCGATGCAGGCACAGAAGCTGGCGAACTGCCGGTCGTTGCCAACCGCGACGAAGATGGGGTCCGTGCGGGTCGCGAGTGCGTCGTAGGGGTAGATATTGGGATGCGCATTGCCGGTGCGCCGGGGCATCGCGCCATCCATGAACCAGTTCGCCGCATGCGGGTGCAGCAGTGAAAGGCCGCTGTCGTACAGCGCCGCCTCGATGAACTGGCCCTGGCCGCTGCGCGTGCGCTCCTGCAGCGCGAGCAGCACGCCGATCGTCGCGTTGAGGCCGGTGACCATGTCGACCACCGGCAAGCCCACGCGCAATGGGCCGCCATCGGCCTCGCCGTTGATGCTCATGATCCCGGTCATCGCCTGCACGGCGGCGTCGTAGCCTGGCAGGGCGCCGAGCGGGCCATCGGCGCCGAAGCCCGAGACGCGGCACCAGATCAGGCGCGGAAAGCGGCTTGAGAGTTCGTCGTAGCCGATGCCCCACCGCTCCATGGTGCCGGTCTTGAAGTTCTCGATCAGCACGTCCGCCTCGGCCACCAGTTTCAGCAGCGCGTCGCGCCCCTCGGCGCTTCCGAGGTCGAGCGCCATGGTGCGCTTGTTGCGGTTGAGCCCGTGGTAGTAGGAGGCCACACCTTCCTTGAAGGGTGGCCCCCAGGTGCGTGTGTCGTCGCCCTGCGGCGGCTCGACCTTGAGCACGTCGGCGCCGTGGTCGCCGAGGATCTGGCCGCAGTAGGGGCCGCCGAGGATGCGCGAGATGTCGAGCACGCGGATGCCGGCCAGTGCGCCGGTCTTGGCAGTCGGGGTCATGATGATCTTTCTACGAGCTTGTTCAGTCCAGCTGCGCGCCGGACTGCTTGACGACGGATGACCATTTCGTCACCTGCGCTCCGATGTACTTGCCCAGCTGTTCGGGCGTGCTCGAAGGCGCCGGCTCCAGGCCCTGCGAGGCGAACAACTGCTTGACCTTGGGCGTGGCGAGCGCGTCCGCGAAGGCCTTGTTGAGCTTCGCGACCGTGGCCGGCGGCGTGCCAGCCGGTGCCACGATGCCGAAGAACACGCTGACGTCGTAGCCCGTGACGCCCTGCTCGGCCAGCGTCGGGAGGTCGGGCAGTGCCTGCGAGCGCTGGGCCGTGGCGATGCCGAGCGCGCGCAGCTTGCCTGCCTTGACGTACGGCAGCGCGGTCAGCACGTCCGTGAAGCTCATCGACACCTGGCCGCCCAGCAAGTCGTTGAGCGCCGGGCCGGTGCCCTTGTACGGGACGTGCTGCAGGTCGGTGCCGGCGATGCCGTTGAAGAGCACGCCCGCCAGGTGCGAGGAGGCGCCGTTGCCCGACGACGCGTAGCTCAGCTTGCCCGGGTGGGCCTTGGCATAGGCGATGAGCTCGCGCACATCCTTCGCCGGCACGGCGGGGTTCACGACCAGGATGTTGGGCAGGTGGCCGATCTGGATCACCGGCGTGAAGCTCTTCACCGGGTCGTAGTTGATCTTGCGATAGAGACTGGCGTTGATCGCCAGCGGTCCGGAGGTACCGAACAGCAGCGTGTGGCCGTCGGCCTCGGCGCGCGCCACGTAGTCGGCGCCGATGTTGCCGCCGGCGCCGGCGCGGTTCTCCACGATCATGGGCTGGCCCAGGTGGTCCTTGATCTCGGCCGCGAGCGTGCGCGCCATCGCGTCGGTGGGGCCGCCCGGCGGAAACGGCACGACCAGCGTCACCGGCTTGGTCGGGAACGTCTGCGCGTGGGCCGTCGACACGACGGGCAGCGCAGGCATGGCCGCGACGCAGGCGGCAAGGGCAAAGGTCTTGAGCAGTTTCATGGTTGTCTCCTTGATGTGTGTCTCTTGTGATGGATCCGCCGGGCTTCAGGCCACCACGGCCACCTTGGCCGGCGCCGCAGCGATGTCGGTGTTCCAGGACTCGGGCACGCCGTCCGCGTTCAGCGGATCGCGCGGCAGCACGCGATGCAGCAGCACCAGCTGCGCCCACTGGATGCGCTGCGCCGAGCCGGCGCGCGAACCTTCCCAGGCCATCGCGATCGCACTGCAGGTGTGATACAGCGCCGACGCGGCCTGGCGTGCCATCGGCTCGCCGCCGTCTTGCGAAGCGCGGTCGGCCAGCGCGGCTGCGCGCACCAGCGCATCGCGCAGTGCGGCAGCGAATGCCGGCGCCACCACGGTCTGGTCCAGCAGCATGGAGAAATGGTCCTGCAGCGCGGGCAGCGAGTTCTCCCGCTTGACGGCGCGCAGCACGTCGAGCGCGACGATGTTGCTGGTGCCTTCCCAGATCGAGCCCAGATGCGCATCGCGCACCAGTCGCGGATCGGCCCATTCCTCGATGTAGCCGCAACCGCCGCGCACTTCCATCGCATCGCCCGTCACCTTGCGGGCGTCGCGGCAGGCGCGGAACTTGATCAGCGGCGTGAGGATGCGCAGCAGGGGGTAGGCGGTCTTGTCGCCGCCGTCGGAGCGCGCGAGCGCCAGCGCGGTCTGGAACACCATCGTGCGCGCTTGCTCGGCCGGCAGCCGCAGCTTGGTCAGCTGTCGCTGCATCAGCGGCATGTCCGCGAGGCGCTTGCCGAAGGCGCGGCGTTCGCTCGCGATGTATTCGGCCTCCGCCACGGCACGGCGCATCAGGCCGGCGGCGCGCACGCCGTTCGACAGGCGCGAGTTGTTGACCATGTCTGCCATCTGCTGGAAGCCCCGGCCCGCCTCGCCGACCAGGTAGGCCACCGCGCCTTCGAGGCGGATCTCGCCGCTGGCCATCGAACGCGTGCCCATCTTGTCCTTGAGACGCAGGATCCGGTAGTGGTTGGCGCTGCCATCGTCGAGCCGCTTCGGCAGCAGGAACAGCGACACGCCCTTCATGCCGGCCGGCGCGTCGTCGGCACGTGCGAGCACCATCGCGAAATCGGCGTCGGGGTTGGAGCAGAACCACTTGTCGCCGCTCAGGCGCCACTGCCCGGCTTCGTCCTGCCAGGCGCGCGTGACGGTCGCGGCAATGTCGGAGCCGGCGGCCTGCTCGGTCATGAACATCGCGCCCTGCGCCAGCGTGTCGAAGTCCAGCGACTGGAAGCGCGGGAGGAAGCGCTCGACCAGTTCAGGGCTGCCGAACTTCTTGAGCGTGCGGGCCAGCGAATCGGTCATCGAGACCGGGCAGCACAGCCCGAACTCGGCCTGCACGAAGAGATAGGTCAGCACGTACTTGACCAGCGGCGGCATCTTGCCTTTCCAGCCCAGCGTCTCTTCGCGGTGCGACATCGCGGCCAGACCGAACTCGCTCAGCGCCAGGCGCTCCATCTCGACGTAGGCCGCATGCTTGATGACCTTCTGGTCGTCGATGCCGGTGCGCGTGCGCAGCTGCAGGGTGGGCGGGTTGTGGTCCGCCACTTGCGCCAGCTCGTCGAGCCGGCCGCCGGCCAGCGCGCCGAGCCGCTCGAAGTGTGGCTGCATGTGCTGCAGCAACTCGGGCGGGAGGTACAGCGCGAGCAGCTTGTGCAGCTCGGTGTCGGTGGTGAAGAGGTTCTGCCCGTGGCGGTCGGGCACGGGGTGGGCGGTGGTGTTTCCGGTCGGTGCTGCGGTGCGGGTGCTCATGGCCTGTCTCCTTGGGCCGTCATCTTTGAGCGTTCGACGATTTCTGTCCAATATCAGATTGGTCTCGATTGATCTGATTTGCCTATTGTGAAAAACTGCGCCGCATGGAACGAATGGAACTTCGACATCTGCGCTATTTCGTCGTGCTGGCGAAAGAGCTTCACTTCGGCCGCGCGGCGCGACGGCTCGCGATCTCCCAGCCTCCGCTGAGCGTCGCGATCCGGCAGCTGGAAGAGGCCGTGGGCGCGCGCCTGTTCGACCGCAACAGCAAGGAGGTGCGCCTCACGCCGGCCGGCGAAGCGTTGCAGGCCTCGGCCACCGTCTTGCTGCGTCAGGCCGAGGAGGCCGCGCTGCAGGCGCGTGACGTGTCACTGGGCTCGGCCGGGCGGCTGCGCATCGGCTTCGTCGGCGCGATGCTCTACCGCGGACTGCCGCCGGCGCTGCGCAAGTTCCAGGCGAAGCACCCGGCGGTTCGGGTCACGATGGTCGAGCTCAATTCGGGGGAGCAGATCGTCGAGTTGCTGCACGACCGGCTGGATCTCGGCTTCGTGCACACCAGCCGCATGCCGGCGGAGCTGCGGCACGTGCTGCTGGTGTCGGAACCTTTCGTGGCCTGTCTCCCGGTCGATCACCGGCTGGCGCGGCGGCGCACGGTGTCCACCGCGAGCCTGCGCGACGAGCCCTTCGTCCTGTTCTCGCGCAGCGTTTCGCCTGACTATCACGAGCGCATCCTGTCCATCTGCGCGCAGGCCGGCTTCCGGCCCGAGGTCCGCCACGAGGTGCGGCACTGGCTGTCGGTGGTGTCGCTGGTCTCGCAGGGCATGGGCGTGGCGCTGGTGCCGAGCGCAATGCGGCACACGGCGCTGCGTGGCGCGGTGTTCAGGCCGCTGGAGGAAGAGGTCGCGCGGTCCGAAGCGTTCTGCGTGTGGCGCGACGGGCCGGAGAATGCCGTGGTGCAGGGCTTCCTGCGTGCGATGCAGGTCGACCCGTCCGCGGCGGCCTAGGCGTAGAGGGGCTCTTCTTCCATCGACTCGCACTGGTCCTGCAGCATCTGGATCTGCCCCTTCCAGTAGTCGCTCGATCCGAACCACGGGAAGTTGATCGGAAAGATCGGGTCTTCCCAGCGCCGCGCCAGCCATGCGCTGTAGTGGATGAGGCGCAGGGTGCGCAGCGGCTCGATCAGTGCGAGCTCGCGCCGGTCGAAGTCGCGGAACTGTTCGTAGCCGTCGAGCAGCCCGCTCAATTGGGTGGTGCGCTGCGCGCGGTCGCCGGACAGCAGCATCCAGAGATCCTGCACGGCGAAGCCGGTGCGTGTGTCGTCGAGATCGACGAAGTGCGGGCCGCCGTCGGGCCGGTCGGTCGGCGTCCAGAGGATGTTGCCGGGATGCACGTCGCCGTGCAGTCGCAGCTTCTTCAGGGCCGGGTCCGCAGCCTGCGAGTTGGTGCCGAGCGCAGTGGTCGAGATCTTCTCGAAGGCGGCGTTGCAGGCTGTTTCCCATTCGCGCTGCACGTCGAGCGGCACCATGTCGTGGCCCAGCAGCCAGTCGCGCGATGCGATGCCGAAGGTCTGCAGGTCCAGCGCCGGCCGCGATGCGAAGGGCTTTCGTGCCCCGACCGCGTGGATGCGCGCGAGAAAGCGCCCGACCCATTCGAGCACCTCGAAATCGTCCAGCTCCGGCGCGCGTCCGCCACGGTAGGGACTCACGCTGAATGCGAAGCCGCCATGGCGGTGCAACGTCTCGCCATCGACCGCGATCGGCGCCACCGCAGGCACTTCGGCGGCGGCGAGCTCGAGCGAGAAGCCGTGTTCCTCGAGGATGTCTTCATCGGACCAGCGCCCGGGCCGGTAGAACTTGACGACCACTGCGCTGCGGTCTTCCAGGTAGACCTGGTAGACGCGATTCTCGTAGGAGTTCAGCGCGGTCAACCGGCCGTCGCCGTGCAGGCCGAGCGTTGCGAGCGCATCGAGCACGACGTCGGGCGTCAGGGTTTCGTAGGGATGACCGGCCGAAGCCGCATCGGGAGGAGGGGTAGTTGAAGGGGCCACGGCGACATTGTCGGCGCTGGCCGTTGCACCTTTGGGCAAATTGACACTGCCAGGGCTTCGGAGAAGAATGAATTCGACTTTCTCGGTTCCTGGCCCGGCATTCTTGCGCAGCCCACCATGGAGGAGACCTGTGGAACAACCGAATGGCCCTTTCACGAAGGCACAGGAACTGCGCAGCTTCCTGTTCCTTTCCGTGGTCATGGCGCCGGTGCTCGCGGGCATCATCGTCGCGGGCTACGGCTTTCTTGTCTGGATGTATCAGCTTCTCCTTGCGGGGCCACCCGGCAGTCGAGGCTGACGCTACATCCCGCGCAGCACATCAGCCACCTTTCAAGAAGGAAGCCAAAGTGTCCGAGGAAGTACACATCAGCAGTCTGGTCGTGCATGCCACCCCGAAGCGCCTGCAGCGTGTCGAGGACGCCATCGCCCTGATGCCCGGCGCACGGGTGTTCGGCAGCTCGCCCAACGGCAAGCTGGTCGTCACGCTGGATGCCGACAGCGCCGACGAGATGCTTTCCCGGGTGAATGCGATCCAGCGCACCGAAGGTGTCCTTTCCGCCGCGCTGGTGTACCAGTACGCGGACACCGTGGAAGCGATGAACGAGGAGATCCCCGATGCCCATTGACAGGAGGGACTTCATCCGCCAAACGGCAGCGGCCACCGCGGGCGCTGTGGCCGGCATTCCGCTGACGGGGATTGCGCAGGCGGTCGCTCCCGACGCTGCCGGCCTCAAGTGGTCCAAGGCGCCATGCCGCTTCTGCGGCACGGGCTGCGGCGTGACGGTGGCCGTCAAGGACAACCGCGTGGTCGCCACGCACGGCGATCCCGAGGCGGAGGTCAATCGCGGCCTCAACTGCGTCAAGGGCTACTTTCTGTCCAAGATCATGTATGGGGACGATCGCCTGCTGACGCCCTTGCTGCGCATGAAGAACGGCCAGTACGCGAAGGACGGCGAGTTCACACGCGTCTCGTGGGACCAGGCCTTCGATGTCATGGCCGCGCAGTTCAAGCGGGTGCTCAAGGAAAAGGGACCGACAGCGGTGGGCATGTTCGGTTCGGGCCAATGGACCATCTGGGAGGGCTATGCCGGGCTCAAGCTCATGAAGGCCGGCTTTCGCTCGAACAATCTCGACCCCAACGCGCGGCACTGCATGGCGTCGGCGGCCGTGGGGTTCATGCGGACTTTCGGGGCTGACGAGCCCATGGGCGTCTACGACGACATCGAGGCGGCCGATGCCTTCGTGCTGTGGGGCGCGAACATGGCTGAGATGCATCCCATTCTGTGGACCCGCGTGACCGACCGGCGGCTGAGCGGGCGCAACGTCCAGGTGGCGGTGCTTTCGACCTTCGAACACCGCTCCTACGAGCTGGCGGACATCGAGCTCACGTTCACGCCGCAAACCGACCTGGCGATCCTGAACTACATCGCCCACCACATCATCACGACGAACCGTGTGAACCGCGATTTCGTCGACAAGCACACCTCGTTCCGGCTGGGCAACGCCGATATCGGCTATGGACTGCGGCCGGAGCATCCGCTGCAGAAGGCTGCCAAGAACGCCGGCGATGCGGGCGGCTCGAAGCCGATGACCTTCGACGAGTTCGCGAAGTTCGTCTCCACCTACGACCTCGACTACACCGCCAGGCTCAGTGGCGTGCCGCGCAACCGCCTGCAGGCGCTGGCCGAGATGTACGCCGACCCGAAGGTCAAGGTGATGTCCTTCTGGACCATGGGGTTCAACCAGCACACCCGCGGTGTGTGGTGCAACAACATGGTCTACAACATCCATCTGCTCACCGGCAAGATCGCAACGCCCGGCAACAGCCCCTTCTCGCTGACCGGCCAGCCATCGGCCTGTGGCACCGCGCGCGAGGTTGGCACCTTCTCCCACCGGTTGCCGGCCGACATGGTGGTGACCAATCCGAAGCACCGGGCCGAGGCGGAGCACATCTGGAAGCTGCCCGAAGGCACCATCCCTGACAAGCCCGGCTTCCATGCGGTGCTGCAGAACCGCATGCTGAAGGACGGCAAGCTCAACGCCTACTGGGTGATGGTCAACAACAACATGCAGGCCGCCGCCAACCTGAAGGAGGAAGGCTACCCGGGCTACCGCAACCCCGACAACTTCATCGTGGTGTCGGATGTGTACCCGACCGTCACCGCGCTGAGCGCCGACCTGATCCTGCCGGCGGCGATGTGGGTCGAGAAGGAAGGCGCCTACGGCAATGCCGAGCGCCGCACGCAGTTCTGGCACCAGCTGGTCAGCGCGCCCGGCGAGGCGCGGTCCGACCTCTGGCAGCTGATGGAGTTCTCGAAGCGCTTCAAGGTCGAGGAAGTGTGGCCCGAAGACCTGATTGCCAAGAAGCCAGAGCTCCGGGGCAAGACCTTGTTCGAGGTGCTCTTCCGCAACGGGCAGGTCGACAAGTTCCCGAACTCGATGATCGAAGCCGGCTACGACAACGACGAGGCGAAGGCCTTCGGCTTCTACGTGCAGAAGGGCCTGTTCGAGGAGTACGCCACTTTCGGGCGCGGCCATGGCCACGACCTCGCGCCCTTCGAGACTTATCACCAGGTCCGCGGATTGCGCTGGCCCGTGGTGAACGGCAAGGAAACCTTGTGGCGCTATCGCGAAGGCTCGGACCCGTACGTCAAGGCCGGCACCGGATTCCAGTTCTATGGCCACCCGGATGGCAAGGCGCTGATCTTCGCGCTGCCCTACGAGCCGCCGCCGGAGGCGCCCGACAAGGAGTTTCCATTCTGGCTGTCGACCGGCCGCGTGCTGGAGCACTGGCACTCGGGTTCGATGACGCGCCGTGTGCCCGAGCTTCACAAGGCCGTGCCCAACGCCGTGTGCTACATGCATCCGGAAGACGCGCGGGCCCTGGGCGTGCGGCGCGGCATCGAGGTGGAGATCAGCTCGCGGCGCGGAAGCATGCGCACGCGGGTGGAGACACGGGGCCGCAACAAGCCGCCGCGCGGACTGGTGTTCGTGCCGTGGTTCGATGCGAGCCAATTGATCAACAAGGTCACGCTGGATGCGACCGACCCCATCTCCTATCAGACGGACTTCAAGAAGTGCGCGGTGAAGATCGTCAGGGTCTGAGCCATCCAGAGACACCGGCATGACCCCCCGCAAGCTTCTCCCGCTGCTCGGCCTGCTGGCTGCCTTCGCGTGGGCCCAGTCGGGCGGCCTGTTGGACCCGGCACGCGGCCCGGTGCCGGTGCCCGACCCCACGGACCCGCCGCGCCTAGGCAACGCAATCAACGATGACGTGCGGCGCCCGCGCAACTACGACATGCAGCCGCCGACCATCCCGCACCGCGTCGACGGCTACCAGATCGACAAGAACTTCAACAAGTGCCTCGACTGCCATGCGCGCACCCGCACGGATTTCTCGCAGGCGATTCCCGTGAGCCCCACGCACTACATCGACCGCAGCGGCAAGGTCCTGCCGCAGATCTCGACGCGGAGGTATTTCTGCATGCAGTGCCACGTGGCGCAGGATCCGGTCCAGCCGCTGGTGGGCAACGACTTCGAGAATGCGGACACGGTCGCGAAGCGGGCCGCCGAGGCCGCTCAGGCCAACAAGAAGTAGCAGCGGGGACGCCACACCATGATGAACCTCCTGAAGCGCTACTGGGCCATCATCCGCAGGCCGAGCGTGCATTTCAGCCTTGGGTTCCTGACGCTGGGCGGCTTCATCGGCGGCATCATCTTCTGGGGCGCCTTCAACACGGCAATGGAATTCACCAACACCGAGAAGTTCTGCACCGGATGCCACGAGATGCGCGACAACGTGTTCGCCGAACTCAAGCCCACCATCCACTACACCAATCGCTCCGGCGTGCGCGCTATCTGTTCCGATTGCCATGTCCCGCACAACTGGACCGACAAGATGGCGCGCAAGATGCAGGCCTCCAAGGAGGTGTGGGGCAAGATTTTCGGCAGCATCTCGACGCAGGAGAAGTTTCGGGCGGAACGTCTTCGGCTGGCCCAGAACGAGTGGGCACGCTTCAAGGCCAACGACTCGCTCGAATGCCGCAATTGCCACAACTACGAATACATGGATTTCACGCGCCAGAGCGTGCGTGCGCAGAACATGCACATGACCTTCCTGGCGAACAAGGAGAAGACCTGCATCGACTGCCACAAGGGCATCGCCCACAGGCTGCCCCACATCCCGCCGGGCCAGGCGCCGACCGACACGCCGGGACAGGTCGTTCCCAAGGAAGGCGACGAAGCAATGGCGCCCGCCGGCGGGGCGCCGGGCGGCGCCAAAGCGGGTGGCTGAGGTCTTGCACGACGGTCTTTGCGTTCGCGACCTGGCATGCGCGCGCGGTGGACGGCGCGTGTTCGCCGGCGTCACATTCGACGCCGCCCCCGGCGACGTGGTGCAGGTGCGCGGATCGAACGGCAGCGGCAAGAGCAGCCTGCTGCGCTTGCTGTGCGGCCTGTTGCAACCGACCGGGGGCGACGTGCACTGGCGCAGCCGGCGCGTCGGCGCACATGACGCCGGCTTCGCCAGGGAGGTGGCCTACATGGGACACGCAGGCGGCATGAGCGGCGAACTCACGGTGCTCGAGAACCTGCGCTTCTCGCTGCACGTCGCCGGCAGCGCGAGCGGCGATGCGGCGTGCCGCGACGTGCTGCAGAAGCTGCAGCTCGCGGAACGCGAGGATGAGCGGCTGCGCCATCTCTCGCAGGGCCAGCAGCGTCGACTGAGCCTGGCGCGCGTGCTCCTGAGCCAACGACCGTTGTGGCTGCTCGACGAGCCCTGTGCGGGCCTGGACGCCGAAGGCGAAGAGAGCTTCGATGCTTACCTGGCCGATCACGTCCGCCGCGGCGGCATGGCCGTGGTAACGACCCATCGCGACATCGGCCATGACGGCCCTTGCGCGCGCACGCTGGACATGAACAGGCTGAGCGATGCTGACTGCCGCCCTACCGATCATCGGCCGTGAGGTCCGCACGGCGTCGCGCCGGCCGATGGACGCGCTCAGCGCGCTGCTGTTCTTCATCGTCGTGGGCAGTGTCTTCCCCCTGGCCGTCGGGCCCGATGCGGCGCTGCTGGCGGCCATCGGTCCCGGCGTCGTGTGGGTCGCGGCGCTGCTCGCGGTGATGATCTCGCTGCATCGGCTTTTTCTGCCCGACCTGGAGGACGGCGCGCTCGAACAGTTGCTGCTGTCGCCACGTTCGCTCACAGGCATCGTCTACGCCAAGGTCGCGGCGCATTGGCTCATCACCTGCCTGCCGCTGGTGGCCGTCGCGCCGCTGATGGGGCTGCAGTTCGGGCTGCCGGCGCAGGCGATTGGCGTGCTGCTGCTGTCGCTGCTGCTGGGCACGCCGACGCTGGTGCTGCTGGGCGCGCTCGGTGCCGCGCTCACACTCGGCCTGCGCGGGAATGTGCTGCTGGCGCTGATCGTGCTGCCGCTGTGCGTGCCGGTGTTGATCTTCGGCAGCGGCGCGGTGGTGGCAAGCAACCAGGGGCTGCCGGTGAACCCGCACCTGTCGCTCCTCGGCGCCTGCCTGCTGGTGGCGGCATGCCTGTGTCCCTGGGCAGTGGGCGCGGCCTTGCGCCTGGCGGTGGAATGAGCGGCGCCATGGACTCGCTTCGACGCATCGACCCTCACGCGCTGACGTCGACCCCAACCGATCGGCGCGGGCAGTGGCGGCAACTGGCATCGCCCACGGTGTTCCATGGCTGGGCCGGCCGCGTCGTGCCGTGGTTCGCGGCCCTGGCCGTCGCGCTGGCGGTGGCGGGTCTGGTGGTCGGCTTCCTCGTGGCGCCCACCGATCACCAGCAGGGCGAGGTCTACCGCATCATCTTCATCCACGTGCCGGCGGCGTGGATGTCGATGTTCATCTATCTCGTGGCGGCCTTCCATGCCGCGATGGGGCTCGCCTTCCACACGCGGCTTTCGGCGCTGATGGCGCGGGCGCTGGCGCCCACGGGCGCGCTGTTCACCGTCATCGCGCTGTGGACTGGCGCGGTGTGGGGCAAGCCGACCTGGGGCACCTGGTGGGTGTGGGATGCGCGGCTGACCTCCGAGCTGATCCTGCTCTTTCTCTACCTGGGCTATCTGGGCCTGGTGTCGGCCATCGACGATCCGCGCCGCGCGGATCGCGGCGGCGCGATCGTGTTGCTGGCCGGCGTGGTCAACGTGCCCATCATCTATTTCTCGGTGCAGTGGTGGAACACCCTGCACCAGGGCGCATCGATCAGCTTCACGGCCGCGCCCGCGATGGCGCACACCATGCTCGTGGGCATGCTGCTGATGGCGGGCGCCTGCTGGGCCTATTCGGTGGCGGTGGCGCTGGTGCGCGTGCGCTGCCTGATCGCGGAGCGCGACAACTTGGCGAGGCGGCGATGAGCAGCAGCGACGCGATCCTGTACATCCTCGCGGCCTACGGTGTCGCTGCGGCGCTGATCGCCGCCGAGGTTTGGACGCTCTTGCGCCGCAGTCACACGCAATCCCGCCTGTTGCCGCCGCCGGAGCCGCACGATGAAGCCTAGAACTCGGCGTTTGGCGATCATCGGCTCCGGGCTGCTGGCGTTCGGGCTCGCCGCGCTGCTGGTGCTGAACGCGCTGCGCTCGAACCTGGTCTTCTTCTTCAGCCCGAGCCAGGTCGCGGCCAGTGCCGCGCCGCGCAATGGCGCCTTCCGCATCGGCGGACTGGTGGAGACCGGCTCGGTGCAGCGGGGCCATGACGGCCTGACGGTCCGCTTTGTCGTGACCGACATGGCACAGCGTGTGCCGGTGAGCTACCGTGGCCTGTTGCCGGACCTGTTCCGCGAAGGCAAGGGCGTGGTGGTGGCAGGCCGATTGCTGCCCGACGGCTCCTTCGAGGCGACTCAGGTGCTGGCCAAGCATGACGAGAACTACATGCCGCCCGAAGCCGCCGCGGCCCTGGAGCAGGCGCGCCAGGCCCACACGGCGCCGACGCTGGAGGCCCCGCAGTGATCCCGGAGATCGGCGTCTTCAGCCTGGTACTCGCCTTGCTCGTGGCGGTGGTGCAGGGCAGCCTGCCGCTGGCGGGCGCGCACTGGGGCGTGACCGGCTGGATCCGGCTGGCGCGCCCGGCGGCGCTCGGCCAATTCATCTTCGCGGCCATCGCCTTCGCCTGCCTGGCGTGGAGCTTCCTGGACAACGACTTCTCCGTGCTCTACGTGGCGTCCAACTCGCATGCCGACCTGCCCGCCGCCTACCGGTTTGCAGCCGTGTGGGGCGGGCACGAAGGCTCGATGCTGTTGTGGCTGTGCCTGCTCAGCGCGTGGACCGTGGCGGTGGCGCTGTTCAGCCGGCAACTGCCCGAGGCCTACGTGGCGCGCGTGCTCGCGGTGATGGGGTGGCTCAGCGTGGGTTTCCTCCTGTTCCTGCTGTTCCTCTCGAATCCCTTCGCTCGCCTGATGCCGCCCGCGCTGGTGGGGCGCGACCTGAACCCGCTGCTGCAGGATCCGGGCATGGTGGTGCATCCGCCGGTCCTCTACATGGGCTACGTCGGGTTCTCGGTCGCCTTTGCCTTTGCCATCGCGGCGCTGCTGTCGGGCGAACTCAACGCAGCGTGGGCGCGCTGGTCGCGCCCCTGGACCGTGGCCGCCTGGATGTTCCTGACCCTGGGCATCCTGATGGGCAGCGCATGGGCCTACTACGTTCTCGGCTGGGGCGGCTGGTGGTTCTGGGACCCGGTGGAGAACGCCTCCTTCATGCCCTGGCTCGTGGGCACGGCGCTGATCCATTCGCTGGCGGTGACCGAGCAGCGTCATGCCTTTCGCAGCTGGACCGTGCTGCTCGCCATCTGCACCTTCTCGCTGAGCCTGCTGGGGACATTCCTCGTGCGCTCCGGCGTGCTGACCTCGGTGCATGCCTTCGCGGTCGATCCGGGGCGCGGGCTCTTCATCCTGGCCTTCATGGTCGCGGTGGTGGGCGGTTCGCTGCTGCTCTTCGGCGGGCGCGCGCCGCGCATCGGCCTGGGCGGGCGCTTCGGCCTGCTGTCGCGCGAGTCGCTGCTGCTGTCCAACAACGTGGTGCTGACGGTCGCGGCGATGTCGGTGCTCATCGGCACGCTCTATCCGTTGGCGCTCGACGTGCTGACGGGCCAGAAGATCTCCGTCGGGCCGCCGTACTTCGAGGCGGTGTTCGTGCCGATCATGGTGCCGGCGATCTTTCTCATGGGGGTGGGGCCGATTGCGCGCTGGAAGCACGCGCCGCTGCCCGAACTGGCGCGGCGCCTGCGTTGGGCCCTCGCTGCCAGTTGCGTGGCCGCGCTGTTGTTGCCCTTCACGCTGCCGGCCGGTCAGCGGGGCTGGCCGGCGATGTCGACCTTTGCGCTTCTGCTGGCGGCCTGGGCCGTGGCCAGCGCCGTGGCGCACGCCTGGCAGCGGTTGCGTGGCGCGTCCGGCGGGTGGCTCGAACGCGCGCGCCGCCAGCCGCGTGGCTGGTACGGCATGCTGGCCGCGCATGCGGGCATCGGCGTCTTCATCTTCGGCGCGACGATGGCCAACGGCTTCGAGAGCCGGCAGGAACTCAAGCTGAACCTGGGCGAGCAGGTTGCGGTGGCGGGCTTCGCGTTTCGTTTCGAAGGCATCGCGCCGGCGAGCGGGCCGAACTACGACGCGCAGCGCGCCACGGTGCAGGTCACACGCCACGGCCACTCGGTGGCGACGCTGCATCCAGAGAAGCGCGTCTACCGCGCCCAGCAAATGCCCTTGAGCCAGGCCGCCATCGACGTCGGCCTCACGCGCGATCTCTTCGTCGCGCTGGGTGAGCCGGCCGGCGACGCCGCGTGGACGATGCGCCTCCACGTCAAGCCCTTCATGGCGTGGATCTGGGCTGGCTGCCTGCTGATGGCCTTCGGGGGCTTGCTCGCGGCGACCGATCGCCGCTACCGCCTCGGCCTGGCCGCGCGCAAGGCCGCAGCGACCAGTGGCGCCGCGGCCGCGTTGCGGCCGCAGGAGGGCGCCTGATGCGATTCAAGCTGCCTTTCGCGATCTTCATCGTGCTGGCGATCCTGCTGGCGGTGGGCTTGCGTCGCGACCCGAAGCTGCTGCCTTCGGCGTTGATCGACAAGCCGGCGCCCGCCATCGACCTGCCGCTGCTGCATGACCCCCAGCAAAGGCTGAAAGTCGATGGCCTGCGCGGGCAGGTCTGGCTGCTGAACGTGTGGGCCTCATGGTGCGCGCCCTGCCGCGACGAGCTGCCGGTGCTGATGGAACTCGCCGGCAAGGACGGCGTGGTGCTCTACGGACTCAACTACAAGGACAAGAGCGACGCGGCGCGCACCTGGCTGCAGCGCTGGGGCAATCCCTATCGCGGGTCGGCGGTCGACAGTGACGGTCGCGTCGGCATCGACTACGGCGTGTACGGAGTGCCCGAGACCTTCGTGATCGATGGCGCTGGCCGCATTCGTTACAAGCATGCGGGTCCGATCAGCGCCGAACTCTGGCGCGAACGCCTGCTGCCGATCGTGCGGAGCCTGCAATGAGCCGATTTGCCTGCCTTCTCCTGCTCTGGGCATCGATGCACGGCGCGAACGCGGCCGGTGCGATCGAGGACAGGGAGGCGCGACTCTCGGCCAGCCTTCGCTGCATGGTGTGCCAGAACCAGACCTTGGCCGAATCGAACGCGCCGCTGGCCGCCGACATGCGCCAGCAGATCCGGGAGCAGCTCGGCCAGGGCCGCAGCGAGCAGCAGATCAGGGACTATTTCGAGGAACGCTACGGCGCCTTCGTGCGCTATGACCCGCCCTTCATGCCGTCGACCTGGCTGCTGTGGCTGGGGCCCTTCGTGCTGCTTGCGGTGGGCTTCGCCGCGCTGTGGCGCGTGGTGAGCCGGCACGGCCGCTCGGAGCCCGCGCCGCTGACGCCGGCCGAACGCGAAAGAGCGGACGCGCTCCTGAAAGGGGACGCACCGTGACGGTCCTGTGGCTGGTCGCCGTCGCGCTGCTGGTGCTGGCGCTGCTCTTCGTCGTTCCGCCGCTGCTCAGGGCATCGACAACGCGCCCGCTGGCGCAGCGCGATGCCGTGCGCAGGCTTCATGCGGAACAACTGGCCCGGATCGAGAGGGACTTCGAGTCTCATGCGCTGAGCGCGCATGACCGCGCGCAGGCCATCGACGAACTGCAGCGGCAAGTGCTCCACGAGGCATCGCCATCGGCACCGCGCGTCGGGCTCGCGTTCCGGCCGTGGATGGGGTGGGGCGTCGCAGGCATCCTGAGCGTCGGGCTGCCTGCCGCGGCGCTGCTGGTGTATCTGCAGGTCGGCAATCCGATGGCTGCCGCGAGCCAGATGCTGGCGGCCGAGCGCTCGGGCTCCCATGAGGGCGAGGGCGGCGAGGTCGAGGCCATGGTCGGCCGCCTGGCCGCGCGGCTGCGCACCCAGCCCGACGATGTGGAAGGCTGGATCGTGCTGGCACGCTCCTACGAGTACCTGCAACGCTACGACGATGCGGCGGTCGCCTACCAGAGGGCGATGGCGCTGGCGCCGAACCAGCCTCAGTTGCTGGCCGATTACGCGGACGCGCTGGCATCGGCCCGCGACGGCGACCTGGGCGGGCCGGCGCAGGCCGCCATCGATGCCGCGCTGGCCATCGATGCCGACCATCCGAAGGCGCTCGCGCTGGCCGGCATGGCCGCTTTCAAGCGCGGTGACCTCGCGCAGGCCCGGCAACGGTGGGAGCATGTGCTGGCCTTGCTGCCGCCGGACTCCGAGGCGGCCCAGAGGATCGGCGCCAATCTCGCTGAACTGGACGCGGCGAAACGGTCGGCAGCGCCGCGCGTCGAAGTGGCGGGCAAGCGCGTCGGCGGCACCGTGTCGATCGCCGCGGCATTGCAGGAAAAGACTGCACCGCAAGACACCGTGTTCGTGCTGGCCAAGTCCGCTGCCACCGGGCGCATGCCGGTCGCGGTGCTGCGCCTGCAAGTCAAGGATCTGCCTGCGAAGTTCGTGCTCGACGACACCCTGGCGATGTCGCCGGACTTCCCGATCTCGCGCTTCGACGTGGTGACGGTCGAGGTGCGCGTGACACGGTCGGGTCAGGCAGCGCCGCAGCCGGGTGACTTGACCGGTTCGGTGGCCGATGTGGCATTGGGGCAGGATGCCATCAAGCTGGAGGCGGACAAGGTGATGCGGTGAGGATCGGGGGACCGCCACGGCCAGGGCCGGGCGCCTACCGTGAAGGCGGCGCGGAAAGTGACAACACGTATCCGACGCGCGGGTCGCCGCGTCCTGACAGCACCTCTGCATACGCAACCTGCACTTCTGCGCCGCCGTCGTGGTGTTCGGCGCGCAGCCACGGCGCCTTGGCATCGGTCACGCGCGCGATGAAGGCGTGCCAGGCTTGCACCATGCGCTGCCCGAAAGCCTCGGCACCCCATTCGGAGGTGCGCTTCTTGATCTGGGCCGGCGCGAAGAACAGCGTCGCGCGCGGGCCGGGCAGGTCTTTGCCCGAGCCGCTGGCGGCCAGCTGGTCGACGTGCGTGCCGCCGATCGAGGCGCTGTGCTTGAGGTTCGTGAAGCGAGTATGGATCGCGCGGCGCAGCGCGCCGTTGCCGGCGAAGTCCACGTACACGCAGGGCTTGTCGGCCGGGAGTTGGCCGAGTTCCTCGTAGGCGAGCACGCGGCTGTAGCAGCCCAGGCTTTCGCAGAAGGCCTTGTTGGCGGCCGACGTGAGGCCGATCACTTCGATGCCCTCGCGCTGCGCCAGCTGGAAGGCGGTGCCGTAGGCCGTCTTGCTCGAAGCGCTCGACAGCAGCATCGCGCCGGGGCGCGCGCCGAAGAAGTCGTTGTCTTCGAGGAAGTCGTCGATCAGCCAAGAGGTGATGAACAGCGGCCGCAACAGCGCCTGGATGTCTTCGGTGTCCGTGGTGTAGAGCGGGTCGGATCGGCAGCGGAAGTACTGGTTGTAGACGGCTGGCAACGCAGCGCGATGGGCGGCGCCATCGGTGAAGCGCTCGGGCGACAGGCGCTCGGGCGTCAGCACGGCGGAGGAGGCCATGGGGAAGTAGCCGTAGAGTCGTTCGCCGACGGCAACGCCGGGGTGCAGCGAGTGAACCACCGCCCCGAAGCCCCACACCGGGATCGTGCCCCAGCCCTCTTCGCCGGTCGGGAAGAACTGCCAGTAGTTCATCGCGTCGCCGAAGGCGGCGTAGGTGATGTTGTTGGAAGTGAGCGCGAAGCTGTCGATGCGTACCCGGATCTGTCCGTCGGCGAGCCGTTGGTCCTCGGAAGTGCGCAAGCGAGTGGAAGAAAGGTCGTCCTTGCGGATCAGCAGGTCGGTCGTGCTCATGGTTTCTCCTTGTGCGTCCTGTGCGCTGCGATGACGCGGATGACCATAGCGCAGGCTTGCGTCGATTGCATGAAAAAGGCCCGGCAGCTCGTCGCGTAGGCGACGCCTGCCGGGCCTTGATCGAGCCCTGCGGACCGCGATCAGGCGATCGAGAGTTCGACCTCGACGTTGCCGCGCGTGGCGTTCGAGTAGGGGCACACCTGGTGAGCCGCTTCGACCAGCAGCTTCTTCTGCGCGTCGTCGAGCCCCGGCAGGGTGATCGCGAGCTTGACGGCGATGCCGTAGGCGGCGCCGGCGTCGATCGGGCCGAGCGAAACGCTGGCGTCGATGGCGACGTCCTCAGGCACCTTGACATTGATCTTGGGCGCCACGGCCCTCATCGCGCCGATGAAGCAGGCCGAATAGCCGACTGCAAACAGTTGCTCGGGGTTGGTGCCCGGCTTGCCGGACCCGGGCGAGCTGAGCTTGACGTCCAGCGAGCCGTCGCTGGTCTTGCCGGCGCCGTCGCGGCCGCCGATGGTGTGGGCTTGCGCGGTGTAGAGCACTTTGTCGAGTTTCTTGACCATGGTGGTTCCTTCGGTTGGTTGGAGAGCAAGGGTGCTTCGATGGATCGAAGCGGTAGAGAAAATCTAGGCGGCCCTGACGCGGTCCCGCAGGATCTGCACTTGCTGCGTGAGGGCCATCAGCTCGTCCACGGAGCATTGCGATGCGGCCAACAGGCAGGCCGGAACGCTGGCGGCGCGCGCCTTGAGCTTGCGGCCGGCGGCGGTGAGGCTGACGTGCACGCGGCGCTCGTCGCCGACATCGCGGATGCGGGCGACCAGGCCATTGGCTTCCAGCCGCTTCAGCAGTGGCGTCAGCGTGCCCGAATCGAGGAACAGCCGCTCGCCCAGCTCGGACACCATGAGGCCGTCGCGTTCCCACAGCACCAGCATCACGAGGTATTGCGGATAAGTGAGCTGGAGTTTGTCGAGTAGCGGCTTGTACCGCTTGGTCATGGCCAGCGATGCCGAATACACCGCGAAACAGAGCTGGTTGTCCAACTGCAGCATCTCGTCGACAGAAATGGCGGAAGGGGCTGGGTTGCGCATGACCTGAAGTATAGCTGGCAATTAAATTGTGTGCAATTTAGTTTGTAGCCGGATGTTCCGGATGCGGCGTTGCCGCCGCGCCTCGGATTGTCAACGACCGCTGAAGCGAGCAGGCCGCCGCTCGACGAAGGAGCGCACGCCTTCGGCCGCATCCTCGCTGTTGGCAAGACGCTGCTGCACGGGGATGAATTCCTCCACCGCCGCAAGCGGGCCGTGTTCGATCGCTTTCATCACGTTGAGGCGGGTCGCAACTACCGCCAACGGCGCCTGCGCAGCGATGCGTTGCGCAATGCGCAAGGCTTCGTCGAGTTCCTGCCCGGCCGGCACGACCTTCTGCACGAAGTTCAGGCGGAAGGCTTCTGCGCTGTCGAATTCGTCGGCCGTCAGCAGGTGCAGCATGGCGTTGCCCAGTCCCGCGCGCTCGGCCATGCGCAGCGTGGCGCCGCCCGTGGCCATGATCCCGCGCTGGACTTCCATCTGCGAGAAGCGGCAGTTGTCGGCGGCGACCACGATGTCCGCGCCGAGCATGAGTTCGATGCCCACCGTAAAGCAGATCCCCTTGACCGCGACCACCATCGGCTTGGTGCGGCGACGGTAGCCGGGCAGGCCGAAATCGTGCGGCTCGACGAGCCCTTGGGGAATCGCCTTCTCGCCGCGCTTCATGAACTCGGCCACTGCGGGCAGGTCGAGCCCCGCCGTGAAGTGATCGCCGAAGGCATGCAGCACGCCGACGCGCAGCGCCGGGTCGTCGTCGAGCCGCGTGTAGGCCTCGGCGAGCTGCTTGAACATGGCTGGCGTCCAGCCATTGCGCTTGGCCGGGCGGTTGATGCCGATCAGCAGCACATGGTCGAGCGCCTGCGTGTCGATGCAGCCCTCGGGTGGCGGGGTGGTGGGCGTGGCAGTCATCGCGGCTCCGTGGTCAGTACGTGTACACGCCGCGGCCGGTCTTGCGCCCGAGCTGGCCCGCCGCGACCATCTCCTTGAGCAGAGGGCAGGGGCGGTACTTGGAATCGCCGAACTGCTCCAGGTACACCTCCATCACGGCCAGGCAGACGTCGAGCCCGATCATGTCGGCGAGCGCCAGCGGGCCGATCGGCTGGTTGCAGCCGAGCTTCATTCCGGCGTCGATGTCCTCCGCCGTCGCGAGGCCCTCGGCCAGCACGAAGAAGGCCTCGTTGATCATCGGCACCAGGATGCGGTTGACCACGAAGCCCGGCGCGTTCTTCACGGTGATCGGCGACTTGCCCAGCTTCACTGCGAGTTCCTTCACCGCGTCGTGCGTCGCATCGCTGGTGAGGTAGCCGCGGATGATCTCGACCAGCGCCATCATCGGCACGGGGTTGAAGAAGTGCATGCCGATGAACCGGTCGGCGCGCGAGGTGGCGGCCGCGAGCTGGGTGATCGAGATCGACGAGGTGTTCGACGCGACGATCACTTCCGGTGCGAGGATCGCGTCCACTTGCTTGAGGATCTTGAGCTTGAGTTCGTGGTTCTCGGTGGCGGCCTCGATGACCAGTTGCGCGGCCTTCAGGTCGTCGTAGTGGGTCGAGCCCTTGATGAGCGCGAGCGCCGCGTCCTTCTGGGCGGTCGTGAGCTTCTCCTTCTTGATGAGCCTGTCGAGGCTGCCCGCCACCGTGGCGATGCCCTTGTCGACCGCCGCTTGCGCGATGTCGACCATGACGACATTCACGCCCGCCACGGCGCAAGCCTGTGCGATGCCGTTGCCCATCGTTCCCGCACCGATGATGCCGACCGTCTGGATAGCCATGAGAAATGCTCCTTGAACTGAAAATGAAAGGGGAGGGAAGACGCCGCTGCCGCGGCGATCCGTGCCCGTCATTGTGAAACAGCGGCCGATAGGCACCGTTGCCGCGTGTGACAACGCGGGTGATTTAAAGTGCCGCGTTCAGATTCCCCAGCCACGGACCCGCACCATGACCACCCTCGGCACCCCCCTTTCTCCCTCAGCCACCCGCGTGATGCTGCTGGGCTCCGGCGAGCTCGGCAAGGAAGTGCTGATCGCACTCCAGCGCCTGGGCGTGGAGACCATCGCCGTCGACCGATACGAGAACGCCCCCGGCCAGCAGGTGGCGCACCACGCGCGCACCATCACGATGAGCGACCCCGCGCAACTCCAGGCGCTGATCGAGGCCGAGAAGCCGCACCTCGTCGTCCCCGAGATCGAGGCCATCGCCACGCCCATGCTGCAGCAACTCGAAGATGCCGGCGTGGTGCGCGTGATCCCGACCGCTCGTGCGGCGCGCTTGACGATGGACCGCGAAGGCATCCGCCGCCTCGCCGCCGAGACACTGGGCGTGCCGACCAGCCCCTACAAGTTTTGCGATTCGCTGGCCGAGTTGCAGGCGGCGATCGACGCGGGCATCGGCTACCCCTGCATCGTCAAGCCCGTGATGAGCAGCTCCGGCAAGGGCCAGAGCAAGATCGACGGCCCGGCCGACGTGCAAAAAGCGTGGGACTACGCCATGGCCGGCGGCCGCGTGAGTCATGGCCGGGTGATCGTCGAAGGCTTCATCGACTTCGACTACGAGATCACGCTGCTGACCGTGCGCGCACTCGACGGTGCCGGCGCGGTGCAGACGCACTTTTGCGACCCGATCGGCCACGTGCAGGTCAGCGGCGACTATGTCGAGAGCTGGCAGCCGCATCCCATGGCGCCGGCCGCGCTCCAGAAGGCGCAGCAGATCGCGCAGGCCGTGACGGCGGACCTCGGCGGCCAGGGCCTCTTTGGCGTCGAACTGTTCGTCAAGGGCGATCAGGTCTGGTTCAGCGAGGTGAGCCCGCGACCGCACGACACCGGCATGGTGACCATGGCGACGCAATGGCAGAACGAGTTCGAGCTCCATGCCCGCGCCATCCTCGGCCTGCCGGTCGACACCGCGCTCAAGAGCCCGGGCGCCAGCGCCGTCATTTACGGCGGCGTGGACGCCACCGGCATCGCCTTCGACGGCGTGGCGGAAGCGCTGGCGGTGCCGGGCACCGACGTGCGGCTCTTCGGCAAGCCGGAGAGCTTCGTCAAGCGCCGCATGGGCGTGGCGCTGGCGCATGCCGACGACATCGACACCGCGCGCCGCAACGCCAAGGAAGCGGCGTCGCGGGTCAAGCCTCGCAAGCCCTGATCCCTCATCACTCACCCGGAGCGTTCCATGCTGCATCCTCAAGCCCAGGCCTTCATTGACCTTCTCGTCCAGCGCGGCGTGCCGCCGACCCACACGCTCACGTATGCCGACGCCCGCAAGTTCTATCGCGAGCGGCGCGCCATCACGCAGCCGGACCCGGGCGAAGTGGCAGAGGTGCGCGAGCTGGTCGCCGAAGGACCGCATGGCGCCATCCCGATGCGGCTCTACCGGCCGCTGGGCTCGGACGCCGGGCAAGTGCTGCCGGTGCTCGTCTACTACCACGGTGGCGGCTGGACCATCGGCGACCTGGACACGCACGACACGCTGTGCCGCGAGCTTTCCAATCTCTCGGGCTGCGCCGTTGTGGCGGTGGACTACCGCATGGGCCCGGAGCATCGCTTCCCCGCGGCCGTGGACGACGTGCTCGCGGCCACACGCTGGGTGCGCAAGGAAGCTGCCGCGCTCGGCGTGGACCCGAGCCGGCTGGCCGTCGGTGGTGACAGCGCGGGCGGCAACCTCGCTGCCGTGGTCGCCCTGGACGCGCGCGATGCCGGCGACCTGCCGATCGCCTTCCAGCTCTTGATCTATCCCGCGACCGACATGCGCCGACTGCACCCGTCGCACACGACCAACGGGCAGGGCTATGTGCTGACGAGCGACACGATCACGTACTTCCATGACCACTACATTACCGACGCGGCGCACGACCTCGACTGGCGCGCGTCGCCGCTGTTGCACAAGAACCTCGCTGGCCTGCCGCCCGCACTGGTACTGACCGCCGGCTACGACCCGCTGCGCGACGAGGGACTCGACTACGCGCGTGCGTTGACCGAAGCGGGCAACCGCGCGACCTACGTCTGCTTCGAGCGCCAGATCCACGGCTTCATCACCATGGGCCGGCTGCTCGACGAGGCCAACGCCGCCGTCGGGCTGTGCGCCGGCGAGCTGCGGCGCGCACTGATGCCGCGCGCCTAGGGTAAGTCCTCGCGCAAACGGCGTCGCCACGCCGGATTGCGCCGCTACGATCCTTCGAACCGACGGCGGCCATGGGCCCATCGTCGCAGTGCGGAGGAAAGGGCAACCTGGTGACCAGACAACCGACAGACGCGGCGCGCAGCAACCAGGGCGAGCGCCTCATGTGGATCACGACGCAGCGCGTGTTCTATGCAGGGCTTCTCGGTGCGGCGTCGGAACGCAGTCTCGGCGGGCATGGTGTCTACGTGTCGCCGACGGGCGCCCCGCTGCGCATCCGAATCGGAGGCAGTGCCTGGCAGAGTGGCGAACTGCTGGTGGTGCCGCCCCAAGTGCCGCACCAGGTCGCGACCGATCATCGACTGATCCTCAATCTCCTCGTCGAATCGGAATCGGTCGACCCGGCGCTGCTGCCGGGCTTTCTCCAGCACTGCGGGCCGGTCGATGCGCCGCTGTTCGTCCGCCGCGTTCGCGACGCGCATGCACGCCTGCTGGAAGCCTCCGGCCGGGAGAGCTTCGACGGCTTCGACTTCGACACGCTCTTCTTCGGCCATCCGCTGGCGCCGCGCGCGCTCGATGCGCGCATCCGCGCCGTGGTGGACCGCATCAATGCCGACCCGGCCGCACCCACCTCGGCCGAGGAATGCGCAGCGGCGGTCAAGCTGTCCTTCTCCCGCTTCCTGCATCTGTTCAAGCAGGAAACCGGCGTGCCGTTCCGCGCCTTCCGCGCCTGGAAGCGAGCACGCAGCCTGCTGCGCCATGTGCGGCAGACCGCCACCCTCACCGACATCGCGCTCGACACCGGCTATCCGGATTCGACCCACTTCAGCCATTCGATCCGCCAGGTCTACGGCCTGCGACCCAGCGACATCCTCGCCGGCTCGCGGCGGCTTGCGGTGCACCAATGACGCGCATGTCCGCGCCACGCCGGATGCGGGTCAACCCTCTGCGCGACGCGTGGTGCTCACCGCTATAAACCGCGAAACCCGAACGAGACCCCTTTGCAAATCCTCCAGCTCCTGCTCTCTGGCATCGCGCAAGGCTGCATCTATGGCCTGATCGCACTGGGGTTCGTGCTCATCTACAAGGCCACCGAGACGGTGAGCTTCGCGCAGGGCGAACTGATGATGCTCGGTGCCTTCTGCGCCTTCGCGGGTATGACGCTGTTCGGCCTGCCGTTCTGGCTGGCGGCATTGCTGGCAGTCGCTGCCATGGTCGCCTTCGGCGTGCTGCTGGAACTGGTCGTGATCCGGCCGATCCTCGGGCAGCCGCAGTTCTCGATCGTGATGCTGACCATCGGCATCGGCTACGTGGCGCGTGGCCTGATCACGATGATCCCCGCCATCGGCACCGAGACGCATGCGCTGCCGGTGCCTTACAAGGACCAGATCTGGAAGGTGGGCGAGCTGGTCGTCAACGTCGAGCAGATGGCGATCATCGGGGCCACGGCGGTGCTGTGCGGACTGCTGTTCGCGATGTTCCGCTACAGCAAGCTCGGCATCGCGATGCAGGCTTCGTCGCAGAACCAATTGGCTGCGTACTACATGGGCATCCCGGTGAAGCGGCTCAACGGCCTGGTGTGGGGCCTGGCGGCGGCGGTCGCGGCCATCGCCGGCATGTTGCTGGCGCCGATCACCTTCGTGCACGCGAACATGGGTTTTATCGGGCTCAAGGCCTTCCCTGCGGCGGTCGTGGGCGGGTTCGGCAGCCTGCCGGGCGCGATCGTCGGCGGGCTGGTGATCGGCATCGTCGAATCCTTCGCGGGCTTCTATCTGCCGGACGGCTTCAAAGACACGGCCCCCTACATCGTGGTGCTGGTGATGCTGATGGTGAAGCCCAACGGCCTCTTCGGCGAGAAGCTGCGAAAAAAAGTCTAGAGATGAAGCTCTCCCCCAGGCTCGCGCACTTCGTGTCGCTCTCCACCCCCTCTCCGGGGGCAACCCCGGCGGCCCGGCAAAGCCGGTTCCGCGGGGTTCTTGGCCTTGGCTGCTTTGGCTTGCTGCGCTGCGGGTCACGCAACGGCATGCCGGAAAACTGACATGCGCTATACCTTCAAGACCAGCTACACGCAGGACATCGACCTCGCCAAGCACGGCGGTCATGTCTTCTGGTACAGCCTGCTCGGCGCGGCGCTGATCGTGGCGCCGTGGGCGCTGCCGGAGTACTGGCTCGCGCAACTGACCTTCGTGCTGATCTACGGCATCGTCGGGCTCGGGCTGATGCTGCTGGCCGGCTTCACGGGCCAGTTCTCGATCGGGCATGCGGCCTTCCTGGGCACTGGGGCCTACACGCAGGCGGTGCTGAACAACTTGGGCGTGCCATTCCCACTGGCGCTGGTGGCGGCTGCGGCGTTGTCGGCCGCGGTAGGTGTGGTGGTCGCGTTACCGGCCTTGCGGGTGAAGGGCATCTACCTGGGCATCGCGACGCTGGCCTTCGGCTTCATTGTGGAGGAGGTGTTCGCGCGCTGGGAGAGCGTGACGGGCGGCAACTCGGGCTTGCACGTGAAGTCGCCCAAGCTGCTGGGGATCGACTTGGGGTCGAGCGAGAGCTTCTACCTCGTGTGCCTGCTGGTCGCGGTGCTTTGCACGCTGGCGATCCTGAACCTCCTGCGTTCGCCCACCGGGCGCGCCTTCGTCGCCATCCGCGATTCGGAGATTTCGGCGCAGAGCATGGGCATTCATCTGGCGCGCTACAAGACGATGTCGTTCGCGATCTCGGCGGCACTCGCGGGCCTGGGCGGCGCGCTGTATGCCCACAAGCTGAGCTTCATTTCGCCGGATCAGTTCAACATTCTCCAGTCGATCGATTTGCTGCTGCTGGTGGTGATCGGCGGGCTGGGTTCGGTGCACGGCGCGTTCCTCGGCGCAATCTTCCTGATCGCGATGCCGCAGTTGATTGCGCTGGGGAAGGATTGGCTGCCTCCGGTCGTGGGGCAGGCGCCGGGCTTGCAGGGGCTGGTCTATGGGCTGGTACTGATCGCGTTCGTGTTGTTCGAGCCGCTCGGGCTCTATGGGCGATGGCTCAAGGTGCGCACGTGGCTTCAGTTGTTCCCGTTCTATCGCAAGGGCCTGTTCAAGCGCCAGAAGTCCTTCACCAAGTCGGATCGCCTGAGATGAGTTCCAGCGACGTTCTTCTCTCCGCCAACGACCTGAGCGTGCGCTTCGGTGGCGTGCTTGCGGTCAACAAGGTGAGCTTCGATGTGCGGCGCGGCGAGGTGTTCACGCTGATCGGCCCGAACGGTGCGGGCAAGACGACGGTGTTCAACCTGATCAGCCGCATCTACACGCCGACCACGGGCGACATCGTCTGGCGCGGCGAGGACAAGCCGATCGCGCTGACGCAGCAGGCGCCGCACGAGATTGCGGCGCTGGGCATTGCGCGAACGTTCCAGAACATCGAGTTGTTCGAGCACGCGACGGTGCTGCACAACCTGTTGATCGGCCGGCATACGCATCGCAAGACGGGCTTCTGGAGCGAGGTGTTCTTCACGCCTGCTACGCGCCGCGCGGAGATCGAGGCCCGCGAGAAGGCGGAGCAGGTGATCGACCGGCTGGACCTGCAGCATCACCGCGATTCGATGGTGGCGGGGTTGCCTTACGGCGTGCGCAAGGTGGTCGAGTTGGCGCGTGCGTTGTGCACAGAGCCGAAGCTGTTGCTGCTCGATGAACCATCCTCGGGGCTCAACGTCGAGGAGACGGCGGACATGGCGTTCTGGATTCAGGACATCCAGCATGAGTTGGGCATCTCCGTGCTGATGGTGGAGCACGACATGTCGCTTGTTTCCAAGGTGTCTGACCGCGTGTTGGCGATGAACATGGGGGAGGCGCTGGCGACCGGGACACCGCGAGAGGTTCAGTCGGATTCGCGTGTGATCGAGGCTTATCTGGGGACTGTGGATGACGTGAGTAGTTTGCGGAGGGCTGCCGCATGAGCGACATCGTCCTGCAACTGCTCAACGTAGAAAGCGCCTACGGCCCCATCAAGGCCATCCGAGGCGTCAGTCTCAAAGTGCGCGCGGGAGAGATAGCCACGGTCCTGGGCTCCAACGGCGCAGGCAAGACCACCATCCTTAAAACGATCTCCGGAATCATCGACCCCCGGAAAGGCAGCATCGAATTCCAGGGCCAGAACATCACCGCCAAGGACCCAGCGTTCATCGTCCAGCAGGGCCTGAGCCATGTTCCCGAAGGCCGCGAAGTGTTCCCGTTGCTGTCGGTGCGGGACAACCTCCTGATGGGCGCCTACACCCGCAAGGACCGCGACGGCGTGGCCCGCGACATCGAGACGGTCTACACCTACTTCCCCATTCTGAAAGAGCGCGCCACGCAGGACGCCGGCCTGCTCTCTGGCGGGCAACAGCAGATGCTCGCCATCTCGCGCGCCATCATGGCCGCGCCGCATCTCATCCTGCTCGACGAGCCCAGCCTCGGACTCTCTCCCAAGCTCACCAAGGAGATCTTCGAGATCGTCGTGCGCATCAACCGCGAGCGCGGCACCACCATCCTGCTGGTCGAACAGAACGCGAACATGGCACTCAACGCCTCCGACTACGGCTACGTGCTCGAGAACGGCCGCATCGTCATGGAAGACACCTGCGATCGCCTGCGCGAGAAAGAAGACATCAAGGAGTTCTATCTCGGCCTCAAGGACGACGGCGTGCGCGGCGAGCGGCGCTGGAAGAAGAAGAAGACCTGGAGATGAAGAACAACGCCATGCGAACAAAGGCACCGGCCGGCCTCTGGGACCTGGACCACCTCCAGCCCCGGCAGAACATCGCGGTCCCCGGCGACACCATTCCCGCCATGTTCTGGAACGCGGCCCGCCTGCGCGCCGACAAGGTCTGGATGCGCCAGAAGAAGCTTGGCATCTGGCGCAGCTGGACCTGGCAGCAGACTGCCGACGCCGTTCGCGAGATCGCCGGCGGCCTGATGGCCATCGGCTTTGCACCCGGCGAGTGCGCCTCCATCCTGTCGAACACTGTCGTCGAATGGGTGCTGTCCGACGTTGCGGTGCTCAGCTGCGGCGGCGTGTCCAACGGCATCTATCCCACCGATGCCGCTTCGCAGGTGCATTACCTGTGCGAAGACTCGCGCACGACCGTGCTCTTCGTCGAGGACGACGAGCAGCTCGACAAGGCGCTCGAAGTGCGCGGCAGCCTGCCGCTGCTGCGCAAGGTCATCGTGTTCGACATGGAAGGCCTGCGCGACCTGCGCGAGACCGATGTGATGAGCCTCGACGCGCTGCGCGCAATGGGCCGCGACTACCTGCAAACCCATTCGCACGAACTGGAGCAGCGCGTCGCCGGCTGCCGCCCCGAGGACCTCGCCATCCTGGTCTACACCTCCGGCACCACCGGCAAGCCCAAGGGTGCGATGCACAGCCATCGCGGGCTGATCTACACCGCGCGCGGCTACAACACCCTGATCGCACAGGACGAGCACGACGAGCGCATGTGTTTCCTGCCGCTGTGCCATATCGCCGAGCGCATGGGCGGCGAGTATTTCTCGATGTACACGGGCTCGGTCCTCAACTTCGTCGAGAACCCCGAGACTGTGCCGGAGAACGTGCGCGAAATCGCCCCCACCGTCTTCACTGCCGTGCCGCGCGTGTGGGAGAAGTTCTACTCGGGCGTGATGATCGCGCTCAAGGAGGCGAGCGCGTTGCAGCAAGCGGCCTACGGCTGGAGCATCGGCGTGGGCACCGTCATCGCCGACCGCGTGCTTGCTGGCGAGCCGGTCGACGGGATGCTGCGCTTCAAGTTCCGCATTGCTCGCTGGCTCGCGCTGGACAACGTGCGCAAGCTGATCGGCATCCACCGTGCGCGCTTTCTGGTGACCGGGGCCGCGCCCATCTCGCCCGATCTGGTGCGCTGGTATCTCGCGCTGGGCGTGCCGATGCTGGAGGTCTGGGGCATGACCGAATCGTGCGGCGCCTCCACCGGAGTGCCCGCGACGCGCATCAAGCCTGGTGCCATCGGACCGGCCGCGGGCTACAACGAAGTGCGCATCGACCCGGCCACCGGCGAGATCCTGGTGCGCGGCACCAACGTGTTCATGGGCTACCTCAACCTGCCCGAGAAGACCGCCGAGACCCTCGACGCCGACGGCTGGCTGCACACCGGTGACGTCGGCACGGTCGACCAGGACGGGTATTTCCGCATTACCGACCGGATGAAGGACATCATCATCACGGCAGGCGGCAAGAACATCACCCCGAGCGAGCTGGAGAACGAACTCAAGTTCAGCCCCTACATCACGGACGCGGTGGTGATCGGCGATGCCAAGCCCTACCTGACGGTGATCGTCATGATCGACCAGGAGAACGTCGAGAAATTCGCGCAGGACCACGACGTGCCGTTCAGCAACTACCAGAGCCTGACGCGCGCGCAGGAGGTGCAGGACCTGATCCAGGCCGAGGTCGACCGCGTCAACGCGAAGTTCGCTCGCGTCGAGCAGATCAAGAAGTTCTTCCTGCTCGAAACCCAGCTCAGCGCCGAGGACGAAGAACTCACGCCCACGATGAAGCTCAAGCGCAAGCTGGTCCAGACCAAGTACGCGGAGCGCATCGAGGCCATGTATGCCTGATTTTTTTCCAACCTAGAGGAGACAGCGGTTATGAAGATCAAGTCACTCATCCCCCTCGCCGCGGCGAGCGGCCTGGCGCTGGCTTCCGGGCTGGCCGGCGCGCAGCAACAAGGCGTGAGCAAGGACGAGATCCGGATCGGCACGATCCAGGATCTCTCCGGACCGCTCGCGGGCTTCGGCAAGCAGTCGCGCAACGGCATGCAACTGGCGGTGGACGAACTCAACGAGCAGGGCAGCGTCAACGGTCGCAAGCTCAAGCTCTTCGTGGAGGACTCGGGCTACGACCCCAAGAAGGCAGTCCTGGCGGCCCAGAAGCTGGTCAACCAGGACAAGATCTTCATCATGGCAGGCCACATCGGCACGGCTCAGAACATGGCGGCCATGCCGGTGCAGTTCGAGAAGAACGTCGTCAACTTCTTCCCGATCACCGCCGCGCGCGAAATGTACGAGCCGCTCAACCGGCTCAAGTACTCGTTTGCAGCGACCTACTATGACCAGATCCGCCTGGCGCTGCCCAAGATGATCAAGGAGAAGGGCGCCAAGAAGGTCTGCACGATCTACCAGGACGACGAGTTCGGCCTCGAGGTGCAGCGCGGCGCAGAAGCGGGTCTGAAGACCGCGGGCCTGGAGCTCACGGAGAAGACCTCCTTCAAGCGCGGCGCAACCGACTTCTCATCGCAGGTGGCGAAGATGAAGGCCGCCAACTGCGACCTCGTGGTGCTCGGCACCATCATCCGCGAGACCATCGGCACAGTCGGCGAAGCGCGCAAGACGGGCTTTAACCCGACCTTCCTGGGTTCGAGCGCGGCCTACACCGACCTGATCCACAAGCTCGGCGGCAAGCCGATGGATGGCATCTACGCCACCATGACCGTGCAGAACCCGTACACCGACGAGCAGTCGCAGCCGCTGCGCTTCTGGGCCAACAAGTACAAGACCAAGTTCAATGAAGACCCGACGGTGTTCTCGGTGTACGGCTACATGATCGTGCAGAGCTTCATCCAGGCGGCGAACAAGGCTGGGCCCAACCTGAACACGGATAGCTTCATCAAGGCCATGGACAGCAGCACGTTCGAGCCAGACATGTTCGGCGCGCCGAAGATGACCTTCACTGCAACGAAGCGGCTGGGCAACGAGCAATCTCGGCTGTCGCAGATCGTGGACGGCAAGTGGAAGGTGGTGTCCGACTACGTCGCGCCCTGACTGTTGTTCGCCCCCAATACCTGCGGACCGGCGGAGCCGGATCCGCGGTATTCCTGGCGAACAAGAAAGCCGCCCTCGGGCGGCTTTTCTTGCTTTGGCCTGCACGGTGGGCGTCAGTCCTCGACGAAAGCCTCTTCGCGTTTGGCTTTGATCGAGGGCAGCAGCACGATGCCCAGCAGCAGGCACGCCGCTACCAGCAACCCTGCCGACAGCGGCCGCGTCACGAACACGCTCCACGTGCCGCGCGACAGCAGCAGCGCACGCCGCAGGTTCTCTTCCATCATCGGCCCCAGGATGAAGCCCAGCAGCAGTGGCGCAGGCTCGGTTCGCAGCTTGATGAAGAGATAGCCGACGAAGCCAAAGGCCGCGACCATCCAGATGTCGAAGGTGTTGTTGTTGGTCGAGTACACCCCGATCGCGCAAAACAGCACGATGGCCGGGAACAGGAACTTGTACGGCACCGTCAACAGCTTGATCCACATGCCGATCAGTGGCAGGTTCAGGATGATGAGCATCGCGTTGCCGATCCACATCGAGGCGATCAGGCCCCAGAAGAGTTCGGGGTTGCTGGTCATCACCTGCGGGCCGGGCTGGATGTTGTGGATGGTCATCGCACCCACCATCAGCGCCATCACCGCGTTGGGCGGAATGCCCAGCGTCAGCAGCGGGATGAAGGAGGTCTGCGCACCGGCGTTGTTGGCCGACTCGGGCGATGCCACGCCTCGGATGTTGCCCTTGCCGAAGGCCACTTCGCCGGGCTTCATGCGGATCTTCTTTTCCAGCGCGTAGGCCGCGAACGAAGCCAGCAGCGCGCCGCCGCCGGGCAGGATGCCGAGCGCGGAGCCCAGGGTGGTACCGCGCAACACGGCAGGCGCCATGTTCTTGAAGTCGTTCTTGGTGGGCCACAGGCCTTTCACCTCGGAAGTGAACACTTCGCGCTCTTCATCCGGCTGCGAGAGGTTGCCGATGATTTCGCCGTAGCCGAACACGCCCATGGCGATCACCACGAAGCCGATGCCGTCGGTGAGTTCGGGAATGTCGAAGCTGAATCGCGCGACGCCCGAGTTCACATCGGTGCCGACGATGCCGAGCAGCAGGCCCAGCACGATCATCGAGACCGCCTTGAGCAGCGAGCCCGAGGCCAGCACCACGGCGCCGATCAGGCCCAGCACCATCAGCGAAAAATACTCGGCCGGGCCGAACTTGAAGGCCAGTTCGGTCAGCGGCGGTGCGAAAGCCGCCAAGATCAGCGTACCGACGCAGCCCGCGAAGAACGAGCCCAGGCCGGCAGCCGCCAGCGCGGGGCCCGCACGGCCCTGCCGCGCCATCTGGTAGCCGTCGATGCACGTCACCACCGAGGACGATTCCCCCGGCAGGTTGACCAGGATCGCGGTGGTGGAGCCGCCGTACTGCGCGCCGTAGTAGATGCCGGCCAACATGATCAGCGCCGATACGGGCGGCAGCGCATAGGTGGCGGGCAGCAGCATCGCGATGGTCGCGACGGGCCCGATGCCCGGCAGCACGCCGATCAGCGTGCCCAGAATGCAGCCGACCAGGCAGTACAGCAGGTTGGTGAGTGTGAAGGCGACGCCGAAGCCGGTCGCCAGGTTGTGAATCAGATCCATGAAGGTCTCCTCAGCCCGAAATGAAGGTGGGCCAGACCTGGATCTGCAACTTGAGCGCCCAGATGAACGCCACGTAACTGCCCGCTGCCAGGATGGTCGAGAGAACCAGCACGTCGCGCAGCTTGAAATGCTCGCCCGCGAGGCTGGAGATGATGGTGAGCGCGTAGATCGCGATGATCATGCCCATCGCCGGGACGCCGATGCTGGGCAGGCCGCCGAGCAGCACGCCGAAGGCCAGGTTGGCGCCGATGACGAAGAACAGCGGCTTCCAGGCCCACTTGCCGATCGGGTCGCCATCGGCCGTCTCGACCACCAGTGACTGAAACATCACCGCGGCGCCCAGGATCGCCAGCAGGATCCCCAGCATGAGCGGAAAGTAGCCGGGCCCCATGCGGGCCCCGTCGCCGATGTTGTAGGTGGTGGCGCCGATGGCAAAGGCGCCCCCCACCGCTGTGAACATGACTCCTGAAAAGAAGTCAGCCTGACTCTTGATACGCATTGTCTCGACCCTCGTTGATGAGCCTTCGAGGGTCGTCGTCCGCGCCTGACTGTTCGCTGACCGATGCTGTACGGACTTCCACGTACGGGGATGCGGCGCCCCAATGAAAAAGGCTCCCGAAGGAGCCTTTTTGCCGTGTGTGCTGACGAGGGCTTAGTAGCCGCCGCGGCCACCGCCGCCGCCGCCGTAGCCGCCACCGCCGCTGCGGTTGCCGCCACCGTAGCCGCCGCCGCCGCCACCACCACCACCGCCGTAACCACCGCCGCCGCTGCGGCCACCGCCGCCGCCGCCGAAGCCGCCGGGCGAACGGGGCTCCATCGGGCGGGCTTCATTGACGGTCAGGCTGCGGCCGTCGAGTGCTTGGCCATTCAGACCTTCGATGGCGGCCAGCGCTTCCGCGTCGGTGCCCATTTCGACAAAGCCGAAGCCCTTGGAGCGACCGCTGTCGCGTTCCATCATGACCTTGGCACTGGCGACCGAACCGTACTGGCCGAAGGCCTGTTCGAGATCGTTGTCGCGGATGGAGTAGGCGAGGTTGCCTACGTAAAGTTTCTTGCCCATGGAGGGACTCCTAATCAAACCTAACAGACAAAGCGATGGAGTCCCAGAATCACAACAAACTAAACAGGCGCTGTGGCGCGAAACTGACCGATCACCCGGATCACGCGCGGGCAGCAATGTGGCCGCGACGTCCCAGCATTTTCCTTCACTATCGAACTTTTGGGTGAAATGCTTTTTATTTTTGAACCTATTTGTATCCGGGTGAACCGTATTTGCGACGTATTCGCGGTTCAGGCCCTATTTCTGAGTGGATTCAGCAGCGCCTTGAGACCGTTGTGGTCGATTTCATGCATCAGGGCGAGCAAACGGCCGATTTCTCCTGCGGGAAAACCCTCGCGCGCGAACCAGGTCAGGTAGTTTCCGGGCAGGTCGGCGATGACCCGGCCCTTGTATTTTCCAAAGGGCATCTCCAGGGACACCAGGCGTTCGAGGTCATCGGCGTTCATGGTGGCTATGCTCCTTCATCTCTGCGACTCTCGCTTTTTTCCATTCATCGGCTCGATTCGGGCCCGCCTGTTCATGCCATTCCAATCCCTGGGACTCGATCCTGCCCTGGTGCGCGCCGCCACTGACAAGGGCTACGTCGCGCCCACGGCCATCCAGCTCGAAGCCATCCCGGCGATCCTGCAAGGGCGCGACGTGCTGGGCGCCGCCCAGACCGGTTCCGGCAAGACGGCGGCATTTTCGCTGCCCCTGCTGCAGCGGCTGGCACGTGAGCCGCGCCAATCGCCGCGGCGCCTGCATGCGCTGATTCTCGTGCCCACGCGCGAGCTGGCTGCGCAGGTGGGCGAGTCGATGCGCGGCCTGGCGCAGCATCTGCCCGTGCCGGTGAAGATCGCCGTCGCGTTCGGCGGCGTCTCCATCAACCCGCAAATGATGGCGCTGCGCGGCGGTGCCGACGTGATGATCGCCACGCCCGGCCGGCTGCTGGACCTGATCGATCATCGCGCTCTGCGGCTGTCCACCGTGTCGATGCTGGTGCTGGACGAGGCCGATCGCCTCTTCGATCTCGGCTTTGCGGAAGAACTCGGGCGCATCCTGGCGTTGCTGCCGAAGCAGCGGCAGAACCTGATGTTCTCCGCCACGTTCCCGCAGGCGATCCAGTCGCTGGCGGACGGTCTGCTCAGGGACCCGGTGCGCGTCGAAGTGCAGTCCGAAGCGGCGGAGGAGCCCGCGATCCTGCAGCGCGCGATCGAGGTCGATGCCGAGCGGCGCACCCAGCTGCTGCGTCAACTGGTCAAGGACAGCGCGTGGACCCGCGTGCTGGTGTTCGTCGCCACCAAGCACGCCTCGGAGATCGTGGCCGACAAGCTGCGCAAGGCCGGCATCGAGGCCGAGCCCTTCCACGGCCTGCTCAGCCAGGGCAAGCGCACACAGGTGCTTGCGGACTTCAAGGCCTCCAGGGTGCAGGTGGTCGTCGCGACTGATCTTGCCGCGCGCGGGATCGACGTCGCTCAACTGCCCGTGGTGGTGAACTACGACCTGCCGCGTTCGGCTGTCGACTACGTGCACCGCATCGGTCGCACCGGCCGCGCGGGCGAAAGCGGACTGGCCGTGAGCTTCGTCAGCGCGGCCTCGGAAGCGCACTTCAGGCTCATCGAGAAGCGCCAGGGCCTCAACGTGCCGCGCGAGCGGGTGGCGGGCTTCGAGCCCGTGGAAACCGCGGTGCCCGCACCGGCAGGCACTGGCGGCATCAAGGGCAAGCGCCCGAGCAAGAAGGACAAACTGCGCGCCGCGGCGCGCTGAGCGCCCTCATTCCCGCGGCGGCTTCTTCGCAATGCCCATGGTCTTCGCGAGGATGCCGAGCATCACCTCGTCGGCGCCACCGCCGATCGACGCCAGCCGTCCGTCGCGGTACAGGCGCGAGACGCGGTTCTCCCACGTGAAGCCCATGCCGCCCCAGAATTGGAGGCAGGTGTCGGCGACTTCGCGCGTGAGCCGGCCTGTCTTGAGCTTCGCCATGGACGCCAGTTCGGTCACGTCCTGGCCCTGCACGTGCAGGTCGCAGGCGCGGTAGGTGAGGGCGCGCAGCGCCTCGACCTCGGTCTTGAGCTCGGCGAGCTTGAACTGGACCCACTGCTGGTCTGCCAGCGTGCCGCCGAAGAGCTTGCGCTGCTGCGCCCACTCGATGGTCTCGGCAATGCATTCGTCCAGCGGCACCAGCGAACTGGCGGCGCACCACAGGCGCTCTTCCTGGAACTGCTGCATCTGGTAGACGAAGCCCTGGCCCTCCTCGCCGATGCGGAAGCGCTGTGGCACGCGCACGTTGTCGAAGTAGATGAGCCCGGTGTCGCTCGAATGCATGCCGATCTTGCGGATCTTCTTCGCCTTCTCGATACCGGGGCTGTCCATCGGCACCATGACCAGCGACTTGTTGCGATGCACCGGACCGTCGCCAGTATTGACCAGCATGCACATCCAGTCCGCCTGCAGGCTGTTGGTGATCCACATCTTCTGGCCGGTGATGAGGTAGTCGTCGCCGTCCTTGCGCGCATGGCTCTTGAGGCCGGCGACGTCGCTGCCGGCGCCTGGCTCGCTCACGCCGATGCAGCCCACGGTCTCGCCGGCGATGGCGGGCACCAGGAATTCGCGGCGCAGCGCATCGCTGCCGAAGCGCGCGAGCGCGGGCGTGCACATGTCGGTCTGCACGCCGATCGCCATCGGCACGCCGCCGCAGCTCACATGCCCCAGCGCCTCGGCCAGCGCCATCGCGTACGAGTAGTCGAGGCCGGCGCCTCCGTAGGTCTCCGGCTTGTTGAGCCCCAGCAGTCCGAGCGCGCCGAGCTTCCTGAACACATCGTGCGCCGGGAAGCTCTCCGCGGCCTCCCATTCGTCCACATGGGGGTTGATCTCCTCGTCGATGAAGCGGCGCATCGTCTTCTGGATCTCGAGGTGTTCGTGCGTGTACTGCATGC
This sequence comes from Variovorax sp. J22P240, assembly GCF_030316855.1. Lineage (GTDB taxonomy): Bacteria > Pseudomonadota > Gammaproteobacteria > Burkholderiales > Burkholderiaceae_C > Variovorax. The sequence continues at coordinate 259,497 of NZ_JASZYR010000005.1, forward strand.
CTTGTCTCCGGTCGGTCCTCTGTCAGCTTCGCCGACTCTAGGCCCGGCCGCGCCCGCCGTGCTTGCGGGAAGTGGCTACAGGCTGCCGCGAAGGGCGCCGGTCGTCCCCGCGTCGCGCAGGCAGCCGAGCCCGTGCAGCGTCGTCGCCACGGCGGTGTCCAGCGCCGTATGCGGCTCGCTTCCGAGGACCGACAGGAGGCGCGCATTGCGCAGGCGCACCGGCTGCTCCCAGAGATGGCGCATCTCGTGCAGCTCGCGGAACAGGGGCACGAAAGGCGACGCCAGTGTCACCAGCCACCACGGAAATCGTTGCACTGGCAGTTCGGGTTGCCCGCTCGCGCGGCGAATCGCGGCCTGCATCTGCGTGCCGTCCGCATCCCAATGCCCGGCCATGTGGAAGGTGTCGAAAGCCGCGATTGCGCTTTCGCGTTCGACGAGCTGGACGATGGTTTCCGCGACGTCCGGCAGGTAGGCCCATTGATGCCCGACGCCGCGCCGGCCCGGGTCGGTGGTCGCAGCGAGCGACTAGCCGGGTTTCGCCAGTTGCGCGAACCAGTTGTTGCCGGCGCGTGGCCCGAAGAAGTCGCCGGCTCGCACGATGAGCGTGCGCACGCCACACTCGGCGGCCTCGCGCAGGCGCTGCTCCATCTGCACGCGGATCGCGCCCTTTCGCGTTTGCGGATGCTGCGGCGAGCCTTCGACGACGTCGGGGAACGCGTCGGGACCGTAGTTGTAGACCGTACCGGGTAGCACGATGCGCGCACCACAGACCTCCGCCGCGCGGATCGTGCTCTCCAGCATCGGAAGCACCAGCGTCTTCCAGTTGCGGTAGCCGGGCGGGTTGACGGCATGGACGATCAGCGACACGCCGCGCGCGGCGGCGATGACGCTCGCGGCATCGAGCGCATCGCCCGCGACCCATTCAGGGCGCGCCACGCCCGCCGGCCATTGCGCTGCGGCCTTCGCCGGGTCACGCGCCAGCGCCCGTACCTGCCAGCCGCGCCGCAGCAGCGCCGCCGCCGTTTCGCCGCCGATACCGCCCGTCGCGCCGAGCACCAATGCCGTACCTCGTTCCATGAGCCATTCCTTTCGTGAAAGGCCAATTCTTGAGGCGGGCTGGTGCAAACAAAATTGGCAAAGGATTGCCGTCAGCTAGTATGAAATGTATGAGCATCAATCCACTGGACTGGGAAAGCCAGCGCGCCTTTCTCGCCGTCCTCCGCGAGGGCAGCCTGTCGGCGGCGGCCCGCTCGCTCGACATCGCCCAGCCGACGGTGCGCCGCCGCCTGGAGGCGCTGGAGCGCTCGATCGGTGTGGCGCTCTTCACCCGATCGCCCAGCGGCCTGACGCCGACGGACGCGGCGCGAGAGCTTGGCACCCATGCCGAAACCATGGCCGCCGCGGCCGAGGCCTTTGCGCGCGCTGCGTCGGCGGACATCCATGCGGTGTCAGGAACGGTTCGCATCACCGCCAGCGACGTGATGGGCGCGGAGGTGCTGCCTGCGGTGCTGGCCGACCTGCACGATGCCCAGCCGGGCCTCGTGTTCGAGCTGAGCCTGACCAACCGCAACGAGGACTTGCTGCGACACGAAGCCGACATCGCGGTGCGCATGGTGCGGCCGACGCAGGCCTCGATCGTCGCGACGCGTGTAGGCGTGGTGGAACTGGGCTTCTTCGCCAAGGCGGCGTATCTGAAGAAGCACGGCACGCCGGCGAGGCTGGACGACCTCGACCGCTTCGCCCTGATCGGACCCGATCGCGAAACCGCCGACCTGCGCGCACTGCGGGCCCTCGGCCTGGACCTGAAGCGCGCGATGTTCAGCTGCCGCACCGACAACCAGCTCGCGCAACTGGGCGCGATCCGCGCCGGGCTCGGAATCGGCATTTGCCAAAAGGCGCTCGCCCGGCGTGATCCATCCCTGGTGCCTGTGCTGGCGAAGGAGTTCTGCTACGAGCTGGAAACCTGGGTCACCATGCACGAGGACCTTCGGCGGATGCGACGAGTGCGCGCGACCTTCGCGCATCTGGTCACCGCACTGACGGCTTACTGCAACGCCGGCAGCGCCCCGGGTTGACCCGTGGCCGCCGGGCCTCAGCGCTGCGGCCGGATGCGGTACAGCGCGTTGTTGCGGTCCGCCGTCATGTAGATCGTGCCGTCCTTGCCGACCGCCACGCCCGTCGGCATGTAGGGCGGCGGCATGCCCGGCCCGCCTTCGAGGCCGATCGGCAGGTTCTCCGCGACGGTGCGCCGCGTGCCGTTCGCAATGTCGATCTCGACCAGCCGCCGCGCCGCGCTTTCCGCGACGATGAAAGTGCCCCATGGCGTCTGCGCCACGCCCTCGGGCATCGCCAGTCCTTCGGCGACGGCACGCAGCGGCGCGCTCGCGTCGAGCGGAATGCGCGTCAGCTTGCCTGCGGCCTCGGTCACGTAGAGCGCGCCGTCCCTGCCCATGATCATCTGCACCGGCCCGGCCAGGCCGCTCGCGATCACTTCCTTGGTCTCGAACTTCGGGCCGCTGGCGCGGCTCACGCTGCCGGTCGCGAGTTCGGCATAGATCACGCTGCCGTCGGGCATCGGAATGGCATCGACTGGCGCCTTCAGTCCGTGCAGCACGCCGGTGGTCTTGAGCGTCTTCCGGTCCACCAGCTGGACCGTGCCCGTGAACCATGACGTCAGCGCGAAGTGCGTAGGCGAGAGGCCGACCGCGGACGGGTAGTCGAGGTCAGGATCGCGCTGCATGCGGAAGATGTCGCGCACCGCGCCGCTCGTGGCGTCGACCTGGCGGAAGCCGAAGATGTCGGCCACCCAGAGGTCGTCGCCGTCGATCTTGAGGCCGGCCGGCACGGCCAGCTTGCCGCCGGTGAGCAGGCGTAGGTCGCCGGTTGCGGGATTGAAGGCTTCGACCGAGTTGTCGGCCATGTTCGACACGTAGATCGTGCCCTCGGGCGCGATGGCGAGATTGTCGAGCGATGGCTTGAGCTGCTTCGCGACGGTCTTGCGGCCTGTCGCGAGGTCGACGCGGATCAATTCGCCGCTGCGGGTATCAACCACCCACAGGTTGCCCTTGCCGTCGAGATTGGCCGCGGCGGGGATCTTGAAGCCGTCGGCGATCACCGTCATGGCGCCGTTGGCCGGATCGATCTTCACGACCTGGCCCTTGAACCACAGCGGGCCGTAGAGCATGCCGTCGGGCCCGACCTCGAAGCCGTTGAAGCCGCCCATGTCCTTCTTGATCAGGCGCGGCGGCTTCTGGCCCGCGACGTCGATCTCCCACAGCGCGTCGCCCAGGAACACCTGCGAGGCATAGAGCTTGCCGTTGCGCCGGTCGAAGTCGAGCGAGTTGAGGCCGGGCAGGTCCTTGGCGAGCACGCGCATCGGCGCGCTGTCGCTCTCGCGCATGCGCAGCATGCCCATGAGGTAGTTGGTCCACGCCAGCTCGCCCTTGGGGCCGATCGCGATGTCGTCGGCCTGGCCTTCGACGCTCTTGATCAGCACGCGTGCGGCGCCGGTCTGTCGGTCGACTTCCCACAAGCTGTTGCCGACCACGGAGCCCGCGAGAAGCCGGCCCTGCCGGTCGACCGCGAGGCCGTGCACGCCCGAGAAGGAGGAGGGTGCCACGATCGCCTCAGGCGCTGTCCATGCGCTGGGCCGTGTGGGCGGCGCCGTGGTGGTGCAGGCGCCGAGAAGGAACGCCGACGCCAGCAAGGCGCCGCCGAAGATCCGATTCATGTTGTCTCCTCGATGTGAAAGTCCCCCGTCGCGGTCAGGCCCGGAAGCGCCTTCGCGTCAGTCCCAATGCCATCCAGAACGCGACGACCGTGTAGACCACCAGCACCAGCGCATGCCGCCACCAGTCGAGTGGCCATTGGTCCATGAAGAGCGGCCGCACCAGCGCCACCGCGTTGGTCAGCGGCAGCCAAGCAGCAACGGTGCGCACCACGCCGGGCAACTGTTCCAGCGGAAAGAACACGCCCGACAGGAACATCATCGGCGTCATGAACAGCGTGAAGTAGTAGGTGAAGAAGTCGTAGCCCTTCGCCAGTGCGTTGAAGATCAACGCAATGCACGAGAAGGTGATGCCCACACCCACCAGCACGAACCAGGCGATGAAGAGCTTCGGGGTGTGGCTGATGCCCAGCCCGAGCATCACGAACAGGATCGCGGTGGTCGTGAAGATTGCCTTGAAGCCGGCCCAGAGCATCTCGGCCAACACCACGTCGTCGAGCCCGACCGGCGCGTTCATGATGCCGTCCCACGTCTTCTGTACGTGCATGCGCGAGAAGGCCGAATACAGCGCCTCGAACGAGGCCGCATTCATCGCGCTCATGCAGACCGAGCCGCTGGCGAGAAAGAGGATGTAGGGAATGTGGGTGCCATTGACCTGCACCTCGCCCACCAGCGCGCCCATGCCGTAGCCGAAGGCCACCAGCCAGATCAGGGGCTCCGCAATGTTGCCGATGAGGCTGGGGATGGCGAGTTTGCGCCACACCAGCAGGTTGCGCAGGAACACCGGCCACCAGCGCATCGAGAGTTCGGGTGGGCGCCAGACGGAGCGCGTCGGTGGAAGAGCGGACGAAGAAGCCAGGCTCGACATGCGAATCAACCGTCCTCTCGGATTTGCCGGCCCGTCAGCTTGAGGAACAGATCCTCCAGGTTCGCCGGCCGATGGAAGGTGCGCAAGCCGCTGCGGTCGCCCAGCGCCGTCATCAGGCCGCGCGCGTCCTGTGTGTAGAAGAACACCGTCTCGCCGCTGACCTCGACGCGGGCTGCGTAGTCCTTCAGCGGCGACTGCGCGAGTTCGAGCGCACCGTTGCCATACAGCTCGACCACATCAGGCTCCAGGTGCTCGGCGATCAGGTCGCGCGGCCGTCCTTCGGCGATCTTGCGGCCGTGGTCGAGCACCAGCAGGCGCGAACACAGGCGCTCGGCTTCGTCCATGAAGTGGGTGGTCAGCAGGATCGATTTGCCTTGCTGCAACAACACCTGGAGCCGCTCCCACATGAGATGCCTCGCCTGCGGGTCGAGGCCGGTGGTGGGCTCGTCGAGCATCAGCAGCTTCGGGTCGTTGACGAGCGCGCGTGCGAGCGACAAGCGCCGCCGCATGCCGCCCGAAAGCTCTCCGGGCTTGGCGTCGGCCTTGTGCGAGAGCGCGGCAAATTCCAGCAGTTGGGGAATGCGCGGCGCGATCTCGGCGCGGCGCATGCCGAAGTAGCGGGCGTAGACCATCAGGTTCTCCGCGCAGCTGAAGTCAGGGTCGAGCGTGTCGAACTGGCTCACCACGCCGAGCTGTGCCTTGATGGCGCGTGCATCTTCCGGCATCGAGAGGCCGCCCAGCGCCTCGATCGTGCCGCCGTCGGGCGTGGTCAGCCCGAGGCACATGCGGATGGTGGTCGTCTTGCCGGCGCCGTTGGGCCCGATCACGCCCAGGCATTCGCCGGGCGCGATCTCGAAGGACAAGTCGTCCACCACGGTGGTCGTGCCGTAGCGCTTGTGCAGGTGGCTGGCGTGGAAGAGGGGAGTCGGCACCGCGGCATTGTGGCGCATGGGCTGGGTTTCAATGTCAGAGGGTGAGGCCTGCGAATTCAGTCTTCATCCAGTCGATGAAGGCGCGCGTGCGCGCTGGCAGCAGCCGGGCGTGCGGATAGATCACGCTCACGGGTCGTGGCGGAAGCTCGAACTCGTCCAGCACGATCGTCAACCGGCCCTGCTTCACCAAGGGCAGCACCTGGTAGGAGAAGAACATGCCGAAGCCGATGCCCGCTGCACAGGCCTCGACGGCCGGCGCGATGTGATTGAACTCCAGGTTGCCTCGCGCCGCGATGGCCACCGTCCGCCCATGGTCGCGAAAGGTCCAGTGCACCGTGCTGCTTGGGTGGATGCGCACGCAATTGGCGTCGAGCAACTCGCGTGGATGCCGGGGCGTGCCGTGCTGTTGCAGATAGGCCGGGCTCGCGACCACCACGCGCCGGATGCTTCCGAGCTGCTGGGCGACCAGCGACGAATCCTCCAGCGCGCTGATGCGGATACCGACATCGATGCCTTCCTCCAGCAGGTTCACGCTGCGGTCGTGCAGCAGCACGCTGCAGCGCATCTTGTCGTAGCGCTGCAGAAAGCGAACGATCGCAGGCGACACGTACATGTGGCCGAAGAGCACGGGCGCCGTAACGGTGAGCTGCCCGGCGGGTTCGGCTGCGTCGACGGTAAGCGCACGGTCCGCCGCGTCGGCGGCGGCCAGGACCTCGCGCGCGCTTTGCAGGTAGCTGCGGCCTTCCTCGGTGAGGGAGATGCGCCGGGTGGTGCGGTGGAACAGCCGCACGCCCAGATGGGCTTCGAGCGCGGCAAGCGAACGCACCACCGCCGGAAGCGAGGTGTTGAGCGCGTCGGCCGCTTTCGTGAGGTTGCCTTGGTCGGCGATCTGCACGAAGGTCTGCATAGCTTTGAGACGGTCCATCGCGCGATTAAACCGGAAAACGCAACAGTCAACTCCGTCTGTAGCCATTACTTCGGAAGAGAGAAGAAAACAGAATCGAACCGTCAACCTCACAGCAACAGGAGAACCCGACATGCCAGCCACTCGTCCCGCCCAGCCCATCAAGGTCTACGGCGCTTCCATCTCCGGCCACTCGCACCGCGTGAAGTTGTTTCTCTCGCTGCTCGGGTTGCCCTTCGAGACGATCGAGGTCAATCTGCGTGCGGGCGAACATCGCACCCCGGAATTCCTGCGGCGCAATGCCTTCGGACAGGTGCCGGTCATCGAGGACGGCGACACGACATTGGCTGATTCGAACGCCATCCTGGTCTACCTCAACGAGCGCTATGCCGCCGACCCGGCGCGCTGGTATCCGCGCGATCCGGTCGACGCGGCCCGTGTGCAGCGCTGGTTGTCGGTCGCGGCCGGACCGCTCGCGGCAGGGCCGTCGGTGGCGCGCGTCATCGTGTTGTTCGGGCAGACAAGGGATGCCACCGACGTCATCGCGCGCGCCCACGATCTCCTGCACGTGATGGAGCTCGAGCTGGCGGAGCGCCCCTTCCTCGCAGGCTCGTCCGCGACGCTGGCGGACATCGCCAACCACACCTACGTCGCCCATGCGCCGGAGGGCTATGTGTCGCTCGAAGCCTATCCCCACGTGCGCGAATGGCTGGCACGCGTCGAGGCATTGCCGGGCTTCGTGCCGATGGCACCGTCACGCATCGGGTTGGCAGCATGAACTCCATCGATGCCGTCGCATCGCCCTGGCATGAGGGCGAGCGTGCAATGCAAACACTCGCGGGGGTGCGTGAGCGCATGGATGCGCTCGGGCCGCGCGTGATCCGGGACTACATGCCGGAGCAGCATCGCACCTTCTTCGCGCAACTGCCTTTCCTGATCGCGGGAAGTCTCGACCGGGCGCATCAGCCGTGGGCGAGCGTGCTCGCTGCGCCGCCCGGATTCGCGCAATCGCCCGACGAGCATCACCTGCGCATCGATGCGCGTCCGCTCGCAGGGGACCCATTGTCATCGGCACTGTTGTCCGGCGCGCCACTCGGGCTCCTCGGCATCGAGCCGCACACGCGGCGCCGCAACCGCATGAATGGCGTGGTGGAGCAGGTCGACGCACGCGGCTTCTCGGTCGAAGTGCAGCAGAGCTTTGGCAACTGCCCGAAGTACATCCAGACACGGGAGCCGCTCTTCGTGGGCGGAGCGCATGCCGCTGCGAACGCACGCCGCAGCGACCGCATGGACGAGGCGGCTCGGCGGATCGTGGCCAAGGCCGACACTTTCTTCATCGCCACGGCCCACCCTGCGGCCGGCGATGCGACGGCCTCGCATGGCGTCGACGTGTCGCACCGCGGCGGCCGGTCAGGCTTTGTCCAGCTGACGGGCGAGGGGACGCTGACCGTGCCGGATTTCGTCGGCAACTCCTTCTTCAACACGCTGGGCAACATCGCCGTCTATCCGAAGGCGGGCCTGCTCTTCATCGACTTCGAGACCGGCGATGTGCTCCAGCTGGCCGTGACGGCCGAGACGATCTGGGACGGCCCCGAACTCGCGGGCTTCGCCGGCGCGGAGCGGTTGCTTCGCATGCAGGTCGCGTCTGCGCTCCTCATGCCGGTTGCGCTGCCACTCCGTTGGGGCCGAGGGGATCTGTCGCCGTTCCTCGCTCCGACAGGACAGTGGCCAAAGGCCGCTTGAGCATCAAATCAGTGGAGCGTGGGAATCCGGGCGTTGACAGAAGGACGGTAGCCCCACCCTCGTTCCTGCAGCGCATCGGTATCGAGACCGCGCGAGAGCAGCGTTTCGAGCCCAGCCGCTGCGACCGTCGCTGCCAGCGCCTGGCCGGGGCAGGCATGCGCCCCGTGGCCGAAGCCCAGTGTCCGACGCTCTGCGCGCATCAGCTCGAAGGTTGCCGGTGCAGGATTGAGCGACGGATCGCGGTTGGCGGCGCCGAGCACCAGCAGCACCGCCTCGCCCGGCGCGAGTTCGATGCCGGCGACGGTCGTCGGTTGTGCGACGAAGCGGCGCGTGTTCTGGATCGAAGGATCGTGGCGGGCCACTTCCTCGACCAACGAGGGCAGCAGTTCCCAGCGCGAGTCGATCCTTCGGCGCAGACCGGGCTCGCGCGCCAGCGCGACGAGGCTGTTGCCCAGCAAGCCGGCCGTGGCCTCGCAGGTCTGCGACAGCAGGCCGACGAGGTTCGCCATGAGGGCGTGCGAGCGATCGGCCGGCGCCTGTTCCTGAACCGCCGCCAGCAGCGTGCCGTGGCGTGCGGGCCGGGTGGCGATCAACGACTCGAAGCGCGCCATCAGGGCGGCGGCGGCTTCACTTGCGGCGTCGAGTTGGGCGGCCGTTGACAGCGGAGACAGGCAGGCGACGAAATCGCGCATCCACTCGGAAACGCTCCGCAGTTCATCGGTGGCGAAGCCGAGCAGGTGAGCGACGCCGCGCACCGGCATCGCGAAGCAGGCGTCGGACAATGAATCAATCGGCATGCCCTCGGCGACCTGGCGCGCCGCGGCGTGCGCTGCGCGGAGATCCAACCCGGCCAGTGCCCGCTGCAATTTGGGCTTGTGGGCCGCGTGCGGCGCCCCGTCGTTCATGCGCACCAGCCGCCCGAACACTTCGCCCGCCGGCGTGCCGGCGATGGCGCCTGGCACCGGCTCCGATGGGGGGCGAACGCGCAGTGCGTCGTTGGCGAGCACTTCCCGAACGACGTCAGCCCGGCTGGCGATCCACGCCCGCAGGCGGTCGTCGAGGACCAGCGCGGGACCGCTGCGCAGCGTGGCGTACCACGGGTAAGGATTGCAGTGCGTGACGGCAGCGATCGCATCGGCCGGTGGGTCCATGTGTTTCATGCACGCAGTCTGGCGCTTTTCGAACGAGCACACTTCGTTTACGATCGAAATATGGATGCATCCACCGCCGACACCCACCTCGCGCGCCTGGCCGGCGCCATCGCCGAACCCGCACGCGCCCGCATGCTGTGCTGCCTGCTGGACGGGCATGCCCGCACTGCGACAGAACTGGCCGCGGTCGCCGAGGTTGCCGCTTCAACGGCCAGCGCGCATCTGGCACGGCTCAAGGAACAGCGGCTCGTCGAGTCGGTCGCGCAGGGCAAGCATCGCTACTTCCGCCTCACCGGCAGCGAGGTCGCCGCCGCGCTCGAAGGCTTGCTGGTGATCGCCGGCGCCCCGCGCAACGAGTTCCGCCCGACCACGCCGAGCCGACTGCGCAGCGCGCGCACCTGCTACGACCACATGGCCGGTACGGCGGGTGTCGCGCTGCATGACCGTCTCCATGCGCAGGGCTGGCTGCACGAGGTTGCGGAAGGCGACTACGAACTCACCCCCGAAGGCGCCGTCGCACTCGAAAGCCTCGGCATCGACGTGGAGGATGCGCGCAACACCCGCCGTCGCTTTGCCTGCGCCTGCCTCGACTGGAGCGAACGGCGCCCTCACCTGGGCGGCGCGCTCGGCGCCGCATGGCTGCAACTGTCGATTCGCCGCGGCTGGGTGCGCCAGGACCTGGACGGCCGCGCACTGGCACTCACCCCCAAGGCCCACCGCGAAATGCCCGAGATGTTTTCCACCCCCTGACAACGCAAACGCTGAGCCGGGAAATCCCACGGAACCGGCTTAGCCGGGCCGTAGGGATTGCCCCCGGAGAGGGGGGTGGACGGCCACACGAAGTGGGCTAGCCTGGGGGTGATTCCTACTGGAAGGCTACCTCGGCGAAGCTTCGGAGCTTGCGGCTGTGGAGGCGGCTCGAGCCTTCCTGGCGCAGGATGTCGATCGCGGCCATGCCGATGCGCAAATGCTGCTCGACCCGCTCGCGATAGAACTGATTGGCCATGCCGGGCAGCTTGATCTCGCCGTGCAGCGGCTTGTCGCTCACGCACAGCAAGGTGCCGTAGGGCACGCGGAAGCGGAAGCCGTTGGCGGCGATGGTGGCGCTTTCCATGTCGAGCGCGACGGCGCGGCTCTGGCTGAATCGCCGCTGGGGCTGGTTGCCGGGCAACAGTTCCCAGTTGCGGTTGTCGGTGCTGGCGACCGTGCCGGTGCGCATGATCTTCTTGAGTTCGGTGCCCTGCGTGCCGGTGACCTCGGCCACCGCATTTTCGAGCGCGAGCTGGATCTCCGAGAGCGCCGGGATCGGCACCCACAGCGGCAGCTCCTCGTCCAGCACGTGGTCCTCGCGCACATAGGCGTGCGCCAGCACGTAGTCGCCGAGCTGCTGCCCCTGGCGCAGGCCGGCGCAGTGGCCGAGCATCATCCACGCGTGCGGCCGCAGCACCGCGACGTGGTCGGTGATGGTCTTGGCGTTGGCCGGGCCGACGCCGATGTTGACCATCGAGATGCCCGTGCAGTCCTCGCGCACCAGGTGATAGCCAGGCATCTGCGGCAGGCGGGCGGGCGGCGTGCCCTGCGTGCCGTCGAGCAGCTCGCCGTACAGCTCGCTCGAACCCGGAGACAGCCCGCGCCGGCGGGTGACGACGTTGCCCGGCTCGATGAAGGCGATGTACTCGCTCTTCTCGTCGGTCATCGCCTCGTGGCCGAGCCGCACGAATTCGTCGATGTAGAACTGGTAGTTGGTGAACAGCACGAAGTTCTGGAACCACTCGGGCGCGGTTCCGCTGTAGTGGCGCAGGCGGTGCAGCGAATAGTCGACCCGCGCCGCGGTGAAGAGCGACAGCGGCTGCGCCTCGCCCGGCTTGGCCTCGAAGGTGCCGTTGGCGATGCCGTCGTCCATCGCGCCGAGGTCGGGCAGGTCGAACACGTCGCGCATCAGGGCGCGGCGCTCGGCGGACATCGTGCCTTCGATGTGATCGTTCTCGGCGAAGGAGAAATGAATCGGGATCGGCTGCGTGCTGGTGCCGATCTCCAGCTCGACGCGGTGGTTCTCCAGCAGCAGCCTGAATTGCTCGCGGTAGTAGCGCAGAAAGAGGTCGGGCCGCGTCAGCGTGGTCTCGTAGCGCCCCGGCCCCGACACGAAACCATAGCTCAACCCGGCGTTGGCGACCGGCGTGCTCCGCGACACGGTGTGCGTATGCACCCGAACGAAGGGGTAGCAGGCCCGCACGCGGCCCGGCAGGCTTTCGCCCGCGACGAAGCGCTGCATCGCTTCGCGAAGGTGCTGCAGGCCACCGTTGTAGATGAGTCGGACCTGCTCCAGGGCAGCGTCGGGATCGGTAAAGCGGGCTGGCGCAATGAAAGCAGGCATGTAAGGCATGGGGCATTGTGGCTCACCCCCAGGCTTGCTCACTCAGCCGGGCATGGGTTCTCGCATGGTGACAAGCTCTTCCGCGGTGGTGGGATGGATGCCGATGGTGCTGTCAAAGTTCGCCTTGGTCGCGCCGCAGCGCATCGCGACGGCAAAGCCCTGCACGATCTCGCCCGCTTCGGGGCCCACCATGTGCAGGCCGACGACACGGTCGCTCGCCTTGTCGACGATCAGCTTCATGAACGTGCGCTCCTTGCTCTCCGACAGCGTGTGGCGCAGCGCGCGGAATTCGCTGGAGAAGATCGTGACCTTGCCGAACTTCATGCGCGCGGCGGCTTCGGTGTAGCCGCAGGTGCCGATGTTCGGGTGCGTGAACACGGCGGTCGGCGTGTAGTCGTAGTCGAGCTGGCGCTTGCCCTTGCCGAAGAGGGTGTCGACCACCACCATCGCCTCGGCCAGCGCCACCGGCGTGAGTTGCTGGCGGGTTGACACATCGCCCACCGCGAGGATCGACGGCACCGAGCTGCGGTAGTGCGCGTCGACGACCACGCCGCCGCGCTCGTCCAGCTCGACACCTGCGGCTTGGAGGCCCATGCCGGCCGTATTGGGAACGCGGCCGGTCGCGAAGAGGATGGTGTCGGCCTCTACCCGCTGGCCGCGCGAGAGCAGAGCGCACAGGCCGCTCTCCAGGCGCGTCACCATGCTGATCTCGGCATTGAAGCGGATGTCGACGCCCGTGCGCGTCATCTCCCTGGCGAGGAACTGGCGAACATCCTCGTCGAACTCGTTCAGCAGGTGCGCGCTGCGCTGCACCTGCGTGACCTGGGCGCCAAGTCCATTGAAGATCGACGCGAACTCGCAGGCGATGTAGCCACCTCCGACCACCAGCAACCGCTTCGGAAACGGGTCGAGATCGAACATCGCGTCGGAGACGATCCCATGCTCGCGACCGGCGATGTCTGGCACGAAGGGCATGCCGCCGGTCGCCACGAGCACATGCTGTGCGGTGCAGTGCTTTTCGCCGATCTGGACGCCGTGGGCATCCGTCAGTTGCGCCCAACCCTGGATGAGGTGGACGCCCGCACCTTCGAGCAGGCTGCGGTAGACACCGTTGAGCCGCGCGATCTCGCGCGCGCGGTTGGCCTTGAGCCGCGCCCAGTCGAAGCGCGATTCACCGACGTGCCAGCCGAACCCCGCGGCTTCCTCGAAGGAGTCTGCATAGCCCGCCGCGTAGCTGTAGAGCTTCTTGGGAATGCAACCGACGTTGACGCAGGTGCCACCCAGTTCGGCGCATTCGGCGAGCGCGACGCGGGCGCCGCGCTGGGCGGCCATTCGTGCCGCGCGCACGCCGCCACTTCCGCCGCCGATCACGAAAAGGTCGAAGTCGAATGTGCGCATGGGAACTCCTTCGCGCCGACTGTAGCCGGCGGACGAAGGAGTCGCTGCGCCGGGTGCTACGGGCGGTCGGGCTGCTGATTGGGATCCCGGCCGGGGATGCCCGACCGTTGCTGCCGTTGCTGCTGCTGCGCTTGCAGCGCGCGTTGCTGTACCTCTTGCGCCTGGCGAATGGCCTGTTGCTGTTGCGCCTGCTGAGCTTGCAGCATCTGCTGCTGCGCCGCCTGCATTTGATGCTGCGCCTGTATCTGCTGCTGCGCGCGCAAGGCCTGTTGCTGCTGGACTTGCTGCATCTGCTGGATTTGAGCCTGGGCCGCACGCTGCTGCATTTCCTGTTGCTGTCGCAGGGCCTGCTGCTGTTGCAGTTGCATCTGCTGCGCCTGTTGCGCCTGGGCCTGTGCGGCGCGCTGCTGGACTTCCTGCTGCTGGCGCATCGCCTGCTGTTGGAGTTGTTGCGCCTGTTGAGCCTGCATCGCCTGCGCCGCGGCACGTTGCTGGATATCCTGCTGTTGCCGCTGGGCCTGCTGGAACTGCTGAGCTTGCTGGGCCTGGATCGCCTGGGCTGCGGCACGCTGCTGCGCTTCCTGCTGCTGGCGTTGGGCCTGCTGGATTTGCTGCGCTTGCACGGCCTGCGCTGCGGCGCGCTGTTGCACTTCCTGCTGCTGCCGTTGCAGGTTCTGGAACTGCTGGGCTTGCTGCGCTTGCTGGCCCTGGATGGCCTGCACCGCGGCACGCTGCTGCACGTCCTGCTGTTGGCGCTGCGCTTGCTGGAGCTGCTGCTGCGCCTGTTGCATCTGGCGCGCCTGCTGGAACTGCTGTTGTTGCCGTGCCTGGAATGCGGGCGGCGGGAGCATGGTGGCGGGCCGGCCGTATGCGCCGTGCGGTCGATCGCCCCGCAGCGGAATCGGGGCGCCCATGCCCACCGGAACGCTCACGAGGCGGTCGGGCGGGACGCGCACGACATCACGTCTTGCGATGGGGCCTCGGCCGAAGAGGTCGATGGGCACGATCGTGACCGCGCCGGGCGTCTGCGGGTTCGCGTAGCCGCTGCGGCCGCCCCGTCGCTGGTAGGCCGCCGCGCGGTTGGCTTGGTCGATGTACCTCTGGCTCGCGTGGTAACCCGGCCGCCAGGTTTCGCCCGGGGCGAGCGGGAACCATCCGACGCCATGGCGGCCGCCCGGTATCAGGTTCGGGTTCCTGCCGGGGGAGCCGCCGACGAAGCCCACCACCGCGGGCGAATAGATCGGACGCCCATGCGGCCGGCCGGGCACCCAGCCCCATCGCGGGCCGATGCGCGCCCAGCGGCCGTAGTGGGCGGGCGCAAAGCCCCAGGGCGCGGCGTCGATCCAGGTCCAGCCCCATGGCGCCACGTCGACCCATTGGCCGTCGCGGTAGGGCGCCCATTCGGCGTCCACGCCGCGCGGGTACCACACGCTGCCGTAGTCGGGATCGTTCTGCCAGTCGCCGTAGGCGTCGAGTTGCTGGTAGCCGACCACATCGCGCGAGACGTAGCGCGCGGAAATCGACTGGTCTTCGATGCGGTCGCGCTCGGCCACCCAGCGATCGAATTCGCCGCTGGCGCGCACGGGGGCGCCGTTGGCGGCTGCGAGGTTGCGGCCCGAGGTCGTGATCTGCTGGTGTGCGCCCAGCGGCATGGATTCGCCGCCTTCGCCGTACAGCGTGACATTCCCCGCGGCGACGGCGACCCGCGTCGTGCCCGCGGTTGGGTCCGTTTCGATGCGGTAGTCGCCCGGCGCATCGATGACCACGGCGAGGTTGCCCGTATCGACTTCGAAGCGCTGGCCGGCCAGGTCGTCGCGAACGCGAACTTGCACGCTCCCCTGCTCGGCGGTGATGCGTGCGGTGTCGTCGTCGATTTCGGACAAGGTGACGCTGGTCTGCTCGTCCAGCCGCACCGCGGACGAACCAACGTGCAGTTCGGCGCGTGCATTGCGGTCGGTCCAGAGTCGGTCGCCGGTGGTCAGCGGGCGATTGGGCACGACTTCGTACCAGCTGTCATCGCCGGCGGGCGAGAAGCTCACCGCGCCCTGGTGAAAACTGAGCCGGCCGACTCTTCCGGGCGGGTCCTGCTGCTGCGCGGCAGCCTGAAACCCTGTCAGAAGCAATGCCAATCCCAGCAGCCACGCGGCCACGCGGCCTGGAAGCAAGGTGCTGCGTTGTCTCATGGATATTCCTTCGTCATTCCGGAATCAACGCGCGAGCGGGCTTGCGCGCTGGCATCCGCTTTGCAAAGCAAAGGAAATATCTCGTGCTGGAGGCAACCGCGTGTAAGTCCGGCGCGCGTGCCGGTGTGGGCCTCACTGCACGGTGGCGGGAGAGGCGTGGGGGTGCGCAAGAAAGAAGCGCAGCATTTCGGCGCTGGCATCCGGTCCCGAAGGGTCGGTGAAGGATCCCTGCGAACTCCCGCCGGCCCAGGCATGCCCGGCACCATGCAGTACCCAATGCTCGACCGCGGAGCGCCCTTCGGCGCTGGCGTAGGTGCGGCGGGTGAAGGTGCGGCCTTGCGTCGATGTGCCGCTGGCTTCCTGCGGGGCCGGGGCGGCGGTTTCCGGCTGCCCGGCGAGCGCTGCCGCGACCACTTGTTCGCCATTGCGCGGATGGACCGTGGAATCGGCATCGCCGTGGAAGACGATGGTCGGGGGCATCCGGCCGGCCGTTGCGCCCTTTGCGTGGCCGCTTTTCATCGCGGACAGCGCAGACATCAGATCGCTTGCCGCGCCGGTCGGCAACCCCGAGTGCACGCCGACCGCGGCGAAGAGGTCCGGGTGCGTGCGCCCGAGGATGTCCGCCATCGCGCCCCCGGCCGAGAGACCGGCGACATAGACGCGGGCCGGGTCGACCGACTGCGCGGCCAAGACCGAATGCGTGAGGGCGGCCAGCAACGCCGGCTCGCCGCGTTCGCGCTGCTGGTGCTGGGGCTTGAACCAGTTCCAGCATTTCGACGAGTTGGCGTGCTGCGTCTGCGCAGGGTAGAGCACGAGAAAGCCGTGTTCGCGCGCCAGCTGGTTCATCTGCGTGCCGGCCGCGAAGTCTTCCGGGTGCTGGGTGCAGCCGTGCAGCATCAGCAGAAGCGGACGCGGCTCGCCCGTGCCCTTCGCGGGCACGAAGAGCTTGTACGCAATGGACCGGTGCTGGTGGGCGAAGAGGCCGTCGATCCACTCCTCCTCCGACTCGGTGGCGGGTGTGAGTGAGGGCGTTTGGACGGCGGGCGCCTCGACTACCGAGGGAGCCGCTTCGACCAAGCGTGCCTCGACGTCGACGACCAGCGTGTCCTCGTTGGCGGCGCGGGCCGATGGGGACGCGGCGTCGGCCGGACGACCGGCAGTGGATTCCGAGGCACCCAATCCGCCCAGCGCGCGCTGGATGGCGCGCGTCGCTTCGCGCAGGTTGCCGGTGCTGGTCAGACGGGTGGCCTGACGCATCAGCCGTTTGAAAAGGGGATTCATGGGGCCTTGGGTTGGAGGAAAAAGGGGGAAAGCCGGTCAATGGATCCGGTCGGCCAATGCGGCCTTGACGGCGGGGCTCGCATGCAGCGCGCCGAGTACGGTGATGGATCCGATGGTTTCGAGCGCGAGTTCGGGCGTCACGTCCGCCGAGATGCTGGCGAGCCCGAGCACGCGAATCTCGAGCTTCTCGCCGGCGCGGCGGACCGCTTCGAGATTGCCGACGCCGAACTGCTGCAGCCCCAGCACGAGCATCTTCCGCGCCACCACCTGCTTCAGCGCATCGCCGTGGGTGGTGAGCTGGTTGCGGATGGCGGTGCGGATGAAGTCTGTGCGGTTCGAATAGAAGCCTTCGGCCACCATCAGGTCGATATGGCCGAGATCGACGTAGCCGAGATTGATCGTGATCTTCTCGGCGTCGGGGAGTTTGGTCCGTGGGGTGACCGGGGTAAGAGCTGTCTGCATGTCGCCATCCTATCACCATCCCATTGGATGGCGATAGGATGGTAATTTCTAGACTAAAGCCTCTAGCCCCCGTACAGGTATCTCGGCAGCCACGTCGTCAGGCCCGGCCAGATGTACATGAACACCATGCACAGGATCACGATGAACATGTACGGCATCATCCCCGCGAAGATCTGGTTGAGCGTCACGTGCGGCGGTGACACCCCCTTCAGATAGAAGGCCGACATCGCCACCGGCGGCGACAGGAACGCCGCCTGCAGGTTCACGAACACCAGGACGCCGAAGAGCAGCGGGTCGATCTGGAAGTGCGCTAGCAGCGGCAGGAAGATGGGAATGAAGATCACGATGATCTCCGTCCATTCCAGCGGCCAGCCGAGCACGAAGATGATGGCCTGCGACAGCAGCAGGAACTGCAGCGGCGTCAGGTTCATGCCCATCACCCATTCTTCGATGATGCGTTGGCCGCCGAGCAGCGCGAACACCGCGGAGAAGAGCGCCGAGCCGACGAACAGCCAGCACACCATCGCTGTCGTCTTCGCCGTCAGGAACACGGCTTCCTTGATGCGTTGGAAGTTGAGCGTCTTCGCCTGCCACGCCATGAGGAACGCGCCCGCCGCGCCGACCGCGGCCGATTCGGTCGCCGTCGTGATGCCGAACAGGATCACGCCCAGCACCACCAGCGTCAGGATGCCGAGCGGCATCACCGAAGACACCAGCATGCGAAGGATCTCGAACTGCTCGGCGTCCATCTTCGCGTAGTACCAGACGAGCAGCGCAAGGACGAAGGCGCAGGTCAGCCAGAAGCCGATGTAGAAGGTCTGGGGCACTGCCTCCGCATGCGGCGCGGCAACTGGCTCGCCGAGGGCCTGGAGACCTTGTTCCCCCTTGGGCGTCGAGCCTTCGGCGCCGGGGGGCTCCTCCAGTCCTTCGGCTCCGGGCGGCGCCTGCAGGTCGCTGGTGCCGGGCGGTTCCGCCAGTCCGGTGCTCTCCTGGGGCGCCGGCTGGGACTGCGTCACCTCCGGCGCAGGGGGCGTGTTGTCCTTCTGCGAATAGATCGTGACGTACCACCAGATGGAGCCCAGCGTCACGGCTGCGAGCAGGACCGGCACAAGCGCTACCGTCAGATAGCGCACCAGCATCAGCCAACTGACACGCGCGCCCGCTGCCGCCGAGCTGATCGCTCGCGCCGGCGCAAGCACCGCCGCGGCCAGCGCCGGCAACAGCCGTTGCGAATAGCTCGCGGCAATGTGTGCCACCTGCGGCGAGATCGGCGCGCGCTGCGCTTCGGGCGGCAGCTTGGGCGCGACCTTCGGCTGGATCAGCGCCCATCCGATCACGTAGATCAGGTACAGGAAGGCCAGGAAGAATCCCGGGAACATCGCCGCCGCGTAGAGCTTGACGACCGACTGCCCGGCCACCGCGGCGTACACGATGATCATCACCGACGGCGGGATCAGGATGCCCAGCGTGCCCCCGGCAGTGATGACGCCGGCCGCGAGCCGCGTGTCGTAGCCTGCGTTGAGCATCGGGCGCATCGCGATCACGCCCATCAGCACCACCACCGCGCCGACCAGGCCGCTCGCGATGCCCCAGAAGGTACAGATGATCAGCGTCGCCACCGCGAGCGACCCCGGCACGCGGCGGAAGGCGAGCTGCACGCTGTGGAACATCTTGTCGACCAGGGCGCCGCGCTCCATCACGTAGCCCATCAGTACGAACAGCGGGATCGACAGCAGCGTCTCGTTGGTCATCGCGCCGAAGGTGCGTTGCACCATCAGGTCGAAGACGTGGTTGTCGAACCACGGCACGGCCGGGTCGTAGAAGGCGGCGAAGCCGAACAGCATGCCCAGGCCCATCAGCGTGAACGCCGTGGGAAAGCCCAGCATGATCACGACGACGATGAGCCCCAGCATCGTGAGCCCCATGGCAGCTTGGCTCATACCGATTCCCTTCCACGGTGGCGAGCCGCTTCATCCACGTCCTTGGCGCGTTCGATGACATCGCGCCGCGCCTCCTCGTCCACGAAGGTGCTGCTGGCGAGTTGCTGTTCGACCACGTCCATTTCCTCGGCGTCCTTCAGGCGAGGTGTCCATTCGCCGGTGCGCAGGCACACCACGCAACGCAGGATCTCGGCCAGGCCCTGCAGCATCACGATGGCGCCCGCAACCGGTATGACGAACTTGAAGGGGTACACCGGTAGCGGCGTGGCATTGAAGGTCTGCTCGTGCATGGCCAGCGAATCCTGGTAGTAGCCCCAGCCGGCCCAGGTCAGGGCGCCGATGCCGGGGAGGAAGAAGGCGATGTAGAGCACCAGGTCCAGCGTGGCCTGGGTGCGTGGCTTCATGCTTCCGTAAAGGAAGTCGCCGCGCACGTGCCCGTCCTGCGAGAGCGTGTAGGCGCCGCACATCATGAAGAGCGTGCCGTACATCATGTTGTTGACGTCGTAGATCCAGGCTGTCGGCGCGTTGAGCGCATAGCGCTTGAAGACCTCGGCGCATACCACCAGCATCAGGGCGACGATGAGCCACGCAAAGGTCTTGCCGGTCCACGTGCTCAGGCGGTCGGCCGCATGCAATATCTGTTGGGTAGTCATCGGTGCCCCGAAGTACGACAGGCAAAAAGATGCCTTCCGGCCGGGACCGGAAGGCGGGCGCCGCGAGTGCGACTGGGTTGGATGGAGATCAGGCCTTCTTCGCCTGCCCGGAGAAGTAGTGGTTGTAGGCCATCTTGAAATCGACCATGTAGTCGTTCTGCCACTGCCCGGCGGGCTGCGCGAAAGCCTTCTGCGATTCGAGAACCTTCTTGAACAGCGGGTTTTCGCCTGCCTTCTTGGCGATGGTCTTGTCCCACGCTGCGAGTTGGGCGCGCAGGATGGCGTCGGGGGTCTTGTAGAACTTGACGCCGGTCTTCTTCATCTCGACGTAGTCTTGCGTGTTGCGCGCGACGGCCTTCCAGCTCATGTCGGCGCTGGCCGCCTGGACCGAGTAGTCGATGATGGAGCGCAGCTCCTGCGGCAGCGCGCTGTACTTGCCCTTGTTGAAAAGGATCTCGAACTGCTCGCCGCTCTGGTGGAAGCTCTGCAGCATGCAGTTCTTCGCGACATCGGGAAAGCCGAGCACGCGGTCGCTCGACGCGTTGTTGAACTCGGCTGCATCGATCAGGCCACGATCGAGCGCGGGCACGATCTCGCCGCCGGGCAGCGGGTTCACCGCAGCGCCCATCTCGGTAAAGATGTCGACTGCGAGGCCGACGGTGCGGTACTTCAAGCCTTTCAGGTCTTCGGCCTTGGCGATCGGCTTCTTGAACCAGCCCAGCGGCTGCGTCGGCATCGGACCGTAGAGGTACGACACCACGTCCATGTTGATCGACTTGTAGATTTCCTCCAGCAGCGCCTTTCCGCCGCCGTAGTAGTGCCACGCGAGCACCATGTTCGGGTCCATGCCATAGGCTGGGCCCGAGCCCCAGAGCGCTAGCGCGGAATTCTTGCCGTAGTGGTACGCCACCACACCGTGGCCGCCATCGAGCGTGCCCTTGTTCACTGCTTCGAGCAACTGGAATGCCGGCACGACCGCGCCGGAAGGCAGCACCTCGATCTTCAGGCGGCCGCCCGCCATGTCGTTCACCTTCTTGGCGAAGTCGTTGGCGTACTCGTGGAAGATGTCCTTCGCCGGCCAGGTACTCTGGAATCGCAGCGAAGTGGTCTGTGCCATGCTGACCATCGGCGCGGACATCGCGCCGGCCGCCACGGCCGCTCCTTTCAGCAGACTGCGTCGACGGGTCGGTTGTTTCTCGGTCATTGCGTGTCTCCGTTGGTGGGTCTGGACAATCCAGACTGCCATCTTTGATACGTAAACATTCGTGACAAAGAGGGTTTTCACGAACTGGAGAAAAATTGACCTCATCGGCCGGCCTCTCCAGAGTGAAAGCGAGGCCCGCCATCCGCAGTAACCCTAGAACATGCAAGGACGAAAGCATCATGACCCAGCCGGATACGAGCGCGCCGATTCAGGCGAACGCACCCACCGGAGACAGATTCGGCGTGAAGCCCGCCGCAGGCTATGCCGGCGACGTGACGCCCGAGCAGGCAGCTCAGTGGCTGAAGAGCGGCGACGCCGTGCTGGTCGACGTGCGCAGTGATGCAGAGCGCGAGTGGGTCGGCTACGTTCCAGGCGCCGTCGGCCTGGCCTGGAAGCAATGGCCCGGCATGGTCTTCAACCTCGGCTTCGACGAAGGCCTGCGCACTGCGGTGCCGTCAGGAAAGAAGGCGGTGCTCCTCTGTCGCAGCGGCGTACGCTCGATCGCCGCCGCCAAGCGCGCCACCGAGCTGGGCATCGAGGCCTACAACATCCTGGAAGGCTTCGAAGGCGACGCCGACGAACAAGGCCATCGCGGCCACAAAGGCGGCTGGCGCCTCCGCGGCCTCCCCTGGAAGCAAAACTAAAAGACCGCGCGCCGTACCTTTCCAGAAACACCGCGGAACCGACTTTGCCGGGCCGCAGGTGTTGCCCCCGGCAGGGGGTAGGCGAAGCGACACGAAGTGCGCGCAGCCTGGGGGCGAGCTAAAGCTTGGGGATGCGGAGCTTCTGGCCCGGATAGATCTTGTCCGGATGACTCAGCATCGGCTTGTTGGCCTCGAAGATCGCGTTGTACTTGTTGGCGTCGCCGTAGTACTTTTTGGAAATCGCCGAGAGCGTGTCGCCGCGCACCACGTCGTGGTACTGCGCCGGATCGGCTGCAGGTGCCTCGAGGTTGTTGTCGACTTGCGTGACGTTGGCAACGTTGCCTGCCGCGAGCGAGGCTTTCTCGCTAGCTTCCTGCGAAGGCGCGTTGCCGGACAGCGTGACCACGCCGCTGGTTGCGACGTAGGCCACCGCCAGGTTCGTGAGGCCGAGATTCTGGGTCTCGATGTACGTCTTGATGGCGTCTGCGGCCACCTTGTTCGCATCGGGTTCCGCTGCGTGCGCGGTGGAACCGCCGAACAGTTTTTCGCCCGCTTCCTTGATGAAACTTAGCAAACCCATGGTTACTCCTTGAATGATTGGAAGGGCCACTTTAACCGCGGAAAATGACGGTCCAGGCGAGGCAGCAGGCGCATGTGCAAGCGACCGTAAGCACAACTCGCAATAATGCCGCGCATGGCATTCCTCGCGATCGACATCGGTAACACCCGTCTCAAGTGGTCCCTCTACGATGCGGCGCGGCCCGGTGCCGCCTTGGTCGCGCACGGGGCCGAGTTCCTCGACCACATCGAGCGGCTCGCCGAAGGCTCCTGGGCCGACCTGCCCGCGCCGACGTCGATGCTCGGCTGCGTGGTGGCGGGCGATGCCGTGCGGCGCCGCGCTGAAGAGCAGGTGGTCGAGCGCTTCGACTGCTCGCCGCGATGGGTGGTGTCCAGCGTGGCGGAAGCCGGCATCGTCAACGGCTACGACCATCCGACGCGCCTCGGGGCCGACCGGTGGGTCGCGATGATCGGAGCGCGCCACCGCATGCTCTCGCAAGGACCTGCGCGGCCGATGGTCGTTGTGATGATCGGCACGGCGGTCACCGTGGAGGCTGTCGACACCCACGGAAAGTTTCTCGGCGGGCTGATCCTGCCGGGCCACGGGATCATGCTGCGCGCCCTCGAGTCCGGAACTGCCGGCCTGCACGTGCCGACTGGCGATGTGAGGGAGTTCCCGACCAACACCAGCGATGCCCTGACCAGCGGCGGCACCTATGCGATCGCGGGCGCAGTCGAGCGCATGGTGCAGCACGTGCGCGCGCATTGCGGCGCCGAGCCGGCCTGCTACATGACGGGCGGGGCGGGATGGAAGATGGCGCCGAGCATGAATGGCGACTTCGAACTCGTGGACAGCCTCATCATGGACGGCCTGCTCGTGATTGCCGAGGAGCGCATGCTGCCCGGCTGATCGGATCAGGCCGTTGCGGCCAGGCCGTCCGCCGCCTGGAACATCGCTTGCCGGGCCTGGCTGATGATCTGTCCGCGCCAGGCATCGGAGTCCGTGTAGAACGCCTCCAGCATCGTTGCGCGAATCGACGCCGCCAGTTCCGCCGGCGCCTCGGGGTGCTGATGCAGCCAGTGATCCGCGCGCAGCGCGCCCATCACCTCCATGACGGGCACGGTCCCGTATTCCAGTGCGATGCCGGTGTACTCGGCCCGCGGGCATTCTTCGTACACCGCGTTGAACATCAGGCCGGTGAGGAATGCGGAAGTGGACGAGCCGTCGTAGATCGACGTGACGGGTGCGGCCGGCGAGCCCCACCACGCGTTGGCGCGCGCGTAGGCGGCCTTGTCGTCCTTGCACGAAAAGATGCGCTCCCCGATCCCGTTCGGACCCAGGCCCGTGTGCAGGTCGATCCACGCGAGTTGGCGCGCCGATTGCGCATGGGTGCGCAGGACGTCGCGAAAGGTCTTGTTGCTCCACGTTGGCGCGTTGCCGCCGAAGAAGAGTCCATTCGAGAACTGGTATTGGCCTCGGGTCACGGCCGCCTGGAAGGCGGCCGCGCCGTGCTGGTCGATCCACGCGGCGATCGCTACCTGGTTCTCCGAGGTGGGCGGCCAGTCGGCGGGCAGCAGCAGCGCATGCAGGCTGGCGTACGGCTCGTTGACGGGCAAGGGCTCGTCGAAATCGAAGAAGTTGCGGTTGAGGTCGACGTTCTCGTGCGTTACCCGCCGTCCATGCGAAAAGCCGTGCGGATTCAGCGCGTGCACATACAGGACCGCCACACCCTGGTCGCGCGCTTTCCCGCGCCATTCGTCATCGTGCAGCGCGAAGATCTGCACGCCGCTGCCGCAATAGCCTTCGACGCCATGGCAGGCACTGGTCACGATCAGAAGGCGCTCGGCATCGGGTTTGCCGTCCAGCGCGACGTCCATCGCCAGCTCCTCGCCATCGCGTCCCTTCAGGGGATGAGCATGCGAGCGAACTCCGAGGCCGGCGCTCGCACAGGCCTGCAGAAACTGCTGCCGCGCCAGCACGTAGCGGGACGAGAAAGCTTCGCTGACGGCGATCATGCGGCGGCCCCTTCCAGGCCTGTCGAGCTTTTCGGCGTGTTGAGGAACTGCTCGGCCAGCTGCACCCAGCAGGTCGCGCCCAGCGGGATCAGGTCGTCGTTGAAGTCGTAGCTCGCGTTGTGCAGCATGCACGGCCCACCGCCGTGGTGCACGTCGCGGTGGCTGCCGTCGCCGTTGCCGATGAAGGCATAGGCGCCCGGCTTGGCGAGCAGCATGAAGGCGAAGTCCTCGGCAGTCATGGCGGGCTCCTGCACCAGCACGTTGTCCTCGCCGACGATGCCGGCCATCACGCGGCGCGCGAAGTTCGCTTCGTCGGCGGTGTTGATGGTCGGCGGGTAGTTGCGGTGGAAGTGGAAGTCGCACTCCGCGTCGTGTGCGGCGCTCACGTGCTCGGCGATCTTCTTCATGCGCGCCTCGATCAGATCGAGCACTTCGAGTGTGAAGGTGCGTACCGTTCCCTTGAGCTCGCAGCTGTCGGGGATCACGTTGTTGGCCTCGCCCGCGTGGATCATCGTGACCGAAATCACGCCGGCATCGGTCGGCTTCTTGTTGCGCGTGATGATGGTCTGGAAGGCCTGCACCATTTCGCATGCCACGGGCACCGGATCGATGCCCGTGTGCGGCAGCGCAGCATGGCCGCCCTTGCCGCGGATCGTGATGGTGAATTCGTTGCTCGACGCCATGGCCGGACCGGGGCTGACCGCGAACTGGCCTGCCTTCATGCCGGGCCAGTTGTGCATGCCGAAGACGGCGTCCATCGGGAACTGTTCGAACAGCCCTTCCTTGACCATCTCGCGCGCGCCGCCTCCGCCTTCTTCGGCGGGTTGGAAGATCAGGTAGACCGTGCCGTCGAAGTTGCGGTGCTTCGCCAGATGCTGCGCTGCCGCGAGCAGCATGGCCGTGTGGCCGTCATGGCCGCAGGCGTGCATCTTGCCGGGGTGCTTGCTCGCGTGCGCGAAGGTGTTGAGTTCGGTCACCGGCAGCGCATCCATGTCGGCGCGCAGCCCGACCGCGCGGCCGCTGGTGCCGTTCTTGACGATGCCGACGACGCCGGTGGTGCCGAGCCCGCGGTGGATCGGGATGCCCCATTCCGTGAGTTTGGCCGCCACCACGTCGGCGGTGCGGACTTCATGGAAGCAGAGTTCAGGATGGGCGTGCAGATCGCGTCGAACTGCGGCGATGCCGGCCGCCTGGGTGACGAGGGAATCGATGAGTTTCATGGGCAAGAGTCTAGGCTTTGCGGTGAGCGCCCGCAAAGATCGTGCCCTGCCGGCTCGACACTTCGGCCGCCCTGGCGCGGCGTCGCGGACTTCCGGGACAATGACCCGCATGTCACATGTGCTTTCCCCCCGCAGCCTCGAACTCGCCCAGACGCTCGTGCGAATGAACACCGTGAGCGCCAACAGCAACCTGGAGCTGATCGACTTCGCGCGCGACCACCTGGCCGGGCTCGGCGTGCGCAGCCGGCTCACCTACAACGCCGACAAGACCAAGGCCAATCTCTTCGCCACGCTGGGTGCCGGCAAGAAGGCCGGCGTCATTGTCTCGGGCCACACCGATACGGTGCCCTGGGACGGGCAGGAGTGGAGCGTCGATCCGCTGTCGGCCATCGTGCAGGACTGGCCGCAGGACGACGCCGATGCGGATATCGCCCATGTCGAGCCGAGGCTCTACGGGCGGGGTTCGGCCGACATGAAGAGCTTCATCGCGCTCGCACTGGCCAATGCGGAGCGCTTCATCGAAAGCGATTCGCCCTTCGCGGTGCATTTCGCCTTCAGCTACGACGAGGAAGTCGGCTGCTTCGGCGTGCGCGAACTGATCGCCGACATGAAGGACCAGGGCATCAAGCCGCTGGCCTGCATCATCGGCGAGCCGACCCTCATGGTGCCGGCCATCGCGCACAAGGGCGTCTACCGCTACAAGTGCTGCGTGCGCGGCAAGGAGGCGCATTCGTCGCTCACGCCGCAGTCGGTCAATGCGATCGAGATGGCGGCGCGCGTGGTCGGCAAGCTGCGCGACATGGCGGAGGGCTTCGAGCGCGACGAGCCACGCTACGCAGGATTCGACGTGCCTTTCAGCACGGCGAGCGTGGGCCAGTTCCACGGGGGCATCGCAGACAACGTGGTGCCCCGCGACGCCGAGTTCCGCTACGAATTCCGCAACCTGCCCACGGCCGATGCCGGGCAGATGCAGAAGGAGATCACGAGCTATGCGAGCCGCACGGAAACCGCGATGAAGAAGGTCGCGCCCGATGCCGGCTTCAGCTTCGAGACCATCTGCGAGATTCCGAGCTTCCTGAGTTCCGAGAACGAGCCCGTGACACGGCTCGCGCAGCGCCTGTCCGGGGAATCGCGCACCACGCTGGTCGCGTTTGGCACCGAGGCGGGTCTCTTCAAGAATGCCGGCATCCCGACCGTGGTGTGCGGCCCCGGGAGCATCACGCAGGCGCACCAACCGGACGAATACGTGACGCTCGCGCAACTGGCGCGCTGCGAGGAATTCCTTCAAGGCTTGGCGACGACCCGGGAGATCCGCTGAAAAGGGTTGCACTCGGCCTGCTGTGCGCTGCCGCGCTGCTGTACGCGGTGGCGACGGCGCTCGAACCGAGGCATTCCGGTTGGGGCTACGTCGCCGCCTTCGCGGAAGCGGCCATGGTCGGCGCAATTGCCGACTGGTTTGCCGTCGTGGCGCTGTTCCGGCATCCGCTCGGGCTGCCGATTCCGCACACGGCGATCATCCCGGCCAACAAGGATCGCATCGGCGCCAAGCTCGCCGGCTTCATCTGCAACAACTTCCTGAGCACGCCGCAGGTGCTGGCCAAACTGGAGCAGGTCGATCCGGCTTCCAGGCTCGCGGACTGGCTCTCGCGGCCCGACCGCGCGGAGAAACTCGGCGAGCATCTGGTGGCCGCGGTTCGCTATGGGCTGACCGCTTTCGACGACACGCGAGTCCGCGCCTTCCTGGGGCGCATGGCCACTGCGGGGCTGGCGCAGGTCGATGTGTCACGCCTCGCCGGCCAGGCTCTCGATGCCCTGACGGCGGGCGGCCGGCACCAGGCCTTGCTGGACGACGTGCTGGTGCAGGTCGCCGCCGTGGTCGAGGGCGAGGAGGTGCAGGAGCGCATCACCGAGGCGATCGCCCGCGAGGTCAAGGCTTTGCGCTATGTGGGGCTGGACCAGGTCGCCGCCAAGCTCGCGACCCGCAAGATCGTGGCCGCGGTGGCGCGGACCATCGGCGAGATGGCGGCCGAGCCCGGGCATCCGCTGCGGCTGCGATTCGATACCTTCATGGCGGGTTTCATCGAGCGCCTCAAGACCGACCCGGAGTTCCAGCGACGTGGCGAGGCCATCCGCGCGGACCTGCAGGCGCACCCAGCGCTCGGTGACTACCTGCATGGTCTCTGGAGCGAGGTGCTCGCGTGGCTGCACGACGATCTGGCGAAGACCGATTCGAGCATTCGCCAGCGCATCGTCGGAATGGCCGGCGCGATGGGAGCGCGGCTGCGGGCGGACGACGCGATGCGACGCTGGATCAACGAGCAGATCGTCGACGCCGCGCCGCGCGCGATCGAACGCTACCGCGAAGACATCCGCCGCTACATCGTCGAGCGGGTCGCGGAATGGAATGCGGACGAGATGACCCGCGAGCTTGAACTCAACATCGGGAGGGACTTGCAGTTCATCCGGGTGAACGGGACGTTGGTCGGCGGTTTGGTCGGCCTGGCGATCCACGCAGCTACGCAGGTCTGGAAGGGCTGACCCGGTAGTCCGTGTCGCAGCGAGCCGGCACGCTGAGCGCAGCGGATAATCCCGCGATGCGAATCCGCTTCACCAAGATGCAAGGCGCCGGCAACGACTTCGTCGTGCTGGACGAAACCCGCGGCACGCTCGGCCTGGACACGGCGCAATATCGCTTCCTGGCCGACCGCCATTTCGGCGTGGGCGCCGACCAGATCCTCACCGTCCGGCGCTCGCCGGGCGACGGCATCGATTTCCAATACGTGATCCACAACGCCGACGGCGGCGAGGTCGAGCAGTGCGGCAACGGCGCGCGCTGCTTCATGCGCTTCGTGCGCGAACGGGGCCTGACGGGCAAGGATGCGGTGCGCGTGCAGACGCTCTCCGGCGTGATCGAGCCGCGCATGGGCGCCGACGGCCGCGTGACGGTCGACATGGGTGCGCCGATCTTCGATCCCGCCCGCGTGCCCTTCGACACCGCCGGACTCGATCCTCAACCCGAAGGCGCGTGGGAGAAGTGGCACCTGGCCATGGGCACCCGCGCCGGCACTGCCATCGTTTCGGTGGCCGTCCTGTCGATGGGCAATCCGCACGCGGTGCAGATCGTCGACGACGTCGACACCGCGCCGGTCGAAACCCAGGGCCCGCTCATCGAGCACCATCCGCGCTTTCCGCAGCGGGTCAACGCCGGCTTCATGCAGGTCGTCGACCGGTCGCACGTGCGCCTGCGTGTGTTCGAGCGCGGCGCCGGCGAAACGCTCGCCTGCGGCACGGGCGCCTGCGCGGCTGTGGTCGCGGGCATCCGCTTGGGCCTGCTCGATCCGCGGGTCGACGTCCAGACGCGCGGCGGTCTCCTCACCATCGAATGGGCCGGCGACGGCGCGCCGGTGCTGATGACCGGCCCCGCCGTCACCGTGTTCGAAGGCGACATCGAGGTGCCGGACCAGCCATGAATCATTACAACCAGAACGCCATGAATCCCATCACCGAAGACGATATCGCCAACTACCTGTCGAACACGCCGGACTTTTTCGAGCGCCACGCGCAGTTGCTGGCGCAGGTGCAGCTGACCAGCCCGCACGGCAACCGTGCCGTGAGCCTGCAGGAGCGCCAGGCCGAGATGCTGCGCGAGAAGATCAAGGCATTGGAGCACCGCGTGATGGACATGGTGCGTCACGGCACGGAGAACGTGGTCACGGCCGACCGCCTGCAGCGGTGGACGCGCGGGCTGTTGACCACGCGCGATCCGCGCGCGCTGCCGACCCAGGTTGCCTCCCAGTTGCAGTCTCTGTTCATGGTGCCGCAGACGGCGATCAAGATCTGGGACTGCGACAGCACCTATCTGGACGAGTCCTACGCCCAATGGGTCAGCGACGACGTGAAGGCCCTCGCAACTTCGTTGACGGCTCCCTACTGCGGCCTGAACGCCGGCTTCGAGGCGGCCAAATGGCTGGCCGAGCCGCATGCCGCGGTGTCGATCGCGCTGATCCCGCTCCGGCAGGAACCCGATGCGCCGGCTTTCGGCCTCCTGGTGCTCGCGTCGCCCGACGCCCAGCGCTTCAACCCCGAGATGGGCACCGACTTCCTCGAGCGCATCGCCGAACTCGCCTCGGGCGCTCTGTCTCGGCTGCGGTCTTGAGCCCCACGGTCCAGCGCTCGCTGATCGGCGCATTGCTGGTCCTGCTGCTGGGCTACGCGGCGATCCACGTCGTGATCTGGCGACATGGGCTGCGCCTTCTCGATCATCCGCCGCAACGTGTTGCCGATGCGGCGCTGATCCTGGGCAACCGGGCGTACCGCGACGGCAAGCCCAACCCCTGCCTGACCGGCCGCGTCGACGCCGGCATTGCACTGGCGAACGCGGGCCGCGTGCGCGGCCTGGTGCTGAGCGGTGGCATCGACACGGAAGACGGCCGAATCGAAGCCGAGGTGATGGAGCGACACGCGCGCGTGTCGGGCTACAGGGGCCCCCTGCTCCTGGAGCCGGTGTCATCCTCCACGCGCGAGAACCTCTCGATGTCGCGCGCCGTGCTGAAGGCCGCGGGGGTGAAGAGCGTGATCATCGTGACTGAGCCTTATCACCTGTGGCGTGCCGAGCGGTTGGCGCGCGCCTCAGGGTTCGATCGGGCTTTCGACGTTCAGTACGCTGCCGCTCCGACCTCGTGCTGGCGGCGTTGGGGCATGGCCTTCAAGGGCGCATTGCGCGAGCCTCTGGCAATCGCGAACAATGCCGCCAATGGATACTTTTAGCGCGCCCCCAGGCTTGCCCACTTTGGGTGGCCGCCACCCCCCTCGCCGGGGGCAATACGGCGGACCGGCGCAGCCGGATCCGCGGTACTTCTGGAAGGAGAGGGTGCGTGAGTTTGGAGCTGATTGACCGGTATCTGGAACACGTTCGGGTGGAGCGGCGGCTTGCGGCGCGCACGGTCGAGCTTTATTCGATTCATTTGACGACGCTGGCGGAGAAGGCGGCGTCGGCAGGGGTGGCGCTCGACAAGGTGCAGACCGCGCACGTTCGCCGCTGGATGGCGCAGTTGCACAGCGCGGGACGGGAGTCGCGCGGCATTGCGCTGGTGCTGTCTTGCTGGCGCAGCTTCTACCGCTGGCTTGGCAATGAGGGGCTGGTGGTCGCGAATCCGGTGCAGGACGTCCACGCTCCCAAGGCCGGCCGGCCGCTGCCGAAGGCGCTGGCGGTCGACGAGGCGGTGCAGCTTGCCGATCTTCGCGACACCGAGGCCGATCCCTGGACCGAGGCACGGGATCGCGCGATCGTCGAACTGCTTTACGGCTGCGGGCTGCGTGTCGGCGAGCTGACGGGGCTGGACGCGCGTGCCAGTACGACGGCACGCGGCTGGGTCGACCTGGAATCCGGCGAGGCCAATGTGCTGGGCAAAGGCAGCAAGCGCCGCATCGTGCCGCTGGGTGCGAAGGCGGCCGAGGCCTTGCGCGCATGGCTCGCCGTGCGGGACGACTGTCCGGCGCTCGGCGCCGCGCGCTTGCGCGAGCCGGAGAGCGCGGCGGCGCTTTTCATCGGCCGCAACGGCACGCGCTTCTCGGCGCATTCGGTGTGGACCCAGTTGCGCCGCCGCAGCCTCAAGGCCGGCCTGAACGCGCCCGTGCATCCGCACATGCTGCGTCATTCGTTCGCGAGCCACCTGTTGCAGTCCAGCAGCGACTTGCGCGCCGTGCAGGAACTGCTGGGCCACGCCAACATCTCGACCACGCAGGTCTACACGCGGCTGGATTTCCAGCATCTCGCCAAGGCCTATGACGCCGCGCATCCGCGCGCTCAGGCGCGCGACGAGGCCCCGCCGATGGGCGAGACCCTCCGCAAGAACAAGAGCAGGAACTCATGAAGCTGATTCGCCTCCGGTCCGGCAAGGAACGCTCGCTGTTGCGGCGCCACCCATGGATTTTCGAATCCGCAATTGCGAAGGGCGGCGGCGATGCAGGCGAGACGGTACGTGTCGAGTCGGGCGAAGGCCAGTTTCTCGCCTGGGCCGCCTTCAGCCCGCACTCCAAGATCCGCGCCCGGGCGTGGAGCTTCGATGAAAAACATCGCATCGATGCGGCATTCCTCGCGGCGCGGGTGGCTAGTGCGGTGGACGCGCGGAGCGTGTTCGATCTGCAGAGCGACGGCGTGCGCCTGATCCACGGCGAGGCCGATGGTCTGCCGGGCCTGATCGTCGATCGCTATGGGGACACGCTGGTGGCGCAGTTCCTCTCGGCGGGCGTCGAGCGCTGGAAGCTGGTGCTGGCCGATGCGCTGCTGGCCGCGACGGGGCTCGAGAAGCTCTATGAGCGGTCTGATGCAAGCGGCCGGGAGCGCGAAGGGCTGAAACCCGTGACGGGCTGGCTGCGTGGTAGCGGGCCGACCGAAATTACCATCCGGGAGCACGATTGGCGGCTGACGCTCGACGTCGCTACGGGCCACAAGACCGGCTTCTACCTCGACCAGCGCGACAGCCGCCAGCGATTCGCCGAACTGGCGACGCATCGCAGATTCCGGCGTGTGCTGAATTGCTTCTGCTACACGGGCGGTTTCACCGTCGCCGCACTGGCCGGCCTGAAGGCGGCGGGCGCGGTCGAAGGCGCGGAACTGATTTCCATCGATTCATCGCTGCCTGCGCTGGAGCGGGCCCGTGCCCATGTGGCGCTCAACGGCTTCGAGGGCGCCTGCACGGAGTTTCTCGATGCCGACGTCAATGCCACACTGCGCCGTTTCGTCGAGGAGGGCCGCACTTTCGACGCCATCGTGCTCGATCCGCCGAAGTTCGCTCCGACGGTGGCGCATGCCGAGCGCGCCGCGCGAGCCTACAAGGACCTCAACCGGCAGGCGTTCAAGCTGCTGGCGCCAGGTGGGCATCTGCTCACTTTCTCGTGCTCCGGCGGCATCGGCGCCGACCTGTTCCACAAGATCGTGGCCTCCGCGGGCATCGACGCCGGCGTCGACGGCTACATCACCGAGCGCCTCGGAGCGGCGCCCGACCATCCCATGACCATCGAGTTTCCCGAGGGCGAGTACTTGAAAGGCCTCGTCGTGGTGCGCAAATAGCGTTTGACCTTGCCGAAGCGTGGCCGCGGCGCCGTCGCTAAACTTTCCGCCTTTCCCCGAATCCTGATCTCCGGAGCACTCCATGGCCCTTATTCCCGCCACCATCCTCACCGGCTTCCTCGGCTCCGGCAAGACGACCCTGCTCAAGCGCATCCTGAGCGAGGCGCACGGCCAGAAGATCGCGGTGATCGAGAACGAATTCGGCGAGGAAAACATCGACACCGACATCCTCGTCACCGAGTCGAAGGAGCAGATCGTCCAGATGAGCAACGGTTGCATCTGTTGCACGATCCGTGAGGACCTGCGCGAGGCGCTGCAATTGCTGGCGGCCAAGAAGCGCAAGGGCCTGCTCGATTTCGATCGCGTCGTGATCGAGACCACCGGCCTGGCCGATCCGGGCCCCGTGGCGCAGACCTTTTTCATGGACGACGAGATCGCCGAGAGCTATCTGCTGGACTCGATCCTCACGCTGGTGGATGCCAAGCATGCCCCCCAGCAACTCAACGACCGCCAGGAAGCGCGTCGCCAGGTCGGCTTTGCCGATCAGATCTTCATCAGCAAGAGCGACCTGGTCGCGGCCGACGAAACCGAAGCGCTGATCCATCGGTTGAAGCACATGAATCCGCGCGCGCCGCAACAGAAGGTGCATTTCGGCGAAGTCCCGCTGAAGGATGTGTTCGACCTGCGTGGCTTCAACCTCAATGCCAAGCTCGACATCGATCCGGACTTCCTCAAGGAAGAAGACGAGCACGACCATGATCACGTGCATGGAGAAGATTGCGACCACCCCTCGCACGCGCACGAAGGCCATGGCCACCACCATCACCATGACGATGACGTCAAGAGCTTCGTCTACCGCTCCGACCGTGCTTTCGACCCGGCCCGCCTGGAGGATTTCCTGGGCGCGATCGTGAATATCTACGGTCCGCGCATGCTGCGCTACAAGGGCGTCCTGCACATGCAAGGCACCGAACGCAAGGTGATTTTCCAGGGCGTGCACCAGCTCATGGGCAGCGACCTCGGCCCCGCTTGGGGCCCCGACGAAAAGCGCAACAGCCGCATGGTATTCATCGGCATCGACCTGCCGCGCGAGATCCTGGAACAGGGTCTCGACCAGTGTCTCGTCTGATTCCCCGAGCGGCCTGAGTTCTCTATACAATCGCGCGCCTGTTGCGGAGGCATGCCCCGTTCTTCTTTGGGACGAAGTGTGACTTCCAGCATAGGACTGAGTGCGTTCCTGGGCTGATTTCGGGGGTATAACCCCGGGGTTCGCCATCGGCGAGCACCCTGACAACATGGGCTCCGCGAGACCGACAGGCGACGTGGATTCCATGGGGAAGACACCCATTGAATGTGCGTTCGAGATCGTCGAAGGAGCCAGTCACTGTGAAGAAGCCTGCCGCCAAAGCCAAGCCCGCGCCGAAACCGGCCGTCAAGAAGACGTCGGTTGCCAAGCAGGCTGTGCCCGCGGCAAAGAAGGTTTCCGCCGCCAAGCCCGCTGCGCCGTCGAAGGCCCCTGCCACAAGCAAGGCCAAAGCGGCGAATGCGAGTGCCCCGTCATCCAAACCGGCCGGCCCCCAGGCCGCGCCACCTGCACCATCGACTCCCATGAAAAAAACGGCTGCCGCCTCTTCTTCCACCACGGCGACACCTCCCACGACCGCCAGCACCACCGCGCCTGCACCCGCACGCGGCGGGCGCGTGTCGCGGCTGTCGCAGTTGACCGTGCCGTCCATGCCGCAATCGGTGGCTTCCACCGCGGCCAAATCCAGCTTCGTGCAGATCACTTCGACCGCGCTGGTGCCTCCGCCACCGGTCGCGGTCAAGAAAGACCCGAAGCTCGCCAACAACTGGAAGGCCAAATCGGCCGAAGAGCTGACCGACGCCGAAGTGATCGCGATGCCGGATTCGGAGTACATGAACGAAAAGCAGATGGCGTACTTCCGCCTGAAGCTGCAGGAACTCAAGCGCGGCATCCTCGAGAACGCCGGCGAGACGACCGAGCATCTGCGTGAAGACACCGTGGTCGTGCCCGATCCTGCCGACCGCGCCACCATCGAGGAAGAGCACGCGCTCGAACTGCGCACGCGCGACCGCGAACGCAAGCTCCTGAAGAAGATCGAGCAGTCGATCCAGCGCATCGACGCCGGCGACTACGGCTACTGCGACGAAACCGGCGAGCCCATCGGCGTCGGCCGCCTGCTGGCCCGCCCGACCGCCACGCTGTCGCTGGAGGCCCAGCAGCGCCGCGAACTGAAACAGAAAATGTTCGGGGATTGATTTCGGCACCGATGACAAGGGCCGAAGGGAGACACTGAGCATGGCCAAGGAAGAAACCGGTCGCTTGCTGTCCAAAGTGGCGAAGTTCGTGCGCAATCCGCTCAAGGATTGGTCCGAGCTCGACGCCGATGACTCGTCGACCCTCGAAAACGGCTACAGCCGTGAAATGCTCAAGGAGATGATCGAGCGTCGGCAGCGCAATGATTTCGTGCGCCGCCGAGAGTTCGACATGCTGCGCAAGCTTCGGCAGCGCGAGGCGGCGGGTGGTCCCGCCGCGACGCCATCCTCCTTCAATGTCAGCAGCACCTCCGGCAAGACCGAGGGGCGGGCGCTCACGCTCAAGAAGATCGACGAGATCGAAGAGCAGATGTCGCAGCAATGGTGGAAGGCGCGCGGCCCCCGCAGCGAGTCGGACGCCGAGGGCGCTCCGGCCGAGGGCGGGCACATGGCCGCGCAGCACGCACGCGCCTACGCCGACACCGTGCCCGGCGTGCCGCAGGGCACCGCCCCTGGACAGCAGGTTCAGCTGCCCGCACACGACGGCTGCATCGAGGAAGCGTCGATCCGCTTTGCCCATGGCGATGACGCCGGTGCCGAAGCCATTCTGCTTCAGGCGCTCGCGCCGGACAGTCCGACGAACGATCACGACGACACGTGGCGCACCTTGCTCGACCTGTACCGCGCGACCGGCGACGACGAGAAGTTCGTCGCCACCAGCACGCGCTATGCGCAGCGCATGAAGCGCGCTGCGCCCGAATGGATTTCGTTCCGCGCCTTGGCGAACACCGCCCGTGCGTCGGCCGCGGCCCAGGCCAGGCCCGTCGCCCCTCAGGCGGCCGGCGACGCCGACTGGTCGAGCCCTTCGCGCCTCACCCGCGAAGGGTTGATGGGCCTCACGCGCGCGCTCGGCGCCGCCGGCCCTTCCTGGAAGCTCGACTGGAGCGTCCTCCGATCCATCGAGGGTGACGCCGCGGGTCCGCTGCGTGCCCTGTTCACGCACTGGGCGGATTCGACCGTCCAACTGCGCTTTGCGGCAGCAGACCAGTTGCTGCTCGTGCTCGCCGAAGCCACGCCGGCCAACGACCGCAGCGTCGATGCCGTCTGGTGGCAATTGCACATGGCGGCCTTGCGCGTGATGCACCGGGCTGATGAGTTCGAACTCCTGGCGCTTAATTACTGCATCACCTATGAGGTGTCGCCGCCTCCCTGGGAAGATCCCAAGGGCGACTATGCCGCGCTCGACATCCCGGGCGCCATCAAGCCAGTGGCCCCGAGCTTCTCGCTAGCGGCCAGCCACGACGAACCCGAACCGGCGCCCCTCGTTGGCGCCGGCCAGTCCGTGCTCGCAGGCGATCTGATCGGCGAATCGCTGTCGACCTGGCAGCGTCTCGACGAGGAACTGACCGGCGAATCGACGCCGACGATCTCCTGCTCGGCGCTCGTCCGCGTCGATTTCGCCGCCGGAGGCTCGCTCCTGAACTGGGCCAGCGCCCACCACGCGCGCGGCCACGAGCTCCAGTTCGTCGACGCCCACCGCCTGATCGCCGCCTTCTTCAACGTGATCGGTATCGCCGACCACGCCACTGTCAAAATCAAAGAGTAGCGCCCAGGCTCGGCCCTTCTTTGGGGGCAGCCGACTCCACCGGCGACGCCCTTGCGCCCCTCGGAATCCCCATCCAGAAATACCGCGGAACCGGCTTCGCCGGTCCGCCGGTATTGCCCCCGGTCAGGGGGTGGGCGGCCACACGAAGTGGGCAAGCCTGGGGGCGAGATAATGTTCCATGGAACAATTTCACGGAACCACCATCATCAGCGTGCGCCGCAAGACCGCTGCAGGTGCCGACCAGGTGGCCATCGGCGGCGACGGCCAGGTCACGCTGGGCAACATCGTCATCAAGGGCAGTGCGCGCAAGGTGCGCCGCCTCTATCACGGCAAGGTCCTCGCCGGCTTTGCTGGCGCAACGGCCGACGCATTCACGCTGTTCGAGCGCTTCGAGGCCAAGCTCGAGAAGCACCAGGGGCACCTGGCCCGCGCCGCCATCGAACTCACGAAAGACTGGCGCACCGACCGCGTCCTGCGCCGCCTCGAAGCCATGCTGGCCGTCGCCGATGCGACCACGTCGCTGATCATCACCGGCAACGGTGACGTGCTGGAGCCGGAGAACGGCATCATCGCGATCGGCTCTGGCGGCGCCTACGCGCAGGCTGCGGCCAAGGCGCTGGTCGACCACACGGAGATGCCCGCCGACCAGATCGTCAAGAAGGCGCTGGAAATCGCGGGCGAACTCTGCATCTACACCAACATGCACCACACAGTCGAAAGCCTGTGAGACGGATCGAGTGAACCCATGTCCATGACCCCCCAGGAAATCGTCTCCGAGCTCGATCGCCACATCGTCGGCCAGCCTGACGCCAAGCGCGCCGTGGCCATCGCGCTGCGCAATCGCTGGCGCCGCCAGCAGGTCGAGGAAAAGCTGCGTTCAGAGATCACGCCCAAGAACATCCTCATGATCGGCCCCACCGGCGTGGGCAAGACCGAGATCGCGCGCCGGCTGGCGCGCCTAGCCGACGCACCCTTCATCAAGGTCGAGGCGACCAAGTTCACCGAAGTGGGCTATGTCGGCAAGGACGTCGATTCGATCGTTCGCGACCTGGCCGAGATTGCAGTCAAGCAGACGCGCGAGGCCGAAAGCGCCAAGGTCCGAATGCGGGCCGAGGACGGCGCCGAGGAGCGCATCCTCGACGTGCTGCTGCCGCCGGCCCGTACGGTCGATGGCACGGTCGCAGACGGCAGCAATGCCACGCGGCAGGCCTTCCGCAAGAAGTTGCGCCAGCACGAACTCGACGACAAGGAGATCGAGATCGATCTCGCCGACGCGCGCACGCCGCTCGAGATCATGGGGCCGGCCGGCATGGAGGAAATGACCGAGCAACTGCGCGGCATGTTCGGCCAGCTCGGGCAGGGCAAGCGCAAGACGCGCAAGCTCAAGATCGCCGAGGCGATGCGCCTGCTGATCGATGAGGAGGCCGCCAAGCTGGTCAACGAGGACGAGATCCGCGCCCAGGCCATCCACAACGCCGAGCAAAACGGCATCGTCTTCATCGACGAGATCGACAAGGTCGCCACGCGCAGCGAGGCGCAGGGCGCCGACGTGTCGCGCCAGGGCGTCCAGCGCGACCTTCTACCGCTGGTCGAGGGCACGGCAGTGAGCACGAAGTACGGCGTGGTCCGCACCGATCACATCCTCTTCATCGCGAGCGGCGCGTTCCACCTGAGCAAGCCGAGCGACCTGATTCCCGAACTGCAAGGGCGCTTTCCGATCCGGGTGGAACTGCAATCGCTGTCGGTCGCCGATTTCGAAAGCATCCTCACGCAGACGCAGGCATCGCTGGTCAAGCAGTACCAGGCGCTGCTCGCCACGGAGGGCGTGACGCTGGAGTTCACGCCGGAAGGCATCACACGGCTCGCGAGCATCGCTTTCGACGTCAACGAGCGCACCGAAAACATCGGCGCGCGCCGGTTGTCGACGGTCATGGAGCGCCTGCTCGACGAAGTGAGCTTCGGCGCCACCAAACTTGGCGGCCAAGCCGTGCACATCGATGCGGCCTATGTCGACGCACGGCTGGCGGCACTAAGTCACGACGAAGACCTTTCCAGATTCATCCTCTGATGTAGGCCCTTGCTTACCGGTGCTTCACGCAACACATTCACTGCGTGAGCTAAGTGCTTCATTTGCAACGGGATTCGGTTTTTGGCGGTTGCAAAAACACCGCTAAGTCATTGATTCCATTACAAAAAATTCCCACAGCCTTCCATTGCGCAGTAGGCGTTTCCTGCTACAGTGCAAAAAAGTGCAGTTAAGTGGGAAAAAGTGTCGAGCAGTGCCTCTTTCGGGCGCGCGACGCCTCCCAACACCGGGGTCTCGTGTTCGTGTTTCAAGGCGCTTCATCGCTCAGTCTGGATGCAAAGGGTCGGCTTTCCGTGCCGACCCGGCATCGTGACGTCTTGAGCGCGACCGCGGCCGGCCAGCTCACGATCACCAAGCATCCCCACGGCTGCCTGATGGTGTTCCCGCGCCCCGAGTGGGAAAAGTTTCGCGAGCGCATCGCGGCACTTCCGATGTCGGCACAGTGGTGGAAGCGCGTCTTTCTCGGCAATGCCATGGATGTCGAAATGGACGGCACCGGCCGCGTGCTCGTGTCGCCCGAGCTGCGCGCTGCCACAGGCATCACCCGCGATGCGCTCCTGCTCGGCATGGGCAACCACTTCGAGCTCTGGGACAAGGCCACCTACGAGGCCAAGGAAGGAGAAGCCACCCAAGGCGAAATGCCTGACGTGTTCCAGGACTTTTCGTTCTGAGGCCCAACGTGGAACAGCCATGGATTCATACGACCGTCTTGTTGAACGAAGCGGTGGACGCCCTCTTTCCGGAAGGTTCGGACGTCACCGGCACCTACGTGGATGCGACCTTCGGGCGTGGCGGCCACAGCCGCGCGATCCTGGAAAGGCTAGGGCCGTCGGGCCGGCTGATTGCGTTCGACAAGGACGCGGAAGCGGTGGCCGAAGCAGCGCGCATCGAAGATGCGCGTTTTTCCATCCGCCACCAGGGATTCAAGGACCTGGGGGAATTACCGCCAGCGAGTGTGTCAGGTCTTCTGATGGACCTCGGTGTCAGCTCTCCCCAGATCGACAACCCCGCACGGGGTTTTTCTTTTCGTTTCGACGGCCCGCTCGATATGCGCATGGACACCACGCGCGGCGAGAGCGTGGCCGAGTGGCTGGCAACGGCCGAAACACAGCAGATTGCGGAGGTGATTCGTGACTATGGCGAAGAACGGTTTGCTGTTCAGATTGCAAAGGCGATTGTTGCTCGCCGACAAGAACGGGGCCCAGTTTCAACCACCACCGAGCTGGCCGAGCTCGTGGCTGGCACGGTCAAAACCCGCGAGCCGGGCCAGAACCCTGCAACGCGCACATTTCAGGCTCTTCGGATTTTCATCAACGCCGAGCTTGAAGAGCTGCAACAGGCGCTAGAAGCGAGTCTTGCCGTGTTGCAACCCCAAGGCCGGCTCGCGGTGATCAGCTTCCACTCGCTGGAAGATCGCATCGTGAAGCAGTTCATCGCCAGGCATTCGCGCGAGGTCTACGACCGCCGCGCGCCTTTTGCCGTGCCGAAAGCGATGAAACTGCGTGCCCTGGGGCGCATCAAGCCTTCGCAGGCCGAAGTCGACGGCAATCCGCGCTCACGCAGCGCGATCCTGCGCGTGGCCGAGCGCACGGCGGAGAGTTGACATGACTCGACTCAACCTGCTTCTTCTGATCGCCGTGCTGGCCTCGGCGATTTTTCTCGTCCATACGCAGTACATGTCGCGCCAGCTCTATACCGAACTGCACCGCATCGAGCTGGAGGCTCGTCGCCTCGAGCTGGACCAGGATCGGCTACAGGTCGAGAAGCGCGCGCAGGCCACGCCCCTGCGCGTCGAGAAGCTGGCCAAGGAGCAGCTCAAGATGCGCACGACCACGCCGGCCATCACGCAGTACGTGCGGCAGGACGGCACCGTGATTCCGGCGGTCGCCGCACCGGCGCCGACGGCGCCGGCACCGCGCACGGCTTCGACGAAGGGGGCTCATTAAATGCCTCGCCGCAGCCGCAGCGTCCAGTACACGACCAGCCCCTTGCTCGCGAGCAAGACGCCGGTCTGGCGCAGCAAGTTCATCGTCGCCGGCATCGCGCTCGGCTTCGGTGTGCTGGCCGCACGCGCGGCGTACGTGCAGGTGATCGGCAATGCCTTCTTCCAGCGCCAGGGGGAAGTTCGCTTCACCCGCACGCTGGAACTGCCGGCCAATCGCGGCCGCATCCTCGACCGCAACGGCCTGCTGCTGGCTTCGAGCGTCGTCGCGCCCAGCATCTGGGCGATCCCGGAGGACGTCGAGCGCGACGATCCCGAAGTCAAGGCCAAGCTCAGGCAGGTCGCGAAGCTGCTCGGCATGCCGCAGAAGGATTTCGACAAGAAGCTGGAAGACGAGGACAAGACCTTCGTCTGGATCAAGCGCCAGGTCGACGAACCCATCGCCAAGCAGATCGCCGCGCTCAACATCAAGGGCATCTACCAGCGCAAGGAATACAAGCGCCAGTACCCCGAGGGCGAGGCGGCCGCGCACGTGGTGGGCTTCACCAATGTCGAGGACAACGGCCAGGAAGGCATCGAACTCGCCTTCAACAAGGACTTGGCGGGCAAGGCCGGTTCGCGCCGAGTGATCAAGGACCGGCTCGGACGCGTCGTCGAGGGCGTGGGCGAGCAGGTGCCGCCGGTGGACGGCAAGGACATCCAACTCAGCGTCGACAGCAAGGTGCAGTTCTTCGCCTACCAGAAGCTGCGCGACGCCGTGACGATGCACAAGGCCAAGGCCGGCAGCGTGGTCGTGCTCGACACGATCACGGGCGAGGTGTTGGCGCTGGCCAACTACCCGAGCTACGTGCCCGACAAGCGCCAGAACCTCACCGGCGAGCAGCTTCGCAACCGGGCGATGACCGACGTCTTCGAGCCTGGCTCGACGATGAAGCCGATCACCGTTGGAATGGCGCTCGAAGCCGGCCGGATCAAGCCGCAGACCGTGATCGATACCGCGCCGGGCCGCTACAGCCTGGGCGGCTTCACCATCAGCGACACCCACAACTACGGGTCGCTGACCGTCGAGGGCGTGATCCAGAAGTCGAGCAACATCGGCGCGCTGAAGATCGCCCAGAAGATGACGCCTCACGAGATGTGGGACACCTACACGGCGCTGGGCTACGGACAGAAGCCGCAGATCCAGTTTCCGGGTGCGGTCACGGGCCGCCTGCGTCCGTGGAAGTCCTGGAAGCCGGTCGAGCAGGCGACGATGGCCTACGGCTACGGCCTGTCGGCGTCGCTGTTCCAGATGGCGCATTCGTACACGGCATTCGCGCACGATGGCGACGTCATCGCGGCGACCATTCTCAAGAGCAGCGAGCCGGCGGTTGGCGTAAAGGTCTTTTCCGCGCAGAACGCGCTGGCGGTGCGCAAGATGCTGCAGATGGCGGCCGGCCCGGGCGGCACCGGCCCGCTCGCGCAGACCATCGGCTACTCGGTGGGCGGCAAGTCCGGGACGGCCCACAAGCAGGTCGGCAGGGGCTACGCCAGCAAGCAATACCGCTCCTGGTTCACGGGCATGGCGCCGATCGACAAGCCGCGCATCATCGTGGCGGTCATGATCGACGAGCCGAGCAACGGCCAGTATTTCGGCGGCCTCGTCGCAGCGCCCGTCTTCAGCGAAGTCGTGCAACAGACGCTGCGCATGATGAACGTACCGCCCGACCTCGCGGTCAAACCCCTGGTCGTGACCAAGGGTGTGGAAGAGAGCTTCTGATGACGATGACGCTTCGCAGCCCCGACGAAGCCGCACGCTGGCTCCGGTCCCGCGTGCGCGGCGTGCTGCACGCCGACAGCCGCGCGGTGGCTGCGGGCGATGGTTTCATCGCCTGGCCCGGCGCCGCGACGGACGGCCGGCGCTATGTGGCAGCCGCGCTGGCGCAAGGCGCGGTGGCTTGCCTGGTCGAGGAAGAGGGCTGCGCAGCATTCGGTTTCGAGGGTGAGGCCATCGCCACTTACCCCGGCCTGAAGGCCGCAACCGGACCGATCGCCGCAGCCTATTACGACATGCCGTCGACGCAGCTCGACGTCCTGGCCGTCACTGGTACCAACGGCAAGACTTCCACCGCGTGGTGGCTGGCACAAGCCTTGTCGTCGTCGGCGGCACATTCGGTCGATACGCCGTGCGCCGTCGTTGGCACATTGGGCGTCGGCGTTCCGCCTGAACTCACCTACACCGGCTTGACCACGCCCGACCCGGTGCTGCTGCAGCGCGAGCTGCGCGGCTTCGCGGACCGCCGGTTCCGCGCCTGCGCCATCGAGGCCTCGTCCATCGGCATCGTGGAGCGCCGGCTCGACGGCACGCGCATCGCCGTTGCGGTGTTCACCAATTTCACGCAGGATCATCTGGACTATCACGGCAGCATGGACGCCTACTGGCAAGCCAAGGCTGAACTTTTCCGCTGGCCAGGCCTGCGCGCGGCCGTCGTCAACATCGACGATTTGCACGGCGCCTCACTCGTCGGCAATCTCGTCGAGACCGGTGTCGGGGCACTCGATATCTGGACCGTGTCGGCCGAAGGCGCCCCGGCGCGGCTGAGGGCCGAGGACGTCGGCTACGACGCGCAAGGCCTCCACTTCTCCGTGGTGGAGCAGGGCGCGGCGACGCAGCATCTGTCGACGCAATTGATCGGCCAATACAACGTCGCGAATCTGCTGGGCGTGCTCGGCACCCTGCGCGCGCTCGGCCTGTCGCTCGAAGAGGCCGTGCAAGCG
Organism: Variovorax sp. J22P240; assembly: GCF_030316855.1. Classification (GTDB taxonomy): domain Bacteria; phylum Pseudomonadota; class Gammaproteobacteria; order Burkholderiales; family Burkholderiaceae_C; genus Variovorax. The sequence goes on from NZ_JASZYR010000005.1 coordinate 302,495, forward strand.
TGCACAGGGCTCGACAGCGTGCCGGGCCGCATGGAGCGCCTGAGCGTGCCCGGCCACCCGTTGGCCGTCGTCGACTACGCCCACACACCGGACGCGCTCGACAAGGCGCTCGCCGGTCTGCGGCCACTGACGAAGCAGCGCGGTGGTGCGCTGTGGTGCATATTCGGTTGCGGGGGCGATCGCGACAACGCCAAGCGTCCCATGATGGCCGCGGTGGCGGAAGCTCAGGCCGACCGCGTGGTTGTCACCAGCGACAACCCGCGCAGCGAGAAGCCCGCAGCGATCATCAGCCAGATCTTGCTGGGCCTGGCACGGCCCGAGGCCGCCCAGGTCGAGCCCGATCGCGCGAAGGCGATTGCCGACACGCTGGCCCAGGCCCGGCCCGAAGACGTGGTGCTGCTCGCAGGGCGGGGCCACGAGGCGTGGCAGGAAATCGCGGGCGAACGCATCGCCTTCTCCGATCGCACTCATGCGATCGATGCACTGACACGGAGGAGCGCGGTATGACCGATGCACCCGTGCCCATGATGACCCTCGGCCAGGCCCAGGCGTGGATCCCCGGGGCGCGCCTCGTCGGCGATGCCGCCACGCCGATCCTCCGCGTGCACACCGACACGCGCACCCTCGCGGCTGGCGACCTGTTCGTCGCGCTGAAGGGCGAACGTTTCGATGCCAACGACTTCCTGGCCGACGCGCGCTCGCACGGCGCGGTGGCGGCCATTGCCCATCGTGGGCTCGAAGCCGCCGGGCTCGCCGGACTCGAGGTGCCGGATACCCTGGCCGCACTCGGCGCGCTGGCGTCCGGCTGGCGCTCCCAGTTCGAACTGCCCTTGATTGCCGTTACCGGCAGCAACGGCAAGACCACCGTGACGCAGATGATCGCGTCGATCCTGCGCACGGCCTGTGGCGAAGGCGCTCTTGCGACGGCGGGCAACTTCAACAACGAGATCGGCGTGCCGCTGACCCTGCTGCGCCTGCGCCCGCGCCACCAGCGTTCGGTGGTCGAGCTGGGCATGAACCATCCGGGCGAGATCGCGCGGCTGGCCGCGATCTCGCGGCCCAATATCGCGCTGGTCAACAACGCACAGCGTGAACACCAGGAATTCATGGCCACGGTCGAGGCCGTCGCGCGCGAGAACGCGTCCATCTTCGCCGCCCTGCCAACCGAGGGCACCGCGGTGTTCCCGTACGGCGACGAATTCACACCGCTGTGGAACGAGATCGCGCACGAAGGCGCGACCCGCCGCTGCCTGACCTTCGGCGAGCATGAGGACGCCGACATCGCGCTGGTGGCCGCCGACTGGCAGCACGGCGCTTGGCAGTTCGAGGCCCGCACGCCCCTGGGCGAGGTGCGCAGCACGCTGCGCATCGCCGGCCGCCACAACGTGGTCAATGCACTGGCGGCGATCGCCTGTTCGCTGGCGAGCGGCGTATCGCTCGACAAGATCGCCGAGGGTCTCGCTGCGTTCGAGCCGGTCAAGGGGCGTTCCAAGGCCACTGAACTCCGCTTTGCCGGCGAGCGCACGATCACCCTGGTCGACGACACCTACAACGCGAACCCTGATTCGATGCGCGCCGCCGTCGACGTGCTCGCCAGCCTGCCGGGCCCGCGCGTTCTGGTGCTCGGCGACATGGGCGAAGTCGGTGACCAGGGCCCGCAGTTCCATGCCGAAGTCGGTGCGTGGGCGCGCGAGCGTGGCATCGAGACCGTCTTCGCACTCGGCAAGGAATCGGTGCACAGCATCGCCGCCTTCGCGGGCGCGAGCGACGCCGACGCCCGCCACTTCGACGACATCGACTCTCTCAATGCGGCCGTGCTCGCGCAATTGCCGGGCACTGCGAGCGTGCTGGTGAAGGGATCGCGCTTCATGCAGATGGAGCGCGTGGTCCAGGCCATTGCCGCTGCCTCACAACAACAAGACAAGGAGGCCGGTCATGCCGCATGAGCCGCGCCCGTTCACATCATGCTGATGACCCTCGCCCAATGGCTGCAGACGGTCTCGCCGGAGTTCGGTTTCCTGCGCGTCTTTCAATACCTCACCTTCCGTGCGCTGATGGCGGCGCTGACTGCGCTGCTGCTCGGCCTGGCCGCCGGCCCTTATGTGATCAGTCGCCTCACGGCGCTCAAGATCGGCCAGCAGGTACGCAGCTACGGCATGGAGACCCACCTGACCAAGAGCGGAACACCGACCATGGGTGGCGTGCTCGTGCTGTTCTCGATCGCCTTCTCGACCCTGCTGTGGTTCGACCTGTCGAATCGCTTCGTCTGGATCGTCCTGTGGGTCACGCTGGGCTTCGGCGCGATCGGTTGGGTCGATGACTGGCGCAAGGTGGTGCGCAAGGATCCGGAGGGGATGCGTTCGCGCGAGAAGTATTTCTGGCAGTCGGTGGTCGGGCTGGTGGCGGGCTTCTACCTGCTCTTCAGCATCTCCGAGAGCTCCAACTGGCGCGTGCTCGAACTGTTCTTCACCTGGGTCCGCTCGGGCTTCGACCTGGACTTTCCGCCGAAGATCAACCTGCTGGTGCCCTTCTTCAAGGAAGTGAGCTACCCGCTGGGCGGCATCGGCTTCGTGATCCTGACCTATCTGGTGATCGTCGGCGCGAGCAATGCGGTGAACCTCACCGACGGCTTGGACGGCCTGGCGATCATGCCGGTCGTGATGGTTGGTTCCGCCCTCGGCGTGTTCGCGTACGTCACGGGCAGCGCGGTGTATTCGCGCTACCTGCTCTTCCCGCACATCCCGGGGTCGGGCGAACTGCTGGTGTTCTGCTCGGCCATGGCTGGCGCGGGACTCGCGTTCCTGTGGTTCAACACGCATCCGGCGCAGGTGTTCATGGGCGACGTGGGCGCGCTCGCGCTCGGCGGCGCGCTCGGCACCATCGCCGTCATCGTGCGGCAGGAGATCGTGTTCTTCGTGATGGGTGGCATCTTCGTGGTCGAGGCGATCTCGGTGATGGCGCAGGTCACGTACTTCAAGTACACCAAGAAGCGCTTCGGCGAAGGACGGCGCGTGCTCAAGATGGCACCGCTGCACCACCACTTCGAAAAGAGCGGCTGGCGCGAGACGCAGGTCGTGGTGCGCTTCTGGATCATCACGATGCTGTTGTGCCTCGTGGGCCTTTCCACCCTGAAGCTGCGTTAAGACGATGCGGCACCTCGAAGACCTCCACGTTCTCATCCTGGGCCTCGGTGCGTCCGGGCTGGCGATGGCGCGCTGGTGCATGCGCCATGGCGCGAAGGTCACTGTGGCCGATACGCGCGAAGCGCCGCCGCAACTGGCAACGCTGCGCGACGAGTTGCCCGATGCGGTGTTCGTCGGCGGGCCGTTCTCGGCCGCGATGGTGGAAGGCACGCCGATTCGCGCCGTGTACCGCTCGCCGGGGCTATCTCCGGAATCGGTGGCTGTCGTGGTCAACGCGGCCAAGGCGGTGGGCCTGCCGGTGGGAGGCGAACTGGATCTGTTTGCACGCGCGCTCGCGGACTTGCGCATTGTCGAAGTTGCGGAGGTGCCTGAGACCGTCGATGCCGTCGAGGCACCGGCCGAGGCGTTGCCGGCGGAAGAATCGGAAACCCCGGTCCAGGATGCCGCCGAAGCCGCAGAGCCTGCAGAGCCCGCCACAACGCCCGACGAGGACGACGATTCCTTCGCGCCGCTCCCTGAAGTCATCATCCCGCCGCCGGAGCCAAAGGGCTACACCCCGGCGGTGCTGGCAGTCACCGGCACCAATGGCAAGACCACGGTCACCGCGCTCACGGGCCAGCTGGTGGAGCGCGCCGGCAAGACGGTCGCGGTCGCCGGCAACATCGGCCCCACCTTGCTCGACACGCTGTCGGCCCGCATGGACGCCGAGACACTGCCGGACGTCTGGGTGCTGGAGTTGTCCAGCTTCCAGCTCGACGGTGTCGAAGGCTTCGAGCCGACGGCGGCCACGGTGCTGAACCTGTCGCAAGACCACCTCGACTGGCACGGCGACATGGCAGCCTACGCGGCGGCCAAGGCACGCGTCTTCGGCAAGAAGGGCACGATGCTGCTCAATCGCGACGACGAAGCAGTCATGGCCATGCGGCCCGCGCCCGTCAAGCTGCCCAAGGGCCAGGTTGCGCGTACCGTGATCACCTTCGGCGCCGACATGCCGAAGCGCCCCGGCGACTATGGCATCGAGCGACTCCACGGCATGGCCTGGCTGGTCCGGGCGCTGGAAGCCGACGAGACGCAGAAGCGCAAGCGCGGCGCTGCCGCCGAAGAAGAAGAGATCTACTTCCAGCGCCTGATGCCCGCCAATGCCTTGCGCATCCGCGGCCGCCACAACGCGCTCAACGCGCTGGCGTCGCTGGCGCTCGCAACGGCGGCCGGCTGCCAGCTTGCACCGATGCTCTATGGTCTGCGCGAGTACCGCGGCGAGCCGCACCGGGTCGAGCCGGTAGCCATCGTGGACGAAGTCGAGTACTTCGACGACAGCAAGGGCACCAACGTCGGCGCGACGGTCGCGGCGCTGGTTGGGCTCGGCGAGGAACGCAAGGTCGTCGTGATCCTCGGCGGCGAGGGCAAGGGCCAGGACTTCGCGCCGCTGGCCGCGCCGGTTCGCGAGTACGCGCGTGCCGTCGTTCTCATCGGCCGCGATGCGCCGCTGATCGAGGCCGCGCTCGCGTCCACCGGCATCTCGATGCAGTCCGCCGCGTCCTTGTCCGAAGCCGTGATCATGGCTGCCGGCCGCGCGCATCCCGGCGATGCCGTGCTGCTTTCGCCGGCCTGCGCGAGCTTCGACATGTTCAAGGACTACGCCCACCGCGCCGCCGTCTTCTGCGAGGCCGTCGAGGCGCTTGCCGAAACGCCGCGTGGCGACGACACGGGGGAGGCGGCATGACCACGACGGCAGCCGCAACGCCGAACAAGACCGGCCGCTTCAGCGGCTGGTTCAGCCGCGCCAAGAGCGGCATCGACGCACTGCCCATGCATCTGCCGGTGCGCCTGGGCAACGCCGGCATGACGCAGACCAAGGCGGTGCCCGTCCGCGTGCTCGGCTTCGACCAAGCCCTGGTCTGGGTCACGCTCGCGCTCCTGGCATGGGGGCTGGTGATGGTGTATTCGGCATCCATCGCCCTGCCCGACAACCCGCGGTTCGCGCGCGCCGGTTACAGCCCCACCTTCTTCCTTACGCGGCACGCGGCTTCGCTCGCGATCGCCTTCGTGGCGGGCCTGCTGACCTTCCAGGTGCCGATGAAGACCTGGGAGCGCGCGGCGCCGTGGCTCTTCGTGGTGTCGCTGCTGCTTCTGATGGCAGTGCTCATTCCGCACATTGGCATCAACGTCAATGGCGCGCGCCGCTGGCTGCCGCTCGGCTTCATGCGCTTCCAGCCCTCGGAGCTGGCCAAGCTCGCAATGATCTTCTATGCCGCCAGCTACATGGTGCGCAAGATGGAGATCAAGGAGCGCTTCTTCCGCGCCGTGCTGCCGATGGGCGTTGCGGTCGTGGTGGTCGGCATGCTGGTGATGGCCGAGCCCGACATGGGCGCCTTCATGGTGATCGCGGTCATCGCGATGGGCATCCTCTTCCTGGGCGGCGTCAACGCCCGCATGTTCTTCGTGATCGCCACGCTGGTGGTCATCGCCTTCGGCACCATCGTGGCGACGAGCCCGTGGCGCCGCGAACGGATCTTCGCGTACCTCGACCCTTGGAGCGAGGAGCACGCGCTCGGCAAGGGCTATCAGCTGTCGCATTCGCTGATCGCGATCGGGCGCGGCGAAGTCTTCGGCGTCGGCCTCGGCGGCAGCGTCGAAAAGCTCCACTGGCTGCCCGAAGCGCACACCGACTTCCTGCTCGCCGTGATCGGCGAGGAATTCGGCTTGGTCGGCGTGCTGCTCGCGATCGGCCTGTTTCTCTGGCTCACGCGGCGGGTCATGCACATCGGCCGCCAGGCCATCGCGCTCGACCGTGTGTTCTCCGGCCTGGTGGCGCAGGGTGTCGGCATCTGGATCGGCTTCCAGACCTTCATCAACATGGGCGTGAACCTCGGCGCGCTGCCGACCAAGGGCTTGACCTTGCCACTGATGAGCTTCGGCGGCTCGGCCATCCTGATGAACGTGGTGGCGCTGGCCGTCGTGCTGCGCATCGACTACGAAAACCGTGTGCTGATGCGTGGGGGCAGGGTATGACGCGGACCGCGCTCGTCATGGCCGGCGGCACCGGAGGGCACATCTTCCCGGGTCTCGCCGTGGCCGAGGCTCTGCGCGAGCGCGGCTGGCGCGTGCATTGGCTGGGTGCGCCCGGCAGCATGGAACATCAACTCGTGCCGCCGCGCGGCTTCGCCTTCGAGCCGGTGCAGTTCGGCGGCGTGCGGGGCAAGGGGCCGATCACGCTGGCGCTGCTGCCCATGCGCCTGCTGCGCGCCTTCTGGCAGAGCATCGGCGTCGTGCGCCGCGTGCGGCCGGACGTGGTGGTCGGCCTGGGCGGCTACATCACCTTTCCGGGCGGCATGATGAGCGTGCTGCTCGGCAAGCCGCTGGTGCTGCACGAGCAGAACTCGGTGGCCGGGCTTGCCAACAAGGTGCTCGCGAGCGTGGCCGACCGGGTCTTCACCGCGTTCCCCAATGTGCTCAAGAAAGCGCAATGGGTCGGCAATCCGCTGCGCGCAGCGTTCACTTCGCAGCCCGACCCGGCGACGCGTTTTGCGAACCGCACGGGTCCGCTGCAATTGCTCGTGGTCGGCGGTAGTCTCGGTGCGAAGGCGCTCAATGCCGTGGTGCCGAAGGCGCTGGCCCTGATCGCGCCGGCACAACGCCCCCGTGTCACGCACCAGAGCGGCGCCAAGCAGATCGACGAACTCCGGGCCAACTATGCGGCCGCGGGCGTCGAAGGCGAATTGACGCCCTTCATCGAGGATACCGCTCGCGCTTACGCCGATGCCGACCTGATCGTCGCGCGCGCCGGCGCAAGCACCGTCACCGAAATCGCGGCCGTCGGCGCAGCAGCGCTGTTCGTGCCTTTCCCATCCGCTGTGGACGATCACCAGACCACCAACGCCCGCTTTCTTGTCGACGCGGGCGGCGGCTGGCTCGTTCAACAAACCGAACTCACACCTCAATTGCTGGCCGATTTGCTAAAGAAGACCGGGCGCGAAGCGCTCATTGAACGCGCCGTGAAGGCCAAGACGATGCAGAAAACCCAAGCGGTCGACATCGTCGTCCGCGCCTGCGAGGAGCTTGCCAAATGAAGCACGCGATTCGTCACATCCATTTCGTCGGCGTCGGAGGATCGGGCATGAGCGGCATCGCCGAAGTGCTGCTCAACCTTGGCTACAAGATCTCGGGCTCGGACCTTTCCGACAGCGCGACGCTGCGGCGCCTCGCCGGCCTCGGCATCACGACCTGCGTAGGCCATGACGCGACAAACATCGCCGGCGCGGACGCGGTCGTCACCTCGACCGCCGTGCAGGCCGACAACCCTGAAGTGGTTGCCGCGCGCGAGAAGCGCATCCCCGTGGTGCCGCGTGCGTTGATGCTGGCCGAGCTGATGCGGCTGAAGCAGGGCATCGCCATTGCCGGCACTCACGGCAAGACCACGACGACGAGCCTGGTCGCGAGCGTGCTCGCGGCCGCCGGGCTCGATCCGACCTTCGTGATCGGCGGCCGGCTCAACAGCGCGGGCGCCAATGCGCAACTCGGCAGCGGCGACTACATCGTGGTCGAGGCCGACGAGTCGGACGCATCGTTCCTGAACCTGCTGCCCGTGATGGCGGTGGTCACGAACATCGACGCCGACCACATGGAGACCTACGGGCACGATTTCGCGAAACTCAAGAAGGCCTTCGTCGACTTCCTGCATCGCATGCCCTTCTACGGCGTCGCGATCCTGTGCACCGACGATCCTGCCGTGCGCGAGATCGTCACGGAAGTGTCGTGCCCGGTGACGAGCTACGGCTTCGGCGAGGACGCCCAGGTGCGCGCGGTCAATGTGCGCGCAGTGGGTTCGCAGATGCACTTCACCGCGCAGCGCCGCAACGGCGTGACGTTGCCGGACCTGGACATCGTGCTGAACCTGCCCGGCGAGCACAACGTGCGCAATGCGCTGTCGGTGATCGCGGTGGCGGTCGAGCTCGGTGTGCCCGATGAGGCGGTGCAGCACGGCCTCGCCGACTTCAAGGGCGTGGGCCGGCGCTTCCAGCGCTATGGCGAAGTCCCGTCGCACGACGCGGGCAGCTTCACGCTGATCGACGACTATGGCCACCATCCAGTCGAGATGGCGGCGACGATCGCCGCCGCGCGCGGTGCCTTCCCGGGCCGGCGCCTGATGCTGGCCTTCCAGCCGCACCGCTTCACGCGCACGCGGGACTGCTTCGAGGACTTCGTGAAGGTCATCGGGCAGGCCGATGCGGTGCTGCTGGGCGAGGTCTACGCGGCCGGCGAAGCGCCGATCGTGGCGGCGGACGGCCGCTCGCTGGCGCGCGCCCTGCGCGTGGCGGGCAAGGTCGAGCCCGTGTTCGTCGACGAAATCGCCGCGATGCCTCAGGCGATCCTGGACAACGCGCGCGAGGGTGACGTCGTGATCTGCATGGGCGCGGGTTCGATCGGCGCCGTGCCCGCGAAAGTGGTTGAACTGGGTGGCGCCACGGTGCCTCCGAAATCAGAGCGCCCGACGGGCGAAGGGAGGGCGCTGTGAGCCTTGTGGATCCCAAGGGCTTCGGCAAGGTCGCCGTCCTTTTTGGCGGCAGTTCGGCCGAACGCGAGATCTCCATCATGTCCGGCACGGGCGTGCTCGAGGCGTTGCGATCGCGCGGCGTCGACGCGCATGCCTTCGACCCGGCAGAGCGTGAGCTGAGCGAACTCAAGCGCGAGGGCTTCGCGCGCTGCTTCGTCGTGCTGCACGGCCGCCATGGCGAAGATGGCACGGTGCAGGGCGCGCTCGAACTGCTCGGCATTCCGTACACCGGATCCGGCGTGATGGCGTCGAGCGTGGCGATGGACAAGGTCATGACCAAGCGCATCTGGCACGCCGACGGCTTGCCGACCCCGCGCTATGTGCGGCTGGCCTTCGACCAGCAAAGCCGCGAGCAGATCAACGCCGTCCCCGACGTGCTGGGCCTGCCGCTGATCGTGAAGCCGCCGCGCGAGGGCTCATCCATTGGCGTGACGAAGGTGGTCGGGTACTCGCAGATGCAGGACGCCGTCTCGCTCGCGATCCGCTACGACGCCGATGTGCTCTGCGAGGAATTCATCGAGGGCGAGGAAGTCACCTGTGCCGTGCTGGGCAGCGGCCTGGACGCCGTCGCGCTGCCGGTGGTGCGCATCGCCGCACCCGAAGGCGCCTATGACTACCAGAACAAGTACTTCACCGACGACGTGAAGTACCACTGCCCGAGCGGCCTGCCGGCCGACGAGGAGCATGAGATCAGGCGCATCACGCTGGCGGCCTACCACCAGCTCGGTTGCCGCGGCTGGGGGCGCGCCGATCTGATGATCCGCGCCAGCGACCGCAAGCCTTTCCTGCTGGAGATGAACACATCGCCGGGCATGACCTCGCACTCGCTGGTGCCCATGTCGGCGCGCGCGGCAGGCATCGGCTACGAGGACCTGTGCCTGCGCGTGCTCGCCACCGCGACGCTGGATTCCGGCTCTGGACTGAAAGAGGCCAGCCCGTGAGCGACAGCATCCCCGTGCCCTTCGACGTCAAGCTGATGAACGTGACCGCGACACTGGTGTTCGCGCTGTTCGCGCTCACCCTGCTGGCTGCGGGTGCATGGTGGGTGCTGCGCCAGCCTTTCTTCCCGCTTGCCGGCATCAAGGTGGACGGCGAGGTCACGCACAACAACGTCGTCACGCTGCGCGCCAATGTCGCACCGCAGCTGGCGGGCAACTTCTTCACGGTCGACCTGGCGCGCGCGCGCACCGCCTTCGAGACGGTGCCCTGGGTGCGCAAGGCGGTCGTGCGCCGCGAGTTCCCGAACAAGTTGCGTGCCACGCTGACCGAGCATGTGCCTGTCGCGCATTGGGGCGACGAAGCCGGCTCGAAGCTCATCAACGGCTTCGGCGAAGTCTTCGAGGCCAATGTGGCGGAGGTGGACGACCGTCTCCCTCACCTCGACGGACCGACCGAACAGGCGGGCCAGGTGCTGGGCATGTACCGGGTGCTCGCGCCGCTGTTCCAGCCCTACGACCTGTCGATCGAAGAGTTGAGCCTGTCGAGCCGCGGCAGTTGGCGGGCGGTGCTCGATTCGGGGGCCGTCATCGAACTGGGGCGCGGGCAGGGCGACGAGGTCGCCGCCCGCACGCAGCGTTTTCTGCGGACCGTGACGCCGGTGGCGAGCCAGTACGGGCGCACGGTTGCGGCGGTCGAGGGTGCCGACTTGCGGCACAACGAGGGTTACGCGCTGCGGCTGCGCGGCGTCACCACGGTCGTTCCCGACCCCAAGAAGAAATAGCGATTAGAGGAAGATTCATGTCCAAAGAGTACAAAGATCTCGTTGTCGGCCTCGACATCGGCACCGCCAAGGTGATGGCGGTGGTAGCCGAGGTGCAGTCCAACGGCGAGCTCAAACTGGCCGGTCTCGGCATCGCCCCGAGCAACGGGCTCAAGCGCGGCGTGGTGGTGAACATCGACGCCACGGTGCAGAGCATCCAGCAGGCGCTCAAGGAAGCCGAGCTGATGGCCGACTGCAAGATCAGCCGTGTCTACACCGGTATCACCGGCAGCCACATCCGTGGCATCAATTCGAGCGGCATGGTCGCGGTCAAGGACAGGGAAGTCACGCCAGCCGATGTAGCCCGCGTGGTCGAGACGGCGCGCGCGATCAACATCTCCAGCGACCAGCGCTTGCTGCTGGTCGAGCCGCAGGAATTCGTGATCGACGGCCAGGACGTGAAGGAGCCGATCGGCATGAGCGGCATGCGCCTGGAAGCGAAGGTGCACATCGTCACCGGCGCGCAGAGCGCGGCCGAGAACATCATCAAGTGTGTGCGCCGCTGCGGGCTCGAGGTCGACCAGCTGATGCTGAATCCGCTGGCTTCCAGCCAGGCCGTGCTGACCGAGGACGAGCGAGAGCTCGGCGTGGTGCTGGTCGATATCGGTGCCGGCACGACGGACGTCGCGATCTTCACCAACGGCGCGATCCGACACACGGCCGTGATCCCGATCGCCGGGGACCTGATCACCAGCGACATCGCAATGGCGCTGCGCACGCCGACCAAGGACGCCGAAGACATCAAGGTCGAGAACGGCTATGCGAAGCAGCTGCTGGCCGATCCTGACACGCAGGTCGAAGTGCCGGGCCTCGGCGACCGCGGCCCGCGCATGCTGAGCAAGCAGGCGCTGGCCGGCGTGATCGAGCCGCGCATCGAGGAGATCTTCTCGCTCGTCCAGCAGGTGATCCGCGAGTCGGGCTATGAAGAAGTGCTCTCTTCGGGCGTGGTGCTCACCGGCGGCAGCGCGGTGATGCCCGGGATGGTCGAGTTGGGCGAAGACATCTTCCTGAAGCCCGTGCGTCGCGGCATCCCGAAGTATTCGAGTGCGCTGTCGGACATGGTCGCCCAGCCGCGCGCCGCGACCGTGATGGGCCTGCTCGAGGAAGCGCGCTACGCACGCCTGCGCGGCTTCAAGGTTGCACAAAAGAACGGTTCCGTGAAGACGGCTTTTGGCCGCTTCAAGGACTTCATCGTGGGGAACTTTTGATGACCCCCAGGCTTGCCCACTGCGTGTGGCCGCCCACCCCCTTGCAGGGGGCAACGCCGGCGGACCGGCGGAGCCGGATCCATGGCGTTTCTGGAATGGGGGCGCTGCGATGAATGCTTTTCCCCTTTGGCTGGCCCGTGCCGGGCCGCCGCGTCATTTCAACGAGCGATGGCGACGAACAGGTCCACCGCCATAAGCGTTCTCGGTTCCAACAACAAATTCATTCGCAATCAAACGGCAACTGCAAATTCAAGGAGTCAGAAAAATGGCTATCGAAATGATCGAGATCGAAGAGTTCAACCAAGGTACGCAGATCAAGGTGATCGGCGTCGGCGGCGGTGGCGGGAACGCGGTCGCCCACATGATGGAGCGTGGCGTGCAGGGCGTGCAGTTCGTCTGCGCCAACACCGATGCGCAGGCCCTGTCGCGCAGCAATGCGCACAAGACCATCCAGCTCGGCACCAACGGGCTGGGCGCCGGCAGCAAGCCCGAGAAGGGCCGCGACGCCGCAGAGGCGGCGATCGACGACATCCGCGAGTCGATCGCCGGCGCGCACATGCTGTTCATCACGGCCGGCATGGGCGGCGGCACGGGCACCGGCGCTGCGCCGGTGATCGCGCGCGTCGCCAAGGAAATGGGCATCCTCACGGTCGGCGTGGTGACCAAGCCCTTCGATTGGGAAGGCGGCCGCCGCATGACCAATGCCGATGCCGGCCTGGCCGAACTCGAAGCCAACGTCGATTCGCTGATCGTCGTGCTCAACGAGAAGCTGCTCGACGTGCTCGGCGAGGACGTCACTCAGGACGAAGCCTTCGCGCATGCCAACGACGTGCTCAAGAACGCCGTGGGCGGCATCTCGGAGATCATCAACGAGTACGGCGGCGTGAACGTCGACTTCGAAGACGTGCGCACCGTGATGGGTGAACCCGGCAAGGCCATGATGGGCACGGCCGCCGCCAGCGGCCCGGACCGCGCGCGCATCGCCGCCGAGCAGGCCGTGGCCTGCCCGCTGCTCGAAGGCATCGACCTATCGGGCGCCAAGGGCGTGCTGGTGCTCGTGACCGCGTCGAAGTCCTCGCTCAAGCTGAGCGAATCCAAGCTCGCGATGAACACGATCCGGGCCTACGCCTCGCCTGATGCGCACGTGATCTACGGCGCCGCCTACGACGACAACCTCGGCGACGAGATGCGCGTCACCGTGGTCGCGACCGGCCTGTCGCGCCAGGATGCACGCCGTCAGGCACCGACGCTCGAAGTCATCCGCACCGGCACCGACAACATCCCTTTCAACGTCCCGACGCTCGGCAGCGGACATGGGCATGCAAGCAGCCAGCCCAACTACGACGGCATGGCCGTGCCCAGCGTGTGGCGCACCAATCGCACCATGGCCGCGGCCAAGGTGGACGCGCTGTCGTCGGGCGGCATGGACGATTTCGAGATCCCGGCCTTCCTCCGTCGCCAAGCCGACTGACGGGTTCCCGGTGGAGGCTATTGCGGACATAGCGAGGCGGACGGTGCGCCGGACGCCTCGCGCTTCTAAAATCTCGCCCGTGCTTCCACAAAGAACCCTCAAATCCATTACCCGTGCGGTAGGCGTCGGCCTGCACAGCGGGCAGCGCGTGGAACTCACGCTCCGGCCGGCGCCGGTGAACCACGGCATCGTGTTCCGCCGTGTGGACCTGCCCGAACCGGTCGAGATCCCGATGACGGCCGAGGCCGTCACCGACACCCGGCTCGCCTCGACCGTGTCGTCGGGCGGCGCCAAGGTGCAGACCGTCGAGCATCTGATGTCGGCCTGCGCAGGCCTCGGCATCGACAATCTGCAGATCGACATCACGGCCGACGAGGTGCCAATCCTCGACGGCTCCGCCTCGTCCTTCGTGTTCCTGCTGCAAAGCGCGGGCATCGAACTCCAGAGCGCGCCTCGCCGCTTCATCCGCGTCACCCGGCCGGTCGAGGTACGCGAGGGAGAGGGCGCCGATGCCAAGTGGGCACGGCTCGACCCGTACCATGGCTTCAAGCTCAGCTTCGAGATCGATTTCGACCATCGCGTCGTCAACTCGACCGGCCAACGGGTCGAGTTCGACCTCGGCAGCGGCTCCTACAGCCGCGACATCGCGCGCGCACGCACCTTCGGCTTCACCAAGGAAGTCGAGTACATGCGGTCGAGGGGACTGGCGCTCGGGGGCGGGCTCGACAACGCGATCGTGATGGACGACACCAAGGTGCTCAATGCGGGCGGGTTGCGCTACGACGACGAGTTCGTCAAGCACAAGATCCTGGACGCGATGGGCGACCTCTACGTCATCGGGCAGCCGCTCCTGGCCGCCTATAGCGCCTTCCGCTCGGGCCATGCGCTCAACAACAAGCTGCTGCGCGAACTGCTCGCGCACGACGACGCCCACGAGATCGTGACCTTCGACGATGAGAAGCGCGCACCGGTCGGCTTCGCCGAAGTCGCCCGCGCCTGGTAGCCCGGCCCCTCCATCCGATGCTGATCTTCCGCTGGGCCATCCTGCTGCTGCTGCTCGTGGCCGGGATGTCTTTCGCGTTCTATGCCGGCACCGGTCAGCTCAAGTACCGCCGCTTCGGCTGGATCGTGCTCAAGTGGACCTTGCTTGCAGCCTTCGGCTTCTTCGCGGTGCTCATTGCCGAGCGGGCGTTCTAGCGCGTCCGCCCCTGTCGATACATCCCGCTGGTGCTCCGCCCAAGCGCCGTGGCTTGCCCGAGTCGCGCCATCGATGCTCCGACGTGCGCATGCGTGATCGCGATGCCCAGTGCATCGGCCGCATCGCTGCCGGGCACGCCGGGGAGTTGGAGAAGCCGCTTGACCATCTCCTGCACCTGCGCCTTGGCGGCGCCTCCATGGCCCGCGACGGCCTGCTTCATCTGCAGGGCCGTGTATTCGGCCACCGTGAGGTTGCTGGTGACCAGCGCGGTGATGCAGGCACCGCGCGCCTGGCCCAGCAGCAGCGTGGATTGCGGATTGACGTTGACGAACACGATCTCCACTGCCGCCGCATCGGGCTTGTAGCGCTCGGCAATCTCGCCGATGCCGTCGAAGAGCACCTTGAGACGCGCAGGAAGTTCGCCGCGTGCCAGGTGCTTGGTGCTGATGGTGCCGCTCGCGACGTAGCGCAGCGCATGGCCGTCCATGTCGACCACGCCGAAGCCGGTGGTCTGCAGTCCGGGGTCGATGCCGAGGATGCGCATCAGAGGCTCACACGTCGAAGTACCAGCGCACCGCGTGGAAGAAGACCGGCGCGGCGAAGCAGAGCGCATCGACGCGGTCCAGCAAGCCGTTGGCGCCCGTGACGCCGACACCGCGCCGGCCCCAGTTGGGGATGCCGCGGTCGCGCTTGAGGGCCTTCATCACGAGATGGCCCATCGAGCCCGCTGCGCAAGCGATCAGTGACATCGCGAGCGCCTGGCCATACTTGAACGGGGTGATGAAGGAAAGAAGCGCGCCGACCACGCTCGCGATCGCCATGCCCAGCGCCCAGCTGGTCCAGTTGAAGCTGCGGCTCACGTTCGGTGCAAAGGGCGGCTGCATGAAGAGCCGGTACCGAGCCTTGGCCAGCCAGCCTTTCGGCGGCTCCGGCAGCGGAGCGCCTTCCACCGGCATGGTCTTGCGGCGCGACACCAGGTGCTGCACCAGCATGCACGTCTGCACCACGAACACCAGATAAAAGACAAGGAACGCGTTCTTGCCCTGGTAGCCCGGAAAGGACAGCAGCAGGAGCGCTGGCACATGGCTCATGCCGTAGACGCAGACCATGATTCCCCATTGCAGCTTGGCATTGCGCTCGAGGAAGTGGCTCGGATCGTCGGCCAGCGCACTCACGACCGGAATCGCGAGGAAGACGTACACCGGGATGAACACAGTGAACAAGTCGAAGTGCGCGGTCGCCACCAGCCAGAACTGGATCGGCAGCACGACGAAGAAGGCCAGGATCAGGCTGCGGTGGTCGCCGCGCCGCGTCGGCGACAGGGTGATGAACTCGCGCAGCGCGAAGAAGGAGATGAGCGCAAAGAGCAGCGTCGCGACCTTCTCGCCCAGTGCCCAGCCGACCCAGAACACGATCACCATCACCCAGGTCGTGCGCAGCAGCGAGCGGAAATGTTGGAGCTCGCGCTGCCAGATCTCGTCGTGAACCGGGTTGCGACGTTCCCTCAAGCTCAGCAGGAACACCGCCGTGCTCACGACGAAGAGCAGCCCGAACACGATGAAGAAGAGCGCGGCGACCTGATGGGTCGATGAAAGATTGCGGAGGTACTGGTTCATCTAGACCTCACGCAGCGCAACCACCGCCTCGCGAGCCCGATCGAGAAAGGGACGGCGCTCTTCACCTTCTTCCAGCTGGATCGGCGCGCCGAAGGTGACCGAGCAGAGGATTGGCACCGGCACCACTTCGCCCTTGGGCATGACGCGTTGGACGTTGTCGATCCAGGCCGGCACGAGCACCGCTTCGGGGAACATCTGCGCAAGCGTGAAGAGGCCCGACTTGAATTTCTGCGGCATGCCCGTGTGGCCGCGCGTGCCTTCGGGAAAGATGATGATCGAGTCGCCGCTTTGCAGGGCCTCGATCAGGGGCTGCAGTGGCGCGAGTGCTTCGAGGCTGCCGGGCGTCGCGGCCGCTACGGGCTCAGCGGCCGGCTGCGACAGCGGCAGCTCGCCCTGTGACGTCCATGGCTCGACGGGCGCCGGGTCCGGCGGCGGGACGTCGTCGAACGACGGTTCGATGCGCTCGGCAGGTGGCTGCGCAGGCGGGGCGGGAGGCACCACCGGCGCACCGCCACCCCGCTCGACGTAGATCGCGTTGAAGACCTCAGTCGTGATCCAGCGCTTGAAGGGCGTATTGGCCCAGTAGTCGCGCGCGGCGATCGGGCGCGTGATGCCGCGCAGTTCCTCGGGCAGGGCTGCCCAGATCATGACGAGATCCAGATGGCTTTGGTGATTGGCGAAGTAGATCCGCTGTTCGGCCTTGGGCGGGCAGCCCCACCACCGCGCCTGGGCGCCGGTGAGCAACCGGATCAAGGCCAGCAATCCCCACCCCGTGAACTTGGCAAGCATGAAGCTGATGATAGGTTGAGCTAAGGCAGTTCGGCGGCTGGCATCCGCGCCACGATCGTGGCCGACCGGCTGGCGAGATAGCTGGAGCCCAGTCGGCGTTCGAAGGATTTCGGACTGGGCAGCATCACGGCGAGCCGTGCCGCCTCGCTGACGGTGAGCCGGGAAGCAGGCTTCCTGAAGTAGTGCTGGGCGGCTGCCTCGGCACCGAAGATGCCTTCGCCCCATTCCACATTGTTGAGGTAGATCTCCAGAATGCGCTGCTTGCTCAGCATCACTTCGAGCGCCATGGTGAGCACCAGCTCCTGGCCTTTGCGAAGCAGCGTGCGTTCGCCGGAGAGCAGCAGGTTCTTGGCCAGTTGCTGGGTGATGGTCGAGCCGCCGCGCAGCTGGGGCGCGCGTGGCTCCTTGCCCCGCGCGCGCATCTGGGCGGCGCGCCGGGCGGCGATTTCCTCGGCCTTGGCGTTGCGCTGGCGGGCGCGCTCGATGGCTTCCCATTCCACGCCCTGGTGGTAGATGAATTCGCCGTCCTCGCTGGCGATCACGGCGCGCTTGAGCGAGTCGGAGATCTGCGCATACGGGACCCATTGCTGCTTCCAGTCGCGCTCGCCGTTGCTGCGTCCATGGACGGCGACCTGCCATGCCTCGGAGCGCTGGAATGCAGTGGATTCGGGATCGATGGCCGCCATCGCGGCGATCCGCAGGATGAAGAAGAGCTCGAGCGCGAAGGCCGCGATCAGCAGGCAGCCCAGCCAGCGAAGAAGGGGCTTCACTTCGCGTCGACGATGGCGCGCAGCTCGGCCAGCACCGTGGCCGTGGGCGGCCGGACGCCGCGCCAGGTCTCGAAGGCTTCGGCCGCTTGCTCGACCAGCATGCCGAGTCCGTCGCGCGGCAGGGCGCCGTGCGCGCCGGCCCACGCCATGAAGCCGGCCGCCGCGGGGCCGTACATCATGTCGATCGCAAGTGCACCGGGCTTCAGCACGCTGCCGTCGACCGGCACCTCGCCGCCAGCCAGGCTCGACGCCGTGGCATTGACCACCACGTCGAAGGTGCCGGGCACGGCGCGCAGTTCCTGCGCTTCGAGTGCGACGTGGTGCTGCAGCGCGAGTGCGGCGTGGCGCTGAACCAGCGCAATGGCCTTGGCGAGGGTGCGGTTGGCGACCACGACGCGGCGCGGCCCGGCCTCCAGCAGGGGACCGAGTACGCCCGCGGCGGCACCGCCTGCGCCGAGCAGCAGCAGCTCGCTGCCCCTGATCGCCACGCCCGCGTGCAATGCGATGTCGTTGACCAGCCCGATGCCGTCGCTGTTGTCGCCGTGGATGCCGTCCCCGCGAAAGCTCAGCACGTTGACGGCGTGCGCGAGGGTGGCGCGCGGCGTCAGGTGCTGCGCAAGCGCCGCCGCATCGAACTTGAAGGGCACAGTGACGTTGCAGCCGCGCGCCGTGCCCGATGGGTCGGCGCGAAACGCCGCCACGGCATCGGCGAATCCGCCGATCGGCGCAAGGCGACGACCGTAGCTCAGCGCCTGACCGGTCAGCTCGGCGAAGCGCGCATGAATCCAGGGTGAGCGGCTGTGCTCGACCGGATTGCCCATCACGCAGTACAGGTCCATGGCGTCTCGATCATTGTCTGGACGAAAGCTGCGTCTCGAGCGTCTCGTCGTGGGTGAACTTGAAGCGCGAGGGCAGCACGATCTGGTCAGTCTGCCGGCGCATCGCATCGGTGAACTTGCCGAAGCTGCCGACGCTGCGCACGATCGCCTGCGCGCGCCGGTCCAGCAATCGGTTGCCCGAGCTTTCGACGACGTCGGTGGCGAGGATCGAGCCATCGTGGTTGACGGTCACCATCATGGTGAGCTCTCCGTACATCTTCTTGCCCGCGGCCTCGGGGAAGTTCTCGGTGCCGCGCACCTCGATCTTCCGGCGCAGCGCATCGACGTACGCCGCATAGGCCGCTTCGCGCGTGGCCGGGCTGATGTAGCGCTTCTTGGGTCGGGCGTTTTCTTCGTTGACGCGGCGCTCGATCTCGGCGAGCAGGTTGACGAGCTGGCGGCGCTTCTCCTCGCGCGCGGCGGAATCGCTCGGGTTGCCCTGGCTGCGCGGGTCGGGCACCGGCATCGATGCGAGCTCCTGCTTGATCTGGGCCAGCAGCAGCATCTGTTGCTGCTGCATCGCCTCGACCTGTCGCTGCTGTTCTTCCATCGCGTCGCCGACGGCCGTGAAGGTGGAGGGCGGCAGCGGACTGGTGGCGCGTCCCTTGTCGAGATCGCCGCCGCCGGCCAGAGATGCCTGGGCGATGGCTTTCGCCTTGTCGGGGCGTTCGTTGGTCTTGGCGTTGACCAGAATGACCTCCAGCGGCGTCTCCTTGAAGACGCGGTTGAAGGACTCCGGGTCGACGAAGCGCACCGTCAGCAAAGCCGCATGAGCGACCACCGACAGGCCAAGCGCAATCTGCAGCGTGCTGAAGTCGCGCAGGTTCATGGAGCGGTCTCCCTAGGGCTCATACCGGTGTGTTCTCCGGTGCAGCCTCGCTGTCCGCGAGGTCGACGGCGATGGCGATCGGGCCGGCGACTTCTTCCTCGTCCTCGCCGGCTTCGTCCTCTGGCGTTGCTTCGGTGGGCGCCGCATCGAGGCGTTCGATCACGGTGCCGTGCACGTCGAGCGCGATCTCGTCGATCTCGCCAAGCTTGACGCGCACGCGCGCGCCTCGCAGCAGGCCTTGTGTCCCCGTGACCTGGAACACCAGCGGGAGTGTGTCGGCCCGCACCAGCGCGCCGTTCGGCACGTCCTTGACCAAGGTCGCGTCGAGTTCGGTGATGCCCTGCTGCTGCAAATACTTGAGCGTCCAGAAGCGCTCCATGCCGCCCTGGTGCGCGTTGTAGGTGCTGTAGGCCGCATCGAAGCCCGAGAGGATCGAGAACAAATCCGCATCCTTCGGCTTGAACGGCGCCGCCAGCGCAGCGGTCTTGCCGTGGCGCGCCGCCGCGATGATCTGCCACTGGTTCACGAGATCGGTGTAGCGACGCAGGGGCGAAGTGCTCCACGCGTAGCTCTTCACGCCGAGGCCGGCGTGCGGCAAGGCACGTGTGCCCATCCGCACCTTGATGCCCGGCGCGAGGCTGGCCTGGCTGCGGTAGAGGCCGGGCACGCCGAGTTCGCCGAGCCAGCCGCCCCAGCTGCTGTTCGCCAGGATCATCGCTTCGGAGACGATCAGGTCGAGCGGCGCGCCACGCTGGCGGGTGGTGATCCGCACTTGCTCGTTGCCGGTGGGCTCGCCATCATTGCCGACGAGTCGGAAGTTGTAGTCGGGGCGGTTGAAGCTCTCCGGCTTGCCGCGCACCACTTCGCGCTGCGCCTTCAGTTGCTTCGCCAGCCGGAACAGGAAGGACAGCGGTTCGCGCACGCGCTGGGCGACCTCCGGCGTGCTGTCGGCGTTGACCGATGCGTCCTCGAGCCACTCCTGCGTGACGACGCTGTCGAGCTGGTCGTGCCGCAGGTTGGCGACGATCGGCACGCGTTCGAGTTTCGTTTCGGTGCCCTTCAGGGCGAGCGAGGTTTCGTCGAAGGTCGCGTAGATGGAGACGGCCGGACAGTCGCGACCTTCCTGCAGGGTGTACGCCTCGACCACGTGGTCGGGCAGCATCGTGATCTTGTGGCCGGGCATGTAGACCGTCGACATGCGCGCACGCGCCACCTGGTCGATCGGGCTGCCCGGCACCAGCGCGAGACCCGGGGCGGCGATGTGGATGCCGACGACCACCGTCCCGGTGCCGATGCCCCGAACCGACAACGCATCGTCGATTTCGGTGGTCTGCGAATCGTCGACGGAAAAGGCCTGCACGTCGGCCAGCGGCAGGTCATCAGCGATGACGGGGGCGCTGAGCGTCGGAAAGCCGGTGCCCTTCGGGAAGTTCTCGAACAGGAAGCGGCGCCAGTGGAACTGGTAGGACGAGTCGATGGCGCCGGCACGCTTCAGCAGGTCGAGCGGCGCACGCTGCGTGGCGCGGGAGGCTTCGACGACGGCCTTGTATTCCGGCGCGTTCTTGTCGGGCCGAAAGAGGATCTTGAAAAGCTGCTCGCGCACCGGCGCCGGGCACTCGCCGGCGGCCAGTTGGGTCGACCACTCGGCGATCTGCGCCTGCACGGCCTTCTTCTTCTCGATGGCGGCCAGCGCCTGCTGGACGATCTCGGCTGGCGCTTTCTTGAAGCGACCCTTGCCGGCGCGGCGGAAGTAATGTGGCGCCTCGAACAGCGCCAGCAGCGCCGCGGCCTGCTGCACGAGACTCGGCTGGGCCTGGAAATATTCGGTGGCAAGTTCGCCGAAGCTGAATTCACCCTCGGGCGCGAACTCCCAGGCCAGGTCGAGATCGACCGTGGCCGCCATTGCGCGCGCTTCCGCCAGCAGTTCGGGCGGGGCCGGCTTCTCGAAGCGCAGGACGATGTTGGCGCCTTTGACCTTGACGCGCTTGCCGGTCTCGAGCTCGACCTGCGCCGAGGCCTCGGCCTCCGACAGGATGCGGCCACCGAGGTACTTGCCGGCTTCTTCGAACAATACAAACATGGCGCGGATTGTCCCATGCGCTGCAGCGCATCCCGGCTGCTCGCAGACCCTCAGACGGGGTCGATGAAGGCCAGCACGTCGTCGAGGTGGCGCTCTTCGAAATCCGACAGTGCGTGGTCGCTGCCTTCGAGCAGCTCGATCCGGCTTCCCGGATAGCGGTCGGTCATTTCACGCCAGTCGAGCACTTCGTCGCCCTTGGCGATGATGGCGAAGACCTGGTCGGGCCGCGCCAGCGGGCCAACGTCGAGCGTGCGCAGCTCCCCGATGTATTCGGGCCGGAAATGGAAATGCTCCGCGGGGTTGTGCCAGAGCGTCTGGTCGCCGATCTGGCGAACCAGGTCGCGGGCAGGGTGGACCGCGGGGTTCAGCAGCACCGCGCGGCAGTGGGTCGTGCTGGTGACATAAGTGGCATAGAAGCCGCCCAGGGAGGATCCGACGACGGCCATCGAACTTCGCGGCCAGTCGGCGATGCCCCGCATCACGAGGTCGATGGCCTCCCGTGGGGATGGCGGCAGCTGGGGGCACCACCATCGCAGGTTGGGGTGCTCGCGGGCGACGCGCTGGGCCATGAGCGACGCCTTGGTCGAGCGGGGCGAGGAGCGAAAGCCATGCAGGTAGAGCAGGTGGGTGGTTCGCGACATGGCGCGCATTATGGGCACTCCGGCCGAAATTGCCCTCGGAGCCTCTCCCGGGTGCGCGGGGCGCGATAATTCGCTCCCCAATATTCGCTCCCCTATGTCAGCCGTTTTTCATCAACCCTCGCTCGCGCGACGCCTGTTGCCCGTGTTCCAGGGTTACGACGGCTTCCTCGCTTTTGCCGTCCTGCTCCTGGCGTTCGCCGGGATGATGACGATGTATTCGTCGGGCTATGACCACGGCACGCGTTTCATGGACCATGGCCGCAACATGCTCCTGGCCGGCTTCATCATGTTCGTGGTCGCCCAGGTGCCGCCGCAGCGCCTGATGTTTTTTGCAGTCCCGATCTACACGGTGGGCGTGGGTCTGCTGGTAGCCGTGGCGCTCTTCGGCATCACCAAGAAGGGCGCCCAGCGCTGGATCAACGTGGGCGTGGTCATTCAGCCCAGCGAAATCCTCAAGATCGCGATGCCGCTGATGCTGGCGTGGTGGTTCCAGCGGCGCGAAGGCCAGCTGCGCGCGCTGGATTTCGTGGTCGCCACGGTCCTGCTGGCCGTGCCCGTCGGCCTGATCATGAAGCAGCCCGACCTAGGCACCGCGCTGCTCGTGCTGGCCACGGGACTTTCCGTGATTTTCTTTGCAGGACTGTCGTGGAAGCTGATCGTGCCGCCGGTGCTGATCGGCATCGTGGCGGTGACGCTCATCGTGAGCTTCGAATCCCAGCTGTGTGCGGACGGATTCGACTGGCGGATCCTGCATGACTACCAGAAGCAGCGTGTCTGCACGCTGCTGGACCCGACCAAGGATCCGCTCGGCAAGGGATTCCACATCATCCAGGGGATGATCGCCATCGGCTCCGGCGGCGTCGGCGGCAAGGGCTTCATGCAGGGCACGCAGACGCACCTGGAATTCATTCCCGAGCGCACCACCGACTTCATCTTCGCGGCCTACTCCGAAGAGTTCGGCCTGGCCGGCAATCTGGCCCTGATCGCGGCCTTCATCTTCCTGATCTTCCGCGGCCTCGCGATCGCGCTGGATGCGCCGACGCTGTTCTCGCGCCTGCTGGCCGGGGCGGTCACCATGATCTTCTTCACCTATGCCTTCGTGAACATGGGCATGGTGAGCGGCATCCTGCCGGTGGTGGGGGTGCCGCTGCCCTTCATCAGCTATGGCGGCACCGCGATGGTCACGCTGGGATTGGGGCTGGGCATTCTGATGTCCATATCTCGCGCCAAGCGATTGATGCAGAGCTGACAGCTTGCGGCATTCCCCTCCTAGAATGCCTCGATGATCTCCCGCGAACCCACCATCGAGCGCCTCGCCACGGCGCAGCAACTTCTGCTCACGCCCTTCGGTCTTGACGAAACGCACCTCTCGCGTGCGCTCGCCGAGATCACCGCGCACAAGGTGGACGACGCCGACCTCTATTTCCAGTACACGCGCAGCGAGGGCTGGAGCCTGGAAGAGGGCATCGTCAAGACAGGCAGCTTCAGCATCGACCAGGGCGTTGGTGTGCGGGCGGTCAGCGGTGAAAAGACGGCGTTCGCATACTCGGACGACATTTCCGAGGCCTCGCTGCTAGACGCCGCGCGCACGGTCCGCACTATTTCTGCCGCGGGACGCACGGCGCGGGTCAAGGCGCCGGCACGCCGGATCGCATCCAGCCGCTCGCTCTACGGCGCAGTCGACCCGATCTCCACGCTCGACAGCACGGCGAAGGTCCAACTTCTCGAAAAGGTCGAAAAGCTCGCCCGCTCCCGTGATCCGCGGGTTGCGCAAGTCATGGCCGGCCTCGCGAGCGAATACGACGTGGTGCTGGTCGCGCGCGCCGATGGCACGCTGGCCGCCGACGTGCGGCCGCTGGTGCGCTTGTCGGTCACCGTGATCGCCGAGCAGAACGGTCGCCGCGAGGTGGGTTCGGGCGGTGGCGGCGGGCGCTTCGGGCTCGCCTACTTCGACGACGAGCACATCGCCGAATACGTGGACCAGGCTGTCAAGTCGGCACTCGTCAACCTGGATTCGCGCCCGGCCCCTGCCGGCGAAATGACGGTCGTGCTCGGCCCGGGCTGGCCTGGCATCCTGTTGCATGAAGCCATCGGCCACGGGCTCGAAGGCGACTTCAACCGCAAGGGCTCGAGCGCGTTCTCGGGCCGCATCGGTGAACGAGTGGCTGCCAAGGGCGTGACGGTGCTCGACGACGGGACCATCGCGGATCGCCGCGGCTCGCTCAACGTCGACGACGAAGGCAACGCGACGCAGCGCAACGTGCTCATCGAGGACGGCATCCTGAAGGGCTACATACAGGATTCGCTCAATGCGCGGCTCATGAAGACCAAGGCGACCGGCAACGGCCGGCGCGAAAGCTATGCCCACGCGCCGATGCCGCGCATGACCAACACCTACATGCTGGGCGGGGACCGCGTGCCGCAAGAAATCGTGGCAAGTATCAAGAAGGGCCTCTACGCCACCAACTTCGGCGGCGGCCAGGTCGACATCACGAGCGGCAAGTTCGTGTTCTCGGCGAGCGAGGCCTATTGGGTCGAGAACGGCAAGATCCAGTATCCGGTGAAGGGCGCCACGCTCGTGGGAAATGGTCCGGATGCGCTCACGCGCGTCACGATGATCGGCAACGACATGGCGCTCGATTCGGGCGTCGGCACCTGCGGCAAGGAAGGCCAGAGCGTGCCGGTAGGCGTCGGCCAGCCAACTCTGCGAATCGACGGCCTCACCGTCGGTGGCACTGCCTGAGCCTCTCCTGTGCTACATTCGCGACTTATGTCCGCCGCACGCGCTTATTACTTTGCCTACTTTTGGTTCCCGGTTTCCGGCGGACGAGAGGCGCGCGCATAAAAGCAGCAGACAGCAGAACCTCCCAAAACCGCCGGTGCCAAAAGCCCCGGCGGTTTTTTTATTGCCTCACGAAATCAAGACACCCGAAAAGGACCGACACATGAGCACGAAAGCCGCCCCGGCCAGCGACACCTGGTATGCGAACGTCGAAAAGACCAGCCGAACCGACGACGAACGCATCAAGGACATCACTGTGTTGCCTCCTCCCGAACATCTGATTCGCTTCTTCCCGATCCGGGGCACGCCGGTGGAGTCGCTGATCACCGGCACCCGCCGGTCAATCCACAACATCATGCATGGCAAGGACGATCGGCTGCTGGTCGTGATGGGCCCGTGCTCCATCCATGACCCGGCCGCGGCACTCGAATACGCCCGGCGCCTGAAAGCCGAGCGCGAGAAGTACGCCGGCACGCTGGAAATCGTGATGCGCGTGTACTTCGAGAAGCCGCGCACCACGGTGGGTTGGAAAGGGCTGATCAACGACCCGTACCTCGACGAGAGCTTCCGCATCGACGAGGGACTGCGCATCGCGCGCCAATTGCTCATCGACATCAACCGGATGGGCCTTCCGGCAGGCAGCGAGTTCCTCGACGTGATCTCGCCGCAATACATCGGCGATCTGATCTCCTGGGGCGCGATCGGCGCACGCACCACGGAAAGCCAGGTGCATCGCGAGCTGGCCTCGGGCCTGTCAGCACCGATCGGCTTCAAGAACGGCACGGACGGCAACATCCGCATTGCGACCGACGCCATCCAGGCGGCCGCGCGCGGGCATCACTTCCTCTCGGTGCACAAGAACGGCCAGGTCGCGATCGTGCAGACCAACGGCAACAAGGACTGCCACGTGATCCTGCGCGGCGGCAAGGCGCCCAACTACGACGCGGCCAGCGTCGCGGCCGCCTGCAAGGACCTGGAAGCCGCCAAGCTGCCGCAGACTCTCATGGTCGACTGCAGCCACGCGAACAGCAGCAAGCAGCACCAGAAGCAGATCGATGTGGCCAAGGACATCGCCTCGCAGATCGCGGGCGGCAGCCGCAGCGTGTTCGGGCTGATGGTCGAAAGCCACCTGACGGCCGGCGCCCAGAAGTTCACGCCCGGCAAGGACCCGATCGCCGGCCTCGAATACGGCAAGAGCATCACCGACGCCTGCCTGGGCTGGGACGATTCGACACAGGTGCTGGACGTGCTGTCGCAGGCCGTCAAGCAGCGCCGTGGCTGAACCACTGCGCGGCGCTGGTCAGATCAGCGTGGCGAGATCGGGCCAGTGGTGGCGCAGCAGTCCGGCTTCGTCGCCGTCGGGCCTCATGAACGAGAAGTCGTTGAAGTCGAAGCCGGGGCCGACGGTGCAGCTCATCAGCGTGTAGTCGTCGGGCGCCTGTGGCACAACGATGGGACGGGCCGCCTGCCATTGGCCGGCCGGCACCGTGTGCTGGGGTCGCATGCCGTGCACATCGACCGGCCCCAGCCGCACATGGGCCGGCGCGGTGCGAAGTGCCGCATCGCTGATCCAGAGCGCAAGCGGGGCGCCTTCGAGATGAATCCACACCTCGTCGGACTGCACCCGGTGCCAGCGCGAATGCTGGTGCGCTTCCAGCAGGAAGTAGATGGTGGTGAGCGCATCGCGCGCCGGTCGGCCGTCGGCGGGCATCACCTGCTTGGAAGAGCGAAACATCTCACGGAACCATCCGCCCTCGGGATGGGGCTGCAATTGAAGGGTCTCGATGAGTTGCTTCGCGCGCATGGGGCTCATTTTGTCGCGTTCAGCGCGGAAAGGAGCCTTTCGTGCACGCCGCCGAAACCACCGTTGCTCATGCAGACGATGTGATCTCCGGGCCGCGTGGCTGCAATGATCTGGGCGACCAGCGTTTCGATGTTGCCTGCGACTCGAGCGCGCGCGCCCATCGGTGCGAGCGCGGCCGAGGCGTCCCAGTCCAGCCCGCCGCTGTGACAAAACGAAAGGTCGGCCGCCTCCAGGCTCCAGGGCAACTGCGCCGTCATGGTGCCCAGCTTCATCGTATTGCTGCGCGGCTCGAAGGCCGCAAGGATGCGCTCACTTTTCCTGTCTTCGGCATCGAGCTTCTGCCGCAGGCCGTCGAGCGTCGTGCGGATTGCGGTCGGGTGGTGCGCGAAATCGTCATAGACGCTGATCGCGCCTTGCTCGCGGTTCACCGTTCCGCGCAGTTCCATGCGACGGCGCACGTTGCGGAAGCTGCCGAGCGCGTCGGCCGCAGCGGCGGGCGCGACGCCCACATGCTCGGCCGCCGCGATCGCAGCGAGCGCGTTCATCTGGTTGTGCAAGCCGGAAAGCGCCCATTCGACCCGGCCGACGCGCTCGCCGTGGCGAAGCACGTCGAAGGTGTCGTGCGAGCCCCGTGCCTGCCACTCGCCACCGGCACCGAAACGGGCGAGTTCGCTCCAGCAGCCCTGCGCCAGCACGCGCTGCAGGCTGTCTTCCGTGGCATTGACGACCACGCGCCCCGTGCCCGGCACGGTACGCACGAGGTGATGGAATTGCCGCTCGATCGCCGCCAGATCATCGAAGATGTCCGCGTGGTCGAACTCCAGGTTGTTCAAGATCGCGGTGCGCGGCCCGTAATGAACGAACTTGCTGCGCTTGTCGAAGAAGGCCGTGTCGTATTCGTCGGCTTCGATCACGAATGTCGCCCTCACGCTCCGGCACATCGTGTCGTCGCTGCCCCCCGAGGGGGCGCTCGTGCCGCGCCCCAGACGGGCCGAGACGCCGAAATCCAATGGCACGCCGCCCACCAGGAATCCGGGCGCCAATCCTGCACGCTCCAGGATCCAGGCCAGCATGGATGTCGTGGTCGTCTTGCCGTGCGTGCCGGCCACGGCCAGCACGTGGCGGCCCCGCAGTACGTGCTCGGCCAGCCACTGCGGACCGCTGGTGTAGCTTGCGCCCGCATCGAGGATGGCTTCCATCAACGGAAACTTGGGCGTGCCATCGGCCAGCCGGACCCGTGACACCACGTTGCCGACCACGAAGACATCCGGCTTCAAGGCCAACTGATCGGCGTCGAAACCTTCGATCAGGTCGATGCCGAGCGCCCTCAGCTGATCGCTCATCGGCGGGTAGACGCCGGCGTCGCAGCCAGTGACCCGGTGGCCGGCTTCGCGCGCCAGTGCCGCGACGCCGCCCATGAAAGTCCCGCAGATGCCGAGAATGTGAATGTGCATCCGGCGATTCTAGGGACGCAAGTGATCCGGCCTTTTGCGAGGGGCGTACTGCGGGCAAAATGAACCGATGGACATGTCCAAGCAGGAAATCGCCGCCGCTGCGGCCCGCCTCGTCGTCGAGGAAGGCCTGGAGTACGGGCCCGCGAAGCGCCGAGCGCTGCGCGACCTGGGCCTGCCCGTGCGTACCGCACTGCCGAACAACGACGAGGTCGAGGCTGAGGTCCGCGACTACGTCCAGCTTTATTGCGCCGATACCCAGCCCAAGGAACTGCACGCACTGCGCGTACTGGCGCTGGAATGGATGGAGCGGATGGCGCAGTTCCGGCCCCATGTGGGGGGTGCGGTGTGGCATGGCACGGCCACGCGCTTGTCAGATATCTATATCCAGCTCTTCTGCGACGACTCGAAGTCGGCCGAAATCGCGCTCATCGACCACCACGTGGACTATGAGCCGCGCATGGTCACCGGTTTTCACGGCGAGCAGGTTGAGGCGTTGAGCGTGCATGCGACTAGCCGTGCGCTGGGCGAGGAAATCGGCGTGCACCTGTTGGTCTATGACCTGGACGATCTGAGGGGAGCGCTCAAGCACGACGCTCAGGGTCGTGTGCCGAGAGGCAATCTGGCCGCACTCCGGCGGCTGATCGAAAAGGACAGTGGATGACTATCAGGTCAACGCGTCGTGCCTGGCTTTACGCTAGCGTCGCCGGAGTCGCGGCGCTGGCCGGGGCGGGCGGCGCCTTTTGGCGAAGCCGCGCTCCGCAAGGGGGGGGTGGGCGCCTCGTCGAGGGGTTCTGGTCGCAGCGCTTTGAGCGCCCAGAGGGCGGCGAGGTCGCGTTCAATGCCTTGCGTGGCAGGCCGCTGATCATCAACTTCTGGGCCACATGGTGCCCGCCTTGTGTGGAAGAGATGCCGATGATCGACGCCTTCTTCCGTGAAAATGCTGCCAACGGTTGGCAAGTCGTCGGGTTGGCCATCGATCAGCCCAGTGCGGTGCGGAAGTTTCTGGCCAAGACGCCAGTGAGTTATCCCATCGGCTTGGCAGGCATGCAAGGCACCGAACTCGTCAAGCAACTCGGCAATACTGCAGGCGGCTTGCCCTTCACGCTGTTCATCGACGGAGGCGGTTCCGTGGCGGCGCGTAAAATGGGCAAGCTTGACGCCGGCGACCTGCAGTCGTGGCGGCGGGCATAGTTCACGGCTAGAATCCAGCCCCACAAATCGCGCAGTTGGCGTTGAAACGCCGAAATAAGCCGATCTTCAGGCGAGTTACCTTCTAATAACCGGCATACGCTGGAGTCCCATGGATCTACGCAAGCTCAAGACACTGATCGACTTGGTGTCTGAATCGAACATCTCCGAGCTGGAAATCACTGAAGCCGAAGGCAAGGTCCGCATCGTCAAGGGTGGCGTGGCCGCACCGGTCCAGTATGTCCAGGCGGTGGCGACGCCAGCCACAGGCCCTGCCATCGCACCGGCTCCTGCCGCTGCCGGGGCCCCTGCGGCCGCGCCGGCCGAAGCTGCTTCCACCGGCCATGCCATCAAGTCGCCCATGGTGGGCACCTTCTATCGCTCGTCCAGCCCTGGGGCCCCTGCATTCGCCGAGATTGGCAGCCAGGTCAAGGAAGGCGACACCGTGTGCATCATCGAGGCGATGAAGATCCTCAACGAAATCGAGGCCGACAAGTCCGGCACCGTCACACAGATCCTCGCCGAGAACGGCCAGGCGGTCGAATACGGACAGCCGCTGTTCATCATCGAGTGACCATGTTCAAGAAGATACTGGTCGCCAATCGTGGTGAGATTGCCTTAAGAATTCAGCGCGCTTGCAGTGAGCTCGGCATCAAGGCCGTGATGGTCTATTCCGAGGCCGACCGCGAGGCGAAATACGTCAAGCTGGCGGAGGAGGCCGTGTGCATCGGTCCCGCGCCTTCATCGCAGAGCTACCTCAATATGCCGGCGATCATCTCGGCCGCCGAGGTGACGGACTCGGAAGCCATCCATCCGGGCTACGGCTTCCTGAGCGAGAACGCTAACTTCGCCGAACGAGTGGAGCAGAGCGGCTTCCAGTTCATCGGCCCGACGCCCGAATCGATCCGCATCATGGGCGACAAGGTGTCGGCCAAGCAGGCCATGATCAAGGCGGGCGTGCCTTGCGTGCCGGGCTCAGAGGGCGAACTCTCGGACGACGCTGCCACCAACAAGCGCATCGCACGGGCGATCGGCTATCCCGTCATCATCAAGGCGGCGGGCGGCGGTGGTGGACGCGGCATGCGCGTGGTCCACACCGAGGCTGCGCTGGTCAATGCCATCCAGATGACCAAGGCGGAGGCGGGCGCGGCTTTCAACAATCCGGCCGTCTACATGGAGAAGTTCCTCCAGGACCCGCGCCACATCGAGATCCAGATCCTCGCCGACAAGCACAAGAACGCCGTCTACCTGGGCGAGCGCGACTGTTCGATGCAGCGACGTCACCAGAAGGTGATCGAGGAATCGCCGGCACCGGGCGTTCCGCGCAAGCTCATCGAGAAGATCGGCGAGCGCTGCGCGGCGGCGTGCAAGAAGCTCGGCTACCGCGGTGCCGGCACCTTCGAGTTCCTCTATGAGAACGGCGAGTTCTATTTCATCGAGATGAACACGCGCGTGCAGGTGGAGCATCCGGTCACGGAGTTCACCACCGGCATCGACATCGTGAAGACGCAGATCATGGTGGCGGCAGGCGAAAAGCTGCCCTTCACCCAGCGTCAGATCGAGATGCGGGGTCATGCGATCGAGTGCCGCATCAACGCCGAGGATCCCTACAAGTTCACGCCGTCGCCGGGCCGCATCACGATGTGGCACCCGCCGGGCGGACCGGGCGTGCGCGTGGATTCGCACATCTACACCAACTACTTCGTGCCGCCCAACTACGACTCCATGATCGGCAAAATCATCGTTCACGGCGACACCCGCGAGCAGGCGCTGGCGCGCATGCGCACGGCGCTGAACGAGACGGTGGTCGAAGGCATTCAGACCAACATGCCGTTGCATCGCGAACTGATGGTCGATGCCAAGTTCATGGGCGGTGGAACCAACATCCACTACCTGGAAGAGTGGCTGGCTGCACATAAGCGTTGAACTCCCCCAGGCTGCGCGCACTTCGTGTCGCTGCGCCTACCCCCTCTCCGGGGGCAACACCTGCGGCCCGGCAAAGCCGGTTCCGCGGTGTTTTACGAACGGGCTTCGCTTCGCTTGCCGGGGGCATTGCCATTGAGAGGGATTCCTATGTTCGAACTTCGTCTGATGGCGCCTGAGGAGTTGGTCGAGACCGTCAGTGATGCGCTGGATGCGCTCGATGCGTTGAGTGTTTCGGTCGAGGATGCCGATGCGCAGACCGATGCGGAGCAGGCGCTGTTCGGCGAGCCGGGCATGCCGCCGCCGAAGGAGGGCTGGCAGCGGTCGCGCGTGATCGCACTGTTCTCCACCGAGCAACTGGCGCGTGAGGCGGCCGTTGTGTTGGCGGCGCAGGAGTTCTTTGCAGATTGCCGCGTGCTGGGGTTGGCGGACGTGCCGGAGCAGGACTGGGTTCGGCTGACGCAGTCGCAGTTCGCGCCGGTCGAGGTCACACCTGAGTTCTGGATCGTACCGACATGGCATGAGCCGCCCCTGCAGGCGCGGCAGATCATTCGCCTGGACCCGGGGCTGGCGTTCGGCACCGGTACGCACCCGACCACGCGCATGTGCCTGCGGTGGATCGCTCGTCGCGGCCATCCGATGGGCCAGCGCGTGCTGGACTACGGCTGTGGCTCCGGCATCCTGGCGATCGGCGCCGCGAAATTCGGCGCGGGTGAGATCGATGCGGTCGATATCGATGAAGCCGCAGTGGAGTCGACTCGGCTCAATGCCGAGGCCAATGGCGTGCACCTGAATGCCGGTCTGCCCGAGGCAGCGGCTGGACGCTACGACGTCGTGCTTGCCAACATCCTCGCGACGCCGCTCAAGGTGCTGGCTCCCTTGCTCTGCGACTACGTGGTGGCGGGCGGCGCTCTGGTGCTGGCAGGCATCCTCGAACGTCAGGCAGACGAGTTGAAACTCGCCTATGCACCGTACGCCTCGCTGGAAGTGAGCGACAGCGAGGATGGCTGGATCCTCATGACTGCAAAGATCTAGTTGGCGCCGGGCTGCGCGCAACCAGCTTTTACAATCTGCGCCAGATGAGCTTGGTCACGCGTTGCCCCGCCTGCGAAACCACTTTCAAGGTGGTGAAGGACCAGCTTCGCATTTCGGATGGCTGGGTGCGCTGCGGTCGCTGCAGCCAGGTGTTCGATGCGACCCTTGATCTGCGAGAGGCGCCCGGGTCTGGACCGTCGCCATCTGCTCCTGTTCCAGCCCCCGCATCGACTCCTGCCGAAAATGGCTTTACGGTCGAGCAGCCGCTTGACGAACAGGAGCAGGCGTCGGAACCCTCAGCGCCGCCGGATGCTGATGAGCACGCACGGGAAGCGGTGGAGGCTGACTTTCTCGACGACGACCATCAGGGGATGTTGACGACGGACGGCGAACATGCGTTCGACGCCGGGCCTTCGAAACCGGCAGCGAACATGCTGTCTTTCGCAGGCGTCGTCGCTGACGAGCCTTGGCCCGATTCGGATCTGTTGAATCTGGGTGATGAAGGCCGCACCGTTGTGCGACCGCCGTTGCCTCCACCACTTTCGTTTCCGAACATCGATCTGTCCTTGCCGGCGCCAGTGCCTGCACCTCCTCCGAGCATTCCCGAAACCGAGCCGACCACCGAGGACGTCAGCAATGCGCAGTTGCAAAAGGCGCTGCGCCGTGCACGAGTCAAGTCAGCCAAGATTGCCAAGGCCAAGGCCCGTGATCAGAAGGCCGCTTCGGTCGAAACGGCGCCAGTGGTCCTGGCGGCCAGTGAGCCTGAACCACCGGTTGAAGTTGTCCGCGGCACGCCATCTTTCATGGGCGCATCGGGATCGGAGGCCTTCTGGCAGCGTCCTGCGGCTCGGCGTTCGATGGTGGCGGCGGCCGTTCTCGCCGCACTGGTCCTGATCGGGCAAATAATTTATCAGGAGCGTGATCTCATCGTTGCGCGCCAGCCGGGTTTGCGCCCGGCGATGGCGTCGATGTGCCAGGCGCTAGGCTGCCAGCTCTCCGCGCTTCGGCAGATCAACGACATCAAGGTCGATGGCGCGTCCTTCTCGCGCGAGAAGAGCGATGAAGGGTTCCGCCTCAGCTTTACCTTGCGCAATTCCGCCGACGTGCCGCTCGCGATGCCCGCCGTCGAGTTGTCGCTGCTCGATACGCAGGAGCGGGCCGTGGTGCGGCGCGTGCTCATGCCTTCCGAATTTGGCGCGCCGTCGATCTTGCCGGCGCGTGCCGAACGCGCGGCGTCGATGTCGCTGAAACTCACCGGCCCCGAGGCCGCAATGATGCCGCCAGTCGCGGGCTTTCGTGTCGAGACGCTCTACCCCTGAGCGGCAGCGGCCTTTCCTTCCCATTCCAACCAACGATTCATTGGATCATCCATGGCAGCGGTAATTTGCGGTTCCCTCGCGTTCGACACGATCATGACTTTCGAGGGCCGGTTCGCGGACCAGATCCTTCCCGATCAGTTGCACATCCTCAACGTGTCCTTCCTGGTGCCCGGCCTGCGCCGCGATTTCGGCGGCTGCGCGGGCAACATCGCCTACAGCCTCAACGCGCTCGGCGGCACGGCACTGCCGATGGCGACGGTCGGCAGCGACGGCGGCGACTATCTGGAGCGCCTGCGCTCGCTGGGCATCAGCGCCGAGTTCGTCCGGCAGGTGGACGACACCTTCACTGCGCAAGCCATGATCATGAACGACCGGGACAACAACCAGATCACAGCGTTCCATCCTGGCGCGATGCAGCAGGCGCACATCACGCGCGTCACGGCGCGCGAGGACATCAAGCTCGGCATCGTGGCGCCGGATGGCCGCGACGCGATGGTGCAGCACGCGGAGCAATTCAAGGCGGCCGACATTCCTTTCGTTTTCGATCCGGGCCAGGGCTTGCCGATGTTCGATGGCAAGGAACTCGCGCACTTCGTCGACCTGGCCAGTTGGGTCGTGGTGAACGACTACGAAGGAAAGATGCTCGCGCAGCGCACGGGCTGGAGCCTCGCCGAGATCTCGAAGCGCGTTCGCGGGTTGGTGGTGACCTTGGCCGCCGAAGGTTGCGAGGTGTGGACCCACGGCGAGAGCGAGCACGTGCCCGCGGTGAAGCCGACGGCCGTGATCGAGCCGACCGGCTGCGGCGACGCGTGGCGTGGCGCGCTGCTGTTCGGACTGGAGCAGGGCTGGCCCCTCGTGCGTTGCGCCGCGTTGGGCAACCAACTGGGCGCGCTCAAGATCGCGCAGCGCGGGCCGCAGAATTACAAGGTGGATCTGAAGGCCATCGGCCTCTGACGCGCCGGATGCAAAAAAGCCCGGCACCTCGCGGTGCCGGGCTTTGCCTTCAAGGCCGCTGAACGACTCAGGGCTTGCTGGCCGTCGGGAACGGCCATGCTGCCTGCGGGTTCAGCGTAGTCTGCGCTGCGGGAGCAGGGGCAGGGGCGACGGCAGCCTTCGCGGGCGCCTTGGCGGCCTTCTTGGCAGCGGGCTTCTTCGCTGCTTTCTTGGCAGCGGGCTTCTTGGCCGCGGCCTTCTTCGCAGGGGCCTTCTTGGCAGGGGCCTTCTTGGCAGCGGCCTTCTTCGCCGGCGCCTTCTTGGCGGCTACCTTCTTCGCCGGGGCCTTCTTTGCCGCAACCTTCTTGGCTGCAACCTTCTTCGCCGGCGCCTTCTTTGCCGCAACCTTCTTGGCTGCAACCTTCTTCGCCGGCGCCTTCTTCGCTACGACCTTCTTGGCCGGTGCCTTCTTGGCGGCGACCTTCTTTGCCGGAGCCTTCTTTGCCGGGGCCTTCTTTGCAGCGGCTTTCTTAGCCGGCGCTTTCTTTGCAGTTGCCATTTCTATTTCTCCTTGATCAAGTTGAAAAATCAACCTTTTGAAGCACTCCACGCATGTTGGTCAGCGTGAAGCGATTCATGGCGTTGGAGCAGGCTCCAGCACCATGAACACCTGCGCCCTCACCGATGCCGCACTCTTTGGTGCTGGTCGTCGGCGAGAACTATTCTTGAATTCACTTTTTGTTCTTGTCGGAAAGATTCAATCCCAGGAGAGCGCACCACCCGACTGATACTCGATCACGCGGGTTTCGAAGAAGTTGCGCTCCTTCTTCAGGTCAATCATTTCGCTCATCCAGGGGAACGGATTTTCCTCGTTCGGGAAGAGCGTTTCGAGGCCGATCTGCTGCGCGCGCCGGTTGGCGATGTAGCGCAGGTAGCCCTTGAACATGGATGCGTTCATGCCGAGCACGCCGCGCGGCATGGTGTCTTCGGCATATCGGTATTCGAGCTCGACGGCCTTCATGAAGAGGGCCTTGATCTCCGCCTTGAACTCGGCGGTCCAGAGGTGCGGGTTCTCGAGCTTGAGCTGGTTGATCAGGTCGATGCCGAAATTGCAGTGCATCGACTCGTCGCGCAGGATGTACTGGTACTGTTCGGCGGCGCCGGTCATCTTGTTCTGGCGGCCCAACGCGAGGATCTGCGTGAAACCGACGTAGAAGAAGAGTCCTTCCATCAGGCAGGCGAAGACGATCAGCGACTTGAGCAAGGTCTGGTCGTTCTCGTGCGTACCGGTGTGGAAGTTCGGGTCGCTGATGGCGTCGATGAACGGGATCAGGAACTGGTCCTTCTCGCGGATCGACGGGACTTCGTTGTAGGCGTTGAAGATCTCGCTCTCGTCCAGGCCGAGCGACTCGACGATGTACTGGTACGCGTGTGTGTGGATCGCTTCCTCGAAGGCCTGGCGAAGCAGGAACTGGCGGCACTCGGGCGCCGTGATGTGGCGGTAGGTGCCCAGCACGATGTTGTTGGCGGCCAGCGAGTCGGCGGTCACGAAGAAGCCGAGGTTGCGCTTGACGATGCGGCGCTCGTCCTCGGTCAGGCCGTTGGGATCTTTCCAGAGCGCGATGTCGCGCGTCATGTTCACTTCCTGCGGCATCCAGTGGTTGGCGCAGGTGGCGAGGTACTTTTCCCAGGCCCACTTGTACTTGAACGGAACCAGCTGGTTGACGTCGGTCTGGCCGTTGATGATGCGCTTGTCGGCAGCCTTGACGCGATGCGCCACCGGCGCGACGGACGACACTGCTTGTGCGGGCCGCAATGCTGCGCCGTCATCGAGCGTGCGCGCGACGGGCGAAGCGGAAGAGAGAGGGGAAGCAATTTGCGAAGTCGGAAACTCCGTCGAGCGGCCGACTTGCGTGCCGCTGTTCGATGTGTGCCGCAATCCTTGTTGCAGATCCTTTGGCAAGGAGGGCTTGACTTCTTCGTCCCAGGTCAACATAGAAAAATCCAATGCTCAAATTATGTGAGCAACGATGTGAGTTGCAAAGTGCTCCTTCACATCGCGCTCCAATTATGTTGTCGTTATGTTGTTCGCATGCATCGCAATTTGTCAGGCAATGCCGCGAACGACCTCCACTTCATGCCGACATCATTGGCATGCTTCGCACGTCGGATCGTCGACGCCGCAAAAAGCGATGTCGGTTGCGGGCATCGCATTCAACTGCGCTTGCGCTGCGAGTGCAGCGGCTTCGAGTGCGCTCATGCCTTGCGATGCATCGCCGCTGCCTGAAGACACCGCGTTGAGCCGACCCGATTGAACAGTGGACTTCTCGGCATGCGTCGCGCTCTGCGTGCGCAGGTAGTAGGTGGTCTTCAAGCCGCGCAGCCATGCGAGCTTGTAGGTGTCGTCGAGCTTCTTGCCTGATGCACCGGCCATGTAGATGTTGAGCGACTGCGCTTGGTCGATCCACTTCTGGCGACGCGCAGCGGCCTCGACCAACCACGTGGTCTCGACCTCGAACGCGGTCGCGTAGAGCGCCTTGACGTCCTGCGGCACACGGTCGATGGGACGCAGCGAACCGTCGAAGTGCTTCAGGTCCATCACCATCACGTCGTCCCACAGGCCCAGGCGCTTGAGGTCGCGCACCAGGTAATGGTTGATGACGGTGAACTCGCCGGAGAGGTTGGACTTGACCGAGAGGTTGCCGAAGCAGGGCTCGATCGATGCATCCACGCCGATGATGTTCGAGATGGTCGCGGTCGGTGCGATGGCGACGCAGTTGGAGTTGCGCATGCCGTCGGCCTTGATCTTCTGGCGCAGCGCGTCCCAGTCGAGCGTTGCAGAACGGTCCACTTCGACGTATCCGCCGCGTGCCTTTTCGAGCAGGTCGAGCGTGTCGGGCGGAAGCACTCCCTTGTCCCACAGCGAGCCCTTGTAGCTCGAGTACTTGCCGCGTTCGCGCGCCAGGTCGGTCGAGGCCCAGTAGGCGTGGTAGCAGATCGCTTCCATCGATTCGTCGGCGAACTGCACGGCTTCCTGCGAGGCGTAGGGAATGCGCAGTTCATACAGTGCGTCCTGGAAGCCCATCAGGCCGAGGCCGACCGGGCGATGGCGCAGGTTCGAATCGCGCGCCTTCTTGACAGCGTAGTAGTTGATGTCGATCACGTTGTCGAGCATGCGCATCGCGGTCGAGATGGTGCGCTTGAGCTTTTCCTGATCGACCTTGCCGTCCTTCAGATGCTGCAGCAGGTTGACCGAGCCGAGGTTGCAGACGGCGGTTTCGGTGTCGCTGGTGTTGAGCGTGATCTCAGTGCAGAGGTTCGACGAATGAACCACGCCGGCGTGCTGCTGAGGCGATCGCACGTTGCAGGCGTCCTTGAACGTGATCCACGGATGCCCGGTTTCGAACAGCATCGTGAGCATCTTGCGCCAGAGGTCGGTGGCCTGGAGCGTGCGGCTCGGCTTGATGTCGCCGCGCGCAGCCTTTTCTTCGTAGGCCACGTAGGCGGTTTCGAAGTCGGCGCCGAACTTGTCATGCAGGTCAGGCACGTTGGAAGGCGAGAACAGCGTCCAGGTGCCCTTTTCCATCACGCGGCGCATGAAGAGGTCGGGAATCCAGTTCGCCGTGTTCATGTCGTGCGTGCGGCGGCGGTCATCGCCGGTGTTCTTGCGCAGTTCGAGGAATTCCTCGATGTCGAGGTGCCAGCTTTCCAGGTAGGTGCAGACCGCGCCCTTGCGCTTGCCGCCCTGGTTGACTGCGACCGCGGTGTCGTTCACGACCTTCAGGAAAGGCACGACGCCCTGCGATTCGCCGTTGGTGCCCTTGATATGGCTGCCGAGGGCGCGCACGCGCGTCCAGTCGTTGCCCAGGCCACCGGCGAACTTGGAGAGCAGCGCGTTTTCCTTGATCGACTCGTAGATGCCGTCGAGGTCGTCGGGCACGGTCGTCAGGTAACAGCTGGACAGCTGCGAGCGCAGCGTGCCGCTGTTGAACAAGGTCGGCGTGCTCGACATGAAGTCGAAGGAGGACAGCACTTCATAGAACTCGATCGCCCGGGCTTCGCGGTCGATCTCGTTGAGCGAGAGGCCCATCGCGACGCGCATGAAGAAGGCTTGCGGGAGTTCGATGCGCGATTTGCGCACGTGCAGGAAGTAGCGGTCGTAGAGCGTCTGCAGGCCGAGATAGTCGAACTGCATGTCGCGTTCGGGCTTGAGCGCGGCGCCAAGGCGGGCCAGATCGAACTGCAGCAGCTTCTCGTCCAGCAGCTCGTTGTCGACGCCCTTCTTGATGAACTGCGGGAAGTAGTCGGCGTAGGCCTGGGCCCGTTCGGCCGGCGGCACTTCGCGGCCGATCACTTCCTTGAAGATCGTGTGCAGCAGCAGGCGGGCGGTGGCGAAGGTGTAGTCGGGGTCCTTCTCGATCAGCGTGCGGGCAGCGAGGATCGAAGCCTTGTAGACCTCGTCGAGCGGAACGCCGTCGTAGAGATTGCGCATGGTCTCGGCCACTATCGGGCCGGCCGTGATGCTGTCGCCCAGGTCGGTGCAGGCGGATTCGATCAGGGCCTTGAGTTCGTTCAGGTCGAGCGCCACGCGCTCGCCGCGGTCCAGCACGTGCAGCGTGGAAACGGCAACCTGCGACTCGGTGTCGCCCTGTTTCGTGCGCTCCTGCGAGCGGCGTTCGCGGTACAGCACATAGGCGCGGGCGATCTCGTGGTGGCCGCCGCGCATCAGGCCGAGTTCGACCTGGTCCTGCACGTCCTCGATATGGAAGGTGCCGCCGCCCGGTCGCGAGCGGACCATGGCGCGGACCACGCCTTGCGTCAGGTTGTCGACCGTCTCGCGCACGCTGGCGGACGCCGCGCCCTGCGTGCCATGCACTGCAAGGAAGGCCTTCATCATCGCGATGGCGATCTTGTTCGGCTCGAAAGGCACGACCGAGCCGTTGCGGCGAATGATCTGGTAATGGGCGAGCGCGTTGCCTGCAGGCGAGCCGGCAACGTCGCGGTTTTGCGGCGTCGAGGGTACGGCGCGGGAAGTAGAGGAGGGGGGGGTCAGGGCTGTTTGCATTCGATCCTCGTTGGCAATTCTTGTTGGGGCGGCAGTGCCGTGTTGGCCATTGTTCCGGGCGGTACGCGCCGGGCAGGGCACACTATATCTGGGGCCCATGGGGTCCACAACCCACTAGATATAGTGTTTTCGACAATCTACAACGACCGTGATTTTTGTTGCTGGACGCCGAAGGCACATTTATCCCGCATCACCAGTGCCCCACGTTAACTGGGTCCGCGATCTACGGGGGTTTCCGAGGGATTTGGGCCTGAAAACCGCATGGTTGCTGCGCTTGCGCAGCGCGGGGGGATCATTCGCGGCGATGCACCCGGGATACATCGCCCGTTGCTTCGCGATTGAAAAATTTCAGCGTGTTGCGACGCCCGGGGGGAACATCGCCGGATCCCAGCCGAGTTCCGCGCGCAGGAGGCGCCAATCAAAGCCGGCGCCCGGGTCTTCCTTGCGGCCCGGCGCAATGTGTTCGTGGCCGGCGATGAATTCGATCGCGTAGTGCTGCGCGATCGCCGGGCACAGGCTGGCCAGGGTTTCGTATTGCGCGCCTTCGAAGGGTTCGCCCTCCAGCCCTTCGAGCTCGATGCCGATCGAATCGTCGTTGCAGTTCGCGCGGCCGCGCCAGGACGAAGCGCCGGCGTGCCACGCGCGGTCGTCGCAGCTCACGAACTGCCACAGCTCGCCGTTGCGTCTTATATAGAAGTGAGCGGAGACCTCCAGGCCGCGGATGGCGGCGAAGTAGGGATGCGCGTCCCAGTCGAGGCGATTCGTGAAGAGCTGCTGCACTTCGTCGCCGCCGTAGCGGCCGGGTGGCAGGCTGATCGAATGCAGGACGACGAGGTCGATCTGCGCGCCGTCCGGGCGTGGCCCGAAATTGGGGGAGCGCAACTGTCGGGCGAAGCGATACCAGCCGGACTGCCAGAGTCCGGCGCCGGGTTCATTCATCGGCACCGAGACCATTGCCATCATCGCCATTCGGTGTCGCGATGCCTAGGCGCGCGATGCGATAGCGGATTTGTCGAAGGCTCAAGCCGAGGCGCGCCGCCGCCGCCGTGCGATTGAAGCCGGTTTCCTGCAGGGCGCGGATGAGGATCTGGCGCTCCTGCTCATCGAGGTAGCCTTGCAGATCACTCGGCATCGCCGATGCCTGGCGCGTGGGCAATGGGGGCGCGGTCGCGGGACCAGGTTCCGGCAGAAGGACGGGCTCCGCCAACGCGGGTTCCGCAGGGATCACCGCGCTGTCGACGAGGTCGAGATGCAGCATGTCGCCGTCGTTCAACGCGACGGCGCGATGCAGGAGGTTCTCCAGTTCACGGACATTGCCGCGAAGCGGGTGCTCGGACAGGCGCTGGAGCACATCGGCCGACAGGGAGGGCACCGGCATGCCGGCATCGCCTGCGATGCGTTCGAGCAGCGCAATGCACAGCGCGGGCAGGTCGCTGCGACGCTCGCGCAAGGCCGGCACGGCGATCTCGATCACGTTGAGGCGGTAGAAAAGATCCTGCCGGAAGCGGCTGGCCTGGACCTCGGCGTGCAGGTCCTTGTGCGTGGCGCTCACGATGCGGACGTCGACCGCATCCTCCTGCGTCGAGCCGATGGGGCGCACGCTGCGCTCCTGGATGGCGCGCAGCAGCTTGGACTGCATCGCCAGCGGCAGGTCGCCAATCTCGTCGAGGAACAAGGTGCCGCCGCGTGCCGCCTGGAAATAGCCGTCGCGGTCCTGGGAAGAGCCGGTGTAGGAGCCCTTGCGCGCGCCGAAGAATTCGGCTTCGAGAAGGTTCTCGGGAATGGCGCCGCAATTGACTGCGACGAACGGACCGTCGCTGCGCTGGCTGCACGCATGCACGGCGCGCGCGGCCAGTTCCTTGCCGGTGCCGGATTCGCCGCGCACCAGCACCGGCGCCATGCCCCGCGCCACCTTGGCGATGCGTGCCTTGACGAGGCGCATCGGTTCGGATTCGCCTACCAGCCGTTCGAGCGCAGCGACGCCGCTGCTGCCGATGGCCGGCACCGCCTTGCCGCCGTCGTCGCCCGTACGAACCGCTTTCGCCGTGGTCGGCTGTGCCGTCGCCTGCACGGCGGACGCCACGACCGAACGGAACTGCTTCAGGTCGACCGGTTTGGTGAGGTAGTCGAATGCGCCGGCCTTGAGCGCCTCGACCGCATTCTCAGCCGAGCCGTAGGCCGTCATCACGACGCAGCGCTCGGCGCGCTGGTCCTGCTGGATGCGCAGGAGGATCTCCATGCCGAGCCCGTCGGGCAGGCGCATGTCGGTGATCACGGCATCGAAGCGGCCGGCCTCCAGGTGCTGCCAGGCCTCCGACACGCTGCCGGCCGCCTCGACGCGGTAGCCCTCGCGAAGCAGCGTGAGTTCATAGAGTGTGCGCAGATCGGGTTCGTCGTCGACGACCAGGATCTGGGCGGGGCGCGGCGCGGACGGGTTAGGGGTGCTCACACTGCTATTGTGTCAGTCGAGTTTCGGCCGCTGCAAACGCGACGAAAAACTCGTTGCCCTCCGGCCCTGTCGGGGACAGAGTGCGGCGCTCGTAGCCGATCGTCGCGCCGTGGCGCTCGCACAACTCGCGACACAGGAACAGACCCAGGCCGCTCGAACGGCTTTCGGAAGAGAAGAAGGGTTCGAATAGATGCCGCTGCACCGCGGGTTCGAGCGGTGCACCGTCGCTCCATATCTGGAGGCAAGGCCGGCCGGCGGAGTTCACGCGCGTGGTGATCTGGATCGAACCCTCGCGGTCCCCTGCATAGCGCGCTGCGTTGTCGAGCAGGTTCACGAGGATGCGGCGCAGGTGCTCGACGTCGAAGCGCACGTCGCTTCCGGTCGCGTCGAGCGCCAGCAGCACGCCTTGCCGCTGCGCGTGCTGCACCCATTCTTCCGCGAGCGTACGGACGGTCGGGTCGAGGATGATCTGTTCGCCGAGCGGCAGCACGCGCTGTTGCCGGGCCCGCGCCACATCGAGCACATCGTCGACGATGCGCGACAGGCGCTGCGCGTTCTGTTGCACCATCGTCGTGAGCTGCCGATGCGCAGGGTCGACCAGGTCCTCGCCGAGCAGTGCGCTGGCCTGGGTGATGGCGGCGAGCGGATTGCGGATCTCGTGCGCGACCGCCGCCGACATGCGTCCCATGGCTGCCAGCTTCTCGGTGCGGATGCGGGCTTCGAGTTCGCGCAGATCCTGCAGGAACATCACGCACAAGCTTTCGGTGTGGCGATCCCTCGTTTGCGTGAGGCGTGTGCGCACCCGGACTTCGCGCGCCGTGCCCTGTGCTTGCGCGACGGGAATTTCCTTTGATTGGGGCGTGCGCCGTGAGAAGGTCTGCCGCGCAAGTGCGGCGAGCGGAGCCCATGCCGGATGCGCACTCAGCGCGAACGGCAGCGCGAGTTCCGCCAGGCCCTGGCCGAGGATGGCATCGGCGGCCGGGTTGGTGGCGTGCACTTGGCCTTGGGCATCGATCACCAGGACGCCTTCGCTCAGCGTCTCGATCACGAGGTCGTTGACCAGTGCATGCATCTGCGCCGCGCCGCGGTTTCGCTGCGCCACCGCTTCCTCGCGCGTCAGCCGGCGCGCCAACTCGTGCGCCAGCAAGGCCACCACGAAGAGCCCCGTGCCGGTCAGCGCCGCCTGGACGAACCGGGGCGAGGTGTCCGTGGGCTGCTCCAGCCAGAACCAGGTCGCATGCGCCAGCAGCAGCAAGGTGGCTGCAGCCGTCGTGCCGAGGCCCACCGCGCTCGTGCCCAGCACCGCGCCCATCAACACGGGCAGCGCGAACAGCGGTGTGTAGTTGATGCTGCCGACCTGCATCACTTGCAGCGCCGTGAAAGTGACGAGGTCGACCCCGATGGTCGAGAGCCACGCACCCCCGACGCCCCGTATCGGCTTGAACGGCGCAAACCGCGCCGCCAGCAGCGCGGCGATGACATAGCCGGCCGACAGTGCAACGGCGGCCGGCTGCATCGACTGTCCCAGGACCATGGCCAGGGCCTGCAACAGCAGCAGCACCGCCGCGACAAAGCATCGCGCGGCTATGAAACCCCGCCACAGGCGCTGCAGCGCCGAGCTTTCGCCGCTGAAATGTTCGAGCGAGCTCCAGTCCGTGGCCGGGTCGCTCCGTGACCAGGTCACTTGGCTCGCCCTGCGGCTTGGCGGTGGGCTGCGCTGCAGTAGATCCCCGATGGCCCGGTGATTGCATCGGCGGCTGGCAGGTGGAGGCCGCAATGGGCGCAACGGACCATGGCTTGGGGGGCGCCGACGGCCGGTGGCTTGGCGGGCGGTGGGGGGCGCGACTGCATTTCTTCGCGGCGGTTCTTTCGCCAGATCCAGATGGCCACGAAGATGACGGCGAGGACGAGAAGGTATTTCATGCGGGGGCGCGCGAGAGGACGACTTCCAGCACGAAGCGCGAACCCACATAGGCCAGCACCAGCAGGGCGGAACCCGCGTAAAGCACGCGGCGCGCGGTGCGGCCGCGCCAGCCGAAGCGTGCGCGTCCAATCAGCAGGACGGCGAAGGCGAGCCAGGCCAGGACGGAGAAAACGGTCTTGTGGTCCCACTTCCAGCCGCGCACGGCCGTGCCGTAAAGGGTCTCGCTGAACAGAAGGCCCGCCAGCAATGTGGCCGACAGCAGTACGAAGCCTGCCGCGACGAAGCGGAAGGTCAGTCGCTCCATCGTGAGGAGGGGCACGCCACCCTGTGGTTCGGCAGCGAGACGGATCTGCTTTTCGGCGCGGGTCATGAGCCATGCATGGATCACCGCGGCACCGAACAAGCCGTAGGAAGCAATACCCAGCGCCAGGTGCAGCGGCAGCCAGGGCGAGGCCGAGACATGCAGCGGCGTGCCCGGGAACAGGACGGCAAGCAGCACGGCCGCAGCTCCAAGCGCTGCAAGTGCTCGGCGCACCTTCAGTTGTGGATACATCCGGCTTTCGATGGCGTAGACCGTCAGCACCAGCCAGGCCGTGACCGAAATCGCCGGCGCGAAGCCGAAGCGCGGGGTGCCGCCGACCAGCCCGCAGCCCAGCGCGAACGCGTGCAGCAGCCACGCCAGCACCAGCAGCGACTGTGTGGACGAGCGGCTGAGCCAGGAGGATGCGGCCGCGGTGAAGCCATAGGCTGCGGCGGTGGCGATGCCCAGTGCCACGCCGAGTGGGGAGGGGATCGCTAAAATCATCGGTCGGAGTTTAATGGCTCGCCCCCAGGCTTCGCGCACTTCGTGTCGCTTCGCCCACCCCCTGACCGGGGGCAACACCAGCGGACCGGCGGAGCCGGATCCGCGGTGTTTCACGACTTTCTTTCGCCCCGCTTCAGCGGAGCAACAAGGTACCCCTTTCATGGCCACCGCGCTCACAGAAAAGTTTTCCCGCCTCGTCAAGACGATGAGCGGCCAGGCCCGGATCACCGAAAGCAACGTGCAGGACATGTTGCGCGAGGTGCGCATG
Source organism: Variovorax sp. J22P240 (assembly GCF_030316855.1). Classification (GTDB taxonomy): domain Bacteria; phylum Pseudomonadota; class Gammaproteobacteria; order Burkholderiales; family Burkholderiaceae_C; genus Variovorax. The sequence continues at coordinate 347,380 of NZ_JASZYR010000005.1, forward strand.
GCGTTGCTCGAAGCCGACGTGGCGCTGCCGGTCGTTCGCGACTTCGTCGCGCGCGTCAGGGAGAAGGCACTCGGCCAGGAAGTACTGGGTTCGCTGAAGCCCGGACAAGCGCTGGTCGGCATCGTGAACCGCGAACTCGCCGCGACCATGGGCGAGGGCGTGGCCGACATCAACCTCGTCGCCCAGCCGCCAGCCGTGATCCTGATGGCCGGTCTGCAAGGCGCCGGCAAGACCACCACCACCGCCAAGCTGGCCAAGCACCTGATCGAGAAGCGCAAGAAGAAGGTGCTCACCGTCTCGGGCGACGTGTACCGTCCCGCCGCCATCGAGCAACTCAAGACCGTCACCAAGCAGGCCGGGGCCGAATGGTTCCCGAGCAGCCCGGACCAGAAGCCGCTCGACATCGCGCGCGCCGCGCTCGACCACGCCAAGCGCCACTTCTTCGATGTGCTTCTGGTCGACACGGCCGGCCGTCTCGCGATCGACGAAGTGCTCATGACCGAAATCCAGCAACTGCACGCTGCACTCAATCCGATCGAGACGCTGTTCGTGGTCGATGCGATGCAAGGGCAGGATGCGATCAACACCGCCAAGGCCTTCAAGGAAGCACTGCCGCTGACCGGCATCATCCTGACCAAGACTGACGGCGACTCGCGCGGCGGCGCGGCCTTGTCGGTGCGACAGGTCACGGGCGTGCCGATCAAGTTCGCCGGTGTCAGCGAAAAGATCGATGGTCTGGAAGTCTTCGATGCCGAGCGGCATGCGGGCCGCATCCTGGGCATGGGCGACATCGTCGCGCTGGTCGAGCAGGTCACGGCCGGCGTGGACGTCGCCGCGGCGCAGAAGCTTGCGGCCAAGGTTAAGAGCGGCGCCGGTTTCGACCTCAACGACTTCCTCGGCCAGTTGCAGCAGATGAAGCAGATGGGTGGGCTCTCCAGCATCATGGACAAGCTGCCTGCGCAGATGGCCGCCAAGGCCACCGAAGCCGACATGACCCGCGCCGAACGCGACATCCGCCGCAAGGAAGGGATCATCAACAGCATGACCCCGCTGGAGCGACGCAAGCCCGAACTCCTCAAGGCAACGCGCAAGCGGCGCATCGCGGCCGGCGCCGGCGTGCAGGTTCAGGAAGTGAACCGTCTGCTCAACGAGTTCGAGCAGATGCAGGGGATGATGAAGAAGATGAAGGGCGGCGGCCTCATGAAGATGATGAAGCGCATGGGTGGCATGAAGGGCATGCCCGGCATGGGTGGTGGCGGCGGGATGCCGCGGTTCTGACTCACCTGCGGACCGGCGGAGCCGGTTCCGCGGTATTCCTGACAAAGAAAAAGCCCGCCGAAGCGGGCTTTTTCTTGCGCGTCCTACGACTCAGGCCGGCACGGGCCGGGCCAGGCGCACCGCGTGCATCCAGGCCCTGCGCAGCACGGCCGGCGAACGCGACTCCTCCGGAATCAGCAGGAAGCCCTTGTCGCGCAGGGAGTTGCCTAGCGCGATCTGGCTGGTCAGGACCGTCAGCGGGATCGCCAGCAGCAGCGGCAGGCCCACCGGCATCAGCCAGGCCAGCGCGCTGGCGTCGATCAGTGCGACGCCTACGGCCAGCGCGGCGATCACCAGAGTCATCGGGGCCAGCTGCGAGGCGGCGATGCGCCACGGCACGGCAGCGGCTTCACGCGGAGGCGACTTCCATTCGAGCTTGATGCCAGTGAGCGCCACGACCACGAACAGCGAGTGGGCCAGCATGCGCACCGGCGCCTGCACGATGGCGAGGGTGCTTTCCAGGGCTGCGCTCTTGAGCAGACCGCCCACGCCACCGAACTGGCGCTGCTCGCCGCGGATCACCACGGCGACGATCCCCAGCACGCGCGGCAGAAACAGCAAGCACAGCGTCCACAGCCAGAGGCCGGCCAATTCCATCGGCATGGCGAGCCAGTGGTCGACAACGGTCGAACCGGTGAGCCACAGGGCGGTGCCCAGCGTCAGGAACGCCAGCCACAGCGGCGCGGAGACGTAGGCCATCGTGCCGGTGACGAACATCGCGCGGTGCACCGAGTGCAGGCCGGGCTCGGCCATCAGGCGGGCGTTTTGCAGGTTGCCCTGGCACCAACGGCGGTCGCGCTGCAGTTCGGCCAGCAGGTCCGGCGGTTGCTGCTCGTAGCTGCCGACCAGATCCGCCACCAGCCAGACGTGATAGCCGGCGCGGCGCATCAGCGCGGCTTCGACGAAGTCGTGCGACATGATGCCGCCGGACATGCCGCCCTTGCCCTTGATGGGCGCCAGCGCGCAGTGGTCCATGAAGGGCTGGACGCGGATGATCGCGTTGTGGCCCCAGTAGTGCGACTCGCCGAGCTGCCAGAACTGCATGCCGAGCGTGAACAGGCGACCCGTCATGCGCGAGGCGAACTGCTGGGCGCGGGCGTGCAGCGTGACGTGGCCGATGGCCTGCGTCGCGGTCTGGATGATGCCGGCCGTGGGGTTGGCTTCCATCAGCTTGACCATGGAGGTCAGGCAGTCGCCGCTCATGACGCTGTCGGCGTCGAGCACGACCATGTAGCGGTAGTCCTTGCCCCAGCGGCGGCAGAAGTCGGCGACGTTGCCGGCCTTGCGGTGCGTGCGGCGGGTGCGCAGGCGGTAGTACACCTCGACCTGCGGCTGGTTGGGGCTGCTCGCCAGGGCGGTGCGCAGGTCTTCCCAGGCAGCGTGCTCGGCGGCGGCGATCTCGGGCGTGTAGCTGTCGGACAGCACGAACACGTCGAACTGCTGGGCATGGCCGGTCGCGGCCACCGATTCGCAGGTGGCGCGCAGGCCGGCGAACACGGTCGCCACGTCCTCGTTGCAGATCGGCATGACGATTGCCGTCCGCGCCTCGGGGTTCATGGGGTGGTTCGCCACCTGCTTGGCGGACAGCGCATGCTTGTCACCGCGTACCGAGACGTAGAAGCCCATCAGCGCAGTCACGAAGCCGGTCACGACCCAGCCCGACAGCAGGCCGTACAGGGCGATCTGGCTGTATTCGAGCCAGAGGTTGTCGTAGTCCGGTTGCACGCGCGCAAACAGGGTGGAAGCAAGCACAGTGCTGAACAGCGCGAGCGCCATGAAGGTGAAACGGCGCTGCTTCGCCGCGCGCTCCCATGGTTGCCGGGCGGCCGGCGCCGCGGCTTGCCGCGAGGCCTTCGCCGCGCCGCCAGCGCCGAGCTTGACCAGCAGTGCAGTACCGATGCTGTTCCAGAAGCCGCGCCAGGGACGGGGCATCATCGAGCCGCGGTTGATGGGGGGAGCGGTCACCGAGTTGGGGTGGCGCTCTTCGCGAAGGACGCTGCGGTGCGAGAAATCGCCTTCCGTCAGGACCTTCAATTGGGAGTATTCATTGGGCTTCATGCGGCAGCTCAGCGTTGCTTCTGGACGGAGGGCGTGTCGCCAATAGCCGGAAAGCGCTTGAACACGCAATCCGGCGCAATGCCGCTGGAAGCTTCGAGTGCCGCCAGCGACTGACCCGCGGCGCGGGGCCGCGAGAGGGAAAACTGCTTTTGACGCAGGCCATCGCGCTGCGGACGCATCGCGAAAGAGGGGCTGGTAAGTGCTGTCATGCCTTTAAAGGGGCAAACCCTGTGCCAGCACGGAAAAGCTATTTCAAATCAAGCACTTAGGGTGATTTGGAGCAGGCTGACCCGGCCAGGATGCCCGAAATGGCCCCAAACCACCCGAATCTGTCGCCGAATCCCGACAAGCCGCCGAGCCTGACCAGAAAAACCCAATGAAATCAACGACTTAGGGGTGTCGCTGGTCAGCGACCGCTTTCCGGTCCGGGCGACACGCCGTCGGCCTTGAAATGTCCGGGCGTGAGTTCGTGCTTCTGCAGCAGCCGGTAGAACTCGGTCCGGTTGCGGTCGGCGAGGCGTGCTGCATCGGCGACGTTGCCGTCGGTCAGCTTGAGCAGGCCGACCAGGTAATCACGCTCGAACCGCTGCTTGGCCTCGGCGTAGGTCTGCACCTCGACGCTCGGCACGCGGAGCGCGCGCTGCACCAGCGCCAGAGGGATCAGCGGCGAACTCGAAAGGGCGCACACCTGCTCGACCACATTGAACAGCTGGCGCACATTGCCGGGCCACGACGCGGTCGTCAGGGCCTTCAGTGCTTCCGGTGCGAAGCCGGACAGCCGCTTGCCGTACTTGGTCGACAGCCGCTGGAGGAAGTGGTTCGCGAGCAGGGGGATGTCCTCGCGCCGCGCCGAAAGGGGCGGAAGGCTCAGTGTCACGACGTTGAGACGGTAGTACAGGTCCTCGCGGAACTGGCCGGCCTCCATCGCGGCGTCCAGATCGCGGTGGGTGGCGGAGATGATCCGCACGTCGACTTCTATCGACTGGCTGGCGCCGAGCGGCCGCACCGCGTGTTCCTGCAGCACCCGCAGGAGCTTGACCTGCAGTGCTGGCGGCATGTCCCCGATCTCGTCGAGCAGCAGCGTGCCGCCGTCGGCCTGCTGGAACAGGCCCTTGTGATTGGCGACCGCATCTGTGAAGGCGCCCTTCATGTGACCGAACAGCTCGGACTCCAGCAAGGCCTCCGGAATGGCGCCGCAATTGACGGCCACGAAGGGCTTGTCGGCCCGTGCGCTCGCGCGGTGGATCGCGCGGGCGAGCAGTTCCTTGCCCGCGCCGCTGTCCCCGCGCAGCAGCACGCTGGCATCCGATTTGGCGACCATGCGGGCCTCGGCCAGCAATTCGGACATGCGATTGCTGCGGCTGACAATTTCCGCCCGCCAGCTTTCGTCGCCGCCCTTGCCGGGTGTCGCCGCGGGCGCGCCCAGGGCCAGCGCCTGCGCGATCTTGTCGAGCAGTTCACGCCCGTCGTAGGGCTTGGTCAGATAGGTGAAGACACCGCGCGCCGTGGCTTCGACCGCATCGGGAATCGTGCCGTGCGCCGTCAGGAGGATCACCGGCAGGGTCGGATGGCGCTTGCGGATTTCGTCGAAGAGCGCGAGCCCGTCGCGCCCCGGCAGCCGGACATCGCTGAGCACGAGTTGCGGGTGTTCGATTTCCAGTTGCGTCAGCGCCGATTCCGCCGAAGTCACGGCCGTGACCTGATAGCCGGACGAGGTGAGCCGCATCGACAGGAGCCGCAGCATGTCCGGATCGTCATCCACGACCAGCAGGCGCGCGCCGCGCGTTTCGCGGGCCGTCGCGGCTGCGACGTCCTTGGCGGGCGGGGGCGGTGCCGGGCTGCTCACGGTGCGGGCTTCGGGTTGTTGTTCACTGGGGCCGCCGGAGGCGGGGTCGGGCGCGTGAAGCTGCGCTCGATGGCCCGCAGCGCCTCGATGCGATCGTTCAACTGGTCGATGCGGCGCTGGCTGTCGCGCACCTGCTGCGCCTGCTTGTCGCGGTCTTCTTCGACACGACGCTGTTCAGCGTAGCGCGCCCCGAGCACCCGCGCGAGTGGCTGCAGCGGCAGCGCATCCGCCGAAGGATTCGTTGCCACGCGCTGGAGCAGACCTTGCGCCTTGGCGAGGTCCGCCGGAGCGCGGGTCTGGGCCAGGACGATCGCCGTCTGCATCTGCGTGGTCGGCGTCTCGATGAGATCGCCGAGCCGCGCCAGCTCGTTGGCGAGTTCGGGCGGGCCGAGCTGCCGCACCTTGTCGGCATAGGTGAGCATGGTGCCGACCGGGCCCTGCGGCTGTTGCGCGAAGATGCCGCCGGGCTGCGTCGCCGGCGCGACGGGCTCAGCCTCGACCGGCGTGACGGCCGGGGGCGGCGGTGGGACGACAGCGACAGTCACCGGTTCGGCCGGCGGCCTGCGTGGCGTAGTGCAGCCGGCCACAAGCAGCGGCATGACGATCGTCATGACGAGGGCGGATCTGCAAAAGATCGAGAAACACATGGGTCGGAAAATGGCGCGTCGGGCGGTGGTCGTCAGGTGGAGCGCGGCAGCTCGACGCGGAATCGCGCACCCGGCCCCTCCGGCAGCAGCGCGATGCGGCCGCCATGGGCTGCAATGTACTCCTGCACGATCGATAGACCGATGCCCGTTCCCTTGACCGAGTGCTGGGGTTGTCGCTCGCCGCGGAAGAAGGGTTCGAAGATGCGGTCGCGATCGCCTTCCGCGATGCCGGGTCCGGCGTCGCTGATGTCGATGTAGGCCTTGTCGGCCGTGCTCGATACCGCCATGGTGATGGTGCCGCCGCGCGCCGAAAACCGGATGGCGTTCGACAGCAGGTTGGCGAGCGCGGTGCCGAGCTTCACCGGATCCACCGCGACGGAGATCGGTTCGCCCTCGGCCCGAACGGTAAGCCCGTTGGCCTGCCATTGCAGTCGCTGCGCCTCGATCTGGTCCTCGATCAGCGGCAGCAGCGGCGTGCGTTCGCGGTGCAGTTGGCGCGCTTCGAAGGCCGCGGCGTTGAAGCGCAGCAGGGCCTCGATCTGGCTCTGCAGCGAAACGGTGTTCTGCTGCAGGATCTGCGCGACTTCGCGCTGCGCGGGGTTCAATGCGCCGGTCACGCCGTCTTCCAGCAGCGAGACCCCTTCGCGCAGGGCGGCCAGAGGCGTCTTGAGTTCATGAGAGACGTGTCGCAGGAAGCGTGCCTTGTCGGCGTCCAACTCGGTGAGCCGCAGCCGCAGCCATTCGAGCTGCTGCGACACGCGGCGCACGTCGGAGGGGCCATGGATGTCGATCGGCTCGTCGAGGCGGTTTTCGCCCAGCCCCACGATGGCGCGCTCCAGCCGCTTGAACGGCCGCGCCAGCCAGACGCCGAAAGCGAGCGCCAGGGAAACTGCCAGCGCGCTGGCGGCGACCACCAGCCGCATCAGCCGCGTGCGCGCCGTCTCGATGCGCTCGGCGAGAGCGTTGTTCCGGGTCTCGATCAGGAACTGGACCTGCTGCGCGATGTTGGTGTTCAGCGCATCGAGATCGCGGAACTGCATCGCCATGGAGCTTTCGCGCGCCAGTGCCGTCTCGGGGGCGCCGCTCATCAGGCCCTGGATCACCTCGAACTGCTCGCGCCATTTGTCGGGGCCGTCGCTCGAAAGGCCGTTGGCGGCCAGGCGCTCGAGCACCTGGCGCGCGTCGCGCGCAGCGTCGTCGAAGCGGCGGCGCAGCACGGCGTCGTTGAGCACCAGCGACTGCCGCCCGGCGCGCTCCATCGCGGCGCTGCGCTCGGCCAGCGACTGCGCCGCGCCCGACAGCGTGAGCGCGCGCGCCGCCGCGTCGCGGCTTTCGGTCATGAGGAGGTCGTACTGGAAGACCGCGCGCAGCGCGACGCCCACCAGCAGCGCGGTGATCAGGAGAAAGGCGAACAGCAGCAGCTGCTGGAAAGAACCGCGCGCCGACTTCAGCTTCGCCATCAGGCGACGGGCACCGGTGCAGGCCGGCAGGCCGCGTGCGTCGACTCGGCCGTCACGACCTCGCCGCGCAAGGTATAGGCGAGCGAGCGCGTGATCCGCAGGTCGATCATCTGGCCGACCAGCCGGTCGTCGCCTTCGAAGTTGACGACCCGATTGCACTCGGTGCGGCCCATCAGCTCGCGGGCGTCTTTGCGCGATGCGCCTTCGACCAGCACGCGCTGCACGGTGCCGACGCGGCTCTCGCCGAAGCGCTTGACGTTGCGGTCGATGACAGCTTGCAGCTGCTGAAGCCGCGCCAGCTTGACGGCATGCGGCGTGTCGTCGTGCAGCGCCGCGGCGGGCGTGCCGGGGCGCGGGCTGAAGATGAAGCTGAAGCTCGCGTCGAATTCGAGGTCGTCGATGAGCTTCATCATCTTGCCGAAGTCGTCGTCGGTCTCACCTGGGAAGCCGACGATGAAGTCGCTGCTGAGCGCCAGGCCGGGACGGATTGCGCGCAGCTTGCGCACCGTGCTCTTGTATTCCATGGCCGTATAGCCGCGCTTCATTGCCATCAGGATGCGGTCGCTGCCGTGCTGCACCGGCAGGTGCAGGTGGCTCACGAGTTGCGGGACCTTGGCGTAAGCCTCGATGAGCCGCGGCGTGAACTCGTTGGGGTGGCTCGTCGTATAGCGGATGCGCTCGATGCCGGGAATCTCGGCGATGTATTCGATGAGGAGCGCGAAGTCGGCGATCTCGGCGGTGTCGCCCATCCGGCCGCGGTAAGCGTTCACGTTCTGTCCCAGCAGCGTGACTTCGCGCACGCCCTGGTCGGCCAGTCCGGCGACTTCGACCAGCACGTCGTCGAGCGGCCGGTTGATTTCCTCGCCGCGTGTGTAGGGCACCACGCAGTAGCTGCAGTACTTGGAGCAGCCTTCCATGATCGACACGAAGGCGGTTGCGCCTTCGACCCGCGCAGGCGGCAGGTGGTCGAACTTCTCGATCTCGGGAAAGCTGATGTCCACCTGCGGCTGGCCTTCGCGGTCGCGCTGGTTCAGCATGTCGGGCAGGCGGTGCAGGGTCTGCGGACCGAACACCACGTCGACATAGGGCGCGCGGGCGATGATGGCCGCGCCTTCCTGGCTCGCGACGCAGCCGCCGACGCCGATCTTCACGCCCTTGGCCTTGAGGTGCTTCACGCGGCCGAGGTCGGAAAACACCTTCTCCTGGGCCTTCTCGCGCACTGAGCAGGTGTTGAAGAGGATCAGGTCGGCCTCGTCGACGTTGGTGGTGGGCTCGTAGCCTTCCGCGGCGCGGAGCACGTCAGCCATCTTGTCCGAGTCGTACTCGTTCATCTGGCAGCCGAAGGTCTTGATAAAAACTTTGGGGTTCATGGTTCTCTCCCGAGAAATTCAAATGTCGCCCGGCGAACGCCGGTTTGTTCGCGGGATGCCGCGGAACTGGCTTCGCCAGGCCGCAGGCGTCGCCCCCGGCAGGGGGCGGCGGCTACACGAAGTGAGCAAGCCTGGGGGCGAGCTCTACTGCCCGTACCTGGGCAGTTGGTCGAACGGCGTCTTGCCGTCGTCGCGCGGGCCGCTGTCGGCCACGAAGGGCCAGAAGTTCAGCAGCGGCTTCTCGGCCGATGCGCGCTTGGCCCGCGCTTCGTCGGGCGTGAGGATCCACACTTCGCGCACCAGGCCTGCGGCGTCGCGGGTGTAGTTCACCAGCAGGTTCTGGCCGGTGATGGCAGCCGGCATCACGAGCATGCGGTTGGACCCGAGGATGCGTGCGCCGGGCGAGAGGCGTTCAGCCTGGCCGTCGAGCTGGATCTCGGGCGCGTTCACGACCATGAATTTGCCGCGCAGCGTGCCGACCGGAAAGTTGCGGCCACCGTTGGCGGCCTCGTTCTGAGTGGCGGAAGGATCTTGCAGCTGAGCAGCGGCGCTGCCCGAAAAAAGGGCGGCAGCGGGCACTAGCATTGCGCTCAGCGCTATTAAAATGAGAGCGTTCAGGGGGTTTTTGCAGCGGTTCATGGGGTACATCCAGAGGCTGTGGGTGCGGGGATTCTAGCGGCCGCATTCCACCAGACGAGCCGCGGAATGTGCCATCGTGCATGAACGCTTTACTTATCTTTACGGCAGCCAGGGGCTCTTTTTCGCTTGCGCTGCTCCAATAGTTGCCGCCGTGAAAATAGTGCCTGCGCTCAGGCCCGGCGAACCCTTTCGATTCAATAGCAAGGCCCCATGAAGAAGAATCTCGTTCTCACCCTGTCGGGTGTGCTGGTCGTGGCTGCGGCAGCGGGCACCTGGTGGTGGTCCGGGGCCAAGACGCGCGGAACGGCCCAGGGCGGCGCGGCGGTCGAGGCCGGCGCGGGCAAGTCCGGCACAGGGGGCGCCGGGGCCGGCGCTCCGGCGCTGGTCACCCTGGCAGCGGCGAAGAAGCAGGACGTTCCGGTCACGGTGCAGGTCAATGGCAGCGTCGTGTCGCTGAATAGCGTGGACCTGCGGCCGCAGGTGACGAACACGGTGCGGGAAGTGCATGTCAAGGAAGGCCAGTTCGTCAAGGCCGGCCAATTGCTCTTCACGCTCGACGACCGCCCCGACCAGGCCAATCTCGCCAAGGCCAAGGCGCAGCAGCAGCGGGACGAGGCCATGCTGGCCGACCTGGAGCGTCAATACAAGCGCAGCCAGGACCTCGTGTCGCAGAACTTCATCGCCAAGAGCGCTGCCGACGCGACGCTGTCGCAACTCGAAGCGCAGCGCGCGGCGGTCGCGGCGGATCGCGCGGCGGTGCAATCGGCGCAGGTGGCGCTGGGTTATGCCACGCTGCGCGCACCCATCGCGGGGCGCATCGGCGCGGTCAATATCTACCCGGGCACGCTGGTGCAGCCGAGCCTGTCACTGGTGACCATCACCCAGCTCGATCCGATCGCGGTGAGCTTCCCGGTGCCCGAAGGCAAGCTGCAGGACCTGCTGGCGGCGGCGCGTTCGCACACACCGGTTGAAGCTGTCGTGGCCGGACGCAAGGAGCCCCTGAAGGGGGCGCTCAGCTTCGTCGACAACACGGTCGATCCGCTGATCGGGACCGTGCGCGCCAAGGCCGTGTTCGACAACGCCGATCAGAGCCTCTGGCCCGGCCAGTTCGTCGAGACACGCGTCACCGTCCGCACGATCAACGACGCGACAGTGCTGCCGGCTTCCGCACTGATGATGCTGGCGGACGGCGTCTCGGTCTACGTGGTCGACGCCGACAAGAAGGCGGCGCGGCGCAAGGTCGAATCGCTCTACACCTTCGGCACGCAGGTTGTCGTGCGCGGCGTGGAGCCGGGCGAACAGGTGGTCATCGAGGGCAAGCAGAACGTGCGGCCCGGCGGCAAGGTGCGCCTCGATACCCCCGCCCAGCCGCAACGGCCGGGCGACGCGGCGCCCGGACCCGGCAGCGCGGCATCGGTCGCGCCCTCTAACGCGAGCATCGTCGCGGAGCGGGAGCGCACATGAACATCTCCGAGCTGTGCATCCGTCGTCCTGCGATGACGGTGCTGCTCTCTGCCGCGGTGGTGGTGATCGGCATCTTTGCCTATTTCCAGATACCGGTCGCGGCGCTCCCCAGCTACAACACGCCGGTCATCAACGTCAATGCGCAATTGCCTGGCGCCAGTCCGGAGACCATGGCGTCATCGGTCGCGTTGCCGCTGGAAAAGCAGTTCTCCACCATCCCGGGCCTGCAGACGATCAGTTCGGTCAACACCCAGGGCGTGACCTCCGTCACGCTCGAATTCGTCAGCTCGCGCGACATCGACGCGGCCGCGGTCGACGTGCAGGCCGCGTTGCTGCGCGCCCAGCGGCAACTGCCGCAGGAACTGACGCAGCTGCCGTCGTACCGCAAGGTCAACCCGGCCGACGCACCGGTGCTGTTCATCGCGATGGTCTCGAACTCGATGACCCCGGCAGAGCTGAACGACTATGCCGAGAACCTGATTTCGCCGACCCTGTCGACCATCGACGGCGTGGCGCAGGTGGCGGTGTACGGGCAGAAGCGCTTCGCGGTGCGCGTCAAGGCCGATGCCGACCTGCTCAACGCACGCAACATCACGCTCGACGAACTTGCCAACGCTGTCCGGCAGGCGAACGCCAACACGCCGGTCGGCGTACTGGACGGCCCGCGCCAGACGCTCACCATCCAGGCCAACGAGCAGATGCTCAAGGCGGCGGACTTCGCAAAGGTCATCGTCGGCCAGCGCAATGGCGCGCCGGTGCGGCTCGACGAGGTCGCGACCATCGAAGACAGCTTCGAGTCGGTCAAGACCGCGAGCAGCTTCAACGGCCAGAGTTCCATCTCCCTGGCCGTGCAGCGCCAGCCGAACGCCAACACGGTGCAGGTGGTCGATGCCGTGCGGGCGCTGATGCCGCGTTTCAAGGAAGAGCTGCCGCAGTCGGTCGAGATCAACATGGTCAACGACCGCTCGCTGTCGATCCGCGAGGCCGTGCACGATGTGCAACTCACGCTGCTGGGCACCATCCTGCTGGTGGTGCTGGTGATCTTCCTGTTCCTGCACCGCCTCGTGGCCACGCTGATCCCGGCGCTGACGATCCCGATCTCGCTGATCGGCGCGGTGGCGCTGCTCTACGCCTTCGGCTACAGCCTGGACAACGTGTCGCTGCTCGGCATCACGCTGGCCGTCGGGCTGGTGGTGGACGACGCGATCGTGGTGCTCGAAAACATCATGCGCTACGTCGAAAAGGGCATGGAGCCCTTCGCGGCCGCGTTGCGCGGCGCGCGCGAAGTGGGCTTCACCATCATCTCGATCTCGATCTCGCTGGTCGCGGTGTTCATCCCGATCTTCTTCATGCCCGGCGTCATCGGCTTGCTGTTCCACGAATTCGCCGTGGTGGTGGGGCTGGCGGTCATGGTGTCGGCGATCGTCTCGCTGACCCTGGTGCCGATGCTCGCGAGCCGGCTGCTCAAGCACACGCCGCGCGAGGACGGCGCGGTCGATCACGAGGAGGAGCATCCCGAGCCGGGCACCGCCATCGGCCGGGCTTTCGAGCGCGGCTACCGCTGGGTGCACAGCAACTACATGCGCACGCTCGACTGGACGCTGCGCCATCGACCGATCATGCTGATCGTCGCTGCCTCGACCTTCGCGCTCACTGCGTGGATGTTCATCACCATCCCGAAGGGCTTCTTCCCGGAGGAAGACATCGGGCAGATCCAGATCACGACCGAGGCAGCCGAGGACATCTCCTTCCCCGCGATGAAGGCGCTGCAGGACCGCGTGGCCGAAGCGCTGCAGGCCGACCCGAGCGTGGACTACGTCAATTCCTTCATCGGCGTCGGCGGGCCCACCGCCACGCAGAATTCGGGCCGGCTGTTTGCGGTGCTCAAGTCGCGCAAGGAGCGCCCGCCCATGCCGCAGGTGCTCGAATCGCTGCGCAAGCGCTTCCGCGAGATTCCGGGCATCGCCGTGTACATGCAGCCCGTACAGAACCTGCGTCTGGGCGGCCGGCAGAGCAAGGCGCGCTTCCAGTACACGCTGCAGAGCGTGAACGCCGGCACCATGAGCGTGTGGGCCGACAAGCTGATGGAACGCATGCGCGCCGACCCGGTCTTCCGCGACGTCACCAGCGACTCCCAGAACCGCGGCCTGCAGGCGACGCTCGACATCGACCGCGACAAGGCCGGCGTGCTCGGCGTCGCGGTGGGCGACCTGCGCACCGCGCTCTACAACGCCTATGGCGACCGCCAGATCGGCAGCATCTACGGCGCGAGCAACACCTACCAGGTGATCCTCTCGGCGGCCGACAGCGACCGCCAGTTCGAGGAAGACATGTCGCGCCTGTCCGTGCGCAACAAGGCGGGCCAGTTGGTGCCGCTCTCGGCCTTCTCGACCGTCAAGCGCACGGTGGGGCCGACCTCGGTCAACCACCAGGGCCAGCTCCAGGCGGTGACCGTGTCGTTCAACCTCGCGCCCGACGTGCCGCTGGGCAATGCCACGGCCAAGATCGACCAGTTCAAGGCCGAGCTGAAGATACCGCCCTCGATCATCACCAGCTACGGCGGCGATGCGGCGGTTTTCCAGAGTTCGCAAGGCAGCCAGGCGGTGCTGCTCGTGCTGGCGGTGCTGGTGATTTACGTGCTGCTGGGCGTGCTCTATGAGAGCTACATCCATCCGCTCACCATCCTGGCCGGCCTGCCCTCGGCTGCGGTGGGCGCGCTGCTGTCGCTCAAGCTCTTCGGCTTCGACCTGACGCTGATCGCGACCATCGGCATCCTGCTGCTCATCGGCATCGTGAAAAAGAACGCGATCATGATGATCGACTTCGCCCTCGAAGCGCAGCGCACCGAGGGCATGAAGCCGATCGACGCCATCCGCGAGGCTTGCCGGCTGCGCTTCCGCCCGATTCTCATGACCACGCTGGCCGCGATGATGGGCGCGCTGCCGCTCGCGCTGGGCCTGGGCGCCGGCGCCGAACTGCGCCAGCCGCTGGGCGTGGCGGTGGTCGGCGGTCTGATCTTCTCGCAGGTCATCACGCTCTACATCACGCCGGCGATCTACCTCGCGCTCGACCGCTACAGCGGCAGCGGGCCGATGCAGGAACTGCCGGGAGAGAACAAGCTGCCGCAGCCCGCTGCCGGCACGGCGACCTGAACGGGCCGGGCCGCTGCTGCGCGCCGGTGTCAGTGTTCCAGGAATACCGCGGAACTGGCTTTGCCGGGCCGTTCGTATTGCCCCCGGCAGGGGGTTGGCGAAGCGACACGAAGTGCGCGAAGACTGGGGGCGAGCGTCAAGGTAAAGCGTCGCGTGCGAAGGCCTGCGCTGCCAGCGGCATGCGTGCCGAAGGCCGTTCGGTCGCGGTGGCTGCCTGCTGTGGCGATGCGGACTGTCCGCCGTGCGTTACACGCAGCACCCAGTCGCACACCACGTTCATGAAGGTCTGCTGCGCAGCCATCGAGGTCAGGCCGTGGTCGATCTCGCCGATGAACTCGTACTCGAACTGACGCATGAAGGGTTCGTTGGCAAAGGGGCCGAGCTGGTCGCGGTTCCGGTCCGTGACGTGCAGGGTCCCGGTATAGAGCAGCAGCACGGCGAGATTCCGCGCTGCCACCTGAGACATCGACCGGCGGAAGGTCGCGGCCGTAACTTCCGGCGGATCGGGGTCGAAGATGTGGGGTGCCGCTGCCGCCGCCGCGCTCGGGGACAGCTTGCGCTGGACCCAACGCCCGAGCTTGCCGATGAAGGCCGGATTGGTCGGCGCGGCCAGCGCCCGGCGCACCATGCGTTCCAGGCGGGTGCGGCGTCCGGGGAACGAATAGCTGTCGAACATCAGCAGCCCGACCACCCGCGCATCCGCGACCGCGAGGGAGAGGCCGTTGGTCGCGCCAGAGCACAGGCCGATCACGATGAAGCGGCGCACGCCGAGCATGGTCTCGATCAGGCTCATCGCGGCTTGCAGGTCGTACACAGCTTGCGTGAGGAAGTGCTCCGAGCCGCTGGCCGGTCCGCTGTCGCCGAGGCCCGAGAGGTCCAGGCGGATGCTGCTGATGCCGCGCGTGGCGAGCTGGCGCGCCAGCTTCACGTTGATGCGACGCGGCCCGATGTGGTGGTTCGCGCCCATGTTGAGCATGAGGCAGGCGACCGGCGCCATCGAACCTTCGCCGGGGGTCGTGACGATCCCGATTAGCGAGCCATCGGCGCCGAACTGGACCGGGGTTTCCTTGCAATCATTCATGAACTTCTGCCATCAGACGTTGCAGCGCTTCGGTCGGGACCATGGCGTTGTTGGGGTGTGGGTCCGAGGTCCAGATCAGCGGGTGCTGGAATTGGGAGATCTTCACCGGCATGTGACGAGCGGCTTCGGCTTGCGCCCACTGGTGCGCTGCTTGGTCTTCCGCGTTCGCCAGCATCACGGTTTCGTGCAGTGCGGTCAATTGGAGGGTTTGCGGAGCGAGCGCGCGCAGCTGCTGCCGCATGGTGGGCGAGATGCCGAAGCCGAACAGTTCTTCGGTGAAGGCGTCGGGGTCTTTCGCGAGGCGGCGGCGCCACGTCGGGTCGGGCACGCAAAAGGAGCGTTCGAGCGCGTCGACGTGGCCGGCGCGCAGCGTGTCCAGGTAGCGGGCACCATCGACGATCGGGTCCCACAGGACGAGCCGCGACGGGTCGCAGCGGCCGCTCTTGGCCGCCAGCACTGCCATCGCGGCGCCCAGGCGCGAGCCGAGCCAGAAGATGCGGCGCGAGCCCGCGCGCCGGCGCAATTCCTCGTGCGCCGAGCAGACGTCGCGGCGCCAGCCTTCGAGCTCGCCGTCGGTGTCCTCGCCTGGCGAGTCGCCGGTGCCGTAATAGTCGAAGCGCAGCACCGCCACGCCGCCGCGTGCGAGGCGGTCGGCCAGCACGCGGAACAGCCGGTGCGCCCGGATGGCTTCCTGGCCGAAGGGTTGGCAGATCAGCAGGGCCACGCTGCCGTCGCGTTCGGGGGCATGGAACAGCCCGAACAACTGGCGTGAGGCCGGGCCGAAGAGCATCGGGGTCATGCGTACAACTCGCTTTCCTGCATCATGGGGCGCGGCGCAATCGCATCGACCGCCACCACTCGGGCGATCGCGCACACCACTCCCTGCCCGCCATCGAATGAACTCAGCGCCAGGCGCACCAGACTCCCGTCGCTGGCGATCTGCACGTCGCGCGCATCGCCGGCCAGGCCCACCTCGAAGCTGCGGGTGTCGGCGCTGAGGCCCATCCCCGTGGCTTTCAGGCAGGCTTCCTTGCGCGTCCAGCAGCGCAGGAAGGCGCGGTCACGCTCGTCCGGTCGAAACTCTTCCAATGCACACCGCTCCGTTTCCGTGAAATGCGCGTCGGCCAGAGCCTCGGCATCCGGCATGTGGCGCAACAACTCGACATCGACGCCGACCTCCGCATCCGTGCTGATCGCAATCAGTCCCACCGACTGGCTATGGCTCAGGTTGAAGCGCACGCCGGCCGGCTCGACCAGTGTGGGCTTGCCGAAGGCGCCATGCGTGAAGTCCAGGAACGCGCCCGGGATACCGGTGTGCGCCGACAGCGTGCTGCGCAGCGCCGAATGGGCGGCGACGTAGCGATGGCGGTCCCGCGCGAAGACGAAGCGGTGGGCCCGCTCCCATTCTTCGTTCGACAGGCAGGCGGCCGCTTCCGGCCCCGGCACGACATCGAGATCCACACGCCACAACTGGCAGTGCGCCACGGAAGGAATCTGGACGATGGACATGGCCGTCGCCCTCTTCAGCCCTTGCGGCTCCAGCCCCCGAACACGCGGCCCAGCAGGCCGCGCTTCGATCCGCTCTCTTCCGAAGCCTGCGCGGTCGCCTCGATGGCGGTGCCCGCGGCGGTCGAGGCGAGTTGCGCCAGGCTTTCGAACACGTAGCGGCGCGGCTCCACACGGAAGCCGAGGCTCTGCTCCGCCTGCCGAAGCACACGCATCGCCAGCAGCGAATCGCCGCCGAGGTCGAAGAAGTTGTCGTTGGCGCGGATGTCGTTGACGTCGATGTTCAGTGCGCTCGCCCAGATCTGCGCAAGCCGGGCCTGTTCGGGCAGCAGCAGCGCCGGCGGCCCTTTCTCCTCCTGGACCGGGGCTGCTGCGGACACGGCCTGCTGCGGCGGCGTGTCGCCGGCGGCGAGGCGTTGGAGGTACTTGGCGCTTTCCGAGTCGCCCGAGGTCCAGAGCGCCTCCAGTGTGTCGTCCGGCCGTTGTGCGACGAGGTGCAGCAGTTCGACGAAGCGCTCCTTGAAGGCGGCGCCCGTTTCGCGGCGGTAGATGTCGGCGTTGTAGGTGATCGCGCCTTCCAGCCCCTTCGGCTTGTCCATGAGCCAGATGCCGAGGTCGTCCGTCGCGCCGCGTTGCAGCAGGTGCATCTGACGGTCCTGGAGATCGCCGATGCCCGGCGGCCGTTCGCGCGCATCCTGGAAGGAGAAGAGGGCCTGGTAGAGCCCCACGCCCTGGGCGCGCTCGACGAACTCGGGCTCGACCACCAGGCGCTCGAAGGGCACCTGCTGGTAGTTCATGACTGACAGCAACTCCTGCTTGACGTAGCGCATGAACTCCCCGAAACGCAGCGAACCGTCGACCTGGAAGGACAGCGGCAGCACGTTGTTGAAGAAGCCCATGATCGACTCGGTCTCCGGCGCTTCGCGGCCGCGCACCGGCGTCGCGATCACGATGGAACGTGTCTCGATGACGCTGCTCATCATCAGGATGTAGACGCCGAGCGTCAGCATGTTGAGCGTGACGTTGTGGCCGCGCCCGGCGTCGCGCAGGCGCTCGGTCAGTGCCTTGTCGACGCTGATCCAGTGCGTGCCGCCTTGGCCGCTCATGCCCGCGCGGCGCGGCATGTCCGTCTGGGGTGCCTTGGGCGTCGGCGAATTCGCGAAACGGTTCTTCCAGTATTGCAGCTGGGTCTCCAGCTCCGGCTGTTCCAGCCAGTTCGCGTACCACTCGGCGTAGTCGCCGTGGGTCAGGACGGGCTCGGGCAGTCCGTGCGGCTCGCCGCGCACCAGCGCCCCATAGATCTGCGACAGCTCGCTCTGCAGGATGTCGAAGGACCAGCCATCCCACACCAGGTGGTGCGGCACGAAGACAAAAGCATGGTCGTCTTCCGCGACCTTGTACAGCGCGGCATGGAAGAGCGGGGCCTTGTGGATGTCGATCGGGCGGTCGGCCAGCTCCTGCATGAGTTCGAGCAACTCGTCCTCGCGCTGGTCCGCAGGCAGGCTGCCGAGGTCGACCAGAGGCAGTTCGTAGTCGATGCTGTCGGCGATCAGCGCCACCGGCTCGCCGGTCTGTGGATCGATGCCCACCGAGGTGCGCAGCGAAGCCTGCCGGCGGATGATTTCGCGGAGCGCCGCATTGAACTTGGGAACGTCCAGCGGCCCGCCGAGCCGGTGCGCGGAAGGCGCGTTGTAGACCGAGCGGCCCGGGTGCAACTCCTCGACGAAGCGGATGCGCTCCTGCATCGGCGTGAGCGGCGCGCTGCGGCGGCCGGCCATGTGCGGAATGGGCTCGCTGCGCGGCGCGTCATCGCCGCTCAGGCTGTCGATCGCCGCTGCCAGCCGCTCGGCGGTCGGGGCTTCGAACAGAGTGCGAAGCGGCACCGTGATGCCGAACTCGCGGCTCAGCAGCGTCGACACGCGAGCCGCGAGCAGCGAATGTCCCCCCAGCGCGAAGAAGTCGTCGCGGATGCCGAGCCCGGGCAGGTTGAGCACGCGCTCCATGGTTTCCATCACGACGCGCTCGCGCTCGTTGCGGGGCAAGACGCGTTCCGTCGTTTCCTGCCGGGTCGCGCTCGGCTTGGGCAGGGCCTTGCGGTCGACCTTGCCGTTGGGCAGCAGCGGAATGGCGTCGAGCGAGACGACGTGCTGCGGCACCATGTACTGCGGCAGGCGGCTGCGCAGATGGCGGTCCAGCGCCGCGAGGTCGACCGTCGCACCGGGGGAATTCGCGAGGTAGGCCACCAGTCGCACGTCGCCGGGCTGGTCTTCGCGCGTGACCACCACGCTGCGGGCCACGCCGGGTGCCTCGTTGCAGCGCGCCTCGATCTCGCCGAGCTCGATGCGGTAGCCGCGCACCTTCACCTGGAAGTCGAAGCGTCCCATGTGCTCCAGCAGACCGTCGTTGCGCCAGCGGCCGCGGTCGCCGCTGCGGTAGATCAGCGTGTCCACGCCGTCGATGGCGGTCGTCACGAAGCGCTCCGCCGTGAGTTCGGGGCGATCGAGATAGCCGAGCGTGACGCCCATTCCGCTGATGCAGATCTCGCCCGGCACGCCGATGGGGCAGGGTTGCAGGTTGTTGTCGAGGATCCAGACGCCGGTGTTCGCCATCGGGCGGCCGATCGAGACGCCACGCGCCGCGATGCGCGGCCGCTCCATGCGCCAGACCGTCGACCACACGGTGGTCTCGGTGGGCCCATACAAGTTCCACAGCTCGGAGCTGCGATCCAGCAGTTCGAGCGAGAGGTCCGCTGGCACCGGCTCGGCGCCGATCCAGGCGCGGAAGCCGCGTGCACCCGACCATTGCGCATCGAGCAGCAGCCGCCACATGCCGGGCGTGGCCTGCAAGATGGTGATGGATTCGGATTCGAGCAGCGCGCGCAGGCGGTTGCCGTCCATGGCGACCTCGCGCTGCACGATGACGATCTCGGCGCCCGCCGCCAGCGGCAGCATCACTTCGGGCACAGCCATGTCGAAGGACAGCGTGGTCACGGCGGCCAGGCGGTCCTGCGCCGTGATGCCGGGCTCGCGCTGCATGGTCTGCATCAGGTTCGCAACCGCGCGGTGCGGCACGCACACGCCCTTGGGCTTGCCGGTGGAGCCGGAGGTGTAGATCACGTAGGCCGTGTCCTCGGCCTGCGCGTCCTGGGATCCCGCCGCGAGCGGCGTTGCCGGCTCGTCGAGCCAGGCGGTCTCGCGGTCGAGCAGGAACACGCGCTGGGCCGCATCGGCGCACCAGTTGACCGGTGCGGCGGCGATCGACGATGCGGTCAGCAGCAGTCCCAGGCGCGCATCCTCGGCGTAATAGTCGAGGCGGGCCTGCGGGAAGGCGGGGTCCAGTGGCACGTAGGCGGCGCCGCTCTTCAGCACGGCGAGCAGGGCCACGAACATGTCGGTGCCGCGGTCCAGGCACAGGCCGACGCGCTGGCCGCGGCCCATGCCGCGTGCGCGCAAGGCGTGCGCCAGGCGATTCGACCGCACGTCGAGTTCGCGGTAGCTCATGCTTCGCGCGCCGTCGCGCAGGGCCGGCCGCTCGGGCTGCGCGGCCGCATGCGCCACGAAGCCGGCGTGCATCAGCGGATCGCCTTCGATCGGCGTCGGTGCCGGCTGCAACGCGGTGATCGCACGCGCCTCGTCGGCCGACAGCACCTGCAGCTTGCCGACGGCCTGCGCCGGGTCATTCACCACGGAGCGCAGCAGGCATTCGTACATGACCAGCCAGCGGCGCACAGTGGCATCGTCGTACAGGTCGGCGTTGTATTGCGCCTCCATCTGCATGCCGCCGACCACGGGCGTGATGTTGAGGAAGAGCTCGAAGTTCTCGTAGCGGCGCGCGATGGTGCTCTGCTCGACCTTCAGGTCCGGGAAGTTGCCGTCGTTGGGCGCCGCATCGCGGTCGACGTTGAACAGCACGTTCACCAGCGGCAGCCGGCTCGGGTCGCGCGGCACTGGCAGCTTCTTGAGGAGCGAGCCGTAGGTCAGCGTCTGGTGTTCGAAGGCATCGAGCAGCGCGCTGCCCGATTGGCGTGCGAGCGCATCGAAAGGCGCATTCGCGTCGACTGCCACGCGAATCGGCAGGAGGTTCACGCAGTGGCCCACGAGGTCCGGCATGTCGCTGGGCATCTGCCCCGCGGCGGCGATGCCGACCACCAGATCGTCCTGCGCCGTCAGCCGGTGGAGCGTCGCGGCAAAGGCGCTGAACATCGTCGCGAAGAGACTGGTGCCCGTTCCCGAGCCGACCTTGCGCAGCCCGTCGATCAGGGACTGGTCCAGCACGTGGTCGATGCGGTAGGAGCTGAAGGTGCGAACGGCAGGCCTTGGGCGGTCGAGCGGCAGTTCCAGCACCGGCAGGCTGCCCCCGGCATAGCGCGAGAGCCAGTAGTCGATGTGCGTCTGCATGTCGGGGCTCGACGCTTCCTCGGCCTCCCACGTGGCGTAGTCGGAGTAGCGCGCGGCCGGTTCGAGCGCCGGGCCGGCGCCGGTCTGCTCCGCATAGAGCGCGCCGAGGTCCTCGCTGATGACGCCCCACGACCAGCCGTCGCAGATGGCGTGGTGCGCGGTCATCACGAGCACATGGTCGGTCGGAGAGAGCTGATACAGCGCGGCCCGGAACAACGGGCCTTTCTCCAGCAGGAAGGGGTCCTGCACGGCGGCAAGCCCGTCTTCCTCCAGCCGGCGCTGCTGCGCGGCCGCGTCGAGGTGTCGCAGGTCATGCTGGCCCATCTGCACCGGAGCGGCCTCGCCGATCAGCAACTGGGTGCCGTCGGGCGAGATCGTCGAGCGCAGGGATTCATGGCGTGCGATCAGCTGGTCGAGTGCCGCGCCCAGCGCGGGCGTGTCCAGCAGGCCCTTGAGGCGAAGCCGCATCGACTCGTTGTAGGCCAGCGATGCCTGGGGGCTCAGCCGGTCGCCGAGCCAGACTTCGCGCTGCGCTTCGGTCGTCGCGACGATGCGCTCGATCAGGCCCACGGCGAACGGGTCGAACTCGTCCACGGCGCTGTCGTCGGAGGGGGTGAGGACGGCTGTGGTCATGCTTGGAACTTCATGAATTTGCCTTGGGCGGTCGGATCGGGAACGAACCATGCGGGCTGGCCGTCCTTGTCACGGCCGAGGCGCGCGTTGGGCACGGGCGGGTTGGACGGGTCGAAGGCCGGCTTCGGCGCCGCACGGCGCGGCAGCAGTTCGGCCTCCTGCATCTCGGCGATCGATTCCTTGAAGGCGGACTTGATGGTCGCGATGTCCTGCTGCGTGTGCGCGGTCGTCATGAAGCAGGGGAAGTTGTCCAGGATGTGCACGCCGCGGCTGCGCATCATGGCGAACAGCAAGTCCTGCAGCGGGTGGTCTTCCAGCCAGCTCACGCGCCACAGCGATGAGAAGTAGCGAATCTCGAGAGGCGCGCCGACCTCGCGGCAGAAGGCCGAGAGTTCGTCGGCCATGGCCGCGGTGTGCAGGTTCAGCTGGGTCTGCAGCTTGTTGTTGTCCTGCTTCAGGTGTTCGAGCGCGGCCTTGGATGCGGCGAGCGCCAGCGGGTGCCGAACGAAAGTGCCGGCGAAGTAGGTCACGCCCACGGTGGGCACCGAGTCGTCGCCGTACTGCCAGGGGCCGCCATCGAGCGCGTCCATGTAGGTGCGCTTGCCGGCGATCACGCCGACCGGGAAGCCACCACCGAGCACCTTGCCGTAGGTCGCGAGGTCGGCGCGGATGCCGAACACGGCCTGCGCGCCGCCCAGGTCGCAGCGGAAGCCGGTGATGACCTCGTCGAAGATCAGGCAGGTTTCGGACTTCTCCGTGATGGCCCGCACCTCGCGCAGGAACTCGCGCGGCTGGAAGTCGGGCCGGCGGCTCTGCACCGGCTCGACCAGTACGGCGGCCAGGTCGTCGGCATTGGCGCGGATGAACTCCAGCGCTTCCGGCGTGCCGTAGTCGAGCACGCGGACGTCGCCGAACATCCCTTGCAGCACGCCCGGCGCCGCCGACATGCCCTTGGCATTGCGCCCTGCGCGCACCAGCACTTCGTCGAAGGTGCCGTGGTAGGAGCCCGTGAACAGCACCACGGTGCTGCGGCCGGTGACCGTGCGCGCGATGCGCAGCGCGGCCATCACGGCCTCCGAGCCCGTGTTGCACAGGCCTGCGCGGTCGAAGCCGGTGAGGTCGCACAGAAGTTGCGTGACGTCGGCCGCGAGCGGATGCTGCGGGCCGATCTCATAGCCCAGGTCCAACTGCTTGCGCACTGCGTCGTTGATGAAGTCCGGCGTCCAGCCGAAGAGGTTCATGCCGAAGCCGTTCAGCGTGTCGACGTATTCGTTGCCGTCGATGTCCCAGAGGCGTGAGCCCTTGGAGCGCTCGATGACGATCTGGTAGGTGATCTCCTTGGTCGCGGGACGGAAGCCGTTGACCACGCGCGGATCGGCCATGTGCGGACGGTTGCGCTCGGTGAAGGCCTTGCTGCTGCGCGTGCGCTCCACGTAGCGCCGCATGAAGGCCGCCAGGCGCGCCTTCTGCCGTTCGGTCGGCTCCTTGCTCTGCGTGTGGATGCGCGCGATGGCGCCGAAGGCTTTCTTGACGTCGTACTTCTGCAGCGGCGCGGCGGGCTCTTCGGTGGCAGCCGGCGTGGGGGAATTGGACGCCGTAGCCGCGGCGGTGGCCATGGGCGTGGGTTGCTCCGCCACCGATGCCGGCAGCGCTGGGCTGACCGGAACCGTCGGCGCCGCCGACAGCAATGCGAGTTGCTGTTGCATCAATTGCATCTGTTGCGCGATGACCTGCTGCATCAGGGTGCCGTTGCCCGCCGCAAGGCCAGCCGAGGGCTGAATCGCCGGCATCGCAGGGATCGACATGGCCGCCACCTGTTGAGGCATGGCCGCCGCCGCTGCGGGTGCCGCCATTGGCACTGCGGCCACGGGTGCTGCCGGGTCGGGTGGCAGCGTGGCATCCAGGAACTCGGCCAGCGCGTCGAAGCTGCGATAGCTTTCCATCAGCTGCCGGAAGGTGAGGTTGACCTTGAAGTTCTTCTTGACTTGCAGCGCAGCCTGCGTGAGCGTGAGCGAATCGAGGCCGATCTCGACGAAGGGCGCTGCGCCCTCGACGTCGCTCATGTCGACACCCGAGAGGTTCTCGAACAGTTCGCGCAGGCGCGTGACGAGGGATGCACGGCGCGCGGGGGGCGCGGATGTGGCGACAGCAGCGACAGTCATTGTCAACTCCGAAATCGATGTGGAAGGAGGGGCTGAAAGGGCGGAAAGGTCTGAAGAAGGGGCAAGAGCGACAGGTGCAACCGGCACGACTGGCGCGGCGGAAGCCGTTGCCATCTCGACCCAGAAGCGCTTGCGCTCGAACGGATAGGTGGGCAGGCGCACGCGATGCTTGCGCTCGCGCGGATCGAGGGCGCCGAGGTCGATCTCGACGCCTTGCGCCCAGAGACGCCCGGCGGCGAGCCGCCATGCGGCGCTCTCGCCCTGTGCCGGGTCCGGCAACAGCGACCCGGCAGGTGCGGGCACCGCCTTGGTCGCGTGCTGGCGCACCAGCGTTGCGAGCGTGTTGCGGGGGCCGATCTCGACGAAGAACGGATGCGCGAGCTGGCCCAGCACTTCGCGCACGGCGGGCGAGAAGCGAACGGTCTCGCGCAAGTGCCGGGCCCAGTAGTGCGGGTCGGTCGCTTCCTCGTCCGTCAGCAGGCGGCCCGTGAGCGTCGAATAGATTGGCAGGCTGGGCACCGACAGCGGCGTCTGGCGCACCAGCGCCTCGAAGGGCGCGACGGCGGCGTCCATCATGGCGGAGTGGAAGGCGTGCGAGGTCTGCAGCGTCTTCGCGACGATGCCCTTGGCCTCCAGCGCGGCGCGCAGGTTCTCGATCGCATCACTCGGACCGGCGGCGACGCAGACGGCCGGGCCGTTGTCGGCGGCCAGTGAAATGCCTTCGGGCAGGAGCGGCAGCAGCTCGGCGGCCGCGAGGCGCACCGACAGCATCGTGCCGGCAGGCAGCGCTTGCATCAGCGCGCCGCGCTGTGCCACGAGCCGCGCGGCGTCTTCGAGGCGCATCACGCCGGCCAGCACGGCGGCGGCGAATTCGCCCACGCTGTGGCCGATCATGGCGGCCGGCGTCACGCGCAGCGCCATGAGCTGGCGCGCGAGCGCGTATTCGAGTGCGAAGGTGGCCGGCTGCGTGACCGATGTGGGGGTGAGCGCCGACGCATCGTCCGAGAACATGCGTTCGCGGAGATCGAAGCCCAGCACGTCGTCGAAGGCCTTCAGGCACTCGTCGAAGGCAGCGCGGAAGACGGCGTCACCGGCGTAGAGGGCGCGGCCCATGCCGGCGTACTGCGCGCCCTGGCCCGGGAACATGAAGACCGGCTTCGGCACCCAGGCATTGACCGAGCCACCGGCGCGAGCGGGCGAGTCGGCCGTGCGCAATGCCGCGACGGCTTCATCGAAAGACTCGGCGACCACGCAGGCGCGATGCGCGAACTGCTTGCGACCGACACGCAGCGTGTGGGCGACGTCGGCCAGCGCGGCATCGCGATGCGTGTCGAGGTGATCGGCCAGGCGGGTCGCCGCCGCGGCGAGCGCTGCGGGCGACCGGGCGGAAAGGGTCAGCAACTGTGGACCCGTCGCGGCATCGGAGGGCACGCGCAGCGGCGCTTCCTCGATGATCACGTGCGCGTTCGTGCCACCCACGCCGAAGCTGCTCACACCCGCGCGGCGCGGCGTTGCTTCGCGCGGCCACGGGCGCAGCTGGTCGTTCACCCGGAAGGGCGAGGTGTCGAAATCGATGGCCGGGTTCGGCGACTCGTAGTGCAGGCTCGCGGGAATCGCCTCCGCATGCATCGAGAGCGCGGCCTTCATGAGCCCGGCGGCGCCGGCGGCCGTGACCATGTGGCCGACGTTGCTCTTCAGTGATCCGATGGTGCAGAAGCCGGTATCTGCGGTGTGCGCCGCGTAGGCCCGCGTGAGGCCTTCGACTTCGATCGGGTCGCCCATCGGCGTCGCCGTGCCGTGGGTTTCGACGTAGGAAATGCTCCGGGCCTCGACGCCCGCCGATGCCAGCGCGGCCTCGATCACTGCGGCCTGTCCGTCCACGCTCGGCGCCGTGAAGCTGGCCTTGGCGCCGCCGTCGTTGTTGATCGCCGCACCGCGCAGCACGGCATAGATGGTGTCGCCGTCGGCGATCGCGTCGGACAGCCGCTTGAGCAGCACGACCGTCGCGCCGTCGCTGAAGACCGTGCCCTTCGCCTTGGCGTCGAAACTGCGCGTATGGCCGTCGGGCGACAGCATCGAGCCTTCGTTGTAGAGGTAGCCGCTGCGTGGCGGGCAGGTGACCGATGCGCCGCCCGCCAGCGCCATCCTGCACTGGCCGGTGCGCAGCGCATGGAAGGCTTGCGCCACCGCCACCAGCGAGGTCGAGCACGCGGTGTGCACGCTCACGGCCGGGCCGGTCAGGCTGAGCTTGTTCGCCACGCGGGTCGTGATGTAGTCCTTCTCGTTGCCGAGCATCACCTGGAACTCACCGACCATGTCGATCAGGTCCGGGTGCGCCGTCACGTGGCGCTGGAAGTAGGTCGCGTTGTACATGCCGCCGTACACGCCCACCGGGCCGGGCGCCTGATCGGGCACGTAGCCACCGCGCTCGAGGCATTCCCAGCAGATCTCGAGGAACACGCGGTGCTGCGGGTCCATCAGTTCCGCTTCCTTCGGGTTGATGCCGAAGAAGGCTGCGTCGAACTGCTCGATGTCGTCGATCACGCCGCGTGCGCGCACGTAGGCGGGGTCGGCCCGCAAAGCGGCGCTGACGCCGGCGTCCAGCGTCGCATCGTCGAAGAAAGTGATCGATTCGCGGCCCGCCATCAGGTTGTCCCAGAACTGCTCGACGTCCGCAGCACCCGGGAAGCGGCCGGCCATGGCGATCAGCGCGACCGGTTCCATGCCGTGCGTCGCTTGCGGCACTGGCCTGGTGGCCTCGCGCTGCGGCGCGGCCGCCTCGTTGTCCTGCATCCCGGCGGCCAGGGCCGCGGGCGTGGGCTGGCGAAAGAACAGATTGGTCGAGAGACGGCGTTCGCTGCCGCTCTGCAGATCCTTCAACACCTTGAGCACCAGCAGCGAATCGCCGCCGAGGTCGAAGAAGTTGTCGTTGCGGCCGACCTGGTCGATACCCAGGGCGCGTGCGAAGGCCGCGCACACCCTGCGTTCGGCGTCGTCGCGCGGTTCTTCGAAGGTCTGCGCGAGTTCGGGCCGTTGCCTCGGGGGTTCGGGCAGCGCACGGCGATCGAGCTTGCCGTTGGTCGTGACCGGCAGTTGTTCGAGCCAGACCTGCGCCGCGGGCAGCATTGCTTCGGGCAGGCGCTCGGCGAGGTGTTGGCGCAGGGCCGTCCACGGCACCTCGGCGCCGCGGGCCACCAGGTAAGCCACCAGGCGAAGCCGGCCAGCCGCGTCGGCACGTGCGATCACCGCGCAGGACTTGATGCCAGAGTGCGCGAGCAGTGCGGCCTCGACTTCGCCGGTCTCGATCCGATGGCCACGGATCTTGACCTGCCCGTCGATGCGGCCGATGTACTCGATGGTGCCGTCGGGAAGCCATCGCGCCTGGTCGCCGGTCCGGTAGAGGCGGTCGTCAGGCCCGCCGAACGGATCAGGGATGAACCGCTCCGCGCTCAGGTCGGGCCGCTGCAGATAGCCACGCGCCAGGCCGCGTCCGCCGATGCAGAGTTCGCCGACGAGACCGGCGGGCAGCATCGCCATCGTCGGACTCAGCACGCGCAGCGCGGTCTCGTTGATGGGCAGTCCGATCGGCACCGAGCGAGCGTCGGCCGGCAAGTCGCGCGGAATGCGGTGCGTGGCCGCGAAGGTCGTGCATTCGGTCGGCCCGTAGCCGTTGATCAGCGTGAGGCCGGGCAGGGCGGCCATCGCGCGCCGCACATGCGGCACCGACAGCGCCTCGCCGCCGGTGAGCAACTGGCGCAGGCCGGCCAGTTGCGCGGGATCGTCATCGACCACCGCGTTGAAGAGCGCGGCCGTGAGCCAGGCGGTCTTGACCGAATGCTGTGCGATGGTGCGCGCCAGTCCGGCGCCGGTGGGCACCTGCTCGTCATGGACCACGCAGATGCCACCATTCAGCAGCGGGCCCCAGATCTCGAGCGTGGAGGCATCGAAGCCCAGTGGCGCGGCGTGCAGCATGGCTTCGCCGGGCGGGAGTTCGACGTAGCGGGCATCGACCACGAGACGAAGGATCGAGCGGTGGCAGATCTCGATGCCCTTCGGCGTGCCGGTCGAGCCCGAGGTGTACATCACGTAGGCCACTGATTCGCCGCCTGCCGGCGCGGGCGCGAGCGGCGGCAGCGAGGCGTCGTCGTCCATGGCCTCGTCGATCGACAGCAGCGCCCGTCCGGCGGGCACGAGTTGTCGATGCGCGGTTTGGGTCACGACCAGCCCGACATCGGAATGCGTCAGCATGAACGCGATGCGTTCGGCCGGAAAGTCCGGCTGCACCGGAACGTAGACCGCGCCGGCCTTCAGGATGCCGAGCAGCGCGACCACGGCTGCGCTCGATCGGTCGAGCATCACGCCCACAGTGTCTCCGGCGCGGACGCCCCGCGCCTGCAGCCTGCGTGCCATGCGCTCGGCCCGGTCCGCCAGTTCGCGGTAGCTCAGGAGACCATCCTCGCCGATCAGGGCGATGGCGTCTTCGCGGGCCGCGACCTGGCGGTCGAACATCGCGTGAACCGTCAGCGTCGGATCGTAGGGGGACGGTGGGGTGTTCCAGACATCCAGTTGCTGCTGCCGGTCAGGTGCCGTCAGGGTCCGGATTTCGCGCAGGGTGGCCGTGGGCCGCTCCAGCAGATCGGATGCTGTATCTATCAGTGCTGCCAGCAGGCTTTCGGCGGCTGTGCTTTCGAGGACTGCGGCGGCGGCGGTCAGGTGGAGTGCGGCGGATTGGCCGGCCCAAGTGGTGCGCCACTGAAGCAGGGGGCCTTCGCCGCTGGCTGCGGGCGCGCCATCGCGAAGCCACAAGGCAAAGGGCTGTGCCTCGGCCGCCGGGACGGCGGCGGACGCACTGCGACGGGCCTGATCGACCTCCGAGAGCCAGTGGCCCGCCGTGGCCGTATCGTCGCAACGGATCGCGACGCTCACCGTGCGGGCAGGCGCTTCGCCGAGGAACTCCCCAAGTTCGACGATCGCGGAACCCAGCCAACGCGACTGCAGGAGGCACCAGGCCGCGGCGAAAAGCGTGTCCGGAAGGAATCGGGATGCTTGAACCAGGTCCGCCCACCTCGCGCCGAGGTCCGGGGACAGCGCGGCGCTGCCTGTTTGGCGAGCCTGGGTCTGGCTGCCGGACGGACGCACGAACAAGTCGATGAGCGAGAGCACCGCCGCCTCGGACGATGGTGGGGAAAGAGGCTGTTGTTCCATGAACTGCTGACTCCGCGAATGAATGGTCCGATGCCCTTCAGGTAACCCCTGCTGTTTCAACCGTTACGTCTCTTCGGCGAAAGATGTATCAGCGCCGAAGAGTAGTCACAAAGCGCTCATTTTTGACCGAGGCTCCATATTGCCCTCTAGAACCCCCTCGCGCCACCGGACGAAAGCCATGTCGGCCAGCCTATGTCGTTTGGATGCTTTGCAACATTCGACGCACTTGGTTGCGTTTCCCGCCTGGAGATGCTTCGTGTAGATACGATTCTGCGCTCATTTTTACAAAATGAGTACAAACGACTGACGTCAATCGTTTGTTGCACTGCGGAAACGAAGAGAACGCGTTTAGGCGGTCGCTTCGTCCAGCGTCCCGTCGCCCTGGAGGTGGGCGGTGTCGGCCCAACCGACCAGCGTAAAGCCTTGCGGTGTCCACAGCAGGCGGTTGATGGCTGCATTACCGAGGTGCCAGGTGCGTGGTGCCTGCAGTTCCTGTCTTGTTGCAGCGCGATAGAGGACGTCCATCACGCCGCCGTGTGCCACCAGGACCACGAGTTCGCCCGGATGCCGCGCCGCAAGCCGCGCCGCGGTACTCGTCACTCGTTCACGGAAAGTGAGCAGAGACTCACCCCCTTCGGGGGCGAATTCTGGATCGCGGGTCCGCCAGAGGCGTGCCTGATCCGGCAAGGCGGCGTCGATGTCGGCGAAGGTGCGGCCTTCGAAGAGGCCGAACGATCGTTCGCGCAAACCCGTGTCGAACGCTACTTCGATGCCATGTGACTGGGCGATCTCGAGCGCCGTCTGCCGCGCCCGGGCGAGGTCGCTGGCGTAGATGGCCGCGATGGGGTCCTCCACGAGCGCCTGCGCAACGCGCCGGGCCTGCCACAGGCCGGTGTCGTTGAGCGCGATGTCGATCTGGCCCTGGATGCGGCTGTCGACGTTCCAGGCGGTCTCGCCGTGGCGAACGGCGATGAGTCGGGTGGGCTCCATCCGAAAGGATTCTAGGGGGAACCCTTAATCCCTCAGTTCTTCGCCGTGGGGATCTCGATGTTGACGCGGCGTTCGCCCTTGGGAGGATTTGGAAAGCCCTGCAGGGCAGCCTGGAACATGACGGGCAGGACGGCCTCGCTCGCGGTATAGGGACCGTCGTTGCGCGCATGGGTCTCGTACACCACGCGGTTGGAAGGCAGTTCACGCAGCACGATGCTGACCTCGCGTGCGTACCAGGGAGAGGGGGGCGGGAAAGCGGGCCCCCACCAGCCACCTCCATACCAGCCCGGGCCGCCCCAGCCACCCCAGCCCCGGCCATAGCCCCAAGCACCGCCGAAGCGCGGGCCGGGTCCCCACCACGGGCCGCCGCCATACAACCATGGATCGGCCCAGGGCGACAGTTCGGTGGTCACGCGCGCACCGATCAGTGCGCTGTAGCGCGGGTCCGCGTCGTCGCGGCGCAGGCCCACGCCTTCGAGAGCGGCGGTCGCCATCGCCTCCAGTTGCAGTTGCGCCGCCTCCTCGTACTGCTGCGAAGGCAGGCGCTCGAAGCGGTAGGTCGAGGCGGCCGGGACCGTCTCGATCTTCGAGAAGGTCCGGACGTCGCTGTCGACGACCCAGCGCGTCGCACAGCCGGTGAGGCTGGCGGTCAGCGCAAGGGCGGCGAGCAGGATCTTCATGGCGTCAGAGTTGGACGATGCGCAGTGGCGAAGGCGCCGTCGGGAATTCGGGTGCGTCGAAGGCCTTGTCCCCGTCGGCATCGGCGATGCCCGTCGCCTTCAGCCCCTTGAAGTCGAACGATGTTCCGTCCAGCAGGTGCGAGGGCACGACGTTCTGTAGCGCGCTGAACATGTTCTCGATGCGGCCCGGGAACTTGCGGTCCCATTCGCGCAGCATCTCGCCGACCTGCTTGCGCTGCAGGTTCTCCTGGCTGCCGCAGAGGGTGCACGGGATGATGGGGAATTCTCGGTGCTGCGCCCAGCGGATCAGGTCCTTCTCGGCCACGTAGGCGAGCGGGCGGATCACGATGTGCTTGCCGTCGTCGCTCACCAGCTTGGGAGGCATCGACTTGAGCTTGGCCGCGAAGAACATGTTGAGGAAGAAGGTCTGCAGCATGTCGTCGCGGTGATGGCCCAGCGCGACCTTGGTGGCGCCGAGTTCGTCCGCCACGCGGTACAGGATGCCGCGCCGCAGGCGGCTGCACAGCCCGCAGGTGGTCTTGCCTTCCGGAATGACGCGCTTGACGATCGAGTAGGTGTCCTGCTCCTCGATGTGAAAGGGCACGCCCAACGCCGTGAGGTAGCCGGGCAGCACGTCCTCCGGAAAACCGGGCTGCTTCTGGTCGAGGTTGACCGCGACGATGTCGAAGTGGATCGGCGCACGGGCCCGCAGCTTGAGCAGGATGTCGAGCAGTCCATAGCTGTCCTTGCCGCCCGAGACGCACACCATGACCTTGTCGCCTTCCTCGATCATGTTGTAGTCGACGATGGCGCGGCCCACTTCGCGGCACAGCCGCTTCTCGAGCTTGTGGGTCTCGCGTTCGATCTTCAGGTTGTTGGTGGACGAGGGCGTCTCGTCGATCCATACGGCACTCATTTCACTTGCTCCGAAAGACTTCAACGCCCACTGCGTCGCAGTCGGGGTAGACGTCGGGTTTGGCGGTCGACACGCGGGCGGCCTGCACCTTGGGATGCGCCAGCACCTGCGTGAGGATGTCGTCGCACAGCGTTTCCTGCAAATGGATGTGGCCCTTGCTCAGGCGCGTGGCGACGGTGCGGCGGATGAAGTCGTAGTCCACCACTTCGTCGAGCTCGTCCGACTTCGGCGTCGAGACGTCGAGCGGCACGTAGAGGTCGACGTTGATGATCACGCGCTGCTCGGCGCGCTTCTCGAATTCATGCACGCCGATGTTGATCCAGACCTCGTAGTCGCGCAGGAAAACGCGCCGGCAGGAGAGCAGCAAGGGGTCGAGAGCGGCAGTGGTCATGGGGGAGAGGCTTTCAGCAGGTCGTCGACGACGAACATGATGTCGCGCGGCAGCGGCACGAGGTGCTGGCCGTTGTCGACGCAAAAGGTGGTGCCGGTCACGCTGGGCGTGCCGGCAAGGAAGACGCAGGTCCTGGCGACGTCGGCCGGATCGATGGGCCGACGCATCAGGTTGGCGCGCGAGGCCCTCGCGAAATTGTCCTCGGTCTGAGGTCCGCTTCTGTAGAGGATGCCCGGCGCTACGCCGCACACGCGCACCGCCGGCGCCAGCGACTGGGCCTGGAGGGCGATGGCGCGCTCCAGCGCCAGCTTGGACACGGTGTAGGAGAAGTAGTCGGGGTTGAGGTTGTAGACCTTCTGATCGAGCACGTGGATGGCCGACCGGTCGACGCCGTCGCCCGCTTTCGCGCTTCGGGCCAGCAGCCGAGCGAAGGAGAGCGGGGCGAGCAGGTTCACGCCGATCTGGCGCATTGCCGCGTCGGCCTCGAAGTCCAGTCCGGTGTCGGGCTCGAAGGCCGAGGCGTTGTTGACGATGCACGCCAGTGGGCCATCGGCTGACGCATGCTCGACCAGTGCGCACCGGTTGTCTTCGGCGCCGATGTCGGCTTCGACAGCCGTGGCGTCATGGCCTTCATCGCGCAGGCGCGCGCACAATGCCTGCGCCTGATCCCGCGATTCGCGGTATTGGCACCACACCCGCCAGCCCGCGCGCGCGAAAGCCTCGCAGACAGCGGCGCCGAGCCGCTGGCCGCCGCCCGTCACGAGCACGCCGTGGCGTGGGGTTGATTCAGCCATCCTGATAGATTTCCCGTATGAACCTGGAGCAGGGCGCCGATCGCGCCACCCCTTTGACCCGGATTATCGATGCCGCGCTGCAGCGCGCCGGTGGCTGGCTGCCTTTCGACCGCTTCATGGCCATGGCTCTCTACGCACCGGGACTGGGCTACTACGCCAACACGAGCCGCAAGTTCGGCCAGATGCCGGACTCCGGCAGCGACTTCGTGACCGCGCCCGAACTCACGCCGCTGTTCGGCCGGACCCTGGCGATCCAGGTGGCGGAGGCCCTCGACAAGACTGGCACGGACGAAGTCTGGGAATTCGGCGCCGGATCGGGCGCGCTCGCCCTCCAGTTGCTCGACGCGCTGGGCGACCGCGTGGCGCGCTACCGCATCGTCGACCTCTCCGGCACGCTGCGCGAGCGCCAGCAGCAGACATTGGCACAGCATTCCGGCAAGGTCGAATGGCTGTCCGAACTGCCCGAAACCCTCCGCGGCGTGGTGGTTGGCAACGAAGTGCTCGATGCGATGCCGGTGCAACTGCTGGTGCGCACAAAGGGCGAATGGTTCGAGCGCGGCGTGGTGCGGCACGGCGATGGTCTTGCGTGGGAAGACCGCCCCACCGAGTTGCGCCCGCCGGTCGAAGTCCAGGGCGCGCACGACTACCTGAGCGAGATCCACCCGCAGGCCGAGGCCTTCATCGCCACCCTGGCCGATCGCATGAAACAGGGCGCGGCCTTCTTCATCGACTACGGTTTTCCCGAGTCCGAGTACTACCACCCGCAGCGCCACATGGGCACGGTGATGTGCCATCGCGGTCATCTGGCCGACCCTGATCCGCTGGCTGACGTGGGCCAGAAGGACATCACCGCGCACGTGAACTTCACCGGCGTGGCCGTGGCGGGCCAGGACGCCGGCCTCGAAGTGCTGGGCTACTGCAGTCAGGCGAGGTTCCTGCTCAATGCCGGCATCCTGCCGATGCTGGAACAGGCCACGCTCGCCGAGCGCACGCTGGCGGCGCGGCTGATCCATGAGCACGAGATGGGCGAACTGTTCAAGGTGATCGGCTTCGTGGCGGGCGAGCCCTGGGACGCGATCGGGTTCGCCGAGGGCGACCGCGTGCACACGTTGTAAGGCCCGGAGGCTGCGGAGACGCCCGAATAAGCTAGCAACAAACAATTCGTTGGAAATCAACGGGCCGGCTCCTAAAGTGGCCGGCTCGCTGCCCTTCATCCGGATGGGCGGGCTCCACGATGGATTGTTTGGATGACTGCTGTTCTCTCTTCTGACGCCGGTACGCGCAACGCGCCGGCGCAGCATTTCGAAGTGCGCCGTTTCGACGCGCCGGTGGGGGCCGAAATCGTCGGCCTCGACATCTCGAAGCCGATCAACGATGTGGATTTCGCGCGCATCCACCGCGCGCACCTCGACCATCACGTGGTCGTGTTCCGCGACCAGCAGGTCACGCCCGCGGACCATATCGCGTTCAGCCGCCGATTCGGCGCACTCGAAATCCACGTGCTCCACCAGTTCCAACTCAAGGGGCATCCCGAGATCCTGATCGTCTCGAACATCAAGGAGAACGGCGAACCCATCGGCCTGGGCGACGCGGGCGTGTACTGGCACTCCGACATCTCGTACAAGCCCAGGCCCAGCCTCGGCTCGCTGCTGCACGCGCAGGAACTGCCGAGCCAGGGTGGCGACACGCTCTTCGCCGACCAGCATCTTGCGTGGGAGGCGCTCAGCCCCGACTTGCAGAAGCGCGTTCTGCCTCTGAAGGCGGAGCACAGCTATCTCGCCAAGTACGAGGAACTGCGTTCGAAGAATCCGTGGCGGCCCAAGCTCTCGCAGGCGCAGATCGACCAGGTTGCGCCCGCCATCCAGCCGGTGGTGCGTACGCATCCGGAAACGGGCCGCAAGGCGCTGTTCGTCAGCGAGCATTTCACGACGCGCATCGTCGGCTTGCCGCAGGACGAGAGCGATGCGCTGCTCGCCGAACTGTTCGCGCACAGCGTGAAGCCCGAGTTCGTGTACCGCCACCACTGGGCGCCGCACGACCTGGTGTTCTGGGACAACCGTTCGCTGATGCACCTGGCGGCCGGCACGCCCGACGAACTCCGCCGCAAGCTCTACCGCACCACGATCGAAGGCGACACGCCGTTCTGATCGGGACTCATCCCAAGAAGCAATACGCAACAAGAAAAACCATGAACCGTTTCACACGCAACACCGCCGCACTCATTGCAGGCATCGGTTTGACCCTCGGCAGCATCGCAGCGCACGCCGAAGGCCGCATCCGCATCGCCGAGCAGTTCGGCATCGTCTATCTCTTGCTGAACGTCGCGCAGGAACAGAAGCTCATCGAGAAGCACGCCAAGGCGGCGGGCGTCGACGCCAAGGTCGAGTGGGTCAAGCTCTCGGGCGGGTCAGCGGTCAACGATGCGCTGCTCTCGGGCAACATCGAGATCGCGGGCGCCGGCGTCGGGCCACTGCTGACGCTGTGGGATCGCACCCACGGCAAGCAGAACGTGCGCGGCGTGGCGTCGCTCGGCAACTTCCCGTATTACTTGGTCAGCAACAACCCGAGCGTGAAGACGCTGGCGGACTTCACCGACAAGGACCGCATTGCCCTGCCGGCCGTCGGTGTCTCGGTGCAGTCGCGCGTGCTGCAACTGGCCTCCGCCAAGCTCTGGGGCGACAAGGAGTTCAACAAGCTCGACAAGATCAGCGTGGCCGTGCCGCATCCGGACGCCGCGGCGGCCATCATCAAGGGCGGCACCGAGATCAGCGCGCACTTCGGCAACCCGCCGTTCCAGGAGCAGGAACTGGCGGGCAATCCGAACGCGCACATCGTGCTCAACTCCTACCAGGTGCTGGGCGGCCCGGCCTCGGCCACGGTGCTTTACGCCACCGAGAAATTCCGCAACGAGAACCCGAAGACCTACCGCGCCTTCCTCGACGCGCTCAACGAGGCCGCGGAATTCGTCACCGCGAATCCGGAGAAGGCCGCGGACATCTATCTCAAGGTCGGCAACGCGAAGATCGACCGCGACCTGCTGCTGAAGATCATCAAGAACCCCGAAGTGCAGTTCAAGACCACGCCGCAGAACACCTACGTGCTGGCCGAATTCATGCACCGGGTGGGTGCCATCAAGAACAAGCCGGCCTCGGTGAAGGACTACTTCTTCGACGACGCCCAGAACACGACGGGAAACTGAGCGTGGCCTCGTCGTCGACCTCGGCGGGAATCACCCTGCGCCGGACTTTCGCGGACACGCCGTCGCGCCATCCGGCATCCGTCCGGTCGGCGTCTTCCGGGCTGCACGGCCGGCTCGACCCGTTGCTGCGGGTGGATGGCGTCAGTCTCGAATACCGCACTCCCGAACGGCTGGTCCGGGCCACGCACCGCGTGAGCTTCGATGTGCACGAGGCGGACCGCTTCGTGCTGCTCGGCCCCTCGGGCTGTGGCAAGTCCACGCTGCTGAAAGCCGTCGCAGGCTTCATTCCGCCGGTGGAAGGTGAGATCCGGCTCGACGGCCGGCGCGTGACGCAGCCGGGCCCGGACCGCATCGTGGTGTTCCAGGAGTTCGACCAGTTGCCGCCTTGGAAGACCGTCCGCGAGAACGTGATCTTCCCGCTGCGGGCATCCGGCACGCTCGGCCGGAAGGAAGCCGGGGAACGTGCCATGCACTACCTCGACAAGGTCGGCCTCGCCAAGTTTGCCGACGTGCATCCGCACCAGCTCTCAGGGGGCATGAAGCAGCGCGTGGCCATTGCGCGTGCGCTGGCGATGCAGCCGCGCGTGCTGCTGATGGACGAACCTTTTGCCGCTCTCGACGCGCTCACCCGCCGCAAGATGCAGGAGGAGTTGCTTGCGCTGTGGGAGGAAGTGCGCTTCACCCTGTTGTTCGTAACGCACTCGATCGAGGAGGCGCTGGTGGTCGGCAACCGCGTGGCGCTGTTGTCGCCGCATCCGGGCCGCATGCGAGCCGAGATCAACAGCCACGGCTTCACCCAGGACAGCCTGGGCGCGGGCGACTTCCAGGCGACGGCGCAGCGCATCCACCGCCTGCTGTTCGACGAGGCGGTGGCCGCATGACGAGCGCCAATCCCCCCATCCGGCCCGAATACGAGCTGCCGCTCGAGCCCTTCACCGCAGTGGCCGTCGAACGGCCGCTGCCGGCCGCGTCGCGCCTGTGGTCGCAGGGCTGGCTGCGCAAGGGGCTGATCCTCTGCGTGCTCGCGGCGCTCTGGGAGCTTGCCGCGCGCTGGCAGGACAACGATCTTCTGCTGCCCACCTTCACCGCCACCGTGCAGGCGCTGGTCCAGGGACTGGCCAGCGGCGAGTTGATCGACAAGGTCCGCATCTCGCTGGTCGTGCTGGTGCAAGGCTACGTGGCTGGCGTGGTGCTGGCCTTCGCGCTGACCACGCTCGCGGTGTCGACGCGTATCGGACGCGACCTGCTGGACACCCTCACCTCGATGTTCAACCCACTTCCGGCCATCGCGCTCCTGCCATTGGCGCTGCTGTGGTTCGGCCTGGGCCGCGGCAGCCTGGTGTTCGTGTTGATCCATTCGGTGCTGTGGCCGCTGGCGCTCAATACCTACGCTGGCTTCCAGGGCGTGCCGGAGACCTTGCGCATGGCCGGCCGCAACTACGGCCTGAAGGGGCTGCGCTACGTGCTGCAGATCCTCGTGCCGGCCGCGCTGCCGTCGATCCTGTCGGGGCTCAAGATCGGCTGGGCCTTCGCCTGGCGCACGCTGATTGCGGCCGAACTGGTGTTCGGCGCGTCGTCCGGGCAGGGCGGGCTGGGCTGGTACATCTTCCAGAACCGCAACGAGCTCTATACCGATCGCGTGTTCGCCGGCCTGGCGATGGTCGTGCTGATCGGTCTCCTGGTCGAGAACCTGGGGTTTGCCACCCTGGAGCGCCTGACCGTCCGGCGTTGGGGCCAACAACGCTAGTGCGTGAGCGAGCCTTGGGGGGTGAGTTCTAATCCCTCCCCATGAGCTTCCACTTTTCGCCCGAAGAAGACCTGCGCGTCGCCCACGCGCTGGCCGGTGCCGCGGCAGCACATTCGCTGCGCCTCTTTCGCACCCCGCTCGACATCATTGCCAAGGCCGACGAAAGCCCGGTCACTCAAGCCGACCGCGCTGCCGAGACGGCGATGCGCGAGATCCTCGCCGCCGAGCGCCCTGCCGACGGCATCTTCGGCGAGGAACATGGCCAGGAGCGCGTCGATGCCGAGCGCATCTGGGTGCTCGACCCTATCGACGGCACGCGCAGCTTCATCACCGGCTCGCCGCTATGGGGCACGCTGATCGCGCTGGTGCGCGGCGGCCGCGTCGAGCTGGGCATGGTCGACATGCCGGTGCTCGGCGAGCGCTGGATCGGCCAGGCCGGCATCGGGGCGCAACGCAACGGGCAGCCCGTGCGCGTGCGGGACTGCAAGACGATCGCCGAGGCGCGCATCGTCACCACGTCGCCGGACATCTTCAACGCAGCCGACTGGCAGGCCTTCGACCGGCTGAGCCGCCGATGCGCGATGCGCCGTTTCGGCGGCGACTGCTACGGATACGCCCAACTGGCCGGCGGCACGATCGACCTGGTGGTCGAGACCGGCCTGCAGCCCTATGACTACCTCGGCCCGACCGGTCTGATCGAGGCCGCCGGCGGCGTCGTTACGGACTGGGAAGGGCGTCCGCTCGGCCTGGAGGCCAACGCGCGCGTCGTCGCGGCCGCAACGCCCGAACTTCACCGACAGGCGCTGGCCATTCTTGCGGCCTAAACTCCACCCATGATTCGCTGGTTGATCGTCGTTGTCCTGGCGCTGGTGCTGATGAGCGGGCTCACTGCCTGGCTGCGGCGCTTCGGCTTCGGGCGGCTGCCGGGCGATTTCGAGTTCCGAGCCTTCGGGCGTGAGTGGCAGCTGCCGATCGCGAGCACGGTCGTGCTCAGCATGATCGCGGCACTGATTGCACGATGGATCTGACCGGATGAGAGCCTGCGTCGATATCGGCGGCACCAAGGTGGCCGTGAGCCTTTCCGCCGACAGCGCGTCGCCGCTGATCGGCCGCCGCAGCGAGCCGACCGCCAAGACCGGCGACAACGATGCGGTTGCGGTGCAGATCATGCGGCTCGTCGATGAGATCTGCGCCGAGCAGCACATCGACAGCGCCACGATCGAACGCGTCGGCGTGTCGTCCGCAGGGCCGTTCGAGCTGCGCGACGGCCTGGTGGAACTCGCCACCCCCAACATCTGCGGCGGCATCGCCGGACCGGCGCGCGGCTTGCCCAACCAGTGGATGACCGCGCTGCTGGAGGCGCCGCTGGCCCGCCGCTTCGCCCACGTCCGTGTCGAGAACGACGCCGTCGCCGCGCTCGAAGCCGAGCGGCGCTGGGGCGCGCTCCAGGGAAGCGACCACTGCGC
This sequence comes from Variovorax sp. J22P240, assembly GCF_030316855.1. Classification (GTDB taxonomy): domain Bacteria; phylum Pseudomonadota; class Gammaproteobacteria; order Burkholderiales; family Burkholderiaceae_C; genus Variovorax. The sequence goes on from NZ_JASZYR010000005.1 coordinate 386,500, forward strand.
CTATGTCACATGGAGCACCGGTGTCGGTGTCGGGCTGTGCGTCGAAGGTCGCGTACTGCGCGGCAAGAACGGCAATGCGGGGCATGCCGGGCACAGCTTCGTCGTCGACGACGACACCAACGCGCTGTGCGGCTGCGGCAACGTCGGCGACGTCGAAGGGCTGGCTGCTGGCAATGCGATCGCGCGGCGTTTCGGCCAGCCTGCTGCCCAGCTGTTCGCAGCGACGGCGCGTGGGGAGCCGCAGGCGCTGGCGACGACCGACGCGCTGTGCCGCGTGATGGGGCGCATGCTCTACAACCTGATCGCGACGTTGGACCTCGAACGCATCGCCCTCGGCGGGAGCGTGTTCTGGAACAACCGCGATTTCCTCTTGCCCCGACTTCAGGCGCAGATCGACGGCAAGCTGGTGGCACTCACCCGCGGCGCTGTGCTGGTGCCCGCCGGCCTGGGGGACACGGTCGGCGATTACGGCGCCCTGGCCCTGCTGGACTGAGGCCGGCTCAGGCCGCCTTGCGTACCGACACAGCCTGCGCAGCCGCGCATTCCCCGATGATCGCGCCCAGCCTGCGCAACCCCGCATCGATGGCATCGTCGTATGGCCAGCCGCAGTTGATGCGCAGGTAGTGGTCGAAGCGCGACGAGTTGGAAAAGAGCGTCCCCGGCGCCACCAGGATCCGCTCCCGCAGGGCCGCATCGAACACCGTGGCGGACGAGAGACGCTCGGGCAGCTCCACCCACAGCTGCAAGCCGCCGGGCGGCAGATTCAGCCGCGTGCCCGACGGAAAGTGCGCCGCAATCGCATCGGCCGTGCGCTCGCGCTGCACCTGGAGCCGTTCGCGCAGGCGGCGCAGATGCCGGTCGTAGGCGCCCGTGCCCATGTACTCGCCGGCTGCGTGCTGCGCGAGTTCCTCGTTGCTGCGGGTCTGGGTGTACTTGAGCATTTCGACCCGCCCGTGCCAGCGGCCGGCCGAGATCCAGCCCAGCCGCAGCCCGGGCGCCAGCACCTTGTGCAGCGAGGCGCAGTGGATCACGTTGCCCGTGCGGTCCCACGACTTGATTGCGCGTGGTGGCGCGTCGGCATCGAGCAGTTCGCTGTAGGTGTCGTCCTCGATCAGCGCGATGGCATGACGCTCGCACAGCTCGACCAGCCGCTGCTTGTGCGCGTCGGGCATCACGCTGCCCAGCGGGTTCTGCAGATGCGGCACGACGACCACCGCCTTGATGTGGCCGTAGGCCTCGATCGCCATCTCCAGCGCCTCGACCGACAGGCCGGTCTGCGGGCTGGTCGGAATTTCCAGGGCGCGCATGCCCAGGCTTTCGAGCACCTGGAGCAGGCCGTAGAAGGTCGGTGACTCGACCGCCACCGTGTCGCCCGGCTGGGCCACGGCACGCAGCGCGAGGTTCAGTGCCTCGATGCAGCCGTTGGTCACCAGCACTTCCTCGGGCGCGAGGGTCATGCCCACGCGCAGGCCGCGCCGTGCCGCCGCTTCGCGCAGGGGCGTGCGGGCGCGCGAGGGTGCGGCCGTCGTCAGCAGGTTGGGCCGCTGGCGCAGCATGCGCATCATGCTGGCGCGCAGGGCCTCGGCGGGATACAGCTCGGGCGCGCCGCGCGCCATCGAGAAGTCGACCTGCACTTCGCCTTGGCGCCGGCGCGCCACGAAGTCCGACACCTTGGAATGGATGCCGACGTACTGCGCGGGGTCGGGCGCCACGTCGGCGGCAGGTTCGTCCATGGTCGCGATCGCGAGCCGGCGCGGCCGCCGCACGAAGTAACCCGAACGATCGCGGGCCTCTACCCATCCTTCGCTTTCCAGGGCGCGGCAGAACTGCAGCGCCGTCGAAAGACTGATGCCGTGCTGCCGCATCAGGCTGCGCAGCGAGGGCAGCTTGTCGCCCGGCTTGAGCGAGCCCGCACGGATCGCGTCCAGGTAGTGCGTGGCGAGTTGCCGGTAGAGCGGTGGCGATTCCATGCAGTCGATGCTCCCTCAGCCGGGGCGGCGGAAACAGATGCAGATTAGTGGGAAACGACCATAACAGATGCGCGTCGAGCGCCACTGTTCTGCCTGCGAATGTCCGCTGCTGTGCCTGTTTTTCCGGCAGCCGGCTGCCTACGATGAAGTCATCCCGATCAGTCTCAATGAGGTGTTCCGATGACGAGCGAGTTTCTCCAAATCACATGTCTTCAACCGGGCCAGACCCTGCGCGTGGCCGTCGACGCGGGCTCTGCGCTGCTGGTCACGCGAGGCTGCGTGAGCGTGGTATCGCCGCCCTCGTGGTTTGGTGAAACGGTGTTCACTGCCAAGGCCACGCTGGACGAGGGCGAGGCCTACGTGGCCGAGCATGGTGGCTGGTTGGAGGTCTCGGCCCTGTCGCCGGCGCAGGTGCGCGGCTTGCCCCGCGCTGCGACCGTGGCGCCGCCTGCGCCTTCCCGCGTCACGCGGCTCGTGCAGTTGCTGGTCGGCAAGGCGGCCTGACGGTCGTGTGAACTGCGTCACATCGCCGACGCGAACTGCTTACTCGTCGCCGGCGCGGTCTCTGCCTACATTGACGGGCATGGGGCGCGCGAACCTGCCGGGCGCCCCGGACACCCAAAGGGAGCCCGCTCATGACCCGCTTCGTCGTTCACGTGATCTACCTCATCTCCGTGGTGGCCGCCGTGGCGGCGCTGTTGAACCCGGGTGCGGCTGCCGCGGCAGATCGTGTCTACCTGAACCGGGCCGACATCGAAGCCGGGCTGGTCGGCAAGCCGGTGTTGTCGAAGAACCTTGCGAGCGGGTCCATGTCGCACTGGGAATTCCGTCGCGACGGCACCGTCGAGGCCAGCCGCACCGGGCTCGGCAGGGCATCCGGTACGTGGGCAATCCAGGACGATGGGCGGATGTGCGTCACGATGGTGAATCGCACGGTGTGCCGGTACTGGTTCCGCACGGCGACTTCGCTGGCCAACGCCGACACGATGTCGCCTGACGCACCGACCGTTGCGGAAGTTCGCTTCGAATAGCCTTAGCGAACGCTCTCCGCTTCGCGCAGCGCGTTCAGGAAGCCTTCGCGCCACCAGTGCACATCCTGCTCGCGAATGCGCGCCAGCAGTTTCTGGTGGCGCTCGCGGCGCTCGTCCAGGGGCATCTGCAACGCCTGCTGCACCGTCTCCGCGGTGCCATGCGTGTCGTAGGGATTCACCAGCAGCGCTTCTCTGAGTTGCTCGGCGGCGCCGGCAAAGCGTGACAGCACCAGCACACCGGGGTCCGCCGGGTCCTGCGCCGCGATGTATTCCTTCGCGACAAGGTTCATGCCGTCGCGCAGCGGTGTGACGAGGCCGACGGCCGCGGCGCGGCACAAGCCCGGCACGCGCTTGCGCGCCACCATGCGGTGGATGTAGCGCACGGGCATCCAGTCGAGCTCCCCGTAGTCGCCGTTGATGGCGCCGCACAGCGATTCGAGTTCGCGCCGGATGTCGGCATAGGCGTCGACCGTCTCGCGCGTGGGCGATGCGATCTGGATCAGCGTGGCGCTGCGGCGGTTCTCGGGGTAGTTGGCCAGCAGTTCGCGGAACGAGCGCACCCGCTGCGGGATGCCTTTGGAGTAATCGAGCCGGTCGATGCCCAGCAACAAACGGCGACTGGAGTACTCGCGCCGCATGGTCTCGAACATGTCGCGCGACTCCTTCGCGTGAGTGAGCGCGGCGAACTCGTCGACGTCGATGCCGATCGGGAAGGCGTCGCAGCGTACTGTCTGGCCATAGGCGCGATAGTGCTGGTCGTCCAGCTTCTCGCCGTGGGCCTCGTTCTTTACGTAGTGCTCGAAGTGCTGCACGTCCTGGTGCGACTGGAAGCCGATCAGGTCATAGGCGAACAGCGAGCGCACCAGCCACTCATGCTGCGGGATTGCCGCCATGATGATCTGCGGCGGCAGTGGAATGTGAAGGAAGAAGCCGATGCGCTGCCGGCACCCCATCGCCCGCAGCTCGGCGGCCAGCGGGATCAGGTGGTAGTCGTGCACCCAGATGATGTCGTCGTCCTGCAGCAGCGGCATCAGCTTGCGGGCAAAGAGCTGGTTCACGCGCCGGTAGCCGCCGATGAAGGCCGCCTCGAAATGCGCGAGGTCGAGCCGGTCGTGGAACACCGGCCAGAGCACGTCGTTGCTGTAGCCGAGGTAGTAGCTGTCGTGGTCATCGCGGCTCAGGTCGATGGTGGCGAGCGTGACCTTGCCGGCCTGCTGCTTGTGCATCTCGCCTTCGCCGGTGGGCCCTTCCTCGACGATGGCGCCGCTCCAACCGAACCACAGGCCGCCGCTTTGCTGGAGGCTCTCGCCGAGTGCAACGGCCAATCCGCCGGCTGCCGGCTTGCGTGGATCGGCAACCCGGTTGGAAACCACCACCAGTCGACTCATATGCAGGAGTCCCAGGGTGCAGACAGTCTTACGGCCGCGTTGATGATGCCCACCATCGAGTAGGTCTGTGGGAAGTTGCCCCACATCTCTCCGGTGACCGGGTGCGTGTCCTCGGACAGCAGTCCCAGCGGATTGCGCGCCGCGAGCATGGTCTCGAAGATCTGCCGCGCCTCGGCCTTGCGGCCGATCTTGGCCAGCGCGTCGATGCGCCAGAAGGTGCAGATGTTGAAGGCCGTCTCGGGCTTGCCGAAGTCGTCGGCGGCTTCGTAGCGGCGCATGTAGGGGCCGTCGCAGAGCGACTTTTCCATCGCCTCGACGGTGGAGACGAAGCGCGGGTCGCGTGCGTCGATCAGGCCGACCTCGGCCATGAGCAGGATGCTCGCATCCAGTTCGTGGCCGCCGAAGCTTTCGGCAAAGGCCTGACGTTCCTCGCACCACGACCGGCTGAGGATCTCTTCTCGCATGCGCGACGAATGCCCATGCCAGTAGGCAGCGCGCTCCGTGAGTCCAAGCGCACGGGCGATCTTGGCGAGGCGATCGCAGGCGGCCCAGCTCATCAGCGCCGAACTGGTGTGGATGCGTGCGCGTGTGCGCAGCTCCCACATGCCCGCATCCGGCGTGCCGTAGACGCGGATCGCCTGCTCGCCGACAGCTTCCAGGTATGGAAACTCCGCCACGCCGGCCCGGCTCAACAGCCGATGGTCGTGAAAGGCCTGCGCCGCGCCGAGCACGATGTTGCCGTAGACGTCATGCTGGAAGTGCTCCTGCGCCTGGTTGCCGACGCGCACCGGCCCCATGCCGCGATAGCCGCTGAGGCCCTCGACGAAGGACTCCGGCAACTCGCCCTCCAGGCCGATGCCGTAGAGCGGCTGGATGTGTTCGCCGCGCGAGCCGATCACCACGTTGGACAGCCAGCGGAGGTAGTCCTCCATCGTGCCCACTTCGGAAAGGCTGTTGAGCGCGCGCACCACGAAGAAGGCATCGCGCAGCCAGCAGTAGCGGTAGTCCCAGTTGCGCTGGCTGCCCGGCGCCTCGGGGATGCTGGTGGTCATCGCGGCGACGATCGCGCCCGTGTCCTCGTAGAGCGAGAGCTTGAGCGTGATGGCCGCGCGGATCACCGCGTCCTGGTATTCGAAGGGAATCGCGAGCCGCTTGCTCCAGGTGCGCCAGTAGGCGATGGTCTCCTGCTCGAAATGGCGGGCCGTGTCGGCGATGCCGTCGGTCAGCGTCTCGTCGGCACCCAGCACGAAGTTGTATTCGCGCGAGAGAACGAAAGCCTGGCGCGACAGGATGTGCGAGACCGACGCGTCGGTGTTCAGCCGCAGCGTGAAGTCGGGCCCCACGTAGCGGATGTGATTGCTGCCGCGCGTGATGGTCGGCGCCATGGTGCCCCACTGGAAGCGCGGCGCGAGCGTGACGCGGATGCGCGGCGTGCCCTTGATCGGCTTGACGCGACGCACCATCGTGAGCGGCCGGAAGTAGCGCGAGCGGCTGTGGAACCGCGGCGCCAGGTCGGTGATCTCGATGCCCTGACCGGCGGAATCGAAGAGCTGGGTGCGAAGCACGGCGGTGTTCGGCTCGTACCACTGCTTCGACGATGCGAAGTCCTCGATCTCGATGGCCCAGGCGCTCGCATCCTCGCCCGTGTGCAGCAGCGCGTTGAAGACGGGGTCGCCGTCGAAGCGCGGCAGGCAGCTCCACACGACGCGGCCGCGCCCGTCGATCAGCGCGCTGTAGGCGCAGTTGCCGATGACGCCGACGTTGAGCGAGGCCTCGGCCGGCGGTCCGAAGCCGGTGCGCGCGGAAGGATCGGTGATGGCCTCGGGATGGGCGGGCGCCTTGTCGCTGGCGCCCGCTGCGCCCGCGACGGACTGGCCGGCGCGGTCTTCAGGCGCGTCGACCTCTTTCTGGAGAATGGTCATGCCGGTTTCCTTGGGGTTGCGGGTGGCGATGCCGCGAGCAGGTCCCGCGCTGCCACCAGCCATTCGAACACCTCGCGCGGCGAATCGAGCCGATGCAGCGCCAGGCTGGGACCGGAGCCGACCTTGATCGCCACGCCACCGCGCGGCTGCACGATGGCGAAGCCGCTTTCGTCGGTGGTGTCGTCGCCGGCAAACACCGGCACGCGGCCCGCGAACGGCGCTTCGCGCAGGAAGGCGTCGATCGCGACACCCTTGTTGATGCCCGCCGGTTTGACTTCGAACACGAACTTGCCGTGCAGCAGTTCGAACTGCGGCTGGCCGTCGATCGCGCGCGCCATGGCATCGCGGCAGACGGCCTCGAGTTGTGGCGCAAGCCGGTAATGCAGGGCGATGGCGGCGTGCTTGCGCTCGACCAGCAGCCCTTCGTACACGCGGGCAAGTTCGTTGGCCACTGCGAGCACCGCAGTGAGATCCAGTGCGCGCTGCTCCTGCATCTGGCCTTCGGCGTCGCGTCGCTGTACGCCGTGTTCGCCGGCAGCAGGCAGGCGCAGCGGCGCGAGAAAGCGGTCGAGCACGTCGATCTGCCGGCCCGAGACGACCGCCAGCGCACCGCCCAGCAGATCATGCAGGTCGCTGAGCAGCGGGACCATGGCGGCGGGGACGTGGATGGCCTCCGGCGTCTCGGCGATGGGCACCAGAGTGCCGTCGAAGTCGAGGAAGAGAGCCGCGTCGGGCGTGAGTCGGGGGGGCGTCTGCAGCATGGAGGGAAAACCATAGCAGACTCACGCCGCGCGGCGCGTCGGCCAAAGCCGTCAATCCACCTTCAGGAGGAGGGTTGCAGGGCCGCGTCCACCGCGGCGATGCGTGCGCGCGCGATGGCCTCGCCGATCTTCGGTCCTGCCGCACCGGCCTGCTGCGCTTCGCGTGCGATGGGCTCGGTGGCGACGGACTGCGCGGCGGCCAGGGCCGCCAGCAGGCGCGTGCGCGGCGGATAGGGCGCGTCTTCGAGGCCGAGGCGTCCCCGCGCATCGCATTCGCAGGCCAGCAGGGCCTCGTCGAAGCGATCCGGCTTGCGGAAGGCATCGCAGCGCTCCAGCAGGCGGACGACCGCCGCCGCGTTCAGTTCGCCGCTGCGGTGGATGTTGCCGTGCTCGCGGGCGACCACGTCGGCGAGTTCGCGGATGTCGACGGGCACGCGCCATCGGTCGCACACCGCGCGCAGCAGCTTCGCGCTGCGCTGCTCGTGCCCGATGTGGCGCGGCAGCACGTCGGCCGGCGTCGTGCCCTTGCCGAGGTCGTGCACCAGGCAGGCGAAGCGCACCGCCAGCGGCGCGTGCAGGTGCGCTGCCATGTCGAGCACCATCATCAGGTGCACGCCGGTATCGACTTCGGGGTGGTGGGCTTCCGGCTGAGGCACGCCCCAGAGGCGGTCGACCTCGGGCAGCAGCACGGCCAGCGCGCCGCATTCGCGCAGCAGCTCGAACATGCGCGAGGGCTTGTCTTCCATCAGGCCGCGCGCGAGTTCCTGCCAGACACGTTCGGGCACCAGTGCATCGACTTCGCCGGCTTCGACCATCTCGCGCATCAGCACCATCGTCTCGGGGGCGACGTGGAAGTCGGCGAAGCGCGCGGCGAAACGCGCGACGCGCAGGATGCGCACCGGGTCTTCGCGGAAGGCCTCGGTCACGTGGCGCAGTTGCTTCTGCTGCAGGTCGCGCTGGCCGTGGAAGGGGTCGACCAGATCGGCCGGGTCCAGGTCGAGCCGGTCGGAGGCGTTGATCCGCGCTTCGGGCAGCGCGATGGCGTTGATGGTCAGGTCGCGCCGCGCGAGGTCCTGTTCGAGCGTGACGTCTGGCGCTGCATGGACGACGAAGCCGCGATAGCCCGGCGCGCTCTTGCGCTCGGTGCGGGCGAGCGCGTATTCCTCACGCGTCTCGGGGTGCAGGAAGACGGGGAAGTCGCGCCCCACGGGCAGGAAGCCGCGCGCGACCATCTGTTCGGGCGTGGCGCCGACCACGACCCAGTCGTGATCGCTGCCGGGCCTGCCCAGCAGCGCATCGCGGATCGCGCCGCCGACGAGATAGGTTTGCATGGGGCGCAGTGTAGGGCGCCCCGATTCCCTCAGCGCTCCAGGCGGTAGGGCTCGTCCATGAGAACGAAGTCCTTCTCGACAAGCGCTTCGGCGATCCAGGCCTCGACGCCCGGCAAGGCCAGCACGCGCGCGACATAGGCAGAGATGGCGGCAGGCACGGGCAGGGCGAAGGTCTTGATGCGCATGCAGACAGGCGCGAAGTAGGCGTCGGCGGTGCTGAACTCGCCGAAGAGCATCGAGCCGCCATGGGCATCGAGCAGGCCGCTCCAGAGTTGCACGATGCGGTCGAGGTCGGCGCGCACGGCGGGCTGGTCGCGCAGGATCAACCGGCCCTGAAGGCTCAGGTCGGCCTCGATGTTCATGCCGCAGTGGCTGCGCAGCGCGCGGAAGCCCGCGTGCATCTCGGCGCATGCGCTGCGTGCCTGGGCGCGCCGGGCCTTGTCGGCGGGCCAGAGCTTGGTATCGGGATGCGTCTCGGCGAGGTATTCGCAGATGGCGAGGGTGTCGTAGACGACGATGTCGCCGTCCTGAAGCACCGGCACCGTGCCCGTCGGGTTGAGCGGCAGGATGGTGTGCTTGAACTTCGAGTGCTCGTCGAAGGAATCGAAGCGGACCATCACTTCCTCGAACGCGATGCCGGCCTGCTTCATGAGCACCCAGGGTCGCATCGACCAGGACGAGTAGTTCTTGTTGCCGATGTAAAGCTTGATCATGCGGGCCTCTCGGAAGTGATGCAAAGCCTTCGATGCTAGCGGCGTCGGCCGGGGCCATTGATGCCATCGCGGCCCGGAATTGATGCTTAGCGCGGGGGAGCGTCGTCCGGCTTGGTGATCACGCGCGGTGGCGTCGCTTCCGGCGCGGGCGGGCCCACCAGCCGCTCGATGAGTGTCACCAGCCGCGGCACGAGCGCCAGTACCACCAGCGCCAGCAGGGCGCTGAGCACTGCGGTCACTTCGCGGCCGAGTCCGCAGGCCATGCCGATCGCCGCGGTCATCCAGAGGCCGGCCGCGGTGGTCAGGCCCTGAACGTTCTGCTCGTCCCGGCCCTGCTTGAGGATGGTGCCGGCGCACAGGAAGCCCACGCCCGCCACCAGGCCCTGGATCACCCGGCTCATGTCGGCCGCCTGGATGCCGGCCTGCTGCGGCACGAGCACGAAGAGGGCCGAGCCGATCGCCACCAGCATGTGGGTGCGCACCCCAGCCGCCTTGCCCTGGTGCTCGCGCTCGAAGCCCAGCATGAATCCCAGAATCGCGGCCAGCAACAGGCGTACGAGGATGCGCAGTACTTGCGGGAGATCCGGAACGTCGGAGAACTCGGCGGCGAGCACCTCGGTGGTCGCGGCCCAGACAGAGGCGGCCATGCTGCAGGAGGAAAGGGGAGAGGCCGCAGTTTGGCTGCGGGCTGCGCAACCGACTGTAGGACGCCGGCACTTTTTCGAAGATCAGCCGGTCGGGGTGTCCGGGGAGCGCGGTGAAGTGAGATCCACAGTCCGCGGCAGCGCAGGGGAACTGCCGTGCCAGCGGCGCACCGCGCGCTGAAAGAACATGCTGTTGGGGATCTTCAGCGTGGTGCCTTCCTCTGCGCTGCCGCTCTCCTGCAGCGTGGTGTAGACCAGGTTGATGTCCATCACGCGGCCCTTGAGACCCGGCTTTTCGCCGTTCTCCAGCACCTCGACCGTGTCGCCGCGCCAGAACATGCGGGTCGTGAAGATCAGCAGCGCGCAGAAGATGTTCGACAGCACGCTCCACGCCGCGAAGAAGGCCACGGCGCCGACGGCAGCAAAGCCGGTGAAGGCGCCCCAGAGCACGGTGCCCGAGACGCCCAGCCGCTCCAGGGCCCATAGCAGGGCGCCACCATAAAGCAGGGAGCCGACGGTGCGGCGCGTGATCACGGCCACGTCCTCGGGCAATGCGTAGTTCGTGGTCACGCGCTCGATCACCCGGCGCACGAAGCGGTACACCAGCCAGGCCGCCAGCAGGATCAGCGCCACCTGTATCAAGGGGATGGCGATGTCCAGCGTTTCGTTGGCCCAGTCGGGCAACCGGGCGCGCAGGTTCTGCAGGATGCGGATCAGGGCAGGTCCTTGTTGGGCTCCGGCAGCGCGGCATCACGCGGCCCGACCCGACCGAGACGGTCCTTGAGCGACTGCGGCCGGCCGGAGATCAGCGCTGCGTAGTTCGTGGTGTTCGCGAGCACCTTCTTGACGTAGTCGCGCGTCTCGGTGAAGGGCACGTTCTCGGCCCAGATCGCCGCGTCCATCACCGGCCCGTTGCGCCAGTTGCGCGGCCGGCCGGGGCCGGCGTTGTAGGCCGCAGCGGCCAGCGCCATGGAGCCGTCGAAGTCGTCGAGCGCGAGCTTCAGGTAGTTGGTGCCGATCGTGATGTTGGTCTCGCGGTCGTTGATCTGGCCGGGCGTGAAGTCGTACATGCCGATCTTCTTGGCGGTCCAGCGCGCGGTGGCCGGCATCACCTGCATGAGGCCGGAGGCACCGACGCCCGAGCGCGCGTCCATGATGAAGCGGCTTTCCTGGCGGATCAGGCCGTAGACGTAGGCCGGGTCGAGGCCGATCTCCTGGCTCTTGCGCACCACGGTGTCGCGGAAAGGCATCGGGAAGCGCTGGTCGATATCGATCACGCCCTTGGTGCGCTCGCTGGTGTTGATGCAGCGGTCCCACACCTCACGCTGGCAGGCGAGGTCGGCGGCGGCGAGCAGATCGCGGTCGCTCATGCCGCCCTTGTCGTGCAGGTTGGTCGCGTAGTTCCACTCGCGCGTGCCTTCGGGCCGCAGGCCGATGGAGATGGCGTAGAGCGCGCGCTGGAGCGCTGGGTTGTTGCGTGCCGCGGCCTTCTCCTCGGGCGTGAGCGGATCGGGGCGCGTGGGCACTGCGGCGCGCTGGCCCAACTCCTCGAGGGCCAGCAGTTCGTAGAAGCCGCGTGTGCCTGCGATGCTTTCGAAGAGCGTGCGGGCCTCGGCCCGGCGATCGTCGCCGCCGATGGCCGTCAGCGCGCGGCCTTTCCAGTAGACCCAGGTCGGATCGAGCTGCTGCACTTCGCTCATCGCGTCGATGGCGGCCAGCACCTGCTTCCATGCGCCGGCGCGCAAGGCGGCGCGGGCCTTCCACGAGAGCATGTCGTCGGACAGGTCGCCGATCTTCGTGACGTTCGCGAAATAGGTGTTGGCCATCGGCGAGAGCTTGGTCGCGAACTGCCGCCCGATGGCGCCCCAGAGCCAGTTGCGCTCCTCGGCGGAGAGCATCGTCGCCCATTTGCTTTCGAGCTGGGAGGCGGCCATCTCCGGATCGGCGACGGTCATCTTGATCAGCGCGAGCACCACCAGCTCCCGGCGCGATTTGGCGACGGCGAAGCCGCGACCGGTCAGGAACTTGGCGGGGCTGGCGTTCATCTCGTCGAACATCGGGATCGCATCGGGTGCGACGAGCATCACCGCCGCGCGGGCGGCCTGCGGACGGTTGGCCTCGATGGACAGGCGGGCCTTCTTCCAGGCGTCGTTGGGCGACATCAGGCGCGCGCCGATCATGCGGTCGGCGGCGGTCAAGCAGCCGTCGTCCAGTTCGCGCTGGCCGAGCCAGGCGCGGCGCACCTCGTCGGCTTGCGCCTGGGTGGCACTGCCGTTTCGCAGCGTGTCGACCAGGATCGCGTAGCAGCGCACCTGGGCATCGTCGTTCATGCGATAGGCCGGGTGCTGGGTCATGAAGCTGTCCCAGTCGCGGCGCTGGCCCGCGAGCAGCAGCCAGTCGTTGCGCAGGCGGTCTTCCTGGTAGGTGCCGGCGTAGCGTGTGAGGAAGTCCTGCACCTCCTGCGGGCTCGCCTCCTGCAGCCGGGCCTTCAACTCCCAGTACGCGGCCCAGGGTTCGAGCGCGTGGCCGCGCGCTTGCGGCAGCAGGGCCGCGAGGCGGGCCTTGTCGCCGCGCTGGGCGGCCTGCTTCATCTGCAGCAGCACGTCGTCGTTGCCGTTTTGCGCGCGGGCGGGCTGGAGCACCGCTGCAGCCGCCAGCACGAGCGAAAGAGAAAGGGTGGAAAGGGAGGCGCGGGGCTGGCGGCGCGCGGATGCCAAAATGCTTGCGAACTGCATCGGGGGATTATGGACAAGTCAAAGGGTGCCGACACCTCGGCAACTGCCACATTTCTCAAGGGCCAAGTGCGTGCCGCGCTGATCGAACAGCGCCTCGCCATGCCCGACCGTCTCGCTCGCGCCGACCTGCTGCAGCGCGTGATGCGCATCTGGCTGGTCGGGCGGCCGGACACGGTGATCGGCGCCTACTGGCCGATCAAGGGCGAATTCGATCCGCTGCCCGCGCTGCACCGCTGGAAAGAGGACGGCGAACTGCTCGACGAACCACACCGCCGGCGCATCGGACTGCCGGTGGTCGACCGGGTGCACAAGACCCTGACCTTCCATTCCTGGTATCCCGGCTGCCCGATGGAAAACGATGCCTTCGACATCCCGAAGCCGAAGGACACCGAACTGATCGTGCCGACGCTGCTTTTCGTGCCTTGCCTGGGCTACAGCGAGGGCGGCTATCGGCTCGGCTACGGCGGCGGCTTCTACGACCGCACGCTCGCGGCGCTGGAGCCGCGGCCCTTCACGGTGGGGCTCGGTTTCGCGAACGGCCTCGTCGCGAATTTCGAGCCCGAGGCGCACGACGTGCCGCTGGACGCCATCCTGAATGACGATGGCGTAGTCTGGCCCAGGGGGTAAGGCTCGCCCCCAGGCTTGCTCACTTCGTGTAGCCGCCCACCCCCTGCCGGGGGCAACACCTGCGGCCCGGCAAAGCCGGTTCCGCGGTGTTTCACCAACGGGCCTGACCGCCGGGGCATCAGTCCATCTGATCGATGGTGTCGGGGTCGGGGACTTCGCCGATGGTTTCGCGGGTGGTCACGGCCTGGCTCAGCAGCCATTCGTTGAAGGCCTGGATCTCGGAGCGTTGCGCGCTGCGCGGGCCGGTGATGAGCCAGTAGGCCATCGGTGAATCCATGCGGTAGTGCGGCAGCACTTCCACCAGGTCGCCGTTGGCCAGGCTTTCCGCGATGAGCGAGCTGCGCGCCAGCACCACGCCCTGCCCGGTGAGTGCGGCCTGGACCATCTGGTAGGCGTAGTTGAAATAGAGCCAACGCCGCGGCTCGGCGCGCGACAGGTTGTTGACCTCGAACCAGCGGCGCCAGGTCAGCCATTCGAGGTGCGTGCGATGTGCGTCGCCGGCCTCGATCAGCGTGAAGCGGGCGATGTCGGCCGGTTCCTTGATCTGCGGGTTGCTCTTGATCAGCCAGGGGCTGGCCACCGGCGTGATCGTCTCGCCGAAGAGCCGCATCGCCCCCGGCGGCATGTTTTCCCGCGGGCCGTAGCGCAGGGCGATGTCGACGTCCGCGATGTCCAGGTCGAGCGCGACGTCGCTGGCGTCGATCCGGATGTCGATCTCCGGGTTGTCGCGCTGGAAGGCCTCCAGCCGCGGGATCAGCCACATCGAGGCGAAGGAGGCGAAGGTGGTCAGCGACACGCTCTTGCGCCCCGCGTTCTGGCGAATCAGGCGCACCGCGCCGTCGATGCGCGGCAGCGACTGCTGGACGGCCAGCAGCAGATGCGCACCGGCGCTCGTCAGTTCGACCGCCCGCGTGTGGCGCAGGAACAGCGGCACGCCCACTTCTTCTTCCAGGGACTGGATCTGCCGGCTGACGGCGGATTGGGTGAGGGCCATTTCCTCGGCAGCTGCGCGAAAGTTCAGGTGTCGGGCGACGGCCTCGAACGCACGCAGATGGCCGGCGGAGATCGGCCGGGAACGGAGGTGGGTTTGCGAATGGAGCATGTCGGAGGGCTTCGGGCGGCTTGGCGATTGATGCGAAACCGGAATCAGTAGGCTACCGCGTTTTCATTGGACTGCCAACGAGGGCGGGCGGATCATTCATTCCCGAAGCGCGCCATTTGCGCACTTTCAAATCCCTCCCAGGAGTCCACCATGTCTGCCGTTTGCACCTCTTCTTCGCTTCCCTCCGTTGCACTGGCCCGTCCGGCCGCCGTGCCGCCGGCAGTGCGCCGCGGTGCCTGGCAGCTGGAAGCCGGCCATGCGATCAGTCTCAAGGCTTCCAGCGCCAGTGTCCTGCGCGTCCGGCAGGGCAGGGTGTGGATCACGCGTGATGCCACCGTCCACTCGGGCAGCGAGGATCTCGTGCTGGCCCCGGGCGAATCGCTGGCCGTGGACCGTGGCCAGCGCATCGTGATGGAGCCGTGGGACGGCAACGGCGCGACCTACACGTGGGATGCCGCCGCGGTCGCCCGCGCTGCCTGAGTTCAGCCAGCGATGTCGAACCGGGGGCGCAGCGCCAGAAAGCGCTGCAGCGCCTCGGCGCCTTGCAGGGCAAAGACGTCCGCCAGGTCGTCGCGTTCCTCGACCTCGGCAAAGCCCATCTCGAAGCGCTGGTAGCGGCGCTGCAGCAGCGAACCCTCGAAGAGCACGCGCACCTCCGCATGGCGGGGGTCTGCCTGGAGACGGCGCATCAGCGAGAGCACCTGTTCGCTCGGCCCCTCGAAGTGCTGGCAGAAGCGCATGCCGTCGAACACCAGCAGGCCCGTGATCCCGGTCTCCGCATTGCGGGCTCGTGCCCGGGTGACGATCCGGCCGACCACCGTGGTGGGCTGGTCTGGCGCAAGCAGGCTGGAATACAGGATTTCGTGGAGTTGCATCGACGTTCAGGGGGAGAGGCGTCGGCAGTTTAGGAGCGGGCAACGCGGCGGAAAATGTCAAAAGACACACGCGTGTGGCCTATAGTGTTCAGGTGAAGTTCGAGGACTATCCAGCTCCCGTCTCTCCGCCTCGCTGTGCACATCCGTGTGACGAATGCGGCCTGCGCAAGAACCCCGCCTTCGTGCCCGCGTCTGCGGAGGAAGTGCGCGTGATCGAATCGTTTCGCAGCGGTACGCGCATCGTCGAAGCCGGTCGGCCCATCATTGCCGAGCAGCGCGCCAGCCCCCAACTCTTCACGCTCTATTCCGGTTGGGCCTTTCGCTACAAGACGCTCAGCGACGGCCGCAGGCAGATCCTCAGTTTCCTGCTGCCGGGCGATTTCATGGGCTTGCAGGAGGAATTCGCCGACGGCGAGACCCATGGCGTGGAAGCCGTGACCGGCGTCACGCTCTGCGCCTTCGATCGCGACAAGCTCTGGGACCTGTTCCGCTCGCACCCCAAGCTCGGCTACGACATCACCTGGCTCACGGCGCGCGAGGAGAAGATGGTGGACGACAACCTCGTCACCGCGGGCCGGCGCAATGCCAGCGAGCGCGTCGCCATGCTGCTTATGCACCTCTATCGCCGGGCGGAGCGCGTCGGCATGGTGCGCGACGGCTGGGCGGAGTTTCCGTTCAACCAGCAGCACATCGCGGATGCGCTCGGCTTGTCGCTGGTGCACACCAACAAGACATTGCGGCGCCTCGAGCGCCTCGGGCTGCACAAGCTCGACAGTGGGTGGCTGCGCATCATGGAGCCGCATGCGCTCGAGCGCCTGGGCGACTATTTCGAACGGCCCATGCGGCCGACGCCGCTGATCTGACGCGGCTTCCGAACGCCATCGCTTATCGTAGAGGCCCTGCCCGGATAATCCGCGGCTCCCAGCCAGCCCGGCGACCGCCGGCCATTCACATGACCGACGCCGCCTGCCTGTGAAGCTCCTTGCCCGTTTGCGCCAGATCGCCATGGTTGGCGGTGTCGAAACCTTTGGCGTGGCCGTCGGCGGCATCGCCGGCCTGCTCATCGTCAACGTGCTGCCGAAGGACCAGTACGCCGCCTACACCTTCCTGGTGGCCTGCATCACGCTCATCCTCGGCGTGACCGACCTGGGGCTCGCGCACTGCTGCCTTCCGGTCGTCGGGCAGCGCACGAACGAGATTCCCTGGGTGGTCGGCGCCTGCCAGCAGGTCTTCCGCAAGCGCTGGCTGTTGCTGGGCCTGGGGCTGGCGATCGTGGCGCCCTACTGGTTCATCACCTCGCGCGAGCATGGCTGGGGCGGGGGAGGCTATCTGCTGGCGTCGGCGTTCATGATCGTGATCGTGCTCCTGACCTTGCGGGAGCACTTCGCCAGCACGGTGCTGCTGATCCTGGGCCACATCTCCACCCTGAACCGGATCGGGTTCTCGTCGCACTTCGTGCGGATCGCCTTCGTCGGCGCGGTGCTGCTGCTGCCGATGACCTCGTGGTCCGTGGCCGGCATCGTGGCGGCCACGGCCGCCGCGAGCCTGGTGAGCGTCGTGCTCTACCGCAACGAATTCAGGTCTCGCGAAATCGTGAATTCCCGGCTGGAAGGCGACGACGCCCGACGCGTGGATGCGCAGGTGATCCAGATCGCCAAGCCCCTGGTGTTGCCGGCGATCTTCTACCAGGTGCAGGGCGTGATCACCGTGTTCCTGGTCTCGATGTTCGGCACCTCGAGCATGGTGGCCGAGGTGGGGGCCTTCGGCCGGCTGGCCATGGTGCTCATCGTGGTGGATCGGGTCACCAACATCCTGCTGTTCCCCGTCATCGCGCGTGCGCCGGAGGGGGAGCGGCTGCGCAGGATGCTGCTCCAGGGCCACCTGGTCTATCTCTTCCTGATGGCGCTGGTGCTGCTGACCTCGATCTACCTTCCGCAGTACTGGATCCTGCTGCTGGGCGAGAAGTACCGCAGCATGGAACCGCTGGTGTGGATGGTGTTCCTGGCCTCGATCCTCCAGAACGCGTCGGGCTTCGCCTTCCGGACGATGACGGTGCGCGGCGTGACGGCGGGCCAGACCTACAGCATCCCGGTGACGCTGGTGACGCAGGTCGCCTATCTGGCGATCGTCGGCGTGAGCGACCTGCGCTCGGTGCTGGGCTTTGCGATCGCGACCAGCGTGGCCAACTTCGTCTATCAATACTCCCTGCTCATCTTGCGCGGGCGGAAGATGTGACTCGCCCCCAGGCTTGCCCACTTCGTGTGGCTGCCCACCCCCCGCCGGGGGCAACACCAGCGGCCCGGCGGAGGCGGTTCCGCGGTGTCTCTGGAGTTTTGGCTAGCTGCGCTTGTAGACGCGGCCGATGGCGGCGGCCAGCTTGAGCGCGAACTGGCGCTTGGCGAGTTCGCCGTCCGAATACACCTTGATCGGCGCATTGGCGAAGCGGTAGTACCACTTGCTGGCGGCAGTGGGTGGGCGGCCGCGCAGGGCCTGGCGGATGTGGCCGCCGTGCCAGGGCTTGACGGAGCCGATGGCGTGCGAGAGGTAGTAGCCGCCGGGCGCGAAATCCATGGCCTCGGGGCCGGCGGTGTTGAGCGGCGCCTCGCAGACCGTGAGGGCGAAGTTGAGAGCGTCCTGGTCCGTCGAATGGAACAGGGCCGCCGAGCCTCCAGCCTTCAGTTGTTTGGAGTTGGCGTTGTAGGCCACCACCAGGTCGCACAGGCGGCGCCACAGGTCCAGGAAGTCCAGGTGCTGGCGGGAGACCGCGATGAAGCCGGCGTTGTAGTAGCGATCGAGCGTGCGTCGCGGCGTCGCGCCGTGCGGCTCGAAGAAGCGGTTCCACAGCAGGCGCTTGGGGTGCCGTGCCGGAAAGCACCAGTTGACGTCTTCCGCGAGCGAAATGCCATCTTCGGTGAACCATCCCGTGAAGGCGGGCCAGTCGCATTTCAGGACGATGTCCGGATCGATGTAGGCGACGATGGTCGAAGCCGGCGCATGCTTCTCGAACATCTCGCGGATGAAGGTGGGCTTGTAGTAGGTGAAGTGCAGCGGCGTGTCGAGCTCGACCATGCACAGCTTCAGTGTCGGCGCGATCTGCAACTGGCCTGTGGCGCGATCGAAGGCCGGCGAATCCACGATCCAGCCCGGCAGCGCACCGCGATAGCCGACCCACAGGTCGCCCTCATAGCCCGCGGCAATCAGTGAATTCGACAGCGCCGCGACGCCGAAATGGTAGTTTCCTTCGAAGAGCGTGCAGAGCGAGATGTTCATGGGTGATCTGGTGAGTCGCGCCCAAGTGTAAACAAATGTTGTACTTTGTCGCCGCACTTTTCATGTGCCGTTTGGCGTATTCCAGGAGTTCACTGCGCCGTCGCCAAGTCGCGTAGATCGTTCTCGTACGACTGCAGCCGCCGCACCGCCTTGTCGCGCTGGGCCGGGCTGGTCTGGTTGTGGAACTCGGCGATGTCGTGGCAGGCCTCCCGCTGCAGCGCTTGTTGCCGGTCGCGCCAGGGACCCGGCGGCGGACTGGCGATGCGCAGCACGTAGGCATGGATCGCCGCCTGCGCTTCGGGCGGCGGGGTCTTCTGTGCGTTGAAGCGGCGCAGCAGCGTCAGCGCCTCGCGCTGACGCCGCTTGCGTTCCGCATCGAGTTCGCGCGGATCGAACACGGACCGCGCCACCTGCAGCCTGAGGAGATCGCGTTGCTGCGCATCGAGCCGCCCGTAGAAATCCTCGCTGCGTTCGACGAATTTCTCGTAGCGCATCTCCTGCTGCTTTTCGATGCTGCGCTCCAGCCAATCCTTGCGGTAGTCCGCGTTGATCTTCGTGTACTTGCGTTCGAGCTGCTGCAACTGCGATTCGGTCAGGCTCACCGCGAGTTCGGCGCCGGCCGGTTCCGCTCGCTCCGCCAGGGCGAGCAGCCGGTTGCGGATCTCGTTCACCATGTCGCAGGTCTGCTCGGGCGTGACGTCGTTGGGCGCCAGCGTCTGCGCCTTCTGCATCATGGCGACGACCCTGGGCAGTTCGTTCTGGCGATGCCAGGCCAGCAGATGGTCCAACTCGTCGCGCACACGGGGGGTCTGGGTGCCGTCGAAATCGAGGTAGCCGTCGAGCCACCAATAGCTGACTTCCGGCAGATTGTTGTATGCCAGCTTGACCGCGCTGCACGCCGCCAGAGTGGCGCCGAGAACCAGCACGCCGATAATTCGCGCCAGCTTTGCGCAACGAATCAGAGAAAAAGGCATGAATCAGACTCCGCAGGACAACAACCAGGAACCCGTCGACGTCGTCATCATGGCGGCCGGAAAAGGCACGCGCATGAAGAGCAGCTTGCCGAAAGTGTTGCATCGTTTGGGTGGGCGTGCACTTGTTGCGCACGTGATCGACACCGCGGGACGTATCGGCGCGCGCAACGTCGTCGTCGTGACCGGCCATGGCGCGACGGATGTCGAGACCGCGCTCGAGGGCGCCGTGGCGGGCGTGACGCCCCAGTTCGCGCGCCAGGTGCCGCAACTCGGCACGGGCCACGCCATGCAGCAGGCGGCGCCGCTCCTTCCCGACGATGGCACGGTCGTGGTTCTCTCGGGCGATGTGCCTCTGATCGGTGACGACACCTTGCGCGCGCTGGTGGCCGAGAGCGCCGGCCGGCGCCTGGCGCTCCTCACGATCTGTGTCGACGAGCCGACCGGCTACGGCCGCATCATCCGTGCGCCGGGGCACGAAGCCGAGGGCGAAGTGCTCGCCATCGTCGAAGAGAAGGACGCGAACGAGGCCCAGCGCGCCATCCAGGAGGTCTACAGCGGCGTCATGGCGGTGCCGACGCGCCTCCTCAAATCCTGGCTCGGGCGGCTGGACAACAAGAACGCGCAGGGCGAGTACTACCTGACCGACGTGGTGGGCTTCGCGACCATCGACGGCGTTCCGGTCGTCGCCCACCGAACCGACGACGCTTTGCAGGTGGCCGGCGTCAACAGCCCCACGCAACTTGCGGCGCTCGAACGCGCCTACCAGCGTCGCCAGGCCGACGCGCTGATGGTGCAAGGCGTCCGGCTGGCCGACCCGGCGCGCTTCGATCTGCGCGGCACGCTGGCGTGTGAATCGGATGTCGAGATCGACGTCAACTGCGTGTTCGAAGGCGCGGTGTCACTGGGCGCCGGCGTGCGCATCGGGGCGAACTGCGTGATCGCCAATGCGCGCATCGAGACCGGTGCGGTGATCCATCCGTTCACCCACATCGACGGCGAGAAGGCCGGCGTGACGGTGGGCGCCGGCTCGCTGGTCGGGCCCTTCGCGCGGCTGCGGCCCGGCGCTCGCCTGGGCGCGGAGGTGCACATCGGCAACTTCGTGGAGGTCAAGAACTCGACCCTCGCCGCGGGAGCGAAGGCGAACCACCTCGCGTACCTGGGTGACGCCACGGTCGGCCAGCGCGTCAACTATGGCGCCGGCAGCATCACTGCCAACTACGACGGCGCCTTCAAGCACCGCACGATCATTGGTGACGACGTGCACGTGGGCAGCAATTGCGTGCTGGTCGCGCCCGTCACGATCGGTGCCGGTGGCACGATCGGCGGGGGCTCGACGATCACCAAGAGCACAGAGCCGGGTGCGCTGACCATCTCGCGGGCGCGTCAAACCAGCTTCCCGAACTGGCAGCGACCGAAAAAGTAGCTCGCCCCCAGGCTTGCTCACTTCGTGTAGCCGCCCACCCCCTGCCGGGGGCAACACCGGCGGCCCGGCGGAGCCGGTTCCGCGGTGTTCCTGGATCCATGCAATTGGCGGTTGCGCCGCGCTCAGGTGAGGTCAGGCGAGTGACGGCAGAGGCACGCGGGGTGCGAACTTCGCGCGCTTGATACTGAAGAAGGCCTTCACGTTGCGCACGTTGGCGTCGTTCGTGAAGAGGCGTTGTGCGAGCGCCTGGTAGGCGGGCATGTCGCGCACGGTAACGATGAGAACGAAATCCGGGCCGGGCGAGACGCGGTAGCACTGCTGAACCGCATCGTCCGGCGCGACGCGCTGCTCGAAGGCGTCGAGCGCGGAGGCGTCCTGCCGGTCGAGCGAGACCTCGACCACTGCCGTGAGCAGAGGGCCGATGCGGTCGGCGCTCAGGATGGCGACCTCGCTTTCGATCCACCCTGCCTCGCGCAGGCGGCGCAGGCGGCGCAGGCAGGTGGGCGGCGAGAGGTTGAAGCGCTCGGCGAGCGACTGGTTGCTTGGGGACGCGTCATCTTGCAGCGCGTCGAGCAGGCGCAAGTCGATGTCATCGAGGTCTGAAAATTTCACAAATATGATGATAGTGGAATAAAAGTCCATCATTCGTCTGATGAGAAATTCAAGGTCAAATAGCATAAAAAACTGACCGAAAATTTCATGGCGATCGGCCTACCATCGCTCCAACTTCCAATCGCAGGAGCAACTCATATGTGTGGCATCGTCGGCGCCGTTTCCGGTCGCAATATCGTTCCCGTCCTCGTTCAGGGCTTGCAGCGGCTCGAGTACCGGGGCTACGACTCCTGCGGCGTGGCCGTCCACGCGGGCGGCCTGCAGCGTGCCCGCACCACTTCGCGCGTGGCCGAACTGCTGACGCAGGTACGGGACGACCGCATCGAAGGCAGCACCGGCATCGCCCACACGCGCTGGGCCACGCACGGCGCACCGGCGGTGCACAACGCGCATCCCCATTTCAGCCACGGCCCCGGCACGGATGCGGAGACCACTCGGCCCGGACGGGTGGCGCTGGTGCACAACGGAATCATCGAGAACCATGAATCCCTGCGCGCGGCGCTGCAGGCGAAGGGCTATGTCTTCGCGAGCCAGACCGATACCGAGGTCATCGCGCACCTGATCGACAGCCACTACGACGGCGACCTGTTCGAAGCCGTGAAGGCGAGCGTCAAGCAACTCCAGGGTGCATACGCCATCGCTGCGATCTGCCGCGACGAGCCGCAACGGGTGGTCGGCGCGCGCGCCGGCTCACCGCTGATCCTCGGCGCCGGCAAGGAAGAGGGCGAGAACTTCCTCGCGAGCGATGCCATGGCGCTGGCCGGCGTGACCGACCAGATCGTCTACCTCGAAGAGGGCGACGTGGTCGACATCCAGCCCGGCAAGTACTGGATCGTCGACCGCGCCCACAAGCCCGTGACCCGCGTCGTGCGCACGGTGCAGGCGCACAGCGGCGCGGCGGAACTTGGGCCCTACCGCCACTACATGCAGAAGGAAATCTTCGAGCAGCCGCGCGCGATCTCGGACACGCTCGAAGGCGTGGAAGGCATCGTGCCCGAGCTCTTCGACGGCGTCGGCACCGACGGCGCACCGGGCGCGGCCGCGTGGCGCGTGTTCAACGAAATCGACAACGTGCTGATCCTGGCTTGTGGCACCAGCTACTACAGCGGCTGCACGGCCAAGTACTGGCTCGAAAGCATCGCAAAGATCCCGACGCAGGTCGAGATCGCGAGCGAATACCGATACCGCGATTCCGTGCCCGATCCGAAGACCCTGGTCGTGACCATCAGCCAGTCGGGCGAGACCGCCGACACGCTGGCCGCGCTCAAGCATGCGCGATCGCTGGGCATGGACCACACCCTCACCATCTGCAACGTCTCGACCAGCGCGATGGTGCGCGAGTGCAAGCTGGCCTACATCACTCGCGCCGGCGTCGAGATCGGCGTGGCGTCGACCAAGGCCTTCACGACGCAACTCGCGGGCCTCTTCCTGCTCACGCTGGCGCTGGCGCAGTCGAAGGATCGCCTGCCTGAAGCCGACGAAGCGCGCTACCTGAAGGAAATGCGGCACCTGCCGGTGGCGTTGCAATCCGTGCTCGCACTGGAGCCGCAGATCATCAGCTGGTCGGAAGACTTCGCGCGCAAGGAGAACGCGCTCTTCCTCGGCCGCGGCCTGCACTACCCGATTGCGCTGGAAGGCGCGCTCAAGCTCAAGGAAGTGACCTACATCCACGCCGAGGCCTACGCGGCCGGCGAACTCAAGCACGGTCCGCTCGCCCTGGTCACGAGCGAGATGCCCGTGGTGGCCGTTGCGCCCAACGACGCCCTGCTCGAAAAGCTCAAGAGCAACCTGCAGGAAGTCCGCGCGCGCGGCGGCGTGCTCTACGTGCTGGCCGACGGCGACACGCACATCGAGAGCAGCGAGGGGCTTCACGTGATTCGCATGCCCGAACACTACGGGGCGCTGTCACCGCTGCTGCACGTGGTGCCGCTGCAATTGCTGGCGTATCACACGGCGTGCGCGCGCGGGACGGATGTGGACAAGCCGCGGAACCTGGCGAAGAGCGTGACGGTGGAATAGTGGTTGGTCTTGGCTGATTGGATCAGGAACTGATGACCTGGGGGTCACCGCTCGCACTCAGGTGTTGACGCACCTGCTGCGCCAGCGAGCCAAAGATCGTTCCTGCCAGACTCGGTTCGTCGCGTCCGAAGACGATACGGTCGCAGCCGTAGTCGCGTGCGGCCATGGCGATCGTCTCGGCACTGCGCCCCACCAGCACGGTGCTGGCGTAGGGCACCCCGGCCAGATCGAGCAGCTTCTGCGCGTACTGCAGATCTTCGGCGCCCGCGCTGAGCTGCAAGTCCAGCAGCTCGCGCTTGTTGAAGAGCATCGCGACATGTCCAGAGACCATGGGCTGCACGCGCAGCAAGCGGATGCTCACCCGGTCGTTCCGGCGCATGCGCAGGACCTGTTCGATGGCCGAGCGCGTCCGGGCCGGCTGATCCGGGTCGATGGGTACCAGGATACGCGTCACGCCGGCACCCTCAGACGGCAGGCTGCTTCTTGGTCGCCTGCAGTTCTTCGCGGCGCTGTTCGCGGCGGCTGCTCATCCACTTGCCAACCGCCACCACGAGCAGAGCACCGAAGGCCGGGACCATCGTGTGCAGCGCGTGACGATCGGCGACCCAACCAGCGATGGCCGGATCCGAAATGGCCATTTCTCCGGCCACCCAGCCGAGCAGCGCGGCGCCGAGCACGATGATGATCGGGAATCGATCCATCAATTTCAGGATCAAGGTGCTGCCGAAGATGATCAGCGGAATGCTGATCACCAGACCGAACACGAGCAGCGGAACATTTCCCTTGGCTGCAGCGGCGACGCCGACGACGTTGTCCAGGCTCATGACCAGATCGGCCAGCACGATGGTCTTGATGGCGGCAGCCAGACCAGCGTGGCCCTCCAGGCCCGTTTCCTCGTCTTCCTGTTGAAGCAAGCCAATGCCGATCCAGAACAGCAGCGCTGCGCCAACCAGCTTGAGGTACGGCAGGGTCAGCAGGTAGACGGCGAAGAAGGTCAGCACCACGCGCAACACGATCGCTCCGACGCTGCCGAACAGGATGGCCTTTTTCTGCTGGGCGGGCGGCAGCGAGCGGGAGGCCATCGCAATGACGACCGCGTTGTCGCCGCTCAGGACGATATTGATCAGGATGATCTGCGACAGGGCGATCCAGAATTCAGCACTCGACAAAAGCGACACGGTGTCTCCTCATTCAATGGTTCGAAACCACAGTGGTTTCGGCCTTGTCGAGCGTAGAGACTTGTCCTGTCACCTTTCTGCCGGGCCGCTGACAGCCGGGTGTCTGCCAGCTGTCAGGAACCTTACAGACTGAGGTTGCGCCGGTCAGGCAGCGCGCAAAGGGAAGAAGACGCTGAAGGTGTTGCCCACGCCGTCGATGTCTTCCTCCAGCGTGATGCGCGCGCCATGCAACGTGGCGATCTCGCTGACGATGGCGAGTCCGAGACCGCTGCCATCCTCCTGCGTACCGAGGAGCCGGTGAAAGCGTTCGAAGATGCGGGCACGCTCTTCCACGGGGATGCGGGGGCCGTCGTCGCTGATGGCCAGGCGACATTGATCGTCGTTGATCCGGGCAGCCTGCACGGTCACTCGACCGCCCGACTGGCTGTAGCGGATCGCGTTGTCGATCAGGTTGTTGACCAGCTCGCGCAAGCGGTCCTGGTCGGCGTCGATCATCAGCGGATGTTCGGCGCCTTCGAAGCCCAGGTCGATGTTTCGCTTGATGGCCTGGGGTGCCCAGTCCATGCTCACCTCCAGGGCGTGGGCGTTCAAGTCCAACGGCTGCAACTGCATGGAGTCGAGCGCACCGGGCTCGTTGCGGGCCAGCGAAAGCAGCTGGCGCACCAGCCTCGACAGCCGGTCGGCGCTGATATAGAGCTGCGCGAGCGAATGGCGCACCCGGTGCAGATCGCTTTCCCTCAATGCCAGCTCGATCTGGGCCTTCAGGCCGCTGACCGGCGTCTTCAGCTGATGAGCGGCGTCGGCCACGAAGCGGTTCTGGAAATCGAAAGTGCGCCCAAGGCGCCCCATCAATTCGTTGATGTCGTCCACCAGCGGACGCACCTCTCCCGGGACGTCCTGAATGTCGATGGGACTCAAGTCCAGGTGCGAGCGGTCCGATACGGCACGGCGCAGCCGCTGCAGCGGTTCGAGCCCGCGCGACACCCCGAACCAGACCACTGCCGTCGCCATGACGATCAGGAGCAGCTGCGGCAACACCACATTCGCGACCATTTCCCAGGTCAGGCGCGCTCGCTTGTTGAGCGTTTCGGCCACCTGCACCAGAACCTGCGGGGGCCCGGCATCCGGCCCGACGGGCATCCACGCCACCATCATCCGCACCGGTTCGCCGCGCACTGCATCGCCGTAGAAGTCCGGCTTGCCGGCCTTTCCAACGCGCGCCGCAGGCAACTGGGGATCGCCACCCAGATCGGCGCCGTTCTCGCCGATGACCCGGTAGAAGAGCTGGTCTTCCGGATCCACGAACAGGATGTTGGCCGCGGCCTCCGAGAGCTCGAGCCGGGGACGCGTTCCGTCGAGCTTCACGTGCAGGGCGATCTCGCGGCCGATCTCGTGCAGCGCACGGTCGTAGGCCAGGTTGGCGAACCGCAGCGAGTTCCAGTAGGCGGCGGCCGTATCGAGCACCAGCAGGACGGTGAGCGGCCCGAGCAGCCAGGCCAGCAGCTTGCGCTGCAGCCGGGGCTCAGACCTCCACATCGCTGCTGTCGATCAGGTAGCCCATGCCGCGCACGGTGCGGATCTCGCAACCCAGCGGCTCCAGTTTCTTGCGCAGCCTGTAGACGTTGACTTCGATCGCGTTGTCGCCGACCTCGTCGCCCCAGCCATAGAGATGATTGACCATTTGCTCCTTGCTCACGACACGCCCCGCGCGCATCAGCAGCAGTTCGAGCAAGGCGAGTTCGCGTGGCGACAAATCCAGCGGCCGCTTGTCGTGGAACACACGGCGGCCAACGGTATCGAAGCGCAGCGAACCATGTTCGAGGTCGGGGGTGGACTGGGTACTGCGGCGCAGCAGCGCTCGGACTCGCGCTTCGAGCTCCGGCAGATCGAACGGCTTGGCCAGGTAATCGTCTGCGCCGAGATCAAGCCCGCGGACACGGTCTGCGAGGGTGTCGAAGGCGGTGAGCATCAGCACTGGCATCGTCGACTTGCGGCCCCTGAGACGCTTCAGCACATCCAGTCCGCTCAGCCCGGGCAAGCCGATGTCCAGGACGGCCAGGTCATATTTGCCGAGGGCGAGGGCATGGTCGGCCTCCTCGCCGGTCGTGACGACGTCGACAGCATGGGCGGACTGCACCAGCGCCCGCGAAAGTGCATCCGCCAGCACCCGGTCGTCCTCGACGAGCAAGATCCGCATTGATTTCCTGACTGCGTGTGTCTTTGGGGATGCTAACCGCAAGCGCGCGCCGCGACGGGGCTCATGCTAGTGCCGTCTCGCTGAACATCGCGGCCAGGTGCGATTCGCCGCGCTCGAGGATGAAATAGCGAAAAGCCTCGGCTGCCGGCGACAGCATCTTGGCTGCTGCATTCACGAGGTGCCAGCGCCGCATCAACGGCAAACCTTCCACGGACGGCGCGGCGATCAGCCCGTTGCGCCATTCCAGACCGATGGTGTGGAGCGAGACCAGGCTCACGCCCAGGCCGGCCATGACGGATTGCTTGATCGCCTCGTCGCTCGGCATCTCCATGATCAGCATCGGCTGGAGGCGGTGCACGGCGAGAAACTCCTCGAGCGCCGCGCGCGTGCCCGAACCCGGCTCGCGCACGATGAATCCTTCGCGCGCCAGAGCGGCAGCGGGCACGTTCTCCGCCCTCGCGAAGGGGTGGCTCGGGGCCGTCACCAGCACGTGCGGGTGCATCGCGAAGGGTTCGGCGCGATTGGGCCATTCCTTGGGTGCCCGGCCCATCACCGAGACCTCCACCTCGTTCGCCTGCATCAGCGCCACCAGCTGCTCGCGGTTCCCCAGGCGCAGCCGCACCTCGACCGCGGGATGCTCGGCATGGAACTGCGCCAGCAGCTGCGGGAGAAAGTACTTCGCCGCGCTGACCATGCCGATCGTCAATACGCCCGATTCGACGCCCTTGAAGCGCGCCATGGCGTCCTCGGCATCCTTCAGCGTGCCGAGCAGGCGCCGTGCGTAGACCGCGAAATACTCGCCGGCGGTGGACAGCGACAGCCGCCGGCCGGCGCGGTCGAACAGCGGCAGGCCGACCTGGGATTCCACCTCCTTGATCTGCATGGACACCGCCGGTGGCGTGAGGTGCAGCGCCTCCGCGGCGCGCAGCACGCTGCCCTGGCGCACCACCTCGGCGAACACCCGCAGCTGGCGGAACGTGATGTTCATGATTAAGGAAATACTTACTTAAAAGCAAAAGAAGTCTGAATTTACCTTAATTGATTCGACTTCTACAGTGAGTTCATCCACCCAACGCTGCCCGGAGACCACTGTGAACCTACCCGTCGAACAAGGCGTCATCACCGACGCCAAGAAGCGTTACAGCGCCGGCGTCCTGAAGTACCGGCAGATGGGGTACTGGGACCCCGGCTACCGGCCCAAGGACACCGACGTTCTCTGCCTGTTCCGCATCACGCCACAGGATGGCGTCGAGGCCATCGAAGCCGCCGCCGCGGTGGCCGGCGAGTCGAGCACGGCCACCTGGACCGTGGTCTGGACCGACCGGCTGACCGCCTGCGACAGCTACCGCGCCAAGGCCTACAAGGTCGATCCGGTGCCCGGCCAACCCGGCCAGTACTTCGCCTGGGTCGCCTACGACCTCATCCTGTTCGAGGAGGGCTCGATCGCCAACATGACGGCCAGCCTGATCGGCAACGTCTTCTCGTTCAAGCCACTGAAGGCGGCACGGCTCGAGGACATCCGCATTCCAGTCGCCTATGTGAAGACCTTCAAGGGCCCGCCGACCGGCCTGGTGGTCGAGCGCGAGCGGCTCGACAAGTTCGGCCGTCCGCTGCTCGGCGCCACCACCAAGCCCAAGCTGGGCCTGTCGGGCCGCAACTACGGCCGCGTGATCTATGAAGGGCTCAAGGGCGGGCTCGATTTCATGAAGGACGACGAGAACATCAACTCGCAGCCCTTCATGCACTGGCGTGACCGGTTTCTGTACGTGATGGACGGCGTCAACAAGGCCAGCGCGGCCACCGGCGAGGTCAAGGGCAGCTACCTGAACGTCACCGGCGCGACCATGGAAGACATCTACGAACGCGCGGAGTTCGCGAAGGAACTGGGCTCGGTGGTGGTCATGCTCGACCTGGTGATCGGATGGTCGGCGATCCAGAGCATGGCGAACTGGGCGCGCCGCAACGACATGATCGTGCACATGCACCGCGCCGGCCACGGCACCTACACGCGGCAGAAGAACCACGGCGTGAGCTTCCGCGTGATCGCCAAGTGGTTGCGCCTGGCCGGGGTCGACCACATGCACACCGGGACGGCCGTTGGCAAGCTCGAAGGCGACCCGATGACGGTGCAGGGCTACTACAACGTCTGCCGGGACAGCTTCACGAAGCGAGATCTGCCGCGCGGCCTGTTCTACGACCAGGATTGGGCGGACATGCGCAAGGTGATGCCGGTCGCCTCGGGTGGCATCCATGCCGGGCAAATGCACCAGCTGATCGACCTGTTCGGCGACGACGTGATCCTGCAGTTCGGTGGCGGAACGATCGGGCATCCGGCGGGCATCCAGGCCGGTGCGGTGGCCAACCGCGTCGCGCTCGAGGCGATCGTCAAGGCACGCAACGAAGGCCGCGACATCCTGAACGAGGGCCCCGAGATCCTGCATGCCACCGCACGCGGCTGCACGCCGCTCAAGCAGGCGCTCGACACCTGGAAAGACGTGTCGTTCAACTACGCGTCCACCGACACCAGCGATTTCGCCACCACCGCATCGGTGGCTTGAGAGGGCTCGATCATGATGACCAACCCGACCGGCCGCATCACCCAGGGCCAGTTCAGCTTCCTGCCCGATCTCACCGATGCCGAGATCGCGCTGCAGATCGACTACGGCCTCCAGAAGGGCTATGCCTGGAGCGTCGAATACACCGACGACCCGCATCCGCGCAACACCTACTGGGAGATGTACGGCATGCCGATGTTCGACTTGGGCGACGCGGCGGGCGTGGTGCTCGAACTGAAGGAGTGCCGCAAGACATTCCCTCATCACTACATCCGGCTGATGGCGTTCGACTCCACACGCGGCGTCGAGACCATCACGATGAGTTTCATCGTCAACCGGCCCGCCAGCGAGGCTGGCTTCAGCCTCGTGCGCCAGGAGGTCCATGGCCGCACGATGCGCTACACGGTGCGCAGCTACTCGACCGACAAGCCCGAAGGCGAGCGCTCCGGCGCCTGAACGACGGCTTTCGGGGCACCTCATGACTGCACCTCTGTACGCGATCCCGGGCGCCCCGGCCGCCGCCGCGCCGGATGAACCGCCCCAGGCCGCGCGCACGGTGGCCGAGGTCTTGGCGCAAAGCCAGGTCGAGGGAGTCATCGATGAACTCGACCGCGATCTGATCGGGCTGGTGCCAGTGAAGAGCCGCATCCGCGACATCGCCGCGCTGCTGGTGATCGACAAGCTGCGCGCCCAGCACGGCCTGGTCGCGCAGGCGCCTTCGCTGCATATGTGCTTCACCGGCAACCCCGGCACCGGCAAGACCACCGTGGCGCTGCGGATGGCGCAGATCCTTCACCGGCTGGGCTATGTGCGGAAGGGTCATGTGGTGAGCGTGACGCGGGACGACCTGGTGGGCCAGTACATCGGCCACACCGCGCCCAAGACCAGGGAGGTCTTGAAGAAGGCGATGGGCGGCGTGCTCTTCATCGACGAGGCGTACTACCTGTACCGCCCGGAGAACGAGCGCGACTACGGCCAGGAGGCGATCGAGATCCTCCTGCAGGTGATGGAGAACCAGCGCGACGACCTGGTGGTGATCCTCGCCGGCTACAAGGACCGGATGGACACCTTCTTCCAGTCCAACCCCGGGATGAGCTCGCGCATCGCGCACCACCTCGACTTTCCCGACTACGCCACGCCCGAGCTGCTGCAGATTGCCGACCGCATGCTCTCGGCCACACAGTACCGCTTCGGCGCCGAAGCGCGCGAAGCCTTCGACAACTACCTGCACCTGCGCATCGCCCAACCGCATTTCGCGAACGCGCGCAGCGTTCGCAACGCGCTGGACCGGGCGCGGCTGCGTCAGGCCAGCCGGCTGTACGCCGACCGCGATCGCGAGCTCGGGGCGGCCGAGCTGAGCACCATCGCGGCAGGCGACATCCTCGCCAGCCGGGTGTTCGCAAACTCCGAGAAGGATGCGCCGTGAAGCCAGAACCCTTGCGCGCCCTGATCTTCGATTTCGACGGCACGCTCGCCGACACCGAGAGCGCGCATCGCGCGGCGTTCAACGATGCCTTCGCCGAGGCCGGCCTCGATTGGCATTGGAACGAGACGCTTTACACGCAGCTGCTGGAGGTCGCCGGAGGCAAGGAGCGCATCCTTCACTACTGGGGCCAGGTGCGCGGCGACACCAAGGTCATCGACGCCGGCGCGCTGGCCTATACCGTGCAGCGCATTCACGATCTCAAGACCGCGTCCTACGAGCGCAGGGTGCACGACGGTGCCGTGCAACTTAGACCCGGGGTGCAGCATCTGATCGACTCGGCGTTCGACGCGGGGCTGCGCCTGGCGATCGCGACCACCACGTCGCCGGTCAACATCGCGGTCGTGCTGCGATCGGCGATCGGGCTCGACTGGGCACACACCTTCCAGGTCGTCGAGGATGCCGCCACCGCCCCTCGGAAGAAGCCGCATCCCCAGGCTTATCTTCAAGCGCTGCAGAGACTGCAGGTGCGCGCCGCGCAGTGCCTGGCCTTCGAGGACTCGGCCAACGGACTCAGGGCGGCCATCGATGCCGGACTGCCAACCATCGTGACCCCCAACGCCTTCACCACGCACCACGACTTCGCGGGAGCGCTGCATGTCCTGTCCGACCTGCAGGGCAAGACGGTGGCCGAGCTGAGGAGCTGGCACGCAAGCGCACAGCGCTGAATCCGGGTCCACGAATCGAAAGACGACCATGCCTTTGTCCTACCGATCCACGCTCACGCAATACCTGATCGAACAGCGCCGGCGCTTTCCCGGGGCGAGCGGCGACTTCAACGCGCTGATCCTGGACGTGGCGCTCGCGGCCAAGGCGATCGCACGCGCCGTGGCATTCGGCGAGCTCGGTAGCGCGGCGAGCGAGCCGGGCGAAACCCGGAAGCCTCTGGACGTTATCAGCAACGAGATCTTCACCCGCATGAACGAGTGGGGAGGGCACTGCGCCGGCATGGCGTCGGAGGAGGTGGATGAGCCCTACCAGATCCCTCCGCAGCATCCACGCGGCAAGTACCTGCTGGTGTTCGATCCGCTGCACGGCTCCGGCAACATCGAAGTGAACGTCTCGGTCGGCAGCGTCTTCAGTGTGTTGCGCGCTCCACAGGAAGTGGTCGACAGCGGTCGCGATGTGACCGAGGCCGATTTCCTGCAGCCTGGCGCGGTCCAGGTGGCCGCGGGCTATGCACTGTACGGGCCGACGACGATGCTCGTGCTGTCGGTGGGAAACGGCGTGGTGGGATTCACGCTCGACCCGAACCTGGGCGAATTCATGCTGACCCATCCGCACATCCAGGTGCCGATCGAGACACAGGAATTTGCGATCAACGCTTCCAACAGCCGCTTCTGGGAAGCGCCGGTCAAGCGCTACGTCGACGAATGCCTCGCTGGCAGGACCGGCGCCCGATGCAAGGATTTCAATATGCGCTGGATCGCCTCGATGGTGGCCGAGGTGCATCGAATCCTGATGTGCGGCGGCGTTTTCCTGTACCCGCGCGACTCGAAGGACCCGGCCGAGCCGGGCCGTCTGCGCCTGCTGTACGAGGCCAACCCCATTGCATTCATCGTGGAGCAGGCCGGCGGAAGCGCCAGCACCGGGCGCCAGCCCGTGCTGGGCGTGCAACCCACGTCGCTTCACCAGCGCATCGGCCTGGTGTTCGGCTCGAAGATCGAGGTCGAGCGCATCGAGCGGTATCACACCGAGCCCGCCAGGGGCGGACTGGCAAGTCCGTTGTTCGCCAGGCACAGCTTGTTCCGCGAATGAGAGATCCTGCTTCGAGGCCACACCATGTCTGAACGCCACCCCATCATCTCGATCACCGGTTCGTCCGGCGCGGGAACCACGTCGGTCACGCGAACATTCCAGAACATCTTCCGACGCGAGCGAGTCAACGCTGCCATCATCGAGGGCGACAGCTTCCACCGCTACGACCGCAAGGAAATGAAGCTGCGGCAGGCGGAGGCCGAGCGTGAGGGCAACAGGAACTTCAGTCATTTCGGCGCCGAGAACAATCTGTTCGCGGAACTGGAAGCACTGTTTCGCGACTATGCCGACGCCGGCGTCGGCCGCCACCGCAGGTATTTGCACGACGCCGGTGAGGCCGCACCCCACGATCAGGAGCCGGGGACTTTCACGCCCTGGGAAGCACTGCCCGAGGGCACCGATCTCCTGTTCTACGAAGGGCTTCATGGCGCCGTGGTGACGCCCGAGGTGAACGTCGCCCGGCATCCCGATCTGCTGATCGGCGTGGTGCCGGTGATCAACCTGGAGTGGATCCAGAAGCTCTATCGCGACAAGACGCAGCGCGGCTACAGCACTGAAGCCGTGACCGACACGATCCTGCGCCGCATGCCCGACTACGTGAACTACATCTGTCCGCAGTTCAGGTACACGCACGTGAACTTCCAGCGCGTGCCGGTCGTGGACACCTCGAACCCCTTCATTACCCGCGACATCCCGTCGGCCGACGAGAGCATGGTGGTCATTCGCTTCGCCAATCCGAAGGGCATCGACTTCCAGTATCTGCTCAACATGATCAACAACTCCTGGATGTCGCGCGCCAACACGATCGTGGTGCCAGGCGGAAAGATGGAGTTGGCGATGCAATTGATCTTCACGCCCTTCATCTGGCGAATGATGGAGCGGCGCAAGGCGGCCTTGAGCGCCCTGTGAACCGATACCGGCATGGTCTACGACATCATCAGCTTCGACCTCGACGGCACGCTCGTCGACACCGCCGCCGAGATCGCGGAGGCGGTGAATCTCTCGCTCGACGTGCACGGCGTGGCGCGGCGCCCCACGGCGGAGATCACCCATCTTATCGGCGACGGCTCCCGACAACTGATGCTCAAGCTGCTGGCACGGCTGTACCGCGAGCAGCCGGCGCTGGCGGAGACGGTCCGCGTCGAAGCCGTGCTGGAACGCTTCGAGCACCTCCTGAACGCCACGATCGGCAGCATGTGCGCGCCCTACGCTGGCGCGCACGAGGCGCTGAGTCGGCTCCGTCAAGCCGGCGTCCGGCTCGCCTGCGTGACCAACAAGGAACTGCGCCACGCACGCCGTGTGCTCGAGGCCACTCGGCTCGAAAGCCTGTTCGAGCTCGTGGTCGGCGGCGACTCCCTGCCGCACAAGAAGCCCCATGCGAGCGTACTGCGCCACGTGGTCGAGACGCTTGACGGCGACACGCGCCGCGCCGCGCATGTGGGTGACTCGAGCACCGACGTGGACGCGGCGCGCAACGCTGGCGTGGCCGCCTGGGCCGTGCCCTATGGCTACAACTCAGGCGTGCCGATTGCCGATTCGCAGCCGCAGCGCATCTTTCCCAGCTTGATGCAGGTAGCCGACTTCGTGCTCGCCAACCCGCACGGCCACTGACTCAATCGATGGCCACCTTGGCGTCCTTGACCAGCTTCGAGTACTTGGTGGTGTCGTCCTTGATCTGAGCCGCCATCTGCGCCGGCGTGTCGCCGACCGGCTCGGCACCGATCTCTTCCATGCGCTTCTTGAACTCCGGCGACTGGATGATCTTCACGATCTCGGTGTTCAGCTTCGTGACCACCTCCTTGGGCGTTGCCGCCGGCGCGAGGATGCCGAACCAGGTGCCCTGGTTGAAGTCCTTGATGCCCGCTTCGGCCAGCGTCGGCACATCGGGCAAGGTGGTGGAGCGCTTCGCCGTGGTCACGGCCAGCGCACGCAGCTTGCCGCCCTTGATGTGCTGCACCAGCGGCGTGAGCGTGTCGAAGGACATGTCGACCTGACCGCCCAGCAGGTCGGTCGTGAGGGGTGCGCTGCCCTTGTAGGGCACGTGCAGCAGTTCGACACCGGCCAAGGTCGAGAACTGGGTGCCGATCAGGTGCTGGACCGTTCCGTTGCCGTTGGATCCGTACGAGAGCTTGCCCGGCGAAGCCTTTGCCATTGCAATCAGGCTCTTCACGTCGGTCGCCGGCGACTTGGCATTGACCACCAGGACGTTGGGCACCATCGCGACGGTGGCGATCGGCGCAAAGCTCTTCTCGAAGTCGTAGGGCAGCTTCTTGTAGACGCTGGTGGCGATGGTGTGGTGCACCGCACCCATGAGCAGCGTGTAGCCGTCCGGCTTGGCCTTGGCGACGTAGTCGGCGCCGACGGTCGCGCCGGCGCCCGGTTTGCTCTCGACGATCACGGGTTGGCCAAGGCTTTGCGACAGCGGCGTGGTGATGGCACGCGCCAGTGCGTCCGAGCTGCCGCCTGGCGGAAACGGCACGACCAGGGTGATCGGCTTGGCGGGCCAGGCTTGCGCGGCGGCGAGCGATGCGGCGAAGCCGAAAGCGATGGCCGTCAGGGCGGTGCGGGGGCGGAAATTCGATGGCTTCACGGTTTGTCTCCTTATGGGTGTGATGCGACTGTAGGCAGCCGCGGGGTGTTCGACGTGGGTCGGAATTCAATCCGGCGTTAACTTGAATTCAATAATCGAAAGCCGGCTCAACGGCCGGAAGAAATGGCCGCTCCACCCGCGAAGACGGCATCGCGGCCGAGTTCGGCCTCGATGAGAAGCAGGCGGTTGTACTTGGCCATGCGGTCGGAGCGGCATAGCGAGCCGGTCTTGATTTGCGCCGCTGCCGTGCACACGCTGAGGTCGGCAATGGTGGTGTCTTCCGTTTCGCCGGAGCGATGCGAAACCACCGCCGAGTACCCGGCCTTGTCGGCCATGGCGATGGCGGCGAGCGTTTCGGTCAAGGTGCCGATCTGGTTCGGCTTGATGAGTATCGAGTTCGCCGCACCGCGCGCGATGCCGCGCTGCAGGATCTCCGTGTTCGTGACGAACAGGTCGTCGCCGACCAGTTGCACCTTGCGGCCGAGCTTCGCGGTGAGGAGTTCCCAGCCATCCCAGTCGTCTTCGGCCATGCCGTCCTCGATCGTCACGATGGGATAGGCAGCCACCCAGCGAGCCAGGTAGTCCACGAACTGCGCCGAGTCGAAGTGCCTGGCCTCCGATGCCAGTTCGTACCGGCCGCCTTTGTGGAACTCCGAACTTGCAACGTCCAGGCCGAGGGCCAAGTCCGTTCCGGCCCTGAACCCCGCCTGTTCGATCGCGGCAAGGATGACCTCGATGGCCGCCTCGTTCGACGGCAGGTCCGGCGCGAAGCCTCCCTCGTCACCCACGGCGGTCGACAGGCCGCGGCCCTTGAGCAGGCCCTTGAGCGAGTGGAAGACCTCGACGCCCCAGCGCATGGCCTCCGAGAAGCTCGGCGCGCCGACGGGGACGATCATGAACTCCTGCATGTCGACGTTGTTGTCGGCATGCGCGCCGCCATTGATGATGTTCATCATGGGCAACGGGAGCACCGGCTTGCGGTCACCGCCGATGTGGCTATACAGGGCCTTGCCGCCGGAAGCCGCAGCGGCCTTGGCCGCCGCGAGCGACACCGCGAGGATCGCGTTCGCGCCGAGCCGCGACTTGGTCGACGTTCCGTCCAGTTCGATCATCAGGCGGTCGAGCGCGCCCTGGTCTTCGGCGGCACGGCCGACCAGAGCCTTGCTCAGTTCGCCGTTGACGTGGCCGACCGCCTTGAGGACGCCCTTGCCGAGATAGCGCTTCGGATCGCCGTCGCGCAGCTCGATGGCTTCGCGTGCGCCGGTCGAAGCGCCGGAAGGGGACGCGGCCAGGCCGCGGGAGCCGTCGGACAACAGGACTTCGGCGGCGACGGTGGGATTGCCGCGAGAGTCCAGGATCTCGAAGCCGCGGATTTGCTGGATCGATGCCATGGTTGCTCCGCTCAGATTTGCGCGATGCGCAGGAGGTTGGTGGTGCCGGAAGTGCCGAAGGGCATGCCCGCCGAAATCACGATGGTCTGGCCCGCTGCGCCGAAGCCTTCCCTGAGGGCGGTGCGACTGGCGAGATCGCTCATCTCCGACACATCCACCACCTCGTGGCAGAGCACGGCGTGGACGCCCCAGGCGAGCGCCAGTCGGCGTGCCGTGGCAAGCCGTGGCGTCATGCCGATGATGGGAGCGCGCGGCCGCTCGCGCGCCATGCGCAGCGCGGAATAGCCCGAGCTCGTGTAGGCAACGGTGGCTGCGGCGTTGAGCAGGCCCGTGATGTCGCGCATGGCCGCGCCGATGGCGTCGGCGGTGCGGGCCAGCGGCTCGGCGCGCGATGAGTCGATCGCGATGCGATAGTTCGGGTCGCTCTCGGTGTGCGCGATGATGCTGCTCATCATCTTCACGGCTTGGACCGGATAGCGTCCGCTGGCCGATTCGGCCGACAGCATGACCGCGTCGGCGCCTTCGTAGATCGCGGTGGCGACGTCCGAGGCCTCGGCGCGCGTGGGCACCGGCGCCGTGACCATCGACTCCAGCATCTGGGTCGCGACGATCACTGGCTTGCCGGCCCGCCTGCAGGCGCGAATGATCCGCTTCTGGATCGAGGGCACCTGCTCGGCAGGCATCTCGACGCCCAGGTCGCCCCGGGCGACCATCACCGCATCCGTCTCCACGACGATGGCGTCGAGCGATGCGATGGCCGCCGGCTTCTCGAGTTTGGCGACGATGCCCGCTCGGCCATCCACGATGTTGCGAACCTCGACGACGTCCTCGGGTCGTTGCACGAATGACAAGGCGACCCAGTCGATGCCGAGCGTCAAGCCATAGGCCAGATCGGCGCGATCCTTCTCCGTCATGGCCGAGAGCGGCAGCACCACGCCGGGCACGTTCACGCCCTTCCGGTCCGACAGCTTGCCGCCGTTCACCACCCGCGTCTCGGCGAAATCCTTGCCGAACTTCTCCACCCTCAGCCGCAGCCGGCCGTCGTCCAGCAACAGGTCGGTTCCCGTTTCGAGCGCGGCGAAGATCTCGGGATGCGGCAGCGCCACGCGCGTCGCGTTGCCCGGTGTCTTCGCGTCCAGGTCGAGCCGGAAGGCCTTGCCTTCGACGAGGTTCACCGGGCCATCGGCAAAGGTGCCGATGCGCAGCTTCGGCCCCTGCAGGTCGAGCAGCACGCCGATGGGCCGTCCGCTTTCGCGCTCGACTTCGCGGATCAGGTCGAGTCGGCGCTTGTGGTCCTCGTGCGTGCCGTGGCTGAAGTTGAGCCGGAACACATCGGCGCCGGCGTCGAACAGCGCCTGGATGGTCTGCCGCTCGTCGCTCGCCGGGCCCAGCGTCGCGACGATCTTCGCGTGCTTGTTTCTTCGCATCTCAGTTTCTCCTGGTGGCGCGGTCGGTGCTGCCGGGCTCGGCAGCGATCACGATCGCGCGAAAGTCATTCACGTTGGTCAGCGTCGGCCCGGTCAGTACCGAGTCGCCGAGCGCCTCGAAGAAGCCGTGTCCGTCGTTGTCGTCGAGGCGCTCGCGCGGCCTCAAGCCTTGCGCCCGGGCGCGGGCCAGCGTGTCGGGCGCCAGCAGCGCGCCGGCGATCTCCTCCTGTCCATCGACGCCGTCGGTGTCGCCGGCCAATGCGTGGATGCCAGGCTCGCCGTTCAACGCGATGCCCAGGGCCAACAGGAACTCGACGTTGCGCCCGCCTCGGCCGCGGCCGCGCAGGGTGACGGTGGTTTCGCCGCCGGACAGCAGCACGCACGGCGCGGCCACCGGCTGGCCATGGCGTGCCACCTGCCGCGCGATGCCGGCCATGGTCCGTGCGACCTCGCGCGCCTCGCCTTCGATCGCGTCGCCGAGGATGCAGGTCTTCAGTCCCGCGTCGCGGGCAACCGCCGCTGCGGCTTCCAGCGCCATTTGCGGTGTCGCGATGAAACGGGTCTCGATGCGCGGCAGGCGTGGGTCGTTCGCTTTCAGCGTCTCGCCCTCGCCGGTTTCGAGCAGCGCCAGCGCTCGCGGCGGCACGTCGATCTCGTACCGGCGAAGGATCTCCAGCGCATCGGCGCAGGTGGTGTGGTCGGGCACCGTGGGCCCGGAGGCGATGTCGACGGGATCGTCGCCTGGCACATCGGACAGCAGCAGGTTCAGCACCCGTGCGGGATGACACGCCGCCGCCAACCGGCCGCCCTTGATGGCGGACAAGTGGCGACGCACGCAATTCATCTCGCTGATGCTGGCGCCGCTCGCGAGCAATGCCCGATTGAGCGCCTGCTTGTCTTCCAGCGTGAGGCCCGGCAGCGCCAGCGGCAGCAGCGACGAGCCGCCGCCCGAGATCAGGCACAGCACCAGGTCGGCGCTCGTGAGGCCCCGGACGATCTCCAGCATGCGACGGGCCGCGGCTTCCCCGGCCGCGTCGGGCACCGGGTGCGCCGCTTCGACGATCTCGATGCGCTCGCATGGCACCGCGTACCCGTAGCGCGTCACCACGAGCCCGCTGAGCGGCCCGTGCCAGTGGTCCTCGACGGCCCGAGCCATCGCCGCGGAGGCCTTGCCGGCGCCGATCACCAACAGCCTGCCTTTCGGCGGCGCCGGCAGATGGCGCGGAACGCACAGCGCGGGTTGGGCGGCAGCGATCGCGGCGTCGAACATGGCGCGAAGCACGTTGCGGGAGTCGTTCGGATTCATGGCTGCACTCGTCGGGATCAAGCCGCGATCCGCACGCCGCCCACGGGGTGCACTGGCTTCACGTCGTTGGCAGCTTCGTCGTCGCCTTCGTACAGCGCGTCCAGGTCTTCCGGATCGCTCTTGCCGTCGAGCACCTGTGCCAGGCGTTGACGGTCGACTGCCCCCACCCAGCGGCCGATGGCGATGGTGCCCACCGCGTTGCCGATGGTGTTGGTGATGGCGCGCGCTTCCGACATGAAGCGATCCACGCCGAGCAGCAGCACCATGCCGGCGACGGGAATCTTGCCCATCGATGCGAGCGTTGCCGCCAGGGTGATGAATCCGGAGCCGGTGACGCCTGCGGAACCCTTGGAAGTCAGCATCAGCACGCCCAGCACCACGAGCTGGTCTGTCAGCGTCAGCGGCGTGTTGGTGGCCTGGGCAATGAAGATGGCCGCCATCGTGTAGTAGATGCACTGGCCGTCCGGGTTGAAGGTCAGGCCCGAGGGCACGACCAGGCCGACCACCGGCTTCGAGACGCCGGCGTGCTCCAGCTTGCGCATCAACTGCGGCACCACGGATTCCGACGAGCTGGTGCCGAGCACCGTAAAGAGTTCGTCCTTGATGTACTTCAGGAACTTCCACAGGCTGAATCCCGACAGCCGCGAGATCACTCCCAGCACCAGCGCGATGAACAGGAAGCAGGTGAGGTACATCGTGCCCATCAGCTTGCCGAGCGAGACGACGGAGCCGAGGCCGTACTTGCCCACCGTGAAGGCCATGGCGCCGAATGCCGCAAGGGGAGCCAGCCGCATGATCATCCCGACGATCGCGAACACGCCGTGCGTGAACGAGTCGAGGAAGTCCACCACTGGCTTGGCGCGCGGTCCGATGTGGGAGAGCGCAATACCGAACATCGTGGCGAAGACGAGGATCTGCAGGATGTCGTTCCGTGCCAGTGCGTCGATGACGCTGGTCGGCACCAGGTGCAGGACGAAGTCGACGAAGCCTTCGGGCTTGGCGCTGGCGGCCGTGTAGCTTGCGATCGCCTTGGTGTCGAGCTGCGTCGGATCGATGTTCATGCCCTTGCCTGGGCCCACGACATTGACCACGATCAGCCCCAGCGCGAGGGCGAAGGTCGAGAGGATCTCGAAATAGATGAGGGCCCGGACGCCGACGCGGCCGAGCTCCTTCATGTTCTCCATCCGGGCGATGCCCAGCACCACGGTGGCGAAGATGATCGGTGCGAACACCATCTTGATCAGCTTGATGAAGATGTCGCCCAAGGGCTTGAAGTCGCTGCCGGTGTTGGGCATGAAGACGCCGAGGGCTGCACCGGCGAACACGCCGATGAGTACCTGGACGTACAGCTTTCCGAAGAAGCGGCGCATGGTTTGTCTCCTGATGGATGTGTGGGCACGAGTTCGCCCCGGCAGCGCTAGGCGGCTGCTTTGGGTGGAGAGGCGGCGCGTGCCCGCGCGGCCACTCAGTACAGGAAAGAAGACCCGGCCGCCGCGTGGTGGCCGGGGTCAGGGGCCGTCAGGCCGCCTTGCGCTGCGCGCGGCCGGTGACTTGGTCGCACACGGCCTGGGTGACTTGCGCCGTCGTTGCCGTGCCGCCGAGGTCGCGGGTGTGCAGCGAGACGTCGGCCGTCACCGCTTCGACTGCTTTCATGACGCGTTGGGCGGCGTCGGTCTCGCCGAGGTGCTCCAGCAGCATCACGACCGACCAGAAGGTGCCGACCGGGTTGGCGAGGCCCTTGCCCATGATGTCGAAGGCCGAGCCGTGGATGGGCTCGAACATCGATGGATAGCGGTGCTCGGGGTCGATGTTGCCGGTGGGCGCGATGCCCAGGCTGCCGGCGAGCGCGGCCGCCAGGTCGCTCAGGATGTCGGCGTGCAGGTTGGTCGCCACGATGGTGTCGAGCGAAGCCGGGCGGTTGATCATGCGGGCCGTCGATGCATCGACCAGTTCCTTGTCCCAGGTAACGTCCGGGAACTCCTTCGAGATCTGCAGCGCGATCTCGTCCCACATCACCATTGCGTGGCGCTGGGCGTTGCTCTTGGTGATGACGGTCAGCAGCTTGCGGGGGCGGGACTGCGCCAGCTTGAAGGCGAAGCGCATGATGCGCTCGACGCCGGCGCGGGTCATCATCGAAACGTCGGTCGCGGCTTCGATCGGGTGGCCTTGATGCACGCGGCCGCCGACGCCAGAGTATTCGCCTTCGGAGTTCTCGCGAACGATGACCCAGTTGAGGTCGTCCGGGCCGCAGCGCTTGAGGGGGCCGTCGATGCCCGGCAGGATGCGGGTGGGGCGCACGTTGGCGTACTGGTCGAAGCCCTGGCAGATCTTCAGGCGCAGGCCCCAGAGCGTGATGTGGTCGGGGATGTGCGGATCGCCGGCGGAGCCGAAGAGGATCGCGTCCTTGTCGCGCAGGGCGTTCAGGCCGTCGTCCGGCATCATCACGCCGTGCTCGCGGAAGTAGTCGCCGCCCCAGTCGAAGTTCTCGAACTCGAACTTGAAGCTGCTGCCGGCCGAAGCCAGGGCTTCGAGCACTTGCTGGCCGGCCGGAACGACTTCCTTGCCAATGCCGTCGCCGGGAATGGTCGCGATCTTGTACGTCTTCATGAATATGTCTCCGTTGGGTGGGTGGTGAAGGGGTATGGGTACTGTAAGAACTCGACGCCCCCTTGGCACGGCGCTAAAGTGAATCCATTGTTAACCTGAACTCAACAGTGGAGGCGCACCCATGAGCAGCGGAATCCAGCCAGCGGACCTCGGCTTCTTTTCAACGCTTGCCAGCGCCGGGAGCCTGAGCGCCGCGGCACGCGAACTCGGCATCACGACCCCCGCCGTGAGCAAGCACCTCGCGCTGATGGAGTCGCGTGTCGGTGTGCTGCTGGTCAACCGGTCGACGCGCCGCATGAGCCTCACGCCCGAAGGCGAGCTGTACCTGGAGCATGCGCGACGCATCCTCGGCGAGATCGACGGCATGGAGGAATTGCTCGGCCTCTCGAAGGCGACGCCGAAGGGTTTGCTGAGGGTGAATGCCACGCTGGGCTTCGGCCGCAGCCATGTGGCGCCGCTGATCTCGCGCTTCGTGCGCAAGTACCCGCAGGTGGAGGTGCAGCTCCAGTTGTCGGTCAATCCGCCATCGCCGACCGAGGACCTGTTCGATGTCTGCGTGCGCTTCGGCGCTCCGCCGGACAGCCGGATCATCGCCAGGAACATCGCGGCCAACCGACGCCTGCTGTGCGCGGCTCCCGCCTATCTGGCGAAGCGGGGCATCCCGAAGGTTCCGAACGACTTGACGAAGCACAACTGCATCGGCATCCGCCAGGGAGAGGAAGCCTTTGGCGTGTGGCGCCTGGCGAGCGGAAGAGGCCGCAATGCGAACACCGAGGCGGTGAAGACGCGGGGCAACCTGGCCACCAACGATGGCGAGATCGCCGTGAACTGGGCCCTGGACGGCCACGGGATCCTCATGCGGGCCGAGTGGGATATCGAACGCTACCTTCGCAACGGTCGGCTCGTGCAGGTCCTGCCGCAGTACTTCACACCCGATGCGGACATCTACGCGGTGTATCCGCAGCGCCACCAGTTGGCGGCGAGGGTCCGGGCCTTCGTCGACTTCCTGGCGCTTTCCTTCACCCAGCAGGCAGCGGGTGCGAAAACGTAGCTAGCAGAGGTGCAGGTGCCCGCCGTTCAGCGCGATGTATTGCACGTATTTGCGCCACGCCTCCTGGGCGGCCCGGGCGCTCGTCTTCGCCGTTTCGATGGCCTGATCGGGCGCCGGAGCGCCATCGTCCTTCAGGAACACTCTGAATGCCTCGTTGGCTGCACGCTGTGCCCGTCGGGCCAGCGCATCGGCTCTTGTTGCCTCGGCCCTCAACTGGGCTGCATCGTCGTTGAACGGATTCATGACACCTTGTATGGATGCCTCCCGGCGATAGGTAGTTACCCGCCGTCGTGTTGTGAAGAAGTCGGCTGCTGCCTTGTATCCGGCCTGTTGTGTGGGTTGCCGAGTTGCCCCGATTGCCCCACTGGCCCCGATGTAATCCGCTGACGAGCGCCTCATCTCCTTGACGGACTTTTGAAGTCCTATGTGTCATTCAGGGTT
>NZ_JASZYR010000006.1 GCF_030316855.1 Variovorax sp. J22P240
CAGGACACGGCGATGATTTCCGTGGCGACGCCCTTCTCCTTCAAGCGCACTGCCTCTTCGACGGCGATCTCGTCGAAGGGGTTCATGCTCATCTTGACGTTGGCGATGTCCGCACCGGTGCCGTCGGACTTGACGCGCACCTTGACGTTGAAATCGACGACGCGTTTGACCGGTACCAGAACTTTCACTTGATATCTCCTATTCAATCGGGCCTAACCATTCGGCAGGCATGTGGCATCTCACTTGATCGGCTGACCTCAATACGTCGTCGCAGGCGAGCGTTTCGAAAGGATGGCGCGGCCGACCCTGGCACCGTTGTCGCGGTTCAACTCGGCCGAGATCCAAGCGCCGCAATCCACCAACGCTTCCAGGTCGACGCCGGTGTGCGCGCCAAGCCCGTGGAGCAGGT
Source organism: Variovorax sp. J22P240 (assembly GCF_030316855.1). GTDB lineage: Bacteria > Pseudomonadota > Gammaproteobacteria > Burkholderiales > Burkholderiaceae_C > Variovorax. Next base: position 410 of record NZ_JASZYR010000006.1, read on the forward strand.
ACACGAGATCCTCGGTGGCGACATTTCCGGTGGCTCCCTTGGCGTAGGGACAGCCACCGAGTCCTGCCACGGAGCTGTCGAACACGCGCACGCCGAAGCCGTACGATGCATGCACATTGGCGATGGCCATGCCGTAGGTGTCATGGAAATGGCCGGCTAGCTGCTCGACCGGGATCCCTCTAGCCACCTCCTCCAACATTCGCAACACCGAATCGGGCGTGCCGGTGCCGATGGTGTCGCCCAACGACACTTCGTAGCAGCCCAGCTCGTAGAGTCGCCGCGCTACGTCGGCCACGTTCTGCGGAGCGATCTGGCCGTCGAAGGGGCAAGCCACGACGCACGACAAATACCCTCGAACCTTCACGCCGGTCTTGCTCGCAGCCTTGAACACCGGGATGAAGCGCTCAATCGATTCATCGATCGAGCAGTTGATGTTCTTTTGCGAGAAGCCCTCCGACGCCGCGGCGAACACGGCAACCTCGGTCGCGCCTTCTTCGACCGCCGCCTCGAAGCCCTTGAGATTCGGCGTCAGCACGGAATAGTTGACACCAGCGTGACGTGGCAGACCCCGCATCACCTCAACTTGGTCCGCCATTTGGGGCACCCATTTCGGCGATACGAACGACGTCACTTCGATGTCGCGCAGTCCTGCGTTGGCCAACCGTTCGATCAACTCCAGTTTGCTCGCAGTCGGAACGTTCCGTCTTTCGTTCTGCAGGCCGTCGCGCGGTCCCACCTCGACGATGCGCACGCTTTCCATCGGCATGTCCGCCTCCTTCAGACCCTTGCGGGCACCCATGCTGCCGGACGCTTCTCGAAGAACGAACTCAGCCCCTCCTGCGCTTCCGAGGTGGCACGCAAGGTCGCAATCCGACGCGCGGTATCGTCAACGAGCGCGTCATCGACCGGTCGATGAGCGACGGCCCGGATCAAGTCGGTCGCCGCGGCCTGGGCCAGCGGCCCGCCAGTCAGCAGCGCGTCGAGCACCTCTTGCACTTTCGCGTCCAGCGCGTCGGGTTCGGCCACCTCATGAACCAAGCCGATCTCGCGGGCACGCCCGGCCCCAATTCGCTCACCGGTCTGGAAGTAGCGATAGGCCTGGCGCTCGCCGATGGCGCGCACGACGAAGGGGCCGATCGCGGCCGGGATGATGCCGAGGCGGACTTCGGAGGTCGCGAACTGCGCCGCGGTGGACGCCACACAGATGTCGCATGCGGAGGCCAAGCCCATGCCGCCCCCCAGAGCCGCGCCGTGCACGCGCGCGATCGTTGGTGTCGCGCAGATCGAGATGGTGCGGAACAAGGTAGCGAGCTTTTGCGCGTCGGACAGGTTTGATTCCGGCGGCGCGGCTCCTTGCCGCTTCATCCAGTTGAGGTCCGCGCCGGCCGAAAAGCTCTTGCCAACGCCCGCCAGGACGACGGCGCGCACGGCGACCTCGAGGTCAAGCGCAGTGAACGCTGACGTCAGCTCGGCGATCAGCGTTTCGTCGAAGGCGTTGTGCAACTCGGGACGATTCATCCACACCCACGCGGCCGCGCCCCGGTACTCGATCTTCAAGGTGGCGTAGCTCATTGCGGCCCTTTCACGATTCCTGCCGCCAAGTACGCGGCGATGTCGGCGTCGGAGTACCCCGCCTCTGACATGAGGCTGTGCGTGTACTCGCCTTGCTGTGGTGGCGGCGTCAGCACGCGCGACATCTGCGTCAAGTCCGCGCAGACGCCCTTCAAGACCTCGACACGCACGCCACCGCGTGACGTGTCGCGTGCATACGAATCGAACACAGGCAATCCCTCCGTCCTGGCACCGTCCAACGCTTCGCTCACGCTGGCCGTCGCCGTCAGGCATACATCCCACTGCGCACCGAGCGTCTCCCACTCCTTGGCCGACCGGCTGCGGAACAGGGTCTCCAGCCGCTGCCGCACGACGGCATCTGCGGCGTCGTCCCCTTCCGGTCGCCATTCGGCCAGGTCGTCGAGACCGGTTCTGAGGCAAAAGGTCTTCCAGAACTTGTGTTCGAGCGCACCCAGCGCCACCCGCCGGCCATCGCTCGCCACATAGATGCCATACGCGGGGTTGCCTCCGCTCAGCGCAGTCCTGCCGAACGGCTTCACTACCTCGCCGTTGACTGCGGCAACTGAAACCAGAGGCATCAGCGCCATTGCGCCATGGGCTATGGAAATATCGATGAACCGCCCGCGTCCACTGGCGCGGCGCTCGAGCAGCGCTGCCATGATCGCGATCACAGCCGAAAACGATCCTCCGACCAGATCGCCCAGCAGCGCCGGCGGCAGCGCTTCTGGTTCCCCTTCCACGCGTTGCGACAACAGGCCTGCGACACCCTGGTAGTTGAGGTCGTGGCCGGCCAGCGCGGCCCGTCGCGTGTTCTGCCCGTACCCTGAGATGGCGCAGTACACGAGTGCAGGGTTGATCTCGCTGAGCTCGGCGTAGTCAAGTCCGAGCCGATGCATGACGCCGGGGCGGAAGCTCTCCACCAACACGTCGGCGCCCTGCACCATGCGACGGAACACGGCGCGGCCTTCGTCGGTCTTGAGGTCGATGGCGATGCTGCGCTTGCCTGCATTGCTGGCGGTGAATGCTGCACCGAGGTCGCTGGCCTCTAGCGGCGGCGAATGACGCGCGTAGTCGCCGGCCCCGGTGTCCTCGACCTTCACGACATCCGCGCCATATCCGGCCAGGATGTAAGTGGCGTACGGGCCCGGCAGCAGGCGCGTCAGGTCCAGTACGCGGGTGCCGGACAGCGCCTGCGGATGTGCTGTGTCTGTCATAGCCCGCGGGAGATGATTTCCTTCATGATCTCCGACGTGCCGCCGTAGATGCGCTGCACGCGGCTGTCGACGAAGGCACGAGCCACGGGGTACTCACGCATGAAGCCATAGCCCCCGTGCAGCTGCAACAGCTCATCCACCGCCTGACCCTGCGCCTCGGTCGCATACAGCTTGGCCATGGCTGCCAGGTCCGCCGAGAGTGCCTTGTCGAAATGCAGCGAGATGCAGTGGTCCACGAAGATCCGGCACGCCACGGTCTTGGCCTTGATCTCGGCCAGCTTGAAGCGGGTGTTTTGGTGGTCGAAGATCGGCTGCCCGAAGGCCTTGCGAGACTTCGTGTAGTTGATGGTCTCTTCGAGCATGGTCTCCATCACGACGGGGCTGCGCACCGCGATCATCAAGCGCTCCTGCGCCAGCTGATGCATCAGGTAGCCAAAGCCCTTTCCTTCTTCGCCCAGAAGGTTCGCAGCGGGTACGCGCACGTTGTCGAAGAACAGCTCGCAGGTGTCCTGCGCCTTCAGGCCGATCTTCTCCAGCAGCGGCCCCTTGGTGAAGCCTTGCGTTCCCGCATCCACCACGATCAGGCTGATGCCGCGCGTGCCGGCATCGGGGTTGGTCTTGCATGCGACGATCACGAGGTCGGAATTCGCGCCGTTGGTGATGAAGGTCTTGCCACCATTGATCACGTAGCTGTCGCCATCGCGCCGCGCCGTGGTGCGCATGGCCTTCAGGTCGCTGCCGATGCCGGGCTCGGTCATGGCAATGGCGCCGATCTTTTCGCCGCGCGCCATGGCGGGCAGCCAGTCATGCTTTTGCGCCTCCGTCCCGTAGGCCAGCAGGTAGGGTGCCACGATGTCCGAGTGCAGCGGGAAACCTGGGCCGGTGGCCAGAACTCGCATCAGCTCCTCAATGACCACGATGGAGTGGCCGAAGTCGCCACCGCCGCCGCCGTATTCCTCCGGGATGGCTGGAAGCAGCAGGCCTTCGCGCCCGGCCTTCAGCCAAGTCTCGCGCGGCACGCATCCGGCCTTCTCCCACTCGTGGTGGTGCGGCGCGATCTCGCGCTGGACAAACTTGCGGACCTGGTCGCGGAACTGCTCGTGGTCCTCTCGGAGGGACGTACGCATGTTGGTGATTCCTAAGCAATAAAAGGGTTGCGATTTGATTCAGCGCGAAGTGGCGGCAGCTTTCGCGTACTCGTCCATCAACAGGCGCTTGTAGAGCTTGCCGTTCTCGAGACGCGGCAGGGCGGTGACGAAGTCAACGCTGCGCGGGCACTTCAGGTGTGCGATGTGTTGGCGGCAATAGGTCATCAGCGCCTCGGCCAGCGCCGGGCCGGCCTGCGCCGGATCGCTCAGCTCGACGACGGCCTTCACCTCTTCGCCAAACTCGGCATGCGGCACGCCGATCACCGCCACGTCCGAAACGCCCGGATAGGCGGCGAGCAGGTTCTCGATCTCCTGCGGGTAGATGTTCACGCCGCCCGAGAGGATGAGGTCGGTGCGCCGCCCCGAGATGAAAAGGTCGCCCTCCTCGTCGACATGGCCGATGTCGCCGAAGGTGGCGCAGCCCGTCGCGTCGTAGGCCGCGGCCGTCTTTGCCGGGTCGTTGTGGTACTGGAAGCGGGGCGTGCCCGAGAACCAGATGCGGCCCTGCTCGCCCACAGGCAGTTCGTGGCCTGCGTCGTCCTTGATGTGGATGACGCCGAGTTGGACGCGCCCGACGGCCCCTGGCTTGCGCAGCCATTGTTCGCTGTCGATGGCGGTGAGCCCGACGCCCTCGGAGCCGCCGTAGTACTCATACCAGACCGGGCCCCACCATTCGATCATGCGGCGCTTGATCTCGGGCGGGCACGGCGCGGCCGCGTGGATGGCCACGCGCATGCTGCTCAGGTCGGCGCTTTCGCGCATCGCGTCGGACAAAGCAAGCAGGCGCACCATCATGGTCGGCACCCACTGGCTGTGCGTCACCCGATACTGGGCGATCAGATGCAGCGCGCGCTCGGCGTCGAATCGGCTGGCGACGATGTTGCTGCCGCCCCAGTCGATGTTGCGCATGCAACTGCGCAGCGGCGCGGCGTGATAGAGCGGCGCCATCGTGAGATAGATGGAGTTCGCGCCGAACTGGAAGAACTCGCGCCACACCACTGCGTCGTAGGCGTCCTGGAACCGGTTCGCAAAGGGGACGAGCGGTCGCTTGATACCCTTGGGCTTGCCGGTTGTGCCCGACGAATACAGAAAGTCGCGCCCGACCATGCGCTCGGGCAGTGCGGCGCCAGGCGCGTAGCGCGCCAGGGCGGGCACCATCGACTCGAAACCGTCGACCTGCCCGTCGAGCAGATAGCGTGCGCCGTGCCAAGTGCCATCCTTGGGAACCAGCGACGCTGTCTTTTGCGTCGCGACCAACAACTGCGCGCCGCAGTCGCGCAGGATGTATTCCACCTCGCCCGGATTGAGGTGCGTGCTCACCGGCGTGTAGTACAACCCGGCACGGCGGGCACCCCAGGCCAGCGCGAACAGGTCAGGGCGGTTCTCCATCAGCAGCGCGATGCCCTCGCCTTCGCGCAGGCCCAGGCCGATGAGCCACTGGGCCGCCACGCTGGCGCTCGCGTCGAGTTCGCGATAGGTCAAGCTCGTGACCGCGTCGCCGTCCACCAGGCGCACGGCGACTTTCTCGGGGCAGACCTGCGCCCAATGGGCCAAGCGGTCGATCGCCTGAGGATCGATGGGGGTTGTCGTCATGGGTCTGGCGCTTAGTAAGACTTCGGCAGCCCCAGCACTTTCTCGGCGATGAAGCAAAGAATGAGCTGCGGGCTGATTGGCGCGATGCGCGGAATCAGGCTCTCGCGCAGGTAGCGCTCGACGTGATACTCCTTGGCATAGCCGTAGCCGCCGTGCGTCATCACCGCCTGCAGGCAGGCCTGGTAGCCCGCTTCGGCTCCCAGGTACTTGGCGCTGTTGGCCTCGGCGCCGCAAGGCAGGCCGCGATCGAAGAGGTCGGCCGCCTTGAGCATCATCAGGTTGGCCGCCTCCAGTTGCATCCAGCGCTCGGCCAGCGGATGCTGGATGGCCTGGTTCTGGCCGATGGGACGGTCGAACACGATGCGCTCGTTCGCATACTGGGTGGCGCGCTTGAGGGCCACCTTGCCCAGGCCGATGGCCTCCGACGCAATCAGGATGCGCTCGGGGTTCATGCCATGCAGGATGTAGTGGAAGCCCTGGCCTTCTTCGCCGATGCGGTCTTCCACCGGCACCTTGAGGCCGTCGATGAACAACTGGTTGGTGTCCACCGCCTTCCGCCCCATCTTGTCGATGACACGCGCCTCGACGAAGCGCCGATCGATGTCGGTGTAGAACAGGCTCAGCCCATCGGTGGGCTTTTTCACTTGGTCCAGCGGCGTGGTGCGCGCCAGAATCAGCATCTTCTCGGCCACCTGCGCGGTGGAAATGAAGACCTTGGATCCGCTGAGGATGTAGTGTTCACCCTCGCGCAAGGCCTGGGTCTTCAGCCGCGTGGTGTTCAGGCCTGCGTCGGGCTCCGTGACGGCAAAGCAGGCCTTTTCCTTGCCCTGGACCAGCGGCGGCAGCATGCGCTTCTTTTGAGCGTCGCTGCCGAAGATCACCACTGGCTGCAATCCGAAGATGTTCATGTGGACGGCCGAGGCGCCAGACATGCCCGCGCCGGAGGCGCTGATCGTCTGCATCATCAGCGCCGCCTCGGTGATGCCCAGGCCCGAGCCGCCATATTCCTCTGGAATGCAGATGCCCAGCCAGCCGGACTCGGCCAGCGCTTGGTGTAACTCGAACGGGAAGCCGCCCTCTTTGTCTTTGCGCAGCCAGTACTCGTCGTCGAAGCGGGCGCAGGTGCGCGAAACGGCGTCGCACAGGGCTTGCTGTTCATCGGAGAGATCGAAGTTCATGTGGGGGGAGTTCAGGCGAGTGAAAAATCTGTCAGAGGGGCGATGCAGTGGTCGTCCCCAAGGCGGCTTCGATGCTGCGCGCGAGCGTGGCCAGGCGCGGGCCTACGTCGTCGAGCAACTGGCCGGGCCGCAATTCGAAACTGGGGACGTTGCAAGCGAAGACGTAGATCTCGTCGGGGTTGCCGGCGGCACGCACCGGCACGGCCACCGCTTCGAGCTGTCGCTGCAGGTCGCCTCGATTGACGCAAAAGCCGCGTTCGGCCAAATCGCGCCGGGCTTCCTGCAAGCGCTCGGCCAGCCAGGCACCATGCTCCGCGTCGCTGGCGCGCACACCATCCAGGTAGCGCTGGGCCTGCTCGAGCGGTAGTGCGGCCAGGTATGCGCGGCCGGAAGCGGTCCGGGACAGCGAAATGTGGCTGCCCATGGCCGGTCGGACCGTCACGCAGTCCTTGGACTGCGCCAGTTCGATGTAGACGAGGTCCAATCCCAGGCCCAGGCCCAAGGACACCTGCGCAACGGCGCGCTCGGCCAGTGCCTGCATCGGCCCAAATGCCAATTGCCGGATGGAGGTGCGCGCCAGCAGCGGAGCGGCCAGGCGCGCCAGCCCCGGCGCGGGCAGAAAGCGTCCGTCGGCCTCGTCGTAGCGCAGCAGTCCGGCCTCGCACAAGGTAGTGACCAGGCGGAACAAGGTCGGCTTGGGCAAGCCGGTGGCCGCCATGAGTTCCTTGGCGGTCAGTGCGGGCGCATCGACGCCGAAGGCCTGCAGAACGTGGATGCCCCGCGCCAACGCGCTGTTGCCTGGCTTGTCTGAGTCTGCTTGAGCATCGATAAAGTGAGACGGTTGATCCATTTTTTGGTCCTTGGAGTGAAGTATGCACAAAAAAATTGACTTCGACAAATTATTTCGAGACACTAGGTTCGTTTTATTGGAGAAAACATGTCCGATGCAATGATTTTCGACGCTGTGCGGACTCCGCGCGGCAAAGGCAAACCTGGGGGCGGCGCACTTTATGAGACAAAGCCCATCGATCTGGTAGTTGGCTTGCTGGAGGCCTTGCGCACGCGGGTTGCGCTGGACCCCGGCCGCGTGGATGACCTCATCATGGGAATCAGCTCTGCCGTGGGCGACCAAGGCTCGTGCCTGCCGCGTATCGCGGCGCTGTGCGCACCGGGTGGCTGGACCCAAGTTCCGGGCATGGCCTTGCAACGCTTTTGCGGCGCGGGATTGGAGGCGGTGAATATCGCCGCCGAGAAGGTGCGTTCGGGCTGGCACGATCTGATCGCGGCCGGCGGCGTGGAATCAATGTCGCGCCTGGGCCTGGGCGCCAGCGGCGGCGCCTGGATCTACGACCCGGCCACCAGCCTGAAAATTGCCTACGTGCCACAGGGCTACAGCGCCGATATGATCGCGGCCCTGCACGGCTTCGACCGTGAAACGCTCGATGCCTTCGCCCTGCGTTCTCAACAGCTGGCCGCCGCCGCACGCGGCGCGGGTCACTTCAAGCGCTCGCTGGTTCCCGTGCTGGACGGCAACGGCCTGACCGTGCTGGACCACGACGAGTACATCCGCGAAGAGACTACGGCCGCATCGCTCGCTTCGCTCAAGCCCGCGTTCGGCGGCGCCTCGGCCGGCGCCCACGCCGTCGTGGCGCGCCAGCGTTACCCGCAACTCGACCGCATCGCCGCGGTGCACACCGCGGGCAGCTCGTCGGGCATCGTCGACGGTGCGGGCCTGGTGTTGGTGGGCAGCGGGAAGATCGGCAAGGAGCTGAACCTGCGGCCGCGCGCCCGCATCCTTGGCACGGGCCTGGTCACGGTAGAGGCCACGCTCATGCTCACCGGTCCGGTGCCGGCCACGCAGAAGGCCCTGGCCAGGGCCGGGCTGCGGGCCGACCAGATCGATCTGTTCGAGGTCAACGAAGCCTTCGCGGCAGTGCCCTTGCACTTTGCCAAGACGCTGGGCGTGCCCATGGACAAGATCAACGTCAACGGTGGTTCCATCGCCATGGGCCATCCCATCGGCGCCACCGGCGCCATCATTCTGGGCACCCTGCTCGACGAGTTGGAACGCCGCCAGCTGCGCTACGGAGTCGCCACCTTGTGCGTGGCCGGCGGCATGGGCGTGGCGACCGTGATCGAACGTCTTTGATTTTGAGGAACGTAGCTGTGCAAGAACCCATTCAATTCCACCATGCCGACGACGGCATCGTCACCCTGACCTTCGACGCGCCCGAACAAAGCGTCAACACCATGACCGACGCCATGCGCGATTGCCTGGCGCAACGCGTAGCCGAACTGGAAGCGCAAAAGGACCGCATCACCGGCGTCATCCTGACCTCGGCCAAGGAGAGCTTCTTTGCCGGCGGCGACTTGAAGCGCCTTTACAACATGCAACCTGCCGATGCCGACAAGCTGTTCGCCGCTACCGAACGCGGCAAGAGTGCGCTGCGTCGCTTGGAAAAACTGGGCAAGCCAGTGGTTGCCGCGCTCAACGGCACGGCCCTGGGTGGGGGCTTCGAGATCGCGCTGGCCTGCCACCATCGCATCGCGCTCGACATGCCCAAGGCGCAGTTTGGCCTGCCCGAAGCCACGCTGGGTCTGATGCCCGGCGCCGGCGGCGTGGTGCGAATGACGCGCCTGCTTGGCCTGGCCGCAAGCCAGCCCTACCTCCAGGACAGCAAGTTGATGTCGCCCGCCGAGGCGCACAAGGCCGGCCTGGTGCACGAGCTGGCCGCCACCTCCGAGGAGCTGATGTCCAAGGCGCGCGCCTGGATCGCCGCCCACCCGGCCAGCAGCCAGCCCTGGGACGCGCCGGGCCACATCCCGCCTGGCGGTTGGAACGATGCGCCCGAGGCCAAGCGCTGGATCTCCAACGCCGCCGCCCAGGTCCGCGCCAAGACCCGCGGCTGCTACCCGGCGCCCGAGGCCATCGTCTGCGCCAGCGTGGAGGGCATGCAGGTCGATTTCGACACTGCCAGCCGCATCGAAACGCGCTACTTCGTCGGCCTAGTCACGGGCTCGGTGTCCAAGAACATCATCGGCACGTTCTGGTTCCGCGCCAACGAGATCAAGAACGGCGCGCAGCGCCCCCCGGGCTTCGAAAAACGCAGCGTCAAGACCCTGGCCGTGCTGGGCGCCGGCATGATGGGCAAGGGCATCGCCTACGTTGCGGCACTACGCGGCATCGAGGTCTGGATCAAGGACGCCACGCTTGAGCAGGCCCAGGGCGCCATCGCCGCTGCCGACAAGCTGCTCGCCAAGCGAGAGGAAAAGGGCGAGCTCGACGCAGCCAAGCGCCAGCAGATCCTGGCCCGCATGCACGCCGTCGAGAGCTACGAAGAGCTGGCCCACGTGGACATGGTGATCGAGGCCGCGCCCGAGCGGCCCGATCTCAAGGATCAGATCACCCGCGCGCTGGAGCCACTGCTGCGCCCCGACGCGATCTGGGCCTCCAATACTTCCACGCTGCCGATCACCGGCCTGGCGAAGTCGTCCACCCGGCCCGAGCGCTTCATCGGCACGCACTTCTTCTCGCCGGTGCACCGCATGCAACTGGTCGAGGTGATCAAGGGTGCCGAGACTTCCAAGGAGACCCTGGCCCAGACGCTGGACCTAGTGATGCAGTTGGGCAAGACGCCCATCGTCGTCAACGACAGCCGCGGCTTCTTCACCAGCCGCGTGTTCAGCACCTTCACCCGCGAGGGCGTGGCCATGCTCGGCGAGGGCCAGGATCCGGCCAGCATCGAAGCCGCCGCCATGTTCGCCGGCTTCCCCGTGGGCCCGCTGGCCGTGCTCGACGAAGTGAGCCTGGCCCTGTCTTACAACAACCGGCTGGAAACCCTGAAGGCCTTCGCCGCAGAAGGGCGCCCCCTGCCCCCCCATGGCGCGGACACAGTGATGGAGCTCATGCTGAACGAATTCAGCCGCAAGGGCCGCGCCGCTGGCGGCGGCTTCTACGACTACCCCGAGAGCGGCAAGCAGTTCTGGCCGGGCTTGGCGCAACACTTCGTCAAGCCCGAGAAGCAATACCCGCAGCAAGACAAGGTGGACCGCCTACTGTTCTGCATGGCCATCGAATCCGTGCGCATCCTGCAAGAGGGCGTGCTCGACAACGCGGGTGACGGAAACATCGGCTCGGTGCTGGGCATCGGCTTTCCGCGTTGGACTGGCGGCGTGTTCCAGTTCCTCAACCAGTACGGCCTGGAGAAGGCCGTGGAACGCGCCCAATACCTCGCCGAGCGCTACGACGCCCGCTTCGCACCGCCGCAACTGCTCATCGACAAGGCCCGCCACTCGGCGACGTTTTGAGTCGGCGCATATCTCACATCATGTTCAAGGAAAAAAGGAAATGATCCTCTTCAGAAAAGTACTGACTGCGCTGTCAATGACCGTGATGGCAGCAGCCGCTGGCACCGCCATGGCCTCCGACTACCCGAGCCGGCCGATCAAGGTCGTCGTGCCCTACGCGGCGGGCGGCACGATCGATGCCATGGCCCGGGTGCTGAGCCCCAAGCTCCAGGCGATCCTGGGCCAGCCGGTGGTGGTCGACAACCGTCCCGGCGCAGGCACCATGATCGGCGCCGACGCGGTGGCCCGCGCCGAGCCTGATGGCTACACGATTTTCATGGGTTCCAACGCGGCGTTCACGATCAGCCCACAGGTCATGGGCAAGGTGCCCTACGACCCGATCCGCAGCTTCGCCGCGGTCGGCACTCTGGCGTCGTTCCCCAATCTCATCCTGGTCAAGCCCGATTCGCCCTACAAGACGCTGGGCGACGTGGTCCAGGCCGCAAAGAAGGGTGAGAACATCAGCTACGCCTCATTTGGCGTTGGCAGCACGGCGCAGCTTTCGGGCGAGGCGATCAAAGTCTCGGCCGGTGTCAACATCACCGAGATCCCGTACAAGAGCGGCGCCCAATGCGTGCAGGCTGTTCTGGCGGGCGAGGTGAGCTACGGCTTCGACACCGCTATCGGCGCCGTGAGCCGGGTCAAGCAGGGGCAACTGCGGGCGCTGGCCGTCACCTCGGCCACCCGCCTGCCGGACCTGCCCAACGTCCCGACGGTGGTCGAGGCGGGCTATCCGAGCGCCGAAGTGATCGCGTGGGTTGGCGTGTTCCTGCCGGCGGCGACCCCTGCCCCGATCCAGGGCAAGTTGGCGACCGCCATGCAGCGCGTGATGGACGACCCTGAAGTCAAGTCGCAATTTGCCAAGCTCGGCGTCGAGGTCAAGTTCGTGGATGGCGAAGCCACGATGCGCATGATGCGGCAAGAGTACATCCGATTCGGCAAGCTGGTGGAGGCGGCGAAGATCCGCGCGAACTGATCCCTTGCGCCAGTGACGCCTTCTGGAAAGACGGGAGCGGTCGAGTCCGATGCCCCGCCGCTCGAGCGCTCGGGTCACTGGATATCTTGGTCGGCGTGGCTGTCAACGACGAACGGCGGTCAACCGCGCATGAAAAAGCCCCGTCTAGCGGGGCTTTCGAGGCTTCATGCGGATGACGGTGATCAACCGCGAAGCCATTTCTGGAGGAGAGGGAGGGATTCGAACCCTCGGTACGTTCGCACGTACGCCTGATTTCGAGTCAGGTACATTCGACCACTCTGCCACCTCTCCGGTGTCTGTCGAGCCCGCTATTCTAGCAGACCTCGCGACGCACTTTTTCAGCCGCGCAACACTTCGGTGCCGCCCAGATAGGGCCGTAACGCGGCCGGCACGCTGATCGAGCAATCTTCGTTCTGGTGGTTCTCCAGTACGGCCACCAGCGTGCGGCCGACCGCGAGGCCCGATCCGTTGAGCGTGTGAACGAGCTCGTTCTTGCCCTGCGAGTTCTTGAAGCGAGCCTGAAGACGCCGCGCCTGGAAGGCCTCGCAGTTCGACACCGAGCTGATCTCGCGATAGGTATCCTGCGCCGGCAGCCAGACCTCCAGGTCATAGGTCTTGGTGGAACCAAAGCCCATGTCGCCCGTGCTCAGCAATACGACACGGTAAGGCAGTTCGAGCGCCTGCAGCACGGCCTCGGCGTGGCCGGTCATGGCCTCGAGCGCCTCGTAGCTCTTGTCGGGGTGGGTGATCTGGACCATCTCGACCTTGTCGAACTGGTGCTGACGGATCATGCCGCGCGTGTCGCGTCCGGCGCTGCCCGCTTCCGAGCGGAAGCACGGCGTGTGCGCGGTGAGCTTGATAGGCAATTGCGCCTCGGCCACCACCTCGTCGCGCACGAAGTTCGTGAGCGGCACTTCGCTGGTCGGGATGAGATAGAGCGCCGAATGATCGGGCGCCGGCTCGCCGTCCTGTCCGCCCTTCTTCGCAGCGAACAGGTCGCCCTCGAACTTGGGCAACTGGCCCGTGCCGCGCAGCGTATCGGCGTTGACGATGTACGGCACGTAGCACTCGGTATAGCCGTGCTGCTGCGTCTGGATGTCGAGCATGAACTGCGCGAGCGCCCGATGCAGGCGCGCGATCGGCCCCTTCATCACGCTGAAGCGCGAGCCCGACAGCTTGGCGCCCATCTCGAAGTCCAGGCCCAGCGGGAGGCCGAGATCCACGTGATCCCTGGGCGTGAAGCCGAGGGGAGTCGCCGATGCGCCCGCGCCGCCCTTGGGGCTCCAGCGCCGCACCTCGACGTTGGCCTCTTCGTCCTCGCCGACCGGCACGCTCGCATGCGGCAGGTTCGGCACGGCCAGCAGCAGCGCCTGGAGTTCGGGCTGGAGCGCATCGAGCCGGGTGGCTGAGAATTCCTGTTCCGCCTTGAGCGCGTTGACTTCGGCCATCAGCGCGTCGACCGACTCGCCCTTGGCCTTCAGCGGCCCGATCTGCTTGTTGAGGGCATTGCGGCGCGCCTGGATTTCCTCCGTGCGGGTCTGCAAGGTCTTGCGCTCGGCCTCGAGCGAACTGAACCTCGCCACGTCCAGGTAGGGCTGGTCCTTCTTGCGCGTTTCGAGGCGGGAAACGACGGACGCGAGGTCCTTGCGTAACAGTGTGATATCGAGCATTTGCGTGATTTTAGGTGGGCGTAGGATCGTGCTTCCCGGCCAGATCACCTCATGGAGATGCAATGGAAGCCTATCTGACCTTCAACGGAAACGCGGCAGAGGCGCTCGCGTTCTACGCCCAGTGCCTGGACGGCAAGATCGCCTTCAGCATGACCTTCGGCGAAAGCCCCATGGGCAAGGACACACCGGATTCGCACAAACAGAAGATCATGCACGCCACGCTCGAGGCGCGCGGCCACCAGCTCATGGCCTCCGATCTGCCGCCCGGCTATCCCTTCGACGGCCACAAGGGCTTTTCGCTCTCGGTTCAGGGCAAGGACGTCAAGGAAGGCGAAAAACTCTTCAACGCACTGGCCGAGGGCGGCAAGGTGACGATGCCTTTCGCGGCGACTTTCTGGGCCGCGGGTTTCGGCATGCTCGAAGACAAGTTCGGCGTGCCGTGGATGGTGAACTGCGAGCACTAGCCCGACAGCCACCGAGGGCTCAGTTCAGCGTTGCCGGATCGACGTTGGCGCCGCAAACGATGAGGCAGACCTTCTCTCCCTCGCGCGGCACATAAGCCCCGCTCTGCAGCGCGGCCAGTGGCAGGGCTGCGGCCGGCTCGACGGCCAACTTCAGTTCTTTCCAAAGCCAAATCTGCGCGGCGCGAATGGCTTCGTCGGGCAGCAGCAATGCATTGCGCACGTGGCGCTGCGTGACATCCCAGGCGATGGCGCCGATGCGCCGCGCGCCCAGCGAATCGGCCGCGACGCCGCCGACCTCCACATCGACCGGCTCGCCGGCATCGCGCGCGCGAAACAGCGTGGGCGCGCGTTCCGGCTCGAGCGCGACCACGCGGCTGCGCTGCTCGAACCAGGCCGCCAGACCACCGATCAGGCCGCCTCCGCCAACGCTCACGAGCACGGAGTCCGGCAAGCCTGCCTGCCGCTCGATCTCGCGGCCGAGCGTGCCTGCGCCAGCGACCACCTCTGGCTGATCGTAGGCATGGGTGAGAAGTGCGCCGGTTTCGCGCTGGCGTTCGAGGCAGGCAGCCAGAGCGTCCGCGTAGGCCTCGCCGCCCACGACCACCTCCGCGCCGAGCGCGCGCAGCCGCGCGCGCTTGGCCTCGGTGGACATCTCGGGCAGGAACACCGCGCAGTGCACGCCGAGCGCCTGCGCGGCGGCAGCCGTCGCGATGCCGGCATTGCCGCCCGACGCGACGATCGCCCCGGCAGCGGGTATGTCGTTGGCGAGCAGACGGTTCATCATGCCGCGCGCCTTGAAGCTGCCGCTGACTTGCAGATGCTCCAGCTTGAGCCAGCCTTCGACACCGCGTACCTGGAGGCCGAGCGCCTCCGCAGGCAGCTTCCAGAGCGGCGTCTCGCGCAGAAAGTACGGCGCGCGCTCATGGATGCGCCGCGACGCGGCCTCGATGTCGCTGCGCCAATCGTGAGTGGCGCCACTCACGAGATATGGCCCGGCGCGGGCATGTCGTCCAGCTTGAGGCCCTTGGGCAGCGGGAACTTGAGCGTTTCCTCGATGCCGTTCATCTTGCGCACCGAGAGGGCGCCCAGCGCCTTGACGCGATCGATGACCTCGTGCACCAGCACTTCGGGCGCGGAGGCGCCTGCCGTGAGACCCACGCGGACCTTGCCCTCGAACCATTCGGGCTTCAGTTCCGCAGCCGAGTCGACCATGTAGCTTTCGGTGCCCAGGCGCTGGGCGAGTTCGCGCAGGCGATTGCTGTTGGAGCTGGTCGGGCTACCGACCACGATCACCAGGTCGACCTGCGGGCTGAGGATCTTGACGGCATCCTGCCGGTTCTGCGTCGCGTAGCAGATGTCCTGCTGCTTGGGTTCGCGCACGTTCGGAAAACGCGCACGCACAGCGGCGGAGATCTCGGCCGCATCATCGACCGACAGCGTGGTCTGCGTGACCACCGCGAGCTTCAGCGTCTGCGCGGGCGAGACGTGCGCGACGTCTTCCACGTCTTCCACCAGATGGATGCCGCTCGAGAGCTGCCCCATCGTTCCTTCGACCTCGGGATGCCCCTTGTGGCCGATCATGATGAATTCGTAGCCCTCTTTGGCGAGCTTCGCGACCTCGACGTGCACCTTGGTGACAAGCGGGCAGGTGGCATCGAAAATCTCGAAGCCGCGTTCGCGCGCCTCGGCCTGCACGGCCTTGCTGACGCCATGCGCGCTGAACACCAGCGTGGCGCCCGGCGGCACGTCGGCGAGCTCTTCGATGAAGATCGCTCCCTTGGCCTTGAGCTCATTGACCACATAGGTGTTGTGCACGATCTCGTGCCGCACGTAGATCGGCGCGCCGAACTTGGCGAGGGCGCGCTCGACGATCTCGATCGCGCGATCGACGCCTGCGCAAAAGCCCCGCGGCTCCGCCAGGATGACTTCCTCGATGGTGTTCACAACACGCCAATCAGCTTGACCTCGAAGGTCACGGGCTGACCTGCGAGCGGATGGTTGAAGTCGAAGCGCACCGCGGTTTCGTTCGACTCGATGACAGCGCCCGCGTAGCTGCCGGTGCCGTCAGGCGTCGGGAACTGCACGACGTCGCCGACGGCGTATTGCTCGTCCGGGTCGCCCATCTGTGCGAGCAGCTTGCGCGCCACCCATTGCTGCATCTCCGGATTGCGGTCACCGAAGGCATCGCCGGCCGGCAGCTCGAAAGTGGCGTGCGCGCCTTCCTGCATGCCGATCAGGCGCTGCTCGACCGCGGGCGAGAGTTCGCCCGTGCCCAGGGACAGCGTGGCGGGCTTGTCCTGGAAGGTATTGATGATGTCGCCCGCAGGTCCGGCGAGCCGGTAATGCAGGGTGAGGAAGGAACCGGCCGTGACGACGGGGGCGGTGGAGGTCGAAGACAAAATGAAGAGTCCCGATAGACTGGGGCCCATATTTTAGGGAGTGGGGCTTGAACCCCGAATCGCCATGTCTTTCAAGGACCTGATCGAAGAAGCGCGGCCGCGCGAGAAACTCATGGGACTCGGCGCCGGCGCGCTGGCCGACGCGGAACTGGTGGCCCTCCTCCTGCGCACCGGCCTCCCCGGAAAGAACGTGCTGCAGCTCTCCCAGGAGCTGCTTGACGACTTCGGAGGCCTCGCCGGCCTGCTCAACGCAGGGCTCGACGATCTCAAGCGCGTCAAGGGACTGGGCGGCACCGCCAAGCGCGCCGAGCTGGCGGCGGTCCTCGAACTCGCGCGGCGCGTGCTGGCCGAACGCCTGAAGGAGCGCGCGGTCTTCGATTCGCCGGAGGCGGTCAAGCAGTACCTGCAGCTCCACCTGGCCGCAAGGCCCTACGAGGTCTTCGCCGCCCTCTTCCTGGACGCCCGGCATCGCCTGGTCGCGATGGAAGAGCTTTTTCGCGGCACGCTCACGCAAACCAGCGTCTATCCGCGCGAAGTCGTCAGCCGGGCCCTGCACCACCACGCCGCGGCCGTCGTGCTGGCGCACAACCATCCGAGCGGCTGCGTCGAGCCGTCGCGAGCGGACGAAACGCTCACCCAGACGCTCAAGGCGGCCCTGGCGCTCATCGACATCCGGGTGCTGGACCATGTGATCGTGGCCAAGGGCGGCGCCCTTTCGATGGCCGAACACGGCCTCGTCTGATCACCGACATGTAACCTGATGAAATAGCCCGAGCCCGGCTGCATCGACAATAGCCGCTGATCGCCCACCCTCATGCCCGCCAAACCCAACAATCTCAAGAGCCTTGCCGACCTGAAGCAGGTGCAGCGCTCGCTCGCAGAACAGCGCGAGCGCGAAGCAGTCGAGGCCGCGGCGCAAGCAGCTGCGCAGAAGAAGCACCTGGCCGACCAAGACCTCTTCTCCCGTGCGATCGGCGCCACGAAGCCCTTGCGGCAAAAGGCCTCGGTGCCGCTGGCCCCCGAGCCGCCGGCGCCTATCCCTGTGCAGCAGCAACTCGACGAGCAACGCGTGATGCGCGAGTCACTGTCCGACGAGTTCGACGTGAGCACGCTGCTCGACACCGACGATGCGATGAGCTTCCGCCGCCCCGGCATCAATACCGATGTGACGCGTAAGCTGCGTGCGGGCGAGTGGTCGATCCAACGCGAAATCGACCTGCACGGCATGCGCAGCGACGAAGCGCGCGACGCGCTCGGCGCCTTCATCCGCGACGCCTACAAGCAGGGCCTGCGCTGCGTGCGCGTGGTGCACGGCAAGGGCCTGGGCTCGCCCGGCAAGCAGCCGGTGCTCAAGGCCAAGGTGCAGCGCTGGCTGATCCAGAAAAACGAAACGCTGGCCTTCGTGCAGGCCAAGCCGGCCGAGGGTGGTGCGGGCGCGCTGGTGGTTCTGTTGGCGCCGTCGCGGCGCTGATCAGGCTCGGACGACTCACTCGCCGCGATTGCGCATCCAGTCAGCCGTCTGGAAGAAAGATCCGCGCAGCCGTTCACGCAGACCTTCCGGCACGCCGGTTTCACCCATCGCCTGATCCATGCACGCGAGCCATTGGTCGCGTTCCTTGATGCCGATGGTGTGGCCGCCGATGCTCTGCGGCAGATGGCGCGCGCGCAGCATCGGGTGGCCGAAGCGGTCGGTGTAGTGCTGCGGGCCGCCGAGCCAGCCGCACAGGAACCAGAAAAGGCGTTGCCGCGCGTTGTCCAGCGTCGTGCCGTGCACGGCGCGCAATTGCGCGTAGGCCGGTTCGAGGTCCATGAGGTCGTAGAAGCGCTCGACGAGGGCGTGGACCTTGTCTTCACCGCCGATCCATTCGAAGGGCGTGTCGAAAGATGGTTTGTCCTGAATTTGCATGGATGACATTGTCTCCAAGACTTGCGGCACCATCGGGGCATGCGTGATTTGACCCCACCCTCTCGCGGCAGCGATGCCCTCCCCGTCATCGACGTTTCAGCGCTGGTGGCCGACGGCCCGGGACGCGACGACGTGGCCGCACGGATTGGCGCCGCTTGCCGCGCGCACGGCTTTTTCTACATCAGGGGCCATGGCGTTGATAAGGCTCTGGTGGAGCGTCTCGAAGACCTGAGCCGCCGATTCTTCGCGCTCGACGAGGCCACCAAGATGCAATGGCGAATGGCGCTGGGCGGGCGCGCATGGCGTGGCTATTTCCCGCTGGCCGGCGAGTTGACCTCGGGCCGGCCCGACTGGAAGGAAGGCCTCTACCTGGGCACCGAACTGTCCGAAGCGCATCCGCTCGTGCGAGCCCGCACGCCCGTGCATGGGCCCAATCTCTTTCCCGGCATCGAAGGATTCCGCGACACGGTGCTCGCCTACATCGACGCAGTCACGCGGCTGGGCCATCGTTTGATGGAAGGCATCGCCCTGAGCCTCGGCTTGCCGGCCACGTACTTTGCCGAGCGCTACACGGCCGATCCGCTGATCCTGTTCCGCATCTTCAACTACCCGACCCAGTCGGTGCCCGAGGGCATGGACGTGCACTGGGGTGTCGGCGAGCACACGGATTACGGCCTGCTCACCATCCTCCACCAGGACGATGTAGGTGGCCTGCAGGTGCGCACTCCGGGTGGATGGATCGAAGCGGCGCCGGTGCCGAATTCCTTCGTCTGCAACATCGGCGACATGCTCGACCGAATGACTGGCGGGCTCTACAAGTCGACGCCGCACCGCGTGACACGCAATACCTCGGGTCGCGATCGGTTGTCTTTTCCCCTTTTCTTCGACCCTCACTTCGAGGCGCGGGTGCAACGTATCCAAGGGCTAGCCGGTGCTGATGCGCAGGACGACAGCGCGGCGCGTTGGGACCGGGCGAATGTGCATGCCTTCAATGGCAAGTATGGTGACTACTTGCTGGCGAAAGTGTCCAAGGTGTTTCCGCAGCTTCGGGATGAAGTGCTTTAGGGCGTTGTCTTGGTGAGGGGTGCTTTCTTTGGGGCGCCACTCTGCGACTCCGCACCTTGAGCAAGCCACGCCTCGCGAGTCAACCGATAGAGCTTGTGCAGCCGAAGCGGATGCCCCACAGCAATGGCCGGATGTTCAAACGTCCCATCAGCCACCATTCCCAACCGCTTCATGACCGCCTCCGAGGGCAGATTGGGCACAGCGGTGAACGCAACGATCTCCGACAGCGCAAGCCTCTCGAAGCCCACTCGCAGGGCACCGCGCGCGGCCTCGGTCGCGTAACCCCTGCCCCAGTAGGCACGCGCCAGCCGCCAGCCGATCTCGACGCACGGCGAGCATGGCAAATCGGGCCTCGGCACGCTCAGTCCCGTGAAGCCGATGGGCGATCCGCTCGCGCGCTCTTCGACGACCCAGAATCCCCAGCCTCTCTCCTCGATGCCCTGCGCACAACGGTCTGCCACCGCATCGCTCTCGGCGCGCGAAAGCGGTTCGGGGAAAAACTCCATCACACGCGGGTCGGCGTTCAACTGCGCGAAGGGCTCCCGATCAGTGCCGCGCCACTGGCGCAGATGCAAGCGATCCGTGTCGAGCTCGATGCAACCGGCCATCGGCATGACCGCCTATTCCGCCGCCTGCCGCAGCGTCGCCACCACGGGTCGGCGCAATACCTCGCGCAGACCCCACCAGCCGGCAGCGAGCGCCAGGACAGCACCTGCCAGAGCACCCGCAATAGGCACGAGTGGCGATGCGGTCCACGTGAAGTCAAACACGAAGCGTGCGAGCGCCCAGCCGATGACCGAGGCCACGATGCTTGCCAGAAAGCCCGCCAGCATTCCGACCCCCACCAGCTCCGCGCGCTGCACCTGCCGCAGCAGGCTCGCCCGCGCACCCACAGCGCGCATCACCGCGAACTCGCGGGCGCGCTCCTCGCGCGTGGCCGTGACGGCCGCGAACAGCACGACCAGCCCCGCCGCCAGCGTGAAACCGAACAGGAACTCCACCGCACGGATCACTTGGTCGAGCACGCGCTGCACCTGCCCGATCGTCGCGCTCATGTCGACGTTGGTCACGTTCGGATAAGTGCGCACCAGCGCGTTGTCGAAGCCCTTCACATCGGGCGCACGGAACGCGCCCATATACGTGACGGGCACGTCGGCCAGCGAGGCCACCGTGTACATCACGAAGAAGTTCGCATGCATCGAGCCCCAGTCGACCTTGCGCAGCGACGTGACGCGCGCGTCGTTCTGCATGCCGCCGATGTCGAAGCGCAGCGTGTCGCCCAGCTTCAGGCCCAGCGTCTCGGCGAGACCTACCTCGACGCTCACCTCGCCTGAGGCCCCCGGCTTCCAGGCACCGGCAGTGACGACGTTGTGTGCCGGTGCTTCCACGCTGTTGCTGAGGTTGAACTCGCGATCGACGAGCCGCTTGGCGCGATCGTCGGTGTAGTCGTCGGGCGACACCGGCTTGTCGTTGATGGCGACCAGACGGCCGCGAATCATGGGGTACCAGTCGAACTTGCGCACGCCGTTGTCGCGCAGCGTCTTCTGGAACACGTCGCTCTGGTCCGGCATCACGTTGATCACGAAGCGGTTCGGCGCATCCGGCGGCGTGGCCTTGCGCCAGCTCGACACAAGGTCCGTGCGCAGCAGCACCAGCAGGATCAGCGCGAGCAGACCCACGGCCAGCGCGCTGACCTGCACTACTGCATACGCAGGCCTTGCCGAGATCTGGCGCGTGGCCAGCACCAGCCAGCGCGGCGCCGTCGTCTCGTTGACGCTGCGGCGCAGCAGGATCACGGCGATCCAACTCAACAATGCGAACACGGCCACGGCCGCTGCGAAGCCGCCGACGGCGATGAGCCCCAGCTTCAGGTCGCTGCTGGCCGCCACCAGCAAGGCGGCAAAGCCTGCGACGCCCAGCCCGAGCACGGCGATCGACGCGGGCTTCAAGTTGCCCACGTCGCGGCGGATCACGCGCAGCGGCGGCACGCGCGCGAGTTGCAGCACCGGCGGCAAGCCAAAGGCGAACAACAGCGTGAGCCCCACGCCGAAGCCGAACATGACCGGCCAGAGCGTCGGCGCGGGCAGCGCGCTTTGCACCAGTCCCGCGAGCAGCACCACGAACGCGTAGTGCACGCCGAACCCGATCGCCACGCCCAGCGCGCTGGCGATCACGCCGATCACCGCGAATTCGAAGGCATAGGCGCCGGCGATGGTGCGCTGGCTCTGGCCGAGCACGCGCAGCATGGCGCAATCGTCGAGGTGGCTGGCGGCGAAACCACGCGCGGCCAGTGCGACGGCCACGGCCGAAAGCAATGCAGCGAGCAGCGCGACGAGGTTGAGGAACTTCTCCGCGCGATCCAGCGTCTGGCGCATCTCGGGCCGGCCGCTCTCGAAGGAATCGAGCCGCGCGCCGCGCACCTCGCCCTTCTTGATCGTCGCTTCGGCCCAGTCGCTGAAGCGCTTCACCGCGGCAGGTTCACCGGCCACCGCGAATCGGTAGCTCACGCGGCTCGCCGGCTGCACGAGGCCTGTGCGCGGCACGTCGGCCTGATTGAGCATGACGCGCGGCGCGAAGCTCATGAAGCCGGCGCCGCGGTCGGGTTCGAGCGTGATCACGCGCGCGATGCGCAGGCCGGCATCGCCCAGCAGCAGCGTGTCACCCACTTTGAGCGAGAGCGAGTCCAGCAGCGAGGCGTCGACCCAGGCCTCGCCGGGCGTGGGCACGTCGCGGGTGATCTGACCCGGGGCGGCCGGATCGATGCCCACCTGCAGGTTGCCTCGCAGCGGGTAGCCGGCCGTGACGGCCTTCAGGGCCACCAGCTTGCTCGCGCCGCCCTGCGCCTCGTCGGCACGCGCCATGGTTGGAAATCCGTAGGTACTCGCGCCGTCCAGACCCAGGGCGCGCGCGCGCTCCACGAAGACAGCCGGCGTCGGGTTGTCGGTCGCGAGGACCGCATCTCCGCCCAGCAACTGGCGCGCGTCGCGCTGCAAGCCTCCCTTGAGCCGGTCGGCGAAGAAGCCCACGGCCGTGAGCGCCGCCACCGCCAGCAGCACCGCAACGATCAGGAGACGAAGCTCGCCCGCGCGAAGATCGCGCCAGAGCGTGCGCCAGCCAAGGCGAAGGAAAGCATTCATGGGGCGTGACGATAGCCGAGCGGCCACCGCCCGCCAAACCGAAGGTCTTAGGCAGTGGTCGCCGGCCGAGCACCCGCCAGCTCGGGCTGCAGCACGAGCCGGTCCACACCGGCATAGCAGATGAAGCGCCGGTTGGTCGCCCGCCCGATCGCGCAAAGGCCCACGCGCGTGGCGACCTCGTGGCCCATTTGAGTCATGCCGCTGCGCGACACGACGATGGCCACGCCCATCTGCGCCGATTTGATGACCATCTCGCTGGTCAGGCGGCCGGTGGTGTAGAACACGCGCCCGCCGGCCAGTTGGCTCGCCGGCTGCATCGCGATCCAGCCGGCGATGGTGTCGATGGCGTTGTGTCGGCCCACGTCCTCGATGAAGCACTGCATCTGCACCTCGTCGCCGTCGTCGCCGTCGTCGCGAAGCGTGAAGAGCGCACAGCCATGCACCGAGCCGGCCGACTTGTAAGTGCTCTCCTGGAGGCGGATCGCGTTCACCAGCGAATAGAGCTGCGCCTGCGTCATGCGCGTATCGGGCAACTGGAGGCGATCGATGCCAGCCATGAGTTCGCCGAACACGCTGCCTTGGCCGCAGCCGGTGGTGACCACCTTCTTCGCGGTGCGTTCCTCGATGCGATCGATGCCCGCGCGCGTCCTGACGGCAGCCGCGCCGACCTCCCAGTCGACGGTGATGGATTCGACGTCCGCGGCCGATTCGATGAGGCGCTGGTTCAGCAGGTAGCCGAGCACCAGCAGTTCGGGTTGCGCGCCCAGCGTCATCAGCGTGACGAGCTCGCGGCGGTCGACGTAGACCGTCAGATCGCGTTCGGCAGGAATGGAGACGACACCCGGTTCGCCATGCTCATCGACGATCTCGACCTCACGCGTGAGCGGCGCCTGGGCCTGCGTCAGGCGAGGCAGCCTCACTTCTTGGGCGCTGGATTCGTCTCGGCCGAAGTCTGGTTGGAGCTCGGCGGCGAAGCGGCGGTCGTCGCGGGCGAATGGGCGCCCGAGGCTTCGATAGGCCTCACTTCAGCGGGCGGCGCAAAGGCGAAGGGGCCAGGATCTGTGCAAGGCGGCGTCGGCGTAGCGGTCGGCACGGGCTTGCCGGCTGCGGCCAGGCCTTCACGGACATGGTTCGCCACCCGGGTCTGCGCCTGGCACAGTTGGTAAGCGTCGACCTTGGTGGTCCAAGCCGTCTTGGCAGCGGCCTCGGCCACCTTGAGCTTGGCTTCGGGCGAGGCGGCCGGTGCAGGGAGCTTGGCCACGGCGGCGGAAGCGACCGCCATGCCGAGCAAAAGACCGCAGAGGTTCAGAGTTTTCTTCATGAGGGATTTCCTTCAACCCGGACGCCCTGCACCGCCGCAGGGTCGCGGGCCTGAGCGCTGCGCTGCGCCGGGATCTTGCCGGCCGCAATGTCGTCGTACCAGAGCGGATGATGCTCCTTGGCCCAGGTCTCGTCGACATTGCCTTCGCGCATGGCCTTGTACGCGCCCTTCATGCCGAGCGTGCCGATGTAGATGTGGCCCAGGATCAAGGCCATCATGCACAGCGTGGCGACGGCGTGGATCATGTGCGCGATCTGCATCTCGCCGCGCGTGTAGACGAAGCCTGGGAGCAGCTTGTCGAGGAAGAGCCCCGACCCGATGACCAAGCTGCCGAGGAACAGAACGCCACCCCAGAACACCAGCTTCTCGCCCGCATTGAATCGATGCGACGGCGGCTCCTTGTCGCCACCGAACAGACCGCCGCCGTGCCTGAGCCAGGTCAGGTCATCCTTGCTGGGCCAGTTGCTGCGGATGAAGGTGAAGATCATGAAGATCGTCGTCACCACGAACAGCGGTCCCACAAAGTTGTGCACGGTCTTGAGCACGTAGGCCAGATAGCCGAATAGTGCACCGCCGAGGACCGGCAGCAGGAAGAACTTGCCGAAAGCCATCACGATGCCCGAGATCGCCAGCACGACGAAGGCGGTCGCGTTCGACCAGTGCGTGGCGCGCTCGAAGGGTGTGAATCGCTCGATCTTGCGGCCGGTTTCCTGGCCATGCAGGCCGATCGGCCCGCGCGTGAAGTAGAAGATGGCCAGTGCGAGCAGCGTGACAAAAAGCAGAGCCGCACCGTACGGAATGATCCAGTTGTTCCGCACCTGGCGCCAAGCTTCGCCGGCGTTGGTGTAATGCGAGCCCGGAAACTGGACGAAGCGCTGGATCAGGTTGCCCGCCTCGGGCGCCTCGCTGGCCGGAAGGCTGCTGAAGCCGGTGACGCCGCCACTCACCTGGCGCCACATCGGCGCGTTGTTGCCCGGCTGCACCCGTTGGCGCTCGCCATTGGTCTGGTTGAGGAAGTTCGGGTCGGCGCTGGCTTCCGGCCTGACGTCGAAAATGTTCTGGCTGCGGATGCCACCCGCCGGCTGTGCGGCTGTGGCAGCTGCCGGCGCGGCGGGTGCGGCGGACGGGTCCGGCGTCTGTGCATTGGCGATGCCGCAGCCGAGTACCGCGACCATTGCCAGGGCGTTAAGCACTTTTCTCATGCAACCTCCGGGTCAGTTGATCCGGTTGTATTCGTTCTGGTTCTGGGCGCGCACCTTGAGGTGCTGCTCCCAGGACGCCCTGTCCCCCGGCTGCCAGCCGCTCGCCGTGAAAGCCGTTCCGGTGTTGGGCTGCGTGCCCGTGCCGGTCCAAGGGGCCGCGTCCAGCCGGACGCCATGGGCGTTCGTCTGCGGCTTCTCGCCGCAGGCGCCGAGGAACACCGCGACCGAGATCAGCGCCGCCGTTGCCAGCGCGCGCTTCATTTCGCAACTCCGTTGGTCGGCGTGCCGGCGGTTTGCGAGCCGTAGGCGGTGCCCCAGCCCCAGACTTCGGCGCCCTTGCCGCGATGAACCACGCGCGTGCGGAAGATGTCGGCGACGACGTCGCCATCGCCCGCGAGCAGCGCCTTGGTCGAGCACATCTCGGCGCAGGCCGGCAGCTTGCCCTCGGCCAGGCGATTGCGGCCGTACTTCTCGAACTCGGCCTGCGAGCCATTTTCTTCCGGGCCGCCGGCGCAGAAGGTGCACTTGTCCATCTTGCCGCGTGCACCAAAGGTGCCTTGCGACGGAAACTGCGGCGCGCCGAATGGGCAGGCGTACGAGCAATAGCCGCAGCCGATGCACACGTCCTTGTCGTGCAGCACCACGCCTTCTTCAGTGCGATAGAAGCATTGCACCGGGCACACCGCCATGCAGGGCGCATCGGAACAATGCATGCAGGCCACGGAGATGGAGCGCTCACCCGGCACGCCGTCATTGAGCGTGACCACGCGGCGGCGGTTCACGCCCCACGGAACCTCGTTCTCGTTCTTGCAGGCCGTGACGCAGCCGTTGCATTCGATGCAGCGCTCGGAGTCGCAGACGAACTTCATTCTTGCCATACCAGACTCCTTATGCCTTCTCGACGTTGCAGACCGTCGTCTTTGTTTCTTGCATCATGGTGACGCTGTCATAGCCATATGTCGTGCCGGTGTTGATCGCCTCGCCGCGCACGATCGGGTTCGCACCCTTGGGGTAGTACGCCAGCATGTCCGCCCCCTGCCAGTGGCCGGAGAAGTGGAAGGGCATGAATACCGTGTCGGGGCCGACGCGCTCGGTCACCAGAGCCTGCACGTTGAGCCGCGCACCGGTCGGCGTGTGGACCCAGGCGCGCTCGCCGTTGCGGATGCCCTTCTCGGCGGCCACCCGCGGGTTGATTTCGATGAACATCTGCTGCTGCAGCTCCGCGAGCCATGGGTTGGAGCGCGTTTCCTCGCCACCGCCCTCGTACTCGACCAGACGGCCGGAGGTCATGATGTACGGGAACTTTTCCGCGATCTTGTCCGCGATGTTGCGCTGCTGCACGCTCTTGTACAGCGTGGGCAGGCGCCAGAAGGCCATCTTGTCGTCGTGCGTCGGGTACTTCGCCGCCAGGTCCGGCCGCGTGCCATAGAGCGGCTCGCGGTGCTGCGGAATCGCGTCGGGGAAGTTCCACACCAATGCACGCGCCTTGGCGTTGCCGAAAGGATGGCAACCGTGGTTCTTCATGAACACGCGGATCATGCCGCCCGAGCTGTCGGTCTTCCAGTTCTTGCCTTCGGCCTTGGGCTTCTCGGCCTCGGTAAGTTCGTCCCACCAGCCGAGCTTCTTGAGCAGCAGGTGGTCGAGTTCCGGGTAGCCGGTCGTGATGGCAGCGCCGAGCGAATGCGATCCGTCCTCGGCCAGCAGGTTCTTGCCGTTGCGCTCCACGCCGAAATTCGCGCGGAAGTTGCCGCCGCCGTCCATGACGTGTTTCGACGTGTCGTACAGGTTCGGCGAACCCGGATGCTTTAGCTCCGGCGTGCCGTAGCAGGGCCACGGCAGTCCGAAGTAGTCGCCCGTGATGTCGTAGCCATTGACCTTGTCCTTGATCGATCCCTTGGCCTTGAGCGTGCGCACGTCGAACGCCGCCATGTTGCGCATATGCGCCTGCAGGCGTTCGGGACTCTGGCCGGTGTAGCCGATGGCCCAGCAGCTCTTGTTGATCTCGCGCAGGATGTCCTCGGGCACGGGCTCGTCCATGCCCTTGACCTTCTGCATCTTGTAGTTCTTGCTCAGTTCCTTGCCGAAGCCGAGGCGATCGGCGAACTGCTGCATGATCATGTGGTCGCTGCGGCTTTCCCACAGCGGCTCGATGACCTTCTCGCGCCACTGGAGCGAGCGGTTCGAGGCAGTGACGGAGCCGCTGGTCTCGAACTGCGTGCAGGCCGGCAGAAGGTAGACCGCGCGGTTGGGGTTCTGGTCCTCGGGCCTGCCGGGCATCGCGGCCATGGCCGCAGTCGCCGACGGGTACGGGTCGACGACCACCAGCAGGTCGAGCTTGTCCATCGCCCGCTTCATCTCGAGACCACGGGTCTGCGAGTTCGGTGCATGACCCCAATAGAACACGCCGCGCAGGTTCGAGTCCTGGTCGATCAGTTCGTTCTTCTCGAGCACGCCGTCGATCCAGCGCGACACGGTGATGCCGGGCTTGCTCATCATCGCGGGCGAGGCGTAGCGACTCTTGATCCACTCGAAGTCCACACCCCAGGCCGCAGCGAAGTGCTTCCACGATCCTTCGACCAGCCCGTAGTAGCCGGGCAGCGAGTCGGGGTTCGGGCCCACGTCGGTGGCGCCCTGCACGTTGTCGTGGCCGCGGAAGATGTTGGTGCCGCCGCCCGACCTGCCGACGTTGCCCAGCGCGAGTTGCAGGATGCACGAGGCGCGCACGATGGCGTTGCCGATCGTGTGCTGCGTCTGGCCCATGCACCAGACGATGGTGCCGGGTCGGTTCTCGTTGAGCCAGGTCGCGACCTTGAGGACCTGCGCCTCATTCACGCCGCAAGCTTCCTCGACCTTGTCTGGCGTCCACTTCGCCATCACGTCGGCGCGCACTTCGTCCATGCCGAAGACGCGGTCGTTGATGTACTTCTTGTCTTCCCAGCCGTTCTTGAAGATGTGGTACAGCACGCCGAAGAGGAAGGGAATGTCCGATCCCGAGCGGATGCGCACGTACTCGTCGGCCTTGGCCGCCGTGCGCGTGAAGCGCGGATCGACCACGATCATCTTGCAGCCGTTTTCCTTGGCATGCAGCATGTGCAGCATGCTCACCGGATGGGCCTCGGCCGCGTTCGAGCCGATGTACAGCGCGACCTTCGCACTGCGCATGTCGTTGTACGAATTGGTCATGGCGCCGTAGCCCCATGTATTCGCCACGCCTGCGACGGTGGTCGAGTGACAGATGCGTGCCTGGTGGTCGCAGTTGTTGCTGCCGAAGAAGCTCACGAACTTGCGCATCAGGTAGGACTGCTCGTTGCTGTGCTTGCTGGAGCCGATCCAGTAGACCGAGTCGGGCCCGCTGGCCTTCGAAAGCTCCTTGAGCTTGGCCGTGATCTCGTCGAGCGCGGTGTCCCAGCTGATGCGCTCGTACTTGCCGTTGACCAGCTTCATCGGATAGCGCAGGCGGTATTCGCCGTGGCCGTGTTCGCGCAGCGCCGCGCCCTTGGCGCAGTGCGCGCCAAGGTTGATCGGCGAATCGAACACCGGCTCCTGCCGGACCCACACGCCGTTCTCGACGATGGCATCCGATGCGCAGCCGACGGAGCAGTGCGAGCAGATGGTGCGCCGGACCTCGACCTTGCCGGCGCCGACGGCGGTCGGCCGGCCTTCGGCGGCGTTGGACTTGCGGATCAGCGTGAGTTGGCCGGCCGCGAGGCCGACGCCGACACCCAGGCCGGAGCGGCGCAGGAAGGAGCGCCGGTCCATGGTCGGCAGTGCGTTGGAAAGGCCGCGCCGCAGGCTGTGGACAAAGGGCGACGTGGAGGGAGAAGCGCCGTCACGCGTGGCGCCAGACGCTTTCTTGGTCAGTAGCATCGTGTATTGCCTCGTTTTTTCAAGCCGACGTGGTCTTGTAGTAGCGCTTGACGTGTTCGCTCAGCGAGTAGCCGCCGCCCTTCTCGGGCGGAGGCTTGAGTTCGGGTGCTGCCGGGGCGGCTGGCGCCTCGACGACCTTGGGCAGCACCGTGACGGCTGCTGCGGCGGCGCCGACCGTGGCGGCGCCGATGAAGAATCCCCGGCGGGATGCCGGCTGAGGGCCGGCGGAATGGCTGTCCTGCATGACTGCTCCAGGAGTGGCTTAGGCTGAACGAGATATGAAACCAGTTACATACGTTTGGATACTAGTCGAGACCCTAACAAGTGCTATCCCGAATACCCCTCGATATCAGTCCAGCATGTCGAAGCCTTGGCTCTCGACCTCCGCGAAAGCGCGGGTAAACCCTGCCAGCGCGGCATAGAACCGGGCTCTGGGGTGTTGCGACACGGCGTCGCACAAGGCTGGCAGCCATGACTGGACATGGGTCGAGAAAAAGGCTCGTTGCCGGGTCAGGTTCGCCACCGCCACGTCTTCTCCGGCGATGAGATAGCGCATGACTTCGCAAAGACAGGAAATGTGATCTTCCGTTTCGGGAATCGACACGTCCCGTGCAAGACCGATCTGATCCAGATCGTTGCGCAGATGTGCCAGTGGCTTGTCGTTGAGGAAGCCGCTCAGATAGTGCGAGCCAAAAAGATAGACCTCCGGCTTGCCGATGCCGCCGAAAAGCGTGTCGTATTCGTCGCGCGCCGCGGCCGCATCGATGCCGCGCGCGGCGCCGACAAGCTGCCGCCAGGGCTCTTCCAAAAATGCGCCGGCGGCGGGCGCTTCGGTCGGCGCGACTTGGAAGGCCTCGAGCAACTCCGCGTCGGGCGCGGCGTACCAGAGGCGCGCCAGCAATCCATAGAGTTCGGCGCGTGCGATCTCTTCGTCAAGGGCCGAGGTAACCGGGAAACTCTCGCTCATAGCTGTGTGATCTTCATTTCGTTCTGCGCGCTGTACAGGTCGATGACCCGGCAATCGCTGCACATCTTCAAACGCTCCAGCGCCTCGCCCTGGAACATGGCGTGACCGGCCAGCTTGCCGAGCATGGCCTCGATCGCCTTCTGGGTGCCGAAGGGCTTCGAGCAACGGACGCAGGACCAGGGCTTGGCCTCGTTCAGCACGACCGGTTGCTTGCGCTCCGGCGATACCAGCAGGCGCGGCACCAGCGAGATCGCGTTTTCGGGACAGGTGGTTTCGCACAGCCCGCACTGCACGCAATTCTTTTCGACGAAGCGAAGCTGCGGCGCGTTCTGGTTGTCCTGCAGCGCGCTCGCGGGGCAGGCGCTGACGCAGGCGAGGCACAGGGTGCACTTGTCCTTGTCCACCGCGATGGCGCCGAAGGGCGAGCCTTGCGGCAAGGGGATCGCGACCCGCTCGGCAGCGGGTGTGTTCAGCGTCGGCGATTCGTCCACCAGGTGATCGAGCGCGAGTTCGAGCGTGCTGCGCTTCTCGGCGCCGACGGCATAGCGGGCTGCCTTCGCGGGCACCTGCTGCCGGGTGCCGCGCAGCGCGGCGAGTGCACTGTCGAGCGTCGCCACTGAATCGGCTTCGATGAGTTTGAAATGCGTGCCCGTGTAGCCGAGTCCGAGCAGCAGCGTCTGCGCGATCTCCATCTGCTCCTTGAGCGCGGCGACGTACTGCGGCGCTTCATCCCCCGTGCTCAACACGACCACCTGCGAAGCGCCGAACGCCACGGCGCTGAGCCACAGGTCGATGCCAGCGCTCGCGGCGTGGAAGAGGCCGACGGGAATCACGTTCGCCGGCACGCCCTGCGCCTTGCCGAGTTGGGCCTGGCGCCCGAGCTGCTCCACCAGCGCCTGCCCGGCTTCCTGGCTATGCAGGAGCAGTGCGGCATCGCGACCGCCGACGCCCGCGTAGGTGGACAGCAACGTGCGCAGCTTGAGGCCCTGGTCGGGCGCGCGCGGATAGGTGTAGCCCAGTGCGCCGGTCGGGCACACGGTGGTGCAGGCGCCGCAGCCGACGCAGAGGTTCGGGTTGACGACGATGCGCTGACGTTCCTTGTCGCTCGACACCGCATGGGCGGAGCAGACCTCGATGCAGGCATTGCAGCCGACGACCTCGTTGCGGCTGTGCGCGCAGAGCTTCTGCTTGTAGTCGAAGAACTTCGGCTTCTCGAACTCGCCGACCATCTCGCGCAGGCGCAGCAACGTCTGCAACCCCTCCGCATGCGCCATACCGCCGGGCAGATGGAAGTAGCCCTGCGGCGGCGCGTGCCAGTCGATGACCGGCGTGGCACCGAGGTCGAGCACGAGGTCGAAAGCGCCATCGAGTTGTTCGGGCGCGCGGCCGAAATTGATGGCGCCGGCCACGGTGCAGGCGCGCTCGCAATCGCGGTGCGAAGTGCACCTGGCGTTGTCGATCTGGTAGTCGAGGCCGATGGCCTGCTCGGGGCACGCGGCCACGCAGGCGTTGCAGCGGGTGCAGAGGTCGAGGTCGATCCCGTTGTCGCGGGTCCAGTTCAGCTTGAATGCGCCGAGCCTTCCCGCGAGTGAATCGATCCGCCCCGCGGCCACGGGCCAGCGGCGTTCCTGCGCGCCGCCCAGTTCGCCCGGGCCTTGCGAAAAGATCGTCACGTCGAGGGTATCGGCCACCAGGACCGCGGCCTTCTCCGCCGCGTCCAGCGCGCCGATGATCAACAACCGCCCCTGACTCGCGTAGCTCACCGTCGCGACGGGGTCCGGATCGGGGAGGCTGGCGGCAGCGAGCAGCGCCGCGATCTTCGGCATGGCGCTCTTCGCATCGCGGCTCCAGCCACCGGTCTCTCGGATGTTGACGAAACGGATCGGCGACGTGGCCTCGGGCGTCTGCCCGGCCAGTTCGCCGAACAGGCGCTTCTCCTGCGTACAGGCGACCACCACGTCGTCGCCGGATTGAATGGCACGCTGGAACGAAGCCGCCTCGCGGCGGCACAGCGCGGAATGAAGGGGCAGTGTTTCAGCCAGCGCCGTCCCGAGCGTCTTCGGCTCGAGGGGCATCGTCTTGTTGCAGTCGCAGATCAGCGTGGTGGTCATCAGGTTCTTGGCTGGCAGGTTGCGCATCGGCAACCGGCGGGCTGGGAAGGGGCTCGGGATCGCTCGACTGTGCCACGCCCGGCAAGCCATCATCCCTAGGGGTTTCTTCAGGCGTTGCGGGCTTTTCGGGCTCTTCGTCGAAGAGATTCAGGAATTTCGCGCTCGCCATCTGGCGCAGCACGCTCTCGGGCAGGGGCGACGGCTTGGAATAGTCGTCGATGTAGGTGTCCAGGCCGTCCATCACGTTGAAGTGAGGATCGGCAAACAGCTTCTTGAAAGCGGCGTTCTTGACCTCCGGCGCGACGCCTTTTGCCACGAAAGGCTTGAAATCCGAGTCGATGGTCAATGCCTCTGCATCGTCCAGGGTGAGTGGCGGCGGCTCGGGCGGGAGATCGGCCGAAGGCGCCGATACCTGCACCGCCTGGACGGACACGGGCGTCGCGGCCGCCGGTGAAGCATCGGGTCCGGATTCCGGCTTCGGATCCTCTGGCACCTCCCCGGCACGCACCTGCTGCTTGCGCCGCGACCAGCGGTCGAAGAACCCTTCAGACATCGCCCGCTCCCCGGCCACGCTTCTTCTCGGTCGACACGCTGGCCGCATTGCCGAATCGGTCCACGAGCGGCCGGAAACTTTCGGGCCGCTTGCGCCGTTTGGGTTCGACCAGGTAGTGCTCCTGCACGAAGGCACGGAGCCAATCGACGACCTCCTGGGGCGCCGGCACCTGCTCGACGGTTTCCTGCGCATCGAGCCAGCGCCCGGCTTCGTAATAGCTGAGGGTCACGACCACCGGCCGCGGGATCGGTTCGGGCGCGAGGGTCGCTTCCTCCTCCATGCGCCAGAGCACGAACCAGCACGGCGCCGGGGCAGTGGCATTGAGGTGGTAGCCCTCGGCCTCGTCGCGGAAGAGTTCGACCTTGAAGCCGGGATGCAGCCAGCGCTGCTCCCCGTCGTGGTCTTCCAGGAGGCGCGGCTGCTCGCCGAAGCCGGGTTTATCCGGCAGCACGGCGTCAAGCGTCCAGCGCCACGGTTGCCAGTGGCTCGACGGGCCGTGCAGCCGATCGCGCCGCATCACGACCGCGACGTCGAGTGCCGCCGGCCGGGTGCTTGCGACGGGGGTTTCGGGAATCTCCATAGTCCGGACGATAGCCGATGCGAAAACGTCGCCCGCCGGCGCGGGATTGGGCTCAAAGGGTTTCTAAATGTTAATTGAAGTATTACTTTTGTGACAAAAGTCGGCCTCAAAGAGAAACCATAGTTCTCATTTCCGAGGATTCACGTCGTTGTGCGTTTCAATCAAGCCATTCCAACGAAGAGGCCCCGCATGAGCTACTACGAGAACGATGACGGACTTGCCGCCCTCGAGGTGAAGGTGTCCGACCTGCTCATCGCGACGCCGGATTCGTGCGACCCGCTGCTCGAACCGGCGGTCCACCAGGTCCTGAAGCTATTGCGCGACCAGCACGCCATGGAGGCTGCATTTGCCTGCGAAGTCAACGACGGGCAGCGCGTGTCGCACCGCATGCAGACCTCGCACCGCGCCCAGTTCATCGATGAGCAGGCCGAGCCGTTGGAACTGGCTTTTTGCAAACAGGTGTTGAGCGCACGCGTTCCGTCGGGCTGCTACCTCAGCGCGCCCGTGGTGCTTGCCAGCGGGGCGATGTATGGCACCTTTTATTCCTCCAGTTTCAATCCGGATCCAGGCGTCGAGGCGCGAGACCTCAAGAAGCTCGAGATGGCGGCGCAGTTGGCCGCCCGGCTGATCGACGAGCGCCGCCCGCGTGCCGCCGCGGCTGCTTCTGTTCCCGTTGCCGTGCCGGCGGCGCAACGCCAACCGGTCGCCGCCCAGTTCGCCTGAATCTCAACGCACGAAGGTGCGGCTGTCGAGTCCGATCCGGCCGCTCGGGAGTCTTCCCCTTCCGCTGTGCGCTTCCCTTTCCTCGAACTGCAGGAGGGCATCCGGCGCCGTCAACAAGCGCAGGGCTTCGACCGGCGGCAGTGTCCTGCTGCTGAAGAGAAAGCGCAGTTGGCAATCGCCGACAACGATCGCGTCGCCGTTGCGCAAGGTGTGCGCCCGCACCTTTTCATTGTTGACCCAGGTGCCGTTGCGGCTGCCCATGTCGGTCAGCATGAAGCCCTCGCCCGTCCACTGGATGGCGGCGTGATGCCGGCTCACCCGTTCACTGTCGATGCATACCCTGTTGCTGCCTGAGCGCCCGATGGTGGTGAGCGGCCCCGCGATGTTGACCTGCCGGACACTGGCGTGCCGGGCCAGGATGATCAGTCTTGGCATAAATAGCCATTCCTCTCGTTATTGGAATGGCATCGAGCTTAGGACGCGGGTCTCGTTTCGGAAGACGGAAACAGAAGGCTTAATCCATTCTTGTTCATCGCAGGGCCGGTAAGTTTCCGCACACCCGTCGCCTACCTCCCTGCCCGGGCGTTCAGTGGGTGACGCGGCCCCGCATCGACGCCGGATGGCCCGCAAGCCCGAAGGACTTGCCGGTGTTCACCAGCGTGTCGCCATCCACGCGCAGGATGGTGATGTCCTGGTCGATGAAATTGCCGACGTAGAGGTACTTGCCGTCCGCGCTGAATACCGCGCCTTCGGGCAGGCCGCGCACTTCGACTTCGTTGCCGCGCGTCACCTTCTTGCCGTCGATCTTGAGCGCGACCACCGAGCCGTTGCGGTTGTAGAAGTACGCGTTCTTGGCGGCATTGCTGCCACGCAGCAGGACGGCAACCGCGAACTTGCCGGTCGGGCTCACGGCCAGGCCCTCCGGGCCATCGCCGACCACCACCTTGTCGATGACACGCGGCGGCGTGGCCTCCAGGTCGATCACGCTCACGGTGTCGATCTGCCCGTCGGAGGCCCCCGAGTTGCCGTTGTCGGCGGTGAGCGCGAGCTTGCCGTCCGGCGTCACGTCGACGTTGTAGGGCCAAAGGCCCGCGGCGAGATCGACCTTGTTGTAGGTGACCTTCTCGCCGTTGACATCGAGCAGCGCAATCTTGTGGTTAGGGAACTTGGATGCCAGCGCACGCCGGCCGTCGGGCGTGAAGCGCACATGCGAGACCGACTCGCCGATCGCGACGGTATCGATCAGCGTGACCTTCTGGCCCGCGATCCGCAGCACGCTGATCGAGTTGTCGGCGCGGTTTGCGACCAGCGCGAGCGTGCCCGCGGGGTTGATCGACAGCCCCGAGGGTTGCTTGCCCACGGCGACGGTGTCGATGAGCTTCGGCGGCGTGGCCGTGAGGTCGATGACGAACAGGCGGTTGTCGGGCACCTGCTTGCGCACGCCGTTTTCCTCGACCACGTTGACGGAGTTCGCGACCAGCGCCAGCTTCTCGTCGGCCGTGATGGCCAGGTTGGTCGGCGGCCCGGCGATGGTGTTGTCCAGCGGCAGCGTGACCAGCGAGCGCGGCGCGAGCGGGTCGGTGCCGATGTCGATCACCTGCAGGGTGTCGCGGCCCGGCGCGCCGAGGACGACTGCGCCCGCGTCGCTCCAGCTTTGCTTCTCGTCGTTGGCGACCAGCATCAGCTGGCGCGACCCGGCGGGCGTCGTGCTGCAGCCGGACAGGGTTGCCGCTGCGGACAGGGTGGCGAGTGCGAGCGCATGGAAAGCGCTAAGGCGTAGGTGCATGGGTGTCTCCGTTGTTGTTGTGAGCCGGGTGCCGGCTGGGGGCCATCGTAGCGATCAGGTCGGGTGCTGGCGACCCCTTTCGACAAGCGGCTCCGGGGCCCGGGCTCAACTCCCGGTCTTGCCCCGCCCCCTGAAGCGCGATTCCAGGAAATCGAGCAGCGCACGCAGCGCCGCGCTGTTGTGGCGCCGCTGGAGGTATGCGGCCGAAAGCCACATGTCGCTGCGCACGTAGTCCTGCAGCACCGGCACCAGTTCGCCATGGTCGATGTGGGGCTGCACCAGCATCTCCGCCATGTAGATCACGCCGAAGCCCTGCATCGCGACCTGGATCAGCGGCGCGGACTCGGTGGCGTCCATGCGCGTCTTCACCGGCACGTCGAAAGGCTTGCCGTCGACCTCGAAGCGCCACTGCGGATGCAGGCCGAGGCGCGACTGCGTCAGGGCATCGTGATTCGCGAGATCGCTCGGGTGCTCCGGCTTGCCATGCTTCTTCCAGTACACCGGCGACGCGCACACCACCAGACTGCGGCGCGCCAGCTTGCGCACGATCAGGTTCTCGTCCTCGATCGGGCCGAAGTGGAGCGCCAGGTCAATCGCCTCCTCCGCCATGTCGAGCGTCCGGTTGGTCAGGTGCAGGCTGATGCTGACGTCGGGATAGTGGCCCATGAACTCGCCGATCCACTTCGGCAGGTCGCCCTGCCCCGCCCCGAGGGGCGCCGAAATGCGCAGCCGCCCGGTCGGCCGGCTCGCATGCTCCTGCACCTCCGCCTGGGTGAGCTCGAACATCTCCATCATCGGCTTGCTGCGTTCGAGCAGCAGCGAGCCGGCATCGGTGAGGCTCACCGCCCGCGTCGAGCGGTTGAGAAGGCGCACGCCCAGCCGCGTCTCCAGCTCGGCGATGTACTTGCTCACCGTGGCCTTCGACACATCGAGCTTGATGGCGGCACGCGAAAAGCTGCCGTGCGAGGCGACTTCGCGGAAGGTCCTGATCAGGTCAAGGCTGTCCATGTCTGGGGCGCATTGTCCCCTGTCGTCGAGCCCGTCCCGTAGCCGACCTCCGCCGTGGGCGCGCCACCGCGAAGGATGCGCACCGCGCAGTACTTGAACTCCGGGATCTTCCCGAAGGGATCGAGCGCCGCATTGGTCATCAGGTTGGCCGCCGCCTCGTAGTACGCGAAAGGCACGAACACCGCGCCGTTCGGCGTGCCGTCGTCGCGCCGAACATGGATCGCCACCTCGCCGCGTCGCGACTGGATCGTGACCACGTCGCCCGGCTCCAGGCCCATGGCCTGCAGGTCGGCCTGGTTCATCGACGCCGTCGCGATCGGCTCCAGCGCATCGAGCACCGTGGCGCGACGCGTCATGCTGCCGGTGTGCCAGTGCTCCAGTTGCCGGCCAGTGATGAGCACGAACGGATACGCCGCATCGGGCCGCTCATCGGCCGGGATGATGTCGGCTGGCACGAGCTTCACGCGGCCGTCCGCGGTCGGGAAGCTTTCGATGAACACGGTCGGCTGGCCGGGGTCGTCCGCGCTCAGGCAGGGATAGGTCACGCTGGACTCGCGCTCCAGCCGGTCCCACGTGATCCCGCTGATGGCCGCATGCATGGCCTGGCGCATTTCCTCGTAGACCGCGGCGACACCGCATTCCTCGCCCTCGTAGTTCCACGGCAGGCCCATGCGCCGCGCGATCTCCTGGATGATCCAGAGATCGGGCTTCGCATCGCCCGGCGGGTTCAGCGCGCGCTTGCCAAGCTGGACCATGCGGTCCGTGTTGCTCACTGTGCCGGTCTTCTCGGGCCATGCGCTCGCAGGAAGCACCACGTCGGCCAGCCACGCGGTCTCGGTCATGAAGATGTCCTGCACGACCAGGTGCTCCAGGCTCGCCAGCGCATGGCGCGCGTGGTTCAGATCCGGGTCGCTCATCGCCGGGTTCTCGCCCATGATGTACATGCCACGGATCTTGTGCGGATCGTCGTCCGGCGCCAGCGCCTTGTGCATGATCTCGACCACCGTGTAGCCGATCCTGTCATCGAGCGGCACGCCCCAGAACTTCTCGAACCACGCATGCGCACCCGCGTCGTCGACGCGCTGGTAGTTGGGGAACGCGATCGGGATCAGCCCCGCATCGCTCGCGCCCTGCACATTGTTCTGCCCGCGCAGCGGATGCAGGCCGGAGCCGGGCTTGCCGATCTGGCCGGTGACGGTGACCAGTGCGATCAGGCACCGCGCGTTGTCGGTGCCGTGCACGTGCTGGCTGATGCCCATGCCCCACAGCACCATGGCGCCCTTGGCGGTCGCGAAGGCGCGGGCCACCTCGCGCAAGGTCTCCGCCGGGATGCCGCAGATCGGCGCCATCGCCTCGGGGCTGTAGCCCTTGACGTTCTCGCGCAATGCCTCGAAGTTGCTGGCACGTTCACGGATGAAGGCCTCGTTCACCAACCCTTCGTCGATCACCGCATGGATGAGCGCATTGAGCATCGCGACATCGGTGTCGGCCTTGAACTGCAGGGTGCGCCACGCGTGCCTGCTGATGTCGGTGCGCCGCGGGTCGGCGAGCACGATCTTCGCGCCGCGCTTCGCGGCGTTCTTCATCCAGGTGGCGGCCACCGGATGGTTCGCGGTCGGGTTGGAGCCGATGATGAAGATCAGCTCCGCGTGCTCCACGTCGTTGACCTGGTTGCTCACCGCGCCGGAGCCCACGCCTTCGAGCAGCGCCGCGACGCTCGACGCATGGCACAGCCGCGTGCAATGGTCGACGTTGTTGCTGCCGAAGCCGGTGCGCACCAGCTTCTGGAACAGGTAGGCCTCTTCGTTGCTGCCCTTGGCGGAGCCGAAGCCGGCGAGCGCCTTCTTGCCGTGCGCGTCGCGCAGGCTCTTGAGCTTGCCGGCCGTCAACGCGAGCGCCTCTTCCCAGGTCGCTTCACGGAAGGCCCCGCTCCAGTCGCCGGGGCGCGGCGCATCGTCGAAGTGCTTGGGCACGCCGGGCTTTCGGATCAGCGGCTTGGTGAGCCGCTGCGCATGATGCGCGTAGTCGAAGCCGAAGCGGCCTTTCACGCAAAGCCGGCTGTGGTTGGCCGGGCCGTCCCGGCCCTCGACGCTGACGATCTTCTCGTCCTTGACGTTGTAGGTGATCAGGCATCCCACACCGCAGAAGGGGCAGACCGAATCCACCTTGCGATCGACCAGTTGCGAACCGATGTGGCTCTTGGGCATGAGCGCGCCGGTCGGGCAGGCCTGCACGCATTCGCCGCAGGCCACGCAGGTGCTGTCGCCCATCGGATCGTCGAGGTCGAAGACGATCTTCGAGTCCCCGCCGCGCAGGGCGTAGCCGATGACATCGTTGACCTGCTCCTCGCGGCAGGCGCGCACGCAGCGATTGCACTGGATGCAGGCGTCGAGGTTGACCGCCATGGCCGGGTGCGAGACATCGGCAGCGGGCTGCTCGCGGCGCAGGGCCTTGAGCGCGGGGCGAACCTCGATGCCGAGGCGCTCGGCCCAGTCGCTGAGTTCACCGTGCTGGCCAGGCGCGTTGGGATGGGGATGCTCGGCCTCCGCCACCCCCGCATCGTTCCATTTGTATCCTGCATCCGGCATGTCCGACAGCAGCATCTCGACCACCATCTTCTGGCTCTTCACGGCGCGCTCGCTGGTGGCCTGAACTTCCATGCCGGACGTCACGGCGCGGCAGCAGCTCGGCGCCAGCGTCCGCTCGCCTTTAACCTCGACCACGCAGGCGCGGCAGTTACCGTCGGGCCGTAGCCCGTCCTTGTAGCAAAGATGGGGGATGTCGATGCCGTGGCGTTGCGCGGCCTTCAGGATGGTCTCGCCCTCGATGGCCTCGACCCTGCGGCCGTCGAGCTGGAACTCGATCGTCTGCGGCAGCAATTCCGCGAGCGTGGTGGGCGCGTTCATGCAATCTCCTGCGGGAAGTACTTCTGGATGCTGCGGATCGGATTCGGCGCCGCCTGTCCGAGCCCGCAGATGGAGGCATCGCCCATCACCTGCGCGAGATCCTCCAGCGTGGCGTTGTCCCACACGGGTGCCTGCATCAGCGCGGCGGCCTTGGCCGTGCCGACGCGGCAGGGCGTGCACTGGCCGCAGCTCTCGTGCTCGAAGAAACGCATGACATTGAGCGCGGCATCGCGCGCGCGATCGTGCTGGCTCAGAACCATCACGGCGGCGGACCCGATGAAGCAGCCGTGCGGCTGCAGCGTGTCGAAATCCAGTGGGATGTCGTTCATGCTCGCCGGCAGGATGCCGCCCGACGCGCCGCCGGGCAAGTAGGCGTGCAGCGTGTGACCCTCGAGCATGCCGCCGCAGTATTCGTCGATCAGTTCTTGCACCGTGATGCCCGCTGGCGCGAGCTTGACGCCCGGATGCTTCACGCGCCCGCTCACGCTGAAGCTGCGCAGGCCCTTGCGCCCATGGCGACCGAAGCCGCTGAACCATTGCGGGCCCTTCTCGACGATGTCGCGGACCCAGTAGAGCGTCTCGAAGTTGTGCTCCAGTGTCGGCCTCCCGAACAGGCCGACCTGCGCGATGTAGGGCGGGCGCATGCGCGGTTCGCCGCGCTTGCCTTCGATGCTCTCGATCATCGCGGACTCCTCGCCGCAGATGTACGCGCCGGCACCGCGACGCAGTTCGATCTTCGGCAGCTCGCAGGGCGGATTCGCCTTGAGCTTGGCCAGTTCCGCCTGCAGCAGTACGCGGCAGTCGTGGTATTCGTCGCGCAGGTAGATGTAGCAGGCATCGATGCCGACGATCTGCGCGGCGATCAGCAGTCCTTCGAGGAAGCGGTGCGGATCGCGTTCGAGGTACGTGCGGTCCTTGAAGGTGCCGGGCTCGCCCTCGTCGATGTTGACTGCCATGAGCTTGGGCGCGGGCTGGTCGCGCACGATGCGCCACTTGCGGCCTGCCGGAAATCCGGCCCCGCCCAGCCCCCGAAGGCCCGAGTCTTCCATGGCCTTGATGACGGCTTCGGCGTTCTCCTCGCCATTGACCAGCGCCGCCGCGAGCGCGTAACCGCCGCTGGCGCGGTAGGTGGCGTAGTCGGTGAATGCGGGCAAGGCCTCGACGGCATCGGGCGGCGGCGAGATGCTTTGCTCCGCCAACGATGCGGGCACGAAGTTGGTGGTCGCTTGCACGGGCTCCTGCACGCCGGAAGTCGAGGAGGACGCCAACGCCTGCAGCACCTTGCCGGCCGTCGCCAGCGGCACCGCGCGCTGATGCACGGCCACCGCAGGCGCCTGCTCGCAGCGGCCGATGCAGGGCGCCGAGATCACGCGCACATCGCCGTGGCCCTCCGCGCCGAGCAAGGCAGGCAGCCGCGCGAGGAGGTCCTGCGCTCCGGCCAGTTCGCACGCCAGGCCGTCGCACACACGCACCGTCAGTCCCGGAGCCGCCTCGTCGCCGCGCACGACCTCGAAGTGGTGATAGAAGGTCGCGACCTCGTAGACCTCGGCCATCGGAATGTTGGTCAGCGACGCCAGCGCCACGAGATGGTGGTCGTGCAGGCAGCCGTGCGCGTCGTTGAGCCGGTGAAGGTGCTCGATCAGCAGGTCGCGCGGGTAGCCGTCCGGGGGACGCAGGCCGATCAGCGTTCGCACCTGCGCCAATGCGGCCTCCTCGGGCTGCCGCCCCTTGAGCTTGCTCTTGCGACGGATGCGGTCGCGCATCTGGTCGGGCGTGGCGAGGGGAATCGCCTGGATCTTGTCGTGGGTGCCTGGGTGAATCATTTGCCTCGGCCGTGAAATAGGAGTAAGGCCGCACGGGGGCACGGCCTGTCCGACTGTCGGGCGCCCCGGCGCTGTTGGCAAATTGAATCCACACATGAAGTGATTCAATTCGGAAATGACGTGCCGGGCGGCCCGGCACCCAGGCTCAGCCGCGGAGCGAGCCGCTGTGCGCGGCAGCCTCCTGCTGCCAGTCCTGACTCTGGACCAGCGCCAGCGCCGCCTCCAGCGCGCGCGAAGGCCGCACCACCGTCTGGGTCATGAAGCCGATGGGCGTGTGTATCTCCGGCGCCACAAGCGGCAGTGCCTCGAGCTGACCATGGCCGCGAACGGCATCCACCATCGCGCCCGGCAACACGGCACAGACACTGCCCGACACCACGCTGAGGGCCAGGGTCAGCACGGAATTGGTCTCGATGGCGGGCGTCACCGCCGCGCCCGCCGCCTTGAAGGCTTGGTCGACGATGGAGCGGTTGTGCATTTCGGGCGTCAGCAGGCACAGCGGCTGCCGGGCGGCCTCGGCCCAACCGATCGGATCGCCGATGTGCAGGGCCGTCGTACCGGTCCGCGTGGCACGGCGCAGCAGAAAATAGTGCTCGATGCTCTGGGGCCAGGCCGTGAGCTTGACATCACGCAGATGCATGCGCTCGGTGTAGCCCAGGGCCATGTCGAGCGACAGGCTTTCCAGTCCCGCTTCGAGTTCCAGCGAACTCATGGTCAGCACGATGGGCACGATGCCCGGATGGCGCGCCTGCAGCCGCGCCGCAAACCGCGCCAGCAGCGGGATGGCGGTCGGCACGGCGGCCATGCGCAGGCTGCCGCGTGGATGGCCCTCCTCGCTCTTCAGTAACTGATGCAGGACCTCGTTCTCGTGCAGCATGCGATGGGCCGCCGCCAGCACGGCCTCACCCTCGTGCGTGAACCCGGCGTAGGTGCGGCCGCGCTTGACGATGACCACGCCGAACTCCGCCTCCAGGGCGCGCAGTGCATTCGACAGCGCCGGCTGCGTGATGTGACAGGCCTGCGCCGCGCGGCCGAAGTGGCGATGCTCGTCGAGCGCGACGAGGTAACGCATCGAAGCGAGCAGGTTCATGCGGCAGTGCGCTCGCTCAGGTGTTCTTGCTGACCGTGATGGTCGGGAACTTGGCGGAGAAGTCCTTGGCCTTTTCCGAGATGCCCACCGCGACGCGACGCGCGACGGACTTGTAGATGCCCGCCACCTCGCCGTCGGGGTCCGCTACCACGGTCGGCTTGCCGCTGTCGGCCTGCAGGCGGATGTTGATGTCCAGCGGCAGCGCGCCGAGATAGTCCATGTTGTACTGCTCGGCCATCTTCTTGCCGCCCTCGGCGCCGAAGATGTGCTCGACGTGGCCGCAGTTCGAGCACACGTGCACCGCCATGTTCTCGACGATGCCGAGGATCGGCACGCCGACCTTCTCGAACATCTTGATGCCCTTCCTGGCATCGAGCAGCGCGATGTCCTGCGGCGTGGTGACGATCACCGCGCCCGTCATCGGCACGCGCTGCGACAGCGTGAGCTGGATGTCGCCGGTGCCGGGCGGCATGTCGACGATGAGGTAGTCGAGATCCTTCCAGTTGGTCTGGCGCAGCAACTGCTCCAGCGCCTGCGTGGCCATCGGGCCGCGCCAGATCATGGCTTCGTCCTGGTCGACCAGGAAGCCGATCGACATGACCTGCACGCCGTGGTTCTCCAGCGGCTCCATGGTCTTGCCGTCCTCGCTCTCGGGCCGGCGGTCGATGCCCAGCATCATGGGCTGGCTCGGGCCGTAGATGTCGGCATCGAGCAGACCCACGCTGGCGCCTTCGGCCGCGAGCGCGAGCGCCAGGTTGGCCGCCGTCGTGCTCTTGCCGACGCCGCCCTTGCCCGAAGCGACGGCGATGATGTTCTTCACGTTGGGCATCAGCTGCACGCCGCGCTGCACGGCGTGGCTGATGACCTTGGTCGCGATGTTGACCGACACGTTCTCCACGCCCGCCACCGTCTTGGCCGCAGCCACCAGCGCCTTGCGCAGGGCGGGCATCTGGCTCTTGGCCGGATAGCCCAGCTCGATGTCGAAGGACACCTCGCCTTCGTGGATTTGAACGTTCTTCAGCGCCTTGGTGCTGACGAAATCCTTGCCGGTATTGGGGTCGAGGACCGACTTGAGCGCCTGCGCGAGCGCCTCTTGCGTAACTGCCATTTGGAAACTCCTGAATGGCGGCTAGTCTAGTGCGGCGCCGGAGTGCGGCCCGACGGGCGCCCACTTGACCCTGAAGCAGGGCGAAACCCGATTGCGCCTAGATCACTTTGAAGTGATGCGTGCCGTCTGCAGCGAGCTGAGCGACGAGCCCGAATTCCCAGTCCAGGTAGGCTTGCATCGCCTCCGCTGGCGCGTCCGTGCCTTCGTACGGGCGGCGGTAGCGGTCGGTCGCCGGTGTTGCGAGGCGGCGCCATCCGGTTTCCGTCGGCAGGCCGGCGGCGAACCATGCGGCATTGCCGCCCTCCAGTACGACCACCTCGGCATCGCGGCCGCGTGCAGCGAGCAAGGCGCGCAGATCGGCAGCCGCAAAGCGCGCGAGCAGACTGCTGCCGCAGGTCAGCACGTAGCGGCGCGCGGCGGGGATCACGTCC
This sequence comes from Variovorax sp. J22P240, assembly GCF_030316855.1. Classification (GTDB taxonomy): domain Bacteria; phylum Pseudomonadota; class Gammaproteobacteria; order Burkholderiales; family Burkholderiaceae_C; genus Variovorax. The sequence continues at coordinate 44,555 of NZ_JASZYR010000006.1, forward strand.
AGTGCCTGCCCCAGTTGCGCACGGATCGCGAACCAGGCGCCCGGAATGTGACGCTTCGCGTGAGTGGCGCTGGTCGTGACGTCGATCACGGCAATGTCTTCCGACGCGTCCAACGCATGGGCCAGTCTGGCCGGCGTGATCCCGCTCACCGACGGCGCAGCCGCATGATCGGCCGGCGCCGCACCCAGCGCACTGCGCGCCGTTGCAGGCTGCGCCTCCACGACGTACACCTCCCATCCCATCTGCGCCAGCCACGACGCCGTCATCGGGGCGCGAACGCCATCGTCATCGGCGAGCACGATGCGTGCGCCGCGCACCGGCACGTGGTGATCGGTTTCCTGCACCAGCTGGCCACCGGGCGCGCTGGCGAAGCCCGGCAGGTGGCCGGCCTCGTACTCTTCGGGCGTACGGACGTCGAAGCGGTGGACCGTCCGGCCCGCCGCCTCGAGCGTCGCAAGCGCATCGGGCCCGATCCAGCGCACGCCTGCCCGCCGCGCCACGTCCTGTGCATTCGCCTGCGCGGCGGCGCGATTCGCTTCGCCCGGCGCAGGCGCACGCCGCGAGGCGCCGTGATCCAGCACCTGCCCGGCCAGCTTCCAGCCGATGGTCCCGTTGCGCAGCGCAGCGACCGGATTGGGAATGCCCGCATTCACCAGCGACTGCGTACCGATGATGCTGCGCGTGCGGCCGGCGCAATTGACGATGACCCGCGTGGCCGGATCGGGCGCCAGCTCGCGCACACGCAGCACCAGTTCGGCGCCGGGCACGCTGGTCGCGGTGGGAATGCTCATGGTCTGGAACTCGTCGAAGCGCCTCGCGTCGAGCACCACGACATCGGCACGCGCATCGATCAATGCCTTGACCTCCTGCGCCGAGAGCGAAGGCGTGCGGCGCTCATGCTCCACCCACTCGCCGAAAGACTTGCTCGGCACGTTGACGTCGCGGAACAATTCGCCCCCGGCATCGCGCCAGCCCTCGAGCCCGCCCTGGAGCAGGTTCACGCGCGTGTAGCCGAGCGCCGCGAGGCGCTCGGCCGCGAGCGGTGCGAGATCGACATCTTCATGCGAGCCATAGAGCACGATCAACGTGTCGCGGCGCGGAATGCGGCGCCATGCGTCGAGTTCGATCCGCGACAGCGGCAGGTTGGCAGCCCACAGCGGATGGGCCTGTGCATACGGGTCTTCCTCGCGCACGTCGAGCAAGGCGATCTCGTCACGTGCCACGAGATGCGCACGCACTGAGGTGAAGGAGATGAGAGCAGTCATTTCGATGAAGTGGACAAGCTTGGGGGCGATCCCGAGTATCCGGAGATGAAAGGCTTCCGCCCTCCGTCCGGCGGGTAAGTATGGCGTCGCACCTTGCCGATGTCGGCGCCATAGACGTGGATGCTGATCGACACACGATCGTCGTAAGCGTTGGTGACGCGATGCACGTCGCCAATGGTCGGCGACACGGCCTCGACGTCCCCCGGCTCGAGCCGCACCGGCGAACCCTCGGCCATCAGCAGGCGATCGCGCTCGCGGTAGCGCTGGCTCAGCTCGGCGCCGCGCAGCATGCCGATCAGGCCCCACACCGTGTGGTCATGCACCGGCGTGGCCTGTCCGGGCCCCCAGACAAAGCTCACCACCGAAAAGCGCTCGGCCGCATCGAGATGCAGAAGGTATTGCTGATAGCGCTCGGGATGCGGCTTCGCGAAGGCATCAGGCAGCCAGTCGTCGCGCGCGACCAGGCCTCGCAGCAATGCACCGCCCTCCTCCACGATGCGCGGCTCACCGGGATGGGTGTCGATCAACCGGCCGAAAGCGATGGCGAAATCGCGCAGTCGCGCACTCATCGGGACAGCGCGGCCTTGCCGGCCGTCACCAGGATCGCGTCGTTCTGCGGCGTGTGGATGCGGCTGCAGAGCACATCGCGGTAGTGGCGCTCCAGCGGGTTCTGCCGCGTGAGGCCGTGGTTGCCGCTGAGTTGCAGCGCCAGCTCGACCGCGCGGATCGCATGCGTCGTGACGGTGTACTTCAGCAAGCCGCTCTCCGTGGCGGAGGGCGCGCGGCCCGCATCGACTTCGGCGCTCGCACGGTCCAGCAACACGCGGCTGGCGTTCAGCAAGGCCTCGATCTCGCCGACGGTCTCCTGCACGCGCGGCAGGCTGGCCAGCGGCGCGCCGAGCCCGCTCGGGGCCCGCCCGTTGAGAAAGCCGACGAGCCAGTCGCGCCCCGCACGCGCCACGGCGTCGTAGAGCGTGCCCAGCAGCACCACCATCCAGGCCTGCTGCATGGCGTGGGCGTCGATGTCGGTCTGGCTGCCCGCATCGGGTGCCCATTCGGCCGGCGCGCGCAAATCGACCGCATGGTCGAGCGGGATCGCGACGTCCTCGAAGATCACCTCATGGCTGCCCGAGGCGCGAAGTCCCAGGTGATCCCAACTCGCGACGACGCGAACGCCGGGCGCATCGCGCGGCACCAGGAAGACGCCGACGCGCGGCGACTCCTCGTCCGTGCGGCCCCAGACCGACAGCCAGCGCAGGCCCTCGATGCCGGTGGTGTACAGCTTGTGGCCGCCGAGCTTCCACTGATCGCCCTCGATGCGTGCAGTCGTGGCGGGCAGGCCGCCCCGCGCCGGCGAGCCCAGCGCCGGTTCCACGCGCAATGCGTTGACCAATGCCCCGTCGCGCACGGCATCTCGCAGCACGCGTTCGCGCAGATGCGGCGGCCAACGACTGTCGGTACGCCCGATCGCGAGGTGCTGCAGCCAGGTCATCGTGAGGATCAGCGCGGTCGCGGGCTCGCCGTAAGCGACCGCCGCCAGCACGCGGCGCGCGGTTTCAAGCGAGGCGCCACCGCCGCCATGCACTTTGGGCGCAACCAGGCTGACGAACCCGTTGGCATGCAGCGCGGCGAAGTTCTCGCGCGGGAAGGCGCCACTGCGATCGTGGTCGGCCGCGGTCTCGGCAAAGAGGGAGGACAACTGCGCGAGGAGCGCGTCGTCCGATTCGGGTGCGGCCGGCGGGCGACGCAGGGCTTGTGAACTCATGGGCCCGGACCTTAACCCCCACCGCGCGCGCGGAAAACGACGGAAGCCGCATATCCAAACTCGTTTTCCTGCGTTCGCTTTCGAAGACGCGCGCCTTACGGTCACGCCTTTCCTCTAGACGAACGGAAGGCACGAGCAGCCATGAGCGACATCGAATTCATCGGAATGATCCAGGCCCAGAAGGTTTCGGAAATCCATCCCGCGCGCGGCCCCGCGATCGACCGCGACTACGTGCGCGCCTTCGCGCAGGCCCACGAGCAGGCCGGCTTCGACCGGGTGCTGGTGCCGCACCACTCCACCAGCCCCGATGCCACACTGACCGTGGCCTACGCCGCATCCGTCACCGAGCGCATCCATTTCATGCTGGCGCACCGGCCCGGCTTCGTCGCGCCGACGCTTGCCGCGCGACAGTTCGCCTCGCTCGACCAGTTCAGCGGCGGCCGACTCGGCGTGCACTACATCTCCGGTGGCTCGGATGACGAGCAGAAGCGCGACGGGGACTGGCTCGACCACGACCAGCGCTATGCCCGCACCGACGAATACCTCGACGTGCTGCGCCAGGTGTGGACCAGCGACAGGCCCTTCGACCATGAAGGTGCGCACTACCGCTTCAAGGATGCCTTCTCGGAGGTGAAGCCGGCACAGTCGCTCAACGGCAAGCCGCACGTGCCGGTGTACTTCGGCGGCGCTTCGGAGGCCGCGATTCCGGTCGCCGGGAAGCATGCGGACGTGTATGCGCTATGGGGCGAATCGCTCGACCAGGCGCGCGAACTGACCGGCCGCGTGCGGTCGGAGGCGGCTAAGCACGGGCGCAGCGTGCGCTTCTCGGTGTCGTTCCGCCCGATCCTGGCGGAGACCGAGGAGAAGGCCTGGGAGCGCGCCGACAGCATCCTCGCGGAGACACGCCGCCTTCGCGTCGTGCAGGGCTTCGGACGCGGCGGCCCGCAGCAGAGCGAAGGCGCCAGGCGGCTGCTCGCCGCGGCCGAAAAGGGCACGCGACTCGACAAGCGCCTGTGGACGGCGGTTGCGCAGGAGATCGGCGGCCGCTCGAACAGCACTGCGCTGGTCGGCACGCCCGAGCAGGTGGCCGACGCCCTGCTCGACTACTACGAGCTGGGTGTGACCACCTTCCTCATCCGCGGCTTCGACCCGCTCGAGGACGCCATCGACTACGGGCGCGAACTGATTCCGCGCACGCGCGAGCTGGTGGCGCAGCGCCTGGCTGCGCAACGCAAGGCCGCCTGACCGCAACCCCGCTGCGAGCTTCTCCCCACCATGAACAACAAATCCCTTTCGCGCCGCGGCGTGCTGCGCGCCGGCGGCGCCGCCGCGGCCGTCATTGCATCCAGCGGCCTGATCGCCACGCGCGCCTGGTCGCAGCAGCGCAAGCTGAACTTCGCGTGGAATGCATCGGCCTTCTGCCTTTCGCCCGTGGTGGTCGCGCAGGAGCGCGGCATCTTCGAGAAGAACGGACTGCAGGTCGAACTCATCAACTACACGGGCTCGACCGACCAGTTGCTCGAATCGCTGGCCACGGCCAAGGCCGATGCGGCGGTAGGCATGATCCACCGCTGGCTCAAGCCGCTCGAATCGGGCTTCGACGTGAAGATCGTCGGCAGCTCGCACGGGGGCTGCGTTCGGCTCGTGGGCGTCAAGGAGGCTGGCGTCACCGACCTGCAGAAGCTCAAGGGCAAGACGATCGGCGTGTCGGACATCGCGAGCCCCGGCAAGAACTTCTTCTCGATCCTGCTCAAGAAGAACGGCATCGATGCCGACAAGGACGTGACCTGGCGCCAGTACCCCGCCGACCTGCTCGACATCGCGGTCAACAAGGGCGAGATCCAGGCGATCGCGGATGGCGACCCGACGCTCTACCTGATCGAGAAGCGCAACAAGGGCCGCTACCTGGAGCTGGCATCGAACCTCTCCGGCGAATACAAGGACAAGGTCTGCTGCATCGTCGGCGCGCGCGGCGAGCTGGTGCGCAAGGAACGGCCGGTAGTGGCGGCGCTGGTGCGCTCCATCGTGCAAGCCTCGGACTTCGTGGCGGAGAACCCGAACGAATCGGCCAGGCTCTTCGCGAAGTATTCGCCGAAGGTGCCGGTCGAGGACCTGCAGGCGCTGCTGGGCACGCTGACCCACGCGCACCACCCGGTCGGCAAGAACCTGCGCGACGAGGTGGAGTTCTATGCGCGCGACTTCCGATCGGTCGGCGTGCTGAAGCAGAGCACCGATCCGGCGCGGCTCGCGAACCACGTGTCGGTGGACGTGCTGGCATGACGACGGCCGAGAACATCCTGGGCGCGGCGCGGCCTCATGCCGCGCCGCGCGTGCACGCCCGACGCGACGCGCCGGCCATCGCCACGCCCGCCGTGCTGCGCGAGCCTGCGGTCGCCGGCGTCTGGCGCACGGGCATCGTCGCGGCGACGGCATGGCTCGCGCTCGGCGCGCTGACCCTCTCCTGGCCGAACCGCGAGGTCGGCTTCAGCGACTGGAACTTCACGCAGGAGTTCGGTGCCGGCGCGATCGCCGTCGCGGCGCTGCTGCTGGTGGTCGCGTTGCTCGGCGCCCGCGCAGGCCGCATCGGCCGCAAGTTGCGACCTGCCGGCCATTGGCTCATCGCCGCGCCGCTGCTCCTCGCGCTGTGGGAAGTGCTGACCGCGAAGCTCGGCGTGCTGCCACCGCCCTTCTTCGCGCCGCCACAAAGCCTGCTCGACGTCGCCTACGAGGACTGGAGCCGGCTCGGCCTCTCGACCGCGCATTCGCTGCGGCTGCTCGCGCATGGCTTCGTGCTCGGCGCGCTGGTGGGGTTTGCGACCGGGGTGTGGATCGGCTGGTCGCGCATCGCGGGCTACTGGGTGCATCCGCTGTTGCGCTTCCTCGGGCCAGTGCCGGCCTCGGCGTTGCTGCCGCTGGCCTTCTTCTTCGCGCCGTCGAGCTACGCGGCGGCCGTGTTCCTGGTCGGGCTCGCGACTTTCTTTCCCGTCGCGGTGCTGAGCTGGTCGGGCGTGGCCTCCGTCAACAAGAACTACTACGACGTGGCGCGCACGCTGGGTGCGCCCGAGTGGTTCCTGGTGCTGCGCGTCGCCATACCAGCCGCGCTGCCGCAGGTCTTCGTCGGTCTGTTCATGGGCCTCGGCGCATCGTTCTCGGTGCTGGTCACCGCCGAGATGATGGGCGTGAAGGCCGGCCTCGGCTGGTACCTGCAATGGGCGCAAGGCTGGGCGGCCTACGCCAACATGTACGCGGCGCTGCTGGTGATGGCGGTGCTGTGCTCGGGGCTGATCACGCTGCTCTTCGCAGTGCGCGACCGTGCGCTGTCGTGGCAGAAGGGGACCGTCAAATGGTAGACGCCGCAGTCACCACGACGAACCGCGCACCCGCGCCGACCGCCCACGCCGGCGCGCACATCGACATCGGCGACGTCAGTCACTGGTTCAAGCTGCCGACCGGCGTGCTGCAGGTGCTCGATGGCATCGACCTGGAGGTGCGGCCCGGCGAGTTCGTCGCGCTGCTGGGGCCCAGCGGCTGCGGCAAGTCGACCTTGCTGAGGCTCGTCGCGGGGCTCGAACCCGCTACCGCCGGCACCATCACGCAGGACGGCGAGCCCATCACGCGGCCGGATCCGTCGCGCATCGTCGTGTTCCAGGACCCGACGCTCTACCCGTGGCGCAGCGTCTGGGACAACGTCGCGCTGGGCTTGCAGGCACGCGGGCTGCTCAAGACGCAGCGCTCGCGCGTCGACGATGCGCTCAATCTGGTAGGGCTCAGCGAGTTCGCCAAGAGCTTTCCCCATCAGTTGTCGGGCGGCATGGCGCAGCGCGTCGCGCTCGCCCGCGCGCTGGTCAATGACCCGCGCCTGCTGGTGCTCGACGAACCGCTGGGCAAGCTCGATTCGCTCACGCGCATCGCGATGCAGAGCGAGCTGGTGAGCCTGTGGCAGCGCGCCGGCTTCTCGGCGCTGCTGGTGACGCATGACGTCGAAGAGGCGCTCTTCCTCGCCAACCGCGTGATCGTGTTGAGCGACCGGCCCGCGCGCATTTCCGCGGAACTCGTGGTCGATCTGCCCTATCCACGGCATCGGGGTCACCCCAGGTTGGCCGAGCTTCGACATGAAGCGCTTCGCCATCTCGGCCTGGACGCGACGTGGTGACGGTTGCTTGCCCTGAGGCATGAGCGCGCTGGCGGATGCCGAATGGCTGAATCCATTGATCGGGCTGCTGCAGGGCGTGCAACTGAGCTTGCTGCGCCTGCTGGCGTGGCTGGGGCTGGTCGGCTCAAGTCATGGGCAACCCGCGTGGCCGTGGGCGCTCCGGCTGTCGGGCGAGAACCTGCTGATCGATCTCGGGCAGGCGCGGCGCTTGGCGTTGACGCTCGTGGTGCTGGCGCTCGTCGCGCTCCTGCTTCTGGCCGCGCTGGCGTGGCGTCGGCGTCGATGGCTCCTGCTCGCAACGGTGCCATTGCTGCTGGTTCTCGCGCCATGGCCACAACCTGAGATAGTGCTCGTGCCTGCGTATCCCACGAGCTTTCATCGCTCGCCCACTGGCTTCAGCGCCGCATCCATCGCGCAGGGCCACGCGCTCTATGCGAAGCATTGCGTTGGATGCCACGGCGTCGATGGCCGAGGACAGGGTCCGCTGGCCGCGTCGCAGCCGGTGTGGCCTCCGAACCTTGCCGGGCCCTTGCTGTGGCGGCGCGCCGATGGCGATCTGCTGTGGCGCATGCTCCACGGCACGAAGGACCGGCATGGGACATCGACCATGCCGGCCTTCGATCGACTTGCAGACAGCGAGGCATGGGCGCTGATCGACTTCACGAAAGCCCAGAGTGCCGGGCAGAGCCTGCGCGCGACCGGCGTCTGGAGCCAGCCCATCGGCCTGCCCGACGTCGTCGTCCGTTGCGAAGGCCGTGAACCGCGTCCACTCTCGGCTTGGCGTGGACAGCGCCTGCGCATCGTTGCCGCGGGTTCAGCGACCGCCCCGCTCGAAGACCCGCGCATGGTCACCATGCAACTTCAAGCCTCTGCGGTCGCGGCACTGCCGCGCGTGGCGGGCTGCGTGATTGATTCACCCGCGGCGTGGGAGGCGTTCGCATTGATCGCCGGCACCGACCGACTGGCCGGCACGCAACTGCTGGCGGACCGCGATGGCTGGCTGCGCGCGCGCAGTGCGCCGGGCGCCGCCGGCTGGTCGGAAGACGACCTGCTGTGCCGCACCGCCACCGGGCCCGGCAGCACGCAGGACGACCCGGCGCCCGCCGACGGCCTGAGTGCGCTGATCGCTCGCATGGATGCCGAGCCCGTGCGTTTCCTCAAGGGCGGCTTCGTCCACTGACCTCTTCCGCACTTCCATCTTTCAAGGAGTCCTTTCATGACACAGGCATCCCGCCGTCAATTCATCACCCACACCCTCGCCGGCGCAACGGCGCTGGCCTTGCCGACGGCCCTGCTGCATGCGCAATCGCGCCCAGTGCTCAAGGCAGGCGACCAGAAAGGCGGCCTGCGTGCGCTGCTCGAAGCGGCAGGGGGACTGGAGGGCCTGGCCTACGACATCCAATGGTCGGAATTCCCGGCCGCCGCGCCGCTGGCCGAGGCGCTCAATGCAGGCGCCGTGGACTCGGGCCCGATCGGCGATGCGCCGCTGATCTTCGCGCTCGCGGCCGGCACGCGAGTCAAGGCCATCGGTGCGAACCGGTCCGACTCCTACGGCACGGCCGTTCTGGTGCGGCCGGATTCGCCGCTGAAGACCGCGGCCGATCTCAAGGGCAAGAGCATCGCGACGAACCGCGGCTCCATCGGCCACTACGTCACGCTCAAAGCCATCACCACCGCTGGCCTGAAGCCGGAGGACGTCAACTTCCGCTTCCTCGCACCCGCCGATGCCAAGCTTGCGCTGACGCAAGGCTCGGTCGACGCCTGGGCGACCTGGGAGCCCTACACCGCGCTGGCCGAGACCAGCCACCACGCGCGGGTGCTGGTGAGTGGGCGCGGCCTGCTGCCGGGCCTGAGCTACCTGGCTGCGACCGATGCGGCGATCGCAGCCAAGCGGCCGGTGCTGCAGGACTTCCTGCAGCGGGTGGTGAAGGCCCAAGCCTGGTCGTACCGCAACGTGGACGCCTTCTCCGCCACGCTCGCACGCATCATCGGCATTCCGCCCGAGGCCGCGAAGCTGCAATTCGAGCGCCGCCAGCAGAACTGGGTGCCCATCGACGGGCAGGTGATCGCCGATCAGCAGCGCACGGCGGACTTCTATCACCAGGTGGGGCTCATCAAGCAGCCGCTGGACGTGCGCCCGACTTTCGACGCCGGCTTTGCGACCAGCGCCTGATGCCCCACGTCCCGGCCAAAGATGATTTTCCTATTTGGAATCAACGAATCGGTCGTTCCCCGATCTGATGCCTCTGCGGACAATGGCCCGACACGCCCCTGGGGGCGCCGTTTTTCGTTCGAGCATCATGAATTTCCAACAACTGCGCTCGGTGCGCGAGGCCGTTCGCTGCGGCTTCAACCTCACCGAAGTCGCCCACACGCTCCACACCTCACAGCCCGGCGTGAGCCGGCAGATCCGCGAACTGGAGGAGGAGCTGGGCATTGAACTCTTCGTACGTGCCGGCAAGCGGCTCACCGGCCTCACGGAGCCCGGCGGGCATGTGCTTCCCATCATCGAGCGCATGCTGATGGAGAGCACCAACCTCAGGCACGCGGGGCAGGAGTTCGTCGCGCGCCAGAGCGGCCTGCTCTCGGTCGCGGCCACGCATTCGCAGGCGCGCTATGCATTGCCGGTCGCGGTGCAGGAGTTTCGATTGCATTTTCCGAACGTGAAGCTGCATCTCCACCAGGGTTCGCCGAAGCAGATCGCGCAGATGCTGCTGAGCGGCGAGGTCGACGTCGGCATCGCGACCGAGGCGCTGGGCGACTACCCGCAGCTCGTGGCCCTGCCCTGCTACCGCTGGACGCACTCGGTGATCGTGCCGCCGGGGCATGCGCTGCTCGACGCGCCGCTCACGCTCGATGCGCTCGGGCGCTATCCGCTGATCACCTACGACACCGGCTTCACCGGCCGCACGCGTATCGACAAGGCCTTCGAGGACCAGGGGCTGGCGCCGAACATCGTGCTGACCGCGATGGATGCGGACGTGATCAAGACCTACGTGCAGCTCGGCATGGGCGTCGGCATCGTCGCCGGCATTGCCTACGAGGCCGAGCGCGACACGCAGCTGCGCGCGCTCGATGCAGGCGAGCTGTTCGGCATCAACCTCACCAAACTGGCGGTGCGGCGTGGCAACTACCTGCGCGGCTACGTGCACGCCTTCATCGAGTCGTTTGCGCCGACGCTGCCGCGCGGCGTGGTGGAGCAGGCGCTGGCGGACGACGCGCCGGCGCAGATCGACATCTGACGGGGTGCGCGCACTGGCTTTCATTGCTCCTCAGCACGAAACTAGGGTTTACCCTATAATCGAGGCAACGCACTCATTCTGGAGTTCCCAATGTTCACCGTTTTTCTCTGCCTTGTTGCCGTAGCTGGCGTCGTTGCTTCTGGTTATGTGACCTCGAAGAAGCTGGACGAGCTTCACTGACAGACAGATCCCAGTTGTCTCCTCCATCGTTCCTTCGATGGATTAGCCCCCGCGCAGCAATGCAAGGGGGCTTTTTTCTGGGCGCGGCCTTCTCCGAGCCGGCCTGCGGATGCGCTCGACGGCCCTGAGCAAGGTCAGGTTCAGCACATCGCGCTGCGCGTGGCTCCCGCCGAGCCGGTGCGCCAGCTCCGGCAGGCTCGCCAGTAGCGTGATCGCGAGCGTGTCGTTGCCGTGTCCGAAAGCAATCAGCGCCCGGCACGACGGCAAGCCGACCTGCCGCGTCGATTCGCCGTGGCGCGTCGGCAGCGCCTGTGACCTGACCAGCGCCCGTTCGAGTTGCCGTGAACGATCCCAGTCGCGGGCGCCGACGAATGCCAGCATGGCGTGCAGATCATTGAAGCTGCAGAAGCCGTCGTCGATGTAGGCGCCCCAGGCCGTCGCGAGCTCGGCCCAGCGCCGGCCCGGGTCACCCCCCGCCAGTTCGAGCCGCCACAACAGCGCGGAGGCGTCGATCAGGTCCGCTATCTCGCAGGACGGCTGGGCGCGCACCCGCTGGTCGTACAGCCCCAGCGCCTCTTCGAAGCGGCGCTGCGCAACGTGGAACAGTGCCACGTGCCACCAGCCGTGCGTGGCGACGACGGTATCGACGCTCCAGAAGTCACGGTGCGCGTTCATCCAGCGCAAGCCCGCGTCGACTCGTTCGGACATCTCGAAGACATGGGCCATCGCATGGTGCGCCCGGGCGTCCAACGGGTTCAGGGCCAGCGCAGCGCAGGCGACATCCTCGGCGCGTCCGTACTCGCCGCTTTCCTCGAGGCTGAAGGCATGCATGGCCAGCACCGCGTGATGGCCCGGCAGATCGCGCGACCAGGCGGGCATGACCGACGCCACGCGGTCGTGCATGCGGGCGACGTCGCCTGTGACGTGATCGAGCATGTGAACCACCTGCAGTGCGAGCACATCCAGCGGATGCTGCTTCAGCACCTCGCCGAGCCGGGTCTTGGCGCTTGCATAGTCGTCGCCGAGCGCCGCGGCGATGGCCGCCAGGTGCAGCCGCTCGCGCGGATTGGCCGGAAGGCCGGCCGCGCGTGCCAGCACCGGCCGCGCCAGCCGCACCTTGCGTGGATCGCGGCTGCCGAGCAGCAGGTAGGCCTGCAGGGCATGCGCCATCACAAAGGCCGGCGCCTCCTGCAGTGCGACTGCAAGTGCTGGCTCGACGCCGCTGCGCCAGCTCTGGAACGCGGCGAGCGAGCGCTCGTACGCGGCCAAGGCCGAGGGTGTGGCGCCGGTGACGCTGCACCCGCGTGCGTCGATGCTGCTCATGGCCCGGCCTACCGGTGCGGCGACGCGGCCGGGGCGATGTTCAGGTTCATCCGGAACAGGTTGTCGGGATCGAAGCGCTGCTTCACCGCCTGCAGGCGTTCGTGGTTCGCACCGTAGCTGGCGGCGACACGCTCGGCCTCGTCCTCGGTCAGGAAGTTGACGTAGCCACTGCCGGTGGCGTGCCGCGCCGCGGCCTCGAAAACCTCGCGCGCCCAGGCGCGCACCCGCTCGTCGTCGCCCGCGTCCCTCCAGCGACCGTGCACATTCATGATGTAGTTGGCATCGCGGCCGGCAAAGGCGGTCGCATCCTGCTTGACGCGCGCCATGGCCCCGCCGAGCTGGGCCATGAAGATTTCGCATTCCGGCCCCGGCACGCGTTCGGCCGCCGCGAGGACGAGGTCCAGCGCCTCGTTGCTGAGCGTGTTGAAGTTGTTCGACTTCCAGTAGTTGCGGGCGCCCGGCGTCAGCAGTGGATCGAAGGCAGTCTGGAACCCGGCATAGGGCGTCGGGCCCAGCGCGGTGCCGACTGGCTCGCCGAAGCGCAGCACCGGCGCGGCGGCGCGTTCCCCGTCTTCGACACTGCCGCAGTGCACGAGCGGAAGGACGACGACGTTCGTGCCATGGACAGATTCGGGCAGGAAGGGCAGCGGAGGCGCCTTGCGCAGCACCACCCAGACGCTCAGCTCGTCGGGGGCCTGGGTGGTGAAGTCGCGCCATGCGCGCAGCACCTGTTGTCCCTGCGTCGCCGGATAGACGACCAGGCCGGCGTACAACTCGGGGCCGACAGGGTGGAGCCGGAACTCGAAAGAGGTCACCACGCCGAAATTGCCGCCGCCGCCGCGCAGGGCCCAAAACAGGTCGGGCTCCGAGGTGGCCGAGGCGACGCGCACGGCGCCGTCGGCGGTCACGACGGTGGCGCTCAGCAGGTTGTCGACGGTCATGCCATGGCGGCGCGTCAACCAGCCGAAGCCGCCGCCCAGCGTGAGCCCCGCCACGCCGGTGGTCGAATTGATGCCGAGCGGCGTGGCCAAGCCGTGCGCCTGCGCTTCGCGATCGAAATCCTTGAGCAGCGCGCCCGCACCGACACGCGCGATTCGCTTCTCGGTATCGACGTGGATCGCGGACATGCCCGACATGTCGAGCATCAGGCCGCCCTCCGCGACCGCGTTGCCCGCGATGTGGTGGCCGCCGCCTCGCACGCTGATCAGCATCCGATGCGCGGCGGCGAAGCGGACCGCGGCCTGGACGTCGCCTTCCGTCAGGCACTTCGCGATCAACGCGGGGCGCCGGTCGACGCTGCCGTTCCAGACCTTGCGCGCCTCGTCATAGGCGGGGTCGGTGGCGTCGAGGACCCCGCCGCTGATCTGCGCTGCGAATGCCGAGAAGTCCGGCTGCCGAACTTGCCGGACGTCCTTGTCCAGCGTAAGGTAGGTCACGGTTTGCATGGAGTGCTCCTGTATGAACGCATCGAAGAACGGGCCGCCGCGCATCGGTTGCGAGGGGTGGGTCCATTCTTCTTGCCTGCCTGTTGCCGCGCTTCACCCCGCGTCCTCGACAGTTGACTGGGCGTCCGCCGTTTGCGTTGCACGGACCGAAACCCCGCGGTGACACCCGGATGAGCCAGGACACGCTGTCGGACGTACTGCAGGGCGTGCGTCTGCGCGGCGCCGTCTTCTTCAGCATCAGCGCCAGCAGCGACTGGGCGGCCGAGGCGCCTTCGGCGAGGGAGCTCGCGCCGCTGCTGATGCGCGGCGTGGACCACGTGATCGAATACCACGCCGTCGCACAGGGCAGCTGCTGGGCCGGCATTCCCGGGGGGCCGTCCGTCCAGCTCTTCGCCGGCGATGTGGTGATGTTCCCGCACGGGGATGCGCACGTCGTGTCGAGCGCTCCCGGGATGCGCGGCGACAGCGACTTCAACTGGTACGCAGACATGGAAGCCGAACGGCTGCCGCTGCGCCTGGCCTACAACGGTCAGAACGTCCTGCGCGCGGCGCTGCCGGATTCGGAGGTGGACACAAACATCGTCTGCGGCTTTCTCGGTTGCGACCTGCAGCCTTTCAACCCGCTGATCGAATCGCTGCCGCGCATGCTGCACCTGCGCGCCACCGACGAGGACGCATGGATCGCGAAGTTCACCCAGCAGGCGGTGGCCGAGTCGCATGCGCAGCGTGCCGGCGGCGAGGCGATGCTGGCCCGCATGAGCGAGATGATGTTCGTCGATGCCGTGCGGCGCTATGCCGATCACCTTCCCGCACAGAGCGCGGGGTGGCTCGCGGGGCTTCGCGATCGCTTCGTCGGCCGTGCGCTGGCACTGATGCACGCGCAGCCGGCGCGCGACTGGACCCTCGACGAACTCGGACGGCTGGTCGGCCTGTCGCGCTCGGCGCTGCACGAACGCTTCGTCCTGATGCTCGGCATGCCGCCCATCCAGTACCTGACGCAGTGGCGCATGCAGCGGGCGGCGCGCCTGCTGATCGAGACCCGCGACACGGTCGCCACAATCGCGCTCGAGGTGGGCTATGACTCCGAGGCTGCGTTCGTGCGGGCTTTCAAGCGCCTGGTCGGAAAGCCGCCGGGAGCATGGCGCCGCGAGCGCGACGCCCATGCCGTCGCATGACGGCCGGGCAGCCGGTCAGGGCTCCGGCCCCAGCCGCTTGACCATGCGCACCGCGTCCTCAACGTCTTCGTAGTAGCCCGGGCTCGTGCCGAATTCCGTGAAGCCGTGGCGGCCGTAGAAGGACTTGGCCGCCACATTGCCAGCCCTTGCCTCCAGGCGGATGGTGCGGATGCCGGCAACGCCCGCGGTGGCTTCCAGCCAGGCCAGCAGGGCCGATCCGAGTCCGCTGCGGCGCTGCGAGGCCTGCACCGCGAACAGCGAGATGTGCGCGTCGTCGTCCCCGTACTGCATGATCGCGAAGCCCCGCAGGACGCCCTGCCTCCGGGCCACCACGACGTTGGTCGCCTCGTCGCGGATGCTGCGCCGCACCCGCCGTTCGGTCCAGCGCCACGACAGACCGCGCTCGATCGCATCCCGCGACAGCTCCGCAATGTCCTGCGCGTCGGCTGGCTGGGCGAGGGTGATTTCGAACTCGGTGATCACGGGGGAACCTGGGTTGGCGCGAAGACTATAGCCCGCCACCTAAAATGCGGCTCCTCCCGCTGGCTCTCGCGCCAGCCGCAGTCCGTCCCGCAGTTTCCTCCTCTCCCCCGAAAGCGCCCCTCGCGATGTCCCAGCGCAAACTCTTCGTCACCGCCGCCCTGCCCTACGCCAACGGCAAGTTCCACGTCGGCCACATCATGGAATACATCCAGGCCGACATCTGGGTGCGGTTCCAGCGCATGCAGGGCCACATGGTGCATTTCGTGGGTGCCGACGACGCGCACGGCGCGCCGATCATGATCGCCGCTGAAAAGGCCGGCAAGACGCCGCAGGAGTTCGTCGGCGAGATCGCCGCGGGCCGCAAGGAATACCTGGACGGCTTCCACATCCGCTTCGACAACTGGCACTCGACCGACAGCAGCGAGAACACCGAACTCGCGCAGGGCATCTACAAGAGGCTCAAGGCCGGCGGCATGATCGCCACGCGCACCATCGAGCAGTTCTACGACCCGGTGAAGGGCATGTTCCTGCCCGACCGCTACATCAAGGGCGAATGCCCGGTGTGCCACGCGAAGGACCAGTACGGCGACGCCTGCGAGGTGTGCAGCAGCGTCTATTCGCCGACCGAACTCATCAACCCCTCCTCGACGCTCACGGGCGCGACGCCGGAACTGCGCAGTTCCGAGCACTTCTTCTTCAAGCTCTCCGACCCCAAAGTCGTCGACTTCCTCAAGAGCTGGACGCAGGACGGCAAGCTGCAGCCCGAAATGGCGAAGAAGGCCAGCGAGTGGTTCGAGGCCGGCATGGCCGACTGGGACATCTCGCGCGAGGCGCCCTACTTCGGGATCGAGATCCCCGATGCGCCGGGCAAGTACTTCTACGTGTGGCTCGATGCGCCCGTGGGCTATCTCGCCAGCCTGAAGAACCACTTCGACAAGGGACAGGCCGCCCAGCACTGGCACGAGCCCTCGCGCACTTCGCAGAGCTTCGACGAATTCGTCGCCGATCCGGCGGTGGAGCAGGTGCACTTCATCGGCAAGGACATCGTGTACTTCCACACGCTGTTTTGGCCGGCAATGCTGCAGTTCAGCGAGCGCAAGACGCCTAGCCAGGTGAACGTGCACGGCTTCATCACCGTCTCCGGCGAGAAGATGAGCAAGAGCCGCGGCACCGGCATCGACCCGCTCAAGTACCTCTCGATCGGCATGAACCCCGAATGGCTGCGCTACTACATCGCGGCCAAGCTCAATGCCAAGGTCGAGGACGTCGACTTCACGGCCGAGGACTTCATGGCCCGCGTGAACGCGGACCTGATCGGCAAGTACATCAACATCGCGAGCCGTGCGGCGGGATTCATCGCCAAGCGCTTCGGCGGCAAGCTGGGCACGGTGTCGGCCGACGGCGCGGCGCTGCTGGCCACGCTGCAGGCCGCCTCCGCGTCGATGCAGGCGCTCTACGACGGGCGCGACTACGCACGGGCCCTGCGCGAGATCATGCTGCTGGCCGACAAGGTCAACGAGTACGTCGACCAGAACAAGCCCTGGGAACTCGCCAAGAAGGAAGGCATGGAAGCGCGCCTGCACGACGTGTGCACAGCCTGCATCGAAGCCTTCCGCCTGCTGACGATCTACCTCAAGCCGGTGCTGCCGGCGCTGGCGGGGCAGGTCGAATCCTTCCTGGGCAGCGCGCCGCTGCTGTTCGCCGATGCGGGCCGGCTGCTGGGCGCCGGCCACGCGATCAACGACTACAAGCACCTGATGCAGCGCGTCGACGTCAAGCAACTCGACCAGCTCTTCGAGCTGCCCGAGCCAGCCGCCGAACCTGCTACCGCCGGCGCAACGCAACTGCCGGGCGGCGAAGGCATTGCGCCGACCATCACCATCGACGACTTCGTGAAGATCGACCTGCGCATCGCCAAGATCGTGGCCTGCCAGAAGGTCGAGGGATCGACCAAGCTGCTGCACCTGACGCTCGATGCCGGCGAAGGCAAGACGCGCAATGTGTTCTCGGGCATCGCATCGGTCTACGAGCCCGAGCAGCTCATCGGCAAGCTCACGGTGCTGGTCGCCAACCTCGCGCCGCGCAAGATGAAGTTCGGCATTTCGGAAGGCATGGTGCTGGCCGCCAGCCATGCGGACGAGAAGGCGAACCCCGGCATCCACGTGCTCGAGCCATGGCCCGGCGCAACGCCTGGTATGCGCGTACGTTGAGCCTCAAGGAGTCATCGCCATGAATCGCTTCGTATTGCTCGTTGTGGCTTCTGTCACTTGCCTTGCGCTCGGCGGCTGCGCGGTGGCGGGCGCTGCGGTGAGCGTTGCGGGCACGGCCGTGAGCGTCGGCGCGGGCGCTGTCGGACTCGCGGCCGATGCCGCGATCGGCACGGCCCGCATCACCGGCAAGGCGGTGGGCGCAGCGGCCGATGCCGTGCTACCCGGCGACTCGGACTGAACACAGGGCGCGTCCACAATAGCGCCCATGACCTCTCCCTTGAAGCTGGCGAGCTTCCGTCCCCGGCTCATCGACGCCCTCGCGGGCTACAGCCAGGAACGCTTCTTCAAGGATCTCGGCGCCGGCGCCACGGTGGGCATCGTGGCGCTGCCGCTGGCCATGGCCTTCGCGATCGCCTCGGGGCTCAAGCCCGAAGCCGGCATCTGGACCGCCATCATCGCGGGCTTCCTGATATCGGCGCTCGGCGGGTCGGCGGTGCAGATCGGCGGACCGGCGGGCGCCTTCATCGTGATCGTCTACGGCATCGTCGAGCGCTACGGCGTCGCGAACCTGCTGATCTCCACCGCTTGCGCCGGCGTGCTGCTCTTCCTCATGGGGCTGTTTCGGCTCGGGACGCTGGTGCGCTACGTGCCGGTGTCGATCGTGATCGGCTTCACCAACGGCATCGCGACGCTGATCCTGATCTCGCAGATCAAGGACTGGCTGGGCCTCTCGATTGCCAAGATGCCGGCCGACATGTTCTCGCAGATCCATACGCTGGCAACGAATCTCGGCAGCTTCAATCCCTACGCCTTCGGGCTCGGCCTCGCCTGCCTCATCGGCCTGTTCGCATGGCCGCATCTGCTGCACGACAAGACGCGCTTCGGGCACGCCGTGCATTTCGTGCTGGGTCGCATGGCCGACACTCGCGCCGCCCGAGCGGGGTCGCGCGTGCCTGGGCCCATCGTCGCGCTGATCACGCTGACGCTGGTGTCGTGGGGCTTCAGTCTGCCCGTCGAGACCATCGGCACGCGCTTCGGCGGAATCCCCGGTGGCGTGCCGGGGTTCGCGCTGCCCGATTTCACATGGGAGACGGTCAAGCAACTGGTGACGCCGACGCTCACCATCGCGATGCTCGGAGCCATCGAATCGCTGTTGTGCGCGCGAGTGGCCGATCAGGTCAGCGGGCTGCCGCGACACGATCCGAATCAGGAACTGATGGCGCAGGGCATCGCCAACACTGTCGTGCCTTTCTTCGGCGGCATGCCGGCCACCGGCACGATTGCGCGGACCATCACCAACCTGCGCGCGGGCGCGAGTTCACCCATCGCGGGCATCGTGCATGCGCTCACTCTGATGGTGGTCGTGCTGGTCGCTGCGCCGCTCGCGCAGCATGTGCCGCTCGCGGTCCTGGCGGGCATCCTCGTCTTCGTGGCCTGGAACATGGGCGAGTGGCGCGAGTTCTCGCCGTACATGCTGCGGCGCTTCAGCCGCCACTACCGACTGCTGATGCTGGGCACCTTCTTCCTCACGGTCGTGTTCGACCTCACCGTGGCGGTGCAGGTGGGCATCGTGCTGGCCTGCGCGCTCTTTGTCCGGCGCATGAGCACGCTGTTCAGCGTCGAGATGGTGTCGCTGGAGCCGCCGGTGCTGACATTCAGGCTCTACGGCACGCTGTTCTTCGGCGCGGCAGCCAAGTTGGACCCGACCGTGCAGGCCGTCGAACGCGCCCCCCGCGGCATGACAGTGGTGCTCGATGCGATGCATCTGATTTCGCTGGACGCGACCGGCCTCGATGCGCTGCGGCAGGTGCACAAGGCCGTCCTGTCGCGCGGCGGCGTGCTGCGCATCGAGTCGCTGCAGCCGCAGCCTCTGGAGGTGATCGTGCGGTCGGGATTCGCGGCCGAACTCAGAACCGGTGGTGACGCCGACGCGGCCGCGCACGGCGCCTGAGCACCTCAGTCCACCTTGATGTTGGCCGCCTTCACGATCTCGGCGTAGCGCTTCAGGTCCGACCGGATCTCCTGGCCGAACTCGGCCGGCGTATTGCCTGAAGCTGTGATGCCGAGCGCGGCGAGCCGATCCTTGATGTCTGGTGACTGGACGACCGCGTTGAGTTCGCGCTGCAGCTTGTCGACGATGGGCTGCGGCGTCTTTGCCGGCGCGAGGATGCCGATCCACGAAACAGATTCGAAGCCCGGCACGCCCGCCTCGGAAATGGTGGGCACCTTGGGCAGCGACGCCAGTCGCTGGCTGCTCGACACCGCGATGGCGTTGATCTGCCCTTTCTGGACGAAGGGATAGGCACCGGCCACGGCCGTATAGAGCATCGGCAGCGTGCCGCCCACCACGTCGGCCATGGCCTGCCCGCCGCCTTTGTAGGGCACATGGACGAAGTTGGCGCCTGTGCGCATCTTCAACAGTTCACCGGCGAGATGCGGCGTGCTGCCTGTGCCTGCGCTGCCATAGGAAACGCCGCCGGGGTTGGACTTGGAATAGGCGACCAGTTCCTCGAAAGTCTTCACCGGCACCGACGGGTGCGTCACGATGATGAGCGCCGCATCGCCGATCTTGCTGACCGGCGCGAAATCCTTCACCGGATCGAAGGGCACCTTGCCATAGACGTGCGGATTGATGACCAGCGTCCCATCGAAGCCCACCACCAGCGTGTAGCCGTCGGGCGCCGCGGTCGCTGCCATCTGCGTGCCGATGTTGCCCGAGGCGCCGGGCCGGTTGTCGACCACCACTTGCTGGCCCAGGCGCTGACCGAGCCGCTCGGCCACCACACGCGCCCCGGTGTCGGTGACGCCGCCGGGCGCGAAAGGAACGATGAGGCGAATCGGCTTGCTCGGGTAGTCGTCGGCCGATGCGGGCGCGGTGACGGCGGCCAGCGCCAACAGCGCCGGCGCGAAAAGTCGGCGCAGCGTCGCGCGATGGAAATTCGATGGCATGAATGTCTCCGTTTTCTAGTTGTGGAACTCTGTGCTTACTCGGGCTTGATGCCGCCGCGCTGCGCGACCAGCGCCCATTTCTCCGTCTCGCCCGCCAGGAACTTGCGGAACTCGGCCGGCGGCGTCAGCACCAGTTGCGCGCCCTGGGCCTGCATCTGCTTGACGACCGCCGGGTCGGCCGTGACCTTCTTGAGGTCCTGGTTGATCTGCGCGACGACCGCGGGCGACATCCCAGCGGGGCCGAAGAGGCCGTACCAGCTGAGCGATTCGACGCCTTTCAGGCCGACCTCCTTGAAGGTCATCGCGTCAGGGAAGATGGCCATGCGCTGGTCCGCCGCCACGCCCACGACGCGCAGAGCGCCCGACTGCACGTGCGGCAACGCGGTGAGCACGCTGGTCACGCCCAGTGGCAGATGGCCGCCGATGATGTCGACCATGATCGGCGCACCGCCCTTGTACGGAATCCCGGCCATCTTCAGGTCACCGGCCTGGCGGATCAGTTCGCCGGTCAGCCGCGTCTGGCCTTCGGAGTAGCCCACGGCCAGCTCTTCCGTGCGCGCGGCCTTGACCACGTCGTTCAGCGTCTTGTATGGCCCCTTGGCGGCCACGACCAGCACCATCGGTGAGCTGGCGATGTTGGTGACCGGCGTGAAGGCGTTGATGGTGTCGTAAGGCATGCTCTTCATGAGCACCGGGTTGATGGCGTGGGAGCCCACCACCAGCAGCAGCGTGTGGCCGTCGGGCGCGGACTTGGCGACGTGGCTGGAGCCGATGACGCCATTGGCGCCGGTGCGGTTGTCGACCACGACCGACTGGCCCCAAAGCTCCGACAGCTTCTGCGCCATCAGGCGGCCGACGATGTCGGTGCCGCCGCCGGCCGCGTAGGGCACCACCAGCGTGACAGGCTTGCTCGGGAACTTGGCGTCGGCGGCTTGCGACCACGCGGAGGTGGCAGCGATGGATGCGAGCGCCGCGAGGGCGGCGCGGCGCGTGAAGGTGGTGAGGGGGCTCGTCATGGGTCTCGTCTCTTTCGTTGGAATCTGTCTTCGTGCGGGGACTTGTTCAGGCGGTTCGAGCGACTGGCGCCATTCGCCGCTTTTCGCGCTGGCGTCGCAGCCACGTGATGGCACGCCCACCCAGCGCGCGCTGCAACTGCGCCTCGGCGAAGCTCACCGCGTCGAGCAGGCCATCGATCGAGATGCCGGTCGAAAAGCCGCTTCGTTCAGCCATGAGCACCAGGTCCTCGGTGGCGACATTGCCGGCGGCGCCGGGCGCGAACGGGCAGCCGCCGATGCCGCCGACGCTGGCGTCGAAGCGGCGCACGCCGGCCTCCAATGCGGCCCAGGCGTTGGCGACGCCCATGCCGCGCGTGTCGTGGAAGTGCACGGCGAGTTGCCCCACCGGCACCACCTCGCGCAGGGCGCCGAGGCGCTCCTTCACCTGGCCGGGCGAGGCCGAACCGATGGTGTCGGCGATCACAATTTCGCCGGCGCCTTCCTCGCGCATGCGCGAGGCCAGGCGCACCACCTCTGCGAGCGGCGTCTCGCCCTCGAAAGGGCAATCGAAGGCCACCGCCACGTAGGCGCGCGTGCGCATGCCAAGGCGCCGCGCCTCGGCCAGCGTCCGCGCGCTGACCTCGGTGGCTTCGTGCAGCCCCATGTTGATGTTCTTGCGGTTCATGGTCTCCGTGGCGGAGAGCACGACCGCGATCTCCCGCGCGCCGGCCGCATGGGCGCGCTCCAACCCCTTGAGGTTGGGCACCAGCACCGAACTGCGCAGTTCCGGCAGCGCCTCGTTCAGTTGGGCAACCAGTTCGCCGGCATCGGCCATCTGAGGCACGGCCTTGGGCGACACGAAGCTCGTCGCCTCCACGCTCTGCACGCCTGCGGCGGCCAGCAGGCGGATCAACTCCAGCTTGGCCGCGGTCGACACCTGCACCTGCTGGTTCTGCAATCCGTCGCGCGGGGCGACGTCGGTGATGTGGATTCGTTCCATGGTGCGAGGCCTAGGCGATGGCACCGTCGCGCCGGAGTTGTTCGAGTTGTTCGGGCGAGTAGCCGGCCAGCTGCGTCAGCACGCTGCGCGTGTGCTCGCCCAGCGCGGGTGGGCAGGTGTAGGTCTTGCTGGACGCCGCGGAGAGCTTGATCGGATTGCCCGGCATGCGCAGCATCTCGCCGGTCTTGAGCGGCACTTCGACCACCATGTCGCGTGCGCGCACCTGCACGTCGTTGAGCGCCTGCTCGAAGTTGTTGACCGGTCCGCAGGGAATGCGCGCTGCGCGCAGCCGCTCCAGCCAGTAGGCCGTCGGCTGCTTCTGCAACTCGGCGCCGACGATGGCGTCGATCTCCGCCTTCGCCGCGTAGCGCACCGGTTGCTGGAGGTACTCGGGCTTGCGCAACGCCGGCAGGTCGATGAACTCGACGAAGCGCTCGAAGAAAGCATCGCCGATGCACGCGATGATGATGTGACCGTCGGCCGTCGGGTAGCTGTTGTAGGGCACGTGCACGAAGTGGCCGTTGCCGATGCCGGCGGGCACGTGGCCGGACATCAGGTGCATGGTCGCCATGTAGTTGAGCAACGAGATCTGCGCGTCGAGCATCGAGATGTCGACGTGCTGGCCGCGGCCGGTGCGCTCGCGCTCCGCGAGCGCCGCGAGCACGCCCATCGCGCCGAACATGCCGCCACCGAGGTCGCCGATCGGAATGCCGCTGCGTGTCGGGCCGGTCTCGGGCGTGCCGGTGATCGACATGCCGCCGCCCATGGCCTGCACCACTTGGTCGAAGGCCGGGCGATGGGTTTCGGGGCCACTCTGGCCGAAGCCGGTGACCGAGCACGTGACGATGCGCGGGTTCACTTGCGACAGCGAGTCGTAGTCGATGCCCAGCCGCGCCGTCACGCCGACGCTGAAGTTGTCGAACACCACGTCGGCCTGCCGCACGAGGTCGAGGAACACGGTCTTGCCGGCCTCGCTCTTGAGGTCTACGCAAACGCTCTCCTTGTTGCGGTTGAGCGTGAGGTAGTAGGCGCCCATGCCGTCGCGGGCGTAGTCAGGGTCGTTTTCGAGCAACCGACGCGTGCCCTCGCCGGTGCCGGGCGGTTCGACCTTGATGGTGCGTGCACCGAGATCGGCCAAAAGCATGGTGCCGTAGGGACCCGAGAGCATGTGGGTCAGGTCCAGCACGGTGATGTGTTCGAGTGCCAAGGGCGATGTCTCCGTAAAACGTGTTCGCTCTACGTGTTGCATGCACCGTGCCAAAGCATCGCTGGCTCGCAACTCATTGATTTGAAAGACTTTTTCCGAAGATTGCCTTCTGGATTTTGTTCCATGCGACATCTATGGAACACTCATACGTTTCACCGAGACGCATCCTTTCCATGGCGACCCATTCCTTTCAGCGGACACGCCTGCCCCGGCTCTGCTTTCTCAGCTACCGGCAGATCCGCGAATTCGCCATGCCGGTGGTCGCCGAATATGTCGGCCGCGCCGACATCGAAGTGGTGGACGGCACCTTCGGCGGCGCGCTGGAGATCGCCCGCGATCGCATCGCGCGCGGAACGGTCGACGCCTTCGTCAGCGCCGGCTCGAACGCCAGCATCCTGCGGGCCGGCCTCGAAGCGCCCGTGGCCACCATCCAGCTCGGCGGCTTCGACCTGCTGCAGGCGCTCATCAAGGCCCGGCGCATTTCGAGCCGCGTAGGGGTGGTGATGTACGGCCAGACCATCCCCGAACTGGATGCGGTGAAGGACCTGCTCAACATCGAGATCACGCAGTACGCCTACCAGACGCCGGACGACGCGCGCCAGCAATTCGAGATGCTGCGCCGGGACGGTTTCGAGGTCATCGTCGGATCGAGCCTGGTGGTCGAACTGGCCGAGGAAGCCGGGTTGCACGGGCTCCTGGCCTACTCGCTGGCAAGCATCCGCAAAGGCTTCGAGGACGCCATCGAGCTGGCGCGCGTGGCCCGACTCGAGGCAGGCCGCTACGAGCAGCTCAACGGCGTGCTGCACAACCTGCAGGAAGCCGTGCTGGCCGTGAACCGCGACAACTGCATCATCGCGGTCAACCCGCCGATGCAGCAACTGCTGGGCACGCCGCATCGGCCGCTGCTGGGACAGCGCCTCGACCTCGTCGAGCCCGAGTTGTCGCTCCAGCCCACCCTGGACACGGGCACCGAGGAGCGCGCAGCGGTGCAGCGCTATGCCCGGCGCGACTGGATTGCCAACCGCACCCCGATCCGGGAGCATGGCGAGATCGTGGGCGCGGCCATCACGCTGTACGACGCCCGCAAGATCCAGGAGGCCGATACCAGCCTGCGCATGCAGCAACGCCGCCATCAGAACGCGGCGAAGCACGGCTTCGCCAGCCTCGTCGGCCAGAGTCCGGCGTTCGTTCGCGCCGTCAACACGGCGCGCCGCTTCGCAAAGACCGACCTCGGCGTGTTGATCGCCGGGGAGAGCGGTGTCGGCAAGGAACTCTTCGCGCAGGCGATCCATAACGACAGCGCACGGGCCGATCGGCCTTTCGTCGCGGTCAATTGCGCGTCCTTTCCCGAGACGCTGCTGGAGAGCGAACTGTTCGGCTACGAGGAAGGCGCCTTCACCGGCTCACGCCGCGGCGGCAAGCGCGGGCTCTTCGAGACCGCCCACACGGGCACGCTGTTCCTGGACGAGATCGGCGACATGCCGCTGTCGCTGCAGACGCGCCTGCTGCGGGTGCTGCAGGAACGGGAGATCACGCGCCTTGGCGCCACGGCGCCCATTCCGGTGGACGTGCGCGTGATCGCAGCCACCCACCAGCCGCTCGAAGAGATGATTGCCGCGCGGCGCTTCCGACAGGACCTCTACTACCGCATCAACACCCTGCGCCTGTCGCTGCCGCCGCTGCGCGAACGCGGCGACGACATCGCCGAACTCGCCCGGGCCCACGTGCGGCGTTGCCTCCATCGACTGGGCTCGCGCATCGATGCCGATGCCGCGTTGGCACCGTTGCTGCCGCAGTTCATCGCCTGCGACTGGCCCGGCAACGTGCGCGAACTGGAAAACATCAGCGAACGAGTCGCGGTGTTCCTCCTGCAGTTCGACCGCCTCGAAGACATCCGCTACGACGAGTTGCGGCACGACTGCCCCGAACTGTTCGAGCGGCATCTTCCGGGAACGCAGCCATTGCGGGAGCGCGTGCTGGAAGCCGTGCGACTCGCCGATGGCAATCGCCAGCGCGCCGCGAAGAAGCTGGGTGTCAGCCGCTCGACCTTGTGGCGCTGGCTGCGCGAGTTCGAGCTCCAGCCCGACAGGTCCTAGTTCGCCTCGGTGCTGCGATCAGGCGACGACCCCGCGCTCACCACGCGCTGGTCGTCGTTGAGGGTGGCCGTAAAGACCATGGGCGAGTTCGGCGGCTGGACCCAGCGCCATTCCCAGTCGGTCTGGTTCTTGAGGGGATAGGGCGTGCGCTTCGCGGGCTTGCCCAGCAGCTTGCGCAAGTCTTCCATGGGCATGCCGGTCCGCACCTTGTCGAAGTTCTCGGGCGTGAGCACCTGGCGCAAGGCGCTCATCTTGCCGTCGGAGCCGATGGTGATCATGTAGTTCTTCTGGCCCTGGGGCTGGCGGTTGTATTCGAACACCCGCCCCTGAGGCGAATCCCAGATGTTCTCGGGTTGGCCGAAGCGCGCACGCACGTCGGCCTCCGTGGACACCCCCTCCTCCAATTCGCTGATGCGTTTCATGTCGCAGGCCGCAAGCCAGAAGACAGTGCTCAGAAGCGCAGTCGCCAGGCGCCAACGGGTTCTCGATCGCGCCATGGCGCCTCCTTGTCAATGAGTGGCGCCGAGTCTAAGTCCGCCTCCCGGCGGGCCTCAGTTCTGCGCGAAGCAGAACAGCAGGCCGCCGCCGCCCGTCTTCTTCAGCGCATCCAGGCTGCAGCCCTGGGTGGGATGCGACGAGTTCCACGACTTCATCGGGGGGCTCTCGTTCAGGCCGATGCGGTCGTGGTGGCCCACGATGGCCGAGCCGTCGCCGCTCTTGGTCCAATTGCCGCAGGTGTTGTCCTTGCCGTCGGCGATGGCGCGGCCATCGGGCGACGAGCCAGTCAGGATGTCGTGCTGGTTCACCGGATCGCCGCGGCCGCTGACGATGTCGCCTTTTTCGGTCAGTGCGGTCTGCTTGGTGAGGTTGTTCGTGCCGTGCAGTTCGTCGACGTTGCTCGCGATCAACTGGCCCTTGACGTTGTACCAGGGGCCGGTGCCGACACGGTCACGGGCATTCACTGCCGGGCTGGCGCCCGCAGCGTTGGAGCTTAGGTAGGCGCGCCAGGTACGGCCGCCCGCGCCAACGCTCGCGGCCAGGCTCTGGCAATAGCGATCGGCCCCCGCCAGCCCGCCGAAGTCGGCGCCCTTGCCGGGGTTCGCGCTGGTGACGAAGAAGCCCGTCTTGTTCTGTGACGTCGCAGGCCCCGTGGTGTTGCAGGCGACCAGCAGCACGGCCGCGGCGGCGGTGGCAACGAAGTACATCGAGTGTCGGCGCTTCATGAGCAGTCTCCTTCGGATGGTTGGGAGCCGCCACGCTAGCGCATGCCGACAGCCGCTTCAAGGCGGATTCCACCGGGTAAAATCCCCGCCAAAGGTTCTTACTGCCATGTCCATCTTCGCCCGCCCCCACTACACGTCCGAAATCACCAACTTCATCGAACAGATGAAGGAGAAGAAGCCGACGCTGGAGGCCGAACAGCGCGCCGGCCGTGCGCTCCTGTGGGACAAGCACCTCGATCGCAGCCTGCTGACCGAGTACAGCGAAGCCAAGGTGCCGCAGCAGCCCTACGTCTACCAGACCCGCGTCAAGTAAGTGACCATTCGGGCCGTACCGGGCTCCGGCAGCCGCCGCCAGGGCGATGGCGCCGCGACGGACGACAGCAGCCGTTCCACGCAGGACGAGGTCATCGCCGACGACAGCGTGGCCCTGGCCACCGGCATGCCCGACGTGATCGACCAGGTCGCGCTCGCCCGGCTCTACGGCGAGCCGTTGTTCGCGCTGCCGAACGATCTGTACATCCCGCCCGAAGCGCTCCAGGTGTTCCTGGAGGCCTTCGAAGGCCCGCTGGACCTGCTCCTGTACCTGATCCGCAAGCAGAACTTCAACATCCTCGACATCCCGATGGCAGGACTGACGCGGCAGTACCTCAGCTACGTCGACGAGATCCGCCAGACCAACCTCGAACTCGCGGCCGAATACCTGCTGATGGCCGCGATGCTGATCGAGATCAAGTCGCGCATGCTGCTGCCGCCCAAGAAGACGGCCGAAGGCGAGGAAGCCGAGGACCCGCGCGCCGAACTGGTCCGCCGCCTGCTCGAATACGAACAGACCAAGCTGCAGGCCGCATCGCTGAGCGCCATGCCCCAGGCTGGTCGCGACTTCTGGAAGGCGCAGGTCTACATCGAGCAATCGCTCAAGCCGCGTTTTCCGGATGTGAATGTGGTCGACCTGCGCGAAGCATGGGCGGACATCATGAAGCGCGCCAAGCTCGTGCAGCACCACAAGATCTCGCGCGAGGAACTCAGCGTGCGCGAGCACATGAGCATCGTGCTGCGCCACCTGCAGGGGCGCCAGTTCGTGGAGTTCGAAAAGCTCTTCGACGTGACGCGGGGCACGCCGGTGCTGATCGTCACGTTCATCGCGATGCTCGAACTGGCGAAAGAGACGCTGATCGACATCACCCAGGCCGAGGCGTTCGCGCCGATCTACGTGCGGCTGGCCTACTCGCCGGCCTGAGCCCCACGCCGGAGCCGCTTCAGGCGGATTCGACGCCGGGCTCGCGGCCCATCAGCTCCGCGACTGCTTCCGCTGGCCGCACGCGCCCATCGAGCAGCGCCACGACGCTCGACGCAATGGGCATCTCGACGCCCAGATGCCGCGCGCGCTGCACGACCGTGCGAGCGCAATAGACGCCTTCGGCCACGTGGCCCAGCGAGTTCACCGCCTGCTCCAGCGTGAGGCCCTGGGCCAGCAGCAAACCGACCTTGCGGTTGCGGGAGAGGTCCCCCGTCGCCGTGAGGACGAGGTCGCCCAAACCGGACAGGCCCATGAAGGTGTCGGGCCGCGCGCCGAGCGCTGCGCCGAAGCGCGTCATTTCAGCGAGGCCGCGCGTGATCAGCGCAGCACGCGCGTTGAGACCGAGGGACAGCCCGTCCGCGAGGCCGGTCGCGATGGCCAGGACGTTCTTGACCGCGCCACCGATCTCCACGCCGACGATGTCTTCGTTGGCGTAGACGCGCAGTGCGGGGCCATGAAAGGCACCGACCAACGCATCGCGCACCGAAACATGCGAACTCGCCGCGACCAGCGCCGTCGGCCGGCCCTGCGCGACTTCCAGTGCAAAGCTCGGCCCACTCAGCACGCCGGCGAGCAACCTTGGCGCAACGCGCGCCTGGATTTCGTGAGCAAGCAGGCCTTCCTCGCCCGAATCGGCAATGGCAGGCTCGACCCCTTTGGACAGCCAGGCAACCGGGCAGGCCACGTCGCGCAGCTTGCCGAGTTGCTCCCGCAAGGCAGCCATCGGCGTCGCGACGATCACGAGATCGGCGTGCGCCACCGCGGCGAGCGCATCGCCTGCCAGGAGATCCAGCGAGGGAGGAAGCGCGACGCCGGGCAGGTAGCGCGCGTTTTCACGCGCTGCCGACATGGCTCGGATCTGGGCCGCGTCACGGCCCCACAGGGTGACCGTGTGCCGGGCCGCCGCATTGACCGCTAGCGCCGTGCCCCATGCACCGGCGCCGAGCACGCAGATTCTCATCGGTGCGTGCGCTGGCGGATTACTGCGTGATGATCGGCGAGGTCTGCGCCGCGGCTTGCGCCTGCTGCTGCTCGAACATCGCCTGGAAGTTGATTTCGGCCAGGTGCACCGGCGGGAAGCCGCCGCGCTGAATCACGTCAGCCACGTTGCCGCGCAGGTAGGGGTAGACGATCTGCGGGCAGGCGATGCCAAGGATCGGGCCCATCTGGTCTTCGGGCAGGTTGCGGATCTCGAAGATGCCGGCTTGCTTGGCCTCGACCAGGAACACCGTCTTGTCCTGGATCTTGGTCTGCACGGTGGCCGACACGGTGATCTCGAAGATGCCGTCGGTCACGGGCTGGGCGTCGACGCCGAGCTGGATATCGACGGTGGGCTGTTCCTGCTCGAGCAGGATGGCCGGGGAATTCGGCTGTTCGAGCGACAGGTCTTTCAGGTAGACGCGCTGGATCTGGAACACGGGATCTTGGGCTTGCTGGTCGGCCATGCTGAACTTTCGAGTGTCAAAACAATGCCCGCCCGGGGATATCCCAGAGCGGGCTTCTGGAGGTAGCCGGGGATTATCGCCCGACGAAAGGAAGTCAGACGCTCTGCAGCAGCGGCACCAGCCCGCCGCGTCCGTCCAGCGCAATCAGGTCATCGCAACCGCCGACGTGGGTGTCGCCGATGAATATCTGCGGCACGGTGCGCCGCTGGGTGATGTCCATCATCGTGGCACGCGCCTGCGGGTCGCTGTCGATGCGGATCTCTTCGATCTGCTCCACGCCCTTGGACTTGAGGATTTGCTTCGCGCGAATGCAGTAAGGGCAGACGGCGGTGGTGTACATCTTGACAGCTTGCATCAGGGGTATCTCGGGGAAGTTCAGGCCTTTTCAACCGGCAGGTTAGCGTCTTTCCAGGACTTGAGTCCGCCGGCGACGGCTTGGGCTTGTTCGTACCCCAGCTTCTTGGCGGTCGCCACGGCGCGCTGGGCACGGGCGCCGGTGGCACATACAAGCAACAGGGGCAACGACTTGTTCTTGACCGTGGCGGCAAGCTTTTGCTCGAGCTGGTTGAGCGGCACGTTCTTCGCTCCGGTGACGTGGCCTGAGGCAAACTCCTCGGGTTCGCGCACATCGACCACCACCGCGCGCTCGCGGTTGATGAGTTGCACCGCGCCCTGCGCCGTGAGCGATCCGGCGTTTGCGCCGCGCACCATCGGCCATGCCAGCATGCCGCCGGAGCTGAGTGCAATCAGGATCAGCATCCAGTTGTCGATGATGAATTTCACGGTATTCCTTGAGTGGCAAACCTCGGATTTTAGAATGTCGGGTTTACGCACGCGTTCCCAAAGGCCTCTCCCATGCACAAACTGGTACTGATCCGCCACGGCGAATCGACCTGGAATCTCGAAAACCGCTTCACCGGCTGGACCGATGTCGACCTGACGTCGACCGGTATCGAACAGGCCAAGCAGGCTGGCCGACTCCTGAAGGCCGAGGGTTACGACTTCGACGTCGCCTATACCAGCGTGCTGAAGCGCGCCACCCGAACCCTCTGGCACACGCTCGACGAACTCGACCGCACCTGGCTGCCGGTGGTGCATTCCTGGCGCCTGAACGAACGCCACTACGGCGGGCTGCAGGGCCTCAACAAGGCCGAGACCGCCAAGAAATACGGCGACGAGCAGGTTCTGGTCTGGCGCCGCAGCTACAACACGCCACCGCCGCCGCTGGAAGCCAACGACCCGCGCAGCGAACGCAGCGACGTGCGCTACGCCAAGCTGGCGCCCGAGCAGGTGCCGTTGACCGAGTGCCTCAAGGACACAGTGGCACGCGTCTTGCCTTTCTGGAACGAATCCATGGCGCCCGCCATCCGCGCCGGGCGCCGCCTGGTGGTCGCGGCGCACGGCAATTCGATCCGCGCCCTCGTGAAATACCTCGACGGCATCTCCGACGATGCAATCGTGGGTCTCAACATCCCCAACGGGATTCCGCTGGTCTACGAACTGGACGACGACCTCAAGCCGTTGCGCCACTACTACCTCGGCGATGCCGACGCGGCCGAGAAAGCCGCAGCCGCGGTGGCTGCACAAGGCAAGGGTTAACGAAAGTCTGACCTTCGTCTGCGGATTCGCGGAACCACGGCAGACAACTTGCTTCCAAGCCCTGTATATTGGATTGACAGGCGACAAGGACACTTACACATGGGCCAGAAATTGAAGATCACCGGCTGGGTTGCCGCGGGCGCCTTTGCCGGCGCACTCACCACCGTCTCGTTGCAAACTGTTGCACGAGGCTCTCTGGCTCCCCTGCCGCTCGAAGAACTGCAGCAGCTTGCTGCGGTTTTTGGCATGGTCAAAAGCGACTACGTCGAACCGGTCGACGAGAAAAAGCTGATTTCCGATGCCATCTCCGGCATGGTGGCCGGCCTCGATCCGCACTCGCAGTACTTCGACAAGAAGTCGTTCAAGGAATTTCGCGAAGGCACCACCGGACGCTTCGTCGGCGTGGGCATCGAGATCTCGCAGGAAGACGGCCTGATCAAGGTGGTCTCCCCGATCGAGGGTTCCCCGGCCTTCCGTGCCGGCCTCAAGCCGAACGACCTGATCACCAAGATCGACGACACCGCCGTGCGCGGCCTGACGCTCAATGAAGCCGTCAAGCGCATGCGGGGCGAAGCCAATACCAAGGTGCTGCTCACGATCTACCGCAAGGATGAGAACCGCACCTTCCCCGTGACCATCACGCGCGAGGAAATCCGCACGCAATCGGTTCGCGGCAAGATCATGGAGCCGGGCTACGGCTGGATTCGCCTGTCGCAGTTCCAGGAACGCACTGTCGATGACTTCGTCAAGAAGGTCGAGGAGCTCTACAAGCAGGAACCCAACTTGAAGGGTCTGGTGCTCGACCTGCGTAACGATCCGGGCGGCCTGCTCGACGCCGCCGTGGCGATCTCTGCGGCATTCCTGCCGGAAAACGTCACGGTGGTCTCGACCGATGGCCAGTTGGCCGAAAGCAAGTCTGTCTACAAGGCGGCGCCGGAGTTCTACCAGCGCCGTGCCGGCAGCGACCCGCTGCGTGGCCTGCCGGCTGCGCTCAAGACCGTGCCGCTGGTGGTGCTCGTCAATGAAGGCTCCGCCTCTGCCAGCGAAATCGTCGCCGGCGCGTTGCAGGACCACAAGCGCGCGACCGTGATGGGCAGCCAGACCTTCGGCAAGGGTTCGGTGCAAACCGTGCGCCCGCTCGGTCCGGATACCGGGCTCAAGATCACGACGGCGCGCTACTACACGCCCAGCGGCACTTCGATCCAGGCCAAGGGGATCGTTCCGAACGTGCTGGTCGACGAAAGCGCCGAAGGCAGCCCCTTCGCCGCGCTGCGCATGCGCGAAGCCGACCTCGAGAAGCATCTCGCCAGCGGCCAGGGCCCGGAAAACAAGGACCCTGAACGCGAAAAGGCACGCGACGAGGCTCGCAAGCGCCTCGAGGAAGAAGCCAAGAAGCCGCCGCAGGACCGAAAGGTGCCTGAATTCGGCACGCCGCAGGACTTCCCGCTGATGCAAGCGTTCAACCGCCTCAAAGGCCAGCCCGTGCTCGTCAGCAAGACGCAAGTGATCGTGGACAACAAGGAAGAAAAGAAAGAAAACTGATCCTGGGTGGCTCCCGTGAGTGAGCCAACACCCTGCGATCCGCGCGGCGCATGGAAGACCAAGACCTCCTGCGCTACTCGCGCCACATCCTGCTCGAGGAATTCGGCATCGACGGCCAGGCACGCGTCAGCGCGGCTCATGCGCTGGTGATCGGAGTCGGGGGTCTGGGGTCGCCGGTCGTGCTGTATCTGGCAGCGGCCGGGGTTGGCCACATCGCCCTGGTCGATGACGACGAACTCGACCTGACCAATCTGCAGCGCCAGGTTGCGCACACCACGGCGCGCGTGGGAATGGCCAAGGTCGACTCGGCTGCAGAGGCGATGCGCGCCATCAATCCCGACATCTCGATCGAAACCCACAGACTGCGTGCCGACGACGACCTCCTTGCCCGGATGGTCGCCGCGGCGGATGTAGTGATCGATTGCAGTGACAACTTCGCCACGCGCCATGCAGTGAACCGCGCTTGCGTGACGCATGGCAAGCCGCTGGTGGCCGGCGCGGCCATTCGCTTCGATGGGCAGTTGAGCGTCTATGACACCCGCGACCCGGCTTCGCCCTGCTATGCCTGCCTATTCCCGCCCGACGCGGATTTCGAGGAAACCCGTTGCGCGGTACTCGGCGTGTTCGCTCCCGTCGTCGGCACCATCGGAACCTTGCAGGCCAGCGAGGCGTTGAAGTTGCTCGCGGGCATCAGTCCCTCGCTCGCGGGAAGCCTGCTGATGTTCGACGGTCGACGCACCGCATTCGACACCCTGCGCGTCGCGCGCGATCCCGCCTGCAGCGTCTGCGGGCATCGCCCGGTCGGCTAGCCACCGGTCGCCGAAGATTGCCTCTTGGCCTTGGCCGCACCCGCGGCCGCGGCGCGCGAACTCGGTTGCTTCGCGTCGGCCAGCACCTCCTGGCAGTCGGCATCTTGGCCCGGGCCGGTTTCAATGGTCGCGGCCAATGCAAGCAGAGGGTTGATCAAACCCAGCGCCACAGCCGCGGCGCCGCGTGTCGCCAACGGACCGGCCTCTACGCCGGCCTTGGGCGACGCAAAGGTGCCGCGAACGATCAGCGGTGTACGCAACGCCAGGATGCTCACGTCCTTGGGCTGCTGCCGCACGACGATGTCCATCGACTCGTTCGCCAAGTTGATCTGGCCGGTGGCGTTGAACACCGTATCGGACGTGTCGAAAACCAGGCTGCGACCGTTCATCACGCCCTTCTCGACGTCGAATGCCACGGCGGCGCAGCGCAGCGTCACGTTGTGGTCGCCTTCCAGCAGGAACTTGATGATCTCACCGCCATCGAGCCCCATGAACTCCAGCAACAGATTGCTGAACTGCCCGCGGCCGGTGATGGCCGCCACGTCGCCCGAGGCGCCGCCGAGCCAGCTCGCCACAGAGTTGCCGCGCCCCGACAGATTGATTCGCCCGTCGAGCTTGCCGAAGCTGGTCTTCAAGGTCTCGACCTTCGGGATCAGGCGGTTGAGTTGCATGGCGCGGACGGCGAGCGATGCGCGAATATCTGCTGGATTCTGCGTGGCATCGATGCGGATCGCGCCGACCACGCTGCCGCTGGCAATGCCGAGGTCGAGTGGGTCCAGCGTCAGGACACCGTCCTTGAGCTTTACCTGCACGCTGCCCTTGTCCAGTGGGAGTTCACGCACGTTCCGGATACGGTCCGCCGTGTACTTCACGTCGGCATTCATCGCGCGCAGGCGCTCGAAGTCGAGCGTTGCATCGGGAAGCACCTTGCGGCCAGGATCGCGCTGCGCGCGCTTGACCTGCGTGATGGTGGGCGGCGGCGCGACGCCTTCGATGGCATTCGCCGAACGACTCGTCGGCGGCAGGCCGATGAGAGGACCGAGATCGTCCATGTCCATCACGCGCGAATGCAACGTCCCGCCAAGGTGAGGCACCTTCTGCGACTTGTCGAATTGCATGTCGCCGCCGATGTCGGAGAGGCCCAGCCGGCCCTTGAGGCCCCGCACTTCCCATAGGGAGGCCTGCTTGCGCAGGTTGCCGCTGAGGGCGTAAGGCGGTGTCTGAGGCAATGCGATGCCCAGCGCGGGATAGAGATTGCCGAGGTTCTGGCCCCTCATGTCGAACTTCGCGTCGAGACCGTCGAGACTGGCCAGTTCGGCCACCGTGCCCTCCGCCTTGAGCCGGGTGTGGCCGGCCGAGAGCTTGATTTCGATCGGAAACGGTGGCTGCCCTGCGGCATTGAGCTGCAGCACGTTGCCGGTCCGCCCTTCGGCCGTGAGCGGCTGTTGACGGTAGCGGCCCTTGATTTCGTAGCTCAGCGGCATATCGCCCCGGCTGGTGTCGAAGGTGAAATCGGCATGCAGGTCGATTTCGAGGTGCTTGGCGAGGAAATCGAGCGAGCCGTCGTCGACTTGCAGCAAGCCGATGGTCGGCACCGTGGCTTCGTCCGAGGTGTCTTTGCCCAGCGCCCAGGTGCGCCGTCCGTCCTGCTCCATCTGCAGGCCCAGCGTGGGTGAATCCAGTGCCAATCGGGGAAAGACGAGCTTGCGCGAGAGCAGTTGCCAGAAGCTGATGTCGAACTCAGCGCGCTCCGCTCGCACGAGATAGGGGTCTCGGGCCCAGGAAGGGTTGGCAAACTCGATTCCGTCGAGCTTGACTGTGGCAAGCCGCCACCCCATGTCCACGTCCAGGTGCCGGGTAATCTCGAACTTGCGCCCGGTCTTTTCGCTCACATAACGATTGACTGGCTCGCGAAAAAGATCCCACGGGAACAGCGCAATCACAAGCAAGAACGCGACCAGCAAGCCCAGCAAAACCGCGACCAACCTGGCCCAGACAGAGCGACGCAGCGAGGATGCAGCGGTCGCTTCCACGGTCATGAACCTTCAGTCGATCGCTGGCGTCTTGCCGATCGACGTAACGGCTTGGGGCGCAGCGAGAAAGCCGACGGCCGAAACACCAGCAGCAGCTGCGGCGGTTGCCGCTTCGACCAGCCTCAGTTCGGCGATGGCAGGCTCGCCTCCCGCGACCACCGCAGCAGCGGCAGCAGTGAGCAAGCCCATGGCAACGTAGCTCCACACGATATTCATTTCGGTACCTTCTGAAGGGTGTTCGGTGTCGTGCCAGGAGCGTAGGGGCAGGGACTTACCCCCCGGGTCGGTAGCCGGCCGCAGTTACTGTGGGGCCGCGCCTACGTCTGAAGTTCGCATTCGGTCGTAAGAACAAGCCTACAGCCGGTGCCCCCGGAACCTTGCATGATGTCGGCCAATAATCAGTAGCATTTGCAACGACAGCTTTCGGGACGCAAGCCTGCCGGCCAGAATGCTCGCCAAGGGGCAAGCGGTTCTCATGGACCCAAGATTGAAAACCTACATCGTCGAAGACAACGTCACGATCCGAGAGAACCTCGTTGGCACTCTGGAAGAGCTCACGTGTATTTCGGCCATCGGCTTTGCCGAGACCGAAGCCGAGGCCAGCCAATGGCTCAGCGACAACGGCGATGAATGGGAACTGGCGATCGTCGACCTCTTCCTCAAGCAGGGCAGCGGACTCGGCGTCTTGCAGGCCTGCATGTCCCGCCGCCCGACTCAGAAAGTCGTGGTCCTGAGCAACTACGCCACCCCCGACATCCGCAAGCGCTGTGCACAGTTTGGCGTGGATGCGGTCTTCGACAAGTCGAACGAAATCGACGGCCTCATCGACTATTGCATCGAACAGGCGGCCTTGCGCCAGTCCTCAACCCGAACCTAAGAGCTTCCTCACGAAGTGCGCGCAACCTGGGGAGGGGGCGCGCATCAATCAATCAGTTTGTTCTTCAGCGCGTAGTAGGTCAGGTCGCTGTTGGAGGAGAGGTTCATTTTCTCCATCAGGCGCGTGCGGTAGGTGCTCACGGTCTTGACCGACAGCGACAAGGTCTTGGCGATGTCGCCCGCGGTCTCGCCCTTCGCCAGCTTGAGAAACACTTGAAACTCGCGTTCGGAGAGTTGTTCGTGCGGGGCGGCATCATCCTTGCGGTCGAGCTGACGCGCCAGGAGTTCGGCCACTGCCGGCGTAATGTAGCGGCGGCCCAGCGAGATGGTGCGGATCGCATTGACGATCTCGATCGGATCGCATTCCTTGTTGAGATAGCCGCTCGCGCCCTGACGAATCAGGTTCATCGCGTAGTGCTCTTCGGGGTAGCCGCTCAGGATGAGGATGCCGACATCCGGTGCCTTGGCGCGAATCATCGCAAGCGCATCGATGCCGCTTTGCCCGGGCATCGAGAGGTCCATCACCAGCACATCGAGTTCAGTGGTGCGAACAAGTTCGATCGCTTCGCGACCGCTGGCGGCTTCGCCCACCACCCGCAGGTCGACGTGCTCGGAGAAAAACTGGCGCAAACCGGAGCGCACGATGGCGTGGTCGTCCACAATTCCGATCTTGATCATCTGTTACCTTCGTCGTTGTATCGCGGCCCATTTGCGTCGCAACATGCCGGTCCCTGGTCGGCTCTGATTATTCACGAATTTGAACCGCAGGCATTGCTCGAAAACCTCATGCGCTGGCTAGCTTTCCCGAAGATGGCTCTGGGCCTGACGCTCGCCGTGCTAGCAGCGCTGGTGCTGGTGGGCATCAACGAAGCCGGCTATCGACAATCCTCTCAGGCACTCACCGAAGTCGGCGACGCCCAGCGCGCGCGCATGGTGCTCAACCTGATACTGCAGAACATCCTCGATGCAGAAACGGGCCAGCGCGGCTATTTGCTGACAGGGGAGCCCCGCTATCGCGAACCTTACGACACGGCGGTCAAGCAGGTGGACGGTCACCTGGCCGCGCTCCAGATCCTTTACGCCGGGCGCCCCGGCGAGCTCGCGCAGCTCAACCAGGTCGCAAAGCACGTTGCACGCAAGCTCGCCGAGATGGAGATGAGCGTCCGCTTGCGCCGGGACGGCAACGAAGACGCGTGGAAATTCGTCATCACGACCGACGTGGGCCGCGAGGAAATGGAATCCATTCGCAATGAGATCAACGATCTGATCGCGATCCGGAACGATGAACTCACGCGCGGACAACTGCAGATCGCGAAATCCTTGCGCTTCGCGCGCATCGGCATCGGCCTGGTCACGCTGGCAGGCCTCGCCGCCTTTTTCCTCTACCTGAGACAGACCCACGCACTGCGCTCCGTCGGCGAACGGCAGCAGAAAGCGTTGGAACGGGAACGCAATGCGCTGGAAAGTGAGGTGCGGGAGCGCACAACGACGCTGGCCGAGCTCGCCACCCACCTGCAGCAGGTGCGCGAAACCGAGCGGGGCTACCTGGCCCGCGAACTGCACGACGAGCTGGGCTCCCTGCTCACCGCCGCCAAGCTTGACGTCGCGCGCCTGAAGTCCCGCCTGACTGACTCGCCCGATGCAACGCAGCGGCTCCAGCATCTGAACGAGCTTCTCAACAGCGGCATCGCCCTCAAGCGCCGCATCATCGAAGACCTGCGGCCGTCATCGCTCTCCAATCTGGGGCTCGTCGCTTCGCTCGAAATCCTCGGGCGCGAGTTTGCGGAGCGTTCGAACATCGAGATCGAGATGGTGCTCGAACCCGTGATCCTGGACGAGTCGAACCAACTCACCGTCTATCGCATGGTGCAGGAAAGCCTCACCAACATCAGCAAGTACGCACAGGCCACCGAGGCCAGCATCGTGATGAAGAACTACGGCAACCACGTCGTCGTGGAAGTCAGCGACAACGGCAAGGGTTTTGATACGCAGCACGCGCGTCCTTCGACGCACGGCCTCGCCGGCATGCGGCATCGCGTCGAGGCGGCCAAGGGCAAGCTCACCGTCTCGTCGTCCGCGGGCCGGGGCACGCAGTTGAGCGCAGTCCTGCCGTCCAGCCCGGCCTGACCACGGCCCTCCGGTCCCCTTCGTTCTCGCCCGCCGCGAATGGTTGGCGGTGATTCGGCCCTCTCCTACGCCCCCCGCCCCCTGCTGCTGACAGGGCGCCAAGGACGGCCCTCTTAACGTTGATCCCAGGCCGTTCAGCAACCCGGACGCGCTGGTATTCATCTCAACGAGGCCATCCTCGAAAGGAGTTCAACATGTTGCATTACGCAGTCGTGTTCCTGGTCATTGCCTTGATAGCCGCGCTGTTCGGATTCGGCGGCATCGCCGCCAGTGCCGTGGGTATCGCGAAGATCCTGTTCGTGATCTTCCTGATCCTGGCTCTCGCCAGTTTCATCGCGGGCTTGATACGACGCGGGTAGCGTCGTTACGATGAGCAGGCACTCGCAGACAAATTCAATCTCCTGGAAGGATCCATTCATGAATACGACCACCAAGACTCCCTCGCAACTGGCCGAGGATGCGCGCCAGACGGCAAACGACGCCATCGACACGACGCGTGCCTATGCGCAGAACGCGGTGAACGCCGCAGGCGAAAAGGTTCGTGACCTGCGTCGCGAGGCCGAGCCTGCCGTGGAGCAACTCGCTGCTCGGGTCCAGCAGGCCGTGCAGCGCGGGCTGGACGCCGCATCGACGACCAGCGCCCGTGCCCAGCGCCGCTTCGAGGCCGCTGCCGACGTCACTGGCAAGTACATCGCCGACCAGCCGGTCCGCTCCGTGCTCGTGGCCGCGGCTGCTGGCGCAGCGATCACGGCATTGATCGTGTTGGCCGCCCGTCGTCGGGACGACTATTGATATCGACTGATGGTCTGATCGCCCCTCGTCGGCTCCGGTGAGCCCAGTCCACAGCACCTGGCAGCAACATGCTTCATCCCATTTACTCCACGGTGCTCGGGCATCCTGAGCTGATCGCCGATCACATTGCCAACTACGGCGCGCTCGTGCGGCAGGAGACGCGCGAAGCTAGCCGCAGCCTGGTCGCCCGAATGGTCGCGGGAGTCCTGGCTGCGGTCAGTGCAATGCTTGCATTGGGGTTGATCGGCGTCGCCGTGATGCTCGGCACGCTGCATGGAAACTTTCATTGGGTTCTGGCGGTGGTGCCGGGGGTTGCCATCTTGATCGCGCTGGTGTCAGCCTATGTGGCGTCACGGCCTCAGGAGTTCCACGCGTTCGCAGATCTCCGGGCGCAGATCGACGCCGACGTTCGCGCGCTCCACGTCGCCGGAGAACGCCATGGCGGCTGAGCCCACAAGCCTTTCACCGCAAGAGCGGTTGGCGATCTCCCGCAGGGCGCTCGTTTCTCAATTGCAGGGCGAGAGCCGTCACGCGCGAGATGAGCCACCTCTGATTGAAAGCCCTCCTCGATCGCCTGGCACCTCCGCTCAGTTCGCCTGGGGCGCGGTGGCGCAGAACGTCGCCCGGCGCTGGTGGCGAAGACATCCGGCCAATGCAGTCGCTCAGGTAGCCCGTCCACTGCTGGAGCGCTACGCACGCGAAGAGCCGGCAAAGCTCATGGCCGCCGCTGCCGGCGTCGGCGCGTTGCTGGTGCTAATCAAGCCGTGGCGCCTGCTGTCCATCACCGCCGTGGTGGCCGCCGCCCTGAAGACATCGGACACGGCCGACCTGGTGAACACGTTGATGCAGAAAAACGCAAACCCACGAAAGGATCCTCTATGAACACTGCCGTCAAAGAACGCACGGAACATCTGGTCCTCGACCAGGCCGCCATCGATGCGGCATCCAAGAGCCTCGACGAAGGCGCCGTCACGCCGAGCTACGGACCTTGGCGCGACGACATCGTCAAGCTGCTCAACGACGCACTCGCAACCGAGCTGGTCTGCGTGATGCGCTACAGGCGCCACTACTTCACGGCCAGCGGAGAAGCTTCACCGAAGATTGCCGAGGAATTTCTCGTCCACGCCAATGAAGAACTGGGACACGCGGACAAGATTGCCGAGCGCATTGTCCAACTCGGCGGCGAGCCGGATTTCAACCCGAAGACACTGCTGGACCGCAGCCACGCTGATTACAACGAGGCCCTGGGCCTGCAGGCGATGGTGCGCGCCAACCTCGTGGCGGAACGAATCGCCGTGGAGTCCTATCGCCAGATGATTTCCCTCATCGGAGACAAGGACCCGACGACCCGCCGCATGCTGGAAGAGATCCTCACCGACGAGGAAGAGCATGCCGATGAGTTGAAGGACTGGCTCGATCGTTGATGCATCGAGCGAACCATGAAAAAGCCCGGGAGCCCCGGGCTTTTTCTTGAGTGAAGAAGTCCGGCAGCGGACTTACATCTTGACTTCCAGATTGTTCTTCACGGCGCTGACGCCCTTCACGGACTTAGCGATCTCTTCCGCACGCGCCTTGGCCGCCGCATTGGGGGCCGGGCCGCTGAGGCTCACCGTGCCACCCTTGGTGTCGACGTCGATCTTGATCGCGCTCAAGTCCGGATCCTTGGCGAGGCCAGTCGACACGGCGGCTGTGATGGCGGCATCGTCCACAGCGCCCGCTACGGCGGCGCCTGCGTCCTTCGCCGCTTCCTTGGTCGATGCGGCGGCCGACTCCGACTTGGCCTTGGCATCCGCGCCCGCCTGGTCGGTCTTGGCAATCGCCGAATCCACCTTCTGGCCCGCTGTCTGGTTGCTGCCCTTGTCGCCGCAAGCGGTCAGTGCAAGCGCGCCACTGGCTAGCAGCAACGCCAGCCAACGACCTGAATGTCTGGAGATAGGGTTGAGATCAGTCATGGGAACCTCCTGTCGTTCGATGGAAGGGCTTGCGCACCTTCATGCGCAAGCCAGACCTTGAGTCACAGCTTGTCGGCGTCGCCCTCGATAGCGTCCTTGGCCTTTTCCTTGACGTCGCCATAGGTCTTCTGAACTTTGCCGGCCGCTTGGTCGACCACGCCTTCCGTCTGAAGCTTTTCGCTACCGGTGACCTTGCCGGCGACTTCCTTCACCTTTCCCTTGGCCTCTTCGACGCGGCCTGCCACTTGGTCCTTGTTCATATCGATTCCTTCGCAAAAGTTGGTGAGTGGTGGTTCGCCCGAACCACTGCATTCAATCTAGCGAGGGCGTCACGCCTAAGTCCTGCGGCAGGGGCTCGACATGCTGTAGGACTCGGGGAAGTCAGGCTGTCACGATCCAGCCTTCGATTGGGTCGATTTCCGCTGGAAGACCGTAGCCGTGGCCGACGCTCGAACTGCGCGACGCGGCCCAGGCGGCTTGCAGCAGGCACAGTGACGCGTCGATGCAATCGCCTTTGGCGTCGCCGAGCAGCCGCTCCCGCATGGCCTTGTCCACGACAAGTCGAAGTTGCAGGCGGGAAGAGCCTCTCTCAAGCGCCTTGATGAGATCGACCCTTGCTTGCCGGCGGCCTTCGGTTTGCCCGGCCGGATCGTCGCTCTTGTAGCTGCGCCGCCCGATCAACTCGCGCGCCAGCAGGCCGGGATAGCCTTCCAGCGCGATGCGCGTACCGTCCTGCGCGGGCTCATGCAATCCGGGCAGGATGGCCCCCGCGTCGAGCAGCCGTGGCACGCCGGCGTGCAGCATGAAGGCGACGGGAGGATTGACCCATTTCATCGACGGGCTGGAACCTGCGGGACCGTCCGTGGCCCGGTGAGCGAACTTGCCGCCGACGGGCCTCGCAGCGCAGAAGGCCGCGAAGGTTTCGCGGATTTCCGCGCGGCCGAGTCCGGCGTAGTGCGCGATGAGCGCTGTCCACTGCAGGGGCCAGCCCAGATGTTCGACCAGTTCTCGCGGCAATCCGAAAGGAAAGTCGAACGCGCCGACCCATTCCGGTAAGGCGGCCAGCCATCGACCCCATGCATCCAGCGAATCGAAACACTCGAAGCCCGACAGGGTGACCTGCCCCGACTCGGCAGTGCCGAAGGCGATCACGATCGGTTTGTGCGCGGTCGGCGCGCTCGAAAAATCGCAGCCGAGCAGCAGCACCCGAAGGTGGATCAGTGTCGACCGACGATGGCGGCGGTCGCCATCAACTCTTCCAGCAGCGCGAGCGAGACCTGGCCCGACACGGAATAGGGATCGAGTTCCGGCCGCTCCGAGTACTTGAGCAAGGTCGACGCATTGAGCTTCGACAGGTTGACCTGTCCCATGGTCCATCCGCCGAAGCGGCGCTCCGAAATCTCTTCGTAGTGCAGCAACACCACGTCCTTGTGCCGAGGGTCCTTCTGGATGTGGCCGTACAACTCGCTGATCGCCATCCGGCCGCCTTCGATGGCCTGCAGGAAGACGCCCGCGCCATAGCAAAGGATGCCGGTGATGCCGCAGGCGGGGTTGTGCGATCGCGATTGCGCGAGGATGGCGTCGATGGCGCCTGGGCTCGTGTCCACGGCGCGGCTGGCGTAGAGAAGTCGTACGAGCATGATGTTCAGCGCTTGCGTGGAAGGAGAGAAAGGAATTCGCGGCGAAGGTTCGGATCCTTCAGGAAGACGCCGCGCATGACCGAATTGATCATCTTGCTGTCCATCTCCTTGACGCCGCGCCACTGCATGCAGAAGTGCTCCGCCTCGACCACCAGGGCCAACCCGTCGGGCTGCGTCTTTTCCTGGATCAGGTCGGCCAGTTGCACCACGGCTTCTTCCTGGATCTGCGGGCGGCCCATGACCCACTCGGCGAGCCGCGCGTACTTCGACAGGCCGATGACGTTGGTCTTCTCATT
Source organism: Variovorax sp. J22P240 (assembly GCF_030316855.1). GTDB lineage: Bacteria > Pseudomonadota > Gammaproteobacteria > Burkholderiales > Burkholderiaceae_C > Variovorax. Next base: position 87,674 of record NZ_JASZYR010000006.1, read on the forward strand.
GGGCATCACGCCGATCCACAGCTTGCCGATGATCGGGCAGAAGTGGTGCGAGCAGGCGCTGCGCACGGTGATCGGGCCGACGATCATCAGTTCGTTGAGATGTTCGGCGTTGGGAAACTCGGTGAGCGAGGGCGGAGCCACATAGCGGCCCTTGAACACTTCGTTGAGGTACATCTTGGCGACGCGGCGGGCGGTGTTGCCGGTGTTGTGGTCGTTGTCGAGATCGATGACCAGGCTTTCGAGCACATCCTTCATCTTGACTTCGACTTCGTCGAGCAGATGCTCGAGTTCGCCGGGCTCGATGAACTCGGCGATGTTGTCGTTGGCATTGAAGCGCCTGCGGGCGGCGAGCAGGCGCTCGCGAATCTTCACGGACACGGGCGTGCCCTCGTCTTCAGCCCCTTCCGCGGGGCGCCTCGCGGCGTCGATGGTCCTAAGCATTAGCGCATCCTAACAGCGAATGGATGGAAGGCGATTACCCCTACAACGCCCTGCCCGCCTCGTCGTATTGCTATTTTTTTGATAGCGAAAAGTCGGTCACCAAGGGCAGGTGATCGGACATGCGGGCCCAGATCGGGCCGCGCGGCACGGAAGATGCGACCGGCTCCAGTTGCCGGCCGTAGATGAAGTCGAGCTGCGTGACCGGCAGGCGCGAAGGGTAGGTCAGCGTCCGCGGCCCGCGCAGGTCGCTCGAATCGCGCATGCCCATGGCGTTCATTGCGTAGCGCATGCGCGCGCCCCAGTCGTTGAAGTCGCCGGCGACGATCAGCGGCTCCCCGGGGGGAATCTCGCGCTCGATGAACTCGCGCAGCTGGGCGACCTGACGAATGCGGCTGCCCTTGATCAGGCCTAGGTGGAGCACGATGGCGTGCACAGGCGTGCCGTCGAGGTCGATCGCCACATGCAGGAGCCCGCGCTGTTCGAAGCGATGGTCCGAGATGTCCTGGTGGGTCTTGCGCAGCACCGGCCAGCGCGTGAGCAGTGCATTGCCATGCTCGCCATGCCGGGTGATGGCGTTCGTCTCGTAGACCGCGGTGTAGCCCTCGGGCGCGAGGAAATCCGCCTGGGGCAATTCGGGCCAATGCCGGAAGCGGGCTGCCGCTTGGCGGTTCATCTTGCGCACCTCCTGCAGGCACACGACGTCCGCGTCGAGCTGCTCGATGGCATGGCCGAGGTTGTGGATTTCGAGGCGTCGCGCCGGACCGATGCCCTGCACACCCTTGTGGATGTTGTAGGTGGCCACACGGAAGGTATTCGCCGGCGAAGTCATCGTGCAAATTGTGGCAGGAGCAGGATCGCTTCGGCGTTCGACGGGGAAAAACAGGCGTCCGCCGCATCGCGGTAAGGCAGCCACTGCCACGCGGTGTGCTCGCGCGGGTCCAGCCGCGGCGTCACTTGTTCCGGCACGCACAGGCCGAACAGGTGCTCGGTGTTGTGGGTGACGCCGGGCGCGTAGCGCGCACGCCAGCGAGGGTAGATCTCGTAGACGTTCTGCAGCTGCCAGTCGACGAGCTTCGCGGCGAGTTCGGTGCCCTCGCCACAGAGGATGCCCGTTTCCTCTTGGACCTCTCGCGCGGCGGTGAGGCCCAGCGGCTCGTCCGCAGCATCCTTGCTGCCGGTGACCGACTGCCAGAAGTCCTCGGCGTCGGCACGTCGGATCAGCAGCACGTCGAGCGCTGGCGTGTGGATCACGACCAGCACCGACTCGGGGATTTTCCAGGGGCGCTCGCTCATGCTTGCGACCCCTGCCCGATCACGCTGCAGGTTGCACGTTGCGCAGCTTGATGTGCAGTTCGCGCAGCTGCTTTTCGTCGACGGGGCTCGGCGCCTGCGTCAGCAAGTCTTGTGCGCGCTGGGTCTTGGGGAAGGCGATCACGTCGCGGATCGATTCGGCGCCGCTCAGCAGCATCACCAGGCGGTCGAGGCCGATCGCGATGCCGCCGTGCGGGGGCGCGCCGTACTGCAGCGCGTCCAGAAGGAAGCCGAACTTATTCTGCGCGTCCTCGGCGCTGATCTTCAGCGCGCGGAACACCTTGCTCTGCACTTCTTCGCGGTGGATACGCACCGAGCCGCCACCCATCTCGATGCCGTTGAGCACCATGTCGTAAGCCTTGGCGATGCATTTTTCGGGGGCCGTGTCCATGAGGTCTTCATGGCCGTCCTTCGGGGCAGTGAACGGATGGTGCACCGCGGACCAGCGCTGGCCTTCCTCGTCGAACTCGAACATCGGGAAGTCGACCACCCACAGCGGCGCCCAGCGGTCTTCGAAGAGACCGTTCTTCTTGCCGAAGGGGCTATGGCCGATCTTCACGCGCAGCGCGCCGATCGCGTCATTGACGACCTTTTCCTTGTCGGCGCCGAAGAAGACGATGTCGCCGTTGCGGGCGCCCGTGCGCGCGATGATCTCGGCCAGCGACGCGTCGTTGAGGTTCTTGACGATCGGGCTCTGCAGGCCTTCACGGCCCTGGGCTGCATCGTTGACCTTGATGTAGGCCAGACCCTTGGCGCCGTAGATCTTGACGAACTCGGTGTAGGCATCGATGTCGCCGCGCGACATGCCGCCTTCGCCGCCGCCACCAGGCACGCGCAGCGCGACGACACGGCCGCCGGGCGTGCTGGCCGCCTGGGCGAACACCTTGAACTCGACATTGCGCATCACGTCGGTGAGTTCGGTGAATTCCAGCTTGACGCGAAGGTCGGGCTTGTCCGACCCGTACTTGAACATCGCATCGCCGTAGCTCATCACCGGAAACGGAGGCAGCTCGACTTCGGCTGCCGCGCGGAAGACCTTGCGGATCATGCCTTCGAACATCTCGCGGATCTCTTCCTCGGCCATGAACGAGGTCTCGACGTCAATCTGTGTGAACTCGGGCTGGCGGTCGGCGCGCAGGTCTTCGTCGCGGAAGCACTTGACGATCTGGTAATAGCGGTCGTAGCCGGCCACCATCAGCAGTTGCTTGAAGAGTTGCGGCGATTGCGGCAGCGCGAAGAAGCTGCCGTCGTGCACGCGGCTCGGCACCAGGTAGTCGCGCGCGCCTTCGGGCGTGGACTTGCCCAGCATCGGCGTCTCGATGTCGATGAAGCCGTTGGCATCGAGGAACTTGCGCGCCTCCATCGTGACCTTGTAGCGCAGCATCATGTTGCGCTGCATGGCGGGACGGCGCAGATCCAGCACGCGATGCGTGAGACGCGTGGTTTCCGAGAGGTTGTCGTCGTCCAGCAAGAACGGCGGCGTCACCGACGGATTCAGCACCTTCATCTCGTGGCACAGCACTTCGATCTTGCCGCTCTTGAGGTTGTCGTTGACCGTGCCTTCCGGCCGGGCGCGCACAAGGCCGGTGACCTGAACACAGAACTCGTTGCGCAGGCCTTCGGCGGCCGCAAAGGTCGCGGCGCGATCCGGGTCGCACACAACCTGGACGTACCCCTCTCGGTCGCGCAAGTCGATGAAGATCACGCCCCCATGGTCGCGCCGGCGATTGACCCAGCCGCAAAGGGTGACGGTTTGGCCCAGGAGGGCTTCGGTCACGAGACCGCAATAGATTGAACGCATGGGCATAGATGAATTCCGGGCGCCGGGATGGCGCGTGATTATTTGATCGCGATCGTTGCGGGGCCGCCAGGAACGACAACCCCCATCGAGACGATGTACTTGAGCGCGTCGTCCACGCTCATCTTGAGTTCGATGCAGTCGCTGCGCTTGAGCATCACGAAATAGCCGCCGGTCGGATTGGGCGTGGTCGGCACATAAACACCGAGGTAATCGCCGCCGCCGAGGTGGGTCACGACGTCGTGGCCGGGCGTGCCGGTCACGAAGGCAATGGTCCAGACGCCTTCACGCGGCCACTGGACCAGCACGGCGGTGCGGAAGGCGTTGCCGTTCTCGGAGAAAAGCGTGTCGGAGACCTGCTTGACGCTGGAGTAGATCGAGCGAACTACCGGAATCCGGCGGACCACCGCATCGCCCCAGCCGAGCAGTCGCTTGCCGACGAAATTGCTGGCAATGGCACCGACCGACAGCAGGATGGCGAGCGTCAGCAGCACGCCGAGCCCGCGCACCTTGTGCTCGGTGAGGTAGTGCTGCCACTCCTCGGGCAGCAGCCACAGCGTCTGGTCCAGCGTGCCGATGATCCAGTTGAGCACGCCCAGCGTGATGACCAGCGGAACGATGACCAGCAGGCCGGACAGCAGCCATTTGCGCAAGGCGAGCATGGCGAGTCTCAGTCGCTGCTGGATGAGGGTGCCGCGGCGGGCGCCGGAGCGGGTGCCGGCGAAGGAGCGCTGGCGGGGGCATCAGCAGCCTTGGCGCCGCCTTCCGCAGGCGCGGCCGGGCTGGTGCTAGCGCCGGTGCTCTCGCCGCCCTTCTTGCCTCCGCCATCGCGGAAATCGGTCACGTACCAGCCCGATCCCTTGAGCTGGAAACCGGCGGCGGTGAGTTGCTTGCTGAACGCGCTCGCGCTGCAAGCCGGGCACTCCGAAAGAGGAGCGTCGGACATTTTCTGCAGCACGTCCTTGGCAAAGCCGCAGGCGCTGCACTTGTAGGCGTAGATAGGCATGGATTGGAGGGCGAAATGCGCGGCCGGCGGCCGCTCGCAAAGCCCTCCATTATAAGGGCGCCCTCCGGACGGCCCCTGGGCGGATCAGGCCGGATCGACGGCCAGCGGACGGTGCGGCGTGCGTGTGTTCGACACCCACTGCGGCGCCAGCGAACCGGCCACCATCCCGCCGAACGAAGCCAGCAGGCCCGCCAGTTGGGCCGGGAATTCCTTGCCCCAGGGCATACCCAGAAACAGCAGCCAGACACCAATGCCTAGCACCACCGCCGCCACCGCGCCCTGCGTGGTCGCGCGCTGCCAGTACAAGCCGCACACCAGCGGCACGAAAGCGCCCACCAGTGGCACCTGGTAAGCGCCGGAGACCAGTTCATAGATCGGGGTGCCCTGCATCCGGATCGCGTAGGTCAGCACCGCCGCGCTGAACACCAGCACCGTGATGCGCATGGTCATCAGGTTGGCTTTGTCGCTGCCCGCCGGCCGGAACTGGCGCCAGATGTTCTCGGTGAAGGTCACGCTCGGCGCGAGCAGCGTCGCCGAAGCCGTCGACTTGATGGCCGACAGCAGTGCGCCGAAGAACAGCACTTGCATCACGAAGGGCATCTTCTCGAGCACCAGCGTTGGCAGGACCTTCTGCGGGTCGTCCTTGAGCAGCGTGGCGGTCTCCTCCGGCATGATCAGGAGCGCACTCGCCACCAGGAACATCGGCACGAAGGCGAACAGGATGTAAGCAACGCCACCGATGACCGGCCCGCGCGTCGCGGACTTGACGCTGTTGGCCGACATCACCCGCTGGAACACGTCCTGTTGCGGGATCGAGCCCAGCATCATGGTGATGGCCGCCGCGAAGAAGAAGATCATGTCCTTCAGGTTCGGCTCGGGCCAGAACTTGAACAGATCCTTGCTGACCGCGAAGGCCACCACCTTGTCGGCGCCGCCGGCCATGTTGCCGGCGAAGACGGCGATCACCGCGAGGCCGAGCACCAGGATGATCATCTGGATGAAGTCGGTCACCGCGACCGACCACATGCCGCCGAAGAGCGTATAGGCCAGGATCGAGACGACCCCGATCACCATGCCCAACGAGACGCTGATCGCGCCGCCGGACAGTACGTTGAAGACCAAACCCAGCGCAGTGACCTGGGCTGACACCCAGCCGAGGTAGCTCAGCATGATGATCAGCGAGCAGGCGATCTCGATCGTGCGGCCGAAGCGTTCGCGGTAGTAGTCGCTGATGGTCAGCAGCGTCATGCGGTAGAGCTTGCCCGCGAAGAACAGGCCGACCAGGATCAGGCACGTTCCGGCGCCGAAGGGATCCTCGATCACGCCGTTCAGGCCGCCCTCGATGAACTTGGCCGGGATGCCGAGCACGGTCTCGGACCCGAACCACGTGGCGAAGGTGGTGGTCACGATCATGTACAGGGGCAGGTGGCGCCCGGCGATCGCGAAGTCCGTGGTGTTCTTGACGCGCCGGGCCGCATACAGGCCGATCGCGATGGTGACGAGCAGGTAGACGATGACCAGGGTCAACAGCACGGCAATTTCCTCCAATCAGAAAAGACGCACGCGCACCAGCACCTGCATCGCGATCAACCCCAATACAAAACCCATGCCACCGTAGATGATCGCCTGCAGGAGACGGTTCGTACGCTTCTGAGCAGCCAGCAGCTCCATCAGTTCGCGGCGGTGGTCAGCGGGCCGATTTTCCAGGAAATCGTGCATGAGCCGCGGCAGCTGCGGCAGCAACTTGGCGTAGCGCGGCGCCTCGGCGCGCAGCTGCTCGAAGAGCTTGCGCGGGCCGATCTGCTCGCTCATCCACTTTTCCAGGAAGGGTTTGGCGGTGTTCCAGAGGTCCAGCTCCGGGTCGAGCTGGCGGCCCAGGCCCTCGATGTTGAGCAGGGTCTTCTGCAGCAACACCAGTTGCGGCTGGATCTCGACATGGAAGCGGCGCGAGGTCTGGAACAGCCGCATCAGCACCATGCCCAGCGAGATCTCCTTGAGCGGCCGGTCGAAGTACGGCTCGCACACGGTGCGGATCGCCGCCTCGAGCTCATCGATGCGGGTGCCGAATGGCACCCAGCCGCTTTCGAGGTGCAACTCGGCGACGCGCTTGTAGTCGCGCCGGAAGAAGGCCACGAAGTTCTGGGCGAGGTATTCCTTGTCGGACTCGGTCAGCGTGCCGATGATGCCGAAATCGAGCGATATGTAGCGCCCGAAAGTCGCCGGCGCCAGGCTCACCTGGATGTTGCCCGGATGCATGTCGGCGTGGAAGAAGCCGTCGCGGAACACCTGTGTGAAGAAGATGGTGACGCCGTCGCGCGCCAGCTTGGGAATGTCGACACCGGCAGCGCGAAGGCGGTCGAGTTGCGCGATCGGCACGCCCTTCATGCGCTCCATGACGATCACTTCCGGGTGGCAGAAGTCCCAGAACATCTCGGGGATCATCACCAGCTTCAGCGGATCCATGTTGCGACGCAGCTGTGCAGCATTGGCGGCCTCGCGCACCAGGTCGAGTTCGTCATGGAGGTACTTGTCGAACTCGGCGACCACCTCGCGCGGCTTCAGTCGCTTGCCGTCGGCCGAGAGGTTTTCGACCCAGCCGGCCATCATGGCCATGAGGGCGAGGTCCTTCTCGATGACGTCGCGCATGCCCGGCCGCAGCACCTTGACGGCGGCCTCGCGCACCGTGCCGTTGCTTACGCGCACGGTCGCGAAGTGCACCTGCGCGATCGACGCGCTCGCCACCGGCGTCTCGTCGAACTGCACGAAGATGTCGCTGACCGGCCGGCGGAAGGCGCGCTCGATGGTCGCTATCGCGACCTTCGACGGAAAGGGAGGAACGCGATCCTGCAGCCATGCCAGCTCATCGGCGATGTCGGCCGGCAGCAGGTCGCGCCGGGTCGAGAGCACCTGGCCGAACTTGACGAAGATCGGGCCCAGCCGCTCCAGCGCCTCGCGCAGGCGCTGGCCGCGCGGCGCGTCGAGGTTGCGGCCGACCGAGACGACGCGGGCCACCACGCGCAGCCACGGCTTCTGGAAGCTGGTGAGGACAAGTTCGTCGAGGCCGTAGCGGAGCGCGACCCAGACGATGAAGATGCCGCGATAGATGCGCCTCATTCGGTGCCCGCAGGCCCGCCGGCCTTGCCGGAGCGCTCGCCGACGAAGTGCCGCAGCGCCTCCACCACGCGGCGGGCGCCCGTCGCGATCGTGTGCGCGGGCACATCGCCGATGGCCCGCGCGAGGTCGTCCTCCACATCCCAGCGCACATGGTCTACGAGCCAGTTGACCTCGGCCGCCAGCTGCACGTCGCCCTCGATGCGCACGGCCGGCTTCTCACCGCGGAACGCAGCGCGTGCGAGGCCGAATGGAGACTCTTCGGTCACGGTCAGCGTGAGTTCGGCCGTGGCACCTTCAGGCGCCAGGTCGAGCAGGCCAGCCGGCGTGGCGACGAACTTCATCGTCACGAAGCGCCATTCGAACTGCACCACGCGGCCTTGCTGGCGCATGAGGCGCTGCTGCGCCTCGGGCTCCTGCTGCAGCACGTGGTTCAGGAAGAGCACTGTACGGTGCTGGATCTCGTGGACCGCCCAGGCCGGCGGCTGCAGACGGCTGCCGACACGATTGAAAAAGTCGTCGAGAAAAGAAAATGGGGACGATGGTGTAACCATGTCCCCATTATCCGGGTCTTGCGACCGGATCGAAGCGCGGAGCGCTTACTGAAGTGCCTGAACCCCTGCCACGAGCCAGCCGCTGGAGCCACTGGTCGGCTTGGTCATGTTCCAGACTTCGCGGAACGGGCTCGGGCCGGACGAGACATCTTCGCGGATCATCCCGGAGAACTCCACGCTGGCGAGGTAGGCGTCCGGCAGCTCCTCGATGCCCAGCAGCTTGGCGTCGAGCATCACGACCTCGGTCTTGTTCGGCTGGCCGCCAGTGTGGTTTTCGCGCTCGGCCAGTTGCTGGCGGATCTCGCCGACCATGCCGTCGGTCATCATCGAGCGCAGCATATTGATGTCGGCACGATCCCAGGCGTCCTGCAGCGTGACGAAGTTGCGCTTGGCTGCCGTCAGGAAGCCTTCGCTATCGAAGCCGGCCGGGATGTCCCAGCTTTGCGATCCGGCCAGCGCTGATCCGATCATGCTGCCGCCCGCTGCAGCCGCACCGGCCATCGACGAGCCGGACTGATGCGGGTGTGCCGGCGTGGCGTCGAAAGCAGCGGTGTTGCGCTCCCAGGGACGGGCCGAGGCGTCGTTGCCGACGTTGTTGGGGCTGTACTGCGCAGGTGCGGTGGCGTCTGCCGGGTTGCCCGCACCCTGAAAGGCGAAGCCTCCGGCGCGAGGCGCGGCGTTGTTGCGCGAGCGCGCCGCGAAGATGCGCCACACGACCACGGCCGCCAGCACCAGCAGGCCGATCAGCAGGATGTTGCCGAAAGCGGCGCCGAGACCCAGCGAGTGCGCGAGCCATGCCAGGCCCAGGCCTGCGGCCAGACCGCCCAGCATGCCGGCCCAAGGACGCTTGGGCGCCGCCGCGGGGGCAGCGGCCGGCGCGGGCTTGGCCGCCGCGTTGTTGACGTTCTGCGCGGGGGCGCCCGGCGTTGCAGGGGTGGTGGCAGGCGGGGTCGCCTGGCGTTGCGTGACGTTGCCCGACTGCTTGCCGAACGACTTTCCGCCGCCCATGCGGGCAGCGTCGGCATCGATGCTCACGACGGCCAGCGCACACACCAGCATCACGGACCAGAAATTCTTCATGACGTCTCCTCTTCGGCAAACAAAGTAATTCAACACTTGATTCCAACATGCAGGGCCACGACACCGCCAGTCATGTTGTGATAGTCCACATGCCCGAAACCGCCCTCCTTCATCAGGGTCTTGAGTTCCTCCTGGGTGGGATGCATGCGGATCGATTCAGCGAGGTAGCGGTAGCTGGCGTCGTCGCCCGCGACCACCTTGCCCAGGCGCGGCAGCACGCTGAACGAATACCAGTCGTAGGCCTTCTGCAGCGGCTTGGCAACCTTGGAGAACTCCAGCACGAGCAGCTTGCCGCGCGGCTTCAACACGCGATTCATTTCCCTCACAGCGGCATCCTTGTGAGTCATGTTGCGCAGGCCGAAGGCCACCGTCACCACGTCGAAATGGTTGTCCGGGAAGGGCAGCTTTTCCGCGTCGCAAACCAGCGTGGGCAAAGCGACGCCGGCGTCGAGCAGCCGGTCGCGCCCTGTGCGCAGCATGGCCTCGTTGATATCGGTGTGGACCACTTCGCCGGTGCTGCCGACCTTCTTGGCGAATGCGAGCGCGAGATCGCCCGTGCCGCCGGCGATGTCGAGGACCTTCGAGCCCTCGCCCACGTTGGCGACCATGATCGCGTAGGCCTTCCAAGCGCGATGAAGCCCCATGGACATGAGGTCGTTCATGAGGTCGTAGCGCGTGGCTACCGAGTCGAAGACACCGCGCACGCGGCGGGCCTTGTCGCTTTCGTCGACCGATTCAAAGCCGAAATGGGTGGTACTCATGCTCCCGATGTTAGGCCGGAAGCGTTCACATCAAGCCGACGACCCCGCAGGGACACCGGACTTTCGTGATCAATGACTGCCGCAGGCGTGCCCGCCCTTTTCGGGCATAGGGGCATCGCGGTCCACTCCAGCTGCGGCGAGGCGCCGCTCGTACTCGGCCCAGAGGTCGTCCTGGCGGGTGCCGAGTTCGTACAGCAAGTCCCAGGAGAAGATCCCGCTGTCGTGTCCGTCGCTGAAGGTCGGCTGCACGGCGTAGTTGCCCACGGGTTGCAGGTCGATCAAGCCGACGTTGCGCTTGCCGGTCTGCAGTACTTCCTGGCCCGGTCCATGGCCCTGCACTTCCGCCGAGGGCGAATAGATGCGCATCAGCTCGAAGGGAATGCGGAAGGTCGCGCCATCGGAAAAGCCCACCTCCAGCACACGCGATTGGCTGTGCAAGGTGATCGACTGGGGCGTCGGTGCGCCCGATTTCAATCCTGCCATCAGAAACTCCTTGTCGCGAGGCGCCGGACCATGTCGCGCTCCATGGCCGGCAGTATGTCTTCGATCGCGGCTTCGCGCTCTGGATTGGGCTGGCGCTGCCCCGCTGCCCACACGGGAGACGGAAAGCGCGTGTCCCAATCGAAGCGTGCAATCACATGCCAGTGCAGATGCGGCACCATGTTGCCGAGGGCGGCGAGATTGATCTTGGTGGGTTCCAACGCCTCGCGCAGGCTCTGCTCCACCACCGCCACGGCCTCCATGCAAAGGGCGCGGTCCTCGGGGGACAGGTCGGACCATTCGGCCACGTGATCTTTCCAAACGACGCGATAGAAGCCAGGAAAATTCGCCTCCGCCGCATGGATCACACGCAATTTCGCCGCGTCGAAGACCATCCGGCCGCCGAGGTCGTCGCACAAGGGGCAACCCGTGACGCGCATGTCCGTCACACCAGCACGCGTTCGATGCCGCCCTGGTTGGCGGCGGCCACGTACTCGGGCATCCAGCTCTCGCCCAGGATCTTGTTGGCCATCTCGACAACGATGTAGTCGGCTTCGAGCAGACCGTTGTTCAGGTCGTTGCCGTAACGGCTCAGGCCTTGCAGGCAGCTCGGGCAGCTCGTGAGGATCTTGACGTTGTCCGCCGGCGCCAGCGTGCCGGCCTCGCGCAGCGCGGCCTCGCCCTTGCGGAGTTCCTCTTCCTTGCGGAAGCGGATCTGCGTCGAGATGTCCGGCCGCGTCACGCCCAGCGTGCCGGACTCGCCGCAGCAGCGATCGTTCTTGAGCACGTTGTCGCCGACCAGCGCCTTGACAGTCTTCATCGGGTCCTGCAGCTTCATCGGCGTATGACAGGGGTCGTGGTAGAGGTAGCCGCGACCGCCCGCATTCCCTAGCGTGACGCCTTTCTCAAGCAGGTATTCGTGGATGTCGATGATCCGGCAGCCCGGGAATATCTTGTCGAACTGGTAACCCTGCAGCTGGTCGTAGCAAGTGCCGCAACTCACCACCACGGTCTTGATGTCGAGGTAGTTCAGCGTATTGGCGACGCGGTGGAAGAGCACGCGGTTGTCGGTGATCATCTTCTCGGCCTTGTCGTACTGGCCGCTGCCACGCTGCGGATAGCCGCAGCAGAGGTATCCCGGGGGCAGGACGGTCTGCACGCCCGCGTGCCACAGCATGGCCTGCGTGGCGAGGCCCACTTGAGAGAAGAGCCGCTCCGAGCCGCAGCCCGGGAAATAGAACACCGCCTCGGTCTCGGGCGTGGTCGTCTTCGGATCGCGAATGATCGGCACGTAGTCCGCGTCTTCGATGTCGAGCAGCGCGCGCGCGGTCTTCTTGGGCAGTCCACCGGGCATCTTCTTGTTGATGAAGTGGATCACCTGCTCCTTGACCGGCGCCGGCCCGAGCGTGGCCGGTGGGGCGGCGGTCTGCCTCTTCGCCAGGCCGCGCAGGAGGTCGTTGGCCAGGCGCTGCGCCTTGAAGCCGATGTCGACCATGCCCGTTCGCATCATCTTGATGGTCTGCGGATTGGTCGCATTGAGGAAGAACATTGCCGCCGCATTGCCGGGCCGGAAGGACTTCTGGCCCATCTTGCGCAGCAGGTTGCGCATGTTCATCGACACGTCGCCGAAGTCGATCTTGACAGGGCACGGCGAGAGGCACTTGTGGCAGACCGTGCAGTGGTCGGCCACGTCCTCGAACTCTTCCCAGTGCTTGATGCTCACGCCGCGCCGGGTCTGCTCTTCGTAGAGGAAAGCCTCGACCAGCAACGAGGTCGCCAGGATCTTGTTGCGCGGCGAATAGAGCAGGTTGGCGCGCGGCACGTGCGTCGCGCAGACCGGCTTGCACTTGCCGCAGCGCAGGCAGTCCTTGACGCTGTCGGCAATGGCGCCGATGTCGCTCTGCTGCATGATGATCGACTCGTGCCCCATCAAGCCGAAGCTCGGCGTGTAGGCGTTGGTCAGGTCCGCCTGCAGCGCCCGCCCGTCCTGCGCCTGGTGCTCGTTGCTGCGAAGGAGCTTTCCCTTGTTGAACCGGCCTTCGGGGTCGACGCGGCGCTTGTAGTCGGTAAAAGGTTGCAGCTCGTCGTCGGTCAGGAATTCGAGTTTGGTGATGCCGATGCCGTGCTCGCCCGAGATGACCCCGTCGAGGCTGCGCGCCAGCACCATGATGCGCGCGACCGCAGCATGCGCGGTCTGCAGCATCTCGTAGTTGTCGCTGTTGACGGGGATGTTGGTGTGCACGTTGCCGTCACCGGCGTGCATGTGCAGCGCGACCCAGACACGGCCCTTGAGCACCTGCTTGTGGATCTCGTTGCATTCGGCGAGGATCGGCGCGAACTCGGCACCCGAGAAAATGGTCGCCAGCGGCGCGCGGATTTGCGTCTTCCAGCTCGCGCGCAGCGAGTGGTCCTGCAGTTGCGGGAACAGCGCCTCGACGTTGTCGAGCCACCCCTGCCACAGCGCGCGCACTTCGCGCACCAGCGCCACGGCCTGCGCCACTCGGTCTTCCAGCAACTCTGCCGACGGGATGTCGTTGGCATCGTCGCTCTTGCCCAGCGGCAAGTTGCCGCGCGCGAGAAAGGCTTCGAGTTCGTCGGCCAGCGCTATCTTGTTCTGCAGCGACAGCTCGATGTTGATGCGCTCGATGCCGTCCGTGTACTCGGCCATGCGCGGCAGCGGGATCACCACGTCTTCATTGATTTTGAAGGCATTGGTGTGCTTGCTGATGGCGGCCGTGCGCTTGCGGTCGAGCCAGAATTTCTTGCGCGCCTCGGGACTGATGGCGATGAAGCCCTCGCCGCTGCGCGAATTGGCGATGCGCACTACTTCGGAGGTCGCGCGTGCCACGGCGTCGGCGTCGTCGCCGGCGAAGTCGCCGAACAGCACCATCTTCGGCAGGCCGCCGTGTTTCTTCGACTTGGTCGCGTAGCCCACCGCCTTGAGATAGCGGTCGTCCAGATGCTCCAGGCCCGCCAGCAGCACGCCGGAGCGCTTCTGTTCGGCGAACATGAAATCCTTGATTTCGACAATGCTCGGCACCGCATCCTTGGCGTTGCCGAAGAATTCGAGGCAGACCGTGCGCGTGTGCGCCGGCATGCGGTGCACGATCCAGCGCGCGCTGGTGATGAGACCGTCGCAGCCTTCTTTCTGGATGCCAGGCAGGCCCGAGAGGAACTTGTCGGTCACGTCCTTGCCGAGGCCTTCCTTGCGGAAGGTCTTGCCGGGAATCTCCAGCCGCTCGGCGCGCAGTGCGGTCTTGCCATCCGCGGCGAAGTACTGCAGCTCGAAGACGGCGCTTTCGGCGTCATGGATCTTGCCCAGGTTGTGGCCCACGCGCGTGACCTCGAGCCACTCGGCCTGCGGCGTCACCATGCGCCAGGACGCGAGGTTGTCCAGAGCGGTACCCCAGAGCACCGCCTTCTTGCCGCCAGCATTCATCGCGACGTTGCCGCCCACGCACGAAGCCTCGGCCGAGGTGGGATCGACCGCGAACACGAAGCCCGCGCGCTCGGCCGCATCGGCCACGCGCTGGGTGACCACGCCCGCTTCGGTCCAGATCGTCGGCACCGGGTTGTCCAGTCCCGGTAACGAGACCATCCCGACCTCGGTCATCGCTTCGAGCTTCTCGGTGTTGATAACGACGCTGTTCCAGGTCAACGGGATCGCGCCGCCCGTATAGCCGGTGCCGCCTCCGCGCGGAATGATGGTCAGGCCCAGTTCGATACAGCCCTTGACCAGTCCGGCCATCTCGGCCTCTGTGTCGGGCGTCAGAACGACGAAGGGGTATTCGACGCGCCAGTCGGTCGCGTCGGTCACGTGCGACACACGCGAGAGCCCATCGAACTTGATGTTGTCCTTGGCGGTGAGCCGGCGCAGCGTGCGCGTGGCCTTGCGCCGCAGGGCGGCGACGTCGCGGAACATGGTGTCGAAGGCCGAGATCGCCTGGGCCACCAGGCCGGTCAACTCGCCGACGAGCACGTCGCGTTGGGCGTCGCTGTCGGGCGTGCGGCGCTTCTGCACTTCGGTCAGGCGGTGGTTGAGTGCATCCACCAGCTGGCCACGCCGGCGCGGATTGTCGAGCAGGTCGTCGACGAGATAGGGATTCCGCTGCACGACCCAGATGTCGCCCAGCACCTCGTAGAGCATGCGGGCCGATCGGCCGGTTCGGCGCTCGGAGCGCAGGATCTGCAGGAGTTCCCAGCCTCGCTCGCCCAGCAGGCGAATCACGATCTCGCGATCGGAGAAGCTGGTGTAGTTGTAGGGGATCTCACGCAATCGCACAGGCTCTGCGGCCTGCGACAACAACGCCGTCAACGCGGTCGGAGCATTCATCGGGGAGTGGCCTCGGTCGGGCGCTGCGCGCCCATCAACCAGGGGCGTGAATTTTAAGGCAGGCCCGAGGGGCCTGCCGGAGGGTCAGAACAGGACGCGGCTGCGGATGGTTCCCGGCACCTTGGCGAGCTTTTCCAGGGCCAGGTCGGACGACTCCGCATCGACGTCGGTCACCACGTAACCCACCTTCTCGTTGGTCTGCAGGTACTGCGAGGAGATATTGATGTTGTTGTCCGAGAAGATCCGGTTGATCTCGGACAGCACGCCCGGCACGTTGCGGTGGATGTGCAGCAGCCGGTGCTTGCCCGGATGCGCCGGCAGCGCCACCTCGGGGAAGTTGACGGACGAGGTCGAAGTGCCGTTGTCGCTGTACTTCACGAGCTTTTCGGCCACTTCCAGCCCGATGTTGGCCTGCGCTTCCATGGTCGAGCCGCCGATGTGCGGCGTCAGGATCACGTTGTCCAGCCCACGGAGCGGCGACTGGAACTCGTCCTTGTTGCTGCGCGGTTCGACAGGAAAGACATCGATCGCAGCGCCCAGCAGTTTCTTCTCCCTGAGGGCGGCAGCCAGGGCTTCGATCTCGACGACCGTGCCGCGTGAGGCATTGATCAGGATGGCGCCGGGCTTCATGGCCGCGATCTCGGACGCGCCGATCATCCATTGCGTGGCCTGCGTCTCCGGCACGTGCAGGCTCACGATGTCGCTCTGCGCCAGCAGGTCGGGCAGAAGCCGCACTTGGCGGGCGTTGCCCAGCGGCAGCTTGGTGACGACGTCGAAGAACGCCACCTGCATGCCGAGCGCCTCGGCCAGCACCGACAGCTGCGCGCCGATGGAGCCGTAGCCCACGATGCCCAGCGTCTTGCCGCGGATCTCGAAAGCGTTGTCGGCGGTCTTGAGCCAGCCGCCCCGGTGCGCGACGGCGCTCTTCTCGGGCACGCCGCGCAGCAGCAGGATGGCCTCGGCCAGCACCAGTTCGGCCACCGAGCGCGTATTGGAATAGGGAGCGTTGAAGACGGCCACACCATGCTCGCGCGCCGCATCGAGGTCGACCTGATTGGTGCCGATGCAGAAGCACCCCACGGCTACCAGCTTCTGCGCCTCGGCGAACACCTCGGCCGTCAGTTGCGTGCGCGACCGGATTCCCAGGAAGTGGACGTCCGCGATGCGCGCCTTCAGTTCGGCATCCGGCAAGGCGCCGGTCAGCGATTCGACGTTCGTGTAGCCGGCCGCATGCAACACCTCGACCGCCGAAGGATGGATGCCTTCCAGCAGGAGGAACTTGATCTTGCTTTTGTCGAGGGAAGTCTTGCTCATGCGAGTCAGGAGGGCCCGCCCGAACCCAATAGCCAGAGCCGGCAGAGGCCGAAAAAAGGGAGCGCGATGCTAGCATGGTGCGCTGCAACATGCCGGCGGTGGGGCGTTGCACCAAAAAGGGTTTCCCCGGTTGGTGAACAATGCGCCCCGCGCGAAGAATATTGTGACGCTGTCGTGTCATACGAACGACCTAGCATCCGCGCTTTTATTTCCCCCCTCAGGAGTCTTCATGCGATTCAAAACGCTCGCCATGGCCTCGGCGCTTGCCGCGACGCTGTTCACCCCCGCGTTCGCGCAAACCGAAATCCAATGGTGGCATTCCATGACCGCCGTCAACGGCGAATGGGTCAACGACCTGGCCAGGCAATTCAACGAGAGCCAGAAGGAATTCAAGATCGTGCCCACCTACAAGGGGCAGTACGACGAATCGATGACTGCCGCGGTCGCAGCCTTCCGCGCCGGGAACGCGCCGCACATCCTGCAGGTCTTCGAAGTGGGCACCGCGACGATGATGGCCAGCAAGGGCGCCATCGTTCCAGTGGGCAAGGTCATGAAGGACGCCGGCGAGAAGTTCGATCCGTCCGGCTACATCCCGGCGGTCGCCGGCTACTACACGGCGCCGAACGGTCAGATGCTGAGCTTCCCGTTCAACAGCTCGACCACGATCTTCTACTTCAATAAGGATGCGTTCAAGGCGGCCGGCCTGCCGACCGACAAGGCGCCCGCCACTTGGCCCGAAGTGGTTGCGGCGGCGGCAAAGCTCAAGGCCAGCGGCCACAAGTGCCCGTTCACGACGGCCTGGCAAAACTGGACCCAGCTCGAGAGCTTCTCGGCCTGGCACAACGTCGAGTTCGCCACCAAGAACAACGGCCTGTCGGGCCTGGACACCCGCCTGAAGGTCGACTCGCCGCTGCATCAGCGCCATATCGAGAACCTCGCAAGCATGGCCAAGCAGGGTCTGTTCGTCTACAAGGGCCGCTCCAATATTCCGGAGGCTTCATTCGTCTCCGGCGAATGCGCCATGATCGCCACCTCTTCCGGCTTCTACGGGAACGTCGCGAAGAATGCGAAGTTCGCCTATGGCCTGACCGCGCTGCCCTACTATCCCGACGTTCCGGGCGCACCGCAGAACACGGTCATCGGCGGCGCCAGCCTCTGGGTGATGGCCGGCAAGAAGTCGGAGGAATACAGAGGCATTGCCAAGTTCTTCAGCTTCATTTCCACGCCTGAAGTCCAGTCGGCCAGCCACAAGCGCACCGGCTACCTGCCGATCACCACCGCTGCCTACCAGCTGACGGACAAGTCCGGCTTCTACAAGGAGCACCCGGGGACCGACGTCGCCGTGACGCAGATGATCCGCAAGGTAACGGACAAGAGCCGCGGCATCCGCCTGGGGAACTACGTGCAGATCCGCTCCATCGAGGACGAAGAACTCGAACAGGTCTGGAACGGCAAGAAGACAGCCAAGGAAGCGCTGGACGCCATCGTGACGCGCGGCAACGAGCAGCTCGAAAAATTCCAGAAGGCCAACAAGAGTTGATGCTTTCGTCGCGGCCCGGGCCGCGCTCGACGAGCTAACATCCACCGCCCCGCCTGCCCCGCAGCCGGGGCGGAACTTTTATCAGGTATCTCTTCATGGAAAAACGCGTCGTCTTTCGCTCGGGCTGGTTGCCCTGGGCGCTGCTCACGCCGCAGCTCATCGTCATCATCGTGTTCTTTTTCTGGCCCGCGAGCCAGGCACTGATGCAGTCGATGCAGATGCAGGATGCCTTCGGCACCTCGACCGAGTGGGTCGGTCTGCAGAACTTCAAGGAACTGTTCAACGACCCGGCCTACATCGAGTCCTTCGAGACGACAGCCCTCTTCTCGATCCTGGTCGCCAGCATCGGGCTTGCCCTCTCGCTGCTGCTGGCCGTGTTCGCGGACCGCATCGTGCGCGGCGCGATGGTCTATCAGACGCTGCTCATCCTGCCCTACGCAGTGGCGCCGGCGGTGGCCGCGGTGCTGTGGGTCTTCATGTTCTCGCCCTCGCTGGGCGTGGTGGCCTTCGCCCTCGGCAAGATCGGCATCGACTGGAACCACCTGCTCAATTCGACCCATGCCATGACGCTGATCGTGTTGGCTGCGGTCTGGAAGCAGATCTCGTACAACTTCCTGTTCTTCCTCGCCGGCTTGCAGTCGATTCCGAAATCGCTGATCGAGGCCGCGGCGATCGACGGGGCGCGGCCGTGGCGGCGCTTCTGGACGGTGCAGTTCCCCCTGCTTTCGCCCACCACCTTCTTCCTGCTGGTGATCAACGTGGTCTACGCCTTCTTCGACACCTTCGCGATCGTCGACACCGCGACTCAGGGCGGACCGGGCACGGCCACTCGCATCCTAGTCTACAAGGTCTACCACGACGGCTTCAAGGCGATGGATCTCGGCGGCTCGGCCGCGCAATCGGTGGTGCTGATGGCGATCGTGGTCGTGCTGACCGTGATTCAGTTCCGCTACGTCGAGAAGAAAGTGAACTACTGAAATGGTTGAACGCAGCCCCTCCCTCGGCATCCTGGCGCACGCCGTGATGATCTTCGGCGTGCTGATCGTCGCCTTCCCGCTCTACCTGGCGTTCGTGGCATCGAGCCACACGGCGCAGGAGATCGTGCAGGCGCCGATGCCGCTCCTTCCCGGCGGGCACCTCTGGGAAACGTACAAGTCCGCGTTGTTCGGCCGCACCGTGGGCGCCGGGTCCCTCGCGCCAGTGGCCCGGATGATGTGGGTTAGCCTGGTGACGGCACTCGTCATCACCTTCGGCAAGATCGCCATCTCGCTGCTCTCTGCGTTTGCCGTGGTGTACTTCCGCTTCCCGTTCAAGAGCCTGTGCTTCTGGGCGATCTTCATCACGCTGATGCTGCCGGTCGAAGTGCGGATCGGGCCGACCTACCAGGTCGTGTCCGACCTCGGAATGCTCAACAGCTATGCTGGCCTGACCGTCCCGCTCATCGCATCGGCCACGGCGACCTTCCTGTTCCGCCAGTTCTTCCTGACGGTGCCCGACGAACTCATCGAAGCGGCCCGCATGGATGGCGCCGGTCCGATGCGCTTCTTCTGGGACGTGCTGGTGCCGCTGTCGAAGACCTCGATCGCCGCGCTCTTCGTGATCCAGTTCATCTACGGCTGGAACCAGTATCTCTGGCCGCTGCTCGCGACCACCAGCGAGGACATGTATCCGGTGGTGATCGGCATCAAACGCATGATCGCCGGGGGTGACGGGCAGAACGAATGGAACATCGTGATGGCCACGGCTCTGCTCGCCATGCTGCCACCCGCCATCGTCGTGATCCTCATGCAAAAGTGGTTCGTCAAGGGTCTGGTGGACACAGAGAAATGACCCCGGCAAGCGGCATCACTAATTAGACAAGCAACAACATGGCAGCTCTTTCGCTTCGCAACGTCATCAAACGCTACGGCCATGGGCCGAAGGCGAACCAGGTCATCCACGGCGTCAGCGCCGAGATCGCCGACCGCGAGTTCATCGTCATCGTCGGCCCCTCGGGCTGCGGCAAGTCCACGCTGCTGCGCATGGTCGCGGGCCTGGAGGAAATCAGCGCCGGCGAGATCCGCATCGGCGATCGGGTGGTGAACAACCTCGAACCGGCCGAGCGCGACATCGCGATGGTGTTCCAGAACTACGCGCTCTACCCGCACATGACGGTGTTCGACAACATGGCCTACGGCCTGAAGATCGCCAAGGTGCCGGTGCCGGAGATCAAGACGCGCGTCGACAAGGCGGCCAAGATCCTGGAACTGGGTCACCTGCTGGCGCGCAGGCCGCGCGAGCTCTCCGGCGGACAGCGCCAGCGCGTCGCCATGGGACGCGCCATCGTGCGGCAGCCGCGGGTGTTCCTGTTCGACGAGCCGCTGTCGAACCTCGACGCCAAGCTGCGCGCGCAGACCCGCCTGGAGATCCAGAAGCTGCACCGCGAACTCGGCATCACCTCGCTCTTCGTGACGCACGACCAGGTCGAGGCCATGACGCTGGCCCAGCGCATCATCGTGATGAACGCCGGCGTGATGGACCAGTTCGGCACGCCCGAGGAGGTGTATTCGCGCCCCGCGACCACCTTCGTCGCCAGCTTCATCGGATCGCCTCCGATGAATCTGTTGAAGCACGCACCCGGCGTGCGGCCGGGCACGATCCTCGGCATTCGCCCTGAACACCTGTCGCTCGATGGGAGCGGCTGGTCAGTGCAGGTGGAGCATGTGGAACTGCTCGGCGCGGAAAGGCTGATCTACGGCCGAATCGGTGAGGAGCAGTTGATCATGCGTGCGGACGAAGGCCTGACGCCGCCGGTCGCCGGCGACACCGTCAAGATCGCCGCGCGCCAGGACAAGCTGCACTGGTTCGACGCCGGCTCCGGCAAGCGAACAACGTGAACGAGACGATGCCGGTCGCCGATTGGCCCTACCCGCGCTGGATCGCGCACCGCGGCGCCGGCAAGCTTGCGCCCGAGAACACGCTGGCTGCGTTCCGGCTCGGTGCCGAGTGCGGCTATCGCATGTTCGAATGCGATGCCAAGCTCAGTGCCGATGGCGTGCCTTTTCTCCTGCACGACGCCACGCTCGATCGCACGAGCAGCGGCCATGGCGTTGCGGGCAATCTGCCTTGGGCGGTGCTTTCCCAACTTGACGCGGGCGCCTGGCACTCACGGCGCTATGCCGGCGAGCCGCTGGCGACGCTCGAAGGGCTCATCCGCTTCTGCATCGCCAATAGCCATGCGCTCAACATCGAGATCAAGCCTACGCCGGGGCTCGAACGGCTGACCGGCGAAACCGTGGCGCGGCAGGCCGCTGCGCTGTGGTCCGACGCGGCCCTGCCGCCACCATTCCTGACTTCGTTCGCGCCCGACGCCCTGCGAGGCGCTCAGGCCACGCAGCCCGAACTGCCGCGCGGCCTGCTGCTGGACACGCTGTGGGAGGGCTGGCTCGATACGGCGACGCAGCTCGGCTGCGGGGCGATCGTCTGCAACTACGCGCTGTGGGATGCCGCCACCGTGGCCCAGGTGCACGCGGCCGGCCTGCGCGCACTGAGCTACACGGTGAACGACGACTGGGCGGCCCGGCATCTGATCGCGCTCGGCACGGACGGCATCATTACGGACCGCGTCGACAGGTTCAGCCCGGCAAGCTGAATGCCGAGCCTGGCAGCGCCGAGCATTGCGCCGGTGGAACGCTCGCCTTTTATGATGAAGCCATGAGTTGGCTCCAACGTCTCGCGGCATTGCTGCTCGCCGCCGTACTTTGCGGCCCCGCATTCGCCCAGGATGCATCGACCGAAGTCGCCCCCACCGTCGCCGCGTTGCGGGCTCAGCTCGACGACATGCCGAAGACCGTCGAAACCGGGGGCGACATCGTCCCCCTGATCACGAAGCTCCGTGGCATCGGCACGGCCACCGACAAATTCATCGCGACGCGCACGGGAGAACTCAACGACCTCAACGCGCGCCTCGGCGAACTGGGCAATCCGCCGGCGGCCGGCGCGGCGGCCGAAAACCCCGACATTACCCGGCGGCGCGCCACGCTGACCAAGGAACGCAACGCGCTCGACGCCGACATCCGGCTGGCACGTCTCGTCACGGTGGATGCCCAGCAACGGGCCAGCGATCTGCTCGCCAAGCGACGCGCGCTGTTCGAAGCCCAGTTGACTGAACGCGCGCCGTCGCCCCTGGGCAGGGAGTTCTGGCGCGACATCGCCGATGTGTGGCCCTCCGACGTGGCCCGGCTGGGCGCTCTCGGCGCCGAACTGCGCGACGGTTTCGACGTGGCGCGGGAGCCAGCCCATGTCACGGCGGTGCTGCTCAGCAGCGTTGTGGCCCTGCTTGTCGCGCTGCTGGGCAACTGGATCGCCGAGCGCGGCTTGGCGCAGCTCGCCGCACGCTTCCTGCCCGGGGGCCGCTTGAGGCGTTCGCTGCTGGTGATCGCGATCGTCACGGCCAACGTCCTGCTGGTCGGCCTGGCAGCGCAGGGGGTCTACGCAACCTTCGATTTCCACGGCATCTGGGGACCGCAAAGCCGCAAGCTGGGCCAGGCCGTGGTGCAGTCGAGCATCTTCATCGCCTTCGTGGTCGGCCTCGGGCGCGCGCTGTTGTCCAACAGCCGGCCGTCGTGGCGCCTGCCGCCGATCCCCGACGCCATGGCCAAGCGTCTCGCGCCGTTCCCTTGGCTGATGGCCGTGGTTGCGACGCTGGTGTGGGCTCCGACGCAGGTGAACGCGGTGGTGGAAGCCAGCTTCGCCGCTGTCGTCGGCTCGCATGTGGTGACGGCCCTGGCGCTCACCGCCATGATCGGAGCGATGCTGCTTCGACTGCGCGAGCCGGCGTATGCCGCGGCGGCCGCCGAAGGAGAGACACCGGCTGCATCGGACGCCCAGGCACCGGCAGCGGCGTCTCCCGCGCAGCCCGAGGTCCCCGAACGCCCGCTGTGGGTGGGCATCCTGCTGGCGATGGTCGCCCTGGCGCTGGTCGTGATCTGGATCCTGGTGGCGATCGGCTATGTGGCGATGGCGAGCTTCCTGGCGAGCCAGCTCAATTGGACCTGCATCGTCGCGGCGGCGTTCTATGTCCTGTTCAAGTTCGCCGACGACCTATTCATGGCCGTGGTGTCGTCGCGCAGCAATTTCGGGCATCGATTGCAGGCGAGCTTCGGGCTGGAGCCACGCACGCTGGACCAGGCAGCGGTCGCGCTCTCGGGGCTGAGCCGCGTGGCGCTGTTCTTCTATATGTTGATTGCGCTGGCGACCCCCCTGGGCACGGGCCCGGGCGAGGTCTTCCTGCGCAGCAGCAAGTTCGTCGGCGGTGTCAAGGTCGGAGAAATCCAGCTCGTTCCCGGCGCGATCTTCAGCGCGGTGGCCGTGCTCGTGGGCGGATTTGTCGCGCTGCGCGTGGTCAAGCGCTGGCTGGAGGGGCGCTACCTGCCGAACACCGCGCTCGAACCCGGCATGCAGAGTTCGATCACGACGCTGCTCGGCTATGTCGGCGGGATCGTGGTGGTCGCTTTCGCGCTCTCAGCGCTCGGCATCGGCATCGAGCGCATCGCGTGGGTGGCGAGCGCACTGTCGGTCGGTATCGGCTTCGGCTTGCAGGCCATCGTGCAGAACTTCATCTCGGGGCTGATCCTGCTGGCGGAGCAGCCGGTCAAGGTCGGCGACTGGGTGGTCCTGGGCAATGCCGAGGGGGACGTGCGGCGCATCAACGTGCGCGCGACGGAAATCCAACTGGGCGATCGCTCGACGATGATCGTGCCGAATTCGGAGTTCATCACCAAGACCGTGCGCAACATGACCCTCGCCAACTCCGAGGGCCGCGTGCTCATCCGCCTGCCGATGCCGTTGACCACCAATGCCAGTCGCGCGCGCGAAGTGATGCTGGCGGCGTTTGCCAATCACCCTGGCGTGCTGTCCACGCCGGCACCGACGGTCACGCTGGAAGGCATCGAGGTCGGATTTCTGATCTTCCAGGCGATCGCCTACGTGCCAAGCCCGCGCCTGGCCGGCGGGGTGCGCAGCGACGTTCTCTTCGCGATCCTCGATGGTTTGCAGGCGGCCGGCTTGCCGCTGGCGGCCTATCCGGGCGTCCCGCCCACGCCCGGGACAGCGGGCGCGCCACCCCTGCCGGCCCCTGCGGCCGCCGCCCCCGTGGGGCCGCTGATCGCGCCCTAGCGGCGCCAGCCTCCGGCGACCAGCCACTGGCTGGTGCCGCATGCGACCACCAGTGCCGCGTAGGTGGTCATCTTTCCGTCGCGGCCGAAAATGATCAGCCCGGCCGCGAGCACCGCGACGCCTACTACGAAATTGATAGCACCTTGCGCCCACCAGGCGGGGGCTTTGGCCGCCCGCCGCATCGAAAACCGACCCAGGATGGCGCACAGGAAGCCGACCGAGAACGCCGGGGCAACGAAATTGAGCAGGTGATTGAGGAAGTCCAGCGGAGTCATCGGATACGCCGCGCAACGGGCAACCGGGGTGATCGCCGCCATGACTACGGCCATTTTTCGGACGGCGCGCCGTCTGCGGGCTGCTGATTTTATAATCAGCGGCTATGTCAGTCTGGGCCCTCGGCTTGAACCACACGACCGCGCCGCTCGACCTGCGCGGTCGTTTTGCGTTCGCCATCGACCAGATCGCCCCGACGCTGCACAGCCTGCGGCACTCTTTCGGCTCCCAACGCCACCCCAGCGTCGAGGCGGCAATCATCTCGACCTGCAACCGCACCGAGATCTACTGCGCCGCCGACCACCAGGCGCTCGACCACACGGTCGACTGGCTGGCCCGGAGCGGCGGCGTCGCGCCGGCCCTGCTTCGATCGCACGCCTACACGCTGCATGACGACCAGGCAGCGCGGCATGCCTTTCGCGTGGCCAGCGGACTCGATTCGATGGTGCTGGGCGAGGCGCAGATCCTGGGCCAGATGAAGGACGCCATCCGCGTCGCTGAAACCGCCGGCGCCCTCGGCAGCACGCTGAACCAGTTGTTCCAGCGCTCCTTCGCGGTCGCCAAGGAAGTGCGCACCGCCACCGAGATCGGCGCGCACTCCATCAGCATGGCGGCCGCGGCGGTTCGGCTGGCCGGACAGCTTTTCGAAGATCTGCAACGCACGCGCGTGCTCTTCGTCGGCGCCGGCGAGATGATCGACCTGGCGGTCACGCACTTCGCCGCCAAGCAGCCCAAATCCATCGTCATCGCCAACCGCACGATCGAACGCGGCGAAAAGCTCGCGTCCCGCTTTGGTGGCGAAGCCATGCGGCTCGCGGACCTGCCATCGCGTCTTGCCGAATTCGACATCGTCGTAAGCTGTACCGCGAGCACGTTGCCGCTCATCGGCCTCGGCGCCGTGGAACGCGCGCTCAAGCTGCGCAAGCACCGCCCGATGTTCATGGTGGATCTCGCCGTGCCGCGCGACATCGAGCCCGAAGTCAAGGCGCTGGAAGACGTCTACCTCTACACGGTCGACGATCTTGCACAGGTCGTCCAGCAAGGCCATGCCAACCGGCAGGCCGCCGTAGCGCAGGCCGAAGTCATCATCGATGCCGGCGTACAGAGCTTCATGCACTGGCTGGACCAGCGCGGCACCGTGCCGCTGATCCGGCAGCTCAACGCACAGACCGACGAATGGCGCGCCACCGAACTGGCCCGTGCGCGCAAGCTGCTCGCCAAGGGCGAAAGCGTCGACGCCGTGTTGGAAGCGCTCTCGCGCGGGCTCACGCAGAAGATGCTGCACGGCGCCATGGCCGAGCTGCATGCTGGCGACGCCGCAGCGCGCGAGCACACGGCGCAGGCCATCTCGCGCCTCTTCTTGCGCAACGATCTTCGCGGCGATCCGCGCAAAGAGCCTTAGCGACGCTCGTCGCCCCGGTGGCGCTTGCCGCCCCAGCCGTTGCCGCAGTCCGAGCGGCCCGTCCCTTTCGCAATTCCCCTGCTGCCGTGAAACCATTCCTGCGTCACCAACTCGAGCGCTACGCGCAACGCCTCGGCGAACTGGACTTCCTGCTTTCGCGGGAGGACATCATGTCCGACATGGCGCAGTACCGCACCATCTCCCGCGAGCATGCGGAGGTCACGCAGATTGCCGGCCGCTACCACCGTTATGTCCAGCGCGAAGCCGACCTGGCCAGCGCGCG
Organism: Variovorax sp. J22P240; assembly: GCF_030316855.1. Lineage (GTDB taxonomy): Bacteria > Pseudomonadota > Gammaproteobacteria > Burkholderiales > Burkholderiaceae_C > Variovorax. The sequence goes on from NZ_JASZYR010000006.1 coordinate 113,517, forward strand.
CGAGATGCTCGACGAGCCCGACATGGCCGAAATGGCCCGGGAGGAGATCGCGAGCGCCGAGGCTGAACTCGTCCAGCTCGAAGACGAACTCCAGCGCTTGCTGTTGCCCAAGGACCCGGACGACGCGCGCAATGCCTTCCTCGAAATCCGCGCTGGCACGGGCGGGGACGAGTCGGCCCTCTTCGCCGGCGACCTGCTGCGGATGTACACGCGCTATTCGGAGCGTGCAGGCTGGCGCTGCGAGATCGTCAGCGAAAGCGAGAGCGAACTCGGCGGCTACAAGGAGGTGGTGGTGCGCATCGTGGGCGACGACGTGTTCGGCAAGCTGCGCTTCGAATCCGGCGGCCACCGCGTGCAGCGCGTGCCGGCGACCGAGACGCAGGGCCGCATCCACACCAGCGCCTGCACGGTCGCAGTGCTGGCCGAGCCCGACGAGACGCAGGCGGTGCAGATCAATCCGGCCGACCTGCGCATCGACACCTATCGCGCCAGCGGCGCGGGTGGGCAGCACATCAACAAGACCGATTCGGCAGTGCGCATCACGCACATTCCGACCGGCATCGTCGCCGAATGCCAGGACGACCGCAGCCAGCACCGCAACAAGGCGAAGGCGCTGCAGGTGCTGTCCGCACGCATCCAGGAAAAGGACCGCAGCGAACGCGCAGCCAAGGATGCTGCACTGCGCAAGGGCCTGATCGGCAGCGGCGATCGCAGCGACCGCATCCGCACCTACAACTTCCCGCAAGGCCGGCTCACGGACCACCGCATCAACCTCACGCTCTACAAGTTGCTTGCCATCATGGAAGGCGACTTGGGTGATGTGCTGGCGGCCCTGCAGCACGCCCGCGAAGCGGAGCAGTTGGCGGAACTCGAAGCCAGCCTGCCGGCGTGACGACTTCGGACAAGCCATCGCCCTCCACCGCAGTCCAGATGCTGGCCGCGGCGGCGGCCCTGGGCGTCGGGCGGCTCGACGCCCAACTCCTTTTGTTGCATGCGCTGGGTCGCCATGGCAGCGAGCGCGCCTGGCTGCTGGCGCACGACACGGATGCGCTGGCGGACCCGGTGTGGCCCGCATTCGCGCACCTTTGCGCGCGACGGGTCGCGGGCGAGCCGGTGGCCTACCTGGTCGGCGAAAAGGAGTTCCACGGGCTCGACTTGCAGGTGGACCCGCGCGTGCTGGTGCCCCGGCCCGACACCGAGACGCTGGTCGACTGGGCGCTGCAACGCCTGGATGGCCGGGCGGCGCCGTCTGTGCTGGACCTCGGCACGGGCAGCGGCGCGATCGCACTGGCCATCCAGCACGCACGCCCGGACGCGAAGGTCACGGCCGTCGATGCCAGCGCCGATGCCCTGGCCGTCGCGAGCGCCAACGCCGCCAGGCTCGGGCTGCCGGTGCGCTTCATGGAGTCAAACTGGCTGGCGGGCGCCGACGCAGGTCACGACCTGATCGTCTCGAATCCGCCCTATATCGCTTCCGGCGACTCCCACTTGCCAGCCCTGCGCCACGAACCGATCGACGCGCTCGTTTCCGGTGTCGATGGGCTCGACGACATCCGCTGCATCGTCCAGGCGGCGCCGGACCACCTGGCGGACGGCGGCTGGCTGATGCTCGAACACGGCTACGACCAGGCCGAGGCGGTGCGCCGGCTGCTCGCGCAGCGTGGCTTTGCCGAGGTCCAAAGCCGCGACGACCTCGCCGGCATCGCACGATGTTCCGGCGGGATCTGGCGCACGGTGAAATAATCCGCCCAGCCCAATTTCCAGGAGACTCCCATGTCCGAAGCCCAGCAACGCATTGACGACCTCGTCAAGACCAACGACCTCGTGCTCTTCATGAAGGGCAACGCCAGTTTCCCGATGTGCGGCTTTTCCGGCCGCGCGATCCAGATCCTCAAGGCCGTGGGTGTCGACACGCGAACGCTCAAGACCGTCAATGTGCTGGAAGACGACGCCATCCGCCAGGGCATCAAGGAATACAGCAACTGGCCGACCATCCCCCAGCTCTACGTGAAGGGTGAGTTTGTCGGCGGTTCGGACATCCTGATGGAGATGTACGAATCCGGCGAGCTGCAGCAGATGCTCAATAGCAGTCCAGCCTGACCCTTCGCGCGCCCGGCAGGCCATGAGCCACGATCACGGCGATCACGAACACGCGCACGAAGGCGCCTGGAAGCACGATGGCGTGCGGGTGATCCCCGGCAACCAGCTCGACACCAACACTGCGCAGACGCCGGGCATGAACCGGGCCGCGGCGATCAATTTCGCGCGCGTCGGCGCCCAGAAGCTCTGGGCGGGCACGGTGACGATCCATGCCAATGCCAAGACCGGCGCCCATCATCACGGCCACCTCGAATCCGTGATCTACGTGGTGCGGGGACGTGCCCGCATGCGCTGGGGCGAACGGCTGGAGTTCACGGCCGAAGCCGGACCGGGCGACTTCATCTACGTGCCGCCTTATGTGCCGCACCAGGAAATCAACGCCAGCGAGACCGAAGCGCTCGAATGCGTGCTCTGCCGCAGCGACGGGCAGGCGGTGGCGGTCAACCTCGACATCGAGCCCGTCGAGAAACCCGATACGGTGCTGTGGGTCGATCCGACCCACCCGCAGGGCGGCGTGTGACTGCGCCGCGACAGAATCCCAAAACCCTGAAAAGCGAGGAAACGTAGACATCCGTCGAACGCGGGCACGGCTTATGCTGTCCAAAGAGTGTTCGAAACCGGAGGTGTCCATGGATTCCCGCAGTCTCGTCCCCGCCTCGCCGGCGTTCCAGTTGCCGGTGGCCCATCTGCGCAGCGTGTTCCAGACGCACGACGTCGAACGCAAGCTCGCCAAGCTCCCCGATCGCGACCACGAACACCTGCGGACCACCTACGAGCGCATGCTCGAACGCGGCCCCGATCGCTTCCAGGTCAAGCCGAGCGGCGTCCCCGAAATGGCCGCGCTGTACGCTCAGTTGCCCAACTTCACGGAAGTGCTCGACGACGTGCGCCGCCACGTCGCGCTCGCGCAGGACAGCCGCGACGGCCTCGAAGTGACGCCCATGCTGCTGCTCGGCCCGCCCGGTATCGGCAAGACCCATTTCGCGAAGAAGCTCGCCGAGTTGCTCGGCACCGGCATGTCGCTGGTGCCGATGAATTCGATGACCGCCGGCTGGCTGCTTTCGGGTGCATCCTCGCAATGGAAGGGCGCCAAGCCCGGCAAGGTTTTCGAGGCGCTGGTCGACGGCCAGTACGCCAACCCGGTGATGGTGATCGACGAGATCGACAAGGCCGGCGCCGACAGCCAGTACGACCCGCTCGGTGCCCTGTACAACCTGCTCGAGCACGATACGGCACACGCCTTCGTCGATGAATTCGCCGAAGTGCCCATCGATGCCAGTCAGGTGATCTGGATCACCACGGCGAACGACGAGCGCAGCATTCCCGAGCCCATCCTGAACCGCATGAACGTGTTCGAGATCGAAGCGCCCTCACCCGAGGCCGCGCGCCAGATCGCGCGACAGCTCTACATCTCGATCCGCAACGACCACGACTGGGGCCGACTGCTGACCGAGGAGCCCTCCGGCGACGTGCTCGACCATCTGGCCACGCTCGCTCCACGCGAGATGCGCCGCGCGCTGATGACCGGCTTCGGCAACGCCCGACTGGCCGGCCGCGACGAGGTTCGCGTCGACGATCTCCCGCGCGCCAACGTGGCCCGCAACCGCATCGGGTTCGTCCAATAGAAGGCGCTCGGCGGGCATGGCACCATGTCGGTCTTCATCGACCGACCCATGACCCTGACCCAAAGCCTGCTGGTCATCGTTGCGCTAATTGCAACGAGCGCCTTTTTCTCCCTCGCCGAAATCTCGTTGGCCGCGTCCCGTCGCCTGCGCCTGCGCCAGATGGCGGACGAGGGCGACGTGCGTGCCGAGCGCGTGATGCGCATCCAGGAGCAGCCCGGGCACTATTTCACCGTCGTCCAGATCGGCCTCAACGCGGTCGCGATCCTCGGCGGCGTGGTCGGCGAAGGCTCGCTCAGTCCCTACTACGCGCGCCTGTTCGAAATGTGGCTCAGCGTGGAAGCGTCACAGAACGCCGCCTTCCTCGCATCGTTCGTCACGATCATCGCGGTCTTCCTGGTGTTCGCGGACCTGTTTCCCAAGCGGCTCGGCATGAGCAACCCCGAGCGACTCGCGGTTCGCATGGTCGGACCGATGCAGGTCCTGATCACCACCTTCAAGCCGCTCGTCTGGTTCTTCACGGTCAGCACCGACTTGCTCTTCAAGCTGCTCGGCATGCCGAGCCAGCGTGACGACAAGATCACGTCGGCCGACATCCTCGCCATGACCGAAGCCGGCGCGCGCGCCGGGGTCCTCGCACTGAGGGAACAGCAGGTGATCGCCAACGTGTTCGAACTCGACACGCGCCTGGTCAGCAGCGTGATGACCTCGCGCGACCGCATCGCGTGGTTCCTGCGGGACGACCCCGAATCGGTGCTGCGTGCGCGCATCGTCGCCGAGCCCTTTTCGGCCTATCCGGTGTGCGAGGGCGACATCGACCACGTGCTGGGCTATGTCGACGCCAAGGACATGTTCCAGCGCGTGCTGAGCGGGCAGCCGCTGTCTTTCTCCCACGGCCTGCCGCTGCTCAAGGCGCTGGTCATCCCGGACCGGCTGTCCCTGACCGAAGTGCTCGAGCAGTTCCAGCAGGCTCATGAAGACTTCGCGATCATCGTCAACGAGTACAGCCTGGTGGTGGGCGTGATCACCCTCAACGACGTGATGAGCACGGTCATGGGCGACCTGGTCGGCGTGCAGGACGAAGAGCAGCAGATCGTCAAGCGCGACGAGAACTCCTGGCTGATCGACGGCGTGACGCCCATCCAGGACGTGCAGCGCGCACTCGACATCGACGTGCTGCCCCATGACGACGAATACGAAACACTCGCCGGCTTCCTGATGGTCATGCTGCGCCGCGTGCCCAAGCGAACGGACAGCGTGACGTGGGCCGGCTACACCTTCGAGGTGATGGACGTGGACAGCTACCGCATCGACCAAGTGATGGTCACCCGCGCCGGCGCCGCGGGCAAGAGCTGAGGCTCAATCCTCCAGGCGGCGATCCTTGAAGACCCACAGCCGCTGGTTCGCAAAGACGGCGTCGGGGTAAGGTGCCCTGCCGCGGCTGCCGTTGTAGCGGCCGAGCGTCATGAACAAGTCGCCCCCCTCGCGATCGAGGTAGTGCCGCAGGATCACGCAGCCGAATCGCAGATTGGTCTGCATATGGAACAGCTTGGACGGATCGCTGTCGCCGATGACGCGCGTCCAGAAAGGCATCACCTGCATGTAGCCGCGCGCGCCGGCGCTCGATACGGCGAACTTCCGGAAGTTGCTCTCCACCTGCACCAGGCCGAGCACCAGGCTGACATCGAGCCCGGAACGACGCGCCTCGTACCAGACGGTCTGCAGGAATTCCTTGCGTGTCGGCCAGTCCGGCAGCTTCTTCTTGAGGCGCTCACTCATCTCGCCGAGCCAGCGCAGGTAAACGAGACGCGCCTCGGTGCTGCCGAACTCCGGCACGGGCGGCGCCTTGTTGTGGATGGCCGAACTGAGTGCGGTGCGGACCGAGTCGATCAGCGGTTCCTCGATCTGCGCGCCGGCCATGGCGCTGCGGGGCAGTACCAGGGATATCGCCCCGGCAACGGCGCTGCCCAGACATAGTCGTCGGGAGAGGCTGGACGCTTGCGCCCGCGCCGCAAAGCTCATGCCGCTGCCAGCTTGCCAGTGATGAATTCTGCGATGCCGGCCACAGGCACCTTCGTCGCAGCGGTATCGCGACGGTGCTGGTATTCGAACTGGCCTTCCTTGAGGCCACGGTCGGAGATCACGACGCGGTGCGGTACGCCGATCAGTTCCCAGTCGGCGAACATCGCGCCCGGACGCTCGCCGCGGTCGTCGAGCAACACGTCGACGCCGGCCGTGAGCAATTGCTCGTAGAGCGCTTCAGCAGCGACCTTGACCTCGGGACTGCGGTCCATTCCGATGGGGCAGACCACCACGGTGAAAGGCGCAATCGCGTCGGGCCAGATGATCCCTCGCTCGTCGTTGTTCTGCTCGATGGCCGCAGCCGGCAGACGCGTGATGCCGATGCCGTAGCAACCCATTTCGAGGAACTGCGGCTTGCCCGCTTCATCGAGGAAGGTCGCATTCATCGGCTTGCTGTATTTGGTTCCGAGCACGAACACGTGGCCGACCTCGATGCCGCGTTCGATCGCCAGCACGCCCTTGCCGTCGGGCGAAGCATCGCCTGCCACCACGTTGCGGATGTCGGCCACCGCGTCGGGTTCGGGCAGGTCACGGCCCCAGTTGACGCCGGTGGTGTGGAAGTCCACCTCGTTGGCGCCGCAGATCCAGTCGGCCATGACGGCGACGTCGCGGTCGGCGACGATCTTCACGGGCTGCTTCAGATTGAGCGGGCCCAGGTAGCCGGGCTCGCTGCCGAAGTGATCCTTGATCTCGGTGACGGTCGCGAAGCGGAAACCGTTGTCCAGCCCCGGCACCTTGCTCACCTTGATCTCGTTCATGTCGTGGTCGCCGCGAACGAGCAACAGCCAGACCTGGGCGCCCTTGATGTTGCCAGCCGCATCCACGATGTCGGTGGCCAGAACCAGGGACTTGACGGTGGTCGACAAAGGCACGCCCAACAGGATTGCGACGTCTTCGCAGGTGCTCTTGCCCGGCGTCGGTGTCTTCGTGATCGGCTGGGTGGCGACACCCCGTGGACCGGCCGGGGCGAGCGCTTCGGCCTTTTCCATGTTGGCAGCGTAATCGCTGTCGGGGCAATAGACGATTGCGTCTTCGCCCGTCGCGGCAATGACCTGGAACTCCTGGCTGACGTCGCCGCCGATGGCGCCGCTGTCCGCGGCCACCGCGCGGTAGCGGAGGCCGAAGCGGTCGAAGATCCGGCGGTAGGCATCCGCCATCACCTGGTAGCTGGCCTTCGCGGCATCGAGGTCGCGGTCGAAGCTGTAAGCGTCCTTCATGATGAACTCGCGCCCGCGCATCAGGCCGAAGCGCGGACGACGCTCGTCGCGGAACTTGGTCTGGATCTGATAGAAATTCTTCGGCAGCTGCTTGTAGCTGCGTATCTCCTGGCGCGCGATGTCGGTCACGACCTCTTCGCTGGTCGGCTGGATGACGAAGGAGCGCTCGTGCCGGTCCTTGATGCGCAGCAACTCGGCGCCATAGCCCTGGAAGCGGCCGCTTTCTTCCCAGAATTCGGCTGGCTGCACCACGGGCATAGTGAGTTCGACCGCACCGGCCCGGTTCATCTCTTCACGGACGATGGCCTCGACCTTACGAATGACCCGCAGGCCCATCGGCATGTACGTGTAGATGCCGGTGCCGAGCTTCTTGATCATGCCGGCGCGCATCATGAGCCGATGGCTCGCGACTTCGGCATCGGCCGGCGCTTCCTTGAGGGTGGAGATAAAGAATCGGGAAGCTTTCATCGGTCGCGGCGCAGAGGGCTACAGGTGGAGATGCTGGGAGTCAGGCCTCGAGAGGACCTGGAACAGGTCGCTTGCCGTGTGCAACCCGGCATGCATAATCGACTCAGTTCAAAAATTGGGGTTTGATTATGCTCGACCGGGACGGCTTCAGGCCCAACGTCGGCATCATCCTGCTCAACCAGAGAAACCAGGTTTTCTGGGGTAAACGCATTCGCACCCATTCCTGGCAGTTTCCGCAAGGCGGCATCGATCGCGGCGAAAGTCCCGAGCAGGCCATGTTCCGGGAACTGCACGAGGAAGTAGGTCTCCACCCGGAGCATGTGCGCATCGTGGCCCGTACCCGTGACTGGTTGCGCTACGAGGTGCCGGATCGGTTCATTCGCCGTGACGCGCGCGGCCACTACAAGGGCCAGAAGCAGATCTGGTATTTGCTGCAACTCATCGGTCACGATTGGGATCTGAACCTGCGTGCCACCGACCATCCGGAGTTCGACGCCTGGCGTTGGCACGACTACTGGGTGCCACTCGACGTCGTGGTCGAATTCAAGCGCGGCGTCTATGAGATGGCGCTGACCGAACTCGCTCGCTACCTGCCTCGGCAGGATTTCCGCAACCGCTTCCTGCGCAGCAATGTGCGCGCTCGCGAATTCGAGCGTCATCCGCCCGCTGCAGGCCATGAATCCCTCTTCGAACTGCCCCCAGGGGCCAGTTTCGACCCGAATCCCAATGCCTCTCTTCCAGCGTCCGACCCCAGCGACCCTCTTCACGTGCAGCGCTAAGCATGTTCTCGCCATCACTTTCGCATGCTTGGTCGCCGCATGCGGATCGGGTCCAAAGGACACCGACAACCCGGACTGGGCGCAATCCGGCATGCCGCCGCCCCCAAAAGTCACGTCGCAGCCCGACGAATGGAAAGAAAGCGACGTGCCACCGCCCCCCGCCTTCGACGAAAAGAAGCTGCTCCCCATCGAGATGCCGCCGCATCTGAGCCTGCAATACGGCATCGACCCGGCCACCATCACGGTGACCCGCGACGGCGTGGTTCGGTATGTGGTCGTGGCCAGCAACAAGGCCGGGGGCGCCACCAATGCCTTCTACGAAGGTGTGCGCTGCTCCAGCGAAGAAGTGAAGCAGTACGCCCGCTTCAACCAGGGTGCCTGGCACAACGCGTCGAACCCGGAATGGAAGCGCATCAACGTCCGCAATTCGCGCTATGCCAAGGAACTGGCCGAGCAGGCGTTGTGCCGTGGCCATGCCCCTCGTGCGTCCGTCGGCGAGATGGTCCGGCAGATCAAGGATCCGGTCCGCGAGGTCCAGTAAGAGCGTCAGCGCCCGTCCGGCATCAGCACCATGTTGTCGCGGTGGACCATTTCCGGTTCCGCGACATAGCCCAGCAGACGCTCGAACTCTGACGAAGGCTTGCGGCAAAGCATCCGCGCTTCGGCGCTCGAGTAGTTGGCCAGCCCGCGGCCGAGTTCGGCGCCCTGCTGGTCGCGGATGGCGATCACGTCGCCCCGCGAGAATTCGCCCTCGACCCCCGTCATGCCGATCGGCAGCAGGCTCTTGCCCTCGCCGCGCACCTTGGCAGCGGCACCGGCATCCACCAGAACGGCCCCCCGCAACTGCAGGTGATCGGCCATCCAGCGCTTGCGGGCCTGGTGCTTGGCGGTCTGTGCCACCAACAGCGTACCGATGGGCTCGCCACGCGTCAGACGCAAGAGCGCATCCGGCTCGCGGCCCCAGGCGATGACGGTCGACGCGCCGGAACCTGCAGCGCGCTTGGCAGCGAGGATCTTCGTGATCATGCCGCCGCGGCCGATGCTGCTGCCGGCGCCGCCAGCCATCGCCTCCAGCGCGAGATCGCCGGCGGCAGCCTCGTGCACAAAATGGGCATCGGGATCCTTGCGCGGGTCGGCGCTGAAGAGTCCCTTCTGGTCCGTCAGGATCACGAGCGCATCGGCTTCCACCAGGTTGGCGACCAGCGCGCCCAGGGTGTCGTTATCACCGAACTTGATCTCGTCGTTGACGACCGTGTCGTTCTCGTTGATGACCGGCACGACGCCCAGCGCGAGCAAGGTGACGAGAGTCGAGCGCGCATTCAGATAGCGCTCGCGATCCGCAAGATCGGCGTGCGTCAGCAGCACCTGGGCACTGCCGATGCCGTTCTCGCGCAGCTTGGTCTCGTAGATCTGCGCCAGTCCCATCTGGCCGACAGCGGCGGCGGCCTGCAACTCGTGGATCTCGTGAGGACGCACACGCCAGCCCAATCGCTTCATACCTTCCGCAATGGCGCCACTCGACACCATCACCACTTCCCGCCCCTCGCGTACCAGCGTGGCAAGTTGCCGGCACCATTCGCCGATGGCGTTCTCGTCCAGGCCGCGGCCCTCATTGGTGACGAGGCTGGAGCCGACCTTGACGACGATTCGCCGTGCATCGCGAAGGGCGGTGGAGCCAGTGCTAGAGGTCATTGGAAGCTGTTGCGGTCGTGGAATGCTTGCCGGAATCACAGTCTCTGGATCGCCATCGAACGGAACCCGGTACTCAGGAAAAACGGGGATCGATCTCCGTCGGCGGCTGCTCGGCCACCTGCAGCGCCTTGACGTGCTGGTAGATCGCCTGCACGAGCGGTTCGCAGCCCTCGCGCGTCAGCGCCGAGATCTCGAATACGGGGCCCTTGAACCGCAGCCGCTTGACGAAGTCCTTGACGCACGCGGCACGCTCGTCGGTCGGCACCATGTCGAGCTTGTTCAGGACCAGCCAGCGCGGCTTCTCATACAACGTCGCGTCGTACTTCTTGAGTTCGCCAACGATGGCCTTGGCCTGCGCGACCGGATCGACGCTTTCGTCGAACGGTGCCATGTCGATCACGTGCAGCAGCAGGCGGGTACGTTGCAGGTGGCGCAGGAACAGGTGGCCGAGGCCAGCGCCTTCGGAGGCGCCTTCAATCAGACCTGGAAGATCGGCCACGACGAAGCTCTGCTCCGGACCGACGCGCACCACCCCGAGATTCGGGTGCAGCGTGGTGAAGGGGTAATCGGCGATGCGCGGACGCGCATTGGAAATGGCGCTGATGAGCGTCGACTTGCCGGCATTCGGCATGCCTAGCAACCCTACGTCGGCCAGCACCTTCAGTTCGAGCTTGAGGTTCTTCTTCTCGCCAGGCCAACCAGGGGTCTTCTGGCGCGGTGCGCGATTGATGGCGCTCTTGAAGCGCATGTTGCCGAAGCCGCCATCACCGCCCTTGGCAATCGTGATCACCTCGCCCGGCGTCAACAGTTCGTACAGCACCTCGCCCGTTTCGGCGTCGGAGATGATCGTGCCGACAGGCATCTTCAAGGTGACGTCGTCGCCGGCGGCGCCGAACATGTCTGACCCCATGCCATGTTGCCCGCGCTTGGCGTCGTGCCGGCGCGAGAAGCGAAAATCGACCAGCGTGTTCAGGTTCGGGTCTGCCACGGCAAAGACGTGGCCGCCGCGGCCGCCATCGCCGCCGTTCGGCCCCCCGAACTCCTTGTACTTCTCATGGCGGAACGACACACAGCCGTTGCCACCGTCGCCAGCGGCAACGTCAATGAAGGCTTCGTCCACGAACTTCATGAGATGTCCAGTTTACAAATGAAGAAGCCCCGGCAAAGCGGGGCTTCGAAAAGATCGAAGTGACTGGCTCAGGCCGGGGTCACGTTGACCGTGTGCTTGTTCAGTGCACCCTTGGTACCGAACGACACGTGGCCGTCGACCAGGGCAAACAGCGTATGGTCCTTGCCCACGCCGACGTTGACGCCGGGGTGAAACTGGGTGCCGCGCTGGCGCACGATGATCGAGCCCGCGCTGATCAGTTCACCACCAAACGCCTTCACGCCGAGCATCTTGGGCTTCGAATCGCGCCCGTTTCGCGTAGAGCCGCCGCCTTTTTTCTGTGCCATGGAATCAGCTCCTTAGCCGGCGATCGCGCCGATTTGCAGTTCGGTGAACTGCTGGCGATGGCCTTGACGTTTCTGATAGTGCTTGCGACGGCGCATCTTGAAGATGCGAACCTTGTCGTGCTTGCCGTGCGACAGTACCGTGACTGTCACCGTTGCGCCGGACACCAGGGGCGTACCTACCTTGATTGCGCTGCCGTCGCCGACTGCGAGCACTTGGTCGATCACGATCTCCTGGCCTACGTCCGCAGCAATCTGTTCTACTTTAATTTTCTCGCCGGAAGCAACGCGATACTGCTTGCCGCCGGTTTTTATGACCGCGTACATGTTGACCTCTTGAATAAGATGGGTTCTACGGCGAATTCCGCAGAGCCCTAGATTCTAGCACGAGGGGCGTTTCTCGAGCCAAGGGGCGGAAGCGCAGCCGAATCGGCCGGGTTCGCCTCCCTATAATCTGGGACTTCCAGCCCTGCGATCGTCGCATCTCACGCAGCGCGCAAGCGCCCTTGCTTTGCCAGTTCCCGCCGCCGACACCTCCCCCGCCGCTGCCGTACTCGACCTGATCGCCGACGATATGGCGGGGGTCGACCGCGTCATCAGCCGCCGCCTCGACACCGGCGTGCCGCTGGTACGCCAAGTCTCCAAGTACATCATCTCCGCCGGCGGCAAGCGGTTGCGGCCCGCATTGCTTCTTCTCATGGCAGGCGCCCTGGGCTATCGCGAGGAGCAGCGCTTCAACCTGGCGGCGGTCGTCGAATTCATCCATACGGCGACCCTGCTGCACGATGACGTCGTCGACGAATCCACGCTTCGCCGCGGCCGCCCGACTGCCAACGAGTCGTTTGGAAACCCCGCCAGCGTCCTCGTCGGCGACTTTCTCTATTCCCGCGCCTTCCAAATGATGCTGGACGCCAACGACGTTCGGGTCATGGAGATCCTTGCGGACGCCACCAACGTCATCGCCGAGGGCGAAGTGCTGCAGCTGATGAACATGCACGATGCTTCTCTCGATGAGGAAGCCTACCTTCGGGTGATTCGCTCCAAGACTGCCAAGCTGTTCGAAGCAAGCACGCGCCTTGCGGCCGTGTTGGCCGGCGCAACGCCCGAGGTCGAGGAAGCCTGCGCGACCTATGGGCAGGCGCTGGGCACCGCCTTCCAGGTCATCGACGACGTGCTCGACTACGCCGGCAACGCGAACGAGACCGGCAAGAACGTCGGCGACGACCTCCGCGAAGGCAAGACCACGCTCCCGCTGATTCTCGCCATGCAACGAGGAACGCCTGATCAGCGCGCGCTGATCAGTGCGGCCATCGAGGCAGGCGACACGACGCAACTGCCCCAAATCGTGGCCATCGTGCGCGAAACCGGAGCACTGGAAGCTACGCGCGCAGCGGCTGCAGCAGAAGCTCAGCGCGCAATGGATGCACTTCGTGGTTTTCCTGCAAATCCGCACTCCGGCGGTTTGCTACAATTAGCGGCTCAGTTGCTTGAGCGACGCGCCTAAGTCACCACGACGGACGACTCTCTTTTTGCAACCATCGGGGTGTAGCTTAGCCTGGTAGAGCGCTACGTTCGGGACGTAGAGGCCGGAGGTTCGAATCCTCTCACCCCGACCAGCCTTTTTGGGCTGTAATTGCCAAATGCTGCGCGATCAAACGGGCACGCAGCGGTTTACAGTCCTTGGGCGATCAGCGATGATCGTGAAGCAATTTTTCACGTCTCTTACATTCGTTGAATGGCCGCCGCCGAACCCCTCGTCAAAGAAACCACGTCGATCGCTCTTCCGGGACTGGCGCGTGCACTGGTTTCGGCCGGAAAGCTTGCCGCGAAGGCCGCGGAAGATATTTACCAGAAGTCCCTCAGCGGGCGCACCAGCTTCATCGCGGAGTTGACCGGTACTGGCGCGGTGTCTGCGGCCGACCTGGCCCACACACTGTCCAGTGCGTTTGGCGCGCCCCTGCTCGACCTCGACGCCATCGATCCGCAGCGCCTTCCCAAGGACCTTCTCGACGCCAAGCTGTGCCAAGCCTATCGAGTGGTCGTCCTGAGCAAACGCAACAATCGTCTCATTGTTGCAACAGCCGACCCCTCGGATCAGCAGGCCGCGGAAAAAATCAAGTTCGCGTCCCAGATGGGCGTGGACTGGGTCATCGCGGAGTACGACAAGCTCTCCCGCATGATCGAAGCGGCGGCGGTCACCGCTTCCGAAACCATCGACAGCATCATCGGCACAGAGTTCGAGTTCGATGATGTCTCTGCTGATACCAGCAGCGAGACCAGCGACCCGGCCGTTGCCGAGGTCGAGGACGCCCCCGTTGTCCGCTTCCTGCACAAGATGCTCCTCGACGCGTTCAGCATGCGTGCGTCGGACATTCACTTCGAACCCTACGAGCACAATTACCGCGTGCGCTTCCGCATCGACGGCGAGTTGCGCGAGATCGCGAGTCCGCCAACGGTCATCAAGGACAAGCTGGCGTCGCGCATCAAGGTCATATCTCGGCTGGACATCTCCGAAAAACGCGTTCCGCAAGACGGCCGGATGAAACTCAAGATCGGTCCGGAACGCGTGATCGATTTTCGGGTAAGCACCTTGCCCACGCTGTTCGGCGAGAAGATCGTGATCCGTATCCTTGATCCGAGCAGCGCACGCCTGGGCATCGATGCGCTTGGCTACGACGCGGACGAAAAGGAGCGCCTGCTTCAGGCCATCGGGCGCCCGTACGGCATGGTGCTGGTCACCGGGCCGACCGGGTCCGGCAAGACCGTTTCGCTCTACACCTGCCTGAACTTGCTGAACAAACCCGGGGTGAATATCGCCACGGCGGAAGATCCGTCTGAAATCAACCTGCCGGGGGTCAACCAGGTCAATGTCAACGATCGGGCGGGCCTGACCTTCGCGACTGCGCTGCGCGCCTTCCTGCGGCAGGACCCGGACATCATCATGGTCGGCGAAATTCGCGACCTCGAAACCGCCGACATCTCGATCAAGGCCGCGCAAACGGGCCACCTGGTCCTCTCGACGCTGCACACCAACGATGCGCCGACAACGCTCACGCGGATGCGCAACATGGGCATCGCGCCCTTCAACATCGCATCCAGCGTCATCCTGATCACCGCGCAGCGGCTTGCACGGCGCCTGTGCACCGTTTGCCGCGCTCCTGCCGATGTGCCGAAGCAGGCGTTGCTCGATGCCGGCTTCAAGCCGCATGACCTGGACAACTCCTGGAAGCCCTACCATCCGGTCGGTTGCTCCGCGTGCAATGGCGGATACAAGGGTCGTGTCGGCATTTATCAGGTGATGCCGATCAGCGAGGAGATCCAGAAGATCATCCTTCGCGACGGAAGCGCGCTCGACATCGCGCGGCAGTCCGAAGCCGAAGGCGTGCGCTCGCTGCGTCAGTCGGGCCTGAAGAAAGTCATGCAGGGACTGACCTCACTTGAAGAAGTGCTTGCAGTCACCAACGAATAGCATCGAGAAGCGGAGATTTAATGGCAACGGCAGCAGCATCCAACCGAACGTTCAAGGAATATGTCTTTGAGTGGGAGGGCAAGGACCGCAACGGTAAGACGGTGCGAGGCGAAGTACGAGCCGCTGGCGAAAACCAGGTCCAGGCGGCGCTGCGACGCCAGGGCGTGCTCACGACGAAGATCAAGAAGCGGCGCATGCGCTCCGGCAAGGCGATCAAGCCGAAGGACATCGCGATCTTCACTCGACAGCTGGCCACGATGATGAAGGCTGGCGTCCCCCTGCTGCAGGCTTTTGACATCGTGGGTCGCGGCAATGCGAACCCCAGCGTCGCGAAGCTGCTCAACGACATTCGCAGCGATGTGGAAACGGGCACGTCGCTGTCGTCCGCCTTTCGCAAGTTCCCAAAGTACTTCGACAGCCTCTACTGCAATCTGGTCGAAGCCGGCGAAGCCGCGGGTATTCTGGAAGACTTGCTCGACCGCCTGGCCACCTACATGGAAAAGACGGAGGCGATCAAGTCGAAGATCAAGTCGGCGCTGATGTATCCGACGTCGGTGATCGTCGTGGCGTTCGTGGTGGTGGCGATCATCATGATTTTCGTCATCCCGGCGTTCAAGCAGGTGTTCACCTCCTTCGGCGCGGACCTGCCCGCTCCGACACTGTTCGTCATGGCGGTCAGCGAGTTCTTCGTTTCCTATTGGTGGTTGATTTTCGGCGTCATCGGCGGGGGTCTCTATTTCTTCATCCAGGCCTGGAAGCGCAACGAGCGCGTTCAAAAGGTCATGGACCGCCTCCTCTTGCGCCTGCCGATTTTTGGTGCCCTGATCGACAAGTCGTGCGTCGCGCGCTGGACCCGGACGCTGGCGACCATGTTCGCCGCCGGCGTGCCGCTGGTCGAAGCACTCGATTCCGTGGGCGGCGCGTCCGGCAATTCCGTGTATGCGGAAGCCACTACCAAGATTCAGCAGGAGGTTTCGACCGGGACCAGCCTCACGACGGCGATGACCAATGCCAACCTGTTCCCGTCGATGGTGCTGCAGATGACCGCCATCGGGGAGGAGTCAGGCTCGATCGACCACATGCTGGGCAAGGCGGCCGACTTCTACGAATCCGAAGTCGACGACATGGTTGCCGGCCTTTCCAGCCTGATGGAACCCATCATCATCGTGTTCCTGGGCGTGATCATCGGCGGGATCGTGGTCTCGATGTACCTGCCCATCTTCAAGCTCGGCCAGGTCGTCTGATGCTGGTTTCGCAGGGGGTGGACGCCGCGCTGGCCGGCGTACTGGGGCTCTTGATCGGCAGTTTTCTCAATGTCGTGATCTATCGGCTCCCCAAGATGCTCGAAGCACAATGGGCGGCAGAATGCGCGGGCGTCGAGGGCGGTGACACCACGCCTGCCGAGCGATTCAACCTGATGGTGCCGCATTCGCGCTGCCAGCAATGCGGGCATGCCATTCGCTGGTATGAGAACGTCCCCGTACTGAGTTATCTCATCCTCCGCGGAAAGTGCTCGGCATGCAGGACGCCGATCAGCATGCGCTATCCCGTGGTCGAACTGGTGACCGGCGCGCTCTTCGCTTGGTGCGTTTGGCACATGCCTGGGCAAATCGGCAGTCTCGCATGGTGCGGCTTTGCGGCGGCCCTGCTTGCGTTGGCGCTCATCGACTGGGACACCACCCTGCTGCCGGACGACATCACGCTCCCTTTGCTGTGGGCAGGCCTGCTGGCCTCCCTGGCGGGTTTCACCGGCGTGCCACTCGCAAGCGCCGTCTGGGGCGCTGTTGCGGGCTACCTCTCGCTCTGGGCCGTCTACTGGCTCTTTAAGCTGACCACGGGCAAGGAGGGCATGGGCTATGGCGATTTCAAGCTCTTTGCCGCCTTCGGCGCGTGGTTCGGATGGCAGGCGTTGGTGCCGATCATTCTGATGGCATCGATCATCGGGGTGGTCGTCGGCCTTGCGCTCAAGTTCAGCAGCGGGTTGCGCGAAGGCGGCTACGTGCCCTTCGGGCCGTTCCTGGCTGGTGCCGGCTTCACGGCCATGATATTCGGCCCGGACGCCATCCTCCGCGTGGCCGGCCTCTGAGCGCTTGAGAGCCATGCGCATCGGCTTGACCGGCGGTATCGGAAGCGGCAAGAGCACGGTCGCGACCATGCTGGTCTCGCTCGGTGCGAAGCTGGTCGACACGGACGCGATTGCACGATCCGTTGCCGAGCCGCAGGGGGCCGCAATGCCGGCGCTCGAAGCGGAATTCGGTCGATCCATCCTCGCCGAAGATGGCGGCTTGGACCGAGCGCGCATGCGAGACCTTGTGTTCGCCGATGCTCAAGCCAAAAAGCGCCTCGAGGCCGTCCTGCATCCGCTGATCGGCGCGGAATGCGAGCGGCAGGCGGCAACTGCTGCGGCCAGACAACCCATCGTGTTCGACGTGCCGCTTCTGGTCGAATCGAGACGCTGGCGTGCCATCGTCGATCGGGTGCTGGTAGTTGACGCCACCGAAGAGACCCAGTTGCGTCGCGTCGTGACTCGTTCCGGCTGGGCGTCCGAAGCAGTTCGCGCAGTCATCACGCAACAAGCGGACCGAGTCCAACGCCGGGCGGCAGCCGATGCAGTGATATTCAACGAGGACCTCTCGATGCAGGAACTCGCGTCGGAAGTACGGAATCTGTGGGAACGGTGGACGGGCATCGTCGCGCGATAATCGGCCGGCACAACGGCCTATGCGCCACACAACAAGAACGCGGAGCGCGAGACGGCTCCGCGAGCCACATCCCACAAGATGCTCTTCAATTCGTACGCGTTCATCTTCTGCTATTTCCCGATCGTCTTTTTCGGGTTCTTCCTGATCGGCAAGTGGAATGCGCGTGCAGCAGCCGGCTTTCTCGCGCTGGCGTCGCTGTTCTTCTATGGCTGGTGGAGCGTTCAGGCGCTGCCGCTGCTGGTGGGATCGATCTGCTTCAACTACTGGGCAGGCTTGCGACTGACGCGAGGCCCTGGACGAACCGATGCTGGGCGAAAGCGCATGCTGGTGGTTGCGCTGGTGATCAATCTCGGGGTGCTCGCCACCTTCAAGTATGCGAATTTCTTTGTCAGCAACGTGAATGAGGGGCTCGCGGCAGCCGGCCTCTCTCCGTTGCCCCTTCTGCATGTGGTTCTGCCGATCGGCATTTCCTTCTACACGTTCACGCAGATTGCCTTCCTGGTCGATTGCTGGCAGGACAAGGTCCACGAGCGCAGCTTCGTGCACTACGTGCTGTTCGTCACCTATTTCCCCCACCTGATCGCCGGGCCGGTGCTCCATCACGCGCAGATGATGCCGCAGTTCGCCAACCCGGCGACCTACCGGATGGACCTGAACAAGGTCTCGCTGGGCCTGGCGATCTTCGTCTTCGGCCTTGCCAAGAAGTTGCTCATCGGCGATCGGATGGGGGAGTACGCGGACCTGATGTTCACGGGCGTGCACAACGGCACCGTTCCGACGCTCTACACCGCGTGGCTGGGCGTGATGGCCTATACGCTGCAGATCTATTTCGACTTCTCCGGCTACTCGGACATGGCCGTGGGCCTGTCGCTGTGCCTGGGCGTGCAGCTGCCGCTCAACTTCAATTCGCCCTACAAATCAACGAGCATCATCGAGTTCTGGCGTCGCTGGCACATCTCACTGTCCACCTTCCTGCGCGACTACCTCTACGTGCCCCTGGGCGGAAATCGAAAAGGTCCGGCGCGGCGCTATCTGAACCTCTTCCTCACCATGCTCCTGGGTGGACTCTGGCATGGTGCCGCATGGACTTTCGTGGTCTGGGGCGCGCTGCACGGTGCCTTCCTGATGGTCAATCATCTCTGGAATGCGAAGGTGCGCCGCAATGCGAAGCCCGGGCGCCTGGCCCGACTGCTCGGCTGGTTCCTGACCTTCATCTGCGTGATGATCGCGTGGGTAGTGTTCCGTGCCGAAAGCATGGGCGCGGCGATGGACATCTACAAGGGCATGCTGGGGATGCACGGGACCGACCTTGTGGCCTTCCATGAATTCGGGCCGGTTCCCATCCGAAAGCCGGAATTCTTCCAGACCATGCTGGTGGGGCTGTTCATCTGCTTGGCATTGCCGCCGACCATCACGCTACAGCGCTGGGTGCCTCAAGCCCAAGCGCTTGCCGGACGCCCGCGCGTCGCCAGGATCTTCACCGCGCTGATGGCCCTCGCGACGGTGATCTTGCTCGGTCTTTGCGTGTCGAAGCTGGGCTCTTACAGCCCCTTCCTCTATTTCCAGTTCTGATATGACGCCCGCAAAACTCTGGCTGCAGATCTTTCTGGCCGGCTTCGCCATCATCTCGGCGCTGCTGGTCACCACGCTGGCAGCAGGCGTCCCTTATGGCGATCTGTCGCGGATCGGCCAAGTTTCGGACAATGAGTTCGGTTGGCAACTGGCCCAACCGCACGTCGAGCCCGCGTTCCTTCGTGCCTCTCCGGTCACGGAAGCGGACATCCTCGTGATCGGTGACAGTTTTTCAATGACTTACCGATGGCAATCCGTGCTCACCAGGGCAGGCTACCGTGTCACGACAATCTACTGGGGCCAACTCGGCGAAGCGCTCTGTGACGACTTCGACGCCTGGCTCGACGGCGCGGGATTTCACGGCAAACTGGTCGTGGTTGAAAGCGTCGAACGCCTGCTTGGCGATCGCCTGGCAAAGTCACAGAACTGCACAAAGATGCGAAAGCCATTCGAGTCCAAATCCGAGCCCTTCACCTCGCCACCCGAGCAGGTGCCCGGTTTCGAACTCAATTGGAAGGGCAAGCTGACATCGGGCTATACCACCTTCAGGAACACCAGCCGAGCAAAGAATTCGCCTGGCGACACCCTGTTTGGCAAACAGACGTGGGCGCGCCCCGTAGTGGGCGGCTGCTCATTCTTCAGCAGCAAATTCTGCGACAAGGCTTTGTTCTTCAAGGATGACGACGACAACGGCGACCTGACACCGGAGAATGTCAGGCAGATGCGCGCCTTTACCAACGCCCACCCCGCCCGCACGATCATGTGGATGGTGATTCCCAACAAGACGACGATCTACATCCAGCCGGATCATTCGAAAGATTTTGTGACGGCGTTCCGCGACGCAGGCCTCGGGCCCGACCTGTTCACCTTCGCCCAGGAGCAAAAGACAAAGGTCCGCGACTTCTATTTCCCCAATGACACCCACTTGTCGATGCACGGCCAACTGATCCTCGGGCAGCGCGTGCTGGAGTCAGTGCGCAAGATCCTGCCCGAGCCGGCCGCCAAGACGTCTTGAAGCTATCATTCCGACAGGAAGCCCTCACGCGTGATCCTTTACGAGTACCCATTCAACGAGCGCATCCGGACCTATTTGCGTCTGGAGCATCTGTTCCGCCGTCTTGGGGAACTGGTGCCAGCCGACTCGGCCCTCTTGCACCACTACGCACTCGTCACGATCTTCGAGATCATGGACGTGGCAGCGCGCGCCGATCTGAAGGCCGACGTCCTGAGGGACCTGGATAAGCACAAGAACGTGTTCAACAGCTACCGCGGGAATCCGGCGATAGCCGAAACGGTGTTGGACCAGGTGGTGAGCAAGCTGGAGAGCAACTTCACGACGCTCAACACGGTACCGGGCAAGGCCGGCCAGGCCTTGACCGAGAACGAATGGCTGATGAGCATCCGCAGCCGCGCCGGCATTCCGGGCGGCACCTGCGAATTCGACCTGCCGGCGTACTACGCCTGGCAAAACCGCCGCGCTCCGGAGCGTCGCGCCGACTTGGAGCGCTGGTCCTCCACCCTTGCACCGTTGGCCGAGTCCATCTATCTGTTGCTCAAACTGCTGCGCGACGCCGACGTGCCCTACAAGGTCATCGCAACGAATGGACAGTTCCAGCAAACCCTGCCACAAGGCCGAAGCTTTCAGCTGCTGCGCCTGCGCATCGATCCGAAACTCGGCCTGATTCCCGAAATCAGCGGCAACCGGTTGATGGTGTCGGTCCGGCTGATGCGCCACGAGGCTGACGACCGCCTGCACCACAGCACGGACGACACACCCTTCGAACTGACTCTCTGCGCATGAGCGGCACCCCTTCCTTAGGCGAGCGGATCGTGCGCTGTCCGGCGTGCGGGCAGGACAGTGTCTACGCGCCGAGCAACCCTTATCGGCCTTTCTGCAGCGCCCGCTGCAAGGGCATCGATCTGGGCGCCTGGGCGAGTGAGGAGTTTAGGATGCCGGCGGATGCGCCGCCGGACGAAGATCCGTTCGGCGACCCCAAGCGCCAGCAACAGTAGCTGGCCATCGCGAGCGGCGGTCAGTGGTCAGCGCGCTGCTACCGGATCAGACAGGCCGCGTTCTTCGGCGAGCCATCCCAGGACAGGCAGCGCCCCCGGAAGCACCGGCTCGACCTCGAGCGGCAATTGCTGCCAGCACATCGATTGGCCTTCCCGCATCTCGAAGCCGCCGTCCCAAGCCCTGATCTTGCACCAGTGAAGACGCACCAGCGCATGCGGGTAGTCATGCTCGGTGACCTTCCAGACTTCGGCGCCAGCGATCGTGATGCCGAGCTCTTCGTGCAACTCGCGCCGCAAAGCTTGTTCGACCGTCTCGCCTGCTTCGATCTTGCCGCCGGGGAACTCCCAGTAGCCGGCGTACGGTTTGCCTTCCGGCCGAGTCGAAAGCAACAGGGCATCGTCCTCGCGAATCAGGATGCCGACTGCGACTTCGGTGTGCTTGCGCGAATCCGTCATCACGAGGCCTCAGGCCGCAGCGCGCCCGGCGTAGTCGCGGGCGAACTGGTATGCCACACGTCCGCTGCGCGAACCCCGCTCGAGCGCCCAGACCAGTGCCGCAGGCCGAGCGGCTTCAATCGCCTTCGCGTCCACGCCGAAGGACGATAGCCATTGCGCGACGATCGTCAGGTATTCGTTTTGACTGAATGGGTAAAAGCTCACCCACAGACCGAAGCGCTCGGAGAGCGAAATCTTTTCCTCGATCACCTCACCAGGATGCACTTCGCCGTCCTCGGTATGCGTGTAGCTGAGGTTGTCCTTCATGTACTCGGGCAGCAGATGGCGCCGATTGCTGGTGGCATAGATCAGCACATTCGGCGTGGCTGCGGCGATCGAACCGTCGAGGATCGACTTCAGCGCCTTGTAGCCCGGCTCACCCTCGTCGAAGCTCAAATCGTCGCTGAAGACGATGAATTTCTCCGGCCGATTCGAGACTACATCGACGATGTCCGGCAAATCCGTGAGTTCTGCCTTGTCGACTTCGATGAGGCGCAGACCTTGCGGCGCATAGGCTTGCAAGCATGCGCGGATCAGAGACGACTTGCCGGTGCCGCGGGCGCCGGTCAGCAGCACGTTGTTGGCCGGCTTGCCTTCGACGAACTGACGCGTGTTGCGTTCGATCTTTTCCTTCTGGACGTCGATTTCCTTCAGCGCATCGAGCGGCATCGTCGCCACGTGGCGAACCGGCTCCAGCGTGCCGTGGCCCGAGCTGCGGCGACGGTAGCGCCAGGCGACGGAAGCGCTCCAGTCGGTCGGCGCTGACAGGGGCTGCGGAAGGATCGATTCGATGCGGCTGATCAGTTGTTCGGCGCGCTCGATCAGGCGTTCGAATTTCTCGTTCATGACCTGTAGTCGGCGTTGATCGTTACGTAGTCGTGGCTCAAGTCGCAGGTCCACACCGTGTCGGCGGCGTTGCCGCGGCCGAGCGCGATGCGCACCGTGATTTCGCTCTGCTTCATCACGCGCTGGCCGTCCTCCTCGCGGTAGGTCGGATTGCGCCCACCCTTGACCGCCACGTGAACGTCATCGAGATAGAGATCGATGCCCGTCTGGTCCAGATCGGCGATGCCTGCATAGCCGACCGCTGCCAGGATGCGACCGAGATTCGGATCGCTTGCATAGAACGCCGTCTTGACCAGCGGCGAATGCGCGACCGCGTAGGCCACCTGACGGCACTCTGCCGCGTCGCTTCCGCCTTCGACACGGATCGTGATGAACTTGGTAGCGCCCTCGCCGTCGCGCACGATGGCCTGCGCCAACTGACGTGCAACGCCCTGCATTGCCTCCAGCAACGCGCGTCCTTCGGCGGATTCGAGGGAAGTGATCGTGGCATGATCGGCCTTCTGCGTGGCGATGACCACGAAGGAATCGTTCGTCGACGTATCGCCGTCGATCGTCACCCGATTGAACGAGGCGTCGGCAAGGGCCTTCGCCAGGGGCTGGATCAGCGACGCATCGATCTTCGCGTCGGTGGCCATGAAGCCGAGCATCGTCGCCATGTTCGGGCGGATCATGCCGGCGCCCTTGCTGATGCCGGTGATCGTGACCGTGGCTCCGCCGATCTGCACCTGCTGGCTGAAGGCCTTGGGCACCGTGTCCGTCGTCATGATGCCTTCGGCCGCGCGCGCCCAGTTCGCTGGCGAGGCATCGGCCAGCGCGGCGGGCAGGCCTGCCTCGATCCGGTCGATCGGCAACGGCTCCATGATCACGCCGGTGGAAAACGGCAGGATCTGCTCCGGTGCGAGGTTGAGCTTGCGGGCCAGCGCGATGCAGGTGGCGCGCGCGCGCGCCAACCCGTCTTCGCCCGTGCCGGCGTTTGCGTTGCCGGTGTTGATCAGCATCGCACGAACACCAAAATTGGCAGCCAGATGGTCACGGCAAAGCTGCACGGGTGCGGCACAGAAGCGGTTCTGCGTGAATACGCCGCCCACCGCGGCCCCCTCGTCGATCAGGACCACCGTCAAGTCCTTGCGGTTGGCCTTGCGCACGCCGGCTTCGGCGACGCCGATGCGAACGCCGGGCACCGCATGCAACGCGGCGGGATCGGGAGCGGAAAGATTCACGGGCATGGATGGGTCCTGCTGACGAGTGCGGATATCAAGTGAGCTTGCCGTGGCATTGCTTGAACTTCTTGCCACTGCCGCAAGGGCAAGGGTCGTTGCGACCCACGCGCGCAAAGGCGACGGCACCGGCGCTCAGGCCGCCAGCGGCCTGGCGGCGCAGGCTTTCTTCGTCGACGCGCACTTCGACTTCACCGGTCTCAGTGGGCGCGGTGTAGGTGATGTTCGCCACGTTCTCACCGCGGCTCTCCATGGCTTCGGCGGCTTGCTCGAGTTGCTCGGTGGACTGCACGCGCACGGTCATGAGCTGACGCGTGACTTCGTTCTTCACGGAGTCGAGAAGCTGGCCGAAAAGCTCGAAGGCCTCGCGCTTGTACTCCTGCTTGGGCTGTTTTTGCGCGTAACCGCGAAGATGGATGCCCTGACGCAGGTAGTCCAGCGAGGCGAGGTGCTCGCGCCAATGGGTGTCGATGCTCTGCAGCAGCACCATGCGCTCGAACTGCGTGAAGTTCTCCTGGCCGATCAGCGAGACCTTGGCATTGAATGCCTCGTTGGCCGCCGAGACGACCTTCTCGACCACGTCTTCGTCGCCGATGGCGGTTGCCGCCTCCACTTCCTTGCGAAGCGGCATGTCCATGTGCCATTCGTCGGAAAGCACCTTCTCGAGACCGGCGAGGTCCCATTGCTCTTCGACCGACTCGTTCGGTACGTACTGGCGAACCAAATCCGAAAAACAGCCTTCGCGCAACCCTTCGATCTGCGCGGTCAGGTCGCCCGCGTCGAGGATGTCGTTGCGCTGCTGGTAGATCACCTTGCGCTGGTCGTTCGACACGTCGTCGTATTCGAGCAATTGCTTGCGCACGTCGAAGTTGCGTGCCTCGACCTTGCGTTGCGCGCTCTCGATGCTGCGCGTCACGATGCCGGCTTCGATTGCCTCGCCGTCGGGCATCTTGAGGCGGTCCATGATCGCCTTCACGCGGTCACCCGCGAAAATGCGCATCAGCGGATCGTCGAGGCTGAGGTAGAAGCGCGACGAGCCCGGGTCGCCCTGACGGCCCGAACGGCCGCGCAACTGGTTGTCGATGCGGCGCGATTCATGACGCTCGGTCGCGATGATGCGCAGGCCGCCCAGCGACTTCACAAATTCGTGGTCCTTGTCCCATTGCACACGCAACCGATCGGCCTCGGCTCCCCGGGATGCTGTATCGAGTTCCTCGTTGGCCTCGACGGCTTCGATCGCCTTCTCGACGTTGCCACCGAGCACGATGTCGGTACCACGACCCGCCATGTTGGTCGCAATCGTGATCATCTTGGTGCGGCCCGCCTGCGCGACGATTTCCGCTTCGCGTGCGTGCTGCTTGGCGTTGAGCACCTGGTGCGGCAGGCCGGCCTTTTCGAGCAGCCCGGCGATGATCTCGGAGTTCTCGATCGACGAGGTGCCGACCAGCACCGGCTGACCACGCTCGTAGCACTCGCGAATGTCCTGGATGGCCGCGTCGTACTTCTCGCGTGTGGTCTTGTAGACCCGGTCCAACTGGTCTTCGCGCCTGCTTGGCCGATTCGGCGGAATGATCATGGTCTCCAGACCGTAGATCTCCTGGAATTCATAGGCCTCGGTATCGGCCGTGCCGGTCATGCCCGCGAGCTTGGCGTAGAGGCGGAAATAGTTCTGGAACGTGATCGACGCGAGGGTCTGGTTCTCGGCCTGGATCTCGACGCCTTCCTTGGCCTCGACGGCCTGGTGCAGGCCGTCGCTCCAACGGCGCCCGGTCATCAGGCGGCCGGTGAATTCGTCGACGATGACCACTTCGCCCTGTTGCACCACGTAGTGCTGGTCGCGGTGGTACAGGTGACGTGCACGCAGCGCCGCATTCAGGTGATGCATCAGCGTGATGTTGGCCGGGTCGTAGAGCGAAGCGCCCTCGGGCAGCAACTTGAACTCGGAAAGAATCTGCTCCGCTTTCTCATGGCCGTCTTCGGTCATGAACACCTGGTGCGTCTTCTCGTCGACCGTGAAGTCGCCGGGCTTGGTGACGCCCTCGCCAGTGCGCGGATCGGCTTCCCCTTCCTGACGCACCAGCAGCGGAACGACCTTATTGATCGCCAGGTACAGCTCCGTGTGGTCTTCGGCCTGGCCGCTGATGATGAGCGGCGTACGCGCCTCGTCGATCAGGATGGAGTCCACCTCGTCGACGATGGCGTAGTTCAGCCCGCGCTGGACCCGGTCGCCCGGCTCGTAGACCATGTTGTCGCGCAGGTAGTCGAAGCCGTACTCGTTGTTCGTGCCGTAGGTGATGTCGCTGCCGTAGGCCTGCTGCTTCTCCTCGCGCGGCATTTGCGGGAGGTTGATGCCCACCGAGAGGCCGAGAAAGTTGTAAAGCCGGCCCATCCAGGTCGCATCGCGGCTGGCGAGATAGTCGTTCACGGTCACCACGTGGACGCCCTTGCCCGTGAGTGCGTTCAAGTACACCGGCAGCGTGGCGGTCAGGGTCTTGCCTTCACCCGTTCGCATTTCCGAGATCTTGCCGTTGTGAAGCGCCATGCCGCCCAGCAGCTGGACGTCGAAGTGGCGCATCTTCATCACCCGCTTGGACGCTTCGCGGACTGTGGCGAAGGCCTCGGGCAGCAGGTCGTCAAGGGTTTCGCCCTTGGCGACGCGATCCTTGAATTCCTGCGTCTTGGCGCGCAGGGCATCGTCATCGAGCTTCTCGAAGGACGGTTCCAGCGCATTGATGCGTTCGACCGTCTTGCGATACTGCTTCAGGAGCCGATCATTGCGACTGCCGAAAATTTGAGTCAGGAAATTGGTGGCCATGAATGGAGATCGAAGCACACTCGCTGTACGCGACTACTTCGACCGAAATCCCTAAGATAGACGAGAAGGAACTTGGGCGCGCTTTGCCAGAAAGCAAGCCGACCGGCCCGCAGGATTGCTGGCAAACCAGTGATTTTAGCCGCCTTGTTCGAACCTACCGACCGCAGACCTTTCCCCATGAACCGCCGTTTCAACTCCGTCACCCTGCTCGAGGCCACAGAGGGCTCTCCCACCCTCGCCGGCCTGGCTGCGCGTGCCCGTGAGGCTGGTGAACGTCTGGCCGCGGTGCAGGATCTGATCCCCCCCGAGATGCGTGCCGGCGTCAAGGCCGGCCCCGCCGAGGGGGACGTCTGGTGCATGCTGGTCTACGGGAGTGCCGCTGCCGCAAAGCTTCGCCAGCTGGCGCCGATCCTCCAGGCGCGGCTGAAATCCCGCGGATGGGACGTCGCGACGATTCGGATCAAGGTGCAATCGCGCCGTTGAGCGCGGCGCGCGCCCTCAGAGTTGCGCGACCACCAATCCCAGCGTGAGCGCAACCGACGTGCCGAAGATGACGAGGCCGACACGCCGACGCCGGTGGGTCAGCATCCAAAGCGCCACCCCCGAGATCGACAGGAAGATCAAGCTGCCCGCCAGCGTATCGACCAACAAGATCCACGCGACAGGCATTCCAACGCCCTTGTGCAGATTGGCCAGCGTCGCAACGAAACCGTTGCTTGTGGTCGTGACACCCACGGAACGATTGCCGCGCCAGTAGTCTGCTTGCACGATGGCGTCAGGGCCTCCGAAATTGAAGATCCAGCGCTCGGGCTGCATGAGCGGCTTCGCCGGCGCCGCCGTATCGGCTGCGTCGACTGCCGAAGCGCGCTTGCCCTTCTCGGTCCACGCAACGGGCTTTGCGGGCTCGGTGCGTGTGGAATTCGGCGGACCACTCTGGCCCAGCGCCTCTTGCAACCAAGCGGCCATTTCCTCCGCAGTTGCCGGCGCCGGTTCGGGCAGGGCCAACTGAGCATTGATGCGCTGCTGCGCCATCGGCATCTTGAGTACCGCGCGGTGGTTCAGCCAGATGCCCGCCGTGCCGAAGATCAAGCCCAGGATCGCGCCCCACAGGCCGAACCAGCCGTGGGTCTTGCGAATCCATTGCACGCTCGTGGAGCGGCGCTGCTGCGAGCGCTTGCGAGCTTCGATGGAAATGGACGAGGTGTAGGCGATCACGTCCGGGGCGGCGACACCGCTATCGAGGTGCGACTGGATGGCGTTGTCCATATCGTTTGGCCGAGCCCGCCCCCGCTGTCGGGAGGTGGAAACCGGGAGCGATCTCGGGGTGGTGGTGATGGTGCCGCTTGTCGGAATCGAACTGACGACCTACCGCTTACAAGGCGGTTGCTCTACCAACTGAGCTAAAGCGGCGGGAGAGGGAATTTTAGCGGTGCGGCGTGGCCGCATCGCTCATTTGATCCGCTTGAGCGAGGGCCGCGCGCCACCACCGGCCGGCGGGCGCGGCGGGTCCTCGGGATCCGCAGGCGTGCTGCTCGTTTCCACGGCTTCTTCGGCGCCTTCGCCGGTCACGAGATGAACGACCTTGCTGGCATCGCCTTCGGTGCCGCGGGACGCATCGCGCAACGGCGTGCGTGTCGCGGAGGGCGCGGGCGTCGCCGCAGCAGGTGCCGAGCCGCCGTCAGCCTGCGCAGGGGCGGGCGCGGGAAAGGCCATGCCTTGCCCGTTCTCGCGCGCATAAATCGCGATCACGCGGCCCACAGGCACGCTGATCTCCCGGGCCGTTCCCGCGAAACGCGCCTTGAACTCGATGAAGTCGTTGCCCAGCTTGAGCGAACTCGTCGCATCGAAGCTGATGTTCAACACGATCTCGCCATTCTTGACGTACTCGCGCGGCACCTGGACGGTGTCGTCGACCTGCACCGCGACATATGGCGTGAAGCCATTGTCTGTGCACCATTCATACAGCGCCCGGATGAGGTACGGGCGAGTGGATGACGATTCGAGCGCGTTGATCATGGCAGACTGCAGAAGCTCACTTGCGCATGACCTTTTCGGACGGCGTCAGTGCTTCGATGTAGGCGGGGCGCGAGAAGATGCGCTCCGCATACTTCAGAAGCGGGGCGGCGTTCTTGCTGAGGTCGATGCCGTAGTAGTCCAGACGCCAGAGCAGCGGAGCGATCGCGACGTCGAGCATCGAGAAGTTGTCGCCCAGCATGTACTTGTTCTTGAGGAACACCGGCGCGAGCTGCGTCAGACGATCGCGGATGTGCGAGCGCGCCTTTTCGAGCGCCTTTTCGTTGCCCTTGGACGTGCGGTTCTCCAGCGTGGAAACATGCACGAACAGTTCCTTCTCGAAATTCAGCAGGAACAGGCGGACGCGCGCGCGATCGACCGGGTCGCCAGGCATCAGTTGCGGATGCGGAAAGCGCTCGTCGATGTACTCGTTGATGATGTTCGACTCGTACAGGATCAGATCGCGTTCGACCAGGATCGGCACTTGGCCGTACGGGTTCATCACGCTGATGTCTTCAGGCTTGTTGTAGAGATCGACATCGCGAATCTCGAAATCCATGCCCTTCTCGAACAGCACGAAGCGGCAGCGATGTGAAAAAGGGCAGGTCGTTCCCGAATACAAGACCATCATGGCGAAAGGCTCCTAAAAATCAAAAAGAGTGGGTCGCGTTGGCAACCCACTCTGCGGGATCAGACGCTTGTGGCGCCCGATCGGCATCGAATTACTTGACGTCTTTCCAGTACGAGGCATTCAAGCGCCAAACAAAGACCACTGCTATGACAAGGAAGAGCAGAACCCAGACGCCCACACGGATGCGGGTGTTCTGCGCCGGCTCTGCCATCCACTGCAGATAGCTCACGAGGTCGCCCATCGCCTGGTCATATTGCATCGGCGTCATGGTGCCGGGCGTGAGTTGCTCCCAACCTTTGAATACTTCGGTTTCATGACCGTGCGACTCGACCTTGTCGAAGATCGGACGGCGTTCACCCTGCAACTCCCACAACACGTGCGGCATGGCAACAGCCGGAAACGCCAGGTTGTTCCAGCCCGTCGCCTTCGTGTCGTCACGGTAGAAAGTGCGCATGTAGGTGTAGAGATAATCCGCGCCGGTGCCGCCATGGCCGGCACGCGAACGCGCAACCAACGTCAGGTCGGGCGGGACGGTGCCGAACCATTCCTTGGCCTGGCGCGGATCGATGTTCGCCTTCATGGTTTCGCCGACCTTGTCGGTCGTGAACAGCAGATTGTCCTTGATCTGCTGTTCCGAGATACCAATGTCCTGCAGTCGGTTGTAGCGCATGAACGCCGCCGAGTGGCAGTTGAGGCAGTAATTGACGAAGAGCTTGGCGCCGTTCTGAAGGGCGGCCAGGTCATTCGTCCTGTTCGGTGCCTTGTCCCATGGAATCCCGCCTTCGGAGGCGTGCGCACCAGTGACGATGCCAAGCGCTGCAATCAACGTGAGGATCAGTTTCTTCATTCTTGTGCTCTCCCGGTCAGTGCGCTGCGAAGGTCACGCGCTCAGGGACCGGCTTGAATTCGCCGAGGCGGCTCCACCACGGCATCAACAGGAAGAAACCGAAATAGAACAGGGTACCGACTTGCGACACGCGCTCGCCAACCGGCGATGGTGGCTGGACGCCCAGGTAGGCCAGGACCACGAAGTTGACGACGAACACGCCGTACAGGTACTTGTGCCAGCTCGGGCGATAGCGGATCGACCTGACCGGACTGTGATCCAGCCAAGGCAGGAAGAACAGGATGATGACGGCACCGCCCATGACGAGCACGCCCCAGAACTTCGCGTCGATCGACAGCATCATCGCGGCGACGACGACCGCGGCAATCACGATGACGCCCTTGATGAGCGAAGGCACACGCGCCTTCCATACACTGAACACCGCAGCACCCACCACACAGGCGATGAGGGCGTACATCATCTCGCTGGTGATGGCACGCAGCATCGAATAGAACGGCGTGAAGTACCAGACCGGTGCGATGTGGTTCGGCGTCTTCAGCGAATCGGCCGGGATGAAGTTGTTGTATTCCAGGAAGTAGCCGCCAGCTTCAGGCGCGAAGAAGATCACGGCCGAGAAGATCGTGAGGAACACCACCACACCGAAGATGTCATGCACCGTGTAGTACGGATGCGAAGGGATGCCGTCCAACGGATGGCCATCGGGACCGCGATTGGCCTTGATCTCGATGCCGTCGGGATTGTTCGAGCCCACTTCGTGCAGCGCAATCAGGTGCGCCACGACCAGGCCGAGCAGCACCAGCGGCACGGCGATCACGTGGAAGCTGAAGAAGCGATTGAGCGTGGCGTCGCTCACGACGTAGTCACCGCGGATCAGCAGTGCGAGATCCGGACCCACGAAGGGGATCGCGGAGAACAGGTTCACGATCACCTGTGCGCCCCAGTAGCTCATCTGGCCCCAGGGAAGCAGATAGCCCATGAAGGCCTCGGCCATCAGGCACAGGAAGATCGCACAGCCGAAGATCCAGATCAGCTCGCGCGGCTTGCGGTAGCTGCCGTAGATCAGCCCTCGGAACATGTGCAGGTACACCACGATGAAGAAGGCGGAGGCTCCCGTCGAGTGCATGTAGCGGATGAGCCAGCCCCACGGCACGTCGCGCATGATGTACTCGACCGATGCGAACGCCAGCGAGGCATCGGGCTTGTAGTGCATCACGAGGAAGATGCCGGTCACGATCTGGATCACGAGAACCAGCATCGCGAGCGAGCCGAAGATGTACCAGAAGTTGAAGTTCTTCGGCGCGTAGTACTTGCCCCACTGGTCGTTCCAGAGCTTGGTCAGCGGGAAACGGTTGTCGACCCAGTTGAGTGCCTTCTCGCCTGCGGGTGCATTGGGGGAGATTTCCTTGAATTCAGCCATGTCGTCGTTCTCCTCAAGCCTTCTTGTCGTCGCCGATCAGGAGGCGCGTGTCGGAGAGGTACATGTGCGGAGGCACCGGCAGGTTGTCCGGCGCAGGCTTGTTCTTGAAGACGCGGCCGGCCAGGTCGAAGGTCGATCCGTGGCACGGGCAGAGGAAGCCGCCTTCCCAGTTGTCGGGCAGCGAGGGCTGCGGGCCAGCTTGGAGCTTGTCGATCGGCGAGCAGCCGAGGTGGGTGCAGATGCCGACAACCACCAGCACTTCGGGCTTGATCGAACGGTGTTGGTTGCGAGCGTATTCGGGCGTGAACTCGTCGGGATTGCGCTTGGACAGCGGGTCGGCGAGCTGAGGATCGAGATTGGGGAGTTCGGCGATCTGGCCGGGTGTGCGCTTCAGGATCCACACCGGCTTGCCGCGCCATTCCACCGTCATCTTCTCGCCCGCCTGCAGGCCGCTGATGTCGGCCTCGACCGGCGCACCGGCTGCCTTGGCTTTTTCCGAGGGCTGAAAGGAACTCACGAACGGGACGGCCACCGCCACCCCGCCCACTGCGCCCGCACAACCTGATGCGATCAACCACGTCCGCTTGCTGGTGTCGATCCGGGGGCGGCCGGCGGTGCTGTCACTCATGGGGATCCTCAATGTTCTTCGCTAGGGTCTTGGGTCAACCAATGATTGTAGCGGAGCGTAAGAAGTGAATTCAACGCTACGCAGGCCCCTGTCGGCAGCCATCCGCGATGGCTGCGGCCGCGAGTCCCACCCCTATACTCGACTCGGTTCAACAACCTGCAGAGGGGGTACCCGACATGAGCTTTCTGAAGGAGTTCCGCGAATTTGCCGTCAAGGGCAACGTGATCGACCTCGCGGTCGGTGTGATCATCGGCGCAGCCTTTGCCAAGATCGTCGACTCCTTGGTGAGCGACATCATCATGCCGTTGGTCGGACTGGTGTTCGGCAAGCTCGATTTCTCGAATCTCTACATCGTGCTGGGTCCAACGCCCGCAGGCGTGGCCAACAATCTCGCCGAACTCAAGAAATCCGGGGCACCGGTGCTGGCATACGGCAACTTCATCACCATCGCCGTCAACTTCGTGATCCTGGCCTTCATCATTTTCCTGATGGTCAAGCAGATCAACAAGCTGAAGAAGAATCAGGAGGCCGCTCCTCCGCCGGCTGCTCCCGAGGATGTCGTGCTGCTGCGCGAGATTCGCGACAGCCTCAAGCGCCCCTGACGACACCCGACAGCGACTTCGCCATCCTGACCGCCTCGATCAAGCTGGACGGGTCGGCCCGCCCCGTGCCTGCGATGTCGAACGCTGTCCCGTGATCGGGGCTGGTGCGTACCAGCGGCAAGCCGAGCGTGACATTCACGCCCTTCTCCACGCCGAGGTACTTGACCGGAATCAGACCCTGGTCGTGGTACATCGCGATCACCACATCGAACGCACTGGCGCCGTGCGCCTTGGCGCGTGCCCGCATGAAGATCGTGTCGGGGGCATGGGGACCGTCTGCATCGATGCCCTCGGCCTGCGCCGCCGAGATGGCCGGCACGATGATGTCGCGTTCTTCCGATCCAAACAGGCCGCCCTCCCCCGCATGCGGATTGAGCCCCGCAACGCCGATCTTTGGAGCCCGACCCAGAACCGCGGTGAGCGCGCTGTGGGTGATCCGCAACGTCTCGAGCACGCCATCGAAGGTCACAGCCTCGATCGCATCGCGCAACGACATGTGAATGCTGACAAGCACGGTCCGAAGCTCGTCATTGGCCAGCATCATGCGCACCGGCACTTCAGCGACCGGACGGCCAAGGTGCGCGGCGGCCTCGGCCTGCAGCAATTCAGTGTGGCCCGGGAAGGTGAAGCCTGCGGCCGACAACGCCTCCTTGTGCAAGGGCGCCGTCACGATCGCCGCGACCTCGCCGCGCAACGCCGCGCGAGCAGCCCATACGACGCAGTCACCGGCCATGCGGCCCGCAACAGCGCTGATTGCACCGACTGCAATCGTGCCTTCGGCCGGCTCGACGGCTTGCAACACGGGGATGCATCCCGACGGAACGCCAATGGCCTCTGTAGCCATCTCTATCACTGCAACGGGCAGAGCAAGCACGCCGGGTGCTGCGAGCGCTTGGGCAGCACGTCTTACCGCGCGCACATCGCCCGCCACAAAGCACCCCTCCATAAGGCCAGTCGCGTCACGAAACGCCTTGACAATGATCTCGGGCCCGATGCCCGCCGGGTCGCCGAGGGTGACGGCAATGGGGCGCTGAACGCTGGTCACGCCGGATTATCGATATCGATGAATTCGTGCGCCAGACCGAGCTGGGCAGCCACATGACCCGCCACGGCCGGAGCGCCATAGCGTTCGGTGGCGTGGTGCCCGCAAGCAAGAAAAGCAACGCCCATTTCACGCGCATAGTGAGCCTGCGGCTCGGAAATCTCCCCAGTGATGAAGGCATCCGCACCGGCCGCGATCGCGGCTTCGAAATAGCTCTGCGCCCCCCCCGTGCACCACGCAACGCTTCGGATCTGCCGAGGGGCTCCTTCCACGAGCGTCACAGGCTTGCCCAGAGTCTTCTCCACATGAGCGGCCAGTGCCTTGGCGCTCGCGAAAACCTCGCCGCTCTCGCGCCCCCCCATGAATCCGAGCTCCTGTTCGCCGAAGCGGCCGGCAGAGCCCGCGCGCGCCACGAGCCCCAACTGCGCTCCGAGTTGCGCGTTGTTGCCGAGTTCGGGATGCGCATCGAGCGGCAGGTGGTACGCAAAAAGATTGACGTCATCCCCCAGCAGCAGACCGAGGCGCTGGCGCATCCAGCCGGTGACCCGACCATCCTGGCCACGCCAGAACAAGCCGTGATGGACGAAGATCGCATCGGCTTCGGCGCGGATGGCCGCCTCGATCAGCGCACGGCTTGCCGTGACGCCGGAGACGACCTTGCGCACCTTCGTGCGGCCTTCGACCTGCAGGCCGTTCGGTCCGTAGTCCTTGAAACGCTCGGGAGCGAGCAGCAGATCGAACGCGTGAAGGAGTTCGTGGCGGGTCGTGCTCATCACGCCATTGTGGACCCGGCAGGCGCCGCCCGCATGCCATGGCCGCGCGACGCCAGGGGCAACAGACCAAGCACGAAGCCAAGCAGCGCGAGCGCCGCCACGTAGTGCGCCGGTGCCATCGGATCCTTCTGCAGCCACAGCGTGAGGATGATGGGCGTGAGGCCGCCGAAGATCGCGTACGACATGTTGTAGGCGAACGAAAGCCCCGAAAAGCGCACCGGCGCGGGGAATGCACGCACGCCGACGATCGGCACGGTCGCGATGGTGCCGACGAACAAGCCCACCAGGCCGTAGTGCCAGAGGAGCGACGCCGGCGTTCCGGGCAGGCTCGTGTAGAAGATGTACGTCGTGACGACCAGGCCACCCCAGCCGATCAGCATCACGGCGCGCGTACCGATGCGGTCGCAGGCCCACCCCACCAGGATGCAACCCAGCGTCAGCATCAGCGTCGCCACGGCATTCGCCTCCAATGCCAGCGCCGCCGGAATGTGGTGCACCTTCTGCAGGTAGGTCGGCGTGAAAAGCACGACCACCACGATTGCGGCCGAGAGCACCCAGGTCAGCAGCCCGACGAACACGGTCGCACCGCGGTGCTCGCGCAGGATCGTCTTGAGCGGGAGTTCGCGGGCCACGTTGCGGCGATCCGCGAGTTCCTGGAACACCGGCGTCTCGTGCAGGAAGCGGCGCAGGTAAACCGACACCAGGCCGAACACGCCGCCCAGGATGAACGGGATCCGCCACGCAAAGTCACTGACCTCGGCCGGCGTGTAGTGCGTGTTGACGGCCATGGCGATCAGCGACCCGAGCAGGATGCCGCCCGTGATACCCGAAGTCAGCGTGCCGACGCCGAACCCGTAGCGGCGCGCCGGCACGTGTTCGGCCACGAACACCCAGGCGCCGGGCATCTCGCCGCCGATCGCCGCGCCCTGCAAGACGCGCATCGCCAGCAGCAGCAGCGGCGCCGCCACGCCGATGCTGGCGTAAGTCGGCAGCAGGCCGATCACAAGCGTAGGCGCCGCCATCAGGAAGATCGACAGCGTGAACATGCGCTTGCGCCCCAGCAGGTCGCCGAAATGCGCGATCACGATGCCGCCCAGGGGCCGCGCCAGGTAGCCTGCTGCGAAGATGCCGAAAGTCTGCAATTGCCGCAGCCAGTCAGGCATGTCCGCCGGAAAGAACAGTGCGCCGAGCACTGTCGCGAAGAACACGTAAATGACGAAGTCGTAGAACTCGAGCGTGCCCCCGAGGGCCGACAAGGCAAGCGTCTTGTAGTCTCGGGCGCCGAGCTTGCGCGCAGGCGTAGATGGCACGGGAATGCCAACGCCAAGGGTTGGTGCAGTCATGGGCGAACGTAAAAGCGTAACGATGGACGAAGCGCTTCGGCGAACCGAAGGCCGCGGGGCTCTTGCGTAAGCGGCCTGTCGCTGCGGGTCTCGTGCGCGCCACACCGGAGAAGGCCTTGTAGGGCGTCCGGCTGCAAGTCCCTCCATTTTAAGGGTTTTCCCCAGTTGCTCGTCCCCGCATGGATCAAGCCCCCACAACATCGTCAAGAGCAATTGCCCGGGCCCTCAGAACCGTTGAGGGACAATCGGGTCTTCGACGCCCCGCTCGCCGGGACGCCTTCGCTCCAACGTCTTCTTCACCTTGTTCATGAAACGCATCTGGCTGCTGTTTGCCCAAGTCGTAACGGTTCTGCTCGCGGCCTATTTCGTCGTCGCGACCCTCAAGCCCGAGTGGCTCAACCGTCGGGGTTCCCTGGGCGGCGTCGTGGCCGTCATCGAAGCGCCGGCCTCGGGTCCGGCCGCGATCGCCCCGGGTAGTCTGAGCGCCGCCGCCAGGAAGGCATCACCGGCCGTGGTCAGCATCAACACCAGCAAGGCGGCGCAACTTTCTCCGCGCAGCAACGATCCATGGTTCCGGTTCTTCTTCGGCGACCAGGGGGCGGATCAGCCCCAGGTCGGGCTGGGCAGCGGCGTGATCGTGAGCGCCGACGGCTACATCCTCACCAACAACCATGTCGTGGAAGGCGCAGACGAAATCGACGTCACCCTCAATGACAGCCGTCACGCGCGCGGTAAGGTGATCGGGACTGATCCCGACACCGATCTGGCCGTGCTCAAGATCGAACTCGACAAGCTGCCGGTGATCGTACTGGGCAATTCCGACGCGCTCCAGGTCGGCGACCAGGTGCTCGCCATCGGCAATCCCTTCGGCGTTGGCCAGACCGTGACGAGCGGCATCGTGTCAGCGCTTGGTCGCAACCAGCTCGGCATCAACACCTTCGAGAACTTCATCCAGACCGATGCGGCGATCAACCCCGGCAATTCGGGCGGCGCACTGATCGACGTGAACGGCAACCTCGAGGGGATCAACACCGCGATCTATTCCCGCTCCGGCGGCAGCATGGGCATCGGCTTTGCCATTCCGGTGTCGACCGCCAAGCAGGTGCTGGAAGACATCGTGAAGGCAGGCAAGGTCACGCGTGGCTGGGTCGGCGTGGAGCCCAACGACCTCTCCCCGGAACTCGCGGAAACCTTCGGCGTCAAGGCCGACGCCGGCGTGATCATCACGGGCGTGCTGCAGAACGGCCCGGCCGCCAAGGCCGGTGTTCGTCCGGGCGACGTCATCACCAGCGTGGGCGACAAGAGCATAGGCAACGTTCAGGAACTGCTGACCGCGGTGGCCGGACTCAAGCCAGGCCATCCGGCGCGCTTTGCCCTGCAGCGCGGCACCGACAAGCTGGAACTGGATGTGACACCGGGCCTGCGGCCCCGGTCGCCGGTGCGGCGCGCGCCGAACCCGACGGAATAAGGCCCCCCGCAAGGGGCTCAGGATTGCGCCGAATCCGCGCTTTCTTCCGGGACCTTGGAGTGTTTCGCGAAGTAGCGCGCACCGATGATGCCGACCTCGTACAGCAGGCACATCGGAATCGCCAGAGCGAGTTGCGAGACGACGTCCGGCGGCGTGAGCACCGCGGCCACGACGAATGCAACCACGATGAAATAGCCGCGGAAGGACTTCAGCTTCTCGATGGTGACCATCTCGAAACGCACGAGCAACATCACGACAATCGGCACCTGGAAGGCCACGCCGAACGCGATGTAGAGCGACAGGATCGCTTCCACATAAGACGAGATGTCAGGCGTGGCATTCACCGACGGGGGCGTGAAGTTCTGAATGAAGCCGAACATCTTGTCCAGCACGAAGAACTGCACGAAAGCGATGCCGCCATAGGCCAGCAGGCTGCCGAAGAAGATCAGCGGCAGCGCGAACTTCTTCTCGTGGCTGTAGAGGCCGGGCGCCACGAACATCCAGCATTGGTACATGAGCCAGGGCAGCGCCAGCAGCACTGCCGTCATGGCGAGCACCTTCAGCGGCACGAAGAACGGCGAGAACACACCGATGGCGATCAGCTTCGCATCGGGCGGCATATGGGCACGGATTGGCACCGCGATCATGTCGATCAGTCCGGCGGGCCCCGGCCAGATGGAGAGCAGGATGCCGGCCACGACGAGGCCATAAATGCAGTAGAGCAGGCGATCCCGCAGCTCCATCAGGTGCTGGACGAAAGGCTGCTCGGTGCCGGCCAGTTCGTCTTCTTTGTTCTTGTCGGTGGGGTCGGCCATGTGGGGACGCTGCGGGCAGGAAATGGATGCGCGCTGGGCACAACCGGATCGGCGTTGCGGCTAGTTGATTTTGTGAGGGCGGTAGCGGGCCACGCGCGCTGCGCCTGACAGCGCCTTGGTGCGCACGCCGTTGCGCGCCTTGTACCACTGCGGGGTGGCGCCCTGCTTCAGGCGCCAGTTCTTGCGCGGGTGCTTGTATTCGGGATAAGAAGGCGTCGGCTCCGCCAGTTCGGAGAGCGTCTGGCCGCTTTCGGAGAACTGCTTTTCGAAGTCGCTGGCGCCCGCCTGGATGCTGTGCTCGACATCGCGGGCAGCATCCTGCACCGTGTCCTTCATTTTGCGCAGTTCGTCGAGGTCCATCGAGCGATTGACCTCGGCCTTGACGTCATTCACGTACCGCTGCGCCTTGCCGAGCAGCGTGCCAACGGTACGGGCCACCCGCGGCAACTTTTCCGGCCCGATGACGATCAGCGCAACTGCGCCGATCAGCGCGAGTTTCGAGATGCCGAGATCGATCACGAATGTTCAGCTCAGGACTTCTGGCGCGCCTCGACGTCGATCGTCGACTTGTCGGCGGTGGTGTTGCCCGTGACCTGAGCATTCGGCCCGGCTGGCGTCTCGGGTGCCGCGCCGTCTTTCATGCCGTCCTTGAATCCCTTGACCGCGCCGCCGAGGTCGGAACCCATGTTGCGGAGCTTCTTGGTACCGAAAATCATCACGACGACGAGCAGCACGATCAGCCAGTGCCAGATGGAAAGTGAACCCATGGATTACTCCTGAAGAATGTGACGATTTTAGTCGGCGGAATTGACCGGCCGAAAACGATGGCTATCTGTTTTCCCCAACAGGGGGGTAGGCGGAGCGACACGAAGTGCGCGAAGTCTGGGGGCGAGTCACCCTCTAAGCCAGGGCCTTGGGCCACCCATGACATGGACATGGAGATGGTGGACTTCCTGTCCGCCCTCGGCACCGGTATTGACGACGATTCGGAAACCGCCCGCCGGATAGGGCCTGCAACCCTCCTCGACGGCCAGCTTGGGCGCCAGCGTCATGATCTTTCCCAGCAGCGCCGCATCGTCGGCGGTGACCTGCGCCATCGACGGAATGTGCCGCTTGGGCACGATCATGAAGTGCACGGGCGCCCAGGGGGCGACGTCATGGAAGACAAAAAGCTCGTCGTCCTCGTACACCTTGCGCGAGGGAATCTTCCCTTCGATGATCTTGCAGAAGACGCAGTTCGGGTCAGATGACATTGGTAGGCTCCATGGACCGGCCCGCATTCATGCGCACCATCCCCTTGACGATGCGATAGAGG
Organism: Variovorax sp. J22P240; assembly: GCF_030316855.1. Classification (GTDB taxonomy): domain Bacteria; phylum Pseudomonadota; class Gammaproteobacteria; order Burkholderiales; family Burkholderiaceae_C; genus Variovorax. The sequence continues at coordinate 152,952 of NZ_JASZYR010000006.1, forward strand.
AACCAGAGGGAAATGAGCGCCCAGGCGATCCAGCCAGGCACGAGAAACAGCAGCCACAGCCATGAAGTCAGCATGTACAGCACCCCCGCCCACAGCACCGAGCGAATGCGCCAGCTGAAGTGCGAGGCCTGCCAGGTGCCAGCCGCATCGTCGCGCTTGACCAGGTCGATCACCAGCGCGATCAGCAGCAGACCGATGGACGCCTGCGCGCCCGGCAGCACGGCGCCCACGGCGACCACCAGATGCAGGATGTAGCTGACCCAGCCCCAGGTCTTGAGCGAGTCGTCGGGCTCGACGGTCACGATGTCGTTGGGCATGGCGCGTCCTCTCAGTCGTTGGAAGCTTCGCGATCCTGCGCCTTGCGCAGGGCCTTTTCCTCGATGCCGCTGGTGCCTTCGCGGCGCTCCAGTTCCGCCACCACATCGCGTGGTGAAAAGCCGTAATGCGCAAGCGCCACCATGCTGTGGAACCACAGATCGGCCACTTCGTTCACCAGCTTTGCGCGGTCGCCGCCATGGTCGGCATCCTTGGCGGCCATCACGACTTCGGTGGCCTCCTCGCCGATCTTCTTGAGAAAGGCATCCGGACCACGATGCAGCAGGCGCGCGACGTAGCTCTTGTCCGGATCGCCGCCTCGCGCGGGAAGCCGGCTTTCAATCACGGCGGCCAGACGCGCCAGCGCGTCTTCCGCGTTGCGTTCGGGAGTGCTCATCTTGGGGACGATGTGTAGATCGATGCGGGGTCTTTCAAGACCGGCTCGGTCACGGTCCATTGCCCGTTCTCGTACTTGCTGAAGAAGCAGCTGTGACGGCCCGTATGGCAGGCGATACCCGGCTCGTGGCCCAGTTGCGTGACCTTGAGAAGCACGACATCGTTGTCGCAGTCGAGGCGGATTTCGTGCACGGTCTGGACATGGCCGGACTCCTCGCCCTTGAACCACAGCTTGCCGCGTGACCGGCTGAAGTACACGGCGCGGCCGACTTCAGCGGTCTTCGCGAGCGCTTCGCGATTCATCCAGGCAAACATCAATACGTCGTTGCTGCCCTGTTCCTGCGCGATCACCGGCACCAGGCCGTTCGCGTCCCATTGCACTTCATCCAACCAGTTCATAGAGGGGTATTGTCGGTCACAGCCGGACCGGAATGCCGCGCGCTGCCATGCGCTGCTTGGCTTCGCCGACAGTGAACTCGCCGTAGTGGAAGATGCTGGCCGCCAGAACGGCATCGGCACCGCCGGCCTGTATGCCGTCCGCCAGGTGTTCCAGACTGCCGACGCCGCCCGAGGCAATCACAGGGACGCTGACCGCGTCGCTGACGGCGCGGGTTAGCTCGAGGTCGAAGCCGCTCTTGGTGCCGTCGCGGTCCATGCTGGTCAGCAGGATCTCGCCGGCGCCGCGGCGCGCCATCTCGACGGCCCATTGCACGGCATCGAGCCCCGTGTTCTTGCGGCCGCCGTGGCTGTAGACGTCCCAGCCCGGGCCGCGCGTCGCCGCGTCCCCCGCACTGCGCCGCTTGGCGTCGATGGCCACCACGATGCACTGCGCGCCATATTTGCGCGACGCATCCTCGATGACCTGGGGATTGGCGATCGCGGCGGAATTGAAGCTGGTCTTGTCCGCGCCGGCGTTGAGCAGCCGGCGCACATCCGCGACCGTCCGCACGCCGCCGCCGACGGTCAGGGGAATGAACACCTGCGATGCCACTGCCTCGATGATGGGCAGGATCAAGTCGCGCCCGTCACTGGTCGCGGTGATGTCCAGGAAGGTCAGTTCGTCGGCGCCCTGCGCGTTGTAGCGAGCCGCGATCTCGACCGGGTCGCCGGCGTCGCGCAGTTCGACGAAATTGACGCCCTTTACGACACGGCCGCCGGTGACGTCGAGGCAGGGAATGATGCGTTTGGCAAGCATGGGTTCGTTCAGACGGAAATTCAAAGGACGTGGAGCTGCTGCCAGCCCTGCCACTGGGCGCCGGGCGCCAGCAGGACGGGCTCGTCGATGCGCGCCGCTTCGACGCAGAGCATGTGGCGCCAGCCGTCGTCGGGCAGGTCCTCGAGCTTCGCGCTCAGCAGCGGGCCGGGGTTCCACACGACGGTTTCGCTGCAACTCGCGCTCTGCGAGATTTCGAGCGTGCCCGACGGTTGCACCAGGCGCAGCGGCTTGGCGGGCGCGGCATAGACGCTGTCGAACTCGGCGCCGAAGCCCAGCGAGGGCGCCAGTTCGACATGGCGGTCGTCGCGCACCGCATCCCACCGGTTGGCGCCTTGCAGGCCTTCGAGACGAGCTTCGGTGACCTCGTCCACCCGCAAGTAGCTGTGCAGGGCGGCCGCGAACGACCAGGGTCCGCTGCCGGTGTTGTCGATCGTCAGGGCGATGCGCAGCATGTGCGGCGCCAGCGTGACGGCCAGCTTTGCATGGAACGAATGCGGCCACATCGCCCGCGTGGCGTCGTTGGATTGCAGCGACAGGACAGCGGTCCGGCGCTTGCCGTCCCCCTCCTCCGACTCGGCCTGCCAAGTCACGTTGCGGACGAAACCATGCTTGGGCAAGGGTCCGCGCATATTGAACTGCGGCCAGCAGATCGGCACGCCGCCGCGAATGGCGCTCGTGCCGTCGAAGCGCGCATCCGGGCTCAGATAGAGCCGTTCCACGCCATCGGCCGTGGTCCAGGACAGCACATGGGCACCGTGCAGGGCCACCGTGCAGCTATCGCCCCCGGGCATGGCGAGGCGCACTGCCGGCTGGCCGCGGAAGGCTAGGGCTTGGAGAGACATGACCCGATTCTAGGTTTGGCCTGCATGCCCCGGGCGGCGTCCAGAAATGCAGGTGCTCATTGGCATTGCAGCCGGCGCCCATTTCGCTTGAAATCGCATCAGCAGACGGTTGCCGGATGCGGCTGTCGGCCAGAGAAGACTCTCTTCAGAACTCACTCGCAAGGAGCTCCCATGAGAAGGAAACTGCCGCCAGCGGCCTGGATTCTGATAGCGATGGTGATCGGGATCCTGCTGGGCTACATGGTCTTCGTGAACTTCCCGGACAAGAAATCGGCTGCCGAGATCGCCGGCTACATCTCGATCATGTCGGACGTGTTCCTGCGACTGATCAAGATGCTGATCGGGCCTCTGGTCTTCTCCACGCTGGTCGTCGGCATCGCCCACATGGGGGACGCCGCCGCCGTCGGACGCGTTTTCGGCAAGGCGCTGGGATGGTTCATCACGGCATCGCTGATCTCGCTCATCCTGGGCCTGGTGATGGCCAACCTGCTGCAGCCCGGCCACAACTTGGGGCTGCCGCTGCCGGACATCGGATCCTCTGCGAACCTCGCCACCTCGAAGTTCACCCTCAAGGACTTCGTCGGCCACGTGGTTCCCAAGTCCTTCGTCGAAGCCATGGCCAACAACGAGATCCTGCAGATCGTGGTGTTCTCGATGTTCTTCGGCGTCGCGCTCGCCTCGCTGGGCGAAAAAGGCAAGACGCTGGTCGCCTCCATCGACGAACTCTCGCACGCGATGCTCAAGATCACGGGCTACGTGATGAAGCTGGCTCCGCTGGCGGTGATGGCCGCCATGGCCGCCACCGTGGCGACCAACGGCCTGTCGATCCTGATCAAGTTCGCCGTTTTCATGGGGGGCTTCTACCTCAGCCTCTTCATCCTCTGGGGCGTGCTCGCGTTCGCGGGCTTCGTGTTCCTGGGGCCGCGCATCGTGAAGCTGCTGAAATACATCCGGGAGCCCTTCCTGCTGTCTTTTGCCACGGCGAGCTCGGAGGCCGCCTACCCGAAGATCCTCATCGCCCTCGACCGGTTCGGCGTCAAGCGCAAGATCTCCAGCTTCGTGATGCCGATGGGCTACTCCTTCAACCTGGACGGCTCGATGATGTACTGCACCTTCGCCGTGCTGTTCATTGCACAGGCCTACGACATCCCGCTGTCGATCGGCACCCAGATCACCATGCTGCTGATCCTCATGCTGACCTCGAAGGGCATGGCGGGCGTTCCGCGCGCCTCGCTGGTGGTGATTGCCGCCACGCTGAACCAGTTCAACATCCCCGAAGCCGGTCTGCTGCTGATTCTCGGCGTGGACACCTTCCTGGACATGGGCCGCTCGGCGACCAACGCGGTGGGCAATTCCATCGCGACGGCGGTGGTCGCCAAGTGGGAGGGCGAACTCCTCACGGAGAGCGAGGCCGAGGCGAACGCCCGGTCGATGGATGCCGAGATGGCCGCCTCCCTCGCTCACCCTGCGCACGCCTGAGGCTGACATGAAGCGCGTCCACAAGCTGTCGATGGCCGCAACGCTGCTTGGCAGCCTTCTGTGCCTGTCGCCGGCGGCGATGGCCCAGACCGAACCGATTCCGGCCGCCCCGGCGCAGTTGACCGGCACGCTCGCCAAGGTGCGCGAGTCGGGGACGGTCAGCATCGGGTATAGGGAATCCTCGGTGCCCTTCTCGTACCTGTCCGCTCGCAACGAGCCCATCGGCTATTCGATCGAGTTGTGCAAGGCGGTGGTCGATGCGATGAGCGAGGCGGTGCACAAGTCGCTCACGACGAAATGGGTGCCGGTGACCGCCGAGTCGCGCATCGACGCGGTGGTGAACGGCCAGGTCGACCTCGAATGCGGCTCGACCACGAGCAACCTGGAGCGGCAGAAACGCGTCAGCTTCTCGCCAACGATGTTCGTGTCGGGCACCAAGTTGCTGGTCAAAAAGGGCTCACCGATCCAGTCATTCACCGACTTGGCGGGCAAGAACGTCGCCGTGACCAGCGGAACCACCAACGAGAAGACGATGCGGGACCTGTCCGCCCGCTTCAAGCTGGGCCTGAACCTGCTGGTGTCGCGCGACCACGCCGAGTCCTTTGCTCTGGTGAAGACCGGGAAGGCCGATGCGTTCGCGACCGACGACGTGCTGCTGTACGGCCTCATCGCACAGGACCGCGGCACCGCCGCTGGCCCGAGCGACTATCACGTGGTCGGCGACTTCCTGTCGTACGACCCCTACGGCGTGATGTACCGGAAGAACGACCCCCAGATGGCGGCGATCGTCAACAGCACCTTCCAATACCTGGCCCAGGATGGAGAGATCGAGCGCCAGTACAAGCGCTGGTTCCTGCGCAAGCTACCGTCCGGGACCAGCATCAACCTGCCGATGAGCCCTCAACTCGAGACCATCATCCAGACAATGGCCGTGAAATCTGAATAGGGGCCGTTCAGGCGGCGTCCGCGAGTTCGTCGGCGCGGGCCTGTGCTGCGGCGAAGTCCAAATCACCCGAGTAGATCGCTCGGCCGCAAATCACGCCTTCGACGCCGTCGGGTTCGACGGCGCACAGCTTGTCGATGTCGGCCATGTTCGACAGGCCGCCCGATGCGATCACCGGGATGGTCAGCGCCTGGGCCAGCCTGACGGTGGCCTCGATGTTGATGCCCGACAGCATGCCGTCGCGGCCGATGTCGGTATAGATGATCGACTCGACGCCGTAATCCTCGAACTTCTTGCCCAGGTCGGCGACCTCGTGGCCCGTCAGCTTGCTCCAGCCGTCGGTCGCCACCTTGCCGTCCTTGGCGTCCAGACCCACGATGATGTGGCCGCCGAAGGCGCTGCAGGCGTCCTTCAGGAAGCCGGGGTTCTTGACCGCGGCGGTGCCGATGATCACGTAGCGCAGGCCGTCGTCGATGTAGCGCTCGATGGTGTCCAGGTCGCGGATCCCACCGCCGAGCTGCACCGGGATGTCGTCACCGACCTCTCTCAGGATCGCCTTGATGGCCGCATGGTTCTGCGGCTTTCCGGCAAAGGCGCCGTTGAGATCGACCAGGTGCAGCCGCCGCGCGCCGGCTTCGAGCCACTTGCGCGCCATCGCGGCCGGGTCTTCGCTGAATGTGGTGGACTGGTCCATGTCGCCTTGCTTGAGGCGAACGCAGTGGCCATCCTTGAGGTCGATCGCAGGAATGAGGAGCATGGTGCGGGATTGCGTGGAACGAACGATGAAATCGCGAAAGATCGTGCGGACGAGCGGAAGTGGGTGGCGAAATGCGCGATCGTACTCAGAATCGGGCGGGCGCCGCAGGCACGAGCGCGAGCCGCACGGTCGATGCGTTCAGGGTGTCAGGGATTCCAGTGGAGGAAGTTTCGGTAGAGCTGCAACCCATGGTCCGCACTCTTCTCCGGGTGGAACTGGGTAGCAAAAATATTATCGCGTGCGACGGCGGCGGTAAAGCGCTCCCCATATTCCGCCTCGCCTGCACTGTGTTTGGCGTCGGTCGGCCGGGCGTAGAAGCTATGGACGAAGTAGAAGTAGCTCTGGTCGGGCACTCCCGCCCAGACCGGGTGCGGCCGCACCTGCCGGACCTGGTTCCAGCCCATCTGGGGCACCTTGTAGCGGCTGCCGTCCGGCTGGGTACGGCCGGCCAGCTCGAACTTGCGAACGTTGCCGGGAATCAGACCCAGGCCGTCGGTCGGCCCCTCGTCGCTGTGCGACAGGAGCATCTGCATGCCCACGCAGACGCCGAACAGCGGCTTGCTGGCCGCCGCCTCGAGCACGGGCTCCAGGAGCCCCGAATCGCGCAGTTCGCGCATGCAGTCGGGCATGGCACCCTGCCCCGGCAGCACCACGCGGGTGGCTCGGCGCACGACATCCGGGTCGGAGGTGACGAACACTTCCACCCCGACCTGATCGGCCGCATGCTGCACGGCCTGCGAAACGGATCGCAGGTTGCCCATGCCGTAGTCAACGACGGCAACAGTATTGCGTGTCAGAGCGAACCCTTCGTCGACGGAATGACGCCCGCGGAACGCGGATCCAACTCCAGCGCCGCGCGCAGCGCCCGCGCAAAGGCCTTGAAGACCGTCTCGCACTGGTGATGCGCGTTCACGCCCTTGAGATTGTCGATATGGAGCGTCACGAACGCATGGTTGACGAACCCCTGGAAGAACTCATACGTGAGCTGGCTGTCGAAGGTGCCGATCATGCCGCTAGTGAAGGGCACGTCCATCACCAGGCCGGGACGGCCGGAAAAATCGATCACGACGCGGCTCAGCGCCTCGTCCAGTGGCACATAGGCATGGCCGTAGCGGCGGATGCCCTTCTTGTCGCCCACGGCCTTGGCAACCGCCTGCCCCAGCGTGATGCCGACGTCTTCCACCGTGTGATGGCCATCGATGTGCAGGTCTCCCTTGCAGTCGATGTCGAGGTCGATCAGCCCGTGGCGGGCGATCTGATCGAGCATGTGGTCGAAGAAGCCGATGCCGGTCGACAGCTTCGAGCGGCCGGTGCCGTCGAGGTTGACCTCGACCGTGATCTTCGTTTCAGCCGTGTTGCGCGTGACCGCTGCCGTCCGCGCGGAGGCGGCGACGACTGCTTCGGGTGCCGTGGGGGTGTTCATAGTGAGGCTTCGAGTGCCGCGAGCATCCGCGTGTTTTCGTCGGCGGCTCCGACGGTCAGGCGCAGGCAATTCGCGAGCAGGGTATGCATTTTAGAAACGTTCTTGACCAGCACGCCGCCCGCCTTCATACCCTCGAAGGTCTTTGTGGCATCGGGAACACGCACAAGGATCATGTTGGCTTCGCTGGGCCATGCCTTCACGCCGGACAAGCGCGCCAGCGCTTCGAAGATGCGGGCGCGCTGGCTTCGGATATCGGCGGCCTGCCGCGCGAACACGTCGGCGTGCTCCAGCGCGAAGAGCGCGCACTCGCAGTTGAGCACGCTGATGTTGTACGGCGGGCGCACCTTGTCGACCTCGGCGATCAAGGCGGCCGGGCCCATCATGTAGCCCAGGCGGACGCCGGCGAGGCCGAACTTGCTGAGCGTGCGCATCAGGAGCACGTGGTCGCGGCGGGCGACCCGGTCGATGTAGCTCCTGGCGGCAAAAGGCTGATAGGCCTCGTCGATGACCACCAGGCCGCCTTGCGCGCCCTGCGCATCGATGATCTTCTCGATCGCAGCATCGTCCCAGAGGTTGGCGGTCGGGTTGTTCGGATAGGCCAGGTAGACGATGGCCGGCTTTTCCTGAGCGATGGCGTCGAGCATGGCGCCTTCGTCCAGCTCGAAGTCGGCAGTCAGCGGCACGCCCACGAAGCGAAGGCCCTGCAACTGCGCGCTCATCGCGTACATCACGAAACCGGGAACGGGCGCCAGGATCGCCGCGCCGGGCAGGTCGCAGGCCATGGCAAGCAGCGAGATCAACTCGTCCGAGCCATTGCCCAGCATGAGCGCAAAGCCATCCGGCATGGCGGCGTGCTTCGCCAGGGCGCGCTGCAACTCAGCGCCACGTTCGCCCGGATAGCGGTTCAGCGCGAGCGCGCCCAGGCGCTGGCCCAGAGCGGCCTGCAACTCCGGGGGCAAGCCATGGGGGTTCTCCATGGCGTCGAGCTTGATCAGGCCGCGCGCATCCTGCACCGCATAAGCATGCATGGATTGCACGTCAGCGCGAATGCGGCCGAGGGCAGCGGTGGTGGCGGTCTTGGGGGTCATTCGGTTCAGGGGTTGCAGCGGTAGCTGTTGCGCAGGGCGGCCGAGAGGACGAGCTGGACCGGCATGTCGGCTTCGTAGCTGTCGGCGTTGCGCGTCAGTTCGGACTGGTAGAGGGAGCGAGCCATCGCCGGCTCGAACTTGCGGCCGTTGATGCAGAAAGGCGGCTTCTGGCCCGTGCGCTGCGCCGCGTCGCTGGCTTCGCGCAGGCCTTCCATCACGCCGACGAGGTAGTAATTGGCGTAGAGCTTGCCGTCTTTTTCATTGGCTTCCAGGGTGCGCAGTTCGCGGATGGTCATGGCCGAGGCGCTTGCGGCACACGCCAGAGCGGCCCAGGCCAGCAGCTGCCCCAGCCGGTGGAATCGGATTCGCCCCGTCATGGTCCCCATCCGGCGCACCCTCAGCGCAATCTCATGCGTGCGGCCTCGGCATGTGCGGAAAGCCCCTCGCCTTCCGCGAGCGTGACCGCGATGCGGCCGAGCACTTGCGCGCCCGCTTCGCTCACCTCGATGAGGCTCGATCGCTTCTGGAAGTCGTAGACGCCCAGTGGCGAACTGAAGCGCGCGGTTCCGCTCGTGGGCAGCACATGATTGGGCCCCGCGCAGTAGTCGCCCAGGCTCTCGCTGGTGTAGGCACCCAGAAAGATCGCACCGGCATGCTTGAGCAGAGGCTCCCAGCGACCTGGCTCGCGGCTGCTGACTTCCAGATGCTCGGGCGCGATACGGTTGCTGATCGTGCAGGCCTCCTCCATGCTGCGGGTGTGGATCAGCGCGCCGCGCCCGTTGAGCGAGGCCGCGATGATCTCGGCGCGCGGCATCGTAGGCAGGAGCCGGTCGATTTCCTGCTGGACGCGCTGGATGTAATCGGCGTGGGGGCACAGCAGGATGCTCTGCGCCAGTTCGTCGTGCTCGGCCTGGCTGAACAGGTCCATCGCCACCCACTCGGGCGGCGTCGTGCCGTCAGCCAGCACCAGGATCTCGCTCGGGCCGGCGATCATGTCGATGCCCACGGTGCCGAACACGCGGCGCTTCGCGGCAGCCACGTAGGCATTGCCGGGGCCGGTGATCTTGTCGACCGCCGGAATGGTTGCCGTCCCATAGGCCAGCGCGGCCACTGCCTGCGCGCCGCCGATGGTGAACGCGCGCGTCACGCCGGCGACGTGCGCCGCAGCCAGCACCAGCGGATTCTTCTCGCCGCCCGGTGTCGGCACGACCATGATGATTTCGCCGACACCCGCCACGTGCGCGGGAATCGCGTTCATGAGCACGCTGGACGGATAGGCCGCCTTACCGCCCGGCACGTAGATGCCGACGCGGTCGAGCGGCGTGACCTTCTGGCCGAGCAAGGTGCCGTCGTCGTCACGGTAGCTCCAGCTTTCGCCGCTCGCCTTCTTTTGAGCCTCGTGGTAGCTGCGGACCCGGCGCGCGGCAGCTTCGAGTGCGTCGCGCTGGGCGGCAGGCAGCGACTCGAAGGCGGCGCGCAGCTCGGTTGCCGTGAGTTCGAGTGCCTCCATGCCGGTCACGTCGAGACGGTCGAAGCGGCGTGTGTACTCCAGCACCGCGGCATCGCCGCGGCGCTGCACGTCCGCCAGGATGTCTGCCACCACCTGCTCGATCGCCGCGTCCGCCTCGGCGGACCAATGCAGGCGCGCCTTGAATTCGGCCTCGAACCTGGCCGAGGTGGTCGAGAGAAGGACGGGAGCAGCTTTCAGTTTCATGGCGATTGCCGGATCACTTGGAAGGAATGGCCGAAGAGAAGGCGTCGACGATGTGGCGAATCGCCTGGCGCTTGAGCTTGAGCGCGGCCTGGTTGACCACCAGGCGCGCGCTGATGTCCATGATGCGCTCGACTTCGACGAGGTGATTGGCCTTCAGGGTATTGCCGGTCGAGACCAGGTCGACGATCGCGTCCGCCAGGCCCGTGAGAGGCGCGAGTTCCATGCTGCCGTAGAGCTTGATCAGGTCCACGTGCACGCCCTTGGTGGCAAAGAAATCGCGCGCCAGGCCGACGTACTTCGTCGCGACCTTGATGCGCGAACCCTGCTTGACGGCCGAGGCGTAGTCGTAGTCGGCACGCACCGCCACGCTGAGACGGCAGGCCGCGATGCGGAGGTCCAGCGGCTGGTATAGCCCCTGGTTGCCGTGCTCGAGCAGGACGTCGAGGCCGGTGACGCCCAAGTCGGCACCGCCGTACTGCACGTACGTGGGCACGTCGGAGGCACGAACCAGCACCACGCGCACGTCGGGCTTCGTGGTGGCGAGGATCAGCTTGCGGGATTTATCCGGGTCCTCCGTGACCTCGATGCCCGCCGCGGCCAGCAGAGGCAGCGTTTCCTCGAAGATGCGACCCTTGGAGAGCGCCAGGGTGATCATGGCTGCACCTCGGCAGGGCCGGCCACGCGCTCGATGTCGGCGCCGAGGCCGCGCAGCTTGGCTTCCATGCGGTCGTAGCCGCGGTCGAGGTGATAGATGCGATCCACCAGCGTCTCGCCGTCGGCCACCAGGCCGGCGATGACGAGGCTCGCCGAAGCGCGCAGGTCGGTCGCCATCACGGTCGCGCCCGACAGCTGCGAGACGCCTTCGATCACTGCCACCTTCCCGTCGGTCTGGATCCGGGCGCCCAGCCGCAGCATCTCGTCGACGTGCATGAAGCGGTTCTCGAAGATGGTCTCGGTCACGGTCGAGGTACCTTCGGAGATCACGTTGAGCGCCATGAACTGCGCCTGCATGTCCGTGGGAAAGCCCGGGTACTCGGTGGTGCGGAAGCCCTGCGCCTTGAGACGGCCCTCGCTCTGGACACGGATGCCCCCGTCCACCGCCGTCACGTTCGCGCCCGCGGCGAGCAGCTTCTCGATGACGGCATCCAGATGGTCGGCACGTCCATGCTTCAGCATGACATCGCCGCCCGTGGCCGCCACGGCGCACAGGAAGGTGCCCGCCTCGATCCGGTCGGCCACCACCTGGTGCGTGCAGCCGCTCAGCCTCTCCACGCCCTGGACGCGAATACGGCTGGTGCCGTGCCCTTCGATCTTCGCGCCCATGGCGATCAGCATTTCAGCCAGATCGGCGATCTCGGGCTCCTGCGCGGCGTTCTCCAGCACGGTCTCGCCTTCCGCCAGCGCGGCAGCCATCAGGAAGTTTTCGGTGCCGGTGACGGTGACCATGTCGGTCGTGATGCGCGCGCCGTGCAGTCGTTGGCGTCCGCCGCCGATGCTGGCCACCATGTAGCCGTGCTCGACCACGATGTCGGCGCCCATGGCCTGCAGGCCCTTGATGTGCTGGTCGACCGGCCGCGAACCGATGGCGCAGCCACCCGGCAGCGACACCTTGGCTTTGCCGAAACGGGCAAGCAGAGGGCCCAGCGCCAGCACGGAAGCCCGCATGGTCTTGACGAGCTCGTAAGGTGCTTCAGGCACCTCCAGCGAGCGGGCATTGATGCGCACGGTGCCGTTGTCGTCGCGCTCCGCAATGACGCCCATGTTGTGGACCAGCTTGAGCATGGTCGCGACATCCTTCAGGCGCGGCACGTTGTGCAGCGTGACGGGCTGATCGGTCAGCAGCGCCGCGCAAAGCTCGGGCAGCGCGGCGTTCTTGGCGCCGGAAATGAGTACCTCGCCGCGAAGCTTGCGCCCGCCGCGAATCAGAAGTTTGTCCATGAAAAATCCAGCGGAGGTCTAGCGGGAGGGCGAAGAAGTCTGGTCCGCCCATTCGGTGGGCGTGTAGGTTTTCATCGAGAGCGCGTGCACCTCGTCGGTGTGCATTTTCGCACCCAGGGTGGCATAGACGCGCTGATGTCGCTGGATGGCGCGCTTGCCCTCGAACTCCGCGGAGACGATGGTGGCATACCAATGGCGGCCGTCGCCCTCGAGGGCGATGTGATCGCAGGGCAGCCCGGCCTGAATGATGGATTGCAGTTCTTCAGCAGTCATATTTGTTGCTCGCCCCCAGGCTGCGCGCACTTCGTGTCGCTTCGCCTACCCCCTACCGGGGGCAACACCAGCGGCCCGGCCAAGCCGGATCCGCGGTGTTTTACGAAAGGGCACGGTCTTGCTGGTCCTTGCACGGGCTGCCGCGGAACCGGCTTGGCCGGGCCGCAGGCGGCGCGCCCTGCAAGGGGGTGGGCGGCCACACGAAGTGGGCAAGCCTGGGGGTGTTTCATGGTCATCCGCGGATCTTGTAGCCAATGCGGAGCAAATGCACCGCAATCGCGCTCACCACCAGCCAGGCGCTGCCGACGATCGCAAGGCTCGTCCACGGCGATATGTCGCTGACGCCGAAGAAACCGTAGCGGAAGCCGTCGATCATGTAGAAAAACGGGTTCAGGTGGCTGACCTTCTGCCAGAAGGGCGGCAGCGAGCCGATGGAATAGAACACGCCTGACAGGAAGGTCATCGGCATGATCAGGAAGTTCTGGAACACGGCCATCTGGTCGAATTTCTCGGCCCAGAGTCCAGCGATGAGTCCGAGCGTGCCCAGGATGGCCGCGCCCAGGAGTGCGAACACGACGATCCACAACGGCGCCACGAAGCCCGGCATCGCGAACAGTGCCGTGACCACGAACACGCCCAGGCCGACGGCCAGTCCGCGCACGATCGACGAGCCGACATAGGCGAAGAACCAGCCCCAGTGCGACAGGGGCGTGAGCAGCACGAACACGAGACTGCCCATGATCTTGCTCTGGATGATCGACGACGAACTGTTGGCGAACGCGTTCTGCAGCACGCTCATCATCACCAGGCCGGGCACGAGGAAAGCGGTGTAGCTGATCGTGCCGTGGACCTTGACGTGATCTTCGAGCACGTGGCCGAACACCATCAGGTAGAGCAAAGCCGTCAGGACGGGCGCGCCGACAGTCTGGAAGCCGACCTTCCAGAAGCGCAGCGTTTCCTTGTAGAGCAAGGCACGCCAGCCCAGCGCATTGATCATCATCTTGCGACCTCCAAGGGCGTCTGCTCACCGGCCATGAGGTCGATGAAGACATCCTCCAGATCGGCCTTGCGCATTTCGACGTCTTCGACATCCAGGCCTGCCTCGCGGATCGCGGCGAGCAATTGCTCGACCTCGTGCGCGTTCTGCGCAGGCAATTGCACGATGCGCCCGGTAATGCGCGCATGCTGCGCGATCGACCAGGGCAGCATGCCGTCAGTCTTGAAGCGCAGCACGTTGCTGGCCGCGGAACGGAGCAATTCGCTCGTGCGGTCCAGCGCAATCACTCGTCCCTGCTTGAGCATGGCGATGCGGTGGCACAGCGCCTCTGCTTCTTCGAGGTAGTGCGTGGTCAGCAGCACGGTGCTGCCTTGCTTGTTGAGCTTGGCTACGAACTGCCACAAGGTCTGGCGCAATTCGACGTCCACGCCGGCCGTGGGCTCGTCCAGCACGATGACCGGGGGCTTGTGCACCAGCGCCTGCGCGACGAGAACGCGGCGCTTCATGCCACCGGAGAGTTGGCGCATGTTGGCGCCCGCCTTGTCCGCGAGCCCCAGGCTGTGCAGCAATTCGTCGATCCAGGCGTCGTTGTTCTTGATGCCGAAGTAGCCCGACTGGATCCGAAGCGCTTCGCGAACGTTGAAGAACGGATCGAAAACGAGCTCCTGAGGCACCACCCCGAGCTTTCGGCGCGCCTGGGCGAAGTCTTTCTGGACATCGAAGCCATGGACGCTGATCGAGCCCGCGCTCGGGCGCGACAGGCCTGCGAGCATGCTGATCAGAGTAGTCTTGCCGGCGCCATTGGGTCCGAGGAGCCCGAAAAACTCGCCCTCTTCGATCTGGAAGCTCACCTCGTCGACCGCTCGCAGGCCCAGTTTTCCGTGGGCCCGTTGCTGGCGTGAGGCAGGATAGGTCTTGGAGACCGATTGAAAAGAGATCGCGGGCATGGGAACCCTCGATTTTACGGGGCCAGTGTTTTTGTCAGGGCGCGGCGGGCAAAAGGCCCGCCACGCCGTACAGCGAAGCGAGTTCCCGCAAGCGAGGTGGCAAGCCCTTCACGGCGAACCCGCGACCCAAGGCACTCGACTCACGCCGGCACTCGAGCAGCACCGCCAGCGCCGAGGAATCGAACTGCGCCAGCGCGCTGGCGTCGACCACCGTGGAGGTATCTGTCTTCCCGGCAAGCCCCTGCTGGAGCATGTAAAGGCAGGCGGGTGCCTCGTCGTGCGTCAACTTCGGCGGGAGCACCAGCATCGGGTCAGCTCTTGCCGTTGGTCTTGTTGCGCGCTGCCAGCGCTGCAATCAGGCCGTCGATGCCCTTGCTATTGATTTGCTGTGCGAACTGCGTGCGGTAGGTATCGACCAGCCAGACGCCGAGGACATTGATGTTGTAGATCTTCCAAGCGGCCGTCTCGCCCGGCGCTTTTTCGAGCCGATAGTCGAGTTGCACCGGATCGCCGCCGCCGCGGACTTCGGTACGGACGAGGACTTCCTTGTCGTCGAGCGAGCCACGGAACGGACGCACGCTCACCGTCTGGTCGCTCACTTGGGCAAGCGCGCCTGCATAGGTGCGCACGAGCAGGGTCTTGAACTCTTCCTCCAGGCGCTTCTGTTGCTCCGGCGTGGCCTGACGCCAGGCCGGGCCGACGGCAGACGCCGTCATGCGCTGGAAGTTCACGTTGGGCATGATCTTGTTGTCGACCAGGACCATGATCTTGTCAATGTCACCGGTCTTGATCGACTTGTCCGCCTTGATGGTCTCCAGCACATCGCTCGAGATGCGCTTGACCAAAGCATCGGGCGTTTCATCGGCTGCGTGCGCAGGTCTCACGAACGCGGTGGCGGCACCGACAAGCAAAAGGCCGGCGAGCGCAAAGCGGCCCAAGGTGCGGCGTTGAAGAATCTGGTTCATCGAATAAATCCCTTGTACTCGTTTCCACGTCGGGCAACTTGAAGATTGGAGATGGCCCGGTCGAAAGGGTTCCACCATACCAAGTTCCACTGCAACCGAATGCAAGAGCCCGATACTAGTTTCCGTCGTCGGGCAAGTTGCCGTCGTGCACTTCATTGCGCCTTCTCTGCAGGAAGGCATCACGCGTGAACGTATACCTGTCCAGGGCGGCATCTTCCAGCAACTGGCTTGCACGCAAGAGGTTCGACCGGAGATCGACCAACCGAAGCGCATACAAGGAATTGCGCACCGGAATGTCCCCGATGACGCTGATGAGGTCACCCTGCACATCCACGGCGAGCGCCGCGGTATCACGCACCGTCGAAGGACCGAGCAATGGGAGGACCAGGTACGGCCCGCTCGGTACGCCCCAACGACCCAGCGTCTGGCCGAAGTCTTCGGTGTGGCGATCAATGCCCGCCTCGGTGGCGACGTCGAGGATGCCGCCGAGTCCAAAGACCGTATTGACGTTCACGCGCATGAAGGTCTGCGCGCTGTCCTGCATCTTGAGTTGCGCCACGCTGTTCACGAAGCTCCAGACGTCCGACAGATTGCCGAAGAAATTGTTGACGCCCGTGCGTATCGGCGATGGCAACGCGCGCTGGTAGACCGTTGCGACCGGCCGCAAGACGGCATCGTCGACGGTATCGTTGAAGCGCGAGACTTGACGGTTGAGCGGCTCGAAGGGGTCCGCCGGATTGGCGTTGGGGCCGGTCGCGCATCCCGTCATGAGGATCAGTGCGCTCGCAGCCAATGCCCAGCGCAGACCCAGGGTCCTGAGCGGCTGGGCAAGGAGAGATCGTGGTTTCATTTCTTGTTGGAGTTACCCGACGGCGGGCTTCCCTCGGCCGCCTTGCTATAGAGGAACTGACTGATCAGGTTCTCCAGCACGACCGCGGACTGCGTCGCAGTGATGACGTCGCCGGCCTGGAGGGTCTTTTCGTCGGCACCCGCCTCGATGCCGATGTACTGCTCGCCGAGCAGGCCACTGGTCAGGATCTTGAGCGAGCTGTCCTTCGGGAAACTGTATCGGGTTTGCAGCCCCAGCGTGACAGCGGCCTGGAAGTTCTTGTCGTCGAACGTGATCGATTCGACACGTCCGACGACCACGCCAGCGCTCTTGACCGCGGTCTGCGGCTTCAACCCGCCGATGTTGTCGAAGCGCGCAGTCACCGCGTAGGTTTTCTGGAAGTTCAGGCTCAAGAGGTTGGCCGACTGGAGCGCCAGGAAAAGCAGCGCCGCAGCGCCGATCAGCACGAAAAGGCCGACCCAGATGTCATTGTTGGAACGTTGCATGCGTTGCACTCTCCGATCGATTTTTTTAGATGCTGAACATCATGGCTGTCAGCAGGAAGTCGAGCCCGAGCACCGCGAGCGATGCCACGACGACGGTTCGGGTCGTGGCGCGCGACACGCCTTCGGGCGTCGGCTGCGACTCATAGCCCTGCAGCAGCGCAACAAAGGTGACCGTGACCCCGAAGACGATGCTCTTGACGACGCCGTTGCCGACGTCCCGCCAGACATCGACGCCGCCCTGCATCTGCCCCCAGAACGCGCCTGGATCGACACCCAACATCAAGACGCCGACGACATAGCCGCCTACGACGCCAACCGCGCTGAACACGGCCGCAAGCAGCGGCATGGTGATCACACCTGCCCAGAAGCGGGGGGCAAGGATGCGTTGTACCGGATCGACCGCCATCATTTCCATGGCGCTCAACTGCTCGCCCGCCTTCATGAGACCGATCTCCGCCGTCAGCGAGGTGCCCGCGCGGCCCGCGAAGAGCAGCGCCGCTACCACCGGCCCGAGCTCCCGCACGAGACTCAGGGCCACCAGCAGGCCGAGCGCTTCCGACGAACCGTAGCGCTGCAATGTGTAGTAGCCCTGCAGGCCGAGCACGAAGCCAACGAAGAGCCCCGACACCGCGATGATCGCGAGCGAGTAGTTGCCGAGGAAATGGATCTGGTCCCGCACCAGCCCGAAGCGACGCAGGCTCTGCGCTCCACGGAAGACGAGACGCAGGAAGAGACGCGCGCCCAGACCAAGGTCTGCGAGCTTGCTGCGCGCTGCGAAACCCACGTCCGAAGGCTTGTACCAGCTCATGCACGTCCCCCCTCGGGATTGCCGAAATCGTCCTCGACACCGACGGCGGGGTAGTGGAAATGCACCGGCCCATCGGGCAGCGCATTGACGAACTGGTGGACCAGCGGATCGGTGCTCTTTCGCACTTCATCCGGCTTGCCCTGTGCGGCGATGCCGCCATTGGCGAGGATGATCACGTGATCCGCGATCCGGAACGTCTCCTCGAGATCGTGCGACACGATGATGCTGGTGAGCCCGAGCGTGTCGTTGAGTTGCCTGATGAGCCGCGCCGCCGTGCCGAGCGAAATGGGATCGAGCCCGGCGAAGGGCTCGTCATACATCACGAGATCGGGATCGAGCGCGATCGCGCGCGCCAGCGCCACGCGCCGAGCCATGCCGCCGGACACCTCACTCGGCATGAGATGCCGCGCGCCGCGCAAACCGACCGCGTCCAGCTTCATGAGCACGATGTCGCGGATGAGGGCCTCCGGCAACTGCGTGTGTTCGCGCAATGGAAAGGCGACGTTGTCGAACACGCTCATGTCGGTGAATAGCGCGCCGAACTGGAACAGCATGCCCATGCGGCGCCGCGCGGCATAAAGCGCATCGGCGCCAAGTCGGCCAACGTCCTGGCCGTCGAAAAGTACAGCGCCACGCTGCGCGCGCAACTGGCCGCCGATCAGCCGAAGCACCGTGGTCTTGCCTCCGCCCGAGGCGCCCATGAGCGCGGTCACCTTGCCGCGCGGCACGGTGAGCGAAACGCCGTCAAGAATTGCGCGCGCGCCATAGCCAAACGCGACATCGCGAAATTCGACGAGGGGAGTAGCGGGGGATGTGTCCATGGCAATGAAAAAGCCGGGGCGCCCTCAGGCATCCCGGCTTGCGGTGACACACAATGATACGGGAAGCGCCATACCTGCTCGCGTGAGAAAGTTCTCAACCTGCAGGCACACGGGCTGAAGCGCCCTCCCCGGCTTCAACGCGGCAGGTCGCTGAATCCCATCAGGAATTCATCCACCGAGCGCGCCGCCTGGCGCCCTTCGCGAATTGCCCAGACCACCAGCGACTGGCCGCGGCGGATATCGCCTGCGGCAAACACCTTGGGTACGTTGGTCGCATAGCCGCCGATAAAATCGACGGTGGCCTTGGCATTGCCGCGTGCATCCTTGTCGACACCGAAGGCGTCGAGCACATTCGCCACCGGGCTCACGAAGCCCATCGCGAGCAGCACGAGGTCCGCCTTGAGCACTTGCTCACTGCCGGCGACCTCGACCATCTTGCCGTCCTTCCACTCCACGCGGACGGTCTTCAGGCCGGTGACCTTGCCCTTCTCGCCGATGAACTCCTTGGTCGAGATGGCGAACTCGCGCTCGCAGCCTTCTTCGTGGCTGGAACTGGTGCGCAGTTTGTAGGGCCAGTAGGGCCAGGTCAGCGGGCGGTTTTCCTCTTCGGGCGGCTGCGGAAGCAGTTCGAATTGCGTGACGCTGGCGGCGCCATGGCGATTGCTCGTGCCCACGCAGTCGGAGCCGGTGTCGCCGCCGCCGATCACGATCACGTGCTTGCCGTCGGCCCGAAGCTGTCCCTTGACCTTGTCGCCTGCATTGATCTTGTTCTGCTGCGGGAGGAACTCCATCGCGAAGTGGATACCGTCGAGATCCCGGCCAGGAACAGGCAGGTCGCGCGACTGCTCGGCGCCGCCGGTCAGCAACACAGCATCGAACTCCTTGTCGAGCTGCTCGGGCGTGATGATCTCCTTGGCCCAGTTCGTGACCTTGGAGCCTTTGCCCAAGGGATCCTTGGCCGCACCGACCATCACGCTGGTGCGGAAGGTCACGCCTTCGGCCTTCATCTGCTCGACGCGGCGGTCGATGTGCACCTTCTCCATTTTGAAATCGGGGATGCCGTAGCGCAGCAGGCCGCCGATGCGGTCGTTCTTCTCGAACAGCGTCACGTCGTGACCGACGCGCGCGAGTTGCTGCGCCGCCGCCATGCCGGCCGGGCCGGAGCCGACGACCGCAACCTTCTTGCCGGTCTTGTGCTTGGCCGGCCGCGCGGCCACCCAGCCCTCGTCCCATGCGCGGTCGACGATCGCGTGCTCGATCGACTTGATGCCGACCGCATCGTCATTCACGTTGAGCACGCAGGCCGCCTCGCAAGGTGCGGGGCAGATGCGGCCGGTGAATTCCGGGAAATTATTGGTCGAGTCGAGCACGACGAAGGCGCTCTGCCAGTCGCTGCGATAGACCAGGTCGTTGAAGTCCGGAATGATGTTGTTGACCGGGCAGCCGCTGTTGCAGAACGGCGTGCCGCAGTCCATGCAACGCGCACCCTGCACCTTGGCCTGTGCCTCGTCGAGACCGACGACAAATTCCTTGTGGTGCTTGACCCGCTCCTCGATGGGCCTGTAGCCCTCCTCGACGCGCTCGTGCTCCATGAAGCCGGTGATTTTTCCCATCGTGCTGTCCTCAGTTCTTTATCGTTGCGGCCGTCAGACGGCTGCCACCGGCTTGGCGGCCGTCGCGGCGTGCGGCTCCATGCCCGCATGCGCGTTGTTTCCGCTGCTGGTGAGCTCGACCTCGCGGTCATGGATCTCTGCCAGAGCGCGCTTGTATTCGTTCGGGAAGACCTTGACGAACTTCGTGCGGGAAACGGCCCAGGTGTCGAGCAGCTCGCGCGCACGCTTGCTGCCGGTCCAGCGGTGGTGGTCTTCCAGCAGCTTCCGGAGTTGCGCCTCGTCGGTCTCGCCGTCGTGCCACACCTTGCGATGCACGCTCGCTGTCTGCTCAGCGGAGGTCAGCACCTTGTCGAGCGACACCATCGAGAGATTGCAGCGCGAAGCGAACTGGCCGTCCTCGTCGTAGACGAAGGCGACGCCGCCGCTCATGCCGGCCGCGAAGTTGCGGCCAGTCTTGCCGAGCACCGCGACCGTTCCGCCGGTCATGTATTCGCAGCCGTGGTCACCTGTGCCTTCGACCACCGCGGTCGCGCCGGAGAGGCGCACCGCGAAGCGCTCGCCCGCGACACCGCAGAGGTAGGCCTCGCCGGTGGTCGCGCCATAGAGCGCGGTGTTGCCGACGATGGTGTTGCGAATTGCCTCGCCCCGGAAGTCGAGACTCGGACGCACCACCACGCGGCCGCCCGACAGGCCCTTGCCGGTGTAGTCGTTGGCATCGCCGATCAGGTACAGCGTGATGCCGCGCGCCAGGAAGGCACCGAAAGACTGGCCGCCCGTGCCTTCGAGCTGGATGCGGATCGAGTCGTCGGGCAGGCCTTGCGGATGGACCTTGGTCAACGCGCCCGAGAGCATGGCGCCGACCGAGCGGTTCACGTTGCGGGCCACCTCGATGAACTGGACCTTCTCGCCCTTGTCGATGGCTGGACGCGACCGTTCGATGAGCTTGTTGTCCAGGCTCTTTTCCAGTCCATGTTCCTGGTTCTCGACGTGGAAGCGGGGCACATCGGCCGGCACGTTCGGCTGTGCGAACAAGCGGCTGAAATCGAGGCCGCGCGCCTTCCAGTGCTCGATGCCCTGCTTGGTGTCGAGCAGGTCGGCACGGCCGATCAGGTCGTCGAACTTGCGCACGCCGAGCTGGGCCATGATCTGCCGGACTTCCTCAGCGACGAAGAAGAAGTAGTTCACCACGTGCTCGGGCCTGCCGGAGAACTTCTTGCGCAGCACCGGGTCCTGCGTGGCCACTCCCACCGGGCAGGTGTTCAGGTGGCACTTGCGCATCATGATGCAGCCTTCGACCACCAGAGGCGCAGTCGCGAATCCGAACTCGTCGGCGCCGAGCAGCGCGCCGATGGCGACGTCTCGGCCGGTCTTCATCTGGCCATCGGCCTGCACGCGAATGCGGCCGCGCAGGCGGTTGAGCACTAGCGTCTGCTGGGTTTCGGCCAGGCCGATTTCCCACGGGCTGCCCGCATGCTTGATCGACGACCAGGGCGAAGCGCCCGTGCCGCCGTCATGGCCGGCGATCACGACGTGGTCGCTCTTGCACTTGGCCACGCCGGCCGCGATCGTGCCGACGCCAACTTCGCTCACCAGCTTGACGCTCACGCTCGCGTGCGGCGCGACGTTCTTCAGGTCGTGGATCAGCTGAGCCAGGTCCTCGATCGAGTAGATGTCGTGGTGCGGCGGAGGCGAGATCAGGCCGACGCCCGGCACCGAGTAGCGCAGCTGGCCGATGTAGTTGGAGACCTTGCCGCCGGGCAGCTGGCCGCCCTCGCCGGGCTTGGCGCCCTGCGCCATCTTGATCTGCAGCTGGTCTGCCGACGAGAGGTACTCTGCCGTGACGCCGAACCGGCCCGATGCGACCTGCTTGATCTTCGAACGCAGCGAATCGCCGTCCTTCAGCG
The DNA here is from genome assembly GCF_030316855.1 of Variovorax sp. J22P240. Lineage (GTDB taxonomy): Bacteria > Pseudomonadota > Gammaproteobacteria > Burkholderiales > Burkholderiaceae_C > Variovorax. The sequence continues at coordinate 174,726 of NZ_JASZYR010000006.1, forward strand.
GAAGGTCGACTTCGACGTTGGCTTCGCCGATCACGCTCTTGAGCGTGTCGCCCATCTTGATCGGGATGCCCTTGAGCTCGTTGCGGTAGCGGTTCGGATCCTCGCCGCCCTCGCCGGTGTTGCTCTTGCCGCCAATGCGGTTCATGGCAACGGCCAGCGTCGAATGCGCTTCGGTACTGATGGAACCGAGCGACATGGCGCCCGTGGCGAAACGCTTGACGATTTCCGTCGCAGGCTCGACCTCGTCCACCGGAATCGCCTTCGCGGGATCGATCTTGAACTCGAACAGGCCGCGCAGCGTGAGATGCCGGCGGTTCTGGTCGTTGACGATCTGCGCGTATTCCTTGTATGTGTTGAAGTTGTTGGCGCGCGTGCTGTGCTGCAGCTTGGCGATCGCATCCGGCGTCCACATGTGCTCTTCGCCACGCGTGCGCCAGGCGTATTCGCCGCCGGCGTCGAGCATGTGCGCGAGCACCGGGTCGTCGCTGAAAGCGGCCTTGTGCATGCGGATCGCTTCCTCGGCGATCTCGAACACACCGATGCCCTCGACGCGGCTTGCCGTACCGGTGAAGTACTTCGCGATGGTCTCGCTGTTGAGGCCGATGGCCTCGAACAGCTGCGCGCCGCAGTAGCTCATGTAGGTGCTGACGCCCATCTTCGACATGATCTTGGACAGGCCCTTGCCGACCGCCTTGACGTAGTTGTAGATGGCCTTTTCAGCGCTGAGGTCGCCAGAAAGGTCTTCGTGCATCGCGGCGAGCGTTTCCATCGCCAGGTAGGGATGCACGGCTTCCGCGCCGTAGCCGGCCAGCACGCCGAAGTGGTGCACTTCGCGGGCCGAGCCGGTTTCGACGACCAGGCCGGCGGTGGTGCGCAGGCCTTCACGCACCAGGTACTGGTGGATGGCCGACAGCGCCAGCAGCGCAGGGATCGCCACCTGCGTCGGGCCGACCGCGCGGTCGCTCACGATCAGGATGTTGTGGCCGCCCTTGATGGCATCGACCGCTTCGGCGCACAACGACGCCAGCTTGGCCTCGACGCCCTCATCGCCCCAGGAAAGCGGATAGGTGATGTCGAGCGTGTAGCTCTTGAATTTGCCTTGCGTGTACTTGCCGATGTCGCGCAGCTTCGCCATGTCGGCGAAGTCGAGAATCGGCTGGCTCACCTCGAGCCGCATCGGCGGGTTGACCTGGTTGATGTCCAGCAGGTTCGGCTTCGGGCCGATGAAGGACACCAGCGACATCACGATCGCTTCGCGGATCGGGTCGATCGGCGGGTTCGTCACCTGCGCGAACAACTGCTTGAAGTAGTTGTAGAGCGGCTTGTTCTTGTTGGACAGCACGGCCAAGGGGCTGTCGTTGCCCATGGAGCCGATGCCCTCTTCGCCTGCGGCGGCCATCGGGCTCATCAGGAACTTGATGTCTTCCTGCGTGTAGCCGAAAGCCTGTTGGCGATCGAGCAGGCTGACCTGGCTCGGAGATGCCTGCACCGTCTCGGCTTCGACGCTGTCGAGCTTGATGCGCAGGTTCTCGATCCACTGCTTGTAGGGCTTGCTGTTGGCGAGGGTGGCCTTGACCTCCTCGTCGTCGATCATGCGGCCCTGCTCCAGGTCGATCAGGAACATCTTGCCGGGCTGCAGGCGCCACTTGCGCACGATCTTCTGCTCGGGCACGGGCAGCACGCCGGATTCGGAACCCATGATGACGAGGTCGTCGTCCGTCACGCAGTAGCGCGAAGGCCGAAGGCCATTGCGGTCGAGCGTGGCGCCGATCTGGCGGCCGTCGGTGAACACGATCGAGGCCGGGCCGTCCCAGGGCTCCAGCATCGCGGCGTGGTACTCGTAGAAAGCGCGGCGGCGCGGGTCCATCGTTGCGTGCTGCTCCCATGGCTCGGGGATCATCATCATCACGGCCTGGCTGATGGGGTAGCCGGCCATGGTCAGCAGTTCGAGGCAGTTGTCGAAGGTCGCGGTGTCGGACTGGCCGGGGAAGCTGATCGGATAGAGCTTCTGCAGGTCGGCGCCGAGCACGGGCGAGGACATCACGCCTTCGCGTGCCTTCATCCAGTTGTAGTTGCCCTTGACCGTGTTGATTTCGCCGTTGTGCGCGACATACCGGTATGGGTGGGCCAGCGGCCATTCGGGGAAGGTGTTGGTCGAGAAGCGCTGGTGCACGAGACCGAGAGCGGAGACGCAGCGCTTGTCTTGCAGATCAAGGTAGTAAGTACCAACTTGGTCGGCGAGCAACAACCCCTTGTAGACCACCGTGCGGCTCGACATGCTCGGCACGTAGTATTCCTTGCTGTGCTTGAGCTTCAGGCGCTGGATGTTGGCGCTTGCGGTCTTTCGGATCACGTAGAGCTTGCGCTCGAGCGCGTCCTGCACGATCACGTCGTTGCCGCGGCCGATGAAGATCTGGCGCAGCAGAGGCTCCTTGGCGCGGACGTTTGGCGACATGGGCATCTCGCGGTTGACCGGCACGTCGCGCCAGCCCAGCAGGACCTGGCCTTCGGCCTTGATCGCGCGCTCCATCTCCTGCTCGCAGGCTTCGCGGGACGCGTGTTCCTTGGGCAGGAAGATCATGCCGACGCCGTATTCGCCCGGCGGTGGCAGCGTGACGCCCTGCTTCGCCATCTCTTCACGGTACAGCAGGTCGGGCAGTTGGATCAGGATGCCGGCGCCGTCGCCCATGAGCTTGTCAGCGCCCACTGCGCCGCGGTGGTCGAGATTTTCGAGAATCTTGAGGCCCTGCAACACGATGGCATGGCTCTTTTCGCCCTTGATGTGGGCCACGAAGCCAACGCCGCAGGCGTCGTGTTCGTCAGCAGCAGAATAAAGACCGTGTTCTTGGAGATGCTGGATCTCGGCAGCCGTCGTCATGGCGTGCTCCTTCAGTTTTCGCAGGGAAAGGGAGCATATTGCTTTGCACAAATAATGCCAAACAGTTTAATTGGGGTCAGATTCCGATTAATTTCCGAATGAAATGCTCGGGATAAATATGGGGACACATCAAAAACAATAGCAGACCTACTAGGCATGACGGGCTCTGCGCCACGCTTGCTATTCGCTTCTTGAAGTTGGAGGGCGTCCGGGACGAGCCTTGAGCACACGCCGATCCGTCGTTTTCTGTAACGAATGGAGAAAATCTTCATCGCCGACGGCCCAGCCGCGCAGCGTGGCGTCGGTCAAGGCGGCATGAACCGCGCTCGATATGCCGCCGCGCACCAATTCGGCATACGCGGCCTCACGCGCGAAGGGCGTGTTGCCGAGCGCCCAGTACAGCGGATGCGGTGTCAGGAATCTGTCCTGGCGCAAACCGGCGTAGTGGCCATGGCTCGACCACGGATAGTCGCGGGCTTCCGTTACCATGCCGGCGCGCACCGGATTGAGGTCGATGTACGCCATGCAGGGCAGCAGATAGCGGTCCGTCTGGATCAGCGTGGATCTGTACCGCCCTTCCCACAAGGTGCCGGTGCGGCCATGTCGGTCGTTGAAGTACCGGACATAGCGCCTCCCCACCGCCTGCATCCATTGCGGCAGACCGTCTGCGGTCGACGGCGTGGCGAGCAGGTGAAAGTGGTTGTCCATCAGCACGTACGCATGCAGCGCGATGCCGAAGCGCGCGGCGCTCTCCCCAAGCAGGCCCAGGAAGAATTCGCGGTCAGCGCGATCGATGAAGACCGGTTGCCGATTGTTGCCGCGCTGGATGACGTGGTGCGGCTGATCGGCCAGGGTGAGGCGGGGCAGGCGTGCCATGGCGCGAAGGGGCGGAGCGCTCAGGGCAACCGAAAGCGCGTCTCCATCAGCGACTCCAGCCCGAACTGGGCCAGCAACTCGCGAAGCCGCGCCGCGGCACTCGCTTTGTGCTGCCCAGTGTGGCGCGCGATGATGAGTTCGTTCTTCATGCTGTGCTCCCAACCCACCAGCTCCGTGACTGTCACTTGGTAGCCGTTGGCTTCGAGGTAGAGACAGCGCAGCACGTTGGTCAGCTGGCTTCCGATCTCGCGCGTGTGCAACGGATGGCGCCAGAGTTCCGCCAATGGCGTGCGAGAGAGCGCCAACGCCTTGGTCTGGCGCAGGCAGGCTGCAATCTCGGCCTGGCAGCAAGGCACCAGCACCATGAAGCGCGCCTTTTTCGCGAGCCCGAACGCGATCGCATCGTCGGTCGCGGTGTCGCAGGCGTGAAGCGCCGTCACCACGTCGATCCGTGCCGGCAAGGCCGCCGCGCTGGCCGATTCGGCCACTGTGAGGTTGAGGAACGACATGCGGTCGAAACCCAGGCGCTTGGCAAGGTCGCGCGACCGCTCGACCAGCTCTGCCCGCGTCTCGATTCCATACACGTGCCCGCCGCCGCGCTCGCGGAAGAACAGGTCGTAGATGATGAAGCCCAGGTACGACTTGCCCGCCCCATGATCGGCCAGCGTCGCCTGCGCGCCGTCGTCCGGCAATTCGCGAAGCAGCTTTTCGATGAACTGGAAGAGGTGATAGACCTGCTTGAGCTTGCGGCGCGAGTCCTGGTTGAGCCGGCCTTCGCGCGTGAGGATGTGCAGTTCCTTGAGCAACTCGACCGACTGGCCCGGTCGCAGCTCATTCAGGACCTCCGCTTCAGCCTTCACGGCTTTGGCAACCTTGCTCATCGCGCGGCTCCTCCGGGGCCGACGCCCAAGGCCGTCCAGCCTTCAGCGCCGAGCGCTTCCAGTGTGTCGATGTTCCGGCCGAAGATGGCTTCGGCGTCCGGGAAGGCGTCGACCGCACGGCTCACGCTGTCCTCGCGCAGCAGGTGCAGCGTCGGATACGGCGCGCGGTTGGTCGCGTTCGTGATGTCGTCGGCGTCCGTGCCGGCAAACTGAAAGTGCGGATGGAAGCTCGCGAGCTGAAACTGGCCTTCGAAGCCCTCGCGCGCAAGGCGCCGCTCGGCACGCGCCGTGAAATCATTGAAATCGAGAAAATCAGCCAAGATGTTGGGCGCAATCAGAAGTGTGGTGTCCCGTTCGGAAGCTTCGCAGGCGGCGAGCGCGTTGGCCTCGGCAATCAGCAGGTCGATCAGCTCGGCCTCTTCGCCCTGCAAGTAGACCGCGTAGTGAATTTGCCCTCGAATATGCACCGCTTTCGCAAAGGGGCAGAGATTGAGCCCGATCACCGCGCGCTCCAGCCAGCGTCGAGTATCAGCCTCGGCCTGCGATGACGAAATGCCAGGGCAGTTCATGTGGCGCCCCTGCGCGCGATGGCAGGCGACAGCCGCGCCGCGAGCGCCAAGCCCATCAGCGAGCACGCCAGCGTGAAGGTCCACGTCCACTGCCAGCCGCCTGCGCGGTGCGCGATCCACGCAACGAACGGCGGCGCGATGAACTGGCCCAGTGACGATGCCTGCTGCATCATTCCGACGGTGGTCGACACGGTCGAAGGCCCCGGCGCAAGCCGCACCGCCAGCATGAACAAGGTGGCGGGCACGACCCCGCCGCCCAGCGAGAACATGCAGACCGCCAGGTAACGCAGCGCCGGCGGCAGGCTCAGCGCATCGTCGACACCGCCGAACTGCGCAAAAGCAGCCATGCTGCCGAGCGCCATGACGACGAAGCCGCAGCGCAGCAGGCGATCGGGTGCCACGCCGCGCTGGAGCAGTCGGCCGCCCGTCACGTTGCCAACGATGTTGGTCGCCGCCGCAAGAGCGGTCAGCGCCGCGTTCCAGGCGCTTGGCACGCCAGCGTCGGCGTAGATCGCCGGCAGGAAGCCGATCACGGCCATCCATTGCGAGGAGTAGACGGCAAAGGCAAGCGCCAAGGTCCATGGCGCGCTCGCACCGACGGTGCCGCGCAGCCGCAATGACCAACTTTCCGTCGACGATGCAACCATCGCCTGCCGCGCGTTGTCACCGGGCACCGCGAGCGCCACCCAGATCGCCGCCGCCGCTGAGACAGCGGACAGGGCCCACCACCATCCCGACCAGCCTGCCCAGGCGATCAGCGCGGGTCCCAGCAGGAGGGCCAAAGCCACGCCGAGCGGCATGTAGGCGCCCCACAATCCGAGCGCCGCCTTCTCGGACTCGGGCGGCGCCATCGCCCGGACCAGCCCGGGCCCCGGCATCACTGCCAGGAGAAATCCAACGCCTTCGAGCGCCCGAAGGGCCAGCAACCAAGGCAAAGCCTGCGCGCCGTCTGCAACCCAGACCCCCACCAGTCCGCCAAGAACGCTCGCGATGGTGACCACCACCAACCCGGCGAGCATGCTGCGCCGCAATCCGATCGTGTCCGCGGCCAGTCCGACGAAGATGCCGAGCGTCATGCCCGCAACCTGGACAAGCGACAGGAGGAAACCCGCTTCGACCAATCCGATGCCCAGGCTCGCTTGCAAGGCAGGCACCGCCGGCGGCAACTTGCCCAGATGCAACGCGGCGGCAACTCCTGCGGCCACGACGGCCAGCGCCGAGGCGGGAATGCGGGCCCGCGGGATCGACACGCCGCTCATTCGACCCACCGTCGCCCCGTGAGCCGCTCGTATTCACGGATCGCGAATCGATCGGTCATCCCGGCAATATAGTCCGCCACCGCGCGATGTCGGTCCTCGCGCTGCCCGTATCCCTCCGGCATCTCCGCCGGCGCATCGAGGTATGCGGCGAACAAAGCGCGAACCACCCCTTGCGCCTGATTGGCCGTCTGAATCACCCGTTCGTGCCGATACAAGTTGTGAAAAAGGAAGCGCTTGAGGTCGGTCGATTCGGACCGCATGGCCTTGCTGAAGAGCACCAGCGGCGTCGCGCGGCGGACAGCATCCGCATCGGCCGGCGCCGTGACCTCGAGCGCACCGCGCGTCGCATCGATCACGTCATAGACCTGCGCGCTGAGCATCCGCCGGATCGTCTCGTAGAGAACCCGTCGTCCATGAAGCTGCGGATACTCCGCCAGCGCCTCGCGGCGATAGCGATCGAACAAGGCCACCTCGCTCAATCGCTCGATGCTGATCAGCCCCGATCTCACGCCATCGTCGATGTCATGAGCGTTGTAGGCGATCTCGTCGGCAAGGTTGCACAACTGCGCTTCCAGCCCCGGCTGCGTGCGGTCACAGAATCGTCGCGCCACGCCGCCCGGCTCGGCGGCCTCGATGCGCTCTGCATTGGCACGCGAACAGTGTTTGAGAATGCCTTCGCGCGTCTCGAAGCTCAGGTTGAGGCCGTCGTACTGCGGGTAGCGATGCTCGAGTTCATCCACGACACGCAGGCTCTGCAGGTTGTGTTCAAACCCTCCGTGCTCCCGCATGCACTCATCGAGCGCATCCTGGCCGGCGTGCCCGAAGGGCGTGTGGCCAAGGTCGTGCGCCAGGGCGATCGCTTCGACCAGATCCTCGTTGAGTCGGAGCGCGCGTGCGATCGAGCGGCCGAGCTGCGCGACTTCGAGCGAATGGGTGAGCCGCGTGCGGAACAGATCCCCTTCGTGATTCAGGAATACCTGCGTCTTGTAGACAAGGCGGCGGAACGCCGTCGAATGCACGATGCGGTCGCGATCGCGCTGGAACGCATCGCGCGTGGGCGCCGGCAGTTCGGGGTGCCTGCGTCCGCGCGACATGGCGGGATCGGAGGCGTAGGGCGCGAGGCTCATGCTGCGCAGCCCAGCCGAGAATTCAGGCGGCGCAGCATTGCGCAAGCACCTCGCGCACCATCGCATCGGGAGCGCCACGCATGATGGCTGAACCGGGCTTGTCCAGCACGACAAAACGGATCTCGCCAGCCTCCGATTTCTTGTCGATGCGCATCAATTCCAGATAGCGCTCCGCACCGAGCGCAGGTGCGACGACGGGCAGACCCGCGCGCTGGATCAGCGCAGTGAGTCGCTGCACGAAGGCAGCGTCGATGCCGCCGAGCCGCTGCGACAAATGCGCGGCCATGACCATGCCGCAACCCACCGCCTCGCCGTGCAGCCACTCACCATAGCCAAGCCCCGATTCGATCGCGTGACCGAAGGTATGGCCGAAATTGAGAATCGCGCGCAGACCCGTTTCCCGTTCGTCCTGGCCAACGACGGCCGCCTTGATCTCGCAACTGCGCTTGACGGCATGCGCCAGCGCCGAAGGATCGCGCGCGACCAGGGCGTCGATGTGGGCCTCGATCCAGTCGAGGAACTCCATGTCGTGGATGGGCCCGTACTTAATGACCTCGGCTAGGCCGGCACTCATCTCTCGCGGCGGCAGTGTCTCCAGGGTCGAGAGATCGCACAGCACGAGACGAGGCTGGTAGAACGCCCCGATCATGTTCTTCCCGAGCGGGTGATTGATCGCCGTCTTGCCTCCAACGGAGGAATCGACCTGCGCCAGCAAGGTGGTCGGCACCTGGACGAAGGGCACGCCTCGCATGTAGCTGGCAGCCGCAAAGCCGGTCATGTCGCCGACAACGCCACCGCCCAGCGCAAAAAGCACGGTCTTGCGGTCGCTGCCATGGCCGAGGAGCGCATCGAAGATCAGGTTCAGGGTCTGCCAGTCCTTGTAGGCCTCGCCATCCGGCAGTTCAAGCACATGGACCGCGCGGAAGCGGCCCGCCAGCGTTGTTTGCAGCGCCTTTGCATAGAGGGGCGCGACCGTTGTGTTGGTGACGATCAGGGCGGTCGCTGCAGAGGGCAACGTCGCGAAATGACCCGGCTCGTGGAGCAGGCCGGCGCCGATCAGGATCGAGTAGCTGCGCTCGCCGAGTTCGATCTCGACGCGTTCAGGGGAGGCGGACAAAGGCATGCCCCGAGTTTAGGTGCACGCCGAAACACACTCTCTCAGTCGGGAAGATCCTCGCCCGGGGGCGGCGAAGCGATGCCCGCCAGTTCGAGCTGCATAACGATGATGTTGACGAGCATCGCGACCGTCGGCCGCCCTGTCTCGACGATGTCGTGCGCGGCCTCGCGATAGAGGGGGTCTCGCGCGTCGTAGAGCTCACGCAGGCGCCCGAGCGGGTCCGCAACCTGCAGCAGCGGCCGCTTGACGTCATGGCGCAGACGCCGGAACAAGTCCTCGGGCGCCGATCGAAGGTAGATCACATGGAAACCCGATCGCAAGGCCGCACGGTTGGCTTCCCGCAGCACGGCTCCTCCGCCCGTCGCCACGATGCCATGCGGCGCCGCCGCGAGTTCCGCGATGACGGCTTGTTCGAGATCACGGAAGCTCCCTTCCCCCTCGCGCTCGAAATAGTCGCGGATCGAGCAGCCTATCCGCTCTTCGATCACGTGATCGCTGTCAATGAAGGGGAGCTGGAGACGTTGCCCGAGGCGCCGGCCCACTGCGGATTTGCCGGCGCCGGGCAAGCCGACGAGTGCGACCGCCATGTTATTCATCTGCGCGGGCGGGGAGCGCGGGGCTAAAGGCAGAGGGGAGGCGAACGCGGGGCACGGCGGAATGCATAGCTTGCGAAGATATCACCGCCCACGGCCGCGGATTCAGGCGAAAAAAGAGGCGGCAAATTTGCCGCCTCTTTGCTCTTACGTCTGCCGCCTCAGTTCACCGACAGGCTACGCGTCATCGTGATGCCGCCGATGGTGAAACTGATGTCGAATTCGGCATGAGACGGCGTACCACCTTGTGGGCAGAGCGGCGCACCCTGAGCAAGCTGGAAGACCAGCCGTTCCCGGGTCGGCGGATTGCTCAGTTGATCTTGAACCGGCGACGCCGAGACCAGTGTTGCTGTCAATCCTGCCGTAATCGGCTTCAGCGCGATCGTTGTGCCTGCGGCCGGCGGGAAGTTCCCTGGGGTTCCAACGTAGAAGGTGAACGTTGTCGCATCACAAGTGGACATTCCCCCCACCCTAGCTACGCCCCCCAATTTAGGGATCGCGCTTCCACCGGTTGCAGCGATGAACACGTCGAGCAAACCAACATCGACCATGCGGAAGTCGAGTGCTTTGCCGATCGTCGAACCGTCGCCAAGTTGTGTCGATGCCGTCACGAGGGCCAATACGCCATCGGCCGATCGCGGCTCCTGCACGCGGAATTCCACCGCGCATTCACCATTGGACGTCAGGCAACCGCCACGACCCGACGTACCCACCACACCATGGGTGGCCGTGAACACGACCGGCACACCATCGGCCACCGGATTGCCGTTGGCATCACGGAGCTTCACGGTGATGGTCGACGAATCACCCGACAGGTTCGAGTTCATGTTGTACTTGCTGGCTGCCAGGTCGAAACCCGCCTGAGTCGGGACACCCGTAGTCACGGTCAACTGATCGGACAGTGAGCTGATCGCCTTGCCGGCGATGGTCGCAGTGACGCGGACCGCAGTCGGGGTGCTCTTCGAGGACACCGTCGTGACCACAACACCGTCCGAATCGCTGACCGCATTCGGGATGTTGAGCGTCACATCGTTGGGTGGGCTGACCGTAAATGCCACCTGAGCTCCCTTCACGGGACTGTTGTTGGTGTCCACGACCCGGTACCGGAGCGTTGCGGATTCCAGACGACCAGTGCCGCCGGACCCTTGAAGCACGATCGACTTATCCGCTGGATCGACGCTCAGGAAGCTGATCGCATTCGCCAGCACCTGCGGATCAACCGCACCGGTGGACGGTGCGCTCGTGATAGCGATTGATTTTTGCGCGGTGACAGTTGCTCCCCCGACCATGGCGCCTGCGGCAACGGTCGTTGCGCCTGTGTTCGACGATGAGGCTGCACGGATTTCCACGACGGCTGCGCCGGTTGTGTCCGTCAATGCTGTCTTGGAGGCAGGCGCATACGTCAACAGTGACCCACTAGCTTCACTGAAGGTCACGATGGCTCCAGGCACTGGGGCCCCGTTGGCATCCTTCAACACCGCCTTGACCTGAGCGATTTCCACGCCAGAAATAGAGGTGGTGGATGTCCCACTTCCGTTCAGCACATCGACCGTGACCTTCGCCGTAGCAACTGCGGGCTGGTCGGTCGATCCGCCAGTCCCAGTGGCAGGCGCCGTCGCAGGAGGCAGGCCCGGGCTACCGCCGCCGCCGCACGAAATCAATGCCCCCGCTACCAGCGTGGCGGCCAGAATATTCCTGTATCTCATCGGTTCCCTTGAACTTGGTCTTGAATTTGGTTAGCGAGCCGCGTTGCGGTCGGTGATCATCTTCGGCGTGATGAAGACAAGCATTTCCGTCTTGTTCGCCGTGCGATTCCGCGTCCGGAAAAGTCCGCCCAAATAGGGGACCTCTCCGAGTACCGGAATGCGCGACTCATCGACTGCTTCAGTCAATTCGAAGATTCCGCCGATGACGACCGTGCCGCCGTTTTCAACCAGCACTTCCGTTTGGACGTGCTTCGTATTGATGGCAAAGCCGGCCGTTGTGGCTTGACCCACCGTGTCCTTGTTGACGTCCAGCGTCAGAATGATGTTGCCCTCGGGGGTGATCTGAGGGGTCACTTCGAGCTTGAGATTCGCCTTGCGGAAGGCAATGGAGGTGGCACCGCTCGAGGTCGCGACCTGATAAGGGAGTTCAGTGCCCTGTTCGATCAGCGCCTTCGTCTGATCGGCCGTGACCACGCGTGGACTCGAGACCACCTTGCCCTTGCCGTCAGCCTCCAACGCCGAGATCTCCAGGTTGAGAATTCTCGACAGGCTCGAATTGAAAAGTGAAATAGCAAAGGTGCCCGGCGAATTGCCGTTCCCCGCGACGCCAGTGGAGGGCAGGTTCACGAAGTTGGAACCCGTGAAGACCGTGGTCGCAGTGGGCTGGTTGGCGAAAACGCCGTTGACAACCGGATTCGGCGTCACGATTGGGTTCGCACCAATCGTGCCATTCGTATTGATAATGCCGCCGCCCAGTTTGACGCCCAGCGACTTGCCGAAGGTGTCCGACGCTTCGACGATGCGAGCCTCGATCAGCACCTGGCGCACCGGAACGTCCAGTTTCTGGATCAACTCAGCCACCTGGGTCAGACGCGACGGGATGTCCGAAACGAAGAGCTGATTGGTTCGGGACTCGGCGATCACGCTACCGCGGGGGCTCAGGATGCGAGAGGCCGTGCCTGCACCGCCACCGCTGCCCGCGCCTGCGCCGGTACCCGTCAGGCCCGCGGCAATCGCAACCGCCTTGGTGTAGTTGAGCTGGAACGACTGGGTGCGAAGCGGCTCCAGGTTCTGGATGGCGGCCTGCGCCTCGAACTCCAGCTTTTCCTTCGCGTTGATTTCGTCCTTGGGCGCGATCCACAGAACGCTGCCGTTCTTGCGCATGCCCAGGTTTTTCGCCTGCATGATGATGTCCAGCGCCTGATCCCAGGGCACATCTTTCAGCCGAAGCGTGAGCGCTCCGGTCACGGAATCGGATGTCACGATGTTGAAGTTCGTGAAGTCGGCAATCACCTGAAGTAGCGAACGGATTTCGATGTTCTGGAAGTTCAGCGAGAGCTTTTCACCCGTGTAGCCAACGCCCTGCGTCAGCTTGGTCGGGTCGACCTTGCGGGGGCGGACTTCAACGACGAACTGGTTTTCGCTCTGATAGGCGCTGTGCTCCCAGTCTCCCTTGGGCTCGATGGTCATCCGCACGCGGTCACCCGCTTGCTGCGTCGTCACGAGTTGAACGGGCGTGCCGAAATCCGAAACGTCGAGCCGGCGGCGCAGGCCTTCCGGCAAGGTCGATTTCGTGAACTCGACCACGAGGTTCTTGCCTTGCTGGCGGATGTCGACGCCCACTTGGTTGTTAGCCAGATCGACAATCACGCGGCCGGTGTTGTCCGAACCCAGGCGGAAATCGACGTCGCGCAACGGCAAGGTGTCACGGTTCCGGTTCTCCGCGAACGCGGAGGGCATCGAAGCGACCAGGGCGGCACCCGGCACAGGTTCCAGCGAGACCAGAAGGGACTTGCCCTGGATCTCTGTCTTGTACGCAGTGGCTTGCTTGAGGTTCAGCACCAGGCGCGTCCGTTCGCCAGCCTGAACGACATTCACCGAACGCAGATTGCCTTGGTTGACCTCGATCGCCGACCGGCCGATCGCGTTCGTCACACCGGGGAAATCGAGGGCAACGCGCGCCGGCGATTGAATGGCAAAGCCCGCCGGCGGCGCCGTGAGGGGCTGGGTGAAGTCGATCCGAATGACCTCGGCGCCCGATTGCATCGAGCTCGTGACCGATTCGATGGCATTCTGCGCATGAGCGGCGGCCGCCGCGCTCAACGCGAGGACAGCCGCACCGGCAACGCGCAGCCAGCGTGCGAACATTGATTTTTGTTGATTCATTTCGTCCTCTCTTGCAACTGCAGAGTCGCCACGCGTTCAATCCATTCACCGGCGGCGTCCTGCACGATTTCACGCAAGGCGAGTTCGGTTTCACTGATACGGGTAATGCGCCCGTAGTTGAGTCCCAGATAGTTGCCCATCCGAACCTGATAGAGCAGCTTGTCGACACTGATCAGCGCGACCGGCTGTCCGTTTCGGTTCAGGCTGCCCACCATCGCCATCGAATCGAGCGGGAAGGCCTCCAGGGCCTCCTTGCGACGCGTGAGTTCCGGTGCAATCAGACCAGAGGTGCTGGGCTGGCTCGAGTCGCGGCGCAGTGCCTGCGTCAACTTCTGCATGTTGAAAGGCTCGATGACCGCGCCTTCCGTGTAAGCCTGGGGCGTGAATTTCTTCGGCTCGGTGATGGGCGGCACCGTCGGGCGAACCTGCGCCCGCTCGTTGTCCATCCAGCGCTGAAGATCCTCCTGCTCGGAGCCGAAGCAGCCGCTCAGGCTGACCGCGGCCACGCCAAGCCAGAGAAAACGGAGCGATCTCATTTCTTCTTTGCCTCCGCGGCAGCTCGTTTCTGCATGGCTTGTTCTTCCTCATCCAGATAACGATAGGTCCGGGCCGTCGCGTCCATGACCAGGCCTCCATCCTTCTGCGGCGTGACGGACAGGTTGTTCAAGGTCACGATGCGGGAAAGGTTTGCAACGTCAGCGGCAAAGGCGCCCATGTCGTGATAGCGACCCGTCACGCGCACGGCGATTGGCAGTTCGGCGTAGTAATCCTTGACCGAAATCTGGCCTGGGCGGAACAACTCGAACTGCAGGCTGCGCCCGAGGCCCGCCTGGTTGATGTCCGAAAGCAGGGCATCCATTTCCGCCTTGCTCGGCAGCTGCTTTTCGAGGAGCGTGACGTATTGCTGGACCTGCTCGCGCTGCTTCTTCAGCAACTCGAGATTGGCGGCCTGCGCGACCTTCTTCTGGTAGTCCGCCCTGAGCGTGACTTCCTTGGCGCGCTCGGCTTCGAGTTCGTCGTTCGAATTGGTGAGCCACACGAACCACAAGGCCACCAGCACCATCGCCGCGACTGCGACGCACAAGGCGTATCGCGGAACTGCCGGCCAGACCGAGGGATCGTTCGGATTGAGGCCCTGGAACTGCTGACCGAAGCGCCGCATGGCGGTCGCGAGATCGATCTTCGGGGATGAGCGTTTTGTTGCCATGATGAACGCCTATCCTTTGGGTGCAGGCGCCGCAGCCTTGCCCGCTGGTGCGGCGGCTTTCTGTGCCTCGGTGGGTCGCTTGAGGCCGATGCGCATCGTGAAGTTCGCGACGCGACGCTGATCGCGCGGGCTCAGGCTGACATTGCCCGACGTGATTTCAATGAGTTCCGGCTTGACCAGCCACGGGCTGTTGTTGCCAAGATTGCGAAGCAGCTCGGACACGCGCTCGTTGGATTGGGCCATGCCTTGCAGCGTGACGGCCTGGTTGTCCTGCTTCATGCTTGTCAGGTAGACCCCGTCGGGCAACTGCCGAACGAGTTCATTGAGCAAATGGACGGGCATATTGCGGTCGCCCTGCAGGTCCTCGACGGCTTGTTGCCTGGCTCTCAAGGCGGCAATTTCGGCCTGCAGGGTCGAGATTTCCTTGATTTCCGCTTCTAGCTTCGTGATCGCGGACTGCAACAGGCCGTTCTTCGACTGCTGGCCGGAAATCTGGGCCTGGTACCAGAGAAATGCCAGTCCGGCGATGACACCACCCAATACTGCGGACAGTCCCAGCGTGGCGTAGAAGGACTCGCGCCGGCGCTTGCGCGCAGCCTCCCGGTGCGGGAGCAGGTTGATCAAGATCACTGCAGAAACCTCCGCATCGCGAGGCCGCACGATGTCAGATAGGACGGCGCTTCGCGTCGTACCTTCTTCTCACGGATTCCGCTGCCGATTTCCATTCCATCGAACGGATTTACGAGCGAGCAGGCAAAGGAAGTCTGGCGCGTGACTGCGCTCGTCAGGCCTGGCAGTGCAGCCGAGCCCCCTGCCAGCAAGACGTAGTCGACGCGATTGTGCGGCGTACTGGTAAAGAAGAACTGAAGCGCCCTCGCAATTTCCTGCGCGATGCTCGCCACAAAAGGCTTGAGGACTCCCGATCCATAGTCGTCAGGCAATTCCCCGCTCCGCTTCTTGGCTTCGGCCTCCTCAGCAGAGAAACCATATTGTCGAACGATGAGCTGCGTGAGCTGAGCGCCGCCGAAAGCCTGGTCACGGTCGTAAAGCACTTCCTGGTTCCGCAGAACCTGCATGCTGGTCGTGAAGGCACCCACTTCGAACAGTGCAACCACCGCATCGCGACCCTGGCCTGGAAGCTGCTCGATCAAGCGGGCCGTCGCAAGGCGCGAAGCGTAGGACTCCACATCCAGAATCACAGCCTTCAGACCGGACGCCTCGGCCAAACCCTGGCGGTCCTGAACCTTTTCCTTGCGGGACGCTGCAATCAGCACTTCGACGTCGCCTGCCGAATTGGCGCTTTGGCCGATGACGCAGAAATCGAGGCTGACTTCGTCGAGCGAAAAGGGGATGTATTGATTGGCTTCGGACTCGACCTGAATTTCGAGTTCCTGCTCACTCATGCCACCCGGCAGGACAATCTTCTTGGTAATGACGGCGGATGGCGGCAAGGCCAGTGCGACGTTCTTGGTCCGCGTGCCACTCTTGCGCAC
The DNA here is from genome assembly GCF_030316855.1 of Variovorax sp. J22P240. Taxonomy (GTDB): domain Bacteria; phylum Pseudomonadota; class Gammaproteobacteria; order Burkholderiales; family Burkholderiaceae_C; genus Variovorax. Next base: position 190,598 of record NZ_JASZYR010000006.1, read on the forward strand.
GACGCGGCGGACGGCTTCGGCGACTTCGTCGAACTTTTCCACGTTGCCGTCCGTGATCCAACCGCGCTCGAGCGGCTCGATCGCACATCGCTCGAGTACCAACTTGCCGCTCGCGTCACGGCCAAGCTCGACCAGTTTGACGCTGGACGAACTGACGTCTAACCCGAGCAGTGGCGCGGGCTGACGGCGAAACAACGATCCCAGAGCAGTCAAGTTAGATCCCATCCGTTTGTAACGATTGGAAAAAATTGCGAGTGGTTGCATGCTAGCAGCAAGGGACAATGCCAACCAAGCGGCGAATCCCCAGTGCAGCGTCAATCGTTGTCAAAAGTCGACGTAACGGTTCCGATCTGCAACTTACGTCACAAATAAGAGTACTTGGGTCCTAACTGCTACGGACGGACCGTCTTGGAGAGCCACGTTTTTATAATGCTCGCTGACTTCAACAGCCTCAATGCCCGAAACAACTCGACCCAAAGGGCCATCCAAGGCCCCCTCTTCCAAGCCCAAACGCTCAACCTGGTTGACCTGGCTGATGCGCATCGTATTGTGGGCTCTGGGGATCGCCGCGGCGGGCGCTGTTGCCGTGATCTGTGTGATCGCCGTTGCCCTGGCAGTCGCCTATCCGAACTTGCCCGACATATCCGAACTTTCGGATTACCGCCCTAAGTTGCCACTGCGTGTTTTTTCCTCCGAAGGCATCTTGATCGGTGAATTCGGCGAAGAGCGCCGCAATCTGACGCCCATCTCGACCATCCCGAAGGTGATGAAAGATGCCGTCCTGGCTGCCGAGGACACCCGCTTCTACGACCATGGTGGCGTCGACTACAAGGGCATGCTGCGCGCCGGCCTCGCGAACATGAATCGGGTCAAGAGCCAGGGGGCCTCGACCATCACGATGCAGGTGGCGCGGAATGTGTATCTAAGCTCCGAAAAAACACTGACCCGCAAGATCTATGAGGTTCTGCTGACCTTCAAGCTGGAGCATCTGCTCACCAAGGACCAGATCCTCGAGATCTATCTGAACCAGATTTACCTGGGCAATCGCGCTTACGGGTTTGCGGCGGCATCGGAGGCCTATTTCGGCAAGCCGTTGTCGGACATCACGATCGCGCAGGCGGCCATGCTGGCCGGATTGCCGAAGGCGCCCGGAGCCAACAACCCGGTCAACAACCCAGCACGCGCACGCGGGCGTCAGTTGTATGTGATCGACCGCATGCAGGAAGCCGGATTCATCACGGCCGACCAGGCGGCCGAAGCCAAGAAGGAAGAGCTGCACCTGCGGGACGCGGCGGACCCGACTCGCCTGCACGCCGAATACGTCGCCGAGACCGTGCGGCAGCTGATGTATGCGCAGTACGGCGACAGCACTTACACACGCGGACTCAAGGTCTACACCACGCTCGTCGCTGCCGATCAGGCCGCGGCGTACCGGGCCCTGCGCAAGGGCATCATGGACTACGAGCGCCGCCAGATCTATCGCGGCCCCGAGAAGTTCGTCGACCTGCCCAACAACCCGAAGGAACTCGACGAAGCAGTTGATGACGCGCTGGCCGACCATCCGGACAACGGCGATGTGATGTCGGCGGTGGTGTTGAAGGCCAGCACCAAGGAGATCACTGCGGTGCGCGGCAATGGCGACACCCTGCAGATCGTCGGCGACGGCCTCAAGCCTGCCCAATCTGGGCTGTCGGACAAGGCACCGCCCAACATCAAGATTCGCCGCGGCGCGGTGATCCGGGTCGCCAAGACACCGAAGGGCGCATGGGAAATCACCCAGCTCCCCGAGGTGGAAGGCGCCTTCGTCGCCATGGATCCGCGCGACGGCGCCGTGAAAGCCATGATCGGCGGCTTCGACTTCGACAAGAACAAGTTCAACCACGTCACGCAGGCATGGCGCCAGCCGGGATCCAGCTTCAAGCCGTTCATCTATTCGGCCGCGCTCGAAAAGGGCTTCACCCCCGGCACGGTGATCAACGACGCGCCCCTGTTCTTCGACGCGGGGACGACCGGTGGCCAGCCCTGGGAGCCGAAGAACTACGACGGCAATTTCGAGGGACCGATGTCCATGCGCCGCGCGCTGATGAAATCGAAGAACATGATTTCGATCCGGATCCTGCAGTCGATCGGCACGCGCTACGCACAGGACTGGATTACCAATTTCGGCTTCGAACGTGAAAAGCATCCGGCCTACCTGCCGATGGCACTGGGCGCAGGTTCCGTCACGCCGATGCAGATGGCGACCGCGTATTCGGTGTTCGCCAATGGCGGCTACCGCGTCAATCCTTACCTCGTAACTCGCGTGACCGACCACAAGGACAAGGTCCTGGTCGACAAGCAGCCGCCACTGCTCAACGAAACCCTGCGTGCGATCCCGCAACGCAACGCGTACATCATGGACAGCTTGCTGCAATCCGTGGCGAGCGGCGGCACCGCGGCCAAGGCACAGGCCACGCTCAAGCGCACCGACATCTACGGCAAGACCGGCACCACCAACGATTCGCTGGACGCCTGGTTCGCCGGATTTCAGCCGACCATGACGGCCGTGGCATGGATGGGCTACGACACGCCGCGCAAGCTCGGCGATCGCGAAACGGGCGGCGGCCTGAGCCTGCCGATTTGGATCACCTACATGGAGACGGCCATCAAGGGCGTTCCCGTGGCCGAGGTTCCCGCGCCTTCCGGCGTGGTCAACGTCGGCGGCGAGTGGTACTACGACGACTATGCACCGGGCCGCGGCGTCGCGGCGCTGGGCGTAGAGACCGGGCCGACGCCGCCGGCTGAGGCGATCTCGGGCGCCCCCATCGGCGCTGCGCCCGCGCCGGAAGAGCGCAACCGCATCCTCGATCTCTTCCGCAATTGATCGGTCAGGCAGCCGCGAACTCGAGCGCCTGGCCGGCTTGCAGCGTCGCTTCGCGCGACAGATTGCCGAAGAATTCCTCGTTCGTCTTGGTGTCGACCCAGGCACGGCCGTCGTGGCGGTAGTGATAACCGCCAGAACGAGCCGCCAGCCAGATTTCCTGCAACGGTTTTTGGAGATTGACGATCAACTGGCTGCCGTTGCCGAAGGTGATCGTGATCATGCCGCCCACACGCTGATTGTCGATATCGACGTCGGTCTCGTCGTTGATGCGATCGCAGCTTCGTTCGATCGCCGCAAGCGCTGCTTCCGCGCGGTCCATGTACTCGGGGTCGGTCATTACAATTTCGCCATGTTGAATGTTCGCCAAATTCTAGTGAGCGCCGTAGGCCTCGCGCTCGTTGGGGTCGGCCTGACCGCCTGCGGCCAGAGAGGTGCGCTTTACCTCCCGACGGAAGCTGCCGCAAAAAACCGCGCGACGCTGCCGGAATTGCTGCTGCCAGGCTCATCTTCCGCACAGGACGCGGCGGCCAAGCCCGCACAGGCCCCCGCGCCAGCCAGCGGCGCCCCGGCCAAGAAGGGGAATGTGGAATGAACACTCCCGCGCACCTCCCAGGCCACCCGCACGTCGCACGCAAGGACGGCGTCCTGCATGTCGAAGGCCAGGCGCTCTCCGCACTCGCTCGCGAGCACGGCACTCCCCTCTTCGTTTACTCCAGGCAATGGATGCTCGATGCCCTGGCCGCCTACCAGCGCGGGTTCGAGGGTCGCGACGCCATGGTTTGCTATGCGATCAAGGCGAACTCGTCGCTCGGTGTCCTGCGCGTCTTCGCCGAAGCCGGCTGCGGTTTCGACATCGTCTCCGGCGGTGAACTCGCGCGCGTGCTGGCAGCGGGCGCGAACCCGGCCATGGTGATCTTCTCCGGCGTCGGCAAGACGCGCGGCGAGATGCGCCAGGCCCTTGCAGCGGGCATCGGATGCTTCAACGTGGAAAGCGAAGCCGAAATCGACGTGCTCAACGAAGTTGCGCTCCAGGAAGGCCGCATCGCGTCGATCAGCGTGCGCATCAATCCCAACGTCGATCCTAAGACGCATCCCTACATCTCGACCGGCCTGAAGGGCAACAAGTTCGGCATTGCCCATGACCGCGCGGTCGCGATCTATCAGCACGCCGCGTCGCTGAAGGGCTTGAAGGTGGTCGGCATCGACTGCCACATCGGCTCGCAGATCACCGACGCCTCGCCCTATCTGGAGGCGCTGGAGCGCGTGCTCGACCTCGTCGAAGCCATCGAGAAGACGGGCATTGCGCTGCACCACCTGGACTTCGGGGGCGGACTCGGCATCGACTACAACGGCGACACGCCGCCCGCTGCCGATGCGCTCTGGCACCAGCTTCTTGCCCGCCTCGACGCGCGAGGCTTCGGCCAGCGCCGGTTGATCGTCGAACCCGGACGTTCGCTGGTCGGCAACGCGGGTGTGTGCGTGACCGAGGTGCTCTACACGAAGCCTGGCGAAGACAAGAACTTCTGCATCGTCGATGCGGCGATGAACGACCTGCCTCGACCGGCGATGTACCAGGCCTTTCACCAGATTGTCCCGGTGGCAGCGGAACGCGCCGACGCCCATGTCGTCACCTACGATGTCGTGGGCCCCGTTTGCGAAAGCGGTGACTGGATCGGCCGCGACCGCGCATTGAAGGTGCAATCGGGCGACCTCCTCGCGGTGCTTTCCGCAGGCGCCTATTGCATGGCGATGGCCAGCAACTACAACACTCGCGGGCGTGCGCCCGAAGTGTTGGTCAGCGGCGGACGCGCCACCCTGATTCGTCGCCGCGAGACCATCGACGACCAGTTGCTCAGCGAGCGGCTGGCCGACTGAGCGCGCCACTGGGTCGCGGCTTCTTGCTGGCGTAGTTCCATACACGCCACCCGAGGAGCACTGCGATGATCGTGGCGTAAACAAACACTTCGGAGAAGTTGTTCTTGCCGGCGCGCATCCAGAAGAAGTGCAACAGGCCGAGCCCGGCGATGACATACACCAGCTTGTGGAGCGTCTGCCACCGCTTGGCCCCCAACGCCTTGATGGCCCGGTTGAACGAGGTCGCGGCCAGCGGCGTAAGCAGCACAAAGGCAGAGAACCCCACCAGGATGAATGGTCGCTTGGCGATGTCCTTCGCGATCTCGGGTACGTCGAAACCCATGTCGAACCAGCTGTAGCTCAGCAGGTGCACGACGACATAGAAGTATGCGAACAAGCCCAGCATCCGCCGGAAGCGCGCCAGCGAATTCAACTTGGTGATCACCCGCAGCGGCGTGACGGCCAGCACGATGCAGATGAATCGAAGCGTCCAGTCGCCCATCGAGCGGATCAGGTGCTCCGCCGGATTGGCGCCCAGCCCGTTGGTGAGTGCACCGTAGAACAGCCACGCGAAGGGCAGCAGGCACAGCACGAACACCAGCGGCTTGGCCGCCGGATGCATCAGGAGCTTGTTCACGACAGGCCCGGCTCAGTAGAACTTCTTCAGGTCCATGCCCGCGTAGAGCTGGCCGACCTGCGCTTCGTAGCCGTTGAACATCTGCGTCTTGGTTCGCTTGGCGAACAGCCCGCCGCCATCGCCGATGCGGCGCTCGGTCGCCTGGCTCCAGCGCGGATGGTCCACGTTCGGGTTCACGTTGGAATAGAAGCCGTATTCCTGTGCCGCGGCCTTGTTCCAGGCGGTGCCGGGTTCCTTCTCAACGAAGCGGATCTTGACGATCGACTTGCCACTCTTGAAGCCGTACTTCCATGGCACCACGATGCGTACCGGCGCGCCGTTCTGGTTGGGCAGCACCTCGCCATACATGCCGAAGGTCAGCAGCGTGAGCGGATGCATCGCCTCGTCCATGCGCAGCCCCTCGGCATAGGGCCAGTCGAGGATGCGCGAACCGACGAAGGGCATGGTCTTGGGATCCGCGAGGGTGATGAACTCGACGTACTTGGCATTGCCCTGCGGCTCGACCTTCTTGATGAGCTCGGCCAGCGAATAGCCTACCCACGGAATGACCATTGACCAGCCTTCGACGCAGCGCAGCCGGTAGATGCGTTCTTCCTGTGCGCTGAGCTTGATCAGATCCTCGATGCCGTATTTGCCGGGCTTCTTGACGAGGCCTTCGACCTCGACGGTCCACGGCTTCGTCTTGAGCGTGCCGGCGTTCTTGACCGGGTCGCCCTTGTCGGTACCGAACTCGTAGTAGTTGTTGTAGCTGGTCACGTCCTTGTAGTCGCTGACCTTTTCCATGGTCTGTGCGCCAGGGACAGTCGACTTCGCGCCCGGCAATGGCGCCAGCTTGCCCGGCGCCGCAACTTGCGCCAGTGCGTCGCGGGCGGCCCATGACGCCATGGCCGCACCGGCCGCGCCGCCGGCCAGCCACTTGAGCATGTCGCGCCGGCCTTCGTAGACGCCCCGCGGAGTGATCTCGCTCGAATGCGGGTGGATGAAGCCGTTGTCACGGGATTGAATCAACATGGTTGCCTTTCGCCTGAATTGCTGTGCCCAGATGAGTTCGTTGCCAACGATGATCCGGTTACGCGAAGAACGCGCCTTTGGTTCACTTCATCCGGAAAATTCCGCGCGCCGACGCCTACAAGGTGCCGTAGCTGTGCAAGCCACTCAGGAACATGTTGACGCCGAGAAAGGCAAAGGTCGTCACCGCCAGCCCGCCCAGGGCCCACCACGCCGCCACGGTGCCGCGCAGCCCCTTCACCAGCCGCATGTGCAGCCAGGCCGCATAGTTGAGCCAGACAATCAGCGCCCAAGTCTCCTTGGGATCCCAGCTCCAGTAGCCACCCCATGCATCGGCCGCCCACAGGGCGCCAAGGACGGTGGCAATCGTGAAGAACGCGAAGCCGACCGTGATGGACTTGTACATCACGTCATCCAGCACTTCATTGGCCGGCAGGCGTGCTGCAATGCGCTTGCGGCCCAGCAGAATGCCTGCGGCGATCAGCGCCGATATCGCCGCGTAGCCCACCCAGTAGCTTCCGCCGGCCTCCTGCACCCGCTGGCGGAACGCCACCGGCACGAAACACAGCGCCACGCCCAGCAGCCAGATCGGCGTGAGCTTGTACCAGCGCGTCTCACTCGCCTGCTCCTTGATGAGATAGGCGAACGCGACCATCGCCGCCAACGAAAAAGTGCCGTAGCCGATGAAATTGGCCGGCACGTGCAGCTTCATCCACCAGCTCTGCAGCGCCGGCACCAGCGGCTGGATTTCATGGGCTTCGCGCACCAGCGTGTACCAGAGCAGGAAACCGACCGCCGCGCTCACCACCAGCATCACGAACGCACCCAGCGCACGCGTACCGTAGCGAGATTCGAAATACAGATAGAAGGCCGCGGTCAGCCAGCAGAAAAGGACGAACACCTCGTAGAGGTTGCTGACCGGAATGTGGCCGATGTCCGGGCCGAGCTGATGGCTTTCGTACCAACGCACCATCGTGCCGATCAGCGCCATGGTGACGGCAGCCCACGCGAGGCGCGAGCCGATCAGGTCCATCGTGTCGCCCTGCTTGCCGCCGAAGAAGCCGATCCAGTAGAACAGGGTGCTCATGAAGAAGAGCACGCTCATCCAGAGGATTGCGGACTGGCTAGACAGGAAGTACTTGAGCCAGAACACCGAGTCGGCCCGCGCCAGGTCGCCCTGATAGGAAAAGATGGCCAGCAGCGCCGCGCAGGCGACCACGATCGCCAGCACGCGCAGCGGCCGCCAGAACCAACCCAGCCAGATCGCCGCTGGAATGGCGGCCACGAGGATGGTCTTCTCGTAGTAGTCCATTGACCCGGCGTAGCGCGAGAACGCAAAAAATCCGCCCGCCGCCACCAGGACCGCGAAGATCCAGTCGAAGGCGTTGCGGCGCGAAAACCAGCTGTCGTTGAGCGTGAGGGTGGTGGTAGTCATGACGCCGTGTCTTTCCTGATGGCGAGCAGCTTTTCTTTCAGGTGCTCGAATTCACGATCGCTGTCCATGGTCTTGCGATTGACCGAAAAGGCCATGGTGGCCGCCGTGCCGCGCGGGTGGGCATCGTCCTTCGCCAGCCAGACCCACAGCCTGCGCTCGCGCACATACAGCATCGCAAAAATGCCGATGATCAGCAACAGGCACCCTAGGTAAACGATGTTCTTGCCAGGGGCTCGGGCGACCTGGAACACGCTGGCCTGCACCTGCTTGAAGTCCGTCATCATCAACGCCACCGGGGCAGGATAGAAATGGGCATCGCTGATGGCCAGCACTGCCTGGGTGAGGAAGGTCTGCGTCTTTTCGTCAGACGGCATCGCCGCGAGACCGGCCTTCTCGCGGCTCACGTTGAGCACCTCGAACAGCACGTCGTTGAGGATGCGCACCAGCACCGCCCCGGCGCGCTCCCGCTCGCCCTCAGGAATGTTGGCTTCCATGAATTCGGCGATGGCCTGCCAGCCGCCGGTGCTCACGGCATCGGTCTTGGCGCGCTCGGCGCCAGCGAACAGCGCCAGCGCACGCGCGGCAGAGGAGCGAAGCTGGTTGGCGAGTTCAGGACGCTTCGGATCGGTCGCTCGCACGATGTAGCGGTCGATGGCCCGCGCACGTGCGTCGTCATCGGCCAGCGTCGCACGCATGCGCACGAAGGTCTCCATCGACCCCTGTTCGTCGGCCGGCACGCGCAGGTAGCGGAACGGCTCCTCTGGCCGTTCGCGCATGCCGAGCAGGAAGACTGGCTGTCCGTCGCCGGTGTCGACCGGAACCATGTGGTTTTGATACTCACGCGCCTGTCCGGCAGCATCGCGCAGCTTGTAGCCGACGCTAGGCCCGATGTTGCGCAGCACCTTCGGTTTGTTGGTCTTGTTCGCCGCACCCAGGCGCGATTCAAGACTGTTGTGCAAATCGACCTTGCGCACGTCGGCGCCGCTCGTCATCGCGCCGCCGGCGCTCTCACCGAAGTTCTCGACGTTGATCACGCGCAGCGCGGTGTACTCCAGCGTAAGCCGGTCGGTGCCATTGGTGATTTCGGAGCTGCCACCGATCGTGCCTTCGACCTCGAAGGGCTTGGCCGCGGCAGCCATCGGCACGGCCTTCAGCTTCACGGTCGAGCCGCCGTCGTCGAAGCTCGACTGGTAGATCTCGATGCCCTTGTAGCTCGCCGGGTGATTCACCTCGATGCGCGCCGGGATCTGCTTGCCCGTTTCGCGATCGTGAAGCACCACCTCGCTCGCGAACAGCTTGGGCATGCCGGTGGAGTAGTAGTCGACGATGAATTTCTTCAGTTCGATGGAGAAAGGCAGATCCTGCAGCAGCACCCCATCCGACTGGTTGAGGATGGCGACGCTCGACTGCGCGCCCTCGGGCACCAGGATGTTGCCGCGGAAGGTCGGGTTGCGCGGCGAAAGGCGATGTTGGGGCGGCACATCGGCAATGAGGCCGCCGCCGGTGTAGACGCTCTTGCCGGCGAACCAGGTCTGCGCCCGCACGATCAAATCGCCGTCGAGCAGGCCTCCGATGCACACCAGCACGATCGCGCCGTGCGCGGCGATGTAGCCGAGCTTGTGCGCCCCGCCTGCGCGCGCCGCCACCATCCAGCCGTCGCCATCGCGGTGTTGGAGCTTGACCTTCCAGCCGCCGGTGGCCAGCAACTGGCCGATGCGATTGGCGGCCGTGTCCGGTGTCTCGTCGAGCACCGTCTCGGCCCGCTGGCCGAAGGCCCTGAGGCTCTGGACCCTGATGCCTTCCTTGTAGGTCTTCAGGTCCGACAGGATGCGCGGCGTGTTGCGGGCGATGCACAGCGACGTGCTGATCACGAGGAACGCAAGGATCAGCAGGAACCACCAGGCGCTGTAGATCGAATCGAGCTTCGCCGCGCGGAACACTTCGGCCCAGAAAGGCCCGAACTGGTTGATGTAGTTGTTGATGGGCTCGTGCTGCTTGAGCACGGTGCCGATGATCGATGCGATGCAGATGATCGTCAGCAACGCGATCGCGAAGCGCATCGACGACAGCAGCTCCACCGCCGCGCGGACCACTTGGGGACCGCGACGGACTCGAAGGCCGTGGGTGGAAACTGACATGAGGAGCGAACCGTGGGAAGCAAAAAAGGCGGGCCATCCTTACTGGATCGGCCCGCCTTGTTTGGGGTTTGTTATCGGCGGTTAGTTCACGCTGAACCGCTGCAAATCAGCGCAGGCCGGCAATGTAGTCGGCCACAGCCTTGATTTCGCGGTCATTGAGCTTGGCGGCCACACCGTTCATTGGCGCCGAATTCAGGCGGATGTTGTCGCGGAACTGGACGAGTTGCGCCACCGTGTAATCGGCATGCTGACCGCCGAGGCGCGGGTATTGGGCCGGAATGCCGGCGCCGTCTGGACTGTGGCAGCCTGCGCAGGCCGGAATCTGGCGATCCGCAACGCCGCCGCGGAAGATGCGTTCACCCAGCGCGACCAGGTCTTTTTCCTTCGAATAACCGGTCTTGATCTTCTTGGAGCCTACGAACCACGCAATGTTGCGCATGTCTTCGTCCGACAGGGCCGCCGCCATCGGCTTCATGATCGCGCTCTTGCGCTTGCCGGACTTGAAGTCCTGAAGCTGCTTGAGGATGTATTCGGGATGCTGCTGCGCCAGCTTGGGATTTGCCGCAATGGCCGAATTGCCGTCGGCGTTGTGGCACGAGGCGCAGCTTTGGCTGTTGGCCGGCGTGGCATTGAAGATGGTCTCGCCCTTGGCCGGATCGGGTTTGGCCGCCTTGGGGGGCGCCTCGGCTGCCGGCTTGGCGGCATGCTCGTCGGCGGCGAAGCTGGCACTGGCGGCGACGCCCAACAGGGCTGCAAGCAGAAAATTGGCAAACAACTTCATATCGGGGGCTTAGATTTAGGGCGCAAAACCCGGCGATTCTACAATGGCGCCCCGTTCCGAAAGCTCATTGATGACCACCCCGCCGCGCAAGCCGGCCGCACCCTACTCCCGCACGGCTCCGGCCGTGGACGCCGCGGCCGCCGAACGCGCCCGCGTCGCCCGGGGCTGGCTGCACACCGCCCACTTCCTCACCAGCGCGCCCCAGTTGGAGCATTTGCCGCCTTTCGACCTGCCCGAGATCGCCTTCGTCGGCCGCTCAAACGCCGGTAAATCGACGGCGATCAACACGCTCACGCAACAGACGCGCCTGGCCTTCGCATCGAAGACGCCCGGCCGGACGCAGCACATCAACCTGTTTGGCGTCGGCAAGCAGAAGGTCGACGACGCGCTGCTGGCCGACCTTCCGGGCTACGGCTACGCGGCCGTGCCCCGTGAAGCCAAGCTGCGCTGGCAGCGCGTGATGGGCAACTACCTGATGACGCGCGAGAGCCTGCGTGGCGTCGTGCTGATGTGCGATCCGCGCCACGGCCTCACCGAACTGGACGAGATCCTGCTGGATGTCATTCGCCCCAGGGTCGAGCAAGGGCTCAAGTTCCTGGTGCTGCTGACCAAGGCGGACAAGCTCACGCGTTCGGACGGCGCCAAGGCACTGTCGATTGCGCGACTGCAGGCCGGCGGCGGCGAGGTCAAACTGTTCTCGGCGCTGAAACAGCAGGGCGTGGACGAAGCGGCCGAATTGCTCTGGCGCTGGGTACACCCGGAGGGCGAGCAGCCCGCGGAGCCGCCAGCACAGGTCGACGAACAGGGCTGAGGGATCGGTAACGGCGACTCTCCTCTCTGGCTGAATCCGAGACATCCAACCAAGAGCAAGAAGGAGACAACCCGTGATCGAGACTTTTGCCCGCAAGCTGCCCAACGGCACCACCCTCAGTTGCCGCGCGACCGGCACGCCGGGACGCCCGCTGATGGTGTTCCTGCACGGCTTTCCCGAGGCCGCCTTCATCTGGGACGCACTGCTCGATTACTTCGCGCAACCCGAGCACGGCGGATTCCGCTGCATCGCGCCCAACCTGCGCGGCTTCGAGAAATCGAGTTCGCCCACCGAGGTGTCCGCCTACCGCGCCCATCTGCTGGTGCAGGACGTCGCCGAACTCGCCGCGACCGAAAACCCTGAAGGAAAGATCGAGGTCCTGGTCGCGCATGACTGGGGCGGCGCCTTCGGCTGGGGCTACGCCAACCAGCACGGCGAAAAGCTCGGCAGGCTGGTGATCATCAATTCGCCGCATCCGGGTACTTTCACGCGCGAATTGCTGAACAACCCGGCGCAGCAGGCCGCGAGCGCTTACATGAACTTTCTGGCCCGGCCCGATGCCGAAGCCCTGCTCTCGGCCGACGACTATCGACGCATGTGGCCCTTCTTCACGCTGATGAAGGCAGGGCCGGACGGCTTCGGCTGGCTCACCGAGGATGTGAAGAACCAGTACCGCGAGGTCTGGAACGCTGGCCTGACGGGCGCCTGCAACCTCTATCGCGTCACGCCGATGAAGCCGGCCGTGCCCGGCCAGCCGGCACCCCAGATCCCCACGCTGCCGCGCGAACGGCTCACGGTCGCCGCGCCGACCTTCGTGCTGTGGGCGCTCGACGATTCGGCCCTGCTGCCGGGCTTGCTCGAAGGGCTGGAAGACTACGTGCCGAAACTCGATCTCAAGAAGGTGCCGGGCGCGACGCACTGGCTGATCCATGAGCAGCCCCGGTTCGTCGCCAGCGAGATCGAAGCTTTCATACGGCGAGCCCAATAGGAGATCCGGCCGCCGCCGGGCCTCCCCCTCGGGGGGTGGCGAATTGCCGCAGCGAACCGAAGTGAAAAGCCGGGGGGCCCTAGTAGATCGAAGGGTCGCCCTCGGGGCGCGTCTTGAAGCGGCGATGCACCCAGTAGTACTGCGAGGGCATGGTGTCGATGTAGCCCTCCAGGCGCCGGTTCATCAGGGCGGTGTCGGCCATCACGTCCTCGGTAGGGAAGTTCTTCCAGGCCTCGAGCACTTCGATCTCGTAGCCATCCTTGGTGAGCTTCGAGACGATCGGCACCACCTTGGCCCGGCCCAGCCGCGCGAAGCGCGACAGCGACGGCACGGTGGCTGCCTGTACGCCGTAGAAGGGCACGAACACGGTTTGATCGCGCCCGAAATCCATGTCGGGCAGCAGGTACAGCAACCCGCCCTTGCGCAGCCCCGCAATGATCGGCTTGATGCCATCGACACGGTTCAGGGTGATCACGTTGCCGAAGCGCTTGCGGCCTTCGCGGATCCACTCGTCCACCATCGGATCCCGCTGGGTGGTGTAGATGGTGGTCGAAGGCCGGGCCGTGTGCATCGTCAGCGCCGTGGCTGCCGCATCCAAGCCGTAGAAATGTGGCGCGAAGAGGATCGTCGGTTCGTGACCGTGCGCAATCTCGTCGATTTCCTTGACCGCGCCATGCACCTTGAGCCGCCGCGCGACGACCTCTTCCGGCGCATGCCAGAGCCAGCTGCGGTCGAGCCATGACTGGGCCACATAGACGAAGGTCTCGCGCGCCATGCGGCGGCGTTCGGCGGGCGACTTGTCCGGAAAACACACGGCCAGGTTCGCATCCACCACCCGCCGACGAGGAACGGCAGCCACGTGCAGCACCGGTCCGAGCAGCGCGCCGAATCTTCGCACCAGCGGCAACGGCACGTGCGCCAGCGTTCGCATGAAGGCGATGCCGAGTCTCGAAGTGAGGCTCACGAAGCCACCTCGGCCGCTTCGGCGCGCGGCTGCTTGTAGCGCGCGTAGTCCCAGACGTACTGGCCCGGCAAACGGCGAATCAGCCTGGCAATCCCTTCGTTCATGGCCGTCGCGGCGGCCTCGGGCGTGGCCTTGGGGTCGCTCATCGCGGTGCCGTCGAAGGGCTCGAACCGGATCGCGTAGCCGGCCCCACGCGGCAGTCGCTCGCAGACGCCGAGGAACACCCGGGCACCGGTCTGTTGCGCGAGGCGGGGCAACAGCGTCATCGTGTAGGCCGGACGACCGAAGAACGGCGCCCAGACCCCCTGCCCCAGCGGTGGCACCTGATCCGGCAACAGGCCGGTGTAGCCGCCGTTGCGAAGCGTACGGATCAGACCGCGCACGCCAGCCAAGGTGGTGGGCAAGGTCTGCAGGCCGGGGCGGTCCCGGGAGCCTGCGATCAGGTCCGCCATGAATTTCTTGCGGGCTGGCCTGAACAGCGCGGTGATCGGGCCGTAGGCCTCGAAGAAACGCTCGCCGACAGCCTGACCCAAGGTTTCCCAACTGCCGAGATGCGGCGAAACGAGGATCACGCCCTTGCGCGCGGCCAGCGCGGCCTCGAACGCCTCGACGCCGTCCCAGCGGACGATCTTCGGCAGCAGGCTTTCGCCCTTCGGACGTGCCCAGACCCAGGGGAGCTCGCCCACCATGGCGCCGGCGGCGGTGATCGCGGGCCGGTATTGCGCCGGCGTGAATCCGGCAGCTTCGGCGTTTTCCCGAAAGCGCCGGCGGTAGTCCGGCGCCATCCACCAAACCAGCCAGCCAAGGCATCCGCCGACCGCGTGCATCAGGGGCAGCGGCAATCGGGCAAGCCAACGGAAGAGAGAAAGCATCAAAACAGGGAGGGGTGAAATCAGGACGCGCGCGCAGCGTACAGCGCGGCTCGAATAGAATGCAAATTGTCGCTGAGTTATGGAACTACTTGCAGGGCGACGTTAAACATCACTGCTAAAGCGTTCGCCAAAGCTCCATCCGAGTTGGCAACGCGCCAATCGGACCTTCATGGAGTTTCATCAAATGGCGAACGACTTCCTCTTTACTTCCGAATCCGTTTCCGAAGGCCATCCCGACAAGGTGGCGGACCAGATCTCCGACGCGATCCTCGACGCGATCTTTGCCCAGGACCCGCGCTCCCGCGTCGCCGCCGAAACGCTGACCAACACCGGTCTGGTCGTGCTGGCCGGCGAGATCACCACCAACGCACACGTCGACTACATCCAGGTCGCGCGCGACACCATCAAGCGCATCGGCTACGACAACACCGATTACGGCATCGACTACAAGGGCTGCGCCGTCATGGTCTGCTATGACAAGCAGTCCAACGACATCGCCCAGGGCGTGGACCACGCGAGCGACGACCACCTGAATACCGGGGCCGGCGACCAGGGCTTGATGTTCGGGTACGCATGCGACGAGACGCCCGAACTGATGCCCGCGCCGATCTACTACGCGCACCGCCTCGTCGAGCGCCAGGCCCAACTGCGCAAGGACGGCCGCCTGCCCTTCCTGCGTCCCGACGCCAAGAGCCAGGTGACGATGCGCTACGTCGACGGCAAGCCACACAGCATCGACACCGTCGTGCTCTCCACGCAGCACCACCCCGATCAGAGCGAGACGCCAACCAAGATGAAGGCCTCGTTCAACGAAGCCATCATCGAAGAGATCATCAAGCCGGTGCTGCCCAAGGAGTGGCTCAAGGAAACGCGCTACCTGATCAATCCGACTGGCCGCTTCGTCATCGGCGGCCCGCAGGGCGACTGTGGTCTGACCGGCCGCAAGATCATCGTCGACACCTACGGCGGCGCCTGCCCGCACGGCGGTGGTGCCTTCTCGGGCAAGGACCCGAGCAAGGTCGACCGCTCGGCCGCGTACGCCGCTCGCTACGTGGCCAAGAACATCGTTGCCGCCGGCCTCGCGCGCCAGTGCCAGATCCAGGTCGCCTACGCGATCGGCGTGGCCAAGCCGATGAACGTCACGGTGTACACCGAAGGCACGGGCGTCATCTCCGACGAGAAGATCGCCGCGCTGGTTCAGGAACATTTCGACCTGCGCCCCAAGGGCATCATCCAGATGCTCGACCTGCTGCGCCCGATCTACGGCAAGACCGCAGCCTACGGCCATTTCGGCCGCGAAGAGCCCGAGTTCACCTGGGAAAGCACCGCCAACGCCGCAGCCCTGCGCGCTGCGGCCGGTCTCTGAGACTCCGACCGCTGAATCAGGAAGGTCTGCGCAGCAACTCGCAGACTTCCTCGTCGCCGGTCTGACCGAAGTCCTCGTACCACAGCCCGACGGCGCGAAAGTGCTCGGGCGTGGAAACGCAGACGACTTCGTCCGCGACCGCGCCCACGCTCTGCACAGCCTCGCGCGACGCCACAGGCACCGCCACCACGATGCGCTCGGGCTGGCCCATCCGGGCGGCCTTCACGGCCGCGCACATGGTGGCTCCGGTTGCAAGACCGTCGTCGATCAGCAGCAACACCTTTCCGGCCAGCGCGAGCGGCGCGCGCTCGCCGCGATAGAGGCGCTCGCGACGCACCAATTCCGCCTGCTCGCGCGCCACCACGGCCTCTACGGCCCGCTCCGACACCGGCCAGCCGCCGTCCATGTCGCCCATCACGCGCACGCCACCCGATGCGATCGCGCCCATCGCGAATTCTTCCTGGCCCGGAAAGCCGAGCTTGCGCACGACCAGCACGTCGAGCGGGGCCCCCAGAGACTGCGCCACTTCCCAGGCCACGGGCACGCCGCCGCGCGGCAACCCCAGCACCAGGACATCGGGGCGCCCGCGCCAGGCGCCGAGCGCATTCGCGAGTCGGCGACCCGCATCGCGTCGATCCTTGAATTCCATTTGCACTCCTTGCAGCCGGAATTCAGAAACGATACGCGCCTCCCATGCCGACCGTCCAGTTGCGCCCCGGCGCCGGCTCGAAGTAGCGGGCATTGCCCTCATTGACGATCACCGAGCCGACGTAGCGCTTGTCGAACAGGTTGTCGATGCGCGCAAAGGCGTTGAACTCCCAGCGCTGCCACTTCTTGACGTAGCCCGCAAACAGCGCCACCACCCCGTAGCCCGGCACGCTGATCGTGTTCCGATCGTTGGCCTCGATGCTCCCGAGCGCCCGTAGCTCCGTGCCCCCTCGCCAGCCGTCCGGCGGAACCCAGCCGTAGGAGGCGAAGAGGGACTGCGGCGCAATCCCCGGAATGCGGTTGCCCGCCGGAACGAAGGTGCTGGCGGTACACGGCACGGCGCAGAAGGGATCGCTGTAGCGCGCGTCCAGCCAGGTGTAGGCCAACTGGGTGCGCCAGTGGTTCTCCGTCTCGTGCTGCCAGGCCAGCTCGAAGCCTTCTCGCTTCGTGCGCCCGGCGTTCTGGAAGGTGGCGCGGCCGCCCACGTTGGTGGCCGTCACGATCTCATCATCGGTGCGGGTCTGGAATACCGCCGCCGTGAGCAGGCCACCCGCCAGGCGCGCCTTGGCACCCACCTCCGCGCTGTCGTTGGTCGCGGGCTGCAGCGCGAAGTTGAGCCCGCCCTGGCCATCGGGGCGATACGAAAGCTCGTTGAGCGTCGGCGTCTCGAAGCCCCGGCCCACCGAGGTATAGAAAGCCAGGTCGCGCGTCGCCTGGTAACGCAGCGAGGCCACCGGCAGGGTCTCGGTGTACTCCGCGCTGCCGCTGTCGTTGCGGTTCGCGCCCACGATGTAGTGATCCGTCGAGTCGAAGTTGACCTTGCTGCGGCGCACGCCGGCTTCCAGCGTCCATTGATCCGCCAGACGCCAGGTGGCTTGCACATAGGGGTCGAGGTTGTCGACCGTGTTGGTCTCGTTGCGGCGCAGGCGGCCTTGCACGCCCAGGATCGGATTGGCCGCCGGGCCGATGAAGTTCTCGTAGCCGGTCCGCTGCTCGCGAAGATCGTCGTAGACCAGGCCGGCGACCAGCTCGAAGGGTCGGCCGGCCAGCGTCATCTGCGAGATCCAGCGCAGGTCGACGCCGCCGTAGTCACGCGACAGGCCGATTACCCCGCCCGCGCTCAGCGGGTTCAGTTGCGCCGACGGCGGAATGGCCTGGTACTGCGTGGTCTTGCGCTGGCCGCCATAGACCATCAGGCGCAGCGCGTTGTTGGCATCGATGGGACGCTCGTACAGCAGGCCAGCCTGCGTCTGATCCACGCTCTTGCGCGTGTTGAACTGGGTGGCGACCGCTGCGCTGCGCGGGTCCAGCGCGTACTGCTCGGCCGTGAGGCCCAGGGGGTCCTGGGCGTTCAGGTGCACGCTGTTGAGGATCAGGGAGAGCCGGCTGCCATCGTCCAGGTTGAAGCCCATCTTGCCGTTGACGATGTTGCGCTCGGCCTCGCTGTGGTCGCGATAGCCGTCGGTCTCGAAGTGGCTGCCGCTCAGCAGGTAATCGACCGCGCCGGAGGATCCGCTCACCTGGCTGCCGATGCGCGTCGTGCCATAGCTGCCGGCGGCCAGCGAGAAGCCCAGCTTGGGCGGACCTTCGCCGGTCTCAGTGAAGGACTGGATCACGCCGCCGGAGGAGTTGCCATAGAGCGCCGAGAAGGGGCCGCGCAGCACTTCGACGCGATCGAGCGAGCCGATGTCGATGTTGGACGTTTGTCCCTGGCCGTCGGGCAGCGTGGCGGGGATGCCGTCGACATAGAGGCGAATGCCGCGCACGCCGAAGGTGGAGCGCGCACCGAAGCCGCGGATGGAGATCTGAAGGTCCTGCGCGAGGTTCTGCCGGTTCTGGACCTGCAGGCCGGGGACGATGTTCAGCCCCTCGGAGAGCTGGGACCCCAGGCGCATGTCCCGGATCTCCGCGCCTTCGACCCGGCTGACCGAGCCGGCCACGTCGAACAGCGGCTCGGCCCCTCGCGGCGTGGTGACGGTGACTTCGCCAAGACTCGGCACGCTGCCCACATCCTGCGCATGGATGGAGGAAGAGGTGGCGACCAGCAGGCAGGCGACGGCGACAGGAGATTTCATGGCGGCGATTCTGCGTTGGGCCGCCGCCCGCCGCGCGGAGGGCAAGACCCTATGGCGCCCTGGTCCGAGACCGACCTACGGATGCCGCGGATGGCGGCGGCACCAGCCGAACCAGATACCCACTGCGACCGGGATGCCGAGCGTGACCCACGCCAGTGCATCGCCCAGCCCGCCATCGCTGAACAGCGCAGAGACGAGCCCTATGCAGGTGAGCAGGCCCAGCACGATCGGCCAGCCCCACAGACGCCAGAAATGACCGTGATGCGGGTGCTTCATGTGCCCACCTTCGCGGTCGCCGTTGAAGCCGGCTGCGCCAGGGGCGCAGGCGAGCCGTGCGCATCCTCGCCCACCTTTGCCGAGGCCGGCACCGTGTGGCCGCGCTTGAGCCACAGATAGAGCCCGCTGCCCAGCACGATGATGGTGGCGATGTCGAGCAGCGCCCACAGGATCTGCATGGGCATGCCGCCGTAGTCGCCGAAATGCAGGGGCTGCGACACCAGCAGCGCCGTCAGATACCACGGCAGCCTCGGGCTGGCGGTGATCGTGCCGGTTTGGGCATCGACGAGAACCGGCTGCAATAGCCGCGAGGTGAAGGGCTCGTTCCCGCGCAGGAAGAAGGTGTTGTGGTGCGGGCTGGAGAACGATGTACCCGGAAAGGCGATGAAGGACAGCTTCATGCCCGGTGCGCTCTTCAGAGCCACGTCCATCGACTGCTGTACGGAGCCACGCTCAGCCACCGGCACCGTCGGCTGTCCCTGATAGGGCTTCAGCAGCACGCTGAGTTGGTCGTGCTGCCAGTACTTGACGATGAGGTCGGCCCAGGTGTTGATCATTCCGGTCGCGCCCACCGTGAAGGCCCACGCCAAGGTCACGATGCCGAGCAGGTTGTGCAGGTCCAGCCACTTGAGGCGCGGCCGGCGTTCGCGCCTCACCGTGCCGAAATCCAGCTTGCGCATGAAGGGCGAATACAGAACCACGCCGGAGACGATCGCCACCAGCAGCAAAAAGCCCATGAAGCCGAGGAACAGCATGCCGGGAAGCCCCGCGAACAGGTCGACGTGCAGCTTGAACATCACGTACATGAAGCCTTCGTCGGTCTTCGGCTGCGCCAGCACCGCGCCGGTGCGCGCATCGACCGCGACCTGCTTGAAATCGTCCGGCGCCGGCGTGGGCGTGAGCGTGACGAACCAGATGGCGTCGTCATCCTCCGGCTGCGAAACGAACTGCACCACGCGGTCCGGATGCAACGCCTTCGCCGTCTCGAGCACACGGTCCAGGTTCGCGCGCGGCGCGTCGGCGGGCATCTTTGGGGCTTCCACCTCCGTGCCGAGCAGATGCCCGATCTCGTGGTGGAAGATCAGCGGCAGCCCCGTGATGCACAGGAGCAGCATGAACGCGGTGCAGACCAGGCTGCTCCACTTGTGGACCCAAGCCCAGGTCTTGATTCGGCGGCTGTTCATCATGGGAATTTTGCAGGAGCGTCAGAAGCGGTAAGTCGCGCTGGCCACCGCATTGCGGCGGGCACCCCACCAGCAGTCGCCGCGCGAAAGGCAGACAGAGTTGTAGGACTTGTCCGTCAGGTTGTTGATATTCAGCGCGAGGCGCCACTTGGCCGTTTCGTAGGCGATCATGAGATCGAGCAAGGTCACGGCCGGCGTCTCGGGAGCAACGCCGTCCTGGAACTTGCCCATCCAGCGCACACCGGCTCCGGCCGAGAAGCCAGGCATACCATTGAGAATGAAGCGGTACTTGGCCCACACCGCCGCCTGATTGCGGGGCACCTGGGTCAACTGCGGGTCGACGTTGGTGTAATTGTAGAAGCCGAGCACGTCCCAGTCCTTGTCCAGCGTGGCCTTGACTTCGAGCTCGACGCCCGTGGTCTTGGTGCTACCGGCTTGCACGTAGTCGATGCCGCCGTCGGGATTCAGGATCAGGCGGTTGTCCTCGCGCAGGTCGTAGACCGTGGCGGTCGCCTGGATGGGGCGGTCGGTCGGCAAATACTTGACGCCTACTTCCCACTGTTTGCCGCGTTGCGGCGTGAAGCGTTCGTTGTTCGCGTTCAGGCCGGCGACCGGCGTGAACGACTCGCCGTAGCTCATGTACGGCGAGATTCCGTTGTCGGCCGCGTACATGAGGGAGAAGCGCTTGGTGGTGGCATCGCTCTTCTCGTCGTCGCTGCCGACCAGGCCATTGGTGACTTCGTCGTGGCGCAATCCGGCCAGGACGATCCAGTTCTTCGCGAACTTCATCTGGTCCTGCACGTAGACGCCGTACTGGCGCTGCGTCGACTTGGGACTGTCGACCAGTTCGTAGGTCGGGAACGGCTGGCCGTACACCGGTGCGTAGGCGTCGATGAGCGGCTGGGTGCCGCCGAGGTAGATCGGATAGTCGAAGCCCGACCGCTTGTTCATGGAGTAGCGGGCAAAGTCCAGGCCGGTGAGCACCTGGTGGTCGACGGCGCCGGTCTGGAAGCGGCCTTGAACGTACTGATCGGCCTGCAACATGTTCACCTTGGTGATGCTCGAATCCCAGAAGCGCCCGAACAACCGCTTGTTGACCGGATCGCCGGCCCAGCCGCCCGGCACGGTGAACGAGTCACCGTAGAACCCGGTGTAGTCGACGTTGTTGTGGGTGTAGCGCAGGTTCTGGTTCACGGCCCATTGATCGTTGAACCGGTGCTCGAAAAGCCATCCCGCCGTCGAGCGCTCGGTGTCGTAGCGGTCGTAGCCCGGCTCGCCGATGAATCGGCGGGTGGGCAGGGTGCCGCTCGGATTGGGAAGCACCATGCCCTCCCAGGGGAAGAACTGCGATGTCGACCCCGTCTTGTCCTTCTGGTAGAGCGCCTGCAGCGTCAGAGTGGTGGCTGCGTTCGGCCGCCACGTGAGGGAGGGGGCGATGAGCTGGCGATCGTCGCGGATGTAGTCCACTTGAGTGTCCGCATTGCGACCCACGGCAATCAGGCGATAGAGCCATTGACCATCCTCCGTCAACGGTCCGGTGAGGTCGGTCTGGAGCTGGGTGCGGTTCCAGCTTCCGAACTGCACTTCGACTTCGCGCTGTGTGTCGGCCAGCGGCCGCTTGCTCACCATGTTGATGATGCCCGCCGTGCTCCCCTGCCCGTACAGCATGGCCGAGGGGCCGCGCAGGACCTCGATGCGCTCGAGCGTGTAGGTTTCGGTGCGTGCGTTGCTGGTGTACCAGTCGAAGTTCTTGCGCAGCCCGTCGAGGTATTCGTCGGGGTTGCTGCCGCGTATCAGCACGCTGTCAGTGCGCGAATCGACGCCGTAGGCATCCGAGCGCACGCCGGCGGCGTAGGTCAACGCATCCTGGACGTTGGTCGCACCTTGGTCCGTCATCTGGTCGCGGGTCACGATGGTCACCGACTGCGGCGTTTCGGACAGGGGCGTGTCCGTCTTGGTTGCGGACATGGCGTTCCTGGCCCGGTAGCCGACGACCGGCGACTTAGCGGTCTCGACTTCGGCGTTCGCGTCGACCCGGACCTCAGGCAGGGTCGTCGTGCTTCCCGTCTGCGCCAATGTCTGTTGCTGGAGATAGATGGCGAGGCAGCCGGCAAGCATGGCGGCGGTCTGGCGCCGCCCGAAATTGATCCGCATTGGGTTGTTCTTTGATTGCAATTGATAACAATTCGCATTCTATTCATGAATGGAATGTGAACGCAATGTGAAGACGCCCATTCACCCGATGGCGACGCGCGCATTTCGCCGGCCGGCTACGATCCGCTGCCCGCAACCATCCAAGCTGCATGCCCAGACTTCCCGCGACGCCCGCGTCAAAGCTTCGTTGCCTGGCGCTCGCGTTCGTCTGCCTGGTTTCGGCGTGCGCCGGCCTGCCGTCGCGCACCGTCACGCCGTACAGCCCCGCCGTCACGGCCTCGCCGGCAACGGAACTGGGCAAGCTGACCGCCGCCTTCTACGAACACCGCGACGGCGTCTCGGGAGCGCGGGTGATGCCCCAGGGCGCCCTCGCGCTCGATGCGCGAATCGCCCTGATCCGCCACGCCCAGGCCTCGCTCGACCTGCAGTACTACCTGCTCGGCAACGACCAGACCGGCAAGCTGATCCTGCGTGAGCTGCGCGATGCAGCGCGCCGCGGCGTGCGCGTGCGGCTGCTTCTCGACGATTTCTATACGGTCAAGCTCGATCCCATGCTGCTCGGACTGGCCGCCTACCCGAACGTGGAAATCCGCCTGTTCAACCCCTTCGTCACCGGCAGGGACCACACCGCGACCCGCTGGCTCAGCTTTGCAGGCGAATTCAGCCGGCTCAACCACCGGATGCACAACAAGCTCTTCGTCGCCGACGGGGCCGTGGCGATCGTGGGCGGGCGCAACCTGGCGGACGAGTACTTCCTGCGCAGCGCGGGCGCCAACTTCATCGATCTGGACATGCTCGCCGCCGGCCCCGTCGTGACCGAGCTCGAGACCATCTTCGACAATTACTGGAACAGCGAAGTCGTCTACCCGCTGCACGACATCGTCCCATCCAGCGAAACGCCCGAGGCGCTGAGGACAAGGTTCGACGCCCTCACCTCCGAAGCCCAGGCGCCGCCCCTCGAACCGCCGCCGGAGTCGGACATGTTCGGCGATCCGCCCGTCAGCGCGGCGATCGCGCAAGGCAAGCTGGAGCTGATCCCGACGCACGCCAATGCCGTCGCGGACTCCCCCTCCAAGGCGCTGCGCGTAGAGGGCGATGACCTGCCCGAGCATCGCCCGCCCACCGTGGCCGAGCGCATGCGCGCCCTGTTCGACCTCGCGAAGTCCGACATCAATATCATCACGCCGTACTTCATTCCGGGCGACGCGGGCATGGACCACATTGCGCGGCTGCGCGCGCGCGGCATCCGGATCACGGTCGCCACCAATTCGCTGGCTGACACGGACGAGCCGCTCGTCAACATCAACTACAACAGTTTTCGCGTCGAAATGCTGCGCATGGGCGTCACGCTGTACGAGGTGAGTTCGGAGCAGATCAAGCGCAGCCTCAACCTGCGCAAGGTGTTCCGCCAGTCGCGCGGGCGCCTGCACGCCAAGCTGGCGCTGATCGACCGCGAATGGGCCCTCGTCGGCTCGCTGAACTTCGATCCGCGATCGGCCTACATCAACACCGAGTTGGGCGTGCGCTTCGAAGGCTACGAAGTGGCGCACCGACTGCTCGACGCGTTCCAGGTCGACAACGTCGAGAGCGTGTACGAGGTCCGACTGAAGCCGGGCACCGACCAGATCCAATGGGTGACGACCGACGGCGAGAACATCGTCCTCAACGAGGAGCCGGACGCGAACGCACTGGTGCGGCTGAAGCTGCTGCTCTTCTCCTGGTTCGTTCCGAGCGACCTGCTCTAGAAGTCCCGTCCCCGGGGCACGCTCGACTTTTTGCTTGCGCGGGAAGATGATCGCCGGCCGCTCCCGACGTCTTCGGAACTCGTTCGGCAGGGGCGCGCTCACACCTCAACCCAACCAGACTCAAAGGAGCTTTGCGATGCAAATCGGCATGATCGGACTCGGACGCATGGGCGCCAACATGACGAGCCGCCTGATGCGTGGAGGCCACGACTGTGTCGTGCATGACAACGCACCCGCCTCCATCGAGCGATTGGCCGCCCAAGGCGCGACCGGCGCTGCCACGCTGCAGGATTTCGTTGCCAAGCTCGCGCGGCCCCGTGCGATCTGGCTCATGGTCCCCGCAGCGGCCGTCGACGCGGCACTCGCCACGCTGACGCCGTTGCTGCAGCCCGGCGACATCGTCATCGACGGCGGCAACTCCCACTACCGCGACGACATCCGCCGCGGCAACGAGTTGCACGCCCTGGGCCTGCACTATGTCGACGTGGGCACCAGCGGCGGCATTGCCGGATTCGAACGCGGCTACTGCCTCATGATCGGCGGCGAAGCAGAGACGGTGCAGCACCTATCGCCGCTGTTCGCCACGCTGGCGCCAGGCGCCGGCGAGCACCCGCCGACACCCGGCCGAGCCGCCGGCGCCAGTACGGCCGATCAAGGCTATCTGCATTGCGGCCCTCACGGCGCGGGCCACTTCGTCAAGATGGTGCACAACGGCATCGAATACGGAATCATGGCCGCGTATGCGGAGGGTCTCAACATCCTCCGCGGCGCCAACATCGGCAAGCGCTCGCACGACATCGACGCCGAGACGACGCCGCTGCGCGACCCCACGCTCTATCAGTACGACATGAACCTGCCCGAGATCACC
The DNA here is from genome assembly GCF_030316855.1 of Variovorax sp. J22P240. Taxonomy (GTDB): domain Bacteria; phylum Pseudomonadota; class Gammaproteobacteria; order Burkholderiales; family Burkholderiaceae_C; genus Variovorax. The sequence continues at coordinate 215,325 of NZ_JASZYR010000006.1, forward strand.
GAGCTGTGGCGGCGCGGCAGCGTGATCGGCTCCTGGCTCCTCGATCTCACCGCCACCGCGCTCACCGCCGATCCGGACCTCACGAATTTCCAGGGCCGTGTCTCCGATTCCGGCGAGGGCCGCTGGACCCTCCAGGCCGCGATCGACGAAGGCGTGCCCACGCCGGTGCTGAGTTCCGCGGTCTACGCGCGATTCAGTTCGCGCGGCGAGGCGGACTTTTCCAATCGCGTGCTGTCGGCCCTGCGGCACCAGTTCGGAGGCCACGCGGAGAAGAAATCATGAGTGATCGCATCAACCCCCTCGCCGGCCAGCCGGCACCGGCCGGATCCCTCATCGACGTGAGCGCACTCGTTGCGGCCTACTACGCAGACGCTCCCGACCCCGGCATCGCGACGCAACGGGTCGCGTTCGGAACGTCCGGCCATCGGGGGTCGGCCTTCGAGCGCTCCTTCAACGAGTGGCACGTGCTCGCGGTCACACAGGCGATCTGCGACTACCGCAAGGCAAAAGGCATCGACGGGCCGCTGTTCCTCGGCATCGACACGCACGCGCTCTCGCAACCCGCCTGCGCGAGCGCGCTCGAGGTGCTGGCAGCGAATGGCGTCGACGTGATGCTGGCGACGAATGACGAATTCACGCCGACCCCGGCCTTGTCGCACGCGATCCTGACCTACAACCGGGGACGCAGCAGCGGCCTCGCCGACGGCGTCGTCGTCACGCCATCGCACAACCCGCCGCGCGACGGCGGCTTCAAATACAACCCGCCCAATGGCGGACCGGCCGGGCAGGACATCACCGGCGGGGTCGAAGCCGCAGCCAACCGCTACCTCGAACTACGGCTCGACGGCGTCAAGCGCATGCCGCACGCCTTGGCCTTGAAGGCCGCGACGACGCACCGCCACGATTTCCTCGACGCCTATGTCGGCGACCTCGACCAGGTGATCGACATGGAAGCGATCCGTGACGCCCATGTCCGCATGGGCGTCGACCCGCTGGGCGGCGCCGGCGTCCACTACTGGTCGGCGATTGCCGACCGCTACAAGCTCGATCTCACCGTCGTCAGCGACACGGTCGATCCGCGATTCGGCTTCATGACGCTGGACTGGGACGGCCAGATCCGCATGGACCCTTCCTCGGGCTATGCGATGCAGCGCCTGCTCGACATCAAGGACCGCTTCGACGTCGGCTTTGCCTGCGACACGGACCACGACCGGCATGGCATCGTCACCGGTGGTGCGGGGCTTCTGGCGCCGAACCACTACCTTTCGGTGGTCGTCGACTACTTGTTCCAGCACCGCCCGCAGTGGGGCCCGCAGGTGGCCGTCGGCAAGACAGTCGTCTCGACGCAGCTCATCGACCGCCTGACCGCAAGGCTCGGTCGTCGTCTCTACGAAGTCCCGGTGGGCTTCAAATGGTTCGCCGATGGATTGCTCGACGCATCTCTCGGCTTCGTCGGCGAGGAAAGCGCAGGTGCCACTTTCCTGCGGCGCGACGGCTCGGCATGGACCACCGATAAGGACGGCATCACCGCCGCGCTGCTCTCTGCGGAAATCACCGCACGCAGGGGCCGCGACCCCGGTGCGCTCTACACCGACCTAGCGAACGAGTTCGGCAATCCGGTCGCGAGCCGGATCGACGCGCCGGCCACGGCCCAGCAGAAGAAGCAACTCTCGGCGCTCTCGCCGCAGCAGCTCGGCGCCAGCGAACTCGCAGGCGAGAAGATCGAGAACGTCTTGAGCCATGCGCCCGGAAACGGCGCGGCGATCGGCGGCATCAAGGTGATCTCCCAGGGCGGATGGTTCGCTGCACGGCCCTCGGGCACCGAGAACATCTACAAGATCTACGGCGAAAGCTTCCGTGGCGCCGAGCACCTGCGCCGCATCCTGGACGAAGCCCAGACCATCGTCGATGCGGCGATCTCTCCTTGATCTCTTCTTTTCCTGCAAGCTGATTCACGGCTTGTCCTACGCGCTCTCGGGTCGCCCGCAGACATGCAATGGCGGGTGTTCGCCGCATGCTCACCCGGCCAATAACTTGAGGAGCAAAAGATGATCAAGATCGGAATCGTGGACGACCACGCGATCGTGCGGACGGGCCTGAAGGACTTTTTCTCGCAACACGTCGACCTCCGTGTCGTCGGCGAAGCGGCCAGCGGACGCGAAGCGATCGACCTGGTGCGATCCCACGAGATCGATGTGCTGGTCATGGACCTGTCCATGCCGGGCCAGAGCGGCATCGACGCGATCGCGATGGTGCGCGCCAAGGCGCCCGACACCGGCATTCTGATCCTCAGCGGCTATCCCGAAGAGCACTACGCGATGAACCTCATCCGCCAGGGCGCCAGCGGCTACCTCAACAAGGAATGCGACCCCAAGGAGATCGTGGATGCGATCCGCACCATCTCGCTGGGCCGGCGCTACATCACGCCCGCAGTGGCCGAACTCCTGGCGCGCCAGCTCGACCGCAAGAACGACGCGGCGCCGCACGAGCAGCTGTCCGAACGTGAGTTCCAGGTGTTCCTGAAGCTGGCCACCGGTGAAACGGCTGGGAGCATCGCGGAGCACCTCTCGCTCTCGGTCAAGACGGTCAGCACCTACCGCAGCCGCCTGATGGAGAAGATGAACCTCGCCTCCAACAGCGACCTCACCTACTACGCGCTGAAGAATCAGCTGATCAGCTGAGTGTGAGTTGCCACAAACTTTGTTTCGACGCGGCAACTGATCGGCGCAAAATCACTCCCACTTCCATCCGCCGGTGCGGAAGTGAGGGTGTCATGAAAGCGCGCTTCAACGTCCGAGCCCTGCTCTGGGTATCCGCCACCTGCCTTCCGTGGGCCGTCGGCGCGCAGCCGTCCGACTCGTCGGGAGAGCAGCAGGAAGCGGACTATCGGGTGATCGCCGCGCGATGCGGCACGCCGGGATTCGAAAAAGCCTTCTACAAGCAGTCCAAGGCCGCCGTGGCCGCCGGGCTGGTGGTCAAGCACCGCGATCCGGCGCAGGTCGAGAAGACCGTCACTGCCCTGCGGCGCAATCCGGTGGTGCTGATCGGCACCCAGGCGGATTGCCCCGACCAAGTGGCGCGCCTCAAGGAGTTGCAGAAGGAACGCGCCAAGGCCCTGGGGACATCGCGTAAATCGGGCAAGGGCTAGCCGTGGATGCCCTCCCGGCGCAATGTCAAAAGCTGTACGCCGTCGTTTAACAACACCTGTCGATTGGCAGATTCACAGCAGGGCTGCGCCCGTACAGACTGGAGCCATCGAATCGGAAGGGAAGCGGATCATGGACTCAGACCTTTACACCCTTGGCGTCCTCGCGATGGTGCTCGTCGGCGGATGGCTGGTCGATCATCTCGGCTGGTGGGGCAGATCGCACCTCACGGAGGAAATGGAGCGCCAGCTCCAGAAATCCGCCGACACGATCCGCGGCGCGCCACTCCACTGATGATGGAGCCTGTGCGGCCGGTGGCCGCCCTGGCATCCGTGCGCCGGAAGTCGGCGCTCCTGGCTGCCGTCTCGCTCGTGCTCGCAGCGCTCGGCCTGGAGGCCTACGCTGCGGGCTACCCCATGGGCATGGCGCTGCTCGCCGCAGCCACGCTGCAGGGGCTGATCTGCTCCGCCATGTTCCGCAGTGGGCTGCTGATCGCGGTGGTCATTGCCAACTTCGTGCTCTTCGTGGCCCACGCCGTCTTGCTCAGCCCCTTCCTCGCCCAACCCTATCCGCCGGCGATCTTCCAGCTGGGGGACTTCTGCTGCGCCGTGCTTGCAGGCGCATCGATGGTCTTCACACCGATCGAGACGATGGCGCTCATCGTGCGGGACGCCTACCTGAAGCGCCCGCGGCGCCACCCTCCCCGCTAGTCGGCGCTCAACAGGCCGCAAAAAATCGGCCGCACGTACAACGCGGCCACTGACTCTTCGGTGACTCCCGGCACCCAGCGGTGCAATTCCGCAGCGCCGTTGACGAGCCCCATCACCATCTGCGCAGCGATCGACGTGTCCAGCGGACGCACCGAACCGTCCATCAGGCCGTCGACGAGCACGCTCGCCATGCGTTCGGTCAGCTGCTGCAACGTCTTGTGAACGCGGGCGCGGTCCGCCTGATCGGGCAGCACACTGGTGGACGACAACCGAAGCAACGGACCCTCCCCGGAAAGCTGGAACCGCACCAGTGCCTGGGTTGCCGAGGCCGCCCGCCTCCAGCCGCTGCCCTCAAGCGACTCCGCGGCCTCCAGCGCTTGCCGGACCACCTTGAAGGTGCGGTCGAAGCAGGCCGCGATCAGGTCGAGCTTGTTGTCGTTGTGGTGATAGAAGGACCCCTTGGTCACATGGAGACGGGCCGAGATTTCGTCGACCGAGGCGCCGCGATAGCCCTTCTCGTTCACCAGCGCCGTGGCGGCGCGCAAGAACGCATCAAGGGGACCGGCCTCGGTCGGTATCGGCCATGATGCATCGCCCTCCACCTGCCATTCGGCCGAGGCGGCGCCCATGCCGTGGAGCGCGATGTCGGCCACACGATCGGCCATTCGGACGTATTCCGATTCCTCGTACCGTCCGAACCACACCGGCAACCAGTTGGCGAGCGACAGCAGCATGTGGGTGCGCGCATTGCGGGTGTCCTTGGCCCACCCTGCGGTCTCCTCACCCTTGAAGAGCGAGCGCACGCGGCGGAACATGTCCGTGTAGGCGCGATGCACCTCTTCGAGTTGCGGGCTCGGCAGCGCCCGCACGTCGCTGAAGACCACCACCGGTGGATGCTGGCCGACGCGCACGGCGGCCTGCAGGGCCGCGTGGCTGCGCAAGTACGAGCGCACCCGTTCGGGCACGTTCGGCTGTCGCACCGAGGCCTTCGCGATGTCGTCGAACAACGTAATCGCACGCAGGAAGCAGGCCGTCGCGAGGTCTTCCTTCTTGCGGTAGTAGTAGGTGACGCTGTTGGTCACCAGTCCCACGCTGGCCGCAATGTCGGCAAGCGTCGCTCCCTTCACCCCCTGCTCATTGAATCGCAACGCCGCGGCGCCCAGAATGGCATCGCGCTTTTCATTGAAGCGCGCAGTTTGCGTTTCTCTCGAGGTCTCGACGGGCATGCGTGGCAATCGATGGTTGGGCGCGCGATCATGCATCGGATGGAACACTCGGTACGCCGGGGATTCGAGGCCGAGTCACTTAAAGGACCGTGCTTTTTTCCTCATTCTTCGAAGATCCGGTCTTTGCATTTTCAGGCAGTCAGGAGACATCCATGTCCTTGTTTTCACTGGCCGGCAAGGTGGCCATCATCACGGGTTCCTCGCGCGGCATCGGCCGCGCCATCGCCGAGCGCATGGCCGAGCATGGCGCCAAGGTCGTCATCTCATCACGCAAGCCCGAGGCCTGCGCCGAAGTGCGCGACGCCATCAACCGGGCCCACGGCGAAGGCGCCGCAATCTCCGTGCCCGCCAACATTTCTTCCAAGCAGGATCTGCAGCACCTAGTGGAAGAGACGACGCGGCAACTCGGCCGGGTCGACATCGTCGTCTGCAATGCGGCCTCCAACCCTTACTACGGCCCGCTCGGCGGCATCGAGGACGACCAGTTCCGCAAGATCCTCGAGAACAACGTCATCGCCAACCATTGGCTGATCAACTTCGCGGTGCCGCAGATGATCGAGCGCAAGGAGGGTTCGATCATCATCGTCTCGTCGATCGGCGGACTGCGTGGATCGCCCGTCATCGGCGCGTACAACGTGTCGAAGGCCGCGGACTTCCAGCTCGCGCGCAACCTGGCCGTCGAATACGGGCCGCACAACGTGCGGGTGAACTGCATCGCACCCGGCCTCATCAAGACCGACTTCGCACGCGCGCTGTGGGAAGACCCCGAGAACCTCAAGCACCGCACGTCCAACACGCCGCTGCGGCGCATCGGAGAGCCCGACGAGATCGCCGGCGCTGCCATCTTCCTCGCCTCGCAGGCGGGGGCCTTCATGACGGGTCAATCCCTCGTCATCGATGGCGGCGTCACCTGCTGAAATCCCTTTCAAGAAAGCCCCCATGGACTTCACCCTTTCCGACAAGCAGGTGCACTGGCGCGACCGCGTCGTGGCCTTCATGAACCAACACATCTACCCCGCCGTGCCGGTGTACGTGCAGCAGATGAAGGACTTCGGTGAGAACCGCTGGCAGGTCGTTCCCATCGTCGAGGAACTCAAGGCCAAGGCCAAGTCAGAGGGGCTGTGGAACCTGTTCCTGCCGCGCGACTCGGTGCCGGAAGGCAGCCCCTACCGCGGCGCGGGCCTGACCAATCTCGAATACGCCGTGTGCGCGGAAGAGATGGGCAAGGTCGGCTTTGCCTCCGAGGTCTTCAATTGCTCGGCGCCGGACACCGGCAACATGGAAGTGCTGATCCGCTACGGCAGCGACGCGCACAAGGACCGCTGGCTGCAGCCGCTGCTGGCTGGCGAGATCCGCTCGGCCTTCCTGATGACCGAGCCCGACGTGGCTTCGTCGGACGCGACCAACATCCAGACCGAGATCCGCCGCGACGGCGACAACTACGTCATCAACGGCCGCAAGTGGTGGTCGTCGGGCGTGGGTGATCCGCGCTGCCAGATCGCCATCGTCATGGGCAAGACCGACCCCGAGGCGCCGCGCCATTCGCAGCAGTCGCAGATCCTCGTGCCGCTGGACACGCCCGGCATCGAAATCGTCCGCATGCTGCCGGTGTTCGGCTTCGACGATGCGCCGCACGGCCATGCCGAGGTGGTGTTTCGCGACGTGCGCGTGCCGGTGTCCAACCTGCTGCTGGGCGAAGGCCGCGGCTTCGAGATCGCGCAGGGGCGTCTCGGCCCGGGACGCATCCACCATTGCATGCGCACCATCGGCAGCGCCGAAGCCGCCCTGGAGAAGATGGTCAAGCGCCTGCAATCGCGTGTGGCCTTCGGCAAGCGCATCTCCGAACAATCCGTGTGGGAGCAGCGCGTGGCCGAAGCGCGCATCGACATCGAGATGACGCGCCTGCTGTGCCTCAAGGCGGCCGACATGATGGACCGCGTGGGCAACAAGGTCGCGCAGCTCGAGATCGCGATGATCAAGGTCGCCGCACCGCGCATGGCGCTGAAGATCATCGACGACGCCATCCAGGCGCATGGCGCGGGCGGCGTGACGACGGACTTCGGCCTGGCCAAGCAGTACGCCAGCATGCGCACGATGCGGCTGGCCGACGGCCCCGACGAAGTGCACAACCGCGCGATCGCCCGCATGGAGTACGGCAGGCACCGCGTGGCCTGACGATTCGCCGGCGTCCCCTACGTGCCGTGACGGCCGGCGCCGGCGACGAAGCGTGCCGCGCCGGCCTCGCCTCCCGCCAGCACCACGGGCACGCCCTGCGCGCCTTCACGACGAAGTGCCACGTCGAGCGGAAGATCCCACTGCTCGTACGCTGACCTTCGATCGGCCAACATGCATTGCTGCGGAAAGGCGGCGATCTGCCGGGCCAGTTCCTGCGCCGCGGCCAATGCGCCGCCCGGCGGGGTAAGCCGGTTGACCAGGCCCATCGCCAACGCTTCGGGTGCTGGCACGGCACGTCCCGTGAGAATGAGGTCGAGCGCACGCCCCATCCCGACGATGCGCGGCAAACGCACGGTGCCGCCGTCGATCAGCGGCACGCCCCAGCGGCGGCAGAACACGCCGAAGGTCGCGTCCTGGTCCGCGACGCGAAGATCCGCCAGCAGCGCGAGTTCCAGCCCTCCGGCCACCGCATAGCCGTTGACCGCAGCGATCAGCGGCTTCGACAGCGCCATCCGCGTCGGCCCCATCGGCCCGTTCCCGCCGCCTTCGGGGTCGAGTTCGTTGCGCTCAGCCGGATTGCTGACCGCGCCGAGATCAGCGCCGCCGCAAAAGTGACCACCCCCGCCTGTCAGCACGGCGACGCGCAAAGTCTCATCGGCCTCGAAGCGCTCGAACGCGGCCAGCAGTTCTGCCGCGACAACACCGTTGACGGCGTTGCGCTTCTCCGGCCGGTTCAGCGTGATGGTGCAGACCGCCTGATCGACTTCGAATGAAACATGGGACATGGCATGCCTCTCTTCCTTCGAGTGGACCGGGCGCGGCCCACCGGTTTACTTCATCAGATCGCTCAGGTTCACGGGCTTGATCTTGCCACCCTCGACCGTGGCGACCAGCGGATCGACGATCGTGCCGCCGACGGCGTCCACGCCGTTGAAGTTGCCGGCGTTCGTTTCCTTCGGCAGCTTGGTGAGCGCCTCGCCGATCTTGGAGCGGATGGCGGTGGCGTCCGTCGTCGTGCCGGCCAGCTTCATGGCGAGGGCCACCGCATGCGTCAGCGCGTAGTTGTACGAGGACTCGGTGGTCGGGTCCTTGTCGGCGCCGTAGGCCTTGCGATAGGCGGCGGCGAAGGTCTTGGGGCCCACGCGATCGTCGTACGACACCGGCAGCACGCCGATCGATCCTTCGAGCGGCGCGAGGCCGCCCGTGACCTTCGCCATCTCGTCGAGCTTGGCCTGGTCCATGATCAGGAAGCCGCCCTTGAAGCCCAGCTCGCGCGCCTGCTTGGCGACCAGCGCGGTCGGCTCCGACGGGCCGCCGACGAAGAGCACATCCGGCTTCTCGGCCAGCACGCGGCTCACGCCGCTGTAGAAGTCGGCCGAGCGGTTGTAGGACATCGGGTTGTTGGATGCGATGGTGCCGCCCGCCTTCTCCCAGGCCGGACCGAAGAGCTGGGACCAGTTCTTCGCGTATTCGTGGTCGCCCGGCAGCATGCCGACCTTCTTGCCGAACTTCTTCATCTCGTACTGGGTGAAGGGCTCGATGTACGAGTTGAAGGTCGGCGGAATGCGAATGGTGAGCTTGTTGCCGGTTTCGGTGATCTTCGGCGTGCTGGAGTACGCCATCACGATGAACTTTTCCTGCTCGTTGAACGCCTGCATCGCGTAGATGCCGCCCGAGTGCGGCACGAACACCGCCGGTGTCTGGTACTGCTGCACCAGGCGGCGCGCGTTGATCGCGGCATCGGCCGGCGAGTACTTGTCGTCCAGCGCCACCAGTTCGAGCTTGACCTTCTTGCCGCCGACCTCCAGGCCCGCGGCGTTGATTTCCTTAATGGCCATTTCCATGCCGTTCACCACGTTCTTTCCATAGAGCGCGGCGCCGCCGCTCAGCGGACCGGTGAAGCCGATCTTGACCGTGTCCTGCGCGAGGGCGCTGCCGGCGCCGAACGCACCCGCGAGGGCCACGGCGATGGGCAGCAGGTTCAGGCGACGGCGGGAAATTGCAGATCTGTTCATGAGGGAATGTCTCCGGTTGATGGAAAGAAGAAGAAGGGCGTCGGCTCAGGCGCCGATGTAGGCGGCGCGCACGGCCTCGTTGTGGAGCAGCGAATCGCGATCGCCTTCCAGCGTGATGTGGCCGCGCTCGATCACATAGGCGCGGTGGGCGATGGCCAAGGCCGAGTAAGCGTTCTGCTCGGCCAACAGTACGGTGGTGCCGGACTGGTTGATGCGCTGGATGACTTCGAACACCTGCTTGACGATCAGCGGCGCGAGGCCGAGCGACGGCTCGTCGAGCAGCAGCAGCTTGGGTCGCCCGAGCATCGCGCGGCCGATGGCCACCATCTGCTGCTGCCCGCCCGACAGCGAGCCGGCCGGATCGTTCTGCTTTTTCTCGAGGATCGGAAACAGCTCGAACACCTCGTCGAGCGAGCGCTGGATGCCCGCCTTGTCGCGCCGGTGCACGTAGGCACCGAGCGTGAGGTTCTTCTTGACCGACATCATCGGGAACAGCTTGCGTCCCTCGGGGCAATGCACCAGGCCCGCGCCGACGATCTGCGCGGGCCGCTGGCCCACGAGTTCGCGATCGCCGAAGCGGATGCTGCCGGCGCTCGGCTTCTGGATGCCGCTCGCGGCCATGAAGATCGAGGTCTTGCCCGCGCCATTGGCGCCCAGCAGCACGACCAACTCGCCGGGCGCGGCGTGCAGGTTGACGCCGCTCAGCGCGCGGAAGCTGCCGTAGTGCAGGTCGACGCCTTCAAACCGCAGCATGGTCGGCTCCCAGGTAGGCCTCGATCACGTGCGGATCGCGCCGGATCTCGGCGGGCGTGCCCTCGGCGATCTTGGCGCCGTTGTTCAGCACAACGATCTTGTCGGCCAGTCGCATGATCATGTCCATCTTGTGCTCGATCAGGCACACGGTCTTGCCGTGGTCCACCAGCTTGCGGATCAGGGCCGCGAGGCCCACCGTCTCCTCGGGGTTCACGCCGCCGGCCGGCTCGTCGAGCAGCAGCAGTTCCGGGTCGGTCGCGAGCGCCAGCGCGAAGGCCACGCGCTTGCGTTCCTCCTGCGTAATGTCGGCCGCGATGCGGTTGGCAACGTGCGACAGGCCCACGAAGTCGAGCGCTTCCTGTGCCTTGTCGCGGCACAGGCGCTCTTCCTCCTTCAGCCGCCGCGTGTTCGCGAGCACGTCCCACAGCCCCGACTTCGTGCGCAGCCGGCGGCCGACGATCAGGTTGTCCAGCACGGTCGCGTTGTCGAACAGGTGCGTGGTCTGGAAGGTGCGCGCGATGCCCAGCTTGGCGACGTGATCGGGCCGCATGCCCGTGACGTCCCGGCCGTTGAAGGCGATGCGACCGGAGGTGGGCTTGTGCGTGCCCGCCACCAGGTTGAAGAAGGTGGTCTTGCCCGCGCCGTTCGGTCCGATGATGGCGCTGACCTGCCCGCGCTCGAAGCGCGTCGATACCTGGTCCACCGCGGTGAGGCCGAAGAACTGCTTTGTCAGGTCGTTGATCTCAAGCATTGCCTTGTGCCTCCCTCGCGCCTGCGTCGACGACGACTGGTTCCGCCGGCCGCGCTTTCGCCGCCTTGGCCGCATCCGCGCGCTGCGCGCGCCGCTTGAGCCAAGTGCCGACGATGCCGTCGGGCAGGAAGATGATCAGCGCAATCAGCACGGGGCCGAACACCACCATGCGGTAGTCCTGCAGGAACTGCAGGCTCTGCGTGAGCCAGGTGACCAAAAAGGTGCCGACCAGCGGCCCGAGCAGCGTGCCGATGCCGCCGACCAGCGTGAACATGACGAGGTCGAAGGTCACCACCTCGCTCGCGAGATCCGGCCCGAGAAAGCGGACCTGCCCCGCGTACAGCGCGCCAGCAAACCCGGCATAGACCACGGACAGTACGAAGGACAGCGTCTTGGTGCGCATCAGGTCGATGCCGAGCGCTTCAGCCAGGTCGTCGCTGTTGCGCACCGCCATGAAGCTGCGGCCGAGCAGCGAATGCACGATGCGCGACATGATCCAGATGCCCAGCGCGAGGAAGGCGAGCACCAGGTAGTACTGCGAGAGCGGCGTGCCGAACTGCACCGGCCCGATCCCCGTGGGCGCCGGGATGCCCATGATGCCCACCGGCCCGTGCGTCAGGCTCTCCCACTTCTCGATGAGCAGAAACATGATGTAGCTCACGCACAGCGTGAAGATCGAGAAGTAGTGGCCCTTGAGCCGCAGTGACAGCAGGCCGATGAAGAAGCCGAGCACGCCGGTCACGACACCGGCCAGCACGAAGGCCAGCCAGAACGCGACGTGGTGATCGACCGTCAGGATGCCGACCGTGTACGCACCGACGGCCATGAAGGCGCCATGCGCGAGATTGAACTGGCCCGTGTAGCCGGTGATCAGGTTCAGCCCCAGCGCGGCGATGGCCATGATGAAGGCCTGCGTCGCCACCGAGATCAGGTAGTTGTTCTGCGCGAAGTAGGGGAACACGAGCGCCACGACGGCGAGCAGCGCCCAGCCCGTTCTGCCTTGAAGCCAGTTCATCAGCGCGCCCCTTTCGCGGTGAAGAGGCCCTGCGGCCGAAAGGACAGGATGACGACCAGCAGCACGAAGGCGATGATGTCCTTGTAGTCCGTCGAGAAATAGAAGCCGCCGAAGCTCTCGGCCATGCCGATGATCAGCCCGCCGACGATCGCCCCCGGGAAGCTGCCCATGCCACCCAGAATGATGATCACGAAGGCCTTGGTGATCACCAGGTTGCCCATGGCCGGGTAGACAAGATTGATCGGCGCATAGAGCACCGCCGCGATCGCGGCCAGCGCGCCCGAGATGGCGAACACCAGCAGCGTCACGCGCGTCGCGTCGATGCCGACCAGCGCGGCGCCGTCGCGGTTCTGCGCCATCGCGATGATCGTCGAGCCGAGCACCGTGTGGTTGAGGAACAGGTGCAGCAGCACCATCAGCCCGAAGGCGCCCGCGATGATCAACAGGCGCTGCAGCGGCGCGGTGAGACCGAAGATCTCGACCACCTGCCCGTAGGGCGTCGGCATGCGGTGGAAGTCCGCTCCGAAGAGGGCCTGCGCACCCGCCTCGAGGAACAGCAGGATGCCGATGGCCGCGATCATGTCGTGCAGTTCGGGTGCATTGCGCAGGGGATGGAACACCAGCCTCTGCGCCAGCATCGCGATCACCGCGACGATCGCCGCCGCCCCGGCCATGGAAAGCCAGTAGTTCACGCCCAGCTTGGCCATCAGGTAGTAGCCGGCGAACGCTCCGGTCATGTAGAACGCGCCGTGCGCGAAATTGGGCACGTGCAGGATGCCGTACACCAGTGTCAGGCCCAGTGCCACCAGGCTGTAGACGCCGCCGATGGTGAGGCCGTTCAGAAGTTGCTGAAAAAAGAGCTCCACGTGTTCCTCGGAATGACTCGGGGGGAACGACGCCGGTGCGGCATCGAGGCGAGGCGCTGATTGTGGAAGTGGCACCGGTCGTACGGCCTCAAGGTTTCACCTGAGAGTGCGTCACGTGTGAGACACCTGTTTCTACCGGCTGGTAGGTAATTCAGAATAGAGGCCCCGAGGAATCTCTATTTCATGACCGAAACTTCTCCAAAGCCACCCCTGCCCGACCACCTGTCGATCGACCCGCGCAGCCCGCATCACATCCCGGCCGTGTTCGACCACGACATCGGCATCCGCTTCAACGACAAGGAGCGCGGCGACGTCGAGGAATACTGCGTCAGCGAAGGCTGGATCAAGGTGCCCGCCGGCCGTACGCTGGACCGCAAGGGCAAGCCCCTGCTGATCAAGCTGAAGGGCAAGGTGGAGGCGTTCTACAAGTAGGCACCCGAATCCGGGCACACGCTGGCGCGCGCTCCGTTCAGCCGAACTTGCTCTTCATCCAGTTGCGACGAGGTTGCGGGGTCGATGTCGAGCGCGATCCCAAGTGCGCGTCCGACGTCGGCATGCTCGATGGGAAGCTCCCAGGTCAGGAAAATCTGGGTGCAATCCTCTTCAGGCGCGAAGTCAGCCACATCGAAGCCGCTGCTGCCGCGCCGGATGACGGCGTGCGGCTGCCCAGTGTCGAAAATCAGGGCCGTGCCCCTGACCAGGGGGATTCGCCGGCCTGCAGCGGGGAAATGAACGTCCAGCCCCCTGTCCTCGCTCACGAAGAGGTTGCAGAAGGCCGCGCCGCCATATTGGGCGCCGTCATGGTGGTACCTTGCACCTCGGCAGGCCATCAGGGCGACATCGCTGGAGGCCAGCACGTCGTGCAGACCGAGCGCGCGCGTCCAGTCGGACACCGCCTGCACGCAGTGCCTGTAGTCCGGCCAGCGCACACGCGCTCGCGCCAAGGGCAATGGCTCGACATCCCCGGGTTCGAGGCCCACGCGCAACGATATCTCCCGCTCCCAATCGGCCGTCAGCCTTGCAGGAGGCGCCGGCACGTCGAGCGTGCCCGACAGCACGACATCGCTCACGCTTCGGCTGCGGATGGCATCGCCGCTCCAGAAATAGGAGGCAAGTCGAGGGGGTTGGCTCATCGGGAGGACTACTGGCTTGCTTCAACCCACGAGATCCGGGTCGCTCGCAATGATGTCATCCCACAGTGTTTGAAACGAGAGCCAACCGAATGTTGGTGAGCCCAGTACCGACGCGAGCCAGCGGGCATCTTCCGTCTGCCAGTGGGTCGGCTTTCCTGCCGCCTCGGCCAAGAGTTGCGATTCGCAGCATCGATTCATCAGAACGAACCACCAGGCCGCCTCGTCGATGCTCTGCCCCGTCGTGAAGATGCCATGCCCGCCATGGATCGCGACGCGCTTGTCGCCGAATCCGGCAGCGAACCGGGCCGCAGCCTCCGCGTCGCGTACCACCCTCGGTTCCCGAATGAGCGCCTGGTTCTCGAAGAAGATGCAGGCATCCTGCGTGATGGGGTCGAGCAATCGCTCGAATGACGACCAGGTCGATGCATGCAAGGCATGCGCGTGGCAGACGGCGCCCACCTCCGGGCGCGCTCGATGGATGGCGGTGTGCAACAGGAGCCCGACGGGATTGACCATGCCGCTGCCGCGCACCACTTGTCCCTGATGGTTGACCTGAACCAGATCCGATACCTTGACGCGGTTCATCGCGACGCCGACCGGATTGACCCAGAAGTGATCAGGCAACTCGGGGTCACGCATCGTGATGTGCCCCAGAAGTCCCTCGGAAAATCCGCGCCGGCCAAAGATGCGACAGGCGGCGGCGAGGCGTTGCAGCAGGTAAGTCCGCTCGGCGGGTTTGTTGTCGAAACGCGGTGGAACCCGGGATGCGAAGCTCTGTACGCCGATCTGCACGATGGGTCTCCTGGAGTTCAGCCCCCGCTGGTTGGAGGGTGGGCGACAGTAGCACGTCCGCTCAGTGGTCCGTCAGGCGTTGTCGCACTGTCCCGGAAAGAGAAACCCGAACAGTGCCCTGACCGCTGGCGTCATGCTCCGGGCCTGCGGTCGCAACAGCCCTTCCTCCGCCACTAGCACCTTCGCGTACACGGCTTCGTACACGCGCTTGACGACGCCCGGCGCCACGAGTTCCCGGTCGAATCCAGGCGTGATGCCGACCAGCCGCCATCCCATACGCTCGAAGGTCGCTTGCATGTGCGGGTAGTGCATCGTGGCGAGGCCGTACGCCATCCCCATGCCCATCGCGCGGCCCAGCGCCTCCTCGAGCAGGGGAACGCTCCTGCTCAGGTGCGCGCCCCGATGCTTTGGCGAAATGGCGCAGATGCGCCCGTACAAGACCTCGCCGTCCGGATCCCGCTCGCCCGAGAACACGCCTGCCAAGTGGTCGCCCTGCTTGATCAGGACAACCATGAAGTCTCGATCGAGCTCGTCCTCCAGACACACCCTGTGCAGGTAGAAGTCCTCGCGCAGGTGACAGCTTGCGTTGCCGACAGCGATGCCCGGATACCACGCTCCAAGCGCCGAAATCAGCGCAGGGATCTGGCGCCGGTCAAGCAGCTCGTAGTGGTAGCCCGACGGCAATGGAGCGCGCAAGCCGAGCTCGGCGGCGGAGGGCCACTGCATAGTGTTCTCCTGAGGTTCGGCGCCCATTCTTTCTGTCGTGGCTCGCGGTGGATGTGCGCTTTGGCACACCCGCGCACCGAAAGGCGTCCGTCAGGCCACTCCGGCCACCGCGAAGATCAGCGCCCCTCCGCGCAACAGGTCGATCACCGTATCTCGATCGGCGGAAGAGAAGACCAAGCACCCGTCGCTGCGCCCCGCCTTGCCGTACAACGCGACGAATTCCGGCTCGACGTACCACTGAGCGTGGATGACGATCAGCCGCTTGTAGGCATTGCTGTTCGTCGGCGAAAGGCCGCGCAGGCGCATGGAGAGGCCGTTGCCCTCCGTCGGGCTCATGTAGATCTCGTCGGTCCTGAACAGGCCGATGCTGCTGGCGAAGCTGTCGGGCACATCCAGGAAGACCTGCGGGATGCCGTCGTTGTCTTCCGGCTCGGACCCGATGCCGTGCGCGACCACGAAGCTGTGAGCGATGGTCCGGGTCGAGCGATCAATCACATGAAAGCGCGGCTGGCTCGAGTGCACCGAATAGTCCAGCACCGCGGAGTAGGGATGTTCGGAGGGCTGCTCCAGCACATAGGCAATGGCCGGCCCCAGCAACGGCGAGCGGGCGGGCATGCCCTGTTGGGCCGACGCCGGACTCGCGGCCAGGTAGCCGCGAGCCAAGATGACGCCCAGCGCTGTTCGCAGCCACCATCGTCTGGTCACACCGCACCTCTCCGACGCCCACCAGAGGCATTGCTCGGCGCAGCCTAGCGTCTTCGTCCCTGGATTTGAATAGCACTTTGGTGCAACGCAGCCCGGACATTCGGCAACTCAGAGCCCAAGAAGCTGCAGGGCCTGCCGATTCGTTGTCGACTGCGGATCGGCAAGCTGATTGAGCACATCCATGTGATTGCGCCCCGCCTCGATCTCCGAAGCGATCACGACGCGCAGGCCCCAGGCCTTGGCGATCAGAGCGGCCTGCCTATGGAACTCCTCGCTTTCGGCGCCGCCCACCACCGTCACTAATGATCCGCGCGAAGGTGCTGGCATCGCAGCGGGACTGAGGCGCAGGGCCGAGGCTGCGGTCAGGCCGATATCCGCGGCGAGGAAGGGCGCATGCCGAAGCGGCTCCAATTCGTATAGGCCCGAGATCGACAGGGCCGACTTCACGAGGTCCGCCGGCAGGTCCGATGCCACCGCCTGCCAGTCGCAGGCCAGCAGCATCGTTGCCAGATGCCCGCCCGCGGAATGGCCCGCCACGACGATGCGCTTCGGGTCGCCGCCATGCACCGAGGCGTTCCGCCAGACCCAGGCCAGCGCCTTCACGAGTTGCAGGGCGATGTGTTCGATGCTCACCGAAGGACACAACGCGTAGTTGAGGTTGACGACCATCGCGCCAGCGTCCGCCAGCGGCGGCGCGACGAAGGCGTGGTCGCGCTTGTCGAGCGCGCGCCAATAGCCGCCGTGGATGTAGACGAACACCGGTGCATCTGCGCCCGCGGGAAGAATGTCGAGCCGTTCGCTCGGGTCGTCTCCGTAGGCCACATCGAACACCCAGCCCGGCCGGGCCAGCGCGCGCGCCGATGCATCGGCCCAGTGCTGGAGGATCGCCGGATGCTCGGAGATGCGTGCGCGGCTGTTGTACTGGGCGTCGAACCACTCGGGCGATCGATCGGGCATGGAACTCCTCAACTTGTCTTGCGCCTGGGCGGCGGCTTCTGCTCGGATTCGCGCAGCGCCGCATCGATCAGCGCATCGGCCATCCACAGCGCAGTGCGTTCGACCTCGCGATCGCGCAGGCCCCAGATGTCCTTGAGGATCACGTAGGGCTCGATGCCGTAGACGACGGACAGCGCGTGATGCAGCCGGTCCCGCACCGCAGGCCGCATTAGTGGCGCGAGTGGCTCGATCGCATGCTGGAGGATGCGCACGCGATGGCCTCGCCGATAGGGCTCCTCCTCCAGCAGCCCTGCACGCTCCAGGCCCCATTGCTCCAGCGACAACTGTGCGGCGGCGCGCAGTTGCGCCTCGAATTCCTTGAATCGCGGAAAAGTCTGCAGGAACAGCTCATGCACCCGCTCGCGGCCGTTGGGGTTGTCCGAAGCGAGCCTTCGCACCGGGCCGAGCGAGCTGTCGATCACTGCCGTCACCAGCGCGCTCCGGCTCGGGAAGTAGCGGTACGCGGTGGCGCGCGACACCTTCGACCGCGCCGCGCATTCGGCCACCGAGGGGATGTGGCCGCTCTCCTGGATGATGGTCATGGCGGTGTCCAGCAGCAAGCGGAAAGTCGCGGCCCTGACTCCGCGTTCGGGGGGTGTCGGGGGTTCGCTCAGCTTGTGCTTCAGTCGGGCCATGGGGTTTGTACGGGGCTCGGACAGGTCCGGAATCTATTGTGAACAGCTGCGGCCGGACCGTATGATGCAGCGATCCCGATTTGAGACGCAAGTCTCAAACCTGTCATCCGAGACTTCCGAGATCCCGAGGCAACTGGCGCACACCAGCAAGACCACGGGACGCCATGGAGACAAAGTCGATGCGTTTGGCCAGCTGGAATTGGGGTGGTCGCGACTGCGTGGGCACGATCTCGCCGGACGGGCGTGAAGCCACGCCGCTGGGCGTGCGCGACGCATCGCTCGGCGCCCTGCCGCTGATCCAGGCGCTGGCCCGCGGGGAGCCGCTGCCGCAACCTTCGGGCGTGCGCCTTCCGGTCGAACTCGTCACCCTCCGCGCGCCCTTGCCGCGCCCGCTGCGAAGCCTGTTCTGCGTCGGGCGCAACTACCGCGCGCATGCGGCCGAGCTGGCTGGCTCGGTGTTCCGCTCGGCCATGCCCGAGAGCGACCCCTGGCCCATCGTCTTCGGCAAGCTCGGCGAATGCGTGGTCGGCCCGCACGACACGGTGCGCCTTCCCTCGCCCGCCGCCTCGGTGCAGATCGACTACGAATCCGAACTCGCCGTCGTCATCGGCCGTGGCGGCCGTGACATTCCAGCCTCGCGCGCGATGGACCACGTGTTCGGCTACACCATCGTCAACGACGTGACCGCGCGCGACGTGCAGATGCGCCACCAGCAATGGGACCTGGGCAAAAGCTTCGACACCTTCTGCCCGATGGGCCCCTGGATCGTGACGGGCGACGAACTCGACGGCCGCGCCACCCGCGTTCGCGGCTGGGTCAACGGCGCGCTGCGGCAGGACGGCCAGACGCGCGACATGATCTTCGACATCCCCACGCTGATCGAAACCTGCTCGCGCGGCATCACGCTCCATCCGGGCGACGTCATCGCCACCGGCACGCCCTCCGGCGTGGGCATGGGCCTGAACCCGCCGCAATGGCTGAGGTCGGGCGACGTGGTGCGCATCGAGGTCGACGGTGTCGGCGTCATCGAGAACAGGTTCGAACCATCATGAGCTTTCAGTTGATCGACCGCATCGCGGTGGAAGAGGAAGGCGAAGGCCCCGCCGTCGTCTGCGTGCACGGGCTGGGCGGCAGCTCCAACAGCTGGACGCCGTTGATGCCCGCGCTGGTGCGGCATCGCGTGATCCGCATCGACCTGCCGGGCAGCGGACGCTCGCAGCGGGCCGAGGGCGAGCTGTCGATCGAGCGCTATGTCGAAACGCTGCTGAACATCTGCGAGCGGCTGAGCGTCCCGCGCGCGCACTGGCTCGGTCACTCGATGGGCACCATCGTGTGCCAGCACATCGCGGCGGCGCATCCGAAGCGGGTGGCGAGCGTCGCGCTGTTCGGCCCGCTCATCGCGCCGCCCGACGCGGCGCGCACGGCCATGAAGGCCCGGGCCGCGAAGGCGCGCGAAGGCGCTGCGGGCATGCACGAGATCACCCAAGGGCTGCTCCAGGCGGCGATTTCGCGCGACACGCGCGAGCGCCTTCCGGTGGCCGCGGCCTTCGTGCGCGAGAGCCTGATGCGACAGGACGGCGACGGCTATGCGCGCAGCTGCGAAGCGCTGGCCGGTGCGCAGCCCGCGGCGGTCGAGAACATCGAGGCGCCCGTCCTGCTGGTGACGGGCGACGAGGACGGCGTGGCACCGCCGCAGGCCGTGCGCGCCATGGCCGACCGGCTGCACCGCGCCGCCAGCAAACGCGTGGTTGTGCTCCCGCGCTGCGGGCACTGGACGCCGGTCGAGCGCCCCGAGGAGTGCCAGCGCGAGCTGCGCGACTTTCTTGCAACCCATGCAAGGGACTGATGATGGCCGACGTCCTCTTCACGAACGTGCGAATCTTCGACGGTGGTGGCGAAGCGCCCTTCACCGGTGACGTGCTGGTGCAGGGCAACCGCATCGCGCGCGTCGTCAAGACCGCCTACGGCGCGCGATCCGCACCCATCAGCGGCGCGCAGGTGATCGACGGCGCCGGCGCCTTCCTCATGCCGGGCATGGTCGAGGCGCACACTCACTTCTCCTGGAACGACCAACCCAGTCTCGACGCGATCCAGCGCATGCCACCGGAAGAACACATCCTGTGGTGCGCCGAAGTCGCGAAGCGCTATCTCGACATGGGCTGGACCAGCTGCGTCGGCGCCGCCACCGCCAAGCCCCGACTCGACGTGGTCATCCGCAACGCGATCAACGACGGCACCATCATCGGCCCGCGCTACCTGGCCGCGAGCCAGGAGATCACCGTGCCGGGTGGGCTGGGGGACACCACGAAGCCGCACCTGCCACAGCCGGAGTTCGCCTTCGGCGCGGTCGTCAGCGGTGCGGAGGAGATGCGCCGCTGCGTCCGCATGTTCGCCAAGTACGGCGTCGACTCCCTCAAGATCAATCTCTCCGGCGAATCGATCACCGGCATGCCGAGCGAGATGAGCCAGTTCACCGAAGAAGAGATCACCGTCTGCGTCCAGGAAGCCAAGGCGTGGGGCAAGCGCGTGGCGGCACATGCGCGCTCCACCTGGTCGATCAAGCAATGCGTGAAGCAGGGCATCGAGGTGATCTACCACGCCAGCTTCACCGACGAGGAAGCGCTCGACATGCTGGAGGCGAAGAAGACCGAGCACTTCATCGCGCCCGGCCTGGCCTGGCTCATCAACACCTGCCATCACGCGAGCCAGTGGGGCCTGACGCCCGAGGTGACGCGCAAGATGGGCTACCACCGCGAGCTCGAAGCCGCCGTCGAAAGCATGCGCGCCATGCGCAAGCGCGGCATCCGCATCCTGCCGGGCGGGGACTACGGCTTCGCGTGGACACCGCACGGCACCAACGCGAAAGACCTGGAGTACTTCGTCAAGTACGTCGGCATGAGCACGATGGAAGCGCTGCTCTCCGCCACCGCATGGGGCGGCCCGATGATGCGCATGGGCAAAGTGCTGGGCTACATCCGCGAGGGCTACCTCGCCGACATCTTGCTGGTCGACGGGGACCCGCTCGCCGACATCACCGTGCTGCAGGACAAGTCGCGAATCATGGCCGTCATGAAGGACGGTGAATTCCACCGCGCCCCGCCCGTGCGCTCCGCGCGCACCACCCGCTGGGCCGCATAGGTCGCACAGGAGATACGTCATGGCCGATGTCGTCTTCACCAACGTCCGCATCCTCGACGGCACGGGGCAGAACCCCTACACCGGCAGCGTACTCGTGCGCGGCAACCGCATCCGCCAGGTCGGGCGCAGTTCGGCACCCATCGCCCCCGGCGGCGCGACCGTGATCGACGGCGCAGGCGCCACACTCATGCCCGGCATGTGCGAGGCCCACACGCACTTCTCTTGGAACGACGCGGCCACGCTCTCGGCCATCCAGACCATGCCGCTCGAAGAGCACGTGCTGTGGTGCGCCAAGGTGGCGCGGCGCTATCTCCAGGCGGGCTTCACCTCCTGCGTCGGCGCCGCCTGCGCCAAGCCGCGCCTCGACGTGGTGATCCGCAACGCCATCAACGCGGGGCAGATTCCCGGCCCGCGCTACCTCGCCGCCAGCCAGGAGATCACGGTGCTCGGCGGCCTCGGCGACGAGACCTTGCCGCACCTGCCCTTCCCCGAGTTCAGCTTCGGCGTGAACATCTCCGGACCCGAGGAGATGCGCAAGGCCGTGCGCATGTTCCTCAAGTACGGGGTGGACTCTGTCAAGCTCAACCTCTCGGGCGACAACTTCACGCCCGATTCTCCCTCCGAGACGACCTGGATGATGGACGAGGAAGTCGAAGCCGCCATGCGCGAGGTGCGCATTCGCGGCAAGCGCGGCATCGCCCACGCGCGCTCGTCGGACAGCGTGAAGCAGGCGCTGCGCCACGGCATCGACCTGATCTACCACGCGAGCTTCGTCGACGACGAGGCGATCGACATGCTCGAGGCTGCGAAGGACCGCGTGTTCGTCGCACCGGGCATCGCGATCCTCTACGCGATGCTGCACGAGGCCGAGCCCTACGGCATCACGCGCGCCATGGCGGTCGACATGGGCTACGAGACCGAGTGGGAGGCGGCCTGCGTGTCGCTGTCGAAGATGCACAAGCGCGGCATTCGCGTGCTGCCGGGCGGCGACTACGGCTTCGCCTTCACGCCGCATTGCCAGAATGCCCGGGATCTGGAGTTCTTCGTCAAGTACCTCGGCTTCACACCGATGGAAGCGATCCGCTCGACCACGCTCTACGGCGGCCAGATCATGATGAAGCCGGACGAACTCGGTGTCATCAAGGACGGCTACCTGGCCGACATGCTGCTGGTCGACGGCGACCCGCTGGCCAATCTGTCGATCCTGCGCGACCCGAAGCGCATCCTCGCGGTGATGAAGGACGGCGAGTTCGCCAAGGCGCCGGAGATTGCCTCGCAGCGGGGCTGGGAGCGCGCCGCGTGAGCCGAAAGAACTGGGCGCTCCTGCTGCTGTTCGGCGTGCCGGTCGCGGTGTTCGCCGTCTGGGCGATCGTCGACAACGCCTCGCTGTTCTTCAAGACCCTCCTGAACGGACTCACGCTCGCTTCGCTGTACTTCCTCGTCGCGAGCGGCTTCACGCTGGTGTTCGGCTTGATGCGCAACGTCAACCTCGCGCATGGTTCGCTCTATCTTTTCGGGGCCTATGTCGGCTGGTACGTGGGCGAACACACCGGGTCATGGGTACTGGCGGTGATCGCGGGCTTTCTCGCAGCCGCCGTGATGGGCCTGCTCATGCAGGTGCTGGTGTTCCGCCACATGCAGGGGCAGG
Source organism: Variovorax sp. J22P240 (assembly GCF_030316855.1). GTDB lineage: Bacteria > Pseudomonadota > Gammaproteobacteria > Burkholderiales > Burkholderiaceae_C > Variovorax. The sequence goes on from NZ_JASZYR010000006.1 coordinate 237,755, forward strand.
ACCTGCGGCAGACGCTCGTCACGATAGGTCTGTCGATCGTGCTCGCGGACCTGATGCTCTGGGCCTGGGGTGCCGAGATCTACACCTTCGATCCGCCGTCATGGATCTACGGTTCGACCACGCTGCCGCTGGTCAACAAGTTCCCGACCTATCGCATCGTCGTGCTGATCGCCTCCATCGTGATCGGCGTCGGCCTGTGGCTGCTGCTCGCGCGCACCCGCATCGGCATGATGATCCGCGCCGGCGTGGATGACCGGGGGATGCTGGCGGCATCGGGCGTCAACGTGCAGCGCGTCTTCGCGCTGACCTTCGCCATCGGTGCGGGCTTGGCTGGACTGGCCGGCGTCGTGGGTGGCACCGCACTGTCGATCTCGCCGGGAGAGGACACGCGCTACCTGCTCGCATCTTTGGTCGTGGTGATCGTCGGCGGAATGGGCAGCGTGGTGGGCGCGGCCATCGGTGCGCTGCTGATCGGTCTGGCCGAGCAGTTCGGCCTCGCCTACGCGCCGACCTACAGCGTAGTCTTCACCTTCGTGATCATGGTGGTCGCGCTGGCCTTCAAGCCGCGTGGGCTGATGGGGAAGAATTCGTGAGCGCGGCAAAGTGGCGGCGCGCCATGAACTCGTCGTCCGCCGCGGCGGCGGAGGCTGCGCGCGGCGTGCGCGATACGAGCCGGCCGACGGTCGTGCATTCCACCGCACAGGCGCTGCCCTCGCGCGGCGTCGCAACAGAGGCACGCTTCTCGAGTTGGTGGCGGTCCGTCGTGCGCGCCGTGAAGTGGCGTCACATCGCGGTCATCGTCTTCGTCTTTGCCTACCCGTTCTTCGCCACGCCCTTCTTCACTTTCCAGATTGGCGCGCAATCGCTGGCGCTCGGCCTCATCGCGCTGTCGCTGATCTTCCTCGGCGGCTACGGCGGCATGGTCTCGCTCGCGCAGATGACGGTCGCGGGCTTCGCGGCCTACATGCTGGCGATCTTCGGTACGAGCAGCAACGTGGCGATCAGTCTGGGATGGCCGTGGTGGCTGGCGCTCATCGTCGCGATCTCGCTGGCAACGCTGGTGGCCGCCGCCATCGGCTGGCTGTCGGTGCGCACCGAGGGCATCTACACCATCATGATCACGCTCGCGGTGGGTGTCGCCTTCTTCTACCTGGCGCAACAGAACTACACGGTCTTCAACGGCTTCCAGGGCTTCAGCCGCATCGCGGCGCCGAGGGTCTTCGACCTGGACCTGGGCCAGCCGATGCCCTTCTACTTTCTGGTGCTCGCCTGCTCGCTGGCCGGCTACTTCTTTGTCAAGCACCTGATCCGCGCGCCCTTCGGCATCGCGCTGCAGGGCATCCGCGACAACCCGCGCCGCATGCAGGCGCTGGGCTACAACGTGACGGCGCATCGCGTCGGCGCCTACGCGGTGGCGGGCTTTCTCGCGGCGGTGGGCGGCATCCTGATGGTCTGGTACAACGGCCGCATCTCGCCCGGCACCGTCGGCGTCGGCGCGATGATCAACATCCTCATCATCGCCGTGCTCGGCGGCATGAAGCACCCCATCGGTGCCTTCATCGGCGCGATCGTCTTCGTGCTGCTGCAGAACTTCGCGATCGACCTGGTCGACCGCGAACGCTTCAATCTCGTGATCGGCGGGGTCTTCCTCGCGATCGTGCTGTTTTCACCCGACGGGTTGCTCGGCTTGTGGCAAAGCCTTCGCAACCGCCTGGGCTCCGCTTTCACCCACCGCGGCCATGGCCGCATTCATCGATGACAAGAAGGAGCGAGACATGAGCAAAGGCAAGAAATCGTTCGGGCGCAGCATCGTGGCTGCGGCAGCATTGGTCGCCCTGGGCGGCGTCGCGTACGCCCAGGAGACCTTGAAGATCGGGCTGCTGGCGTCACTGGAAGGGCCGTTCGCGGCGCCCGGGCAGGACGGCATGCGCGGCGCGGACCTCGCGCTGAAGGAAAAGAACGGCATGGCCGGCGGCAAGAAGATCGAGTTCGTCAAGGTCTCGTCCGACGCGACGCCCGACAAGGCCGTGAACTCCACGCGCAAGGCGGTCGAGCAGGACAAGGTGCAGATCATGATCGGCCCGCTGTCGGGTGACGAAGGCATCGCGGTCAAGAACTATGCGAAGACGCAGCCGAACATCACCTTCATCAATGGATCGTCGGGTGCGCAGGCTGCGACCTGGGGCGATCCGGCGCCCAACTTCTACCGCTTCAACACCGAGGGCGCGCAGTGGATGGTGGGCCTGGGCGAGCATGCGCTCGCCAAGGGCTACAAGAAGACCTTCCTGATCGCAGAGGACTACGGCTTCCCGTACTCGCAGGTGCAGGGCTTCATGGCCAGCTACTGCGCCAAGGGCGGCAAGGTGGTCGACAAGGCGTGGGTGCCGCTGGGCACCAAGGACTACGCCTCGGTGATCGCGAAGATCCCGAAGGACGTCGATGCGCTGGTCGTCGTGCTCGGCGGCTCGGACGCGGTGAACTTCCTCACGCAGTACGAGCAGGCCGGTGGCGACAAGCCGATGGTGGGCGGCTCGATCACGGTCGACCAGACGGTGCTGAACTTCAAGGGCAAGCGCCGCGAATCGTTGCTTGGCACGGCTTCCGCCGGACCGATGGCCGATTCGATCGACACGCCGGAGTGGAAGAAGTTCGTGGCCGACTACAAGGCCAACTTCAAGGACGGCTTCCCCAGCCCGTCGCTCTTCGCCTACCTGTACTACATCAACACCAAGGCGGCGCTCGACGGACTCGATGCGGTCAAGGGCGATCTGTCGGGCGGACAGAAGGCGTATCGCGATGCGCTGCAGAAGACCAAATTCAACGGGCCAGCGGGCGTGGTGCAGATCGACGGCAACCGCAATGGCGTTGGGACCACCTACATCACGGAAGTGACGAAGGCGCCGGACGGCTCGTACTACAACAAAGTGGTGAAGTCGGTGCCGAACATCACGCAGACGCTCGGGTTGCCCGAAGCCGAGTTCAAGAAGATGGGCCTCGGCACTCGCGACGTGCCCGATTGCCGCAAGTAAGCACCGAAATGGCTTCGATCACCCCGCTCAGGCCCAGGACGTCGCGCAGCGGCGCAGGGTCCGGCCCGCATGTCGGTGCCGGCGCAAGCACGCAATTGCTATCGGGCGACGCGCTGCGGCTGGACGGGGTGACGCGTGCCTTCGGTGCGCTGCGTGCGGTCGATGACGTGTCGCTCACGGTCACGGCCGGGCAGAAGTACGCCATCCTCGGCTCCAACGGTGCGGGCAAGACCACGCTGTTCAACGCCATCACCGGCGACTTCCCGCCCACGGCCGGGCGCATTCATTTCTTCGGCGAAGACATCACCGAACTGCCGCCGCACGATCGCATCCGCAAGGGCCTGCGGCGCACCTACCAGTCCTCGCTGCTGTTTCGCGACCTGACGGTGCGCGACAACCTCTTTCTCGCGGTGCGCGGCGTAGCCAGCGGCCGGTTCAGCTTCCTGAGGGCGCGCGCGGGAAACGCCTCCACGCGGGCCACCAACGACCTGCTCGAACGCTCGCGCCTGAGCCACATCGCCGATGAAAGAGTCGCCAATCTCGCGCACGGGCAGCAGCGCCAGTTGGAGATCGGCATGGCGCTCGCCGGTGCGCCGCGCCTGATCCTGTTCGATGAGCCGGCCGCGGGCCTGTCGCCCGTCGAGCGGCGCGAACTGGTCGCGCTGCTGGGCTCACTGCCAGCGCACATGAGCTTCGTGCTGATCGAGCACGACCTCGACATCGCGCTGCGCGTGGTCGACCGGGTCACGGTCATGCACAACGGACGCACCCTGCGCACCGGCACGCCGGACGAGATCGAGAACGACGCGCAGGTGCAGGCAATCTACATGGGGAGCAAGCACTGATGGCATGGTTCGGCACCGATCGCAAGGCGGCAGCCAGCGGCGCGCCGGTGCTCGTCATCGAGGCACTCGACGTCTTCTACGGCCGCGCCCATGCGCTGCAGGGGGTCAGCCTCGTGCTGGAACGCGGCGTGCTCGGCATCGTCGGGCGCAACGGCATGGGCAAGACCACGCTGTGCAACGCCATCACGGGGCTGGTGCCGGCGCGTGGCAGCATCCGCCTTGCGGGCGAGGAGATCCTGGGCCTGGCGCCGAACGAGGTCACGAAGCGCGGCATCGCCTACGTGCCACAGGGCCGCCGGGTGTGGGCTTCGCTGTCGGTCGACGAGACACTGCGGCTCGTCGCCAGCCGGCGACGCGAGGTCGACCGGGTCTATGCGATGTTCCCTCGGCTTGCGGAGCGGCGCGGCCATGGCGGTGCGCAGTTGTCGGGCGGCGAACAGCAGATGCTCGCCATCGGCCGCGCGCTGCTGCTCGACCCGAGGCTCCTCGTGATGGACGAGCCTACCGAAGGGCTGGCCCCCGTAATCGTCGATCAGGTCGCACAAGCGCTGCGCAACCTTGTGGCGGAAGGAAGCATCGCGGTGCTGCTGATCGAGCAAAACCTCGGCGTCGCGATGTCGGTGGCCGATCGCATCGGATTGATGGTCAACGGCCGCATCGCGCAAGAGATGCCGGCGTCGCAGCTCGCGGCCGATCGCGAGTTGCAGGAGCGCTTGCTCGGCGTGCGCTCGGGCGGTGCCGACGACGAGGTCGAGGGCACCGGCGCATCCGCCGAGGCCGAAGCGCCGGCGTCCACACAGGTCTTCACGGTCCGGCGCGCGCATGGCGACGGCGCGCCGTCGCTCGACGACTTGCCCCCCGCCACGGTGCGGGGGTTCACGCGGTGGAACGCGGGCGGCACCGCTGCCCCGGTTGCGGACATTGCCCGCGCGGCGCCGGCACCCACACCGACGCCTGTCGCATCACCTGCCGCATCCACGTCACCATCGCCCCGGGTCTTCGAGTTCCCCGTAGCCGTCGGCAGCGTGCGCTCCGCCTACGTCGCGGGCACCTTCGACACCAAGGGCCGCGAACTCGCCTTCCTGCGCCAATGTCTCGAAAAGCTGGGCATGCGCGTGGTGACCGTCGATCTCGCGACCTCCGGCAAACCATCTCCCGCCAGCATCCATCCACGCGAAGTGGCGCGCCATCACCCGCAAGGCGAATCGGCCGTCTTCAGCAACGACCGCGGCAGTGCGATGGCCTCGATGGCGCTCGCCTTCGAAGCCTTCCTCACCTCGCGGCGCGACCTCGGCGGGATCATCTCGGCCGGCGGCTCCGGCGGCACCTCGATGGCGACGCAGGCCATGCGCGCGCTGCCCATCGGCGTGCCCAAGATGATGGTCTCGACCATGGCCAGCGGCGACACGCGCCCCTACGTGGGGCCGAGCGACATCTGCATGATGTACTCGGTCACCGACGTGCAGGGCATTCACCGCATCAGCGAACTCGTGCTGACGAATGCGGCGAACGCGCTGGCCGGCATGATCGCGCACCCGCCCGTCACCTCGACGATCACCAGGCCGGCCATCGGCCTCACGATGTTCGGCGTGACCACGCCTTGCGTACAAGCGGTGACCCGACGGCTCGAAGACAGCTACGACTGCCTGGTGTTTCACGCCACCGGGGTCGGCGGCCAATCGATGGAGAAGCTCGCCGACTCGGGCCTGGTCGCGGGCGTGATCGACGTCTCGACGACGGAGATCGCGGACGAGATCGTCGGTGGCACCCTCTCGGCCGGCCCGACGCGGTTGGACGTGTTCGCGCAGCATGCCCTGCCCTACGTCGGCTCTTGCGGCGCGCTCGACATGGTCAACTTCGGCGCCTGGGACACGGTGCCCGAGCGCTTCAAGGGGCGCCGGCTATACCGCCACAACCCGACCGTGACGCTGATGCGCACCACGGCCGACGAATGCCGCGCCATCGGCGAATTCATCGCCACCAAGCTCAATGCGATGCGGGGCCCGGTTCGCTTCCTCATTCCCGAAGGCGGCGTGTCTGCCATCGACCGGCCCGGCCAGCCCTTTCACGACCCTGAGGCTGATCGGGCGCTTTTCACTTCAATTGAAAGTGGCTTCCGCACAGGCCCCGACCGCAAGCTGCTGCGGCTGCCGCTGCACATCAACGACGAAGCCTTCGCCGACGCGCTGGTCGGCGCATGGCACGAAGTGGCGCGCACGGCGCCGGGCGCGCGGCGCGCTTGAACAGCAACACGCGAGGAGACCGACGACCATGCCCCGCATCGCCCGATCGACACTGCTGCAGCGCTTCCGCGAGAAGATCGACGCCGGCCGGCCGATCATCGGCGGCGGCGCCGGGACCGGCCTGTCCGCCAAGTGCGAGGAAGCCGGCGGCATCGACCTCATCGTCATCTACAACTCGGGCCGCTACCGCATGGCCGGACGCGGCTCCCTCGCAGGGCTGATGGCCTACGGCAATGCCAACGAGATCGTCTGCGAAATGGCGCGCGAGGTGCTGCCGGTGGTCCGGCACACGCCCGTGCTCGCAGGCGTGAACGGCACCGACCCGTTCATGATCCCCGAAGAGTTCCTGAATCGGCTGGTCTCGCTCGGCTTCTCCGGGGTGCAGAACTTCCCGACGGTCGGGCTGATCGACGGCGTCTTTCGCGCCAACCTCGAAGAGACAGGCATGAGCTACGCGCAGGAGGTCGAGTTGATCGCCCGCGCCCGCGCGCTCGACCTGCTGACCACACCCTACGTCTTCAGCGAAGCCGATGCGCGCGCCATGGCCGAGGCCGGCGCCGACATCGTGGTGTGCCATCTCGGCCTGACGACGGGCGGTGCCATCGGCGCGGAAACCGCGCTCACGCTGGCCGACTGCGTGCCGCGCATCAACCAGTGGGCCGCCGCAGCGCATGCAGTGAAGCCCGATGCCATCGTGCTGTGCCACGGCGGCCCGATCGCCACGCCGGAGGACGCCCAGTACGTGCTCGCGCACTGCCCGTCTTGCGCCGGCTTCTACGGCGCAAGCTCGATGGAGCGCCTTCCGACCGAGACGGCCCTCACCGAGACCACGCGACGCTTTGTCCAGATCACGCGATAGATCAACAGGAGACGACACCCATGTCAGGCGCTCAATTCGGAAGTTTCATCCTCGGGCTGATCGTCGTTGCGATCGTCGTGGCGATCGCAGTGTGGCTGCTGCACTGGCTCTACCTGCGCAGCTCGAAGGAACGCGCCTTCGTGCGCACCGGCCTCGGCGGGCAGAAGGTGGTGCTGGGGGGCGGCGCCTTCGTGCTGCCCATCGTGCACGACGTGATCCCCGTCAACATGAACACGCTGCGCCTCGAAGTCAGCCGCGGGCGCGACAAGGCGCTCATCACCAAGGACCGCATGCGGGTCGACGTAATCGCCGAGTTCTACGTGCGCGTCGCCACCAACGAGGATGCCGTGGCGGCCGCCGCCCAGACGCTCGGCCTGCGCACCATGGAGCCGGAGCAACTCAAGGAACTGGTCGAAGGCAAGTTCGTCGACGCCTTGCGCACCGCCGCCGCCGAAATGACCATGGAGGAACTGCATGAGAAGCGCGGTGCCTACGTGCGGCGCGTGCGCGACGCCGTGGCCGAAGACCTGACCAAGAACGGCCTCGAACTCGAAGCTGCTTCGCTGACGCAGCTCGACCAGACGGGCATGGAGTTCTTCAACCCCAGCAACGCCTTCGACGCCGAGGGCCTGACGCGTCTGACCGAACAGATCGAGCACCGCAAGAAGCAGCGCAACGACGTCGAGCAGGACACGCTCATCGCCATCCGCAACAAGAACCTCGAAGCCGAGAAGCTCTCCCTCGACATCGACCGCGAGAGCGAACACGCGCGCCTGGCGCAGCAGCGGGAGCTGGAGATGGCGCGCGCCCGCCAGCGCGCCGAGGTGTCGACCGAACGCGCGCAACGGGAGCAGGAAGCCGAGGGCGCGCAGATCTCCGCGAAGCAGACCATCGATACCGCACGCATCCGCTCCGAGCAGACCATCGAGGAGGAGCGCATCGGCAAGGAGCGTGCGATCCAGAGTGCGGAGATCGAACGCCGTCTGTCGCTCGAACTCGCGGAGCAGCAACGCGCGATCTCGATCGCCCGCGAGAGCAAGGCGCAGAGCGAAGCACAGGCCGAGGCCGAGGTGGCACGCGCCACGGCGGTGGCCGCGGAAGAAAAGGTCTTCACCGCGCGCGAGGTCGAGATGGCCGAACGCAAGAAGGCCATCGACCTGATCGCCGCGGCGCAGGTGGCCGAGCGCGATGCCTTGCGTCTCACGTCGTCGGCCCAGGCCGAGAGCGATGCAAGCGCGGCGCGCGGCGCAGCGATTCGTGCACAGGCCGAGGCCGATGCGGACGCCGACAAGATCCGCTCGTTGGCGATGAAGGTGCGCGCCGAGATCGAGGCCGACGCGGCGCGCATGATGAACGAATCGCACAACATGCTCTCCCCTGAGGCGCGCATGTCCGCGCTGCGCATGAAGTTGGTCGAGAAGGCCGAGGCGATCATCCGCGAATCGGTGCGGCCACTGGAGAACATCGAGGGCATCAAGATCCTGCATGTCGAGGGCCTCGGCGGATCGTCGGGCGACGGTGCCCGCAACGGCGACGGCGGCAACTTCGCCGACGGGCTGGTCAACTCCGCACTGCGCTTTCGCGCGCAGGCGCCGCTGGTGGACCAGCTCTTGCGCGAGATCGGCATCGAAGGCGGCGACATCCAGCGGCTGGTGGGCGACACCAGTGGCGCCCATGCCGCCCTGCCTGCCGGCGCGAAGAAGGAACGGCAGGAATAGCGCATGGTCAACGTCTATGTTTCGAGCGTCATCGACGCGAGCGCCGACAACGTGTGGTCGCGCGTGCGTGACTTCAACGGCATGCCACAGTGGCATCCGCTGATTGCCGACAGTCGCATCGAGAACGGACAGGCGGCCGATCGCGTTGGGTGCATCCGGCACTTCCACACACGCGACGGCGGGACGATCCGCGAGAAGCTGCTGGCCCTGTCGGACTACGAGTACAGCTGCACCTACGAGATCCTCGAAAGCCCCATGGGCGTGACGAACTACGTCGCCACACTCAAGCTCACGCCGGTGACCGACGGCACACGCTGCTTCGCCGAATGGAGTGCGGAGTTCGAATGCGAGCCTGGCCGCGAGGGGGAACTGACGCAGTCCATCGGCCAGGGCGTGTTCCAGGGCGGCTTCAATGCGCTGAAGCTGCACTTCGGCGGGCGCTGATGGCAGGCCTGCAGCGCGTCGTTCGCTCGACCGTCATCGACGCGCCGATCGAGCGGGTGTGGGCCGTGCTGCGCGACTTCAACAGCCACGACCAGTGGCACGACGTAGTGGAACGCAGCCGCATCGAAGGCAACGAGCGCAGCGACCAGGTGGGCTGCGTGCGCAGCTTCACGCTGCGAGACGGCAACCGCATTCGCGAGCAGTTGCTGACGCTCTCGGACACCGAGCACAAGAGCACCTACTGCATCGTCGAAGCGACCTTGCCGCTGCAGCGCTACGTGGCGACTGTGACGCTGAAACCGGTGACCGATGGCAACCGCACTTTCTGGCATTGGGAATCGACCTTCGCGACGCCGCCCGGGATGGAACGTGAGCTCCGCGACACGGTTGCGCAGGGCGTGTACGAGGCTGGTTTCGAGAATCTGCGACGGCACCTGCGGCAGGGGAGTGACCAACGGGCGGTGGGTTCCGCTGCGATGCCCACCGCCATGCCAATGCCCACGCGCCGCGTCGGCATCGAACGCTACGGCGGTCCGGAAGAACTTCGGCCACAAGACGGCGAGGCCACCGCGCCGCGCGAGGGCGAGGTGCGCATCCGGCAACGCGCCATCGGCGTCAACTTTCTCGACGTGTACCTGCGCCGCGGCTGGGTGCCGCAGATGCTGCCGGTCTCCGCCGGGTCGCCAGGCGTGCCCGGCATGGAGGCGGCCGGCACTGTGCTCGATGTCGGCGCACAGGTGTCGGGCTTTCTCCCAGGCGACCGCGTGGCCTACCTCGGCCCGGCGCCAGGCGCGTACTGCACCGTGCGCAACGTGCCGGCCGAATGGGTCATTCGTCTGCCCGCCGCCGTCGAGGACGACGCGGCCGCTGCGCTGCTGCTCAAGGGCATCACGGCCGACTACCTGCTGCACGACCTGGGGCGCGTGCAGCGTGGCACCCGGCTGCTGGTGCACGCGGCCGCTGGTGGCGTGGGCCTGCTCGTGTGCGCCTGGGCGCGCCGGCTCGGCGCGGTGGTGATCGGCACCGTGTCGAGCGAGGAGAAAGCCCGCGTCGCACGCGAGTACGGCTGCGAACACGTGATCGTGACCCGCGACTACCGCTTTGCCGACGCCGTGCAGCGCACCTGCGGCGGCGCCGACGTGGTGATCGACGGCCTGGGCGATGCGGCCCGCGAGGAGAACCTCGCCGCCCTCGCCCGCCGCGGCCACTGGATCAGCCTCGGCCAGGCCAGTGGCCCTTTGACGCCGCTCGCACCCGATGCGCTGGTGGCGAAGTCGTTGAGCTTCTCGCGGCCCGTGGTGTTCGACTACGTGGCGACGCAAGCATCGCTCGCCGAGCGCGCGCAGCGCGTGTGGAACGCGCTAGCCGATGGCGCGATCAGGCTGCCGCCCATCGAACGCTTTTCACTCGAATCCGCTGCGCAGGCGCACGCGCGGCTCGAATCGCGCGGCAGCACTGGTGCGCTGGTGCTGTTGCCATGACCCCGCTCAAGACCCAGACCCGAACAGGAGATTCCCCATGATCGTCGGCATGAACCATTTCACCGTGACTGCGGAGGACGAGAAGAAGACGCTGGACTTCTATACCGGACTGCTGGGGCTAAAGGTGGGGCATAGGCCGGACCTCGGGTTTCCCGGGGCGTGGCTCTACGGGAGCGGTCCGCAGGCCGTGCTCCATCTGTACTTCGGGCGGCCGGTGCCCGAGCAGCGCACAGGGGTCATCGACCATATGGCTTTCACGGCGCAGGACTTGCGGGCAGTGAAAAAGCGCTTCGACGAGAGCGGCCTGAAGTACGACTTGCGACAGCAAGCAGGGGCCGGGATTTGGCAGTTGTTCTGCCTGGATCCGAATGGAGCGAAGGTGGAGTTGGACTTCGATGCATCGGAGAAGCCTTAGCGACGACCCAGCCCGGGCAGCACGTACGTGAATGCTGCGTGGCCGCCGGGATCGACGCCGCGTCGACGCGCGCTCACCATTCCCCCTGGAAAGGGCCGACAAGGTGGCATGTCTTTGGCGAGCCCGCGGCGCGTCGAGTCGGACGAGTCCCCTTGTCGAAGTTGATGCCAACCACTGCGTACGTCGTCGTCGCCAGTTCGCCCGATCGCGCATGGATCGCTTCGGCGCTCGCGCCCGGCGTGGTGTGGACGCCGTGGTGTTCGCGAATCACGATGCCGCGCAGATTGCCAACTTGCCCGATGGGCCAGCGGATTGCCTGATCCTCTCGGCCGATGAGGACGAAGCCTCGACGCTGCGGCTGGTGCGCGAACTCAGGCGCCTGGGAAGCGCCCTTCCCGTGATCGTCCTGGGTCCGCACACTGCGTTTCGCACCGCAGTGGAGATCGCGCAGTTGGACGCAACGGATTTTCTTGAGCGGCCTGTCAGCGTGCGGCAGCTCCGCGCCGCGATACGCCGGATCCTTCCATGAGCGTCGCTGGCAGCCGTCAGCGAAGCTTCGAAACGTCCAGTCCCTGAAGCGCACGGACAGCCTTCTGGACACCGTGGACGTCGCCGACCTCTGCAGCTGAGGTCATCTCCTGCAGCGCGGACTCGACGCGGCACGCCTGCTCGACGTCACGTCGGATTTGCGGTTGGATCTCGGCCCACAAGACGCTCATTTCCGCTACGTGGGCCTTCAACCCGCCGCTCCAGCGGGGATATTCGTCCGGTGCGATGCTGACTGCCACAGCGACACACGCCGCAAAGTCATCCAGGATTTCGAGAAATCCCACAGCGCTTCCTTTGGTGATCTTGTTGTCGCAACTGTATTCGTCTTGGCCTCAACGCGCCTCCGCCGCTTCCGGTGCATCTCAGGCGTACCCTTTCCATCGAAGTCTCGTGCTTCATCAGCCGCGCCGCAATAGCCCTTTGGGGCAGATGCGGCTGGGCGAAAGCACGCAGGACCATATTGACGCAAGCAGGCCAAAGGTTCAGTCTTGCCGTCCCGAGGCCCGTCGGCGATGTCGCAGTGGTTGAGGCATCGCGTCGGGGCGTCACGGACGGAGGTCGTCATGCATGCTGATCGCAATGCGCGCCGCAGTTCCAGGACGCGGCCCCTTGTCGCACTGGCCCTTGTCGCTGCGACCGCCCTTGCCGGAGCACCTCAGGCTGCGGTTGCCGACGTCCCCTACTTCTACGTCGTCAATTCGGGCACCCGCATGATGGCCGAGGTTCTTGGACGCCGTACCGACGATGGCGCACCGGTAGTCCTTTGGCCGAACTACGGTGGGCCGAGCCAACAGTTCAGCCTCAACCGGCTACCCCGGCCCGTCAATCCGGACTCCTCTCAGGACCAGTGGTTCATGCTGCAGGCAAGACATTCCGGCAAATGCCTGAAGACCAGCGGCCTCCAATCCGGAGCAGTGATCGTCCAGGAGACTTGCAGTGGCGACGCGTCCCAGATGTGGCGGCTGCGGATCATCGCCATGACAGCGGCGGAATGCACTGTTCGAAGTCAGTGCCTCATGGGACGGCGCACGGTCCTGGAGAACTACTACGGCCGCGGGCGTCGCTGCCTGGATGCGGCCCACGGCCACCTTCCAGGCATGCCCGAGCAAGGCGCGAGCTTGCAAGCCTGGGCATGCATCGCCGGATCCAGCGCACCCAACGCCGTCAACCAGGAGTGGGAACTGGTGGACGTGCAGGAATGGGACGCTGCGTTCGTCGTCAGGTGATGGCTCGGCAGGCCGCCTTTTCAGCGCTTTGGCGGTCGCGCAGGCAGCAGGTCGGCGTCATCCTCGATGGGAGGGTTTTCAAGCTCGGCAATGAACTGCTGCGTTGGACCCGATGTTGTTCGTTCGAGCACCCTTTGTCGCTCCCAGTCCTGCGTCTCCCTGATGCGTCGATCGCGATCCGCTCCACGTCGGCGCCATGCGATGAATGCGCCAATCAAGGCTGTGCAGGCGGAGAAGGCGAGAAAGCTGGCAGCGGCGACGATGGCGTTGATCCAGTCCGGAGGAGCTTTCCTCTCATAGATGAGCAAGGCAAAAATCCCAAGGCCCACCAAGCTCAGCGCCAGAGGTGGATAGAGGCGCGCGGGGTGCCTCCTTCGCACCGAGCGTCGGACCATCATCCCGAGTCCGAACAACGCCGCCGCCGCATAGAACACTGCCAACGCAGGCGCGCTCCCGGGCTTTGTTGCAAGCCCGCTGATCTCGTTCGCGGCCAACATTCCACAGACGAGCCATACGCCTAGCCATGCCATGCGTCCATCATCGATCGACATGTGCAGATCGAAGTGCCTGGTTGTAAGCGGAAGCACGTCTTTCGATGTCGCGGTTTGGGCGGCTAGACCGGCAGCACATCGAGGCCGCCTTCGCCGGGCAGGGCATGAAGGCTCATCGCGAGCCGTGCGCTGTAGTCGCGGCTCAGCACAGTGCTGATCTCCATGAAATCCGCGCGTGCCTCGGCGGGCGTCAGCGTGATCACGACGTAGCCGCGCTTGCTCGTCTCGGCATAGCGCAGGTCCTTCACCATCTTCGGAAAGGCATCGGACAGCACCGTGCTGCCGATGAGCGGCAGCACGCGCTCGAAGCCCGGTGACGAGATCGATGCGGTCGCGAACTCCACGCCCACACGCTGGCCGTTGCCGTCGGTCAGGTTACTCGCCCAGGCGTTGTGCGTGTCGCCGGCGAGCGAGACGAGGTTCTTGCCCATCGAATGCGCGGCAGCCAGTACGCTGTCTCGCGCGGCCGGGTACCCGTCCCATGCATCCAGGTTATAGGGGACACGCCGCTGCGCGAGCAGCGCTCGCTGCTCATCGTTGCGCAGCGGTTCGGGTGTCGTTTGCGCAAGAAGGAAGTCGCCCAGGGTCTCCGCGGTGAACGCGCTGGCAACGCTCAGCGGGATCTCCATGCGGGCCATCAGGACCTGTGAGCCGAGCAGCTGCCAGGTCGCACTGGAGGCGGTCATGCGCGTCGACAGCCAGGCAGACTGCTCGGAACCGAGGAGCTGGCGCGATGCCGCGGATGCACCGCCGGCGAGGTAACTATCGAGGTCCACCTGCTCGTCGCGGCCGATCAGGCGCGTATCGAGCATGTGCAGCGACGCGAGAGTGCCGAAGTCGAACGAGCGATAGATCTTCTGCGGATCGGCCGCATCCGGCATGCGGATGGGAAGCCATTCGCGAAATGCCTGCGTCGCTGCTGCGCGACGCGCGGCGAAGCTTCCCTCGTTGGCCGGATCATGGTTCTGGGCGCCACCGGACCATGCGTTGTTCGCGACATCGTGATCGTCCCACACCGCGATCACGGGCAGCTTCGCATGCAGCGCGACCAGGTCCGGGTCCGAGCGGTTCTGACGATGGCGCTGGCGATAGTCGTCGAGTGACAGGATCTCTCGCGACGGCGTCGATTCGCGGTCGATCGCGATCGCAAGTTGTGATGCGTAGCCCAGCACGCCGTACTCGTAGATGTAGTCGCCCAGGTGAAGCACGGCATCGATGTCAGTGCGCTTCGCGAGATCGGCGCAGACATTGAAGTAGCCTGCCGGGAAGTTCGAGCACGAGACGACAGCAAGCCGAAGCTGCGACACGCTGCCGACCGGCAAAGTCTTGGTTCGTCCCACGGGCGAGGCCTCGGAACCAAGAAAGAAGCGATAGAAGTACACGCTCGCGGGCTGCAATCCGGTCGCGTCTACCTTGACGGTGTAATCCTGCTCGGGCCCGCTGCCGATCGTGCCTCGCGCGACGATGGCGCCGAAGTTGGAATCGCTCGCAACCTCCCAGGTCAGGTTGAGCGCCCCCGGGCTGGCGACCGTGACGCGGGTCCAGAGAATGACGCGATCGGACAGTGGGTCGCCGCTGCCGACTCCCTGGGCAAAGGTCGGCGTCGTCTCGGGCGGCGGCGCACCGCCCGTGCCGCCAAGGCCCGCACCGAATCCGCCACCGCCACCACCACCGCAGCCATACATGCTGACGCCGGTGCCCGCGAACATGGCGTAGAGGATCGCGTTGCGAATGAAACTTCGGCGCGAGGGTTCGGCCGAGGTGGCGTCGGGGGCCGGCTCTGGGGCCGGCTCTGGGGCCGGGGCATTCGGACCGGTGGCGTCGCGCATGGTTCGCTCCTTGAGCCCGACGAGCCGGTCACGACCTTCGTGCCGACCTCCTGCCGGAGGGAAGCTGCATTGGAGATCGCGCTTGCGTCGACGCCCGTAGGCCTTGGCCAAGCGATCGCGTGCGGCAATCGCTTACAAGTTTTCGCACTCGGTTGCGCAACGATACATCGGATCAGGGCCCGGCAAATCCGCCCCCCAGCGCCACATAGAGCGACACCCCGTTCTGCAACGCAGTCGCCCGCAGCTGTATCAACTGCTGCTCCGCAGAAAAGAGATTTCGACGTGCATCGACCACCTCGAGGTAGATCGAGATGCCGTTCTCATATCGGAGCTCCGCCACCTCGGCGAGGCGTCGTTGCGCGAGCACCGCCGCCTCCTGCGCCGCAATCTGCTCCTGGTAGCGCCGCCGCCCGATCAGGGCTTCGGACACTTCGCTGAAGGCGGTCTGCACGGTGCGCTGGTAGAGGGCCACGAGTTCATCGCGCCGTGCCTGCGCCACGTCGAGTTGAGCCTGCCGCTGGCCGCCATCGAAGATCGGCAGGCTGACGAGACCCCCGACCGACCATGCCTGGTTGCTGCTCTTGAACAGGTCGCCCAGTTCCGCCGAGGCAAAGCCCAGGTTGCCGGTCAGCGCGATGCGCGGAAAGAACGCTGCGCGCGCGGCGCCGATGTCGGCGTTGGCGGCGCGCAGTTGCTGTTCGGCCTGCAGCACGTCCGGCCGGTTGACCAGCAAGGCCGAAGGCAGGCCGGCATCCAGTTCGCCGAACTGGCCCGGGTCCTCGATGGCGCGCGTGGGTGGCAAGGGTCCCTCCACCGGCTTGCCGACCAGCACCAGCAGTTGGCTTCGCCGCTGCTCGGTCGTTCGCTGAAGCTCGGCCAGTTGCGTCTGCGCCTGCGTCACGAGGATGGAGGCCTGGTCGTAGTCGACGGTGGAAGTCACGCCGGCATCGAGGCGCAGCTTGGCAATCTCCAGCGCGTAGCGACGTGCCGCGACGGTGTGTTGCGCCAAGTCGATGCCCTCCTCCCCGGCGCGGATGCTGTAGTAGCTCGCGGCGACGTTGCCGATCAGCGAGAGCCGGAAGGAGCGTTCACCCTCCACAGTCGCGAGATAGCGCCGTCTCGCCGCCTCGCTGAGGTTGCTCACGCGGCCCCAGAAGTCGAGCTCGTAGGACGCCATCGCGGCCTGCACGTTGTACTGGTTGAAGATGACCGAGGCGCTGGTGTTTGCCAGTTCGGGATCGATCGTGCTCAGCGGGGCCTGCGTGCGCGATGCGTCGGCATTGGCGTTGACCTGCGGCAGCCGCGCCGCGTCCTGGATGCGGTATTGCGCGCGAGCCTGTTCGATGCGGGCCACCGAGGCGACGAGGTCGCGGTTGTTGGCCAGGGCCGATGCGATCAGAAAGCGAAGCTGCGGGTCGCCGAAGAAGCTCTGCCAGCCGATCTCCGTGGCGAGCCGGCTGCCGGCCGGATCGGCCGCGTCGAAAACCTCGGCCACGGGCAGATCCGGCTGGCGATACGTCGGTGCGTGGTTGCACGCAGCCAGGGCGCAGCATGCCGCCAGGCACAGAACGACCGACTCACGCCTCACCCGAGCCTCCACGCGATTTGCTGCTCAACGCCCGCAGCGCCAGCTCGTCCGCCTCCTCGCTGTGTTTCTTCTCGCGGCTCAACCACTTGCGCGCGGCCACATAGAACAGCGGCGTGAAGAAGATGCCGAAGAAGGTCGCGGTGAGCATGCTGCCCATGACGCCGGTCCCCACCGCCTGCCGGCTCGCCGCGCCCGCGCCCGTGGCGAGCACCAGCGGCATCATGCCCAGCACGAAGGTGACGCTGGTCATCAGGATGGGGCGCAGCCGCTGCTGCGCGCCGTTCTTGGCAGCGGTCGCTGGGTCCTTGCCCTCGCTCTCTTCCTTGATCGCGAATTCGACGATCAGGATCGCGTTCTTGGCGGCGAGGCCGATGATGGTGATCAGGCCGATGTTGAAGTACACGTCGGCCGAAAGACCGCGCGCCATCGTCAGCAGCACCGCGCCGGCAACGCCGAAGGGGATGATGAGCAGCACCGCGACCGGGATGGCCCAGCTCTCATAGAGCGCCGACAGCAGCAGGAAGACCACCACCAGCGACAGTCCGAGCAGCAGAGGGATCTGTCCACTGGCCTGCCGCTCTTCGAAGGCCGTGCCGGTCCATTCGTAGGCGAGGCTTCCTGTCAGCACGCGCTTGGCGATGCGCTCCATTTCGACAAGGGCCGCGCCGCTCGACTGTCCGGCCGCAGCTTGTCCAGAGAGCGTGGCCGACGGAAAGCCGTTGTAGCGTTCGAGCTGCTGCGGCCCGGAGATCCAGCGCACCCGCGTGAAGGCCGAGAAGGGGACGGATTCGTTCTGGTTGTTGCGCAGCCTCAGCGCGAGCACGTCCTCCGGGCGCATGCGCTGTGCCGCATCCGCCTGGATGAACACGCGCAGCACGTTGCCTTCGAAGACGAAGTCGTTCACGTAGTTGGAGCCGAAGCTCAGCGACAGGGCCTGGTTGACCTGGCCGATCTGAAGGCCCAGCGCGCGGGCCTTGATGCGATCGATGTCGACATAGAGCTGCGGTGCGGGCGGCAGCCCTTCCGCGCGCACGCCGGCCAGGATGGGACTGGCGGCCGCCTCGGCCATCATCTGCTGGGTCGCCTGCTGCAGCGCCGCGCCGCCGATGCCGCTGCGGTCCTGGATCTTCATCGTGAAGCCGGTGGCGTTGCCCAGCGATGGAATAGCGGGCGGGTCGAGCGCAAAGATCAACGCCTCGGGGATGTTCCTGAACGCCGCGTTGCTGCGCTGGACCAATGCGCTTGCGCTGTTCTCGCTGCCGGTCCGCTCCCCCCAGGGCTTCAGGTCGACGAAGGAAAGCGCCGCCGACTGTCCCTGGCCGAAGAAGCTGAAGCCCGTCACCGTCGCGACATTGCGCACCTGCGGCTGCTGCTGCAGAAAGGCTTCGACCTGGTCGACCGCATGTTGGGTGCGGGCCGTCGTCGACCCCGGCGCGCCGGTGTAGGTCACGAAGATGTGGCCCTGGTCCTCGGTGGGCAGAAAGCCACCGGGCAGGCGCGCGAAGAGCCAGGCCGTCACCACGCAGGCAACAACAAAAACCAGAAGCCAG
Organism: Variovorax sp. J22P240; assembly: GCF_030316855.1. GTDB lineage: Bacteria > Pseudomonadota > Gammaproteobacteria > Burkholderiales > Burkholderiaceae_C > Variovorax. Next base: position 256,082 of record NZ_JASZYR010000006.1, read on the forward strand.
CGAAAGGGCCTGGCGATCATCCCGTCGACACCGCGGATGTACTTCGAGGTGCCGGCGTCCAGGCCCGCATTGAACCCGCCAAAGACGCGGTTCAGCATGCGCGCGGCGGCCCCCGGCTTGCGGCCTTCTGCCTCGCGTGCAAGCGTCGCGTCATCCTTGAGCAGCGCCGCGCACAAGGCCGCGCCGAGCGTCAGCGCGAGCACCGTCGACAGAAAGATCGACACCGTCAACGTCACCGAGAACTGCCGGTAGATGCCACCCGTCGACCCCGGGAAGAAGGCCATCGGAATGAACACCGCGACCAGCACCAGCGTGCTCGCGATGACGGCGCCCGAGATCTGCCCCATGGCCTTGACCGTCGCCTGGCGTGCGTTGAGGCCCTCCTCGCGCATGACGCGCTCCACGTTCTCCACGACCACGATGGCATCGTCGTTCAGGATGCCGATCGCGACCACCATGCCGAACAGCGACAGCAGGTTGATCGACATGCCGAACAGGTGCAGGCCGACGCAGGTTCCGATCAGCGCGACCGGAACGATCAGGGTGGGAATCAGCGTGGCGCGCCAGCTCTGCAGAAAGAGAAACACCACGACGGTGACCAGCAGCAGCGCCTCGATCATGGTGCGCACCACGCTGTTGACCGAAGTGTTGATGAAGGGCGTGGTGTCGAAGGGCACGCTCCACGTCATGCCCTGCGGAAAGGTCGGCTGCAGCTCGGTCATGCGCCGGCGCACTTCGGACGCCACGGCCAGCGCATTGGCGCCGCTCGCGAGCTGGATCGTCATGCCGGCGGCTTCCTTGCCGTTGACGGTGAAGCCGAAGCCGTAGCTGTCGTTGCCCAGCTCGACCCGCGCGACGTCGCCGAGCCGGACTGTGGAGCCGTCCGGGTTGGCGCGAACGATGATCTCGCGGAACTGCTCGGGCGTGGAGAAGCGGCTCTGCGTCACGATCTGGGCGTTGAACTCCGTCCCGCCCGCGACCGGCTGGTCGCCCAGCCCGCCGCTCGCGGTCTGGCTGTTCTGCTCCTGCACGGCGGCGAGTACTTCGCTCGCCGACAGGCCGAAGCCGCCGAGCTTGTCGCGGTCGAGCCAGATCCGCATCGCGAAGGACGAGCCGAAGAGCTGCACGTCGCCCACGCCCGCGATGCGCCGCAGTTCGTTGACGATGTTGTTCGACGCGAAGTTGCCGATCGCCGTCACATTGGACGCACCGCCCGTGGACTGCAACGCGATCAGCATCAGAAAGCCCGACGAGGCCTTGGTGACGGTGATGCCCAGCTGGCGCACCTGCAGCGGCAGGCGCGGCTCGACGCGGCTCAGGCGGTCCTGCACCTGCGTGCGCGCGATGTCCAGATCGGTTCCGGGCTTGAGCGTGACGGTGATCTGCGCGGTGCCGTTGGATCGGCTGATCGCGGACATGTAGAGGAAGTTCTCGATCCCGTTCATCTCGTCTTCGATGATCGAGGTGACCGTGCGGTCGAGCGTCTGGGCATCCGCGCCGCTGTAGACGGCCTGCACGTTGAGCGAGGGCGGCGCGACGTCCGGATACTGCTCGACGGGAAGGAGCAGCACCGCGATGAACCCGAAGAGCACCATGAACAACGCGATCACCCAGGCAAACACCGGGCGATAGACGAAGAAGCGATCCATGGATTGGCGTTCGCTCAGCGGGCTGTTCGAGCAGGTGCCGGCGCGGGCTGCGCGCTCACCTTCTGGCCCGGGCGGACCTTGTGCCAGCCATCGACGATGACCTGCTCGCCTGCCTGGAGGCCATCGAGGACGACCCACTCGCCGGCCTCCTGCGCACCGACCGCCACGTTGCGACGCACGACGGTGCCGTCGGGCGCGACGAGCGCCACACTGGCCGAGTTGGCATCGATCTGCACCGCACGTTCGGGCACGCGAATGCCCGTCTTGTGGATGCCCGATGCGATGCGCCCCCGCACGAACTGGCCCGGCAGCAAGGTGCGCGACGCATTCGGAAACTGCGCGCGGATCGTCTGTGTGCCGGTAGAGGGATCGACCGCAAGATCGGTGAAGTCGAGGTAGCCCGGCTCGCCGTACTCCTGCCCGTTCGCCAGGATCAGCCGCACTTCGACATGCGCCATGTCGGGCACCTTGAGCGCGCCCGCCCGCACCTGCTGCATGAAGTCGAGGATCACGGTGTTGGACTGCGTGAAGATGGCGCTGATCGGCTGCAGCTGGTTCACCTGCGTCATCAGCGTCGCGGCACTCGCGCTGACCAGCGCGCCTTCAGTGACCTGGGCGCGGCCCACGCGGCCGGCAATCGGTGCCCGCACGGTGCTGCGCTCGAAACGCAGCTGGGCGCGCGTCACTTCGGCACGCGCATCGCTCACGTTGGCCTCTGCTTGCCGCAAGGCGGTCTCCGCCGCTTCGAATTCCTGTGCGCTCACCGCCTGCCGGCTGACCAGCGGCCTGAAGCGCGAGACGATGGAGGCTGCATTGGAGCGCGCCGCCTCCGCCCGGCTCAACGCAGCCTTGGCCTGCTGCAACAGGGCGCTGTAGTCACGCGGGTCGATCAGGAACAAGGGCGCGCCCGCGGGCACGTCCGTGCCTTCCTGGTACAGCCGGCGCTCGACGATCCCGTCGACACGGGCCCGCACTTCCGCCGTCCGGACGGGCTCGATCCGGCCGGGGAGTTCGACGGTACTGGAAACAGGGGCTGCTTCGACCTTGACCACCAGAACGGTCGTCGGCGGTGCAGCGGCCATCGGCGAGGCTTGATCGTTGTTGCCACAGGCAGCGCAGGCGAGCGCAAGCAACTGGACGGCAATCAATGCAGGGCGTCTGGCTGATCGATGCGGCAATCGATGTTCCTTGGAGAAGGGATTCTTCGCGTTGGGATGCTCGACAGAATAGCAAAGTAGCGTGTCGGCGCGAGGCGCATCTTCGTCAAGCAGCGCGCCTGCCGACAGCAAGAACGTCCAGGTTTACAAGCGAGCGCCGTGCCGGTAAAAGCCACGAGCCCGCACCTGTTCGAGGCAACTCACCGGAGCCAAGTGGGAACATGATCTTTATGGGGCGTCTTGCCATTGCATGGGCGACGGTGGTGCTGTTCTTCCTTCTTGGAGATGCATGGCTGGCCGATCCCGGTGCGGGTTTGCGCGCGGCGGTGCTATTTCTCTGGCTGTTCGCGGCGATCCTCTGGTGCGCGTTCGGCGTCGTGGAGCAAGCGGACCATCTCGCGAACCTCCTCGGCGAGCCGCTGGGCTCGCTGGTGCTCACGCTGTCCATCGTGATCATCGAGGTCGTGCTGATCGCGGCGGTGGCGCTCGGCAGCGAGGCCACGCCGACGCTGGGACGCGACACGATGTTTGCCGTGGTGATGATCGCGCTGAACGCAGGGGTCGGGCTGGCCCTGCTACTGGGCGGGCTGCGACATCGCGAACAGGCCTACAACCTGCAGGGCGCCGTGGCGTATCTCGCGGTGATCATCCCGTTGGCGTCGATCGCGCTCATCCTGCCCAACTTCACGCAGGCTGTTCCGTCCGGGAGCCTGACGACTATCCAGGCGGTCTTCTTCTCGCTCTTCACCCTTCTGCTCTATGCCATCTTCCTGTTGATCCAGACCCAGCGCCACCAGGGATTCTTCGTCGAGGCGCCGGCCGAGGGGACCGCTCGAGCAGCTGCAGGCATGCACGAGAAGCGCAGTCCATCAGGCGCCGCGTTGGTGCGTCACACCTTCCTGCTCCTGGTCACGTTGCTGCCCATCGTGCTTCTGTCCGGGCGACTCGCCATGTTGATCGACCACGGCACTGCCGCGCTCGGAGCCCCTGCTGCCTTGGGCGGGGTACTCATCGCGATCATCGTCTTTGCGCCCGAAGGGATCACCGCGTTGGCGGCGGCGCGTGCCAATCAACTGCAGCGGTCGATCAACCTGTGTCTCGGGGCTGCGACCTCCACCATAGGGCTCACGGTACCGGCGATCCTCGTCATCGGGCTCATGACTGGAAAGACCATGATCCTCGGTCTCGAACCGACAGGCGTGACTTTGCTCGTTCTCACCTTGATCCTGAGCACGCTCACGTTCTCCGGGCCGCGCACGACGGTCCTTGAGGGTGCAGTGCACCTGGTCGTGTTCCTCGTCTACGTGGTCCTGATCTTCAGCCCTTGAACCCGGTCTGGTGTAACCGCAGAGAAGGGCATAGGATGCGAACCCTTCGCGACCTCGCGTTGTCCAGCTTCTTCCAACGATGTTTGTGGAGGTGAGTCATGGCGCATAGAGAATCCGAGCCGCATCCGAATGCTGCAATGCAGCGCCGCAGACTGATCTGCGGGATCGGAGCGACCTTGGGTGCCGCAATGGTCGTCCCGCGCGGCGTGCACGCACAGGCTGCCAAGGCCGCGCCGGTGGGCCCGCCCAGCACCATCACGCAGCCGCCCCGCGACTTCAGCCACCGCGGCGCGCCGACCACCTATTTCACCGACCCCGACGTGCTGACGGTCGATCCGGCCTTCGACGGCCTGCGTCAGCCCAACGCCCCGATCCAGCGGCTCTGGACCGGCGCCTTGTGGGCCGAAGGGCCGGCATGGAATTCGGTTGGCCGTTTCCTCGTATGGAGCGACATCCCGAACAACCGCCAGCTTCGCTGGAGCGAGGATGACGGGCACGTCAGCGTGTTCCGGTCGCCCTCCAACAACAGCAACGGCAACTCGTTCGATTTCCAGGGACGGCAGCTCTCCTGCGAGCACCTGACGCGAAGAGTCGTGCGCTACGAACTCGATGGCTCGGCGACGATCCTCGCTTCGACCTTCAATGGCAAGCGGCTCAACTCGCCCAACGACATCGTTTCCCATACTGACGGCAGCTACTGGTTCACCGACCCACCCTACGGCGCCCAGCTCTATGAAGGCACGGTCGACGCCGCCGGCGGGCCCGCCAACAAGGCCGGGCGCCTGAACCCCAGGCTGGGGCAACCGCCGGAGATCGGCTCCTACAAGCGCGAGTTGCCGACCGCGGTCTACCGGCTGGACAAGAACGGCACGCTGACGCAGGTGGCCGGCGAAGACATCGTGCCGGACCCCAACGGCCTGTGCTTCTCGCCCGATTTCAAGAAGCTCTACATCGTCAGCACCGGCCAGGGGCCGGGCGACACCATTCCGGGTGGCAAGGGCGAGATGCATGTGTTCGACGTCGGAGCGGACAACAAGCTCAGCGGCGGCAAGCGCTTCAGCGACTTCATGATCGACGGCGTGAAGTGCGGGCCCGACGGTGTCCGGGCCGACGTGGACGGCAACCTCTGGTGCTCCAGCAACGCCGGGCGCAACGTGGGCTACAGCGGCGTGACGGTGTGGACGCCGCAAGGCAAGCTCATCGGCCGCATCCGGCTGCCCGAGGTCTGCGGCAATGTCTGCTTCGGCGGGCCCAAGCGCAACCGGTTGTTCATGGCGGCCAGCCAATCGCTGTACGCGGTCTACACGGCGACCCAGGGAGCCGCGCCGGCCTGAAGCATCCTTCTTCGAAGGGCTGGCGGAGCCCGGCGCGCATATAGTGAAGGCGGATCGGACGTGATCCCTATTGCCGGAGCTGCCCATGTCGCTTGCGAAATCGAAGTCCTGCCTTCTCGCCCTGCTGCTCTGCGTGCCGCTCTCCGCGCTCGCCATGACGACGACGACCACGCGCCCGCTCAATGTGCGCGGCGGCCCCGATCGGGCCTTCGAGGTGGTGGCTGTTCTTCCTGCACGGACTTCCGTTCGCGTGAACGGTTGCATCAGCAACTGGCGCTGGTGCCGCATCGACTCCCGGCGTCACCGCGGGTGGGTCGACTCCCGGTACTTGCAGCACTCCGTTCGCGGCCGGGTGCCGGTCATCAACGACAGGCGCTGGTCGCCGTCCGGACCTGGACACTCCCGCCCTGCAGGCTGACGCCTCCTCGGGCGACAATGAACGCTCCATGCGCCAGTTGCTCATCCTCGCGATCGCGACCACGCTCGGCCTCGCGGCCGACGCCGAGGTGATCCGCTGCGAGGACGCCGCCGGCAACGTGAGCTATACCGATGGTTCGTGTTCGGCCGGCTCCAGGCCGGTGGGGCGCGTGTCGGTGCCGGAACCGGCGAGGCCGGCACGCGGTGGCGAGGATGTTCCCCGCGCCGCACTGCCACAGGGTTATCCGGGGGACGCCGTTCGGCCGATGCCGCAACCGTCAGGCCCCGCCATCATCGACTCCCGTGGCGCATCCGGCAGCAACGAGCAGTCCACCGATTCACGCTGGAGCGACCGTGGCGACGACCCCGTAGTGATCGACTACGGCTACCCCTACCCCGGCGGCGCCTATCGCCAGCCCCAGCGGCCGCGCGACATGCGGCCCCGAATCCGCAACTGCGACGCGCAGGGTTGCGAGGACAAGCAGGGCAACCACTACGACCGCTCCGGCCAGTTGGACCGCTACCGGAGCATCGACGGCAAGACCTGCCGGCCGGTGGGGACGACCACCATCTGCCGCTGAGCGGGGTCAGTTCGCGAGCCGGCCCGCAGTCAGCCGCAGCACGCGATCGCAGCGCAAGGCGAGGCTCTCGTCATGCGTGACCATCACGAAGGCAGTCCCCCGGTCGTGCGCCAGCTGAAGCATCAGCGCAAAGACGCCGTCGGCGGTCGCGCGATCGAGGTTGCCGGTCGGCTCGTCGGCCAGCACGCAATCCGGCTGCGTCACCAGCGCACGCGCAATGGCCACGCGCTGGCGTTCGCCGCCCGACAGCTCGGCGGGCCGGTGCTGCACCCGTTCGCCGAGGCCCACGGCTTTGAGCATGGACACTGCCGCATCCGTCGACTGGGCGGGTGGCATGCGCCGGATCTTGAGCGGCATCGCCACGTTGTCGAGCGCGCTGAACTCCGGCAGAAGGTGATGGAACTGATAGACGAAGCCGAGGTGCATGTTGCGCAGGCGGCCCTGCTCGGCCGCGTCCACGTGCGCGATGTTCTCGCCATGCAGTTCCACGCTGCCGGCCGTGGGCGCGTCGAGCCCGCCCATCAGATGCAGCAGCGTGCTCTTGCCGGAGCCCGAGGCGCCGACGATCGCGAGCGTCTCGCCCGCGTGCACGTCGAGATCGACGCCATGCAGCACGGTGAGATCGATGCGGCCTTCATGGAAGCGCTTGGTCAGTCCGCGGACTTTCAGCACCACATCACTCATAGCGCAACGCCTCCGCGGGATTGACGCGGCTCGCGCGCCAGCTCGGGTAGAGGGTTGCCACGAAAGCGAGGATGAGCGAGATCACCGTGATCGGCACGATGTCGCCGCGCTGGGGGTCGCTCGGCATCTTGCTGATGAGGTAGATGTCCTTCGGCAGGAAGCTCGCATGGAACAGCCGCTCCAGCGCCGGCACGATCACATCGATGTTGTAGGCAATGCCCAGCCCCAGCAGCAGGCCGCCGAGCGTGCCGATGACGCCGACCATCGCGCCCTGCACCACGAAGATGCCCATGATGCTCTTCGGGCTCGATCCCAGCGTGCGCAGGATCGCGATGTCGGCGCGCTTGTCCGTCACTGTCATCACCAGCGTCGAAACGAGATTGAAGGCCGCGACGGCGACGATCAGCGTGAGGATGATGAACATCATGCGTTTCTCGACCTGCACGGCCGCGAACCAGGTCTTGTTGGCGCGCGTCCAGTCGCGGATCAGGAAGGAGCCCGGCAGCGTGGCGCCGAGTTCCTCGGCCACCTCGCGCGCCTGGTGCAGGTTCTTGAGCTTGAGGCGCACGCCGGTCGGGCCTTCGAGCCGGAACACGCGTGCGGCGTCCTGCTCGTGGATCATGGCGAGCGCCGAGTCGTATTCGTAGTGGCCCGAATCGAAAGTGCCGACCACGGTGAACGGCTTGAAGCGCGGCAGCACGCCGGCCGGCGTGACCTGTCCGCCCGGCGCCACCAGCGTGACCTGGTCGCCCACGCGCACGAAGAGCGATCGCGCCAGTTCGACGCCCAGCACGATGCCGAACTCGCCCGGCACCAGTTTGTCGAGCGCGCCCTGCTGCGCGGTCGTGGAAATGTCGGTCACCTGGGGTTCCAGCGTCGGCTCGATGCCGCGCACCAGTGCGCCCTTCATGTCTTCGCCGCGCGCGATCAGCGCCTGCGCGGCAATGAAGGGCGCGACGCCGACCACCTGGGGGTTCTTGCGCGCGCCGGCCATGATCGCGTCGAGATCGCCGAGCGCCTGGCCGTCACGCGAGAAGATCTCGATGTGCGAGATCACGCCGAGCATGCGGTCGGTCACTTCCTTCTGGAAGCCGTTCATCACGCTCAGCACGATGATCAGTGCCGCCACGCCCAGCGCGATGCCGAACATCGAGACACCGGAGATGAAGGAGATGAAGCCGTTGCGCCGCGTGGCCCGGCCCGCGCGCGTGTAACGCCAGCCGAGTTGCAGTTCGTAGGGAAGTCGCATCAGGCCTCCCGCCGGGCCATCCCAAGGAAGGCCTGCGCCCCCTCGGGGGGCAGCGAATACACGAAGTGATGAGCGTGGGGGCTGTTCATCGCCGGGATTGTGGCATCCCGGACAATAGGCCCATGTCAGCCTTGCTCTCTTCCCGCCATCTCCTGATTCCCTTCGCCGGCCGTGGCTCGCCCGCTTGCCGCGAGGCGCTGGCGGGATTGCGCCTGCCGAAGCTCGAAGCGCTACTGTCCCGGCTGACGCTCGTCCACGAGGACGTGCAGGACGACAGCACACTCTCGCCGCCGCACGAGCGTGCGCTCGCCGATGCCCTGGGCATTGCAGCAGCGGACGGCTGCATCCCCTGGGCAGCGCTGGAAGCAAAGCAGTCCGGCCTGGCGTCGGCCGAGGACAGCGCAAGCTGGGGCATGGCGACGCTGTGCCACTGGCAGGTGGGCATCGACGACGTGGTGCTGGGCGACCCGGCGGCGATCGAGATCGACGCCGCCGAATCCGCTGCGCTGCTGGCGGCCGCGCACCCCTTTTTCGAGGAAGATGGCATCGCGCTGCACGCATCGGCCACGCCCGGCCGTTGGCTGGCAAACGGCAAGATCTTCGACAACTTGTCGACGGCATCGATCGATCGCGCGGTCGGCTTCCCCATTTCGCAGTGGTCGCCTTTGTCCGATGCGGCGCGACCCCTGCGCAGGCTCCAGAACGAAATGCAGATGCTGCTCTACACCGAGAGAGTGAACGACGCGCGCACGGCGCGCGGCGTGCCACCGATCAATTCCTTCTGGCTCAGCGGCACAGGCCGCCTGCCGGATTCCTTCGCCCCGAACCATCCCGCCCCCATCGTCGCCGACACGCTGCGCACGCCCGCTTTGCGCGATGACGGCGCCGGATGGGCGTCAGCGTGGCAGGCGATCGATGCCGGCCCAGTGGCGGAACTGCTCGACGACTACACGCGCGGCGCCGAGGTCACGCTCACGCTGTGCGGCGATCGCGGCACGCGACGCTTCGGCGTGCAATCACGCGGCATGGTGCAGTGGGCCAAAGGCCTGTTCAACCGGCCGGGCGCGGCCATCGCGCTGGAGGCGCTGTGATCATGAAGATCGTCGCCCGCGACATCCCCCCGCGCAGCGCCTGGGCGCTCGAACAGGCCGGCGTGCATCCGCTGCTGGCGCGGCTCTACGCCGCGCGCGGCGTGCTGGGCAAGGAAGAACTCGACGACGGCCTCGCGCGCCTTCTGCCGCCCAACACGTTGCGCGGCACACGCGAGGCGGCCGTGCTGCTGGCCGATGCGATACGCGACGACAAGCGCCTGTGCGTCGTCGCCGACTACGACTGCGATGGCGCGACCGCCTGCGCCGTCGCCGTGCGTGGGCTGCGCCTGCTCGGCGCCAAGCACGCGAGCTATCTCGTGCCCGACCGCGTGATCGATGGCTACGGCCTCACGCCTCCGATCGCCGAGCGCGTGGCGGACAGCGGCGCCGACATGCTCATCACGGTCGACAACGGCATCGCGAGCGTCGAAGGCGTGGCGGCCGCCAAGGCACGCCATCTGTCGGTGCTGGTGACCGATCACCACCTCCCGGGCTCGTCGCTGCCCGAGGCCGACGTGCTCGTGAATCCGAACCAGCCCGGCTGCGACTTCGAGAGCAAGAGCATCGCCGGCGTGGGCGTGATGTTCTACGTGCTGCTCGCGCTGCGCTCCGAGTTGCGCACGCGCGGCGTGTTCGACGTGGCGACGCAACCCAAGCTCGACGCCCTGCTGCCCCTGGTCGCGCTCGGCACCGTGGCGGACGTGGTTCGGCTCGACGCCAACAATCGCCGGCTGGTCGCCCAGGGCCTGCGTCGCATCCGCGCCGGTGCCATGCCTGCCGGCATCGCGGCGCTCTTCAAGGCGGCAGGCCGCAATGCGGCATCTGCAACCACCTTCGACTTCGGCTTTGCGCTCGGCCCGCGCATCAACGCCGCAGGACGTCTTGCCGACATGACGCTCGGCATCGAATGCCTGCTGACCGACGACGCCGGCCGCGCGGATGAACTGGCGCGCACGCTCGACGGCATCAACCGCGAGCGGCGCGACATCGAAGGCGGCATGCGCGACAAAGCGCTCGTGCTCGCGGAATCGCTGTTCGACGACACACAAGCACCGCCTGCTGCGATCAGCGTGTTCGGCGCGGATTTCCATGAAGGCGTGGTCGGCATCGTCGCCTCGCGCATCAAGGAACGCTTCCACCGGCCGACTTTCGTCTTCGCGGCGAGCGGCGCCGATGGCAAGTCGCACGAGCTCAAGGGCTCGGGCCGATCCATTCCTGGCTTTCATCTGCGCGATGCACTCGACCTCGTCGCCAAGCGGCATCCCGGCGTGCTGCTGCGCTTCGGCGGCCATGCGATGGCGGCCGGCTGCACCGTGGCGCGGGAGCAATTCCCGACCTTCGAACAGGCGCTCGCCGAAGTGGCACAGGAGTGGCTCGACGCCGCGACCCTCACACGCCGGCTGGACACCGACGGACCGCTCGCGCCGGAGTACCTGCGCGTGGATCTGGTAGATACGCTGCACCGCGAGGTGTGGGGCCAGGGCTTTGCGCCGCCGACCTTCAGCGAGGAAGTGGAAGTAGTCTCGCAGCGCCTCGTCGGCGAGAAGCACCTGGCGCTGAAGCTCAAGCACCGCGGCAAGCCGGTGGACGGCATCTGGTTCGGTCACACCGAGCCGCTGCCGCCGAAGGTGGTGATCGCCTGGCGGCTCGACGCGGACGAATGGCAGGGGGTGCGTCGCGTCAGGTTTCTCGTGGAGGGCGCGGAGGTCTGAAGCTTCCGGGCCTGCCGCGCTTCAGAATCCCTTGAACTCGTGGTTGAGCCCGATCACGTACACCCTAGGGCTGCCCGCCACGCTGCTGCGCGCGGCGCTCACATCGACACTGATCAACGGCGTGACGCTGAATCGCGCCCCCACGCGTGACGTCCAGAAACCGAAGGCGCGGAAGCGCTCGAACATCAGGCTCACCCGGTCATTCAGCGCCCATTCGCCCTGAAGCCCGCCGCGCCCTGTGCGTTCGCCGGTCACCGTCGACCAGTCGGCCCCGAGATTGGCGTTGATCCACAGGCTGTCGAGCGCGCGCCAGCTCACGGGCAGCAGGACCTGTCCGCCCGTGTGGCCGCCGTGCGTGACATCGGCAACGACGCCCGCGGACACCGCCGCGACCAGCGTCGCATCGGCGCCCTGGCCGAACCAGGTCCACTTGACCTGCGGCCCCAGCACCACGCCATACAGCTCCGGCACGGAATAGCGATCGAAATTGAAGCTCAGTTCGACGGGTCCGACCCGGCATGCGGGCCCCAGGTGAAAGTCCGTGACGGGCTCGGGCCCGAAGCGCCCGTACCAGGTCTCGTTCTGGCATTGGCCGGGGTCCAGCGTGAAGGCGTCGTCGACATCGAAGTGGCCGCCCGCCCGCGCGGTGACCGCTAACAGCCACAGCAGGATGAGGACGAAGTGTCGGCGCATGGCGGCGGATTCTAGAAGCCGTGCATGTCGGCTTCGCGGCCATCATGCGCTTGCCGCGCCCCACCGGCGACGGTTTCAGATCTCGAACTGAGGTTGCAATTCGCGGATGCGCTTCATCGCCACGCCGGCCGCTGCCGTGCGTGTCTCGACGCCAAGCTTCACGTACACGCGTTCCAGATGCTTCTTCGCCGTGGCGGGGCTGCTGCCGAGGATTTCGCCGATGTCCTTGTTGGTTTTGCCCTTGACGACCCAGTAGAGCACCTCGGCCTCGCGCGCGGTGAGCTTCAGGCTCAGGCTCATGGCTTCGATGACCGCGGTGTCGGAGACCTCGCGCATGATGATCAGCCAGTCGTCGCCATCGTCGTCGTGGCCGGTCTGCTGGTGCAGGCGCACATTGAGGCCCGTCGCGCCGTGCTCGATCGTCAGCACGGGCGGTTCGATCTGGCGCTGCTGCGCATCGGGCAGATGGCGACGCAGCCAGTCGAGCACGACGGGCGGTGTCACCGGCGCGCTGGTGCCGCAGTAGCGCAGCAACAGGTCGCGCGCGAGCACGGTCTGCCAGATCAGCTTGCCCTCGGGCATGCGCACGGTGAAGCTCGCGTAGCCGAAGGCATCGAGTGCATTCCGCGCCTGGCCGGCCTGCTGCGCCTCCTGGCGTGCGCGACGGGCGCCTTGCAGATGCACGTTCATGCGCGCCAGGACTTCCTTGGGCTTGATCGGCTTGGTGACGTAGTCGACGCCGCCCGCTTCGAGTGCGGCGACCAGGTGCTCGGTCTCGGTGAGCCCGGTCATGAAGACGATCGGGATGTGCGCCGTCGCGGCGTCGGCCTTGAGGCGGCGCGCGACTTCGAAGCCGTCGATGCCGGGCATCATCGCGTCGAGCAGCACGATGTCGGGCCGCGCCTGCGCGGCGCGCTGCAAGGCCTGCTCGCCGCTGGTGGCGACGAGCACGGTGTAGCCGGACTCGTCGAGCGCGTCGTGCAGCACGGCGAGGTTGTCCGGCACGTCGTCGACGATCAGAACCAGGTCGCTGTTGCCCGCGCTGCCGCGCAACGTGCTGACGAGTGGCGTGGCCGTGCTCAAGATGTGCCCACCGCCGCAGTCAGGACGCGACTCATCGCCTCAAACTGAAATTGACGCGCCAGAGCGCGTTGTGCCGCTGTCCATGCGGCGCATTCAGGCTGTGCCGAATCGATGTCATCGAGCTGGTTCATGATCCCTCGAAAGTAACCGAGGCCTACTACCTCTTCGAGCGCGCGCAGGCGCTCGGCGGAAGGCACCACGGCAGTGGCTGGTGCGGACGCAGGCGGCTCCGCGGCCTGGTCGTTCCAGCGGAGCTCCAGCCGGCGTTCCAGCCAGTCGAGCAGTTCGCTGTGGCGCACCGGCTTGACGAAGAAGTCCTCTGGCGCGATGCCGACGTCGTTGTCCAGGCGCTTGTCGAAGGCATTGGCCGACACGATCGCGACCGCGGCGTTCGCGAGGCCGAGCGCGCGCGAACGACGGATCGTCTCCCACCCGTCGATGCCCGGCATTGCCAGGTCGACGAACATCGCATCGGGCCGCCAGCCGGCCGCGATCAGGTCGAGCGCATCGTGGCCGCTCGCCGCCGTGCGCAGTTCGAATCCCAGCGGCGAGAGCACGTGCGAGAGCAGTTCGCGATCGGCCTCCTCGTTGTCGACCACCAGCAGCCGCCGGCGCGGGCCTTCGTAGCCCCGCCGCACACGCACCACGGGCGCCGCCACCCTCCGCACGCTCGCAGCTTGCACCTCGTGCACATGAGGCAGGAACAGGCGCAGGCGAAACACCGAGCCTGCGCCGGGCGTGCTCTGCACGGTCATCTCGCCGCCCATCAGATCGATGAGCATCTTCGCGATCGTGAGTCCGAGGCCGGCGCCGGGCGCTGCAGGGCCGGCGATCGCTCCACGCGCGAAGGGCTCGAAGATGCGGCCCAGTTCCTCGACCGACATGCCCGGCCCGGTGTCCTCGATCTCGATCGCGGCGAACTCGCGTGCATACCTTAGGCGCAGCGTGACCTGTCCCACGGCGGTGAACTTGATCGCATTGCCCAGCAGGTTGATGAGGATCTGCCGCACACGCTTCTCGTCGGCACGCACCAGTTCCGGCAAGGCGCCGGTGGGCTCGAAGCGGAAGGCCAGGCCCTTGTCCTCGGCCTGCAGTTCGAACATGTCGGCGAGCTCGCTCATGAGTTCGGCGAACTGCATCGGCTTCGCATTCAGCCTGAGCTTGCCGGCTTCGATGTGGGCGATGTCGAGCGTGCCTTCGATCAGCGACAACAGGTGCTCGCCGCCTCGCTTGATGACCGCGACCGCTTGCCGGCGATGCGGCGGCACGGCGGCGTCCTCGCCCATCAGTTGCGCATAGCCCAGGATGCTGTTGAGCGGCGTGCGCAATTCATGGCTGATGGCGCTGATGTAGCGGCTCTTGGCCTGGTTGGCCTGGTCTGCCTGTTCGCGCGCCTGGTCGGCGGTCTGCTTGGCGGCCTGCAGTGCGCGGTCGGTCTCGCGGTGCAGTTCGATCTCGCGCACCAGCAGATGGGTCTGGCGGTTCGATTCCTCCTGCGCGACCTTGCGGCTCTGATGCGCGAGCACCAGCCACCAGGCGACGATGCCCGCGATCACCAGCAGCGCCATGTAGGCCTTGAGGAAGCCCGAGCGCAGCGAAACGGGCCGCAGGTCGGCCAGCGCGCTCTCGGTCAGGGCGGTTTCGCCGAGCGCGCGCAGTTCCTGCTGATAGAGCACGCCGAAGACGGCGGCCAGCAGCGGCACGACGATCAGCATCAGCAGCAGGAAGTGGCCGAGGCCCGTGTCGAGGTACGGCCACACGCGGCGCGGCAGCAGCCAGCGCAAGGCGCCCGACCATTGCGCGGACAGGCTCGCCTGCGGCTTGCACAGGTCGCCGCAGCGCGCATCGAGCGTGCAGCACAGCGAGCAGATCGGCCCCTGATAGGCCGGGCAGTGCGCCATGTCCGGCCCCTCGTACTCGCGTTCGCAGATGGCGCAGCGCTGTGTGCTGAGCCGGCGGTAGTTGCCCGCATCGGATTCGACGCGCGCCCAGCGCACTGCAGAGCGTCGCGCGGCCGGCGCGAACGGAGCGGCACCGCGTTCGTCGGAGACACGCGCGATGTAGTACTTGCCGCGCGTGGCCCAGGCGATAAGCGGCGCCGTGACGAAGGCCGTGCCCAGCGCGATCAGCGCCGAGAAGGCCTGCGCCAGCGGCCCGAACACGCCGAGGTGCGCGGTGATCGACAGCACGGACGCCAGCGCCATGGCGCCGACGCCGACCGGATTGATGTCCCACAAATGCGCCCGCTTGAACTCGATGCCCGGCGGGGAGAGACCCAGCGGCTTGTTGATGACCAGGTCGGCCACGACCGCCATCATCCAGGCGATGGCGATATTGGCGTACAGGCCGAGCACGTCGCCCAGGGCCTCGAACACGTTCATCTCCATCAGCATGAAGGCGATGAGCGCGTTGAATACCACCCACACGACGCGCCCCGGGTGGCTGTGCGTCACGCGCGAGAAGAAGTTGCTCCACGCCAGCGAGCCCGCATAGGCGTTGGTGACGTTGATCTTGAGCTGCGAGATGACGACGAACACCGCCGTCGCCGCGACCGCCCAGCCGTAGTTGGGAAAGACGTACTCGTACGCGGCGAGGTACATCTGGTTCGGATCGACGGCGCGCTCGGGCGGCACCATGTGACTGATCGCCAGGTAGGCCAGCAGCGCGCCGCCCAGCATCTTGAGTACGCCGAGCACCACCCAGCCCGGCCCGCCCGCGAGCACCGCCGCCCACCAGCGCCCCCGATTGGCGGCGGTGCGCGCCGGCATGAAGCGCAGGTAGTCGGCCTGCTCGCCCATCTGCGTGATCAGCGCGATGCCGACCGTGAGAGCAGCACCAAAAAGGTGCAGATCGAAACCGATCGAAGACGACTTGACACCGACATAGTGCGAGATGCCCGAGAACGCACCAGGATCGCGCGCGAGCACGTAGCCGAAGGGCACGACCAGCAACAGCAACCAGATCGGCTGCGTCCAGACCTGCAGCCGGCTGATCGCCGAGATCCCGTGCGTAACGAGCGGGATCACGACCAGCGCGCACACCAGGTAGCCCCAGACCGGGGGGATGCCCAGCGCCAGTTCCAGCGCATAGGCCATCACCGCTGCTTCGAGCGCGAAGAAGATGAAGGTGAACGACGCGTAGATCAGTGAGGTCAGCGTCGAGCCGATGTAGCCGAAGCCGGCGCCGCGCGTGAGCAGGTCCATGTCGACGCCGTAGCGCGCCGCGTAGACGCTGATCGGCAGGCCGGCCAGAAAGATGATGAGCCCCGTGACCAGGATGGCCCAGAAGGCATTGACGAAGCCGTACTGCACCAGAAGGGTGGCGCCGACCGCCTCCAGGATCAGGAACGAGGCCGCACCGCCGAAGGCCGTGTTCGCGACGCGCCATTCCGACATGCGCCGGAAGCGCTGCGGCGTGTAGCGCAGCGCATAGTCCTCCAGCGTTTCGCTGGCGACCCAGCTGTTGTAGTCGCGCCGGACCTTGACGATGCGCTGCGGCGCTTCGTCGCTCGGAGCGGGGGGAACGGCGGTGGAGTGCACATAGGGATGCGTGCAACAGTCATGCCCGTTCGAGAGCCGCCACGGAACCGGCTTGGAGGGGTGCGCAACAGAAGGCATGACTGTTGCAAAGACTTGGGCATGGAACTGACACCGCGCGAAAAAGACAAGCTGCTGATCTTCACGGCGGCGCTGCTGGCCGAACGGCGCCGCGCCCGCGGCCTGAAACTCAACTACCCGGAAGCCATCGCGCTGATTTCGGCGGCCGTGATGGAGGGCGCGCGCGACGGCAAGAGCGTCGCCGCCCTCATGAGCGAAGGCCGCAACGTGCTCACGCGCGCGGACGTGATGGACGGCATTCCGGAGATGATCCCGGACATCCAGGTGGAAGCCACATTCCCGGACGGCACCAAGCTGGTGACCGTGCACCAACCGATCGTATGACTCACCCCCAGGCTCGCGCACTTCGTGTCGCTCTCCTGAAACTGAATAACAACCGAGGATCTGCCATGCGTTTTTATCGTTTTGCACCTGCACTTGCCTTGCTTGCAGCACTGCCGCTGGTTGCCAGCGCGCACACCGGCGTCGACGGCGGACACCACCACGGCTTCGTCGCCGGTTTCTTTCACCCCCTGACCGGTGCAGACCACCTGGCCGCGATGGTGGCCGTGGGCCTGTGGAGCGCGCTCACGGCGCGCCGCGCCTGGCCCGATCTCCTGTGGGCGCCTCTGGGCTTTTCCGTGATGCTGCTGGCCGGCGCGGTGGCAGGCCTGGGCGGCGTGCAACTGCCGGCGGTCGAGCCGATGATTGCCGCCTCGCTGCTGGTGTTGGGGCTGCTGGTGGTCACGCAACGCCGTCTGCCGGCCTTGGCGGCCGCAGCGCTGGTCGGCGTCTTCGCCGTGTTCCACGGCATCGCGCACGGCCAGGAGCTGGCCGGTGAATCTGCGGCCGCGATGACGCTCGCGGGCATGCTCGCCGCCACCGTGGCGCTGCACGGGGCAGGCATCGCGGTCGGTTGGTCGCTGCGCCAGAGCCATCGCTGGCTGCCGCGCCTTGCCGGCGCCGCCGTGGCGATGTTCGGCGTCGCCCTCCTCGGCGGCCTGGCCTGAGGCAGCGCCGATGATCCCCGGCGAACTCATCACCGACGAGGGCGAGCACATCCTCAACCCCGGACGCCGCACGCTGACGCTGGTGGTGCAGAACACAGCCGACCGGCCGATCCAGGTCGGCTCGCACTATCACTTCGCGGAGACCAACGGCGCGCTGGGCTTCGACCGCGAGGCCGCGCGCGGCATGCGCCTGAACATCGCATCGGGCACCGCCGTGCGCTTCGAGCCCGGCCAGCAACGGACGGTCGAACTCGTGGACTTCGCCGGCGACCGCGTGGTCTACGGCTTTCGCGGCCTGGTACAAGGAAAACTCTGAATGGCAACGATCGGCCGCCGCGCCTACGCGGAAATCTTCGGCCCCACGGTGGGTGACCGCATCCGGCTCGCCGACACCGACCTGGTGATCGAAGTCGAGGAGGACTACACGCTGCATGCCGGCGGCTACGGCGAAGAAGTGAAATTCGGCGGCGGCAAGACCATCCGCGACGGCATGGCACAGGGCCAGCGCACGCGCGCCGAAGGCACCGTGGACACGGTGATGACGAATGCACTGATCCTCGACCACTGGGGCATCGTGAAGGCCGACATCGGCCTGAAGGACGGACGCATCGTCGCGATCGGCAAGGCCGGCAACCCCGACGTGCAATCGGGCGTGGACATCGTCATCGGTCCGGGCACCGAGGTGATCAGTTGCGAAGGCAACATCGTCACCGCGGGCGGCATCGACAGCCACATCCACTTCATCTGCCCGCAGCAGATCGAGGAGGCGCTGGCCTCGGGCGTGACCACCATGCTCGGCGGCGGGACCGGACCCGCCACCGGCACCTTCGCCACGACCGCGACGCCGGGGCCGTGGCACATCGAGCGCATGCTGCAGGCGGCCGACGCCTTCCCGATGAACCTCGGCTTTCTCGGCAAGGGCAATGCAAGCCTGCCGGCCGCGCTGCACGAGCAGATCGACGCGGGCGTGATCGGCCTCAAGCTGCACGAGGACTGGGGCACCACGCCGGCCGCGATCAGCAACTGCCTGGACGTGGCCGATGCGACCGATACGCAGGTGGCGATCCACAGCGACACGCTCAACGAATCGGGCTTTGTCGAGAACACGATCGCGGCCGTGAAGGGCCGCGCGATCTGTGCCTTCCACACCGAAGGGGCCGGCGGCGGTCACGCGCCGGACATCCTGCGCGTGGTGGGCGAGGCGAACTTCCTGCCTTCGTCGACCAATCCGACGATGCCCTACACCGTGAACACGCTCGACGAGCACGTCGACATGCTGATGGTGTGCCATCACCTCGACGCCGGAATTCCCGAGGATCTCGCCTTTGCCGAAAGCCGGATTCGCAAGGAAACGATCGCGGCCGAGGACATCCTGCACGACATGGGCGCCATCAGCATGTTCAGCTCCGACAGCCAGGCCATGGGCCGTGTAGGCGAAGTGATCATCCGCTGCTGGCAGACCGCCCACAAGATGAAGGCGCAGCGAGGCAAGCTTCCGGAAGACGAGTCACGCAACGACAACTTCCGCGCCAAGCGCTACGTCGCCAAGTACACGATCAACCCGGCGATCTCGCACGGCATCGCGCACGAAGTGGGCAGCATCGAGATCGGCAAGTGGGCCGACCTGGTGGTGTGGAAGCCAGCCTTCTTCGGCGTCAAGCCATTCACGATCATCAAGGGCGGCAGCATCGCGATGGCCGCGATGGGTGACCCGAACGCATCGATCCCGACGCCGCAGCCGGTGCATTACCGGCCCATGTTCGGTGCCTTCGGCGGCTCGCTGGCAAGGAGTTCGCTGACTTTCGTTTCGCAAGCCGGGCTTGCGGCGGACATCGGCCGGCGCTACGGGCTCGCCAAGAAGCTGAGCGCGGTGAAGAACATCCGCGGCGTGCGCAAGCAGCACATGGTGCACAACGCGTTCACGCCGACGATGGAGATCGATGCGCAGACCTATGCGGTGCGCGCCGACGGGCAACTGCTGACCTGCGATCCGGCAATCTCGCTGCCGATGACGCAGCGGTATTTCCTGTTCTAGGTTCGAAGATGCGCGCGGATCGACAATCCGCATTCATTCGAACAACCTGCCTCTCATGCTCACCGCCAACAAACTCATGCCCCAGGGCGGCGGCCTCGCGCTCGTCCTGCTCAAGCGCGCCGCCACTGTCGAACTCGACTGGGACGTCCGCCAGAAGAGCCGCTTCGACACCACCGATTCGCAGGGGCGCCGGATCGGCGTGTTCTTGCCGCGCGGCACGGCCGTGCGTGGCGGCGACGTGCTGGTCGCCGAGGACGGCTCGCTGGTCAAGGTGATCGCCGCGCGCCAACCGGTGCTGGTCATCACGCACTGCAGCGAACACGGCACGCCCTTCGACCTGATGCGCGCGGCCTATCACCTCGGCAACCGGCACGTGCCGATCGAACTCAAACCCGACCACCTGAAGATCGAACCCGACCACGTGCTGGCCGGCATGCTGCGATCGATGCACCTGATCGTGCGCGAGGCCGATGAAGCCTTCGAGCCCGAAGGCGGGGCCTATGGCGCGCATGGTGGTGGACATGGGCATTCGCACGGCGCGGGGCCGGTAGGGCCGGTGCTGCATCCGGACGCCTATGCCGGCTCGCACACCCCTGGCGATCACGATCACGACCATGACCACTCGCACGGCCATTCGCATTGATGGATGACGCGCCGGCCGCCCTGTCCGCAGCGAGCTTCCTGCAACTGATCTGGCTCGCGTCGCCCGCGCTGCCGGTGGGCGGCTTCTCCTATTCCGAAGGGTTGGAGGCCGGCATCGAATGGGCCGGGCTCGGCACCGAGCGGGCCGCTTCCGACTGGCTCGTCGACCAGCTTCACCTGAGCCTTGCGCGCACCGACCTCGCCGTCCTGGCGCAAGCCATCCCTGCCTGGCGCAGCGGCGACATTCCACGCGTCAGCGCGCTCAATGCCTGGGTCTTCCAGACCCGCGAATCCGCCGAGTTCCTGTTGCAGACCGAGCAGATGGGCCGCTCCTTCGTCGAATGGCTCAAGCTGCATCACGA
>NZ_JASZYR010000007.1 GCF_030316855.1 Variovorax sp. J22P240
CCCTTGCCCTGCCGGCAAGCCAGCCCTCCTCACAGTCACGCTGTTCATCTCAGTGCTCTTGCCGCTCTTGAATTTGCCCGTAGGCAGGGAGGCATCCATTACATCTCCTTGAACGGTAGCGGGCGGGATTGCCCGTGACCGTCGACGGCACGCCGCAGCGCAAGCGGTCAAGGTTCGAAGACGGCCGCGGGCCGCCAGCGCCGCGCGGCGCGCAGACCTTGACGGCGAGAACGGCGTGGCACCCTCAAGGGAACAGCAAGCGCCCCCTGCCCCCGTTCCCACACGGCCCTTGCGCGCCCTCCCCGCCAACGCGAGCGGTCAAGCTGGATCGGTTGATGCGCTGGCGATGGCGCCGTCAATGCGAAACGAAATGGGGCGCGCGGGCCCCATGTGGACGGAAGCCAGAACGTTGCCGCAGCGAGCTTCCGAGAGGCGCGTGGCAGCGACGCGGCCGGACCACCTGGCGGGTGGGTTCTGCGTTTTGCTTCAGTGCTCGAGTTCCACCCACGCCGGCGCATGGTCGCTGGCGCCTTCGAGGCCACGGACGGCCTGGTCGACGCCTGCGCTGCGCATGCGCTTGGCGACTTTCGGGCTGAGGAGAAGATGGTCGATGCGCAGGCCCGCGCCTCGGGGCCACCGGTTGCGCAGATAGCTCCAGAACGTGTAGAGCGGCGCGTCGGGCGACTGGCGCTTCAGCGCGTCCGTCCAACCGGCATCCAGCAGCGACTGATAGGCTGCGCGCGGCTCGGGCTGCAGCAATGCGTTGTCGAGGAACGAGCGCGTCGAATAGATGTCGGCGTCGCTCGGAACGACGTTGTAGTCGCCGGCGAGCACGGTGGGATGGCCCGAGGCCAGCAAGGATGCCGCATGCGCATTGAACCGCCGGAACCAGTCGAGCTTGTAGTTGAATTTCGGACCCGGCTGAGGATTGCCGTTGGGCATGTAGCAGCAACCGATCACCACGCCATGGACGGCCGCCTCCAGGTAGCGCGCTTCCCTATCCCCGGGGTCGCCAGGGAGGCCTCTTCGGATCTCGAGCGGTTCGACGCCCTTGGCGAGGATGGCCACGCCGTTCCAGCTTCGTTGGCCGAGTACCAGCGACTCGTACCCCATGGCCCGGATCGCGTCGCGGGGAAACTCACCGGTCTGGCACTTGAGCTCCTGCAGGCACACGACGTCCGGCACCGTGACGTCGAGCCAGGCTCTCAGGGGGCCGATGCGCTTGCGGACATCGTTGACGTTGTAGGTGGCGATGCGCATGGCGGCTGCGGCTCAGGTCGGGTTCCGGGTTCGGGGCTCGCCGTCTGCGACCGCAGCCGTGACCGCCAGCCACGTCTGATAGTCCAGCAGCAGCAGACCTCGACGCGATGACGTCGATCTGCGCGATCGGGTGGTTCGCTTCGCGGCAGCCCGCGTCGGCGGGGGTATATCGAGGTCGGTCTGGCGAGGAGGTTTGCGCATGCGTGCAGCATGAATCACTGGCGCCCAATTGGCGTAGGTCGCTGCCGTTCCTCGCAGGGTCGGCGCGTCAGGAGAGCGGCGCGCGCAATAGCGCACGCAACGCCGGCTTGGCGGAGAAGTAGAACCAGCGCGCAGCATCGCTGCCGGCCTGAAGCCCCGACTCGATCCAGGCGAGGTCGTGAGGGCTGGCTGTGGCCCCGGCCTGGACAAGCGACCTAGCTTCCGACGGCGTCAGATGGCCGACCCATTGGCTCATCTGGTAGCGCTTGACCTTGCGAAGCGTGGCATGGATGTCGGGGGTCGGCGGCGTCATGGGTGGATTGTCCTCCCGCGGGAGGAAGCCCGGCGGACCTCCGATCAGACACCGGTCATGCGCCCCATGCACGGGCGCTGCCAGCCGCAAATCGCCGGCTTTCTGCGCAAATCTCGTCGCCGCTCGGACTTCAATTTATACTGGATGAATGAACAGTATGCCGGCGACCGCCTTGCTCGCGGCTTTGACGGGCGAGCTCGCGCTGGACGAGCCCGGCAGGAATCTCAGCCATCTGATGCGTGCGGTCGCGTCTGGCAGCTTCGCCGAAGGGGCGCGTACACACTGCAGTCGCCGCCCAACCTGAACACTGCATGCGATCCAATTTTCTTTCTGCCTCGCGCCGTGCCCTGCTGGGCATTGCCTTTGCCCTCCTCGCTGGCTGTGCCAGTTCACCTGGCCCCGCGCCCTCCGACTCGAAGATCGAGGTGGCCTTCTCGCCCGAGGCAGGCTCCGAAGCGCTCGTGCTCAAGGTCATCGACAGCGCCCGCGGTTCGATCCGGCTGGCCGGCTATTCCTTCACTTCGCCTTCCGTAGTTCGCGCACTGACCGATGCGAAGCGACGTGGCGTCGATGTGCGCGTGTTGATCGATGACAAGGGCAACCACGGCAAGGCGAACATCGCTGCGATGAACCTGCTCGTCGGCGCCGACATCCCGACCAGGGTGATCTCGACCTATGCGATCCACCACGACAAGTACATCGTGGTGGACGGCAAGCACACGCAGACGGGCTCCTTCAACTACAGCCAGGCGGCAGCGAAGTCCAATTCTGAAAACGTGCTGGTGGTGTGGAGCAATCCGAAGCTGGCCGCAACCTACCTCGCGCACTGGGAGACCCGGTGGGCCCAGGGCATGGCCATCGAGATGACCTACTAGGCGCGGGAGTCCGCGCCGCGCGGACCACTGCAGCTCGAGGTGTGCGCCTGCCTCCGCCGGTTCGAGCGCTTGGCCTTCGGCGTGCGTGAACTCGAAGGCCTTGACGCCCAGGGCCACGTCTTCGATGGGCTGAACATGCAGGGGATCTTGGTTTCCATGGTCTCCGGAGCAAACGATGAGCGGCTTGACCGCCGTGCCAGAGAGACTCGGTTCGAATGCACGCGCACCCTCGGCCAGGGCCACTTGATGGCTGGCCATGGGATCCGGGTCGATGTGCTTGTCGTGGACCAGCGGCGCGGCCGCGCGCTTCTCCACCGCCTCGATCGCCGTGGCGCGTCTAGATGGAATGTAACGAAATGCTACCAGCCCTTCAAGAGAGAGCCTGCGCTGCCGATAGAGCCGCCGGGCCTCGACTCCGTGCCTGCGCACGGGTTCTGGGGAATCCGGACCTCGAGTCCATACCTCAATTCCAACCAAAGACCGATGAAGGCAACCTCCAGTTTCGTCCTCCCCTCCGCGCGACTTTTCCATCGCTCAGGCATCGCCTCTGCCGTGGTGATCGCGCTTGCACTCGCCGGCTGCGGCGGTGGAGGCGGCAGTTCCTTTCCCGTGACGGGCCAACCTGCGGCGCAAGGCGGCGGCCCGGACGCTGGCCCCGGCACGCAACAGGCCTCGGCAGGCATCATTTCGGGCACTGCCGCCGCGGGTCTGCCGCTGCGCGGCACCGTCACCGTTCGGGACGCGAAGGGGGCGACCAAGACGGTCCCGCTGTCGTCCATCGGCGGCTACTCGGTCGACGTCACGGGCATGACCGGGCCGTTCCTTTTCATCGCCCAGGGCACGGCCGGCAGTTCGCAGTACACGCTCGTCTCGGCGGCCACTTCGGCCGATGTCAACGGCAACATCAACATCACCCCCTTCACCGACCTGGTCGTGGCCAACATTGCAGGGCAGCTGGCATCGAAGTTTTTCGAGAGCGGCGACTACAGCGCGCTGACGAAGGAGGCCCTGGATTCGGAACTGAGCGGCCTCAAGGCGAAGCTCCTGCCAGCCCTCCTCGCGCTGGGCGTCGACGCAAGCGTCGACCTGCTGCGCACCGCGTTCACGCCCCTGGCGAGTGCCTTGGACACGGCGCTGGATGTGCTGCGCGTCAGCGTGGACCCGGCCAGCAACGTGGCCACGATCCGCAACCTGGTCACGCAGCAGCAGCTGGCCGACG
Source organism: Variovorax sp. J22P240 (assembly GCF_030316855.1). Taxonomy (GTDB): domain Bacteria; phylum Pseudomonadota; class Gammaproteobacteria; order Burkholderiales; family Burkholderiaceae_C; genus Variovorax. The sequence goes on from NZ_JASZYR010000007.1 coordinate 3,869, forward strand.
ACCTGGCGACGCGGGCCGCGGCCGAGACCGGCGTGGCGCCCATGGACGGCGCCGGCATGGCTTCGGCGGGCGACGACATCTCGCAGGTGCGCAAGGTGTTCGCGGACTTCTCCTCCAGGTTCGCCGACGGCGCACCGGTGGCCGCTGCATTGCGGCCGTTGTTGACCGACGACTTCCTCTTCCAGGACATGGACGCTGCCGAGTTCAGCGCTGAAGTCGCAGCCGACCCCAACCTCGTGGGCGGCAGCTTCACCGATGTCACACCGGTGGGTTTCGAGCCCGGCAAGTCGAGCGTTCTGGTCGATTTCACCCACCGGGACAAGGACGGCGTCGCCTTCAGCCGGCAGCAGAACGTCCGCGTCGCGAAGGGGTCCGACGGTGTCTGGCGCCTGGCCGGTGACGGACACGCGATGGAACTTGAAATCCATCCGCTGGCGCGTTCCTGGGGGAACGGGACCTGCGGGGGCACCGGCTTCGACGTGATCATCAAGGACCACCACGCCGGCAACAGCGGCGCCGTGGCGGGCGTCATCGTGACCGGTCCGGGCTTTCCGCAGGCCGGCGTGAAGTATGTTCCGGCCGTGCGTGACCTCGCTTGGTACTGGGTCGACCCCGCCCTTCCGCAGATGCCGAATCCAGGCTACCAGATGCAAGGCAACTGCATCGGGCTGATCGACGAGCAGAAGGAAGCCGTGATCAAGGCCATTCCCGACAACGCCGTCTACGTCTTCAAGGCAGTGGACGCTAGCGGTCAGCCGGTGCAATACAACGGTGCCGCGATGGTCTACACGCTGCGCGTGCCCCGTCGGCCTCTGACGATGACCGAGGCCCTGGCGCTGCGGCCCCCCGTGATGACGCCTTCCGTGCCTTTCACCGATTACAAGGGCGGGCCGTTGACGCTGTCGGTCGCGGGGGTGAACCCGGGCTTTTCGACGCATCTGGTCCTGGGCATCGCCGACGCGATGTACCAGACCAGCTACTCGGACGAAGTCGACGTCGCGCCCCGCCGGGACGGCACTGCCTCCCATGCATTCACCCTCCCCACCATCAGCTCGAGCGTCTGGCAGAACTACAGCGTGACGACGACGGACGCTGACTGGCGACAGATCGTGGTCACGGGGCTGTCGGGCAGTCTGGCCACTCCCTGAGCGTCCGCGGCGCAACCGCGCCCTGCCGCGACGCCGGGCCCGAGACCGGTCGGACGCGCGGGGCATCGGCGCGCCTCGGGTGAGGGAAGAACCGAGCCGCCGTGGATCAACGCCCGCAGCGAGTCTTCTGGCGCCCGACGGGAGCGCGCAGCGGGGTGAGGCCGGGGGACGCCATTGCGATGCCTCCGGGCGGGTCCCGCGGTCTCAGGAAGATCGCTTCCGAGCCGGGCCATCGCCTGCGCACAGCCGGCGGCCGCGATCCCGGCAGCATCAACGGGCCTCCGCAGGTTCGGGCCACGGCGGCGGCAGCCGGCGTCTGCTGGCTGTGGGCATTTCTGTCCGCCTGCCCGGGGCGCAACCCCTGCCGCTCACCACCAGTTCTTGGCCAGTCGCTTCCACCAGCGAATCCCGTCTTTGCCTGTCGCAGACGGCGTGGCCTGCTGCGCGTGTTCGCGTTGCGAGTCAAGCTCGATCCCGCCCGCCAACTGCGACAACGTTTCAAAGATGAACCGCCTGGACTCCATGCGAACGCCCCATTCACGTTCGAACCGGATGACGATGCGACCGACCTTCAGCGAGTCGCCACCCAGGTCGAAGAAGTTGTCGCGCCGATCGATGTCGTCGATCGCCATGTCCAGCACGTCGGCCCAGATCCTGGCGAGCGCGCCTTCCGCCGGCGAGCGATGCCCTTGCCGGGTTCCTGGCACCGTGCGCGCTTCGCGGCCGGGCGGTGCAAGCGCATGGCGGTTGATCTTGCCGTTGGGCAGGAGCGGGAGCGCCTCCAGCCCGACGAAGTGCTGCGGCAGCATGTAGTCGGGCAAGGTCGCGCGCAGATGATCCTTGAGCGCCGAGGCATCGCAGGTGCCATCGCCCGTGACCACGTAGGCCACCAGGCGAGGGTCGCCCGGCCGGTCCTCTCGCGCCATCACCAGGCACTGTGATACCGCGGGATGCGCCTGCAACTGCGCTTCGATCTCGCCGGGCTCGATGCGATGGCCGCGCAGCTTCACCTGGAAATCGAGCCGGCCTTGGTGCTCGAGCGTGCCATCGTGGCGCCAGCGGCCCCGGTCCCCTGTCTTGTACATGCGCGAACCGGGCGCCGGGCCGAAGGGCTCCGGAACGAATCGGTCGGCCGTCAACTCGGGTCGCTCCAGATAGCCCAGCGCCACGCCGTCGCCGCCAATGAAGATCTCGCCCGAAACGCCGACCGGGCAAGGATGGCCGTGCGCGTCCAGCACGTGCACGCGTGTGTTGGCGATCGGGCGACCGATCGACATGGCCTGCACCGCCCGCGGCACCTTCCAGCAGGTGGACCACACGGTGGTTTCGGTAGGGCCGTACAGGTTCCAAAGCTCACCCGCACGAGCCGACAGGGCCTGTGCCATGTGCGTGCTGAGGCTTTCCCCGCCGATGAGCGCCTTGAACCGCGGCCCTCCCATCCAGCCGGTGTCGATCAGCAGCCGCCAGGTGGAGGGCGTCGCCTGCATCACTGTGGCTTGCGAGCGCTCCAGCAGGGCGCTCAATGCCAAGCCGTCGCTGGCTTGCTCGCGGGTGGCCAGGATGACCGTGGCGCCCACGGACAGCGGCAGCAAGAGTTCGAGCACCGAGATGTCGAAGCTCAAGGTGGTGACGGCCAGCAGCACGTCCTCGGCGCACAGCCCCGGCTCGCGCTGCATCGACAGCAGGAAGTTCACCACCGCTCGGTGCGGCACGGCAACTCCCTTGGGCTTGCCGGTGGAGCCGGAGGTGTAGATCACATAGGCCGGATCGTCCGGGCCGGCGTCGCGCGCGGCGTCGCGGGTCGGCGCGGACGCCGGGTGTTCCATGGGGTCCACAGGCGAATCCAGCAGCATCGTCGGCAGCGCCAGACCCTTCCAGTGCAATGCCTGTTCCTGCCGGGTCAGCAGCAACGCGAGGCCGGCGTCCAGTGCCATGTCCTGCAGGCGTTGCCGCGGATAGGCGGGGTCCAGCGGCACATAGGCGGCGCCTGCCGTCAGCACGGCCAGTTGCGCCACGACCATGGTGGGGTCACGCTCCAGGCAAAGGCCGACCCGTGTGCCGCGTTGCACGCCCCGGGCTCGCAACGCATGGGCAAGCCGGTGCACGCTCGACCAGAGCTGCGCGTAGGGCACTGAAGTGCCGGGCAACTGGCGCAGTGCGACCGCGCCGCACGCGCTGTGCCGGGACAGCAGGCCGTGCACGGTGTGCCCGCGCGGATACTCGACGTCGGTCCGGTTCCAGGATGCGAGCAGGGCGAGTTGCCGGGGACCCGGCAAGGCAACACCTTGCAAGGGCGAGCCGGGTGATTCGATCAGCCGCTCCAGCAAGTGCGCGTAGTTGTCCAGGATGGCCTGCGCCGTCTCGGCCGAGAAGAGCTCGGTCGAATAGTTCAGGAAGATGGCGCCCTCGCCCTCGATGTCAATGGTCAGCCCCAGGTCGAACTGGGTCGCGCCCAGGCTCAACGAGAGGAAGCGGACCTCCAGGCCCTCCATCCGCACGGGTTCGCGGCGTGCATTGAGCACGTTGAACATCACGCGAAGCTCGGGCACCCTGGCGCCGTGCTCCTGGGCGCGCAGGCGTCCGACGAGGTAGTCCAGCGGAACGTCCTGGTGCGCGAAAGCCGACAGGCAGGTCTCGCGCACCTGCGCCAGCAGCGCGTGAAAGTCCTGCTCGGGTTGAAGCTGACAGCGCAGCACCAGGGTGTTGATGAGCGAGCCCACCACGTCCTCTGCCTCGACCCGCGTGCGGCCCGCGATGGGCGTGCCGACGGCGACGTCGTCCTGTCCGCAGTAGCGCGACAGGAGGAACTGGAAGGCCGCCAGCAGGCTCATGAAAGGCGAGACGCTGTGCTGGGCACTGAAGCGTTGCATGCGATCGATCCACGCTTCGGACAGGTCAAGCCGCGCCCGCGCTCCCTGGCTGGAGACGCGTTGGGCCACCGCGGTGTCGGCCGGCAGGTTCAGCGGACTCCATCCGGCGAGCTGCTCCATCCAGTAGCGGGTCTGGACGGCGAGCACATCGTCGTCGATGTGCTCGCGTTGCCAGCGGGCAAAGTCAATGAAGTCGATGGCGCGTGCCGGCAGGCAGGCCGCCTGGCCCTGCACGGCCGCGCCGTAGAGCGCCTGCAATTCGCGCAGCAGCACGCTCCACGCCCAGCCGTCGCCGATCATGTGGTGCATCACCATCACGAGCGCATGGTCCTGCTCGTCCAGGCGCACGAGGACGAAGCGATGCAGCGGCCCGCGTGCGAGGTCGAAGGCTTGCGCCGCAAGGCGCGCGGCTTGTCGCTCGAACTCTGCCTCCTGGTCGGCCCAGTGGCGCCCGTCGAGTTCGATCACCACGGCTGGCTGCGGCTCGCCGACGCGGGCCATGGGCTCGGATTCGCCCAGCTCGAAGGTGGTGCGAAAGGCTTCGTGCCGCAGGACCATCTGGTCGAGCGCCGTGCGCAATGCGGCGTGCTGCAAGGGGCCGCGCAGGCGCAGCGCTTCGCACATGTTGTAGGCCGCGCCGCGCGGGTCCATTTCGTGCAGCAGCCAGATGCGCCGCTGGGAGAAGGACACCATCGATGGCTGCGCTCGCGAAACCACCTCGATGGGCGCGAGTGCCGCGCTCCCATCAAGGGGTCGGCCGCCGAGATGGCCGTGCAAGAGCCGCGCCAGCCCTTCGATGGTCGGATGCTCGAACAGGCTGCGCAAAGGCAGGTCGACCTGGAAGACGGCGCGGACCCGCGAAACGATCTGCGTCGCAAGCAGCGAATGGCCGCCCAGGTCGAAGAAGTTCGTGCGAATCCCGAAGCCCGATCGCCCGAGGACGCGCTGCCAGATGTCCTGCAGGCCTTCTTCCAGGGGGGACCGGGGGCCGGTCCGGTCCGACCCGACGGATGGGCCGTCGGGGCGCGGAAGCTGGCGCCGATCGACCTTGCCGTTGGCCAGGCGCGGCAACTGCGGCAGGAACACGAAGGCCGCGGGGACCATGTGCTCTGGCAGCCTTGCACGCAACTGCGTTCGAAGCCCCTGCGCATCGGCGCCGGCCATGCTGTCGAGAGCGACGTAGGCGACGAGTTCGCGTTGCCCCGGAACATCCTCGCGAAGAAGCACCGCGCACAGGCTCACGCCGCGACAGGCATTGACGGCGGCCTCGACCTCGCCCAGTTCGATCCGGAACCCCCGCAGCTTGACCTGCTGGTCGTCGCGCCCGATGAATTCGACAATGCCCGCATCCAGCCACCGCGCAAGATCCCCGGTGCGATAGAGGCGTTCACCGGGCCGGAACGGGTTGGGCAGGAAACGTTGCGCCGTGAGTTCGGGCCGGTGGAGATAGCCGCGCCCCACGCCCAGGCCGCCCACGTACAGCTCGCCGGGCACGTTCACCGGTTGGGGCTGCATGTGCGCGTCCAGCACATAGAGCTGTGCGTTGTCCACCGGACGGCCGATGGGCACGATGGCGCGCTCGGGCACCTGTTCGCCCACCTCGTACCAGGCACTGTCGACCGTGGCCTCGGTCGGGCCGTAGAAGTTGCCCAGCCGCGCGGCCGGCAGGCAGCGCCTGAAGGCCAGCGCCAGGTCACGGTCCAGGGCCTCGCCGCCGCACAGCACGTAGCGCAGGCTCGTGCACTGCGCCATCTGCGCCTCGTCAAGGATCACGCGCATCTCGGAGGGTACGAACTGCACGACGCTGATGGCGTTGGCATGCAGCGTTGCCGCAAGCCGATGCATGTCGCGATGGACTTCGGGCGGCGCCAGGACGACCTGGGCACCGCACGCCAGCGTTGAGAAGAACTCCCAGATCGAGGCGTCGAAGCTGATGGAGGTCTTGTGCAGCACGCGGTCCTTCGCGCTCAGCCCGAGCGTGTCCTTCATCCACTGCACGTGATTGACGAGGCCGCCATGCATCAGCTGGGCGGCCTTGGGCGTGCCGGTGGAACCGGAGGTGAAGATCAGGTAGGCGATGTGCTCGGGCCGCGACAAGTCCCTCACCGCGGGCACGGCATCGGTCGGCATGGGCCCGCCGTCGGGCGGCACTGCAATGATCTCGAAGCTCGCCGCCGCCGCCAGTTGATGCAGCGGCCCGGACAGGTGCGCATCGGCCAGCACGAAGCGCGGCGCCGCATCCTCCAGCATGGCCTGCAGCCGCTCGGGCGGATGCTCCGAGTCCAGCGGCAGGTAGGTGCCGCCGGCCTTGAACAAGGCGAGCAGGCCGACGACCAGGCCGAAGCAGCGCGGCATGCACAGGCCGACCACGCATCCGGGGACGACACCCCGGCGGCGCAGGTCGTGCGCGAGCCGATCCGACAGCGCGTCGAGCTGGGCATAGCGCATGCCTTGCCGGCCGAAGCGCAGCGCGACCGCTGCGGGCGTCAGGCGGGCCTGCGCGCGAAAGAGCGCGTGCACGCTTTGCAGATCGCGTGAACCGGGCCGCGACGGCCCGTTCCACGTCACGAGCATGCGTTGCTGCTCTGCCGCGTCCATCAGGGGCAGGCGAGTGACGGCGCGCTCCGGCTCGGCCACCATCGCCGCCAGGAGATTGCCGAAATGCGCCGCCATGCGTTCGATCGACCGGGCCGTGAAGAGGTCCGTGCGGTACTCGATCTCGGCGTCGAGCTGCGCGTCGGGGCCCGTCTCGATCACGGTGAGCGACAAGTCGAACTTGGCGCATTCCGAGTGCACGCCCAGTCGCTCGCTCTCGAGCCCGTCGAGCTCCAGCACGCGGTGGCCGAAGTTTTCCAGGGAAAAGGAGACCTGGTAGAGCGGATTGCGGCCCGCGTCGCGTTGCGGGCTGAGTTCGGCCACCAGGCGCTCGAAGGGCATTTGCTGGTGGGTCAGCGCTTCGACGAGGGTCGTGCGATCGCGACGCATCAACTCGGCGAATCCGGGCTCGCCTTGCAGGTCGGCGCGCACCACCACCGTGTTGACGAATTGGCCGACCGCCTCGAGCAGCCGCGGATCGTCGCGCCCGGCGACGGGCACGCCAATGGCAATGTCCGTCTGGCCGGTGTAGCGCAGCAGCAGCGCCTGGAATGCGGCGAGCACGGCCGTGAACAGCGTGACCTGATGCTGTCGTGCGAGCGTCCTCAGGGCCGTGGCGAGTGCGGCTTCGATGCGGAAGTCGTGCGTCTTCCCGGCGCTTCCGGCGGCCCTGGAAGCGCGCGGGCTGTCCGTGGGCAGGTCCAGTGTTTGCACAGCGCTCAGCTTGGCGCGCCAGTAGTCCAGCGCAGCGTGCATGTCACCGCGCTCGAAGTGCTGGCGCTTCAACCGGGCATGCTCGCTCGGCGCCAGCGGCAACGAGGGGAGCGCCGGATCGTCGAAAGCATAGAGCTGCCCCAGATCGCGATGAAGGAGGGTCATCGACCATCGGTCCACCACGATGTGGTGAGCGACCAGAACGAGCACGTGATGGTCACTCGAAATCCGCAGGAGAACAGCGCGCAGCAAGGGCGCGCGCGACAGCTCGAAGGGCTCGGCGATGAGGGCGGCGATGCGTGGGGTCTCGTCCGCCCCCTCGGGTAGCGCCACCTGCCGCAGCCTGAAGCGCTGCGTCGCCTGCGCTGCCGGGATCACGCGCTGCTCGGGTTCGGTGTCCGTTGCGTGGAATCCGGTGCGTAGACTGGCATGTCGCACGAGCAGGGCATGCAGGCCGCGCTGGAGGCGTTCGACATCGAGTCGCCCCTTCAGCCGGGTCGCCGAGTGAATGTGGTAGGCCGCGCTGCCGCTGCCCAGCTGATCGACGAACCAGAGGCCTTCCTGCGCCAGCAGCAAGGGCGCGGTGCCGTCGGCCTCATGCAGTTGCAGGGGTGCTGTGTCGGGTGCGACGGGGGCCCCGTTGTCGCGCCGGGCGACTTCATCCAGGGTCGCCTGGACCAGCGCTGCCATCTCCGTGACGGACGGTGCCGCGAGCACCTGGGCCACCGTGATTTCCACACCGCAATCCCGGCTGACCGCCAGCGCCAATCGCGCGGCCGACAGCGAGTCGCCGCCCATCGCCAGAAAATTCGCATCGCCTTCGCCGACGGGCTGGCGAAGGATCTCCTCGAAGAGCGCGGCGACGCGCGCTTGCAGCGGCGTCGGCGGCTCGCGCACGTCAGGCGCCGCCGTCGAGGTCCGGGCGATGGATTGAATCTGCTCGTGCATCCGGCGGCGCTGCAGCTTTCCGGCGGTGCCGGTCGGCAGCTGGTCGAGCACGTGAATGCAGGCGGGGATCTTGAAGTCGGCGAGCGCGCCGAACAGTGCCCGGCGCAGGGCACGCGGGTCGACCACCTCGTTGCGCGCCAGGACCACTGCCGCATGCACGTCCTCGCCCAGTGCGGGATGGGGTGCGGCATAGGCCACGGCCTGGGCGACGCCCGGCAAGGCCAGCAGCGCCTGTTCGACCTCGTAGGGGGCGATCTTTTCGCCGCCCCGATTGATGAGTTCGGACGTTCGGCCGGTGATGCAGAGATAGCCATCGGTCCCGAGCCAGCCCAGGTCGCCGGTGATGAACCAGCCGTTCTGGAAGGCCACCTTGTTCACCTCGGGCGCGTCCTCATACCCGGAAAATACGGCCGGTCCGCGAACCACGATGCGCCCCTCGACGTTGCAAGGCTGGTCGTGCCCCTGCGGGTCGATCACGCGAATCCCGGCGCCTGCCGCGGGACCGACCGAGCCAGGTCTTCGGATGCCGGGAGGCAGGGGGTTGCTGGCCATTTGCGTGGCCGCCTCGGTCATGGCGTAGGCCTCGATCACGGGCACCTGCCAAAGGGCCTCCAGATCGCGCATCAACGCCGGAGAGAGCGCCGAAGACGCCGAGCGAGCGAAGCGCAGGCGATGTTCCGGCCACGCCGGCCCCAGCCTGGCAGCCAGGTCGGCGATGGCCTGGTGGATGGAAGGCGCGGCGGTGTACCAGGTGGGGGCGAACTCGGTGATCCACTGCGCGAACTCCGATGCCTCGAAACCCGGCGTGCACACCACGGACGAACCCGCCACCAGGGGCGTCAACAGGCCGCCGATCAGCCCGTGGCCGTGGTAGGTTGGCATCAGAAGCAAGCCACGATCGTCGTCCGGGCTCACGGCCAGGTGGCGTGCGATGTTGCGCGCTGAGGCCAGGACCTGTTGGTGGGTGAGCGGCACGCGCTTGGGTTTTCCGCTGGTGCCCGAGGTGAAGAGGACGAAGGCGGTGTCCCCCGGTGCCGGCGCGGCACCCTGCGCTTCCCGGTCCCCCGACGGATCGGCCTGCGCCTGCAGGAGCCGTGACAGGTCGAACGGGAGCGCCGGCACACCGAGTTGCTGCGCCAAGCCTGTCACCACCGGATCGCCGGGCAGGCCAAGGACCGCGTCGGCGCGCGCCTCGCGCAACAGCGCCTCCAGCTCGAGGGGCGTCAGTCCCGGATGCAGCGGCAAGGCCGTCGCGTTGCAGGCCAGTACCACGGTCGCCAGGGCCAGCGGCAGGCCGGTCGGCAGCACGACGGCGATTCGGGGGACAGCGTCCAGGCCAAGGGACGCCAGCCAGTTCCGCGTGTGGTCCGCGGCGGCAACCAGCTGCAAGTAACTGAGGGAGGGATGCCCCGTCGATAGCAGGGCGGGAGCCGAAGGCCGGGTCCGCGCGTGAAATTCGAGCACCCGACGCAGGGTCGGTCCTTCCAGATCGGTCACGCAGATCCTTTCGCGTTGTCTCGAGATCAGTTTTTCACACGGGACTCCGATGGTGACGCCCAGACATGGTGCATGTAAAGGCAGCCTTGCCTTCGCGGCCGGCAAAGGGGCTGGCCCACGCGTAAGTGTGAACTTTAGGCCACAAAATGCGTCACCCTGAGACGCAAAACAGTGCTTCGGCGCGACTCGTGTGCGCGAATCCAGGGCGGTCGCTGCCGCGCATCGACGTGGCCTGGGTCCGATGGAGGATGGCCCCAAAGCAAGGCTGGCAGAACTTCGGAGGTTGGCGCTCACTCCGTACTCGAGGCGCGCCAGGCGGAGGCGAAGACGACCTCTTGCGCACGGGGGCGCTGCTCACATGCCGGCCACGCCTTGCTGCAGCGCGAATTCGAGCAGCACCTTGTCCGTCGGTTCGCCGGGCCAGGTGTCCGCGGCGAGCCACTTGAAGAAGGTGGTCCCGGCGATCCGGCTGGCCGGCCCGTCCCGCCGCCAGGCCCGTGCGATGGGGGTGGCCACCTGTTCAAGCCGGTTGGATTCGAAGCGAGTGCGTACTTCGGTCTGTTGCGGCTCGGGCATTTCGGCGAACAGGGCGCGGGCCTGGCCGGTGCGGTCGTTTTCCCAAAGCTCGCGAATGCGGCGCAGGCGGTCCGCCTCCGACAGTGCGCGGGCCGGCGCAGCGAGCGCGGGCGCGGCGCCGGCGGGCGGCAGGGCCGGCACGCTGGCGGTGAGGCCGGCATAGCCCTTCTTCAGCGCGTCCTTGAAATAGGCCGCCGGCGACTTGAGCCCGGGCATCGTCGCGTTGCGCAGCCGGGCATCGACGTGGTCGAGCGTGGCCCGGATCTGACCTTCGTCGGTGGTCGCGTAGAGATCCTGGGCTTCGTCCTGCTTGATCCCGAGCGCGACCAGGCGTGCGACGAGTTCGAGGTCGAACACATTGCGATTCGACGCGTCGATGTCACCCAGGCGCTGCTGGATTTTCGGCACGACCCTGAACTGGATTTCCTCGATCTTGCGGCCGCGCTTGTGCTCGATCAGCTCGAGGCCGAATTCCTCGCAGAGCGCGTCGATCTCGGCGATCGCCTTGGTGATCACGTCGCGCTTGAGGAAGCGGTAGTCGACCTCCTTGATGTCGCTGCGCCCGGTCAGCACGGCCGCCCACCACATCACGTCCTCGCGCATCGAGAGCCGGCCCGGCGATGTCAGGTAGCGCGCGCCGATCTCGTAGAGGACTGCGGCCGAATAGCTGCGCATCTGGCTGCTCATCTCGAGCAGGACGCGCGTGTACTGGTGCGGCTTGACCAGCCGCTCCTTGATCTCGTCGGGATAGCGCCAGGTCACCATGCAGGGGCGGCCCCTGCCCTGCTCCTCGATGGTCACGGTGCCGAGCAGCTGCGACGACACCCAGCGCTTGAGCGAGCTGCTGCTGGTCGACCATTCGATGGTGGTGGCCTGCATGTCGCGCAGGTGCGACTTGAGCAGCTCGGTGTTGTTCGAATTGAAGCGGGCGTCGCCGATCAACTCGCTCAGGGCGAGCCGGTAGACCGGCTCGTCGACGCCCTGGCGCTGCGAGTGATAGAGCAGCGCGTTGTAAATGCGCCGCGACAGCAGGGTCAGGCGCCCGCGCTTGGGACGGATCGCGATGGCCTCGTTGGCCTTCGCGATGCTTTGCTCCTCGGCCGTCGGCGGCTGGCGAGGCGCGCTGTGTGATGAGTCATCCTCGGCCATGGAACACTGTGGTGGTGAAAGGGCTGCACATCATGCCGAGGTATTGTGATTCGGTCAATTCACAAAGACACGCAACCGGTGCTCTTGTTCTCTTTGAAAAGGAACACTTGGGAGGTTGAAGAGTTGAGGATCCACTTTTTCCAATGACGACAAAGGCTTACAGGGCAAACTGTGAGTGTTCTTGGGGTTGAATGTGAGCGGCGTTGGGATTTGATGTGAGGAAATTTGGGCTCCGGCGCATTCCAACGTGAGGACCGATGGGGTTTGGTGTGAGTGGATAGGGGCAACCGCCCTGCCCCGCTGCACTGCAGCACGTGGCGCAGGGGCTGGAGCGCGGCCCTGCCGCTGGTGGAGGCATCCATTCGGCCATTTCGGCTGTTTTTCCGGGCGCTAAGGGCCCACTCCGTGGCGGGATTGCCACCAGATCCCCAAACGACCTCACAATACGCACCAGGGAATTGTGCTCGGGCTCGGTGGAACTTGTTCATTCGACAGATTCTCATAGAATCGCTGAATTCTGTCGAATAAGGTAGTCCCCTATGTCCGTTACCGTCCCGCCGGTCGGTGGAAACCAGGTTTCCACCGACGTCCACGCCCAGGCCCGTCCCACCATCAATATGGAGCGCATCGCGGCCCTGGCCACGCGCGCCGGCTCGATGGTGGAGCAGATCCGCGGCATGCTGCTGGCCCCGGAGGCCCGGAAGATCGCCCCCACCTACTCCACCGCCCAGCTGGCCGCGTTGTGTGGCGTCGACAAGGCGCACGTGGCCTATCGGATCACCAAGGAGGATCTGCCCGCGGGACAGCTCTCGCCTTCGGGCGGCAAGCGGATCTTCGGGCTCGACGAGTTGCGGCGCTGGACCCGCACCTACCGTGGCGAGAAGATGCGCCCCGCGGGCCGCAAGGCGGTCACGATCGCTGTGGGCAACTTCAAGGGCGGGGTCGCGAAGACCACGACGGCGATGATCCTGGCCCAGGGCCTGAGCCTGCGCGGCCACCGGGTGCTCGCGATCGACACCGACCCCCAGGGATCGCTGACGACGTTGCACGGCCTGCTGCCCGAGGCCGAGGTGACCGAGGACATGACGATCGGCCCGCTGTGCGATGGCACGGAGAACGACATCCGCTATGCGATCCGTTCGACCTATTGGGACGGCATCGATCTGGTGGCGGCCGCCCCGTTCCTCTTTTCGGCCGAGTTCGCGCTGCCGGCGCGGCAGATGCAGGAGCCGGGTGCGAAGTTCTGGGATGTGTTGAACGTGGGCCTGGAGAGCGTGCGCGATCTCTATGACGTGATCGTGATCGACACGCCCCCTTCACTTTCCTATGTGACGATCAATGCGCTGTGGGCCGCCAACGGCATCGTGGTGCCGGTGCCGCCGTCGGGCCTGGACTTCGCGTCCTCGGCCCAGTTCTGGTCGCTGCTCGCCGACCTCGGGGGCAACCTCGATGGCCAGAGCAAGGATCGCGAGGGCAAGGCTTTCGACTTCCTGCATGTGCTGCTGAGCCGGGTCGACGCGGCCGATCCCGCCATGCCCGCGGTGCGGCAGTGGATCCAGGCGACCTACGGCGAGTACACGCTTCCGGTCGAGATTCCGAAGACCAGCGTGACGAGCAACAAGGCCGCGGAGTTCGCGACCGTCTACGACGTCCAGAAGTACGAGGGCGCCGCGAAGACCTACAAGCGCGCGGTGGACGCCTATGACTCGTTCGTCGAACTGGTCGAGCAGTCGGTGGTCGGCGCCTGGCAGGCGCAGGGCAGGGCCCAGCGATGAGCACGAACCCCAGACACTGTGGATCGCTGCGCCGTGGAAACCTGGTTTCCACCGGGACTCTCGACCGGTCTCCCTCCGCTGGAAACCTGGTTTCCACGCCGGGCCGTGACGCGGCTGCAATACGCGCCGACGCCCTGACGACGCCTCGCGTCCTCGCGACCGCGCGCGGGCGCACGATCCGCGCGGCTGGAAACCAGGTTTCCACGCGCGTATCCCATTCACTGCGGGGCCGCCCCGTAACCTCGGTCCGGTCAACGCCCGGCGCAGCCGGCTGCCCGAGACGGGCCACGCACGGCGCAGGAGGGCACGCGCGCGTGCCCTTGAAACCGGGCCGTGCCGCGGCTCCCGTTCACCATCAAGAGGAGTCCTAACATGGCGAGCACACGAAAACGACTCGAAGCGCTGACCGCCGGGCTGTCGCTGCCGATGGAGCCGGTCAGGCCGGTGGCGCCGGCGTCGATTCCCGAGGCGCCGGACGGTCCGGCCCCCGCGCCGGTGAACGGCGTGGAAACCAGGTTTCCACCGGCCTCTGCGGGTGGAATGCCGCCGCGCACGGGCCCGGGCCAGATGATGGCGTTCCGCGGCCAGATCCAGCAGGTCGAAGGCGAGATGGCCGCCTTGCGCGAGAAGCTGCGCCAATACGACGGCGCGCTGCCGACGCGCAAGATGGACCCGAAGACGATCCGGCCGAGCCGCTACGCGAACCGCCACCAGTCCTCCTTCGGCACCAGCGAATTTGCGGGCCTCAAGGCCGACATCGAGCACGCGGGCGGCAACGTCCAGCCCATCCTCGTGCGTCCCCTGAAGGACGAGCCGGGTCAGTTCGAGCTCGTGTTTGGCCATCGTCGCCACCAGGCCTGCCTGGAACTCGGCATCGACGTGCTGGCCTCCGTCTGGCTCGAAGAACTGGGCGACCGCGCCCTGTTCGAGATCATGGATCGCGAGAACCGCGAGCGGGCCGATCTCTCGGCGTACGAGCAGGGGATCATGTACCAGCGCGCGCTGGAGGAGCAGCTGTTCCCGACGCAGCGCCAGCTCGCCGAGGCCATCGGTGTGAGCCACACGTGGGTCCGCAAGGCCTTGCTGGTGGCGCAGTTGCCCGAGGCCGTGGTGGAGTGCTTCCGCAGCCCGCTCGAGATCAGCTTCCGGCACGCCGAGCAGATCACCACCGCGATGGAGCAGGACCGCCGTGCGGTGCTGAAGCGCGCGGAAAAGCTGCGCGGCCACAGCCTGTCCGCACCGATCGTGGTGGCGCGCTTGCTCGACGCGAAGCCGGGCTTCGAACGCACCGAGCGCGTCGACATCGACGTTGCGGGCCACAAGCTCGGCTCGCTCGTGCGCGCCAAGTCGGGGGAGATCACGATCACGATCGCCGCGCAGGCGGCGCTGGATCCGAACCCCGAGGCGGTCGAATCGGCCGTCGTGGCCGCGCTGCGCAAGGTTCGACATCAGGGTTGACGGGGAGGGTGGGACACCGGCCAGGCGCCGGTCGTCCCACCCGAATGTGAGAGGCGTTGGGATTCAGGGTGAGGGCTCGACAGTGCTGGAGCTTTGCGCTCTAACCCCCTTTAGTGGAATAATCATCAATACTGAATTCGAGTGTTAATGGTGCCTTGTTTTCACCTGAGGTTCTTAAGTCGTTGATATGAATGAATTTTTTCCTCATCGCTGGAGCAGCGGTCTCGGGCGGGCCGGCAGCGAGGAGAGGCCGCAAGCCGGGATGTGGCACCTTCACCGTCGTGGCTCCGGGCCCCGTTGGGACGGCCCGACCGCCCGCTCGGTGGCACGCCTTCGGCAGGCCCGGATCGCTGCGCCGGCGCCGGCCGGGCCGTCAACCCTGGGCGGGCGGTCTCGGTGACGAATCGACCGCCGCGCAAGCTGCACCGCGGGCACTTTGCCTTCATGCGGGCGCTGGCCCAGGGGCTGGACGAGCGCCCCAGCTGGGATCGCTATCTGCGGCTGGAGGGCGAGCATGCCGACCTGCGCACCGTGCGGCGCACGATCGCCTGGATCCGGGACGCCTTCGCGGCCGCCGCGCGCCGCGAGCAGAAGCCGGGGACGGCGCGCCTGATCCTGCTCGACCCGTCCGGCTACTCGGACCAGGCGCCGGCGTTGCCGAGCCTGGAGGAGTTTGCGCAAGCCCAAGGCCTGGAGGACTTTTCGGAGGCCGAGCAGATCGAGGCCTACGAGGCGGCACACGCCGGGGCCGGTGGACAAGGGCAGGGCGGTCGCTCCGGCAACGGAGGGCAGTCGTCGCGGCGCGCGCGCGTGATCGGGCGGCAGCTCGAGGCGTTGCGCTGGCTCGAGGGGCTGGTCGCGCAGGACCCGCGGCCGCTCGACGGCGTGTCGGCGTGGCTCAATCCGGCCGTGGCCGTGCGCCTCGAACGGGCGGGGCTGGGCACGTTGTTCTCGCTGGTCGAGCGCATCAACGGTGTCGGCGCACGCTGGTGGGCGCAGGTGCCGGGCATCGGGGAGCGCAAGGCGGCGCGGATTCTCGACTGGCTGCAGGCCAACGAGGAGGTCCTGGGCGGGCTGCGGGTGGGGCGCCATGCGGCGCAGCCGCGGGCGCAACTGGCCCCGGGGGTCCTGACGAGCGTGGTGCCACCGGCGACCTCGCTCGTGCCCTACGAGAAGTTCGTGGTGCCGCGAGAGCTCGACGGCCGCGACGGACACGGTCGGGCGCCGCTGGAGGCCTGTCGCCTGGCCGCCGTCACGGACCGGGAGGCCCTGGACGCCTGGCTCTTCGCCAAGGAGCCGGACCGGGCCGGCAGGGCGCTGTCACCGACGCAGCGCTCGTACCGCAAGGAAGCCGAACGCCTGCTGTTGTGGGCCATTCTCGAACGCGGCAAGGCCGTGTCGTCGCTGTTCGTGGAGGATGCGAGGGCTTACACCGAGTTTCTGGCCGATCCGCCGCCGAGCTGGTGCGGGCCCCGCCACCAGCAGCGCTGGTCGCCGCGCTGGCGCCCGATGGAAGGCGCGTTGTCGCCAAGCGCGCGCAAGCAGGCGCTGACCATCGTGAAAGGTCTCTTCGCGTTTCTGTGCTCGGCGCACTACGTGCGCGGCAACCCGTTCGCCGAGCTCGAGTTGCCTTCCGGGGGCCGCAAGGCACTGGGCGCGGGCCGCACGCTGAGCGCCGGGCAGTGGGCCCATCTCGACGCCTGGCTGGCGCGGCGCCGGGAAGCTGACGTCGGCCGGCGGCTGGACCGGGCGGTGCGCTGGCTTTACGAGACCGGGCTGCGTCTCGATGAAGTCACCCGGGCCACCTGCGGCGACCTCCTCCAGGTCGCGCCGTCCGAAGCCGGCATGGCGTCGGACGGGGTCTGGCAGCTGAACGTCGTGGGCAGGGGCGGGCGCTGCCGCGCGGTGCCGGTGCCCTCGGCGCTCGTCGAGGAGCTCGAGGACGAGCTCGCCCGGCAGGGCCACGACCGCAGCGTCGATGCGCCCGCCAACCGGTGCATCCCGCTGCTCGCGCGCTTCGGTCCGCAGCACCGTGGCGCGCCGCCGCCCTGGTCGGCATCGGGCTTGTACCAGGCCATCAAGGCCGCGGTCGACCAGGCCGCCCGGGAACTCGATGACGCCCAATCGCGGCAGCTGCGGGAGGCGAGCACGCACTGGCTGCGGCACTCGCACGTGGTGCATTCGCTGCAGGGCAGGGCGGGACAGCCCCCGCTCCCGATCGAGGTGGTCCAGAAGAACGTCGGGCACGCATCGGTCGCGACGACGGCGATGTACCTGAGGACCTGATCGAGCGCGAAGCCGCAACCGGCGCGAATCGCATCCTGTCAGACACCGCCGGGCGCGCAGGGGGTCCGACTTCCGACGCCGCGCGCGCGCTGCGCGCGCGAGACTGCATCTTTGCAGCGGGGTGGCAGATGCGAACCGACCTATTTCGAGCGCTGGGGACCGACGGACGGGCGCACATCGTCTTTCGCCGGACCCAGACCTACTGGGTGAGGACCGCGTTGGGCATGGTCGAGAAGCAGCGCGAGCCCAGCTTCTACCTGGGCAACGGCGACAGGCTGGAGTGCGTGGACCGCTACGACACGTTCAGGACGCTGGCGGGGGACCTGGTGGTGCGGATCATGACCCGCCAACCCCGAAAGCGAACCCGGCGCCCGCACCACGTGTGACCGCCTGCTGGGCGGCGGTCGACGGGGCGCTCGCTGCACTTCGGTCCGAACGGAGATGACGGAGACGAAGATGGATGAAGACCTGCAGGCCCTGTCGCGTGATGCGCTGGCCGAGGAAGTCAGGAGGCTGAGGGCGGCCATCCGGCGGCACCGTGACGCCTCGGGTCAGGAGCTTTGCTGGCATCACCCCGACCTGTGGTCGGTGCTGCCGGAGCGGGTCGAGCCCGCCTTGAGCGTGCCGGCCTGGCCCCAGTTCATGCGCGGCTGCGTTCGATATCGTCAATCCCTGGACGAACAGGCTGCGGACGCTCCGCGCTCTGACGAGGAGTTCGGACGCTAGCCAGGGCGTGAGACGCAGCGGGAGTTGCGCCGCATCGCGAGCAATATGTAGAAGAAAGTTTGACATCGGCGTGACGCGCGCTGACACTCCAGCGCGAGAGAATGGATGGCCCGGCCGCCAATGCAAGAACAAGGCAGACGGCTGAGGACGGGGGCGCAGGGTCCCGAGGGGCTCCACGCGGGAGGAGGGATGCCGCCGCCAAGCGGCATCGGTGGGCCGTTCGTTCTCTCACTCTCACATCGAGGAGTGTTCGATGCAGAAGTTCGTCAACGTCCAGACCGTCAACTTTCGGGGTGTCCCGAGCACGGAGGGCAACGATCCATTGACGGCCCTTTCGCTCGGAGATTCTGTCGTCGACATCGGCGATGGCCCGCCGGGATGGCATCACCTCCGCGCGCACGTGGGTGCCGAGGAGGTCGAGGGCTTCTGCGTGGACGGGCTCGTCGACGCCAGGATCCGGTGGACGGACAAGAAGCAGCCGACCTTGCGCGACCCGGCCTCGCCGGCGCGAGAGGCGCTGGTGGCCGCCGCCGCCGAGCAATGGCTCCTGTTCAGGAAGGGCGAGGGCAGGGAGAACGTCGAGCCGTTCAGCACCATGATCGGCAAGATGTGGAAGGCCTTTGGCAAGAACCTGACGGGCAAGAACCAGGAAGTGCCGTGGTCCGCGGTGGCCATCTCCCTCATGGTGCGCAATGCCGCGAAGTCTGTCGAGGGCTACAAGTCCTTTCCCGAATCCATCGGCCATTCGCGCTACATGTGGGATTCCATCCGGAAGGCCGCGAGCGGCGATACGGCGGCGCCCTTCTGGGGTGTGACGCTTTCGAAGGCCAAGCCGCAGGTGGGCGACATCATCGGCAGTTGGCGCAACACGCCGTTCAGCTTTGACCGGTTCCTGACCGCGACCAAGAACCCGGAGACGCCGTGCCATTCGGACATCGTGGTGGCGGTCGGGCCCGACCTGGTCCTGGCGATCGGCGGCAACATCAAGAACAGCGTCTATGCGACGGGCTACCAGGTCGGCGCCGACGGCTTCCTGACTTCCAACAAGCGCGTCGACGCGAACGGCAAGGTCGTGGGCGAAGCGATCGTGCTGATGGCCAATCGCCTGTGAGGCGCCGTCGGCCGGCAGCGCATCCGTTCGCCGTCTGGACGCCACGGCACATGGAAGATCCCATCGCGGCTGGCGTGATCTTGAGCGCCGCCTTTCTGCTCGTGTATGCGTCGTGGAACGCCCCGGTGCTGCGCTGGGCGGCGATCTGCCTGGCGCTCTGGGTGCTCGTGTGGGCCATCACCGAAGCGATACCGCTGGCGGAGGGGCGCTCCCCGCGCCATCCTCCTTCGAGCGGCGTGGCCTAGCGCCCGGAACCGCCGCGCCGACGCGGGCCATCCGGCGCCCGCCCTGCGCGTCGAGCAGGGACAACCTCGAAGGGACCCTCGCCCAGGCCGCTTCGCGCGTCAGCGGCCTCGCATCGTGCAGTTCTTCACGGTCGGCCGCCCTGCCTGCGTGCATCCCTCAACAACGCGCAGGATGCGTCAACCGTGCGAGCGCGGGCACGATTGATGCAAGACAAGTTCCGGAGAAACCCATGCTGAAAGGTCTTTCGATGCACACCCCCTCGGCGTTCGAGATCCGTTTCCAGTCGCTGTTTCATGAGGGCCGCGCATTGGCCTTCCCGTGCGACAGCCACGGCGAGGTCGATCTGGACGCGATGGGCGAGAAGGCCCGCAACAACTACCTGTTCGCGCGGGGCATGATCGGCCGCGAATACGCGATGCCTTTCGTGCAGGCGCGCGCAGCGCACGCCTGGTCGGGCAACAGCGTTGCGGTCGAGAAGGAGCTGGAGGCCCTGTGAGCGCCTGATGCGCAGGCCTCACCCGGCGTTCGGGAAGTGAAAGCTGAAGGTCGTGCCGGTGGCGCGCGACGAGCTCACGCTGACGTCCCCGCCGTGCGCGAGGGCGATGGCCCGCACGATGAACAGGCCCAGCCCGACGCTGCGCCCGGCACCCTCTCCGGGGTCGCCCCGCACCATCGGCTCGAACAGCGCAGACTGCATGTCTTGCGCAATGGGCTCGCCCCAGTTGTGGACCGACAGGCTGGCGGTCTGGGCCTGGAGCTTCGACTCCACCGTGATCACGCTGCCCGGCTCCCCATAGGCCATCGCGTTGCCCACCAGATTCCCGAGCAGCTGGGCCACGCGGTCCGAGTCGGCCGTGCATTCGCCTTCGCCTTCGGCATGGTGAACGATGGTGCGTTCGGGAAAGGCCAGTCTCAGCTCGTCCACGATGCCCGCGACCAGGGCGTGCAGGTCAAGGCGTGCGGGTGAGACCGCGAGGCCGCGGCCCACGCGGGCGAGCGTGAAATCCAGCAGTTCCTCGATGAGGCGATGGGCGCGTTGGGCGGAGTTTGTGACATGGCCGAGCACGCGCTGCTTGCCGGGGACAGTCTCCCCATGCGCGAGCACCTTGGCGCCCGTCAGGATGGCAGACAGCGGGTTGCGCAAGTCGTGGCTCACGATGCCCACCATCTGCTCGGCGAACAGGGCCCGGTCCTGCGCCCGTGCGCGCTCCCGGGTGGCCTCCGTGACGTCGCTGAGCACGCCGACGAAATAGGCCAGCGTGCCGTCCGCGTTGAAGAAGCCATGTCCCGATGAAACGACGGTGCGTTGGACACCGTCGACGCCGTTGAGTCGGTAGCTGCAGTTCGAGACCTCGTCGGTCGGGCTCTGCGCGCAATCCATCGCGCGTCGTTCGCTGTCCCGGTCCGCGGGCTCGACCGCCGCGGCGTAGAGCGTGTCGTCGACCGGACGTGGCGTCGGGTAGCCGAGCAGTCGCGCGACATCGTCTTCGTAGCGGCGAAGACCCGTCGCGGCGTCGACGTCCCACAGGAAGAGGTTGCCGAGCCGCAGGGCCTCGCGCAGCCGGGCCTGCGTCACCTGCAGGGTGGCCTGGACCTCGCGCTCCTTGGCCACCAGTTCGTCCGCGCGCTTGCGCGCGGCAAGGAGTTCGCGCTCGTACTTGTTGCGCTCCTCGGCGACCACCATCGAGATCTCGTCGTAGCTGCCGCCCTGGGTGGCACGCCGGATGGCGTTGAGCATCATGGGAATCGTGTGCCCGTCCCGATGGCGCACGTCGAGTTTCACCTCCGACAGCGAGCCTTGCATCTGCAGGGTCGGCAGCCAGTGGGTCTGGTGGAAGATGCGACCGCCCATCGTGAAGAGCTCCTGCAGGCGCTTCTTTCCGACCAGCTCGTCGCGCTCGATGCCGAGCCACGTGCAAAACGTGGCGTTGACCTTCAGGATCGTGCCGCTGACGCTGGTCACGAGCAGGCCCGTCGGAAACTCGTCGAACAGTCTCTCGGTGTCGGGGAGCTCAGGGACGTCGTCCTGCATTCATCGATGGCCCAGTGTCGCGAGAAACTCGTCCATGGCGTCGGCGCTGGCGCACGGCGCGCTCAGGTGCGGGCAGTGGCCCACGTTCTCCACCACGCGAAGCATGCAGTTCGGCAGGGTGCGCTGCAGGTATTCGCCAACCACCACGGGCGCGATGAGGTCGTCGCTGGACTGGACCACGAGCGTCGGTGCGTCGAGCTTGGGAACGTCGCCCCGGTTGTCCGACAGGAAGGTGACGCGCGCGAATTGCTTGGCGATGTCGGGGTCGGTTCGGCAGAAGCTCTGGGTGAGCTCGACGCCGAGTTCGGGCTGTTCCGGCGCGCCCATGATCGCCGGCGCCATGCTGCTCGCCCAGCCCAGGTAGTTCGATTCGAGCGTGTCCAGCAGGGAGTCGATGTCCTCGCGGGTGAAGCCGCCGACGTAGTCGCCGTCGTTGATGTAGCAGGGCGACGGGCCGACCATCACGTGGCCCGCGAAGCGCTCGGGCGCACGAAGGCCGGCCAGCAGGCCGATCATGGCACTCACGGAGTGCCCGACGAAGATGACGGGCCCCTGGGCAAATTCCTCGATGACCTCGAGCAGGTCGTCGGCGTACCCGGACAGGTGGTTGTACTTGACCGGGTCATAGGCGCCCAGGTCGGACAGGCCGGCACCAACGAGGTCGAACGTCACGGTACGGAAGCGTTCGGCGTACTGGGGCGCCAGGAAACGCCACATGTTCTGGTCGCAGCCGAAGCCATGCGAGAAGACCATCGTGGTGGGCCCGCTGCCAAGCACCTTGACGTTGTTGCGCTGCTCGACCGACATGACTGTCCTTTGTCTGGGGTGGCGGGCCCGCCCGACAAGACGGCACAGCGGGTGAAAGAAGCATTATTCACTACACGACCTTGCTCGGAGACTCTCGCTGCCAGCAACAACCGGCGCGATGGACAACCGCCTACAGGAACGCGCGCCATCCGGGATGCCGGCGCGTCGCGCGATGTGCCTAGGCTGACCGAAGTTTTTTCTTCAGCCGCGCAACATTCAGAGGTCCCACAATGACAGTCGACGTCAACTTTCCTCTTGTGCGCAGGCGAGGGGTGCTCGCCGGGAGCCTGGCGTCGGCCGCCGGCGCCCTCGTTCCTGCATCTGGAAGTCTGGCCCAGACGGTCGCCCGGTCTGCGGCCGAGCCGGCCGCGAAGGGGCCCACCATGCAAGTCGCTTTCAAGGTCAACGGCAGCATGCAGACGCTGTCACTCG
Organism: Variovorax sp. J22P240; assembly: GCF_030316855.1. Taxonomy (GTDB): domain Bacteria; phylum Pseudomonadota; class Gammaproteobacteria; order Burkholderiales; family Burkholderiaceae_C; genus Variovorax. The sequence continues at coordinate 26,239 of NZ_JASZYR010000007.1, forward strand.
ACACGCGCACCACACTGCTCGATGCCTTGCGCGAGCATCTTCGGCTCACCGGCTCCAAGAAGGGATGCGATCACGGGCAGTGCGGCGCCTGCACCGTGATCGTGAACGGGCGGCGCCTCAACAGTTGCCTCACGCTCGCCGTGATGCACGAGGGCGAGGAGATCACGACGATCGAAGGCCTCGGAACGCCCGGCAGGCTGCATCCGATGCAAGCCGCATTCGTCAGGCACGACGCATTCCAGTGCGGCTACTGCACGCCGGGGCAGATCTGCTCGGCGGTGGGGACGCTGGCCGAGATCAGGGCCGGAGTTCCGAGCCACGTGAGCGCCGACATCACGGCGAGCCAGGCGGCGACCCCCGACGAGATCCGTGAGCGCATGAGCGGCAACATCTGCCGTTGCGGCGCCTACGCCAACATGCTCCAGGCGATCCAGGAAGTGGCCGAGGTCAAGTCATGAAGGCCTTCACCTACGAACGTGCCCAGACGCCTGCGGGCGCGGCCGCATCGCTGGCCAGCACGCCGGGCGCCAAGCTGATTGCCGGCGGGACCAACCTGCTCGACCTGATGAAGCTGCAGGTGGAGACGCCGACCCACCTGATCGACATCAACCGCCTGGGGCTCGACCAGATCGAGGAGGCGTCGGACGGCGGCGTGCGCATCGGTGCGCTCGTGCGCAACACCGACCTGGCAGCCAGCCCGCGTGTGCGGCGCGACTATGCGGTCCTCGCTCGAGCGCTGCTGGCAGGCGCTTCCGGGCAGCTGCGCAACAAGGCGACCACCGCGGGCAACCTGCTGCAACGCACGCGCTGCCCGTACTTCTATGACACCACCAAGCCTTGCAACAAGCGCCAGCCGGGCAGCGGTTGCGCCGCCCTGGGCGGCTTCGACCGCAACCTGGCGATCCTCGCCACCAGCGACCAGTGCATCGCCACGCATCCGAGCGACATGGCGGTGGCGATGCGCGTACTCGATGCCACGGTGCATGCGGTTCGGGCCGATGGCACGCAGCGCACGATCCCGATCGCGGACTTTCATCGCGCCCCCGGCAGTACGCCGGACGTCGAGACGGCCCTTTTGCGCGACGAGGTCATCACGGCGGTGACCTTGCCGCCGCCGCTGGGCGGCAAGCATTTCTATCGCAAGGTGCGTGACCGCGCGTCCTATGCCTTCGCGCTGGTGTCGGTGGCGGCCGTGGTCCAGCCCGACGGCCGCGGGCGCTTCGCCTATGGCGGCCTCGCGCCGAAGCCCTGGCGCGTCGAGGCCGCGGAGCAGCGATCCGGAGCGAACGCGATCGCGCAAGCCACGCTCGCCGGCGCGCGCACCAGCGAGCACAACGCGTTCAAGCCGATGCTGGTCGAACGCACGCTGGCTTCCGTGCTGGCAGAAGCGAAGGGCTGACCCATGAATTTCGATCAACCCGCCGCGCGCAATCCGGTCGACCGGCTCCTGGTGGTCGGCCAGCCGCACGACCGCATCGACGGTCCGCTGAAGACCACGGGCACCGCGCCCTATGCCTACGAGCGTCACGATGTCGTCGCCAACCAGGCCTATGGCGTGATCCTCGGTGCCGCGATTCCCAAGGGCCGCATCACGCGCATCGACGCGAGCGCGGCGCGCGCTGCGCCGGGCGTGATCGCGGTCGTCACCCATGAGAACGCCGGCCCGGTCGCCAAGGCGAAGGCCATCACGGCCAGGCTGCTGGCGGGACCCGAGGTCGACCATTTCGACCAGGCCGTGGCGATCGTCGTGGCCGGCACCTTCGAGCAGGCGCGCTCGGCCGCGCATTTGATTCGCATCGACTACCAACGCGAGCCCGGGCGTTTCGATCTCGCGCGCGAACGCGAATCGGCGGTCAAGCCGAAGATGGAGGATCCGGCCGACACGGAGGTCCTCAATTTCGCCGGCGCGTTTGCGCAGGCCGCGGTCAAGGTCGATCAGACCTACACGACGCCAGACCAGAGTCACATGGCGATGGAGCCGTTCGCGACCATCGCCTCCTGGCAGGGCGACAAGCTCACGGTCTGGACGTCGAACCAGATGATCGACTGGGCGCGCCGCGATCTGTCCGAGATCTTCGGCATGCCGCGCGGCAACTTGCGCGTGGTGTCCAGCTACATTGGCGGCGGCTTCGGCTCCAAGCTGTGGGTTCGCAGTGACGTCGTCATGGCGGCGCTGGCCTCGCGCGCAGCGGGTCGGCCGGTCAAGGTGGCACTCGCGCGCCCGCAGATCACCAACAACACGACCCACCGGCCGGCCACCATCCAGCGCATCCGCATCGGCGCAGGCCGCGACGGCAGGATCACTGCGATCGCGCATGAAAGCTGGTCGGGCGACCTGCCGGGCGGCCAGCCCGAGACCGCCGCGATGCAGACGCGTCTTTTGTATGCGGGAGCCAACCGCCTGACCTCGCATCGCCTCGCGACGCTCGACCTGCCCGAGGGCAACGCCATGCGCGCGCCGGGTGAGGCGCCCGGCCTCATGGCGCTCGAGATCGCCATGGACGAACTCGCGGAAGCGCTGAAGATGGATCCGGTCACACTGCGCATCGCCAACGACACGCAGACCGATCCCGAGAAGCCGGAACGCAGGTTTTCGCAGCGTGACCTGGCCGGCTGCCTGCGCACCGGAGCGCAGCGTTTCGGCTGGGAGCGCCGCGTGGCGACGCCTGGCCAGGTGCGCGACGGGCGCTGGCTGGTCGGCATGGGCATGGCCAGCGCGTTCCGCGGCAACCTCACCATGGACTCGGCGGCGCGTGCGGCGGTCGATGCGCGCGGCAAGGTCACGATTTCCACCGACATGACGGACATCGGCACCGGCAGCTACACGGTCATTGCGCAGACCGCGGCCGAACTGCTGGGTGTGCCACTGTCGCAGGTCGAGGTGCGACTGGGCGACTCGGACTTTCCGGTGTCCTGCGGTTCGGGAGGTCAGTGGGGCGGCAACAGTGCGACGGCGGGCGTTTTCGCGGCGTGCATGAAGCTGCGCGAAGCGATCGCGCGCAAGGCGGGCCTGATGCCTGCGGACGCGCGCTTCGCGGACGGACGGGTCATCGCCGGCACGCGCAGCTTCACCCTGGGCGAAGTGGCCGGGCGCGCCGGCGTGTCGGTGGAAGACGGCATCAAGTTCGGCGAGCTGACCAAGACCTATGCCCAGGCCACGTTCGGCGCGCACTTCGCTGAAGTGGGGGTCGACGCTGCGACCGGCGAAGTGCGCGTACGCCGCATGAGCGGCACGTTTGCCGCGGGCCGGATCCTGAACCCCAAGACGGCTCGCAGCCAGGTCATTGGCGCCATGACCATGGGCCTGGGTGCGGCGTTGATGGAAGAGTCCATCGTCGACACGCGCCACGGCTACTTCGTCAATCGTGATCTGGCCGAGTATCACGTGCCGGTGCACGCGGACGTGCCGCGGCAGGACGTTTTCTTCCTCGACGAGGTGGACGAAATGTCGTCGCCGATGAAGGCCAAGGGCGTCGGGGAACTGGGACTGTGCGGCAGCGCGGCGGCCATCGCCAACGCCGTCTACAACGCTTGCGGCGCTCGGGTTCGGGACTATCCGATCACGCTCGACAAGATCTTGCGTTCGCTGGCGTAGGCACGAAGGCGCCCGCGCACTCGTCTGACGTCGTGCAACGGCGAATGGCCGACAGCGACGCGGATCGCCAGTGCTTACGCTGGACCTTCCTGCAGCGCAAGGGCGCGATCCTTGCTCTCGACATGAAGGGGCCTCTATGAATGTCCTCATGACGGCCGTCGCCGTGTCCATGATCTCGATGACCGCGCTCGCCGCTGACGGCCAACCCACGGACATGGACGTTGCCGCGGCATTCAAGAAGGCCGATCCGGACCACGACGGCACCGTCAACTGGGCCGAGGCCAGGAAGTTCGGCATCACCAGGCGGGCCTTCGAGCATGCGAATCCCGACAAGGACGGCACCCTCGATAGGCAGGAGTTCGTTGCCGCGATCACGTATCAGTTCAACGAGGCCAACCCCGACAACGACGGCACCCTCGATCGCAAGGAAGCGGCCAGGGCCGGCATCCGGAGCAAGGCCACCTTCGATGCGGCGAATCCCGACCATGACGGCACACTGGATCTGGCCGAGTATCTCCGAGCGCTCGCGCTGAAGGCGAGGTAGTCGCCGTCACCCTGCGCACAGGTCTGCGCGCAGCACCTTGGCTGCCGCGACCATGTTCGACAGCGCCGCTTCGGTTTCCGGCCAGCCGCGCGTCTTGAGGCCGCAGTCGGGATTGATCCACAGGTTGGCCGGCGGCACAACGGCGGCCGCCTTGCGCATCAGCCGCACCATCTCGTCGGTCGTCGACACGCGCGGCGAGTGGATGTCGTAGACGCCGGGGCCGATCTCGTTGGGGTAGCGGAAGTCGCCGAACCCGCGCAGCAGCTCCATGTCGGAGCGGCTGGTTTCGATGGTGATCACGTCGGCGTCCATTGCGGCAATCTCCGGCAGGATGTCGTTGAACTCCGAATAGCACATGTGCGTATGGATCTGCGTGCGGTCGGCCACGCCGCAGGCGCTGATGCGAAACGACCGCGTCGCGCCCTCCAGGTAGGCCTTCCATCCCGCGCGCCGCAGCGGCAGGCCTTCGCGGATCGCTGGCTCGTCGATCTGGACCATCCCGATGCCGGCCTGCTCCAGATCCACCACCTCGTCGCGGATCGCCCAGGCGATCTGCTCGGTGGTGGCGCTGCGTGGCTGGTCGTCGCGCACGAAGGACCACTGCAGGATGGTGACCGGGCCGGTGAGCATGCCCTTCATCGGCAGCTTCGTCAGGCTCTGTGCATAGGCCGTCCACTCGACCGTCATCGGCGCGCGACGGGCCACGTCGCCATAGATGATCGGCGGCTTCACGCAGCGCGAACCGTAGGATTGCACCCAGCCGTTGGCGGTGAAGGTGAAGCCGTCGAGTTGCTCGCCGAAGTACTCGACCATGTCGTTGCGTTCGGCCTCGCCGTGCACGAGGACGTCGATGCCCAGTTCCTCTTGCTTGCGCACGGCCAGTGCGATCTCGGCTTTCATCTTTTCGCCATAGGCAGCGGCGTCGAGTTCGCCGCGCCTGAAGGCGGCGCGGGCCGCGCGGATGGCAGCGGTCTGTGGGAACGACCCGATGGTGGTCGTGGGCAGCGGCGGCAATGCGAACCGGGCACGCTGCTGCGCCTGGCGCTCGGTGAACCTGGAAGCGCGTCGGTCATCGCTGGCGACACTGCGCGCCAGGCGCAAGGCAACATCGGCACGATGCACTCGCGAGCTGCCGCGGCGCGCCGCCACGGCCTTGCGGGCGGCGAGCAGTTCGGCTTCCACGACGCTGTCCTCGCCATCGAGTGCCGCGCGCAGCATGCGCAACTCATCGAGCTTTTCGATGGCGAAGGCGAGCCAGGATTTCACCTCGTGATCGAGTCGGGTCTCGTCCGCCAGGCTGAACGGGACGTGCAGCAGCGAGCACGAGGGCGCGATCCAGAGTTCGCCCTGGTGCTTGTCGGCCACGGGCTTCAGGCGCGCGAGCGCGGTGTCCGGATCGGTGCGCCAGATGTTGCGGCCGTCCACGATCCCGACCGAGAGCACCTTGTGCGCGGGGAGCCAGTCGGCCACGCCGGTGAGCTCGGCCGTTGCACGCACCGCGTCCACGTGCAGGCCGGCCACCGGAAGCTGGCAGGCCAGGCGCAGGTTCTCGGACAGAGGGGAGAAGTAGGTCGCCAGCATCAGCTTCGGTGCGCTACGGGCGAGCTGCCAGTAGCTGCGCTCGAACGCGTTGCGCCAGGCCTCGGGAAGGTCGAGGCCCAGGACCGGCTCGTCGATCTGCACCCATTCGACACCCAGGGACTTGAGCCTGGCCAGGACCTGTTCGTAGACAGGCAGCAGCGAATCCAGCAGCGTGAAGCGGTCGAACCCGGGTTGCTTTTCCTTGCCCAGCCACAGGAAGCTCAGCGGCCCGAGCAACACCGCCTTGACCGGGTGCCCGAGCTTCTGGGCCTGTGCGACCTCGTTGAAGAGACGCACGGAAGACAGGCCGAAGTGCGTGCTGGCCGAGAACTCAGGGACCAGATAGTGGTAGTTGGTGTCGAACCACTTGGTCATCCCCAAGGCGAAGTGGGTGTGGCTGCCGTGCGGGCAGCCTTGGTCGCAGGCCGCGTCGGCGACGCCCCGCGCCATCGTGAAGTAGCGCGCCATCTCGGGCTCATCGCCTTGAAACGCGAATCGCGAGGGCTCGCAGCCCAGCAACTGGATGTGGTTGGCGACATGGTCGTAGAACGCGAAGTCGCCCACGGTCACGAAGTCGAGGCCCGCGTCACGCTGCGCCTGCCAGTGGCGCGCGCGCAATTCAGCGCCGATCGTTTCGAGTTCGTTGGCGTCGATCTCGCCGCGCCAGTGCTTTTCGAGGGCGAACTTCAGTTCGCGTTGGGCGCCCATGCGTGGGAAACCGAGGGTGTGGGTGCGTGTCATGCGCCGATCATCCCGTGGCACCTTGTATGATTCAAACGAAACTTTTTATCGGATAACGTGAAAGTGTTTCAAGATGGCTTCGCTTCTCGAGATCCGCCACCTGCGCACCCTGGCCGCGCTGCGGGATACCGGCAGCCTGGTGCGCGCGGCGCAGATGCTCAATCTGACCCAGTCGGCGTTGTCGCACCAGGTCAAGGTGCTGGAGGAGCACTTCGGCACCCCCCTGTTCGAGCGCAAGTCGGTGCCGCCGCGGTTCAGCGGCGCGGGCCAGCGCATCCTTGAACTGGCCGACGCTGCGCTGGCGCTGGTCGACGAGGCCGAGCGTGACGTCGCCCGCCTGGGGCAGGGGGGCGATGGGCAACTGCGTATCGTGGTCGAGTGCCACACCTGCTTCGACTGGCTGATGCCGGCGATGGACGAGTTTCGCACCCGCTGGCCCGAGATCGAACTGGACATCGTGTCGGGCTTCCACCCGGACCCGATAGCGCTGGTGCTGCAGGACCGGGCCGAGGTCGCGATCGTGTCTGAGCAGGATGCGGACGAGGCGGTCGACTACCACCCGCTGTTCCGCTTTGAGATCGTGGCACTGCTGGCCAACGACCATCCGCTCGCTGCAAGGGAGCATCTCACTGCCCGGCACTTCGCCGACCAGACGCTGATCACCTATCCGGTGCCCGACGACATGCTCGACATCGTGCGCCAGGTGTTGGGACCGGCGGGCATCGAGCCGGCGCACCGGCGCACGACCGAACTCACGGTGGCCATGCTGCAGCTCGTGGCGAGTGGCCGAGGTGTCGCCACCCTGCCGATGTGGGCGGTGCAGGGCTACCTGGAGCGCGGCTACGTCACGGCCAGACCGGTGGGCCGAAAAGGCCTGATGGGCGAACTGCACATGGCGTGCGCTCCAGCCACCTCAGGCCGGCCATGGCTGGATGATTTCGTGCGGATCACGCGCGAGACCTGCTTCAAGACCCTGCCGGGCATCGAGTTGCTCTGAGGTGGACGCCGGGGGCCGAACTTTCTAGGATGGTCGAGCAGGCGGCAAGGCGCCGTCCAAGGAGCGCAGATGCATCGACTCAAGACTTTGGCAGCGATCGGATCGATCTTCATCGGGCAGGCCGCCATGGCGCAGGCGCCTCGGGCCGCCGCACCGGCGAGCGCGGCGGCGGATGATGCCTCGACCCTCTCCTGCGCCGACTTCAACGCCGCGGCCTCGCAAGTGCTGCCGCCCCCGAACGCGAGCGAGCTGCAGCGACGCCGCGCCGTCGAGGCGCAGGACTATCTCGCCAATGGCATGGTCTGGCTGCATGGCTACCTCACCGGTCGCAACGGTCCGTCGGTCGGTCGGCTCACGCGCGATTGGATCAGCAGCAGCGTCACCAAGCTCGGCAAGGAGTGCGCTGCTGCGGCCAACCCGACGGCGACCCGCATCGTCGATCTGGTGCAAAAGCCATGAACGTCCTGCGCACGCTGGTCATCGCGGCGCTGGTGGTGGGGGCCGGCGCGGCCGATGCGCAGCGCCACGGCTCGCGCCACCGCCCGCCGCCGGGCCACTGGAACAACAGTGGCTGGAACAACAACCAGTGGCAACGCAACAACCACTGGAACAACGACTGGCACAACCGCCGTGACGCGCAGCGCGCCGGTGTGGTGACCGGCGTGGTGGCCGGCGGTGTGGCCGGCTCGGCGGAGCGCAATCGCGCCGACCAGCGGCATGCCGACTGCCTCTGGGTCACCGGGAACAGTTGGGAGTGCGACCGCCGCCGCTGGGACGACGAGATGCGCGCCCGCGAGCGCGCGCGCCGCACCGGTGTGCTCGCAGGCGTGGCGGCCTACGCGATCGTGCGCAACTGAGCGCTGACAGATGGGCGCCCTGGATGCGATGCTCGGCCTGCTTCAGGGTGCGCTCGACGTCTGGCGCAGCGTCTGCAGCAGCGTGCGATGGAGACTGTCGACGGCCTTCGATCCGCGCGAGGCCGAACTGCGGTAGAGGGCCACCTGCATCGGTTCGAGCGGCCCGAGCCCGAGCCCGTGCTCGATCCCGAGCACCTGCAGGTGCGCCGGAGCGCTGCACTGGGTCAGCGCGGCGACGGCCAGTCCGCTTTCGACGGCGGCAATCTGCCCGGCCAGGCTGGAGCTGTAGTAGACAACCTTGTAGGGACGCCCGGGAGCGCAAGTGAATGGATTGCGCTTCTTCGACCCAGGCTGGCCTGCGCGGGTAGTTTCGGTCTGGGCGGGCATCCTTCGGATCGTCGCCGCATCGGACCAAGGGCAAAGGCGGATCCCGAGCAAACGTCTGTGCGCCATTTCCACTGCGGGTCTCGAGCGGCAGGATGCTCCAGGCCAAAAAAAGACCCGCGCTGGGCGGGTCGAAAGATTGCCTTGAACAATCCCTTGAAGAAACAAGGGCAGTGTGTTCCTGCGGCCACCAGAAATCGCGGCATTAAGTCACGCATTCGGACCGCAACGTCAGTGTCTACCCCATTTTGGGGATCACTTTAGTTCTCGTCCGGGGGCGTATGGTGCCCCTGGCGCTCGCCAGGGTCGTGAAGACGCACGTTGCGCGCCCAGCGCGATGTCGCGCCAAGACTGCGAGCGGACGTCGTCCGCAGACTGTAGCCCGGCCGCGATGCTGCCGTCGATAGCGCGGGACGTGCACCTGCTTGAGACCGTCAAAGTCCGATGGTCTTGCGAACGCGCGCGTCGGCTGCCGTCGAGCGCAGACATGCCATCAGTTGTTCGGTTGCAGGCGTTCGACTTCTTCCGCGCAACGTGATCATTCCGACCTGCGGCTTCAGGATCTTGAAAAGGCCCTCGCGCTCGAAGTGGCGAGCCACGCCACGTGCCAGGAAACCGCCCGCAGACGCTCACGCACGAACGTCACGAGGAACGAAGCTGTCTCCACGATGTCGACAGGAGGCGCGAGGCCATGCTTGTAGGACATCGCACGGTGGTCCGATGCTCGGCCGCTGACTTGCCACAGGAACGTTGGTCAGCGAAGCGCCCGCGGAAAGATTGAGGTTCGACAGGAGCCGGTCCGGCTGCCAATCGAGCCACAACGCCTCGCCCTCGCAAGCTCAGATCGTCGTCGACCATCGCGCACTCGTGCGATCGAGCACCAGTGCCAACGCAGGATGCTGCGACGTCTCTGCCCCCGCCTGTGCGCACAGCGTGTCACCCATGACGAGCCGGGCTATTTGTACTTGCCTTCGCGGATCGCGGCCACCGGCATTTCGGCCTACTTTCGCGCAGGTCGTCGGCTCACGGGTCGGTGCCAGCCGCGGCACGCAAAGTGCGTGCATGCGAAGCAGCCTCGCGACATTCAATCCATTTCTCTCCTGGTTTCAGATGGCCTCGGAGGCGAGCGCCTCATTCTTCCCCTCGGCATCTTCAGGTTCTGCAACAGTTCGCTCCGCGCCGATGACGGCGATCCACGACGATCACAGCCTGTATGTGCCGGCGACTGCGCCGCGTCGCGGCGCTCCGCTGGCCGTGATGCTCCACGGCGCAGGCCAGGATCCGGGGGACTTCGCGGCGGGCACCACGATGAACTTGGCCGCCGAGCGGCATGGCTTCGTCGTTCTCTATCCCGCGCAACCCAGTAGCGCCAACGCGCACCAGTGCTGGAACTGGTTCGAACCGGCGCACCAGACGCGCAACGCGGGCGATCCTGCGCGCATCGCCGCACTCACCTTGCAAGTCGCGCGCGAGCAAGGCGTGGATATCGATCGCATCTACGTCGCCGGCTTGTCAGCCGGCGGTGCCATGGCAGCCTTGCTGGGGGACCTTTTCCCTGACGTGTACGCCGCTGTCGGCGTGCACTCGGGTCTGGCGGCACGCGCCGGGACAGACCTGTCGTCTGGCTTGGCCGCGCTGCGGGGCGCCCCGCGCGAAGCCAGCGTGCCGCGCGAAATGCCGACGATCGTCTTTCACGGCGACAGAGATGCCGTCGTGCACCCTCTCAATGGAACTCAGGTCATCGAGGCTTCGTTGGGAGCCGACTGCGCCTTCGAATCCTGCGAGCACACCGGGCCCGATGGCCGGCAGTTTACCCGTCGCAACTACCTTCATGAGGGCTCGGGCGTGCGCGGCGAGCACTGGACTCTGCACGATGCGGCGCACGCGTGGTCGGGTGGAAGCCTCGGAGGGTCCTTTGCCGATCCCCTGGGCCCGGATGCCAGCGAGGAGATGCTGCGCTTCTTCGAGACACAGCGACGCATTCCATCGCACGGGAGCCGTGCTGCCGATCGCTTTTGACATGTGCCGTGACGACCAGGATCGCGACAGAAGATGCGAGGTCGGCTTCGTTGTTTCCGGCGCCTGCAGCGGGCCTCGCCTCGTTCAATACCCTATCCATTCAAGCCCATGATCGGCGTCGTCGTTCCTGCGCACAATGAACAAGACGTCATCGTGCAATGCATTCGCTGCATTTCTCGGGCAGCGGGACACAATCTGCTCGACGCCGAGCCCGTCGAGCTGGTGGTTGTGACGGACTCCTGCACCGACGGCACGGCCGTGCTGGCGGCGCAGGCTGGCGCCACGGTGTTGACCCTTCATGCACGCAACGTGGGCGCAGCGCGCGCGGCCGGCGCTGAGCACCTGCTCGCAAGAGGCGCCAGATGGCTGGCGTTCACGGACGCCGACACCCTGGTTTCGCCGGGATGGCTCGCCGAACAGCTCGCGTTGCAGGCAGACGCCGTGTGCGGTACCGTTGACGTCCAGGACTGGTCTCCCCATGGCGTACATGCCGACCTCTTGCGTTCGCACTTCGCGCAAACCTATTTCGACTGCGATGCACATCGTCATGTCCATGGCGCCAACCTTGGTGTTTCGGCAGCAGCCTACCGTCGCGCGGGCGGCTTTCGCCACCTCTCATGCAGCGAGGACGTCGAACTGGTGAGCGCCCTCGAGGCCTGCGGGGCCCGCATCGCCTGGAGCTGCCGACCCCGTGTAATCACGAGCGCGAGACGGGTCGCGAGAGCGCCGGGCGGATTCGCGGATGCCTTGCTCACTGCGGTCGCGCAGCGGCTCGCGGCCGGTACCCCGCATCTGCCATCACTCGGAACAGCATCGTGAGGGAGATGGCCGAACTCTTCGCGCGCGAGTTTCCTGTCTGGCACATGGTTGTCCGGGGCACCGTGGTGTATTGGTTCCTGCTGCTGGTCTTTCGCTTTGTGCTGCGCCGTGACGTCGGCTCGATGGGGGTGGCAGACCTGCTTTTCGTCGTGCTCGTGGCCGATGCCGCCAGCAACGCGATGCAGGGCGAGTACAAGTCGATCAACGATGGACTTGTCTTGCTGGCCACCCTTGTCGCATGGAACTTCGTGCTTGACTGGTTGAGTTATCGATTCGCGGCCGTGGCCAGGTTTCTCGAGCCCCAGCCGGAGGTCCTGGTGCGGCATGGACGCGTCGTGCGCAAGGCCATGAAGCGGGAGATGATCACCATGGAAGAGCTCGAGGGCAAGCTGCGCGAAGCCGGCGTGGAGGCGCTATCGGAAGTTCGCATCGCACGCTTGGAGGGCGACGGCAAGTTGAGTGTTTTCAAGGTTGATCGATTCGGCCGATAGCCGGCCGACCTCGCCGCGAGAGGACGACGCCCCACAACGACCCGCGTCCGATCCATGGCGCGATCGGGTCACCACCCCATGCCGATGGATCCGATCGGGGGACGCGCGCCACGGGCTGAGGCCGCGTCGAGCGGGCTGTGGAGAACCGGGGAAACGCCGTACAACGCCGAGGGCGTGGCGCAGCAGGCAGAGTGGGTCGCTTTCAACTCGCTCGTCGTGGGAAAGTCAGAGCGCTCTTGTCCCCGGAGTCGGTGAATGACCCTGTGGATAACACGGTGCGAATCGCGCCGAAGCCGCATGCGGCTTGGATTTCATTGCGATGCCCAACGAACAGGCACTTCCTTGGACGTCGAACGTGGTTGGACCTGCGCGCCTCCATGGCGGGGGCGTCAGGGTGCGGGTGCGACGCTGACCACATCGAAAGGGAGCGGAGGCGGCGGGGCCTTCTTCTTGCCGAGCTGGCTGTTCACAGCCATCAATCCGCCCGGGACCGCCGCTGTGCTCGGATGGGTGCAGGCGCGGGTCGGTGAGGCGTCTTTCGATCCGGCCCCGCGGGCCACCCCGGAGCGAGTCGCACCCTTGCGACGTCGTTGGCTGCGTTGTGCACGATGTTGAGTTCGCCGGCACCTGTGAGCACCAGGCCATCTCCATTCTTGAGGTCTCCGCTTTCCATGCGCACTTCGGTCACGGCGCGGGTCTGCGTGTCGATGCACCAGAGCCGGCCCGCCACGAGTTGGATCGTCAGGAACTGTCGGCCGTCAGGCGAGGCCACGCTCCCGTTCAATTTGACGTCGGTCGGTAGGTAGCGGCTCGGCGTGTTGGAGAGCTCGAGCCAAGGTTTCAATGCGCGGGCGCGCCAAGCCGTTCCGTACCTGATCGGCACCGGCTTGAACGAATCGGTTGAAAAGGAGAAGTGGGTTCATCGTCTGCGTTCGAGACGGGCGTGTGACGGTAGGCAGCTTGGCGTTGCCCGACCAGCATCCCGGCAGAAGCCGGCGAGGTGGATGGCGGGACGTATCTGGCAACCGAAACGGGAGGCTAGACAGCGGGCGGGGACGCTGCTGCCAGGTTCAGGCGCGTGTGGAGCAGGTGCGTCGCATGCACCGACGAGGAAAGCCGCGGATCTCAAGGGCCCTGGAGATCTTACCCCCGTCATGGCGGCGAAGTCCCACACCAGGGAACGGCAACAGGGTGCACTGTCGCTTCTTTCAGGAGAAAACTCATGGGCATCCTCAGCAACATCCTCGGCAAGATCTTCCCGTCCTCGCACGCGGCAAACGCCCCGGCATCAGGCTCCGCAGCGTCAACGGCGCCAACGTCCCCAGGAGCGAGCGCAACCGCGCCTGCCGGCAACACACCCACGTCTCCCGCAGCGCCCGTCGCGATGAGTGAAGTCGACGTCGAAGGGATGCTGGACGGCTTGGCTGCGAAGTCGAGTGAAAAGCTCAACTGGAAAACGTCGATCGTGGACCTGATGAAGTTGCTTGGCCTCGACAGCTCCCTCGCCGCCAGGAAAGAACTCGCGCAGGAACTTCACTTTGCCGGCGACGTGAACGATTCGGCCGCTATGAACGTGTGGCTCCACCGGCAGGTGATGACGAAGGTTGCAGCCAACGGGGGCAAGGTGCCCGCAGACCTCAAGGACTGAAGGCGGCGCCGTCCAGCATCCCATCCCGTCGGGCAGCCGTACCACGCAACTGCACCGCCTAGAGGGCTTGGCACCCGCAAGGCGCAAGCTCTCGCAATCATGAGGTCCGGTGAAAAACGAGGCTGCGCCACCGGTATGAGGGCGAACTACGTGTTGCGTGCACCAAAGGCTTCAGCGAGCGATGGAAGAAGGCTTGGAAGCTGCCCCGATCAGATGTCGGCCAGATGTCGGGGAAGCAGCGAAGCCGTACCTTGCAAAAGTTCGAATTCTTCATCAGGCAGGTGCAGGTGCCGCATGTCGAAATGGGAAAGCGTGCCCCAGAGTTCTCCCGACACATGATCGAGCACCGGCACGCTGTGATAGGAGATAACGATTCCCCGCAACGCGTGCCCGAAGAGGCGAGGGTCGGCGACGGAATTGTCGGTACGAAACGCACGATCCTTCACCACGAACTGGCAGAAACTGCGACTGAACGGAACCACGGCCAAGAAGTCGGGCCGCATCCGACCGGCCTTGTCGTGAAGGAAAACGTTGTGAAGGAGCGGCCCTGCAAATCGATAAACGGCCGTGAAGCGGTGGGGGACGCCCTCGTTGAGGTACGCCAAGGCCGCAGCAGGTCCGCTTGTTGCCAATACCGCTGACATCGCATCCAGAGTTCGAATGCTGGTCATGGCGCATGCTAGCAACCCAGGTGCCGGGTGGCGCGGGCATTACGAGATTTACCCACGGTCACTTGTTGTATCCGTCATCCCGCTTCACTTCCCGCTTCAGCTTTTCGAAGGCCCCACGTTTTGGGTGACGCGATCCCGGTCACCGTGCCTTGGAAACTCGGCAGCCCTTGGGGACAATGAGGCGATGAGCAACCAGGAACACGTCCCGCGGTCCCCGCGCTGCCGCCTCAAGCAAACACGGTGGCTCACCGCCCCTGGTGATTTGGCTCGAACTGATGGGACAGCAGGCCCCTGACCTTGCTTTCGTCCTCCAGGACCGGCAAGGCGCCATCATTGGTCCGCGCGCGGCCGCTGTGGGGATTGCTATCGCCGACGCTCACGCGGCCGGCGAGATGCCGATGTCGAAGGCAATCGAGTGGCCGCTATCCAAACAACTGGGTGGTCGTCCGAGCCCCACAGTCAAGGGAGTCCGATCAGAGAGACCATTCGCGATCTTCCAGATGCCTCAGGCGCGTTCGCCCGGCATAGCGAGAAGCAGCTCCTCGTCAATTGCCGTTGCCCGCCGCAGGTCGCGCTCTCACAATGCCCTGTTGAATGATGATCGATCGGTTGAAATGGCATCTCGACCAAACGTGCTGATCGTCGGAGGCGGCATTGGCGGCTTGTTTGCCGCCAATGCGCTGATCCGACAGGGGCTGCGTGTTTCGGTTTATGAACAGGCGTCCGCACTGGGCGAGATCGGCGCTGGTGTGTTTGTGACACCGAATGCTGTGCGCCACTTGGAGCGTGTGGGCCTCGGGCCCGCCGTCGAGAGATGGGGTGCGCGAGTGGGTCCCGGCTCCTACTACTTTCGCCACGACGGTACCCCGATCGCCCCGGTGCAGGTGTCGGATGCCTCCGGTTGGAACGCGACCTTTGGCATGCACCGCGCCGACTTTGTCGATTTCCTCGCTGCCCACCTGCCCGCCGGGATCGTCCATACCAACCATCGTGCCATCTCCTTCGAGCAGACCGACGACCTAGCCCGCGTCAAATTTGGCAACGGCGCCATGGCCGAGGCCGACGTTGTGGTTGCTGCCGACGGAATACATTCCGAACTGCGTTCCTACGTCTTTCCGCTCTCCAAGCCGGTCTTTCACGGCACCATTTGTTATCGAGGTCTCATTGCCCGGGAGCGCCTGCCGAACTGGCCGATGGACCGCTGGCAAATGTGGGCCGGACCGTCCAGGCATTTCCTGGTCTTCCCTGTTCGTCACGGAACGATGGTCAACTACGTCGGGTTTGTGCCGACCGATGAGGAAATGAAGGAATCCTGGTCCGCACCCGGCGATCCAGCGGTGCTGGTCCGCGAGTTCGAAGGCTGGGATCCCCGCATCGCCAGTGTCCTTCAGCAGGTCGACGAGACATTTCGCTGGGCACTCTACGACCGCGAGCCGTTACTGACCTGGACCAAGGGTCGGTTGACGCTGCTCGGCGACGCGGCACATCCGATGCTTCCGCATCTGGGTCAGGGAGCCAACCAGGCAATCGAGGACGGCATGGCGCTTGCCACGATTCTGGCCCGGGCGGACACATCAGGAGTAGGGACGTCGCTGCTTGCCTACGAGCGGTTGCGTCGCAAGCGCGTGGCGGAGATTCAGCTTGGTGCCCGACAGAATGGACTGCGTCTCGACTCTACCGACATCGATCTCAGTGCCCGTGACGCGGCGCTCGCCGCGCACGCCGAATTCCGCAAGCGCCTCTATACCTACGACGTGGTGCCGGATGCGCACACCGCCGCGGCAGCGCTGCAATAGGTCTCCTTCGGCGCCTGCAGGACCCACCTCATCTGATCGAACCGGACTTCCGGGCCATGTCCCCCACTCGCTTGAACTCCGCGCGGATCTCGGCAGTAGTCTGCTCGGGTGTGGCATAGCTCTGCAAGATGCCGAGCGGTGCCAGCCTTGCCGTGACTGCGGGAGCGTTCACCGCCAGCTCGATCGCGCCAACGAGGGCCTTCCTCGCGTCTTCGGGGATCCCTGCAGGCGCGAGAAAGCTGAACCAGATGCCGAACAGTTCCTCTTGATAGCCGAGCTCGCGCATCGTGGGGATGTTGACGAACTCGGGAGATCTGCCCGAAGCGACAAGGCCCCGGAACGCCCCTGACTTGATGTGAGCGCTCAGCGCACCCAGCGCCAGCACGACACCTTCGATGTGTTCTCCGTGCAATGCAACGATGGCCGGCGCGGCGCCGGCATACGGAATCCCCACGAGTTCCGCACCCGTGAGCGTGTTGATCAACTGCACGCAGAAATCACCGACGGAGCCCGAGCCGGGGTGACCAATGCGCACCCGGCCCGGTCTGTTCTTCGAGTATTCGATCAGGTCCGCGAAGCTCCTATGCGGTGAATCACTGCGCACGACCAGGAGCGTTGGCGTGCGTGAGGCGGTACCGAGCGGCACCAGATCCCGAAGCGCGTCGTAGGTGACCGACTGCGGGTCGAGAACGGCACGAAAGGTCAGCGCGCTGTTTTGCGCAAACAGAATCGTGTACCCGTCTTTCTTGGCTTGGACCACGCTGTGGGCACCTACAGCGCCCCCTGCGCCGGGACGATTGATCGATAGCACCGGCGTCTGCAGAAGCCTCGAGATCTCTTCGCCCAAGGTGCGCGCGGCGATGTCCGCAGCGTCACCCGGGGCAAGCGGAACCACGAGATTGATCGGCGCAGTGGGAAACGGCAGGGTTTGGCCGGTGGCCGGAAGCCAGATGAGCGCAGAGAACAGAAGAATGAGCCCCGCCAACCATCTCATGACCAAGATCCCCAATGGAACAGCGAGTTTCCTGCCAGTTCCGGAGCGTAACAGTGAACGGAACGGTGATGCGGCATTTAAAGGCGGCGATGCGCTGCTGATCTTGGTGACGGCCGCTCTGTGGTGACCACATTGAGTGGCCAGGTACCCGTTCACCGACCGTGCTAGAGCAGGTGGACCAACCGCCGCTTCTGGCTCCAGCCGTGAGTCGGCACGGTCATTGTTCATCGGCGCCTGCCTTCGTCGCGCCTCGAAGGACCGCTCCTCGCCGGGTTGGTGAGCTGCCGGCGCAGCGGCGAAAGGCAGCTTCGCACGACATACCTAACGTAGGTCGATGGGCGGCGACGGACGGCACAGGGCCCGGTGCTGCCGCTCGCCATCGACTGTCGCATGGCCGGTATGCCGGCGAAAGCCGCCCCATCGGTTGGTCCGATTCGCACCGAAGCAAGACTTGGCATTGCGCCCTGACTGCATCGAAGCCGCCAGCCTAGAACTGCTCCCTGGGGACGCCGGTAACGGTCACAGGTGACGGATCGCGCGCCGCCCGCTTGAAGATCGACGGCGAAACGCCAGTGTGCTCCTTGAAAAAGCGCGAAAAATTGCCTGGCGCTGAAAAACCGAGATCCATGGCGACCTCGGTCAGTGCGCCGCCTTCGGCAACGCGGCGCATGGCTTCCTCGACCCGCACGCCGCTCCAGAACACCTGAGGCGTCGTGTTGAGTTGGTCGCGAAAAAGAGCGAAGAAGTGCGCGCGCGACAACCCGACCTTCGCCGCGATCTCATCGATCGTCGTGATTTCGGAAACGTGTTCACGCATGTGGGCAATGGCGCTGCGCAGACGATGGTCAAGCATCACGCCCACGGAACTCGCAGGCGATTCGGCGCCGCCGGTGGTCGAAGCCGCAATGGCCGCCTCCAGAAGCCGCTCCACTTCGTCGTCGATGGCCGGGCGCGACTTGTCGGCGGAGATGATCAGGTCGAGCACCCGCCAGCACGAGCGGCGCATTGCGGAGTTGATGGGAACGCGCGGGGAGGGAAATCGGAAGTTGCGTCCCGTTGCGTTGCCCAGGGCGTCCAGCCACTGCTTGGAAATCATGAAGACGAGGAAGAGGCAGGAGCCGCTGCCCTCCATCACCATGTCGTGCGCCTCGAAGGCGTTGACGCCGAGTGCGACGTTCTCGCCGTAGGGCACGACCTCAGCGCCGACGTTGGCGACTGCACGACTGCCGCCGAGCCACATCGCCAGTTGCGATTCAGAATGGGCGTGCGACACCAGGTTGGCTCGGGATTCGAGAACGATCGCCGTGCCAAAAGCTCCCTCGTGCAGCGCGTACGCCTCCGCCATTTTTCAGCTCCTCCAACGTGGGTTGACGGTGCAATTGTTCGCCTTGCCGAGCCCTGATTTGACGGCCACCCGGGTAAGTACCTAGCACTGCACCGGACTCCCTGATACGTCGTCGGATTCGTCGATAAGCGCCAAAAGAGCTGCGTTTTTAAAGTTGCTCCATCCCCGCGGTGCCTTGATCGGAACCGCAAAACTGCAGAGAGAAATCACAGGAGCAAACTGAAATGCGCATCGCAACTTACATCGCCGACGGCACCCGCCGCGTGGGACTTGTTTCCGACGACGGCCTGACCATCCAACCGCTCGACCTGACGCCGCAGCAAGCGGCCGTGGGTGCCCTGAGCATCATCGAATCCATGGCCCAAGGCGGAGCGGCGCCAGTCGCGATCGGTGCAGCCGTCAAGGTGGCGGATGTCGCGCTGGACGCGCCGCTGCCCAAGCCCCGGCGCAACCTTTGGTGTGTCGGCCGCAACTACCACGCTCACGCCAAGGAACTCTCGGCCTCCGTCTTCAAGGATAGCGGCGCCAAGACCGACGAATGGCCCATCGTCTTCACCAAGGTGCCCGAGTGCGTGGTCGGCCCGCACGACGACGTGCTGGTTCCCAGCGAGATCTCGACACAGATCGACTACGAAGCCGAACTCGCCGTCGTCATCGGAAAGGGCGGCAAGAACATCACCCGCGCTGCGGCCATGGACCACGTGTTCGGCTACACGGTCCTCAACGACGTGACGGCGCGCGACGTGCAGATTCGGCACGGCCAGTGGGACATGGGCAAGTCCTTCGACACCTTCTGCCCGATGGGCCCGTGGATCGTGACGGCCGACGAGTTCGACGGCACGAAGACGCGCGTGCGCTGCTGGGTCAACGGCGAGCTGCGGCAGGACGGCCCGACCGAGAACATGATCTTCGACATCCCGACGCTGATCGAGACAATTTCGCGCGGCATCACGCTGTATCCGGGCGATGTCATCGCCACGGGAACGCCGGCCGGGGTGGGCATGGGCATGTCGCCGCCGCGGTACCTGAAGGCGGGCGACGTAGTGCGCGTTGAGATTGATCGCCTGGGTGCGATCGAGAACAAGTTCGTCTGAAGCGCAACGCGATGACGACTCAAATCATCAACGGACTGGCCGTCGAGATCGACGGCAACGGCGAGGCGCTGCTGTGCATTCACGGACTCGGCGGTTCGTCGAACACCTGGACGCCATTGCTGGCTGCTTTGTCGGACTTCAAGGTGATCCGCCCGGATCTCCCCGGAAGCGCACGTTCGCCGCTGCTCGCGGAGCCGCTGACGATCGAAGGCTATACCGCTTCACTCGAAGTCCTGCTCGCCGACTTGGGCGTCGAATCGGTACACGTGCTGGCGCACTCACTCGGCACCGTCGTTGCGCAGCATCTCGCCGTGCGCAACCCCGGCAAGATCAAGTCGCTGGCCCTGTTCGGCCCGCTGGTCGCACCACCCGAAGCGGCTCGGCCGAACATCGTGGCGCGTGCGGCGGCCGCGCGTGGCGGTGCGGCGGCCATGCAGGAGATTGCCGACGCCATCGTCAAGGGCGCCACCAGCCCGGAGACGAAGGCCGAGCAACCCGCCGTACTGGCACTCGTTCGCGAAAGCGTGATGCGCCAATCGCCCGAAGGCTATGCGCAAAGCTGCGAGGCACTGGCCAAGGCACAGTCGGCCGAGATCGAGCGCATCGGCGTGCCGACCCTGCTCGTGACAGGCGACCAGGACGGCGTTGCTCCGCCCGCCAACGTGGCCGCCATGGCGGCGCGCATCACCGGATCGCGGCAAGTGGTCTTCGATGGCTGCGGCCACTGGACGACCTTCGAGAAGCCGCAACGCTGCATGCAGGAATTTGAGCAGTTCTACGCATCGCTGCGCTGATCTCTTTTTCTCCGCTTCTTTCATCAACCCATTTCCGGCACCACGGGCCGGAGGAGACAAGCCATGACCCGCATCGCATTCACCAACGTCCGCATCTTCGACGGCACGGGCGGAGACACCTACACCGGCGACGTGCTCGTCGAAGGCAAGCGCATCGTCGAGGTGGCCCGCGCGCCCAATCGCGTGAGCACCGACGACGCCCGCGTCATCGACGGCAAAGGCCGCTTTCTCATGCCCGGCATGACCGAGGCCCACACGCATTTCTCGTGGAACGACCAGCCCAGCCTGGCGGCTATTCAGTTCATGCCGCCGGAAGAGCACATTCTTTGGTGCGTACGGGTGGCCAAGCGCTACCTTGACATGGGCTGGACGTCCGCGATCGGCGCGGCTGCTGCCAAGCCGCGCTTGGACGTTGTGCTTCGCAACGCAGTTGAGGCGGGCGAGTTTCCGGGCCCGCGCTACCTCGCCGGCAGCCAGGAGATCACAACGATCGGGGCATTGGGTGACAACACGCTGCCTCACATGGACTTCGAGGAATTGAGCTTCGGAAGCGTATGCAGCGGGCCGGAGGAGATTCGTCGCTCTGCGCGTAAGTTCATCAAGTACGGCGTCGACCACCTCAAGATCAACTTGTCCGGTGAGTACATCGCCGGCCTGCCGGCCGAGATGTCGCCATTCTCGGAGGAAGAAGTGGCAATGCTTTCGCAGGAAGCCAAGCGCTACGGCAAGCGCATGGCCGCTCACGCGCGGTCGAGCGAATCGGTCAAGCAGTGCGTCCGCCACGGCATCGAGATGGTCTATCACGCGAGTTTTGCGGACGAGGAAGCTCTGGACATGCTCGAGGCGGCCAAGGACAAGCACTTTGTCGCACCTGGCATCGGCTGGCTCATCCGCACCACCTTCCACGCCGCCGAGTACGGCATCACCGAGGCTGTCGCGACGCAGATGGGCTACAAGCGCGAACTGGAGATCGCCTCGGCATCGCTGCGCAAGATGCATAAGCGCGGCATCCGCATCCTGCCTGGGGGCGACTATGGTTTTGCGTGGATGCCCCATGGCACCAATGCCAACGACCTTCAATACTTCGTCGATTACATCGGCATGACGCCCAAGGAGGCACTACTGGCGGCGACGAAGCTGGGCGGCCAGATCATGCTGCGCCCAGACGAACTGGGCCAGTTGAAGGCGGGCTACCTGGCGGACATCGTGCTGGTGGATGGCGATCCGCTGGAGGACCTTTCGCTCCTGACCGATCCGGCGAAGATCCAGCTCGTGATGAAGGACGGCGTGATCTACAAGGATTGCGCGACCCCCGTGCCTGCGGAGGCTGCGCTGCATCTGGAAGGGGCCGACTTCCCGCTTCGTGAGGAAGGCGTCAAGGAGGCGCTTGCTGAAATGCATTGAGTGAGAGACGAGCGAACGGGGCGGCGGCAACGCCCCCTCAAGCGGCGACTTTCAACCTCGCTCCCCAAACGTCGGTTTTGCAGTTGCAAGCAGACATCAGCCTCGAGTAACAACTCGGCTCGCCGGCCCACGGCGTGACGCCCTTTGGCTCGCAGGGGAGTTACGTAGCGGATCGCCGCGCGGTGGCGGTGGCGGCGGGCCGCCGAAGCGCAGCGCTCAACGACCGAGGCGTTTAGAAACTTCGACGCCGCAAGCTCTCACCGCTTTCGCCTGACAAAATCGCGTTGAACTGGACGGTCTCGACGGCTCGTCGCGAGCGACTGTGGGCGGAGCCGTCCCCCCCGACCGGGTTCATCTGCGTCTGGTTCGACAGCGTCGCAAAGGCCCATGAGGCTTTCGAACCTTCGTCTGTGCTGCGCCGCGTCATTGAGACGCACACAAGTGACGGCGTCGCTTATCTCAGCGACCAACTTCACATCAGGTAGTTCCGCAACCCACGCGTTCAACTGCGTCGGCGCGGATGTGAAGGCCGGCCGCGGCAATGCCCATGGCCCGACGTGAACTTCGCTTTGCTTCGGTCGCAAGCGGACGGTCGGCCGCGCCCCGCGAAGGGCCGCTGATGGCCGCGAGTACCATTTCGCGGCCGCGCTCGGTAGCTGACCTTCGCATGTTCGCGCTGTTGGCCAAGGGCTGCTATTGGCGAGTTTGGCGAACAGGCAGTCCCGGCCAATTCTGTTGAAAAACTCGATTTTGGCGTGGCGACCCACTCGATTTCTACGTATGGGGCATCGAAGGTGCGCTCGACCTACCGCGCGACCCACCGCAGCACGAAACTCGCCTGAGTGCCTCAACGCAGCTCTGATGAGCATCGATGCAAGTCGTGCGCTCTGTGGCTGACGTTTGGGCGTCGGCAAGCTTTGTCGCCCAGTCGAGTTTTTCAACAGAATTGGCCACAACCCGACGTTCGCTGACCTGGTCCAGTTCGCTCCGAAGCCGACCTTCGCGGCGCGCATCGGACAACCTCTGAAGTCCGGTTGAGGCCCGCCTTGAAGTGCATGCACCCAAACTGCCCTCCGTGGACAATCGGGCAAGCACCGTGCAGTTAGAAAAGCGGTTCGTGCTTTCACGGCAGGCGGTATTCGAATGGACTCGAATCAAGTCGATGTTGCTCATTCATGCGCAAGTAGGCCGCTATCTTCCGAGCCTCCGTGCTCATTGCTGCCGCATGCGCTGGAAGGCCTTCGACGGCGCGCTCAACTTCGACATCCTGATCGATTTCCTGCACCGCCTCATCAAGGACGCGGGCCGCGAGGTCTATCTGATCCTGGACAACCTGGAGTGCACCACAGCAAGCCCGTGAAGGCGTGGCTGTGCGAGCACAAGCACGAGCTCGAAATCTTCTACCTTTAGAAGGCCCAGACCTCCGGTGGCGTCACCCATCAGCGGCTTCCAAGCGATGGGACCTTAAGCACCTGCGGATTCGCGTCGCGAAGGGTCCAAGTCGGCTGGTAGCGCGTTTCGTCCAACGTCAGCGCCAGCTTTCGTTGAGGCGGATAGCTTGTCAGCGTCATCGAACCCACTACCAGGTCGTCCGCTCGGTACCAGGTTCGCAGCCAAACCGGTGCGAAGTCGGCGCTTGAACTTGACAAGCCCGCGACAACGCCTTGAATGCGCTCAAAGTGATTGGCGTTCGATCGCCGCAGCGATTCCATGGCGCCTGGCGTGTCCAGATCGATGACTGGGCCGGCAAAGGCCGAACCTTCCAACCCGTCTCCTGCGGGCCGGATTGGCGCCTGCGATGAGGTCTTATTCCCGCTGCCAACGGGCGCTCGTTGCCCGATACCATCATGTCGACGCACTTTCTCCCTCACAGCACTTCAATTCGACGAATGCGTACCGCCGTCTACTACTCTCTGATGCTCTTGCTCGGATTTGCCTGGTACAAGTTCGGGCAGAGCCTGCTCCGGAAGGGGTATCGCGACGAGAACGGCGAACTCACCCAAGGAATTGTGGGTCCGGTGGGATTCCTCGTCTCCGCCGTCGTAGCGTGCGGCCTCCTATTTGCCTTGTTGCGCGCGCTGCTCTGGGGTGAGGTGTCCTGTTTGGGCAGGGGCTGCAAGATGCAGATTTACACCCTGGCGGCGCATGCCGGCGAGTACTGGGCCAACGTGTTTTACATTGCGTGGATGGTGCTCGGCCTTGGCTATGCGATGTATGTGACTTTCAAGATTTGGTTCCGTGCATAGCGGTGCCGAAGAGCAGCGCGTGCAGCGCCAGCTGCAGAACTTATCTTCCTTCCCAGGGGTCTTACGATGAGGAAATCGATCGTCCGCCCCTTACCGAGACTCCCCGACCGTGTTACGTTCGGTAGCGAACACCGCGAAATGTGGTGGACTGCCAGGTTTCGTGAACACTAGTTTTGCGCCCCAGCTCGGACCGGGGCAGCCAGCGTAGGAGGACCACATGCATCGATTCCTATTCAACAACCGTGAAGAGTTGATTGCGCGGTGCAAGGAGAAGGTCGCGCAGCGACCCAGGCGGGCAGCGACAGCAGAGCAGCTTGCCAACGGCGTTCCGATCTTCCTGGATCAGTTGATGAGAACGCTGGAAGCGCAGGAGAACGGCGAAATTGACAAGAGCTTCAGGATCTCCGGTGCCGCTGGTGGTGATTCCGCGTTGTCCGAAATGGGCCTGAGCGCCGCTGCGCATGGAAAGGAGCTTTTGGGGCTTGGCTATACCGTCGACCAGGTGGTGCACGACTACGGCGACCTTTGCCAAGCCATTACAGACCTTGCGGTCGAGCGCGATGCCCCATTCTCCGTTGATGAATTCCGCACCTTGAATCGTTGTCTCGACAACGCCATTGCCGATGCGGTTACCGAGTTCGGCGTCTGGCGTGACGCGAGCGTCGCTTTGCAGCAGTCCTCTGATGAGAACGAGCGTCTCGGCGTGCTGGTTCACGAGTTCCGAAATTACCTGCACACCGCAACGCTTGCGTTTGCGGCACTGGAATCGGGGAAAGTTCCAATCGGTGGTGCGACCGGCGCCGTCTTGAAAAGGAGCCTGGCTTCTCTGGCCGCCTTGCTCGACATGTCGCTATCGCAGGTCAGAGGCGCAGCTGCAACGCCGCACGCGGAGGCTTTTTCGCTCGCATCGTTTGTGGCGGACGCCAAGAATGCCGCTTCGCTCGACGCGAGCGCCAAGCATTGCACTTTTACGGTCCTAGATGTCGACGACACGTTGGGCATTTCTGGGGATCGGGAGCTTCTCTTAGCGGCTTTGGTGAACCTGCTCCAGAACGCATTCAAATTCACCCACCCTGGCTCGGAAGTGACGCTGAGCGCTTACGCCAAGGGGGATCATGTTCTGGTCGATGTAAGGGACAACTGCGGAGGGCTTCCACCAGGAGCTACCGCGAACATCTTTCGGCCCTTCAAGCAGGTCGGTGACGACAAGAGCGGGTTGGGGCTTGGTCTTTCCATCGCACGGCGCAATGTCGAGGCGGATGCGGGTCTTTTGACCGTGCGGGACGTGCCTGGCACGGGATGCGTGTTCACCATCAAGCTTCCGCGCAGGACGCTTCCATAGCAGTTGGGTCGCTCCATCGCTCCATTCAAAACGACAGGTTTGACTTGCACCAGGGCGATCGATCAGGCTCCGGTGTGGCCGATGAGTGCCTGCTCCGGAGCAAGGCGAACTTCAGCTTTGAGCCCTATCCTGTCCTCCACAACCGCCGTCGTGCGGCTCCTAGGCAGATGCTATGAGGGCTGGAGGAAGCGTAGAACAGTAGTTCCAGTTCTCTTTCAAGGAGCATGGAAATGACTACCACTCGGACAGCGCTACGGCGCCAGGAGATGGCCAAGCCCGATGCCTGTACATGAGCTTTGAACTCGGCGACAAGCAGTGCAAGCTGAGTGTCGGCGACGGTCGCACTACGGTGAGTCGATTCAGGATCGCTGCGGGCGACCAGGTTGCAGTGACCGACTGCATCGTGCGAGCCGGCATGCGATTCAAGACGCCCGCATGTGCTCACGTGCCCACGTGCTACGAGGCCGGCCGCGACGGCTGGTGGCTGCATCGCTGGCTTGGCCAACTGGGTGTAGACAACATCGTGGTTGACGCCGCGAGTATCGAGGTCAACCGGCGAGCCCGACGCGCCAAGACCGATCGACTCGACGCCGACAAGCTGTAGACGATGCTGGTGCGCCACCACCGCGGGGAGCGGGTATGGTCGGTGTTGCGCGAGCCCAGCAAGGGCGACGAGGACGAGCGCCGGGAGCATCGTGAACTCGAACGGCTGATTCAGCAACTGAAGGTCGTCCAAGCTTGATGCCCTGGCGTCGCATCACGTATTGAGCCTAAAAGAACATCATGATCGAAGTTCGAAGCGCCCGTGCGAACGCAGGGTCACGTCTCTGTCGTGACCGGTTCTGCAGATGGGGCGCCTCGCCAAGCGGGAACCTGCCAGCGCGCCTGGCGCGCATGCAGCATGAGGTGCCGGGTTCACGGACCCGCACGGATAGAAGCTCGTCCGGGCACGCACTCGGACTTCCATCGGTTCCCGACCTTCGATCGCTCAGTTTTGACAATCGGCCGCCGTGAAGGGCCTTGACATTCCAGCGCTCATAGAAGCGGTTGCTGCCGGTCAGCACGCCTGCGCCAAACGTCGGGTCTCGGGCCAGGAGCCGTCGCCCGCGAGCGGCCGGGTATCGGCAGCCAGCAAGGCGGTTGCGACGTAGCTGTCCGGGAGTATCTATCGTTGCGCCGGATTCGAGCTGCTGGCAGAGTCGCCCCGATAGACGCCGCTTTCTGCATCAATTTAATGGCGCTGAGGTCCGGCCTGCCGGGCGGATTTTCTTTGCCGCACAAGGCCTTATCGTGAATTGCGCCGACTTGGTTAAGCAACAGTCGGCGGAGTTATGCGGCACGACGTGCTGGATAAACTGGTAGTTAGGCGACACAGGGTGAGCACCTCGCGAATTGGGCTCGTGCCCTTGGAGCCAGGCGGCGAGCGGCTCGTCGCGTATCTCGATCGGAGGACACCATGGGTCTCTTGACCTTCAGTATCAACGTCACCCTGGACGGCTGCGTCGACCACCAGGAAGGAATCGCCGACGACGAGACGCACGCCTTCTTCACCCGCCTCATGGACGAGGGCGGGGCGATGCTGTGGGGCCGCGTCACCTACGAGATGATGGAGAGCTACTGGCCAGCGGTCGCCCGCGGCGACGCGGAGGCACCGCCCGCGATGCGCGAGTGGGCGGTCAAGCTGGAGGCCAAGCCGAAGTACGTGGTGTCCTCGACGCGAAAGGACTTCCCGTGGACCAACAGCCACCACATCGCCGGCGACCTGCGCACGGGCGTACAGAAGCTCAAGGACGCGACCCCGGACGGCGTGCTCCTCGGTAGTGGCAAGCTCGCGACCGAGTTGGACCGGCTGGATCTGATCGACGAGTACAAGTTACTCGTCCACCCCAGGATTGCCGGCCACGGCCCGACCCTGTACGAGAGCGGGCTGCCCAGCACTCGACGGCTCGAGTTGATCTCGGCGAAGGCGCTCCGCTGCGGCGCGGTCGCCATGCACTACCGGCGCGCGCGCTGACTCGGAGGTGGGTCATGTCGCTAACAACGCGCTGCACTTGGCCGGGCCTCGCATTGCTCGGCCCGCCGGTGAGCGCGGCGTTGCCTGGGCCGACATCGACGAGGAAATCCGAACTCGGCAACGGCGGACAGATCGCGGGTGGAAACGGATAGTCAGGACTAAATCGCGTGCGAACGATCATCAGAACGCGTCCGACCCCAGCGCGTTTGCCGAAATCGCTCCCTCGACGATGCTGTCGCGCAACCCCGGCACTCGCGTCAGCAGATGCTCGGCGTAGAAGTGTGCGACAGCGATCTTCTGGCGCATGAACTCGACGTCGTCTCCGGCGTCGCGCCGGGACTGGGCCGCCAGCAGTGCGCGGCCGAGTTGCCAGCCCGCCATCAGGTTGCCGGCGAGCATCAGGTAGGGCACCGACCCGGCGTACACGGCGTTGGGGTCGGTCCTGCCGCGGGCGACGATGAACTCGACCACGTCGAGGAAGGCCTTCCGGGCCAAGGCTAGGCGGCCGGCCACCGAATGCGCAGCCGCGCTGTCGCTCTGTCGCAGCGTTGCTTCGGTGGCCTCGATCTCGCTGACGATCACCTTCGCGACGGCGCCCCCGTCGCGCACGGTCTTGCGGCCGACGAGGTCGTTGGCCTGGATCGCCGTGGTGCCTTCGTAGATCGTCAGGATCTTGGCGTCACGGTAGTACTGCGCCGCACCTGTCTCCTCGATGAACCCCATGCCGCCGTGCACCTGGACCCCCAGCGACGTCACCTCCAGGCTCATCTCCGTGCCGTAGCCCTTGACCAGCGGCACCATGAATTCGTAGAAGGCCCGGGCGCCTTGGCGTGTTTCGCCGTCAGGATGCGCGTGCGCAGTGTCGTAGGCCGCCGCAGCGGTGAGAGCCATTGCGCGGCATCCCTCGGTCAGCGCGCGCATCGTCAACAGCATCCGACGCACGTCGGGGTGGTGGATGATGGCTGCAGCGCCGGGCAGCGAGCCGTCCACCGGTCGACCCTGCACCCGATCCTTGGCGTATGCAGCGGCCTTCTGGTACGCACGCTCGGCCACCGCAATGCCTTGCACGCCCACGGCATAGCGTGCGGCGTTCATCATGATGAACATGTATTCGAGGCCGTGGTTCTCCTCGCCGACCAGGTAGCCCACTGCGCCGGGTCCGGCGCTGTCCGCAATGCTCGCCGCCGTGCCGTCGCCGAACTGCAGCACGGCCGTCGGACTGGCCTTGATGCCGAGCTTGTGCTCGATGCTGACGCACTCGACGTCGTTGCGCTCGCCCAGCGAACCGTCCTTGTTGACGAGGAACTTCGGCACCACGAACAGGCTGATGCCCTTCACGCCCTCGGGCGCACCGCTGACGCGCGCCAGCACGAGGTGCACGATGTTCTCCGCCATGTCGTGCTCGCCGTAGGTGATGAAGATCTTGGTGCCGAACACCTTGTAGCTGCCGTCGGGCTGCGGTTCGGCGCGGCTGCGCACCAGGGCCAGATCGCTGCCAGCTTGCGGCTCGGTCAGGTTCATGGTGCCGGTCCAGCGGCCTTCGATCATCGCAGGCAGGTAGGTCTGTTTCAGCTCATCGGAGCCGGCGGTCAGCAGCGCCTCGATCGCGCCGTCGGTCAGCAACGGGCATAGCGCGAAACTGAGATTGGCGCTGTTGTTGATTTCGATGCACGCGGCCCCGATCGTCTTCGGCAGGTCCTGGCCGCCGTAGACGCCGGGATGCTGGAGCCCTTGCCAGCCGCCCTCGGCGTATTGGCGGTAGGCGTCCGGGAAGCCGGGCGTGGTCGCTACGGCGCCGTCCTTCCATGTTGACGGGTTCCTGTCGCCCTCGTGATTCAGTGGTGCGATGACGCCTTCGTTGAAGCGGGCGCATTCTTCCAGCACCGCTTGCGCGGTGTCGATGCCTGCTTCCTCGAAGCCGGGCAGTGTCGCGACCTGGGCGAGGCCGGCGAGTTCGGTCATGCAGAACAGCATGTCCTTGAGAGGGGCTTGATAGCTCAACGAAGTCTCCTTGAATCAGTGCGTATGGCCGTGGTGGCCTCACTCGACTGTAGGAGTGCGGGCGCGAGGGTGCTTTGCAATCGGCGCCAGGTCCTTCGCATTTCATGCCGTGCCCTTTTCTGTCGTGGCGCCAAAAGCGAAGTCGATGTCGCCAATTGGGAAGCGCGTCGAGGGCGCCTGCGCGAGGATTGCTTCGTCGTGGCGCTCGCTTCCGCCCCGAGGCCGCAGGCGCCCGCCTGCATCCCAACTTCCCCCGATGACATTGACGGAGACAAGACAGATGACCCAACGACCCTGGCTTCACGCGTACGGCGAAGTACCGCCGCAGATCAACCCCGACGCCTACAGCTCGATCGTTGCGTTGCTGGAAGAGGCCATGGACCGATATGCCGACAAGACGGCGTTCCACTCGTTCGGACAAGGACTGAGCTACGGTGACGTCGACCGGCTGTCGGCACGCTTCGCCAGCTTTCTGCAGCGTGAACTCGGCGCGTCCAAGGGCGATCGCATCGCGGTCATGATGCCCAATCTGGCGGCCTTCCCGGTGGTGTTCATGGGGATTGCCCGCGTGGGTGCGGTGCAGGTCAATGTGAACCCGCTGTACACGCCCCGGGAGCTCGCCCATCAGCTCAACGATGCGGGCGTGAAGACCGTCGTCGTGTTCAACGGGTCCACTTCGACACTGGCCGAAGTGATCGCGCAAACGGCCGTCACCCAGGTCATCACGGTGAGTCCGGGCGACGCACTGGCGGTGGCGGTTCCGGGGCCTGCGGCCGATGCGCGCCTGACCCGCACCCTGGCCCTGGCGGACATCCTGGCCGAAGATAAGCCCACGGACTACCGCGCCCCGCCGTTGACCGGCGACGATCTCCTGTTCCTGCAGTACACCGGTGGCACCACCGGCGTGTCCAAGGGTGCGTGTCTCTCGCATCGCAACCTGGTGGCCAACACCGAGCAATACAAGGCCTTCATGCGGGAGACCATCCGGCCCGGCGAGGAGGTGGTGGTGACGGCCTTGCCGCTGTATCACATCTTCGCGTTGATGGTGAACCTGATCAGCTACTTCTCGATCGGGGCGCAGAACTGGCTGGTGGCGAATCCGCGTGACATGGACGGATTGATCGACACCTTCAAGCAGTCGCGTCCGACGGTCTTCACCGGCGTCAACACGCTCTATGCCGGCCTGGCCGCGCATCCGCGCCTCAAGGAGGTGGATTTCTCGCAGCTGCGCCTGTCAGTCGGCGGAGGAGCCGCCGTGGTCGGCGCCACGTCCGAGCGCTGGAAGGAAGTCACCGGATGCTTCATCCTGGAGGGTTACGGGCTGTCGGAAACCAGCCCGATCCTGTCCATCAATCCTCCATTCGTCGCCGAGTTCACCGGCACGACGGGGCTGCCGCTGCCATCGACCGACATCAAGCTCATCGACGACAAGGGCAGCGAGGTGCCCCTCGGCCATTCCGGAGAGATCTGCGCCAAGGGTCCGCAGGTCATGAGCGGCTATTGGCAGAAGCCCGAAGCCAACGACGCAGCCTTCACGCCGGATGGCTACTTCCGCACCGGCGATGTCGGCGTGTTCGACGCGCGCGGATTCCTCAAGATCGTGGACCGCATCAAGGACATGATCATCGTCTCGGGATTCAACGTCTACCCGAATGAGATCGAAGCTGTGGCGACTGCGTGCCCTGGCGTCGCCGAGTGCGCCTGCGTGGGCGTACCCGACGAGAAGACCGGCGAGGCGCTGCGTCTGTTCGTGGTGAAGGCACCCGGTGCCGGGCCGACCGAGCAGGCCGTCATCGACCACTGCAGAGAATCCCTGACGGGCTACAAGGTGCCCAAGTCCGTTTCCATCGTCGAAGCCCTTCCCAAGTCCACGGTGGGCAAGATCCTCAGGCGCGAGCTGCGGAACTTCGGTTGAGGAACCTGGGCCACCCCCCGTCTCGATCGCTTCGAGACGGGGCAGGGGTTCACGCCTTCGCCGCGTGGCTCTCACGCCATGCCGATGGAACCTGGTGAAACTGGGTGGTGAACCAGCGCGTGAAAGAGCCCTGCGTGCTGTAGCCAAGCAACTCCGATACCTGATGCAGGCTGTACCTGGAGTTGTCGATGTACCGGGGAGCCAGTTCGCAGCGCACTTCATTGACCAGTGAGGTGAAGGTTGCCCCTGCTTCGTCCAGCTGGCGCTGCATCGAACGCACGCTGAGCCCGAGACCTTGCGCCACGCACTCGCTGGTGGCGCGCCCCATGGGCAGTGTCAGGTAGATCGCTCGACGCACCTCCAGCATGATCTTGTTGCCGCTTGCCCGAGGCAGGGTTTCGATGAACTGCCTTGCATAGCGGGCCATGGCCGGATCGGCAGACGGGTTGGGTGCATCCAGGTCCGCGGCAGGAATGACGATGCCACTGAACTCGCTGTCGAATTCCAATCTGCAGGCGAACACGCGGCGATGCAATCGCAGATCACTCGGGGCCGCATGGGTGAAGGTCACGCTGTCAGGTTGCCACCGCGCCCCCATGAGGGCCGCACACATTCGGAACAACACGCCGATGGCCAGTTCCGTGGCCTGACGCGCGGGCACGTGGGCCACCACCTCGAGCCGAACGATCACGATCCTGCCCGCCTCCTCGATCTGCGTTGCCAGGCTCTCGTTGAGAAGGTGCCGGTAGTCGATCGTGGTGACCAGGGCATCCCGCAACGTGGGCTGATGACTGATCAGCAGGCTGATGGCTCCGAAGTGCGACAGCTGCCGCGACTCTGCCATGCGCAGACCGAAGTCCATGCATCCGCAAGACGCGGCCGACTCTTCCAGCAGGGCGACCGCCGCATCCGTCGGGATCCGTTGCTCGGGGTCCTTGAGCATGGCCTGGCTCAGGCCTGCACGCCGAAGTGCCTCCGTGGGGTTGAACCCGAGGCTGTTGGTGACCTCCAGATAGTTGGTCAGGGCTGCGGCACGAACGAGCGGAACCATGGTGGGACGGGGCAATACGGCCTCGGCAAATTCTGGCACGGAATGCGAAATCGATGGCGCAAGTTGCACGGCGTCTTGGCCTCGCGATCCCTAAAGTTGATCCCACGCAATCCAAGCAGGAGACATGAATGGCAAAGGCAATACGACTCGCGCAGACCGGTGGACCGGAAGTCCTTCGTTGCGAGGACATCGAGGTGGGCCGCCCCGGCCCGGGCCAGGTGCGGCTGCGCCATGTGGCTGTCGGCCTCAACTACGCCGACACCTATTTTCGCAACGGCACCTATCCCGTGCCCATGCCCAGCGGCCTCGGCGTCGAGGCGGCCGGCGTCGTGCAGGAAGTGGGCGAGGGCGTGACGCATCTGGCGGTCGGCGATCGCGTCACCTACACGGGGTTCATCGACACGTTGGGTGCGTACTGCACCGAAAGGCTGATCTCGGCTGCGCCCCTGATCCGCTTGCCCGAGACCATCGCGTTCGAAACTGCCGCTGCCATGACGATGCGCGGCCTGACCAGCGCCTACCTGATGCGCCGCATCTACCCGTTCAAGCAGGGCGACACCCTGCTGCTGCACGCCGCGGCGGGGGGTGTCGGCCTGATCGTCGCGCAATGGGCCAGGCTGCTGGGCATCACGGTCATCGGCACGGTTTCGACCGAAGAAAAAGCAGAGATGGCCCGTTCGCACGGCTGCGCATACACCATCAACTACAGCCATGAAGACGTGGCCCGGCGCGTGCGCGAGATCACCGATGGCGTGGGCGTGAACGTGGTGTTCGACAGCGTCGGCCAGAACACGTTCATGGCCTCGCTCGATTCGCTCAAGCGCCGCGGCCTGATGGTCTGCGTCGGCACGGCCAGCGGCCCGGTTGCACCCTTCGGGCCGCAACTGCTGGCCGTGAAGGGATCCCTGCACCTGACCCGGCCGGCGCTGGCCGACTACATCGCGGACCCTATCGAGAAGGCGCAACTGGCGGACGAGGTCTTCGGTCACGTGGCGGCGGGCCGCATCAGGATCGAGATCAATCAGCACTACGCCCTGCAAGACGCCGTGCAAGCCCACCGAGACCTTGAATCGCGCAAGACGACGGGTTCCTCGATCTTCGTCGTCTGAGAACCACAAACCCACTGGAGACAATTTCATGAGAATCGAACAACTGACCTGCAGCATCGGCGCCGAACTGCTCGATGTGAGCCTGGAGGATGCCGCCTACGACAACGGCCTGTTCAACGAGGTCTACGAAGCCCTGCTGAAGCACCGTGTGCTCTTCCTGCGCGACCAGGACATCTCGCGCCAGGCCCACGTGGACTTCGCATCGCGGCTCGGGCAACTGGAGACCCATCCGATGGTTCCCACCCATCCGGATGCGCCCGGCCTGGTCCAGATCTACAAGGACCCGGACAGCCCCGCCGACCGGTATGAGAATGCCTGGCACACCGACGGCACATGGCGCGAGGCGCCCTCGCTAGGCGCCGTGCTGCGCTGCGTCGAGTGCCCGCCGGTCGGCGGCGACACGATGTGGGCCAACATGGTCATGGCCTATGAGAAGCTGCCCGACGAAGTCAAGGCGCAGATCGCCGACCTGTGGGCCAATCACAGTTTCAACAGTTCCTTCGCCGCGGCAATGCCGCGGGAGAAGCGACTGGCCATGAGGGCCCAGTACCCGGACGCCGAACACCCCGTGGTGCGCACGCACCCCGAGACGAAGGAGAAGGTGCTTTTCGTCAACGCCTTCACGACGCACTTCGTCAACTTCCACAACAAGAAGAACGTGCGCTACGGCCAGGACTACAACCAGACCGGCGTCGACCTGCTGAAGTATCTGATCGCCCAGGCGAACATCCCCGAATACCAGGTGCGCTGGCGCTGGAAGCCCAACAGCATCGCGATCTGGGACAACCGCAGCACCCAGCACTACGCGGTCATGGACTACCCGCCCTGCCACCGCAAGATGGAACGCGCTGCCATCGTGGGCGACAAGCCCTTCTGAAGCCACCGTCGCACCCGCCCTCATCACCTTTCCAGAATTTTTCAGCGAGACACACCAATGAACTTCCTCGATGGATCCCTGTTCCCCGAAAACCAGCAGCCGCTGATCATCACCGCGGCGCCCTACGCACCGTCTTGGATGCCCTCCGACTTTCCCGAGGACATTCCGGTCACGATGGAAGCCCAGATCCAGAAGGCCGTGGATTGCTACAACGCCGGCGCGACGGTGCTGCACCTGCACGTGCGCGAACTCGACGGCAAGGGCAGCAAGCGCCTGTCCAAGTTCAACGAGCTGATCGCCGGCGTGCGTGCCCGCGTGCCCGAAATGATCATCCAGGTGGGTGGCTCCATCAGCTTCGCGCCCGAGACCGACGGTGCGGCAGCGAAGTGGCTCTCCGACGACACGCGCCACATGCTGGCCGAGCTCGATCCCAAGCCCGACCAGGTCACGGTGACGATCAACACGTCGCAAATGAACATCCTCGAGCAGTTCGACATCCGGGACATCAAGGGCACCTCGATGGAAGACCCGGACGTCTTCAATGCCTACAAGGAGATGACGGTGCCGGCCCAGCCCGGCTGGGCCGAGGAGCACATCCGCCGCCTCACCAAGGCCGGCATCCAGAGCGCCTTCCAGTGCTACAACATCAACAGCTTCGAGTCGGTCGAGCGCTTGATGCGGCGCGGCATCTACAAGGGCCCGCTGGTCATGAACTGGGTGGCGATCGGCGGCGGCATGGACGCACCGAACATCTACAACCTGGCGAACTTCGTGCGTGCAGCGCCGGATGGCGCGGTACTGACCGTGGAAAGCTCGGTGCTCAACGTGCTGCCGGTCAACATGATGGGCATTGCCATGGGCCTGCACGTGCGCACGGGCACCGAGGACAACCTCTGGAACCAGTCGCGCACCGCGAAGATCGGCACGGTCGCGCAGGTCGAGCAGTTGGTGCGCATCTCGCGCGAGTTCGGCCGCCCGATCGCGACCGCCCAACAGGCGCGCGAGATCAGCAGGATCGGCGTCTTCTACGACACGGTGGAAGAAAGCCTGCTGGCCAACGGCTTTGCGCCCAACCGCAACGGCGGCCAGCAGGGCTTCCTGCGCAAGGCGGCGTCGCACGCCTAGCCGTCGCCGAGACACTCAAAAGAACGATCCAAGAGACAAGCCATGACCATGACAATGGCAGGAGTCGCCTTGCCCTCGCGCAACGACGACTACCTCACTAGCAGGCGACAGGCCTGGTTCGCCTTCGCGATGACCTTCGGCCTGATGCTGTTCGACTACATCGATCGGCAGGTCATCGTCTCGCTCTTTCCGCATATCAAGAGCGAATGGAATCTGAGCGACAAGCAGCTTGGCGCGCTGGTTTCCATCATCTCGATCGTGGTGGCGATCGGCGGGATCCCCGTGGCGCTGCTGGCCGACCGGGTGAGCCGCGTGAAGAGCATCTTCGTGATGGCGAGCGTCTGGAGCCTGGCCAGCATCTCCTGCATGTTCACCAACAATTTCGGCCAGCTGTTTGCGGCGCGTGCGGTGGTGGGCGCCGGCGAGACCGGCTACGGCTCGGTCGGCGCGGCATTGATCTCGACGCTGTTTCCCAAGCGCCTGCGCGGGGCGCTGCTGGGCGCCTTCTTCGCGGCGGCATCGCTGGGCTCCGTGCTCGGCGTCGTGCTCGGGGGCATGATTGCGGCCAAGTGGGGTTGGCGGGCTGCGTTCGGCGTGGTCGGCGTGCCAGGCCTCGTGATGGCACTGCTGTACCTGCTCGTGCGGGACTACAAGACCGTGGCCCTCACGCCTCGGCTGGACAAGGTTACCCAGTCGCTCGGCGCCACGCTCAAGCACATCTTCGGCGCCCTGGCGCGAACGCGCACCATGCTGTGGGTCTGCGTGGGCTCTGCCATGCAGCTCATCGTGGTCTCCGCCGTGTGGTCGTGGCTGCCGAGCTACCTCAACCGCTTCCAGGGCATCGCGCCAGACGCTGCGGGCAAGCAGGCCGCGATGGTCGTGCTCGTCGGCGCGGTGGGCTCCGTGTTCTGGGGCTATGTGGTGGACCGGTTGGCGCTGCGCCGTCCCCGCAACAAGCTTCCGGCCCTGGCCGTCCTGTGCCTGGTCACCCTGGCGATTTTCCTCGTGGCCTTCGCGGGTACCGAGCCCGGAGAGACGCAATTCAAGCTGGTGCTGCTGGGCGGCTTCTTCATGACCTGCACCGTGGGCGTGGTGTCGGGTGTAGTCATCGACGTGATTCACCCTGGCGTGCGTTCCACGGGCTCGGCCGTGCTGTCGCTGTTCCAGAACCTGTTCGGCCTGGCTGTCGGCCCCTTCCTGGTGGGCGTGCTGTCGGACCAATGGGGCCTTCAGCAGGCGATGGCGATCGTGCCCTGCTTCGGCGTGCTGGCCGCCGCGGCTTTCATCTGGTCCGCGCGCAGCTATGACGCCGACGTCGCCAAAGTTTCCAACGTGACGCTCGCCGTCGCACCCTGAAAAGCCGCATATGACACACGCGCTCCACATCGACTTCTACCTTGACCTGGTCTGTCCCTGGTGCCTGATCGGCAAGAGACAACTGGATCGGGCAGTGGCGGAGTTCACCAATGTCCCTGGCAACCCTGCGGTGCAAGTGCACTGGCGCTCTGTGCAACTGTTCCCGGACCTGCCCGTGGAGGGCTTGGACTTCGAAGCGTTCTATCGGCAGCGCCTGGGAAGCATCGACGCCGTGCACGCCCGGCAGGCACAGGTTCGGGCCGCCGCCAGGCGCGCAGGCACCGAGGTGCACTTCGAGCGGATTCGCCGCTTTCCGAACACGCGACTCGCGCACCAGATGCTGGCCTACGGCACAGAGAAACTGTCGCCCGAGATGCTGAACGCCCTCCTGGACGCGCTCCTGGAGGGGTATTTCCAACAAGGCGCGGACCTTGGTGACGAAGACAGCCTGCTGGCCATCGGCAGTCGCCACGAGATTGACCCGGCCGCGTGGAGGGCGTGGCTGGATCACGAACATCGCTTTCCCGAGCAGAACCGCGTCTCGAGCGTGCCACTCCTCGTTTTCAACCGACAGATTTCACTCCGCGGTGCACAGCCGCAAGGTGTGCTGCTCGAAGCTATGGGCGAGGCGTGCGAGGCCGCGGCCGCCTCAACGATCTGAAGCTGGCCGTTCGACACCCACGCACATCCGAATCGGCATCCGCGCCGCCATTCCTGAAGACTCTTGCCATGACAACACTCGCCACTTCCGTGCGCGCACGCAGCAACCTGCTCGTTCCGGGCCTCCTGATGAGCATCGTGGTGGCCGCGGCGGCCACCTTCCTGGCCGATCACTACCACGCACCGGTCATGCTTTTCGCGCTGTTGCTCGGCATGGCCGTGAACTTTCTTTCCGCGGATGGCAAGTGCAAGCCCGGCATCGAGTTCACATCGCGGGAGGTGCTGCGCGTCGGCGTCGCGCTGCTGGGCATGCGCCTCACGTTCTCCCAGATCGCGGCGCTGGGATGGCACCCGGTGGTGCTCGTGGTGGGTTCGGTCATCCTGACCATTCTCGTGGCCATGCTGGCCGCCCGCGCCATGGGATTCCAGACCTTGTTCGGGCTGCTCACCGGCGGCGCGACCGCCATTTGCGGGGCCTCGGCGGCTCTTGCCCTGGCGGCGGCCTTGCCGGCGCACCCGGGGAAGGAACGGGCCACCCTCTTCACGGTCATTGGCGTTTCGGCCTTGTCGACGATGGCCATGATCGTGTACCCGATGGTGGTCCAGCTGTTCGGCCTCGACCCGACGCAGGCCGGCATGTTCCTGGGGGGAACCATCCATGACGTGGCCCAGGTCGTGGGCGCCGGCTATGGGATGTCGCAGCAGACCGGCGATACCGCCACGGTGGTGAAGCTGATGCGGGTGGCCATGCTGTTGCCGGTCATCGTGTGCGCGGTCATGATCAGTCGTGGCCGTGGCGGTGAACAGGGAGGCAAGCGCCCGCCCCTGCTGCCCTGGTTCGCGGTCGGCTTCATCGTGCTTGCGGCCCTCAACAGCACCGGCTGGATCGCGCCGTCGGTGCAGACATTCGCCAATGACCTTTCGCGCTGGTGCCTGGTCATCGCCATCAGCGCTCTGGGAATGAAGACACAGCTCAAGGAGCTGGCCTCCGTCGGCCTCAAGCCGATCGTCCTGATGGTCGGCGAGACGGTCTTCCTGGCAGCGCTCGTGCTGGGCCTGCTGCGCTGGGGCCTGTGAAGACAGCACACACAAAGCGAGCACACCTCAGCAAATTCTCGACGGAGACATCTCATATGAAAAAGCAAACCCTCATCGCCCTGGCGGCTCTGACCGCTGCCGGCATGGCCTCGGCACAGTCATCGGTCACCCTCTTCGGAGTCGTCGACGCCGCAGTCAGCGGGTACAAGAGCCAGTCCGAAACGCCGCTCGGCACGACGATCACCAAGAGCCAGACGGTGCTGTCGAGCGGGGGCTACAACTCCAGCCGCCTGGGCTTCCGTGGCACGGAAGATCTCGGCGGCGGAATTGCCGCCAGCTTCTGGCTCGAAGCGGGCATGACCAACGACAACGGCGGTGGCGCGGCGACCGGCGGGGGCCTGAACTTCAATCGTCGTTCGACGGTGAGCCTGTCCGGCATCCTCGGTGAACTTCGTCTGGGGCGCGACTATGTCCCGACATTCTGGAATGACGGCGTCTTCGATCCATTCAACACGAACGGCGCGGGCACCAGCCTGATCGCGACCGCCAGCGGGGGCACGGCCCTCGGCGTGCCCAACAGCGGCTTTCAGTCGAACCGCAACTACGTTCGTGCCTCGAACTCGATCGGCTATTTCCTGCCTCCGAGCCTGGGTGGCTTCTACGGCCAGTTCATGTACGCCTTGAATGAGAAGGTCAGCTACGATCCGGGCGGCCTGACCCCTCCGGGCGTCCCCGCGATCGTCGCCAACCCGGCGCTCGCGACCGTAGCCGACGACGCACGTGCCGGCCGCTACATCGGCGGTCGCTTCGGCTACGCCACCGGCCCCCTGGACGTCGCGCTGGCCTACGGCAAGAGCACCATCGGCTCCAACTTCTTTCTGGGCAGCACGACCACCCTGAATATCTGGAACCTGGGTGCTTCGTACGACTTCGGGCCCGTGAAAGTGTTCGGCGAGTATTCGAACAACAAGCAGAAGACCGACCTGGCGACCAACACGTTCGCCCCGTTCGGGGTCACGAAGCCTGGTGCCAATGGCGGCCTGGTGGGCGTGACCATTCCAGTCGATGCCGGCCTGATCCGTGCGGCCTACTCGCTGGTCAGGTACAACAACGTGCATCTGAACGTCGCCGGGCTGAACCCCGATCCGAAATCCGATCAGTTCGCCCTCGGCTACGTGTACAACCTGTCAAGGCGCACCGCGCTGTATTCCACTGTCGCCTACGTGAGCAACAAGGATGGCGCCGGGCTGGCGGTCACCGGCGCACCCGCCTTCTACACGGGCACGATCCCCGGCGGCCCCGGCGCGGCGGTGCCGAGCAAGTCAATCGGGTACGACGTGGGAATCCGACATGCCTTCTGATCTTCCAGGCAGGTAGTGTCGTGCCTCGCTGGCACCTGGACGAGGTTGCCCGACTGCTCACTCATTCCATCGCCCTGGGTGGCATCAGGTAGAGCGTCATTGCGAAGATCACATAGACCATCAGTATCAGCACGCCGACGAACCACGCCGAGCGTCCACTGTTCGTGACCAGCACCGCCGTGAGGGTGGCGATGATCACCATCACCACGGCGCCTGGCCAGAACTGAAGGTCCATGGGCGTCGGCGCGATGAAATAGCTCAGGAGTATCAGCGCCGGTGCCACGAACAGCGCGATCTGCGACGCACTACCCAAGGCGATGCCGACGCTCAGGTCCAGCCGGTTCTTGCGCGCGCCGGAGAAGGCCGAGCTCATTTCCGCCGCACCGCCGACCAGCGACACAACAATGAAACCCACAAACGCCGGGGTCATCCCGAATTCTTCGGCCGCCTTCTGAACCGACTCGACGAACACTTCGCTGACCAGCGCC
This sequence comes from Variovorax sp. J22P240, assembly GCF_030316855.1. Classification (GTDB taxonomy): domain Bacteria; phylum Pseudomonadota; class Gammaproteobacteria; order Burkholderiales; family Burkholderiaceae_C; genus Variovorax. The sequence continues at coordinate 66,596 of NZ_JASZYR010000007.1, forward strand.
ACGAGCACGGTCACGCCGGCCAGGGTGGCCAGGGCCAGCCCTATGGGCCAGGGCGGTTCGCCATCATCACTATGCTTCGCGCTGGCGAACAACTCGCGGTGCGTCTTCAGCGAGAAGAGCATGCCCAGGGCGTAGGCCACCATGAGCAGCACCGCCAGACCCGCGCTCAGCGTCTGCGTAAACGCAGGCGCCGAGTCGACCGTGATCATCGCTGAAGGAATCAGCAATGCGACCGTCGCCAGGAAGAGCAGGCCTGCCTGCATGCGGGCGCTGACCCGGTTGAATTCCTGAACGTGGTGCTTGAGTCCGCCGAGCAGGAACGACGCGCCCAGCATGAAGAGCGTATTGGTCACGATCGCGCCGGCAATGGACGCCTTCACCAACATGATCTGTCCTGCCCTCAAGGCAGTAAGCGCAATGACCAGTTCGGTCAGGTTTCCCAGCGTGGCGTTGAGCAGCCCGCCCGCGGCATCGCCGGTCTTGGCCGCAACGGATTCGGTGGCGTGGCTCAGCAGCGCAGCGAGCGGCACGATGGCGAGCACGGACAGCACGAAGAGCACTGTGTGCGCTTCGGGCTTGAGCTTCGCGGTCACGAACACCACCGGGACAAAGACCAGGAGCCAGAGCAGGGGGCTTCGACGGATTTCCTGGAGAAGGGGTTTCATGGCCGAAATCATCCAGTTGGTCGCCACTGTCGTGCTACTGGGAAGTCGTCGTGCTATTGGGATGATCGCCTCGTCGGCGGTGAGCGTCCGATTCCTGCAGAAGACTGGGAATGATGTTCCGGTCTGTTGTTGACATCGCTGTTGGCTCGGTGTGAAGGGTCAGGAGGTTGTTCCATGACACCTTGAGTCGAGGCAGGGGAACAACACAGCCGATTCCTTGATGTGGATGGTGCCCGTTTCAGCGGTCGAGGGCGGCGGTGCATTCCCGGGAGTGTTGATTTTCATCGTCCTCCGGGATCCGTCATCAACGACGCCCAACCCCCAACTCGTCAAAGTCCCGGCACCGGCGCCTTTCGCCAACTCGCATCGGGATCGAATCGCTTCATCGAACGCGCTGTTGCGTCGGTTCCGGCTCCGAGATCCTTCTCGTACACGACGCCCTCGTGGTTCACCATGAAGGTCATCACGCCCGACTCGCCGTAGCGCGCGGGCCAGGCGACCAGCGCGAAGCCGCTGCGCATGCGGTTGCCGATCATGTAGTCGTACGCGCCCCCGGGAGCGTTCGGCCCTTGCGCCTTGAGGATCTTGAACAGGTAGCCGTGGTAGCCCAGCCCGGGCTTCGAACCGCCGTAGATCGGGCCCAGCGGGCTCAGTGGCTGGCCCGCCTCGTCGGGCCAGTAGAGGCCGTCGCGCCGGCCGGGCGTGCTGGCGATCTTCTGCGCATATTCGAGCACGCCGTTGCCGTCGTGATCGGTCCGCGCATACTCCCGCTGCGCATCGAAATACGCCAGCGCCGCCTGCATGGCCGCGAACTCGTTGCGGCCGATGCGGCGGGTTTGCATCATGTCGGCGCCGGCGCGCGGATCGAAGCGCCATCCGCCGCCGCCCTTCACGATGGGGATGGGCAGCGTCCAGTCGCCTTCGCCTGCGGCCAGCAGAGCCCTGTCATTGCCTTCCGCAACGATGCCGTGCTTGCGCGACGAGGCTTCGAGGAAGGCGTAGATGTCTTCGCGATCGAGTTCCCCGGGCGGCACGAAGCGCCGCCATTCCGGGCCGAGCACGATGTGCAGCGCGGCGAGGTCGTTGCTCGCGATGGCATCGGTGAATGCCTGCGCCGCGGCCTCCGGGGTCGGGTAGACGCGCTGGGCCCAAGCGGGCGCGCAAGCGAGCGCCGCGGCGGCGAAGGCCATCGCGGTAAGAAGCCGAAGTGCATAGGGCATGGTGTGGATTCCGGTGAACGATGAGAGGGGCATGGCGTGCTCCTCGTGCTAGCGGCGACCACCGCCGCCACGACCACCACCACCGCCGCCCGCTCGGGCGCCGCCACCCCCACCCCCGCCGCTGCGGGCGTGGCCACCTCCCGCGCCCGCCGATTGCCGGCTCGCTGCGCCGCGGTCCATCTGCTGGCGGGTGTCCGAGGCACTGCCCGCTCCGCGCAGCGCGTTGTCGCTGGCACCGCGGTGCTGCACCGGTTGTGCCGATCCGCGGTCGGTCTGGCCGAAATTGCCGCCTGCGCCGCCGCGAACACCGCCGCCGCGATCGCTAGCGCCGCGGTCGCCACCGGCGAAGTTGCTGCCTGCGCCGCCACGATCACCGCCGCCGACATTGCCGCCCGCGCCGCCACGATCCCCAGCGCCCGCACGGTCGCGGCCGGCGCCCTCCGCGGCCCGCTGTGCGCGGTCTCGCGTGGCCGGGTCGTTGCGCAGGTTCTCGCGTCCCGCGCCCGGGTCCATGCCGCGTTGCTGCAACGATGACTGGGCCTGTTGGCGCTGCGCATCACGCTCGCCGTCGCGGCCACGGAAGTCCGCTCGTTGATCCGCGCCGCCCACGCCGCGTTCGAACTGCTGCTGGCTGCGCGCGTCACGGTAGGGCACGCCCTTGCGATTGGCCGCGTTGTGCTGCCAGTTGCTCTGGTTGGCCGAGATCTGCCGGTTGGTATTGATGCTGTTGTAGCGGTTGGTGTTGATATTGACGTTGCCGCCGCCCCAGTTGCAATTGCCCCAGAGCGCGCCCACCGCCGCGACGCCGACGCCGAAGGCGATGCCCGTGGCTAGGGCGGAGCCCGGGTACCAGCCGACCGGCGGCGGGTAGTAGTAGGGCGGGTAGGCGGGGTAGGGCCATGTGCCGTACACGACGGCGGGGTTGTAGGCCGGCACGTAGACGGTCTGCGGGTTCGCCGGCTCGATCTTGATCACGGTCTGCTGGGTCTGCGGCTCCTGTTCCACCGACACCCTCTGCTCCGGCGTGCTCTTGAGATTCCCCGTGCGCTGGGCTTGGGTGCGAAGCCGCTGGGCCGCGTCGAGGACATCCTTCGACGAGGCGAGGAAGGCATCGCCGAGTTTCTGAACCCAGTCGGGCTGGTCGCCCATCGTCTGGAGCACCTGGGGGAAGGCAACCAGCGATTGCACGCTCGGGTCCCAGGACTGGCTCTGCACCGCCTTCACGGCGGCGTCGCCCTTCTGGCTGGGGTTGGCCTTCGACCATTTCGCGGCAGCGGCCACGTCGGCCGGGTAGGTCGCGGCCATAAGCACCTGCGACAGCAGCGAATCAGGATACAGCGCGATCGGCGCCATCATCTGGTCGAGCTGCTCGCGCGTGAAGGCGGGCGCCTCCTGCGCGGCGGCGAGAGCGGAACAGGCCAACGCGAGGATGCCGAACCAGGCGCGTGCCGTCCGCACGGTGCACAGGCACATCGCTACGGCCAGGTGTCGAGTTCGAGTTTGAGTGCTCACGGAGCAGCCTTTCACGGGACCAGCGGCATCGCTGCAGCGCCAGCATAGAAAGCCGCGAGCGCTTCGACCATCGCACCAAAGTTGGATGGGTAGGGCCCGAAGCGGTCTTCGACAGTAAACAGCGTTGGTGCAGTCGGTGAGAGGGTGGGACTCGGGCGATGTCTCAAATAACTTGGGACCGGTCGTTGATACGGGATTTCCTTGGCAACTTGATGACCGGAATCGGCATCACGGCGGGAGTTCGTCTAGCGGTAGGGAAGGGCGGCAAACGCTGCTGCGGACCCGTCGGACAGCGGTCGCTGCTGACGTACCGTGATGGGGCCCTCAGCTGCCGCTCGCGCATCTAAAACTCATGACTGCTTCAGGGCGACATTCTGACGTTGCCTCTCGCGCGCGGATAGCGATACGGCCTGTGCGATCCACTCCAAGATGGCTAGATCGGCGGCGGCGGCTGCAACCGTCAGCGCTCTCATGAAAATGTTCCCTTCGCCTGATGAAATCAGATGATCATGCCGCCGTTGGGGCTGATCACCTGCCCGACCAGGTAGTGTTCGTCCGAGGCAAGGTACACCGCGAGCGAGGCGTATTCCTCAGGCCGGCCGACTCGCCCGAGCGGGATCAACTGGTTCACGCGGTGCCTCTGCTCTTCGCTGGCACGCGCGAGATAGTCCTCCAACGGCGGCGTCAGGATGCCGCCGCAGGCGATGGCATTGACGTAGATGTTGGCGCCGGCGACATCCAGCGCGCTGGTCTTGGTCAGGCTGACGACGCCGGCCTTGGTCGCCGAGTAGCCGGGGCTGTGCGAGCTGCCAGCGCCCAGCCCGGCAATCGAGGCGATGTTGATGATCTTGCCCGAGCGCCGTGGCTCCATGAGACGCAGCGCTGCGCGGGTGCAAAAAAAGCACGCCGTGCATGTTGACTCCCCACCATTTGAGCCAGTCGTCGTCGGACAGCGAAGACACGATGCCCAGCGACTGGCGCGGCATCGGCGTCGTCACGTATTGCTGGTGTAGATTGCGCCGTGCCTCCTCGGCGGGCGCATTGGGCACGCGCGCGGCGTTGTTGACCAGGATGTCGACCGTGCCGAAGCGCTGCACAGCCTGCGCGAACATCGCGTCGACGGCGGCGCTATCGGAGACATCGCAGCGCAGCGCGAGGCATTGCACACCCTGTGCCTCGAGCCGAGACTGCGTGTATTGCAGCGCCCCCTGGTCGATGTTGCACAGCACCAGATGCGCGCCCTCGTCGGCCATCGCCTCTGCGATCACGCCGCCCAGGCCAGGGCCGGCGCCGGTGACCAGGGCGACCTTGCCGGCCAGGCGGGCCGCACGCAGTCTCTTCTCTTCGTTCATCTGGTACCTCATGAGTAGGTAAGACCTGTCGGGCGGGCCGGCTCAGAACCCGACGTTCTCGGCGCCTTTGAGCGAGAGAATCTCGCGCGCCTGCGCCGGTGTCGCGATCTGCAGGCCAAGCCCTTCCAGGATCTCGCGGACCTTGCGCACCTGCTGCGCGTTCGACTCGGCCAGCTTTCCTGGAGCGATCCACAGGCTGTCTTCCAGCCCGACGCGCACATTGCCCCCCATCGACGCAGCCATGGCCGCGACCTTCATCTGATTGCGGCCCGCGCCGAGCACCGACCATCGGTAGTCGTTGCCGAACAGGCGGTCCGCTGTGCGCTTCATGTGCATGACGTCGTCCGGGTGCGCGCCGATGCCGCCCAGGATGCCGAACACGGTCTGGACGAAGAAGGGCGGCTTGATGAGCCCGCGATCGATGAAGTGGGCCAGGTTGTAGAGATGCGAGGTGTCGTAGGACTCGAACTCGAAGCGCGTGCCGCTGGCCGACAGTTCCCGCAGCGAGGTCTCGATGTCGCCGTAGGTGTTGCGAAAGACGAGGTCCTTGCTGCCCTCCAAGTACGAGCGCTCCCAGTCGTGCTTGAATTCCTTGAAGCGATCCAGCATCGGGAACAGGCCGAACCCCATCGAACCCATATTCATCGAGGCGACCTCGGGCTGCAGCTCGGTGGCCGGGCGGATGCGTTCCTGCACCGACATGTACGGCGAGCCGCCGGTGGTCAGGTTGACCACTGCATCGCACTCGCCCTTGATGCGCCCCAGAAAGGGCGTGAAAGCCTCAGGGCGTTGGTCCGGTTTGCCGGTCACCGGGTTGCGGGCATGCAGGTGGATGATGGCGGCGCCCGCCTTTGCCGCCGCGATCGAAGACTCCGCGATTTCTTCTGGCGTCACCGGCAGGTACGGCGACATCGAAGGCGTGTGGATCGCGCCGGTGATGGCGCAGCTGATGATGACGACATTCTGTTGGTACATGTATTGCTCCCTCACCCCGTGATTTCCTTGCCGAAGATCGCCCGGGCGATCACCAGCTTCTGGATCTCGTTGGTGCCTTCATAGATCTCTGCGATCTTGCAATCGCGGTAGATTTCCTCCACGCGATAGTGCGAGCCGTCGGCTGCCAGCTCCGCCATGAAGCCATAGCCGCCGAAGATCTGCACGCCGTCGCGTGCGAACTCGGCAGCAAGGTTGGTCGCGTACCACTTCGCCATGGCCGCCTCGGGCTCCGGAAAAGCCTCGCCCGAATCCATGCGCAGGGCGGCCTTCATGTACAGGTTGCGCGCATTCTCGATCTCGGTGGCGCGCTCGGCCAGCTTGAACTGCCAGTGCTGGAACTGCGCGATCTTCTTGCCGAATGCCTGCCGCGTCATCAGCCGTTCGACGCTGTGGTCGAAAGTGGCCTGCGCCATGCCAACTCCGCTCGCGGCAATGCCGATGCGCCCGTAGGTCAAGGTCTGCAAGGCGATCTTGAGACCGCCGCCGACGGCGCCGACAACGTTCTCCGCCGGAACCTGCACGTTGTCAAAATAGATGTCTGCGGTCAACTGGCCGTGATTTCCCATCTTCCGATCAGGCGCGCCGAGGCGCACGCCCGGTGAATACAGGTCGATCACGATCTCCGTCATGCGTCCTTCTTCCGCGCACAGCAGCACAACGAAATCGGCGACCGGCGCATTGGTGATGAAGCGCTTGCGGCCGTTGACCACATAGCCCCCGCCCTCGCGGTTCGCGAAGGTCTGCATCGTCTTGATGCTCAGGTCGGTGCTGGCATCGGGCTCGGTGGTGGCAAAGCTGCCGATCTTCTCGCCAGCCAGCAGGGGCGCCAGGTAGCGCTGCTGCAGCGCAGGCGATGCATGTTCCAGCGCATGGCCGGCCAGGATGCAATGCACGTCGACCACGGCCGCGACGGAGTTCGAGTGGTAGGCCAGTTCCTCGATGAGCGCAGCGGTGGCGCAGGCCGGGTACTTCAGCCCGCGCCCGCCGACCTCGGCCGCGAAGGGAATGCGAAACAGCCCGGCATCGCCCATCTTGCGAAAGAGCTCGCGCGGGAAGTTCTCGACCGACTCCTCGCGATGCCCGATTTCCCACGCCACCGGCGCAACATGTTCGTCGGCGAAGCGGCGCACCTCCTCGCGGATGGCCAGCGTTTCCGCGGGCGTGAGCAGGTCGTGATAGAGCTTGGGCTGATGGCGCTCGGGCGCCTGCTGTGTCAGTGCGTTGGTGTTGTCTCTGGCGTTCATGTCTCGTGATTCCTGGTGGAGTGTGGTGGGCGCTGTGATTCGCACGACAGCCAGTGTCCGCGCCGCGGGTTTTGACGATTGACCTGTCGGGACATCGAGTTGCCATCTCGGGACATCTCGGGAAACCCCGCACCTGCTACGCCGTCCAGAAAAGCTGCTGGATGGCGTCATCCGTGGCGCGGGTACAGTGCAAAGCGCGATTTGCTACACCTCTCTCACCACGTCGTTTGCAGGAGGATGTCGATGTCAACTACCTCTTCGAGACGCTCGGCCCTTGCCGCAGTCGCTCTCATCGTCATCGTTGCCGGCTTGCTGATCTACGCCTACCAGCAGGGAGTGTTCAGCCGCCGGGACCACCTCTACGTGGCGGCGCCCGACGCAGCCGGAATCTTTGAGGGCATGCGGGTGACGACCCGTGGCGTGGTGATCGGGCGCGTTCGCAGCATCGCACTGCCCCCGGCGCAGTCCAGTGACGAGGGCGCACGGATCGAATTGAGCATCCGCCTGGAACACATGGCGCAGATACCGAAGGGAACGCAAGCGAGACTGGTTCGCGAGCACCTGATCGGCAAGCCAGCGATCGACCTGGTGCCCCCGCCCGGCGGCGCGCAACCGGTGGATTCGGGCGAAGTGCTGGCGCTCGAGCGCGTCAAGCTTGGCGACCAGATCGCACAGGAACTTCAGACCGCGCTCATGCCGGTGATCGCCGATGCGCGCGAGCTAACAGAGAGCCTGAAGGACCCGCAGGGCCCCTTCCAGCAGACGCTGAAGGCGGGCCAGGACCTTGCATCGAAGATGCCCGCCATCGTCGAGAAGACCGACCAGGTGATCGAGCAGACGCGAGAGACCGTCAAGACCGTCGAGAGCGGCGCCGTGGCGACGCTGGACAAGGCCGGCCGCGCGATTGGGGTCGTGCAGGAGGCCGCGCCGGCGGTGATGGAGAAGATGCAACAGGCGGCGGCAACCTCGCAAGAGGCCAGCGCCGACGTGCAGGCCATGGTGGCGCTGGCAGCCGAAAGACTGCCCGGCGTGCTCGACCAGGTACAGGCCGCGGCGACGCAGACCAACCAGATGGTGAGCAATGCGCGGCAGACCTGGCCGATCAGCATGTTGACCGGCACTTCCACCACGCCGCAGTCGCTGCCGATCGACAGCATCGGCGGGTTGCCGCTGCCGGGAGAGGCGCAATGAGCCGCGCGCGCCGATGGATCGCTTGTGGCCTGTGGGTCGTGGGAGCGGGTCTGCTCGGGGCTTGCTCGACGCCGGTCGTGCGCTCCGCGGCGGACGTCCGGGCCCAGGGCTACAACACGCAGGGAATGGACCGCTTCAAGGCGGCCGACCTGCCACGAGCGCTGGTGTTGTTCCAGCAAGCGCTCGAAGTCGGCCAGTCGATCGAGGACGACGATGCCATCGCAGCCACGCGTCTGAACCTGGCCATGGTCTATCTCGGCATGGGTCGACAGGACGAGGCCCTCAAGCAACTGGACCTGGTGATGGACGAGCGCCGCCTCGCGTTCAGCGCAGACCGACGCGCCGAAGCCGCATTGCGGCGCGCCTTGGCTGTCCAGGCAAGCGATCGTGAAAGCGCAGAACGATCGCTCGACCGGGCTGTCGAGCTTTGCGGTGGCCATTGCAGCGTGAGGGGAAAGATCCTCAATCTGAAGGCCTATGTGGCGCTGGACGCGGGACGTGCCGAGGAAGCATTGCGACTCGCGCAGCAAGCCCATGGCGCGTTGGACAAACAGGATTCGCTGGAAAGGGCCAACGCGCTGCGGTTGCAGTCGAGCAGCTACATCGCCTTGAAGACGCCAACTGCCGCGATGCCCCTGCTTCACGAAGCTTTGAAGATCGACAAGGCCGCGGGGGCGAGCGAGAAGATCTATCAGGATCTGCTGCTCCTGGGCCAGGCGTCCATGGACAAGCCAGAGCTTGCCAAGGACTACTGGATGCGGGCTCACGACGTGGCGGTGGCGGCGAAGAACGAAGCGGGATCCCGGCGCACCGCGAGATTGCTGGCAGCCCCCACGCCCTAGCCCAAGGGGCGCGGCCTAGCGGCCGCGTTCTTTCAACCCGGAGTGCAAAGCCTGGGGTTAGTACCGGGTGTCCCAACGGGGTAAATGCATGTCACCCCTGGTCAATTGGCTCGCGCCTCTCCTCGGAACAATGAGCGCCTGATCTGAACTTCCCTGGAGACACACATGCACTTCTTCGACGACTCCCTTCTGCCTGAAAACCAGCAAAAGCTGGTGATCCAGGTCGCCCCCTATGGACCCCAATGGGCCGCCGGCGACTCCGACGACATCCCTGTCACGATGGACCAGCAGGTGCAAAAGGCAGTGGACTGCTGGAACGCCGGCGCCACCGTGCTGCACGTGCACGTTCGCGAAGACGACGGCAAGGGCAGCAAGCGCCTGTCCAAGTTCAACGAGATGCTGGCGCGCCTGCGAGAAGCGGTGCCCCAGATGATCCTGCAGGTCGGCGGCTCGATCTCCTTCGCCCCCGAGAGCGAAGGCCAGGCGGCCAAGTGGATGAGCGACGACACGCGCCACATGCTGGCCGAGCTCGATCCGAGGCCCGAGCAGGTCACGGTGGCGATCAACACCCAGCAGATGAACGTGATGGAGCTGATGACCGCGGCCGACGTGGCGGGCACCTCGCTGGCCAACCCGGTGGTGCAGGCGGCCTACCGCGACATGATCGTGCCGTCCAACCCGTCCTGGCACGAGGAGCACATCCGTCGCCTGGTGGCCAAGGGCATCCAGCCGCACTTCATGCTGGGCAACCTGACGGGCCTGGAAAGCCTTCTGCGCATGGTGCGCCGCGGCGTCTACAGCGGCCCGTTGAACATCAACTACGTGGCCATTGGCGGCGGCTCGGCCGGTCTGCATCCGGCCGACATGCTGGAGTTCGCACGGCGCACGCCCGACGGCGCGGTGCTCACGCTGGAGACGCTGAACCGCCACATCTACCCGATGAACACGATGGCCATCGCGCTGGGCATGCATGTGCGCGTGGGCATTGAGGACACGCTGTTCGGGCCCCACGCCGAGCGCATGACCTCCGTGCAGCAGATCGAGATGGTGGTGCGCCAGGCGCGCGAGTTGCGCCGTGAAGTGGCAAATGGCGCAGAGGCGCGCAGCATCTTTGGCATCGGCCAGAACTGGGGCGGCGTCGACGAGACGCTGGTGCGCCTAGGCATGCCGCCCAACCGCGCCCCGGGCCAGCGCGGCGTGCCCGTGCGCGTCACGGCCTGAACCGCCCCCTCGAACCTAGGAGATAACGTGACCCTGATCACACATCTGGGCCGCGCGCTGCGCCATGGCTCATTGCTGGCTGGCGCCGCGCTAGCACTCGCCGCACCCTCTGCATGGGCGCAGGCCTTTCCACAGAAGACCGTGCGCCTGCTCGTTACTGCGCCGGCAGGTGGCACCTCCGACATGGTGGCACGCATGATCGCCGAGGGGCTGACGCCGTTGCTGGGCCAGCCGGTGATCGTCGAGAACAAGCCTGGTGCCCTGGGCGGCATCGCGATGCAAGATCTGCTGTCGTCGCCGCACGATGGACACACCCTGATCGTCGCACCCAACGCCCTGGTCAGCGAGGTGCCGCACACACTCAAGCCCAAGTACGACCCGTTCAAGGACATCCAGCCCCTCGCCGAACTGGCGCGCAGTGGCCTCGTGCTGGTCAGCAACCCGTCGCTGCCCGCGAAGAACCTGAACGAACTCATCGCCTATGTGAAGACCAGCCCCGGCAAGATCAGCTATGCGTCATACAGCGCCGGCACGCTGTCGCATGTCCTGGGCCTGCAGATGGCCAAGGTTGCGAACCTCGACATGACCCATGTGGGCTACAAGGGGTCGCCGCCCGCCTTGGTGGACGTGATGGGCGGACATGTGCCGCTCATGTTCGATGGCGTCGCAACTTCCCTGCCGATGATCAAGAGTGGCAAGCTCAAGGCCTATGCGGTCAGCACGCCAAAGCGCTTGAGCGTCCTGCCTGACGTTCCGACCTTCACCGAACTGGGTTTCCCGCAGCTCGAGGCGACCGGATGGATCGGGCTGTTTGCAGCGTCCGACATACCTCCGGCAGCGCAGCAGAGGATTCGGGAAGCGACGCTCAAGGTGCTGCAGCAGCCCCAACTGCGCGAGCGCTTCAAGGACCTCGGTCAGGAGACCGGCCAGCCGCTGACGTCCAGTGAGATGTCTGCAGGCTTGCGCAGCGATTCCGCGCGCGTTGGCGAGGTGCTGCGCTCGGTCAACTACAAGCCGGAGTGAGCGGCCTTCGGAATGCCGCACCGCATTGTCTCGAGAGGGAAATTCGGTGCCCCCATCCGTCAATCAGCGTTTGCCCAGCGCGCGGACACTGCCTTCACGCGATGTTCCGAGCTTCGTGCCTGAGCGCGCTCGACAAAAGTTCTTCCACCCGACTTCCTGCCGAGAGCCAATCCCATGAATGCATCTCTGACCCTGACGGGCTGGCGCAAGCCCGCCCGCACGAACTTCAACGGCATCCTGGTGTCGGTGGTGGTGGCGGTGGCCGCCATCTCGCTGGCCGAGCACTATCACGTCTCGTCGATGCTGTTCGCCTTGCTGCTGGGCATGGCACTGAACTTTCTGTCGACCGAAGGCCGCTGTGTGCCGGGCATCCAGTTCTCCGCAAGCACGCTGCTGCGCATCGGCGTGGCGCTCCTGGGCGTGCGCATCACGTTCGGGCAGATCACGGCGCTCGGCGCAATGCCGGTCGCGATGGCGGTGCTCTCGGTGGCGCTGACGATCTGCTTCGGCGTCGGGCTGGCGCGCCTGATGGGCTACCGGAGCCGGTTCGGCGTGCTGACGGGCGGCGCGGTAGGCATCTGCGGCGCCTCGGCGGCGATGGCAATCGCCGCGGTCATCCCCGTTCGTGCGGACGACAAGCTGAAGGAGCGCGCCACCATCTTCACGATCATCGGCGTGAGCACGCTCTCGACGCTGGCGATGGTGCTCTATCCGATGATCACCAGCCTGCTCGGCCTGGGCGGCCAGGAGGCGGGAGTCTTCCTGGGCGGCACGATCCACGATGTGGCGCAGGTGGTCGGCGCTGGCTACGGAATGTCCAAGGAGACCGGCGATGTCGCGACCATCGTCAAGCTGTTGCGCGTTGCGATGCTGCTGCCGGTAATCCTGGTGATCACCTTGTCCTACCGCAAGCAGCACGTCGCCGGGCCGGGCGGCGCACCCAAGCCGCCGCTTCTTCCGTGGTTCGTGGTGGCCTTCGCAGTGATCGTCGTCCTCAACAGCGTCGGCCTGATCTCCGCGGTCCTGCAGCAGGCGTTGCAGACGCTCTCGACCTGGCTGCTGGTGGTCTCGATGGCCGCGATCGGAATGAAATCGCACCTGAAGGATCTTGCCACCGTGGGCCTCAAGCCGATCGTGCTGATGGTGAGCGAGACGGCATTCCTGGCGATCCTGGTCGCCATGTTCCTTGTCCTGGCCCGCTGAGTTCCCTGGAGGACAATGGTCATGGTCAGGTCCGGGCGTCCGAACGGCGCCGCCGTCCGGCAACCTCTCCGAACTGCTGCTTGTACCAGCGCGAGAAAGCGCTGAGCGCCGAGAAACCCAGCAACTCCGCCACCTGCGACAGCGGGCGCGTGCAGTCCTCGAGGTAGTGCGCGGCCATCTCGCGTCGGACCGTGGTCACCACTTCGGTAAACGTCGTGCCCTCGCGCACCAGACGCCGATGCACGGTGCGCCGGTCGACGCCGAGTTGTTGCGCCACCTGGTCGATCGAGCACTCCCCCGAGGACAGCAGCACGAGCAGGATGTGGCGAACGCTGTCGACCATGTCCATTCGACCCGATCCGGTGGTGGCTTCGAGTAACTGCCGGGCATAGCGCGCCATCACGGGGTCGGCCATCGGGTTCGCTGCATCCATGTCGCGCGTGGTGCAGACCAGCCCGTTGAAGTCCTGCCCGAAGGCGACGACGTAGCCGAAAAGGCGAATGTGCAGGCCGGGGTCCCGCGGCGGTGCGTGGGTGAAACACACCCGAATCGGACTCCAGTCGGGGCCGAGGAAGTACTTGAGGTTGCGGAACATGACGCCGATGAGAAGCTCGGTCGCCTGCCGCGAGGAGCCCTCCTGGCCAATGAGCAACTCTTCGCGGATCACCGCGACGCCTTCGGCCTCTTCGAGCTTCGCGTAGACCGACTCATTGAGCAAATGGCTGTAGCGCAGCATCGCCCGTACCACGCGCCGCACCGTCGGCTCTTCCCGCGCCACCAGCGCCACGACCCCGAGGTTCGACAGGTGGCGTGTCTCGACCATGCGCAGTCCGAAGTTGTCCATTCCGCTGGCGTTCGCCGAAGTCTCCAGCAGGCGCCGCACTGCATCGCTCGGAATTTTCAGATCGGGATCGTGCAGGCAGGCCGGGTTGAGGCCCACCTCGGCGAGCAGGGCCAGCGGATCGAGGCCAGCCTCACGCGCAATCTCAGCGTAGTTGGTCAGGCTGGCGCTGCGAACGAGATTCATCGTCATGGCTAGGGTACGTGGCGTCCCCAAAGGTTAAACGTGTGTCACCGCTGGTCAATCAGCACAAGTCCTCTGCCGGAACAATCAGTATTCGAACCAGCCACAGGCGTGAGCGCCGCCGCGGCACAACATCAGACAAGACTTATGCAACAGCACGAAAACGCCCCGTCGACCACCCCGGTCTGCGATCACATGCGCAGCACCGGCAACTGGAATCCCGACTGGGATACCTTTGCCATGCTCGATGCGCAATGGACCGAGAAATTCATGGCCATGGGCGTCGCGCCCATGGTGTCGGGCGTGCTCGACGCCAAGACCGTCGAATTCCTCGCGATCGCCGTCGACGCGTCATGCACCCACATGTACGGGCCGGGCGTGCGCCGCCACATCCGCAGGGCGCTCGAACTGGGTGCCACGAAGGAAGAGATCAACGCGGTGCTGCAGTGCGTGAGCGTACTGGGCATCCACACGATGAGCCTGGGCGCACCGATCCTGCTCGAAGAAATTGCCTCACACGCGAAGCGCAACGGCACACCGCGATGAGCCAGACCGATTCCATTGCAGACCCCTGCATCAGCATCTGCCGAATGGATCAGGACGGGAAGTTTTGCCAGGGATGCAAGAGGACCGCGCTGGAGATCGGCGCCTGGCCGCGGATGACCGAGCGGCAGAAGACCGAAGCGCTCGCTTCGATCGAACTGCGCATGCCATTTGAACGACAGCCAACACCCTGAAAAAGACGGAGACAAGAATGCACCCGAACCTCATCACCGCTACGCCGTCGGCGTACACCTACCCGTTGCTCATCAAGCAATTGCTGGCCAACTCTCTGAGCCTGCACGGCGATCAGGAGATCACCTATCGCGGCGACATGCGCTACAGCTTCCGCGACTTTCGCCCGGTCGGCCAACGACGGCTATCGGCGAGTTTGACGAACAGGTAGTCCCGGCCATCATCAGTCAGTCGCTGGCGCCTCTGTTACGGCCGGTCTCTCTCGCAAAGCGGTACTTGACCGACAAGGCCCACGCCCAGATCCAATGACGCAGATCCTGGCGAAGGTCTCGCGCGTGTTGCGGCGCCAGACATCCCGCTTGCCGTCATACGAGCCCATAACGCTTGAGCGTTTCCGTCAGGTTGAGCAAGTCGGCCGTCATGGCTCCTTCTTCGATGGCCCGGCGCTGCCCAGCCTCTTTATCCTCGCGCGCCAAGCTGCTTGCGACCGCCGATTCGACTTCGTCTTTCGGGACCACCACCAGACCGTCGCGGTCGCCGACGATGATGTCGCCGGAATGGATGAGCACGTCGCCGATAGTGATGGAAACGTTGATCTTTCCGGGTTGATTCTTGCCGGTTCCCTTGATCGACAAGCCGCGGCAAAACACGGGAAAACCCAGTTCGATGATGAGGTTGGCGTCGCGCACGCAGCCATTGATGACAAGGCCGGCGATGCCAACCTTCTGGGCCTGGATCGTGAGGACGTCGCCCCAGGGCCCGGCTTCCATGAACCCCTTGGCATCGACCACGAGCACGTCGCCCGGCTTCGCCTTCTGCACCGCATAGTGCAGCATCAGGTTATCCGCTGGCCGGCAGTCGACGGTGAAGGCGGGGCCGGCGAGACGCATTGTCGGATCGATGGGCTTCATGCCGTGGTCGAGCGCGCCCTTGGCGCCTTGCGCCTCATAGACGGTCGCTGCGCCGAGGTCGCGCAGCTGAGTGATTTGTTCGGACGTAGCCAAGCGATCTCCAGCAAAGTATTGGGATGGATGGGCGCACCGGCTGCGCAAGCGCAGCCGGTGCAAAAGTGGGTACCGATCAGTCGACCTTTGCACCAGATCGTTTCACCAGCGATTCCCAGTAAGGAAGTTCCTTGGCGATGAACTGGTTGAACTGCTCGGCACTTCCCGCGACGTCTCGGGAGCCCATGTCGGCGAGACTCTTCGACACTTCCGGGCTCTTCAGGACTTTGACCAGGTCGCGGTTCAAGCGCTCGGTCAGCGCCGCCGGTGTCTTGGCAGGCGCGAAGATGCCGTACCAGTTCTCGACCACGAAGTTGCCATAACCGAGTTCCTTCATCGTGGGCACATTCGGAAGATTCTTTGAGCGCGCGCTGCCGGTCGTCGCAAGCGCCCGGATGCGCCCGCCGCCGCTCAACTGCGAAGCGATTGCAGTGGTCGTTTCAAATGCAACCGGCACCTGTCCTGCAATCACGTCTTGAAGCGCCGGCCCCTGGCCACGGTATGGAATGTGGGTCATATCCAACGTCATCTCGAGCTTGAGCATTTCCCCCATCAGATGTTGCGGGCTACCGCTTCCGCCGGAGGCAAAGCTGTACTTCCCGGGCGCAGCCTTGATCGCCGCACTGAGTTGGTCGACCGTCTTCGCAGGCTCGGCAGCATCCACATAGAGCACTAGTGGAACGGATGCCACCTCGACGATCGGCACGAGCGACTTCACCGGATCGAGACGCAGCTTGTAAAGGTTGCGATTGATGACGATCCCGGTGTTGTTGCCCAGCAGGAGTGTGCAACCGTCCGGCGCAGCGCCTGAAACGAACTCGGTGCCAATGTTGCTGCTCGCGCCGCCCTTGTTGTCCACGATGACTGTGGAGCCGAGTTCCTTCGCCAAGCCGGGCGCGACCAACCTCGCAAGGATGTCTGTCGTGCCTCCGGGCGGATAGGGCGACACGAGCTTCACCACCTTGCAGGGGTACGCTTCTTGCGCCAGGGCGCCGCAGGCGGCCGCAGCCGCCGCCAGACCCAATGAGGCTGAGCGAAAGTACTTGATTGTTGTGTTCATGAGTTGTCTCCGGTTCGGTTGCTTGATGTCGCCGTGAGCGCCAGTCGCTCAGGCCGTGAGGGTCGTCGCCGACCGCTGCAGCGTGTGATAGCCATACTTCTTCCGGGCCTCGGCCAATGGCATGCCAGCTAGCGCGGCGTCCAGGATCTGTGCCTCGACGACTCGCGTTTCAAGGGCCTTGGTCAGCACTTCCTGCATGCGCAGGCGAGGTACCACCACGACGCCGTCGGCGTCGCCGATTACCAGGTCGCCCTGACACACGCGAACGTCACCCAGCATCACCGGTTGCTCGTAAGCCTCGACCTGGACACGATCCTTCCCGGTACGCATGAACTGGCCGCAGGCATAAAGCGGGTAGCCCGCTTCGTCGGCCTCTGCTGTGTCGCGGCAGACCCCGTTGACGACGGTGCCACCGATGCGCTTCTGCGCGGCCAACTGGCTCAGGATGCCACCCCAAACGGTGCAATCCAGCCGGCCTCCGTTGTCCATCACCGCGACACTGTCTGGCTCCAGTCGGTCGATGAAATCGCCCACGGTGCCTGGTTGAGAGTGGTCGATCGCAGCGAAGCGAACCGTGAAGGCCTGTCCAAAGATTTGGGCCGGTCCCGCGACCGGCCGAATGCCCAAGGCGCTACCGGGCAAATTGAAGAAGTCGAGAGCATCGGATACCTCAGCTGTCGACAGCGATCGGGCCTGGGAGAGCCATTGCGGCTCGTTCACATCGGAAGTCAAGTTTGTCTCCAAGGGTTGGGAAGGAACAAACCCGATGTTCAGTGAACGAAAGCAGTAACACAACCAACCTCTTTTGACATTAAGATCAATATTTATGAACTTGAAGTCGTTGCGGTACTTTTGCGAGGTGGTCGATGCCAACAGTGCGAACTTGGCTGCCAGTCGACTGCACGTGGTGCCCACGGCGGTGAGCATGCAGATCGCGCAGCTTGAGGGCCTGCTTGGAGGCAAGCTGTTCGACCGATCTACGCGCCCAATGAAGCTGACGCCACTCGGGCGATTTCTTTATCCGAAAGCCAGGCTTCTGCTGTCGGACTCGCAGCGCATGCTGGAAGAGGCGAAAGACCTATCGCTGGGCCGATCCGGATGGCTGAGCATCGGCTTCACGCGCTCCACGATCTTTTCGGTGTTGCCAAATGCCGTGCGCAGCTTGAGCGCGAGCGCGCCGAAAGTGCGAATCGATCTCACCGAAATCCTCACGGAACATCAGGGCGAAGCATTGCGTAGTGGATTGATCCACGTCGGGCTGGCCCGTACGATTGGCCCCTTCAGCGGCGAGGAAGACCTGGAGTGCGTTCCCTTGTTCACCGACCAGTTGCTGGTGGCGTTGCCATCAGAGAACACGCTCGCTCGACGCAAGATCCTCAAGCCGAGGGACCTAGGCCAGATGCCCTTCATAAGCTACCCCAAGGACCCCAACAGCAGGTTTGCAAGGCACACAATTCAGGCGCTGGAACAGGGCGGTGTCAAACCTCGCGTGGCCTATGAAGCGAAGGAGATCCACACGGCGTTGTGCCTCGTGGCTGCCGGACTGGGGTTTGCGCTGGTCGGCAAGTCGGTGGCGGACAACAATCGGAGCGATGTCCGCTTTCTTCCCCTCAGCGGTGTCAAGACGACAGCGAACGTCTTCGCGATTCACCTGAAAGGTGCCCGGCACCAACTAGTCGATGCATTTCTCGACATCGTGCTGCTGCAGTCGCTGGCAAGGTAGCAGCGGCTGTAGCGCCAGATGGACGAAGCAAGAGCGTGCAACGCCGCAGTCTTTTGCAGCGATCGCGGGCGTTTGATGTTGCGCTTCTGCGTTGACTAGCAGGTTTCAGGGTTGCAAGCCAGGTCGGCCGATGCTGTTGGCTGGCATCAGCAGGTGATCCGCCATCATCCGAGCTGCAGCCGACAACTGCCTTGAAGCACTGTAGCCCAGCAGCAGTTGGCGCTGCGCCCAAGAATCGATCAGGCGCACTGCCTTGAGCCCGCGCGGGCCCGGCGTTTCCTTGCACGCTGCCAACGGGAGTACGCCCACCCCGAGCTGGGCGGCAATCATCTGGCACATCGCGTCGAAGCTGCGCACCTGCACGCGCATTCGCAGCGGCCTTCCAGACTCCGCGGCGGCGCGGGATGTCAGTTCCAGGAGCGAGCTTCCACGGTTCAGCCCGACGAAATCGTGGTCCAGGCAATCGGCGAAAGCCACTTTCCTGGCCTTGGCCAACGGATGCGCGCGGGGGCACAGCAACACCAGTTCATCGTTGCGAAACGGCGCGAGCGTGAGGCCATCGGCCGGCGTGCCTTCGGCAAACACGCCGATGTCGGCCAGGCCGTCCAGCAGAGCGCGAACGATGTCCCCGCTCAACTGCTCTTCGACGTCGACACGTATCCCCGGCTGGTGCGCCATGAAATCTGACAACGCCTCCGGCAGGAACTCGGTCAGCGCAGACATGTTGGCCCACAGTCGCACGTGCCCGCGATAGCCCTCGGCGTAGTCCGCCAGCTCGCTGCTGAACAGCTCGAAGCCCTGGAACAGCCGCATCGCATGCTGTGCGGCCGCATGACCCGCTGGCGTCACGCTCACGCCCTGCACGCTTCGCTCGAGTAGCTGTGCGCCAGTGGCCGCCTCGAAGTCGCTGAGGCGTCTGCTCGCGGCCGACAATGCAAGATGGCATTGCGCGGCGCCCTTGGTGATGCTGCCGGTTTGCACCACGGCACAGAACAGCCGCAGCGTCACGAAGTCGACCCGCGCGGGGTTGATTGAGCTCTTCACCATGCCGGTCTCCTTGTGGGCTTCGCAGAACGCGAAGGATACGTGCCGACATGGCAATTCCTCCTGGGCGCCCTTGAACTCTAAATTCAGGTCTCGACAGCTCACGAAAGCAAAGAGACATGAATGCACTGGAAGGCCTCAAGGTCCTCGAACTGGGACAACTCATCGCCGGACCCTTCGCCGGCAAGACGCTGGCCGAGTTCGGCGCCGACGTCATCAAAGTCGAGCCCTCCGGCGTCGGCGATCCACTGCGCAGGTGGCGCCTGCTGCGCGACGGTACCTCCGTATGGTGGGAGGTGCAGTCACGCAACAAGCGCTCGGTATGCCTGGACCTCCGAAGTCCGGAGGGTCAGGACGCCGTGCGAGCGCTGGCGATCGAGGCCGACGTCCTCATCGAGAACTTCAAGCCCGGCACGCTGGAAGGCTGGGGACTGGGCTGGGAGCAGCTTCATGCGCTCAATCCGCGGCTGATCATGTTGCGCATCTCCGGCTACGGCCAGACCGGACCCTACCGCGACAAGCCCGGATTCGGCGTGCTCGGCGAAGCGATGGGCGGCCTGCGCCATCTGACTGGGGAGCCCGGCCGCGTGCCGGTGCGCGTCGGGGTTTCGATCGGCGACACGCTTGCGGCGCTGCACGGCGTGATCGGCGTGCTGACAGCCCTGCACCACCGCACGGCCCACGGGGGCGAGGGCCAGTTCATCGACGTGGCGCTCTACGAATCGGTCTTCAACGTCATGGAAAGCCTGGTGCCCGAGCACGACGCTTTCGGCGCCGTGCGTGAACGCGCCGGCAGCGCATTGCCGGGCATCGCGCCCACCAACGCCTATCAGTGCAACGATGGTCAATACGTGCTGGTGGCCGGCAACGGCGACAGCATCTTTCGCAGGCTGATGCGCGCCATCGACCGCGAGGACCTCGAGACCGACCCGGACCTGACCCACAACGACGGCCGCGTGCGCCGCGTGGAAGAGATCGACGTCGCGATCGAAGCGTGGACGCGGGAACGCAGCCGCGACGAGGTGCTGGCCGTGCTCGATGGCGCCGGCGTTCCGGTCGGTCGCATCTACTCGATCGCCGACATCGCCACCGACCCGCAGTACCTGGCCCGCGAAATGATCGTCGAGTCGTCGACCTCCGACGGGCGGACGCTCAAGGTGCCGGGCGTCGTGCCCAAGCTCAGCGCGACCCCGGGCGCCATCGCCCATGCGGCGCCCCGCCTGGGGCAGCACACCGTAGACCTGCAGCGCGGCGGCTGGCCTGCGCGCTCGGCCTGACCCAAGGAGCAAAAACCATGAACCACGGCAACAACCAGCGGCTCTTCATCAACGAAGTCGCCACCCGGGACGGCTTCCAGATGGAGCCTCACTTCATCCCGACTGACGACAAGATCGCGTTGATCGACCGGCTCGGCACGCTGGGCTACTCGAAGATCGAGGTGACCTCCTTCACGTCGCCAAAGGCCATCCCGGCGCTGCGCGACGGCGAGGAAGTCATGGCGCGCATTGCCCGCAAGCCGGGCGTGGTCTACACCGCGCTGGTGCCGAACCTGCGCGGCGCGGAGCGAGCGCTCGACGTCCGTATCGACGAGTTCAACATCGTCATGTCGACCAGCGAGACACACAACCTGAGCAACCTGCGAATGACGCGCGAGCGATCGTTCGCGCAGTTAGGCGAAGTGATCGCATTGGCGCGCGGCGCGGTCGTGCCGGTGAACGTGTCGCTGTCGTGTGTGTTCGGCTGCCCGATGGAAGGCGAAGTGCCGCAAGAAACGGTGCTCGGCTGGATCGACCGTTTCGCCGAACTGGCGGTCAAGGGCATCACCCTGTGCGACACGACGGGCATGGCCTACCCCACCCAGGTTCAATCACTGTGCGGGGCGGCGATGACGCGTCATCCCCAACTGGAATTCACGGCGCACTTCCATAACACCCGGGCGATGGGCCTGGTGAACAGCGTGGCGGCGGTGGAAGCCGGCATCCGGCGCTTCGACATGTCGCTGGGCGGCATCGGCGGATGCCCCTACGCGCCAGGCGCTACGGGCAACGTCGCGACCGAGGACGTCGTGCACATGCTCCAGTGCATGGGCTACGACACTGGAATGGATCTCGACGGCCTGATCGGCGCCGCGGCGCAGGTCGCTCACCTCGTGCGGCACGACCTGTCGAGCCAGTTGCCGAGAGCCGGCCATCGCCTGACCAAGCATCAGCCCCCTGCGGACTTCGCCGAGATCGTCGCCCGCGCGGCTGCAAGGCAAAGCGCAAAGGGCAGCGCAAAGGAGACCCTGGCGTGATCGACCATCTCGACCATTTGGTGCTCACCACCGCCGACGAGCAAGCATGCGTCGCCTTCTACGTCGAAGGATTGGGCATGACGCTCGAATCATTCGGCGAGGGACGCAAGGCGTTCCGCTTCGGCAACCAGAAGATCAACCTGCACGTCAAAGGCAAGGAGTTCGAGCCGAAGGCGCACCTGCCGGTGCCGGGTGCGCTGGACCTGTGCTTCATCGCCAGCCTGCCGCTGGACGACGTGATCGCGACCCTGAAGCACAAGGGCCTCGCGATCATCGAAGGGCCTGTGATGCGCACCGGTGCGGTGTCGCGCATTCGCTCCGTGTACTTGCGCGATCCGGACCTGAACCTGATCGAGATCTCCGAGGTGGTGTCATGAAGGTGGTCTTTCTGGACGCGGCGACGCTGCCTCAGGCCCTCGCCTTCGATGACGGCCTGGGCATCGACTACCACCCCTACGACACGACTTCGCCCGCGGAAGTCGGCGAGCGCATCGCCGGCGCGACGGTGGTCATCACCAACAAGATCCGGCTTGACGGCGGGCCGCTTCGGGCCGCGCGGCGCTTGCGACTCGTGGCCGTCGCTGCAGCCGGCACGGACAACATCGATGTCGAGGCGGCCGAAGCTCTGGGTATCCGCGTGCAGAACGTCCCCGACTATGGAAGCGAGTCCGTCGCCGAGCACGCGATTGCCACGCTGTTCGCCTTGCGCCGCGAGATCGTGACGTACGCCGCCGCGGCGCGGGACGGTCGATGGACGGCATCCCGCCACTTCTGCTGGACCGGACCTCGCATCCGCGACCTCGGTGGCTCGCGCTTCGGCATCGTCGGCCGCGGCCGCATCGGCGAGGCGGCTGCAAGACTCGCGCGTGGCGTCGGCATGACCGTGCACTTTGCACAGACACCCGGGACGGCGTGCAAGGACGACGAACTCCCGCTCGACGACATCCTGTCGCAGTCCGATGCAATCACGCTTCACGTGCCTTTGACGCCAGGCACGAAGGGGTTGATCAACGCCGAATCGCTGGCGCGGATGAAACCCGACGCGGTGCTCATCAACACCGGCCGCGGCGCGCTGGTCGACCCCGCCGCGCTGGCCGACGCGCTTCGCAGTGGCTCGATTGCGGGTGCGGCCATCGACGTGCTGGAAGTGGAGCCGCCGGCATCGGGGCACCCACTGATCGACGGCAACGTTCCCAACCTCCTGCTGACGCCGCACGTCGCCTGGGCCAGCGACCGCGCTCAGGCCCGGCTGGCCACTCGCCTGCAGGAACTCGTGACGCAACAGGCCCGCCTTTCCTCAACACGACATCCACCGGAGACAAACCCATGAATACCGCTTACCTCGCTTCGCTTGCCGCAATCGCCTCATCGATCTGCGCCTCTCCAGCACAAGCCGACACCTATCCATCCAAGCCGATCACCATTGTCGTTCCGAGTGCTGCGGCCGGTTCGACGGACATCATGGCCCGCATGATTGGCGATCAGTTGGGCAAGGCGCTGGGCCAGTCGGTCATCGTCGATAACAAGCCCGGCGCAAGCGGCAACATCGGCACCGAGGCGGTCGCGCGCGCCGCACCTGACGGCTACACACTGCTCATGCAGTACTCCGGCTATCACGTCGGCAACCCGGCGCTGTTCCCGCAGATCCGCTGGAAGACGAGCGACTTCGCGCCGATCGCGCTGGTCATGCGGGCGCCACACGTGATCGCAGTGAGCGGCACGCTGCCGGCCACGAACCTCAAGGAGTTGATCTCCAGCGGTCAGAAGAACGGCAAGGGGCTTTTCTTTGCGTCGTCGGGCAATGGCTCGATCCAGCACATCGCCGGCGAGATGTTCGCGCGACAGGCCAAGGTGCAGGCCGCGCATGTTCCCTACAAGGGTGCCGGTCCGGTCGTGACCGACCTGATCAGCGGGCAGGTCGACATGTTCATCACCACCCCGCCTTCGGTCATCGGGCAGGTGCAGGCCGGCAAGATCAAGGCGATGGCCTATGCCGGACCCAAGCGCCATCCGTCGATGCCGACGGTACCCACAACCGCCGAAGCGGGGCTGCCCGGGTACGAGGTCGAGTCGTGGTTCGCCTTGTTTGCGCCTGCCAAGACGCCTCCTGAAATCGTCGCGCGCCTCACCGCTCAGGTCAAGACCATCGTCGAAAGCGAGACCTTCAGGAAGAAGGTCGAAGACCAGGGCGCCTTCGCGGCCTACATGGACCCGCCGGCCCTTGGCAAATTCGTCGACCAGGAAACAGCCCTTTGGGCGAAGGTGATTAAGGACGGAAACATCAAGCCGGACTGAGCCACACTTTGACGAGACCCGAAAGATGAAGAGGTAAATAATCTTGCTTCGGAATCGCCAACCGAGCGGTCCTTCGCTTCGCGCTGACCTACGACTTTGATCGGCCACGAGCGGCCCTTGGCGAACGGCAGCTCCCGGGCAGTTCACGCACACGGTTGCGAGTCCAAAGGTGGCGCTGGTCGAGCGATGAAGCTCCCCACTCCTTGGGATGCGCGATTCGCAGCAGTGATGCTAGATTGCCCGCTTGAGTCGCTCAGACGTCCACCGCAAGGGGATCCGATCCATGGCCTACACGCGTCTTTGTCGCAGCGGCAGCTTGTCCACCTGCGGCACCGCTTCCCGAGCACCGTGCGCCAGGTGCGCCACAGCAAGCGCGCCGCTGCAGGTTGCGCAGTATTCCGGCGCCAGACTCGCCGGCGTGGCGACGCAGCATCTCGCGGCGGCGCTGAGTTGGGCGTCGCTTTGCAGCAGGGGCACTAGGTGACCATGTCCGCCGTCCCCATCGCCGTCGCGTTCCACAGCCTCTTCTGCTTCCACGGCTCTGACGAGAGCGATTCCGAACCATATCTGTGGTGCATCGGCTTCTCGCTGGGCGGGCGCAACATCACCCACGCGCCAGACGCGCCGCGGCTCAGCGGCTCGCCCGAATTCTTCTTCTCGCCCGGCAGCCATGGCAGCATCGGCGGCCCGATGGGCATCGGCGCGAACCGCATCATCCCCCCCTCGGTGGGGCGCTTCAACACGACGCTGGAGCCTATCGTGCTCAACGCGGCGGGCCGCACGATAGAAGTGCCGGGCACGGTGGGCCTCATCGGCATCCTGCTCGAGGAGGACGCCACGTCCGATGAAGGCGCCGATGCAGCCCATGCGGCGATCAACGAGCTCGTGCGCATCGAGATGCAGGAGGCCCTCGACGACATCAGCATGGCCGGCGTCGGTGCAGAGGTCCTGCAGGCCATGGCCGCCGGCAAATCGCCCGAGGCCGCCGCGAGCGCGATCTTCGAGGGGCGCGTCGACCGACTGGTCCAGCGCATCCAGCGCTATGCGCGCTCCACCGCGGTCGACGCGATCGTCTCCAAGCTCAGTTTCCCCGGCGCGATCGTCGAAGGCGCAGACCCGGACGAGTTCCTGGGCGTGAGCGTCAACATCTTCAACCTAGCCGATCTCGACCAGACCACGCATACCCAACGTCGCGAGATCGCCGACCGCATCACGCAGCCCGAGGTCCACCCCGAGGCCTCGGACTTCAACTACAACATCCATGGCGAGGCTTGGCGCCGCGTCGAGAAGTTCACGACGCCGATCACCGACCAGGTGCCGCCGGGGCGCCGGCAGGTCACCGGCATCAACCGCCAGGGACGCCCGCCCAGGCTCTTCATCGCGCACCTGGGCGGGCGCTTTGCGGACGGATCGCCCTGGCTGTTGACCCGCGGTCAGGTGATGAACATGCTGAGCGCGAAAACGCACACCTTCTTCGTGCGCGGCGAGTCGGGCGCAGAGGCCGACGTAATCATCCAGCCCGACCCGTTCAATCCGCAGTTCCCGTCTGTCACCACGGTGGCCGACAACGACCCGAGCAACAACCTGGGCCGGCTGCCGCAGTGCCCGCTGGCGATCGACCATCTGCGTCCGGCCGACTGAGCGCGCGCGGCGCGCGCTCAACTCCATCTCACCGCGACCCACAGGCCTCCAGCGTGCGGTCGGTGAAGCAGCTAAGCGAGCTCGGCTCCTGAGGTATGTATGGACGGCGGTCGCAAATCGGTGAGCAGGTCGAACGTCCGGTGCTGGCCAACAACCGTACGATGTGGCCGACGGCTCGAACTGAAGCGCCGAGATCGACCACTTTAGGCCGTACGCGCGATTGCTACCGGGGCGATGCGGATGCTGCTGGGCGCGGCGCTGAGCTGCGGCCGTTCAGTTGAGAAACACCGTGTCGCCCGCTGGCTGTGGCGGGATTTTTATGGCGATGGCCTTGACCGGACCGCTGGTCACCACGCTGCCGCCGTGCGCCGTGCCCTTGGGGATGACGATCAAGGTCCCCGGCTTGAAATCCTTGCGCTCGCCGCCCAGCCACATCGCTCCGCTTCCCTCGATGATGTACTGAAGCTCGTCCGTCTTCGGGTGCATGTGCTTTCCCACATTGCCGGACTGGATGCCGACCGTGGCGTTGTCCGTGGCGACCAAGCCCTTGGCGTTCATCTCGGCATTTGGCGTGGTAGGAAGATCGCCGTGATTCAGAGCCATCAGGTCGATCACGACCGGCGCCAACGGAGTCGATTGAGCGTGCGCCTGCGACATCGCGTGGCGCGCCAGCGGCGACATGGCGACGCCGGCAACGAAGGAAGTGATGATGGCAAAGCCGAGGGTGGTCGCGGTGTAGCGCATGGAGAGAGACGGCCGTGATTCAGTACGTTTACGCAAACGAGACAGCGTTCGACGTCTTCGTTCCAGGCCAGCAACCGCCAAGCGGCTCGGCTGCGCTCGTACGACCAGCCCCTAGTGGCACAGGCTCGGCAGTAAGTTTCCGCGGTCCTGCGGTCAGTGCGGATGGCGCCATCGGCCAATGCGCGTAAAACATTGCCGCCATTCGCACACGATACCTCGCGCCGTCGAAGATCGGCGCGCTGCTCGCCACACAACTTGAACAACGGTCGGCCTCGCATACTTTGCCGTGGTGCTTCGAGCCTGGGGCGTAAAGAAAATCCGACGCAGCTCACACCGCGCCGGATCTGAACCCGACCAAGGGGCCCGGGGAGGAGTTCCAACTCGCCATTTCACTTTATCCGGGTCGCGACCGGAAATCTGTTCGAAAAGGTGTTTCTTGGGGTCGACCGGGTCCCGCTACATGTGAGCCCCGTCGGTCCCGAAATCTGGTCATCCATAGCAATGAACCCGGCGAGTAGCTGGACATCCCGGAACCTTGGTGCCTTGGACGATGCGTCGTGTGAGTGCTGTGCCAGCGATCTAAAGGAGCATTGAAATGAAGCTCGGGAGCGCGGGAGTCGATGCCAAGAAGATGGAGGCGGGCCATTGGGGCGGCCCACGCGAACCCGGTCGCTGACAACGGCACGAAGGAAGGTCAGCCAAAGAACCGGAGAGTGGAGATTGAAGTATTTGGGTTGGGAAAATGAGGATGCGTGCGGGCCCAGGTGTTCACCGAGAACCTTCGCTGAACTTCGGTTCGACGCTCTGCATCTTTCGGGGACGCCACTTCGCCGAGGCAGGTGTTTCCGCGATGTCGTGTGGTCGGCGACGAAGGCGGGCTTCGTATTCGCGCGCGGTCGTCCGCAAAGGGTGCTCGGCTGGAGGATGTCGTGCACACCGGCATGGAGACTCGAATGACCAGTGACCCGGCTCGGCCCCTTGTGAGGCCTGTTTGCTTCACGACAGGGGTGCAAGCGCAGTGCCAAGCCCGCTTGCCATTGCTTGTCGCAGTAGACGCCAGTCGAGTGGTTGACATTCAAGGTGGACTACCCCGAAGCCGACGGTCGTGTACTTCCGTTCATGGCCGGGACCGCGAGTTCGCAGCTGCTTCACAAAGCGGCCTGTCGAATGTCCATCATGGCAGGCCGTTGTCCGCAGCCGCTGCATTCTGTTGAAAAACTCGCTGGAATTCTGGCTCGACTCGATTATGTTGATCGCATCTTCTTGACGGCTCGCCACTGCCAAGCAGCCGAAGGCACCGAAAAGTGGTCGTGTGCGCGGAGTGCACATCTTGCCACGGGATCCATGGCCCTGGGCTCAGAGGTGAATCGGGAACACCATTCTTGGACCGCCACTACGTCCCGGAATCCTCTCTGCGCGGAGGGTAGACGCCGGCCAGGCGGGCGATCAGGATCGCAAGGAAGAGGCCCCCTACAAGCTGCTCGAGCACGCACAGCCCGCGCGCGTACCGCTGTACCGGTACGGCGTCCCCGAAGCCGGTGCTGGTCAGCACGGTGAAACTGAAATAGAGCAAGTCGCCGATCGGCGGCGAAATGACGGCACCGCCGAACGCGAACGACCCCGGCTGAATATGGTTCGCCATCGCGTAGAGATACGCCCACAGCGCGCCGAGCATGAGGTAGGCCGCCGCGGCGCCGTAGAGCTTGTCTGCCGTCATGACGTCATGCTGAAAGACGTAGCGCAGCAGGTATCCGATCGTTGCCGCGTAGAGCGCGGCGCCGAACATCCAGGAGTGCAGGAGAAACCGCGAGTCGCTTCCGTCTATTGCGAGCAGCTGAAATACCAGGGCCGGCGTCGCCAGGAGAAGCGCGATCACGAACGACAGCTGGGTGCGCCCTATCGCGGCGACCGCTGCGATCACGACGAGGAGGTTGCCGCCGTTCAGCATGATCCGTCCGCGCGGCGTGGGCTCGAGCAGCAGCATCGCCATGATGAGCGCGAGCATCGCGACGAAGAGATAGAAGCAGCGCTGGTAGAACACCTGCGCGAGAGTCGTGCGCGCCCGGCCGATTGTCATTTCCCTGCCCCTAGGAGCCCATGACAGAGGGCGAACGCGTTTCGCCGCGGCGCCCTCCCCAAGCCATAGCAGCCGTCTCCGTGGCGGCTCCAGCTGATCGCCAGCCGATCAAGCCAACGGATTCACGTCGGTCGCTGTCGAGTGATCCTCATCTCTGCAGATCACTCAAGCTCGCGCACCCTTAGCCCGGCTGCTCGCCCGTGGCGCGGATATCCACTCGGCGGTTCGGCTCGAAGCAGGCAATGAGCGCAGTGCGGTTCCTGGCCTTGCCCTGGGCCCTGCAATCGGCTTCTGTGATCTTGAGCTCCGAGAAACCGCGGCCTTCGGTCGTGATGATGTTGGCCGGCACGCCTTGGGCGACCAGGTAGTCGCGCACGGAGTTGGCCCGTGCCACGGACAGGCGCTGGTTGAACTCGGCGCTGCCGATCGGATCGGTGTGCCCGACGATGGAGATCGCGCGCAGCCGGATGCCCGAGGCCTTGAGCTCCGCGAGCGTGTTGTCGATGCGGGTGCGGCCGGTAGGCGTCAAGTCCGACTTGGCGAACGCGAACGTGCCGTCGGCTTTGAGCTCGAAGGCGCGCGCCGCTGGCGGTGGCGGTGGGGGCGGTGGTATCGCCGCCCGCGGGGCGGGCGGCGGCGCCGCCTGCGCCACTTGGGGGGCGGGCCCGAAGGGGATCTGCAGGCCCACCGAGAACAGCCAGTCGTTCATGCTCGAGCGGCTATTGAGCCTGGTGTTGTTGGCGCTGTCGACATAGCGATAGCGTGCGTCGGCCACCAAGCGGCCCCAGGAGGAAAACGGCCAGACGATGCCGAGGCCCGCGTTCGCCATGAAACTCGTGTGGCTGTCGCTGCCGAAAAGGGTCTCCACCTTGTTGTCGATGGCGCCGATGCCGCCCACCAGGTACGGATGCACGCTGTTCGATTGCCAGCGGTTGATGCCCTGGCGGCCCAGGAAGAACCATTGCGCGTCGAGCGTGCCGCTCAGGTTCTTGAACTTGTCGTTGCTGTTGAAGACGCCGAAGGCGGTGCCGTACTTGCTGTCGAGCTCCTCGTACATGGCGCGCAGCTCGATGTTCCAGTTCGGGCTGATCGGCTTGCCGATCGCCACGCCCCCGCCCCAGCCGCTTTTGGCACCGCGGTCGCCGTCCGGGTCGACATAGGCGCCGAAGGGCGTGATGTACCACCGGTTGTCGTAGTACTGGTCCGCTGCGAAAGTGGTCTGCGCAAGGCAGGCACCATACGGGAGAGCAATCGCGCAGCAAGCTGCGAAGGTGCGACGATCAAACATGGAAGCCTCCTCACGGAGTTTTTGGAGGTGGTCAGTGTTTGTGTGACTTTCGATCGAGGCCAATATGCCGAAGGACAGATGGGCAAGCCGCGAAATCGGCGTATGCGCCTGACGTAGGCGCCGAGCAAGTGATGTATCAACGGCTGTCGTCGTACTGCCCGGCGGTGAACGTGGTCCGGGCGGACAGGCCGCCATACGGGAGCGGAAACGAGGAAGTGGCAAGCCGCGAGCGGCGGTCGAACCTGGAACCTCCTCGCAGCCTGGGCAAGTTTCGGGGGTCGGTCTACCGGTGGGCGCAATAGCGTTCAGTTTCAATTGATACAGCCTTTGGGTTGCGCGAGTTGCGCTTCAGCAACGACGGTTGAGTTCCACAGCGAGGCTACGTGGAGAAAGGCACCGGGAAAGCGATAAGCGGCAGGCGTGGTGCGCGCCGATGTCTTAAGTAGAAGACGTCGCGCGCCCTCGGAATGACGTCAAACGACTCCAAGACTTGCTTTGACTGACAAACGTCAATGCGCAGATTTGCGAGGGTAAGACAATTGCTGTCCGCGCGCCTTTTCGCCCAAACAAGCGTCAAGTGCGTCTCACTGCTCCTCTTCGAGATCGTCGTGACACCTCCAGATGACCGCTTTCTAAATCAAAAGAAAAGGAGAATTCAAATGGTCGAAAGATATGGACCTTGGAACCGGACCACCGGCTTGTTGTTCGCAGCCGTGCTCCTGACGCTTTCGAGCGTTGCCCTGGCCACCGATCAGTCGCAGCAACGCCAACACGGCAGGAGCGCCAATCAGGCCGCCAAACAGGACGCCCGCTCGGACAAGGTGGATTGCCGGGCCGAAAACCAGAAGAGTAACGCCGCGTGCCGGCAGGAGAAGCGCAACACGAAGCAAGACGGTCGACAGGAAAAGCGAGACATCAAGTACTGACGGATTGCCGATCTCATGACCAAATCCCGGCGCTTCCTCGTGACATGCATCTCGACGGTCTTCGTGACGGCCGTCGCTGCGGGCCAAGATCCGGGATCGCCTTGTCGACCCCGCGATCTCGCATTCGATGACAAGAGCGCGGCCTGGACGCATGTACCTCTGTCCAAGATGAAGCGTGACACGGTGTACGAGGTGGTTCACGAGGGCGACCGCTCGGCGGTGCTGCGCGCCACCGCAGACCGATCAGCCTCGCTTTTCGTGGCGCGGCTTCAGCCTTCGCTGCGCCCGCCCATGACCCTCGGCTGGGATTGGAAGGCCGACGCATTGATTGCTGGCGCTGACAACCGCGACAAGGACCGGGAGGACGCGCCACTGCGTGTGCTGGTGGCCTTCGACGGCGATGTTGCCAGCCTGCCCGATGCGGAGCGAAAAAGATTCAGTCGAGCGAAGAATCTGGCCCGCCGCGAGATGCCTTATGCGGTGCTGATGTACATCTGGACCGATCACGTCCCGGTGGGCACATGGATCTCCTCTGCGCACACGAGCCAAGTCAAGATGCTTGTCGTCTCCTCAGGGGCAGGCGACCTAGGCCGCTGGCAATCGGTGCAGCGCAATCTTTCCGACGACTACAAGAAGGCCTATGGCGCCGAACCGGGCCCAGTGTTGGCTGTAGCCGTGATGACCGACACGGACAACACCGGCACCATGGCGGTGGGAAGCTACTCAAGCATCCGCATCGATTGCGAGAGCCGCTGATTCTTATGTCGCGGGCTCTTGGCGTACCGATCCAGCAGGCGGATCTAATTCCCGTGGATTGACGGACGTCAATGTGGCGGTCACAAAGATGCCGACAATCCCGGCGTGGCTCGCCACATCCAGAAAGGAAGTCTCATGAAGCTCCTGACATCGCTCACGGCCTCGGTGGTGCTCGGCACGTTATTGCCTCTCGCCATCTCGAAGGACCAATCAGGCACTGAGATCACCGCTTCGACCAAGCCCGGTACAGGAACCATCAAGGAACTGGTCAAGGCCACTGGCGTCGTCGAGGCCATCGATCTTCAGACGCGCCATGTAACCATCAAGGATGCGAACGGCAAGCTGATTCCGCTGGCCGTCGGCCCGGAGGCGCGCAACCTCGAACACGTCAAGGTCGGCGACCGGGTCACGGTCCGCTACGCACAGGCCTTGACGCTTACGCTGGTGAAGGACGGCAATGAAATACGCAGCAGGGTCGATTCACCGGTGACCGGCAGCAGGACCGCGAAAGGCGAACGCCCGGGCGGGTCGATGGGCAGGCAAGTCGAAGTCACTGCGAATGTGGTCGCCGTGAACCGAAAGACCAAGATGGTCACGCTGCGCGGGACGGAATATGAGGTCGACCTGAAAGTGCGGGATGCAGATCAACTGAAGATGATCAAGGTCGGCGATCAAGTGCACGCGACCTACACCGAAGCAGTGGCGCTTTCGATCGACTGACGAGCGGCATCAGCGTGTGACCGGCGTCGGGCAGGCCGCTCATCCCCCAAGGAGTACAAATGAACCCCGGAAGACTCGCAGCCTCCGTACTCGCGCTGGTGCTGACGGCACCCGTCGTCGCACAAACCGCGCCGGCCCCTGCTGCCCCGCCCGCCGGCAATACCGTCGACCCGGCGTCAATCCAGGCTCTCAAGGACATGGGCGCCTACCTGCAGACGCTGGATCGCTTCCGGACATCGACGTCGCTGACGGCCGAACGAGTGCTGAGCGACGGCCAAAAGCTGATGCACACCGCATCGGCTACGGTCGAGGCAGCGCGTCCGAACAGGTTACGCGCCCGCATGTGGAGCGTTCGCTCCGAGCGCGAAATCCTCTATGACGGCAAGACGGTCACGCTGTACGCGCCCGCTCAAAAGTACTACTCGACCGTTGAGTTCTCCGAGCCCAACAGCGTACTCGTCGAGAAGCTCGAGGAGCAGTACGGCGTCGAGATCCCGATGTCCGATCTGTTCACGTGGGGCACCCCCGCGGCGCCGGTCGACAAGATCGAGTCGGCCATGAATGCCGGGCAGGACATCATCGGAAACAGTCTCTGCGACCACTACGCGTTTCGCCAGGGCGACTTCGATTGGCAGGTCTGGATCACGACCGGCGGCAAACCTTTGCCGCGCAAGCTCGTGATCACCAATCGACGTGACGACGCGCGCCCGCAATCGATCAGTGTCATCGACTGGAATGTGGACCCGTCGTTCAATGAAGCGACGTTCAAGTTCAGGCCACCGAAGGGTGCGACCCGCATCGAAATTGTCCCGGTCAAGTCCAGGTAGAGGAGCGGCGACCATGAAGCGATCATTCAGCAGGATGCTTGCGGCTCCCGCGGGCCTACTGGTTCTCGTGAGTTTCGCGCTAATCCCGGCGGCCGAGGCAGCGCGGGACGGTGGCGGCGGAGGGAGGGGAGGTGGAGGAGGTGGAGGCGCTCGCGCAAGCGCGGGCGGAGGTGGAGGTGGAGGTGCCCGCGCGAATGCAGCAGGAGGCGGCGGCGCTCGCGCCGGTGGCGCTGGCGCTGCATCGTCTGGCGGAGGCAGGCAGGCTGCGCAGGGTGCGCAGGTCAACAATAGCAGGGCCGACGTGCGGACCAATGATGTCCGCAGCACCAGCGTGAACAATGTCAACAGCAATCGCAGTGCCAACGTCAACGCCAATCGCAACACCAACGTCAACGCCAATCGGAACGTCAACGTCAATGTCAGCGGCAACAATAATTGCTGCGGTGGCGGGTGGGACAATGACTACCACCCTGTAGCGGGTGCGATGGCCGTCGGGGCCGCTGTCGCGGTGACCTCGGCAGTGGTAGGCTCCGTCGTGCGCTCTGTACCGGCCAACTGCGTCCCCGTCAACTACGGCGGCATGGTGTACCAGCAATGCGGCAGTCAATGGTATCAGCCGAAGGGGGCTGAATTCGTGGTGGTGAATCCGCCCTATTGAGCTTCCCAGCACGCAGGAAGGCATGCCTAGGAGCGCGAGGCACGAAAAGTACGATCGCCTGATCGACGCCTGAAAGGCGCTGCCGCCCACCCCGACGGCCGTGGTGCATCCCTGTGACCGAAGTTCACTCGAAGGCATGCGGGAGGCGATGAGGCTGGGCTTGATCGCACCGATCCTCATCGGTCGGCGTGTGGCGTTACGGATCCACGGTCTGTCCTACGAGTACATCGCGAGCGTTCTAGCCCAGTTCGACCTGAATGCAGCGGCGCGCCGCGCCATCGTCGCGCATCTGGGCAATGGCGCCAGCATGTGCGCGATGGCCGCCGGACGGAGTTTCGCCAGCACCACGGGGTTCACTGCCGTCGACCGGCTGCCGATGGGCACGCGCTGCGGCAACTTGGATCCCGCCGGCGCGATCCTCTACCTGATGGACAAGCTGCGAATGGATGCGTGCGATCGAGGACCTAATCTACAAGCAGTCCGGCCTGCTGGGCGTGTTGGATCTTGAGCGACAGGCGAGCCCTGCTGGCCAGCGATGACGAGCCGCGCCCGCTTCGCCATCGACCTCCATGCATACCGAATCGGTCGCAAACTCGGCTCGCTCGCCGCGGCGGCACAGGGAATTGATGCGCTCGTGTTCACCGCGGGCATCGGCAAACATGCAGCGTCGCCGCGCGAGCGCGTGTGTTGCGATGCCGCCTGGCTCGGATGGAGCTCGACTTGACGGCCAATCTTTCCGCCGGGCCGCTCATCAGCATGGCATCGAGCAAAAAGGTGGCGGCGTGGAGTTGATGATTGCGCTGCATACCCGCGAGGTGCTCGACCGCACACCCTGCAGGCCCGGCGCTTCCGGCGACGGTGGTGCTGCGCGACGGACGGTTGACGGTGCGCGAAATCCTCCCCGACGACAAGGACGCGTTGAGGACGGCGGTCAACAGGAGTCGGCCGACTCGCGCTTCATGGCCAGCATGCGCGAGCTTCCGGAAGAGATGCTCGAAGCGGCGACGCATGCAGTGCCCGAGAAGAGGTTCGCGCTCGTCGTGCTCCACGGCGACGATGCCGACGCCGCTATCGTCGGCGGGGGAGCTATGTCTGAAGGAACAGATCGTCGATCCGGTTTTCGAGCGCATATCGAATCAGTTCGGCAGTGCTCGACACCTGCAGCTTTTCCTGGATGCGGGTCTTGTGCGTGCTCACCGTCTTCACCGACAGGTGAAGCGCATGGCCGATCTCGGTGAGCCGCTGTCCGGCCGCGACGCGCCGCAATACATCAAACTCACGGTCCGTCAGCAGCATGTGGCGCGGCGCGTCCGACATGCCGTTGAGCTGCAGTACCACCCGCTCAGCGAGACTTTCGGTGACATAGGCACCGCCGGCCGCCACCCTGCGCACCGCGCTCACGAGTTCGGTGGCCGCGATGTCTTTGGTGACATAGCCGTTGGCACCCGCCTTGAAGGCCCGCATCGCGTATTGCTCTTCCGCATGCATGCTCAGAACCAGCACACGAACGCCGGGGAACTCGGTTCTGATGCGGCGCACCAGTTCGAGTCCGGTCATTCCGGGCATCGACAGGTCGACGAGGGCGAGGTCGAACTCTTGTTCACCAAGAAGCTCAAGCGCCTCATAGCCCGTGACGGCTTCGGTCAGGGCCCAGCGGCTGCCGGCCGGATTGAGCACACGCTTCAGGCCTTCCCGTACGATTGTGTGGTCGTCGACCAGTAGCATTCGTAGCGCCGGTGTGAACTGGGTCGAGGCTGTCAAGACATCCCCCGGGGGCCGAAAGCGAATCGCTGGCCGGCTCGTGCATGCTCCCTGGACTTACTTTGACGCCAAACGCGCGTCTTCGCAAGGGCGTCGGCCTGCCCGGGAGATTCGGAATACCTCCGCTTCGGCGTTCGGAAAAGTCCTAGTCCTCTAGGAGCAATCCGCCGCGCGGGAGAGCGTCGGGCCGATGTTCAAGCGGCAGGCTTCGGCGCAATCTCCGTCGGGCCCTTGCATGCCCATGTTCGCTACGCTCCCCCGGAGAGGATTTCTCATGAACACGCTCGCACCGCATGAGACGTCGATTCGCTTGCCTGCCAGCGGCAGGATGCGCACCGCCGTCGTCGACCGTCGCGAATGGACCTGCCTCCACGAGATGTTCGACCTCATCGACGTTCCGGTCGGCGATGCCCCGCTTATGCCGCTGGTCCAGCCGACCGTCCGGCGACTCCAGCAAGGCGAAATGCTGTTCGTGGAAGGGGCGCCGACCACTTTCATCTGCATTGTCCGCACAGGCACCTTCAAGGTTTTTCGCACCGCCGAGGACGGCTACGAACAGGTGTACGCCTTTGCGCGCCGGGGCGACCTGCTGGGAATCGACGCCCTGTCCGGCGACCACCATTTGATGGCGACGGTGGCCCAGGAGGATGCCAGCGTGCTTGCCCTGTCGCTTCCCAACTTCTACGCTCTCGCGCAATTGCTGCCGGCGTTCGACCGTGGCGTCATGCGTGCGGTGACCCATTCGATGATCGACCTGATCCGGCTGTCCGACATGATGGCTGCCGTCGCAGCAGAAGTGCGGCTGGCCAGGTTCCTATTGCATCTGGCCCAACGGATGTCGACAACCGGGCAGGCCGTGCGATGCCTTCGCCTGCAGATGACCCGTCGCGACATCGGAAGTTACCTCGGCGTGGCCCACGAAACCATCAGCCGTTCGTTTGCCGCGCTGGCCGAGGGGGGCCTGATCGAGGTGGAGCAGCGCAAGGTCGAGATCCTCGATCTGGACGCATTGCGGCACTATGCGCAAGGCACGCGCACGCCCACCAAGGCGGACTTGCGCGCTTCGCCGTGCGCGCCGCGGGCCAGGGACGGGCTGACGCTAGTCGGCTGATTGCACGGGGCGGGGCTCAGCGCTTGGGCCCGAACGCCCGCGCGGATTGAGCATTCGAGAGGTCCGCAATGCAGTCTCGCGCTTGCTGGAACTCGGTCCCCTTGTCGAAGTAGGCGAGGGCGCCGGCATCCATGTGGCGCTTGCGCATGAAGGCCCAGTTGAACTGGGAAAATACGATCACCTTGATGCCAGGGTGGTGCTGCGTGACGTAATGCAAGACGTCGATTCCCTGGTCACGCCCGCGCAGTCTGGCGTCGAGCACGATCACGTCCGGATGGTGCGATCTGATCGATGTGATCGCCGAAGCAACGTCGTCTGCGTAGGCAACGACATCGACTCCCGGCGCAGTAGCCAACAGCGCGCCGAAGCTTTGCCGGATCGCCACGGAGTCGTCGACCATGAGCACTCTCAACTTGCACCTCGTACCTGTCTCTATGGAATGCAGGCCATGTTCCCCCCGATTGGGGATTTGCGTGATGCGTCTTCTCAATGAATTGGAAGAAAAATCGGCGTTCTGAGGCATCCTTCGGTCTGCCCCGGTTTCCGTGAAGGTCGAGTTCCATGGCGTTGTGGCTTGAGAACCTGTCGATCCGCAGTCGAATGATCCTGTTGATGGTCGGGGTCATGCTTGCCGTTACGGCGCTCTTGGCGTGGGTTCTCGCCAACGACGTGCGCCGGTCTCGCAATGCGGCATATGAAAAGGTCCGGATTCTTGCGACCGGGACGGCGGCGACTGTCCAACGCACACTGGACCAGTTCGAGTCGGTTCTCGCGCGCGCGTCCGCACGTCCGCTGGTCAGGGCGCTCGATCCGGCGCACTGCGATCCGTTGGTCGCCGAGTACGTGCGGCTAACTCCGACGATCCTCAGCTACGCGCTGCGCGATGCGCGGGGAGAGATCATCTGCCGCTACGAGCGGGCGCCGCTGTCGCCGTCGGTGGTCACGGATGCAGCCGGGTCGGTGGCCGCCGTCCGCATCGCCGGATTCGAGATGGGCAATTTGGTCGACGACGCCCGCTCCGGCCTCAAGATCATGGCGCTGAGCTATCCCATCCGTGACGAGGCGGGAAGACAGACCGCGCTGCTGGTGATGACCGTCGATTTGCTGGTATTGAACCAGCTGTTGCAGGCCTCGATCCCCGAAAACGCCGTCGTCACCGTAATCGATCGGACAGGGACCGTTCTCCTGCGATCGTCAGACCCCGAGACCTTCATCGGCGCGCGGCCCGCCGCTGGCGAGCCAGAGCCGGCGGATGGCCAGCGAGAAGGCTTCCTCATCGCGAAGGGGAGTGATGGCGCGCCGCGGCTGACCGCTTTCCTGACACTCTCCGATGTCGACTGGCGGGTGGCCGTGAGCCTGCCTGAAGTCGAGGTTTTCGCGGACTACCATGCTGCGATCCGGCGAGCGATCGGAATCGGCCTGACACTGTGTCTTCTTGCGCTGGGCCTGGCGTGGCGCCTGAGTTCAGCCATTGCCCAGTGGTCCTCCCGTCTCCGGGGGACGGCTGCCCAGATGACAACCGGCATCGACATCATTCGCGCCGGACTCCCAGGCCCGCCCGAAATCAGATCGGTCCCGCAGCAGCTCAACTGGATGCTCGACGCGCGGGACTTGAGCAAGCCGCGCCTGCGGCGCGACATGAGCGAGCGCAAGCTGGCCGAGCAGGCTCTTCGCGCCAGTGCGTCGAAACTTCACGCGGCGCTTTCGAGCATGAGCGACGCTGTCTGCATTGCGGACGTCGACGGCCGACTCGTCGAGTTCAACGATGCATTCGCGTCCTTCCACCGGTTTGCGGACAAGTCCGACTGCGGCGGATCGCTCGCTGACTACCCGGGTATTCTGGAGATGGCCATATCGAAGGCCGATCCCGCGCCGCTGGAGGAATGGCCGCTCTCACGCGCTTTGCGCGGCGAGACGGGGACTAACGTCGAGTACCGGCTGCGGCGAAAGGACACCGGGACCGAGTGGGTGGGGAGCTACAGCTTCGCGCCCATCCCTTCGGAAGACGGAACGGTCGCAGGCGCGATCATGACGGCGCGTGACGTGACGACGGCCCGGGAAGTGCAACTCGACTTGGAGTCTTCGCATTTCGCGCTGCAACAACTCATCGCCTCGCGAGACCAGGTTCAGGAAGAAGAGCGCAAGCGCATTGCGCGTGAGCTGCACGACGATCTGCAGCAGACCCTGGCCGCGATCCGCATGGACTTGCAAGTCATCACCGATCGCTTCGGCGCCCATGCCTCGGGACTGCCGGCGCTGGTCGCGGGCGTCGATCGGCTGGCCGAGCGGGCCATTGTGTCGACACGCCGCATCGTGAACGACCTGCGTCCGCCGATGCTGGAAGACCTCGGCCTGCTGCCGGCGCTTGAGGCGATGGCAAGCAAGTTTGGCGAGCAGTCCGGCATCGCGTGCGAGATCGACGCTGTCGATGAGGTGGCCAGTGAGTTGCTGGATGCCCCGGCGGTTGCCATCTGCCTGTATCGAGTCGCCCAGGAGGCGCTGAACAACGTGAACAAGCATTCCCGTGCAAGCGAAGTGCACATCCAGCTGGCGAAGGCCGGGGAGAATTCAATCGCGCTTCGCGTGAGGGACAACGGCCGGGGCATGGAACCCGCGGACAGGCGCAAGTCCGAGTCATTCGGCATCCTGGGTATGCAGGAGCGAGTTCGGGCTCACGGCGGGGTCATGCATATCGACGGCACGCCCGCACAGGGCACCGTCTTGGAGGTCGTGATTCCACTGACCGGGGCGTCATTGGCGTTCGGCTCTCCGTCCGGATCAACCGCGGCAATCGACCGCTCTAGCGCGTGTTCGATGTACGCCGCGCTGGACGACGGCCGTGCCCTGCCTCGACTCCTGAGCCGCGCTACCGATCAGACGCTGCAGGATGTGATCGACGCCATTGCAGGGATCGTGGCGGTCGTGGACCGCCACGGCACGATTCGATTCGTCAACCGGGCGTGGACACAGTTCGCCGATTGCAATGGGAATCCGGGCGCCGCATCCATTGGCCCAGGTGCGAACTACTTGGAAGTCTGCCGACGCAGTTCGCTCGACGACGAATCCGCGCTGAAGGTTCTGCGCGGTCTCGAAGAAGTGCTGTACGAGGGGAGGGTGGCTTTCGCGTGCGACTATCCGTGTCATTCACAAGAGGAGCAGCGCTGGTTCCGGATGCACGCGACCGCGATGGCCAATGGGGACGTGATGGTCGCCCATTTCCTGTTCCGGGTCGAAGAACGAGTCGTCTCCAGTTGATAGATCAACGCGGCGTGCCCTGAACGGGCGCAACGTTTCTGGATCGGCCTGCCACATCGCCGGGAACGGCGCAGGCCCGATCAGGGATGAATGCCGCCGTGTTGAGAGTTGTCAAGTCAAAGAAGAAGCGACGCAGGAAAATTCCTACGTCGTCTACTTTCGAAGGTCGAGTCATGACAACGCCCTCCACGCCTGATCTCGTACGCGAAACACGGATGTCCAGGAAGCTCATGGACGTGCTCATCCGGGCCGGCCTGGTACTGGCCCTGACCCTGCTGTGCTTCCGGATCTTCTCGCCCTTCATCTCGATGATGGCCTGGGCGCTGATCCTGGCGGTGACGATGTACCCGGGCCATCAGGCGCTGGCCCGCAGGCTGGGTGGAAAACAGGGGTTGGCGGCCACCTTGCTGGTGCTGGTCGGCATCACGCTGGTCGTGGCGCCCACGGCCGTGGTACTGAGCTCGTTGGGCGATTCGGTCTATGAGACCATCGTCAATCTCCGCGACGACGATTTGAAGGTTCCACCGCCGCCGCCCGGCGTGGCGGAGTGGCCCGTCGTCGGCAAGAAGGTGAGTGGCGCCTGGTCGTTGGCCGAAAAGGACTTGCCGTCGGTGGTCAAGAGGCTGCAACCACAACTCACGGAACTGGCCACCAAGGCGCTGGAGATGGTGGCCAGCATGGCGGGGTCGGTGCTGCTCTTCGTGTTCTCCTTCATCATCGCGGGCATCATCATGGCCTTCGGGGAGGCGGGCTCCGAATCCGCGAGGTCCATCCTTGGACGCGTCGCGGGCACCCGGCGGGGCGTGGAGTTCGCCGACCTGTCGACCCAGACCATTCGCGCGGTGGCCCTGGGCGTGGTCGGCGTGGCCTTCATCCAGGCCATGGTCATGGGCATCGTCATGATCATTGCCGCCATTCCCTTTGCAGGCGTGCTGGCGATCATCGTGCTCGTGCTAGGCATTGCGCAGGTGCCGGCGCTCCTGGTCTCCCTTCCCG
The DNA here is from genome assembly GCF_030316855.1 of Variovorax sp. J22P240. Taxonomy (GTDB): domain Bacteria; phylum Pseudomonadota; class Gammaproteobacteria; order Burkholderiales; family Burkholderiaceae_C; genus Variovorax. The sequence goes on from NZ_JASZYR010000007.1 coordinate 107,003, forward strand.
TCATCGCGTACATCTGGCTGAGTGGAAATTTCGAGACGGTGCCGGCCGTTATCTATAGCGTGCTCCTGGTGGTCTCCGGCATGCTCGACAACGTTTTGAAGCCGCTCCTGCTGGGCCGGGGGGTGGATGCCCCGATGCCGATTGTCCTGATCGGTGCGCTGGGCGGCCTGGCCGGTGCCGGCATCCTGGGCATGTTCGTGGGAGCCACTGCACTGAGCCTGGGGTATCAGATTCTCATGCGCTGGGTCAACACCGATCCGGACGTCGTCGAGATCGAGAGCGAACTGCCGAACGTGTCCTGAACCGATGCGCGCGATGCCTTCGAAGACATCGAGGGTGCGAATGATGGCCTTGGCCGGCGCCGCCGCGATGCTCGGGGGGTGCACCACGGTGGGCCCCGATTTCGAGCGGCCGCGCGTGCCCTGGCTGTCCGGCTGGTCCGGCGGTTCTCTCGAAGCCCTCGCTGCCGACCCGCGACGTCCGCGCAATGGGTTGATGCAGGAGTGGTGGCGCAACTTCAACGATCCTGTGCTCGACCAGCTCGTGGCCGAGGCCCAACGCGTCAATCCCAGCGTGCGAATCGCCGGCATGCGCATCATGGAGGCGCGCGCCCAGCTCGGCATTGCCGACAGCACGCGCTATCCGCAGGTGCAGCAGGCGACCGGCGAAGTGCTCGGCGTGGGCGAGCAGCGTTCGAGCGGACGCGACACCAGTGCGGTGACTGCCAGTGCCGGGCTGAACGTGAGCTGGGAGATCGACTTCTGGGGCAAGTTCAGGCGCAGCATCGAGTCGGCGGACGCTGCCTATCTCGCCAGCATTGCCCAGTACGACGACATCCAGGTGCTGATGGCGGCCCAGGTCGCCGGCTTCTACACCTCGATCCGTACGGTGGAACTCCGGCTGCGGATCGCTCGCGAGAACGCCGGATTGCAAAAGCGCAGCCTGCAGATCACGGAGTTGCATTTCAGGAGCGGCAACGAGTCCGAACTGGACGTCCAGCAGGCCAGGGCCCAATACCTGGGCACGCTCGCGACCGTGCCCCAGCTGGAGATCGCCCTGCGCCAGACGCAGAACGCCTTGAGCATTCTGCTGGCCCGCCCGCCCGGCCCCTTGCCCGAGATGGAGCGAGGGAAGGAACGCATTCCGCAGGCCGGCCTCGACGTCATCGTCGACATGCCGGCCGAACTGCTGCGACGCCGTCCGGACGTGCGGGCGGCAGAAATGCAGCTGGCCGCGCAGTCCGCGCTGATCGGCGTGAGCGTGGCGGACCTCTATCCCTCGATTTCGCTGCTGGGCTCCGTGGGCCTCTCGGCCACATCGGTCGACGGGTCGCCGCGGATCCTGAGTGGTGTCATCGGACCCAGGCTCGTGTGGAACGTGTTCGACCATGGCCGACTGACCAACACCGTGCTGCTGCAGGACGCGAGGTTCCAGCAGTTCTATGAGCAGTACCAGGACACGGTGCTGCGGGCCGCCCGAGAGATCGATGACGCGTCGGTCGCCTTTGGCAAGACCGGGGAGCAGATCACGCTGCTGGCCGAGGCGGTGACGGCCGCGAAGCGTTCGCTGGAAATCGCCGACCGGCAGTACAACGAAGGCTTGGTCGACTTCCAGCGCGTGCTCGATTCGCAGCGAACGCTCTTCGCCGAGCAAGACCAGCTGGTCGCCAGCCGTGGCAGCCAGTCGCAGAGCCTGGTCGCCATCTACAAGGCCATGGGTGGCGGCTGGGAGGCGGCCCGCAGCCGGCCCGTGCTCGACGATGCCACGCAGGAGACCCTGGGTCGGCGCAGCGATTGGAAGGGCCTCCTGGCAGAGCCTCTGCCGCCGCCCGGCGCCGATGCGCTGCCCACTCCGGAGCGGACAAGACCATGAGCGAAGAAACCCAGCAACCCGCGGAACCACCACCGGAGTCCGGCAAGGGCGCCCGCATCGGCGCGATCGTCGTGCTGGTTCTCATCGTCGCCAGCCTGGCCTGGTATTTCGTGTCGGATCGCCTCACGCCCTACACGTCGCAGGCCCGGGTGCAGGCCTTCGTGGTGCCGGTGGCGGCGGAGGTGTCGGGCCGGGTGCTCAAAGTGCACGTCAAGAACAACGACGGGGTGCAGCCGGGACAGCCGCTCTTCGAGGTCGACCCGACGCAGTACCGGATCGCACTGCAACGCAGCCGGTCCGACTACGAGTCGGTCCGGCGCTCGGTCAACGCGTCGGTGGCTTCGGTGGATGCCGCCCAGGCCGGGCTGCGGGCGGCAACAGCCAACTCTCTCTACGCGCAGCAGGATGCCACACGGTTGGAGCAGATCTTTGCGGAAGACCCTGGCGCGATTTCCCTGCGCCGGGTCCAGAGCGCGCAGGCCGCCCGGGTCAAGGCGCTCAGCCAGGAGCAGGCCGCCAAGGTGGACCTGATCCGAGCCTTGGAGGCTGCGGGCGAGAGTGGCGACAAGAACGCGCAACTGGTCAGTGCTCGCTCGGCCGTCGAAAAGGCCGAGCTGGACGTGCAGCGCACGGCCGTCAGCGCACCCGCTGGCGGCCTGGTGACTGACCTGCGCACCGACGTCGGGCAGTTCGTGCAGGCCGGCGCGCCGCTCATGACGCTGGTCACCGTTCACGACCTCTGGATCAGCGCGGACATGACCGAGAACAACCTCGGCAACATCAAGCCCGGCGACGCGGTGGCGATCGTGCTCGACGCGATGCCAGGGAAGGTGCTCAAGGGCAGGGTGCGCAGCGTCGGCAGCGGCGTCGCCAGCGGGCAGCCCGCGCAGCCTGGGACGCTGCCGACGATCGACAACAGCCGCGACTGGCTGCGGCAGGCGCAGCGCTTTCCGGTCGCCATCGAGTTCGATCCGTCCGAGCGTGAGCAGCTGCGCGCCGTGCGGGTCGGGGGGCAGGCCGAGGTGCTGGTCTATACGGGCGAGCATGGACTGATGAACTGGCTGGGAACGGCCTTCATCCACATGATGAGCGTGCTGTCCTATGTCCATTGAAAAGCGCCGGATGGGCCGGGCCGACAAGGCCGTGCTGCGGCTGGCCATCGGTCTCGTTCTCGCGGTGCTGGTCGCCTACGGCCTGGCGCTGAAGGCGCCCTACGCAGTGTGCGTGGTCGCCGTGCTGATCCTGTGCAAGCCGGGTCCGCCGATTCCGCTCTTCAAGGGCATGGTCCTCGCCCTCGTCATTGCCGTGCTGATGATGGCCGGTGTGCTGATGGTTCCCGTCCTCGAAAACTACGCGCTGACCGGCGTGCTGCTGACCGGTGTCTTGCTCTACGCGGTGTTCTATTCGGGCGTGCGGAGTGCCAATCCGCTGGCGACGATCCTGGTGATGGCGATCGCCCTGATCCCGGTGGTCGGGGTGGTGGAACAGGCCCTGGCCCTGCAGATCGGCGCGACCCTGGCGGTAGGCCTTTGCATCGGCGTGCTGGTCAGCGGCATTTCGCACGCGCTCTTCCCCGATCCTCCCGTGCGCGCCGGCCGCAGGGCCGCAGCGGAGGTTCCGACACGCGAGTCTGCGAGTTGGATTGCCTTGCGCGCCGTCGTGGTCGTCATGCCGGTCTTCGTGCTCGCGCTGACCAATCCCTCCTTCTACGTCGCCGCCGTCATGAAGTCCGTGGCGCTGGGCCAGCAGGCCGGCTCCACCAGCACCCGTTCCGCCGGGCAGGAGCTTGTGGGGTCCACGCTGATGGGCGCGGCAATCGCCGGCTGCCTCTGGTTCGGCCTTGCGCTTCGACCCAACCTGTGGATGTTGATGCTGTGGATGGCCGCGGCCGCGCTGTGGGTGGGGACGCGGCTGTTCCGGGTCCGGCCCGGCGCGTTTCCGCCATCTTTCTGGGTCCAGTCCCTGGTGACGGTGCTGCTCCTGCTGGGACCGGCCATCGAGGACAGTGCCGGCGGCAAAGATGTGCTCAAGGCGTCGGCCACGCGCGTGGCTCTGTTCGTCGCCGTGGCGCTCTACGCGTGGGTGACGGTCTGGGCGCTGGAACACTGGCGAACCGCCAGATCCCATGCGCTGTTCTTCAGGCAAGGCTGAGCGGAGGAATCGCACCATGCTGACCAATCTGGCGATCGGCCTGCCGACCATCCTCCTGTGCCTGGCGCTGCAGGCGGCCTTCACGTTCTGGAGCATTCGCTACTACTCCGGACCGCACCGCGACGCTCTCATTCCGGGACCCTTCGTCCAGATCCGCTCGCTCCTGGTCGTAATGATCGTGCTGATCCTGGGCAACTTTCTCCAGATCATGATCTGGGGGTTGCTGTTCATCCTGCTCGGCGAGTTCAGCGAGTTGTACGAGGCCGTCTACCACTCCGCAGTCAACTTCAGTTCGCTGGGCTACGGCGATGTGGTGATGACCAAGCGCTGGAAGCTGCTGGGCCCGCTCGAGGCAGCCAACGGCGTGCTGATGTTCGGCTTGACCGGCGCCGCATTGATGGCGATCTTGCAGCAGATGGTCAGGACGCTGGCTGAAAGGGCAGGAGCGAAGTAGGTCGTGCAGTTCGCCACCGACGGCGCTTCTTCGCGCCGGCTACCGAACGCACGAAGGGCTCGTGGAAGACGCTGCAGCCCCCCGCTGACGGAGGAGCGGGACAAAGGCATCCTGGACGTGTCGCAGATTCCTTCCAGCATCCTCGCGCACCAGCCGCTACATCGACAAGGACAACGAGGTGATCGTCTGCCTGCAGACCGAGGCACCGCCCACGAGGGCAATGGTGCCCAACGACGGGCTAGCGCGTGGCGGCCGCCAGCCTCGAGTCTTTCGGCATGCCCCGTCATCAAATGGCGAGAGCCTTGCGGCTAGTAGTGCCTCCTTCACCTGGGCCTGGACCAGGGACCTGCGGATAAGGTCCAGTTCCCCTGTGCGCGCTCGATTTAACACGGTGGGACTCAGCGGGGATACGCCGGACTGCCAACCGCCACGATGGTCGGCAAGGGGGTCAAACCTGGCCGCCGCGTTCCCGCACGGCGCTCGTCTGGGTCTGGGCGCTCCGGTCCTTAGCGCCGCGTCGCCGTTTTCTTGAAGGGTCCTTTCTCGCACCAGAACTTTGTTCTAATACCAGGGTGGGCCTGAAACACCGCCCGTGCCGCTTCGCAGTTGTCGCGGTTGTTTGCGTCGCCGTCGGCGGCGTCAAAGGTCGCGACGTGGACGCGCCGGGTGGGGTCTACCACGCTGTCACGGTACAGCGTATATCGATCGTCCCTGCCCGTGCAACCGACAGCGACAGCGCACAAGGCGATGCCGATAGCAGCGCCTGCGGCGGCCTTGCGGCTGCGGGCAATGGTGCGGGATTCGCGGGTGCTCATGAGGGGCGGCGTCCTGGCTGTCATCGGTTGTCGAAAAGGCGCATCAGCACCGGAATCGTACTTGGCGGCGGGTGAGGCTGCTACTGGCATGACGGGCTCCCCGCGGGAGGACCTCATGCACAAGGCCGGGGGTCTCTCAGACGGGTTCGCGAATGACGAGCATGCTTTCTACGCGGCATGGGGTGCGTGCAGTGAAGCCCCACGCCCTCCAGCGGCGTACTGCTGCTTCGGCCTCGTAGGACGTCTGCCAGCCTTGCATCGCCGCGCTCCTTCGCCGTTCAGGGGGCCGCAGACGATACGTCGCAAAGAAGTGCACAGCAATGCTCGCGAAATCAACAACTCAGCCAACCGACCCCGCACCGTTGGTGGAGATGCGCACCGTCACTTTGGACACCGAAAGCAAATCGACCCCGAGTTCGATGAGTCGTACGAGGCGGTGTATCACTCCGCAGTGAACTTCAGTTCGCTGGGCTAGGGAATGTGGTCATGACCAGCCCTGCAAGCTGCTGGGCCCGCTCGAGGCTGCGAATGGGTGTTGTGATGTTCGGCCTGACCGGCGCAGCGTTGATTGAAAAGGGCGCGGAGGAGTAGTTGACAAACACTGAGGCTACAGCCGCAACGTCAACCGGACCTAACGAAAACCGGGGCGGGCTAATAGGTGGATTCACCACAAAGAACTGGGATTCCTGTGGCTGATACCAAGTGCCTCCGCATGGAAGCTGATCGGCGCGTTCTACGAACTCGAGTCGGGCCGAGTGCGCTTTCTGGACTGACTGTGCTGCTTGACTCAATGCAGACTCAATCTGGTCAACGAATCTAGAGCATCCATTCGATCGGCAACGCTTCGAGCAAGTCGAGGTACAGGAGTTTCAAGGGACTGGCGCCTGGCTCGAAAGTGTGCCGCGTCGCCCCATGCGGGCCGGATTCGACCCATTCCATGCCGTTGCCGTCCGGCGTCAGTTGCACATGGTAGGCATCTTGCGGGGTGCGGGTTTCAAACATCTGGTGGAGCTGGCCCGCCAGCACCGGACTGTCAATGACGACGCCCATTTCGGTGTTGAGGCGCGAGGAGCGCGGATCGAGGTTGAATGAACCGACGAAGATGCGTTCGCGGTCCACGGCAAAGGTCTTCGCGTGCAGGCTCGCGGCCGAACTCCCCTGGCTGCCGCCGCTGCCTGGCGGGCCCCTGCGCGCAGCGTCGATGTCCCAATCGGCATCCCTGTCGGGACCAGCCACACCAATACCTGGCTTCAGTTCGTAGATCGTGACGCCACCCTCAAGAAGTTCTTTCCGGTACTTAGCATAGCCGGCGTGGACCGGCGCAACGTCGGTCGCGGCGAGAGAATTGGTCAGCACCCTGACCTTGACACCGCTCTGTGCCAGCTTCACCAGGTCGTCGGTGCCCCTGCGGCCAGGCACGAAGTAGGGTGACACGAGGTCCACCTCGAGCTTCGGCTGGCCCATCTGGGCGAGCAACTGGGGCAGCATCTGCAGATCGCTGCGATCGGTCGGCTCCAGCACCTTGGCGGGGTCGTCGTGCAGCACGCGCGCGCTGGTCCATTCAAAACCCACCGAATGCTGGTCGAGTTCGCCCAGCAGTGGCGTCCGCCGTACCGCCTCCACGTAGCGTTGGGCCTGGGGGTCGCTGTGCACCTTTTCCCAGCTCTGCCTAAGCATTTCGGTGGCGCCGGGCCGCGACCTGGGCAACAGGCTCGATGCCGGATAGGCCGATGGGCTGTTCCAGAACAAGTCGAATTGGTCGGAGACCTGTTGCACCACCGGCCCGACCACAAGCACGTCCAGGTCCTGGAACCCGATCTCCATATTGGCGCCGAAGTACTCGTCGCCGATGTTGCGTCCGCCGACGATCGACACCTGGTTGTCGGCGGTGAAGGATTTGTTGTGCATGCGTCGGTTGAGGCGCGAGAAATCGAGCGCGAAGTCCCCGACCCTGAAGCCGCGATTGGCGAACGGGTTGAAGAGGCGGACCTCGATGTTCGCATGCGCATTCAGCGCTGCCAGGGTCGGGTCCAGGCCGCTGGTGTTGGCATCGTCGAGCAGCAGGCGTATCCGCACCCCGCGCTCGGCGGCCTGCCAGACCGCCTCGAACATCAGCTCGCCGGTGGTGTCGCGGCGCCAGATGTAGTACTGCAGGTCGAGGCTGCGCTCCGCACGCCGCGCCAGCACGATGCGGGCCGCGAAAGCGTCTTCGGCATTCTGCAGCGGATGGATGCCGGACTTGGCCGGATGGGCCGCCATGTCGTTGCGCACATCGCGGGCCAGTCGCGTGTCGTCGGTGTTGGCCAAGGTGATGGATCCCGTCTTGCTCACCTGGTCCGGCAGGCTGGCGCAGCCGCCGAGGACGAGGCCAAGCTGCAGGGCCAGCATCCATGAGAGTCGATGCGTCCGATGACGCGGGCGGTGATGAAGTCGCATGATGATCGAGATCTTCGTCTTCTAGTCTAGGACGCGTCGGACTTGAGCAGAGGGAACTTTTCGCCGTTAGGCCACGAGGGCGTCGTCCCTCATGATGCCCCACTCACATCATTCACGTCTGTGTTGGCCCGGGTGTTGGGACGAGCCGGGCAAGCTGATGATGCGCAGTCTGCTGCTGCAAGGCGTGCCGCTGTGTTTCCTAGAACCCTTCGAGAGCCTGGGTTACGGCATGGACGGGGCCCGCCTCGCAATCCCTTCTTCGCGTCAATCCAGCCCCGCAACGCGATAGTCCTGCCGACGAGGGCGGAAAGACACGGCATGAGTCGTGGGCTTGGTTCGGCCGTGCCTCTGCCTTGCATCTTGCTCATTTGGTCACCCTCGATTTGAATTTGCAGTTTGGGCCTCCAGCGACTGCCGCACGGGTTCCAGGCCCTCGAGTACCTGCCGGGTTCGGCGGCGAACTCAAGTTCGCGGCCCCGTAGCGGCTGCTCGCCCCGCTTTGAATCCGACATTCAAGTCAGCCGTTCTGCTTTCAGGCGGCCGCGCTGTCCCGCGCACCGGGATGGCCCGGGTAGTGCATGGCTTGCGCCGCGCAGCAGCGGGTGTTCGCAGAGATTGCGCGCCACGACGGCCCGAGCCTGCGTCATTGACTGGGCTTCTCATCGGGCGCATATTGTTCGCCCGAGTTTTGCAACAGAAGCGGAGGTGCGGCGATGACAACGATGGCCAAGCCGACGATCGACGGTGTTCGGGAGCGCGCTCGCGGGCAGGTGATCACTCCCACCGACGACGGCTACGAAGGGGCGCGCAAGGTCTACAACGGAATGATCGATCGGCGGCCCTCGGTCGTGATCCGTGCGGTCGACGTTGGCGACGTGATGGCCGGCGTCGAGTATGCGCGCGAGAACGGCCTCGATCTGTCGGTGCGCGGCGGGTCGCACAGCGTTCCCGGCTTCGGGACGTGCGAAGGGGGCGTCGTGATCGACCTCTCGCAGATGAAGGGCGTGCGGATCGATCCGAATCGCAAGACGGCGCGGGCAGGCGGCGGGACCCTGTGGGCCGACTTCAATCACGCGACGTACCCGTTCGGCTTGGCGACGACCGGTGGAATCATCGGCTCGACCGGCATCGCCGGGCTGACGCTTGGCGGCGGCATCGGCTACCTCACGCGCGGGTTCGGGCTATCGCTCGACAACCTGCTCTCGGCGGATCTCGTAACGGCGGACGGACAGTTCCGCGTGGCGAGTGTCGCGGAGAACGAGGATCTCTTCTGGGCAATCCGCGGCGGAGGCGGGAACTTCGGCGTGGTGACCTCGTTCGAGTACCAGCTGCACCCGGTCAAGGACATTACGGCAGGCATCTTCTTCTTTCCGATCGAGAAGGTGCGCGAGGTGTTGCAGTTCTACCGCGACTATGTGGCGAAAGCACCGGAGGAAATGGGGCTGTTCCCAGCGTTCCAGATTGCCCCGCCACTGCCGTTCATCAAAGCAGAGGACCATGGCAAGACGTTCATTGCGATCGTCTCGTGTTGGGCCGGGCCGATGGACAAGGCGGACGCGGAAATGGCGAAGATACGCGGCGCGGCGCCGGTCGTTGCGGAGATGGTCGCGCCGATGCCGTACTACGTGATCAACGGCCTTTTCGATGCGCTGCTGCCTCCGGGCTTGCAGCACTACTGGAAGGCCTCATTCGCGACCGAGTTGACGGATGGAGCGATCGAGGCCCACGCCCGGTTCGGGCCGCAGGTGCCGGTGGTGAACTCCACGATGCACATCTACCCGATCAACGGAGCCTGCCACCGCGTGAGGCCGGACGCGACCGCATGGGGCCATCGCGACGCGAGCTTCGCGACCGTGATCGCTGGGATGTGGCCGGATCCCGCTGACAACGCCAGGAACACGAAGTGGGTAAAGGACTATTACAAAGCCCTGGAGCCCCACTCGCAAGCAGGCGGCTACATCAACTTCATGGCCGAGGACGACCAGGGCCGGGTCAAGGACAATTACGGACCGCACTACGACAAGCTGGCGTCGATCAAGCGCAAGTACGACCCGGGCAACCTGTTCCACATGAACCAAAATATCCAGCCGTAGCACGGTCGTCGACGCGCGACGCGGGGTGGCATCTGAATCGTCCACCTCGGGTTGAGCGCGCCGTCGAGTGACTGCTCCTGGCGCTAACGTCGACCGACGGCTCCCGGCCCGGGACTGCCTGTTTGCCAAACCCGCCTATAGGCGCCCTTGGACAGCAGCGCGCTCTGCGAAGGTCAGCTACCAAGCACGACCGCGAACTGGTACTCGCGGCCCACAACCGGAGGTACGCAAAGGTCGGCTTCCGGGCGCTCTACGTCGCGCCTAACCAAGGCAACGGGCGACTGCGAGGAATTTCATAACCTGGACCACATTGGCCGGAATTGCTCTTGCTTGTCCGCGTGCGCGTGCTTACGGTGCACCGCGTCCTACTCGTCTACTGGGCGTCTAGCCTCGAGCATCAGCGCGTAGGACTCAGGCCAGCCACTGCATCAACGCAAGCGCCAGCACGACCAGCAAGACCGTCTCGCCCATCATCAGCATCACGGGCTTGAGGCCGACGGTGACCAGATCCTTCAACTGAGTCTTTATGCCGATGCCCGCGATGGCGGCCACCAGGCACCATCGCGAGAAATCGCTGCCGCCCTTGACGACGACCGACGGCAGCCAGCCCGTGCTGTTCACCGCCACCAGGAGCACAAAGCCGATGACGAAGCCCGGAAGGAGCGGTGGGCGCCGGCCACCCGTTTGACTGGATTGGCGGCGCGACAACATCACCGCAAAGACGATCACCGGCAACAGCATGGCCACGCGCATCAACTTGACCAAGGTGGCCACGTCGCCCGTCCGTTGCGACATGCTGTAGCCGGCACCGACCACTTGGGCCACGTCATGTATCGTCGCGCCGAGAAACACCCCGGCGGCACGCGGGTCCAGTCCCATGGCCTGCGCGATCATCGGGTAGACGATCATCGCCATCGTCGACAACGCCGACACGCCGACGACGGTGAACAGCGTCGCCCGCTCCTTCAGCGGATGGTTCGGCAGCGCTGCGGCCAGCGCCATCGCCGCGGAAGCGCCGCAGATCGCGGTGGCCCCGCCGCTGAGCAGGCCGAACAGGGTCTGAAACCCCATCAGGCGCGCCGCCAGCATCGACAACAGGATCGTCGTCGCGACGCAAACCACGACGATTGCCACCGGCTGCCATCCGAGCTCGACGACCTGGCCGACGGTGATCCGAACCCCGAGCAGCGCGACGCCGATGCGCAGCAGCGTCCGGCCCGCGAATTCGATGCCCGGCTTGCAGGCGCCCTCGCCGGAGAGGAAGTTCATCGCAATGCCCAGCAGCAGCGCGAACAGCATCACGGGCGCACCATAGTGCTCCGCGAGGAAGGTCGAGGCCGCAGCGACCACGCCACAGGCCAGCACCCCCGGAAACAGCAAGCGCACGCGGCCGGGGACCGCGCCGATCGTGGGTGTGGTGGTCATGGCATCAGGCCGTCGGCAGCTTGTGGTCCTTGAACTGCTCGCGCAGGCGGTGCTTGAGCATCTTGCCGGTCGCGCCGAGCGGGATCGTGTCACTGAACACCACGTCGTCTGGCGTCCACCACTTGGCGATCTTGCCGTCGTAGAAGGCCAGCAGTTCCTCGCGCGTGACCTCGACACCAGGCTTCTTCACCACCACCAGCAGCGGGCGCTCGTCCCACTTCGGATGGAATGCGGCAATGCAGGCGGCCATGCCCACCGCAGGGTGTGCCATCGCGATGTTCTCCAGGTCGATCGAGCCGATCCACTCGCCGCCGGACTTGATGACGTCTTTGGCGCGGTCGGTGATCTGCATGAAGCCGTCGGCGTCGATGACAGCGACGTCGCCGGTCGGGAACCAGCCGTCCACCAGTGGGTCGCCACCGGCGCCTTTGAAGTAGCTCGCGACGATCCAGGGGCCGCGCACCATCAGCTCGCCCGAGGTCTTTCCGTCCCAGGGCAGTTCGTTGCCGTCGGCATCGACGATCTTGAGATCCACGCCGAACACGGCGCGCCCCTGCTTGGACCGGACCGCGAGCCGTTCTTCGTCGCCCAGCGCCAGCTGCGCCGGCTTGAGCGTGCAGACGGTGCCCAGTGGGCTCACCTCTGTCATGCCCCAGGCGTGCAGCACCTGCACGTCATGGCGTTCCTGGAAGGCGCGCATCATGGCCGGCGGGCAGGCCGAGCCGCCGATCACGGTGCGGCGCATGGTGCTGAACGACCGGTCGTTCGACTCGACGTGCGTGAGCAGGCCCTGCCAGACGGTGGGCACGCCGGCCGACATCGTCACGCCCTCGGCCTCGAACAGCTCGTACAGGCTCTTGCCGTCCAGGAACGGACCGGGGTAGACGAGCTTGGCGCCGACTGCGCAACCGACATAGGGCAGGCCCCAGGCGTTGACATGGAACATCGGCACCACGGGCAGGATGGAGTCGCGCGCCGAGCAGTTCAGGGCATCGGGCAGCGCCGCGGCGTAGGTGTGCAGCAATGTCGAGCGATGGCTGTACAGCACGCCCTTCGGGTTGCCGGTGGTGCCTGAGGTGTAGCACAGCGAGCTGGCGCTGTTCTCGTCCAAGCTTGGCCAGTCGTAGCGGTCGCTCGCGTCGGTCAGGAGTTCCTCGTAGCACAGGAGGCCGGGTATCTTGGTCGAGGCCGGCATGTGGGCGCGGTCGGTCATCGCGACGAAGGCCTTGATGGTCTTGACGCGGCCCGCGATCGCCTCGACGAGCGGCAGGAAGGTCAGGTCGAAGAACAGCACCTGGTCTTCGGCGTGGTCGGCGATCCACACCACCTGGTCGGGGTGCAGCCGCGGATTGAGCGTGTGCAGCACTGCGCCCGAGCCCGAGACGCCGTAGTACAGCTCCATGTGGCGGTACCCGTTCCACGCCAACGTGGCGACGCGGTCTCCGAATGTGACGCCGCGCTGCGCCAGCGCGTTGGCCACGCGCCGCGCCCGAGCGGCGAGCTCTCGATAGGTGGTGCGGTGGATGTCGCCTTCGACGCATCGCGAGACGATTTCCTGTTCGCCGTGGTGGCGTTCGGCATGCGTCAGCAAGGTGGAGATCAGCAGCGGCTGCTGCATCATCTGTCCGTTCATGATGTGTGTTCCTTGATTCGTGTTCATTCAGGCTGGAAGCCGATGGCCTTCAGATTGGCGGCGTGTTTGTCAGACGCCGCACGCAGCGACTTCGACAGCTCGTCGGGCGTCAGCGGCAGGCCGATGTCCTGGCCCTGTTCCTTGAAGCGCTCGATCACCTTCGGCTGCTGCAACACCTTCAGCGTGGCCTCGCGGAGCTTGGCTTGCACATCAGATGGCACGTCGGGCGTGGTCCACAGGCCCATCCAGGCGACGTCGCCGATCTTTGGGTAGCCGAGTTCAGTGAAGGTAGGCACGTCAGGCAGCGCGGCCAGCCGCTTGGGCGCGCCGACGGCAAAGGCCTTCAGCTTGCCGGCCTTGATCAGCGGAACGGAAGTCGCCGGACCGTCGAACATCAGCGCCACATGGCCGCCCATCACGTCCTGCAGCGCGGGCGGTGAGCCCTTGTAGCCGACATGGGTCATGTCCAGGCCGGCCAGCTTGTTCAACTCCCGCCCCATGGTGTGCGACATCGAGCCGGTGCTGTACGAGGCATAGCTCACCTTGCCCGGATGGGCCTTCACGTAGGCGATGACTTCCTGCAGGTTCGATGCCGGCAGCGACGGAGTGCCGACGAGCAGCAGGCCGGTTTGGGTGAGCTGGGCCAACGGCTTAACGTCCCTGAACATGTCGACGCGGGATTTCGCAACGTGCGGGATCTCAGTGACCAGTCCGTTGACGCCGACCATAAAGGTGTAGCCGTCGTGCGGTGATTGCAGCAGGTCCTGCGTGCCGATGGCGCCCATGGCCCCGGCCTTGTTGTCGACGATCACCGGCTGGCCGAGCAGTGGCGTCAGCCCCTCGGCCAATGTGCGCGCGACGGTGTCGGCGGTGCCGCCCGCTGGCGCGCCGACGACCAGGCGGATCGGCTTGCTGGGCCAGCCCTGGGCCAGCGCGGTGGGTGCCATCGCCAGCAGGGACACGGCCGCAAGGGCGCCGAGCATCGCGCGGCGCAGGGGAGTCTTCAGTTGTTGCATCGTGTGTCTCCGAATTGATATGTGGTGTGCGTATCGCCAGGGCCGGGTGTCAGTGCGCTGCTTCGCCGAGGTCGACCTCGACGCGGCCGTCAAGCACGCGCGCGGGGTAGGTGCGCACCGCGAGCCCGCCGCATGCGCCGTGGATGCAGCCGCTTGCAAGGTCGATGCGCAGGCCGTGTGCGGGGCATTGGATCGTGGTGCCATCGAGCGCGCCCCTGGCGAGCGACGCGCCGGCGTGCGGGCAGCCGTCCGCGATCGCATGCACGGTGTCCTCGATGCAAAAGAGCGCAATCTCGTGGCCGTCGCGGCGGGCAAAGCCGCGTCCGCGCTCGCTCAGTTCCTGCTCTCCAAGCAGTTCGGTCCACCGTGGTGCCGCGGAAGTCGGGTCGTGGGAGATCGACATGCTGTTGTCCTCGTGGATCGGCGCCGGGGAGAACAGCGTTCTCAGGCGGCGACGCGCATCGGCACGCCGCGCTGGCCCTGGGCCCTGTTCGGTGCGAATCCGATTCGCGCCAGCGTCTCCTCGGTGCTGCGGTAGGTCTCGCCGATCCGGTAGATGCGGCGCGCCTCGACACCGCTGGCGATGTCGCGGTTCAGAACCCGTGCGATGGCCACCATGGCCTCGATCTGCTGCACCGATGTCATGCGCTCGCCGGTCGGCCCGAACAGTGTGTCCTCGATGCCCACGCGCACATGCATGCCCATCGCGATGGCCATCGTGTTCATCGGATAGATGTGACGGTTCAGGGTCTCGAGCGTGAGCACCGCGCCGTCGGGCGTGCGGCGCACGAACTCCATCATGTCCGCCGGATTCAGACCGGCGAAGCCGCCACCGATCGCCACGTAATTCAGGATCAGCGGACCCATGTACACGCCGCGACGAATGAGCCGCTCCACCGTCTCAAGCTGGGCCACGTTGCCGAGCATGAAGTGCGGCTGAATTCCGCTGGCCGTGAGGCGCTTCAGGTGCTCGACATGCCACGATGGATTCGATGGCACGATCATGTCGGTGTAGGCTGCCTGCAAGGCGGGATTGGAGAGCGAGGTGCCAGCGACATCGGCCTCGGTCATCAGCTCCATCACATTCATCTGGCTGGTGTTGATGGCGATCGTCACCTGGTCGGGACGCGGGTTCAGGTCGGCCAGCATGTGGCGCGTATCGTCCGTCATCCACTTGGCGGCCTGGCCGTCATCCTCGGGGGCGAAGGAGATCGAGCCGCCCACCTGCAGGATCATCTTGGGCACCGCTTCGCGCAGGCGCGCCAGCATCTCATTGAACTTGGACAGGCGCTTGCTGCCCTTGCCGTCGTCTTCGCGCACGTGCACGTGCAGCACGGTGGCACCGGCGTTCCAGCAATCGACCGCTTTCTGGACCTGGGCGTCCATCGACACAGCGATGTCGTCGGAGTCGCTGGCGTCCCACTGGGGGCCGTAGGGCGCGACTTGGATGACGAGGGGTTGCTGGTTTTCAGGGAGGAGGGAGTCGTCGAAGAATTGCATGATGTTTTGTCCTTGAAGTTCGGGGAGTGGAGTGGGTCGGGAGGCGGCTCAGCGCGCCGAAGCTGAGGCCATTTCGTCGAGCAGGATGGGTGCACCGATGCTCATGGTGTGGATGCCGAGCACGCTCACGCACTGCAGCACGGCGGTGATCTCTTCCTTCGTGGCCCCGAGGTCCAGCGCCTTGCGGATGTGGCGGCGCACGCCCGGCCCATACATATGGGTGCACGAGGCGTCCACGGCGATGGCGAGGAATTCAACTGTCTTCGCATCGAGCACGCCCGACAGCATCGGCGCCATGGCCATCGACATGAATTTCTCGGTCCACGCGGGGTCGAGTTCGGCGAAGGGTTCCCAGTTGGGATTCCAGTTGTCGGTGCTGCGCAAGCGGTCGCAGACCGGAGTCGATGATGAAGAGTGGGCGGTGTCGTGTTCCATGGTCGTGTCTCCTGAAGGTGGTGCTGCAGGTGACTTGCACGCTGCGGCTGGTTCGATAGTGATTGTTCCGACCTGGGGATTTGCCGATTGACCAAAGGTGCCATGCATTTAACCTAAGAGGACACACAGGGCTAACTCCATGTCGAGCCTCATTCGCAGCGCCAGCCTGACCAACTACCCCGAAGTGGCGCGAGCGGCCGGGCTCAACCCGCTAGTCATGCTGGCCGAGGTGGGACTGAGTCCGGCCTGCCTGCATGATCCTGACCTGCGGATCCCGAGCGATGCAGTACGGGCCCTGTTCGAGGCCTCGGCGATCGCTAGCGGGCTGGACAATTTCGGCCTGCGTATGGCCGAAACGCGGCAACTGTCGAACCTGGGCGCCGTGGCGCTGGTAGCGCGCGAGGAACCCACGGTCCGGCGCTTCGTGCGGGCGATGGCTCGCTATAGCCACGTGCTCAACGAGTCACTGTTCATGAAGCTCGAGGAGAGCAACGGCATTGCCGTGCTCCGCGAAGAGTTTCTCGTTCGCCATCACGGAGCGTCTCGGCAAGCGACGGAACTGCTGGTCGGCGTGACTTTTCGCAGCCTGAAGTTTTTCCTCGGGCCGGCATGGAACCCGCTGCGGGTCTGCTTCGTGCACGCACCACCGCGAGATCCGAGTCTGCACCACCGCATCTTCGGCTACGCCATCGAGTTCGGACAGGATTTCAACGGGCTTGTCTGCACCACGCGCGACATGGATGCACCGAATCCGATGGCCGACCCGGTGATGGCGCGCTATGCGCGGCGGACTCTCGAAGCTGCCGACTCGGGTCCCATGAGCGCGATTGACAGCGTGCGCCACATCCTGCTCGTGTTGCTGCCTTCGGGCCAGGGCTCAGTTGAGCAGGTGGCTGAGAACCTCGGCGTCCACAAGCGCACCGTTCATCGACTCTTATTGCGCGAGGGCACGACTTTTTCCGACGTGTTGAACACCATCCGGCGCGAGCTGGCCGCGCAGTACGTAGATGACGGAACACGGCCGCTGTCGCAAGTGGCCGAACTGCTGGGCTTCTCGGCGCTAAGCGCTTTTTCGCGGTGGTACAGGCAGCAGTTCGGAGAGGTTGCGGGACGGCGGCGACGCATGAACGTCGGTGCAAAACGACCTCTTGTCTGAGTGTCGGCTTTGTGCGCGCCCAACGCGGGTTGCAGATGGCTCTTATGGGCCCACAGCGACATTCACCGCCCTGATTCGGTCTCCTCGAAGCAGTCGCTCCAGCGGCGCTTCGCAAATCAAACAGCCTCGGCGCCGGAAGTCAGTTCGAGCGAAGGTATATCGGTGTGTGGCAGGAAGGCCGAACCGCAGTCGAGCGCTCCCTGAGCTCCGTTCTTTAGACACTTCAGCCATCCCATCGACAGTCACCCGACCACGCTGCATTCTGCGGCTAGGCAGCCATCGCCTCATGGGGCGTCAGTTCGTGTGCCAACACCTTGGTCGCTATCGACTTCGAGATCTGGGAGTTCCGCATCACCACGCAACGCTTCACCGTATTCCTTGCGCCGCGGAGGCGCTTCGATCGCGACGCCGCATGACGGCCGATGGCACAAGCCCGGCAGACACGCTGGACCTGCTGATCGTCGGAGCCGGCTTCGGCGGCCTTTGCATGCTGCAAAAGGCGCGCGCGATGGGCCTGTCGGCGCTGGTGCTCGAGGCCGCGCCCAGCGTGGGCGGCACCTGGTATGCCAATCGCTACCCAGGTGCCCGCGTCGACATCCAGAGCCTGGAGTACTCCTTCTCGTTCAGCGAGGCCCTGCAGCAGGAATGGCAGTGGACAGAGCGCTATGCCTCGCAGCCCGAACTGCTGCGCTACGCCAACCAAGTCGCGGACCGCTTCGACCTGCGCAGCGGCATCCACCTGAACACTTGCGTGACGGCGGCGCGCTTCGACGATGTCAATCGGCGTTGGGAGATCGGCAGCACGGGCGAGGATGGCGCGGCGCTGACTTGGCGTGCGCGCTTCGTTGTGCTGGCCAGCGGGCCGCTGTCGACACCCAACACGCCGGCCTTCCCCAGAGGCCCGCGTGAAGGCTGACTACCCGGGCTTTCGCGCTCGCAATCGCCAGATGCGCACCGGCTTCGGCTGCGATCTGCCGATGAACCCGAACTCGGCGCTGGCTGCGAGCCCGAAGAGCGGGGCGCGGCTTTCGAGGCCCGCTGGCGCGTCGGCGGATTCTCCCTGCTGGGGGCCTTCGGCGACGTCATGACCAATTTGCAGGCCAACGCCCTGGCGGCCGAGTTCGTGCGCAGGAAGATCCGCCAGGCGGTGCACGACCGGGCGACGGCGGCGCTGCTCTCGCCGCACCAGCCCATCGGATGCAAGCGGATGTGCGTGGCCGACGACTACTACGAGACCTTCAACCGGTCGAACGTGCATCTGGTGGACGTCAGCGAGCGACCGATCGAGGCCATCACGCCAGGTGGCCTGCGAACCGGCGCGCGCGAGTACGCCTTCGACACGCTGGTACTCGCCACCGGTTTCGACGCCGTCACCGGCACGCTGATGCGGCTGGATCTGCGTGGCCCGGGCGGCCTGCGCATTCAGGACAAGTGGCGCCACGGGCCGCTGAACTACCTGGGATTGACTGTGGCCGGCTTCCCGAATCTGTTCAACATCGCCGGCGCGGGCAGCGCCGCGGCCTTCACGAGCGTGATCCTCTCGATCGAGCACCACGTGGACTGGATCGCCGACTGCATCGCCTGGCTCGACGCGCAGGGTCACGCCACGATCGAGCCCACCGACGAGGCCGAAAGCGCCTGGGTCGCGCATGTCAACGCGGTCGCTGCGCAAACGGTCTTCCTGAGCTGCAACTCCTGGTACCTGGGCGCCAACATTCCGGGCAAGCCGCGAATGTTCATGCAGCTGGCCGGCGGATTCCCCGCTTATGCGAAACGTTGCTTGGCGGAGGCTGGCTGGGGCTACGAGGGCTTTCTTCTGCGCTGATGGCGGCAGCGCCGGCTCCGCGCGCGTGGGATTGACGGCAGGTGCGCCGATCCCCCTTCATCGCCCAAGCAGGTACTCAACGAATGAGCCGATACCGGCCCTTTGTGGAAGACTGGAAATGGGCGTGACTGCCACTTCGCCGAACTCGCCGATAGCTGCCCTTGGTCAACAGTGTGAACACTCCGAAGGGCTGCTACCAAGCGCGGCGGCGAACGGGTGCTCGCGGCCATTTCCGGGCCCTGGACAATGACCGCTCTCGGGAAGCCTGTCTTGAGAACCCGCGCCATGGCGAAGAGGGCGCCGGCGCTCAGGGAGATGACCTGATGGTTCAGAGGATGCGGCTCCGTTCTTGAGTCTCAGAATCGCTGTTCACTACTTATCAACGCTTGCTGACGAGCCTCCGTATGACCTGTACATACCCTCCGGCGACGTGGGCCTGCTGAAAGAACCCCTTGTCCCTCAAAAGCCGGTGCATCCGCCGCAGGTTGTACGAGGGAACGGTCGGCATCAAATGATGCTCGATGTGGAAGTTGACGAAGTTTGGAGCGAATAGCAGGCGCTCCCACCACGCCGCGAGGACCGTGCGCGTGTTCGACCAGATGTCTTGGCTCACCGTGCCCGGTAATGCGCCATGCTCGGCCGCATTACGGACACGGCTGACCATCATGTACGTGGTCAGCCATGACGCCGGCCACAGCAGGTAGACGATCGCGTGACCGCAGGCCCACAGCAGGGCGAGCGCCAAGGCATGTACGAGCAGGATGCGGCGGGCGTTCCACAGCAGGTGTCGCGCATTGCGCTTTCCGGGACTATCGCTATCCATTGCCGCGCGTTCGGCGCTCTGCTTCTTGTAGGCGTAGCCGAATCGCAGCTTCTCAGGCTCCGCATGCGCATACAGCACGGCGAGCGTGGCGGCCGCCTTCAGGCCGGTGAGGCCGAGCAGGTCGCGAAGGACCTTGCGCGCCAGTGAGGCTGGGCTGACCGGATAGCCACGGTAGTTGGGCAGGTCCGGGTCGTCCTCCCTGCCGGTCTTCACGTGGTGGGTCATGTGATAGCTGCGATAGATCGACAGGTCGGCGAACACCGGCGCGGCGCACAGCCACTGGCCGATCCAGTCGTTCAGCGGGCGAGAGGGCGTGAAGGAGCGATGCGCGCACTCGTGCATTAGGATGCCCAGACCCAGCTGGCGGCCGGCCAGCACCAGCATAGCAAGCGCTACCGTGGCAATGCCGGGCCGGGCGATCACCACGGCAAAGCTGGCCGCGATCAGGCACCAGTTGACCAACAGCATCCAGGCTGCCTTCCAGGTGGACTTGCGCTGCAACATCAGCAGCTCTTCGCGGTCCAGCAGTTTGCGTACTTCATTCATGGGGAACTTCCAAATGCAATCTCGATGCTCCGATTGAATCAAGGGAAGGGCAAAATCTGTTGTCATGAAGCGCCAGATACGAACGAGCCGGGAATGAGCGTGTCGCTGGTGGCTCGCCAGGAAGGTGTCGCCGCCAGCCTGCTGTTCCAGTGGCGCAAGCTCGAACGCCAAGGCGCCCTGATGGCCGTGTCCGCTGGCGAGGCGGTAGTGCCAGCTTCTGAACTCGCAGCGGCGCGCGCCGAGATTGCCAAGTTGCAGCGCGTGCTGGGCAAGAAAACGCTGGAAAACGAAATCCTCAAAGAGGCAGTGGAGTACGCCGCCGAAAAAAAGTGGATTGCGCGCTCGCCCTTGTTGCCCGGGGACGGTCAATGATGACCGTCTGCCAGGCATTGGGGTTGGCGCGCTCGAATGTCCATCTGCTGCGCAACCGATCGGCCTCGTGGATCGATGGCCGCACACAACGCACGCCACGCAGTGACGAACAACTTCTGTCAGACATCCGCGAGCAGATCACGGACCTGCCGAGCTACGGCTATCGGCGAGCCTGCGCGCTGGTCAATCGCCAACGCGCGGGGGTGGACGCCCCGCGTGTGAATCCCAAGCGCGTCTATCGCGTCATGGCAGCCAACGCTTTGCTGTTGCCCAAGGCGCCGCGGCGTCCGCAGTCCAGCCGCAGGCACACTGGCACCGTGTCTGTTGAGGCCAGCGACACCCGCTGGTGCTCGGACGGCTTCGAGATCAAGTGCGACTCGGGACAAACCGTCACCGCCACGTTCGCCAAGGACTGCTGTGATCGCGAGATCGTGGCCTTCCGAGCATGGGAGGGCAAAGGGCTGCCGGGCGAGCCGGTGCGCGAGATGCTCATCGAGGCGGTGGAAAAGCGCTTCGGCACGGTAGAGGCCCTTCCTGCGGGCTACTCGCTGCAATTCCTGACTGACAACGGCAGCGCCTACATCGCCCACGAGACTCGACGCATCGCCAAGTCGCTCGGGCTGACGCCGGTCAATACGCCAGTGTGCAGTCCACAGAGCAATGGCATGGCCGAAAGCTTCGTCAACACCTTCAAGCGTGACTACGTGGGACGCATGGACCTCAGCGACGCCCCGACCGTACTGGCGCAATTGCCAGCTGCGTTCGAGCACTTCAACGAGATTCACCCGCACTCGAGCTTGAAGATGAAATCGCCGCGCGAGTTCAGGCGGCAACGGGTTGAGCAGACACGCCGCGCTCAACTTGAACAACCGGCGCTACATTGCGTATAGGCCGTGTCCTGAGATACGGGGGCAAGATCAGTACGGACGTCCGACGAGGCACATGAAGACCTTCGCGATAGCTGCCATTGACGGATACCAGCGGTTCATCTCACCCTACAAGGGCTTCGGCTGCGCACATCGAGTGCGGACGGGCGGAGCTTCATGTTCGCGGTTCGCAAAGCGAGCGATTGCTCGCCTGGGCATCGTGGCCGGCGTCATCGTCACCATCCGCCGCTTTGAAGCATGCGCCGACTCGGCACGAGTCCTCTCCAGCGCGGAAGGCCAAGCCGCCGCGGCGCCGCCGGAAGCTCCCGCTGAGGCTTGCCGCTCTGGTCCCGCTGGGGAGCGAGGAAACTGCCAGGGTGCTGCGCGTGCTGGCCCGGCTAGGTCAGAATCCGGCCACACCCGGTCAGTCGTGAAGGTCCTTGCTGCTGATGCCGTCGGCCGCCATCCGCATCGCCGAATAGGCAACGTAGGCGTCCGTTGGCTCGGTGCTCAAAGATTCGGGACCGGCCAGCCATTCCGTCAGAGCGTAGTCGAGGACGGTGACCATC
Source organism: Variovorax sp. J22P240 (assembly GCF_030316855.1). Taxonomy (GTDB): domain Bacteria; phylum Pseudomonadota; class Gammaproteobacteria; order Burkholderiales; family Burkholderiaceae_C; genus Variovorax. Next base: position 128,990 of record NZ_JASZYR010000007.1, read on the forward strand.
CACCTCAAGTTCCGCTTGAGCGTCAAGGGCGTTCCTCTGATGACGCTGTCCCTGACCGAATCATCGGCGACGCCCCAGCGTGCGGCATAGGGGGCGAGTTGATGGAGGGACGCGGGCACGTCGTCAAGGGCGAACGATGCCCTTGGGAAGGCCATTCGGACAGGCCCCATTGCGTCGTCAATCTGGGCTTCCGTAAGCGCCTTCAACGTGTCGGTCATCCGAATGTCACCCCTCGAAGATGCGCAGCAAGATAGCACACGCGAACGGCGGCTTTGGAGCGCGGCGTACAGCCGGTTTGGGCCGAGGCTGTGTGAAAACGAGATGCGGTCGACGTCATTCCGAAAGTCGACCTCTCAAATGGGCTCAGGCGGCGTTTTCTCGAATGCTCCAAGGGGTCAAGGACCCTCGAAAACGTGAGTCAACGGAGTTTTCACACAGGCTCGGCCCTCTGCCGACTTTCGAGCATCCACCCCGAATGTCTGCAACGCAGCCGAGAACAGACCTTCAGGGTGTCCCTTCAAGGTTTGGTTGGTGGAATCGGACCCTTGTCGGTCGGGTGTGGGCCGCGCCCGTGGCTCACTCAGCCTTGAAGTTGATCGACTTCAGCACCGCGCCGACGCGCTCGTAGTCGGCGCGCAGCGACTTCGTCATCTCCTCTGACGTCCGCGGCTGGCCGACCTCGACGCTGATCTCCTTCAGTCGCTCGCGCATCGCGGGCTGCGCCATGACCTTCAGCGCGGCTTCGCGCAGCCGATTCTGTGCCGCAGCCGGCACGTCAGGTGTCACATACATGCCCTGCCAAATCACCGCCTCGAGTTGCGGGTAGCCGAGCTCCGTGAATGTCGGCACATTGGGCAGCATCGGCGAACGCTGGGGCAGACTGATCGCGAAAGGCACGACCTTGCCGGCCTTGACCATCGGAATCGATGTCGGGATCCCGTCGAACATCAGCGGCACATGGCCGCCCATCACATCGGCCAGTCCCGGGGTCGAGCCCTTGTACCCGACATGCGCCATATCGATGCCGGCGGCTTTGTTCAATTGCAGCCCCATCACATGCGACAAGGTGCCGGGGCTGTAGGAGGCGTAGCTCACCTTGCCTGGGTTGGCCTTTACATAAGTGACCAACTCGGCGACGTTCTTCGCCGGCACCGACGGATTGCCCACCAACACGAGCCCGCCGTGCGCCAGGTCAACGATCGGCTTGATGTCCTTGGCCATGTCGAAGCGCAATTTGACGATATGAGGGATCTCGCTCACCAGCGCATTGAGTGCGACGAGCACCGTGTTGCCGTCGTGCGGCGCTTGCATCAGTTCATTGACGGCCAGCGCGCCACCGGCACCGGGCTTCGGATCGACGATCACCGGCAGGTTCAGTTCCTTTTGCAAGCCATCCGCATAAAGCCGGGCCACGATGTCGGTGGTGCCACCAGCCGGACCGAACACGACGATGCGAAGCACCTTGTCGGATCCGGCCTGCGCGAGCGTGGCAGGCGAGGCCAGCATTGCGAGAGTGGCGGCCAGGGCGGCGCCGAGATGACGGCGGTTGAATAGGTAAGTCATGTCTTGTCTCCAGTTGATTTCAGTTGTGTATTCAGGGTTGGCCCCTCGGGCCAGTGAAGATCTCACTTCGCGGTTCGAGACCGCGCATCTCACAGGCCCGGTAGCCTGTAGTCGCTCAGTTGCTCGCGCAGGCGGGCCTTCAGGATCTTCCCGGTGGCCCCAATCGGAATCGACTCGGCGAATACCACGTCGTCAGGGATCTGCCACCTGGCGGTCTTGCCCTCGTAGAAAGCTAGAAGTTCCTTGCACGAAACCTCCGCGCCGGGCTGCTTCACCACCACGACGACCGGGCGTTCATCCCACTTCGGATGTGCCACGCCGATGCATGCCGCCATCGCGATCGCCGGGTGCGCGACGGCGATGTTCTCGACTTCGATGGAGCTGATCCATTCGCCGCCGGACTTGATCACGTCCTTGCTGCGGTCGGTGATCTGCAGATAGCCGTCGGCATCGATGGTGGCGACGTCGCCGGTGGGGAACCAGCCACGCCCCTTCGCGTCGCGCACCAGCGGATCACTCTCGCCCTTGAAGTAGTTCTTGATCACCCACGGACCCGTGACGAGCAGGTCGCCCGAGGCCTTGCCGTCCCACGGCAGCACCTTGCCTTCAGGGTCAACGATCTTCATCTCGATGCCGAAGATGCCCCGGCCCTGCTTCAGGCGGATGGCCATCTGCTGTTCGGGCATTTGCGTGAGGTGCTTGTTCTTCAACGTGCACAGCGTGCCGAGCGGCGACAGCTCTGTCATGCCCCAGGCATGCAGCACCTCGACGCCGTACTGGTGCTGGAAGGCATCGATCATGGCCGGCGGGCAGGCCGAGCCGCCGATCACCGTGCGCTTGAGTGTCGAGAACTCGAGGCCGTTGGCCTGCATGTGGCCCAGCATCATCTGCCAGACGGTCGGCACGCCCGCCGCAAAGCTGACCTTCTCGGTTTCGATCAGCTCGAACACCGACTTGCCATCAAGCGCCGGGCCGGGGAACACCAGCTTGGCGCCGACCAGTGCGGCCGAGTACGGAATGCCCCAGGCATTGACGTGGAACATCGGCACGACCGGCAGCACGGAATCGCGGGCCGACATCGCCATCACATCCGGCATGGCAGAGGCATAGGTATGCAGCATCGTGGAGCGGTGGCTGTAGAGCGCTGCCTTCGGGTTGCCGGTGGTTCCGCTCGTGTAGCACATGCTGGAGGCCGAGTTCTCGTCAAAGCTCGGCCAGTCGTACGTTGAGCTGTGCGTGCTGATCCATGCCTCGTAGCTCTCCAGCTTCGGGATGCCGCTGTCCGCGGGCAGCTTGTCGGCGTCACACAGTGCGATCCACTTCTTGACCGTGGGGCACTCGCCATGGATCTGCTGCACGATCGGCAGGAAGCTCAAGTCGAAGCACATGATCTCGTCTTCGGCGTGGTTCGTGATCCAGGCGATCTGGTCGGGGTGAAGCCGCGGGTTGACGGTGTGCAGCACACGGCCTGTTCCGCTCACGCCGTAGTAAAGCTCCAGATGGCGATAGCCGTTCCAGGCCAGGGTGGCGACGCGGTCGCCGAACCCCAGTTGCTCCTGGTCGAGCGCATTGGCCACCTGGCGCGACCGCGCGGCGACCTCGCGCCAAGTCGTGCGGTGGATGTCGCCTTCGACACGTCGCGAGACGATCTCGGTATCGCCGTGGTGACAGTCTGCGAACTCGATCAGCGACGAGATCAGCAACTGTTGGTCTTGCATCAAACCCAGCATGTGGAACCTCCTCTTCAAACAGTTTCAAAAAAGTCGCGGGCAGCGAACCCGGCGACAACGTTCAAGCGACCTGGCGCAGCGGGAAGCCACGTTCCCCGTAGGCTCGGTTCGGCGCGTATCCGAGCTTGGCCAGCGTTTGATCCGCGTTGCGGTAGGTCTCGCCGAGTCTGTAGATCTGCCGTGCCTCCTCGCCGCTGGCGACATCGCGGTTCAGCTCGCGCGCCATGCGGACCATCGACTCGATCTGCTGCACGGAACTCATGCGCTCACCCGTGGGGCCGAACAGCGTGTCCTCGATGCCGACGCGCACATGCATGCCGAGTGCGATCGCCATCGCGTTCATCGGGAACACATTGCGGTTCAGTGTCTCGATCGTGAGCACCGCGCCATCGGGCGTGCGGCGCGCGAACTCCAGCATGTCCGCCGGATGCACGCCGGAGGCACCGCCGCCGATCGCGACGTAGTTGAGGATCAAAGGGCCGCAGTACGCGCCGCGTCGCACCAGGCGCTCGACCGACTCGAGCGAGGTCAGCCCACCCAGCATGAAGAGCGGTTGGATGCCGTTGGCTACCAGCCGGCGGATGTGCTCCTCATACCATGACGGGTTTGCCGGAACGACCATGTCGCGATAAGCGGCCTGCACCCCTGGGGCGGTGAGCGAGGTGCCCGCGATGTCCGCCTCGGTCATCAGTTCCATGATGTTCATCTGGGTGGTATTGACCACAACTGTGACCTGATCGGGGCGGGGGGTGAGCTCGGCCAGCATGTGGCGCGTGTCGTCGTTCAACCACTTGGCGGCCTCGCCCTCCGTCTCAGGGGCGAAGGAGATCGAGCCGCCGACCTGCAGGATCATCTGCGGCACGGCCTCGCGCAGTCGCGCCAGCAGCTCGTTGAACTTCGACAGCCGCTTGCTGCCCTTGCCGTCTTCCTCTCGCACATGCACATGCAGCACGGTGGCGCCGGCATTCCAGCAGTCAACCGCCTTCTGGACCTGCTGGTCCATGGTGACCGGAATGTCGTCGGAATCGCCAGGGACCCACTGGGGTCCATACGGCGCGACCTGAATCACGAGCTTCTGCTGGTTTTCGGGCAAGAGGGAGTCGTCGAGGAAATGCATGATGTGTCCTTGGATTGATGGTGGGGTTCAGTCGGGCGCCGGCGCCTTGCAGTCGCGGCGTCGGCTCAGAACACGGCCTCGCCGATGATTTCTGCGCGCTCCATCTTTCGGTGGCAAGGCGGGTAGTCCATCACTGCCAAATGCTGAGTGCTGCGGTTGTCCCACATCGCGACGCTGTTTGGCTTCCAACGGAATCGCACCTGGTATTCAGGGATGAACGCGCGGCTGATCAGGTACTGCAGCAACTGTGAGGCACCCGGCGCGTGGTCCATTCCGTAGCGCACGTTGGCGGGGGTGTGGAAGTTGGTGAAGTGCGTGGCATACGCGCTGACGAAGAGGACCTTCTCGCCCGTCTCCGGATGCGTGCGGACCACTGGGTGCTCGGCATCCGGGTACTGGGCCTTCAGCGCCAGGCGCTTTTCGATGGGTTGAACCGCACCGAAGGAGGACTGAAGGCTGTGGCTAGCACGCAGGTCGGCAATCTGGGTCTTGATGTGCTCCGGCAGGCCCTCATACGCCAGCACCATGTTGGCCCACATCGTGTCGCCACCCACCGGCGGGCATTCGACGCAGCGCAGTACGCAGCCCAGGGGCGGCTGCTCGCGCCAGGTGGCGTCGGAGTGCCATGCGCTTTCGTAGCGTCCGGCGCCGTCGGGGCTCTCGGGCGATTTGTAGATGCGCTGTAGGCCCGGGGCATCCGGATCGGCGGGAGCATAGGGGTGCTCTGTCAGTTCGCCGAAATGGCGTGCGAAGGCCACATGTTCGGGGCGCGTGATGTCCTGGTCGCGGAAGAACAGAACCCGGTGCTTCAGCAGCAAGCTGCGGATCTCGACCATCGTTTCCGGATCACGCGAAGCGACGCCGAGGTTCACATTGCTAATTTCCGCGCCGATAGCGCAGGTGAGTTGCTCAACTTTGATCGAATCAGGCAGCGAGTCGGCGCGAACGACGGCAGGGGCGAAAGCGGTAGTCATGTTGTCTCCTTTTGAGTTCGGGGGGGTGCATTCGATGGAAGGAAGTGTCCCCGCTCAGGGCAACTCTCACTTGACGGATAGGGTCGGTGAATTACCATTTGGGGTCACCGCGGGAAAACCCCTTATGCCCGTCTTATTGCGCAGCGCCAGCCTCACCGGTTTCGCCGAGGTCGCGCGCAGCGTCGGCCTCAATCCGCACGCGATGCTCGCGGGGACCGGGTTGCCCTCGGATGCGTTGAGTGATCCTGATCTCAAGGTGCCTGCCGACGGTGTTCGGCATCTGCTCGAACTTTCTGCGGACCTCAGCGGTGAACCGGCCTTCGGGTTGCGCATGGCCGAGACGCGTCGTCTTTCCAATCTCGGGCCGGTCGGCCTGCTCATGCGCGAGGAACCGACGTTGCGACGCGCGCTCGATGCGCTCCTGCGCTTCAGCCGCCTGCACAACGCGGCGGTGTTCCTGAAAGTCGAAGTAGCGGGCGACGTGGTCGTCATCCGTGAGGAGGTGATCGTCGGCAAGGCCGCACCAGTGCGGCAATCTACCGAGCTGGCAATCGGCGTCGTGTTCCGATTGCTGAGCGTGTTTCTCGGCCCGAATTGGCGCGCTAAGCGCATCTGCTTCGCGCACGCGGCACCGAAGGACCGCTCAGTCCATTGGCGCGTCTTCGGCCGCAACGTCGAGTTCGGACACGACTTCAACGGCATCGTCTGCAACGCGCGGGATCTCGAAGCGCCCAACCCCGGCGCCGACCCGGTGATCGCCCGGTATGCACGTCAGGTGCTCGAAGCGAGCCTGCGCGGTGACGGAAAGACATTCACCAACGAAGTGCGGCAACTGGTGTTCATGCTGCTACCCGCCGGCCACTGCCGGATCGAGTTGGTCGCTCAGCACGTCGGCATGGGTCGGCGCACCGTCCACCGGCAGCTCGCGAAGGAAGGTGAGACCTTCAGCGGCATCGTCGAGGCGGCTCGGCACGAACTGGCCGCACGCTATATCGACGAGGGCGAGCGGCCGCTTGCAGAGGTGTCCGAACTGCTGGGCTTCTCGGCGCCGAGCGCGTTCTCACGCTGGTATCGGCAGCATGCTGGCGCCAGCGCATCGCGGAGGCGAGCGACTGCGGCCGGCCCGTAGTGCTCAGACCTCCGCTCCGCGGCAGCGTCAGAGGCAATCTTCCGAATGGCGATCGCGTCGAGATCCCAGGATGCAGCAGCTCTATCTGAAGTCACCGGGTGAATGTCCGCCAAATGGATGTCCGTTTTGGCATACGGACGGCCGAGGCGGTCGCAGCAACGACTGCAAAGGTCTCGTGATCGGTCATAGCCGGTAGACGCGCGACCGACCGCTCGTGGCCGGGACTACCTGTTCGTCAAGCTCGCCGCTAGCAGCCCTTGGCGAACAGCGCGATCACGCCGAGGGTCAGCTATCAAGCGCGGTCTCGAATTGGTGCTCGCGGTCAACTGCGGACGTTTATCCCGCTGCCGGCAACGGCCGCTATACACTGAGTCTGTTAAGGCTCGATTGAGCAAGGAGGCGGCCCAAGGCTAAATGCGAGTCGCAGGTCGCGCCAACGATGAACATCAGAATCGGAGCCAGGATGCCGCGCGCGCTCCTGTCCCTCGCACTTGCAGCATTGACGGCCCTGCAAGTGCATCCGCGGCTGACGCGCCGAGCAAGATTGTTCGTATCGGATACCTTGAGATCACAGAGCCTGGTGGTCCGCCGATGCTGGTCGTGCAAGAACTTGGCAAACTAGGCTATGTCGAAGGCAAAAACCTGGTCATGGAGTACCGGGGCGCGAACAGCGATCCGGTTCGCCTGGCCGAGTTGGCGGCGGAGTTGGTGAACCTGAATGTCGACCTGATCATTGCGATTTCCAACCAGTCGGCTTTTGCCGCGCAAAGGGCGACGCGGACGATTCCGATCGTCGTCCATGCCGCCCACGGCATTCGCGAGATCGGGCTAGTGTCTAACTTGCGTCGTCCAGGAGGCAATCTCACCGGCGTGGAAAGCCTCGCGCCCGAACTCGACTCCAAGCGCGTTGAATTCCTGAAACAGATCGTGCCGGGCCTGGCGCAAGTGGCGGTGCTCTACGACGCGGGTGACCAAGCCTCACCGCTGCATCTGATGTCGACCCGGACGGCAGCCAGCGCGCTAGGCGTCGCAGTCTCCGCGCTCGAGGTGCGGCGCCCGGACGATTTCAGCCGCGTCTTCGCGGCCGCCGCTGGCAAGCCGCTAGGCGGCGTCGTCGTTTTCACCAGTGGCCTGACGTTCTTGAACATCGAGCGCATCATGGACTTCGCGCTCGTCCGTCGGCTACCGACCGCTTGCGAATTCAGGGAACTGGTGCAGGCCGGCTGCCTCTTTTCGTACGGCCCCAATTTCATCGAATTCGCCCAGCGCAACGCGGCCCAAATCGACAAAATCCTCAAGGGCACCCCACCCGGCGACCTGCCAGTGGAACAGATGACGAGGTTCGAACTCGCCATCAACCTGAAAACCGCCGAGGCGCTTCGCATCACGATTCCCAAGGCGGTGCTGATGCGCGCGAACGGGGCGGAGGCTGCACACAACAACATGCCCCATTTGTGTGACAACGAGAACAATTGCCACGACTCACAACGCGTCGGAACTAGTGATTCTCGGGCGGGATCGACGCGGTGAAGGCCCACATATCCCGCGATCACCCCGAGCTGCTGGAGAAGCTATCCAACCATGACAGCGACGAAACTGCAGGCTGCCGGCTTGATCCGCTATGCGCGGGGACGCATCAAGGTGCTCGAACCGCGCGAGGTTGGAGGCGATCGTGCGAGTGCTACGCGGTAGTGAAGAACGAGTACGAACGCCTTCTTCCGAACAAGCAGGCCACCTGACAGTAGCGCACGCGCAGAGAGCGCATTCTGGCTGCACCCCTCGACACGGCAGACACCACAACGCGGTTCTCCGGTTTCCCGTTACTCGGCGGCGCAACCGAGATCGGAGCCTCTCTTGGTCAAAGTCGATAACCAGCTCATCAAGCTGTTGCCTCGCGGCGCCCGTCAGAAGCTGATCTCCGCCAATGACACCGTCGAACTCGTGCTCAGCGATGTGCTTTGCGAGGCGGGGGACGCGACACGATATGCCTACTTTCCCATCGTCGGGTTCATCTCCTTGTTGGGACAGGCCCGGCCTGGAGGTCGGAATGGTGGGGCGGGAAGGAATGGTCGGCGTGCAGGTGGCCCTTGGCGTGTCGAGCACACCGTTGCGCGCCGTGGTGAAAGGCCAGGGCGTCGCGTTGCGCATCGGCGTCAGCGCGTTGGAGGCGCAACTCGTGGACAGCCCGGAACTGCGACGGGTGCTGAATCGCTACGTCTACGTACTCATGACGCAGCGTGCGACCTCCGCGATATGTCTGCGCCACCATCAGATCGGGCATCGACTGGCGCGCTGGCTTCTGATGACGCAGGACCGGGCGCGCACCGATCACTTTCGCGTGACTCAGGAGTTCCTCGCGTACATGCTGGGCGTTCGCCGCGTCGGCATCACCGCTGCCGCGCGGACGCTGCAGCACGAAGGACTTATCCGGTACGGGCGTGGTGAGCTCACCGTGCTTCACCGCCCCGGACTGGAAAAGATGGCCTGCGGTTGCTACGCCTCGGACCGCCGAAGTTACGTGGAAACTCTCGGATAACGGTGCCGGCGTTTTTTTTTGTCACTATGTGCGCTGGCGCACGGAGTCGGGTGCGCCCAAGGGCTATGGTGGGACCGTGAACGCGGCCTCAATGCCCCAGAACCAGTCGCCATCCATGGACTGCGACGGAACACTGGTGCGGGATCGGCCCATGTGGACGACGACGATCGAGGCCGAGCCCATGGATGGCGGCCTCAGCTACCACGCGGACATCTTCGAGAACGGCATCCTCGTGTGCCGGCTTGCGCTGTCGGGCCGTTTCGCGGGTGAAGAGGCGGCCCAGATCGAACTGAACCGTCGCCTGAACCGCTGGATCGCCGAGTATGAACAGCGTCCGAGCAGTCCGCATGTGGAAGTGGAACCTCATGCCAGTGCGATCGCCCCTAGTGGGCATTACAACCTCCCGCCCATGGTAGCGACAAGTCCCAGTTGCAGGCGAAGCTGAGGAGTCCGCGACTCCTTCAAGGCCGCCCCAGACCGCTCTCGTGAACAGGCCGCCTGACCGTGCGTCATTCCGCAGGAGCACATCATGAAATGCGAGGCGATCCATTGCTTTGACAGGGCAACCGTGAGGTTTGCCTTCTATCCGGAAAGCTTTGACGGACCTCGCATACTTGGCGAAATCGCTGCCGATGCATTGCAAGATCTCTTTGGCGCCGAAGGCGGCCCCGAAAGTCTGCTGGAAGCATGTCAGGCGAACTTCGACGTCATAGAGGCCATGGCAGTGGAGCGCTACAGCCGGAGCCCAGGTCACGCAGTTTTCCTGGAGACCGACGATTTTTCCTGCACCCTCGGCTAGGAGCCGCATCGCTCGCGGACGTCGTGGTGACGGCCTTGCTTGGTCGGGTGAAAGTGTTTGATGAACGAAGTGCCCCCGCGATGCGTCACGGGCCTTTGCGGTCGCCGGCCGCTCCATCGGATCCCTGTTAGTTGTAGCCGTCGCTGCGCCGGGCGCAGCGATTCCCGGGCACCCGCACACTCCGCGGTTCGATCGGCTCGAGATCAGGCCGAAAACGAGACACCCGTGCAATGGGCCGCCAGTGCATACGTAGGGCATTGCTGATCGCGAAAGGCGACAGTGGCGCATGCATGACGGGCTAGAAGCCCACGTTCTAGATTTCCGATTAGGTGGATCGTAATGGTCAAGATGGTAAGCCGTCAGGAGAATCACCATGAACCACTCATCAGCTGCCCCGACCTCAAATGAGTTCGAACTCCGTTTCCAGTCGCTAATTCAAATGGGTCGCGCGCTGACCTTTCCATGCGATCGCGAAGGACACGTCGATCTCGATCATTTAAGCGAGCGCCTCCGCAACAACTACCTGTTCGCACGGGCGATGATGGGACGCGAATACGCGTGGCCACTGGTGTCGCAGTCGCTGCGCGCCGCGGCCTGATCGCGTTGATCGCGCAGATAATCAAAGCTGATACCTCCTCATGCGGGTCCACAACGTCGGCTTGCTGAGTCGAAGCAGACCCAAGTCGCAGCGACATGACGGACCGGAGTTGCCCGGGACTACCATGACGCAGAATGTCGCCCTTGTTCCGTAGAGCGGGAGTTCCGATGGAAGAGTTGGGCAGTGTCGTCGACGACCTGATGGCCTTGGTGGTAGTTGTGCAAGCCGGGGGCTTCAGTGCGGCGAGCCGACGATTCGGCATTCCAGTCTCCAGCCTGAGCCGCCGTGTCGCGGCGCTGGAGAAGCAACTCGGCGTAAGTCTCTTGACACGCGGCGCTCGCAGCTTCAAGGTCACGGAAGTCGGTGCACGGATTTACCAGCACGGACTGACGATCCGCGCTGAGACGCAGAACGCGATCGCCGCGGCGCGGCACAGCGCTGGCGAGCCTGCGGGCCACTTGCGCGTTTCCTGCCCCATGGCATTGGCCCTCGGGTTGATAGGCCCGATGGTGATTGAGTTCACGGGCCGTCATCCGAACGTATCCGTGACCCTCGATTCCACCGACGGCCGGCCGCCCTCGGCGTTCGGGGATTCCAGCGATCTGCTGATCGTTGCCAGTCTGCAGCCGCTGCGCGAATCCAGCCTGGTCGCTCGCAAGTTGTTCGACGCGCAATACTTGCTGGTGGGCGCGCCGGCTGTCCACGGAGCGCTTCCCAATCCGGCGAGCCCTGCGGACTTGGCCGGCTGCGCCGCGATCGGATGGACCTTCAGGTCCAAGCCCGCATGCTGGCAGCTCGAACGGTCGGATGAAGCGCCGGTGGAAGTCGATGTGCAGTTGCGTATGACCAGCGACAACCTCCTGCTGATCCAGAAGGCGGCGCTAGCCGGCGTTGGCGTAGCGCAGTTGCCTCTGGTCATGTGCGCCCAAGACATCGAGGCGGGGCTTCTGTGCGTGATCGCACCGGGGTGGCGACCGCCCACGGTGTCGATCTACGCGTTGTATCCCTCGCGGCGCGATCTCACGCCGGCCGGACGCTGCTTCTTGGACATGCTAGTCGAGACTACCCAACAGATGGCGCTGCATCCCTGAACGGCGGTGAGCAACGCATTTCCGGAAAATTGCTTTGCTGCGCGCCTACTCCTCGCTGGCGCCGTCCGCTCCTAGACTCCTCTGCAGATCAGGCTCACGTTCGATGGCCGGCGGTAGGAGAGACATGCGTAAGCGACAGCAAATCACGACGATGGCCGGCATGACCCCGCTTCATCCTCCTGTCCGTCGGTGTGATCGCGACCCAGGCGCTGACTGGCGGCGCCGACGGTAGCAGTGCGTCGCGGCCAGCACAGCTGCGGGTCGAGGCCTTCGGGCTCGATGACTACCGTCCCACTGGATGCCGGGGTACTGAGTGTCAAGTGGCGCATTGCGCTCGGTCTAACCGCCCTCGCTGAACAAGCCCGCGTGGAGGCGCTGAAGAGCTGATTTTCTGAAGCGCCTGACATGGGGTGCCCTTGCTCGTTGTCACGGTTCGTTGTGTGTCGGTCGAATAAAAGGAGACAGTGGAATGAAGATGAAAGTACTTGCCGGTGCGCGCTCCAGCCACCAGCTAATTGCCAACCTCATGTTCGGTGCCGTCGCATGCGCGACGATCGCGGCATGCGGGGGGGGCAACTCGGTGCCGGCAATGCTGCCTGCATCGGTGACGCCGTCGGAGTCGCCAGTCGCGGCTGATGCCGTCTACACGAATGCGAAGGTCGTCACAGTGGACGGCAACTCCACCATCGCACAGGCGATCGCCGTTAAGGATGGCAAGTTTCTGCGCGTCGGCTCCAACGACGAAGCGCTTCAGCACCGCGGCAGCGCCACGACGGTGGTCGATCTGAAAGGCCGCACGGTGATCCCGGGGCTGACTGACAGCCACTTTCACGATGCGGGCGGCGGGCCTGGTGTGGACTTGTCAAAGACACGTTCGTTGTCCGAGCTGTTTGCCAAAGTCACTGAAGGGGCAGCCAAGGCTGCGCCCGGCGCTGTCGTGGTGTCCAACGCCGACTGGCATGAGGCTCAATTGGCTGAGCAGCGTCTGCCCACGGCGGCCGAGCTGGAAGTCGCAGCGCCCGGCGTTCCAGTGGCGCTGGTGCGCGGCGGCCACAGCATGTTCCTGAACACGACCGCGCTGATCAAGTTCGGCATTACCACCTCCACGCAGGTGCCTGCCGGTGGCGCGATTCCGAAGGATGCGCAAGGCAACTTGACGGGTGAATTGACCGATGCTGCGAAAGCGCTGGCACCACTGCCGGCACCGCCTGCAGTGACGGTCGCTGATCTGGCTGCACAGCAAAAGGTGCTCAATTCGTACGGCCTCACCAGTGTACGGATGCCAGGCATCACTCTGGCGACCTATCGGCAACTGCAGGAGTTGCGCGACACGAGGCAGGCCACCGTGCGCTACAGCGTGCTCTTCCGCATCGCCAACGCATCGGGCATCTCGCCGCTGGCAACAGCTGGTGTCAAGCCTCTTGAGGGTGACGAATGGGTGAAGGTATGGGGCATCAAGCTCGGCGTGGACGGCGGCTTCGAAGGCGGCCGCATGACCAAGGCATATCTCGATCCGCTTGGCGCGGGTGGCACCTACTTCGGCTTGCAGACCATGACGCAGACCGCATTCGACGACACCGTGCTTGCGCTCAACAAGCAGGGTTGGCGCGCAGCAGTGCACGCGGTAGGCGATGCCGCGGTGGACCAAGTTCTCTCGGGCTTCGAGAAGGCTAACGCGGACAAGGACCTGACCAAGGCCGGGTGGGCGATCGAACATGCGTTCGTCACGCGGCCGGACCAGTACCCAAAGATGAAGGCGATGAACCTGCGCCTGTCTGTGCAGGACCACCTGTATCTGGCAGCGCCCGTGCTCAAGGGCTATTGGGGGCTGGACCGCGCGTCGCAGGTGACGCCGCTCAAGACCTACATGGATCAGGGCTTCCTGCTAGCGCTGGGTACCGACTCGTCTGTCGTGCCGTTGAATCCGTTCTGGGTGATGTATCACTTCCTGAGCCGCGAGACGATCTCTGCTGGCGTTTACGGCTCCAACGAAGCGGTGACTTCGCGCGAGGCGGTCCTCAGGATGATCACGCTGAACAACGCCAAGCTCACAGATGAGGAAGCCATCAAGGGCTCGATCGAGCAGGGCAAGCTGGCCGACTTCGTCGTGCTGTCGGCCGACTACATGACCATCCCCGACAAACAGGTCGAAAGTCTCAAGGCCTATGCCACGTTCGTCGGTGGCACCCTGGTCTACAAGGACCCGGAATTCTCGCTATGAGCGGACGCGCGCAGGCTGGCCGGCGCTTCACTGCATTTGCCGTGGCGACGGTCATTGCGCTGGCCGGTGCCGCAGTCCATGCGCATGACGACGAGCACGAAGGCGAACTCGACTTCGGCCGCGCGCCACAAGGCACCATGCTGTGGGGCACGCTAGCCAAGGTAGGCGTGTGGCGCAGCGAGGGCAAACTGGTGCGCAAATTCACCCAGCCGATCCGCCAGTACGATGGCAAAAAGGTCACGCTGTATGGCTATGTGACGCTGGTTGATGGCCCAACAAGCCCGCATCGCATGTTTCTTCTGAGCTCGCAGAAGATTGCGTGCCGCGGCTGCGCAAGGCCAGTGGAGCCGGAAGGCATCGTGGAGGTCAGCCTGAAACGGCCGGCCGATCTGCGGCGGCTGGCCGGGCCCGCGGAAGTTCTGGCAGTGCGCGGCAAGCTGGAACTGGTGCAGGACGACGCCACCGCACTGCTATACCGGCTTGCCGACAGCGAGATAGTGACATTGCGCAGCGTGAACAGTCACTGAACTGGGACGCAGTTTCGCTGGTGGCTGCCAACTACGTTGTGCCTTCATCGCATGGTTGCGACGGACAGATCGATGTCAGTATGTGGCACGTGGAGCGCGCCTCGCGCCGACCAACGCCCGACCTGCCCACCTGGTGGGACATCAACCATGGGCTTTGGGAGCGAACGACCGCATCGCACAAGCGAGCGGACTTTCAGTCTCGAGGAGCTGGTGTGACGAGTGCTCAGCACGAGAGGGTGCATGCGAGCCTTCCTAGCCGCTCGGGCGCAGGGCGTTTATTGCGCCGCGTGCATCAATAGGACCAAACATTGCAATTCCCTTAAGTTAGCCTGCGTCGCACACTTGCTCCCAGATCCGCTGCCATTTGGTGCAGCTGGCAAAGGAGACAACATTGGACGCACAGCAAGATCAGCTGCAATCGTGGGTCGGACGCAGCGAAAGAATCGAAGACACCATTAGCCCCACCCCCATGGTCGCACTGACGGCGACGTTGGACCATCCGGCGATCCCGGCAAGTGCCGGCACCACGCTTCCTCCACTTTGGCATTGGCTCTACTTCCTGCCGATGCATCGACAGAGCGAAATCGGCGCTGACGGCCATGCCAAGCGCGGCGGCTTCCTTCCGCCGGTTCCGTTGCCTCGACGCATGTGGGCCGGCAGCCAGTTCGAGTTCCGCGCTCCGATTCGCGTAGGCGACCGTGTCGTACGCACCTCGACCATCGATGACGTCACGACCAAGGAAGGCCGCACCGGCAAGCTTGTATTCGTGAAGGTGCGTCACGAAGTACGTTGCAACGAGGCCGTCGAGCCGGCCCTGGTCGAGTTCCACGACATCGTCTACCGCGAAGCACAGGGCCCGAACGATGTAGTGCCACCGCCCCAGGCCGCCCCGGCCGATGCCGCCTGGCGCCGCGAGATCGTGCCGGACGACGTGCTGCTGTTTCGCTATTCGGCGCTCACCTTCAATGGCCACCGCATCCACTACGACCGCCAGTACGTGACTCAGGTCGAAGGCTACCCGGGCCTGATCGTGCACGGTCCCTTGATCGCGACACTTCTGATGGACCTTCTGCGCCGCGAGCTGCCAGAAGCCGACGTCGCAAGCTTTCGCTTCAAGGCCGTCCGCCCGACTTTCGACCTGAACGCTTTTCACGTCAGCGGCCAACCTCAGGCCGACGGCAAGACCATCCGTCTGTGGGCTTCGGACCACGACGGCTGGCTGACGATGGACGCTACCGCAGTGCTGCGCTGACCCCGCCCCAACCACAACATCAAGAGAGACAAATTCATGCAGCCACTCAATGGCATCACCGTCGTCACGCTGGAGCACGCGATTGCGGCGCCCTTCGCCACTCGTCAACTGGCTGACCTCGGGGCCCGCGTCATCAAGATCGAGCGCCCAGGTTCGGGCGACTTCGCCCGCGGTTACGACGAACGCGTTCGCGGCCTGGCGTCGCACTTTGTCTGGACCAACCGCTCCAAGGAAAGTCTCACGCTCGACGTGAAGCACCCCGAGGCAGCCACGATTCTCGAGCGCCTGGTCATGGAGAAAGCCGACGTGGTCGTGCAGAACCTGGCACCGGGCGCTGCAACGCGCCTCGGCCTGGGCTACGACAAGCTGGCCGGCGTCAAACCAGGCTTGATCGTCTGCGACATTTCTGGGTACGGGGACGACCCGCACAATCCCGGCCCGTACCGGGACAAGAAGGCCTACGACCTCTTGATCCAAAGCGAGGCCGGCTTTGTCTCCGTGACAGGCACGCCCGAAGAGCCCTGCAAGGCGGGCCCCTCGATCGCGGACATCGCCGCCGGCATGTACGCGTACAGCAGCATCCTGGCGGCGCTACTGCAGCGCGGCCAGACCGGCAAGGGCCAACGCATCGACATCTCCATGCTGGAGTCGCTCGCCGAATGGACCAGCTACCCGCTCTACTACGCATTCGAAGGCGCCGCGCCTCCGCCGCGCACCGGCGCCAGCCATGCGACGATCTATCCCTACGGTCCGTTCCCGGCAGGCGACGGCGCCACCGTCATGCTCGGTCTGCAGAACGAGCGCGAATGGGTCAGCTTCTGCGACAAGGTGCTGGAGCAACCCGATCTCGCGAACGATCCGAGGTTCACCGCCAACTTCAAGCGTGTGGCAGAGCGGGTTGCGTTGCGCCAGATCATCGTGGACGCCTTTCAGCCCCTGACTGGCAGGCAGGTGGTCGAGCGGCTCGAGGCCGCGCAGATCGCCAACGCACAGGTCAACACCATGAAGGAAGTCTGGGCGCATCCGCAGCTCGAGGCACGTGGGCGCTGGACCGAGGTGGGGACGGCGATGGGACCGGTTCCCGCCATGCTGCCTCCCGGCACGTGGGATACCGGTCCCCGCATGGACCCCGTGCCAGCGCTCGGCGAACACACGGACGCGATCCTGGGTGAGCTCGGCTACAGCGCGGCCGAGATCGCCGGACTGCACACATCCAAAGCCGTCTGAGGTCGCCACCATGCCCGCTGAACTACCGCCTCCTGCGCGCACCTACCTCTTCGTGCCTGGCACCCGCCCGGAACGTTTTGACAAGGCGCTGGCCAGCGGTGCCGACAAGGTCGTTCTCGACCTCGAGGACGCCGTGGCTGCCGACGACAAGGCCACTGCACGCGGCGTTGTCGCGACATGGCTGCAGAATGCGACGCCCGCAGACCGGTCGCGCGTCGTCGTGCGTATCAATGACGCGAACTCGTCCTGGTTTGCCGCGGACCTTGCGGCGTTGGGCGACGCGCATGGGATCAGCTTGCTCTTGCCCAAGGCAGAGTCGGCCGCGCAGATCGAAGAGACCCAGGCGGCTTTGCCCGACGCGGGCATCCTCGCGCTCATCGAAAGCGCACGCGGGGTGTCGGAAGTCGACCGCATTGCGGCCGCCGGCGCGCAACGCCTGGTGTTCGGAACGCTCGATTTCGCACTCGACCTCGACATGGACATCTCGACGGACGCCTCCGGCCTTGGCTATGCAGCCAGCCGGATCGCGATCGCCTCGCGCCTGGCGAGCCTGCCGGCACCGGTCGCCGGCGTCACGCCGCAGCTCGACGACGAGGCGCGGCTGATGTCGGATCTGGCCGAGGCCAGACGGTTTGGCTTCGGCGCCAAGCTCTGTATCCACCCGCGCCAGGTACAGCCGATTCACACCGCACTGCGTCCGAGCGCGGAGGCACTGGACTGGGCCAACCGCGTCCTGGTTGCCGATGCCGCATCGCCCGGCGCAGCCCGCCTCGACGGCCGCATGGTCGACCGTCCCGTGGTGCTCCAGGCGCAACGCACGCTGGCCCTGGCCCGCAGCTGACAGACCTCATTCACCAACTTCCACCGCAGAAAGAGACAACACACCATGGCCTCCACCATCATCGACTCACGCATCTTCGGCGACATGTTCAGCGACTCGCGTATGCGCGACGTCTGGTCCGACGAGAACCGCACCGCCAAGTACCTGGACATCGAGCGCGCCCTTGCGAAAGTCCAGGGCGAGCTCGGCATCATCCCGAAGGAAGCGGCCGATGAGATCGTCCGCAACTGCAACCTGTCGCAGATCGACTGGGACAAGCTCAAGGCCAAGACCGAGCAGATCGGCTATCCCATCATTGCCGTGGTCAACCAGATCAATGCGAACTGCCGGGACAAGCTCGGCGAGTACTGCCACTGGGGTGCCACCACGCAGGACATCACCGACACGGCCGCCGTGCTTCAGATGCGCGAAGGCCTCGCGCTGGTCGAGCAGGATCTGGACGAGATCGGAGATGCGCTCGCGGCCCTCGCCAAGAAATACCGCGACACGCCCGTCATCGGCCGCTCCAACCTTCAGCAGGCCACGCCGATCACCTTCGGCTACAAGATGGCCAGTATCCTGGCGGGCATCGATCGTCACCGCGAGCGCCTGCAGCAGCTCAAGCCGCGCGTCCTCATGGGGGAGTTCGGCGGCGCATCGGGCACCTTGTCCTCGCTGGAGAAGGGCGCCATGGACACCCAGGCCGGATTGATGAAGGAGCTGGGACTGGCCCAGCCGCTGATCTCGTGGCACACGGTGCGCGACACCATCGCGGAGGTCGGTGCCTTCCTCGGGCTGGTCGGCGGCTCGCTCGGCAAGATCGCGATGGACGTCAAGCTGATGATGCAGACCGAAGTGGCCGAGGTCTTCGAGCCCTTCGCGCCGGGCCGCGGCTCGTCGTCGACGATGCCGCAAAAGCGCAACCCGATCTCCTGCCTCTACATTCACGCCAACATCTCGGTCGCGCGCCAGCACGCGGCCGCGCTGATGGATGCGATGGTGGCAGACCACGAGCGCTCGACCGGCCCCTGGGAAATCGAGTGGGTGTCGCTGCCGGAGATCTTTTGCCTGATGTCAGGCGCGCTGAAGCAGACCAAGTTCATTCTCAAGGGCCTGGAGGTCGACGCCACCCGCATGCGCGCCAACATCGACATCACCAACGGGCTCGTGATGTCCGAGGCCGTGATGATGGGGTTGGGCCCGTACATTGGCCGTGAATACGCTCACGACCTGGTCTATGACCTGTGCCGTCAGGCACGCTCCGACAACCGTCCGTTGATCGAGATCCTGGCCGCCCACCCGGAGATCAACAAGCACGTCACGCGAGCCCAGCTCGATGCGATGTGCGACCCGGCCAACAACCTCGGCCAAGCCGGCGTCATGGTCGATCGTGTGCTCACCGCGCGCGGCTGACCAGACCCTGGCCCTTCACTGTCGACCAAGCCGGCGCAGACCGGTACGCATCTGTGCGCCCTGAATCTGGAGACAACGTCGTGAACATCCGCAAAGTATTAAAGCTTCTCTACGTACAGGTCCTGATCGGCCTGATCCTCGGTATCACCGTGGGCCACTACTGGCCCGAGTTCGGCGCCGCCCTCAAGCCGCTCGGCGACGGCTTCGTCAAGCTGGTCAAGATGATGATCGCGCCGGTGGTGTTCTGCACCATCGTGAGCGGCATCACGTCCCTGGGCGACTCCAAGGAAATCGGCAAGACCCTGCTCAAGGCGATGGGACTCTTCTACGCCCTGACGATCATTGCGCTCCTCACGGGCTTGGCCACCGTCCTGCTGATCCAGCCGGGCGCCGGGATGCACATCGATCCGAAGAACCTCGACGCCTCCGTGGCGACCCGCTTCGCGAACCAGGTGCATATCCACGGCTTCACCGACTTCGTCATGCACATCATCCCGAATGCGTTCGTCGGCGCCTTCGCTGAGGGCGAGGTGTTGCCGGTACTGCTGCTCGCAGTGCTCTGTGGATTCGGTCTGACGAAGATCGGGACGGCGGCCAAGCCGGTGCTCGAGGGCATCGAAGGCTTCTCGCACATGCTCTTCGCGGCCTTCGGCATCATCATGCGGCTGGCACCGATCGGCGCCTTCGGCGCGATGGCATTCACAGTGGGGCGCTACGGCATCCAGTCGATCGGCTCGCTCGGACTGCTGATCGGCACCTTCTATGTGGCCTGCATCTTCTTTGTCGTCGTGGTGCTGGGCGTGCTGTCGCGTCTGCACGGTTTCAAGCTGTGGCAGCTGATGCGATACATCAAGGAAGAGTTGCTGGTCGTGCTCGGCACCTCATCCAGCGAACCTGTCCTCCCCCGACTCCTGCTCAAGCTCGAACGGCTTGGATGCAAGAAGGGCGTGGTCGGGCTGGTGCTTCCGACAGGCTATTCGTTCAATCTCGACGGGACGGCCATCTACCTCACGCTGGCGTCGATGTTCATCGCCCAGGCCTGCGACATCCATCTGTCGTGGCTCCAGATCGGCTCGATGCTGGGCATCATGCTGCTCACCTCCAAGGGCGCAGCGGGGGTGACGGGCAGTGGCTTTGTCGCCTTGGTGGCCACGCTCACGGTCATGCCTGATCTTCCAGTGGCCGGTGTGGCGCTGATCGTCGGGATCGATCGCTTCATGTCCGAGGCTCGGGCGCTCACCAGCACCATCAGCAACGCAGTGGCCTGTATCGTGGTCTCCATCTGGGAAAACGCTTGCGACCGAGACGTACTGAAGCGCGAGCTGGCGGCGAATTACGCCAACACCGAGCACGAGCTCGAAGAAGGGTCCGGAGACTTGCAGTTGCCGCTCGGCCACACCGGCACAGCCCACTGAATCCGGGGGCGGGCTTCGGGTACGGCCCGCTTTCAGCTTCTCAATTCACCGCGCGGCGGCCATCTGGCTTGCCGCGCTTTGCTTTCATGCCGGAGAAGAATGCATAGAGCTGCTGCGCTGCCGGGGACAAGGTCCGGCCTTTTCGTCGGATGAGGCCGATCTTTCGGGTGATCACCGGGTCGTAGAGCGGAACACTCACAAGCAGCGGATGGTCCGCATCCGGCATGGCGATCGAGGGCACCGCGGCCACGCCCAGGCCCGCCTCCACCAGCCCGAGCATTGTGGTGACGTGCTGGGTCTCATAGATGCTCTGTGGACGGCCAGGCAGGCCTGACAGCGCCTGATCCAGCAGCAGCCGGTTCCCCGATGCCTTGCTGACCGAGATGTAGTCGTACTGCCCCAGATCGGTCCAGCTCACGCGGCGCTTCTTCGCGAGCGGGTGGTCGCGCCGGCAAGCCGCAACGAAACGCTCCTCCAGCAAGGGCTTGAACTCGATGTCCGCCTCCTTGCCTCCAACGAAGTTCAGTCCGAAGTCAGCCTCACCGCGCGATACGGCGGAGAGCACTTCGTTCGCGCTGGCGTCGAAGACCTTGACCCGGATCTTCGGGTAGCGCTCGTGGTAGCGCGAGATCACCTGCGACAGGAAGTAGTAGACGGTCGAAGGCACGCAGGCGATCGTCACCTCGCCCATGCGCGTGGCTGCCACACCGCGGATGCCCAGCAGCGTGTGGTCAAGGTCGTCCAGGAGCTGCTGCACCTTGCGATCGAAGTCGCGACCTACCGAGGTCAGGCTCACACGCCGGGTGGTGCGGTCGAGGAGCCGCACCCCAAGTGCTTCTTCAAGCTTTTCGATGCGCCGGCTGAAGGCCGGCTGCGATACATGCAGCGCCTCGGCCGCCTTGCGAAAGCTGTTGAGCTCGGCCACCGCCCGGAACGCCTGCAGGTCGTTGAGATTGAAGTTGATGGCCATGCGCATTGCCTCCTGAAGCACTCTCACTGATCCACAGTGTGCATCAATCGATCCTAAACATGCAATTCACAGAAGTCTTCCATGAGCCGAACATTCACCCAAGGCCAAAACAACAAGAAGCCTCCCGTTTCAGACCCAGTACCAAGACATCCACCGGAGTAGACAAATTGAAGTTCCAGAAGATTCGCCTCGTAGCAGCTGTCGCGCTGGCTGCGTCCGTGGCCTGCGGCAGCGCAGCAGCCGCCTTTCCTGAGAAGTCGATCACCCTCGTGGTTCCCACGGCGGCAGGGGGTGCCAACGACGCCATGGCCCGCGTCATCGGGCAGGCGATGTCGGCCATCCTCAAGCAACCGGTGATCGTCGACAACAAGGCCGGCGCCAACGGCGCGATTGCCACCGAGTACGTGATGCGAGCCGCCCCGGACGGCTACACGCTCATGCTGGGCTACATCGCAACGCACGCGATGAACCCCGCCCTGCAGAAGCTTCGTTACGACCCGGTCAAGGACTTCGAGCCCGTCGGCATGGTCGGGTCGTCGGCGACGCTGATGGTGCTCAATCCCGCCGTCAAAGCCGGCAACGCGAAGGAAGTCGTGGCGATGCTCAAGGCCGCTCCGGACAAGACCAGCTACGCCTCCGCAGGCAACGGCACCGCGCCACACTTCGCCGCCGAGATGTTCAAGCTCTCGACCGGTACGAGCATGCTGCACGTGCCGTACAAGGGGTCGGCGCCGGCGATCACCGACACCATCGGCGGACAGACCCAGGTGATGTTCCCGAGCCTTTTCACAGCGATGCCGTATGTCAAGGCCGGCAAGCTGAAGGCGGTGGCCGTTGCAGGCCCCAAGCGCTCGGCGCTCATGCCGGACGTACCCACGCTTCAGGAGCAAGGGATCGCCGACGTCGACGTGTCGCAGTGGTACGGCATCTTCGCGCCGGCGAAGACACCCAAGCCAGTGATCGAACAGCTCAACAAGGTGCTCAATGAGGTGCTGGCCGACAAGAGCGTGATCAAGCGCCTCGAGGACCACGGCGCAGAGGTGTCGACCATGACGACCGACCAGATGCGCACCTATGTTGCGCAGGAGCAGGTCAAGTGGAAGAAGGTGGTCCAGGCCGCCAAGATCACCGCGGATTGAGATGAACCGATCGATCCCCTGCGTACTGATGCGCGCCGGTACTTCACGCGGACCCTTCTTTCTGCGTGACTGGTTGCCGGAGGGCGACGAGGCGCGTGACCAGGCGCTGATCGGCGCCATCGGTGCCTCCGATCCGCTCCAGCTCGACGGTGTGGGAGGCGGCAGCACCTTGAACAGCAAGGTCGCCATCGTGTCGCGCTCGTCGCAGCCGGGCTGCGACATCGACTATCTCTTTGCGCAGGTAGGCGTCGGGCACCGGTCGGTCGACACGCGGCCCAACTGCGGAAACATGCTCTCGGGCGTTGCGCCTTTCGCAATCGAGCAGGGTTTGATTCCTGCGACGGACGGAACCACCAGCGTTCGTGTCTACAACGTCAACACCGGGTCGCGCATCGACGTGACCGTTCGGACGCCGGGCGGCCGTGTGACCTACGAAGGCGACGCGCGCATCGACGGCGTAGCCGGTACGGCGGCACCCATCCTTCTCAACTTTCTTGACGCTTGGGGTGCAGTCACTGGTCATGTTTTCCCGACCGGCAAACGGATCGACACCATCGACGGGATCGAGGTGACCTGCATCGATGCAGCGATGCCGCTGATGATCGTGCGCGCGGCTGATCTGGGAGTGAAAGGAGATGACAAACCAGCAGCGCTGGATGCAAACGTCCCGTTGCTCGAGCGGTTGGAAACCCTTCGCCTGGAGGCCGGCCGCAGGATGGGACTCGGCGATGTGTCCAACAGCGTCATACCCAAGCCGGTGCTCGTGAGCGCTGGCGCGTCGAATGACAGCATCACCTCGCGCTACTTCACCCCGCGCAAGTGTCACGCATCACATGCGGTAACCGGAGCCATAGGTGTCGCCAGCGCATTTGCCCTGCCCGGGACGGTGGCGAGCGGCATGGCGCGCGAGCCGGGGCGGCATGGCCTCGTCGTGCTGCATCCCGCAGGTCAGATCGATGTTGAAGTCGAACTGGCGGGGCACGGCGATGCTGCGACGGTCGAGCGAGCAGCCCTGGTTCGAACGGCCCGGAAGATCATGCAGGGCGAACTGCATCTGCCTGACTACGTGTTTTCGCGTCCAGGAGCACAAGACGCCGAGACGTCAGACTTCCCCCGCAGAAGCCTGACAATCATCGTCCCGACGCGCGCCGGTGGCGGCAACGACACGATGGCACGGATCATCGCCGCAAAACTGGGCCCGCTGCTCGGCCAGGAAATTGTGGTCGACAACAGGGCGGGCGCGAATGGCGCCATCGCAAGCGAATACGTAGCGGGCGCCGCGCCGGACGGCCACACCTTGATGTTCGGCTACGTCGGTACGCACGCGATGAACCCAGCTCTGCAAAGGCTGGGCTATGACCCGGTCCGCGATTTTGAACCGGTTGGGCTCGTCGGTTCTTCATCGACCTTGATGGTGGCCCATCCGGAAAGAGGCGCCCCTGATCTGCACACGCTCATCGGCCTGCTCAGGGACACCCCTCGGTGTTTCAGCTACGCATCTGCTGGCGACGGGACGCCTCCGCACTTCGCAGCCGAACTTTTTCAGCTCAGTA
This sequence comes from Variovorax sp. J22P240, assembly GCF_030316855.1. Classification (GTDB taxonomy): domain Bacteria; phylum Pseudomonadota; class Gammaproteobacteria; order Burkholderiales; family Burkholderiaceae_C; genus Variovorax. The sequence goes on from NZ_JASZYR010000007.1 coordinate 153,064, forward strand.
GTGGAACGTCAATGGCGAACGCGACCTTTGAAGGAGCGGCACCTGCGATCGCCGACACGGTCAGCGGGCGATCGCAGATCATGTTTCCCAGCCTCTTTACCGCGTACCCGTTCATCAGGGCAGGACGACTGCGCGCTTTGGCCGTCGCAGGGCCGAAGCGCCTGGAGGCACTCCCCGCCGTGCCGACGCTCGCGGAGTTGGGCGTTCCGGGCGTGGACGTCGTTCAGTGGTATGGACTCTTCGCCCCTGCTGGCACACCTGGGCCGGCCATTGATCGCCTCAACCGCGCGCTCAACGAAGTACTGACCGATCCGGAGGTCGTCGAACGCTTCGAAAGCCAGGGCGCCAAGGTCGAGGCCGGACCTCCTGCAGCGCTTCGCCGGCGCGTTCATGACGATCTCAGCCGATGGCAGGGTGTCGTGGCCGAGGGGGCGCTCGCCCCTCAGGACTCACCTGTCCTTGTTTTGGACTGATCGAGCCGCCTCCACCTGCCTGCGCGAGGCCCCGATTCCCAACGCTTCCGAGGGCGCGCCACCAGCGGCCCTCCGGGGGACCACGCAACACTTCTAGAACTGTATTGGTGACACAAGACATGAGCAAATCCATCCTCGCCCTCGCAGGGCTTGCCGCTTCGGGGACCGCGATGGCGCAATCATCCGTGACGCTTTTCGGCGTAGCCGATGCAGCCGTCAGCTACTACAGCACGAAGAGCGTGCTGTATTTTTCGCCGATCGCTTCGCTGCCTCCCATTGCGACGCCGGCCGAGGTGCAGCTTTCCCAAACTGCCCTCTCCAGTGGCGGGAACGCCTCAAGCCGGTTCGGGTTCCGTGGTACCGAAGATCTTGGCGGCGGATTGGCTGCCAGCTTCTGGCTGGAGGCCGGCTTCAACCAGGACACGGGCCTCATCCCCAATGCGGCTTTTGCGCGGCGGTCCACGGTCAGCCTGTCGAGCAACAACTTCGGTGAAGTTCGTCTTGGTCGCGACTATGTGCCAACCTATTGGAACGAAAGCGTGTTCGATCCCATGGGCGCGGTTGGCGTAGGCGAGAACCTGATCAAGACAGTGAGCGGCGCTATCGCAATCGCTCGGGGACCGGGCTCGCCAGTGTCTTCGACCGACAACGCGGTTCGCGCGTCAAACAGCGTTGGATACTTCCTTCCGCGAAATCTTGGTGGCTTCTACGGCCAGCTGATGTATGCGCTACCGGAGAACGTGGATTCCAGCAACGTTGCAGGCAGCCCCTCGACGAAGGGCCGCTACTATGGAGGTCGCTTCGGCTACGCCAGCGGCCCTTTGGATATTGCCGTCGCCTACGGTGAAAGCAGTGCCGCCGACGCCGCGACCTTGACCGCCGCCGGCGTTCCGACCGGCGGTTGGCTCTCGGAGAGTCTGCGAACGGTCAATCTGGGCGCCTCATATGACTTCGGCATCCTGAAGCTCATGGGGGAAGTCTCCCAAGTGCGCGACAGCACAAACCGAGTGGGACCGGGGCGGGGCCTCATCAGACCCCCTGCGGTCAAGGAGAACGACAACTACAACGGCGCGATGATTGGGATGACTGTGCCTTTGGGCGCGGGGATGTTCAAAGCCTCGATCGCACGTGTAGATTTCGACAACGACTTGGGAGTGGTGCCACCGGGTTCGCCAGAGCGAGATGCTTCCGTAAGCAAGCTTGCGGTCGGGTATGTTTACAACCTCTCCAAACGGACCGCACTCTACGCGACCATGGCGCGGGTTCGGGTCAACGATGGTCAGAACAATCCCGCGATCATGGGTGTTTCTGCTGGTGGCCTTGCATATCTGCCAGCAGGCTCCGCTACCTCGGGCTTTGCTCCGCGCAGTGCGACTGGCTACGATTTCGGATTGCGCCACACGTTCTGATGCAACGAGGCCGGGGCCGAACTCCCCATATCCGAATGCAATGTTTCGGATTCGGTCGAGTGTGATGCCGACGGTCAGCTATTCGACCCGAAGCGGTCATCGCTCGCGCGGGCGCCGGAGGCTGCTACTGGCCGCGAATGATCTGCCGCTCCTGGGCGCCGGCCTTGGCGGACTCGGCAGGACGGAGACTTCTTCTTCGTCATGCAGGCTCCGGCGGTTGTTGGGGCCTCGTGCACGGCGCCGTAACCTTGCATCGCAAAGAGAGGACGGAGGGTCGGAAGGGCAATTGCACCTTGGTGCAGCCTGGTTCGCGGATCTTCGGGACGTCGCGCAAGGCGCTAGGGCTGATTCAGCTGGGCGTAGGGCACGAACGCGGCGCCGCCCCAATTGGCCTGCAGCAAGACGCCCTTGTCGGTGAACTGGTAGGTGGACACGTAGGGATTGAAGGACATGGACATGTCCGCCGATGATCCCGCGGTGCGCAGCTTCATGGTTGCGTCGGCCGACGCAGCGACGTCGGCGCCGAGCCTGCGAAATTGGTCGAACACTTCCTTGTTCTTGAAAACCATAACTTGGCGGAAATCCTTGTATCCAATGCCCGGCCCGGTGCCGGCGCGCGTTGCAAGCATGAAGGTGTTCGCCTGCGTTGAGTTGTCGACCAGCACCCCTGTGCCGCGCGCCCCGACGAAGAGCAGGACGTTGATCTGCGAGGAATCGAACACTGCGTAGCCGACCGCCTTCTTCACTTCATCGCGGGTCTCGGGCTTTTGCGCAAAGAGCTCGTCGAGCGTCTTGTCGCGCATGGCGAGAATCTCCGCCTTGACTCTGGGGACATCGGCAGGCGACAGCGTGGGCTGCACGGAGCTATCGCCATGCGTGGATCCTGTGGCGCAGGCCGATAGCAGGACGGGCAGCAACACCATCCAACAACGATGTTTCATGTTGAGTTCCTGAGGAGCGAGGGGAGTGAGGCAGGCACCAATGAGTTCGTGTCATTGTGCGCCCAACCGACGGTCGGGAGACCATCGCTGCCATGCCTTCTGCCCATACCATGGAGCACCAGGACCCTACCCGGTGCACGACAGGTAGCTCGAAACTCGACCTCCGATTGGGGGTCACATTCAGCAAATGACATTGCGTTGAACTATCTGGCGTTCGGGGCTGATCCAGGCGCTTTACAACTCCAAGGCCTGATCGTTCGACTGCCGTCAGCGTCGATGTTGCCATCCCGACTTTTCATTGGATCTGCATTGAGCAAGCTCAAGGCGGCGCCGAAAGCACGTTCACTACGAAGTGAGGACGCGAACCGCCGTCGAAGGGTCCACTTTCGAGGAGGACGATGAAAGCAGCCCGGCACTCCACCGCGCGACCCTGGGTCTTGTCGCGGCGCTGTTGACCACTGGCGGATTCGGCGCTGTACAGGCCCAGTCCAACTGGACGGGCGCGCTCTCCTCCGACTGGTTCTCGCAAGGCAACTGGCTCAACGGCCTGGTTCCCGCAGCGGGATCACCGCCAACCTCGATGTCTCGAATCCGGCGCTCATCCAGGCCACCAATGCCACGGCACAGCAAGTGAGCGTGGGTCAAAGCGGCACGGGTGTCGGCGTGACGTGCGCGAGCGCGTGGTGGCCAGCACGCTGAGAACTGCCGCAACAATTCAATGGACGCGCGCGCCCGAGTACGGCATGCTTGCGCGCGAGTGCCCCACGAACGATCGCTGGCGACCCCCCAAGTGACCAACTCACGTCGATTTGCGCAGGCATGCCTCGCCGGCTTCGCGGTCGCGTTGCCGAGCCTTGGATTCGGTCAGCAGGACGCGCTGCCCGCATTCAAGGAACTCGACTCGATGGAAGCGAGAGTTCAAGGTTGCGTGACCTGCCATGGCCAGAGCGGGCAAGGGACCAGCAACGGCTACTTCCCGCGAATCGCGGGGAAGCCGGCCGGCTACCTCTACAACCAGCTCGTGGCGTTTCGCGACGGCACCCGGCGCTACCCGCCGATGAACTATCTCGTCGCGTATCTGCCGGATTCCTATCTCAAGGAGATCGCAGACCATTTCGCCAAGCAGCGCCCACCGTTCGCGGCACGTGAAGACGCCGGCGCCGATGCAGCCGCGCTGGCGCGAGGGAAGGCGCTGGTGACGGCAGGGGACCCGCAGAAGGGAATCCCCGCGTGCATTGCCTGCCACGGCGCGGGGCTGACTGGCATGAACCCGGGCATTCCCGGACTGGTGGGGCTTCGGCCAGGCTACATCGCGGCGCAGCTCACCCGTTGGCGGGTCGGCGACCGGCATGCGGCCGACCCCGACTGCATGAAGAGGATTGCAGTGCGCCTCACGGAGATCGATGTGAACGCGGTGGCCGCCTGGCTGGGGCAGCAAGATCCTCCCAGAGACCCCTCACCCGAGTCCTCGAACCTCGTTCGCATGCCGCTGGCATGTGGCAGCCAACGGTAGTCGCGATGCGTCGGCCCTGGATCACCTTCCTTGGCGCGGTCGTGGTGATCGGGGTGATCGGCGTTGCCGCGATGTACTACCTGCTTCCCGGCGAGCTTCGCCCCACCCAGGGGGTAGCGACGACGCCCAACGCCACGACGCAAGTCATCAACAAGGGCGAGTACCTCGCGCGCGCCGGTGACTGCGTTGCGTGCCATACCCATCCGGGCGGCCAGGAGTTCGCCGGCGGCCGCGCCATGCCGACACCGTTCGGCAACCTCTATGTTCCGAACATCACGCCGGACGAGGAAACGGGCATCGGCGCGTGGTCTCCCGAGGAGTTCTATCGCATGATGCACAAAGGCGTGTCCCGCGACGGTACGTTGCTGTACCCCGCAATGCCCTTCGCCTCCTACACCAAGGTGACGCGCGAGGACTCGGACGCCATCTTTGCCTACCTGATGTCGGTGCCGCCGGTGAAGCAGCCCAACCGGCCGCACGAGCTGCGCTTCCCCTACAACAAGCGGGAGCTACTGGTCGGTTGGCGCGCCTTGTATTTCAACGAAGGCGAGTACCAACCCGACCCGAAGCAATCCGCCCAGTGGAACCGCGGAGCCTACCTCGTACTGGGCCTGGGCCATTGCGCCATGTGCCACACGGCCGTGAATCCCCTGGGCGGTTCGAGCGAATCGAAGGCGTTCGAGGGAGGGATGATCCCGAACCAGAACTGGTACGCGCCATCGCTGACCTCGAACCGGGAAGCCGGGCTGGGCAACTGGAGCCTTCAGGACATCAAGGATCTGCTCCAGGCCGGCGTCTCGCACCGCGGGACCGTCTACGGGCCGATGGCCGAGGTCACCTACAACAGCCTTCAGTACCTGAGCGACGAGGACGTGGAGGCAATGGCCGTCTACTTGAAGGCACTGCCGCAGCGCGACTCCGAGCCGCCGCCCACGAGCCAGGCGCGCCTGGTGGCGCCGAACGTCATGGAGCTGGGCCGCAAGGTCTACGCTCAGCAATGCGCGATGTGTCACGGCGAAGAGGGCAAGGGCCATCCGCCGGGCCTGCCGCCGCTTGCCGGCAACCAGTCCATCACCATGGCGTCGCCCGTCAACTCGATCCGCATGGTGCTCAACGGCGGCTACGCGCCCGGGACCCGGAAGAACCCGAGGCCGTACGGGATGCCTCCCTTCAATCACATCCTCAACGACGACGAGGCGGCCGCCGTCGTTACCTACATCCGCGTCGCCTGGGAGAACAGTGGCACCCCGGTGTCACCTGCCCAGGTCAATGATCTGCGCAAGCTCATACCCGAATAGGAGGAGGCGGAAATGACATCAGCGGGAAGGCAGGAAGAGCGCTTCGACGACGAAGACCGTCGCGTCGACGAGATCGTGAGACGAGGGCCTTCCGGTACCTTCGCTGTCGCCGGTGTGGCGACCGCCATCGTGGTCGCCATCTATTTCATCTTCTACATCTTCGCCTACCTGCCGCGAGGAGCAGTGCAGTGACGGCAGCGATGTCCTCCGAAGACGGCACATCCGAGGCCATTGCGCTGGCGGCGGAGAAGCGCTGGACCTTCGTCGTCGCAGCCATCATCGTGATCCTCCTGGCGATGATGGTCGTCACGGGGCTGCATTGGGCGGCGATGCCTCCGTCCCGCGTGGAGACCATCGACGTGAATACGGTTCACCTGAAGGGCGAGTTCGTCGAGAGCAATCTCGGGACCGCGCTGGGACCGGACGGCAAGGTCACCGTGCGCCTCGTTGCGCAGCAATACTCCTTCGTTCCGCAGTGCATCGTCGTTCCCGCGGACATGCCGGTGACCTTCCGAGGGACGGCCACGGACGCCATCCACGGTTTCATCGTCGGCCGGACGAATGCCAACACGATGCTCATTCCAGGCTTCGTCGCCACCTTCACGACGCGCTTCTCCAGGACTGGCGAGCAGTTGATGCCCTGCCATGAATACTGCGGCACCGGCCACGAGGCGATGTGGGCGCGCGTGAAGGTGCTGCCACCCCAGGAGTTCCTGGCCAAGGCGCAAGCGGGAGAAAGGCTGGACTGTGTTTCACGCTAGGAAACTCGTTCTCGCCCACTTCGGGGTCGCGTTCGTCGCGTTCCTGGGTGCACTCGCGCTGGGTGCGTGGCAGATGTACATCCGCAGCCCCCTGGCCACCTGGGTCAACAACCCGGAGCACTACTACCGCTCCGTCACTGCCCACGGCACGGTGATGGCCTATGTGTTGCCGACGCTCGTGGCGATGGGCTTCGGCTACGCCATCTCGGAGCTTGCGCTCAAGCGGCCCCTCGTCGGAGTTCGGTGGGCCTGGGCTGGCTTCTGGCTGGTCATCGCCGGCACCATGATGGCGGCGGTGACGATGGCACTCGGCAAGGCGTCGGTGCTCTATACCTTCTATCCGCCGATGATCGCCAGCCCCTTCTACTACTTCGGCGTGGTGCTTGTCGTCGTGGGGTCGTGGGTATGGGTCGCGCTGATGTCCATCAACCTGCATGCCTGGCGCAAGGAACAGCCCGGCGAGTCGGTGCCGCTTGCGATGTTCGGCAATGTCGCCGGCGCCTACCTCTGGGCCTGGACGTCCCTGGGGGCCGCGCTCGAGGTGCTGATCCTCATCCTCCCGGCCTCGCTCGGCCTGACGGACACCATCAACGCTGGACTCGCGCGCGTCTTCTTCTCCTGGACGCTGCACGCCATCGTCTACTTCTGGCTGATGCCCGCCTACATCGCCTTCTACACGATCGTGCCTCGAGCCATTGGTGGGCGCCTGTACAGCGACACGATGGGACGCGTCGCGTTCGTGCTCTTCCTGGTGTTCTCGATGCCCATCGGGATTCATCACCTGTTCGCCGATCCGCAGGTGGGAGCAGGCTTCAAGTTCGTTCATGCGGCCATGACCGCGATGGTGTCCGTTCCGACTCTGCTGACCGTCTTCACGATCGTCGCATCGGTGGAGATCGCCGGACGCCTGCGTGGTGGCCAGGGCCTCTTCGGCTGGGTGAAGGCGTTGCCCTGGGACAACCCCTGGATGCTGGCCGTCACCTTCTCCTTCGTGATGCTGGGCTTCGGAGGCGCCGGCGGCATCATCAACATGAGCTACCAGCTCAACGAGACGGTGCACAACACCCAATGGGTCACCGGCCACTTCCACCTGATATTTGCCGGCGCCATCGTGCTGATGTACTTCATGGTGGCCTACGATCTCTGGCCTCAGCTCACGGGATGCGCGCCGCTGTCCGCGACGCTCATCAAATGGCAGGTGTGGACCTGGTTCGTCGGGATGATGGTGCTGTCGATGCCTTGGCACCTGGTGGGCCTGCTCGGCATGCCCAGGCGCATGGCGTACTACGACTACACCCACCCGGACATTCAGCCGCAGGCCTGGACCGTGACCGTGTCGGCCCTCGGCGGGTTCGTGCTGCTGGCCTCTGGCATCCTGCTGGTCTACATTCTCGCCACCGCGCACAAGCGCAGGGCTGCCGTGGTCCAACCCTATGGCTTCAGCCGCACGACGCACCCGACGACGCATACGCCGGCACTGCTGAACCGCTTCGGGCTCTGGGTGGCCATGATGATCGGCCTGACTCTCGTCAACTATGGGTATCCGATCTTTCAGCTGGCGGTGCTGAAGGAGGCTTCGGTGCCCGTCATCCCCATCGGGAGCCGGTGATGCGCGACCCGGCCGTCTACTCCTGGCGCAACGCCTGGTTCCGCTGGTCGGTGGTGTCTCTGGTCGTGTTCACCGTCCTGTGCGTGCTGGTGGGCTTCGTCTGGCTGCCGTCGGTCCACAAGGACTTCACGGCGCAGAACTTGTGGGACGCGATCTGCAGGGCGGCGGGCGTTCCGGCCCACTGGTCCAGCGAATCGGATGTGAAAGCCGGGCCCGCATCGACGGACGTCGTTCTCGAGCGGCGCATGGTCCGCACGACGGACACTGCCGCAGTGGGCCGAGGCGCGACGCTCGCGCTGAACTGCACGATGTGCCACGGGGCGCAGGGCATGAGCACCTCCAACGCACCCAACCTCTCGGGCCAATACCCCGAAGTCGTCATCAAGCAGTTGCTCGACTACAAGGCAGGCCGGCGCTCGCACACCCTGATGGAGACGCTGGCACGCAACATGTCCCAGCGCGACATCGAGGATCTCGCGGCCTACTACGCCTACCTTCCAAAGGCCCGGACGGCACCCACCACCTACGACGAATCGCTGCCCGCGCTGGTGCGCGTGGGCGACCCGCTGCGCAACATCGCGCCGTGCATCTCATGCCATGGCGGTGTCGACCAGAAGCTCGGCGCACCGTGGATCGAGGGAATGCCCAAAGACTATCTGGTCGAGCAGTTGAAGGCCTTCAAGACAGGTGCTCGACGCAACGACTCCCTGGGCCAGATGCGCAACATGTCGCGACCGATGTCGGAGCAGGAAATTGCCGAAGTCGCGGAGTTCTATGCCCGCAAGGCCAGTGCCGGCCAGCGAGATTGAACGGCCAGGACAACTCGGCGACCGATGCTCGCCTCAAGGCCGGAACCAGCTATTACCTACCACCAGATACACCGCCGTCGTTCCGGGGCTGTGAGCCACATCGATGCCCACGTCCAGACCGAACTTGCGTGCCAGCTCGTAGCGAAAGCCGAAACCGCCACTGCCCACGTTCTGCGTGGCGGAAAAATTGTCGCCAGTGGTACGTGTCGTTCCGCCCCCGGCGAACACGACACCGCTCCAGCGGCCAAAGAATCGCCAGCGTGCCTCCACTTCGAGGGAGGCGACCTGGTCGCCCTGGTATCGCATCGCGGGGACGCCACGCAGTTGGACGAACGGCCGCAGGAAGAAGGGGGTGCCGTCGGACGACCAGGCATAGCTTCCACGTGCGCCCAGCGTGACGCCATGCGCCAGTGGCTGCCAGCCCATCACGATCTGCTGGAATCGCTCGAAATCATCGGTCGACCCCAAGGCCTCGCGCGAGGCCAGCCAGGACGTTCGGCATAGACGCCGCGGGTCGGCGTGAAGACGTTGTCCCGCGTGTCGTATTCGAGGATGGCCGTCGGTGCGGAGATCTTCACGCGGGCACTGTCGGCGAGACCGGAAGGCTGGGGCTCCTCCCGCAGCTTCGGGTCGACGTCGGCGAAGACGTAGCGCATGCCGATCGCCCACGGGGACTTCGGTGCGAGTTGCCAGTTGACCTGCGCGACGGCGGCTGCGAACTGCAGCGAGTAGCGCACCTTCTGGTCCAACGATGGCAGCCCGGGGCCCAGGCCGTAGAAATCCAGATTGACCTGTCCGGTCGCGGCGCCGATCAAGGTGCGCAAGCGACCGTCCATCCAGCGACTGGCGTCGCCCGCAAATGCACCCTTCGTCCCGTTCTCCGTGGCGAATGCTCCGATGCCCGCGATGTCAGGGCGCGCCCACCCTTCGTCTCCCGCTTCCTTGCGCGGCCGCAGGAACATGCCGGCGGCGCCGCCGCCGTAGCCGACGGCTGGCTCGGTCACGACGATCGGGATCGGCAGGAAGCCCCGGGGGTTCTCGAGGAAGCTGCTCAAGTCGAGCTGTCCATCCTGGGGATCGAAGAACCGGTCGCGCAGTCGCGGCGCGGGCTCCTTCATCGCCTCACGAGGTATCCCTCCCTCGTTCCGCAGCGGTTCGGGCGAGGGCTGGGCGCCGACGCCCGCCGATGCGCCCATGGCAAGCACATGAAGCAGGGCGGGCGGCAACCAGCGCATCGTTGAATGTCCGGATGGAGGCGGTGTCGTCTCTGCGTTGAATGGCCCCGATTGGAACCGAGTGTCGCCATGCCGTCGAGATGCCAAGCCTCGACGAACCTGAGATGCGAGGGTACAACGCGGCACTTGCCCCAAGTTGCCACCCAACGATGAGGAGATTCGGACATGAAGATTGGACTGCCCGGCCCCCCCGAGCTTCCCGTCACCCTGGCGCCCCCTGTGGGAGTTGCGCGCACTGGGATGCGCCGGTACCCTGCGCACGTGCCAGCGTCCGCGCTCGCGCTCGCGCTCGCCGTGATGCTTGGTGGATGTGCCTATCCCGTGCCGGTGGCGGTGCAGCAACCGGCGCGCGTCACCACCACCACCACGACCACCACCACACCGATGCCGGCCGGTTCCGCTGCCGCGGTGCCTACGGCGCCTGCGGCGGACGGCACTTTCAACCAGGCCCAGATCGACCAGATGATGGCGCCCATCGCCCTGTATCCGGACTCGCTCTTGTCGCAGGTGCTGATGGCGTCGACCTACCCGGCCGACGTGGCCGACGCCGCGAAGTGGTCGAAGGCGAATCCCCAGCAGTCCGGCGACGCGGCCGTGCGCGCGGTCGAGAACCAGCCATGGGATCCGAGCGTGAAGTCGCTGGTGGCCTTTCCGCAGGTGCTGCAGACCATGGGCGAGAAGCCCGACTGGGTGCAGAACCTGGGCGACGCCTTCCTCGCGTCATCGAAGGACGTGCTTGACTCCGCGCAACGGCTGCGTGCCCGCGCGCGCGACAGCGGCAACCTGAAGACGACCGAGCAGCAGACCGTGACCGTCCAGCAAGAGGCGATCACCATCGAGCCGGCCAACCCGCAGACGGTCTACGTGCCCCTCTACAACCCGACGGTGGTGTATGGCACCTGGCCCTATCCGGCCTACCCGCCGTACTACTGGTACCCGCCGGCGATGTACTACCCAGGCTACTACCCTGGCGCGGCGCTGGCCACGGGCATCGCCTTCGGGGTCGGGGTGGCGGCTGTCGGTGCGCTTTGGGGCAATTGCAATTGGGGCGGTGGCGACGTCAATATCAACACGAACCGCTACAACAGCATCAACACCAACCGGCAAATCAACGCCAATCAGAATCGCTTCCAGCACAACGCCCAGAACCGGCGCGGCGTGCCCTACCGCGACAGCCGCAGCCAGCAGCAGTTCGGCAAGAACGTGCCGGGCGGGGACAACCGCGGCGACTTCCGCGGTCGCGACGCACAGCGACAGCAGGCACAGTCGTCGCTGCAGCAGCGCGGCATGGATCCGGGAGCTGGGCGTGAGCAGTTGCGCAACGATCCGGCCACTCGCCAGCGCGCTGACGCAGCCGCACGAGGGCAGGGAGGGTTCGGCGGCAACGACGGGCTGTCACGCGTCGGCGCGCAAGGCGGAGCACGCGGTGACAACGCCTTCAGCGGCGCCGGCAATGCCGGGCAGGCGCGCCAGCAGATGGACCGCGGCAATGCCAGCCGGCAGATGTCACAGCAGCACACCGGCGGCCGAGGCGGCTATGGGGGCGGCGGTTACAGCGGTGGAGGGGCACGCGGTGGCTACAGCGGTGGCTACGGCGGGGGTGGGGGCCGCGCCGGCGGCGGAGGGCGCGGCGGCGGCCGCGGGGGTGGTGGACGCCGGTAACCAAACCAAGCACAGGAGCACGCCATGCACATGCCCATCTGCCGATCTGCTGCCCGGCTCGCTGCCGCCGCGATGATCGCCGTCGTTACCTTGGTCGTCCCCAGCCTCGCGGGGGCGCAGCAGCCCTATCCCACCGCCGAGGCAGCCGCCCAGGCCTTCCGCGACGCCGTATCCGGCAACGACCCCGCCGCGCTGCGCAAGGTCCTGGGCGCCGACTGGAAGCGCTTCCTGCCGGCCGACGACATCGGCCGCGCCGACCTGCAGGCTTTTCTCGCCGCCTGGGACAAGGCACACAAGGTCGTGACGACCGGCCAGGACAAGGCCGTGCTGGCCGTCGGCGACAGTGGCTGGACATTGCCCATTCCGCTGGTCATGAAGGCCGGTAGCTGGCGCTTCGACCCGCGAGCGGGCGCCGACGAGATGCGCACTCGGCGCATCGGCCGCAATGAGCTTGCCACCATGCAGGCGGTGCTGGCCTATTTCGACGCACAAAAGGAATATGCGCAGCGTGACCGCGACGGCGACGGCGTGCTCTCGTACGCGCGCAGGTTCGCCAGTACGCCGGGCCAGCGCGATGGCCTGTACTGGCCCGACGACGCACAGGGCGAGAGTCCGTTGGGACCGCTTTTCGGCGGCGTGAAGCCGGGCGAGGGCTACCACGGCTACCACTACAAGATTCTGATGGCGCAGGGCAAGGATGCGCCGGGCGGGGCCTACGACTACATCATCGGCAATCGCATGCGCGCCGGCTTCGCCTTGATCGCCTGGCCGATCCAGTATGGGGACACCGGCGTGACCAGCTTCATGATCAGTCACGACGGGGTGCTCTACCAGAAGGACCTGGGACCGAAGGGCGCAACGATCGCGCGGGACATGAAGGTCTTCAACCCGGATTCGACCTGGAGCAAAGTGGATGCGCCTTCAGGGGGACGCCCGTAGGGAAGGGGAGCTTTCGGCCATTCTGCTTGAGCGGTTGCCAGCAGGCGCGCGAACTCGGAAGGGGCGCGGAGCGTCGTTTCGTCTGCCGCGAGCCTCGTGCATCGGCTTGGATGCGGCGCAAGGTGCCGAGCATTTGTCTTCGTTGACTCTCATCGTCCCGGCACGGGCAATCAGGAGGACCCTCAGGCCCAGATGCGCTCGCCGTACTCGCGGATCGCCCGATCGGACGAGAACTTGCCAGATCGCGCGGTGTTGAGGATGGACATGCGGGTCCAGCGTGCCGGCTCCTGCCAGGCGGCGTCCACGCGGGTCTGGCATGCCATGTAGTCGGCAAAGTCCGCGAGCACGAGGAAGTGATCCCACTGCATCAGGTTCTCCACCAGTGGGCGGAACACATCGCGGTCGCCGTGCGAGAAATGCCCCGAGCCGATGAGGTCCAGCGCGTCGCGCAACTCGTCGCTGGCTGCAACATGGTCCGCAGGGCGATAGCCCTCACGCTGCACACGCTGCACCTGCTCCGCGCGCAGGCCAAAGAGGAAGAAGTTGTCCGCACCCACCTCCTCGAGGATCTCGACGTTCGCCCCGTCCAGCGTGCCGATGGTCAGTGCGCCGTTCATCATGAACTTCATGTTGCCGGTGCCCGATGCCTCCTTGCCCGCAGTCGAGATCTGCTCGGACAGGTCCGCAGCCGGATAGATGTGATGGGCATTCGTGACATTGAAGTTCGGGAAGAAGACCACCTTCAGCCGTCCTTCAACGGCTGGATCGTCGTCAATCGCTTCTGCGATGCCGATGATCAGGCGGATGATCAGCTTGGCCATCGCATAACCGGGCGCCGCCTTGCCGCCGAAGACGAAACATCGCGGCGCGAGGGCGAGTTGCGGATTGCGGCGCAGACGCTGGTACAGGGCAACGATGTACAGCGCGTTCAGGTGCTGGCGCTTGTACTCGTGGATGCGCTTGACTTGGATGTCGAAGAGCGCGCCCGGATCGACGACGATGCCGGTGGCGCTGCGAATGCGCTGCGCCAGCACTTCCTTGTTCGCACGCTTGATCTGGCGCCATCGCTCCTGGAACGCCGCGTCGTCGGCATGCGCCTCGAGACGCCGCAAGCGCGTGAGGTCCGTCATCCACCCCTCGCTCACGGTCTCGTCCAACAGCCGCGCAAGGCCGGGGTTGCACAGGGTCAGGAAGCGCCGCGGCGTGACCCCATTGGTGACGTTGTGGAAGCGGTCGGGCCACAGCTCGGCAAAGTCCCGCAGCACCGTCTCTCGCAGCAGCGTCGAATGCAGCGCCGCGACGCCGTTGATGGCATGGCTGCCGACAGTCGCCAGGTGCGCCATGCGGATGCGTCGAACGCCGGACTCATCGATCAGGGACATGCGGGCCACGTGCGATTCGTCGCCCGGTAGACGCTGTCGCACCGTCTCCAGGAAGCGCCGGTTGATCTCCAGGATGATCTCCGGCGGTCGTGGCAGAAGGCTTTGGAAGAGTGGCAGCGGCCAGGTCTCCAGCGCCTCGGGCAGCAGCGTGTGGTTGGTATAGGCGAGGGTGCGGCAGGTGATGTCCCAGGCCTGGTCCCACGGCAGCCTGCGCTCGTCCACGAAAAGCCGCATCAGCTCGGCGACCGCGATCGAAGGATGGGTGTCGTTGAGCTGCGCCGCGAACACGTCGGCAAAGCGTGCGATCGGCTCGCCTTTGAGATCAAGCAAGCGCAGCATGTCCTGCAGCGAGCAGGACACGAAGAAGTACTGCTGGGCGAGCCGCAGGCGCTTGCCGATCTCGGGCTCGTCGTTCGGATAGAGCACCTTCGAGAGCGTCTCGGAAACCACCTTCTGCTCCACCGCGCCGTAGTAGTCGCCGACATTGAAGTCGGCCAGGTCGAATGACTCGACGGCCTCGCTCTTCCACAGCCGCAGCGTGTTGCAGCGATGGACCCGATAGCCCGACACCGGCGTGTCGCATGCCACCCCTTTGACCTGCCTGGCCGCGATCCAGCGCACGCGATACTGCCCCTGCGCGTCGGTCGCGGATTCGGTGTGCCCGCCGAAGTGAACGTAGAAGGCGACATCCGGCCGCACGATCTCCCACGGGTTGCCTTGTTGCAGCCACTTGTCGGTTTCCTCCACCTGCCAGCCATCGCGGATCGCCTGACGAAAGATGCCGAACTCGTAGCGGATGCCGTAGCCGATGGCCGTTTTCTCGAGCGTCGCGAGCGAGTCCATGTAGCAGGCCGCGAGCCGGCCGAGGCCGCCGTTGCCCAAGCCCGGCTCTTCCTCGAGGGCCATCACTGCATCCAGGTCCTGGCCGAGCGCGCTCATGGCTGCACGCGCCTGCTCCTCGATGCCCAGGTTGATCAGGTTGTTGCCGAGTTGTGGTCCGATCAGGAATTCGGCGGACAGGTAGCAGACGACCCGCGCGTCACGCGCGCGATCGGTTTGCATCGTGTCGACCCAGCGCGCCAGCAGGCGGTCGCGCACGGTGTAGGCCAGCGCCATGTACCAGTCGTGCGGGGTGGCGATGGCCGGAAAGCGCGCCTGCAGGCACACGAGGTTGTCTACCACGTCGCGCTGCAGTGCATCGGCATCCAGGCCGCGCCGGGGGGCTCCGGCGTTGTTTTGGATCGTGTTCGGGGTAGGGCTGTTGGCCATGCTTCATCCCCTCGGACTCAGCCCGGCCACACCCAGTTCGCGATCTCCGCGCGGTCGGTGCCGTGGGTGTGCGCGTAGTTCAAGTTGTCGATGATGGCGTTCTTCATGTCTTCCCGCAGATGCGCTGCGCGGCTCTGCAGGCGCGGCACGCGGTCGAGGACGTCGATCACGAGGTTGAAGCGGTCGACCTGGTTCAAGATGGCGAGCTCCATCGGCGTGTTGATGTTGCCCTTCTCCTTGTAGCCGCGCACGTGCAGGTGCTCGTGGTTGCAGAAGCGGTAGGCCAGCTTGTGGATCAGCCAGGGGTAGCCGTGAAAGTTGAAGATCACCGGCTTGTCGCGCGTGAACAGGCTGTCGAACTCGCGATCGGTCGAGCCGTGCGGATGCTCGCTGGCCGGCTGCATCTTGAACAGGTCCACCACGTTCACGAAGCGCAGCTTGAGGTCGGGCACCCGCTCGCGCAGGATCGCCGTCGCCGCCAGTGCTTCTTGGGTCGCAACGTCGCCGCACGCGGCCATCACCACGTCCGGCTCGTCGCCCTCGTCGCTGCTCGCGCGCCGCCAGATGCCCACGCCCTTGGCGCAGTGCGCAATCGCCTCGTCGATGGACATGAACTGCAGGTGCTTCTGCTTGTCGGCCACGATCACGTTGATGCAGTCGGTGGAGCGCAGGCAGGCGTCTGCCACCGCCAGCAGCGTGTTGGCATCCGGCGGAAGGTAGACGCGCGTGACCGACGGGCTCTTGTTGGTCACCAGGTCGATGAAGCCGGGGTCCTGGTGCGAGAAGCCGTTGTGGTCCTGGCGCCAGACGGTGGACGACAGCAGGATGTTCTCCGAGGCCACCGACGCGCGCCACGGCACATGGTTCTTGCAGATGTCCAGCCACTTCGCGTGCTGGTTGAACATCGAGTCCACGACGTGGGCGAAGGCCTCGTAGGTGTGAAAGAAGCCGTGACGGCCCGAGAGCAGATAGCCTTCGAGCCATCCCATCAAGGTGTGTTCGGAGAGCATCTCCATCACGCGGCCGTCGCGGGCGAGCTCACCGCCGTCCGCGTCCTCGGGCAGCAGGTCGGCCATCCACACCTTCTTGCTGACCTCGTAGACCGCCTGCAGACGGTTGGACGCGGTCTCGTCGGGGCCGAACACCCGGAAGCTGCTCATGTTGTTGCGCATCGTGTCGCGCAGAAATTCACCCAGCGGCCGGGTGTTCTCGTGCAGCACCTTGCCGGCCTCGTGCACGTCCACCGCGTAGTCGCGGAAGTCGGGCAGCTTCAGCTCCCGGCGCAGCAGGCCGCCATTGGCGATCGGGTTGGCGCTGATGCGCCGCGGCCCCAAGGGTGCGAGGGCCCTGAGCTCGGGGACCAGCCGCCCGCCGGCATCGAACAGTTCCTCGGGCCTGTAGCCGCGCATCCAGCTCTCGAGCAGTTCCAGGCTCGCGGGGTTCTCGCGCACGTCGGAGAAAGGCACCTGGTGCGAACGCCAGGAGCCTTCGACCTTGTGGCCCCGGATTTCCTTCGGCCCGCTCCAGCCCTTGGGCGTGCGCAGCACGATCATCGGCCAGCGCGGCCGCTCGGCGCGGCCGCTCACGCCCGCCTTCTCCCTGATGTCGCGGAGCTCGGCGAAGATCGTATCGAGCGTTGCGGCCATCTTCTGGTGCATCTCGGCGGGGTCCGATCCCTCGACGAAATACGGCTTGTAGCCATAGCCCACGAAGAGCGCCTCCAGCTCCTCGTGCTTGATGCGCGCGAGGATGGTCGGGTTGGCGATCTTGTAGCCGTTCAGGTTCAGGATGGGCAGCACCGCGCCGTCTCGAGCCGGATTGATGAACTTGTTCGAATGCCAGGCCGTTGCGAGCGGGCCGGTCTCGGCCTCGCCGTCGCCGACCACGCAGGCCACGACGAGGTCAGGGTTGTCGAGCGCGGCGCCGTAGGCATGCGAGAGGCTGTAACCCAGTTCGCCACCTTCGTGGATCGACCCGGGCGTTTCGGGCGTGACATGCGAGCCGATATGGCCCGGGAACGAGAACTGCTTGAAGAACTTCCCCATGCCCTCGGCATCTTCGCTTTTGTCCGGATACACCTCGGAGTAGGTGCCTTCGAGGTAAGCGGGGCCGAGTACGCCAGGGGCGCCATGCCCCGGCCCGGCCATGAAGATCACGTCCTGATCGTCGCGCTTGATCACACGGTTCAGATGCGCCCATACGAATGAGAGCGCCGGGCTCGCGCCCCAATGTCCGAGCAAGCGGTGCTTCACGTGCTCGACCTTCAGCGGCTCGCGCAGCAGCGGGTTGTCCCGCAGATAAATCATCCCGACCGAAAGGTAGTTGGACGCGCGCCACCAGGCATCAATGCGTCGCAGTTCGTCCTTGTCCAGCGGGCTCTGCTGCGTCGTGGCACGCGAAGAGGCTTGCTTGGTCATGGTGCGTCTCCTGTCATGCAGGGTCGCCAGAGGCGGGGGGGGAAGCGCCGGGCGCGCTGCGTCGGCGCTTTTTCGGGCTGGTGGGCGGCCGCGCCTGTGGCCGGCCCCGGTGAATTCAGCGAATCGAGCGAACTGCCTTGGTCGCCCGCTACGCCTCGTCGGTGAGCCGCAGAACCACCCGGCCCTCGATCTCGCCCTTGCGCATGCGATCGAAGATTGGGTTGATGTTCTCGATGCGGTCTTCGCTGTACACGGTATGTACCTTGCCCTCGCCGGCGAAGGCCAGCGCTTCTTGCAGGTCCTTGCGAGTGCCCACGATCGAGCCGCGCACAGTCTTTGCGTTCAGCACCATATCGAAAATCGGCAGGCCGAAGTCGCCCGGCGGCAGTCCGACCATCGACATGGTTCCCCGCTTGTGCAACATGCCCAGTGCTTGCGAGAAGGCGGCGCGCGAGGCCGCCGTGACGAGTACGCCGTGCGCCCCCTTGAGGTCGCGCTGAAGTTCCTTGGCTGGATCGGCGTTGGCGGCGTTGACGACCATGTCCGCGCCGACCTGTTTGGCCAACTGGAGCTTGGCATCGTCAATGTCCACCGCCGCCACATGAAAGCCCATGGCCTTGGCGTACTGCAATGCCAGATGGCCCAATCCGCCGACACCCGAGATCGCAACCCAGTCGCCGGGTTGGCAGTCGAGCACCTTGAGGCCCTTGTAGACAGTGACCCCCGCGCAAAGAATGGGCGCGAGCTCAGAGAAACCTCGATTCGCGGGCAGATGTCCGACGTAGCCCGGATCGGCCAGCACGTATTCTGCATAGCCTCCGTCGACGGTGTAACCCGTCATTTGCTGCCCTTCACACAAGGTTTCCCAGCCCGTGATGCAGTGCTCGCAATGGCCGCAGGCGGTATGCAGCCAAGGCACGCCGACGCGGTCACCTTCCTTCACATGCTTCACGCCAGCGCCCACGGCGGCCACATGGCCCACTCCTTCGTGGCCGGGAATGAAGGGCGGCGATGGTTTGACCGGCCAGTCGCCATCGGCGGCGTGCAGGTCGGTGTGGCAGACGCCCGAGGCCGCCACCTTCACCAGCACCTGACCCGGTACCACCTTCGGCACCGGCACCTCTTCGATCACGAGCGGTTTCCCAAACTCGTGGACCACTGCAGCTTTCATCATCTGCATTGCGACCTCCGATACGTTGTGGGCAACAGCGCAGCCAAGATCAAATTGTCGATCGCGGCAGCGCGCGGCACAACAGGAGGATCAGGGCAAATGCCAGCGTTGCATTTGAGTACAAAGGCGGCGGAGGAACCAGTTTCCGCACGACTCGCCAGTGACTGAAACGGCGACATCCGCGCACAATGGGGTCATGCCGGTCGCCCTGCATGTCGTGCTGACACGGGTCGCTGCCTGCCGATGCCGCTCTTCGCCGCCTTGTACTGGCGCTGGCCAGGCTGGAAGTGAAGCCGTAACTTTTGTTGAGCGCCTGACTGAGCGCGCCGGGAGCCCTTTATGGATCGGGCATCTGTGACTTCCGCTATCGGCGACATGCCGGCCGAGCTGGACCGCAAGCAGGACAGCATCCACGTGCAGGAAGCGAGGAGAGCACTCACTCGTGCTCGGCAATTGATCGAGGCCAACCCAGACGGCTCGCCGAGTAACGAGGAGCTTGTGGACGCGATGACCCAATTGGTCATGTTCGGGATACCCGGATAGGACGACCCTCCGATGAAGCTGCGGTCGGGTGCCGCAGCGATGCGATCGTCGGATCCAGCGAGCGCAGGCCCGGGCTTCGCGACTGTCGCGGGGCGCTGCCTCGGACCCGGTGGCGAGACGCTCAAGCGTCGGGCATTTGCGCGGATGCAGATCGAAGAATCTGTCGGTCAAGCGGCGTAGAGTGTCCGTTCAGGCTCATCAGAGTTTTGGAGGTTCAACATGACCAGCCAGATCGCGCAATGGCATGCCGAGCACGGGAATTTTTCCTTGCTCCTCAGCTTCCTTGATGAGCAGGTTGCCAGATTTCGAGACGGCGAGAACCCGGACTACCACCTGATGCTTGAGATCGTTTCGTACCTGCGCGAGTTCGGCGATTGCTTTCACCATCCACGCGAAGATGCCGCGTTCACGATCCTCGCGACGCACGATCCGCGGATGCAATTGCCGATCAACCGTCTGCATCAGGATCATCGTGTCCTCGCCGTCGCGGGCGAAGAGCTGGTCGCGCGCCTGAACCAAGTCATCAGCGAGACCTATGTGCGCAGCGCGACGGTGGAAGCGGCGGCAGCACTCTACCTGGCCTACTACCGGCATCACCTTGCCGCGGAGGAAAGACAGATCCTGCCGCATGCGCGGCTGCTGTTGACTGCGCAGGACTGGGAGGTCGTCGCCAGAGCCGCGCCCTCGTGCCCGGACCCACTGTTCGGAGACACGCCGACGCGAACTTATCTGAGGCTGGCCGGGATGATCGCAGCGCGGTCCTCGGGCGAGAGGAAGCAGGATTCGGCTGCGGGCGGCTGAGCGGGGCTGGGGCCGGAGTGACGGGTGTGGCATGAATCCCGGGGCGCTGAACGTCGCGATGAGATCACCGCTCGGATAAGCGCTGAGCCGAGTGCCGCGGCGACGGGCGCTGCCTCGGTGTTTCCCCTGGCAATCGGCCCATGTGGCGCCCCTTGCGGACGCTCCGTCGCCGGCATTGCGCGAGGGGTCTGTCATATTTTTCCCAACGAGGGCTTTGCTGGCCGCAGGACGGATCGTGGTGATCCTTGTTTCGCAACGCAATTCATTGCGAAGCATCCTGGCCCAGGCTTGTCTCACTCATCTCGGTGCGGATCGCTTCTCCGTATATTCGTGCGGCCAGCCCCCGAACGACAGCTCCCGCAAGTCGCCAATCGGAGCTTTGGGCCGCCCATGGCCGACCTCCGAACTCGGACTCTCGGCGTCCGCTCAGAGAGCCAAGCGGGTGGACACCGGGCGTCGAAGATCTTGAAGGGAAGCGTTCGCACCGGGATTGAGACGTTGCCGCTCAGCCGCTGTCCCTGATCAACACCTCAAGTCGAAGAATTCCTTCGGGCTTTTGCAGAGGTCGATGTCGAGTTGCGCTTTGGCATCTCCAACTGGCACGCCGTAGCTTCGATCGAGCTTGATGCCCGCGGCCTTTGTGACAGCGCCCAGCTTCACCGCGTCGTCTCTGATGGTCTGCGTGAACTGCTCGGGGCTGCAGCCGACCACGTCCCTGCCCATCGCTCCCAGCTTCTCCGTGGCTTCGGGCAACTTGAGGATGCGGGTGAGCTCGACGTGGAGCTTGGCGACGATGGCGGGGTCGGCATGCAGGCGTCGAGTGCGAACAGGCCGACGCCCGAATTGGATCGATTGGGTATCGTCAATCGCGTACCAAGCGCGAACGGCAAGGAAGGGGCGTCTGAAGTCTCATCTCACCGCACGTCTCAGGTCAGGCGGCCTTCAATCCACCAAGCTCAACGCAGATACGGCATGGCCCGGATCCTGGGGCGGATGAAATCCAAAAAACTTTGAGCGGCGGGCGAGAGCGTGCGCCCGCGGCGCGTGAACACTTCGAAACTGCGGCACACCTCGGGGCCCAGGGGCTTCGTCCGCAAGCCATAGACTTCGATCAGCGATGCGGCGTACGCAATGCAGAGTCCCACGCCCAGTCCGGCCTTGACCATAGACAGTACCGTGGGCATGTAGGCGACTTCGGAGGCCGGCGCGAACGTCAGGTCTGGTGCCGCTGTACGCAAATCCTGCATCAGGCGTTCAGTGAACTGTCCCTGCAAGGTGATGACGGGGTGGGGCGTCAGATCGATCCAGCGCAGGCGCTTGCGCCGGTCCAGGGGATGCCCGTTCGGAAAGACTGCCATGAACGGACCGTCGAACAGCCGGGTCGAAGTGATGTCCGAATTCGGCTCGCGCTCCGGGCCGATGCCCAGCTCCACCTCGCCGCCAAACACGCGGCCCATGACGCTTTCCACTGGGCTATCCACCAACTTCACGTGGACCAGGGGGTGCTTCGCCTGGAAGGCCGCAATCAACTCGGGCAACAGCGTGGACGCCAGCAGTTGCGAGGCAGCGATCCGGACCAGTCCAGACTTCATCTCCCGATGATCTGCGACGCGCTGTAGCACGCTGTCGAGGTCATGCACCGCGCCGTCCAACATCGGATACAGGCGCTCCCCGATGTCGGTCAGGTACACCCGCCGCGTGGTCCGGTCGATCAGCCGCGCGCCCAGTGTCTGCTCGAGTTCCTTTATCAATCCGCTAAGGGCTGATTGCGTGATGTACAGGCTCTCCGCCGCCAGCGTGAAGCTGCCGGTGCGGGCGACCGCCAGAAAGGCGCGAAGCTGCCGTAACGTCGCATTCATCGGAACAACCACTTAATCGATAAGAAAAAACGGTTGGAATGATATGTCGGAATGGCCTCCAATCGCATACCGACAGGCGAGACATGACGAGAACATCCCAACGATTCCGGTCGTGTGCGAGGGTCGTCGAATGCCTGAACTTCCTCAATTCTTGAACGGAGATTCTTGATGAAAATCGATCGCATCCACCACGTCGCATACCGTTGCATGGACGCCAAGGAAACCGTGCTCTGGTACCACCAGATGCTGAAGATGGATTTCGTGTTGGCTATCGCGGAGGACCAGGTCCCTTCCACCAAGGAGCCTGATCCGTACATGCACGTGTTCCTCGACGCGGGCCACGGCAATGTGCTGGCGTTCTTCGAGCTGCCAACCAAACCGCCCATGGGCCGCGATCCCAATACCCCCGAATGGGTGCAGCACATCGCCTTCCGGGTCAAGGACCGCGCGGAGTTGCTGGAATTCAGAGACCACCTGCATGCCAACGGGGTCGAAGTGCTTGGCGTCACTGACCATGGCGCCTTCCATTCGATCTACTTTTTCGATCCCAACGGACATCGAGTCGAACTGGCCTGCCCCGACCCCGAGGAGGAGAGCATGATCCGGCGGCTGGACGCTGTGAAGTGGGACATGCTGGAGGAGTGGTCGAAGACCAAGCGCGCGCCCAAGCACGCTTCCTTCCTGCACGAGCGGGAGTTCAAGCAATGAGTTCGGGCAACCCGCGACAAGCGGTAGGGTGCTCGACCCTGCAACAGGCTCCTTCGCCCACAGAACAGCCGACCTTGACGAACGGTGGGTGAAAGTCAACCGAGGACGGTGCAGCTCCACTTTGGCGCACCGCCGGAGCCCTGGGCCGCCGCCTGGCTCATGTGCGAGTGGCCGCCGACTCGGAAACGTGCCTGGCGTAGACCGCCAGCACGATGCGCTCGGATTGCACCAGGTACTCGTTGAGCGCCGCAGCTGCACCGGCAAAGTTGCCGGCTTCAGCAAGTTCGAGGATCTTCAGGTTCATGTCGACGTAGGGCGCGTGCAGGAATTCGGCGTCGCGCAAGAAGCCGAAGGCCAGGCGCAGTTCGGCCAACACCGGGGCGAACAACAGGTTGAGCCGTTCGCTGTCGGCCAGCTCGACGATGGCCATGTGAAATGCCATGTTGGCGGTGCCCACGCCGACCCAGTCGCCGCTGTCCCGGCAGCGAAGCTGGGCTTCCACCGCCTCGCGCATCTTCCTCTTGGCCGGGTGGCGCGGGTAGGCCTGCAACAGTGCCTGAGACTCGATCAGGCGGCGAACTCGGTAGATGTCGATGATCGACGCGATGCTCGGGATCGCCACGAACACGCCTCGGTTCGGTGCGTGCTTGACCAGCCCGTCCTTGGTCAACATGCGGAACACCTCGCGCAGCGTGTTGCGCGAAATGCCCAGGCTCTCGCTCAGGGCCTGCTCGGACAGGCGCTGGCCGGGCAAGAACTCGCCCTGCGTGATCTTCTGCCGCACCTGCTCGGCCATGCGTTCGCTCAGCGTCTGGGCTGCGGGGGAGGGGGTGTCGGGCGGGGTCATTGGGGTGGGTTTGTAGCAGATCCTGCTGCGCATGGTTGCATGATTGTTCAACAAAAGCAGGGTATTCACTTAGAAATTGCCCCCAGACACGCCTTTCGTTCTGGATTGAATTGTTCAACAATTCGTTCTCGATGATTCAACCAGATATTCCGATCGGTCGAGTCATACACCCAACCCAACTGGAGCGCCCGATGACTCTTTCCCCTCTGAATGCTCTCGCCGCTGTCGCGCTGCTGGTCGCCGGTGCTCAGCCGGCCTGGTCCGCCGACTATCCGACCAAGCCGATCAAGATCGTTGTGCCGTACGCGGCCGGTGGCTCCACCGACACCCTGGCGCGAGTGGTCGCAGAGCGACTGGGCAAGCGCCTCGGGCAGGCGGTGGTGGTCGAGAACAAGCCGGGCGCCAGCGAGCAGATCGCCATCGCCAGCGTCACCAAGGCCGCGCCCGACGGCTACACGATCCTGCTGTCCACACTCAGCGGGTTGGCGGTCAATCCGGGTCTTTACGGTGCGCGGCTGCCCTACAACCCGCAGAAGGACCTCACGCCCATCGTGCTGGCGGCCACCGTGCCCAGCGTGGTGGTGGTGCACCCGTCGGTGCCAGCGAAAAACATGACGGAGCTGGGCGCGTACCTCAAGAGCAAGCCCGGCGCAGTCAGCTATGCCTCGGCCGGACCAGGGACCCCCAGCCATCTCGGTATGGAGTACTACAAGAAGGCGAACGGATTCGACCCGGTGCATGTGCCCTACAAGGGAGGCGCCCCGGCATTGCAGGAGGTGATGGGCGGGCAGGTGCAGTTGATGATGGCGCTCGTGCCCGAAGCGATGCCGATGGTCAAGAGCGGACGCATGCGCGCGCTGGCGGTGACGACCACCAAGCGCCTGGCTGCCTATCCCGAATTGCCGACCGTGTCGGAGTCGGGCGGCAAGGACTTCGACATGACCTTCTGGTACGCCTTCATGGCACCGGCCGCCACGCCCGCCGAGATCGTGACCACGCTGAACCAGGCGATCGACAGCATCCTGGCCGAGAAGGAAGTCCGTTCCCGGCTGGACGAGATGAGTCTCGACGTGGTCGGCGGCCCGCCGACGAAGGTGACCGAACTCATCAAGAACGATTCCGCCAAGTGGAAGAAGGTGATCGACGACGCCGGTATCAAGGTCGACTGAATCCTGGCACCGGCAAGCACCACCATGGACTTGAACAGCGATCTCGGCGAGAGCCTGGGGGCCTGGCGCATGGGCGACGACGACGCCATGCTGGCCATCGTGAGCAGCGCCAACGTGGCCTGCGGTTTCCATGCCGGCGACTCGGCCGGCATCCTGCAGACCTTGCGCCGCGCGGCCGAGCATGGCGTGGTCGTCGGCGCGCACGTGTCCTACCCCGACCTGGCCGGCTTCGGCCGGCGCCACATGGACGTGGCCAGCGCCGACCTGATGGCCGACGTGATCTACCAGATCGGTGCACTCCAGGGGCTGGCCACCGCGGCGGGTACCAGGGTGCGCTACGTCAAGCCGCACGGCGCGCTCTACAACACGATCGCCCATGACGAGCGGCAAGCGCGCGACGTGATCGCTGCGATCCATGCCATCGATCCCAGCCTGTACCTCGTCGGGCTCGCCGGCTCGCCCTTGCTGGACTGGGCGCAGGCCAGCGGCTTGCGCACCGTGGCCGAGGCTTTTGCCGACCGCGCCTACACGCCGCAAGGCACGCTGGTCTCGCGGCGCGAGAAGGGCGCTGTCCTGCACGACGCGCACGAAGTGGCGGCGCGCATGCTGCGCCTGGCGACCGAGGGTGTCGTCACGGCCATCGACGGCAGCACGGTGCGCATCGAGGCCGAATCGCTTTGCGTGCATGGGGACAGCCCCGGCGCAGTCCAGATGGCGCGGGAAGTGCGCGCGCTGCTCGAGCGCTCGGGTGTGCGCGTGCAGTCCTTTGTCGATGCGGCGCCTTCGGAGGCACTGCGATGATGCGCTTTCTTCCGGTCAACCTCGATGCCATGCTGGTCGAACTCGACGACCTGCCGCAGACCCTGGCGCTCCTGGCTTCACTGCAGGCGGAGCCCATCGATGGCATCGAGGAATTGGTGCCGGCCGCGCGCACACTGCTCGTTCGCCATCGCCCCGCGAAGCTATCGCAGGCGGCGCTGGTCGAGCGCATCGGCGCGCGCAGCCTCACGGCGCAGGTCGAGCGCGCGGCCACGCTGATCGAGATTCCCGTCGACTACACCGGTGAAGACCTCGACGAGGTCGCGCAGATGCTGGGCCTCTCGCGTGACGAGGTGATCCGTCGTCACACGGCGAGCGAATACACCGTCGCCTTCACCGGCTTTGCACCGGGCTTTGCCTACCTGAGCGGCGGCGATCCGAACCTGAACGTGCCGCGTCGCACCACACCGCGCACGCGCATCCCGGCCGGTGCGGTGGGGCTGGCGGGACCTTTCAGCGGCGTCTATCCGCAGGCGAGCCCGGGCGGCTGGCAGATCATTGGCGTGACGGCCACGCCAATGTGGGACCTGGGGCGCGAGGTGCCGGCGCTGCTGCAACCGGGATTCCGCGTTCGCTTCATCGACATGGCCAGTCGGCCCGCGCGCCCGTCGGCCGCGTTGGCAACCCAGCCGCCCGCAGCATCCATCACTGTCGAGCCCCATGGCGCTGCGCTGGAGATCCGCAGTACCGGACTGCAGGCCCTGTTCCAGGACACGGGCCGCACTGGTCGGGCGGGGCAGGGCGTGTCGGCTTCGGGGGCGGTGGACCAGGGGGCATTGCGCGCGGCCAACAGGCTGGTCGGCAATGCCAGCGATATGGCCTGCGTGGAGATTGCCTACGGCGGCTTCGAGTTCGTCTGCCGCGGCGAAGCGGTGGTGGCCTTCACCGGTGCCGATGCACCCCTTGTCATCACCAGCGCCGGTGGTGCGTCCTGGTCCGCGCCTGGCTACCAGGCGATCGCGCTGTCCGACGGCGACAGCCTCATGCTGGGCCAGCCGCACGCGGGCATGCGCTCGTACCTCGCGGTGCGCGGCGGGTTCGCCATCGCGCCGGTGCTCGGCAGTTGCTCGACCGACACGCTGGCCCGTGTCGGGCCGGCAGCCATTGCAACCGGTGACGTGTTGCCCATACGTTCGGTGGTGCGCGGCGCCATCGTGGGCCTGCACGAGCAGCCGCCCGCCGACCTGCCCACGATGGACGAGACCATCACGCTCGACGTGGTGATGGGCCCGCGCACTGACTGGTTCACGCCCGAGGCGGTGGCGCTGCTGTCCAGCCAGGTGTGGAAGGTCACGCCGCAGTCCAACCGCGTCGGCCTGCGCTTGGCCGGCGAACAGCCATTGACCCGCGCCAACGCAGCCGAGTTGCCCAGCGAAGGGACAACCCTCGGCGCCTTGCAGGTGCCGCCGAGCGGGCAGCCCGTGCTGTTCATGGCAGACCACCCGCTCACGGGCGGCTACCCGGTGATCGGCGCCGTTGCCAGCTACCACCTCGACCTCGCCGGGCAGGTTCCCATCGGCGCCAGCCTGCGCTTCAACCCCATCCACCCATTCGGTACCCCATGAAAAAAGTCCTGATTGCCAATCGCGGCGAGATCGCCGTGCGCATCGTGCGCGCCTGCGCAGATTACGGCGTGAAGTCGGTCGCCGTGTATGCCGACGCCGACCTGGACGCGTTGCACGTGCGCATGGCCGATGAGGCCTATGGCCTGGACGGCCAGCGCCCCGCCGACACCTACCTGAACATCGACAAGCTGTTGGCCGTGGCGGCGCGCAGCGGCGCCGACGCTGTGCACCCGGGCTACGGCTTCCTGTCGGAGAACGCAGGCTTTGCGCGCGCCGTCATCGCGGCCGGTCTCGCCTGGATCGGCCCGCCGCCAGAGGCCATCGATGCGCTGGGGGACAAGGTGCAGGCGCGCAAGATCGCCCTGGAGGTCGGGGCGCCGCTGGTCGCGGGCACGCCCGGACCGGTGAACGACGCGCGGGAAGTGCTCGCCTTCGCCGAACAGCACGGTCTGCCCATTGCCATCAAGGCCGCCTTCGGTGGAGGAGGGCGCGGTCTCAAGGTGGCCTGGCGCATGGATGAGGTGGCCGACCTTTACGAATCGGCGGTGCGCGAGGCTGTCACCGCCTTCGGCCGCGGCGAGTGTTTTGTCGAGCAGTTCCTCGACCGGCCGCGCCACATCGAGGCGCAAGTGATCGCCGACACCCACGGCCACGTGGTGGTGCTCGGCACGCGCGACTGCTCGCTGCAGCGGCGCAACCAGAAGCTGGTCGAAGAGGCGCCTGCGCCCTTCCTGACCGACGAGCAGCGCGCGCGCATCCACCAGTCGGCGCGCGACGTGTGCGCCAGGGCCGGCTATGTCGGCGCCGGGACCGTGGAGTTCTTGCTCAGCGGCACGGGCGCGATCTCGTTCCTCGAGGTCAACACCCGCCTGCAGGTTGAGCACCCCGTGACCGAGGAAACCTCGGGCATCGACCTGGTGGTGGAGCAACTTCGGGTGGCCGATGGCCTGCCGCTGTCGATTTCCGACACGCCGGTGCCGCGTGGCCACGCCTTCGAGTTTCGGATCAACGCCGAAGACGTGGGCCGCGGCTTTCTGCCGACGCCCGGCCAGGTGCGCCGGTTCGAGGCGCCTTCGGGCCCAGGCGTGCGCGTGGACACCGGCGTGCTGTCGGGTTCCGTGGTGCCCGGCACTTTCGACTCGCTGATGGCCAAGCTCATCGTCACTGGCGCAACGCGCGCGCAGGCCATTGCCCGCGCGCGGCGGGCGCTCAAGGAATTCCGGATCGAGGGCGTGGCCTCGGTGCTGCCGTTCCACCGCGCGGTGATGGAGCAGCCGGACTTCACATCGGCCGATGCGTTCAAGGTGCATACGCGCTGGATCGAGACCGACTTCGCCAACATTCTGGCCGCCGCCGTGCGCAGCGAGTTGCCCGCGCCCGATCCAGCCCTGGTGCGCACCGTGA
Organism: Variovorax sp. J22P240; assembly: GCF_030316855.1. Classification (GTDB taxonomy): domain Bacteria; phylum Pseudomonadota; class Gammaproteobacteria; order Burkholderiales; family Burkholderiaceae_C; genus Variovorax. The sequence continues at coordinate 181,667 of NZ_JASZYR010000007.1, forward strand.
TCGAGATCGACGGGCGCCGCATGGCGCTTGGGCTCCCGACCGAACTTCTGCGCGGCTTGCAGTCCATGGCGGGCGGTTCTGCATCGCCGGCCGCGGCGCAAACACCGGTGGCTGCAGACCCCGCATCGGTTGCCGCACCGATCGCCGGAACGCTGCAATCGTGGAAGGTGGCCGACGGCGACACTGTCGCCCAGGGCGACGCCATCGCGACGATGGAGGCCATGAAGATGGAAATGCTGGTGCCGGCCCATCGCGCAGGGCGCATTGCGCTGAAGGCTGAGCAAGGGGCTTATCTGCTCGCGGGGGCAGCGGTTGCCGAGATCCATTGATCGACGGCGCCGGGTGCGGCCGAAGACGGAAGCCCACGAATCGTTGACGAGATCTCGATCAGTGATCGTCCGGCCGCGGTTGAAGATCAGGCGGTGCCTGGTCACTGGGAATGCGACATGCTGTTCGGAAGCTCCAACAGCCAGATCGCAGCCTTGGTCCATGGTGCCTCGAAAGCGATTGAGCAGCAGCAGGGGCGCGCCAGTTTCGGCCCCGATGACGCGATACGCAATCTCCTGCCCGTCGACATTCATGCGCAGCGTGGGAGCGGTGGTGGTGGGCGAGCTGGGCCCCGCCGCGCCGGCAGGCGGCACCATGAGCTCAAGAGGCCGAGCACTGCGGCCATGGAGAGCTTGAAGGCCTTCATGATTGGCCCCGGACGCGCGGAGATCAGTCCTTGATGAACGCGAGCAGGTCGGCGTTGATCACGTCGGGGTGCGTCGCGCACATGCCATGCGGCAGGCGGGGATAGACCTTGAGCTTGGCGCCTTTCACCAGTTCGGCCGACACCAGCCCCGAAGCGCCGATCGGCACGATCTGGTCGTCGTCCCCGTGCATGACGAAGGTCGGCACGTCGATCTTCTTCAGGTCTTCGGTGAAGTCGGTTTCCGAAAACGCCTTGACGCAGTCGTAGTGCGCCTTGATGCCGCCCATCATCCCCTGCAGCCACCAGTGCTGGCGGATGCCTTCGGAGATCTTGGCCCCGGGGCGGTTGTAGCCGTAGAAGGGCAGGGTGATGTCGCGGTAGAACTCGGCGCGGTTGCCGGCGACGCCCGCGCGGATGCCGTCGAACACGTCGATCGGCAGGCCGCCCGGGTTGGCCTCTGACTTGACCATGATCGGCGGCACGGCGCCGATCAGCACGGCCTTGGCGACGCGCTTCGTGCCGTGGCGTCCGAGGTAGCGCGCCACTTCGCCGCCGCCGGTGGAGTGCCCGACGTGGATCGCGTCCTTCAGGTCCAGCGCGGCGGTGAGCGCGGCGAGGTCGTCGGCGTAGGTGTCCATCTCGTTGCCGGTCCACGTCTGGGTCGAGCGGCCGTGGCCGCGCCGGTCGTGCGCGATCACGCGGTAGCCCTGCGCCAGGAAGAACAGCATCTGGTTGTCCCAGTCGTCGGCCGACAGCGGCCAGCCGTGGGAGAAGACGATCGGCTGGCCTTGGCCCCAGTCCTTGTAGAAGATCTCTGTGCCGTCCTTGGTCGTGATCGTGCTCATGATGTTCCTTTCCAATGGTGTGTCGCCGCGCGAAAGCCTCTTGGACGCCGCGCGCGGATTCGGCGGCCGAGGCGGGGAAATCGGTTTCGCTTTCAAGCCACGCGCGGTCAGTGCATGGCGCCGGGGATCCTGAAGCGGACCAGGTTCCACCGGGTCACCCGCTCTTCCCACTCGTCGCCCTCGGCAGCGGTCAGCGGCAAGGCCAGGTTGGTGACCACCATCCAGTCGCCCTGCACGGCGGTGGTGGCGGGAAACAGCAGGCCTCGCGGCGCACCGTCATGGCCGATGCCTTCGAATTCGCCGGCACGAACCAGGGTCCGGCCCTTTTCGTCCAGTCCGAGCACGACGTCCGCCTGGTTGGACGCGATCCACAGAAGTCCCTTGTAGAACAGCAGGCCGTCGGCGCCGAACACGCTTTCCGCGACGATCTCGATAGCGCCGGTCGAAGGCTTCAAGCGCAGCAGCCGGCCGTCTCCGGCGTTGTTGACGTAGAGGGCGCTCTCGTCGGTATTGAAGGCCAGCCCGTTGGCGCCGAAGGGCAAGGCGCCGGCAGTGGCCAGCAGCGGATCTCGCGACAGCACCTGCAGCGCGCATGGTGCGCAACTCGTCGCTCGCTCGATGCGGTAGATCGCGCCCTGGAACGAGTCGGAGATGTAGAGGTTGCGCGCCTTGTCGAAGACCATGCCGTTGGGTGCCGCGAAGCCGCTCGACCCGAAGGTGATGACGTCCTTGCTGCCGTCGGGGTTCGAGATCGATCTCGGCGACGGTGCAGGCGGCGTCAGCGCCTTGAACTCGACCAGGTCCTCGACCGGAGTCGAGGCGGTGAAGTCGGCGTCGATGCGCTGCAGCTTCGACGCACCGAAGTTCAGGATGTAGAGCTTGCCGTCGGCATACTCGATGCCGGTCAGGGGGGTGGCCCCGAAGCTCTTCTGGGCCAGCAGCCGACCCTCCTGCGAGTAGCGAAGAATTTGGTTGTTGCGCGCCGCCTCGGGCATGCGCGCATCGAAGGTCGCGACGTAGATCTCACGGGTCACTGGGTTGGAGGCCAGTCCTTCGGGATGGCGGACGTTGTCGGGAAGGCTGATGAACGGCTCCACCCTGATGCGGACCGGACCCTGATCGGCCGCCTGCGCCACGCCGGCCAAGCCGAGCAGCACCAGGGCGGATGCAAGGAAGCAGCTGAACGGGTTCATGGCTGTGCACCCTGCCCGGCCGGCATCGAGGCTTGCGAGCGAAGTCCGAAGAGGCGGCGAACCTGCAAGGCGGCCCCGGCGACGAACAGGACGAAGCAGGCTCCGACGGCTTTCTGTAGGGCCGGATCCTCGGGGCCGGAGAACAAGGGGGCACCGAGTGGCAAGCGGGTGAAGGTCTCGGTCAGTCCCGGAATCATGTGGAAGAACAAGGTTGCGCTGTAGCCGACGGTCGCCACGTAGGGCGAGGCGTTGCCGAAGACGCGCCGCCTTGTCGCCAGCCCTGCGAGCCCCAGCACCAGCAGCGTGACAACGCCCAGCGCGTGCGGCTTGCCAAAGCCGCCATGCTGGAAGATGCCGAAGCCGGTGAGACAGGTCAGCACCGTGGTCCAGACGTAGACGCGCCCGAGCCCCGTGGCGGGCGAGATCTCAAGATGGCGCACGAGCGCAAGTACGCCCGATGCCAGCGCCACGAGGCTGATGGCCGTGTGGATCGCGCCCAGGGATGTCAGTCCAAGCATGGTGTTCTCCTTTGAGTTCAGTCTTCCAAGAAAGCCAGGAGGTCGGCATTGACCCGATCTGCCTGGGTCGTGCAAATGCCGTGCGAGCCGCCCGCGTACACCTTGAGCGTCGAGTTGCGGACGCGCTTCGATGCTGCCGAGGCGGAAGCGACGAAGGGCACGATCTGATCGTCGTCGCCGTGAATGAACAGCGTCGGTACATTGAACTTCCTGAGGTCGTCGTTAAAGTCCGTCTCCGAGAAGGCCTCGATGCAGTCGTATTCGGGCCGGATGCCGCCCCGCATGCCAAGCAGGCAGAACGAATCGATCACCCCTTGCGAAGGCGTCGCGCCGGGCCGGTTGTAGCCGTGGAACGCCATGGCGAGATCCTGGAAGAACTGCGGTCGGTCGGTCGCAACGCCGGCCCGGATGCCGTCGAACACGTCGATCGGCAGCCCCTCCGGGTTCGCGGCCGTCTTCAGCATGAGCGGAGGCACCGCACCGATAAGCACGATCCGCCCGATCCGCCGGGTGCCGTGGCGGCCGACGTAGCGGGCCACCTCGCCGCCTCCGGTCGAGTGTCCGACCAAGGCGGCGGACTTCAGGTCGAGTGCTTCGATCAAGGTCGAGAGGTCGTCCGCGAAGGTGTTCATGTCGTGGCCGCCCGCCGGCTGGTCCGAGCGCCCGTGCCCGCGGCGGTCGTGCGCGATCACGCGGTAGCCGTTGTGCAGCAGGAACAGCATCTGCGCGTCCCAGGCATCCGCGTCGAGCGGCCAGCCATGGGAGAACACGACGGGCCGGCCAGTGCCCCAGTCCTTGTAGAAGATCCTCGTTCCGTCCCGGGAAGTGACGTAGCTCATGGCGTGCTCCTGATCCAGCGGGCGATGGCGCAAAGGTACCGGCGCACCTCCTGGGTGTCCCGGATGCGCGCTGGCGAAACCTGAAAACACCTGAAACCTTGTGCATTCACCCCGGGCACCAACGCCCCTTAAACTCCGCCCACCCGGCTGCGCAGCCCCGCCTCTTTTAGGATGAAACTCGCCGCTTACCCGAGCCCGTCGTTTGCATTCGGCCGCTGCCAGGTATCTGTCCAGCGGCGTGAGTTGCTGCGCGAAGGCCGCCCCGTCAGCCTGGGCGGCAGGGCTTTCGACATCCTGATCGCCCTCGTCGAAGGTCGAGGCGCCGTGGTCACCAAGGACGAGCTGATGCTGCAGGCCTGGCCCGGCCGGATCGTCGAGGAGAACACGCTGGAGGCGCAGATCTCGGCGCTGCGCCGCGCGCTGGGTGATGACCGGATGGTGATCCGAACCGTCGCCGGCCGCGGCTACCAGTTCGTCGCCGAGATCGCGGACGGGCTCGGCGCGCCGGAGGCCGAGGGCCTGCAGGCCGTGTCTACCGTCGCTTCGGCTATGCGTGCGCTGCCGGTGAGCGTGACGCCTCTGATCGGGCGCGAGGCCGCGCTGCGGGAGATCGTCGAGCTGGCCGCGAGCAGCCGGCTGATTACCCTCGTGGGAGCCGGCGGTGTCGGCAAGACGCGGCTTGCCATCGAGGCCGCCCGTAGCCTGGCAGCCGGCTTTCCCGATGGCGTGTCGATCGCCGAGTTGGGGCCCGTTTCGGCGGCGGAGTTTCTTCCCGCCACCGTGGCGGAGGCTCTCGGCTTTCCGCAGGGCGCAGGTACCCCTTCGCTGGACCGCATCGCCTCGGCGATCAGCCATCGACGCATGCTGCTCGTGCTGGACAACTGCGAGCACCTGGTCGACGCCGCGGCGCAGATCACCGAGAAGCTGTTGCGCGCCGGGCCGTTCGTCAGCGTCATCGCCACGAGTCGCGAGGCGCTCAAGGTCGACGGCGAGTACGTCTACCGGGTCGCGTCGCTCGATGTGCCCGGCGAGGAGGTCCGCGACGTCGACGAACTGCTGGCCTTCGGCGCCCTGCAGCTTTTCGATGCCCGCGCCGCTTCCGCCGGTGGCGAAGAGTCGGCCGGCAAGGCGCAGGCTGCCGAGCTCAAGGCGCGCATCTGCCGGCATCTCGACGGCATTCCGCTTGCCATCGAGCTGGCCGCGGCACGCGTGCGGGTCTTTGGACTCGAGGGCGTTGCCGACCGCATCGACGATCGGTTCAATTTGCTCACCGGCGGCGTCCGGACCGCCCTGCCGCGGCAGAAGACGCTGCGCGCCGCCTTGGACTGGAGCTACGAACTCCTGTCTGCGCAGGAGCGCGAAGTCCTCGGCAGGTTGGGCGTCTTCTTCGGTTCGTTCTCCATGGAGTCGGCCTCGGCCGTTGCTTCCTCAGCGGACATTCCGTCAGCCGCAGTGGTCGAGTGCCTCTCGCAGCTGGTGGAGAAGTCCCTCATCACGGTGGATGGTGCGGCCCGCGCGAAGTACCGCCTGCTGGAGACTACCCAAGTCTATGCGCGAGAGAAGATGCAGGCTCGGGGCGTCCTGCGGGAGTATTCGCTGCGCCACGCGCAACACCACCGCGACCTCTTCGTGCGCGCCGAGATCGAGTGGGAGACCCTGCCCACGGCCGAATGGGTTGCCCTGTACGCCGGCCATCTCGAGGGTCTGCGGACAGCGGTCAACTGGAGCTTTTCGCCGGAAGGCGACCCCTCGCTCGGCGTTGCGCTGACCACGAGCGCCGTATCGCTGTGGATGCAGTCCGGGTTGCTCGAGGAATGCCTGGCACGCGTAAATCAAGCCCTAGCCCACCTCGACGACGAGGAGGTGGTGGACAGCCGATCGCGGATGAAGCTGTATGCCGCGAAGGGCGCCTCCCTGCTGTACCAGGGCGTCGGCTCGGAGACCGGCGCCGCCTTCAGGCGTGCGCTCGATTACGCAGAGAGGCTGGGCGACGATGAGTACCGGCTGCGCGCGATCTGGGGGACGTGGAGCGTCACATACCTCAACGGCAACTACGAGGCCGCCCTGGCGCTGGCCCGGCGCTTCTCGGCACTGGCCGACGCGCGGCCTCACAAGGCCGACCGCCTTGTCGGCAGCCGAATGACAGGCATGTCGCTGCTCTGCCAGGGATGCTTGGGCGAGGCCCGCAGCGGGCTGCAACGCGTGGCCGAGCGCTATGAGGCGCCGGTTTACCGCTCGCACCAGACCCGCTTCATCTACGAGCAGAAGACGATTGCGCTGAGCTCGCTGGCGCATACGCTGTGGCTACAGGGCTTTGCGGATCAGGCCATGCGTGCGGCGCGGCAGGCGGTGGAAACCGCACGCGCACTCGACCACGCGCCTTCGATTTGCTATGCCCTCACCGAGGGGCTGTGCGCTATCACCGTCCTGACCGGCGGCGCGTCCGCGCTGGGGGATGCGGCCGCAGCGGCCGTCGCGGCCACGCGCCGCCACGGCATCTCGACCTGGAAGGCCCGCGGACGCATGTGGAACGGCCTGCTCGCGCTGGGCGCCGGCGACGGTCTGGCCTACGAGCGTGACCTGCGTCCAGCCTTCGACGAGATCGGCGAAGCGCTCTACGTGCTGCACTACACCGGTTTCGTCTCGGCGGTCTGCGAGGCACTGGGCCTTATCGATCGCGAAGACGAGGGGATTGAACTGGCCACGGCAGGCATCGAGCGCGCCCGACGCTTCGAGGATCGGTGCTCCTTGTCGGAGTTGCTGCGCGCGAAAGCGAACCTCATGGGCCGGAGGCCCGAGACAAGCCACTTGGCCGAAGCCCTGCTGGTCGAAGCGGTGGAGACATCCCGGCAGCACGATGCCCTGGCCTGGCGGCTTCGATGCGCGACGGGCCTGGCGGGCGTGTGGATGAAGGACGGGCGGCTGGAGGATGCGCGCAGCTTGTTGCGGCCGGTGTACGAAGGCTTCTCGGAGGGATTCGACACGCGTGACCTGCGGGCGGCCAGCCGTCTGCTCGAGGCGATGCGCTAGCGGCGAATTCAATTCAAGTTTTGTCCAATAGCTAGCAAAGGCCGGGGATTGTCGTCGGCCATCGTTTCCGACACGATGCGACAACATTTCCCTATCGTTTTTTGCATCGTGGGAGACGCCAGCTCCGGCTGCCTCCGGACTGTTCCGGACCTACTTTGAACTAATTGGACGCTCGCTCGGCCGGGCGCCGGACCGGACGTCATGCTGCTTTGTCAGCGCCAATGGTCGCGGTGAAACTTTCCGAGTGGGCCGGTGCAGCGACCGCGCAAACGGGAGGCTCGAAGTCCAACGCTGGAGCATTGCAGCCCGTCCCTGTTTTGACCGGGCAAGTTGGCCGCAGGAGAATCCACTCATCGCCGGCTCCCAAGACATCCCCATGCATCAGGGCGACGTTTGCCTTCGGCTAGTAGCCATTCTTGCCGCCGATGCGGAGGGCTATGCGCGGCTGATGGCAGACGACCATCTGGGAACCCTGCGTGAGCTCGAAGCCGCAAGGGCGATTTTCCGCGCTCACATCGAAGGGCAGGGCGGCCGGGTCGTCGATACCGCGGGTGATTCGATCCTTGCCGTCTTCGATAGCGCCGGCGGAGCCATCGCGGCGGCGATCGCCGTTCAGGATGCACTGAACGAAAGAGCCGACGGTGCATTGGACGGAAGGCGGCTGGCGTTTCGCATTGGCATCCACTTGGGGGATGTGATCGAGAAGCCCGACGGCACCGTGTATGGCGATGGCGTTAACGTCGCCGCCCGTCTGCAGGCCCTTGCGGCCCCGGGCGGAATTGCACTGTCCAGCGCCGTCCGGGGAGCAACCACCCGGGGCTCGGACATCGACATGGAAGATGCGGGTGAGCATCTGTTCAAGAACATTGCCATGCCGGTGCGCGTGTTCCGGTTCACTCGGGCCGCTCTCAATCGGGCTTCGCTCCCTCCTCTTGGAGGCTCGCCCAGTCTGTCGGTACTCGTGCTGCCCTTCGTGGAGCCCCAGGCTTCCGAGCAGCAGGCGTACTTTGCGGACGCCGTGACGGATGACATCACCACCGAGTTGTCGAAGCTTCGTGGCAGCTATGTCATCGGCAGCTCGACGGCGATGTCACTCAAGAAGCAGCGCATCGACGTGCGCGGCGCAGCGAGAGAGTTCGGCGTCCGCTATGTGCTTCAGGGACGAATCGAGCGGACATCGGCGGACATCGAGCTCAATGCCCAACTGTCGGACGCGGCCACCGGTGGAATTGTCTGGTCGGATCGAATCAGTACGAGCCAGGCTGACCTTCGTGCTCTGCGTCGCGAAGTGGTCGCTCGCTTGGCCAATGCGCTGGGCATCCAATTGGTCGTCGCGGAGGGAATGCGCACGAAAAGGGAACGACCCACGAACGCGATGGCCGCCGATCTGGTCATGCAGGCTCGTAGCGGCGGCGGGCTGGCCTGGGAGCAGCAGGACTATCGACGGTCGCTAGGACTCATCGATCGTGCTTTGACGATCGATCCCGACAACGCGGAAGCTCTGGTCTGGCGCGGAGCACTTCTCGTTACGCAAGCCGACAGTTGGCCTGGGCCAGAGTCGGACGAGCAGATCGAGCAGGCTGACGAGGTGCTTTCGCGCGCTATGGCCTTGAATTCGCCTGATCCGTGGGCTCAGGAAATGGTTTCGCGACTGCGCCATCTCCAGTTCCGCCCTTCGGCTGCCGCGGCTGCAGCGGAAACTGCCTTCGAACTCAGTTCGAACTCCGCCCGCCTGCACGCCTGGCTGGGCGCGTTGCAGGTCTATGGCGGCCACTGCGAGCAGGCGCATCCTCATCTTGAGCGCGCGCTGGCACTGTCTCCGCTCGATCCGCATCGCTGGGCGTGGTACCTATTCAAGGGAATGGCCACCCTGCTTGCGGGGGACTCTGTTGCGGCCGCCCCATGGCTGGAGAAGTCGCTCAATGTCCTGCCGAGATACTGGGCCTCCGTGAGCTTCCTCAGTTCCGCCTATGCCAACAGCGGGCAGATAAGACAGGCGCAAAGCCTGATCGCCACGGTTCGCGAGGAGGCCAAGGTGCGCAGGCGCTTTTCGCGGGTTGCCAACAACCCGGTGTGGCTCAAGCAGCTTCGGGATTTCTACCTTGAGGGGCTTGTCCGGTGTGGAGAAGTGACCCGCGAGTCCGCCGACGACTTCATCTCGGCCAAGCGACGGATGGCCGAGGAGTCGGGCACCGAGGTGAACTTGAAGTCACCACCTCCTTGACGACTGGCCAGGGGTCCGGCGCAAATGAGCGGCAGTTTCTAACCGAATCCAATAGGTGTCCGCAGGCGATCTCCAAAGTTGCTGCACTGCAGCATCCCCGAAAGTCGACCTTTCAGATCGGCACGGCGCGAAGACCTTCATCAGCAACGGCCTGAGCTGCGACATGATCATGCTGGTCTGCAAGACCGATCCCGCAGCCGGCGCCAAGGGGGTGAGCCTGATCATGGTGGAGGCCGATCGCGCAGGCTTCCGGCGCGGGCGCAAGCTGCACAAGGTGGGCCAGCCCGCGCCGACACGGCTGAACTGTTTTGCGTTGCGGATTCAACCGGTCGTAACGCCGTTTGCTGTCGTACACGCCTGGCAGTACGAAAAAATTGGACAGCCAGCTTTGAGCGATGAGCTCTCCGTTTCCGCTCAAGCGACTTGCCGAAAACTGCATACCAGCTCTGTGGGAGGGATGGCTTCGTCGAGGGAGTCCCGTCACTAGACTGGCAACACCGAACAAGACGAGCGCGTTTCGCGCCGGAAATGGAGACCATGGACGACCTGACCCAACTCAACTACGAACTGAACAACTTCGTAGCCACCCTCACGCTCAACAGCCCGCCAGTGAATGCGCTCACGCGCACGCTCAACGACGAACTCACGCTGGCTCTCGATCGGATCTCGGAGATGGACGAAGTGCGCGTCGTCGTGCTGACCGGCGCGGGCAAGGTGTTCTGTGCCGGCGCCGACCTCAAGGGCCGCGCTTCGGTCATCAAGGGCCCGGGCGACCTGCCCGCGCACTCGAGGCGAACACGCGAATGTTTCCATGCGATCCGAGAATGCGCCAAGCCGGTGATCTGTGCGATCAACGGCGCTGCGCTCGGCTCCGGTGTCGCGATGGCCGCCTCCAGCGACATCCTGATCGCATCGGAAAAAGCATCGCTCGGCCTGCCCGAAGTCGACGTGGGTCTGCTCGGCGGCTGCCGCCACGCGATGCGGCTCTTCAGCCACTCCCGCCTGCGTCGGATGATGTTGACCGGCATGCGCGTACCAGGGGCCGAGCTCTATCGCCTCGGCATCATCGAAGAGTGCACGTCACCGGAGGATTTGATGCCGAAGGCGCTGGAGATCGCGGCCACCATCGCGTCCAAGAGCCCGGTGTCGACCCGCATGGGCAAGCACACGCTGAACGTGATCGAGGACATGAGCCTGCGCGATGGCTATCGCTACGAACAGGACATGACGGCGCTGATCGGCAAGACCGACGACGCGAAGGAAGCGCAGCGGGCGTTTGCGGAAAAGCGCGCGCCGGTCTTCACGGGACGCTGATCCATGGCGCCCGCTGACTCACGCTTGCGGCCGGGCAACCTGCACCCGACGCGACGCGGAATGCTGCTGGCCTGCGGGTCGTTCGGGCTCTCCGCGTTGGGTCTGCCTGCCCATGCGGCCGGGTACCCGGACAAGCCGATCCGCCTCGTCGTGCCGTTCCCCGCAGGTGGCGCGACCGACCTGATGGCACGCACCATGGGCCAGAAGTTGGCGGAACGACTCGGCCAGGCCGTGATCATCGACAACCGCGCTGGTGCTGGCGGCGGCAGCGGCGCCGAAGCCGTGGCGACTGCGGCACCGGATGGCTACACGCTGCTGTTCGCCACCATGGGTTCGCTCACCATCAACCCGAGCCTGTACAAGAACCTGCGCTATGACCCGGCCAAGAGCTTCGAGCCCATCACGCTGACGCACAACACGTCGAACCTGCTCGTGGTCAATCCGGACGTGCCCGCCAAGTCGGTGGCCGACCTCATCGAGCTTGCGCGCAAAAAGCCCGGGGAGCTGACCTTTGCATCGGCGGGCAACGGCACGACCAGCCACCTGTCCGGCGAGCTCTTCAAGAGCCTGGCCAAGGCCGACCTGACGCACGTCCCCTACAAGGGGAGCGCGCCCGCGATGACCGACTTCCTCGGCGGCCGCACTTCGATGATGTTCGACACTGCGTCGAACTTCGTCGAATACGTCAAGACCGGGAAAGTGCGCCCGCTCGGGCTCACCGGCCGCAAGCGCCTGCCGACCATGCCGAACGTGCCAACCATCTCGGAAACACCTGGCATGGCCGGCTACGAAATGTCGCTCTGGCTCGGCGTGCTCGCGCCGGCCGGCACGCCCAGCAACATCGTCGCGAAGTTGCATGACGAGATCGGCGCGGCCATGTCGTCGCCTGACATCGTCCGGCAGATGGCCGATGCCGGCATCGAAGTTCGTCTCAGCACGTCGAAGGAATTCGCGGCACTGATTCGCGCGGATACAGCGAAGTGGTCGGAGGTGGTGAAGCGCTCCGGCGTGCGCCTCGACTAGTTTCCGATCGCCAGCCGCTCGTCACACGCGAGACGGCTTCTTTCCATCGGCAGCGTTCTAATCTTGAACAGCAAGCGTCAGGACCGGACGCGGCCCTCAAGACTGAAGGACACACCATGTTTGCCGAACCCTCCCCCAAGACACAGGACCTGCTGCAGCGGATGCGGCAGTTCTTCGACCAGCACATCTATCCCAACGAGGGACGCTACTACGAGGAGATGGATGCATTCCGTCGCTCGGGCAATGCCTGGCAGGTGTCGCCGCTGATCGAGGAGCTCAAGCCGCTCGCGCGCGCCGCCGGCCTCTGGAACATGTTCCTGCCGCACGAGTATCGCGGCGTGCCGGGTATTTCGAACCTGGACTACGCACCTCTGTGCGAAGTGATGGGCCGTGTCTCCTGGTCCGGCGAGGTGTTCAACTGCTCGGCGCCCGACACGGGCAACATGGAAACCATCGAGCGCTACGGCACCGAGGCGCAGAAGGACCAGTGGCTCGAGCCGCTGCTCGCCGGCCAGATCCGCTCCGGCTTCCTGATGACCGAGCCGGCCGTTGCCTCTTCGGACGCCACCAACATCCAGTGCACCATCACGCGCGAGGGCGACGAGTACGTCATCAACGGCCGCAAGTGGTTCTCGTCCGGCGCGGGCAGCCCGCGCTGCAAGATCTTCATCGTGATGGGAAAGACCGACCCTGACGCGCCGCGCCATGCGCAACAGTCGATGGTGCTGGTGCCGCGCGACACGCCCGGCGTGAGCGTGTTGCGCCACCTGTCGGTGTTCGGCTATGACGACGCACCGCACGGCCACATGGAAGTTCTGCTGGAAAACGTCCGCGTGCCGGTCGGCAACATCCTCCTGGGCGAAGGCCGTGGCTTCGAGATCGCCCAGGGCCGCCTTGGCCCTGGACGCATCCACCACTGCATGCGTTCCATCGGCGCCGCCGAGCGCGCGCTGGAGATGATGTGCGACCGCCTTCGTTCGCGCATCGCCTTCGGCAAGCCGCTGGCCGAGCAATCCGTCTGGCATGAACGCATCGCCGAGTCGCGCTGCCTGATCGACCAGGCGCGATTGCTGACGCTGAATGCTGCCCACAAGATGGACACGGTCGGCAACAAGGAAGCGCGTGCGGAGATCGCCATGATCAAGGTGGTCGCGCCCAACACGTCGTGCAAGGTGGTCGACTGGGCGATCCAGGCGCATGGTGCGGCCGGCGTCAGTCAGGACTTCTGGCTGGCCGAGGCCTATGCGCACCAGCGCACTGTGCGCATCGTCGACGGCCCGGATGAAGTGCACCGCAATGCCATCGCCAAGCTGGAGTTGTCCAAGAGGCCGATCGCAGCGTAAAGGGAAAAGACTTCAGCGCCCACACGAGCGCTGAAGTCTGCAATTCGACCGGCCGACTCGGCCGATGCCTTCGGCCGCCGCGCTATTCCAGCTTGGCGCCCACCGCCTTTGCCAGCGTGCCCCAGCGTTCCGACTCCGCGGAGATGAATGCTCCGAATTCCTCCGGCTTGCTGCCGACGACTTCCACGCCTTGCTGATCGAATTGCTGCTTCAGTTCCGGCGAGCGCAATGCGGCACCGACGGAGGTGTACAGCTTGTTGATGATCTCGGGCGGTGTGCGAGCCGGGGCGAGCATTCCGTACCAGTTGTAGGCCTCGGCCTTGGGCAAGCCCAGCTCGCCGACAGTGGGCACATCCTTGAGCACCGGGATTCGCTTGGCATTGGTCACCGCCAGCGCGCGCAGCTTGCCCGACTGGATGAAGGGCAGCACCACCGGGATGTCGACCATCATCATGTCCACCTGCCCGCCCATGAGGTCCGTCAGCGCGGGTGCCGCACCCCGATAGGGAATGTGGTTCATGTTGAGCTTCGCTTCGCGCTTGAGCAACTCGGCTTGCAGGTGCGGCGTGGTGCCGCTGCCGGCCGAAGCGTAGTTGATCTTGCTGGCATCGCCCGTGGCAGCGGCCTTCAAGTCGGCGAATGTCTTGAACTTCGAGTTGGCAGCCACGACCAGCACTGCAGGCACCTTGAGTGCCTGGGTGACGGCCACCAGGTCCTTCTGCGGGTTGTAGGGCATCGACGGCACGATGTGCGGAACGATGGCCAGTGCGCCGGCAGAGGAGAACAGCAGCGTGTAGCCATCGGCCGCCGATTTGGCAACGGCGTCGGCGCCGAGCAGGCCGCCCGCACCACCTTTGTTGTCGATGATGATGGACTGGCCCAGCGACGTACCCAGCCGGGAGCCCAGCGCGCGCGCTGTCTGGTCGACAGGACCGCCTGCGGGGAAGGGCACGATCACGCGGATCGGTTTGGTCGGGTAGGCCTGCGCCCATCCTGAAGTTGCGGCCAATGCGAAGGCAAGTGTCGCGGCGGATTTGAAAAGTCGATTCATGGTCAATGTCTCCGGTTCGTGATGAATGGACTTTAGGAACATGGCCGTCTCGTGGCACCGCTCTTCCGCGCAAACCTGCTATGCGGACCGGTGCAGTGCGGGACGCCGGTATGCGCCGCGGCGCATCACAGCGTTGCCGCCGAGGGCGTAGCCCGGAACGCATCGCACTTCCAGAATTGTCTCCATCCAAAGGAGACTTCACATGACCACCGCCAAGGGCCCCCTCTCGCACGTCAAGGTGCTTGATCTGAGCCGCATCCTCGCCGCCCCCTGGGCCAGCCAGATCCTCGCCGACCTCGGCGCCGACGTGATCAAGGTCGAACGGCCGGGCGCTGGCGACGACACCCGCACCTGGGGCCCTCCGTTCCTGAAGGACGCCGAGGGCAAGGACACCAAGGAAGCGGGCTACTACCTCGCCGTCAATCGCGGCAAGCGCTCGATCACCGTGAGCCTCGAAAAGCCCGAAGGGCAGAAGATCGTCAAGGCGTTGGCCGCCAAGGCGGACATCGTGCTGGAGAACTACAAGGCCGGCACCCTCAAGCGCTACGGGCTCGACGAGGCTTCGCTGCGCGAGATCAACCCGCGCCTCATCTACTGCTCGGTCACCGGCTTCGGCCAGACGGGACCGCGGCGCGACCAACCCGCGTACGACTTCCTCATCCAGGCCATGGGCGGCCTGATGAGCGTGACCGGCGAGAAGGACGGTCGCCCGGGCGGCGGGCCGCAGAAGGTCGGCATCCCGATGGTCGACCTGATGACCGGCATGTACACCGCCGTCTCAGTGCTGGCCGCATTGGCACGGCGCAACGAAACGGGCGTCGGCGACAACATCGACATCGCGATGCTCGATGTGCAGGTCGCCACCCTGTCCAATCAGGCCATGAACTATCTGGTCTCGGGCAAGGTGCCGCGCCGGAACGGCAACGCGCATCCCAACATCCAGCCGCAGGACGTGTACGCTTGCGCGGACGGCGATGTGATCCTGGTGGTGGGCAACGACGGCCAGTTCGCGAAGCTGTGCGAGGTGTTCGGGCGGCCCGACTGGATCGTCGACGAACGCTTCGCCACCAACGCACAACGGGTGCGCAACATCGGCGAACTATCGGGCATGTTGCGCGACGTCTTCGCCGAGTGGGAGCGCGACCGGCTGATTGCAGCCCTCGACAAGGCGGGCGTGCCTTGCGGCCCCATCAACACCGTGGCGGATGTGTTCAAGGAACCGCAAGTCAAGGCGCGCGAGATGCTGCGCTACGTGCCGCACCCGAGCGGCGTCGACGTGCCCCAGGTGGTCAGCCCGATGCGCTTTGCCGAGTCGCCGCTGCAGACACAGTCCGCCCCGCCCCTGCTCGGCCAGCACAGCGATGACATCCTCGCGGAGCTGGGCTACAGCCCGGGATGCATCGATTCCTTGCGCGCCGCGGGAGCGATCTGATGGCGGAAAAGATGAAACTGCACTGGTCACCCAAGTCGCCCTATGTGCGAAAGGTGATGATCTGCGCGCACGAACTCGACGTCGTGCACAAGCTCGAGCTCGTGCGCTCGGTGGCGGCCATGCTCAATCCCAACGCGGCCCTCATGGTGGACAACCCGTTGTCGAAGATTCCGACGCTGGTTCGCGAAGACGGCTCGACGCTTTTCGATTCGATCGTGATCTGCGAATACCTGAACGATCAGGCCGGCGGTTCGCTGTTCCCGGTGCAGGGCGAGGCACGATGGCAGGCGTTGCGCTGGCATGCGCTGGGGGATGGCCTGCTCGATGTGCTGATCCTGTGGCGCAACGAGCGCGAACGCGAGCATCCGTTGCAGGCGCTGACGGATGCCTTCGAGCTCAAGACCCGCGCTGCGTTGAAATTGCTCGACGCAGAGGCCGACCCGATCGGCGGCGCGCCGTTCTCCATCGGCCACGTGACGCTTGGCTGCGCCCTCGGGTATCTCGACTACCGCTTCGACGCCCTGGGCTGGCGCGCGCTGGCGCCCCGTCTCGCCGACTGGTTTGCAACTTTGCAGGCTCGCCCGTCCTTCCAATCCACGGAGCCTGTCGATGGCTGATCAACACACCTCGAGCTGCGGCGATGCGTTGCCGCTGACGAAGAGCGTCATCGTGGTCGGTGCCGGCACCATGGGAAGCGGCATCGCGGAGGTGGCGGCCGCCGCCGGGCACACGGTCTACCTGCGCGATGCCAGCGACGCGGCAGTCGAGCGCGGCCTCGGCATGATCCGCGCAAGCCTGGACAAGCGGGTGGCGCGCGGCAAGCTCGACAGTGCGGCACGCGACGAAGTGCTGAAGCGCGTTCAATCCACATTGCCCGACGGCGCAATGGCCGAGGTCGGTCTCGTGATCGAGGTCATTTACGAAGACCTCGAAGCCAAGGTCAACGCGCTCTCGGCGCTGGAAAGCCAATTGCCTGTCGATGCCATCGTCGCCACCAACACCTCCTCACTGTCGGTCACCGCGCTGGCCGGTCGATTGAAGCGACCGGAGCGCGTCGTCGGCATGCATTTCTTCAACCCGGCCACCGTGCTGCCGCTGGTGGAAGTTGTCAGCGGCCACGTCACCGCGCCCGACGTGGCGCAGACGATCTTTGCGACGGCGCTGGCCTGGGGCAAGACGCCGGTGCACTGCCGCTCGACGCCGGGCTTCATCGTCAACCGGGTCGCGCGCCCGTTCTATGGCGAGGCCCTGCGGCTGTTGCAGGAGCAGGTGGCCTCGCCCGCGACCCTCGATGCCGTGATGCGCGAGTCCGGCGGCTTCCGCATGGGGCCGTGCGAACTCATGGACATGATCGGCCACGACGTCAACTTCGCAGTCACTCGTTCGGTATACCAAGCCTTCTTCGACGATCCGCGCTACAAGCCATCGCTGATGCAGAAGGATCTCGTCGATGCCGGCTGGCTGGGACGCAAGTCGGGCCGAGGCTTTTTCGACTACCGCGACGGTGCAGGTCCCGTCGTGATCGACGAGCTCGCGACGGTCAGGAAGCCATTGGTCGTTCGTGTCGAGGGCGACCTCGGCCCGGCGCGACCGCTGGTCGATCTGTTGGCGACGCTTGACGACATTCGCCTGGAGCGGTCGGCAGGCGATGGCCTTTTGCGCATCGACGGGCTTGTACTTGCGTTGACCGATGGCCGCACCGCGACCGAGCGCGCCGCCGCGCTGGGTGAGGCCGTGGTGCTGTTCGACCTCGCCCTTGATTTCGCCACCTGTGGCCGAATTGCCATTGCCGCGGCGGCCCAGGCAAGCGCCGCCGACGTCCTCAAGGCCGCGGGCCTGTTCGGCGCATTGGGCAAGCGTGTCTCGCAGCTCGCGGACGTGCCCGGCATGTTGGTGATGCGCACGGTGGCCATGCTGGTCAACGAAGGCGCTGAAGCCGTCTACCAGGGCATCGCCTCCGCCGACAGCGTCGACGCAGCGATGAGAAAGGGCGTCAACTACCCCGTCGGTCCGATGGCATGGGGCCGCGACATCGGTCTGGCAACGGTGCTTCGCACGGTTCGCAATCTGGGCGCAAGCTATGGTGAGGACCGCTACCGTGGTTCGGTGTGGCTGCAGCGCGAAGTGCAGGCCGCCTCATGAATGCCGAGACCCTTTGTCCCGTGGTGCGCTGCGAGCGCAGAGGCCGTGTCGGCATCGTGACCATCGACCGGCCGGAGCGTCGCAATGCCCTGAATCTCCAGGTCAAGCGCGACCTGGTCGAGCAGCTGGAGGCGCTGGCGAACGACGATGCCGTTGCCGCCGTGGTGCTGACCGGCTGCGAAGGCTATTTCGTCGCCGGCACCGACATCGGCGAGATGTCGACCATGCGACCGAACGACCATGTGCGCCTGGACACCGACCGGGTCTTCCACGTGGTGCGGCAACTCTCGAAGCCAGTGATCGCCGCAATGGAAGGCTACGCGCTGGGTGGTGGCTGCGAACTGGCGCTGGCCTGCGACGTCATCATCGCGGCGGAGGACGCCAAGTTCGGTCAGCCCGAAATACGGGTCGGAATCATGCCCGGTGCCGGCGGCACGCAGCGGCTGCTGCGCGCCGCGGGGCGCTACAAGACGCTGCTGTGGAGCCTGACCGGCGACATGATCCCGGCCGGCGACGCCTACATGGCCAATGTCGTGAGCGAGTTGGTTCCGACTGGGCAAGCGCTGACGCGGGCCATCGAATTGGCTGGACAGATCGCCGCCATGCCGCCGCTGGCGGTTCAGTCCATTCGCGACGCGGTGCGTCTCGGTGCGGACGTGCCGATGGACACCGCGCTTGCGCTCGAGCGCCGCTACTTCGAACGGCTGTTCGACAGCGAGGACCAGAAGGAAGGCATGCGCGCGTTTCTCGAAAAGCGCGCTCCGCGCTACGAGGGGCGCTGATCCGGGCTCCCGCGACTGGCGAGGGCCGACAGCCCGGCCCGTGGAAGCTGTCTCGCCGCGGTGGGCGCTTTCATCGGTAAAGGCCTTCCGGGTTGATGCGCAGTACCCTGTCTGCGACAACTTCGCTCGCCGCCCACTCCTTGAACATCGAGAGCAATTGCGCGGTATCGGGAACGGGCGTCACGCGCAGGTGGGGCCAGTCGCTGCCCCACACCAGACGCTCGGGGTTGGCTTCGATCATCCTTTGCTGGAACGGCCGCCCCGCTTGCCAGGCGGATGAACTGAGCAGGTTGCGGTAGGCGCAAAGCTTGACCCAGACCTTGCCGGTTTCCAGCAGGCCGAGCAGGGTGCGGAACCCTGCATCGTCGACGCCAGCGTTCACGTCGAAGCCCCCCATGTGATCGATCACGATGGGGACGGGCAATCCCCGCAACTGCGATGCAATGGCCGGCAAGGCCTTGCAGTCTGTCCAGAGTTCCGCATGCAGGCCGGCATCCGCCAGTGCAGGGGCCAACGCGCACAGGTCGTCGAATGACGCGCTGCCCGCGAAGTTGGTGCCAGGGCCGCTGCGATGGCTGAAGCGTGCGCCACGCACGCCGCGCTCACGCAAGCCGCCAAGCGCCAGTGGATCACCAGGTTGCACCACGACCACGCCGCGCAGGGCGGGCTGCGCGGCCAGCACGTGCAACAGCAGCGCATGGTCCTTGCCATAGGCACTTGGATGCACCAGCACGCCTTGGCCCAGGCCGAGTCGTGCGAGCAGGTCCATATACGCCGACTCGATGGCTTCAGGTGGCGTGTAGCTTCGCTCGGCCGTCAACGGAAAGCGATCGTACGGACCGAACAGGTGGGCGTGGCAATCCCACCCCTGGGCAGCACGCCGCGCGCTTGCCGCGTCGCTCATTGCAGCGCTGCTTTCTGAGGCAACGGGAACGCTGGCGCCACGCCTTCCGGCAGCGGAATCTCGTGGCAATTGAGCGTCATCGCGACCATCGTGTAGTAGCCGACCAGGGCCGTCAGTTCAACGACGGTCCGCTCGCCGAAGCGCGCAAGGGCGACCGCGTAGGTCGCATCGGAAACCGAGTTGTGGCGGTTGAGCTCGACCGCGTAGTGGTAGACGGCGGCGTCGTCTGCCGACATGCCCGGCGGTTCGGTCTGCGCGAGCAGCGCTTCGATGATCGGGGGCTCGATGCCGGCCTTTTCTGCCTCGGCGCGATGGGCGTACCACTCGAAAGGCGAATTGCAGGCGCGCCCGGTGACGAGGATTGCGATCTCGGACAGCCGCGGCGGCAGGGTCGTGCCGTAGCGCAGCAGGGCGCCGATCGCCTGCCATTTGTCCGCGAGTTCGGGGTTGTGGAGGGCGGCGCGAAGTGGACCCTGGATGCGCCCGCGCGGGCCGGAAATGATCTTGTCGTAGACGGCGCGCTGCTCGGGATTCATCGTTTCAGGCGCGGGCAGGGAAATTCTTGGCATGCGGGTGTCTCCAGTGATCGATCGTTGCCGACGAGCTTAGGGGACAAGCGCAGGCGGCGCATCTGCGCGCACCGCAACGCTGTTATGCGCGCGCTTGCAAGGCGGCGGCTACGCAGGACCGCCGAAATGCCACATGCCGGTGCGTGCGCTGTCTTCCACGATGCTGACGATCTCCGAGGCGACAGCGGACACGGCCCGGCCAGGCCCCTTCGTGCGCGCCAATGCCATGGAAACGATCCGTTGCAGCGGTGGCGAGACGATCCTGGCGGCTTGCAATCGGCCTTCCTGCACCTCCGTCCAAACGGCGTGAATGGGCAAGACGGTGTAGAGCCTGGCTTCGGCGACCGTCGATCGCATGAGCGGAAGCGAATCGGCCTCCAGAGCCGGCGCGAGAGTGATGTGCTCCTGACGCGCCATGGCGTCGAGCGCTGTCCGCAGTCCGTTGGGCGCGCTCGGCAAGATGAACGGTAACTCGTGCAGCGACGAGAAGGAGATCTCGGGTGCCTTCGTCAGCCGGTCGCCTGCCGGACCGATCAGGTAGCTGTCGACGGTGGCCAGCGCTTGCTCCAGCTCGTGCAGCGCGCTGCCGTAACGATAGAGGATGGCGATGTCCACGCGCGCATCGGCGAGCCATTCCTCCACCTGTCCACTGGAGCCCTCGAGGATCTTGAGTTGGATCCCGGGATGACGATCGCGCAACTGCTTGAAAAGGCGGCCGACGATCGGATTGGTGATCGAGGGCAGCGATCCGATGGTGACCCGGCCGGAGGGCTCACGCGCCTCACCGTGGATTTCCAGCTCGAGTTGCTCCGCATCCGAAAGCAGTGCCTTCACCAGAGGGAAGATGCGTTGCCCCACATCCGACAGCGCCACGCCGCGGCCGGTGCGGTTGAAGAGGCGAGCTTTGCATTCCCGTTCCAGCGCATTCAGATGACGACTCAGTAGCGACTGGTTGCTGTCCAAGAAAAGTGCCGCGCGCGTCAGGCTGCCGAGTTCGGCGATGGCGAGAAACGCGCGCCACTTCTGAAGATCGGACGTGATGTCGAGTTGGATCTGGGTGGCTTTGCCGGAGTGCATGGGACTTTGCTCGCAGCGTGGGATGCGAGCGATTGTCCTGCGCTTGAGCGGGGGGCGAATGCCGGCTTTCCCTCAGTGCGCTGTGATTTGCTTCTCTGAGGAGGCCAGCCATGACGTGGCGGCGGTGGCCAATTTCGATCAAGTGGCGCTGCCGGGCACGAAGCCATCCAACGATGCCACCTTGCTGCTCTTGAGCGGCCTTGCCCATCTCGGCAGCAATGCGGGCGGAAGCTGACTTTGGAATTCACGCCAGGTATGTCGATTCAGGGCCGCGAGCACCAATTCGCGGCCGCGCCTGACAGCTGACCTTCGGCGTGATCTCCCGGTTGGCCAACGCCTGCTAGGCGAGTTTGGCGGACAGGCGGTCCCGGCCATGAGCGGGTATTCGTGCGACGGTCGCGAACTATCGCTGCAAACTGACTGCGGCTGTTCAAGTTTTCAAACTGAGCGGCGGCAGTGCCCTAAAGCTGACTTTGGGATGCTTGCCGGTGTACGACTGCTGAACCTTGGAACTTGACTTCCGACGGTGGGCGGGATGCAGCGGCCAACAAAATAGCGTTGAACAGCCGCTTCGGCAGTTCGCCCAGATCGCGAGCGTCAGGTCCTCCTTGCATGTTGCAGGAATTCGCGTCCGCCGGTCTCCAACGCTGGGCTGCAGATCTACCGAATATCTATCTCGGTGGCACTGCTTGAAAGGCCGCCGCGCAGACATGTCCGTCTACGCGTCAAGCGCCTGCAAGATGGCGTCCAGCATCGTCTCGGAGGGCGTTGCGCCCGAGAATGCCAACGACTCGTCGACCACAAAGAATGGCACTCCATGAAGAGGATAGCGGGCGCCCGCCGGGTTCGTTCTGTCGGCGCGGAATCCATCGCCCCCAGGGCTGCTGCAGCCGTCTCGCTTTCATCCGCATTCCAGAGCAAGACGTTCAAGCACGGAGCAATTGCCGATGTCCTTGCCCTCGAGGAAGTAGGCCGTGAAGATGCGATCGACTAGCTTCGCCTGCTGAGTCTTGTTGGTGCGCTCTATTAACGCGTGAGCCTTGGCCGTGTTCGGTAAGACCTGGATTCGATCAAAGGCAAACTGGACTCCCGCAGCGTTGCCGACCTGCTGCACTTGGGCGCGGCGCCTGATGATGGCTTCGCATGACGTGCCACATAGAAGGCTCGATAAGGCACGCCGCCTTCTGGGGTGTCGGGAAGCAAGGCATGCGACCGCCAGAAGACATCGAGACACACGTCCTGCCGCAGTTCGGCAAGTTTGCGCGCAGCGGCGTCCAAATGCCGCTTGCCGATGAGGCACCACGGCAGACGAAATCGAAGAAGACCTCGATTGTCAGAGTTCGTATCGCACCCACTCCTTCCGCGCTCTTCGGTACAGCCATCGATGCAGGCAATTTCATGAACCAAGTCCCCATGAGTCAGCGGCCGTCGTACGACCCGGCCAATCCAGCGATCGCGCCGCCGCTGCAAATCTACCGACCGATCGCAGGTGCCCCCCCGTCAAGGAGGGGGCGCCCGGGTGTTCCTCGCGCCAAAATTCAGTGCCATCGTGAGCGTCGATCGCCAATCCCAGACAAGGAGTGCACGCTCGCGAGCACTTTCTGCTTTTGATTTCAGCTATGCGCAAGCCGTCCCCAACCGCCACCAAGCCATGAGCATTCCACCGCGTGAATGGTGGGTATTCGTACACGCTTGCGATGTTGGATACATCGGGACCGTGAAGGAATCCACCGAGGAACTCGCTCGTCTTGCGGCACTGTCGAAGTACTCCAGGAAGGGTGAGCGCGCCAGGCTGTCCAAGGGCCGACAAATGCGGCGCCCTGAGATCATGCACATCTATGAAGATGATGACTTTGATGTGAGGCCCGAATGAACGCGCCCGCCCATTAGCCTCTGTCTTCGCCGCGCTGGGCTGATACGGCCCCCTATCAAGTTCCGCGTGCGACACCTCCACTTGGCGGGGGCGTGTTCGAGCTCCATTCAACCCAGTACCGCAATCCCATGCAGCTGCCTGCCGGCGCTGTACGCGTGGTCGGCAGATCGCCCAGAAGATCGGCCAGCAGCTCTCCCGCATGGTGCGTAGCCGCGGCGACGCGCCTTGCGCGCACGCAACTAACGCCAACGTGAAATAGTGCACGTAGTACTTTGGTCGACTACTCCCGTGTGCGACCGAAAGGGTCGGTAAAATTCATGCTGTGGTGCAGCGAGAACGCAGCGCCCTCAACCCTTCAAGGACGTACACCGATGAATCCAACAGCCCGCGCTACACAGCCAAAGTGACGGCTTCCAGCGACGACCAGGCGAAGCCCATGCGGATCACGCCCCCGGTCACTGATTACCGTGCGCCGACGCCGAGAGACCTCCAGGAGCTCAAGGAGCACTTTGGTCTCACGGCATACGAGATGGCGCGCCTGTTTGCAGTGCAGCCCGAACAGTGGCGAAAGCACACGGGCGGACAGACTCCGCGCGAGATCAGTACGACGCGAGCGTTCTTCATGGCGGCATTCCAGGTGCTCAGCGATGAAGAGATCGAGCGCGTGGTGGCGTACATGGCGAGCTTCGGCGCGCGCTGGAACATGGACGCCGAGCCACCGCCGCGGCCCGAGCCGCGCTACCGCCAGCGCAACGAAGCCTCCTGAGGCTTGAGCCCCGGCAGGGGCACCACGACAGACACCGACGCATGCACCACAGCTGAGTGCATGCGTGGGCGATGTTGCCCGTTCTTGGACAAATTTGAACCGTGAAACCCGCGACTCTCGCCGCGATTGCTTGCGTGCGCCTATGGCTGCCGAAGGACCGCACCCATGACCGATTCGTGAACGAGTGCCGCTTCCCAGCTAGCGCGTGGTGGCCCGTGCGCTGGCCGGCGCGATCCCTTCGCCCATTCTCAAGCCGTCTTACTACTTTTTGATTCCCTGGAGTTTTTCTTTTGCCCGCCCCGATTCATTGGCAACCGATGCCGCATCCGACGATCCCTAGCGCGTTCTGCCTGGAGCGTTATCCCCATGCTGACCGCATCGAGCGGCTCTCCAACCGGCTGAGCACCAGCCCGGCCGTCGAGGCCTTCGCCTCGCGCAAGCAGGCCGTGGACACCGCCGAGTTCCTGAACGCGCGCCGCCGCAGCTTTCACCCCACCGAAGAAATCCACGAACTGGACTTCGCCGACTGCTAACGACGAAGGCTCACGGCTCTAGCCGATCCTGGCGCGCGCGAGCGTGCCCGTGTCGGTTTGCTCCGGCGGGCTTTTCCCCGGGCTTCCCAAAACGATGAACATGCAAACTACAAAACCTCTCCTGGCGACGGCGCTCCTGCTGTCGCTCGCGGCCTGCGGCGGTGGTGGTGGTGGAGGCGGTGGCGCCTTCCCGATCGCGGCAGCGCCTGCTCCTGCTGCTGCCCCTGTGGCCCAAGCGCCCGCGCCGACTCCCGTGCTGACCGACGAGCTGCCGCCGCCGCCACCCGCACCCGACGATGGCGTCTCGCCGCCTGCACCGGCACCCGCACCTGCGCCGGTCGAGCCGCCTGCGCCGCCGGTACCCAAGACGTGGAAGGATGCCGACTGCTCGCGCACCGGCCTGACCCTGACGGCCTGCTCGGTGGACTTCTCCGACAACAACTCCACCGTGACGGTCGTCAGCGAGGGCGGTGTCGTCGACGCGGTGCAGCTCGAATCGATCGCCAAGGCAAAGGCCACCAGCCGCAGCTTGAACAACGGTGTGTTTGGCAACAAGGCCGTCTACGGCATCTCGTTCCTGCACAAGCTCGCGCTGGCCGACTACCCGGGCATCGCCTTCGAGGCGAAGCTCAACACCTCGGCGCGCGGCGACACCACCATCGAGGATGACCTGTACGTCACCACGACCGTGAGCCCGAACTGCGATGGCTTGAGCTACATCAACCTCGTCACGCTGATCCGCGACATGGAGCCGCAACCCACCGCCGACGGCTACTTCCGCTACTCGGTGAAGCCGGGCGAGGCTAAGTGGTATCGCACGGGCGCCAACACCTACCCGGTGTCGGGCGGCCCGGTGCTGCTGAACGGCGTGCTCAACCAGTTGCAGCCGCATGGCCCGGCGATGGCCCTGGACGCGTTCCTGGGCGCCTTCCCGAAGGCCTGCATCTGGAACTTCCAGAACCCGACCACGCAGGTTCCTGGCGGCATCACGCCCGCGCTGGACTTCAACCTGGGCGACTCGGAAACGGTCACCAACAAGAAGGCCTGGGTGAAGTCGATCGTGATCGGCGACAAGGTCGTGTTCTAAAGCCCTGGTGCTTTCCGAAGGCCGCCCGCGCGTCACAGCCTGGCGGCTTTTTTTCGTCCATTCCTTTTCGCGGCGTCTCGCGGGACTGCTCCGCAAGCTCGTGTCCATGCTGTGTTGACCCCGCCAAACGGACTGATGCCGGTTGCCCGCCTCGTGCTGCGAATGGCGGCAGGATAAGCGGTGGGGCCGTTTGACTGCCAGTGAGAAGGGAACGCTCCACCCCCGCGTGCCCACAGCGTTTTCACCGGCGTCGAGACCCGCATTCTCAAGTCCGCATGACCCCCGCAACTGCAATGACCCGCGCCACCAATGCCGGGCGCAGCAATGCCGTCGGCGGGTCGAGCAGGCGCGCAACGCGCAAGAAGGCCTCGGCGATGTGACGGTCGCGATGACCGGCGCGAAGCACGTGCTGCACCCAGCGCCAGCGCAGACGCTGCGGCATGCTTCCATGGGGGCCACCCGGCGCCAATTGCCGGTCATTGCCGACGGTGATGGTCCACGGGGCTTCGATCACCCCCGCGGCGGCGTTGAAGTAGCGCTCTTCGAGTCCTTTGATGCCAGCCTCCAGGCAGCACTTCAAGGCCTGCGCCTCGAGCGCTGCCACACTCATGCCTTGCCCGTAGACCGGGCTGAAACTGGCCAGTGCGTCGCCGATCACCAACAGCCCGGCGGGGCGGCGCGCCATTCGCCCATAGCTCACGCGCACGTTGGCCGGAAAAGCGTAGGTGTGAATCGCATCGAGCGGCTCGGCGCCTTCGATCAGCACCGCTGCGTCGGATGCCGGCAAACTGCGTGCGAAGGCGAGAAAGCCCGCGTCGTCGGCTGGCGGCTGGTCGCCAAAGTACCCGATCAACGTGACGATCCAGCGCTCGCCCTCCTGAGCCAGAACGCCGCAAGCGCGCGGAAGTGCCGGTGTCGGCGAGACGCTGAGGAAGCTGCGCCCGCCCAGTTCGCCGGGCGTGCGGCGAAAGTGCCGCGTTGCGTAACGCATGCCGACCTCGACGCGCTGGATGGGGGGCGCTGCATAACCGCATGCCGTCAGCCACGCCGGCATGCGTGAGCCGCGACCGCTGGCGTCGACAACCAGCTCGCAGCAATACTCCGCCGTGCCACCGCCATCGAGACGCGTGATTCGCATGCCCTCCACCCGTCCACGAACAAGCTGCGGCGGCTCGGCCTGACAGTTCTCGTGCAGCGTTACGTTTGGAAGCGCCAACACGCGCTGCCGGACCTCTGCTTCCAGCAGGCCGCGGCTGGAGTAGAGACTGCCTTGGCGAGCGTCCGCTTCGAGGTAGCCGCCGGCGGTGAAGAAGGCGCCGCCGCCCACCGCAGCGCCGGCCTCCGCCAATTCTTCGGTGAGTCCCGGAAACATCCCTTCCAGTACGCGCTGGCCACTGGCCAGCAGCGCATGGGCATGCCGGCCCTGCGGCACGCCCTTGCGCGGCAGTGGAGGCTGGTCGCGGACGGCATCGCGCTCGATCAACAACACCTCGCGCGCATGCGCGGCGAGCACCCACGCGGCGAGCAAGCCCGCCATGCTTGCGCCTGCCACGGCAACCGTGCCAAATGCGGGCTTCATTACGCGCCTCACTGCGGCAGGACGCCGAGTTCCCGGATCAACGCGGGGACCACGGCGAGGTCGGAATCAATCAACGCTTGCGCTTGCGCGGGCCCTGCGGCGCGTGCGGATTCGAAGCCTGCCGACAGGAGTACCGTGCGCGTGTTCTCGTGCGCGACGGCCGCGGCCAGTTCGAACTCCAGTTGCGTCAACAATCCCTGCGGCACGCTGGACCGGGCCATGAACGCAGCCCATTGGCGCAGGCGGAACGCGGGTTCCGGGTAACCTGATTCCAGCAGGGTCGGAACGCCTGGCATGGCGACGCTGCGCGCCTCGCCAGTGACGGCCAGCGCTCGCAACCGGCCGCCCGCGACGAGCGGCGCAACGCTCGGGGGCACGCCGAATCCGGCGTTGATCTGTGCGCCCATCAGGTCCTGCAGCATCGGTGCCAGCCCGCGGTAGGGCACATGGACCGCGCGCAGACCAAGTCGGCGCATCAGCGCCTCGCCGACGATGTGCGCATGGCTGCCCTCGCCCCAGGAGCCATACGCAATGGTTCGCGCGCTGGCCCATGCCGTGAATGCGACGAGGTCATCCGCCGGCAGATGCACTGGCACCGCCAGCACAAGCGGCACCGGACCGACTTGCGCTAGGGGCTTGAAGTCGCGCCGCGCGTCGTATCGCAGGTTGCGAAACAGCGCCGTGTTATTCACCAGGATGTCACTGGTGGCAAAGAGCAGGGTGTGGCCATCTGGCGCGGACTGCAGCACTGCCTCGGCGCCCAGCGTTCCGGAGGCGCCGCTGCGATGCTCGACGAGCAATGGTTGGCCGGTCTGTGCCTGCCAGCGCATCGCCACTGCGCGCAGCACCACATCGCCGGGGCTACCGGGCGGGTAGGGCAACACCACGCGAAGCGGCCTTTGGTGCAGCGTGTTGGCGCTGCCCGCACGCGGCAACAGGGCCAGTGCGGCGAGTGCGCCCATCGCGCGGCGGCGTGAGGGGAATGCGGGCTTCATGGCGATCTCCCGTCGTTGTCGACGAGACAAGGCTACGTGCGGTCGTCAGCGCCGGCCAGATGAAGCGCGGTTGAATCGCTGATGAAATCCTCAGGGGGTCCTGAGCATGGCCGCCACCCGCTCGATGCCCTGCTGAAGCCGGTACCGATAGGTCGCAAAGGGAACGCCGAGTTCGGCCGCTGCCTGTTCCTGCTTGAACGCGGGCTCGATGTAGGTCCGCCATAGCGCATCTCGAAACCTCACATCGCGCGGCTGTGCGCCCAGGCGTTGCACCGCCTCGCGCAGGCGCTCGTGGAGCGCCACCCCCGTGAGGCCCAGCTCAGCCGCAAGCGGGCCGCGCTGCAGAGCCGCGTCGTCGTTGAGATCGCGCAGCGCCTGGCGCACGGCGTCGATGAAGTCAGCTTCTGCCAACGCGCCTGGCGCGCGTGCGGCGGGCGCGCTCGCAAACGGCATGGGTGTGTAGTCGCCCGCAGTCCAACGCTCGGGGGGCTCGAACCGCCAGTCATGGACGAAGGCGCCGAAGCAATGCTCGCCCGCGCGGAAATCCGCTGCTGGACAACGCGAGAAATTGACGCCGGCGAAATGAGGCTGCCAGAAGATCGGGTCTGCCATGTAGACGACGCTCCAAGCGGCCTCCGGATGCGTGATCAGGTGCGAGACCACGTGCATGGCGGTGAGATTGATGGCGGCGCTCACAGCCTGGTACGCCTGCGCGTGCATCCAGTAGCGCAGCAATACCAGTTGGTCTTCGCCGGCCAGCGGCCGCTCGCTGTCGACGAATGCCCAGGCTGCCCGGACGGCCGGGTCTGCACGATCCAAGGCCGGCGTGTCGGCCGCGAACCGCAGCATCAGCAGGAAGCCGTCGCAGCCGCCCTGAGCGTTCCAGAACAGTCGAAAGCCATCGCGCTGGCGTTGCCACCAGTGCCGCAGCCACGCCAGCGACGCATCGCCCTCGTGGCACGCCACCAAGGCCTCGATGCCGAGGAGGTCCGCATCGCGGGCCGGCTCGACGCGGTGCTGCCCAAGCGCCTCCCAGTCGAAGAAGGGCTGCTTGAACGGCTGGTGACGCTGCACGTAGAGCACCTCGGCCTGTTGATGCAACCTGTCGCTGCCCGTGCTGGCGGCGATGCATTCGTAGCAGTGGCGGTTGATGGCGCGGCGCAGCGCCTCGCTGCCCGCCGCGTCGCGCCAAAGTGCATCAGCGACCAGTACCTCGCGCACCAGGTCGTGCGGCACCAATCCGTGCGGACCGGCCCGCATAAAGGACAGTCCGCGCAGCCATTCAAAAAGCGGGCTTGCAGCGTCGGGGCCGATGACCGCGGACAGCATTGGCAGCGTGGTGTGGCGCGCAAAGGCAGCCACGCGAAGCGCGTCGCGCTGGCGCCCGGTTGCCGCGTCGCGCGTGAAGCGCTGAACCAAGGCCTGCACGACTTCGCCTTCCGCGGGCACCACCGAGGCCGGGGCACCTGGATGCACCAGCAGGTCGGCCAGCAGCGCCAGCGCGAGCGGATTTCCACGGGCAAAAGCGAGGGCTTCGTCATGCAATGCGATGTCGACACCACGCGCCGTCAGCAAGGAGCGGGCGCTGGATTCGTCCAGCGGCTCCAGCCGCGTGACCTGCATCAACGCTGCCCACCGGGAATCGGTGCGCCAGTCGGCAGCAGGCGCCTGGCGGCCCGCGCACACGACGAGCCAATGCCCCGGCAACGCGAGAAGGAACGCATCTCGCAACCAGGCGAGCAAAGGTTCCAGCCGCTCGGCGGTATCGATGAAAAGCACACCGGGATCGTCCCCCGCCGGGCCGCGCGGATCGTCAAGTCCAAGTGCCGTGACAAAGGCCGCCTGCTGCGGCTCGATCAACGCCGCATCAAGCCAAACCGTGCGTCGTCCGAACGCAGCGGCATGGTCGCGCAACTGGATCAGAAGCGTGCTCTTGCCGATGCCGCCCGGACCGTGCAACCACAGCAATGCCTGTGGCGGCAGGGCTGCCTGCAGCAGGCTCTCGAACTGCCGGATCTCGCCCTCGCGGCCAACGAAGGAGCGCGCGGCGGCACTGACCAGCCGCTCGCCGATGGAGCCCGCTGCACTTTGCATCCCGCTATCGTAGCCATGCGGTGAGCGATGCGGCGCAAGACCGCGTTGTCGACGTCGAGCCGGTCGGGTACGTCGAAGGGGGCCCGGCCCGCACGGAATCCGTCGTCGACGGTTCAGGGCCCGTCATACAGCAAAAGCCCGGGAATGCCCAAGACCACTCCATTGATCGCCGTCCGGCAGGAGTGCAGCGACAGCGGCCCTTCAGGAAGGCAAGCACGGAAGACCGCTAGCCAGCGCTCTGCAGACATTCCTTTGCCGGGCACGCGAAGGCCACGTCCATCGGTTCACGCCCGGCCGCGGGCCATGTCGAGCAGGCGACCCACGATGCGCTCGCCATCGGCCCGCAGGCCGTTGTGGGCGTACTCGTTGGTAACCCAGGCCCGCAACCCACGAACGCCACGGGCCGTCTCCTCGGCAAATGATCGCTCCACGTAGACATCGTCGACGTACACGCTCGCTGCCACGGGGACCTCATTGCGGGCGAGGCGGTCAGCGTCGTACAGGCGCGGCCATGGATGCTGGGCCAGAAGCTGCGCCGCCTCGCGGTGCGCGCGTAAGCCCGAGTAGTCGTCCCACATCCAAGGGAAGACGTGCTCTGCGCCGAGGAGGTCGCCGGTCATCGCCTCCTCGGGCGCGAGCCGGTGTGCCGACCAGCGGGTGGCACCCCCGTCGGCGTACGAGGACTCATGGAGCGTCGCGTAGATCGGATTGCGCTCCCAAGATGACGCCATCTGCGCGTCGACCATGAATGCGGCCGAGCCGAAGGGCAGCTCGAGCAGGTGGTGCAGCCGTTCGAACCCGGCGCTGTCGCCGAGCCACATTCCGGTCTGCCGAAACCGACGCGATGTGAGACGGTCGCCGTTGGGCAAGCGGACATCTTCCTCGTCGAGCCGGCGCAGGATCGTCCGCAAACGATCGAGGTCTCCTGGGTATCGCGCGTGATAGCGCTGGTTCGCTTCGCGCACGCGCGCCCATGTCGCCGCGTAGACCTCGTCGACCGGCCGATTCGTGATCGGCGCGAGGCCTCCGGTGATCAGTACCTCCCGCAGGCCCTCGGGCGCCAGCGACAGATAGGTGAGCGAGGTGAATCCCCCGAAGCTCTGACCGAGCAGACTCCAGCGCTCGACGCCGAGTTCAGCGCGGATCAGTTCGAGGTCGCGCACGATCGAGTCGGCGCGGAAATGCGTGAGGTACTCGGCTTGGTCGGCAGGCGCTGCCCCTGGGATGACTGGCCCGACGGGCGTGGAGCGCCCTGTGCCGCGCTGGTCAAGCAGCAGGACCCTGAAGTCGGCAAGGGCACGCGCCATCCACCCTGAGGGCGGGCTCGTCGGGCGAGCCGCCTCGAAGCCTGGGCCGCCCTGAAGGAAGACGAGGTAGGGGCGATCAAGACCGTCTGGTGCAGCAAGCTCGCGAGTGAACACGCTGATCGTGCCACGCAGCGGGTCGCCGTGAACCAAGGGAACCGAGTGCTCGCGCTCGGTCAAAACTGCCCCGGGCATGCGGTAGGTCGTACTCATGGCTCGCATTAGAACCCGAACGCATGCCTGCCTCCGGCGCGACCCGACTACCCGATTGCCTGCGGCGGCCCATTCTCGATTCGGGTAGCGCTGAAAGTGCGGTGCAGCAACGAGTAGCGAGCGAGTCACTGAGACGGCTCGTACTTCACGTCTGTTTGAGAGCCGTGTGCCGTCTCAGCATGCCAGCCCACGATTGGCCACTGAGACTTGTCCTCCAGAGGCAGAGGTCGGTTGACCCGACCGTTGTATTCGTCGGCGATGCGCGCGGCACGGACCTGCGGCGGCACGTGCGCACGCAAGAGCCCAACTTCGGCCGCCCGATCGTCACGACTTCAAGGGCTGCCGGATTGGCCTGCGCCCGGGGTCTCCGGGATGGCTCACGCCGTGATTCCGCGGGTGAATCCTATTTCTCCAGCTCACGCCCGGCCCAATGCCGGGTGAGGTTGGGTGAAGACATGGCAGACCGCGCCGCCAGCGCCTTCGGCGGTCAAGCCCCTGCTCGTCGCAGTGACACGGGCTCGAGCCCCATCGTGCTCAACAATGCGAGAAGACCATGGAAACCAACTACCTCCACGATGACGTGCCCGGCGGCGTGCCCATCAAGATGTGGACGCGCGGCGTGCCGGTCGAAGACGCGGCCAAGCGCCAGCTGACCAATGCGGCGCGCCTGCCCATCGTCTTCCGGCACATCGCGGCCATGCCCGACGTGCATTTTGGTATCGGCGCCACCGTGGGCTCTGTGATCCCGACCATTCGTGCAATCATCCCGGCAGCAGTGGGCGTGGACATCGGCTGCGGGATGATCGCCTGCAAGACCACGCTGGTGGCCGAAGACCTGCCGGACAACCTGGGCCCGCTGCGCTCGGCCATCGAGCGCGCAGTGCCGCACGGCCGCTCGCCGGGCGCGCGCGACTCGGGCGCGTGGCAAAAGGCGCCGGGCGCGGTCAACACCGCATGGGCGCAGCTCGAGCCGGGATTTACCGCGCTGTGCCGCGACTACCCGAAGCTGGCGAAGACCAACCACATCCAGCACCTGGGCACGCTGGGCACGGGCAACCATTTCATCGAGGTCTGCCTGGACGAAGCAGGATTCGTGTGGTTCATGCTGCACTCCGGCTCGCGCGGCGTGGGCAACTACATCGGCACGATGTTCATCGAACTGGCCAAGCAGGACGCGACGCGCCACCAGGCCAACCTGCCCGACCGCGACCTGGCCAATTTCGAGGAGGGCAGCCGCCACTTCGGCGACTACGTGCGCGCGATCGGCTGGGCGCAGGAGTTCGCAGCCATCAACCGGGAGGTGATGATGAAGCGCGTGATCGAGGCCGCGAAGACGGTGATCCGCAAGAACTTCCAAAGTCACATCGAGGCAGTGAACTGCCACCACAACTACGTGCAGAAGGAACACCACTTCGGCGAAGACGTGTACATCACCCGCAAGGGCGCTGTCAGCGCGAAGGCCGGGGAGCTGGGCATCATCCCCGGAAGCATGGGCGCGCGCAGCAGGACCGGAGCGGGCCTTTCCCTACCTGTCGTTGGCGCCAGTCGTACGGCAGGTGCGCAGCGGGAGCAGTCGTAGCCGGCAAATGTTGGACTTCCCTAGTCGGCCATGACCCGTCATTCGGCTGCTAGCCTGCGACGACCGCTTGCGCCTGCATCGCGGAAGCTCGATCTGCGGCCGTGCCCGACTCGCTGACGTTGTGCGGCTTGGGCACACCCCCGTCCCATCGCAAGGAGACTCCGGACCGCCTCGCCCAGCCGCATTTCCTTGTTTCTCGTGGTCGCGGAGGGGCGTAAAGTGAACGAGTCCGCCCCCCTTGGAGGCGGACCGCCATGGCCTTCGGTCTGTGGAAAGGAGCTGCGATGAAAACGAGACTTCTGGGTTGGGGAGCGGGGATGGTGTTGGCGTTGTCTTGTTTGCTTGGGCCGGCTCCAACATCTTCCCAGCAACAGTCGAAAGTGGCGCGTATCGGCATTCTTGTCCTGTCCACGCAAGAGGAGGGTGGTGCATCACGAGCCATCGCAAAAAAACTGCAGGAAATCGGCAACGCCCAGGGAAGGACGGCGATCTTCGAATTGCGGTATGCAAATTGGCAGCATGAGCGACTCGCTGCACAGGCGGCCGAGCTGGTTCGTCTGAAAGTCGACGTGATCGTCGCGATAACGAACATCCCTGGGTTCGCCGCGAGGAAGGCGACGGATCGGATTCCGATCGTCGTCTGGGGCATCCATGGTGGCGTGGAAACGGGGCTGGTTCGCAGCCTCGCCCGTCCCGGAGGAAACGTGACGGGTATCGAGAGCCTTGCCCCTGAACTCGACGCCAAGCGACTCGAACTCATCAAACTGATCGTGCCCAACCTCACGCGACTGGGCGTGATCTATAACCCTGACGATCCGGGCGGACGAGTCCACCTCCTTTCAATGCGCGATTCCGCGCGCACGTTGGGTGTTGGCATCGAGACCATCGAAGTGCGGCGTCCCGAGGACTTTGACAATGTTCTTACCAGCACTGCGGCCGCATCGATGGACGGCCTGCTGACCTTTTCCGACGATGTGACGTCCTCGTTTTGGCCAAAAGTCGGAGATTTCGCGCTGAAGAATCGGGTGCCCACGTTGTGCGAGTTTCGATTCATGGTGCAGATCGGATGCTTGGTCTCGTATGGCCCGTCACTCGATGAGTTCACCGCCCGCGTGGTTCACCAGGTTGACCAGGTTCTCAAGGGGGCGAAACCAGCAGACATACCAGTCGAGCAAGCAACACGTTTCGAGATGCTTGTGAACAAGAACACGGCGAAAGCGCTCGGCATCACAATCCCACGCGCCGTCCTGCTCAAGGCGGACGAAGTCTTCGAATGAGGTCAATTTGAATCAGACGATCTGCTCTTGGAGACTGATGTTCAACTGAGCGCTCTTGCATCGGGGGATCACGCCCTCAGACAAGACGTCATCCGTTGGTAGCTGAGGACCGGCCCGGTGCGTCGGCACATTTGGAATCGCCCACGTCGCGCTTCTCGCGCGCGCCCACCGCCGCTTTTGCAGCGCGAATGCGGCCGTTCGCGCCGATACGTTTCGCGCGAAAGGCCCGCGCGGGCTCTGTGGCTGTCCACGTCGCTGACGCTCAGCGAACCAACTCAATCTCCGTCGGTCGCCACGCCTTCGTGAAGAAGGCTTCCTCCGGGCTGTAGAGGCGAAGGAGCGTGAACCAGCCCTTGCCGGGGATCGTCTGGATCCAGGTTCCCTCTTTTGCCGCCGCAGGTTTGGTGGGCGCGAAATAGATGGTGGTCGAGCCGTCCGGGTTCGCCGCTGCCGCCGGCGACGGATATGACTGGCTGCCGGCACGCGGATAGCGCTGCGGTGTCTTCAGCATCGAGCGCGTCTGGTTGTCGTAAACGGTAAACGACCAGAACTTGGCCGCTGGGATGTTGGCCGGCAGCGTCACCTTATAGGTCTTGCCGCCGTCGAACGCATTCTTGTCCGCGTCCGTGAAGCCCATCAGGTACTGGGAGCCGACATTGGGTACTCGCATGATCATGCCCGGTGAGTCCATGGTGTAGCCGTAGTAGAACGCGGCGCGCGAATCGAGCGTGCGGGCACCGGTCGGTGGCAGCGGCTTGAAACCCTCCTTCGTGAACAGGGGCGGTGGCGTCTCGAAATTGAAGCCGCCTTGCCAGAGCATGTTGGCCCACATCGAGCCAGGGTAGTACGCCCAACCCGGGTACTCGGCCGCACGCCAGTTCAATGACCGGCCAGCGGCATTGGCCACCGCTGCAGCGTCCGTGAGAATCGCGCGCATCCTTGCATCCGGCTTGAACGGCTTGCCCTTGACGATGCCGATGGCCGCAAGTTGGCCCAGCAGCTCCGGATCGAAGGAAGTGGCCGGTTCGAGCTGGACCAGCTTGTCGACCATTTCGAAGTAGGAGAAGTCGTTCGGCGGTATCGTGTTGAACGACTTGCCGGTGGCTTCCACGAACTTCGTCGGCGCAATCGGCGGGTTGGCCGCGAGCCGAACCTTCCCCTCTAGCGCCGTCGCAATGCTGGTCCCGTATCCGCCCGGCGTGTACGGATAGATCTTCAGCCCGTTCTTGATCGTCGCGACGGCCGGCTTGGGATCGTTGTTCTCCATGAACGCCCGCACTGCATAGAGGGCGTGCGTGGTTTTCGAACGCCCCACGAAGAAGCCGCTGTCCGGAAGCGGGCCGTCATAGCCCGGCGGCACGATCAGGTACTTTCCTCCTTCGCCTCGATCAGGGCCGGGACCGCCGATGTCGATGATCCATCCGAACCACATGTCGTTGAGCGTGCCGAGCTGTTTCGGTGGCACTTCGACCACCAACGGGCCCTTGGTCAGGTCGAGGACCGCGAGGTTGTAGACTGTGTCGGCGTTGGCGGTGAGAAAGAGGGAGTTCGAATCCATGAGCTCCGGAAAGATGACTACGGTGTTGTCCTCGGCGCCGATGCTCTTGAAGCCCTCGCGGATCGCGTAGGCCGACGCCCCTGAGAAGCTGTTCATGAAGGCGCTGATGCCGCGTGCGAAGTCCACGCTGTCGGCCACCTTCCGCGTGGTCTCCGCGCTAGGCGCTCCGTCTTTGAACTCCAGGGCCCCGATGCGCGTCTCGATCTTGTCGGGCGTGCTGATCGCCGCTGTAACTGCCACCGTCTGCGCGATCGAGAATCCAGGCAAAGCCAGTGCGGCTGCTGCCGCGAGGGATGCCATGGGCGAGATTCGTGTTTTCATTTCCGCTCTCTCCTTGCTCTGTAGCCAATCAAAGAAGTCATTGGGGGATCTCACTTCGGAAACATTAGCTGCGCCTGCAGCCGCAGCGACCAGCGCGGCGCGTTGTCCGGACGCTCGACGTTGTAGTAAGCAGAGGCCTGCAGATTCACTGGCAACTTGCCGAAACGGACGATCTTGCCGAACCCGCCGCCTACGGGAACGGTCCACTTCTGACCGCTGGCGGCCTCCCAATTGGCCGTGATCAGGGGCGAGGAGGTCAGGTAAAAGCCATCGGGGAAGTTGTAGTTCAGGAAGGGCTGCAAGGTCAGCTGGTTGATCTTCGGGTCGCTGGACGAACCGCTCACTGACCAGATGTTGTTGATCAGCGCACCGTAGACCCAGGGGCTGCCCTTCTCGAGCCTCAGCACAACCGCGGTGGGGCCCAGGCCCCAGCGGTCGTTGCCGAGGCGGTTGTTGGTGTGCGTGGGTAGCTGGGCCACGGCGCCGACGCCCCAGATCCATTCGCCGGAATTCTTAGGCGACAGGAAGCCGTTGAGCTGAATGTCGCCGAGCCCGAAGGTGGAGCCTTCAAACGGGGTGGACGCAGGCTGCCAGATCAGCGGCATGATGGTTCGCGAGATCAGGTTCCAGTCCGCGTTGAGGCTGAAGGGCACCACCGGCTGGATATTCAACACGTTCTGCGTCCGCTCCTCGGGCCCAGTGTCGAAGTTGGTGTTGAGCTGGAACGGCACGCTAATCAGGCTGGCCAGCGGGTTCTGCGCAGCCTTGGCGAGTTCCTCGTTGGTTTGCTGCGCACTGCAAGGCGCCGAGGATAGGGCCGCGAAGCTGACCGCGAGCGCGAAGGACGAAACACGAACTCGAGTCACTGCGCGTCCCTCCTCCCATCGAGACCGAAGGATATTGGCAAGGATTGGATGTTGATTTGCACTTCTCCCTGGTGCGTTGTTGTGCGCACGAACAACGGATTGGCATCCTGCGATCATTGGATGATTCCCGGTGAGAGGTAATGTTGTCCCGCGAAGAGAGCGTCCACGGCGGGCATGAGGTCGGTCGCCAGGCAGCGCTTGAGCACCACGGCGTCGGCCCCGGCCGCAAGGGCAGATTCGGCGACCGTGCGTTCATCGTGCACCGACAGCAGCAGCACCTTCGTGCTTGGCGCGCGGGCGCCGATGCGGCCCAGCAGGCCGCGCAGGTCGCCGGCCGAAAGGGACAGATCGAGTACCAAGACCGTCGGGTTGAGCCGTCCAGCACCTTCAAGCAGCGACGCTTCGTTGGCCACCATGAATACGGTATCGAACTCCGTCTCAAGCAGCCCGCGGACGCTATCGCGCAAACCGCAGTGGCGGTCCGCCAGCAACACGCAGTTTCCCTTGGGGTTCATGCGGGCGACGATAGACCGCAGCGGGGTCGTCCGCACCCCGAAAATTTACGGGTTGAGCGACCGGAAACTACGGGACCACGCCGTGCTTGATCGCGAAATGAATCAGCTCAGCACTGTTTTCGATGCCCAACGACTCCATCAGCCGGTACTTGTGGTCTTCGACGGTGCGAGCCGACAGACCCAGCACCGCGGCGACCTCCTTGGCTGACTTGCCCTCCGCGATCAACTGCAGGATCTCGCGCTGCCGGGGAGTCAGTGTGGCGATCGGATCGGCCTGACGCTGCGCGTCTTGACCCGAGGCTTGCATCAACTCCCCCGCCAGGTCCGGAGTGACATAGATGCGCCCACGCAGCGCCGCGTGCACCGCCTGCACCAGTTCCGCGCTCGCCGAGTGCTTGAGCACGAAGCCGGCGGCACCCGCTTGAAGAGCGCGCCGCGCATAGGCGACATCGCGATGCATCGTCAGGAACACGACTCGCACGCCGGGCTCCTGCTGTTTGAGCCGAGCCAGAGCCTCGATGCCGTTGAGCAACGGCATCGAGATGTCGGCTACGATCACATCGGGACGCAGCTCTTGTGCCGCCTGCACCAGCGCGCGGCCGTCCTCGACGATGCCAGCCAGCTCGAACTCGTCCGCTAGCAGACTCTTCAGGCCTTCAGCGACGATGCGATGGTCGTCGGCCAGCAGCACACGCGGTTTGTTCATGCGGGCACCCACGCGACCACCGTGGTGCCGCGCCCCGGCGTGCTCTCGATGTCGAGATGGCCGCTCAGCAGGCGAACGCGCTCGCGCATGCTGGCCAAGCCCAGGCTCGCGCGTGCGCGCGATTGCGCCGGGTCAAAGCCGGTGCCGTTGTCGCTAACCGCCAGCTGGAGGCCGCGGTCGCGCGGCGACAACAGCACGGTCGCCGCGCTGGCGCGCCCATGGCGTGCCGCATTGCTGAGCGCTTCCTGCGCCACGCGAAAGAGGCATA
Source organism: Variovorax sp. J22P240 (assembly GCF_030316855.1). Lineage (GTDB taxonomy): Bacteria > Pseudomonadota > Gammaproteobacteria > Burkholderiales > Burkholderiaceae_C > Variovorax. Next base: position 220,181 of record NZ_JASZYR010000007.1, read on the forward strand.
GCGATGCCTCGCTGGGCACCGCGTCGGGAGTATCTCGCGTATTCACCTCCACACGCATTTCGCCGTGGCGTCCCACACGATCGCACTCCGCACGCAGGGCTTCGACCAACCCGAGATCGTCGAGCACCGACGGATGCAGGCGGTACGACAGCGCATGCACGTCCTCGCTCAATCGCACCAAGTCCTCGCGCAGCGGCCTCACGCCTGCGGGCGCGTCGGAGGCACGTTCCATCCGTCCGGCGTCGATCGCGAGCCGCGCGAGCCTCTGCGTAAGGTCGTCATGCAGCTCGCGCGCCAGGCGCCGGCGCTCGTCTTCGTGTGCGGTGATGAGGCGGCCGCTGAGTCCCGCAGCTTCTTCCTCGGCGCTCTGGCGCCGCGCGCGCTGGAAAAGGAGCGCGGCAATCAAGGCGCCCTGGAACAGAACGATCGCGACGCCCACCAAGACCGGGACTTTGTGCTGGTCCCACAAGGACGGCGGCCGAAAGCGCACCTCTGCGCCGGGCGGCAGCCGCGACTCAGGAATGCCCCAGCGTTGGAGCTCCCGCCAGTCGAAGGCTGGTGCCTGCTTCTCCACATGCCGATTGGCATCGCTGCCGCGATTGACCTCCAGCATGTTCGCGGCCAACTCCGCCGTTACGCTGCCAACCTGGCGTAGATCGAAGAGTGATCCACCCACGATGCCCTTGCCAAGCTGGTTGGCGAACAAGCCAAAAACAGGCGAGCTGGAGGACTCGCGTATGGAGGCGAGTGCTTGCTCGTTCTCGTGCTGTACACCGTCAGCGCCGACGGCGAACATCTGATAGAACACGGCGGAGTCCGGTGGTAATGCGGCCACGCGTCGGCGCATCTCATCAAGGGACAATCCATCGGGCGGCAGCAAGCGCAGCTCATCGCTGAACTGCGCGAACTCGCGCTGCACCTCCCCCGCCCAGAACTGCTCGAGGGGCGAGGCGCCGAGCACGTGCGCGATCGTCGTTGTCTGAGGCCGCAACTGCAGGATGGTACGCGCGACCGCGGAGATGTCCAGATCCACGCTGACCACGCGATCCTTTGCTCTGAGCCGGATTCCGTCCAGCATCCGGTGGTCGATCCCAGAGACCAGCAGCGGCCGCTCGGGGAACAGGGCGTCGCGGTGGCGCAGATAAAAGCGCATTGCCGGAGTGCCGTTCGCTATCACCAGGTCCGGCGGCGCGCCACTGCGACGCAGCAGGTATTCCACAAACGGGCGCTCGTCCTCGGCTGTGCCGCCACGCTCGGCATCGAGCGAGACGTCGTGAAAGACCACCGGCTGCCGCAGCAACAGCGTCAGATCTGTCCGAATGACCAGGCCGATGGCGTTAAACGGCGCGAAGTCGCGCCCGAACGAATGAATGATCAGGACACGCTTGACCTCGCCTGCCGCGGCAACCGGAATCAGCACCAGAGACAAGAGCAGAGTTACCCGCACCAGCGCTCGCCAAGGCACGCAGATCAGTGGCTTAGTCACGCCGGCATTGTGTCAGCAACGCCATCGAAAACTGCACTGAAGCGATGACGAGACCACCAAAACATCGTCGCAACGTCAGCTTCCAACGGAAGCGGGCATTGCGATTCAAAACGCGAAGGTCTGCAGTTGGCCGCGAGCACCAATTCGCGGCCGTGCCTGACAGCTGACCTTCGGCGCGATCGGCCCGGTTGGCCGAGGACGGCGCGGGCGGCTGGACGGTCACCCACACCGTCACGCGCGCGGCCAAGGCCAAGGCTTAGATCGTCAGGCGCCCTGGCGGGCACGTGGTGGGGCTGCCGGTGCCGCCGGTCGGACCCCGACCGCTTCGCGCTGGCTCGAACTACCATTGGCCTGCGCGTCCGGCGCGACCGGGCGTTTGCGCAACCCCCAGCGGGTCAGCCGATGACCAGACGAACACACCGCACATGCGTTTGGCTGCAGGCAGGCGGGCGGCACCTTTGGGTGCCGTTTGTCTTTGCGCGTCAGGAGGCCGACACTTGCTGCATGTATGCGTACGACTCCGAGGGCAAGTTCGCCGCTGCCGGTCCGGCAGCCACGGCCGTGCTCCAGCATCGGGCGACCAACCCCGAGATCAAGGATGAGCCGTGGGGCTTCGACAGGGGCACCGTATCGAAAGACGGGCGATCCAACGCCTGGGGCGAGTTCACACACGTGGCCTTCGCGGACGGATTCCGGCGCGATGTGCTCTCGATCGTTGTGGTGGACGACGGCGCGGGCGGCTGGGAGGTGACCCATACCGTCACGCGCGCCGGGGGAGCTTAGGCCCGCTCCTTCATCGCGGCTTCGAGGATGGCGTGGGCCAACCGGACGAGGTCGCGCCCGCCGAGTACCCAGGCAGGCTCTCCGCCGATCGTGTCGGTCGGCATGCCGACGGCTTCGAAGATCGCCTCGCGGCTCAGGGTCAGGGGAATTTCGAGGCGCTCGACCTCGTCGACCAGGGCGTCGATATAGGCCAGCAGAATCTTCGCGTCGGCCGAGGGTGATTTGCGCAGGCGCGTGACGGACAAGGGTTCGCGGATGGTCATGGCTTCACGGCTCCCAGCGTTTCTTGACGCTTCCGTCCGGGTTCAACGATCTACTTGCCGAGCCACAGGGTGCGCCAACGGTAGTGCTGTTCGAGCCGCATGCAGGTTAGGGACACCTGTAGGCGTCCCGTTGAGCGAACGGCAGAGTCGCCACGCTCTGCCACGTGAGCGGAGCACTTCGCAAGCACCTCAAAGCGAGATCGAGAAAACGAATCAGCCTACTGCGCTCGTCTTCCGGGCGTGTTCGTCTTCCCATGCCTTTGACCAGCGACCTTCAGCTTCAAATTTCTTTTGCAGTCGCATGAAGTCGTGTCCTAGCAACTCAATCTCCTTGGTCTGAGCCTCGAACTCGTCGAGGGTGATCCGGACCTCCGGTGCAATCTTGTCGGGATCGAATTCCCATGACAGCGCGATGAACGCGAACAGATTCGGCTCGCGAATGCTGACCGGGCCCCAGCGGCCATGCGCGTAGTCGTTCCGCAAGGCACGTGCGCGCTCTACGCGCTCGAACCAGTGCTCGAACGCTTCGCGCGCCGCGGGATTGCTGTGGCCCCACATCTCGAAAACGAGCGGGCGGAGTTTCTTTACTCGCTTCTTGAAAGGCTCGCTCGCAGATAAGAGGTCTTCGACTTCGACACCGCGGTACGGCCCAAGCCATTTGAGTTGCAAGCCGATATTGAGGTCCAGCCGCGCATGGGCATGCACCAGCCGCCCAAGCAGCCAATGCAATCGATGTTCACCGCTCAGTGCTTCGGTTCCCATGCGTCAGCCCACCGGCGCTGCATCTTCGTCTTCACCGCCGGTTCGGGGGCCGATGCGCTCGTCCGGTGTGTGCCTGTAGAGAGCGACGACCCCTTCCCCGAAAGCCCTTGTCCAACTTTCAAAAGGTTCCGGGCTCGACTCGATGTCCACCCAAACGCTGGCGTCCTCGGTGGACTCGTGCAGCACCCAATAGAAGTGCCCAGGCTCGGGCTCGTCCACGAAGACGCTGAGGTGACGCAGGTGGCTCATCGCAATCCTTGAAGTGATTGCGATGTTATCGAATCGCTTAAGCTGCTCCGCCCGTTGAGCGCGGTCGCGCGTACATGTCGTCGACAAGGATCAGCAACTGCCGGCGCGCCAAGCCTCGATCCATGTCGCAAGGGAGTCCACGCTGCTCAAGAGATAAATCCATTCACTTCCCTCCCTGATCTCGCAAACGTCCCAGGTGGACACCGTCGGGTCCGGCTCGTCGACGAAGACGAAGAGGTGGCGCAGGGGACGCACCCGATCGGAATTTGGCTGCACGGTGATTTCCATAGTGCCGCAAATCGAGGCTCGACAGAGAGCACCACCGGGGGCCGAGAGGTGGCTCATCGTGGGCCGCGCGTCAGAATGCGCGATTCGATCGGCTCGACCATGTACGAGCCACCCGCGCCGGCCTTGCTCAAGCCGCCGGGCAGACGGATCGAGAAGTTCCGCGTTGCGCCCGCAGCGATGCTTTCGAGCTTAAGCCGCTCGGTGTCGACGATCTTGCCGGTCCTATCCAGCACCGACACCTGCATCTTGACGGCGCATCCGACAGGGTTGTCGTTGCGCACGGAGGCTGTGAGATAGATGCGAGTGCCGTCAACGCGCGTGTTCTTTTCGAGCACCGTGAAACGTTCGGTGTCGCATCCTGCCGGTGCTGCGGTGACCTTCTGGGCGCTGGCGTTGAACAAGGCAAAAGCGGCTATTGCGACCAGCGCGGCGGCGGCGATCCTGATGGACATGGTTTCATCCTCGGAGGTGTGCCAGCCGGCTATTTTCGATGTTGTCGATACTGTATGGTCATACAGTATAAGAGTCAGAATGAAGCGGCGTTTTCGGCACGGCGAGGAGCTAACCGTCCCTGACTTCCACGCCCAGGATTGGGTGCGCGGAATGCTCTGAACCGGTAGTAGCCTCTGCGCAGACGACAAGCAGGACCCGGCCACAAGGAGCCGCTCACGGATCAGTCGTGTTCCGCCCGATAGCTGACCTTCCTTCGGGGCAACAAGCCGGCTCTCTTCGGAACGCCGGTCTCAATCAGCCCATCTTCGACCCGAACGGGTTGACAAGGGTGCAGCTGAAGCCCGCGTCCCCTCCATCGCTAACGAGTGGCTACCCGGCCCGCCGAGAGGCCCCATCTGGTGTATCAGCGTGGCCGTGGTCGGCGAACAGGACCAGCGATCACCATGTCTGCACGGACCCGTCGGCGCGCTCGAATTCACGCCCCGTTCACCTGCAGCACCGCAGAATCGAGCACATTGGCGCCCGTGCGCTCGTCAATCTGGCCGTGGCTGATGGCATTCGCAGGCTCAAGGCACGCACAGTAGGACAGGACCCCCCGCAGCTTCAGGCGGAACACGCATCACAAGTGGGTAGCGAACAGCTATATGTCTAGGCATGCGGACTCTTTTGTTCATCGCCGTTCTGGCCGTCGCCTCTTCTGTCGGCCCGGCGTTCGCCGCCGGGCTGAAAGCCCTGTCGCCGGTCGATGCGATGCAGAAGTTCGCGCGCTGTGACGCGTCGTTCTTCGCTTTACTCGCGGCGGACCCGACGCCGTTCGGCTCGGCGATCGAATTGACGCGCAAGGGACCCCACGCAACGCCGAAGGTCAGGAATCCGTGGGCGGGCGTGCGCCAAGATGGCGTCCAGGAGTTCGCGCAACCGATCGAGGTGGACGGCCTGCGCCTGCTGGCCTGGCGCGAAGATGCGGCCTCGGTGCCGCCCCTGGGCACCTTCATCCGCTGGGGTTTTGAGGTCGAAGGCAAACCGGAACGCGTGGCCGTGAGGCTCAATCGGCTGCTCCCGTTGCATCTGAAACTCTCCAGCCGGGACGGGACCTGGACCCGGGGCGAGGCCCGCAACAACCGTGATCCAGCCAACGAGTGGAAGCTGCCGGCAATGCCGTTGGGCGTGCTTCCGAAGCGACCCAACACGGTCGACCGCGTCCTGGCGGCCGAGCGCAGCGAGGAGCCCGGCCGCACCAGGCTCTACTGCACCTTGCAAGGAGACATCACGCTGGATCTGCTGAGATCGCTGCGTCCTCTCCTCCCCGAAATGAGGCAGCAGGGCTCGCCCAGATAGGCGACTTTGGCCAGCGTGAGCGCCTTGTACCCTTTTATCCCGCGCGACCGGAATATCTCGAGCACTTGATCCGCATAGCAGTGGCCGTGGCTTCGCGGGGGACAGCAGCAGCGGCTCGGGCACGCAGTTCGCCGACCACATCGGCGGCGTCGAAGTTGAGACGGCCGAAACCCAACGTCGATGCGGCCCACCTGGACATCTCCGCCAAGGTTGTCGCACTCGGTCACCCAGGCAAATCGACACCTTGCGAGCGTCGCTTTCAACGCTTTCAAATTGCGCGGCCCGCCTTTTTTCAAAGTTCTTGGCTGGTCGGGATCTCACACCCAACGACGGCTTTCGGACAGTTCGACGTCTGCTGTAAGCCCGCAATGGGGCCCGAAGCCGGGGGGTCGTCTCGAACGTCTGCTTTCCCGAAGGCCGCGACTTCCGCAAAGGGCCCGTGGACTAAACCGCTCGCGCGGTAGCCCGCCGCTGAGGTTGCGGTGATGGCAAACATTGCGCCCCTGTCTATGTTGAGGAGCGAGGCAATCGGCCTCGTTCTTCGACAGGAGCACGATCATGACCCCTTCGACACCAGCGGTTTCTCCGCTGCGTCAGCGCATGCTCGACGACATGCGCATGCGCAAGCTCGGACCCAAGACTCAGGCTGCCTACGTTCGCGCGGTTCGGTACCTCGCCGGCTTTCTTCAACGCTCCCCCGACACGGCCACTGCAGAGGATCTGCGGCGCTTCCAGTTGCACATGGTCGATCGAGGCGTTTCGCCAATCACACTCAATGCAACCATCACCGGCTTGAAGTTCTTCTTCGACGTCACGCTCGACCGTGGCGAACTGATGGCCAGGATGAGCTACGTGCATGTGCCCCAGAAGATGCCGGTGGTTCTGAGTCGCGATGAAGTCGCACGCCTGATCGCCGCGGCCGCCAACTTGAAGTACCAGACGGCACTGTCCATCGCCTACGGCACGGGACTGCGTGTCAGCGAGATCGTTGCGCTGAAGGTCGGCGACATCGACAGCCAACGCATGACCTTGCGCGTCGATCAGGGTAAGGGCCACAAGGATCGCTACGCCATGCTGTCGCCGGTGCTGCTCAAGCGGCTGCGCGACTGGTGGCGGTACGCCAACGCGAAGGGCAAGATGCTGCCCAACGGCTGGCTGTTCCCCGGCATGAACCCGGTCGACCCGCTGACCGCACGCCAACTCAACCGCGCCGTTCACGACGCCGCCGAGGCGGCCAAGATCGACAAGCGTGTGACCATGCACACGCTGCGCCATACGTTTGCCACGCACCTGCTGGAACAGAAGGTCGACATCCGCGTGATCCAGGTGATGTTGGGCCACAAGAAGCTGGAGACAACATCGGTCTACACGCACGTGGCCACCGAGATCCTGCACGAGGTGGTCAGCCCGCTGGAGAGGCTTGAACACGCGTAGAGCATCTCCGTGGCGCATTGCGCCCTGGAAGTCGCCGACATCTTCCGCATCCACGGTCCCGGCTGGCGCAAGGCGCAGCGTGGGCATCTGAGCCTGGGCCAGCTCAAGGTGATGTCGGCCGTTGAACAGTGCCGCAGCGCGGCGCTGGGGGGCCACGTGTTGCGTTGCGAGGGCTGCGGGCTCGACCAGATCGCCTACAACTCGTGTCGCAACCGACACTGCCCGAAGTGCCAGGCTAGCTGTGAAGCGTCAAGAGGTTATTTCTTGACTTGTTGAGTCTGGTCATGGGAGCAACGCCTCCTATGCCCTGGTGCGGGCGGTGCCAGTTGTAGTGATGCAGCCAGTGATCCAGCGCTTGAGTTCGCTCGCTGGAGTTCTGGTAGGTAAAGCCATAGGCCCATTCGCGCAGCGCCGACTGGATGAACCGCTCGGCCTTGCCATTGGTCTGCGGCCTATAGGGCCGAGTAAAGCGATGGCGGATGCCCAACTCTCGACAGGCTTGGGCGAAGTCCTTGGAACGGAAGGCCGAGCCGTTGTCGGTCAGCAGCCGCTCGACCGTCACGCCCAGGCTGCGGTAGTAGGCCACTGCGTTGCGCAGGAACTGCACGCCTGCGGCGCCTTCTCGTCCGGATGCATGTCGGTGAAGGCGATGCGTGCGTGGTCATCGATCGCCACGAACAACGTCTCCCAGCCGGCGCCATCGACCGAGTCGCGCCGGTTGCCGGTCACTCGGTGGCTGGGTCGCTGGATGCGTCCGAGCTTCTTGGTGTCGATGTGCAGCATCTGGCCTGGCGCCTCGTGCTCGTAGCGAACCACTGGCTCGGCCGGTTGCAGATCGCTCAGGCGCGACAGGCCCGCACGGGCCAGCACCCGTCCCACGGTGGAGCACGACACGTCCAGGGCCGCAGCAATGCGCGCCTGCGTCAGGCGCTTGCGGCGCAGCTCCACGATGGCCACAGCCTTGGCCGGCGAGATGGCTCGAGGCGAGCACGCGGGGCGGCTGGGAGCATCCAACAAGCCGGCGGCTCCTGCGACCAGGTAGCGCCCCAGCCACTTGCGCGCCGTCGGTGGCGTGACGCCGTAGGCCAAGGCAGCGGCGCAAGCGCTCAAACCTTGTTCTGTCATGTCTTTGACCATCTCGATTCGACGCAGCAGGGTCAATCGGGCATTCTTATGAATGTTCATCTGGTTGGGTTCCTTGAGTGATCCGGGGGTTTGGCGATTCCCAGTCTCTCAAACTCAACTCAGATGAACAGATACAACCTATTGGGCCTTCACAGCTAGCGCGGCACAGCGCTGGCTTGAGGCGCGTCAAGCCGATCTGCTGCCGGTGGACTACTACCACGTCGTCTTCACATTGCCGGCGCCGATCAGCGCCATCGCCTACTACAACAAGGCAGCGATCTACGCGTTGCTGTTCGACGTGGCCGCCGAGACCCTGATGACCATCGCGGCGGATCCGAAGCATCTGGGTGCCAGCATCGGTGCGACCCTGATGCTACACACTTGGGGATCGGCGCTGACGCATCATCCCCATGTGCACGGCATCGTGCCGGGCGGTGGCCTGTCGCCGGACGGGGAGCACTGGGTCGCGTGCAAGCCCGGCTTCTTCTTGTCGGTGCGCGTGCTGTCGCGGCTTTCCGGCGCCGCTTCCTTGAAGCGCTCGAGCACGCTTACGACGCCGGCCGCCTGCATTTCTTCGGCGAGGACACAGCGCTCGCTGACGCAAAGGTGTTCGCCGACTGGCTCGCGCCACTGCGCAAGTGCGAATGGGTCGTCTATGCCAAGCGCCCGTTCGCTGGCCCCGAAGCGGTGCTGGCCTATCTGTCGCGCTACACCCACCGCGTCGCCATCTCGAACCCGACTTCTAGCCATGGACGAGCGAGGCGTCACATTCCGCTGGAAGGATTACCGCGCCAAGGGCCGGACTCGCCACAAGACGATGACGCTCGATGCCGACGAGTTCATGCGTCGCTTCCTTCTGCACGTCCTGCCGAGTGGGTTCCATCGCATCCGCCACTACGGGCTGCTGGCCAACGGCAACCGAACCTCCAGCCTCACACGGATTCGCGAGTTGCTGCTGCAGCAAGCCGATGCCGTTGCCCGAACGTCGGCCTCTGATGCCGAGGTCGAATCGGCGCGACCGAGCTTCTTCTGCCCACACTGCGGCGCGCCGATGATCGTCTTGCAGACCTTCGCTCGCGGTCAGCCCATACGCGCGCCGCCTCAACAAGCTTGGGCACCATGAGTACACAGCTGCATCAGCCTTCCGTCCGAGCCTGGATGCGGGGCGGTCTTGCCCCCGCACCGGCCGACGGACTTGTCGCCGGTCGCGTCGCTGGGCGACACAACGTGCCGGCATCGATCCGCAGCGCCTCAATGACGCCATCTGTCGAATTCTTGAGTCGCGTCCCCAGTACCACCTCGATTCACGCCGCCCGAATCCCCGTAGCCTCGTAGCCTTCTCAGGCCTCAGTGGCGCATTCCGCGGTTTCCTCCATGGAGGCTTGTCCAACACCTGCCCTCAGGCCGTTGGCGCGCTCGGATCGCGCCTGGGGCCTGCTACGCGCCTGCGAAGGCCATCGGCGAAGCGCGCACCACATGCGATTCGCAAGTGGCGCTTGGCGAGTCTTGTCCGCCTATCGAGTTTTTCAACAGAATTGGCCGCAATCTGTCCGTCGGTGCTCGTTCCAGATCCCTCAGATCGTAAATCTCCTGCCCATGCGCCCAGGTCTCCATCTGTCTGGCCGCCGCGAACGTGCTGACCAGCATGGGCGGGCCGATCCATGGCAGCCTCTCAACAGGATCCTGGGCTGCCAGTCGCTTTGAGAGTTCCATCGCCTGCGCGAACCAGAGTTCGAACAACTCTTGTCCGTTCAAGGACGGGAAGCGTAGACGCGTTTCCATGGCGGAGCTGTGCCCGGCCTCTCGACCCCGCTGCATGTCACCGAACAGCGCGGTGAACGCCTCCTGCGAGGTCGTCGCTGCGATACCCAGATAGTCGCTGGCATAGAGGTGAAGCACCACGTCATTGACGGTCCAGGCTTGAAAAGCAGTGACCCCTTTCCAGTCCTGAGCTTTCAAGGAAGAAAGAAGGCCTGCTAGTTCCTCTATCTCTTCGTTCAGACATTGAATCTCGTGCATGTGCATTCCCCATCAAGCCGATCGATGAACCCCGATGCCCGCGCCGCGTCGCCGTACGGCCGTTTCGCCGAACTGCTGCTTGTACCAGCGGGAGAAGGCGCTCGGCGACGAGAAGCCCAGCAGGTCGGCAACTTGCGAAAGCGGCCGCTTGCCATCTTCGAGGTAGTGCTCCGCGAGTTCGCGCCGGACGGTGTTCATCACCTCGGGAAATGTCGTGCCCTCGCGAACGAGCCGCCGGTGCACGGTCTGCCGGGTGACGCCGAGTTGTTGCGCCACCTGGTCAATTGAGCATTGGCCCGAAGGCAGCAGCACCAGCAGGATGTGGCGCACGCTATCGACCACGTTCGTGCGGTCCGAGCCCACTGTGCTCTCCATGATCTGCCGGGCGTATCGCGCCATCACCGGATCGGCCATAGGGTTCGGTGCGTCCAGGTCACTGGAGGTGCAGACGAGCCCGTTGAAGTCCTGCCCGAACTCGACGGCATAGCCGAAGATTCGAAAGTGCAGGCTCTGGTCGACCGGCGGTGGGTGCGCGAAGCACACCCGCAACGGACTCCATGCGGAGCCGAGGAAGAACTTCAGGTTGCGGAACATGACTCCGACAATCAGTTCCATCGCTTGCCGCGATGAGCCGCCCCTGCCAACGAGCAACTCATCGCGGATCACCGCGATGCCATCTGCCTCCTCGAGCTTCAGGATCAGTGATTCGTTGATCAGACGGCTGTAGCGCACCAGCGCTCGCACAACGCGCCGCACGGTGGGCTCCTCGCGCAATACCAGTGCCACGGCCCCGAAATTTGACAAGCGCCGCGTCTCGGCCATGCGCAGGCCGAAGTTGTCCACGCCGCTGGCAATCGACGAGGCCTCGAGCAAGTCACGTACTGCATCGCTCGGAATGCGCAGGTCGGGATCGCTCAGGCAGGCCGGACTGAGTCCCACATCGGCCAGTAACGCCAGCGGATCGAGCCCGGCGGCACGCGCGACCTCGGCGTAGTTGGTCAAGCTGGCACTGCGAACGAGGTTGGACATGGGGTTTGCCCTTGGAGTTACCGCAGGATAAGCGAACGTTACCCCAGGTCAATCGGCTTTTTCCCATCCCGGAACAATCAGTCCCTGAATCAGCTGCAGACGTGATGACCACCGGCAGCGAAAACCTCAGGAGACACAACTCGATGGAACACGACAACGACCGATCAGCCACGCCGGTTTGCGATGCGATGCGCGCAGCTGGCGAGTGGAACCCCAAGTGGGAACAGTTCGCCGAGCTCGATCCGGCATGGACCGAGAAATTCATGGCGATGGTGATGACGCCCCTGGCTTCGAGCGTGCTTGACGCGAAGACGATCGAGTTCATCTGCATCGCGGTCGACGCGTCGTGCACCCACATGTATGGACCGGGCGTGCGCCGCCACATCGGGAAGGCGCTCGCACTGGGCGCCACGAAGCAAGAAATCACCGCGGTGCTGCAGCTCGTCAGCGTCCTGGGCATCCACACCATGAGTCTGGGCGCGCCGATCCTGCTCGAAGAACTGGACGCCGCAGTGCGGCGCGATGCCGACGTCGTGTCCCGAACCCCATCAGAAGACCTCGAGTCTTCCCACCGGCACGCCGGTATCCGTGTATCCGTGTAACGCACTCGCACACCGTTCAATGACCCATGGACATAACCAGGAGATAGCGATGACAGAAGCTCACGTAACCCGCCCCGCACCCGCCGCCCCGGCCATCGTCCGACCGTCGGCTCTCAAGAATTCCCTGAAAGTGGAGCGCGTGTCGCCGGCTCTCGGCGCCGAGATCAGCAACGTCAATCTGGTCGATGTCGCCCACGACGCCGAGCTGTTCGCGGAGATCAAGGCGCTCTGGCTCAAGCACAAAGTGCTGTTCTTCCGGGACCAGGACATCACGCCGCTGGAACAACAGACCTTTGCCGAGTGCTTCGGCGAACTCGATGTCCACCGGCTCTACCCCGGCTTGCCGGAGGCGCCGAAGATCCTGGCTATCGACATAGCCGGAAGACCTGCAATCTCGGGTTCCGAGAACATGAGAAGTTTCGAGAACAACTGGCATTCGGACACCATGTCCCAGCCCGAGCCGCTGAAGGGCGCGGTGTTGCGCTGCGTGACGTGCCCGGAGGTCGGCGGCGACACGCTGTGGGCCAACATGGCGCTCGCCTACGAGACGCTGCCGGAGCACGTGAAGCAGCAGATCGAGGGTCTGTATGCCAGGAGCAGCATCGAGGTCGCGTTCTGCGGCGGCATGGCGATCGAGAAGCGCCACGAGACGGCGGCGAAGAATCCGCCCCCCGAGCATCCCGTCGTGCGCACCCACCCCGAGACCGGCGAAAAGATCCTGTACGTGTGCATGGGCTATGTCACCAGCTTCACCAACTGGCACACCGCCCAACGGGTGCAGTACGGCCAAGACATGCACGAGCGCGCCCATATGCTGAGCTATCTGGCCTCGCGGGTGACGATTCCCGAGTTCCAGGTGCGACTGCGCTGGCGTCCGAACACGGTCGCCATGTGGGACAACCGCTCGACCCAGCACTACGCGAGCTACGACTACGGCACGCAGCCCCGGCGCATGCTGCGCGCCGGCATCAAGGGCGACCGCCCGGTCTGACGACATCGCCCCACATGGAACGTGATCGAGGACAACCATGACCGAGCCAACCGTACTCATCGTGCCAGGAATGCGCGACGCCGTGCCACAGCACTGGCAGACGCTGCTGGCGGCCCGGCTGCCGCGTGTTCGCAGCGTCGCGCCGATGGGGCGCGACAGCCTGGACTGCGCCACCCATGTCGCGGCCATCGAGCGCGAGGCGCAGGCTGTCGAAGGGCCGCTGGTGATCATCGCGCACAGCGCCGGCTGCATCATGGTGGCGCACTGGGCGCTGCAGACGAAGCGTGCGGTGCAGGGTGCGTTGCTGGCGACGCCGCCCGACCTCGAATCCCCTCTACCTGAGGGGAACCCCACGATCGATGCTCTGCGCGCTGGCGGTTGGCTTCCCGTGCCGCGATCCAGGTTGCCCTTTCGCAGCGTCGTTGGCGCCAGTCGCAATGACCCCCTGGGAAGCTTCGAACGCATTGCCGGGCTGGCGCTCGACTGGGGAGCCGACCTCGTTGACCTGGGCCGGGTCGGCCACCTGAATCCGGCGTCGGGCCACGGCGATTGGCCGCAGGCCGAAGCCTTCGTTGCACAGCTCAGCGCGGCGCGCTGACATCCCTTTCTACACGCACTCAACCATTCAAAGGACACATCATGCAATTTCTCGACGACTCCCTCTTCCCCGAAAACCAGCAGAAGCTCGTGATCCAGGTCGCGCCCTACGGACCCGAATGGGTCGCCGGCGACTCCGACGACATTCCGGTCAGCATGGACCAACAGGTCCAGAAGGCGGTCGACTGCTGGAACGCCGGCGCCACCTTGCTGCACGTGCATGTGCGCGAAGAGGACGGCAAGGGCAGCAAGCGCCTGTCCAAGTTCAACGAGCTGCTGGCGCGCCTGCGCGAGGCGGTTCCGCAGATGATCCTGCAGGTCGGCGGCTCGATCTCCTTCGCCCCTGAGAGCGAGGGCCAAGCCGCGAAGTGGCTGAGCGACGACACGCGGCACATGCTGGCCGAGCTCACCCCGCGGCCCGATCAGGTCACGGTGGTGATCAACACCACTCAACTGAACGTGTACGACTTGCTGACGGAAGCGGACATCGCAGGCACTTCGCTGGCGAACCCTGGGATGCAGGAGGCCTATACCAATATGGTCGTTCCATCCAACCCGTCGTGGCATGTGGAACACCTCCGCCGTTTGGTGGCCAACGGCATCCAGCCGCACTTCATGCTGACCGGCCTGTCCTCGCTGGAATCGGTCGAGCGCCTGGTGCGACGCGGTGCATACAACGGTCCGCTGATCCTGAACTACACGGCGGTTGGAGGTGGTTCCGCCGGCGTGCATCCGGCGGACATGCTGGAGTTCGTTCGTCGCACGCCCGACGGCGCAGTGCTCACGATCGAAGCCCTTGGCCGCAGCGTATTTCCGATGAACGCGATGGCGATCGCACTTGGGCTGCATGTGCGCGTGGGCATCGAGGACACGCTGCGCGGCCCGACAGGCGAGCGCATGACTTCGGTCCAGCAGATCGAGTCGATGGTGCGCATCGCGCGCGAGCTGAACCGCGACATCGCCAGTGGCGAGGAGGCACGGCAGATCTACAGGCTCGGTGAGACCTACCGCAACGCGGATGAAACGCTGGCCAAGGTCGGCTGGGCCCCGAACCGGGCTTATGGCCAACGTGGCGTTCCGCAACACCAGAGCGCCTGAGCATCGCTGCCTGTCCCGCCGCGCCGCTTCGCATCAGTCCATATGAACCTCTCCGCAACCTGGCCCGGCTGGCGCACGCCGGCCGCCACCCACTTCCACGGCATCCTGGTGTCGGTGGTGGTGGCGGTGGCCGCGATCTCGCTGGCCGAGCACTACCACGTGTCGGCGATGTTGTTCGCCTTGCTGCTGGGCATGGCGATGAACTTCCTCTCGACCGAAGGCCGGTGCGTTCCGGGCATCCGGTTCTCGGCAGGCACGCTGTTGCGTATCGGGGTCGCGCTGCTCGGAGTTCGCATCACGCTGGGCCAGATCACGGCCCTGGGTGCCTTGCCGGTTGCGATGGTCGTTCTCTCGGTGGCGTTGACCATTGGCTTCGGCGTCGGGCTGGCGCGCTTGCTCGGCTATCGAACCCGGTTCGGCGTGCTGACGGGCGGTGCCGTCGGCATCTGCGGCGCGTCGGCAGCGATGGCGATCGCCGCAGTGATGCCTGCGCATGCCGACGACAACGTGAAGGAACGCGCGACGATCTTCACGGTCATCGGCGTCAGCACCCTCTCCACAGCGGCGATGGTGCTCTACCCGATGATCGTCACCGCGCTCGGCTTTGCAGGCGAGCACGCGGGCATCTTCCTGGGCGGCACGATCCACGACGTGGCGCAGGTGGTCGGCGCGGGCTACGGAATATCCAAGGAAACCGGTGACGTCGCGACGATCGTGAAGCTGCTGCGCGTCGCATCGCTGCTGCCGGTGATCCTGGTCATCGCGCTCTCGTACCGCAAGGCGCATGTCGCCGGTTCTGGCAGTGCACCCAAACCACCGCTGCTGCCGTGGTTCGTGGTGGCCTTCTCGCTCTTCGTCGCGATTAACAGCGCTGGCCTGATTCCCGCCGTGGTGCAGCAAGCGCTGCGGACCCTCTCCACCTGGCTGATGGTGATCTCCATGGCGGCGATCGGCATGAAGTCGCACCTGAAGGATTTCGCCACCGTGGGCTTCAAGCCGATCGTGCTGATGGTCAGCGAGACCGTCTTCCTGGCGGTCCTCGTGACCGCCTTCCTGTTCCTGGTCCGCTGAGGTGGGACAAGGACATCTAGAACATTCATTTCTACAAGGAGCCAAAAATGCTGGGTTTAATGCAAGACCAACCGTTGCTGATCTCGTCGCTGATCGAGTTCGCAGACTGTCATCACGGTGATGCCGAGATCGTCTCGCGACGGGTTGAAGGCGAAATCCATCGCACGACCTGGCGCGAGGTCGCCGCGCGTTCGCGCCAAGTGGCCAATGCGCTGGATCAGGAACAACTGGCATTCGGCGACCGCGTCGCCACGCTGGCCTGGAACGGCTATCGCCACCTGGAGCTGTACTACGGCGTGAGCGGCAGCGGGCGCGTGCTGCACACGATCAACCCGAGGCTGCATCCCGACCAGATCGCCTGGATCGCCAATCACGCCGAGGACCAAATTCTGTGCTTCGACCTGAGCTTCCTGCCGATCGTGAAGGCCATGCACGCGCGCTGCCCGACCGTCAGGAAATGGATCGCACTGTGCGATGCCGACAAGTTGCCCACCGACAGCGGCCTGCCCAACCTCGAGAGTTACGAGGCCTGGATCAGCACACACAGCCAGAAGTACGACTGGCCCAGCTTCGACGAGAACTCTGCTTCCAGCATGTGCTACACGAGCGGCACCACGGGCAATCCGAAGGGCGCGCTCTACAGCCACCGCTCCACGATGCTGCATGCCTATGCGTCCGCCATGCCCGACGTGATGGCGATGTCGGCCCGCGATTCGGTGCTGCCGGTGGTGCCGATGTTCCACGTCAACGCCTGGGGCATTCCGTACTCGGCTGCGCTGGTCGGCGCCAAGTTGGTGTTTCCCGGCCCGGCACTCGACGGCAAATCGGTGTTCGAGCTGATCGAAACCGAGAAGGTCACCTTTGCGGCCGGCGTGCCGACCGTCTGGCAGATGATGCTCGCCCACATGCAGGCCAGCGACCTCAAGTTTTCGGCCCTGAAGCGCACCGTGATCGGCGGCTCGGCCTGCCCGCCGGCCATGATCAGTGCCTTCCAGCAACAGTACGGCGTCGAGGTGTTGCACGCATGGGGCATGACCGAGATGTCGCCGCTCGGCACTCTGTGTACGTTGAAGAACAAGCACCTCACGCAATCGCAGGAACAGCAGATGGCCATCCGCCTGAAGCAGGGCCGCGGGATCTTCGGCGTCGAAATGAAGATCGTCGACTCCGACGGCAAGAAGCTGCCTTGGGACGGCAAGGCCTCGGGCGACCTGCTCGTCACGGGGCCATGGGTGATCAAATCGTACTTCAAGGGAGAGAGCGACCCGCTGGTGCGCGACGCACAGGGGCGCGGCTGGTTCCCCACCGGCGATGTCGCCACCATCGATGCCGACGGCTATCTGCAGATCACCGACCGCAGCAAGGACGTGATCAAGTCCGGCGGCGAATGGATCAGCTCCATCGAGGTCGAGAACATCGCTGTCGCGCATCCGGCGATCGCGATGGCCGCATGCATCGGAGTGGCACATCCGAAGTGGGATGAACGCCCGATCGTGGTGGTGGTGAGAAAGCCCGGTGCGGAAGTCTTGCGAGAAGAGCTCTTGGCCTTCTACGAGGGCAAGACCGCCAAGTGGCAAATCCCGGATGACGTCGTGTTCGCCGAGGCCATCCCGATCGGGGCCACCGGGAAGATCCTGAAGGCCCGCCTGCGCGAGCAACTGCGCGACTACAAGCTACCCGGCATCTGAGATGCGCTGAATACAACTGAAGAAACTGGAGACAAACATGACCTCCCTATTCAATCGCCGCACCCTGGGCTCCGCTCTGGCCGCCGCTCTTGCCGTGCTGGCCGCACCTGCCGCGTTCGCACAGACCCCTTCCGAAAAGCCGCTGCGCATCATTGTGGGTGCACCAGCCGGTGGCACGAGCGACATCGTGTCGCGCATGCTGGCCGACGGCCTGCAGAAGGAGCTCAACCGGACGGTGATCGTCGAGCCGAAGCCGGGCGCCGGTGGCGCACTCGCCGTCAACGACCTCATGCAAGCGGCCCACGATGGGAACACCGTGCTCGTCGCACCCAGCGCACTGGTCAGTGAGATTCCCCATATCGTCAAATTGCGCTTCGACGTAGCCAAGGAAACCAAGCCGATCGCCGAACTGGCGCGCGCCGGTCTGGTGATGGTGGGTCATCCGTCAGTGCCGGCGAAGAACCTGGCCGAGGTGATTGCCTATGTGAAAGCCAACCCGGGCAAGGTGAGTTACGCCTCCTACAGCGCCGGCACCATGTCGCATGTGATGGGGCTTCACCTAAACAAGGCCGCCGGCATCGACATGAAGCACGTCGGATACAAGGGCTCCCCTCCGGCGCTCGCCGACGTCGTGGGCGGACACGTGCCGCTCATGTTCGACGGGATCCCCACTTCGCTTCCGATGATCAAGGCCGGCAGAGTCGTGCCCTATGCCGTGAGCCTCCCGCAGCGTTCGCCGCTGCTGCCCAACGTGCCAACCTTCAACGAGTTGGGCTATCCGCAGAACGAGGCGATGGTATGGATCGGCCTCTGGCTGACCCCCAACGTCCCCGCGGCGGCGCAGGAGCGGCTGCGCGCAGCCGCGCTGAAGGTCATGGGGCAGCCGGCGATACGCGAGCGACTGAAGGAGCTCGGCATGGATTCGGGCCAGCCGCGCACGTCGGACGAACTGGCGAAGTCGCTGGCCACCGACTACGAGCGCATCGGGGCGGTACTGAAGTCGATCGATTTCAAGCCTGA
This sequence comes from Variovorax sp. J22P240, assembly GCF_030316855.1. GTDB lineage: Bacteria > Pseudomonadota > Gammaproteobacteria > Burkholderiales > Burkholderiaceae_C > Variovorax. Next base: position 238,477 of record NZ_JASZYR010000007.1, read on the forward strand.
ATAGTCTCCGGGCGCGGACCCAGGGAATCGAAGCATCAAACGCGCGACAGCTTGTCGGCGCGACGGTCTCGCATCGTCCCATCGATGGAGACCTTTCCCTATCTACGTTGAAAACTTGAAATGAAAAAATCTTTGATCGCCCTGGCTGTTCTGGCTGCCACCGGCGTTGCTTCGGCCCAGTCGGCGGTGACGCTCTTTGGTGTCATCGATGCTGCCGTCAGCGGCTACTACAACACATCCGAGGACCGGAACACCCCGACCTTGCTGAACCCGACTTATCAGAGCCTTGGCAGCGTTACCGTCAGCCGCACCGCGTTGACGAATTCGGGCTACAACTCCAGCCGCCTGGGCTTCCGCGGCACCGAAGATCTCGGTGGCGGCCTGGCAGCGAACTTCTGGCTCGAAATGGGCGTCAACAACGACGATGGCACCGGTCAGGGCATTCCCGGCTCTGTTCCGCCGACCATCGCTGGTGGACTTACGTTCAATCGTCGTGCCACAGTGAGCTTGTCCGGCGTCTTCGGTGAAGTTCGCCTCGGCCGCGACTACACCCCGACTTTCTGGAACGACGGGGTGTTTGATCCGTTCGGCACCAACGGCGTCGGCACCAGCCTGATCGCGACGGCGAACGGTCTCACCACCCCTGGCAGCGCCGCCGTGGGCTTCCAGGCCAACGCGAACTACATCCGCGCCAGCAACTCGATCGGCTACTTCCTGCCGCCGAACCTGGGTGGCTTCTATGGCCAGGTGATGTACGCCTTTGGCGAGAAGGACAAGTACGACCCGGGTTTCCTCACCCCGCCGACGCCGGTGAACAATTCGCGCACCGGGGGCTATGTCGGCGGTCGCTTTGGCTATAGCAGCGGCCCGTTGGACGTCGCCGTGGCGTACGGTTCGAGCACGGTCGGTGACAACTACCTGCTCGGTATCGCCAACAAGCTCAATACGACGAACCTTGGCGCTTCGTACGACTTCGGCCTCGTCAAGCTGTTCGGCGAAATCGCAAGGTCCAAGCTCGCGCGCGACACGGTCGCCGTCAACCTCTTGCCGGAACCTACCGCCGACGGCTATCTGTTCGGCGCCACCGTGCCGGTCGGTCCCGGCCTGATTCGAATGTCCTACGCAAACGTCAAGCTCAACAGGAATGTCAGGCCCCCGCTGCTGGCGCAGGGCGATGATCCATCGGCAGACAAATTCGCAGTCGGATACGTCCACAACCTGTCGAAGCGCACTGCGCTGTATGCGACGTATGCCTACTTGAAAGACAAGGATGGTCTGGACATCACGGTGGGCGGCCCCGCAATGATCACGTCCGTCAATGGTGTGCCGTTCTCGGGCAAGCGTTCCTACGGGTACGACATCGGCATTCGTCATGCCTTCTAGCAACTCCTGACCCCTTCGGAGCACGCGACACATCGAGAGCGAGACCATCTATGAGCTACACCGCTCCCCTCAAGGACATGCTGTTCGACATCGAACACCTCGCGAACATCGCGCAGGTTTCGCAGATGCCGGGCCTCGAAGAAGCCGGCCTCGAAATCGCACAGGCCGTGCTTGAAGAATGCGCGCGCTTCAATCAGGACGTGGTCGCACCGCTCAATGTGGCGGGCGATCGGGACCCGTCCTCGTTCAAGGACGGCAAGGTCACGACCACGCCGGGTTTCAAAGAAGCCTTTGCCCAGTACGTCGCGGGCGGCTGGCAGGGCCTGCAGCATCCGTCAGACTTCGGTGGCCAAGGCCTGCCCAAGACGATCGGCGCTGCGTGCGTGGAGATGCTGAACTCGGCCAACCTGAGCTTCGCGTTGTGCCCGCTGCTGACCGACGGGGCGACCGAGGCGCTGCTCACGGCCGGCTCCGACGAACTGAAGGCCATCTATCTCGAGAAGCTCGTGAGCGGCGAGTGGACCGGCACGATGAACCTGACCGAGCCGCAGGCCGGCAGCGACCTCGCGATGGTGCGCAGCCGCGCCGAGGCGCAGCCCGATGGCACCTACAAGGTGTTCGGCACCAAGATCTTCATCACCTACGGTGAGCACGACATGGCCGAGAACATCGTGCATCTCGTGCTGGCGCGCGTGACCGGGGCGCCCGAAGGCGTGAAGGGCATCAGCCTGTTCGTGGTGCCCAAGTTCCTCGTGAATCAGGACGGCTCGCTGGGTGCGCGCAACGACGTCCATTGCGTCAGCATCGAGCACAAGCTGGGCATCAAGGCCTCGCCGACCGCAGTACTGCAATACGGCGACCATGGCGGCGCGGTGGGCTACCTCGTCGGCCAGGAAAACCGCGGCCTCGAATACATGTTCATCATGATGAACTCGGCCCGCTATGCGGTGGGCATGCAGGGCATCGCGGTCGCCGAGCGCGCCTACCAGCATGCGGTCGCCTATGCCAAGGACCGCGTGCAGAGTCGCCCGGTCGATGGCTCGATCAACGCCAGCGCACCGATCATTCATCACCCCGACGTGAAGCGCATGCTGATGACGATGCGCGCCTACACCGAAGGCTGCCGCGCCATGGCGAGCGTGGCAGCAGCTGCCTATGACGCGGCGCACCATCACGCCGACGCCGACACACGCAAGCAGAACCAGGCCTTCTACGAATACTTGGTGCCGCTGGTCAAGGGCGACAGCACCGAGATGAGTCTGGAAGTCGCCTCGCTCGGCGTCCAGGTTCACGGCGGCATGGGATTCATCGAGGAGACCGGTGCGGCGCAGTATCTGCGCGACGCCAAGATCCTGACGATCTACGAAGGCACGACGGCGATCCAGGCCAACGACCTTGTGGGCCGCAAGACCGCGCGTGACGGTGGCCAGACCGCCAAGGCGATCGCCGCGCAGATCGAGAAGACCGAAGCCGAACTCGCGAAGCGCGGCACGCCCGATGCATCGGCGATGGCCAAGCGCCTGAAGGCCGCACGCGAGGCCTTTGTCGACGTGGTCGAGTTCGTCGCCGGTCAGACCAAGGCATCGCCCAACGCCGTGTTCGCGGGCAGCGTGCCCTACCTGATGCTCGCGGGCAATGTGGTGGCGGGCTGGCAGCTCGCGCGTTCATTGCTGATCGCGGAAGACCTGGCAAAGGGCGGGACCGACGTGGCCTTCATGAAGGCGAAGGTCGCGACGGCACGCTTCTACGCCGAGCACATCCTGAACAAGGCGCCCGGCCTTCGCGACAGCATCGTCGAAGGTGCCGA
>NZ_JASZYR010000008.1 GCF_030316855.1 Variovorax sp. J22P240
AACGCCCACGCTTATCGGCTGTATATTTTTAACGAACTGCGCTCAACACTTCCCGTCTTGCGCCTTGCTCGCTGCGATCAGCGAAGCCTTCGATTATGCCACGTTTTTAGAAGAACAGGCAAACTTTTTTTCATCCTCTCGCTTCGATTTGCACCTGACTTCTTTTCAGAAACTTCAGCGCGCTTCGTTTTGAGCGGAGCCTTCGATTATGACACGATTTTTTCAATCCCGTCAAGCCCGAAGGACTTTTTCTCAACCTCTTCCGACTCCCCGCAACCCCCTCTTCAGGAGCCACTCAGCGAGTCGTTTTCTGCTGAGCCTTGGATTATGACCTGCTTTTGACGCCCCGGGCAACTACCTACGAAAAATTTCCGCGTACGGCTGCGCAGCCCTCATTGCCGCGCCGTACGCGTGTTCGCAGGAAGCGGCTGAGGCCAGCTCGTTCGAAACGGGTTGATGTCCAAGCCGCCCCTGCGGGTGTAGCGCGCATACACGGCCAGCTTGGTGGGCTGACAGCGACGCCAGATGTCCGTGAACATGCGTTCCGCACACGGCTCGTGAAACTCGTTGTGGTTGCGAAAGCTCACGATGTATGCGAGCAAGCCAGCTTGATCTATCGCGGGCCCGCTGTAGCGAATCTGGACGCTGCCCCAATCGGGCTGCCCAGTAACAAGGCAATTGCTCTTGAGAAGGCGGCTCGTCAGCGTCTCCGTCACAGGCGCCTGCGTCGCGTCGCTCGAGAGGAGTTCCGGCGTCGGCTGATACTGCGTGCACTCAATATCTAGGCGATCCAGGTCCAACCCCTCGAGTTCGTGCACCGGTTGGCGATCGAACTCACCTGGAGCGACAAGCCTGACGCCGATGCTGGCGGATCGATCACTGCCACGCCAAACCGCTTCGCTCAGATCGGCCTTCAGACGCTCTCGCACGGCTTCGACGTCAGTGAACACGGTGCCGTTGAAGCTATTGAGGTAGAGCTTGAAAGACTTGCTTTCGACGATGTTTGGCGTCTCGCACGGGATCGTGAAATGCGCGATGACCAATTGCGGCTTGCCGCGCGGATTGAGCCAGCTCAACTCGAAAGCAGTCCAGAGATCGGCGCCGAAGAACGGCAATGCATGGCCGGCGATACCGATGGCTTCGCGCTGCGTCGAGCGCGGAATCGGGAACAGCAGGCTGGCGTCGTAGTGATCGGCATACGTCGACTCACGGCCCAGTTGCGACTGTTCGGGGGTGTTATCGAGGCTCATGTGCGCTTTCGACTGTCTGCAGGAAGGGAACCATGTGCTGCAAGAGGATGTCCACGACCTGCGGCGGCAGGTCGTGGCCCATCCCCGGCACTGCGACAAAACGAGCGCCAGGGATGCGCCGCGCCGTGTCCTGACCGCAAGCCATGGGAACCAGTGGATCGGCATCGCCATGCAGCACGAGCGCGGGGCTGGCAATTCGCCCCAACATCGATGCGCGGCCGCTGTCGGCGCCGATGGCCAACATCTGGCGCACGACGCCGGCGGGGCGGTACGCACGACGCAGTGCGCGTCGGATACGTTCGCTCACCACATGATCGTCCTGTGGGTAGGCCGGACTGGAAATCAGGCGGACGAAACCCAGGCCGTGCGCCACGAGCGCCGCTTCCGTCCTGCTGGGTGGACGTCGAATGAGAGCGGCCGCCACATCGGGCCGCGGCCCCGGAAGATTGCGCGCACCGCTCGAACTCATGATGCTGACGAGACTCGCCATCCGCTCCGGCGCGCTGGCGGCGAGCCGCTGGGCGATCATTCCGCCCATGGAGACGCCGACCACGTGGGCATGCCGGACGCCCAGGGCGTCCAGCACACCCAGCGCGTCGTCCGCCATGTCTTGCAAGGTGTAGGCGGAACGCACCGGCAAACCGATGCGCTGCCGCACGCTCTGCCAGATCAGGTTGCCGGTCCCCGCCTCGTCGAAGCTCTGGCTCAGACCGATGTCGCGATTGTCGTGGCACACCACGCGAAATCCCGCGTCGACCAGCGCTTGCACGAACTCATCCGGCCAGGCGATCAGTTGCATACCGAGCCCCATGATGAGCAGGACCACCGGTCGGTCTTCACCTCCCCTGTCCTCGACCTCGATCTGGATGCCATTGGCGGTGATCTTCATAAGGATGTCCGGATGCTGGGTTGATTCAGATGAACTCGCGCTCGCGAAGCCACTTGGTCGCGACCCACTTCTCCCCCGCAAGCACAGGTGCTCCGCCGTGCAAGGTGCGCGTTGCCGGTTCGGGCCGGTCATAACTGAAGAAGACGCCGGTCCCGCGCTTGGGCGCCACTTCGAGCCCGACGTCAGGGAAGGTGGTGCCTCCGCCTTGTTCAGGTTCCTGCAGATACATCACCAGCGTTGCGACGCGCTGGCCGCCGCGACGCAGGATGGTCGGGGTGCCGGGCTCGCCAGGATCGAAGTAGTCGAAGTGCGGGCGGTATTGCGCGCCCGGCGAATAGCGCAGGATCTGCAGCCCTTCGCCGAATTCGAGCGGCCATTGCAGAAGCGCTGCGATACGTTGCTCCAGCCGGGCGACAACCGCGTTCTCGCCGCGTTCGAAAAACATGCCATCGCTGGTCCGATCGACGTTGAGCGCCTCGCCGCCCGTCTGCGTCTCGACCGTGAGCGAGCGCGCAAGCCGCAGGCGTGCAGCGGCGATCAGTGCCTCGCACTCGTCGTCGGAAACAAGATCACCGAACACGATGACGCGCGGGTGCCGCATCGTCTGAAGCACCTGGACCCGGCGATCGCCGGCATCTATATAGAGAGGCGAACCCGACAAGTCCGGCCCCGGCATGTTCTTGCGCGGCGGCTCCGCAACCGCAGCGATCCCGGCGGCACGCGCCTCGATCTCGCCCAAGACGACGTCTGCCACGTTGTCGTGCCACCCGGCGGCGCGCATCGATGCCCGCAGGTTCGGCACGGAATGACCGGCAGCGAGTTGGGCAGCAACCCATTCGCGCAACTCGGGACTGATTTCCTGACTCAGGCTCATGCGGATCTCCTGCGAAATACGAGTCGCTCGGGCTCCGATGCAGCGCTATCGAATGCGTAGCCCTCGAGGTCGAATTTTTCCAGTGCCTTCGGCGTGACGACCTTGTGCAGCACCGCCCAGCGCGCCATCAGGCCGCGCGCGCGCTTGGCAAAGAAGCTCACGATCTTGTAGCCTCCATGATCGCCCTTGGCACCGGTGGCGCCCTTCCATTCCTGGAATACGCATTCCACTACGCGGGCCTTGAGCACCGACTGGTCGACCGACTTGAAGTATTCCTGCGAGGCCAGATTGACGACCACCGGCGTGCGATCGGCAGCCAGCCGTTCATTGAGGTGCTCCGCAATCCGCGGCCCCCAGAAGGCATAAAGGTCCTTGCCATGGCGGTTGGCGAGTTGCGTGCCCATCTCCAGCCGGTAGGGCTGCAAGAGGTCGAGCGGACGCAACACGCCATACAGCCCGCTCAATATGCAGATGTGGTCCTGCGCCCAGGCCAGTTGCGCCTTGGTGAGCGTCTTTGCCTCGAGACCGCCATAGACGTCGCCATCGAAGGCCAGTGCGGCCTGCTTGGCATTCTTCTCGGTGCCTTTGGAGGTCCAGGCAGCGTAACGCGCCACATTGAGTGCCGAGAGCTTGTCCGACAGGTGCATGAGTTCGGCGATCTGCTGAGGCGACTTGTCACGCAGGATCTTGATGAGTTCGGCCGCGGGGCTCCTGGAGCCCTCGAAATGGGGCTGCGTGGCCGGCACCGCATCGGGCACCGCGGTCTCGTAGTCAAGTGATTTGGCAGGGGAAAGCAGAAAAAGCATCGCCGAATTATCTGCGGCAAGGGCTCTCGCGCTGGCAAACCGGGCGAAGCGCTCTGCAGTCGAATAAAATCGTCTCCACCTCCACCCCACAAGCGGCATCCTGCGGGATGCCGTTCGTCTTTGTACCGCCATGAGCGACACCTTGCCCCAACCCGGCCTCGAGAGCCTTTCCAAATCCTTCGAACCCGTTGCCATCGAGGCGCACTGGGGGCCCGAATGGGAGCGGCGCGGCTATTCGGCTGCGGGCTTCCGCGGCACACAGATACCCAAGAACGGCGCGCCCTCCTTCGCGATCCAGCTGCCGCCACCGAACGTCACCGGCACGCTACACATGGGGCACGCGTTCAACCAGACCATCATGGACAGCCTGACGCGCTACCACCGCATGGCCGGCGACAACACGCTCTGGCTGCCGGGCACCGATCATGCGGGCATCGCGACGCAGATCGTCGTGGAGCGCCAGCTGCAGGAACAGAAGGTCAGCCGCTACGACCTGGGCCGCAAGAACTTCGTCGCGCGGGTCTGGGAGTGGAAGGAAAAGTCGGGCGACACCATCACGAACCAGATGCGCCGCATGGGCGACACGGTCGACTGGAGTCGCGAGTACTTCACGATGGACGACAAGCTCTCGAAGGTCGTCACCCAGACCTTCGTGCAGCTTTATGAAGAGGGCCTGATCTACCGTGGCAAGCGCCTGGTGAACTGGGACCCGGTTCTCAAGACTGCGGTCAGCGACCTCGAAGTCGAAAGCGAGGAGGAAGACGGCTTCCTCTGGCACATCGCTTATCCGCTGGAAGACGGTTCCGGCTCGCTCACCGTGGCAACCACCCGCCCCGAGACGATGCTCGGCGACGTGGCGGTGATGGTCCATCCCGAAGACGAACGCTACAAGCACCTGATCGGCCACCGCGTCCGGCTGCCGCTGGTCGACCGGCTGATCCCCGTGATCGCCGACGACTACGTCGACAAGGAGTTCGGCACGGGCGTGGTCAAAGTCACGCCGGCGCACGACCACAACGACTATGCCGTGGGCCTTCGCCACGGCCTTCAGATCATCGGCGTGCTGACGCTCGACGCCGCCATCAACGACAACGCGCCCGAAAAGTACCGCGGCCTCGACCGATTCGTTGCACGCAAGGCAGTGGTCGCCGACCTCGAGGTCCTGGGCCTGCTGATCGAAACCAAGAAGCACAAGCTGATGGTGCCGCGCTGCGCGCGCACCGGCGCCGTGGTCGAGCCCATGCTGACCGACCAGTGGTTCGTCGCCATGACCAAGCCGGATGTCAACGGTCAGTCGATCGCGCAGAAGGCCATCGAAGCGGTTCGCTCGGGCGAAGTGAGCTTCGTCCCCGAGAACTGGGTCAACACCTACAACCACTGGATGGAGAACATTCAGGACTGGACCATCTCCCGCCAGCTGTGGTGGGGCCACCAGATTCCCGCCTGGTACGACGAGGACGGCAAGGTCTACGTCGCGCAGAGCGAAGCCGAGGCACAGGCCCAGGCACCGGGCAAGACGCTCAAGCGCGACGAGGACGTGCTCGACACCTGGTATTCGTCGGCGCTGGTGCCCTTCTCCTCGCTGGGCTGGCCCGATAAGACGCAGGACCTCGACCTGTATCTGCCTTCCAGCGTGCTGGTCACTGGCTACGACATCATCTTCTTCTGGGTCGCCCGGATGATCATGATGACCAAGCATTTCACCGGGAAGGTGCCGTTCAAGCACGTCTACATCCATGGCCTGGTGCGCGATTCGCACGGCAAAAAGATGAGCAAGTCCGAGGGCAACGTGCTCGACCCGGTCGACCTCATCGACGGCATCGCACTGCCCGAACTGCTCGACAAGCGCACCCAGGGCCTGCGCCGTCCCGAGACCGCGCCTGCCGTGCGCAAGAACACGCAGAAGGAGTTCCCGGAAGGGATTCCCGCCTTTGGTGCAGACGCACTGCGCTTCACCTTCGCATCGCTCGCATCGCTGGGCCGCAGCATCAACTTCGACCCCAAGCGCTGTGAGGGCTACCGCAACTTCTGCAACAAGCTGTGGAACGCCACCCGATTCGTTCTGATGAACTGCGAAGGCCAGGACTGTGGCCTCCGGGAGCACACGAAGGAAGAATGCGCCGTCGGCGGGCCGGCCCACGGCTACCTGAAGTTCAGCCAGGCCGACCGCTGGATCGTCTCGCAGCTTCAGCGCGTCGAGGCCGAGGTGACGAAAGGCTTCGAGGAATATCGCCTCGACAACGTCGCCAACGCCATCTACCAGTTCGCCTGGGACGAGTTCTGCGACTGGTACCTCGAGATTGCAAAAGTCCAGATCCAGCAGGGCGACGACGCGCAGAAGCGCGCCACACGCCGCACGCTGATCCGCACGCTCGAAACCCTGCTGCGCCTGGCGCACCCGGTCATTCCCTTCATCACTGAAGAGCTCTGGCAGAAGGTGGCGCCGGTCGCCGGCCGCGAGGGCGCGTCGGTCATGGTCGCGGCCTACCCCCAGAGCCAGCCAGAGAAGATCGACGAGGCCGCCGAGGCCCACGTCGCAAGGCTCAAGTCGCTGGTGGACGCCTGCCGAACGCTGCGCGGCGAGATGAACGTCTCGCCGGCCACGCGCCTGCCGCTCTACGCGGTCGCAGACGACGCAGCAAGCAGCGCGTTCCTGCGTGACGCGGCGCCCGTGCTCCAGGCACTGGCCAAGCTCAAGGAAGTGAAGGTCTTCGACGATGAGGCCGCATGGTCCGCCGCCGCCGAGGCGGCGCCGGTGGCCGTGGTGGGCGATGTCCGCGTCTGCCTGCACATGGAAATCGACAAGGCCGCCGAAAAGGTCCGCATCGGAAAGGAACTCGCGCGCGTCGAGGGCGAGATCGTCAAGGTCAATGGCAAGCTTGGCAACGAAGCCTTCGTTGCCAAGGCGCCGCCGGCGGTGATCGAACAGGAACGCAAGCGGCTGGCGGATTTCAGCGCCACTGTCGAGCGGCTTCGGGACCAGCTTGTGCGCCTCGGCTGACATACGACGAACACAGCGGCCTTTAGTATTCGGGTGCGGCGTTCGCAACGCCGCCCTTCTTCGATTCACCTCCCCTGATCTGACGAAAAACCCATGTCCACCTCCCCGACGCGCATTCGCAAGGCCGTGTTTCCCGTAGCCGGCTTTGGCACCCGTTTCCTCCCTGCCACCAAGGCGCAGCCCAAGGAAATGCTCCCGGTGGTGGACAAGCCGCTGATCCAGTACGCGGTCGAGGAAGCCTATGCCGCCGGCATCCGCGACATGATCTTTGTGACCGGGCGCAACAAGCGCGCGATCGAGGACCACTACGACACGGCCTACGAACTCGAATCGCAGCTCGAAGCCAGTGGCAAGCGCGAACTACTCGATATCGCCCGCTCGGTCATGCCCGACGACATGACCTGCTCCTATGTACGGCAGCCTCGCATGCTGGGACTGGGACACGCCGTGCTGTGCGCGGAGCATCTCGTCGGCGACGAACCTTTTGCGGTCCTGCTGGCCGACGACTTGATGGTCGGCCCGGACGGCGGCGAGCCGATCCTTGCGCAAATGACGCGCGCCTTCGACAAGCTGCGCAGTTCGGTGCTGGCGGTACAGGAAGTGCCACTGGAGCACGTCAAGCGCTACGGCATCGTGGCCGGCGACACGATCGAGGAGGGACTGGTCAAGGTCAATCGCATGGTCGAGAAGCCGAAGCCGGAGGATGCGCCCTCACGCCTCGGCGTTGCGGGCCGCTACATCCTCACGCCCGGTGTGTTCAGTGAGATCCGCAATCAGCCCAAGGGCGCCGGCGGCGAAATCCAGCTGACCGACGGCATCGCCGCGCTGATGAAGAAGGAATCGGTCTACGCCTATTCGTACAAGGGCATTCGCTACGACTGCGGCAGCAAGGAAGGATTCCTGCAGGCCACCGTCGAACTCGCGCTGGCCCACCCCGAAGTCGGCGGCCAGTTCCGCGACTACCTCAAGAGCCTGGAACTGTAGGCGGGCTGACCAGCGGATCGAGGAAGCGAAGCAGTTCTTCGTCGCTGACGGGCGTGAGCGGCAGGCCGAAGGCCTCCTTCAGGTAGGCCACCAGCGTCTGGGCCCACAAGGCGTTCGCGACCACCCCGACATGGTGATCTCCGAGCAGGAGATTGCTGGGCTCGTCTCCGGCAGTGTTCGTGATGCGAAGTGGCCCGAATGCAAAAGTCTTGTCGGAAGGCTTGCCTGACGCGTCGCGAGTGCCCCACCGACTCTCGAACCACGCGAAATCGTCGAAGAAGGCCACGTGCGGATTGCCTGCGGCAATGTCGCGAATCGCCGAATTGAAGTTGTCCAGTGCGATCCTGATGTTGGTCGTGTCCCCAGCAGAGCGCCAACGCTCGAAATTGGCCGGATCGTCTGCTTCGTTGGGGATGCCGATCAGCAGGATGCGCGTCGATGGGTGCGAGGCATGGATCATCTCCACGGCTTTGCGAATCTCGCCCGCGCAATAGGCGATGGTGGCGGGCAACTCCGGGGCCATGGGATCGGCAGCCTGGAGATCCAGCAGACCGGACCAACTGTTGATCCCGATTCGAATCACCACCACCCCGCGCGTCCAGCGCTCCGGATCCTCGTTCATCAGGTCGACAAGACGTGGACCCTGGCGAAAACGGCCGCCCATGAGGTTCGTGCACGCAGCACCGGAATTCGCGAAGTTGTAGAGGTAATCCTCTTTCTCGGGGGCTCGACCGCCGCTCAAGCCGATCCATTCGCGCGCACGTGCCACAACACCGGGCCGCCCCCAGCGAACCCAAGGGCCCAGATCCAGTTCATGCCCTCTCAGGCGGGCCAGCACCTCCGTCCATTGAAAGGTGCGTGCGCGCAAGGGGCCGCCGCGTTCGTTCGAAGTGGCGGGGAACCACTTGTAGTCCTGGTAGGCCTGGCTGTTGGAATCCCCCAGCACTGCAAGAGGGATGGAAGCCGAGGGCGGATTTGGATTTTTAGGGGCCGAACCCATTCCGTCGCTCCACATCGTCAGAGTCAGAACCGCAGCGAGCACGCTCAGCACGAGGGCGCAGGCAGCGATGCGATTGCGTCGCTTCATGGCGGCGGGCCACTTAACGGCGCCGCAGAACGTGAATGAAATCTGTACCGATGGTCTGCTGTTCGACGAGATCGTTGCCCGTCTGGCGCGCGAACGCCTGGAAGTCGCGCACCGAGCCTGCGTCGGTGGACACCACCTTCAGCAGTTCACCGCTTTGCATCTCGTTGAGCGACTTCTTGGCCTTCAGGATGGGCAACGGACAATTGAGTCCGCGGGTGTCGATTTCTTTGTGGATGTGCATGGCGAGTTCCTCCGGCGGCCGAATTCTAGGTGGCTGCCGCATCGGGCATGGGCGCGGCCGGACGCGGCCACTCCATGAATCGAGGCTCGTGGCCGCGCGTACGCAGCCAGTCGGCCAAAGCGTAGCCGGTTCCAGCCGGCCAGCACCGGAGCGCTTCGAGGTCGTAGAGCCGGTAGTCGACCAGTTCGGGCGAGAGCCGCACCTCGCCATCGGCGACCGCATGGTAGGCGATGATCACTTGGTTCATGCGCTGGAAGTCGTAGACGCCAACGAGGTTCAACGCGCTCGCATCGAGATTCGTTTCTTCCTTGATTTCACGCGCGATGCCTTCCTGCGGCGTTTCGCCCGCCTCCATGAAGCCGGTGATCAAGGCGTACATCTTGTGCGGCCATGCGGCGTTGCGCGCCAGAAGCACCTGGCCACGGTATTCGATGATCGCAGCCAGCACGGGCGTCGGATTGTTCCAATGGGTCCAGCCGCAGGAGGGGCAGCGCAGGCGCGACTTCGGGCCGCCGTCTTCCTGCAGTTGGATGTGCGCGAGCGGTGTTGCGCAAGCCGGGCAGAACTTGTGATCGCTCATGGCAGTCAGGCGGGGAACACGCCGGTCGACAGGTATCGGTCGCCGCGGTCGCACACCACGAACACGATGGTCGCGTTCTCGACGGTCTTCGCGATCTCCAGCGCAACCCACAACGCGCCCGCAGCGGAAATGCCGCCGAAGATGCCTTCCTCGCGGGCCAGCCTGCGGCACATTTCCTCGGCGTTGTCCTGGCTCACGTTCACGACCTGATCGACCCGGCTGGGGTCGTAGATCTTGGGCAGGTATTCCTCCGGCCATTTGCGAATGCCCGGTATGCGCGAGCCTTCGTCCGGCTGCGCGCCGACGATGCGCACCGAGGGATTCTTTTCCTTGAGGAAGCGCGAAACGCCCGTGATGGTCCCGGTCGTGCCCATGGCGCTCACGAAATGCGTGATCCGGCCCCGCGTGTCGGCCCAGATCTCCGGGCCGGTGGTCTCGTAGTGGATGCGGGGGTTGTCGGGGTTGGCAAACTGGTCCAGCACCCTCCCCTTGCCCTGCTGCACCATCTGCTCGGCCAGATCGCGGGCGTATTCCATGCCGCCGCTCTTGGGCGTGAGCACCAGTTCGGCGCCGAAAGCCTTCATGGTCTGCGCGCGCTCGACGGAGAGGTCCTCCGGCATGATGAGGACCATGCGGTAGCCCTTGATGGCTGCAGCCATGGCGAGTGCAATGCCTGTGTTGCCGGAGGTTGCCTCGATCAAGGTATCGCCGGGCTTGATCTCGCCGCGCTCTTCGGCGCGCTTGATCATGGAGAGGGCCGGCCGGTCCTTGACCGAGCCAGCGGGGTTGTTGCCTTCGAGCTTGCCAAGAATCACGTTGCCGCGCTTCGCATTGGCATCCGCATCGATGCGTTGCAACGCAACCAGGGGCGTCTTGCCGATCGCGTCTTCAATTGTCGGGTATTGCATGGAGCCACTGTGCCATAATTTTGGGCTGCCTTCCTTCCGTGCCCGGGTGGTGAAATTGGTAGACGCAGGGGACTCAAAATCCCCCGCCGCAAGGCGTGCCGGTTCGATTCCGGCCCCGGGCACCACGGTTCTCATGCCGTGACTCCAGGAAGTATTTCGCGCAAAGGGCGAGTCGCATGCCGGCTCGACGGCGCGGCGCGGCACTTGAATCGCGCGCAAATCTACAATCGTCCGATGGTTTTTCATGATCCCGATTACGCGCCGGACGCGTTCGAAGTCAAGGTTTCCGAACTGCTGGTCGCCACCCCCGAGGGCAGCGACGCACTCATCGACGAGTCGGTCTCCGAGGTCTTGCGCCTGCTACGTGAGCATCTGAGGATGGACGTGGTGTTTGTCTCCGAGTTCGTCGACGGACGGCGCGTTTTCCGGCGCGTCGATACGAGCCCGGAGTCCCGGGTCATCGAGCCGGGCCAGTCCTCGCCGCTGGAAGAATCTTTTTGCCAGCGCGTCATCGACGGGCGCCTGCCGCGCCTGGTCCGCGATGTGGCTGCGCTTCCGACGTTCAGGGAACTGCCGCCGACGGACTTTCCGCTGGGCGCCCATCTGAGCACCCCCATCATCCTCAATGACGGTCGAGTCTATGGCACGCTGTGCTGCTTCAGCTTCGCACCCAATGAGCAATTGACGCAGCGCGACCTCAAGAAGCTGGAAATGTCCGCCCAGCTCACGGCCAAGAAAATCAACGCGCGTCGCGCACGCGATGCAGAAAAGGCCATGGCCGACTGGTCACTCCAGCCGCAGGACGGATCAGCCCGCCAGCGCTGATTCAAGCCCTCGGACGCGGCCGATCAGGAGCCGGACCGAAGACCCGTCTCCACCGTCGGATGGCGCAGGTGCACGCGCAACTCGCGCTTGAGCCGCGTGTTGTCGAGGCGCCGCGATTCGCCCATGAAGCTCAATAGCGACAGTGGAAGCTGTGCCTGCGCCTCCGCGCGCGCGATGCGTGGCGGCCTCGGAAAACCGTACAGACGGGCGGCGAGATCAACGTAGTCGCCCATCTTGAGTTCGCTGTCGTCGCTTGCGTGAAAAACGCGCTGCGGGCCGCCGCGCCACAACGCCGCCACACACGCACGCGCGAGGTCGTCGGCGTGAATGTGATTCGTATAGACGTCATCCTCCGAGCGCAGCACCGGTGTGCCCTTCTTAAGCCGTTCGCGCGGTGTGCCCCCGTCGCGGTCGGGCGCGTAGATGCCGGGAATACGCAGGATGCGGGCCGATACGCCCGCCCGGCCGAGCCAGCGAACGGTGCGCTCGGCATCGACGCGACGGTGTGCCCGGGGCGTATCGGGCCGCACGGCACGCGTTTCGCTGATCCGCGCCCCTCCGCAGTCGCCATAGACGCCACTGGTCGAGCCATAGACGAATGTGGAAGGCAGCGAGCGCAAGCGCAGCACACGCGCCAGGGCCAGAGTCCGCGCATCACGCCACCACTGCGCACCTTCGACGCGAGCGGGCGGCGCGAGGTGCAGCACGCGGGTCGCGAGCCCTGAAAGACGCCTGAGCGTTGTCGGCGCGTCGAGATTCGCAATGATCGGCGTGACGCCCGCCTGTCGCAACAGCGGCGCGCGCGCTGGCGAAGACGTCAGCGCCATCAACCGCATACGGCCCCGCAGAAGGCTGACGGCCCGCAGCCCCACGTCGCCGCAACCGACGATGAGCACGCGCTCGCGGCGGAAGCGCGAGGGCCTCGCGCCGAGAGGGCTGTTGATTGAGGGCAAAATCCATCTCCCTTTTGAAGCAGATTCGAAGAATAACCATGACCAGCGCAGCGCCGAGCGAAGCGGGCTTTCACATTACCGTCGAGCCCAGCGGGCGCCATTTCACCGCACACGCGGACGAAACCATTCTCGCGGCCGGCATTCGCCAGGGCATCGGCCTTCCCTATGGCTGCAAGGACGGCGCCTGTGGTTCGTGCAAATGCAAGAAGCTGTCGGGCACCGTGACGCTGGGCCTGCACCAGAGCAAGGCCCTGAGCAACGAGGAAGAGCTGGCCGGTTTCGTCTTGACCTGCTGCGCGCGGGCAGAGAGCGACGTGGTGCTGGAATCGCGCCAGGTGACCGAAGCCGGGGCATTCCCGATCCGAAAGATGCCGGTCCGCGTGCTCGCACTCACACGACAGTCGCACGACGTCGTGATGCTGCGCCTGCAACTCCCGGCGGGCGAACCGCTGCAGTTCCATGCCGGCCAGTACATCGAGTTCATCCTTCGCGACGGGACGCGCCGAAGCTACTCCATGGCCAATGCGCCACACACGCTGCTGGAGCCTGGCACGGGCATCGAACTGCACATTCGACATCTGCCCGACGGCAAGTTCACGGACCACGTCTTCGGTGCGATGAAGGAAAAGGAAATCCTCCGCATCGAAGGCCCCTACGGCAGCTTCTTCCTGCGTGAGGAATCCGACAAGCCGCTGGTCTTGCTGGCGTCCGGCACGGGCTTCGCGCCGATCAAGGCCCTGCTCGAGCACATGAAGCTCAAGGGCATCGAACGGCCGGCGACCATGTACTGGGGCGGCCGGCGACCCGAGGACCTCTACATGGACGACTGGGTCCGTGCGCAACTCGCGGTGATGCCGAACCTGCGCTACGTGCCCGTGGTTTCGAATGCGGTGCCAGAGGACAATTGGCGGGGCCGCACCGGCTTCGTTCACCGCGCGGTGATGGAGGATTTCAGCGATCTGTCCGGCTATCAGGTATACGCCTGCGGCGCGCCGATCGTGGTCGATTCCGCCAAGCGGGACTACGTCGCGGAGCGCGGCCTGCCCGAGGATGAATTCTTCGCCGATGCCTTCACGACGGAAGCGGACAAAGCCTTGCCCTGACATCGCGCTCAAGCTCAGGGATAGCCATCGGCGCGACCCGGGCCGCACGAAGCACAATTGGAAACATGAAAGCCAGACATTTCCTCCTCAGCCTCGTCTCCACCGCTACGGTCCTTCTCGCCGCCCCAGCGCTTGCCCAGCAGCGCCCCATCCGTCTCGTGGTTCCGTACGCCGCCGGCGGTCCGATCGACGTCACGGCGCGCGTTCTGGCCGAGCGCGTGAAAGACTCGCTGGGTACGGTCATCATCGACAACAAGCCAGGTGCCGGCGGCAACATCGGCGCGGACGCAGTGGCGAAAGCGGCACCGGACGGCCTCACGATCGGCATCGCCGCGACGGCGACAAACGCGGTCAATCCCTGGCTCTACGCCAAGATGCCTTTCAATGCGGCCACGGACTTCGCGCCAATCACGCAGATGGTGCGCGTGCCCAACGTGCTGGTGATGAACGCCGAAACTGCACAACGCCTGAAGATCAATTCGCTGCCCGATCTCATCGCCTACGCCAAGGCCAATCCGGCCAAGCTCAACTACGGCAGCGGCGGCAACGGCAGCGCTGGACACCTCGCGGGCGAGCTATTCAAGAAGGAAGCGGGGATCTTCGCGGTCCACATCCCCTACAACGGCGGCAACCCCGCGCAGCTCGCGCTGCTGTCGGGGCAGGTCGACTTCAACTTCGACAACCTCGCCACCGCGGCGCCCAACATCCGCTCAGGCAAGCTCAAAGCCATCGCGGTGACCACCGCGGCGCGCAGCAGCACGCTGCCTGATGTGCCGACGGTCGCGGCCACGCTCAAAGGCTTCTCTATCGATACGTGGTGGGGTCTCGTGGCACCGGCCGGCACGCCGTCCGACGTGGTCGCCAAGCTCAATCACGCCTTCGTCGCCGCGCTCAACGCGCCGGAAACCAAGACGCGATTCGCGTCGCTGCTGGCTGAACCGGTCGCCAGTTCGCCCGAGCAGTTCGGCGCGTTCATGACGACCGAACTCTCCAAGTACGAGAAAGTCGTCAAGGCCACTGGCGCGAAGGTGGATTGACGCCCAGGCTAGCTCGCTGCGCGTAGCCGCCCCCCTTTCAGGGCGCAATACCTGCGGCCCGGCGGGAGCCGGTTCCGCGGTATTCCTGGACTGACTACTCTCCGAGGTACGCGGCTCTCACTTTGGGGTCGCTCAGCATGACCTTGGCGTCGCCGCTCATGGTGATCAGGCCTGACTCCATCACGTAGCCGCGATCGGCAAGTTGCAGCGCGCGGCTGGCGTTCTGTTCGACCAGAAGCACGGTGACTCCCTGGTCGTAGACCTGCTTCACCACCTCGAAGATCTTGTCGACCATGATCGGCGACAGGCCCATCGAAGGCTCGTCGAGCAACAGCACCTTGGGGCGCGCCATCAATGCCCGGCCCATCGCAAGCATCTGCTGCTCGCCGCCGGACATGGTGCCGGCGAGCTGGGTCGCGCGCTCCTTCAGGCGCGGGAAGGTCGCGAAAACCCGTTCCATGTCCTTCGCGATCTCGGCCTTGTCCTTGCGGATGAAGGCGCCGATCTGCAGGTTCTCGGTGATGGTCATGCGCGTGAAGACGCCGCGGCCTTCGGGCACCATCACCAGGCCTTCGCCGACCAGATCCCAGGCTCCGCGGCCCTTGATGCTCTTACCGAGAAACTCGATATCTCCGCCCAGGAAAGGCTGAGTGCCGGTGATGGCCTTCATCGTCGTGGTCTTGCCCGCGCCATTGGAGCCGATCAGCGACACGAGTTCGCCTTCGTGCACCTCGAAGTCCACACCCTTCACGGCCTGGATACCGCCGTAGGCCACCTTCAGGCCGCTGACTTTCAAAAGAGTTTGTGCCATCTCAGTGTCCTCCCGTGCCGAGGTAGGCCTCGATCACCTTTTCGTTTCTCTGCACGTCGGCAGGCGTTCCCTCCGCGATCTGCTTGCCATAGTCCAGCACCGTCACGCGATCGCACAGGCCCATCACGAGCTTCACGTCGTGCTCGATCAACAGGATGGTGCGATCGTCCTTGCGAATGCGGTCGATCAGCTCGCGCAGGAGCACTTTTTCGGTGGCGTTCATGCCGGCCGCGGGCTCGTCGAGCGCAATGAGCTGTGGATCGGTCGCCAGCGCGCGTGCGATTTCGAGACGGCGCTGATCGCCGTAGCTCAACGTGCGTGCCTTGTAGTCGGCAAACTTGCCGATCCCTACGTAGTCGAGCAACTGATGCGCGCGGTCGGCGATCGCCGCCTCCTCGGCCTTGAAGCCGCCGGTGCGAAAGATGGCGCCGAACACGCCCGAATGCGTGCGGATGTGGCGCCCGACCATCACGTTCTCGAGCGCCGTCATTTCCGAGAAGAGGCGGATGTTCTGGAACGTGCGCGCGATGCCGGCCTTGGCGACCTCGTGCACCGCCGTGGGTTGATAGGGCTTGCCGGCCAGTTCGAACGTGCCGCTGTCGGGCGTGTAGAGGCCCGTGATGACGTTGAAGAAGGTGGTCTTGCCGGCGCCGTTGGGGCCGATCAGTCCGTAGACCTGGCCGCGCTGGATCTTGATGCCGACATCGGACAGCGCCTGCAGGCCGCCAAAGCGCTTGGAGATGCCGTGAACGTTGAGGATGGTTTCAGTCATTGTCGTGCTCTCCTCGCTCACGGATTGATCGACATGGGACGCGACGCGGCACCCGGCACTTCATCGGCCGGAACCTCGATGCCCGGCGCTGCCGCCGGCATGCCGGATGCAGGAGCAGTCCCCTTGCGCGCCAACGACTTGCCATGCTCCGGCGAAGGCCAGAGGCCTCGCGGACGCACCAGCATGATGATGATCATCGCCAGTGCAATGAACAATTGCCGCAGGATCGAGGCGTCCAGGCGACCGTCGGTCATGGCCTGCAAAGGCCCTGCCACATAGCGCAGCACCTCGGGAAGCGCAGCCAGAAGAACCGCGCCGAGAATCACTCCGGGCAAGTGGCCGATGCCGCCCAGCACCACCATCGCCACGATCATCACCGACTCCATCAGGCTGAAGGATTCGGGAGACACGAAGCCCTGAAACGACGCAAACATCGCACCGGACACGCCGCCGAAGCTCGCGCCCATGGCGAAGGCCAGCAGCTTCATATTGCGGGTGTTGATGCCCATGGCCTTGGCCGCAATCTCGTCTTCGCGGATCGCCATCCAGGCGCGACCGATGCGCGACACCTGCAGGCGATGCGAAATGATGATGGTGAAGATCACCAGCGCCAGGAACAGGTAGTAGTACAGCGTCACCGAGGAAATGGTGAAGCCGTCGAACTTCAAGGGCTTGCCCAGGTTCAGGCCCCAGAAATGGATCGGGTCGATGGCGGTGATGCCCTTCGGTCCATTGGTGAGGTTGATCGGGTGGTCCAGGTTGTTCAGGAACACACGGATGATTTCGCCGAAGCCGAGCGTCACGATGGCCAGGTAGTCGCCGCGCAACTTGAGCGTGGGCGCACCCAGCAATGCGCCGAACAGCGCTGCCAGTCCGAGTGCCGCAGGAATCACCAGCAGCAGCGAACTGTGCAGCCCGTTCGGGAACATGGCCTTGACGGCAGGGAAGGTGTCGGTCAGGTGAGGCGACCCCAGCAGCGCGTACAGATAGGCGCCGATGGCAAAGAAGGCGACGTACCCCAGATCGAGCAGGCCCGCATAGCCCACCACGATGTTCAGGCCGAGCGCCAGCATCACGTAGAGCAACGCGATGTCCGCGATGCGAACCCAGGCGTTGCCCTGGCTTTGCAGCAGCAACGGCAGGACCAGCAGGCCGACCGCCGCAAGCAGGAAGAAGACGATGTTCTTGCTGTTCTTCATGGTGCGCTCCTCAAGCCCGGTCCGCCACACGCTCGCCGAGCAGACCCGAGGGC
The DNA here is from genome assembly GCF_030316855.1 of Variovorax sp. J22P240. Classification (GTDB taxonomy): domain Bacteria; phylum Pseudomonadota; class Gammaproteobacteria; order Burkholderiales; family Burkholderiaceae_C; genus Variovorax. The sequence continues at coordinate 17,374 of NZ_JASZYR010000008.1, forward strand.
CGCAGCGTCAGCATGATGATCAGAACGATGAACGCGAAGATGTCGCTGTAGTGGCTGCCGAGCACATCGCCCGTGAGCGCGCCGATGTAGCCCGAGCCGATGGCTTCGATCAGCCCCAGCAGGATGCCGCCGACCACCGCGCCGGCGAGGTTGCCGATGCCGCCGAACACCGCGGCAGTGAAGGCCTTGAGGCCGGGTATGAAGCCCATCGCATGTTGCGCGATGCCGTAGTTGGAGGCGTACATGACACCCGCCACCGCGGCGAGCACAGCGCCAATGATGAAGGTGGCTGAAATGACCATGTCGGGCCGGATGCCCATCAGCGCGGCAACCCGCGGGTTCTCGGCGGTGGCGCGCATCGCACGGCCCAGCTTCGTGTAGTTGACCAGCCAGGTCAGGATGGCCAGGCAGATGGCGGTAACGCTCAGGATCATGACCTGCGTCGGCGAAATCACGGCGCCGCCCACGTGGATGGGGGTCGTCGGCAGCAGATTGGGATAGGCCTTGTTGGTGGGCTTCCAGATGATCATTGCGAGCGTCTGGAGCAGGATCGACATGCCGATCGCGGTGATCAGCGGCGCCAGCTTGGGGCTGTTGCGCAGCGGCCGGTAGGCCACCTTCTCGATGACGAAGTTCAGCGTCGCGGCGACCACGCAGGCGATGAGCAAGGCAATGATCAGAATGATCCAGCCGGGCGTGCCCGGCATTGACTCCTGCATGAGTCCGATGATGGTCCAACTGGTGAGTGCTCCGACCATGAGCACTTCACCGTGTGCGAAATTGATGAGATTGATGATGCCGTACACCATGGTATAGCCCAAGGCTATCAAGGCGTACATGCTGCCCAGAACCAGACCGTTGATGATCTGCTGCAGCAAGATGTCCATATCGAGAGTTCCCTAATTTGTGGCAGCACCCTTGAGGGGTGCCTCGACCCGGCGTACCGGATTGACGCCATGGTTTCACTTAGCAAAAAACCCGCCAGCATGTGACGACGGCGGGTTTGTGGGCGGGATTGTAGTCACGCCCGGTCGCCAATCTGGTGCGTTTGCGGCGGGGTTTTCCCGCTGGCGTGCGAGGGAAGGCAGGCGTGGAAAACGGCTAGTACTCGCCGGAGACTCCGTGGTTTCGTTTTCGCAATTCGCGCAGCTTTTCCGCAATGCGGATCTCGAGGCCGCGCTCCACGGGTCGGTAGAACGCCGGCGGGTTGAGGCCTTCGGGCATGTAGGTCTCGCCCGCCGCGAAACCGCCCTCCTCGTCATGGGCGTAGCGGTAGCCTTTCCCGTAGTCCAGTTGCTTCATGAGCTTGGTCGGCGCATTGCGCAGATGCATCGGCACCGGGCGCGTACCGTCCGACTTGATGAAGGCCCGGACCTCGTTGTAAGCCTTGTAGACCGCGTTCGACTTCGGCGCCATGGCGAGATAGACCACGCATTCGGCCAAGGCCAGTTCGCCTTCGGGGGAGCCGAGCCGCTCGTAGACCTCGGTGGCATCGAGCGCAAGGCGCAGCGCGCGCGGGTCGGCCAAGCCGATGTCCTCGCTGGCCATGCGCACCAGCCGGCGCGCCATGTACCGCGGATCGGCGCCACCATCGAGCATGCGCACGAACCAGTAGAGGGAGGCATCCGGATCGCTGCCGCGCACCGATTTGTGCAGCGCGGAGATCGTGTCGTAGAACTGCTCGCCGCCCTTGTCATAGCGCCGCATGCGCTCGCCGAGAACACGCAATAGCCACTCGTCCGCGATGTGGTCGAGCTTCTCCGCGCGGGCGGCGACAGCCAGCGTTTCAAGGGTATTGAGGAGTCGCCTGGCGTCGCCGTCGGCATAGGCCACGAGACGGTCGATGGCTTTCACCTCGATGGCTGGAACCGCCTGGATGTCCTGCGCGCGCACCACGATCTGCTTGAGATCTTCTTCGCCGAGAGGCTGCAGCACATAGACCGCCGCCCGGGACAGCAGCGCCGAGTTCACCTCGAATGAAGGGTTTTCGGTGGTCGCGCCGATGAAGGTGAAGAGGCCGGACTCCACGTGCGGCAGGAACGCGTCCTGCTGACTCTTGTTGAACCGATGAACCTCGTCGACGAAGACGATGGTGCGGCGCTGCTCGAGCCCGTCACGCGCCGCGGTGGCGCGATCGACCGCATCCCGAATGTCCTTCACGCCGCCGAGCACCGCACTGATGCTCAGGAACTGCGCATCGAACGCATCGGCCATGAGGCGCGCAATGGTGGTCTTGCCCACGCCGGGTGGGCCCCAGAGGATGCACGAGTGCGGCTGACCCGACTCGAAGGCAATGCGCAACGGCATGCCAGGGCCCAGCAAATGTTGTTGGCCGATGACCTCGCCCAGGTTCTTGGGTCGCAGGCGTTCGGCAAGGGGTTGGTGAGTGGAGGTAGCCATCGGAAGCGGATAGTTTCGCCCCGCATCCTAAGTTGCCGCGGACATGCCCGGGGTCAGGCGATTCGACGCTTCCTCATTGCCGGACCACGTCAGCGCCGGCGGGTGTCTTGAACACGAAGGTGCTGCCGGGGAGAGCGGGATTGACCTCTACGTTGCTGAACTTCAGCACCGAGCGTTGCCCGAAGCTGTCCAGGATTTCAAGCGATGCCAGCGCCTCGCCTTGAAAGCCGATCTGCACGCTCTGCAACTGCCCATCCTTGGTCTTGGGGGTCGCCTTGACCCACTGCAGACCATCACGCTCAGGAGCGGCATCCAGCGTGAAGTCGGCCTGCAACGCCCGCAGATCCGGAGCCGCGGCGATCAGCGCTGCCGGCGTCGAACCGAGTGCATGTGCCTGCTTGCGTTGCGTGACCTGGTTCAGGTCGGCGTCGTAGAGCCACAGGGTCTCGCCATCCGCAACGATGGTCTGGACAAAGGGCTTCTTGTAGTCGAACCTGAATTTCCCAGGCCGCTGGAATTCGAAGGTGCCCGTCGACACCTTGGCGCGCGAGGTCTGTCCGTCCTTGGGCGGCGAAGTCACGGTCTGCGTGAATTCGGCGCGGCCCGACTTCACTGATTTGACGAACGCTTCGAGGCTCTCCATTCCACCGGCCCAGACGACCGCCATCCCCAAGGCAAGCAAGCCACCTACGATCAGTTTCTTCATCACCATCGCAATTCTCCGAGGCCGATGTGGCCAGGCCCGATCATTCGGTCCGCGCGGGTACCAGGATCTCGCGCTGGCCGCTGCCGCTCATCGCGCTGACCAGGCCGGCGTTCTCCATGTCTTCGACCAGGCGCGCGGCGCGGTTGTAGCCAATCTTCAGATGACGCTGCACGAGCGAAATACTGGCCTTGCGGTTCTTGAGCACCACCTCGACCGCCTGGTCGTACATGGGGTCCTTTTCACCGCCATCGCCGCTGCCTTCGCCGAGCAGGTCGCCGTCACCGTCGACAGTACCGCCTTCGAGCACCCCTTCGATGTAGTCCGGTTCCCCTTGCGACTTGAGGTAGGCCACGACCCGATGCACTTCCTCGTCGCTCACGAATGCGCCGTGCACGCGGACCGGCAGGCCGGTGCCGCTCGGCATGTAGAGCATGTCCCCCATGCCCAGCAGCGCCTCGGCCCCCATCTGGTCGAGGATGGTTCGTGAGTCGATCTTGCTCGACACCTGGAAGGCGATGCGAGTCGGGATGTTGGCCTTGATGAGGCCGGTGATCACGTCCACGCTCGGACGCTGGGTCGCCAGGATCAGGTGTATGCCGGCCGCGCGCGCCTTTTGCGCCAGGCGGGCGATCAGTTCTTCGATCTTCTTGCCGACGACCATCATCAGGTCGGCGAGTTCATCGATCACCACGACGATGTGCGGCTCCCGCGCGAGCGGCTCGGGGCTGTCGGGCGTCAGGCTGAAGGGGTTGTAAATGAACTCCTCGCGCGCCTTCGCCTCGTCGATCTTGGTGTTGTAACCCGCCAGATTGCGCACACCCAGCTTGCTCATGAGCTTGTAGCGGCGTTCCATCTCGGCCACACACCAGTTGAGGCCGTGGGCCGCCTGCCGCATGTCCGTCACCACCGGCGCCAGCAGGTGAGGAATGCCCTCGTAGACCGACATTTCGAGCATCTTCGGGTCGATCATCAGCAAGCGAACATCGCGCGCCTCGGCCTTGTACAGCAGGCTCAGGATCATCGCGTTGATACCGACCGACTTGCCCGAACCGGTCGTGCCCGCCACCAGCACGTGCGGCATCTTGGCCAGATCTGCCACCACCGGATTGCCGACGATGTCCTTGCCGAGGCCCATCGTGAGCATCGACTTGCCTTCGTTGTAGACCTGCGAGCCGAGAATTTCGCTGAGCTTGATCGACTGCCGCTTGGCATTCGGGAGTTCGAGCGCCATGAAGTTCTTGCCGGGAATCGTCTCGACCACGCGGATCGACACCAGCGACAGCGAGCGCGCCAAGTCCTTCGCGAGGTTGACGATCTGCGAACCCTTCACGCCGGTGGCCGGCTCGATCTCGTAGCGCGTGATGACGGGGCCGGGCGAAGCGAGCACGACGCGCACCTCGACGCCAAAATCCTTCAACTTCTTCTCGATCAGGCGGGACGTCATCTCCAGCGTGTCGGCCGAGACGGTTTCTTGCCGCGCCTGCGCCGCATCGAGCAAGTCGACCTGCGGCAGCTTGCTGTCGGGCAGTTCGCGGAACAGCGGCTTCTGGCGTTCTTTGGCTACCCGATCGCTGCGCGGCACTTCGGCCAGGGCGGGTTCGATCTGCACCGGCGGAGAAGGCGCCCGGCGCTTAGCGCGCGGAATAACGCGGAGTTCCTCGTCCGGCGCATCGAGTTCGGGTCCCTCGTCGGTGGATGCCAGTTCCTCGCGTTCGCGCACGGCCCGCTTGCCCATGGCGATGTCCTGTGCAATCTCGCGCTTCTCGCGCCGGGACTCGAACAGCGAATACAGACGCGAACCGATGCGCTCGGCGATCTGGCCCCACGAAAAGCGGAACACAAGCGCCGACCCGATCACGCCGGCCGCAATGGCGATCAATGCCGATCCGGTGAAGCCCATCCACTTCACGCTCGCGGGCCCGACCAGATAGCCGAGTATTCCGCCGCCATGCCCCGGCAGGCGAAACTCAAGGCGATAGAGTCGCGACCATTCGAGCATCGCGCTGGCGCACAGAAGGAGGATCAAGCCAAACCAGAAGGCCAGCCGGCTGCGATTGAACGGGCCGCGGGCGGGCTGCTCGGCCGAGCTTGCTTCGCCTCCGCGCATCCATCCGGCGAGCGACGACAGCCAGACACGCAGTCCGGCCGCAAGACACCACCAGACCGAATAGCCGGCCAGAAAGTAGCTCGCGTCCGCCAGCCAGGCGCCGATGCGGCCGCCCCAGTTCTTGACCTCTCCGCCCGTCCCTGACGTCGACCAGGCGGCATCGGAGGGCGTGAAGCTCAGCATCGAGAGCAGCCAGAACAAAAGGGCGACGAAGCCGGCAATCAGGGTGATCTCGTGCGCAAAGCGCATGGCGCGAAGACGCACCGGTTGCGCTTCGTTCGACGAAGATTGAAGGGTGTTGAGCGAATAGGTCATGAACGGCACAACCACCGGTCCGCAGCATCGGGCCGGTGGTCCAGAGAAACTACAACGAGAAACATCGCAGCCGCGTTGTCAGGGCCGGCAACGTGAAGGCCAATGCGCGGCAGCGCGCTCGACCAGACGATCAGGTGAGCGATGAGAGTCGTTCCTTGACAATCATCGAACCGTCCGGCTGGGTCTGCACGAACCCGCGCTCCTCCAGATCCTTCATGACGCGGCTCACCATCTCGCGCGAAGCACCGACCATTTTGGCCAGATCCTGACGCGAAATCTTGTCGCGCACCTTGAGGTTGCCGGCTCCATCATCGACCGCGAACTCGAGCAGCGAACGCGCTACGCGCCCGTAGACGTCCATCAGCGCCAGCGACTCGATCTTGCGATCCGCATGCCGCAGACGCGCAACGAGGCCCCGCATGATGTTGTAGGACATCGAAGAGTTTTCAGGCAAGCACCGCGCAAATGCTTCGCGGCCGAGCATCAGCACGTCGGTCTGGATCTCGGTGCGTACCGTCGCCGAGTGCGGCTCGTCGTCGATCATGCTCATCTCGCCGATGTAGTCGCCCGGATGCAGCGTCGCAAGGATCACCTCGCGACCACGGCTGTCGGTGCTCATGACCCGGGCGCGCCCGGTGAGAATGATGTAGAGGGCATCTGACTTCTTGCCTTGTTCGACGACGACCTCGGCGCGCTTGAAGCGCTTTTTGACGATCGCATCGGCAATGCTCGCAGACTGAGTTGGCGTCAGCGCAGCGAACAACGGCACGCGGCGAAGCAATTCAAGATTGGACAGCATCGACATTCATCAATCCCCGGATTCGGCGCGATTTTCAGATCCATGGATTAATACAATCGCGCGCATTGAAAACAGCCCCCGCCCGGTCTTGAACCGAACGGTGATACTCCATATCTATCACCCTGAAAATGTACACGCTGCCGCAGCGTCAATCCTAGGTTTTCTACTCATGTCCTCCCCACGCCACGCGAAGGTTCTCATTCTCGGCTCCGGCCCTGCCGGCTATACAGCCGCAGTCTACGCGGCCCGCGCCAATCTCGAACCCATGCTCATCACCGGTATCGCCCAAGGCGGCCAGCTCATGACGACGACCGAGGTCGACAACTGGCCAGCCGACGTGCATGGCGTGCAGGGGCCAGAGCTCATGCAGCGCTTCCTGGAGCACGCCGAACGGTTCAAGACCCAGATCGTCTTCGACCACATCAACAAGGTCGACCTCAGCAAGCGCCCGTTCACGCTGACCGGTGACAGCGACACCTACACCTGTGACGCACTGGTGATCGCCACCGGCGCATCGGCCAAGTACCTTGGCCTCGAATCCGAACAGCACTTCATGGGCCGTGGCGTCTCAGGCTGCGCCACATGCGACGGCTTCTTCTACCGCGACCAGGAAGTCTGCGTGGTCGGCGGTGGGAACACCGCCGTCGAAGAGGCGCTGTACCTCTCGAACATCGCGAGCAAGGTCACTCTCGTGCATCGCCGCGACAAGTTCCGGGCCGAGCCGATCCTGATCGACAAGCTCCATGAAAAGGCCGCTGAAGGCAAGATCGAACTTAAGGTGCACAACACCCTGGATGAAGTGCTGGGCGACGACTCCGGCGTGACCGGCATCCGCCTGAAGAACATCCAGACAGGCGCTACCGAACAGCTGGACCTCAAGGGCTGTTTCATCGCGATCGGACATCATCCGAATACGGACATTTTCCAGGGCCAGGTGGACATGAAGGACGGCTACATCGTCACTCGCTCTGGCCTGCAGGGCTTTGCAACCATGACGAGCGTGCCCGGCGTGTTTGCAGCGGGCGACGTGCAGGACCACGTCTATCGCCAGGCCATCACCAGCGCCGGCACGGGCTGCATGGCGGCACTCGACGCACAGCGCTTTTTGGAGCAGGACGGTACGCTCTGAGCTGCCGCCGAGCGAAAAGGCTATAATCCAAGGCTTTGCCGAATCTTCCACTCCATTTTGGAGCCGGGTTGTTGCGGCAAGCCGGGGTACCGCCACCCGTTTCTGGCGAGGTCAAGCTGCAAACCACCCCGCAATCTCATTGCGCCCGGTGCCAGCTGTTCAAGAAAGAGTGTCCACATGGCACGCGTATGCGAAGTAACGGGCAAAGGCCCGATGGTCGGAAACAACGTTTCCCACGCCAACAACAAAACCAAGCGCCGGTTCCTGCCGAACCTGCAATACCGTCGTTTCTGGGTCGAAACGGAAAACCGTTGGGTTCGCCTGCGTGTTTCGAGCGCTGCCCTGCGCCTGATCGACAAGAACGGCATCGACGCCGTGCTCGCAGACCTGCGTGCACGCGGCCAAGCTTAAGGAGCTGAATCATGGCAACGAGCAAAGGCGGACGCGAAAAGATCAAGCTGGAATCCACCGCGGGTACCGGCCACTTCTACACGACCAGCAAGAACAAGAAGACGATGCCTGAAAAGATGTCGATCATGAAGTTCGACCCCAAGGCGCGTAAGCACGTCGAATACAAGGAAATCAAGCTGAAGTAATTCAGCCCAGATCCCGCCAAAAAACCCGCTGTGATCCAGCGGGTTTTTTTGTTGCCTGCGCTTCCGAAAAAAGAAGGTTCGTCCTAGACGCAAAAAAGCCGGCTCATGAGCCGGCTTTTTGTTGGGCGAGGGAGATACCCTGCGGGTCAGGCGCGAGCCGCACGCAGACGCGTCGAGAACTCGCGCAGGCCCGCAATGCCGCTGGCCTCCGCCCGATGACACCACGCGGCCAGATCGGCAGCCAGTTGCTCGCGCGACTGCGAGGTGTTGAGCCACATCTGGCGCAGCTCCTCGCGCATCGTCACCATCTTGTCGAGCACCGGATGCGCTGCGCGCGCCTGCACCAATTGCGAGCGAGCGGCGGCGGGCACTTTGTCGTCATCACGGTGCAGCCAGCGCTTGGAAGCCTTGAGAACCGACAGGTCCGCACCCTTGGCCTTCAGTTGAGCCAGCTCATCGCGAGTCGCACGGCGCATTTCGCGAGCGTAGCCGGCCATCACCTCGTAGCGATTGGCGATCAGGGCCTCGAGCGTCTTCTCGTTGGCCACGGGCACCACATCACCCATTTGCAGCTTCGGCGGCAGCTTCTTGACCTTGGCCCAGCCGATCTTTTGCATCAGGCTGATGTAGACCCAGCCGATGTCGAACTCGTACTTCTTGACCGAGAATTTGGCCGAGGTCGGATAGGTGTGATGGTTGTTGTGCAGCTCTTCACCGCCAATGACGACACCCCAGGGAATCAGGTTCGTGCTGGCATCCGTGGCTTCGAAATTGCGATAGCCCCAGAAATGGCCGATGCCGTTGACGACGCCGGCGGCCCAGAACGGAATCCACAGCATTTGCACGGCCCAGACGGTCAGGCCCAGACCGCCGAACAGCGCGACGTTGAGGATCAGCATCAGGCCGACGCCTTGCCAGCTGAAGCGCGAGTACAGGTTGCGCTCGAGCCAGTCGTTGGGCGTGCCGTGACCGAAACGCTCCATCGTTTCCTTGTTCTTCGATTCCTTGCGGTACAGCTCGGCGCCGCGCCACATGACTTCGTCGATGCCCTTGACCTGCGGGCTGTGCGGGTCTTCTTCGGTTTCGCACTTGGCGTGGTGCTTGCGGTGGATGGCCACCCACTCCTTCGTCACCATCCCGGTGCCGAGCCACAGCCAGAAGCGGAAGAAATGCGACGGGATCGGGCCCAGATCCATGGCCCGATGCGTTTGCGTCCGGTGCAGGAAGATCGTGACGCCCGCGATCGTGATGTGCGTGGTGACGAGCGTGTACAGCACGACTTGCCACCACGTGAGGTCCCACAAGCCGTGTCCGAGCCAGTCGATGGCCGCGCTCAGGACGGCAGAGTCAGGAAGCAACATTGAGTTCGGTACTCCATGGCCACACGAAGGTGCAGCCTTCAGGTAACCTGCGATTTTAAGGGTTCGGCCCTTAAAAGGGGGCTAAATCCTTGATGCATCGCAAGTTTTCCAGTCGTTTGGAGCTTCGTCCCTACTTTCGGTTCCACACGGCAGCAAAGAAGCCGTCGGTGGCATGGCGATGCGGCCAGAGGCGCAGGTAGCGCTTGCCGCTCGCCCCGCCCGCGCAAAGCGCCTCGGCTCCGGGGACCTTCACGCCGTCGAGCACGTCTGCGGCATCCTGCGCTTCGAAATCCGGATTGGCTGCACCAAAAGCCTCGGCGATGGCCTCGTTTTCCTCCGGCAGCACGCTGCAGGTCGCATAAATCAACCGGCCACCCGATTTCACCAGGCGCGAAGCGCTCTGCAGGATGGCGGTTTGCTTGGCCGTCAGTTCCTGGACCGACTGGGGCGACTGACGCCACTTCAGATCGGGGTTGCGCCTCAGCGTGCCGAGACCCGAACAGGGCGCATCCACCAACACCCGGTCGATCTTGCCGGCAAGTCGCTTGATGCGGTCGTCGCGCTCGTGGGCGATGGCCGCGGGGTGCACGTTCGACAGCTTGCTGCGTGCGAGCCGAGGCTTGAGGGCGTCAAGGCGGTGCGCCGACGTGTCGAAAGCGTAGAGACGACCCGTATTGCGCATCGTCGCCCCAATGGCCAGCGTCTTTCCGCCGGCGCCTGCGCAGAAATCCACCACCATCTCGCCGCGCTTGGCATCGAGCAGCAAGGCAAGCAGTTGCGAGCCCTCGTCCTGCACCTCGACCGCGCCGCGAGCGAATGCGTCGAGCTTGGTGAGTGCTGGCTTGCCGTCGATCCGAAGCCCCCAGGGCGAAAACGGAGTCGGAACAGCCTTGATGGCGGCCAGGGCCAGTTCCTTCTGCACCTCAGGCCGTTTGTCCGTGAGCGCATTGACCCGAAGATCGAGCGGCGCCGGCCGCTGCAGGCTTTCGACCAGCGGCCAGAACTGGTCGCCCAGTTGCGTCTTGAGCGGCGCGACCAGCCATTCCGGCAGGTTGTGGCGGTGGCGTTCGAGCAGATCGTCCTGCTTGACGGCGTCGCAGTTGTCGAGCCAGCGCTTTTCGGTGTCGTTGAGCGCGCTCTTCAGGAAATCACGGGGGCCATGGAAGCCAAGGATCGCCATCCGCCGTTCCTTCGGCCCGCTGCCAGACGGCGAGAGGTGGTCGAACAACAGCTTCTTGCGCAACACGGTGTAGACCGTCTCGGCCAGCGTGGCGCGTTCGCGCGGCCCCAGTTCGCGATGGTCGCGGAAGAAGCGGGAAACGACCTGGTCGGCCGGGTGATCGAATTTCAGGACGAGGCCGACCAGGTCGGCGCTGGCCTCAAGAATGGCTTTGGGGTGCATGCCCCATTGTCTCAGCCAAGGGCCAACCTAGACGGTTGTGCGCGTCCAGACCGGTCCGAAGGCTTGGCGCTCGACCTCCGCGAGCGTGGGCGAATGCCCCGCCCACAGCACCAGCCCAGCACCGGGAAGGCTCAGGGTGTCCTCCAACTGCCGGCAGAGATTCCAGCGCTCCTCATCTGCAAGCATAGGCAACTCCAGGAACACCACGTAGGCACGCCGCCACGGGAATTCGCGCAGGTTCTTGCGAACCACCCACGCCCGCGAAATCGCGCTGCACCGCACCAGATCGGCGCGAAGTTCGCCCAACTCGAATTCACTGAGGTCGTGGCGCGCGATCTGGCTGAAGAATGGCGTCGCGGTGATCTCCTCCCACGCGCGTTGCTCGGCCTCCTCCGCCGTTTTCGCCCGCTCGCGCCAGAGCTTGAGTGCTCGCTCGTCGTGCGCGCCAGTATCGGGATCCTCGAGCAGCGAAACCGCCGTCTTGGCAGCCCACCAGCGGCTGGCCGTGCTCGACTCGTGCAATTTCTCCAGCACCACGAGACGCGCCGGCCGATCGTTGGCCGGCAACATCTGGGCGAGCCCTCGCAATGCCCCAGGGTGATTCGCCGTCATCTGCAAGGCGCGTTCGTAGATCCCGCGCACGTCTGCCGCCGCGTTGACCCGGCGCGCGCAGTCCGCCCACTCGACCATTTCGTCGGCATTGTTGCGTCCGGCGCTGGCCGCGAGCGCGGCGACCCGCTCGCGCACCCGCACGAGGTAGGCGTGATGCTGCTTCCAGTCGTTCGCGTGGGCCCGGCACCATTCCGCATCGAAATGGGCCGTCCACTTTGGCGCATCACCCAGGAGGGCGAGCGCCGATTTCTCCGACCAGGAGGGCAATCCCGCCTTTTCATCGAGCGCTTCCAGCCGGTCGCGCAGTACGGGGTGGGTGTCGTCGACGTCGCTCACGCTGCGAAGCGCACCGCGAAGTGCCGTACGCGCAAAGTCGGCGTCAACAGGAGCGCTGAACTTCCGAGCCATGGCCGAGAAAGGCCCGGCGGGCAATGGCTCGTCGACTGCCCGCGACCAGTGCGACGGCCAGAACTCCTCCGCGTACCAGGAGCCCTTGACCGCGATCTCGGTCAATGCGCCGGCAACGACGCGTGTGCCCAGAAGGCGTGCGGCGACGCGATCGGCCTCGTACTCATCCTGACGCGCCAGGGCAAAGGTCTTGGCGGCAAAGCGCGGGAAGTACCAGCGAAAGAAGGCTTGCGACGCGAATGCCATCACGCCATCGTCGCGCTGGAAGCTCGCGTCCAGCTTGAGCCATGAAAGGCGAGTCCGGTAGATCCAGGCGCTCAGCTTTCCGTGGTTGCCGCGCAAGTGGCCGTACTCGTGCGCCAGCACGGAGAGCAGGCGACGCCGGTCGAGTGCCATGAGAAGCGGAAGCCCCACGCTGAGATAGTTGACCGCCCCGCCGAAGAGTCCGAAGCGCGGCAACTGCCGAATGCTCGCATTGAAATCGCTGTCGAGATAGACGCGGTGGACCGGTGGGCCGTCGATCTTGGCGCGGATCCGGTCGAGTGCTTCGAACAATGCGGGCGCGTCCTCGCGCTCCAGCGCAACGCCCTCGGGCTCATCGAATCGCACCCAGAGCGCGCGCAACGTGGCCCACAGCAGGCCGAGGGCAAAAAGCAGGAGCCAGCCCCGCCCCACGCTGAAACGCGTGCCCTGTCCCAGGGAAACCACGACCCACGCGATGATGCCGACCGCCAGCGCCAGGCAGGCGACCACCCACAGATAGCCCAATGCGGCGAATGCGGCTACTCCGCGGCGGTAGCCCGAGCTGTCGTCCGCGCTGGCATGCTCGCTCAGCCGTACGAGATGAACAAAATCCGCACGATCCATCCCGACCTTTCACCCTATTGAAGGAAACACCCGACGTGACAGACAACGACCTCCCGCCCCTGATCGAAACGCCGCCGGGCCGCTACCGCCACTACAAGGGCGGCGAGTACGAGGTGCTCGGCACGGTGCGTCATAGCGAAACGCTCGAGCCGATGACGCTGTACCGGGCGCTCTACGGCCAACGCGGCTTGTGGGTAAGACCCGCCGCAATGTTCGGGGAGACCGTGAAGGTGGGGGGCTCGTCACAATTGCGCTTCGTCAAACTCGACTAGAGATATCGAAGCGTAGATTGTGTCAGTTTGTTTCCAAAAGCCATGCAGCAATGGCTTGCGGGTAAACCCTATGTTCCTGTGCCAGAACTCGCGCCGCGAGACTTTCTTCGGTGTCATCGGCCATGACGGGGACCGCGGCTTGGGCCAGGATCGGCCCGTGGTCGAGTTCAACCGTGACCTCGTGCACGGTCACGCCTGCCACACGGCAACCCGCCTCGATGGCGCGGCGGTGCGTGTGAAGCCCCGGGAAGGCGGGCAGGAGTGAGGGATGAATATTGAGGAGCCGGCGCTCGTAGCGCGTCACGAAGCCGGGCGTCAGGATGCGCATGAATCCCGCGAGCACCACCAGCGTCGGCGAATGCACATCGATCGCCTTGGCCAGCGCCGCATCGAAGTCTTCCCGCGTCGAATAGTCCTTGTGCGAAACCACGGCGGTCGCGATGCCGTGCTCTCGTGCGATCGCCAGCCCCTGCGCGTCCGCCTTGTTGCTGATGACCGCCGCGACGCGCGCACCGAAGCGTGCAGCCCATCGCTCTTTCTCGGCAGCCCGAACGATGGCAGCCATGTTCGAGCCGCTGCCGGAGATCAGGATCACAATGTTTTTCATGGGACGCGGGATTATCTGTGCTCGTTTCCCCGAGGTCCGGTTTGTCGCGGCGCGGACACCTTGAACTAGCACGACCGTGCTAAAAATGCCGGTTCCGAAGATGCGCCGCGCCCGCGGCGGTCGATCAACACAGCGAGGCACGCATGGATTTGAGCTTCACGCCCGAAGAACAGAAGTTCCGCGAAGAGATTCGCGCCTGGGTCAAAGAGAACCTTCCCGCAGAGATTTCCCACAAGGTGCACAACGCCCTCGAACTCACGCGCGACGATCTTCAGCGCTGGGCCAAGATCCTTGGCAAGAAGGGCTGGCTGGGCTACGGCTGGCCCAAGGAATTCGGCGGCCCTGGCTGGACCGCTGTCGAGAAGCACCTGTTCGAGGAAGAAGCCGCCCTCGCCGGCGCGCCTCGGATCATCCCCTTCGGCCCCGTGATGGTCGCGCCGGTCATCATGGCCTACGGCAACCCCGAGCAGCACAAGCGATTCCTCCCCGGCATCGCGAGCGGCGAAGTCTGGTGGAGCCAGGGCTACAGCGAGCCGGGCTCCGGTTCCGACCTCGCCTCGGTCAAGACCAAGGCCGAGCGCAAGGGGGACAAGTACATCGTCAATGGCCAGAAGACCTGGACCACGCTCGGGCAGTACGGCGAATGGATCTTCTGCCTGGTGCGCACCAGCAGTGAAGGCAAGCCGCAGACCGGCATCAGCTTCCTGCTGATCGACATGAAGTCGCCCGGCGTCACCGTGCGCCCGATCAAACTCCTCGACGGCGGCCACGAAGTCAACGAAGTCTGGTTCGACAACGTCGAAGTGCCGGCCGAAAACCTCATCGGCGAAGAGAACAAGGGCTGGACCTACGCCAAGCACCTGCTCTCGCACGAGCGCACCAACATCGCCGACGTGAACCGCGCGAAGCGCGAGCTGGAGCGCCTCAAGCGCCTCGCAAAGAGCGAAGGCGTCTGGGAAGACCAGCGCTTCCGCGACGAGATCGCGAAGCTCGAGGTCGACGTCGTCGCGCTCGAAATGCTGGTCCTGCGCGTGCTCTCCGCCGCCACTACGGGCAAGAACTCGCTCGACATCGCCGGTCTTCTCAAGATCAAGGGCAGCGAAATCCAGCAACGCTATTCCGAACTCATGATGCTCGCCGGCGGCCCCTACTCGCTGCCGCTGGTCCGCGAGGCGATGGAAGCCGGCTGGCAGGGCGACTTCCCGGGCGGGCATCCGCAACTGGCCCCGCTGTCGTCGAGCTACTTCAACATGCGCAAGACCACCATCTACGGCGGCAGCAATGAAGTCCAACGCAACATCGTCGCCCAGACGGTCTTCGGCTGAGCGCAGGCAAACAAGGATCAAGCAATGGACTTCAATTTCAGCGACGACCAGCAACAACTTCGCGACGCGGTCGCCAAGTGGGTCGAAAAGGGCTATAGCTTCGAGCGCCGGCAGGCCACCGAGGCGGCAGGCGGCTTCTCCCGTGAAGCGTGGGACGAACTGGCCGAGCTGGGCCTGGGCGGCCTGTACATCCCTGAGGATGAAGGGGGCCTGGGCATGGGCCCGGTCGAAGGCATGGTCGTGATGGAAGAACTCGGCCGCGGCATCGTGCTCGAGCCGCTCGCGCAATCCTTCATCGCGGGCGCGGTCCTCGCCGGCCATGCCGACGAGGACACCAAGGACAACTGGCTGCCGCGCATCGCCGGCGGACAGGCGATGGTGGTGCTCGCCTACCAGGAGCGCGTGGCGCGCTACCGACTCGACGTGTGCGAGGCCCGGGCGGCCAAGGCCGGCAACGGCTGGACGCTGAACGGCACCAAGAGCCTCGTGCCCGCCGGTGACGAGGCCGATGCCTTTATCGTTCCCGCGCAGGTCGACGGCAAGATTGCCCTCTTCCTCGTGGAGCGCGCTGCCGACGGCGTCGCCGCACGCGGCTACGGCACCCAGGATGGCAGCCGCGCGGCGGAGGTCGTTTTCGACAAAGCCGCCGCCACGCTCATCACCCTCGATGGCCTGCCGGCCCTCGAGCATGCTGTCGATATCGGCATCGCCGCAACCTGTGCCGAAGCCGTCGGCGTGATGGACAAGACGCTCGCGATCACCGTCGAGTACATGAACACGCGCAAGCAGTTCGGCGTGGCGATCGCCACCTTTCAGGCGCTGCGCCATCGCGTCGCCGACATGAAGATGCAGCTCGAACTCGCCCGTTCGATGAGCTACTACGCGAGCCTGAAGCTCAACGCGCCGGCCGCCGAGCGTCGCCAGGCGCTGGCTCGCGCGAAATACCAACTGGGCGTGTCGATGCGCTTCGTCGGCCAGCAGGCTGTGCAGTTGCACGGCGGCATCGGCGTGACCGACGAGTACATCGTGAGCCACTACTTCAAGAAGCTGACGCAGCTGGAGATGACCTTCGGCGACACCCTGCACCACCTGGGCGAGGTGTCGGCGCGCATGCAGGACACCGCAGGGGTCTTCGCCTGACATCGACCTGCCGTCGCTTCCGATGGCACTCAGCGCCCGCCGGCTTCAAGCTGGCGGGCGTTTTTCTTGGAACGGAATTTGCCATGCACACTCGCCGCCATCTCATCGCCGCGGGCTTCGCCAGCACCTTGCTCGCAGCCTGCACCACTACGCCTGTGAACCAGGAGCGTCCGCCCATCGTGTTCATGCATGGCAACGGTGACTCGGCAGCGCTGTGGCAGACGACGATCTGGCGCTTCGAATCCAACGGCTGGCCGCGCGACAAGCTCATCGCAGTCGACCAGCCATTTCCCCTGGCGCGCGACGATGACACCGTCGTCCAGCCGGGACGCAGTTCGACCGCGGAATCGATGGCCTTCCTGAAGGCGGAAGTTGACCGAGCGCTAAAGACGACCGGCGCGAACAAGGTCATCCTCGTCGGCAATTCACGCGGCGGCAACACCATCCGGAACTACGTACAAAACGGCGGCGGCGATCAGGTTGTCAGCCACGTGGTGCTGGGCGGAAACCCGGCGCACGGCATCTGGGCGGTGAAGGGCCGGCAAGAAGGCAACGAGTTCTCCGGGCTGAGCCCGTTCATGCAGCAACTCAATGCGCCCAAGAACGGCAACGGAGACGAGGTCACGCCCGGCGTGAAGTGGCTGACGCTGCGTTCGGACAACAACGACAAGTACGCACAGCCCGACGGCATCTGGATCGGCGCCAAGGGCACAGCGACGAACATCGGCTTCGACGGACCGGCGCTGAAGGGCGCGACCAACGTCGTGCTGCCGCGCGTCGATCACCGCGAGACCTCGTTCTCACCGGCGGCCTTCGATGCCACCTGGCGCTTCCTGACGGGCGAAGCGCCGCGCACGCTTCAACCGGCCCCCGAAGCGCAGGTTGTCTTGTCGGGCAAGGTCACCGGCCTCGGGCTCGATTCGCGCGATCCGGTCAGCGGCGCATTCGTCAACAACCTGCCGCTGACCGGAGGCCGCCTGACAGTCTTCGCCGTCGACACCACCACTGGCGCTCGGCGCGGCCCGCCAGCATGGGAACAGACCATTGCGCAAGACGGTCGCTGGGGACCGTTCACGGCCCAACCGAACACACCCTACGAATTCGTCCTGGGTGCGCCCGGCTACGCCACCACGCACATCTATCGCAGCCCCTTCCCGCGCTCCAGCAACGTGATCCAGCTTCGGCCCGAGCGAATTCCCGAGGCGGATCGCGATGCCCGCGCCCTGGTGATCCTCACCCGGCCGCGCGGCTACTTCGACGCCGAGCGCGACACCATGCGCTTCGACGGTCAGGCCGTCCTACCGGGAGTCCCTCCGAAGGGATCGGGCGTGTCGAGTTCGAAAATCAAGCTGCCGAGCGACGTGCCCCGCGCCGTGGCATCCGAATTCAATGGAGAGCGCGTGACCGGCCAGGCCTGGCCCGCCGCGCAAGGCGACGTCAGCGTGCTGGAACTGACCTACTGAACTGCGCCCGCTACCCGTGCAGCCGGGAACTCTGCGGCAGGTGTGCCATCAGGAACTCCATCTGGTCCGCCAGGATCCGGCGGTTGCGCAAGATGAAGTCTTCCCACAGGCTCGGCACGTAAGGTGCGTACAACAAAGGCATGCCGGCCTGCTCGGGAGTGCGGCTGCTCTTGCGGTGATTGCAGGGTCGGCAAGCGGTGACCACGTTCATCCAGGTGTCGATGCCCTTTTGCGCAAACGGGATGATGTGTTCACGCGTCAGCTCTTCCTCGTGGAAATGGCCGCCGCAATAGGCGCAGACATTGCGGTCGCGCGCGAACAGCTTGCTGTTGGTGAGCCCGGGCCGCTGCGTGAAGGGGTTGATGCGCGGAACGCCCTTGGTGCCGATGATGCTGTTGATGGCAATCTGCGACTGCTGGCCGGTGACGGCGTTGTGCCCACCCCTGAACACCGCGACCTGCGCGCCCACCTCCCAGCGAACCTCGTCGGAGGCATAGTGGATCACCGCTTGTTCGAGCGAAATCCACGATTGGGGCAGCCCTTGGGCCGACAGCTTCAAGACCTTCACCACACGCCTCCTCGGGAAAAGAGAACCACGGAAAGACCAGGACATGATGCTCGCTTCAGAAGCTTGCATCTGACGCACTGCGTCACAATATACCGGCTTTATGACAAAACGCCCTGATGTGCCCATTCCGTGGGCACGAAGTGCTATCAAAAAGATACCAACCCATGCAGGTCTTTAGGGGATTCCGGCATCCGGGCGTGGCTCCGGCCTGCGCCCTGACCATTGGCAACTTCGACGGTGTGCACCGCGGCCACCAGGCCATGCTGGGCCTGCTCAACACCGAGGCGCGCCTGCGCGGCCTGCCCAGTTGCGTGCTGACTTTCGAGCCGCATCCGCGTGATTACTTCGCGGCGCTCACCAAGCGCCCGGAACTGGCGCCGGCCCGCATCGGCACGCTTCGCGACAAACTCACCGAACTCGCAGCAGGCGGCGTCGCGCAGACCATCGTGCTGCCTTTCGACGCCCGGCTGGCATCCCAAACGCCCGATGAATTCATCCAGCACGTCCTGACCGAAGGGCTCGGCGCGCGCTATGTGCTGGTCGGCGACGACTTCCGCTTCGGCGCCAAGCGCGCCGGCGACTACGCGATGCTCGACCGCGCCGGCGACGAGCAAGGATTCGACGTGGCGCGGATGAACAGCTACGAGGTCCACGGCCTGCGCGTGTCCAGTTCCGCCGTGCGCGAGGCGTTGGCCGAGGGCCGGATGAGCGACGTGCACGCCCTCCTGGGCAGGCCCTACGCCATCTCCGGCCACGTGGTGCACGGGCGCAAGCTCGGCCGCGCCCTGGGTGCGTCGTTCCCCGGCCGGAACGACGGCTTTCGCACGCTGAACCTGCGCTTCAAGCACTGGAAACCCGCCGCCAGCGGCATCTTCGCGGTGCTCGTGCATGGCTTGACCGAAGCCCCGCTGCATGGGGTCGCCAACCTGGGTGTACGGCCGTCGCTCGACGCCAACGACGTCAATGCCGGCCGGGTGCTGCTGGAGACCCACTGCCTCGATTGGCCCGCCCAGCTCGGCGCCGAAGGGGCCTACGGTAAAATCGTCCGCGTGGAACTGCTGCACAAACTGCACGACGAATTGCGCTACACCAGCCTCGAGGCCCTGACTGCGGGCATCGCGAAGGATGGCCGCGACGCGCGTGCGTTCTTTGCCTCCACCCACGCCGAGACCCATCGCCAGACCACGCGCGACCGAATTTAGAGCGGGACCTTCGCTTTCCGCCGCGTCCGGCCGCACCTTGCCTGCAAGGGCCGCACGCCCCATCGATCCCTCGAGCGTTGCACCGCAGCGCAGATTTCTGGAACCTTCCATGGCTGACAACAAGACTGACAGCGGTACCGACTACCGCGCCACGCTGAACTTGCCCGACACCCCCTTCCCGATGCGGGGCGATCTGCCCAAGCGCGAGCCGGGCTGGGTCAAGGAATGGAACGACGAAGGCCTCTACCATCGCCTTCGCGACGCGCGCCACGGCGCGCCCAAGTTCATCCTGCACGACGGCCCGCCCTATGCCAACGGGCAGATCCACATGGGCCATGCCGTCAACAAGATCCTGAAGGACATGATCACCAAGGCGCGCCAGCTCGAAGGCTACGACGCGCTCTACGTGCCCGGCTGGGACTGCCACGGCCTGCCGATCGAGAACGCGATCGAAAAGAAGTACGGCCGCAACCTCAGCCGCGACGAGATGCAGGCCAAGAGCCGCGCCTACGCGACCGAGCAGATCGCCCAGCAGATGAGCGACTTCCAGCGCCTCGGGGTTCTGGGCGAATGGGACCACCCTTACAAGACGATGGACTTCGCCAATGAAGCCGGCGAGATCCGCGCCTTCAAGCGCGTGATCGAGCGCGGCTTCGTCTACCGCGGCCTGAAGCCGGTGTACTGGTGTTTCGACTGCGGTTCCTCGCTCGCCGAATTCGAGATCGAGTACGCCGACAAGAAGTCGCAGACCCTCGACGTCGCCTTCAAGGCACACGACCCTGCGAAGCTCGCAGCCGCCTTCGGCCTGCCCGCCTTGACCAAGGACGCCTTCGCCGTCATCTGGACCACCACCGCGTGGACCATCCCCGCCAACCAGGCGATCAACCTGAACCCCGAGCTCGACTACGCGCTGGTTGATACCGAGCGCGGCCTCCTGGTGCTGGCTGCCTCGTTGGTCGAGATGTGCATGAACCGCTATGCGCTCGACGGCAAGGTGCTCGCCACGGTCAAGGGCGAGAAGCTGGGCGGCCTCGAGTTCGATCACCCGCTGTACGACGTCGATGCCGGCTACCGCCGCCTGTCGCCCATCTACCTGGCCGACTACGCAACCGCCGACGACGGCACCGGCCTGGTCCACTCCTCGCCCGCCTACGGCGTGGACGACTTCAACTCCTGTGTGGCGCACGGCGTGGCCTACGACGACATCCTGAACCCGGTGCAGGGCAACGGCTCGTATGCGCCCGACTTCCCGCTCTTCGGCGGCCAGAACATCTGGAAGGCCGTGCCGGTCATCATCCAGGCGCTGCGCGATGCCGGGCGGCTGATGACGACCGAGGCGATCACCCACAGCTACCCGCACTGCTGGCGCCACAAGACGCCGGTGATCTACCGCGCCGCGGCGCAGTGGTTCATCCGCATGGACGAGGGCGAAGGCGTGTTCACCAAGGACAAGGCGCCCCAGACCCTGCGCCAGACCGCGCTGCAAGCCATCGAGCAGACGAGCTTCTATCCGGAGAATGGCAAGGCGCGGCTGCACGACATGATCGCCAACCGGCCCGACTGGTGCATCAGCCGCCAGCGCAGCTGGGGCGTGCCGATCCCCTTCTTCCTGCACAAGGACTCGGGCGAGTTGCATCCGCGCACGATGGAATTCCTCGACCAGGCCGCCGACATCGTCGAGAAGGGCGGCATCGAGGCCTGGAGCCGCGTGACCGCCGAGGAAATCCTCGGCGCCGAAGACGCGCCGCACTACACGAAGAGCACCGACATCCTCGAAGTGTGGTTCGACTCCGGCTCGACCTTCTTCCACGTGCTGCGCGGTACCCACCCCAACGTGCACCACGAGACCGGGCCCGAGGCCGACCTCTACCTCGAAGGCCACGACCAGCATCGCGGATGGTTCCATTCGTCGCTGCTGATCGCCTCCGCGCTCGAAGGCCGCGCGCCCTACCGCGGCCTGCTCACGCACGGCTTCACGGTGGACAGCCAGGGCCGCAAGATGAGCAAGTCGCTCGGCAACGGCATCGACCCCCAGGACGTCAACAAGAAGCTGGGCGCCGAGATCACCCGCCTCTGGGTGGCCGCAAGCGACTACTCGGGCGACATCGCGGGCGACGACAAGATTCTGGCGCGGGTGGTGGACGCCTACCGCCGCATCCGCAACACGCTGCGCTTCCTGCTCGCCAACACCAGCGATTTCGACGTCGCCAAGGATGTGGTCCCACTCGACCAATTGCTCGAGATCGACCGCTACGCGCTGAGCCGCGCCGCGCAATTCCAGGCCGAGGTGCTCGCGCATTACAAGGTCTACGAATTCCACCCGGTGGTGGCCAAGCTGCAGGTGTATTGCTCGGAAGACCTCGGAGCCTTCTACCTCGACGTGCTGAAAGACCGGCTCTACACGACCGCGCCCGGCTCGCACGCACGCCGCAGCGCCCAGACGGCGCTCTGGCACATCACGCAAGCGATGCTGCGCTGGATGGCGCCTTTCCTGAGCTTCACGGCCGAAGAGGCCTGGAAGTTCTGCGGCGACGGCCAGTCGATCTTCGTCCAGACCTACAGCGATCTCGGCTCGCCCGATGAAGCGCTGCTCGGCAAGTGGACGCGCATCCGCGAGATCCGCGACGCGGTCAACAAGGAGATCGAGACCGTGCGCACGGCCGGCCAGGTCGGCTCGTCGCTGCAGGCCAACGTGACTCTCAGCGCTCCCGCCGAAGAGCACGCGCTCCTCGCATCGCTGGGTGACGATCTCAAGTTCGTCTTCATCACGTCGGCAGTCGAACTGGTCGCCGGCGAGGCGCTGTCCGCGACCGTGAAGGCAAGCACCGCGACGAAGTGCGAACGCTGCTGGCACTGGCGCGACGACGTGGGGCATGACCCGGCGCATCCGGCCATCTGCGGCCGGTGCACCAGCAACCTCTACGGTGCGGGCGAAGCAAGGACTGTCGCCTGATGGCCCGCCGTTCCTCCGCCTCGGGCCTCGGTATCTGGCCCTGGCTGGGCCTTGCGCTCGTCATCGTCATCGTCGATCAGTTCACCAAGACCCTGATCCTCGGCTACTACAAGCTCGGCGACGCGACCTACGTCACGAGCTTCTTCAACGTCGTGCGGGCCCACAACACCGGTGCGGCCTTCTCATTTCTTGCCGATGCGGCGGGATGGCAGCGCTGGTTCTTCATGGCCATCGGCATCGCAGCGGCGATCTTCATCATCTGGATGCTCAGGTCCCATGCGGGGCAAAAGCTGTTTTGCTTCTCGATGGCTGCCATCCTCGGCGGCGCCATCGGCAACGTCATCGACCGGATGATGCATGGCTACGTGGTGGACTTCCTCGACTTCCATCTGGCCGGCCGTCACTTCCCGGCCTTCAACGTGGCCGACAGCGCGATCACGGTCGGTGCGATCTGCCTGATCCTCGACGAACTGAGACGAGTCAAAAGAGGCAAGTAGGCCCGCATCAACCAGGCCGGCGGGAGGCACAGGTGCTCTATAGTGCCTGTCATCCATGAAGCACTTGTTGAATCTGCTGGCAGCCATCGCGCTGCTGGTGTGGGGTACCCATCTCGTTCGCACCGGCGTCTTGCGCGTCTTCGGCGCGAACCTGCGCAAGATCCTCGTGCACAGCATGCGCAACCGCTTCACGGCGGCCCTGTCGGGCATCGGCGTGACGGCGCTGGTGCAATCGAGCACGGCGACCTCGCTGATGACTTCATCGTTCGTCGGCCAGGGCCTGGTGACCCTGCCGGCGGCGCTCGCGGTCATGCGCGGCGCGGACATCGGCACCGCGCTGATGTCGGTGCTGTTCTCGGCGGATCTTTCATGGCTGTCGCCGCTCTTCATCTTCGTGGGCGTCGTGCTGTTCATCACGCGGCCATCCAGCGCGGCCGGCCGTGTTGGCCGCGTCCTGATCGGCCTCGGCCTGATGCTTCTCGCGCTCCAGCTCGTGGTCGAGGCCACCGGCCCGCTGTTCGACAGCCCGGCGATGCGTGCGGTGCTCGGTTCGATCAACAGCGACGTGTTGCTCGAGATCACCATCGGCGCCGGGCTCGCCATCCTGGCCTACTCCAGTCTTGCCGTCGTGCTTCTGGTCGCCGCCATGGCGAGTTCCAACGTGGTGCCGCTCGACGTGGCGCTGGGCCTGGTGCTCGGCGCCAACCTCGGCAGCGGCCTGCTCGCGGTGCTGACCACAGCCAAGTCAACCGTTGCCGTGCGTCAGGTGACCTTGGGCAACCTCGTCTTCAAGCTGCTCGGCGTGGCCATCGCGGCGCCCTTCGTCGGCCTGTGGCTGCGCGAGGTCAAACCCTTCATCTCGGACGCCACGCACCTGGTCGTGCTCTATCACCTCGCCTTCAACGTGATCGTGAGCGTCGGCTTCATCGGCCTCACCAATTCGGTGGCCCGGCTGGTCACGAAACTGCTGCCGGAGCCTGAAGAGCCCGCGGCGACGCGGCGGCCGCAGCACCTGGACCCTTCGGCACTGTCGACGCCCACGCTCGCCATCTCGAATGCCGCGCGCGAGGCACTTCACCAGGCAGACGTGGTCGAGACGATGCTGATCGGCATGCTCAACGTGATCCGGAACAACGACCTTCGGCTCGCGCAGGAACTGCGCAATCTCGATGACATGGTCGACGAGCTGTACTCCGCCATCAAGTACTACCTGACCAAGATCTCGCGCGAGGCCCTCGGCGAGGAAGAGAGCCGCCGCTGGACCGACATCATCAGCTTCACCATCAACATGGAGCAGATCGGCGACATCATCGAGCGGGTGATCATCGACATCGAGGACAAGAAGATCAAGCCGCAGCGCAACTTCTCCGAGGCCGGCATGAGAGAGATCGTCGAACTGCACGAGCGGCTGGTCGCGAACCTGCGGCTGAGCATGAGCGTGTTCCTCAACGGCAACGTGCGTGATGCGCAGAAGCTGCTGGAAGAAAAGGCGCGCTTCCGCGACCTGGAGCGGGCCTACGCCACGACCCACCTCGGGCGCCTGTCGGACCAGACCACACTGAGCATCGAGACGAGTTCGCTGCACATCGATCTGATCAGCGAGCTCAAGCGCATCAACTCGCACATCTGCTCGATCGCCTATCCGATCCTCGAGTCGGCCGGCGCGCTCGCGCCGACCCGGATGCGCGAATCGCGCCTGGGCGCGCTTCACTAGCTCGCCCCCAGGCTTCGCGCACTTCGTGTCGCTTCGCCTTCCCCCTGCCGGGGGCAATACCGGCGGCCCGGCGGAGCCGGATCCGCGGTATTTTTGGAACTGAGCGGCAGCGTCGGCTACAAGGTCAGGATGGTGCAGCCGGTGGTCTTGCGTGCTTCGAGATCGCGGTGCGCTTGTTGGACGTCTTCCAGTGCATAGCGCTGGTCGATCGGGATCTTTACCGCGCCGCTCTCGACCACCGCGAACAGGTCGTCGGCCATTGCCTGTGTGCTCTCGCGGTTCGAGATATGCGAGAACAGGGTGGGCCGGGTCACGTAGTACGAACCCTTGGCCAAGGTGCCCAGGTTGAAGGCCGCCACCGGCCCCGATCCGTTGCCGAAGACCGCGAGCAGACCGAAGGGCCGCAGGCAGGCCAGCGAGCCTTCGAAGGTGTCCTTGCCCACCGAGTCGTAGGCCACCTTCACGCCCTTGCCGCCGGTGATTTCCTTGACGCGCTCGGCGAAGTTCTCGGTGCTGTAGTTGATGGCGTGCGCAGCGCCATGGTCCAGCGCGATCTTGCACTTGGCATCGGTGCCCGCGGTGCCGATCAACTGCAGCCCCAACGCCTTGGCCCATTGGCATGCGATCAGCCCCACGCCGCCCGCAGCGGCATGAAACAGGATGAAATCACCGGGCTGCAGGCCTTCGGCCGGCAAGGTCTTCTTCAGCAGGTACTGCGCGGTCAGGCCCTTGAGCATCATGGCCGCGCCGGTCTCGAACGAGATCGCGTCGGGCAGTTTGCAGACGCACTTGGCCGGCATCACGCGCAGTTCGCTGTACGCGCCGGGTGGCTGGCTGGCATAGGCCGCGCGGTCGCCGACCTTGAGGTGAGAGACCCCCTCGCCCACCGCCTCGATGACGCCGGAGGCTTCCATGCCGAGTTGCAGCGGCATAGGGAACGGGTACAGCCCGCTGCGCTGGTAGGTATCGATGAAGTTGAGACCCACCGCCTTATGGCGAATGCGGATTTCGCCGGGTCCGGGATCTCCGACTTCGACGTCGACGATCTTCAGTTCCTCGGGACCGCCATGGCGGTCGATGCGGACGGCTTTGCTCATGAATCGTGGCTCCTTTTGTTGAATGTGCGATTCGGCTGGATCGAAACAAGGCGCCTATGCTGCCACGGACTTGAATCCAAGGCTCGCACCCCCGAATACGCCTCGCGGCCCGTTAAAGTCCAGCCCCATGCAGCAGCGTCTTACTCCGGGCACCGCCCTTCTTCTCACGGTGCCTCCCCTGCTGTGGGCCGGCAATGCGGTCGTCGGCCGCGTGGTGCGCGAACTCGTGTCGCCCATGTCGCTGAACTTCATCCGCTGGCTGCTGGCCTTCATCGTGCTGCTTCCCTTCGCGGTGTCCGTGCTGCGCCGCGAGAGTCCGTTGTGGATGCACTGGAAGCGATTCGCCGTGCTCGGACTCCTTGGCATCGGCTGCTACAACGCCTTCCAGTACCTGGCGCTGCAGACCTCGACACCGATCAACGTCACGCTCGTCGGCTCCAGCATGCCGCTGTGGATGCTGGCGACGGGTTCCTTGTTCTTCGGCGCGAAGGTGACAGGCCGTGCCATGGTGGGTGCTGTGCTCTCGATGATCGGCGTACTGTTGGTGCTCAGCCGCGGCGAGTGGAGGCAACTGCTCTCGTTGCGACTGGTCGCCGGCGATGTCTACATGATGCTCGCGACCATCTCGTGGGCGTTCTATAGCTGGATGCTGTCGCGGACCCATGAGCCATCCGAGGTGCGACGCGACTGGGCCTCGCTGCTCATGGCACAGATGGTGTTCGGGCTGGCATGGTCCGGCCTGTTCGCCGCAGGCGAGTGGGCGCTCGCGGATGCGCACGCGGACTGGGGCTGGCCGCTGGCGGCGGCGCTTGTCTTCATCACGCTCGGGCCTGCTCTCCTGGCCTATCGGTGCTGGGGAGCGGGGGTACAGCGAGCGGGCCCGCAGACGGCCGGCTTCTTCACCAACCTCACGCCCTTGTTCGCGGCCCTGCTGTCAGCGGCCTTCCTGGGCGAATTGCCGCACTGGTATCACGGTGCGGCCTTCGTGCTGATCGTGGGCGGGATCTGGGTGTCCTCGCGGCAATGACGCAAGTCACCCTCCACCCGTCACGTCAGTACGTCCCCGGATAGGCTCCACCGTCGGCCAGCACGTTCTGCCCCGTGAGGTACCCCGCCTGCACGCTGCAGAGGAAGGCGCAGATCGCGCCGAACTCGGACGGCGTGCCGAAGCGGCCCGCGGGAATGCTCTTCTCGCGAGCGGCCCGGACGGTGTCGATGTCCTGTCCCGACTTTTTGGCAGCGCCGGCCATCGTGCCCTTGAGCCGGTCGGTATCGAAGGAGCCCGGAAGCAGGTTATTGATCGTGACGCCCTTGCCGGCAATGTCCGAGCGGGCGACGCCGGCAACGAAGCCGGTCAAGCCGCTGCGTGCGCCGTTGCTCAGGCCCAGGATGCCGATCGGCGCCTTCACCGAGCTGGACGTGATGTTGACGATGCGGCCGAATCCGCGCGCGGCCATGCCATCGACGGTGGCCTTGATCAGTTCGATCGGCGTGAGCATGTTCGCATCGACGGCCTTGATCCATGCTTCGCGGTCCCATTCACGGAAGTCGCCGGGGGGCGGTCCGCCGGCGTTGGTGACCACGATGTCGAAATCCTTGTGGAGCGCGAAGGCGGCGGCGCGGCCTTCGGGCGTTGTGATGTCGGCCGCCAGGTGCTTCACGAAAGGCTTGGCGCCGCTCACACCGGCCGCCACGGCCTGCAAGGTCTTGGCCGCCGATTCCAACGCTTCGGCGCCGCGCGCGACGATCACCACGTTCGCGCCCTCGCGCACCAGCGCTTCCGCGCATCCGTAGCCCAGGCCCTTGCTCGCGCCGCACACCAGCGCGGTCTTTCCTGCAATTCCAAAATCCATGTTCTTTCCTTCGGGCTCAGCGCCCCATACGTGTGAATACGAAGATGCCGGCGATCACCAGCGCCGTCCCGGCCGCGATCCACGCGGTGAAGGGCTCGCCGAGGATCACCACACCCATCAGGATGGTCGAGATCGGCCCGACCATACCCGTTTGGGCTGCCATCGCGGGCCCGATGCGTTCGATCGCCATCATGACGGCAAGGACGGGCACCGCGGTACACACCGTGGCGTTGAGGATCGACAGCCAGATCACCTGCGGCGCCACATCGAAGGCTGCGCTCATCGGCCGCAGCAGCATGAACTGCACGATGCAAAGTACGCAGGCCACGCTGGTCGCCAATCCCACGAGGCGCAGCGAACCCAGCCGCTTGACGAACTCGCCGCTTGCGACGAGATAGATGGCATAGCTCACAGCGCTCAGGAACACCAGCAGTGCGCCCCACGCGGCGGCTGCGCTCTGGCCGAGCTGCACTTCGTGGCCGAACACCAGCAGCACGCCCGCATAGCTGATGCTCATGCCCACGAACTGCCAGCGGGTGATGCGCCGGCGATAGACGATCCAGCCGAACAACAGCACCAGCGTCGGGTTGAGATACAGGATGAGCCGCTCCAGACTGGCCGTGATGTGGGCCAGCCCGGCAAAATCGAGAAAGCTCGACAGGTAGTAGCCCGAGAACCCCAGGCCGAAGACGCCGATCCAGTCGCGCCGCGTGAGCGGCGGCTTGCCGCGCCCGGCCCACCAGGCCATCAGCGCGAACAGCGGCAACGCGAACAACATGCGCAGCATGATGAGCGTGACCGCGTCCACGCCGTAGCGGTAGGCCAGCTTGACGATGATCGCCTTGCCGCTGAACGCGATGGCGCCCAGCGTCGCAAGGATGAGGCCAGGCGCGATATTCTTGTGAGCGGAATGCTCCGACGTGGCCTGAAGTTGCATCTAGAGAATCAGAACCCGGCGGCAAGGCCGTCGCGGCGCGCGTCGCTCGCGGCCACGTAGCCCTCGACCGCCGGATCGCCCGCGCGCCAGATGAACTGGCCCGCACCGAAGTCCTGGTAAGAGTCGTTGATGACATCGACCTTGTGGCCGAGTTCGGTCAGGCCCTGGACCGTGTTCGGATCCATGGCCGCCTCGACGTTGATCTCGAGGCCCGAGTTGAAGCGCCAGCGCGGCGCATCGCACGCGGCCTGCGGGTTCTGCTTGTAGTCCAGCATGCGCACCAGCGTCTGCATGTGGCCTTGCGGCTGCATGTTGCCGCCCATCACGCCGAAGCTCATCACCGGCGCACCGTCCTTCGCGAGGAAGGCCGGGATGATGGTGTGGAAGGGGCGCTTGCCAGGTGCCACCACGTTCGGGCTCTTGGCGTCGAGGCTGAAGCCGTGGCCTCGGTTCTGCAGGCTGATGCCGAAGTCGGGCTCCACGCAGCCCGAGCCGAATCCCATGTAGTTGCTCTGGATGAAGCTCACCATCATGCCGCTCTCGTCGGCCGCGGTGAGATAGATGGTTCCGCCCTTGACCGGGTTGCCCGCCTTGAAGTCCTGCGCCTTGTTCACATCGATGAGTTTGGCACGCGATGCGAGGTACGCGCCATCGAGCATTTGCAGGGGCGTCACCTCCATCGACGATGGGTCGGACACGTAGCGGTAGGTGTCGGCAAAGGCGAGCTTCATGGCCTCGATCTGCAGATGCTGCGAGGCAACCGAGTCGACCGGGATCGAGCCGATGTCGAAGTGCTCGAGGATGCCCAGCGCGATCAGCGCGGCAATGCCCTGGCCATTCGGCGGGATCTCGTGCAGCGTGTGGCCGCGGTAGTTCTGCGCGATCGGCTCGACCCATTCGGGCTTCCAGTTGGCGAGGTCGCGCACCTTGAGGCTGCCGCCGTTTGCGTTGGAGAACTTCTCCAGTGCCTCCGCGATCTCGCCGCTGTAGAACGCATCGCCCTTGGTCGCAGCGATGGCCTTGAGCGCACGCGCCGCGGCCTGGAAGCGGAAGAGTTCACCGACCTCGGGCGCACGTCCCCACGGCAGGAAGCTCTGCGCAAAGCCCGGCTGCGATTGCAGGAGGGGCGTGGCCGCGGCCCACTTCTGCTGCACCACCGGCGGCATCAGGTACCCGCGCTCGGCGATCTCGATGGCCGGCGCCATGAGGTTCTCGAAGGGCAGCTTGCCGAAGCGCTCGGACATCGCGACCCAGGTGCCGACGGCGCCGGGCACGGTGACCGAATCGATGCCGCGCTGCGGCGGCGTCCGCGCATCTGCGCCGTACTTGCGGCTGAAGTAATCAGGCGTCCAGGACTGCGGCGCGGAGCCCGAGCCGTTCAGTCCGTGCAGCTTCTTGCCGTCCCACAGGATGCAGAAGGCATCGCTACCCAGGCCGTTGCTGACCGGTTCGAGCACCGTCATGGCGGCCGCCGTCGCGATCGCGGCATCGACGGCATTGCCACCTTGGTACAGGATGCGAAGGCCCGCCTGCGCGGCCTGCGGATGCGAGGTCGAAACGACGTTGCGCGCGAAGACCGGAATGCGGGTCGACGTGTAGGGGTTTGCGTAATCGAACTTCATGCTCAGTCCCCAGTGATTTTTCGTTCGGTGATGATCTTTTTCCACTTGGCAGCGTCTTCGGCCACCATGCTCGCGAATTGCGCCGGGGTGCTCGTCGTGGGCGAGATGCCCAGCCGCGCGAGCTTGTCGCGCACTTCCGGATCGGCGAGCGCCTGGTTGGCCGCCGTGTTGATGCGCGTCACCATCTCGGCCGGCAGGCCCTTGGGACCGTAGAGGCCGAACCACGTGTTGGATTCGAAGCCCGGAAGCGTGTCGGCGATCGGCGGCAGCTCGGGCGCCAGCGGGCTGCGCTTGAGCGAGGTCACGCCCAATGCGCGCAGCCGGCCGTCACGCACGTGCGGCATGCCGGTGGGAAGCGAGTCGAACAGCACATCGACCTTGCCGCTGATCAGATCGGGAATCGCGAGCGCCGTGCCCTTGTACGGAATGTGCGTGACGAAGATGCCGGCCTGGGACTTGAAGAGCTCCGCCGTGAGTTGGACGATGGTGCCGTTGCCGCTCGATGCGTAGTTGAGCTTCCCGGGGTTTTTCTTCGCGTAGTCGATCCATTCGCGCACCGTCTTGGCCGGCGAGCTGTTGGGCACCAGCATGATGCTGGGCGCGTCGCCGACGTGGGCGATCGGCGTGAAGTCACGCACCGTGTCGTAAGGCAGCTTGGGATTGATCCAAGGGCCGATCGAGTGCGTGCTCGTGGTGGCGAGCAGCAGTGTGTAGCCGTCGGGCGCAGCCTTGGCTGCCATATCGGAGCCGATCGCGCCGCCGGCGCCGGGCTTGTTGTCGATAACCAGCGTGGTGCCGAGCTTCTCGCCCATCTTCTGCGACAGCGTGCGCGCAAACAGGTCCGTCGCGCCACCAGCCGGGAAAGGCACGATGAGCCGGATCGGCTTGGTTGGATAGCTTTGCGCCAGGCTGGCGGAGGTTCCGGCCATGCAGAGCATGGCTGCGACGGCCTGAAGGAACTGGATTCGTTTCATGGTGCTGGATTTTGTCCCTGTGGAGGAGTACGAATGCTATGCAGGGCCCCTGTATCAAGCCAGATAATCCGGCTTATCGAATTATGAGCATTTCTTATGCCAAAGACCGGCGCTGAAGAGATCTCCCTGCAGCAGCTACGGGCCCTCGCGGCTGTCGCCGAATCGGGCAGCTTCACCCTGGCGGCGGAGAGCCTGCAGCTCACGCAGCCCGCGATCAGCCATCTGATCAAGCGCATGGAACTCGAACTCGGCCAGCCCCTGGTCGTGCGCGGCCGCCGCATCCGCATGACCAACGCCGGCGAGATGATGGTCGACACGGCCATGCGTGCGCTCCGGCTGATCGATGAATCGGTCGAGGCCTGCCGGTCCCAGTCGCAGCTTCGGGAGGGGCGCGTGGTGCTGGCGGTTGGCCATCTCACGGCGGGCGCGCTGCTGCCGCCATTGCTGAGCCGATTTTCGCAACAGCACCCCTCGCTGGCGACCGAACTCCTCGACAGCACGGCCGAGCAGATGATTTCGCGAATCCTCTCGCAGGAGGCCGACCTGGGCTTCGGGTCGGACATCGGGCAGAAGCATTCCGAACTCGCCACGGAGCCGCTCTTCACCGAGCGCATGAGCCTCTTCGTGCGTGACGATCATCCGCTGGCGCAGCGGGTGGTGATCGACGCCAGGCACCTGGACAGCCTGCCCTTCATCCACGTCAATCCTGACGCCAACATCTGGCGGTCCGTCAGCCGACAGCTTTCCAGCGTGGCCAATGTGTACCCGCGCGTAGTGCACCATGTGTCGATGCTGTCGACAGCCTTCGGGCTCATCCAGTCGGGCGCGGGCGTGGCGCTGCTGCCGCGCTATGTGGAGGTGCTGATGCCCGGAAACCTGCGCGCGGTAGCGGTGACGCGCCCCACATTGGAATACCCGGTCGTCGCCGTGCGGCTGGCGAAGCACCCACTCAATCCCGCGGCGATGGCGTTCCTCGCCATGGCCCGGCAGCACATGAAGCCGCCCCGCATCTCCAGGCCCTGAATGAAAACGGCACCCGAAGGTGCCGTTGAGAGATAGCGAGATACGCCTGTCGATCAGGCCTCTTCCTCGTGGAAGGCTTCCTCGCGCTTGGACTTCACGGCCGGCAGCAGCACGATCACCAGCAGCAGCAGCGCCGCGGCGAGCAGGCCCGCCGAAATCGGGCGAGAGACGAACACGGCCCAGCTGCCGCGCGACAGCAGCAGCGCGCGCCGCAGGTTCTCTTCCATCATCGGCCCCAGGATGAAGCCCAGCAGCAGCGGCGCAGGCTCGCATCCCAGCTTGAAGAAGCTGTAGCCGATGAAACCGAAGATCGCCACCATCCAGATGTCGAAGGTGTTGTTGTTGGTCGAGTACACCCCGATCGCGCAGAACAGCACGATGGCCGGGAACAGGTACTTGTAAGGCACCGACAGCAGCTTGATCCACATGCCGATCAGCGGCAGGTTCAGGATGATGAGCATCGCGTTGCCGATCCACATCGAGGCGATCAGGCCCCAGAAGAGTTCGGGGTTGCTGGTCATCACCTGCGGGCCGGGCTGGATGTTGTGGATCGTCATCGCGCCCACCATCAGCGCCATCACCGCGTTGGGCGGAATGCCCAGCGTCAGCAGCGGGATGAAGGAGGTCTGCGCACCGGCGTTGTTGGCCGACTCGGGCGCCGCGACGCCGCGGATGTTGCCCTTGCCGAAGGGCACTTCGCCCGGATGCAGCTTGGTCTTCTTCTCGATAGTGTAGGCAGCGAAGGCGGCCAACAGCGCACCGCCGCCGGGCAGGATGCCGAGCGACGCGCCCAGGGCGGTTCCGCGCAGCACGGCGGGCAGCATGCGCTTGAAGTCTTCCTTGGTCGGGAACAGGCCGGACACCTTGGCGGTGAACACTTCACGCTCGTGCTCGGGTCGCGACAGGTTGGCAATGATTTCGCCGTAGCCGAACACGCCCATGGCGATGGTCACGAAGCCGATGCCGTCGGTGAGTTCGGGGATGTCGAAGCTGAAACGCGCGACACCCGAGTTCACATCGGTGCCGACCAGGCCCATCAGCAGGCCCAGAACGATCATCGCGATGGCCTTGAGCAGCGAGCCCGAGGCCAGCACCACGGCGCCGATCAGGCCCAGGATCATCAGCGAGAAGTATTCGGCCGGGCCGAACTTGAAGGCCAGCTCGGTCAGCGGCGGTGCGAAGGCCGCCAGAATCAGCGTGCCGATGCAGCCCGCGAAGAACGAGCCCAGGCCAGCGGCAGCGAGCGCTGGACCGGCCCGCCCTTTCCGCGCCATCTGGTAGCCGTCGATCACGGTCACCACGGAGGACGATTCACCTGGCAAGTTGACCAGAATGGCAGTAGTGGAGCCGCCGTACTGCGCGCCGTAGTAGATGCCGGCCAGCATGATCAGCGCCGACACAGGGGGCAGCGCATAGGTGGCGGGCAGCAGCATCGCAATGGTCGCGACGGGGCCGATGCCCGGCAGCACGCCGATCAGCGTGCCCAGAATACAACCGGCCAGGCAGTACAGCAGGTTGGTGAAGGTGAAGGCGACGCCAAAACCCAGCGTGAGATTGTTTACGAGATCCATCTTGTCGTCCTCAACCCGTGATGAAGGTAGGCCACACCTGGATCTGCAGCTTCAGCGCCCAGATGAAGGCGATGTAGCTGCCGACGGCCAGCACCGTCGCGAGAATCAGCACTTTGCGCAGGTTGAACTCACTGCCCGCCAGGCTGGAGATGATCACGAGCGCATAGATGGCGATGATCATGCCCATGGCCGGCACGCCGATGCTCGGCAGGCCGCCGAGCAGCAAGCCGAAGGCGAGGTTGGCGCCGATGATGTAGATCACCTGCTTCCAGGCCCACTTGCCGATCGGCTCGCCGTCCTCGGTCTCGACCGTGAGTCCGGTGAACATGATGCCGAGCCCGATGACGGCCATCAGGATGCCGAGCATCAGCGGGAAGTATCCCGGACCCATGCGGGCGCCGCTGCCGACGTTGTACGTCGTTGCGCCCCAGGCGAATGCGACTCCGACGACGGTGAACATCACCCCCGAGAAGAAGTCTTTCTGACTCTTGATTTTCACGAATGGTCTCCACGAAAAAAATTCGATCGGAGATTGTGTGGTCAGCCAGAAGTCAGGTGGATGTGGATTCCACTAACCGTGAATTCAGGGTAATCCCGAGGGGGCTGTTGCTCGCCCCCAAGCTTCGCGCACTTCGTGTCGCTTCGCTAACCCCCTACCGGGGGGCAACACCTGCGGCCCGGCGAAGCCGGTTCCGCGGTGTTTCGCGAACGGGCCTGGCTGCGCCGGCCGAAGCTACTCCAGAGGCGGAGTTGCGCTCAGCACCTCTTCGATCGTCGTGACCCCTTCTGCGACGCGCAGCGCTCCGGCGAGGCGCAGCGGGCGCATGCCGTCGGCGACGGCCTGCCGCCTGAGCGAGACCATGTTCGGTTCCTTGGTGACCTCGCCCTTGAATGCCTCGGTGATGCTGAGCAGTTCGTACAGGCCCATGCGGCCCATGTAGCCGGTCATTCGGCAGTCGACGCAACCGACCGGCTTGTAGGCACGCACGGAGCCGTTGATCTGCCAGGGCGTCACGAACTCCGCGAGCTTCTCGCGGGTGACGGCTTCGTCGGGTTCCTTGCAATGCAGGCACAGCGTGCGCACCAGACGCTGGGCGAGCACGCCGAGCATCACCGCGTTGATCAGGTAGGACGGCACACCCAGCTCCATCAACCGCGTGATCGCACTGGGAGCATCGTTGGTGTGCAGCGTGCTGAAGACCAGGTGGCCGGTCAGAGCCGACTGCACCGCCATCTCGGCAGTGGCCAGGTCGCGGATCTCGCCGACCATGATGATGTCCGGGTCTTGCCGCATCAGTGCGCGCAAGCCCTCGGTGAATCCGAAATCGAGCTGCGGTTGCACCTGCGTCTGGTTGAAGGACGGTTCGATCATTTCGATCGGGTCCTCGATCGTGCTGACGTTGACCTCTTCCGTCGCTACCCGCTTGAGCGTCGAATACAGGGTGGTCGTCTTGCCAGACCCCGTCGGGCCGGTCACCAGGATGATGCCGTGCGGCCGCGTCACCAGTTGCTCCCAGCGCCGCGCGTCGTGCTGCGCGAAGCCGAGTGCGTCCAGGTCCTTCACCGCCGTGTCGGGGTCGAAGATCCGCATCACCATCTTTTCCCCGAAGGCCGTCGGCAATGTCGACAAGCGCATTTCGACTTCGTCGCCGCGGATGTTGCGGGTCTTGATGCGGCCGTCGAGCGGCCGACGCTTCTCGACCACGTCCATTCGGCCGAGCAGCTTGATGCGCGCGACCATCGCATTCATCACGCCCATCGGCATCTGGTAGGCGGGATGCAGCACGCCGTCGATGCGAAAGCGGATGACGCCCTGGTCGCGGCGCGGTTCGAGATGGATGTCGCTCGCGCGCTGGTCGAAGGCGTACTGCCAGAGCCAGTCGACCACCTGCACCACGCTCTGGTCGTTGGCGTCGAGCTGCTTGTTGCTCTTGCCGAGTTCGACGAGCTGCTCGAAGCTGGCCCCACCCGTGTTGCCGCCCGCCTTCTGCGCGGCCCGCACCGACTTGGCCAGTGCGAAGAATTCGGCCGTGTAGCGCTGAATGTCCGTCGGGCTCGCAACCACGCGTCGCACCGATCGGCGCGACTGGCGCTCGACCTCGGCGATCCAGTCGGTGAGAAAGGGCTCGGCCGTGGCAACCACCACTTCGCTCGGAGTTACCTGCACCGGCAATACCTTGTGCCGCTCGGCGTACGCGGCGCTCATGGTGTCTGCCACCTTGCCCACGTCGACCTTGAGCGGGTCGATCCGCAGATAGGAGAGCCCCGCACGACCCGCGAGCCACTGCGTGAGCATCTCGAGATCGAGCGGCTTGCCGTCGCCCTCGCGCGTCATCGCGACGTTCGCCAGGCGCACCAGCGGCGCCTGCCGGCTTTCGGCCTGCGCGCAGCGCGCCAGCGTGCGCTTTGCCTCCACAGGCGAGATCACGCCGTCCTTGGCCAGCCATTCGATCAGATGGCGCAGATCGAGCGGGCCTTCGTGGCGGGAAGCGGCGGATGCAGCGACGGAGACAGCACTCATGGATGAAATCAGTTCCGAGGTTTGAACACGCGCAGCCACTTGGGTGCGGGCAGGCCCCAGCGAGTCTGGATGGTTTGGGCGCGGTCGGCAAGCGCGGGGCGCTTCGGCCGGCTGGCAATGCGCTGGGCGACCACCACGGTGTTGCCCTCGCGCGTCGGCTTGAAGGCCCAGACCGCGTCCTCGCCGAACGCGGCGGAAATCTTCTCAAGACTGCGCTCGTAGCTGGACGATCGGCCGAACAGGTTGACCGTCATGCAGCCGTCGTCGGTGAGCAAGGCGCGGCAGTCGGCATAAAAGTCCTCGCTGTCGAGCACGGGCGCGGCGGCCTCATGGTCGTACAGGTCGACCTGCAGCGCGTCGACCGTGCCCAGCCACTGCGGCTTGCGGATCTCGGCGGCCGCATCGGCCACCACCACCTGGAGCTTGCCGTCATCCGCCGGTAGCTTGAACCACCCGCGACAGGCTGCGACCACCTGCGGATTGAGCTCGATCGCGGTCGTGCGCATGCGCAGCGTCTTGCGGCTGAACTTGGTGAGGCTGGCCGCGCCCAGGCCCAACTGCATGGCATGGCGCTTGGGCACGCTGGCGGCGTCGACGAAGAGCAGCCACGCCATCATGCGCTGCACGTATTCGAGTTCGATTTCGAAGGGCGCGTCCAGCCTCATCGAGCCCTGCACCCACTCGGTGCCCAGGTGCAGATAGCGAACGTCTCCCCAATCGGAGAAATTGACCTCGGGAAGGGAGACCTTCATGGAATGACCAGATACCTTTCAAACACCTCACGCCAGCCTTGGACCTTGCGCTCGAAGCTCCACGACGCATTGGCCGGGCTCGACGAAGGCAGGCGATGGACCGGCACACCCAGCGTGCGCGTGTGCCGCGCATGCCGGAAACTCTCGCCACCGTTGTGGGCGATGGCCACCAGCTTCGGCAAATGAAGGCTCGCAATGTCGTTGACGACCGCGTCGCGGATCGCGGAATCGAGACTGCCCTCCCGCTCGCAACTGGCGTAGACATCCCACACGCCCAGACCACGGTCCAACAACCACTTGCTACGCTTTTGATAGCTGCCTTCGCCCACTGGAAGCGGGTTGCCGGGCCACAGGGCCTCCAATATTTTCCAGAAGTGATTCTGCGGGTGCGCATAATACTGCTGCTGCGCGATCGACCGGGCTCCTGGAAAGCTGCCGAGTATCAACAAGGCGGTGTTGCCAGAAACGATTGGCGCAAGCCCCGTGAGCACAGCCTTCGCGTCGCCTGGGCGCAAAGCTGGCTTATCCATAACGCTTGCCGGTTCGCAGAAGTGCCGGCACCTGTGAGGAGAAGATCATGAATACGGAAGCGATCTGGATTTTCCTGACGACGCAAGGGGTGGATTTTGGCCTGAAAGTGATCGGCGCCCTGATCGCCTGGGGCATCGGCCGATGGCTCATCGGACTCGCGCAGCGGCTCGTTGCCAAGGCGCTCGAGCGCGGCAAGCGCATGGACCCGACGCTGAGCAACTACCTGGTCTCGATCCTCGGCGTGGTGCTCAACATCGTCCTGATCCTCGCGATCCTAGACATGTTCGGCGTGAGGACGACTTCGTTCGCGGTGCTGCTGGCAGGCGCCGGGCTGGCCATCGGCACGGCATGGGGCGGCCTGCTCACGCACTTTGCAGCGGGCGTGTTCCTTCAGGTGCTGCGGCCGTACAAGGTCGGCGACTACGTGACCGTCGGCGGCGGCGTCAACGGCACCGTCAAGGAACTCGGCTTGTTCGGTACGACGCTGGTCACGCCCGACAACGTGATCGCCACCGTGGGCAACAACAAAGTGCTGTCGGAGACGATCCAGAACTTCAGCCACCTGCCGTGGCGCCGGGTCGACACCACCGCGAAAGTCGCCAACGGCGTCGACGTGAACCAAGCCATCGAGTTGCTGAGGGCCGAGGTGAGCAAGATCTCGAACGTCTCGACCGAGCAGCCGCCCGACATCGAGATTCTCCAGTTCACTCCCGAAGGCCCCCTGCTCGCCGTGCGGCCCTACACGCACACGGACCACTACTGGCAGGTGTACTTCGACACGCACCGCGCGGTCGTCAAGACCTTCGGTGCGGCGGGCTACCCGACACCTGAAACGCCGCTCGTCCGGCGGGCGGTCGGGCCGGCGACCACCTAAGAAAAAAACCCGCCGAGGCGGGTTTTTTCATTTCGGAAGCGAACCGGAGATCAGGGCTTTTCGCCCTTTTTGACGGCTTCGTTCTGAACCGTGCCCGGGATCTTCTCGCCAATCTTGTCGCCGACCTTGCGCGTGCCGTCAGCGGCGTCGGTGGCCACGTTATCGACGGCCTTGCCGGTCGCCTTGGCGCCCTTCTCGGTCGCCTTCACGGCCTTCTTCGTGCCACTCTTGGTGGCGTCCCAGGCTTTTTCGGTGCCACTCTTGGTGGCATCCCAGGCCTTTTCGCCGGCGTTCTCGACCTTCTGGGTGGTGCTTTGCGCAACTGCCGATCCGCCAATGCAGGCGAAGGCCAGGGCCACGGCGGTCGACAGGACGCGAATGTTGGATGGGGTCATGGAAGCTCCTTGTATGAGTTGGAGTGACAGGCTCGCCACTGTGATGCAACGAGTGCACAAGGTCAAAGGATGACACCAAAAACCATTGAGGCGCGTGCTTGGACGCAAGTCGGGCGCTTCGCCTACGCCAGGCGCGGGATGGCGGCCGACAGGCCGATCAGCGCAGACAGACGAGGCAGGGCCGCGACTGCATTGCGAGTGGTTGCTTCGGCCAGCGCTGCTGCGTCGATCCCGCGCAACGCCGCCACCACGTCGGCGATCCGTGGCAGCTCGCCCGGCTCGTTGCGGCCCTGCGGCTCGCCCGCATCGCGCTGGGCCTGCGTCCTGTAGAGCCAGTGCGGCTGAATGTCGGGTGAATCGGTTTCCATCACTATCGCTTCGAGCGGCAGGGTTGCCGCCAGTCGGCGCAGTTGCAGGGCGCGCTCGAACGTCACCGCGCCGCCGAAGCCCAGCTTGAGGCCGAGGTCGATGCAGGCCTGCGCCTGCTGCTCGCTGCCGTTGAAGGCATGCGCGATGCCATGCCACGCCTGTCCGGGCGCCACTTGCCGCAGGTGCTTCAGCACCTTGTCGACCGAGCGCCGCACATGAATGATTACTGGCAGCTCGTGCTTACGCGCAAGTTGCAACTGAGTGTGAAAAAAGCGTTCCTGCTTGTCCGCGTCGAGCCCTTCAACGAAGAAGTCCAGGCCAATCTCTCCGACTGCCACCAGGCGCGGGTCATCGCGCCGCTGAACGAGTTCGGCGTCCAGCAGATCAAGATGCTCGTCCAGTGCATCGCCCGTGCACATCGGATGGATCCCGAGCGCGTAGGCATCGCCCTGAAGATGCGCGAGCTCCCGCACCGCCGCGAAGTTGACGGCGGCCACCGCGGGGATGACGCAAAGCGCCACGCCCCGACTCCGCGCACGGGCCCGTATCCGGGGCATTTCCGCGCCGAATTCGGGCGCATCGAGGTGGCAATGGGTATCGACGAAGACGGCCATCGAGCGATGATGCCCGAACGGATGCACAGCCGCGGAAAGCGTGCTACCGTGCCTCCTCAAGCGTTCTCTTTTGCCGGAGGTGCCCCGATGCGCAGGCCAGCTTTCTACAGCCGCTCGCCCCGAGGGCCGCAGGATGCGGCCGAACCCGGAGCGCCCGACACATCCGGCGCTCCAGACACGCCCGCGGTGCCGGCGGCCGTTGCGGCGCCACGATGGCAACCCGGCCGCCGCAGCTTCGGACTCCTGCTGGCACTCGTCCTCGCGATGGGCGCGACCGGCGTCGTGATGTGGCCGCGCCAGGGCACGCACACTTTGACCCAGAAGGACATCGACTCGGCCGTCCTGCGCACCTTGCAGACCGCCACCCTGCCCTCCCCGGCGGCAAAGGCTGCCGACATCATCCGCCCTTCCGTCGTGCGCGTGGTGGGCTATGGCACCGAGAAGACCACGCCCGAAGCCAAGACCGAGAAGCGCGGACGCAATCTCGCCAAGGGCAAGCCGCCGGAGGCACCGCCGGAAGTGGCAGCGCCCGGACAGCAGGTGGAGCGCGGCGTCGGCACCGGCGTGGTGATCGTCGACAAGGGCATCATCCTGACCAACCTGCACGTGGTGGCCGGCGCGGAAACCGTCAAGGTCACTTTCGCCGACGGGCTCGAGGCGCCCGCCATCGTCACCGGCGTGCAGCCCGAGAACGACCTCGCCGTGCTGCAGGCGCAAAAGCTGCCCGACGACCTCATCCCCGCGACCATGCGCTCGACGGCCGACCTCCAGCCGGGTGACCAGGTGGTGGCGGTCGGCTTTCCGTTCGGCATCGGGCCTTCGGTGTCCGCCGGCGTGGTGTCGGGCCTCAAGCGCTCCTTCCGCTCGCCCGAAGGCAAGCAGGAACTCGGCAACCTGATCCAGTTCGATGCCGCCGCCAATCCCGGCAATTCGGGCGGCCCGCTCATCAATATGAATGGCGAAGTGCTCGGCATCGTGACCGCCATCCTCAACCCGACCCAGCAGCGCACTTTCATCGGCATCGGCTTCGCCGTTCCGATCGAGAACGCCGCCACTGCCGCCGGCTCGCCGCCGTTCTGACTCCCACCGATCCCACCAAGGCACTCCGCATGAGCACAGAGAACGAATCGCCCGCCGCCGCCACAGCCACTGCCGAGCTGATGGAGCAGATCCTCTATCAGGTCAAGAGAGTCGTCGTCGGCCAGGACCGCTTTCTCGAAAGAGTCATGGTCGCGATGCTGGCGGGCGGGCACCTGCTGGTCGAAGGCGTTCCCGGGCTGGCCAAGACGCTGACGGTGCGAACGCTCGCCGACACCGTGCGGGGGCAATTCAAACGCATCCAGTTCACGCCCGACCTGGTGCCGGCCGACCTGGTCGGCACGCGCATCTACAACCAGAAGACCGGTGACTTCAGCACCTCGCTGGGCCCCGTCTTCTGCAACTTGCTGCTGGCCGACGAAATCAACCGCGCGCCGGCCAAGGTGCAGAGCGCGCTGCTCGAAGTGATGCAGGAGCGCCAGGTCACCATCGCCGGCGAGACCCACAAGGTGCCGCGCCCGTTTCTCGTGATGGCGACGCAGAACCCGATCGAGACCGAAGGCACCTACCCGCTGCCCGAGGCGCAGGTGGACCGCTTCATGATGAAGGTGCTGGTCGACTACCCGTCCGACGAGGAGGAATTCGTCATCGTCGAACGAGTCATCGGCCCGCCGGTCGAGGCCGCGCCCGTCGCGACCACCGATCAGCTCGCCGCCTTGCAGGCCGAGGCGCGCCGCGTGTACGTCGATCCGTCGCTGATCCAGTACGCCGTCAGGCTGGTATCGGCCACCCGCACGCCCGAGAAGCACGGCCTGAAGGACATGCGCCGCTTCATCACCTTCGGCGCCAGCCCGCGCGCCAGCATCAACCTGACCGAAGGCGCACGCGCGCTGGCCCTGCTGCGGGGGCGCAGCTACGCATTGCCCGAAGACATGACCGCGCTGGTGCCCGATGTGCTGCGCCACCGCGTGACGCTCTCTTATGAAGGCCTCTCCGAAGGGCTCACGCCCGACAGCCTGGTCGACAGGATCATGCGGGCCGTGCCCGCTCCAGCCAAACCGCTCGAACATGAAAAGCTGGTGGCCTAGACGCGCGAAGGCAGCGAATGACGAACAGCTCGCCGCGGCAGAAGCTGCGGCGAGTGGCGTCGAGCGCGCCTTGCGCCGCCTGGAGTGGACGGTGATCCGCCGCCTCGACGGTCTCCTGCAGGGCGACTACCGGACCCTCATGCGCGGCACCGGCCTCGACCTGGCCGATCTGCGCGAATACCAGCACCACGACGACGTTCGCCACATCGATTGGAACGTCACCGCGCGCCTGCAGACGCCGCACGTGCGCGTCTTCACCGAAGACCGCGAGATGGCCGCGTGGTTCGTGCTCGACCTGAGCCGCTCGGTCGACTTCGGCTCCGGCACCCGGGCCAAACGCGAGATCTCGGCCGGCTTCGTCGGTGTCATCGCCCGCCTCCTGACGCGGCACGGCAACCGGGTCGGCGCGATGGTCTACGGCAACGACGTCGAGGCGGTGATTCCGCCGCGCAGCGGACGGCGGCACGTGCTGCACCTGCTGCATGCGATGGAGCGCCGCTCGGCCCGGGTCGCGCCCGATCAGAAGGGCATGACCCGCCTCGCGGACCTGCTCGCATCGGCGGCGATGCTCATGCCGCGCCGCTCGACCGTGTTCGTGGTGTCGGACTTCATGAGCGAGCCCGGCTGGGAGCGCCCACTCGCGCACATCGTGCAGCGGCATGACGTGGTGGCGGTGCGTCTCTTCGACCCGCTCGAACTCGAACTCCCCGACCTGGGCCTGGTCCCGCTGCGCGACGCCGAGACGGGCGAGCAGCTCTGGGTCGACACGCATGACGCGGGATTCCGCAAGCGCTTCGCGCGCATTGCCGCGGAACGCGAAGCCACCCTGCGCGAGACGCTGGCCAGGATCGGCGTCGACGCACTCGAACTGTCGACAGACGACGACCTGGTGGAGGCCATCGTGCGCTTTGCCGACATGCGCAAGCGCCGCGTGCGCACCGGGCCGGCCAATCCCAAGGCGGTGGCAGCATGAGCGCCGCGGCGGACCGCTCCAAGCAAGCTCGCGCCGCAGCGCGAAGCGCGGAGGTTTCCGAATGACCTTTCTCTGGCCCCAATTCCTCTGGCTGCTGGCGGCCATACCGCTGCTGGTGCTGCTGTATGTCTGGCTCATGCGCCGCAAGAAGAAGTTGGCCCTGCGCTATGCCAGCCTGTCGATCGTGCGCGAGGCGATGGGCGCCGGCCAGACCGTGCGACGGCACATCCCGCCCTTCCTGTTCATGCTCGCGCTGGTCGCGATGCTGATCGCCGCCGCCCGGCCGATGGCGGTGGTGGTGCTGCCCTCGAACCAGCAGACCATCATCCTGGCGATGGACGTGTCCGGCAGCATGCGTGCCGCCGACGTTTTGCCCAACCGGCTGGTCGCGGCGCAGGAGGCGGCCAAGAGCTTCATCAAGGAATTGCCGCGCACCGTGAAGGTCGGCATCGTCGCCTTCGCGGGCAGTGCGCAGGTGGCGCAACTGCCGACGACCAACCGCGAGGATCTGGTCACCGCGATCGACTCGTTCCAGCTTCAGCGTGCGACAGCCACCGGCAACGCCATCGTCGTCTCGCTCGCCACGCTGTTCCCCGATGCCGGCATCGACATCTCGGACTTCGGCCCGCAGAGCCGGGAGCGCGGGGTGTCGATCGATCGCGTCGGCAAGCCGCCGCCGAAGGAATTCACGCCGGTGCCGCCCGGCTCCTACACCTCGGCCGCGATCATCATGCTGACCGACGGC
Organism: Variovorax sp. J22P240; assembly: GCF_030316855.1. Taxonomy (GTDB): domain Bacteria; phylum Pseudomonadota; class Gammaproteobacteria; order Burkholderiales; family Burkholderiaceae_C; genus Variovorax. The sequence continues at coordinate 60,794 of NZ_JASZYR010000008.1, forward strand.
CAGCGCACCACCGGGGTCGACCCGCTCGATGCGGCCAAGGTGGCGGCCGAGCGCGGCGTGCGTGTCTACACCGTGGGCATCGGCACCGTCGACGGCGAGACCATCGGCTTCGAGGGCTGGTCGATGCGCGTGCGGCTCGACGAGGAAACGCTCAAGGCCATCGCCAACAAGACGCAGGCCGAATACTTCTATGCAGGCACCGCAAACGACCTGAAGAAGGTCTACAACACGCTGAGCTCGCGCCTGACGGTCGAGAAGAAGGAGACCGAGATATCGGCCCTCTTCGCGATGGGCGCCGCCGCGCTGGCGCTGCTCTCGGCCGGGCTGTCGCTGCTCTGGTTCAACCGCATCCTGTAGCGCCCGTTCTTGCCCTTTGGTGCAGCGGCGGCTGCCCCTTGAGCGCGTAGGCACGGCGCGATCCCCCCGCAATAATTTCATGCGCCTCGGCAGTCCCTGCCGAGGCAGGGGAGCCACGGCCGCAACACGACGGCATCGGAAGGGGAATCTGGTTTTCGTGTTCGGCGAACTCGTCCACATCCTGCGAACGCACCCGGAAATTGCACTCTTCATGGTGCTCGCCCTGGGCTACGCCTTTGGCCAGATCCGATTCGGCCCGATCCAGCTGGGCGGCGTCTGCGGCACGCTGATCGTTGCGCTGCTCGTGGGCCAGCTGGGTATCACGCTGGCGGACAGCGTGAAGAACACTTTCTTCATGCTCTTCATCTTCGCGCTCGGCTATGCGGGCGGACCGCAGTTCTTCGCCAACCTGGATGCCAAGGGTTTGCGCATGGGCCTGCTCTGCCTCATCGAGGTTGTCGTGGTGATCGGCCTGGTGGTCGGGGCCACCAGCCTGTTCGGCTTCGACCCGGGGACGGCCGCCGGCCTGATGGCCGGCGCCGCGACCGAATCGGCGGTGGTGGGCACCGCGACCGACGCCATCTCCAAGTTGGCCCTGCCACCCGACGAGATCCGCCAGCTGCAGGCCAACGTGGTGACGGCCTATTCGATCACCTACGTGTTCGGGCTGATCGCGATCGTGGTGGCCACGAGCCAGGTCTTTCCGCTGGTGCTGCGCGTCAATCTGCGCGAGGAGGCCGACAAGCTCTGGCGCTCGATGGGCGGCGGCGACGACGACGACGCCTTGCCCGCCGCCCCCGACATGGTGGGCCGCGTGTTCGAGGTCACGACGGCCCAGGGCCGCACGGTGGCGGAGCTGATGGACCCGTTCAAGCGACGCGCAGGCATCGAGCGCGTGAAGCGCGGCGACACACTGCCGGAAGTCAGCTCGTCGCTGCGCCTCGAAGCCGGGGACCAGGTGCTGGTGATCGGGCAACGCAGCGCGATGGTCGAGGTCGCCGGCCTTCTGGGCCGCGAGTTCGCGGACACCACGGCCTTCGAGGTGGTGATCGAAACGGTCGAGGTGATGCTGACGCAGCCGGAATGGATCGGCCGCGAGCTGCGCGACCTGAAAGCGGACCGCAGCGGTGCGCTCAGCCAGCTTCCACGCCTGCCGCAGAACGTCCATGTGGTCGGTGTCGTGCGCGACGGGCACACGATGCCGCTGCTGCCCGAACTCAAGCTCCAGCGGCGCGACGTGCTCAAGCTCTACGGTCCGGCCGCCGACATGCCGAAAGTGGTGCCGCTCTTCGGCGTGCGCGTCGTCCATTCCGTGCGCAGCAACATCAGCTACATGGCGGCGGGCATCCTGCTCGGCGTGTTCATCGGTGGCTTCAGCATCAAGCTGGGCGGTATCCCCTTCTCGCTCGGAACCGGCGGCGGTGCGTTGCTGACAGGCCTGGCCTTCGGCTGGTTCCAGGCCCGCAACCCGCACCGCCTGAGCATTCCCGAGGATGCGCTCGCGCTGATGAAGGACATCGGCCTCGCCACCTTCATTGCCTGCGTGGGACTGGCGTCGGGCCCGCAGGCGATCACGCTCATCCAAAAGTTCGGCATCGCCTTGCCGCTGCTGGGCATCGCGATCGCGATCGTCCCGGCGACCATCTCGCTCTTCGTCGGCCGCCGCTTTCTCAAGATCGAGACCCCCGTGCTGCTGGGCGCCATCGCTGGACAGCAGTGCAGCACGCCAGCCCTGAGCGCCGTGCAGACGTGGCTGGCAACACGACGCCGCTGCTGGGCTACACGATCACCTATGCGATCTCGAACGTGATCCTGCCCCTGATGGGGCCGCTGATCGTCGGCATCGTCGGCGCCATGCAGATGAAGTGACTTCGCCCACCTCCGACCCGAAAGGACCCGGCACATGGAATGGCTGCATGACCTCTTCAAACGATCGCCTGAAATGGCGCTCTTTCTCTCGCTGGCCGTCGGCTACTACATCGGCAAGCTGAAGTTCGGCAAGTTCCAGCTGGGCGGCGTGGCCGGGTCGCTGCTGGTCGCGGTGGTGGTGAGCCAGGTCGGCGTGAAGGTCGACGACGGGGTGAAGGCGGTGCTCTTCGCGCTGTTCATCTACGCAGTCGGCTTCGAGAGCGGCCCGCAGTTCTTCAGTTCGCTGGGCAAGCGCTCTCTCAAGGAGATCGTGCTCGCGGCCGTGCTCGCCATCACCGGGCTCGCGACGGTGATCGTCATGGCCAAGCTGTGCGGCCTGGACAAGGGACTCGCGGCCGGCGTCGCGGCCGGCGGACTGACGCAGTCGGCCATCATCGGCACCGCCGGCGACGCGATCGCCAAGCTCGGCCTCTCGGCGGACGAGACGACGCGGCTGCAAGGCAACGTCGCCATCGGCTACGCGGTGACCTACGTGTTCGGCTCGTTCGGCGCCATCATCGTCTGCGTCAACATCCTGCCGAAGTTCATGGGCCGGTCCATCCGCGACGACGCGATCGCGGCCGAAACCGCGATGCAGGCCGGCGTGGCCGCGTTGGGGCCGGACCAGCAGGCGGCCGCGCCTTCGCTGGTGGGACGCATCTACGAACTGACGACCGATCCGAACCGCACGGTGGCGGAGATCGAATACGCCACGCCGACCACCGCCATCACGATCGAAAGGGTCAAGCGCAGCGGCAAGTTCATCGAGGTCGGCCCCGATCTTCGGCTGCAGAAAGGCGACGTGGTGCTCGTCGTCGGCCGGCGCGAGGCGGTGGTCGGCAGCGCGCCGCTGATGGGCAAGGAGCTTTACGACGTCGACGGCATGGAACTCACCATGCAGAAGCGCGAGATCGTGCTGACCAACAAGACCTTCGACAAGAAGACGATCGGACAGATCACCGCGGAGACTGCGGGCGGCGCGCGGCATGGCATCTTCGTGGTCAACATCAGCCGCATGGGCAAGGACCTGGCGATGAAGCCGGATACCGTGGTGCAGGCCGGCGACCTGGTCTCGATCTTCGGCGCCGAGCAGGACGTCAAGCGCGTATCGGCGCGCATCGGCGAAATCATCGTGCAGGGCACAAAGACCGACTTCGTCTACCTGGGTGCCGGGCTCGTGGTGGGCCTGCTGATCGGCTTGGTGAGCGTCAAGCTCGGCGACATCCCCCTGACGCTCGGCAGCGGCGGCGGCGCACTGCTGTCGGGCCTTCTGTTCGGCTGGTACCGGGCCAAGCGCCAGACCTTCGGCGCGCTGCCGGCGGGCGCGGTGCAGCTGCTCAAGGATCTCGGCCTCGCCGGATTCGTGGTGGTCGTGGGCCTGTCGTCCGGCCTGCAGGCGGTCGAGACGATCAAGCAGCACGGGTTGACGATCTTCGGCGTGGGCGTGGTGGTGACCATCCTGCCGATGATCATCACCATGCTGTTCGGCCGCTACGTGCTGCGCTACGACAACGTGGCGACCTTCGCGGGTGCGCTGTCGGGCTCGCGCAGCGCCAACCCGGCATTCGGCGAGGTGCTCGACAAGGCGGAGAACTCCATACCGACCGTTCCCTTCGCGATCACTTACGCGCTCGCCAATGTGTTCCTGACCTTGCTCGGTCCGTTGATCGTCGCATTGGCTTGAGCGCGCACATCCCTCTTTTTCCCGAACCAAGGAGCAAGCCATGGACTTCAGCGACGTCGAAAAACTGGGCAACCTCAGCCCCTTCGAACTCAAGGACTCATTGATCAAGGCTGCCAGCGAGAGCGACCGGCTCATGCTCAACGCGGGCCGCGGCAATCCCAACTTCCTGGCGACGACACCGCGCCACGGCTTCTTCCAGTTCGGCCTGTTCGCGATGACCGAGTCCGAGCGCTCGTACGTCTACATGGAGGACGTGGGAGGCTTTCCCCAGCGCGAGGGCATCGAGGCGCGCTTCGAGATCTTTACGCAGACGCATCGATCACGCCCCGGCGTGCGCTTCATCGAGGCGGCGGTCTCCTATGTGCGCGACCAGCTCGGCCTGTCGGCCGGCGACTTCATCTACGAGATGTGCGAGGCCATCCTGGGCTGCAACTACCCGGTGCCCGACCGCATGCTGCGCCTCTCCGAAATCATCGTGGGCCAGTACATCCACCGCGAGATGATCGGCACGCACCCTTTCGTGGGCAAGTTCGACATGTATGCGGTCGAAGGCGGCACGGCGGCGATGACCTACCTGTTCAACAGCCTGCGCGAGAACCACCTGATCGAGCCCGGCGACACGATCGCGCTGGGCATGCCGATCTTCACGCCGTACATCGAAATCCCGCACCTCAATGACTACCGCCTGGTCGAGCTGAACATCGAAGCGGAGCCGGAGAACAACTGGCAGTACACGAAGAAGGAACTGCAGAAGCTGCTGGACCCCAAGGTCAAGGCCTTCTTCCTGTGCAACCCGAGCAACCCGCCCTCTGTGAAGATGAGCGACGAGGTGCTCGCCAACATCGTGGAGATCGTCAGGAAGCGGCCGGACCTCATCATCCTCACGGACGACGTGTACGGCACCTTCGCCGACGACTTCACCTCGCTGTTCGCGATGTGCCCGCAGAACACGATTCTCGTGTATTCGTTCTCCAAGTACTTCGGCGCCACCGGCTGGCGCATGGGCGTGGTGGCCACGCACGAAACCAATATTCTCGACCAGAGGATCGCGGCCCTGCCGGAGGCACAGAAGAAGGAACTCGACGAGCGCTACTGCTCCATCACCACCGAGCCCCGCGCGCTCAAGTTCATCGACCGGCTTGTGGCGGACAGCCGTACCGTCGCACTGAACCACACGGCTGGCCTCTCCACGCCGGTGCAGGCGCAGATGGTGATGTTCTCCCTCTTCTCGCTGATGGACGAAGCGCAGGCCTACAAGGCGGCCATGAAGCGCATCGTGCTGCGCCGCAAGCAGGCGCTCTACCGCGAGTTGGGCATCCCGATGGTGGTCGACCCCAACTCCGTGCGCTACTACCACCTGCTCGACATGGAGGACATCGCGACGCAGATGTACGGTGCGGATTTCGCGAAATGGCTGGTGGCGCAGCTTCGGCCGAACGAGGCGCTCTTCCGGCTGGCGCAGGAAACCGGCGTCGTGCTCCTGCCGGGGCGAGGGTTCGGCAGCCCGCATGCGTCGGGGCGCGTGTCGCTGGCGAACCTTAACGAGTACGACTACGCCAACATCGGCAAATCCATCCGCGGCATGGCCTCCGAGTTCTTCGAGCGTTACCAGCAGCAGGGGTCGGGAAGCCGCGGCGCGAAAGGCGGCGCGGCCGGGGACGGAAAACCGAAATCCGCGAAGAAGGGGAAAAGGTAGCGGCCCTCGCCGGCTCAGGCCTTCAGGGTGTTCTTGTGGATCCTGCCGTCCTTCATCACGATCAGAAGGCTGCTGTCGGGATTCGCAAGCAGCGCGATGTTCTCGATGGGGTTGCCGTCGACGAGCAACAGGTCTGCGTACGCGCCTTGCTCGATGACACCCAGTTTCCCGGGATAAGGGTTGCGCGGACCTGAAAGACCCAGCAACTCCGCGTTGGTGGACGTTGCCATGGTCAGGATCTCGCTGTTCGAGTACCACTTCGTCAGATGCGTCAGCATCGTGCCCTGTCGTATCGCGAGCGCCGGGGAGAACAGCATGTCCGAGCCCCATGCAGTCTTGATCTTGTATTTCTTCGCCAGCCTGTAGGCGTTGTCGGTACCTGCGAACACCTGGAGCGCGGCCACACGGTTCGGGCCGGTCAGGGGGCCCGTGTCCTCGTCCGACAAGAAAGGCTGGATGCTCAGCCACACGCCCTTGTCGGCCATCATCTTCGCCGTCGTCTCGTCCATCAGGTGCGCGTGCTCGACACAGCGAGCCCCTGCCGCGATGGCGCGCTGGACGGTCTGCGGCGCATAGGCGTGCACCGTGGCATAGGTGTTCCAGTCTCTCGCGACCTCCATGCCCGCCCGCAACTCCGCCTCCGTGAGCGTTGTCAGGTCCAGCGGACTGCGCGGCGAGGAGACGCCACCGCCGCCCACGAGCTTGATCTGCGATGCGCCTAGCGTGAGCTGCTCCCGAACGCGCAGCCGGATCTCGTCCGGGCTGTCGACGATGGCCGCCGCGCCCGTTTGCTCCACGAAACTCGGCGTGCCCGGGCTCCTCGGTACGTCGGACAAAGAGCGCAAGTCGCCATGCCCGCCGCTGCCCGTGATCATCGCGCCGGAAGGATAGATGCGCGGGCCCGGCGTCAGGCCCTGGTCGATCGCCTGCTTGAAGGCGAAGGCGGGACCACCCAGGTCACGCACCGTCGTGAAGCCCCGCAGCAGCGTGCGCTGGGCTTCCCCACTGGCCGCGATATGGATGAAGCCGATGTTTCCTTGCAGGAGCACCTGGAGCGGCAAGGCTGCGAACATCGAATGCCAATGGGCGTCGATCATCCCCGGCATGACGACTCGCCCGCCGCAATTGATCGTCTGGGCGCCATCAGGCGCTGCGGGCGCGCCGCTCCCCAGCGACTTGATCCGGTCGCCCTCGACCACCAGGTGGAGGCCGTCGCGGAGCGACGCACTCTTGCCGTCAAAGAGGCGGAAGTTGGTCAGCACGATCGGCCGGGGCTGCGCGGGCGCGGGTTGCGCGCTGGCACTGAACGGAAGCCCCAGCGCCGCGACCGAGGCGGCCATGCCGGCGACGAAGCCGCGCCTCGACAGGTCCGCGTTGATGAGTCGGGTGAGCCTCCCGATCTCGGGCCGATGACAAATGCAGATGGCTCGGCTTACCGCCGAACCGTCCGCCATGGATTCGCAGGCATACATCAATGACCTCCAGAGCTTGGCAAGGAAACGCGTTCCGGACGCGTTTCCCTAGTCTGACGTCACCCGCGCTGGATGCCAAGGCGAACAAAAGCAAGCACGGGCATCGGCGCCCGCATGCTTTTGCTATGCCTTACTTTCGAACCTTGGCAATCTCGGCCATCAGTTCCTTGACAGTCGCGTCGCCCACGGAGGCCGTGTACTTCTCGATCACCGGCTTGACCTTCTCGCGCAGCTTCGCCATCTCGGCCGGCGGCAGTTCGGTGACGGTCATGCCGGCCGTCTTGAGGGCTTCGAGCGCGCTGTCCGCTGCGCCGCGGGACACCTGGCGCTGGAAGGCCGTGGCTTCGGTCGCCGCGTCGGTGATGATCTTCTTCTCTTCAGCGCTCATCCCGTCCCAGGTCTTCTTGCTGACGATCAGCGCCTGCGGGTTATAGATATGGCGGGTTTGCGTGAGGTGCTTTTGCACCTCGGCGAACTTCGACGACAGGATCACGGTGTTGGGGTTCTCCTGGCCATCCACCGCCTTCTGGTCGAGCGCCGAGTACAGCTCAGGGAAAGGCAGCGGTGTGGCGTTGGCGCCCAGCGTGTTGAAGAGGTCGATGTAGATCGGCGACTGGATCACGCGGATCTTGAGCCCGGCGATGTCGTCGGCCTTCGCGATCGGGCGCTTGCTGTTGGTCAGGTTGCGAAACCCCAGGTCCCAGTAGCCGAGGCCATGCAGGCCCTTCTCCTCGAGCTTCGCCATCAGCTTCTGGCCGAAGGGGCCGTCGGTGACCGCATCCGCTTCCTGACCGTTGTTGAAGAGGAACGGGAAGTCGTAGGCGGCGAACTCCTTCACCTGCGCGGTCAGGATGCCGGCGTTGAGAACCGTCATCTCGACAGTACCGCCCTGCAGTGCGGAGACCGTCTGCAAGTCCCCGCCCAGCGAGCCGCCGGGGAAGAGCTTGACCGAGATCTTGTTGCCGGACTTCTGCGCCACCAGGTCGGCGAATTTCTGCGCACCTTGCGCCTGCGGATGGCCCGTCTGGTTCTGGAACGCGAACTTCAGCGTGCGCTCCTTGCCCTGGGCACCTGCGGTGGTCATCGCGAGCACGGCGACGGCCGCCAACAGCGTCTTCTGGATGAAACGGGACATGGATAAGTCTCCTCTAGAGTTTTTGGGGAATCAGCTCAACCGCCGAACAGCTTTGCTGGCCAGATGACCAACCACGGGAACAGGACCATGAGGAACATGATCACGAACTCCGCGATCATGAATGGCACCACACCGCGCGTGACATCGTCCATCGATATCTTCCCTACGCCGGCCACCACGTTGAGCACGGTGCCCACGGGCGGCGTGACGAGGCCGATGGAGTTGTTGATGATGAACAACACGCCGAAGTACACCGGGTCGATGCCTGCCGCCTTCACGATCGGCATCAGCACGGGCGTGAGGATCAGGATCGTCGGGGTCATGTCCATGGCCGTGCCCACGATCATCACGAGCACCATGATCGCGAACATCAGCAGGATCTTGTTGCCCATGAAGGGCTGCAGCAGGCCGACCACCTTCGACGGCAGGTCGGCCACTGTGATGAGCCAGGCGCTCACCATCGCCGCGGCAATCAGGAACATGACGATCGCACTCGTCTTCGCCGCGCCGACGAAGATGTTGTGCAGGTCCTTCCAGGTCAGTTCGCGGTAGATCACGGTGGACACGAACAATGCATAGACCGCAGCCACCACAGCCGCCTCGGTCGGCGTGAAGACGCCCATGCGCAAGCCCACCAGGATGATCAGCGGCAGCATCAGGGCCCACAGGGCACGTCGGAATGCGGTAAGGATCTCGGCCGTCGACTTGCGCGGCGGCGGAATGATCTTTTCGCGACGAACGAGCCACGCCCAGGTCAGCCACAGCGCCGCACCGATGAGAAGGCCGGGCACGATGGCCGCGAGAAACAGCTTGGAGATCGAGACGTTGGCCGCAACGCCGAAGATCACCAGCCCGATGCTTGGCGGAATGACGGGGCCGATGACACCCGTCGCCGCGATCAGCCCGCCGGCGCGCGCCTTGTCGTGCCCGGCCTTGACCATCATCGGCAGCAGCAAGGCGGTGAGCGCCGCCGCGTCGGCAACGGCCGAACCCGACAGCGCCGACAGCAGGCATCCGGCCAGGATGGTGACGTAGCCCAGGCCGCCCTTCACGTGGCCGACCAGCGCCAGCGCGAAATCGACGATGCGCTTGGACAACCCACCGACGTTCATGATCTCGCCGGCCAGCATGAAGAAGGGCACGGCCAGCAGCGGGAAGCTGTCGGCACCGCCGATGACGTTCTGCGCAAGGATCTGGGCATCGAACAGGTCCAGATGCCACATCAGCGCCACGCCGCTCGCGAGCAGCGAGAAGGCGATCGGAATGCCCATCGCCATGGCGAGGAGCAAGGAGCCCACGAAAACAAGGATCGTCATTTCTTGCTCCCGTGCGCGAATTCAGGGGTGGACGCATTTCCCGGCTCCGATGCCTCGCCGAGGATCTGCTGCAGTTGCACGGCCTCTTCCGATTCCTGGATCATGACGAGGTCCTTGTCGGCGATCTGCCCGGTCAGCAGGCGGTAGAGGTCGAGCGCCAGGATGAATGCGGCCAGCACCGAGAAGACGATGCCCGACGAATAGACCACCGCCATCGACGCCCCCGTGACGGGCGCAGTGACGTCCCAGTTGATGCGGGCCTGGGCCACGCTGCCCTGAAAGAGCAGCCAGACGATGTACAGCATGACGAGGTGCCCGAGCGCGAGACAGATCTTCTTGCCCAGGGGCGGCAGCCTCTGCACGACCATGTCGACCCCGAGGTGGCCGTGCTCCTTGAGGGCCACGACCGCGCCGAGGAAGGTCACCCAGATGAAGAGCCAGCGCGAGACTTCTTCGGACACGGTGATGCCCGAGTTGAAGCCGTAGCGAAGCACCACGTTACCGAACACCAGCACCACCATCACCGCGAGGAAGAAGGCGATCACTGCCTCGATGCCGGTGCTGCATCGGTCGATCCATCGATTCATGTTGTTTGTCTCTCTGTGAATCCCTGGCCAAGAGCTCAGACCGCGCGCAAGCGCGTCAAGCCCCGGCGTCGCGCTGAATCTCGACCAGCGCCCGAAGCGCAGCCAGGTAGGACTGCGGCCCCAGGCCCTGGATGGTGCCCTTCACGGCCGGCGAGATGATCGAGTGCGCACGCCACGTTTCGCGCGCCGCGATGTTGGACATGTGGACTTCCAGCGTCGGGAAGGGCATGGCCTTGATTGCGTCGTGCAGCGGGACGCCATGTTGCGTCAATCCCGCCGGATTGACCAGCGCACCCTGCGCCTCGTCGATGTTCTTGTGCAGGAAGTCGATCAGGTCGCCCTCGTGGTTCGACTGGATGATGTCCAGCGTCACGTTGAGGTCCAGCGCGAGCTTTTCGAGGCGCGCGTTGATCTCGGCCAGAGTGGTCTTGCCGTAGATGTGGGGCTCCCGGCGCCCGAACAGGTTCAGGTTGGGGCCGTGCAATACGAGGATCTTCATGGGGTGCTGTCGGTGCTGCGCTTTGGGCTTACTTGCGGATGCGTGCCAGCTCGTCGTTGTAGAGCTTGACGATGGCAGGGTCGTAGCTGGCCGCGAACTTGTCGATCACGGGCTTGGCGATCTGGCGCATGCGGGCCTGCTCGGCTGGCGCGACTTCGTTGAACTGCATGCCCTTGGCCTGCAGGTCGCCCACGGCACGCTGCGCCGCTGCACGGCTCACTTGGCGCTGGTAGCCACGCGCTTCGTCGGCAGCCTCGCGCATCCACTTCTGCTCAGTGGGCGAGAGACCGTCCCAGAACTTCTTGCTGACGAGCACGATGTTCGCCGCGTAGACGTGGTTGGTCGCGCTCAGGTACTTCTGTACTTCGAAGAACTTGTTCGACAGGATCACCGAGAACGGGTTTTCCTGGCCGTCCACCGCCTTCGCCTCGAGCGCGCCGTAAAGCTCGGCGAAAGGCATCGGCACCGGGTTGGCCTTGAAGGCCTTGAAGGTCTCGAGGAACACGGGATTCGGGATCACACGGATCTTGAGGCCTTCGAGGTCCTCGGGCTTGGCGATCGGCCGCTTGCTGTTGGTGACGTTGCGGAAGCCGAGGTCCCAGTAGCCCAGCGCGACCAGACCCTTTTCAGGCAGCTTGGCGATCAGCGTCTGGCCCAGGGGTCCGTCGAGCAGCGCGTCCGCCTGCGCGAAGTTGGCGACGGCAAAGGGGAAGTCGACCAGGCCGAATTCCTTGACGATGCCGGCCAGCGAGGTCGTGGCGGGAGCGGACATCTGCTGCACGCCACCCTGCAGCGCGGATTGCTGCTGCATCTCGTTGCCGAGCTGGGAGGCCGGGAATTCCTGCACCTTCATCTTGCCGCCGCTCTTGGCCGCCAGCAGTTCGGCAAAGCGCTTGACGCCGAAGCTCACCGGGTGGTCGGCGTTGTTGAGGTGGCCGAAACGGATGACGCGCTCGTGTTCCTGTGCCAGGGCCGGTGCGGCCATGGCGAGGGTCAAGCCGGCAACTGCGAGGGTGCGGAAAAGAAGTCTCAAGACAGTCTCCATGGAAAGGACAAAGAACGACAGCACGGTCCGCAAAAGGACGAGCCGCCGAAGAAACGGCGCGATCATATTCGTGTAGTGGAAAAACTTTCCACTAGTGAAAACACTTTACAAAATACCAGCGGACTGGATTAGGGTCATGCTCCGATCCGGCAGCGATGTCGCCCGACGCATGCCGGTCCACCGGTCCCCGAGAGATTCCATGAGCTCAATACTCGAACGCAGCTTCAAAGTGATGGAGCACCTGGCCCAGCACCCCGGCGGGAGTGCGCTGTCCGCCCTCGCCGCAGACCTGCAGATGCCCCTGAGCGCCACCCACCGTCTTCTGGCCGAACTCGCGCGCAACGGCTATGTGCGGCAGGACCAGCGCCATGGCGACTACACCCTCACGATGAAACTGGTGTCGCTGGGCCTCAGCTTCCTGAGCAACAGTGGCATCGTCGATGTCGCGCAGCCGCTGCTCGACCGCCTGGCCGCTGAATCTGGCGAACTCGTGCGCCTGGCGGTCGTGGATGGCGACGACCTCACCTTCGTCGCCAAGGCGCAGGGCGCGACGCGCGGCTTGCGCTACGACCCGGACATGGGCCTTTCCGTCAACCTGTCATGCAGTTCCGCAGGCCATGCGTGGTTTTCGACCATGACGGACGAACAGGCCCTCGAACTGGTCGCCAAGCAGGGATTCGGCAAGCCCGAAGACTTCGGCCCGAAGGCGCCGACCACGGTCAAGGCCCTGCTGGCCTACATCCGGGCGGCGCGCAAGCGCGGCTTCAGCATGATCAACGAGGTGTTCGCGCCCGCGATGGCCGCGATGGCCGCGCCGGTGCGCAGCGGCAACGGGGCCGCCATCGGCGTGATCACCATCGCGGGCCCGTCGGTGCGGCTGACGGAGGAACGCATGCTGGCCCTGGGCCCGGCGCTGCTCGCCACGGCTTACGACGTCGCGCTGGCCAGTGGCGGGTCGGCGATGTTCAAGCGCAGGGCTTGAGCGCCTGAAGCAGGCGGCGCGTCAGGCGCCCTGCAGCGAGAGCGGGTCGCCGAAGTTCGCCAGCAGCCGCTGCCTGCCGGCCAGCACATGGCGCTCGGCGGCAGCGCGGGCACGGGCCGGGTTCGAGGCCACGATCGCGTCGAAGATCGCGCGGTGCTCGACGTTCGATCGGCGCATGTTGCCCGGCGCATTGAAGTACTTGCGCCGCACGAGGTGCAGTTCCTTCACGTAGTCGTCGTACGCCTGGTGGGCGCGACGGTTGTTCGAGAGCGTGAGGATCAGCGCGTGGAACTGCAGGTTCAGCTCGTAGTAGAGCGTGCCATCCTCCGCGTCGCAGGCGGCGTCCATCGCAGTCAGCAGGTCTTCCATCTGCTTCCTGTAATCCTCGGTCAGATGCTCGCAGGCGCGTTCGGCCGCGTAGCCGAACATGAGTGCGCGCAGCTCGTAGATCTCCACCATCTCGCGAAGCGAAAGTTGCCGCACGTACACGCCGCGGTTCGCGACGGCCGTGACGATGCCGAGCCCCGCCAGCACCTTGATCGCCTCGCGAATGGGGCCGCGGCTGGTGCCCATGCGCAGGGCCAGGGCCGCCTCGTTGAGCCGCTCTCCCGGCTTGAACTCGCCGGTGTAGATGAGTTGCTTGAGCTCGCTGACGATGCCCTCCGACAGGGCGGAACCACGGGTGCTGGAAGAAGGGGGAGGCATGCGCAATCCTAACTTCAGACCCTCACTCGACCTTGACGTTCGCGCTCTTCACCAGCTTGACCCAGAACTTGCCGTCCTCGGTCAGGAAGCTGTTGAACTGCTCGGGCGATGACGAGATGGACACCTCGGTGCCATCGCGCGCCAGCGAGGCCTTCACTGAAGGCTGCTGCATCGCGGCGACCGTCGCGTTGTAGATCTTCTGGACGATGGCCGGCGGCGTGCCGGCGGGCACGAACATGCCGTACCAGAACTCGAGGTTGTAGTCCGGCAGCCCCGCCTCCTTCATGCCCGGCAGGTTGGGCACCAGCGGCGAGCGCTCGCGCGTGCTGACGGCCAGCGCGAGCAGCCGGCCTCCGGTGGCCATGGGCAGCACCGAGGGCGATGTGCCGAAGGTGAGCTGGGTATCCCCCGCCATCACCGACTGGATCGCCAGGCTGCCGCCGCGGTAGGGAATGTGCGTCATCTCCGCGCCGGTAACCTGGCTGAACAGCGCGGCGCCCAGGTGCGGCGCCGAACCGTTGCCCGAGGTCGAGTAGTTGAGCTTGCCTGGATCCTTCTTTGCCGCCGCGATGAGATCGGCGACCGAACGGATGCCGGTCGAGGGATTGACCGCCAGCACCAGCGGCGAGGTCGTCATCTTCGTCACGGCCGTGAGGTCGCGTGCCGTGTAGGACAGTTTGGGGTTGAGCGCAGGGTTGACGGAGATGCTGCTCGGGCTGGCGATGAGCAAGGTGTAGCCGTCGGCCGGCGCCTTGGCCACCAGTTCCGCCGCGATGCTCGATCCGTTGCCCGGCTTGTTGTCGACCACCACCGGCTGCCCGAGCGCCTTGCCGAAGGCTTCGCTCATGGCACGGGCCACGTAATCGGCAGCGCCGCCAGGAGCGAAGCCGATGACCAGGCGAATCGGCTTGCTCGGATAGTCCGCGGGCTGGGACCACGCGATGGATCCGACAGCGCACAAGCCCCATGCCAGGACGATCTTCTTGATGTTCATGTCTTGTCTCCTTCTGTTCTTGGCGTCAGGCTGCAACTGGCACGCGCAGGACGATCTTTCCGACGTGGCCGCCGCTTTCCATGGTCGCCTTGGCTTCCTGCAGTTGCCCGAAGTCGTAGACCCTGTCGATCTGCGGCCTGATGCGCCCGGCGGCGATGTGCGGCAGCACGTCCGTCACAAACGCAGGAATCGCCGCCGCGCGCTGCGCCTTGCTGCGCAGCTTGTTCGACACGCCGAATACCGTGAGCCGCTTGGCATGCAAGGCCGCGAGGTCCAGTTCGGCATGTACCACGCCGTCGACGTAGCCCACGGTGGCGAGCCGGCCTTCGAAGGCCAAGGCGCGGATGTTCTCCGCGAACACCGTTCCACCCACCGTGTTGATGACGAGGTCCGCGCCGTGCTGCTCGGTCACCTGCATCACCGCATCGCCGAAGTCGGGAGCGCGCGTGCAGATGGCGAGATCCAGGCCGAGGGTTTTCAGCCTCGCCAGCTTGTCGGCCGAGCCCGAAGTGCCGATCACCTTGGCGCCCAGCAGCTTGGCCAACTGCAGCGATGCGACGCCGACGCCTGACGACACGCCATTGATCAGCACCCACTCGCCGGCCTCGAGCCGCCCCTGCAGCACCAGCATGTCGTACGACACGAGGAAGGTCAGCGCGACGCTGGCCGCCTCCTCCCACGACAGGCTGGCGGGCTTGGCCATCGCCTCGATCTCCTCCATCAACGCATATTCCGAGAACGCGCCGGAACAACGGCCCATGACCTGGTCGCCCGGCTTGAAGCGGGTGACCCCGGCCCCGATGGCGACGACCTCGCCGGCACCCTCCCCGCCAATCGCCTTCCAGCTGCCAGGCTGGCCGTGCAGGCCATGGCCCGCCACGAACTCGCCGCGGTTGAGCGAAGCCGCATGCACGCGCAACAGCAACTGCTGCGGGCCGGGCTGCGGCATGGCCGTCTCGCGCATTTCCAGCACGGTCGACTCGTCGGTCATCTGCATCCAGTAGGACTGCATCGTTCGATCTCCTCGTTGTCTTGATCGCTAGCGGCCGGTGAAGACCGGCTTGCGCTTCTGCATGAAGGCGGTGCGGCCTTCGGTGTAGTCGGCGCTCTCGAAGCAGCCGCGGATCAGCGACGTGCACAAGGCCTGGTCCAGTTCCGGCGAGGGCTTCAGGATTTCGCGGGTGATGGCCTTGCCTGCCGCCACGGTCAGCGGCGCGTTGTCGGCCAGCGCCTTCATGTACTCGGCCAGCAACTCGTCGAGCCCCTCCACGGCGGAGACCCGTGTTACGAGGCCGAGTGCCTTCGCCTCTGCGGCGTCGATGCGGCGAGCGGTGAAGAAGAGATCCTTGGCTGCGCCGGGGCCGATCAGGTCGACCAGATTCTTCATCGCGGAGTAGCGATAGCCGAGCCCCAGCCGCGCGGCCGGAATCGAGAACACCGAGTCGTCGGATGCGATGCGGATGTCGCAGCTGATCGCCACATTGACGCCGCCGCCGATGCAGTAACCACGGATGCAGGCGAGCGTGGGCTTGGGAAAGTCGTGAATGCTCATCAGCGCTTCCTCGGCCATCGCCTCGTAGCGGGTCACGGCCTCGCGCGCCGCGCGCATGTCTTCGAACTCGGAGATGTCGGCGCCCGAGACGAAAGCCTTCTCGCCCGCGCCGGTGAACACGACGAGGCGCACCCTGTCGTCGTCCTGCGCGACACGCAGCAGCGGCGGCACGGCCTCCCACATGTCGACCGACAGCGCGTTGTGCCGCGCCGGGTTGTTGAAGCGGATGTGCAGCGTGGTGCCGTCGAGCCAGGTCTGGACTCGCTCGGTGGTGGATTCGTAGGCGGGATTCGACATATTAGAAAACTCCGGTCGCTTTCATGCGGGCGAGGTCGTCCGAACCGATGCCCAGTTCGAGCAGGACTTCCTCCGTGTGTTCGCCGCGCCGCGGGGCAGCGCGGGCAATGGTGCTGGGCGTGCGCTCCAGTTGCATCGGCTGGCCGATCAGCCGCTGCGGGCCGAGCCGTGCCGATACGACTTCCTTGACCATGCCGAGGTGCTCGATCTGCGGCTCGGCGAAGACTTCGCGCATGTCGCTGATGAGGCCGCAGGCCACGCCGCCGGCATTGAACTGCTCGATCCAGTGGCTGCGGTCGTGCGCGGCAAGACGCCGGTTGATCTCGGCATTGAGCGCATCGCGGTTGATCGAGCGCGAGGGTTTGTCGTGGTAGCGCTCGTCGGTGATCCATTCGGGCGCGCCGAGGATGTTGCAGAAGCGCTCCCAGATCTTGGAGCCGAACACGGCGATGTTGAGGTAGCCGTCGCGGGCCTTGTAGACACCGGTCGGGATGCTGGTCGGGTGGAAGTTGCCCGCCTGATGGCCGACCTCGCCGTCGATCAGGTAGCGCGAGGTCTGGAAATCCATCATGTAGACCATCGACTCCAGCAACGAGGTGTGCAGCCACTGGCCCTTGCCGGAGGCCTCGCGCTCCAGCAGGGCGACGAGGATGCCTTGCGCCGCGAAGATGCCCGCGCACAGGTCGGCGATCGGAATGCCGACGCGCACCGGGCCATCGCCCGGCAAGCCGGTCACGGACATCAGGCCGCCCATGCCCTGCGCGATCTGGTCGAAGCCCGGACGCGTGGCGAGCGGCCCTGTCTGGCCGAAGCCGGAGATGCTGGCGTAGACGAGCCCGGGGTTGTCCACCGCAAGCGTCTCGTAGTCGATGCCCAGGCGGAACTTCACGTCCGGACGGAAGTTCTCCACCACCACGTCGGCGCCCGCGATCAGACGCTTCAAGGTGGCGATGCCTTCGTCTTCCTTGAGGTTGAGCGTGATCGAGCGCTTGTTGCGGTGGGTGTACTGGTAGTCGGAGCCGTCCTGGCCGCCGAGGGTGTCGTCGCCGCGCATGTGTTCGGGCATCTGCACCTGGATGACGTCGGCGCCCCAGTCAGCCAATTGACGGCAGGCGGTGGGGCCGGCACGGACCTGGGTCAGATCGACCACGCGGAAGCGTTGCAGGGCGGATGAGGCAGGCAGATGGGGCATTCGGATTGAACTTGGATGACCTTTGAATGACCTTGATTGTTTGCATCCATCGCCAAAGTGTCAACACTTTTATCGAAAGCGTGGACATTTCATGACGCTGTCGTATACGATATGCGGACCACAACGGACTTCCGCATGCTGCCCTGGCTCTCCGACCTCCCCTCCGACCAACTCTCGACCGTGCGAGACGTTCCGCTCGCCAAGCTGGTGCGCGACGACATGCTGGCCATGATCCTGCGCGGCGACCTGCCGACGGGCCAGCGCATCAACGAGCCCGACATCGCCGCACGCCTGGGCGTGTCGCGCGTACCGGTGCGCGAGGCGCTGCGCGAACTCGAAAGCACGGGCCTCGTCGTGGCCCGCAAGCACGCCGGCGTGTTCGTGCGCGAACCGGGCGCCGAAGAACTGCGCGATCTCTACGAAATGCGCGGGCTGCTCGATGGCTTTGCGGGCCGCCGCGCGGCACGGCTTGGCGATGCAGCGCGCATCGCGCTGGCCGATGCGCTCGATGCCTCCATCGCGCACATGAACGCTGCCTTCGCAGCGCACGACGTACAGCGCTACTACCGCGAGAACCTGAACTTCCACTGGGCGATCGTCGAAGCCGCAGGCAACCACGCGCTGGCGGACACCTACCGCGGCGTGGTGCAGAAGCTGCACCTCTCGCGCCTGAAAAATCTTTCGCAGGACATGGGCATGCGCGCTTCGATCGCCGAACACGTGGCGATCGCCCGCGCGCTTCGCGACGGCGACGTCACCCGTTGCGAAAGGCTCATGGCGCGCCACGTCGGCGATGCCTACACCCGGCTTTCGGGCCTGACGGGCTGACGCACCAGCCCCCGACTTTTCAAGACAACAGGAGACAAGACCATGAAACGACGCGCCTTCGTCCTCGCGCTTCCCCCGACCCTCGTCGGACTGCACGGACTGGCCCACGCCCAGGGCTATCCGAACAAGCCCATCCGCTACATCGTGCCGGTGTCCGCCGGCGGCGGCAGCGACATGATCGGCCGCACCGTCACCGAGCGCTGGGGCAAGGTGCTGAACCAGACCTTCGTGGTGGACAACCAGGCCGGCGGCGGCGGCGTGATCGCCTCGCAGAACACCGCACGCTCGCCCGCGGACGGCTACACGCTGATGCAGGGCTATGTCGCCACCCACGGCACCGCACCCGCCACGCGTCGCCTGCCCTATGACGCGGTCAAGGACTTCACGCCCATCGGCATGATCGGCGGCACGCCCAACGTGCTGGTGGTCAATGCCGATGTGCCGGCCAAGGACTTCAAGCAGTTCGTCGCCTACGTGAAGGCCAACCCGAGCAAGGTCAGCTATGGCTCCTCCGGCGCGGGCTCGCTCACCCACCTGACGATGGAGCTGTTCAAGCAGCAGGTCGGGGTATTCATGGTGCATGTGCCCTATCGCGGCATCGCACCGGCGTTCACCGACCTCGTGGGCGGGCAGACCCAGGTGATGTTCCCGGGCCTTGCCGCGGCGATGCCGCACCTCAAGTCGGGGCGCGTGCGCGCACTGGCCGTCACGGGTCTGACGCGCCATCCCGCGGTGCCGGACGTGCCGACGCTCGAAGAACTGGGCCTCAAGGGCTTCGACGCCATGCAGTGGTATGGCGTGGTCGGCCCGGCCAACATGCCCGCGGACGTCGTCCGCCAGCTCAACGAATCGCTCAACACGGTGCTCAAGGCGCCGGACCTGCGCGACAAGCTGTCGGTCGAAGCCGTCGAGCCCATGCCCATGAGCCCCCAGGAGTTCTCCGACTACATCCGCGCCGACATCACGCGATGGACCAAGCTCGCCCGCGACCGCAAGATCGAACTCGACAACTAGCGCGCCACCACCTTTCGCACTTTTTCTTTCAACCTTCCAGCTAGAGCTTTCACATGGCACGCAATACTCAGGTCGCAGCCGACCACAACGCCCCTCCCGTCACCCGCATCCTGGCCGAGTACGTGGCCGGCCACGCCTCGCGCGGCTGGAGCGACGCGGTAGACCACGAGGCTCATCGCACTTTCCTCAACTGGCTGGGTTGCGCCGTCGGCGCCGCGCGCCACGAGGCCGTCGAAGCCGCGCTGGCCGCGGTGCAGGAACTTCAGCCCGCGCCGCAAGCCGCCGTGCTCGGCCGCGCCGAGAGAGTCGACATCGCGAACGCGGCGATGCTCAACGGCATCAGCTCGCACACCTTCGACTTCGACGACACGCACCTCAAGACCATCATCCATCCGGCCGGTCCGGTGGCCTCGGCCGTGCTGGCGTTGGCCGAGCACACCGGTGCGAGCGGCCGCGCCGTGCTCGACGCGCTGGTGCTCGGCATCGACGTGGCGTGCCGCCTGGGCAACACGGTCTATCCCGACCACTACGACCGCGGCTGGCACATCACCGGCACCACCGGCATGTTCGGCGCGGCCGCGGCCTGCGCGCGCCTGCTGGGTCTGGATGCGGACCGCACCGCGATGGCGCTCGGCATCGCCGCATCGCAACCGGTCGGCCTGCGCGAGCAGTTCGGCACCATGACCAAGCCCTTCCATCCCGGCGGCGCGGCACGCGCCGGCCTGATGGCTGCGCTGATGGCCAAGCACGGCTACACCGCGAGCCCAAAGGCGATCGAGGCGCCGCGCGGCTGGGCTCAGGTGGTGTCCACCAAGTACGCGTGGAACGAAGTCACCGACGAGCTGGGCGAGCGCTTCGAGATCTCCTTCAACAGCTACAAGCCCTTCGCCTGCGGCATCGTGATTCACCCGAGCATCGACGCCTGCGTGCAATTGCGCGAGCGCGGCATCAAGCCCGAGCAGATCGAGCGCATCGAACTCAAGGTGCACTCGCTGGTGCTCGAACTCACCGGCAAGAAGGAACCGGCCGACGGCCTGCAAGGCAAGTTCAGCGTGTACCACGGCTGTGCGGCCGGCCTGGTGTTCGGCCGTGCGGCCGAAGAGGAATTCGCCGACGACATCGTGAACCGCCCCGACGTCGTCGCACTGCGCCGCAAGGTCGTGGCAACGGTGGACGACAGCATCGACGAAGCCAGCGCCGACGTGACGGCCGTGCTCACCGATGGCCGCCGCGAGCATGTGTTCGTCGAACACGCGATCGGCTCGCTGCAGCGCCCGATGAGCGATGCCGACCTGGAGCGCAAGTTCCACGGCCTCTCCGACGGCATCCTCGGCGCGCAGCGGACTTCCGACCTGCTGGCCGCGTGCTGGTCGCTCGGCAAGGCCGCGGACGTTCGCGTCCTGACCAGCCTCGCGCGCCCGTAGTCCATTTTTCCCAAGGTCCGCGCGCGACCACAGCGCGCGGCACATCAACGAGAGATCGAAAGAGGCACATGAAGAAACTCAGCTCCCTCCTTGCAGCCGCCGCCATCACCGCCGCCCTCGCCGGGTGCGCCGGCACCGCCATGCAGGCGCCCGCGCTGCAGCCCGCGCAACCGGGGACCATCGCCGCGGGCAAGGCCGAAGTGCTCTGGCTCGGCCAGGCCACCATGCGCATCACCACGCCCGGCGGCAAGGTCATCGTGATCGACCCGTGGCTCACCACCAACCCGAAGACGCCGGCCGCCTTCAAGCAGCTGAATGCACTGGGCAAGGTCGACCTGATCCTGGTGACGCACGCGCACTACGACCACTTCAATGACGCGCCGGCGCTCGCGAAGCTGAACAACGCGCCGGTCTACAACGCCGGCGGTATGGGAGCGGCCATCGTGAGCCTGGGCATCCTGCCCACGGCGCAGGTGCAGCGCTTCGGCAAGAGCGGCACGGTCGCGCCCTTCGGCCCGACCGGTGTGAAGATCACCGCCGTCCATGCCGAGCATTCGTCCGAACTGGTGTGGAAGAACCCCGCCACCGACAAGGAGGAAACGCACTTCGGCGGCGAGCCGGTGGGCTACATCATCGAGCTGGAGAACGGCTTCAAGATCTGGCACATGGGCGATACGGGCCTGTACGGCGACATGAAGCTGATCGGCGAAACGTACAAGCCCGACCTGGTGCTGATCCCGATCGGCGGCCACTTCACCATGGGGCCGCAGGATGCCGCCACCGCCGTACGCGACATGATCAAGCCCCGCTACGCAATCCCGATGCACTACGGCACCTTCCCGCTGCTGCGCGGAACGCCGGCCGAGTTCACGTCGGCGCTCGGCGCTTCCACGACGCGGGTGCTGGTGCCCGAGCCGGGCCAGAAGGTCGACTTCTGATGGACGCCGCACGCCGCTCCTTCTGTGCCGCGGGCGGGCTGCTGCTGGCCGGTTGCGCGAGCACCCGGCCGGACACGCGCGCGGCGGCCAGGGCCGAGTTGGGAGCCACGGGCAAGCTGCGCGCCGCCATCAACTTCGGCAACCCGATCCTCGCAAGCAAGGACGCAGCCGGCGAGCCGCGCGGCGTGTCGGTGGACCTCGCGCGCGAGGCGGGCCGACGCCTCGACCTGCCGGTCGAGCTCGTGCTCTTCAACTCCGCGGGCAACGTGGTGGAAGCGGTCAAGGCGCGCCAAGTCGACCTCGCGTTCGTCGCGATCGACCCGGTCCGCGCGGCGGACATGGAATACACGGCGCCCTACGTGATCATCGAAGGCGCCTACCTGGTGCGCAACAACTCGCCGCTTCAGCGCAACGAGGAAGTGGACCGCCCCGGCACACGCGTAGCCGTGGGCCGGGGCAGCGCCTACGACCTGTTCCTGACGCGCGAGCTGAAGTCCGCCTCCCTGGTGCGCGCCCCGACCTCGCCTGAAGTGACCAACCTGTTCCTCGCCCAGAACCTCGAAGTGGCCGCCGGCGTGAAGCAGCAGCTGGAAGCGGATGCGAAGCGGGTGGGCGGCGTGCGCCTGCTGCCCAGGCGCTTCATGGTCATCGAACAGGCCATGGGCGTGCCAAAGGGCCGTGTCGCATCGCAGGCGTGGCTCAGCGGTTTCATCGAGGAGATGAAGGCCTCGGGCTTCGTGGCGGACTCGCTGAAGAAGCACGGCATCGAAGGCGCGGGCGTGGCGCCTGCCGTTCACCGCACGTAGCAACCGCCCAGCCCCACCATCGCCAGTTCGACGAACCGCGACCCATGGTGGTTCTCGGGGCTGTAGTCGACCGTGTATCCGCCGCGAGTTGCAGCCGACGGCCTTGAACTGCAACATACGTTGCCCCGCATGGAGGCCACCCAATGAACACCTCTTCAACCTACCTGGCCACGCAAGGCGATGCGTACGAGCGAGTGATGGGCCGCTGGAGCCGGCAACTTGCGCTTCCCTTCCTGGATTTCGTCGGCACTGCGGAAGGCGATCGCGTGCTCGACGTCGGCTGCGGCACCGGCCACCTGACTTTCGCGGTGGCCCGGCGGTCCGGCTCAGGCGAGCTTCGGGGCGTCGACCTGGCGCAGCCCTACATCGAGCACGCGAGGCGCCACAACCAGGATGCGCGCATCGTCTTCGAGGTGGCGGATGCCTGCGCGCTGCCCTTCCCGGACGGCAACTTCGACCGGGTGCTGTCGCTGCTGGTCTTGCACTTCGTGCCGCAGGCGGAGCAGGCGATCGCCGAGATGCGCCGCGTGGCCAAGCCCGGCGGGGTGGTCGGCGCTGCCGTATGGGACGTTCGAGGGGGCTTTATCGCGAACCGGATGTTCTTCGACACCGCTGCTGCACTCGATCCCGATGCCAGGGAGCGCCGCGCACGAAACTACACGCGCCCCATGACACGGCCCGGAGAGCTGCAACGGGCATGGCGCAACGCCGGGTTGAAGGACGTGGTGGAAACCTCCCTGGTCATGCGCATGGAGTTCGCCTCCTTCTCGGACTACTGGACGCCCTACGAGGGAAGCGAAGGCCCCGCCGCAGAGTACGTCGCCAGCCTGACGGACGACGGGCGGGAGCGCCTGCGAGGTGCCCTCGAGGCAGCCTATCTCGACGGCGACGCCGATGGGCCTCGCTCCTATGCTGCACTGGCGTGGGCCGTGAAGGGGACGACACCCTCTTGAGATGCGCCAAACTGCCTCATTGCGTGCGCCGTTGCGATTCACTTTGGTGCGGCGTATCGTGACTGCACCCTGAAGGAGCAGAACATGCCCTCACGAAGAAGTCATCTCGGAGGCGGACCAGCCCGGGGCATGCCGCCGATACCCCCGTTGGGCTATCCCATGGAAATGACGAAGCCATCGGATGCCGAGTTGTGCGAACGCGCAGTCCAGGCCATCTGGCGCAGTCTGGATGAGCATGATCTCGTGGACGAGCAGGTGCGACAGGAACTCGCGAGGGTCCTCGAGCCGCTGACCGCCCTGCCCTTGGGGGATCGTCCTCAGCGCTTGATCAACACCTTGAAGTTGCCCAACCCGATCGATGCGTCCCACCTGTATTGGCTCACACGCCGCCTTCTGACTCTCGTGCCCGAACTTCAAGCCACGGCGATGGCACGCAAGCTCTAGGTGCCCAGAGAACGGCTCCCACCATGTCGGACATCGGCCTGACGCATGTCGCGCTTCCCGTGCACTCTCTCGCGGCCAGCGTGGCTTTCTATTCAAAGTACGCCGGTATGCAAGCTGTGCATTCACGCCCGGGGGTCGTTTGGGTCAGTGACCGCACAAGACCTTTCGCCGTCGTTCTGATCGAAACTGCGAACGAAATCAAACCGCTGCTGCCGATGGCGCACCTGGGCGTCGGAGTGCGTTCCCGGGAAGAAGTCGATCGGCTCTGTCAACTTGCACGAGAGGAGCAATGCCTGGCTCGAGAACCCGTGGATTCAGGTCCTCCGGTTGGCTACTGGGCGTTGCTGCGGGATCCGGACGGTCACACGCTGGAGGTTGCGTATGGTCAGGAACTGGGTCACACAGTCGAGGACGCGGGCTGACCTTCGCGCAGTGCAGCGACAATTCACGCATGGCTCAAGGCAAGCGCATCTCTGCAGACATCGACAGCAACGCCCTTCGGGCCATCAAGGACATGGGTGCGGCCGCCAAGCTGGCCCGGACCAGTGCCGGCGATGGCCAAGCCACCGCGGCGGCCCGGCTGGGCGTGCACGTCCAAACGATCGCCCGGATCGAATCCGGTGAACCCGGCGTCGCAATCGGTCACGTGCTGGGGATGCTTGCGCTATACGGCATCACCACGACGTTGCAGTCTCCTCCGGAGTCTTCAGCGAAATGCGCGGTCACCGAGGCTTAGTCGCGTCGCCGCAATACATGTTCAGCCTGACCCGTCTGACGATCCAACGCGCCAGGAAAGAGCGCTTGCCCCAGGTTGCAGGGAGCCTGACGTTCACAACCTTGCTGTCCATCGTGCCTTTGCTGGCCGCGAGCTTCGTTCTGTTCACGCAGTTCCCGGTCTTCAGGCGATTCAAGGACGCGCTCCAAGAGTTCTTGTTGAGCAGGCTGCTTCCGGCGGACATCGCACGCACGGTCCTCAAGTACCTGACCCAGTTCGCCTCGAACGCCAGCAGCCTGACGTGGGTCGGCTCGCTCTTCTTGCTGGGCACAGCCATCGCGATGTTGCTGACCGTCGAGAATGCACTGAACCAGATGTGGGAGGTCCGAAAGAATCGGCCGTTCTTCAAGAGGGTCGGCTTGTACCTGTTGATGTTGGTGGTCGGGCCTCCCGTTCTGGGTCTGAGTCTCTGGGCAACGTCGTACCTCCTGGGCAATTCCAAGGGGTTGATCGGCGCGCTGCCACCATCGCTCGCATTCGTGGTCGACCTCGGTCCGCTCATGCTCGGCGTGATCGCACTGACGAGCATGTTCTACCTCGTTCCGAACACCAAGGTCCGGCTGCGCGACGCCGCTGCGGGGGGCTTGATCGCCAGCATGGCCTTCGAACTGGGCAAGCGCGGCTTCACTGCCTACCTCGTCAAGGTGCCAACCTACAAGGCACTGTACGGGGCGTTCGCCACTCTCCCCATGTTCCTGCTGTGGGTGTACTTCTCGTGGCTGGTCACGCTGGTCGCCGCCATGTTGGCGGCCAACCTGGCGCTCACTCGACGGCGTTCGGGAGGCAAGGTCGCTCGAGCCTAGTGCGCCGATGAGGGGATACTACGTCGCCCCCCAGACCTGTTCCCGCAATGTCCCTGACCCTCCTTTTCCTGCAGCTCAGCGTCATCCTGGTCACCGCGCGCGCCTGCGGCCTTGCGCTGCGCGCGGTGGGTCAACCGATGGTCATTGGCGAGATGGCTGCCGGCATCCTGCTCGGGCCGGTGGTGTTCGGCGCGCTGTTCCCGCAATGGCATGCGCAACTCTTCCCGCCTGCGTCGCTGCTGGGTTTGTCCTCGCTGGCGACGATGGGCGTGGTCCTGTTCATGTTCATCGTCGGCGCCGAACTCCGAGCACCCAGCGGCATGGGGGCCCAACTCAAAGCGGCAGGCTGGGTCGGGCTGTCGAGCATGGCGCTGCCGATGGCGCTGGGCGTGGCGATCGCGCCGGCGCTGCATCCGTCGCTCGCGCCGCCGGGTGTCGCTTTCTGGCCGTTCGCGCTCTTTCTCGGCGTGGCGCTGTCGATCACGGCTTTCCCGGTCCTGGCGCGCATCCTCAAGGATCGCAACATGACCCGCACTCGTGTCGGCCAGTTGTCACTGGGCGCCGCAGGAGTGGTCGACGCGCTGGCATGGGTGCTGTTGGCGCTGGTCATCGCGTTGGCGAGCGCGGGCGCCGGCCTGAAGGGCTTCGTGCGCATCGCGCTGGGACTGGCGGTGCTGGTGGCCGTGGTGTTCCTGATCGTGAAGCCGCTGCTGGCCAGGCAGCTTCGCAAGCATGCGCCGGACGGCGTACCGTCGCCGATGGTGCTGGCAGCGCTGCTCATCGGCCTCTTCGTTTGCGCCATGCTCACCGAATGGCTGCACCTGCATGCGGTGTTCGGTGCGTTCCTGTTCGGCATCGCGCTGCCGCGCGACGACCGGCTGCTGCACGCTCTGGAAAAGCGGATCGAGCCCTTGTCGATCGTCGTGCTGATGCCAATTTTCTTCGCGCTGGCCGGCCTGGGCACCTCCTCGGGCGCGTTCGGCAGTGCTGGGCTGGGCGCGCTGGGGCTCATTCTTCTCGTGGCGTGCGTGGGCAAGATCGTGGGCGGTGCGGCTGGCGCGCGCGTGTGCGGCTACGGATGGCGCGAAAGCCTGGCGACCGGGACGCTCATGAATTCGCGCGGGCTCATGGAGCTCATCGTCATCAAGGTCGGCCTCGATGCCGGACTGATCGGCGCCGAGCTCTTCACAATGCTGCTGGTGATGGCGCTGGTCACGACGGCCGCGACGGGACCGCTGCTCTCGCTGATCGGCCGGCAGAATCCGGAGCCCATCGACAGGCCGAAGCGCACCTAGACCCCGCGACTTCGCAGGGGCATCCTTCATCCGTGGCGACGTTGACGCCGCATATCAATTCAAGAGAGAGTTCCTTCATGGAAGCAAGGCAGGAGTGCGATGTTCTGGTGGTCGGCGGCGGGCCGGCGGGCTCGACGATTGCGACGTTGTTGGCGCAGGAAGGCCGCCGGGTGGTCCTGCTCGAAAAGGACCACCACCCGCGCTTCCATATCGGCGAGTCGCTGCTGCCGGGCAATGTCGCCTTGTTCGAGAAGCTGGGCGTGCGCGATCAGGTCGAGAAGATCGGGATGCCGAAGTTCGGCATCGAATTCGTGCCGCCGGATCTGGACTACTGCAGCTACGTGGATTTTTCCGAAGGCTGGGATCCGTCCAAGGATTTCGCCTGGCAGGTGCGCCGCTCCGAACTGGACACGCTGCTGTTCCGTAACGCGGAGCAAAAAGGCGCGCTGACTCTCGAAGGCGCGAAGGTGCGACAAGTGGACTTCGACGACGAGGGCGCCATCGTTCGCGCGCAACTCGACGACGGCGCGGCGCGCGAATGGCGCGCGCGCTTCGTGGTCGACGCCAGCGGCCGGGACACCCTGCTCGCCAACAAGTTCAAGTGCAAGCAGAAGAACCCCGACCACAACAGCACGGCGCTCTTCGGCCACTTCCGCAACGCGCGGCGGCTGGAAGGCCGGCGCGAGGGCAACATCAGCATCTGCTGGTTCGAGCACGGCTGGTTCTGGTTCATCCCGCTGGCCGACGGCACGACCAGCGTCGGCGCGGTCTGCTGGGCCTACTACCTCAAAGCCCGCGACAAGCCGCTGAAGGAGTACTTCTACGACACCATCGCACTGTGCCCCGAGCTGAAGGACCGGCTGAAGGACGCCACGCTGGTCGACGACAAGGTGCACGCCACGGGCAACTTCTCGTACTCCAGCACGCACGCCACCGGCGAGCGCTACCTCATGGTGGGCGACGCCTACACCTTCATCGACCCGATGTTTTCCTCCGGCGTGTTCCTGGCGATGCAGAGCGCCTTCGACGGCGCGAAGTTGGTCGCCACAGCACTCGACTGCCCCGGCGAACTCGCCCCGGCGCGCGTCGCGCTCGAGCAGCGCATGCGCGTGGGCCCGCGCGACTACTCGTGGTTCATCTATCGGGTGACCAACCCCACGATCCGCGACATGTTCATGCATCCGCAGAACGCCTTCAAGGTCAAGCAGGGGCTGATGTCGCTGCTGGCGGCAGACATCCACCACGGACCTGCCTACCGCCGCTCGCTCTTCATGTTCAAGGTGATGTACTACTTCGTGTCGCTGGTGAACTGGCGCCGTACGTACGCAGGCTGGAAACGCCACCGCTTCAATATCCGCGACATGGGACCGCTGAAGGGAGAGACGATTCAGCGAGCGGATTGACGCAAGGACGGGAGCCTAGGATTTCGGCTTCTTCGAAGACTTCGACTTGCCAGAACTGTTGAGGTCGATCGCTTCGCGAATGAGCGCTTTGAAGGCGGACTCGTCAACCTCTTCGCTTTCGTGGATGTCGATCGCCCGGCGTGTGTTTCCGTCAAGACTCGAATTGAAGAGACGGACCGGATCCTTCAGCGACGCGCCCTTGGCGAAGGTGAGCTTCACGACACTCTTGTAGGACTCGCCGGTGCAGACGATGCCGTCGTGCGACCAGACCGGCGTGCCCATCCACTTCCACTCCTCGACGACGTCCGGGTCCGCCTCCTTGATGAGCTTGCGCATTCGGGCAAGGGTTTTCCCGCGCCAGTCCCCGAGGTCGGCGATTTTGTTCGAGATGAGTTCCGAGGCCGACTGGCCTTCGCTGGCGTCCGACTTTTTCATGCCTACATCGTTGATATTGCAGAGAAAATTCATTGCAAGACGGTGGAGGATAGCCATGTAGGCCGCCGGCAGGCTCGGCGCGTCAAAGCCGTGCCATCCGCCCAGATTGCCCGGCTTTGGAGCCTGGAGGCTCTTGAAAGTGTGCAAAAGGCCCTTATGATTAGCACTCGTCCAAGCTGAGTGCTAACAACGCCGGCTTTTGACGTTGTGGAGCCGGCAACCGCGCCGGCGCCCGAACCAAACCCCCGTTTCTTATCAGGAGATGCAATGAAACTTCGTCCTTTGCACGATCGCGTGATCGTCAAGCGCATTGAAAGCGAAACCAAGACCGCCTCGGGCATCGTGATCCCCGACAACGCCGCCGAAAAGCCCGATCAGGGCGAAGTGCTGGCCGTCGGTCCTGGCAAGAAGAACGACAAGGGCGAACTCGGCGCGATGAGCGTCAAGGTCGGTGACCGCGTCCTGTTCGGCAAGTACAGCGGCCAGACCGTCAAGGTCGACGGCGACGAACTGCTGGTCATGAAGGAAGACGACCTGTTCGCAGTCGTCGAGAAGTAATTTTCTCAAGCCCTCATCCCCCATCCAACTGAATCTCGGAGAAATCTCATGGCAGCAAAAGACGTAGTCTTCGGCGGTGAAGCCCGCGCGCGCATGGTCGAAGGTGTGAACATCCTCGCCAACGCAGTCAAAGTGACCCTGGGCCCCAAGGGCCGCAACGTGGTGCTCGAGCGCTCCTTCGGCGCCCCCACCGTGACCAAGGACGGCGTGTCCGTCGCCAAGGAAATCGAACTCAAGGACAAGCTCCAGAACATGGGCGCCCAGCTCGTGAAGGAAGTGGCTTCCAAGACTTCGGACAACGCCGGTGACGGCACCACCACCGCGACCGTGCTGGCACAAGCCATCGTTCGCGAAGGTTTCAAGCTGGTGGCTGCCGGCATGAACCCGATGGACCTGAAGCGCGGCATCGACAAGGCGGTCACCGCCCTCGTCGCCGAGCTGAAGAAGGCTTCCAAGGCCACGACCACCTCGAAGGAAATCGCGCAAGTCGGCTCGATCTCGGCCAACAGCGACGAAACCATCGGCAAGCTCATCGCTGACGCGATGGACAAGGTCGGCAAGGAAGGCGTGATCACCGTGGAAGACGGCAAGTCGCTCGACAGCGAACTCGACGTCGTCGAAGGCATGCAGTTCGACCGCGGCTACCTGTCGCCCTACTTCATCAACAACCCCGAAAAGCAAAGCGCGATCCTCGAGAACCCGTTCGTGCTGCTGTTCGACAAGAAGATCAGCAACATCCGCGACCTGCTGCCCACGCTGGAGCAAGTGGCCAAGGCCGGCCGTCCGCTGCTGATCATCGCCGAAGAAGTCGAAGGCGAAGCCCTGGCGACCCTGGTCGTGAACACCATCCGCGGCATCCTGAAGGTCGTGGCCGTCAAGGCACCTGGCTTCGGCGACCGTCGCAAGGCCATGCTGGAAGACATCGCCATCCTGACGGGCGGCAAGGTCATCGCTGAAGAAGTGGGCCTGACCCTTGAAAAGGTGACGCTGGCCGACCTCGGCCAGGCCAAGCGCATCGAAGTGGGCAAGGAAAACACCATCATCATCGACGGCTCCGGTGCCGCCGGCGACATCGAAGCCCGCGTCAAGCAAGTGCGTGTGCAGATCGAAGAAGCCACCAGCGACTACGACCGCGAAAAGCTGCAAGAACGCGTGGCCAAGCTGGCCGGCGGCGTTGCAGTGATCAAGGTTGGCGCTGCCACCGAAGTCGAAATGAAGGAAAAGAAGGCTCGCGTCGAAGACGCCCTGCACGCCACTCGCGCTGCAGTGGAAGAAGGCGTGGTTGCCGGTGGTGGCGTGGCCCTGCTGCGCGCCAAGCAAGCCGTGGGCGACAAGCTCAAGGGCGACAACGCCGACCAGGACGCCGGTATCAAGCTGGTGCTCAAGGCCATCGAAGCGCCTCTGCGCGAGATCGTCAACAACGCCGGCGGCGAAGCCTCGGTGGTCGTGAACGCTGTGTTGGCCGGCAAGGGCAACTACGGCTTCAATGCCCAGAACGACAGCTACGGCGACATGCTCGAGCTCGGCATCCTGGACCCGACCAAGGTGACCCGCACCGCACTGCAGAACGCCGCTTCGGTGTCCTCGCTGCTGCTGACGACCGAAGCCATGGTCGCCGACGCACCGAAGGACGAAGCTGCCGGCGGCGGCATGCCCGACATGGGCGGCATGGGTGGCATGGGCGGCATGGGCATGTAATTCACGCCCGGCTTTCCAGCCAACAAGGAACCCCGCGGCTCACGCTGCGGGGTTTTTTCGTTTTGGGGGAAAAAGCGCCACACTGCGAAGACACAAGGAGCCAGCAGTCATGAAAGCGCCCATCCAGCCGAATTCCACCGAGTCCATCACCCTGCCACGGCGACCGGTGCTTGCAGCGCTCGCCGCGTTGGCGGGACTGGGTCTGTGGCGGGCCGCGCCGTCGATGGCGGCCGAGCGCGCCGTGGTCATTCCGTCGCCCAAGGACGATCAGACGGCGGCTGACGCGGCGTCCGAGACAGCCGTCCTTGCGGGTGGCTGTTTCTGGGGGGTGCAGGGGGTGTTCCAGCACGTCAAGGGCGTGAACAGCGCCGTCTCGGGCTATGCCGGCGGCGATGCCGCCTCGGCGAACTATGACGCTGTTGGATTGGGCAATACCGGCCACGCTGAAGCGGTTCGCATCACCTACGACCCCCGGCAGATCAGTTTCGGCCGGCTGTTGCAGATCTATTTTTCAGTCGCCCACAATCCGACGGAGCTGAACCGGCAAGGGCCGGACACCGGGACGCAATACCGTTCGACGATCTTCCCGGCCAATGCCGAGCAGACGCGCATCGCTAAGAGCTACATCGCCCAGCTCGACAAGGCCAAGGTGTTCGGCAAGCCGATCGCCACCACCATCGAGCCGCTGAAGGCCTTCTATCCGGCTGAGGGCTACCACCAGGACTTCATGACGCGCAACCCGGACCACCCGTACATCGCCTTCAACGACCTGCCGAAGGTCGACAACCTGAAGCGCGTGTTTCCCGAGATCTATCGCGTGAAACCGGTACTGGTGAGGTCCGGCGCCTGAGCGGCGCCGAACGATTCACGGCAGCAGGGTCAGGCGCCGGCCGGCACCGGCGCAGGTGGCGGCCCGTACTCATTGGACTCGGGCTGGCTCGGCTGCACCGTGAAATAGAGGAGCACCAGGCCACCGATGACCGGGATCAGCCCGAGCAGCAGCCACCAGCCGCTCTTACCGATGTCATGCAGACGGCGCGCGCCGGCCGCCAGCAGCGGCAACAGGAAGACGAGCACCACGATGAAGTAGATGTACTCGTGAACGAAGCCGGCCACGAACGCGGCGACGACGTACGCCAGGATGAACCACCAGTACTCGGGTCGCGCTGCCCGACCCGAAAAGTCCACGTACTTGCGAAAGCAGGTCTGAACGGCCTGTTGAAAGTTCATGTGCAAACTCCTCTTGTTGATTCCCACGGGAAAACCCCGCGGTCATCATATCGAGCGGTTCGCCGGCCTTCCCGGCCCTTCAAACGCGCTGGCGCAAGCGTTCGAGCAGGCCGGCGGTGGAGGCATCAAGCCCCTGGGCGTTGCCCGAGGCGAGCCGTGGCTCGATGTCCTTGGCCAGCACCTTGCCGAGTTCGACACCCCACTGGTCAAAGCTGTTGATGCCCCAGAGCGAGCCGCTGGTGAACACGCGGTGCTCGTAGAGCGCCAGGAAGGCGCCGAGCGACTCGGGCGTCAGCTCTTCCATCACGAAGAAGGTGCTTGGCCTGTTGCCCGGAAAGCTCCGGTGGCCACCCTCGTCGCGCTGGCCGACCATCAGCGCCTGGGCCTGCGCGAGTGCGTTGGCCAGCAGCTTGGGATGATGGCCATCGAGG
Source organism: Variovorax sp. J22P240 (assembly GCF_030316855.1). Classification (GTDB taxonomy): domain Bacteria; phylum Pseudomonadota; class Gammaproteobacteria; order Burkholderiales; family Burkholderiaceae_C; genus Variovorax. The sequence continues at coordinate 93,250 of NZ_JASZYR010000008.1, forward strand.
TCGTGCGCGGCATCGCGCACGGCGATGAATTCGAGCGGAACCACGTCCGTGCCCTGGTGCAGCATCTGGAAGTACGCGTGCTGGCCATTGGTGCCCGGTTCGCCCCACAGCACGGGCGAGGTTCCGAAAGTCAGCGGCTTGCCGGCCATGTCCACCTGCTTGCCATTGCTCTCCATTTCGAGCTGCTGCAGGTAGGCAGGCAGGCGCCTGAGCGCGCTGTGGTACGGGGCGATGCCTCGGCTGGTGAAGCGGTGGAAATTGCGATGCCAGACGTCGAGCAGGCCCAGGCGCACGGGCAGGTTCTGCGCGAGCGGCGCCGTGCGGAAGTGCTCGTCCATCGCATGGGCGCCGGCAAGCAGGCCGCGAAAGCCATCCGCGCCGATCGCCAGCGCGATCGGCAGGCCAATGGCCGACCACAGCGAGTAGCGGCCGCCGACCCAATCCCAGAAGCCGAAGGTCGTCTCGATGCCGAAGGCGCGCGCTGCTTCGACATTGGTCGTGAGCGCAGCGAAATGGCGGGCGATGTCCACGCTGCCGGACTGCTCGAACCAGCGCTTGGCCGACTGCGCGTTCGCCATCGTCTCGGCCGTGGTGAAGGTCTTCGACGCGATCAGGAACAGCGTGTGCTCGGGCGCCAGGCCGCGCAGCACGCCGGCCAGCTCATGGCCGTCTACGTTCGAGACGAAGTGGAATCGCTTGCCGGGCGCGACGAACTGGTCGAGCGCCAGCACCGCCATCTGCGGCCCGAGATCGGAGCCGCCGATGCCGATGTTGACCACGTCGGTGATCGTGTGATCGGCGCGGACTTCCTCGGCGTACGCCAGCATCGCCGTCAGCGTGGACTGCACGTCGCCAAAGGCGGCGGCGAGGTCGCCGGTGACGGGCGCCGAAGCCGGCCGCCTGAGCAGCGTATGCAGCACCGCACGGTTTTCGGTCTCGTTGATGTGCTCGCCCGCGAACATTGCGTCACGATGCGCCTCTAGGCCCGATTCGCGGGCGACGGCCAGCAGCAGCTCTTCCGTCCGCGTATCGGTCAGGTTCTTCGACAGGTCGGCGAAGAGATACGGCGCCGACTGGCTCAAGGCGCCAAAGCGCTTCGGGTCGGCAGCAAAGGCCTTCCGCACATCGAAGCCGAGGCCGACCTTGTCGTAGTGCAACTGGAGTTCGGCCCATGCGGCCGTGCGATCGCAACGGGTTCTCGTCATGTGGCCTCCATCAGCTTTTCGAGCTTGACCGCGTCGGCGGCGAACGCGCGAATGCCCTCGGCGAGCTTTTCGGTCGCCATCGCGTCTTCGTTCAGCGCAAAGCGGAACGTCGGTTCATCGAGTGTCAGCTTCGGAATGTCGAGGCGCTGGGCCGCCTCGGCGTCCAGCGCATGGCTCAAGGGCGCATCGCTGGCGGCGAGCTCGCCCAGGAGTTCGGGACTGATGGTGAGCAGGTCACAGCCGGCGAGCGCGGCGATCTGCCCGACATTGCGGAAGCTCGCGCCCATGACCTCCGTAGCGATGCCGTGCTTCTTGTAGTAGTCGAAGATCTGACGCACCGATTTCACGCCCGGGTCGTTGGCGCCGGCGTTGTCTGCTTCGTTCCAGTTGCTGCCGGCCGATTTCTTGTACCAGTCGTAGATGCGCCCGACGAAGGGTGAGATCAGTTGCACCCCGGCCGCCCCGCAGGCCACCGCCTGCGCGAAGGAGAACAGCAGCGTGAGATTGCAGTGGATGCCCATCTTCTCGAGCTGCCGCGCCGCCTCGATGCCTTCCCAGGTGGAGGCGATCTTGATCAACAGGCGCTTCCCGACATCGACACCCTCCGCACGATAGAGCGCCACGATGCGCTCCGCGCGGGCGATGGTCGCTTGCGTATCGAAGCTCAGCCGTGCATCGACCTCGGTCGAGACGCGGCCCGGGATGATCGAAAGAATCTCGGTGCCGAAGCGCACCAGCAGCCGGTCGATCACTTCGTCGATCGGCTGGCCGTTGTGCTTGTTGACCGCTTCGTCCAGCAAGGGGCGGTATTCCGGCTTTTGCACGGCCTTGAGGATCAGCGACGGATTGGTCGTCGCGTCCCGGGGCTTGAACTGGGCCAGTTGACGGAAATCACCGGTGTCGGCCACTACGGTGGTCCATTGACGGAGGGCATCGAGTTGGTTCATTCGGCCATTATCCCGCCGCAAAACTACAGACCGTGTGGTCCCCGGCTGACGTGGCTTGGCGTGGCGGCTCACTAACCTTGCCGCTTGCCTGACCGTCCTCCGGAGAAACGCCATGCCATTTCGCACCCGCCGCGCCCCGCCTCCCACCGTCGTCTTCGATGACCGCGTCCACAGCGCGTCCATCGGCACGCTGGCGACGGCCTTCTGCGTCGGCGGCGCGTTGACCCTGCTGGCACTGTCGAGTACCCGCGCCGCACGCGCGCAAACCGTTGCCGGCCCCGCCGACGGCGCACCGCTGATGCGCGCTCCGCTCCAGGTCGTGGCGCCGGTCGACCTGAAGCGCTACGCGGGCGTGTGGCACGAGCAGGCACGCCTGCCCAACCGTTTCCAGAAGCAGTGCACTGGCCCCGTCACGGCCGAGTACACGTTGCTGGACGACGGCGGCGTGGAAGTGCGCAATCGTTGCATCCTGGCTGACGGAAACTTCGACGAATCCGTGGGCTCGGCCCGGGTGGTGCCCGTCGCCGGCCAGCCCGGCGCGGGACGGCTCGAAGTGCGTTTCGCGCCCGAATGGCTGAGCTGGCTGCCGCTGGTTTGGGGGGACTACTGGATCCTGAAGCTCGACCGCGACTACCAGGTCGCCCTGGTCGGCACGCCGAACCGCCAGTACCTGTGGGTGCTGTCGCGCGCCCCCCGGCTCGACGAGGCCGCGCTGCAGGCGGAACTCGATTACGCCCGCACGCTGGGTTTCGACGTCGACAAGGTCGAGTTGACAGGCAGGTAGGCCGCCAGTTGCGCGGGCACGGCGCTCGGCCGCTCGCAATGGATCGCGTGCCAGCCGAATTCGCGCGCCGCCACGACGTTGGCGAGCGAATCGTCGATGAACACTGTCTCCGCCCCCTTGAGCCGATAGCGCTCGGCGAGCAACCCGTAGATCTCGGGTTGCGGCTTGATCACGCGCACGTCGCCAGAGAAGATGCCGCCGTCGAACCATCGGAAGAAGGCATGGCGGTACTCCAGCACACGCGCATAGGGCGCGGGCATGTTGGAAAGGTAATAGAGCCGCAAGTCTTCCCCCGCGTCGCGGCGCGCGCGCAGCGACGCCAGAAGGTCCACCGTGACGGCGATCGGCTCGAGCCTTTCGCCCATCGGTGCCAGCACGTCGCTGAGCCGGTCGGCCGGCAGGGCGAGGCGAAGGGCCATGCGGCCGATGGCATCGTCCAGGCTGTGCGTGCCTCGATCGAAGCCGAGCCAATCCTCGTGATGGAACATCTGGCCGGCCAGCGTATGCGCCGCCTCGGCGGTCGGCGCGTGAGGCTCGAAATTCGCTTGCACCAGTGCCACGGGCTCCCAGGTCAGGAGCACGGCACCCAGATCGAAGACAACATTCATAGGGCGGCAGGCACGATGGAAACGCCGTGACTGGTGAGAGAAAGGTGGGTCTCCGCACCGGCTGCCAAAGGGTGGGCGAGATCTGTCGACACCACGAACACCGAACCGAGTGCGGTGTCGAAAGCGTACTCGTAAAAGTTGCCCAGGAAAGCCGCTTTGCGCAGGATCGCCGGCAGGCCGACCGCCGCGCCGATGTACCACGCCTCCGGCCGCACCGCGACCTTGACGATGCCAGGCGCGATCGGGTAGCCGGGCGTCAGCATCAGCGGCCCCATCTGCACCCGTCCATCGGGCTGGGCCAGCGCGGGAAACACCATCGCCTCGCCCATGAAGCCGGCTACGAATTCGCTTTCGGGATGGCCGTAGAGTTGCTCGGGCGTTCCGCGCTGTGCGATGACGCCATGGTCCATCACGATGATCTCGTCGCTGACCGCGAGCGCTTCGCTCTGGTCGTGCGTGACGTAGGCGACGGTGAGGTGAAGCCGCCGTTGCAGATTGCGGATCTCCTCGCGCATCTCGCGGCGCAGCCGTGCATCGAGGTTGGAGAGCGGTTCGTCGAACAGCAGCACGGCGGGCTCCAGCACCAGCGCGCGGGCGAGCGCCACGCGCTGCTGCTGTCCGCCGGACAGCTCGCTCGGCAGGCGCTCGTCGAAGCCGACCAGGCCCACGCCCTTGAGCGCGTCCCGCGCGCGCGCCGTCGCCTCGTTCTTGCGCACACCGCTCATTCGCAGCCCGTAGCTCACGTTCTCGATCACGTTCATGTGCGGGAACAGCGCATAGCTCTGGAACATCATGCTCACGTTGCGCTCGGCCGGCCCCAGCGTCGTGACGTCGCGGCCACCCATGAGGATCGAGCCGGAGGTCGGCGACTCGAGTCCGGCAATCATTCGCAGGATGGTCGTCTTGCCGCAGCCCGAGGGACCGAGGATGGTGGTCAGGGTGCCCGCCGGCACCTCGAAGCTGACGCCCTTTACCGCCAGGGGCGTGCGCGCGTCGTTGCCGTAGCGCTTGGTGATGTCGCGAAGTTCGATGCCGTTGCTCATGAATTTTTCCGTCATCAATGCACCGGGGCCGCAATGGCCGGAATGCCGACCTTGCGCCGTCCCAGCTTGCGCTCGCCGACGACGAGTTGCACGAGCGCAATCGCGATCGACATCAGGATCATCAGCACCGTGCAGTATGCGAGCGCCAGGCCATAGTCTCCGTTGCCGACGCGCCCGATGATGTAGGTCGTCGCCAGCTCGTTCTCGGCCGTGACCAGGAAGATCACCGCGCTCACCGTCGTCATGGCGCGCACGAAACTGTAGACCAGCGCCGCCACCAGGGCCGGCTTGAGCAGCGGCAGCACCACCTTGAAGAGCGTCTGCGACGTCGATGCGCGCAGCATCAGCGATGCCTCGTCGAGCGAACGGTCGAGTTGCTTGAATGCCGCCGTCCCCGCTCGCACGCCCACCGGCAGGTTCCGGAAGATGAAGCACAGCACGATGATCAGGCCCGTGCCCGTGAGTTCGAGGGGCGGCACGTTGAACGCCAGGATGTAGCTGACGCCGAGCACCGTGCCGGGAATCGCGAAGGCCAGGAGCGCCGCGAACTCGAACGCGCCCTGCCCCTTGAACTCATTGCGCGCCAGCAGCCAGGCGATCAGCAGGCCGAAGCTCGCCGTCAGCGGCGCCGAGATGCCCGCGAGCTTGACGGTCGTGATCAGCGAATTCCACGCCGTGCCCGCCCACACCAGGCCGAACTGTCCCCATTCCAGCGCGAAGGCATTCTTGAAATGGTTGAGCGTGAAGGTGTAGTCGCGCCCCCAGGTCTGAACGAAACCACCCGCGAAGGCGAAAAGATAGACGACCACGGTGAATGCGATCCACGGCAGCGCAATGCAGTAGGTGGTGCGGCGCACGCCGTCGGGCAAGGCCATCGGGATGCCGGCATCGCCCTTTCCTGTCACCGTCGTGTAGCTCTGCTTGCCGAGCACCCAGCGTTGGATCGCGAACACGCCGAGCGCAAAGATCGTCAGCACCCAGGCCAGCGATGCGGCGCGACCCTGGTCGTACTGTGCACCGACGATCGCAAAGAAGATGTCCGTCGACAGCACCGAGAACTGGCCGCCCACGACGATCGGGTTGCCGAAGTCCGCAATGCTTTCGATGAAGCCGACGAGGAACGCGTTCGCGAGTCCAGGCTTGAGCAAAGGCAGCGTGATGGTGAAGAAGGTACGGCGACGGTCGGCGCGAAGCATCTGCGCGGCCTCTTCCAGGCTCGGCGACACGCCCTGCACCACGCCCCGCATGATCATGAAGGCGATCGGCGTGAAGGCGAACAATTGCGCGACGAGCACGCCCGGCATGCCGTAGAACCAGCGCGTGGGTTCGATGCCGAAGCTGCTTTCGAGGAACTGGTTGACCACGCCGGCGCGGCCGAACAGCAGGATCAGGCCAAGACCGACGACAAAGGGCGGCGTGATGATGGGCAGCAGTGCGAGCACGCGCAGCGGTCCCTGCCAGCGCCTGCTCCCGCGCTCGGCCATCAGCGCCATCAGCGTGCCGAGGAAGGTGGTGCCCACGGCGGTGAGCAGCGCCAGCGCCAGCGTGTTCCAGGCCACGCCACAACGCACACCGCCCGCGAGACACCCCAACCCCCAGATCCGCTCCGTGCCGAGGCGTGCAACAAAGGCGGCCAGCGACCATCCCCCGTCCTCATCGATGAAGGCGCCCGCGAGCGCCTTGCTCACGGGGTAGGCGATGAACAAGGCCATCAGCACGCCGCATGCGATCACTGCGCCGGAAACGAACAGGTCGCCTTTGTAGAAACCCAGTCGCGCCAACCCGAAGGCCGCAAGCAGCACCAGCGACACGACGGCGACGGCGCCGCCCGCGCCGATACCGAACTGATTCAGCGACAGTTCACCGAGGTGGCCGTTGAGAAAGGCAAAACTCCAGCCGCGCGCGCCGATGAGGAAGCCGCCGAGCGCCAGCCCCACGCTGCCCACCGCGCCGCCGACAAGCAGCAACCGGCCTTGTGCAAGGCCAGCGCGCAGCAAGCCGCCGAGGGCGCATATCGCCAGTCCGATCAGCCCGATGTAGAGCCAGCTCCGCCCCTGCAGCTCCGCCTGCATCACGCCGTTCGCGCCTTCTCCTGCACTGACGACTTGCGGAAGCGCCTCGTACCAGGAGGTGTCCTGAATCGCATACCAGGGCAGCGCGACATAGCCGATCACGCCGGTCGCGATGCATATCCAGATGGGTGTGTTGGCGCTGCGGCGCCCAGCGAGTGCGGAGGACACAGGCACGCTAGCGTGGGAGCGAGTTGACGTCCTTCTCCCAGCGCGCGATCAGGCGCCGGCGCTCGGCGCTCGCGCCGTACTTCGCGTAGTCGTAATCGATCATCTTGATCTTCTTGAAGTCCGGCACGTTAGGGTCCACAGCCGTCGCCTTGTTCGAAGGCAACTGGTATTGCTTTGCCGCGGCGCCGAAGGTCTGCGCCTGCGGCGTGAGCGCCCATTCGTAGAACTTCTTCGCCTGCTCGAGGTTGCGCGCACCCTTCACGATGCTCATGGAGCCGATCTCGGCGCCCGTGCCCTCCGAAGGCGTGGTGGTCTCCACCGGGAAGCCTTGCATCTTTTCCTGCGGGGCGTCGTGCACGAAGCTGATCGACACCGCGGTCTCGCCACGCGCGACCGCCTTGATCGGTCCGGTGCCGGAGCGCGTGTACTGGCCGACGTTGCGGTGCAGGCCCTTGAGATACTCGAAGGCCTTGTCTTCACCCATCAGTTGGACGAGCGTCGCGATCATCGTGTAGGCGGTGCCGCTCGACGCCGGATTCGCCACCTGGATGTCGCCCTTGTATTCGGGCTTCAGCAGATCGGCCCAGCTACGCGGCACGGGCAGCTTCTTTTTCTGCACCAGTTCCGTGTTGTAGGCGAAGCCCAATGGGCCCGAATAGATGCCGACCGTCTTGTAGCCGGACTGCTGCGCCTGCTGCTGGGCCCACGGATAGAGCTGCGACAAGGTCGGCGACTTGTATTCGAGCGTGAGGCCCGATTCGGCCGCCTGCAGATGCGGGTCGCCCGTGCCGCCGAACCAGACGTCGGTCTTGGGGTTGTCCTTCTCCGCAATCAGCTGCGCGAGCGCCTCGCCCGAGCCCTTGAGCGCCATGTTGAGCTTGACGCCCGTGGTCCGCGCGTACACGGTCGCGATCATGTTGCACCAGTCGGCCTGGACCGAACAGATGACGTTGACAGTCTGGGCCGAAGCGCCGGCAGACATGCCGACCAACGCAGCCATCACCGTCATGCTGAAAATCTTCTTCATCCAGGACCTCTCCAGAACAATGGGTCCTCCCTGTTGCATTTCAGCTTAGCCCGGAGGTGCCGCTCTACAGATCGGTACAAGTACCATTCGAGGCAAGCTTCATGCTCGCCCCACACAACCCTACGGATGTATCCATGAGTTTCGACCTCGTCCTCTTTGGCGGTACCGGTGATCTCGCATGGCGAAAGCTGATGCCTGCTCTGTTTCAGGCGTTCCGGCATGGCAGCCTGCCCGAAGACGGCCGCATCATCGGCGTGGCGCGCGATGATCTTTCCGACGACGCCTACCGCGAACTGATCCAGTCGCGCTTCGAGGCGGTCGAGGGCGCCAAGCGGCCGACGCCGGAGGAGTTCAAGAAGTTCGCGTCCCTGCTCTATTTCCTGCGCATGGACCTGTCGCAGCCCGCCGACTATGAAAAGCTGGCCCGGGTGCTGAAGGCGCGCAATGCCGGCACCGTGGTGATGTACCTGGCCACGGCGCCGGCGCTCTTCACGCAAGTGGTCGAGCAGATCGCCGCGGCCGGCCTCAATGGGCCGCAGACGCGTGTCGTGCTCGAAAAGCCGCTGGGCCACGACCTGGCCTCGAACCGTGCGATCAACAAGGCCGTGTGCCAGGTTCTCGCGGAGCATCAGGTGTTCCGCATCGACCATTACCTTGGCAAGCCATCGGTGCAGAACCTGTTCGCGATGCGCTTCGGCAATGCGCTCTTCGAGCCGATCTGGCGCCGCGAGCACATCGCGAACATCCAGATCACGATCGCCGAAGACCTGGGCGTGGAGAAGCGCGGGAGCTTCTACGACCAGACGGGCGCGCTGCGGGACATGGTGCAGAACCATGCATTGCAGCTCGTCTGCGCCATCGGCATGGAGCCGCCGATCAACGCACATGCCGATGCAATTCGAGACGAGAAGCTCAAGGTGCTGCGCGCCCTCAAGCCGTGGACGGCGGAGTCGATCGGCCTGCATGCGATTCGCGGCCAATACGCCGCGGGCACGGCCTACGGCGAACGCGTGCAAGGCTATCGCGACGAACCGGGCGTGGACCCCGAAAGCCGCACCGAGACCTTCGTGGCGCTGCGCACCGAAATCGCCAACTGGCGATGGGCCGGCGTCCCGCTCTACATCCGCACGGGCAAGCGGCTGGCGTCGCGCGATGCGCGCATCGAAGTCAACTTCAAGCCGACGCCTCACGCCATCTTCCGTGCGCCGGCCAGTGCGGTGAACAAGCTCGTGATCAACCTCCAGCCCAAGGACGGTCTGGAACTGCACATGCTCGCGCAGGCGCAGGACAACCGCCAGCGCAACGGCAACCGCCGCGCCGGTCCGCAACTGGCGCCCGTGCAGCTCGACCTCGATTTCGACAAACGCTTCGGCTCCGAGCGCGTGGGCGCCTACGAACGCCTGTTGCTCGATGTGATCGATGGTCGACTGAATCTGTTCGTGCGCAGCGACGAGCAGGAAGAGGCATGGCGCTGGGTCGAGCCGCTGATCGACAGCTGGGCCTCCGAGGGCGTACCGCGGCCCTATGCAGCAGGCACATGGGGGCCGAGTGCTTCCAGCGCGATGATCGCCCGCGACGGCTACGCCTGGGGCGAGGAACAGTAGGCCCGAAGCTAGGCCCTGCCTTCTTCCACGGCGTGGCAGGCAACCTGCACCCCACGCAGCATTTGCAGCGGTGGGCGCTCCGCCTTGCAACGCTCGTTGGCGAGCGGGCAGCGCGGATGGAAGGTGCAGCCCGTCGGCGGGTCGAGCGGGTTCGGCACCTCGCCTTGCACCGGCGTGCGGCGCCGCCCGGTGTGCTTCATCTGCGGAATGGCATCGAGCAGCATGCGCGTATAGGGATGCTGCGGTGAGTCGAACAGCGTGTGCTTCTCGGCCACCTCGACCAGGCGCCCCAGGTACATCACGCCGACCTCATCCGCGACATGGCGCACCACCGCGAGGTTGTGCGAGATAAAGAGGTAGGTCAGCCCCTGCTCGCGCTGCAGGTCCTTCATGATGTTGAGCACCTGCGCCTGCACGCTCACGTCGAGCGCAGATGTGGGCTCGTCGCACACGAGGAACTCCGGCTGCGTCGCCAGGGCTCGCGCGATGGAAATACGCTGGCGCTGCCCGCCGGAGAACTGATGCGGGTACTTCACCATGTCCAGTGGACTCAGGCCGACCGACTTCAGCAGGTCGCCGACGCGCGCCTTGAGTTCGGGTCCCTTGGCGAAGATGCCATGCTCACGCAGCGGCTCGCCGACGATGTCCTCGACGATCCATCGCGGGTTGAGGCTCGCATAGGGGTCCTGGAAGATCATCTGGATGCGACGGCGCAGCGTGCGCCCCTCGGCCGTCTTGAAGGCCGCGTGCGCATCCTGTCCATCGAACTGCATGCCGCCCCGCGTGGGGTCGTACAGCCCCACCAGCAGGCGCGCCACGGTGCTCTTGCCGCATCCGGATTCACCTACCAGCGCGAGCGTCTTGCCGCGTTCGATCGAGAAGCTCACGCCATCGACGGCCTTGAGCAACACGCGCGGCTTGCGCTCCAGTACGCGGTTGAGCCAGGGAGGCGAAACGTCGAAGCTCTTGGCGAGATCGTGTGCCTGCACCAGTGGCGTCATGCCGCGCCTCCGTAGTCCGGCGAGGCCGTGTGCGCTTCGTGCAGCCAGCACGCGGCCCGCGTGGCACCGGCATTGAGCAGGTCCGGACGTTCGACCAGGCAACGGTCGAAGACGCGCGGACAGCGCGGGTTGTAGGCGCATCCCTTTGGAATGGCATTGAGCCGCGGCATCGCGCCGTCGATCTGGTTGAGGCGTTCGCGGTCCATCGTCATGTCGGGGATGGAGGCCATCAGGCCCGAGGTGTAGGGATGGGCCGGCTGATGGATCACCTCATGCACTGGCCCGATCTCGACCACGCGGCCGGCGTACATCACGGCCACGCGATCGCAGGTTTCGGCAATGACGCCCATGTCGTGGGTGATCAGCATCACGGCGGCGCCGCGCTCCTTGCAGATGCCCTTGAGCAACTGGATGATCTGCGCCTGGATCGACACGTCCAGCGCGGTGGTGGGCTCGTCGGCAACGATCAGCTTCGGTTCGGCCGCGAGCGCGAGCGCAATCACGACGCGCTGGCGCATGCCGCCCGAGAACTGGTGCGGAAAGTGATCGATGCGCTGCGCGGCCGCGGGAATGCCCGTGTCCTGCAACAGTCCGATGGCGCGCCGGCGTGCCTCCGCCTCGTTCACTGGGAGGTGCGTGCGGATGGTCTCGATCAGTTGCCGGCCGATCGTGTAGAGCGGGTTCAGTGAGGTCAGGGGGTCCTGGAAGATCGCGCCGATCTTGCGCCCACGGATGTGGCGCATGGCCTCGTGGTCGAGGTTGTCGATGCGCTGGCCTTCGAGCACGATCTGCCCGGCGGCCACGCGGCCGGGTGGCTCGAGCAGCCCGATGATGGCCGCGCCGGTGAGCGACTTGCCCGCGCCCGATTCACCCACCACACCGAGGATTTCGCCCGGCGCGATGTCGAAGGAGATGTCGTCCAGCGCGCGCAGCGTGCCGCGGCGATTCGGAAATTCGACGACCAGGTTCTGAACTTGCAGCAGGCTCATGGGTTCGTTTCGCCTTCAGCGCAGTCGCGGGTTGAGCGCATCGCGCAGCCAGTCACCCAGCAGGTTCACGCTCAATGCGATCAGTACGAGCATCGCGCCAGGGAACACGGTGATCCACCATTCGCCGGAAAACAGGTATTCGTTGCCGACGCGGATCAGGGTGCCCAGCGAGGGTGAGGTCGGCGGCACACCGACACCGAGAAAAGACAGCGTGGCCTCGGTGATGATGGCGGTGGCGACCTGGATCGTTGCGAGCACCAGCACCGGGCCCATCACGTTCGGCAGAACGTGGCGCATCATGATTCGCCACGGCGATACACCCGTCACGCGTGCGGCCTGCACGTACTCCCTGCTGCGTTCCACCAGGGTCGAACCGCGCACCGTGCGCGCATATTGCACCCAGCCGGTCAGCGATATCGAGATGATGAGCACGCCAAAGGCCACCGAGGTGGGCGCGTCCGGAAACAGCGCGCGGCCGACACCCGCCATCAGCAGGGCCACGAGGATCGGCGGAAACGACAGCATCACGTCGCACACGCGCATGAGGAAGGCATCGAGCCAGCCGCCCCAGAAGCCCGCGAGCAGTCCGAAGAACACGCCGACGAAGACCGAGACCATGACCGACACCAGCCCCACGATCAGCGAGATGCGCGCACCGTAGATCACTGCCGAGAGGATGTCCCGGCCCTGGTCATCGGTGCCAAGCAAGTACTTGGTCGTGCCTTCGGTACTCCAGGCCGGCGGGATGCGAGCGTCGCCGAGTTCGAGCGTCGCGAGGTCGAAGGGGTTGTGCGGCGACACCCATCCCGCGAACACGGCGCAGAACACGCAGACGAAAGCGATCGCGGCAGCTAGCATCGCGACCGGCGAGCTGCGAAAGCTGTGGCCGACATCGCTGTCGAGCCAGCGGGCTATGGTTTTTTTCATCGAGAGGCGGAAGAAGATGCCGCGGTCAGGCCGGCGCCGCGCTGCCCCCTCGGGGGCAGCGACGACACGAGGTGCGGTAGCTTGGGAGGGTCACGCGCTCAAGGCTTGATGCTCATCCACTTGAACATCATCCAGTTGTCCGCGAGCTGCGTCAGTTCGACCTTCTTGCTCACGCCCCATGCCAGTGATTGCTGGTGCAGCGGCAGGTGGCCCACGTCGTCGGCGTGGATCGTGAAGGCTTCCTTGATCATCGCGTCGCGCTTGGTCTTGTCGGTCTCCGACTGGATCTTCTTGGTCAGTTCGTCCACCTTGGGATTGCAGTAGGCGCCGAGGTTGAACTGGCCGGTTCCCTTGTCGTCGACGCAAGCCGCCAGAGAACTGAGCGCGTTGTGCGAGTCGTACGTGGTCGGCGTCCAGCCGAGCATGTAGAAGCTGGTGTCGCGCCGAAGGACCTTCGGGAAGTAGGTGCCCTTCGTTTCAGCCGCGAGGTTGATCTTCACGCCGATCTTCGCGAGGCTGGCCGCCACGCTCTGGCAGATCTGGCCGTCGTTGACGTAGCGGTCATTCGGGCAGTTCATCGTCACTTCGAAGCCGTTGGGGTAGCCCGCATCGGCCATCAGCTTCTTTGCCGCTTCGACGTCGTAGGGCAGACGCTTGTCCTGCTCGGCGGTCCAGCCGTTGATGCCCGGCCCCACCAGCAGTGCAGTGGGACGCGACGCGCCACGCATCACGGTGCGCTGGATGCCGGAAATATCGATGGCCTGGTAGAAGGCCTGGCGGACGCGCTTGTCCTTGAATGGGTTCTTGCCTTTGACGCTGGAATACAACAGCTCGTCGCGTTTCTGGTCCATGCCCAGGAAGATGGTCCGCAGTTCCGGGCCGGCGATGACGCGTGCGTTCGGACTCGCGTTGACGCGTGCGACGTCCTGCACCGGCACCGGCTCCATCACATCGACTTCGCCCGAGATCAGCGCGGCGACACGCGTCGCGGGATTGGCGATCGGCGTGAAGACGACTTCCTGGACGTTGCCTTCGATCTTGCCCCAGTAGTTGTTGTTGCGCACGAAGACCGTGCGCACATTGGGCTGGCGCTCGCGCACACGGAACGGTCCGGTGCCGTTGGCCTTGAACGACGCGGTGTTCTCGATGCCCTTGCGGCGATCGACCGGCCGGGTCGCCTGGTTCTCCTCGCACCACTTCTTGCTCATGATCATCAGCTGAGAGATCACGTCGGGGAGGATGGGGAAGGGGCCGCGAGTCTCGATCTCGACCGCGTGATCGCCCACCTTGCGCACTTCCTTGATGTCGGTGGTGTTGCCCTGCATGTCAGAGCCCTCGCCCGCCGCGCGCTTGAAGCTGAACACCACGTCATCCGCCGAGAACGGCGTGCCGTCGTGGAACTGCACGCCCTTGCGCAGTTCGAAACGCCAGACCGTGGGCGATGTCTGCTTCCAGCTCGTGGCCAGCAATGGTGCCAGGGTCAGGTCCTTGTTGCGTCCCACCAGCATCTCGTAGACGTTGGCGGTCGTGCTCAATTGGAGCGTCTCGTTGAGCGAGTGCGGGTCCAGAGAGAGTGCATCGCCCTGGTTTGCAATGCGAATGGTTTGCGCACCGGCGATCAAGCTCGTGGCCGCCAGCACGGTAAGGACCGCTGCAGCAACCATACTTTTCTTCAGACTCATGGGAAAGCACTCCTCGGGGTTGGAAAGACTCAAGACGCTGTCGAAGCGATCTTGTTTTGGGGTTTCTCGGCCGCGACGACCAGCGGCATGCCATGCTCGATCAAGCCCGCATGCAACGCGGCGCCGAGCGGCAGTATCTCGTCGTTGAAGTCGTACCGGCTGTTGTGCAGGAAGGCGCCGCCCCTGACGTCCTGGCCGATGCGCAGGTAGGCGCCCGCCTTCTTCTGCAGCATGAAGGAAAAGTCTTCGGCGCCCATGCTCGGTTCCATGTTGCGCTCGACGTTGTGCGCGCCCACCAGCGACTGCGCGACGTCGCCTGCAAACACGGCTTCCGGCGCGGTGTTGATGGTCGCGGGGTAGATCCGCTCGAACTTGACGGTGGCCGTGGCACCAAAGCCGCCAGCAACTGCGGTGCACAGTTCCGCCAATCGGCGCTCCACCTGCTCCTGCACCCTGGAGCTGAACGTGCGCACGGTACCGACCAGCGTCGCCTTGCCCGGCACCACGCTCATCGCCCCCAGGTCGCCCGCACTCACTGCACAAATGCTGATCACAGCCGCGTCGATGGGCCGCACGTTGCGCGAGACGATGCTCTGCACCGCTGTGATGATGTGCGCGGACACCACGACCGGATCGACCGTCAGATAGGCGTGCGCGCCGTGCCCGCCCTTGCCCGTGACCTCGATGGTGATGCGATCGGCCGCGGCCATCATCGCGCCGCGATTGATGCCCACCGTGCCGGCCGGCATGCCCGGCCAGTTGTGCATGGCATAGACCGAATCGACGGGGAAGCGGTCGAAGAGGCCGTCCTCGATCATCACGCGCGCACCGGCGAAGCCTTCTTCGCCCGGCTGGAAGATCAGGACCGCGGTGCCGTCGAAGTTGCGGGTCTCTGCGAGATAGCGCGCCGCGCCGACCAGCATCGCAGTGTGACCGTCATGGCCGCAGCCATGCATGAGCCCGTTCTTGGCGGAACGCCATGGAAAGTCGTTGTCCTCGCACATCGGCAAGGCATCCATGTCCGCGCGCAGGCCGATCATGCGGCCGCTCGCCGTCGAAGCGCCGCGGATCACGCCCACCACACCCGTCTTGCCGATGCCGGTGTGGACCTCGTCCACACCGCAGGCCCTCAACGCCTCCTGGACGCGGCCGGACGTATAGACCTCTTCGAAGCCGAGTTCGGGATGCGCGTGCAGGTCGCGACGGAAAGCGGTGATTTCAGGATAGAAGCGGGCGATGTGGGCGAACGCCCTCCCCGCCGCTTGCAGACGAGGCTCAGTCATCAGTGACCTCCAGCGTTGCCAATACGCAACCGCGGGTCGACCACGAAGTAGAGCAAATCGACCACGAGATTGATGACGACAAAAATGAGTGCGATCAAGCACAGATAGGCCGCCATCACAGGGATGTCGGCAAACGTCACGGCCTGGATGAACAGCAGGCCCATGCCAGGCCACTGGAACACCGATTCCGTGATGATTGCAAAGGCAATCAGGCCGCCGAGTTGGAGGCCGGTGATTGTCATCACAGGCACAAGAGTGTTCTTCAGCGCATGCCCGAAATGGATCGCACGGTCCGAGAGACCGCGTGCACGAGCGAACTTGATGTAGTCGGTGCGCAGAACCTCGAGCATCTCAGCGCGCACGAGCCGCATGATCAATGTGAGTTGAAAGATGGCGAGTGTGACTGCGGGCAACACAATGTGAAGCCAGCCGTCGGCCTTCAATAGGCCCGTGCTCCACCAGCCGAGTTGCACGGTGTCGCCACGTCCGAAGCTCGGGAACCAGCCGAGCAGGACGGCGAAGACAAGGATCAGCAGGATGCCGATCAGAAAGGTGGGCAACGAGACGCCCAGCAGGGAGATCGTCATGAACACCTGGCTCATGAAGCTGCCGCGCCGCAGCGCCGTGTAGACGCCCATCGGAATGCCGATGGCCAACGCGAGAACGGCTGCGACCAATGCGAGTTCCAGCGTGGCGGGGAAGCGTTCGCCAATCAGGCGCGACACCTTCGCTCCTTGCCGCAAGCTGAGGCCGAACTCACCTTGCGCGGCGTTGAGGAGGAAGTGCCAGAACTGCACGAAGAAGGGCTTGTCGAGCCCCAGGCTTTCACGGAGCTCGCGGACCTGCTCCGGCTTGGCGTCCTGGCCAAGCAGGAACACCACCGGGTCACCCACGTACTGGAAGAGAAGGAAGGCGATGAAGGCAACCGCGACCATCACGATGACGGCTTGGATCAGGCGGCGCAATACGAAAGCGATCATTCAGGAAACGAAGTTTTCAATGATGCTAGCAGAGCAAACTACGTGCCCATGCGGGAGTTCCCCGGGGGGTCAACACTTGCGTTGCTCCAATGAAAAAAGCCATCCGACTTGCATCGGATGGCTTCAAGAACTTCCCTTGATACTGGCTTACGCCAGCGTCAGATCAGAAAGCGTGACGGATACCGAAGTCGTAACCCATCGAGCTCTTCGGGGTCAGGTTCGGCACAAACAGCGGGTTCGGGGCGCCGGTGGGCAGCGTTGCCGGGGCATTGCCGAAGTACTCGGGGCTGTTGCCGATGGTCAGGTCAGAGCCATTCTTGTTGTCGATGTAAGCCACCGTTGCGTACAGAGCCGTGCGCTTCGACAGGTTGTGCACGTAGCCGAGGGCCCACTTGCTCGCCTTGGGTTCGTCCAGGCCGAACACTTGTGCACGAGGCGTCGTGTTCTTGTAGTCGACAGCAGAGTAAGCAGCGCGGATCAGGCCAGGGCCGACCGGCACGGTCACGCCGAGCAGCCAACCGTCAGCGCCGGGTTCGCGGACGCCGAACGCATTGGCCACGGTGATCGCGGTCGTGTCGAACTTCGTATCAGACTTGGCGTACTCACCGAACAGCTTCACGACACCGAAGTCGTACGAAGCACCGATGCTGCCCGAATCGAGCTTCGAGGTGGTGCCTTGGTAGAACTGGCTGGCCAGGGTCGTTTCAGCGTACGAGATTGCGACGTCCAGAGGACCATTGGCGTAGCCAACGCGACCGCCGATGTAACGGCCGGTACGCGAATCATTGAAAGCAAAACCAGCGGGGATGGTCGGCTGAACCAGCACGCCCGGATCCAAGCTGGCCTTCTCGTTGAAGGCGTACATGAACTGACCGTAGAAGCCACCCAGGTTCGGCGGCAGGAAGTAGCCGATCGAGTTGCTGGAGCGAACGTACTGGTTGTTCACCGTGAAGCCGCTGTTCGAAGCGTTGCCGCTGTTGTAGCCGTTGGCCGTCGAGATCAGGTTGGTACCCACGCCGTTGGTGCCGAACGGATCGAACACGGTGTCGTTCCAGAACGTCGGGGTGTAGTCGCGACCGAGGCGAACTTCACCGAATGCGCCCGACAGGCTAACCGTTGCACGACGATTGAACGTCAGACCGCCGCCGCCTTGGGCCGTCGGGGCAACGCCGGAGATGGTCTGGCCGAGGCCTTCGTCGTTGTTGAGACCGGCTTCCAGCCAGAAGCTGGCTGCCAGGCCACCACCGAGGTCTTCCGTACCACGGAAGCCCAGACGGCTGGAGTTGTAGCCCGAGTTGGTCAGCTTGGTGGCCTTCGTCGTAATTTTGTTGCCGAACAGGTCTTCCGTGTCGTTGGAATAGCCGCTGACAGCGGCGTCAACCACGCCGAACAACGTGACAGACGACTGAGCCGAGGCGACGCCGGCGACAGCCAGAGCAGCCAGGGCAACTAGAGATTTTTTCATTGCAAGTTTCTCCAAGGTTAAACATAGGGCTCCGGTGCGAAGGGCTCACCGTGACTGGCACTTTTGTGCTCCCACCGGACCCCGGGCCAACCTCCTTTTGGGAAGTTGTCGCTATTGCACCAGAGCCGCTTCGCCAGGGCAAAACAAATCGCCCGAAAACAGGGGCGGCCGGGGCGTTTCGTTGCAGCAGTGCAACAAAGGTTCTGGGGATTTTGCGACACCACTATGTGAAAGGATTTGCCCGGCGAGTTGTGACTTTTTGTGTTTCGGGTTCAATCGGGCCATGACCTCATCTCTCGACTCCGTCCTGGCAGTGGCAGACGCGGCGCTGCGCACACTATTCACCAAGCCGCACGCGACCAGGGAAACTCCCGCACCCGCAACCCCGGCAGGCACGCTGAGCGAAGCGGAACGACGGGAAGCCGGGGCCTTGATGCGCATCAATCACGTCGGCGAGGTCTGCGCCCAAGCCTTGTATACGGCGCAAGCAGCGGTCACCCGGGATCCGGCGCTGCGGATGCACTTCAGCGACGCAGCGCGCGAGGAAACGGATCACCTGGCCTGGACTCTGCAACGTCTGGATGAACTCGGCGCTCATCCTTCGGTGCTGAACCCGATCTGGTACCTGGGCGCATTCGGCCTGGGTCTCGTTGCAGGCCGACTAGGGGATTCATTGAGCCTCGGCTTCGTTGCCGAGACGGAGCGCCAAGTGGAGGCCCATCTCGATGGTCACCTCGACCGGCTGCCGGCGGGTGATACCGCATCGCGGGCCGTCATCAACCAGATGAAACTCGACGAGGCGCGTCACGCCGCGCAGGCGTGGAGTGCGGGCGCGGCGGAACTCCCAGCGCCTGCGAAAGCCCTGATGCGCATGGCCTCCCGGGTGATGACGACCGTTGCCCACCGGATCTGAACGAGCGCAAGGCCGACGCCCTCAGATCTCGATCAGATCGAAACTGGTCGTGATCTCCGCGGTCTTTCCCAACATGACGCTTGCCGAGCAATAAGTGTCGTGGCTCAAGGCGATCGCGCGCTCCACCGCAGCAGCCGGAATATTTTTGCCCGCAACGGTGAAATGCATGTGGATCTTTGTGAAGACCTTGGGGTCCTTCTCCGCGCGTTCGCTGGTCAGCTTGACGCTGCAACGCTCCACCTGGTGGCGTCCCCGCTTCAAAATGAGCACCACGTCGTAGGCCGTGCA
Organism: Variovorax sp. J22P240; assembly: GCF_030316855.1. Classification (GTDB taxonomy): domain Bacteria; phylum Pseudomonadota; class Gammaproteobacteria; order Burkholderiales; family Burkholderiaceae_C; genus Variovorax. The sequence goes on from NZ_JASZYR010000008.1 coordinate 112,236, forward strand.
TCCCCCGGTGCCTGCCAAAAGGGTTTCCATTGGACGGGGGGCGAGGTTCTGTCCGCCGTTTTCGGGCTTTGCGCCGTCGGGCGCCCCATCCATCATCAGGACGTGGCCCGTTCCGGTCTCGGCGACGAATCCCATGGCCGATCGCGTGCCGGTGTTGCCGGTCCAACTCACTGTGCATTCCATCTTTGCTCCAGGACGCGCGATAGAGGGTCCAAAACCCCCATCCGCGTGATTTAGTGTTCAAAAAGCGCAACTCGCTTGTTGCAATGCAACAAACAGTCGATATACTTTATTTCATTGCACACCGACACGTGTGCGCAGGTTGTCTCCTCCACCCTCCCAATTGGTGGATTTAGCCCCGAGCCGCAAGGCCCGGGGCTTTTTTCTTGGGCTCTCCAGCCCCTGCATCGGCAGGCCTATGATCGCGGCCCTATGTCCACGCCGACCATGCCTCTCACCCCTGCCGACTACCTCAAGAAAATTCTCACCGCGCGCGTCTACGACGTGGCAGTGGAATCGGCCCTCGAGCCGGCACGCGCGCTCAGCGCGAGGCTCGGCAATACGGTGCTGCTCAAGCGCGAAGACCAGCAACCCGTATTCAGCTTCAAGCTGCGTGGCGCCTACAACAAGATGGCGCATCTGAGCGAAGAACAACTCGCGAAAGGCGTGATCTGCGCTTCTGCCGGCAACCATGCCCAGGGCGTGGCCCTGTCTGCCCACAAGCTGGGGGTTCGCGCCGTGGTCGTGATGCCGGTGACCACGCCGCAACTCAAGGTCGATGCCGTTCGCGCCCTCGGCGGCGAAGTGCATCTGCACGGTGACAGCTACTCCGACGCGTACGGGTACGCGGTCGAGCAGCAAAGGCAGCACGGCCTGACCTTTGTCCACCCCTTCGACGACCCGGACGTGATCGCCGGCCAGGGCACCATCGCGATGGAGATCCTTCGCCAGCATCAAGGACCGCTGGACGCCGTGTTCGTCGCCATCGGCGGTGGCGGATTGATCGCCGGCGTGGCCAACTACATCAAGGCCGTACGCCCGGAGATCAAAGTCATTGGCGTGCAGATGAACGACTCGGACGCGATGATGCAGTCGGTCGCCGCCCATGAGCGGGTGACGCTGCCCGACGTCGGCCTCTTCTCGGATGGCACCGCCGTCAAGTTGGTCGGCGAGGAAACCTTCCGCATCGCAAGCGACCTGGTGGACGAGTTCGTCACGGTGGACACCGATGCGGTCTGCGCCGGCATCAAGGATGTGTTCATCGACACGCGCAGCATCGTCGAACCGGCCGGCGCGCTTGCCGTCGCTGCGATCAAGCAGTATGTCGAGGATCGGGGCACGCGCGGCGAAACCTACGCCGCTATCCTCTGCGGCGCGAACATGAACTTCGACCGCCTCCGCTTCGTCGCAGAGCGGGCTGAGGTGGGCGAGGAGCGCGAGGGGTTGTTCGCGGTGACGATTCCCGAGGAGCGCGGCAGCTTCCGCCGCTTCTGCGAACTGGTCGGCCAATTGCCGGGCGCATCGCGCAACGTGACGGAGTTCAACTACAGGATCAGCGATTCGAAAGAGGCGCACGTCTTCGTCGGCCTGACGACGACCACGCGAGGCGAATCGAAGACGATTGCCGAAACCTTCGTGGCACACGGTTTCGGCGCGATCGACCTCACGCACGACGAACTCGCCAAGGAGCACATCCGTCATCTTGTCGGCGGCCGCACCGGCCTGGCAAAGGACGAACGTCTGCTGCGCTTCGTTTTCCCCGAGCGTCCTGGTGCGCTGCTGAAGTTCCTGAGCCTGTTGCGGCCCAACTGGAACATCAGCCTCTTCCACTACCGGAATCAGGGTGCCGACTACGGTCGCATCCTGGTCGGCCTGCAAGTGCCCGGCGCGGACAACGCGGCCTTCGACGAGTTTCTCCAGACGCTGGGATATCCCTTCGTGGAAGAGACCACCAACCCGGCGTACCGGCTGTTCCTGCAGGCCTGAAGCCGCTCAGCGCCGCGGGGCCGGCGCAGTCACGGGCGGCGGCGTGGACGCGGTTGGCGGCGACATCACTGCCAGCGGGCGCGTCGGCAGTTGCAACGTGAACGCCGCCGCCGAATCCGCACTGGCGCCCAGGGAGGCCGCGCGTGTCGTGACCGACTGGAGCACATAGCCTTCCTCGACCTTGGCGCCTACCCGGAAAGGCTTCGCGGGCTTGCCGTCGACGGCAATGAGCGCGGCGCCCTGCCCGTCGCTGTCCGCCACCACGCCGAGCAGCGCGAACCGACTCGCGGCTTCGGGCGCGGCCACCGCCGTAGCCTGCGTCGGGACGGCGCCCAGCAATTGGGCGACGGCGGCTGGATCGGCGGCGGCCTGCGGCGTGCTGGCCACCGCGGGCGGCGCCATGGCGTCGGAAGGCGCAGCCAGCCTCAGTCCCCAGAACACGATGCTCGCGGCCGCAAGCCCCCAGAGACCGGTCGTCGCTGTGGCTACAGGCCAGCGAGCAGGAGCATAGGGAACTGACATGGGCCCGGATTATCATTCACCGAACGCGGCACGCGCTGCCCCCGACGCTCTCACCACACCTTTCATGCCTCTTTCTCACCGTTCCCTTTCGCGCACGCTGCAACGCGGCTTCACCCTGATCGAACTGATGGTCGTACTGGTGATCATCGGCGTGCTCGCCGCGCTGATCGTGCCGAACGTCATCGAACGCGCGGACGATGCCCGCGTGACGGCGGCCAAGACCGACGTCAACAACCTCATGCAGGCACTCAAGCTCTACCGACTCGACAACCAGCGCTATCCCACGGGTGAGCAGGGCCTGCAGGCGCTGCTCACTCGGCCGACGGCCGGCCCGGCAGCCCCCAACTGGAAGCCCTACGTCGAAAAGCTCCCGAACGACCCGTGGGGCCGCCCCTACCAGTACCTGAATCCGGGCATCAAGGGCGAGATCGATGTGCTTTCGCTCGGCGCCGATGGCCAGCCTGGCGGCGAAGGCAAGAATGCCGACATCGGCAGCTGGCAGTAAGACGCGCTGCCGTCCACCCCAAAGCGCCCATCGCGGGACTGGCGGGTTCACGCTGCTCGAACTGTTGGTCGTGATAGCCATCATCGCGCTGGCCACGGCCGGCGTCGGGATGGCGATGCGGGACTCCGGCCAGGCCACGCTCGACCGCGAAGCCGAGCGGCTCGCCGCCCTGCTCGAAGCCGCCCGCGCGCAATCACGCGCTGCCGGGGTCGCGGTGCGCTGGCGCCCCACGCCGGATGGGCCGGGCAATTTCAGCTTCGATGGCCTGCCATCCAACTCGCTGCCTACGGCATGGCTCGCCGACGGCATCACGGCCCAGCCGATGACGGCGGAGGGCGCGGCCGTGCCGGCACTTCAACTGGGCCCCGATCCGATCATCGCGGCGCAGCAGGTGCTGATCACCTCCGATGGTCCGCCGAGCCGCAGCCTGCGCATCGGCACCGACGGGCTGCGCCCCTTCGCGGTGGTAACGCCGTGAAGCGGCAGTTCCGAAGCCGCATGCTCGGCTTCACGCTGATCGAGGTGCTGGTCGCGCTGGGCATCGTCGCGATCGCGCTGATGGCCGGCACGCAGGCGACGATGGCGCTCACGCGCAATGCGCAGCGCCAGTCCGACGTGATGCTGGCGCAAATGTGCGCCGAGAACGAGCTGATCAAGGCCCGCTTGGCGCGGCAACTTCCCGCCGTCGGCGATGCGGGCCTGATCTGCACCCAGGCCAACGTGAACTTCGGCGTCACGGTCTCGACCACGCCCACGCTGAACCCCAACTTCCGCCGCGTCGACGTGCAGGTTCGCGATGCCGACGAGGCACCGGTACTGCGGCTCTCCACCGTGGTGGGCCGCTACTGATGCGCAGGACGCGCGGCTTCACGCTGATCGAATTGCTGGTCGCGATCTCGGTCATGGCGCTGCTCGCGCTGATGAGCTGGCGCGGCCTCGATGGAATGGCGCGCGCGCAGGCCCAGAACCGCGAGCGCGGCGACGCCGTGCTCACGCTGCAGACCGCGCTGGCCCAATGGGGCGCCGATCTCGACGCCACCGTGGCGCTGTCGCAGACCCGCGCGATGGACTGGAACGGTCGCGTGCTGCGTCTCACCCGGCGCAGCACGGATGGCGGCACGCCGCGTATCTACGTGGTGGCCTGGACCTTGCGCACGGACGCTGCCACCGGCACGCACTGGCGCCGCTGGCAGTCGCCCGGCTTCACGACTCGCGCGGAGTGGCAGCAGGCCTGGGACCGTGCCTCCGCTTGGGCAGAGGACGGCAGCAACGAGGCTCGCGGTGCGGAGGTCGACCTGATGCCGGCCGACGGCTGGCAGATCTACTACTTCCGCAACGACAGTTGGTCGCCCGCCGTCAGCGCCGAAGCGCTGGGAACCAACACGCCCCTGCCCGACGGCGTGCGGCTGGTCCTGAGCCTGCCGCCGGGCCCGGCGCTCGCGGGCCTGCTCACGCGCGACTGGGTGCGGCCCTCGGTGACGGTGCCCAAGACATGAAGCGCCGCATTCCCATTCATGCAAGCCGGCGTGAGTTCGGCGCCGCACTCCTGACGGCGATGCTCACCGTCACGCTGGTCGCGACCTTTGCAGTGGCGGCACTCTGGCAGCAATGGCGCGCGACGGAGATCGAAGGGGCGGAGCGGGCGCGGGTGCAGTCCGGCTGGATCCTGATCGGGGCGCTCGACTGGTCCCGGCTGATCCTGCGGGAGGACGCCCGCGCCAACGCCGTCACTGGCGGGGCCGATCATCTTGCCGAACCCTGGGCCATTCCGCTGGCAGAAGCCAAGCTGACCAGTTTCCTCGCCGCAGACAAGAACATCGCCAGCGATGCGCTCGAAGGGCTGCCCGACGCCTTTCTTTCGGGGCGAATCATCGACGCGCAATCCAAGCTCAATGTGAGGAACCTGGTGGAAGGCGGCAAGCCGGTGGAATCAGCCGTCAAGGCCTTCGAAAAGCTCTTCCAGTTGCTCGGCCTGCCTGCGCAGGAAGTCCAGTTGATGGTCAGCAACCTGCAGCGGGCACTTCCAGCCACGGTGAGCGTGCCGGCCGGGACCACGGGCACGACGGGAACCACGGGCACGACGCCGGTGACTCCCGTACCCACCACGACCCCGACAACAACGGCGGCGGAAACCGACACGTCCACATCGGCCACCGGCCCCTTGATACCTCAGCACACCGACCAGTTGGTCTGGCTGGGCGTGTCCCCGACGACCGCGGCGGCCCTGGAACCCTATGTCACCATCCTGCCAACGGGCGGCACAAAGCTGAACATCAACACGGCCAGCGCCGAAGCACTGTTCGCCAGCGTACCGACGCTGGATCTCGCAAGTGCCAAGCGGCTGGTCGAGCGTAGGGCGCGAGCCTATTTCCGCAGCCTCGCCGACGCCAATGCGCTGGTCCAGCCAAGCACGGCGCAGTTCAGCGAGGGTCAGCACAGCATCGCGACCAACTACTTCGAAGTCCATGCCCGACTGCGCCTCGAAAGCGCCTGGGTGGACGAGCAAACCCTGTTGCGTCGCGACGGCATCGAGGTCCGAATCGTCTGGCGAGAGCGTGGCGCGGGCGCCACGGTGGCGCCACCCAAATCCTGACCCCGCGACCGTCGCCAGCCCTATTGGATCAAAAATTAGCGCAGCGCCCGTAGCATCTGCGTGAGACGCTATCAAATTTGTAGCGCCTGCGATGACCCCACTTCTACAATAGTGACCCTTTCGTTTTCTCCATGGCCTTGCTGCTTGTAACCATTCCTCTCACACCCGGTTCGGCCACCGCCGAATACGGCTGGTCGGCGTGGTCCAGCGACGGCCGCAAGCTGCGTTCGCAGGGGAGCGCGCCGCCTGCGCTGCTGCCGGCGAGCGACGAAGTCATCCTCGGCGTCCCCTCCGCCATGCTCTCGTGGCACCAGGTCACCTTGCCGCAGGGCAGCATGAGCGGCGCGGTGCGCCTGCGGTCGGTGCTCAACGGCCTGCTCGAAGACCGCCTGCTCGACGATCCCGAATCCCTGCATTTCGCACTGGAACCCGGGGCCCGCGTGGGCATCCCCGTCTGGGTGGCGGCGTGCAACCGGATCTGGCTTCGCAGCGCCGTGCAGGCGCTTGAAGCTGTGGGACGCCGCGTCACACGCATCATTCCGGAGTTCGCACCCCAGCCGGCCGGGGTCCCGACCATGGTCTTCGCCATCGGCGAACCTGGCGCGGCACTGTGCGTGGTTTGCGGCACCGACGGGGTCGCGATGCTGCCACTCGACAGCGCCGGTCTCGCGCTGGCCGGCAACCTTCCCGTTGACACTACCGCGCTGGCCGAACCCGCGGTCGCCGAACTGGCAGAAAGCGTGCTCGGCTATCGCGTTCCCATCGTCAAGCCCGCGGAACGCTGGCTCCGGGCCAGCGAATCGCAGTGGGACCTCGCTCAATTCGATCTCGCCTCCACCGGCCGCGCCCGCGCGGGCAAGAAGTTCGTCGCGATCTCGCGCGCGCTGTGGCACGGCCCGCAGTGGCGCGCCGCCCGATGGGGCGCCGTGATCCTGGTGCTGGCGCAACTGATCGGCCTCAACGCATGGGCCTGGAAGGAGCGCAATGCGCTCGATGCCAAGCGCCATGCGATACGCAACGTGCTCACGCAGACTTTCCCCTCGGTGCAACTGGTGGTCGACGCCCCGCTCCAGATGCAGCGCGAAGTCGCCGCATTGCAGCTAGCGACCGGTGGCGTCACGGCCAGCGACTTCGAACCCATGCTCGGCGCGCTGGCCGCGAGTCTCCCGCGAGGCCGCGCGCCCACTGCCATCGACTTCAGCGCCGGCCAGCTGCGATTGCGCGGCCTCGGCCTGCAAGCCGCGGAGCTCGGCAACGTGACCGCCGCCATGGCATCGCGCGGCTACAACGCCCGCAGCGAGGGCGACCTGCTTCTCGTGCAGTCGGCGGAGGCAGCACGATGAAGGGGTTCGAATCACTCAAGGCGCGCTGGCAGGCCTGGTGGCCCGAACTCGAGCCGCGCGAGCAACGCATGATCGCCATCGCAGCCGCGCTCGTCGTGCTTGCACTGTTCTGGTGGGTGGCGCTGGCCCCGGCGCTGCGCACGCTGTCGTCGGCACCGGCCGAACACGCGCAGCTCGATGTCCAATTGCAGCGGATGACCAGCCTGCAAACGCAGGCCAAGGCCCTGCAATCCCAGCCACGCGCGAGCCGCGACGACGCCATGCGCGGTCTCGAAACATCGGTGCGCCAGAACCTCGGCCCCAACGCGCAGATGCAACCCGCGGGCGCCGGCGAGGGCGTGACCATCGCACTCCGCTCGGTGCCGGCGGACGCGCTCGCCCAGTGGTTCGGACAGGCACGCAGCAACGCGCGTGCCGTTCCGCGCGAAGTGCACCTGACCCGCAGCACGCAGAGCGCTTCGCCTCCTTCGCCTCCATCCTCGTCCCAGCCCGCCTCCGCGACGACAGGGGATCCGCCGCGCGTGCGATGGGACGGCACCGTGGTCATGAGCCTGCCTGCGCGCTGACCCAGCATGGCCACACGTTTCCCCAGCCCCGACGCCCCCGCCAAGTCCGCCTGGCGATGGGCCGTGCTCGGCATGCTTATCGGCACCTTGCTGGCGTTCTCGCTTTTTGCGCCGGCACGCTGGCTCGCCGCCGGCCTGGCCCGGTGGAGCAACGGCCACCTGCAACTGGTCAACGCACGCGGAACGGTCTGGACCGGATCGGCCGGTGTCGTGTTCTCGAGCGGCGCAGGCGGCGCGGAGGCGATCTCGCTGCCCGGAACGCTCGGCTGGACCTTGCGGCCGCGCTGGGACGGCGTGACGGCCGCGCTCGATCTCTCCTGCTGCGCGGCCAAGCCGCTCGAATTCAACGCGCGTCCGCGTGCGAGCGGCCTCGAGCTCGAATGGCGCGACGGCCAGTCGCGCTGGCCCGCCGCGATGCTCGCCGGCTTCGGCGCGCCATGGAACACGCTCAAGCTCGACGGCATGCTGGACGTGTCGACCCAGGCCTTCGTCCTGCGCTCGAGCGGTCCGCAATTGGCGCTCGAAGGGCGCGCAACGCTCGACGCCACCGACATTTCTTCCAGTCTCTCGACCTTGAAACCGATGGGCAGCTACCGCGTTGCCCTCGAGGGAGGCGCTGCGCCGACCCTCCTGCTGACCACACGCGATGGAAGCAGCCTGCAGCTCAGCGGCAGCGGCCGCTGGAACGGCCTCGCTTTCCGATTCGACGGGGAGGCCAGCGCAGCGCCGGGGCGGGAAGACGCACTTTCGAACTTGTTGAACATCATCGGGCGACGCGAAGGCGCGCGCTCGCTCATCACACTGGGTTGACCATGAAGCCAAAGACTTCGACCGGCATCCGCATCGGAACCATCGCGCTCGCCGCGCAGATGCTGATCGCGGCCTGCATTCCTTCCGCGTTCGCACAGGAAACCATCGTGCGGCGCGGCGAACCGATCACGCTGAACTTCACCAACGCCGAGATCGAGTCCGTCGCACGGACCATGGCGGTCGTGACCGGCCGGGACGTGGTCGTCGACCCGCGCGTCAAGGGCACGCTCACGCTGCAGACCGACCGCGCCATCTCCCCGGACGCGGCGTTCAACCAGTTCGCGGCGGCGCTGCGGCTGCAGGGTTTTGCGGTGGTGCAGTCCGAAGGGCTCTACAAGGTGGTGCCGGAAGCCGACGCCAAGCTGCAGAGCAGCACGGTGACCACTTCCACCCCCACTTCGTCGAGCGTGAACGGCAACCAGATCGTCACGCAGATCTTCAAGCTCAACTACGAATCGGCCAACAACCTGCTGCCGGTGCTGCGCCCGCTGATCGCGCCCAACAACACGATCAACGTGAACCCGGGCAACAACTCGCTGGTGATCACCGACTACGCCGAGAACATGCGCCGCCTCGCACGCATCGTGGCAGCGCTGGACGTGCCGAACGCTTCGGACATCGAAGTGATTCCGCTGAAGCATTCGATCGCCACCGACATGGTGCCGCTGATCACGCGGCTGCTCGAAGGCGGCGCGAGCACGAGCCCGGGCGCCACCACGCCGGGCTCGGTCGATTCGTCGTTCCGCACCACGCTGCTTGCCGAGCCGCGCGGCAACGCGCTCATCCTGCGCGCAGCCAACCCGGCGCGCGCACAGTTGGTCCGCACGCTGGTCGACAAGATCGACCGCCCGGCCATCGACAGCGGTAACGGCGCCGCCGGCAATGTCTACGTGGTCTATCTGAAGAACGCCGATGCGGTCAAGCTCGCAGCGACCTTGCGTGCAGCGATGTCGGCAGAAGCACGTGGCGGCACCGGTGGCCTTCAGGGCACCACGGGCGGCGGCACCCAGCAGGCCTCGCAGCAACTCAACACCGCACAAAGCGGCCTGTCGCAGGCCAGTTCGGCTGCAACGGCGCCCCTCAACCCCAACGCCAACCAGCCGTCGACCGGCGGCCAGGTGCAGGCCGACCCGTCCACCAATTCGCTGATCATCACGGCGCCCGAACCACAGTACCGGCAGATGCGCGCGGTCATCGACCGCCTCGACGGCAAGCGCGCGCAGGTGCTGGTCGAAAGCCTGATTGTCGAAGTGAACGCCGACAAGGCGGCGGAGTTCGGCATCCAGTGGCAGACCGGCATCGGCAACAGCGGCGACCGGAACGTGGGCTTCATCGGCACCAACTCCAGCCTGGGCGGCCAGAACATCGTCGACCTGGCGGTCGGCCTGGCGACCGGCAACACCGCGACGCGGCCTTCGACCGGCATCAATTTCGGCATCGGCACCAAGTACGGCGGCCAATACATCCTGAGCTTTGTCGCGCGTTTTCTCGAGAGCAATGGCGAGGGCAACGTGCTGTCGACGCCCACGCTGCTGACGCTGGACAACGAGGAGGCCAAGATCGTGATCGGCCAGAACGTGCCCTTTCTGACGGGCCAGTTCACCAACACGGGTGCTGCCAACGGATCGGTCAATCCGTTCCAGACGATCGAGCGCAAGGACGTCGGCCTGACCCTGCGGGTGCGACCGCAGATCAACGAGAGCAACACCGTCAAGATGTCGATCTTCCAGGAGGTCTCGACCATCCAGGCGTCGACCCTGAACAACGTGAACGGCCCGACCACCAACAAGCGCAGCATCGAATCGAACGTGGTGGTGGACGACGGCAACATCATCGTGCTCGGCGGGCTGCTGCAGGACGAGTATTCGAGCGGCACGGAAAAGGTGCCCTTGGCCGGCGACATCCCGATCCTCGGCAATCTCTTTAAGAGCGAAACGCGCTCGCGCAAGAAAACCAACCTGATGGTGTTCCTGCGGCCCGTGGTGGTGCGCGACAACGCCGTCGGCGACCAACTCGCCCTCGACCGCTACGACGCCATCCGCGGCCTGCAGCAGACCTCGCAGCCGGAGAAGAACATCTTCCTGCGCAGCGTGGATGAGTCCGCAGTGCTGCCGGCGGCGCCGCCCGGGCAGGGCATGCAGCCCTTGGCACCTACACCCACACTGCCGCCGGCCGCCAACCCGGACCGCCGCATCGAGGGCACGCGCCTGGTGCCGCCGCCGCTCACCCCGAGCGACACGCGGGCACTGCGCCCAAGCACCATGAAGGGCGCATTGCCACCCACCGCCGACCCATCGACGGGCCGCGAATTGCCCTAGAGTCAGGTCGTGCGCTATCCCCTCCCCTACGCCTTCGCGCGCGGCCAGCAGTTGTTGCTGGAAGAAACGGACGAAGGCAGCTATACCCTCTGGATGCCCAAGGTGCCTCCGCGCAGCGCGCTGGGCGAAGTGCTGCGCAAATACCAGGTCAAGACTTTTGAGCCACTGGCGCCCGAACAGCTGGCTCAGCGCATCAGCGCAGCCTATGCGCAGGGCGAATCGAACGCCGCCGCCGTGGTTAGCGAGGTCCAAGGCGACGCCGACCTCTCGCGCATGATGCAAGAACTGCCGGCGGTCGAGGACTTGCTCGAATCGGCCGGCGACGCGCCGATCATCCGCATGCTCAACGCACTGCTCACGCAGGCGGCGCGCGACGGCGCCAGCGACATTCACATCGAGCCCTACGAGCGGACGTCTTCGGTGCGCTTTCGCATCGACGGCACGCTGCGCGAAGTCGTGCAGCCCAATCGCGCGCTGCATGCGGCGCTGATCTCGCGCCTGAAGATCATGGCCGACCTCGACATCTCCGAAAAGCGCTTGCCGCAGGACGGACGCATCAGCCTGCGAATCGGCACCCGCGCAGTCGACGTGCGCGTGTCGACGCTGCCGTCGGCGCACGGCGAGCGCGCGGTGCTGCGTCTGCTCGACAAATCGGAAAGCAAGCTCACGCTCGAATCGGTCGGCATGCAGGGCGACACCCTCGCGCGTTTCGAACAGTTGATCGGCCAGCCGCACGGCATCATCCTGGTGACCGGACCGACCGGCTCGGGCAAGACCACCACGCTGTACGCCGCGCTCAGCCGGCTCGACGCGAGCAGCAGCAACATCATGACGGTCGAAGACCCGATCGAGTACGAGCTGCCCGGCGTCGGTCAGACCCAGGTCAACGCCAAGATCGAACTGACCTTCGCCAAGGCCCTGCGCGCTATCCTGCGGCAGGACCCGGACGTGATCATGATCGGCGAAATCCGCGACTTCGAAACCGCGCAAATCGCCATCCAGGCATCGCTCACCGGCCACCTCGTGCTCGCGACGCTCCACACCAACGACTCCGTCAGCGCCGTCACGCGCCTGACCGATATGGGCGTGGAGCCCTTCCTGCTCAGCTCGTCGCTGCTCGGCGTGCTGGCGCAGCGGCTGGTTCGCAAGCTGTGTCCCGTGTGCTCTGTGCCCACAGATGGTGGCGAAGGTCAACCCGTCGGCTGCACCGCCTGCGGTCAGACCGGCTACCAGGGCCGCACCGGCATCTTCGAACTGCTCGTCGCCGACGACACCGTGCAGTCGCTCATCCACAACCGCGCCCCCGAAAGCCAGATCTTCGTCGCCGCCGAGCGCGGCGGCCTGCGCTCCATGCGCGAAGATGGCGAACGCCTCCTCAAGGCCGGCGTCACCTCACGAGCCGAACTTCTGAGGGTCACCAGAGACTAAGCAGCCCTCCGCAAGCCACGCTCCCATTCGCAGGTTGCCCCGGATCCGGCTCCGCCGGTCCGAAGGCAACGCCCCCGGAAGGGGGTTGGCGGCCACACGAAGTGGGCAAGCCTGGGGGAGAGAGAATCGCCAGATGCCCGCCTATTCGTTTGACGCCATCGACCAGCAAGGCCAGCCCCGCAAGGGCGTGCTCGAAGCCGATACCGCCCGCGGTGCGCGCGGCATGCTGCGCGCACAGGCGCTGATCCCCCTCGCCGTCACACCCGTCGGCAGCGTTGAAAGCGGCGCACCGGCCGCCGGTGGGTGGCCCCGGATGTTCGGCGGCGGCCGCATCTTCAGTTCCACGACCCTGGCCGTCTGGACCCGCCAGATCGCTGGCCTGGTGTCTTCGGGCCTCCCGCTCGAACGCGCACTCACCGCACTGACCGACGAAGCCGAGAGCGAAGCGCAACGCAACCTGGTCGCCTCTTTGCGCGCCGAAGTCAACGCCGGCTCGCCCTTCGGTCGCGCGCTCGCGCAACATCCCCGCGAGTTCTCCCCGATCTACACCGCCGTGATCGGTGCCGGCGAACAGAGCGGCAACCTCGGCCTCGTGCTGGAGCGCCTGGCCGATGACCTCGAACAGCGGCAGGCGTTGCAACAAAAGCTCGTCGGCGCGGCCCTGTATCCGGCGATCGTGACGCTGGTCGCGATCGTCATCGTGATCTTTCTCGTGAGCTACGTCGTGCCGCAGGTCGCCAACGTGTTCGCAGGCACCAAGCGCGCGCTGCCCATCCTCACGGTGGCGATGCTGGCCCTCAGCGATTTCGTGCGCAACTACGGGTGGTTGATGCTGGGCGTCATCGTCATCGGCACCATCGGCGCTCGAATGGCGCTCGCCCGCGAGGCCTTCCGCGAAAAGTTCGATGCGGCGTGGCTCAATCTCCCGCTCGTCGGCAAGCTCTCCCGCGGCTACAACGCGGCGCGCTTCGCGAGCACGCTGGCGATGCTGGCGACGGCCGGCGTGCCCATCCTGCGTGCGCTGCAGGCCGCCTCCGAAACACTCGGCAATCGGGCCATGCGCGCCGATGCGCTCGATGCGCTCGTGCTGGTGCGCGAAGGCGCGCCGCTGGCTTCGGCGCTGGCGCAGAAGAAGCGCTTCCCGGGCATCGTCTCGATGTTCGCGCGCCTCGGCGAGCAGACCGGCACCTTGCCGCTGATGCTGCAGCGTGCGGCGAACCAGCTCGGCGCGGAAGTGCAGCGCCGCGCCATGCACCTCGCCACGATCCTGGAGCCCTTGCTGATCGTGGCGATGGGCGGCGTGGTGATGCTGATCGTCCTCGCGGTGCTGATGCCCATCATCCAATTGAACCAATTCGTGAAGTAGCTCTATGGCGGTCTCCCTTGACGATAAGTTGGTGGTGGCGATCTCCTCGCGTGCACTCTTCAATCTGGAAGAAGAAAACCGGATCTTCGAATCAGGCGACGACGCGGGCTACATGAAACTGCAGCTCGACCGCCTCGACGTGCCGGCCCAGCCGGGCATCGCCTACTCGCTGGTGCGCAAGCTGCTGCGCTTCAACGACGACGGCAAGCAGCGCGTCGAGGTCGTGATCCTGTCGCGCAACGACCCGGTGTCGGGGATGAGGATCTTCCGCTCGGGCGCGGCCAACGGCATCTCGCTGCAGCGCGGCGTGTTCACACAGGGGCGGCCGCCGTTCGGCTACCTGCGGCCGTTGCGTGCGCACCTCTTCCTCTCGGTCAATGCGGAAGACGTGCGCGAGGCCCTCGTTGCCGGATTCCCTGCAGCGCGGGTGCTCGTCGAATCGGTGCATGCCAGCGATGCCTATCCGAATGAAGTGCGCATCGCCTTCGACGGCGATGCGGTGCTCTTCAGCGACGAGGCCGAGCGCGTGTTCCAGGCCGAAGGTCTCGACGCCTTCCAACTGCACGAGTCGAGCAAGGCCCAGATGCCGCTGCCCGAAGGGCCGTTCAAGCCGCTGCTCGCGGCGCTGCATCGGCTGCAGCAGGCCAGCAACCCGGCCATGCGCATTCGCACAGCGCTGGTAACCGCACGCAGCGCACCGGCGCATGAGCGCGCCATCCGCACGCTGATGAACTGGAAGATCAAGGTTGACGAAGCCATGTTCCTCGGCGGCCTGCCCAAGGGCGAGTTCCTGCGCGAATTCGAGCCCGACTTCTTCTTCGACGACCAGACCGGCCACGTCGATGCGGCTGCGCGCCATGTGCCCTCTGGGCACGTCGCCAGCGGCATCAGCAATCCGCGCTGAGCCGCTCGGGCAGAAAGCTACCTGCTTCTCCAGGCCTGCGTCCGCGCCAGCACCGAGCGGCCCGCCAGTGCGAACAAGCCACGGCCGAGTGCGGCCGTCAGCATGATCAGCGACGCCATGGCCGCTGCCGGCGCGACATCGCCCGCATCGTCCATGTTCAGCACCGCGATGGCAGCCAGCGTGGTCTGCGGCGCGTAGAGGAAGACCACCGCCGATACCGTTGTCATCGCATTGACGAAGAAGTAGCCCGCGACGTCGAGCACGGTCGGCAACGCCACCGGCAGGTGCACGCGCCACAGCGTGCGCCAGAAGGGCACGCCCATCGATTCCGACACCAGTTCGTACTCGCGGTCGAGTTGGCGCAGCGCCGTGAGCGAAGTGAGGTGCGCGACCGAGAAGAAGTGCGCCACCGTGCAGATCACGAGGATCGCCATGCCGCCGTAGAGCCCGCGCAGCGGATTCGATGGCGCGTTGAAGAAGAAGATGTAGCCCACGCCCAGCACAAGGCCGGGCACGGCGAGCGGCAGATTCGCGAGCAGGTTGAGCACCTCGCGCAACAGCACGAAGTGGCGCGGCTTCTCGACCAGGTAGGCCGAGACAAAGGTGGCGATCGCACCCACCACCGCGGCGCCCACCGCGAGGCGCAGCGAGTTGAAGTAGCTGCCCCAGCCGCCGCCATCCATATTGCTGAAGTCGTAGTTCTTGAGCGAAGGCGCGAGCTTGTAAGGCCAGTAGGTCGCCAGCGAGGCGAACACCGCCATGCCGATCATCACGACGATGCAGAACGCGATCAGCAGGCATGCGGCCAGCAACGCACGGTCGCGCACCGGCATGGGCTCCGGCACGTAGAGCGTGGCGCGCGCGGACAAGGCCGCAGCCTGCCGGCGACGCACGCGGCGCTCGACCAGGAAGGACAGCACGGCAGGAATCAGCAGCACGAAACCGACCACCGCGCCCATCTGGAAGTTCTGTTGCCCCACGACCTGCTTGTAGATGTCGGTCGCGAGCACTCCAGTCTGGCCGCCCACCACCTTGGGCACCCCGAAGTCGGTGATGACCAGCACGAAGACCACCATGCCGGCAACGATCAAGCCGTAGCGCGATGCCGGCAGCGTCACGGTGCGGAAGATGCGCCAGCGCGACGCGCCGAGCGTCTGTGCTGCCTCGTAGAGGCGGCCGTCGGACGTGGCCATCGCCGTGGTGAGAATCAGCAGCGCGTGCGGCAAGGTCCAGAACACCGAGCCGAGCACGATGCCCAAGGGGCCGTAGATCGACACGTCGCCGAGCCAGCCCTTGAACACGCCCTGGTTGCCGAACAGGTAGACCAGGCTGATCGCCGGCAGCAGCGAGGGCGCAAGCAGCGGCATCAACGCGATGGCGCGCAACAGTCCCTTGCCGCGCATGCACGAGAGCGTGAGCCCGTAGGCATACACATAGGCGATGCCCGTGCACAACGCCGCGCTGACCACTGCGAGCCAGACACTGTTGAAAGCCGACCGCACGAGCGCGGGGTTGTCGACGTAGTGCGCGAAGTTCGCGAGCCCCACGAACGCGCCCGCGCGATCGAAAAAGCTCTGCCCGACCAGCGCACCCACCGGCAGCGCCACGATCACGATCAGCACGGCCCCGGCCAGCAATACGGCAGCGCCCGTCAGCCAGCGGTCGCGATCGAAAGCGCTGCGTTGGCGCGGCAGTTCGGTCGTCCGGGCAGCGATCGTCGACACGGTCGTGGAGTCGACGTCGGCGAGGGCGCTCAACGCGCCAACACCGACAGCGCGTGCTGCGGCAGCTGGATGTGCACCATGCTGCTGGGCACCAGCGGATCGACGCCACGATGGTCCACCGGCAGATCGGCCTCGATCTCGATGCCCAACGGCTCGCAGGCGAGGCGCGCGGCCGTCCGGTTGCCGAAGAACTCGGTGTCCAGAAGGCGCGCCGCGAAGCTGTTGATGCCCACGTCGTCGCCGAAGCGACGGACCACCACGTGCTCCGGCCGGATGCCGATGGTGGCCTGCGCGCCCACGCCGACGTCACCCGGCTCGCAGACCAGTTCGCTGTCGCGCACACGCATCCTGCCGTCGGGCAGCACGGTCGCGGGCAGCATGTTCATGCGGCCGACGAAGCTCGCGACGAAGCGGGTGCGCGGACGGTGGTAGAGCTCATCGGGCGTGCCAGCCTGTTCGATGCGGCCGTTGTGCATCAGCACCACGCGGTCCGCCATCGACAGCGCCTCTTCCTGGTCGTGCGTGACCATGATCGTCACGACGCCGAGGCGCTTCTGCAGCGCGCGGATTTCGGTGCGCAGGCTGGTACGAACCTGGGCATCGAGCGCGGACAGGGGCTCGTCCAGCAAAAGGAGGCGCGGATTGGGCGCCAGCGCACGCGCCAGTGCCACGCGTTGCTGCTGGCCGCCAGAGAGTTGCACCGGATATTTGTCGGCGTGCGCGGCCAGCCCGACGAGATCGAGCATCTCGCGCGAGCGCTTGGCGATCTCCCGCGCCAGCGCCCCTGTCGGCTGCAGCCCATAGGCGATGTTCTGCGCCGCCGTGAGATTGGGAAAGAGCGCGTACGACTGGAACACCACGCCGAAGCCACGCGCAGCCGGCGGCAGACCCGCGATGTCCTGGCCGCCCAGCAGCAACTGGCCGTGGTCCGCGTGCTCGATGCCGCAGACGATGCGCAGCAGCGTGGTCTTGCCGCAGCCCGAAGGCCCGAGCAGACACACGAACTCGCCGGGTTCGACATCCAGGTCGATCCCGTCGAGCACGCGGGTGTTGCCGAAGGATTTGCCGATGCCGCGCAGGGAAAGGAAACTCGTCATGCGCGACCCGTCACTGCGGAGCCTTTTTTTCGGACTTCGACTCGTAGCGTTTGGACCACTCGGTCAGGATGCGTTCGCGATTCGCGGCAGCCCAGTCGAAATCGTTCTTCGCGAGCAGCGTCTCGACGTCGCCCGGCACGAACTCCAGCTTTTCCTGGATGCCCGGCAGCGCGAGCACTGCGAAATTCTTCGCATAAAGCTCGTTCGCCTGCTTCGTCACGGCCCAGTCGGCCAGCGCCTTCGCGGCCTCGGCCTTCTTCGTCGTCTTCATGATGCCGGTGGCTTCCATGTCCCAGCCGAGGCCTTCCTTGGGCAGCACGATGTCGATGGGCGCGCCGTCGCGCTTGGTCTTGTTGGCGCGGTACTCGAAGGACATGCCGAGCGCGAATTCGCCAGCGCCTGCCTGGCGGCAGGGCTTGCTGCCGGACTGGCTGTAGATGCCGATGTTCTGGTGCAGGGCGTCCATGTACTGCCACGCCTTCTGCTCGCCCATCATCTGGATCCAGCCCGAAACCATCAGGTAGCCGGTGCCCGAAGCGGCCGGGTTCGGCATGGTGATCTGGCCCTTGTAGACCGGGTTCGTCAGATCGGCCCAGCTCGTGGGCTTGGGCAGGTTCTTCTTCTGCGCCTCGGCGGTGTTGAAGCACACGGCGGAGGACCACACGTCCATGCCGACCCACTTGGGCGGATTCGCGCTGTCGCGCATCGTCGGCTTGATGGCTTCCAGACCCTTCGGCGCGTAGGGCTGCAGCATGCCTTCCTTGTCGAGCAGCATCAGCGAGGTGGCGGCCAGCCCCCAGACCACGTCGGCCTGCGGGTTGGACTTTTCGGCGAGCAGCTTGGCCGTGACGATGCCGGTGGAGTCGCGAACGAACTTCAGTTCGATCGAGGGGTTGTCCTTCTCGAAGGCCGCCTTGTAGGCCTGCACCTGATCGGCTTCGAGCGCGGTGTACACCAGCAGCTCGGTACGGCCCTGGGCGGCCGCGCCGACACCGATGGTCAGCAGGACGGCGGGCAAGGCCCATTGAAAAGTGCGACGCAACATGGGGATCCTCTTGGGGTTGTGGCTGGGCAGCAGACTGCCGATCGGTGCGCGGCTCCGCGCGAAACCCGTCGATCATCCGGAGGGCATGTGACAGGCGTTTGTCAATTCCCCATGCACCGGGCAGCCTGTCACGGGGCCGTCATGCCGCCGACACGTTTCAGCGCCGCTTAAGCTTGCGGCGCTTGCGGGGCGCTACGATGAAAGATACGCGCCGTTCTGGCGTGAACCCAGGTCCACGCCATGACTGAGCCTACACAAGCCCCTAAGAACATCCTTGCCACCCTGCGCCGCATCGGCGCACTTGCGGCGCCCTACTTCCGGTCGGAGGAAAAGTGGGTGGCGCGCGGCCTGCTTGCAGCCATCGTCGCGCTCAACCTGGGCGTGGTCTACATGCTGGTGCTGAACAACCAGTGGTACGCGCGCTTCTACGACGCATTACAGAACAAAGATCAGGCCGTGTTTTGGAGGGAGATCGTCTTTTTCTGCTGGATCGCCGCCGCCTACATCGTGATCGCGATCCTCAAGTTCTATCTGACGCAGCTGCTGCAGTTGCGGTGGCGTGCGTGGATGACGCGCAGCTACCTGTCGCGCTGGATGGCGAATCACACCTTCTATCACCTCGAGCTTGCGCGCTACGGGCAGAACGATGGACAGACGCCGGACAACCCGGACCAGCGCATCCAGGAGGACATGCAGATCTTCACCGACTACACGATGACGCTGTCGATGGGGCTGCTGAACGCCGTGGTCACGCTGGTGAGCTTCATCGGCATCCTGTGGGGTCTGAGCGGCGTCGTGAGCCTGCCGCTGTTCGGCAGTACCTATGAGGTTCCGGGCTCGATGGTCTGGATCGCGCTGGCCTACTGCGCGGCCGGCACGGTCATCACCCACTACATCGGCAGGCCACTGATCGGGCTGAACTTTCAGCAGCAACGCTACGAAGCCGACTTCCGCCACCATCTGGTGCGCGTGCGGGAGTACAGCGAGGCCATCGCGCTGGACCGCGGCGAGCAGGTCGAGCATGGGCAGCTCAAGCTGCGCTTCGGCTCGGTGCTGAAGAACTACCTGCAGTTGATCAAGAAACAGAAGAACCTGGTGGCCTTCACGGCTTCGTTCGGGCAAGCCTCGGTGGTCTTTGCGTTCATCGTGCAGGCGCCGCGCTTCTTCAGCGGCGCGATCCAGCTCGGGCAGCTGATGCAGGTCAACTCGGCATTCGGCCGTGTGCAGGATTCGCTGAGCTGGTTCGTCGACAACTACGACCGCGTCGCCGTCTGGCGCGCGACCGCGGACCGGCTGACCTCGTTCGAGGCGGCCATGCGGGCCCATGACGGCACCGTCAGTGCGCTGGAACGCACACCATCGAAGGCCGGCGAGGGCCTGAACGCCGCCGATGTCAGTGTCGCCTTGCCCACCGGTGCGTCGCTGATCCAGGGCGCCGCCCTGTCGGTGAAGCCGGGTGACTCCGTGCTGCTGCAAGGCCCCTCGGGCAGCGGCAAGTCGACGCTCTTCCGTTCCTTCGCCGGCATCTGGCCGTTCGCGAACGGCAAGGTCTCGGTGCCCGACAACGCGATGTTCATTCCGCAACGGCCGTACGTGCCCAACGGCCGCCTGCGCGACGCGCTGGCCTACCCCGATCCCGCGAGCAAATACACCGACGCGCAACTCGTGCAGGCCCTAGCCGATGCTTTGCTGCCCGACCTCGCAGGCCGACTCGACGACAGCGACGCGTGGAGCCAGAAGCTCTCGGGCGGCGAGCAGCAGCGCCTGGCCATCGCTCGCGTGCTGCTGCGCAAACCGGCCTGGCTGTTCGCCGACGAGGCCACCAGCGCACTCGACGCCGAAGCGGAGGAGACCTTGTACAAGCGACTTGCGGCCGGCGTTCGCGCCGCGGGTGGCGCGATGGTGTCGATCGCGCACCGGGCATCGGTCGGCGCTTTCCACGACAGGCGCTGGACGCTGGTGCCCGAAACCGACGGCGCGTCGGCGCGCTACAGGGTCGAGGCCACGTAGCGCTCCCAGCCCCGCGAGCGCAGTTCGCATGCGGGGCAGTTGCCGCAGCCGTAGCCCCAGGCGTGGCGCTGCTCCCGGTCGCCGAGGTAGCAGGTGTGCGTGTCCTCGACGATCAGGTCGATCAGCGGGACGCCGCCCAGCCGGTGCGCCATCGCCCAGGTCTCTGCCTTGTCTATCCACATCAGCGGCGTCTCGATCACGAAGCGCCGATCCATGCCGAGCGACAACGCAAGCTGCATCGCCTTCATCGTGTCGTCGCGGCAGTCGGGATAGCCGGAGAAATCCGTCTCGCACACGCCGGTGACGATCACCTCCAGCCCGCGCCGGTAGGCCAGCGCGCCAGAAAGGGTGAGGAACAGCAGGTTGCGCCCGGGAACGAAGGTGTTCGGCAGTCCGTTCGCCTGCATCTCGAAGGCAATGTCCTGCGTGAGCGACGAAGCGCTGACCTGGCCCAGCACATCGACCGACAGCATGTGGTCCTCGCCCAGCCGCGGCGCCCAGTGCGGGAAGCGCTCCCGCAGATGCGCCAGCACGGTGATTCGCGCTTCGAGTTCGACGCGATGGCGCTGGCCGTAGTCGAAGCCGACGGTTTCCACGCGCTCGAATTTGTCGAGTGCGTCGGCGAGACAGGTGGTGGAGTCCTGGCCGCCCGAGAAAAGGACGAGTGCGGTGTTGTGCATGGCGACCGACTCTCTAGAGGAAGCGCTCCAGCAGCTTGCGCGAGGGGCGGTCCAGCGACTTCACGTCGGGAATGCGGAACTGCACGCCATGCGCGCTGGCGATCAGCAGCGCGCCGCCTTCCAGGCGACGGATGTCCTCCTCGGCCTTGAGCACGAAGCTGCTCTCGCCGCGGTCGGTGCTCACCTGCCAGGTGCTGGGAACGCCGAAGCTCGACACCTTGTGCAGTTTCAGCAGCGTCGGCGCGAAATCGCGCGCGACCAGATCCTCGTCGAGCAACTGGCGCAACGATGCGGGCAGCACGTCCATCCGGTCGATCCACACGAGTTCGCGGCCATCGCTGCCGACGAGTGAAATGCCGTCGTCCGGCGCGGTGAGCGGAAACGCACGCACCGGCACCACGCCGATATGGCGCATGCCTTCGGCATCGGTCAGCACGAGGCGGCCGAACGCATCGCGTTCCAGTTGAAGTCGGTCCATCATGCTTCCCCCGCCGGATGGGCTGCGTGGCTGCCGAGCGCCATCGCCACCGCCGCGCGTTCGTCCGCAGCGCCGGCGCTCTCGTCGTCGGCTTGCCGCAATTGCGCCTGGTAGAGCCGCCAGTAGGCGCCCTGCCGGGCCATGAGTTCGTCGTGCGGACCGACTTCGACGATCTCGCCGCGGTCCATCACCACCAGCCGATCGGCCTTGCGCAGCGTCGAGAGGCGGTGCGCGATGGCGATCGTCGTGCGGCCTTGCACCAGATTGTCGAGCGCCTTCTGGATTTCCTTCTCGGTCTCGGTGTCGACCGCCGACGTGGCCTCGTCGAGGATCAGGATGCGCGGGTCGATCAGCAGCGCTCGCGCGATGCTGATGCGCTGGCGCTCGCCGCCCGAAAGCCCCTGGCCGCGCTCGCCGACCAGCGAGTCGTAGCCATGCGCCAGTCGCAGGATGAAGTCGTGCGCATGAGCGGCGCGGGCCGCGGCGACGATCTCCTCGCGCGTGGCGTCGGGCTTGCCGTAGGCGATGTTCTGCGCGATGGTGCCGAAGAACAGGAAGGGTTCCTGCAGCACCAGCCCCACGTGGCGCCGGTAGTCGGCCACCGCGAAGCGGCGAATGTCGGTGCCGTCGACCCTGATGGCGCCATCGGTCACGTCGTAGAAGCGGCAGATCAGGTTGACCAGCGTGCTCTTGCCCGATCCGCTGTGGCCCACCAGGCCGATCATCTCGCCGGGCTCGATGACGAGATCGAGGTCGCGGATCACCGCGCGGCTGCCGTAGCGGAAGCCCACGTCGGCCATCTCGATGCGTCCCTGCACGCGCTCGACCTTCACCGGATTGGCCGGCTCGGGCACGTTGCTCACGTGGTCGAGGATGTCGAAGATGCGCTTGGCGCCGGCCGCCGCCTTTTGCGTGACCGAGACGATGCGGCTCATCGAATCGAGCCGCGTGTAGAAGCGCCCGATGTAGGCGATGAAGGCGGTGAGCACACCGACGGTGATGCGCCCGCGCGCCACCTGCCAGATGCCGAAGCCCCAGACCACGAGCAGGCCGATTTCCGTCAGCAGCGACACGCTGGGCGTGAACAGCGACCAGGTCTTGTTGAGCTTGTCGTTGACCTGCAGGTTGTAGAGGTTGGCGGCGTGGAAGCGGTCGGCTTCGCGCTTTTCCTGCGCGAAGGCCTTCACCACGCGGATGCCGGGAATGGTGTCGGCCAGCACGTTGGTCACCTCGCTCCACACGCGGTCGATCTTTTCGAAGCCGGTGCGCAGCCGGTCGCGCACGACGTGGATCATCCAGGCGATGAAGGGCAAAGGGACCAAAGTGACGACCGCCAACAGCGGGTTGATCGAGAACAGGATCACCGCCGTCATCGTGATCATCAGCACGTCGGTCAGGAAGTCGAGCGCGTGCAGTGACAGGAAAACGTTGATGCGGTCAGTCTCCGAGCCGATGCGCGCCATCAGGTCGCCCGTGCGCTTGCCGCCGAAGTAATCCAGAGGCAACGTCAGCAAGTGTTCGTAAGTGGTGGTCCGCAGGTCGGCGCCGATACGTTCGGAGACCAGCGCCAGCATGTAAGTGCGCGCCCAACCCAGTGCCCAGCCGACCAGCGCCGCACCCAGCAGTGCGCTGAGGAACATCACCACCTTGGCGACCGCGATCTTCTGGCCGTTCTGGAACGGGATCAGGATGTCGTCCATCAGCGGGATGGTCAGGTAGGGCGGCACCAGCGTGGCGGCGGTAGAGGCCAGCGTCAGCAGGAAGCCGGTGATGAGCTGCTTTCGGTAGGGCTTGGCGAAGCGGCCCAGTCGCAGCAGCACCCAGGTGGAGGGCGGAGTCTGGAGTTCGGGCTCGGCGAGCGCGGCGTCGTCGACATCACCGCCCTCGCCTGTCACCTGCGCGACTCCCGCCGCCTGCTGCTCGAACAATTTCTGCAGCCGCAGCGCCGCCGGCTGGTTCGCCAGGGTGTAGCGCCAGCGGGCCACCCGGCCCCTGGCATCCAGCAGGTCGAGCGTGCCGATTCCGGCGTGGTCGGCCATTTGCAACTCGAGGCCCGGCGCCGGGAGCGGCCATTCCGCCCAGGTGCCGTCCGGCGCGCGGGCCAGCAAACGGCGCTCCGTCAACGCCAGCAGGCCGGAGGCAAATCGAAGATCCCCGTCGAGGTCAACCGGCAGGCTCGCCAGAACGTTTTCCGCATCAGTGAGCCGGCTTTTCAGAATGTCTGAAGCCTCCTCCGCTTCGCCCCCCGGGGTGCCTACTGGATCGTGATGTTGCATTGTGTTTCTGTATCTCTGGCCCGCCAACGGACCCTTCATGGCGCTCGCCGGGCGCCGATTCTGACCGATGACCATGGGCGCTCTTGAAGGTGCCGCGGTGCTCGGCCAAAGCACATCGAACGTTTTCATGACCCGTTTCGACGACATACGCCTGCTGCGCACCAACTATTTGCGCGGCCCCAACCTCTGGACCTACCGGCCCGTGCTGGAAGTCTGGCTCGACCTTGGCGCGCTCGAGGACTATCCCTCCAACAAGATCGACGGTTTCACCGACCGCCTGACGACCCTGCTGCCGGCGCTGATCGAGCACCACTGCGGCGTCGGCGAGCGCGGCGGCTTCATCCAGCGCCTGACCGAAGGCACATGGGCGGGCCACGTGCTGGAACACGTCGTGATCGAACTGCTCAACCTGGCCGGCATGCCGACGGGCTTCGGCCAGACGCGCAGCACCTCGCAGCATGGCGTCTACCGCATGGTCTTCCGCGCCCGCGACGAGCAGGTGGCCCGCGTGGCGCTCGGCGAAGGCCATCGCCTGCTGATGGCCGCCATCAACAACGACCCCTTCGACGCCGCCGCCGTGCAGCGCGCGGTCGACGCGGTCAAGGCCAAGGTCGAGGACTGTTACCTCGGCCCCAGCACCGCGTGCATCGTCGGCGCCGCCACGGATCGCGGCATCCCGCACATGCGGCTCAACAGCGGCAATCTGGTTCAACTCGGCTACGGCGCCAACCAGCAACGCATCTGGACGGCCGAGACCGACTACACCAGCGCCATCGGCGAATCCATCGCCAGCGACAAGGAACTGACCAAGTCGCTGCTCGCCAGTTGCGGCGTGCCGGTGCCCGAGGGCCAGGTGGTCGCCACCGCCGAGGAAGCCTGGGAAGCCGCCGAAGACGTCGGCCTGCCCGTGGTGGTGAAGCCTTCCGACGCCAACCACGGCCGCGGCGTCTCGCTCGAGCTCCACACGCGTGAGGAAGTCATCGCCGCCTTCGCGGTCGCCGAGCCGGAGGGCAGCGACGTGATGGTCGAGCGCTTCATCCGCGGGTCGGAACACCGCCTGCTGGTGGTCGGCGGACAGGTCGTTGCCGCAGCGCGCGGCGAGATCATCACCGTGACCGGCGACGGCACCTCGACCGTGGCCCAGCTCATCGAGAGCCAGCTCAACAGCGACCCGCGCCGCGGTGCAGAAGAAGAGTTTCCGCTGGACGTGATCGTTCTCGACACCGACGCCAAGCTGCAGCTCGAACTCAAGCGCCAGGATCTCGACGGCACCGCGGTGCCCGCCTCCGGCCGGGTCGTGACGATCCAGCGCAACGGCAACATGGCCATCGACTGCACCGACCAGGTCCACCCCGACGTCGCGCATGCCGCCGTGCTGGCCGCCCGCGTGGTCGGCCTGGACATCGCCGGCGTCGACCTCGTGGCGCTGGACATATCGCGGCCGCTGGCGGCCCAAGGCGGCGCCATCGTCGAAGTCAACGCCGGCCCCGGCCTGCTGATGCACCTGAAGCCCGCCGTCGGTTCGCCACGGCCGGTGGGTCGCGCGATCTGCGACCACCTGTTCCCCGACGATGCACCGGGCCGCATTCCCGTGGTCGGGGTCGCCGGCTCGCGCGACACCGCCGTCTTGTCGCGCCTGGTCGCGTGGCTGATCGGCCTCGGCGGCCGCCACACCGGTCTGGCCTGCCGCGACGGCCTCTTCCTCGAACGCCGCCGCGTCGATGCACGCAACAGTGCCAACTGGGAGGCCGGCCACCGCCTGCTGGTCAACCGCGCCGTGCAGGCCGTGGTGGTCGAGAACGGTGCCGAAACCATCCTGCGCGACGGCCTCGCCTATGACCGCTGCGAAGTCGGCATCGTGACGGACCTCGAAGGTGCCGAAGCACTGGCCGAATTCGACATCACCGAAAGCGACCAGATGGTGCGGGTGCTCCGCACCCAGGTCGACGTCGTACTGCCCGAAGGCACCGCCGTCCTCAACGCCGCCGACCAGCGTGTCGCCGGACTGGCGCCGCTGTGCGATGGCGACGTCATCCTGTATTCCACCGACCCGCAGGCCGAGGCGCTGGCCAAGCACCAGTCCAGCGGCGGCAAGGCCGTACTGGTGCGTCAGGACCGCGTGGTGCTGGCCAACGGCAGCAGCGAATCCTTCCTGCCCGGACTCGGCCGCCTGACCATCTGGCGCGCCACGCACGTGGGCGTGAGCCTCGAAAGCCTGCTCGCCGCCGTCGCCGCGGGCTGGGCACTCGGCATTCCGCTGAACCTGATCGGCGCCGGCGTCGAAGCCTTCGAAGCCGATCTGCAAGCGGCACTCGCGTCTTTGCAGCTGTCGCAGACCCTTCTTTCGCCCGTCGAACAACAATTTGCCTGACCGGCCGGACCTCGATCCGCGCCACCTACTGCCATGGAAGTTACCCGTACTCGCGCGCTGCGTGGGCCCAATCTCTGGAGCCGCCACACCTGCATCGAGGCGATCGTCACCTGCAAGGACGACGAGAACGCCATCGAACGGCTGGCCGGCTTCGAGCCCCGCCTGCGCGCCCTGTTCCCGAACATCGGCGAACTGCACCCCATCGTCCTCGGCCAACCGCTGGCGCTCGCTCATGTGCTCGAAAACGCCGCCGTGGCGATGCAGGCCCAGGCGGGCTGTGCAGTGAACTTCGGTCACACCGCGCGCACGATCGAAGACGGCGTCTACCAGGTCACCTTTCAGTACAGCGAAGAGGCCGTCGGCCGGCGCGCGCTCGAACTGGCCAAGGCGCTCATCGACGCGTCGCAGAACGGCACCGATTTCGATGCCATCGCGGCCATCACCGAACTGCGCGACCTCGACGAATCCGAGCGGCTGGGCCCGAGCACCGGCTCCATCGTCGATGCGGCCGTCGCGCGCGGCATCCCCTATCGCCGCCTGACCTCCGGCAGCCTCGTGCAGTTCGGCTGGGGCTCTAAGCAGCGTCGCATCCAGGCCGCGGAAGTCGACAGCACCAGCGGCGTGGCGGAGGCCATCGCGCAGGACAAGGAATTGACCAAGCAACTGCTCAATGCGGCCGGCGTGCCGGTGCCGCTGGGCCGCCCGGTCACCGACGCCGATGACGGCTGGGCCGCAGCGCAGGAAATCGGCTTGCCCGTGGTGGTCAAGCCGCAGGACGGCAACCAAGGCAAGGGCGTCACCGTCAACATCACTACGCGGGAACAACTGATCTCCGCCTATGACTCGGCTGCCGTCTACGGCGAGGTCATGGTCGAGAAATTCCTGCCCGGCTTCGACTTTCGCCTTTTGGTCGTGGGCGACCGGCTGGTGGCGGCCGCCCGCCGCGATCCTCCGCACGTGATCGGCGATGGCGCGAAGACGGTTCGCGAGCTGGTCGACGTGGTCAACCAGGACCCGCGACGCGGCGAAGGCCACGCCACCTCGCTCACCAAGATCCGGCTCGACGACATCGCCATCGGCCGCCTGGAAGCGCAAGGCCTCACGCCCGACAGCGTGCCCACGCTCGGCCAGCGCGTGGTGCTGCGCAACAACGCCAACCTCTCCACCGGAGGCACCGCCACCGACGTGACCGACACGGTGCACCCCGAAGTGGCGGCCCGCGCGGTCGATGCGGCGCAGATGGTCGGGCTGCACATCTGCGGCGTCGACATGGTCTGCGAGAACGTTCTGCGCCCGCTGGAAGAGCAGCACGGCGGCGTGGTCGAGGTCAACGCCGCGCCCGGCCTGCGCATGCACATCTCGCCCTCTTTCGGCCGAGGTCGCGCAGTCGGTGAAGCAGTGATGGACACGCTGTTCGCGCACGGCGACGACGGCCGCATCCCCGTGGTGGCCGTCACCGGCACCAACGGCAAGACCACCACCGCGCGCCTGATCAACCACCTGCTCGCCGGCAGCGGCCTCCGCACCGGCATGACCAACACCGACGGCGTCTACGTCGACGGCCGGCAGACCGACAGCGGCGACTGCAGCGGACCCAAGAGCGCCCGCAACGTGCTGCTGCATCCCGACGTCGATGCCGCCGTGTTCGAAGTGGCGCGGGGCGGCATCCTGCGCGAGGGGCTCGGCTTCGACCGGTGCCAGGTGGCCGTGGTGACCAACATCGGCAGCGGCGACCACCTCGGACTCAACTACATCACGACGGTCGAAGACCTGGCCGTGCTCAAGCGCGTCGTCGTGCGCAACGTGGCGCCCAACGGCTATGCGGTGCTCAACGCGACCGACCCCAACGTGGCGGCCATGGCCGTCACCTGCCCCGGCAGCGTGATCTTCTTCGCCGCTGACCGGCAGCATCCGGTGATGGCCACTCACCGCGCACAGGGCAAGCGCACTGTCTACGTCGACCAGGACACGCTGGTCGCCGCCGAAGGCTCGTGGCGCGAGCGCATTCCGCTGCGCGACGTGCAGATCACCCGCAACGGCACCATCGGCTTCCAGGTCGACAACGTCATGGCGTCGGTCGCGGCCGCATGGGCGGTGGGCCTGGACTGGGACACCATCCGCAGCGGCCTCGCCAGCTTCAAGAACGATGCCGCCGGCGTGCCGGGCCGGTTCAACGTGATGGATTACCGCGGCGCCACCGTGATCGCCGACTACGGCCACAACACCGACGCGATGCGCGCGCTGGTCGCCGCGGTCGACACCATGCCGGCAAAGAAGCGCTCGGTGGTGATCAGCGGCGCCGGCGACCGCCGCGACTGCGACATCCGCGACCAGACCGCGATCCTCGGCCAGGCCTTCGACGACGTGATCCTCTACCAGGACGCGGCGCAACGCGGCCGTGCCGACGGCGAGGTCATGGCCTTGCTTCGACAGGGCCTCGAAGGGGCGCAACGCACGCGCTTCATCGACGAGATCCGTGGTGAGTTCATCGCCATCGACAGTGCGCTTGCGCGGCTGCAGCCGGGCGACCTCTCGCTGATCCTGGTGGACCAGGTCGACGAAGCGCTCGCTCACCTCGCCAAGCGCATCGCGGCAGGCTGAGAGCCCGCTCGCGAACACGGCGGGCTTCTGCGAGCCATCTGCCCGTCCGTTTGCGGGATCTGTCCGACAAGAACGTGCGCCACCGAGGACTGGCCGACGGCCGTGATCTCCCACACACTCCGAGCTTCCCGGGCCGCAGACTGAGCACCCACGGCGGTGCAAGTCCGCGCCGTCAAAGCAAAAGGAGTGATTCATGTCCAATGCCCTTCGTTCGTGCCTTGCGGTTCTTGTCGCGGCCGGCGGTCTTGTCGGTGCATCGTCGGCGCTCGCCCAGGCGTCCACCTCCGGTTCCCTCGTCTGCGACGGCGTCCTGCAGAACAAGCAGGCTTGCCTGCGCGAAAGAGGCGCGGCGCAACAGGAAGCGCGCCGTGGCGGACTCTCGAGTCCCGACGCTGCCACCCTCCAGGCGAATGCGCTGGCGCGGTGCAACCGCCAGCCTCCAGAAGACCGCGCCGCGTGCGAGGCACGTGTGCTCGGCACCGGACAAACCAACGTCACCGGCAGCGTCCTGGGCGGCGGCGTGATCCGCACGACCGTGGTGCCCGTCCCGGCGCGGTAGAGGGGTCTGCCGCATGCCCGCCGCGCAGGTTCAATGTCCTGCCTTGTCATGCGGCTGTCACAAATGGCGAGGACGCGCTGGCTATAGTCAAGGGCTTGTCCCCACGAGGAAAGCCCATGAACGCCATCAAGGTCGCTCGCCGGTTCATTGAAACGGACCCGGCCAACGAGTCGGCAAAGATCCTGGCCAGACTGGTGCTGGCGCTCGAGTCGGAGCACAGCTTCGAACTGGTCACGCTGTATGAACTCGACTACAAGAGCTTCCAGTTGGCGATGGACATCCTCAGGGAATGGCGCCTTGACCGCTATTACGCCAGCAAGTCGAAGCTGTTCGATTTGTCGATGCAGGTCAATGAACTGGACACCTGATCCCGGCGCGTGGGCGCCGTCAGGCGCGCTGTGACCGAGTTCGAACTCAAGTTCCAGATCGACCCTTCGCACCAGGCTGCGGTCGAAGCGGCGGTGGCCCGGGGACGCTCCTACCGCACGCGGCTTCGCGCGCGCTACTTCGATACCGCGGATGGCGCCCTGGCGGCGCATCGCATCGTGCTACGACTGCGCAAGGAAGGCGGCACCTGGGTGCAGACCGCCAAGGCGCCGACGGACGGGCCGCTCCAACGCCACGAACACAACTTCGAGCTCCCACCCATGGGTGCGCGCGAAGTGCCCTTGCCGCGCATCGACCGGCACGACGGCACACCCGTCGGTGATCTCATCGTCAAGGTGTTGCGCCAGGCGGGGCACGACCCGGCAGCGCTCGAACTCGTCCCGCTCTACGGCACCGACGTCTGGCGCACCACGCGTGAAATGCGCACCGGCGACGCTCTGGTCGAACTCGCTTTCGATCGTGGCGAGGTGCGGTCGGGCGACCGCACGCATGCGCTGTGCGAACTGGAAATCGAACTGAAGCATGGCAGTCCGCAATCGATGCTCGAACTCGCCCAGCGCTGGCGCAACCGGTATGGGCTTTGGCTCGACACCGTGTCGAAGTCGGCGCGCGGCGAACGGTTGGCCAACGGCATCCAGCATGGGCCGCCGACGAAGGCGGTGCAGCCCTCTCTGAAAGGCGATCCGTCTGGCCCGGAGGTTTTTCGCGCAGTATTGAACACCTGTCTCGCACAGATCCTGCCGAATGCGAGCGAAGTCGCCGCAGGCAGCCAGGACGCGGAGCACGTGCATCAACTGCGCGTGGGCATCCGGCGCTTCCGGAGCGCGCTGCGCGAGATGTCCGATTTCGCGCCGCAGATCGACCCCGCGTGGGAGCTCGCGCTCGTCGACGCGTTTCGCGCGCTCGGACTTCGGCGCGACCGCGAGCATCTTCGGCAGAGCGTGCAGCCGCAGATCGAGGCCGCGGGTGGCCCCCCCGTCGCGTGGCAGCACGCTGCCGACGTTCCGGAACCCGCCGACGTGGTGCGCAGCGCGGATTTCCAGACAGTGTTGATGGACTTGGTCACCGCCTCGCTTCCCACGGAGGCCACCGAGGCCACGGACGATGCCTCCGAAGAAGCGCCCCCCGCGCGCAAGCTGCTGCGAAAGCGGCTGGCGAAGCTGCATCGCCAGGTGGTGCGCGACGGCCGGCGCTTCGAGGCGCTGGAGTCCACCGCACAGCACCGTGTCCGCAAGCGCCTCAAGCGCTTGCGCTACCTCGGCGAGTTCGTCGCCCCGCTGTTCGGCCGGCGCGAAGCCAAGCGCTATCTGAAGGAACTGGAGCCGGCGCAGGACGCGCTCGGCAAGCACAACGACGACGCCGTGGCGATCGCTGCCTACCGGGAGCATGCCGCCCACGACGGACGCGCGTGGTTCGCCGTCGGCTGGCTGAGTGCGCGCCAGCCCGACGATGCGGTGGAATGCCGCAAGGCGCTCGACAAGATCGCCGAAGCGCGGCCCTTCTGGAAGAGGCCCTAGCGCCCCCAGCGCAGCACCAGCGGATCGAGCCGCCGCGCGGTCTCGATCAGGCCGGCCCGCGTGTCCGGATGCATGGCGGCCAAGGGATGACGCGGCGCCTCGCAGTCGATCACACCGCCCTCCTTCATCAGCGCCTTGCAGGCCAGCAGCCCGGCCTGCCTGTTCTCGTAGTTGATCAGGGGCAGCCACTGCTGGTAGCGCTCGAAAGCCTGCTCGCGCCGGCCCGCGAGGTAGTCCGCGATGATCGGCCGGATGCCGTCCGGGTAGCCGCCGCCCGTCATCGACCCCGTCGCGCCCGCGTCGAGATCGGGCATCAGCGTGATGGCTTCCTCGCCGTCCCACGGTCCTTCGACCGCGTCGCCACCAAGCCGGATCAGTTCACGCAGTTTCGCCGCAGCGCCCGCCGTCTCGATCTTGAAGTACGCAACGTGCTCGATCTCTTTCGCCATGCGCGCAAGGAACGGAGCCGACAGCACAGTGCCGCTGGCCGGTGCGTCCTGAATCATGATGGGAATGTCGACCGCATCGGACAGCCGCGCATAGAAGTCGTGGATCTGCGGCTCTCCCACGCGGAAGGTCGCGCCGTGGTACGGCGGCATCACCATCAGCATCGCGGCGCCCATGTCCTGAGCACGCCGGCTGCGTTCGGCGCAGACCCTGGTGCTGAAGTGCGTGGTGGTGACGATCACCGGCACCCGGCCTGCGACGTGTTCCAGGATCGATCGGGTCAGCACTTCGCGCTCCTCGTCCGACAGCACGAACTGCTCGGAGAAGTTCGCGAGGATGCAGACGCCGTCGGAGCCGGCGTCGATCATGAAGTCGATGGATCGTTTCTGGCTCGCGAGGTCGAGTTCGCCCGACTCGGTAAAGGTGGTCGGGGCGACCGGGAAGATGCCCTGGTAGCGGCGTTTCGTCGAAGCGGTCATGGAAAGATCTCCGGATCAATGCGAATGGCGTGGCACGGCCGCACCGCGGCAGCCGACGAGGAAGTCGAAGTCGCAGCCCTCGTCCGCCTGCAGCACGTGGTCGACGTAAAGGCGCTGGTAGCCGCCGCCCTGGACGGGCGCTGCGTCGGAGGCGATGGCTTCGAGGCGATCGGCCAGTTCGGCGTCGCTGATGTCGAGATGCAGCCGGCCCTCGTGGCAATCGAGCTCGATCCAATCTCCATCGCGCACCGCCGCGAGCGGACCTCCATCTGCTGCCTCGGGCGCGACATGCAGCACCACCGTGCCGTAGGCGGTGCCACTCATGCGTGCGTCGGAGATGCGCACCATGTCCTTGATGCCCTGGCGCAGCAGCTTGGGCGGCAGCCCCATATTGCCGACCTCGGCCATGCCGGGGTAGCCCTTGGGGCCGCAGTTCTTCATCACCAGCACGGAGCTCGCGTCGACGTCGAGCGCTTCATCGACGATGCGCTCCTTGTAGTGCTCCAGATTCTCGAACACGACGGCGCGGCCACGATGCTTGAGCAGTTCCGGCGAGGCGGCCGATGGCTTCAGCACCGCGCCGCGTGGCGACAGGTTGCCCCGCAGGATGCAGATGCCGCCATCGTCGATGAGCGGCTTGTCGATCGGGCGGATCACTTCGTCGTTGTGGCTTGGCGCCTCGCGAACGTTCTCCCACAGCGACTTGCCGTTGACCGTGAGCGCATCCGGGTGAGGCAGCAGGCCATGCTCGCCGAGGCGGCGCAGCACGGCCGGCAACCCACCCGCGTAATAGAACTCCTCCATCAGGAAGCGACCCGAAGGCATCAGGTCCACCAGCGTGGGCGTGCCGCGCCCGATGCGCGTCCAGTCCTCGAGTTCGAGCGGTATGCCGATGCGCCCCGCGATCGCCTTGAGGTGAATCACCGCATTGGTCGACCCCCCGATCGCGGCATTCGTGCGGATGGCGTTCTCGAAGGCTTCGCGCGTGAGGATCTTCGACAGCGTCAGCCCTTCGCGCGCCATCGCGACGGCGCGCATGCCCGACATCTGCGCCAGCACATAGCGACGCGCATCGACCGCCGGGATCGCCGCGTTGTGCGGCAGCGATGTGCCCAGCGCCTCGGCCATGCAGGCCATGGTCGACGCCGTGCCCATGGTGTTGCAGGTGCCGGCCGAACGCGACATGCCCGCCTCGGCCGAGAGGAACTGGTGCACGTTGATCTCCCCCGCCTTCATCGCCTCGTGCAGTTGCCATACGGCCGTGCCGGAGCCGATGTCGCGGCCTTCGAGCTTGCCGTTGAGCATCGGCCCGCCCGTGACGACGATGGCCGGGATATCGCAACTCGCGGCACCCATCAGAAGCGCGGGCGTGGTCTTGTCGCAGCCCGTGAGCAGCACCACCGCGTCGATCGGGTTGCCGCGGATGGCCTCCTCCACATCCATGCTCGCGAGGTTGCGCGTGAGCATTGCGGTCGGCCGCAGGTTCGATTCGCCGTTGGAGAACACCGGGAACTCCACCGGGAAGCCCCCCGCCTCCGAGATGCCCCGCTTCACGTGCTCGGCGATCTTGCGGAAGTGCGCGTTGCACGGCGTCAGCTCCGACCAGGTGTTGCAGATGCCGATGATGGGCCGTCCGTCGAACTCGTGCTCGGGGATTCCCTGGTTCTTCATCCAGCTGCGGTACATGAAGCCGTTCTTGTCGGCCATGCCGAACCATTCGGCCGAACGCAGTTTTCTCGGGGAGTCGGACATGCGATGGATTCCGTGAATTGGGAGAGAAAGACAGAGCCCTCAGTGCCGCTCGGCCGCACGCGCGGAGAACAGCCGCTGCAGGAGGCAGAAGACGAAGAGCAGCACGCCGACCACGATGCGCGTCCACCAGGAGCTCAGCGTGCCGTCGAAGGAAATGAGCGTCTGGATGATGCCCAGCATCAGCACGCCGAACAGCGTGCCGACCACGTAGCCGACGCCACCCGTAAGCAGCGTGCCGCCGATCACCACGGCGGCGATGGCGTCGAGTTCGAGGCCCACCGCGTGCAGGCCGTAGCCCGACAGCATGTAGAAGGTGAACACCACGCCGCCCAGCGCGGAGCAGAATCCGGAGAGCGTGTAGACGCCGATCACGGTGGAGCGCACCGGCAAGCCCATCAACAGCGCCGATTGCTCGCTGCCGCCGATCGCATACACGGTGCGGCCGAAGGGCGTGTAGTGCGCCACGAACACCGCGAGCGCCACCACCGCCAGCGCAATCAGCCCGCTGATCGTGATCGATGCCCCGCTCCACACCGGCATGCGCCACTGCGAGACCTCCGAGTAGAACTCGTTGGTGATGCTGATGGAGTCGATGCTGATCAGATAGCAGAGCCCGCGCGCGAGGAACATGCCGGCCAGCGTGACGATGAAGGGCTGCAGTCGGAAGCGCTCGATCAGCACGCCCATGAAGGCGCCGAAAAGCGTGCCCATCGCCAGCACCAGCGGGATCACGATCGCGGGGCTCCAGCCGTGCTTTTCGACCAGCGAGGCCGAGACCATCGTGGTCAACGCGATCACGGAGCCGACCGAGAGATCGATGCCGCCCGACAGGATCACGAAGGTCATGCCGACCGCGACGATGCAGAGAAAGGCGTTGTCGATCAGCAGGTTCAAGAAAACCTGAGGCGAGAAGAAGCCGTCATAGAAGACCGAGCCCAGCGTTGCCATCAGCACGAAGAGCGAGATGGTCGCGGCCAGGGGCAGGTACTTCGGATTCATTCGCGCGCGCGGCCGCTTCACCGGCGTCCCGGACTCCGGCGCGCGCGCCGCGGACTCGGGCGCCACGGCGCTCATCTCGCCACCTCCCCACGCGCCGGCTGCTGCACCAGTTGGCGAAGGCTCGCGCGGAACTCGGCCGATTGCAGCAGCATGACGACGAACACCACCGCCGCCTTCACGACCAGATTGATCTCCGGTGGCACCCCTAGCGAGTAGATCCCGTAGGTCAGCGTCTGGATGATGAGCGCGCCGATCACGCTGCCGACCAGGCTGAAGCGCCCGCCCGTGAGCGCCGTGCCGCCGAGCGTGACGGCCAGGATCGCGTCGAGCTCCAGCAACTGACCCGCGTTGTTGCCATCCGCGCTCTTGACGTTCGAGCTGATCAGCAGGCCGGCCACGCCCGCGCAGAAGCCGCAGAACATGTAGGCGCACACGATGATGCGGCGTGAACGCACCCCGGCCACGCGCGCCGCGTTCGGGTTGATGCCCACCGACTGGATGAACAGCCCCAGCGCGCTGCGCGTGATCGCGAGATAGAGCACGGCGAACACGACGGTGGCGATGTAGACGGAGAACGGCAGCCCGAAGAGGTAGCCACTGCCGATGAAGAAGAAGGGCGCGTAGTAGATCGTGATGATCTGCCCGCCCGTGATGAGCTGCGCGATGCCGCGCCCCGCGACCATCAGGATCAGCGTCGCGATGATCGGCTGCATGCCCACGCGCGCGACCAACAGGCCATTCCACAGCCCGCACACCGCCGCCACGGCCAGTGCCGCAACGATGGCCAGCCACATCGGGAAGCGGCTCACCTCGGCGGCGGCACCGTTGCTGACGACCAGCGATCCGCCGATCATCCAGGCCGCGAGCGCCGCCGCAATCGCCACCACCGCGCCGACCGAGATGTCGATGCCGCGCGTCGCGATCACCAGCGTCATGCCGAGCGATACCAGCACCAGCGGCGATGCGCGATTGAGGATGTCGATCAGGCTGCCGTACAGGTGCCCGCCGCGCACCTCGATGTGCAGAAAGCTCGGATTGAAGATCGCGTTGATCGCCAGCAGGATCAGCAGCGTGATGACCGGCCACACCAGCCGATGGCGGAAGACCCGCGCGACGATGGAAACCGAGTCTGTGTTGCTCATGTCAGCTCCACCGTGCAGCCCATACCAGAAACACCGCGGAACCGGCTCGGCCGGGCCGCCGGTGTTGCCCCCGGCAGGGGGTGGAGAGCGACACGAAGTGCGCGAGCCTGGGGGCGAGTCATATCTCTGCTGCGATGAGGTCGTACACCGCGTCCTCGCTGGATCCCGCGGGCAGCTCGCCCACCTTTCGCCGCTCGCGCAGCACCGCGATCCGGTGCGAGACGCGCACCACCTCGTTCATCTCGGACGAGATGAACAGCACCGCCATGCCGCTGCGCGCGAGACGCAGGATCTCGTCCATGATTTCCTGCTTGGCCGCGACGTCGATGCCGCGCGTCGGCTCATCGAGGATCAGCAGGCGCGGCTCGATCGCCAGCCAACGCGCCAGCAAGGCCTTCTGCTGGTTACCGCCCGAGAGCAGGCCGATCGGCGTGTCGACGCTGGCCGTCTTGATGCCCAGCGCCTTGACGAAGCGCTCCGCCAGCGCGGTCTGCTCCGCACGCGACAGCGTGTTGCGCACACCGAGTCGTGCCTGCAACGCCAGCGCAATGTTCTCGCGCAAGGACAGGTCGGCCACGATGCCGTCGGTCTTGCGCTCCTCGGGGCACAGCGCGAGACCGTGCTTCACCGCATCCGCCGGGCTGCCCAGTTCGACCACGACGCCATCGATGCGCAAGCTGCCGCTATCGGGCTTCGCGAGGCCGAACAGCAGCCTCGCCAGCTCGGTGCGGCCGGAGCCGAGCAAGCCGGCCAGCCCCACAATCTCGCCCGCGTGTACGCGCAGATCCAGCGGTTGCAACTGGCCACGCTGGCCCACGCCTTGGGCCTGCAGCACCGCAGGTGCGCCCTCCTCGATCGGTGGAAGCTGCGCGTGGCCCGTGGCCTGCGCCACGAGTTCGCGTCCGACCATCGCGGCGATCAGGGCCTGCGGCCCGAGGTCACGCGTCGCCCATTCGCCGACCCAGGCACCGTTGCGCAACACCGTGATGCGGTCCGACACGGCATAGACCTGGTTGAGGAAGTGCGTGACGAAGAGAATGGCCAGCCCCTCCCCCCGCAGCCTGCGCAGCACGGCGAAAAGGCTCTTCACCTCGTCGTCGTCGAGGCTCGACGTCGGCTCGTCGAGGATCAGCACCTTCGACGACAGGCCCAGCGCGCGCGCGATCGCCACCAGTTGCTGCACCGCGACCGAGTAGCTCGACAGCAGCCGCGTGACATCGATGTCCACGTCCAGCCGCGCCAGCAGCGCACGAGCCTGTCGATGGACTTCGGCCCAGTCGATCCGATAGCCCTGCGCCAGCCCGCGGCGCGGGTAGCGCCCCGAGAAGATGTTCTCGGCCACCGAGAGGTTCGGGCAAAGGTTCACCTCCTGGTAGACCGTGCTGATGCCCATGCGCTGG
Organism: Variovorax sp. J22P240; assembly: GCF_030316855.1. GTDB lineage: Bacteria > Pseudomonadota > Gammaproteobacteria > Burkholderiales > Burkholderiaceae_C > Variovorax. The sequence goes on from NZ_JASZYR010000008.1 coordinate 149,541, forward strand.
GCCTCCAGCGGCGACGCCGGCCGGATCGGCTGGCCGGCCAGCAGCATCTCGCCGCTGTCGGCTGCGTAGACGCCGGTCAGCACCTTGATGAGCGTCGACTTGCCCGCACCGTTCTGCCCCATCAGCGCATGGATCTCGCCGGCCCGAAGCCGGAGCGCCACGCCGCGCAGCGCCGGAACGCCGTTGAACTGCTTGTCGATGCCCGTGAGCTGCAGCACGGGCGCGTCGGAAGAGGACTCGTGCTTCATTTGTTCTTGTTGTAGACGTCGATGAACACGGCGGCCAACAGCACCAGCCCCTTGATGACCTGCTGGTAGTCGATGCCGATGCCGAGGATGGACATGCCGTTGTTCATCACGCCCATGATGAAAGCGCCGATGACCGCGCCCATGACCCTGCCGACACCACCCGACGCCGAGGCACCGCCGATGAAGCAGGCCGCGATCACGTCGAGCTCGAAGCCCAGCCCCGCCTTGGGCGTCGCCGTGTTGAGTCGCGCCGCGAACACCAGCCCCGCCAGCGCCGCGAGCACGCCCATGTTGACGAAGGTGAGGAAGGCCAGCCGCTGCGTCTTGATGCCCGACAGCCGCGCCGCCTTCTCGTTGCCACCGAGCGCATAGATGCGGCGGCCCACCGTGGTGCGGTTGGTGACGAAGTCGTAGGCCACGATCAGCACCGCCATCACGATCAGCACATTCGGTAGCCCCTTGTAGGTGGCGAGCAGGTAGCTCAGCAGCAGAATGGCCGCCGCGAAGAACAGGTTCTTGGCCAGGAAGAAGGCGTAGGGCTCCTGCGCCATGCCGTGCTGCGCGAGCTTCGCGCGGCCGCGCAGCTTGAAGAACACCAGCGCCGCCGCGGCCAGCGCGCCGAGCAGCAGCGAGGTGGTGCGCAGGCTCTCCCCGCTGAACACGTCCGGCACGAAGCCCGAACTCAGTTTCTGGAACGCTTCAGGGAACGGTCCGACCGACTGCCCCGCCAGCAACGCCAGCGTGAGCCCCTTGAACACCAGCATGCCCGCCAGCGTGACGATGAACGACGGGATCCTGAAGAAGGCCACGAACCAGCCCTGCGCCGCGCCGATCACGCCGCCCGCGACCAGGCACACGATGAAGGTCGGCACGAAGTGCCACTCGTACTCCACCATTAGCACCGCCGCCAGAGCGCCGACGAAGCCGCACACCGAGCCCACTGACAGGTCGATGTGACCGGCCACGATCACCAGCAGCATGCCGAGCGCCATGATCACGATGTAGCTGTTCTGCAGCAGCAGGTTGGTGAGGTTCAGTGGCCGCATCAGTGTGCCGTCCGTCAGCACCTGGAACAGCACCATGATCGCGACCAGCGAGATCAGCATGCCGTATTCGCGCAGGTTGTTCTTGAGGAAACCCGCGTGCTCCCCGCCCGTCGAGGCGGGTGCGCTGATCGGGGTGGCCGGCTTCACGGCATCGACTTCAGGCGGCATGGACGCTGCTCCCGGAGGCGACGATGACGCGCATTATTTTCTCCTGCGAGGCCTCGGCCACAGGAAACTCGGCGACGAAGCGGCCCTCGTTCATCACGTAGATGCGATCGCACATGCCGAGAAGTTCCGGCAGTTCGGATGAAATCATGAGAATGCCTTTGCCCTCGCTCGCGAGCTGGTCGATGATGGTGTAGATCTCGTACTTGGCGCCGACGTCGATTCCGCGCGTCGGTTCGTCGAGGATGAGCAGTTCCGGCTTCGCGAACAGCCACTTGCTCAGCACCACCTTCTGCTGGTTGCCGCCCGACAGGTTGACCACGCGCTGGTCCACTCCGGCGCAGCGGATTTTGAGCGCGCGCCGGTAGTCGTTCGCCACCTTGAACTCGCGGCCCTCGTCGATCACGCCGCGTTCCGACACCGCGGCCAGGTTCGCGAGGCTCACGTTCTTGCGGATGTCCTCCTCCAGAACGAGCCCCGCACTCTTGCGGTCCTCGGTGACGTAGGCGATGCCGTGGTCGATGGCCTTGCGGATCGTGCCGACGTCGACTTCCTTGCCGTGCATGTGGACCGAGCCGCTGATGCGCTGCCCGTAGGAGCGGCCGAACACGCTCATCGCGAACTCGGTCCGGCCCGCGCCCATCAGGCCCGCGATGCCGACGATCTCGCCGCGCCGCACGTGCAGGTTCACTCCCTTGATCTGCTCCCGGTCGGCGTGCAGCGCGTGGTGCACGCGCCAGTCGCGCACCTCGAAGATGGTCTCGCCGATGTGCGGCGTGCGATCCGGATAGCGGTGCGCCATGTCGCGCCCGACCATGCCGCGGATGATGCGGTCCTCGCTGATCGGCGCGGCGCCGCACTCCATCGTCTCGACGCTCGCGCCGTCGCGCAGCACCGTGATCGAATCCGCGACCTTGGCGATCTCGTTCAGCTTGTGCGAGATGAGGATCGACGCAATGCCCTGCGCCTTGAGGCCCAGCAGCAAGTTCAGCAGGGCATCGCTGTCGCTTTCGTTCAGGCTCGCGGTCGGCTCGTCGAGGATCAACAGCTTGACCTCTTTCGAAAGCGCCTTCGCGATCTCCACCAACTGCTGCTTGCCAACGCCGAGGTTGGTGATGAGCGCGGTGGGCGGTTCCTTGAGCCCCACCTTGGCCAGCAGTTCGCGCGTCTTGGCGTACGCCTCGAACCAGTCGATCACGCCACCGCGCGCTGTCTCGTTGCCGAGGAAGATGTTCTCGGCGATGGACAGCAGCGGCACCAGCGCCAACTCCTGGTGGATGATGATGATGCCGAGCTTCTCGCTGTCGGCGATGCCTCTGAAGCGGCGCAGCTCGCCCTCGAAATGGATCTCGCCCTCGTACGAATCGCAGGGATAGACGCCGCTCAACACTTTCATCAGCGTGGACTTGCCAGCGCCGTTTTCGCCGACGACTGCGTGGATCTCGCCTGCACGCACCGCGAGGTTGACGTTGTCCAGCGCGTTGACGCCCGGAAAAGTCTTGGTGATGCCCCGCATCTCCAGAATCACATCGTTCACCCTGTCTCCTTCGAGCCTGCGAGGCCGGCCGGCCCCGCATCGCCTGTCGCAGCTACTTGATCTGGCTCTCCTTGTAGTAGCCGCTGTCGACCAGTGTCTGCTTCCAGTTCGAAGCATCGACGCTCACCGGCTTCAGCAGGTACGACGGCACGACCTTCACGCCGTTGTTGTAGGTCTTGGTGTCGTTCACCTCCGGCTGCTTGCCCGCCAGCATGGCGTCGACCATGCCAACCGTGACCTTGGCGAGCTCGCGCGTGTCCTTGAACACGGTGGAAGTCTGCTCCTTCTTGAGGATCGATTTGACCGAGGGCACTTCCGCGTCCTGCCCCGTCACCACCGGCATCGGCTGCTGCGCCGTACCGTAGCCCACGCCCTTGAGCGAGGAGATGATGCCGATCGACAGACCGTCGTAGGGCGAGAGCACGGCATCGACGCGGTCCTTCGTGTAGTAGGCCGACAGCAGGTTGTCCATGCGCGCCTGCGCCACCGCGCCGTCCCAGCGCAGGGTCGAGACCTTGTCCATGCCCATCTGCTTGCTGCGCACCACGAGCTTGCCGCTGTCGATGTAGGGCTTCAGCACCGACATCGCGCCGTTGTAGAAGAAGAAGGCGTTGTTGTCGTCCGGCGACCCGCCGAAGAGTTCGATGTTGTACGGGCCCTTGCCCTCCTTGAGCTTCAGCGCCTGCTCGATATAACTGGCCTGCAGCACGCCGACCTGGTAGTTGTCGAACGTGGCGTAGTAGTCGACGTTCTTCGAGCCCTTGATGAGCCGGTCGTACGCGATGACCTTGACGCCCTTGTCGGCGGCCTTCTGCAGTACATCCGACAGCGTGGTCCCGTCGATGGCCGCGATCACCAGGACCTTCGCGCCCTTCGTCACCATGTTCTCGACCTGCGCGAGCTGGTTCGGAATGTCGTCGTCGGCGTATTGCAGGTCGGTCTTGTAGCCCTTCTCGTTGAAGTACTTGACCATGTTCGACCCGTCGGCGATCCACCGCGCCGACGACTTGGTCGGCATCGAGATGGCGACGAGACCTTTGTCCTGGGCATGGACGAGCGGCGCAATGCCGACAAGCAGTGTCGTGGCCGCGCCGGCCAGCAAGGTCTTGAGAAAGGTGCGTTTCATGGCAAGGTCTCCTTCATTGTGTGCGTGCGCGACGCGCCGCTTGCGACGGCGCGTCACTGCCTGTTAGTACTTCCTGTTTGGGAACTCGGCTTTGGCGACTTCCATGGGGAAGATGCCTTCCTTCGTGAGGATGCGCTTCGGAATCGGCTTGCCGGCCTTGATGTCCTTCACGGCGCTCATCAGCTGGGGCCCAAGCAGCGGGCTGCACTCGACCGATACGTTGAGCTTGCCGGCCATCATGGCCTCGAAGGCGCCCTTCACGGCGTCGATCGAGATGATGATGATGTCCTGCGCCGGCTTCATGCCCGCTTCCTCGATGGCCTGGATCGCGCCGATCGCCATGTCGTCGTTGTGCGCGTAGAGCACATTGATCTTCTTGCCCTCGGCCTTCAGGAAGGCCTCCATCACCTCCTTGCCCTTGGCGCGGGTGAAGTCGCCGGTCTGCGAGCGGATGATCTTGAACTTCGGATCGGCCTTGATGATTTCCTCGAAGCCCTTCTTGCGATCGATCGCCGGCGCCGAGCCCACCGTGCCCTGCAGCTCGACGATGTTGATCGGGCCTGCGTTGCCCTTCTCCTTCTCGACGAGCCAGCGCCCGGCCTTGCGGCCTTCCTCGACGAAGTCCGAGCCCATGAAGGTGACGTAGAGCGAGTCGTCCTTGGTGTTGACGGAGCGGTCGGTCAGCACCACGGGGATGTTGGCGGCCTTGGCTTCCTTCAGGACGGTTTCCCAGCCCGATTCGACCACCGGCGAGAAGGCGATGACATCCACCTTCTGCGCAATGTACGAGCGGATCGCCTTGATCTGGTTCTCCTGTTTCTGCTGCGCATCGGAGAACTTGAGATCGATGTCGGACTCCTTCGCGGCCGACTTGATCGACTCTGTGTTGGCGGTGCGCCATTCGCTTTCCGCGCCGACCTGGGCAAATCCCAGGACGATCTTCTTCTGCGCCAGAGCCGTGACCGGCAGCAGCGAGGACAGCGACGCGGTGGCGAGTGCAATGTTGAGCGTGCGACGATTCAGTTTCATGTTGTCTCCTGGTTGACGTGGTGAAAGAAACTCTTCTTCTCTTGTTATCTGCTTCTCTTGTCGCTCAGGCCAGCACGTAGCCGGTCTTGACGGTGGTGTAGAACTCCGCGGCATGTCGCCCCTGCTCGCGCGGTCCGTAGCTCGATGCCTTGCGGCCGCCGAAGGGCACGTGGTAGTCGACGCCGGCGGTCGGCAGGTTGACCATGGTCATGCCCACCCTCGCATGGCGCTTGAAGTGCATCGCGCGCGCCAGCGACGTGGTGCAGATGCCGGCGCACAGGCCGAAAGGCGTGTCGTTGGCCAGCACCAGCGCATGTTCGTAATCGTCGGCGCGCAGCACGCAGGCCACGGGTCCGAAGATCTCGTCGCGCGCCACACGGTGCTCGGGCTTGGCGAGAAAGAGCGCCGGGCTCATGTAATAGCCCGTGGTCGCGCGGTTCAGGCGTTCGCCGCCGCCCATGTGCTCGGCGCCTTCCGCGGTGGCGCTCTCGATGGCGGCGAGGTTGCGTTCAAGCTGGTGCCGGTCGACCACCGGTCCGATGTCGGTGCCCTGCGCCAGCGCGTGCCCGATCTTGAGCGCTGCGAGCCGGTGGCGCACGCGCGAGACGAAGGCGTCGTGCACTGTCGATTCGACGATGAGGCGGCTCGACGCAGTGCAGTGTTGGCCCGTCGAGAAATAGGCGCCCTGGACCGCGCAGTCGACGGCGCGGTCCAGGTCGGCATCGGCGAGCACTACGAGCGGGTTCTTACCGCCCATCTCCAGTTGCACCTTGGCGCGCCGGCGGGTGGCCGCCTGCAGGATGTGTTCGCCGGTGACCACCGAGCCGGTGAAGCTGATCGCATCCACCAGCGGACTGTCGACGATGCTCTGCCCCACTTCGCGTCCGCTGCCCATCACGAGGTTGAAGGTGCCGGCGGGAAGCGCCGCGCGGCTGATGATCTCGGCCAACGCCCAGCCGCAGGCCGGCACCAGTTCGGCCGGCTTGAACACAACGCTGTTGCCGTAGGCCAGCGCCGGCGCGATCTTCCAAGCAGGAATGGCAAACGGGAAGTTCCACGGCGTGATGAGCCCCACCACGCCGAGCGGCTCGCGCGTGATGTCGACCTGCACGCCGGGCCGCACGGAGGCGAGCGTCTCACCGTCGCCGCGCAAGGCTTCCCCAGCGAAGAACTTGAAGATGTGGCCCGCGCGCGCCGCCTCGCCGATGGCCTCTGGCAAGGTCTTTCCTTCTTCACGGGCGAGCAGCTTGCCGAGTTCTTCGCGGCGCACGAGGATCTCGCTGCCGATCTGGTCGAGCACGTCGGCGCGACGTTGCGGTGTGGTCTGGCTCCAGTGCGGGAAGGCATCGGCAGCGGCGCGGATCGCCAGTTCGGTCTGGTTTCGGTCGGCGCGCGCGTATTCCGCAACCACTTCGCGGGTGTCGGACGGGTTTTCACTGATTCCCGTGGTAACACCCGTCTCCCAGCGGCCGTTGATGTACTGCCGTGCGTTCTGTTGGAGGTCACTGCGCTTCAAAGTGGTGCGAGTGTAGGAATCGCCCCGATATCTTTCCAATCAATATTTCGATGGAATAGATATCAGAAGCAGCATTCAGGTAAACCCCATATGACCAACTACACGCACTGGTTCATCCGTGCGCGCCTCAAGACCCGGCAGTTGCTGCTGCTGGTGGCGCTGGCCGAAGAGGGCAACATCCATCGCGCCGCGCAGGTGCTGAACATGACGCAGCCGGCGGCCTCGAAGCTGTTGAAGGATCTGGAGGACGTGCTGGAGGTCCCGCTGTTCGACCGTCTGCCACGCGGCATGCGGCCGACCTGGTATGGCGAGACGATGATCCGCCACGCGCGCATTGCGCTGGCGAGCCTCAATCAGGCACACGACGAACTCACGGCGCTCAAGGCGGGGAGTGCGGGGCAGGTCAACATCGGCGCGATCACTGCGCCGGGGCTGGTGCTGCTGCCGCCGGCGGTGGCGGCGGTGAAGCGCGATCACCCGAATCTGCGCGTCTCGCTGGAGATCGAGACGAGCCCGGTGCTGCTGGAACGGCTCGAGCAGGGCAAGCTCGATGTGCTCGTGGCGCGACTCTTCGCGGAGCACGACAAGAACAACCTTCGCTACGAGGCGCTCACGGAAGAACCGGTGTGCGCGTTGGTGCGGCCGGGACATCCGCTGCTGGGCATGACAGGACTGGGTCTGCGCGATCTGGTGTCGGCCGGCTGGATCGTGCCGCCTGCGGGCAGCGTACTGCGCCATCGCTTCGAACTCATGTTCCAGGAAGTAGGACTGGCGCCGCCGATCAACGTGATCGAGACGGCGGCCCTGCTCTTCATCACGCGGATGCTGCAGCAGAGCGATATGGTCGCGGTGCTTGCCACCGACGTGGCGCGCTACTACGCGGCGCACGGGATCGTTTCGCTGCTGCCGATCGAGATGCCGTGCCACATGGATGCGTTCGGCATCATCACGCGCACTGACCGTCTGTTGTCGCCTGCGGCCAAGGTGATGATGCGGGCGTTGAAGACGCAGAGCTTTCAGGCTTATGGGCGGCGGCTTGAAGTGGATTGATCTTGTTCGCAGCCCGCCCCACCCAGGAGACACCCTTGAACGCAACACCATCCGCCACCTGCCCCACGACCCCTGCAACCCTCGAAGCGCCGCGTTGCGTCTGGCCCGCAGGTGCGACGTTGGGCGAAGGCACCTTGTGGTCACAGCGCGAGCAAGCTCTCTACTGGGTCGACATCATTGAACGCCGTCTGCATCGCTTCGACCCTGCGAGCAATGGTCAGACAACCTGGAGCTTCGACGAGGAGATCTCCGCGGTTGCGGAACGAGCCAACGCGCCCGGCTTCATCGTCACATTGCGTCGTGGCTTCGCCCTGTTCGACCCGGCAACGGGCGACGTTGCACCCAGGTACCTGCATCAGCCCGAACCCGAACTCGCCGACAACCGCTTCAACGACGGCAAGTGCGACGCCCAGGGTCGCTTCTGGGGCGGCACCATGGACTGCGCGTGCGAGGCGCCCACCGGCTCGCTCTACCGTTTCGACCCCGATGGAAGCTGCACCCGCCATGACCAGGGCTTTGCCGTGACCAACGGGCCGACGTGGTCGCTGGATGGACGGACCCTGTACTTCAACGACACCGTCACCAGCCGCGTCTACGCCTACGACTTCGATGCCGCCGAAGGCACCCTCTCCAACAAGCGCCAGTGGCTCCGATTCGCACGTGGCGACGGCTTCCCCGATGGCATGACGACGGATGCTGCCGGAAGGCTCTGGATCGCGCATTGGGGCGGCGCCTGCGTGAGCTGCCACGATCCAGTGAGCGCCGCTGAACTCTGCCGCATCCCACTGCCAACGAGCCACATCACCAATTGCGCGTTCGGCGGACCCGATCTGCGCACGCTCTACATCACGAGCGCCACCAGCGGCCTGACGCCCGCGCAGCGCGAGGCCGAGCCTGAAGCGGGCGGACTCTTTGCCGTTCAGCTCGACGTACCCGGATTGCCCGCGTCGCCGTTCGGCGGCTGAAGCCGACTTTCACGCTCGCAGGCGCGGCTCGGCGGCAGCGGAGCGCCTGCGCCGCGCCGCGCCCGGCGACACACCGATGTAGCGTTTGAAGGACCGGCTGAACGCCGCCTCGGACTGGTAGCCGAAGCGGGCCGCGAGATCGCAGAGCCGTGCATCCTTCTCCTGCAGTGAGTTGAGCGCCAGATGCATGCGCCAGCGCGCCACGTAGCGCATTGCCGGCTCACCCACCAGCGTCGTGAAGCGCGCGGCAAACGCCGACCTCGACATCGCCACTTCGCGCGCCAGCGCCGCAACCGTCCAGGGCCGTGCGGCGTCACGGTGGATGAGCGAGATCGCTCGGCCGATCTGCTTGTCCTGCAGCGCGCCGAGCCATCCGGTCTGCGCAGCCGGGTCCTTCGCCATCCACGAGCGGATCGCCTGCACCACGAGGATGTCGGCCAGCCGCGTGATGACGGTCTCGCCGCCCGGCTGCAACTCGCGTGCCTCGACCGCCATGAGGCGAAGCAGGCTTCCGACCCAATCGAGTTCGCGCGCGCCCGGCGCGTCGATGCGAATCACCGGCGGCAGCAGCTTCACGAGCTGGTGCGCGGCCGGATGGTCGAAACGCACCGCGCCGCAAACCAGATGGGTCGGCGCGCCACCACCGCCGTGCCGCAGGATTTCGTAGCGTTCGCTGACCTGCTCGCGCGGCAAGTCGAACAGCTTCAGGGCGCCGGCGCCGGGCTCGCAGCCGAGACGGTGGCCCTCGCCGTGCGGCACCAGCGCGAATTCGCCCGGTTGCAGCAGATACGGCTCCGCACCGTCGACTTCGAGCCAGCACTGTCCCGAAGTCACGACATGGAACATCAGGCTGTCTTCCATCGACGGCAGCGCGAGTCCCCAGGGCGCAGTGAACTCCGAGCGGCAATAGAAGATGCCGCTCATCCGCAGGAAGTGCAGCGCCTCGCCGAGCGGGTCGACCGGGGCCAGAGCTTCCTTGAGGTCCATGTGGCGCAGTATGCGTAGCGCAAACCTCATCGTCCAGCGCGCCTGGACGCATGAGCATGAAATCGCGAGCATTGGACATTGATCCACCGACTCTTGCCCACGATAGTGGACTTCATGCAAACCACCACAGGAGCGACGCATGAACACCACCACAATCACCGTCATGGGCGCGACCGGCCACACGGGCGCGAAGATCGCGCAGCGCCTGCTGAAGTCGGGCGCCAAGGTCCGCGCTCTCGGACGGACTGAAAGCAAGCTCGCAGCACTCCGGAGTGCCGGCGCCGAAGTTCGGACCGGCGATGTGGCCGATGCGGGCTTCCTGGCCGAGGCGTTTCGGGGCGCGGACGCCGCCTACACCCTGCTCGCGACCGATCGCCATGCGCCCGACTACGCGGAGCGGCAGGCGCGGGAGGGCGAAGCCATCGCCGGCGCGGTCCGCGACAGTGGTGTCTCCCATGTCGTCGCGCTCAGCAGTCTGGGCGCAAACCTGCATGAAGCGACGGGCGTGATCGCGGGGTTGCATGCGCAGGAAGGGCGGCTGCAACGTATCGCGGGGATCAACCTCCTGCTTCTTCGACCAGCCTCCTTCTTCGAGAACTTCTTCGAGGCGCTGGATGTCGTCAGGCACATGGGTGTTCTGGCCGATTCCGTTGCGCCGGACATCGCCATGCCGATGGTCGCCGCCGACGATATCGCCGCGGTCGCAGCCAAGGCGCTCATGGAGCGGGACTGGAGCGGCATCGCCGTGCAGGAACTGCTCGGCCCGCGCGACCTGAGCCAGGCCGAGGTCGCCCGCATCCTGGGCCAGCGCATCGGCCAGCCCGACCTTCACTACGTCCAGCTTCCCGATGCCGATATGGCGGACGCACTGGTCGGCGCAGGCCTCTCGGCAAGCTTCGCCGATCTCTACGTCGAGATGACTCGCGCATTCAACGCGAACAGGGTTCATCCGCTCGCAGGATGCGCCACCCGAAGCTGCACTCCGACGACCTTCGAGGACTTCGCCGGGGAGCTGGCCGGCGCCTACGCGGCTTTACTTTCCTGTCACAAATTTGTTAAGACAAACTAGCTACATTTTCAAGAGCCCTTGGAGTTCCTTACACCAAAGGGCAGGTTGTCATGCACCTTGGCTGCGTGTTCAATGCACGACCAATCCTCGCTGTTTCAGCGCCCCAACCTTGAACGGCCGCCGCGTGCGCCGGCCCGGGAGATGTGGAATGAGTGAAATGACGGCCTTGAACCCAGCGGAAGAAACACCGGTCGTTCGCCTGATCGATGACGACGTGTCGTTCAGGCGCGCGGTGCAACGCCTGCTGCGTGCTGCCGGGCATCGCGTGGCGGAGTACGGATCGGTGGGCGAGATGCTGCTCGAGGGCATTGGCAGCGCACCCGGCTGCCTGGTGCTGGACATTCACATGCCCGGCCCCAGCGGCCTCGATCTCCAGGAGATGGTCGCCACGCAGCCGGAGCCTCTGCCGGTCATCTTCGTGACGGCCGAAGCAACCGTGCATGAAACCCTCCGCGCCATGAAGGCCGGCGCCGCGGACTTTCTCTTCAAGCCGGTCGATGGCGATGCGCTGCTGTCGGTGGTGAACAAGGCGGTCCACGAGGACGCCATCCGGCGGCAGGCGCACCGCCGGCTGTCCGCGCTGCAGACCCGCTACTCGCGCCTGAGCCCGCGCGAACGGCAAGTGCTCGATATGGTCGTCAACGGCGCGCTCAACAAGCAGATCAGCGCCGAACTCGGCGCGGCGGAGCGCACGGTCAAGGCGCATCGCGCGCACGTCATGGAGAAGATGGAGGTGAGCTCGCTAGCCGATCTGGTCAGGGCTGTCGGGCAACTGGACGCAGCGCCTCAGGCCCTCAGTCGCGTGGACGCCTGAGCGCGCACGCGAGCCAGACTCACCAGGCGCCATTCACATGTCGCCCAAGCCCGCCACAGGGATTGCGGTCTCGGCGCTGATTGCCTTGCTGTTGGCCGCCATGTGGCCTGCGTTGGCGCCGAACCATCGGCGCACGTCGACGAGAGCCCGGCCTGTGCAGCGCCGCCCCGCCGTTGCGGTGAACACCGCCCCGATTCATGGCGTCGACGAACTGACGGCGTCCATCACCCACGAAATCAACCAGCCGCTGAGCGCCATCCTCGCGAACGTGGATGCCGGCGCCCTGCTGTGGAAGCAGCAACCGCTGCCGGCCGACGAGCTCAAGAGCATCCTCACGGACATCCGCGACGACGTCCTGCGGATCAGGCAGATCATCCAGAAACTCAGGACGCTGCTCGGCAAGCGCTCGCTAGAGGCCACGACGCTGGAGCTGAACGAAGTGATCGCGGCGAGCAGGGGTCTGCTCGGCCAGCTTGCCCGGCGCCATCAGACTCGCCTGCAATTCGATCTCGCGCCCGGCCTGCCGCCGGTGATGGGCGACAGCATGCACCTGCAGCAGGTGCTGGTGAACCTGGCGACCAACGGCATGGAAGCGATGAGCGATCTACCCCCCAGCCGGCGAACGCTGAAGCTGACGACGGAGAAGGGCGACAAAGGCACCGCGGTATTCACCGTAGCCGACAGCGGGCCCGGCGTGGGCGCGAGCAAACTGGTGGAGATCTTCAAGGTCTTCTACTCGACGAAGCCGGAAGGCATGGGCATGGGACTCGCCATCGTGAAGACCATCGTCGACGCGCACGGCGGCAAGATCGAAGTCGGCACCAACGATCATCAGGCGGGCGCACTGTTCAGGGTGTCCTTGCCCACCATCGACGTCGCGCGCAAGCGCGTGGGGCGCAAGCCGGCCGCCGAGATGCCATCGGCCTAGGATGCGCCGATTGACTTTGCGCAGATCGCTTCGCCCGATTTGCCCCAAGGGGCAGAACGTATTGCCCAACAGGCCGATGGGCAATGCACACCGGCCCCTCCATCATCGATTCACCGAGATTGGCGATCCTTCATGACGACTGAGCTCAAGAGCACAACGCGGACCGATGGCATGGTCTGGATTCCCGACGGCACCTTCCTCATGGGATCGGACCGGCACTACCCGGAGGAGGCGCCGACCCACAAGGTGGCCGTGAAGGGCTTCTGGATCGATACGCACACCGTCACCAACACGGAGTTCAAGCGCTTCGTGGAGGCGACCGGCCACGTCACGCTGGCCGAGCGCCCGGCCAATGCAGAGGACTATCCCGGTGCAGATCCGGCCATGCTCGCACCCTCGTCGGTCGTGTTTCGCAAGACACCCGGGCCGGTGGACATGGGCAATCCCTACAACTGGTGGACCTACCAGCGCGGCGCCGACTGGCGGCATCCGCGCGGGCCGGGCAGTTCGCTGCAGGGGCTGTGGAAGCACCCGGTGGTGCATGTCGCCTTCGAGGATGCCGAGGCCTACGCCAAATGGGCCGGCAAAGAGCTCCCCACCGAGGCCGAGTGGGAATACGCCGCGCGTGGCGGTCTCGAAGGCGCCGAGTACACCTGGGGCGCTGATTTCAGTCCCGGCGGGAAGTTGATGGCCAACTCGTGGCAGGGCGAATTCCCGTGGCAGAACCTGCTGCAGGACGGCTACGAAGGGACCGCGCCGGTCGGCTCGTTTCCGCCGAACGGCTATGGCCTGTACGACATGGCCGGCAACGTCTGGGAATGGACCACCGACTGGTACCAGGAGCACGACAAGATCATCAAGAGCTGCTGCACGCTGGACAACCCGCGCGGCGGCCAGGCCGAAGGCAGCTACGACCCGCGCACGCCGGAGGTCCGCATTCCGCGCCGGGTGATGAAGGGCGGTTCACATCTCTGCGCTCCGAACTATTGCCATCGCTATCGCCCGGCGGCCCGGATGGCGCAGCCGATCGACACGGCGACCTGCCATCTCGGCTTTCGCTGCATCGTGCGCAAGGAGCCAGCGCACCCGTGATGAAAGGAAGAACAATGACTAGGCGGTTTGTCCCGCGCACGCTGTGGTCGGTCTTGATGCTTGCATCCTTTGGTGCGGCAGCAACCGAAGGCGGCATCGGGCGCCCGATCACCGCCCAGCAGGTGTACTCCGATGCCGGCATCGTGCCGCCGACTCCGGGCTTCGCTTTGTCGCTTGCCAGCATCTACTTCTCGGGCGACCTGGACGGCTCGCGCCAGGTGTCCCTCGGCCGCACGCTCGGCGTCGGGCTGGATGCGACAGCGATTTACAACGTCGCGAATCTCACCTACGTGTGGAACACGGGGCCGGGCCGCTGGAACTTCGCGTCGGCCATCGGGCTGCCGGTGCAATACACGAAGGCCGAGATCGGCATCGCCGGCCCCTTGCGCGGCTTCTCGGTCAGCGACAGCAACACGCACTTCGCCGACATGCTCGTCAACCCGCTCATCGCGGGCTATCACATCAGCGAGACCGAGCACCTCGCGCTCTCCGTGCCTTTCTATGCGCCGACGGGCTCGTACGACCCCGACCGCCTCGCCAATGCCGGCCAGAACACCTGGACCTTCTCGCCGACGATCGCGTACACCCACCTGCTGAAGGGCGGCGGCGAATTCACCGCGATGGCGGCATTCGATTTCTATACACGCAACGACGACACCGACTACAAGAACGGCGCCGTGTTCCGCATCGATGCCATGTGGACGACCACCATCGCGCCCCAATGGCACCTCGGTGTCGTGGGCGGCTGGATCGAGCAGGTCGAGGACGACACCGGCCCCACGGCGGACAAGCTCAATGGCTTCAAGGGTCGTTCGGTCGGCCTGGGGCCCATCGTCACCTGGAGCGGGAAGATCGGCAATCAGCCAGCGGCGTTCTCGGCGCGGTGGGTCTATGACGTGGAAGCCAAGAACCGGCCCAAGGGCAATGGCGTGTCCGTGAGTCTCACGCTGCCGTTCATGTAGCGCGCGAACGTCCCCCTCAATCGGGCTTGGCGCCCAGCGACTTGAGCAGCGCTTGGAATTCAGGCGAGCGCCGCAGGACGTCCCGTCCCGCCTCGATCAGTTGAGTGACTTCCCAGCCGCTGATCGAAAACGCCGTCGGCGTCTGCAGCAGCTCGCGGCGCATGTCGCCCTCGGCGTCGCGCAGGTTGACCGCCACCACATGGATTTCCGCATCCGCCGCGAAGGCATCGGAGCCGTCGCCGCGATGGATCTTGAGGTCCGCTCGCCACTGGCGCGTGACATCGGCCAGGAACTCCTGCGTCTCGATGGTCGCGCGCGAGCCGGTGCCGAAGAGCAACGCGTCGCCAACCTGGGCGAGGCTGGGCACCTTGTCGTCCGCATCGATGTCGTTGGCGGGGTCCCGCTCGGAGTTGACGGTGACCAACACCAGCTTCCGGATGCTGCCGGGCGGCAGGCCCGCATCGGACAAGCTCCTGCGCAGGCCGCCTCCGGCCAATGCGCGGTCGAGCATCCTGCGCACGCCGAGGTTGTCCGCCAGTCCGCCATCGACCAGGTGGATGTAGGGACGCCGCTTCGCATCGAGGTAGCTCTTCGCCTGCGAGCGGTACATGCGTGCGCGATAGTCGGTCCCGGCGCCAAAGACCTCCGGTGTCCGCACGCCCCGTTCGCGGCACTCGCCCGCATAGTTCTTCAGCCCCATCGGGCTGAGCACGATCGGCACCGCCGACGATGCGGCGACCGCAAAGGCCAGAGGCATGCTGCGCAGGTCGGAGCAGATCAGCGCGAACTGCTCCTGAGTGAACTCGAAGGTGGTGCCCAGCGACATGTCGGTCGCCGCGATGATGAGTTGCGTGCGCGGCGGGTTGTCTTCGACGTCCGCAAAGGTGCGACCCTCGTAGAGCTCGTCCAGTCGCTCCGCGAGCACGTTGCTGCGGCCGTACCACGGCGAGGTCATCCTGTACAGGTGCACAGGCCGGAGCGTCTGGGTGATGAGGCTGTTCTGGAAGTTCTGCCGCAGGAAGTCGCGCTCGAAATCCGGCAGCCGGTCGGCGCCGAAGGCCGCGTAGTACGCCGCCAGGATGCTGCCGCCCGACACGCCGGTGATGACATCGGCCGTTGTCAGCAGATCTGTGTTCCGGCCGTTCCACTGGAAGGTGGTGCGATGCAGTTCAGTGAGCACGCCGTAGCCGAAAGCGGCGGCTCTCGCGCCGCCGCCGGACAGCGTCACCGCGACGACGATGCTCGGATCGGCCGAGGCGGCGATCGGCGGGATGGTCGCGTTGTCCGCGACCAGCGGTGCATTGATCCACGGCCGCACCGAGGAGCAGCCCGCAAGGCACCCGGCGATCAGCAGGCCGCAGACGACGGTGCGGATCGCGGCCAAGCGTTCAGCTCACGAGCGCGGCCCGCGATCACTGGGGAAGGACGCGGGCGCCCTCGCCGCTTCCTTCGATGTAGACCCGCTGCCCGACGCGCAAGGCCGGGTTGATCGGCTGAGTCACCGTCACAAGGACGCCGGCCTTGGTGCGGACGATCACCTGCTGGCCCGGCTGCGGACGGTCGTAGCGCCTGGCAACCTCGGAACCGGCGATGCTGCCGCCGATGGTGCCCAGGACCATCGCCACGTCGCGCCCGGTGCCGCCGCCGATCAGGCTGCCGATGCCCAGGCCGGTGAGGCCGCCGACGACCGCGCCCACGCCGGTGTGCGCCGGGCTCTGGATGTCCGCCGGCATGATCTGCTCGATCACTCCCTGGCGCACCTCCATCGAGCCGGATGATGAGGACCCGGGCGCCGCACAGGCCGCAAGGACCAGGGCCATTGCCAATGCCGCGATGCGAGAGAAAAGTTGGGTCATGATGAGATCACTCCTTCCACGTTGTTGAAATCAGCCAATGGGTTCATGCGCGCTTGAGCCGCAGACCCGTCACCAGGAACGTCAGTCCCGTCGCGAGGGCGAAGAGTCCGACGAGCATTCGCCGACCGTCCTCGATCGAGAATCCGAACATCAGGGCCACACCGAATAGCAGCGTGCATGCGCTCACGATCAACGCGGGCAGGCCCCCTGCGCGCCCTTCCGATGAAGCGCCCCGGTTCATCAGCACGTAGACGAGGCCGACGACGCCTAACGCAATGCATACGGTGATGAGCGAGCCGAAGAAGGCGACGGCGCCCACGATGCGATCCTGGAGGTTCGGGTAGGCAAAGGCCACGACACCGGTCCCGACGCGCATCAAGGCGTCGGCCAAGGCAAGGGCAAAGAGCCACTTCCCCGGCGCGTACCGGTTCAGGGCGAACGCCAATGCGAGGCCGATGAGACCGTCGGCGAGGCTGAAGAGGCCATTGCGTCCGAGCAAGTGCTGCAGCTGAGCCGATGCGGGCGCGACGATCAGATACAGCGCGAAGAGCACGCTCAAGGCTCCCCGGAGCAGCAAGACGGATCGCAGGTTCATGATGGATCCCGCCTCAGCCGGCCCACGGACCGACCACCTTCCAGGGCGTGGCCTTGGCGGTGCTCTTGTCCGGGTTCCTGCAGAAGATGTACCCGCCCGCGTTGTGCATGGAGCCGTGGCGGTTTTCGATACGCGCCAGCCTGCATCCCGCGCGCCCCTTCGGATCCTTCTCGGGCGTGACGCTGCCGCTGTTGGGCGTGCCGGGGTTCTCCCATTTGACGGTGACACCGTCTTCGCCGCTCTCCAGTGCGCGGTTGATCGTCTTCGTCATCAGGTCGATGTCGGCCTGCTTGAACTGGACGATCGGCGTGTCGCGCAACGAGTTGTAGATCGTCCAAGGCCTGGCCGCAGCCGGCAACGGGGCCCCAAGCGCCGCAGCGGCCGCCGCGGTGATCGTCACCCACTTCATTCCCTCGCTGACTCGCATGATGGGCTCCTCATTTCGGCAGAATGAAATTGACCTGGAATCGCACGAACCAATCCGAGGCATTGTCCGGCCGGATCACGTTGTAGCCCGCACCGGCCACGAAATTCATCGGCACGAACGTCTCGGGCTTGACCAACAGCGAATACGACACACCGAGCGGCACTGTCCAGCGTTGGCTCGATCGCTTTTCATCCCAGTTCGCCGTAATGATGCCGATGTACCCGATCGACTGCTTCGAGTCCAGTCGGTAGCTGACGATGGGCTGCAACGAAAAGGCGTTGACGTCGGGCCGGTCGCTGTCGCCCGCAAAAGACCACACCTGCGTCACCAGCGCGCCGACGCTCCACGCACCCGATTCCTTCAGCCCGACCACCGCCGGCCCGAGGGACCACTTGCCCTGGCCCAGGCGATCGTCGGTGGCCGTCGGCATGACCAGGGCCGGCCCCACGCCCCAGATCAGCCCGCCCGACCCCGGCGGCGGCGCAAGGAAACCCTCGTAGGTGATGTCGCCCAGGCCGTTCACACGGTCCTGCCCTGGCAGCACGGCCGGATTGGACAGTAGCGGAACGATGGCGCGGTTGATCAGCGACCAGCCGCCTCCGAGCTTGACGGGGTAGACCGGCTGGATGTTGAGCGTGTGCTGCGGCTTGCTGAATGGTCCGGTGTCGAAATTGGTCGTCCACTGGAACGGCAACGTGACGATGTCGGCGACCGGATTGACGAGTTGCTTCTGCAATTCTTCGTCGCTTTGCTGGGCCCATGCATCGCAGGCGACGAGCGATGCCGTGGCCACCACCATGGTGATCTCCACAGCGAGGACAGCGTTCGATGCATTACGACCCATCTTGGGGTGTGGCCGCTAAAGCTGCAAATTGGCCCGATGGGCAAGCGCTTCTGCACCTTCGGGCAATTTCCGGGCGACGGCCGGGACTGGCAAGTGCGGTCTTTCATGCAAATCGCGACGCCTTGAATCGAAAGGCGAGCCTGATCCGCAATAGTTCACATGGCGGATGGCGCAACAAGCAAACGCCCACTTAGGATGAAGTGCACAAGAACGCTGCTGGATTTCAGGGGGTCACATGAAGGCGCATTTCGAAATCGGAGTCGTGGTTGCGGCGTGGGCCATCGCCGTCCCATTGGCGGCCAACGCCCAGTCGGCGGGAAGCATGGGCGTGGGGTCTGCGTTGTCCAGCGAACAGCAGGAGGCCGACTACCGCGTGATCGCTGCGCGATGCGGTACGCCAGCGTACGAGAAGGCCTTCTTCAAGCAGTCGAAGGCCGCAGTCGCTGCCGGGTTGGTCTCGAAGGGCCGCGATCCGGCGGAAGTCGAGAAGACCATCACCGCCCTGCGCCGCAGCCCCTTCGTGCTGGTCGCCGCACCGGCCGACTGTGCCGACCAACTGAAGATGCTCGCGGAGCTTCGGACGAGCCGGAGCACCCTCCTCAAGACAAGACGTACGAAGTCGTAGGCCTGCGTCCAGATCCGCATCCAGAGTCGCCGATGTAGGCGCGCCGGCGTGGCACGGACCGGCGCCTTCCTACGCCCAAGAGTTGCCGCACGGCGGATGAAGCGATTGGCGTTGGGCAGGTCGCCCGGCGCATTGGCACACGGAGACCTTCATGCGCACATCGAGCGGAGACGAATCGCGGGCAAGAACAATTTCAACGTGGGCTCGACTGCTGGCGGGCATCGCCATCGCAGGGGGACTCGCGGCCTGCGGTGGTGGCGGAGGGCATGGAGGCGGCGCCTTCCCGGTCGTTCCCCCCGGACAGGCGAAGCTCACTTGCGACGACACGTTGAAGACGCGCTTCACGCCGGACCCGCTCACGCAGGTTCTGCTCGTCAGGTCGTTCAAGGCCGGCGATCCACTGCTGCTGTCGGGCACCGCCAGCGCCAACACCCCGGTGGCAACGAGCGACGTGTGCGTCGTGAAGCTCCTGGTTGGCCCCGGCAAGCCCGGGCCCGCAGATGCGCCGTCGACGTCGCAAGGCATCGGCATCGAGATCTGGCTCCCCAGTGAAAGCAAGTGGAATCAACGGATCCACGTGAAGGGCGGCGGCGGCTGGGCCGGTGGCGTGCACACCTCGCTGACCGCGCTCGCGGGCATTTCGGGCGGCACCTCCGGCGCGCCAGCAGCGACCGCGATGGTCGAAGGCGCAGTCTCCGCGAGCACCGACACCGGCCATGCCAATACCGTGAACGGCGGCTCGTTCGCGATGAATCCCGACGGCTCGATCAACACGGTGCTCTGGAACGACTTCGCACAGCGGGGCATCCACGAGATGGCCGTGAAGACCAAGGCGCTGACGCAGGCCTACTACGGAACAGCGGCGAAGCGGGCGTACTGGAACGGCTTCTCGACCGGCGGCCGCCAGGGCCACATGGAGGCACAGGCCAATCCGGCCGACTTCGATGGCATCCTTGCCGGCGCGCCCGCCATCAACTGGACCAAGTTCATCACCGCCGAGCTGTATCCGCAGATCGTCTACCAGCGCGACCTCGGCGGCGTGCCCTTGACCAGCGCTCAGGCGGCGGCGCTGGGCAACGCCGCGATCAATGCCTGCGACACGGTCGGCAACCGGCATCTGGGCTACATCCCCGATCCGTTCCAATGCCGCTACGACCCGACGCAGGATCTGAACGTGATCTGCGCGTCGAGCGGCGGCAACGCGCCGTCGGGCGACTGTGTCACGCAAGTTCAGGCCGTGGCCATGAACAAGATCTGGTACGGACAGACGGCCGACGGCTCGGCGCCGTCGCCGTCGACCGACAACGGCACCGCACTCGAACCGCAGGGAGCCCAGCGCTGGTACGGCCTCACGCGCGGCACCAACACCAGTGGCCTCGGTGGACCGACTCCCTTCACCATCGCGAGCGACGTGGTCGCGCTGGAGCTGCAGGACGCGAGCTATGCATCGAGCAACTTCGTCAATGCCACCCGCAACGGCGCGGACCGTTGGAAGACGCTGTCGTATCTCGATCTGTCGAATGCCTACGACCGTGGCGTGGCGCTGCAGACGTCCTTCGCCAACATCAACACGGATGACAACAACCTGGCCGGGTTCGCGGCGCGGGGCGGCAAGATGCTCGTCTATCACGGCCTCGCGGACACGCTCATCCCGCCGCAGGGCACGCTCAACTACTACAACCGGTTGACCGCGCAGATGGGTGGCGACGCGGTCGTCAAGAACTTCTACCGGCTTTTCCTCGTCCCGGGCATGGCGCACGGCTTCTCGAACGGCACGGCCAACCCGGCCGCGAATCCGCCGCTGCCGACCATCGACCAGCTCTACCTGGCGCTCACGGCCTGGGTGGAACAGGACCAGCCGCCGAGCCGGATCGACATCTCTTCGCCTGTGACCGCGGCCAATCCAACCGCAAGCTCACGGCCGATCTGCATGCACCCGACGAAGCCCGCATTCGTCGGCACGGACCCGCTGGTCGCGAGTTCGTACAACTGCTCTTGAGGCTAGAGCGCGCCGTAGACGCTCTCGTCGGGCTCGGCCCGATCGTGCTTCTTGGTAGCCGTCCGCAGACTCAGCACCCACAGCCGCGCGTGGCGCTGTTCGCGGCTCTCGAAGCGTTCGGTGAAGCGCCGGATGCCCGGTCGCTCGATGGCAGCGATCGTCATCCAGTCGGTGCCGCCGAACGATTCGGCTTCGCTGCTTCGTTCGACCAACGCCGGCCGCAGCGACATCACCCATTCGATCGGAACACGCGGATCCCGGTCCAGCATCCGCAAGGCGATCTTCGCGGCCTTGGGGCTGAGCGCCTGTACCTTGTTCAGGTGGAAATCAACATCCATGGGGCACCGTCCTTTTGAGACACACTAGGATACATGTGTAGCAAATTGACGCAAGAGGGTGCTGCCTAGGAACCTCCGCCTTCCATGCGCTTGTATTCGTTGCGCTTCATCGTGAGGTAGTCATTCCGTTCTACCTCGTGCAACTGACGCGCGTAGCGTTCAGTGCTGTCGAACCAAGTGGCGAGGCGACCCGGCAACTGCTTGGCATCGGGAGCGCCCAGGTAGGCGTCGATCGCAAGGTAGTAACGCATCGTGTTGCGCTCCACCACGCCGCGCACGCCGCCCACATACTCCGGCTGGCCCGACGCATTGGCGCCCGTCGAAGTGAAGCCGACCTTGTCGCTGCCGAGAGTCGCAAGATAGCCCTGCATGGCGATGCGGGCGGCCGTGCCGTACCCGTAGCTGTAGCTGAGATGAATGAAGGTCTTGCCGCCGTCCAGCGGCGTCGCCTCGAGTTCGATGCGGTAGTCGCGCGTGGAGAGCGGACCCTTGTCGGCGCTCAGGCGTGCGCTGAAGTAGTCCGCCGAAACGGTCGCCGGCTGCCACACGAAATCGACCTTCTGCGCCTCAGACAGCGGCTGGTCGAACTTGCGGCCGACCGCGACCGCCACGGTCTTGGGGCTGTCTGCCTCGCGCACCGCGCAGTGCTTGGTGTTGAGGTGCAGCATGAGCACCTCGCACCAGCCGGACGGCTTGCTCAGTGCGCCGCTCACCTTGTCGAAGGGGTAGGCGATGACCGCGAAGATGTTGCCGCTCAACTGGCCGGATGCTTCGCTGGATTCGAGCACCAGCGGCCGTCCGAAGACGTTCTGCTCGAGTTGGCCCTTCACCGAAGCATGCTTGGCCTGCATGGCCGCAGCGCTTCCCAGTTGCGTCTGCGCCAGCGCCAGGGCCGGCAGCAGCAGCAACCAGACCCAGAGCAAGGCCCGGCGAATCGTTGCGTGATTCATGATGCCGCGCATTGTCACGCGGTATCGCGCATCTGGCTAGCAGAACCTCACGGACGACCCCCGGGTGCCGACGTCAGACCGCCATGATCGACACCGCCTTGGTGACCAGGTAGGCCTCCATGGCTTCCGGTCCGCCTTCGGAGCCGTAGCCCGAGTCCTTGACGCCGCCGAAAGGCATTTCCGGCGACGGTGCGGCCGGTTGGTTGATCCACAGCATGCCGACTTCCATCTGCTGCGACAGGAGGTGCGCGTTCTTGATCGACTGCGTGAAGGCATAGCCCGCCAGGCCGTAAGGCAGGCGGTTGGCCTCCTTGATCGCTTCTTCGAGCGTGTCGAAGCCGCGAATCGCCGCGATCGGGCCGAAGGGCTCGTTGTTGAACACGTCGGCTTCCAGCGAAACATCCGTGAGCACGGTGGGCGCGAAGAAGTTGCCGTCCGTTCCCACGCGTTCGCCGCCGGTGGCGACCTTGGCGCCGGTGGCGCGCGCATCGTCGAGCACCTTGGCCATGGCAGTCAGACGCCGCGAGTTGGCGAGCGGGCCGAGCGTGGTGCCTTCGGCAAGGCCGTCGCCCAGCTTGAGGCTTTCGGCGTGCTTGACCATCGCGCGCGCGAATTCGTCGCGGATGCTGTTGTGCACCAGGAAGCGCGTGGGCGAGATGCAGACCTGTCCGGCGTTGCGGAACTTCGCACCGCCTGCCGCCTTGGCGGCCAGGGCGACGTCGGCATCGGCGGCAACGATCACGGGGGCATGGCCGCCGAGTTCCATGGTTGCGCGCTTCATGTGCGCGCCCGCCAGTGCGGCGAGTTGCTTGCCCACCGGCGTGGAGCCCGTGAAGGTCACCTTGCGGATGATGGGATGCGGAATGAGGTAGCTGGAGATCTCGGCCGGATCGCCGAACACCAGGCCGACCGTTCCCTTGGGCACGCCGGCATCGACGAAGGCCTGGAGCAGCGCTGCAGGCGAAGCCGGGGTTTCCTCCGGCGCCTTGACCAGGAAGGAGCAGCCGCTGGCCAGCGCCGCGCCGAGCTTGCGCACGATCTGGTTGATCGGAAAGTTCCAGGGCGTGAAGGCAGCGACCGGGCCCAGCGGTTCTTTCATCACGAGTTGCTGCGCCGAGAGGTTGCGCGATGGCACGATCCGGCCGTACACGCGGCGGCCTTCGTCGGCGAACCATTCGATGATGTCGGCGCCGGCGAGCACTTCACCGCGCGCTTCGACAAAGGGCTTGCCCTGCTCCTGCGTGAGGATGCGGCCGATGTCGGCAGCTCGTTCGCGCAGCAGGCTGGCGGCTTTGCGCATCGTCGTGGCGCGCTCGTTGGCCGGAATCCGGCGCCAGGCTTCGAACCCGCGCTGCGCCGCATCCAGCGCGCGGTCCAGGTCGGGGATGCCGGCGTGGGCGACCTTCCCGATAGGCTTGCCGGTCGCGGGATTGATCACGTTCTGGGTCTTGCCGCTCACGGCGTCGCACCATTCGCCGTCGATCAGGAGGCGGGTGTCGGGATAGCTGGGGGTGGTCATGCGAGGTCCTTGATGCTCTGAAAGGTGGATCGAATCGCACGATCCTAGCGCCCTTTCCTGAACCACTTCCGCAGGCTAGATGGGGGGGCGCGTGGTCTCGGCCACCGACGACTCCGCGCGCACCCAATAGAACTGCCGCGGCACGGGCATGGACGGCGCCCTCATGCGCCGCGTCGGCGTGAGCCGGATCGAACCGTCCCCCGCGCAGTAGAGCGGCTCGCCTTCCGGAAGCGTCCGATGGGCGTGGAGCATGGTCCGCAGCGAGACTTCGGCGCTGTCGCGCCAGGGATCCGTCGAGCGGACGATGAAGAGTTCGCGCGTGACGATCAACTGGCTGGAGAAGGCCGAATCGGCCTCCGCACCCGTCGACCCGATGCCCTTCCACGTCGCATCGACGTCGAAGGCCAGCATCACCGCGTCGGGCGTTTCCATGCCGTGGAGCGAACCGCTCTGGGCGGCGGCCAGCCAACCCAGCAATTGCGGGGTGAGGTCGAAGCGCACCGACGCCGAAGGCGCGGATCCGGGCACATCCACGTAGACGCTGCGCGACGTGCGGAGCGCGGACTCGGCCTTGAGTTGTCGCTTCCTACGCCGCGACGAGCGCACATGGGCGACCGCCACCAATCCTGCCACCGGGCCGGCTGCGGCGAGCACCTTGAAGGCATCGATGCCATAGCCGGACAGCGTCATGCCGATGCCCCCGCCCAAATGCCGCCACAGCTGTTCCCGATTCTCACGCTCACTCCTCACGGGGCAGGCTCGTCCAACACGACGAGTTGTTTGCACGCGATGGGTATATCGGCGGGGTTTCCGGAAAGTTGAGGCGAGGGTCATTCCGCAATGAAGGCCACGGGCCGCGGGGTGATGGAATCTGCGATATCCACCCAGCCGCCGCCCATGGCCTGGTAAACGTTGACGACCTGCGTGTAGCGGTCGGTCGTCAACGCCACCGATGCGAGTTCGGCGGCGAAGAGTTCAGTCTCCGCGACGAGCACTTCGAGGTAGCCGATCAGGCCGCTCTCGAATTTCAGCCGCGACAGACGGGCGAACTCCCGGAGCGCCCTCACGCGTTCACGCTGCAAGGCCACGCCCTCGATCGTCTTCTGCGATCCGGTGAGGGCATCGTTCGTGTCGCGAAACGCATTCAGGATGGTCTGCCGGTATACGAGTTCCGCCTGCTCCTTCTGCGCCTCGGCAGACTTCACCTGTCCTTCGATCGCCCCGAAAGTGAAGATCGGCCCGGCCAGGCTCGCGGCTGCCTGCCATGCCGTCGCCGGCCCCGACAGGAAGTTGCTCGCGGAAGTGCTCGTCGATCCATAGGCTCCCGTCAGCGAGATGCTCGGGTAGTAGAGCGCACGCGCCGCACCGATGCTGGCATTGGCGGCCACGAGGTTCTGCTCGGCCTGCAGGATGTCCGGCCGCCGCCCCAGCAGCGTCGAAGGCAGGTCGGCAGGGATGAGCGGCGCGGCGAGTTGCTCGATGGTCTTGCCACGCGGGATCGGCCCCGGATTGCGTCCGAGCAGGATCGATATCCGGTTCTCCACCGCGGCGATCTGCTGCTCGATGGCCGGGATGGCCGTGAGCGCCTGCTGGTACTGCGAGCGGACTTGGCTCACTTCCGTCTTCGACACCACGCCAGACTTGAAACGCAGGTCGAAGATGCGCACCGTCTCGCCGAAGTTCGCCGCGGTCGCCACGGCGATCTCGCGCTGCCGGTCCAGGCCGCGCATGGCCAGGTAGCTCGTCGCGACACCCGCCACCAGCGTGAGCACGACACCGCGTTGCGCCTGCTCGCTCGCATAGACCTGGGCCTGCGCGGCTTCGCTCAGGCGCCGCACGCGGCCGAAAAGATCGATCTGCCAGGTGGCGCCGAGCGCCGCCTGGTAGAGCGAGAAATAGGGATTGGCGGGCTCGGGGATCGGCGGGAACCCTTCCCGGCTCGCCCGGGTGCGGCTCGCAGCGCCGCTGTAGCCGATCTGCGGATAGGCCTGCGAACTGGCAACGCCGAGCGTGCCGATGAACTGGTCGACCCGCGCCGCCGCGACACGCACATCGAGGTTTTCGCGCAACGCCGTCTCGATCAGTTCGTTCAGCACCGGATCGCCGAACTGTTCCCACCACTTCGTGTTCGCGACCTCGGCCGCCTTCGGGTAGTCGATGCGCCAGGCCGTCGGCGCCTCCACGGTGGGTCGAACGTAGTTCGGGCCGACCGTGCAGCCGGTGAAGGAGAAAGCGGCGGCGACCAGCGCTGCGACCGTGTACATCCTCATGGCGTTTTCCTCGGTGAAGATCGGATGGTGGGCATGTCAGGCCAGCAGCGTCCAGCCGAACAGCAATGACACTGCCAGCAACGCGATGCTGGCGACCGCCCAGCGCCGCAGGAAGTTGTCGGTGCGTTCGAAGCGCGCGGCGGTCGCGCTGCATGCCCATTTCAGATGGCCCAATGCGATGCCGAGGTCACCGGCGGGGATGCGCGGCAGATGCCGGCCCGCACGGTCCAGCACAAGCGCGAGCGCGGCGCCGATCAACATCGGCCAGAGTGCCGACCAGAGCGCGGCCGGTGCCAGCGCATCGGGTCGCATGTCGGCGGGGATCGCCAGATAAAACGCCCACGGCACCGCCACCGACGCCACCGCCATCGCGAGCCACGACACGATGAGCACGGCAGGCGCTCGCGCATCAGGGTCCGGTGCCGCTTCCGCGACCAGGCGACGTATGAAATGGACCATCAGCAGGGTGGAGGCGACCGATGACACGTCGGCCATGCTGCCGGCGAGGCCGTCGCCGAGGATGTCCTTCGCCGCGTACTTGGTCAAAGCGCCGCCGGTCAGCGGCAGGCCTGCCAGCCCCAAGCCGATCACCGCGGCGGGAACGAGCATCGGCCACAGGTGCCGGCGGCCCGTGAGCACGATCACGCCGACGGCCAGGAACAACGCACCCTTCACCAGCAGATGATGCGCGGCATAGAAGGCCGCGGCCATCGCCGTGGAGCCATCGCCCGCGGCGAGGCCCATGCCGATCACCGCGACGACGAACCCCATCTGGCTCACGCTGGAGTACGCCAGAACGACCTGGGGCCGCGTCTGCGTGATGCCGATCAGGACGCCATAGAGCGCCCCCACCATGCCGATCGCCGCGAGCGGGAGCCCGAAATCCGGCAGCGCGACATCGAGCGGCAGGAAGCGAATCAACGCGATCACGCTGGCCTTGACCACCGCGCCGCTCATCACTGCCGCGGCGGGTATCGGCGCGGCGCCGTAAGCGATCGGCATCCAGAAATGCAGCGGCACCAGCCCCGCCTTCATGCCGAGCCCGATGAGCAGCAGCACGAGCGTGATGTCGCGCGTGGGCGACGTTGGCAATGCGGCTGCGGCATCGCGAATCAAGAGGCTCCCCTCCGGCGTGGCTTGCGCCAGAAGAATGAGACCCACGAGCAGGAAGGCTTCGGCCAGCAAGGCGAGCCCCAGGTAGAGGGCGCTTGCGCGCAAGGCGTCCGGCCCCTCGCCCTGCAGCACGAGTCCGCTCGCGCCCACGCTCAGCACCGCCAGCAGGAAGTAGAAGCCGATGAGGTCGGCCGCGAGGAACACGCCGACGCAGCCAGTCAGCGTCATCAGCCAGCAGACGATGAAGCCACCGGCATGCGGCCGATCACGCAGATGGCGCACGGCGTAGAGACCCGCCAGGCTCCACAGCAGCGCCGCGACGGCGAGCAGCATCGCGCCCGGCGCATCGAGCGTGAGCGTCAGCGCGTAGCCCGCGTTGCCGATGATCAGCGCGGAATCGCCGCCCGCGAAGAAGGCCGCAACCAGCGCGGGGAGCGGCGCAAGGACGAAGAGCGCGGGCATCCGGCGACGCAAAGCCGGAACCGCGCAAGCCAGCAGCAGCACCAACGGAACGGCGATGGCGGCAGCCAGCAATCCCGCGGCGCCCAGGAAGATGACAAGCAAGCTGGCGGACCCGATGATCATCGTGCCCCCGCCAGCGGTATGTACGAACGGCCTATCTGGGTCATGTCGACCGGGCACAGAGCGGCCGCGCCCAGAAGGAAGGAACACAGTGCCAACGCCAGCACGGCCAACTGCTGGTAGCGTGGAATGCGCACCTTCGGCACCCATCCGGCCTCTGCCGGCGTCATCGCGCGCACGACGACCAGGAACACGTAGGCGCTCGTCAACAACCCACCCACGAGCATCACCAGCACCCACCACCATTGCGCGGTCGCGATCGCGGCCGACAGCAGCAGCCACTTCGCGAGAAAGCCGCCCGAGGGGGGCAGCCCGATCAGCGATGCGCCTCCGAGTGCAAAGGCGACCATCGTCATCGGCAGCGCGCGCCCGACGCCGCGCAGGTCCGCGACACGGTCATGCCCGAGCGTCGAGTAGATGAGTCCGGCGGCCATGAACATGGCGGCCTTCGCGGTGGCGTGCGAGATGGCCTGCAACATGCCGCCGCTGACGGTCGATGCGCTGTCGAGCTGCGCGGCATCCATGCCGAAGACCAGCGGAAACATCAGGAAGAGATAGCCGATCTGCGCAACCGTCGAATAGGCGATCAGCAGCTTCAGTCGCGCCTGCCGCAACGCCACGACATTGCCGACCAGGATCGCCGCCGCACCCAGCGCCGCCAGCAATTGGGCGGAGGGCCAGGTCACGACATTGGCGAAGACGTCGAGCCACAGACGCACCACCAGGAACCACGCGCCCTTGATCACCAGCGCGGAGAGCACCGCGCTCGCCGCTGCCGGTGCGCCGGCATGCGCGGGCGGCAGCCACAGGTGCAGCGGGAAGAGCGCCGTTTTCGCGAGAAGGCCTGCCGTCATCAGCGCGGCTGCGGCCCAGGTCACAGGCTCGGCCCGCACGTTGGCCGCCAGCAACGCGATGTCCAGCGTGCCGTAGGCGCCGTACAGCAGGAAGGCGCCCAGCAGATACAACATGGACCCCAGCAGCGCGTACACCAGATAGCGCAGCGCTGCCTGCAGCGTCTCGCCGCGGCCGTCGAGGCTGACGAGCGGGACGCCCGCGAACGTCAGCAGTTCGAGCGCGACATACAGGGTGAACACGTCTCCGCTCACGAACACGAGGTTGAGCGACCCCCACACAGCGGGCAGCAGCAGCCAGAACATGAATGGCGCCCGCGCCTCGCGCGTGCCCTTCGGCGTGCCGAAATCGCCGCAGGCGTAGATGCCGATCACGCCAATGACGACCGCGACGGCCACCAGCATGATGACCGACAGGCCGTCCGCGCGCAGCGCCACACCCAGCGGCGGCGTCCAGCCGCCGAGCAGGTAGACGATCGCATCGCCGGTCTGCACCAGCGCGCGGGCGATGGCGAAAGCAATGCCGAGCCCGAGCAGCAGCGTGACCATGGCGACCCGCTGCGCATTGCGCCCACCCAGCAGCAGCCCGACGAGCACGCCGACGAACGGCACCAGCACCGCCAGCACGAGCAGGAAGCCGTCGGGTGTTGTCAGGTCCATCGACGCGGAGAGCGGCACCTAGATCTCTCCATCGGCAGCTTTCGCCTGGGGCGGCAGATCGCCGGACAGCGTGACCGATCCGGCTTCCTCGAACAGCCGCAGCAGCAGCGCCACGGCGAGCGCGGACGCCCCGAAGGCCACGACGATGGCAGTGATCAACAGCGCCTGCGGAACCGGATCGCCGTTCATCCCGGCGGCCGCGCCCCGGCGCGCGATCACCGCGCACACCACGAAGATGCCGTTGCCGATCAGGTTGAAGGCGAGGATCTTGCGCAGCGGCTGAGGGTTGACGATGAGGCCGTACAAGCCCAAGCCGACGAGCACCGCGCCACACAGTCCGAACAAGGTGGTGGCGCTCATGACGGTGACGTCCTTTGTGGCGCGCCGGCCAGCAGCAGGGCCAGCGTCATCGCCAGAGAGGGCATCAGCGCCACTTCGACGATGACGATCAGCGGCTTGGCGTGGCCTTCGGGATAAGCGAGGAAAGCGCCCGCGAGGGCGACGCCCGTGAAACCGATGGCGATGAACACCGCCGGCCCGGCCACCAGCACGGTGCGCAGCCAGGTGCGGCTCACGGGAGGTGCGTCCGCCAGCCCCGCCATCATGACCAGCAGCCACATCGCCGCGAGGATGGTCGCGCCCTGGAACTTGCCGCCCGGATCATCGGCACCCACCCACAGGATGTAGATGGCGACGACGATGCCGATCGGCGGCAGCACGCGCGCGAAGTACGCGAGGATGCCGTTCGGGTCCGCCGGCTGCGCGGGGCCGGGACGACCGCCCCACGCGCGGTCCGGCGCCAGCGACCACACACCCACCAGCGCGAACAGCAGCACGATGGCTTCGAGCAGCGTGTCCATTGCACGGAACGAGAGCAGCACTGCCGTGATCGGGTTGCCGACGCCCGTCGAGGCGATGTTGGCGGCCACCTGGGGGGCGAGGGTCGGCGGCGGTTCGGGCAGTGCGAGCACGCAGACAGCTATCACAGCGGCCACGCCGACCGCGGCCACCGCGGCCAGCACGCGCGTGGGCAGGCCGGGTTGATCGACGCGGGCCGCGGCCTCCGTCCGGCGCAAGCGCGAGGCGGCACCGACCAGCAGCGCACCGGTCAAGCCGGCGCCGATCGCGGCCTCCGTCATCGCCACGTCGATCGCCGACAGTTGGAGCCACACCAGAGTAAGCAGCAGTCCATAAGGAATGAATCCGGCGACCGCCGCGAAGGTGTCGCGCGCGAAGACAGTCCACGCCGCCAGCCCGAGGAACAGGAGTGCAAGGGCGATGTTCAGGGTCAGGCTCATGGCTTCTGCCCCTCGCGGCGCACGGCGCGCGCAATGAGCTGGGACACCGTCGCCGACCCCAGGAGGACGAGAAACCAGATGAGCACGAGCTTGAACGCGGTCGAGAGGCTGTCTACCTGCGGGAGCAACCCCACCACCACGAGCCCGAGCCCCAGGTTGTCGGCTTTGGTCAGCGCATGCAGCCGGGTGAAGGTGTCGGGAAAGCGCAGCAGGCCCACGCTGCCAGCGAGAAAGAAGAATCCGCCCGCGCAAATGGCGGCGATGGTGAAGATGTCGGCGACGAGGTTCGTCATGATCCGTCGCTCCCCGCTTCATCCCGCACTGTGGTCGCCCCGGCCTTCACGAAGGCGATGGCGGCAAAGGCCGCGAGGATCGACAGCGTCAGCACCACGTCGATGACGGCATCCATGTCGATGGCCGCGCCCGCCAGCAGCAGGGCCGCGATGCCGCCAGTGCCGAAGAGCTGCACGGCCATCATGCGATCGACGTTGCCCGGTCCGCGCAGGATGCAGACCAGGCCCAGCGCGACCATCGCGAGCACGAAGGCGGTGGCGCCGATCAGGAAGCTAGTCATGGCCTTCCCCCGCCACCAGGGCCTTGGTCAGCAATTGCTCCTCTTCGGCCATGTGCTGCGCGAGCGGCTGCGTCACATCGAGGCAGTGATAGACGATGGAGGTTTCGGTCTCACCGACCGGAACGGAGCCCGGCAGCAGGCTCATGATCGAAGCGAACTCGTTGCGCGCCAGCCCCGGCGGAAAGCCCACCGGACACGAGACGAATCCCGGCTGCATCGGCATGCGCGGATCGAGCGCGCGACGGGCCACGTCGATGCCGGCCAGCACCGACTGCCAGAGGAAGTGCGGCACGAATCCGAGCAGCGCGCGAAAGCGCACGTGCCCCGCCTCACGCGGGAGGAGGTGCAGGCTCGTCCAGGTCGCGGCGACCGTGGACACCAGACCGAACCCGAGGTCGGCCGGCTTCACACTCGGCATCAGCACGAGCCAAAGCGCCAGGAACATCGCACCGCGCGCCAGCGCCGTGCCAGCCAGCGAAGGCGTCAGCGTCATGACGACCCTCCTTCGGTGCCTGCGCAGACAAGCTGCACATCCATGCGACTCAGCCGCTCGTAGAGACGCGTCTCCTCGCGGATCGGCCACCAGTCGTACAGGAATATCTCCATCGGCCGCCACAAGGCGACCCAGCCGCCAATCACCAGGCTCTCCTGCACGAGCCGGGTGTAGCGCTCCT
This sequence comes from Variovorax sp. J22P240, assembly GCF_030316855.1. Classification (GTDB taxonomy): domain Bacteria; phylum Pseudomonadota; class Gammaproteobacteria; order Burkholderiales; family Burkholderiaceae_C; genus Variovorax. The sequence goes on from NZ_JASZYR010000008.1 coordinate 181,250, forward strand.
TGTCGAAGAGGCCCGCGATGAACTCGCCGACGAAGAAGGCAATCGCCAGGAACACGAGGCCGATCAGCAAGCTGATGCGACCCAGCCGCAGCAGCCGCCGCATCTGGCGCCGGGTGGACACCGCGCGCTGGCGGAAGTATTCCCCGACGGCATCGCGCAGCATCGAGGCGGCTTCCGGTGCCGCGGTCCGGCTTTCGATGCGAACCACCAGCGCCATTGGGCGTCCCGCCGGCACCTCGCGGGCCCAGTCGACGATGTAGTCCTGCGCCCTGGGATCGAGGTCACGCTCCCGGAACGGCGCCGGGTCCATCGAGTTGAAGAGTTGCCGCAGTTCCGCGACATGCAGTTCGAGCACCGCGCGCCCCTCCGCGGCCGGGCTCTCCCCAGAGGACAACCTGGTCGTCGCTGCAGGTGCGGGGGTCGGGGTCAAGGGGGTGCTCCTCGTTCATCACGCCGGATCGCTCGCGGGATCGAAGGCCTCGTCTCGCGGCGGCGGCTTTTCCTTGCCGAACACCGCCACGTACACGGTCGGCAGGAACACCAGCGTCAACACCGTTGCCACCAGCAGACCGCCCATGATGGCGAAGGCCATCGACCCCCAGAAGACCGTCGGCGCGATCGGGATCAGGCCCAGCACGGTCGATATCGAGGTCAGCATCATCGGGCGCATGCGCGATGTTCCCGAGGCCACGACCGCATCGAGAACGCTCTGGCCTTCGGCGCGGTTGGTCTCGATCTGCACGATCAGAATCACCGCGTTCTTCGCGATCATCCCGATCAGCGCCAGGATGCCGAGGATGGCGACGAAGCCAAGCGGCCGGTTGAACAGCAGCAGCGTGAGGACCACGCCGATCAGCCCCAGCGGCATGATGCAGACCACCATCGCCAGCCGCCGGAAGCTCACCAGAAGCACCATCATGCTCACGAGCATCAGCACGATCATCAGCGGCACGACGGCGTACACCGAGGCGCTCGATGCGGCGCTTTCCTCGAACAGGCCGCCGGTCTCGACCTTGTAGCCCTTCGGCAGCTTGGCGTTGAACTCGACCATCCTCGGCGCGAGTTTCTCGACCACCTCGTCCGGCAGCACGCCGTGGACGACGTCGGCGCGCACGGTCAGCGTGGGCAGGCGGTTGCGCCGCCAGATGAGCGGCAGCTCCTGCTCTTCGGTGAAGGTCGCGAACTGGCTCAGCGGCACCATGCGCCCGGTGGGCGTGGGCACCTGCAGCGAGCTCAGCGTCTGGAAGGACGCCCGCTGGTCGTCGGTGGCACGGGCCACCACATTGATCAGGTAGATGTCGTCGCGCACCTGCGTCACCGGCGACCCGGTGACCGCTGCGTTCAGGATGCCCGACAGCGTGCGCGTGCTCACGCCCAGTTGCCGCGCCTCGTCCTGGTTGATGTGCACCCTGACCTGCCGCGCCGGCTCCATCCAGTCGTAATTGACGTGGCGCACGCGCGCATCGGAGCCCAGCACGTCGGCCAGTCCGAGCGCGTACTTGCGCACCTCGTTCGTGTCCGGCCCGCTCACGCGGTATTGCAGCGGCCAGCCCACCGGAGGCCCCAGCTCGAGCGGGGACACGCGCGCGACCACGTCGGGGAACTGCTCCGCCAGCGCCTTCTCGAGCTTCAGCTGGAGCCTGTCACGCGCGTCGAGGTCCTTGGCGACAACGACGAACTGCGCGAAGAACGGGTTGGCGAGTTGCACGTTGAGCGTGAGGATGAAGCGGATCGCACCGCGCCCGACGTAGGTGCTGAAATGGTCCACATCGGCGTCTTCCTTCAGCAGTGCCTCGAAACGCTCCGCCTGCGCCTGCGTCGCATGGATCGAGGCGTTCTGCCGCAAAGTCATGTCGATCGTCAGCTCGGGCCGGTCCGACGCCGGGAAGAACTGCCGCGGCACGAACTGCAAGAGGAAGATGGTCGCCACGAAAGCGGCGATGGTCAGCCCGATGGTCAGCCACTTCGCGCGAATCGCGCCTTGCAGGAAGCGGCCGTAGATCTCGGTCACCTTGCTCGGCTTGGGCGGCGCAGCATCGGGCTTGGGCGCCTTCAGGATCGCCTTGCCAACCAGCGGCGAGAAGATCACGGCACCGAGCCACGACACGATCAGCGCAATGGCCACGACCGCGAAGATCGAGAAGGTGTATTCGCCCGCCGAGCTTCTTGCAAAGCCGATCGGCACGAAGCTCGAGATGGACACCAGCGTGCCGATCAGCATCGGCGCGGCGAGCGTGCGGTAGGCGAAGGTCGCGGCCTGGTCCTTGGTATCGCCCGCCGCGAGCCGGTTGATCATCGCGTCGACGGTGGTCATCGCGTCGTCGACGAGCAGGGTCAGCGCGATGATCAGCGCGCCCAGCGAGACGCGATGCAGGTCGATGTTCAGCACGTCCATGATGGCGAACACGATCGCCAGCGTGAGCGGAATGGACAGCGCCACCACCGTGCCCGGACGCACGCCGAGGCTCACGAAGCTACACACCAGGATGATGATGATGGCCTGCCACAGCGAGGCCATGAAGTCATTGATGGCGACGTCGACCGTGACGGCCTGGTCCGCCACCAGCGTGGGCTGGATGCCGTGCGGCAGGTTCGCCGTGATGTCGGCCATCTCGGCGCGGATGTTGCGGCCGAGCGCGAGAACGTCGCCGGCATCTCGCATCGCGATCGCCAGGCCGATGGCCGGCTTGCCGTTGACGCGGAACATCGGCTGCGGCGGATCGACGAAGCCGCGCCGCACCGTCGCGATGTCGCCCAGGCGAATGATGCGATTGCCGAAGACGAGGTTGACCGCCTCGATGTCACGCTCCGAATCGAAGGCGCCGGTGACGCGCATGAAGACACGCTCCTGCTCGGTCTGGATGGTGCCGGCAGGACGCACGATGTTCTGCGCCTGGAGCGCGGCGACGATGGTCGGGTAGTCCAGGCGCAGGCCGGCGAGGCGCTCGGTCGAGAACTCGATGTAGATCTGCTCGTCCTGCGAGCCCATCACCTCGATCTTCGAGACGTCGGGCACCTGCAGCAGGCGCGAGCGGGCGGCCTCGACATAGTCACGCAGTTCGCGGAAGGTGAAGCCGTCGGCCGTGAAGGCGTAGATGATCCCGAAGGTGCTGCCGAAATCGTCGTTGAAGAAAGGTCCGACCACGCCGGCCGGCAAGGTCTGCCGCATGTCGCCGATGTTCCGGCGCACCTGATACCAGATGTCCGGGACCACCGCCGCCGGTGTCGACTGCTCGAGGTCGACGAAGATCGTCGTCTGGCCGGCGACCGTGTAGCTGCGCACCCGGTCGAGATGGTTGGTTTCCTGCAGCGTGCGTTCGAGCCGCTCGGTGACTTGTTTCAGGGTCTCGTCCACGGTAGCACCGGGCCAGCCCGCCGCGACCACCATGGTGCGGAAAGTGAAGATCGGATCCTCCGCACGGCCCAGCCGAATGAAGGACAGCGTGCCCGCGACCACCGCGATGATCATCAGGAAGATCACCAGCGAGCGCTTGGAGAGCGCCCACTCCGACAGGTTCGGGCCGATCACTGCGCGGCCTCGAGCATCCGGACCTTCTGGCCGGGCCGCAGCGCCTGGACGCCCGCGGTCACCACCACATCGCCGGGCGCGAGCCCCGACGTGACCTGAACGCGCGCGGCGTCATAGGCCCGCACTTCGATCGCCCGGGCCGACACGGTGCCGGCCTTCGGATCGACCACCCACACGGAGGCGCCTTGACCCGATCGAGTCAGCGCCGAGGCAGGTATGTCGATGGCGGGAGCGCTGTCGAGCTTCATGCGCCCGTTCACTGTCGTGCCCAGGCGCATCGCGGCGGGCGCGTTGATCAGTCGGACCCTGACGCCGAACGTGCCCGTCACCGGATCGGCGCGAGGCGAAACCTCGCGAACCTGGCCCTTGGCGGTGACGTTCGGATCGCTCACGAGCGAGACGGTGATCTCCGCGTCCGAAGGCGCACTGTTCTTGACCTGCGCGGGCACGTCGAAGACCGCATCGCGCGCACCCTCCCGCGCAACCTGGACGATCATCCGCCCCGCCTGCACCACCTCGCCCGGCTCCGGCCCGCGTGCCGTCACGATGCCGGACACATCGGAGACCAGGCGCGTGTAGCTCAGGCGGTTCTGCGCGAGCGTCACCAGCGACTGCGCGGACTCGACCTGCGACTGCGCCACCTTCAGCAGTGCCTCCGCCTGCTCGAAGGAAGCGCGCGAGACCGCATCCTCCTTGAGGAGATCCCGCAACCGCACATGGTTGTTGCGGGCCTCCACGCCCTGCGCCTGCGCTGCCGACAATTGCGCTCGCGCGGACTGCAGGCTGCTTTCCTCGTTCAGCGGATCGAGCCGTGCCAGCACCTGGCCAGGCTTCACCCTGTCGCCGATCTCGACATTGCGCTCGACCAGCCTTCCGTCGATCCGGAACGACTGGTTGATCTCCGTCTGTGCCTGCACGGTGCCGGTGAGGTTCACGGTGTCGCCGATCGCGCGCTTCTCTATCGTCATGACGCGGACCGGGCGGATCTCAGCCACCGGGGCCTCCTCGGCGCGCCTGCAGGCCGACAACAGAACAAGCGCAGTGAGAGCGATCAGCGTTGTCGTTCTGACCAGGTAGTCAACTCGTTGATCAGCGGATTTCTCAGGCACGGCACGTTGTCCTATCAATGGAGCGGCGGCTGATTGGCCGCAGCCCCGGGGTCAGAAGTCCACCGCATCCCGAATGATCGGGCAGGTCATGCAATGGCCGCCGCCACGGCCGCGGCCGAGTTCGGCGCCCACGATGGTCACCACCTCGATGCCCTGCTTGCGCAGCAGCGTGTTGGTGTAGGTATTGCGGTCGTACGCATAAACCACGCCCGGCGAAGCGCACACCAGGTTCGCGCCACTGTCCCACTGGGTGCGCTCACGCTGGTAGTCGCTGCCGCCGGCCTCCACCACACGCAGCTTCTTGAAGCCCAGCGCCTGCGCCACGACGTCGACGAAGGGCTTGTTCTCCGCGTGCAGTTCGACCCCGCTCGGATGGCTGCTCGGACGGTAGGAGTAGGTGCGCGTCTGGTTCATGAAGTCGGGCGCTAGCAGCACGCAGTCGCGGTCGGCGAAGGTGAAGACGGTGTCCAGGTGCATCGCCGCACGGATCTTGGGCATGGCCGCAACGATGACGCGCTCGGCCGCGCCTTTCTTGAACAGGGTGGCCGCGAGTTGGCTGATGGCCTGGCGCGAAGTGCGCTCGCTCATGCCGATAAGGACGTTGCCCTTGCCGATGGGCATGACGTCACCTCCTTCGAGGGTCGCGAGGCCATGGTCTTCGGTCGGGTCGCCCCACCACACGTTGACCTTGCCAGCGAAATCAGGATGGAACTTGTAAATGGAGGTGGTGAGGATGGTCTCTTCGTGGCGTGCGGGCCAGTACAGCGGGTTGAGCGTGACGCCGCCGTAGATCCAGCAGGTCGTGTCACGGGTGTAGAGGGTGTTGGGCAGGGGCGGTAGGAGGTACTCGGTGGCACCGGCGGCTTCGCGGGCGACTTCCAGTGCCTTGCCGCCGTGCGCATCCGGAAAGTCGTGGGTCGAAAGGCCACCGATCAAGGTCTCGGCCAGCGCGCGGTTGTCGAGTCCTTCGAGGTAGCTGCGAAGTTCATCGATAAAGCCGAGGCCGACCTGGTTGGGCACGACCTGGTTGTCGAGGACCCACTTCTTGCCTTCCGGCACCGCGACGGTTTCGGCGAGCAGGTTGTGCATCTCGAGGACCTCGACGCCGCGGTCGCGCATCTTGGTGACGAAGTCGAAGTGGTCGCGCTTGGCGTTCTCGACCCACAGCACGTCGTCGAAGAGCAGTTGGTCGCAATTGCTGGGAGTGAGGCGTGAATGCGCCAGGCCCGGGGCGCACACCATCACCTTGCGCAGTTGGCCTACTTCGGAGTGAACACCGAATGCGGTGGGTTTTGTCTCTGTTGCCATGACGTTCTCCTGTGTGTGTACCCAGCCGGAATGGCTAGATGGTGATGTAACCCGTCGCGAGCCAGTAGATGCCGACGACGGCACCGATGACGGCGAGGATGAAGATGATCCAGTCCGATGCCTTGGTGAACACCGGCAGGTTTTGCTCGCGGCGACACCAGAAGTAGAGCGCCGTGCCCGGCGCATACAGGACGGCCGAGAGGACGATGAACTTCATGCCGCCGGCATAGAGCAGGAAAGCCGTGTAGGCCGTTGCGACGATCGCAATGATGAGGTCGCGCGTACGCTCCTCGGGCCGCACGTCATAACCTTCTCGACGCTTCGTCAGTTGAAGGCCGTAGCCTGCCACCAGGAGGAAAGGGATCAACGCCATCGCACTGGTCAGGTTCAGCATCAGCGAGAACGCATCGCGCGACCAGTAGGTGGTGATGACGATGAGCTGCACGATGATGTTCGTCGCCCACAGGGCCACCACGGGCACCTTGTTCTTGTTCTCCTTGGCGAAAGCCTTCGGCATGTCCTTGGTCTTGGCCGCAGCGAAAAGCACTTCGGCGCAAATCAGCGACCACGCCAGATACGCGCCCAGTACTGAGACGATCAGCCCCAAGCTCACGAAGACTGCGCCCCACGGACCGACCACAGCCTCGAGAACGGTCGCCATCGACGGCTGGCGCATGACGGCCACGTCGGGCCGCTCCAGCACGGCATAGGGAAGCAATGTGACCAGCACCATGAGGGTGGTGACCACGACGAAGCCGGTGATGGTGGCGGCTCCCACATCGGAGCGCTCCTTCGCGTAGCGCGAATACACGCTCGCGCCTTCGATCCCGAGGAAGACGAAGACAGTGACCAGCATGGTCGCGCGCACTTGCTCGAAGATGCCCCCTTCCAGGCCCGCCCCATAGAAGTTGAAGCGGAACATGTCCATCTTGAAGGCGAAGATCAGGATCACGATGAAGACCAGGATCGGAATGACCTTGGCGATCGTGACGACGGTGTTGATGAACGCCGCCTGCTGGACCCCACGCAGGATCATGAAGTGGAAAAGCCAGATGCCGACCGATGCCACCACGATCGCGACGACCGTGTTCCCGTCGCCGAAGACCGGAAAGAACGCACCCAGCGTGGACTTGATCAACACCCAGTACGACACGTTGCCGATGCAGCTGCCGATCCAGTAGCCGAAAGCGGAGAGAAAGCCGGGGTAGTCGCCGAAGCCGGCCTTGGCATAGGCGAAGACGCCGGCGTCGAGGTCGGGTTTGCGCTCGGCGAGCGACTGGAAGACCCGCGCCAGCATGTACATGCCGGTGCCGGCAATGAGCCACGCGATGACCGCGCCGAACGGACCGGTGGCATTCGCGAAGGTGCGCGGCAACGAGAAGATCCCCGCACCGACCATGCCACCCACCACCATCGCGGTGAGCTGCATTCGCGACATTTTCTGCTCAGTCGAAGCCATGGCATTTCCTCACTCGTTGAATGTTTGGAACTTCGCTCCCTGAGGGCTCGTGTCGCGCCAGCGCGATCACGGCTCATGTCTACAACCCGGTGCGAATGAGCATCAGTGGCTCATGGGCCTTTGTCAATAGCACCATCGGGCACCGCTCCGGCCACTGCGGAAAGCGAAAAAATCAGAAGGCCTTGCGCACGTTGATCCACACCTCGGTCGAGCTGTAGTTGAAGCCCACCGAATTGCTCTGGTCCCGAATCCAGAGAATCTCCGGACGCAGCGTCCAGGTCGGCACGAATTCCCAGACCAGGTAGGCGCCGACTTCGTAGAGGTTGTCCCTGCGCCGCAGGATGACAGTGTTGTCGAGCGTATCGGGATGAAAGTGAACGTTGTCGGCGTTGAAGGAATCGCGCTCCCACCACGCGAAAGTGCCCCAGCTCAGCTTGTTGTTCACAGTGAAATCGAGGGAAACGGTCGCGCCATAGACGTCCGAGTCGCCGTCGGGCCGGCTCGTCGCATAGTTGTGCCCGGCGTGCCCCGTCACGGAAAAGCTTCCCTTGCCATCCATGAACGACCGAACCCAGCCGGCAGAGACCAGGGCGGTGGTGCGGCTTCTGTCGCGCAGATTGCCTTCGGGGTATCTGCGCCGCCGCACATCCGCGCCGAGCGTGAACTGGTTGTCGGGGTCGTAGCGCATGCGGTAGTCGGTGAAGATGGAAACATCGTTGCGGTAGTCGCTGTCGCCGCGGTAACTGGTCCTGCCCCTGAACCCGGCCGCGAGGTTGTTGTCGCCCAGGGTCTTGCTGCCTGCGAGGCTCCAGCGCAGGTCGGAATCGTTTCTGCTCTCGGAGTTGTCGTAGTACCTGAACCGGTAGTCCAGGTTCGCGTCGATCGCATAGCCGTTCTGCAAGGCGTAGTTCACGCCCCCGCCCACACGCGCGTTGTAGAAGGTGTCGCGCCGGTCGCCGCCGCCGAACGCGTCCGTGCCGCGCGTCGAGTTCACCCGATAGCGGCCAACGCCTGTTTCCGCGTAGCCGAAGCCCGTCAGCGCCCGCCCTTCGTCGAGAGACTGTCGCGCTGCCTGGTCGTAGATCTCGACCTGGGACAGAACGTCGGGCGGCAGGTTGTCGAAGCGCAGCACTGTCTCGAACTCGATCTTCGCCTCCGCGTACTTTCCGAGTGCGAAGTAGGCGCGGCCCAGCGCGAGATGCGCGGCGACGTTGTCCGGTCGCGCCGCAAGACTGCGCTCGAACAGCGCCTTCGCTTTTTCGCCGCGCTGCGTGCCCAGTGCAGCACGGCCGAGCAAGTAGGTGAAGGTGGCGTCGTTCGAGTTGGCGTCCTCGAACGGCGCGAGCAGATCGTAGGCTTCCTGGTACTTGCCGTCGCGCACCAGTTGCTCGGCACGTGGAACATCGGGATCGGCGGCGAAGGCCGCGTTGGCAGTCAGCACCACCATCGACACGGCGAACGCTCGGGCGACGGAGCGCCAGGGTGAAAGTGTTCGGCCACGGCATTCGGAACGGATCTCGATCATCGTGAATGTCTCCTCGGATGCTTGGACCCCCCCTGAGAAAACATTAGACACCTGACGCCGAGCCACATGCAATGCGGCCGAAGTGCAGATCTCAGGGCTGGCCGCTGCGCGACAGCAGCACGGCGAAGGGCCGCGTGCCGGGAAACTCCGAGAAGATGATGGTCAACATCGCGGTGATCGGCACCGCCAGGAAGGCGCCGGGCACACCCCACAACGCCACCCAGACCGCGAGGCTCACCAGGATCGCGAACGGGCTGAGATTGAGCGAGTTCCCCATGACATACGGGTCAATGAAGTTGCCGATGACGAACTGAATGACGGTCAGCCAGAGCAGGATCGGAACGACGTGCGACGCATCGCCGAACTGTGCAAGTGCCATTGCGCCGGGCAGCAGCACACTCAGGAACGAGCCGATGTACGGGACGAAATTCAGCAGCACGATCATCACCGCCCAGAACGGCGCGAACTCGAGCCCCGTGAACCGCATGACCGCGTAACTCAGCACACCGAGCAGCACGCCGAGGAAGGTCTTGAGGGCCAGATAGGCGCCCACTCTCGAATTGATGTCCGCAATCACCTGCCTGATGCGCTGCGCATGTTGCGGGCTGCTTGCAATGCTCGAGATCTTCGCGTCGAGATGGGCCCGCTCCACGAGGAGGAAGCAGGCATAGAGCGCCACGATCACCACGCTGGCGAAAATCGACGATACGGACGACAGCGCTGACCCGACCAGTCGCTGAAGGCTCACCTGCGCGAGAAGGTCGCGCCGCAAGGTCGTCCATGTCGGCTCCGCCTCGACGTGGAAGAAGATGGCCACTTGCTGCACTGCCGCGAGCAGCGATTCCTGGTAGCGCGGTGCCTGGGCAATGACGCTGTCCTTGCTCGCGAGGATGGTGTAGACGACCATGAACAGGCCGAACGCGATGATCAGCACCGACAGGATGGAGATGACGAAGGGCGGAAGCGCGGGTCCGACCAGCGGGATCCGGGCGATCAGCCGCGCGAGGCCGAGGATCACGTACACCACGAAGACGCTGAACATGATGGGGACGAACACGTCGCGCCCGATGTAGCAGATCCAACCGATCATCAGCGCAATGGCCGTTCCATACACGAAGGTTTGAAACCGTTGGTTCATCTTGAGTGCAGCTCCGCGGGTCGGGGCATGGCCGGGTCGGCCGTGTCAGGGCGAACTCATCTTATGTGAAGGCACGCCAAGCGCGGAGCGCATCAAAGATGCGACAGCACCCTAGTTGAGCGTCGGCTGCGGAGGCGGCGACGTGATGAAGAAGCGCATCGGCACCTCTCGCCAGACCACCCTGCCGTCATCGGGCGTCGGCTTGAATTTCCATTTCCATATTGTTTCGGTGGCCGAGCGATCGAGTCGTGCATAGCCGCTCGATTGCTTGACCTCGACGGCCACCGGCCGGCCATCCGGCGTCGTTCGCACGTGCAGCAGCACCGTTCCCTGCTCACCCTTCTCTCGCGATTCAGCTGGATACGGGGCGTTCGGATTGGGCGGACTCGGCGCCCATTCGCCAGGTTGCGCAGCAGGCGGTGCAGCGCAAGCAATCAGCAGCGCAGCGACGCCGCTCGCAACCATGGCCTTGCCGAACGGCCAGTTTCGGATATTCATCGGATCTCCCTCTTCCCTTGTGAATGATGAGTCTTTGACGGCTCGAATGTCGCAGCGCGAATCCAGTCGTTCGCCGATGCTACCCGGCAGGCTCAGCGCGTTTCGATCATCGAGGCTCGGCAGTCTCCATCGCCGCGTCGTACTTCCCCTCGCTCGCCGCACCATTGAGCCGTGCGCGCTTGCGCAGAGCGTCCTGGGCCTGGCGCGCCTGATCGGACTTCCCCTGCCACGCCTGCAGCGCCGGGTCCTGCAGTGCACGCCCATAGGAAAAGCTCAAGTTCCAGGGCTGTGGCCCCAGCCGGTTCAGGGCGTCCAGGTTGGCCGTCGCTTCGGCGGGTGACTGCCCTCCCGAGAGGAAGTTGATGCTCGGCACCGCGGCAGGCACCGAGCGCCGCAGCACGCGAAGGGTCAGCTCGGCCACCTCCGCTGGTGTCGACTGCCGTGCGTGGGTCTTTCCGGGCACCACCATGCTCGGCTTGAGCAGCATGTGCTCCAGCACCACGTGGTGCCGGTGCAGCGCATGGAAGACCTCGTGCAGCACCTCCTGCGTCACTTCGGCGCAGCGCGCGATCGTGTGGTCCCCGTCGATCAGCACTTCCGGCTCCACGATGGGCACCACGCCCAGTTCCTGGCATACGGCAGCGTAGCGCGCGAGTGCCTCCGCGTTGGCTTCGATCGCGGCTCGGCTGGGCAGTGTGCCGGAGACGTTGTAGACCGCGCGCCACTTGGCAAAGCGCGCACCCTGCTGCTTGTACCCCTGGAGGCGTTGCGCCAGCCCGTCCAGCCCCAGTGTGATTTCGTCGCCCGGTGCCAGTGCGAGCGGAATCTTGCCGGCATCGACCTTGATGCCCGGCACGATGCCTTGCCGCGCCGCCAGTTGTGGCAGCGGCTCGCCATCGTCGGCACGCTGCCCCAGCGTCTCCTCGTACAGGATGACGCCGCTCACGTGCTGGCCGAGGTCCGGCGTCGAGAGCAGCAGGCCGCGGTAGGCGCGCCGGTTGTCCTCCGTAGACTCCACGCCAATCGTCTTGAAACGCTTGGCGATCGTCGGACCGCTTTCGTCGGCGGCGAGGATGCCCCTGCCCTTCTGGACCAGCGCTTTCACTGTGGCTTCAAGTTCACTCGAAGTGGCCATGGTGTGTCTCCAATCAGAGAGGCCAGTCTCCTGCCGGGAGGCGCTTCGATGCAAGTGCCCCTGTTGGGCGTGATGCCAAGACGAAGTCAGTCCGCAGCGCGCGGCAGGTAGCGCGCTGACAGAACCCCGTCGATCGAGGCGATGTCGGCCAGAACCGCCGGGCTCACGGCGCTGTCGATATCGACCAGCGTGTAGGCCATGTCGCCGCGCGACTTGTTGACCATGTTGTGGATGTTCAGCCCGGCATTCGCCATGGCGGTGGAAATCTGCCCGAGCATGTTGGGAACGTTGGCGTTGGCTATCGCCACGCGGTAAGCCGACTCTCGCCCCATGCTGACGCTCGGGAAGTTCACCGCATTGTCGATGTTGCCGTCCTCCAGGAAGTCGCGCAGTTGGTCGGCGACCATGACGGCGCAGTTCTCCTCCGCCTCGCGCGTGCAGGCGCCCAGGTGCGGCAGACACACGATGCGCTCATGTCCCAGCAACGCGGCGCTGGGAAAGTCGCACACATAGCGACCCAGGTGCCCCGCGGCCAGCGACGCCAGCACCGCATCGTTGCTGACCACGCCCTCGCGCGAGAAGTTCAGCAGCACCGCGCCGGGCGGCATCAGGCGGATGTTGTCCGCATTCACCATGTGGCGGGTGGCGTCCACCAGCGGCACGTGCAGGGTGACGAACTGCGCGTTGCGCAGCACGTCCGCCACGCTCGCTGCCTTTCGCACCTGCGATGGCAAGCTCCACGCGGCATCGACGGTGATGTCCGGGTCGTAGCCGAGCACGTTCATGCCCAACTTGATGGCCGCATCGGCCACCAGGCAGCCGATCTTGCCCAGGCCCGCGATGCCCAGCGTCTGCCCGGCCAACTCGAAGCCGGCGAAGGCGCTCTTGCCGTTCTCGACCGTCTTTTCCATGTCGGCTCGGCCAGGACCCAGTTCGTCGACGAAGCGCAAGGCGCCGGAGAGGTTGCGCGCAGCCATCAGCATGGCCGCTAGCACCAGTTCCTTGACGGCATTGGCGTTGGCGCCCGGCGCATTGAACACCGGCACGCCTCGCTCGCTCATGGCCTTGACCGGGATATTGTTGGTGCCGGCGCCGGCGCGGGCGATGGCTCGCACGCTGTGCGGGATGACCATCGCGTGCATGTCGGCCGAGCGCACCAGCACCGCATCGGGCGCCGTCACGTTCTTGCCCGTCACATAGCGATCGGCCGGCAGGCGCTGGAGACCTTTGGCCGAGACCTCGTTGAGCACCAGGATCTGGAGCCGGTCAGCCATGGCCGACCTCGAACTCCTTCATGTACTCGACGAGCGCCATCACGCCTTCGATCGGCATGGCGTTGTAGATCGACGCTCGCATCCCGCCCACCGACCGGTGGCCCTTGAGTTGCACCATGCCGCGCGCCTGCGCGCCCTTGAGGAAGGCTTCGTCGAGCGATTCGTCGCGCAGCTTGAAGGGCACGTTCATCAGCGACCGGTCCTCGCGCGTCACCGGGTTGTAGAAGAAGGAGGTGGTCTCCAGGTGGTCGTACAGCACCGCGGCTTTCTTGCGGTTGTGCGCTTCCATCGCCTCGAGCCCGCCCTGCGCCTTGATCCAGTTGAACACCAGGCCGGCGATGTAGATCGTGTAGGTCGGCGGCGTGTTGAACATCGAGTCGTTGTCGGCCTGGATCTTGTAGTCGAAGGCGGAGGGCGTGATGGGCAGCGCCTGGCCGATCAGGTCGTCGCGCACGATCACGATGGTGACGCCGGCCGGACCGACGTTCTTCTGCGCGCCACCATAGATCAGGCCGTAACGACGCACGTCGACCGGCCGCGACATGAAGTTGCTCGACATGTCGGCGACCAGCGGGACCTCACCGGTGTCGGGGGTCCAGTGGTATTCGACACCGCCGATGGTTTCATTCGAGCAGATGTGCACGTAGGCGGCGTCCGGATCGAGCTTCCAAGTCTCCCGGCGGGGCACGCTGACGTAGCCGCCCGCCTCGCTGCTGGCGGCCACGTTGACCTTGCAGTACTTCTTCGCCTCCTTGATCGACTTCTTCGACCACTCCCCGGTGTCGATGTAGTCGGCGCTCGCACGGCCGCGCAGCATGTTCATCGGCACGATGGCGTTCTCGCCGATAGCGCCGCCCTGCAAAAACAGCACCTTGTAGTCCGCCGGCACCCCCAGCAACTCGCGCAGCAGGCTTTCAGCCTCGGCGTGGATGGAGATGAACTCCTTCCCGCGGTGGCTCATCTCCATGACCGACATGCCGCTGCCCCGCCAGTCGAGCATCTCGTCGGCTGCCTGGCGAAGCACGGATTCGGGCAGGGTCGCGGGGCCCGCGCTGAAGTTGAAGACACGCGTCATGTATGAGTCTCCTGGAAAATGGCGAGGAAGGTCGCCATTCGACAGGACGTCGACGCAAAAAGCAACGGCTTGCCGAACCGGCTCTCGCAACAGCCAGCGCAGCACGCGTCAGCGCGTGGCCCAGAACGCGCGCTGCATCTCGATGGTCTCCTGCGCGATCTCGACCACCGGCCCGATCAGCTCCACGGCCTTCTGGCAGTGGTCGAAGACGTAGCGCGACGGCACGCTCATCGTCGGGTTCTCGGCATGGCTGCCGGTCTCGACGAGCAGTTGGGCCTCGGTCATGCCGTACACCACGCGCCCGATGTTCGCCCAGTAAGCCGTGCCCGCGCACATGCAACAGGGCTCGACGGCGGTGTAGAGCGTGCAACCCCAGAGGAACTCGGGTGTGTAGTTGGTCGCGGCCACGCGCGCCAGCACGGACTCGGCATGGTTGACGGTGTCGACGTTGCACTGCTCCAGCAGCACGGTCTCGTTGTCGGGGCCGACCAGCACGGCGCCGAAGGGGTGGTGGCCGAGCGCGATGGCGCGGCGGGCGACTTCGTTGGAGCGGCGCAGGTGGCGCACCATCTGTTCGTGCGTGGGGCGCGGACCCTGGGACGACGGGGGATTCGTTTCGGACATGACGGGTACTCCTCGATGGGGCGCGATACTCTCACAACGATCATCGGCTGCGACGCGATTCCCAAGGCGACGCCAGCACGATGGACGAACGTCATGACTGAACACACTACATTCCCCGCGCTCGACACGGCGCTGTTCGACGCCCCGACGCGGGAGCGACTCGTCGCCCGCGAGCCCTCCCTGCATCGCCCCCGCTTTCTGATGCTCTATGGCTCCCTGCGCGAGCGCTCGTACAGCAGGCTCCTGACGCTGGAGGCGGCGCGGCTTCTCGAGGCCATGGGCGGCGAGGTGAGGGTATTCAATCCGGCAGGCCTGCCCCTGCCCGACAGCGTCCCGGAGACCGACCCGAAGGTGCAGGAGTTGCGCAAGCTGGCCGAGTGGTCCGAAGGCATGGTGTGGACCTCCCCCGAGCGGCACGGCGCCATGACCGGCATCATGAAGGCGCAGATCGACTGGATTCCGCTGGCTCTGGGCGCGGTGCGGCCGACGCAGGGCAAGACGCTGGCGGTCATGGAAGTCTCGGGCGGCTCGCAATCGTTCAACGCCATCAACCAGATGCGCGTGCTCGGCCGATGGATGCGGATGCTGACCATCCCCAACCAGTCGTCCGTTGCCAAGGCCTACCTCGAGTTCGACGAAGCCGGCCGCATGAAGCCTTCGAGCTACTACGACCGCGTCGTCGACGTGATGGAGGAGCTGTTCAAGTTCACCCTGCTCACGCGCGATGTCAGCCCCTACCTGGTGGACCGGTACAGCGAGCGCAAGGAGAGTGCCGAGGAACTGTCCAGACGGGTCGGCCAGCGGGGAATCTGAGTTGCCGCGACGAAATTGGCGCAACTGGCAGCGCCGTGCCGCGCATGCGTCTTGCAAGCGGCCGTGTGGGACGTACACTGCGCCGGCACTTCCCCGTGCGTCCCAGTCCAACATCGCTGTCCATGAACATCCGCTTTGCAGAACCCGTTCCAAAGGCCCTGTCCGACGAGGCCGCCGCCATTGCCCGGCAGAAGAAGGAACTACTCACTCGCCCGCAGAAGCTGCCCGCGTTTTCGATGGAACTTCGCGCGCGTGAGGGCCATGTCTTCAAGGTGGGGCAGCGCTTGACGGTAGCGCTGCCGGCCATCGATCGCTATCTCGCAGCGCCGACCACGGACGTTCCGCTGCATGCGCCCGATGGCGAGGAGGTGCGTGCAGTTCCGACGGCCACCCAACTCAAGGTGATGCTGCGCGCGCACTACAGCGGCGCCACAGTCAACGTCATCATCCTGTCGGTGGAACCAGCGCCTGTCCACGCCGGCAATCGCGAGGCCGTCTGGAAGGAAGCCGCGGCGACCGCGCGGGTCGTGTTCCAGTGAAAGGATTCACTGGCCGCGGCGCTGCAGGGTTTCAGTCGGGCTTGATGTTGGCTTCGCGGATCAGCTTGCCGTAGCGCGCGGCGTCGTCCTTGACCAGCTTGCCGAACAGCTCGGGCGCACCGGGCAGCGACACGCCACCTGCCGCTGCCAGCTGGTCGCGCACCTCGCTCGATTCGAGCGCCTTCTGCACGGCCTCGTGCACCTTCGCCAGGATCGGCCTCGGCAAACCCGCCGGCGCGACGAAGCCATACCAGACACTGGACTCGAAGCCCGGATAGCCCGACTCAGCCACGGTCGGCACGCCCGGCAGCACTGCGGAGCGCTCAGGGCTCATGACGGCCAGCACACGCAGCTTGCCGCCTTTCACCAGCGGCAGCGCCTCCAGCGCATTTACCGCCACCACGTCGACATGGCCGCCGAGCACATCCGTGAGCGCCTGCGCGCCCCCCTTGTAGGGCACGTGCCGCCACGAGAGGCCCGCCGTGTGCTGGAAAAGCTCCATCGCCAGGTGCGGCGTCGAACCGTTGCCCGGCGTCGCCACGCTGATCGTGCCTGGCTTGGCCTTGGTCGCGGCGGACAACTGCGCCAGCGTCTTGATCTCCGAACCTTCGCGCACGGCCAGCACCACAGGCACCCTTCCGACCAATGACACCGGCGTGAGGTCGCGCTCCAGGTCGTAGGGCGCCGGCTGGAACAGCGACGGATTCACGGCGAGCGCGTTGGCCGCCAGCAGTAGCGTATAGCCGTCGGGCGGACTGGCGATGAGCGCCTTGACGGCGATGTTCGTACCGGCCCCCGGCTTGTTCTCGACGATGACGGGTTGGCCGAGGGTGGCGGCCATGCGCTGCCCGACCGAGCGTGCGATGGCATCCACCGCACCGCCAGCGCTGTATCCGACAAGGATCTTGATTGGCTTCGATGGGTAGGCATCTGCAGCCGCCGCGCTCGATGTGGCAAGGGGCAGCAACGCGGCCAGCGCGAATGCGCAACGAGACAGGATGGATTTCATGAAGAGATTCCGAAGATGAAAACGAAGGGCCGACGCGACGTCAGCGTTTGTCGGCCGCGGGCGCGGCATCCCAGGCCTGCGCCTTGGCATCCTTGCCGGCGACCGAATACAGCGCGCCGGGGGCGTTGCGGGTTTGCTGGAATGCCTCCAGCGTCTCGCCACGCATGGCGGCGTAGATGTGGAGGTTGGACACGCCGACGACCGCACCGAGCTTCTCCAGCATGAAGAAGATGACGCCGTAGTGGATCAACCCGCGCCAGTCGCGACGACGCACCATGTCGCGCTCCTGCGGCGTCAGTTCCGCTGCCTCGAACGCGGCCTCTTCGTCCGCGAAGAAATGCGCCCGGTGCTCGGGACGCGTCATCCCGTGCAGGAACTTGTTGAGGCGGTAGGCGCGCACGCTGGTCTCCAGCGAGAACGGATAGGTGCCCTGGAGCGCTTCGACACCGGCGAGCTGCTCGTCCATGTGACGCCGATGCCGCTGCGCCTCGCCCGCGATCGGCGGGCTTGCGAGGTTCTCGTAGATCTGGGTCGCGATGCCAGTCATGGACGGCAGGTAGTAGCTCTGATGCGTCTTGCGCACGTTCGACGACAAGGCCCCGCGCATGACCAGCCACATGATGACTTCGGCGCCCTCCATGCCCCCGAGCGTCGCCAACTCGGCCTGCGTCATCTCGGTGAGCCGCACGGGGTCGTTCTCGATCAGTTCGAGAAACCGCGCGTCCCACGCCGTGTTGTTGAAGCCCGCGCGCTCGCCATGCACCTGGTGCGACAGCCCGCCGGTGGCGACGATGGCGACCTTCAGGTCTTCCGGATAGCTCTCGATGGCGCGGCGCAGTGCCTGGCCGAGGCGGTAGCAGCGCCGGGCCGAAGGCACGGGCGATTGCAGCACGCCGACCTGCAGCGGAATGACCGGCACGGTCCATGCGGGCTTGTGGGGGCACAGCAGCGACAGCGGCGAGAAGACGCCGTGGTCCAGCGCCCGGTCCTGGAAGAAGGACATGTCGAACTCGTCCGCCACGAGCGAGCGGCCGATGTGCCGCGCCAGCGCCGGGTGCCCGTCCAGGGGCGGCAGGTCGCGTGCGCCGCCGCCCTCGTCCGCCACCGCGTGGCGTTCGCCGACGCCCAGCGAGAACGCCGAATAGTGGTCGAAGAAAAAGGAGCTGACGTGGTCGTTGTAGATGAAGAACAGCACGTCCGGCTGCCGTTCGGCCAGCCAGCGCTGCACCGGCTCGAAGGCCTTGAAGATGGGCGCCCAGACCGGATCGTCCTGCTTGTTCTTGTCGAAGGCGAAGCCGATGGTCGGGGTGTGGGAGCAGGCGACGGCGCCGATGATGCGAGCCATGATGAATCCTTGTAGCTGTCAGTCGAGCGAGACGTTCGCTTGCTTGATCACCGCCGCCATCCGCTTGGACTCGGCCTGCACGTACAACTCGAACTTGTCGCGCGTGACCGGGAACGGCTCATAGCCGAAAGCCACGAACTTGGCCTTGAAATCGGGATCGGCCAATGCCGTCTCCACATCACGCCGGATCTTGTCGCTCACGGCGCGCGGCAGGCCGGCGGGTGCGGCCAGTGTCGTCCAGCCGACGACCTCGAAACCTGCGGGACCGCCGGATTCGGCCACCGTCGGCACATCGGGGAACGCCGGATGCCGCGCCGGCGCGGCCACGGCGAGATAGCGCAGCTTGCCGGCCCGCTGCATGGCGCCCGCCGAACCCAGCGTGCCGAGCGCGAAGGACAACTCGTTCGTCGCGACGCTGGTGTAGAGCTGCGTGGTTTCCTTGTAGATGACGTGGGTCATCTGGGTGCCCGTCATCGTCTCGAACAACGCCGAGCCCAGGTGCACCGGATTGCCGATCGACCACGAACCGTAGTTGAGCTTGCCGGGATTGGCCTTGGCGTCGGCCACGATCTGCCCTACCGACTTGTACTTGCTGTCCGTCGCCACGGTGAAGAAGAAATTGGTGCGGAACAGTGGTGCGATCTGCTCGAAGTCCTTCACCGGGTCATAGGGCAGCTTCTTGAACAGGTGCGGATAAGCGACGAGATGGACGTTGTCCAGCTGGATCAGGTCGTGCCCGTCGGTCGCGCCGCGCTTGAACGCATCGATGGCGATGAAGCCGTTGCCGCCCGGGCGGTTCTCGACGGTCACCGGCTTGCCCCAGGTGCGGCTGAGCTTGTCGGCCAGGAGCCTCACCACGCCTTCGGGGCCGCTGCCGACCGGGAATGGCGTGATGATGCGCACCGCACGGGTGGGGAAATCCTGCGAATGGGATGGCGTTGCGGCCAGGGACAGCACGGTGGCCGCGAGAGCCGCGAATGCGTCGAGTTTTTTCATGGTGCCTCCAGTCAGTCGATGTAGCGCAGGCCGGCCTTGGCCAGCGGCTCACGCATGGCATACATGTCGAGGCCAAGTTCGCCCGCGGCGAAGCGCGTACGCTTGCCGGTCTCGTTCGCTTCGCGGGCTTCGGCCGCATCGGCCACCTGCTGCGCACGCGAAGCAGGCACCACGACCACGCCGTCGATGTCGGCCACCACCACGTCGCCCGGTTGCACGAGCGCGCCGGCGCACACCACCGGCACGTTGACCGAACCCAGCGTCGCCTTGATCGTGCCCTTGGAATGGATGGCACGGCTGAACACGGGAAAGTTCATCGCAGTAAGGTCGCGCACGTCGCGCACGCCGCCGTCGATCACGAGGCCCTTGCAGCCGCGCGCCTTGAACGAGGTCGCCAGCAGGTCGCCGAAGAAGCCGTCGGTGCTGTCGCTGGTGCAGGCCGCGATCACCACGTCGCCGGGCTGGATCTGCTCGGCCGCGACATGCAGCATCCAGTTGTCGCCGGGCTGCAGCAGGACAGTGACGGCGGGGCCGCAGAATCGCGCGTCGGGGTAGATGGGGCGGATGCGCGGCTGCATGAGCCCGAGCCGCCCGAGCGCCTCGTGCACGGTGGAGACGCCGAAGCGCGAGAGCTTTTCGACGGCGGCGGAGTCGGCGCGCGTGATCCGGCGGTGGACGACGCCGAGTTCCTGAGGTGTGCTGGTTTGCGTCATGTTCATAGTCCCTTGGCAGTCAGTGCGCGATCGAGGCGCGGGTATACGCGGCGCGCGTTTCCTTCGTAGACCTTGTGGCGCGCGTCGCCGTCGAGCATCGGCGTCGCGTCGATGTAGCGCCGCGTGTCGTCGTAAGGGAAGCCGGTCTCGGGATCGATGCCGCGCACGGCGCCGATCATTTCGCTCGCGAACAGGATGTTGTCGACCGGGATCACGCGTGTCAGCAGATCGATGCCCGCCTGGTGGTACACGCAGGTGTCGAAGAAGATGTTGTTCAGCAGGTGATCTTTCAGCAGCGGCTTCTTCAGCTCCTGCGCGAGACCTCGGAAACGCCCCCAGTGGTAGGGAACCGCACCGCCGCCATGCGGGATCACGAAGCGCAGCGTCGGGAAGTCCTTGAACAAGTCCGAGGTCAGGCACTGCATGAAGGCCGTGGTGTCGGCATTGAGGTAGTGCGCGCCGGTGGTGTGGAAGCAGGCATTGCAGCTCGTGCTCACGTGCACCATCGCCGGAATGTCGTGCTCGACCATCTTCTCGTAGATCGGATACCAGTGGCGGTCCGACAGCGGCGGCGAGGTCCAGTGCCCGCCGGAAGGGTCGGGGTTGAGATTGATGCCGACGAAGCCATAGTCCTTGACGCAGCGCTCCAGTTCGGGAATGCAAGTGCGCGGATCGACGCCGGGCGACTGCGGCAGCATGGCCGCGCCGATGAAGTTGTCCGGAAAGAGCTGCGCAACGCGGTGGCACAACTCATTGCAGATCGCGGCCCACGTAGCGCTCGTCTCGAAGTTGCCGATGTGGTGCGCCATGAAGCTTGCACGGGGCGAGAAGATGGTCAGGTCGCTGCCGCGTTCGCGCATCTTCTGCAGCTGGTTGCTTTCGATGGATTCGCGCAGCTCGTCGTCGCTGATCTTCAGCGACGCGGACGAAGGGGTCTCCGCGGGATTGCCGAGGCTGGCGATCTGGCGGTTGCGCCATTCCTCCAGCGCCTTGGGCGCGGTGGTGTAGTGGCCGTGACAGTCGATGATCATGCAGGGTCCAGTTTTCGAATCAAGGGTTGCGGGGGCACCAGCACCTGGCCGCGGAAGAGCGGCCGTGCGGTGCGCAGAAGTGCGGCGCCGGCGATGGCAAGGCCGCTGTCGTCCATCAGCAGGCGCACGGTGAACTCGCCGGTCGGGTGCTCCACCGAAAGGTCGTGCCGCGGCGCGGCACCGAGGCGGCACAGCGGCTCGGTCACGGTGCCTGACAGCACGCAGGCCGAAGCCACCGAGACCGCGCCCAGCACACCGATCGCGTCATGGCACTTGCGTGGAATGAAGGTGCGGGTGTTCAGCGAACCGCCGGCCTGCGCGGGCGATACCAGCGTCATCTTCGGCACGACCTTGACGCTCACGTCGCCCAGGCCCATGAGCTGGCCGGCCTGAAGGCGGATCGACTCGATGCGCGCCTTGAGCGCCGTGTTGGCGTCCAGCTCGGCCGGTGTCTCGTTGCCGGTGCAACCGAGGTCCGCTGCGCGCATCACGACCACGGGCATGCCGTTGTCGATGCAGCTGACCTCGACGCCGTCGATGCGATCGGTGGGCTCGCCCGTGGGCAGCAACGCGCCGCAACTCGAACCGACGATGTCGGAGAAGCGCAGCTCGATCGGCGATCCCTCTCCAGGTACGCCGCTGATGTGCGTGTCGCCGCTGTAGGCCACCCGGCCGCCAGGCGTCTGCACCACAGCGTCGCAGTAGGAGTTGGTGTTCACCATGCGGATGCGCACCACCGACTCCTGCGGCTGAGCGGCGACGAGGCCCTCTTCCAGCGCGAACGGGCCAACGGCTGCAAGGATGTTGCCGCAGGTCGGCGCATAGTCGATGCGCGACTCGGCCGCCACCACCTGCCCGAACAGGTAGTCGACATCGGCGCGCGCATCCTGCGACCGCGAAATGAACGCCACCTTGGTCGTGAGCGGATGGCCGCCGCCGATGCCGTCGATCTGCCGCGCGTCCGGATGGCCCATCGCGGCGAGGATGAGCGCGTCGCGCGCGGCCGGTTCGACTGGCAGGTCGCTTGCATGGAAAAAGGCAGCCTTGGAAGTGCCGCCACGCATCCACACGCAAGGGACCGCATCGAGGGAGCTGAAGGAGGTCGTCGCCATGGGCCATAGTCTCGGCCGAACACGCTGGGCGCGGTGTGAGTTCTAATTTCGCTGCGTTCTTACTTATTTATCGACCAAGGGTTTACCCCTTCCATCTTTCGCGCCATCCATTACTTGCAGCTACACAGCAGGAGTCCCCGCATTGCCATCGACAAAAGTTATCGAGATGCCTCGGGCCGCGCAACAGGACCCCTTGGCGATCAATCTACGGCACCTTCAGGCTTTCACGAGTGTTGCGACCACCGGCAGCGTCACGCGGGCCGCCGAGAACCTGTTCCGCGTGGCGTCCGCGGTCACACGCGCGGTCGGCGAACTGGAGGCATCGCTGGGCGTGGCCCTCTTCGAACGCAGGGCACGAGGCATGCTGTTGACCGTCTACGGCAAGGCCGTGTTTGCGCGCGCGGTGCGTGTGGAGCAGGAGTTCGTCGCGGCCAGCCAGGAGTTGCTCCCGACCGATGGCACACGCCGGCTCGATGCGCGCGGCCTGCTGACGGCGATGTTCAGCGGGCGGCGATTGGCACTCTTCGCCGGCTTGGCCGAAATGCACAACATGCCCGCTGTCGCGCGCGCTTTCGGCGTGACGCAGCCGGCGCTGAGCGCGCTGGTGCGTGATCTCGAGGAGCGATCCGGGTGCGCCCTCTTCACCCGTTCGGCGCGCGGCGTGCGGCCGACGCGAACGGGCGAACTGCTCGCGTTCCGATGCAAGCGGGCCTTGGCCGAACTGCGCAGCCTCGATTCCGATCTTGCGGCGATTCAGGGCGTCGTCCAGGGCAGCGTGATGGTCGGCGCGCTACCGCTGTCGCGAACGCTGGTGCTGCCGGCGGCCATCTCCGCACTGCTGGCCGAGCATCCACGTGTGCACGTCAGCACCGTGGAGAGCCCTTACGAGGTGCTCGCTGCCGCGTTGCGCAGTGGCGAGGTGGATTTCATCCTGGGGGCGCTGCGGCCCGAAGCCGAGGCCAGGGATCTGGTGCAGGAGCCGTTGTTCGACGACCGCATTTCATTGATCGCCCGCGCCGACCATCCGCTCGCCGCGGCACCGCGCATCAGCTTCGCGCAACTGCGCCGGGCGGGCTGGGTGTTGTCCCGGCGGGGCTCACCTTCGCGCGAGTTGTTGGAGCGATTTTTCCATCATGCAGGCCAATCGGCACCGGAGCCCGCCGTCGAGACAGGTGACCTGGCACTGTTGCGCGGCCTGCTGCTTCAAAGCGACATGGTGACGGCCATCTCCGCACATCAGCTCCACTACGAGATCGAGGCCGGAACCCTGGTGGTGCTGAACTTTCCACTGGCGAGCACACAGCGGCAAATCGGGATCACGCAGCGCGGTGGCGCCCTGGCCGCGCCTTGCGCGCTGGCTCTGATGGAGGAAATCCGACATTGCGTGAAGCGACTGCCATCCTATTGAGAGCAGAGATCCTTCAGGCTTGATCTCGGAAGAATCTTACGTCTGCTCCATGGCATCAACAGCACAATCGATGGGCTGCTGTCACGCATCAATTTGTCGGGCGCGGTCTCTCGGAGCGAACTCCCTGGACCGTGGCCTCGACTTCATCCACTTTCTTCTCAGACCGCGACGAAACGAAGATGCGCCTCGTGCGCCAGCCCGTCGCGAACGATGTCCCGGGCCTCGTCATCGGCAAACTCAAAGAGGGCGTCGGGAATCTCGTCCTCGTCCAGCGCGAAGAGGATCTCGATGGCATCCTGCTGCGCTTCGGAGAACGTGCCGACCTGGGTCAGCCGATTGAACTTTGCAGCCGTCTCCTTCGGCGCCAGTGGGCAAAGCTCGAGCAGTTCCAGCACGAGCTTGATCTGGGACGGTGTGAGCGGCTTCGGGGCAACAGGCGTCTTCATGGCGATGATCCTTTGTCGGTCGGGCTCGGGACGATTTCCTTTGCCATGAAATCAGTCTCGGCGCCGATCCTTAAGCATTGCTGAAGACGGTCCCGCGATG
Organism: Variovorax sp. J22P240; assembly: GCF_030316855.1. Classification (GTDB taxonomy): domain Bacteria; phylum Pseudomonadota; class Gammaproteobacteria; order Burkholderiales; family Burkholderiaceae_C; genus Variovorax. The sequence continues at coordinate 205,436 of NZ_JASZYR010000008.1, forward strand.
CTTCTCCTACCCCGCAAAAACCCGAGCAGGGCGTGAGGAAAGTCTCGCGACGAAGGGGCTATTGCATGTGCGCCAGATCACGCACATCCGAGCGGATCGCTGCAGGGTCCGCGCCGTGCAGCGGCAGACTGATCAAAAGCTCCAACCGACGACGCAGCGCGTACAGCACCTGGAGGGCTGCGCGATCGATGTCCTCGGCGTTGTCGAGGGCCACGATATCCGGAAAATCCCACAAGGCGGCGTCGGGCTGCCCGGGCCAGTTGGGTTGAAACGGCAATGTGGCTTCGTCGAGTGTGATCACGAAATTCGCCCGCGGAGAAAGCCCCCGGATCATGTCGTTCCAGCCGTGAGGTTGTGACTGCGGCACCTGCATGCCTGTGCCGGTGAGCGCTCTGATGGCGGCCGGATGAATCTCGTCGCTGACATGGGCCGGGTGCCCGCACGAGTAGGCGGAAAAGCGGTCTGCACCGAGGTGCGCCAGGCAGGCATGAGCCAGGATGCTGCGCAAGGAATTGCGACGGGAGACGAAGATCACCACGAAGCGCTTTGCGACCATTGAAAACCGACTGAAGCAGATGACGAGGGGTAGGTTAGGGGCGCGGGGGCCATCTCCGCAAGCGCGTTAAACCCACCACTCCCCAGGAATGACGAGTTCCGTCCAACAGTCAATAAGGAAATCAACGCGGTTGTCGTGTCGACTTGGACGGAGCCAAATGCTCCGAATACAAAGCCGCCCCACCGAGGAGAGAACATGGATTCGACTCAAGACGAAAGCCGATTCACTCGCTCGGACCGCGAAAGATTCGATCCCCTGGGATACCGGCGGATCAACTGGATCCGATGGGCCTTGCGGGTCGTGATCCTGCTGGTCGCCGGCGCAGCGCTGGTGGCCGCCTATCCTTGTCTGAGCAATGCCGACTTCCCCGTTGCCAGCCTGATCATCTACTCGGCGGGGATGGTGTTCATCAGCATGCCACTCTGCCTGCTCTATGAAAGCGCCCTCAAGGTCCACGAGTTGACCGTTGCGAACGGACTCGGAGATCCGGCCTCCCGGCCCATCTAGGAGGGCTTGACTGCCAAGACCGCCGGGCCGGCGCTCGCCACCTTGCGCAGCACGGCCAGCGCCGGGTCGACGATCCTGGTATCTGCACCGACGGCGTACACCGCATAGGCGGGGTACAGGAACTCAGGCGTGTCCGGCACGCGAAGAAGATGGCCCGATTCCAGATAGGCGCGGACTACGTCGAGCCGGAAGTACCCTGTGCCGCCGGCGGCCAGAAGAAACTCGCGACCGAGCGGCCCTAAGCCAGCACTCACTGCGGCATGGGCGAGTCCCGGAAACGCGAGGTCGTGCTGCGTTGCGAACTCGGGGCCCCAATCAACGTAGACGTAGTCCGCAGGCTGCGGAATGCGCGCGGGCTTCGCCGTTGTCACCATGACGAGCTTTTCTTCGATGAGAAGCTCCACGCGCAAGCCGGGCCGCTGCTGCGGCGCGTAGACGATGGCAATGTCGAGCACCCCTGCGGCGACCTTGTCGAGCAGATCGTGGGGAAAACCCACCTCCGTGCGGATCGCCAGGCTCGCGTCATCGGCCCGCAGTTGCAGCAGCCATCGCAACAGCAACGGATCCCAGAGGCTGATCTCGCACCCCGCAGCGAGTACGGCACGGCTGCCGACCGGCACCGCCACCTGGTGGCGTGCCCGCTCCCAGACTTGCACCAGCATGGTCGCGTGCGGCAGGAATTGCTCGCCCGCCCGGGTGAGCGCCGCTCCAGCCTTGTTACGCACGAACAACCGACGTTCGAGCAACTCTTCGAGCGTACGCACCCGGGCGCTGACAGAGGTCTGCGTGACGTGGAGCTTCTGCGCGGCGCGCTGGAAGCTTTGCGTCTCGACGATCTCCAGGAAGGTCCGGGCTAGAGTGATGTCCATGGCTGCGCCTTTCAGGGCAGAATTTTTGCATTCAACCGGCAATAAATCTCGTTTTACTTATCAAGAAGCTACAGCGAAGATGCAATTCATCCGGGCCTGAACCTTGCACGCCGCAGTCCCACTCCATTCGAAAAGGAACTTCTCGATGTCTATCGTTCACCGATCGTCAAAAATCGTTGGTATGCCCGATCGCTTGCTCCGTGCTCTCAACACCCTGTCCGAAGAAGCCCAGGCGCTTGCACAAGCGCTGTTGAACCCACGCTCGGTCATCGAAGAAGTGGAGGAAATGCGCGCCTTGCAGGTGAAGGCCAATGCCATCGAAGCCAAGGACCCAGCGCGCGCAGCGGTGTTGCGCTGGCACGCCTCGCGCGTCGGCTTGCGCTAAAGGCCAGGCCACGCCGGCCGTGGCGAATCAAAGGCCGGGGACCGGGACGATCTGTGAGATCAGCGCCGTTCCGTCGCACATGAGAAAGTCCTTGAAAGCCTGTGCCACCGGCGGCAGCCGCTTGGTCCTCCGATGCACCACGTACCAGTTGAGGACCAGCGGAAGCCCTTGAACGTCGAGAACACTCAGGCTGCCTGACTTCAGTTCCTGACTGACTGTGTGCGCAGACAAGAAGCTGACGCCCATGCCGGCGATCACGGCCTGCTTGATCGTCTCCGTACTGCGGATTTCCATGGCGATATGAACCCCCGCCAGCTGGCCGCCCAGGGCTTCTTCCATGGAGTTCCGTGTGTCCGAGCCCTTCTCGCGGACGACGAAGGGCTCATGCATCAGCGTCGCCACCGGGATCTGCTTCACACCGACGAGTGGATGGTTGGCGGCCGCGACGACGACGTAAGGGTGCGGCGCGAAGGGCTCGTTGACGGTGTCGAGATCGGCAGGCGGCCGCACCATGATCGCCAGGTCGGTCAGGTTCTCGGTGATATGGATCAGCAACCCCTCCCGGTTGTGAACCGTGAAATTGAGCTTCACGCCCCGATGCCGACTCGCGAAGTCGACGAGCAAGCGCGGAAAGAAGTAGTCGCCGGCACTGATCACGCCCACATTGAGCCGGCCTCCCGAGACACCCTTGAACTGGGTCATCGCACTCTCGGCTGCCTCGAACTGCTGAATGATCGAGCGGCCGATCTGAAGCAGCTCCGCGCCCGCCGGGGTGAGGTAGATCTTCTTGCCGAACTGTTCGAAGAGCGCGTTGCCCGCGTGCTCTTGCAGCTTGCGCACCTGTGTGGACACCGCGGGTTGCGTCAGGTGGAGTTCCTCCGCCGCGCGCGAGAAACTCAGCAGTCTCGCGACCGCCTCGAACACCTTCAGCTGCCGCAACGTGGCGTGCTTCACCCGACCGAGGCCAGTTCCCGAAGGCGGACATGGCCGCGTTGATCCGCCATCGACCGGGCGAGCAGCTTGACCAGCGAATGCACCGTGTCGATATGCGGCGTGGGCGTATCGGTCAGGCGGGCCAACTCGACCACGGCACCCACCAGTGCATCGATTTCCGGAGCACGTCCTGCTTCCACGTCCTGCAGCATGGAGGTCTTGTGCTTGCCGACCTTCTCGGCACCGGCAATGCGCTTCTCCAGCGACACGCGGAACTCGATGCCCAGCTTGCCGGCCACGGCCTGCGCCTCTTGCATCATCGAGGTGGCCAGCTCTCGCGAAGGCGGAAACTGGCAGATGTCGACCAGCGTGGCGTGGGACAGGCTGCTGATGGGATTGAAGGTCAGGTTGCCCCACAGCTTGAGCCAGATCTCGGAGCGGATGTCGTCGAGCACGGGGGCCTTGAAGCCGGCACCGCTCAGGCAGGCCGAAACGCGATTCACGCGCTCGCTCGACGACCCGTCGAGTTCGCCCACGGGAAAGCGATCGCCCTCGATGTGCCTCACGACGCCGGGCGCCAGCAGTTCGGAAGCCGGATAGACCACGCAGCCGATGACCCGCTCGGCCGGGATCTTCGCGGCGACCCGCCCGTCGGGGTCGACGCTGCGAACCGGCGAGCCTTCGAGCGCGCCCCCGTGCTTGTGGAAGTACCAGAACGGGATGCCGTTCTGCATCGTCACGACCACGGTGTCCGGACCGAACAGCCGCGGAACGTCATTGGCCACCGCTTCGACCTGGTGCGCCTTCATGGCGAGGATGACGATGTCCTGCGGGCCGGCCTCGTCATAACGGTCGGTGGCCTTGACGCTGCGCGCCACCTCCTCTGCTCCGTCGTGCGCGATCAGCTTGAAGCCATTGCGGGCAATGGCCTCCAGGTTCGCGCCGCGCACGATGAAGGTGACGTCTTCACCGGCGAGCGCGAGCTTCGCGCCGACGAGTCCTCCGATGGCGCCCGCGCCAATCACAGCAATCTTCATGTCGATTCCCAAGTAGTTGAATCTCTCTGGCGGGCTCACTCGAAGCGGTTGCCCAGCTTGCCGATGCCTTCGATCTCGATCTCGATCAGGCTGCCGGCCTTCATCGAACCAACGCCGATCGACGTGCCGCACAGGATGACGTCCCCGGGATACAGCGTCATGTCGAAGGAGATCAGGCTGACCAGTTGCGGCACCGAGAAGCGCATGTCGCTGATCGGGTAGCTCTGGCGAACTTCCCCGTTGAGACGGGTCGTCACGGTGAGCATGGACGGATCGAGCCCGGTTGCCACCACCGGGCCCATGGGGCAGAAGGTGTCGAATCCCTTGGCGCGAACCCACTGGGGAAAGGACACGTCGCGGTTCAGGATGTCGGCCGCCGTCACATCGTTCGAGCAGGTGTAGCCGAACACGTGTTCCAGCGCATCGTCTTCATCCACCGCCGTGCAGACCTTGCCGATGACGATGCCGAGCTCGCCCTCGAACACGATCCTGCTGTCATCCAAGGGCTTGCGGATGACTTCGCCATGCGCCAGGTAGGAGTTGGGCGCCTTCAACAGATAGAGCGGTTCCGAAGGCACCGACAGGCCCAGCTTGTCACCGAGCGCATGGAAGTTGTTCCACAACGCGATGACCTTGCCCGGCGTGGTCGGTGTGCGCAGCTGGAGGTCGGCAAGCGCCAGCATGCGACCCGTGGGTTCACAGGCTCCGAACATGTCGCCCTGGTGCTCCCGAACGTGATCGCCATGGAGAGTGCCGAAGCCTGTCTTGCCGGCGTGGTCGAAACGGAGCCATTGGTGATGCATGTCGCGTTCTCAGTCGAAGGGGAGGTAGTCCGGCATGACGAGCGATGCCAGCAGCTTGCCGATCTCAGCGGGGTTGGGCGTGACGTGAATGCCGCATTGCTTCATCAGCGCCATCTTTTCTTCTGCGCTCCCGTTGACGCCGGAAGCGATGGCGTCCGTGTCACCCGCGCGCCAGTGCGGCGGCGCAGCGGCGCCGGCGACGAAGCCGACCACCGGCTTGCGCATGTGATCCCGGATCCAGCACGCGCACTGCTCCTCGGTGTCGCCGCCGATCTCACCGACCATGATCACCGCGTCGGTGCGGGGGTCGTCATTGAACATCTTCAGCACGTCGAGGAGTTGGAGGCCGCCGGGCAAGTCGCCCCCTATGCCGACCACCGTCGATTGCCCGATGCCGAAGCTCCTGAGTTGGCTGGCGGCTTCATAGGCCAGCGTGCCCGAACGCGACACCACGCCGATGCGGCCTCTCTGGTGGATGTCGCTCGGCATGATGCCGATCTTGATTTCGTCCGGTGTGATGAGACCTGGGCAGTTCGGCCCGAGGAGAAGCGTCCGGCTGCCCTTGAGCCGCCCGAGCGTGCGGATCATGTCCCGGACCGGGATGCCCTCCGTGACGCAGATGACCAGATCCAGCTCGGCGTCGATCGCCTCGTCGATCGCACTGGCGGCAAAGGCCGGCGGTGCGTAGATGACGGAGACGGTGGCGCCGGTCGCGGCCCGGGCATCCCTCACCGTGGCGAAGGTCGGAACGCCATCGAAGAACTCGCCGGCGTGGTCCGCGCTCACTCCCGCGACGAAACACTTCCTGCCATTTCCGTAGGCGCGGCACAGGGTCGTGTGGAAGCGTCCCGTATCGCAGGCGATGCCCTGGGTCATGACCCTCGTGTGCTTGTTGACGAGAATCGACATCTCAGCTCTTTCTCCGACTCGCGGTCACGACCAGTTCCGCGGCCTCCGCCATGCCGTTGGCATTCATGATCGGGAGGCCCGATTGCGCGAGGATGGATTGGCCGAGGCTTTCGCTGGTCCCTCTCATGTGCACCACCAGCGGCACTGCGAGCCGGACCTTGCGTATCGCGGCGATCACGCCGTGGGCCAGCACGTCGCATGATGTGACGCCGCCGAACATGCTCACAAGGATGGCACCCACCTTCGGATTGCCCGACATCAACTCGAATGCCTCGGACAGCTTCTCGTCGGTCGCTGCACCGCCCACGTCATGGAAGCTGGCCGGTGCTCCGCCATAGAACCGGATCATGTCCATCGTCGCCATCGTCGAACCGGGGCCGTTGACGACGCAGCCGATGTTGCCGTTCGACGCTTCGAATTCCGCCGGGTCTTCCTGCTCGCAGTCTCGCATCGCCGCGATGTCGGGCTGGCGGAACAGCGCGTTCGAGTCGAAATCGAAGCTGGCGTCCAGCGCGATCAAGCGGCCGTCGCGCGTCACCACGAGCGGATCGATCTCGAGACGCGACGCATCGCTGGCATCGAAGGCCTGGTAGAGCTTCCGCATGAGGACATTCGCCTCTGCGATCGATCTGCCCGCAAGGCCGATGCCCCGCGCAAGGGCGTCCGCCTCGGCGGCCTTCCATCCCGTGGCGGGATCGATCAGCAGCTTGTGGGCTGACTCCGACATGGAAGCAGGTTTCGATGCTGTCAATGCGACGCAACCGGACTCGCGGTCCACTGCCATGCGGAGGTAGAGCTTCTGCTCGATCTCGACGCCTTCCTCGACCAGCAGGCGTTTCACCACACGGCCCTCTGGGCCCGTCTGACGTGTCCTCAGCGCAGAGCCCAGCAAACCCTCCGCGAGCCGCCGGACGTCGGCAACCGACCATGCCTGCTTCACGCCGCCCGCCTTGCCCCGGCCCCGTGCATGCATCTGCGCCTTGACCACCCACGCCCTGCCACCGAGCCGGGTGGCAGCTTCCGCGGCCTCGTCGGCCGAAGCACACGGAAGGCCGCGCGGCGTGTCGACGCCGTATTTCCGCAGCAGTTCCTTGGCCTGGTATTCGTGGATGGTCATGACCTTCCGGAACGGGCGACAGGCGGTCGCCGGACGGAAGGCTTCTGACACCGCGGATTCCTGAACTGTCACTACTGTCTCCTTGGAGTCGAACGTTGCTGCGGCCAAATCAATTGGGACTGGGACTAACGGTCAACTGTAGGAATCTGCAGAAATAATTGATAGTTAAAGAATTCTTTGCTGAGCATTACGCATGAGTTATGCATCACGGGTCATTGCGCTGCTCGATTGCAAATGAATCAGATCACGCGCTCTTCGCGCAATGCCTCGATCTGCGACTGGCTGTAGCCCAGTTGCGCAAGCACCTCCACCGTGTGCTCGCCGAGCAGCGGCGAGCGCTTCACCTGCGTCGGGCTGTCGGACATCTTGATCGGATTGCCCACTGTCAGGTAGCGGCCCCGCGTCGGATGGTCGACCTCCACGATGGTTCCGCTTTCGCGCAACGAAGCGTCTTCGGCGATTTCCTTCATCGACAGGATGGGTCCGCATGGAATGTCGTACGCGTTGAGGATCTCCATGGCCTCGAGCTTGTGCTTCGTCATGGTCCACTTCTCGATGCGCGCGAAGATGGGCTTGAGGTGCAGCAGCCGCGCCGCCGGCGTGGCATAGGCCTCGTCGGTGATCCAGCCCTCTTCGCCGATCACCTTGCACACGGCAGGCCACACCGCCGCCTGTGTGATGAAGTAGATGTAGGCGTTGGGGTCGGTCTCCCAGCCCTTGCACTTGAGGATCGAGCCCGGCTGGCCGCCGCCCGATGCATTGCCGGCCCGCGGCACGGCCTCGCCGAAGGTGCCGTCCGGATACTGCGGGTACTCGTGCATCGTCCCGGTGCGTTCGAGCCGCTGCTGGTCGCGCAGTTTGACCCGGCAGAGGTTCAGGACGGCATCCTGCATCGGTGCCAGCACCTTCTGTCCGCGTCCCGAGTTGTGCCGCTGGAGCAACGCCGCCAGGATGCCCAGCGCCAGGTGCAAGCCGGTGCCGCTGTCGCCGATCTGGGCGCCGGTGACCATCGGCGGGCCGTCGTCGAAGCCCGAGGTCGATGCCGAGCCGCCCGCGCACTGCGCCACGTTCTCGTACACCTTGCAGTCCTGGTACTTGCCCGGGCCGAAGCCCTTGACCGAGGCCACGACCATCCTCGGGTTGAGCTCATGGATGCGTTCCCAGGTGAAGCCCATCCGGTCGAGCGCGCCGGGTGCGAAGTTCTCCACCAGCACGTCGCAATGCTTGATCAGGGTTTCCAGCACTTCCCGACCCTTGGGCTTCTTGGTGTCGACCGTGATCGAGCGCTTGTTGTGGTTGAGCATCGTGAAATAGAGGCTGTCCACGTCCGGGATGTCGCGCAGCTGTCCGCGCGTTGCGTCGCCCTCCCCGGCGCGTTCGACCTTGATCACGTCGGCGCCGAACCAGGCCAGCAGCTGCGTGCAGGTCGGGCCCGACTGGACATGGGTGAAGTCAAGGATTCGATAGCCTTCCAGCGCTTTGCTCATACAGGGGTCTCCGGTCTCGATCTATGTGGGTTGCCTATTGATCCGCCGCCGCCAATCCTTCGAGTTCCGCCACGCGTTTGCGAAGCGCGCGCTCGTCTTGGAAGCGTTGGGTCTCGTCACGAATGACGGCAACGACCGCGCTCACCGCGCCATCGGGCGCGAAGAGCATGGCCACCGTGAAAGCGATGGACATCGAGCGTCCGTCCTTGTGTGTGGCCGGCACGCGCAGCAGGTCATTGCCGTACTTCGTGGTGCCAGTATCCATGGACTTGTGGTAGCCCTCCCAATGGCGCTGGCGCAGTCGCTCCGGCGTGATGAGATCGAGCGATCGGCCCAGGGCCTCGCTCTCGGTGTAGCCGAACATGCGCTCGGCGCCCGGATTCCACAGCGTGATGGCGCCGGTGGCGTCGGACGCGATGATCGCATCGCCGACAGCCGCGACGAGTGCCTGACAGTCGATGGCGGTGTTCATGGCGCTGGCTCCTTGTTCTCCGTGAGGCATTCTTTTTCCGCTTCCTGGTCTTCCAACAAAAACGGCACCCATCGCGGGTGCCGCCCAAGGACACATCGACTTCGACGACGTGTCCCGGCGGTCACACCGCCTTCGCCGAGCGCAACTCGCTAATCTGCGAGGCGTTGTAGCCGAGCTCGGCCAGAACCTCGTCGGTGTGCTCGCCCAACAGCGGCGAGGCCGTGATCTCGGGCTTGAGATCCGAGAACTTGATCGGGCTGCCCACGGTGTAGTAGCTGCCGCGTTCCTTGTGCGGCACTTCGACGATCGAGCCACTGGCGCGCAGCGACGGGTCGTGCAGGAGCTCCTTCATCGTCAGCACCGGCGCGCAGGGAATGTCGAACTTGCGCAGGATGTCGACCGCCTCGAACTTGGTCTTGTCGGCCAGCCATCCCTCGATGGTCGCGAAGATGTCGGTGATGTGAGGCTGGCGCGCCTTCGGCGTCATGTAGTCGGGGTCGGTCTTCCACTCGGGCTTGCCGATGGCATCGCAGATCGGCGCCCATGCATGGCCTTGCACGGTGAAGTAGATGTACGCGTTGGGATCGGTCTCCCAGCCCTTGCACTTCAGCACCCAGCCCGGCTGCCCGCCGCCGCCGGCATTGCCGCCGCGCGGCACCACGTCGCTGAAGGTCCCGTGGGGGTACTGCGGATACTCTTCCAGGAAGCCGAGCCGGTCCAGGCGCAGCTGATCGCGCATCTTCACGCGGCAGAGGTTCAGCACGGCGTCCTGCATCGCGCAGGCCACGCGCTGGCCCTTGCCGGTCTGCTCGCGGCCGATGATGGCGGTCAGGATGCCGATGGCGAGATGCATGCCGGTGTTGCTGTCGCCAAGGGCGGCGGCACTCACGGTCGGCGGGCCGTCCCAGAAGCCGGTGGTCGAGGCCGCGCCCCCCGCGCACTGTGCGACGTTCTCATAGACCTTCAGGTCGTCGTAGTGGTGGCCGTCGCTGAATCCCTTGACCGAGGCGACGATCATCCTGGGATTGAGTTCCTGGATGCGCTCCCACGTGAAGCCCATGCGATCCAGCGCGCCGGGGCCGAAGTTCTCCACCAACACGTCGGACTCGCGGATCAGCTTCTCCAGCACGAGCTTGCCTTCCTGCTGCTTGGTGTCCAGCGTCAACGAGCGCTTGTTGCTGTTGAGCATGGTGAAGTACAGCGCATCGACGTCGGGGATGTCGCGCAGCTGCGAGCGTGTGACATCGCCCGCGCCTGGGCGCTCGACCTTGATGACATCCGCACCGAACCAGGCGAGCATCTGGGTGCACGCCGGGCCGGCCTGCACGTGGGTGAAGTCGATGATCTTGATGTTGCTCAGTGGTTTGTTGTTGCTGCTCATGTTGACGATCTCCTGGGTTAACTTGCTTGAATTACTTCTTCTTTGCCGCGCTGGGGTTCAGGCTGGTGATGCGGCCGCTCTCGGTGCCGGCGGTCTCATCGATCACGGCATTGATCAGCGTCGGTCGTCCGGAAGCGATGGCCTCGGCCAGGCCCCGCTCCAATTCGTCCGCCGTGGTGGCGTGCACGCCGACGCCGCCGAAGGCTTCCATCAACTTGTCGTAGCGCGCGTTCTTGACGAACACGGTCGGCGCCACGTCCGCCCCGCCGCTGGCGTTGACGTCGGTGCCCCTGTAGACACCGTTGTTGTTGAAGACGACGATGCAAACCGGCAGGTTGTAGCGGCAGATCGTTTCCACTTCCATGCCGCTGAAGCCGAAGGCGCTGTCCCCCTCGATGGCGATTACCGGCTTGCCGGTCACCACCGCCGCGGCGACGGCAAAGCCCATGCCGATGCCCATGATTCCCCAGGTGCCCACATCGAGACGCTTGCGGGGCTCGTACATGTCGACGATGCTGCGGGCAAAGTCCAGCGTGTTGGCACCCTCGTTGACGACGATGGCGTCGGGCCGCGCCTTCACCGCATCGCGGATCACGCTCAGCGCGCTCTGGAAGTTCATCGGCGAGGGCCGGGCTGCCAGGGTGACGGCCATCTTCGACAGGTTCTTGTCCTTGCGCTCGTCGATCGCAGCGGTCCATTCGGCCGGCGGCTTGGCCCAGGCGCTTCCCATGCCCGTCAGCAGCGCCGACACGCAGGAGCCGATGTCACCGATGACGGGTGCGGCAATGGCGACGTTGCTGTCGATTTCAGTCGGCGCGATGTCGATCTGGATGAACTGCTTCGGCCCGCCCCAGGTCTTGCCCTTGCCGTGCGACAGCAGCCAGTTGAGCCGCGCACCGATCAGCATCACGACGTCGGCTTCCTGCAGGACATAGGAACGCGCAGCCGCGGCGGATTGCGCATGCGTGTCGGGGAGCAGCCCCTTGGCCATCGACATCGGCAGGTAGGGGATGCCCGTCCGCTCGACCAGCGCGCGGATGTCGGCATCGGCCTGCGCGTAGGCGGCACCCTTGCCCAGCAGAATCAGGGGCTTCTTCGCCGTCTTGAGCAGATCGAGCGCACGCCGGACCGCGTCGGTCGCCGGAATCTGCCGGGGCGCCGGATCCACCACTCGGATCAATGACTTCTTGCCGGCTGCGGCCTCCATGGTCTGCGCGAACAGCTTCGCCGGCAGGTCGAGATAGACACCGCCCGGGCGACCCGACACTGCGGCGCGGATAGCCCGTGCGATGCCGACGCCGATGTCCTGGGCGTGCAGGACTCTGTAGGCGGCCTTGCACAGCGGCTTGGCAATCGCGAGCTGGTCCATTTCCTCGTAATCGCCCTGCTGCAGGTCGACGATCTCGCGCTCGCTGGACCCGCTGATCAGGATCATCGGGAAGCAATTGGTGGTGGCATTGGCCAGCGCCGTCAGTCCGTTGAGGAAGCCTGGAGCGGACACCGTCAGGCAGATCCCGGGCTTCTGCGTGAGGAAGCCGGCTGCCGCCGCCGCATTGCCCGCATGTTGCTCATGGCGGAACGAGATCACCCGGATGCCTTCCGCCTGCGCCATGCGCGTCAGGTCGGTGATCGGGATACCGGGTAGTCCGAAGATCGTGTCGATGCCGTTCAGCTTGAGCGCATCGATGACCAGGTGGAACCCGTCGATCGTTGTCGGTTCTTCTTGTTCGTGCGAGGTTGCCGGCGGGTTGGCCAGGACAGCGGACATCTTGTCTCCTTGAGTTCGAAATACGGATCCGATCACTCGCACGCCGAGCCTCACCCCTGGAGGTTGCACAGCGGAAAACTCCGTGCGTCGTGGTCAGGACTATCATTCGGCGTCCCCGGTACGGCCGTTGACCTCGGTCAACTTTCGGGAAAACAGAACGCGGGGAAAACCCCACGAGAGCGAAGTGACCCTTCTTTCGAAACATCCAGAACAAAACGTCATTCGTGTACAGCTACGGCAGAACGTGCTGCTCAAGGATCTGAGCGATAGCGACCGCGCCGAGCTGGAGGCCCATCTCACCATCGTGGACGGCAACAAGGGCGAGTTCCTTCTCAATCAGGGCGTGCGCGAGATGGAGCAGTACTTCATCCTCGACGGCATCCTCAAGCGGGTCGTGAGCAATGCACAGGGCAAGGAAATGATCCTGCGCTTCGCCGACGAGCACGACATGGAAACGAGCTACGCCGCCTTCCGGCTGGGCACCCCCACGCCGTACGGCATCGTCTGCGTGACCAAGGCCCGTGTGGCGAGCCTGCCCTTGCAGGAATGGGTCGAATTCCTGAAGAAGCGCCCGCTCGCGAAGGAACTGTTCGAGTTCATGGTGATGCGAGGGATGAGCGAGATCATGGCGCACACCATCACCCTTCACCTGCTCGACGCACCCGGGCGCGTGCACCGGTTCATCCGCAAGCACGCGGAACTGATCGACCGCATCCCGAGCAAGGAACTGGCTTCGTACCTCAACCTCTCGGCCGAAACGCTGAGCCGGCTCAAGAAGCGCGGCAAGATCTGAGGCGCCGCGGCGCGCTCAGGTCTGCTTGGACGAGGCGAAGCGCCTGGTGCTCGACATCAGCTTGAGCTGGTTGTCGACATCGGTCACGCCGGCGACGTCCGCGGCGACGCTCTCCGCCTGCGTCCGCTCTTCATCGTCAAGGACGATGCCGCGCATCGTGATGCGCCCGCTGGTCGCCTCGACGGTGATGCTGATGGCACGCGTCGCCGGATGGTCTTTCAGCGCCACTTTCACGCGGGCCGCCAAGGCCATGCCCGAGAGAAGCGCCCGCGACTCGGCGGTTTCGGCAAACTCCGGACGGCGCACCAGAAGACTGATCTGCTCCACGCAGCTCCGCACCGAGATTCGATCGGTGTTGAGGACCAGGTCGTAGAGAAGCGGATCACCCCAGGTGACGCCGAACTGTTCGTGCATGCGCGATGCGTGAGCCTGGTCGCTGCGACGAATCTCGGCTTCGGCGAATTCGGCGTCATCGGTCTCGAGATCGCGCATCAACCATTCGACGCGCTTGCGCATCGAGCGGGTGATACGCACGGACACGATGTGCGGAACCGGGCGCAACAGGCAGGTTGCGCCCCACCCCCGCAGGACGACGTCGCCGCGGTCGGCGAGGTCGTACAGTTCTTCGGCCGTGTACAGGGCCACGCTGCGCTGGTCGGTGGTCAGCCGCTCGACCAGCCCTGCCTTGCCCTCGCGCAGGCGACCGATGAGGCTTTGCGGCACGTGCATCCGGTTGGCCACGTGCTCGGCAATCTCGTGGCGCACGATCCTCAATCCCAGTGACTGCGCGAGCTCGACGGAAACGTCCTTGGCGAGCGAGCCCATCTCCTGTGTCATTGCGATGACTGGCATGTCGGCTCCCTGTTCAATCCAGCGGGCGCTCGGCGGCCAGCTCGTCCACCTTGATCGGCCTGATCAGCCCCCACGCCTTCGAGAGCAGGGGCCAGAACAGCAGCGCCAGTGCGAGGGTGGTGATGCCGCCGACCAGAGGGTTCGAGAACATGATCATGACGTCACCCTGCGACACCAGCATCGCTTGCCGGAACGAGTCTTCGGCCTTGTCGCCGAGCACCAGTGCGAGCACGAGCGGCGCCAGCGGGAAGTCGAGTTTCTTGAACAGGTAGCCCACGATGCCGAAGCCCAGCATGAACCAGATGTCGAGCATCGCGTTGTGCACCGTGTAGGCGCCGATGGCACAGATGACGATGATGACCGGCGCGATGATCGAGAACGGGATGCGCAGGATGGATGCGAACAGAGGCACGGTGCTCAGGACCACGATGAGCCCGACGATGTTGCCCAGGTACATGCTGGCGATCAGGCCCCACACGAAGTCCTTCTGCTCGACGAAAAGCAGCGGTCCAGGTTGCAGACCCCAGATCAGCAACCCGCCCAGCAACACGGCAGCCGTTGGCGAACCGGGAATCCCCAGCGCCAGCATCGGCAGCAGCGCGCTGGTTCCGGCGGCGTGCGCCGCGGTCTCCGGCGCCACGACACCTTCCATCTCGCCGGTGCCGAACTTGGACCCTTTGCGCGACATCTTCTTCGCCAATCCGTAGCTCATGAACGAAGCTGGCGTGGCGCCACCCGGCGTGATGCCCATCCAGATGCCGACCAGGGCGCTGCGAAGGGAGGTGACCCAGTACTTCGGGAGCTGCTTCCAGGTCTCGAGCACGACTTTGGGGTCGATCTTGGCGGTCTTGCCGGAGAACTTCAGCCCTTCTTCCATCGACAACAGGATCTCGCCGATGCCGAACAGGCCGATCACGGCGATCAGGAAGTCGAAGCCGCGCATCAGCTCGGACTGCCCGAATGTGAGCCTCAACTGACCCGTCACGGTATCCATCCCGACACTGGCCAGCGCGAAGCCGAGCGCCATCGACGCCAGGATCTTGAAGGGCGATCCCTTTCCCATGCCGACGAAGCTGCAGAAGGTCAGGAGGTACACGGCGAAGAACTCGGGCGAGCCGAACTTGAGCGCGAACTTGGCCACCAGCGGCGCCATGAACGTGATCATCACCACCGCGAGGAAGGCACCCACGAACGACGAGGTGAATGCAGTCGTCAGGGCAGCGCCGGCGCGTCCATCCTGGGCCATCGGATAGCCGTCGAAGGTGGTCGCCACCGACCACGGCTCACCGGGGATGTTGAACAGGATCGAGGTGATGGCCCCACCGAACAATGCACCCCAGTAGATGCACGACAGCATGATGATGGCCGAGGTCGGCGACATCGTGAATGTGAGAGGCAGCAGGATCGCCACCCCGTTGGCACCGCCCAGGCCGGGCAGCACGCCGATGAGTACCCCGAGAATGATCCCGACGAACATCAGGAGGATGTTCATGGGGGTGAGGATCACTGAAAAGCCCTGCATCAGGGCACTGACTTCTTCCATGGTGTGCGTTCTCCTAGGAACTCAGTAGCCGAGAAATCGAAGGGGGTCGAGCGAGCCTTTGAAGAGTGGCACCTTGAACCAAACCTCGAACATCAAGAAGAAGACCACGTTGACGGCCACCGCCACCAGCGTGCTCTTCAGGGGCGAGTAGTGGCCCAGGAAGATCATGAACAGCGCGATGTAGATCGCCGATGCAACGTACAAGCCGAGGAAGGTGACAGCGAGTACATACACCATCGCAGGCACCAGGACCGACATGACGCGCTTCAACTGCACCGGATCCACGAACACCTCGGTGTTCCTGTTCTTGCCGAGCAAGGCCTGGTAGAGGATGCCCACGGCCGACACCGACACGATCACGCCGATCCAGAAGGGGAAGTAGCCCGAACCCGGACCGTCGCTGGTCCAGCCGGCGCCGAGCCTGCGACTCTCGACGATCACCACGATGCCGATGACCAGCAGGACCACCGCGACGGCTGCGTCGACCACATAGGTCGCGATGCCTGTGCGCGGGGCGGCAACGGACTCTTCGCTCTGCTCCATGGAGCCTCCAATCAATTTGTGGCGGAATGAGGGGCGGGCGGCCTTGACACGCGCCCCTCTGGACGGTCGATGGAAAGCAGGGGCTTACTTGCTCGCGCCCGCCATGAATCCGGCTTCGGTCATGAGCGTGCGGTGGGCGGCCTCGGCCTCGCCAAGCCACTTGGTGAATGCATCACCGGTCATGAACGTCGGATTGAACGCGCCCTTCTCCATGTACTCCTTCCAGTCCGGCGTCGCGGTGATCTTGGTCAGCAGATCGACGTAGAAGGCCTTCTGATCGGCCGTCACGCCGGCAGGCATGAAGATGCCGCGCAGCATCGTGTAGTCGGTCGGAACGCCGGCTTCCTTGCAGGTCGGGATGTCGTTCCAGGATTGGGTATCGGTGACCTTGCCCTTGTACGGCATGCGCTGGGCGTCGAAGACACACAGCGGACGAAGCTGGCCGGCCCGCCACTGGGCGACCGCTTCGATCGGATTGTTCACGGTCGAATTCACGTGATTGCCCACCAGTTGCACTGCGACTTCGCCGCCGCCCTTGAAGGGGACGTAAATGAACTTGATGCCGGTGGCCTTCTCGAGTGCAACCGTGATGATCTGGTCTTCCTGCTTGGAGCCCGTGCCGCCCATCTTGAACTTGTTCGGCCCCGCGGCCTTGACTGCCGCGACGTACTCGCTGGCGTTCTTGTAGGGCTCGCTTGCGTTCGTCCACAGGACGAACTGGTCGAGCGCCATCATCGCAACCGGGCTCATGTCCTTCCAGTTGAAAGGCACGCCGGTCGCCATGGGCGTCGTGAACAGGTTCGACAGCGAAATGACGATCTTGTGGGGGTCGCCCTTGGCTTCCTTGACCGCCAGGAAGCCTTCTGCGCCGGCGCCTCCCGACTTGTTGACGACGATGAGCGGTTCCTTCATCAACTTGTGCTTGACGATGATGCCCTGCATCAGGCGCGCCATCTGATCGGCTCCACCGCCTGTCCCGGCGGGAACGATGAACTCGACGGGTTTGGTGGGCTCCCAGGCCAAGGCAGGCGCTGACACCGCAAGCAGTGCCGCCGCAACCGAGACGGCGACGGCGGAAGTCCTTGCGGCGCCGGAAAACGAGCGCGAAAAAAGGTTCTTGATCATGTTGTCTCCTGTAGGTCGTGGATTCACACGTTGTTCTTTTTGGCGGAACCTGATCTCAAGTTCCGGTGGGTAGTGATGCTGCGACGCCAACGTGGAAACGCGGCTTGACCGTGGTCAATTTTCCGAAGAATCGGCATCGGGGTTACCCGCAGCAATGTGGCGCCCGAGAGTCGCGCCCTCCCGCCTGTCGGGCGCAGAATGTTCGCGCGCGGATTCCCCGCCCAGGACGTCGGAGACGACCATGGCATTCAACGGTTCGGCCATCGCGGCACTACTGGACGGCGCCGTATCGAAGGGCGCCTTGCACGGCGTTGCGGCGGTGGTGGTCGACCGCAACGGCCAGCTGTTCCAGCACGCTGCCGGCGAAGCGAGCGCGCGCACCTTGTTCCGCAACGCGTCGATGACGAAGGCCGTGGCCACGACGGCAGCACTGCAACTCGTGGAGCAGGACGACTGAGCCTCGACGCCACCGTTCAGTCCATCCTCCCGGAGTTCGGCCGTCATCGAGACGCTGATCGGTTTCGAGATGGCGGTGTACCAGCAGGTGGGTGCCGCGGTGCCCGCGGCCTGAGTTGAGATCCCCCAAGTCGACTACGCCGCGACGTCGAAGAACGCCAGCTTCCTGGCGCGCGGCAGTGCCTTGAGCCTGGCTTCCGCTCGCAGTGCATCGCCCTTGGTGGGATATTCGCGGGCCGCAAGCACCCGCACCGGAGGCCGCGCGCGCGTGAACTTCGCGCCCAGTCCGAACACATGCCGAAAGAAGCGCTGCTCCACGTCGAGCGCGATCCCCGCGTAGTACACGCCGTCCTCGCATTCCAGGAGGTAGAGCCAGTAGGGCTTGGGTGGCGGATCAGGCAGTGTTCGAGGCACGCTTCGATTGTGCAGGGCGGTTCGCGAAGCCACTGCAACCGGCCTGCTGTATGAGCATGCAGTACTCCTTCCCGCATATCGCTTCAGGCGCGTTCCCAATTTCCGCTGCAAACCTAAACTGGCCTCGTCGAAATGAGAACCTATTTCGTACAAGGAGATGTAATGGATGCCTCCCTGCCTACGGGCAAATTCAAGAGCGGCAAGAGCACTGAGATGAACAGCGTGACTGTGAGGAGGGCTGGCTTGCCGGCAGGGCAAGGG
>NZ_JASZYR010000009.1 GCF_030316855.1 Variovorax sp. J22P240
TCGACGACTACGAGGCGCTACTGCCCTGGAACATCGCGCTGCCAACCTCGTAGCTCAACCCCTGCACTTGATCTGCGTCGATGAACAGGACGCGGTTTATTGACCGCATACACTACAACGCACTCGCTCCCGCCGGCCTGAAGGCGCTCGGCACTGTCTATGGCTACGTGGCGCAGAGTGCGCTTTCACCTGTGCTTGTCGATCTCGTGTACTTGCGCGTCTCGCAGATCAACAACTGTGCTTTCTGTCTGGACATGCACACGCGAGATCTTCTGAAGAAGGGGCAGGCCATCGAGAAGCTCGCGCTTGTGCAGGCCTGGCGGGAGGCGGGCGAACTCTTCGATCCGCGCGAGCGCGCCGCTCTGGCCTGGGCCGAGTCGGTGACGCGTGTGGCCGAGACCGGCGTTCCGGACGCGCACTACGAAGCAGCGCGGCACGTCTTCGAGGAGCGCGAACTGGTGGACCTCACGATCGCAATCGGACTGATGAACACCTACAACCGCATGGCCATCAGTTTCCGGAACATCCCTCAGGCTGCCCTGCAGAAGTAGGGCGGACCGCGGCAAGTGCTTCGCCGTATCGGCGAATGCCGTCACTCTTCTTTCTCAACCACTCCAGGCAAGCTCATTCAATGGCAAGAGTTCTCGTTCTCTATCACAGCTTCTACGGACACATCGAGGCCATGGCAGGAGCCGTGGCGCGCGGGGCACGCAGCGTGCCGGGCAGCGTCGTGGACCTGAAGAGGGTCCCTGAGACGGTGCCCCCCGACGTGTTCCTTGGGGCTGGCGGCAAGGTCGACCAACCGGCGCAGCTTGCGAAGCCGGAGGAACTCGCGAACTACGATGCGATCGTCTTCGGTTCGCCCACCCGGTTCGGCAATGTCAGCGCACAGATGCGCGCCTTCATCGACCAGACCGGGCCGCTGTGGATGAAGGGCGAACTGGTCGGAAAGGTTGGATCGGTGTTCACCTCCACCGCCACCCAGCACGGCGGCCAGGAGAGCACCATCCTCACCTTCCTGCCGACGCTGTTGCATCACGGGATGGTCGTGGTCGGACTGCCCTACGCCGAAGCCCGTCAGATGGGAATCGACGAGATCAAGGGCGGCAGCCCGTATGGCGCCGCCACCATCGCCGGCGGTAAAGGCGAGCGCATGCCCAGTGAGCAGGAGCTGGGCATGGCCGAGTTCCAAGGCAGGCACGTCGCGTCCATTGCGTCCAAGCTCTTCGGCTAGAAGAGCCCGGTGCGATAGGGCAGGGCGCGCGCCGTGGGCGTGCCATTTCTTCATCCGGAACTCCCGCTCGTACGAGCAGCCCTGTGACAGGCCGGGCAGTCGCCCAGCGTTCCCGAGCGCTCCTGCCGGAGTCGCGCTACCGTCCTTGCTCACGCGCGCGAGCGCGTCCACGGCCGGTCACGAATGCAGCACGACCTTGCACGACAAGCTCGCACGGCAGCAGCCTTTGGGCTTCGTCGACTTCGCTGGCGTGATGGGCGCCCCAATCCATCAGCGAGCAGAGGATGGGCAACAGGCTCTCGCCCAGCGGGGTTAACCGGTACTCGACCCCCTGCAAGTCCGACGCGACAGGCTGCTTGCTCACCAGTCCGTGTTCCTCAAGCGCGCGCAGTTGATCGATCAGCACCTTCTGCGACAGGCCGGCAATCCGATTGTCCAGTTCGCAGGTGCGTTGGGGACCCTCTCCCAGGGCAAGCAGGAGAACGGCCTTCCACCGCCCGGAAATCATTCCCAGCGCCCGTTCAACCGGCAAGCCTGGAAGTCGTTTGATGAGCTTCATGTTCAACCACTGACCAATGTGTGTGTAGATACGACGCCTTGCGACAAATAACCTTCAGTCTCGAAATCAACTGAAGGAAGACTGTGGCAGACCTGTTTGAACCCCTGTCGCTCGGCGGCACTGTGTCACTGAACAATCGGATTGTGATGGCGCCCATGACCCGCACGCGCACATCCGAGGGCGACGTCCCCAATGCACTCATGGCTACGTACTACGGGCAGCGTGCGAGTGCGGGCCTGATCGTGACTGAGGCGGTTGATGTCGCGCCGTCCAGCAAGGGATATGCGTGGACGCCTGGCATCTATTCGGAGGCCCAACGAAGAAACTGGCGCCTCGTGACTGACGAGATCCACCGAAAGGGGGGCGCGGTTTTCATGCAGCTATGGCACGTCGGCAGAATGGCGCATCCCTCGATCATGCCCAACGGCGAGATGCCCTGGGGCGTGACGGAACAGAGGGCCGAGCATTCTGACGTGTTCGTCCATGATGCGAACGGCAAACTGGGCTACATCCGCGCAGGAACGCCGAGACGGCTCGCGACGAATGAGGTGTCCGCCCTGGTTCGGACGTTCGCCCAGGTATTCGTCGATGCGAGAGAGACCGGCTTCGATGGCGTGGAGCTGCACGCTGCCAATGGCTACCTGTTCGAGCAGTTCATGAACCCGGTGCTCAACACGCGCAAGGACCGCTACGGCGGCGGCAGCCTCCAGGATCGCACCCGCTTCCTGATGGAAGTGGTGGACGCGGCGGTGCACGAACTGGGCCCCGGGCGCGTTGGTGTCCGGCTGTCTCCATTCGGCCTTTTCAACTCGATGCCGGCGGATCCGGACGTCGAGGGCACCTTGCTGTACCTCGCCGAGGAGCTGGGGCGCCGAGGCGTCGCTTATCTGCACCTGATCTACGAACTCATGCCGACGGGCAACATGGAGACCGCCGAATTCAAGGCGCGCTACATCGATCATGGCTTGCTGGCGAAGGTTCGCGCCACTTTCCCGGGAGCGATCATCTGGTGCGGAGGCTTCAAGAGCCGTGAGGGTGCCGAGGCAGCACTAGAGACCGGGCTGGTGGATCTGATCGCGTTCGGCAGGCCCTACATCGGGAACCCGGACCTGGCAGAGCGGCTCAGGCACGGATGGCCGCTGGTCGAAGCGGACCGGTCGACCTACTACACCCGCCGAGGACCGCTTGGATTCACGGACTTTTCAAGCTTCGGCGGGTCCCAGGCTGCAGTTCTCTGAAGCGTTCGCGTGCCGGACTGAGTCAGAGGCAGGGATCGGAGCTGGCGGCGTGCATTTCGCTGCATCGGCTGTCGCAGGAGCAAGCGCGCTGGGACAAGGAGTTCCAATGCGTTTGCGCGATGGAGACTTGGCACGTTGGCAATGGCCAACATGTAGGAACGCGGAGCGCCGCTCTCTACCTCTGCAAGGGAACCTACTCGACGCGAGGCACCGACAACGGGGCAAGGCGCTGGCAATGGCTGCAGAGCGATACCTTGCGGTCATTCGCATACGCGGGATTGGACGACTGCTATCGCTGCTGCGAAGCAGCGAGCCGACCGAGCCGAAGGCGAGACCGCAGCTTTATCCAAGGATCTCCGTCTGATGGTTCCGGCGATCTGCCTACGATCGCTTGGAATGGCCAAGCAAGCCCTTTGCGGCTTCTATCCGCAAAGCCATAGGCACCGATTCGTCGTTCATGACGCCTCTTAGGAAGCGCTCTGCGTCGGCGCCCCCTTGTTCGGAGGTGGCCACTTTCGGCAAGCCGGACAGCTTCAAGTCAGCTGGCACTTCCTCTATGACGCTAAGCTGGCTTAACGCTGCTTCGAAGGCAACTTGCCGGATGGGCTCGAGCGCGCGCAGAAGCGTTGCCTGGCCTTCGCCGGTGGGAGGAAGGTCCAGCCACGGCGTATCGGCAAACACTGAAGCCAAGTCGGGGGCGACGAATGCCGACCAGCGATCCGGGCTGGTCTCTAAGGGCGGCGCGGACGGGAGTTGCGCCGCGTCGGCGATCAGACGTACGTGGGTCGATCCTACGTGCGGCAGATACCGCGCACGCAGGCCCTGCAGGAAAAGCTCGCCAGCACTCGGCGAAGTCGGCGATGCAAGGGAGAACCACAGCTGCAGTGCGTCGACTCCCGAGACCGCGATGGCCGGGGGAGGAAAACCGAGGTCCGATTGGACGCCCGTCCAGACCGAGGAAAGCTGGGCCCATCCCGCGGGGGGCCTCAGCTCCAGCACCAAGGCTCGAACGCCCTGGGCGGCCGCTGGGGCAGCGCCGTGCGCGGCGCTCGCACCCAGTCCGTACAGGCGATCGAGTTCGAACTGCAATGGGTTCATGCCGACATGCTAGTCGACCAGCCTCGCCCGATGTTCGGGAGTGCCCGGCTTCCGGCGCCTTAGGCTGGGACAGAGCAGCTCCAGCCTGCCTGGCAATGCCCTGGCCGCCTCTGATGCACTGCGTGGACAGTGCTCAGCTCTGTGTTCGTGCGGGGATGCGGTAGGGTTAGGGCATGAACTCAGCGGCATCCGAGCCCATTCTTGTCGTCAAAGACTTGTGCTTCGCCTATCCAGGTCACCCGCCGCTCCTATCCGGATGGAGCGCGTCCATCGGGGCCGGACTCACCCAACTGTACGGCGACGACGGCAGCGGAAAATCGACGATTCTCCGATTGCTGGCGGGCAGGCTGGCTGCAAAGGGCGAGCTGACTCTTGCACGCGCTGGCAGCAACCGAGACCTCAAGTCCTATCAGCGAAGCGTGTTCTTCGTGGACCCGGCGACTGACGAGTTCGACGAGGTCACCGCGACTGACTGCACTTCAATGCTCCGGGCCAGCGATGCCGGCTTCGATGAAGTCCGGTGGGGAAGCTGTGTTGCGGGATTATCTTTGGCCCCGCATCTTGCCAAGCCGATGTACATGCTCTCGACCGGTTCGAAGCGCAAGGTTTGGCTCGCGGCTGCGCTCGCTTCGGGACGCGCATTGACCTTGCTTGATGAGCCCACAGCCGGGCTTGACAACGCGTCTATCCGCTTCCTGTGGCGTGCGCTTGCCGACGTGGCTGGGTCTTCCAACCGTGCCATCGTGGTGGCAAGCGCAGCCCAGTTGGACGCAGTTCCGCTTTCAGCTTTGATTGAACTTCCGTTACTTGCATCATGACCTTAGGTCTGTACTCGCGACTGAATGCGGGCCAAGACCGGACCTCGCGGTGCGCAAGGGTCGACCACTGCTAGACTTCGACGCATGCCACTTCGCACGTTGATTCCGGTGATTATTCGAATTCCCCGCTGACCGGGCACGTGCGCGTCGTCCCGGTCAGCCGGGTCGACGCTTCGGGCAACTTCTTCTCCCGTCTTCGATCCACGCGCGTCCTCATCGCTAGCCTCAGCAGGGCTAGCCATCGCCGACGACCAGGATCGAAGTCATGAATTCTCCCAACCTCACCCCACGAACTGCGCCCACCCTCGAGCAGGTTTATCTAGTTGAGCGCGATGCTGGCTTGCTTTGCCGCATCCTCGGCCTCTATGCCGCCCGCGGCGTTGACGTACTCCACGTCGACTACGCCTACGCTGCGCAACAGTTCATGAGGCTGCAGGTGTCCGTGGCAGGCACCTTCGAAGAGACCGAGGAGGTTGTGCGAGTGCTCGTCGACAAGGCCTCAACATTCGTCGGAGTGCTCGCTGCGTCCGACCAACCCGCGGCGCAGAGGCGGGCGGCGTAGAGAGCTCCAGCCAATTTCGGTTGATGGTTGACCGCGGCACTTGGGCTAGAAAGACCGATTTCGCGAGCGCGCAACTTCCGCACCGGGCCCCCATTGCGGAAGTAGCAGCCTAAGGACAGCAGACGTTCGAGACCGACAGCTCCCGCGCCTAGTGCAGACCTACCAGCAAGCGGCACAGTGGTTGTTGCTAGTACGCCAGCCACCCTGCTCGACGACCTACCATCCTGTGACTCCAGGAGGTCTCCCGAATGTTTTTCTTGCTCCTTCGTCTAGCCTTGAACCCGGCCTGGCTGGTTGCTTTCGCGTTGTCGGCCTCCGCCGCCACGCCCAGCCCAGCCGACATCGACAAACTATTCGCTGCCTGGGACAAGCCCGATTCCCCCGACTTGGCCCTTGCGGTCATGAAGGAGGGCAAGATCGTCTACAGCCGCGGCTATGGCCAAGCCAGCCTCGAATACAGCATCCCCATCAAACCGAACACCGTATTCCACGCGGCCATCTCTGTCCAAGCAGTTCACTGGCTACGCTATCCAGCTGCTGGCACAGGAAGGCAAGCTGTCACTGGACGACCCGGTGAAGAAGTACGTACCGGAGCTTCAGTTGGAGGGCGCGCCCATCACCATCCGGCATCTTCTGCATCACACCAGCGGTCTGCGCGACCAGTGGGATTTGCTGACTCTGGCCGGCCTACGGCTAGACGACACCATCACAGAGGGCGACATTCTGGGCCTTGTGTTTCAGCAGAAGTGACTGAACTTCGAGCCGGGAGCAGAGCATCTCTACAGCAACACGGGCTACACGCTTCTCGGACTCATCGTGCGGCGAGTTAGCGGACTGAGCCTGGCCGCCTTCGCGCAGGAACGAATTTTCGCGCCGCTGGGCATGAAGAGCACGCGCTTCCAAGAAAACTACGGAACGGTCGTGAGGAGTCGTGCGCATTCATATGCACGTGGTCGCGATGGCAAATGGCAGTACGTGGCTCTTTCGTACTCCCAGGGATTCGCCATACGCGGTGCGGTGCTTGGCGACATTCGCACACTGGTCAGACTTCCGAACGCTCTACTACTACCTCACTGATCTGCACCACGGGTTGAATATCCGTGTAGTTGGCGATGTCGCTCCTGATCTCCTGCTGGTGCCGGCCGGAGGCTGCCCGGTAAGCTTCGACAGAAGTGCAGACGAATTCGCACTTGGCGACGTAAGCAGGGTCAGTGCCCGGAGCACGCCCTGAGATGCCCTTGTCCACCGTGTAGTACAGACATGCAGCGCCGAGCAGCCGCTTCATCATTGGCATATGCCTCTCGCGGTAGTAAGCATGATCGAATCGAGCGCCTGCGGCGTACGGGTACATGACACTGGCTTTGATCATCGAGATTTCTCCTGTTGTTGCACGGTAGTCAATACGCCGACGACTCGGTCAGAAGCAGCCTCAGTCGGGAATCGTGCGCTCGCCTCTTCCAAGGGCATGCGCAGCCCGTTCGTAAGGTAGCTGACGGTGCGATAGAAGCCAGCCAGCATCAGCAGTTCAATGATGGCTTCTTCGGCAAAGTACTTTCGCAACTCGTTCCACAGTCCACCGTCGATGTCGGAGTGCTCGTGCAGAGAGTCACACAGGCGCAGAAGGACCTGTTCCTCGGCTGACCAGCAGGCTTCGTTCGCCGAACCCGTGACGGTCGCCTGAACCTGCTCCGGCGTCAGGCCGCCAAGCCTTGAGAAGGCCGTGACGTGGATGCCCCATTCATATTCGGATTTGCACAACGCCGTTATGCGATGAATCACGATTTCGCGCTGTCGGATGCTCAAGTTGCCTTTGTCCAGCAACCCGCCCGCAAAGAACTTTTGAAATAGACGAGGGTCGCGTGCCAACGTCGTGAACAGCCGAAAGGGGGGCTGTCCCTTCATCAGCCTGTCGAGTGGCCTGGAAATGTCTTCACCAAATGGTGGAGTTGCTGGCTCGATGCGTGCGGGCATAAAGATTCATGATTCAAGGGCCGCGCTATCGTAGGCTCCTTGCTGTATAAAGTAAAGCATGACGGCACCTCGTATCGGCCAACCAGTTCGCGGTTCCACCACCGGCCGCCCCATCATGGTCGCTCTGGACCTGCTGGGACGGCGCACGGCGCTGCGCGTGCTCTGGGAACTTCGGGGGGACCCGCTGACCTTCAGGGCCCTGCAAGACGCTTGCGAGACGAACGCCAGATTGCTCAACACGCGGCTCACTGAACTGAGGGAAGCCGACCTTGTCGAACATGCCGAGGGTGGCTATCGACTAACGGACGAAGGCCGACGACTTGCGAAGGCGCTGAAGCCGTTGTCAGCTTGGGCGGACCAGTGGGGGCATCGAAAGCGATGAGAAGGTGACTCGCACCATACGCGTTGGCGCGTCGCGCCATGGAGAGCCCACGGTGCCGACCGCTAAAACGTCCGCTGAACGTTGACGTGCAGTCGTCCGTGCTTGCCTTCCTCGACGACCGCTTGCGCTGCGAAGCCGTCGGCTACTCTGGCAAGAACGCTCCCAATGCCTGGAGTGCCGGCTCCTGCCCAAAGCGGATACATGAACGTCCCACCGACCTAGGCCGCTTCCACGAGTTGCGCGATCAGTTCGATCTCCACGCAGGCGCCCAGCGGAAGCTGCGCCACGCCTACTGCGCTACGGGCGTGAGCGCCCTTGTCGCCGAACACTTCAGCGAACAGCTGGCTAGCTCCGTTCGTGACCAGGTGCTGCTCGGTGAAGTCTCCGGCCGACGCCACGAAGCTCGTGAGCTTCACGATTCGCATGATCTTGTTCAGATCGCCTGTCGCGGCATGGAGGGTCGAGAGTAGTTCGGTGGCCGTCGCACGCGCGGCTTCAATGCCCTGCGCAGTGCTCAAACCGTCACCAAGCCGACCAGCCAAGACTTGGCCGTTTAACCGCGCAAGGTGGCCGGACAGATAGAGCATCTGCCCCGCGCGCACAAAAGGAAGATACGCCGCGGCCGGCGCGCTCGGCGTGGGTAATTCGATTCCCAAGGCCTCGAGGCGTTGGTATGCATCTGAGCCCCGACCCGCATCGCCAGAAAACGCCGGCCCGTTCGGCTTCATGCGCATGCCCTGGCCCAAATGGCGCCACGGCAGTTGCGACGGATCGGCGACAAAGGGACCGGGCGAACGCACGACGAGAATCTCCTCGGCGATCGGCGCAAAGTCGGCGCGAAAATGCACCGAACTCTTGTTCACGAGGATCTTCATGTCCTCGGGTGCGATGCCGACGGTGCGGTACATGTTCCTGTCGAGCATCTGCGCCTTGCTCGAACTCACCGCGACGCGCACGCCGTCGATGCGCAGGCAGGCCATGGGGCCCAGGTCGGCCTGCTTGCCGTTCATCATCGGACCGCCGTAGACGAACTTGCCATCCGCGAGTGCTTCGACCCGGCAGGCGGCGCGAAGGGGCTCGTCGCCCGGCACCTGCGGGCAACCGCCCAGCGCGATGTCGATCGTCGCGCCGACGCCGGCTGCATGGGCGGCAGCCGCGGTGACCGGGTCGCAGATGAGCCCGATCGCCGCGTCCTTCACGCCGTACTTCAGCAGCGTCCGCAACACGCCCGTGGTGTTCGAATCGCCACCGACGCCGGGATTGTCCTGCGTGTCCGCAAGGATCACCGGGCGGGTCGCCGTCTCCGCGATGCGCATGGCGCGCCGCACCGCAGCCTCCGGCTCTTGGAATTGCACCGCCCATTTCTCTTCGGGAACGCACACGCCCGCGAAGAGCGCGTCGACCGCTTGCTCGATGCGCGCCTGGTCAAAGCCGTAGCCCCAGACCACGGGGCCACATTCCGGAAAGTCGGCCGCCGGAAACCCGGGCGCGAAGGACAGCGAGAGCACGCCCTGGGCCTCGAGTTCCTCCAACAGGTCGTAGACGCCGCGTGCGGGTTGCAGCATCGTCGACATGCTGTTGACCGGAATGAGGAAAGGCACGCGCCGCACGACTTGGCAGGCAGGCTTGTCAGCCCCCATCAGCGCCAGCAGGATCTCGCCCGCGCGGCGGCCGGTGTCGGCCATGTCGATGTGGGGATAGGTCCGGTAGGCCACCAGGCCGTCCGACAGCGCGAGCATCCGGGTCGTGACGTTGGCGTGCGAATCCAGCGAAGCCACGATCTTCACCGCGGGTCCCACGACGGCGCGGATGCGGGCCAGCAGTTCGCCTTCCCCGTCGTCGAGATGCTGCGTGACCATGGCCCCGTGCAGGTCCAGGTAGATGGCATCGTAGGACGCGGTCTTCACCGTCGCGAGGATCTCCCCCGCGATACGCTCGTAGGCATCGGTCGTGACATGGGCGGAGGCCCCCGCGCCGGCCCAGATCACGGGCGTCACACTGTGGCCGTTCGCCCGCACGTGGTGGATGAATCCGCTAATCGGAACATTGACGTCGAGCAGTTCGAAGACCCGTTCGCCGCGCACCATGCCGGGGAAGTCTTCGCCGCGCACGAAGCTTTCGTAGCTGGCAACAGTGGGTGCAAAGGTGTTGGTTTCGTGCTGGAAACCGGCGACGAGGATGTTCATGTAGGACCTTTCTTCCATCAGGTTTCAGCGGCTCATTCGGCAGCCAGCTTGATCGAGCGCGCCATCTTCTGGAACTTCGCCGTCTCGTCGGCGTAGAACTTCGCAGAGGCTTCAAGTGATTGCGGCTTCATCGGCTGCACGCCGGACTGCTCGAGTGCCTTGATCATCTCGGGCGACTGGATCGCCTTCTGCGACGCTTCCAGCAGCACCTTCTGGCGGTCGACCGGAATGCCGCTCTTGGTCATGACGGCCAGCCAGACCGAATGCACGAGCTCTGCCTTCTGCGGGATCGCCGATTCGGAGATCGCGGCAGCGTCGGGCAGCGTGGGCATGCGCTGCGTGTCGAGCACGTTGATGGCCTTGAGCTTGTGGCTTTCGAGCAGCTGGGTCGAGGCGCCGAGATTCGGCAGGATCGTGATGTCGATCTGCTGGCCGACCAGGTCCTGCAGCATCGGCGTGGCACCCTTGTAGGGCACGTGCAACAGCTTGGCGCCCGTGGTCTGCGCCATGTATTCGGAGACGATGTGGTACATCGAACCGTAGCCCGGGCTGCCGAAGGTGAGGCTCTTGCTGCCGGGCTTCCTGCCGTCTGCGATCAGTTGCTCGAGCGAGTTGAACGGCAGGTCGTTGCGGGCCATCACCACCAGCGGATGCGTGGAGATCGGCGCCAGGAGCGCAAACTCCTCGGCCTTGTACTTAGCCGACGCGTTGGCCAGCGGCGCGAGGATCGCCTCGTTGGGCGAGCCCATGATCAGCGTGTAGCCGTCGGCCGGACGGCTGAGCAACCGCTGCGCCGCCAGTGCGCCGCCCGCGCCCGGCAGGTTCTCGATGATGAAGGGCTGACCCAGCAGTCGGCTCATCGTGGGTTGCATCGCGCGGGCCAGCACGTCGGCCGGACCGCCGGGCGGGAACGCCACAAGCATGGTCAGCGGCTTCGAGGGAAACGCTTCCGCTGCGAGGGCCGGCGCCTGGGCGCCGATGGAAAGCACTGCGATGGTGGCCATCAGGCAGGCGGCGGACTTCTTGAGGTATCGCATGAAAGCTCCTTGTCTTGAGGGTACGGGTGGTCGCGAATAGGTGGGTGAAGCGGATTGTTTGAGCTAGCATTCGTTCGAGCAACAGCAATTTTTTGACCACTTCGTTGCTCCTTGGGCAACGGACGGGGGCGCGCCATGCGAGAAATCAATCAGAAACGCCTGAAGTACTTCCGAGAGGTGCTGGTCAGCGGGTCGATCCGCGGCGCCGCCGATGCGCTGAACACCGCGCCGTCGGTGATCACGCGACAGGTGGCGCTGCTGGAGGAGGAACTCGGCCTGGTGCTGTTCGAGCGCCAGTCGCGCGGGGTGGTCGCGACCGATGCAGCCCTGCACGTGCTCGACTACTGGAAGGCGTGCCAGGCGCACCAGGAACAACTGGGGGAGCGACTGCGCGCCATCGAGTCGATGGACGCCGGCAGCGTGCGGATCGTGGCAAGCGAAGGCTTCATCGGCGGCCTGCTCGACCAGGTGGTCGCGCCCTTCTGCGCAGCGCATCCCAAGCTCTCGGTGACGGTCGATGCCATGCCTGTCGGCGAACTTGTCGGCCAGGTCATGGAGGACGAGGCGCACATCGGCATCGCGTACAACCCGCCGTCCGATCCGAAACTGCGGGTCGTCGCCAGTGCCGCCGCACCGACGAAGCTGCTGGTCCGTGCAGGTCATCCGCTGACGAAGCTCAAGGGTCCGCTGCAGCTGCGGCAGGTCCTGGACTATCCCCTCGCGCTCATGCCTCCCGACTACGGCGTCGGTCGCCTTGTGGAGCTACTTGCGTACGCGGAGCACGTCACGCTGCATGCGGCCTTCCGCAGCAACTCCGTGATGGCTCTCAAGCGCTTCGTTCGCTCGACCCAGGGCGTGTCCTTCGTGGGCGCAGGCATGGCCTCGGCGCCCGAGATCGAGGCCGGCCAGCTCGTGACGCTCGACCTGTCGCACAAGCTGTGCAAGACCGCGCAGGTCCGCCTGCTGATGCGCGAAGGTCGACCGCTTTCGGTCGCGGCCGGTCATCTGCTCGCGCAGATCCGCCAGACGTTCACCGTGTTCGACCCAGCTGAGGCGGGTGCCTCTTCATCGAAAAGCTGACTCCCGAAGAAGCCTTTCCGGGTTCAGATTCACCGATGACGGCTTCGACCATCCAGACGAGAGTGCTTGCCTTGGACGCACCCGCTCAAGCCACCTAGACCAGGAACACGGCGATGCTGGAGATCCAGAAGAGCGTCCACGGAGACACGGGCGACTTGCCCAGTATGGGGAGCCGGCCATCGATGACGATAGAGGGCAAGGTGTTCAGTCTCCGGAGATCAATTTCAAGCCGACGACGCCGGCCAGGATGAGCCCGATGCAAAGGATCCTCAGCGGCGCCGCGGAGTCACCCAAAACCAGGATTCCCAGGATTGCCGTGCCGGCCGCTCCAATGCCTGTCCAGACTGCATAGCCCGTCCCCATGGGCAACGTGCGCAAGGCAGTTGAAAGGAGGACAACACTCGTCAGGCCGAATGCCACCGTGCCCAGCGCGGGGATCAAGCGTGTAAAACCTTCGGACGACTTCATCGCAAAGGCGAATGCGATTTCGAGGAAGCCGGCGACAGTCAGGAATATCCATGCCATGGCTGACAGGTCCAATCATTGGTTCGTTAGGATGAACGCAAGCGCCCTTTGACGGGCTCGCCATCTGCGGCGCTTGCGGCAGCCGGGTTCAGGCCTTTGCAGCGGCAGCCGGGGTCGAGCGGAACGCAATGCCGAAGCGGTTGAAGGCGTTCATGAGCCCGATGGCGTAGGTGAGATCGGCAAGTTCCTTGTCGTTGAACGCGGAAGCCGCAGATTCATAGGCGGCATCGGGAACTCCGCTTTCGGCGACCCTTGTGACGCTTTCCGCCCATGCCAGGGCGGCACGCTCGCGGGCAGTGAACACCGGGCCAGCGTCATGCCAGACCGGTACCAACACGAGCTTGTCGACACTCAAGCCGCCCCTGAGTAGATCGCGCGAGTGCATGTCGATGCAGAAGGCGCAGCCATTGATCTGGGAGACTCGCAGGTAGACGATGTCTACAAGTTCCTTGGGCAGGCCGCTTTTCAAGACGGTGAGATAGACGCCGCCGAAGGCCTTGTAGCCGTCAGGGGACGCCGCGGCGTAGTCGATGCGATTGCTCATGATCATCCTTGCTTGTTTGGTGAAGAGAGGACGTCATGATGCGTATTCTTGGATCTATTAAGAAGAGCCAAGAATGGTCGTTGTTACTGATCCATGATCACGGCCTGGCCAGACCATTATCGCCGTCACATTAGGCCAAGGATTTGCCTCGCTAGTCGCTCGGCAATGGAGCGCGATTCGATGTTCGTGAAACTGAGCAGCACGGCGGATGAGCCGTCCGCGTTCATCGTCCAGTCCGACAAGGCTTCCCCGTAAAGGCCGGCTTGCTTCATGCGCGCGACGAGTTTCTTGTCCGAGCGCGTCGCCTTGAGGCGCAGGATCAGGTGCATGCCGCCGGGCTGCGAGTCGATTCGCACATGCTTGCCCAGCACAGCCTCCAGGCCCGCTACCGCTTCTGTCCGGCGCTGGGCGTAGAGCTTGCGCATGCGTTGGATGTGTCGGGCGAAGTGGCCCTCGGTGATGAAGGCCGTGACGATGCATTGCGTCAACTGGGGGCTGCCCCCCGCGAAGGCCTGGCTGATCTGTTCAAAACGATCGACCAGGGCTTCAGGAACCACAAGATAGGCCAGTCGGATGCTCGGGAAGAGAACCTTGCTGAAGGTGCCTGCGTACAGCACGCGTCCCTCACGATCCAGGCTCTTCAGCGCAGGCAGCGGCCGGCTGGCATACCGGTACTCTCCGTCGTAGTCATCCTCGATGACCCAGGCCTTGTGCTGCGCCGCCCAGTTCAACAGGGTCAAGCGACGGGACAAGGAAAGGGACACGCCCAGCGGACTCTGATGCGCCGGAGTGACGACCGCGGCACGTGCGCGAGGTGCCAGTCGAATGCCTTCGAGGACGTCGATCCCCTCCTGGTCCACGGGCACTGCCACACCGTCGATGTTCATGTGGGTCAACATCTCCCGCGTCGGGGGATAGCCTGGATTCTCGAGCCAGACGCGGTCTCCTTCCTTGAGAAGTGCGCGCCCGATCAGCCCGATGGTGTGGCGATAACCGGAGGTCACAAAGATCTGTGAAGGAGCGCAGTTCAGGCCGCGAGAGATGTTCAAGTAGGAGGCTATCTCCGCGCGAAGTGCCTGCAGGCCGTAGACCGAGGGATGCGCCATGTCGACGGGCTGCATGGCGCGGACGCAGCGAGCGCCAAGACGCGCCCAGATCTTTCGAGGAAATGCGTCCAGCGCCGGCAAGCCCATTTGAAAGGGCAAGGTCGTATCCGGCCGAAAACTGGGCGGGGCCTCATGGTCTTCCGCGCGCGGCGGCGGATTTGCAAGCGAAGCCCCGGGCTTGAGGCCAGGCGTCACGATGGTTCCTGCCTGCCCGCGCGCCTGAATGTAGCCTTCGGCAGCAAGCAGCGAGTAGGCCGCTTCGATCGTGCCTCTCGCCAAGCCCAGTTCCTTCATCAATGCGCGCGCCGAAGGGATCCGGTCGCCGGGCTTGAGCGTGCCGCTGGCTATGGCGCTGCGAAACCGGTCGTAGATCTGCCTGTAGAAGGGCTCTGCGGCGCTGCGGTCCAAGGGCGAGAGATTGCTGGATTCGATCACAGTCATGCTTGCGTCCCCTCGAAGATCATGGATCACCCAAAAGTCTATTTCATGGATCTTCTGCCAATACCATGGGTTTCCTAGACTGGTTGCACCACATGAAACCGGAACTGGATCAACCATGAATATCCTGCACCTGAGCTGCAGCCCGCGCGGGCAGGCAGCGGAGAGCTATCGACTCGCTCGAACGATCGTTGACTGCCTACTGAAGGACGTGCCCGAGGCCATCGTCGTGGATCGGTCGCTTGGCGAGGGCGGCATCTCGCATGTAGATGGGAACTATGCGATGGCGCAGCACGACGCAGCGGCGCAGATCAACCAGGAGGGTACTGTGTCCAGATCCGAAGTCCTGATCCGCGAGTTGGAAGTTTCGGACGTCCTTGTCATCGGCACGCCCATGCACAACCTCAGCGTCCCCTCAGCCTTGAAGGCTTGGATTGATCACGTTGTTCGCGCCCGTCGCACTTTCAACGTGACATCGTCAGGCAAGGTGGGACTTCTGTCAGATCGGCCCGTCTTCATCGCCATTGCTTCGGGTGGCGTTTTCTCGGGAGAGCGGGCCAGGCAACCGGACTTCCTGACGCCCTATCTGAAGGTCGTCTTCGGCTCGATTGGGCTGAGAGACCTGCGCTTCTTCTCAGTAGAAGGAACCGGCCACGGTCCTGAGGCTGTGAACGAGGCGCGGGCCAGGGCGGAGCGAGCCCTGCAGGAGCATTTCAGCTCGGCCGAGTTCGGCACGCGATCGCGATGCGCACACTGATCGGCGAAGGTCACGGTGGTACCTTGAGAAATAGATCCAATAATTGGATGGTTGGATGGTTGGATGGTTGGGTGTTTGGGTGTAGTCGCGCAGGTATCAAGCGCCTTGCCAACATCGGTACTCGATTGAGGTGTACGGGCAGGGTCTCGTCAGGGGCTGGGGATTGGCTCTTCGGCGTGCTGACGCTCGCCGCCTTCGTCGCCGTCGTCATGCTGCAGATCGGGCATGGCCTCATGGCCGACAAGAAGACGCGATCCCATTTGAGCGGCAGGAAATGGCGCGGTGGAACCGAGTACAAGGCCTCACTCGCGCGGGCATCGATCCATTGCCGCTCGGCGACGGCACCGGCTCAGAGCTGCTTTCAACGGCTGCTTTCGGAGGCGAGGTCGGCAAACTTAAAGTCTGCAACGGGCTGCGCCCTTCCTGAAAGCGGTCCTCGAAACCAGTGTCAGCTTCGCAGCTGCGGATTCAACCGGTCGATGCAACACACTGATCCTGCCTTAGGCAGAAGGAGTGTTGCAGATGAAGTATCGGATCCGGACCTACTACACGGACAGCCAGAAGGCGCTTATGTGGGAGCGCTGGAAAGCAGGCGACAGCCTTCAACAGATAGCGCAGTTGTTCGATCGATCGCATTCGTCGGTCGAAGGGATTCTGTCCCGAACAGGCGGCATACCGCCGCCAAAACGGTGCCGGTCTTGCTTGGCGCTGACTTTGTGCGAGCGCGAGGAGATCTCACGTGCTGTCGTGGCCGGCTTCTCGATTCGAGCGATCGCCAGCATCCTCGGGCGAGCGCCATCGACTGTTAGCCGGGAGATCAAGCGCAACGGTGGTCGCGAGGGCTACCGGGCTGCTCAGGCCGACCAAGCGGCGTGGGACCGCGGCCACCGTCCCAAGAGATGCAAACTGTCAAGGAACAGAGCCTTGGCGCGCATCGTGGCTGCCAAGCTCCAATCGCTGTGGGCGCCCGAGCAGATCGCGGGGTGGCTCAGGCATAGTTATGCTGGCGACGAGGACTTCCAGGTGTCACACGAGACCATCTATCGCAGCCTCTTCATCCAAGCTCGAGGCGCATTGAAGAAGGAGTTGCTGCAGCACCTGCGGCGCACGCGGGTCATGCGCCGTTCGCGCCATCACACGCAGAAGACCGACAATCACGGAAGAATTCTCGACACGGTGTCCATCAGCGAGCGCCCGGCCACGGTGGAAGATCGGGCAGTGCCTGGTCATTGGGAAGGCGACCTGCTGTTCGGAGGCACGAGCAGTCAGATTGCCACCCTGGTCGAGCGTCAAACACGCTACGTGATGCTGGTGAAACTCGGGGGCACCGATACCGAGACCGTCGTCAATGCGCTGATCAAAAACGCTCGCAAGCTCCCGCAGGAGCTATACAAGTCGCTGACCTGGGATCGAGGCAAGGAGATGGCGGCTCACAAGCGCTTCACCCTGGCGACCGACATCCAGGTCTACTTCTGCGACCCGCACAATCCTTGGCAGCGCGGAACCAACGAAAACACGAACGGCTTGCTCAGGCAGTACTTCCCTAAAGGGATCGATCTCTCGAGCCATTCACAGGCCAAGCTGAATGCCGTTGCAAGACAATTGAACGAGCGACCAAGGAAGACCCTCGACTTCCACACGCCGGCTGAGATGTTCAGCCAGATCGTTGCATCGACCGGTTGAATCCGCAAGCCCAAACCTGCCGTCGCGACCGCGCTGACGTTCAAACAATATCGCGAGCCCATAGACAGACGTCTCCGGCCGAATCAATGCCGCCACGCGTTCGTCGCGAGCGATCCAGGCGGCGACGACATCATCGCTTCAGGCGTGGTTGCCCAGCCCCTCTCAGGCATCGTGACGACCAAGGCGCCCTACGACGGCGCACCAGGCAACTCGGGAGGTAGCGCCTGCGGGGCCTTTCGGGTTTCAGGTCTCGCGATGGCGAATTCTCGCTCGGCTTCGCGATAGAGATTGTGTTCGATCGAGCCGACCAAAAAGTCGGCACTCCTCTGTCCGGACTGCCAGTTCAAGCGCAGTGTCGCATCGGGATAGCGGGTCGGCCGCAGGTGGTCCTCGAGGCGGCGGGTCAGCGCCTCAGGTTCTTCATCACGATGGAGTTCGCAAACGGCGCCTGAGAATAGGATCTGAAGCGGAGCTTTCGATTGCGCGATCGACTGAGAAATGTGCTCGTCTAGGCGAGTCCTGATCAACCGCTGCAACCGGGTGAGAAGGCCTATCATGGACGCTTCCGAACCTTCCGCCACGACGTAGAACTCGTCGCCCCCAGGATACTTGCGGTAGAGCCTGCTCGGCAGCAGCGCATTGTCCACCAGGTGGCGCTTGTAGAGGCCTTCGTTCTTGCGCATGCTCTCTTCTAGGGACTGCGCCAAGTATCGCAATATCTTGTCGACGGTGCTGTAGCCCAGTTCATCGTTGAGGCGGCCGAAGTCTACCAAGTCGATCAGCGCGACCTGTCGTGGCGTGTCGATGGACGCCTTCGCCGAGTACTGGATGATGTCGTTCTTCCATCTGGCCTCGTTAGGAATGCCCGTGACGACATCGAGGAACCTGAACTGCCTAGCATCGTGCAAATGGCGCTGGAGCGTGCCGATGGTCTGGTCGCGGTAGTCGATCTGCGCTTCGGACTCGCGGCGATCATGGGCCATTTGCGCCTCGAGTTCAGTTGCCTTCTTCTGCTTCAGCTCGATTGCGCGGTTGAGCACGATGACGCTCGCCGTCGCCGCGGCCGCGAGCAGGAATATCTGCCAGATCGTAACGTTGACGGTGACGCACAGGGCTCTGTGAACGGCCGCCACCGCATCGAAGTTGCTGGGGTCGATAATCTGTTGTGCAACGAGATTTCCGAAGATTCCAACGGCGAAAGTCCATAAGCCGCCGATGAAAAGCAGCAATGAACGAGTCTTGATCATTGAACGTGTCTCGGAATGTGGCAGATGACCCAAGAATATATCGAAGCCCTTCCCTGGCCGTCGGTGTCCGCGACTCGGGTCGGCACCAAGACATCAGCGGGACGGGGCTGATTCCGAACGGGGAATACGCGCGACTTCCGCTCCTGCTTCTTGCCGCGCGCCAGCGGAAGGATGCCGCTGATGTCGTTGACGCCGACATCCAGGCGCCCGCCGACCACGTCCGTGGCCAGGGGCGCGCCGCCCTTGTGGGGCACTGGGATCGACCTCCAGCTGTCGAAGCACTTCCCAGGTAGATTTCTCCCGCGCTAAGGTTGTCAGTGGAATTGCAGGACGACGAGTTCTCGAGGGGGAGCACGTGTGCCCGCGTCCTGACGGTTGTACCTTCAGTGCCATCGGTTGCCATCTGTTCACTGAGAGCCAGGGGCAGCGCGCACCGCGGAGGTCAGTGGGCATCTTCCCCAACGACGCCTCGATCACGCGCCTGGTTGGCGCCATGATGCTCGAGCAGAACGACGAGTGGTCGCTCAACCGTACGCGCGGTGATCCCGTCTTGACATAGGTCTTGCACCTGATCCGCGGATAGCAACGTTCCACGCGCGTTTGGTGCATATCAGGCACCACAGTGAGCCCGTTCGCAGGCCTACCGCCTCCTGCTCCTCCTACCTACGATGAGTGTCAGTCGGCCTTCTGCCGTGATCGGTGCCGGACAACCTTGGGTGTTGAACGGCAATTTGCTGCCAGTCGCCTGGCTGGTCTTGGTCCGGGTAATCGGGCCGTCCTTTTGGAGAGTTTCGCCATGTTTTCCGTAGCTGACACCTTGCATCCCAGTAGCCAGAGATCCAACGACCTGGTTCCGTCCCGATACGCGCTTCGGGTTGGAGAGATTGATGCGCTGGTGGTCAGCGATGGGGTGCTGCCGCTCCCAACCTCGACGATGGCCACCAATGCCGACCCGGCCGATCTGGCGAACTGGCTGGACCACATGTTCATGCCGCCGGACAAGTTTGACTGGCCGCTGAACGTGATGGTCGCCCGCAGCGGTGACCAGACCATCCTCATCGACGCTGGGCTGGGCGGGCAGTTCTCGGGGTTTCCGCGCGCCGGGCAGTTTCCCCAGCGCTTGGCCGCGGCCGGCATCGAACTCGAGTCCGTGACCGACGTGATCATTACCCACATGCACATGGACCACGTGGGCGGGCTGCTCGTCCCCGGGATCAAGGAGCGACTGAGTCCGGACGTGCGTATCCATGTTGCTGCGGCCGAAGTCGAGTTCTGGATCTCGCCCGATTTCTCCCAAACGGTCATGCCGAAGCCGGTGCCGGGCGTGCTCCGCTCGACCGCCACGAGCTTCTACAACGAGTACCGCGACAGGCTGCGGATTTTTGAGGACAAGCATGAGGTTGCGCCAGGTGTAGTCGTCCGTCTCACCGGCGGCCACACCCCAGGGCACAGCGTGGTCGATTTGGTGTCGGGCGGTGAACGACTGATGTTCGCCGGCGACGCCATGTTCCCGGTCGCATTCGACCACCCCGACTGGCACAACGGTTTCGAGCATGACCCCGAGGAATCTGCCCGCGTTCGTGTCGGTCTGTTCCGCGAACTGGCGCAAACCCGCGGGCTGCTGGTGGCTGCTCACCTGCCGTTCCCATCCGTAGGCCGGGTGGCGCTCGACGGCGACATCTTTCGCTGGGTACCGGTCATCTGGGATTACTGACCGCGCGCGGGCGTGTCAAAGTCGCCCGATTGATGGGGCTTGGGGCACTACGGTTCCCACTGCTTGGCGAGTCCCGAGCGAGGGGGGTACTCAGCGCCCCTCTTGTTTCGGCATGCGCATGAACATATACTTTCCGTTATTGGAAAGTATTGATGACTCATGGACCTCACGCTGCACTATCACCCGCTCTCGTCCTACTGCCACAAGGTGCTCATCGCGATCGACGTGTTGGGCATTGAGGTCAAGAAGCGGCTGCTCAACCTGGGCGACCCCGAAGAGCGGGCGTCGCACCTCGCCCTGTGGCCCACAGGCAAGATGCCGCTCTTGGTGGACGGGCATCGGCCCGTGCCCGAATCGAGCATCATGATCGAGTATCTCCAGCGTCACGCAAAGTCAGACCGCACGCTCATCCCGGATGCTCCGGACGCCGCGCTTGAGGTGCGCTTGTGGGACCGTCTTTTCGACCTGCACGTGATGACGCCGATGCAGGCGCTGACCGCTGACCTTCTGCGGCCGGAAGGTCAGCATGACGCACACGGGGTGGCCAAAGCACGAGAAGGCTTGTCATCGACCTACGCGTTCATCGACCGACACCTTGAAGGGCGGACCTGGGTGGCTGGCGAGGCGTTCAGCATGGCTGACTGCGCCGCGGCGCCGGCCCTGTTCTATGCGGTGACATACGTGCCGCTGTCACCGCAGCATGTCCACCTGGCCGCCTACTTCGAGCGGTTGATGGATCATCCATCGGTGGCGTCCACCATTGATCACGCGCGGCCCTACTTCAAGTTCTATCCAGGGCGTAGCGGCCTTTCTCGGCGCTTCTTCGATCCGGCGACGGCCTGAGATGCAAGCAATCGCCGATCCCGCACGGCTCGATCGCATGTTCTTTGCTCTGGCCGACGCGTATCGCCGTGGCATGCTTGATCGCCTGAGCCGAGGGCCAGCATCGGTGTCCGAACTGGCCGAACCGCTTGGCATTGCGCTGCCTTCGGCAGTCAAGCACCTGGCCGTGCTTGAGGAAGGTGGATTCGTCGCCTCCCAGAAACATGGCCGCGTGCGCACCTATACGGCCGAGCCCAAGGCGCTCGATGCAATGGGAGCATGGGTCGCCAGGCGAAAGGCGCTGCTCAATGCGCAGTTCGACCAGTTGGATGCCTACCTCGCCGAGCAGAAAGGCAAGGCCGCGTCATGAAGGACATCCCCAGCACGCACACCGACTTCATCATCGAACGCGAGTTCGACGCCACGCCCGAGGCGGTATTCCAGGCCTGGGCCGACCCGCAGGCAAAGCGCCGCTGGTCCGACTGCCACGCCGAGCACACAACCGGGTACCGTCTGGACTTCCGCCCGTTCGGGCATGAGACGCATCAAGTCGTCTATCCCGACGGACGCGTTCAGCAGATCGAGAAAGTGTTCTTCGACATCGAATCTGCACGGCGCATCGTCTTCGCCTACGGCATCCAGCTCGACTCACGCCGCCTATCGGTTTCACTCGTGACGGTCGAATTCTTTGCCCACAAGCACGGAACTCGCATGGTCTACACCGAGCAGCTCGCGTACCTCGACGGACATGAAGATCGCGCGCAGCGAATACGAGGAACGGAAGAAAGCCTAGACCGGCTCAGGCTGGAGATAACGCGGCCCCCAAGGTCGCCAGCCGGACCGTAGGCAAGCGCGCAGGGGACCGACAGTTCTTCGTGGCATGTCGCGTCCCGGGCGCCGGCCGACAAAATTGACAACGCTTGACATGTTCTGACGTGCAGAAGGCGCGGCACAGGTCGATGATCGCGCCAGACGCACAGACCAAAGCGACCTCATGACACCTTCGCGCGAGCAGATCGCGGATTTGCCGGCGGGCGGCCTGCCCCCGCCGGTCACAGCCTATGTCGCAGCCACCAATGCCTTCGATGCCGACGCGTTGGTGGCCTGCTTTGCACCCGGGGCGCTGGTCAACGACCAGTTGCGCGACTTTCTGGGGACGAATGCGATCCGAGGATGGGCCGAGCGCGAGATCGTCGGCGGCAAAATGACCATGCAGGTCGTTAACGCTGCTGAGCACTTCGGCGAGGTGATCCTCACTGCCAACGTGGATGGCGAATTCGACAAGGCTGGGCTGCCGGGCGTGCTGACCCTGACCTTCCACTTTTCGATGCACTCAGACAAGATCGTCCGCTTGTTCATACTCAACAAGCGGCCGGTCGACTCGCCGCCGGAGATTCGAACTCTTCAAAGTGCGGTCCTCACGCGTCGGCCGCCGGACGCAGCGCCGCAGGCATGAGCGTTAGCTTCGACTATGGCCCTGCCGACGAGCCGGGTCGAGGCTTCCTGCATCCTAGGAGAAGCGAGAATGTTGCTCGATTGCATAGGTAAAGCCGACGCGATGACGACACCGACGATGGACCACGCTGACAAGGAAGACTGGATTGCCGCGTTCGGTCCCTTCCGGCTGTCCGCGGCCGAGCGGCTCCTCGACAGGGACGGCGTGCCGGTGCGTCTCGGAGGACGCGCGCTGAGCCTGCTGATCGCGCTTGTTGCTGCGGCCGGTCAAGTCATCGACAAGCGGAAGCTAATGGCACGAGCTTGGCCCGACGTCGTGGTCGATGAGGGCAGCCTTCGAGTCCACATGGTCGCCTTGCGCAAGGCCCTGGGCGACGCCGCATCCGACGCCCGATACGTGACGAACGTCGCCGGCCAGGGCTATTGCTTCGTGGCGCCCGTCTCATACGTGTCACGGAACCAATTGCTCGGGCAAGCTCCCGCGCGTCCGGAGCCGGCCGCGGGACTGCCGGCTTCGGCTGCACGTGTGGTGGGCCGTGACGACACCATTCGCGCGATCCAGGCGGAGTTGCGACAGAAGCGGTTTGTGACAGTGGTCGGTCCCGGAGGCATCGGCAAGACGACGGTCGCCGTCTCGACGGCGCACGCGATGTTTCCGATTTTCGACGACGGCGCGTGCTTCATCGACTTGTGCACGGTCAATGACGCTACCCTGGTCCCCGGGACGCTCGCGGCGACACTGGGGCTCGTCGGTCACCTCGGCGACGCTCCGTCGGGAATCGTGAACTTCCTGCGCGACAAGCACATGCTGCTCGTTCTGGACAGCTGCGAGCACTTGATCGGCGCTGTAGCGGCGCTGGCCGATCGGATCTACATGGAAGCACCCCGGGTCCATATCCTCGCGACCAGCCGAGAGTCCCTGCGTGTCGAGGGCGAACGGGTGCACCTGCTGCCGCCGCTCGCGTGTCCACCCGCTGGCGATTCGCTCGGTGCCGAAGAAGCCCTAGCCTACCCGGCGGTGCAACTTTTCGTGCAGCGGGCGGGGGTGAACGCCGGGCGTTTCAGACTCGGCGACGCCGACGCGCCAGCCGTGGCGAGGATCTGCCGGGAGCTCGACGGCATTGCGCTCGCCATCGAGCTGGCCGCCGGGCGCCTGGATGCCTACGGAGTCGAGGGGATCGCCGCCTTGCTCAACAAGAGCATCGCTGTGCTGTGGCATGGTCGCCGCACAGCTGTGCCGCGTCACCAGACGATGAGCGCAGCTCTCGAATGGAGCTACAACTTGTTGACGGAGATCGAGCGCACGGTGCTACGCAGGCTTTCGGCATTCGTAGGAAACTTTTCGCTCGAAGCGGCCCAGTTCGTGGCGGGCGAGCCTGGTACAGACGATGCTGAAGTCGTCGAGGCCGTCGCGAACCTGGTGGCGAAGTCGTTGCTGACCAACGAGGCCCGAGGAAAGGGCATGTGCTATCGCCTGCTGGACAGCACGCGGGTCTATGCCTTGCAAAGGCTGATCGAGTGCGGCGAGTCGACCGCGGTGGCGTCGCGACATGCGTCCTGGTTCCGGGGGGCGGTCGAGCGGCGCGCACTGCCGATATTCGCCACCGAGGCCGAAAGAACGCCCCTGCAGCCGACCGAACTGCTCGGCAACGTGCGCGCTGCGCTGGACTGGAGCCTTTCAGATGCCGGCGACATGGAAGTAGGCACCGCGCTGGCCGCCGCGGCGGCGCCGCTTTTCCTCGAGATGTCGCTCCTGACCGAATGTCGTGGCTGGATGGAGAAGGCCATCGCCTCGCTGCCGGAGTCTGCGCGGGGGACGCGCCGTGAGATGGAACTGCAGGCCTCGCTCGGTCAGTCGCTCATGTTCACCCGCGGCAACAGCGAGGAGGTGCGGTGCGCGTTCTCGCACGGCCTCGAGATTGCCAAGGAACTCCAAGACTACGCCTACCAGTTGAGGCTGCTCGCCGGCCTCGGCACGTGCCTGCTTCGGATGGGCGATTTCAGGGGTTCGCTCGAGGCGGCACGGCACGCCGACGTGGTGGCAGGCGCCATGCGCGACCCTGTGGCGTCGGGAACGGTGGATTCGATGCTGGGCGTGGCGCTCGATCTGTCGGGGCAAATCGCCGACGCCGAGGTGCACTGGGAGGCCGCGCTGAAGGGCAGCAGCGAGGGCAATCGCATTCGCACGGCTCGCCTCGGTTTCGATCACCGCGTCCATGCGTTGTCCGGCCAGGCACGATGCCACTGGCTTCGCGGTCGATGCGATCAGGCGGCTGTCCTGGCGCAGCACGCGATCGAGCAGGCCGAGTCGCTCGATCATCCCGTGACGCTTTGCATCGCGTTGATTTGGGCCGGGTCCGTGTTTCTCTGGCGTGGCGATTGGTCGCGCGAGGAAAGAATCGCCGAGCGGCTGCATGCTCATGCCACCAAGCACTCGCTGTCGCCCTATGCGGCGGTCGCCATGGGGCTGCGCGGCGAGGTCGCGGTCCGGCACGCGAGGCCCGAGTTGGGTGTCGGGCTGTTGAGTGAGAGCTTGCGGGCCGTGCGGGCCGATCGCTACGATATGCGCACCGGTGTGTTCATCATCGCGCTGGCCGAAGGCCTCACCAAAATGGGGAAGCATTCCGAGGCCATGGCGGCCATCGAGGAAGCGATCTCGCTCATCGAACGCCATGGCGGCTACTCGAACATGCCCGAGGCGCTGCGCGTAAAAGGTGAGATCCTGGCGAGCGCCCCGGCCGCCGACCTGCAATCGGCTGAGCAATGCCTTCTTGACGCCATCGACTTCGCACGCCGACAAGGGGCCTTGTCCTGGGAACTGCGCGCGTCAAACAGCCTCGCGGGCCTCTGGCTACGACAACGCCGGGTTGAGCCGGCGAGACGACTGCTTGCGCCAATCCACGGCCGCTTCTCCGAAGGTCACCGCACGGTCGACCTCATCACTGCGCGGGATCTCCTGACGACGCTGGGATCTCCCTTGACTTCCTGATGCGTCGGGTGCGCGGACCCGGCGCCTCGGCCGACGGGGCCAACTCTTTCAGCATGCGCGCGGCCGACTGCAGGTCCGGGGTCATGAAACCCTCGGTGAACGACTGATGGGCCGCGACGAGCACGCGATGAGCCTCGTCACGGTGGCCCTGGCTAGCGCGATGGCGCGCGAGCGTCATGGATGTTCGCAACTCCCAGCTCAGTGCGTGCTGGCGGCGCGCACAGTCGAGCGAGCGCGTCAGCGCGTCTTCCACGCACGATGCGTCGGAGCCGGGCAGCCGCATCAAGGCCTCGGCACGCATCCGCAGCAATTCCGCGAACTCCGTTCCCTCGGCGCCACCGTCGGTTTCAGCAATAGCGTCGTCGACGACGGTGAGAGCGTCGGCCGGCTGCCCCTGTCTCATGAGGCCATCCGCGAGTGCGCAGGCGGCCCGCGTGAAGAAGAGGAGCTGTCGATGATCCCGCATGCTTTGCAAGGCGGTGCGCAACATCGCGATGCCGCGCTCCATTTCTCCAAGGTTCAGGAGCAACTCGCCTTCCAGGGCCTGGCCCGTCGAGTGGAACGAAGGCAGTGCGGGCCAGTTGGTGTGCTGCGTCAGCTGGGCGAAAGAACGCCGTGCCGATTCCCATTCGCCGCACCAGAGGAACACCGACGTGGGGTAGAGCAGCGAGAAGCACACGTCGAGCGGCCTGCCGAAAGTCTCTGCCTCGCTGATCGCCTCTCGCGCGACCTGCATCGCGCGGTCGGGGCATCCGCTGAGCCACAGCACGCGGCTGAAGGTCACCAGCGCCCGCACGCGATAGTCGAGCCCGAAGAGCTGCAGGTTCCGCGGCCCGGTGCGCCCGAAACCATCCTGGAAGAGCCGTCTCGCCGCTTGCTGATCGCCGATGAAATGCGCCGACGATCCACGCAGCCAGTCGGACATGACCATGAACGAGACATCTTCCGATGTGCGGGCGACCGCATCCAGCGTTTCAGCCACTTCGCGTGTGCCGAAGAAATCCCCAATCCGCAGGAGATAGATGTGCATTCCCACCATCCATCGCAGCCGGTGCGGGGCATGACCCAGGCGGTTGGCGATCTCGAGGCCGCGGGTGATGGCGTTGCGCAGGTCACTTCCATTGGATCGCGTCCACATCGACGCAATTGCTAGCGTTTCCTGCAGGATCATTTCCTTGCTGGTCCAGCGGTCTGCATCGTCCAGCATCGACAAGGCCGCCGTGGTCCACCGGTGGGCCTCGTTCAATAGGAGGAGCTGCATGAGGACTGGCGCCGCTGCGGCCGCGAGGTCAACACCCAGCGCCGTGCTCCGTGGGGTATTCG
This sequence comes from Variovorax sp. J22P240, assembly GCF_030316855.1. GTDB lineage: Bacteria > Pseudomonadota > Gammaproteobacteria > Burkholderiales > Burkholderiaceae_C > Variovorax. The sequence goes on from NZ_JASZYR010000009.1 coordinate 26,769, forward strand.
CCTGCTCGTTGAAGCACCAATCAAGCGCCGCCCGCACGTTGCCCAGGTGCTCGGCGAGTGCGAGGGCACGATCGTCGCGATGGGGGTCGATGCCGCCCCCGGAATCGAAGAGCCGCGTGAAATACGCTGCGTGACGTGCGGCGGTAGCCTCCAGTTCATTGCTCTCGTTGAGCTTTTCCAATGCGTAGGCACGGGTGGTCTCCAGGAGCCGGTAGCGCACCATGCGGTCGTTGGCCGCGACGGCGGACACCACCGACTTCGCCACGAGTTCGCCGACATCGATGACGACACTATCGTTGTCGAAGTCGCCTGAGGACGCTACCGCCTGTGCGGCTTCCAGCGTGAAGGTACCGACGAAGATGGACAGTCGTCGCAGCACCGCCCGCTCGCTGCCGGAAAGCAGATCGTGACTCCAATCGAGCGTGGCATGGAGCGTCTGGTGGCGCTGCGGCGCGGTGCGCCTACCGGGCCATTCCAGGCCGAAGCGGCTGTTCAGCAAGGTGTCGATGCCGTCGATGCCGTAGACGCCGACACGCCCCGCCGCGAATTCGATCGCGAGTGCGATTCCATCGAGCCGACTGCAGATGCTCGCCACGATAGGCGCGTCAGCGTCACTCAACTCGAACCGGGAACCGGTGGCGGCGACGCACTCGATGAAGAGCTTGACGGCCGGGAAGGACTGGGCCGCGGTTGCATCTAGGCGGATGTCGGACGGCGGGTACTCGAGTGCGGGCAGCAGATAGGTGCACTCGCCATCGACCCGCAAAGCCTCACGACTGGTCGCGAGGATGTGTACCCCTGGCGCCTCGCGAAAGATCTGCTCGGACAGCGCCGCCGCCGCCCCTATCACGTGTTCGCAATTGTCAAGAACCAGGAGCATTCGCGCCCGCCGCAGCGATTCGCGCAACTCCGGCAGTGCGTCCTCGGCTCCGATAGTGAGCCCGAGCGTCGAAGCGACCGTGGAGGCGACATGCGCGGGATTCGACAGGGTGCCCAAGTCCACAAAGCACACCGCATCGGCGAAAGATTCGCGCATGGCATGCGAGATGGCCACGGCGACCGTTGTCTTTCCCATCCCTCCAGGGCCGACGATCGTGAGGAATCGATGTGCAATCAGGTCGTGGGCGATGGCGCAACTCGCCTCGTCGCGCCCGACCATCCGGGTGAGCAGCGGTGGCAGCGTACGCATTTTGAAGGCGGCACCCTCGCGGGCGCCGGCCCGTACTGGAGAGGACGCGGGTTCGGACAGGTGCCAGCGTTGGACTGGTGCGACGAAGGAATAGCCTTGGCCTGCGACGTTCGCGATGTACCGGGCGCCGCCTTCGCCATCGCCCAGTGCCTTGCGCAGGCTGGCGACGTGTGTGCGCAGGCTGCCAGGGCCCACCTCGAGATGGCGCCAAACTCGTGCGATCAGGTCCCTGTGGCCGACGATTTCGCCGGCATGCTCCACGAGCACGATCAGGATGTCGAGCGCGCGGCTGCTGAGCGGGAACGGGACGCCGTCCTTCTCGACGCGCCGCGCGGGGGGATCGAGGCGAAACGGCCCGAAGGAGACGCTCTGGGCACGAGATACGGCAGCGTTGATGGCGACGTTCCCCGGTCCATGGAGCGAGACAGGAGTCGGTGCGTCGCCCGCATTCGCGAAGGCATTCATGGTTCTTCTTCCTTCATCGGAGTGGCAGAGCGCCTGCCACATGCGAGCCTTTCCCGCGGATCACGCGGAGCGGCCACCCATCACACCCTCGAAGACCTGACGCACCATCGTTTCTACGTAGGCCGTCGAGAGGTCGCTATAGGGAATCATCAGCCGGTAGTACACGGCGCCATAGATGGTGTCCACCAGCGCATCGGAGTCGATGCACGCCGACAACTCGCCATCGGCCTGCGCCTGCGCGATGACGGCGATGGCCTGCGCCCGGCGGGGCGCGAACCAGTTCTCTTGGAACGCCCGCTGCAACTGCGTGTCCGACTGTGCAGCGCCGAGGACGTGGCGCAGCAGATCGCCACGCGGGCCCTCGAATGAGGCAACCAACTGCCGAACAGAGTCGGCGAAGGTCTCCTGTACAGAGGACTTTCGGCGGTAGCGGATCTTGGGACCGACGTCGGCCAGAAAGGCGTCCATCACGATGCTGGCCGCGTTGGGCCACCGGCGATAGATCGAGGTTTTCGCCACGCCGCTGTGGGCGGCAATGCGTTCGACCGTGGCGAACTGGGTGCCCTTTTCATAGGCCAGCGCCAAGGCGGCCGCACGCACCGCCCGCGTGGCGTCGTCGCTCCGCGGGCGGCCGGCGGGCGCCTGGGAACGGCCGGATGCTCGAGGGGAACTGGGCATGCGCTTCGAAGAAACAGGTTGGACGGCAAGCGATTGCTCGGAATTCGATACGATACGTTCCGTATCTTGACCTGTCAAACCGGGCAGTGCTCAAGGCACTCTGGCGCCTTCGGCGATGAAGCTCCTGGCTGCACGAGGCCGCTGCCACGGTTGCCGTCAGTGACGACGGCGAATTCTTTCCAGGCAGCTTGTTCATCAGGTATTCCTTGGATTCAGACGAGTCCCTGAATCTAGGGTGCGCAATGAACGGTGAGTAGTGCCTCGCGTGGACATTCAGAAGTTACAGAGGGATCAACTGCGTGCGGCTATTGCCACACGGTTGCCTTTCTAGCCTCCTGTCAGGGCGCTGTTTCCCGAGACGGTCGCTTCTGAGGGAAGCGTGTACCGACTGGCGTCCGTTCGATTGGCCCGGACCCGAGGCGTCTTGCCTCTCGCCCTATTGAGGCCGAAGGTTGATCTTCTGGGCAATGCTCCGGAAGCGCGCGGTCTGTTCCGTAAGAACACGTTCGGCCTCTCCCAGACTCATCGCCACTCCCGGAACGGAGCCGGCCGCCAACTGCGCTTGTTGAAATTCCACGTCCATCAGGGCGGCGTTCAGCGCCGCGTTGAGGCGCAGCGCATGTTCAAGTTGAATCCTTCGATCCACGAACATGCCGCCCCATATCTCGTAGGTGAAGTCGCGAAAGCCCGGGCCCGCCGCTTCGGCGAAGGTCGGGACCTGGGCCAGCTGTTGTAGACGCCGGGTATCGGCAACGGCGTATGCGCGCAGCTTGCCTTGGGTGATCAGGTCGACCACATTGCCAGCAGACGGCAGGATCGACAAATCGAGGTGACCACCCATGAGATCCTGCACCATGGGAGCGACGCCCTTGTAGGGAACGTGCGTCATGACGACTCCCCAGTGCGATGCGAGGTCTTCCAATATCAAGTGATGGAGGGAGCCGGGACCGATGCTGCCGTAAGTCAGGCTTGGCCTTTGGCTGTCGCGCGCGCGCGCCGCGAGCTGTTCCAGGGATTGGGGTCCGAGGTGCTGACTGCCGACCAGAATCATGGGCGAGTGGCCTGTCACGCCAATGAGGCGAAGCTGTTCGGGCGTGTGCTTGACGGCCGACAGCGCAAGCGGCGCGAGGATCACCTCGCTGGGAGTGCCGAGAAGCATCGTGTAGCCGTCTGGTGGCGCCGACAAAAGCTTGTGAATGCCGATGGAGCCGCTGGCACCACCCACGTTGTCCACCACGAGCGGTTGGCCCAACGCGTCGCGCATTGGCGGTTCAAGCTGCCGCGCCTGCGCGTCAGCGGGGCCTCCTGCAGGGTAGGGGACGATCATGCTCAGCGGCCTGCCAGGGAATGTGCCGGCATGCACGCCGGTAACACTTAGCAGGGCGCTGCCGGCGAGCCCCAGGACATGACGACGACGCAGGCAAAGGGTCATGGCCGCAATCCAACAAGTCTTGGGAACAGGAGGCGAGTGCTATGCATTGTGTTCAGTCGTTTCTTTCCAATTTAACCGAATCCCGACAACAGCTTCGGGCAGTTGTCACGGCATCGGAGATCGGTGCTTCGCGTCGGTGCCTTCCAGGAAACACCAAGGTGAGACAGATCGACCTTCCGACAAAGATCGGCACCTTCTAGCATTTGCTTCAGTGCGTCGCTTCCTGAGCAAAGGCGATACGAGACGCCTGGCGCACAGTCATCCAAAAACGTCCGAAGCAGACGTCCAGCTTCGATTCCAGAAGGTCGTCCATGAACACGCAGCACAGCACTCCATCCGACAGCTACAAGCATCACAAGCCTCATGGCATTTCGGATCGCCTGGCACTGGGCATTACGCTGACGCTTCGGCTCTTGGCCGACACCTTCTTCGCAAAGCGCTATGGAAACCGCGCGATCGTGTTGGAAACCGTTGCTGCAGTGCCTGGCATGGTGGGCGGCATGCTGATCCACCTGAAGTGCCTGCGCTGGATGATCGACGATGAAGGCTGGATCCAGAAGCTGCTGACGGAGGCCGAGAACGAGCGCATGCACCTGATGACGTTCCTGGAGATCGCAAAGCCCAACTGGTTCGAACGCATCGTGGTCCTGCTGACACAGGCCGTGTTCTGCGTGTGCTTCCTGGCGCTGTACGTGTGCTCGGCCCGTACGGCACACCGGCTGGTGGGTTATTTCGAGGAAGAGGCCGTGGTCAGCTACACGCTCTATTTGAAGGAGATCGACGAAGGCAGGGTCGAGAATGTCGTGGCCCCTGCACTCGCGATAGCGTATTGGGGCCTGGATCAGGACGCACGGCTGCGCGACGTGGTGTTGGCCGTCCGGGATGACGAGGCCGGGCACCGCGACGTCAACCATGCGATGGCGGATTCGCTCTGCAATCCGCAAGGTGCACACGAGGTGTTCTAGGGACTGCGCCGCATACATACCGGAGCTGGAAATGCAACGTTCCATCGTTGACTTCGTGCAGGACGAGGTGTTCGACTGGGTCGCCTTACTGGACTGCGGGCATCGCCAGCACGTCCGGCACAACCCGCCGCTGGTGTTCCGCCCCTGGGTATTGAGCGAAGAAGGCAGAACAAGCCAGATCGGCGCCCACTTGCAGTGCCTGCGGTGCGAAAGGTTCGAATTGCCTGAGCACTACAAGCCCTACAGGGCCAGTCCGGTTTTCACGGAGGACTCTGTTCCCGCCGCATTGCGCAAGGATCACTCGACCCGAGGCAGCGTTTGGGGAAGGATCCACGTCCTGGAAGGGCGATTGCGCTACGTCGTCGACATCTGGAGCACGGACGTGACGCTCACGCCGGAGGCCCCAGGCATCGTGGTTCCGGATGTGCTGCACCGCGTGGAGCCGATGGGACCGGTCCGGTTCTTCGTCGAGTTTTATGCTGCACTTGATACGTGACGCACGCAACGCAAACCAGGCCTTTCATGAACGACAAAGCAGCAGGTATGAGGCGGCTGGTCAGTCGCGATAGTTTGAAAGAACTCGTCGATTGCTTTTATGTGGACGTGCGAAGCGATCCGGAGATCGGGCCCATCTTCGACAAGGCCATCGGCGCGACGTGGGATGCACCTAGAGCGGATGGTGGATTTCTGGAGCACCGTGCTCCTGGCCAGCAAGTCGTTCCGCGGCAATGTCTTCAAGAAGCACATGGCGTTGGAGACGATGTCGGAGGCGCACTTTGCCCGCTGGCTCACGCTATGGCACAAGCACACCGACGCGCTGCTACCCTCCGCGGCGGCGCAAGAACTCCAGCAAATCGCCCACGGCGTTGCGCGTAACCTGCTCTACGGACACCATAAGGAGTTCGCCGAGTTCGTTGTCAAGAACGGGCAGGTCATCGACTGCGTTCGATACGGCCGCTTGCCGGACGTCGAGCCAGATGAGGCTTGACCGAACGGCTGCGAAGAGGTCAGCACCCTATGGCGATCACCCACACATCATCCGGTCAGGTCGTGAATCTCGGCGCTCTCGACATGCACGCCGAAGAGACCTGTGCACTCTTGAAGGCTCGCGACGTCAAGATCATGTGGCTGGTGCTTCCTGCCGGAAGGCGGGTGCCGTCGCACGCCGTCTCGACATCGATGACCTTGCAGTGCTTGCGCGGAAGGGTAGAGGTGCACGTCGACGGCAACTTGAAGCTGCTGAAGGCCGGGCACATCATGTACCTCGCTGGCCGCTTGCTGCACGGCCTTCATGCGCTGGAAGAAAGCAGGGTGCTCATGACCCTCGTGCTGCCGGCCAGCCGCACCGATTGAGCCGGGGCGTTCAGGTCCCTATGGTCTGTCAGGCACTGATGGTTGCACGCTCGGATCCTGGCTGTCATGAGGTCGATGAAGACGCGCATGCGTGAAGGCAGGTGTTGCCGGCTCAAGTAGCAGATGTAGTGGCCGCGGTCTTCAGGTGCATACCGCGCGAGGCATGGAACGAGTGCGCCGGAGCGGAGTCCATCGCTGGCCAGGTAGCCCGCCATCTGTGCGATGCCGTGCCCGTCGAGCACGGCCTGCAGCACCAGGCTCGGGTCGTTGTAGGTGATCTTGGCCTGTGGCTGGAACTTCCGGACCTGGCCGTCCACCTTGAACTCCCATTCGTGGAGCCGGCCCGCCCCATAGCGAAAGTTGATGCATTGGTGATGGGCCAAGTCATCCACGCTGTCGGGCAATCCGCGGGCGTCCCGGTACTCGGGCGAGGCGCAGACCAGTATCTGCATCGGGATGATCTGCTTCGCAATGGTCCGGTCGTCCTCCAGCCGCCCATTGCGAAATGCGATGTCCACGCGGTCGGAGATGAAGTCGGCGGGCTTGTCGTCCAGAAGCAGGTCGATCGACACGTCCGGATAGGTTGCTCGGAACTCGCCGAGCAAGGGGGCGACCACTCTCCGCCCGAAGCCAACCGGCGCACTGATCCGAAGATGACCGCGGGGAGGGCCCTCACGTAGATCCCGCATTTCCTCAATGGACCGGACGATTCGATCGACCCCGGCGTGGCAATTGGCGAAGAAGAGGTCACCTTCGCGGGTCAGAGTGGTACTGCGCGTGGTCCGAAGGATCAGGCGCACGTTCAGCTGGTCTTCGAGCCTTTGGACGCTGCGGCTTACCGCAGAGCGGCCGATGCCCAGGCGCTCGGCGGCCCGCGCGAAGCTGCCTTCGGTGACCACGGCGATGAAAGCGACGACCCCCGCATAGCTCGTGGCAAAACTCGAGGCCAAGGGGTCTGCACGCAGAGGGGTCGGGGCGGGTGCAAAGGGGGCCGAGATGCACGTCATGAAAGCGTCCCCTTGATTTGAAGAGGCATCGATGGCGATGCTGGCACCGTGCGGCGCGCGTCCCGGATGCTCGTATTGAATTCCATGTTTCGCTCCTGCAGATCGAGGGGATTCAATGTCTTCTCGGGACGTGGTCGCACGATGTCGGCATCGCAATGGCACTTCTCAGTTGTCATATTGGAGCGTCGTGGAGGGTGTCATGCAGGAGCTGCTGCATGCATTTGTGTCGGTTGACACACAACATGACCCCACAGACACATTACCGTGCACCTCTGGCGGTGCAATGGCCTTACTCAATTTGACGAAGCGCGTCGGAGCGGCCCTCCGCCATGACCACCGAAAGAACTCCAGATAAAAACAGACGGCTGTTGATCGTCGAAACGGATGACCTCATCCGCGAACTGCTCGTGCGCTGGCTGACCGAGGCGGGCTATCTGGTCGAGATGGACGATTCGACGCCCAGGGGCGTCGCGCTCGTGATCGCGGATGTTCCGAACCCTGCGCAGGCCGCTGTCGTGCTGCGGGCGCTCAGTGTCCGCCATGGCGGCGCTCCAATCCTTGCCATATCGGGCCGGTTCAGGCGAGACGTCGCCGCGTCAGAGGACGCGGCGCGGCGATTCGGCGTCGCCCGAATGCTGCCGAAGCCATTCACGTGCAAGGAACTACTTACGGCGGTCGCTCGGTGTCTGGGCGGCGGTTGAGCGATTGCGTCAACGCACGATCTCGACCGTCGGAATGAAGATGTAGCCGGCGCCGCGGTCGGTGCGGATGATGGGAGGCCGGTCGTCGGACTCCAGCTTGCGACGGAGCCGACCGACCTTCACGTCGATGGAGCGGTCATAGACCTCGTCGTCATGAAGGCGTGAGAGCTCAAGCAGCTGGGCGCGCGTCAGCACGCGCTGCGGCGCACCTAGAAAGGCGGTGAGGAGGTTGTATTCGCCGTTGGACAGGCCAACGACTTCCCCTAGCGGTGAGGACAGCCTGCGCAAGCCCACGTTGAGTTCCCACCCGGCGAAGCGGTAGGCGCGGACTCCGGACTCGCGGCGGCTTGCAACCTCCCGCATCTTCGATCGGCGCAGCAGCGCGCGGACGCGGGCCAACAGTTCACGCGGCGAGAAGGGCTTCGTCAGGTAATCGTCGGCGCCAAGCTCGAGCGCCATCACACGGTCGGCCTCGTCACGCCTGCCAGTGATGACGATGATGGCCAAGTCGGACTGCTCGCGCAAACGGCGTGCGATCTGGATGCCGTCCTCGTCAGGGAGGCGGACATCGAGAACCAGCAAGTCCACGGCGCTGAGGTTCAGTGCCTCCCTCATTGCCGCACCAGATGCCACAGCGCTGACCTTGAAGTCGTAGTCACCGAGAAAATCCACCAGCATCTGCCGTATCGACGGGTCGTCGTCGACCACAAGAACGTGTGGCGCTACGCCCTGCGCCGGCAATTCCATATTTTTCCTTCCTCGTCAGTGCGCTTGTGTCGGGCCGGACCGGCCAGGTTCCGCGATGCACGGATCAGGCCCGCAACCTCGCCGCTCAGCGGATCGGAAGTGTAACAATTGGCGAGCCCTGGGCCGTGTATGCTGCCGCGCTATTCGTCCTGTTGGGACGCTTCATGCGCGGTTTCCGCCGCGCAGCCTCGGAGCAAGAAGGGTGCGTTCCAATCCATTTACCCGAAAGAAGGTGTTGTCGGCTGGAGCCGCCTTGCTCGACGAGCGAGTGACGCAATCGGTCGCTGTGCGGTACGCGCTTGCGCCCGCCTGCATCGTGATTGCGGTGCTGGTGCACCTCTCACCCGCCGGCCCGACTCTCAGCCTCGCGGGCCTGTTCGTGTTTGCCGTGCTGGCCGCGGCGTGGTTCGGCGGCGCGGGACCCGGACTCGTGGCTGCACTGGCGGCCACACTCACGCTGCCCCAGCTGATCGAGGTGCCTTATCCGCTGATTGGCGGCTTTCTCGATCTGCCCCGCTTCGTCACGTTCTCAGTCGCGGGACTTGTCATAGGCTGGATGAGCGCTCGGCGTGCCAGAGCGCTGCGCGATCAGCAGCGCTACGTGCGCGCCATGGACGCCAGCGACGATGGCTTCTGGGACTGGATCGTCGCCAAGGACGCCATCTATGCCTCGCCACGATTGCTGGAGATCTACGGCCTCGCGCCGGGCGCATGTTTCACCGGCCGCGATGAGTTCATCGCACAAATTCCGTTCCATCCCGAGGATCGTGCGCCATTGCTGCGTGCGTTTGCCGAGCACTTTGCCGGCAAGGAGGCGCGCTTTGGAGTCGAGACCCGCTTCATCCGGGACGGAACGACGCGCTGGGTGCAACTGGCCGGCATGGCAGCGCGCAGTCGTTCCGGCGCGGTCGTTCGCTGGACCGGCACGGTGCGAGACATCACCGAGCGCAAGCGCGCCGAAGAGGCGTTGCGGGAGTCCGAGCAGCGCTACGAACTCGCCATGGCCGCGAGCGAATCGGGGTACTGGGATTGGCACATTCCTACCGACACGTACTTTGCATCGCCGAGAGCGTTTGAACTGGCCGGGTTTCCGCCAGGCACGACCTGGGCCGACAGGGATGACTACAGAGCGCGAATCAACATGCACCCGGAGGATTTCGTGAGATGGGAGACCGCGCGGCAGGCATTGTTTGCCGGAACGGGCGAGCGAATTGCCATGGAAGTGCGCTACCTCGTCAATGGGGAGCCTCGCTGGCACAACCTTCAGGCCATCTGCAAGCGCGACGACGCGGGCAAGGTCGCACGGTGGACTGGATCGGCTACCGACATCACGGCGCGCAAGCTCGCGGAGGAAGGGTTGAGGACCATGGAGCGCAAGCTGCGCCGGGCGCAACGCCTCGAGTCGATAGGAACACTTGCGGGCGGAATCGCGCACGACTTCAACAACATCCTCGGCGCGATTCTCGGCTATGGCGAGATGGCATTGCGTGATGCGGCCAAGGGGAGTCGCCTCGCGCGCGACCTCGACAGCATCATGGTCGCCGGCGAGCGCGGACGCGCACTCGTCGAGCGCTTGCTGGCTTTCAGTCGCAGCGCGGTCGGCGAACGTGTGCCGGTCCACGTCGAGGGGGTGGTACGCGAGGTGCTTGACCTGGTCTCGGCGAAGTTGCCTGCGACCGTGACGGTGCACGCCACGCTGCACGCGGGGGCCGCCGCGGTACTCGGCGACGCGACTCAGGTACATCAGGTCGTGGCCAATCTTGCGACCAATTCCATCCAGGCAATGCCGGGCGGCGGAAGGTTGCGCGTCGAGCTCGCCATCGAGCGCGTCGAGGCTCGACGCGCCGGGACGATCGGCGCACGTCGGCCCGGCGAATATGTCGTACTCACGGTCGCAGATACCGGCGCCGGCATCGCGCCGGAGATCATCGATCGCATTTTCGATCCCTTCTTCACCACCAAGGAGGTCGGCACCGGTACCGGTCTGGGCCTTTCCCTCGTGCATGGCATCGTCACCGAGCTCGGCGGTGCCATCGACGTGGCGAGTTCCCTCGGCGCCGGCAGCACCTTCGTTGTCTACCTGCCGCGCTCCGGTGACGCGGCAGAGCCGAACGATCAACAGGAGTCGGCCCCGCCGCGCGGCGATGGTCAGCGTGTGCTGATCGTCGACGACGAGGAGCCGTTGGTGGATCTTGCGACCCGTACTCTTGCGGATCTGGGCTATGTGCCCATCGGCTTTACTTCGAGTGCGGCTGCGCTCGCGGCATTCCGGGAAGACCCCGAGCGCTTCGATGCCCTGATGACGGATGAGCGCATGCCGGAAATGTCGGGATCGGCGCTGATTCGCGAAGTGCGAGGGATACGCGAGTCCATCCCCATCGTGCTGATGAGCGGGTATCTGGGAGCGAGGGCAGGAAAGGCGCGCGAAAGCGGTGCTGCCGACTCGCTGGGTGCAGCGATCGGCGCCGACGAAGTCCTGCAGAAGCCGCTTTCGGCGCGCGACCTCGGCGCGAGCCTGGCCCGGGTGTTGCGAGTCACGGGTTAGTGCGCTGAAGTCAACACACACTGAGCCTGGCCAGTATGGTCACGACGTCTGAACCTATGTGATGGCAATGCCGCCATCGACGCGCAAGTCAATGCCCGTCACAAAGCTGCTCTCGTCGGATGCCAGGAACAGCGCGGCGCGCGCAAGCTCATTGGGCCGGCCGAGACGGCCGAGCGGGATCGCCGATGCCACGCCTTTCTCGAACGCAGGTCGGTCTTCTGGCGAGATGCCGAGCTTTTCCAGGATGGGCGTGTCGACCGGCCCGGGGCTGAGGACGTTGACGCGGATGCCGCGACCCTTCAGTTCCAGCGCCCAGCTTCGAGCAAATGCGCCGATGGCCGCCTTGGTCCCTGCGTAGACCGCATGGTCGTCGAGCACCTTCGCGCTCGCGATCGAGCCCGTGAGGATGATGGACCCCCCCTCGCGCATCAAGGGCAGCATCTTGGTGACGCCAAAGAAGACGCCTCGCGTGTTGGTCGCGAATTGGGCGTCGTAGCTCTCCACGCTCACCGCCAATGAAGGCTCGATGCGATTGATGCCGGCGTTGGCCATGTAGATGTCGATCGCGCCGAATCGGGCCGAGACCTCCGCGACCAGCCGGTCATGTGTCGACAAATCGCCGACGTCCCCGATGATTCCTGTGGCTTCGGGGCCGAGTTCGGCCAGGGCGATGTCCACGGCATCCCGCCGCCGACCCACGATGACGACCTTGGCGCCTTGGGCCGCGAAGGCCTTCGCCGCGGCGAGACCGATGCCGCTGCTCCCGCCCGTGATGACTGCAATTTTTCCGGATAGCTTGCTCATGAGTTGTTCCTTGGTTGATGCAACGAATTTAGGTATTCCTGAATGGATTGAGTAGTCCATAATTTGACAAACATTTGTTCCAAAAGAAGTTGAATCGATGCTGGATCGAACCCAGGGTCTGATCGCATTTGTGCGCACGGTGGAGGCCGGCTCGTTCAGCGGTGCGGCGCGGGCGTTGGGCACTTCGCCATCGGCAATCTCCAAGAGCGTGGCGCGGCTCGAGGCGCGGTTCGGCGTGCGTCTGTTCCAGCGGTCCACCCGCACCTTGACGCTGACCCAGGAGGGTGCGGCGTACTTCGAACGCGTCGCACCGCTGCTTCGCGCGCTCGACGAGGCGGGCGATGTGATGCACGCGACGGCGACGGCCCAAGGCCTCTTGCGCGTGACGGCACCCGGAGATCTGGGCCGGGTGCTGATGGAGCCGCTGACCCGGGAGTTCCTGCCCCGACATCGAGGGCTCAAGCTTGAGATCAGCCTGACGGACAGGCACGTTGACCTGATCCGCGAAGGTTTCGACATCGCGGTGCGGGCAGGCGATGTCGCGGACTCCGACCTGACCTCGCGCTTGCTTGCCAGGCTGCCCATGGTGCTGGCGGCGTCGCCGGCATACCTGACCGCCCACGGCGCTCCAAAGAGCAAGGAAGCGCTTCGGGATCACGATCACGTCCGCTACGTGCTCGCCGGCAGGCCTTTTCCGTTGAAGTTCGCCGACGGCAGCGTCTTCACGCCGGAAGGTGTCCTCGATGCGGACAGTGGCGTTGCGACGCGCATTGCGGCGTTGAACGGGATGGGCATCGTGCAGATGCTGCGCTTTGCCATCCAGGACGACATCGACGCCGGCAGGTTGAAGCCGGTGCTGCCGAAGGTTCCACTTCCGTTGGTGTCGGTGTATGCATTGCACGCCTTCGGACGCCACGCTCCCGCAAGGGCGCGCCTCTTCATTGATTTCCTTGCTGCCAAATTGGTGTCCTTCTCTTGACGCAGGCATGCCATCGGCGCTGCGGCATTCAGAAGTGCTCACCCACCAATTCCTCGCTCTTGCTCCACAGCCGTCTTGCGGTTTCCGGGTCGAGCGCGTACGAGCAAACGCCTTCGGCAACGGGACTGACAGCCCGGTCGACCACCTCGGACACGTGGCAGTTTTCGCAGTACCGGCCACCGACCTCGGTGGATGTCGCGACGACGCCGGCCCACACCGTAGTCGCTGCACCCTGAGGCACGCTCTTCCATTGGAACGGTGGCTGGCCTTGTGCCACCAGGTCGACGCTGATTCGCTGCAGGATCTGATCCATCGCTTCGAGGCCGATATGCCGTCCGAGCTCCGTGCGGACGGTTCCGGGATGCACGGCGGTCGCGCGCACGCCGCGCGACTTGTGGCGTCGATCGAACTCGACAGCGAACAGGATATTGGCGGTCTTGGAACGCGCATACGCGATTCCGGGCTCATACGCGGTGCGTTCGAAGTTCAGATCATCGAGCGTGAAGTTCGCCGAGCGATGGGAGGCGGAGGCTACGACCACGACCCGGCCACCGTCGGCGATCAAGGGGGCGAGGCGATTGACGAACACGAAGTGGCCGAGATGGTTGGTACCCAGCTGTGTTTCGAAGCCGTCACGCGTGCGGCCCAACGGTGTCGCCATGACCCCCGCGTTGGCGATCACGACATCGAACGGGCGCCCGTCGCGAACAAGAGCATCGGCGCAGCTGCGCGCGCTCGCGAGCGAGGCCAGGTCGAGTGCGACCAGTTCGAGGCCGCCGCCGGCCACAGCGGCACGGACCGGCGCGGTGGCGTCTGCGGCTTTGCCAAGGTCCCGGGCGGTGCCGATGACCTGCGCGCCGCGCGCGGCCAAGGACCGCGCGGTTTCCACGCCGATCCCGGACGACACACCGGTCACGAGGATGCGCTTCCCGCGCAGGTCGATGCCTGACAGAACTTCATCAGCGGTGGACGTCATACCCAGTCGGGAATCGCCAGCCTCTTCAGGCGAGGTTGCTTGCTTTTCATGCATGGCGGCATCGTAGGGGCCGCCCCTTGGACGCGGTAGCAGCCAAACAGGCCACACGGCGTTGCCGGGCAGGCAGCAATGCCCTGGGGCCGGGATGCGCATGACATGGCGTGGCGCGCTTGACGCCGCGCTCGGAGAGGCTGCCGCTTCGGTGCACTGGACCCCACGGCGTGACGCTCAGGCACCACGGCGCGATCGACGCTCGGAGAAATAGCGTGCAGGGGGCGTCCCCATGGACTTCTTGAACATGACGATGAAGGCGGTCACGGTCTCGTAGCCCAGGCGATCGGCGGCTTGCTGCACCGACGCACCGGATGCCATCCACTGCAGGGCCAATACCAGGTGCAGCCGCTGCCGCCAACGTCCGAACGTCAGGCCGGTCTCCGATTGAAGGAACCGGTTGAATGTGCGCTCGCTCATTGCAAGGCGCGACGCCCATTGGGACGCGGTGGTGCGATCGGACGGATCCCGCATCAGGGCGTCGATGAGCCGTCGCAGGCGCGGCTCGTCGGAGACGGGCAGGTGCATCGTCTCGGTCGGCATGCGCACGAGCTGATCCAGCAGCACGGCGTGCAACCGCACGGTTTCCGGATTTCGCTGCGTCCTTGTCGGCAAGGTAGCCAGATGGATGACCAGTTCGCGCAGCAAGGGGCTGATGGCCAGTGCGCAGCAGGTCGTCGGCATCTGCACGGCGCCATCCTCGACGAAGAGAAAGCAGGCATTGCCGTTGGCGGTCATCTGATTGCTGTGCGGAACGCCCCCGGGTATCCACAGCCCGCCGTGCGTGGGCGCCATCCACAGCGCACCCTGTACCTCGCAGGTCACGGCGCCGTGCAACACCATCACCAGCTGGCCCTGCCGGTGCCTATGCGTGGCCAACTCCTCGACGACATGTTGCGTTCGAATCTGAACTGCAGCGATGGTCGCGTCCATCGCATCGAACTCGAAAGTCCATGGGCTCCGACCTGACGACGACATCACTCAATTTGACCGGATTTGAAGACTTTGCGTCGATGCATGCAGATTCAGACTCGTGGGCAATCACTAGAGTGAGGTTTCGTTCCGAACAGCTTCAACGCATGCCTCACTCGACTTCCCCGCTGCGCGTCCAACTTCGTCCTACGTTTCTCATCACCGGCATCCTGCTCGTTGCCGCGAGCCTGCGTGCACCGATCACCGTGCTCGGGCCGCTGCTTGATCCTGTTCGTGACAGCTTCATGCTCAACGCCTCGCAGGCCGGACTGCTAACGACCCTGCCGCTGCTTGCATTCGCCGTGGTCTCGCCGATGGCGGCTCCGATCGCGCGTCGGCATGGCTTGGAAAGAGCGATTTTTGGCGCATTGGCGCTGCTGATCTGCGGCATCGTGCTGCGGTCGGCCGGGACCGTCTCGGCGCTGTTTGTCGGAACAGGCTTGATCGGTGGCGCGATTGCGATCGCCAACGTTTTGCTGCCCAGTCTCCTGAAGCGAGACTTTCCGCGGCAGGTGGCCGCGCTGACAGCTTGCTATGCGCTGGCGATGATCGCCGCCGCGGGCGCAATGTCCGCGCTTGCCGTGCCGCTTGAACACGTACTGCGCGCCGGCTGGCAAAGCGCGCTGGCGACGGTAGCAGGGCTGCCGCTGATCGCGGCCCTTGTTTGGCTTCCCCAGTTGCGCAGCCAGACGCGCTCGAGTCCCATTCTTTCGGCACCAACGCCGCGTGAATCGGTATGGCGTTCGAGCCTGGCCTGGCAGGTGGCTGGCTATCTGGGTTTGACCTGCTTCATTCACTTCGCTGCCATCGCGTGGCTGGCCTCGCTGCTGCACGACGCAGGCTATTCGAGCGCACGCGCCGGAACGCTCCATGGATGGATGCAACTGGCGGGCGCCGTGCCCGCACTGCTGTTGGTGCCGCTGCTTCAGCGATTGCCTGACCAGCGCTGGCTTGCCGTTGCTTCGCCGGCATTGAGCGGCTGCGCACTGGTGGGCCTGCTGGCGCTGCCCGCGTGGGCCGGGTTCTGGGTCTTCGCTTTCGGAATGGGGATGGGGGCCGCCCTGATCCTGAGTCTCGCCTTCGTCGGGCTGCGCGCAGGCACTCAGCAGGTCGCTGCATCGCTCTCCGGCATGTCGCAGTGCATCGGCTATCTGATGGCGGCTGTGGGACCGATCTTCGTCGGCGTTCTGCACGAATTCGCGGGAAACTGGACCGCACCGCTCGTGGCCTGCGTGGTGCTCTGCATCGTGATGTGCGCACTGGGGGCGTCCGTGGGGCGAGCCGTTCGCGTCGACGGATAAAGGGGCGCGCGCGCGTCAGGCCGCGAGGGGGTGTGCCTCGGGAGCGCTTCCTATGAAGCCGCGCGCCAGCCAGAGGTCCGGAAACGGAAGCTCATCGAAAGTAGGCGCCGAGGTCTCGCCACCTTTGGCCACTGGCGAACGACCGGTGAACGCTCGGCGCGTTGTCTTTCGGAGCCGGCCGGTCCAGTCCGTGAATGCGTTGGCGATCTCCGCGAGCGTGTCGCCGAGTTGCTGCAGCGGAACGTCCGGATAGGGATCCTCGTAGATCTCGCGCCAGATTTGCTCGATCGTCTCGTTGGGCACATAGGGTGACCCCGCTGTTCGTTCGAGCAGATGCGCCGGCACGGTCAACCCGATGCGGCTCAGGTAGGCGAGCACATCGTCGTAAAGGCTGGGCTCGGCGGCGAGCGCTGGGCTCGGTCGCTCGCGACGTCGGGACCGAGAAGGTGCCGGCTGCAGCTGGTCTACCTGCTGGAGGCCCAGCAGATCGATCAGTTGACGATGGATCGGGCCTTGAAAGGCCGTGTCCTGTCCAAGCTGGACTGAAACCCGGGACAGCAAGACGAACAAGCGGTTCGGCGTCATCCAGGCGATCGAGCGCAAGGTGGCGTTCAGAGGCTCGAAATGGGTGACCGCGCGTCGGAGCGATCGGGAGGCTTCGGTCAGGTTGTCGGCGCGAAGCTGCTCCTGGGCGGTTCGAAGCTCCCTGACGATCAGCGCCCACCAGAGCTCGGACACTTGCGCGGCGACAATCAACCCGAATTCTCCCGGGTCACCCTGCGATTGGGGACTGCCGAGATTCACCACAGACTCTCGAGCAGCGCGTCGAGCTTGGCCGAGGCGCCGGCGCCAAGGTCGGCAACCTCGTTGGGATAGTTCTTCTTCAGGAGCGTGGCGACTTCCGGAAGCCGGGCCTTGTCGAGGTCGAACGCACTGACACGATCGGGCAGCCCCAGCGTCTTCACCACGCCCGAGATCTTCTCTGCCAACTGCGTCGCGACATCATCCTCTCCGACCGATGCAGCGAAGACTTCCAGCTTCTCACCATAGAAGTCCGCGCAGGCCCGGATCACCGGCGCGAGGGTGATGCAGGATGTCGCGCTGTGCGGCAGGCCGTAGGTTCCGCCGAGGATGTGACCGATCCGGTGGCTCAGTCCATAGATGACCGAGGCGGGGGAGAAGTAGCACTGCCAGGCGGCCAATTGCAGTTGCAGTAGGTCATCGGTGGTCACCAGGCCTTTCTCGATGGCCTCTCGGGTCTGCGTGGCCTTCGGCCATTTCTCGAGCACTCTGAGGAATCGTGCCACGCCGCTGGCGGCCATGATCGCGTGCGGATGCTCCTTGGTGACCTTGCGCATGCCTTCGACCGCATGATCCATCCCCTTGACGGCCGAGGACAGAAGCAGCGCACGGGGCGTATCGAGCACGAGTACGGGGTCGATCACGACGACCTTCGGCGTGGTCTCGCGCACAGCGTAGCTGCGCTTGAATTTTTGCGCGCCGTCCGTTTCGGTGATGCCGAAGTAGTGCGAGAACTCGGAGCCGGACAGCGTCGTGGGCAATGCTGCGATCGGAAGGAACCGCCCGGTCCTTTCATGGTGGAGATGGGACACGGCCTTGGCAGCGTCGAGGACGGATCCGCCGCCGAGGGCAATGATCGACTCGGCCCCGGCCCGCTCGCAGGCATCGAGCCCTTGCTGGATGGCGCTGTCGGGAGCGTGCGCAGGCAGATCCGTGAAGGTGCCGACGCCTTGCTTCAGATTAGGCTGCACGTGGGTCTGGTTCAGCTTCGCCAACGGCTCGACAGTGAACGTGATCGCGTGGCCGATCCCATAGTCCGCGAGCCGCGCCACCGTGCTTTGCAGAATGTGTTCGCCCCAGAAGACACCGTCCTGCGGCAAGCAGTTGTACTGATTCATTTCGATCGACCTTTTCGATAACAGGATCGAAAAGATAGAGCCTCGAGTACCCGCTCACAAGCCGTCGAAACTCAGACGTAGCGTCCATGCCGGTGGACGATGGAAGTCCGGCGTGTTCAGGGCGGATCGAATGCCGTGATGACAGGAATCTCGACCGCGAGGAAATCCACCAGCGAACGCACAGCCGGAAGCAATCCTGTCCGGAAGGGTATCAGTGCGGACATGCGAGCGTCTGCAGCCACCCAGTCGGGCAAAAGATGCCGCAAGGTACCGCCCTGCAGTTCCGATCGACAGATGTAGCCGGGCAGTGCGGCGATGCCGAGGTTGGCGCATGCCGCTTCCTTGAGCGCGACCATGTTGTTGCTCTGGAACCTGGGGTCGATGGGCATGTCGATCTCCGCGCCATCGGGTCCCCGCAAGCGCCACTGCAGCGGTCCGTTGCGCACCATGGAAATGGTGGCATGTTGCGCCAGGTCCTCCGGACGTTCGGGCACGCCCATCTGCTCCAGGTACTTGGGCCCGGCGAAGAGATACCACGGAACGTGGGCGATCGCCCGCTGCACCAGCGTAGAGTCCTGCAGCGGTGTCGTATGACCGCGAATCGCGAGATCGAAGCCTTCGCCTACGATGTCCACATAGCGATCGGTCGCGATCTCGGTGATACGGACCTTCGGGTGCCGATTGAGAAAAATGGGAAGAAGATCCCGAAGAGCGAACTGGGCGATCTCGACAGCCGTGGTCAGTCGAATCACGCCGCTCGGCTCCGTCAGTCTCTGCCGGACCGCCTCTTCAGCGGCCTCCGCGCTCTGCAGCGTCGCGATGGCGTACTGATAGAACTCCTTGCCGATGTCGGTCATTCCGAACTGGCGGGAGGTCCTGTTGAGAAGGCGAACACCCAGGGACGCTTCGAGCTCTTGAACACGGTGACTCAATGTCGACTTGGGCAGGCGAAGGCTGACGCCGGCGGCGGTGAAGCCTCCGCGGTCCACGACCTGCACGAAATAGTAGACATCCTTCAGATCCAGCATGTGAAGCCTGATGAAAGGTGGCGCATGGCCGCAGCATGACGCCGGATGGGCGCGGCGGTCAATGGACCGTCCCGTTCTGCGTCAAGACCTGCAAGGCCGCGTCCGGCAGCGGGCCCGGCCTGTCTGTCCTACTCTCGATCAGGCGACGGTCTCCAGAGTGCGTGCGCTCGCGCGGACCAGCGCCTGGGCGACCGATGCGACGCGCCTTCCCTGGAAGCTGGCCACGGCGAGATGGTCAGCGTCGGGCATGACGGAATCTCTCTGGGAGACATGTGTCGCTCCGTAGGGAGTGCCCGCCTTGAACATCGCGGGATCGGCATATCCGAGCGGCACGATGATCAAGCCGAGGTGTGCCATCGGCGCGTAGATCGACAGGAGCGTCGACTCGTTGCCGCCGTGCTTAGAGGAGGTCGAGCCGAAGACCGAGCCGACCTTGCCATTGAGTTTGCCCTGGAACCAGAGGCCACCGAGGGTGTCGATGTAGGCCTTGAGCTCTGCACAGATCGATCCGAATCGCGTCGGTGTTCCGAAGACGATGGCATCCGCCCATTCGGCATCTGCTTCCGTCGGAGCCTCGTACTTCGTGTTCATCTCGGTGGCGCGCTCCGACCAGCCGGGAGATTGCCGCATGACGTCATGGCTGACGAACTCGCGGGCTCGGCGAAGCCGGACCTCGGCGCCCTCAGCGATGGCACCTTCGGCGACCGCCTTGGCCAGAAGCTCGGTCGAACTGTTGCGCGAATAGAAAGCGATGAGAACCTTGGGTTTGGACATGGGAAGGACCTGCATTTGATGATGGGTGGAATCGCGGCGACGAATTCAGACCGCGATGGGTTCCAGGCGTCCGAGAAGTTCCTGCTTGCGGTCGCGCAGCCACGGCGGGAGCTGGAACTCCGCGCCGAAGTGACCAGGCTCCTCGTCGATGGCGAATCCGATGTCGGTCGTGGCCGCCTCGAACATGACCCCGCCGGGCATCTTGAAATACATCGAACGGAAGTAGTTGCGATTGACGGATTCGGACGTGTCGATGTGGCCCATCGACATCAGCTTCTCCTTGATGATCATTTGCTGTTCGACGTTATCCACCGCGAAGGCCACGTGATGGATCGTGCCTTCGCCGTAGATGGACGATCCTTGCAAGCGATCCGGCTCGTGAAGGAACTCGACGACGGTGCCAGGGGTGCCGTCGGCGGTTTCAAAACGGTGATAAGCGCCGGACTCGCCGGCGTAGCGGAACTCCAGCGCGTCCTGCATGAAGATGATGGATTCGGCCACCTCGCGAAGCGACAACGTGATGCTGTGAACGCCGCGGATCGCGACCTCGTGCGGAATGTCGCTGGCCGAGCAGGGAGGGCGGGTGTCCCGGTCCGATGCGACGAGATCGAACTCGATGCCGCAGGGATGCTGGAAACGCTGTCGCCGTTCGTCGAAGCGCTCGACGACGTCCTTGTCGAAGGCGATCCCCTTGGCGCTGAAGCGTTCGCGCCAGAAGTCGAGGGAGTCCTTGGGCACAGAATAATTGATCACCTTGATCTGGCCCGAGCCGCGCCGTCCCTTCACGCCCTTCTGCTTGAAGGGGAAGGACGTCACCAGGGTGCCGGCATCGCCCTGGGGGTTGCCGTAGTAGAGGTGGTAGACAGGCTCTTCGCCGTCGAGCAGAACGGTCTTCTTGACGAGACTTTGTCCCAGCAGCTTGACGTAGAAATCAACGTCCTCCTGTGCGCCGCTGACGCAGGCGGTCAGGTGGTGGAAGCCTTTGATGAGTGACATGGGAGTTTCCTTTGGATGAAGCGGGTTGTTCGATGGAGCGTCTCTTCGGATGCTCGCGCCTATGCATCGATGAACGAGGTGAACTCGTCCATCTGCACCTTGTGCAAGGACATCCGGTTCTCGGGCATGCTGTTGTCTGCCCATCCGAGCGACATGCCGGCGATCACCATCTGGTCTTCGGGAATTCCGAGCTCGGTGCGCAGCACGGGATACTGCAGCGACCAGATCTGTTGAGGGCAGGTGTCGAGGCCTCTGCCCCTGGCGGCCAGCATGATGTTCTGCAAGAAGCAGCCATAGCAGATGAAGCTCGCCCATTCGAGGCGCCGATCCATCGTGAAGATGATGCCGACAGGCGCGTCGAAAAAGAGGAATTGACGCTCGACATCACGCATGCGTCCAGCCTTGTCGCTGCGGTGGACGCCTTGCGCATCGCCAAGCTGGCCGCGAAAGGTGTTGAAGCGGGTCGAGTACGGATCGTGAAGCGGCTGTGGAAAGAAGGGGTACTCGGGCTCCAGTTTCTCCGGGCCGGCGCGAAACGCCTCCACCGCTGCCGCGGTGAGGCGCTTGCGTGCGTTTCCCGTCACGACGTAGCAGCGCCAGGGTTGCGTGTTGCTGGAGCTGGGCGCGTACTTCGCAATCGAAAGAATGTCCCGGACCACGTCGAGCGAGACGGGTCGATCGAGGAAGCCGCGCTTGGTGCGCCGCTCGCGGATCAGGTCATCAATGAACGGGCTTGCATTCAGTTCGAAATTTTCCATCCGTAGGTTCGCTGACATGGTGGGTTCCTCGTGGTGTGTGACGCTTTGATGAAGGCGAGGAAATCGTAGGGACGCGGTGCCCGCCTGAGAAGGCGGCAATGCTTGTACGCAGGGTCCGGGAATGGCGAACGATCCATGCCGCTTCGGGCTCTGCAGTGCTGATGGCGGCACTAGCTCCAAAGAGAGAGGGGCACGTGGCGCGAAACGGCGTGTCTACCTTGTCGCACGCCCGACATCATTCAGGCGAGCTCGCGAAGTGAGCTTCGTGCACCCCATCTTCAGCAAAGGAAAAAGTGATGTCCCCATCTCACAACCCAGAGATCGTTGCGTTCATCGATGTGCTCGCCGAAACCGGAAGCCACTATCGGATGGATGAAATGGAGAAGCTCTACACCGAGGATCTCGGCTTTCTGGTGCTCACTCCGCAGGGCGAAGTCGCCCGCTTCTCGAAGCCGCAAATGATGGACGAGTTCAGAAGCCGCCGCGATGCAGGCGAGAAGCCGCTGTCCACCGAGAAGCGAATCCTGCACATCGAGGAGCAAGGCGACGAGGCAACCGCCATCCTCTTTCGACGCATGAGCGACGACGCGGACCCGGCGCTCTATGAACTCAGGCTTCGGCGGACCAATGGCAAGTGGCGGGTGTCCGGGGAAACGGTGCTGCCCTGGCCGGACTTGGCCCACGCGAAGGGGTTTCTTCCCCCGCGCACGGAGTCGAAGACTCGATGAGCAGGGCCTTGACGTGCGAAGAGGGTGGCGACATCTCGCATTGTCAGCTTCTTCGACCGGCCATGTGCGGGCACACGGGCGGCGGATCTCCGATGAAGGTGCGCGCCGACCAGAGTTCCGGGAACGGAATCTCGTCCATCGTGGGCACCAGCCACGCGACGCCCTCGGTGCCGAAGTAGGCCGGCCGCGCGCCGAAGGTCCGACGCGTCGCCATCAGGTGGCGATGCTTCCACTGGCTGAAGCCCTCGGCGATGTCCGCCAGCGTCTCTCCAAGTTGCTGAAGCTCGACGTTCCCGTCCGGATCGGCGTAGATGTCACGCCAAAGCTCCTCGACTTCCTTGCTGGGCGTGTAGGGCGCACTCAGGTCGCGTTCGAGCAATGCCTTCGGCACGTTCATGCCGATGCGGCTGAAACAAGCGAGAACATCGTCGTAGAGGCTTGGCTCGGATAGCGCCTGGTTGAGCTGGGCCCAGCGCTGGGGTTGCGGCTTGAAGTGCTCAAGGTGCTGGGGCTGCTTGATCCCCAGCAGGTAGACCATCTGCCGGTACGTCCATCCCTGCAGAGCGGTGTCCTTGCCATAGGTGGCCACCGCGCGCGAGAGGATGGCCAACAGGTCGGTTGGTGTCATCCAGTCGATCGATCGCCAGATGGCCTGGAGCGGCTCCTGATGGGCGACCACGCGCAGCAAGGTCCGGTGAGCCTGGCGCAGGTTGTCGGCGCGCAGGAACCCTTGCGCCGTCTGGATCTCCTTGATGATGAGCATCCAGTAGAGCTCGGACACCTGCACATGCGTGATCCACGCGTGCTCGCCGGGGTGATCGCTCACGGTGCGTTGCAGCGAATGGAGTGCGTCGGTCTGCATCCATGCGCTGTAGGGCGTCTGCCCGGTGAACGAACCGGTGGACGCGCGGTTCTCGACGACATTGGTGGGGGTATCGCTCATCGTGGCTCTCCTGTGGATTGCTTGGGGTGTCAGTTCATTCGAGGTGCGGCGCGAAGGATCAACTCCATCTGCTGCGCGATCTGCAACAGGGCCCCGTCCTGGCCCGGCCTGGCGACGATTTGCAGCGCCGCGGGGAGGGCGGTGCCCGACCAGGCCAAGGGAATCGAGATCGCCGGAAATCCGGCGACGTTGAATGGCGCCGTGTAGGTCATCAAGGCTTCTCGGACGCTGCCGGACCACCCGCCGATCGTTGTAGCGTGCGCGCCAATCAGCGGCGCCGTGCAAGGGCAGGTCGGCAGGACGAGGTAGTCGATCGTCGACATGAGCTCGTGCAGGTTCGCCGCAAAGCGACGCCGGGCCTGCTGGGCCCACGCGTAGTCGCGAAGGTTCACGGTCTTCGCGCGTTCCAGCCTCTCGACGGTCTCCGAACCGTAGTGGCTGACGATGCGATCCCAGTCGTTCCGCCTGAAGTGTTCGATCGTTCCCTCGGTCAGGACGATGCTGGCAAACGCGCCATAGACGTCATCGAAGAGACCCGGTGGGCTGACCTTCAGGCACGCAAACACCTCAGCGAGGCAGTCCATCGCATCGTCGAAAGTGGATGCGATGTCGGGGCTCAAGGGAATGGGCGGGATTTCGCGCAGGACTCCCAACCGCGCGGAGATCCATGCATCGTCGTCGGGAACTTCGATTTGAAACGCTTGCGCGAGGATCACGACATCGTCGACGCTCATCCCGAGGACGCCGGGATGGTCCAGGGTCGGGGCCAACGGGAACACGCCGCGCGTGGAGAGTGTGTCGAACGTCGGCTTGAACCCGACGACCCCGCACAGCGCAGCGGGAATCCGGACGGACCCGCCCGTATCCGTGCCCAGACCGGCCGCGACAGAACCGTAGGCGATGGCAGCTGCCGCTCCGCCGCTCGATCCACCGGGCGAACGCGCACGGTCGAGCGGATTGAGCGTGTCTCCATAGACAGTACTGGCCGTGGTGACACCCCACGCAAACTCATGCGTCGTGGTCTTGCCAATGGGAATGGCGCCTTGCGCGAGAAGCTGCCTTACGACTTCCGCATCGGCGCCAGGGACGTGACCCAGATAGGCCGCCGAACCGTAGCGGGTCTCGACATCCTTCGTGTCGATCAGATCCTTGATGCCGATGGGCAGCCCTTCGAGCGCGCGTGGCCTGCCTTCCGCATAGCGAAGATCGCTGTCTGCCGCCGCCTTCAGGGCGCGATCCCAGTCGATGACCGAGAAGGCGTTGACGCTTCGCTTGCACGCTTCGGCCGATTCGAGCGCCTGAGCGATCAACCCGACGGTCGTTGTGCGTCGGGTCGCGAGCGCGCCGAGCGCCTCGCGAAGGCCGGGGGCGCGCAGGGCTGCGACGGGGGACGGACGGGTGTGGCTCATGGGTTGTGGATTCGAGGCAGATCTGAAGCGAAAAGATAGGCCATCGCGCAAAGGCTGTGTGCAGGTCTTTGCGGAACACAGCGTTCAGGAACGTGGACGATGAAGTCGAGTGAGACCGTTCGCCGTCCTCGGAACCTGCGTCTAAGGATTGCCGGCTTCTCAAGGGAAGTGGGCGAACCTAGAGTGCCGCTCATCGAACCTGATGGAGTACCTGCCATGCAAGCGATCAAGAGTGATGTCATGACGATCGATCGGCCGTTGATGAAAATGACTGCTGCGGCTCGCGCCGCGATGGTTGATCCCGCTCGCGCCACCATCGTGGGCGATGAAGCAGATCCGCGATTCGAGTTGTTCCATGCCGCGAGCTCGCTGTGCTCGCAGAAGGTGCGGACGGTGCTCCACGAGAAGCGTCTGTCCTATCGATCGAACGAGATGATCATCCTGGGCTCAATGGGATCGGAGGGCCTCATCCCTGCCGAGCACTACGCCCCTGCCTATGTGCGCCTTCGGTTGATCGCTGGCCGGGAACTGGATCGGCCGTTCGTCGCGGGCTACAGCGGGCGTACCTCGGTTGAGACCGAAGGCTTTGATCCGTGCGTCGTGCCACTGCTTGTCGATCACCAGGGCGGACGCGTGATCGCGGATTCGTTGAGGATCTGCTGCTATCTCGATGCTCTGTCGCGGGAGACGATCCAGCTTGTTCCGCAGGATCCGAATGCGATGGCCGAGGTGATGCGCCAGGTCGGCATCGTCGACCGGATCCCGAACACCGCGCTGCTCTACGGCTTCCATCCGGATGACGACGGGCGACCGGATGCACTCAGGACGACGATGGCAACGGTGTACGAACACAAGCTCATGGCATTGGAGGCCATGATTTCTGCCAATGCGCATGAGCCTGAACTGATCGCCGCCTATCGAGCCAAGATCGCGAAGGAAGCCGGTGGCCAGAGGGTGCGCCATGACGCGGCATTCCAGCGAGCCGCTCGCAACCAGGTGGGCGAATTGCTGAAAGACCTGGACGGTGCGCTGAACGGACGATCCATGTACCTGGACGGTGACTCATTCTCCCTTGCGGATGCCGTCTGGGGGGTCAACCTGGTGCGCCTGGCATATCTCGGCCTGGCGCCGATGTGGGACGAGTTCCCCAACGTCGCTCGTTACTTCGAGACACTTGCCGAGCGGCCCTCCCTACGCAAGGAAGCGATCCGGGCCTCGATCGACAGCTTGCCGCACTCCGAGGCCTTGGCCGCGTTGTGAGACGTCGGGAGAACTGACAGGAGCGGGCCATAACACACCTTGACCGGCATTAACTGGTCATTGCAGGAGCCGGCGAGCAAAGTAGCCGCACTGGCTTTCGCGAGATCGAACCCTTGGTCTCCTTCTGCCCACGGAGCCGCTCACATGACATCCTCTGCCGTCCTCTCTCCCGAAACGACCCCGCTTGCGTCGCGCGCGGATCCCCTGGCCTCGAGTTTTGCCACGACCTACGCGGGGGTGGTCGCCTTCATTGCCGTGGTCACCGAAGGCAGCTTCGCCCGGGCTGCCGACCGCCTGGGTATCGGCCGCTCTGCGGTGAGCCGCAGCGTCCAGAAGCTCGAAGACCAACTGAACGTACGACTCTTCCTGCGGACGACGCGAAGCACCACCCTGACCCGCGAAGGCGATCTCTTCTACGCCAATTGTCATACCGGGGTCGACCGGATCGTGCAGGCGGTCGAGGAGATGCGCGACCTTCGCGAAGGCCCCCCGCGCGGCCATCTGCGGATCAGTTCGCCGGTTGGGTTTGGCCGGCGAGTGGTGGCGCCCTTGCTCGGCGCGTTTCGAGCGGCCTATCCCGACGTGTCGATCGACCTGGTCCTCGACGATAAGCCGACCGACTTCATCTCGGACCGTGTGGACATCGCGTTTCGCAATGGACGGCTGGAGGATGCCCAGATCATCGCCAAGCAGATCATCCCGATGCAGATGCTGGTCTGCGCCTCGCCCGAGTACCGGGACGCCCACGGATTGCCAGACAGCGTGGATGACTTGGCCCATCATCAATGCGTCAATTTTCGCTATGGGTCGGGCCGGCTCTACGAGTGGGAGTTCAAGGTGGATGGTCAGGTGCGCAAGTTCCAGCCGCCGGCCAAGGTCACCTACAACGACCCCAGCCTGGTGCTGCAGGCCGTGCTCGACGGGCATGGCATCGCACAGATGGCCGGCTACCTGGTCTGCGATGCACTGCGCTCCGGCGCTCTCGTTCCGTGCCTGGTGCGGTATGCACCGGACGACCGTGGCCACTACATCTGCTACCTGAGTCGCCAGCACCTGCCTTCGCGCATGCGGGTCTTCATCGACTTCATGACGACTCAGATCCGTGCGTCCGACCTTCAGTGCCTGACAGACCTCGGCATAGGGACTGGCATGCCGGCGGCCGTGGCCTGACGGCCACCATTGGTGCGCACTCAACAACAGTCTGGGTCCTCTCGCGGATCTACCGGCGTCGAGAGGCCGAACCTACGATTTGTTCCATGGCGCAACGTGACGGACCTCCGAAACGCGTGCGCTCAACCTCTCCCTCGTCAACCAGGAATCCCATGAAATCCCTGCAAAACCCCTTGCGTCGAAACCTCATTGCAACCGGTGCAGCCGTGGCCACCAGCACGCTTGCGTTCGGCATGCACGACGCGGCCGACGCTTCTCCCCAGCAACACACCACCCATCCCGAACGGAGCTCAGCAATGACCGGCAACACCATTAGCACCAAAGACGGCACGCAGATCTACTACAAGGACTGGGGCGAAGGCCCCGTGGTCACCTTCTCGCATGGCTGGCCGCTCAATGCGGACGCGTGGGACGGGCAGATGCACTTTCTCGCACGCAACGGCTTCCGGGTCATCGCGCATGACCGCCGCGGTCATGGCCGCTCGACCCAGTCGTCATCGAACAACGACATGAACGGCTATGCCGATGACCTCGCAACGCTCTTCGATGCGCTCGACCTGAAGAGCGTCGCCATGGTCGGCCATTCGACCGGTGGCGGCGAGGTCGCGCGCTACATCAGCCGACATGGCACAAAGCGCGTGGCCAAGGCCGTGCTCATCGGGGCCGTACCACCGATCATGGTCAAGTCCGCAACGAATCCGGAGGGCTTGCCCATCGAGGTGTTCGACGGTATCCGCGCCGGAATCGCAGGGGACCGCTCGCAGTTCTACAAGGATTTTGCGAAGGCGTTCTACGGCGCCAACCGCCCGGGCGCGAAGGTGTCGCAGGGCATCCTGGACGCGTTCTGGCTCTGGAGCATGCAATGCGGCCAGAAGAACGCCTACGAATGCATCAAGGCGTTCTCCGAGACCGACTTCACGGCCGATCTGAAGAAGTTCGACATCCCGACGCTGGTGATGCACGGCGAAGACGATCAGATCGTGCCGATCCACGACTCCGCGAAGAAGTCCGCGCGCCTCATCAAGGGGGCAAAGGAAATCTACTACCCCGGCGCACCCCATGGCCTCACGGCCACGATGCAGGACCGGGTGAACGCGGACCTGCTCGCCTTCCTGCGAGGTTGAGCCCGGCCAACGACTTGTCACCACGTCACTGACACGCCATGCTGAACCTGCTGCTGCAAACCACGATCGAGGGCGATCCGGATGACTGGAACATCGACCGCTTCAGTCGCCTGCGCTCATTCCTGTCCGGTCTGCAGGACAACGATGGGCAAGCTGCGTTCCGCGTGGTGGCTCGCAATCGAACGCGGCGCGGCGTTCCGGATCCCGTGCTGTCGAATCTGCATGACTCGGAGGTTGATCAACTCTGGCTCTTCGCCGTGGATGTCGGTGATGGCCTGACCACCGAGGATTGCATGGGCATCAGTCGCTTTCGGCGACGGGGCGGCGGTCTGATGGTCACTCGGGACCACATGGATCTGGGATGCTCGATCTGCGACCTCGACGGCGTCGGGGCTGCACATCATTTCCACAGCAGCAATCTGGAACCCGACAAAGACCGCCATCGTCCTGACAACCCCTCTGCGGCCCGCATCTCTTGGCCCAACTACCACTCCGGCGCCAACGGCGATTTCCAGCGAGTGCAGTCGGTCGGCAGCATTCATCCGGTGATGCGCGACAGACATTCCCCGACCGGCGTCATCCAGTACCTGCCGGCGCATCCGCACGAAGGCGCAGTGAGTGCGCCGTCGGATGACGCGAGCGCCCGCGTGGTCATGGACGCAGCGAGCACCGCATCCGGTCGGCGCTTCAACATCGCGGTGGCGTTCGAACGCACCGGCGGGGGCGGCGGGCGGGCCATTGCCCAGTCGACTTTTCACCACTTCGCAGACTACAACTGGGATCCTTCGGCGGGCTGTCCGTCGTTCGTGAGCGAGCCGCCCGGCGACGCAATGAGCAGATTCCCCGAGGCGCTTCGCTCCACCCAACAGTACGTTCGCAACCTCGCTTTCTGGCTGAATGCCTGAAACGCGCAGACCTTGGTCGAGAACAACATGCACAACCAGATCCAGATCAGCACCGTCGACGGCACCTTGTCGGCCTACGTCGCGCGTCCAGTCGTGACCCCTGCGCCGGCCGTCGTCGTCATCCATGAAGTATTTGGCGTCAACGCCGACTTGCGCCAGTCCTGCGATGAGCTTGCAGCGCAGGGTTACCTGGCGATCTGCCCCGATCTCTTCTGGCGGACGGAGCCGGGCCTTGACCTGTCCGATCGGACCGAGGCCGAGCGTGCGAAGGCTCTGGCGCTGTACACCGCGTTCGACCTCGACGCAGGCGTGAGAGACATCGCCGCAACGATCGAAGCGGCGCGCGCGATGCCGGACGCCACCGGCAAGGTGGGCCTGGTGGGCTACTGCCTCGGAGGCCTCATGACCTATCTGACGACCGCGCGTGTCGGGGCGGACGTGGCGGTCGCGTACTACCCGGGCAACACCCACCTGCATCTCGAGGAGGCAGCCGGCATCGAAAGTCCGCTGATCCTGCATCTCGCGGGAGAGGACGAGTACATCCCGAAGGAGGCTCAGCAGCAAATCGTTGCGGCGCTGGTGAACCATCCGCAGGTGGAGGTCCATCGCTATCCGGGGTGCCACCACGCATTTGCACGTCACCGCGGCATCAGCTACGACGCCGAAGCAGCAGCCCTGGCCAACGGCAGGACCGCCGCATTTCTGGCGCGGCACCTGAGGAAGGCCTGAGCTCCTGTCAACGTGATGCCGCACGGCGCTGAAAGAAGGACCATGAACCACCCATCGCCCACGATCTCCGTTCGCATCTGTCACGACGAACCGTTGCTAGCCGCGGGTCTGCTGGCGCTGATTGCGTCAGCCTCCGGCGTCGAGGCAGGTGTCCTTCATGACCACGGCGATGGCACCCCGGACGTCATCGTGGCGGATGCCGTGAATGCGCTCGCGCTTCTCGAGGCAGGCGCGGAAACAACCCGTGGATCTCGAGTCATCGTCATCGCTCGGCAGGCGCGGCAAGGCGAAATGCTGCAGGTACTGGAAAGCGGAGCGCGTGGGTGTCTTTTGCAGAGTTCGGACGCGCACGAGTTGATTGATGCGATCCGGCACGTGGCGCGCGGTGGCAGTCGCTATCTGTGTCGCGCCGCGTCCGCGTTGCTCGCCAGTGGTCCGCCGCCCGCGAAGCTCACGGCGCGGG
The DNA here is from genome assembly GCF_030316855.1 of Variovorax sp. J22P240. Taxonomy (GTDB): domain Bacteria; phylum Pseudomonadota; class Gammaproteobacteria; order Burkholderiales; family Burkholderiaceae_C; genus Variovorax. The sequence continues at coordinate 57,140 of NZ_JASZYR010000009.1, forward strand.
AACGCGAGGTGCTTCGCCTCGTGGTGCAAGGCGACGGCAACAAGGGCATCGCGCGCCAACTCGAGATCTCGACGCACACCGTGAAGGCGCATGTAGCGACGCTGTGCACCAAGTTTCAGGCCATGTCGCGCACTCAGGTGGCGATCGAGGCGACCGGACGCGGTCTGGTGCATCCATTCTGATCGACTGCCACCGACGAGGGGCCGTACGCGCGCGTTGGCGCGCGCACGCGTCGCTACTTCACCGGGATGAAGAACTCGGCGCCCTTGTCCTTGATCAGCGTAACGATGAACTTGGCCGGTTGCGTCTTGCTCGCATTGCGTCCGATAGTGTGGACGTCATTGAGCCCTTCGTAGAAGGTCTGGCCCTTGGTGAGCGTGACTTCCTTGCCGCCTTTGACGCCCATCACGATGGAGCCTTCGAGGACGTAGACGAACGCGTGTGCATCGTGCCGGTGCACCGGATCCACTGCGCCCGGCGGATAGTCCACGCTGATCATCAGGACCTCCTTGCCCGGGATATTGGGAAGGTCCTGCGTCAGCAGAGGTGTGACGACGGCTTCCGGTGCTGCGCCGGCTTGTTGCGCAATCAGCAGGCCGCATGCGAGAAGCAGGTGCTTGCCGGTGTGCCAGATGGACATGGACATCATTTCTCCTTGAGGGGCCCTGTCTTGCAGGGCGGGGTTGCAGAAGGTCGAACGCCGCTCACTCGATGGGCGCGTCGGACGGCGGCTGGCGCATGCCGACGGCCATCCGGTTCCACGCGTTGATCAGAGCGATCGTCCAGCTCAGCTCGACGATTTCCTGTTCGCTGAACAGTTCCTTGAGCTGGTTGAACGCGCCGTCCTGGTCGCCGTGCTGATCGGCGAGGCGGGTCATGGTCTCGGCCCAGTTCAGCGCCGCGCGTTCTCGATCGGAATAGAAGGCGGCTTCGCGCCACGTCGAAAGGCTGTTGATGCGCTGCCAGGTCTCTCCGTGCTTGCGCAGGTCGCGTGCGTGCATGTCGAGGCAGAACGCGCAGCCATTGATCTGGGAGACCCGCGTCTGCACGAGCTCGGAGAGGGCTGGCCCCAGGGTGGACTTGGCGATCGATGCATTGACGCTGGCCATGGCCTGGTAGGACTTCGGTGCGATCTGGGTCCAGGGGAGTCGGGCTTGGTTCATGAGAGTTCCTTGTGGTGGGAGTTGAGGTTGAAAGGGGGTGATCGGGTTCACATACCTAAGACGTTGGAGTCCCTCGTGTTGTGACAACCTTCGAAAGCTTGAGCGGCATCGCCGGAGGGGACATGGGCACTCAGCGCTTCTCGACTGTGCGGTCGAGCCAATCCGCCAGGCGAGTCTTGCCAAGACGAGTACTCTTTCCGGGTGTAAAGGCCTGATCGTCCAGCGCAGCGCCAAAGTAGGGCGCATCGGGATCGACGACCACCTTGCGGGCGTCCTGGTTCGCGCGCAGGAACTGACCGACGAACTCGTCGAGACCCATGGCCACGGGGCCTGCGATCTCGATGATCCTGTTGACGGCCGCTTGTGCGGCGACTTCTGCGAGCGCTTCCGCAACGTCGTCGGCGGCCATGGGCTGCACCCGTGCCGGAGGCAGCCGAACTGCATCGCCTTCAGTGGCCGCGTCGGCGATGCTTCCCGCAAACTCGAAGAACTGCGTGGCGCGCACGATGGTGTAAGCGACGAGCGCGGCCTTGATCTTCTTCTCCTGGGCAAGCTTGGCGCGCAGGTAACCGATTTCATGAAGGCGCTCCGCGCCCACAACCGACAGCGTCACGTGGTGGCGCACGCCGGCCGCCTGCCCTGCGGCCAGTACGTTGCGCGTCGAGGTCTCGAAGAAGTGCATGACCTCTGCATCCGAGATCGAGGACGGATCGGCGACGTCCACCAGGACCATCGCACCCGCGAGGGCGTCGGCCAGGTCTTCTCGTGCCAGAGTGTCGACGCCTGTGGAGGGCGAAGCGGCGATGACGTGGTGGCCGCGTTGATGAAGCTTGTGGACCAGCTTCATTCCAATGAGCCCGCTTCCGCCGATGACTGCGATCTTCACAGGGCATCCTTTCGTTCGATGGTCCATGGCAACTCTGGAGGTCGCCGTTGGGTGAAGCTTAGGAACTCAGGGCGCGGAGGACAGCGGCTGTTGGGCCGACAAAGCCCTGCCCCTTTGAGGGGGGCGATCCAACGCGGCGCGTTGTCACAAACCGGCGCTCTCATCCGTCTAGCGAGTGGCGATGGACTGCGGAGTCGTCCATCCGTCTCTTGCCCTTTCTTCATCGACCTTCGGGAGTCCAGACGCAATGACCCAGCGCATTCACTATGTTCAACAGTCGCCAGAGCTCTTCGAGAGATTCCTGGCATTCCATGCAGCCGCCAAGGAAGGTTCGATCGATCGGACATTGCGATGCTTGGTCTCGATCAGAGCCTCGCAGCTCAATGGGTGCCTGTTCTGCCTAGACATGCACGTGAAACAGGCGAGGCTCGACGGCGAGCGGGAATTGCGCCTGCATCACATCGCGGTTTGGCGCGAGTCGCCCCTGTTCGTTGCGCGCGAGCGTGCCGCACTCGGATGGACCGAGGCCCTGACCAAGCTGTCCGAGCAGGGCGTGCCTGATGCGATCTACGCGTCGACCCGCGCTCACTTTTCGGAAAAGGAACTCTCGGACCTGAGCTTCCTGGTTGTCGCGATCAACGCCTGGAATCGCATCAACGTCGCCTTCAGGACCGTGGCGGGTTCCTCGGACGTGGCTTTCGGACTGGACCAAGCACAGCTCGCCTAGTTGCCACGGCGACACGAAGTTGTTGTAGTATTTGGATACAGGTTCCCGGCAGGCCCCTTCCACCCGTCTTCGTAAAGCTGTTGATCAGCGCTGCCTTTGCATCCACTTCGTATGCATGTCATGTCCTGGTTCGAGGGACGGTCGACGGGTGACGTCTCGCAGTGAACCGAAGGAACTGCATGTCCAACGATGATCTTCGCCCGACGACGCTGGTCGGCATCAAGCGTCTCGCCAAGGCGATCAAATCCGCCCAGGGCATCCCGCATCACCAGGCCCTAGACGAAGCGGCCCGACGAGCGAACCTCCAGAACTTCCGCCATGCAAGCGGCCTCCTGCGGTCCGTTCGTCCAGCGGCTCTTGCGCTGTCAGGCGCTTGTTGACGCCCTAGCGCCGGCTCGGCACTGAGGTGCCGGCCGAAGACTCGCTGCTATCCCTTTGCCATCCGTGCCCGCCTCGACCGAGGCATGCGCCGCGCGCGCCCGTTTTGCGATGCATTCCCGCGAATCCTGTCCCTTTCCAGCACTGCATTGGAGTTGCTTGATGTTTTCCTCACCTCGAACGAAGCGTCTGCTGAGATGGCTGCGAGTCTGCCTCGTCGCGCCTGCCTGCCTGAGTCTCTTTGCCTGCGGAGGGTCCGGCGGAGGCGGCGGCGCGATGCCCGGAACCGGAACGGGCACTGCACCGGCCGCGCCGGTGGAAGCCCTGGGCCCGGACAACCTCGACGGGTACAAGCCGCTCGCCTGGGCAGATCCGCAGCCGGTCACCCAGTACACGTTGTCCGATGGCACGCTGGTCACCCGTGTCGGTGGGCGAACACGCGATCGTCATGCCCGTGAAGTGGGCAACGGCACGCCGAGCGATGACCCGTATCTGACATTCGCGCCTCATTACTTCGAGCGCCGGACGCACGAACTCACCATCTACGAGAACGCGTCGCCGACGGACCCGGCCAACCGCATCCTGACGATCGTGATGCGGCCGCAATGGTGGATGTACGGGACCAATTTCAGGCACAGCTACATCGGCCGCCGCGACGGGGATCCCTATGGTCCGGCCGCGGTTGCACTCTACGGTGACAACGGCGGGATGAGGCGGCTCCCTGAGGGATCCTTGCGTGCGGGGCAAGAACTGAAGACACCCGTCGCGAACTACGAATCGCTGCCGGAAGATCCGAACGACAACTACGACACCGACTTGAGCGTTCCGCCCAAGGACGGGGAGTTCGTGCTGGTCAAGCAGATCACGCGGTCCGCGGCGCTGAACCGCCCACTGCGCCAGGGCGACCTGCTGGAATTCGAGCTCGGCATTTTTCTCGCCGGGAAGCAGGGTGATGCCCTGGGCCGCTTCAACTACTACGCCGAGGCCATGGTGTACCAGGTGGGCAAGACCGGGGTGCAACCGTGGTACCGCGGCCCTTGCTGCGGCAATCCGCTGATCCCCTGGGATTCGCGCGTGCTGCCGACCGAGGCGATGGCTGGCGGCGCGATGATGACCTCGCAGGAAGACACGTCCAACCAACCCGACATGCTCTTTCTGCAGGCGGGCACCAACATCGCCGGCATCAACATCCAGCCTTTCGTCGAAGGGCGTCGACTGTTCCACACATCATTCCTGACCGGCACGCACGCCGAGGCAGGCAATCCGACGCTCTTCAACTCGCAGGCCGGCAAGGCCGGTCCCCGATTCCAGCAGGCCGCATGCATTGCCTGTCATACCAGCAACGGCAAGAGCTCGCCAGGCATCGGTCTACCCCTCAATACCATGGTCGTGCTGACCGGCGACAGCGACGGCGCTGGCAATCTGATCACCGATGGACGGTTCGGGGGGCGGTTGGCACAAGGCCAAGTGGCGGAAGGCGGCAAGACCTACGACGGCCGCCAGGCGGTACTGAAGATCGATCGCTACGAAGAGGTGGGTGGGCAGTTTGCCGATCGCACGCCGTACACGCTGCAGAAGCCGCACTACACCCTGACCGACACGTCCGGCAAGCCACTGGAACTGCCGCCGCGCATGTCGGTGCGAACGGCGCCGCATCTTGCCGGGATGGGCCTGCTCGAGGCCGTGTCCGAATCGACGCTGGAGGCGCTGGCCACGGCGAGCAAGGGGGATCCGGATGGCGCGGTCGGCAAGCTGCAGATTGTCACCGACCTTGCGGATCCGAGCGTCAAGCGCGTCGGGCGCTTCGGTTGGCGGGGCACCAGTGCGTCCGTGATGGATCAGACGGCGGTCGCGCTCAACGCGGACATGGGAGTGACCACGCGCATGCTCCCCACGCACATCTGCGGAAAAGCGTCGTCCGGCTCCGATTGCCGAACTCAGGACGGCAAGGGTCCCGAGTTGAGCGACGCGGACCTCGAGCTGCTGGTGCGCTACACAAGCCTCCTCGCGGTGCCTGCCGCACGCCACTTCGAAGGGGAGCAACCGTTGGGAATTCACGCTGAAAAGATCCTGGCGCAGTCGCCGGCTGAAACCGCAGCGCAGGTGCAGGCCGAGAATGCGATGCAAGTGAGCGTGGCACGCGGCCGCGAGCTTTTTGTCGAGGCGCGGTGCACGGCCTGCCACGTGGCGACGCTGCAGACCGGTGGCGCACACAGGTTTGCCGAGCTCAGAAGGCAGACCATTCGCCCCTACACCGATCTGTTGCTTCACGACATGGGCGAGGAACTGGCCGACACCTATCCGCAGGGCCGCGCTTCTCCGCAGGAATGGCGGACCGCGCCGTTGTGGGGTCTGGGGCTGCTCGAACGCATCGACGCCAAGGTTCGCTATCTGCACGACGGTCGTGCACGCACGGTCGAGGAAGCCATCCTTTGGCACGGGGGTCAAGGAAAGGCCAGTCGCGAGCGTTTCAAGACGATGAACGCAGATGACCGTCGCAAGGTGATCGACTTCATCAAGTCGCTGTGAGGAAAGAGAACGCGTGAAGACTCCTCGCAACTTCGATAGCCCGCGGCGCAGGCAGCTTCTCGGTCTCGGACTCTCGTCCGCCGCGGCAGTCGGTGCGCTAGGCGCCTGCGGTGGTGGAGGCGGCAATGCCGGCGGCCTCTCCGCCGGTGCCAGCGGCGCCCCACCGCCAAGCGGCGTGCGACCCAGTGGCGAGGATTCCAATCCAGGTGCCGGTGCGCCTGTTCCCGACCCGATGCCGGGCGGACCCGTACCCGTCACCAAGAGCACCAAACGTGGCGTCGCCTACGACTTCGCCGACGCCGCCGACCTCGCGGCGCTGTCGCCTGGTGTGAGCTGGTGGTACGGCTGGGGCCTGCGGCCCAGTAGCAAGGTTCCCGCTGACTTCCGCTCGCGCTATGGCATGGACTTTCATCCAATGCTGTGGAATGGCGACTTCGAGGCAGCCGAAGTCGAATCCTTCCTGCTGAGTCACCCGGACATCCGGCACCTGCTGCTGCTCAACGAACCGAATCTCACCGATCAGGCCAACCTCACGCCGGCGCAAGCGGCACAAGTCTGGCCGCGCTTCGAAGCGCTCGCGAAGCGCACGGGGGTGAAGCTGGTCGGCCCGGCCATCACGTGGGGCACGATGCCGGGCTTTGCCGATCCTGTGGTGTGGCTCGACGCGTTCTTCGGCGCGTACCGGGCGTCCAACAACAACCGCGATCCGAACATCGACTACCTGGCGTTTCACTGGTATGACTATGGACTCGCCGCGCAACTCGACGGTCTGGGGAAATACGGCAAACCGTTCTGGATCACCGAGTTCGCGAACTGGCATGGCCAGGCCGACGGCGCGCAGATCGACACTGTCGCAAAGCACAAGGCACAGATGAGCGAGATGGTCGCCACCTGCGAGGCGCGCACCGACGTGTTTCGCTACGCCTGGTTCACCGGCCGCTGGAACATGGATCTCCACCATACGAGCCTGCTGGGCGCGCCCGGCGAGTTGACTGACCTTGGCAAGCACTACATCTCGCTGCCGTTCAAAACCTGACACGACTCGACGGGCCGGAGTTGTTCGTGGTTGCGCTGTTGGTGTGAGAATCGTCACTGCCCAATCGAAGATGGAGTGAAAAGATGCTGCGCCTCTATGACAGTCGCCTGTCCGGCAACTCGTGGAAGGTCCGTATCCTGCTGAGCCAACTGGGACTTCCGTACGAGCGCATCACGCTCGATCTCGCGAAGGGCGAGGCGCAGGAGCCCGCGTTTCGCGCGATCAGCCGCTTCGCCCGCGTCCCTGTGCTGCAGCTCGAGAACAGCCGCACGATCGTGGAGTCCGGGGCGATCCTGCTCTACCTCGCGCACGGCACGCCCTTGCTACCGGACGATCCTCATGAGCGCGCGGAGGTGCTGAGCTGGCTGTTCTTCGAACAGGCCGATCTGCAAAAGGCGATCGCCATTCCGCGCGTCCTGCATCTGCGCGGCCTTGCGGGCGATATGCAGCAGGAGATCCAGCGATTTCATGCGGAGGGCTATCCGGCGCTCGAGAAGCTGGAGCAGTGGCTGCGCGGTCGGGCTTGGCTGGTCGGCGAGCGCTACACCGTCGCGGACACGGCGGTGTTCGCTTATGTCTCGCTGGCTTCGCAAGGCGGTTACGACATGGAGCGCTTTGCCTCCATTCATGAGTGGATCGAACGAGTCAAGAGCCAGCGAGCATGGGTGGAACTGGTGCCAGACGCCCGCTAGATGATCAACGCGGAGTCAGCGAGGCCACGTTGCCGGATGGCGCCGCCGCGCTGCAGCGCGCTGGCAAAGTCTTCCACGAGACGGAGGTGGGCTGGGGTCGACACTGCAAAGCGCTTGCGCTTGTCCGCCACCTGAGCCTTGCTCGGCGTCTTCCGCTTCCTCGTTCGATCCAAGGATGCAGTACACGATGCCTTGAAGGCGAGGGCGCATGCCGCGACAGATTTCGGCGCCGCCGCCCGTGATGAGAACGACCTGTGCACTGCTGCTTCGTAGAGGGATTCCTGTCTGACAGTTGGAGTGCCTGATCCGTCAATGCGCACGACAACACGGCCTGAATGACCCCGGGGCGCGAGTGCGCCTCACACGAATTGACGGATCAGAAGGGCGCTCCGTGACAGGAACTCGATGCGAAGCGATCGCCGTGATTGGTGCTCGCGTGGCAACACGGTGCGCCGTTGCGCGGGCCTTCCGGCCGCCCAGAGGGCTGCCTAGGATCACTCCAACGTTGAAAGCACCTCGATCCATCGAAGCTGCGTTTCGATGAACGCGGGACATTGCATCGAAGACACGGAACACCAATGAAGAACTATCACGCGCTCGACGCGCACGCCGGATGAACATGCGTTGCGCCACCAGAGACAGGGTGCTGGCCGTCGTGTCGCACGAGCTCAGGCAACCTCTGAACGTCATCCAGATGAACGCGAAGCTCTTGACGCGGTTGCCGGCATCGACGGCACCGACACACCTGCGGCGCATCGCCGATGCGATACAGCGTGCCATCGAGAGCCAGGCGCGCATCATCAACGACCTCCTCGACGTTTCCCGGGTACGTACGGGCAAGCTGACGCTTCATCGCGCCGAGGTGAACTTCGGCAAGCTGGTGATGGATCTTGTGGCCGCGCTGAGCGCGAACTGGTCGCCGGGACGCGTCACCACGGAAGTGCGGGCTTCCAGTCCATTGGTCTGCTACGCAGACGCGCTCAGGCTCGAGCAGATCGTGGGGAACTTGCTGGACAACGCCGTGAAGTTCTCACCTGCAGGTGGGCGCATCCTCGTGCGCTTGCTCTCGGAAGGCGGCTTTGCCAGGATTTCCGTGGTCGATTGCGGCCGCGGTATTGCTCCCGATTTCCTGCCGGATGTCTTTGGACTGTTCAGCCAGGCTGGAGCCTCCGTCGGCGAAGGGCTGCACGGCGGTCTCGGCGTGGGGCTTGCGCTGGTCCACGGACTGGCCGCCGCACATGGCGGGTTCGTGAAGGCCACTTCCGCGGGAATCAACCAAGGTGCGGAGTTCAGCGTCTGGCTGCCTCTGCACCCATCTGCAACGCCAGCGGATACCTCTTCCGCCCACGCAGATCATTCATCGATCGCATCCCCATGAAAATCACACTCGATCCTTTTCTTGACGCGTCCCGCCCGCACGCCTTCGTGTCGACGACGCTGAAGACATGGTATGACGCAACCCCCGCGGTCCGCCGCCTCTGGGCGATCCGGCCTGACGGGCGTTCGGATGCCAACGACCTGCGCGTCATCGTGATGCTGGAACCTTCGCTCGACGGTGACGAGACGAGTCCCATCTGGATGGCCCACGGTGCTGCCTGGGCGACCGAACTGCGGGAGCGATTGGCCGGTGTGGTTCAGTTGGAGCGGATCGACGGACCGCTACCTGACGAGTTCGAGATCGATGGAGACGGCGTGCTGTTGTCCACCTTGTCTTGGCGGGATTCCACGTCGCCGAGGAATTGACCTCATGGCTCGAGCCACCGCCATCATCGGACGGGACCCCTACCGCACGGAGATTCAAGTGGGTAGCGGACAGCATCATGCCGACGCGTCCCTTTGACTTCCACAACCGCGAGGGCCGGCGCCTGTCCGGCAGCCTCGAAATGCCTGAGGGCGTTCGGCGCGGCTGGGCTCTTTTTGCGCACTGCTTCACTTGCGGAAAGAAAAACCTGGCCGCCGTACGCATCGCACGAACGCTCGCAAGTGCGGGGATCGGTGTGCTGCGCTTCGACTTCACGGGGCTGGGAGAAAGCGAGGGCAACTTCGCTGACTCGAGCTTCAGCATGAATGTGGGAGATCTGGTGTCGGCTGCCCACGCCATGCAGGCGGCAGGAATGCCGCCAGACATTCTGATAGGACACAGCCTGGGCGGTGCGGCCATCCTGGCGGCCACGGGCGACATTGCTAGCGCACGGGCGGTTGCCACCATCGCGGCGCCATTCGACGTTGCGCATCTCCTGCACCTGCTCGACCCCGAGGGCTTGGCACGGCTCGAGATCCAGGCGCAATCGCTGGTGCAGGTTGCCGGACGCCCCCTGTCTGTGGGAAAGACGTTCGTCGATGGCTTGCGTGGGCACGATCAGGGCGTTCGGATCGCGGCCTTGCGACGACCGCTTTTGCTGTTGCACGCACCGCGCGACCAGACAGTCGACATCGAGAACGCCACGCATATCTTCCTTGCCGCTCGGCATCCCAAGAGTTTCGTTTCGCTGGACGAGGCTGACCATTTGCTTTCGAGCCGCAACGACGCGGAGCACGCGGCCAATCTGATCGCGGCGTGGGCCTCGCGCTACCTGCCCGAGCCTTCGCCCGAGCCGGCTCACGCGGACGCCGTGGCGGAGGAGACGAGGCTCGGGAAATTCCAACTCGCGCTCCGCGCCGGAGGCGCGCGGTGGTTGGCCGACGAGCCTGAGCCGGCTGGCGGGTTGGGGTCGGGCCCGACGCCGTACGACCTGTTGTCGTCGGCTCTGGCTGCCTGCACCACGATGACCTTGCGTCACCATGCTGATAGCGAGGGCTGGGCAGTGACGCGCATCCGTACGGCGGTAAATCACCGTAAGGACAAACAGCACTCTCCCGCTGATGTCTTCAGTTGCCAGATCTCCATCGAGGGCTCCCTGGATGACATGCAGCGCGGGCAGCTGCTGGAGGTGGCGCAACGATGCCCCGTGCACCGGACGCTCGCGCTGGGTGCGTGGTTTGAAAGCGCAACGCTGGAGCCGTCGACGTGAGCCCGAAGTCACATCGTTGTGCATGCGCGCCCGTTGGCGCACTGCATTGGAAAGCCTCATCTCATTCCAAAGGAGAGTTCCGTCATGACCCAACTTGCAGCCTTGTTTGTCAAGGGAGCTGCGCCGCAGGCCTGCCATGCGATCGTGCCGCTCTACGCCACCACCGTGGGCGTTTCAACCCGTCATGCGCGGTCTGCGGGCAGGGCGGTTTCCGACGACGGCAATCTCGACCTGGCCCTTCGGCTCCCCGAAGAGTTGGGGGGCAACGGTGGAGGAGCGAATCCGGAGCAACTCCTGGCGGCAGGCTTCGCCGCCTGCTTCCATGGCGCAATGACCCTGGTGGCCGCCGCCAAGGAGATGCACTTGCCCCGGGACATCGACATTGCCTCGACGGTCTCGTTCGAACGGGCGCCCTCAGACGGCCTGTTCAGGATCACGGCCGAGCTCACAGTCAGCCTGCCACATATGGACGTGGCGCACGCCGCCGCGCTCGTGGCGGAGACGGAAAAAGCCTGCCCGTACGCGAAGATGGCGCAAGAGGGAATGCGCTGCACCGTCAGCTTGGTATGAACCGTCGCTACTGAGCGCAAATGACATTGGTGCCTCCTAGGCAACATCGTGAACCTGCCCTGGGGTTTGGCCTGCGAAGTCCCTTGTTGTTCTGGTGAGGAGCCGAGGCGTCAATGCGGTTGTGCCAGTGAAGTGATCGATTTCCTGCCCTCCGACCGTCGCCATGAAGACGACGGGTATCAGATCGCCCTTGAACCGTAGCTCAACAGAGAATCCGAATGGCCGATCATGTCGCCCCTTCCGTTGTCGACGCGAGAGAACAGTTCGACTACGACATCGTCATCGTAGGCGGCGGGCCGGCGGGCATGGCCGCGGCCATCAGGACCAAGCAAATCATGCCCGAGGCATCGGTCGTCGTGCTCGACAAGGGGAGCGAGGCCGGGGCCCACATTCTCTCGGGCGCAGTGATGGATCCCAGGGCGATCGATGATTTATTGCCCGATTGGAAGCAACTAGGCGCGCCCTTGATTCAGCCTGTGACGGCTGACGAGTTCCTTTTTCTCGGTGCAAAGCGTTCGATGCGGACGCCGAGCTTCCTGGTACCCAGGTGCTTTCGCAATCACGGCAACTACGTCATCAGCCTCGGCAATGTCGTGAAGTGGCTGGGGCAGCATGCCGAAGGCCTGGGAGTGGATGTGTTCGCGGGCTTCGCCGCGACAGAGGTGCTCTATGACAGAGCGGGCCGCGTCAAGGGCGTGGCCACTGGCGACGTGGGGGTCGGGCGTGATGGTGAAAGGACGGACGCGTTCCAGCCGGGCGTTGAACTTCGCGGCAAGTACACCATTTTCGCCGAAGGTGCACGGGGACAGCTTGGCCGCCAGTTGATCGAGCGCTTCGACCTGGCCGAGGGGCGTGACCCGGCCAGCTACGCTATTGGGCTGAAGGAGACCTGGGAGGTCGCACCAGCGCAAGCCAAGCCGGGTCTCGTCGTTCACACAGCGGGGTGGCCGATGGATGGCGGCACATTCGGCGGCGGCTTTGTCTACCATCTCGATGGCAACAGGGTATCGCTGGGCTTCGTCATCGGGCTGGACTACCAGAATCCATGGCTCAGCCCTTTCGAGGAGTTCCAGCGATGGAAGACGCATCCTGCCGTCCGCGCGCACATCGAAGGCGGCAGACGCCTCGGATACAGCGCGCGTGCCATCAACAATGGCTTCCCGCAAAGCCTGCCGAAGACCGTGTTCCCGGGTGGTGCACTGGTGGGCTGCGAAGCTGGTTATCTGAATGCGGCACGCATCAAGGGAAGTCATGCGGCGATCAAGACTGGCATGCTGGCAGCCGAGGCCGCGTGTGCCGCGCTGCGCGAAGGGCGTTCGAGCGACGAGCTGACTGCCTATCCAGAGGCGTTTGAGCGAAGCTGGCTTCATGCCGAGTTGCACGAGTTTCGGAACTTCAAGCTCTGGTTCAAGAAGGGCGCCGTCGTCGGCACGGTAATGACGGGCGTCGAGCAGTTGCTCATGCCAAAGCTCGGCATCCGTACGCCGCCGTGGACTCTGCACGGCAAGCAACCGGATCATTCGAGCCTGCTCCAAGCTCGCCAGTGCGACCCAATCGCATATCCCAAGCCAGACGGAAAACTCACGTTCGATCGGCTGAGTTCTGTCTACCTGAGCAATACCCACCATGCCGAGGACCAACCGGTGCACCTAACCTTGCGCGACGCGACGGTGCCGGTGTCTGTCAACCTGCGCACCTACGCCGGACCTGAGAGCCGCTACTGCCCCGCGGGGGTGTACGAATTTCTGAGGAATGACAAGGGAGAGGACCGGCTTCAGATCAATGCGCAGGACTGCATTCATTGCAAGACCTGCGACATCAAGGACCCGACCCAGAATATCGTGTGGGTCGCACCGCAGGGCGGTGACGGTCCAGGCTATGACTCGATGTAGGCCTGGCGAGCAAGCAGATTGATGCTGCACGGTCAACATGGCGGTACCCGTCGCAGGTCTACCGCTTCTCGAGGGTGATTTCTAGGATTGGCGCCGTAATCGCGATGTTCGCGAAACGGTGCCTCAGTCGTTCTGAGGCCTAGGGCTTAGCCCTTTGAGGTATCACCATGACGCAGCGCATGCAATCCCCGACCCCTTCGTCCGATTCGGTCCATATTCCAAGTGCCGATTCCACGCCGCGAGATGCCATGGAAGCGGTCTGGCGCTGGGGCTACCTGGCGATCTGCCTGATTGCCATCGCTGCCGCGGGTGTGATCGCGAAAGGAGGCGCGGCCCATGTGGAACTGGAACTCGCCACGGCAGCCATCACGGCAAGACCTGTCTTCCAGGACATCTGCAGCGCAAGCGGAGATCAACGTCATACCCCGCCGGACTCGGCGTGCGCGAAGGCGCCGGAAAGCCAAGCAGCGGCGTCAGCCCTGTGCTGACACTGCGAACCGGTCTCGTGAGAGCGAAGGCAATGTGTGGGTGCCGATCGCTCGAAATGAAGTTCGCATCCCTCTGTTTGAAGAACTCAACTGAACCCGCATTCAAAGGAACTTGAACATGAAGAAGATCTCGCGCCTGGCGCTGGCAATCGCAGCCGTCGGCATCATGACCTTGCATCTCGCAACGCCTGTCGGCGCGGCGACGCCCGTCGCGCCGCAGGCAAGACCAACCATCGTGCTGGTCCACGGCGCTTTCGCCGATTCGTCGAGTTGGAACAATGTGGCGCGAAGCCTTCGCGCCCGGAGCTTTCCCGTTATTGCGGTTGCGAACCCGCTTCGGGGAGTCAAGTCCGATGCGGCGTACGTCGCCGCGCTCGTCGCGTCAGTCAAAGGGCCGGTCGTGCTGGTCGGCCACTCCTACGGTGGTTCGGTCATCTCTGCCGCCGCAGATGGAAAAGCCAACGTGAAGGCCTTGGTCTTCGTCGCGGCATTCGCCCCCGATGTGGGGGAGTCAGCGGTCGATCTTTCGGGCAAGTTTCCAGGGAGCACGCTCGGTCCGACGCTTGCGCCGCCCGTTTCGTTGCCCGACGGAGCCAAGGACCTCTACATCCTCCAGGACAAGTTCTCCAGTCAGTTCGCTGCCGACGTGCCGCCGGCGGCCGGCTACCTGATGGCCGTCGCGCAACGGCCCATCACCGAGAGTGCCTTGGTCGAGGTGGCTCCTGCGGCGGCATGGAAGACGATTCCATCGTGGTTCATCTACGGCGATCGTGACAAGAACATTCCACCTGCTGCGCTGGCATTCATGGCCGAACGAGCGAAGTCGAAGAAAACGGTGGTTGTGAACGGAGCGTCGCATGTGGTCATGATTTCCAAGCCCAACGCGGTGAGTCGCCTCATCGTCGCGGCGGCCGAGGCCGTTGAGGCGGACGCGGTGCAGCCTTGAGCGGATCCCGACGTAGGCGCTGCCCGCGAGGCGCATTGGTGCGCGGCAGGAAACACCGCGATCCCCGCCGGCCGCCTACCGTTCCGACGCGGCAAAGCCTAGGCTCACAGGGTCAGGGTCGTCGCTCCCGATGCCGCGCAACACAGCGTCTCGATGACGACTGCGAACCATCGATCCAGGAGGACCATTCATGAAAACATCTGAACGAGCGCGCCGGCTCCAAGGCGCCGCAGGCAGCATTGCGATCGTCATGACGATCGCGGTCAGTTCTGTGCTTGCTGCCTCGGAGGCGTTGCAGGAGACGCCTGGAAGTGCGATACGTGCATTCTGTGATGCGTTCGGCCAAGCGCACGGCGCACCGCATGCGTCATCGCTCGATGCAGGCGAAGCGATCGCCGACGGGAGCTTGCCATGACGCGTGCCGACCTGTACGGACGCGGCTCCGTCGCTTCGGGTGCTCTGACCGATGGTGCGGACGACGTCTTCGATGCGACAGGGATCGCGGCGCGCGCCAAGCGCGCCGGGGACCCCGCACCCGATGTGGTCCTGCCTGACGCCTTCGGCAATCCGGTGCGCCTTTCCAAGCTTTGGCGCAAGGGGCCACTGGTGATCGTCTTCTATCGCGGCGGATGGTGCACCTACTGCAACTTGCAGTTGCGCGCATGGCGCCAGCAGGAGAGCGAGTTGGCGCGGCTGGGCGCCACGCTGCTGGCGATCTCGCCGCAGACACCCGACAACTCGCTGAGTACCGCCGAGAACAATGAGCTCGCGTTCACGGTCTTGAGCGACTCTTCCCTGGAAGCGGCAAACGGATTCGGTATCGCGTTCACGCTCCATCCGGAACTGGTGGACTTCTATGGCTCGGTCGGAACCGATATACCGGTGTTGAACGGCAACGGGCTGTGGGTGCTCCCCGTTCCGTCTACATATGTGGTTGACCGCACCGGTCGCATCCGGTTCGCCCTGATCGAGGAGGACGCCCGGCAACGCGTCGAGCCGCTCGATGTCATCGCAGCCATCGAGGAACTGGCGCTTCACGCCTAGCGAACATCCATCATGCACCTGGGCAAGACCTACAGAGTTTCCGAGTTTCTCGTCTGGACGCGGCGCCAGATCTACGTGCTGCTTGCGGTAGGCGGCATCCCCGTGATCCTCTACCAGGTACTCGGCCTGCGGTGGCTCACGCTTCCGCTGACCGTGGTCGGGCTCCTCGGAACGGCAACATCGTTCATCGTCGGTTTCAAGAACGTCCAGACCTACAACCGCACGGCCGATGCGCAGCACGTGTGGACTTCCATCCTCAACAGCAGCAGGTTCTGGGGCATCTGCGTCCGTGGCTTCGTGGCCAAGCCTGCCGACACCCGCGACCTCGTCGAGCGGCATGCGGCATGGTTGACCTGCCTGCGCTACGAACTCAGGACGCCTAGGGTGTGGGAGTCGATGGAAAAGGCCTCGCATGCCGAGTATCGCCGCGCCTATCGCATTCCCGAACGTGAGACGTCCATCGACGAGGAGCTGTGCAAGTATCTGTCGGAGGAGGAGCAGCGCCAGATCCTGAAGGCCAGCAACAAGGCCACCCAAGTGCTCTGGCTTCAGGGGCGCGCGCTCAGGCGACTGCTGGACGAGGATGGCATATCGCTCACTTCCTACATCGAGCTGAACAAGATTCTGAAAGAGTTCATCGAGCAACAGGGGCGCGCGGAGCGCCTCAAGAACTTCCCGTACCCGCGGCAGTACGCAATCATCAACACGATCTTCGTATGGGCCTTCTGTGCGCTGCTTCCGTTCGGTCTGCTCAAAGAGTTTGACAAGCTCAACGAAGGCATCGCGGGCTTCATGCAGGGCAGCATGGTTTGGCTCGTCATTCCGTTCAGCGCAACCATCTCGTGGATGTACACGTCGCTGGAGCAGGTCGGGGAGAGCACGGAGAACCCCTTCGAAGGCAGCGCCAACGACGTGCCTATCACGCAGATTGCCAAGATGATTGAGCGCGAGTTGAAGGAAATCATCGGCGATGCCGATCTGCCCGCACTGCCGGAGCCGACGAACGACATCATTCTTTGAGCGATCTCGCTGGGCCGCTCGATTGGTGCGTGGCGCTCAACATGGTGCGCTCGTGTGCATGGCTACCGCGGGCGACGCCCCAAACCTACGATCAAGGCGCTTCATCGCGATCTTCGCAAACCGGGCAGCTCAGCCGCTCTGAGCCAAGGCATCTGCCGCCTCTTCAAAGGAATCTGTCATGACCCAACGCGTCAACTACGTCGAGCAGTCTCCCGAACTATTCAAGAAGTTCGTCGAGTTTCTCAACGCCATCAAGGAAAGCTCCATCGAAGAGCCGATTCGCGATCTCGTGTCCATCCGAACGTCCCAGCTCAACGGCTGCGCCTTCTGCCTGGACATGCACGTCAAGCAGGCGAAGATCCACGGGGAGCGCGAACTGCGGCTCTACCATCTCGCGGCATGGCGCGACTCGGCACTGTTCATTCCGCGTGAGCGCGCGGCACTGGCGTGGACCGAGGTGCTGACCAAGCTGCCTGAGCAAGGTGTGCCCGACGACATCTACGACCGTGTGCGCACGCAACTGTCGGAAAAGGAGATTTCCGACCTCACCTTCCTGGTGATGTCCACCAATGCGTGGAGTCGTCTGAACATCGGCTTCAAGAGTGTGCCCGGCGCTTCCGACAAGGTCTTCGGGCTGGACAAGGCCAAGCTCTCCTGATTCATTCACTCGCGAAGGAAAGCGATCATGAAAATCGTTGTCATCGGTGGCTCCGGGCTCATCGGCTCAAAGGTCGTCAACAGGTTGCGTGCCCGTGGGCACGAGGTCATTGCGGCTTCGCCCGCTTCGGGCATCAACACGATCACGGGCGAGGGCCTCGACGCCGCGCTCGTCGGCACCCAGGTGGTGCTGGACGTGGCGAACTCCCCGTCGTTTGAAGACAAGGCCGTCTTCGACTTCTTTCAGACCTCGGGTCGCAACCTGCTGGCCGCCGAGGCCAAGGCCGGCGTCAAGCACCATGTGGCGCTGTCGGTGGTCGGCACGGCCCGGCTGACCGAAAGCGGCTACTTCCGCGCCAAGATCGAGCAAGAGAGGCTCATCCGCGAATCGAAGATGCCCTACACCATCGTCCACTCAACCCAGTTCTTCGAGTTCTTGGGTTCTATCGCGCAATCCGGCGCGGAAGGTGACACCGTCCATCTTTCGCCGGCCTTCGTGCAGCCGATTGCGTCGGACGATGTCGCGGCGGCGGTGGCCGACTACACCTTGGGCTCGCCGCTCAACGCGGTGGTCGAGATCGCGGGGCCGGAGCGTGTGCGCCTGTCCGAACTCGTTCAACGCTTTCTCAAGGCTTCGAGCGACTCGCGCACCGTGGTGCCGGACGTGCATGCGCGTTACTTCGGAGCGGAGCTCAAGGACGATACGCTCGTGCCGGGCGCCAACCCGCGCATCGGTGCGCTCGACTTCGACGCCTGGTTCGCGCTGCCCAAGGCGCCTCGCTGATGCCAGCGCCTCCGCCGCAACCGGTCACGAAAACGATGTGCCCAGACCCGGCGTCCCCTGCGTCGCGAGGACCGTCGAAGCGGGCTTCGCGTCAGGGGCCGCCAACTCAAGGAGTTGCGGCGGAGCCGCTCAACGTGTCCAAGCTGCAACCCCCGCCGGTGACGCTGCTGAACAAGTACCAGGGGCCAAACTTCCTGGCGCTCTATTCGACGAAGGTCACGGCCAGCGGCGGAGAGGCAGAACACGCGCGTGCCTCGGGTATCGTGCGCGCCGAGGATGGAAACCTCGACGTGCAGTTGCGGCTTCCGCCTGAGCTCGGCGGCGAAGGCGGCGGAACGAATCCCGAGCAGCTGTTTGCAGCGGCGTTCGCCGCGTGCTTTCACGGCGCGCTCAACTTGCTTGCAGCCAGGAGCGGTATCGCGCTTCGCGGCTCGAGCGTTCAGGTCTCTGTCGCACTCGGGCGGGATCCGGTCGATGGACTCTTCGCGCTCTCGGCTGACGTTCGTATTTCCTTGCCAGGCGTCGAGAAGGGCATCGCTGAAGAGCTGGTGCGCAGCACCGAACGATTCTGTCCCTATGCAAAGATGGCAAGGAACGGATTCAACAGCATCGTCGCACTGGCGACGTAGAGATTGGAGCCGAAATGACCGCTCAGGCCGCAGCCTCGAAGATCAGCGTGGCAGTCACGCATCGCGACACCTATGTCGCCGCCGGCATCGCCGCGCTGCTTCGCTCTCGCGCGGACTTTGCGGTGCAAATGGGCGAGACCGACGCGTCCGCTGCCGACGTCCTCGTGACCGACTACGCGACAGGCCTGCATGGTGCGACCGCGACCGTTCGAAGTCGCCGGAGTACCGCGAGTTCGTCGCTGATCGTCACTGACCAGAACGCGGGATTGCAGATTCGCCGGGCCGTGGATGCGGGAATCCGCGGCTACGTGCTGCAGGACTGCACGGCCGATGAACTCTCGGAAGCGGTGCGCTGCGTCGCGGTGGGCCGCAGGTACCTTTCCGATTCGGTGGCGGAGCAACTGCTGGACAGTCTGACTTTTGTCGTGCCGACGGGCCGCGAGCTGGAGGTTCTACATCTCATTGCCCGCGGATTGAACAACAAGGACATCGGTCGCCACCTGGGCATCGGCGAGGGCACGGTCAAGAGCCATGTGAAAGCCATTCTGGGGAAGCTCGGAGAGCCGACGCGGACTGCCGCATTGCGGGAAGCGCGTCGTCGGGGCTTGCTCACGGAGGAGCGGCCACCGATGTCCAGTGCCGGCCCGCGTGCTTCGATGCGCAGCCAACGCGACGGCCTGCTGTAACCGGGCCGTGCGAAGGCACTGAGGACAGTCAAATCCCAGATGTTCGGGATTTGAGGGCGCCCGATCGGCGCCGAACCATCCGCTCCGTCCATGACTTGGATCGGTATTCCGCGACGTTCATTTGCTCAGAAGCGCTCTCTGCTCAAGGTGAGTCATGCCCGCAGAAACTCGCTCTCGCTCAGGAGAGAGCTCAGTGTTTCCTTCAAAGGCAGTCGCATTGTTGATGCCTTTTCGACAACACCGTAGTACCCCAAGGCAGTCTTCCGAGCAGAGAAGCCGGTGCCTAGCATTGGATGCATTGCGGCGCAGGCGTCGGACGACTTCGTCGTTGGGATGCCTCCATCTTGATCGTCGCTTCATCCAACAAGAGGGGCTTCATGCAATCGTGCCTGCCATCCTTGATCCGCGCTACTTGGCGGGGTCGCGCTGTTCAATCGATTCTCCTGAGCGCGGTGGCGCTGTCCGGATCCGCCAATGCCGGTGAGGCATTGCTGCGCAATCTCAACTCGGCCTACGTGCAGGCCGGCGCAGGAGATGACGTCGCATCGGCAACGATCGGCGTCACATGGGACTTGCCGTGGCGCCTTGAGAACGATTGGGGACTTTGGGAGGGGTACCTGGACTTTTCGCTGGGACGTTGGCGCATCTCGAGGAGCGCGGCGTGGTCCGGGCGCCATGAAGTGACGCAGGTTGGCATTACGCCGGTGATCCGGCTGCGACCGCGGGGCTGGAGTCATTTCTTTTTCGAGGCAGGCATCGGAGCCAACTGGATCTTCCCGATCTATGGCAACGGGTCGCGGCGATTCAGTACGGCGTTCAATTTCGGCGACCACCTGGCCTTAGGCTGGCAATTCGGTGCGGCGCTTGAGCAAGAGGTGACGCTGCGCCTGCAGCATTTCTCGAACGCTGGCATCAAGCATCCGAATCCTGGCGAGAACTTCGTGCAACTGCGCTACGCGTACAGATTCTGAGGCGAAGGAAATAGGCCATGTCTAACCTGTCCATGCCCACTTCGCCCCCTGTGCCCAAGCGACCTTCATCGCGGCCGGCGCCGCTCGTGCGCGCGCGTCCTACGGGGTGCGCCGTGCGCATCAGGCCGACATACCTGAGCAGGCTGCTTTGGTTGTTCGACGTTGTCAACCACGGTCGGTGATGCTTCCGAAGGGGCAATCGATGGTCATACTCAGTATCAGCCTTGAGAAAGTTTCCAACGGGATTCGCAACGGCGCGCCAACAGGCCCCGTTGGGCACCCACTACGCTGCAGCTTTGTCGATCGAGTGCAAGAGTCTCAGCGCGATGTCGCATTCATCGCGCTGCTTGACGCCTATCGAGCGACGGGCGGTCTCTTGCGCTGGCATGACTTGGCCCAACTGCAGTCCGGACGTGGTACCGGTGACCACGCGAGCCTCTCGCGCTCGATCGCTTCGGGAGAGATCCTGTGCTTCGAATGGAATCAATCCGTTTGGGTGCCAGCGTTTCAGCTTGACCGAAGAGGTCTTGGAGCGAGAACCGAGACGCGGCGTGTGTTGGCCGAGCTGTCAGGAGTCTTCGACGGCTGGTCGGCCACGCAATGGTTCGTTGCCCCGAATGCATGGCTTGGGGACCGCATCCCCCTCGAACGGATGGATACGCATCTTGATGCAGTCCTCGACGCCGCGCGCGCCGACCGATTTGCCGCGATGGGTTGAGCGTCCTCCCGCAGTACTCGCCTGGCACGGGGGGCGATCTGTTTAGAAGGGCTCGTAGGCTGCAGCTCCAACGGTTTCGACCGGAGTGATCGGAGTGGCGTCGTACGGCTCCTGTGGCGGCGGCATTGTCAAATTCATTGTGGAGGCGAAGGGATCTGTGATCCGGTCGACTGAAGCCGGAGCCCGAACGGCAGCGTCTACTGGCTGCATAGCGTAGAGCACCGTCATAGCAGCGAGGATCGAAAGCAATGCGGACGCAAAGATCTTGGTCATGATTCGTAGTCACCAGTTGATTGAAGCGGCTGCCTTCTGTGGTACTCGGGCAGATGTGATCCGCAATTGCTTGGGTAAGCAAATCTGCTTTTGTCGTCGCCATGCCGTTGCGTGCTCAAAGCGTAGGGGCGTGTCGGGAAGCGCGGTAGAGATGTGCAGGGGATCACGGTGTTGAAGGTCCAACACCAATCCCTATGGACGCTTTTGTGTTGGTGCCCACCGGGATACACCAAGTTGCGAGAGAGAGATCTACCGACAAGCGCATTGAATTCCTAGCATTGCCTCAGTTCATTGCTTCTTCTGAGAGTTCTGAAAACAGTGCGGCCCAGTCCGAGATTGACCACGAGGTGAACAAATGAATCAGTTGATCCTTAAGGAAGAGAACATGGCCTATCAGGGATGTGGAGGTGTCAGCGCCGACAACAGGTGCTACGGATTTCGACCAGCGTTCCGAAACACAGAGACGGGCCATGTCTATCCGTCGCGCTTCGCAGATGGCCGGCTGGCCCCCATTCACATGATTGGTGGTTTGCCCGACGAACTGGTCGTCTCGAGATCCGCGGCTGGTGGGGTCATCTCTGTGAAAGATTCGGTGCAGTCCGGCTTCACATTGAACGGGCGGTTCTATGACCGCGATGAGGCCGCAAGCTATTTGGAATCCTCGATACCTTCCCGGTGATGAGCGTGTTGCCCAACGATCTTCTTGTCGACTTTCGGTGCATACACACGCCCGCCCCCGGGGCCGTGCGCAGCCGAACAGATGATCTCGCTGGTGCTCGAATGCATCCCACGCGCGCTGCGGCCTTTTCCATTTCCCATTTGTCGATCCTCTGAAGGAACCTGCCATGAAACTCTCTTTCGTCATTGGCGCGACCGCGCTTTCCTCCCTCTGCGCGATGAGTGCGAGCGCCGAGCAGTACCAGGGAGTACTGAAATTCAAATCGAACGCAGACCGCGACGAAGTGCGCAGCCAAGCGCTTGCCGCGGCCCACGCAGCTGATCCCTTCCGAGAGGGGGCTCGTTCAGGTGTCGCGCCAGCGTTCCGCGGTCAAGCCGACAAGGAGACGGTGCGGTCTCTGGCTCTGGGTGCGACGCGTGCGGGCAACCCGTATGGTGAGGGCGCCGGCGTCGCTCGCGTCACTGGCACTTCTCTAGACCGCCAGGCCGTTCGCGCCGAAGCGGGTGCCACCGCGGCACGGGGCGTGACTGAGAGCACCCAGTGAGAACGCCGCTGACCACCTTGCCGGGCGCGCCGGCACACTCGATCCTTCAGCGTCGCGACGAGTTCCGCATGTCAGACAGGCCATCCCTGCCGCGACGTTCATTCCTGGGCGCCGCGGCACTCGGCGTGGCGACACAACTCAATGGCGGGGCTGCCTTCGCTCAATCCACAATTTCCAGGGCATCACCCTTGAAGCAACTCAAGGCGCTCAGAAGCGTTGACGCAGGCGTGCTACGTGTCGAGTACGCCGAACTCGGCCCGGCAAACGGAGCGCCGGTGATCCTGTTGCACGGCTGGCCCTATGACATCCATACGTACGCAGACGTCGCCCCGATGCTGGCAGCGGCTGGCCATCGGGTGATCGTTCCACATCTGCGAGGATACGGTGGCACTCGGTTCATCTCGGACAAGACGCCCCGCAACGGTCAGCAAAGCGCGATCGCGCTCGACATCGTCGACCTACTGGATGCGCTGAAAATCGAGAAGGCCGTGGTTGCGGGCTGCGACTGGGGCGCGCGCACGGCGTGCATCATGGCGGCACTCTGGCCGCAGCGCGTCAATGCGTTGGTCTCCGTCAGCGGCTATCTGATCGGCAGCCAGAAGATTGGCGAGATTCCCCTGTTGCCCCAAGCTGAACAGCAATGGTGGTACCAGTACTACTTCGCCACCGAACGGGGGCGTTTGGGCTATGAGAAGAACCGCAAAGAGTTCGCCCGGCTGATCTGGCAGACAGCGTCGCCGAAATGGGCCTTTGACGTCGCCACCTTTGAACGCAGTGCGGCTGCCCTCGACAATCCGGATCACGTGGCCATTGTGATCCACAACTATCGCTGGAGGCTTGGCCTAGCGGAAGGCGAAGCGAGGTACGACGATTTTGAATCGCTCCTGGCCCAGGCTCCGGTCATCCGTGTGCCGACGATCACGCTCGAAGGGGACGCCAACGGTGCGCCGCACCCCGAGCCCAGCAGCTACGCCAAGAAGTTCTCGGGACCCTACGCGCACCGGCTTATCGGCGGTGGGATAGGGCACAACCTGCCTCAGGAGGCACCCGATGCCCTCGCAGCCGCCGTCGTGGATGTGACTCGGCTGTGAGCCTGATGTTTGGACGCTACCCGAATGCAGCACCCGGCAGGTCGCGGTGCAGACCCTCTAGGGATATGTTGGGATTGGTGCTCGCTCTGCCGAGCTGCATTCCGCTCTGGCAACGGCAAAGTCCATGGGTCGGCCAGGCCGCGTGCGATTGGTGTTCGCCCGGCAACACGGTGGACCCCCGCGCGTGTCTTGCGTCGGCCAGCGTGGTTGCCTACGATGCTTTTGTTCGCAAGCACCGTAAGCCACCACCCAAGTCCTTTGCATCGATGAATGCGGATGGCCGCGCGCTGTACGCGGGAACGCGTAGCGACATTGTGAAACAGCGGGTTGCCTTCTGAATCTGAGCCTCTGGCTAGTACTACCGCATAGCTTCGAGGCATTTGACGACTGGACCATTGCGCGCACACAAAACCATGACAGACTCCACCCCACTCGATCTGAAAGCAGGCGTTCCGCTCGAACACATCGCCGACGGCGCGATGCTGTCCGGGCAGATCGACGGCGACGACGCTCTTCTGCTGCGCCAGGGCGATGCGTTCTACGCGATCGGCGCGCAGTGCACGCACTATCACGCGGCGCTCGCCGACGGCCTGATCTGCGGACACGTGCTGCATTGCCCGATGCATCACTCGCAGTTCGACATCCGCGATGGCTCGGCACTGTGCGCCCCGGCACTCGACGACCTGCCCACCTGGCGCACTGAGCAGGTCGGCGGACGGGTGTTCGCCCGCGAGCGAATCGTTGCTGCCCCGCGTTCGCGCAGGAACGCGCCGTTGGACAATGTGGTCATCGTCGGTGGCGGCGGGGCCGGCTTGGCTGCGGCCGAAAAGTTGCGGCGGGAAGGCTACGAGGGCCGCCTCACGATGCTCAGCGCCGACGTCGACCCGCCTTATGACCGGCCCAACCTGTCGAAGGATTTCCTTGCCGGCACGGCAGAGGCCGACTGGATGCCGCTGAAGCCAGACGAGTGGTACCGGGAACAGCG
Source organism: Variovorax sp. J22P240 (assembly GCF_030316855.1). Taxonomy (GTDB): domain Bacteria; phylum Pseudomonadota; class Gammaproteobacteria; order Burkholderiales; family Burkholderiaceae_C; genus Variovorax. Next base: position 81,539 of record NZ_JASZYR010000009.1, read on the forward strand.
CATCGACCTGCGGCTGAACACACGTGTCGAGGCGATTGACGTGGCCGCACGCCAGGTGCACGTGGCCGGAGGCCAAGGGCTCACCTTCGGCGCGCTGCTCCTCGCTACCGGTGCCGACGCAGTGCAGTTGGCCGTGCCCGGCGCAGCAGCGGGCCAGGTGCTGAGCCTGCGCAACTTCGCCGACAGCCGCGCAATCGTTGCGCGGGCAGCGTCGGCCCACTCGGCGCTCGTGATCGGGGCGAGCTTCATCGGCCTCGAGGTCGCGGCATCGCTGCGTGGTCGAGGCCTTGAAGTGCATGTCGTGGCCCCTGACGCCGTGCCGATGTTGCGCGTGCTCGGTCCGGAGGTCGGTGAGTTCGTGCGCGAGTTGCACGCGTCACACGGCGTGACCTTTCATCTGAGCACGACGGTGACGCGCGTGGACGGCAAGCGCGCCAGCCTCGCCGACGGCACTGTGATCGAGGCCGACCTGATCGTCGCGGGTGTCGGCGTGCGACCATCGATCGTGCTGGCCGAGCAAGCCGGGCTTGCGGTCGACCGGGGCGTCAGCGTCGACGCATACCTGCAGACCAGCGCGCCGGGCATCTTCGCAGCCGGCGACATTGCGCGCTGGCCCGATTCGCATTCAGGTGAGCGCATTCGCGTCGAACACTGGGCGCTTGCGCAGCGACAGGGCCAGGTCGCCGCGCTGAACATGCTTGGGCGGCGCCAACCTTTTGACATCAGCCCATTCTTCTGGAGCCAGCACTACGACGTTGCCATCCAATACGTGGGTCATGCCGAACGCTGGGACGCGATCGAGATTGACGGATCGCTGTCGGCACGCGACTGCAGTGTGGCCTACCGTCAAGGCGACCGTGAGCTCGCCGTCGTGACAATCGGTCGTGACCTGGCCAGCCTGCGTGCGGAGCGTGAGCTCGAGACCTCTGTGGCTCCCGGCTAGCCCGCTGCGATCGGACCAGAGCCGATGTGAAGAGCGTCATGGAAGCGGCCGGCGCGTAGCGACGGATGTGGAACCAAAAGCGCTGCGCGGTGGGGGACAGCTTGGCGATCGTGCGCAAGCTGCAGGCCGCCGGCTACGACCACACAACAACCAACGATCAGCGGCGGACCGCCCTGCATTGCGCCGCGATCAATGACCACATCGAGGTCTTCCGCCATTTGCAGTCATCCGCATCGGCCGGGTCGGAAGACCGCTTTCGCTGCACAAGCGACCTTACTCATGAGAAGGGCGACAAGCACGCTACATGTCGACCTGAATGAGGATGGAACCATCGGAAGAGTTTGCCCTCCGCATTGCGTCCGCGAATTGGCCTAGCGACAGGCGGACATTCCATGTCCGGCGCAAACGCCGTGCATCAAGAGCAGGCCGGTCGATGCTAAGCATGCCGCTGGCCGGTCGGCCCGGCGACCACGGGTCAACCTGGGCGTGCTCGCCACTAAGGATCGAGTTTGGCCAACACACATTCTCAGTCGGGATCCGACTTTCGGCGGCGGCGCGATGCAGCAGCGGGAGCGGCTTCGCATTAGTTCTTCCAAGCAGCCGCATGAATGGCGGCGACGATTTCAGCAGCGGCGCTCACTAGCAGCGGCCCGACCTCGTCGTGCAAGAAGGTGCCGTTCAGCCATGTTGACGCTCCGCCGACCGACAGGCCGAGAAGGGTGCGGCCGTCGCCCAGATTCACCGGCACGGCAGCTGCGGAAATTGCTGGATCCCATTCGCCTTCGGTCGTGACAAAGCCTCGTGCGTCCAACTGAGCTTGCACTTCCGTGAGCCGCCGACTCAGCGGCGGCCAACCGTCGCCCTCTGCCGAGGCGATGCCCTCGAGTAGCAACTCGCGCTCGATCGTCGGCGTGGCGCACAGGACCGCACGGCCCATGGCGGTGCGAGCGAGCGGCAAGCGTGCGCCGACGTCCAGGCCGAGGATCAGTCGCGCTGTGCTGCGGCAATGTGCGACGTAGATCATTTCCAGGTTGTGCCTTGCGCCGAGCGATACGGCCGCCTTGCACCTGTCGGCAAGGGCCTGCAGGGTTGGCCTTGCAATACGGGCGATGTCGAAGTTGCCGAGCATCGCGAATCCGAGGCCGAGCACTGCGGGGCTCAGTGCGTATTCGCCAGCCTCGTCCCGGTGCTGCAGATAGCCGAGCGCTGTCAGCGTGAAGGTCAGGCGGGACACCGTCGCCCGCGGCAATGCGGTACGTCGCACGATCTCGCCATGACTCAACCAACGGTCCTGTGGCTTGAACGCCCGTAGAAGTTCGATGCCGCGCGCCAACGCGGTGACGTATCGCGGGTCGGTCGTCGCGTCGCCCGTCTTGCGCAATGGAGCTGCGGCTCGTCTTCGTCCCATGTGACTACCTTATTCCGATATACGGAATATATCAAATGAGGACCATTGTTGTAGGGCTAGGGTTCTACCGATCCGGAAATTCCCTAAGGTATGTTTACAAGAAAAAAGCCCACTCATAGACTTTGCCGGGACTGGAATTGATATTCCGTAGATCGGAATAAATGATAGTCCTTGAATTCACAACGAACGACGATTCCAAGGGCTCACATGAAACCTGGCACTCCCGATTCCACGTCCCCAGGCAGTTCCCGGCGGGCAGTTCTCGCCGGAGCGGTTGGTGCGGCAGCGCTTTCGGCACTTCGCCCAGCGCGCGCCCAGTCCTTTCCTGGCAGGCCGGTGACGTTGATTTGCCCTTGGCCGGCCGGCGGCTCGACCGACAGGCACATGCGTGCACTGGCCGAGTTGGCTGGTAAGAACCTCGGGCAGTCCGTGATTGTCGAGAACCGACCGGGCGGCGGAGGGACCACCGGCCCTGGAACCATGGCAATCACCGCCAAGCCCGATGGGTACACCATCTCCCAGTACCCGATGGGCATGCTGCGCGTGCCGCACATGCAGAAAATGCAATGGGATCCACTGAAGGACTTCACCTTCATTCTTGGCGTTTCGGGCTACACCTTCGGCCTCACGGTGCGCGCGGATTCACCGTTCAGGACGTTCAACGACTACATCGAAGCAGCGCGCAAGGACCCCGGCAAAGTCGACTACGGCTCCACCGGCATCGGCTCCTCGCCGCATCTGCTGATGGAGGAGGTGGCGATCAACTCGAAGGTTTCGCTGAATCACATTCCGTTCAAGGGCAACGCCGATCTGCAGCAGGCTCTTCTCGGCGGCCACGTGATGGCCCAGAGCGACGCCAGCGGCTGGGGCAAGCTGGTCGACGACGGCCAGATGCGGTTGCTCGTGACCTTTGGCGACAAGCGCACCAAGCGCTGGCCGAACGTGCCCACCGCGCAGGAACTGGGCTGTGGCGTCGTCTCGACTTCGCCCTACGGGCTGGCCGCACCGAAGGGCATGGACCCCGTCGTCGCGAGGACCTTGCACGACGCCTTCAAAAAGGCCATGGAAGACCCCCGGCACGTCGAACTGTTGGATCAGCTGGACCAAGACGCCTGGTACCGCAGCGGCGACGACTACGCGAAGTGGGCGCGCGACACCCATGCCAAGGACAAGCTGCTGATCGAACGCCTCGGCCTGGCGTCGAAGTGAAGTTTGATTTTTGTTTTTGAGTACCGACAACACAACCAAGGAGACAAGATGACGAGATCGGATACCTGGGCCAAGGGCCGACCGCTGCGTGCCTCGGGCTTGCTGCTGATGGCGCTGGCCTCCGCGCTGGCCGGCTGCGGCGGTGGCAACAACGGCGGCTTCTTCGGAGGCGGCGCAGGCAATGGCGGCAACAACGGAAACGGTGGGAATGGCGGCGGCGGTGGGACGGCGGTGCTGGTTCAAAGCTTGTCCTCGCCGGAAAAGATGACCAGTGGCAGCGACACGCTGATTCAGTTGACGGCCACTGACGGTGCCGCAGTGTCTGGTGTCAAGGTCACGCTCAACGACGTGGACGTGACGGGTCAGTTCCAGCAGGCCGCCACCGGCAACGGTTCGATCGGACTGCTGACTGGCTTGGTGCAGGGAGAGAACACGATCGAAGTGCGTGACGCCAGCAACGCAGTGCGCGGAAGTCTCAAGCTGACCGCCTATCCGATCCAGGGCCCGATCCTGTACGCACCGCAGGAAGGCAGCTTCCACTGCCAGACCGACACCTTCAATGTCTATCCCGGTGGCCCCACTCTGACTGCAGGCCCGAACACAGATCCGAACTGCGCCGCGTCCACCCGCGTCGATTGGGTCTACCACGACGCGACCAAGGCAGGCACCGCCGTCTGGCAGAAGTACGACCCGGCGAACCCGCCGGCAACGATCGAGACGACGACATTGCTCGACGGAAAGACCGTGCCCTACATCGTGCGGATCGAGACCGGGGTCATCAATCGCGGCATCTATCAGATTGCTGTGCTTGGCGACCCGGTCAACAATCCCAACCCCACCGCTGTGAAGCCGCCGAGCGCCTTCAATGGTCGCTTGGTCTATCCCTTCGGCCAAAGCTGCGGCGGCGGCTGGTACGTGCAAGGTCGCTCGATGGGTCCGGTGGGTGGATCCACCAATTCGTCGAACGGCGCAGCAGGCGACTTCAACGCGTTGAACGACCTGCCGCTGAGCAAGGGTTTTGCCGTCGCGAACTCGACGCTGAACTACTTCGGCCAGAACTGCAACCACATCATTTCGGCAGAGACGATGATGATGGTCAAGGAGCGCTTCATCAAGGCCAACGGCCCGGTCCTCTACACGATGGGTTGGGGAAGCTCGGGCTCTGCAATGCAGCAAAGCATGATTGCCGACACCTACCCGGGCCTGCTCGACGGCATCGTGATGCTGGCCGGCTTCCCGGACAACTCGGGCCCCCAGAGCATGGAAGGGCGTTTGTTCTACAACTACCAACTGAACCACACCAAGAACGGAACGACGCAGAACGGCACTTACTCGCCGGTGCCGAACAGCCCGTACGACCCGACCTATGACACCGCCACAGCGGCGGCACGCGCGGCCAATTCGACGTTGTTGAACTGGACCAATTCGGAGATCGCGGCGGCGTCGGGGTACTCGACGTACCACAGCGTCCGGCAGCAGGCGAGCTTCTGGGCGGCCCGGACAGACACGGTCTTGCGCCAGCCCAACCAGGGCGATCGCGACAACGTGACGGCTGGCCCTGGAAACAGCTCGGTGTTCAGTACGGTGATCGGGGCCAGCGAAAAGTACAGCCCAGCCAACGTGGTCACTACTGCGCCGATGGGCGTCCTTCCTGCGCCGCCTGTCAGTCTGTTGGCGGCCAATCCGACAGGCCTGCGCCCGAGCGTGCCAGATCACAACAAAAACGTGCTCGGTGTCGATGCCACGACCGGCTTCGCCCGTTCGTACGTGGGCAATGCCGGTGTGCAGTTCGGTCTGAACGCGTTGAACTCCGGCCAGATCACGATGGCGCAGTTCATCCACCTGAACCAGAACATCGGCGGTCAGGACCCGGACGGCAACTTGAGCACCGCGCGCATGCAGCCTGATCCGGAGGCTCTGAAGATGGCTTACCAGACCGGCATGATCATGTACGGCGGGGCGGGTTTGGCGTCGACTGCGATTCTGGACCTCGACGGGATCAACAACGAGTTCACGGGTGCCGGCGACATGCACCTGAAGTTCTTCCACTACATCTTGCGAGCGCGCATTGCCGCTGCCACCGGAAAATTCGACAACCACGTGATGTGGAACGGCATGGCCAATGTCGCCGCGTTCACGCAGGACCCGAACGCCAACCACACGACGCCGTTGCAGGCACCGCGGCCAGCAAAAACCGGACGCAGCAACATTGCCCTCCAGAAGGCGTTCCTGGCAATGGATCAGTGGCTGACAGCAGTGGCCAATGACAAGTCGGCAGACAAACTGGCTGCCAAGGTGGTCAAGAACAAGCCAACGACGATGGTGGACGGCTGCTTCGGCGCGACGACGGCGGGGGCCGCGGATGACTTCATCGCCGAACCGCAGGTCTTTGGTGGGTTCAATTCGGTGTTCGTCAACGGCAATGGCAGCACCTCGCCAGCCGGGACCGTCGGCTTCGGGTCAGCGCCGTCGCGCTGCAACGCGATGTACCCGGCGTCTTCGTTCCCCCGGTTCGAGGCGGGCGAACCGTTGCCGTCGCGTGCGATGCAGTGCCAGCTCCGACCGCTCACGGCCGGGGACTATGCCGGCTACGCTTCGCGGAACCCTGCATGGACCGGTGCAACGCGCGATGCAGATCTCGCATCCCTGCGCGCCGTCTTCCCGAGCGGGGTGTGTGACTACACCAAGCCTGGCTTGCAAGAGCAACCCCTGGCAGGCACCTGGATCCAGATCACCGGCCTCAATCAGATGAAGGTCGGGCATCCCTTGAGCCAATAGGACCTACGCAATTGACTGTTGCTCCGGAGGGCAACAGTCCTGCGCGCGCAGCGTCACCCCCCCGCGCCGCGCGCGCTTCCATGCCCCCTTTAGGCCAGCAGTCTTTCGAGGTCCAGCTCGGACAGGTGCTTCAGACTGTCTGCTGTCCTTCGAATTTGACTGCCGAATGACGGCGGTCGCCCAAACCCGACCTTGGCCTGCGGATTCAACCGGTCGATGCAGCACACTGAAAACTGCCGTAGGCAGAAGGAGTGTTGCAGATGGCTTACCGGACGCGAACCTACTACACAGACAGCCAGAAGGCATTGATGTGGGAACGATGGAGGCAGAGATGGACCCTCCATCAGATCGCTCAGCTGTTCAATCGACCGCACACGTCGGTCCAGGGAATTCTGTCGCGCACTGGCGGCATTCAGCCGCCGGAGCGAAGCGGTTCACCGAAGGCACTGACGCTGGCCGAGCGCGAGGAGATCTCGCGTGCCATGGTGGCTGGCTTCTCGATTCGCTCGATCGCGGTGATCCTCGGGCGAGCTCCCTCCACCATCAGCCGCGAGATCAAGCGCAATGGTGGTCCAGAATGCTATCGGGCGACCCAGGCCGACCAGGCAGCCTGGGACCGGGCTCGTCCGCGGCGACGGGAGGGAGCCGACGCGGCGGTCAAAATCAACTCGTCCGCCGACGCCGCGACTCAAGCCTGCAAACTCCCGCTCGCTTCCCCACCCCTTGTGTATCTCGCAACAAGCCTCGCGCGGCGTTCCGGATCCTGGTCGATGTTGACGCGCGCCAGGTTGCCATTCACATGTGGCAGTGCCAACAGCCGCGGGTCCATGACGCGGAACCATAGCGCGGGAACATACGAGAGCGGGAACATGCCGAAGTAGCCGCTCGGCAATTGCGGAAGATCCTCGAAGTGCCGCAACGACTGGTAGCGGCGCAACGGGTACGCATGGTGGTCCGAGTGCCGCTGCAGGTGAAACAACGCAAGGTTGGTGACCAGATGGTTGGTGTTCCACGAATGATGCGGCTGCGGCGTTTCGTACTTGCCATTCGGCAGTCGCTCGCGCAGCAGGCCATAGTGCTCGACATAGTTCGCCGATGTGAGCTGCCACCACGCCACCATGTTGTGCACGATCAGGAAGGGCACCATCACCCATCCGAAAGCGACGATCAGCGAGACCTGCAACACCGCCGTCACGGCATAGCTTTGGAGCATGGTGTTGTGCACGCTCCAGACGGACCTCCGGTGCTGAGCGAGGCGCTCGGCTTCCAATGACCATGCGCGGCGGATGCCACCCGGCAACTCCCGACACGCGAAGCGATAGATGCTCTCTCCCATGCGGGCACTCGCGTGGTCTTCGGGCGTCGATACCGAGCGATGGTGCCCGCGCCCGTGCTCGACGGTGAAGTGCCCGTAGGCCGGCACCGCCAGGACGAGGCGCGCCAGCCATTGTTCGACCGCGGTGTTCTTGTGTCCCAGTTCGTGCCCCGTGTTGATGCCCAGCCCCGAGTCGGTGCCGGCCACGTAAGCGAGCATCAGCACCGCCCACCACGACAGGTCGTGTGTTCCCACCCACCAGGCGCAACCGACGAGCGCGACGAAGTGAAGCGGCACCGTGAGCCACGTGAGCCAGCGGTAGTACCGCTCCTGCTCGAGCTGCGGCACGACAGCCTCCGGTGGATTGTTCTGGTCTTCCCCAATCAGCAGGTCCAGCAGCGGCATCAGGCCGTAGCTGATCAGCAACGGCAGGCCCAGGGCAATCTCGTGGCCGGTGGCGGCGTGCAGTGCGATGCCGGTGAACGGCAACAGCGGGTAGACCACGGATAGCAGCCACCACCAGCGCTTCTTGTCCCGGTACTCGACGCGCTGGTCGTCGGGACCCACGGAAAGATATAGCTTTGTCATGCCGAGGCACCTCGGAGGAACCTCTACATTCTTCGCCCAACCGTCCGGTATGGCAATCCTTCGCTTTGGTGAGACCTTCAGCTCGCCGAAGCCTCGATCACCGGCATCACCAGCACCGGCGCCGCGGCCCGCGCACTCTCTGTAATCCCCTTTGGAACCGGTGGTGGACTCAGAGATCATCGCGGCGCCTGAATGACCGGACTCGGCGTCACAGTGTGAGTTCGCCGAGCGGCGAGGAACGGCAACAAGCGCTGCGTAGCGGCTAGATGCTGGGTGCTGGTGGAGGGCAGGGTAGGGCCCAGACCGGCCGTACTGCTTTCTCCAACGCCGACGTTCGGGAGTCGACCTCGGTCAATGGCGTGATTTCTTGTCCGACCGGAGGGCCGAGAATGCGCGTACCACCAAAGGAGAACTCATCTTGACGACCGTCGCCGTCACCTCTGCAATAAGCGTCAACAACAGCGATGCCTTTGTCCTGTTTTGGCGGCGTCAACGTGCTCGAGTCGAAGGACATGGCCCTGCATGCTGCGGCGGAGTACGTTCGAGTCACGCGAAAGCTTGGTATCCCGTACGTCGTCAAGGCGAGCTTTGTCAAGGCGAATCGCTCGTCTATCCATTCGTTCAGACGCCCTGGTTTGGAAGAGGGCTTGAGAATCTTCGAGGCCGTCAAGGCAGAGTTCGGGGTTCCCGTCCTCACCGACGTACACGAGCCATGGCAGGCGAGTCCCGTCGCTGAAGTGGTTGACGTTCTACAGTTGCCTGCGTTTCTCGCCCGCCAGACTGATTTGGTCGTCGCTCGTGCCAGGACGGGCAAGGTCATCAACATAAAGAGGCCGCAATTCCTGAGCCCGCCGCAAGTGCTCAACATCGTCGAGAAAATCAGGGAGACGGGGAACTCCCCCGTCATTCTGTGCGACCGAGGGACCTGTTTCGGCTACGACAACCTGGTGGTGGACATGCTTGGCTTCGGAGTCATGAAGAAGGTCACCGGGAACCTGCCCGTCATCTTCGACGTTACCCATGCCCTCCAGCAACGCGACACGAACGCCGCCGTCTCTGGCGGGCGACGCGAGCAAGTGGTTGAACTGGCGCGTGCCGGCCTCGCCGTAGGCTTGGCCGGCCTCTTTCTTGAAGCGCATCCTGACCCAACGCAGGCTAAACGCGACGGTCCCAGCGCTCTGCCGCTGGACCAGTTGGAGCCTTTTCTCGCGCAGTTGAAGGCGTTGGACGACTTGGTGAAGTCGTTCGCACCCCTGCATATCCGCGCCTGAACGTGACGGTCGCGACCCGACCTACCCGCACGGCCAAGTTCAGGGTAGGTCGGCATCCGCCAGGATCTTCATGCCCTCCTTGTGGAATTGGAGGCCGGCGTCGAAGGACGGCTCTTGGCCGATTGGTCTTGAAGGTCATCGCTTTCACTGCGTAGGCCGTTGGACCGGGATGTCGAAGTGCAGCACCTCTTCGCGCACGCCAAGCTTTTCGTAGAGGCGGATGGCCGGAGCGTCTGGCGGGTCGGCCTGCACAAAGACCACCCAAGCACCGCGCTCAGCGCCGATCTCCTGGAGGCGGCGGATGAGCCCGGTTGCAACGCCCTGGCGACGATGCGCTGCGATGACGGCTAGGTCGTAGATGTAGATCTCCGCTCGCTCCTGCTCGAACTTCTGCAGGACATAAGCGGCAAGTCCCCCGATGACTCGGTTGCCCACGCGGGCGACAAGCCCAATAAAGCTATCGCCGGCTAGCAGTCGCTGAAGATAGGCGGCACTGGGACGACGGGCGGCGTAGCTTTGAGGATCTTCAAAGGCCTCCGCGAATACGTCGAGCATGCCCGACATCCAGCCACCGTCGGCCGCGGTCAAGTGATGGATCGTGTGCATTCTTTCTGGCATCTTGCCCCACAGACCGAAAGTGATTCTGCCAAATGACTACAGCGAGCCACGGACGACGTAGGTCCGCTTCTGGCCCGTGTACGGTCCTGCGCCCCAAACTCACCAAGTCGGCTAATGCCCCATGCGACCAAGCCGAACCATGGCCTCGCGCAGCCAGCGCACGGCTTCATCCGCGTCCGATCGTGCATTCCAGCAAACGTACAAGCGGTAGCTGGGCAACTCGAACGGCAAGGGCAACGCGTCCAGCAGTTCCGCGTAGCGGCTAGCCACGCGCTGCGGGAAGACCGCGATTGCATCGGTGCTCGCCACAAGGTCCGTCATCTGGCTGAAGGTTGTGACGGCGGTCTGCAGATGGCGGACCAGACCGCGGCGCGCGAGGATCTGATCGATGGTGTCGTCGAGCATCGAGCGGCTCTGCCCCAGCACTACGTGCGGCATGGCGCAAAAGCCTTCGAGATCCATGCCGTTCGCATATCGAGGATGGCCACGGCGCGCCACCGCCAAGTACGTATCCTCATACAGCAGCTCCGATTCCACACCTGCCGCCGGCGCCATACGGGGCAGTAGGCCGAGATCGATGTCGCCCTTGCGCAGCCTTTCAGGCAATTGACTGTAATCCGCCAGCTCCCACGCCAGGCGGATGTGCGACCCGCAGGCCGTGAGTTCCCGGCACAACAGCGGCAGCATCGCGCGGCTGCTGTGATCGCTGCCCGAGACGCGCAGGATCCGGTCCGATGTCGCCGGGTCGAATGCGCGGTCCATGTTCAACAGGCCCTGCAGATCGTTCAATACGGCTTCGACGCGCGGCGCAAGTGCGAGCGCGAACGGCGTGGGCGCTATGCCATGGGGCGTGCGCGTGAAGAGCGGATCGTCGAAGGCCTCGCGCAGTCGCTTGAGGGACGCACTAACCGCCGGCTGGCTGAGGAACAAGCGAGAGGCGGCTCGCGAAACGCTGCGCTCGCGTAGCAGCGCATCGAAGGCTCGAAGCATCGCGATGTCGATGCCGCGAATATCAGCACGATCCATATCAGTTATCCAAACGTTCGAATTGATCCCGCCAGGGGGCACGCCTATCGTATGCGTACTCACAAGATGAAGGAGACCACACCATGTCCGCTCGCCGTCCCCTTGGCGGCACGCAGGCGCGTCGGCGCGCCTGCGTGACCGGCCTGATCGCACTCACTCTGGCCGCTGCGGCGCCGCTCGCCTCGGCCCAGACCGGCGCCGCCTTTCCGACCAAGGTGATTCGCATCGTGCCCTTCGGCACGGCGGGCGGGCCGATCGACGTGATCGCGCGCGTTTATGCCGAGAAGCTGCAGCAGCGCTGGGGCCAGAGCGTGATCGTGGAGGCGAAGCCGGGCGCGAGCGGGATCCTCGCGTCCGACGCCGTGGCGAAGGCATCGCCCGACGGCTACACCGTGCTGTTCACCCTGCCGCTGACCCACATCAACAACGCGATCCTGCAGCCCAAGCTCCCCTATGACCCGGTGAAGGACTTTGAGACGATCTCGCAGCTCGCCACCGGCGGGCCGATGCTGGTGGCGCGCGCGGACGCGCCCTACTCAAACCTCAAGGAGTTCGTCGCCTATGCCAAGCAACACCCAGGCCTGACCTATGGCACCTGGGGCAACGGCTCGCAGGCGCACCTGATGGGCGAACTGCTCAAGCGCCAAAGCGGCATTGCGCTGACCCACGTGGCCTACAAGGCCGAGGCGGCCGCGCACAACGACATGATCGGCGGCGTGCTGGACTTTGCGTGGGCCAATCCGTCCACCGCACGCTCGCAGTCACAGGCCGGGCGCATGAAGGTGCTGGGCATTGCGGGAAGCCGCCGCGTTTCGACCATGGCCAACGTGCCCACCTTCGCCGAGCAGGGCTTCGCCGGCTTCGATCTGGACAGCTGGATCGGCGTCTATGCGCCCGCCAAGACGCCGTCGGCCGTCATCGAGCAGTGGACGCAGGCTCTTCGCGAGATCACTCGCACCCCCGAGGTGCAGGCGAAGCTGATCGCATTCGGATTTGAGCCGCTCGGCAACACGCCGGCGGAATTCAGAGCCAGCTACCAGGCCGACTTTCCGCGGGTCGCCGAGCTGATCAAGGCCGCAGGCGTGACCCCCGATTGATGCACCAGGAACACCGATGAATTCCACGACCGCCGAAAAAGTGATCCCGATTGCCGTCGATACGGGCACTGCATATGGACGCAAGCCCGGGACCCACAACCCGACGCTGACCGAGGTGGGCCCAGGCACGCCGATGGGCGAACTGCTGCGTCGCTACTGGCACCCGATCGGGCTGGCAGGCGATGCCAGCGACACACCGCGCAAGGTGCGGGTGCTCGGTGAAGACCTGATCCTCTTTCGGGACAAGAGCGGGCGGCCTGGCCTGGTGCATCCGAACTGCGCCCATCGCGGCGCGTCGCTCTATTACGGCCGGGTCGAAGAGCGCGGCATCCGCTGCTGCTACCACGGCTGGTTGTTCGATGCGGAGGGTCACTGCCTGGAGCAGCCTTGCGAGCCTGAACTCGGGCGCGCCCGCGGCCGCATTCGGCAACCCTGGTACCCGGTGCAGGAGCTCTACGGCCTGGTCTGGACCTACATGGGGCCGCCGGAAAAGAAGCCGACGCTGCCGCGCTACGACGCGCTAGAGCGCTTGGATGAAGGCGAGATCATCGAGACCAACGATGCCAGCATCGGCGGCGGCGGGCCGCAAGTCATCCCTTGCAATTGGCTGCAGCACTACGAGAACCTGGTTGACCCCTTTCACGTGGTTGTGCTGCATTCGAGCTTCAGCGGCACCCAGTTCGTCGAGCAGATGGCTCAGATGCCTGAGGTCAGTTGGGACACGGTCGAACTCGGGGTGCGCACAACCTCTGTGCGGCGCCTGCCGGATGGCAAGGTGTTCCGACGCATCAGCCAAGCGGCCATGCCGACGTTGCGCGTCATTCCGAGCCCTCGCGTCGGACGCTACGGTCGGGTGGAATCGCTGGGGTGGATCCTGCCGATCGACGATCGCAGCTTCCGCATCTTCGTGGTCGGCCGCGTGAGCGAAAAGGGCGAGCTAACTCGCATGCGATCGCGCATGAACGGCAAGCTTTGGGAAGAGCTCACCGAAGAAGAGCACCAGCGTATGCCCGGTGACTACGAGGCGATGGTGAGCCAGGGCGCGATCACGCGGCACTCGGAGGAGCACCTGGCGACGTCCGACCGCGGCATCGCGATGCTGCGTCGCTACCTGAAGGCGCAACTGGCGCTTCTAGAGGCAGGCGAAGATCCAGCCGGCGTGAGCTTCGACCCGGACGCGGAGCCGGTGGTCTTTGACGCCGGCAACTACCTGGACGATCGATGAGACTGCTGCTGAACCGTTGATCATTGTGTACGTGTGGAGGTAGCCGATACAGGCGCCCGTGCCGCCGAACCAATGCGTTGTCTGCGCGCCGTGAACGTCCGCTATCGCACGAGTTCTGCGCAGCAGCCAACCGGCCGCTTTTGGCCGGGTCCTGCTTGTCGCCTGCGCACAGGCTACTACCGGTCAGACTGGTTGAAGACGTTCGCCTTTGGGCTGTTGAATGTCTGCGATTGGCGAATGCAGACCTTCGCACAATTCTTCGCGAACAGCCGGTCTACCTTTGGGACTTGACCTTCGCCGGCATCGTAAGCGGATCCTGACGACAGGTCGCGCTCTGCACCCTCGGAAGCCTGACAGAGGCTCAATCAGACTGCGATTCGATGAGATTGCTCCGTAGCGTCACAACCGCCTTCTGGATTTCATCAAATTCGTCTGGTCCAAGGCCAGTGGCGTCGGCGAGGCTGATCTTCTGAAGCCGTTCGCGCAGCCGTCGACCTTCCTTCGTCAGACGGACTCGCACCTGGCGCTCGTCCTCCGAATCGCGCTGTCTCTCCAGATACCCCATCGCCTCCAGCTTCTTCAGCATCGGCGTGAGCGTGTTCGATTCGAGAAACAGCTTCTCCCCCAAACTGCCGACGGTTTGGTTGTCCTCCTCCGATACTGCGACGACGGTGATGAACTGCGTATAGGTGAGTCCTAGTGGCTCGAGGTTCGGCTTGTACGTCTTGCCAAAAGCCAGGTTCGCAGAGTAGACCGCGAAGCACAAGAAGTCCGAGAGCTTCGGATTCGAAGAAGCAGCTTTGTCGGTTGGTCTCATTTGCGTCCTCTTTGCCAGAACCCTTGTTCGGCAGCCTCAATTATAAATCGTATGCGATAGTATCGGAAAGGCTCATCGCGCGTGGGTACTCCGACGCCCGACATCTGACGGCACGTCAGGAATCCAGTCCAGCGGGCTCGGATCGGATTCCCCGCACCGCTGCTACCAGCTGCCCTACGTTCGCCACGTTCTCTGCGGCGAGCGCTTGTCGCGGTGCGTCGACGGAGACGGTGACGGCCGCGCACAACGCGGAAATGGCGATGATCGCCAGAGGGGCGAAATAGGGGAGCCAGTGAGGCCCCTTGCTTGGCTGGCTAGGTGAGACCGCGCTGAGGTCGAGCACTTTGGGCGCGTTCCCCCCGACGTAGGCGTTGGACAGCAGGTCGGCACGGCTCTGCAAGCGTTTCCCTCTATCGCTCAGGCGCCTGCCGCCCAGGACGGCTGTTTCGGTTTGTGTCGTCATTTCCATCCTTTCGCCGGCGTCATGCCGGTTTTGCGTGATGCAGGGCGCAGAGCCGGCTGCCGTCCGGCTCGTGCGATGGGCGCGGTACGGGCCCCACCACGGGGCTCCCGCGCCGACTTCCTTGCGGACATTTAGGAAGTGCGGCCGACACGCCGCGTGTTGGACACGACGAGCCGACCGCGTATTGCCTCACGACGTGACGACGGTCACGCCCACATCGATATTTCCTCGAGTGGCCTTCGAATACGGGCAAATCTCGTGTGCCTGATGCGCAATGGCTTCGGCGACTTCTTGCGCCAGGCCCGGCACGCTGACATTGAATCGCGCCTGGATGAAGTAAGCCTGACCGGTCTGGCCTAGGTCGACTTCGATCTCGACGGCGAGGTTGGGCGGGAGCGTCACCTTCTTCTCCTTGGCGACGAGGCCGATGGCAGCGATATAGCAAGCGGACCAGGCGCCCGCGAACAGCTGCTCTGCAGTGGGGTGCGGCTGGATCGCCGAGAAGACATGTGCGGGCTTGGCGCCCGGCGACGACAGCTGGATGTTGAGACTGTCGTAGTGACCACGCGAAGCGCCGGCGGTGTTGTTGACCGTGGTGTTCGTCTTGCCTGTGGCCAGGACTTTTTCGATCTTGCTCATGGTGTGGTTCCTTGGGTTGCGGTTGAAGAATTGAGGGATGCGATGTAGTTGCGGGAGAAAACTGATTGATGAATGCTGCTCAAAGCGGAAGTTGCTCGCCGCGCGCGGCGGCGCGAGCCTGGGCTTGCAGCGCGGCCGGATCGACAGAGCCAACGGATACCGAAGCGACGCCTTGGCCGTAGCCTTCCGCATAGGGGTTCGCGCTCCGCGCAGTCGCTGTTGCCTGGGCACGCACCGCGGAACGCTCGGTCGAAGCGACCAGCCGGGGCACGACACGCGAGGAGGCGCCTTCGGCGTATGCGTTCTCGGTGCGAGCGGCAATCACCGCCTCGACGCGGACTTCGACGCGACTGTTGGCCGACACGGGCGCTTGCACGCCTTGGTAGGTTTCGGCTTGGGCTCCGACAGCTGCCCCGAGAAGGGAGAGAAATGCGGCAGAGATGAACTTGGACGTCTGCAACTGGGCCTTGGCGGTAGCTATAAGGTTTGAGGTCGTCATGTCGGTTTCCTTTGGGACTGTTTCGATGGGATGGGTGGGATGTGGTGTATAACACGGATGCGATGCGATCGCATACGATATAAATGGCGAGATTTAGAGCGGCAGTTGCTGACCGCGTGCGGCGGCACGAGCCTGTTTGCGCGGCTCGGTGCGATCGACAGAGCCAACCGAAACCGGAGCGACGCCTTGGCCGTAACTCTCCGCATAGGGGTTTGCGCTCCGTACGCTCACCACTGCCTCGCCGCGCACCGTGGAGCGGTCGGTCGACGAGGTGACCACCTGAAGCGCGACGTGCGAGGCGGCGCCTTCGGCATACGGGTTCGCGATCCGTGCACTGATCACAGCCTCGGCGCGAATGTCCTCGCGCTTGTTGATCGACACCGGCGCGTGCACGCCTTGATAGGTTTCAGCCCGCGCGCCGGCACCGACAAGAACGCCGAAGGCGGCGAGAAGAGAGATGGTGGCGGTGGCGACGTAGTTGGTGGTCTTCATTTCAGTTTCCTTTGATGGTTCACGAGATGGTTGGCTAGGAGAGTTAATCGTATGCGATGTAAGCGTATGCGATGGACAGAATCATAGCCACGTCAGAATCCATGTCAAGGGACCAAATGCAGGGAAGTTGTAACGGAACACAAATCGATTCAAGCGGATCGGGAGCCTGCTACATCGCACCTGGAAATCAGGCACTGGAACACTTCCGTCGGCGGCGCATGAATGTGCTGGGCTTGACGGCCGAGCGCCGTTCAACCTCGACAACCGCGCGGTCTGCGGCAGATTTCGGCTGGTAAGGCAGCCTTGTTGACGTTGTTGACGTTGTTGGCGCGGTGCCGAGCTCCTCCCTAAACCAAGGTTTAGTCCTCCCAACCAACGGTGCAAGCTCTCGGCCCGTCGGTTGAGGAGTGTCTGCGTTTCGGGCGCGAAAATCGTGCGCATCGACACCCGAGGATCGAACCCATGTCCCTTGGGGCAATACAAACCAACCGCGGAGCCTGTCATCGTCACTCCCGGGCTGTGAGATTTGCACTCACAGCCAACCAACCATCGGTTGCCAAGGAGTTCGCCATGCAACAGACACAAGCTTTCAGTAATCGTCCTTTTCGAGGAGATGTGATGGCAGCCCCCGAAGGGCGAGGGCTAGGCATGAACGATTACGCCACCCATAATTTGACTGCGCCCCGACCCTCACATCAGCTCTACTTCGCATCGTTGCTTGACCCAGATCTGGCGCTCTCGTTTCCGTGCAACCGCTGCGGAGAGGTTCAACTCGACGAGCTCAGTGAGCGTGCTCGGAACAACTACTTCCTTGCGCGTACCGCGGAAAAGCTGGGCCGGGACTTTGGTCCGCCGATGGTCATCGCGCTGGACAACGGCTCGATTCACTGATTACAGCTTTCTAAGACCGTCCGTCTAGCTCGCTAGCTCTCTCCAGATCCGGCGCGCGATCCATGCCCTATCGCTCCGCCAATAGCGCACGGCGCACAGACGTGTCCGCGCGCTCCGATAACAGGGCGAACAAACCGATGAGGACTCCGCAATGACCACCAAGATCCAAACCGTTCTGCTCACGGGCAAGACTCATACGACGGCCAGCCACCGTGAAGGCGCCGCTCGCGGCGATGAACTCGTCGACATCAAGCTCTCGATCCCCGGCAAAGCCGGCGACGGAATCGAGTTCACGGCGATCAAGATGCATCCGACCGCGGAACAGCTGTTCGCCGGCGCCTGGTCGGCCTGCTACACCGGCGCGCTTGGTCTCGTAGCCAAGGCGAAGAAGGTGACGCTCCCCTCCGACATGTCCGTCGACATCGAAGTGGATCTCGGCATGACCGGCGCGGCGTACTTTATCCAGGCCCGGATAGACGTCCGCATGCCAGGCGTTGCCCTCGACCTGGCGAATGCCATCGCGCACGCAGCGCACGACATTTGCCCGTACTCGAAGGCCGTGCACGGCAACATCGAGGTCGCCACCAATGCTGTTGCCACGGATGCCGTGGCGGCGTAATGAGCGCTGCGGCTGTTCGCTTTCTCCTTGTCGAACCGGCCGTCGGCTCCGCTTTGTTCGTACCGCTCTGACGAGCTACACCAGGCAGATGACCAACACGACGCTATGGTCATTGCCCTGGCAGCGCCGACGGGCGGGAGCATAGTGACCGGATGGCCGCATTGGCATGTGGAGTGGTTTCCTGTGCATATTCATTCGCAAGAGAATGCCGTGCCGAACTCAGATGCTTGTGTTGTGGTCATCGACGACGACACGGAATTTCGAGAATCGCTCGAAAGGCTATTGCGATCGGCCGGGCTGCGTGCCCAAGCGTTTGCGTCGATAGCGGAATTCGCGAAAGCGGAATCACCCGACAGCCCTACCTGCCTGGTCCTCGACGTGAGGATGCCGGGGAGGAGCGGGCTGGAATTTCAGCGCGATCTTGCCGCCGCGGGGGTGGAGCTACCAATCGTCTTCATCACCGGACACGGTGACATCCCGATGACCGTGCAGGCGATGAAGGCGGGTGCGATCGAGTTTCTGACCAAGCCGTTCCGGGACCAAGATCTCTTAGACGCCGTGAACGTAGGGCTCGCTCGAGACCGTGCACGTCGCGCGGCCGAAGGATCCCTGACCGCGCTGAGGGCTCAATTCCAGGAACTCACGCCCCGTGAGCGCGCGATTCTTCTCCAGGTCGTTCAGGGGCGCCTGAACAAGCAAATTGCCGGCGACCTTGGCGTTACCGAGACCACGGTAAAAGTTCATCGGAGCAACATGATGCGCAAGGTCGGGGCTGCATCGCTCCCCGAACTCTGCCGGATGGCCGACAGACTCAACCTGCTGCGGACGAAGTCCGACCATTCGTAGCTTGACCGCATGGTCGTGTTGACGCCGCGCCGAGGGCCGTCGACTGACCCCATGCCTAAACCAAGGCTTAGAGATCAAAGGCCGCTGCGGCGGTATCCTCTCCAGCACAGCGTTGCTCGGCCGCGCTGTCGTACAGGTTGTCGCGGCTGCGAGCGACTCAACGGAGGCTGCCTTGCTTAAGCCATCCCTGATCTCCATCGTCGATGACGACGAGCCCTTTCGCGACTCGATGCGAAGGTTGCTTAGATCGCTGGGCTACTCCGTCGCTGTGTTCCCGTCCGCTGGGGAATTCCTCGCATCGACCAAACTTGCGGCCACTGCTTGCCTGGTCGCGGATGTTCACATGCCCACAGTAACGGGGATTGACCTCTACAAGCAGTTGATCGAGAACGGGCACGCGATTCCAACGATTCTCATCACTGCCTATCCGGATGAAGGCGTTCAGGCGCGCATGCTGGACTTAGGAGTGCGCTGTTACCTTAGCAAACCGCTGGAGGAAGCCCACCTGATCAAGTGCCTTCGTTCCGTTTTCGAGCGCGGCAAGCAGCCTTGAGAGGCGTCAAAGCCGTCCATTTTTCGTTATCGGCGAGGCACACTAAGAACTACAACTTGGACGTCGAGCAAGACGACCTCCCCAGAATCGGCGGGGCCCAGGAGCGTTGACTTGACGAAGGAGCCAATCAGATGAACGTATCCGCATTGCTCGGGGCTGATTGGGAAAACGCCTCTGTCGACATGTTGTGGGCAGACGCTGAACGCGTCTTTTGCAGATTGTGGGGCGACGATGCCGAGCACCACAGGCACGCTTTCATCCCCGTCTCTTCCGGCGCCGATCACCCCACGATTCAGAGTGTCAATCGGCTTGCGCACGAATATGAATTCAAGGACTATCTTGACGCGGCCTGGGCATTGCGACCGTTGGAGTTGGTTCGCGAGCGCGGACGAACGATGCTTGTTGTGGAGTACACAGGCGGGGAGCCACTGGATCGCCTTATCGGCCACCCCATGGAGATTGGACAGTTTCTCCGCCTCGCCATCGCCCTGTCTGCGGCGCTGGGTCGGCTCCACGGACGTGGGCTCATCCATAAGGACCTCAATCCTGCCAACTTTCTCGTAGATTCCGTCACAGGGCAAGTGTGGCTCACTGGCTTTGGCATCGCCTCACACCAGAGGCGTGACCACCAGGTAGCAGATCCCCCCGCGATCATCGCCGGCACGCTGGCCTACATGGCACCGGAGCAGACGGGACGGATGAACCGCGCCATCGATGCGCGCAGCGACCTTTATGCGTTGGGCGTGATCTTGTACCAGATGGTCACCGGCGTGCTGCCGTTTGCCGCAGCGAATCCCATGGAAATGATGCATTGCCATATCGCACGCCAGGCCGTGACTCCTGCCGAGCGGAGTCCAGGCGTGCCCGCAGCGATTTCGGCAGTCATCATGAAGTTGCTCGCCAAGACGCCGGAGAATCGTTATCAAACCGCGGCCGGTGTTGGCGCCGACCTGCGGCGCTGCCTCGCGCCACATCATCTGGCCGGCGGCATCGAGACCTTTGCTCTGGCGGCGCACGACATCCCCGATGTCCTCCAAATTCCCGAAGAGTTGTACGGTCGGGAGGAGAGCATCAAGGCGCTGCTCGTGGCATTCGATCGCGTCGCTGTCGAAGGCGGTTGCGAGCTGATGCTTGTCTCCGGCTACTCTGGAATCGGCAAATCGTCGGTGGTCAACGAGCTGCAGAAGGAACTGAGCCATTCAAAGAGGATCTTCGCTGCGGGAAAGTGCGATCAATTCAAGCGCAACATTCCGTACGCAACGCTCGCCCAAGCGTTGCAGGGCCTCGTGCAGATGATCCTTCGCAGCAGCGAAGCAGAACTCGCTCGCTGGAGCGACTCCATCAGGCGAGCCCTCGAGCCGAACGGCCAGATCATCGCGGCCCTCATTCCCGAACTGGAACTCGTCATAGGCAAGCAGGCCCAGGTCCCAGACCTGCCATCGCAAGACTCTCGTAACCGGTTCCAGATGGTGTTCGGCGCCTTCCTGCAGGTGTTTGCGCAGCCGGAGCATCCGCTGGTTCTATTTCTAGACGACCTGCAATGGGTCGACGGCGCGACACTTGCTCTGGTCGAGAACATGGTCGGTCAGCGCGAGACTCGCCACCTGCTGCTGGTCGGCGCCTATCGTGACAACGAAGTCGGACCCTCGCATCCGCTCGCCCTGGCTCTGGACGCCCTGCGCCGGACTGGCACTCGTGTGAACGACATCGTGCTTCCGGCTCTCGGGGTCGATGATCTGGTCCGGCTTGTCGCGAGCGCCCTCCATTGCGATGAGCAGCGCGTGCGTCCGCTGGCGCGCCTAGTGGCTGAAAAGACCGGCGGCAATCCCTTCTTCGCGATCCAGTTCCTGACCGAGCTCGCCGCCGAGGGGCTTCTGTCATTCGATGCGGGTGCTGCGACCTGGACCTGGGACGTCGCGCGCATTGGTGCAGAGGGTTACACGGACAATATCGTGCAATTGATGCTTGGGAAGCTGAAGCGACTGCCGGCTCCGGGACAGGAGGCCTTGAAGGAGTTCGCCTGTCTTGGCAACATGGCGGACTTGGCGACGCTCGCAATCGTGCGGGACAGGCCGGACGAACAGATCCACCCGGCGTTTCGGGACGCCACGAAAGCGGGACTTGTCATTCGCCTCGACTCTGCCTACCGGTTTGCGCACGACCGGGTGCAGGAGGCGGCGTACGAACTGATCCAGCCCGCATTGCGAGCCGAAGTTCATCTTCGCATCGGACGCAGGTTGCGTGCGGCGAGCGAAATGGAGCCCACGGCCGAGCGTCTTTTCGCAGTGGTCAACCAACTCAATCACGGCGTCGATCTGATCACCGACGTTGAGGAAAAAATGGCCTTGCTCCGGCTGAATGTGCTCGCCGGCATCCAAGCAAAGGCCGGGATTGCTTATGGCGCGGCGCGCGACTATCTGGCGCAAGCAGCGGCGCTTGTTGCGGCAGATGCCTGGACGCGGTACTACGACACGACGCTCGATCTGTATCTGGGCCTGGCCGAGTGCGAATACCTGGTAGGCAAATTTGATGCGGCCGATCTGCTGTTCGAGCTGATGCTGAGCAACGCGTGCTCCAACCTCGACCGCGCTCGGATCTACAGCTTGCGCATGAAGGCCTATCAGGTCGGCAACAGTTACAACGAGAGCTTCGTCCTTGCGCTCGAAGCACTGCAACTGTTCGGTGTCACCTTTCCCGAATCGGACGATGAGATTCAGACAACTGCAGATGCCGAGTTTCGAGCCGTAGCGGTCAACCTCGGTGAGCGCCGTATTGCTGATCTGCTCGATGCGCCAGTAGCGGATGCTCCGGAGGTGCGAGCCATCATCGATCTGCTCGTCGAGGCGGTGCCCAGCGCATACAACGGCAGGCCGGAGCTATTTCCGCTGGTCGTCATGAAGGCGGTAAACTTCTCGCTCCGATACGGCAACACTGACCAGTCCAGCTATGCCTACGCGGTGCATGCGCTGATGCTCGTTGGGGTGCACGGCGACATGGTGCAGGCGTTCGAGTTCTCCGAAATGGCGCTGCGGCTCAACGAGAAATTCTCGAACGCGCGCCTGCGCGGGGCGCTGCTTCATTTGCATGGCGACCATGTCAACTTTTGGCGGCGCCCATTCGCGACTGGCGCGCCGATCCTGGAACGAGGGCTTCGCGCTTGCCTTGAAGTTGGTGACCTGGTCTATGCGGGACATCTGTCCTTTCTAATGGTCTGGCAGGCGATCGAAAGAGGGGATCCGCTCGAAGAGGTGGGCACGTTGGCCGCCCGCAATGCAAAGTTTGCCCGCCAAAGCCACAACGACGCGGTCTACCAGACGATCCAACTCGAGCAGCAGTTCCTCGCCAGCCTGCGGGGAAGGACGAGCGATCCGCTGAAGTTCGACGCTGCCGGCTTCGATGAGGGCGCGTCGCTCGCCACGATTGCGAAGGCCGCATTCGGTTGCGGCAGCGTCTTCCATCCGATCATGAAGCAGATCCTCGCTTTCCTGCACGGCCGGCTTGCGGCGGCTTTGGATGCCGCGCACTTGGCGGAGCCTATGCTTGCTGCCGCGATGGCGACGCCCATAGAGGCGACCCATCACTTCTACCATGCACTCACCCTGACGGCGCTGTACCCACGCGCGTCGCTGAACGAGCAGGCGCTTTTGATTAATCTTCTCGAGGACAAGCTGAAGAAGCTGAAACTTTGGGCCGACAACTGCCCCCAGAACTATCACAACCGGTACGCACTGGTGCGGGCGGAGATGGCTCGGATCGGAGACAGGCCGGAAGAGGCCATGAACCTGTACGAGGAGGCGATCCGGTCCGCCAGGGACAACGGTTTCGTTCAACAGGAGGCTATGGCGTTCGAACTGGCTGCGCAGTTTTATGCAAAACGCGGATTCGACACGATCGCTCATGCGTATCTGAGGCACGCGCGTGACGCTTACGCCCGCTGGGGCGCGGACGGCAAGGTGCAACAGCTGGATGAGATCTACCCACGGCTGCGCGATGAGACGACTGCGTCGCAGTCGCCAACCGCGATCGCGAAGACAGCGGAACACCTCGACCTCGCGACTGTGGTCAGGGTCTCCGAAGCCATATCGGGTGAGATCGTCCTGGAGAAGCTGCTCGATACGCTCATGCGCACGGCAATCGAGCACGCCGGCGCCGAACGTGGTCTGCTGATTCTTTCCCGAGCTGATGAGCATCGGATAGAAGCCGAAGTCACAACCCGCAGCAATGAAGTGACTGTCGATCTACGAGAAGCGACCGTCACAGCGATGGATCTTCCCGAGTCCGTTTATCGCTATGTCCTTCGGACCAGAGAGAGCGTTCTGCTGCCTGATGCATCCAGCCAGAACCCATTCTCCAGCGATGACTACATTCGCGCGCACCACGCCCGGTCGGTTCTCTGTCTGCCGATACTCAAGCAGGCCCGATTGCTCGGCATGCTGTACCTGGAGAATAACCTCACGCCTCACGCATTCACCCCCGCGCGAATGGCCATCCTCAAGCTGCTTGCCTCGGAAGCAGCAATCTCGATGGAGAACGCGCGCCTCTACCGCGACCTCGCCGTGCGCGAGCGCCGAATTCGACGCTTGGTGGATGCCAACATCATTGGGATCGTCATTTGCGACGTCGAAGGTCGAATCCATGATGCCAATGACGCGTTCCTTCGCATCGTTGGCTACGACCGTGAGGATCTGATGTCGCAAAGCATCCGCTGGACGGACATGACGCCACCGGAGTGGCGGATACGTGACCAACAGCAGTTGGTACCAGAGCTGAAGATGACCGGCAGCCTGCAACCGTTCGAAAAGGAGTTCTTCCGGAAGGACGGCAGCCGCGTGCCCGTGTTGATCGGGGTCGCGAACTTCGAAGATGGCGGATTCCAAGGCGTCGCGTTCGTGCTGGACCTGACGGAGCGCAAGCGCGCCTCGGATGCGGTCCGCGCGCTGCAGATGGATTTGGCGCACGCGAATCGTCTGGCGACAATGGGACAGCTTGCGGCCTCCATCGCGCACGAGGTCAATCAGCCGATTGGTGCCGCACGTAACAATGCTCATGCTGCGCTGCGCTTTCTCGCGGCGGCGCCCCCGGATCTTGCGGAAGTCAGGGAAGCGCTCGAGTGCGTGGTGAACGACACCTATCGGGCGAGGGACATCATTGGCGGGATTCGCGACCAGGTTAGAAAAGTGCCTCCCCAGATGAAGGACATCGCTCTAAACGATGCTATCGAAGAAGTCATTGCACTGGTGCGAGGAGAGCTGTCGAAGAATCACGTCTCGATCGAGACACGGTACGCGGAAGATCTGCCAGCGGCTCGCGGAGATCGAGTTCAACTGCAGCAGGTAATTTTGAATCTGATACTCAACGCGATCGAGGCCATGATCGGCGTCGACACTGATGTGCGGACGTTGGTGATCAGCACCGAAACGAGCCCGTCGGAGGGCTTGCTCGTTACGGTCGGCGATTCGGGACCCGGCATGGCACAAGAGGATCTCGAGAGGGTTTTCGAATCCTTCTACACCACCAAGGCGAGCGGAGTGGGAATCGGCCTGTCGATCTGCCGCTTCATCATCGGCGCTCACGGCGGAAGACTGTGGGCGGACTCCCGTCGGCCTTGCGGCGCCGTTTTCAGCTTCACGCTTCCAGTCCTCGACTGAACCAAGGTTCAGTGCCCCCAACCATGTACGCGGGCTCTCGGCCCGTTGGTTGAAGACCGGCTGATTGTTTCGGGTGCACCACTCGCGTCCGTCGATACCAAGAGGTGGCACCAGTATCCCACGGCGCAATACAAACCAACCGCACCGCCCGGCATGCTCACTTTCGGGTTTGTGAACATTTGCAGTCACACCCAAATGCAACCACCCCGTTGCAAAGGAGTTCGCCATGGAGCAAACGCCCGATCCCGGTCGCCGTCTCGTTCTCGGAGCCGCGGCGGCAACCGCTGCAAGCACTCTGGGTCTTTTCGCTCTATCGGAAAGGGTCCAAGCCGCGAATCAAGGTGCGCAACAGGCGAGTAGCGACGACGGCGCTATCCGCCCCTTCAAATATCGAGCCACGGACGCCGAACTCGCTGACCTGCGTCGGCGTATCGCGGCAACAAAGTTCCCCGAGAAAGAGCCCGTCGCCGATCCGTCCCAGGGCGTGCAGCTCGCGACGGCTCAGAAGCTCGCGCGCTACTGGGCTAAGGAGTACGACTGGCGCAAGGTCGAGGCGAAACTGAACTCCTACCCGCAGTTCATCACCGAGATTGACGGGCTTGACATTCACTTCATTCACGCCCGTTCCAAGCATGAACATGCGTTGCCCTTGATCGTCACGCACGGCTGGCCGGGCTCGGTCATCGAGCAGCTAAAGATCATCGAGCCGCTGACCAATCCCACCGCGCATGGTGGCACTGCGTCCGACGCCTTTCACGTGGTTGTTCCGTCGATGCCGGGTTACGGATTCTCAGGCAAGCCGACAACGACGGGATGGGACCCGACGCGCATCGCGCGTGCCAATATCGCCTTGATGAAACGCCTCGGCTACACGCGATATGTAGCGCAAGGCGGAGACTGGGGTGCTCTCGTCACGGAACAGATGGGCGTGCTGGCACCGCCGGAACTGCTCGGGATCCACATCAACTTGCCTTCTGCCGTGCCGCCCGAAGTCCTCAAGGCGCTCCAGTCCGGCAGCCCGCCGGCCGGCCTCTCGGCGGAGGAAAAGTACGCATTCGAGCGGCTAGGCTTCTTCTTCGCCAACGGGCTGTCTTACGCACAGCAGATGGCGAACCATCCGCAGACGATGTACGGGATTGCGGATTCACCGGTCGGACTCGCCGCCTGGTTCCTCGATCACGACCTGCGCAGCTACGAGCTGATCGCGCGCTCGTTCGATGGGCAACCGGAAGGCCTCACGCGCGATGACGTCCTCGACAACATTACGATCACCTGGCTGACCAACACGGCGGTATCCGGAGCTCGTCTCTATCGAGAGAACAAGCTGCCGTTCTTTGCCCCGATGGGCGTCGCCATCCCCGTTGCCGTGAGCGCGTTTCCCGACGAGCTCTACCAGGTCCCGCGGTCTTGGGCGGAGCGAGCATATCCCAAGCTCGTGCACTACAACAAGCTTCCCAAAGGCGGTCACTTCGCGGCGTGGGAACAGCCTGAACTCTTGACATCTGAACTGCGCGTTGGATTCAAATCATTGCGGTAGTTGTCTGACAGTTCGTGCGGTGGACGGACCGCGTATCGAGCGCGTCGCCCGCCACCTCACCGTCTCAGGAGAACGAAATGGAAAAGTACCGGAAGAATCCCGATGCCATCTCAAAGCTTTCGCGGGAGCAGTATCGCGTGACGCAGCAGGGCGCGACCGAATACCCTGGAACGGGAGAGCATCTCTACAACGATAAGCCCGGCATCTACGTAGACATCGTGTCCGGAGAGCCTCTGTTCGCTTCGTCCGACAAGTTTGATTCCGGAAGCGGCTGGCCCAGCTTCACCAAGCCCATCGATGCCGCCAATGTGGACGAACGCCCGGATCCCATGGAAGGCGGGGTCGAGGTTCGGTCTACGCACGGCGCTTGTCATCTGGGTCACGTATTTCTTGACGGTCCAGGCGAACAGGGCGGACTACGCTACTGCATCAACTCTGCAGCGCTGCGGTTCGTACACCACGACGATATGAAGGCCGAAGGCTATGAGGCCTACCTCGACCATGTCCGTGAATGAGGGCCGTGCTAGGGCGACGATTGCTCTCGATAGCGCAGGTCTTCAATGTTTCGTGATTGAAGCTTGAAAGGATGTCATATGAAAACGACTCAAATCTTGGCGGCGGCGATGATCTTCGGAGTCGGTGTGGCGACGTTGGCTCAAGCGCAGAAGCCGGAGATCGGGCGTACCGAGCTCGCGCGCCGCGATCTTGGCGACTCCGTCCGCGAGGTCATCCAGACCCGCGTAGATTTTGCCCACGGAGCTGCGTTTCCCAGTCACTCCCACCCAGGGGTGGAAGTCGCCTTTGTTCTGGAAGGTTCACTGGAGTACCAGTTGGAGGGCAAGCTGCCGGTAACACTCAAGGCCGGTGAATCCTTGTTCATCCCGGCCGGAACGTTCCATTCCGCGAGGAACGTCGGCAGCGGCAAAGCCTCCGAGCTCGCCACCTATGTCGTCGAGAAAGGAAAGCCGATCGTCGTCACGGCGCCCTAGAGGGATGCGCCTTCTCACAGCAACGTGCTCGCCGACTTCATCACAGGTAAACCATGATCGAAACCTCGCGGTAGCGACGGGCAATGGCTGCACTAGGCTTGAGACCGCGCGTCGATGCTGAGATCGCCGTGCCGCTGGGTGTCTGGAATCGGCCCTATAGCGTGAGTACGCCGAGCGGCGGGGAAGGACCGCAACCGCTTGCGGACCCGCCGGAGAGTGGTCAATGTTGATGGACCGAGTTGGGCCCGAAGTCCCACTTCGGTGTCCTAGACAGCGGCCATTTGATACTGCGATGGCGCGGATCGCCCGAGGGCAAGCGAGGGGCTATGTCTGCAATGCCCCGGGACCTGCCGTCGATACCGACGGCTCCCAGGCACCTGGACGACTGGAATTGGGCTGACAGCGTGAATTCGGCGAGGTAGCGGGAAGGACGGCAAACGCTGCGTAGCGGCCCGATGCTGGGTGCTGGTGAAGGGCAGGGTAGGGCCCGTTGCCGTCCTTCGAATTCATGGTCCTTATGTCGCCGATCAGGCCGGCAGCAGTCGTTGGTGCAATCGCAGGCCACCGGGCCGGAGCCACAGGGAACGCAAGGAGCTCGCGCATTACGGCGTCGCCCCCCGAACTTTGCCGGTCGCCGCCGACGCGCGCGGAGCCGGGATGAGGACGCTTGTGTTCAGTCGGCCTTGATGCCGCGTTCCTTGATGAGCTTGCCCCATAGCGGCAGCTCTTTCTCAAGCCTGGCGCGTGCTTGCTCAGGGGTCGACGGAATCGGATCAAAGCCTTCTTTGGTCATGCGCGCGGCGACCGCGGGCGAACTGAGGGTCTCGTTCAGGCTGGCGTTCAGCTTGTCGATGACGGCTTTGGGCGTAGCGGCGGGCGCGAACACCATGAACCACGTCTCGAAGCTGTAGTTGGGTAGACCTGCTTCAGCGAGCGTCGGTACGTTGGGCATCAATGGCGATCGTTTAGTGCCGGTGACGCCAAGCGCACGAAGCTTGCCGCCTTGCACTTGTGGCAGGGCCGCCGATAGAACGGGAAAGCTCAGGCTGACCTGGCCACCAATGGTGTCGACAAGTGCCGGACCACCGCCACGGTAAGGGATGTGGACCAGCGGAACATCTGCGTTGGCCTTGAACAGTTCGGCGGCCATGTGAAAGGTACTGCCCCCTCCCGCGGAGGCGTAGTTGTGCTTGCCGGGCTCGGCCTTCAGAAGCGCAATCAAGGATTTCACATCCTTGGCTGGCAGGTTGTTCGTCACAACGAGGACGTGCTGCGAACTCGCGACCATTCCGATCGGAGCCAGGTCTTTCAACGTGTCGTAAGGCATCTTGGGCGTCAACGCCGGGTTGATGGCCAGCGAGACGGTTTGGAGGCCGATGGTGTAGCCGTCGGGTGCAGACTTCGCAACGGCATCCACGCCCAGATTGCCGCCGGCGCCAGCCCGGTTGTCAACCACCATGACGCCGCCGAGCTTTTTGGCCCATTCATCGGTGACGAGCCGCGCTGCGATGTCGGCGCTGCCGCCGGGCGCGTAGGGAACGATCAGCTTGATCGGTCGCTGCGGAAAGGTCTGGGCGTGCGCTCCGAACGATGCGCCGATGGAAAGAGCAAGCGAGAGAAGTACGTGACGACGATGCATGGTTTGTCTCCTGGGGTTTGATGAATTGCGGCGCCTACGAGGGCACTCCGGTTGTTGTTGCCGACTGGCTGTCAGTGCGCGTCCAGGCGTGCCTTCGTTCGCCCGGCGACGTCTTTCACCCACGGCTGGGCTTGCCAATGTTGGGCTGCGAATGCCTGAATCTCGGCCTTGTGGCTCAAGGAAGCGCCGATCATGTCCAGGCCCTGCAGGAACATCGTGCGATGGCGCGCGCTCATCGTGAACGCGAAGGCGTGCTGAGGAGACTTGACCGTCATGGTCTCCACATCGACCGACACGCGCAGTGGCGTTGAGCTTTGCCTCGATTCGCCGAGCAATGCTTGCACTTCCTCTTCGGCGAGCATGACGGCCAGCAGGCGATTGTTCATGGCGTTCGAATAGAAGATCTCGCCGTAGGCGGACGCAATCACCGCCTGGATGCCGAATTGCTGAAGCCCCCACACGGCATGTTCCCGACTGGAGCCGCAGCCGAAGTTGGGGCCAGCGATGAGGACTCGGGTGTCGGCGTACGCTGGGCTGTTCAGGATGAAGTCCGGTTTTAGCTGACCGTCGCCGGTGAAGCGGTGATCCCACAACAGTCCCTGATCGAGCCCCGACTTGTCGATGCCGTGCAGGAACTGCTTCGGCATGATCTGATCGGTGTCGAGGTTGGCAATCTCGATGGGGGCGGCGATGCCCTCGATACGGTTGGCAAGTTCAGTCATACGGCGCTTTCAGAGGTTTCAACGTCCATGAGGCGAACGTCGGTGATATGGCCGGTGATCGCGGCTGCGGCGGCCATGGCGGGGCTCATCAGGTGGGTGACGGCGCCGCGTCCTTGGCGCCCTTCGAAGTTTCGATTGGTGGTCGACGCGCATCGTTGCCCCGGGGAAAGAATGTCGTCGTTCATCGCAAGGCACATGGAGCAGCCAGGCTGGCGCCATTCGAAGCCAGCGTCCATGAGGATCTTGGCGATCCCTTCGGATTCGGCTTGAACTTTGACCGCGCCTGAACCAGGAACAACCATCGCCCTGAGCGTTGGCGATACGTGCCGCCCCTCCACGACCCTCGCGACGGCTCGCAAGTCTTCGATCCGTGCGTTCGTGCACGACCCGATGAAGACGTGATCCACCTTCAATCCTTCGAGAGACATGCCTGCCTCAAGGCCGGTGTAGCGTAGGGCCTGCTCCGTGCTGAGTCGCTGCGAGCCCTCAGGTGCCGGCACGTTGCCATTGATGGGGATCGCCTGATCGGGGCTGGTACCCCAGGTCACATAAGGCGCGACGTCGCTGGCGTCGAAGCGATGCTCGATGTGAAACACGGCGTCGTCATCGCTGTAGAGGGTTGCCCAGTGGGCCAGCGCGCGATCACGAATGTCACCGGTGATGTCCGGTGCGCGCGCCAAGACGTAGTCGATGGCCGCTTGATCCGGCGCGATGAGCGCGCCGCGGGCTCCGGCCTCGACGGTCATGTTGCAGAGCGTGAATCGTGCTTCGACAGACAACGCCTTGATCGCGCTGCCGCAGAACTCGACCGCATGGCCGCGCGCGCCTTGCGCACTGATGCGGCTGATGATCATGAGGATCAGGTCCTTCGAGGTCGTGCCGATCGGCAGTTGTCCGTCGACCCGAATCCGCATGTCATCCGCCGTGCGATAGACCAGGGTTTGGGTGGCGAGGACATGCTCGACCTCCGACGTGCCGATGCCGAAGCCGAGCGCCCCGAGGGCGCCGTAGGTTGTGGTGTGGCTGTCGCCGCAGATCACCACCATGCCGGGGCGAATCATTCCGTGCTCGGGCACGATGATGTGCTCGATCCCCTGCAGCGCATCGTTGGTATCGAACAGGGGGATTCCGTGGCGAACGCAGTTGCGCTTGAGGTTGCTTGCCTGCAGGGCGGCGGCCGGGTTCTGAATGATGCGATTCGCGACAGGGTGGGTCGGAATGACATGGCTCACCGTCGAGACGTTCTGTGCGGGCATCAGGACTTTGCGATCCTGCTCGTGCAGCCCGGCAAAGGCCTGAGGGCTGGTGTACTCGTTCATCAAGTGAAGGTCACAAAACAGCAGGACGTTTTGTTCGTCGAGCCTGGTCACGGTATGCGAGTCGACGAGCTTTTGGTACAGGGTACGAGATGTCATTGAGACTCTCCTGGAAGATTGACTTGACGGTGAAAACTGGTTGGGCTTCTAGACGCTGGGCGGGCGCTTCGGGCTCGAAGAACGCTGCCCCAGCGCTCAAAGAACCCATTCATGAGACGAACTTTAGATGTATCCTGAAATAACATAAATGGCTCTGGAGATACTTAATACTTGCGCCTGAGGCACGAATCGAAACCATGGATACCTACTCTGACCTTGCGTTCTTTACGTTGGTGATCAAGCTGGGCACGCTGGCTGGCGCAGCCCAGCAGATGGGTGTGACGCCTCCGTCGGCCAGCAAGCGCCTGGCGGCGCTGGAAGCGAGATTGGGGGTGCGTCTCCTCAACCGAACAACGCGTCGAATCAGCCTCACGCCCGAGGGCGAGATCTACGTCAGCGAAGGTGCGCGGGTGTTGGCGGATATGGACGAGCTGGAGCGCAAGGTGGCCGGCGCGAAAGCTGTCCCGCGAGGCCAGATCAAGCTCAGCGCCACATTGGGTTTCGGCCGCCGGCACATCGCGCCTGCCCTGTCGAAGTTCGCTCGCGCTTACCCGGAGGTTGAAGTGCAGCTCAGTCTGACCGAGCGCCCCGTCAATCTGGTCGAGCAGAGCTTCGACGCCTCCATTCGCTTCGGCGAAATTCCAGACGCCCGCCTGACCGCTCGCCTTCTGGCGCCCAACAAGCGCATTCTTTGCGCCGCGCCGTCTTACCTCAAGCGAGCTGGAGAGCCAACCCAGCCTGGCGAGCTCCAGCGGCACCCCTGCCTTTTCATTCGCGAAAGTGACGACACCTTCGGAACCTGGCATCTGCGCTCTGGCGCTCGACGTGAGAGTGTCAAGGTCAGGGGACCATTGAGCAGCAATGACGGCGACTGTGCGCTCACTTGGGCACTTGACGGACACGGCATCCTCATGCGGTCGATGTGGGACACCGCGCCCTACCTGCGATCCGGCCGCCTGCGGCTCGTGTTGACCGACTGGTCGCTGCCGCCGGCCGACATCTATCTTGTTTTCCCCAGCAAAGCCAACATGTCGGCCAAGACGCGCGTTTTCGTCGACTTCATGCTGAGCCGCTTCGAACCCCAGCGGAGCGCTGCTGACGGCAGCGGCGGTTGGTAAGGCGTATTTCATATCCGTGCCCTCCCTAGTGGACGACCTTCAGCAGGAGCGCGGCCAGCACCACCATGCCCGCACCGCCGATGCGCGTGGAAATCTGCGCAAAGGGCATGAGCTCCATGCGATTGGAGGCCGACAGGATCGCAATGTCACCCGTGCCGCCGAGACCGCTGTGGCACGCCGTCACGACGGCAGACTCGACCGGATACATCTTCATCCAACGGCCGACCAGGAAGCCGAGACGACGATCGTCAGAACAGTTCCCAGGCAGACCATGAAGTAGCCCACCGTGAGCGCTGCCACCATCTAGTTCCACGGCACGAAGAGCACGCCAAGCCCGACAAGGATCGCGAAGGTCGCCTCGTAGACGTTCGCCCTCGTAAAACAGGCGCAGGCCATCCTGCGTTAAGTCGGACGACCCGAGTGTCCCGCGCCCTGAACCAGGACGCGTAGACGAGGCAGGCCCCTGCGGAGGTCGGCTGAACCTCTGACCGGCATGGGCATCGAAAGAAATGGTCGGGCCCTACTGGCGATCGAAGGCTCGCTTGCTGGTTTGAGAGGTGCATCAGTAATGAGTCGACCACTGGTCTTCCTTGCCATAGTGCTCGCCCTCACAAGCGCTACAGCCCAGACTCCAATTTCAGGGAGGGGCGATGGGTCGCCGACCGCAGTCCGGCCGATCCAAATTGGTCCCCCTTCTGGCGTTGGCGGGGCAGTCGATCGCCAGCGCGCGCGAGAGCAAGAACAGGCGTGGCAACCCGTAGCGCCGCGAGCAGCTTCGCCCCCGGCACCGCTGAGCAACTGCAATGCCGGAGGGTGCTGGGACAGCGAGGGCAACCGATACAACAGCACTGGCGATGGTGCCCGGCTTATCAGTCCGGACGGAAGGCTGTGCCAGACCAGCGGGAAATTCATCCACTGCAACTGACCATCGAGCAGCCATCCCCTCTGGCTTGGCTGGCTTCTGCACCACGCATGGGCGCGGCCATCTCAAGGCTGCGCCTAGCCGAAGCACGCGGGTCGGGTGTAGCAGAAATGTCGCCTCGAGACTGACTGCTCAAGTTCGCCAGCGAGGCGCGAAGGGCGCGGATGGGCCCATTGGCGGCGGTCAACACCTCATCGGGAACGACCGTAACGCAGCAGCGAGAGCCGCCGCGGGCTGTCCTGGCGCCTCTTCTGATCTTCGTAGGAATAACCTCACTGGATGATTTCGTTCGCGCGCATCAGCATCGCTTTGGGGATCGTGACGCCAAGAGCTGCAGCGCTCTTCACGTTGATGGCTAGTTCGAACCTCGTCATTTGTTCCACTGGCAAATCGCCAGGCGGCGTGCCCTTGAGGATCTTGTCGATTTGGGCAGCGTTGCGCTGGGCAAATTCGATGAAATTGGGTCCGTACGAAAAGAGGCAGCCGGCCTGCACCAGTTCCCTGAACTCGCACGCAGTCGGCAGGCGATTGACAAGCGCGAAGTCCATGATGCGCCCTATATTCAAGAACGTCAGGCCCGTGGTGAAAATGAGGACCCCGCCTAGCGGCTTGCCGGCGGCGGCCTGTAAGACTGGGCCGAAGTCTTCATCACGTTGTACCTCCAGCGTGGAAACAGCGACGCCCAGCGCGGCGGCTGCGCGCCTGGTCGACTTCAGATGCACCGGTGAGGCTTGGTCACCCGAGTCATAGAGCACCGCCACTTGCGCCAAGGCCGGCACGATCTGTTTCAGGAACTCAACGCGCTTGGAGTCGAGTTCGGGCGCGAGGCTTTCTACACCGGTGAGATTGCCACCGGGCCGGGCCAGGTTGTTCACCAGCCCGATCTCGAGAGCGCCATGGGCGCCCCAAGCGACGATCGGAATCGTGCGCGTCGCCTTCTGGGCGGCGACAGCCGCCCGGTTGGATATTGCAATGATCAGGTCAACATTCAACTTCACCAATTCCGCCGCCAACTCAGCCAGGCGATCTTGATCGTTGCGTGCGCCGCGGTACTCCACGACCAGATTCTTGCCCTCGACGTAGCCGAGTTTGGCAAGTTCGTGCACAACCCAAAGCGGCGGACCACCAGGCTCGGTAACCTCAAGAAATCCGATACGAACAATCTTTGCCGGCGCGTCCGCTGCCGATGCGCCTTGCAGACTCGCCAACGCTGCAAATGCGAGACACAGGAGGGCGCGCAGTACCTTGAACCCAATATCGATGTTCATCATGGCGCGACCTGCAACTCGCAAATTTGGCCGCCTCCTTGCTCAATCGGGTTTCCAACAGACTCAGTGTAAAGCGGTCGTTGACGGCAGGGGGATAAAACGTCCGCAGTTGGCCGAGTGCCGAGATCTAAGCGCGACCGTCCGACGACGGCTGACGCTGCTCAACTGCCGTACGACGGTCGTTGACGACAGGCAGGGTAGGGCCCGCACTGGATCAACGAACGGCGGCGAAGCAGGTAAGGCGGTCGAAGCTGTTGACGCCTCGAACCGCATTTGCACAGACATCAGGGACGGTTGGCTCCCACAAGGACGAACAGCATGGTCGCCGGCTTGTCGCTCTTGTTGCGCCAGGCGTGGCGAGTGCCGTTCTGGATTACTACGTCGCGGGGTGCCAACTTCTTCGTGACGCCATCGTCGAGTTCGAGGTGCAGTTCGCCCTCCATCAGCACGCCATAGTCCACGGAGTCGGTGGTGTGCATTCCGGGATGCTCCATCTCGAACTTCTCAGCCAAGCCGGGCAGCACGCGCATGTACTCGCCGCCCGCGGCGGCCGGGTCGAAGTCGGGACTCATCATCACGGCATCGGGCGGGAACGTGATGAACATCAAGTTCGTACCCCCCTGCGTGGGAGCCCATGACCGGGCGGTGACGGCCGGATCGCCCTCGACCGCGCTCACTGAAGCATTGGGAGCGGTCTCCCACAACAGGGAAGTGACGAAACCAGGAACGTGCTCGAACTCGGTGGTACGCGGTGCGGCCGCGTCCGAAACGAAGACGGCGTTTCCCTTCGGGTCGTGCCCGGTGACGATGCGTCGGATGTGCATAGTGGTCTCCTTGTTGGCGGTCAATGCATGATCACGACATTGGTGAATCCGCCGCTGCGTTGGTCGATCGCATCCAGTGCTTCGTTGACACGCTCAAGCGGAAAGCGCTCGTGCTCGAACACGCCGAGGTTCAGCGTGCCCGCGTGGGCCATCACCGCCATGTCCTGCCCTTCCGCGGTCGTGAACCACAGGGAACCGATGTAGGACTTCTGCAAGCACATGAGGGGGAAAGGCTCCAGCGGGATGGGATCGGCGACGCCACCGATGTTGATCGCCTTCCCGCCGTGGCGCAGCGCGTTGAACGAGTCGAGCACCGTCGCCACCGCGGCGTTGGGGCCCAGCGCCTCGATGAGCGCATCGACACCAAAGCCCCCGGTCGCTTCCATCACGATTTCGGAAGTCGGCCGCGATCCGAGCGCGATCGGCACTATGCGCTGCGGGTCGAGTTGCTGCAGCTTTTCGAGGAGCGTCGTGTTGCGCCCCGTCGCGAAGATCCTGGCCGCGCCCATGGCCAGTGCAAGGATGACCGCGCCGAGCCCCAGCGTGCCCGTCGCGCCGTCAATGAGCACCGTCTGGCCGGGGGAGAACTGCGCCTTGCGCAGTGCCGAGTAGGCGGTGCCCAGATAGCCGAAGCGAGCGCCTTGCTCGAAGCTGATGCTGTCGGGCAACTTCACCAGATTGGCGGCGGGTGCCGTCAGGTACTGGCCGAAGCCGCCGTATGGATAGTCCTCGAAGAGCTGCTGCGAGCCCGGGCCGAAGCCGAAGTAGCCCTGGAACGTGTAGGCGGTGCAGTTGATGTGGTCGCCCCGCCGACAGGCAAGGCAGCTTCCGCAAGACAAGCCCGGATTCACGTACACGCGGTCGCCGGGCTTGATGTCCGCGCGGACCTGGCTGCCCCACCTGCGCGACCACCCCGGCCGAGTCGAGGCCGTAGATCGCGGGCAACGCGGGCAACGGCAGGAAGGGGAACCACTTCGGATAGCTGGTCACCACATTGCGCAGGTTCGGCACCACGCCGGCGGCCTTCACTTCGACAAGCACGTCGGTGGGCCGAACTTCGGGCACCGGGATCGTGTCAACCTGGAATGGTTCACCGATCTTGTGCAGGCGCGCCGCATTCATCATCTTGGTCATGGTTATCTCCGTTGAGCTAGGGGCAAGAGCGACCGGGCTGCTACGCCAGGCCGGGGGATTCAAAGGGACGCAGCTTTCCGATCGCCACGCATCGAACGCGGCGTTCAAGGAACGATCAGCGCCTAGGTTGGCTCAGCGCGCCAGGAAGTCCAGCACCATGCGGTTGAACTTTTCGGCGTGCTCCCACTGCGCCCAATGGCCGCAGCGGCTAAAGACATGCAGGTCGGCCTTTTGCAGACCCGTCACCAGCCGCAGGCCGATGTCCAGTGGAACGAAGCGGTCGTCGCGGCCCCAGACCACCAGCGTCGGAGACGCGATCTCGCCGAGCCGATGGCCCACGTCTGGGAACTGCCTTGGGTTCGCCTCGGCGCTCTTCACGAAGTTTTCGAGGTGGTCGCGACGGCTGAGCATGTTGTCAAGGCGCGCCTGGAAGAGCTCTTCGGTGAGGTTGCTCGTGTCGTAGACGAACACGTTCATCATGCGCTTGAGGTTCTCGATCGTGGGATCGCGGTACAGGGCGCCAATCAGCTTGATGCCCTCGGTGGGCATCGGCACGAACGGGCTGAGGCCCCCGGTGCCGCCCCCCATCAGCACCAGCTTGCCCACGCGCTCGGGATTGGCCAACGCAAAGGCCACCGCACTGTGCCCACCCATCGAGTTGCCGACGATGTGCGCCTTGTCGAGGCCAATGGCGTCCATCAGGCCCTTGAGCGCCCGTGCGTTGAGGTCGGAACGCGATCCGGTGCTGACCACTGGATCGCTCTTGCTCCAGCCCGGACAGTCCATCAAGACCACTCGGTAGCCGGCGGTCACGAACGGCTCGACATTGCGGTTGAAATTAGCCCAGCCGCTGGCGCCGGGGCCCGAGCCGTGGAGCATCACCACATTCTCGGCGCCGCTGCCGGCGTCGTTGTAGTGCAGTTGCAGGTCAAGGTCGCCTTCCTTGATGCGGACGAAGCGGCTTGTGTCGGATTCGGTGATGGGAGCGTTGTTGGTGGACATGACTTGGTCTCGGATGTGTTGATTGGGGGACAAGGGCCTCAGGCGGCTTCGCGCATGGTGGGCGGCTGGTGAACGCGCTCGTGTTCGATGCCCTTCAACAGGTCGAGGGCCACGTCAACGATCATGTCTTCCTGGCCACCGACCATGCGGCGCTTGCCCAGTTCGACCAGGATGTCCACGGTCTTCAGGCCGTACTTGCTGGCGGCCACTTCCGAATGGCGCAGGAAGCTCGAATACACGCCGGCATAGCCGAGCGCCAAGGTCTCGCGATCCACGCGCACCGGGCGGTCTTGCAAGGGACGCACGATGTCGTCGGCCGCGTCCATCAGCTTGTAGAGGTCAGTGCCGTGGTTCCAGCCGAGGCGTGCGGCCGCTGCGATGAAAACTTCCAGCGGCGCGTTGCCCGCCCCGGCGCCCATTCCCGCCAGGCTCGCGTCAACGCGGTCACAGCCTTCTTCCACCGCAACGATGCTGTTGGCCACGCCCAGGCTCAGGTTGTGGTGCGCGTGCATCCCCGTCAGCGTTTCGGGCTTGAGCACGTCCTTGAATGCACAGAAGCGATCTCGCACGTCGTTCATGCTCAGCGCACCGCCTGAATCCACCACATAGCAGCAAGTCGCGCCGTAGCTTT
The DNA here is from genome assembly GCF_030316855.1 of Variovorax sp. J22P240. Classification (GTDB taxonomy): domain Bacteria; phylum Pseudomonadota; class Gammaproteobacteria; order Burkholderiales; family Burkholderiaceae_C; genus Variovorax. The sequence continues at coordinate 119,685 of NZ_JASZYR010000009.1, forward strand.
CCATCAGCTTGGCCTGCTGCGCGAGCGCTTGCGGCCTGGTCATGTGGCTCATCATCAAAAAGCCCACCGCCTCCATGCCGAGATGGCGCGCGTACTCGATGTGCTGCCTCGAAACGTCGGCCTCGGTGCAATGCGTGGCCACGCGCACGATGCGCGCGCCTGCTTCGTAGGCGGCCTTGAGGTCGTGCACGGTTCCGATGCCCGGCAAGAGCAGCGTCGCGATCTTCGCGTGCTTGACCACGCTGGCGACCGCCTCGATCCACTCGACATCGGTGTGGGCGCCAAAGCCATAGTTGAAGCTGCCGCCCTGCAGGCCATCGCCATGGGCGACCTCGATGGAGTCGACTCTTGCTTCATCGAGCGCCTTGGCGATCTGCTTGGCCTGCTCCACGCTGTACTGGTGGCGGATGGCGTGGCTGCCGTCACGCAGGGTCACATCGGAGATGTAGATTTTCTTTTCGGGTTGGTGGCTCATTGCTGTCTCCTTCAGGCTGGCACGGCGGCGAGCATCCGCTCGGCCATGGATTCGGCGGTGCGCAAGGCGGCGCTGGTCATGATGTCGAGGTTGCCGGCGTAAGCAGGCAGGTAGTGCGCAGCGCCTTCCACCTCCAGGAAGATGGAGGTCTTCAGCCCGTGCATGCGGGCACCGACGCCGGGAATGCGGATCGGGCGTTCGGCCTCGATTCGATCGAACTGCACGCGCTGCTTGACGCGATAGCCCTGCACATAAGCCTGCACGTCGGCGGCCATGCGCTCGACTGACGCGGCGATTTCGTCCTCATCCGCGAAGTCGCTCAGTGTGTAGACGGTGTCGCGCATCATCAACGGCGGCTCGGCCGGGTTCAGCACGATGATGGCTTTGCCCTTGGCAGCGCCGCCGACCACCTCGATGGCCTTGGACGTGGTCTCGGTGAACTCGTCGATGTTGGCGCGGGTGCCGGGGCCGGCGCTCTTGCTCGAGATGCTGGCGACGATTTCGCCGTAGTGAACCTTCGTCACACGGGAGACGGCAGCAACCATCGGGATGGTGGCCTGGCCGCCGCACGTGACCATGTTGACGTTGGGCGCGTCAAGGTGCGCCTGGCCGTTCACCACGGGAATGCAATAGGGGCCGATCGCCGCGGGCGTGAGGTCCACCAGGCGGACCTCCGGCTTGAGGCTGCGCAGAAAGGCGTCGTTCTTGATGTGCGCGCCGGCCGAGGTGGCATCGAAGACGATGTCAATGTCGTCGAAAACGGGTAGGCGCGAGAGACCTTCCACGCCTTCGTGAGTGGTGGCCACGCCCATGCGCGCAGCACGTGCCAAGCCGTCGGACGCGGCGTCGATGCCGACCATTGCGCCCATTTCGATGTGGCGGCCATGGCGCAGGATCTTGATCATCAAGTCTGTGCCGATGTTGCCGCTTCCGATGATGGCGACTTTAAGTTTGCGGGTCATGAATGTTCCTTGTTGGGTGTAGCGACTGCTGCGATGGATGCGGTGCGATGGCTCATGCTGCGGAGAAGCGCGCGCGCACGCTGCCCACTCCTTCAATGCGTGCCTCGAAGTGGTCGCCGGCCATGACGGGCACCACCGGTCCCAAGGCGCCCGTGAGGACGAGATCCCCCGCGCGCAGCGGTTGGCCAAGCGAGGCCAACTTGCGTGCCAGCCAGACGGCGGCGTTGAGGGGATGGCCCAGGCACGCCGCTCCGCTTCCGCTCGACACCGTCTCGTCGCCACGCACCATCGACATGCCGCACAACTTGAGGTCGAGGCCGTTGAGCTTCGTGGGCACGCCGCCGAGCGCAACCAGACCGCTGGAGGCGTTGTCGGCGACCGTGTCGGCAAATCGGATGTTCCAGTTGGCGATGCGGCTGCCCACGATCTCGATGGCCGGCAGTACGTAGGCCGTGGCGCCGATCAGTTCTACCAGCGTGGTGTCGGCGGCCAGCAGGTCACGTTCGAGTACCAGCGCGACCTCGGCCTCGACCTTGGGTTGCAGCGTGCGCGAGAGCGGTATTTCCTCGTCGTCGCCATAGAGCATGTCGGCGAACAAGGTGCCGAAGTCGGGCTGATCGACGCCAAGCTGGCGTTGTACCGCGGGCGACGTCAGCCCGATCTTGCGGCCCACAACGCGGCGGCCCTGCGCCACGGCATGCGCGACATTGGCCTGCTGGATGGCGTAGGCGAGGCTGCCGTCCGAGTCGGTGCCGAGTTCGTCGCGCAAGGGGGCGATCGGCTCTCGTTGAGCCTCGGCCATGCGCAAACGCTCGGCCCACTGTTCGATGCGGGGGTCCATTTGTATTGCTCCTGTTCAGTTGGGTTGCTTTAGCAACATGAGGCCGAAGCCAGCGACGTATTCGGGAATGGCCTGGTAGTGGCGCAAGGTGCAGGTGAGCGGGCGGTCCACGGTGAGGGCGCTGCGCGCGACGAGCCAGCTCTTGGACTCGTGAGCCGACAGACCACCCTCCTTTTCGATGCTGTCTTCGCTCATTGCGCACAGCGCGTCGAGCCCGGCAGCCCCTTCGACCAGCCCATCCATCCAACGACGGTCCCATTCCGGGTTGATCGGCTTCATGGCGCTGTCGCCCGCCGCCAGCGCAAGGCCGGCGGCCATCACGCGCTGCGTCTTGGCCTCGCGCTCTGCGGGCGTCGGCTCGCTTCGGTGGGTGATGCGTTCGCGAACAGCCGCGTCCGGGTGGGAGAGTGTTGGTACAGGCGGCTCGTGCGAGAGGCCCCCTGAGCCAATCAACAGGGTGCGCCGCGGCTCGTTGTCGAGAAAGCGGCCAATGGCTTGCCCCAGCGCACGGCAGCGGCGCAGGCGCGGGATTCCGGGCTGGGCTACCGCGTTGAGAAAGATCGGCAGCACCTGCGGTGTGTCCAGGCCACCCCAAAGAAGCTGCAGCGACTGTGCGAAGCCGTGGTCCACCTGCATGCGGCGCGAGACGGCGAGGTCGAAGTCCTCGTCCATCAATCGCGTGGCCAGTGCCACGGCCGCGTCGGTATCCACGTTGAGGTTGCCAGCGGGCGTCAGATAGTCACCCACCGAACGCGCCTGCGTGCCAATGCAGAACGGCGGCATCAGCTCATTGAAGAAGCCGTTGTAGTGATCGGGCGCCACCAGCACGACGAGTTCCGGTGCGAATGCCAGCACCTGCTCGCGTGCGCTGGCAATGGCGGCCTTCAGTGCCTGCTCCACCGCCGGCGCGACGGGGTTGAGCCCCATCAGCGGGGAATGCGAGATGCCGAGGAATGCGCGCTCCATCACACCTTCTCCGACACCCGTGACTTCTGGCCGAGCAGCGAAGCCAGCGCCTGTTCAAGCTCCTTTTTGGCCTGCGCGGCGTTCGCCACGCCGGCATGCTGGCGCCATGCCACCACGCCATCGGGACGCACCAGCAGCGCACCGGCTTCCTCGATTTCACGCACTGCATGCCAACTGCAGTAAACGTCTTGTGCAGCCGGGCCGCCGATCACGACGCTGCGCAGGAACGGCAGGCCCATTTCGTACACGGCGTCCGCCCAAGCCTGGCCAGAGATGCCTGTCACCAGTGAGAACTTGCCCTTGCCAACCAGATCGAGCGTGGACACCCGGCGCCCGTCTTGGCCCACCAGCCAGGCATGCGGCAGCTTTGCGCCGGGGCGGGTCGTCGGCTGGACGTGAAGTTGCGGGTCACGCTTCCAGACTTCCTCGGCCGCATCGGGCTCGGGAACGACGGCCGCAGACACGCATCGCTGGTTGAGCTCGACGCCCTGCGCATTGAACTCGTAGTTCTTCAGCTTCAGCGCCTCAGCCAATGCGGCGCGTCGGGCGACGCCCGCCGGCCCCGGATCGGCAAGTTCCTTGATGCCCGCCGCGAGGGGATCCGGTGCATCCGCATCGCGGAAGCTCTGGTTGAGCGGCGCATAGTCCAGCCTCGATTGGTTGGCGCGCGTCACGATCTGCGCGCCGACGGGTGCGCGCTCCACCGTGTATGAGTCCAGCAACTCCTCGCCGGCATGCCCCTTGACCACGAACGCCAGCTTCCAGGCAAGGTTGAAAGCATCCTGCATGCAGGTGTTCGAGCCCAGACCACTCGATGGGGGATGGCGGTGCACCGCGTCGCCACCACAGAACACGCGGCCGGACGAATAGATAGGCGCATGGGCCTGGTTGACGTACCAGACCGACGTGCTGTCGATCTTGATCTCCAGATCCGGATCGCCCACGAGGACGCGCACCTTGCGCTTGATTTCCTCTGGTGAGAAGTCAGGCTCGCCCTTCGTCATGTCGAAGCCCCAGCCTGCGATCCATTGCTTCCATGGCTCGATGGCGCGCAACAGCCCCATGCCGATTTCGCCGAAGGAAGCATCGGAAGTCACCATCCAGTAGAGGATGCTGGGCCGGTGCGCAACGTAGCGCGTCAGGTCGGCAGTGAACAGCACGTAGGCCGTCGCAGCGCGCGCCAGTTGCCCCTCGACCTTCAGGCCCGCGTCGTCCATCACTTTCGATTTGGCGCCGTCTGCACCCACGAGGTAGCGCGCCCTCACCTGGTATTCGCGACCACTGAGAACGTCGCGCAACATCACGGTCACGCCGGTGGCGTCCTGCTCATGGCCCAGGTACTCGGTGTTGAACGAGAAGACGGCGCCGCGCTGGACGGCGTTCTTGACCAGCAGCGGCTCCATCTTGTCCTGCGGCAAGTCCATCATCGGGCAAGGGCTGGCCTGCAGGTAGTCGCCGATGCGTTCGTCGCCTGTGCCCCAAGTGCGCAGCCGGGCAATTTCCGGTCCGGCAAGGCTCGTCGTGAAGAGCGTGTCGCCCATCCATTCCCAAGGGGTCGCATCGCGCCTTGCTTCCTGCTCGACGCCGAGGTCGCGCAGTACCTCCATGGCGCGCTGGTTGGTGATGTGCGCCCGTGGGGAATTGGCCGTCCAGTTGTAGCGGTTGACCACGTGCACGCGCACGCCATAGCTTGCCAGTGCGAGGGCGGTCGTCGCGCCCATCGGGCCGGTGCCCACCACCAGCACGTCGGTCTGATATTCGTCGGGTCGAGTCATGATTTTCTTCCTGCTGAGTTACTTGACGGTTGCCTGGATGACGGCGCCATAGGTGTCGATGTCGCGACGCACACGTGCCGACAGTTCGGCGGATTCGGCCGGGTAGGGGTCGCCCGAGACGCCGAGCTTGTCCTTCATCGCCGGCTGTTTGAGTGCGGCGTTGAACTCGCGGCCCAGCCGGTCCACGATGGCTTGGGGGGTCCCGGCCGGGGCGACAAAGAAGAGGTAGTTGGAGATCGACAAGCCCGGGTATCCGCTCTCCGCCAGCGTCGGTACGTCGGGGAGAAGCGGATGGCGCTGCGCACCCAGAGTTGCGATCGGAAGTAGCTTGCCGGCCTTGATGTACTGCTGCGCGTAGTGGACCGGCATGACCATGGTGTCGATCTGTCCGGCGAGCAGGTCCGTGGCGGCAGGCGCCAAGCCCTTGTAGGGCACGTCCACGAAGTCACCGCTGGTCAGGCTGTGCAACTGGTGCATGTGGATGGACCATGGGCTTCCCGTTCCCATGGTTCCGAAGTTCAGGCCCGCGCTCTTGCGGTCCTTGGACAGTTGGACCAGTTCCTTGACGGTGCGCGCCGGGATCTTCGGGTTCACCACCAAAACCAGCGGCACGATGATCATCCCGGAGACCGGAACGAAGTCCTTGATCGCGTCGTAAGGCACCTTGGCGCCAAGAACGTCGGCCGCCTTCGGCAGCTTCGCCATCGCCTGGTTGATGGCGTGGGAGTCCGACACCACGCCGATGGTGTAGCCGTCCGCTGGCGCCCTTGATACCGCTTCGGTGCCGATGATCGAGGACGCGCCAGGGCGGTTGTCGATGATGATCGTCTGCTTGAGGGTGGCCGACGCCGTCTCGGCCACGGCGCGCGCTGCGGAATCGGCGTTACCGCCGGCGGGGTACGGCACGATGATGCGAATCGGCTGCTTGGCAGGCCACTCCTGCGCCCACGATGGATTGGCGGCAAAGCCCAGTGCGGCAAGGGTGCAAAGGGCACGGCGGGTGATGGTCATCTTGTCTCCAGATACAGGTGTTGAGGATTCGGTGATCGCATTCGCTGCGGATGCTTTGCAGTGTCTGAGCGGCCCCCCGCGCCGTATAGTCCGTGCACACAGTGCACCGAAAAGAGGCCGGCTCATGCCCACGTCCACCAGCTTTGGCGACCCATCTCTCTATCGGGAAGTGCGCGGGCTAAGCCGCGGGTTGGCGGTGCTGCGCGCCCTGAACGCGATGCCCGGTGGCATCGGCGGGGTGGTCGAACTGGCTCGCATCACCGGGCTGCACCGCACGACCGTGAAGCGCCTGCTCGAGACGCTGAAAACCGAAGGCTTGGTACATCACAAGGACGACGGGTTGTCCTATGCCTTGGGCTTTGAAGTCAGGCGTTTGTCCGAGGGATACGTGGGCGCCGACTGGATAGACCAGGTGGCCGCGCCGGCCATGCGCGCGCACCTGCGAGCGCTCTCGTGGCCGAGCGATCTGGCCACGCCCGACGGGGGATTCATGATCGTGCGCGAATCCACCCACCGCGTGAGCATGCTGTCACAGCACCGTGCGACGATCGGTATTCGCATCCCCATGCTGGTTTCTTCGCTCGGACGGGCGTGGATGACCTGGTGCGCGGACGAAGAGCGAGAAGCGACGCTGTCGTTGCTACAGGGACGCACCGACGCCATTGGAGAAATGGCGCGCGACAGCGCCTACGTGAAGCGGGTCCTACGGGAAACGCGCAGGCGCGGCTATGCGATGAATAGAGGCGAGTGGCTGACCGAGGCCAGCGTGACGGCCGTGGGCTTTCCCATACGGATCGGGGAGCATGCAATCGGCGCGATCAATCTGGTCCTGCAGAACAACGCCGTGACTGATCGAGAGATCGCCACGCGGTATGTGCCCCTGCTGCGCACCTTGGCGGACGAAATCTCCGAAGGCGTGGCGAGTTCCCCACGTGGCTGACCATGACGCATCTATGGATTACGGGTAAACCCTTCATCCTGACGTGCCTACAACCAGTTCCGTCCTCGACGGCAGGTTGGCGTCAGAGACCGGCCGTAGCAACTCGGCGCGCGACCGACCGGAAGTGGCCGATCAGCGTCGACCGAACCACAAGGGCCTACGGCAGAAAAAGACTGGTTGCAGCCAGTCGTATTTCTCTGGCGAACGACGGAGATCGCCGATAGCTGACATCCGCGCTTTCCTCGGCGACCGGCTGGTCTCCTTTGGAACTTGACCTTCGCCGGCATCATCGAGGAAATCCGGGTAGGCGACAGCGGTCGGAACGTTGGAGGCAACGGACAACCAGGACCACGTCGCACTTGAACGGCTGCTCCCCAATGTCGCGAAATGGCGTCCAGGGCCCTCTCGTGACCTTCAACCTCGCGGCCCGAACTTCACCTTCTGCATCGGAAGCTGACCTTGATGCCGCTAGCGCGAACCTCTCTCAGCGAACGCAAGGCTGTTGACAAAAGATTGAAGTCCGAGGCGGCTTCACATTCGCGGCGGCTGACGCTCAGCGGATGACCTCGCTGGCTGGCGCCGGCAACGTTGAGTTGATCGGCCTTGGGTTGGTGCACTCGCCGCCGGGGCCCGCGCCCAAACGCTACGGTTCCGAACGCCGCGGGACCGAATCGAGATCGACCGCAAAGGTTCGCCATGTGCCAGGCACGCCACGAAGCGTATGCGCGCCCCGATCCTCAAATCCGATGCCAGAGCCCGCGGTAAGGTCCTTGACGGTCGACGATACGAGCAACTCGTTGGGACCGGCCAACGCAGCAATCCGCGCCCCCACATGAACGGCGATGCCGCTGATCCTTCCGTCCAGCACTTCACACTCGCCCGTATGGACGCCAGCCCTGATGGTGATGCCCAGAACCGACACGCTTTTGATGATCGCGCAGGCGCAGCCCATAGCTTCGGCCGGGTTGTCCAGTGCGATCAGGAAGCCGTCCCCCGCCGTGTCGATCTCGCGGCCATCGAAGCGTGCGAGTTCTTGACGCACGATCGCATGATGTTCCGCCAAGAGCTCTCGCCAGGCGTGATCACCCAAGGCCGCAAGGCGCTCCGTTGAAGAGACGATGTCGGTGAACAGCACAGTTTGCAGCTCTCGGACCAGCGCTCCCCGCGACACGCCATGCCCCTGCAGCAGCTGCCTGTGAAGCGTCTCCGTCGCGTGGCCCGGCGATGCGCCCAGTTCCTCTCTGAGCAGTCGCCGCAACTGTTCATAGGTCAACAGCGCTTCAGCGACGTTCCCTTGGGTCGCGAGAACCTCCATGAGGTACCGATAACCGCTCTCCCTGTACGGCGCGAGTTTGATCAAAGCGCGGGCGGAGCGCTCGGCCGACGCAAGTTCCGACCCGGACAGTCCAAGTCCGATCGCTGCGACGCACTCGTGCGCTCGAACCAACACGTCTTCGAGCCTCCTTCGGATGTCTTCCACCCAAGGGGCGTCGTGATCCTGATGGAAGCCCCTTTGGGCAATATGAAGCGCGACCCTGGAGGGCCCCCAGGCCCGAGCCCAATCCTGCTGGGAAACCGCAGAGGTCGCGCGATGCAGGCCCTCGGTAGCCGCTTCGAGATCGACCCAGGCATCTGATGGCAGCGTCATCCGAACGTCCGGCTTTCCGCCAACTATTCCTGGGCCGAGGGCCGACCTGAGCTTCGTTAGCAGAGCGCTGAGCGCCGTGTCGCTCGCCGTCGGCGGCCGGTTTGGCCAAAGGGCCGATATGAGTTCGGCCCGTGATGACGGGCGCGCACGGTGCGCCGCCAAGTAAACGAACAGCAGCCGTCCCTGGCGACCGGGGAGGTCATCTTCGATCCTTCGGCCCTCAATTCGCACGGTGAGGCGGCCGCAAAGTTGAATCCTCGTCGCAGGACTGGGCGCCAAGGTTTCGCCAAGGTTATGGATTTCCTGGCCGGCCACAATGCCTCCATGTTCAATGAAAGGAGATCGCCATGCGAAAGGTCATCAACTGCGAATGCGGAGAGGTCGTTCGTGGCAACAGCGATGAAGAACTCCTCGCGGCCGTCAAGGAACATCTATCTCGTGATCACCCAGAGCTGTTGGCGCGGCTCTCGAACGAGGACATTCTAGGCATGGCAGAGGAAGACGATTAGGCCTTGGCGAACAGGACGCGCTGCGACTTTGGCCTGCGGCGTTGCTCGGTTCGTGCGCCACCCGTGCCCGCTTCCCCTCGGGAAGAGGGTGTGGTCGACGGCCGGTAAGCGCGCAGCTTGCGAATATTCGCAAACATCAGGCGCCAAATCCTCCCATCTGGCGACACTGGGGCAAATGTGGCAGAACGCGGCCTTCCGGAGATGACGTGCGAGCAAGGCCTGCAGCCACGGAGCGCGACGTTGTGGATCTTCGATTTCGGACGTTGTTTAGGACGGCTGGCCGAGCGGGAGCTTTCCTTCGAGGCCTCTTTAATCGCCACTCAGCCCTCTCATTTCAATGCGAAGGCGATACTACGCCAATGAAATTGGCGCCACACGTGCCGACAGTTCCATCATGCCGCGCATCCCCGGCGTCGTAACCATGGCCACCTGCGCTCTGATCGGCGAGCGCATGGCGGAGATCCTGAAAAAGGGCGCTTGGTCGCCCGAACGGATTGCCCGCGCCCACCCCGCCCGATCCGGATTGCGGCGCTCAATGGTCTTGGCATCGTGCAGATGATGCGCTTCGCGCTTCAAGAGGACATCGAAGCCGGCCGACTCGTGCCTGTCCTGCCCGACGTTCCGCTGCTACTGGTCCCGGTGCAGGCACTGCACGCCTTCGGGCGGAATTCTCGCTACGCTTCTTGACCCTGCCGGCAATGAACTTCATCTTGTACAACAGCCCTCGAGGTAGCGGGCTTCGTTCGTACCACGTCAAGACACCTTAGCCTTGGGTTCGCACGCTCCAGGCTTCATCATTGCTGCCAGCGGCTCGATGAAGGTCGGTTCCGAACGACCGGTTGAATCCGCGGCCGACCGCGGCCCTCAGGAAAGCTGGGTGCGGCGCGCGAACGCCACCACCTCCGCCAGGTCGGCGACATGCTCCTCGAGGTGGGCCGCGAGGACCTCGAGCTTCTTGCGGCCTGCCGGCAGCAGATGAACCTCCACCTGGCGCCGATCGGTGGTGCTGGGTTTGCGCCTGACCAGACCCGCTTCCTCGCAGCGCGTGATCAGCGCAACCACCCCGTGTGGCTGGGCCTGCAGCCGCTCTGCAATCTCGCTGATCGAGGCCCACTCCCGGTCCGGGAAGCCTTGCGTGTGAAGCAGCACCTGGTACTGAAGCACGGTGATGCCCTCTGCACGCGCCGCGTCCTCGCTGAGGCGAAGGAAGCTGCGAAGTCTGAACCTGAAGTCCGACAGGGCTTCGAAGCGTTGCTTGTCAATGGATCCTCGAACGGTGGGCATGGACGACTTTGATTGAACTCGGCCAGGTCAATGTACCAGCGACTTGGCTGACAAAGGGTATTTACTCACAGTATGATGTATTTAACGTCATAACATGATCTATCTGATCGCAACCTGACCGGCGCGACCGACCGCGCCGGTCAGCACGACGCCCTGCGCCACGTCCAAGCTCTCCGTTGGCGCGTGGCGTCCCTTCCGAATCGAAAGAAAGATTGCCTATGCAAATCAAGAGCAAGAAGAACTTCGTCTCCGGCCTCATGTTCGCCTCGGTCGGCGTGGCGTTCTCGCTGGGCGCCATCAGCTACAACGTTGGAAGCGCCGCGCGCATGGGGCCGGGCTACTTCCCGCTGATCCTCGGTGCGCTGCTGGCCGTGTTGGGCCTGGTGGTGGTCGGCGGCTCGCTCACCGCGAAGCCGGTGAGCGACAGCGACCCGATCGGCAAGATCGCCTGGAAGCCGCTTGGCTTCATCATTGGCGCCAACGTGCTGTTCGGCATCCTCCTCGCGGGCTTGCGCAGCGTGGGACTGCCCGCCATGGGACTGATCGTCGCGATCTACGCGCTCGTCGTCGTGGCGTGCATGGCGGGCACCGATTTCAGGATGAAGCTGGCGATGACCCTCGCGACCGTGCTGGCCATCGGCAGCTATCTCACTTTCATCGTCGGGCTGAAGTTGCAGTTTCAGGTCTGGCCCACTTTCATCAGCGGTTGAGCGCGAGGCAGCACCATGAGTGACCTGATCACCAATCTTTCGATCGGCTTTGCCACTGCAGTGACACTGCAGAACCTGGCGTATGCCTTCATAGGCTGCCTGCTGGGAACGCTGATCGGCGTCCTGCCCGGCATCGGGCCCACGGCCACCATCGCGATGCTGCTGCCGGCCACATACGCGCTGCCGCCCGTGGCCGCGCTGATCATGCTCGCCGGCATCTACTACGGCTCGCAATACGGAGGCTCGACCACCGCCATCCTGGTGAACCTGCCCGGTGAGTCTTCGTCCGTGGTGACCGTGATCGACGGGCATCAGATGGCCAAGCAAGGGCGAGGCGGGCCCGCGCTCGCGGCTGCAGGACTGGGCTCGTTCTTCGCCGGCTGCGTGGGCACGTTGATCCTGGCCGCCTTCGCGCCACCGCTGACCGAAATCGCCTTCAAGTTCGGCCCTGCCGAGTACTTCTCGCTGATGATCCTGGGCCTGATCGGCGCGGTCGTTCTGGCCTCGGGCTCGCTGATCAAGGCGATCTGCATGATCCTGCTGGGGCTGCTCCTGGGTCTGGTCGGCACCGATGTCAACTCCGGTGTGGCGCGCTTCTGCTTCGACATCCCGGAGTTGACGGATGGCCTGGGCTTCATCGCGATCGCCATGGGGGTGTTCGGCTACGGCGAGATCATCGCCAACCTCGCGAGACCGGAGGAGGAGCGCGAGGTGTTCACGGCCAAGGTGTCTGGCCTGTTCCCGACCAGGGAAGACCTCAGGCGCATGGCGCCCGCGGTGCTGCGTGGCACGGCGCTGGGTTCGTCTCTCGGGATCCTGCCCGGTGGTGGCGCGCTGTTGTCAGCCTTCGCAGCCTACACGCTGGAAAAGAAGATCAAGCTCAAGCCGGGCGAAGTGCCGTTTGGCATGGGCAATATTCGCGGCGTGGCTGGTCCCGAGGCGGCCAACAACGCGGGCGCGCAAACCTCCTTCATCCCGATGCTGACCCTTGGAATTCCACCGAACCCCGTGATGGCGCTGATGGTCGGCGCCATGACCATCCACAACATCCAGCCCGGTCCGCAGGTGAAGACCAGCAACCCCGAACTGTTCTGGGGCCTGATCGCGTCGATGTGGATCGGCAACCTGATGCTCGTGATCCTCAACCTGCCGCTGATCGGCCTATGGGTCAAGCTGCTGACCATCCCGTACAAGTGGCTGTTTCCCGCGATCGTGCTGTTCTGCGCCATCGGCGTGTACTCGACCAACAACAACGTGTTCGACATCTGGCTGGTCGCGATCTTCGGCGTGGTGGGCTACGCCTTCATCAAGCTCGGCTGCGAACCTGCTCCGCTGTTGCTCGGCCTGATCCTCGGGCCGATGATGGAAGAGAACCTGCGGCGGGCCCTCCTGCTCTCGCGTGGCGACTGGAGCGTGTTCGTCACACGCCCGATTTCGCTGGGACTGCTGATCGCCGCCCTCTTGCTGATGGTGATCGTGCTGTCTCCTTCGATCCGATCCAAGCGCGAGGAAGCCTTCGTCGAGGAGGTCGGATGAGCTCACGGTTGAGCATTCGATCCCACGCGCTGGACGACTGCCCCAGCACGCGGCTCTCGATGTGAAATTCGGCCTCGTCGCGAACTACGAGGGCATGGCCGTTGGCTAGCGATCGCGCAACACTGTCACCAGCAGCGTTGCATCGCGAATCGCCTGTACGGCGTGCGGTTCCCCTCCTGGAAGGGCCACCAACTGGCCGACAGCAAGCTGACAGGTTCGCCGCGGCGTGACCACTTTCGCCTCCCCGACAAGGCACTGGATCGTGATCTCGCCGGCGACCTGATGCTCGGGCAGGCCTGCTCCCGCGGGCAGGACCACCTGCATCAACTGCAGGTGATCCGTCTTGAGTAGGCTGCTGCTTACCGACGTACCCCGTTCTTCATCGGAAGCATGAAGATCGATCACCTCCAGCAGTCGAGCGTGCTTCAAAGCCATGACGTGTTCCCAATGTTGAGATGAATGATCGCGACACGCTATACAAGACCGCCTGTCGCGTATAAGATTCATTTTATAGTAATCTTATGACTTCAATCAATCCGAGCAACCCTGTCGTGGACGGCCTTGTCTGCAAGCCGTCTCAGCCTTGATCACTGGAGAAGCACTTGCGCTCGCCCGACCTTTGCACCGAACAGGAAATCGCAGACATGGTGCATGGCTTCTATGTCAAGGTGCGCCAAGACGAAATGCTCGGGCCGATCTTCAACGCCCACATCAAAGACTGGGACCACCATCTCGCGAAGCTGGTGGACTTCTGGTCATCGATTTTGCGCGGCACGCGTCGTTTCAACGGCACGCCCATGCCCAAGCATGTGGCCCTGTCCGACCTGAGCGCCGAGTTGTTCGAGCGCTGGCTGCGCTTGTTTCGCGAGGAGGCCTCCGCACAACCCAATCGGGCCATGGGCGAATACGCGTACGACCTGGCACAGCGCATTGCCCAAAGCCTCTGGTACGGCTATCAGATGAGCCGCCGCCCGCGGACTGCACCGACGGACCTGCGGCATGACTGACCTGCTCCACATCACCGAACCCGGAGGCGCGCGCCCGTCGCCGCAATGGCAGGCATTTCTTGAACTCGGGTTTCGACCGTTGTACCTGGCCGGCTGCTTCTGGGCCGCGTTCTCCATCGCGCTCTGGGTGTACGCGCCGCAGCTCCTCGCGGCGACCTTGCCCGGCGTTCTGTGGCACGCGCATGAGATGCTCTGGGCCTTCATCGCCACCATTGCCGTAGGTTTTTTGTTGACAGCCGCGAGCAACTGGACCGGAGTCAATCCGTTGCGGGGGCTCCCACTCGGCATCCTCCTCGCGCTGTGGTCGGCCGCGCGCATCGGCTACCTGGTGCACGGCGCGCTGGCGTTCTGGGTCGCCGCCTGCAGCGAACTCGCCTTCTTCGCTTGGGCGGCAGCGGCATTGGGGAGAGCCATCGTTGGTGCGCGCAACCGCCGCAACTACGGCCTGCCGCTGCTCGTGCTGGGACTGGGCGTGGCTGACGCACTCTACCTCCTGGCGGCCCTGCAAGGCGACTACGCTCTTCTGCTGCAGCGACTCAACGCGGGCTTGCTGTGCATGGCCGTGATCGCACTGTTGGTGGCGCGCCGCGTGATTCCCTTCTTTGCCATGCGCGCCATTCCGGGACTGACGATTCCGATGCATACCCGCAGCGGCCAATGGCAGATCGGCGCTGGCGTGATTGCAGTGTTTGGCAGCCTGCTGCGGGTTCCCACCGTCACGGCGGCCGCACTGGCGGCGGCAGGCTGTATCGCGCTGTTTCAGGTGCTGGCCTGGAGGCCGTGGGCGACGCGGCGCACGCCACTGCTCTGGATCCTCTACGTTGGCTATGCGGCGCTCGGGGCAGGACTGCTCGTGGCTGCAGCGCACGCCATGGGCTGGATCGTGCGCGCCGCGTGGCCTGTGCATGTCATCGGCGTGGCAGGGTTCTCGGTGCTCATCATCGGCATGGTGACCCGCACCGCGCTCGGTCATCTGGGCCGTCCGCTGCAAACGGACCACGCCATGGTGATCAGCTATGCGCTGGTGATCCTCGCTGCGGCACTGCGCCTGGTGGCGCTGCTGCCCACGGACATCGCGCCTGACGCGCTGCATGCGTCGGCAGCCGCGTGGCTGCTGGCTTTCGTGCTCTACCTGTGGCGCTTCTTTCCGATGATGATCCGCCCGCGCGCCGACAGGGCCGTCGCGCCTGCGGCGCTGCGCACTTCGCGCTGAACGCAGACTCCCGACTGCGCGCACCGAAAAAAAGTGCGCGGCCCGAATCAGGCCGCCCGTGCCCTCTTGCGTGCCGGAAGCTTGCCGGGCGAATGCCGCAACAACTCGTCCGTCTTGCCCGGCACGATCGCCACCGTGGGATCCTTGACCTTCGATCGCCACGTCACTTCCTGCCACAAGGGAAGCCCAAGGAGCGCGGGACTGGCATTGGCCAGGTCCGCCAGACTGTAGCGATCCAGTTCATCGAGGAACGCCTGAGTCGCGCGGGCCAGGACTGACGCCAGTTCGCACCCGCCTGTCAGAACGCACTGGTTGCCGGCGCCGAAGCATTCCACTACGGCAAAGTCGCTCTCGAGTTGACGAACGACCGTCCCGATCTTGATCTTGGACGGATGCATTGCCAGTCTCATTCCCCCGTTGCGCCCGCGCACAGTCTCAACCCATCCGGTCTTGCCCAGGATGTGAGTGACTTTCATGAGGTGCGCCTGCGAAATGCCGTAGGCCTGGGTGAGATCGGCAATGGTGACCAGCGATTCGGTACGGGTGGCCAGGACCAGCAGGACACGCAGCGAATAGTCGGTGAAGAGGGTCAGGCGCATAACAACGATTTTAGCTATTGCTTTAGACCTGCTCTCGGTCGCGGCGGCTTCCAGTCCGATTCGTGGAATTGCGAGCAGTGTCCGGCAGATCGGCCGGCGATTCGGGAATTCGGTATCACCGCTCGGCGATGTAGTGTTGGGTCGTCACCGCCTCGCCATCGCGCAAGAACACCCGTACACGAGCCTCCACTTCCTCGTCGGCCAGCGTGGCCCGAGCGCGCTGGTGCAAGTATTCGGCCCAAGAGGCGACGATGAAGCGCTCGATATACCGCGACGGATCGCCAAGGTCTCGATAAACGCGCCATAGCGTGGCGCCGTCGCGGCGCCGCGAAGCGCGCAGCTGGGTGACGGCATTCAAGAATTCCTCTGCCTCGCCGGCGCGGATGCAGTAGCAGATCTCCACCGACACCGGGCCGTCTCCCGGAAGAGGCTGATCCTTGATGAAAAGGTCTTTCCAGAGAGTGACGGGTGTGACCTCCTGCGAATCGCCCATCCGCAACGGCAGCCAGCGGGCGAGCAACAGGCCTGCTGTCATGGCAAGGGCGGCGATGCTCAAGGCAATCGCCAACCCGGCAATACCGGAAAGCGCGCCCCAAAACGCCGAACCGATGGCGAACGAACCGAGCGCGCTGAGCGTGTGCAGTGCCACGGCGCGCGAACGGACCCAGGGCGGCGCGCTGGACTGCGTGGCGGTGTTGAAGGTGGCCATGACCGCCATCCAGGCTGCGCCGCCGACAGCAAGCGACACGAAGACCACGACCGGTAGGCGCACGAACGCAGCGATGAGCATCACGGCCGCGAAAACCAGGCACCCCATTGCGACGAGGCGCTCCAGCCCCATGCGCGCACGCAACCTGCCCAGCACCAGGCCCGCCGCGACCGCGCCAGTGCCCAAGCATCCCATGAGGATCCCGAATCCGGTGGCGCCCAATTTGAGTTGTTGCGCTGCGATGGCCGGCAACAGGGCCCACAGTGCCGAGCCGGCACCGCTGTAGGCCACGGTGCGCAGCAACTGTGCCAGGATCATCGGCGAGTGCCTTGCATAGCGCAGGCCCGCAACGGTGCCGCTCCAAAGGCGCTCCGCCGGCAGGGGGGATTGCGCATGCGGCGCAGGAGGCCAGCGCCGCAGTGCTTGCATCATCACCAGTGCGCTCACTGCCGCCATCACGAACACCCAACCCGCACCGAGCCATGCGAAGACGAAGCCCGCGATTGACGGCCCCAATGCCCGTGCACTGTTCCAGGCGATAGACATCGCCGTGATGGCTTGCGGCATGTCCTCGCGCGGCACGGTGTCCGCCAGGCTGGTATTCCACGCGGGCGACAGCAGCGCCGTGCAGCAGCCGGCGGAAAAGGTGAACAGCAACAAGGTCCCAGGTCCCGCCCACCCCGTCAATGCCAGCAGGGACAGGACAAGGATGATGGCCACCTGAACGGCCAGCGCATTCAGGATCAGCCGCCGGCGGTCGGTGATGTCGGCCAGCACGCCTGCGGGCAGTGCCAGCAGGAACATTGGCAGGAACACGGCCGTCTGCACCAGCGCTGCGAGGAAAGAGGAGCCCGTGAGCTCGACCATGAGCCACGAAGCCGCCATGACCTGCATGGCGTTCCCGGTGAAATAGATGGCACTGCCGGCCCACAGGCCGCGGAACGCGGGCAGACGCAGGGGGGACCAGAGGGAGTGGGATGCGACGGACATCAAAGGGGCTTTGCCCGATTATGGGCTGAGCGTCTGGTGGTTTCCGCTGAGCCTGCGCGGAGCCTGTGGCCGGTTGCCTCCAGGAATTTGCGATCCCCCGCCGGCGGGTGCAAACTGAGGGGACGGCGACCTCGCCGTATTTGCGCACAAGGGGGATTGCCATGTCCATTCCTTCCCATCTGTCCAGCTATCTCGACCAGCGTGGTGCACGCTATGAGGTCTCCATGCACGGACACAGCCACAGCAGCCTGGAGACCGCCCACTGCGCCAACGTCAGCCCGTGTCAACTGGCCAAATCGGTCATCCTCGAGGACGAAGACGGCTGCGTGATGGCCGTCGTTCCCGCCGACAGGATGGTCATGCTCGGTGAGTTCTCCCGCTTTGTCGGTCGCCACAGACTGAAGCTGGCCGGCGAGGCCCGGATTGCAGCGCTGTTTGATGACTGCGCCCCCGGCGCGATACCGCCCGTGGGAATGGCATGGGGGCTGCCGACCATCGTCGATGACGAACTTGAAAGCAATGACGTCGTTTACATGGAAGGTGGCGATCACGAGCGGCTGCTGCGGATGTCGCACGATCAGTTCCGTGCGCTGATGCGTGGCCAGCCGCACGGGAGCTTCTCCAAGACGCCGGAGCTCTGAAGGTGCGTGACGGGCGCACTGACCGGCAGTGATGGTCACCGCGACCTTCCGGTTCTACGAGGAGTTGAATGACTTCCTCGCGCGTGAGCGGCGAGGGCGCGAGTTCTCTTGCCGGTGCGCACGAATGGCGACCACCAAGCACATGATCGAGGCGCTCGGCGTTCCGCATACCGAGGTCGATTTGGTGCTGGTCAACGGCGAGTCGGTCGGCTTCGAGACCTTGCTGCACGATGGCGACAGGGTATCGGTCTTTCCACAGTTCGAAGCCCTCGACATCACGCCGCTGCTGCGCGTGCGCGAGCGCGCATTGCGCGTGACCCGTTTCGTCGCTGACGCGCATATGGGTGGCCTCGCGCACCTGCTGCGCATGACCGGATTCGATACGCTGTACGACAACCGCTTTCGCGACGATGAGATCGAGCGTATCGCTGGCGCGCAAGGTCGCATCGTGCTCACGAGAGATCGAGAACTGCTCAAGCGCCGGGGCATCACGCATGGCTGCTACGTGCGTGCGCTGCGGTCCGCGCAACAGTTGCGCGAGGTCTTTGATCGACTCGACCTCGCGCGCGGCGCGCGGCCGTTCACCCGATGCCTCGACTGCAACACGCCCTTGCACGAGATCGACAAGTCGCTGGTCGCCTCGTCCTTACCGGAGAGGGTGCGGGAACGCTACCAACGTTTCAGCACATGCGATGCATGCAGGCGCGTCTTCTGGGAGGGCTCGCATTGGCAGCGAATGCGCGCCATGGTGGACGAGTTGGTGACGCCGGCGCAAGGATGACATCGACCGGAAGCGGAGGACCGCGCGCAGACCTTCTGCAACTCGCGCCGCTCAAGTCACAGGCATTCACACGCGCACTGATCGGCGCGACCACGGGGGCGAGCCGGCGCGCCCGTCATCAGCAGCGTGGGCCGACCGCACCCGAAGACGTGCGCCCGTTGGCGGTTGCGCTAGGCGACGTCCCGCAACTCGCGCCTAAGGATCTTCCCCACGGTGGACTTGGGAAGGGCCTCGACGATGCGCACGAGCTTGGGGACCTTGTAGCCGGCCAGCGATGCGCGGCAATGGTCGATGACATCCTGCTCGGTCAGCGTCGCGCCCGGCGCCTGCACGACGAACAGGCGCAAGGCCTCGCCCGTCTTCTCATCCGGCACGCCCACGCACGCGCACTCGGCCACGCCGGGGCATGCGGTCGCGACTGATTCGATCTCGTTCGGGTAGACGTTGAATCCGGAGACGATGATCATGTCCTTGATGCGGTCGACGATCTTCAGGAATCCTTGCGCGTCCAGGACGCCGACATCGCCGGTGCGAAAGTACCCGTCGGCCGTGAAGGCGGCCGCGTTGGCCTCGGGCTGTTGCCAGTAGCCGCTCATCACCTGCGGTCCGCGAGCGCAGATCTCACCGGGCTCGCCCAGGGTGACCTCGCAGCCCGCGTCGTCGATCAGCTTGATGTCCGTCGAGGGCAACGGCAACCCCGTCGTGTTGGAGAACTTGCCGACGGACGGCGGGTTGATCGACAGTACCGGGCTCGTTTCCGAGAGTCCGTAACCCTCGAGAATCAGGCAGCCCGTGAGGTCCTTCCAGCGTGCGGCCGTGGCTTCGATCACGGCTGCGCCACCGCCGGCGGACAGGCGCAGATTCGAGAAGTCCACTTCTTTCAGGCGTGGGTGCGCGGCCAGGCCCGCATAGAGCGTGTTGACGCCCGTGAACACCGTCATGCGGGACTGCTTGAGCGTGTCGATCAGGCCGTCCATGTCGCGCGGATTGGCCACCAGCCAGTTCTCGGCCCCGACGGAGAAGTAGCTGATGAAGTTCACCATCAGCGCAAAGATGTGATAGAGCGGCAGGGCCGTCACCACCACTTCGTCGCCCGGCCGTATGGTCGAGTGCATGAAGGCCTTGTACTGCTCGGTGTTGGCCACCAAGTTGCGATGCGACAGGCAGGCGCCCTTCGACAGGCCGGTCGTGCCGCCGGTGTACTGCAGGAACAGCAGGTCGTCGCCGGTGATCGCCGGGGCCTGGTAGTCGGACGACTTGTCTTCGTTCAGGATGTCCGACAGAGGCATGACGGCCCCGAGCCTCGCATCGGGCGCGGGCCCGGGCAGCGGCTTCGGCAAAGCGTCGCCGGGGCTGACCGTGATGATGTGCACGACGGGGCTTTGCTCGACCACCTCGGCGAGCGTCGGCGTGGATCCATTGAACAGGACAATGATCTTCACGCCCGCATCGTTGAGCTGGTGCGCGAGTTCACGCGGTGTGTAGAGCGGATTGACGTTGACCTGCACCGCACCCAGGCGTGCGATGCCCAGGAAGACGACCGGGAAGGCTGCCAGGTTGGGCATCATCACCGCGATGCGGTCGCCCTTGCGCACGCCGAGCTCGCGTTGGAGATAGCTTGCGAAGCGTGCGGACAGCCTGTCGACATCGCGGAAGCTCAGGCTCTGGCCGAACGAGCGGAAAGCGGTCTTGTCGGCGTAGCGCACCATGGCCTGCTCGAGCAACTCGACGATCGAGCCGTGAGCGTCGGGGTTGATGTGCGGCGCAATGTCGCCGTACGACTGGACCCAGGGGCGTTGATTCATCTTTGTCTCCTTGATGGCTTGATGATTTGAAGTAGGTTCGAAGGTCTCGACGTTCGCGAACATTGCCGCCATGCCTGCTGTTTAGCGACGATGCGCGACCCGGTCGTTCGCGCCGTCGACGGTCGCTGGGCGCAACGCATCCATGGTGTCGTTCGCGTTGTCTCCAGTGACTTGGCGGCGCTCAAGTCGGCACTGCATCGTTGGAGATCGAATGTAGACATCCGGGGGGGTCACGCCTAGGTTGCACTCCGACAGATTCGGGTGAATCTCTGCCAATCCTCCAAGCCGAAACGGCCCATGCGCGAGTCGACTCGCGTCAAGACGATGAGGGAATGAAATATCCCAGTAGTGCAGCGTCAGTGGTTCACATCGCGATCGCTCCGCTGGATGCGGCGGGGCGTCGGATCAACGTCGCTGATGCCAGGCCGCATGATCGAGTCGGTGGCGACGGGGCGCCTTGCCGCGCATCTTGGCAAAGGCCCGACTCAGGGCGCTGGCGCTCGAATAGCCGCACTCGCGCGCCACATGCGCCAGCGGCAGACGTGTCGAAACGAGCAGATGGTCGGCGTGTTCCAGCCGCAGGTTCGCCACGTACTGGCGCACATTGAATCCGACGGCGTCGGCAAAGCGGCGCGACAGGCTGCGCTCGCTCAAGCCGACGTGCTGCGCCAGCGCGGCCAGGCTCGGCACCGGATCCAACTCGCGCTCGAGCACCTCCTGCACCGCCAGCACCTGCGCGTCACCGTGGGCCTTGTACGGCGCGCTCCACAGCGCGAGCCTGTTGTCGGCAGGCAGCGCCTCGGTGCTGGTATGACGCAGAAAGCGACGGGCGCGCGGCATACCGAAGAATCGCTCGATCAGGTGGGCACAGGCGTCGACCGTGGGGCCGATGCCGCAGACCGTGACGATGTCCGGTGCGGCCACGATCCGGCGTGAGGGCTGGTAGCGGATCGTTGGAAAACGGCGCTGGATGATTGCTCGTTCGCTCAGCAGACCGGTGGCCGCCCGCCCATCGAGCAAGCCTGACTTGGCCAGCAGAAGTGCGCCGCCGAAGCTCATCAGCAATGCGCCACGCGCGTGCTGCTGTCGCAGCCATTCGCCGTACGCTGCATCGTCTTCGGTCGTCTCGACCGCCGGCGCGAACTGGGCGGGAACGACCACCACGCGGAAGTCGCCGGTTCGCTTCAGCGTCAGGTCCGGCGCCAGTGGCAGACCCCCGAAGCTGATGACCGGCGATCTGCTGCGCGCGACCAGGCGCACGTCGAACAGCGCGCTTGCGGCAATGTCGTCACTGCGCGTCGCCAAGGTGCCGGCGGCTTGGAGCAGGTCGCGCACCAACAGCACCGAGCCTGCCCAGGGCCGGTCTGGAAGCACGATGGCAGCGCGCACCGGGCCATCTAGCGTGCCTGCGTTCATGTCATGTATCTGGCGCTTCATGCCAACAAATTCTGCACTTGCTCTGCTTCAATCGGGCATCGAGATCGACATTGGATGACCCATGAATGACGTACGCAAGCTGCTGAACCGCGAAGAGCTGCTGAACTTGCAGCGCAAGTCCAGCTGGAAGGCCATCTGGATGCTGCTGGTCAACTGGAGCCTGATCGTGGCCAGCTTTGCCGTCGTCGTCGCCTGGCCGGGCGTTGCAACCGTGGCGCTGGCCATGCTTGTGTTGGCCGGTCGCCAGCTGGGACTGGGCATCCTGATGCACGAGTGCGCGCATCGCTCCTTCACGCCCTCACGCCCGTTGAACGACTGGATCGGGCAATGGCTGTGCGCCGCGCCGGTTTTCGCCGACCTGTCGGTCTATCGCAGCTATCACATGACCCACCATGTGAAGACCGGCACCGTCGACGATCCGGACCTGCCCAACTACCGTGGCTACCCGGTGAGCCGGGCCTCGTTGGCGCGCAAGGTCTTGCGCGATCTGATCGGCCTCACTGGCCTGAAGGCGGCGGCCACGCTGGTCGTGCTGTACGCCCATGCCGAGCCCGAAAAGCTGCGTTTCGGCTATGCCTACAAGAAGCAGAGTGTCGAACCCACAGAAGTGGGTGGCGATGGTCCGGGAAAGCGCAGCGTGCGCCACCTGCTGTGGAATGCCCGCCGCATCCTGCTGGTGCACGCGGCGGCGCTCGCCATGCTGTGGGCTTGTGGTCACCCGATCGCCTATCTGCTGTGGCCAGCCACTTGGCTGACCGTCTACATGCTGGTCAGCCGCGTTCGCAACGCCGCCGAACATGGCGCGCTGCCCGGCACCATGAGCCAAGACATCTGGTCCAACACCCGGACGGTGCATGCGGGGTGGTGGGAGCGCATGCTGTTTGCGCCCAACTTCGTCAACTACCACGTCGAGCACCATCTGGCACCGACTGTGCCCTCGTACAACCTCCGGCGCCTGCACCGGCTGCTGCGGGACAAGGGCGCCTTGGAGCAAGCCCACGTGGCTGGAGGCTATGCCGAGGTCATAAGGAGCCTCGTCGGCAGGCCGCGTCCCGACATCGCGCTGCATGGTTTCCTTCTGGCGACCCATTCCGACGGCCTTGCCGCCCGCTGCATCCGCACCTGCCAGCCCGTCCTCGATTCAAGCCCGGCTGTCACAGCTCAGGCGCTGGCCGCGGTGCAGTCTCGTTGCGAGACGCTTGCCCCCGAGCAGAGACGGGCAGCGAACACTGAGAGGCGGGAGAAAGAAATCCGAGAACTGCGGAAGGAACTTCACCATTCGGAGGGGCAACTGCGCAAATTGAAGCACTCGGACCCCTGACGCCTCGCCTCGCGTCCGTCGGGCGGAATTCCTACAAGGACCTGAACGAGATGCCTCACTTTCTGCGGAACTTTGCTACCCCGATGCGCAAGTCAGGCCTTCCGATTGGCAAGGAGTGCCGACCATCCAAGGAATGACCTTCCGCGCCAATGAAGCGTCCTGCGCGACTCGCCAACCAAATCGCTATGAGCTTGTGCCTGGCGGCCGCTCAGGCGCAGAAACAACCGTCGCGCGCGCTTGCAACGCGCACGGAAACGCTTGAGCAGAATATCGGCAGATGGTGCCTAACTCAGGCGCGTCGTTGCGAGGCCACGCGTTGGAGCAACTCGAAGAGCAAAGCGCCTTCGCCCGGCGTCAGATGGCTCAGGAGTTCCTTTTCCATCGACATCGCCACCGCTTCCGCCCTCTTGACCAGATCGGCGCCCTTGCGCGTCAGCCGCACATGCTGGGAGCGTCGATCGACCTCGCTGCGGCTGCGACCCAGCAGGCCGCGCGCTTCGAGCCGGTCCAGTGTCACTGTGAGATACGGCATCGACACGCCGAGCGCACGTGCGAGCTGCTTCGGACCTACATCGCGATTCGCGTCTACCAGCACCAGCAACGAATATTCAGCCCGGCGGAGATCGAAGGGCTCGCCGACATTCTTGAGGAACAGGTTGGTCGTCGGGATCGCCGCCTGCACGAGGCTGTAGCCGAGAAGCCGGCGCATGCGCTCGTCCTCCAGACCTCCACGAGCGGAATGCGAGGCGGGCTCATGCGAGGGGGTCGAGGTGCGTGCCGTCATGATGGGCGGCAAGTGTAGCCACTGCGCCGCCCTCGACGATGCCGGTACGCGAGGCGCTTCAGGGTGTCGTGCAGACGTAGTTGGCCGGGTCGTTCTGCGCTGTCAGCGCCGCAGGCGAGGTACCCGTCGCACCGGTGTACTTCGCGTACTGCGGATAGGGGCACAGCGGCCGGACACGGGTCGTCGCACCTGCCGGCAGCGTCCATCCGAACTGGGTCGGCGTCGTGGTGCTCGAACTCGCGATCAGGCGGTCGGGCGCCTGCCCCTTCTCGACCCAGTTGACGACTGCGGTGAAGGCCGGAAACGAATCGGTTGCCGGACCGCCCGAGCAATGGTTCATGCCAGGCACTGCGAACAGCCGGGCAAAGTCCTTGACCGTGCCATTGGCAGCCGTCTGGCTCAGTGCGCTGTACCAGTTGGCCGTGTAGTTGAACGAGAACACCGGATCGCTGGTGCCGTGATAGACGATCAGCTTGCCGCCCTTGTTCTTGAGCGTGGACAAGTCGGTCGAATGCGTGCCCATGAAGTCATAGGCAGACGTGCTGTAGATGCCGCTGGTGGTGGTGATCTTCGGTGCGTCGTTGTCCCAGTCGAAATGCAACTGGTATTGCACCAGCGAGTTTGCGGTCGACAGGCCTTGCGTGGGCGGGGTGGTGAAGACCAGCGGACCGGCGCCGCCGCCGAGCGTCACGTTGATCGCGCCGTTCACGCCGGGCGGGCCGAAGCCCGGGATCCCCACCTTCCAGATCAGCCAGCCCGTCGTGCCAATGCCCGCATCCCACGGCCAGTCCGCATAGAGCGCTTCGCCGGCGCTGTTCTTCGGGCCGCCCATGACTTTCTGCATGGCCGTGACTTGCGCAGCGCCGAGGCAGGCCGTCGGTGCGCCCGCGGCGCCGCAGGCCAGGGAGCTCACGTCAAAGGTGCATGACTTGTTGATCATGCCGTCCACCAGGCCGTCGTCGGCATCGCACTTGGCGAGGATCGCGGTCCGCATGGCCGACCACTGTGCCGACGTGAATGCCGAGGAGAGCAGTGGCGTGGTGCCGGCCCCTGGACCGGAGCTCTCGAAGAATCCCTGTGCCGCCGCTGCGGCGCCGAACTGCTGGGTGTCCCAGGCTTCGGCCAGCCAGGCCTTGGGCAGATCAGAGCCCGGGTCACCGGCCACGATGCCGTCGAACTCGTCGCCGAAGCGCTGCGACACCATCATGGCCTCGCGCCCGCCCTCGGAGCAGCCCATGAAATAGGCGTAGTCCTGCTTCTTGCCGTAGTAGCGCGCGATCAGCTGGTTGGCGAGCTGCTTGGTCTGGCCGATGGCGTTGTAGCCGAAGTCCAGGCGCGCCTGCGGGTCAAGGCCGAAGGCAGAGCTGCCGGCATTGTTGGGGTCGCTGTTGACGCTGTCACTGTGCCCGCTGTCGTCCGACACGGTCGCGTAGCCGGAAAGCAGCGGATTGACCGCCTCGGCGTTGGTGATGACGCCCGTCGTGTTGGGGATGGAACCGTCCGTTCCGCCGCCGCCGCTGAAGAAGAGGCGGCTGTTCCAGGTGCTTGGAAGGTTGATCTGGAAACCGATCGCATAGGTGGTTTGCGCGTCGGTCTGGCCGGCGGCTTTGGCGCCCGCCCGGCCACCGTTGATGGTGCCAACCACGGCGCAATAGGTCTGCGGATTGCCGTTCGCGTCGGCGGCGGTGGTCTTCGATAGCGTGGCGGACGTCACGCTCACCTTGCGGCCCGTCGCCGACAACTCGGAGGCGAGTGCCGCCACCGCGGCGCAACCGGCCGCCGCGTCGGGGTTGTTGAGAAGCGGTGGCTGCGCCGGTGCGGGGGCCGGTGCGGGAGGCGCGGCTGGTGCCGGCGCCGGGGCCGGGGCGGCCGCGATCGGCAACGAAAATCCGCTGCTCCCGCCGCCGCAACCGGTCACGGCAGCGGCGGACAGGGCGCCCGCGATCAAGACCTTCAACGTGGCGTGGGACTGCATGATGTCTCCTGTTGTTAACTATTCTTTGTGGCGATCTCTTGCTCGATCACCGCACCTCAGTCTGAATCTCAGAACTGCAAAGGGCAGCGAGAAGGGCAGAATAGTTATTTCACTTAATCATTTGCTCAGGGGATACCCGTATCGACGATGACCAGCCTTCGGCGGTGCGTGCTCGCGGCCAGCCTTCATCTGCCGCAAACCTGATCGAACCGTTGCAGTTGCTCTTCCCCATGGCTGAGGGGCTCGGCATCAAGTTGAACGCCAACGTCACTACGTCCGTCGTGAAGTGCTCCAGCCGAACGTTCGGACCGTACCGGTTGCCGCGCGTTGAAGGAGAGGGAAACGGCGACAGCGCGCACGCAATCGGCCTTGGCTTGGCATGTGGCGAGGTGCTCGCGATGAACTGGTAGAGAAGGCAGGGCGCCACCGACCGATCGAAGCCGTGGTCTGAATGCTGGCGTACTGAAAGATCCACAGAGCGAAGACCAATGGGGGCTTACAGAGCTAGATCGTCTCAAGCGCATCGGCTGACCGATTCGGTGAGCGATGGAGCTCGATGGCCGAACCCCTGGCCGCGGCGCTGTATGCCGGAAGCCCTGGCCCGTTTCACCGCCGACAAGGGGTGCTTCGACTGAAGCCGCTGACCTTGGCGACCCTCTCGCGTATCGCGATTCAGCTCGTGCGTTTGCGCTCGCGGCGCACCGTTCGCAGGCGAAGAAGGTGATCTTGAACCTGACTCCCCCACCTACTCGGCAACGATTCTCGCCTGGCCAATCACACCCTTCCATCGGCTGCTTTCGTCCGCAGTGAGCTTCCTCAGCGCGTCGGCGCTGTACTCTTCGTCTGGCAGCAGTTGGATGCCCTGTGCGACCAGGCGGCTGCGCAAGGCGGGCTCGTCGAGAGCCTTCCGATAGGCGCTGTACATGGCCGCTCGCACGGACGCAGGAGTGCCCTCCGGCGCGTAGAGGCCATACCAGGTCACCGCAGAGAAACCGGGGATGGTTGCTTCCGCGACTGTGGGCACGTCGGCGAACTGCGGCAAGCGCCTTGCCCCCGTCTGGACGATGGCTCGCACGCGGCCACCCAGGACCTGTGTCAGCGCGGTATTGCTCTGGTCGAACATTGCATCGACCTGGCCTGACACCACGTCCACCATGGCCGGTGCTGCGCCCTTGTAGGAAACAGAAGTCACTTCGATACCCGCGCGTTGAGCGAACAGCGCGCCCACCAGATGGGATGTGGAACCAATGCCTGCGTTGCCGAAATTGATGGTGCCAGGCTTTGCCTTTGCAGCCGCCACCAGTTGCTGGGCGGTCTTGTAAGGTGAGTTGACTCCAACAAGCAGGAGCAGCGGTGTGTCGGGCAGCCTGAACACTGGTTCGAAGTCCTTCATCGGATCGTATGGAAGCTTCTTGTAGAGCGAAGGCGCCGCTGCCATCTGGCCGACATGACCAAGCAGGAACGTGTAGCCGTCCTTCGGCGCCCGGGCGACCTTGGCCGCGCCGATGGTGCCGCCTGCGCCGCCTACGTTGTCGATGATGATGGGCCGCCCCAGTTTCTCGGCAACCTTCTCGGCGATGTTCCGGGCCAGAGCGTCGGCGGGACCTCCAGCAGCAAACGGTACGACCCAGGTCACGGCGCGGTCCGGATAGGGTGCTGCGATCGTGGGTCCCGCAGCGGCGAAGGCGAGTGACAAGAGCGCGAAGGAACGCCGGGTCGTCAGTGAATAGCTAGCGAGCATGGTGCGAATGTCCTGTGTGTCGAGAGTGTTTGAATCGGGATTGAATGCGGCGATGCGCGGGTACTTGCTCATGCTCAGCTCACCACACCCGTTGCACGGAGCTCGCGAATGCGGTCGACCGGCATGCCGATACTCCGCAGGACTCGGTCCGTGTCTTCGCCGACCATCGGCGCTCTTCGCGCGATGCCGCCTGGCGTTCGACTGAGCTTGATCGGCACGCCGGCAATGGTGACCCGGCGCTCGCTGCCGGGGTGGTCGACCTCCACCAACATGTTGCGCACCTGGAAGTGCGCGTCCCCAAACACGTCCTCCGCGGTGTAGACCGGTCCGAACGGGACTTTCCCGCCCAGGATCGCCTTGAGTTCGTCCTTGGTTCTTTGCCCGGTGAAGGCCTCCAATGCCCCGATGACCAGGTCCGCATGCTGCACCCGCGCAGCGTTGGTTGCGCATTCGGGTGCTTCCGCCAGATCGGGGCGTTCCATCGCATGGGCCAACTTGCGCCATAGCGCGTCGGTCGCGCAGGCGATCGACACCCATCCATCCTTCGCCTCGAACAGCCCGAAGGGGCAGAGCAACGGGTGCTTGTTGCCCTCTGGCTTCGGAGCGACGCCCTGGTACGAGCGCTGGTAGACGATGCGCTCGGTCAGCGCCAGGATGCAGTCGACCATCGACACGTCGACGAGCTGCCCTTCGCCCGTCCTGCGTGCGTGATGCACCGCGGAGAGGATGCCGATGGCGAGCATCAGCGCAGGCACGGTATCGCCGACCCCAGGGCCGATCTTGGTCGGCGAGTGCTCGTCGGGTCCGGTAATGCCCATGATGCCGCCCATCGCCTGTGCAACCACGTCGTAGGCGGGCCATTCGTAGTAAGGACTTTCACCGCTGCGTCGATCGCCAAAGCCGCGCACCGTGGCATACACGAGGGCAGGATTGATCGCCGAGAGCTCTTCGTATGAAAGCCCGAGTCGCTCCATCACGCCGCCGCGGAAATTCTCGACCAGCACGTCTGCGGAAGACACCAGTTCCTTCAGCACCTGCCGGCCCTCGGGATGTTTCAGGTCCAGTGCAATCGAGCCCTTGTTCCGGTTGACGCTTTGGAAATACCCGCCGAACGACCGGAACTCGTCGTCCGGCAGGAAGGGGCCCGTGCGTCGCATCCCCTCGCCCTCGGGCGGCTCGACCTTGACGACCTGTGCGCCGTGGTCGGCCAGGACCTGCGTGCAGAAAGGCCCTGCAAGCATTTGCGTGAGGTCGATGACCCTGACATCCGATAGTGCACCTGAACTGAACATTTCCATCTCCTTGGTACGTACTTGGACCGCACGTGCGGGGTAGTGACGCTTGTAGCGTGCCGGGATAATTTACTATCTAGGTACGTACAAAGACGTCGTTCGATGTATCATATCGCCACTAGGTACGTACCTACAAGCCAGCAACCCACATTTTTTAGAAGGAAACCCTGACATGTCGAAAAGCAGGAGCGGCAACTTCTTCGAGGACTTCAAGCCGGGGCAAGTCCTTCGGCACGGCGTTCCCCGAACCCTGGGCGAGGGCGATCGCAGCCTCTACATCGGTCTGACCGGCAGCCGGTCCGCCTTGAATACCGCGGCCACCACGGCGGTGGCGCTTGGCCTTCGCTCCGCGCCGATGGAAGACCTGCTGGTGTTCAACGTCGTCTTCGGCAAGACAGTCCCCGAGCTGTCGCTCAACGCCGTCGCCAACCTGGGCTACGCCGATGCTCGTTTCCTGCAGCCCGTGTATGCCGGCGACACCCTGACTGTGACCAGCGAGGTGCTGGCTACCAAGGAGAACTCGAACGGCAAGAGCGGCGTGGTCTACGTGCGGTCAACCGCGACGAATCAGGCAGGGGAGGCTGTCCTGACCTATGTGCGATGGGTCATGGTGCACAAGCGACAGACGGACGGCGTCGCTGCACAGGCGACGCCAGTGCCGGCGCTACCCATGCATGTCGACCCGTCGCGTCTGGTGGTCCCCGAGTTCACACAGACGAGGTATGTCACCGGCGTCACCGGGTTCGATGACCTTTGGGAAGACTACGCCGTGGGTGAACGGATCGACCACGTGGGCTCCATGACGGTCAACGACAGTGACCACAGCATCGCGGCGCGTCTCTACCAGAACACGGCCAAGGCGCATTTCGACGCCCACCTGATGGCGCAGAGTCCCGCGGGCCAACGCCTGGTCTACGGCGGGCACGTGATCTCGCTCTGCAGATCCTTGGCCTACGACGGGCTGGAGAACTGCCTTGGCATGCTCGCCCTCAACGGCGGGAGCCACGTGGCACCGGTGTTCGCCGGTGACACGCTCTCCTGCGTGACGCAGGTCGTCGACACCTATGCCCTCGCCGGCGAAGTCGGCGCCTTGCGCCTGCGCACCATCGGTGCCAAGAACATCGGCACTGCCGGCGCCATCGCACTACCCGAACCCGGCGTCCCGAAACCCCGTTTCCCCAGCGAGGTTGTGCTGGACCTCGACTACACCGTCGCCATCCCGAAAAAGCAACCCTGAACCCAAGGAAGAACCATGGAAAAGCTCGTACATCCCAAGGACGCACTGTTCGCCGGCGAAAAGCCGTTCCCCGTGCTCGCTGCCTGCGAACACTTCGCTGGCAGCAAGAAACTGATCGACAAGGCGCTTGCGCTGCAGACCGACTACGGCCCGATCTTCGACATCACGGCCGACTGCGAGGACGGAGCGCCCGCGGGCGAGGAGGTCGCGCATGCGAACATGGTCGCCGACGCGGTGGCGTCGCCGCACAACGTCTTCAAGCGGATCGGCGTGCGCATCCATGATCCTTCGCACCCCTCGTGGAAGGAAGACGTGGACATTCTGCTGGCGAAGGCCGGCCGCGACATCGCCTACATCACCGTTCCGAAGGCAACCTCGTTCGCGCAAGCCGAGACGGCGGCGGCCTACGTGCAGGACACCGCCCGCCGCCTCGGCCTGGAGCGCACGATCCCGCTCCACATCCTGGTGGAAACGCACGGCGCCTTGCGCGACGTCGCGCAGATCGCGACCATCCCGAACCTGGAAGTCCTCGACTTCGGGCTGATGGACTTCGTGAGCGGACACCACGGCGCCATCGCAGCGTCCCAAATGCGCAGCCCTGGCCAGTTCGAGCACCGGCTGATCGCGCGTGCCAAGGCCGAGGTTGCGGCCGCTGCCCTTGCCAATGGTGTCGTGCCCGCCCACAACGTGTGCCTGAACCTCAAGGATGCCGAGGTGGTACGGCAGGACGCGGCGCGTGCGCGCGGCGAGTTTGGATTCCTGCGGATGTGGAGCATCTATCCCGCGCAGATCAAGCCCATCGTCGAAGCCATGCAGCCTGCCTACGAAGAGGTCGCCGATGCGTCCGAGATCCTGGTGGCCGCCCAGAAGGCGGACTGGGGGCCGACGCAGTACAAGGGTGAGTTGCATGACCGGGCCACCTATCGCTACTTCTGGGTCGTCCTGGAAAAAGCCAAGGCCACCGGCATGACCTTGTCCAAGGCAGCAGCCGAGCAGTTTTTCGCCTGAGGCTCGCTGCGGGATGGGCCTTTACAATGTCCGGACCTAGCCTGCCTTTCCGATGCCCAAGTCTGCCAGTCCAGCTTCCTCCCTGTACGTCGACCTTGCCAGAAGGTTGACCGAAGAGATCACCGGACGCCGCTACGCGGTGGGCAGTCTGTTGCCGACCGAGGTCGCCATGGCGCAGCAGTACGGTGTCAGCCGGCAGACGGTTCGTGCCGCACTCGACATCCTGCAGGAGCGAGGCTATGTCTCTCGCAAGAAGTCGATCGGCACCCGGGTGGAAAACGTCGATGCCGCGACGCATTACGTCCAGACGGTCGACTCGATCGAGGACCTCGTTCGCGTTGCCGCGAGCGAGGTTCGCCAGATCGAAGCCGTCAAGGAGATCACGCTGGACCGAAACAGCGCCCGCCGGTTGCAGGCGCCGATGGGCAGCAACTGGCTCGTGTTCAGCGGATTTCGCGTCGACACACGCGATGGGAAGCCCTTGGCGGTAGCCAACTTCTACGTGGACAGGCGCTTCGCCGCGATACGAGATGAGGTCCTGCAGCAACCCCAGGTCCTCATCAGTTCGATGATCGAAGGGCGCTGCGGTGAATCGATCACGGACGTGCTGCAGATCGCGGACGCTGTCTTGATCGATGCTGCCGTGGCGGCCGCGTTGCAGATTCCGAAAGACTCTGCAGGATTGCGCGTCCTGCGGCACTACAAGAACATCAAGAACGAGTTGCTCGAGATCAGCGAGACCGTGTATCCGGCCGAGCGCCGGAGCTTGCTGACGCAACTCCGGCGTACTCGTCGCGGAACCTGATTGGCCGAAGTTCGGGCAAGGTGCCGCCCCTTGCACGTCACCGGCGACCAGGGCCACGATGCAGGCAATAGGGAAGACGGATCTTGTGGCGTTGATCTCTCTGGCCTGCTTCAGCCTTTGGCTCAGTCTGCGGTGATCTTCCCGGTCTCGATCACCTTCTTCCACCGCGCGTACTCGATCAGTTGGAAGGCGGCGAATTGCTCGGGGGTGTTGCCGACGACTTCGAGCCCGAGTTCGGCGAACTTCTTCTTCACATCTGCATCGCCGAGCGCGGCGATCAATGCGGCGTGGATCCTTTGTTTCACGTCTGGTGGCAGGCCCTTCGGCGCTGCTACGCCTTGCCACGAGTACACGCTCAGGTCTTTTACGCCAGCCTCCGTCAGTGTCGGCACGTCGGGTAGCACCGGCGAGCGCTTGTCGCCAGTGGCGGCCAATGCGCGCAGCTTGCCGGCGTTGATCTGCGACAGCACCGCGTTGACGTTCTGGAACGAAGCGTCCACCTGATTGCCCAGCAGGTCGGAGATCGCAGGCGCACCGCCTTTGTAAGGCACATGGACCCCGGTGGTGCCGGTGCGCTGCCACATCAGTTCTGCTGTGAGATGGTCGGAAGCACCATTGCCAGACGACGCGAAGGTCATGCGGCCAGGATGGGCCTTCTCGAAGGCGAGCACATCCGCCAGCGTCTTGTGCGGCGAGGCGGCCGGCACTGCCAGTACGTTTGGCGCTTGAACAGCGACCGTGAGCAGATCGAAGTCCTTGCGAGGATCGAAAGGCAGACTCTTGATCAAATGCGGCGCCACCGCGAAGGGCGCCAGCGATGCGACCAGTAGCGTGTAGCCATCGGCGGGGGCGCGTGCCACCTGGGCGGCGCCGATGGTGCCACCGGCGCCTGCACGATTGTCAACGACGAAGGACTTGCCCAGGTTCGCTTGCATCTTCGCGGAGAGGGCACGCGCCAGCATGTCTGTCGCACCGCCGGCGGGAAAAGGCACGACGATCGTCACTGTTTTCTGGGGCCAGGCCTGCGCGTGGGCCGACGGACCCATTGCTGCCCCCAGCGCAAGAGCGCACGCCGCCACGACTGCGGTAGCCTGATTCTTCATGAGACTCTCCTGCGGATGACGGTGACGGGATGGCCACGGTAGGCTGCCCCCATCGGTCTCGCTCGACTGCAGACTGACTACCGACATCCGGGGACGAAAGCCGGCGACCATTGCGTCGCGACCTACTCCGCCTTGATGTTGTTGTCCTTGACCACCTTGCCCCAGCGCTGGGTCTCGGTACGCATCCATTCCGCGATCTGCTGGCGGTTCATGGCCGAGGGCTCGGAGCCGAGCTCCTGCAGCTGCTTGGCGAATTCGGGGCGCGTCACGATGCGCTGCACGGCGTCCTGCAGCTTGTCGAGCACGGCAGGCGGTGTGTTGGCGGGCGCCAGCAGTCCCTGCCAGGAACCCGTGACGAAGTTGGGGATCTGCGAGGCCACGGTCGGCACACCGGGAGTCGCCGCAAACGGCTTGGCGCTCGTGACCGCAATGGCCTTGACCTTGCCGCCCTTCACCAGCTGGTTGGTGGCGACCACGCTCGCCATCGCGCTGTCGATCTGGCCGCCCGCGAGGTCGGCCAGGGCCTGGGCGCCACCCTTGTAGCCGATGATATTGAACTCGAAGCCGCGGTCCTGCGCGAGCAGGATGCCCGCGAGCTGGCTGATGGAGGCCAGCGGCGTGCCGAAGCTCGGCGGCTTGCCGCTCTTCTTGGCGTAGGCGGCGAGTTCGTCCAGGTTCTTCACCGGGAGATCGTTCCTTACCACCAGCAGGTGCGGCGAATAGGCCGGAATCGCGATCGGCGTCAGGTCCTTCTGGGGGTTGTAGGTGGTTTGCGGCGACACGCTCGGGCCGATGGTCAGCACACTCATGTCCAGCAGCAGCAGGTTGTAGCCGTCCGGCGCGGACTTGGCCACGAACGCCGCGCCGATGTTGCCATT
Organism: Variovorax sp. J22P240; assembly: GCF_030316855.1. GTDB lineage: Bacteria > Pseudomonadota > Gammaproteobacteria > Burkholderiales > Burkholderiaceae_C > Variovorax. The sequence goes on from NZ_JASZYR010000009.1 coordinate 153,668, forward strand.
GCCGCCGGCCTTGTTCTCCACGATCACCGGCTGCTTGAGCATCTCGCCCAACTCCTTGGCCAGCAGGCGACCCAGCACGTCGGAGGTGCCGCCCGCCGGGTTGGGCACCGTGATGCGGATCATCCTGCTCGGGTAGCTCGCCGCGTCCTGCGCATGGACCGGCAGGCACGTGCCACCCGCCAGCATGGCCGCCGCGGCCATGCCGAGCAGGGCGCGTCGGGCCCTGGCGGGGGCGGACAGGGTGATTGAAGTCTCGGCTTTCATGGGCATCTCCGTTGATGTGTGACGGGGCGTTCGCGTGGCTGCGAGCGGGTGGGGAAGCGGTCAGGGGACCTGGTAGATCACGTTCAAGAGCGGCTGCCCCTGCTGCAGGCGCTCGATGTTCTGCGCCATGAAGCGGTAGCGGCGGTCGAGCAGGGCCGGCGTCATGGCCGAGATGTGCGGCGTGGCGCGTACGTTGGGGAGCTCGTGCAGCGGCCAGCGTGATGGATTCACCGCCTGGTCCTTCTTCGGGTACTGGTACCAGACGTCGAGGACGGCCCGCGTCAGGGGCTTGTCGCGCAGGGCTTCGTACAGCGCCTGCTCGTCCACCACCTCCGCACGCGCCACGTTGACCAGCAGCGACCGCGCGGGCAGCAGTGCGAGCTGGCGCGCACCGATGAGGCCGCGGGTGCTGTCGTCCAGCGGGCAGCAGAGCACCAGGCAGTGGACCCGGGGAAGCACATCGTCCAGCGTGGACACGGGAACGTACGCGTCGGCCAGTTCCGCCGATCCCTGCTTGCCGCTGCGCGTGACGGCGATCACGTGCATGCCGAAGGCCCGCGCGCGCCGCGCGATCTCTTGCCCGATGTGGCCGAAACCCAGGATGGCGACGGTCTTGCCATCGGCCTCGTCGTGCTGAGCGCGGCTGGCATAGGCCTCGGCCCAAGCCGCCGCGTCAAGGCGCGCCGGGTACTGCCAGAGTTGCAGGAAGTGCTCCAGGACGGCATGCAGCGTGAACTCGGCGATCGGGACTTCGTGGCCGTGCACATTGCACACCGTGGTTCCCGAAGGCAGCGCCGGGCAAGCGATCTGTTCCGATCCGGCGCCGGGCACGTGCAGCAGCCGGCAGCGCAGGCGCGCGGCCTCGTCGGCGCTGACGCTGTTGCTGATGACGACGTCCGCCTGAATGGGGCCGGACGCGGGGAAGCCCTGCAGCGCCTCGACCTCGTGCCCGGGGCCGAGAAGCTCGCGCAAGCGGGGCGCGTTCGGCGCATGGAGTCCGACGATCTGGGTATGCATGGAGTCTTGTGAAGAAGAGGTGGGACGACCTGGCAATCTCGCTAGCGGCTTTCGCGGACGATGAGATCCGACCGCTGCTTGAAGCTGTCCTGCAGGCGGGTCCCGATCCCGGGCGCCATGGGCGGCTGGGCCATGCCCTCGCGGATCACCGGCAGGTCGGTGACGATGTCGCGGTACCAGGTGGCCAGCGTGGCGCGCACCACCTCCTGGTAGATGGCCGTCGGCGCATGCAGTGCCATGTGCAGCCCCGCCATCAGGGTGATGGGGCCGGTGCAGTCGTGCGGCGCCAGCGGCCGGTTGTAGGCCTGGGCCAGCGCCGCGATCTTGCGCCCTTCGGTGAAGCCGCCGCACCAGGCCAGGTCCAGCATCACCACGTCCAGCGCGTCGGCGGCCAGCAGGTCGCGGAAGGGGCGCAGGCCGCCCAGCGTTTCGCTGCCGCACACCGGCACGCGCGTGCGCCGCCGCAGGTCGGCGAGGCCGGCGGCGTCGTCCATCTTGCACAGCGGATCCTCGACCCAGAACACGTTGTATTCCTCCAGCGCCTGGCAGATGCGCAAGGCCGAGTGGCCGCCGAACAGGCTGTGCAGTTCGCACATCACTTCGATGCGATTGCCGACCGCCTCGCGGATCTGGCGGAACGGCTGCAGGCCCTTTTCCAGGTCGGGCAGGGTGATCAGGTGGCCGCCGCTGGCGGGCGCATAGATGTCGAAGGGCCAGATCTTCATGGCCTTGTAGCCTTCGTCGAGCAGGCTGCGCGCGAGCGTGCCGGCGTCGCGCATGAAGGCCACCTGGTCGTCGTAGGGCCCCTGCGACTGGTCGTCCGTGCCGATGTCGCGACGCTTGCCGGCGGTGTTGAAGCTGTAGCCCGCGCAGGTGTTGTAGACGGGTACGCTCGGGCGCGCGCCACCGCCGAGCGCCTCGTAGACGGGCACGCCCTGGCGCTGGCCCGCCAGGTCCCACAACGCGATGTCGACGGCACTGGCCGAACGCACCTCCACACCGGAACTGTTGTAGCCGACGTAGGGCGTGAGCAGGTGGCGCGAGATGCCCTCGATGTGCCTCGCATCGCGCCCCAGCAGCCAGGGCGCGAGCTCCTCATGCAGGCAGGTCTCGACCGAGGCCGCACCGCGAAAGGTCTCCCCCAGGCCGACCAGGCCATCGCTGGTCTCCAGCTCGAGCCAGATCAGGCTGGGCCGGTCGGGCAGGCGGTAGGTACGGAGGCAGCGGATGGTTGACATGATTTACAGCTTTTTATATCTTTAGCGAGAAATCTGCGAGTTCATCGAGGAATCTGGGCCTGAAGTGAATTGTCCTCACCCGAGAGTTCCCTCTGTCTCGCCGATTACCCTGTAAAGAGCTGTTATATGAAAGCACCCGTTTCAGACGCCCCAGACCTGGCCACGCACGCACACGTGGCGGACCGGTTGCTGGGAGACAAGGTCTACGAGGACCTGATGCAACTGCTCGGCACGCCGGGCTTCGAGCCGCGCGCGCGCCTGCCCGGTGAAACGGCTCTGTCACAGCGCCTTGGCGTGTCGCGCCCGGTCCTGCGCCAGGCGCTGGCGCGCCTTCGCGACGAGGGGCGCGTCTACGCGCGCAAGGGCTCGGGCACTTTCGTCACGGATGCGCTGCCTCAGGCCAAGCCCATCTCGCTCAGCACGCTCGAGAACATCGCCGACATCCGCGCCTTTCTGGAATTCCGGTGTTTCATGGAAGGCGAAGCCGCCGCCCGCGCGGCGCTGGCGCGCACCACCGATCAGATGCACCACATCCGGCTGTGCCGCGAGCGCTTTGAGCAGGCCCTTGCAGACGGAAGCGATGCCGTGGCAGAAGACATCGCCTTCCACGACGCGGTGGCCCAAGCCTGCGGCAACCGCTTCTTCGGCATGACGATGAACGCCCTGGCACCGCAGACCCGCTTCAGCATCGGACTCTCACGCAGTCTCTCGGGGCGGCCGCAGGGGCAGCGACGGACCGGCGTGTGTCAGGAGCACGCAGCCGTGGAGCAGGCCATCGAGCAACAGGACACCGCAGCCGCGCGGCAGGCCATGGAGGCGCATCTACGCGGGGGCATCGCGCGACTGTTCGGCCACTGACTCGCCGACGCGAAGGTCCGCTTTCAGTGATCGTGGTGCAGGTAGCTCGCCTGCCGCGGCAGCCGAAAGGCCACAGCGAAGGCCAGCACCATCATCCCGGTCACGTACCAGTAGAACGCCGACTCGTGGCCCAGCGACTTGAGGCCCAGCGCCACGTACTCGGCGGAGCCACCGAACAGCGCATTGGCCACGGCATACGCCAGGCCCACTCCGAGCGCGCGCACTTCGGGCGGGAACATCTCGGCCTTCACGATGCCGCTGATGGAGGTGTAGAAGCTCACGATCGCGAGCGCCAGGATGATCAGCAAGAAGGCGACCACCGGGCTCGTCACGCCCTGCAGCAAGGTGAGGATCGGCACCGTCATCAGAGCACCCAGGCCACCGAACAGCAGCATGTTGTTGCGCCGCCCGATGCGGTCGGACAGCGCGCCGAACACCGGTTGCATGCACATGTAGACGAAGAGCGCGAAGGTCATCACGTAGCTCGTGGTCTTGATCGGCAGGCCCACCGTGTTGACCAGGTACTTCTGCATGTAGGTCGTGAAGGTGTAGAAGATCAGCGAGCCGCCGGCCGTGTAGCCCAGCACCGTGAAGAAGGCCGCCCTGTGATGCTTGAAGATCCCCGCCAGGCTGCCCGCCTCCTTGTTGGCGCGCGACTCCGCGGTCTGAGTCTCGTGCAGCGTGCGACGCAGGAAGAGCGCGACCACCGCCGCGACGGCGCCGATCACGAAGGGAATGCGCCAGCCCCAGGCCTTGAGCTCGGCTTCGCTCAGCAATTGCTCGAGGATCACGATCACCAGCACCGCCAGCAACTGGCCGCCGATGAGCGTCACGTACTGGAACGACGAGAAGAAGCCGCGCTGTCCGCGCAGCGCCGCCTCGCTCATGTAGGTGGCCGTGGTGCCGTATTCGCCACCCACCGAGAGGCCCTGGAACAGGCGGCACACCAGCAGCAGGAAGGGCGCCCACGCGCCGATGGCCGCGTAGGTGGGAAGGCAGGCGATGGCGAGCGAGCCGGCACACATCATCGTGACCGAGATCAGCATCGACGTCCTGCGGCCGTACTTGTCGGCCACGCGGCCGAAGAGCCAGCCGCCGATCGGCCGCATCAGGAAGCCGGCGGCGAACACGCCTGCCGTGTTGAGCAACTGCGCGGTCGGGTCGGACTTGGGAAAGAAGGACGGCGCGAAGTACAGCGCGCTGAAGGCGTAGACGTAGAAGTCGAACCACTCGACCAGGTTGCCCGAGGAGGCCGCCATGATCGCGAAGATGCGATGCCGCTTCTCTTCGCTGGTGTAGGGCCGGTGGGATGTGGCGGAATCGCCGGGTACCGCCCCTGCGGCGGACGTGACTGTGCTCATTGAAAAGGCGCCTCTCTGAATATCTGCGTGCTATCCGGGCGCCAGATGTGTTGCAGCATCGTGCGCGTCGGCGTCTGCCGGCGCCGCGACATGTGCGCGAAACGCTCAGGCGCGACCGCGAGAACGGTCGATCAGCGCGAGGCTTGCCGCGTGAGGGACGGGCCCGAATTGAATTGGGCCGGCACCTGGTCGCGGTAGAAGGAACGGCGGTCGAGACTGTCGCGGTTTTCGCTCGCCTTGGCGACGGCCTGAGCGCGAACTTCTGCGCGGCTTGCGGTCGACGTAAAGGGCTCGGCGTTGCCGCCCGTGCCAGCGGCATCGCCGTACACGTTGCCCGCGTGCGCTGCAGCAACGGCTTCGCGCGCGACATCGGCGCGGCTGGCAGACGACGTCAGGGGGTGCACACCCTCGTAGGTCTCCGCGTGAGCGCCAGCGATGACGAGAGTGGACAGAGCCATTGCAGCGAGGATCTTCGAGGTCTTCATGGTGCTTCCTTTGGATGTTGTTCTGGGCACGAACCCATGACAAGTAGTCTCTCATGGGAGGCTAGGGGAAAACCCTTGTCAATAGGAACCAGCATGTTCACGAAACGGAAACGATGTCTGACCGGTCACACGGGCCCCGAAGGCTCCGGTGGACACGAAGCGCTTGAAGTGGCCGCACGCCTTCACGGCCGCTCGCTTCTCGTTCGGAGCGGTGAACGCAGCCCCGTCAAATCAGGGATGAGGGGCGAAGTGACCTACGGCACCTTTTCCCAGAAGAACGCTAGGACACGGCGAGCGCCAGTCGGCGGAACTTCCAAGCGAAGTGGGCGCAACCACACTTAATCTCACGCCGCGGCCGCTGAGCCCTTCTTAGGCCAAGGAACAGCGCACTCACCTGACCGACCTTTGACGTGTAGGCGGCCGTCCAGCGCGGACGGACGGTTCGAAGCAGCCGACAAACGGTAGTACACAAAAATACACATCTTGTGACACTCGGTCACCTTTTGTATTAATCCGTTCGTCTGATTCAAAGGTCAACAAGTGCCAAACACTGCGCAAGAACGAACCCGATCGGCGGGCTTTACGCTGATCGAAGTCCTGATCACCGTGGCCATCGTGGGCATCCTTGCCGCCATCGCCATACCAGCCTATTCGGACTACGTGAGGCGCGGGCAGGTGGTGGATGCGACCAATGCCATGGCCACCCTGCGCGCCAACATGGAGCGCCACTACCAGGACAACCGGACCTACAAGGACGTCGGCACCACCTTTCTCTCGCCGTGTTCGGCTTCCGCAGCGGCGCGCACCTTCGGCAACTTCGTGCTCAGCTGCAGCGACGGGCTGACCGACACCGCCTACACCGTCACGGCGACGGGCAGCGGACCCGTCAGTGGCGCGATCTACACGATCGACCAGGCGAACGTGCGCAAGACCACCGGCGTTCCCTCTGGCTCGGGCTGGAACACCTGCGACTCCGCCTGGATCCTGAAGAAGGGGCAGACGTGCTGACGCGCCGCCGCGTTGCCGGGCGCGTCGCAGGCTTCACGCTCATCGAGATGCTCGTCACGATGGTGGTGTTGACGATCCTTGTCGGACTGGCGATGCCCTCGATGAGCGCGTGGATCCGCAACAGCCGCTTGCGCACCGTCAGCGACTCGCTGCAGGACGGCCTGCGCCTGGCTCAGACCGAATCGCTGCGCCGAAGCCGCCAGGTGGTCTTCTCGCTGACCGACGACAAGGCCACCAGTACGATCTACACGGCCAAGCGCAATGGCAAGAACTGGGTCATCAAGACCGTGCCGAGCATGATGGCCGACGAGACCAGCGCCTTCATCGAGTCCGGCGTCCTGACCGACCTCGGCTCGACCATCAGCATCACGGGTCCGGCCTCGATCTGCTTCAACTCGCTCGGCAGGGTGGTCGCCAACGACAACCCCGGTGAAAACGCCGGCACCTGCAGCCTGCCGACTTCCGCACCTCCCGTTCAGACCTACGGCGTCACCTACAGCGACCTGAACTTGGGCGCCGACCGGCCGCTGCAAGTGAATGTCGCTCTCGGCGGCCAGGTCCGTCTATGCGATCCGGCGAAGACGCTGGATGCCACCCACCCCGACGGTTGCCCACCATGAACGCCAAGATCCCCCCCCGCGATCGCCAGCAGACAGGCATTGCCTTGCTCGAAGTGCTGGTGGCGATCCTGATCTTTTCATTCGGCATCCTCGGCCTGATCGGCCTGCAGGCGCGCGCCATCACCTTCTCGACCGATGCCGAGGACCGCAACCGCGCCGCGATGCTCGCGAACGAAGCGGCCACCTTGATGTGGCTCAACAGCTCGCTGACCGTGCCCGAGGCATCGCTGACGCCGTGGAAGGCGCGCGTGGCGAAAGCACTTGCCTCCGGCCAGGGCGAGGTGGTGATCGACGGCAGTGCCGCCGATGTCTCGATCACCTGGCGAGCGCCCTCGAAACCGGCGTCGGACCCGCCGGCCCGCCTCGTCACCCGCGTGGTACTGCCATGACCAGAAGCATCCTGACCGATTCGAGAGGTCGCCAGCGCGGCCTGACGCTGATCGAGCTGATGGTGTCCGTCGTCATCGGCCTGATCGTCACGCTGGCGGTCACCAGCGCCGTGACCTTCGGGGAGGCGACGAAGCGCTCGACCACCAGCACCAACGACATGGGCCAGTCCGGCTCCTATGCCGCCTACCTGCTCGACCGCGCGGTCCGCAGCGCCGGCTCGGGCTTTGCGCAGTCGTGGGACCTTGGCGGCGTCTTCGGCTGCAAGCTCACTGCGGCGCGCGGTGCGGCGGCGATCCTTCCACGCGCCACGGCCTTTCCGGTGCCCTTCGACAAGTTCCTCGGCGGTGCCGCGGGCAGCGCCAATCTGCGCGTCGCGCCGCTGATGATCGCGAGTGGACAAGGCACCGACGCACTGTCGGACGTGCTGGTCGTGATGGGCGGCAACGCGGCCGCAGGCGACGTTCCGCGGATCATCCGGTCCAGCGGGGCCAGCGCCAACATCCTGCGCCTGGACAACACCATCGGCATGAAGCAGGACGACCTGGCGCTGGTCAGCCAGAGCGGGACCACCGACTGCCTGCTCGAACAGGTCTCCGCCGCCAGCCCCGGCTTCAAGGACGAAGCCGACAACGAACTGCTGCCACTGGGCAGCACCTACTACACGGCCGGGGGCGGCGCACTGGCCACCCTGGCCGGCAGCGGAGCTGCCTACCTGTCGCCGCTCGGCAATGCGGTCGCCAACAACGTGCAATTCCAGCTGTTCGGTGTCGGCGCCAATCGCACCCTGTTCAGCTATGACCTGCTCCGAAGCGGCGGCAACGACGATGCCCAGGCCATCGCCGAAGGCGTCGTGCGCATGCAGGCGATCTACGGGCTGGTCGATCCGGCCACCGGCGCGTTCACGAAATGGGTCGCGCCCACGGGCGACTACGCGATCGCGAAGGTCATGAGCACGCCGCTCACGGCCCGCAGCATCGCAGCGGTGCGGATTGCGCTGGTCCTGCGCACCAGCCACTACGAGAAGGCGAAGGACAGCGGCGAAAAGGTGGCACCGACCGCCCTCAAGCTGTTCGGCGACCTGAGCGAAACGGCGCTGCACCAGACCGTGACCCTCAGCGACGACGACCAGCACTACCGCCATCGCGTGGTCGATTTCACCATCCCGCTGCGCAACGTTCTGTTGCTCCCCAAACTATGAAACTGCCCTCGCCACTGCCGAGGCCGCGCGAGCGCGGCGTCGTGCTCCTGTTCTGCCTGATCATCCTGGTCGTGCTGCTGGCCGGCGGTGTGGCGGTGGTCCGCTCGATGAATGCCTCGCTGTTCAGTGCGGGCAACCTGGCCTTCAAGCGCGACCTGGTCAATCGCGGCGAGCAGGCGGCCCAGAAGGTCCTGACGGAGTTCAGGACGGGCGGCCTCGCAGGCGCCACCGCCGACATCGACAGCAACCAGGCCCTGAACTACAGCGCCAAGACGCTGCCCACCAACGCCCGGGGCATTCCGCAGGCCTTGCTGAGCACGGAGGCCTACGGTGCCGTGGCCACGACCAAGATCGAGAACGCCGTCGACAAGGTGACCATCTGGTACGTGATCGACCGCCTGTGCAGTGACGTGGGCGCGGCGGCCGCGCTCGGGCCCAAGGGCTGCGTCTACGCGCCGCTGAACACCCAGGTCACCGGCGGCAGCAGCCAGCGCGCCCGCGAGGATCTGCCGCCGCCTGCCACGTTGATCTACCGCCTGAGCGTGCGCGTCGATGGTCCCCGCGACACACAGGTCTTCCTGCAGTCGTCCTTCACCAAGCCCCAGACATGACAAGAGAGCAGGCGTTCATGAAAACTTCATTGCCTTGCATGGGCGTCGCACGCGTGCTCGCGCTCGCTGCGCTGCTCGGAGCGCACAGCTTCGTCGGCGCCGTGAGCCTGACGGACCAGCCCGTGTTCGCCACCTCGAACGTTCCGGGCAATCTCGCGCTGGCGCTGTCGGTCGAATGGCCCACCGCATCGAGAACGGCGCACACGGCCAACTACAGCAGCGCCAGCAAGTACCTGGGCTATTTCGATCCGAACAAGTGCTACACCTACACCAAGGTCGCGACGGCCAACCCGGTCATTCCGGCCAATGGTGACGGCGTGTTCAGGGGCGATTCGAGCTACTTCAAGCCGACCGGCGTGGCGACCGGCCGCAAATGCATCGGCGGCGCGCTCGATGCCATGTGGAGCGGCAACTTCCTCAACTGGGCCGCGACCGCCACGATCGACCCGTTCCGCTGGGCCATGACCGGCGGCCGGCGCGTCGTCGACGAAGTGCTCGACGGTGTCGAAACCACCATCCTCGAAAAGGGCTGGCACGGGGATCGCGGCCTGTTCGACGACCGCGACCTCACGCCGAGCGAGATCGCGGGCGCAACGCCGTACGACGCCGCTTCCAGGCTCACGGTCCAGGTGCGCAATCGCGGCTTCGCGATGCGCCTGGTGACCACGGCGGGCGCGCTCCGGGCCGACTACTTCAACAGCAAGGATCTGTCGGGCACGCCCGTGACCGTGAGCAACGACAGCGCCGACCACGATTGGGGCAGCGATCGTCCCGTCGCCGGGATCAACGCCGATGGTTTCTCCGCGCGCTTCACGGGCAGCTACGTGGCGCCCGAGACCGGCGACTACATCTTCCGGGTCAGGGGCGATGACGGCGTGCGCCTGTGGATCAACGGCACGCAGGTCATCGATGGCTGGAAGGACCAGGGTCCGACGGACTACGATGCCACGGTCCCGCTGACGGCCGGCCAGCCCTTCGACGTCAAGATCGAGTACTACGAAAACGCCGGCGGCGCCGTCATGCAGTTCGGATGGCGGCGGCCCTCCGCGGCCAGCGTCAAGTCGTTCACTTCCGACATCGGCGCTTCCTCCAGCGCCGACTTCACGATGCGCAACCAGGTGTGCGATCCATCGGCTCCGGGCGGTGTCGAGAGCAACTGCAAGCCGTACGGCTCGAACTGGAAGCCCGAGGGGCTGATCCAGCAGTACTCGCAACGCATGCGCTTCAGCGCCTTCGGCTACCTGAACGACAGCAGCGACCAGCGCGACGGCGGCGTCATGCGCGCGCGCCAGAAGTTCGTCGGCCCGAAAGAGCCCGTTCCCGGCTTGCCCGACACGACCAATCCCGAGAACGAATGGGATCCCACCACCGGCAGATTCATCCAGAACCCCAACAAGGAAGATGCCGATGCGACGGCCGGATTGACTGGCATCGCCATCTCGGACAGCGGCGTCGTGAACTACCTGAACAAGTTCGGCCAGCTGCTTCCGGGCAACTACAAGGACTACGACCCGGTCAGCGAGATGTACTACGCGGTCCTGCGCTACTTCAAGTACCTTGGGAACGTCTCGGCGTGGAGCAACCTGAATTCGACCGACACGGCCACGAAGAGGCGGTTGCTCGACGGCTTTCCGGTGATCACCGACTGGAAGAAGAAGGACCCGATCCAGTACTCGTGCCAGCGGAACTTCGTGCTGGGCATCGGGGACATCTACACCCACGTCGACAAGAACGTCCCTGGCAACTCGGACTTCAGGGTCCGCGAGCCGGGAGCGCCTGCAGAGTTCACTTCGGACCCGGACCTCGTCAACGCGGTGACGGCCACCAACAAGGTCGGCGCGCTCCAGGGCGTGGGCAGCATCGGCAGCAGCAGCGACTACAGCGGCCGCAACAACTCCGCGTACATCGCGGGCCTGGCCTACGACGCGAACACCGTGGACATCCGTCCGGACGACACGGGTTCGCCCCAGACGAAGGGCATGCAAACGGTGCAGACCTACTGGGTGGACGTGCTGGAGCAGGACTTCCAGGCCAACAACCAGTTCTATCTCGCCGCGAAGTTCGGCGGTCTCAAGGTACCGGACGATTTCAAGCCCTATGCCGCCGAGCCGCCGGACATCCAGCAGAACTGGTGGGCGACCAGCGCAGACACCCTCACCGACACCCGGACCAACACCGTCCAGCCACGCCCCGACAACTACTTCACCGCGGGTCGGCCCGACACGATGGTCGACGGCCTGACGCGCGCCTTCGCCAGCATCGCGAATGCCATCAAGGCGTACACCACGTCATTCTCGCTGTCGACCGTGCAGGTGTCGTCGTCGGGCGCGGACTCCTACGCCTCACAGTACGACTCCGATGGCTGGACCGGCGTGCTGAGCGCCGGCAAGATGACTTTCGGCAAGGACGGTTCGCCCAGCGTGGAAGCCCGCTGGACCAGCGCGGGCGCCTTTGAAGCACAGCTGGCCGGAACCGGATGGGATGTGAAGCGTCGCGTCGTGACATGGGACCCCGTCGCGCGTGTCGGCCAGCCCTTCCGCAAGGAAACCCTGACGACCGCTCAGTTCGACCTGCTCAACACGCCGTGGGACTCGCCCAACGGCGACGACCGCGCCGACTTCCTCAACTACCTGCGCGGGGATCGCAGCAAGGAAAAGACCTCGGCCCTCAGCGCACTGCCCTATCGCCATCGCAACGCGCTGCTGGGCGACATCGTGGACGCCAAGGTGACGCCGGTGGCCCCGCCGATGATGCGGTACTCGGAGTCGATCAACCCGGGCTACGCGGCCTTCAAGGCCGCCAAGGCGTCGCGCACCACGATGGTCTATGTGGGCGCGAACGACGGCATGCTGCATGCCTTCAAGGGTGGCCTCACCGACGCGTCGGCCGGCACCGAGCAGTTTGCCTATGTGCCCAGCGCGCTGTACGCCGGACCCACGGGCCAGTCGACGCTCAATGGCCTGGTCCAGCTCGGGAACCCCAACTATGAGCATCACTTCTATGTGAACGCCACGCCGCAAGCCTTCGACATCGACTTCAACAACGCGGGAGGTAGCTTCACCACCACGAGCAAGGACAACTCGGACTGGCGTTCCGTGCTGATCGGCGGACTCGGCAAGGGCGGCAAGAGCTTCTTCGCGATCGACATCACCGACCCGGACAGCATGACCACCGAGGCGATCGTCAAGGACAAGGTGCTCTGGGAGTTCACCGACACCACCATGGGCTACAGCTACGGCGCGCCCAATGTCATCAAGACCAAGAAGTACGGCTGGGTGGTGGTGCTGACCTCGGGCTACAACAACAGCAACGGCTACGGCTACCTGTACCTGGTCAACCCGCGCAACGGCGCGCTGCTCGAGTCGGTGCGAACGCCTACCGCGTCGGCTGGGCTGGCGCAGGCGACCGCCTACATCAAGGACTTCACGGATGGCACGGCCGATGCGATCTACGCGGGCGATCTCGACGGGCAGGTGTGGCGCTTCGACGTCAGCGCCGAGCGCAGTGCCACGGGGTCCTACCCCGCGCCGGTGAAGCTTGCGAGCGTCACCGACGGCGCCTCCAATCCGCAGCCGATCACCTCGCAACCGCTGGTCGAGATCGATCCCAAGTCGCGCAAGCGCTACGTGATGTTCGGCACGGGCCAGCTGCTGGACACGGTCGACATCAAGTCTGGCGCGGCGCAGGCCTTCTACGCGTTCGAGGACGGCACGGCGAACCTGTTCGGCGCCACCACCGGCATGTCGCGTTCCGGCCTCAAGTCCATCACGAATGCTGACCTGGTCAGCACCACGCCGATCGACTTCACGGGCAAGAGAGGCTGGTACATCGAACTCGGCAGCACGGACAACGTCGGCTGGCGGATGATCTCCAACGCGACGTCCCACGACGGCGTCGTGGCCTTCGCGTCCCTGCTGACCACGGGCACTGCGTGCAGTCCCGCGGGCCAGAGCAACATCTATGCGATCAAGTTCGGCAGCGGGGCATCGGCCTTGGTGACGCCGGAGGGGACCCCGATGGCGCTCGCGTTCAACGCCGCCGCGATCACCGATCTGAAGTTCCTCGGCGTGGATGGCAAGGCCCAGGTCATCGGGGGCGACGTGGAAGGCAAGCGCCGCAAGTTCGACACCAAGCCCGGCGGCGACCCGGGGGTGCGCCTCTTGAACTGGCGGGAGGTGCCGACGATCGATTGAGGGGCGCGCCGGGGCGGATCAGAGCGCGTTCGCGACCAGCGTCGCGGGCCGCGCTGCCTCGCGATGGACTGCTTTCCTGATCGGGCACTTTCGTGCGGCCGCCTTGCGGCGCCTGGCTTGATAGGCCCGAGCTTCCAGCTCACCTGCAAACCGGCTGCCTGCACCGTCACCACGGCACTGGCCCGGAGCGCCGCGCCCGACCCTGGGGTCAACGCGTCGGTGGCTCCTGCGGCTTGTCCCTGGCGGCGATTCTTGCCATGTCCCCGCGTTCGATGCGCTGGGCGATGTTCTCGCGGGCGTGAAGCACCAGGCGTGTGCCTTCGTGCTGCGGATACTTCTCGGCTTCAAGGATCGCGAGACCGAGCGATTTCACCGCGCGACCGTGATGCGGGAACTCCTTCTCGAATTCGCGCCGCTCCATCGCACGGAACGCGGCGCCCTCGCGCGCCCACTGGAGCATCTGGGCACCGGGCGGCGTGGCGTCGCACCGCGCGACCTCCTCATCTCGCCATCGCAGCACCTGACTCGCCAGGTCGCGCGGCACCGCGGGATCGTTCACCAGGCGCCGGACCAGGGTCTCCCACCGCATGGCGAGTTGCACGAGCTCCCGCGGCGGGGGCACGCGGTCGCGCTCCACGTCCAGCGTCGCCTGCGCGCGCGCGGCACGCACCCACTCGCCGTCGATCAGCCGGTTCTCATAGAACTGCAAGCCCTTGACGTCGATGATTCGCAGTCCATCGACCGCCCGGCGGTCCTCGAGCTGTCCCATGACCATGCGCACCTGGGCGACCGCAGCATCGTGCTTCAGTATCGTCGTGACGGCGCACGGCAACCCGCGCCCGCGTCCGAGGTCGTGGCGCGCGACAAGCAGGATGCGGCTCCATGCCGGATCCGTGCTGACGAACACGGTCTGCACCGCGTACGCCGCCTTGCGCAGCGCCACCGCCAGGTTGGGCAACGACGCCTTGCCATCGTCGAGTTCGTTCTCGATGAGCAGGTGGACGCGTTGCTGGCGGGCGTCCTGCATCGCGCGATCGAACCAGTCGGCGACGTCGAGTTCCAGCCACGATGCGTTGGGGCCCTCGACGGTCCGATCGGCAGGATGGTAGGCGCGCAGACGATCGGCGCAAAGGTGGACTGCCGGCCCGGCCGTCTTCAGAAGCTCACGCCGCAGCCGGGACGCCGCGGTCGGCACCCCTGCGCCGGGCTGGCCCGCCACGATCAGCGCGACGGGCGTGGTCGCGGCGCTGCTGCCTGCGAACAGGTCGGGCCGAATCCGGCGAACGTAGATGCGATCGCGCTCCTGCGCGCCGAGACGTTCGGGCCGGGTCATTCCACTGGTCCGTCAGGGTCGGAGATCGGCAGCGACGCGCCGAACCGGGCCAGGATGCCCTGCACGGCCCCGCGGTCGTTGGGATCGAAGTCGGCCAGGCGCTGGCACGCCGCATCGCGCTCGTCGCGCACGCGCTCCAATTCCGCAAGGTCGGGCTGCTCGAGGCTCAGAGCCTCGTCGAGTGATGTCGTGAGCCTCGCGATGATGCGGTGAAGCAGGGCGAGTGCGAGTTCCGCCTCCAGGGCCGGCTTCAGCGGATCCCAGTAACGCGGCTCATAGGCGCCCGCCGCCGGGTCGCTGGCGAGTCGCGTCGGCGCGTCCCGCTCGCGATCGATCGAGAAGCTCCGATTGCGCACCGCCTTGGTCAGCATCGCGCGCATGACGTCGGGCAGCTCCATCCCGATCTCCGCCGCCATCCGATGAACCTCTTTCGCAATGTGCGGGTCGATGCGGAAACGAATGATCGGGTTGTCCATGGCGACGCGAGTTATAGCAGGCGCGCGTGCACCGCCTCGCCCTCAAGGACCCGCAGCGAAACACGGAAAGGCCATGGCGCCGCCGCTCAGTTCAGTTCAACCCACAGCGCGATGGCGCTCAAGTGCGCGGGGTAGAAGGCATAGAAGGCCCAGCGGTGGCGGGGAATCGGGATCTCCACCCGGCAGGCCGTCCACACGAGCGGCAGGCAGGCGAGCGCGGCAAAGCTTCGGTTCACGACCCACAGCGTCGACAAGGCCGCCGTCCACGCCGCGAGCCGCAACCCTGACGGTTTGCGGCAGAAGGCCCACGCGCCGAGGCAACTCAGCAGCCCGAACCACCAGAATTCGACCACCGCGCCCGCCGCCACGAAAACGAGCACGGCGCATGCCCGCCGCACCGCACCGCCGCGTTCGGTCAGCCAGACGATGCAGGTGGCCGCCAGCAGCGTGAAGAGGATGTTCAGCGGCCACCCGCCGATGAGCGCCACCGACGCCGGTGCGGCCAAGGCGCCCGCCACCAGCAACCGCCGTGCGACCCGCGCCTGCAGGCCGTCCCGGCAGGCACCCGGGCGGGCGAGGTTGTACATCAGCACGAAGCCGAACAGCGGCATCGCGAGTCTCCCGAGTTCGAATGCGACCCCGAATCTCTGACCCCACAGGTACTTGTTGACATGATCGAGCGCCATGCACGCGAGCGCCACCCATTTCAGGGCTTCCAGGGTGCCGCCGGCGATCGCCAGACCGGCGTGGTGCTGATCCGCCGGCGACGGGTTCCGAGACAGGGTCTTGTTCATGTCGTCCTCCGCTCAGTACGCCGGCGGCAGATCGATGCCTTCCTCCCACAGGCGACGCCACTGCGCTTCGTACTGCGCCGCGACATCCGGGGTGTTGCGCAGCACGAGCACGTTCTCCGCGTTGCGTTGCGCCGCGGACGCCGTGTAGTTGAAGCTGCCGGTCTGCACGGTGCGCGCATCGACGACCATGAACTTGTTGTGCTGCAGTGCATAGCGTGCGTTCAGCCGCACCGCGACCCGCTCGTTGGCCAGGAAGCGCGCCGCCGTGTCGCCGTGGCGCGCTTCTCCTGCGTCCACAACGACCCGCACCTGGACGCCCCGTCGCTGGGCGTCGCGCAGGGCCACGGCGATCGGACGGCTCGTGAAGGCGTAGGCAGCCACCACGATGGAAGTGCGCGCGCCGCGAATCGTCTCCAGGACCAGGGGCAGGGCCTGCCCCGGCGTGAAGGCTGCGGATGCGGTCGCTGCCGCGGTGGAGGTGGCTGCCGGTGGCGCAGCGGGCAGCTGCCGGGGCGAATCCCAGCGGAGGCCGCTCGGCGCCGCGAAAGCGAGCGCCGAGGCGAGCACGAGGACCGCACTCGCGCCAGCGCATCGTTGGACCCGCCGCATCATGGTTGTACCCCTAGGCCGTGCGATCGAGATCGCCGATGCGCCGCGCAGCGCGTCCGCGGGGAGGCAGGGGTGGTTGCGGCGGCGTCCGACGACCGGGCAGGTCCACCCGCTCGCCGCGCGCGAGCGCATCGGCCATGCCCTCGCGGATCGCCTTCACGAGACGGCGCTGCTCGTCCTCGCGCGGCGTGAGTCGGCGCGCGAACTGCTCGGCCAGTTTCAGGCCCGCCAATGCTCCTGCGAGATCCGGGTGCTGGGCCAGCACCAGGTCTGCGGCCATCTGGCCCTCGCGAACCATCTCGGCCTTCTGGCGCAGCGTCGCGAGGTACGAACTTTTCTCGACGGCCCAGGCCATGCGCTGCCGGATCGATTTTTGCTCGCCGATCAGTTCGCCAGCGTCGTTCCGCAGGGGAAGCCGGACCGGCACGGGCCGGGCACCGCGCTGGCGCACGGTCACTTCGTCTCCGACCCGCACGCCCGAGCGCGATTCCGCGAAGGCACGTTCCAGGTCCGCGCCCCACAGCGTGCGCTCGCCCGCTGCCGTGCGAACGCGCGCGTAGTACGACATCCGCTCGGCCGGATCAAAGTGGTAGGGCGCGGGCGCGTATGCCAGCAACTTGCCGGTGACGGGCTCCCGCAATTGCGCCGAGGGCGCCGGTTGTGCACTGCCGGCGCTGGCCGGGTTGGCATCGGCGGACGCGCGGGCGGGCGCCTCGTCTCGCTGCGTCAGGGTCCTGCCGGGCCGTCGATCCATGGCCCGCTGCAGCAGCTGTCGGTCGAGCGCATTGGCCCGGTAACCGTCGACCGCAATCCCCTGCAAGCTGGCCTCGTGCCAGACCGTGCGCCTGAACGCCTCGGTGCCCTTGAGCCTGATCGCTCGCCATCCCCGGGCCTGCATGATCGCCACCACGCTGTGGACCACTTCGAGGTTGTGCGTGCGCACCTTGAGCCGGGAGCCCTGGTCGACAAAGGCGAGCGTCCGATCGGGAAAGAAGTAGCGGTCGTCGATGCGCAGGAACCGGCGCACGACGGCGTCCGGCACCAGGCGGTTCGCCGCCGCGCCAGGGCGCGGCAGGTGCTCCTGGACAACGCCGGCCGCGCCCGCCGGATCGTCGACATCGGGGAGCTCGCCGGGTTGTCCGGCACTGGCGGGAGGACTGGAAGGTGCGGCCATGGTGGTCTCCTGCTGCATGGGGCGAGGGGCTTGTCAGTCGAGCAGCCTCGAGATGAACGTGTCGGCCGCTGCCTTGATCTCGTCGTCGGTCATCGGGCCCTTCGGGATCTCGACGTCGTCGAAATCCAGCGAGAAATCGTCGAGGTCGAGTTCATCGAAGTGCTGTGGGTCGGCTTGCATCGCGGGGACCTCCTTGAAAGCGCTGTGGACACCGGGTCGGGGGACGGGGGCAAGCGGTCCGGCGGCAGTTCGCAACCGCGTGACGCTCGCGATGTCGAGCCGCGGGACTTCGGGCGGCGGGCACTCGCGCCGGGCGAAGAAACGGTCGCGGAAGTAGTACACGCGCTGCGCCAGCACCGGGCGCAACCCTTCGTAGAACAGGATCAGCCGATGCGGCCCCAGCTCCTTGACCTCTTGCGGCAGCAGCAGGCGCCGCGGCTGCTCGCTGATGCTCACAGTCGGTGACTTGCCGGCGCCGCCCCACATCGGGCGGCTCACGTTCTTCTGCCTGACCGTGCAGGTTCCGAGTTCGCGCGACACCGCTTCGGCATCGTCGAACTCCTTGGGCGGGAACACGATGCGTGCCGCGAGCATCTTGCGGATCGACTTGGCGCCCTCGATGCCGTACTTCTCGATCAGCTGCGAGTTCGACTGCACGATGATCACCGTGCGCACGTTGTAGCCCGGCAGGAAGGCCGTGGACTCGGCGATCACCGGAATGCGCCCGAGTGCGGGGAACTCGTCCAGCATCAGGAGCAGCTGGTGCTTGAGCGCCGGATTGTTCTCCGGGAGCTCGCGCGTCTGCAGGCCGATCGCCTGCTGGAAGAACAAGTTCAGGAGCGGCTGCAGCCGTGCGACGTTGTCCGGGTTGATCTGCACGTAGACCGAGATCGGCCGCCGGCGCAACTCGCGCAGGTCGAAGTCGTTGGCCGAGGTCGCCGCGTCGATCAGCGGGTTGAGCCAGAGGTCGAGCCGACTCGTGAAGGTCTTGCGGATGCTCGAGGCCGTGGTCGGCGCCAGGTCGATCACATCGTAGAGGCTCTGCACGGCCTCCTGGGAGAGCGGATAGCCGGCCCGCTCGCAGGCGTCGATCACGCGCTTCCAGTGCTTCTGAAAGCCTTCGTCGTCGCTCGCCATGCCCTGGCGCAAGATCTCGCCGAGGGTTCGCGTCGAGCCCTCGGTCTCGAACAGGTAGAGCGCAATGCCCAGGAACAGCGATCGCGCGGAAGAGGTCCAGAACGGGTCGCCCGCATGCGGGTCCGGGAACAGCATCGTCCCGATGCGTTGCAGGTCATCGATGCAGCGGTAGGGCACGCTGGACACGTAGCCCAGCGGGTTCCAGCGCGCCGAACGCTCGCGCTCGGACAGCGGATCGAACAGGTGGACTTCCTGCCCGTGCGCCGCGCGATAGCCGGCCGTGCGCAGGAAGTTCTCTCCCTTGATGTCGCTGACGATCGCGGAGCCCGGCCAGTTCAGCAGGTTGGGCACGACCAGTCCGACTCCCTTGCCGCTGCGCGGGGGCGCCTCCAGCTCGACGCCTTGCTGGCCCGGCAAGACCAGGTAGCGATTGCCCAGCCGCCCGAGGATGATGCCGTGCTCGCCAAGCAACCCGGCCCGCGCGATCTCCCGCTTCGTCGCGAACCTTGCCTCGCCGTGCAGCGGCCGGCGCCGGGGCAACAGCGCGAAGCCGACGACACCGAACGCAAGGCCATGGCCGCCAGCCAGCGCCAGGATCAGCGTGCGCCGGATGTCCGGTCGTTCGCCGTGGTCCTGCCAGTAGCGGTACGCGGTCAGCGGCGTGGCCTGGTGCGGTGGCAGCTTCACCGCCATCAGGAAGAAGTAGCCGGCGAGGTACAGGCCCACCACCGCCGCCAGCAGCAGCGCCACCGTGATCCTCAGCGGGCTATGCAAGCCCTCTGAGCTTGGTCCCGGGGTCATGCCAGATCTCCGTCACCGCACGCTGCTGTCGGTCCCGCGCGCATTGCACCACCACGTCGACACTCAACTGCGCAAGCTCCACGCCTTCGCGCGTGCTCATCCCCTGCCCGGCGTCGCTGCGCTTCATCAGCTGAGCGAGCGCGACGAAGGCCATCTGGGCGCTGTCGGCATGCACACTCGTGATCGACCCCGGATGGCCGGTGTTGACCGACACGAGGTAGTCGTACGCCTCGTCTGCGGTGCGCAGCTCCGACACGAAGATCCGGTCGGGGCGCTGTCGCTTGGCGCTCGCGAGCAACTGGCCCGCCGTGAGGCTGGCCTGTCCCTGGGCCCCTTGCGAGTAGAACAGCCGGACGTGGTTCGGCTGGTTGCGCAGCGACAGCTCCTTGACGTCCTCGATCGTGATCAGTCGCTCCTCGGGAGGCACCTCGAGGATCAGCGCCTTGCTCAGCGTCGTCTTGCCCGAGCCGGTGGCACCGGACAGCAGGATGTTCCGCCGCAGCTGCACGGCGCGGCGCAGGAACGCGACGAAGTGGTGCTGCGCCAGCAGCTGCGTGAGTTCGCGATCTGCCGCAGGAAGGTCCGTTCCCGCCGGGACCGCGCACCGAACGAGCGGAACCACCCGCGTCGGCTCGAACATGCGGGCCTGCCCGAGTTCCTCGAGGCTCCAGAGCGTGTTCGAAGGGCGGCGGATCGTGATCGATACCGTGCGGTCCTCGGTCGCCGGCGGCAGCACGACCTGGATGCGCTCTCCCCCGGGCAGCGTGGCCGAGAGCAGCGGTTCGCTGGCCGAGATGCGCTGACGCGTGAAGTTGGCCACCAGTTTGGCGATCGACATGCACCAGTCGAAGGTGGCGGCGGGCAGCAGCTCTTGTGTCCAGCCGGTCTGGCGCTCGACGAAGGCGCTGCCGGGCTGGTTGATGCAGATCTCGGTCACGGCCGTGTCGCCGAGCAGGGGGGCCAGCGGGCCCAGGAACAGCGCGAGCGACGACGGCTCGTCGCTCGCCGTCGCGTGCGGGTCCGCAGCACCGGTCCGATCGGATGCCGGGGCGCTGTGCGTCGCCGTGCTAGCGACGGTCGGGGTCGCTGCGCAGTGCATAGACGGGCCTGAAGTCGACATCGCGCGCCACCAGGATCTGGATGCGCTCGCCCTGGTTCTTGATCACCGTCGGTGGAATCGACATGGTGTTGCGCAGCACCTCGGCGATCACGTCGCGGCCGCCTTGCGGGCCGAGCACCACACCGCCGCCGCTGCCGATGTTGTTGCCGCTTTGCTGGTGGGCCGTGATCGCCTGCATCGTGCCGTCGATCACGGACAGCAGGATTGCGGCGCCGAAGCGCTGCCAGAAATGCGTGTCGACAAAGCCCGGCAGGCCGTTGCGGCCGAGTTCGTCCGTGCCCGGCGATGCCAGCTGAACCACCACGCCGGTGGGCGTGCGCGCCTCGTTCCAGACCACGAACACGCGGCCCTGGCCCTGGCGAGGCTCGCCCCGCTGCTCGCCCACGAACTTGGTGCCACGCTCCAGCAGGACCACCTTGCCGTCCGCGCCGTACACGTCGCTCGCGCCGATGCAGGTGGTCATGCCTTCGAAGGTCGAGTCGATTGCGGTCTCGAGCGTGCAATCGATGAAGGCGCCCTTGGGCAGCAGCATGCGGCGGGTCGGCAGCAGTTGCGCACTCACCGCCGGGGTCGGCGTGGGCTTCAACATCGCCGCGAGGTTCCCGCTGCCCGCGGGTGCGGTCGCGGGCGCCTGCAGCGCACCGAGCCACTGTGCCATCCCCGGCGCTGCGATTGGAAGGCCGGACATCGGTGGCGATGCGGCGAACGCGCCAGCAGGGGAGGGGCTCGCAGCGCCCGCCGCGGGGCCCGTCTGCGCGCGCCGCAGCACCGGGACGCCAAGCTGCCGCTCGAGCGCCAGCTGCTCGGGCGTCTTGGCGGGCGCTGCCCCCGGGGTCGCTGGGACGGGTGCGGGCGATGGCAAGGGAAGAGGCGCGGTCGCCGCGGCGTCGGGCATCGTCCGCGCTACGGGCGGATCGACGCGGCCCAATGGCGGCACCTTCATCTCCCCGGCGGCGCGCGCCGCCGCGGCCTTTCTGGTGGCGTCTTCGGCGTCCTGCGTCCTGGCGTACTGTGCCGTGTAGTACCAGAACAGGAAGCCGGCGCCCAGCAGGACGATGGTGCCCAGTGCGAGGCTGCTGCTCACGCGCGACTGGATCGACCGTTCACGGTTCACGGACGGGATGGCGCGCTCGCCCTGAACGGCGGTGGCATCCGGCTCAGCGGAAGGCGCGCCATCGAAAGGTTCATCACGGCCCGAGAGGATCTCGCCGGTTTCCCGATCGACTTCCAGCCGCTCGTCGCCCACCGGGCGGCTCGGACGATGCGGCACGCCGGCGCGCCAACGATCCTTCCAGTTCATGGCGCCGCTCCGGGCGTGGTGCGCTCGACACCCGGCACCGTGGTGTTCGAGCTGGTGCGCGCGCCGCCGCCAGTGAACGATCGGTTCACCACACAACCCACCAACTGGCCGCGGCGCAGCACGAAGCGCCGAGCGACGCGGTGGATCACGACTTCATCGTCGTCGATGTTGAAGTTGAGAAGCGACTCGCTGCCGTCGTCGTTCTGCACAAAGAGAGCCGGAAATTCAGACCGGGCCTGGAATCGAAGACGGGTCTGAACGCCGTCGTCATAGGCGCTCATCGGTTTCAACGTGCCGCTTCCGCAGAACCAGTAGTCGCGGTTTCGCGGTCGATCGGTCGACGCCTTCCTCAAGCGCGCTTCGGTCGAAAGCCGCTCGCGCTCGGCGGCCGCGGCTCGCGCATCGTCCGCGGGATAGGTGAATCGGATCGAGTACACCATGCGACGCGCCGCCTTGCCGGTGGGGGCCGTGGAGGACACGGCATAGTCGAAGTGATAGGCACGACGGTTGGTGAGTACCGTGAGATTGGTCGTCGCATGGGCCTCCTTCGGCTTGATGAAGAAGTGGTTGCGCTCGGCGCCGACGTCGAAGGCGCCGTTGTCGCCGGAGCCCAGGTTGACAAACTCCTCTCCCTCCGCCCACTGCATGTGGATCTGGAAGCCGACGTAGCCTTGCAGCTCGACCACGTCATCCGGGTTGTAGGCAATGACTCGAATGCGTGCATCGACCGCGCCTGCGGGCGGCACGGTGCCAGCCGAAGCCCTCGGCACCAAGCCCGCCGTCGCCATGGCCGCGACGACGATCGCGCGCGTGATGGCCAGGCATGTCATCGCACGTCTCCCTTGCCGGTTGCAGGCGAACCCGTCGCAACCTCGGGCTCGCGCCGATACTCGACTACACGAAACCCGAGCGGGTTGAGTGACCGGAGCTTGTCGTCCTTGGAGGGCTGCGTGTAGGCGAACTCGATGGTCGAGACCCAGTGGCTTGTCTGCTCATCCCCGCTGCCGCCCTGGCGGGTAGAGCGACTGAAGCGGACCTGCGCGAGCTTGTCGCGACCGCTCTCGAGCTTCAGGAAGCTCACCGAACGAATCTGGGTGCGAACGGTGGTGCCGTCTTTGAACAGGTTGAGGGGTGAGGCCGGATTGTTGACGTTCCAGAGGGCCGCCCATTCCTGGTTCAGGCGCGGCGAGTTCTGTGCCGCGACCAGCTCGTAGTCCGCCTCGGCCGTTCCGTAGAAGTACCGCTCGCGCGCAATCACGTGGTTCGACAGAAGATTGCGCGTCACGACCTGTTCGATATCCGTCGTGCCTTCGTAGGTAGGCACGACGTCGACGATCCCGCTGGTGCTGTCAACGCGGATGACGACAGGGACCGGCTGCTTCAGGGGCGTCAAGCCCGCTACCGCCGAGACGGCGAGCAGCGCGACGAGGGAAGCAAGGGCCGCGACCGTCCACGCGATGCGTGAGGAACGAACAGCGCTGCGCGCGCGATCGATTTCCCAGCTCCTGGCTTCCTGCAGGTATTGCTCAAGGTCGGGCTCGCGATTCATGAATCGCTCCTCGGGCTGAGACATCGGCGGTCGCATTGATCGGGCTCAGCGTGCCTTCGCACCCCGGAGGCAGCGGTGGACGTGTCCCGCAGGCCGACAGCAGCGCGACAACGGAAAGAAGCAGAAGGATGAGCCTCAACCTGTCCTCCTTGTCCTTAGCGCAGGGTGTTCGGGTTGGGCATCACTTGCTCGCGCGGCACCACCGTGCCCCCACGCCTGTTGCCACCCATCCGATTCCAAGTGTTGGCGACGCCCGTCCCGACGCGGTTCCCGGCCAGCCGCCGGAACGAATCCCATCTGCTGCCCGGCTCCCGGTGCAGCCCGTCGAGGACACCGCGGCCGAATTCGTAGGTGGTGCGCCGAGCAGTGCCCAGACCCCAGCGAACTACACCGCTGACGGTTCCATAGGTGGTAAGAGCAACGCCGCTCGCCAGACCGGATGCGATAGGCATTACCTGCCTCATCACCAAAAATACGAGAGCCGATGCCAGACAAACTCTCGCGCTCTCAGCGATCGTGATGCCTGTCCCCGAAGTGGCGGCATTTGCGGCATACGCCCTTAGAACCGATAGCAGCAGGGCGCCGGTGAACAGAGTGAGAATTCCAATCAGCGCGTAGTTTGCAAGCTGCGCGACCCACGACTCAAAAAATCGCTTGGTTGCATCAAAGAAGAG
The DNA here is from genome assembly GCF_030316855.1 of Variovorax sp. J22P240. Lineage (GTDB taxonomy): Bacteria > Pseudomonadota > Gammaproteobacteria > Burkholderiales > Burkholderiaceae_C > Variovorax. The sequence goes on from NZ_JASZYR010000009.1 coordinate 177,878, forward strand.
CATGACGATGAACACTGGGCCGAGGGCCAGAAGGATAGCGATCGCTACCTTGGAAAGGGCCAGCATGAAAGCTGTCACAACAACCGCCAAGCCGACCAATAGATAGACAAGAAATCCTGCGGCATAGAAGGCGAAGTCGCTGTCCAAGATGCTCCCCTTCTTGATGAGATGCTCAGCAATAGCGGTGCCGTCCAGCCAAACTTGATCGATCACTCCGACGAGCGATGGCGCTCCGATGACTGAGGCGGCCAGCTGATCAGGAGCCGTAAAGAAGGTGTTTGCAATGATCTCGTTGTAGCTCCACAGGCGAAGTCCGAAACCCAAAATCAGGCCAACCACCAAAATGCGTCTGACGCCTTCCCAGATGGGCTCCTGGACCCGACCGGTGAGGCTCAGAAAGCCCCACATCATCACGTAGATGGTTGCCAAAGTGACGGCAGCTGGCTCAATCGCGTTGGCGACGCGGACTGTATTTGTACTGACGTAGTCAGCGACCTGCACGTTCAGCCAGGAGAAAAATTGCGCGAAGAAGCCCACAGCGTCCTCACTATTTCGCATTGCCCAATGGAATAGGGACGGGCTTGAGATCTCTGGTGTTCCCTATGCCTTCCAACTTCCTTCGACGGAGCTCTTCGTCACGGGTGACGGGCTTGCTTTCTGGCGACTCCACAGCGCTGCTGGTCGGTGAGGAGAGGGTCGATTGGGGGGGTTCTGCTGCACGATAAAGTAGGTGCCTCCGGCTGCTACAACGACTGTGACTACGATGACTAGGGGCCAGAGGAGCTTGGACATTTTGAGTACTCCATCTCTAGTAGTCGACGCGAGCGAGGGATCTAGACGAACCGACGTCAGAGGCTGAGCGTTCGCGGTTGCGCTGACGTCTGGCCAGATCCTCTGACTGAGCTGTCTGATAAAGGCTTTGCAACCTCGTTTGTTCGTTGGTCAGCATGCTTTGCTCGGCCTGTATGCGGGCCTGGAGATCCTGGATTGCCTTGGGGTCTCTCGCAGTCCCGATGCGGTCAACCAGCTGCTGTAACGCGGAGAAGCGCTGGCTGGTATTTTGATAGGCGCCCTGGCTCATGGCGCTGAACATTGCGGAAGCCTGGCGGCCCTGCTCGACGACCTGGCGCATCTCCGGACTCAGTGCGCTCATCTGGGAGCCCGAGAGGATGCTGTTGGCGCGCATGATCGACTGGATCTGGCCGGACAGGCCGGCATACCCACCGGACGTGGCATTGACGGTGTTCATCAGTTCGCTGTAGCTCGGTGGCAGGTAGTTCCGGGCAACGTCGGACCCAGGCAGCAGTTGCTCCATGCCTCGCGTGCCGGTCAAGGCGGTGTACGTCTGCTGCAGTTGCGCGTTGGATTGCGTGAGTTGGTCGTACTGACGCTGCATGCCCGAGAGTTGTTGCTGCCAGGCGCCAAGCTGCTGCATCAGGTTGGCTACGGCGGCCATGTCGATGACCGGGATGCCCGCTTGCGCGTGCCACGGCATCGTCGCCGCGACGGCTGCAAGGATGAGACCGATGAGTCGTCTACGCATGGCGATGCTCCTTCGAGGTGGGGGCGCTGTGGCCCGACATCGATACACCCGAGAGCGCGGCGCGAAAGCGTGGCAGCCACCGCGCGGGCTCCGGGCCCTCCTGCGCGATGACCTCGCGCATGATCCGGACATGGGCCGTGCGGCCGGAGATTACCTGCAGTGCGTCGTCGAAGCCCCGCAGGTCCAGCTGCGCCACGACGCTGACATGGTTCTGCTTGATGAGAAACTGGCGCGAGCCGGGCTCCAGTTCCTGTTTGATCAAGGCGAACTCGCGGTCCGTGAGGTTGAAGCCCTCCGTGTACTCCGCGTGATCGGCCTCGGGGTTCGGGAACAGGATCTTCGTCGGGGTCTGCTCCACGATCGCGCGGGCGATCGCCGAGTCCAGGACGTGGCTGGTGCTCTGGGTGAAGGTGGCAATGTTGGCGTTCTTCTTTCGCCAGGTTTCGAGACCGTTCTTGGCGAATCTCGCGAAGGCGGGGTCGTTCAGCAACTTGGCGAACTCGTCCATCCAGCAGACCAGCGGCCGGCCATCGACCATGCGATTCACCAGATGGAACAGGTACATCGTGAGCGGCGCACGCACGACATCGTGGTCGAGGAAGTCCGTCACGTCGAAGCCAACGAGCGCATGCCGGTCCAGCAGCGGTGCGACTTCGTCTGCAGGATTGTCGAAGACCCATGCGAACTCGCCATGCTCGGTCGCGCACCACGGGCGCAGCCGGGCATGCATGCCTTCGGGGTCCGTCACGTCGAGAAACGCCGCAAGGCGTGACAGCCGGCGGTAGGGTAGCTCCAGGCGCAGGGTGCCTCGAAGGGCCTGGTCGAGGTCGTCCTCCTGCCTGACGGTGAGGATGTCGGCCGGGCTGCGAAGCACCAGCCGGCGCAGCCATTGCCGCATGAACTCCAGGTTGTCGGCGAGGCTGTCGTCCAGCTGCAGCGGATTGCAACCGGTGGGCACCCCGTTCTTGAGAGGCAGGTAGCGCCCGCCCAAGGCCCGCACCAGGATATGCAATCCCTCGTCCTTGTCGAAGATCACTTGCGTGGCATCGAGCCGATTGCAGATGGCGATCATGCAAAAGCCCAGCAGGGTGGTCTTTCCCGTTCCCACCGGTCCCACGCCGGTCACGTGCCCGACGTCGCGGCGACTGCCGCCGTCGGCGCGTCGCGGGTCGCTCGCGTGCAGCGAGAAATAGAAGGGCGAGCCTGCGCGTGTCACGAGCATCGCGAGCGCGTCACCCCAGAAGTTGCCTGTCGCGCGGCCCGTCGGAAAATTGTGGAAGGGTGACATCGCCGCGAAATTGCGGCTCGTGATCGGCGCCTTCCGGGTGCGATAGGCAAAGTTGCCCGGCAGCTGCGCCCAGAAGGCCGCCTCGAGTGCCAGGTCCTCGCGCGCCACGACCATGCCCGTGTCGCCCAGCAGGTAGCGCGCCTGCGCGACATGGTCATTGAGTTGCTTGAGCCTTGGCGCGACCGCCGCGGTGCCCGCGCCATCGAAGGCGTCCGCGAGGACATGGAGCGTGAAGTGGTGATCGCCGAGGACGAAGCGGTTGCTCATCAGGTCGTCGAGCGCTTCCTTGAGTTCTTCCGCTTGCGACACTGCCATGTCCCCGGCGGCGGCCATGCGGTGGTGCTGGCGCGTCATCATGTCGGTCGCGCTGCCCTTGCTCAGGAACGTGAAGCTTTGCGTCAGCACGAACGGAAAAGGCGCGGTGAGCAGGGCACCGAACATGCCGGGCGCGCTCGGGGTCGGGTACTCCTTGATCCCCAGAAAGGCGCCGATCCGGGTCTGGGTGCCCGTCCGGTACTCCATCGCCTCATTGCCAAAAAAGGGCCGGCTCGTGGCCAGCACCTCGTTGAGCGGCGCACGGGGCAGCGGCATGCGCTGCCATTCACCGTTGATCAGCAGGCCATGGAACTCCAGGAGGCTCGAGCAGAGCACGTCGCTGCCGTCACGCCGGTAGACGCCAAGGGTCTCAGGGTCGTAGCGCTCCAGCGCCGCGAGGAGCTCCTGACGCTTCTTGGCGCACTCGTCCAGCGAGTCGCGCATTTCCGCGCGTGCGCCGTCCAGATCGGTGGACTTCAGCAAGCGCAGCGTCACGTTGCCCATGCGCGTGGGCTGCGGCCGAAAGACGAGCGAGAGGTAGAGCTCGTTGACCATCAGGTGCTCCCGGGCCATCTGGCGCCGATAGCGCTCTTCAAACTCCCCGGCAAAGCCGGCAACGCAGCGGCCCGGCGGCCAGGCCGATTCGCGCCGACGAACAACGTGGGTCCACAGCGCGAGATGGGGCGAGGCGATGTTGCGCCACAGGACGTTGAGGCGCTCGTGCCAGTTGTTGATGTCTTCATCGTCCGCGCTCTCGAAGCTGGCGCCCGCCAGGCGCAGCGTCTGGACGTAGTCGCCCGCGCGCGTGCGCGCGACGTGCGCATCGACGTGCGTGACCAGCGGGATCATGCCGTCGGCGCCCGCTTCGCGGCGCAAGAGCCGGTCCTTCTGCAGGCCCAGCGTCATGATTGCCTCCCGTGAAGGACGACCGGTGGCGTTCGGCGGCGCCGCCGCCCGCGTGCATCCGGCAAGTCCAGGGCCAACGGGCTGTACGAGCTGGCGCGCCAGTGCCGCAGGTTGCCCGCGAGCAGCGCCGGCAGCCGGGTGCGACCCCAGAGCTGCAGCAGGTCGAAGAAGCGAGGCTCGTAGAGGCACACCAGATAGAGCACGCCGTGGATCGGAAGGAAGGCCAGCAGCCAGGCGAGGTTCTTCGTCAAGATGAACGCCTCGGTCGTTAGTACGGCGTTGAACATCAACGCGGAGTAGGTCACGCCCCAGACCATCGACGGCCGCGTCATGCCGACGAAGAGGGGGTCGGCCACGATGCCCTGGTTGCGATCCATGGCGATGCGCCTTACACGCCGAACATCCCGCGGATCCACGAGACGATCTGTGGCCCGCCGAACACCAGCACCGTGCCCAGCATGACGCCGACCATCCAGAACCAGCTGATGCGCCCGAACCAGGCCATCACCCCCGACACCATGACCGCCACCGCGGCCAACGGGGTCAGGATGGCGACCAACTGGGACTGCGTGGCGTTGGCGCCGGTCGCGAACGGGCTGCCCGCGGCGGCCAACTCCGGCGCCAACGCCACCAGTGCCGCCAGCACGGCCCACAGCGGGACATGGCCAGCGCGCCCGACCCGCTGCGCCATGGCGCGGCGGGTCAGGCCAGCAGCTCGAGTCGCACCAGCGTGCTGCCGATGTCCTGGGTCTTCAGGTAGGTGACGAGGGTGTTCAGGTTGCGGTAGGTGCGCGGCCCGCGCGTGCCCGTGACCGTCGAGCGACCCGCCCGCCACGTGATCCGGGCCTGCAATTGGTAGCGATGGGGCTCGGTCTCCACCACGATCAGCTCGTTGACCTCGCGGCGACGCAGGAACTCGAGCAACTCCATCGCTGTCAGTTCGTCGGGAAGGGGCTGCGTCGTGCGCTTCGTCTCCGCGGATGTGTCGCGACGCGTCGTGGCCATGGTTGTCCTTGGTTCCTCTGGATGGCGCAGGATTGTGACGGAGACGGCAGCGGAACATGATGCTCTACTCCAGGCGGCGGGTCAGGGCGTGGCGCGTGGCGTCGACGCCCGACGCGGTGGAGGAGGAATCGGCGGCGGCACGGGCCGCGGCGGCCCTGCCGTACACGTCCCACCAGCGGGCGGGCGGTCGACTCTTCACGGGCACCGCTTTGGATGCCGTGGCAGGCGCGGCCGCGGCGGGTGGTGCGGCCGTGCTGCCCCGCGCCGCCGGGCCGGGCTGCGCGGTGCCGATCTCGCGCTTGAGCGCGTCAATATCCTGGAGCACCCGGGCTCCTTGGGCCTCCGCTTCGTCCGCCCCCGTCGCATCGCCGGCCGCAAGCCGCTCGGCACGGCGTCGCGCCAGCGACTCGGCGTCGCGGCGCGACTGCCTCAATTCGTCGTGAAGGACGCGCATCCGCTCGCTGTCGCGGGCGGATTGCTCGACCACCGTGACTGTGGGACGGGCGCCGGGGAACGCAGGTTCTGCCATCGCCACAGGGGCGACGAGGACGAGCAGGAGCATCAAGCAGCGCACGGCCCCGGGCCCCGTCCAGCCCTTCAACACAGCACGTTGGCGTTGACGAGACCCTGCTTCCATGGGCGCACTGTTCCACAACCCCAAATACACGGTCAAGACAGATTGCGTTCTTTTTATTGCTATAGCCAGCTATAGCATGTATGGACACGGAAAGTTTTCGGAGCTACGCTGTCGGAGAAGCATGCGTCACTTCGGTGCCACACGATGCGAACGCGCGGCGATGTCGGGCCATCCCATCGTAGGGCCTCGAACAGCGGGCCTCAATGCGCCGCCTGCTGCACCGCCGCAAGAGGGGCAACAGAAGGTTTCGCGGCTGTCGACCGAAGGTTCTCAAGAGGCTTGCACGAGGAGCCGGAAATGCGTGTCGTGGTCCTGACGAATCAAAAAGGTGGCGTCGGCAAGTCGACGCTGAGTGTGCTGCTTGCCGAGTGGCTCGCAGAGCGGCACCGACTGCGGGTCGGCGTCATCGACCTCGATACGCAGGCCAACGCTTCTAAATCGCTCGCCCGTTTCGCCAGCGGGCGCGAGGCCGTCGAGTTCTTCGAGCCGCAAGCGACTGCGGCCATCGCGTCGGCCACGCCATGCCTCACGCTCTTCGCAGGAACCAAGCGGCTGGCCGATCTGGAACTGGCAAGGCCCGAGCTGATCCTGCCCGTCTTTCGCCGACAGGTCACGACGCTCGCGGAGTCCTTCGACTTCCTCGTGATCGACACACCGCCCTCGCTGGGGCTGCGCATGAGCGCCGCACTGATCGCGGCGACGCATGTGGCCTGCCCGATCGAGCTCGAGGAATACAGCATCGACGGCGTCACCGACATGCTCAAGACCATCTTCGGTATCCGGCGGCGCTACAACGCCGGATTGCGGCTGGCCGGGCTGCTCGCCAATCGCTACAACCCGCATTCCGTGCGCCAGAAGGCCGCGCTGCACGATCTCGTCGCCCATTACAGCGAGTTCGTGATCCCAGCCAAGATCTCCACCCGCTCGGCGATCCCCGAGGCACTGGCCGCAGGCGTGCCGCTCTGGCGCCTGGCAAAGAGCTCGGCGCGCGACGCAGCGGCCGAGGTCGCCGTGGCGCTCGACCTGTTGATGCAGCGCATCGACGGCGTGGAGCCGGCGAACGCCGTGCAGGAGGGTCCGTGATGGACGGCATCGAAGCGCTCGACCTCAGCGCCCTCGCGCAGTTCAGGGCCAGTGCATTGCTGGCGGAGATCGACGTGGCTTCCACGTCTTCGCCCATCGGGTTGCTCCAGATCGAGCTCACGCGGATCGACCTCGACCGGCGCCAGCCGCGGCGCACGCTCAGCGAGGCCAGCCTTGCGGAACTGGCCGAGTCGATCCGCCTGCATGGTGTGCTCGAGCCGATCTCGGTGCGCCCCCACGCCGACATCGCGGGCGGCTATGTCGTCAACCGCGGTGAGCGGCGCCTGCGCGCGAGTCGGATGGCGGGACTGGTGAGGATCCCGGCGTTCCTCGATGAGCGCATCGATCCCTATGCACAGGCCGTGGAGAACCTGCACCGCGAAGACATGTCTCCGTTCGACGTGGCGCTCTTCATTGCCGAGCGCGAGCACGAAGGGCACACCAGGGCGGAGATCGCCCGTCGCCTGGGCAAGCCGCGTTCCTTCGTCACCGAGATCGCAGCATTGATCGACGCCCCGGCCGCGGTGCGGCAAGCCTTCGAGGAAGGTCGACTGGGCGCCGACCTGCGCGTGTTGTACCGGTTGGCCGGCGCCCTCAAGGAGCGTCCGGAGCAGGTCGCTGCGGTGCTGGCCCAGGCGGGTCCGATCCGTCGCGCCGACGTGGACGCGCTGCTGGCAGTCGCGCGCCCGCAGCCGGCCGCTGCGGACCGTTCGCCGGCCACCGTCCCGATCCGTGCCGGCGGCGTTGTCAGCGCGGGGCGCACGGTGCTCGTGGTCGAGCACAGCGGACGGCGCGGCTCGTTGCGCCTGAAGGCGCACGACAGGGACGTCGGCGAGGTGCACTTCGGCGATGGCAGCCGCACCCTGGTGCGGCTGGTCGAACTGAGGCCCCTGTGCTGGGCCACCGAGGAGTAGGCCCATGAGTCGCTCCATGATCGATACCCGGGCGGCACGCGCTGCGAGAAGGTCTCGGCGCCTGGCTCGGCCGCTTGCGCTGAGGCTTCTGCTTGGCGTGTGCTTCGTGGCGCTGCAGCTGCTTCGCATCACCTGCTGCGCGCTGCTCGTGCTGATCGAGCCCGTGCTGCGCGCGACCTTGGTGCCGATCGCGTATTTGAGCTTTCTGGTGACGCTGATCTTCGGCTTCCTGATCGGCGATCCGCGCTTCCCGCGCTGGGGCATGCTCGGCTTCTCGGTCGGCACCCTGATGCTCTATTGGCTATTCTTGGGCCTGATGAGCCTTTTCATGACCTTGCCCCCCGACCATGACTGTCGTTGACGAAGCGCTGCTGGAGCGTGTGGCGCGGGAGCGCCGATTCGATCCGCGCACGCTCGAGATCGCGCGGCGATTGTTCCTCGGCAACGATTCGGCCAAGATGCTGTCCACGGAGTACGGTGTGATTCACCAGCGCATCTATGCGATTCGTCGCATGGTGCAGGAAGCCGTCCAGAGCTATGGCCTTCCCGACGGATGGTCGGAAGTCACCTTGAGCGGTCCCGCGGACCTGGTGCGCGCAGCCAAAGCGCGGTTCGAGAGGCAGAAGCGTGCGCGGCTTCGCTCTGAGCAGTGACGCGGGCTGCTGCGGCGACGCACCGGTCAGAGTTCTGGCGAGGACCCGAACCGCTTCCCTGGAGCGCTCGACAGCGATGACAAGCCGCTGCAACTCGATCCCGATGGGGCTGACGCTTCCTTCAATGCGGGCCGGCTGCGGGATGAACTCGACCACCGGCAACGTGCCATCCGATACCTCAGGGCCGACGCCCCTCACGATGACCAAGGCAGGGACGGGTGCCCGGCGCCTCGCTGGCGGACGCCTCGAACAGCTTGTCGACCGCTTGCACCGAGCGCCCGAAGCATTTCAGCGAGCGATGGACGTTTCTACATGCCCATGATCGCGCCGAGCGTGCGTGCGAGGACGCCCTGAAACACCACCTTGCCGCCGACATAGGCCAGGCATATGCATTCGCCAGACGCCGGTACTTCGGGCTGGTGGTGCACCGTGTCGTCGGTCTCGTCGAAGTCTCCGGCCGCGAAGTGGTCGCGGCCATCGTGGAAGCGGCCGTACAGCACTTGCGTCAACTCCATGCCGGCGTGGGTGTGCATCGCCAGCTTCCGGCCGGCGCCGATGCGCAGCAGGAAGAGCTTGGCAGCCGGGTCTGCCGGCAGCGTCACGCGGCTCCAGCGCATACCGGGGCCGAGCCAGCGCCAAGGGGTCGCCACGCAGTCGCTCAGCGCCCGAGGCCACTGCATGCCTTCCGGTGGCCGAGGAAGGCGACCCTCGGTCTGCGTCGCGGCCGGCGCGCGTTGCGGCGCGTCGATGGCCGCCATCGTGCGGGCCAGCGCGTCGGGCGACAGCGTTTCGGGCGCCAGGTTTTCGAGCAGCGCGCCGCCCGCGGCCTCCAGCACCTGGAGGCGATCGCGGCAATGCGCGCATGTTTCGACGTGGCTGGCCGTGAGGACGGCCACGCCGCTCGTCAGGTTGCCGGCCGCCAGGCCAAGCAGCAGATCGTCCGCTGGATGATGTTGGGTCATGATTCGATGCCGTTGAGCAGCCGGCGCAGTTGGTTCACGGCGAGTCGAACGCGCGACTTGACGGTGCCGAGCGGTATTCCGAGTTCCGCGGCGATGCGTGCATGAGGCCGTTCTTCAAAAAAGGAAAGGCGCAGCACCAGCGCCTGTTCTTCGGGCAAGCGGGCCATGGCCACGCGAACCCGCGATTCGCGCTCCCGTGCGAGCACATGTTCGTCGAGCGCGGGCTGGGTGTCCGCCTGGGCTTCGGCATCCTCCTCGGCCCCGTAGACCAGCCGGGCGTCCTGCCGCCGAAAGTAGTCCACGCGCAGGTTGCGGGCGATGGTGAAGATCCAGGTGGATACGCTGGCGCGTTCCGGATCGAAGGTGGACGCCCTGCGCCACACGTTGACCATCGTCTCCTGGGTGATCTCCTCGGCCAGGGCGTCGCCCGTGCCGCCGAGGATCAGATAGGCCTTGACGCGCGGGGCGAAGTGCTTGAAGAGCACGGCGAATGCCTGCCGGTCGGATTCGACAGCCACGGCCCGCGCCAGGCCGGTCAATTCTTCGCTGGTCGGCATGGCCTTCCGATGGGAATGGGTAGTCACGATCGACAGCCGTGAGGAGCGTTGCGCTGCGATCTGCGAGGCCGACATCGATGGCTGTGCAGCAGGTTCCATATGCAGCTGGTACGGTCCGCGCGGGAAATTAGATCACAGCACGACGTGCAGACGAATGAATCCGTCCGGGGCCCGGGCGGCCAGAGGTGGCAGCGACACCCGGCAGCCGGACGATCGGCCCCCGAGCCTTGCCGCCCGGCCCGAAAGGCGTGATCGTCGAGCTCCGTTGCGCGACGCCGGTTGCGGAGGCGGTTGACTAGATGACGTCCTGGGGGGCGGCCACGACCCGGTGGTACCTGGCCATGGCCTCGGGCTCGACACCGAGCCAGCGCGCGACCTGCTCGCTGTCGGCTCCGCGTCGGAGCTGACGCAGCGCGAACGTGTGCCGCAAGCGAAACGACCCGCCGTCGGCGGCATCGAGCCCCGCCTCGTCGAGCACCTGCTTGGCTGCCTTGTAGTGGGACTCCTTGCTCCAGGCCTTGCCGCTGCGGGTGGAGGGAAAGAGAAAGTGGCCCTCGATGCGCGCGTCGGCGCGCACCCGCAGCCAATGTTGCAGCAGATCTCCGGCCCACGGCGCGATCGGCGCTTCGCGCGCCGGCGAGTTGCCGTTGCCCGGAACCGCCACCTTCCAAGGCCGCTCGCGCACGCGTCCGCCCTGCGAGGTCGGTCCATCGAGCGTCAGCACGCGCACGTCGCCCGGGGTCAGCCCGGCGCCCAACTGCAGTGCGACGGCCGCGCGGTTTCGGACCTCCTGCCAGCTGAACGACGCCTGCGCGGCCCGCCTTTCTTCCGACAGGTGCGGCCGTGGCCGTGCGTGCGACAGAAAGATGATCAGTTGCTTGGTCTCGGACACCGACAGGAATTCCGGCAACGGATCCGAGGCCGCGGCTTCTGCGTAGCGGATCTCGGGATTGGCGGCGATCCAATCGGCCGCGACCGTGTTGACGGGGGTGTCCGTGACGGCCGCGTGGTGGCGCAGGACACGATCGATGAGCCGCAGCAGACGCAAGGCGTGGCGCGGGGACAGCGACAGGTCCGAACTCTTCATGCCATAGCGCTCGGCCTGGAAGGCCTGGAGATCGCGCGCGTCGAGCGCCTCCAGCGTGACGGCAGGCGACTGGCCGAGGCACCACGCAGCAAAGGCCCCCCACATGTCCCGATAGACCTCGACCGAGGACGCCAGCCGCAGCGAGCCCTGCGCCTGCTGGTCATGCAGCCAGCGCTCGAAGGCCAGGCGATGGCCTTCGCGGGGGGCATCTTCGAAGAGGGGAAGTGACGTCATAAATACACTAACGGCACGGGTTGGTGTTTCCTGACTTTGGAGGAGGTTTTAGTAGGGTGAGGGAGTGGCGATCTGGATGCCGTTAGTGTAATTGACGTGGGTGTCCAGCATGACTTCCTCCTGCCGCTGCTCGAAGTCGCTGCCTGGGGCTCCTTGCGCTCGACTCTGAGGAAGCACTCGAACGGCACGCTCATGCGCTCGGGATCGATCTCGGTCACGTAGAGGCAGAAGCAGATCGCCGAGCGGGCGGCGCCCCTGGCCCTGGCACGGGATGCCTCCGCTCGCACGCCCAGCGCACGATGCCTCCACCCATCAGGAAGTAGGCCTCGTACTCGAGCTGCCGGATGGCGCGTGCGAATGCAGGCACCGGAGACGCAGCATTCGTCGGTGAGCGCGAACGCGGTGAAGAGCTCGGCGGCGCCGACCGACCAGGAAGCTGTGCTTGGAGCGGGATAGCATTTCGCGTGGAGCGGCGGGGTGTCGAGCATACTGGATAACAGTACAGTATTTAACGCGGCAGGTCTCGACAACAATACTGGTTGTGCGTACAGTACTCTACATGGACCCTGTCGCCGCCGAGATCTGGATCGCTGCGTGTGCACACGAGCTGCACCGGCGCTGGCGCACGGTGGATCCAGAGCAGCTCGACGAGATCGCGGCCGACCTCTGGGACGACGAACGCCTGCGCGCCATGTCGCCCGTGTCGGCGGCTGTCGAATGGCTGGCCCCGGTGGCGCATGAACCGAGGCCCCGCACAATGCGCTGATGTGCAGCCACTATCAAGCGGAAAAGCGCCGCAGGCAGATCGAGAAACACTTCGGCATCCGGTTGCCGCCCGACTGGGAGCCGCCGCCCGGCGGCCTGCACATCTACCCGACGCAGATGGCGCCGTTCATTCGCCGGCCGCCCGAGCGCGAGTCGGGCGACGAGGCGGTGCCGGACTTCGAACTGGTCGAGGGGCATTTCGGTCTGTTGCCCGGTTTCGCCAAGGAGGTCCGGTACGGCGTCAACACGTACAACGCGCGCACCGAGACTGTCCGCGAACTTGCGAGCTTCAAGAACGCCTGGGCTAAGCCGCGGCACTGCATCGTGCCGTGCGAGGCGATCTACGAGCCGGACTGGCGCAGCGGCCAGTTTGTGCCGACGCGCTTCACGGCCGCCAACGACGAGACGCTCGGCGTGGCTGGTCTCTGGTCGCCGTGGAAGAACCCCGAAACCGCCGAGTGGGAGTTGAGCTTCGCGATGCTCACGATCAACGCCGACACGCATCCGCTCTTCAGGCTCATGCACCGGCCCGACTTGAAGCGCCCGCCGGAGATGCAGGACAAGCGCATGGTCGTGATCCTGCCGCAGGCGCAGTACGGCGAGTGGCTCGATGCACCGCCCGAGCGCTCGATGGAGTTCATGCGGAAGTTTCCGGCCGAGCGCCTGGGTATGGTGGCCGAACCGCTGCCGCCGAAGGAGCCCAAGCCGAAACCTGCCCGGGCGAGGAAGGCGCCGCCGGAAGAGCCTTCGCTTTTCTGATTGTTGCAGGAGACCTTCTGCCGATCGGCCTGGCGTTCTACCCCGGCGAGCAGTTGCGCTTCGTCGTCAGTTCCCGCCATCTCCTCGGCACCCTCATGCCAGCCATTGAAGAGTACGTGCGCGCCAACAGTGGCCAGCACGTCATCCATACCGGGGGCGAGCACGCGTCGTACCTTCAGTTGCCCGTCCAGCTTCGGCCGTAAAGGTAGCGACACGCGTCACGCCAGCAAGAGACGCAAAGCGGCCGCCGACCGGATGCTGCAGGGTCTCTCAGACAACTACTGGGGATGGATGTCGGCAAGGCGAATGGAGCGTGAGCTGAGGAGAGAGATGCAGAACCAGGCTGCGGCGCTTGCTCGGTAGCAGCAAACCACCAGTCTCGACTATCGCTTCGGAGCACGAGTGATGCGCAGGATATGGTGTTCCCTGAATTCGAAGTCCGGAACATCCAGGTCGGCCATCTGCAGCAGCTGCGCGTCCTGGTCCGCGTATTGCTTGATCGCGCGGCCAGCGTAGTCCCATTCGCCAAAGCGGCATGGATCGCGATAGCCGCCTTGCCACGGGCGCACTGGGGCGTAGCGGTCCGCGCCCTTGGGCACGTGTTCGACCTCGCATCCGTCGGCCGGGTTGAGCAGGGAGTAGACGAAGAACGACGGACGCTCGGCCGCGATCGGACGCTGGTTCCAGGTGTGGACCGTTTGCGCCTGAAGATCATCGAGCATCACATCGGTGGTTCGAACGAGAGCCAGCGGTGTACGTTGGAAGGTGTAGAACTTCGGGCTGCCAGTCGGAACCTCCGTCAGGTCGATGTCCAGGTAGGCAGCTTCCTTGCGTTCCATCCCCGTCATCCAATAGACGAAGGCAATCCAGGCACCCGTGGTGACCAGGAAGGCGATCACAAGCAGAACGCGACGGAGGGTCATTTCGTATCGAGGGAAGTCAGCAAGAAGATGAAGCCTTGAGGACTGGATCGGGCTCCGCGTCCATGAAAAGGATGATCCCACGCTGCTCTGCGTGAGCGACTGCTTCTGAATGTCGCGAACCGGCGTTCCGGGCCCGAACTTCCGCTTCGATGGCTAAGAGATCGGACGTTCGATCCTTTGAAGGCACGGCGCCAGAGCGCAAGCATTCGGGCTATGACTGCAATACCTTGGGACCGGAAGTCGATACCAAGGTGTCCTTCGCCATTGAGCGCCCGGAGTCGGCCCCACACCATGAATTCACGCTACTGAAGGGAAGGACAGCCACCGCTGCTGCATTGCGGCCCTCCAAGCCGATGCTGCAATGAACTATTGCCGCGAAGCATCCAGCGCGCCGCCCACGATGAGCGAAAAATCACCACCCGTTGCGATCAGTGTTGTTGGGCCGAGGCCGGCCTGCGCAAAGAGCGCATCGAATTCGACATGCGTGCGCTCCCGGCCTGTGAGCGCCACGAGCATGTTCAAGTCGGACCGAACCGTGACCCGGTCGGCGGTGGACGCGTCAGGCCGGCGCGACATGGTCCGCTCGACGGCGATGACCGTTCCGCCTGGTCGCATGGCGTCGCGGCAGTTCGCCAGAATGCGGATGGCCCGCTCGTCGTCCCAGTTGTGCAGGACGCTCTTGAGCAGGTAGATGTCGCCCCCTTCGGGGACAGCGCGGAAGAAGTCACCGCTCTGGATGCGACAGCGATCAACCAGGCCGGATCGCTCGAATGCATCGTGCGCCCCGGCGACGCCGGCTGGCAGATCGAAGAGAATGCCGCGCGCCGACGGGTTGGCTTGCAGTACCGTTGCCAGCAGCTCGCCCTGACCGCCGCCCACATCGACCACGCATTCCGCCTTGCCGGTCGGGATCGCCGCCACGACGGAGGCCGCCGTGCGTCGCGTCATCTGCACCATGGCCCGATGAAACAGCGCGGCGGCGGCCGGGTCGGTATCGAGGTCGCCGAAGCCTTCCTCGCCAAGATGGCGCTGCTTGAAGCTGCGTCCCGTGCGGACGCTCTCGTGCAACTCGCCCCACCTTGCCCAGTGCGGTCCACCCACCAGCAAGGCCCAGGCACGCAGTGACTGCGGGTCGTCGTCGCACAGGAGGCGACCCATGGGCGCTAGGCCAAACTGCCCCGCGTCCGTCTCGACGCACAAGCCGAGCGTGGCCAGCGCGCGCAGCAGCCGGCGCAGCGACGGCGCGTGACACCCGGTTGCACCGGCCAGTTCATCCAGGCTGCAATTGCCTTGCACCAAGTGGCCAGGAATGTCGAGTTCACAGGCCGCGCGGACGACCTGCGTCGTCCAGTTGGCGTTGATCAAGGCGAGCAGCTCCGTGCTGGGGTCCATCATTCCATCCTGATGCCGGCTTCCCGGATCACCTGGCCCCATCGCATGTTCTCGCTGCGGATGAACTCGCCGAAAGCCTCAGGCGTCATGAGGCCGGGCTCCGCACCGCCGCTGGCGAACCAGGCGCGAGCCTCGTCGGTAGAACTGACGCGCGCGATCTCGGTGTGGATGCGATCGACAACCGGCCTCGGCGTGTTAGCCGGCGCCGCGATGCCAGTCCAGCCGGCGAACTCATAACCCCCAACGCCGGCTTCGGCGATCGTCGGAACCTCCGGCAGCGAAGGCGATCGCGTTGCGCCGGTCACGCCCAGTGCACGCAGTGATCCGGTACGCACATGCGGCAGCTGCGCCGTGAGCCCTTCGATGACCCATGTAACCTGCCCCGCAAGCAGCGCGCCCATCATGGCTCCGCCACCCTTGTAGGGAACGTGGACCGCGTCGATGCCCGCTGCCCGCTTGAACAACTCGCTGGCCAGATGCGGCGGCGTGCCGACGCCCGGCGAAGCAAAATTCAATGCACCCGGCTTCGTCTTGGCCAACGCCACGAGTTCGCGCACCGAGTTCACCGGCACGCCTGGCGCGACCGTCAGCAGCAGGGAACCATGGCCCCACCGCGTGATCGGCGCGAAGTCGGCCAACGGGTCGTAGCCCGTGCGTGCGAAGAGATAGGGATTGAAGGCCGCCGTGCCTTGGTGGATCAGCAGCAGCGTGTAGCCATCGGGAGCACTATGCGCAACGGCTGCGGCACCGATGTTTCCACCGGCCGCGGCATTGTTCTCGACGATGACGGGGTGCCCGAAGGCGCTGCCCAGGCGCTCCGCCAGCCAGCGCGCCCGGATGTCCGTCACGCTGCCGACGCCGCCGGCCACGATCTTCAGGGGCCGCGTGGGCCAGGGGGCAGGCTGGGCCTGCGCAACCGCTGCGCCGGCGGCACCAAGCCCCGCGGCGGCCAAGGCGGCCAGAGAGAAGGAACGGCGTCCGGTGTTCATCGTGAGCTCCTTGTCGCAACGAACGGATGCGCTCAATATGACCGGCGGCAAGCAGGAAGGGAATACTCCAACGCGCGCCGGCGGCCTCAACCAGCGGTTGAGGCGTCGAGCGGTCGAGCATTGTTAAGGGAGCCGGCATGGACAAACTTCGTTCGCTCAAGTACTTCGTCGCCGCGGCGGAGACCTCCAGCTTTTCCGCCGCCTCGCGCAGGCTGGGCGTGAGTGTGGCGGCGGTCGCGAAGATGATCGGCGCCTTGGAGCGCGAACTCGGCGTCACCTTGTTCGAACGGCATTCGCAGGGACTCGCACTCACGGCCTCCGGCGGCAACTACCTGGAGGCCTGCCTGCCCGCGCTCGAGCAACTGGCCCTGGCCGACGAGCAGGCAAGTGCCTCGACCTCGCGCGCCCGAGGCACCGTCGTGGTCGGCGTGCAGCCGGTGATTGCGCAGGAGTGCCTGACGCCTGCCTTGCCGCGATTTGCCGCCATGTACCCGGAGATCCAGCTGGACATCCGCTACTTCATGCGGGTCACGGATGAGCAGGTTCGCGGCGTGGACGTCTTCCTGGTGATGGGCTGGCCGCAAGCCATCGGCGACCTGGTGCTGCGTCCGATCGGCGCCACCGGCTTCGTCGTGTGTGCCGCGCCCGCCTATTGGGCGGCAAATGGCATGCCACGGCACCCGAGTGAGTTGGAGCATCACAACTGCATGTGCATTCGCTCGAACCATGGATCGGTCATGGACCTGTGGAGGTTCCGGCGCGGGGATGAACAAGTGTCGATCACGGCGGGCGGCTGGCTGACGGTCGACAACGCCCATCGGGACATGGTGCGCGATCTGGCCATCGCCGGCGCGGGTGTGGTCCGGGTGCTCGACTGGCACAAGCGGCAAGGCCGCGAAATCGCGAGCGGCATGCTGGTTCCGGCCCTCACCGACTGGGAGATGGACGTGGAGGTACCGCCGGTCAACCTGCTGTATCCGCCAAGCTCGCGGCGCATCGCTCGCGTCAGGTTGTTCATGGATTTTGTCACCCAGCTTTTCCGCGACATCGAGCAGCAAAGGGAGTTTCGTTCGCCTGCTACGTCCATGCCGCGTTGGGCCATCGGGCGCCGCTCCCGCGCGTCGGCGGCGTTGCGAGCAGACGGGGGTTGAAATCTCTCATCCGGAGAATCAAAGTGTTCTGGCTGGAGAAGCGGCAAAGTTGCGAGGGCCAGGGCTGGGCGGGCAACGAACAGTTTCCGCCGCCGACACCACGGCCAAGACAACTTGGCGGGTCCGCTCCACCATGCCGTGTGCCTCGAGAAAATAGCTGCGCCGGAGCCGCTTCACCTTGCGACCGGTCATCGATTCTGGGATCTTCTCGGCTCTGAACGACCGGAACCGGCATCAACGCGCGAATTCTCCCGGCGAGAGGGAAGGGCGCGCTGCGTAGCAGCTGTCCGAGCATTGGACCGGCGGACGGGCTAATGCCTGCTCGGTTCGGAAACTGCACATAAATACACTAATGACAGGCTAAACGCCCAGCGATAGGATTTTCGACAAGGCGGGAGACGGGAACACTTCGGAGGATCTCGGCGATGTTGCCCAACGGAGCTATTCATCGATTTGAGTACGACGGTTGGAACGTATCGGTCGAGCTCACTGGCTCGACTTCCGAGGGGTTCATGAGCGGTCACGCAGACCTTCAACGACGAGCTGAGCACAAATGCCGAATCGCCTTGACCGGCAAACACAAGGACGGCGCGAGCGCAATTGCCTCCTTGGCCGAGAGATCGCGTCAGTACATCGACCGGTGGAACACTCAACGCCAAAGCGATGGGTCGGTTTTCGTAGACTTGTAGGAGGAGAGCTTCTCGAAGACGCTTGCGGTCGTGTGCGAGCCCAAGCGTCACTGCTGTTCTTTCGCGGGCAGCCAGGCGCGTGTTTGACGTCCTCGGACAAGCCCAATAAGGCGGTGACGTTGCCAATGACGTCGTTCGCACTGGCCCCTTCAAGCGCCGCCGTCGCACGGTCGCAAACATGCTGTTGGCCGCGAAACCTCGTCGTGCCGCATGTCCGCCGTTGATGGCTGATGCTGGCTCGCGACGGTGTAGGCCGCAGGGCACCGGCGCTTGCGCAGGGGTTATGTCATGGAGCGAGCGATGGCTGTCGTGCAATTGATCGGGGGTCTCGGATTTCCTGATCAAGCCGGTCACGGAACTGGTGCTGCGCGAGGCCGTTGAGACGGCCCTTGTGCGCGCCAGCATGCAGCGGCCGCTTGTGGCTTTTCCAATTTGAGGTTTAAGCCCCAACGCGAACTCAAGACTGCATGCCGAAGTTCAAGGTGCTCCGCCGAATGACGGCGGCTGATGAAAGCCAACGTTGGCAGTTTTCACGGCGGACGACGGTGCACCCCGGAACTTGCCCGTCGCAGCCTTTTTTTCACAGCGCTCGATCTGGGCGACAACGTCGGACCCCGCGGGTGGCAATGGACGATCTGACGCGGAACGCTCAAGGCTGCACTGAAAGCCAGTCCGGCGCCAGGTTACGCAATGCCGAGAGGCGCTTGCGTGTGCCCGGATGCGTCGCGGTGTCGTTGCGCCAGCCGCGATTCATGAAGGCCGCGACCACATGCCGGTCCGGCAGGTCCAAGGCGCGCAGGGTGCTCAGGGCGAAGGCGTCGGCTTCAAATTCCTGCCGATAGGCCAACGCCGATGCGTCACGGCCCAGGCGGTCCGCAATGGCGTCGGTGTGTTGCTGCTCGACGGGGCCCGGCACCCATTTCGCGTAGGTGAGGCCCATCTGCGACCAGTGGTCGAGCACCACGTGTCCCAGTTCGTGCGCGAGGATGAAGATGCGCTCGCCTTCGGGCAGGTCCGCCAGGGCAACATTGGCCACCACGATGCGGCCTTGCAGCGTCTCGCCCACGATGTCGCCGCGCACGACGCGAAGCTCGACCTTCGAAAGGGCGGGCCCGCTCAGGCCACGCAAGAGCTTCTCGAAGGACTCGCGCACCTTCAGGGCGCGTGGACTCGTGGCATCGGCCGGCGTCATGGCATCGAGCTGCTTCTGTTGTGAGACCCGCAACACCTCGGCGATGTCCGACGTCGGGCGTGTGTCCTCGCAGCGGGCCGCGCCGCAGACCAGGACCATCCACATCATCAGCAGCCATCGCATGGGCACACTCCGCGGCGCTCTAGTGAGAGAGCACCTTGCTGCGTCGCAACAAACGTGCCAGCGGGCGCCTCCCGCTCGATACGACGGCGACGCCGAATGGGATCAATCCGGGTGAAGCAAGGCATCAGGGAAAGGATGAGCTTTAGGTAGCGCGCCCTATCGCCCAGGCCGCAGAATGCTGCATTGCACCATGGATACGCTTTCGGACAGTCTGATGCTGGGTCTCGACGATCTCGTGGCCGACGTAGCCTACGCGCGCCGGCATGAAGACCTCGGGCGCCTGGCGCTTCTCTGCTATTGCGAATTGCGGCCGTGGGCGCGTCAGGCGCGAGAAGAACGCTTGGCCGAGCTCGCATGGGCGTTGTGCACCCGTGCCACACCCGGCAGCCGGGCACTGTTCCTGCGACGCGTCGACGTCGTCATCGAGGAACTCGAAGGGATCTGTTGTCGCGCGGGACGGACGGTGACGGCCGAATTGCTGCTGGCTGCTCGGAACACTGGCATCTAACAGGGCCATTGCAGAAAAGCTCGGGGTTGCTGAGCGCACCGTGAAGAACCATCGAAAACTGGCATTGCAGAAACTGGCCGTTGACTCCGTGCCTGGTCTGGTACACGCCATGGCGCTGCCGGGCTTCGACGGCCCGCATGGCGGCGCATCGTTCGAGACAGAAGAGCACGTCCAAGGCGACAAAAACGGGCTCGACGTCGTCGACAGATACGCGAGCCACGCCGCCAACGCCAGCGCTGCGCTGCGTCACGTCGCCGCGCAGCGCTGAGGCATGAAGGGTGTTCGGAACGCGCCGCCCTGAGCCGTCTCGTGCCGCTGCCGCGCCCGCGCACCCCGAACATCCGCCGCGTACACGCACAGGCGCGTGCCACGCTCGCGCAAGCCATCGGCGCGGTGGCTCGGCGATCGTCCAAGCGGCGAGGGCGAGCCGGAGAAGTGACACCCCCATCCGCTGAAAACAACAGCTGATGGCCACAGCCTCTATGGCTGGTTGACCTTGCTTGGGGGCACACTGTGGGCAGGATCAGCTGCCTCGCCCATTGCTTGCGTCTCCTTCAAGACGCTTTGCACCTAGCAGCCCTACGATCGCGCCGAACCCAATCTGAGCAAGGCTGAATAAGCCGCGAACAACTTCAGTCATCAGGCTTGGCGGCTCTCTTCCGGCAGCAATAGCAAGGACTGCGCACAACGCGAGGGATAAGACAGTGCCGGCTGCAGCGGCCGCAAAGACAAGCTTGAACGTTGGGCTGATGGGTGGGCGTGTCTGGGATGCTCGTTCAAGTTGGCTTTCAGGTACGTTGTCGATGTCAGGGCACACGTACGCCCCGAGCTGGGGAGACCAGACGGCGCGCCTTCCAGGCCGCTTAATGCACTCAGCGGCGATAGCAACCATGTCTCCGACCATGATGCACCCTCCTATTGGGGCGCAAGAAGCCTTGCGCGGGCAACGCCTGATTCGAGCTGCAACGCAGGCCGGGTCGGCTCGAATCCACCGTCGCAGCCATTCAAGCGCGGTTTGACCCACAGAGCAACACACAAATAGGTGAGTCCGCAAACGGCGGCTATTCGGCGCAGCCGTCGTCGACAGCGCATGCTTGATTCACGTGAAAAGGTCAAATGGGGAGCTCGCTCGGCTCATAGCCGCCGGGGACGTCAAACTGTTCCAAGGCTTGAGCCACAGAAGCCGCCTCCGGCAGAGGCAAAAGCGCAGGCTCCTGCCACCCCCCAATCGGCATGCACGACGCCGCGACTCGAACTAGACTGATCGCGCATCCTCTGACCCTGCCAGTGGATGGAAGAGCAAAGAGACGCCAGGCAGCCGATGAGCAGCACGCGCCGATGGACACGCGATGCACGGTGGCTCGGCTGCTACGAAAGATCGGCATTGAACGCGGTCGGCTGCGGCTCGACCCGGTTCGCCGCGAGGCCGCGCGCGCCGAACCGAGCGGCCTGTTGGTTCGGCTCGACGAGATCATTTTCAACCGCAACACGAACGACGGAGGGCGCGATACCTGAACAAGCTCGCGCCGAGCTGACACGCCTTTTCAGCAGAACCGACTTCGACCGTCGCTCCGAAAGGATGGACTCCATGTGGCAGATCGATTTCAACGCAACGAACCTGGTGGCGCGTCATCGAGGCACGCTGCCGGTGCTCATCACCTGTCCGCACGGCGGCGTGGCCGATGTTCCGGGCGTGCCGCTGCCGCGCAGCGGCCGCGAGGGTTGCCTTTTCGAGCCGTCGCGCGACGTCGACACCAACCTGATCGCCGCGGGGGCAGCGCAGCGCGTGCTGGAGATCTTCGGCGAGGCGCCTTATGCCGTGATCGCCGAGTTCCATCGCAAGTTCATCGACGCCAACCGGTCGCGCGAATGCGGCTTCGAGGTCGATGCGGCAGCGCCGTTCTACGACGAGTACCACGACACCGTGCGCGCCTTCGTCGACGAGATCCGCGCCGACAACGGCGGGCTCGGCCTTCTGTTCGACATCCACGGAACGGGGGGCATCCCGTCCGATCCGGCGCAGATCTTCCTCGGCACGGCGCGAGACGAGGAGGACGGTATCGCGCGGCTGCGCGCCGCGGACCCGCAAGTGTTGGCGCGCAGGCGCAGCCTGCGCGGCTTTCTCGAGGGTGCCGGCTACCGCGTCTCGCCGCCGGACCCCAATGGTACGGAGGTCCCGCAGTTCAACGGGGGTTTCACGATCAGGACGTACGGAAGCTCTCATCCCGACGGCCTCGACGCGATGCAGTTGGAAATCACGAGGCCGTTGCGCACCGATCCTTTAGAACGCGGGCGACTGATCGAAGTGCTGGCCTTCGCCTTCGGCAACCTCGTGAGCCGCTATGCCGATTCGCACACGTTGAGCACCGCGCTCCTCTCGCGTTTCGGCGCTTTCGGTTCCTGACCCGCAACCCCCACGCACAGGAGCAATGCAAATGACCACGGTTTCCATCACATCGAATGACGCCGTCCAGCAGTCCGCCTCCGCGGTCTTGGAGGTGGTCGCGACGAACCCCGACTTCAACCAACCGGCGCTGCGCATCAGGCAAGCTGGCATACGCGGCGGCGCGGCGTCGATCCGGATCGACGATCCGAATCCCGACATTGAGTTCGTCGAAAGCGACCAGATCGCGCCGGCGGGGAAGTACGAGATCGCCGTGCAGGCGGACAAGCTGCAATTGAATGGCCGCAATGCCGGAAATACCGCGTTCGAAACCATGGTCGTGTTTCAGCGGCTGGCGGCGGGAGGCAATGTCGGCATCCGTACCGCCAGGCAGTTTGGAGGCGGTCAGGGCGTAGTGGCGATCGCGAATGCAACGCTCGCCCCCGGGGCCAACCCGACTGGCGGCGGGATCCTGTATGTCGAGGACGGAGCTCTCAAGTACCGCGGATCGAATGGAACGGTGACCGTCATCGCGCCAGCCTGAGTCGGGGCAAGTCGGCTCCGGCTGCAGCTTCGAAGTCGCTTAGCGGAAAACGAGCGCCGCATCATTCTTGGGCCCGAAGCCATTCTTCGGTGGTCACGATCGGAATGGCCTGGTGGTATCGCGCCTACTCGCGCGAGCCAACGTCGCAGCAGCGCGGCCAGCACGAGTTTGCAGAGCTCGAAGTCTGAGCATGTTGACCGCAAGGCTGCGTCCTGGGAGGCTTGAAGCCGCATACACCTGCGATGATCCAGCGTCCCACTTTCAAGGAAGCACCGTGCTGACCGTCCACCATCTCGGCAAGTCGCAATCGGAGCGCATCGTGTGGCTCTGCGAGGAGCTCGGCCTGAAGTACGAACTCAAGCACTATGTGCGGGATCCGGTCACCGCGTTGGCACCGCCTGAACTTGTCGCGCTGCACCCGCTCGGCACGGCGCCCGTGATCAGCGACGGGAATCTCCTGCTTGCGGAGTCCGGCGCCATCATGGAATACCTCATCGCGAGGTACGGCAACGGCCGGCTGACGCTCGGACCGGACCATCCGGACTACGTTCACTACCTCTTCTGGTGGCACTACGCCAACGGCAATTTCCAGCCGAACATGGGCCGCAACATGTTCATGCGGCGACTGAACTTGCCGGACGACAACCCCATCGCCGCGCGCCTGAACGGCCGGCTTGTAGGCGCCTTCGCGCTGATCGAGAAGCGCCTCGGCGATGTACCGTTCCTGGCAGGCGAGAACTTCACCGCCGCGGACATCATGACCTTCTTCTCGTTGACCACGATGCGCTACTTCATGCCCTTCGACCTCAGGCCGTATCCAAGCATCCTGGCTTACCTGCAGCGCATTGCAGGGCGGGAGCCCTACCAGCGCGCCATGCAAAAGGGCGACCCCGGCATGCCGCTTCTGCTCACCTGATGCCTAGCTCGGCATCGGTTGCGACCCTTCGCTTCAGAGCAGTCCCCCTTTGGAAGCGCCCTACCCCAGCAGCGAGCGGCTTCCTCATACCCGCCGAGGATGCCGGCCTGCGGTTCAAGGGCGCGCGCTCAGGAGCCATACTGTATAAAATAACAGTACCATGGTCATCCCGATTCTGCGCAAGCTCGCCATCCTGGCCGATGCAGCCAAGTACGACGCGTCCTGCGCGTCGTCCGGTGGCGCCAAGCGCCATTCGCGCGATCAGGTGGGCTTGGGGTCGAACAGCGGGACTGGCATCTGTCACAGCTACGCACCCGACGGCCGGTGCATCTCCCTGCTGAAGGTGTTGCTGACGAACTGGTGCGTCTACGACTGCCTTTATTGCGTGAACCGCGAATCGAGCGACGTCGAGCGTGCGCGCTTCACGCTGGACGAAGTGGTGCAGCTCACGCTCGACTTCTACCGGCGCAACGTGATCGAGGGCCTGTTCCTGAGCTCCGGGATCATCCAGTCGCCCGACTACACGATGGAGCAACTGATCGAAGTCGCGCGTCGGCTGCGCGAGGACCACCATTTCCGCGGCTATATCCACTTGAAGACCATTCCTGACGCGAGCGCCGACCTCATCGGCCGCGCCGGTCTTCATGCCGACCGCCTGAGCATCAACATCGAGTTGCCCAGCCAGAGCGCTCTGACGCAATTGGCGCCGCAAAAGAATGCGAGCGCCATCAAGCGCTCGATGGCCCGCATCCGTCTGCAGCTCGACGACACGGCAGAGCAGTTGGGCCATGCAGCGCGGCGAACGCGAGCCATGGCCAACGCCCCTGCGGCGCAAGCGCCGCCACCGCGCTTTGCTCCGGCCGGTCAAAGCACACAGATGATTGTTGGTGCCGATGCCTCCGACGATCGCGCAATCCTGCGCACAAGCGTTTCCCTGTATCGCAGCTATCGTCTCAAGCGCGTGTACTACAGCGCGTTCAGTCCGATCGCGCATGCCAGCGCGCTGCTTCCTGGCCGCGCCGCGCCTCTGATGCGTGAGCACCGGCTGTACCAGGCCGACTGGCTCATGCGCTTCTACGGTTTCGAGGAGCACGAGCTGGTGACCGATGGCGGCATGCTGTCGCTGGACGTGGACCCCAAGTTGGCGTGGGCGCTTGCCCACCCGGACTGGTTCCCGGTGGATGTGAATCGCGCACCGAAGGAGACTCTGCTGCGTGTGCCGGGGCTGGGTACGCAATCGGTCGAGCGCCTGCTGAGCGCGCGCAGCGTGCGGTGCCTTCGCAAGGCCGACATCCTGCGCCTGGGCGCACCCAGCGCACGGATTCTGGCGTTCGTGGCTTTACCCGACCATCGGCCGGGAAGCGACACCGCCTCTCGGCTGGATGCGATCGTCGCGCGGCGTCGATCCTCCGAGCAAACAAGGGCCGGGATGGCGATGCGCCCGGCGCAGCAGGGTGACCTGTTCGCCGCGGGTGGCGAGAGGGCTTCGCTCGGCACCGAAGCGCCGCTGGCCCCACCTTTGCAACCGACGGTGCTCGCATCCGGCTGGGGCGGGTCCAGCCAGGAATGACCCGTGCTCATCTCGCTGATCATCCCTGCGCCCGATGACCTGCCAGGCATCTTTGCGGCCTTGCGCGGTGCCCTGCACCACGGGTTCAACCCTGACGCAGTGCGGTGGGATGACGGGCGAGTGCGCCAGTCCTCATGGATCGACGACCCGCTGCAGGGGTCGCACGGCGGGGCCCCCTGCGAGTTCGACCTGCACGGCCGATTGCCCGCCGAGGCAAGCCGCGCACCGCACACGGATCCCGCTGCGCCACCGGTGCGCCTGCCGCGCGCATTCATCGAACTGCTGCGCAGCGCACTGCTGCACGACAGTCCAGAGCGCTTCCATGCGGCGCATACGCTGGCCGCTGCCATCTTGCGCGACCGGCGGGCCTGGAACGACACCCTGCGTGATGATCGCTTGCGTCTCGAGCGCATGGCGCGCGAGGTGCGCCGCGAGGTTCACAAGATGCACGCCTTCGCGCGTTTTCGCCCGCTCCTCGACGAGGCCGGCGAATGCCACGTCGCCTGGTTCGAGCCAGCGCATCACGTGGTGCGCGCGGCAGCGCCTTTTTTCGTCGATCGGTTCGCCAGCATGCGCTGGGCGATCCTCACCCCGCGGGGCAGCGTGCACTGGGATCGCCATGCACTGCGCTTCGGCCCGCCGGCGACGCGCGAGGACGCCCCTGGCCCGGACGAAGGCGAGGGCTTGTGGCTGGCGTACTACCGAAGCGTTTTCAACCCGGCGCGCCTGAAGCCCGCGATGATGCGCCGGGAAATGCCAGTGCGTTTCTGGCGCAACCTTCCCGAGGCGTCGCAAATCACCTCGCTGATGCAGCAGGCGGACCAACGCGCTCATGGCATGGAGACGCGCGTCAGCCCCGCGCGCGAGCGCCGCGCGGGACGAACCGTGCCACTGCCGGGGGACGGATGCCATGAAGGCGTCCAACCTTCTTGCGGCGGACCCCAGGCCGGGCAGGTAGCAGAGCCGCTGCCTGCCTCGCCGTCGCAACGACTGGCGTCCCTCGCGCACCAGGCCTCCTGCTGCGAGGAGTGCGACTTCGCGGCCGACGCAACGGAAACCGTCTGGGGCGAGGGCCGTGCCGGCGCGACGCTGATGCTGGTGGGCGAGCAACCAGGCGATCAGGAGGATCTGGCCGGCCGGCCGTTCGTCGGCCCGGCCGGCCAGCTCCTGCGTCGCGCGATCCGCGCGCTGCAGTGGCCGCAGGAGGAGTTGTATTTCACGAATGCCATCAAGCACTTCAAGTACGAGTGGCGCGGCAAGCGACGCATCCACAAAACCGCCGCGCAGCGAGAAGCATCGGCTTGTGCGCATTGGCTGGAGGCCGAAATCGCCACCGTGCGTCCGCGCGCCCTTGTCGCACTGGGCCGAACGGCGCTGGCGAGTCTCCTGCAGGAAGCTGTGAGCATCGAAGCGCATGCCGGCCGATGGCTCACGCGCGCGAGCGACGGGCTCCCGGTCTATGTCATGCCTCATCCAGCGGCGGTGCTGCGGGCGGGCAGCGACAGCTTGCCGCGACGCGAGGCGGAGTGGACCGCTCTGCTCGCCGGGGCGGGAGACGCACTGCGCGCGTTACGCGCCGCCCCAACCGGCACCTGATCAGATCGCAAGTTCAGGCCGACATCAATGAGACCGTGGTCCGCGTCTGAGTGGGCATGCTGCGGACCGTGTTGGCTCGACATCGGCGCTGTCCTTCATGCGAGCAGAGTCCTGTCCGCCATCGAAGCCGGCCCCGGGAAGTAGATTGTGCGCAGGCAACAAAAGGAGAACGCCATGGCAGACGACTTGGACAATCGCGGGCCAGAGGACCGTAGCCGGATCAACGTCAACGAGCCGCACGAAGTTCGCTACTGGATGCAACGCTTCGATGTGACCGAGGAGGACCTCCGCAAGGCGGTTGCCGAAGTGGGCGTCGCCGTCGACCGAATCGCCGAGCAACTCGGGAAGAAGTGAGATGGCCACAGGCGGTAGAACCCTCTGGAAGGGCGCGATCACCTTCGGACTGGTCCACATCCCAGTCGGTCTCCACACCGCTACGACCGAGGAGGGGGTGGACTTCGACTGGCTCGACAAGCGGACCATGGATCCGGTCGGCTACAAGCGCGTCAACAAGAAGACCGGCAAGGAGATCGACAAGGACGACATCGTGAAGGGCGTCGAGTACGACGACGGAAAGTACGTCGTCATATCGCCGGACGAGATCGAAGCGGTGTACCCGCGCACGACCCAGACCATTGAGATTCAACGCTTCGTCGATGCCAACGCGATTCCGTTCGTCTACTTGGAGCGCCCTTACTACGTCGCCCCAGTCAACAAGGGCCAGAAGGTCTTCGCGCTGCTGAGGGAGGTACTCCTCAAGACCGGGAAAATCGGCCTGGCCAAGGTCGTGATCGCCACGAAGCAGCATTTGGCCGCCCTCGTGCCCAGCGACAAGGCGCTCGTGCTCAATTTGCTTCGATGGGGTGACGAAGTGAAATCCCTCGAAGGCCTGGATCTGCCTCCCGCCGGTACGAAGGGGGCGAAGATCAGCGCAGCAGAAATGAAGATGGCTGAACAGCTCGTCAAGGACATGTCGGGCGAATGGAAGCCCGAGGATTTCAAGGACGAGTTCAAGCACGAGGTCATGAAGCTCGTGGACAAGAAGGTGAAGGCGGGGGACACCGAAACGGTGATCCAGCCGGAAGAAGAGGCTCCCTCCGAAGGTGCGGAGATCATCGATCTGACTGAGCTGCTTGCCCGCAGCCTCAAGGGCGGGAAGTCCTCGAAGCCGGCCTCGAAAAAGACCCGGAGCAAGGCTGCTCCCAAGAAAGCGGCGCCGGCCAGGGCGCGCAAGGCTGCGTGATCGGAAAGCACGCATGCCGCGCTCAGCGCCGGTCGACTCACAAAAGTCTCCAATGCTTGCGTCCATCCGCCGCATCGCGATCTACGTCGATGAGTCGCAAGACGGCGGGTATCGCTGGATCCTCATCGAGCAAAAGGCGAAGTCCTCGCAGTGGACCAGGATCGATTCAGCGGCGGACGCAACAGCAAGCTACCACGAGGCCATGGCTGCCGGCTTGTTGGCACTGCAGGTCATGGTCGATGACTTGGACAGGGGGCCGCGCGAGCTCGCGGATGCGGAACCTGCGCCGAGCAGGTCGGGGAGCCGCTTCGGTTTTGGTGACCTGCGATCCTGAAGGACCGGCTGGTCAGCACGCCGGGAACGCTCGCCACACCAGCGTCAAAAGGAAAGGCGACCATCAGCCCGCCGCCCGGCATCGTTGCCGCCGTCGTCGGAGAGCGCAGGCGCACCTGCGAGAGGCGCTTCTCGCGTTGTTCGCGTTGCGCACCGCCGACAGGTCCCGGCCGATCAGCAGGCGAGCGAGTCGGGCGGGCGTCGGTGGGGCGTGCCCCCGTCTCAGGGCGACTTGCCAGATTCGGCGGGCCCACACCCCTGTAGGCGCACGCTGATTGCACGGTCCGCCAATGCGACAGATCATTTGCTAGACCAACGGACAGCCCAACTGACGATGGGTGCTCGGCCATGGCGTCGACCCCCATCGCGGTTCGCCTCACCATTTCAACATGTCGAGGGGTAGTTGTATGAATCTGATGAGCGTCGACCTTTACCACAGCGCTACAAATCCAAAGAAGTTCCTGGCGATTCCGGCCGGAGTCGATCCCGCTGAGCTCATGGGTCCGATGACATTCGACAAAGACTACGCAGAGGTGATCCGATTCCACGAGGCTTTCCAGTTCAATCCGGACGAGCCGTATGCCGGGGTCAACGCGGCCAAGATCGCCGCAGACATCCTGACCGTGAAATGGGCGATCTACCGCCGTTCGGGCCCCTCACCCCGAAGGCCAAAGGGCGCTGCCGAACCCAGATGAGCTTCCGCCGAGCGCGTGCCTAGGCCCGCGGCCGCTTTCAAAGCGAGGGGGCTTACGTCGACCGTCGTTGAAGGTGCGTTGGCAAGGGCTACGCCGCAAGCCAAATCCCACACCAAGCGTGCGCAGCGGCCGACTGCGCACGAGGCCCGCGCGTAGAGGATGAGTTGCCTGGTTCTGCAGGCACCTATTTTTGGGAATGATTGATGATCTCCGCCAGCCCGCCGACGCCGCGCGTGCATCGACGCCGCGGCTGGGTGATCGCTGGTGCCGTGATCTCGGTCCTGGTCATCGTCCTCGTGCTCTTTGACTGGAACTGGGTCAGGCCACCGATCGAGCGCTACATCTCGCGCAAGACCGAGCGCGAATTCCGGATGTCCGATCTGCACGTGCGGCTCGGGTGGACGCCGACGATCCGGATGCGCGACGTGTATTTCGGCAACGCGCCTTGGGCAACCGACAAGGCCATGGCGCAGGCCGAGATGGTCGAGTTCTCGGTCTCCCTTCGCGACCTCCCTGACAAGATCCTGGTGCCGCGTGTGGCCCTGACGCGGCCCGATCTCGTCTTCGAGCGCCTTGCCGACGATCGCCGCAACTGGACGCTTGCCGAGCCAACGCAGAGCGATGAGCCGAGCAAGCTGCGCATCAGTACGCTGTCAGTCGACCAAGGCCGGCTGCGTTACATCGATCACGGTGAGCCTTTCGAGCTGGACGTGCGCGCATCCACGTTCGATCCGGCGAGTCAGGAGAAGGTCAAGGATGCCGATGCTCCCCCCGTCAATGCGCGCTACTCGACCGAGTACGCCTTCACGGGCAAGTACCACGATGCCAGCTTTTCCGGCCAAGCGCTCACGGGCGAGGTCCTCAGCTTCCAGGAGTCGGGCGTTCCGTTTCCGCTCAAGGGCCGCCTGAGCGCCGGTACCACCAAGGTCGAGGTCGAAGGCACGATCGCCGATGCGGCGGACATCTCCGCCATCGATGTACGGCTGCTCATCGAGGGTCGGACCCTTGCAAACCTCTATCCCTTCCTGCTTCTGCCGCTGCCGGCCTCGCCGCCGTACCGCCTGCAGGGCCACCTGACACAGAAAGGTCCTCGCTACACGATGGAGGATCTGTCCGGAAAGATCGGATCCACCGACGTGACGGGCAAGGGCGCGTACCTCGAGCGGGAGCCGCGGCCACTGCTCACGGCGGATCTGCACAGCAAGCTCCTGAACATCGCGGACCTCGGGCCGCTGATCGGCATCGAGACAAAGCAGACCGGCGGAAAGCCCGACCTGTCGCAAGGCGAGACCGCCACTCGCCCTGCCGCGAAGCAGAAAGACAAGGCCGTGACGCCGGACCGCCTGTTGCCCGCCGGCGAGTTCGAGGGCAGCCGCCTGCAGAAGATCGATGCCGATGTCACGCTGACCGCGACCAAGCTGGTCGTGCCCCATGCGCTTCCTCTGGAAAGCTTGGACGCAGCGCTGCATTTGCATGATTCGGTGCTGAAGATGCCTCGCCTGGACTTTGGATTCGCCGGCGGCAAGATCGCTGGACGCGTCACGCTTGACGCACGCGAGCCGACCATCCGGTCCGACGTTCAAGTCGACTTGCAGCGCGTGCGCGTGGACCGTTTGATCCCCGATTCAAAGACCCTGGCGAAAGGCGCGGGGCGCCTGGGGGCACGGCTTCAACTGCAAGGCAGCGGCAATTCGATCGCGGATGCGGCGGCCGTGGCCAATGGGAAGCTTTCAGCCACGATCGTCAATGGCGAGGTCTCCAACTTGCTGGACGCATTGAGCGGGCTCAACGGCGGCAAAGTGCTTCAGCTGCTTGTCGGCGGCGATCGAGACATTGTGGTGCGTTGCGGCGGGGTTGCATTCGACGTCAAACGCGGACGCGGCGACGCGAATCTCTTTGTCATCGACACCGAGCAGACCCAGATCCTCGGCGAGGGTTGGTTCGATCTCGCGCACGAACGCTTTGACGTGAAGGTGGAGCCCAAGCCGAAGGACGTGGGCATTCTTTCGCTGCGCACGCCCGTGCGGCTGCACGGAAGCTTCAAGCAGCCAGAGTTCCAGGTCGAGAAGGGCCCGCTCCTCGCTCGCGCCGGCGGCGCGATCGCCTTGGCGACCATCAACCCACTGGCGGCCTTGCTGCCGCTTGTCGAAACCGGTCCCGGCGAAAACACCGACTGCGCGGACGTGCAAAAGCAGGTACGAGGTGCGGCCGGACAGGCGCGGCAACCGGAGCGCAAGCGTTGATCCGATCCGCTCCCGTTGCGGCGAGCCCTCGATTGCCCCACGTCCGAGGCACCGGCGCCTCAGCGGTTGCTTGGGGTGCGCGCCCCGAGAATCATCTCGGTGAGCCAGGCGGACAACAGGCCGTCGTACGTGCGCTGGCTTCGCTCGTCGGTCAGGCCATGATCTGCACCCTGGATCGTGCGATGAGTGATTGATTTGGCGCGTTGGAAGGCGCGAACGTAGCTCGCGATGCATGGGCCAGGAACCAGCTCGTCGAATTCCGATCCTGCGACGAACGCATCGCCTCGGAACGCCCGACACGCAGACAATGCGCGGTCCGAATCGGCCGGCCGGACCTGCTCCCGGTACGCGAGGACCGCAGCGCGGTCGAGTTGCTCCTTCGGCACGCCCCAGTCTTCGTCCGGATACAGGGCCGGGACCCTGAGTGCAAGCCATCGAACACTTCGCCTGCCACTTGCGACTGCCGCCAGATAGCCGCCGTAGCTGGTGCCGATCAGCGCCATGGATTTCGGGTCTACCGTCGCTTGACCGGCGAGCAAATCGAAAGCGGCCAAGACATCGCGCAGGTTGTCGTCCCGGGAGACGGACGCCTTCACATCTTGGCGTCGGCCATGCCCGCGCAGGTCGAAGGTCAGGCAAACGCAGCCGAGGGCCGCGAGATCTTCCGCTCGGATTTGATAGTGGGCCTGGTCGCTGTCCCACCCATGGACGATGAGGACGCCCGGCAAGGTGTTCGGCGCGGCCACAAGCACCCCTTGCACCTCGTCCGTTCCGTCCACAGAGATCAGGACTTGCTTCAAGAGTGCGGACCGGGAGCGAAAGTGTCATCAAAACGCTCGGCAACCTCGCGACTCGACGGTGCAGGGTCAAGACCCGAGCCGCGAAACGCTGCATAAAGCGCTCCGGAGATGTCTGAGGCCTTGAACAGCAGTGCGATCACCGCGCCCACCGAGAGCAGTCGCCAGGGCCTGAGGAGCACCAACATGGACCCCACGGAGGCGCTGTAGGTTATGAGCTTGCCGGGGTGTCGATGGGCGAATCGAGCCAGTCCGGGCTCCAGCAACTCCATCGCCGTACTGGCAGGGTGTTGACGCCACCACCGGCTGAGAAAGCCAGGCCTGGAACTCCCCAAGGATGCCCGAGGGGCCGGCAGGGCCTGCACTTCGGGCGTGCCGAGGGTGTCTTCGATCTGCTGGTAGCCCATGGCGGCCAGGAGTTCGGCCCGTGACAGGGCGAGTTTGTCCCTCGGAGTGAGGACTTGGAATGAATCATTCATCCTTCAATTCCTTTGCAAGTCGAATAAGCCGGAGATCGCGCTCGACTTCGTCGCGCACGTCCTGTATGTCTCGCCGAACCACGGACCGCATCGCCATGAGTCCGCCCACCATCACGCAGAGCCATGCAACCGCAGGCACCGCCACCAAGACCCAGTGAAAGGTCGCTTGAAGAATCCCCAGCATGACGGCGACGCCGGTGAGGCCGAGCGCCAGTACAAGTGCCATCGCGGCAGCTACTCCGGCCGCGGCCTGCACCAAAAGGCCTTTGCCGGCATCAGCGGCCTCGCATTTGAGAAGCTCCCCATAGTTCGCCAGATGACGGATCAGGAGGTCGGGGCGCTTCAGCGCGGCTTTGAAAAGAGGATGAATCATTTGAAACCTCCAGAGCGATCGTGGCGAGCAATGCCGCGCCCACTGAGCCCCGCCAATTCGCAGCTCCAAGCGTCTTGGCTCTGCACAAGCGCGTGGAGCGGTGATAACGCTCCCGGGGTGGTTCGAGCTGTCATCCTGCCCATGCAGACGGTGTAGGCGATGCCGACAGGGCTGCGCACTCAGGGCCGGGGGTGCGCCGAGCGCACCGGGCGCACAAAGTCGGGATGGAAGGAGCGTTTGCTTCCATCGGCAAACTCGATATCGACCGCGAGCGCATCCGCGGTCAGCACCTGACCGACACCGTATCGCCGGACCCGCACCGTTGCGTCCGGTTGGAAGCTGGGCGCCACGCGCACGGTCTCCACCGGTTGGGGCGCGGCCTTGGCTTGCTCCGCCTGCGCGGTGTGGACGGCGATGCGTTTGCAGTTGTCGCAGGTCGTGCAACGCGCCGCGGGTGCCTCGCCTTGGAGATGCGACAACAGCACTTGCCATCTGCACAGACCGGTTTGCGCATAGAACACCATGCCCTCGAGCGTGGCCTGATCCTGTTCTCGCTTTTCGCGGTAGTGGTCGAGCATGGCGCTGAGCGTGTCGGCCGCGACAGCCGGGCGAGTTACGTTGAGACGACCGTCGGCAAGCTGGCGGACGATCCGCCGTTGCCGGAGCAGCGCCAGCGCGACGTGAACCTTGGCACGAGGCGCATGCAGCTTGTCTTGCAACGCCTGCAGGGTCCATCCATTGGCACCAGGCGGCTCCGAGCGCAGGGTTGCATAGACCTCATCCAGTTCCTTCGCATCGGGATAGCGCCCGGCCAGAAAGAACTGCTGCACCGCACGGTCGCGCCGATGAAAGAGCAGGATGCAGTCGGCCGGCGCGCCGTCGCGGCCGGCGCGACCCGACTCCTGGTAGTAACTGTCCAGCCCGGACGGCATCTGGTAGTGAAGCACGAAGCGGATGTCCGGCTTGTCGATGCCCATGCCAAAAGCGTTGGTGGCCACCATGACGCGCGCCGCGCCGCTCATGAAGGCGTCCTGCGCCTGACGCCGTTGCGCGCCGCCGAGCCTCCCGTGGTAGATCGCCACCGACTCACCGCTCGCATGGAGCGCGGCGTGCACTGCCTCGGCGGACTTGATGGTGGCTGCATAGACGATGCCGCTGCCGACGATGTCCTTGACCAGGGCGATCGTGCGCTCGTGCTTCCGGTCCTCGGTAGCGAGCTGCTCGACGGCGTAGCGCAGGTTGGGCCGGTAGCTTCCCGTGTCGAGGAGGCCGGCTTTCGGAATGCCCAGGCGCTCCATCACGTCGCGGGCCACCTCATCGCTGGCGGTGGCCGTCAGCGCCAGGACGGGAGGGGTTCCGAGCGCCCGCCATGCTGGACCGATTTCGAGGAAGGCCGGTCGAAAGTCGTGTCCCCACTGTGAGATGCAATGGGCTTCGTCTATGACCAGCAGCGCGGTCGTACCGGTTTGGAGGAGGGCGATGAAGTCTTCGTCGGCAAGCCGTTCGGGCGTGGTCAAGACGATTCGCGCCGACCCGTCTTCGATCGCCGCCTGCGCCGCCCTGATTTCTTCCGGCGGGCACTGGCTGTTGAGTTGGACAGCGCCAATGCCCAGCTGCCGCAGCTTCTCACACTGATCCTTCATCAACGCGATCAGCGGAGACACCACGATCGTGCGACCTTCCAGCAGAACCGCCGGCAGCTGGTAGCACAGCGACTTGCCGGCGCCCGTCGGCATCACGGCCAGCGTCGAATGGCCGTCGAGGACGCGGGCGATGACCTCGCGTTGCCCCGCGCGCAACCTGCGCAGGCCGAAGACCTTGCGCAAGGTGCGCGCCACCGCTTCGGTCTTGGCAGCGCTCGCCTGGCGTTCAGGCGCGCGCGCCGGCTTTGTCGGCTTTGTCGGGTTCGTCATCGTCTTCGTCGGTCGTGGCGAGTTGGTCGGGCGACGCGGGCGACGCGCCTTCGATGGATATGGTGGGGTCGCGCCGCATCTCTGCCGCCTGTCGCTGATAGCGCTCGCCCGAGCGCGTCGACCTCTGTACCGCGCGGGGCAGCCGGCGCGTGTTCACCTCCGAGGAGGTTGCTGTTTGCCATGGGCTTCTTCGTTGACTGGTGGCCAGTCACTTTATGGAGAGCGTCGGCGCGCCGCGTAGGCGCGCGCCCACCGGCGTGTGTAGGCGGACGCGGCCCCAGATCAGCGCCGGCCATGCACCGACGAGAATGCGCACCTCGACGCGCCGCGCTAGACCCGCGCCCCGCCAGCAGCCGCTACGTGAGCCGCCGCAAATAGTCGTCCACGCTCGCCGAAAGTTGGTCGCCCTCGGGCAGGTTACCCTCCGGCGTGAAATGGTCGACCACATCCGGCAGCAACTCGGACAGCCCGCTGCGCGCCTCGTCTTCGCCAAGGCCCGCCTGTTGCGCGATATGGCGCAGCTGATCGTGGCCGAAGACTTCGTCAATGGCCTGGGGCGGCAAGGCTTCGTTGGCACCGGTGGCGACCCAGGAGCCGGCCTGTCGACCGTAGCCCTTCTGTGTGAGTTGACCGATCAGGTCACCGATGCCGCCCACGTCACTGGCCGCGCCGCCGCCTTGCCGGCTGCGCTGGCTCAGCATGTTGAGCACCACCGGCAGCAGCGCCATCAGCACCGGGCTCATTCCGCCGCCGGTCCGCTGGCCATCACGGCCGCGCAGCGCGTTGCCGGCCAGGCCGCCGAGGATTTGGGTAAGCAGGCCCATTGCGTTCTCCCTCAGCGGACATGCCCGCGACGCACCAAGTTGACGATCGCCAGAAGGATCACGGCGCCGATGAGCGAGGCCAACAACCCCCGAATGCTGAAGTCGTTCTGGTTGAGCGTCGCGGCCCCGAGAAGCGGTGCCACGAGCCAGCCGCCGAGCAGCGATCCGACAATACCGACGATCACATTGAGGACCGCGCCTTGCTGCGCATTGGTCTTCATGATGATGCTAGCGACCCAGCCAATCAGGCCGCCCACGACCAGCCAGATGATGAGATTCATGACGCGCTTGTATGGATGCCTCCCGGCGATAGGTAGTTACCCGCCGTCGTGTTGTGAAGAAGTCGGCTGCTGCCTTGTATCCGGCCTGTTGTGTGGGTTGCCGAGTTGCCCCGATTG